>NZ_CP127173.1:5336284-10665068 GCF_030264295.1 Amycolatopsis nalaikhensis | reverse complement strand
AGGAAGGGCCTGGGCCCGGTCGAGACGCGAGTCTCCCGGCCCAGGCCCTTTCTTTATGCCCGGAGAACGACGGCCGCGCGGGCGGAAGACCTGAGTGCCGGACCTGCGGGGCAGCAACGCAGGCGATCGATCGCGGGTCGGCGCCGGCGACGCGGGCAGAGGTGGGGCTCGGCTCCGATCTCGGCGGATCTTGGGCCGTGCCAAGGGAGACCCGCGAGGCCCGGCGAGATGCGGTTCTGCGCAGCGCCGTGGCGACATGCTCGAGCCTGCGGGCCGCGGCAGTGCGCCCAGCGTCGGGCACTGGCACAACCGCGGCGGCCTCCCGGCGCGAGCGCCCCGCCCACCCGCGTGCTCCAACCCCAAAGCCCACAACAAAAGGGCCGGGGCACACCGAGCCCCGGCCCTTCCTCCACGTCCAGCTCTACTTGAGCGCCGACCCGGCTTGCCAGTCGGCCCAGGACTTGGACCAGTCGCCGTACAGGTCCCACACCGGGAGCTGCGGCCCGCCGGAGTTGGTCACCTCCACCACGTCACCCAACCCCATGTTCTGGAAGAACCACTGGGCGTTCGCCCCGTTGAGGTTGATGCAGCCGTGGGACACGTTGGAACTTCCCTGCTGTCCCACGCTGTTCGGGTTCTCGTGGACGAACTCGCCGTCGTTCGAAATGCGCTCCGACCACTTCTCGTTGGACCTATACGCCTTCGGGTCGGGCGGGCAGACGCCGTACGTGCACGAGTCCATCGTGTAATTGGCCTGCTTGTCCGAAATGACGTGCGCGCCCAAATGGGTCGGCGTCGCGTCCTTGCCCATCGAGATCGGCATCGACTTGACCATCGCGCCGTTGTGGAAGATCTGCATCTGCTCGGTGTTCCCGTCCGCCTTCGCGATCCAGGAGTCGTGGACCTTGTACGTCTCCGAACGGTCCTCCGCGCCGAACACGCCGTTGCCGAAGTCGACGCCGTAGATCTTGGCCGTCACCTTCAGCGTCGTGCCCGCCTTCCAGTACTCCTTCGGCCGGTAGTGGACGTTCGAGTCGTCGATCCAGTACCAGCCGCCCTCCTGCTTCGGCGACGACTCCACCGTCAGGGCCTTCTCGACCGCCGCCTTGTTCTTCACGGCGATCTTGCCGAAGCTGAACACGATCGGCTGGCCCACACCCACACCCGTGCTCGCCACCGCGGACGGGGCCGGGATGAGGTTGGCGTTCGCCTGCTTCTTCGGCGCCAGCGTCGTGATCTGGTTGTCCTGCTCGATCGGCTTCCCGTCGGCGCCCTGGGCGTGCGCGACGATCTTGTACGTCGCCCCGTAACCCAGCGGCTCGGTCGACGTCCAGCTGGCCCCGTCGTCGGCCAGCTTGCCGGCGACCTTGTTCCCCTTCGCGGTGTTGGTCACCGTGACGTCGAGGAGCTTCCCGTTGGCCGCCTTCACCACCACCGGCGTCGCCGGGTTGACCCCGGTCCCGCCGGCGGGCTCGAACGACACCGCGACCGGGGTCGCCGACGCCGACGCGGACCCGGACGCGGGCGCTCCACCGGGTGAACCGCCGTCGTCACCGGACGAGCAAGCGGAAATCAGCAGTGCTCCGGCGAGGATTCCGGCCACCGAAAGTAAAATCTTCTTGGGGAGCATATTGTCTCTTTTTGGGAAATTGGGATCGGCGGGCATTCGTCAACAAAACTACGCGATAGCGATGACGTTCTTGGCGTCGGATCGGTGCATCGGCGTGACGCGGATCACGTCACGACGAGCCCCGGTGCTCCGTAGAGTCCGGCGCCGTCCACCGAGATCCCCTCGAGGAACTCGCGCGCGGCCGTGTACGCCTCCTCCGCCAGTGCTTCCGTGTGCCCGAAATCGAGCGGGTTCACACGCACCGGCGCCGGCCCCGGCAGGTACACCACCGGCACCTGCGCCGCGGCCAGCGGCGCTTCCAGCACGGCCTGGTTCCGCATGCTGATCATCGCGGTGAACATCATCACCTCGGCGAACGTCCGCGGCTCGCCCGGCAGCTTCCCCGGGAACGCGCAGTCGAGCACCACCAGCGACTTCGCGCCCATCGCCAGCGCCTGGCGCATCGGGACGTTCGCGACGAGCCCGCCGTCGTAGAGCAACCGGCCCTCGTGCTCCACCGGCGGGAAGATCCCCGGGATCGCGCAGCTGGCCAGCAACGGCTCGAGCAGTCGCCCGGACCGGATCAGCAGCGGCTCCGCCGTGTCGACCTGGGTGGTGACGACGCCGAGCGGCAGCGCCAGGTCCTCGAACCGCGTTTCGGCGCCGAGGTGGTCGGCGACGATCCCCGCCAGGCCGGAATTGGGGAACAGGTGCGTCTTGCTCTGCGTCAGCGTCCGGACCCGGCTCAGCACGCCGCCGGGGAACGCCTCGTCGCGCGTCATGTGCGCCCAGATGTCGTGCAGGCGCGCCAAGGCGTCGTCGCCGGGCTGGGCCAGCACGGCCGCGTTGAGGGAGCCGACCGACGTGCCGACGACGACGTCCGGGGCCACGCCGGCCTCGGTCAGCGCGCGCAGCATGCCGACCTGCATGGCGCCGAGGCTGCCGCCCCCGCCGAGGACGAACCCGACCGGCCGGGGAAGATCCGCGAGACTCATACCGCCGAATGTAGTAAGCCCGACTTTCGCAGGTCGTGCGGGCCGTGAAGACGGCGTTAACCTGCTGGCGTGGCCGAGCTGGAGCTGCGCCATCTCAGGGCCGTCCGCGCCGTCGCGGACGGCGGCAGTGTCAGCCGCGCCGCCACCGTTCTCGGCGTCAGCCAGCCCGCGCTCACCGCGCAGCTCAAGCGGATCGAGCGCATCCTCGGCGGCGAGCTGTTCGTCCGCGGCCCCAGCGGTGTCCGGCCGACCGAGCTCGGCCGGTTCGTGCTCGCCCGCGCCGACGCGCTGCTGTCCGACATGCAGGCCCTCGTCGCGTCCGCGCGGCGGCACGGCGAAACCGGCGCGGAAACGCTGAAGATCGGGTACGTGCCGCTGCTCATCATCGGCCGGTTCATCGAGGAGCTGGGGGAGCTGGACCTCGACGTCCAGACCTACGCCGAACCCGCGTCGCTGACGCTGCTGAAGCTCCTCTCGACCGGGCGGGTCGACGTCGCCCTGCTGGAACACTTCGACGGCACCGAGGCGCACCACTTCGCCGGGCTGACCGTGCGGACGCTCGCCACCGAGCCGATCTTCGTCGGCATCGCGCAGGGGCACCCGGCGATCCGCGACGGCGTCGTCGACCTCGCCGACCTGGCGGACTGCGACTGGATCCTGCCGCCGCCGCACGAAAACTGCGTGCGCGTGCGGTTCCTGCAGGCGTGCGCGGCGGCCGGGTTCAGCCCGCGCGTGCGGCACTTCACGTCGGAGGCGGGGACCGCGGGCACGCTGATCGCCCAGGGCGCCGTCTGCCTCGCGCAGGCGGCTTCGGCGCCGCCGCCCGGGCTGGTCGCGCTGCCGCTCGCCGGGGACCCGCTGTGGACGACCCTGCTGTTCGCCACGCGTGACGACGACGCCCGCACACCGACGACCGACAAGGTGTTCCGGTGCGCGGAAGTGGCGTATGCGGCGTCGCGGCAACGGAATCCGCATTTCGCGCGCTGGTGCCGGGACCACGCGCTCGCGGTCGCCCGGTAGGCGGCATAACGCCGGTGTTATCCCCGCTGGGATTACTGCCCGGCGCGGCGACGGGAGAGGCTCACGAAGTCCCCACCTGTTGCCGACAAGGAGCAACGAATGCGCTTCAGACGAGCAACGGCGCTCGGTGTGCTGTGCGCCGCCCTCACCGGCCTGCTCTCCCCGCCCGCGACCGCGGCACCCGAGGCCGCCACGACCCTGCCGATCAGCCAGCTGGTGCAGGAGCAGAACCAGTGGTGCTGGGCCGCCAGCGGCCTGACCATCGCGCGGTTCCTCGGCTACGGAACCAGCGTCAGCCAGAACACCTTCTGCGACTACTCCCGCGGCTACCCGGCCGGTGCGCAGTGCCCCAACCAGGCCGGCGAGCTGACCTGGGTGCAGCGCGGCTACCAGGCGCTCGGGCTGCGGCCCGGCACGGTGACCGGCGCGCTCAGCTTCGCGTCGGTGCAGAGCGAGATCACCGGCCGCCGCCCGATCGAGACGGGCATCTACTGGACCGCGGGCGGCGGCCACGCCCAGGTGATCTACGGCTACGACAGCAGCGGCCTCGTCTACTACGGCGACCCGTGGCCGAGCAGCCAGCGCTACAGCGCGATGGCGCACTCGAGCTACGTCCGCAATGGACAGTTCCAGTGGGCGCAGTCCCTCTACCGGATCGGGGCGTGACCATGAAGCTCTTCCGTGGATTCGCCGTCCTGCTCGCCGGTGCGGCACTCGCGCTCGGGTTCGGGGGCCAGGCTTCGGCTTCGTCGCCGTCGGATGAGGTCGTCGCGGCGGTCAAGTCGGCGGACGCGCAGCTTTCGGCGTTCTTCAGCCAGCTCGACCGGCGGGCGGGCGTCTCGCGCGCCGACGTCTCGCAAGTGCCCGAAGTGGACGGTGCGCCGGTGAGCGTCTATTCGCTCGATCCCGCGTTCGTCGCCGGGACGCCCGGGGCGAAGCCGGCGTCGTTCGCCTACTACGCGGTGCGGACGCGGGCCTCGACCGGCCGTCAGGCGACGGTGTGGGTGACCCGCGACGCGGCCGGCTGGACCGCGACCAACTTCACCACCGGCACCGAGGAGCTGACCTACCCGGCCCGCGCGGGTGGTGCCGAGGTGTTCACCGAACCGCAGGTCAACGCGTGGTACCGGATCCGCGACGGCCGCGTGCTGCCGCTCAACGACCCGGCCCGCGGCCGCGTGGGCGACGGCGTCACGGTGGCGGCGTACCAGCAGCTGGTGCACCGCCTGTACGGCGACAAGCTGCCCGGTTCGGCCTACCGGGCACAGGGCAAGCTCGGCGGGTACGACCTCGCCGCGACGCCGGCGCCGTCGCCCGCGCCGGGCACTGGATCCTGGCCGTTCGTCGCCGGTGGGGCGCTGCTGGCGCTCGGCTTGATCGGCTGGGCCACCGGCAAGGCGGCGCGCGCCCGCCGCTGACGCCGGGAGGGCTTTCCGGCAGCTGCCGCGAATGACTCATTCGGGACCTCCGAGGTCCCGAATGAGTCATTCGCGACCTCCGGGTGGGTCAGGGCACGCGCTCGGGCTCGGGTTCGGGCTCCGGCTCGGCCAGCGCCTTGCGCTTCTTCAAGCGCAGCAAGAAGAACACCGCGACCGCCGCGAGCACGCCGACCACGACCAGGCCGCCCGTGTTCAACGCGCCTTCGATGCGTTTCGCCGCTTCGCCCAGCGCCGCGCCGATGCTGATGTGGACCAGGGACCAGCAGAACGCGCCCGCCGCGGCGGCCGGGAGGAACTTGCGGAACGGCAGGCCCGACGTTCCCGCCGCGGCCGGGGTCAGCGTGCGGATCACCGGCAGGAACCGGGCGAAGAACACCGCCCACGTGCCGCGGCGTTCGAGGACGCCCGTCGCCTTGTCCCACGCGTCGAGGCCGTACTTGCGGATCAGCTTCGTCTCGCGCAGGCGGGGACCGAAGCGGCGGCCGATGAAGTAGCCGAGCGCGTCACCCGCCGTCGCGCAGAGCGTGACGACCGTCCACAGTGCCGCGAACCGCGCGACCGTGTTCGCCGTCGTCGCCGCGATGAGGAGCCCGGATTCGCCGGGGGCCAGGAAACCCAGCCCGATCGTGCATTCGGCGAACACGAGGCCGCCGGTCGCCGCGACGAGCCCCGGTTCCGGGAGTCCTTGCAACCAGCCGAGGAGGTCCGAAACCAGGGCCATGCCGCCACTTTACCGATCCTTTAAGGTCGGTGGGGTGACGTGCGTCACCGTGCCAGCAGCGACGCCGCTTCCTGGGCCGCGGGGCCTTCGGCCGCCAGGTGGGCCAGGTTCTCCGGGAGAACCTCGCCGCGGTGGGCCTTGGTCTGGGCGTAGAGCCGTCCCGCGCGGTAGGACGAGCGCACCAGCGGCCCGGCCATGACCCCGGCGAAGCCCATCGCCTCGGCGGCCTGGGAGTGCTCGACGAACTCCTCCGGCTTCACCCACCGGTCCACCGGGTGGTGCCGCGGCGAGGGACGCAGGTACTGCGTGATCGTCAGGATCTCGCACCCGGCGTCGACCAGATCCTGCATCGCCGGAGCCACCTCTTCAGGGGTCTCACCCATGCCCAGGATCAGGTTGGACTTCGTCACCAAACCGGCTTCACGCGCCTTCGTGATGACTTCCAGCGATCGCGCGTAGCGGAAGCCGGGGCGGATCCGCTTGAAGATCCGCGGCACCGTCTCCACGTTGTGCGCCAGGACCTCCGGCCGCGACCCGAACACCTCAGCCAGCTGAGCAGGGTCGGCGTTGAAGTCCGGGATCAGCAGTTCAACGCCGGTACCCGGGTTCAGCGCGTGGATCTGGCGGACAGTCTCGGCATAGAGCCAGGCGCCGCCGTCCTCAAGGTCGTCCCGGGCCACGCCGGTGACCGTCGAGTACCGCAACCCCATCGCCTGCACGGACTCCGCGACCTTCCGCGGTTCCGTGCGGTCGAGGGCGGCGGGCTTACCCGTGTCGATCTGACAGAAGTCACAACGGCGGGTGCACTGGTCCCCACCGATCAGGAACGTGGCCTCACGGTCTTCCCAGCACTCATAGATGTTGGGACACCCAGCCTCTTCACAGACCGTGTGCAAACCCTCGCGACGCACCAGACCCTTGAGTTCGGTGAACTCCGGACCCATCCGCACCCGCGTCTTGATCCACGACGGCTTCTTCTCGATCGGCGTCTCACTGTTGCGAACTTCCAGGCGCAGCAGCTTCCGGCCTTCAGGCGCAGCACTCACGCCCTCAACCGTACGCCCGTCCGGGCTACGCGGGGTCGGGGGTGACGCCCGTCAACTTGGCCGTGACGTCCCACAACGCGGACCCCAGCGACTCGCTGCGCGCGGCCGCGAGGGGCGGCACCTTCACGGGCCGTCCGCGCAGGTTTCCGAGCCCGCCGGGCGCGAAGTAGTCGCCGCCCTCGACGCCGTCGGCGGTGGCCGCGTACAGCTGCGGCAGGGCTCCCTGGCGGACGTTCTGCGCGAACAGCGCCTCGCCGATGCGGTGGGCGCCCGCGATCGCCGAACGGACCAGCGTGTTCGAGTACGAGCGGGCCATGCCGCTGCCGAGGCCGGTCGCCGTGTAGCCCGGGTGGGCCGCGACGCTGATGACGTCGCCGCCGGACGCGCGCAGCCGCCGGTCGAGTTCGAGCGTGAAGACCTGGTTCGCGAGCTTCGACTGCCCGTACGCGGCGGCCGCGTGGTAGCGGCGGTGCTCGCCGTTCGGGTCGTCGAGGTGGATCCGGGCGCCGACCGCGGCCAGGCTCGACAGCGTGACGACCCGGCCGCGGAGGGCGGGCATCAGCAGCCACGTCAGCGCCGCGTGGCCGAGGTAGTTGGTGCCGAACTGCAGCTCGAAGCCGTCGGCGGTGCGGCCGCGGGCGGTCGCCATCACGCCCGCGTTGTTGACCAGGACGTCCAGCGCGTCGCCGGTGCGCTCCCGCACCGACGCGGCCGCCGCGCGCACCGAAGCGAGCTCGCTCAGGTCCAGTGGGACGAGCTCCCGGTTCGGCGCCCGCGGCGGCCGTCTTGATGATGTCCAGTGCCTTCGCCCCGCGTTCGGCGGAGCGGCAGGCGAGGAACACGCGGGCCCCCTTGGCCGCGAGCACCTCGGCGGTGCGCAGGCCGAGCCCCGAATTCGCCCCGGTGACGACCACCGTGCGGCCGCTCTGGTCGGGGATGTCGGCGTCGGTCCAGCGCTCCGTCATGCGTGTACTAAACCCTGTTTACGCACTGGGCGCGAGCAGGCGCCGCAGGTGTCCCATGACGGGACGGCGGCGAGGTGTTTCCGAGCGGCTCGTGCGCAGCAGCGCCTCGAGCGCGTGGCCCACCTTGACGATCTCGTCGGCCGGTTCGCGCGGGTCGGCCAGCCCGGCCGTGACGGCGAGCATCCGCAGCTCACCCTCGTGCATCCGGCGCAGCGACGCGTACCGCTCGTAAGCGTGGTCGAGCACCTCGCGCAGGGCCTCGTGCTCCTCGACGGCGGCGCGCCACGCGCGGGTGACGGCGTCGACGTGGTCGCCGAGGCCGTCGGCGTCGTCCGGGTCGGTGACCTCGGCACGCAGGCGGCCGCTCAGCGTCCTCGTCCACTGGTACTGCAGCGCCAGCAGGACGTTCTCCTCGGTGCCGAAGTGCTCTTCGGCGCCGGGGACCTCCTCCAGCGGCAGCGGCTCGGCCGGGTTGCGGCCCGCCAGGCGGACGGTGGCTTCGAGGATTTCTTGACGTCGGTAGAAGTCGGTCCAGCTCATCGTGTGGCTCCCCTTCCGTGGCCCGGGTCATACCGCGGGTCTGCGGCATACTCCCGGTACGGACCTGACACGGCGAACATACCATGAGTATGGAGAGATCCTCCGGGCGTAAGGTTGTGAAGGTGGCGACAATGAGGTCCAGACGACTCGACTACTCCGAGTCGACGCGGTCGGCGCTGGTCGACAGCGCGGTGGAACTGTTCACGAAACGGGGCTACGCGGGCACGTCGCTCGACGAGATCGCCAAGCGCGCACGCGTGACGAAGGGTGCGCTCTACCACCACTTCAGCGGCAAGCAGGCCCTCTTCGAGGCCGCGTTCGACCAGGTCGAAAGCCTCGTCTACGACCGGCTCGACAAGATCGTGAACGGCGACGGCACGCCGTGGGAACGCGCGCTCGGCGGGCTCAACGCGTTCATCCGCGCCTGCCTCGACCCCGCCTACCAGCGGATCGCCATCCACGAGGCGCCGGTCGTGATGGGCTGGGAACGCTGGCGCGAAGCCGAGGAGCGGTGCAGCTTCGGGCTCGTGCGCTCCGGTCTGCAGTCCCTGATCGACGCGGGCGAGGTCGAGCCGGTGCCGGTCGAGGTCACCGCGCGGCTGCTGTTCGGCGCCCTGTCGAGCGCGGCGACCGAAATCGCCAGTTCGCCCGACCCGAAGAAGGTCGGCGCCGAGATCGAGGACGTCATCGTCCGCATGCTGGTCCGCCTGCGGCGCACGGAGCCCGACGTCTCTATAGGCTGATCTTCGTGGACTTGAGGATCTTCACCGAGCCCCAGCAAGGGGCCAGCTACGACGACCTGCTGCGCGTCGCCGAGGCGACCGAAGCCGCCGGGTACGACGCCTTCTTCCGCAGCGACCACTACCTGAAGATGGGTTCGGCCGACGGCCTGCCCGGCCCGACCGACGCCTGGATCACCCTGGCCGGCCTGGCCCGGGAGACCAACCGGATCCGGCTCGGCACGCTCGTCACGGCGGCGACGTTCCGGCACCCGGGTCCGCTGGCCATCTCGGTCGCGCAGGTCGACCAGATGTCCGGCGGTCGCGTCGAGTTCGGGCTCGGCGCCGGCTGGTACGACGCCGAACACGCGGCGTACGGCCTGACGCTGCCGCCGCTGAAGGAGCGCTTCGACCGCTACGCCGAGCAGCTCGAGATCGTCACCGGCCTGTGGAAGACGCCGCCGGGCTCGACGTACTCCTTCGCCGGGCGGTACTACACGCTGACGGACTCGCCCGCGCTGCCGAAGCCGGCGCAGCAGCCCGCGCCGCCGGTGATCATCGGCGGGAGCGGCAAGAAGCGCACCCCGGAGCTGGCCGCGCGGTTCGCCGACGAGTTCAACCTGCCCTTCGCCGACCCCGAGACGTCGGCGGCGCAGTTCGCTCGCGTCGAGGCGGCGGCGCGGGAGATCGGCCGCGACCCCAAGGAGATCCTGCGGTCGGTGGCGCTGACCATCGCCGTGGGACGCTCCGACGCGGAGGTCGGGCAGCGGGCTTCGGCGATCGGCCGGGACCTCACCGAGCTGCGCGCGAACGGCCTGGCCGGGACGCCCGCCGAGGTCGTCGACCGGATCGGGCAGTGGCGGGAGAAGACCGGGATCACCCGGCTCTACCTGCAGCTGCTGGACCTGTCGGACCTCGACCAGCTCGAGCTGATCGCGGCCGAGGTCGCCCCGCAGCTGGACTAGCGCCCCAAGGTGGCCTTCGGTGCGTCCGACGCACCGAAGGCCACCTTGGGTGCGTCAGACGCAACCAAGGCCACCTTGGGGCGCTTGGTCAGTTCTGCAGGGCGAAGGTGACGCCCGGCGCCTTCGGGGCCTCGGGGCGAGGCAGCCAGCGGTCCTCGCTCACCGGCAGGTCGCCTTCCAGCGCCGCCAGGACCGCGTCGCGGGCCAGCGGCAGCACCGCCTCCACGCTGACGTCGCGCTGCAGCTCGTACGACAGCGACGTCACGCCCGCGTCGCGGATGCCGCACGGCACGATGCTGTCGAACGCCTTCAGGTCCGCGTTGCAGTTGAGCTCGAAGCCGTGCATCGTCACGCCGCGCTGGACGCGGATGCCGATCGCCGCGATCTTGCGCTCGATGCCGCGGTCGTCGGCCGGGATCCAGACGCCGCTGCGGCCCTCGACCCGGCCGCTGTGCACGCCCAGCTGGTCGCACACGTGGATCAGCGCCTCCTCGAGCCGCCGCACGTAGTGGACGACGTCGATCGGGTCGCCGAGCTTGATGATCGGGTAGCCGACCAGCTGGCCGGGACCGTGCCAGGTGATCTTGCCGCCGCGGTCGACGTCGATCACCGGGGTGCCGTCCGTGGGCCGGTCGGCCGGCTCCGTGCGCTTGCCCGCGGTGTACACCGACGGGTGCTGCAGCAGGAGCATCGTGTCCGGCGCGGTGCCGTCGGCGCGGGCGGTGAGGTGGCTCCGCTGGAGCTCCCAGGCTTCGGTGTAGTCGATCGTGCCGAGTTCGCGGACGTCGACGGGCTCGGTGCTGGCGCGGCAGGAAGTGCGGGAAGGACTCACCCGTCGAGGCTACGCCCGTCACCCGGGGGAAGCAGCCGCAAGGCGCACGCTGAGAGCAGCCCGACACCCGTCACGGCCAGCACTGCGCCGATCGTGTCCGACACCCAGTGCACGCCGAGCAGGACCCGGCACAGCGCCGACAGCACCACGGCAACCGCCGAGGCCAGCGCGACGCGCTTGACGAGCCGCGGCCACAGCCACGCGCACAGCAGCACCAGCACGAACCCCGTGCTCGCCACCGACGTCACGTGCCCGCTCGGGTAGCTCAGGTCCGGGTAGTCGCGCGGGCGCTCCCGCAGGAAGAGCGGCTTGAACGCCAGGCTGGTCAGCCGGCACAGCACCAGCACGACGGCCAGCCGCACGCACAACCCCGTGTGCTGCCGCTGCCGCAGCGCCAAGGCGACCAGTGCCACGCCGAGGATCCAGGGGAGGACCGGGCCGAGGACGTCGCTGCCGATCTCGGCCGCCTTCCCGAGCGGCTGCGTGTAGACGCCGTGGAGGGCGCTGGCGACCTGGGAATCGAGCGTCAGCGGGTGCCGCGCGACGCCGAGGCCGAGCGCGACGAACGCCGCCGCCAGCGCGAACCCGACGACGAGCCAGCGCTTGAGCGGGACGGTCATGCCGCGGCGAGCGCGCTGTCCAGGGTCCGGTGGCGGAACTCGTACCCGGACCGCTCGAGCGCCGCCGGGACGGCCCGCTGCCCGAACAACGCCATCTCCTCGCCGGCCTGGCCGAGCACGGTCTTGAGCGCGATCCCGGGCACCCACCACGGCGCCGGCCGGTGCAGCGCCCGGCCGACCGCGCGGGTGAACTCGGCGTTCGTCACCGGCGCCGGGCCGGTGAGGTTCACCGGGCCCGCCAGGTCGTCGTGCGTCAGGACGTGCGCGATCGCGCCGACCTCGTCCTCGAGGGCGATCCACGGCATGAACTGGCGGCCGTCGCCGAGCCGCCCGCCCAGGCACAGCTGGAAGAGCGGGCGCAGCGTGCCGTACAGGCCGCCCTTCGCCGACAGCACCAGCCCGGTCCGGATGCGCACGACCCGCGCCTCGCCGGCCGCCGACGTCGCCCCTTCCCACGCTTCGCAGAGTTCGGCGAGGAACCCGCGCCCGCGCGGCGCCGACTCATCCACAATGGACGATCCGGCGTTCCCGTAGTACCCGACGGCGGAAGCGTTGACGAGCACCCCGACGCCGTGTTCGGCGACGGCTTCGGCGAGCACCTCGGTCGGCTCGACCCGGCTGTCGGTGAGCTCCTGCTTGCGCATCGCGCTCCAGCGGCCGGGGAACAACGGCTTGCCGCCCAGGTTCACGACGGCGTCCACGCCTTCGAAGGCACCGTCGGCGATGGTGCCGGACGGCGGGTCCCAGCGGAATTCCCCGCCGCCGCGCGCTTCCCGCCGCACCAGGCGGCGGACTTCGTGCCCGTCGCGCAGCAGGCGCTCGCCCAGCGCCGACCCGATCAAGCCGCTCGCTCCGGCGATGAGTACTCGCATGCTTCGATCGTTGCGCATCCGCTGCGCGAACGCACTCCCGGACACGGCGAAGGCCGCCACGGAAAAACCGTGGCGGCCTTCGTCAGCGGAGACTTCAGAGGCCGAGTTCGCCCTCGAAGTTGCCCTCTTCCAGGCGCTGCTTGATCGTCATCAGGAAGCGGCCCGCGTCGGCCCCGTCCACCAGGCGGTGGTCGTAGGTCAGCGGCAGGTACGCCATCGACCGGATGGCGATCGTGTCATTGCCGTCGGCGTCCGCGATGACCACCGGGCGCTTGACGACCGCGCCGGTGCCGAGGATGCCCGACTGCGGCTGCACGATGATCGGCGTGTCGAACAGCGCGCCGACGCTGCCGATGTTCGTGATCGAGAACGTGCCGCCCGACAGCTCGTCCGGCTTGATCTGGCCCGACCGCGCGCGGCCCGCCAGGTCGGCGATGCGGTGCGCGAGCCCGGCCAGGCTCAGCTCGCCCGCGTCGTGGATCACGACCGAGAGCAGCCCGCGCTCGGTGTCCACCGCGATGCCCAGGTGCACGGCGCCGTGGTAGGTGATCTCCTTCGTGTCCTCGTTGTAGGACGCGTTGACGTTCGGGTGCTGCTTGAGCGCCTCGACCGTGGCCTTCGCGAAGAACGGCAGGAACGTCAGGTTGACGCCCTCGCGCTCCTTGAAGGCCGCCTTCGCCCGCGAGCGCAGCTTGGCGATCTTCGTGACGTCGACCTCCTGGACCTGCGTGAGCTGCGCGGCGATCTGCAGCGACTCGCGGGTCTTGGTGGCCGTGATCTGGCGGATCCGGCTGGCCTTCTGGACCGTGCCGCGCAGCGCGGCCAGTTCCGGCGACACCGGCGCGGCCGGACGCGCGGCGGGCGCCGACGGGGCGGCCGCGGCGGCCGGGGCGGCGGCGGGCGCCGGGGCCTGCTGCTTCTGCTTCTCCTCGGCCGCGGCCAGGACGTCCTGCTTGCGGATCCGGCCGCCGACGCCGCTGCCGGTCAGCGACGCGAGGTCGATGCCGTGCTCGGACGCCAGCTTGCGGACCAGCGGCGTGACGTACGGGCCGTCCGCCGAGCCGTCCTTCGCCGCGGCGGCCGGGGCCGCCTGCGTCGCGGCCGAGGCCGGGGCGGCCTGCGGCTCGGGCTTCGGTTCCGGCTTGGGCTCGGGCTTGGCCTGCTGGACCGGCTCAGGCTTCGGCTCCGGCTTGGGTTCCGGCTTCGGCTCGGGCTTGGGCTCCGGCTTCGCCTCGGCCTTCGGTGCCGCGTTCGCGTCACCGATCACGGCCAGGACGCCGCCGACCTCGACGGTCTCGTCCTCGCCCGCGCGGATCTCCAGCACGGTGCCCGCCACCGGCGACGGCACCTCGGTGTCGACCTTGTCGGTGGAGATCTCGAGCAGCGGCTCGTCGACCTCGACCGAGTCGCCGACCGCCTTCAGCCACCGCGTGACGGTGCCCTCGGTGACGCTCTCGCCCAGCTCGGGCAGCTTCACCTCGGTGCCCTCACCACCGGCGGCCGGCGCGGTGTCCGGCTTGCTCGGCGCGCTGTCCTGGGCCTGCGGCTCCGGAGCGGACTCCTGCTGCGGCTCGGGCTGCTGCTCTTCCTGCGCCGGGGCGGCGGAGGCGGAGGACTCCGGCACGCCGCCGGTGCCGTCGTCGATCACGGCGAGCTCGCCGCCGACCTCGACGGTCTCGTCCTCCTGGGCGCTGATCTTCACGACCGTGCCCGCCACCGGGGAGGGCACCTCGGTGTCGACCTTGTCGGTCGAGATCTCGAGCAACGGCTCGTCGACCTCGACGGTGTCGCCCTCCTGCTTAAGCCACCGGGTGACGGTGCCTTCGGTGACGCTCTCCCCGAGCTTCCGGCAGTGTGACGGAGTAGGCCATCGTTCGCTGACTCCCTTTTCAAGATTCTGCGGTGTCTGGATTCTGCGGTCAGGACGTCAGCTGTGCACGTGCAGCGGCTTCCCCGCGAGGGCGAGGAACGCTTCACCGAGGGCCTCGGTCTGGGTCGGGTGGGCGTGGATGAGGGGCGCGACGTCCTCGGGGAAGGCCTCCCAGCTGTAGATCAGCTGCGCCTCGCCGATCAGCTCGCCGACGCGGTCGCCGACCATGTGGACGCCCACGACCGGGCCGTCCGGGGCCTTGACCAGCTTGACCCCGCCGGAGGTCTTGAGGATCTGGCTCTTGCCGTTGCCGCCGAGGTCGTAGGTGAACGTCGTGACGTCCGAGCCGTACTTGTCCTTGGCCTGCGACTCGGTCAGCCCGACCGACGCGACCTCCGGGTGCGAGTAGGTGACGCGCGGGATGCCGCTCTCGTCGATGACGCGCGGGTTCAGCCCGGCGATCTCCTCGGCGACGAAGATGCCCTGCTGGAAGCCGCGGTGCGCGAGCTGCAGGCCCGGGACGATGTCGCCGACGGCGTAGACGTTCGGCAGGTTGGTGCGCAGGCGGTCGTCGGTGAGGACGAAGCCGCGCTCGATCTTGACGCCGGCCTCCTCGTAGCCGTGGCCCGCCGAGTTCGGCCCGCGGCCGACGGCGACCAGCAGCAGGTCGGCGTCGATGGTCTCGCCGGACTCCAGCGAGACGCTCACGCCGTTGTCGTCCTGCTTCGCGCCGGTGAACTTCACGCCGGTCTTGAAGGCGATCTTGCGGCGGCGGAAGGCGCGCTCGAGCTGCTTGGACGCGAACTCGTCCTCGTTCGGGACCAGCCGCGGCAGCGCCTCGACGATGGTGACGTCCACGCCGAAGGAGGCCCAGACGCTGGCGAACTCGACGCCGATGACGCCGCCGCCCAGCACCACGACCTTCTTGGGGACGTAGTCGAGGGCGAGGGCCTGCTCGCTGGCGATGATGCGGCCGCCGAGCTCCAGGCCGGGCAGCGTGCGCGAGTACGAGCCGGTGGCGAGGATGACGTTCTTGCCGGTGTAGCGGGTGCCGTCCACCTCGACGGTCGTGCCGCCGACGAACGTGCCGCTGCCCTCGACGAGGTTCACCTTGTGCGCCTTGGCCAGGCCCTGCAGGCCCTTGTACAGGCGGGCGACGATCCCGTCCTTGTACTTGTTGACCCCGGCGATGTCGATGCCCTCGAAGGCGGCCTTGACGCCGACCGCCTCGGCTTCCCGGGTCTCGTCGGCGACCTCGGCGGCGTGCAGCAGGGCCTTGGTCGGGATGCAGCCCCGGTGGAGGCACGTCCCGCCCAGCTTGTCCTTCTCGATCAGCGTGACGGAAAGGCCCAGCTCGGCCGCGCGGAAAGCCGCGGCGTAGCCGCCCGATCCGCCTCCCAGGATCACAAGGTCGGCGGAGGTGTCGGTCACTTCAATAACTCCTCGGCAAGCGGTGGGGTGATGCTCTGTCGCCGCACGCGCCCGGTATAACCGCGCGCGCGACATCCGCCATCTTGTCACTACGCCGAACGGGACTGCGACCTAGCCGGGTGTGCGACACCGACCACACGCGGACATCGGGATAATGAGTGGCGTAGGTCTCGGGAGGGAAGGTGGTCGTGGTGGGGCTCTTCGACTCGCTGCGCAGGCGGGCCAAGGGTGGTCAGCGGGCCGGTACGCTGCGGAAAGCCAGCTCCGAGGACACCCGCCACCTCGACGAGTGGGCGAGCGCCCGCCGCGGCGTCGAGGCCTATGTGGAGCCCCGGACGAACGTCACGGAGACCACTGTGGTGTTGATCGCCCACGACGGCGAGTGGACCCGCCGCCGCATCGGCAGCCTCGAAGCGGCCCAGCAGTTCGGGCAGCGCCGGTCGATCCCGGTCTACGAGGTCGCGCGGGTCGGCTACCCGAAGCGCATGCGCGAGTACACCGAGCGCAAGAAGCGCGGCCAGGTCTAGAGCTCGATCCGCCCGACGACCTCGCCGTGGTGGGTCTGGCCCGTGGGCCGGAAGCCCAGCTTGAGGTAGAACCGTTCCGGGCCGTCGTCGCCCGGGAGCCACAGCACGGTCGCGAGGGTGTTGCCCCGTGTCCGGGCCTCGTCGAGGACGGTTTCGACGGCGAACTTGCCGTAGCCGCGGCCCTGGACGCAGGCGCCGACGTTGAGCCGCCAGATCGCGCAGCGGAAGAAGTCGAGCTCGGCCCCCGGGTCGAAGCGGCCCATCACGAAAGCGACGGGTTCGCCGTCGGCGGCGATCACCCGCGGCCAGGCGATCTCCGGCTGGGCGTACGCCTCGGCGAGCGAGACCGCGACGGGGGCGACGAACTTCTTCTGGTGCGGCTGGACGGCCAGCTGGCACGCGGCGGCGACGTTCTCGGGGGTGATCTTCTCCACGGTGAGGATGGTCACCGGGCCCAACCTAGCCTGCCTGGGCGAGCAGGGCGGCGTGGCGGACGAGCGCGGCCCGGAAGGACGCGTGGACGGTCGTGCCCAGGACCGGGTCGACTTCGATGATGTGCCCCGCCGACAGCAGCAGCACTGCCGGTTCCGCCAGGACCACCACCCCGTCCTCCGCGCGCAGGTCCGCCGTCCCCAGCAGGCGCGGGAAGACCACGTCCGGGGGCAGGCCATCACACGTGCGGAGGAACTCGCGGTGGTCCTCCGGCAGCTCCACCCCCAGCCGCAGCTCCGCCGAGCGGATCGCCGCCTCCGACGCCGGGGGAGGGAGGAGGGGCCGGCCGCGCAGGCGCATGATCTCCGCGACCAGCTCCGGCCACGTCCCGAGGTCCGGCGGATATCGCGAGTGCAACGCCGCGACCAGCGCGCCCGCGCACGTCCCGGCCCACTCACCCCAGCCCAGCGGGTCCGCCCCGGCGACCAGTGCCGGGGCCAGCGACCGCGTCGCGGCCAGCGTCGCGACGTCCGGGTGCGGGCCCACCGAAGCCGCCCAGCGAGCCAGGTCCCCGTCGGCCAAGGCCGTGCGGATTCGGTCCGGGCGCGCGGACGCGACGTGCTTGACCACCTCCGCGACCGGCCCCGGCGGGAGGACACCCTCCAAATCGGACACCGGCTTGCGCAACGAAGCCGTGTGCGCGCGCTCTTCCGCGTCGAGATCCACCGGCGGCAGGCCCTCGGCCCACTCCGGACGCCCGCCCCGCGCCTCGAACAGCATCGCCCACGCCCTGGCCCGCACCGGGTCGGCGGCCAGCGCGGTCACCGGCCGTTCGGTCCGGGCCAGCCACTGCGTGACCAGCCGGTCCGCTTCGTCGAAGGCGCCGGAGACCGCGAGCAGCAACGCCGCGTAACCGACTTGGTCGTCGACGCGCGCCTCGGGCGCCGTCAGGACGTCGCGGACCGCCGCTTCGAGGTAGTCCTGCACCTCACCGACCCTAGCCGAGCGCCTGCTTCGCGCCCGGGTGCAGCGGGACCGGGTCCGTCTGCGTCGCCAGCTGCTTCGACATCTCCTTCGCCGCCGGGTGGACCTTCGCCAGCTCCGCCTGCTTGTCGAAGATCAGCTTCGTGATCGCGCACGCGTTGCCCGCCGGGAAGTCCTCGCGCACCAGCAGCAGGTTCGGCACCACCACCGTCGGGACGTCCGACGGCTGCGCGTACGTCGCCGCCGGGATCGTCCCCTGGTCGTAGACCGGGTTGACCTCCTTCAGCTTCGGCAGCAACGGCGTGATGTCGAGGAACTTGACCTTGCCCTTCATGGCCGTGGTGATGTCGGTGATCTGCGCGGTCGGCAGGCCGCCGGACCAGACGAGCCCGTCGAGCGTGCCCGCCTTCATCCCGTCCGCGGTCTTCGCGAGGTCGAGCCGCTGCGCCTGGACGTCGGTGTCCGGCTTGAGGCCCGCCGCCTGCAGCAGGCGGTTCGCGATCACCTCGGTGCCCGACTTCGGCGAGCCCGTCGAGATCCGCTTGCCCTTCATGTCGGCGACGCTGTTGATGCCGGCGTCGCTGCGGACCAGGACCTGCGTCGAGTTCGGGTAGATCCGGGCCAGCGCCTGGATCTTCTGCGGCTTGCCGTCGAAGGAACCCTTGCCGTTCACCGCGTCCGCCGCGGTGTCGGCCAGCGAGAACGCGACGTCATAGTTGCCCGCCACCAGCTGCTGGATGTTCTGCACCGACGCGCCGGTTTCGGCGGCGGTCGCGCGCAGCTTCGTGTTGTTGCTGATCAGCTGGGCCAGCCCGCCGCCCAGCACGTAGTACACGCCACCGCTGTTGCCGGTGGCGATGGTGATCCGGCCGTCGGCGGTCTCGCAGGACCCCGAGCCACTCGGCGCGGCGGAGTCCGTCTGCTGCTTCCCGCCGCAGCCCGTGACGGCCAGAGCGAGTACCGCGACGGCGGCCAATGCGCGTTTCATGCTGTCCTCCTCGTGATCACGGCGTGGGCGAGCACGGCGACGACACCGAACGCGGCGCCCACCGCGATCGGCACCGGCTCCAGGTAGAGCAGGCAGAGAGCGGCCGGGACGAACAGCAGCCGCACGGGCAGGCGCACCGGCCCGAACAGCCAGCCGCCGGTCACCACGGCCAGCGCGGCGACGGCCACCGCGGACACCGCCGCCACCCACAGCACGGTGAGCGCGTCGGACTCCAGCAGCAGCGCGGCGCCGTTGTCGGTGAGCACGAAGGCGATCGGCACCAGGAACGCGGGCAGCGTGTACTTCCAGCACTGCCACATGGTGCCGAGCACCGAGCCGCCGGTGATCGCGGCCGAAGCGACGGCTGCCAGCGCGGTCGGCGGCGTCACTTCGGAAAGCACCGCGTAGTAGAAGATGAACATCGCGCGCTCGGCGTCGGCGACGCCCAGCGTTTCCAGCGCGGGCCCGATGACGACCCAGGCGATGATGAAGCTCGCCGTGACCGGCACGGCCAGCCCCAGCACGCCGACGGCGACCGCCGAGAGCAGCACGGTCAGGATGAGGATCACCGTGCCGTTGTCGGTGAGCAGCCCGGCCAGTTCGACGAGCGCGTCGGCGAGCTCGAGGCCGAGGCCGGTCTTGGTGATGGTCGAGGTGATGACTCCGGCCGCCGCGCACACCGCGATGACCGGCAGCGCCCCGCGCACCCCGGCCGAAAGCGCGTCGACCATGTCCTTGGCCCAGCCCTTGACATCGTGGC
Organism: Amycolatopsis nalaikhensis; assembly: GCF_030264295.1. Classification (GTDB taxonomy): domain Bacteria; phylum Actinomycetota; class Actinomycetes; order Mycobacteriales; family Pseudonocardiaceae; genus Amycolatopsis; species Amycolatopsis nalaikhensis. Next base: position 10,645,733 of record NZ_CP127173.1, on the reverse strand, counting down.
GGCGGGCGATGAGCGCGAACAGCGCGGCGACGCCGGTGGCGTAGACGACCGCGGCGAACGGCGGGATGTCCAGGGCCAGGAACACGACGATGATGGCCAGCGACAGGAAGTGGTAACCGCCGCGCAGCAACAACTTCCACGGATCACCGCGGGGGACGTCGACCGGCTCGGCCTTGAAGCGCCGCGCGTCGGCCTCCATCGCGAACACGATGCCGAGGTAGTAGAGCAGCGTCGGCACGGTCGCCCAGATCAGCACGGTCAGGTACGACGTCTGCAGGTACTCGGCGATGATGAAGGCCGCGGCGCCCAGCGTCGGCGGCGAAAGGATCGCGCCGATGCCCGACGCGGCGAGCAGCCCGCCCGCGTTTTCCCTGGGGTAGCTGGCTTTCTTGAGGATCGGCCAGGTGATCGAGCCGAGGCTGACGGCGGTCGCCGTGCCGGAACCCGAGACCGTGCCGAGCAGGAATCCCGACAGGACGGTCGTGCGGCCGGGCGCGGTGCGGGACTTGCGGAACGCCGCGAACGAGATGTCCACGAAGAACTGGCCGGCACCGGAGGCGTTGAGCACCGCGCCGTAGAGGGTGAACAGCACGATGTAGCTGCCCGCGACGTCCAGCGGGGTGCCGTAGAAACCGCTGGCGTCGTTGAAGAGCGCGTTGACGATCTGGCTGAAGTCGATCCCGGCGTGCGCGATGCCCCAGTTCTGCGGGAGGTAGCCGCCGTAGTAGGCGTAGGCCAGGAAGAGCAGGCAGACGATCGGCAGCACCAGCCCGGTCGTGCGGCGGGTGGCTTCCAGGATCAGGACCAGCAGCAACGCGCCCGCGACGATGTCCAAGGGCGACAGGATGCCCTGGCGGTTCAGGAAGTCGTCATACCCGGTCAGGACGGGGTAGAGGCCGACGGCGAGCGCGACGACGGCCAGCGCCCAGTCCACCGGGCCGGGGTCCTCGCTCGCGCGGATCCGCGGCCGGTAGCAGAGGAACACCAGCGGCAGCGTGCAGCCGAGGAAGAGCACCAGGTAGAACTGGTTGCCCTTGGCGAAGGGGAAGAAGACCTGCTTGAGCACCAGCACGGCGACGGCCAGCGCGACGAAGTAGACGACGCGGTCCGGAATCCGGGACAGCTTCCGCGCCGGGCGTTCCTCGTCGTGCTCGGCGGCGATTTCGGCAGGGGATTCACGGTCCACCGGCTCGGTCGTCACCCGGCCACCGTACGGTGTCGCGGATCACATCGAAAGCGGCAATTCGATCACCTGCCCCAAGCGCCCCAATGTGGCATTGGGTGCGTCCGACGCACCCAATGTGGCGTTCGGTGCGTCCAACGCACCGAACGCCACATTGAGGTTTTCTCAGTAGCGTCCGTGGTGTTCGTGGTGGGTGAGGACGAGTGCTGCTTGGACGATGTGGCCGATGCGGTGGGGGCAGAGGCTGATGTGGTGGAGTGCGCGCCAGCGGGTTTTGAGGATGGCGATGGCGCGTTCGCCGAGGGCTCGTGCTCGTGATTGCAGCAGGTTGTAGACCCGCTGACGAGGGCCTAAAGGTGGTTGACCTGCGGCTTTCTTGATCGGGGTGTGGATGCCGGTACCGGCTGAGTGGTAGGCCTTGTCGGCCAGGGTCGGCAGGCCCTGCCCGGCGGCGGCGGTCAGGGCGCCGACGATGTCCAGGTCGCGGGCGGCGGAGAGGTCGTTGCGGGAGCCGGGCAGCACCGCCGAGACCCAGAGCGGGAATCCGTCGGGGGTGGCCAGGAACTGGATGTTGCCGCCGAAGGCGCGGTGCTTGCCGGAGTACCACAGGTGCACGGTGGCGCCGCGGTTGCGGCCTTTGGTTTTGATGGTGGTCGCCGCGACCCGGTCACAGGGGATCAGGGTGCCGTCGAGGATGACGTGGGTGTCGCCGGTGGCGCGGCGTTCGTGCAGGACCTGGTGCAGGTCCGGGGCGTGGGCGGCCAGGGCGGTGATCGCTTCGTGCAGGTAGCGGTAGGCGGTAGCCACGCTGATGCGGTGGTCGGTGGCGAGGCGGTGGATTGGGGTGGCGTCGCGGAACCAGCGCAGCACCAGCACCGCCTGCCGGTACGGGGTCAGGGCCCGCCGGCCCCGGCGTGTGCCACGACGCCGGCGTTCGGTGCGCAACACATCGGAGACGAACCAGACCAGCTCGCGCGCCACATCGAGCGTGGCACCATAATCGATCACGTGGGGCCTCTGGAACCTCGGACTTGATCTTCGCAAATCCAGTCCTACCAGGGGCCCCACGCCCACATCTCAAGGCACGCGCACCCACTACTGAGAAAACCTCATTGGGGCGCTTGGGAGCGGGGTCAGCCGTTGGCGGCGATGTCCGCCAGGACCGCGGCGATCGTGCGGACCGGGACACCCGTGCCGCCCTTGCCGGTGTAGCCCCACGGGGAACCCGTGTTGAACGACGGGCCCGCGATGTCGATGTGGACCCAGTCGAGGCCGTCGGCGACGAACTCGCGCAGGAAGATCCCGGCCGCGAGCATGCCGCCCCAGCGGTGGCCCGTGACGTTGGCCAGGTCGGCCAGCCGCGAGTCGAGGTCGGCGCGCAGCTCCTCCGGCAGCGGCATCGGCCAGCCGTTCTCGCCGGTGGCCTGCATGATCGCGGCGACGCGGTCGCGGAAGTCGTCCGAGCCCATGACACCCGCGGTGCGGTTGCCGAGCGCGACGACCTGGGCGCCGGTCAGCGTCGAGGTCTCGATGAGGTAGTCCGGGTTCTCCTCGGCCGCGCGGACCATCGCGTCGACCAGGACGAGCCGGCCTTCGGCGTCGGTGTTGAGGACCTCGACGGTCTTGCCGCCGTACATGGTCAGCACGTCGCCCGGGCGGTACGACGTCCCGGACGGCAGGTTCTCCGCCAGCGGGATGTGCGCGACGACTTCCAGGGGGTACTTCAGCTTCGCGGCCAGCACCACGGACGCCAGCACGCCGGCCGCGCCGGACATGTCCGAGGTCATGTGGTCCATGTTCGCGGCGGGCTTGAGCGAGATGCCGCCGGAGTCGAACGTGATGCCCTTGCCGACGAGCGCGACCTTCTTGGCGGCCTTGGCCGGCTTGTAGGCCAGGCGCAGCAGCCGCGGCGGGCGGGACGAGCCGCCGCCGACGCCGAGGATGCCGCCGAAGCCCTTGCGCTTCAACGCCTTCTCGTCGAGGACCTCGAACTCGAGGCCGTTGTCCTCGGCCAGCTTCTTCGCGCGGTCGGCGAAGGATGCCGGGTACAGGTCGTTCGGCGGGGTGTTGATCAGGTCGCGGGCGACGAGGACGGCCTCGGCGATGGTGCCCGCCGCCTTCAGCGTCGCCTTGTGCTCGCGGGCGGTGCCCGCCGACGGGCTCGCGAAGTCGACCTTCGCGACCGGGGCGTCGCCCTTCTCGGAGCGGTAGGCGGTGAAGACGTACGAGCCGAGGATCGTGCCCTCGACGGCGGCCTGCAGGTCGAGCTCCGACAGCGTGACCAGCGCGCGGTCGGTGCCGGCCAGCGCGCGCCCGGCGGCGCCCGCGGCGCGGCGGACCTGCTCGGGGGTGACGGCGTCGCCCTCCTTGCCGAGGCCGACGGCGAGCACGACGCCCGCGGGCAGCTTGCCCAGCGTCGGGACCTTGACGACCTCTTCGGCCTTGCCGCTCGCGCCGAGGGTGGCGAGCAGGCCGGCGAGGCGGCCGTCGAAGGCGGCGTCCACGGCGGCGGCGCCGGCCGCGAGCAGCGGGCCGTCCTCGCCCTGCAGGGTGCCGATGACGACCACGTCGGCGCGCGTCTTGGCCAGTGCCTCCCCGGTGTTGTCGGACAGGGCGAGCTTAGGCACGGTCACTTCTGGCTCCTCGCGCGTTCTCGGTGGTACCGGGCACCGGCCCGGTCGGGATCGTGAGCCATGCTAATGACGACGGAACCACGGGTGAACAGAGGTACGGGAGGGGCCGCGTGCGGCTGGGCGGTGGGTTGCTGGTGGCGCTGGCCGCCGGGGCGGCGGGCGCCGGCTGGTGGCTGCTCGCCGGGCTGGTGCTGGCGGCGATCGCCGCCGGCGTCTCGGCACGGGTGCCGGAACCGGGGGATGCCCTGGTCGACCGGGTCGTCGTGGCCGTCGCGCGGCTGGCGGAGGTAGTCGTCTACGCGATCGCGTTCGGGGCCTACGTCTTCCCGGCGCACCGCGAACTCGCCGCGGCGGCGTTCGTCGTCGTGGTCGCCGGGGCCGGGTTCGCCGGGCTGAAGATCCCGACGATCGTCGTGCGTGTCGCGGACGGGCTGCTGCTCGCCACCGGGCTCGTGCTCGTCGTGGTGTGCTTGGCCGTCGCGCCGGTGGGGACGACCGACGGCTTGCGGCCGCCGGACTTCGCGGGCGTCCTCGTCGCCGCTGTGCTGGTGCTGCCGTTCCTGCGGCCGCGCGGGCGCGAGAACGCGGGCCTGCGCGTGCTCCTGCTCGGCGGGTTCGCCGTGCTGGCCGCCTTCGCCGCGCTCTATCAGCTCGGCGCGGTGCGGCTCGGACTGGCGCTCACGTCGCTGCGGGACCTGCTGTCCGCCGCCGACGCGGACGCCTTGCAGCCGATGCTCACCGTCGTCGCCGTGGTCGCGACGGTCGTCCCGGCGCTCGCCGCGGGAACCGAGGTCCGCGAGCGAGCGGGCGTGCCCGGGGTCGCGGGGCTCGCTGTCGCCGCGGTGGCCGCGTGGTTCCTGCCGGTGCTGCCCGTGCTCGTCGTCGCCGGGCTGGCGACCGTGATCGAGCTGCTACTGGGCGTACGCGCGCGCCGGTACAGTGGGGCGCGTGACTGATCGACGCTGGCTCCCGGGGCAGACGGTGGTCGAACGGTTCCACCGCCCGGACGGCTCGATCGGCCAGGTCCACCCGCTGCGCGTCCTCTCCGACGACGGCCGCGTGCTGCGCGGCTGGATCCCGGCGGGCACCCCGATCGTCGGCAGCAGGCTCGCCGACGGCCGCCTGATGCGGGACGCCCCGCTGGAGCAGCGGTTCCGCATCCCGCGGGTACCGGTCGCGGACTCCTGGCACGGCGCGTCGACGCTGCGCCGGATCCCCGAAGACGAGTGGTCGTCGGTCTGGTGGTTCTTCGACCTCGACGGCCGGTTCAAGAACTGGTACGTCAACCTGGAGATCCCGCAGGGCCGCACCGCGGGCGCGGTCGACCGGATCGACGGCGTGCTCGACGTCGTCGTCGAGCGCGACGGCACCTGGCGCTGGGACGACGAGGACGAGGCCGAAGCCGCGCTGGAAGTCGGCCGCCTGACGCTGGAGCAGTTCGACCGGCTGCGCGCGGAGGGCGAGCGGATCGGCGCGCTGGCCGAACGCGGCGCCTACCCGTTCGACGGGACCGACACCGACTTCCGCCCGGACGGAGGCTGGCCGGTGCCGGAGCTGCCCGCCGGGCTCAGCCCGCGGTCAGGAGAAGGATCAGCGCCAGCACGGCGATGACCACCGCGAGGATCACGACCGACTTCGTCGGGATGACCTTCGGGAACACCTTGCCGTGGATGTGCCGCCACCACACGACGGCGAACACCCCGCCGACCAGGCCGAGGAAGCCGCCGAAGCCGCTGCTCAGCACGGCCCAGCCGACCATGCCGAGCAGGCCGACGCCGAAGGTCAGCAGCACCGCCGTGACGAACGTCTTGACGTCGGCCCCGGCGGTCTTGGGCCGGGGGACCGGCTCAGTGGAGTGGTAGGTCACGGGCTCATCGTAGTGTGGTCACGGCAACGCCGCGGGGCGCCCGGAACACATGGACATCCGACTAACGCGCCTCCGAGCAAGCGGTATCGTCAAGCCATGACGACCACGACACAGTTCGCCCATGTCCCGCACCCGAGTCCTGCGAGCGCGGACCGTGTCGCAGAGGTACTCGCAGCGCCCGGGTTCGGCACCTACTTCACCGACCACATGGTCACCGTGAAGTGGTCGAAGGCCGAGGGCTGGCACGACGCCCAGGTCGGCCCGTACGCCCCCTTCACGCTCGACCCCGCGACGTCGGTGCTGCACTACGGCCAGGCCATCTTCGAGGGTCTCAAGGCCTACCGCCAGCCGGACGGCTCGATCGCGTCGTTCCGCCCGGACGCCAACGCCGCCCGGTTCCGCCAGTCGGCCGAGCGGCTCGCGATGCCGCAGCTGCCCGAGGACGTCTTCGTCGAATCGCTGCGCGAACTCGTCGCCGTCGACGGCCGGTGGGTCCCCACCCGCCAGGGTGATTCGCTGTACCTGCGGCCGTTCATGATCTCGACGTCCACCGGGCTCGGCGTCAACAGCCCGGCGGCCGACTACGTGTACACGGTCATCGCGTCCCCGGCGGGCTCGTACTTCACCGGCGGCGTGAAGCCGGTGAGCGTCTGGCTGTCGACGGAGTACGTGCGCGCGGCACCCGGCGGCACCGGCGCGGCCAAGTGCGCCGGCAACTACGCGGCGTCGTTCGTGGCGCAGGCGCAGGCCGTCGAGAAGGGCTGTGACCAGGTGGTCTGGCTCGACGCGGTCGAGCGGCGCTGGGTCGAGGAGATGGGCGGGATGAACCTGTTCTTCGTCTTCGGCTCCGGCGAGAACGCCCGGCTGGTGACGCCGGAGCTGACCGGCTCGCTGCTGCCCGGCGTCACCCGCAAGTCGCTGCTGCAGCTCGCTTCGCGGCTCGGCCACAAGGTCGAGGAGCGCCGGATCTCCACCGACGAGTGGGAGAAGGCGTCGGCCTCGGGCGAGCTGACCGAGACGTTCGCCTGCGGCACCGCGGCGGTGATCACGCCGGTCGGGCACGTCAAGCACGCGAACGGCGAGTTCACCATCGCCGACGGCCAGCCGGGCGCGCTGACGATGAAGCTGCGTGAGGAGCTGACCGGTATCCAGGAGGGCACCCACCCGGACACCGACCACTGGATGGTCAAGCTCGCCTGAGTCGCCTTGTCGTGAAGGGCCCCCTCATGGTCTTCATGAGGGGGCCCTTCACGGCTTTGAGGGTCAGGAGGCGGGGGCGGGGGTGAGCGGGCCGGAGACGCCGGACTGCTCGTGCGTGGCCGTTTCGGCGAGGACGCGGGCGGCCATCATCAGCAGCGGCAGAGCGGTGACGGCGCCGGTGCCTTCGCCGAGGCGGACGTCGAGTTCCAGCAGCGGGCCGAGGTCCAGGTGCTCGAGGGCGAGGGCGTGCGCCGGTTCGGCCGTGCGCTGCCCGGCGACCCACCAGCGGCGCGCGCCCGGGGCGAGGTCTTCGGCGACGAGTGCGGCCGCGCAGGCGACGAGGCCGTCGAGGACCACCGGCGTCCGCCGGACCGCGGCCTGGGCCAGGAAACCGGCCATCGCGGCGATGTCCGCGCCCGCCGTGGTGCGGAGCAGGGCGACCGGGTCGGCGAGCACCGCACGGGCCCGGCGCAGGGCGTCGCGCACCGCGGTCGCCTTGCGCATCCAGGCGGCGTCGTCGATGCCGGACCCGCGCCCGACGACGGCGACCGGCTCGCTGCCGGTGAGCGCGGCGACGAGCACCGACGCGGGTGTGCTGTTGCCGATCCCGAGGTCGCCGGGGATGAGCAGGTCGGCGCCGCCATCGACCTCGGCGTCGGCGATCGCGATCCCGGCGCGGATCGCGGCCTTGGCTTCGTCGGTGGTCAGCGCGTCTTCGACGTCGATGGACCCGGAGCCGCGCCGGACCTTGAATTCGCCGATCGAGCGGGTCGCGGGCGCCTCGGTGTCGACGGCCATGTCGACGACGCGAACGCTCGCGCCCGCGGCGGCGGCGAGCACGTTGATCGCGGCGCCACCGGTGAGCATGGTGCCCAGCAGCTGCGCGGTGACCTCGGCGGGGTAGGCGGAAACGCCCTTGGCGGCAACGCCGTGATCACCGGCGAAGACGACGACGCGCGGCCGGGTGAACGGCCGCGGCGGCGACTGTCCCTGGCAAGCGGCGACCCAGACGCCCAGCTCTTCGAGCCTGCCCAGCGACCCGGCGGGCTTGACCAGCTTGTCGTGCAGGGCGATCGCCGCGGACCGGGCGTGGTCATCGGGCGGGGTGATCTCGGGGAACTCGATGCTGTCCGGCTCCACACCAGGCCCTTTCTCGTACACGGCAACGCTGCGGCCAACCTACCGGGAGCGCTGAAGTCCCCGGCGGCGCCCGCCGCTCCACGACGCGATGGCCGGCGCGCTGCCCGGTTCACCCGGGCTGGTGCGCGAGCGGCCGGAAGCCCGCTGCCGCATCGCCCGCGTTAGTCCCGCCGGGCGTGCGCCAGCCGGAAGCCCGCAGCATTCCCCGTCCTCGCCGCCCGCCCCGGTAGTCTCGCGGCTCGTGGAGACGACGGCGGCCGCGGTGGTGCTGGCCAGCGGCGCGGGCACCCGCGTCGGCGCGAAGCTGAACAAGGTCTACCTGCCCCTCGCCGGGCGGCGGGTGGTCGCCTGGTCCCTCGATGCCTTCGCGCGCGTGCCGGGGATCGGCGTGCTCGTCCTCGTCATCCGGCCACAAGACCGCGAACTCGCCGACGAGGTGCTCGAAAACGTCCTGCGCGACGTCGAGATCGTCCACGGCGGCGACACCCGCCAGGCCTCCGAGCTGAACGCGCTGCGCCACCTCGCCCCCCGGATCACAGGCGGCCGGGTCGACGCCGTGCTGCTGCACGACGCGGCCCGGCCGCTGGTCCACTCCGATCTGGTCGGCGCGGTGCTGGCCCGGACACGCGAGGACGGGGGGGCTGTGCCGGGCCTGGCCGCGGACGACGTCGTCGGGGTGGATGCCGGGCACCTGGTCGCCCAGGTGCCCGGCGCGATCCGCGTCCAGACGCCTCAGGGCTTCCGGGCCGGACCGCTGCTCGAGGCCTACGAACAGGCCGAGCGGGAAGGCTTTCTGGGAACGGACACTTCGTCCTGCATGGAGCGGTTCTCCTCCCTGCCGATCCGGTGGGTCCCGGGTGCTCCCGAGAACCTCAAGATCACCTATCCCCACGACCTCGTGGTCGCGGAGCGGCTGCTGGCTCGCTAAGCACAGGCGGGTGGCCCGCCGTCGCTCCCTTCCGGTGGCTCGGTGGTGCCCGTCGGCCGGATGGTGACGTCCTGCCGCAGCTCCGGCGGGATGCCGCAGTCCGGCTGCGGGCGCAGCGCCTGCAGCGGCGCGCCCGGGGTGCCGGGCTCCGCCAGCGTGAGCACCGCCCGCAGCGTCCACACCGGGCTGGCGTGGTACTGCCAGGTGACGACCCGCGGGCTGAACACGTCCGTGCCCGGGAACGTCGGGACGCGGTAGGCGCTGGCCCGGTGCTCGTCGCGGAGGATGATGACGTCCGCGCAGGTCGGCCACCGGTGGACCGCGGCGTAGATCTCCGGGGCCTCGCGGCCGCCGAACAGGTGCAGCACCCAGCGGCGGCGCCGGAGCCTCCTCGAGGAGTTCCTCGAGGCCCTGGCCGCTGGAGCCGCTGTGAGGTGTGGGCGGGGACACACTTTCGAGGGTAACTTGCGTACTAGAGCGCAGTCCAGCGCGTGTACTAGTACACCTGGGTGGTTCTGATCAGGGCTTTGTGGGAGACACCCTGGCGTGCTAGAACACTTGTGCGTCCGTCCCCGTGAGGAGCCGCCGTGCCCACCCTCGACCGCCCTGAGCCGCCGTACCTGCAGATCGCGGGCCGGATCCGTGACGACATCCTGTCCGGCCGCCTGCAGGAGGGCGACGCGGTGCCGTCCGCCCGCGAGATCGCGCGGACCTGGGCCGTCGCCATGGCGACGGCCACCAAGGTGCTGGCCACGCTGCGCTCGCAGGGGCTGGTGCGGCCCGTGCGCGGCGTCGGCACGGTCGTCGACCGCGGCGGCCTGCACCGCACGGCCCGCGACCGCAGCGCCGCTTCGGCCCGCACGGGCCGGATCTACCCGCCGGGCCACTACGCGGTGATCCGCTCGGCCGGGCTCGAACCGGCGTCCGAGCGCGCGGCGGCCGCGCTGGGCATCGAGGAGGGCGCGCCGGCGATCCGCCGTCAGCGCACCACCTACGGCCCGGACTCGCGCCCACTGTCGACGTCGACCTCGTGGTTCGACGGCGCGCTGTCGGCCAAAGCGCCGGCGTTGCTGGTGCCGGAGCGGATCGTCGAGGGCACGTCGGCCCACGCGGCCGCGCGCCTGGGCACGAAGATCGTCACGACGCAGGAACGGCACGCGGCCGGCCGCGCGGGCGGGGAGGAGGCGACCGAGCTGGGGCTGCCCGAAGGGGCGCCGGTGCTGCTCGGCCGGAGCAGCTTCCTGGCGGCCGACGGCACGGTCGTCGAGTACGGTGAATCCGCCGCCTTGCCCGACCACTGGGTTTTCTACGAGTACACGACTGAGGACGGCGAATGAAGCACATCCACGCGGGCAAGGTCCGTGACCTGTACGAGCTCGACGGCGGGGACATCCTGCTCGTCGCGTCCGACCGCGTCTCGGTCTACGACGTCTCGCTGCCGACGCCGATCCCGGACAAGGGCAAGCTGCTCAACCAGCTTTCGGCGTGGTGGTTCGAGCGGATGGCCGACGTCGTCCCGAACCACGTCGTGTCGACCACCGACGTGCCCGCGGAGTTCGCCGGGCGGGCGATGCGCTGCAAGCCGCTGAAGATGGTCCAGGTCGAGTGCATCGCGCGCGGCTACCTCGCGGGCCTCGGCCTGCGCGAGTACCAGCGCGACGGCAAGATCTCCGGCGTCGCGCTGCCGCCGGGCCTGCTCGAGGGCGACAAGCTGCCGGAGCCGATCTTCACGCCGACGACGAAGATCTCCGACACCGGCCACGACGAGTTCATGACGTTCGACGAGGTCATGAACGAGATCGGCGAGGACACGGCGAAGCGGCTCCGCGAGCTGACGCTGGAGATCTACACGAAGGGCGCCGAGCACGCGGCGAAGCAGGGCGTGATCATCGCGGACACGAAGCTGGAGTTCGGCTTCGACGTCGACGGCACGCTGACCCTCGGCGACGAGGTCCTGACGTCGGACTCGTCGCGGTTCTGGCCGGCCGACGAGTGGGAGCCGGGCCGCCCGCAGCACGCGTTCGACAAGCAGTTCGTCCGCGACTGGTCGCGGTCGACGGGCTGGGACCAGACCCCGCCGGGGCCGGAGATCCCCGCGGACATCGTCGAGCAGACGCGGCAGCGCTACACCGAGGTCTACGAGCGGATCACCGGGAAGACCTGGATCCGTGGGTGACTACGACCCGTACCGGCTGATCGACGACGTCGAGAGCCTGCTGGTCTCGCGCGGCCTCGAGCCGTCCCGGGTGCCCGGGCGCGGAGGCGACCGGCTGGCCGGTGCCAGTCGCCTCCTGCGCGGGTTCGGGCTGGAGCCCCGGCTGGCCCCCGAGGACGCGCTGGACCTCGACGTGCCGTTCCAGGGCCGGATCAACCAGGACTAGGGGCTCTTGGTCAGGCTGGGGTCGCGCTCGACGACGTCGCCGAGGACCTCGTCGATGGCCTGCAGGAGGTCGGCGTCGAGCTTCTTCCCGGCGGCCTTGACGTTCTCGTGCACCTGCTCCGGCCGCGAGGCCCCGATGATCGCCGAAGCGACGTTCGGGTTCTGCAGCACCCAGGCGACGGCCAGCTGAGCGAGGCTCAGGTCGGCCTGCTTCGCGAGCGGCTCCAGCTCGGCGACGCGCTTGAGGACGTTCTCGTCGAGGAAGCGGGCGACCATGTTGGCGCCGCCCTTCTCGTCGGTGGCCCGCGACCCGGCGGGGTACTCCTGGCCGGGCTTGTACTTCCCGGTCAGCACGCCCTGCGCGATCGGCGACCAGACGATCTGGCTGAGCCCTTCGCGTTCGGAGGTCGGGATGACCTGGTCCTCGATGACGCGCCACAGCATGTTGTACTGCGGCTGGTTCGAGACGAAGGGGATCTTCAGCTCGCGCGCGAGGGCGGCGCCGCGCGAGATCTGCTCGGCGGTCCACTCCGAGACGCCGACGTAGAGCACCTTGCCCTGCCGGACGAGGTCGGCGAAGGCGAGCATGGTCTCTTCGAGCGGGACGGTCCGGTCGAACCGGTGCGCCTGGTAGAGGTCGACGTAGTCGGTGCCGAGCCGCTGGAGGCTGGCGTTGGCCGACTCCATGATGTGCTTGCGGGACAGGCCCTTGTCGTTGGGGCCCTTGGGGCCGGTGGGCCAGAAGACCTTGGTGAAGATCTCCAGGCTCTCGCGCCGCTGCCCCTTCAGCCCGCGCCCGAGCACGGACTCGGCGGCGGTGTTGGCGTAGGCATCGGCGGTGTCGAAGGTGGTGATGCCCGCGTCGAGCGCGGCCTTGATGCAGGCGTGGGCCTGGTCTTCCTCGACCTGGGAACCGTGGGTGAGCCAGTTCCCGTACGAGATCTCACTGACGTTGAGGCCGCTACGGCCGAGACGACGAAACTCCATGCGTGCGAGCTTAGGCGGAAATCGTTTGCTTAGCTAACGATCCTGGAGTGACTCCAGCCTCGCCGCGCCCGCCCAGAGGTCGCGAATGACTCATTCGGGACCTCCGACGTCCCGAATGAGTCATTCGCGACGCTCGAGCGGCGCCCGGCGGGCAGCGAAAAGCCGGGTCGAGACTCGCTCGACCCGGCTTCTCGAAACCGGCTCAGTTGGGGATCGGGTCCCCGGGCTTCAGCCGCGGCTTGGGCACCCGCAGCTTGCGGATCTGCGACGCCCGCACGAAGGCGTACCACCCGATCGACCGCCCGCTGACGGCCTCCTTCGGGAACTTCTCCCGCACCAGCTTCGCGATCTTGCGCCCGTTGATGAAGCCCTCGATCGCCATCACCAGCAGCAGCGCCGTGCACAGCAGCGTGATGTACGACTGCACCTGGGGCAGCGGCACCAGCAGCGCCAGGAACACCAGGATCGCCAGCGGCATGAACAGGCCGAGCAGGTTGCGGCGCGTGTCGACCAGGTCGCGGACGTACGCCTTGACCGGCCCGCGGTCGCGCGGGAGCAGGTACTTGTCGTCGCCCGCCATCATGCGGTCGCGGCGGAGCTTGGCCGCCGCGCGACGGTCTTCCTTCGTCTGCGGGTTCGCCTTGCGCAGCTCTTTGTTGCGCTTCATCGCTTCGCGCATCGTGGTCGGCGGCGGCGCCACCGGCCCGCGCCGCTTCGCCTCCGCGTCACGGCGCTTCGGCGTAGCCTTGCCCTTACCGGGCGTGTACGCCTTGCCCGCGACGTCGACGGCTTCCGTCGTCTCCGGCTCTTCGGCGGCGGTGTCTGTGGTGCTTCGGCGCAGGAACCTCACCTCACCAGGGTATTGCAGGCGTCACGCCGCCGTTCACCAGGTCGATCGATGTGCGACCATGGTGGGGGAACAGATCGGACGCCCCGGGTGTTGAAGACGTCAGCACGAGGAGTATCCGCAGCGAGTTCGACTTAGAGGGAGTGCCATGACGACCGCTGAGCACGCCGGCGCGACGCAGGCCGAGACCGCCGAGGAGACCCACGGCGTCACGTTGACCGACGCCGCGGCTTCCAAGGCGAAGGCCCTGCTCGAGCAGGAGGGCCGCGACGACATGCACCTGCGCATCGCCGTCCAGCCCGGTGGCTGTGCGGGCCTGCGCTACCAGTTGTTCTTCGACGAGCGCACGCTCGACGGTGACCTGTTCCGCGACTTCGACGGCCTCAAGGTCGCCGTGGACCGGATGAGCGCGCCGTACGTGTCGGAAGCGGTCATCGACTTCGTGGACACGATCGAGAAGCAGGGCTTCACGATCGACAACCCGAACGCCACCGGCTCCTGCGCCTGCGGCGATTCGTTCCACTGAGCGGTACGCAAGAGGCCCCGCACTCCGATCCCGGAGGGCGGGGCCTTCTTCGTGTCCGCGGACTTACACGTAGGCGTCGAGCTCGGCGACCTGCGCGTGGCAGGCTTCGTCGACCTGCCACGGCTTGGCCGTGACGCGGGGCAGCGGCACGTTCTCGGCCTGCAGGTTCGCCGGGATGAGCGCGCAGTCGGCGATCAGCTCGGACAGGGTCTCGGGTTCGGTGACGGCGTTCACGATTCGTAACGCTATTGATCCGCTCTCGACTGGAGAAGGAGTACCAGCCGGTAGTGTCGGCTGGGCACGCGCGAACTACCCGGATGGGTCATGACCCGGGGTAACTTCGCGCCTTTTGCCGTGAGGTCGAACACAAAGGAGCAGCCGGTGGCAGAAAAAGCCAGGATCGCGGTGTCCGGCAGTATCGCGACCGACCACCTCATGCACTTCCCGGGGAGGTTCGCGGAGCAGCTCGTCGCCGAGCAGCTGCACCGGGTTTCGCTGAGCTTCCTCGCCGACGACCTCGTGGTCCGGCGCGGCGGCATCGGCGCGAACATCGCCTTCGGCCTCGGGGTGCTCGGCGTGCGGCCGGTGCTCGTGGGCGCCGTCGGCGCGGACTTCGCCGACTACCGCTCGTGGCTCGAGCGCCACGGCGTCGACACCTCCGGCGTGCACGTGTCCGAGGTCGCGCACACCGCGCGGTTCGTCTGCACCACCGACGAGGACCTCTGCCAGATCGCGACGTTCTACGCCGGCGCGATGGCCGAGTCCCGCAACATCGAGCTGCAGCCGATCGCCGAGCGCGCCGGCGCGCTGAGCCTGGTGCTGATCAGCCCGGACGACCCGGAGGGCATGGTCCGCCACGCCGAGGAGTGCCGCCAGCGCGGCTACGCCTTCGCTGTCGACCCGTCGCAGCAGCTCGCCCGGATGAGCGGCGAGCAGGCGCGCGCGTTCGTCGCCGGCGCGAAGTACCTGTTCAGCAACGACTACGAGTGGGAGCTGCTGCTCCAGAAGACCGGCTGGACCGAGGCCGACGTCCTCGACCAGGTCGGGCTGCGGATCACGACGCTGGGGGAGAAGGGCGTCGAGATCGTCGGCAAGGACGGGCTCAACCTCCAGATCGGCGCGGTCCCGGAGCGGGCGAAGGCCGACCCGACGGGCGTGGGCGACGGCTTCCGCGCGGGCTTCCTGGCCGGTCTCGACGGCGGCCTGAACGTCGAGCGCGCTGCCCAGCTGGGTTCGCTGATCGCGGTGCTGGTGCTGGAGACGGTCGGCACCCAGGAGTGGACGTTCGACCGCGCGGACGCCCTGGCCCGCATCGGCGAGGCGTTCGGCCCGGACGCGGCCGACGAGATCGCGACGGTCCTGCCCGCCGCCTGACGCACGCCGGTCGTGAGTGTTTAGGGCGGTTCTAACCGCCCTAAACACTCACGACGTGCGGGTCAGAGCTTGACCGGGTACACCGGCTCGGGGATCTCGGGCTTGATGCGGTGCTCGACGAAGATGCCGTGCCACAGCATGAACACGATCAGCGCCCACAGCTGGCGGCTGCGGTCGAGCTGGCCCGCCTTGTGCTCCTCCAGCAGCGCCAGGATCGCCTTCTTGTCCAGCAGCTCCTCGGTCTTCGAGTCCGAGATGATGCCGCGGGCCCAGTCGTACATCTCGTTGCGCAGCCACAGCCGGATCGGCACCGGGAAGCCGAGCTTGCGCCGGTTCAGCACGTGGGCCGGGATGATCTTCGCCAAGGCCTGGCGCAGCGCGTACTTCGTCGTGCCGTGGGCCAGCTTCTGGTCCAGCGGGATCGACGCCGCGACCTTGAACACCTCGGCGTCGAGGAACGGCACCCGCAGTTCCAGCGAGTTCGCCATGGTCACCTTGTCGGCCTTGACCAGGATGTCGCCGCGCAGCCACGTGTAGAGGTCGACGTGCTGCATGCGGGCCACCGGGTCCCAGCCGCGCGAGACGTCGTACCAGGGCGCCGTGACGTCCTTGAAGCCGACGCCCTCCTGGTAGGTCCGCAGTACCTGACGCAGCTGGTCGTCGCGGAAGTTGCGGGCGTTGCCGTAGTAGCGGTCCTCCAGCGGTAGTGCGCCTCGGCGCAGCAGGTCCTTGCCGCGGGTGCCCTCGGGGATCTTCGTCGAGACCTTGCCGATGAGCTTGCGCATGCCGCCCGGGATCTTCTCGAACGGTGCCAGCGAGATCGGCTCGTTGTAGATCGTGTAGCCGCCGAACAGCTCGTCCGCGCCCTCGCCGGACAGCACCGCCTTGACGTGCTTGCGGGCCTCGCGGGCGATGAACCACAGCGGGACCAGCGCCGGGTCGGCCACCGGGTCGTCGAGGTACCAGACGATGAGCGGCAGGACCTCCATCATTTCGTCCGCCGACACCGTCCGGACCACGTGCTTCACGCCGATCGCCGCGGCCGACTCGGCGGCGACGTCGACCTCGGAGTAGCCCTCGCGCTCGAACCCGGTGGTGAACGCGATCAGGTTCGGGTTGTGCTCCTTGGCCAGCGTCGCGGTGGCCGTCGAGTCGATGCCGCCCGACAGGAACGCGCCGACCGTGACGTCCGGGTCGGAAATCATGTGCTTGCCGACCGAGTCGCGCATCACATCGGCGATCCGCTGGTACAGCTCTTCGGCCTCACCAGGCCCGTTGACCGGCTTCGCGCTGAACTGCGGGTGGAAGTAGCGCGTGAACTTCACCGCACCGCCGGGCACCACCTCGAACGACGTGCCGGACTCGACGCGGCGGATCGCGGTGTGCAGCGACTCGGGCTCGGGCACGTACTGCAGGACCAGGTAGTGCTGCAGGGCCGTGCGGTCCAGCTCCTGCGCGACGCCGAGGACGTCCGAGAGCTCCAGCAGGCTCTTCTTCTCGCTGGAGAACGCCACCCCGCCGGGCCCGGCCGAGTAGAACAGCGGCTTGATGCCGAACGGGTCGCGCGCGCCGAAGACCCGCTTCTCCTGCGAGTCCCAGATCATGAAGGCGAACATCCCGCGCAGCCGCTTCACCCAGTCGGCGCCCAGGTAGTGGAAGCCCGCGACGATGGCCTCGCCGTCGCCCTCGGTCTCGAACTTCGCGCCGTACTTCTCCGCGAGCTCTTCCCGCAGCTCACGGTAGTTGTAGATCTCGCCGTTGAAGTTCATCGTGTACCGGCCGGGCGCCTCCGGCGGGCCCCAGACCAGCGGCTGGTGCGCGTGCTCGACGTCGATGAACGCGAGCCGGTTGAAGCCGTAGACGACCTCGGCGTCGGCCCAGGTGTCCTGCTCGTCGGGGCCGCGGTGGCGCTGGCAGCGCATGGCCGCGCCGACGGCGTCACGCGCGTTCGCCGCACCGGTCTCGGTCGCGCAGATCAGTCCAAGCAGGCCGCACACGGGTACTCACACACCTTCGGGGTCTTCACCGGGCTGGGGAAGAGCCCAGTATGCCGGGCAGGCCGTGGCGAGTAACACGCGCGTCGACTGAGGGTTATTCGGCCTAGGTCGGCGCTGCGGATCCGAGCGCCCTCATGCCAAGCGAGGCTCGCGCCGACCGACGGCTGAATAATCCTCATCAGTTACCCCTTAGTCAGCGGAGCGGGCCAACTCGGCTAGAGTCCGGCTGTCACAAAGATCGGTCGTAGGAGGCTCTGGGTGAAAGGGCGAGGCGCAGTGGGACAACCCAAGCGCACCCTGGGGAAGCGGACCGTGCGCGTCGCCGCGCTGGCCGTGCTGGTCGCGCTGACCGCGACGGGCTGCTCCGGCGACGAGATCCTGCGGTTCGGCTGGCCGGTGGGCGTCACGCACCAGGCCGACCAGATGCGCACGCTGTGGACCTGGACCGTGGTGGCCGCGCTGGTCGTGGGCGCCATCGTGTGGGGTCTGATCTTCTGGACCGCGACGTTCCACCGGAAGAAGAAGACCGCCGACGGCGAGCCGGAGGAGCTGCCCCGGCAGTTCCAGTACAACATCCCGCTCGAGCTGTTCACGGTCGTCGTCCCGACGATCATGGTCTGCGTCCTGTTCTTCTTCACCGCGACGACGGAGTCGAAGGTCCTGGACAAGATCCCGAACCCGGACGTCAAGGTCCAGGTCGTCGCCTTCCAGTGGAACTGGGAGTTCAAGTACGAGGACGAGAGCGCCAAGAAGGCGGACGGGCAGCAGGTCAGCACCGTCGGCTCGTCCGGCGAGATCCCGCTGCTGGTGCTGCCGGTCGGCAAGGTGATCGAGTACGACCTGATCTCCACCGACGTCATCCACTCCTTCTGGGTGCCGGAGTTCCACTTCAAGCGGGACGTCATGCCGAACCCGGACAAGAACAACCAGGACAGCTCCTTCCAGAACACGATCGACCGCGAAGGCTCCTTCGTCGGCCGGTGCGCGGAGCTGTGCGGCACGTACCACTCGGTGATGAACTTCGAGGTCCGCGCCCTGTCGCCGGACAAGTACGACCAGTACATCGCGCTGCGCAAGCAGACGAACCCGGCCACCGGCCAGTCGTTCACCGCGTCCGAAGCGCTGGCGAAGATGAACTGCGGCGAGCTGTGCACCCCGCACGCGGTGACCACCCAGCCGTTCAACACCGACCGCACGGCGCGGACGGCGTCCAACTGACGCCCCGGCGACAACAGGAGTAGGAACAGACCATGAAGGTCGAAGCCCGCATCTTCTTCATCGTGGCGATCTTCGCCGTGTTCATGGCCGGCGTGTACTGGGTGTGGACCGCGCTGGCCGCCACCCACGGCGCCGAGCCGGTGGGCATCGTCGCGCTCTTCCTCACCGGTGGCCTGGCGTTCCTGGCGGGCAGCTACATGCAGTTCGTCGCCCGCCGCATCGAGCCGCGCCCGGAGGACCGCGAGGACGCCGAGATCAGCGACGGTGCCGGTGAGCTGGGCTTCTTCAGCCCGGGCAGCTACTGGCCGGTCGGCATGGCGGCCACCGCGGCGCTCGCGGCCGTGGCACTGGCGTTCTTCCACATCTGGCTGCTGGTGATCGCCCTGGTCGCGCTGCTCATCACGATCGGCGGCCTGGTGTTCGAGTACCACACGGGCCCGTCGCACGACTGAACCAAGTGCGCTGAAGGGGACTTTCCTGGCATCTGATGCGAGGAAAGTCCCCTTCAGTGCGTCAGATGCGCTGAACGTCCCCTTCAGCCGCGGAAGGCCGTGCGGTAGGACGACGGGCTCGTCCCGCGGAGCCGGCTGAACTGGTGCCGCAACGCGGCCGCGGACGCGTATCCGCAGGCCGTCGCGATGTCCTCGACCGACAAGCGGCCCTCCTCCAGCAGCGCCTGAGCGCGGTCCAGCCGTCGCTCGGTGAGCCAGCGGTGCGGCGTCGTGCCCGTCGCGGCCGAGAAGCGGCGCAGGAACGTGCGCTCGCCCAGCCCGCTGCGGCGGGCCAGCTCCGCCACCGTGAACGGCTGGTCGAGCCGCCGCTCCACCCACTCCAGGGCCTCCGCGACCACCGCGTCGTCGGGCGCCGCCGTCGCCGGGACCGGGGCCTGGACGAACTGGGCCTGCCCGCCGGCACGGTGCGGGGCCGCGACCATCCGCCGGGCCAGCGTCGTGGCCGCCGTGACGCCGCGCAGGCGCCGGACCAGGTGCAGGCACAGGTCGACCGCCGCCACCGTGCCCGCGCTGGTCAGGATGCCGCCGTCGTCGGCGTAGAGGGCTTGGGGGTCGACGAGAGCTGCCGGGAACCGTGAGCGGAACTCCGCCTCGTACACCCAGTGGACCGTGCAGCGGCGGCCGTCCAGGAGGCCCGCGTAGCCCAGCGTGAACACGCCCGCGCAGAACCCCGCGACCCACGCCCCGCGCCCGGCCGCGTCCCGCAGGACCTCCAGCACGGGCTCCGGCGGCGGCGCCGTCCGGGGCGCGCACGTCGGGACGATCAGCAGGTCCGCCGTCGCCGCGTGGTCCAGGTCCTTCAGGCCGGACAGCCCGAAGCCCGACCAGCTCTCGACCGCGCCGCCGTCCGGCGAGCACACGGCGAAGTCCCAGCCCTCGATGCCGTCCGCGCTGCGGTCGGTGCCGAACACCTCGCACGCGACGCCCAGCTCGAACGGCGAAACGCGGTCGGCGAGCACCACCGCGACCCGGTTGACGTCCACGACCGCCAGTGTGTCACAAGTTTTGCGGCCGTTGTCATCTCTGACACTGGTCGCTCGACGCCGACGCGACGAACCTGGTCGGCATGACGAACTCCGAAACCCGCCCGCTGCTGCAGTGGTCCGCGGCGATGGCGATGTCCGGCACGATCGGCGCGGTCGTCCTCGAGAGCGGCGCGGCCGCCCCCGCCGTCGCGTTCGCCCGCTGCTTCGTCGGCGGCGCATTGCTGGTCATCTGGTGCCTCTCCCGCGGCTGGCTGCAGTCGTGGCGGCCGTCCCGGCGCGACCTCGGGCTGGCCGTGCTCGGCGGGCTGTTCCTGGTCGGCAACTGGGTGCTGCTGTTCGCCTCGTACGCGCTGTCGTCGATCTCGGTCAGCACGGTCGTCTACCACACCCAGCCGCTCATCCTGGTCGGCTTGGCCGCGGCCTTCCTCGGCGAGAAGGTGGCCAAGAGCCACCTGGCTCGGGCCGGGATCGCGTTCGGCGGTGTGGCGTTGATCTCGTTCTCGGCCCACGGCGAAGACGGCAAACCCGTGCAGCTCGCCGGAATCGGCCTCGCGCTCGGGGCCGCGGTGCTCTACGCGGGCGCGTCCTTCGTCGCGAAGCAGCTGAAGCACATCCGCCCGCACCTGCTCGCCGCCGTGCAGACGACCGTGGGCGCGGTCGTGCTGGCGCCCGTGCTGTTCGTCACGCCGTTGCCCGCGACGCCGTCGGGGCTGCTGTGGCTGGTCCTGCTCGGCACCGTCCACACGGCACTGATGTACGTGCTGATGTACGCCAGCATCGGCAAGCTGCCGACCACGACGGTGGCGCTGCTGTCCTACCTGTACCCGGTGGTCGCGGTGCTGGTCGACATCGCCTTCTACGGCCACCGCCCGAGCTGGCCCGAGGCGCTGGGCATGCTCGCGGTCCTCGCGGCCGCACTGGCACCCCAGCGCGGCCGCCGTCCGGCTCCGGAACCGGTGCGGGAAGCGGTCAGCTGAAGGCGATCCAGCGGTCCAGCATGGCCGCCGCGGCCCCGGAGTCGATCGCCTCGGCCGCGCGGGCCAGGCCCGCGCGCAGATCGTCCTCGAGAGACCCGGAGAAGCCCGTGAAGGCCGCCAGCGCCGCCGCCGCGTTGATCAGGACGGCGTCGCGGACCGGGCCCGCCTTGCCGCCCACCAGCTCGCGGACCACCTCGGCGTTGGCCGCCGCGTCCCCGCCGCGGAGGTCGTCGGCCGTCGCGCGGGGGATGCCCAGCTCGGCCGGGTCCAGGGTGCGCCGGGTGACGGCGCCGCCGGTGACCACCCAGACCGACGACGTCGTGGTCGTGGTGATCTCGTCGAGGCCGTCGTCGCCGCGGACCACCAGCGCGGTCGTGCCGCGGCGGGCGAACACTTCCGCCAGCACGTGCGTCTTGTCCTCGTACGCGCAGCCGATCAGCGCGCTGCCCGGCTGGGCCGGGTTGGTCAGCGGGCCGAGCAGGTTGAACGTCGTCGGGATGCCGAGCTCGCTGCGGACCGGGCCCGCGTGGCGCAGCGCCGGGTGGAACGCCGACGCGAGGAAGAACCCGATGCCGACCTCGGCGAGGCTGCGCCGGACGTCCTCCGGCGGCAGGCTGATCGTGACGCCGAGCGCCTCGAGGACGTCGGCCGCGCCGGACTTCGACGACGCGCTGCGGTTGCCGTGCTTGGCCACCGGCGCGCCGGCGGCCGCCGTGACGATCGTCGCCATCGTCGAGATGTTCACCGAGTTCGAGCCGTCACCGCCGGTGCCGACGATGTCGACGGCCGGCCGGTCCAGCTCGACCTTCCGGGCGTGCGCCAGCATCGTGGCCGCCATCCCGGCGATCTCCTCGGGCGTCTCGCCCTTGGCGCGCAGCGCCACCGCGAACCCGGCGATCCGGGCCGGGCTCGCCGCGCCGCTCATGATCTGGTCCATCGCCCACGCCGTGTCCTCTTCGGACAGGTCGACGCGGGCGACGAGCTGCTTGAGCAGGGGTGGCCAGGTGCGGGGGACCGGGGTGGTCACCGGGCTCAGCCGTTCACGACGGGGACCCGTCGCGCGCGCAGCACGTCGGCGACGGTCTCCGCGGCGGTCAGCGGGTCCAGCGGGTGCACCAGCACGGCGTCCGCCTGCGACCACGTCGCCAGCCACCGGTCGTCCTTGCGCCGCACCGCGACCACGATCGGGGGGCAATCGGCGATCTCGCTCTTGAGCTGGCGGCAGAGGCCGATGCCGCCGGTCGGCTGCGCCTCGCCGTCGAGGATCGCCAGGTCGACGTTGCCTTCGTCCACCTCGGACAGCACGTCGGCGATGCCCGCCGCCTCGACGTACTCCACGCGCCCCAGGTCCGCCGCCGGGCGACGGCCGACGGCGTTCACGATCGCCTCGCGCACCTCCGGCTTGTGGCTGAACACCAGGACCCGCATCGCCTCGCCCATTGAGCACGCCTCCGTCTCGTCACGTCTCGCGCCCCGATCGTATCGGCCGAGACCGACATCACGCGGTCGGCTCCGGCTGGAGCGCGTCCCAGCCCAGCGCGTCGCCGCCCAATCGTTGCGCCAGGCCCGCCATCCGCGACCGTTCCTGGGCGCAGTGCAGGGCGTCGAGCACCTGGACGCGCACCGCGAGCACCGACGTCAGCTCGCCCGAGGGGGACTGTTCTCGCAGCTCATAGCCGTCCTGGGCGAGGATCGACGCCGCCTCGGCGAGCCGGTCCGGCGGCAGGAGCAGGTGGTGCCGCAGGACGGCCGGTGCCGCGGCGACCCATGCGGGTGAACCGGCGAGGACGGCCGAGTCCGCGACGGCCGGGTCGAAGGCCTCGGCGACGATCGCCAGGCCGGGGTCGTCGGGCCCGAGAGCAGGCGTTTCGTGCCTCTTGACCAGCTTGAGCAGGCGGTTCACCAAACTCATGAGTAGCTCTCACCTTCCCGGGCATCCGGTGTGATCGGTTACGCAGACGGCTCGCCGTGGACCCACCCGGCGGAGCGGCGGCGCGAGAGGACATAATGCGACGCGTGACAACGGCAGCTCCCACCATCAGTCAGCGGGTCCACTCGCTGAACCGGCCGAACATGGTCAGTGTCGGCACCATCGTGTGGCTTTCCAGCGAGCTGATGTTCTTCGCCGGACTGTTCGCGATGTTCTTCACCGTCAAGGCGCAGAACTCCTCCGGCCAGTGGCCGCCGCCGCTGCACGGCGAGGCGTTCGAGCTCAACGTGGGCTACGCGGTCCCGTTCACGATCATCCTCGTGGCGTCCTCGCTGACCTGCCAGTTCGGCGTGTTCGCCGCCGAGCGCGGTGACGTCTACGGCCTGCGCCGCTGGTACATCATCACGTTGATCATGGGCGCGATCTTCGTCGCCGGCCAGGCCAACGAGTACCACAACCTGGTGGAAGAGGGGATGACGATCCCGTCCGGCCCGTTCGGCACGGTCTTCTACCTCGCGACCGGGTTCCACGGCCTGCACGTCATCGGCGGGCTCATCGCCTTCGTGTACCTGCTCATCCGCACCAAGCTGAGCAAGTTCACCCCCGCCCAGGCCACGTCGGCGATCGTCGTGTCCTACTACTGGCACTTCGTCGACATCGTGTGGGTCGGCCTCTTCGGTGTGATCTACCTCCTTCCGTAGGTCGCACCAGCCGCCACCACCTTCACCATCGGCCTGAACTGACAGCAAGGGTTGCCGCAAGATGACCACCAGCACCAAATCGTCGGAGCGCCGCTACCGCGCGCGGTCGAAGCTGCGGAGGCGGTTCGCCGGCCTGCTCGCGCTCGGTATCGCGCTGGTGGGTGCCGGCGCCCTGTACGCCGTGTTCGCCCCCGAGCCGCAGACCGCGCAGGCCCAGGGCACCCCGGCGCAGCTGCGCCAGGGCGAGCAGGTCTACAACAACACCTGCATCGCCTGCCACGGCGCCAACCTCGAGGGCGTGCAGGACCGCGGGCCGAGCCTGATCGGCATCGGCGACGCCGCGGTGTACTTCCAGACTTCTTCGGGCCGCATGCCCGCCGCGCGCCAGGAGGCGCAGGTCGAGCGGAAGCCGCCGAAGCTGACCGAGTCGGAGATCGACGCGGTCGGCGCCTACATCCAGGCGCACGGCGGCGGCGTCCAGCGGCCCGCCGAGAAGGGCGAGGCCCTGCGCGGCTCCGACCCGGCCCGCGGTGGCGAGCTGTTCCGCCTCAACTGCGCGTCGTGCCACAACTTCACCGGCCGCGGTGGCGCGCTGTCCGCCGGCAAGTACGCGCCGAACCTGGACCCGGCCAGCGAAGAGCAGATCTACACCGCCATGCTCACCGGCCCCCAGAACATGCCGAAGTTCTCCGACCGGCAGCTGTCGCCGGAGGAGAAGAAGGACATCGTCGCCTACGTGAAGTCGGTGTCGGACGGCAACAATGACCCGGGTGGTAACGGCCTCGGCGGGGTCGGCCCCGCTTCGGAGGGCGTCATCGCCTTTATCGTCGGGATCGCCGCGCTGATCGGCGTGACGTTGTGGATTGGATCGAAGGCATGAGTGCCGAGGGGCCTAAGCCGCCGACGGAGGCGGAGCTGGCTGAGATGGACCGGGACCAGCTGCTCAAGCTGGGCGGTCAGCTCGACGGCGTCGAGATCGTCGAGTACCCGACCCCGTGGCCCGTGGAGGGCACGCGGGCGGAGCGTCGCGCCGAGCGCCTGGTGGCGTTCTGGTTCGGCCTGTCCGCGCTGGCCGGTATCGGGTTCGTCGTCTCGCTGATCTGGTGGCCGTGGCAGTACGAGGCGCCGGACAACGAGAGCGGCCACTTCTGGTACAGCCTCTACACCCCGATGCTCGGCATCACGCTCGGCCTGGCCATCCTCGGCCTCGGCATCGGCGTGATCCTGTACACGAAGAAGTTCGTGCCCGCCGAGGTCGCGGTGCAGGAGCGCCACGACGGCGAGGGCAACGGCTCGGCCGAGGTCGACCGCCAGACGATCCTGGCGCACCTGGCCGACGCCGGGAACCGCAGCACCATCGCCCGCCGCTCGCTGATCAAGCGCTCGGCCATCGCCGGCGCCGGTGCCCTGGGCCTGGCCGCCGCCGCGCTGCCGCTCGCGTCGTTCATCAAGAACCCCTGGAAGAACACCGAGACCCGCGAGTCGCTCTGGCACACCGGCTGGCAGCCGAACTTCCCCGGCGAGAAGGTCTACCTGCGCCGCAACACCGGCAAGCCGCTGGAGGAGGGCGAAGAGGTCAGCCTGGTCAAGGCCGAGGACCTCGACGCCGGCGCGATGGAGACCGTCTTCCCGTACCGCGAGTCCGAAAAGGGCGACCCGGAGAAGCTGGCCGCGGCGCTGACCCGTGTCGACAACCCGGTCATGCTGATCCGCCTGCGCCCGACCGACGCCGCCAAGGTGGTCAAGCGGGCCGGCCAGGAGGACTTCAACTTCGGCGATTACTACGCGTACACGAAGATCTGCAGCCACGTCGGCTGCCCGACCTCCCTGTACGAGCAGCGGACCAACCGCATCCTGTGCCCGTGCCACCAGTCGCAGTTCGACGCCCTGCACTACGCCAAGCCGATTTTCGGCCCGGCGACCCGTCCGCTGGCCCAGCTACCGATCACGGTGGACGAAGAGGGATACTTGATCGCGCGAGGCGACTTCATCGAGGCCATCGGTCCGGCCTTTTGGGAGCGTAAGTCATGAGTTCACTCACCACGCCGACCAAGGGGTCGAGCCCGGTCGAAAAGGCGCTGGGCGACGCCGCGAACAACGCCGACCAGCGGTACCACCTGGCCAAGGGCCTGCGGCACCAGATGAACAAGGTGTTCCCGACCCACTGGTCGTTCCTGCTGGGCGAGATCGCGCTCTACAGCTTCATCATCCTGCTGCTGACCGGCGTGTACCTGACGCTGTTCTTCGACCCCTCCATGCAGGAGGTCGTCTACCACGGCAGCTTCAAGAACATGCAGGGCCTGGAGATGTCGCAGGCCTTCCGCACGACGCTGGACCTGTCCTTCGACGTGCGCGGCGGCCTGTTCATGCGGCAGCTGCACCACTGGGCGGCGCTGATCTTCGTCGCGTCCATGGCCGTGCACATGCTGCGCATCTTCTTCACCGGCGCGTTCCGGCGCCCGCGTGAGGCCAACTGGGTGATCGGCGGCCTGCTGCTGATCCTGGGCTGCTTCGAGGGCTTCTTCGGCTACTCGCTGCCGGACGACCTGCTCTCCGGTACCGGTATCCGCGCGACGCTGTCGGGCATCGTGCTCTCGGTGCCGGTGATCGGCACCTGGATCCACTGGGCGCTGTTCGGCGGGGAGTTCCCCGGCGACCAGATCATCCCGCGCCTGTACACGCTGCACATCCTGCTGCTGCCGGGCATCATGCTCGCCCTGGTCGGCGCGCACCTGGCGCTGGTCTGGTACCAGAAGCACACGCAGTTCCCGGGCGTGCGCCGCAAGGAGACCAACGTCGTCGGCGTCCGGATCATGCCGTACTTCGCGCTCAAGGGCGGGGCGTTCTTCACCCTGGTCGTCGGCGTGCTGGCGCTGATGTCGGGCCTGTTCCAGATCAACCCGGTGTGGAACTTCGGCCCGTACAACCCGGCGCAGGTGTCGGCGGGCTCGCAGCCCGACTGGTACATGGCCTGGGCCGACGGCATGCTCCGGATCTGGCCCGCCTGGGAGGTCTACCTCGGGAACTACACGATCCCGGCGGTGTTCTTCCCCGGCGCGATCGGCATGCCGATCCTGTTCGGCCTGCTGCTGGGCTACCCGTTCATCGAGCGGAAGCTGTCCAAGGACACCGCGCACCACAACCTGCTCCAGCGGCCCCGGGACACCCCGGTCCGCACGGCGCTGGGCGCGATGGCGCTGGGCTTCTTCATGGTCATCGAGCTGTCCGGCTTCAACGACATCATCGCCGACCAGTTCGACATCTCGCTGAACGCGACGACGTGGGCGGGCCGCATCGGCGTCCTGATCGTGCCGCCGCTGGCGTACTACTTCACCTACCGCATCTGCCTGGGCCTGCAGCGGGCCGACCGCGAGGTGCTGGAGCACGGCGTCGAGACGGGCATCATCAAGCGGCTGCCGCACGGTGAGTTCATCGAGATCCACCAGCCGCTGGCCGGCGTCGACAGCCACGGCCACGCGATCCCGCTGGAGTACCAGGGCGCGTCCGTGCCGAAGAAGATGAACAAGCTGGGCTCGGCCGGTCAGGCCGTGCCGGGCACGTTCTGGTCGCCGGACCCGGCCGAGGAGACCGCCGCGCTGCAGCGGGCCCAGGGCAACGGGCACGGCAACGGCCACTCGGTCACCCAGGGCGAGCCGGGCGAGTTCGAGAGCATCGAGACGGCCGAGGCCGCCAAGCGCTCGGACCACTGAGTTCCGCACACGACGAAGGCCACCTCCCGCGGGAGGTGGCCTTCGGTCGTTTCGGAGGGGCCTCGGTCAGTCCTCGACGCCGATGGCGAAGGCCGACTCGGTGTCGGCGCGGGAGTAGGACCGGAAGGCGATGTGCGTGACCGTGTCCAGCACGCCCGGCACCTTCCCGATCCGGCCGGGGATGAGGTCCGCCAGCTCCTCGTGCGCGGACACCTTGACGGTGGCGATGAGGTCGACGTCCCCGGCGCACGAGTAGACCTCGCCGACGCCCTCGATGTCGGCGATCGCCTGCGCCGCGTCCGGGATAGCGTCCGCTTCTACCTGGATCAACACGATCGCGGTGATCACCTGGGTCCTCCAAGACTTGTCTGCGGGTGTCGCCGGTGATCCTAGGCCGCCGTGTGGGCCAGCCAGTGCTCGGCCAAGGCGCGGTCGCCGCCGACCGAGACGCGGTCCAGGGGCAGGCGGCGCGTGAAGACCAGCAGCAGGTCCTGGAGCGGGCCGGCCAGGGTGACGTCGGCGTCGGCGGTGGCCCGGGTCCACCGGACGCGGTCGGGGGCGCGGGTGACGAGCCAGCCCTCGCCGTCGTCGGGCTTCAGCTGAAGGGTTTGGCCGGTGCCGCACAGTTCGGCGAAGCCGGGGCGGAAGCTCGCCGTGACGGGGTCGGAGAGCACCTCCAGCCACTCGCTGACGGCGTCGGCCGCCAGGTCCGGTTCGACGGCGAAGGCGGCGTTCGTGGCGATGGCGGCGTCGGCGTGGTGAATGGTGGTGTCGTGGAGCATCCGGCGGAGCCAGAAGGTCGCGGGCTGCGGGCCGAAGAACGTCCAGACGGGCGTGTCCCCGGAGGCGCGGACCGCGTCGGTGAGGTCTTCGGCGCCCTGGAGCAGCCAGTCGGACCACTTGTCGGGGGTGCCGGGGTCGGCGTCGAGGGGGTCGGGAACGGGGGTGGGGCCGGTCCGGACGTTGCCGGCGGACCAGCGGTGGGCCTGGCCGACGTGGCCGACGAGCACCCGCAGCGGCCAGTCCGGGCAGGTGGGGACGGGGGCGTCGGGGTCGGCGCCGGCCACGGTCCGGGCCAGTGCGGCGGTGTGGTGGTGCAGTCCCTCGGCGAGTCGTGCGATGTCCATGGTCGTACGGTAGGAACTCCACCTGGCTGGAGGTTCGACGGAAGGTGACCGGAGACACACTCGGGATCGGCGACCTGGCGACCCGCACGGGCGTGCCGGTCCGCACGATCAGGTTCTACTGCGACGAGGGACTCCTGGAGCCCGCGCGCAGCGTGGGAGGGCACCGCCGGTTCGACGGGGCAGCGGTGGACCGGCTGACGCTGGTCCGGCGCCTGCGCGGGCTGGGTTTGGGGTTGAGGTCGATCACGGAGGTCCTGGCGGGCCGCCGGTCGTTGGACGAGGCGGTGGCGGCCGAGCGGGCGGCACTCGACCGCGAGGTGGCGACGCTGGCCTGGCGACGGTCGGTGTTGCGCGCGGTGGAGGATTCGGCCCCGGCGGACCGGGCGGCGCGGCTCGAGCTGCTGTCGGCGGTTTCGGACGGGTATTCGGCGCACGAGACGTTGGTCCGGTTGTGGCGGCCGATGACCTCAGGGCCGCTGCCGTCGGAGACCGTGCGGATGTTTCTCGAGGTCAGTGCGCCTGTGCCGCCTGAGCAGCCGACGCCGGGGCAGGTGGTCGCGTACGCGTCGTTGGTGCTGCTGGCCGGTGACCGGGGGTTCGCGGTTCAGGTGCGGGAGAGCACGCTGGTGGGGCATGACCGGATCGCGGACCTGGGCGCTTTGCACGCCTCGGTCGCGGCGGCGTGCGAGCTGGCGTTTCCCCAGGTGACGGCTGGTGTGCGGCCTGCGCCGGGGGAGGCGTTGGACCGGTTCGTGGCCGCGCACGCGGCGGCGTGGGGGACAGAGGACACGCCGGAGTTCCGCCGGGCGTTGAACCGGCGGACGGCGGCTGATCGCGGGGCGAAGCTGCGGCGGTATTGGGGGTTGGTGGGGGAGGTCAGTGGGGAGGCCGCGCCGATGGGCGTGACGCACACCTGGCTGCTGGACGCGCTGGACGCCTCGGTCGCCTGAGGACGATCGGCTGAGCGCCACGGATCTGCCCGGAAACCCCTCAGCCCACGTGCTCCAGCGAATGCGCACTGGCCACCAAATCCAGCCACCCCTGCCACCCGGCCACCGCGGCAGGCTCCGCCCAAGGCCGTGTAGTCCGGACCAACCGCACCCCCGGCCGAGCCAGCCACCGCAACAACACCCCCACCTCCTCCGGCGGAGCCCCGTTCAACGGCCCCGGCTCCGGCAACACCGTCTCCGCGGAGGCGACCAAAGCCTCCACCACCGGCATCGGCGGGACCCCGCGCCGAGCCACGCCCGCCGACGCCAGCCTCCCGTACCGGATCACCGACAGCTCCCAACCCCCCGAACCGTCCGGCCCCGCCGCGATCAGCTCGCCGATCGAAGCCAGCGACGCCTGCCGGTGCGCCCGGCCCAACGCCCGGATCAACCCCGCCAGCTCGTCGCGGTGCCGTGCCGCCTGCTCGAAGTGCTGGCCCGCCGCCAGGCGCTCGACCTGGGCCGCCGCCGTGTGCAGGGGGCCTCCGTCGTACCCCGCGATCAACCTCGACACCGACTCCACCGCCGGGCCGTACGCCTCCACGCTCTGCCTGCCCGCGCACGGCGCCCCGCACCTCCCCAGCTCCGCCAGCACACACGGGGTCCCGTTCGGGGAACGCGGTGAGATCCGCTGCGTGCACGTCCGCAGCCCCGACGCCCCCGCCAGGGTGTCCGCCGTCGCGCGGGCGTCCGCCTGGTTGCGGAACGGGCCCAGCACGCCCGGGCGGGGCAGCCTCACCACCGACAGCCTCGGGAACGCCTCCTCGGTCAGCCCGACCCACCAGCCCTGGTGCCGGTTCTTCGACCGGCGGTTGTACGCCGGCCGGTGGGCCGCGATCAGCCTCAGCTCGCGGACCTCCGCCTCCAGCGCGTGCGCGCACACCACGTGGTCGACGCGCTCGGCCAGGGCCACCATCTCGCGGATCCGGCTCCGCCCCTCCGAACCCGTGAAGTACGTCCGCACCCGGCGCCGCAGGTCCTTCGCCGTGCCGACGTACAGGACCTCCTCCTTCGGCCCCTTGAACAAGTACACCCCCGGTGCCGACGGCAGGTCCGCCGCCAGGTGCCGCTTCGCGCGCTGCGCGTCCGTCACCTCCGGCAGGTACCCCATCAGCTCCTCGAGCGAATGGACGCCCAGGTTGCCGACGCGCTCCAGCAGCCCGTGCAGCACGTCGACCGTCGCGCGCGCGTCGTCCAGCGCCCGGTGCGTCGGGCGGGTGCGCGCGCCGAACAGCAACGCCAGCGCCGTCAGGTTGTACCGGCCCACCTCGTCGCGGGGCACCACCCGGCGCGCCAGCCGCACCGTGCACACCACCGTCAGCTTCGGCCACACGTACCCGTGGGCCTCGCACGCCGCCCGCATGTGGGACGTGTCGAACCCCGAGTTGTGCGCCACGAGCACCGCACCCCCGATGAACTCGAGGAACGCCGGCAGCACCTCCTCGATCGGCGGCGCGTCGTAGACCATCGCCTGGGTGATCCCCGTCAGCGACACGATCTGCGGCGGGATCGGCTCGCCCGGGTTCACCAGCGTCGCGAACTCGCCCAGCACCTCGCCCGCGCGGACCTTCACCGCGCCTATCTCCGTGATGCCCCGCGCGCCCGGCGCCGCCCCGGTCGTCTCGAGGTCGAACACGACGAAAGTGGTGTCCCGCAACGGAGTTCCGAGCTCGTCGAACGCGAGCTGTGCCTGGACCGAACGCATGTGCGAGACAGTAGAGGCGACCACCGACAGTTTCCGGCGCGCCCGCCGGGGCCGCAGGTCGGGACGCGGTCCGTGTGGCGCGCGGGGCGGACTGCGGGGGTGGGGCCTACCCTGGACCAATGCACCCGCAGCCGCTCGTGCCGGAGCCGCCCGAGGAACCCGTCGGTCCCTCGGGTGTCGCGCCGCGCCCGGAGCCTGCCGGGGAGCCCGCCGACGGCGAGCGGCCCGACCCCGCGACCTGGCCCGCCCTGCCCGAGCCGGTCCGCGACCGCATCGCCGAGCTGGCCGCGGCCGCCGTCGCCAAGCTGCCCGCCACCGACGTGCCGCGGCAGCTGCGGCCGGTCGCCAAGTTCGCCCCCGCCAAGCGCGCCAAGCTGGGCGGCGCCGCGCTGCTCACCTCGCTCGGCGAGTCTTCGCAGTTCCGCACGGCCGTCATCGAATGGCTGCGCGAGCACCGCACCGACGCCCTCGACCCCAACGCGGCCGATTCCGTCGCCGCCGCGGCCGCGGCCGTCCTGCTCGGGGAGTCCGGGGCGGCCGGGCGCGTCCGGCTCGTCGCGAAGAACGCCGAGGAGAACGCCCTGCGCGCCGAGCGCGACGCGGCCCTCGCCCGCGCCCAGCGCCTCGAAACCGAGCTCGCGCAGGTCCGCGCCGAGCTCGCCGAAGCCAAAGAAGCCGCCGAGAACGCCCGTGGGGAGCGCGAGGGCGAAGTCGAGAAGCTCCTGAAGCGTCTTCGCGAACAAGGCGTCCAGCTGCGCCAGGCGAAGGACGCGGCCCAGGCGGCGTCCGCCGAGGCCGAACGCGGGGCCGCGGCCCGTACGGACGAGATCGCGGCCCTGAACGCCCAGCTGGAGCGGGAACGGCAGCGGGTGGCCAGCGAGCGCGTGCGGGCCGAACGCGCCGTCGCCGACGCCGAAATCGCGCGCCAGTCCGCGCGTGAGGCCCGCGAAGCCGACGAAGTGCGTCTCGCCCTGCTCATCGACACGATCGACGGCGCGGTCACCGGCCTGCGCCGCGAGCTCGCCCTCGGCGCGCGGGGCGCCCGGCCCGCGGACATGGTGCGCGGGGCCAGCACCGGCACCGGCCAGGGCGGCAAGATCGCCGACGTGTCCACCTTGGACCGCTACCTCGCCCTGCCCAACGTGCACCTGATCGTCGACGGCTACAACGTCACCAAGACCGGCTACCCGGAGCTGGCGCTGGCCGACCAGCGCGACCGGCTGATCCACCAGCTCTCCGCGCTGGCCGCGCGCACGTCCGCCGAGGTCACGGTCGTGTTCGACGGCGCGGGCGTGCTTTCGGTCCCGGCTTCCGTGCCGCGCGGGGTGCGGGTGCTCTTCTCCGACCGCGGGGTGCTGGCGGACGACGTGATCCGCAACCTCGTCGCGGCCGAGCCCGCCGGGCGGCCCATGGTCGTCGCGACGTCCGACCGCGCGGTCGCGGACTCGGTGCGGAGCGGCGGGGCGCACCCGACGCCGTCATCGGTGCTGGTCAGCCGCCTGTCGCGGGTCTGACCGCCGGAAATTGTCGGTGGTGTCGCCTACCGTCCTCCTCGAATCGGTTCCGGAGTGAGGAGGACCACATGAGCGACACCCCCGAGCTGTCCGAAGTGGACGTCTCGCACATTTCCGTCGAGGACATCGAAAACCTGGTCGTCGACTGCGACCGCTGCGTCGTGCGCGGCATCTCCTGCCACGACTGCGTGGTGACCGTGCTGCTCGGCGCGCCGCCCGCCGTCGTCTGGGACGCCGACGAGCGCCGCGCCGTGGCCGCGCTCGCCGAAGCGGGGATGGTGCCGCGGCTGCGCCTGGTCGAGGGACCGGCCGAGCGGACCGCCTGACACGCCCGTTTCGTGTCGGCGCGCCGAAAGGTCGATCGGATCGGGTGAACGGTCGGTAGTCGAAAGGTGGTCGGGAATATCCCCAGCGTGTAACGCCCGTCACAGGTTTTCTCCATGGCTGGTCCGATGGTGTTTCCGGGCGCTACGGAGAGTTTTTGGCCGGGAGGTGGTGGACGCGGTGGCGGTCTTTTCGTAACCTGTCCGAGATCTCGTGGCCCCCGGCCGTCGATGAGGCGGCGACGCGAGATCGCCGCCGGACGCAGCTTTGTCGGGAAGCTGGGAACCGGAACACCACCGCTTTGCTTCACCTGTTGCGGTCGAAGCAGCCCCGAAGCGGTGGGGACAGCGGCGAAGAGGACTCCCCGGCCTCTTCGTGCCCCGGTCCCCGACGGCGGCCGAGACGCAAAGGAGACCCGCGCGACCGTGCAGTCGCATCCAGTTAGGCGCGTGGTTTCAGGTGCCCTCGCGGCGGCTTCGGTGATCACCCTCGTCACCATCGCCCAGCCGACGGCCACCGCCGCCCCCGTCCCCGTCCTCCAGGCCCCGCCCACCGGCTCGGACGCCCTCGCCCAGTACCGCGATCTCGCGGCGCAGGCCGAAAAGCTCAACGAAGACCTGCTCAAGGCCCAGGACGACCTGAAGGCCAAGCAGGGTGAGCTCGACAAGGCCACCAACGACGTCAACGCGGCGAAGGACCAGGCTCTGGCCGCCGAAGGCAACCAGAAGAAGTACCAGGCCGAGGTCGACAAGTTCGCCGGCGCGTCGTTCACCAGCGGCGTCCAGCTGAACAAGCTGTCCGCGCTGCTGGCGGGCACCTCGACCCAGGACTTCCTGGACCGCTCGTCGGCGCTCGAGGTCATCGCGACCGAGAAGAACGGCGCGATGGGCAACCTCACCGGCGCCGTCCAGCAGGCCACCGATGCCGCCAACAAGGCCGCCGACGCCGCGAAGCGGGCGCAGGACGCGCGCGACGCCGCGGCGAAGCTGACCGACGACATCAAGGCCAAGCAGAAGACGCTCGACGACCAGATCGAGCAGCTGAAGGCGGCCAACAAGAACCTGAGCGCGCTCGACAAGGCCGCCCAGAACGACCGCGGCGGTTCCGCGCCCGGCCTCAAGGCCCCCACCGCGGCCGCCCAGACCGCGCTGGACGCGGCGCTGAGCAAGCTCGGCAGCCCGTACAAGTGGGGTGCCACCGGGCCGAGCACGTTCGACTGCTCCGGCCTGATGCTGTGGGCCTACAAGCAGGCGGGCATCACCCTCCCGCGGTCGAGCCGCGAGCAGTCCACGTTCGGCGCCGCGGTGCCGCGCGACCAGCTGCAGCCGGGCGACCTCGTGTTCTACTACTCGCCCGTCTCGCACGTCGGCATGTACCTCGGCGACGGCAAGATGGTGCACGCGCCCGACACCGGCGACGTCGTGAAGATCTCGCCGCTGCAGAGCCAGTACGCGGGGGCGCGACGCCCGACGTCGTGACCCGAGCAGCGTCCGGAGGGGCGGTACCGCACACGCGGTGCCGCCCCTTCGCCGTGTCATCCGAGGCTCCGCCTCGGGCCGGGGGCTTCGCCACCCGGGCCCCCGAACGAAGAGTGGGCTGCCGCTAGCCTCGGGGGCGTGCTCAAGACCCTGCTCGTGACCAACGACTTTCCGCCGCGGCCCGGCGGGATCCAGAACTACCTGAACTCGCTGGCCACCCGGCTGCCGGCGGACGACCTGGTCGTCTACGCGCCGTCGTGGGAGTCGCGGACGGGGTCGCACGAAGAGTTCGACGCCGAGGCGCCGTTCGAGGTCGTCCGGCACCCGACGTCGCTGATGCTGCCGACGCCGGACGTGCTGCGCCGCGCGAAGCAGATCATGCGCGCGCGGGACTGCGAAGCCGTCTGGTTCGGCGCGGCCGCGCCGCTCGCGCTGCTGGGGCACCCGTTGCGCCAGGCCGGGGCGCGGCGCGTGGTGGCGTCCACGCACGGCCACGAGGTCGGCTGGTCCATGCTCCCCGGCTCGCGGCAGGCGCTGCGCCGCATCGGCGACACCGCCGACGTCGTCACCTACGTCAGCCGCTACACGCGCGGCCGGTTCGCGGCGGCGTTCGGCCCGATGGCCGGGCTGGAGCTGCTGCCGTCCGGTGTGGACACCGAGCTGTTCCGGCCCGATCCCGGTGCCCGCGAGGAAATCCGCGCCCGGCACGGCCTCGGCGACCGGCCGACCGTGGTGTGCGTGTCCCGGTTGGTCCCCCGCAAAGGTCAGGACCAGCTGATCCGGGCCCTGCCGCGGATCCGCGAGCGCGTGCCGGACGCGGCGCTGCTGATCGTCGGCGGCGGTCCGTACCGCAAGAAACTGGCCGCGCTGGTCGGTGACCTCGGCCTGGAGCGCGACGTCGTGCTCACCGGGTCGGTGCCGTGGGCCGAGCTACCCGCCCACTACGCCGCGGGCGACGTCTTCGCCATGCCCGCCCGCACACGCGGCAAGGGGCTCGACGTCGAAGGGCTCGGCATCGTCTACCTGGAGGCTTCGGCGACCGGTTTGCCGGTGGTGGCGGGCAACTCGGGTGGCGCGCCGGAGGCGGTGCTCGACGAGGTCACCGGGCACGTCGTCGAGGGCCGGGACGTCGACCAGCTCGCCGAGACCCTCGCCAGCCTGCTGGCGGACCCGGTGCGGGCGCGGCGGATGGGCGAGGCCGGCCGCACCTGGGTGACCGAGAACTGGCGCTGGGACGTCATGGCCGAGCGACTGTCCGGCCTGCTGGACGGCGAACCGGTGGCCGTCGTCCGCTAGGCGCTCACGGCGTGTAGAGCGCCGGGTGGCGGGGATCGTCGACGCGCACGACGACGTCGGCGAGCGCGCTGGGGTCGACTTCCGCCTCGTAGCGCTCGTACGCCGGGACGGCCCAGGTGTCCGGCACGCGGCGGCGCAGCGCGGCGGGGGACAGCCACAGGTGCACGGCCAGGTCGAAGGCCAGTCCCGCGCCGAGCAGCAGCTCGCCGTCGAGGACCACGACCCCGCCTTCGGGGACCGGCACGCGCTCGGCGCGGGTGGCGCGGTCGCGTTCGGCGTCCCACAGCGAAGGCAGGACTTCGCCGGAGCCGTTCTCGCCCAAGGGGTCGAGGACTTCGCGGCGGAGCGCGCCGAGGTCGAGCCATTCGGTGTAGCGGGCGTCGGGGTTCGTGCGGCCGTGCTCAAAGCGCAGCGACGCGGGGCGCAGGAAGTCGCGCGCCGACACGCGCAGCGCCGCCCGTCCGCGCAGGCGCAGGGGATCGACCAGGGCGTCGGCGAGTTCTGTGGTTTCCGTCGCACCCGCCGCGCCGTCGATCGCGACCGCGATCCGTCGGCGCTCGGTGAGCGCGTCGACGCGTTCGGTCAGCTCTTCGGCCAGCGCGGCCGGGGAAATGGGGCGGTAGCGCACGGTTTCCCATCCTGCCCCCGGGCCACCGCCCGGTTTTGTCGTACCCCGGTGGGAGGATGCGGGCATGACTTCTTCAGTGGGGAAGACCGCCGATGTCGGCTGGAACATCGGGGTTTCGCGGACCCTGCCGTACCCGGCGGAAACGGTCTGGGACTTCCTGGTCAGCCGGGAGGGCGTCGCGATCTGGCTCGGCCCCGGCGTCGAGCTGCCGCGGGAGAAGGGCGCGGAGTACGAGACGGCGAACGGCACGGTCGGCGAGATCCGCGGCTACGCCGAAGGCGACCGCGTGCGGCTCACGTGGCGGCCGAGCGACTGGGACCACGACTCGACGGTGCAGGTGCGCCTCAGCGGCTCGGGGGCGAAGACCACGCTGCGGTTCCACCAGGAATGGCTTTCCGGAGCGGAAGAACGCGAGGAACAACGGGCATACTGGCAGGACGTGACCGAGCGCGTGGTGGCGGCACTCGCCGAACGCTGACGCGGGACCACCTGGGGGCGGAATGACGACTTACGAAGTGGCGGAAGACTTCGCGCAGGACCCGCACCTGCTGGCGGAGCTGCTGCGCGCGGAGGGGCCGGTGCGCCGCGCGAAGATGCCGCGCGGGCTGCCGTGCTACCTGGTGACCGGCTTCGCCGAGGCCCGGCTGCTGCTGGCCGACCCGCGGCTGAGCAAGGACAGCGGGCGCGCCCGCGCGTTGTTCGAGGCGAAGCTGCCGTCCGGCGAGCCGGCGCAGGGCGGCGTGGGCCAGGACCTGAGCTTCCACATGCTCAACTCCGACCCGCCGGACCACACGCGGTTGCGGAAGCTGGTGAACAAGGCGTTCACGGCCCGGACCGTCGCCCGGCTGCGGCCGCGGGTGGAGGAGATCACCGCGGAGCTGCTCGACGGGCTGGCCGGGCGGGAGCGGGCCGACCTGCTGGCGTCGTTCGCCGCGCCGTTGCCGATCACGGTGATCTGCGAGCTGCTCGGCGTGCGCGCGGCGGACCGCACGGAGTTCTCCGAGTGGTCCAAGACGCTGCTGAGCTCGTCGACACCGGAGGCGATGCAGGCGGCGGCGCAGAACATGTTCGCGTACTTGACGGACCTGATCGCGCAGAAGCGGACCGAGCCGGCCGAGGACCTGCTGTCGGACCTGGTCCACGCGAGCGACGACGGCGATTCGCTGTCCGAGGCCGAGCTGGTGTCGATGGCGTTCCTGCTGCTGGTGGCCGGCCACGAGACGACGGTCAACCTGATCGCGAACGGCGTGCTGGCGTTGCTGCGCGAGCCGGAGCAGCTGGCGTTGCTGCGAAGTGACCCGTCGTTGCTGCCGAACGCGGTCGAGGAGTTCCTCCGCTTCGACGGCCCGATCCACCTGGCCACGCTGCGGTTCACGGCGGAGCCGGTGGAGGTGGGCGGCGTGACGATCCCGGAGGGCGAGTTCGTGCTGGTCTCGCTGCTGGGCGCGAATCGCGACGAGGAGCGCTACCCGGAGCCGGACCGCCTCGACATCACGCGTGCGGCTGGCGGGCATTTGGCGTTCGGGCACGGGATCCACTACTGCGTTGGCGCGCCGCTGGCCCGGCTGGAGGCGGAGATCGCGTTGGGTGGGTTGCTGGCGCGGTTCCCGGGGTTGGCTTTGGACGCCAAGCCGGATGAGCTGGTCTACCGGCCGAGTTCCCTGGTGCACGGCTTGGAGGCCCTGCCGGTCCGCCTGTGACGCCCGCGCGCTCGTGAGTGGGAAACAGTGTTCTAACCCTGTTTCCCACTCACGAGCGGCACGGGAGCGTGTGACCTGCGCACCACCCCCGATCCAGGCGCGCGGGCCGGTGTTTTAATCGGCGGATGGACTCCGCCGACATGCTCGCCCTCGACGCCCAGCACGTCTGGCACCCCTACGCGCCCATGCCCGCGAAGGTGCCTTCCCTGCTGGTCACCGAAGCGGACGGCGTCCGGCTGAAGCTCGCCGACGGCCGCGAACTCGTCGACGGCATGTCCTCCTGGTGGTCGGCCATCCACGGCTATCGGCACCCCGTCCTCGACGCCGCGCTCGCCGCGCAAGCCGGGCGGATGAGCCACGTCATGTTCGGTGGCCTCACCCACGAACCGGCCATCACCTTGGCCAAGACCCTCGTCGACCTGACGCCCGACGGTCTCGAGCACGTCTTCCTCTGCGACTCCGGCTCCGTCTCCGTCGAGGTCGCCGCCAAGATGTGCCTGCAGTACCAGCGTTCGCGGGGCATGGACGCCAAGCGGAAGCTGCTCACCTGGCGTGGCGGCTACCACGGCGACACCTTCACGCCGATGAGCGTGTGCGACCCCGACGGCGGCATGCACTCGCTGTGGCGCGGCGTTCTGCCCGAACAGGTCTTCGTGCCCGCGCCGCCCTCCGGCTTCGACACCCCGCCCGATCAGTCCTATATGGACACTCTTGCGGCCGCGATCGGTGAGCACGCCGGGGAACTCGCCGCCGTCATCGTCGAGCCCGTCGTGCAGGGTGCCGGGGGCATGCGGTTCCACCACCCCGCCTACCTGCGCGCCCTGCGCGAACTGACCGAGGCGCACGACGTCCTGCTGATCTTCGACGAGATCGCCACCGGCTTCGGCCGCACCGGTGCCCTCTTCGCCGCCGACCACGCGAGCGTCACCCCCGACGTGCTGTGCCTCGGCAAGGCGCTCACCGGCGGCTACCTCAGCATGGCGGCCACACTGTGCACCCCCGAGGTCGCCGACGGCATCTCGCGCGGCGCCCTGCCCGTGCTGGCCCACGGGCCGACGTTCATGGGCAACCCCCTCGCCTCGGCGGTCGCCAACGCCTCGCTCGGCCTCCTCGCCGACGGCAGCTGGCGCCAGGACGTCGCCCGCCTGGAGAAGGGCCTGCTCGACGGCCTGGCGACGGCGCGCGACCTGCCCGCCGTCGCCGACGTGCGCGTGCTCGGCGGCATCGGTGTGCTGCAGCTCGACCACCCGGTCGACATGGGCGTCGCGACCGACGTCGTCACCGAGCACGGTGCCTGGCTGCGGCCCTTCCGGGACCTCGTCTACGCCATGCCGCCCTACGTTTCCACCGACGAGGACCTCGCCGTGATCACCGGGGCGATGCTCGCGGTCGCCGCCAAGGCCTGAATTCAGCACATCGGGTGTGACCACGCGCACACCGAGACCCGAAGGGGCCTCATCGTCGCACTCCGTCGCGGTCGAAGATCATCACCACGCGAACGGCGGAGGCGGCAAGTGTGAAAAGCCGGGCCCGGCGGGCTGATCGCGTGCCGGACCAAACGCGAGAAATGCTTGCATAGCGGACTTTTCGCCCCGTTTCCGCGATCCTGCCCCCATGATCGAGATCGTTCGTGGTGAACACGACACCGGACCGCCCTTCCTGCAGAACCTCAAGCACGACGTCCTCGCGTCGATAGTCGTCTTCCTCGTCGCCGTCCCCCTGTCCCTCGGCGTGGCCTTCGCCGC
Organism: Amycolatopsis nalaikhensis; assembly: GCF_030264295.1. Taxonomy (GTDB): domain Bacteria; phylum Actinomycetota; class Actinomycetes; order Mycobacteriales; family Pseudonocardiaceae; genus Amycolatopsis; species Amycolatopsis nalaikhensis. The sequence continues at coordinate 10,606,131 of NZ_CP127173.1, read as the reverse complement.
CGGGGCGCCGCTGCTCTCGGGCCTGATCTCCGCCGTCGTCGGCGGGCTGGTCGCGAGTCTCTTCGGCGGATCGCCGCTGCAGGTCAGCGGACCCTCCGCCGCTCTCACCGTGGTCCTGGCCGACACGATCGCCACCCACGGCTGGCCGGTCACCTGCGCGATCACCGTCGCCGCCGGCCTGCTGCAGATCCTCTTCGGCCTCACCAGGGCCGCCCGCGCCGCCCTCGCCGTGTCGCCCGCCATCGTGCACGGCCTGCTCGCCGGCATCGGCGTCACGCTCGTGCTCGGCCAGCTGCACGTCGTGCTCGGCGGCACCGCGCAGGGCTCCGCGCTCGCCAACGTCCTCGCGCTGCCCGCGCGGATCGCCGCGCACCACGACCAGGCCGTGCTGATCGGCGTGGTCACCCTCGCGGTGCTGCTGGCGTGGCCGCGGCTGCCGAAAGCCGTCCGCCGGGTGCCCGGGCCGCTGGCCGCCGTCGCGCTGGCCACCGGTCTCTCCGTCGCGGCGGGCCTGACCCTGCCGCGCGTCGACCTCCCGGCCGGGCTGCCCGCCCTGCTCGTCGTGCCGCGGCTGCCCGACGGCGGCTGGGGCGGGTTCGCCGCCGCCGCGCTCACCATCGCGCTGATCGCCGGCCTGGAGAGCCTGCTCTCGGCCGTCTCGGTCGACAAGCTGCGCGGCGGCCCGCGCACCGACCTCGACCGCGAGCTCGTCGGGCAGGGCGCGGCGAACGTCGCCGCCGGCGCGCTCGGCGGGTTCCCGGTCACCGGCGTCATCGTGCGCAGCATGACCAACTACGAGGCGGGCGCGCGCACCCGGCTCTCGGCGATCCTGCACTGCGCCTGGATCCTCGCCGCCTGCCTCCTGCTCACCGGCGTGCTGCGGCTGATCCCGCTGGCCGCGCTCGCGGCGCTGCTGGTGTACGTCGGGACGAAGCTGGTGAACCTCAACGGGCTCAAGGAAGTCCGCCGCCACGGCGACCTGCCGGTGTACGCCGTCACGCTCCTCGGGGCGGTCGCCGTCAACCTGCTCACCGGCGTTGCGGCCGGGATCCTGCTGGCGCTCGCGCTGATGCTGCGGCGGATGATCTTCTCCGGCATCCACGTCGAACGCGACGGCGAGCGCCACCGCGTCGTCATCGAAGGCGCGCTGACGTTCCTCTCGGTGCCGCGGCTGACCCGCGTGCTCGCCGAAGTGCCCCCGGACGCCGAAGTCACGCTCGAGCTGCTCGTCGACTACCTCGACCACGCCGCGTTCGACTGCCTGCGCGGCTGGCAGCAGGCGCACGCCGGGCCGGTGACGGTCGACGAGATCGGGCACCCCTGGTTCGAACGCGGCCGCTCGGGCGCGCCGACCGTGCGCCGCAGCGTCGCCGCGCGCGTCGTGCCGCGGTGGCTCGCGCCGTGGTCGCAGTGGCAGGCCGAGCACGTCGTGCTGCCCGCCCAGCGCTCCGCCAGCTCCCTGCTGTGCCGCGGTGCTTCGGAGTTCCAGCGCCGCACGGCGCCGCTGCTGCGCGACACGTGGAGCGGCCTCGCGCACGGCCAGCAGCCGCACACGCTGTTCATCACCTGCGGCGACGCGCGGATCGTGCCGAACCTCATCACCACGAGCGGGCCGGGCGACCTGTTCACCGTGCGGAACATCGGCAACCTGGTGCCGCCGCCGGACGGCGAGGACTCGTCGGTCGGCGCGGCGATCGAGTACGCGGTCGGCGTGCTCGGCGTCGCCGAGATCGTGGTGTGCGGGCATTCCGGCTGCGGCGCGATGAAGGCGTTGCTCGGCCAGGCACCCGACGGCCTCGACCAGCTCGGCAGCTGGCTGCGCCACGGCGAGGCGACGCTGCGGCGCCGCGGCCGCGAGGCACCGCTCCTGCTCGACGGCGAACGCCCGGCCGCCGAGGCCGACCAGCTCGCGCTGCAGAACGTCGTGCAGCAGCTGGAAACCCTGCGCGGCTACCCGGTGGTGGCAGCGGCGCTGGCCCGCGGCGGGCTCCGGCTGACCGGGATGTACTTCGACGTCGGCGCGGCCCAGGTGTCCCTTTTGGACAACGCGGCCCGCGGCTTCGTCCCGGCGGGCGCCCTCGAGCACTGACCGAAGCGCCCCAATGTGGCCTTCGGTGCGTCTGACGCAACCAAGGCGGCCTTCGGTGCGTGAGACGCAACCAAGGCCACATTGGGGCGCTTGTGCCGGTGAGCGGAAACCCTTGTGTAATACGGGATTCAACTGTCGGGTGACCGATTCGATCTTGTGAACGGTGTGTTAACGATCTGTCCGGTTTGTGACATTCGGGCTAAATGTGGCCAGTTGTTCACCCGAACGAGTGGCACATAGCGGACATTTCACTCGATTTCCGGTTGCATGGTGATCATGAGACCCCTCGCCGTGCTCCGCCACGACCTGCCGGCCTCACTGGTCGTCTTCCTCGTCGCTGTTCCCCTGTCCCTCGGCATCGCCCTCGCCTCGGGCGCGCCGGTCGCCGCCGGGCTGGTGGCCGCCGTCGTCGGCGGCATCGTCGCCGGTGCCCTCGGCGGCTCCGCGCTGCAAGTGAGCGGGCCCGCCGCCGGGCTGACCGTCGTCATGGCCGAAACCATCCAGACGTTCGGGTGGGCCGTCACCTGCGCGATCACCGTCGCCGCCGGCGCGCTGCAGATCCTGCTGGGGCTGAGCCGCATCGCGCGCGCCGCGCTGGCCATCTCGCCCGCCATCGTGCACGGCATGCTGGCCGGCATCGGCGTCACGATCGTGCTCGGCCAGCTGCACGTCATCCTCGGCGGCAAGGCGCAGAGCTCCGCAATCGAGAACATCGCCGAGCTGCCCGGCCAGATCGTCGCCCACCACGACTCGGCCACCATCGTCGGCCTGCTCACCATCGCGATCCTGCTGGCCTGGCCGCGCCTGCCGAAGGCCGTGCGGCGCGTGCCGGGCCCGCTGGCGGCGATCGCGCTCGCGACCGTCGTTTCCGTGGTCTTCGCGATGACGCTGCCCCGCGTCGAGCTGCCCGGTGACCTGCTGGACGTCCACTTCGTCCCGCAGCTGCCCGACGGCTGGGGCGGGTTCGCGCTCGCCGTCGTCACCATCGCGCTGATCGCCAGCGTCGAGAGCCTGCTCTCGGCGGTCGCGGTCGACCGCCTGCACACCGGCCCGCGCGCCCACCTCGACCGCGAGCTGGTCGGCCAGGGCGCGGCCAACATGGTGTCCGGCGCGCTGGGCGGGCTGCCGGTCACCGGCGTCATCGTCCGCAGCTCCACCAACGTCGCCGCCGGGGCGAAGTCCCGGGCGTCGGCGGTGCTGCACGGCGTCTGGGTGCTGCTGTTCGTCGTCCTGCTCGCCGGGCTGATCGAAAGCATCCCGCTGGCGGCGCTGGCCGGGTTGCTGGTGCACGTCGGCGCGAAGCTGGTCAACCCCGGCCACATGAGGACCGTCCTCGCCCACGGCGACCTGCCCGTCTACCTGCTCACCCTCGCCGGGGTCGTGGTGTTCGACCTGCTCACCGGCGTGCTCGCGGGTATCGGGCTGGCGCTGGTGCTGATGCTGCGCCGCACGCTCTGGTCGGGCATCCACGTCGAGTCCGAAGGCGACACCCGGCGCGTCGTCGTCGAAGGCGTGCTGACGTTCCTGTCAGTGCCGCGGCTGTCGAAGGTGCTCGGCGGTGTCCCGGCCGGCGTGCCGGTGCGGCTGGAGCTGGTCGTGGACTACCTCGACCACGCCGCCTTCGAAAGCCTGCACACCTGGCAGCAGGCGCACGAACGCGCGGGCGGCACGGTCGACGTCGACGAGATCGGCCACCCCTGGTTCGGCGAAGGGAAAGCCGGGCGCCCGACACGGTCCCGGCTCGCCGCGAGCCGGGCGGTGCCGCGGTGGCTCGCGCCGTGGTCGGCCTGGCAGGCCGTCGAAGGCATCCCGGCGCAGCACACCCGCCGCGGCGCGACCGAGTTCCACCGCCGGGCCGCGCCGCTGCTGAAGGACACCTTGTCCGGATTGGCCGACAGCCAGAAGCCGCGGACGCTGTTCATCACGTGCGGCGATTCTCGCATCGTGCCCAATCTCATCACCACGAGCGGCCCGGGAGACCTCTTCACCATCCGGAACATCGGCAACCTCGTCCCACCCGGCCAAGCCGACCCGTCGATGAACGCGTCGATCGAATTCGCGGTCGGCGTGCTCGGGGTGGCGGAGATCGTCGTCTGCGGACATTCCTCTTGCGGCGCAATGAAAGCCGTCACCGACGGCGCGCCGGCGGGACCGCTGGGCGACTGGCTGCGGCACGTCGAACCCAGCACCCGGCGCGAAGACGTCGTCACCGTCGACGGCGTGCGGCCCGCTCGCGAGGCCGACCGGCTGGCACTGCACAACGTTCTGCAACAACTCGAGCACCTGCGGGAGTACCCGCTGGTCGCGGCGGCGGAGTCGGCCGGGAAACTGCAGCTGACCGGCATGTACTTCGACGTCGGGGCCGCCAGCGTGCACCTGCTCGACGGGGAGGCGCGCGCGTTCACAGCCGCGGGGCAGTAGCCCGAACGGCGGTTCCCGGGTGGGGCACGACCTCCTAACTTCGGGCGTCCACAAGGCACACGGGACGGGGAGCCCGCGCGCCGTCGCGCCGAAGGGGGATGGCCAGTCCATGTCGCTTTCCAGACGTATCCGGGTGCTCGCCGTGGCCGTGCTGGCCGCGGTGACCGGGTTCCCGGCCACCGCGGCCGCCACGGGCACCACGCTCACGTGGGGCCCGTGCGCCGGGGTGCCCGAACCGACCCAGGGCCTGCAGTGCACGTCGATGAGCGTGCCGCTCGACTACGCCCGCCCGACCGGGCAGCAGATCACGCTCGCGTTCTCCCGGCTGCCCGCCGCCGACCCGGCGAAGCGCCGGGGCGTGCTGCTGCTGAACCCCGGTTCGCAGGGCGACTCGCAGCTTTCCCTGCCGCTGCAGCTGATCGCGCTGGGGCTGCCGCAGTCCGTGCGGGACACCTACGACCTCGTCGCGTTCGACCCGCGCGGCGCCGGGAACAGCACCCGGGTCACCTGCGACCTGCCGGTGACGTTCATGATCCCGCCCGCCTACGCCGTGACGAACGCGGACGTCGACAAGCAGGCCGGTGTCGCCCGCCAGAACGCCCAGGGCTGCGCGGCCGCGCCGTCGGCGCCGCTGCTGCCCCACATCACCGTCCGGAACGTCGCGCGTGACCTCGACGGCATCCGGGCGGCGCTGGGCGAGCGGAAGGTCTCGTTCCTCGGCTACTCCTTCGGCGCGTTCCTCGGCGCCACCTACGCCACGATGTACCCGTGGCGCACGGACCGGTTCGTGCTGGACAGCTCGACCGGCCCGAACGGCCTCGACTACACCTGGTCGCGCCGGTTCGCCCCGGGCCTGGAGAAGCACTTCCCCGACTTCGCCGCCTGGGCGGCCTCCCAGAACGCGACCTACGGCCTCGGCGACACCCCCGAAGCCGTCAAGGCGAAGTACTTCGAGCTGGCCGCGAAGCTCGACCAGACGCCGATCGAGACCGTCGACGGCGCCACGTTCCGCTGGATCAACGAGGCGCTGACCCAGTCGGACGCGACGTTCCCGCTGCTCGCGCAGGTCTACCAGCAGGCGGCGGACGGCACGATCACGCGGCCGCCGCTGCCGCCCGGCTTCGACTTCTCCGGGCTGCTCTCGATCGTCTGCAACATGGACGGCTGGCCCACCGACGTCGAGGTCTACCGGCGCGCGGTGGACCACGACCGGGCGGCCTACCCGCTGCTCGGCGCGGCGGCGGCGAACGTGTGGGCGTGCGCGTTCTGGCCGGCGCGCAAGACCGAACCGCAGGTGCGCATCGGGGACTACGGCCCGTCGAACATCCTGATGGTCCAGAACCTGCGCGACAACGGCACGGACTACCCGGGCGGCGTCGAGATGCGGCGGGCGCTGGGCGACCGGGCCCGGCTGGTGAGCGTCGACCAGGGCGGGCACCGCGCGTACCTGTTCGGCACCAACGCCTGCGCGAACGCGACGGTGGCCCGCTACCTCGCCGACGGCGTCCGCCCGGCCGCGGACACCGCCTGCCCGGCCTGAGCCCGGGCTGCGGCCCGGTCCCCGGGGTCACTATGTTCATGGTCCGTGACCATGCTGGTGATGACGGGGACCGGGACCGGGGTCGGCAAGACGATCACCACGGCGGCGATCGCGGCGCTGGCCGTGGCCGGCGGGCAGCGCGTCGCCGTGCTGAAACCGGCCCAGACCGGCGTGCGGCCCGACGAGCCCGGTGACCTCGCCGACGTCGTCCGCCTGGCCGGCGACGGCGTCACCACCCGCGAGCTGCGCCGCTACCCCGACCCGCTCTCGCCCGAGGCCGCGGCCCGCCGCAGCGGCCTGCCCACGCTCGACCCCGGCGAGATCGCCCGCGCGGCGTCCGACCTGGACACCGGGCACGACCTCACGCTGATCGAGGGCGCGGGCGGGCTGCTGGTGCGCTTCGACGGCACCGGCGCCAGCCTCGCCGACGTCGCCTGGTCGCTCGGCTCGCTGGTGATCATCGTGGCCGAGGCCGGGCTCGGCACGCTCAACGCGACCGCGCTCACCGCCGAGGTCGCCACGAAACGCGGGCTCACGGTGGCCGGGGTGATCATCGGCGCGTGGCCCGCCGAGCCGGACCTCGCGTCGCTGTCCAACCTCGAAGACCTGCCGGTCGCGGCCGGGGCGCCGCTGCTCGGCGTGCTGCCCGCCGGGCTCGGCGAGGCGTCGCCCGCGGAGTTCCTGGCGGCGGCGCGGGCCGGGCTCTCGCCGTGGTTCGGCGGCGAGTTCGACCCCGAGCTGTTCGCGGGGTGCGCTTCCGCCGGGAAGTGACCTGCGTCGCTGTCGTCCCGGGGTGCCTTCGTGCACGATGAGGGACGCTTCCACCACGACCGAGGAGACGCCGTGACCGCAGTCCCGGACACCGATGTGCTCGCCTACGCTCGCGAGCACGTCCTCGAAAACGGCGCCGGCCTGGGCGAAGCCGAAGTGCTCGAGGTGCTGCGGCTGCCGGACGAGCGGTTGCCCGACCTGCTCGCGCTGGCCCACGAGGTGCGGATGCGCTGGTGCGGGCCCGAGGTGGAGGTCGAGGGCATCATCAGCTTGAAGACCGGCGGCTGCCCCGAGGACTGCCACTTCTGCTCGCAGTCCGGCCGGTTCCCGACGCCGGTGCGCTCGGCGTGGCTCGACATCCCGAACCTGGTCAAGGCCGCCCGGCAGACCGCCGAGACGGGCGCGACGGAGTTCTGCATCGTCGCCGCCGTCCGCGGCCCCGACAAGCGGTTGCTCTCGCAGGTCCGCGAAGGCGTCCGCGCGATCCGCGAGGACGGCAACGACATCCAGATCGCCTGCTCGCTCGGCATGCTCACGCAGGAGCAGGTCGACGAGCTCGTCGACATGGGCGTGCACCGCTACAACCACAACCTCGAGACGGCGCGCTCGCACTTCCCGTCGGTGGTCACGACGCACACGTGGGAAGAGCGCTGGGACACGCTGCGGATGGTCGCCGAGGCGGGCATGGAGGTCTGCTGCGGCGGCATCATCGGCATGGGGGAGACGGTCGAGCAGCGCGCGGAGTTCGCGGTGCAGCTGGCCGAGCTGAGCCCGCACGAGGTGCCGATGAACTTCCTCATCCCGCAGCCGGGCACGCCGTACGAGAACTACGAGATCGTCGAGGGCCGCGACGCGCTCCGGACGGTCGCGGCGTTCCGGCTGGCGATGCCGCGCACGATGCTGCGGTTCGCGGGCGGGCGCGAGCTGACCCTCGGCGACCTCGGCGCGGAGCAGGGCATGCTCGGCGGCATCAACGCGATCATCGTCGGCAACTACCTGACCAACCTCGGCCGTCCCGCCTCGGCGGACCTCGAGATGCTCGACGAGCTCAAGATGCCCATCAAGGCCCTCAGTGACAGCCTCTGACGCACCCGCCTTCTGTGTCCACTGTGGACAGGAGTCGCCGGGCGGGGTGGACCACCCGGCGTGCCACAACCCCCGGACGGCGCTGGAGCCGCCGCGCTACTGCACGTACTGCGCGCGGCGGCTCGTGGTCCAGGTGAGCCCGCTCGGCTGGACCGCCCGCTGCAGCCGCCACGGGGAGACGGCGAGCGGCTGACCCCGGCGTCGCGAGGTCTTGAATGAGTCATTCAGGACCTCCGAAGACCTGAATGACTCATTCAAGACACCCGGTGCCCGGGCACGGCCTTTCCTGCGTCGACCGGTTACCCTTTGTCACACCTTTGCAGGAGGGAGTCCCGGGTGAGTGAGTCGTCGGGGCCCGCGCACCGGCCGTCGGCCGTGGCGGGGCCGTGGTCGGTGCCCGTGCTGTTCCGGGAGCGGCGGCCGCGCGTCGTCGTCAAGGCCGACCTGCTGCCCGCGCTGAGCGTCGCGCTCACGCTGACCGTGTTCAGCTTCCCGATCGGCCTCCTGTGGTCGCGGCTCGCGCCGCCCGAGCGCGTCCGGATCATCTCCGCCGACGGCACCCAGGGTGCCCTCGAACTGGAGAGCTGGCACCGCTTCGACGACCTCGCCGTGTTCGGGTTCCTCACCCTCGGGTTCGGGGTCGTGGTGGGCGTGGTCACCTGGCTGCTGCGCGAACGGCGGGGGCCGGTGGTGTTCCTCGCCGCCGTGCTCGGCGTCGCGCTCGCGAGCGCGCTGGCGATGTGGATCGGCGTCCGGATGGCCAACGGCCACTACACGATCACGACCCCGCCCGCGCTCGGCTCGGTGATCGAGCTGGCGCCGCGCCTGGAGTCGTGGTGGGTGCTGCTCACCGGGCCGCTCGGGGTGTCCGTCACCTACAGCCTGCTGGCCACCTGGAACGGGCGCGACGACCTGGGCCGCCGCCTCGGCTGACCCGGTTCCCCTAGGCTGGTGCCCTCGACCACATGGGGGGTTCCAGCAGTGACCGAAGACATCGAGGTCTCGCGCCGCAACGTCGTCCGCTTCCCGGGCATCAGCCCGCGCGCCTACGAGCACCCGGTGGACCGCGGCGCGCTCGCCACGCTGCGCGCGGTGCCCGGGTTCGCGCAGGTCGTCAAGGCGATCTCGGGGTTCTACAACGAGCGCGGCGAGCGGCTGATGGCGGTCGCGTCGTCGATCCGCGTCGGGCCGAAGCAGTACCCGGAGCTTCGACCGGCTCCGCCACGAATGCGCCGAGACGCTCGACCTGCCGTCGGTGCCGAACGTGTTCGTCTACCAGGACCCGCGCGTCCAGGCGGCGGCGGTCGGCATGGACGAGCCGTTCATCCGGGTCAGCACCGGCCTGGTCGAGCTGATGAGCCTCGACTCGCTGCGGTTCGTGCTCGGGCACGAGATGGGGCACGTGCTGTCCGGGCACGCGGTGTACCGCACGATCATGGTGCGGCTGATCAGCCTGCAGCTGTCGATGTCGTGGACGCCGGTGAGCGCGCTCGGCATCCGCGCGGTGATCGCGGCGCTGCGCGAGTGGTTCCGCAAGGCGGAGCTGTCGTGCGACCGCGCGGGCCTGCTGTGCGGCCAGGACCCGACGGCGGCGTTGCGCGCCCAGATCCAGATCGCGGGCGGCATCGACCCGTCCCGCATCGACATCCCGTCGTTCCTGCAGCAGGCGGCCGAGTACGAGTCGGTCGAGGACATCCGCGACAGCTTCCTCAAGCTCAAGTTCGTCGAGACGGAGTCGCACCCGTTCGCGGTGGTCCGCGCGGCGCAGCTGCAGAAGTGGGCGGCATCCCCGGAGTACCGGGCGATCCTGGCGGGCGACTACCCGCGCCGCGACGACGACAGCCCGACGTCGGACTGGAAGGACGACCTGAAGTCGGCGGCCAAGTCGTACAAGGACTCGTGGAGCGCGTCCGCGGACCCGCTGACGAAGGTGTTCAGCGACGTCGGCGAGGCCGTTTCGGGCGCGGCGGGCAAGGTGTGGACCAAGTTCGGCACCGGGAACGGCAACGGTTCCGAGGGCTGATCGGGGTGGGCTGAAGGGGACTTTCATGTCGTCTGATGCGGTGAAGGGCCCTTTCCGCTCATGTGATGCGAGGAAAGGGCCCTTCAGCCCGCGGTGGCCGGGCCGAGTCAGTTCAGGCTGGCCGGGCGGCTCAGGTCGGTGAGCTCGCCCGGCGGCAGGGGCACCGCGCCGAGCGTGTCCAGGAACCCCGCTTCGCGCGTCAGCAGGCGGCACGCGATGCGCAGCCGGCGCAGCGGGTGGCGTTCCTCGAGCAGACGCTGGCGGTCCTCGAGCGGCAGGAGGCAGTCCGCCGCCAGCTGGTAGGCCAGCTCGGCCAGGCTGCTGTCCGGGGCGGGCGCGTGCCAGTCGTCGCTGCGCCACGCCGTTTCGCAGTACCGCTGGTGGGCCGCGCGGGCCACCGTCGCCAGGCGCTCGGCCATCTCGCCCGACGGGTCCGCCGGGTCGTCCTCGACCCACTCCACCGAGGCGATCAGGTACGGCGCCGACGTGCAGTCCAGTTCGCGCAGCCGGAAGCGGCGCTGGGCCTGCGTCACCACGTCGAACCGGCCGTCCGGCAGGCGCTTCGCCTCCCTCAGCACCGTGCTGCAGCCGATCTCGTACAGCTGGTCCAGACCACGTACCTCGCGGGTCAGTGACGACCGGAGCGCCACCACGCCGAACTCGCGGCCCGGCACCGTGCCGCTGACCAGGTCCGCCGTCAGCTGCCGGTAGCGCGGCTCGAAGATGTGCAGCGGGAGCTTCGTCCCCGGGAGCAGCACGGTCTGCAACGGGAACAACGGCAGCAAGGTCGTCGTCGCGTGGCTTTCCGATTCCGGCTCGGTCACGCGTCCACGGTAAGGGGAGAACGCGCCCTGCGCAGGATGGTCACCGGTTCGGCGGCCGGAACACCGCGAACGGATCGGTGATCTGCATGCCCTTGCCCGCGAAGGAGAACAACGCCGCCGGGCGGCCGCCGGACCGGCCCGGTGCGGCCGTGTGACCGGTGGGCACCAGCAGGCCGCGCCGCGAGAGCACGCGCTGCAGGTTCGTCGCCGAGACGCGGTAGCCGAGCGCCGCCGAATACAGGTCGCGCAACGCCGAAATCGTGAACTCCTCGGGCGCCAGCGCGAACCCGAGGTTGCTGTAGCTGAGCTTCGCCCGCAGCCGGTCGCGGGCGCGCAGCACGATCGCTTCGTGGTCGAACGCCGTCCTGGGCAGCGAAGCGACGTCGTGCCACTCCGTGTCCTCCGGCACCTCCGGGTCGACGTCGGAGGGGACCAGCCCGAGGAACGCCGTCGCCACCACGCGCGGCCCCGGCACCCGGTGCGGGTCGCTGAACACCGCCAGCTGCTCGACGTGCTTGAGCTGCCGGACGTCCACCTTCTCGGCCAGCTGGCGCCGGATCGACGTCTCGACGTCCTCGTCGGGCCGCAGCCGTCCGCCCGGCAGCGACCAGCGGCCGAGGTGCGGGTCGAGCGCGCGGCGCCACAGCAGCACCCGCAGTGTGTCGGAGCGCACTTGAAGGACCGCTCCCAAAACCTCGTGGGCGAGGGGGGCCTGGGTGTTAAGATGACTTCGCACGGTTTTCGATTGTAAGGCGAAAACCGGAGACAGGTCCAGGAGGGCCAGCATGACTTCGACGCTCGAACAAGACCTCACCCCCTACGGCGGGGTGGCGGCGAACGCGGCCTGGGCCGAGGAGGTGCGGCGCCTGGCGAAGCAGCGCGACGCGGTCCTGCTCGCGCACAACTACCAGGTCCCGGAGATCCAGGACATCGCCGACCACACCGGCGACTCCCTGGCGCTGAGCCGGATCGCGGCGAGCAGCGACGCGTCCACCATCGTCTTCTGCGGCGTGCACTTCATGGCCGAGACCGCGAAGATCCTCTCGCCGGAGAAGACCGTCCTGATCCCGGACGCGCGCGCCGGCTGCTCGCTCGCCGACTCCATCACCGGCGCGCAGCTGCGTGCCTGGAAGGCCGAGCACCCGGGCGCGGTGGTCGTCTCCTACGTCAACACCACGGCCGAGGTGAAGGCCGAGACCGACATCTGCTGCACGTCCTCGAACGCGGTCGACGTCGTCGCCTCGATCCCGGCTGACCAGGAAGTTCTCTTCCTGCCGGACCAGTTCCTCGGCGCGCACGTCAAGCGCGTGACCGGCCGGGAGAACATGCACGTCTGGGCGGGGGAGTGCCACGTCCACGCGGGCATCAACGGCGCCGAGCTGGCCGAGCGCGCGGCCGAGAACCCGGACGCCGACCTGTTCATCCACCCCGAGTGCGGCTGCGCGACGTCGGCGCTCTACCTGGCGGGCGAGGGCGCCGTGGCCCCGGATCGGGTCAAGATCCTCTCGACCGGCGACATGGTCCACGAGGCCCGCGACACCCGTGCGAAGTCCGTCCTGGTGGCCACCGAGATCGGCATGATCCACCAGCTCCGCAAGGCCGCGCCGGACATCGACTTCCGCGCCGTGAACGACCGCGCGTCCTGCCGGTACATGAAGATGATCACCCCCGCGGCGCTGCTGCGGTGCCTGCGCGACGGCCTCGACGAGGTCCACGTCGACGTCGAGACCGCCGCCCGCGCCCGCGCTTCGGTGCAGCGGATGATCGAGATCGGGCAGCCCGGCGGCGGCGAATGAGCACGCCGGTTAATGACCCACAGGCGAAAACTCCGGTTTGGGAGGCTCGCGCGGACCTGGTCGTCGTCGGCAGCGGCGTCGCCGGGCTGACCGCCGCGCTGCGCGCCCAGGCCCTCGGGCTGCACGTCCTGGTGGTCACCAAGGCGGCGGTCGAGGACGGCAACACGCGCTGGGCCCAGGGCGGCGTCGCCGTGGTCCTGGAGGACCAGCACGATCTCGACGACTCGGTCGCGAAGCACGCCGAAGACACCTTCGCCGCGGGCGCGGGGCTGGTCGACGAGGTTGCCGCGCGCTCGATCCTCGACGGCGGCCCGGCCGCGGTCGCCCGCCTCCGGGCGGACGGCGCGAAGTTCGACGCCGCCGGCGACGGCCTGCTCGCGCGCGGCCGGGAAGGCGGGCACAGCGCGTTCCGCGTCATCCACGCGGGCGGCGACGCCACCGGCGCCGAGGTCGAACGCGCCCTGGTCGCCCAGGCCGGGCAGGCACTGGTGCCGGTGCTGGAGCACCACATCGCCGTCGACGCGCTGCGCACGCCGGGCGGGCGGGTCGCCGGGGTCACCGTGCTCGACGCGAACGGCGTGCCCGGCGTGGTCCGCGCTCCGGCCGTGCTGCTGGCCAGCGGCGGGCTCGGGCAGCTCTACCAGGCCACGTCGAACCCGGAGATCGCCACCGGCGACGGGCTCGCGCTCGCGCTGCGGGCCGGGGCGACGGTGGCGGACATCGAGTTCGTCCAGTTCCACCCGACCGTCCTGTACACCCCGGGCGCGCGGGGACGCTGCCCCCTGGTCACCGAGGCCGTGCGCGGCGAAGGCGCGACGCTGGTCGACGCCGCCGGCGTGCCGGTCATGGCGGGCGTGCACCCGCTCGGCGACCTGGCGCCCCGCGACGTCGTCGCGGGGGCGATCACGCGCCGGATGGCGACCGCGCCCGGCGGCGTCGACGACCACGTGTTCCTCGACGCGACCGGCGTCCCGGGGTTCGCGCGGCGGTTCCCGACCGTCTTCGCGGCGTGCGGGCGGCTCGGGCTCGACCCGGCGGTGGACCCGATCCCGGTGACCCCGGCGGCGCACTTCTCGTGCGGCGGCGTGGCGACCACTGTGGACGGACGCTCGTCGGTGCCCGGGCTGTACGCCGCGGGCGAGGTCGCGCGGACCGGCCTGCACGGCGCGAACCGCCTGGCCTCCAACAGCTTGCTCGAAGGCCTGGTCGTCGGGCAGCGCGTCGCCGAGGCTGTCGCGGCGGACCTCGCGGCGGGGTTGCTGGCCGACCCGGCCCGCGGGCGGCTGCCGTCGTGGACCACCGCACGCACCGCCGAGCGCGACGCCCTGCAGCGGGTGATGAGCCGGTACGCGGCGATCGGCCGCGACGCCGACGGGCTCGCCGCGGCGGGCTCGGTGCTCGACCTGTCCGGCCAGGACAGTCCCTTGTGGACGCACGAGGCCGTCGAAGACGCGGCGCTGACCGTGGTGGCGCAGGCGTTGCTGGCCGCGGCCGTCCGGCGCACCGAGTCGCGCGGCTGCCACGTGCGCACCGACTTCCCGGCGCCGGACGAAGGCTGGCGGCGCAGCCAGCACCTCCGGCTCAGCCCGTCCGGCCAGCCGGTGCTGGCCGACCCGATCCCCCTGGAAGGCGTGGCATGACGTTCCCCATCTCCGAACCGGTCCTGCGCCGGATCGCCGCGTCGGGCCTCGACGTCGAAGACGTGCGGCGGGTGGTCACCACCGCGCTGGAAGAGGACCTGCGGTACGGGCCGGACGCGACGACGGCGTCGACCGTGCCCGCCTCCGCGACCGCGGTGGCCGAGCTGACCCCGCGCGTCGACGGCGTCGTCGCCGGGCTGCCGGCGGCACTGGCGGTGTTCGACATGGTGCTTGGTGACGCCTATGAACTGTTGTCCGAGCGCGAAGACGGTGAGCGGCTGGCCGCGGGGGAGCCCGCGCTGGTGCTGCGCGGGCCGGTGCGCGGGCTGCTCACGGCCGAGCGGACGGCGCTGAACCTGCTGTGCCACCTCTCCGGCGTCGCCACCGCGACCGCCGCCTGGGTGTCCGAAGTAGACGGTACCGGTTGCGCGATCCGCGACTCCCGCAAGACGTTGCCGGGCCTGCGGCTCCTGCAGAAGTACGCCGTCCGCTGCGGTGGCGGCGTCAACCACCGGCTGGGGCTCGGCGACGCGGTGCTGATCAAGGACAACCACGTCGTCGCCGCCGGTTCGGTGACCGCGGCGCTGGCCGCGGCCCGCGAGCACGCGCCGGAACTGGCGTGCGAGGTGGAGGTCGACACGCTCGAGCAGCTCGAGGAGGCACTGGCCGCGGGCGCGGACGAGGTGCTGCTGGACAACTTCACGCCGGAGCAGTGCCGCCGGGCCGTCGCGCGCCGCGACGAGGTTTCGCCGAAGACGCGGCTGGAATCCTCTGGTGGCCTCACCCTCGACCGTGGTAAGGCCTACGCCGAGTCCGGTGTGGACTATCTGTCGGTGGGCGGGCTGACCCACTCCTCACCCGCGTTGGATCTGGGCATGGACCTTCGCTGAAGGGCCGTTCCCGGGTAAACTGGCGGCGGCGGAAGTACTTTCCGCTCTGGGGTTTCCGGGGAGGGTCGGGTGCGGGTTCCGGCGGCGCTGGCGGTCGCGGGTCTCGTCGCGCTCGGGCTGCCCGCGAGCGCGTCCGCCGCGCCCGGCCCGCAGTGCGCGAACCCCTCGGGCACCTACACCGGCGAGGTCCCGTGGGGGCAGCGGCAGGTCGACCCGGCGCGGCTGTGGCCGCTGACCCGGGGTGAGGGCCAGCTCGTCGCGGTGATCGGCACGGGCGTCGACGGGCAGAACGCGCAGTTCGCGCCGGGACAGCTCGAAGGCGGGCCCGGCACCGAGCGGACGGACTGCGACGGCCGCGGCACGATCGCGGCCGGCATCGTCGGCGCGCAACCGGCGGCGTCGACGACGTTCGCCGGGATCGCGCCGGGCGCGCGCCTGCTGCCGATCCGCTACACGGCCCCCGACGGCAGCGGCGACCCGCGCGCGTTGGCGGGCGCGATCGACGCGGCGGTGGACCGGCACGCGAGCGTCATCCTGGTGGCCGTGCCCGCGGCGTTCGACAGTCCCGCGTTGTCGGGCGCGGTTTCGCGGGCGCGGGCGGAAGGTGCGGTGGTGGTGTCCGCGGCGGCGGCGACCGAGCAGGGCACGCGGACGTACCCGACGGCGACGCCCGGGGTGCTGGCCGTCGGATCGGTGAACCCGGCGGGCGAGCCGGTGCAGACCGAAGCGGGGGACTACGTCGGCGTCGCGGCGCCGGGAGCGGAGCTGGTGAGCACGTCGGCCGGAGCGGGCGGCGCGGTGGCGCACCGCTGGCCGGTGACGGACCCGGGCCTCGCGGCGGGGTACGTCGCCGGGGTCGCGGCGCTGATCCGTTCGTACCACCCGGAGCTGACCGGCGACCAGGTCCTGACGCGCTTGACGTTGACGGCGCACCGCCCGCCTTCGGGCGGCCACGACCCGCGGCTGGGCTGGGGAGTCGTGGACGCGTACGCGGCGGTGTCGTCGACGCTGCCCGCCGACGTCGCCGCACCGGGTGCGGTGGTCCCGGCGGGTTCGGGTGCGGCGGTGGCTCCGGCGGCGGCCCCGGCCCGGCGCCCGGCGGACGTGGCAGCGGGCACGATCGCGCTGGCGGGAGTGGCGGCGGCCGCGGCGGCCGGGGTGACGGTGGCGGCGGTCCGCCGAGCCCGCCGCCGAGGCTGGCGCCCAAGCCGTTTCACCCCGTAGCCACGGACTGGTGGTCGTGAGTGGCAATGAGGGTTCTAACCCGAATCGCCACTCACGAGGGCGTACGGGAGCCGGCGTGTCAGGCTGCCGGGACCGGGCGGGTCGAACCGATGATCGCCACCGCGTGGCTCGCCCTCGCGACGTGCACCGTGAAGTCCGCGCCGTCGCGGCTGAAGCGGGCGATCAGCTCGCGCGGCGTGCTCCGGTCGTGCGCCTGCCAGCCGCGCTCGGTCAGCGTCGGCAGGACCACCTCGGCCAGGCGCCGCTCCGGTTCGCCCGCCTGCTCGACGCGCACCCCGTACTGCCAGCAGCGCAGGTGGCCGGGGCGGGTCGGGTCGCAGTCCAGCTCGCCGTCCACCGTGCGGTCCGCCGGGGCGCCGAACGCCTCCGCCACGCTGTCGATCACGTCGGTCAGCTCGCCCGCGAGCCGGTCCAGCTCGACGCTCATCGCAGCACACCCCCGTCGTTCAGGAACTCGATGCCGTGCTCCAGGATGCCGTTCGGGTCGAACGTGCCGTCCGGCGTCACCGGGCCGCTCGTGATCACCCGGTAGATGTTCGTCCACGACTCCGAACCCGGCTTCAGCACGTCACTGTGCGACGAAAGCCCCCACAGCTGGTCCCCGGCAGCGGAACGCCCGGTCTCCAGCTCCGTGACGCCGGGGAACGTGTCCGGGTCCGCGCCGTGGCCGATGCCCGTCCACTCCAGGCCCCACGCGTTGCCCTGGGCGATCTCGATCGGGTCGAGCGGCGCCGTCATCGAGTACCGCTGGACGCCCGCCTGGCTCGCCGGCAGGTCCGACGGCGACCACACGCCGTGGCCCATGCCCGCCGACTCCACGTGCAGGACGCGGTCGACGTCGAGTCCCCGCGTCTCGGCCAGCCCGACCGTCGCGCCGCCGTAGCTGTGGCCGATCGCGGTCAGCGTGACGTCGGAGCCCGCGTGGCTCGCGATCTCGCCGCGCAGGTCGTCGGCGAAGTGCTTGAGGGCGGGCGCCATCGTCTGCGCGTAGCTCGCGTCCGGCCCCTGCACCACCGGGTTCTGCGGGAACACGCCGTCGGCCCAGACGACCATCGCCGTGCGCCCGGTCGGGTCCGCGGCCACCAGGCTGCGCCCGAGGCCGGCGTAGGCGTCGAAGTTGGACATCTGCGTGTTGACACCGGGCACGAACAGCCCGACGTTGCGCGTCCCCGGCTCGATGTGCCCGACCAGCTCGGCGATCCGGCCGTTGCCCGACGGGTCGAACCGCAGGATCTGCCGGTTGTTCGCCAGGATGTCTTCGTACAGCTTGATCCGCGCCCGCGACCGCGCGATCTCGTCGGGGTCGGTCAGGGCGGCCAGCTTGGCGCGTTCGGCCGTCAGCGCGTCGGCGACCTTCACGCGGTTGTCCGCGATCGCGTGCGCCCACGCGCCGGTGTCGGCCGAACCGCCGATCCCGCTGGGGTTTCCCGCCTTCGGCAAGGGATCCTCGGGCAGCAGCGCCCGGTACATCGCGGCGACCTGGGCGTCGGCGCGGCGATAACCCGCCGCCGACGCGGTCAGTCCACTTTGGAGCGTCCGGAGCCGGGACACGCCCGACTCGAGCTTCGCGCCCAGCTCCGTCATGGTCTTCTCGAACGTCTTGGCCGCGGCCGCGGATTCGCCGACCTGGCCGAAGGCGGCGGCGGGCACCTTCTCGCCCGCCACCGCGGATTGCGCCGTCGCCAGTGCGTCGGCGCGGGAGCCGAACTCACCCGCCACCGAGTCGAGGCGGGCCGGGGCCACGCGATATCCGGCAGCCGTCACGGCCCGCCTCCGTTTCGCAGCAGGGGTCGTGAGTGTTTAGGGCGGTTAGAACCGCCCTGAACACTCACGACCGGGTCAGTACGCTTCCGGCTCTTCGCCGATCACCGGGGGCGCGACCGGGGCCGCCTGGCCCCAGACGTTCTCCGTCTCCACCAGCCACGCCGGGATCCGCCGTCCGGAACCCAGGTCGCCGCCACCGCCCATGCCCATCGGCATCATGGGCATCATCGGCATCGCGCCCTTGGCCGCCGCCGCGCCCGCGGCACCGGCCGCGCCGCCCGCGAGCCCGCTGAGCGCGTTGCCCGCGCCGCCGTCGCCGGACAGGCCGGAGTGCGCCGCCGGAGCGTCCGCGCCGCCCCCGCCCGGGATGCCGACGCCACCGCCACCGAGTGCGGGCGCGTCGCCGCCGCCGATCGGGATGCCGCCACCGGCCCCGCCTTCGACGCCCGCGCCGCCCCCGCCGAGCTTCGTGCCGGGCGGCTGCTCCTTGTTCTCCTTGGGGTCCTTGCCGGTCGCCCAGCCCGGCACCTTCGGCATGATCGAGCCGAACCGGCCGAACGCGGCGGCCGACGCCGCGGCGAGCCCGGCGGTGAACATGTCGCCGAAGAGCGGGTTCGACGTCGGCGCGGTCGTCCCCGGCTGGGGTGCCGTGCCGCCGGGCAGCGGGTGCCCGTCGCCCGGGGTGACGACGACGCCGGGTTCGGTCGTGCCGTTGCCGACGAGCCCCGGCGAGCCGGTCGTCGCGCCGCCACCGCCCGGGGGCGGCGGGGTCGAGGGCACCTCGACGGCGTTCGGCGAAGCCGGGATCGACTCCTCGGCGGTGGTGTACTCACCGGCCAGTTCGGTCATGACGACGATCGCCTTCCCGTGCGCGGAGCCGGCGGCGTTCGCGGCCGACTGCTGCGCCTCGACGTTCGCGATGGCCTGCTGGCGCTGCTGGGCGGCGGCCTGCACCAGCGCGGGCGAGGCGTCCGGAGGCAGCAGCGGCGGGTTCACCGCGAGCGCGACGTCGGCGGGGGAGACGTCCGGCACCGCGACCGGCGGCGGCATCTCCTTCTTGGCCTTCACCAGCGCGTCGGCGGCGTCGTCGAGCATCACGTTCATCGACTCGGCGGTCTGCGCCACCTTGGAGATGCCGTTCGCCAGGTCGATGATCATCCGCTGGTACTGCTCGGCCGCGCCGCCGGTCCACTGGTCCTTGAACTCGGTCAGCTCGGCGTTGAGGTTGTGGGCCTGCTCGTGCAGGTGCAGCGCGGCGGACTTCCACTTGTCGGCGGCGTGCCGCGCGCTGTTCGGGTCACCGGCCTGCAGCATCGCGTACAGCTGCTGGTGGCTGTAGGCGGCGAAGTTCGTGTGCGCGGTGTTCTTCGTCATCCCTTGCGGCTCCCGTCCGAGTCGCCCAGGCCCAGCAGGCCCAGCACCGGGTCGAGCAGGTCGGTGACGGCGCCCGAGTGGTGCAGGTCCCCGGCCACCGCCTGGTCGGCGTTCTGGTAGCCGTCGGCGACCGTGGTGGTGACGTCCTGCGCGAAGCCGATCGCGCCGCGGACCTGGTCGAGCAGGCCCTGCATCTCCGACACGGCCGCGCGGTGGGCGTCGGCCAGCGACCCGGCTTCGCCGAACTCGCCGAACAGCAGCGGCTCCTGGCCGAGGGTGAGCAGGAAGTCGTTCGGTTTGGACATCGCGTGGATCTGGGTCTCCAGCTCCCGCACGAAGTCCTTCAGCGACTCCAGGTGGACGTAGTACGACTGGTCGTGCATCGGGTTCCCCGGCTCTCTTGTCGCACGATCGCGGAACGGGAAAGCCGGTCGGCCGGTGCGAGCGGGGGGTTTCCCGCACCGGCCGACCGACGTCTGGGCGCGGGTCAGCCCGCGAACAGCCCCTGGTTGCGGTTCTCCAGCGACTGCTGGAGGTCGTGGGCCTCGCCGACCTTGCCGCCGAACTGCGCGATGATGGCGACGATGTCCGCGGTGGCCTGGCGCAGGCGGGTTTCCGACTGGCGGGCCGCGTCACCGGCGGAGCTGCCGGAGGCGTACCAGGTCGCGGTGATCGGCTGCAGGTTCTGGTGCAGCTGCTCCAGCTGCGAGGTGAGCGCCTTGGCCTTGGCGGCCAGGGATGCCGAGCTGTGCTGCAGCGCGGCGAAGTTGATTTCGACGACGTCGGCCATGGTGGGCGTCCTCTCGGGTCAGGGGTTGAGGCGGGGGATCACGCCCGAGCCCTCGAGGGAGTTGCCGACCCCCTGGAAGCTCTGGTGGACGTCGGCGTCGCCGCGGCCGTAGTTCTGGTGGCTGGTGTGGACGAGCTGCGACATGGTGTCGAGCTCCTTCACCGCGACGCTCATCTTCTCCTGGAGCCGCCGCTGGAGGTCCCAGAACGCCACGGCCTGGTCACCCTTGTAGTTGCGCAGCGCCTCGGTCAGCTCGGACTCCAAGCTGGCCATCGTGGACTTGGCGTTCGTCGCGGTTTCCTCGAAACCCTGGACGGCGCGCGTCATGGCAGCGGAATCTGCCTGGAATCCCGGACTGGACATCGACGGGCCACCTCCTTCCTGAAGCGATTTCCCCTGGCGCGGTGGTCCGCGCGGTGTGAAAGTCACGCTAGAAAAGAGGCCTGTGTGGTCAAACGGCACAACTGCCGGTCGCGGTGACGGCACTATTACCCACAGGGCCGTGGTGGGGTGTGCCCCCTTCGTGACGGGGGCGCGCTCCAGTGCCCGCGGCGGTGGTCCCGGCCAGGCTGTATGCCATGGCAGACAAGGGAAATCCGCTGGTCACGCTCCGGTCGTGGCACCGCCCGCTGGTGGTGCTCGCCGGGGTGATGGGTGTGCGCGGCGTCGCTGCTCGACCTGCTCCTCGATGATCGCACGCTGGTCAATGCGCCGATCTGACGCTGGCTTGGCTTCTGGCGCACGTGCGTGCTGCAGATGATCTTCCGCGATCACACGCTGCACTTCACCAAGGCGACCCCGGCCGACGTGATGATCAGCAACGTCGTCGCGGGTGGCGCGTACGCGGCGTGGCTGATGACCGCCGCCGTCGTCGTGCTGCTGCTGGTCCAGCGCCTCCCGGACCGGGCGCTGAACTCGGCGTTGCGCTGGGGGACGGGCCTGGCGCTGGCCGGGATGGGCGTCGCGATGCTGATGTTCTCGCCCTCGCCGGCCCAGCAGGCGGTGCTCGACGCGGGCGGCAAGCCCTCGACGTTCGGCGCGCACTCGGTCGGCGTCGAGGACGGCGGTCCCGGCCTGCCCGTGCTGGGCTGGAGCACAGTCGGCGGCGACCTGCGGATCCCGCACTTCGTCGGCGTCCACGGCCTGCAGGTGCTGCCGCTGGTCGCGTTCGGACTGCTCCTGCCGGCCCGCCGGTACGCGGTGCTCTCGGACGACGTCGTCCGTCGTCGCCTGGTTCGGATCGCCGGTGCGGGCTACGCGGGTCTGCTGGTGCTGCTGACCTGGCCGGCGCAGCGCGGCCAGTCGATCGTCCACCCGGACTTCTGGACCCTGACCGCGGGTTTCGCGGCGGGCGCGGTGGTGCTCCGGCCTTCTGCCGAAATTCTGAGATCCGTCCGGTAGACCGGGACGCCCGGGCGAAAGGCGGTCGAGATGGTCCACCCGCAGGCACTGCTGGACGAGCTGGAGCGCGCGCCGGAGGTTCCCGCGTTCGAACACGGCGCGCGCGTCACGGCACGCGGCGAGCTGCGGGAGCTGATCGGCCGGTTCGCCGCGGGCCTGCGGGCGGCCGGGCTGGGTCCGGGCGACGGCGTCGGGCTCGCGACGGCGGTGACGCCGGAGGGGTTCGCGGCGCTGATGGCGGTGCACGTGCTCGGCGCCCGCGCGGTCGCGGTGCGGCCCGGCCTGCCGGAAGCCCAGCTGCGGCACATACTCGCCGACGTCGCGGCGGTGGTCGCGGACGAGCCGCTGAAAGCCGACGTGCCGGTGCTTTCGGTGGCCGCCTTGGCGGCGACCCCGTACGCCGAGCCCGTGCCGCAGGGGCGGCTGGACGACGTCGCGACGGTGGTGTTCACCAGCGGCAGCACCGGCGTGCCGAAGGGCGTGGCCTACAGCTACCGAGCGCTGACCGAAGGCCGCGTGTGGCGCGCCCCGGTGCCCGGCTCGGCCCACGCGCGGCTCGGCGCGGGATTCGGCCGGTACCTGCTGTTCGGGACGCTCGCCAGCGCGGTGATGGTCGAGCAGCTGGGGGTGACGCTGCTCGCGGGCGGCACAGCGGTGATCCCTTCGGAGCCGCCGGACTTCCCGTGGATCCTGCCCCGGCTGCGGATCACCGCGGCGCTGATGACCGTGCCGCGCCTGCACCAGGTCCTGGGCGTGCTGCGGGAATCCGACGTCGACCTCAGTGGGGTGCGCGTGCTGATCGTCGCGGGGTCACCGGTGCCGCCGCACCAGCTGGCCGAGGCGGCCGAGCGGATCGGGCCCGCGATGCATCACGCGTACGGGCAGACCGAGACGGGGATGCTGACGATCTGCCGGGCCGACGAGGGGCCGGGGTCGGTCGGAAAGCCGTGCGACACGGTGGAAATCTCGGTGCGCGACGGCGAGGTCTGGGTGCGCACGCCGTCGGCGTTCTCGGGGTATTGGCGTGACCCCGAGACGACGGCCGAGGTGCTGCGCGACGGCTGGGTGCGCACGCAGGACCTCGGGTTCGTGGACGCGGAGGGGTACTTGCACCTGTCGGGTCGCGCGCGGGACGTGGTGATCGTGAACGCGGTCATCCACTACACGGGCCCGATCGAGCGGGCGATCGCGGCGCACCCGGACGTGGACCAGGCGTACGTGGTGGCGGTGCCGGACGAGCGGACCGGCGAGGCGGCGCACGCGTTCGTCGTTCCGGCGCCGGGGCGGGAGCCGGACCTGGCGGCGGTGCGCAAGGCGGTGGCGGCCGAGCTGGGGGAGGCCGCGGTCCCGGCGCGGTTCAGCTTCGTGGGGGCGGTTCCGGTTGCCCCGTCTGGGAAACCGGACAAGGCGGCGCTGCGGCGGTCTATTGTGGACTAGGTTCCGGCGCGCAGGTCGGTGATCACCTTGGCGACCCGCCGCTGCCGCGTCTCCTCCGTCTTCGCCTGGCCGATCGGCAGCACGAACCGCTGTTTCGCGCTGTACGAAAGGGTTTCGAACCGGGCGCGGGCGGTCTCGTCGGCCGCCAGGGCGGCGGCGAGGTCGGCCGGGATCTCCAGTTCGCGCGGTGCCGTGTCGAGGGCGATCTCCACCTCGACGTCGTCCCCGGCGGCGACACCGGCTTTCTCCCGGTTCTCGGCGCTCAGCGGAACCAGGAACCGCCCGCCTCGGCTCGCGACCGTCGTGCGGTACGTGTGCCCGCCGAGCGTCACCGTGACCGCCGGTTTCTTGCCGGCGCCAAGTGCCTCGACGACGTCGTCGGGTACCGGGAGGCCGGTCGCCGTCTTGCCGCCGAGCAAGACCGTGGTGCGGAACTTCATGGGAGCGAGTATGCCCCGTGGAGGCCGCCCGGGGTGCGGCCTCCACGGGGTGCGGGTCAGACGCCCGCGGTCTGCTGGATCCAGGTGCGGCTCGAGGCGATGCTCGCGTAGTTCTGCGTGCCCTGCGGGTTCGAACCGGAGTTGCTGCCCGTGGAGCACACCCCGACCTGGACACCGTTGGAGAGCTGCGGGCCGCCCGAGTCGCCGTGCCACGCCGAGCCGTCGATGCCTCGGCTGGCGATCGCCGTGCCGCCGTACGCGTCGGAGCTGAGGCCCGTCACGCGCACGTTGGCGGTCTTCAAGGTGCTCGACGGCGGGCTGCTGCCCTGCGTGCGGCCCCAGCCGTAGATCTGGTTGGTGGAGCCGGTCGGTGGGTTGCCGGTGCCGAGCTTCATGTACGTCGTGTTCACCGCCGTCGTGAGGTGCAGCAGGGCGATGTCGCCGTTGGGCGAGGCCTTCTGCTGGTCGACGTTGGCGTTCGTGCCCTGCTGGAGCGTCACGCTGCCGACCTTGACGTGCATGCCCGGCGAGTTCAGGCAGTGCCGGGCGGTGAGCACCCACTGCGGGGCGATGATCGTCCCCGAGCACTCGAACCCGCCGTAGGTGGTGACGTTGTTCCAGTAGATCTGGGCGCCCCACGGCGCGGACGACACGGTGGTCCCGCCGATGATGTCCTGCTGGGCGTCCGCGACCCCCGCTGAGACCACGCTCAGCACCGCGGCGGCACCCACCGCGGCGACAGCCCTCGACATTCTCATGAAAATGCCCTTCGGCCAGGTGATCCGGAGACTCGTCCCGAACGGAACGACCAGCTCACGCTAGGAGCCGTGAAGGATTTTCGGAACCTACCGAAGTCGGT
Source organism: Amycolatopsis nalaikhensis (assembly GCF_030264295.1). Classification (GTDB taxonomy): domain Bacteria; phylum Actinomycetota; class Actinomycetes; order Mycobacteriales; family Pseudonocardiaceae; genus Amycolatopsis; species Amycolatopsis nalaikhensis. The sequence continues at coordinate 10,581,741 of NZ_CP127173.1, read as the reverse complement.
AACCGGTTCAGGGACAGGTCTGCGCGACGCGGGGGTCGTAGTCGTAGCGCAGGCCCGTCCGGCCGACGGCGTGGACGAAGTTCCGCCAGAAGCGTCCGGCGGTCAGCGGTGCCCGGACCGATTCCAGCATTTCCGGGTTGTGCCGGCAGGCCAAGGTGCGGCGGATCGCGTCGAGGCTCCCGACCGTGAAGTCGCCTTGTGCGATCAGTTCGGCCGGGGTTCCCCGGGCGAACTGGGCGGCTTCCCACGCGGCGCCCGCGTACTTGTTGTGGCCGATCCGGCGGGTCGGGTACGGCGTGGTGTGCGCGGCGACCGGGTTGGCGAGGCCGATCGGGTCGTGGACCCACATGTCGAGCGGGAGGAGCATGCCGGGGCCGCCGATGTTGAAGAAGGTGGCGATGGTGCGCCCGTTGGTCGAGGGGTAGCGGTGCCAGCCGCCTTCCTTGCTCTGGACGAGGATTGCGGGTGACCGGTCGGTGGCGAGCATGGCGTTGATCGGGCGGGCGATGGCGGTGAACTCGTCGAAGTCCTCGGCCAGGATCGGGTGTGCGTGGTGGCTGGCGGCGACGTAGGCGACTCGTTCGTCGGCGATGGTCACGGTCTCGTCGACGGGCTTGCCGGCGGTGGCGAAGTCGGTGCGCAGCCATCCGGTGGCGACGATCGCCCAGACGCCGAGGGCGAGGGCGGGCACCACGGTCGCGCGAGTCAGCCGGACGACCATGATCGGCAGCATGAGGCTGAACAGGGCGGGCAGCAGCATCCGGCCGTGCATGAAGTCGCCGCCGACACGGATCACGTAGAGCGCCAGGGCGATCCCGCCGAGCAGGGACACGGCCACGACGATCACCACCGGCCGGTCGATCCGGGCCCGCCGCAGCGTGAGCCCGCCGAGGACGGCGCACAGGACGAGGGGAATCCACAGGTAGTACGGGCCGGTGAAGTCGGCCAGGTAGTCCCAGCCGCGGCTCCACATCGCGTTCGAGGCTTCCTTGACCAGCGCGGTGTTGGGGGTGAGCAGGCCGTAGTAGCCCATGCGGAAGATCTGGTAGGCGATCGGCAGGGCCGCGGCCGCGGCCGCCCAGAGCAGGGCGCGGCGCCAGCCCCGCCATTCCAGCAGCAGCAGGCCGAGGCCGGCGAAGGCGCTGAACAGAGCCAGGTCGGGGCGGACCAGCACGCCCAGGCCGATGACGAGCGCGGTGACCGCCACCGGGCACGCGGGCGTGCGGCGTGCGTGCCGGACGAGCAGCCACCAGGTCGTGCCCAACCACAGGGTGATCAGGCCGGTTTCGAGGCCCGAGGTGGCGAAGTCGCGAAACGGCGGCAGCGCGATGAGCACGAGCACACCGGCCGGGGCGACGATGGTGGAGCGGGTGGGACCGGCCAGCCGGCGAGTGCCGTCGAGCGCGAGCAGCAGGCCGCCGATCGAGCAGAGCAGGCCCAGGATCACGGCGAGCCACTCCAGCCGCAGGCCGGGGATCCAGCCGAACGCGACCAGCAGATAGGTCCAGAGCGTGCTGGTGTTGGACTCGACCCGCTCGCCGACGTTGAAGACCGGACCGTTGCCCGCGAGGATCTGCCGGACCGTGCGCAGGACGATCAGCCCGTCGTCACTCATCCAGCGCCGGTTCCAGGCGAGCACGGCGAACACCGCGACGGTGACGCCCAGCACGAACCAGTTCCAGATTCGCGCCCGATGACGCCGGCCGGGTTCGGGCTGTTCGGCGTGCGCGCCGGCGGACGCGTCGGCGACGGTAGTGCTCATCTGCGGGAAGCTCCTAGGGCCCAGGGGGCGGGGTGCGCGGCTCCGGGCGAACACCCGCCGCTCGGTGCGAGGCTACCGGTCGCGCGAAAACGGGCTCGGGCCGGGAATCTCCCGGCCCGAGCCCGTCGGGGTCCTACAGGATCGTGATCGCCCGTGGTGCCGGGACTTCGCTGTTGTAGGCGAAGTTGTCGTGCCACTTGACGCTGTCTCCGGCGAACTTGGTGCCGTCGGAGGTGGCGACGTAGACGTCGGCGGCGGTGCCGCGGGTGAAGGTGGCGATGTCGTCCTTGCCGTCGCCGGTGAAGTCGCCGACGGCGGGAATCTCGTCGTTCGCCGCGAAGTGGTCGTGCCACTTGACGGTGGTGCCGACGAACTTGGTGCCGTCGGAGGTGGCGACGTAGACGTCGGCGGCGGTGCCGCGGGTGAATACCGCGATGTCGTCCTTGCCGTCACCGGTGAAGTCCCCGATCGCGGGAATTTCGGCGTTGAAGGCGAAGTTGTCGTGCCACTTCACCCCGTTGCCGATGAACTTGGTGCCGTCGGAGGTGGCGACGTAGACGTCACCGGTGGTTCCGCGGGTGAAGACGGCGACGTCGTCCTTGCCGTCGCCGGTGAAGTCGCCGACGTAGGGCAGCTCGGCGCCGAAGCCGAAGTCGCCGTGCCACAGGGAGCTCGCCCCGAACTTGGTGCCGTCCGAAAGCGCGACATAGACGTCACCGGCGGTGCCCAAGGTGAAGGTGGCGATGTCGTCCTTGCCGTCACCGTTGAAGTCCCCGACCGCGGGGATCTCGCCGTTGGCGGCGAAGTAGTCGTCCCACATCACGCCGTTGCCGTCGAACTTGGTCCCGTCCGAAAGGGCGACGTAGACGTCGGCGGTGCTGCCGCGGCTGAAGGTGGCCACATCCGCCTTGCCGTCGCCGTTGAAGTCACCGGACAGGGGGATTTCCGTGCCGACCGAAAACCGGTCGTGCCACAGGGTGCTGGTGCCGTTGAACTTCGTCCCGTCGGATGCCGCCGCGTAGACGTCGCCGGCGCTGCCGCGGGTGAACGTGGCGATGTCGGCCTTGCCGTCACCGGTGAAGTCGGTCAGCGACCGCGCTCCCGTGACCTCCGTGAACAGCGGGCTCGCCGCGCCGTTCGATGCGACCACGAGGTACGACCACGTCTTGCGGGACGTCGCCGAGTGCAGGAAGGTGCTCGCCTTCGTGGTCCCGATGAGCTGCGTCGCGCTGTTGGTCGCCGGGCCGGAGGAGTTCGCGTAGATGGAGTAGGTCGCGTCGTCGGAGGCGGCCAGCGGGGTCCAGGACAGCGTGACGCCGTGACCGACGGCCTTCGCGGTGCCGGTGATCGCCTGGGCGCGGATCCAGCTGCTCAGGTCGTCGACCCGGACGCCGGTCGTGCCCTGCTGGGTGCCCGTCTCGCCGAAGCAGCCGTGCTGCCAGGACCGGCCCGCCACCGCGACCACGGTGCCGTCCGCGCGGACGAGCGGCGCACCCGCGTCGCCCTTGCAGGCGTCGCCGTCGGTCCCGGTGAGCGACAGCGTCGTCGCGGTGCTCGCGGCGACCGTGAACTTGCCGCTGTGCGCTTCGTTCGGCACCCAGTCGGTCGCGGTCCGGCCCCAGCCGGTGAGCGTCAGCTCGTCCGACGCGCCCAGCACCCCCGCGGCCGTGCCGAGCGCGACCGGGGTGACGTCGGTGATCGTGGTGTCCAGCCGGACCAGCGCGACGTCGCGGTCGGTGCGGGGCACCACGGCCGTCACCTTCGCGACGTGGCCGCCCACCGTGACGCTGACGGGCTTCGCCGGCGGGTTTTCGGGGAAGCAGTTCGCGGCCGTGAGGACCAGCGTGGGTTCGACGAGCGCGCCGCTGCAGGCGCGGCCTTCGGTGGTGATCTTGGCGGCGAAGCCGGAGCCGGTGGCGGCGGGGCCGGGGACGGCCGCGGCGGGGACGGTGGTCAGCAGCCCGACCGCCAGTACCGCGGCCGAGACCGTCGCGGTTCTCGATGTGCGCATGGAGTGCGTCCTCTCAGCCTGCGAGCGCGCAGGAGTCGGGTGCGGAGGTCACGTGGATCTTGGTGTTCCAGCCCGAGCCGATGGTCACGCCCATGTGGTCCGGACCGGACGGCGCCCACGTGTCGGTGTTGTCGGAGTGGCGGTACCAGCGCAGGACCGGGCCGGGCTGGCCGTCCCACGGGCTGGTGCCGGTGCTGCCGCGGCCGTACAGGATGTCGGCGCCCGGCGAGAAGATCTCGCTGAACATCTGCCAGCCGACGCCGACCGGCTTGTCCTTCTGGGTCCACGACGACGTCGCGAAGTCGTACTTGAAGCGGAACAGCTCGCCGGTCGGCTTCCGGGCGTAGAGCACGCCGTCCCCGGCCGCGGTGACCGAGTCGAACCGGCCCCAGCCGGTGTCGAGGACGTCGCCGACGCCGTTGACCCACTGGCCTGTCGCGTCGTCCCAGAGGTAGACCTTCAGGCGGCCCTGGTCGTCGACCATGAAGATCCGGTTCCGCTCGTCGACGGTGATCCGGTTCTTGTACTCGGCGGTCAGGTAGCGGTCCCAGCCACTGCCCACCTGGTTGCCGCCGCTCCACCCGGACGTCGTCGAGTACACCCAGCGCTTCAGGCTGCCGCTCGCGTACGGATCACCGGCACCGTGGTTGCGGTGGACGTCCCAGATGACGCCGCCGCGACCGGCCAGCGTCCGGCCGTCCCAGCCGGAGCCGATCGGGCTGCTCGGCTGCGACCAGCTGACCGCGCCGCCGGCGGGGTCGAGGTGGACGTAGCGCCACAGGCTGCCGTCGGCGCGGGCGTTCCAGATCGCGGCCCCGGCCGGGCAGGACACCGGCGTCGGCACGATCTGCTTGCCGATCCACGCGCCGAGGTCGTCGACGCGGGTTTCGGTGCCGCCCTGGCGGGTTTCGGTGACGTCGAGGCAGCCGTGCTGCCACGACGCGCTGCTCAGCGCCACGACCTCGGCCGTCCCGCCGCTCACCCGGAACGCGGGCCCGCCGGCGTCGCCCTTGCAGGTGTCGACGCCGTCGGCCGACGACACCGACACGGTGGCGCCGTCGACGCTCGAGACGGTGAAGGGCGCGACGCGTGGCCGCGCGGGCACCCAGTCGGTCGCGGTGCGGCCGAACCCGGCCACTTGCAGGGTTTCCCCGGCCCGCGGCGCGGTGGTGCCGACCGTCGCCAGCGTCACGCCGGTCGCGGCGGTCTCCAGCTTCGCGAGGACGACGTCGCGGTCGGTGCGGCGCACGACCTTGGCCACCTTCGTGGTGTGGCCCGCACCGGTGCCGAGGTCGACGTCGCCGACGGTGATCGTCGCGGCCTCGCTCGCCGCGCCGGACGCCGTCGGCGTCAGGCAGGTCGCGGAGGTGAGCAGCCACGACGGGTCGATCAGGGCGCCGGAACAGGCCTTGGTGGGCGTGGTGATCCGGGCCAGAAACGGGTGGGTGCCCACCGGGACGGTGGTGCCGCCGGACAGGGCGTCCGCGGGCGTCGCGGACAGGAGACCGGCGGCGAGCACCGTGGTGGACAGGGCGGTGAACCTGGTTCTGCCTCGTGGGCGCATTCGGGTTTCCCCCGGGTGGAAGGCCGCGTGTCCCGGTGACCGGGAAAGCGGCGGTGAACCGTCCGGCCGCGGCCGGACGAAACGGAACGCCGCGGCGGGGACGAATGCCGCAGCGGAGTTGCTCCGAATGCTCGGTCAGGCCGAGGCGCGCAGCTCGAGAAGTGTCGAAGGATCGGTTCCCGCGCCTTCGCCGATTCCGGTCCAGCCATTCTTGGCGACCGGGACCGTGCTGTTCTGGCCGTTGATCTCGACGGTCGCCTGCACGGTGTGGCTGTCGCCCTTGACCTGGTAGGCGTAGGGCACCTCGAGGCGCAGGTACCCGGTCGGCCCGGATACCTTGAAGCAGTAGTGGCCGGGGTCGGGGCTGTGGTCGGCGGAGTTGTACGCGTGGACCTCCAGCAGCCCGGACTGGCCGCACGGCGTGAGCGTGATGTGCCCGTCACCGCTGATCAGGGTCAGTGCGCGGTCCTGGAACACCTTCGCCGCGCCCGGGTAGGAGTAGTCCTCGACGATCGGCGGCGGTGTGTCGTCGGCGGTGGTCGCCGTGGTGGCGGACGAGACGCCGAAGGCCGAGCCGACGGCCGCCAGAGCGGCGCCTGCCGCGGCCACCGCGATGAAACGCGCGCGTGTGCGCATGATTCCCCCTGCGATCGGAAACAGACATGACCGGCCGGCGGCGAGCGCCGCGGCGGATGCGAATGAATGCGCCCGACCCCGAGCGGACGCGAACCGGACTCTAATCAGCCCGGCGCGGCGGCGTCAACAAATGTCCACCGGTTCGCCACGCCGTCCGGGAAATCTCTCGCCTGTGACGCTGCCCACACCCGAATGCGGCTTACGCACTGTTCCGCTCTTCTGCTACTTTTCGACGGCTTTGGGGGGAGATCCAGGGCGAAGGACGCGCGGAAAGCGCTCTCTGCCATTTTCGTGCGCACGGGGAAACTGTCGTCCACACCCGTGCGCGTCCCCCCGTCGCGGCCGGAATCGTGCGCACGGGAGGTCTGGGCGGGTGCGGGTCAAGAGATCGATCGCGGGGAGAGCGCGTGCCGCGCTCGCGGGCACGCTGGTGGCGGCGGTGGCGTCGGGCGCGGTGGCCGTGCCCGCGCGGGCGGCGGAGGCCGCCGGGCCGGGGGAACGCGCGCAGGTCGTCGCCCTCTGGCAGGCGGGCGGGCCGGCGACGAAGGACGCGGCGGCCGCGGCGCTGGTGGGCTCCGACGCCGAGGTGCACACCTTCCTGGCCACCGGCAAGGCCGTGGCGGCCGAGCACGACGACCGGATCCAGGTCAGCAGGCTGCTGACCGTGGCCGGGTCGGGCCTGCGGCGCGCGGCCCAGACCGCGTTGAACGGCACGGCGGCGGACGTGCACACGTTCCTGGCGACGGGCTGGCAGCAGCCGTGGCTCGACGACAACCGCGCGCAGGTGTCGCGGTACGTCGCCACCGGCGGGCACTGGGTCCAGGTCGCCGGGCAGAAGGCGTTGGACGGCACCGCGGACGACGTCCAGAAGTTCCTCGACTCCGGGCGGCAGCAGGCCCAGAACGACGACGACCGGATCAAGGTCAGCCAGCTGCTGACCACCGGCGGCCCGGAGGTGCAGAAGGCGGCCCAGCGGGCCCTCGACGGGACCGTCGAAGACATCCAGGCGTTCCTGGAGACCGGTTACGCGCTCGCGGCCGAACGCGACCAGGAGACCGCGACGGTCGCGCACCTCGCCGACCTCGCGCGGGACGCCGGCGCGCAGGCGGCCGCCCAGACGAAGCAGGCGCAGGACGCGGCCGACCGCGCGATCGCGGCGGCGCAGCGGGCGAAGGAAGCGGCTCAGCGGGCGGCGGCGGAAACCCAGGCGGCGCGCGATTCTTCGGTGCAGGCCGCGGGTGCGGCCGCCCGCGCGGCGAACGCGGCCCGAGGCGCCGCCGACGCCGCGAAGACCGCGATCGGCGCGGCGGCCGAGGCGAACCGCGCGTCGCGCGTCGCGGCGAACGCGGCGGCACAGGCCGCGACGGCGGCGTCGCTGGCGGAGCAGGCGTGTTCGCGGGCGTACTCGGCGGCATCGGCCGCGGCGGCCGACGGCGCCCACGCGGCGGAAGCGCGTCAGGCCGCGCAGGACGCGCGGAACGTGGCGGCGGGCGCGCGGGCGGCGGCGGACGCGGCGAACGCGGCCGGGCAGGCGGCGGACGCGTCGGGCCGGGCCGCGGGGGCGGCGCGCAGCGCGAGTTCGAACGCGGACGCGGCGGCGTCCGCGGCGGACGAGGCGGCGGGCTACGCGCGGTCGGCGGGGGCGAACGCGAGCCAGGCGGAGCAGGCGGCGGCGACGGCCCGCGCGGCGGCGGCCCGGGCGAACCGGGCGGCGAACGCGGCGGAGTCCCTGGCCGGCCAGGCCGCGGCGGCGGCCCGCCAGGCCCGCGACGCGGCGAACGCGTCGGCGGCCCACGCGGACGCGGCGGCGCTGGCGGCCGACCAGGCGGCCGCGGCGGCAGACCAGGCGAAGAAGGACGCGGACGCGGCGGCCCGTTACGCGGCATCGGCGAAGGCGTCGGCGGACACGGCGACGACGGCGGCGAACCAGGCGGCCCAGCTGGAGAAGACGTCGCGCGACGCGGACGCGGCGCGCCTGGAGGCCCAGAAGGACCAGGCGGTCGCGGACGCGGAAGCGGCGAAGCAGGCGGAGGACACCCGCAAGGCCGCGGGTGAGTGGAAGGCGGGGGAGGCGGCCGCGCGAGCGGCGGAAACCCAGCGCCTGCTGGAGGAAGCGGCGAACCCGGCGACGTCGCCGGAGACGGTGGTCCTCGACATCCGCAAGGCGGCGGTGCAGCTCCTGCAGAGCGGCGGCCCGTGGACCAAGTCGGCGGCCGCCTCGGCGCTGGCGGCCGACGCGGCGGGGCTGAAGCAGTTCCTGCGCACCGGGCTCGCCGCCGCGACCCAGCAGGACGACCGCACGAGCGTCGCGATCCTGCGGGACACCTCGGACAACACCCGGTTCCAGCAGGCCGCGCGCGACGCGTTCGCCGCGCCGTACCCGCAGGTCGCGGAATTCCTCCGGACGCGGGCGTACCCGGGCAAGGCCGACGACGACCGGCTCGCGGTCCAGCTGATCCTCAACACCGGCGGGCCCGCCACGAAGGAGGCGGCCAACCGGGCGCTCAGCGGCACCGTCGACGATATCGCGGAGTTCCTGCGCACCGGTCAGTACGTCGCGGCCGAGCACGACGACCGGATCGCCGTCACCCGCTTCCTCACCACCGGCGGGCCGGAAGTCCAGGCCGCCGCCCAGGCGGCGCTGTCCGGGCCGGTGTCCTCGCTGAAGAGTTTCCTGCGGATCGAGCAGTTCGACGCGCAGCAGCGGGACATCGACACCGCGACGCACGCGGCCGACGTCCACCGGTTCGTGACCGAGGCGGCGAGCATCGCGGCGACCGCCCGCGCCGACGCGGCCACCGCCGCGGAAGCCGCGGCTCGGGCGCGCAACGCCGCCGACGAAGCCACGCAGGCGGCGGCGGAAGCCCGCAAGCAGGCCGACCAGGCGAAGATCTACGCCGACCAGGCGCGGGAGTCCGCCGCGCAGGCCCAGCGCTCGGCCGACCAGGCCGCCCAGTCCGCGAGGGAGGCGCGGGGCGCGGCCCAGAACGCCCAGCGCGACGCCCGGGCCGCTGCTTCGTCGGCGACCCGCGCCAGGGCTTCCGCGGTGCGGGCCAACGACTCCGCCGCGGCCGCCCGGACCTACGCGGAGCAGGCGCGGGCTTCGGCGATCGCGGCCGGGAAGGACGCGGACGAAGCGGCCAAGGCGGCCGACGACGCCGCCCGGATCGCGGCGGACAAGCGGGCCGCCGAGGACGCGAAGAACCAGTCGGCCGGGTCCGGGACGGGCCCGCTGACCCCCGACGACGAGGCGGCCCTGCGGGCGGCGGGCGGCCAGGAGCTGGTCGACCAGTACAACCAGGCGAAGGCGCTCGCCGACAAGAGCATCATCGACTGGATCATCGAAAACGGCGGTCAGATCCTGATCGACCTGTTCATCGGCGGGATCAAGGCCTGCATCAACGACCCGGGCATCGTCAACTGCATCATGGGCGCGGTCGACATCGCGTCGCTCGGCCTGGCCGCGATCAAGGCGTTCGAGGTCGGCAAGGCGCTCTGGCGGGTGATCGCCGGCATCGGCAAGTTCGTCGACGACGTCGCCCGCGCCCGCACGTTCCTGGGGCGTGGCAAGGAGATCATCGAGGCGGCGCGGGTCGGGAACTGCTTCCCCGTCGGGACGATCGTGCGGACGGAGGCCGGGCCGAAACCGATCGAACAGGTCGCGAAGGGCGAACGGGTCTGGGCCAAGGACCCGGTGACCGGGCGGTCCCGGCTGCGGGCGGTCGTGGCGACGTTCACCAAGCGGGCCGACGCGCTCGTCGCGGTGTCGGTGGGCACGACCGTGGTCCGGGCCACCACCGAGCACCCGTTCTGGGTCACCGGGAAGGGCTGGACGCGGGCGGCCGACCTGCGGGCGGGCGACGAGCTCGACGCCGGGGACGGCGCGCCGGCGAGGGTGCAGCTCCCTGAGCCGGGAGAACAGCCCGGTCACGGTCTACAACTTCGAGGTCGACACCGACCACGACTACCGCGTCTCGGCGCGCGGGCTGCTGGTGCACAACACGTGCAAGCCGTTGCCGAACCAGCTGCCGGGCCGTCTCGAGCAGGAGCTGGCGGACGCCGCGCGGGTCAACGTGGCCCCGGTCCGGGCGGCGAACAGCGCCCAGCTCGACGCCGCACTCGCGCGGGCGGACCTGGAAGGTCAGCTCAAGTGGGCGATCCTCGAGGACGGTAGTCTCGTCGTGATGCCGCACACCGTCCAAGGGGTCGAGATCTCGCACGCCGTCCTCAGCGGCGGGCAGTCGGTCCGCGCGGCCGGTGAGGCCACCATCGCGGGCTCGGCGCAGACCGGGTACTTCGGGATCGAGATCTCCAGCCGCAGCGGGCACTTCGTCGGCAGCGACGAAGCGCTTTGGGAGCCGATCCGGCGGCTGGGCATGGAGGCGTTCGGGCAGCTGGGCATCCACTTCTGATGTCGGCCGAGCTGAGGCGCCTGGACGCGGTGCCGCTGCGGGACCGGTTCGAGTGGTGGCTGGCCGGGGGCAGGCTGCCCGACGACGCGGGGCCGAACGCCTGGCTGGGTGTGGTGCAGGTGCTGACCATGCCGCTCGTCCGGGAGCTGCGGTATCCCGCCGAGGCGGGGGAACGGCTGTCGCCGGCGGAGGTCGACAGGTTCCTGCGTGCCGTCGACGAGCTGTTCGTGTTCCTTGAACAGCGGCGGCTGATGGACGCGCACGAAGTGCTGACGCGGCGGCTCCTCCTGGCGGCCGCGCTCGGGGTGTCCGGCGTTTCGCTGCCGGACTCGCCGTTCGCGGCCGATCGGGTCGTGGCGCCCGTCGTCGCCGAGGTGACCCCGGAACGGCTGGCGGAGGCCGAACGGCTGAGCCCGGTCTGGACCACGCTGGAGCGCGCCGAGATCCTGCGGCTGCGGCACTTGAAACAGCTCATCCGGCTCACGCTCGACCTGCGTGAGCACCTCACCGACCCGGCGCTCGCCGCCACCGTGGCGAGCTGGCAGCCGGTCTTTTCCGCATTGCCTTGAGCAGTTCGCGAATGCCTCCGCACCGAACCGGTGGGGAGGCGTTCGCCGCACGCTGATCGATTCCGGAAGGGCGGGAACACATGAGACGCAGCCGGTCATGGCCGGGCGGACTCCGGGTGGTGGTGGCGCTGGCCGCCGCCGTCGCGCTCACCGCGGGGCTGGCCCCCGCCGCCGCGGCCGATGATCCACCGCCGTCGACCGACCGCCAGAAGCTCGTCGCGCTCCTGCGGACCGGCGGGCCTGTCGTGTCGCGGGCCGCCGAGGTGGCGTTGTGCGGCACCGACGACGACGTCCGGGCGTTCGTGACCACGGGGCTGGCGCGGATGCAGGAGGTCGAGGACCGCGTCTCGGCGCAGAAGATGCTGACCGCGGGCGGCCCGGCCACCCAGCACGCCGCGAACACCGCGCTGAGCGGGACGATCGGGGACGTCCGCGCGTTCCTCACCGGCGGCTGGCAGCAGCCGTGGCGCGACGACGTGCGCATCCAGGTCAGCAGGCTGCTCGCGGCGGCGACCGGCCCACGAGTGAAGGCCGCGGCCAACACGGCCCTCGACGGGACCACCGAAGCCCAGCTCGCGTTCCTGGAGACCGGCTGGCAGCAGGCGCAGGACGCCGACGACCGGATCGCCGTCCAGCTGCTGCTGAACACCGGTGGCCCCGAGGTGCGGAAGGCCGCGAACCAGGCGCTGTCCGGGACCATCGAGAGCGTGCGCGAGTTCCTGCGCACCGGCTACCAGGTGGCGACGCAGCGGGACGCCGAAACGCTGTCCGTCAGCGCCCTCGCCGGGCTGGCCCAGGGCGCTCAGGCCCGCTCGGCCGTGCAGACCCAGGCCGCGAAGGACGCGGCCGACCAGGCGGTGGCGGCGGCCGCGGCCGCGAAGGCCGCCGCGCAGACCGCGGCCGAGGAGACCCGGCAGGCCCAGGGCTCGGCCGCGCAGGCGGCGAGCGCCGCCGGCCGCGCGGCCGATGCCGCGAACCGGGCGGCCCAGGCCGCGCAGAAGGCGATCAACGCCTCCGCCGCCGCGGCCAGTGCCGCGCGGGAAGCCTCACACGCCGCCAGCCAGGCCGCGTGGGCCGCGTCGATGGCGGGTCAGGCCGCCGCCCGGGCCCGCAACGCCGCCGCGGCCGCCGCCACCGACCGCGGTCAGGCCGACGCCGCTCGCGACGCGGCGCAGAAGGCGCGGGACGCCGCCATCGGCGCGCGCACCGCCGCGGACGCCGTCGCCCAGGCCGTCGAAGCGGTCCGGCAGGTTTCGGTGGCCGCGCAGGCCGCAGCGGCCGCGGCCGGGGACGCCGCGGCCGCCGCTCAGGCGTCGCGCGACGCCGGGGGCTGGGCGCAGCAGGCGGGCGCGAGCCCGCCGAGGCGGCGAACGCGGCCGACCGCGCCCAGCGCAACGCCGACGAGGCCCGGCGCGCCGCCGGGGTCGCGCTCGCGCTGGCCAACGACGCGGCCACCTTCGCGGGTCAGGCCCGGCAGGCGGCCGCCGACGCCGCCGTCCACGCCGACGCCGCGGCGAAGGCGGCCGACGACGCCGCGCTGCACGCCGGGGAGGCGGCAGGGGCCGCGGACCGCGCGCAGGCCGCCGCGGACGAGGCGAAGAACGAGGCGGACAGCGCGCAAGCCGCCGCGGACCAGGCGAAGAACACCGCCGAACTCGCGCGCAAGGTGGACGCCGAACGGCTGGCGCAGCAGCAGTCCCAGGCCGTGCGGGACGCCGAAGAAGCCCGGCGGGCCGAGGCGGCCGGCGTCGCCAGTCCACAGTGGACGGCGGGGGTCGCCGAGCAGGTCGACGCGGCCACGCGGCAGCTGCTGACCGAGGCCGCCGACCCGGCCACGGCACCGGACACCGCGGTCGCCGACGGACGGCGCGCCGCGGTCGCGCTCTGGCACAGCGGCGGCCCGAAGGTACGGCTCGCGGCTTCGGCCGCGCTCGGCGGCACCGAAGCGGAGGTTTTGGCCTTCGCGCGGTCCGGTGTCGCCGCGGCGGTCGAACAGGACGACCGGTTCAGCGTCACCGTGATCGCCGGGACGACGACGGTCCCCGCCCAGCGCGACGCCGCCAACGCGGCCAACGCCGGCAGCTACGACCAGGTCAAGGAGTTCCTCCGGACCCGGGCCTACCCGCACAAGGACGACGACGACCGGGTGGCGGTCCAGAAGATCCTCGACAAGGGTGGGCCGATCACCCGTGACGCGGCCAACGCGGCCCTGTCCGGGACGGCCGAAGACGTCCGGGCGTTCCTCGCCACGGGCCGCTACCGGGCCGCCGAGGACGACGACCGCGTCGCCGTCCAGAAGATCCTCGACGCCGGCGGTCCCGAGGTCCGCGCGGCGGCCAACGCGGCGTTGTCCGGGCCGTGGTCGACGGTGCGGAAGTTCCTGCAGGCCGGCCAGTTCGACGCGGCGCTGCGGGACGCGGCGGCCGCCGAGCACGTCGCCCAGGTCAACGGGTACGTCGCCGACGCGGCGCTGGCCGCGGCCCTCGCGCGGCAGAACGCCGCCTTGGCGGCCCAGTCGGCGGCGACCGCGCGGGGCGCGGCCGACGAGGCGAACCGGTGGGCCGAGCAAGCACGGGCGTCGGCGGACCAGGCGGCGCAGTTCGCCGCGCAGGCGAAGGAGTCGGCCGACCAGGCGAGCCGGTCGGCGGCGCAGGCGGCGTTCTCCGCGAAGCAGGCCCGTGACGCGGCCGCGGCCGCGCAGGGAAGTGCCACGGCAGCGAAGAACTCAGCCGCCCACGCCGCCCAGTCGGCCGCGCTGGCGGCACAGTACGCGGCGGCGGCGCGGGCGTCGGCCGCGCAGGCGCTCGCGGACTCGCTGGCGGCCGGCCGGTCCCTGCTGGAAGCCAGCCAGGCCGCGGCGGCCGCGCAGAACGCGGCGGTCGAGAAGCAGCGCGAAGAGGCCACCCGTCAGGCCGTGACCGGCATGCGGGACGCGGTCCAGCAGCTGCGCGACCAAGCCGCGGCGGCGGTCGGGTCCCGCCCGGAGCTGGCCGGGTTGCGCGACGCGGCCGACCGCGTCCTGGCGCTGATCGACGCGATGGCCCAGGGCTCGCTCGACTTCGTGCGCGACCACGCCGGCGAGCTGCTGGCGCTCATCGCGCACCTGCTCGAGGTCGGCGGGGGGATCGGGCTGGCGGTCGCCGGGGCGGGCGAGGTCGCCGCCGGCGCGGCGACGTGCGGCGAGGAGATCGCCGGCGCGACCGCGGCCGGCGCGCTCCTCGGGTTGCCCGAGGGCGGCGTCGGAGCCATTCCCGGTGGTGCGATCGGGTTCCTCGGCGGGCTGGTCGCCTGCGTGTTCACCGGTGGCCCGGCGATCGCGGGCGGGATCGCGTCGATCCTCGGCGGGCTGGCCATGGCGATGGACGGCATCAAGGGCGCGGCGGACGACGTCGGGAAGCTCGCGCAGAACAAGGGACCGCTCGAAGGCAGCAAAGACGTCAAGGTCTTCGACCCGGCCGTGCCGAACAACGGCCGCATGATCACCGACATCGACCACGTCGAGGCCGGGGTGCTGTGGGAGGAGAAGTCCGCGACCTGGGCCGGCGACGTGCCGGGCTGGGTGGACAAGCAGGTGACCGCGAAGCTCGAGTCCTACCTGGAGGCGCGTTCGGTGAGCCCGGAGCTGGCCGGGTACCGTGACGCCCCGATCGGGTTGCGGATGACCACACCCGGCGTGGAGGCCCCGCTGCGCGAGGCGATCGAGAACGCGGTGAGCGGCTTCCGCAACGCCCACCCGGGCGTGACCGTCTACCTGGAGTTTTTCTGAGTGAGCTACGTATTCGACGTCGACGGCGAGGTCGTCTGGAGCCCGGCGCTCCGGATCGGCAAGCTGTTCATGGACATGGCCGGGACACTGGCGGCCGACGCCGGGACCGACCTCGCCGCGGCCGGGTTCACGATGAACGCGAGTGACTACTACTACGTGGACCCGGTGGCGCTGGGCGGCTTCGTCCGGACGCTGCTGGCGGGGTCGGTGGTCACCAATCCCGTGTACAAGGAGCTGGCGCGCGGCTTCCTTGTCGCGTGCCTGGTTCTCCTGGAGCGGACCGGGGTGGTCCTGGAACCGGCGGACGAGGCCCAGCGGGACCTGTTCGACGCCCGGGCCGAACTCGCGCGGCTGATGTAGCCCGTGGCGCGGTGCTCAGCTCTCCGCGGGTTTCGTCCACGCCACCTGGACCAGCCCGGTCCCGTGCCGCCGGGACACCAGCGTCCCTCGGCCCGGCGGCTGCGGCGACGGCTTCACGTCCGCCAGCAACGCCCCCTCGTCCTTCGCCCCCGACATGATCAACCCCGGCGAGCCCAGCTCCCGCAGCCGCTGCAGCACCGGCTCGAACAACGCCCGCCCGGCCCCGCCGGATCCTCGCGCGATGATCACGTGCAGGCCGATGTCCCGCGCCTGCGGCAAGAACTCCAGCAACGGCTGCAACGGGTTCCGCCCGACCGTCGCCACCAGTTCGTAGTCGTCCACCAGCACGAACAGCTCCGGTCCGCGCCACCACGAGCGGTTCCGCAACTGCTCCGGCGTCACCGAAGGACCGGGCAAGCGGTTGCGCATGGCCTGAGCGCACTCGCCGATCAAGTCCGTCAGCTTGCCCTCCGCGCCCGCGTACCCCAGCAAGTGCGGCTCGGACACCGCTCCGAGCAACCCACGCCGGTAGTCCGCGACGATGATCGCCGCTTCCTCCGGGCTGTACTTCGACGTGATGCCCTGTGCCAGAGCACGCAGCAGCGACGATTTCCCCGACTCGACGTCGCCGAACGCCACGAAGTGCGGGTCCGCCGCGAAGTCCAGGTACACCGGCCGCAATGTCGATTCCGCGATCCCCAACGTGACCTGCTTGCCAGGCGCCGCGGGCAGCCCATCGAGGGGCACCTCCGGTGGCAGCAGCCGGACCTGGGGCGCGCGCGGGCCTTGCCACGCCTCGGAAATCCGGCGCACCAGGTCGACGCCGCCCGTGCCGATCGTCTCCGGGCGCTGGTCTCCGTCGATGCGGGGGAGCGCCGCCAGGAAGTGGAGCTTCTCCGCCGTGATGCCGCGGCCCGGGCGGTCGGCCGGGACGTTCACCGCCACCTTGCGGTCGATCGACGAATCCATCGGGTCGCCCAGGCGCAGCTCGAACCGCGTGCCGATCGCGTCGCGCAGCTGGGCGCGGACGCCGATCCACTGGTTCAGCGAGACGATCACGTGGATGCCGAACCCGAGCCCGCGCGCCGCCAGGCCGGTGATCTGCTCCTCCAGCTGCTCGTACTCCTGGCGGATCGTCGTCCAGTTGTCCACGAACAGGAACACGTCGCCGAACTCGCGGCCGTCGGTGCTCTCGGTCAGCTCGGCGCGGCGCGCGCGGAACGCCGCCATCGACTCGATCCCTTGTGCCGCGAAGAACTCCTCGCGCTGCTCCAGCAACGTCGTCAGCTCGGCGACCACCCGGCGGCAGCGCTGCGCGTCGCGGCGGGTCGCGTAGCCCGACACGTGCGGCAGCCCGGCGATCGGGGCCAGCGCGCCACCGCCCATGTCCAGGATGAACAGCTGCACCTCGGCCGGCGTGTGCGTCAGCGCGAGCATGCCCGCGATGTCCTTCATCAACGTCGACTTGCCGCTCTGCGGCGCGCCGACGATCAGCGCGTGCCCGCCCGCGCCGGAGAAGTCGGCCCAGTGCAGGTCGCGGCGCTGCTCGAACGGCTTGTCCACCAGCGCCACCGGGATCGTCAGCTTGCCGTTGCCGCCCCAGCCGAGCGGGCACAGGCCCCGCGCGGCGTCCTCGCCCAGCGGTGGCAGGAGCTGGTCCAGCGTCGGGGGTTCGGCCAGCGGCGGCAGCCAGATCTGGTGCGCCGCCGGGCCGCGGCCCTCCAGGCGCGACAGCATCGCGTGGATGATCGTCTCGCCGGTGCCTTCGGCCGAAGGCGCCGGAGCGACTTCCGTCGTCACCGGGATTTCCACCGGGGCCAGGGAAAACGGCAGCACGCCGAGCTCCTGGCCGTCCTCGCGGACGACCGTGCTGCGCGGCGGCAGCTCGCCGGAGACGTACGCCGCCTTGAGCCGGATCAGCGTGTCCGTGTCGGCCTTCAGGTACGCCGACCCCGGCACCGGCGGCAGGTGGTAGGCGTCGGCGACGCCCAGCACCGCGCGGCTTTCCGCCGCGGAGAACGTGCGCAGGCCGATCCGGTACGACAGGTGCGAGTCGAGCCCGCGCAGCCGCCCCTCCTCCAGCCGCTGCGACGCCAGCAACAAGTGAATACCGAGCGACCGCCCGAGCCGCCCGATCGCGACGAACAGGTCGATGAACTCCGGGCGCGCCGACAGCAGCTCGCTGAACTCGTCGATGATCACCAGCAGCGACGGGAGTGGGTCCAGCGGCGTCCCGTCCGCGCGGGCCTTCTCGTAGTCCCGGACCGACGCGTAGTTCCCGGCCGCGTGCAGCAGTTCCTGCCGCCGCAGCAGCTCGCCGTTGAGCGCGTCCGCCATCCGGTCGACGAGCGCGAGGTCGTCGGACAGGTTCGTGATCACGGCGCACGTGTGCGGCAGGCCGGTCATCCCGGCGAAGGTCGCGCCGCCCTTGAAGTCGATCAGCGCCAGGTTCAGCGTCTCCGACGAGTGCATCACGGCCAGCGCCGTCACCAGCGTCCGCAGCAGCTCGCTCTTGCCGGACCCGGTCGCGCCGATGACCAGCCCGTGCGGGCCCATCCCGCCCTCGGCCGACTCCTTGAGGTCCAGCTCGACCGGACGGCCGTCGGGGTTGACGCCCAGCGGGATCCGGAGCCGGTCGCGCGCGGCGCGCGGGGCCCACGTCACGGATGTATCGGTGTCGCGCGGGTCGCCGATGCCGAGCAGCCCGGCCAGGCCGAACGTCGACGACATCGGCTTCTCACCGACGACCGCGGCCGGGGTGTGCAACGGCGTCAGCATCCGGGCCAGGGCTTCCGCCGCGCCGCGGTCGAGGACGTCCGGGCGGCCGAGGAACCCGAGCCGCTGCTCGGTGGCGTCGCCGACGACCATGCCGAGCGAGTCCGGCGCGGTGTGCAGGCTCAGCAGCCGCTCGGTCGAATACGTCCGCGGGTGCTCGGACCCGATTTCGATCACCGTGACGCCGAGCCGGCCGTCTTCGCCGATCAGCCGGGGTTCGCCGTGCGCGTTGCCGCCGTCGACGACCACCACCAGGTGCGGCAGGTCGAGCTCGGCCGCGGCGCGGCGGCTGAACGCGGGCCGTTCGCCGAGGTCGGCGCCGAGCAGTCCGGCCAGGCCGGCCGCCGAGTCGGCCGCCAGGCGCCGGGAGCCGACGGCGTCGGTCGCGCCGGCCGCGGTCGCGTGCGGCAGCCACTTCGCCCATTCCCAGTCGTGCTGCCGGTCCGCCGGCAGGCACAGCGCGACGCGCAGGTCACCGGGGGAGTGGAAGGTGACGAGCTGGCACAGCAGCGCGCGCACCAGCCCGAGCACGTCCGGGCGCCGCCCGGCGACGGTCACCGCGGCGAACGAGCGCAGCGACAGGGCCACCGGCAGCCCGTCGACCGTCGAGTAGGTGCGGATGAAGTGCTTGAGGGCGGTGGAGGACACCGGATCCAGGTCCTCCAGCGGCACGGTCTGCGGCGCCTTCAACGGCGTCGCGAGCCGCTGCGGGCCGGTGCCCGCGCGGACCTGCGCGAACTGGGCGTCGGCGCGCCGGCGGTCCCACAGCTGCCCGGTCTCGACGTAGGCCCAGAGGTCGGCCGGGTCGGGCTGGAGCGCGATCATGGCCGCGCGCTGGCCGTCGGCGATGTCCCGGACCTGGGCCCGCAGGCCGGAGAGGTAGCGCTGGTAGTCGCGGCGCTCGTCGTTGATCTGCGCCTTCTTCGCCATCCCGCCGCGGCCGAGCGACATCACGACCATGCCGCCCATCGCGCAGACGAACAGGGCGCCGAAGATCCAGGTCATCACGCCGCCGTCGCGTCCGATGTAGACGAACGACATCGCGCCCATGCCGAGCATCATCGGCAGGAACATCATCAGCTGGACCATCCCGCCCGACGAGCTCTTCGGGAGCATCGGCGGCGACTGCAGCACGATCTCGGAAGGACGCTCGGGGGTGAGACTCATGCTTCAAGGCTCCAGCAGATCGGAAGGGCGCTGACCGGTATTTTGGCCACTCGCCGACCCGGCGCGGTGGGTACTTTTGCCGTCTGCCCGCTTCCGTGGCCGAACTTACGCTCAGCCGAGCAAGCCACCCGCGGAAGGAGAGCCATGGCCGGCGAGTACCGGGCTGAGCCCGAGGCGATGCGCTCCGCCGTGGGCAACGTCGGCGGCATCATCGCCCACGGCATCAACGCCGTCGCCGACCTGGAACGGCTGGTCGTGCAGCCGATGTCGTTCGCGACGTTCGGCAGCGCGGTGGCCGCCGCGAACGCGGCGCTGCACTCGGGCCAGGTCACCGCCGTCCGCACGCTCCTGCAGCTGCTGCAGCAGATCAACGGGCTGGTCAAGGCCAGCGCCGACGCCTACCAGGCGGCCGACCGCGACGTCGCCGACGGCTACGGCGGCGGGCACGCCCCGGTGAGCACGGCGTCGTCGATCTGGGGCAGTCGCACGCGTCCGAGCTGGCGACCCTGGCCATCAACGACAGCGCGGGCGCCCACGGCGAGCCGTCGTCGGTCGGGAACGTGCTGCGCTACCTGGGGGACGCGCGGCTCGGGCGGCTCGGCGACCACCCGATCACCGACGCCCGCTTCCACGGCGTCGCCGACTTCAACGACTGGCTGGCCGGTGACGCCGACAACCAGGCGCGGGTCGGGCTGATCGAGGTCTACGCGGGGACCGCGCGCACGTTCTCCGATGTGCCCGGCGGGGTGCACAGCGGGGACGTCGTGGTGGTCGAGCCGCTGCTGTTCTCCGACCGCCAGCCGGTCATCGGCGTCGCCGGCGACGGCGGCCGCCTGTACAACCACGGGCTCCTCGACGCCCGCATCGGCGGGCTGGCGAAGGTCAGCGTGTACCGGCCCGCTTCCGTCGTCTGATCGTCCGCTCTTCCAGAACTTGTGAGGTCGTCCGATGCTGACTTTCCCGAACTCCAGCGCGATGGACGCGACCGCGTCCTCGGGCGGGCCGATCACCATCCTGCCGCAGATCGTCACCGGCCAGCCGGAACAGATCGCCAAGCACGTGGCCGACCTGGTCAGAAAGGCCGAGCAGTTCCTCGGCATGTACAACGAGCTGACGAAGGCGGCCGACCAGCTGGGGAAGATCTGGTCCGGCGCGGCGAGCGAGTCGGCGCTGAAGAAGATCTCCGAGTCCCTCGACCAGCTCACGAAGATCATCAACGTCGTCCAGAAGGGCGCCGAGCTGCTCGGGGTTTCGGGCACGCTGATCAAGACGGCGCAGGAGGCCTACCGCGCGGTGGTCTCGGCGGTGAACCCGACCGTCGCCGCGCTGATGTCGAACTGGTGGACCTATGGCGCGGCGGTCGCTTTGTCGACCGCGACGAGCGCGTCGCTGCGGGCGTTCATCACCGCGATCGGCGCGCTGCTCAAGGCGCTCGGCGCGGTCGACCTGGCCCAGCAGGTCACCACGCTCGCGCAGGTCATCGGCGAGATCGAGAAGCTCTTCCACCACGGCTCCGGCAGCGCGGGCGCGACGACGCCGTCGATCGGGAACACCCCGGTCACGGCGCCCCAGGCCCCGCCGCCGGTGGCGAGCCCGTCGGGGCAGCAGGCGGTGGCGGGCGGGAGCGGCGGGGGGATCCCGCAGCAGCAGCCTTCGTTCACCGACTACACCCCGCCCGCGCTCGCCACCGGCGGCGGTTCCAGCTCTTCCGGCGTGCCCGTCTCCAGCACCGGCACCCCGCTGAACCCGTCCAACAGCTGGATCGCCGTCGACCCGGCGCAGAACGGCGCGACCGTGCCGACGCAGCCCGCCCCGGTCACGCAGCCCGCGCCCGCCCCGGCCCCGGCGCACGGCGCCGACGAGGTCGTCATCCACACGAACCTCACCACCGGTGAGTCCACTGTGGAGGCTCCGGGCGGGCAGGACTTCGACCTCGACATCGACCTGGACTACAACGGCAAGCACTTCAGCCAGCACGTCGGCTACGACGCGGCCGGGAACTGACCGATGTGGTCGTCGGGGGTGGTCGACGCGTCGGGGGTGGTCAGCTCCGTGCTGTCCGGGTACCGGCGCGTCCTCGTCGAATGCCGGAGACGCGTCACGGGTGATCCCGGGGCGCTCAGCGCCGCCTCGCAGCGCGTCGCGACCCAGGCCTCGACCGTCTCGGGCAAGGCGCGCGAAGTCGGCGACTCCGCGAAGAACCTGCACGCGGACTGGGACGGCGACGCCTACACCGCGTTCGCGACGGCGGTCCAGCAGCTCGGCGGAGAACTCACCGAAGCGGCGACGAAGCTCGACGACCAGGCGAAGCGGCTTGCGACGGCGGCGCAGCTGGTCCAGTCCGCGAAGGCGGCCGTCGACTCGGTGCTCGCGCAGTTCGACCAGTACGCCCAGCAGCTGACCGCACAGGCCCGCGCGGTGAACTCCGGCTCGGTCGGCGCGTTCATCCAGGCGGCGCGGCAGCTGGGCGAACAGAGCGTCGCCGCGGCCCGCCAGGTCGTCGACGAATTCTCCGACGCGCTCGCCGAGCTGTTCCCGCCCGAGGGCGTCGGACGGCTCGAGCACGAGCTGGGCAAGTGGGCGCGCGGCCCGCTGCACTGGCTCAACGGCGAGCCGCTGGACGGCCGGAAGCGGCCGCGGACCGTGCCGTCGTGGTTCGGCAACTCCGGCTGGAAGAAGCTGACCTGGGACGGGCTCGAAGGCACGCGTGCGCCGAAGAAGGCGGACACGCCGTTCGGGCGGCCGGAAGCCGAGGGGCTCAAGGAGAAGCTCGGCCGCAACACCGAGATCACGTACTACAAGTTCCAGCACGAGCAGGACGGGTTCTCCCCGGAGTACGACGGGAAGATCACGTCGAAGGGCTGGGACGTCGGCGCGTCCGGGCACGCGGAACTCGCGGCGCTGCACGGCGAAGCCGAGGCCAAGAAGGAGTGGGGCGTCGCCGAAGCGCACGCCAAGGGCACGGTGTTCGCGGGCGGCGAGGTCAGTGCGTCCGGCACGATCGGCGCGCACGGCGTCGGCGCGCACGCGAACGCTTTCGTCGGCGGGAAGGTCGAAGGCGAGGTCGCCGCGGACGTCGCGGGCATCGGCGTCGGCGCGAACGGGACCCTGCAGTACGGCCTCGGCGCGCAGCTCGACGCCCAAGCCGTCTACGACGCCGGGCACCTCAAGGTGAACTTCAAGGCGGGCGCGGCACTCGGCTTGGGGCTGGGTGTCGGCGCGAAGATCGACATCGACCTGCCGAAGCTCGGCCACACGATCGGCGAGTACGGCGGCGCGGCCGTCGACGCGGTCAGCCACGCGGCGACCGATGCGGCCGACGCCGTCGGCTCCGCTTGGGACGACGCCGTCGCGTACGTGAGGCTGTGATGACGCTTCCCCTCGACTTCGTGATCCCGGACGGCTGGACCGCCGTCGACCCCGGCGACTCGGGCGCGGTGTTCGTCGCCGTGCACGACGCCGCACCGGGCGAGTTCGTCCCGAACATCACCGTGAGCGTCCAGCAGCGGCCCGACGACGCGTCGATCGACGACATCGCCGCCGAAGCCGTCGAACGCCTCGCGCGCACGCTGGCCGGGCTCGACGTGCTGAGCCGCCGCGACGTCGGCGAGCCGGCCGCGCCCGGCGTCATGCAGCTACTGCGGCTTCGCACCGGCGAAGGCGACGAGCTGATCCAGACCCAGGTGCACCTGACGGTCCCCGGCGCGGTGCCGGCGGACCGGCTGGTGCTCGAGCTCGCCTGCACGGCCGCGCCCGCGACCGCGCGGCGGCTCGCACCCGGTTTCCAGCGGTTCGTGGGCAGCCTCCACGTCCGCCAGCACGAAGGGAAAGCACAGTGACCGATCCGTACGCGGTGCCGGACATGGACGAGCTGCTCGCGCAGGTGCGCAAGCAGACCGAAGAGGTCCAGCGGATCCAGCGCACGGTCGAGGCGATGGAGGTCAAGGCGCACTCGCGGCAGAACGAGGTCACCGTCACCCTCCGCGGCGACGGCCGGTTCACCTCGATCGACATCGACCCCCGCGCGATCCGCGAGTACGACGCCCGCAACCTGTCGGAGATCGTGCTGGAGGCGGTGAACGCCGGGCTGCAGAAGCTGGCCGAGGCGTCCAACGCCAAGTTCGCGCCGGTGATCTCGGCCGCGAAGAACGTCTGATGACGGCGTCGCTGACCGGGACGACGCGGCGGGTCACGGTGGTGACGCCGAGAGCCCGCGTCGACGTCGCCCTGCCGCAGCAGTCGACGTTCGCCGAGCTGGTGCCGCAGCTGGTCCGGCTGGCCGGAGCGGCCGGGCAGGCTTCGGCCGAGCACCCGGGCTGGGTGCTGTCGAGGCTGGGCGGCGCGCCACTGGCGCTGGGCTTGAGCGTCGCGGCGGCCCAGATCCGGGACGGCGAAGTGCTCCACCTGACCCCGCGGGAACGCCCGCGGGGTCCGCTGCTGTTCGACGACGTGGTCGACTCGATCGCGAGCGTCGCGGACACCACGGGCGGCTGGGGTCCGTCGGTGGCGCGCCGGTCGGGCCTGGTGGCGGCGGTGGTGCTGCTGCTGGCGGGCGGCCTGCTGGTGCAGGCGGCGGCGTCCGGCAGTGTGCTGGCGCCGATCGGAACCGGGCTGCTGGCCTTGGTCCTGCTGCTCGGCGGCGGCGCGTTGAGCCGGGCTTACGGCGACGCGGAAGCCGGCGCGGCGGGTGCCGTGGCCGGGGTCGGCGTGGCGTTGCTGGCGGGGATGTCGGTGCTGCCACCGCATCCGTTGTTCTCGTTGTCGGCGGGATCGCTGGCGGCCGGGTTCGCGGCGGTGACGGTGTACGGGGTCCTGGCGGCGGTGACGGTGGCCGACCGCCTGCCGTGGTTCGTGGCGATCACGGGCGCGGCGGGCTTCGGCGCGGTGACGTGCGGGGTGGTGCTGCTGGCGGGCGTGTCACCGCTGTCGGCGGCATCGGTGGTGGCGGTGCTGAGCACGGCGTTGGCGGCGGTGGCCCCGATGCTGGCGTTGCGGCTGGCCCGGTTGCCGCTGCCGCGCGTGCCGGACGACATGGAGGCGTTCCGCGCGGACGAACAGCCGTCGCTGGGGACCGAGATGATCGGCCGGACGTCACGGGCCCAGGCCGTGCTGACGGGGTTGCTGGTGGGGCTGGGCCTGGTGGTGCTGGCTTCTTCCGTCGTGCTCTCTTCCGGTGGGCCTTGGGAAGCGGGCCTGGCCGGGCTGCTCGGGGTGGCGTGGATCCTGCGGTCGCGGTCGTACGCGGGCCGGGCGCAGCGGCTGGTGCTGGTCGGGTTCGGGATCCTGGGGCTGGTGTGCGCCGGGGTGTGGCTGGTGGCGTCGGGCAACCGGACGGTGGTGTTCGCGGCCGGGTGCGCGGTGGTGCTCGCGGCGGTGCTGTGCCTGGTGTACGCGACGCGGGTGGCGCGCGGACGGCGTTCCCCTTACTGGTCACGGCTCCTGGACGTTTCGGAGTTCCTGGTGCTGCTGTCGCTGGTCCCGTTCGTGGGCATGATCGCGGGGGTGTACGAAGCCGTCCGCGGCTAGGCCGTACCTTGCTCGCATGACCGACTCCGATGCCAAGGACGATCTGCGGCGCTACCTCCAGGCGGCGCGCGACGCGCTGGTGTGGAAGCTCGACGGCCTTTCCGAGTACGACATGCGCCGGCCGATGACGCCCACCGGGACCAACCTGCTCGGCCTCGTCAAGCACATGGCCGGGGTCGAGCTTCGGGTACTTCGGCGACACGTTCGGCCGCAAGTTCCCGGAGTCGCTTCCGTGGTACGAAAACATGGACGCCGACCCCAGCGCCGACTTCTGGGCGTCCGAGGACGAGTCGCGCGACGACATCGTCGGGCTCTACCGGCGCGTCTGGGCGTTCGCGGACGAGACCGTCGAGTCGACTCCGCTGGACGCGGTCGGCGAGGTCCCGTGGTGGCCGCCGGAGCGCCGCGAAACGACGCTGCACCGGGTGCTGGTGCACGTCGTCGCCGAGCTCAACCGGCACGCCGGCCACGCCGACATCGTCCGTGAACTCGTCGACGGCGGTACCGGCCTGCGGGAGGGCGCGTCGAACCTGCCCGATCGGGACGCGGACTCGTGGGCGGAGTACCGCGAGAAGCTGGAGCGGGTCGCCCGCGCGGCCGGATCCGTGCGGTAGCGTCAGCTGTCGAGCGCGAGCGGGAGGGTCTGCCGGACCCCGGCGCCGTGCCGCCCGTGCAGCGGGATCGCCCACCCCGGCGCCGGAACCGGGGCACCCGGCCGAGCCCCGACCCGCACCGTCACCTCGGCTTTCTCCTTACCACCCGGCGTACGGCTGAGCGTGTACGAAGTCGCGGTGAAGGCCGCCCCCGGCACAGCCACATCCAAAACCCGCGGGGACCGCGCGGTGAAGCACATCTGCGAAGCCCCACCCCAAGTCCACGACCGCCACCCCTCAGGCGCCCCGGAAGCGGCCCCCTGAACCCCCAACGCCACCCGAAGCTCCTTCGCCAGCTCCCCGGCCTCGAGCACCGTGCTCTGGTACCCAGCCTCGGCCAGGGACCCCATCAGGCTCAACGCGGCCGACGCCGTGCTCCGCAACGCCCCCAGATCGCCCCCACCCCGGGCGAGAGCCGCAACGGGCGCCAGATCCGGCCGGTACCGCACCGTCAGCCACCGGACCCGCAGCACCTGATCGCCGCGCGGAATGGCCCACGTCAGCAGCTGCGCCGAAGCCAGTGGCACGTCCGTTCGCCGGTACGCCGCGCGCAGCAAGTCGACCAACGGCCCCGGCGCCCCCGCCCCGTGCGTCAGCCGCACGATCGCGCTCCACCCGCCGTCGACCTCCGCGACGCCGAAGCGGTTGCCCGCGCGATCGACGTGCTGGCGCACCTTCACCGGCCCGGCCACGCTGAACAACGGGTCCGGGCTCTCGCGGCGCGTGTCGTGGCGCCGCAGCCGGAACGCCGTCCACGTCACCGCCCAGCCCGCCAGGTGACGCCCGGCGAACCGCACCGACGTCAGCAGCACCAGGAGCCCGGCGGCCACGCTGACCGCGATCCGCGCCGGCTGCGTGACGCCGTCGACCAGCCACGCCAGCAGGACCGCGATCGCCGCGATCTCCCACAGCGCCGCCTGCAGCGGCCGGATCGGCGCCAGCCAAGGAATGGCGGGCCGGGACGGTGCCGGGCGGACGGTGCCGGCGGTTTCGACGGACACAGGCTCCCCTTTCCCCGGCCTGCGACGCTACTGCCTCCCCGGATGCCGCGTGGGCGTAAAAATTACCCTCGTCGCGGCCCGGTGCGGTGCTTAGCATCGAACGCTCGGAGGGACGACGCACACAGCCGGGGGCACAGCAGCGTGTGGACGCAGCGGGACCAGATCCAGGCGTACCAGTTCCTCCGCCGCAGGCTCGTCTCCGCGCTCGTCGCCGCCGACGCCAACCACCCCGTCTCGCCCAGCCGCCGGCTCGTGCTGGGGACCGTGCTGGGGCTCGTCGCCGCCCTGCTCGTCACCGCCGTCTTCGGGATCATCGGTCTGCTGAACCCCTCCGGCGGCAAGGACTGGCTCGAGGGCGGCAAGGTGATCGTCGAGGAGGGCACCGGCGCGCGGTTCGTGCTCGGCGCCGACGGCGTGCTGCACCCGGTGCTCAACTACGCCTCCGCGCGGCTGCTGGCCGGCGGCAACGGCGACGCGACCGTGTCCGTCTCGCCGGAGAACCTCGGCAAGGCCGGCCGCGGCACCCAGATCGGCATCCCCGGCGCCCCCGACTCGCTGCCCGCCCGGACCGCGCTCGTCACCACCCCGTGGACCAGCTGCAGCCGCACCACCCAGGACGCGCCCGCGTCGGCGGAACCGCGCACGGCCGTCCTGCTCGCCGCGCCCGCCTCCGGCGTCGAAGTGCCGCGCGACCAGGGCGTGATCGTGCGGCTGCCGCAGGGCGAGCGGTTCCTGCTCGCCGCCGGGCGCCGCTACCAGCTCAGCGACGAAGCCGCGGCCGCGTTGCAGTTCGACAGCTACCCGACGATCGCGGTGTCCGCGCGCTGGATCGACACCGTCCCGGCCGGGCGCGACCTCACCGCGCTGCCGGTCGACGGCGTCGGCGACCGCGGCCCGAAGGTCGGCGGTCGCGACACCCGCGTCGGGGAAGTCCTCGCCGTCGTGGACGCGATGGCCGCGCCCGGCACCGCGACGTCCTACTACGTCGTGCGCCGCGACGGCCTCGAACCGGTCGGCCAGACCGAAGCGAGCCTCCTGGTGACGACGGAAGCCAACGCGGCTGCCTACGAAGGGCCGCCCGCGCCGGTCGAGGTCCGCGCCGCCGACGTCGCCGCCGCGCCGAAGATCTCCGCCCCCCGCACCGGCGGCGCCGACCCGGCGGCCTACCCCGACCGCATTCCCGGGAAGGCGCCGATCACGGGGAACTCCGTCGCGTTGTGCGTTCAGGGCAGCCGGTTGCTCGTTTCGGCCGAATTCCCGCTTCCCGTTGGCGCGAAAGCAATCCAGGTCGCGACACGGACCGAAGCACGGGTGGCGGACGAGGTGTGGGTCCCTCCTTCGGGAGGCGCCGTCGTCGTCGAATCCGGTTCGGCCACCACGTATCTGGTGACCGACACAGGCCGGAAGTACCCGGTGGTGAACGCCCAGGCGTTGGCCGCGCTCGGCTACGGAGGCGTGGCCAGGCAGCCGGTCGCAGGTAGTTTGCTGGCATTGGTGCCGACGGGCCCCGCGCTGGACCCGGCCACGGCCGGGCGGCCGGCTCCGTCGGGTGGAACGGGGTGAAAGTCGTGCAGATGACAGAAGAGCGTTCGACCGACGACGAAGTGGGCCAGGGGCGGGTCCGGGTCGCGGTCATCGAGGACCACCCGCTGTACCGCGTTTCGGTGGAGCGCGTGCTCGCCGAGGCCGACTTCGTCGAGCTCGGCGCGGTGGTCGACTCGGTCGCCCGCTTCCACGTGCACCGGCAGCCGCCGGGGAGCGTGGTGCTGCTCGACCTGGGCCTGCCCGGGGTCGCGGGCGCGGCGGCGGTGCTGGAGGTCTGCGAGCTCGGCCACCACGTGCTCGTCGTCTCCGCCCAGGCGGAGCCGGAAGTCGTGCTCGGCGCGATCGCGGCGGGGGCCCGCGGGTTCCTGTCGAAGGACGTCGACGCCGACGAGCTGCTGATCGCGATCAAGACGGTCGCCGACGGCGGCGCGTACGTCTCGGCCGTGGTCGCCGGGATGATCATGAAGGACAACGCCGACCGCCCGCCGGCCGCGGCGGAGGTCGAGCTGTCGCCGCGCGAGGAGCAGGTGCTGCGGCTGGTGGCGGCGGGGGAGCGCGACGTCGACATCGCGCTGATCCTCGGCATCGGCGTCCGGACGGTGCGGGGCTACCTCGACCGCATCCGCGACAAGACCGGCGAACGGCGGCGGCCGGGCCTGGTCAAGGAGGCCATCCGGCGCGGCCTCATCGGCGGCTCGGGCCCGCGGCGCGGCGGCCGCAAATGAGCGACGAAGCGCCGTCCCCGCGGCGCATCAAGGTCGGCGTGATCGAGGACCACCCGCTCTACCGGTACGCGCTCAGCCGCGTGCTCACCGAGGCTCCGGACATCGAGCTGGGCGCGGTCGCCGACTCCGTGGCCCGGTTCGCGGTCCAGGACCAGCCACCGGGCAGCGTGGTCGTGCTCGACCTCAAGCTGCGCGGCGTCCAGGACGCGGCCGCGGTTCTGGAAGTGGGGCAGATGGGGCACAAGGTGCTGGTGGTGTCCGCGCACGCGGAACAGCCGGAGGTGCTCGGCGCGATGCAGGCAGGCGCGAAGGGGTTCCTGTCGAAGGACGTCGACGGCGACGAGCTCCTGCGCGCGATCCGCACGATCGCCGACGACAACGCGTACGTGTCGCCGACGCTGGCCGGGATGATCATCCAGGACAGCGAAGAGCGGCACGCGGGACCGAAGATCGTGTTGTCGGAGCGGGAAAAGCAGGTGCTGCGGCTGGTGGCGGCAGGCGAGCGGGACGTCGACGTCGCGGAGATCCTCAACATCAGCGTCCGCACGGTCCGGTCCTACCTGGACCGCATCCGCGACAAGACGGGCGAACGGCGTCGCGCGGGCTTCGTCCGGGTGGCGATCCGCGAGGGCCTGCTCCGCTAGCCCCGTCCCAAGCGCCCCAATGTGGCGTTGGGTGCGTCCAACGCACCCAACGCCACATTGGGGCGTCAGAGGCGGCGGTTGGCCAGGGCTCCCGTCGCCGTGCGGGCCTTGGCCGACACCGCCGGGTCGACGTCCACCACGAGCGTCTCCGGGCCCGCTCCGGCCGCCGCCGCGACCCGGCCGAAACCGTCCGCGACCAGGGAATACCCGATCCCCGTCGGCGCCTTCGGGTTGACCGAGAGGCCCGTCGCCGCGGGGTCGGCCTGGCCGCAGGCCAGCACCCAGCAGCCCGAGTCGAGGGCGCGTGCCCGCACCAGGACCTCCCACTGCTCGCGCTTGCCCTCGCCCGCGCCCCACGACGCGGGCAGCAGGACGACGTCGGCGCCGTCGTCGGCCAGTGCCCGGAACAGCTCCGGGAACCGCACGTCGTAGCAGGTCGCGACGCCGTAGACGACGCCGTCCAGCTCGAAGGTGGTCACCGCGGACCCGGGGGCGACCGTGTCGGACTCGGCGAAGCCGAACGCGTCGTAGAGGTGGATCTTGTCGTAGCCGCGGTGGTGCCCGCCGCCGGTGACCAGCAGCGTGTTGTGCACCCGGTCGCCGTCGGCCGGGGTGAACATCCCCGCGACGACCACCACGTCGTGCTCGGCGGCGACGGCGGCCACCGCCGAGGCCCACGGCCCGTCCAGGGGCTCCGCGACCGGCGCCAGCGGACGGCCGAAGCGGGCCATGGTCGCTTCGGGGAACACCACGATCCGCGCGCCGTCGGCCACCGCGGCCTCGACGCCGGAGCGAATCAGCTTCAGGTTCGCCTCCGGATCGTCACCCGAGTTGACCTGGCACAACGCGATTCGCGCCACCGCTGCCTCCTGCATGCTGGGATCGGCCGTCACTGGCGAGTATCGCTGAAAAGCCGCTGGGCGTGACCTCGTACCCTGGAGGGCATGTTGAACCGCACCGACCTGCGCGGGCAGGTCCCGACCGCCGCCGAACTGCGCGCGACGCTCCCACGCGCCGAATACGACGTGGACGCCGCGCTGCATCACGTGCGCCCGGTGGTCGAGGCGGTCCGCGACCGCGGTGTCGAAGCCGTCCTCGAGTACACGGAGAAGTTCGACAAGGTGCGGCCCGCCTCGGTGCGCGTGCCGCGGGAGAAGCTGACCGAGGCCCTCGCGGAGCTGGACCCGGCCGTCCGCGCCGCGCTGGAGGAGTCGATCACCCGCGCCCGGAAGGTGCACGCCGAGCAGCGCCGCACCGACGTCACGACCACCGTGGTCGAGGGCGGCACGGTCACCGAGAAGTGGGTGCCGGTCGAGCGCGTCGGGCTGTACGCCCCGGGCGGGCTGGCCGTGTACCCCTCGACCGTGGTGATGAACGTCGTCCCGGCGCAGATCGCCGGCGTCGGCTCGCTCGTCGTGTGCTCGCCGCCGCAGGCCGCGTTCGGCGGGCTGCCGCACCCGACCATCCTCGCCGCGGCCGAGCTGCTCGGCGTCGACGAAGTGTGGGCGGTCGGCGGCGCGCAGGCCGTCGCGCTGCTGGCGTACGGCGGCACGGACACCGACGGCTCCGAGCTTCGCCCCGGTCGACATCGTCACCGGCCCCGGCAACATCTACCTCACCGCGGCCAAGCGGCTCCTGCGCGGCCTGATCGGCATCGACGCCGAGGCCGGGCCCACCGAGATCGCCATCCTCGCCGACGAGACGGCCGACCCGGTGCACGTCGCCGCCGACCTGATCAGCCAGGCCGAGCACGACCCCCTAGCCGCGAGCGTCCTGGTGACCACTTCGCCCGAGCTGGCCGACGCGGTCGACAAGGAACTCGTCGGCCGCGTCGCGGCGACGAAGCACACCGAGCGCGTCGCCGAAGCGCTGGGCGGCAAGCAGTCCGGCGTGATCCTGGTGTCCACAGTGGACGACGGGCTGCGCGTGGTGGACGCCTACGCCGCCGAGCACCTGGAGATCCAGACGGCGAACGCGCGCGAGGTCGCGGCTCGGGTCCGCAACGCGGGCGCGATCTTCGTCGGCGCGTACGCCCCGGTGTCGCTCGGCGACTACTGCGCCGGGTCCAACCACGTGCTGCCCACCGGCGGGTTCGCCCGCCACTCCTCGGGCCTGTCCGTGCAGAGCTTCCTCAAGGGGATCCACGTCGTGGACTACTCCGAGGACGCGCTGCGCGAGGTCGCCGGCCGCGTCGTCGCGCTGGCCAACGCCGAAGACCTGCCCGCCCACGGCGAGGCCGTCAGCGCGCGCTTCGGAGGTTCGGTCCGATGACGATCGGCGAAGAGGTCACGCTGGACGAATTGCCGCTGCGGGAGGACCTGCGCGGCAAGACGCCGTACGGCGCGCCGCAGCTGGACGTCCCGGTCCGGCTCAACACCAACGAAAACCCGTACCCGCCGCCGCCGGAGCTGGTCGCGGACGTCGCGGAGGCGGTCCGTCTCGAGGCTGGCGAGCTGCACCGCTACCCGGATCGCGACGCCGTGGCGCTGCGCCAGGACCTGGCCGACTACCTGAGCGTGTCGACGCGGGTGGTGCTGTCGGAGGCGAACGTCTGGGCCGCCAACGGGTCCAACGAGGTGCTGCAGCAGATCCTGCAGGCCTTCGGCGGGCCGGGGCGCAGCGCGCTGGGCTTCGAGCCGTCGTACTCGATGCACCCGATCATCGCGTCCGGCACCCGCACCGAGTGGGTTCCGGCGCCGCGCCGCGACGACTTCACGCTCGACACGGTCGCGGCGGCGTCGGTGATCCGCGAGAAGCAGCCCGACGTCGTGTTCGTCACCAGCCCGAACAACCCGACGGGCGGCTCGATCCCGCTCGACGAGCTGCGCGCGGTGCTGGACGCGTCGACCGGGATCGTCGTCGTCGACGAGGCGTACGCGGAGTTTTCGTCGCAGCCGAGCGCGGTGCACCTGCTGGCGGACTACCCGGCGCGGCTGATCGTCTCGCGGACGATGAGCAAGGCGTTCGCGTTCGCGGGCGGGCGGCTCGGCTACCTGGCGGCGGCGCCGGCGGTGGTCGACGCGCTGCAGCTGGTGCGCCTGCCGTACCACCTCTCGCGCCTGACGCAGGCGGCGGCGCGCGCGGCGCTGCGGCACGCGGACGCCACTTTGGACAGTGTGCACAAGCTGGCCGCGGAACGCGACCGCGTCGTGGAAGCGTTGGCGGGGCTGGGTTACGACCCGGTGCCGAGCGACTCGAACTTCGTCCTCTTCGGACGCTTTTCGGACCCGCACGCCGCCTGGCAGTCCTATCTGGACGAGGGGGTGCTGATCCGCGATCCCGGCATCCCCGGGCACCTGCGCGTGAGCATCGGCACCCCGGAAGAGAACGACGCCTTCCTCGAGGCGAGTAAGGAAGTCTCGCGATGACCCGCATCGGCAAGGTCGAACGGACCACCAAGGAGTCCTCGATCTTCGTGCAGCTGGACCTCGACGGCACGGGCGAGGTCGAGATCTCCACCGGCGTGCCGTTCTACGACCACATGCTGACGGCGTTCGGCGTCCACGGTTCCCTGGACCTCAAGGTCGAGGCGACCGGCGACATCCACATCGACGCGCACCACACGGTCGAGGACACGGCGATCGTGCTGGGCCAGGCGATCCGCCAGGCACTGGGCGACAAGAGCGGAATCCGCCGCTTCGGCGACGCGTGGATCCCGATGGACGAAACACTGGCCCACGCGGCGATCGACGTCTCGGGGCGGCCGTACTGCGTGCACGTGGGCGAGCCGGAGCAGTTCAACACCTTCACGATCGGCAACAACTACCCGTTCGTCCTGACGCGGCACGTGTTCGACTCGCTGTCGTTCCACGCGCAGATCGCGCTGCACGTCCGCGTGATCCACGGCCGCGACCCGCACCACATCGCGGAGGCGGAGTACAAGGCGGTGGCGCGGGCCTTGCGCGCGGCGACGGAGCCGGACCCGCGCGCGGGCGGCATCCCCTCCACGAAGGGTGTGCTGTGAGCAACGGAGTCGTCGGCGTCCTCCTGCTGGCCCTCGGCGGATTCCTGGTGGGCGGGGTCTATTCGACCTGGAAGACGGCCAAGTTCATGGCGGTGGTGCTGGGCATCGCGGCGCTGCTCGCGGTGGGCGGCGCCATCTTCTGGTTCTCGAGCTGAATGCGATGAAGGGCACCCTCCGGGCTACAAGGCCCATGAGGGTGCCCTTCACGGCGTTGGCTAGCGGCTAGCGCCGACCAGCTCGCGGGGCTCGTCGCCCGGGGCGTCGAGGTGCTTCGTGAGCTTCTCGCCCTCGACGTCGACGTCCGGCAGGATCCGGTCGAGCCACTTCGGCAGCCACCACGCGCCGCGGCCCAGCAGGGACATCACCGCCGGCACCAGCGTCATACGGACCACGAACGCGTCCACCAGCACGCCGAACGCCAGCGCGAACCCGATCGACTGGATCAGCGTCGACTCGGCCAGCACGAACCCGGCGAACACGCTGATCATGATCAGCGCCGCCGCGACGACCACCCGCGCGCCGTGGCGGAAGCCGGTCACCATGGCCTCCTGCGGGTCGGCGCCGTGGACGTGCTCCTCGCGCATCCGCGTCACCAGGAACACCTGGTAGTCCATCGCCAGCCCGAACAGCACGCCGATCAGCAGGATCGGCAGCATGCTCATGATCGGCCCGGTCGACTCGACACCCAGCAGGTCGGTCAGCCAGCCCCACTGGAACACCGCGACCACCGCGCCGAACGTCGCCGCGACCGAGCCGAGGAAACCGATCGTCGCCTTCAGCGGCACCACCACCGACCGGAACACCAGCATCAGCAGCACGAACGCGAGCCCGACGATCAGCGCGAGGTACGGCAGCATCGCGTCCGACAGCTTCTCCGAGACGTCGATGTTCGCCGCCGTCTGGCCGGTGACCGCCAGCTTGGCGCCCGTCGCGTTCTCCAGCACGCCCGACTCGGCGCGGATCGCCGCCACCAGGTCCTCGGTCTGGGTGCTGCTCGGCCCGCTCTTCGGGATCACCGTCAGCAACGCCGTGTCACCGGTCTGGTTGACGCGCGGGGGAGTGACGGCGGCGACGTCGGGCAGCTTCTGGATGTCGGCGGCGGCTTGGCCGAGCGCGGCCTGGCGGTTGGTGCTGGCGCCGGTGTCGACGACGACCAGCAGCGGCCCGTTCGAGCCCTCGCCGAAGCTGCGGCTCGCGATGTCGTAGGCCTTCTTCTGCGTCGACTCGGGCGCCGCGGTGCTGTCGTTGGGCAGGCCCAGCTGCATGCCGAGCGCCGGCAGCGCGACGACGGCCATCCCGGCCAGCGCGACCAGCAGGACCGGGATCCGGTGGCGGGCGACGAACCGCGCCCAGCGCTCGCCGTGCGTCCGTTCGACCGGCTTGCGGCGCAGCCGGATGCGGCCGCCGGCCACCCGGTGCCCGGCGAACCCGAGCACCGCGGGCAGCAGCGTCAGGGCGATGAGCACGGCGATCGCGACGGTCACCGCGGCGGCGACGCCCATCTGGCCGAGGAACGGGATGCCGACGACGGTCAGCCCGGCCAGCGCGATGATGACGGTGAGCCCGGCGAACACGACGGCCGAACCGGCGGTGCCCGCGGCGCGCCCGGCGGCTTCCTCGGGGTCTCGGCCGACGCTCAGCTCGTGCCGGTAGCGCGACACGATGAACAGCGCGTAGTCGATGCCGACGGCCAGCCCGATCATCAGCGCCAGGATCGGCGTGTTGGAGTTCAGCTCGGTCACGCCGGAGGCGAGCAGGATGCCCGCCATCCCGATGCCGACCCCGATCAGCGCGGTGAGCAGCGGGATCCCGGCCGCGAGCAGCGAGCCGAAGGTGATGATCAGCACGACGGCCGCGACCGCGACGCCCAGTCCTTCGGTGGCGCCGGTGGCCGGGATGCCCTGCACGGCGTCACCGCCGAACTCGACGGTGAACCCGGCGTCGCGGCTCGCGTTCGCGGTGTCCAGCAGGGCCTGGCGGTCCTCGTCGGTGAGCTCGTACGCCTTCGCGCCGTAGCTGACCTGGGCGAGGGCGACGCGCCGGTCGGGTGAGATCGACTGCGCCTGGAAGGGGTCGACGACGGCGGCGACCTTCGGCGCCGTCTTCAGCTGCGCGACCAGCGCTTCGACGGCGGCCTTGCCCTTCGCGTCGGTCACGGTGGTCCCGGCGGGCGTCTCGATGACGACGCGCGCGGTGGCGCCACCGGCGTTGGCCTGCGGGAACTTCTCGGTCAGCTGGTCGATGGCCCGCTGCGACTCGGTGCCGGGGATGGTCACCGAGTTCGACAGCTGGCCCGAGAGCGTCAGCGCGCCCAGCCCGAGCGCCACGAGGACGGCCGCCCAGACGGCGGCGACCAGCGCTCGCCGTCGGTAGGACAACCGGCCGAGCCGGTACAGGAAGGTCGCCACGAGTCAGCTCCGTTTCGCCCGAACGGGGTCGGTTCACTCCATCTGGTGAGTCCCACGCTAGCCGATCGGCAAGGCGACTCCAAGCCGATCGGCAAGTATGTGACTTGCCGAACAGCAAGGTTTATCCCAGCCGATCGGCTAGTAAGCGGTTTGCCGATCGACAGGGCGTGACGTACGCTCCGACGGCTCGCTGAGGAGGATGAATGACCGCCGGCCCGGCCGAGGACACCCGGACCCGACTGCTGCAGACCGCGTTGCGGCTGTTCACCGAACACGGGGTCGAGGGCACGTCGCTGCAGATGATCGCCGACGCGCTCGGGGTGACGAAGGCCGCGGTGTACTACCACTTCAAGACGAAGGCGGAAATCACCGAGGCGGTGGCCGAGCCGGGGGTGCGCGACCTGGACGAGCTGGTGCTGCGCGCGGCGGCGCAGAAGCGCCGGGGCGCGCAGGTGGACCTGCTGCTGGAGGGGTTCGTCGACCTGGTGATCCGCCACCGGGCGCTGGTGGCGTTGTTTTCGAGCGACCCGGGCATCGCGCGCGCGATCGAGAAGTCCGCGCACGGCGGCATGGAGGGGTTCGGCCGGGCGTTGCTGGGGATCTTGTCGGGCCCGAACCCGGACGCGGCGGCGCGGGTCAACGCGATGGTGACATTGACGGGCATCGCGATGGCGGGCGGCTCACCGGACTTGGCGAGGCTGGACGACGAAGAGCTGCGCACGGAACTGCTCGACGTGGGGCGGCGCTTGCTGGGCCGCCCCCGGCGCCGCGGGTTGAACCCGGTCTCGACGGCCTGAGCGCGGGCGGCACTTTCACGTGAAAGTGCCGCCTCGGGAGCTACCCGATGCGGTGGAGGTACTCCGGCGGCACGGAAGCCGTCAGCCAGACTCCGTTCGCGCTCACCTGGAACGCGTGGCCCGCCTCGGCCATCGCCGCCGCGTCGATGTGGAGGAGCACCGGTTTGCCGCGGCGGGCGCCCACCGTGCGGGCGGTCTCGACCGTCGCCGACAGGTGGACCGCGTGCCGCTTCATCGGTCGCAGGCCTTCGCGCAGGATCGCGTCGAGGAGCTTCGCCACCGTGCCGTGGTAGAGCACTTCCGGTGGTGCCGCGTCCGGCAGCCCGAGGTCGACCGAGACGCTGTGCCCCTGGCTCGCCCGGATGCGCGTGCCGGTTTCGTCGAAGGCGAAGCGGCGCTTGTTGTTCGTCTCGACGACCTCGTCTAGTTGCTCGCGGCTGATCGCGAGCGCGTGCAGGAGCGCGTCGACCGGGGCCCAGCCGTCGGGGCTGAGGGTGAGGCCGAGGGCGGCGGGATCGTGGCGCAGGTGCCTCGCCAGGCGTTTCGAGAGGCGGATCGTTTCTTGTTCGTTCATTCCGCTTCCAGGATCCCGCCCCGGGCAAGCGATTTAGATGCCACCCTCGACGGCGGGCCGCAGCTTGCTCGCCCCCGGGCCGAAGCGGGCCAGCTCGTCGTCGCTGTTGTAGAGCGCGCAGCTGCGCAGCGACAGGCACCCGCAGCCGACGCAGCCGGTGAGCCGGTCGCGGAGGCGCTGCAGGGCGTCGATGCGCGCGTCGAGCTCGTGCTGCCAGTCGCGCGAGAGCCGCGCCCAGTCGGCCTTCGTCGGCGCGTGGTCTTCGGGCAGGGTGGCCAGCGCCGAGCTGATGTCTTCGAGGGAGAGCCCGACCCGTTGCGCCGCGCGGATGAACGCGATCCGCCGCAGCACCGACCGCGGGTAGCGGCGCTGGTTGCCGGCCGAGCGTTCCGAGCTGATCAGCCCTTTTTCCTCGTAGAACCGCAGTGCCGTGTGCGGAACACCGCTGCGTTCCGCGACCTGTCCGATGCTGAGATGTTCAGCGAGCCTCGTCACCAGGTCAGGCTATCCTTGACTTCGAGTTTAGTCGAGGTTGCATCGTCGGAGCATGACCACCGCGACCGAACCGGGCTACGCCGAGCTGCCCCGCCTGATCTCGTTGATGACCGGCGACGACAAGCACCGCGCCGCCGCCGAGTCCACTGTGGACGTGCTGTGGGTGCTGTACGACCGCGTGCTCGACATCACGCCCGGCAATTTCCGCGCGCCCGACCGCGACCGTTTCCTGCTGTCCAAGGGGCACGGGCCGATGGCGTACTACGCGGTCCTGACGGCGAAGGGCTTCTTGGCCGAGGAGGAGCTGCCGACGTGGTCCAACGCGCTGTCGCGCCTGGGCCACCACCCGGACCGCCGCCGCATCCCGGGCGTGGAGATCTCGAGCGGCTCCCTGGGGCACGGCCTGCCGATCGCCCTCGGGACAGCGCTGGGCCTGCGCGCCAAGGGTCTGACACGACCTCGGGTGGTCACGTTGGTGGGAGACGCGGAGCTGGACGAGGGCTCGAACCACGAGGCGATCGTCGTCGCGGCCCGGTCCGGCCTGGAGAACCTGACGACGGTGGTGATCGACAACCAGTCGTCGACGCACGGCTGGCCGGGCGGCATCGCACGGCGGTTCGAGGTCGAAGGCTGGGAGACGCGCACGGTGTCGGGCCGTGATCACGCTTCGTTGTACGAGGCGTTCACGGCCGCCCACCCCGGCCGTCCGCTCGCGGTGGTCGCCGTCGTCGAGCCGAAGGGGTGAATGTCGTGCGGGAAACGTTTTTGAAGACCACGGAGGAGATCCTCGACGCGGACCCGGACGTGGCGGTGGTGCTGGCGGACATCTCGGCGGCCCAGCTGGCGGCCGCGGCGCGCCGGCACCCGGATCGGGTGATCAACGTCGGGATCCGCGAACAGCTGATGGTGAGCGTGGGCGCGGGCCTGGCGTTGGCGGGGCTGCGGCCGATCGTGCACACGTTCCCGTCGTTCCTGGTGGAGCGCGGGTTCGAGCAGATCAAGCTGGACTTTTCGCACCAGGACGTCGGCGGGGTGCTGGTGTCGTGGGGAGGGTCGTACGACATGCCGACGGCGGGTCGCACGCACCAGGCACCGGGGGACGTGGCGCTGCTGGATTCGCTGCCGGAGTGGACGGTGCACGTACCCGGACACGAGGAGGAGGCCCGGCGGTTGGTGCTGGAGTCGATCCCGGGAGACGGGCGGGTGTACGTGCGACTTTCGGCTCAGTCGAACGGGTCGCCGCACTTGGGCGTCGGCTTCACGCGGCTGCGGTTCGGGTCTTCGGGCGTGGTCGTGGCGGTCGGGCCGATGCTGGATCGGGTGCTCCGGGCTTGTGCGGGATTGGACGTCACGGTGTTGTACGCGTCGACTATTCGGCCGTTCGACGCGGCTGGGCTGCGGTCGGCGGTTTCCTCGGCTTGTGGTGATGTTGTGCTCGTGGAGCCTTATCTCGCCGGGACTTCGGCTCATTGGGTGGCGGAGGCGCTTTCCGACGTGCCGCACCGGGTGAAGTCTTTGGGAGTTCGGCGGGATGCCGAGGTGCGGACCTATGGGGGGATCGCGGACCACGATCTGGCGCACGGGCTGGATGCCGGGTCGCTGGGACTGTCGATCAGGGAGTTCCTGGGGGTATAGGAGGAGCGGCTGCGGGCTTGCGATAACGGAGGTTCACGTATTCGCCTTCGAGAACCCGCATCAGCTTTTCATTGTTGTGCCGTTCTTCCCGCAGGTCGTGGGGACGCTCCACGTTCAGGCTTTCGTAGAGCGAAAACCTGTTCAGGTCGATCACGGTCTTCACCGCCGTGGTGTACTCGTCGGCCGCTGCGACCGCGGCGCGATAAGCGAGGTACGCCAGCGCATAGGGGACCAGCGCGACCAGCAACCACCAGCCGTCCGTGAGCAGACAGGCCGCCGCTTCCAGCGAGCCGAGCAGGGAGACGACGCACAGGCGAACGGACGTGTCCATCTGCTGGCGGGTGTCCTTCAGGTACTGCACGTGCTTGTCGGCGGCGACCAACGCGAAATGGGGAGCGGTCAGCATCGCGTCGATCCCGTACTGGCCCCCGGCGCGGTCTTCTTCGCGGCGCAAGGCGTTCCCCAGCCGGGTGGGCATGATCCGGTCGAGCTCGGGATAACGTTCGCCCGCGTGGTGGGCTGCTTCACCCGCCGCCAGCAGCCCGCCCAGCCCGTTGCCTTCAGGTGAATGCAGGACGACCCGCGCCTGTTCTTCGGCGGACAGTCCCGCCACACGATCCGGATCGGAGCGCCTGATCTGCCCGATCACTTCGTCGATCCGGTCCACGAGCCGGTCATCGAGCCGGGCTACGGCTTTGTGCGTCGCCTGCAGCCGGCGGCGGTGATGGCGGATGCGGGCCCACAGGAGAACGCGCGCGACCCGCGAATGTCCCCAGTAGCCTTCGAGTACCTGGGTCATCGCGAACTGGAGCGGGTGCAGGAAGAGTCCGGTCGCCAGGCTCGCCAGCAGCAGCCACGCCACCCCCGCGATCGACCAGCTCCCGAGGCGCGGCCCGATCCATTCCGGGTGCGGCGGCCCTTGCCAGGCTCCGCTCGTGGCCAGTGCGGCGGACCAGAGCACCAAGAAGAGCGCCGGCACCATGCTGACGAGCCCGAAGTACCGGCCGACCCGGCTACCGACGTCAAGCGTGGCTCCGGTGAACGACGTGGCGCTCACGATCCCCGCCCGCCGACTCGATAACCGCACTTCGTGCAGGTTTGACCGCCGTCGTTGTTGCGGCGGAGAGTGCCGTCGCACGAGTCGCGAGGGCACCGGCGTCCGCCACCGGGACGGCGCCGCCGCCCAGGCATCCGTGACGGCGGATCATTGAATCCGAGCCCGGAGATCAACTGGACGAGGTCGAGCGCGAGCCGGAATACGCGCATCCGCCTCACCCCGCCCTCCAGGATCCGACCATGTTAGGTCAGCATTCAGGCTCAGTCGACCGGCCGGGACGAGGTGGTGATGGGGTTTTCGCCCTGGGCGTTGCCCGCCGTGGGGATCGTTGTGGTCGCCGTCGCCGGGGAGTTCGGTGCCGGGTACGCGTGGCTCGCGCTGGGCGCGTTGGTCGTCGGCGGGAGCGGGCTTCTCGGCTGGGGGCTGCTTCGTGAACTCCGGACCGATAGCGTGACCTCCATGGGGTCCCGCATCCGGCCGATCGCGCTCGGTGTCATCCGGCGGCAGCACGAACTCCTCGTCTTCGAAGGGCGGGACGACGTCAAGAACGAGACCTACTACCGCCCCCTCGGTGGTGGCGTCGAGTTCGGCGAACACAGCCGGGACGCCCTCGAGCGCGAGTTTCGCGAAGAACTCGACGCCGACATCGAAGTCGGGCCGCTGCTCGGTGTCCTCGAGAACGTCTACACCTGGCGCGGCAATCCCGGCCACGAGATCGCCTTCCTCTACGAAGCCACCTTCGTCGACCAGAGCCGCTACGAGCACGAAGAGATGAAGATCCTCGACGACCCCGCCACCGCGCGGTGGGTTGCCGTCGACGACTTCATGCGCGGCAGCAAGATCCTCTACCCCAATGGCCTCACCGGACTCCTCTCATCGGAGCAGTGACCGCGCCGTCGGCACCAGTTCTTCCGACGACGCCGACGGCTCCCGGCTGAACGACACCGTGAACGGCCCGTCCGTCCGCACCGGCAACTGCGGGAAGTTGTTCGGCGAAGGGTCCGTCTCGAACACCGCGAACGCCGACGGGGAAGCCTCCAGCGAAACGTGCACCCCCGACCCCGGTGGCGGCGAAGCCAATCCGCGCACGACCGGACGCAGCAGCAGCACGTTGTCCGAGTCCACCATCGTCGCGTTGGCCGCCTCCCGGAAACGCCGCCACACCGGCCCTGAGTAGAACGCGGAAAGCGCGTCGAAGCGAGCCGCAAGGGAGGAGAAACCCCGCAGCCACAGGAACTCGTCCGGCGACGAAGGCACCCGGAACAAGCCGAACAGGTGCGCCCCCGCCTCCTCCTGCGGCTCGACGAACTCGCGCTCGAACAGCGAGATCAGCTCGTCGCGCCGCCCCGGGCGCAGCTGGTAGCGGCGCAGCTCCAGCACCGTCTCGAACGAAGAAAAGTCCACGGCCCGGAAGCTACCGGGCACCACCGACAAAAACCGGTCAGCGGAACGCCGCCAGCCCCGTCACCGCCTGGCCGAGGGACAGCGCGTGCATCTCCTCGGTCCCCTCGTACGTCAGCACCGTCTCGAGGTTCGCCATGTGCCGCATCACCGGGTACTCCAGCGAAATCCCGTTCGCGCCCAGCATCGACCGGGCCGTGCGGGCCACCTCGAGCGCCGAGCGCACGTTCGCCATCTTGCCGAAGCTCACGTGGTTGTGGTGCAGCTCGCCAGCGTCCTTCAGCCGCCCGATCTGCATCGCCACCAACCCCGCGCGGTTGACCTCGACCACCAGGTCGGCCAGCTTGCGCTGCGTCAGCTGGAAGCCCGCCAGCGGCTTGCCGAACTGCGACCGCGACAGCGTGTACTCCAGCGCCGACTCGTAACACGCGCGAGCCGCGCCGACGACGCCGAACAAGATCCCGTAGCGCGCCTCGTTCAAGCACGACAGCGGGCCGCGCAGGCCCCTGACCTCGGGGAACGCCGCCGAGTCCGGCAACCGGACGCCGTCGAGGACCAGCTCGGCCGTCAACGACGCCCGCAGGGACAGCTTGTGCTTCACCTCGTTCGCCGTGAAGCCCGGCGTCGACGTCGGGACGACGAAGCCGCGGATCCCGTCGTCCGTCTGCGCCCACACCACCGCGACGTCCGCGACCGTTCCGTTGGTGATCCACATCTTCGTGCCCGACAGCACCCAGTCGGACCCGTCGCGCACCGCGCGCGTCCGCATCGAGCCCGGGTCGCTGCCCGCGTCCGGCTCCGTCAGCCCGAAGCAGCCCAGCGCCTCACCCGTCGCCATCCTCGGCAGCCACTCCTGCCGGTGCTCCTCGCTGCCCCACTTGTGGATCGCGTACATCGCCAGCGACCCCTGCACCGACACGAAGCTCCGCAGCCCCGAATCCACCGCCTCCAGCTCGCGGCACGCGATGCCGTACGCGACGGCGCTGGTGCCCGCGCAGCCGTAGCCCTCCAGGTGCATGCCCAGCAGGCCCAGCGAGCCGAACCCCTTGGCCAGCTCAGCCGCG
This sequence comes from Amycolatopsis nalaikhensis, assembly GCF_030264295.1. Lineage (GTDB taxonomy): Bacteria > Actinomycetota > Actinomycetes > Mycobacteriales > Pseudonocardiaceae > Amycolatopsis > Amycolatopsis nalaikhensis. Next base: position 10,539,230 of record NZ_CP127173.1, on the reverse strand, counting down.
GGCAGCGCGCCCGTTTCGTACCAGTCCGCGATGGTGCCGAGCAGGTTGTCCTTCGCGTACGCGCGGACGGCGTCGCGGATGGCGCGCTCCTCTTCGGCGAGCCCGGCGTCGAGGTCGAGGAAGTCGTGCGGGTCCGGGGTGCGGCTCATAGCGGGCTCCAAGGGACGCGTCGATGCGGGTCCCCGCAGGAAACCACAGTCAGGCGTCTGTTCCCCGAGTGGCGTTCGTCACGCGGGCGACAGAACCGGGCCGCGAGCAGCGGGAAGCACCCCGCGGGCGGACCTGCTGACGCGGGATCAGCAGCTCGCTGAACTGCGGGAACGGGACGCTCTCGATGTCGTCACGCCAGGCGTTCAGCATCTGGGACAGCAGATCGTCCTCGGCCATCTTCGCCTCCCTGGCGTCCGGTCGCGTGCGGGCACACCTCACACGATCGGGTGACTGGATACCCAGTGGCCGGGGGACCGAAACGTCGTCCACCAAGATTTTCGGCCCGCCCGCCACCTGCAGGATCGCCCGGGCGCCGCGCCGGTCGCCACTCCTCGACGGCTACGCTGGGTGGCGTGTCTCGTGTGGTGATCCTCGACTACGGTTCCGGCAACCTCCGCTCCGCCGAACGCGCCGTGGCGCGCGCGGGCGCCGACGTCGAGGTCACCGCCGACCCGCATGCCGCGATCGAGGCCGACGGCCTGGTCGTGCCCGGCGTCGGCGCGTTCTCGGCCTGCATGGCCGGCCTGCTGGAGGTCAAGGGCCACCGGATCATCGGCAAGCGCCTCGCCGGCGGCCGCCCGGTGCTCGGCATCTGCGTCGGCATGCAGATCCTCTTCTCCCGCGGCGTCGAACACGGCGAGGAGACCGAGGGCACGGGGGAGTGGCCGGGCGTGGTCGACCGGCTCCACGCCGACGTGCTGCCGCACATGGGCTGGAACACCGTGCGCGCGCCCGCGGACTCGCAGCTGTTCGCCGGGCTCGACCCGGACGAGCGCTTCTACTTCGTGCACTCCTACGCCGCGCGCAAGTGGGAAGCTCGACGGGCTGGCCGGCCAGGAGCCGAAGGTCACCTGGGCCAACCACGGCGAGGACTTCGTCGCCGCGGTGGAGAACGGGCCGCTCTGGGCGACCCAGTTCCACCCGGAGAAGTCCGGCGACGCCGGCGCGCACCTGCTCCGCAACTGGCTCGCGACCCTCTGACCGGGTGGCGGGGGCCACGGCCCTAGAGTTGGGGCGTGACTTTCACGCTGCTTCCCGCCGTTGATGTGGCCGATGGCCAGGCCGTGCGACTCGTCCAGGGCGAGGCCGGCACCGAGACCTCCTATGGCAGCCCGCTGGAGGCGGCGCTGGCCTGGCAGCGCGACGGCGCCGAGTGGATCCACCTGGTCGACCTCGACGCCGCCTTCGGCAAGGGCAGCAACCGCGAGCTGCTGGCCGAGGTCGTCGGACGGCTCGACGTCCAGGTCGAGCTGTCGGGCGGCATCCGCGACGACGCGTCGCTGAAGGCCGCGCTGGCCACCGGCGCCCGCCGCGTCAACCTCGGCACGGCCGCGCTCGAGGACCCGGAGTGGACGGCGCGCGTGATCGGCGAGTACGGCGACCGCGTCGCGATCGGCCTGGACGTGCGGATCACGGAGGCCGGCCACCGGCTGTCGGCCCGCGGCTGGACCTCCGACGGCGGCGACCTGTGGGACGTCCTGGAGCGCCTGGACCGCGACGGCGCGTCCCGCTACGTGGTGACGGACGTGAGCAAGGACGGCACGCTGCGCGGCCCGAACCTCGAGCTGCTGCGCGACGTCGTGGCCCGCACGGACGCACCGGTGATCGCCTCCGGCGGGGTGTCCAGTGTGGACGACCTGGTCGCGCTGGCCGGGCTGGCGTCCGACGGGGTCGAGGGGTCGATCGTCGGGAAGGCGCTGTACGCGGGCGCGTTCACGCTGCCCGAGGCCCTTGCGGCGGTCGCGAAGGTCTGACCGCACCCGCGGGCTGAAGGGGACGTTCAGTGCATGTGATGCGGTGAAAGTCCCCTTCAGCGCATGTGACGCAAGCAAAGTCCCCTTCAGCGCATGGGCGGCCGCGAGTAGCCGCCATCCTGCCCCGGAATGGTGCGAAAAGGGGCTGACACCGGGGCCTGGGCGCCGTAGGTTGCCGCGGGTGGAGGAGATCGTCACCCAGCTCGAGATGACCGCCGTCGGGCAGCTCAACCCCGCTCCCTTCGTCGATGGCCTCACCCTCGAAGCCACCGGTCCCGGCCCGCACATCCGCGACCTGCACGTCCGGATCGGCACGCCCTACCGCTGGCCCAGCGCCACCAGATCGGACGAGGACTGGGCGCGGTGGCTCGACGAACCCGGCCGCCACTACCGGCTGATCGAGTACCGCGGTGAGGTCGCCGGGGCCGCGGATTTCGAGACGCAGCCCGGGAACGACGTCGAGATCACCACCTTCGGCCTGCTCCCGGAGTTCGTCGGGAAAGGACTCGGCGGCTATGCGCTGACCCTCGTCGTCGCCGAGGCGTGGACTCCGCCCGGCACCCGCCGCGTCTGGCTGCACACCTCGACGCTCGATCACCCCAACGCCCTGCCGAACTACCTGCGGCGCGGCTTCCGGAGCTTCAGCCGTCCACTTTGACCGCGATCCCGACCGTGCGGTCGGCCGGGCCGCGCAGCTTCGAAAAGAACATCGTCACGCGCCCGACGACGCCGTACTTGCGCGCGATCGCGCGGCGGACCCGTTCGGTGCCCTCGGCGTCCAGCAGCCGGGCCTGCCCGGTGACGACCGGGCCGTGCGTCTTGGCGCCGCGGAAGTCGCACGCCTGGACCTCCACCCGGCCGCTGTTGCGGATGCGCTTGACCTTCCCGGCCTTCCGCTCCGACCACAGCACGAGCTCGCCGCCGTCGCCGGCCACCCAGATCGGCGTCGGCACCGCCCGGCCGTCGCGGCGGAACGTGGTCAGGACGACGTAGCGCTCGGCCGCGAGCCGGTCCGTTTCCGATGCCATGCGTCCACGGTAGTCAGGGCGTGCGCCGCCGCAGCGTCGCCGCGCCGAGCACCAGCGCCAGCAGCGCGCAGCACGCGACGACCACGAGGTTCCGCAGGATCACCGCGTCCACGGTGGTCGACGCGGTCACCCGGTTCAGCGCTTCGACCGCGTACGACAGCGGCATCACGTCGGACAGCCACCGCAGCAGCCAGCCCATCTCCTCGCGCGGCACGAACAGCCCGCACAGCAGGATCTGCGGCAGCACGAACACCGGCATGAACTGCACGGCCTGGAACTCGGTGCGGGCGAACGCGCTCACGAACAGCCCGAGCGCCATCCCGAGCAACGCGTCGAGCAGCGCGATCAGCAGCAGCATCACGACCGAGCCCGCGAGGTCGAGGCCGAGCCACCACAGCGAAACGCCCGCGGCGAGGGCGACCTGGACGACGGCGATCGTCCCGAACGCGAGCGCGTAGCCGAAGAGCAGGTCGAGGCGGCCGATGGGCAGCGTCATCAGGCGTTCGAGGGTGGCCGTGGTCCGCTCGCGCAACGTCGTGATCGAGGCGATGAGGAACATGATCAGGAACGGGAACACGCCGAGCAACGCGGGCGCGATGCGGCTGAACACCAGCGGCGAGTTGAAGACGTAGCGCAGCAGCACCATCAGCAGCGTCGGCACCAGGACGAGCATCACGACGGTGCGCGGGTCGTGGCGCAGCTGCGTCAGGATGCGGCGGGTGGTCGCCAGCGTCAGCGCGGGGTTCACGAGGCCGCCCTCACCAGGTGCAGGAAGGCGCCTTCGAGGTCGGCGGCGCCGGTGCGCTCCCGCAGGGCGAGCGGCGCGTCGTCGGCGAGCAGGGCGCCTTCGCGCATCAGCAGGAGCCGGTCGCAGCGCGCGGCTTCGTCCATGACGTGGCTGGAGACGAGCAGGGTGGCACCGCCGTCGGCGAGGCGGCGGAAGAGGGCCCACAGCTCGTCGCGCAGTACGGGGTCGAGCCCGACGGTCGGCTCGTCGAGCACGAGCAGCTCGGGCGTGCCGAGCAGGGCGACGGCGAGGTTCGCGCGGCTGTGCTGCCCGCCGGAGAGCGAGCCGACGAGCTTCCCGGCGTGGTCGCCGAGCCCGACCTCGCCGATGACCCGGTCCACATCGGACACCGGCGCGCGCAGCACGGCGGCGAAGTACCGCAGCGCTTCCCGCACGGTGAGGTCGGCGTAGATGGCGGGGTTCTGCGTGGCGTACCCGATCCGCCGCCGCAGGGGCGGGCTCCCGGCGGGCAGGCCCAGCACGGTGACGGTGCCGCCTTCGACGATCTGCACCCCGACGACGGCCCGCATCAGCGTGGTCTTCCCGCAACCGCTCGGGCCGAGCAGCCCGGCGACGGTCCCGCGTGGCACGGCGAAGCTCACGTCTCGCACGACGAGCCTGCCGCCGCGCCGGACCCGGAGGCCGGTGAGCTCGAGGGCGGAATTAGTCATGCGTTTAATTCTGCGCCCGGTGAGATCCCGGGTCAAGGGCGATCCCGGCGTGCTGAAGGGGACGTTCCTCGCATCTGATGCGGTGAAGGGTCCTTTCCTCGCATCAGATGCGAGGAAAGGACCCTTCAGCACGCCTTGCCGGGACGTGCCCGGGGTGTTGCCGTCGCCGATCGGCGGTACCGGCTCGGCCGGGCGGGCTCGTGAATTCCGCATGGGCCGACCGTGCGCAGAACCCCACTCGACCGGCCGAAGCATCCCGACGCCTCTGTCTGAAACGCTTCCCGCCACTGGGGTTTCCCGACCACCGAAGGGAATGTCGATGGCCGTCGTCCATGAGGTTCCGGTTCACCCGCAAGCGAGTTTCTTCGGCGCCGGGCCGTATCCCGCGCGCCGCGCCGTGATCGCCGTCGTCGCGGTGCTCGCCGGGTTCGTGCTCACCGCCATCTGGTCGGCGCCCTTCGTCGACTCCGTGATCGGCGACAGCGTCGCGAACGGCCTCCTCGGCTACGACGCCAAGGCGACGCCGATCAGCGGCGTGCTCGCGGGCACTGTCTTCGCCTTCGTCTCCGGGCTCGCCGGTTCGTTCACCGCCTGCAACATCGCCGCCTTCGGGGCGGTCGCCCCGCTCGTCGGCGGGGAAGCCGGGGAGAAACGGCGGTTCGCCACCACCCTCAAGCCGCTCGGCTGGATCTCCGTCGGCATGCTCGCCGTCTCGATCGTCTACGGCGTGGTCGTCGCGCTCGTCGGCACGCGGATGCCGCAGTTCTCCACCGCCAAGACCACCGGGCTCTCGCCGCGCAGCGTGCAGTCGATGGTCGCCTTCGGGGTGGTCGGGCTGGTCTTCCTCGTCATGGGCCTGGTCGCGCTCGGCATCCTCCGCAACCCCTTCGCCGCCTTCACACGCCGCCACCCGGCCGCGCCGCTCGTGCTCATGGGCGCGCTCATCGGCGGGTTCCTCATCGGACGGCCGTACCCGCTCTTCCGGATCATGTTCCGCAGCGCCGCCGAACAGCACAACGTCCTCTACGGCGCCGCCGCGTTCGCCCTGCAGTCCGTCGGCAACATCGTCGTCATGGCGCTGCTGTTCCTGCTCCTCACCCACGCCACGGGCGGGCGCGTGCAGCGCTGGCTGGCCGCCAAGCCGGCCCGGATCGCCACCGTGACCGGTGTCGCCCTGCTGGTCGGCGGCACGTTCACGCTGCTCTACTGGGACGTCCGCGTGCTCGGCAGGCTCGGGATCATCTGGTTCCCGATGATCAGCTGGTAGTCCCGAGCCAGCGGTAGTCGGGCGAAGGGTCGAGCTGGACGCCGTCCGCGACGGCGACCAGTTCGGCCTCCGGTCGCGCGCCCGACACCGTCAGCCAGCGCCCCGACGGCAGCCGGGCCGCGACCAGCGCGTCCCCACCCCTCGGGGCCAGGTAGAACCCGGCGCCGCCGCGCACGGTGATCGGCGTCGCGCCGTTCACGCCGGGAGAGCCCGCGCTGACGACGGCCCGCACCGGCGGCCCGCCCGGGGCCGCCGCCGTCAGCTCGGTCGACGCGTCGGCCGGGCCGGTGCCGCGGACCGCGGTGGACCGCTCGGCCAACCCGGCAGGCAGCCTGCCGAACCGCAGCTCCCCGCGCACGCCGACCGGCTCGGCCGTGACGGACTCCGCGACGCGCTGGGCGACCGACCGCGCGTCCGGGACCCCGGCGACGCGGGCGGTCAGCACGTGCTCGTCGTCGGCGAGCCAGGTGAGCAGCGCAGCGGTGCCCGTGTCGCCGGTGACCATGGCGACCCGGCCGTGCACCAGGATCTGGTCGCGCAGCGAGGCGATCCGCAGCGCCGTCTGTGACCACTCGGGGTCGGCGGTGGAGTACGCCGACAGCGTGATCTCGGCCGGCCCGGCGAACCACCGGCGAACCTGCGGCGCGGTGCCCGGCCCGCCCTCGCGGTACTGCTCGGTGAAGCCGCCGGGCAGCCAGCCCGGGGTGTAGCCGAGCACCGGACGGCCCGCGGCCGGCACCTGGTCGGCGGTGGTGAACAGCTGCGTGCCGACGACGACCCCGGCGACCAGCGCGACCACCGCGGCCGCGACCAGGGCCAGCCGGGTCGCCGGACGCCGCCGGCGCTGGGCACGGGCGAGCGCGTCGCGGACCGCGTGGCCGTCGGGGGCGCGGGCGGCGAGCCGGTCCAGGCTCTCCCGGATCAGCGTCTCGGTGTCGTGCTCGCTGCGGGTCATTCTCCAGCTCCGGTCGTGAGGGCAGCGGGGTGCGGGACCTGGCGCAACGTGGCCAGCGCGCGGGAGATCTGGCTGCGCACGGTGGAGACTCCGCAGCGCAGGACCGCGGCGATCTCCTCGTCGGAGTAGTCCTCGTAGTAGCGCAGCACGACGGCCGCGCGCTGCTTGCGGGGCAGCGTCGCGAGCAGGGCGAGCATGGCGTCGCGCTCGTCGTAGGCGGTGGCCGGGTCGGCCGCGGGCGGGCCGAGCGCGTCGAGGACGTCGTGGCTGCTCGGCACCATGCGCCGGACGGCCCGCCGCCGCCACGACAGGTACTCGTTGGTGACCATCCGCCGCACGTACGTCGGCGGCGCGTCGATGCCGTCCCACCGCTGCTGGGCGCGCAGCAGGACGTCCTGGACGATGTCCTGCGCCAGGTGCGGGTCGCCGGCCAGGACGGTGGCGTAGCGGAGCAGCCCGTCCAGCCGCTCCGCCACGAACTCTTCGAAACCCACGCACGTCCCTTCCGTCACCCCATGGACGCGCGAGGGGGCCGGGTTGATGCACGCGGGCGGAGAATTTTTACCGGGGGAGGACGTCCTCGAGCCGGACGAAGGCGAATCCCGTGGTCGCGAGGTCCCCGATGGCGGGGCGGCGTTCGCCGTCGTGGACCACCAGGAGGCCGTGCGGGAAGGCGCGGCCCAGGGACGCCGTGCTGATCGCGGAGCCGTCGGAGTGCTCGACCGAGTCCGTGCCGCGGCCCGCGACGATCCGCAGGTCACGCGTGCGGGGGCCGTACACGACGAAGCGCGAGTCGCCCTGGCTGGAGGCGAACAGGGTGCCGTTCGCCACGGCCAGCCCCTCGGCGTCGGCTTCCAGCCACTTGCCGCCGAAGCCGGGGTCGGCGCCGTCGGGGACGCACTCCTCGGTGGCCTCGTCCCAGCGCCGCGGGACGCCGTAGGAGCGCACGCGGTCGATGAGTTCGGGCCGTCCGAAGCCCTGGCCGGTGAGCGGGATCCGCCAGATCCCGACGTCCTCCTGGGCGGTGTAGAGCACGCGGCCGTCGAGGACCGAGCCCTCCAGCTGCGGGCGTTCGCCGGGTTCCTCGCACGGGGACCAGGTGGTGCCGTCCGGCAGGCGGAACGCGGCGGGCAGGTCGACCGTCGCGATCGGGGCCGTACCGACGCTGCCGTCCGGGCGGTCGACCAGGCGCAGCAGCGCCACGCGCGTCTCGTGGCGCCGGGTGACCGCCACCCACCGGACGCCGGTGCGCGGGTCGCGGCCCGCCGCCAGCCCGTAGGCGGTCCGCTGTTCGTCCACTTCGGACTCCGAGGCGGAGAACACCGGCGGGGCGGCGGGGTCGGTGACGTCGCGGAGGACCTGCGGGGCGGCCGGGTCGATCCGGAAGACGCGGATCCGGTCGCGGCCGCGGTCGCTCACGACGGCCAGGTCACCGACGACGTCGACGTTGTTGAACCGCCCGCCCGGCCCGGCCGGGACCAGCTGGAGGGTCCGGGCGTGCAGGTCGAACGCGGCAAGGCCGCCTTCCTTGAGCGTGCCGAGGACGACGCTGCGTTCGGGATCGCGCGGGTTGACCCAGATGGCGGGGTCGTCGGCGTCGGCGGGCTCGGCGAAGGCCTGCGTCTGGAGGACGGGGGAGGGATCGCGGGGAGCGGCGGAGGCGGGGACGGCGGTCAGCACCGAGAGAGCGGCGAAGGCCGCGGGGAGGAGTCTGCGCACGCGCGGAAACTAGACGAATCGGATGGCCGGGCGGTGAACGCGCGATGAGCAGGCCCCACCCCGAGCGCCCCAATGTGGCCTTCGGTGCGTCTGACGCACCCAAGGCGGCCTTGGGTGCGTCAGACGCAACCAAGGCCGCCTTGGGGCGCTCGGGACGGGCCGGGTGGGGCGAGGTAGTACTGGGCCACCGGGGCCAGCATCGCGACGATCTCCTCGTCGGACGCCTGGACCAGCGGCGGCAGCTCGATCACGTACCGCAGCAGGGCGACCCCGATCATCTGCGCCGCGATGCCGGTCACCCGGACCCGCGGGACGTCGAGGGCGCGGGCGACCTCGGCCAGCACCGCGCGCTCGATGAACTGGCGCATCATCAGCGCCACCTGCTCGTTGGTCGCCGCCGCGCGGAGCATCGCCACGAACGGCGTGCGGCCCGCCGGTGTCGACCAGACCGCCAGGAACGCCCGGACCAGGCGTTCGCCCACCTCCGCGCGCGGGCCCTCGAGGATCGCCGGGACCAGGGTGGCCGGGTTCACCGGCAGGTTCATCGCCGCCGCGAACAGCTCCTGCTTGGTGCCGAAGAAGTGGTGCAGCAGGGCCGCGTTGACGCCCGCGTCGGCGGCGATCCCGCGGACCGTCGCGCCGTCGTACCCCAGCTCGGCGAACCGGTGGCGGGCCGCGTCGAGGATCTTCTCGCGCGTCTCCGTCTGCCCCGGCCGCCGTCCCGCCCGTGCCATTGGCTGAGCTTAGAACGCGCTTGACTACGCTGGTGGGCATGTCTGTCGCGGTGCGGGTGATCCCCTGTCTCGACGTCGACGCGGGCCGGGTCGTGAAGGGTGTCAACTTCGCCGGCCTCCGCGACGCCGGCGACCCCGTCGAACTGGCCCGGCGCTACGACGCCGAAGGGGCCGACGAACTGACGTTCCTCGACGTCACAGCCTCCTCCGGCGACCGCGAGACCACCTACGACGTGGTCCGCCGCACCGCCGAGCAGGTCTTCATCCCGCTCACCGTCGGCGGCGGCGTCCGCAGCAACGACGACGTCAACCGGCTCCTGCGCACCGGCGCGGACAAGGTGAGCATCAACACCGCCGCCATCGCCCGGCCGGAGTTCCTCCACGAAGCGTCGCGGCGGTTCGGCGCCCAGTGCATCGTCCTGTCGGTCGACGCGCGCCGCGTCCCCGAGGGCGGCGAGCCCACCGCGTCCGGCTTCGAGGTCACCACCCACGGCGGGCGCCGCGGCACCGGCATCGACGCGGTCGAGTGGGCCGCGCGCGGCGAGGAGCTCGGCGTCGGCGAGATCCTGCTCAACTCGATGGACGCCGACGGCACCAAGAACGGCTTCGACCTCGAGCTCATCGAGCTGGTCCGCAAGGCCGTGCGGGTCCCGGTGATCGCCAGCGGCGGCGCGGGCGCGGTCGAGCACTTCCTGCCCGCGGTGAAGACGGGCGCGGACGCCGTGCTCGCGGCCAGCGTGTTCCACTTCGGACAGCTGAAGATCGGCGACGTCAAGGGCGCGCTGCGCGAAGGCGGGGTCGAGGTCCGGTGAAGTCCTGGCAGGCACCCGTCGAGGTGAAGGTCACCGCCGCGCTGCTGGTCGGGCTGCCGGTCGCGTGGGCGCTGCTCGACCTGATCCCGGTGCTGAGCGCCGGGTCGGGGCTCGAGATCTACCGGATGCCCGCGCTCGCGCTCATCCTCGGCGGCGTCGTCACCACCGGGCTCGTGCTCAAGATGGGCAGCGCCCGCATCGGCGGCCTGGTCGTCGCCGTGGTGTTCGCGCTGCTGCACGCGTTCCTGCTGCTCGGTGCGGCGCTGTGGTGGAACAAGCTGTTCTCCGGGCTGTCCTTCGCCGGGTACGGCTACGCCTTCGTCCTGTTGAACTCGATGCCGCTCAAGCGGCACATCCTGGGAGTACGGGCATGACCCTGGACGCGGCCGTCTCGGCGCGCCTCAAGCGCAACGCCGACGGCCTGATCGCCGCGGTCGTCGTCGAGCACGCCACCTCCGACGTGCTGATGATGGCCTGGATGAACGACGACGCGCTCGCCGCCACCCTGGCCACCCGCCGCGGCACGTACTGGTCGCGGAGCAGGCAGAAGCTGTGGGTCAAGGGCGAGACGTCCGGCCACTACCAGCACGTTCGCGAAGTGCGCATCGACTGCGACGGCGATACGGTCCTCCTGCGCGTCGACCAGACCGGCCCGGCCTGTCACACCGGCACGCACACCTGTTTCGACACCGAGGAGCGCCTGCTCCTGGCCGACGAGAAGAGCTCGCGTGACAGTCGTCGCCGACGTCCTGATCGGGCTGGTCGCCCTGATCCACGTCTACATCGTCGTCCTGGAGATGTTCCTCTGGACGACACCCCGCGCCCGCGCGGCCTTCGGCACGACGCCGGAGTTCGCCGAGGAGAGCAAGACACTGGCCGCGAACCAGGGGCTGTACAACGGCTTCCTCGCGCTGGCGCTGGTCTGGGGCCTGATCGCGGACCAGTTCCAGCTCCAGCTGTACGGCCTGGTCTGCGTGATCATCGCCGGGCTCTACGGCGCGGCGACGGCCAGCAAGCGGATCCTGTTCGTGCAGGTGCTGCCGGGCGCGCTGGCGCTGATCGCGCTGCTGCTCGCCCGCTGACGGTCAGCGCAGCCGGTCGAGCACCCCGCGCCAGGCGGCGGCGGAGACGGTCAGCCGGCCCGAACGCCGGGCCTTCGTGTCCCGCACGCCCACGACCGGCCCCAGCGCCACCTCGACGCAGCTGCCTTCGTGCCCGCTGTAGGACGACTTGCGCCAAACGGTCGCGCTCACCTTGGCCTCCGTTACGGTGCCGCCTCCCGAAGCAGCGCTCGAGTGGCTTCTTCGCTCAGGGCTAGTCCACTGAGCAGCTTAGCAACGCGCCGGTGGCCCGCGGTCTGGTCGTGCTCGTGGAGGAACGCGGTCGAATGCACGTGCTCCACCGCGGTGATCGAAGGTGCCTGGTCGAAGTCGTAGATTTCGAAGGGGCCGATGAGGCCGGGGTGGTAGCCGATTCCGGTCGGCACGATGCGCACGCTGATCGTGGTCCGCTCCGACATGTCCAGCAGGTGATCGATCTGGTCGGACATGATTCCGGGACCGCCGAAGTTTTCGTGCAGGGCTCGCTCGCCGATAAGGGCCGTGTAGCGGACCGGTTCCCGGCCGCCGAGGATGCGCTGCCGGTCCAGCCGGACCTGGAGCCGCTTGTCGGCCTGCTCGACCGAGACAGGGGAACTGTCCATTATGGACCGGATGTAGTCCGGGGTCTGGAGCAGTCCGGGGACCAAGAGTGGCGCCCACGCCGTGATGGCTTTGGCCGTGCTTTCCAGGTTGAGAATGGTGGTGAGGGCGAAGGGGATGTCGGAACTGCTCGACGCGAGCCAGTTGGGTTCCCGCGCGTGCCTTGCCAGAGTCCGGATGCGGTCGCGTTTCTCCCCGGTCACCCGCAGCAGCGCGAGGATCGCCGACACGTCCTCGACGCTCGGCAGCCGCTGCCCTTTTTCCCACAACGACAGCGTCTGCGGCAATATCCCCAATTTGTCCGCGAGAACGCGTAGGCCGACTCCGCGTGCTTCGCGTTCTTCGCGCAGCGAAGCGGCGAGAGTTCTCGCCGCCGGGCCTGAAGACGTTGGCTTCATGGGCAAAGGATACGAACGCCGTCGATTCCCCGAATGCGCGAAGGGTGTCAGCGAAAGGCGATACCCCGCCATTCCGCATCGGGTATCGTGACGGCGACCCGGCCGTGGGCCGGACAGGGAGCGTCGCTGGGGCGGCACGTGGAGATCTCGTGGTGAGCGACCGGCCGCGCCGCCTGCGGGCGGCCCGCCGGCTGCGCGCGTGGCGGGTGTGCTGGGTGCTCGTGGGCGCGTTCGGGGCGATGGGGTTCGTGACGCTCGCCGCCGGCACGGCTTGGCAGCTGGCGCACCGGTTCGGCGCGGGTGACGTCGTGCTCGCCGGTGCCGGGCTCGGCGGGACGGCCGCCGTGACGGCTTCGGCCGTCGTGCTGGTGCGGCGGTTCGAGCGCCGGATCCGGGTGCTCGTCCCGCACCGGGGCGCGTTGCCGCCGTTGTCGACCGCCGACCTGGAAGCCGGGCCGCCGGTGCCCCGCGGCGGCCGCCGCTTCGAGTGGGCGCTGGCCGTGTTCGGGGGCGGCGTGCTGGTGGCGGCGGTCCTCGTCCTGTCCGCGCTCGACGCCGTCACGCAGGACCTGCTGGAAACCGGGACGCGGACCGAGGGAGTCGTGCTGGACGTCCACGACCCGGCGCGCGGCACGTCGACGTTCCACGTCTCCTACATCGCGGCCGGAGCCGAGAAGACCGCCGAGATCGCCTGGCACTCCGACCGGACGTACCGCCCCGGCGACCGGGTGACCGTCGTGTACGACGCGACGCACGTCCGGACCACGGACGAAGACAACCCGGACCAGTTCCTCGTCGGGCTGTGTGTGGTGTCGATGATCGGCGCGTTGCTGCTCGTCCCGGGCGCGGCCGTGGCCGCGACCCGGCTGTGAGCCTCAGCCGAGGTCGCCGGTGAGGTAGCGCTGCAGGTTCGGCGCGACCGCGCGCACGATGACCTCGACGTCCTCGGTGGCCAGCGGCTCGAACTTCGCCACGTACCGGACCATCCCCATGCCGACCATCTGCGACGCGCACAGCGTCATCCGCAGCTCCGGGTTGTCCGCGCCGACCGACGAGATCAGCGCCGTGAAGAACTTCTGGAAGAAGTCGCGCAGGACGTGGCCGGCCTGCTCGTGGCCGGTGACGCTGCGGATGAGCGCCACGAACACGCCGCCGCCCGCGCTGTCCCAGCGGGTGATGAACGTGCGGACGATGCGCTCCGCCAGCTCGTCGTCCGGGCCGTCGCGGAGGATCTCCAGCAGTTCCAGGGGGTCGAACGGCAGCTTGAGCACCGCCTGGGCGAACAGGCCTTCCTTGCTGCCGAACCAGTGGTTGACCATCGCGGCGTCGACACCCGCCCTGGTCGCGATCGCGCGCACGGTCGCGCCGTCGTAGCCGTTCTCGGCGAACACGGTCCGCGCGGCTTCGATCAGCGCCGTGCGCGTGTCCTGTCCCGCGGGCCGCCGGCCGCGGCGCCGGGCAGTAGTCTCCGTGTTGTCCGTGGTGCTCACGCGTCCATCATGACTCATCGCCCCACTTAAATTCAACGGTCCATGAATTTGGCACCCGGCGACGACGCCTCTCGGCGCAACGGCACAATGAGTCCCATGGTCAGCGCTTCCGCCGGTTCGGCCGGCCCCGGCTCGGTCAGCCCGTCCCGCGAGGACTTCCGCGCCCTCGCCGAGAGCCGCCGCGTGATCCCGGTCGTGCGCCGGGTCCTCGCCGACGGCGAGACGCCGATCGGGGTGTACCGCAAGCTCGCCGCCGACCGGCCGGGCACGTTCCTGTTCGAGTCGGCCGAAAACGGGGCTTCCTGGACGCGCTGGTCGTTCATCGGCGTCCGCAGCCCGGCCGCGCTGACCGTCCGCGACGGCGAAGCGGTCTGGACCGGCACCCCGCCGGTCGGCCTGCCTTCCGAAGGCAACCCGCTCACGGTGCTTCGTGAAACGATCGAAGCGTTGCACACGGAGCCGTTGCCCGGATTGCCGCCGCTGACCGGCGGCATGGTCGGCTACATCGGCTACGACGCCGTCCGCTGGCTGGAAAAGCTGCCCGAGCTGGCCGAGCGCGACCTCGACATCCCCGAGCTGACCATGCTGCTGGCCGCCGACCTCGCGGCGTTCGACCACCACGAGGGCACGGTCACGCTCATCGCGAACGCCGTCAACTGGGACGACTCGCCCGAGCGCGTGGACGCGGCCTACGACGACGCCGTCGCCCGGCTGAGCGCGATGACCGAGCAGCTGCAGGTGCCCGCGCCCGCCACCGTCGCCGCGTTCGACCGGCCCGCGCCCGAGTTCGTCCGGAAGCGCTCCAAGGAGGACTTCCACGCGGCCGTCGAGAAGGCCGTCGAAGCGATCAAGGCCGGGGAAGCGTTCCAGATCGTGCCGTCGCAACGGTTCGAGATCCCGACCGCGGCCGACGCGATCGACATCTACCGCGTGCTGCGGACGTCCAACCCCAGCCCGTACATGTACCTGCTGCGGCTCGAGGGCTTCGACATCGTCGGCTCCAGCCCCGAATCCCTGGTCACCGTGCGGGACGGCCGCGCGACCACGCACCCGATCGCGGGCACCCGCTGGCGCGGTGCCGACCCCGAAGAAGACGCCCAGCTGGCCAAGGACCTCCTGGCGGACGAGAAGGAACGCGCCGAGCACCTCATGCTCGTCGACCTCGGCCGCAACGACCTCGGCAAGGTCTGCAAGCCCGGCACCGTGCGCGTCGTCGACTTCTTCCAGATCGAGCGCTACAGCCACGTCATGCACATCGTGTCGACCGTCACCGGCGAGCTGGCCGACGACAAGACGGCGTTCGACGCGGTCACCGCGTGCTTCCCGGCCGGGACGCTGTCGGGCGCGCCGAAGGTCCGCGCGATGGAGCTGATCGAGGAGCTCGAGCCGGTCCGCCGCGCGCTGTACGGCGGCGTCGTCGGCTACCTCGACTTCGCCGGCGACGCCGACACGGCGATCGCGATCCGCACGGCGCTGGTCAAGGACGGCATCGCGCACGTCCAGGCCGGCGGCGGGGTGGTCGCCGACTCGGTGCCGGACTACGAGGACACCGAGTCGCTGAACAAGGCCAGAACCGTGCTCTCGGCCGTCGCCGCGGCCCAGACCATGGTGGCGGCGGGCGCGCTCGACCCGGTGGCGGACAGCGCTCATGTCTGAGGAGGCCAAGCCATCCCGCCGTCCACTGTGGATGATCGTGGTGGCGCTGCTGCTGGGCGCGCTGGCGCTGTGGGGCGCGTCACGCCTGACGTGGTTCGCCGAGTTCCGCGACGGCGGCGTCCGCGGGACCGTGCTCTACCGCGAAACGGGCGAGCAGCGGGCGACGGCGCTGGTGCCGCTGGCCCTGCTCGCGCTGGCCGGCGTGGCCGGGGTCGTGGCGACCGGCGGCTGGGCCCGGCGCGTCCTCGGCGTCGTGCTGGTGCTGGCCGGGGCGGCCGCGGTCTGGACCGGGATCGCCGGGGTCCGCTTCGGCGGTTACGCCGACGGGCTGCCGGTGTCCCAGATGCTGATCGGCCGCGGGCTGGCCGTGCTCGGCGGAATTCTCGTCGCCGCCGCCGGGTTGGCAGCCGTCAAGGGCGCGGGCCGGGCCACCCGGCTCGGCGCGAAGTACGCGGCGCCGTCGACGCGGAAGAAGGTGCGCGATCCCGACGCCGAGCTGTGGGAAGCACTGTCGGAAGGGGAGGACCCCACGGACGTCCGGGGCAGGCATTCGGACTAACGCACGCACCCGGAACCGAGCGCCTCGGATGCGGGGGTTAGCATCGTTTCGGCGGGAAGGGGAAGGTTTTTGTGAGCGACCTTGCGAGTGAAACCGTGAGCGTGTGGCCGGGCGGGGGCGCCCGGTGAGCGTGCTCGAAGACATCGTCGCCGGCGTGCGGGAAGACCTCGCCGTGCGGGAATCCGCGCTGCCGTTCGACGAACTCAAGATCCGCGCGGCCGCCGCCCCGGCGCCCCGCGACGTGATGGCCGCGCTGCGCGAGTCCGGCATCGGCGTGATCGCCGAGGTGAAGCGGCGCAGCCCCTCCAAGGGCGCACTGGCCGACATCCCCGACCCGGCCGCGCTGGCGAAGGACTACGAAGACGGCGGCGCGCGCGTGATCAGCGTGCTGACCGAGCAGCGCCGCTTCGGCGGTTCGCTGGCCGACCTCGACGCCGTCCGCGCCGCGGTGGACATCCCCATCCTGCGCAAGGACTTCATCGTCAGCCCGTACCAGGTGCACGAGGCCCGCCTGCACGGCGCCGACATGGTGCTGCTGATCGTCGCCGCGCTGGAGCAGAACGCGCTCGTCGCGCTGCTCGACCGCGTCGAATCGCTGGGCATGACCGCGCTGGTGGAGATCCACAACGCCGAGGAGGCCGACAAGGCCCTCGAGGCGGGCGCCAAGGTCATCGGCGTCAACGCGCGCAACCTGCACACCCTCGAGGTGGACCGGGACGTCTTCTCGCGGCTGGCCCCCGGCCTGCCGATGGACGTCTACAAGGTCGCCGAGTCCGGCGTCCGCGGCCCGGGCGACCTCATGTCGTACGCCGGCCACGGCGCCGACGCGGTGCTGGTCGGCGAGGGGCTCGTCGCCTCCGGCGACCCGAAGGGCGCCCTGGTCAAGCTCGTCACCGCCGGATCCCACCCCGCCTGCCCGAGGCCGTCGCGGTGACCCAAGAGCACGGTGTCAAACAGCCTCACGAGGTCGGCACGCACGACCCTGACGAGCGCGGCTACTACGGCCCGTACGGCGGGCGGTTCATGCCGGAGGCGCTGATCGGCGTCGTCGACGAGGTCGCCACCGAGTACGACAAGGCCCGCAACGACCCGGACTTCCTGAACGAGTTCAACCGCCTGCTGCGCGAGTACGCGGGCCGCCCGTCGCTGCTCACCGAGGCCAAGCGCTTCGGCGAGCACGCCGGTGGCGCGCGCGTGTTCCTCAAGCGCGAGGACCTGAACCACACCGGCTCGCACAAGATCAACAACGTGCTGGGCCAGGCGCTGCTCACCAAGCGGATGGGCAAGAAGCGCGTCATCGCCGAAACCGGCGCGGGCCAGCACGGCGTCGCCACGGCCACCGCGTGCGCGCTGCTCGACCTCGACTGCATCGTCTACATGGGCGAGGTCGACACCGAGCGCCAGGCGCTGAACGTCGCCCGGATGAAGCTGCTCGGCGCCGAGGTGATCCCGGTCAAGACCGGGTCGCGCACGCTGAAGGACGCGATCAACGAGGCTCTGCGCGACTGGGTCGCCAACGCCGACACCACGCACTACCTGTTCGGCACGGCCGCCGGGCCGGCGCCGTTCCCGACGATGGTGCGCAACTTCC
The DNA here is from genome assembly GCF_030264295.1 of Amycolatopsis nalaikhensis. Lineage (GTDB taxonomy): Bacteria > Actinomycetota > Actinomycetes > Mycobacteriales > Pseudonocardiaceae > Amycolatopsis > Amycolatopsis nalaikhensis. Next base: position 10,521,899 of record NZ_CP127173.1, on the reverse strand, counting down.
ACCACGTCATCGGCGAAGAGGCCCGCGCGCAGATCCTCGAGCAGGCCGGGCGCCTGCCCGACGTCGTCGCGGCGTGCGTCGGCGGCGGGTCGAACGCGATCGGCATCTTCTCCGGCTTCTACGACGACCCGTCCGTGCGGCTGGTCGGCCTGGAGCCGGGCGGCGAGGGCATCGAGGGCAACCGCCACGGGGCGACGCTCACGAAGGGCTCTCCGGGCAACCTGCACGGCGCGATGACGTACCTGCTGCAGGACGAGGACGGCCAGACGGTCGAGTCGCACTCGATCTCGGCCGGGCTCGACTACCCGGGCGTCGGGCCCGAGCACGCGTGGCTGAAGGACACCGGCCGCGCCGAGTACCGCCCGGTCACCGACGCCGAGGCGATGGACGCGTTCCAGCTGCTGTCGCGCACCGAGGGCATCATCCCGGCGATCGAGTCGGCGCACGCGCTGGCCGGCGCGCTGGTGCTGGGCCGCGAGCTGGGTCCGGACGGGTTGATCATCGTGAACCTGTCGGGCCGCGGCGACAAGGACATGGACACGGCGGCGAAGTGGTTCGGACTGGTGAACGAATGAGCGGGCTGGACGACCTCTTCGCGGCGACGCGCGCGGAGGGGCGCGGCGCGCTGATCGGCTACCTCCCGGCCGGGTTCCCCACGGTCGACGGGTCCAAGGACCTGATCGCGGCCTGCATCGACGGCGGCGCGGACCTGATCGAGGTCGGCGTCCCGTATTCGGACCCGGTGATGGACGGCCCGACGATCCAGGCCGCCTCGGTGACCGCGCTGGACAACGGTTTCCGCCTCAAGCACCTGTTCGAGGTCGTGGAATCGGTGTCCTCGCGCGGCGGCCGCGCGGTCGTGATGACGTACTGGAACCCGGTCAACCGCTACGGCGTGGACCGCTTCGCGCGCGACCTCGCGTCGGCGGGCGGGCTCGGCATGATCACGCCGGACCTGATCCCGGACGAGGCGGGCGCGTGGATGGAAGCCTCGTCCGCGCACGGCTTGGACCGGATCTTCCTGGTGGCGCCGTCGTCGTCGGAGGAGCGGATCGCCCGCACGGTGGACGCGGCCTCGGGGTTCGTCTACGCGACGGCGGTCATGGGTGTCACGGGTGCCCGCGAGCAGGTCGGTGTGCACGCGGAAGAGCTGGTCCGCCGCACGCGCGCCCACACGTCGTTGCCGATCGGCGTGGGTCTGGGTGTGCGGTCGGGCGACCAGGCGGCCCAGGTGGCGTCGTTCGCGGACGCGGTGATCGTGGGTTCGGCCCTGGTCACGGCGGCGGCCGAGGGCGCGTCCGGGGTCCGGGCGCTGTCGGCGGAGCTGGCCGAAGGCGTGCGCCGGGCGGTCGCGCCCACCGCTTGACCTGGACCGGGCTCCAGGTGCGAGGCTGGGTGCCGTGACCACCTACACCCCGGCCCAGGTGACCGAAAAGACCGGCTTCACGATCGACACGCTGCGGTACTACGAGCGCATCGGCCTGCTGCACGAGGTGGGCCGCACGGCGGGCGGGCGGCGGTTCTTCACCGAGCAGGACGTGGAGTTCCTGCAGCTGCTGAGGTGCCTGCGGTACACGGGGTTGCCCGTGGCGGAGATGCTGCGGTTCGTGGAGCTGCTGCGCTCCGGCGAGGCGACGCGCGAGGAACGGGTCGAGGTCCTGCGCGAGCACGAGCAGCGGGTCGAGGCCCAGATCGAGCGGCTGCGCGAGCACCAGGAGCACATCCGCTTCAAGATCCGGCTGTACAGCGGCGCGGAAGAGCTGGCTGTTTCACCTGCGTGACACCCTCACCTGATCCAGAACTGTCGGTGGCGGTCCGCATACTCCTCGTGTGATGATCCACAACGAGGGGACCGAGCGGACATGCCACACTGGAGCAGACCTGCGGCGACACGCTGGAGCGGAGGTGAAGTGCGATGGCAGCACCGACTGAACCGTCGGCGGAGTTCAGCATCCCTCCCCGACCCGAGGGCTGGACGGTCGACGAAGTGCTCGCTCTGCCCGAGGACCAGACCTCACTCCAGCGGATCGAACTCGTCGACGGGGTACTCCTCGTGAGCCCAGCACCGACTTCGACGCACCAGAGAATTCTGCAGAAGCTGCAGCTCGCCTCCGCGTCGGCCGCCCCCGATGACACCGAGGTCCTGCCCGGGGTGAACGTGCGCTTCGGTGGGCGGCGCCTGCTGATCCCGGACCTGGTGATCGTGACCTGTCCGGAAGTCGACACCGTCGCCTACTCGGCGAGCGAGGTGCTCCTGGCTACCGAGATTGTTTCACCGTCGACAAAGGTGCAGGACCGGATCCTGAAGTGGGCCCTCTACGCCGAGGCTTTGATCCCGTATTACCTCCTGGTCGAGCCGCTCGAACCGACCGCGGCCACCCTCTTCGAGCTCGAAGGCGGCGAATACGTCCCGATTGCCAAGAGCGAGAACGGCGAACTCCACCTCACCCGCCCCTTCGAGGCCACCCTGCGCCTCTGAAAGGCGTTTGTACGAAACCTGTACGCCGCCGCGGCACGGTTCACCGCATGGATCTCGGACACCTCCCGCGGCGCACCTTCCTCCGCGGCACCGCCGGGCTGGCCGTCGCCGGGGCAGCCGGGCTCATCCTCCCGAAAGCCGCCCAAGCCGCCCAAGCCGCCCAGGCCGCCACTGAACCGCGCGTCTACTCCTGCGCCGAGTGGGGCGCGCGCCCACCGGCCGACGCCCTCACCACCCTCGACCACCCGGCCAACCGCATCCTCATCCACCACATCGCCAGCGCCAACAGCACCGACTACTCCCTCGCCCACGCCTTCCAGGTCGCCCGCGACGACCAGCACGACCACATGGACAACAACGGCTGGTCCGACACCGGCCAGCACTTCACCGTCAGCCGGGGCGGGTACCGGCTCGAAGGGCGGCACGGCAGTCTCGACGCCCTTCGCGGCCGCACCACCATGATCCAGGGCGCGCACTGCCCCGGGCAGAACACCAACGCCATCGGCATCGAAAACGAAGGCACCTACACCAGTGTCGAGCCGCCCGAGGCGCAGTGGGCGTCGCTCGTTCTCTTCTGCGCGCACATCTGCCGCCAGTACGGCATTCCCGTCGAAGAGATCAAAAGCCACCGCGACTACTACAACACCGAATGCCCCGGCGACCGCCTCTACGCGAAACTCCCGCAGCTGCGCGAAGAAGTCGCCGCGTCAATGTAGGTACCGCACCACCGCGCACAGCTCCGACGGCGGCAGCGCACCGAGCCGGTCGATCTCGCCGCGGCGGACGTCCATCAACGTCGTCGCCAGCTCGGTCCCGAACGCCGACGTCAGCACGGAATCGGCTTCGAACGCCGCCACCGCGTCCGCCAGCGACGTGGGCAGCCGCGTCGCCGACGGGAGCGTTCCCGGGTCGACGTCGACCGGCTCCGGCAAGGAGGCTTCCGAAGAGATCCCGGCCAGGCCCGCGAACAGCAGCCCCGCCACCACCAGGTACGGGTTCGCTGTCAGGTCGAAGCACTTGACCTCGAAGTTCGCCGCCCGGTCGCGCTGGCCCGCCGGGCCGCTGACCAGCCGCAGCGGGGCCTCGCGGTTCTCCAGGCCCCACGCGCTGAACACGCCCGCCCAGTGGTGGGGCTCCAGCCGCAGGTAGCTGACCACCGACGGCGCGCCGATCGCCAGCAACGCCGGCAGCCGCGTGAAGATGCCCGCCGCGAACGCCTCCGCCGTCGGTGTCAGGCCGAACCGGCCGTCGCCGCCGGCGCACAGGTTGCGGTCGCCGTCCCAGATGCTCAGGTGCACGTGGCCGCCGTTGCCGACGCCGCCCGGCTCGAACTTCGGCGAGAACGAAGCCCGGAACCCGTGGCGGGCGCTGACCGTCCGGATCGTTTCGCGCGTCAGCACCGCGACGTCCGCCGCGCGCACCGGGTCGTCCGCGGCCACCGACACCTCGAACTGGCCCGCCGCGTACTCCGGGTGGATCTGCTCCACCTCGATGCCCTGAGCGGACAAAGTGGACACCAGCGCACGCAGGTAGTCCGCCCGCGCGGAAAGCCGCGCGAAACCGTAAGCCGGGCCCGGCGCCGCCGAACGCGGGTCGTCCGGCGCGTCCGGCGTCGTGACCACCCACTCGACCTCGAACGCCATCCGCGCGTTGTAGCCCAAGGCGGCCAGGCGATCCGCCGCCATCGCGGCCAGCGCGCGCGGGTCCTGCGGGTGCGGTTCGCCGTCCTGGTCGTACTTGCGGACCGGCGCCCACGCCCAGCCCGGCTGCGCGGCCAGCGGTACGAGCGCGTCGAGGTCCGGGTGCAGCCGCAGGTCACCGACCGGGCCGCGCGAGTACGTCCCGCCCGTGATGTCGTCGGTGGCCAGGAAGAAGTCGAACGAGTTCGACGCCCCGACCCCCCACGCCGCCGCCGACCACAGCCGGTCCACCGGCACCGCCTTGACCCGCACGACGCCGCTGTTGTCCACGAACGTCAGCGCGACGAGCTCGACGCCGGCCGCGCGCAGGGCGTCGGCCCGGAGTGCGCCCTGCTGCGCGAGTTCTGCCCGATCGAGCTGGCTCATCCTGCCCCCGTCGTAGTTCACTGGATCGATTGCCTGAGAAAGAGGTGGAGATCGTGTCAGACACCGTCGAAACCCGTCCAGGGCTGCGCCGCTCGCTCTCGGTCTGGCAGGCCGTCGGGCTGTCCGTGGCGCTGATGGCCCCCAGCATGGCCGCCAACATCAACCCCCAGCAGACCGCGGCCGCCGCCGGGCGCGCCGTCCCGCTCGCCTTCCTCCTCTCGGCGGTCGGGGTGCTGCTGGTCGCGTACGGCTTCGTCAAGCTCTGCCAGTACTACCAGCACGCGGGCTCGGTGTACGCGTTCGTCGGCGCGACGCTCGGCCCGCGCGCCGGCGTCGTCTCCGGCCTCGGCCTCCTGGGCACGTACACGTTCTACGCCGTCGTCACGACTCGGCCGCGGGCACCCTCGGCACGGCTTTCCTCACCCAGGTGGGGATCTGGCCGAACCCGCCGTCGTGGGGCCCGTTCGTGCTGACGGCCGTCGCGCTGATCGGCGCGTGGCTGCTGTCGGTGGTGCCCGCGCGCCGCGGCACGAGCACGCTGCTCGCTGTCGAAGGCGTGACCATCGCGGTGATCCTGCTGGTCACCGTGGTGATCCTGGTGCGCCTGCTGGCCGGCGGCGCGCCGGGTGACGCCGGGTTCACCCTCGACGTCTTCACGCCGGAAACCGGGCTGTCCGGGGTGTTCCTCGGCGCGGTGTTCGGCTTCCTGTCCTTCGCGGGCTTCGAAGCCGCGGCGACGCTCGGCGAGGAAACCCACGACCCGAAGCGCAACATCCCGCGCGCGATCCTCGGCACGGCGCTCTTCGGCGGGCTCTACTTCGTCGTGGTCACCGCCGTCGAGATGATGGCGTTCGGCACCGACGCGACGGCGTTCCACGACTCGCCGTCCCTGCTCGGCGACCTCGGCAGCCGCTACGTCGGCTCGTGGGTCGGCGACGTGATCAGCGTCGGCGCCGCGATCAGCGCGTTCGGCTGCTGCCTGGCGTGCGTCGTCGGCGGTTCGCGGCTGCTGTACGCCCTCGGGCGCGACGCCTTCGGCGGCCGCGGCCTCGGCCGGACGTCGGCGCAGGGCACGCCGGTCGCGGCGGTCAGCGCGGTGACCGGCGCGGCGGTGCTGATCATCGTGGTCTGCGCGCTGTTCTTCGGCGCGACGGCGTCGGACACCTTCGCCTGGTCCGGCTCGATCGGCACGCTGATCCTGCTGGTGATCTACCTGCTCACCACCGTCGGCGCGATCCTGCTGCTGTTCGTGAAGCGCCGGATGCGCGTGCCGCGGTGGCACCTCGTGTTCCCGATCGGCGCGCTCGCCGTGCTCGGCTACACCGTGTACGTCAACGTGGTGCCGTACCCGACCGAGGGTCCGGCGCGGTGGTTCCCGGTGGTGGCCGGGGCCGTACTGGTGCTCGCGGTGATCTCCGTGCTGTCCGCGCCGCGCTTCGCTCGTAGGGTGGGGGAAAGGCTGAGCACAGTGGACGGAGGCGCATGACCGACCTGCTCCCGTTCGTCGCGGACCTGCCGCTGGTGGACCACCACTGCCACGGCGTCGTCACCCGCGACGTGCCCCGCGCGGACTTCGAGGCCATGCTCACCGAGGCCGACGCGCCTTCGCCGCTCGGCACGAGCTTGTTCGACTCGCTGATCGGGCTGGCCGTGCGGGCTCGCTGCGCGCCGGTGCTCGACCTGCCGAAGCACGCTTCGGCCGAGGCCTACCTGCAGCGCCGCGCCGAGCTGGGCGCGGCCGAGGTGGCCCGGCGGTTCCTGCGCGGCACCGGGACGACCGACTTCCTGCTGGACGGCGGGTTCCTGCCGGACGCGCTGACCACGACGCCGGAGTTCGCCGGGCTGGCCGGTGCCCGCGCGCACGACGTCGTCCGGCTGGAACAGGTCGCCGAGGCGGTGATCGGCGGGTCCACCGCCGCGGGGTTCGCCGCCGCCTTCGCCGGCGAACTGGAGAAACGCGCGGCGACCGCCGTCGGGCTCAAGTCGATCGCGGCCTACCGCGCCGGGCTCGAGCTGGCGGGGGAGCGGCCGTCGCCGTCGGAGGTCGAGGCCGCGGCCGGGCGCTGGCTCGCCGCGGGCGGCACCCGGCTCGCCGACGAGGTCCTGCACCGGCACCTCGTCTTCACCGGCCTCGACCTGGGCCTGCCGGTGCAGTTCCACGTCGGCTACGGCGACGCCGACGTCGACCTCCACCGGTGCGACCCGCTGCTGCTCACTGGCCTGCTGCGGGCGACGCGCGAGCGCGGCGTGCCGATCCTGCTCCTGCACAACTACCCGTTCCACCGCAACGCCGCGTACCTGGCGCAGGTCTTCGAGCACGTGTTCGTCGACGCCGGGCTCATCACGCACAACGCGGGGTTCCGGCGCCGGCCGTGCTGGCCGAGCTTCCTGGAGATCGCGCCGTTCGGGAAGGTGCTCTTCTCGACCGACGCGTTCGGCCTGGCCGAGCTGTACCACCTGGGCACGGCCCTGTTCCGGCAGGGACTCTCGGACTTCCTGCGCGCGGCGCTCGACGCCGACGCGCTGTCCGAAGTGGACGCCGTCCGGATGTGTGCTTTGGTGGGACACGAGAACGCGCAGAGGATCTACCGCTTGGAGCACGTGTGAGTGACCTGTGGGCCCGGTGGACGCGGGCGATCGCCGACGAGCTGCCCGCCGCCGTCGAGCTCCGGCACGCGGTGCACGCCGACCCGCGTGCCTCGGGCGACGAGGAGGACACCGCCCGCCTGGTGGTGCGCGCGCTCGGCGCGGGCGACGGGACCCGCGTGGCCAAGACCGGCCGCGCCATCCGGCTGCCCGGCACCGACGACGGCCCGGCCGTGGCGCTGCGGGCCGAGCTTCGACGCCCTCCCGGTGCTGGAGGGCACCGGCGTGCCGTGGGCGTCGGAGTCCGACCTGATGCACGCGTGCGGCCACGACGTCCACCTCGCCGCGCTGGTCGCGGTGTGCCGGGCCGCGGTGCGCGTCGGCGTGCCGCGGCCGATCCTGGCGCTGCTGCAGCCGCGGGAGGAGACGTCCCCGCCCGGCGCGCTCGACGTCGTGGCGTCGGGGATCCTGCCCGAGCACGGCGTGGACGCGGTGATCGGCGCGCACGTCCAGCCGCGGATCGCGCACGGCGTGGTCTCGGCGGTGCCCGGCCCGGTGAACGCGTCCACCGACGAGTTCGAGGTGACCCTGCACGGCCAGGGCGGCCACGCCGGCTACCCGCACCTGCTGCGCGACCCGATCCTGGCGCTGTCGCAGCTGGTGGTGAGCCTGCAGCAGCTGGCGTCGCGGCGGATCGACCCGGTGTTCGGCGCGGTCTGCTCGATCGGGCGGATCCAGGCGGGCGCGGCGGCGAACGTCATCCCGAACAGCGCGACGGCGTTCGGCTCCCTGCGCGTGATGCGCGAGAAGGACCGGGAGAAGGCGCTGGAGACGCTCACGGACATCGTGCACGGCACGGCCCGCGCCTACGGCTGCACGGCCGAGCTGCAGATCAGCCCGTGCGAGCCGGTGCTGAACAACGACCCCGACCTGGCCGAAGGCGCGCAACGCTGGCTGCGGCACGCGGGCTTCGCCGTCGACGACAAGTTCCGCTCGTTCGGCGCCGACGACTTCGCCCACTACTGCGGCAACGGGACCCGCGGCCTGATGCTGTTCGTCGGCCTCGGCGACACCGCCGGCGTGCCGAGCCTGCACGACGAACGGTTCCTCCCGCGCGACCAAGCCGTCACCCAGGTCGCGCACGCGCTGGTGGCGGGGTACCTGGCCGCCTTGGAGACGTCGGCGCCTTAGCGCTACGGTGGCCGCGTGATGACCGCCTACCTCGCGACGATCCCGAGCCCCGACCGCGGGGTCTGGCACCTGGGACCGATCCCGATCCGCGCGTACGCCCTGTGCATCATCGCCGGCATCATCGTGGCGATCTGGTGGGGGGAGCGCCGCTGGGCCGCCCGCGGCGGGACCAAGGGCACGGTCATCGACATCGCCGTGTTCGCGGTGCCGTTCGGCCTGGTCGGCGGCCGGTTGTACCACGTGATCACCGACCCCGAGCTGTACTTCACCGAGGGCAAGAACCCCTGGAACGCGTTCGCGATCTGGGACGGCGGCCTCGGCATCTGGGGCGCGATCGCCCTCGGCGCGGTCGGCGCGCTGATCGCCTGCCGCCGCAAGGGCATCCCGCTGCCGGCGATGGCCGACGCGATCGCCCCCGGCATCGTCGTCGCCCAGGCCATCGGGCGGCTCGGCAACTACTTCAACCAGGAGCTCTACGGCGCGCACACCGACCTGCCGTGGGGCCTGGAGGTCTACCAGCGGTTCAACCCGGAGGACCCGGACAACCTGCTGAACGGCGTCGCGACGGGCCACATCCCGCTGCCGGAGAGCCCGGTCCACCCGACGTTCCTGTACGAGCTGATCTGGAACCTGCTGGTCGCGCTGCTGGTGGTGTGGGCGGACCGCAAGTTCAAGCTCGGGCACGGGCGGGCGTTCGCGCTGTACGTCGCGGGCTACACGGTCGGCCGCGGCTGGATCGAGATGATGCGCACCGACACCGCGAACCACATCCTCGGCCTGCGGGTGAACGTGTGGACGTCGATCCTACTGTTCGCGGGGGCGGTGGTGTACTTCGTGCTCGCGGGTCGGCGCGGGCCGCGGGAAGCACCCGAATCGCTGCGGAGCAAGGACGCCGAGGCGGCTTCGGAGGAACCGGAGCACGCGAAGGTGACCGCCGACGCTCCGGCCGAGCCGGAAACTCCGGCGGAGGACGAAAAGAAGTCCGAGGACTAGCGTTTCCCGCGTCAGCCGAGCGGGCTGAAGGGTCCTTTCCTGTCATGTGATGACAGGAAAGGACCCTTCACCGCATCAGATGACATGAACGTCCCCTTCAGCTCGCCCGGGTCAGCCGAGCGGGGAGTTGCCGAAGTAGTCGTCGTCGGCCGGGGGAGCGTCCCGGCGGGGGGAGCGCGGGGGAGCGGACCGCCGCGGCGGGGCGTCGTCGGCGAGGGGGTCGGCGAAGTCGTCGTCGTCCCACCGCGATTCGCTGCGCGGCCGGGCCGGGGGCACCTCCTTGGGCGCTTCGCTCTGCGGCGGCGGCGGCGGGGCGGGCGCGGCGGGGTAGGGCGAGTACCCCGTGTCGGCCAGCGGGTCGGCCGGGCGGCCGCCGGCGCGGGCCTCGATCAGTTCGTCGGCCGTGGCGCCTTCGCGGAGTTCTCGGTACATCTCGCGGGCTTCGCCGAGGTTGCCCATGGCGAGCGCACGGACCTCGGGATCGGCGAAGGCTTTCCCGGAGGCGACGTCCTCCCAGGAAAGGGCGCCGGAGTCGACCTTCCGCTTGAGCAGCCGCAGCTGCGGCGGCGCGTCCGGGCGCGAGGCGGCGGCCTTGACCGCGGCGATCCGCTCGGGGGACGGAGTCCGGTCGACCGGCGGCAGCTTGACCTTCGCGAGGTCCTTGAGCAGCTGCCGCGACTTGCTCACGCTCCGGTCGAGCGCGGACTCGGCCTCCCGGACGGCGGCCGTCTTCCACGCGTCCGCCGCCTGCCGCGGCGGGGTGGGCTGGGACATGGGGCGCTCCTAGTCGATTCGTCCGCTGATGCGCCCGCTGCTCGGGCGGCGCGGCTCGTGGTGCGGCTGCGGAGTGTGCTGCGGAGGCCGGTGCGGCACGGTCTGCCGCGGGGGCACCGTCTGCGGGACGGTTTGCCGCGGAGGCTGGTGTTGCTGTTGCTGCTGCGGTGGCTGGTGCTGCGGTGGGGCCGGGGTGTCGGAGTGCCCGCCGGTGCCCTGAGCGCTCGTGTGGTCGTCGGGCCGCCGCCGGTGGTCTTCGTCCGGCTCGTCGTCGTCGCCCCGGCCGGTGGCTTCCTTCGCCGTCTTCCCGATGTCGCGGGCGGTGTCGCCGATGCTCTTGGCGTCGTCCTTGATGTCGCCGACGTCGCCCGCGATGTTCTTGCCGATGTCCACCAGGTCGCCGATGCCCTGGACGTCCTTGATCTTCGCCAGCTGCGACCCGATGTCCTTCAGCGAGTTCCACAGGTCGCCGACCTTCTCGACGATGTCCTTGATCATGTCGATGATCGAGATCAGGGCGTCGATGAGCGGGATGATCTCGCTGAGCGCGGTGATCGCGTCCGCGACCCACCCGGCGATCGGGACGCACGCCTCGGCGGCCATCACCAGCAGCCGGTCGATCAGGCTCTTCAGCAGGTCGAGCGCCTTGGCGGCGAGCTTGCGCGAGGTGTCCGCGAGCAGGTCGAAGCCCTTGGCGATCAGTTCGGCGATCGCGGCTTCGGCGGTCAGCCCGGCCTTCCAGCCGATGTCGACGTAGGCCTTGTGCGCGAGGGCGGCCGAACCGGTCCAGTGCTCGCCGAGCACCTTTTCGTTCTCCGACATGACGATGGAGAACGCCTTCATCGACTCGCTGATGTTCCGCCACGCCTGCGCGTCGGCGGAGATCTTCGAGAAGTCACCGGTGAGGGGCTCGATGAACTGCTGGGTGAGGGTGGTGCCGGTGATCTTCTGGTAGACCCACTCGACGGCCAGCACCTCGACACCGGCGTCCTTGATCAGCGACTCGACGTCCTCGGCGGAGGTGTCCTCGGGCGGCTGCAGGGTCTCGGTGATCGAACCGCCGTCGTCGAACCCGGCGGGGGTGTAGGTGCTCCCGCCGCCCGGGTCGCCGCCGCTGCCGCCGGAGTCCCCGCCCGAGTCGCCGCCTGAATCGCCGCCTGAATCGCCGTCGTCCGAGTCGCTGTCGTCCGGCTCGTCGTCGCGCTTCTTGTCTTTGCCGTCCGAGTCGTCGTCGCGCTTCTTGTCGTCGCGTTCGTCTTCGCCGGGGCGCTTTTTGCCGTCGTCGTGCTGGTCGCCCTGGGGGTGGCGACGGTCCTTCCCGTCGTCGTCGTGCTCGCCGGGCCGGGTGCCCCGCCCCGGCTGGTGCGGGTGGCCGCCGGGTTGTCCGTTGTGGCCAGTGGGGTGGCCGCCGCCGTGGTGCCCGCCGTGTGACCGTGCCATGGTCCTGGTCTCCTCGTCAGCGTCCGGCCGGGTGCGGCATGGTCGGGAAGTCGTCCGGCACCCCGCCCGGCTCGCCGGCCGCACCGCCCATCGACTCGAGCTTCGCGCGCAGCTCGTCCAGGATCTTGGCCGAGTTCTCGTCGTGGCTCGCGTACGCGTCCGCCGCCGACTGGACGCCCTGGCTGAGTGACGTCAGCCGGGAATGCCCGAACTTCAGGGTTTCGCCGTAGAGGTTGCCGACCAGGTCGACGACCGGGCGCAGCACCATGAACAGGCCGGTGAACCCGGACTTGTCGCACGCGGTCGCGCGCATGTACTCGTCAATCTTGTCGACGACCTGGTGCAGGCCGTCCACCACCTGGGCGTACTCGCGCATCGCCTCGGGGTCGACTTCGACGTCGGCCACGGATCTCCCCCTCGTTGTCCCCGGTGATCCATTCGGTCGAGCAACACTATGGCACCAGGTGGACACGAGGCGTGGGTGGTTCACCGAAAACGGCGGGTCAGGGCAAGTCGGGCAGCCCCAATTCCAGGTTCGGGGCCTGCAGGCCGCCATCAACCTCGAGGACCTTGCCCGTGATGTACCCACCAGCCCGGGACGCCAGAAACACCACGGTCGCCGCGATGTCCTCGGCCTCGCCGATCCGCTTCAACGGCGTCGCCGCCTCCATCTTCGAGCGCAGCTCCGGGTTGCCCGCCACGATCTCCAGGGCCGACGTCAGCACCGAGCCCACCGAGATCGCGTTCACCCGCACCTTCGGCGCCAGGTCCGCGGCCGCCAGGCGGGTGTAGTGGGCCAGGGCCGCCTTCGCCGTTCCGTACGCCGCGAAGCCGCGGCCCGAGACCCGGCCCATCACCGACGAGATGTTGACCACCGAGCCGCCCGTCTCCAGCAACGCCGGGGCCGCCGCCGTCGTCAGGGCGTGCGCCGTCGACACGTTGAAGCGGAACGCCTCCTCCATGAAGTCCACCGAAGACTCCAGCAGGGGCCGCGGGTACGTGCCGCCGACGTTGTTGACCACGAGGTCGAGGCGCCCGAACTCCGCCACCGCCGTCGATGCCAGCTCCGCCGCGGCCTCCGGCGATGACAGGTCCACCGGCACCGCGTGCGCCCGGCGGCCCACCGCCGAAACCCGCGCGGCCACCTCGTCGAGCTGCGCGGCGGTCCGGGACGCGATGACCACGTCGGCGCCCGCTTCGGCGAGGGCCACGGCCGTGGCAGCGCCGATTCCGCGTCCGGCGCCGGTGACCACGGCGACCTGGTCGGTGAGCTTGAACCGGTCGAGGATCATGCGGCGAAATGTAACACGTTCTAGTGACCGGCGACACAGGCTCGACCGGCGGCGTCAGGCCCGTCACGTTAAGCTCGACCGAGGTTTCCGGGCCGTATACTTAGCGGAACGAACTACCGGGAACCCATCAGGAACTACGTCGTTCCGCGCAGCCAGATCGTTACCGTCCGACGCCGTTCGGGGCGCTCCGAACGGATGCTGGCGTGTTTCCCAGGTGTTAAAGTCGCGCTAACAAGCGGGCCATCGTCGTCCCGTGCGCTCCCCGGCCGGTAGCCCGGCCAGCACGAACAGACGACGAAGGAGGTCCCTTCATGATCTTCTCCGCCATTCCCGGCAAGCAGGGTCTCTACGACCCGGAGACCGAACAGGACTCCTGCGGCGTGGCCATGGTGGCCGACATCCGCGGGCGCCGCTCCCACGGCATCGTCACCGACGGCCTGGCCGCACTGACCAACCTGGACCACCGCGGCGCCGCGGGCGCGGAGCCCACCAGCGGCGACGGCGCGGGCATCCTGCTGCAGCTGCCCGACGCGCTGCTGCGCGCCGAGGCCGGGTTCGCCCTCCCCGAACCCGACGAGCACGGCCACCACCGCTACGCCGCCGGAATCGCGTTCCTGCCCGAAGACGCCGAGCAGCGCCGCAAGGCCGTCGGGCTCGCCGAACGCATCGCCGTCGAAGAGGGCCTGGAGGTCCTCGGCTGGCGCGAAGTACCCGTCGACGCCGACCGTGCCGACATCGGACCGACCGCCCGCTCGGTCATGCCGCACTTCTCGATGCTCTTCGTCACCGCCGACGGGAAATCGGGGCTGGAGCTGGACCGGCTCGCCTTCTGCCTGCGCAAGCGCGTCGAGCACGAAAGCGTGAACGCCGGCTGCGGCACGTACTTCCCGTCGCTGTCCTCGCGGACCCTGGTCTACAAGGGCATGGTGACGCCGGAGCAGCTCCCCGCGTTCTTCGCCGACCTGCGCGACGAGCGCCTGGAAAGCGCCATCGCGCTGGTGCACTCCCGCTTCTCCACCAACACGTTCCCGTCCTGGCCGCTGGCCCACCCGTTCCGGTTCGTCGCCCACAACGGTGAGATCAACACGATCCGCGGCAACCGCAACCGCATGCGGGCCCGCGAGGCGCTGCTGGAGTCCGACCTCATCCCGGGCGATCTGTCCCGGCTCTTCCCGATCTGCTCGCCGGACGCGTCCGACTCGGCGTCCTTCGACGAGGTCCTCGAACTGCTGCACCTCGGCGGCCGCTCGCTGCCGCACGCCGTGCTGATGATGATCCCGGAGGCGTGGGAGAACCACGCCACCATGAAGCCGGAGCGCCGCGCGTTCTACCAGTTCCACGCCAGCCTGATGGAGCCGTGGGACGGCCCCGCGTGCGTCACCTTCACCGACGGCAGCCTGGTCGGGGCGGTCTTGGACCGCAACGGCCTGCGTCCGGCGCGCTGGTGGCGCACGGCCGACGACCGCGTCGTGCTGGCCAGCGAGGCCGGTGTCCTCGACGTCGCGCCCAAGGACGTCGTCGCCAAGGGGCGGCTCAAGCCCGGCAAGATGTTCCTGGTCGACACCGAGGCCGGCCGGATCGTGGACGACGAAGAGGTCAAGTCCGCGCTGGCGAGCGAGCTGCCCTACGACTCGTGGCTGCACGCGGGCCTGCTCAAGATCGCCGAGCTGCCCGACCGCGACCACGTCGTGCAGAGCCACGATTCCGTGCTGCGGCGCCAGCTTTCCTTCGGCTACACCGAAGAAGAGCTGAAGATCCTGCTCGCGCCGATGGCCGAGAAGGGCGCCGAGCCGATCGGCTCGATGGGCTCGGACACCCCGCCCGCGGTGCTGTCCAAGCGATCCCGGCTGCTCTACGACTACTTCAAGCAGAACTTCGCCCAGGTGACGAACCCGCCGCTGGACGCGATCCGCGAAGAGCTCGTCACCTGCATGGCGCGGATCATGGGCCCGGAGCGCAACCTCCTGGCCCCCGGCCCGGCGTCCTGTCGCCACCTGAAGCTGCCGTACCCGGTCATCGACAACGACGAGCTCGCCAAGCTCATCCACATCAACGACGACGGCGACCTCCCCGGCTTCGCCTGCAGCGTCCTTTCCGGACTGTACGAAGTGGACGGCGGCGCCGAGGCGCTGGCCGCGGCCATCGAGCGCGTCCGGCGCGAGGCGTCGGAGGCGATCGCCGCCGGGGCGCGCACGCTCGTGCTCTCCGACCGCGACTCCGACCACCGGATGGCGCCGATTCCGTCGCTGCTGCTGGTGTCGGCGGTGCACCACCACCTGGTCCGCACCAAGGAACGCCTGCGCGTCGCGCTCGTCGTCGAATCCGGCGACGCCCGCGAGGTGCATCACATCGCGCTGCTGCTCGGCTACGGCGCCGCCGCGGTCAACCCATACCTGGCCTTCGAGACCATCGAGGACATGATCGGGCAGGGCGCGGTCACCGGCATCGAGCCCGCCAAGGCCGTCCGCAATTACGTGTATGCGCTGGTCAAGGGCGTCCTGAAGATCATGTCCAAGATGGGCATCTCGACGGTCGGCGCGTACACCGCCGCCCAGGTCTTCGAGTCCCTCGGCCTGAGCCAGGACCTGCTCGACGAGTACTTCACCGGGACGTCGTCGAAGCTCGGCGGCGTCGGCCTCGAGGTGCTCGCCGAAGAGGTCGCGACGCGCCACCGCCGCGCGTACCCGGACAACCCGACCGACCGCGTCCACCGTGGACTCGACACCGGCGGCGAGTACGCCTACCGCCGCGAGGGCGAGCTGCACCTGTTCACGCCGGAGACGGTGTTCCTGCTGCAGCACGCGTCCAAGACCGGCCGCGACGAGGTCTACCGCAAGTACACCGAAGAGGTGCACCGCCTCTACCGCGAGGGCGGCACGCTGCGCGGGCTGTTCTCGTTCAAGGACGGCGTCCGCGAGCCGGTGCCGCTGGACGAGGTCGAGCCCGCCGAGGCGATCTTCAAGCGCTTCAACACCGGCGCGATGTCGTACGGCTCGATTTCGGCCGAGGCGCACGAAACCCTGGCCATCGCGATGAACCGCATCGGCGGCCGGTCCAACACCGGCGAGGGCGGCGAGGACCCCGAGCGGCTCTACGACCCCGAGCGCCGCAGCGCGATCAAGCAGGTCGCGAGTGGACGGTTCGGCGTCACGAGCGAGTACCTCGTCAACGCCGACGACATCCAGATCAAGATGGCGCAGGGCGCGAAGCCCGGCGAGGGCGGCCAGCTGCCGCCGAACAAGGTGTACCCGTGGATCGCGCGGACCCGGCACTCGACGCCGGGCGTCGGGTTGATTTCCCCGCCGCCGCACCACGACATCTACTCCATCGAGGACCTGGCCCAGCTGATCCACGACCTCAAGAACGCCAACGAGCACGCCCGCATCCACGTGAAGCTGGTGTCCTCGCTCGGCGTCGGCACGGTCGCGGCCGGCGTGTCCAAGGCGCACGCGGACGTCGTGCTCATCTCGGGCCACGACGGCGGCACCGGCGCGTCCCCGATGAACTCGCTCAAGCACGCGGGCACGCCGTGGGAGATCGGCCTCGCCGAGACCCAGCAGACGTTGCTGCTCAACGGCTTGCGCGACCGGATCACCGTGCAGGTGGACGGCGCCATGAAGACCGGGCGCGACGTCGTCATCGCGGCGCTGCTCGGCGCCGAGGAGTACGGCTTCGCGACGGCCCCCCTCGTCGTCGCGGGCTGCATCATGATGCGCGTCTGCCACCTCGACACCTGCCCGGTCGGCGTCGCCACGCAGAGCCCCGAGCTGCGCAAGCGCTACACCGGCCAGGTCGAGCACGTCGTCAACTTCTTCAAGTTCGTCGCCGAAGAAGTCCGGGAAACGCTGGCGGCACTGGGCTTCCGCACGCTCGACGAGGCCATCGGCCACGCCGAGCTGCTGAACACCGACGAGGCCGTCGACCACTGGAAGGCGTCCGGTTTGGACCTGGCGCCGATCTTCGAGATGCCTTCGGAGACCCCGTATGGCGGCGCGAAGCGACGCACGCGCGGCCAGGACCACGGCCTCGAGCACGCGCTGGACCGCACGCTCATCCAGCTCGCCGAGGCGGCGCTGGAAGACGCGCACCACGTGAACATCGAAATGCCGGTGCGCAACGTCAACCGGACCGTCGGCACGCTGCTCGGCTCGGAGATCACCCGCCGCTACGGCGGTGACGGCCTGCCCGAGGGCACCATCAACGTCACGCTCACCGGTTCGGCGGGCCAGTCGCTCGGCGCGTTCCTGCCGCGCGGCATCACCCTCGACATGGTCGGCGACGCGAACGACTACGTCGGCAAGGGGCTTTCGGGCGGCCGGATCGTCGTCCGCCCCGACCCGGAGGCGACCTTCGCGGCGGAGGCACAGACGATCGCGGGCAACACGATCGCCTACGGCGCGACCGCGGGCGAGATCTTCCTGCGTGGTCAGGTCGGCGAACGCTTCTGCGTCCGCAACTCCGGCGCCACGGTCGTCGCCGAGGGCGTCGGCGACCACGCCTTCGAGTACATGACCGGCGGCCGCGCCGTGGTGCTCGGCCCGACCGGGCGGAACCTGGCGGCCGGCATGTCCGGCGGCGTGGCGTTCGTGCTCGACGTCGACCGCCGGAAGGTCAACCAGGACATGGTGGACCTGCTCACACCGAGCGCGGACGACCTGGCCTGGCTCAAGAAAACGGTGCAGCAGCACCACGATCTCACCCGCTCCGCGGTGGCGGCGTCGCTGCTCGGCGACTGGCCGCGCCGGTCGGCGGCGTTCACGAAGGTGATGCCGCGCGACTACCAGCGGGTCCTGGACGCGGCGAAGGCGGCGAAGGCCGCCGGCCGCGACGTCGACGAGGCGATCATGGAGGCCGCTCGTGGCTGACCCGACCGGTTTCCTGAAGTTCGAGCGCGAAGAGCCGAAGAAGAAGGCACGCGAGGACCGGCTGCACTCGTGGGGCGAGGTCTACGCGGACGTCGACCCGAACGAGCGCAACGAAAAGGTCCGCAAGCAGGCGTCGCGCTGCATGGACTGCGGCATCCCGTTCTGCCACTCCGGCGGCTCCGGCTGCCCGCTGGGCAACCTGATCCCGGAGTGGAACGACCTGGTCCGCCGCGGCGACTGGGCCGCGGCGAGCGACCGCCTGCACGCCACCAACAACTTCCCCGAGTTCACCGGGAAGCTGTGCCCGGCACCGTGCGAGGCGGGCTGCGTCCTGTCCATCTCGCCGCTGTCGGGCGGGCCGGTGGCGATCAAGCGCGTCGAAGCGACGATCGCCGACCAGTCCTGGGAAGCGGGCTACGTCCAGCCGCAGGTGTCCGAAGTGTCCAGTGGGCAGCGCGTCGCGGTCGTCGGCTCCGGGCCCGCGGGCCTGGCCGCGGCCCAGCAGCTGACGCGCGCCGGGCACGAGGTCACGGTGTTCGAGCGCGACGACCGCCTCGGCGGCCTGCTGCGCTACGGCATCCCCGAGTTCAAGATGGAGAAGAAGGTCCTCGACCGGCGCCTGGCGCAGCTGCGCAAGGAGGGCACCAAGTTCGTCACCGGCTGCGAGGTCGGCGTCGACCTCTCCGTCGAGGACCTGCGCGCGCAGTACGACGCCGTCGTGCTCGCGGTCGGTGCCCTGCGCGGCCGCGACGACACGACGACGCCGGGCCGCGACCTCGACGGCATCCACCTGGCGATGGAGCACCTGGTCCCGGCCAACAAGTACGTCGAGGGCGACGGCCCGCCGCGGATCGACGCGAAGGGCAAGCACGTCGTCATCATCGGCGGCGGCGACACCGGCGCCGACTCCTACGGCACCGCGACCCGCCAGGGCGCGCTGTCGGTGACGCAGCTCGACCAGTACCCGATGCCGCCGACCACCCGCGACGACGACCGTTCGCCGTGGCCGACCTGGCCGTACATCCTCCGCACCTACCCGGCGCACGAGGAGGCGGGCGAGCGGAAGTTCGCCGTCGCGGTCAAGCGGTTCGTCGGCGACGACGAGGGTCGCGTGACGGCGGTCGAGCTGCAGCAGGTCCGCGTCCAGAAGGACCCGGCGACCGGCCGCCGCGAGGTCATCCCGGTCAACGACGAGGTCGAGACGCTGCCCGCGGACCTGGTCCTGCTGGCGATCGGCTTCGAGGGCGTCGAGGAGATGCCGCTGCTGGGCGGCCTCGGCCTTTCGCTCACCAAGCGCGGCACCCTGTCGTGCGGCGCGGACTGGCAGACGGAGTCGCCCGGCGTGTTCGTCTGCGGCGACGCCCACCGCGGCGCGTCGCTCGTCGTGTGGGCGATCGCGGAAGGCCGCTCGGTGGCCAACGCGGTCGACGCCTTCCTCACCGGCGCGTCGGACCTCCCGGCGCCCGTTCACCCGACGGCACTCCCGCTCGCCGTCGTCTGACGCAGCGCTCCGCCATTCGGCCGTACCCACCACGGCCGAATGGCGGTGTGCGCTCAGTCGCGTGACAACTACTTTCGAGTAGCTCTGTCGCTTTTGCGACGATTCACTTCGCGGGAAGGTGGGCGTCTTGAAGCACACGACTTTCCGGGCCGCGATCGTCACCGCGGTCCTTTCCCTCGCGTTCGCCCTGGCCGGCACCCCCGTCCAGGCCGCTCCGAAACCCTTCTGGACGCCTGAGGCCATGCGGGCGGCCATCCCGATGGACAAGCTCGTGAAGACCCCGGCCTTCACCAAGAAGGACGTCGCGCGCGGGCAGAGCGCGATCATCCAGAGCATCCCGAACGGCGGCGGTGCCTGGACCGGCGGCGGCAAGGTTACCCAGACCGCCGGCCGCGTGTTCTTCCTCTTCAACGGCCAGAAGGCCTCCTGCTCCGGCGACGCCGTGACCAGCGCCAACGGCAGTGTCGTCGTCACCGCCGGGCACTGCGTCAAGTACCAGGGCACCTGGCACACCGAGTGGACCTTCGTCCCCGGCTACGACAACGGCAACGCGCCCTACGGCCAGTGGGCCGCGAAGTCCACGCTCACCACCCCGCAGTGGGAAGCCAGCGAGGACATGAACTACGACGTCGGCATGGCCGTGGTGAACCCGCTCAACGGCCGGAAGCTCACCGACGTCGTCGGCGCCCAGGGCATCGCCTTCAACCAGCCGAAGAACCAGAGCATGTACACCTTCGGCTACCCGGCGGCCGCGCCCTACGACGGCACGAAGCTGATCTACTGCAGCGGCACCACCTTCACCGACTTCCTGCTCACCCAGGACCATGGCATGCGGTGCAACATGACCGGCGGCTCCAGCGGCGGCCCGTGGTTCCTGTCGTTCAACGAGGGCACCGGCACCGGCGTGCAGGCCTCGGTGAACAGCTTCGGCTACACCTTCCTGCCGGGCTACATGTTCGGGCCGTACTTCGGCACCGACGCCCAGAACCTGTACAACCGCGCGCAGGCCGCGTGAGCCGACGTCAGCCCAGGGGTGGAGCCGCGGTTCCGGCCCTGGGCTGACGCGTGCGCGCACCCGCTCGGGCCACGCTGGACCCATGCGGAAAACGTGGGTACTCCTGGCTTTCCTGCCTCTGCTCGCCGCGCCACCGGCGGCGGCTTCGCCGAGTCTGAAGTGGACGGTGCCGTGCCCGGACTACGGCCTGACGCCGTCGCCGACCGCCGGACTCGAGTGCGCGACCCTGCGCGTCCCGCTCGACTACGCGCACCCGGACCGCACCATCGAGCTGACCCTTTCGCGGCACCGGGCGACGCCCGGCGAACGCCGTGGCGTGCTCCTGATGAACCCCGGCGGCCCGGGCAGCCCGGGCCTCGCCATGCCCGCCCAGCTCCTGGAGCGCGTGGGCGGTTCCGGGCTGCCGGACGCCTACGACGTCATCGGGTTCGACCCGCGCGGCACCACCTACAGCACGCCGGTCACCTGCGACATGACGCCGTCGCAGCGCGGCGCGGTCCTCGGTCCGTACGCGGGGGGCCCGCGCGACGTCGCGGCCACCGCGGTGACGGCCCGAATCGTGGCAAAACAGTGCGGTGACGCGAAAACCGCGGACCTGCTGCCGCACATGACCACCGCGAACACCGCGCGCGACCTCGACCGGATCCGGGAAGCGCTGGGGGAGCGGAAAATTTCGTACTACGGCGTCTCGTACGGCAGCTACCTCGGGGCGGCGTACGCGTCGATGTTCCCCGGGCACGGCGACCGGATCGTGCTCGACAGCGTCCTCGGGCCGGGCGGCCTCGACGTCGTGGCGAACCGGCGGTTCGCCGAAGGCTTCGACGACCGGTTCCGGGACTTCGCCGCCTGGGCGGCCGCGCGTGACGATACGTATCACCTCGGGCGGACCCCGGCGGCCGTGGCGGCGAAGTTCGCCGAGCTGGCCGCCGTCCGCGGGCCGGAGTTCCGCGCGAACACGTGGAACGGCCTGTACGACGACGCGATGTTCCCGGCGGTGGCGGCGGAGTGGGCGGGCCGAGCCCGCTCGGCGACGGGCCCCCTCGACGGCGACAACCATGCCGCGCTGCAGCTGCAGGTGATCTGCAACGACTCCGACTGGCCGGAGGGAGTCGGTGCGTATCAACGCGCGGTGGAGCGCGAACGGCTGCGCCACCCGATGTTCGGCCCGGCGGCGGCGAACGTGAACCCGTGCGCGTTCTGGCCGGTCGAGCGCGCCGAACCCCCGGTGCGCGTGGGCGGCCCCGGCCCGGCGAACGTGCTGCTGGTGCAGAACCGGCGTGATCCGGCGACGCCGTTGTCGGGGGCGCGGGAGACGCGAGCGGCGTTCGGGAACCGGGCGCGGATGGTGACGGTCGACGCGGGCGGGCACGGCGTCTTCACGCGCGAAAACGCTTGCGGCAACGACGTTGTCCTGCGTTACCTGCGTGACGGCCTGTTCCCCGCGGCGGACGGTTTTTGCGCGGCTGACTGAAAATTTCCCCTGCCCGATGGGGCGGACTCCGTCACCCGACCGGTCGAAGGGGACGCTTTTTCCGGGGCAGGGGAGCACAATCACTCCGCCCGGCCTCCGCGGTCCACTGTGGATCGATCACGAGACGGGGCGGAGAGGTGGGAAGACATGTCCAGACTCGTGCGCGCCGCGGTGGTCGCGGCGTCGGCCGCGGCCCTGGTCGTGGCCGCGCCCGGAGCCGAAGCCGGGCAGAGCGGCCTGAAGACGGTCGCGACCGGGCTGAACAACCCCCGGCACCTCACCGTCCACGACGGCAGGCTCTACGTCGCCGAGGCCGGGGCGGGCGGCGACGGCCAGTGCGTCGAAGGCCCGGAAGGCCCGGCCTGCTTCGGCCTCAGCGGCGCCGTGGCGCAGCTCGACGGCCACGGCGGGGTCCGCCGGATCCTCACCGGCCTGCCGTCGGCGGCCGCCCCCGGTGGCGCCGCCGTCGCCGGGCCGACCGACGTCGACTTCGTCCACGGTGTCCCGGCCGTGCTCTGCGGTGACGTCCTCATCGACCCGCAGACCGGCGCCAACCCCTTCGGGACCGCCGGGCGGCTGCTCGGCAAGCTGTCGTTCGGGTTCGGCCGGTACCTCGTGCCCGGCCCGGACTTCGCCGCGTTCGAGGCCAGGAACAACCCCGACCACGGCGCCGGGGCGAGCCCGGACACCCCGGTGATCGACTCCAACCCGTACGGCATGACCCGCTACCGCGACGGGTTCGCCGTCGTCGACGCGGCCGGCAACGACCTGCTCTACGTCGACGGCCGCGGCCGGATCAGCGTGCTCGCGGTGTTCCCGCCGAAGCTCGTCACCGCGCCGCCCGCGCTCGGCCTGCCGCCGGGCACGCAGATCCCGGTGCAGAGCGTGCCGACCTCGGTCGTCGTCGGTCCCGACGGCGCGCTGTACGTCTCCGAGCTGAGCAGCATCGCCGTCGGTGCGGCGCGCGTCTACCGCGTCGTCCCCGGCCACGCGCCGACGGTCTACGCCGACGGCTTCACCGCGCTGACCGACCTGACCTTCGACCACAAGGGCAGGCTGCTCGCGCTGACGTTCGCCCGCGACGGGATCGCGGCCCCGCCTTCTCCCGGCGTGCTGACTCGGGTGGAGAAGAACGGCACCAAGACCGTGCTGGCGTCGGCCGGGCTGGCCGCCGCGACCGGCCTGGTGGTCCGTGGCGACGAGGTGTTCGTCAGCAACAACGGCACCTCCCAGGGCACCGGATCGGTCGTCCGGCTGGTGCCGCGGGGCTGAGGCTCCGACACGAAAAGCGCAGGTCCAGCGGCTCTCGACGCTCTGAACGGGCGTCGGGAGCCCGCTGTCCCGGCCACTCGGACGCGCTCGGCGGCCGGTGGCGGTCCCCGGAGCGGGCGAGCCGGGGTGGTCACCGGCTCACCCCGGGTGTCCACGATCGGGTGACGCGGGTGACCTGGGCGACGGGGGAGCCAACCGGGCGAAGCCGACGGCGGCGGGAACCTTATCCTGGTGTTCGTGAACTGGACTGTGGACGTCCCCGTCGACACACTGCCCGAACTGCCGCCGCTCCCGCCGGAACTGCGGGCGCGGCTCGACAAGGCACTGGCCCTCCCGGCCGCGCAGCAGCCGGAGTGGCCCGACCCGGAGGCGGCCCGCCGGGTCCGGAGCGTGCTGGAGAGCGTGCCGCCGATCACCGTGCCCAACGAGATCGACCGGCTCAAGGACCGCCTGGCCATGGTCGCCCGCGGTGAGGCGTTCCTCCTGCAGGGCGGCGACTGCGCGGAGACGTTCGAGTCCAACACCGAGCCGCACATCCGCGCCAACCTGCGCACGCTGCTGCAGATGGCCGTCGTGCTCACCTACGGCGCGAGCCTGCCGGTGGTCAAGGTCGGCCGCATCGCCGGCCAGTACGCGAAGCCGCGCTCGGCCGCGACGGACGCGCTCGGCCTGCCGGTGTACCGCGGCGACATCATCAACTCCCTGGTCGCCAAGCCCGAGCACCGCGTGCCGGACCCCGGCCGGATGATCCGCGCGTACGCGAACGCGGGCGCGGCGATGAACCTGGTCCGCGCCCTCACCGGCGCCGGCATGGCCGACCTGCACCAGGTGCACGACTGGAACAAGGACTTCGTGTCCTCGTCGCCGGCGGCCCAGCGCTTCGAGGCGCTGGCCAACGAGATCGACCGCGGCCTGCGGTTCATGTCGGCCTGCGGCGTCACGGACACGTCTCTGCAGTCCACCGAGATCTTCGCCAGCCACGAGGCGTTGCTGCTCGACTACGAGCGGTCGATGCTGCGGCTGGACAAGGCCGACGCGGCGAACCCGAAGCTGTACAACCTGTCGTCGCACTTCCTCTGGATCGGCGAGCGGACCCGCCAGCTGGACGGCGCGCACATCGCGTTCGCCGAGCTGCTGGCCAACCCGATCGGCCTGAAGATCGGCCCGACGACCACGCCCGAGCAGGCCCAGGAGTACGTCGAGCGGCTCGACCCGCGCTTCGAGCCGGGCCGGCTGACGCTCATCTCGCGGATGGGCAACGGCAAGGTCCGCGAGGTGCTGCCGGCGATCGTGGAGAAGGTCGAGGCGTCCGGGCACAAGGTCATCTGGCAGTGCGACCCGATGCACGGCAACACGCACGAGTCGTCGACCGGCTACAAGACCCGTCACTTCGACCGGATCGTCGACGAGGTCCAGGGCTTCTTCGAGGTGCACAACAAGCTGGGCACCTACCCGGGCGGCATCCACGTGGAGCTGACCGGCGAGGACGTCACGGAGTGCCTGGGCGGCGCCCAGGAGATCTCCGACATCGACCTGTCGGGCCGCTACGAGACGGCGTGCGACCCGCGCCTGAACACGCAGCAGTCGCTGGAGCTGGCATTCCTGGTCGCGGAGATGCTCCGCGACTGAGGCCCAAGCGCCCCAATGTGGCCTTGGTTGCGTCTGACGCACCCAAGGCGGCCTTCGTTGCGTCTGACGCACCGAAGGCCACATTGGGGCGCTCGGGGTCGCCGATGTCAGGAAGCGTCCACCAGCCGGGCCGTGGACTTCAGCACCGCGTCGCGCAGGGAGCCCACGTCCGGGACCGCCGCCCCGTTGGCCTGCAGTCCGATGTGGACCGAGTCGCGGTACGTCGCCACCGCGATGCCCACCGCGTGGCGCGGGGCCAGCGGCACGAACGGGTACACCTCCGCCAGCCGCGCGCCGTCCAGCGACAGCCGGGCCGGGGGCAGCGGGACCGTCGTGATCACCAAGTCGAACAACATCGGGGCCGCCCGGCCCGCCGTGCGCGTGCCCAGCCGGTGCAGCAGCGGCGGCACCCGGTCCGCCAGAAGCGGCAGCGCCCCCGCGCCGCGGCTGGGCCCCGCGGCCTTGTTGCGGGTCATCGCGCGGCGGACCACCCGCAGCCGCTCGACCGGGTCGTCCTCGCCGACCGGCAGGTCGCACAGGTACCCCGACAGCTTGTTGCCGCCGAGCTGGTCACCCGCGCGGCCGCGCACGCTCACCGGGATCAGCGCGCGCAGCGTGCGGCCGTCCGCGCGGTGGCCGCGGTTCACCAGCCACTCGCGCAACGCCCCGGACAGCACCGCCAGCACGACGTCGTTCGTCGTGCCGCCGTGTACCTGGCGCACCCGGCGCAGCTCCGTCAGCGGCAGCCGCACGAAGCCGAGGCGCCGTTCGGCCGACGGCGGTGCCGACACCGGCGACAGCGGCGGCCGCGCGGCGCGCACCAGTGACGACGCGATCCCCGCCGTCTCGTTCGCCGTGCCCAGCACGTCCTTCACCGTGTCCAAAGTGGAGCGTGGGGCGGGGATGGGCCGGCTCGGCGCGGGCAGCTTGACGCCGTCGAGCAGCCCGGCCGCCACCGCGTACGCGCCGGCGCCGTCGGTCAGCGCGTGGTGCAGCTTCAGCAGGAGCGCGAACTTCCCGTCCGGCAGGCCGGTCGCCAGCGTCAGCTGCCACAGCGGCCGGGACGTGTCGAGGGGCTCGGCGATCCACCGCGACGCGTACGCCGCCAGCGGGTCCGGCTCGTACAGCGAACTGAGCGCGACGTGGTGGATGTGGTCCGCC
Organism: Amycolatopsis nalaikhensis; assembly: GCF_030264295.1. Taxonomy (GTDB): domain Bacteria; phylum Actinomycetota; class Actinomycetes; order Mycobacteriales; family Pseudonocardiaceae; genus Amycolatopsis; species Amycolatopsis nalaikhensis. The sequence continues at coordinate 10,496,164 of NZ_CP127173.1, read as the reverse complement.
GCAACGAAATTCGGGTCTTCGGCCCAGCTGGCCGACCCCGGCGGGAACAGCTCCGCGCGCGCCCGCTGGCGCAGCTTCGGCAGCCGGGCCGCCCGTTCCGCGAGGGATGCTGTCAATGCCCCGGGATCGACCGGGCCGCGCGGGGTGAAGGTGACCACCGCACCCATGTGCATCGGGGAGGTTTCGCTTTCCAGGCACAGGAAAGCGACGTCGAGTGCGCTGAGCGACGAGCCTGCCATGGGCGACCTTCCGGGTTCGCGGGTGGCGGGAGGGGAGGGATCCACTGCACCAGCCCGACATGACGAGCGGGTGGTCGACGTGTTTCCACGACGCTAACTACCCACCCCGTTCATCCATTCGAGATACCCCCGGCCACGGTGCCGGGGCTCACACGGCTACTCCGCGGGCGTGGTCCCCGGCTCTTCCGCCCGGACGACCGCGGGCCCCCATTCGGGGGTGAGCGCGACCTGCTTGCCGACGCGGCGCACCGGCAGGCCGTTCACCTGCCGCTTGCCCAGCCCCGGCCAGATCTCCGCGGCGTCCTTCGCCGCGGCCCGGATCGCGCCGCCGTCGAGCGTCGTCCGGGTCTCCGGGATCTCCCGGTCCGTCCACTGCACGACCAGCTTCAGTGGGCCGGCCGGCGGCAGCGGCCACAGGAACACCTCGTGCTCGACGGCGAACCGCGTGCCGCCGACAGCCTGGGCACGCAGCACGGGACCCTCCGGCTCGCTGGCCGAGGGCACCGAAATCGTCTCCGAGCTTCGCGCGGCTGCCGTCGGCGTAGAGCACGCCGATCAGCAGCGCGTTGTAGTCCGGCTTCCGCCGGTGGTCGATCAGGCCCTCGGCGGGGTCGTCGACCAGGCTGTCCCGGGAGTACACCGTGATCCGCAGCGTCAGCGCCTCCGGCCACACCTCGATGGTCCGCAGCGCGACGACCGTGCGCTCGGACCGGCCCAGCGGCTGCGCCCACGGCAGCACGGCCGGGACGATGTACTCGCGCGGGGCGTCCGTCCAGTGCCGGCCGTTGAACGCGTACAGCTCCTGCTCCGGGACGGGGAACAGGGGACGCTCACGGGGACCGCCGGTGAAGAAGCTCATCGGACGGCCCACGACACGCTGTCCGGCACCATGCGCCCACGGTAGGACAACACCGCGGGAATTTCCGCCCCCGATCGGGCGTACGGCCCCGGCTTCCCGTGATCCGGGACACAGGGGCCGCACGCAGCGTGACCCGCTAGTCGCTCAGCTTGAGTTCGCCGTTGCGCCGGGCGGACTCGTCGAGCTCCTTCTCGGCCGGTTTGCCCATGGCGTCCATCAGCTGACGGGCCAGCCCGAGACCGGTTCCGCCGAGCGACAGCGCTTTGGCGAACATGTCGGACATGCCGTCGGCGCCGTTGAGCACGACCATGTGGTCGACGTTGCCGAACGCGCTCGCGCCCGCCTCGACGATCTCCGGCCAGCGCTCGGCCAGTTGCTGCGCGACGACGGCTTCCTGGTTTTCCGCCAGCGCCGCCGCGCGCGCCTTGATCGCGTCCGCCTCGGCCAGACCCTTCGCGCGGGCTGCCTCGGCTTCGGCGAGGCCACGGGCCTTCGCCGCTTCCGCTTCCGCCAGGCCGCGCGCCTTCGCCGCGGCCGCTTCGGCTTCACCGGTCGCCCGGGTCGCGCCCGCCATCGCTTCGGCACGGGCCTTCGTGGCCTGGGCCTCCGCCTCGGCGGCCGTCTTCACCCTGGTCGCGTCCGCCGCGGCCCGCAGCTCGGTTTCCTTCGCCTCGGCCTGGGCCTTGGCGATCGAGGCGTCACGGGCGGCGTCGGCCGTCGTCCGCGTGTCGTACGCCTTCGCGTCGGCCGGCTTGCGGACCTGCGACTGCAGCCGCTGCTCGGCCAGCGCCGCCTCCAGCTCGGCCGCCCGGGTCTCCTGGACGACGACCTCCTGGCGCGCGGTCGCCTCGGCCAGCGGGCCCGACTGCGATGCCTTCGCCCGCGCCTGGTCCACCTCGGCCTGGTAGCCGGCCTGCTGGATCTGGCTCTCGCGGACCGCGGCCGCCTTCTTCGCGGCCGAGACCTGCTCGACCTCCGCGGCCTCCTGGTCGCGCTGGGCCTCGGCGATGCGGGCCGACGCGGCGACCGCGGCGGCGTGCGGCTTCCCGAGGTTCAGGATGTAGCCCGACTCGTCGTCGATCTCTTGGATCTGCAGCGAGTCGACGATCAGCCCCAGCTTGATCATCTCCGTGGCCGAGGACTGGCGGACCTCACCGGTCAGCGCGTCCCGGTTGTGGATCATCTCTTCGATGGTCAGCCCGCCCACGATCGAGCGCAGATGCCCGGAAAAGAGTTCGTGGATCGTGTCGTTCATGCCCTTCTGCTGGTCCAGGAACCGGCGGGCGGCGTTGGCGATCGAGGCGAAGTCGTCCCCGACCTTGTAGATGACGACGGCCCGCACGGTGACCGGCAGCCCCTGCTTGGTCACGCAGGAGACCTGCAGGTTGACCCCGCGCGTGTCGAGCGACAGCCGCCGCGCGGTCTGGAAGCCGGGCAGGACGTTCACACCCCGGCCGGTGATGATCTTGAAGCCCAGGCTGTCCGCGGTGTCCGCGCGGTCGACGCGGACGCCGAGCCCGGAGATGATCAGTGCTTCGTTCGGCTCCGCGACCTTGTAGAGCAGCCGCAGGATCCCGAAGATCACGACCAGTGCGACGACGAGACCACCGGCGGAAAGCAGCAGGATTTCCACGAGGCTCATGGCACCGACCCCCTCGCTCTTTTCTGTTGTGGGTGTGTTGGTGCCTCTACGACGCCGCTAGCGCGCCAGCGGTTGCCACCGTTCGACATAAACCGTGCGCGGGGGTTCGAAGTCCACCACGAGCACCTGGGTGCCGGAGGTCAGCGTCTCCTCCGGGTCGGCCGGGTAGGCGTAGAACGCCTCCGTGCCGCCGCGGACGTTGAGCAGCACCTCACCGATCAGGCCGGGGCCGATCGTGCCGGTCACCCGGCCGCGGCTGCCGATCAATTCCCGAAGCCCTTCAGCTTGACCTTGCTGCCCTTCTGCACGAACGTCCCCGGCTGCGGGTCCTGCTGGAAGACGAAGTCGAAGCCACCGCCCCGGCCCTTGCCGCCCTCGCGGTCGGCCTTCAGCCCGGCCTGCTCGAGGATCTTCTGCGCGTCCTCGAACGAGCGGAACCGCACGTCCGGCACCTGGACGGCGTTGTTGACGAAGACGCCGATCCGCTTTTCCTTCGCCTGCGAGTTCGCCGGCGGGTCGGTCCGGGTGACGGCGCCGCCCGGGACGTCCTGCTTGAACTCCTCGCCCGCCTGGAACGGCTCGAACCCGGCCTGCTGCAGCAGCTGGAACGCCTCGTCCTTGGGCCTGCCGGTGACGTCGGGGACCGGCGGCAGCGGGATCGGGCCCTTCGACACGATGATCGTCACCTGGCCGCCGATGTTCAGCTGGCTGCCCGCCGACGGCGTCGTGCGGATGACCGCGCCCTGCGGCACCTCGGCGTCGTAGTCGTCGGCGCCGCGGACCGGGGTCAGCTGCGCGGCCTTGATCGCCTGCTCGGCGTCGGGCAGCGCCGTGCCCGGCCGGACGTCCGGCACGGTCGGGCGGCCCTTCGACAGGACCACCGACACGGTCGAGTTCGGCGCCAGCGGCGTGCCCTCGGCGGGCTCGGCGCGCAGCACGGTGTTCGACGGGACCGTGTTGTCGAACTCCTGGCTGAACTGCGGGGTCAGCTTGACCGCCCGCAGCGCGTCCCCGGCCGCGGCCTGGTTGAGCCCGACGAGCTTGGGCACGGTCGAGGTCTTGTCGCCGCCGGTGTCGGTGAGCATGAAGACGAACGCCGTGATCAGCCCGCCGAACAGCAGCACCGCACCGGCGATGACGGCGATCCGCTTCCGGTTGTCGGCCGGCTTCTCCGGCTCCGGCTCGCTCCGGCGCCGCGCCACCGGCGGCCGCACGGGCGGGATCTGCTGGGTCATGCCCGGCGGCGGGGTGCCCGGGTGGCTCAACGCACGCGTCGCGTTCGGGCGGTGCACCGGCATCGTCTTCTCGGTGTCCGGCACCTGCGGGATGCGCGGCAGCGTGCGCTCGGTGTCGGCGACGTCGCCCTGGCCGTGCGCCACCGGGACCGGCACGGTCACCGGCAGCAGCCCCAGCTGGGCGCGCACCGCGGTCAGCTCGGTGAGGAACTCGCCGGCGTCGGCCGGGCGCAGCTCCGGGTCCCGCCGCGTCGCGCGGGTGATCAGCTCGTCGAGCGCGGGCGGCAGGTCCGGGCGCAGCGCGCTCGGGCGCGGCACGTCGTCGTTCACGTGCCGGTACGCCACCGAGATCGCGGTGTCGCCGGTGTAGGGCACCTGGCCGGTCAGCATTTCGTAGAGCAGGATGCCCGCGGAGTAGACATCGCCGCGCGCGGTCGCCGCGCCGGTCTCGACCTGCTCGGGCGAAAGGTAGGCGACCGTGCCGAGGATGACGCTCGAGCTCGTCGTGCCCGCGCTCGCGACGGCCCGCACCAGGCCGAAGTCCGCGACCTTGACGACGCCGCCGGTGTGCGGGCCCGACCGGCCGATCAGCACGTTCTCCGGCTTGACGTCCCGGTGCACCAGCCCGGCCCGGTGCGCGGCGGCCAGCGCCGAGAGCACCGGCTCGGCCACGCTCAGCGCCAGCGCGACGTCCAGCGGGCCCTTCTCGTCCAGCAGGTCGCGCAGCGTCCCGCCGTCGACCAGCTCCATGACCAGGAACGCCAGCCCCGACTCCGCACCCTGCGGCAGGTCGAACCCCTGGTCGTGCACCGCGACCACGTGCGGGTGGTGCAGCTGCGCCGCCGACTGCGCCTCCCGCACGAACCGGTCCACGAACGACCGGTCGTCGGCGAAGCGCGGGTCCATGATCTTGATCGCGACCGGACGGTCCAGCCGGGTGTCCGTCCCCCGGTAGACGGAAGACATTCCGCCGTGGGCGAGCAGCCGGTCCACCCGGTAGCGGCCCTCGAGGAGCGTGCCGACCAGGCTGGGGTGGGTGCGTGTCACGAGTAGGGATCGTACGGAACCGCACACGGGTAGTGGAGGAGACCTCGCGGGTCACCCGTGCGTACTAGCGGGTGAGGGGACGAAATGTGGCACAGTGTCACCTGTGAGTGGGATTCCTGTCGCCGATGACATCCTCGACGCCGCCGTCGCGGTCCTCCCGTTGCCGGAGGTGGCGGCCGTGCTCGGGACTTCGGCCAACAAGGTCCGGCAGATGCTGCGCGACGGGCAGCTGATCGCGTTCAAGCGGGCCGGCGAACTGTGCGTGCCCAGCGACTTCTTCGTCAAAGACGGCGTCGTCAAGGGCCTGGCGGGGACGATCACGGTGCTCGCGGACTCCGGGTTCTCCCGGACCGAGATGCTGCGCTGGCTGTTCACCGCGGACGACACGCTGCCCGGCACCACGCCGATCAACGCGCTGCGCACCAGCCACGGCACCGAGGTCAAGCGCCGCGCGCAGGCGATGGCGTTCTGACCTGCGCAGATACGCGGTGGCGGCGCTGAGCTGAACAACGGCGGCAGCCACCAGGCAGCCGGGCAGCGACCAGGCGGCCAAGGGACCGGCCAGCGCCGCGCCCGCGGCCAGCCCGGTGATCTTCACGCTCGCCGCGGTCGTGAACACCTGCGCGCGGACGTGCTCCGGTGCCTCCCGGTGGCGGATCGCGAACAAGGCCGTGAGCTGCGGACCTTCGGCGAACCCGGCCAGCACCGCCGCGACGACGACACCGTGCCCGCCGGCGGCCAGCAGGCAGCTCGCGGCCAGCAGGAGCGTGCTCAGCCAGACGGTGCGGTCCGGCGGCGGCGGGCGCTTCGCGAGCACCGCGTTGGCCAGCAGGGACGCGACTGCGAGGACGGCCAGGAGGAGCGCGCCGTCGGCTGGGCCGCGCAGGTGTGCGGCACCCAGCAGCGGGTAACAGACGGTGACCATGCCGATGCCCGCGCACGAGATCGTCGAGGCGACGGTCGCCCGCCGCAGTGGCACGTTGCGCACGAGGACGGTGAACCCGTCCTTGAGACGCGCCTTCGTCGTCGGCCGCGGTCGCCTCGGCGAGAACCACGCCGCGGGGAGGGCCACGGCGACCAGGGCAACGGCGACCGTGAGCCCGGCCGGACCGCCGAGCAGCCCGGCGAGTCCCGGCCCGGCGAGCGCGGCGGCGGTGAAGGTCATGGCGTCGAGGCGGCTGGCGGTCGCGAGTTTCGGCCCGGCGACGGCGGGCAGCTGAGCGGTCCAGCCGCCCGAGACGGCGGGGTTGAGGAGGCCGGTGACGACGGCGAACGCGACCACGGCGGCGAGTGGCAGGTGCCCGAAGGTGGCTCCGACCAGGGCGATCCCGCCCGCGTACCCGCCCAGGGCGAGGGCGAGCAGCCGTCCGGGAGCCGGGCTGCGATCGAGGAGGGCACCGAAGACCGGCCCACCCACGGCGGCGGCCGCGGTGAGCCCGGCGAGCAGCGCGGCCCCGGCGTGCGGGCCCGTGGTCATCCCGAGCAGGAGAAGGGCGGGGCCGGACAGCTCGTCACCGGTGCGGGCGAGGGTGGCGCCGACCAGGTAACGCCTTATCATGCTCAAGACGTTACAGTGGGGTATGGCCTTTCCGCACCGGGATTCCGTGCAGCGCGCGGTCGACCTGCTGGGTGTCCTGCTGGTTCCTGACCCCGACCCGACTGCGGTCGCGCGGGTTCTGCACTCGCACGGCGAGCCGGACGTCTCGCTGTCCGAGTCGGACGTCGCGGAACTGCGTGCGGCGGCCCGGGAGCTGCGCGAAGTGTTCGCGGCGACCGACGTCGCTTCGGCGGCTTCGGTGCTCAACGAGTTGTTCGCGGCGTACGCGGGTCCACCGCGTCTGACGGACCACGAAGAGGGGTATGGCTGGCACCTGCACGTGGACGCGGCCGACGACGGGCCGTGGGGCGCGTGGCTGGTGACATCGTCCGCGCTGGGGCTGGCTTCGCTGCTGGCGGAGCGTCAGGACGTGCCGGGAGGGCTGTGCGCGTCGCCGCCGTGCGGGAAACCGTTCGCCCACACCGGCGGCGGCAGTCCGCGGAGGTTTTGCTCGTCCCGGTGCGCGACTCGCGAACGCGTCGCCGCGCACCGGGGCCGGATTTCCTAGCTGTTGGTCTTGTCCCGCCAGGCGATCCACTTCTCGAGGTCGCCGAGGTCGTAGTCCGGGCCACCCACGCCCACGGTGAACGTCGTGACACCGAGGTCGAGCAGCTTCGGCCCCAGCTCGTCCGGCTCGCCCCGCACGCCGCACGAGCGCTCGATCTCGCCCGGGTCGCGGCCGACGTCCGCGCAGTGCTGGTCGAGGATCTTCACCTTGCGCTCCACGACCTCCGGGTCGCCGAAGCCGTGCCAGATGTCTCCGTGCTTGGCCACCAGCCGCAGCGTCTTCTTCTCGCCGCCGCCGCCGATCAGGACCGGGATCTTGCGCGTCGGGGCCGGGTTCAGCTTGCCCAGGCGCGACTCGATGCGCGGCAGCGACTCCGCCAGGTCGTCGAGGCGGCCGCCCGCCGTGCCGAACTCGTAGCCATACTCCTCGTAGTCCTTTTCGAACCAGCCCGAGCCGATGCCGAGGATGAGCCGCCCGCCGGAGATGTGGTCCACCGTGCGGGCCATGTCGGCCAGCAGCTCGGGGTTGCGGTAGCTGTTGCACGTCACCAGCGCGCCGATCTCCACCCGCGACGTCGACTCCGCCCAGGCGCCGAGCATCGTCCAGCACTCGAAGTGCATGCCGTCGGGGTCGCCGTACAACGGATAGAAGTGATCCCAGTTGAAAACAATATCGGCCCCGAGGTCCTCGGCGGCCGACGCGGTGCGCCGGATGGTGTCGTAGTCGGCGTGCTGCGGCTGGAGCTGCAGGCCGATCCGGATGCGTCGTTCGGTCATGATCGCAGCCTACGACCGCCGCCGAACGTCTCGCGCGCCCAGACCGCGGCCAACGGGGGTAGTGCGACTACCAGCCTCCGCCGCTTCGGCACCACCGCGCGCCGCGTCAGGACGTCGTAGTCCAGGGCCACGATCTCGTCGAGGATCCCTTCGTACAACGTCAACGCCGTCCGCACGCACGGCCGGGATTCCGGGCACAGCAACGCAACCCCGGCTTCCGCCCGCCGGTACACCGCCCGCGTCCGCGCGACGAAGTACGCCAGCGCCGCGCGGATCCGCGGGTCCGGCCGCCGCTCCTCCAGCAGCGAGCGCGAGACGCCGAACGCCGCGAGTTCCGTCAACGGCAGGTAAAGCCGCCCGCGGTCGAGGTCTTCGCCGACGTCGCGCAGGAAGTTCGTCAGCTGGAACGCCTCGCCCAGCGCGATCGCGCCCGGTTCCGCGTCCGCCAAGGCACCGACCGTGCCGAACACCGGCAGCATCTGCAGCCCGATCACCGCGGCCGAGCCGTACATGTACTCGCCCAGCTCCGCGAACGTCCGGTACTCGACCGGCGAAAGGTCCATCCGCATGGACTTCAGGAACGCGTCGAACAAGTCGCGCGAAATCCCGTAGCGCCGCACGGTGTCGGCCAGGGCCACGAGCACCGGGTCGTCCGGCGTCCCGCCCGCGAAGACGACGTCGACCAGGTCGCCGACCCGATCGAGGCCGACCGCCGGATCGCTGCCGGGCGCCGGGTTGTCGACCAGCTCGTCGGCCATCCGCGCGAAGCCGTACAGCGCGTGCGCGGCGGGCCGGGCGCGGCCGGGCAGCAGCCGCGTGGCGAGGAAGAACGTGCGCCCGTAGTGCGCGTTGATGCGGCGGCACTCGGTGTAGGCGGCCCGCAGGTCCGGCGCGTGGATGCCCGCGGCGTCGAGTTCGTTCACCGGCCGGTGATCCTTTCCGCGGCCAGCCGTCCGGAGATGAGCACCGGCGGGATGCCGACGCCGGGGGTCGTGCCGCAGCCGGCCAGCACGACGTTGCCCGCCGCGCGCACCAGGTTCGCGGGCCGGAACGGGCCGGTCTGCGTGAACGTGTGCGCGAGGGAGAACGGCGTCCCGGCCGCGAGGCCGCGCGCCGCCCAGTCCGCCGGGGTGAGGGTCTCGTCGACGGCGAACTCGTCGGCGAACCCGGGCACCCCGCGCGCTTCCAGCGTGCGCAGCAGCTCTTCGCGGTACGGCCCGCGGACGCGGTCCCAGTCGATCGCCCCGCCGCGCAGGTTCGGCGCGGGCGCGAGCACCGAGACGATCTCGCCGCCGCGTCCCGCCAGTCCGGGGTCGGTCGCCGTCGGCCGCGTGACCAGCAACGACGGGTCGCTCATGAGCTTACCCTCGCGGATGATCTCCGCGAACGTCCGCTCCCAGGCGTCACCGAAGAAGATCGTGTGGTGCCCGAGGTCCCACTTCTCGCTCGTGCGCCCGTGCAGGACGACAGCCGACGGCGAGTAGCGCAGCGGCAGTGGCCGCTTGGGCCGCGCGCCGAGGAGCCGGTACGCCGTGCTCAGCTCGGTGGCGAGGACGACGGCGTCGCACGCGATCCGCTCACCCGAGCGCGTCCGGACCGCGCGCACCCGCGAGCTCACCCGCTCGAGCCAAGCGGCTTCGGTGCCGAACCGGACGTCGGCGCCCGCCCGCGCGGCGGCGCCGGTCATCGCCCGGCCGATCTCGCCCATGCCGCCCTCGGGGTAGTACACGCCGCCGACGGTGTCCATATAGGCGATGACGCCGTACGCGCCGATCGCCCGCGCCGGGTCGAGGCCTGCGTAGAGCGCCTGGAACGAGAAGAGCCGCCGGACCCGCTCGTCGCGCAGGTAGCGGGCGATGCGCGGGCCGAGCCTGCCGAACCCGCCGAGCGCCGCGAGCTTGGCCAGCTCGGGCCGGGCGAGGTCGAGCGGCGAGTCGAAGTTCGCCCCGATGAAGTGGTCCTTCTGCGCCGCGTACAGCTCGGACAGCCAGCGTCGCAGCGCCCGGTAGCCCGCCGCCTCGCGCGGCCCGGCGAAGGCGCGGATCTCGGCCTCCATCGCGTCGCCGTCGGTGTGCAGGGCCAGCTCGCGGCCGTCGGCGAACCGCGCCCGGTACGCCGGGTCGAGCCGGGTCAGGCGCAGGTTCTTGGCCAGCGGCTCGCCGACCGCGGCGAACGCCTCGTCGAGCAGCTCCGGCATGGTCAGCACGCTCGCGCCGGTGTCCACGGCGTTGCCGTCGAACATCCGCTGCCCGGCCCGCCCGCCCGGGACGTCGGACTGCTCCAGCAGCGTGACCCGCCGTCCCGCGCCGAGCAGGTGCAGGGTCGCCGAAAGCCCGGCCAGCCCGGCCCCGATCACGACGACGTGGTCGGCGGGCCCGTCGATCGTCCGCACGTCAGTGCGTCCGCTGGGTGGCCTTGACGACCAGCCCGGTCAGCGCCTCCGGGGCGGGCTCGGCCAGGTGCGCGCGCTCGAGCGCAGCCATCGCCGCGCCGGTCAGGTCGTCGATCCGGCGCTCGACGGCGTCGACCGCACCGACCTGCTGCAACGCCATCCGGACGGTCTCCACGCCCTCGTCGGAGAGGTCCGCGTCGCCGATCGCGTCGGCGATCACGGTGGCCGCGGCCGTCTCGCCCTTCTCGGCGGCGAGCTGCAGGCCCAGCGCGACGAGCAGGGTGCGCTTGCCCTCGCGCAGGTCGTCGCCCGCGGGCTTGCCGGTCACCGACGGGTCGCCGAACACGCCGAGCAGGTCGTCACGCAGCTGGAACGCGACGCCGACCTCGCCGCCGAACTCCAGCAGCGTCGCGATCAGCTCGGGGGAGGCGCCGCCGAGCGCGGCGCCCAGGTGCAGCGGCCGCTGCACGGTGTAGGCGGCGGTCTTGAGCCGGTCGATCTTCAGCGCGGCCTCGACGGAGGCGTCGCCGGTGGCCTGCGTGCGGACGTCGAGGTACTGCCCGGCCAGGACTTCGGTGCGCATCGCGCGCCAGGCCGGGCGGGCCGCGGCGAGCGTCTCCGCGGGCAGCGGCGCCTCGGCGAACATGTCGTCGGCCCAGGCCAGCGCCAGGTCGCCGACCAGCACCGCGGTGGCCAGGCCGAACGTCGCGGGGGAGCCGAGCCAGCCCTGGTCGGCGTGCAGTTTCGCGCCCGCGATGTGCACGGTCGGGAAGCCGCGGCGCGAGTCCGAGGAGTCGATGAGGTCGTCGTGGATCAGCGCGCACGCCTGGATCAGCTCCAGGCTCGACACCGCCTGCAGGACCCCTTCGGCGTCGGGGCCCGCCGGGTCGCCGCCCGCGCCGCGCCAGCCCCACCAGGCGAACGTCGGGCGCAAGCGCTTGCCGCCGTTCAGCACGAACCCGCGCAGCGCCTCGATCCCGGCGGCGACAGTCGGCTCGGTCCCGACGATTTCCGCGCCCGCGCGGTCGAGGAACCCGGCCAGCGCGCGCTCGACGTGGACGGGCAGCTCGGCGTCGGAAACGGGCCTGTTCATGCCGTCATCCTCGCGGAACCCGCGCCCGGGCGGACGGCCGGGGCGCCCGGATGTGGCGAATCAGACTCCGGCCGTCGCCGCCCAGAACGGCCCGGTCAGGCCCGCTTCGGCGAAGTAGGCGACCGCGCTGTCCGGCTCGCGCCGCCGGTAGCCGCGCTCCAGCCGGCCCTCGTACCAGCCGCGCGCGAGCCGCCAGAGCGTGACGAGGTCCATCACGTACCCCTTGTCCCGGCCGGTTTCCGCCAGCCAGGCGTCCACACAGGACTCGCAGCAGAACAGCCGCTGGTTCGCGCACGTGTGCAGGACGTCGTCCCACATCCGCGTCGCGGGCACCAGGAAGTGCGCCACCTGCATGCCGTCCGGCGGCGCCGTGCGGTTCACGACCAGCGCGTGGGGCTGGCCACAGCCGGGGCAGCGGGTCGCGACGAGCACCTCCGGCTCGGCTTCGACGAGGTGCGGGATGGCGAAGGAATCCCAAGCGCAGCTGCCCCACCACAGCGTGTGCGCGCCCATCACGGAGAACCCGAGCGACTTCGCGGCGAACGGGTGGGCCAGCACGACGTGCTCGCACTCGTCGAGCACCAGGTGGTGGGCGTCGGCCAGGCGGTGCAGCGCCTGCTTGGCCACGGCCAGCGACCCACCGGCGGCGTCGGCCAGCTCCGGCGCCGTCGGCGCGCGGCCCCGGTCGGCGAAGGCGTGGTAGACGGCGAGGCGCACGTCCTCGTCCCAGCTCGCGTCGTCGTACCTCATGGCTCACTCCCGGACCCATTCTACGGCTCGAATGTGACTCGAACGGCAGTCTCGCTACGCGGACGGGGACTCCCGCATGCCGGGCGTCGGCCTTTAACATCGGGACATGACGTCGGTGATCGAGCGGTTGCGTGGAGAAGGGCCGAAGTTCTCCATCGAGTTCTTCCCACCCCGGGACACGGCGGACGAGGCCGTCCTCTGGAAGGCGATCCGGGAAGCTCGAGCCGTACGACCCGGCCTACATGTCCATCACCTACGGCGCGGGCGGCTCCAGCCGCGACGGCACGATCCGCAGCATCGCGCGCGTCGCGACCGAGACGACGCTGGTGCCGATGGCGCACCTGACCGCGGTCAACCACTCCGTCGCCGAGCTGCGGAACGTGATCGGCTGGTACGCCTCGGTGGGCGTCCGCAACATCCTGGCGCTGCGCGGCGACCCGCCGGGCGACGTCTACGGCGAGTGGATCCCGCACCCCGAGGGCCTGATGTACGCCGAAGAGCTCGTGCAGCTGGTGCGCGAGCTGGGCGACTTCTGCGTCGGCGTGTCGGCGTCGACCTACGGCCACCCGCGCTCGCCGGACCTCGAGTCCGACACGAAGTACCTGGTCCGCAAGCTCCGCGCGGGCGCGGACTTCGCGATCGCCCAGCTGTTCCACGACGCCGAGGACTTCCTGCGCCTGCGCGACCGCGTCGCCGCGACCGGCTGCGACGTCCCGGTGCTGCCGGGCGTCATGCCGCTGACGACGTTGCGCACGCTGCAGACGACGATCAAGCTGTCCGGCGCCCCGGCCCCGCGCAAGCTGCTGGACCGGCTCGAGCCGCTGGCCGACGACCCGAAGGCGTTCCGCGCGGCGGGCATCGACGTCATCACCGAGCTGTGCGAGAAGCTGATCGCCGAGGGCGTGCCGAACCTGCACTTCTACACGTTCAACCGCTCGAAGGCGACGCGCGAGGTGATCGCGCGGCTGGGACTCGTCCCGGCCCGTGCTTAAGGCTGTGACAACCGGGGCTTCGCCCCGGGCCGGGGGCTTCGCCACCCGGACCCCCGAACCGAAGTCTGTACCACCGGGCACTGGTGGCCCGGTAGCGTGCGGCCCATGGCTTCTACTGCTTCCGAAGGCGTGCACGGGATCTGCGACCGCTACGTCGACGACTACGCGGCCGCGGACCCGGTCGCGGCGACCGCGCACGGCATCACCGGGCACGACCACCGGCTGACCGACTATTCGGCGGACGGGTACGCCGAGCGCGCCGGACTGGCCGCGCGGGCGCACGCCGCCGTCACCGCCACCGAGCCCCGCGACGCCGCCGAGCGTGCCGCCAAGGCCGTGTTCACCGAGCGCGTCGGCCTCGAGCTGGAGATCCACGAAGCCGGGCTCGACGTGGCGAGCCTCAACGTCATCGCCAGCCCGGTGCAGGAGCTGCGGATGGCGTTCGACCTGATGCCGCTCGAGTCGGAGCAGGACTGGGCGGTCGTCGCGGCTCGGATCGCCGAAGTCCCGAAGGCGCTCGCGGGCATCCGCGGCGGCCTGCTCACCGCAGCCGACGCGGGGCGCGTCTCGGCGCTGCGTCAGGTCGCGAAGGTGGCGGAGCAGTGCGAGACGTGGGCGGGCTTGAAGGACGAGAAGGGCTACTTCGCCGAGCTCGTCGGCGGCGCGGCTTCGCAGGCTGAAGCGCTGAAGGCGGATCTCACGCACAACGCGCGTGCGGCAGAGGAGGCGTTCGCGGAGTTCGCCGGGTTCCTGCGCGCCGAGCTGGCGCCGAAGGCCCCGGTGAAGGACGCCGTCGGCGAGGACGTCTACCGGTTGTGGTCGCGCTACTTCGTCGGGGCCACTTTGGACCTGCGCGAGGCGTACGAGTGGGGCTGGGCCGAGTTCGCCCGGATCGAGACGGAGCTGCGCGCGGTCGCGAACCGCGTCAAGGACGGGGCGACCCCGGCGGAGGCGGCGGTGCTCGACGCCGACCCGCGCTACCGCGTCCAGGGCCGGGCCGAGTTCGAGGCGTGGATGCAGCGCCTGTCCGACACGGCGCTGGAATCGTTGCGCGGCAAGCACTTCGACATCTCCGACCGCGTGATGGCCCTGGAGTGCAAGATCGCCCCGCCCGGCGGCGGCGTCGGCGCGTACTACACGGGACCGAGCGAGGACTTCAGCCGCCCGGGCCGCATGTGGTGGTCACTGCCCGCGGGCCGCGAGGAGTTCTCGACGTGGCGCGAAACGAGCACGGTGTACCACGAGGGAGCCCCGGGCCACCACCTCCAGATCGCGACGTCAGTGGACCAGTCGGCGTCGCTGAACAAGTACCAGCGGCTGATGGCGTTCACCTCGGGCCACGCGGAGGGCTGGGCGTTGTACGCGGAGCGCCTGATGCAGGAACTGGGCTACCTCGCCGACGACGGCGACCTGCTGGGAATGCTGTCGGAGCAGCTGTTCCGAGCGGCGCGGGTGGTCGTCGACCTGGGCATGCACCTGGAGCTGGAGATCCCGGCGGGAACGGGCTTCCACGAGGGCGAGCGCTGGACGCCGGAGCTGGGCTTGGAGTTCATGCTGACGCGGACGATCACGGACCAGGCCCACGTCCGCGACGAGATCGACCGGTACCTGGGCTGGCCGGGCCAGGCCCCGGCGTACAAGATCGGCGAGCGCCTCTGGCTGGCGGCCCGTGCGGAGGCACAGGAGCGGGCCGGGGCGGGGTTCGACATCAAGCGGTTCCACACGGAGGCGCTGCGAATGGGCGGCATGGGGCTGGACACCCTGCGGGAGCAGCTGGCCCAGCTGGACTGAGGTGTGCGCGTGGTCACCGGAAATCCGGTGGCCACGCCCACCGCGCGCCCACTACGTTTTCGCTCGTGCGCCGAATCCTCTTCGTCACCCCACCGCCCCGCGCCTGAGCGGGGTGGTCCTCCGCCGCGTGGCCTGAGCGCCCGCGGCTGATTCGTCATGCGCACCGCCCCGCGTCGTCGATCCCGATTCCTTCGACGCAGGAGCACCCATGTCTGTCGCTGTACCCGCGCGCGCCCGTTCGTCGGCCGCGTTCGTCCTCGCCGGTGTCCTCTGGGGCACCGGCGGCCTCGCCGGCTCGCTGCTCGGCCAGCTCGGCGGCCTCCACCCGCTCGCCGTCGCCGCCTACCGGCTGCTCGTCGGCGGCGGTGTCGCCACCCTCTTCGTGTTCGTGAAAGGCGGCTCGCTGCCGCGCACCCGCGAGGCGGCCAAGCGGCTCCTCGCCGTCGGTGGCCTGTTCGCCCTGTTCCAGGCGAGCTACTTCGCGGCCGTCGCGCTCAGCTCGGTCAGCATCGCGACGATGACCACCATCGGTGCCGCTCCCGTCATGGTCACCCTCGCCTCGGTGCGCAAACCCCGGCGCTGGACGCTGGTCTCCGTCGCGGGCACCGTCGCCGGGCTGGTGCTGCTCCGCTGGACGCCGGACGAGCCCGCGCATCTCGTCGGCGGCCTCGGCTTCGCCCTGCTCGCGGCGGCCGGGTTCGCGGCACTGACGATGCTCACCGCGAAGCCGGTCGACGGCCTCGACCCGATGGCCACGACGGCGTTCGGCTGCCTCGTCGGCGGGATCCTGCTGACCCCGCTGGCGAGCTGGCCCGGCATGGCACTTCCGCTGCACGCGGACGTCCTCGCGGTGGCGTGCTACCTCGGCGTGGTGCCGACCGCGCTCGCGTACGCGGCCTACCTGCGCGGTCTGGCGGACGCGCACCCGGTGCTGGGCGCGCTCTCGGCGGTGCTCGAGCCGCTGACAGCGGCGGTGCTTTCGGCCGTGCTGTTCGGTGAACGGCTGAGCGTCACGGCCTGGTGCGGCGCGGCCGTGCTGGTGGCGGCGCTGGCGGTCGGCTACTGGCGGCCGGAGCCGCGCTGACGGACCGCTGCCCCTCGGCTCAGCGCGGGTCGAGGGGCAGCGCCCGCCCCAGGATCGCGAACGGCCGCGGGTCGCCGGCGAAGTGGTAGTCGCGCAGGACGTCGACGAACCCGGTGCGGCGGTAGAGCTTCCACGCGCGGCTGGTGCCCTCGGGCGTCGACAGCAGGACGTTCGCGCTCGGCACGCCGTCGAGCAGGCCGCGCAGCAGGTCCTCGCCGATCTGGTGGCCCTGGTTCTCCGGCCGGACGTGGATCTCGGTCAGCTCGAAGTAGTCCGTCAGCCAGCGGTCGGCCTCGGCGGTCCCGGCGCGGCGGCTGAGGCCGTGCCGGACCTGCTCGTGCCACCACTGCCCGGCCCGGCCGCGGTAGCCGTAGGCCAGCCCGAGCAGGACGTCGTCGGCGTCGAACGCCGCCATGCAGCGCCAGCCCTCACGCAGCGCGTGGGTGAGCCACATCGGCGCGCGCTGCTCGGCGGTGCCCGCCGGGTACCTCATCGCCCGGACGTAGATGTCGAGCGCTTCGGGCAGGCGCGCGCGGAACTCGTCCGCGGAGAGCTGGACGTAGCGGGAGCAGCCGGCGGGCATCGCGGTCACAGCGGTCCATCTTCCTCCGCGCCGCCGAACGCGCCGGGGGTGCCCCCGGTCAACGCCACCAGGTCCGCGAACGTGGTGGGGTAGACGGTCTTGGGGTGTCCCGCGGCGGCCCACACGACGTCGTGGGCGCGCAGGGCGGTGTCGACGAGCGTCGGCAGCTCGGTGGGGTGCCCGGTGGGCGCGACCCCGCCGATGGGCTGCCCGGTGTGCGCCCGCACGAAGTCGGCGTCCGCCTTCCCGATTTCGGCCCCGGCCAGCCGCTCGAGGGTAGCCGGATCGGCGCGGTGCGCACCCGAGGTGAGGGCGAGGAGCGCGTTTTTGTCGGACCCCAGGCGGAAGATGAGGCTGTTGGCGATGGCCCCGACGGGCACGCCGAGCGCCTCGGCCGCCTGAGCGGCGGTCCGGACCTCGGCGGGCAGCACCCGGATGCCCTCGGCGGCGGCGTGCTGCCCGGCTTCGGCCAGCGCGGCGGCGACCTTGGCGACGGCGGGGTGGTCGAGCGAACTCATGGGCCTATGAGATCACGCCGCCGACCTGGTGTCCCGCGGGATTCCACCCCCGGGGTTGAGCGGACGCCCGGTCCGGGGTTACTCTGGATTTTGTTCGAACAGACGTTCGACATCCGGTGAGCGCGCACCGGTCAGGAGCCCGGCGCCGGGACGGGGGAAGCGTCTCGGCGCCGGCCCTCGACCGGGCTCGAGCTCACGCAGTGCAGGAGGGAGGGGGCGCCATGTCCGTCGAGGTCGTGACACCCGCGGATCCCGGGCATCCCCGGCTGCCGATGCCGTCGCGCCGGTCCGCGGAGGAGACCGGGCAGATCCCGCTGCCGATGCCGCCGGTGCGGCGCACGTCGGCGGTGGAGCGGGGACGGGTGGAGCCGCCGATGCCCGCCCGGCGCCCGGTCGTGGACCACTACCAGCCACAGCTGCCGATGTCGTTGCGCTCGTCCGCCGGGGAGGCGGAGGTGTCGCGGCCGTCTGTCGACCGGTCGCAGGCCCGGCCGGCCGCCGGGGCTCCGGCTCCGCAGCCTGCCGTGGAGCCGGAGCGGCCGGAGCCCTCCGCCGATCGCCTGCAGCCTGAGCTGCCACTGCGCGCGGCCGCTGTGGAGCCCACGCCGCGGCCTGCCGTGGACCACCCGCGGCCGATGCCGCCGCGCTCGTCTGCCGCGAAGCTCGAGCCGCAGCCCGCCGAGCGTGAGGCCGTGGACCACCCGCAGCCGATCCCGCCGCGGCGACCCGTCGTCGACCACGGGCAGTCGCAGCTGCCGATGCCGCTGCGCTCGTCCGTCGCCGGAGCCGGGAACCTCGACGCGCCCCGGCCGCCGGCGCCGCCGCGGCGACCCGTTGTCGACCACGGGCAGTCCCAGCTCCCCATGTCCATGCGCCCGCCCGCCCCGCCCGCCGCGGCCGGACTCCTCGCCCAGGCTCGGCGCGGGCTCGCCGATGCCGAACGGGAAACCGATCCCGCCGAACGGTTCATCGCCGCCTACCTCGCCGCCCTGCGCGGGGCCGCCGCCGTGCTCGCCGCCCGGGGGCGGCCGCACCGGGGGCGGGCCCGGCCGGCCTCCACCTGGGTGCTGCTCGACTCCGTCGCCCCCGAACTGCGGGAGTGGTCTGCCTTCTTCGCGAGCAACTCGGCCGCGCGCGCCGCCGCGCAGGCCGGGATCACCGGCAAGGTCACCGCCGAGTCCGCCGACGGGCTCGTTCGCGCCGCCACGCCGTTCCTCGAACTCGTCCGCCGTCTCGTGCACGGCCTGCCGATCACCGGGGAAGCCCATGTCGCGTGAGCACGGCCTCGTCGACCCGGGGCGGCTGCTCACCGCCTTGGGAACCGAAGGCCACCACCTGGCCGAGGCGGTGCGCGCCGCCCCGGTCGAGGCGCCCGTGCCCGCCTGCCCCGGCTGGTCGATCGCCGAGGTCGCCCGGCACGTCGGCAGCCTCTACCGGATGATCCGGCGCCGGCTCGCCGAAGGCCGCAACCCCGAAGACTGGCCGCGCGACCCCGAGCCGGGCCAGAGCCTGTCCGCGTTCCTGGAGGCGGGCCTGGCCGAGCTGCTCGACGAGCTCGCCGCGCACGACCCCGAGGACCGCGCCGACACCTGGTGGCCCGCCGACCCCACCTACGGGTTCTGGCGGCGGCGGATGCTGCACGAAACGGTGATCCACCGCGTCGACGTCGAACAGGCGGCGGGCGCGGACTCGGCCGGCGTCCCCGAGGACATCGCCCTCGACGGCATCGACGAGGCGCTGACCCTGTGGTTCGGGCAGAAACTGCCGATGCTCGGCCTCACCGGGACGAAGGCGGGTTCGGTCGGCGTCCGCGCCGGCGCGCACAGCTGGATCGCGCGGGCCGGACCCGACGTCACCGAGGCCTGGCGCTGCTCGGCGGAAGAAGCCGAAGCCGCCGACGACGTCGTCACGGCCGAACCCGAGCGGATCTACCTGTGGTTGTGGGGCCGGGCGTCCCTCACCTCGGTGACCGTGCGGGGCGTGCACGACCAGGCGGCCCAGCTCTGGGCGCTGCTGCGGCTCGCGACCCGATGACCGGCCGGTGGGGAAGCCGAACCGGAACTGTCGGGGGTGGCCGCTAGCGTGCCGCCCATGAGCACGCGCCTGGTGAACCTGGTGATCGACGCGGCGCGGCCCCGGGTCCTGGCGGACTTCTGGGCCGCGCTGCTCGGCTGGCGCGTCGCCGTCGAGGAGCCCAGGGAAGTCGACGTGCGCGCCCCGGAAACCGACGGCTGGGACCTGGACCTCGTGTTCGTCCCGGTCCCCGAACCCAAGGAGGGCAAGAACCGGCTCCACCTCGACCTGGCGAGCACGACCCCCGCGCACCAGGCCGAGCTGGTGGCGCGCGCCCTGGAGCTCGGCGGCCGCCACGTCGACCTCGGGCAGGGCGCCGTGCCGTGGGTCGTGCTGGCGGACCCCGAAGGCAACGAGTTCTGCGTCCTCGAGCCGCGCGAGCGGTACGCGGAGTCGGGCGCGGTGGCGGCGATCCTGGTCGACGCCCACGCCCCGGAGCCGCTCGCGGAGTTCTGGGCGCGGATCACCGGCTGGCCGGTCCAGGCCCGCGAAGGCGACGTCCTGGTCGGGCTGCGCGCGCCGTCGGGTCGCGGGCCGTGGCTGGAGTTCCTGCGCAACGACGACGTCAAGCGCGTCAAGAACCGGCTCCACCTGGACGTCGCACCGCCCGCCGGGTCCGATCACACGACAGCCGTGGCGGAAGTCGTCGCCGCGGGGGCCGTGGACGCGGGCGGGCCGGACCTGCCGTGGCGGGTGCTGCGGGATCCGGAGGGCAACGAGTTCTGCGTGCTGACCCCGCGCTGACCTACCGTCGGCCCATGGAGATCTTCGACTGGGAAGGGCGCCGGATCGCCTGGGAGCGCGCCGGCTCCGGGCCCGCGGTGGTGTTCTGCCACGGCACGCCGTGGTCGTCGTGGCTGTGGCGGCCCTTCGCCGAGGCGCTGAGCGGCGACTTCACCGTGTACCTCTGGGACATGCCGGGCTACGGCCGATCTTCGAAGGAGCCGGACCACCCGGTCGACTTCGGCGTCCAGGCGGACGCGTTCCAGGCGCTGCTCACGCACTGGGGCCTGGAGGCGCCGCACGTCGTCGCCCACGACTACGGCGGCGCGGTGTCGCTGCGCGCCCACCTGGTCCACGGCGCACGGTACGCGTCGCTGCTGATGGCCGACGTCGTGGCCATCCCGCCGTCGGGCTCGCCGTTCTTCCGGCTGGTCAAGGAGCACCCGGACGTGCTCTCGCGGGTGCCGCCGTACATCCACGAGGCGCTGGTCCGCGCCTACATCGGCAACGCGAGCTTCCGCGAGCTGCGGGAGGGCGACCTCGCGTCGCTCACCGCGCCGTGGCTCGGCGAAGAAGGTCAGCCGGCGTTCTACCGCCAGATCGCCGCGTACGACGAGCGCTACCTGGCCGAGAACGAGGCGGGGCTGAGCCGGATCGGCTTCCCGGTGCGGGTGCTGTGGGGCACCGAGGACACGTGGATCCCGCAGGCGACCGGCGAACGGCTCGCCGCGGGCATCCCCGGCGCGACGTTCAGTCCGATCGCGGACGCGGGTCACCTCGTCCAGCTCGACGCCCCGGTCGCGCTGGCGACCGAGCTGCGGTCCTGGCTGAGTGTTTCGGCCCGGTTGCCGGGCGGCGTCGAACGCTGACCTGCGCGAAACACCGGTGTCCTGGCGCGGCAACAACCGCGGGGGACCGTGGGGGCATGGAGACCTCCAGAGCGTTGCCGCAGCACGACCGGACGGCCGTCGTCGAGGAGCAGGCCGTCCCCTCCGCGTGGCGGGTGCGGATCCGGATGCACGACCACCCGGGCACCCTGGCCCGGATCGCCATCCGGCTCGCCGACCTCGAATGCAACATCCTGGGCCTGAGCGTGCTGCCGGTGCCGGGCGGCGTGCTCGACGAGATCGTGCTGCGCCCGGCGACCGGCCTGCCCCGGCGGCTCCTGGCCGACGCGATCCGCGCCGAGGGCTGCGAGTGCACGGCGATCGTCGACGCGGACGTCCACGAGCTGGTGGACCCGGCGTCGTCGACGCTGCTCGCGGCCCGCCGCGCGGTCGAAGACCCGGCCCGCCTGGCCGAAGTGCTGAAGGACGTGCTGGCGGCGGACGTCGTCACGCTCGTCCCGGCCGCCGAGGCGAATCCGGCCCGCACGGAAAGCGGGCACCGGGCGGTGTTCGAGCTGGGCACCGGCACGGCGCTGGTGGCGCGCCGCCAGTGGGCCCCGTTCGTCCAGCTGGAGCTGACGCGCGCGGAGGCACTGGTGACGCTCCTCGGGGCGGCGGCCAGGAACGTCGCGGGCCCGGCGGTCCTCGACCGCCCGGACGGCGCGGCGATCGTCCTGCGCAAGGGCCTGCCCGGCGACGCCGACGCGGTGGCCGAGCTGCACCGCCGCTGCACGCCCGCGACGCTCTTCCGGCGCTACCACACGGGAGTGCGGACGGTGCCGCGCCGCTGGCTGCACCGCCTGCTGGTGCCGCCCCGCGGCACGAGCGTGCTGGCCGTGTTCGGCCGTGAGGTGATCGGCCTGGGCCAGCTCATCCCGACGATTACCGGAGGGGCCGAAATTTCCTTGCTGGTCGAGGACGACTGGCAGCGGCAGGGCATCGGCACGGCGTTGCTGGCCCGCCTCGCGGCGCTGGCCGAGGCGCAGGGGATCACGGAACTGGCGGCGGACTGCCTTCCGGGAGACGACGTGCTGCCCCGCACGGCAGCCCGCGCCGGTCTCCGGGTGGAGCGGGACCCCGAGAACGACGCCCGGCTGCGGCTGTGCTGATCAGCGCTTCCAGAACCAGTCTTTCTCGCGCGCCTGGCGCAGAGCGGACTTCTTGCGCTCGGCGGTGAGCCGGTCGAGGTAGAGGACGCCGTCGAGGTGGTCGGTCTCGTGCTGCAGGCACTGGGCGAGCACGTCTTCGCCTTCGACCTCGATGGGCTCGTTGCGGACGTCGACGCCCCGGACCTTGGCGTGCTTCGCGCGCTTGGTGGGGAACCAGAGTTCGGGGACGGAGAGGCAGCCCTCGCCGATCTCGTGGGTCTCCTCGGACAGCTCGACGATCTCGGGGTTGATGACGTACCCGGTGAGCCCGGCGACGTCATAGCTGAAGACGCGCAGCCCGACCCCGATCTGCGGCGCGGCCAGCCCGGCACGCCCCTCGGGTTTGACGGAGTCGAGCAGGTCCCGCACGAGCGCTTCGAGCTTCTCGTCGAACACGGTGACCGGATCGCAGACGGACTTGAGGATCGGATCCCCGAAATAGCGCAGTTCGCGCATCGCCATGAGCAGAACATCCTTCGTGCGTGTCGGACTGGCAGCTTAGGCCAGCCCGTAACGAGAGCGTCGCGAAGCGGGGTACCCGCACGCGGATCACCCACGCGGCGGGCGGCGGCAGGCCGTGGAGTCGTGCGGCCGCGCGGCCGCAACCGCTGGGTCCGGCGCGCGGTCGTACAGGCCCCGGGCCGCACAGCTGCGGGTCGTGCGGCCGCCAATTCTTGGCGCCGCCCCGCCGCGCGCCGCGGTTGGTGTCAGGCGCGCAGGCGCAAGCCCGATGGTGTTGCCCGGAAACCCGCCTCCCTCAACACTTCCGCGAGTTCCGACGTCAGGGCCTGCTCGCCGTCCGCGCGCTGGACCGCCAGCTGGCCCAGCCAGCCCTCGCGGACCGCCGCCGACAGTGCCTGCGCCGCGTCCGACAACGGCTGGCGTTCCTCCGTGAAACTCAACAGCGACCGGCCTCCTCGCTCGACGTACAGCGCCGGTACCCCGTCCACCAGTACCGCCAGTGCTCCCGCCTTGCGGGCGGGTCGGTGCTTCGTGTCGCCCGTCGCGGCCGGCCAGGGGAGGGCCGCTCCGTATGGCTGCGCCGGGTCCGCCGCCGCCAGGACCACCGCTCGGCCCGGGGCCGGGCGGCCCGGGCCCGACAACGCTCGCAGCCGGTCCACCGCGCCCTTCGCCGCGAACTGGGCCGCGCCCAGACCCTCCACCACGTACCCGCGGATCACCTGGCCCGTGTCCTCCATGCCGCGCAGCACCTTGTAGATCCCGGAGAACCCGCCCGTCACGCGTTCGGTGTCGAGCGCCCCGCGGGTCAGGACGCCGTGGCGCTCCAGGAACGCCTCCGTTCGCGCGTGGGCGCGGCGGGTCGCGTCCGTTTCGCGGGACGGCGTCAGTGCCCACCGCCCGGCGACCGTCGGCGGCCCGGACCGCGACGGCATCTGCGGCCGCCCCGCCCGCAACCGCGCGTAACGGCCGCGGGGTGCCTGGCGCCGGGGCTTGTGCGCTCCGTGCCCGGCGACCTGGGCCCGCAACGGCCCCAGCGTGTCGCCCGTGACCAGGCCCGCCCACACCAGGTCCCACAACGCCGCCACCACCTCGGCGTCGTTCGGGGCCTTGTCCACCAGCACGCTCGCGCGGTCCACCAGCTGGCGGAAGAACAGTGCCCCGCCCTCCAAAGTGGACACGATCGCCTCGTGCAGCGGGCCGGTCGGGATGTCCTCGACCACCTCGGGCAGCAGCAGGTCCGCGACGTCCGTCGGGGCGAGCGCGATCCAGCCGTCGCCTCCCGCCAGCGCGCCGCAGCCCGCCCACGTCACTTCGCCCGCCGTCGTCAGCTCGTCCAGCAACGCCGGGGAGTAGCCCGGCAGCCGTCCCGGCAGGATCAGCGACTCCACCGCGCTCGCCGGCAACGGTGCCCCGGCGAGCTGCTCGACCACCGACAGCACGTCGTCCGCCGTCGGTGCCGCCCGGACGCGGCCGCCGAACCCGTGCCACGCCGGCAGGAACCGACCCAGTGCCGCCGGTTCGACCGGCTCCACCTCGGCGCGCAGCTTCGCCAGCGAAGCCCGCCGCAACCGGCGCAGCACGGCGGAATCGCAGTATTCGGTGCCCACGCCGTGGGTGTCCGGGTGCCCGACCGGGCTCAGTTCGCCGCGCACCAGGCGGCCTTCACCGGTCATCCGGTCGAGGACCCCGGTGACGACGGCCAGCCCCAGTCCGAACCGCTTGGCGACGTCGGCCGCCGCGAACGGGCCCCGGCTCCGGGCGTAGCGCGACAGCAGGTCGCCGAGGGGGTCCGCCACGGGTTCGGTGAACGCCTCGGGCACGCCGACCGGCAGGGCGGTGCCCAGCGCGTCCCGCACCCGGCCCGCGTCCTCGATCGCCAGGAACCGCTCCTCACCGGCGATCCGCACCCGGATCGCCCGCCGCGCGGCCTCCAGCTCGGTCAGCCACTCCGCCTGGATCCCGCGCGCCGCGGCCTCCTCGACGGTCAGGTCGCCGAGGAACCGCAGCAGGTCGGCGGCGTCCTCGGCCGAACGCGCGTGCCGGTCGGGGTCGAGGCGCTGCAGCGACCGCTCCACCTCGGTCACCGCTTCGGGATCCAGCAGTTCCCGGATCGCCTCGGTGCCCAGCAGTTCGGCCAGCAGCGCCGAATCCAGCGACAGCGCCGCCGCCCGCCGCTCGGCCAACGGGGCGTCGGTCTCGTACAGGAACATCCCGACGTAACCGAAGAGCAGGCTGCGCGCGAACGGCGACGCGGCCGGCGTCTCGACCTCCACCAGCCGGACCTTGCGGGCCCGGACGTCGGCCATCAGCTCCCGCAGCCCGCCCACGTCGTAGACGTCCTGCAGGACCTCCCGCATCGCCTCCAGCACGACCGGGAACCGTTCGTACTTCGCCGCGACCGACAGCAGCTGCGACGCGCGTTGCCGTTGCTGCCACAGGGGAGTGCGGCGCCGCGGGTCCCGGCGCGGCAGCAGCAGCGACCGGGCCGCGCACTCGCGGAACCGCGCCGCGAACACGGCCGAGCCGCCGACCTCGGCGACGATCAGCTGCTCGACCTCTTCGGGGTCCAGCAGCACGTCGTCCGCGCCGATGGTGACGTCGCCGCCCTCGGCGTCCAGCGCGTCCGGCAGGCGCAGCACGATGCCGTCGTCGGAGTGCGCCACCTGCGCGTCGACGCCGCGGTTTTCCCGCAGCCGCGCGCCGATGGCCAGCGCCCACGGCGCGTTCACCTGCGCGCCGAACGGCGAGTGCACGACGATCCGCCAGTCGCCGAGCTCGTCACGGTAGCGCTCCAGCAGGATCGTCCGGTCGTTCGGGACGTGCCGCGTGGCTTCCTTCTGCTCGGCCAGGTAGGTGAGGAGGTTGTCGCACGCCCGCTCGTCCAGCCCCGCGGCGGTCGCCCGCTCGCGTGCCTTCTCGGCGTCCGATGTGGACAGTTCGCGGACGAACTTCCCCAGCGCCCGGCCGAGTTCCAGCGGACGGCCCGGTGCGTCGCCCTTCCAGAACGGCATCCGCGCCGGTTCGCCCGGCGCGGGCACCACGATGACCCGGTCGTGCGTGATGTCGGTGATCCGCCACGACGACGTGCCGAGCAGGATGGTGTCGCCGACCCGCGATTCGTACACCATTTCTTCGTCGAACTCGCCGACGCGCGACCCGGGCTTGTCGTCCGAACCCGGCGTCATCACGGTGAACAGGCCGCGGTCGGGGATGGTGCCGCCCGAGGTCACGGCCAGCCGCTGCGCCCCCGGCCGCCCGCGCAGCTCGCCGCCGATGCGGTCCCAGGTGATCCGGGCCCGCAGCTCGCCGAACTCCTCGCTGGGGTAGCGGCCCGCGAGCATGTCGAGCACCGCGTGCAGCGCGTCGTCCGGCAGGGACGCGAACGGCGCCGCCCGCCGCACCAGCGCCGCCAGGTCCGGCACCGTCCACGGTTCGAGCGCCACCATCGCGACGACGTGCTGCGCCAGGACGTCCAGCGGGTTGCGCGGGTAGCGGACCGCCTCGATCGCGCCGGTCGCCATCCGCTCCGCGACCACCGCGCAGGAGACGAGGTCACCGCGGAACTTCGGGAACATCACCCCGGTCGACACGGCGCCGACCTGGTGCCCGGCGCGGCCGACGCGCTGCAGGCCGGACGCCACCGTCGGCGGCGCCTCGATCTGCACCACGAGGTCGACCGCGCCCATGTCGATGCCCAGCTCCAGCGACGACGTCGCCACCACGCACGGCAGCCGCCCGGACTTCAGGTCCTCCTCGACGTGCGTGCGCTGCTCCCGCGACATCGAGCCGTGGTGCGCCCGGGCGATGACCGGCGGGGCCCCGGTGCTCACCCCGGACTGCCCGACGGCCTCGGCCGGGAACGTGTCGGCGGGCGTCAGCTCCGTCTGCTCGGCGGCCAGCTCGTTGAGCCGGGCGGTGAGCCGCTCGGTCAGCCGGCGCGAGTTGGCGAAGACGATGGTCGAACGGTGGTCGCGGATCAGGCTCAGCACCCGCTCCTCGACGGCGGGCCAGATCGACGGCCGCTGCACCGGGTTGCCCGCCATCTCCTCCAGCGTGCCCAGGCCGCCCGGCGCGATGTCACCCGGCGGGAAGGCGTCGGTCATCGACTCCAGCTCGTCGAGCGGGCTCGGCGCCGGCCCGCTGCGCGGTGCGTCGAGGTTGCCCATGTCCTCCACCGGGACCTCGACCCGCACCTCGATGGTCTTCGCCAGCTTCGGCTGCACCACCCGCACCGGGCGGCCGCCGGCCAGGAACGCGCTCACCTCGTCGATCGGGCGGACCGTCGCCGACAGGCCGATCCGCTGCGCCGGCTTCGGCAGCAGCGCGTCCAGCCGCTCCAGCGACAGCGCGAGGTGCGCGCCGCGCTTGCCGCCCGCGACCGCGTGCACCTCGTCGACGATCACCGTCTCGACGCCGCGCAGCGACTCCCGCGCCGACGACGTGAGGATGAGGAACAGCGACTCCGGCGTGGTCACCAGCACGTCCGGCGGCGTCTTGCCGAACGAGCGGCGCTCGGCCGCGGTGGTGTCGCCGGTGCGCATGCCCACCTCGATCTCGGGCACCGGGAGCCCGAGCCGCCGGGTGGCCTGCGAGATGCCGGCGAGCGGGGCGCGCAGGTTCCGCTGGACGTCGACCGCCAGTGCCTTCAGCGGCGAGACGTAGAGGATCCGGCACCGCTTCGTGGGCTCCGCCGGCGGCGGCTCCACCGAGAGCCGGTCCAGCGCCCAGAGGAACGCGGACAGGGTCTTGCCGGACCCGGTCGGCGCGACGACCAGGGCGTGCTCGCCCGCGTGCGCCGCCCGCCAGGCCCCTTCCTGCGCCGCGGTGGGCGCGGCGAAGGCCCCCGCGAACCAGTCCCGGGTCGCGGGGGAGAAGAGGTCGAGCACGTCAGTTGCCACGTCGTCCATGATGCGCGGCACCACCGACAGTTTCCGGCACGCCGGCGACGATCACGCTCTGGGCGAACTGCGGATAGGTGACGTCGATCCGCGGCTCGTCCGTGATGAGCCGGTAGTCGCGGTCGAGGGGCGCCCAGTAGGAAAAAGGGGCCTGGTCCAGCTTGGAGTGGTCCGCCAGCACGTACGCCTCGGCGCCCGCGTGCAGCATCGCGTGCTTGACCACCGACTGCTCCAGTGACGGGCAGCACAGCCCTCGCCCGGACACCACGCCGTCCGCACCCAGGAACACCCGATCGGGTGAGATGTGGCGCAGCTGCGCCAGCACGGTCTCGCCGAGGATCGCCTCGTTGGGGTGCCGCAGGCGGCCGCCGAGCACGATCAGGTCGATCCCGGCGAAGCCGGCCAGCTCGCGGATCGCGGTGACGCCGTTCGTGACCACGGTCAGCCCCTCGCGGTGGGCGAGGTGGCGGGCGAGCCTGCCGGTGGTCGTGCCCGCGTCGAGGAGCACCACCTCGCCGTCGCGCACCAGCGCGGCGGCTTCCCGGGCGATGGCGTCCTTCGCCGCCGCGTTTTCGCGGTCCTTCTCACGGGGGCTGCGTTCGGTGTCGAGCGCGCCACCGTAGGTGCGGACGACGTGGCCGGCCCCGGCGAGCGAGGCCAGGTCGCGGCGGATCGTCGACTCCGAAACGCCGAACTCCTCGGCCAGCTCCGCGATGCCGCCCGAGCCGTCGCGGACGGCTTCGAGCAGCATCGCGCGCCGGTCACGGGTGCCTGGTCTCGGCTGGGACATGCGCCAAGTCTTCCACGGGAGCGGGCTTCAGCCCGAAGAACGCCAGGCAGGCGGCCACGGCGAGGAAGGCGGCCAGCACGACGAACCCGGTGGTCGCGCTGCCGGTGACGTCGGTGAGCCAGCCGACCAGGTAGGGCCCGGCGAACCCGCCGAGGTTGCCCAGCGCGTTGATCAGGCCCATCGCCACCGCGACGACCTCGATGCCGAGGATCCGGCTGGGGATCGCCCAGAACGGCCCGTACGGCATGTAGACGCCGGTCGCGACGACGCAGAGCAGCACCAGCTGCACCGCCGGTGGCCAGTGCACGAGGTTGCCGAGCAGCAGCCCGGCGATCGCGACGACCAGCGGCACGGTGACCGCGAGCCGCCGGTTGCCGGTGCGGTCCGACCAGTGCGCGCACGCGACCATCCCGGCCAGTGCCAGGACGTACGGCACCGCCGACAGGAACCCGACGGCGGTCGCCGAGCCGCCCGTCATCGTCTTCACCACCGACGGCAACCACAGGCTGAACCCGTAGAACCCGGTGATCCAGAAGAAGTAGACCCCGATCAGCAGCAGCACCTGGCGGTTCGCCAGTGCCTGCCGGTAGCCCTGCTTCGCGAACGCCGGTTTGGCGTCTTCTTCGGCCTTCAAGGTGGTTTCGAGGTACTCGCGCTCCGCCGCGGAGATCCACCGGGCCTTCGCGGGCCGGTCCGCCACCGCGAACCACCAGACGATCGCCCACACCAGCGGCGGCAGCCCCTGCAGCACGAACACCCAGCGCCAGGACATGTGGTCGAGCATGAACCCGGACAGCGGGGACATCAGGATCGCCGAGATCGGCAGGCACGTCATCCACAGCGCGTTCGCCCGCGCCCGCTCGGCCTGCGGGAACCAGGACGCCAGCAGGATCAGCACCGCGGGCCAGACGCCGCCTTCGAACAACCCGAGCAGCAACCGGGCGAGGTGCAGCTGGGTTTCGTTCCGCACCAGGCCGCACAGCACCGCGGCGATCGCCCACGCGACCATCAGGATCAGGACCGTCTTCCGGGCGCTCCACTTCGCCGCCAGCACCGCCGCGGGGATCTGCAGCACGAGGTAGCCGACGAAGAAGATGCCGCTCGCCAGGCCCTTCGCGCTGGCGGACAACGGGAAGTCGTCGCCGATGTAGGGCAGGATCACCGCGACGTTCGTGCGGTCGAGGTAGGCCAGCATGTACATGACCACCGCGACCGGGATGACGTACGCCCAGCGCTTGCGGGGGATCATCGGGCGCTCGGCGGGTAGATGGCGGGCAGCTTCCGCGCGTACGGCGCCAGTGTCGCCGCGGCCTTGAACGCCGCGACCATCGTGCCGTGCGAGGCCCGGCCGGTGCCGGCGATGTCGAACGCCGTGCCGTGGTCGACCGACGTGCGCAGGATCGGCAGCCCGACCGTCACCGAGACCGTGCCGTCGAAGTCGTACGTCTTCGACGCGATGTGCCCCTGGTCGTGGTAGAGCGAGAGCACGCCGTCGAACCGGCCCTGGATCCCTTGGTGGAACACGGAATCCGCGGGGATCGGACCGACCACGTCGAGCCCGGCCGCCCGCGCGGCGGCGACCGCCGGGGCGATCGCGACGATCTCCTCGTCGCCGAACTTGCCGTTCTCCCCGCCGTGCGGGTTCAGCGCCGCCACGGCGAGTCTCGGTTTTTCCGTGCCGAACACTTCGAGCGCGGTGTACGCCTCGCGGATCGCGTGCTCGATGTTCTCCTTGGTGATCCGCTCGATGGCCTCGCGCAGCGAAAGGTGGCGCGTGGCGAAGAAGATCTTCAGCCCGGACACCCAGAACATCGTGTTGAACCGGGTCGACCCGGTCAGCTCGCCGAGCATCTCGGTGTGCCCGAGGTGCTGGGAACCGGCGGCCCAGATCGCCTCCTTGTTGATGGGCGCGGTGACGACGGCGTCGGCCGCGCCGTCGAGTGCGAGCCGCGTGGCGACCTCGATCGCGCGGACCGCCGCGGCACCCGCTGTGGGGTTGACCTCGCCCCACGGCAGGTCTTCGGTGACGACGCCGAGGTCGAGGACGTCGACCACGCCGGTGGTGAACCGGGCCTCGTCCACTGTGGACACCGGGTTGATCTCCACGGGCAGGCCCAGGTGCCGGGCGACGCGGTCGAGCACGAGCGCGTCCCCGACCGCGAGCCCGCGCGCCAGCTGCGGCGCTGCCGGCTCGGCCAGGGTCTTCAAGGTGATCTCCGGGCCGATGCCGACGGGGTCGCCGAGGGTGACGGCGAGGATCGGGAGGTCGCTCACGGGTTCTTCCTTCCGGTGGCCAGGACGTGGTTCAGGTGTTCCAGGCAGGCGACGGTGACAACCGAGGCTTCGCCTCGGGCCGGGGGCTTCGCCACCCGGACCCCCGAAAGACGGCCGGTGGGCGTCCCGGCCGCCGATCAGCCCGCCCTTCGTGGCGAAGGGCAGCCCGCTGTACGGCCCGCCGGACAGCCGCCCGGCGACCGCCAGGGGCAGCACTTCGGTGTCGATCTCGAAGCCGTCGGCTCCGAGCGACTTCGTGACTTCGACGGCGATGTCGCCGCCGGTGGCGTAGAGCCCGCCGATCCGGTGCGTGCCGAGCACCAGTCGGGCCGCTTCGCCGAGTGCGGGCGGGATGCGCGCCGCGACGGCCGGGTCGACCGGCGTGCCCGGCGCGGGGGCCCGCGTCCGGATGCCGACCACGCGGTGCCCCGCCTCCAGGAGCTTCCGTGCCGCCGCCGCTGTCCCCGGCGGGTCGGGCCGCCGCGGGTCGACGTCGACGTAGCGCGCGTCCAGCACCAGCTCGGTTTCCAGCAGCTGGTCGTGGGTCTGCCCGGTGATGCTGCCGACGACGGCGAGCACCGGCGGGACGGTGCCGTGGCCGGGTGCGAGGCCCAGCGCCGCGGCCAGCCGGACGCCGAACGGGCCGGAGTCGACCGGGATCCACCGCGTGCCTTCGGCGGCCAGCCGGGCCGCGGCCCGCGCGACGGTGGTGAGGTGCCGGTTCGTCGTGGCGTCGCAGACCACGATCCCGGCCGGGCGGCGCAGGGCGGCCTCGACCGCGGCCACGCCGTCCTCGACGACGTCCAGCGGCAGTTCGGCGATCTCCCGGCGGGTCGGCCCGAGGAGGGTGCGGATCCGCGAGGTCTTCACCGGTGCGATCGGGTCGCGGGCGGCGGGGCTTTCCGCCAGCGGCACGCCGTCGACGAGGTGCAGCCCGCCGAGCGTGACCCGCCCCGCGTCCGGGAACGCGGGCACGACGAGAGCCCGCGCGCCGGGCGCCGACGACAGCACCGCTTCGGTTTCCACGCCCACGTTGCCGCGCAACGTCGTGTCCACGCGCTTCACCGTCAGCTCCGCCGGCCCGGCGCGCTCGATCGCGTCGAGCACCGCCCGCTTCGCGTGTTCCGGCGGGACGTGCCGGGTACCCAGGTTGACCACCAGCGCGTCGATCCCGCCGCCCGCCCGGAAACCCGGTGCCAGTGGTGCGTTCACCGAAACCGCGCGCAGCCCGAAGCGGGCGTACAGCGCTCCGGTCGCGTTGCTGCCCGTCAGGTCGTCCCCGAGGACGAGCACCTTCGGCATCGAACGCTCCTTTGCGCAGTGTGTGCAACTCGGATGACCGAACTGCGCAGTTATCGTGCACCTCGAAC
This sequence comes from Amycolatopsis nalaikhensis, assembly GCF_030264295.1. GTDB lineage: Bacteria > Actinomycetota > Actinomycetes > Mycobacteriales > Pseudonocardiaceae > Amycolatopsis > Amycolatopsis nalaikhensis. The sequence goes on along the minus strand of NZ_CP127173.1, from coordinate 10,464,433 downwards.
GGCGTCCGCGTCAAGGAGCAGCGACTTTCGCGGGTCCGTACGCACGGTGACCGCGCACATGGCAGCATCACGGCGAGCGTCGTCAAGGCGCGTTTTCGCGAAGGGGAGTGCTGTGCGGATCCTGTCGGTGGACCTCGGGACGTCCAACACCGTCGCCGTCCTTTCGGCGCACGGGATGCCGCCCCGGGTCGTCGAAGTGGACGGCTCGGCCAACATGCCGTCGGCGGTGTTCGCCACCGAAGAGGGCACGATCATGGTCGGCCGCGACGCCGAGCGCCGCGCCCGCCTCGACCCGACGCGCTTCGAGCCGAACCCCAAGCGCCGCATCGACGAGCAGACCCTGCTGCTGGGCACCGACGTCGTCCCGGTGACCGAGGCGCTCGCCGCCATCCTGCGCCGGGTCCTCGAAGAAACGTCCCGCCAGCTCGGCGGCGAGCAGCCCGACGAGGTCCGGCTGACCCACCCCGCGCAGTGGGGCCAGACCCGCCGCAACGTCCTGATGTCCGCCGCCCGGCTCGCCGGGATGGGCCCGAACATCCTGCTGGTGCCCGAACCCGTCGCCGCGGCGGCGCACTTCGCCTCGTTCCCCGGCAAGTCGCTGGCGCCCGGCCAGGCGCTCGCGGTCTACGACCTCGGGGCGGGCACCTTCGACGTCGCCGTCGTCGGCGCCACCCAGAACGGCTTCACCGTGCTCGCCGAGGACGGCCTGCCCGACCTCGGCGGCCTCGACGTCGACCAGGCGCTGATGGTGCACGTCGGGCGCGAGGTCTCGCACTCCGACCCGCAGCGCTGGCAGCGGTTGCTGCGCCCCGAGTCGACCGCCGACCGGCGCACCCGGCGCGCGCTGCAGGAGGACGTCAAGGCGGCCAAGGAGGCGCTGTCGCGGCACCCGCAGACCGAGGTGCCGATGCCGGAGCCGTTCAAGGACGTCCTGGTGACGCGCGGCGAGCTGGAAGGCCTGGTCCGGCCGGCGATGCTGCGCAGCGTCGAGCTGCTGTCGCGGACGCTGCGCTCGTCCGGGCTGACCCCGGACCGGCTGGCCGGCATCTACCTCGTCGGCGGGTCGAGCAGGCTGCCGCTGGTCGGCACGATGATCGCGGAGAAGCTCGGCGTCGTGCCGGGCAGCCTCGACCAGCCGGAGACCGCCGTCGCGCTCGGCGCCCAGCACGTCGCCCGCGACGGCCTCGGCGCGCGGACGCAGAACGTCGAAGGAGCGGTGGCCGCCGGTGCTCCGCCGCAGCGTCCGCAGTACGCGCCGCCGCCTCCGCCGCAGTACCCGGGTTACGCGCCGTCGAACTTCCCGCCCAGCGGGCCCCAGCCGGTGCCGTCGAACTTCCCCGCCTACTCGCCCGCGGCCGAGAAGAGCGAGCCGAAGTCCGGTGGGAAGAAGAAACTGCTCATCGGCGTCGCGGTCGCGGTCGTCGTGGTGCTCGCGGCGGGGCTGACGTTCTTCCTGACTTCGTCGTCTTCGGCGAAGACCTACACCGCCGACCAGTGCAAGACGCCGGGACAGGCGGACGACAAGGGCCTCACCGGCTGCCTGCGCCAGCTCGCCGGGAAGATCGCCGACACCGGCGACTGCAAGCCGGGCATGGGCAACGGCCCGGCCGCGCCGGCGCAGCGCATCGGCGTGGCCTCGACCTGCTCCGCGCCGGGCCGGGCGGGCACCCAGGTGACCTACGTCCACGGCGACGACGCCGACACGCTCAAGCAGTACACCGACGGCCTGCTCGCCTCGGCGGGCGGCGACCGCACGGAAGCGGACTGGGGCGGCAACGGGCTCAAGGGGCACTACTCGTCGGCCGCGGGCAAGACGTCGGCGGTGCTCGTGTTCACGGTGTCGGACCGGCCGCTCGCCGGGTTCATCTACCAGCTGAACACGAGCGACCAGGCCGAGACGACCACGCCGGGCACGCTGGCCGACTACTTCGAAGCGAGCGTCCAGCCGGGGGAGTAGACGGCGCGAACGGTCCGTTCGCGCCCGCCGGTTAGAGTGGGTTCGATGCGGATCACGGTTTTCCGGCGCCTGATGGCCGAGGAGTTCGGCTCCGGGCGCGCCCAGGTGCTGTCCAGGGACCACGTGCTGAGCGGGCTCGGCGGGCGCACCGTCGACCAGGCGCTGACCGCGGGGATCCCGGCCAAGGAGATCTGGCGAGAGGTCTGCGACGCCTTCGACGTCCCTCCCGAGCGGCGCTGACCTGCGCGGATCCCGGGCGGCCCCACCCGGGCGGGCGAAAAATCCTAGCGCAAGGGTGTGTCGCCGACGACCTCGAACAGGTGTTCGTCTATGGTGTTGTCCACATCGGGTCCAGCGATCCACAGATTGGGCGCCGCGCCTGGAATTGTCGGTCCCCGCCGCTAGCGTCGGACCGGACAGCTGAAGAACCGACACAGACCCCCGGGAGACGGGGCTTCGAACCAGCGAGGTGGACTTCCATGCCTGCAGCACCCGACAAGGACAAGGCGCTCGAGCTCGCCCTGGCGCAGATCGACAAGCAGTACGGCAAGGGCTCGGTGATGCGCCTCGGCGAGGACACCCGGCCGCCCATCGCCGTGATCCCCACCGGGTCGATCGCCCTCGACGTCGCGCTCGGCATCGGCGGGCTGCCCCGCGGCCGGGTCGTCGAGATCTACGGCCCGGAGTCCTCCGGTAAGACGACGGTCGCCCTGCACGCGGTGGCGAACGCGCAGCGCGCCGGCGGCATCGCGGCGTTCATCGACGCGGAGCACGCGCTCGACCCGGAGTACGCCAAGGCCCTCGGCGTCGACACCGACGCGCTGCTGGTCTCCCAGCCGGACACCGGTGAGCAGGCGCTGGAGATCGCGGACATGCTGATCCGCTCCGGCGCGCTCGACATCCTCGTCATCGACTCCGTGGCCGCGCTCGTGCCGCGCGCCGAAATCGAGGGCGAGATGGGTGACTCGCACGTCGGCCTCCAGGCCCGGCTGATGAGCCAGGCGCTGCGGAAGATCACCGGTGCGCTGTCCAATTCGGGCACCACGGCGATCTTCATCAACCAGCTCCGCGAGAAGGTCGGCGTCATGTTCGGCTCCCCGGAGACGACGACCGGTGGTAAGGCGCTGAAGTTCTACGCGTCGGTCCGCCTGGACGTCCGCCGCATCGAGACGATGAAGGACGGCGGCGAGGCGGTCGGCAACCGGACCCGCGTCAAGGTCGTCAAGAACAAGGTGGCCCCGCCCTTCAAGCAGGCCGAGTTCGACATCCTGTACGGCCAGGGCATCTCCCGCGAGGGCTCGCTCATCGACATGGGTGTCGACCAGGCCATCCTGCGCAAGTCGGGCGCCTGGTACACGTACGAGGGCGACCAGCTCGGCCAGGGCAAGGAGAACGCGCGCCGGTTCCTGCGCGACAACCCGGACATCGCCAACGAGATCGAGAAGCGCATCAAGGAGAAGCTCGGCATCGGCCCGCAGCTCGACGCGGACGCCGTCGAGGCCGTCCCGGCGCCGGTCGACTTCTGATCGTCCGGGATGGGGTGAGCCCCGCCGTGGCCGTGATCCGCGGTGGGGCGTGACGAGGGAGTACTCAAGTGGCGAGGGCGCCCAAGGTTCCGCCGGCCGAGCTGCCTCCGGAGGAGCGGTACAAGAAGGCCAAGGAGATCTGTTTCGATCTCCTGGCCGCGCGGCCGCGGACTCAGGAGGAGCTGCGGCAGGCCTTGCACCGCAGGGGGTTCGACGAGGAGACCAGCGAAACCCTGCTCGGCAAGCTCGACCGGGCCGGGCTGGTCAACGACGAGGAGTTCGCCCAGCTGTGGGTGAAGTCCCGGCACGCCAACCAGGGCCTGTCCCGCACCGCGCTGGTGGCCGAACTGCGGCGCAAGGGCGTCGACGGTGAGGTCGCCGCGCAGGCGGCCGAGGAAGTCGACCGCGAGTCCGAGGAACAGATGGCCAGGGAACTGGTCCGCAAACGCCTCGGCTCCCTGGGCAACGTCGACGAGCAGACCGCCCTGCGGCGGCTGCTCGGCTTCCTGGCCCGCAAGGGCTACCCGCAGGGCTTGGCGTACACGGTGATCAGGGAGGAGCTTCCGCGAGTACGGCGCGGAGTCCACCCTCCTCGACGACGCCGTCATCGACTGACCGGCGCCCGCCGGGTCCGGCTGGGGTGCGTCGGCGAGCGGCGTGCCTGAGCCGGTTGCCGGGTGCGGCTCGAGCGGGTGCGCGAGTTCCGGAGCCGGTCGCCGGGTTGGTCAGTTGTGGAGCTCCTCCGCCTGGCGGAGTTCCGAGCCGTGGCCACGGCGTTCCGCGGCGAGCGGCGGGAGCGTCGGGACCTCGGGGGCAGGTGCCTGGGCGTGCAGGCGAGCGGCCGGTGCCCGGCGGTCCGAGCGGTGCTTGCGGACCGCGAGCAGCAACACCGCCAGCAACGCCATCACCACGCAGGTGACCACGGCCGTCAGCAGCAGGAACTCGTCGAGCTGGCCGGCCGCCAGGTACGCGCCCAGTGCCACCGCCACCAGGGCGCACACCGCCCGGTCCACAATGGACTCCATCGACAGCAGCGTCGCGCGGTAGCGGGAGTCCGGGATCGAGTCGTTCAGCAGCTGCTTCTGGACCGGGAACGAAATCCCCGTCGCCACCGCGAAGACGCACAACACCACCACCGTCGGGAAGGAGCCCAGGAACACGATCCCGCCGAGACACAACGCCATCACCACGGTCAGCGTGAACACCGTGCCCACCGGGCCGATCGCGCGACGCAGGCGGTGCGGCCGGGCCGCTCCCAGCGCCTCGAACACCGTCATGGCGGCCAGCACCGCGCCGTACCAGTTCACCGACAGCGTCTTCGACTCCAGGATCGGCTGGAACAAGTTCACCTGGCAGATCCGGACCAGCGTGAACATCGCGATGCCCTGCACCATCAGCACCACCAGCCACCGGGACGAGCGCAGTGCCGACAGCGCGCCGCTGACTCCCGCCACCAGCGAGGCCGTCTTGTCCGTGACGCGGCGGCCGCCCGGGATGGCCGGGAGCTTCAGCGCGAACGCCAGTGCCACCGCGGCGTTGACCGCCGTCAGCCAGTACGGGGAAGGGAGGTTCCAGCTCATCAGCAAGCCGATCACCGGCCAGTACACGATCTTGCCGACCAGGCTGTACGCGCGCCCGACCCCTTCCACCCGGAGGTAGTGCTCGCCGGCGCCGGAGGCGTGGAGGTACTCGTACAAGTACGCGCTCTGCGCGCCGGAAACCAGCGAGCGGGCCAGCGCGATCAGGACGAAGTGCAGCAGGAACCCGGTGTACGAGCCCAGGAACACCGGCACCAGGTTCGCGGCCACCAGCACGCCGGCGCCCGCCGCCAGTGAGACGCGGTAGTCGAACCGGTCGGCGATCAGGCCCGTCGGGATCTCCAGCAGGCAGAACACGACGTAATAAATGCTCTGGATGCCGAAGATCTCGCCGTCGGACAGGCCGACGAGCTTCTGGTACTGGTAGAAGATCGGCACCCACAGCAGCAGGCCGAAGAAGAACTGGAAACCGTAGGTCAGCCGGACGGCGCGCTGAACGGCGGGTTTCGCGGGCAGGCGAAAGCCCAGCATGATCTGTCTCCCGGGGAACTCAAACGGAATACGGACGCAGCTGCACGACGTGGACGTGGTCGCCGTCGGCGAGCCACTCGATGTCCACCGGCGAGCCGAACGTGTAGTCGGGCGAGAAGTGCCCCTGCAGCAGGCGGCCCGCGACGGCGAGCCGTTGCAGCAGGTCGTGCGCGCGCTCGTCGAGGTCCGCGGCCGCGTCGCCCAGCGACACCGTGCGGCCGCCGCCCTCGACGGTCGAGTACAGGTACTGCATCGGCAACGCCGAACCCTCGACGACGTCGCTCACGTGCGGCGACACGTTGACGTACACCGTGCGGAAGTCCGCGCGGTTCATCGGGTTCGTCGTCACCAGGACCCCGCCGAAGTCGGCCGCGACCTGCTCCTGGATCACCACGCCCATGTAGCACTCGTCGAGCGAGATCCCCGCCTGGCGGCGCAGCCGCACGCTGCGCACCGACACCAGCGACGCCCAGACTTCCTTGACACTGGCGAAGATCCGCTCGGCCGTCGTGACGTGGTTGAGGGACTCGTAGATCCCGGCGGCCGAAAATCCGGCCAGGTCCTCGGCGTTCGACGAACTGCGCACGACGAACGTCCGCACCCCGGCCAGCTGCGAGACCAGCGCGGAGTCGATCTCCCCGGCCAGCGCGCCCGGCATCCGCGCCGACCGGATCAGGCCCTGCAGCTCGACGCACAGCGGCTCGATCTCCCGCGCGTCCAGCTCCAGCGCCATCTTCAGCTTGCCGATGGCCTGCTGGATCCGCGGCGACGACTCCAGGAACCGGCGCTGCAACGAGAACGGCAGCGCGATGCCGCGCGGCACGCGGACGTGCTCGTCGAGCAGCCGGCGGGCTGCGGCCGAAAGGTCGGCGTCGAGAGGCACGTCCAGCAGCCGGGCCAGGTACGGCAGCAGGTTCTCCCGTGGCGGCCGCGGCACCTGGTAGAACCCGAGCAGCCGCTGCGAGCCGTGCGCCAGGACGTGGTGCAGCTCGCCGAGGTTGGCCGCCTTCGTGCCGTAGCGGTACCGGTCGGCCGCGCGCAGCTTCGCGAGGTTGACGATCGGGCTGTGCTCGGCCTCCGGAGCCTCCAGGGTGACGCGCTGGGCGTACCAGCCGGGCCGCGCGGACGCCTCCGCCGGCTCGTCGACCTCGCGCAGGGAAAGTGCCTGAGCGTCCACTGTGTACTCGACCCACTTGCCGTTCAGGCCGCGGCGTTCGATCTCGGCCAGCGCGCCGACCTGGACGGCGTTCGGGATCTGCCAGCCGGTGGCCAGGACGTTCGTGTGCGACAACGGCGTCGTGTGGCGGGCGTTGACGATGCCCGACAGGCGCGGGATGTCGTCGGGCACGCGGTCCATCACGATGATGTCCGACCACTCCAGCGTCGCGGCCCGGTACTCGGCTTCGGTGCGGAACGCGCGCAACCGCCCGGTGGCCGTGCCCGGGTTGAGTGCCACGAACGGCGCCGTCGAGAACAGCTCGTGCGCGAACACCCGCGGCAGCTCGGCCGCCGGGATCTCGCGGACGATCCGCTCCTGCAGCTGGTTGGCCGGTTTGAACACCAGCGGCAGCGCCGGGTCGACGTAGCGCGCGACGAACGCGTGGAACTCGCGGATCAGCGCGGCGGGCATGGTGTCGACCTCGACCGTCTCCAGCGAAAGCATCCGCGGGTGCCGGGCGAGAATGCCGAGCAGGAACCGGCGGTCCGGCGCGTGGTAGAACGCCTCGTTGTAGGAGTCGATCTCCGCGCGGACGCGTTCTCCCGGGACGCCGAGGATCTCTTCGCCGATGTAGATCGCGTGGAAGGAATGGCGCTCGTTGTTCAGGAAGTGGATGAGCGACCGTTCGCGGTCGACCACGACCTTGACGAAGGAATAGCCGCCGAGGGTGCCGCCCAGCTGCTGCAGGGCGGACAGGGAAAGGCGTTCGCCGACGAGTGCGGCGACCGTTTCGGGGGCAGGACTGGGCGCGACCACGCTGGTCAAGGACACGGATTCTCCTCGCTGGAAAGAGCGAGGAGGAACGATAACAGGGGGTGAATCACCCACCGTGGCGCGAATGGCCCGGTCACTGGCACCAACGGCGGAACGGATGACCGCCGCCACACCCACAAGGAGTACCGTTCCAGCGCGCTGGAACGGTACTCCCGGAATCCGGACGCCCGTTCCCCCGAACGGGCGTGGGAATTCCGCGGGTGATTTCCGCTACAGCTTCGCGGCTTCCGCGGCCAGTTTCTCGATCGTCGCGACGTCGAGCGAGGCCGTCAGCCACGAGCCGCCGATGCAGCCGACGTTCGGCAACGCCAGGTACGTCGGCGCCGTGGCCGCCGTGATCCCGCCGGTGGGGCAGAAGCGCAGCGAAGGCAGCGGGCCCGCGATCGACTTCAGGTAGGCGACGCCGCCGGAGGCCTCGGCGGGGAAGAACTTCAGCGCCGTCAGCCCGCGCTCGGCCAGCCGCATCGCCTCGGACACCGTGCTCGCGCCGGGCAGGAACGGCAGCCCGGTCTCGAAGCACGCGTCGACGACCGCGTCGGTGCAGCCCGGCGTCACGAGGAACTTCGCGCCGGCGTCGGCGGCCTGCTTCGCGTGCTCCGGCGCGGTGACGGTGCCGGCGCCGATCACGATCTCCGGCACCTCGGCGGCGACCCGCTCGATCGCGGACAACGCCGCCGGGGTGCGCAGGGTCAGCTCGATGACCCCGATCCCGCCGGCGAGCAGGGCCCGCGCCGTGGGCACCGCGTCGGCGGCGTCGTCGATCACCACGACGGGCATCACGGGGGACAGCTCGAGCAGGTCCTGACCGGTGGTCACTGACCGACCTCCTGGGTTTCCAGAGTGGGCATTCCGAAGTACTCCGGGGTCAAGCCGCCGAACACGGAAGCGCCCTGGTCGGCGGGGCCGACGGCACGGCGCAACGCGGCGAACAGCTCTCGGCCGGTGCCGGTCCAGGATGCTTCGGACGGCGGCGAGTCCACAAGCTCACGGCGGGCGAGCTCTTCGTCACCGACGAGCACGTCGAGGGAGCCGGCACCAGCGTCGAGCCGGATGACGTCGCCGTCGGCGACCCGCGCGATCAGGCCGCCCGCCGCGGCTTCCGGCGTCACCTGGATGGCCGCCGGGATCTTGCCCGACGCGCCCGACATCCGGCCGTCGGTGAGCAGCGCCACCGCGTGCCCGCGGTCCATCAGCACGCCCAGCGCCGGGGTGAGGCCGTGCAGCTCCGGCATGCCGTTCGCGCGCGGGCCCTGCTGCCGGATCACCACGACGACGTCGCGGTCCAGCTCGCCGGCTTCGAACGCGGCCTTGAACGCCTCCTGGGTGGTGAACACCCGCGCCGGCGCCTGGACGACCCGGTGCTCGGGCGCCACCGCGGACACCTTGACCACCGCGCGGCCGAGGTTGCCCTCGACCATCCGCAGCCCGCCGTCCGCGGCGAACGGGCGCCACGCCGGGCGCAACACCTCCTCGTCGAGGCTGCGGGTGGGGACGTCGCGCCAGACCAGCTCGCCGTCGGAGAGGATCGGCTCGGCCCGGTAGCGGTGCAGCCCGAACCCGGCCACCGTGTGGACGTCCTCGTGCAGCAGCCCGGCGTCGAGCAGCGTGCCGACCAGGAACTGGATGCCGCCGGCGGCGTGGAAGTGGTTGATGTCGGCGCTGCCGTTCGGGTAGACGCGCGCCAGCAGCGGCACGACCGCCGAGAGGTCGGAGAAGTCGTCCCAGGTCAGCTGGATGCCCGCGGCCGCGGCGATCGCGACCAGGTGCATCGTGTGGTTGGTCGACCCGCCGGTGGCGAGCAGTGCGACGATGCCGTTGACGAACGCCTTCTCGTCGAGGATCCGCGCGACCGGTGTGTACTCCTCGCCGCGGGACAGGGCGACGACCCGGCGGCCCGCTTCTTCGGTCAGCGCCTGACGCAAAGCCGAACCGGGCTGGACGAAGCTGGCGCCGGGCAGGTGCAGGCCCATCACCTCGACGACCATCTGGTTGGAGTTGGCCGTGCCGTAGAAGGTGCAGGTGCCCGCCGAGTGGTACGACGCCGCTTCGGCGTCGAGGAGGTCTTCGCGGGTCGCGAGGCCCTCGGCGTAGAGCTGCCGGACGCGCGCCTTCTCCTTGTTCGGCAGCCCGGAGTTCATCGGCCCGGCCGGGACCAGCACGGCGGGCAGGTGCCCGAACGACAGGGCGCCGATCAGCAGGCCGGGCACGATCTTGTCGCAGACGCCCAGCAACAGTGCCGCGTCGAACATGTCGTGCGACAGCGCGATCGCCGTCGACATCGCGATGACCTCGCGGCTGAACAGCGACAGCTCCATGCCGGCGCGGCCCTGGGTGATGCCGTCGCACATCGCGGGCACGCCGCCGGCGAACTGGGCGACACCACCGGCGGAGCGCACGGACTTCTTCAGCCACGCCGGGTACTCCTGCATCGGCTGGTGCGCCGACAGCAGGTCGTTGTAGGACGACACGATCGCGACGCCGGGGGCGCGCGCGGCCCGCAGCGCCTCCTTGTCGACGCCTTCCATGGCGGCGAAGCCGTGCGCGAGGTTGCTGCACGCGAGGCCGCGGCGGACCGGGCCTTCGGCGTACGCCGCGGCCGTGCGGTCGAGGTAGGCGGCGCGGGTCGCGGCACTGCGGGCGGCGATGCGCGCGGTGACTTCGGCGACGACCGGGTGCGGGGGTGTGGTGGGGGTCGGGCTCATGTCCGGCTCCGGATCACTGGTGTGGGGTGGTCCGCGGGACGGCAGCGCTGGCGCCTCCGGGTCGTGACACTGGCCACAGTACCTCGGGAAAACGCCGAATCAAAATCGATTCAGAAGATCGACCCGCGTGACCCCGATCACCTCCGGAACCGTTAGTGTGCTAGTTGTCACACTGCACGACGCGCGGCAAAGCCGTAGGGGCGAGCGATCGCCCGGCCGGTTCCCTGCAGCCCCACCACGCCCCGGGAGGCATGATGTCCACCTCCGAGATCGCCGAGCTGCGGCGAACCATCGGCCAGCTCAGGCAGTGCGTCGGCGCACTGCGCTCGCGCTACGGCGACGCGTCGGCGGTGCGCCGGCTCGCCAACGACGTGGAGCGCCTCGACATCGACACCGCGGACCTCGACGGCACGCCGCTGGCCGTGCCCGCGCAGGCGAAGCCGGCCGAGCGCGTCCCGGTGCCCGACACCCCCTACGACCCGGCGCTCTGGCACGGCGCCGATGACGAAGGCGTCGGCGGCTACAAGCGCGACCAGCGGTGAGCGCTCCGGCTGACAACGGCGTCGGCACCGGCGTCCGGGCCCCCAAGCGGGCCCGGATCGCCGAGCGCACCCTCCGCACGGACCGGTGGTGGCTCTCGCCGCTGCTGACCGTGCTCGGGCTGGCCACGTTCGTCATCTACGCGACGGTCCGCTCGTTCGTGCGGACCGCGTACTGGGTGCCCGACTACCACTACCTGACGCCGTTCTACTCGCCCTGCCTGTCGTCGTCGTGCGTCGAGGGCTCGAGCCACTTCGGCCACTGGTTCGGCGAGCTGCCCGGGTGGATCCCGCTCGGCTTCGTCGTCCTGCCGTTCCTGCTCGGCTTCCGGCTGACCTGCTACTACTACCGCAAGGCCTACTACCGGGCCGTGTGGTTCTCCCCGCCCGCCTGCGCCGTCGCGGAACCGCACGCGAAGTACACCGGCGAGACGCGGCTACCGCTGATCATCCAGAACGTCCACCGCTACTTCTTCTACGTCGCGATGATCGTCTCGCTGGTCAACACCTACGACGCGATCACCGCCTTCCACGGCAAGACGGGCGGGTTCGGGTTCGGGCTGGGCAACATCATCCTGCTCGGCAACGTGATCCTGCTCTGGGCGTACACGCTGTCCTGCCATTCGTGCCGGCACGTGACCGGTGGCCGGCTCAAGCACTTCTCCAAGCACCCGGTGCGGTACTGGATCTGGACGCAGGTCACGAAACTCAACACCCGCCACATGACGCTGGCCTGGACGACGCTCGGCACGCTGGTGCTGACCGACTTCTACGTCATGCTCGTGGCCAGTGGCGCGATTTCCGACCTGCGGTTCGTGAACTAGCCCGCCCGCTCCCGACAACAGACGTCCCCAGTTCCGAGGTGGAATCTCTTCATGACCGAGGTCGAACGGCACAGCTACGACGTGGTGGTGATCGGTGCCGGTGGCGCCGGTCTGCGGGCTGTGATCGAGGCGCGCGAACGCGGTTTCCGCGTCGCCGTCGTGTGCAAGTCCCTGTTCGGCAAGGCGCACACCGTGATGGCCGAAGGCGGTTGCGCCGCCTCGATGGGCAACGCGAACTCGAACGACAACTGGCAGGTCCACTTCCGCGACACCATGCGCGGCGGGAAGTTCCTCAACAACTGGCGGATGGCCGAGCTGCACGCCAAGGAGGCGCCGGACCGCGTCTGGGAGCTGGAGACCTACGGCGCGCTGTTCGACCGCACCGCCGACGGCCGGATCAGCCAGCGCAACTTCGGCGGGCACACGTACCCGCGGCTGGCGCACGTCGGTGACCGCACCGGTCTCGAGCTGATCCGCACGATGCAGCAGAAGATCGTTTCGCTGCAGCAGGAGGACTTCGCCGAGACCGGCGACTACGAGGCCAAGATCAAGGTCTTCGCCGAGTGCACGGTCACCGAGCTGCTGACCACCGAAGGCAAGATCGCCGGCGCGTTCGGCTACTGGCGCGAGAGCGGGCGGTTCATCCTCTTCGAGGCGCCCGCGGTCGTGCTCGCCACCGGCGGCATCGGCAAGTCGTTCAAGGTGACGTCGAACTCGTGGGAGTACACCGGCGACGGCCACGCGCTGGCGCTGCGGGCGGGCGCGAAGCTGATCAACATGGAGTTCGTCCAGTTCCACCCGACCGGGATGGTCTGGCCGCCGAGCGTCAAGGGCATCCTCGTCACCGAGGGCGTGCGCGGTGACGGCGGCGTGCTCAAGAACTCCGACGGCAAGCGGTTCATGTTCGAGTACGTGCCCGAGGTGTTCAAGGGCCAGTACGCCGAAAGCGAAGAAGAGGCCGACCGCTGGTACACCGACGCGGACAACAACCGGCGCACGCCGGACCTGCTGCCCCGCGACGAGGTGGCCCGCGCGATCAACTCCGAGGTCAAGGAGGGGCGCGGCTCCCCGCACGGCGGCGTCTTCCTCGACATCGCGAGCCGGCTGCCCGCCGAGGAGATCAAGAAGCGGCTGCCGTCGATGTACCACCAGTTCAAGGAGCTGGCGGACGTCGACATCACCGCGGAGCCGATGGAGGTCGGCCCGACCTGCCACTACGTCATGGGCGGCATCGAGGTCGACCCGGACACGGCGGCGGCGAGCGTGCCCGGCCTGTTCGCCGCCGGCGAGTGCTCGGGCGGCATGCACGGGTCCAACCGGCTCGGCGGCAACTCGCTGTCGGACCTGCTGGTGTTCGGCCGTCGCGCGGGACTCGGCGCGGCCGAGTACGTGTCCGGCCTCGAGGGCAGGCCCGCGGTGCTCGAGTCCGATGTGGACGCCGCGGCGAAGATGGCGCTCGCGCCGTTCGACCCGCCCGAGGGCGCGTCGGCCGAGAACCCGTACACCCTGCACACCGAGCTGCAGCAGTCGATGAACGACCTGGTCGGCATCATCCGCAAGGCGGGCGAGATCGAGCAGGCGCTGGTGAAGCTGGCCGAGCTGCGGCAGCGGATCCTGCGCGTCACGGTCGAGGGGCACCGGCAGTTCAACCCCGGCTGGCACCTCGCGGTCGACCTGCGCAACATGCTGATGGTCAGCGAATGCGTCGCGAAGGCGGCGTTGACGCGGACCGAAAGCCGCGGCGGGCACACGCGCGACGACTTCCCGGGCATGGACGCCCAGTGGCGCAACAAGCTCCTCGTCTGCTCGGCCACGCCGGGCGACAACCCGGTGGTGCCGGACATCGACGTCGAGGTGAAGGAGCAGGTGCCGCTGCGGCAGGACCTGCTGGAGCTGTTCGAGTTCGGCGAGCTCGGGAAGTACTACACCGATGCGGAGCTCGAGACGCACCCGGGGAGCAAGGCATGAGCTACAAGGCGAGTTTCCGGGTCTGGCGCGGCGACGACACGGGTGGCGAGCTGCAGGACTTCACGGTGGAGGTGAACGAGGGCGAGGTCGTCCTCGACATCATCCACCGGCTGCAGGCCACGCAGGCGTCGGACCTCGCCGTGCGCTGGAACTGCAAGGCGGGCAAGTGCGGCTCGTGCTCGGCGGAGATCAACGGCCGCCCGCGCCTGCTGTGCATGACGCGGATGTCGACGTTCACCGAGGACGAGGTCATCACGGTGACGCCGATGCGGACGTTCCCAGTGATCCGCGACCTCGTCACCGATGTGTCCTTCAACTACACGAAGGCGCGGGAGATCCCGTCGTTCACCCCGCCCGCCGACCTCAAGCCGGGCGAGTACCGGATGCAGCAGGTGGACGTCGAGCGGTCGCAGGAGTTCCGGAAGTGCATCGAGTGCTTCCTGTGCCAGAACACCTGCCACGTGGTGCGCGACCACGAGGAGAACAAGGAGGCCTTCGCCGGGCCGCGGTACCTCATGCGCATCGCCGAGCTGGAGATGCACCCGCTCGACGTCGCGGACCGCCGTGACGCCGCGCAGGAGGAGCACGGCCTCGGGTACTGCAACATCACCAAGTGCTGCAGCGAGGTGTGCCCGGAAGGCATCCACATCACCGACAACGCGCTGATCCCGATGAAGGAGCGCGTCGCCGACCGCAAGTACGACCCGATCGTGTGGCTGGGCAACAAGCTCTTCCGCCGCGACAAGTAACGCTTTTCTCCCGACGCTCGCGAACCGGAGTCCCAGCCGGTTCGCGAGCGTCTTTTATTTCCGCCGCGCCAGCAGGAAGCCGAGGGTGCCGGCGGCGAGCCGGGCTTCGACGGCGGCCGGTTCCGCGGCGGTCCGGCGCCGGAACTTCTGCGACGCGACCAGCGAGAGCAGCCACCAGGCGGCGGCCTCGGCGTCGAGGTCCGGGCGCAGCTCGCCGTCGGCCCGGCCGCGGTCCAGCAACGCGGTGAGCGAGCCGGCGAAGCGCTGGGTGGACCTCTTCGCGGCCGCCTCGACCTCGGGTTCCCCGGTGATGGCGGCGGCGTCGGCGAAGATCGCGCCGACCGTGCCCGCGCTGTGCACGTGGTCGAGGTGGCCGGGGTCCAGCATCGTCTCGAGCAGCCCGGCGACCGGCGCCGCGCTTTCGGTGGTGCGGTCGATCAGCCGGCAGACGTGGTCCGCCGCGCGGTCGACCACCGCGGCGAACAAGGCGGCCTTGGTCCCGAAGTTCTGGAAGACGACGGGCTCGCTGACGCCGACCCGGCGCGCCACGGCGGAGGTCTTGCCCCGCAGGTAGCCGACCTCGGCGAAGACCTCGGTGGCGGCGGCGAGGATCGATTCGCGACGGTCCGGGGCACTCATCCGGACGCGGCGGGCTGACTCGGTCACGGCCCCAGCGTAGTGCCCCTTGCCGCACAACTTAGTGGCGACTAACCTCAAGTTCTTAGTCGCGACTAAGTTATGGAGTGGGTCATGAGACTGGGACAGTTGCTGCACGGACAGCCGGACGCGCAGGCGCCGGGAGCGATCCAGCACGCGCTGGCGTACGAGGTGCTGTCGGTGGCGGTGTTCGCCGGGCGGCGGAAGCGCACGTTCGGCCGCCTGGTGGCAATGGCGGGCGTCGCGCCGGGGGACCGGGTGCTGGACGTCGGCTCCGGACCTGGCTACCTGACGGCGCTGGCGGCCGAAGCCGTGTCGCCCGGCGGACGTGCGGTGGGGATCGATCCGTCCGAGCCGATGGTCGGGCAGGCGCGGCGCCTGCGCGGCACGGAGAACTGCTCGTTCGAGGTGGGCCGGGCCGAGGCACTGGCCGCGGCGGATGGCTCGTTCGACGTCGTGGTGTCCAGCCTCGCCGTGCACCACATCCCGGATGCCGTGCGGGGCAAGGCGTTTCGCGAGATGTTCCGGGTGCTGCGCCCTGGTGGCCGGATCCTGCTGGCGGACTTCCGCCCGCCCCGCGGCCGCCTGGGCCGGGTCCTCGTCGGCGCGACCGCCGGGCCGGGGATGCGGGACAACCCGGTCGACCGGATTTCGCCGATGCTCGCGGAGGCCGGGTTCAGGGTGGAGTCGGAGAGCCGGGTCGGCGGCTTCCTGCACTGCGTGCGAGCGCGCAAGCCGTGATCGCGGCAGGATGGTGGGGTGCTGGAGATCGAGGTGCTGCCGTCGTCCGCCGGGTCCGCGGTGATCGAGCGGGTCACCGCGCTGGTCAACCAGGTCTACGCCGAGTCCGAGAAGGGGCTCTGGCAGGGAAGCACGGACCGGACGTCCGTTGACGAGGTCGCCGCGTTCGTGCGGGCGGGCGAGATCGCCGTCGCGCTCGTCGACGGCGACGTCGCCGGGTCGGTGCGGATCCAGCGGCTCGACGACACGACCGGCGAGTTCGGCATGCTCGCCGCCGATCCGGCTCGGCGCGGCCTCGGTATCGGGCGCGACCTCGTGACCTTCGCCGAGCGGACGAGCCGGGAGGCGGGCTGCCGGGAGATGCAGCTCGAACTGCTGGTGCCGCGCGAATGGACGCATCCGGCCAAGCAGTTCCTCGCCGAGTGGTACGACCGGCTCGGCTACCGCGTGACGCACCGCGCCGACCTCGCCGAGGACTACCCGCACCTGGCGCCGTCGCTGGCCACGCCGTGCGATTTCCTGATCTACCGCAAGGAACTCGCGTGACGGTGCTCGCCGGGGCGCACGTGTTCGACCCCGAAACCGGCGAAACGACCCGCGCCGACGTCCGGCTCGAGGGCGAGCGGATCGCCGAGGTCGGGTCGGGTCTCGACGGCGAGCGCGTCGACTGCTCGGGCGGGCTGCTGATCCCGGGCCTCATCGACTGCCACGTGCACGTCGCGTTCCCGCGGCCCGAGCCGTTGCCGCGCAGTGCGCGGATCCTCGAGGCCGTGCCGGTGCTGCGCGGGTTGCTCGCGCGCGGGATCACCACGGTCCGGGACGCCTGGGGCGCCGACGCCGGGTTCAAGCACGCGCTGCGCGAAGGCTGGCTCACCGGCCCGGACCTGCTGGTCAGCCTCCGCCAGCTGGGGCCGACCGGCGGGCTCGGCGACAGCTGGGAGCCGCCCGCGGGAGCCGTCGACACGCTCGGCGACCCGTCCTTGCCGGACCCGCTGTTCGACGGGCCGGACGCGGCGCGCGCGGCCGTCCGCCGGATGGTGCGTGCGGGCGCGGACTGGCTCAAGGTCGGCGCGAGCGGCGCGATGCGCGCCCTCCGCGACGGCCTCGACGTCCGGCCCACCGACGACGAGCTCGCCGCCGTGGTCGATGAGGCCCGCCGCAGTGGCCGGGACGTCATGGCCCACGCCCACACCCCGGCGGCGGTCGTCTCGGCGGCCCGCGCCGGTGCCCGCAGCATCGAGCACGGCACGTTCCTGGACGACGCGGCCGTCGAAGCCCTGGCCGACGCCTGGTACGTACCGACACTCTCGCCGATCAACGAGACCGAGTTCGCCGAGACGCACCGGCGTTCGGTGCGCCTCGCGGTGGAAGCGGGCGTCCGGATCGCCGCGGGCTCCGACCTCGCCCCGCGTCCCCATGTCGACTTGACGACCGAGCTGCGCCTGCTGGCCGCGGTGCTCGGCGACGCGGCCGCGGTGAAGGCCGCCACGTCCGAGGCGGCGCGCCTGCTCCGCCTCGACGACGACCGCGGCCGCGTCGAGCCCGGGTTGCGCGCGGACCTGGTGCTGCTCGACGGCACCGGGCTCGAGGTGGCCGACCTGCCCGGCCGCGTCCGCGCCGTCTGGCACGACGGGAAGCCGGTTCCGGCCTTGGGTGCTATGACGCCATGAGATCGAACTCCTCGGCCAGCCGGACCAGGAACTCCCGGGATTCTCGTTCGGACAACGCGGCCTGGTCCAGCTTGGTGTGCAGGACGTAGAAGGCCTCGACCGCCACCCGGTCGTCGATGAACAACCCGGCGGCGAAGGTCTCTTCGTAGGCCACCGGCGGGTGTTCGGCGAACTCCATGAGCGTGAACCGGCTGCCGACCAGGTGGTACGGCGGCGCCGACGCGGGCACGACCCGGATCGTGCAGTGGGGCAGGTTCGTGGCCAGCACCAGGTACTGCACCTGTTCGTGCATCAGCGCCGGGTCGCGCAGGATCGAGCGCAGGGTGTGCTCGTAGACGAAGTAGACGCAGTGCGGTGGGTTCCGCCGCTGCAGCAGCCGTTGCCGGTCGACCCTCGCCTGGAGCAGCACCTTCAGCCGGTCCGTGGTGTACCGCCCGGACAGCTCGTAGACCGTGCGGACGTAGTCCTCGGTCTGGAGCATGCCGGGCAGGGCCGTCGGGCTGTTCGAGATCACCGTCGTCGCGAGGTTTTCCTGGATGATCAGGGACTTCATCGGGTCGACGAGCTGGTCGAAGTGGGGCCGGACCCAGTACAGGTCGCTCGGCGGCCGGGTGAGCTGCAGCAGCCGGTCGCGTTCCGGGGCCTCGGTGCCGCAGTGCGCGAGGTAGATCGCCGCGTCGATCGGAGAGATGCGGCGGCCGTTCTCCCAGCCGGACACCTTCGAGGCCGACCAGTGGGCACGCCGGGCCACTTCGCGCAGCGACAGCTGCTTCGCCTCGCGCTGGGTCTTCAACTCGATGCCCATCTCCCGGGTGCGCACCGTGCTCTTTTCGGTCATGCCCGCACGCTAAGGGCAAGCACCGACAAAATGTCTCCTGCCGCGCAGGGATTCACCGGAACGGATGTTGCTGTTCTGCCTGTGTGACAAGGGTTTCCGTCCGCGAAGCGCTGCGAAGCAGCTTCGCATAATGAAGCGCGCTTCGCGCGTTAGTAAGCAATAATGGCGCTTATGGCGTTCCTTTCCGGAATCGAGCTGAGCCGCCGGTTTTACCGCGAAGAGGTCGCGCCGCGGGTCCGCGGCCCGCACAGCGCCGCGCTGCTCGGCCCCGGCTCGGAGGTGCTCGGCTTCGACACCGCACGCTCCACCGACCACGACTGGACCGCCCGCGTCTTCCTCTTCCTGCCGGGCGTCCGCGACGTCCCGGTGCCCGGCACGTTCCTCGGGCACCCGGCGAAGCTGGTCGTCGCGACGCTCGACGACTGGACGCGCGGCTTCCTCGGCTTCGACCCGCGGAGTCCACTCCGGACCGACTGGCTCGCCACCCCGACGCAGGTCTTCGCCGAGTTCACCGGCGGCGCCGTCCACCACGACGACCTCGGTCTCGAAGCGCTGCGGCGCGCGGTCGCCTGGTACCCGGACGACGTGTGGCGGCACGTCCTGGCCTGCCAGTGGCAGCGCATCGGCCAGGAGGAGGCGTTCGTCGGCCGGTGCGGCGAGGTGGGGGACGAGCTGGGTTCGGCCGTCGTCGCGGCGCGGCTGGTCCGCGACCTCATGCGGTTGTGCCTGCTCATGGCGCGCCGGTACCCGCCGTACAGCAAGTGGCTCGGGAGCGCGTTCGCCCGGCTGCCCGCGGCGGCGGCGCTCACCCCGGCCCTCACCGGCGCGCTGGCGGCGACGACCTGGCGCGACCGAGAACGGCACCTCGTCACGGCCTACGAGCACGTCGCCGGGCTCCACAACGCGCTGGGCCTCACCGCACCGGTGGACCCCCGGACCAGCGGCTTCTTCGACCGGCCGTTCCAGGTGATCAACGCGGACCGGTTCGTGACGCCGTTGCTCGCGGGAGCCACGCCGATCGGGGCGGTCGACCAGTTCGTCGACAGCACCGACGTGCTCGGGCGGCGCGCGCTGACGCGGCGGGTGGTTGACTCCGTGCATGGCTGAACCGAAACCGCGGGACCTGGCCGCCCTGCTGCTCACCCTGACCGTCGTGACCGGGGTCGTCGACGCCGTCAGCTTCCTCGGCCTCGGCCGGGTGTTCGTGGCCAACATGACCGGCAACGTCGTGTTCTTCGGGTTCGCGGCGGCGGGGGAGACGACGTTGTCGGTGCTCGCGTCGCTGACCGCGGTGCTGGCCTTCCTGGCGGGCGCGCTCGCGGGCGGCAGGCTGGCCCGCCTCGAGGACGACTACGCGGCGCTGCGCCAGGCGACCGCGGCGCAGGCGGCGCTGGTCGCGGTGGCGGTGGTGCTGTCGGCGACCGTCGGCGCGGGCGGCAGGCTGGGCAGTGAGCTGCTGATCGTCGTGCTGGGACTGGCGATGGGCCTGCAGAACGCGGCGGTCCGCCGCATCGGCGCGCCCGACCTGACCACGACGGTCCTGACGATGACGTTGACGGGTTTCGCGGCGGATTCGAAGGCGGCGAGCGGGGAAGGCTCGCACCCGCTGCGGAAGATCGCGGCCGTCGGAGCGATGGTGATCGGCGCGTTCGCGGGCGGGCTGCTGCAGCTGCACGTCGCGATGTGGACGGCGTTGACGCTGGCCCTGGTGTTGATCGTCGGGGTGCTGGTGGTGCTGTGGGTCAGCCGAGGGCGCGGCCGCCGTCGACCAGCAGCCGCTGGCCCGTGATGAAACCCGCCTCGTCGGACGCGAAGAAGCTGACGGCCGCCGCGACGTCCTCGGGGGTGCCCAGCCTGCCCGCCGGCACCGACGCGCGGTAGTCCTCCCGCACCTGCGCCGTCACCACGTCGTGCCGCTCCACCGGCACGAAGCCGGGCGCGACGGTGTTGACGGTGATGCCGTCCGGGGCCAGCTCCCGCGCCCACGCGCGGGCCAGGCCGATCTGGGCGCTCTTCGCGGTCGCGTAGGCGCTGCGGCCGGGCGGCGGCCGGTCCGCCACCTCCGAGTCCACGTGGACGATCCGGCCGTGCCCGCGGGCGCGCATCCCCGGCAGCACGGCGTGCCCGAGCAGGACCGGGGACCGCACGAAGAAGTCCAGCTGCGCCAGGTGGTCCGGCCAGTCCACTTGGGACACCGCGGCTTCGGGTTGCGGACCGGTGGCGTTGAGGACGAGCACCCCGATCGGGCCGAGCACGGCGGTGACGGCGTCGACGAGCTCACCGACCTGCCGCCGATCGGTCACGTCCGCGGCGAAAGCGGCCGCCTTGGCCCCTTCGGCGACGATGCCCTCGGCGGCGGTCTTGAGATCGGCGTCGTCGTGCCGGCCGTTGACCGCGACGGCGAACCCGTCTCTGGCCAGCCGCCGGGCGATCACCCGCCCGAGGCCGCGGGAACTGCCGGTCACCAGTGCGACACCCATGCGCCCGACGCTACGGAAGATCAGCGCACAGCGGAAGGCCCCCGGGAGAATGCCTCCCGGGGGCCTTTCGACGGCTGGATCAGGCCGAAGCGGCCACGACGTCCTCGGCCGCGGTCGGCGGGGCCGCGACGACCTTCTTGTTGCGCCGGTTGCGGCGCTCCAGGTACGTCGCCAGCGCCGTCAGCAGCAGGCACATCACGACGTAGATGGCGGTCGCCACGATCGTCGACGGCACGATCGGCCGTCCGAACGAGCCCTGCGAGCCGATGTAGCGCGCGTAGTACAGCAGCTCCTGGAACGTGATGATGAAGCCGAGCGCGGTGTCCTTCAGCAGCACGACGAGCTGGCTGATGATCGTCGGCAGCATCGCCCGGATCGCCTGCGGCAGCAGCACCAGGAACATCACCTGCGTCTTGCGCATGCCCAGCGCGTACGCGGCTTCGCTCTGGCCCTTCGGCAGCGACTGGATGCCCGCCCGGAAGACCTCGGCGAGCACCGAGCCGTTGTACAGCGTCAGGCCGAACACCACGCCGAGGAACGGCGTCATCGGCACACCGAGCGTCGGCAGGCCGAAGTAGAACAGGAACATCAGGATCAGGGCGGGGATGGCGCGGAAGAACTCCACGACGAACCCCGCGATCCCGCGGATCCAGGCGTGGTCGGACAGCCGCCCGGCCGCGAAGATCGCCCCGAAGATCAGCGCGAGCACCGCCGCGGCCGCGAACGCCTCGACGGTCTGGAGCACCGCGTTGAGCAGGTCGCGCTGCACCTGCGCGTACTGCAGCCACTCCCACTTGCGGGCGGTGAACTGGCCGCTGTCGTAGAACCGCCACCCGATGTAGGCGATGAACGCGACGACCACGAGCGTGCCGATGGCCGCGTAGGTGCGGTAGCGCAGCCGGGCCTTGGGGCCGGGGACGTCGAACAGGACGTTGCTCATCGCGCCACGCTCCAGCGCTTCTCCAGGCTGCGTTGGACGAACGACAGCACGGTGACCAGGATGATGAAGCCGAGCGCGACCCACAGCAGGCCGATCAGCTGGTTCTCCCCGCGTTCCGACAGGTACGACCGGATGGCGCCGGCCTCGGCGACCGAGAAACCGGCGGCGATGGTGGTGTTCTTCAGCAGCGCGATCAGGGTGCTGATCAGCGGCGGCACGACCGAGCGCAGCGCCTGCGGCAGCACGACCTGGCCGAGGATCTGGCCGAAGGTCAGCCCCAGCGCCCGGCCCGCTTCGGCCTGGCCGACCGGGACGGTGTTGATGCCCGAGCGCACGACCTCGCAGATGAACGCCGACGTGTAGACGGTCAGCGCGATCACCGCGGCCGGGAAGTAGTCGACCTTGACGATGTCCAGCAGCGGGTACGCGAACACGAAGAACGCGAAGACCAGCGTGAGCGGCGTGTTCCGGGCGATCGTCACGTACGTCGTGCCGACGGCGCGGAAGACCGGCACCGGGCTCACCCGCAGCATGGCGAGGATGGTGCCCCAGATCAGGCTGCCGACGGCGGAGAGCACGAACAGTTCGATCGTGCGGAGGAAGAACGGACCGAACAGGTCCAGGTTGTTGAGCAGGACGTCCATGGAGCCTTCCCCGCGTCCGTTTCTGTCAAGCGGTGGTGGATGTGGGAAGGCCGGTGGACCGGGTGCCCCGGTCCACCGGCCTCGGTGTCACGTCAGTACTTCTCGAGGGTCGGCTTCTTGGCGGCCGAGCCCGACTTGCCGAGGGTGGCGTCGTAGATCTTCTGCCAGGTGCCGTCGTCCAGCGCCTTCTGCAGGATCTCGTTGACCTTGTCGCGCAGGACCTTGTCGTCCTTGTTCAGGCCGATGCCGTACTTCTCGGTGGAGAACGTCTGGCCGACGACCTTCAGGTTGTCCGGGTCCTGGGCCGCGTAGCCCTTGAGGATCGCGTCGTCGGTCGTGACCGCGTCGACGTCCTTCGACAGCAGCTTCTCGACGCACTGCGAGTACTTCTGGAACTCGACGATGTTGCCCGGCTCGGTCAGGTTCTCCTGGCGGACCTTCTGGATCGGGGTCGAGCCGGTGACCGAGCAGACCTTCTTGCCCTTGAGGGTGTCCTTGCCGGTGATCGAGGTGTCGTCCTTGCGCACCAGCAGGTCCTGGCCGGCGATGAAGTACGGGCCGGCGAAGGAGACGAGCGCCTTGCGCTTGTCGGTGATCGAGTAGGTGCCGACGTAGTAGTTCACGTCGCCGTTCGCGATCGTCTGCTCACGGGCACCGGAGTCGACCGTGCGGAAGGTGATCTTCTCCGGGTCGAAGCCGAGGCCGGCGGAGACGAGCTTCGCGATCTCGATGTCGAAGCCGCCGAACTTGCCGGTCGTCGGGTCCTTCTGGCCGAGACCGGGCTGGTCGTCCTTGGCGCCGACGGTCAGCGCGCCCGCCGCCTTCATCTTGGCGAAGACCGGGGAACCCTGGAGGTCGACGCCGGTCGCGACCGGGTAGGTCGGCAGGGCCGCGGCGCTCGAGCCGCTCTGGTCACCCGAGCCCGGCGTGGTCGGCGTGCCTTCCTTGCCGCAAGCGGTCAGCGTGGTCATGGTCAGACCACCGACGAGCAGTCCCACCGCGAGGGTGCGGATCCTCATGTGAATCTCTCCTGTGTGTCGTCACCCGTGACGCGAACGGCGCCGCGGAACGTTCTCTCAGTGGGTCAAGATCTTGCCGAGGAAGTCCTTCGCCCGCTCGCTCTTGGGGGCGGTGAAGAACTCTTCCGGCGTCGTGTCCTCGACGATCTCGCCGTCGGCCATGAAGATCACCCGATCGGCTGCCCTGCGGGCGAAGCCCATCTCGTGGGTGACCACCAGCATCGTCATGCCGTCCTTGGCCAGGCCCGTCATGACGTCCAGGACCTCCTGGACCATCTCCGGGTCCAGGGCCGAGGTCGGCTCGTCGAAGAGCATGACCTTCGGCCGCATCGCCAGCGCCCGCGCGATCGCCACGCGCTGCTGCTGGCCGCCCGACAGCTGGGCCGGGTACTTGTCGGCCTGGTTGGCGATGCCGACGCGCTCCAGCAGCTCCATCGCCGTCTTGCGGGCCTCCGCCTGGCCCACCTTGCGGACCTTCACCGGCGCGAGCATGACGTTCTCGACGATCGTCTTGTGCGCGAACAGGTTGAACGACTGGAACACCATGCCGACGTCGGCGCGCAGGGCCGCCAGCGCCTTGCCCTCGGCGGGCAGCGGGACGCCGTCCACCGCGATCTCGCCCGAGTTGATCGGCTCGAGCCGGTTGATCGCCCGGCAGAGGGTCGACTTGCCCGACCCCGACGGGCCCAGCACCACCACGACCTGGCCGCGCGGCACCTCGAGCGTGATCTCCCTGAGCACGTGCAGGTCGCCGAAGTACTTGTTCACGGCGGACGCCTTGATCATCGGCGCCGCCACCTCCGCGGTCATCTGGCCTCCAGGGTCGTTCGATGCGGCGTGGGTCACCACGCGATGGCGGAAACCTACCGTTGCTCTCCCGGTTCGCAAGGCCGCTTGAGCAATACTTAGGGTTTCAAGTGGGTATCGATGTCCTTTTGGTGAGTATTGACGTCCGCGTGGCTCGCGTCGAGCCGAGGTCACCCACGGTGACCGTCCGGGTGTCCGGTGCGGTGCCCGCGGCGACGTCCTAGAGTTCGTCGCTACCGGAGCGGGTCGCCAGGGAGGGTGGACGGGGTGCGGGTGCTGCTGGTGGAGGACGACGACCGGGTCGCGGGCGCCCTCATCCCGGCGCTGGTCCGCCGCGGCCTGGCGATCGCCCGGCTGGCCACCGGCGCCGGCGTGCTCGAGCGGGTCCACGAGGTCGACGTCGTGCTGCTGGACCTCGGCCTGCCGGACATCGACGGGGTGACGCTGTGCCGCCAGATCCGCGCGGTCAGTGACGTCGCGATCATCGTCGTCTCGGCGCGCGGCGAGGTCGACGACCGGATCCAGGGCCTGCGCGCGGGCGCCGACGACTACCTCGTCAAGCCCTACGACGTCGAGGAGCTGATGGCCAGGGTCGAGGCGGTGCGCCGCCGCCGCGGGGAGAACGAGCCCGTGGTGATCCGCGTCGGCGACGTCAGCGTCGACCTGTCCCGGCACGAGGTGCTCGTCGACGGGCGGACGGTCGCGTTGTCCCGCAAGGAGTTCCAGGTGCTCGCGCTGGTCGCGGGCGCGCGCGGCGCGGTGTGCTCGCGCGAGCACGTGCTCACCGAGGTGTGGGGCCACCGCGGCCCCGCGGAGAGCCGCTCGCTCGACGTCCACGTCGCGACGTTGCGGACGAAGCTGGGCCGCCCGGCGCTGATCGAGACGGTCCGCGGGGTCGGTTACCGGCTCGGCGGCCAGGTCGCCCGGAGCTGACGGCGTGCGCGTCCGGCTGCAGGGCATCGTGCTGACGCTGGTCGCGTTGCTGGTGTTCGGCCTCGGCATCCCGCTGGCGACGTCGATCGCGGCGGGCGCGCAGCAGGACCTGTTCCTCGACCGGCTGACCGACACCGCCCGGTTCGCGTCGCTGGCGCAGCGGCCGCTGCTGGACAACAAGCCGGGGCTGCTGGAGCCCGACCTGCGCCGCTACACCGAGGTGTACGGCGTCCAGGTGGTGGTCGTCGACCAGGACGGCAAGCAGGTCGCCAGCTCGCTGGGCGGCGGCGCCGCGCGGATCGACCTGCGCGCCGACCGGATCAGCGACCCGGTCCACGAGGCGCTGGCCGGCCGCCGCTCCCAGCCCGGCGGCGTGCTGATGCCGTGGGACGACACGCCGCTGGTGCTCGCCGAACCCGTGCTCGCCGACGGCGAGGTGCGCGGCGCGGTGGTGACCGTCTCCGACACCGGCTCCGAACGGGCCGACGTGCTGTGGTGGTGGCTGCTGCTGGCCGCGGGCGGCATCCTCGCCTTCACGCTGGCGCTGGCCGTGGCCATCCCGGTCGTCCGGTGGATCCTGCGGCCGGTGCACCGGCTCGACGACGCGACCGGCGCGCTGGTGGCGTCCGTGGTCAGCGGCCGGGAGGCCGAGCCGGTCGGCGAGAGCGGCGGGCCGCCGGAGCTGCGGCAGCTCGGCCGGTCCTTCGACCGGATGGCCGAGAGCGTGTCCGGGGCGCTGGCCGCGCAGCGCGCGTTCGTCGCCGACGCCTCCCACCAGCTGCGCAACCCGCTGACCGCGCTGAAGATCCGGCTCGGCAACCTCGACGGCCACGTGACCGACGAGACGGCGGCCGCCGACCTGGAGGCCGCGCGAGTCGACGCCGGGCGGCTCCACCAGATCCTGGACGGCCTGCTCTCGATGGCCCGCGCCGAGGCGTCCGGCGGCGAGCTCGACCCGGTGGTGCTCGACGAGGTCGTCGCCGACCGGGTCGCCGACTGGTCGGTGGTCGGCGAGGCCCGCGACGTGCGGCTGGTCGTCGACACGGCGGGGGAGGGCGCGCGCGTGCGCCTGCCGCCGCGCGGCGCCGAGACGATCCTGGACGCCCTGCTCGACAACGCGCTGAAGTTCACCGCGGCGGGCACGGAGATCCGGATCGCCGTCTCCCGCGAGGGGGACGAGGTGCGCCTGTCGGTGCGCGACCACGGGCCGGGGCTGCGGCCCGACGAGCTCGACCGCGCGCTCGACCGCTTCTGGCGCAGCCCCGCGCACCAGAACGTGCCGGGATCGGGCCTCGGCCTGGCGATCGTCAGCGAGCTGACCGCGCATTCGGGCGGCGAGCTGACCCTCGACCTGCCCGACGGCGGCGGCCTGCGGATCACGATGACGTTCCCGGCCGCCTAGGTCTTCTGGGCCCGGTAGTACCGGAGCGCGCCGGGGTGCAGCGGGATGGGCTGGGTCTCGATGCCGGGGTGGACGTCGATCGAGAGGGCGGCCGGGTTGGCGCCCGCCAGCTGCCCGCGCGCGTCGAACAGGCCGCGGACCAGCGCCTCGGCGACGTCGTCGCCCATCGCCTTCGGGACGATGAGGAAGTTCGGCACCAGCAGCGTCGTCACCGGGCCGGTCTGGTTGTAGGTGCTGGCCGGGATGGACGCGGTGCCGTACACCTGGTTGACGGCCTGCATCTTCGGCATCACGTCGGCGATGTCGAGCAGGCGCAGCGACTGCTGGGTGTTGTACTTGGCGATCGCCGGCGTCGGCAGCCCGCCGGACCAGATGAACGCGTCGACGTCGCCGTTGAGCAGCGCCTTGATGGAGTCGTCGAGGCCGCGTTTCGAGGTGGTGACCTTGCCGGAGAGGCCGGTGGCTTCGAGCAACCGCTCGGCGATGTACTCGACGCCGGAGGACGGCGAGCCGATCGCGATCCGCCGCCCTTCGAGCTGGCCGACGGTCCGCACGGCGGAGTCGGCGCGGACGACGATGTGCAGGTAGTCGTCGTGGATCCGGGCGAGGGCGGCCAGCCGCGGGTCCTTTTCGTACTCGTCGGCGGCGACGTCGGCGGCGACGAAGGCGACCTCGGCGTTGCCGCCGAGCACCTTGCGGACGTTGTCCGGCGAACCCTGGGTCTGCAGCACCAGCGGCCGTTCGATGTCGAGACCGGTCTGCCAGGCGGAGGCCAGCGTCTGCGCGAGCTTGTCGTAGACACCGCCGGGGTTGCCCGCGGCGATCCGCAGCCGCAGGTCGCCGAACCCGCTCGTGCAGGAGGCGAGCACCAGCAGCAACGCGGCCGCCATCGCCAGGCCGCGCGTCCGCCGGGATCGGGTCATCCGCCGATCGTGCCAGATCCCCGGGGTTGGGTCCGGCCCGCGCGGGCATTCTCCCGGTGACGGAGGGAGCCGCATGACCGGAACGGCCGATGTCGTCGTGGTGGGCGGCGGACTGCCGGGACTCAGCGCGACCCGGCTGCGGCTGGCGGGGGCGGGGGCCACCGTCCTCGAAGCGGGTGACGACGTGGGCGGCCGGGTCCGCACCGACGTCGTCGACGGCCGCCCGGGTCGGCGCTGGTCGCGGCGTCGGTGCCGGACCGCGCCGATCCGGGGTTGGAGGTGCGGGTGCGGCACCGCCTGTCCCGCGTCCACGACACGGACAACCGGGCCTGGGAGCTGATCGGCACGTACGCGATCCCGCGGGCGCTCCCGGCGTTCCCACCGGGCGCCCCGCTGCGCCGCCCGGTGCGGCTCGCCCCGGGCCGGTACGGGTGCGGCGACCACCGGGACACGCCGTCGGCGCAGGGCGCGCTGGTCTCCGGCGAGCGGGCGGCCGCCGCGGTGCTGTCCGACCTGGTGGCGGCCTGACCGTCCACTGTGGTCAGGTCAGGGCCATGCCGGGGACGCGCCTCCGGATCGCGTCGAGCTCGGCCTCGTCGGAAATGCCCTGGAAGTCGTACCGGGGCGTGTAGGGCGCTTCGAGCGCGCGCACCTCGTCGTCGGTGAGCACGACGTCCAGCGACGCCACGGCGTCGTCGATCTGCTCGATCGAACCGGCACCCACCAGCGGGGCGGTGACGACGGGCTGGCGGCGCAGCCACGCCAGGGCGATCCGCGCCCGGCTCACCCCGTGCGCCTCCGCGACCCGCCCGACGGCGTCCACGATCGCGCGGTTCGACGCCTCTTCCGCGGGCGAGTAGAGGAGGTCGGCGAACGCGCCGTCGGTCGAGGCGCGCGTCGTCGACTTCGCGTCGTCCCAGGCGCGGGCCAGCCGACCGCGCGCGAGCGGGCTCCAGATGATCGTGCCGACGCCCTCGTCGAGGCAGAGCGGGATCATCTCGCGCTCCTCTTCGCGGGCCAGCAGGTTGTAGTGGTTCTGCATCGACGCGAACCGCGCCCAGCCGTGCCGCTCCTGCAGGTGCAGCGCCTTCGCGAACTCCCAGGCGGGCATGGACGACGCGCCGAGGTAGCGCACCTTCCCGGCCTTGACGAGATCGCTCAGCGCCTCGAGGGTCTCCTCCAGCGGCGTGCTGTGGTCGTTGCGGTGCACCTGGTAGAGGTCGATGTAGTCGGTGCCGAGCCGGCGCAGCGAGTGGTCGGCTTCCGTCATGATCGCCTTGCGCGAGAGCCCCCTGCCGTTGGGGCCGGGGCGCATCGGGTGGCGCAGCTTGGTGGCGATCACGACGGCGTCGCGGTCGGCGAAGTCCCGCAGCGCGCGGCCGAGGATCTCCTCGCTGGAGCCGTTCGAGTACATGTTCGCGGTGTCGAAGAAGTTGATGCCGTTGTCGAGGGCGTGCTTGATCAGCGGCCGCGAGTCCGCTTCGCCGAGTGACCAGACGGGGTGACCGCGGCCGGGTTCGCCGTAGGTCATCGCGCCGATCGCGACGGGGGAGACGTCCAGGCCGGTGGTGCCGAGTTTGACGTACCGCATGGGAGGCCTTCTGCTAGTCTGAACTTGCGGAGAGTTCTCCGCAATGACTTCGACACTAGCGGAGAGTTCTCCGCGAGTCAAAGGGGAGAGGCGCGCGATGGCGGAGACGTACGGCACGCAACGCAAGGCGGCCGCCCGCAAGCACGCCGCGATCCTGGAAGCGGCCCACGAGCTCTTCGCCGCGGACCCGGCCGTCTCCCTGAACGAAGTCGCCAAGCGCGCGGGAGTCGGCGCGGGCACGCTCTACCGGCACTTCCCGACGCGGGAGGACCTGATCCTGGCGGTCTACCGGTACGACGTGCGGCGCCTGGTCGACTCCGTGGACGACGTCCTGGCGGCCGGCTCGGCCAAGGACGCGTTCGTCACCTGGTTCGAGACGCTGGCCGCCTACATCCGCGTCAAGCACGGGCTCGGCGAAGCACTGCACAACGCCGCGCTCCAGAACGCGATCGACGAGACGTACGCCCCGGTCACGGCCGCCGTCGGCAAGCTCCTCGACGCCTGCGTCGCCGAGGGGTCGGTGGAGCCGGGCCACGACCCGGGCGACGTCCTGCTGATGATGGGATTCCTCTGGCGCGTCGCCCCCGACGAGCGCGGCCTCGCGCAAGGGCGGCGGCTGACGGAAATCGTGTTCCGCGGCATCGGGGCGCGCCACTAGGGTGGGCGTCATGGGGTCAGTCAGGCAGGTCCAGATCACTTTCGACTGCGCCGAACCCGAGCGCGTCGCCCGGTTCTGGTGCGAGGTTCTGGGGTACGTCGTCCCGCCGCCGCCGAAAGGGTTCGCCAGCTGGGGCGACTACGACCGGTCGCTGCCGCCGGAACGCCGGGGCGCGGCGTTCGCCTGCCAGGACCCCGACGGCGTCGGGCCGCGGCTGTTCTTCCAGCGCGTCCCCGAAGGCAAGGTCGTCAAGAACCGGGTGCACCTCGACGTGCGGGCCGGGACCGGCCTCGTCGGCGACGAACGGCTCGCCGCCCTGGAGGCCGAACGCGACCGGCTGATCGCGCTCGGCGCCAAGCACGAGTACACGCTCTACGCCGACGAGTACAACGAATCGTGCATCGTGATGCAGGACGTCGAGGGCAACGAGTTCTGCCTCGACTGAGGCCCGACCCGCGGGAGTTGTCGTGAAGCTGCGCCCGGCCGTCGTCGTCCTGGCCACGTTGGTGTCCACAATGGCCGGTCCGGCCGCCGCGCACGCCGCCGAAACCGGCGGGTTCTCCGTGCTCGGCTACAACGTCGCCGGGCTTCCCGAAGGGATCTCCAGCGCGCCGACGCCCCGCGAACCCGCGACGACCGCCATCGGGCAGCGGATCGGCGGCTACGACGTCGTGCACGTCGAAGAGGACTTCAACTACCACGCCACCCTCTACGCCGCCGACCACCACCCGTACCGCACGCCGACCAGTGGCGGCGCCGGTGTCGGCAGCGGGCTGAACACGCTGTCGTCCCTGCCCTACGACGTCGACGACTTCGAGCGGGTCCGCTGGTCGTCCTGCCAGTTCGACTCCGGGGACTGCCTGACCCCCAAGGGTTTCACGTTCATGCGGGTCCGGCTGGCGGAAGGCGTGTACGCCGACTTCTACAACCTGCACACCAACGCCGGGACGAGCGACGGCGACCAGAAGTCGCGCGCGGCCAACCTCGCGCAGCTGACCGCCTTCATCCGGGCTCACTCCGCGGGCAACGCCGTGGTCGTCATGGGCGACACCAACACGCGCTACACCCGCGCGGCCGACACGATCGGCGCGTTCGCCGCGGACAACGGCCTGACCGACGCGTGGGTGCGGCTGGTGCGGGGCGGCGTCGCGCCCGCACCCGGCAGCCCGGCCCTGGTGTGCGACGACCAAGCCGTCACCAACGACTGCGAAGTCGTCGACAAGGTGCTCTACCGGGGCAACAAGCTCATCTCGCTGAACGCAACCTCGTATAACAACGAACACGCCGCGTTCCTCGACGGCGAAGGCCGGAAGCTGTCCGACCACGACCCGGTCACCGTGCGGTTCGCCTGGACGCGCAACCCCGACCTCCGGCTGTCGGAGCAGTTCGGCGGCCCGCACGGCGACTACTTCACCGACATCGACGCCGTCCCCGCCCGCCTGCGGACGCTCTCCTTGCGCAGCGGGTCACGCGTCGACCAGGTCGCGCTCACCCTGGACGACGGCACGACCCTGGCCCACGGCGGCACGGGCGGGACAGCGGCGGCACTCACCCTCGGCGACGGCGAGTACGTCACCGCGGCGACCCTGTGCCGGGGCGAACACAACGGCACGACCAGGATCTTCTCGGCCCGCTTCACCACCAGCCTCGGCCGCGTGCTCGCCGGGGGCACGACCACGGCGGACTGCGTGACCCGCTCGGCGCCGCCCGGGTGGCAGATCTCCGGATTCCACGGACGGGCGGGCGCCGAGGTCGACAAGCTCGGGTTCGTCTACTCCCGCGCGGTCACTTCAGGGGCGTGACGCTGCCGAGCGTCGGCACCACCTTCTCGATGGTGCCGTCCGCGGCGAACCGCAACCGGTCGATCGTCACCTCGCGGTGCGTCCCGTCGCCGCCCGGGATGCCGAAGCGGTGGTAGGCGATGTACCAGTCATCCGCGCCCGGAACCTGGACGATGCTGTGGTGCCCGGTGCCGAGGATGCCGAGCGACGGGTCCTTCTCCAGGATCACGCCCCGGTTGACCATTCCGTCCAGCAGCGGGCTCGACGCCGTCGCGTAGCCGACGCGGTAGTTCTCGCTGCCCGTGTCGTCGATCGACCACGTCAGGTGGTACGTGCCCGCGCGCTTGGTCATGAACAGCCCTTCGCGGAACCCGGTCAGCCCGGTGAGCTGCTTGACCTTCGTGGTGTCGAACGACGTCAGGTCCGGGTTCAGCGGCACGACGTAGGCGTTGCCGTTGCCCCAGTACAGGTACGTCCGCCCGTCGTCGTCGGTGAACACCGCCGGGTCGATCGCCTGGCCGCCGTTCGGGTTCGCCGCGATCAGCGGCTTGCCCAGCGCGTCGGTGAACGGTCCGATGGGCGAGTCGGCCACCGCGACGCCGATCTTGGCGTCGGCGCAGAAGTAGAAGTAGTACTTGCCGTCCTTCCGCGTGATCGTCGGGGCCCACGCGCGGCTGTCCGCCCAGGACACGTCCGGGCCGAGGTCGAGGATCTTCTCGTGCCGCGTCCAGTGCACGAGATCCTTGCTGGACCACGCGTCGAACGCCGTGCTCGACCAGCCGGGATAGCCGTCGGTCGTGGCGTAGATGTAGTACGTGTCGCCGAAGCGGACGATGTTCGGGTCCGCGTTGTAGCCCGGCAGGACCGGGCTGTTCATGACGACCGCGCTGACCGTCCACGTCCGCCTCCCGCCCCCGGCGCCGGCGACGGTGTAGGCGACCGGTCCGGTGAAGTCCTGGCTCGACCCGTTGCGGGGGAACACCCGTGCGCCGTCGGCGACGCCGAGCACCGGGGCGAGGCGCCGCACGTCCGTGCCCGGCTTCACCGGCAGGACGATGGTGCCCTTCGTGCTGTCGATGATCGCGGGCACCTTGAGCGCGTCGAGGGTCACCGAGCCGACCGCCGTCTCGTTGCCCCGCACCGCGAGGACCTCCCGCGCCGTCAGCCCGCGGTTCCACACGGTGAAGCGGCTCATCTTGCCCTGGAAGAACTTGTCGGCGGCGTACACCGACCGGCCCAGGAAGTTCGACGTCGTGATGCCGCCGCCGAGGTCGCCCGGCTTCGCCGTCACACCGTCCACACGAGCCACTTCGACGCCGTTGTCGTAGAGGCGCGCGGTCCCGCCGGACAACGTGTACGTGAGCGTGTGCCAGGCACCTCGGGTCAATGCCCGTTTGCTGTCGGCGTTCTTCTCGGTCGACCAGTTCCCGGACGCGATGGCCGCCCGGTAGGTGTCCCCGGTGGCGAAGAGATAGCCGTCCCCGGCGTTGTTCGTGCTGTTGCCGAGGTTCCAGAGGAAGTACGGCGTCGGCTGGGCCGGGTCGACCCACACCCGGGCGGACACGGTGATCCCGTCGAGCCCGGTCATCAGGTTGTCCGGCAGCGCGACGTAGCCGTCCTTGCCCGCGAAGGAAAGCCCGTCGGCCGAGCGCGTGACGCCGCCGTGGAGCGTGGCGTCCGGCTGGTTCCCGGTGACGTCGGCGATGTTCTCGCCCGAACCCGCGGTGAGGTCGTAGTCGGCGACGACACCCCGCTCGTCCGCGGTCACCGGCGGCGGTCCCTGGCGCAGCCGGGCGAGCTCGGCTTTCGTGACCGGCAGGACCGTGCCGTGGCGCGGGCTCTTCGGGAGCTGGTAGCCGGCCGGGATCTGCCAGTTCGGGTCGGCCAGCGAGTCGGTCACGAACGGGACGTAGCCGCGTCGCGGCGTCTCGTCCATGAACGCGTAGAACTTGTTGCCCTCATTGGCTTTGAACAACGTCGGTCCTTCGACCCAGTCGGTTCCCAGCGTGGTGCGGATGCAGTCGTCGACGAGCTCCCAGTTGCGCGGCTTCGTCGTCGGCAAGTCGACAGCGCGCAGGTTCTTCGACCGCTCGAGCACGATGTCGCGCGTGCAGGAGCCGATCACCTTGCCGTCGGTGGTGAGGCGGTAGTAGTAGTCGCCGTCCTTGAGCACCGTCGAGTCGATGACGCCGGCGCCCGGGTCGTTCCACACCCGCGGCTTGCTGAACGTCCGGAAGTCGCGGGTGGTCGCGTACATCATCCGCGGGTAGGTCGAGCCGGTGTGGTCGGCGTCTTCGGGGGCGTAGGGGCTCGTCGCCCAGTAGACGACGTAGGCGCCGATCGCCGGGTCGTAGGTGGCCTCCGGGGCCCAGGTCATGCCGGCGGTGTCGTCGGAAACCCGGACGTGGCGCTGGTTCGACCAGGTCACCAGGTCGGTCGACTCCCAGATCTCGAGGTACTGGCTGCCGTGCCGCTGCGCCTGGTCCCAGCCGCGGCCGTCGTTGATCTGCAGGTCGGTGGCGACGATGTAGAACCGGTCGCCTTCCGGGCTGCGGACGATGAACGGGTCGCGCACGCCGGTTTCGCCGTAGTTCGACCGCAGGACGGGACGGCCGCCGTTAGCTCGTCCCAGTGCAGCGGGTCGTTGCCGCGGCTGGCCGCGAAGTGGACCTGCTCGGTGTCCTGCGTCGCCTCACCGGTGAAGTAGGCGAACATGTAGCCCTCGAGGGCTTCCTTCTTGGGCAGGGGCAGGACGGTGAGCGTGAAGGACCGTTCGCCGGTCGCCTTCCCCTTGGTCGCGCGCACCGTGAGGTGGGCCTTGGCCGCCCGCGCGCCGGTCGCGGGCCGGGTCACCTCGCCGGTGGCCGTGACGACGCGGGGGTCCTGGCTGCGCCAGGTGAGCGTGACGTCGCGGGCGCCCGTGACCGGCAGGGTGATGTTGCCGCGGATCGCGTCCTGGTCGGGGATCGTGACGGCCTTCAGGGCGTTGTCGACCTTCTGCCGGTCGGTGATGTCGTGCAGCACGGTGACGGTGAAGGACCGGCTCGCGGTCTGTCCGGCGTAGGCGACCGACGCCGTCAGGGTGACCGTCGCGTCGCCGCTGCCGGGCGCGGGCCGCGTCACGGCTCCCGTCGCCGACACGACGGCCGGGTCGCTGGAGGACCAGGTGATCGCCGAGCCGCCCGCGCCCGTCTTCGGCAAGGTCAGGTTTTCGGTGACGGCCGAGGTGTCGCCGAGGTCGAGCGCCGCCGCGTCGGCGGCGGCGCGGCCCGAAGCCGTGCGCTCGCCGAGGGCGCGGGCTTCGTCGGCGGTCACGGCGCGGTCGTAGACGCGGAAGTCGCGGACGTCGCCCTTCAGGTACTTGTCGCCGGTGTAGACCGATCGGCCGAGGTAGTTCGCCGTGGTCGTGCCGCCGCCGATCGAGCCGGGCGTGATCGTCACGCCGGTCTTGCGGGCGACCTCGATCCCGTCTTCGTACAGGACCGCGGTCCCGCCGCCGAGGGCGTAGGTGATGGTGCGCCAGCTGCCGCGCGCCAGGTTGCGCCCGGCGCTCGCGGTCTGCTCGGTCGACCAGTTGCCGGAGGCGATCGAGGCGCGGAACTGGTCCCCGGTGGCGAACAGGTAGCCGTCGCCGGTGCCGTTCAGCGTGTTTCCCAGCCCCCACAGGAAATACGGCGTGCCCTGGTCGGTGGCGACGTTCACCTGGACCGACACCGTGATGTCGGTGAGGTCCCGCATGAGGTTGTCGGGCAGGTGGACGTGCCCGTTCACACCGCCGAGCCGCAGGCCTTCCTCGCCCTGCCAGGTGGCGTCGCCGCTCACGGTGGCGTCGCGCCCGTGTCCCGACGCGTCGGGCACCGTGGTCCCGGAACCGCCGGTGAGGTCGTAGCGGACCACCAGCCCCTCGTCGAGGGTCGCCGCGTGGCCGGAATCCGCCAGCGCGGTCATGGCCGTCGCCGCGAAGGTGAGGGCGGTGACGAGCGCGGCCAGTGGCCGGCGCCGTCGGGCGGAGTTCGGCGACGACGGTGTCGCCGAGAGTCGTACGGGCATTCCGGCTCCAGGGAAGGCGGGCGCCGACGGCGCGGGGAGGCGCGCGGCAGATTCTCCGGGTCGCCGCCGAGCGCGAAGTGAGCGCTAACATAACTCCCGATCCACAGGTGGTCAATCGTCGGTTTTGCCCGCTGGGACAAGATCTTGCTGTCTGTTAGCGCTAACAAATACCCGATGGGCGGCTTGACGGCCTCCGGGGCGCTCGCTACCTTTTCGCGAAACTTCTTCGCGTTTGGAGTCGGCATGCGCGTGCTCGTCGCCCTGCTCACCGCCGTCGCGATGACGTCCAGCGTCACCGCGGCCGCCGTCGCCGAGGATGTCCGGCCGCACCAGCTCACCGTGCGCGGCTCGACCTTCGTCGACGAGTACGGCCGGGAAGTCGTCTTGCGCGGCTTCAACGTCTCCGGCGAGGCGAAGCTGGCGGAGAACGGCTTCCTGCCCTTCGCGAACGCGGCCGACGCGCGCCGGTCGGCCCAGTCGATGCGCGCGCTCACCGGAGCGAACGCCGTGCGGTTCCCGTTGTCGTGGGCGGGGATCCAGCCCGTGCACGGGCCGGTGGACACGCGCTACCTCGCGGCGTTGGCCGAGCAGCTCAAGGCGTTCCTTGACGAGGGGTTCACGGTTCTGCCGGACTTCCACCAGGACCTGTTTTCCCGCTACCTCTTCAACCGCGGCAGCTGGTACAGCGGCGACGGCGCGCCGAAGTGGGTCGTCGACGGCGGGAACTACCCGGCGGAGAGCTGCGGCCTGTGTGTCCACTGGGGACAGAACATCACGCAGAACGGCGCGGTCCAGGACGCCACCAAGGACTTCTGGCACAACGCGCGCGGGATCCAGGACGACTTCGTCGGCCAAGCCGTCGAGACGATGAAGTACCTGCGGCAGAACCTGACCGCCGGCCAGTTCGCCGGGATCGCGGGTCTCGACCCCTACAACGAGCCCTTCGCCGGGCGGTACGACCAAGGACAGGACAGCCGGGCGTGGGAGCGGGACGTGCTGTGGCCGTTCTTCCAGCGGTTCCGCGCGGCGATGGATTCCGCGGGCTGGCAGGACAAACCCGCCTTCGTCGAGCCGAACATGTTCTGGAACGCCAACATCTCCTTCCAGCTGCACCCCGGCGGGTTCCAGGACACCGGCGCGCTGGGGCCGCGGTTCGTGTTCAACACGCACTTCTACGACCAGCTCGCCCAGTCGGGCGTGTTCATGCCGGGCAAGGCGGGCGACGGGCAGTACAGCGGGGACTTCGGCGCGGTCCGCGACCGGGCGGCGGCACTGGGCACGGCGGCGATCGTCACGGAGTTCGGCCACCCGCTGACGGGCTACACCTCCGACAAGGCCCCGACCGTGGACAAGGCGATGTACCAGGCACTGGACTCGCGGGTCTCCGGAGCGGACTGGTGGCGCCGCCCGGCGCAGTCGGGCCCGGTGCTGTCCGGAACCCAGTGGCACTGGGACATCTACAGCGGCCGTCACCACGAGCTGATGAACGACAACCCGGACAAGGTCCGCACCGAAGGCGACGCCTGGAACGGCGAGGACTTCTCGGCGGCCCGCACGGCGGACGACGGCACGGTCCAGCTCCGCCAGGACGCCCGCCTGCTCGACCGCCTCTACCCGGCGGCGGTCGCCGGCCACGCGCTGGCGTTCACCTACGAGGACCGCTCGCGCGACGGCGGCAAGACGCTGACGTGGAACCAGGTGCCGTCGACGATGCCCGCGACGGCGGCGCTGACCGGCACCGGCCGCTACGGCGTCCTGGTGTGGCGAGGAGCCGAGACGGGCGCGCCGACCGAGCTGCACGTCCCGGCCGGGATGACGCCGACGGTGGTCAGCGACGTCCCGGCGACGCGATCCGGCGACCGTCTGCGACTGGCCGCGACGCCGGGGCTGCACTACGCCCTGGTCGTCGAATCCACGCCGACCGAGGCCCAGGTCGCCGCGGCTCGTGCCGAGCTCGCCGCCTGGGCCGCCACGGCCGCTTAGCCGAGGGTGGCGATCCCGGCCAGGAAGATGTCGACGCCCGCCAGGAACTGCTCGCGGTCGTCGTGGTCGCGCAGCCGCGTCGCGGCCTTGTGCACGAAGGGGAACTCGCCGGGGTCGAGCCGCGCCCACCGGTCGGCGACGGAGGTCAGGAAGGCCGCCCGGTCGTTCTCGCCCGCGGTGAGCAGGCGGGCGTTGGCGGCGTTCTGCCCGGCGACGCCGAGGACGTAGTTGACGAGTGCGCCCGCGGCGTCGAAGAGGGTCGGCTCGGGAACGCCGAGCTCGTCGAGCAGGCCGCCGATGCGTTCGTAGACCGCCAGCAGCGCGGGCCGCCACGGTTCGCGGGAGAGCTGGGTGCCGACCCAGGGGTGGGCGTCGATCGCGTCGAACAGGCCCAGTGCCACGGTTCGCAGGGCTTCGCGCGGGTCGCCATCGACGACCACGCCGGTCATGACGCGGCCGACGACGTCGTCGGTGGCCGCGGCGAGCAGGTCGCTCTTGTTCTCGACGTGGTGGTAGATCGCGCCGTAGCCGGTGCTCAGCCGGGTCGTGAGGGCGCGGAAGGTCAGCGCGGTCTCGCCGCCGTCGTCGAGGATCGCGGTCGCGGCCCGGACGATGACCTCCCTCGACAGCCCGTCGGTGCGCCGTGGGGCTCGCTTCGCCATGGGCGCATCATGCCATATTTGGATCGGCGATCCAAAGTCGTGCTACGGTGATTGGAATGGCAATCCAATCTGGCGGAGGTCTTCATGGTCACGATCATCGGAGCCGGGCTCGGCGGCCTGGTGCTGGCGCGCGTCCTGCACGTCCACGGCGTGCCGGTCACGGTCTACGAGGCGGAGGCGGCGCCGGACGCGCGTCGCCAGGGCGGGATGCTCGACATCCACCCGGGGAACGGGCAGCCCGCGCTCGAGGCCGCCGGGCTGCTCGACGGCTTCCGCGAACTGGTGCTGCCGGGCCGCGAGTCGTACCGCGTCCTCGACCGCGAGGGGACGGTGCTGCTCGACCGGCCGGACGACGGAACGGGCGAGCGCCCCGAGGTCCAGCGCGGCGAGCTGCGGCAGCTGCTGCTCGACGCGCTCCCGCGCGGCGTCGTCCGCTGGGGACACAAGGTCACCGGCGCACGTCCCCTCGGCGGCGGCCGGCACGAGGTGAGCCTCGCCGACGGCGCGTCGGTCGTCACCGACCTGCTGGTCGGCGCGGACGGCGCGTGGTCGCGGGTCCGTCCGCTGGTCTCGGACGCGGTGCCGTCGTACGTCGGCGTGTCGGTCGTCGAGACGTTCCTGTTCGACGCGGACACCCGCCACCCGGCCGCGGCGAAGGCGGTCGGCGCGGGATCGCTGTTCGCACTCGCGCCGGGGCAGGGGATCTTGGGGCACCGCGAAAGCGGCGGGACGCTGCACGGGTACGCGCAGCTGGTGCGGCCCGAGGACTGGCCCGCGGCCCAGGTCGCCGCGGAGTTCGACGGCTGGGCGCCCGAGCTGACGGCGTTGATCACCGAGAGCGACGTCCCGCCGGTGCCGCGCCGCCTGTACACGCTGCCGCCGGGCCACCGCTGGGACCGCACCCCGGGCGTGACGCTGCTCGGCGACGCGGCGCACTTGATGCCCCCGAACGGCGAAGGAGCCAACCTGGCCATGCAGGACGGCGCCGAGCTGGGCCTGGCGATCGCTCGCCACGGCGACGTCGAAGCGGCACTGGCCGAGTACGAAGCGGGGTTGTTCCCCCGCGCGGCGGACCACGCGGACGAAGAAGACATGGCGGAGCTCATGTTCGGTCCCGATGCGCCGCACAGCATGGTCGCGCTGCTCACGGGAGCCGAGGGCACCGCGAACTAGCCCCCGGAAGCGGGGCTACCCTGGTGGTCGATGACCGAGAACCAGGCACCCAGGGCGTACCAGATCCGCACCTTCGGCTGCCAGATGAACGTGCACGACTCCGAGCGGCTCGCCGGGCAGCTCGAGGAAGCCGGCTACGTCCCCGCGAGCGGGGGCGCCAAGCCGGACCTGATCGTGTTCAACACCTGCGCCGTCCGGGAGAACGCGGACAACAAGCTGTACGGCACCCTCGGGCACCTGCGTCCCGACAAGGTCGCGAACCCCGACCTGCAGATCGCCGTCGGCGGGTGCCTCGCGCAGAAGGACCGCGGCGAGATCGTCAAGCGCGCGCCCTGGGTCGACGTCGTGTTCGGCACGCACAACATCGGGTCGCTGCCGACGCTGCTGGAGCGCGCGCGGCACAACGCCGAGGCCGAGGTCGAGATCCTGGAATCCCTCGAGACGTTCCCCTCGACGTTGCCCGCGCGGCGCGAATCGTCCTACGCGAGCTGGGTGTCGGTTTCGGTCGGGTGTAACAACACCTGCACCTTCTGCATCGTCCCGGCCCTGCGCGGCAAGGAACGCGACCGGCGGCCCGGCGAGATCCTCGCCGAGGTCGAGGCGCTCGTCGCCGAGGGCGTGCTCGAGGTCACCCTGCTCGGCCAGAACGTGAACTCCTACGGCGTCGAGTTCGGCGACCGGCTGGCGTTCGGCAAGCTGCTGCGCGCGTGCGGGACCATCGACGGCCTCGAGCGCGTGCGCTTCACCTCGCCGCACCCCGCGGCGTTCACCTCCGACGTCATCGACGCCATGGCCGAGACGCCGAACGTGTGCCACCAGCTGCACATGCCGCTGCAGTCCGGCTCCGACCGGGTGCTGCGCGAGATGAAGCGGTCCTACCGCTCGGCGCGGTTCCTGAAGATCCTCGACGAGGTCCGCGCGGCGATGCCGGACGCGGCGATCACCACCGACATCATCGTCGGCTTCCCCGGTGAGACCGAGGAGGATTTCCAGGCCACCCTGGACGTCGTCGCGCAGGCGCGTTTCTCCAGCGCGTTCACGTTCCAGTACTCGAAGCGCCCGGGCACGCCGGCCGCGACGATGCCGGACCAGCTGCCGAAGGAGGTCGTGCAGGAGCGCTACGACCGCCTGGTCGAGCTGCAGAACGCGATTTCCTGGGAAGAGAACAAGAAGATCGTCGGCCGCCGCGTCGAGCTGCTCGTCGCGGAGGGCGAAGGCCGCAAGGACGCCGAGACGCAGCGGATGAGCGGCCGTGCCCGCGACGGGCGCCTGGTGCACTTCACACCGACGGGCGCCAACGTGGACCGCGCGGTCCGCCCGGGCGACGTCGTCGAGACGGTGGTGACCTACGGCGCGCCGCACCACCTGGTGGCCGACGGCGACCTGCTGTCCCACCGGCGGACGCGGGCGGGCGACAACGCGGAGGCCGGTCTGCGGCCGAAGACGAGCGGCGTCACGCTGGGCTTGCCGGGCTTCGGTGCCCCGGCCGCCCAGCCCGAGCCGGTGAGTGGGTGTGCGCTGTGACGGAGTCCAAGGGCAACGGCGAGCTGGCCGAGCTGGCCGCCGAGATCGACGAGGTGGGCGAGCGGGCGTCCCGCACGGTGGAGCTGGGCCGCCGCGGGTTCACCATCGCGGTGTTCACGTTCGTGCTGCTGGTCTGCCAGATCCTCCCGTGGGTGGGCGACCACGCGGGCTGGCAGGTGCTGGCCGGCGAGGGCGGCGGCATCCCGCAGCTGTTCGCGGCGACGTCGACGGCCGTCGGCATCTTCGCCTCGGCGCTGGCCCTGGTGACACGGCGCTGGTGGCTGGCGTGGGTGTGCGCCGCCGGCGGCTGGTTCGCCTCGGTGGACGGGCTGCTGGCGATCTGGTCGCAGCAGTCGTCGCACGCGAGCGGAGCCGCCGGCGGCGGACCCGGCTTCGGCCTGATCATCGCGTGGGTGGCGATGATCTGCCTGGCCGTCCAGTGGATGCGGACGGCGTTTTCCCGGTCCTGACGCGGTTCAGCCGACCCGCAGGACGAGCGTGCTCGACGAATAGGCGGCGGCGTACAAGGTCGTCTCGGGGTGGTACAGCCGCAGCGAGATGGTGGCGCTCAGGCTGAAGCTGAGGCTCAGCGAGAAGCTCCCGTTCGGGCGGCACGAGGTGTCGGCGATGTTCACCCACACACCGGCCTGCAGCTGCTGCACGAAGACGGCTTCGAGGCTCTCGGTGCCATCGGCGCGGGCGGCGTCGAGCACCTTGAGGCTGCCCTTGAGCGAGACCTTCTCGTTGACCTTGACGTGGTCCTTGCCGAGCTTCCCGTCGACCTTCACCTTGCCTTTGCCTGCTTCGACGGAGGCAGTACCCGGCGCGGCGGAGGCGGGAGCGGCGACGGCCGGAACAAGCCCGGCGACGGCGATGCTGATCACCAGAGCGGAGAGGATCCTTCTGGCGCTGAACGGTGTCCTGGTCATGATCAAAGTGGAGCACCGGGGGTGGCGGAAAGCGCCCGGAAACCCCCGGCCGTGGAGGCGGTCACACCGCTTCGGGTGACGCGTTAACCCTCACCTTGCCGAGCGGCGGGCACGCGGCGGGCACGCGGCGGCTTTGGGGCGGTCTGCCTCGGCCAAGCGGACCCGACCACCCCGCGCCGGCCCGAGAAGTCGTCGCGACTCGGCGATCAGGCTCGGTCCGCCCGGGTGGGCTGAAGGGCCCTTTCCTCTCATCACATGCCAGGAAAGTCCCCTTCAGCGCATCAGATGCGATGAACGTCCCCTTCAGCACCCGAACAGCCGTGAAGGCCCCCTTCCCGGTCATCGAAGCCGGTAAGGAGGCCTTCATGGACAACGAACTCAGCGATCAGCCACGGCGGCCTCAGCGGCCTGAAGCCACTCACGCCACTGGGCAGCCTGCTCATCGGCCTTCTTGGCCCGCCGCTCATCCCCGGCGGCCCGAGCCTTCGCGGCCTGAGCCTCGAACTGCTCGACCCGCTCCCGGAACTGAGCCGCCCGGGCCTGAGCCTCCGGGTCCGTCCGGCGCCACCGCGTGTCCTCGGCCGACTTGACCGCGTCCTGGACCGCCTTGAGGCGTCCGTCCAGCTCGCGGATCCGCTCGCGGGGGACCTTGCCGATCTCGTCCCACTGCTCCTGGATCCGCCGGAGCGCGCTCTTCGCCGCCTCGAGGTTGGCCGCCGCGTCGATCTTCTCCGCCTCGATCAGCAGCTCTTCCTTGCGGGCCGCGTTCTGGGCGAACTCCGCGTCGCGCTCGGAGAACACCGCCGACCGGCGGGCGAAGAACTTGTCCTGCGCCGC
Source organism: Amycolatopsis nalaikhensis (assembly GCF_030264295.1). Taxonomy (GTDB): domain Bacteria; phylum Actinomycetota; class Actinomycetes; order Mycobacteriales; family Pseudonocardiaceae; genus Amycolatopsis; species Amycolatopsis nalaikhensis. The sequence goes on along the minus strand of NZ_CP127173.1, from coordinate 10,421,864 downwards.
GCGGAACCGCTGCCACAGCGCCTCGTCGCTGTCCTTCGGCGCGCGGCCGGCGGCCTTCCACTCGGTCATCAGGTCCTTGTAGCGACCTGCCGTTTCGCCCCAGTCCTCGGACTCGCTGATGGCCTCGGCCTCGGCGATGAGCTCTTCCTTGCGCTGCTTGGCCGAGGCACGCTGCTTGTCCAGCTCGGCGAAGTGGGAGCCGCGGCGGCGGTTGAACGCCTCGCGGGCCTTCGAGAACCTCTTCCACAGCTCGTCGTCGGTCTTGCGGTCGACGCCCTTGACCGTCTTCCACTCGTCCAGGATCGTGCGCAGCCGGTCGCCCGCGGCCTTCCACTGCGTGGACTCCGCGGCGATCTTCTCGGCCTCCTCGGCCAGCGCCTGCTTGCGGGCGACGGCCGCCGCGCGGGCTTCCTCGCGCTCCGCCTTCGCGCTGGCCAGCGCCTTCTCGGCGTGCCCGATGACGTACTCCAGCCGCGCGGCGAGCGCGGCCAGGTCGCCGACCACCGCCGCCTCGGCCAGGCCGTCGCGGATCTGGGTCGCGCTCGACAGCGCGTGCTTCGGGTCGCCCGCGCCGGAGATCAGCCGGGTCTCCAGCAGCTCGACCTCGGTGCGCACGTCGTCGAAGCGGCGGGCGTAGTGCACGAGGCCCTCGTCGGGGCTGCCTGCCTGCCAGACGCCGACGGCGCGTTCACCCTCGGCGGTGATGACGTAGACGGTGCCCTCGTCGTCGATCCGGCCCCAGGTGGACGGGGTGGGCTCGGCGGGCGGCACGGGCGGGGCGGCGTGCCCGGCGTGCAGCGCGTGCGGCACCGGGTGCGGGGCCGGGGTACCGGTGGAAGTGTTCTCCTGGGCCATCGCAGGCTCCTTATCGCCTGTACGCCCGCTCGCGCGGGCGCCCCGCCGCGGAAGCGGGGCCGGGTAATGCGGTCGTCACGGGCCGTGCTCGGATGCTACGACCCCCACGCGGCATTCAAGCAGCTCAGCGCGCACCGTGGTACCGGATGAGCCACTCGAAGCACGTGATCCTACTTCCGGTGGACGCTCCGTGTCGGCCCGCCGGTATCGTCAGCCGTCGTGAACAGCCCCGTCGCCGCGGTCGCGGTCGTCGGCCCGACGGCCACCGGCAAGACGGCGTTGGCCGTCGACCTGGCCCTGGAGCTGGGCGGTGAGGTCGTCAACGCCGACGCGCTGCAGCTCTACCGGGGCATGGACATCGGCACCGCGAAGGCCACCGAGGCCGAGCGCCGCGGCGTCCCGCACCACCAGCTCGACGTGCTGGAGGTGACCGAGACGGCGTCCGTCGCCGCCTACCAGCGCGAGGCGCGCGCCGACATCGAGCGCCTGCTGGCCGCCGGGAAGGTGCCGGTGCTGGCCGGCGGGTCCGGCCTGTACGTCCAGGCAGTGCTCGACGACCTGCGCTTCCCCGGCACCGACCCGGCCGTGCGGGCCCGGCTGGACGCCGAAGCCGCGGAGCTCGGCACCCCCGCGCTTTACGCCCGCCTGGGGGAGCGCGATCCGGCCGCGGCGGCCGCGATCCTGCCGACGAACACCCGGCGGATCGTGCGCGCCCTGGAGGTCATCGAGATCACCGGCGAGCCGTTCTCGGCGAACCTGCCCAAGCCGGGGCCGGCGCGCTACGGCACGGTCCTGATCGGCGTCGACCGGGAGCCCGGCGAGCTCGACGAGCGCGTCGACGAGCGCGTCCGGCGCATGTTCGCGGCCGGGCTGGTCGACGAAGTGCGCGAGCTGGAGAAGCGCGGCCTGCGCGAGGGGAAGACGGCGTCGCAGGCCCTCGGGTACCAGCAGGTGCTCGCCGAGCTGGACGGCGAAAGCGACTTCGAGGCGGCCGCCGCGGCGACCGCGCAGGCGACCCGGCGCTTCGTCCGGCGGCAACGGTCCTGGTTCCGGCGCGACAAGCGGATCCACTGGTTCGACGGCGCCGATCCCGGGCTGGCCGCACGCGTCCTGGATACCCTGGGCCGGTAATCTCGACCCATGGGCGGAATCGAGTTCCTCAAGGGGCACGGCACGCAGAACGACTTCGTGCTGCTCCCCGACCCGGCGGGCCGCCTCGAGCTGACCGAGGCGAGGGTCGCCGCGCTGTGCGACCGCCGCCGCGGCCTCGGGGCCGACGGCGTGCTGCGCGTCGTCCGCGCCGCCGCGCTCGACGAGCCGTCCGCGGGCGAGTGGTTCATGGACTACCGCAACGCCGACGGGTCGATCGCCGAGATGTGCGGCAACGGCACCCGCGTCTTCGCCCGCTACCTCGTGGAAGCGGGCTTGGAGACCGAAGGCGAGTTCGTCATCGGCACCCGGGCGGGCGACCGGCCGCTGGTGGTGCACCCGGACCGGTCGGTGACCGTCCAGATGGGACCGGCGACGATCACCGGCACGTCGGTCACGATGGTGGCCGGGCGGCCGTTCTCCGGCGTGGCCGTCGACGTCGGCAACCCGCACCTGGTGTCGGTGCTCGAGGACGACGTCGCGGGCCTGGACCTGCGCGACCAGCCCGACTTCGACCACGACTTCTTCCCGCACGGGGTGAACCTCGAGTTCGTCAACCGCCTCGGCGAGGGCGCGCTGCGGATGCGCGTGCACGAGCGCGGCGTGGGGGAGACGCGGGCGTGCGGCACGGGCACGGTGGCCGCGGTGGCGGCGGCCTTCCACCTCGCGGGCACCGACACGGGCGCGTCCACAGTGGACATCCCGGGTGGCCGCGTCGAGGTGACGGTGTCCCGGGGCGCGTCGACGCTGTCGGGGCCCGCGGAGATCGTGGCGCGCGGCGAGATCGACGAAGCCTGGTGGGCCGCCGCCGGTTCGTGACGACGGCGGCCCACCGGCGTCAGCCGACCTTCGCCTCCACCGCGAAGTCGCCTTCGCGGGTCTCGACCGCCGCGATCGCGCCCGCGACGCGGATGTCCGCCTGGATGTCCGCGAACCGCGCCAGCACGTCGGCCGGGCCGGTCACCGTGAGCGTCTCCACCGGCGAGCGCATCGACACCTTCGCGTCGGTCTTCGCGCGGCGCACCGCCGCGATCACCTGGCTCGCCAGGGCGAGCAGCTCCGGGTCCCCGTCGGACGCCGACACCGACGGCCATGAAGCCCGGTGCACCGAACCCTCCTGCCACCACGACCAGACCTCCTCGGTCGCGAACGGCAGGAACGGCGCGAACAACCGCAGCACCGCCGACAACGCCGTGACCAGCGCCGCCTGCGCCGAAGCCGCCTCGGACGGGCCGAGGTCGCCGTACGCGCGGCCCTTCACCAGCTCGACGTAGTCGTCGCAGAACGTCCAGAAGAACGTCTCGGTCACCTGCAGCGCCCGCGCGTAGTCGAGTGCCTCCAACGCTTCGGTCGCCGAGGAAACGACGGCCGAAAGCGACGCCAGCAACGCCCGGTCGAGCGGCTCGGTCGCGACCGCGGAAGCGGACGGCACGCCGAGGCCGAGCACGAACCGGCTCGCGTTCAGCAGCTTCGTCGCCAGGCGGCGGCCGACCTTCATCTGGCCTTCGTCCACCGCCGTGTCGACGCCCGGCCGCGCGCTCGCCGCCCAGTACCGGACCGCGTCCGAACCGTGGCGCTCCAGCATGTCCACCGGCGTCGTCACGTTGCCCTTGGACTTCGACATCTTCTTGCGGTCCGGGTCGAGCACCCAGCCCGCGATCGACGTCTCCCGCCACGGCAGCACGCCGTGCTCCAGCTCCGCGCGCACCGCCGTCGAGAACAGCCAGGTGCGGATGATCTCGTGCGCCTGCGGCCGCAGGTCCATCGGGAACACGCGCGAGAACAGGTCGTCGTCGACGCTCCAGCGGCCCACGATCTGCGGCGTCAGGGACGACGTCGCCCACGTGTCCATCACGTCCGGGTCTGCGGCGAACCCACCCGGCACCCCGCGCTGGTCCTCGGCGAAGCCCGGCGGGACGTCGCTGCTCGGGTCGACCGGCAGCGTGTCCGGCAGCAGCCGCGCGTCGTAGTCGGGCTCGCCGTTGGCGTCGAGCCGGTACCAGACCGGGATCGGCACCCCGAAGAACCGCTGGCGGCTGACCAGCCAGTCCCCGGCGAGGTTCTCGACCCACGCCGAGTACCGGACGCGCATGTGTTTCGGCACCCAGTTCAGCTCTTCGCCGCGGGCGAGCATCCGCTCCCGGAACGCCGGGTCGGTGCCGCCGTTGCGGAGGTACCACTGCCTGCTGGCGACGATCTCCAGCGGCTTGTCGCCCTTTTCGTAGAACTTCACCGAGTGCGTGATCGGCCGCGGTTCCCCGTGCAGGGCCCCGGCTTCGCGCAGCAGGCGCACCATGATCTCGCGTCCCGTGTGGACGGTCTTGCCGACCAGCGGCGCGTAGGCCTCCGCGGGCACGCCGGACGGCGCGTCGGGCAGGAACCGGCCGTCGCGGCCCAGCACCACCCGCGTCGCCAGGCGCAGCTCGCGCCACCAGGTGACGTCGGTGGTGTCACCGAACGTGCACACCATCGCGATGCCGCGGCCCTTCTCCGGGTCCGCGAGGTGGTGCGCCACCACGGGCACCTCGACGCCGAACACCGGCGTCCGCACGGTCTTCCCGAACAGCGGCCGGAACCGCTCGTCATCGGGGTGCGCGACCAGCGCGACGCACGCGGGCAGCAGCTCCGGCCGGGTCGTCGCGATCACGACGTCGGCGCCGTCGGGCCCGGTGAACGCCAAGTCGTGGAACGCACCGCGGCGTTCGCGGTCCTCCAGCTCGGCCTGGGCGACGGCGGTCCGGAACGACACGTCCCAGAGCGTCGGCGCTTCGGCCTGGTAGGCCTCGCCTCGTTCGAGGTTGCGCAGGAACGCGCGCTGCGAGATCAGCCGCGAGTCGTGCCCGATCGTCTGGTAGGTCATCGTCCAGTCGACCGACAGCCCGAGCCGCCGCCACAGTTCTTCGAAGACCTTTTCGTCGGTCTCGGTGAGGGTTTCGCACAGCTCGACGAAATTGCGCCGCGAAATCGAGACCACGTCCTTGCCCGGCTTCTCCGGGGCGCGGAAGTCCGGGTCGTAGGGCAGCGACGGGTCGCAGCGGACGCCGAAGTGGTTCTGCACCCGGCGTTCGGTCGGCAGGCCGTTGTCGTCCCACCCCATCGGGTAGAACACCTCGGCGCCGCGCATCCGCTTGAACCGCGCCAGCACGTCGGTGTGGGTGTAGGAGAACACGTGCCCGATGTGCAGGGACCCGCTGACCGTCGGCGGGGGCGTGTCGATCGAATAGATCTCGTCGCGGGTCTTGGTGCGGTCGAAGCGGTAGGTGCCGGTGGATTCCCATACGGGTACCCACTTGGCCTCCAGACCGTCGACACCGACCTTGTCCGGGACTCGCGGGCGCTCGTGTGGGGTTGTCATGGAGCAACTCTAGGCGGCCCGGGAATCGCTTTTCGCCTCGGTGGGCAGGTCCCGCATGTGCCGCAGGGGCGAGCACACGACCCACAGCGCCGAAGCCGCCTCACCGGCCACGGCCACCCACATCGCGCCGCGCAGCCCGAGTCCTTCGCCGAGCGCGCCGCCCAGCAGCCCGCCGAGCGGGATCGTGCCCCAGACGACGAACCGCGCGCTCGCGTTCATCCGCCCCAGCAGCCGGTCCGGGCAGATCGCCTGCCGGTAGGAGACCGAGGCGACGTTGTAGACGATGATCCCGAACCCGCAGACGACCAGCCCGGTCGCGGCCAGCCCGAGTCGCCAGCCCGGCGCGGCGAGCGGGACCAGCAGGTGCGCCGGCCAGGTGAGCAGGGGGACCAGCCAGATCGCGCGGGCGTGGCCGATCCGCCGGAACAGCGCGCCGGCGACGATCGCGCCCAGGATCCCGCCCGTGCCGCCGGCGGCCAGCAGCACGCCGACCGCGGCCGGGGGCAGCCCGACGGTGCGGGTCAGGAACAGCACTTCCACGGCGGTGAAGGCGCCGTTGAAAAGGTTCGCCGTCGCCGTGCAGGCGACGCTGGCGCGCAACGGCTTGTCGGAGAAGACGAACCGCAGTCCTTCGGCGATCTGCGGCAGCAGCCGGGCGTGGCCGGTGCGCTCCGGTTCCGGCTCGACCGCGCGGATGCGCAGCAGGCACAGCGCCGACGCCAGGTAGCCCACGGCGGTGACCAACACGGTGTTCGCCGCGGTGACCAGCTGGATCAGCACGCCGGCGCCGCTCGGCCCGGCGATCCCCGCGACCGACTGGACGGCCTGCAGCTTGGCGTTGCCTTCCAGCAGGCGCTCCCGGCCGACGAGCGAGGGCAGGTACGACTGGTAGGCGACGTCGAAGAACACGGTCGCGACACCCACGAACAGCACGACGACCAGCAGCTGTGCGAGCGTCAGCACCCCGGCCCACCAGGCGAGCGGCACGCTCAGCAGCAGCGCGAAGCGGGTGAAGTCGGCGGCGAGCATGACCCGGCGGCGGCGCAGCCGGTCGACCCACACGCCGGCGGGCAGGCCGATCAGCAGGAACGCGAGCGTCTGGGCCGCGGTCAGCAGGCCCATCTCGAACGGCGTCGCGGCCAGCGTCACCGCCGCGAGCAGCGGAATCGCGGTGTACCCGACCGTGGTGCCGAGCTGGCTGGCCGTGTCCCCGGCCCAGAGCCGCCGGAAGTCGGCGTGGAAGAACAGTGACCCCCTGCGCATGGGCCGAGTCTGGCGGGAGTGATTGGAAAGTGTCAATCACTATCGCTCTAGGCTGAACCCGTGCCACCCGCGAAACGACGTACCGCCACCGAAGCCGAGGCCGCCGCGCTGGCCTCCGGAATACGGCTGCGCATCATCCGGTTGACCTTCTCGGAGGCGCTGACGAACAAGGAGCTTCGCCCAGCGGCTCGGCCGGGACCCGGCGACCACCCTGCACCACGTGCGCAAGCTGGTCGAAACCGGTTTCCTCGCCGCGCAGCCGCCGCGTCGCGGGGCCCGGGGCGCCAAAGAAATTCCGTATCTTTCGACGGGGCTTTCGTGGACACTCGACTCATGCGGTGACAAGGGCGTGGAACAGGCGGTACTCGAGGCCTATCTGGCCGAGATCGCCGAGACCGGATTCGACGGCGTGCACCAGACACGCCTGGTCGTCCAGGTGGCCCCCGAGGAGCGGGCGGAGCTGGAGTCGCGGCTCGAGGACCTGCTCGAGGAGTTCCGCGCGCGTCCCCGCCGTCCCGGCGCGGAACGCACCGCGATCTACCTCGCCACCTATCCCAGCACGTAAAAGTTCGGTTCCCGCGGCGAATCGTGGGAACATGGAGGCACGATGACAGAACTGACACACACCGAAGACCACGACGACGACCTGTACGACGGAGACCCGTCGACAGGTGAGATGGAGCTCGAGGACCGGGCGTCGCTGCGCCGGGTCAGGGGACTGTCCACGGAGCTGGACGACGTCACCGAGGTCGAGTACCGGCAACTGCGGCTGGAACGCGTCGTGCTGGTCGGCGTGTGGACCGAGGGCACGGCCCTGCAGTCCGAGGCGTCGCTGGCCGAGCTGGCGCGCCTGGCCGAGACGGCGGGCTCGGAGGTCCTCGAAGGCCTCATCCAGCGGCGGACCAAGCCGGACCCGGCCACCTACATCGGCTCGGGCAAGGTGCGGGAGCTGCGGGACATCGTCGGCTCCACCGGCGCCGACACCGTGATCTGCGACGGCGAGCTCTCGCCGGGCCAGCTGCGGCAGCTCGAGGAGAAGGTGAAGGTCAAGGTCATCGACCGGACCGCGCTGATCCTCGACATCTTCGCCCAGCACGCCCGGTCCAAGGAGGGCAAGGCGCAGGTCGAGCTGGCCCAGCTGCAGTACCTGATCCCGCGGCTGCGTGGGTGGGGTGCGTCGCTGTCCCGGCAGGCCGGTGGCCGTGCCGGTGGCGCGAACGGCGGCGTCGGCCTGCGTGGTCCCGGTGAGACCAAGCTCGAGACCGACCGGCGGCGGATCAACAAGCGCGTGGCGAAGCTGCGTCGCGAGATCGCCGCCATGGACACCATCCGCGAGACCAAGCGCGGGCGGCGGCTGGCCAACGAGGTGCCCAGCGTGGCGATCGTCGGCTACACCAACGCCGGCAAGTCGAGCCTGCTCAACGCGCTGACCGGGGCCGGGGTGCTGGTGGAGGACGCGCTGTTCGCCACCCTCGACCCGACCACGCGGCGCGCGCAGACCGCGGACGGGCGCGGCTACACGCTGACCGACACCGTCGGGTTCGTGCGGCACCTGCCGCACCAGCTGGTCGACGCGTTCCGCTCGACGCTGGAGGAGGCCGCGGACGCGGACCTGCTGCTGCACGTGGTGGACGGGTCCGACCCGGCGCCGGAGGAGCAGGTCAGCGCCGTGCGCGAGGTGCTCGGCGAGATCACCCGCAAGCGCAAGGAACCGCTCCCGCCGGAGCTGCTGGTGATCAACAAGATCGACGCGTCCGACGAGGTCAGCCTCGCCCGGCTGCGCCACGCGCTGGCCGGGTCGGTCCAGGTCTCGGCCCGGACCGGGGCGGGCATCACCGAGCTCGTCGACGTGATCGCCGACCGCCTGCCGCGGCCGGAGGTCACCGTCGAGGTGCTCGTGCCCTACTCGCGCGGCGAGCTGGTCGCGCGGGCGCACGCGGACGGCGAAGTCCTCGAAGAGGAGCACGCCGAGGAGGGCACGCGCCTGCTGGTGCGGGTCCGCCCGGATCTCGCCGCGGCTTTGCGCGAGTACGAGACCAACTCGACCAGGGCCTGAGACGTCTCCGTAGTGTGCGGCTGCAGGAGTCGCACACTACGGAGGTGGCTGGGTGCGCTGGGCTGTCGTTCTCGTCTTCATGGCCGTGTTCGCGGGGGCGGTGCCCGCGTCGGCGGCCGAGACACCCCAGCCGTTGTGCACGGTGAAGGACTCCCGCCTCGGCGAGCTGTCCGGCCTCGTCTCCGACGGGGCGAAGTTCTGGGCGATCAACGACGGCGGCACGAAGGTCCAGGTGTTCGTGCTCGGCCGCGACTGCAAGGTCCAGAAGGTCATGACCGATCGGACGGACCCGTTCGACGTCGAAGACCTGGCCCGCACGCCCGACGGGCGCCTGTGGCTGTCCGACACCGGCGACAACCAGAAGGGCCGGCTGACGGTCGCCCTGCTGGAGATGAGCCCCGAGGGCAAGGTCACCGTGCACCGGCTGACCTACCCGGACGGCCAGCACGACACCGAAGCGCTGATCATGGACAAGGCGGGCACGCCGTACCTGATCACCAAGGACATCCTCGGCGAAGCCCGCGTCTACCGGCCTTCGGGGCCGCTGGCCAGCCCCGGGCCGACGAACCTGGAGAAGGTCGGCACGGTCAAGATCGAGACGACGGACACCCAGGGCGGGCCGGTGGGCTCGATCGGCTCGGTGCTGGTGACCGGTGGTGCCTCGATGGCTGACGGGAGCGCCGTCGCCCTGCGGACCTACACCGACGCCTACGTGTACGCGGCCCCGGACGGAGACGTCCTGGCCGCGTTGCAGCGCACGCCGGTCCGGATTCCGTTGCCAGGGGAGAAGCAGGGCGAGGCGATCGCGTTCGACCCCGACGGGACTCTCGTGTCCGGCAGCGAAGGCGTCGGCCAGCCCCTCCGCACGGTGCGGGGCGCGGCGGCACTGGCCGCGCAGTCCGGCGCACCGGCGGAGGGGACGACCGGCGCGAACGTGTCGTCCGGCTCGGCGGGGGACGGGGCCGGGCTCCCCGTCCTGCCCGCCGCCGGGATCACGCTCGCGGTGGTCGGCCTCGGCTGGTTCGGCTTCAGCAAGCTGCGCCGCCGAAGCCGTCGCTGATCCCGGCTCCCCACGGCCGAAGATCATCCGATCCGGTGAAGCTTCCGGGCCGTGCGAGAGCCCGGAAGCGTCCTCTCAAAGACGTCGCAGGACCGCGACGACCTTGCCGAGCACCGTGGCGTCGTCGCCGGGGATCGGCTCGTACGCCTCGTTGTGCGGCATCAGCCAGATGTGGCCGCCCTTGCGCTTGAACGTCTTGACCGTGGCCTCGCCGTCGATCATCGCCGCGACGATCTCGCCGTTGTCCGCGTCCGGCTGCTGCCGGACGACGACCCAGTCGCCGTCGGTGATGGCCGCGTCGACCATCGAGTCACCGGTGACCTTGAGCAGGAAGAGCTCGCCCTCGCCGACGATCTCCCGCGGCAGCGGGAAGACGTCCTCGATGGCCTGCTCGGCCAGCACCGGGCCACCGGCGGCGATCCGGCCGACCAGCGGCACGTACGCCGCCTTCGGCATGACCGGCTGCTGGTCCATCTCGATGCCCATGGGGTTGTCGTCGGTGGCCGCGAGGACGCCGACCGCGCGCGGGCGGTTCGCGTCCCGGCGCAGATAACCCTTGCGCTGCAACGCGCGCAGCTGGTGCGAGACCGACGACGTCGACGTCAGCCCGACCGCCTCGCCGATTTCGCGGACGCTCGGCGGGTAGCCGAACCGGCTCACCCACGTGCGGATCACGTCGAGCACCTGCTGCTGGCGGACGGTCAGCGTCTCGTCCACGTCGTACACCTCGGGCATGGCGTGCACCTTGCCCGAGCCACCGGGGGACCCACTGGTCCTGCCCGCCTTGTTCTCCTTCGCCACTGCGTCGCCTCCCAGACGTTCGCTGCACGTATCGCGCGCCGGCCGCCGCCCGCCGGGTGCGGGCAGCCTCGCCGGCGGCACCTGCCCGGCAGATGCCCTGGTCACCGACGTTAGCCCCCGGGCACGACGATTTCAAACATCTGTTCGATCGACACGCCGTGTCCGCTCGATTTTGTCGGTGGTAGGTGGTAGACCTTCGCACGGGCGTTCGATAGAACGCCTGTTCGACCTTGATCCACGGGCCGGCTCCGGCCCCGGAAAGGGGCGGACACCAGGGTTTCGAGGAGGTTCGGATGTCCATTCTGGCCGAACGCGGGCACGCCCGCCCGGCGACCCCGGTCCCGGCGCAGCCCCGTCCCGTGCGCGTGCTGCGCGGGCGACGCGGTGAGGTCCAGCGCCCGCCGACACGCGCGCGGGTCGTGGCGGGCCGCCGTCCGGCCGGCGCGCCCTGCGCGGCGCCCCGGCGGGTGCCGGTGCGGTGGCCGTGGCTCGCCGCGCTCGCCGTCGCGAGCTGCCTCGTGGTCACCGGGTTGGGGCTGTTCGGGGGCGGTGGCGCGGGCGCTCCGGTGCCGGAGCGGACCGCGACGGTGTCGGTCGGGCCGGGCGACACGCTGTCCTCGCTGGCCGCGCGGTTCGCCCCGGACAGCGAGCCGGGTGCGGTCGTCGCCCGGATCAAGGAGCTCAACCGGCTGGACCGGGCCGTCCTGGTGCCCGGGCTGCCGCTGACGGTCCCGGTCGCCGATGCCGTGCCCGCGCCCTGACCCCGCCCGCCGAGAATCACCCGCTCCGGTGAAACCATCGGTCACGCGGACGGCGGCGTCCCGCCGGGCCCGCGGCACCGGCCGCGGGGTGTGCGGCGCGCGGGTTCCGCTGCTCCACCAGGGTGACGTCGCTCCGGCCTCCGCGCCGCGGCGGTCCGGCGTCCGGCGAAGCGCGTCCGAGCCTCCGGGCGGCGGTCGGCCCAAGCTCACCCAGGCGTGCTCGAAACCCGCCGTGTCGCTTGCGCGCACCTCCGCCGAGTTCTACGCTCGCCCGCTATATGTAGTAGTTACACCGCTGTAGTTGGTCCACAGGTTGGGGTAGACTGGGCAGCAGTTGTCCACAGCTGGTCGGCCTTTACCCACCGGATGTCCACAAGTCGATCACCAGGTGCAGGGGTACCGGGTGCTCGGGCAGCGGCCGCGCGTGGCGGCCGCGGACGTCGACCGGGGCGGCCGGCGCGGAGGGGAAGGTGATCGGCGGATGAGGTGCCCGTTCTGCCGGCATGCGGACTCTCGGGTCGTCGACTCCCGAGAGGTGGATGAAGGCCAGGCGATCCGCAGGCGGCGCTCGTGCGCGTCGTGCGGACGGCGGTTCACGACGTCGGAGACGATGGTGCTCGCCGTCGTCAAGCGGTCCGGGGTCACCGAACAGTTCAGCCGGGACAAGGTGGTGAGCGGCGTCCGCCGCGCCTGCCAGGGCAGGCCGGTCGACGACGACGCGCTGCAGCAGCTCGCGCAGCGCGTGGAGGAGTCGATCCGCTCCGCCGGGCTGGCGGAGATCCCGAGCCACGAGGTCGGCCTGGCCATCCTGGGCCCGCTGCGTGAGCTCGACGGGGTCGCCTACCTTCGGTTCGCCAGCGTCTACCGGTCCTTCTCCTCGGTCGAGGACTTCGAGAAGGAGATCGCCGATCTTCGTGAGGCCATGGCGGGTTCTGCTGCCCAGAAGGAGAGCGATCAGCGCGAAGACGGCGACTAGCCGTCCCGCTGCGGGAGTGAGGGATCGACCGATGACCGAAACCGTGGGAGCCGGCGCGGCCGCCGGCAAGAAGAGCAAGGCCGCCGGCGGGCTGAGCGTGCAGCGCGTCTTCACGACCGAGGGCCAGCACCCGTACGACCAGGTCACCTGGGAGCAGCGGGACGTCGTGATGACCAACTGGCGCGACGGCTCGGTCAACTTCGAGCAGCGCGGCGTGGAGTTCCCCGAGTTCTGGTCGGTCAACGCGACCAACATCGTCACCAGCAAGTACTTCCGCGGCGCCGTCGGCAGCCCGCAGCGCGAACGCAGCCTCAAGCAGCTCATCGACCGGGTCGTGAAGACCTACGTCAAGGCCGCGCGCGACCACGGCTACTTCGCCACGCCGCAGGACCTCGAGATCTTCGAGCACGAGCTCACCTGGATGCTGCTGCACCAGGTCTTCAGCTTCAACTCCCCGGTCTGGTTCAACGTCGGCACGGCGTCCAAGCAGCAGGTGAGCGCCTGCTTCATCCTCGCCGTCGACGACACGATGGAGTCGATCCTCAACTGGTACCGCGAGGAGGGCCTGATCTTCAAGGGCGGCTCCGGCGCCGGCCTCAACCTCTCCCGCATCCGCTCCTCGAAGGAGCTGCTGACCTCCGGCGGCACCGCGTCGGGCCCGGTCTCGTTCATGCGCGGCGCCGACGCTTCCGCGGGCACCATCAAGTCCGGCGGCGCCACCCGGCGCGCGGCGAAGATGGTCGTGCTCGACGTCGACCACCCGGACATCGAGGAGTTCGTCCAGACCAAGGCGCGCGAAGAGGAGAAGATCAAGGTCCTCCGCGACGCCGGGTTCGACATGGACCTCTCCGGCGCGGACATCTCCTCGGTGCAGTACCAGAACGCGAACAACTCGGTCCGCGTGTCCGACGAGTTCATGCAGGCGGTGGAGAACGGCACCGACTTCGGCCTGCGCGCCCGGCTCACCGGCGAGGTGATCGACCGGACCGACGCGAAGAAGCTGTTCCGGACCATCGCCCAGGCGGCGTGGGAGTGCGCCGACCCCGGCATCCAGTACGACGGCACGATCAACGACTGGCACACCTGCCCGGAGTCGGGCCGGATCACCGCGTCGAACCCGTGCAGCGAGTACATGCACCTCGACAACTCGAGCTGCAACCTCGCGTCGCTGAACCTGCTCAAGTTCGTCACGCCCGAGGGCACGTTCGACGCGCCGCTGTTCGCCCGCGCCGTCGAGTTCGTGATCACGGCGATGGACATCTCGATCTGCTTCGCGGACTTCCCGACCGAGCCGATCGCCGACACCACGCGGAAGTTCCGCCAGCTCGGCATCGGCTACGCGAACCTGGGCGCACTGCTGATGGCGCTGGGCCACGCGTACGACTCCGACGGCGGCCGCGCGCTCGCGGCGGCGATCACGTCGCTGATGACGGGTGTTTCGTACCGGCGTTCGGCGGAGATGGCCCAGGCGGTGGGCGCGTACGAGGGTTACGCGCGCAACGCCGAGGCGCACCAGCGCGTGATGCGCAAGCACGCGGCGGCGAACGAGCTCGTCCGCACCTACCACTCGAACGACGCCGCGGTCCGCGCGCTGGCGACGGAGGAGTGGAAGAAGGGCATCGACATCGGCACGAAGCACGGCTGGCGCAACGCGCAGGCGTCGGTGCTGGCGCCGACGGGCACCATCGGCTTCATGATGGACTGCGACACGACCGGGATCGAGCCGGACTTCTCGCTGGTGAAGTTCAAGAAGCTCGTCGGCGGCGGGTCGATGCAGATCGTCAACCAGACGGTGCCGCGCGCGCTGACGGCGCTGGGCTACCAGGACGAGCAGGTCGAGGCGATCGTCGAGTACGTGGCGCAGCACGGCCACGTGGTCGACGCGCCGGGGCTGCGCCCGGAGCACTACGAGGTGTTCGACTGCGCGGTCGGCGAGCGGTCGATCGCGCCGATGGGCCACGTCCGGATGATGGCGGCGGTGCAGCCGTTCCTGTCGGGCGCGATCTCGAAGACGGTCAACATGCCGGAGTCGGCGACGGTCGAAGAGGTCGAGGAGATCTACTTCCAGGGCTGGAAGCTCGGCCTCAAGGCACTGGCCATCTACCGCGACAACTGCAAGGTGGGCCAGCCGCTGTCGACGGCGAAGAAGGAGAAGGCCGCCGACGCGGCGGAGCCGGAGAAGGTCGTCGAGTACCGCCCGGTCCGCAAGCGCCTGCCGAAGAAGCGCCCGAGCCAGACGGTGTCGTTCACGGTCGGCGGCGCGGAGGGCTACCTGACGGCGGGCTCGTACCCGGACGACGGCCTCGGCGAGATCTTCGTCAAGCTGGGCAAGCAGGGTTCGACGCTGGCGGGCGTGATGGACGCGTTCTCGATGTCCATTTCGGTCGGTCTGCAGCACGGCATCCCGCTGGAGTTCTACGTTTCGAAGTTCTCGAACCTGCGTTTCGAGCCGGCGGGCATGACCGACGACCCGGACATCCGCATCGCGACGAGCGTGATGGACTACCTGTTCCGCAGGCTGGCGTTGGACTACCTGCCGTACGAAAAGCGCTCGCAGCTGGGGATCCTGTCGGCGGACGAGCGGTCGGCGGAAGTCGAGGCGAACTACGGCGGCACGCCGAATGTGGACATCGAGGCGTTGCGTTCCACAGTGGACTCATCGCCGGAGCCGCACGCGGAGGAGCAGGAGCACCCCCACCGAGAGGCCCAGACGACAACGGAGCTGATGGAGCTGCGCCTCGGCAAGGCGGCGGACGCCCCGCTGTGCATGACATGCGGAACAAAGATGCGCCCGGCGGGTTCGTGCTACGCGTGCGAAGGCTGCGGCGCGACCTCGGGTTGTAGCTGACGACCGGAGCCGGGCGGGCGCGTGGAGTGCCCGCCCGGCTCCTTCGGCTCATGGAGATCACTTCCGGCGGTACCGAAGGTCCGCGGCTCGACGGCGAGCTCGCCTCCCGCGACACCAACGTCTACGGGCTGGTGCTCGGCGACCACAGTCCCGAGGAGCTGGCGCGGACTTTCGCGCGGGCAGGCTGGCGCGCCCGCAAGTCGTCCCGCGACGAGTACGAAGTCGAGCACACGTGGGCGCAGCTCCGGTTCTTCTCGGACGGCGACGGGGCCGCCGTGTTCGCCGGAACCGTCGAACCCGCTGACCTCACCCGTCTCACCGGCACTTTCACCAGCCTCGGCTTGTCCGTCCGGATCGACGAAACCTGACGGCCCGGCTCACTCGAAGGCTTGCTGCAGCTCCGAAATCGGCGGCAGCTCGGCGACGAACCCGAACCGCCCGGCGCGCATCTCCCGTGCACCATCCATAAAGGACTTCAACGCCAGCCGGGACAGCGCCGCCCCGATGCTGATGCGGCGTACCCCGATCTCCGCCAGCTGCTCCAGCGTGATCGACGGGTCCGCGAAGCCCATCACCACGTTGACCGGCTTGCCCACCGACGTCACGACCGCGCGTATCTCCTCCAGCGTCCGCAAGCCCGGCGCATACAGCACGTCCGCGCCCGCCTCCTCGTACGCCTGCAGACGACGGATCGTGTCGGCGAGGGTGTCGGCCCCCAGCCAAAGGTTCTCGCAGCGGGCGGTGAGCACCACCGAGCGGGCGCGGGCCGTCTCGACCGCCGCTCGGACGCGGTCCACCGCCAGGCCGAACTCGTAGATCGGGTTCCGGCTGTCGCCCGTGTGGTCCTCGATGGACGCACCCACCACGCCGGCGTCGGCGGCCGCGTCGATCATCTTCGCCGCCTCGGCCGGGTCGTCGGCGAAACCGTTCTCGAGGTCCGCGTTCACCGGCAACGGCGTCGCCTCCACGATCTCGCGGCAGTTCGCCAGGATCTCCGCGCGGGTGGCGCGGGTCCGGCCCACCACGTTCGCCACGCCCAGGCTCGTGGTCGCCAGGGCCGGGAACCCCAGGTGAGCCAGCAGCCGGGCCGTTCCGGCGTCCCACGGGTTCGGCAGCAGGAAGGGCTCGGGGCGCTCGTGCAGCGCGCGGAACCGGTCAGCGGTCGTCATGTCCTCAGCTTCCCGCCGCCCGCGCCATCGGACAAATGCATAGTTTTCGCACCATCCCATCAGGAATACGGATCGGGTGACGGTTGCACCGCTCGCAGCCCACCGCCAGCTGCCGGATCCACGAGCTGGAACGCGGGCTCGGCGCCACCCTCTTCGAGCGGACGGGCCCCCGCGCCCTGCCCCCGCACGCCGAAGCCGCCCTCGCCGCCATCCGCGACGGCGAACGCGCCGTGCGGGAACGGGGCACCTCCTTCCGGCTCGCCCTCGTCGGCGCCCTCGCCGACTCCCACGTCGTCGACGCGCTGCGGGCGTACACGGCGGAACACCGAGTCGACGTGGACCTGCGCACCGCCACCAGCCGCGAAGTCAGCGCGCTCGTCCGCAGCGGCGAAGCGGACCTCGGCGTGCGCTACCACCCCGACGCCGACTTCCCGGCGGAACGCGGCGGCTCCGGCTCCTACCGGGGGCTGGTGGAACACCACCTGGCGGCGGGCCTCACGCACCCCATCATCACGACCGTCGACAGCCTGACCGCGCAGAAACGCCTGATCGAGGCCGGGCTGGGCGTCGCGTTGATGCCGCTGGCGAGCATCCGCGAGGAACTGCGGATCGGCAGCCTCCGCACGGTGGACGTCGCCGGGCTGGACGCTCGCGTGCCGGTGGTCGCCGTCCGTCGCCCGGGCGGCCACCGCACCCCGGCGGCGGACGGGTTTCTCTCCGCACTGACGGAAAACGCATTCACCCATGACCGGCATCACGTATTCCGGGATTCCCCACCTGCGTAACGCGGTTTTCGTTCGCGGCTCACTAGTCCTTTCGGCCGTACGGGCACCCCCGTCGTCTCGATTTCACTCGTTCGAGTTAATGTTCGTGGTCAGGGGGATCGAAAACCTGTTCCCCCTCGTCACGCACTTTTCGTGCGGCACCGGGGAGGGAACCGCTCGAATGGCCTCGCTCGTCGTCGATGAACCGATGCCCGAAACCGCCGCGAGACCGCGGGGTAAGGGATTTTCCCACTGGTGGACGACCGGCATCGTCCTCGCGATCTTCGCCTTTCTCGCCTGGCAGCGCCGGTGGGTGTGCGACGACGGCTTGATCGTCCTGCGCACCGTCCAGAACCTGCTCGACGGGAACGGGCCGGTGTTCAACGCGGGGGAGCGGGTCGAAGCCAACACGAGCACGCTCTGGACGTACCTCCTCGCCGTCGGCGGGCTGCAGCCGTGGCTCCGGCTGGAGTGGGTGGCGGTCTTCGCCGGGCTGCTCGCCGCCGTCGCCGGGCTGTTCTTCGGGCTCGACGGCGCCCGCCGCCTGTTCCCGGGCCGCCGGGTCGTGCCCGCCGGGGGCCTGGTCGTCCTCGCGCTGCCGCCGTTCTGGGACTACGCCACGTCGGGGCTGGAAACCGGGCTCGTCACGCTCTGGCTGTCGCTCGTGTGGTGGCAGCTGGTCCGCCACGCCGCGGGCGGCCCGGTCCGGACCTGGCCGACCGCGCTGCTCATCGGCTGCGGCCCGCTGGTCCGCCCCGAGTTCGCGCTCGTCTCCGCGATCGCGTTCGCCGCGCTCGTGGCCGTCGCCCGGCCCGGGTGGCGCCGCGCGCTCGGCTGGCTCGTGCTCGCCGGCGTGCTGCCCGTCGGCTACCAGGTGTTCCGGATGGGCTACTACGGGCTGATCACCCCCAACACCGCGCTGGCGAAGGAAGCCACGCAGGCGCGCTGGGACCGCGGGTGGTACTACCTCGTCGACTTCTTCGGCTCGTACTGGCTGCTGGTGCCCGTCGTGCTGCTGCTCGTCGCGGGCGGGTTCGCCCTGCGGAGCCTGGAGCGCAAGACGCTGATCGTCGCGCTCGCGCCGGTGCTCGCGGGCCTCCTGCTCGGCCTGTACGTGACCCGCGTCGGCGGCGACTACATGCACGCCCGGATGCTGCTGCCGGTGCTGACCTGCCTGTTGCTGCCGGTGATGGTCGTGCCGCTGACCCGGTGGACGGCGCCGCTCGTGGTGGCCGTCGTGGCCTGGACGGTCACCAGCGCCGTCGGCCTGCGGCCGGATTCGGCCGAGCAGCACAAGATCGGCGCGCACGGCATCAGCGACGCCCGCGTGTTCTGGGTCGACACGACGGCGAAGGAGTACCCGATCACCGCCGACGACGCCGCGCTCGTCCCCGGCTACCTGCCCGAGCTGGCCGCGGCGCGCGCGAACACCGCGGGCCCGGTCGTGGCGGTGTCGCCGCACGGGTCGTGGGTGGTGCTCCCGGCGACGCGCACGGTGATCTCGACGCCGGGCGCGCTCGGGTTCCCGGGGATGCTGCTGCCGCGCGCGGAGACCGTGGTCGACGACCTGGGGCTGGCCAGCCCGCTCGCCGCGCACACGCTCGCGATCCCCGGGCGTCCGGCGGGGCACCAGAAGCTGTTGTCGGTGGCCTGGACCGTCGCGGACGCCGGGGTGGGCACGCCCGAAGAGCTGTCGGCGGCCTCGGGCGGAGCGGTCTACGGCGAGGAGGTCGCGGCGGCGCGGCGCGCGCTCGCCCGGCCGGAGATCCGCGAGGTGCTCGACTCGGTCCGCGCGCCGCTGACGTTCGACCGGTTCTGGGACAACCTCGTGCACGCGGTGGGCCGCAGCCGGCTCCGCTTCGACTCCCGGCCGTTCGAGGCGCAGTTCGGCCGCTGAGAGCTTCACGGAATCTCCACGAAAGCGGCGTACGACGTCCACAGCCGGACGGCATCATCGGCCTGGTGAACTGGCTCCAGGACTTCGAAGCCGCCGCGGCGAGCAGACCCGAGGACCCGCCGTGGGAGCGGGGCGCGCGGCTGCACCCCGACGTCGCGCGGAGCGTGCAGCGGTTCCAGGTCGGGGAGGCCGGGGACGGCGCCAACCTCATCGCGAAGGCCGCCGGCGACGAGGCCTACCTCGCCGCCGTCCGGTTGTTCGTCGCGGAGGAGCAGAACCACGCGCGGATGCTCGCCGAGCTGCTCGCGGCGGCCGGGGTGCCCACGATCGCGGGGCACTGGTCGGACACGGTGTTCGTGTGGCTGCGGCGGCTGCTCGGGCTGCGGCTCGAGCTGATGGTGCTGCTCATCGCCGAGGTCGTGGCCCTGCGGTACTACCGCGCGCTGCGCGACGGCACGGAGGACCCGCTGGTCACGCAGGTGGCCGCCCGGATCCTCGCCGACGAGGAGCGGCACGTGCCGTTCCACTGCCACCGGCTGCGGATCGGCTTCGGCGGCCTGCCCGGACCGGTCCGCGCGGCGGTGTTCGCCGCGTGGCGGGTGTTGCTGCTGGGGGTGGCGGCGACGGTGGCGGCCGACCACGGCCCGGCCCTGCACCGCCTCGGCGTCGGGCGGCTCGTGTTCGTCGCGGACGTGCTCACCGCGTTCGAAGCCGCGCTCGCGCGGATCCGGGGTGAGGAGCCGAAGCCGCGACGCCGGTACGTCCCGAAGCGCGCCCGGCCGCGCGGGCTCGTCTAGAGCGAGCGGCGGGCCAGCTCCCGCAGGGCCTCGGCGATCCGCTCCGGAGACACGCCCCGCGACGTCTGGTGCAGAAACAGCTCCGGTGCCAGCGGCGCCAGCAGAACATCGGCCAGCACCTCGGGGTCCGCCGCCCCCGCCGCCTCCGCCAGCGCCCGGACGTGCGTGCGCCAGAAGCCGTACGCGCCCGTCGTGAAGCGGGAATGTCCCACCTCCGCGCCCAGCACCAGGTGCGCGTGCCGCGTCAGCAGCTCCACCATCGCCGCGTAGAACGCCGCCAGGCGGTCCGCCGGTGGTGCCCCCGGTCCCAACGGCGGCTCGCCGCGCAGCAACTCCTCCTGCAGGCGACGCTCGTGCTCGTCCAGCAGCGCCACGGCGATCGAAGCGCGGTCCGGGTAGCGGCGGTACAGCGTCCCGCGGCCGACGCCGGCCGCGCGGGCGATGTCCTCCATCGTCACCTCCGCCGCGCCGCGGGCGGCGAACAGCTCCTCGGCCGCCGCGAGGATCTTCGCTCGGTTGCGGGCCGCGTCCGCGCGTTCGGGCATGGCCGCAGCCTAGGGAATAAGCGGACGTAGCGTCCAGTTGACCTCAAGCGGACACCGCGTCCACTTGAGGAGGAACCCGTGACCCACCTGCTGCACCTCGACTCCAGCGCCCGACGCACGTCGTTCTCGCGCGAGCTGTCCGCGCGCTACGCCGCCCGCTGGACCGGCACCCGGACCTATCGCGACCTCGCCGCCGATCCCGTCCCCGTGATCGGCGAGGCCTGGACCGAGAGCTGCGACGCCCTGCTCACCGCCGGGATCACCGATCCGGCGCACTACGCCGACGTCGTCGAGACCCCCGGCCAGAAGCAGGCCTGGGCGATCGTCGAGCCGCTGCTGGCCGAGCTGCTCGAGGCCGACGTCGTCCTGATCGGCGCGCCGATGTACAACTTCTCGATCCCGGCGGCGCTCAAGACGTGGATCGACCAGGTGACGTTCCCGCGCATGTCCCTGCGGGGCAAGGCGTTCGTCATCGCGGGCGCCCGCGGCGGGACGTACGCGCCGGGGACGCCCCGAGCGCCGTTCGACCACCACGAGCGCTACCTGCGCGACTTCATCGCGGGGCACTACGACGTCGACGACGTCCGGTTCGTGCACGCCGAGCTGACCAACGCGCTGGTCGACCCGCACCTCGCCGCGCGCGACGGGGACCGGAAAGCCTCACTCGACGCGGCACTGGCGGCGCTCTGATGGGCTGGGTGACGCTCGTCTTCGCCGGGCTGGTCGAAATCGCCTGGTCGCAGAGCATCAAGCCGACGGAGAACTTCACGAGACCGTGGCCGACGCTGCTGTGCTTCGTGCTCGGCGCCGCCGCCGTCTACCTGCTTTCGCGCGCGATGGACACCGTCCCGGTGGGCACGGCCTACGCCGTGTTCACCGGGATCGGCGCCGTCGGGGCGATCGTGCTCGGCGTCGTCGTGAGCAAGGACCCGTTGAGCGTCGGCCGGGTGGCCGCGCTGGCCCTGATCGTCGGCGGCGTCGTGCTCGCGCGCGTCACTTCGTGAGCTGCTCCCACAGGAACTCGAACACCAGCGCCCACTTGAACGCCAGCTGCTCGTTGTCCGCCGCGGCGCCGTGGCCGCCTTCGATGTTCTCGTGGTAGCGGACGTCGTGCCCCTGCTCACGCATCCGCGCCACCATCTTGCGGGCGTGGGCGGGGTGCACGCGGTCGTCGCGCGTCGACGTCACGAACAGCGACGGCGGATAAGTGCGTCCACTGTGGACGTTCTGGTAGGGCGAGTACTTCGCGATGTACTCCCACTCCGCGGCTTCGTCGGGGTCGCCGTACTCGGCCATCCACGACGCCCCGGCCAGCAGCAGGTGGTAGCGGCGCATGTCCAGCAGCGGTACCTGGCTGACGATCGCGCCGAACCGCTCCGGGTAGCGCGTCAGCATGACGCCCATCAGCAGCCCGCCGTTGCTGCCGCCCTGGATGCCGAGCTTCGCCGGCGTCGTGATCCCGCGTTCGACGAGATCCGCGGCCACGGCGGCGAAATCCTCGTACACGCGGTGGCGCCGCGACTTGATCGCCTGCGTGTGCCAGTCCGGCCCGTACTCGCCGCCGCCGCGGATGTTCGCGACGACGTACGTGCCGCCGCGCGCCAGCCAGCCGCGGCCGATCATCCCGCTGTACGACGGCGTCAGCGAAACCTCGAAACCGCCGTAGCCGGTCAGCAGCGTCGGGCCGCCTTCGGCGCCGGACGGCCGGACGACGAAGTACGGGATCTTCGTGCCGTCCTCGGACGTCGCGAAGTACTGCGCCACGCTCATGCCCGAAGCGTCGAAGAACGCCGGAGCCTGCTTCAGCACTTCGACCTCTTCGCCGACGTGGCCGTAGCTCAACGTCGACGGCTGCAGGAAGCCGCTGGAGTTCAGCAGGTACTCGTCGCTGACGTCGGGGTCGGTGTCGAAGATGTCCGCGCTGCCGAACTCCGGACCGCCGGCGAGGGGCTTTTCGGTCCAGCCGCCGTCGCCCGGCGTGAGCGCGCGCAGTTCCGTGCGGACGTCGCGCAGCGTGCCGAGCAGCAGGTGGTGGCGCGTCCAGGCCCAGTAGTCGAGCGACGTGTGCTCGTCGGGCGTGAAGAGCGTGGCGAACGTCCGGTCGCCGGCCATGAAGTCGTCGAAGCGGATCGCGATGAGCGAACCGGCGGGGTGCTCGGCGCCGCCGACAGCCCACGCCGTCCGCGGCCGGACCAGCAGCCATTCGCGGTGCACCGACGCGCTCGCGTCGTCCGGGACGTCGATCTTGACCAGCCCGTCGCCCGTCCGCAGGTACAGCTCGGAGCGGTAGAAGTCGATCGCGCGGCTGACGAAGTCGCGTTCGAAGCCCTCGGTCGGGTCGTGGGACGCGCCGATCGAGACGTCGTCGGGCTTGCCCTCGTAGACGGTGACGGCTTCCTCGAGCGGCGTGCCGCGGCGCCACTCCTTGGCCAGCCGCGGGTAGCCGGAGCTGGTCAGCGTGCCTTCGCCGAAGTCGGTGCCGAGGTAGACGCGGTCCTCGTCGATCCAGCCGATGCGCGTCTTCGCCTCCGGCACCGTGAAGCCGCCCTCGACGAACTCGTGCGCGTCGAGGTCGAACTCGCGGACCACGGTGGCGTCGGCGCCGCCGCGCGACAGCTCGACCAGGCCGCGCCGGAAGCCCGGCCGCAGCACGGCCGCGCCCTGCCAGACCCAGTTCTCGCCCTCGGCCTCGGCCAGCGCGTCGACGTCGAGCAGCAGCTCCCACTCGGGTTCGGCGCTCCGGTAGGACTCCAGCGTCGTCCGCCGCCACAGGCCGCGCGGGTGGCTCGCGTCCTGCCAGAAGTTGTAGAGGTACTCGCCGCGGCGGCGCACGTACGGGATCCGGTCGTCGGCGTCGAGCACCTCGCGCAGCTCGTCACGCAGCTCGGCGAAGCGGGCGCCGGTGGTCAGCTCGGCCAGCGTTTCGCCGTTGCGGGCGCGCACCCAGTCCAGCGCGTCGCCGCCGGTCACGTCTTCCAGCCACAGGTACGGATCCTCGACACTCATGACCACAGTCTCGCCCGGTCACCGGCCCCGCGGCCACCCGGTGGCGTTTTCGTTTCGTGATCCCTGCCTCCGCGCCGGTCCGTATGCTGGTGCCCAGTGATCAGGGGGAGAACGTGAACGACGTCGAGCCGCCACCACCGTCACCACCCGTGGCGGCCCGGCCGCCGGAAGCCGCTTGGGCGCCGGAGCCGAACCCGTGGGCACCCAACTGGGCCGCCGCGCCGCCCGTCCCGATCGCCCCGCCGCGCAACCGGCTGTGGGGCGCCGTCGCCGGGGTCCTCATCGTCGTGCTGACCATCTCGCTGATGGCGGCCACCATCCCGCACCGGGTCGACGGCCACGCGTACGCCGCGCAGGGCGCCGACACCGGCCGCGCGTACGGCGGCACCGGCGCGGACGTGAAGCCCGTGCCGGAGCTGGCCCGCAACCCGCTGCTCGCCGACGGCATCTCGCCGGGGCCCGCGACGTGCGCCCTGCCCGACCTCGGCCGGGCCGCCGCCCAGCTCAAGGCCTACTACCAGACCCTCGTCGACTGCCTCGAGCAGTCCTGGCGCCCGGCGCTGGAGAAGGCGAACGAGCCGACGCTGACCGCGACCGTGTCGGTCACCCTGCCCGACCACAGCGCGTGCGGGAAGGCGCCGACGGAGAACGAAGCCGTCGCCTACTACTGCGGCGGCGACACCACGATCTACGCCCCGACCGACTGGATGCTGGCCGACGCCGGGCTCAACAAGGCCCGCCACATCGCGACGATCGCCCACGAGTACGGCCACCACGTGCAGCGCGAGAGCGGCATCCTGTCCGCGGCGGCGGACAAGATGACCTCGCCGGACGAGGACAGCCCGGCCGACAAGGAGGTCGTCCGCCGCATCGAGCTGCAGGCGAACTGCTTCGGCGCGCTGTTCCTGGCGGCGGTCGCGGGCTCGGGCTCGATCAGCCGGTCGCTGGCGAACGCCGCCGTCGCCGACTACGGCCGCGCCAACGACAGCGACACCCACGGCTCGCGCGAGCACCAGCTGTCCTGGGCGAAGGCGGGCTACGACCGCAAGACCACGAAGGCATGCGACACGTGGAGCGTGCCGGCCGCCGAGATCAGCTGACCGTCCACCCGGGATCGCGCCCCAGCAGGGCGAGGAACCGGTCGAGGTCGCTCGCGTCCGATGCGACGTCGAGGCGGTGGGTGAAGCTGCCGTTGACTTCGCGGCCTTCGTCCGGGATCCGCTCGGCGAGCACCAGGGCGGCGCGGACGGCTTCGGCGTCCGGCTCGTAGGGCAGGCCGAGCGCGCGGGCCAGGTCCCAGCCGTGCGCGACGGTGTCGACGAGGTGCATGTGCGCGGCGACCGTGCCGGGGAACGTGCCGAAGTAGTTGATGGTCAGCTGGCGCTCCAGCACGGCGTCGTCGGCGAAGGCGGCGAGGAAGTCGTCGACGGAGGCCCGGTACGCGGCTCGGGCGTCGTCGCCGAGGTCACCGGCGTCCCAGTCCGGGGCCGAGCCTTCGCGGGCGGCGGTGGCGAAGGCGTGGTTTTCGCCGACCTGGTGGCGGAGCAGGTCGGCCAGCGTCCAGCCGGTGCACGGGGTGGGGCGCGCGAGGTCGTCCGGCTGGGCGGCGGCGACCAGCTTGTCGAGGACGAGCAGGCTGCGGCGGTCGAGTTCGCGGAGATCCATACCCGCACGCTAAGCGGGGGAGCGGACCACGAGAAGTGCCAAATCCATGCCTCTTCCGGTGTGCCAATCTGGGGGTGATGGACGTCCACATCGACCTGACCGGGACGCGCGGGCACCGCGACGCGATCTACCGGCAGCTGCGCGCGGCGATCCTCGACGGCCGGATCCGGCTCGGTGAAGCGCTGCCGCCGACGCGGGAGCTGGCGCAGCGCCTGGCCGTCTCCCGGACGACGGTGAGCGCGGCCTACGACCGGCTCACCGCCGAAGGGTTCCTCACCGGCCGCGTCGGCGCGGGCACGTTCGTGACGGCGTCCGCGACGGCCCGGCCGTTGCCCGCGCTCGTTTCGGGAGTGCGGCCGCTGCCGGAGTGGGACGCGGTCCCGGCGCCGCCCGCGCCGTTCGCCCCGGCACCCGAGTTCGACTTCCGGCCCGGCGTCCCGGACCTGACGCGGTTCCCGTTCGACACGTGGCGCCGCCTGGTCACCCAGCGGCTGCGCGCGGGCCAAGCCGACCTGATGACCTACGGCGACCCGCAGGGCCACCCCGGCCTGCGCACCGAGATCGCCCGGCACGTCGGCGTCTCGCGGGACGTGCGGGCGAGCGCGGAGCAGGTCGTCGTCACCGCCGGGGCCCAGCAGACGACCGACCTGGTCGCGCGGGTACTGCTGCGGCCGGGCGACCTGGCCGCCGTCGAGAACCCCGGCTACCCGCCCCCGCGGCTGGTGCTGAGCGCGCGCGGGGTGCGGGTCGCGCCGGTGCCGGTGGACGCCGAGGGGATCGTCGTCGGCGCCATCCCGGCAGGAACGGGGCTGGTGTACGTGACGCCGTCGCACCAGTACCCGCTGGGGCTGGCGATGTCGCTGGAGCGCCGTCTCGAGCTGCTGGACTGGGCGGAGCGGGCCGACGCGGTGCTCGTCGAGGACGACTACGACACGGAGTTCCGCTACACCGGCCGGCCGCTGGAACCGTTGCACAGCCTGGATTCCCGCGGCCGCGTCGTGTACGTCGGGTCTTTCTCGAAGGTGCTTTCCCCGGCGTTGCGGCTGGGTTTCTTGATCGCGCCGCCGTCGCTGGTGCCCGCGCTGGTGAAGGCCCGCTACCTGACCGACTGGCACGCGCCGAACGTCGAGCAGGCGGCGTTGGCGGCGTTCATGGCCGAAGGCGGGTTCGCCCGGCACGTCCGGCGGATGCGGAAGGTCTACCGGGAGCGGCACGAGCTGCTCTCGGCGTCGCTGGCTTCGTTCGCCGACTTCCTGACGCCGTTGCCGTCTTCGGCGGGCCTGCACCTGAGCGCGACGGCCGAGTCGGACTGCGGCCCGCTGGTCCGCGCGGCCCGGCGGCACGGCGTGCGGCTGTACTCGCTGGGCGACTTCGCCGTGGGCGAGCGGCGGCACGGGCTGGTGTTCGGCTACGGTGCGGTCGCGGCCGAGCGGATCGGCCCGGGGCTGGCCCGGCTGCGGGCGCTGGCGGACGAGGGAGCGGCATGACGGACGACGTGATGGTGGCGATCGACGCCGGCCTGCGGCAGCACATCGGCGGCGACCGGGCGGGCGCGTACGCGACGTTCGCGGAGTTGTGGGCGTCGATCGGCCCGGAGGGCGACCCGCTGCACCGCGTCGCGCTGGCGCACCACATGGCGGACGTGTGCGACGACCCGGCGGAGGAGCTGGAGTGGGACTTGCGCGCCCTGGCGGCAGCGGATTCCCTGACGGACTCGCGGGCCCAGGAGTACCACTCGTCGCTGGCGGTGCGCGGGTTCTACCCGTCGCTGCACCTCAACCTGGGCGAGGACTACCGCAAGCTCGGCGACCTGAAGGCGGCCCGCGAGCAGCTGGAACTGGCCCGAGGCCGCCTGGACGCCCTGGCGGACGACGACTACGCGGCGGGCATCCGCGCGGCACTGGACGGGCTGGCCGAACGCCTCGGCTGAATCGGTGTCAATACCACGAACAGGCCCCGTTTGCCGGACTTTCGCGCACGTCCCGCCGCCCTTACCCTGTGGTGATCCAGCTCACCGACGGGAAGGATCGCCATGCGGATTGCGGATCTGCTGCGCAAGAAGGGGTCGGCGGTCGCGACGGTCACCCCGGAGACGACGGTGACCACGCTGCTGGCCGGCCTGGCGGAGAACAACGTGGGCGCGATGGTGGTGGTGCACCCGGACGGATCGATAGCGGGAATAGTCTCGGAGCGCGACGTCGTACGGCGCCTGCACGAGCACGGCCCCGGCCTGCTGGACGGCCCGGTGTCGGAGATCATGACGAAGCTGGTGGCGAGCTGCACCCCGGACGATTCGGTGGACCAGCTGTCGGTGCTGATGACGGAGAGGCGGATCCGTCACGTGCCGGTGCTGTCCGACGGGCGGCTCGCTGGGATTGTTTCCATCGGGGACGTCGTCAAGAACCGGATGGAACAGCTGGAGCAGAGCCAGGAGCAGCTGCAGGCTTACATCTCGCAGGGGTAGTGGTTCGCGTGTGCTCGCCGGAACCTCCGGCGAGCACACGGCTGTCCCGGTGCTATTCCCGCCAGCCGGTGAGTTCCACGCCCTTCGCCACGTCCACCCGGTACGACAGCTTCACCTCACCCGTCTGCCCCGGTGCCAGCGTCAACTTCCACGTGTACTCACCCAGCTCCGAAGTCTCCACCGGCTCAGGTGACGTCTTCACGTCCTTCACGGTGATCCCGTCGTCCCGCGAAACCGGCGCCTGATCCAGCACCGTCACCACCGCTTCCCGAGGCCCGTGGTTCCCCACCGAAATCCGATACTCCGCCTCCCGCCGCTTCTGCCCGGACAACGTCGCCTTCGAAGCGGTACGGCGAACCAACTCCCGTTCGACCCGGATCCGGTCGTCCACGCCCAACGCCAGCTCCAGCTCCTCCCCGGGAGCCCAGGCCTCCAGAGACGTGGTCCCCACGAACTCCGCGTCGTGGAACACCGAAGCCCGCCCCGGCCGCAAAGCGTGTTCCGAAGTGTTCACGACCGTGGCCCGCAAATACGCTTCCTCCGCCAACACCGGCGCCGTCACATAACCCAGCTCAGCCGTCAGCGAAAGCTGCGCCAACGTCGTCCGATGCCCGGAAGCACCCGACGGCACGGCGACCGGACGCGAAGGCCGGTACGTCACGGCCGTGGTTCCCTGTTCGACCGAAGCGACCTTCGGCGCCATAGCCGCGGCGAAACGCATAGGCGCACCCTCAGGCGTCCCACCGCCCGCGCCGCCGTACGCCGCCGCGGGGAGGGCGGGGGCCCCCGGGGCGGGGAGCACCCGGTCCAAGTACCACGGCGAAAGTTCCGGTACCACCACCGAAACCGCGGGCCGCGCGGTCGACAAAGCGAGTTCGCACTCCGGCCAGTCCTCACCCGTGTGCTGACTGACCAGCCCGTACGAAACCACCGTGACGTCGGTCCCGCGAACCCGGATGTCATACCCCGGCTCCCAGCTGGCCCCGGGGACCACATAGGACAGTTCCAACTCCGCAGACCCGGCAGGATCCGAAATCTCCAGCTCGACGACCACCGAAGTACTGTCCTCTTCGGACCGCGCGCTGTGGGATTCGATCTGCCGATCAAGAGCAGCGAGGTCCTCGCGCAGCCGGGTGATCCGATCGGAAAGCACCCGACGAGCCTTCAACGCGGCGGCCAACCGCGAACTCAACGCATCGGTGACCTCGGCGACGCGCGAAGGCTCAGCAGTCCCAGCGGCCAACGCCTTCGCGAAGCTCCCACCACTGCGCTTCGCCAGCGAAGTCAGCAGATCCACCTTCATCGCTTCAGCGGCTTCGTCGTCCACGACGCCATCGAGCACCGCCTGGTCCGCACGCCGTTGCTCGACAAGAGCCCGAAGCGCCGCGTCAGCCGGAGAAGCGTGCCGCTCGGTCCGGACGTCGACGCCCGTGATCAACGCGGGCCCGGTACCGGTGACGCGCACGGACCCCGGGTCGAGCGCCAGGGGCAGCCCGGCGAACGTCAGGCGCGGGCCGTCCGCCAGCGGGGCCTTGCCCCGGCGGGTGATCCGGGCCTGCTGCGGGTAGACGGTCACGGCGGCGATCGGCGCTTCCACGGTCGGCATGCCCCCGACGTTAGTCTCTTGACACCCCCGCGGCCGGAGCGGAAGTCTCGAAACCCGTCCGCTTCGCCCGGCTTGGGGGTTTGAGTGAAAGCCGCTGTCCTGCTCTTCGCACTGGCGACCCTGCCGCTGACCGCGGTGCCCGCCGAAGCCGCGCCGCCCGCGCCCGTCTTCACCGGCGGCCAGGCACAGCCCGCCTTCGACCCCGCCGACGTCATCCGCGAAGACGTCTGGGTCACCGCTCCCGTCGACAGCGACCACGATGGCGCCGACGACCTCGTGCACGCCCAGGTCGTGCGCCCGCGCGCCACGCAGCAGGGCCTGAAGGTGCCGGTCGTCTACCAGGCCAGCCCGTACTACGCCGGCGGCAACGACGTCGCCAACCACAACGTCGACGTCGAGCTCTACGCGCCCGGCTACGCCCGCGGCCCGGAAGGCCCGCGCGTCGCCGCGCACGGTATCGGCCCGGCCACCCCGATCACCTGGCGCTACCAGGACTACTTCACCGCGCGCGGCTTCGCCGTCGTCTACGGCGAATCGCTCGGCACCGGCCTCTCGACCGGCTGCCCGACCACCGGCGACGTCAACGAGACCGTCGGCGCGCGCTCGGTCGTCGACTGGCTCAACGGCCGCACCGCCGCGAAGGACGCGAACGGCGCCGCCGCGAAGGCCGACTGGAGCACCGGCAAGACCGGCATGATGGGGGTGTCCTACAACGGCACGCTGCCCAACGCCGTCGCGAGCACCGGCGTCGAAGGCCTCGAGACGATCGTGCCGATCGCCGCGATCTCGAGCTGGTACGAGTACTACCGGCACGACGGCGCCGTCGTCGCGGCGGGTGGGTTCCAGGGCGAGGACGCCGACGTGCTCGCCGAGTACGTCTACACCCGCGAAGACCGGCAGGTCTGCCGCCCGGTGATCGACGGCCTGACCCGCGACCAGGACCGCGTCACCGGCGACTACACGCCCTTCTGGGACGTCCGCAACTACCGCAACGACGTCGGCAACGTGCACGCCTCGGTGCTCGCCGTGCACGGCCTCAACGACTGGAACGTCAAGACCGAGCAGGTCGCGACCTGGTACGAAGCCCTGAAGGCGCGCGGTGTCGAGCACAAGATCTGGCTGCACCAGTCCGGGCACGCCGACCCGTACTCGCTGCGGCGCGACGTCTGGCTCGCGACGCTGAACAAGTGGATGTCGCACTACCTCTACGGCGTCGACAACGGCATCCAGAACGAGCCGAAGGCGACGATCCAGCGCGAGGACCTGTCCTGGACCGACGAGGCCGACTGGCCCGCGCCCGGGACGTCCGACGTGCGCGTGTACCCGTGGCCGGGCGGCCGCTCGAAGGGCACGATCGACACCCGCACGCCGGTGCCGGGCATGGCGGCCGTCGAAACCCTCGCCGACGACTCGTCCAAGACGATCGAGCAGTTGGCCGGTCTCGCGTCGTCCGGCAACCGCCTGCTGTACGCGACTTCGCCGGCGAAGCAGTCCGTACGTCTCTCCGGTACCGCGCACGCCGACCTGGCGCTGGCCTTCGACCGGCCTGCGGCGAACGTCTCGGCGGTCCTGCTCGACCGCGCCCCCGACGGCACGTCCCACGTCATCAGCCGCGGCTGGACCGACCCGCAGAACCGCACGTCGCCCGCGCGCACCGAGCCGATCCGGCCGGGGCAGACCTACCGCATCGGCGTCGACCTGATGCCGAAGGACTACATCCTCGCGGCCGGGCACCGGCTGGAGGTCCTGGTCGCCTCCAGCGACCACGACTACACGCTGCGCCCGAAGCCGGGCGCGGGGCTGGCGCTCGACCTGACGCGCACGTCGGTGACGCTCCCGGTGACGGGCGGCAAGCCCGCGCTGCGAGCCGCGTTCGGCTGATGCTGCCGGAGCACCTCCGCGCCGACGTCGCGACGCTGTGGGAGTACCACGACCTGCGACACGAGCCGCGGCGTTCGGACGTCGGCGTCGGGCTCGGCAGCCGGGACCCCGGCGTCGCCGCGCACACGGCGGAGCTGTTCCACGCCGGACGGTTCCCCCTGGTCGTGTTCACCGGGGCCAACGCGCCGACCACGGTGGACCGCTTCCCGCGTGGCGAAGCGGTCCACTACCGCGAGATCGCGCTGGAGCTCGGCGTGCCCGACGACGTCATCCTGGTCGAGCCCGAGGCCCGCAACACCGGCGAGAACATCGCGTTCACCCGGCGGCTGCTGACGGGGCGGGAGATCCGGTCGGTGACCCTGGTGACGCGGCCGTACCAGCAGCGCCGGGCGTACGCGACGGCCAAGCGGCTCTGGCCCGGCGTCGACGTCGTGTGCGCGTCGAAAGCGGCGTCGTTCGAGGACCACGTCGCCGGGGAAGAGGACGTCGAGCGCGTGGTCGGCATGCTCGTCGGCGAGACCCAGCGGATCACCGAGTACGCCGCGCGCGGCTTCGCGATCCCGCAGCACGTCCCGGCGCGCGTCGAGCGGGCGTCCGGCCGGCTGGCCGACGCCGGGTTCACCCAGCGTCTCCTCCCGCGCCGCTGAAGATCACGCAATGTAACGATCTTCGCAGGTCAGGCGACTCACAGGCACTTAGCGAGAGGAACCGCCATGACCTCCACCGCCGAACCCACCCTGGAAAGCCTGCGCACGCAGCTGGCCGGCGCGGTGCTCACCGCCGGCGACCCGGGTTACGACACCGCCCGGTCCGTCTGGAACGGGGAGATCGACCGCCACCCCGCGATCGTGGTGCGGCCCGCCGGAGCCGCGGACGTGGCGGCGGCGCTCACGTACGCCCGCGAAGCCGCGCTCGACGTCTCGGTGCGCGGCGGCGGGCACAACTTCGGCGGCGCCGCGGTCGTCGACGGCGGGCTCTGCCTCGACCTGAGCTCCCTCCAGGACATCACCGTCGACCCGGTGAGCCGCACCGCGCGCGTCGGCGGGGGAGCGACGTGGGCGCAGCTCGACGCCGCCACCCAGGAGCACGCGCTCGCGGTGCCGGGCGGCACGGTCAGCCACACCGGCGTCGGCGGGCTGACCCTCGGCGGCGGCTTCGGCTGGCTCACCGGCAAGCACGGCCTGTCCTGCGACAACGTGCTCTCGGCCGAGGTCGTCACCGCCGACGGGCAGATCCTGCGTGCCTCCGCCGACGAGCACCCCGACCTGTTCTGGGCGCTGCGCGGGGGCGGCGGCAACTTCGGCGTGGTCACCGAGTTCGAGTTCCGGCTGCACCCGGTGGGCCCGATCGTCCACCTGGCCATGTTCTTCTGGAGCCTCGAGGACGGCGCCGCCGCCCTGCGCCAGGCCCGCGAGGTGCTCGAGACGCTGCCCGGCGAGATGGGCGTGCTCGTGGCCGGGCTCAACGCGCCGCCCGCGCCGTTCGTGCCCGAGGCCCACCACTTCCAGCCCGGCTACGCGCTGCTGATCGCCGGGTTCGAGGGGGAGGAGCACCACGCCGAGGCGATCCGCGGCGCGCGGTCGGGGCCGGCGCCGCTGTTCGAGTTCGTCTCGCCGATCCCGTACGTGGAGCTGCAGAAGCTGATCGACGACGCCGCGCCGTGGGGCATCCTCGGCTACGAGAAGGCCGCCTTCGCCGACGGCTTCACCGACGAGGTCATCGACGTGATCACGGAGTTCCTGCCGCGGAAGACCTCGCCGATGTCGATCATGCCGGTGTTCTCGATGCACGGGGCGTTCACCGAGCCCGACGACGACGCGACGGCCTTCGGTGGCGCACGGCGCAAGAGCCTGGCCGTGAACATCGCCGCGATCGCCCCCGAGCCGGAGCTGCACGCCGCGGACCGCGCCTGGGTGCGCGAGTTCTGGGCCGCGCTGGTGCCGCACGCGTCCAACTCGGCCGGTTACGTCAACTTCATGAACGAGTACGAAGAGGACCGCGTCCGGACGTCGTACGGCGCCGCGAAGTACGACCGCCTGGCCCGGATCAAGGCGCAGTACGACCCGCGCAACGTGTTCCACCACAACGCGAACATCCCGCCCGCGAAGTGAGGGGTCAGCCGGCGATGCCCGCCCGGTAGGCGAAGGCCACGGCCTGCGCGCGATCGCGCAGGCCCGCCTTCGTGAACAGGTGGTTCACGTGGGTCTTCACGGTGGCCTCGCTGACCACCAGGGTCCGCGCGATCTCGGTGTTCGACAGCCCGGCCGCGATCAGCCGCAGCACCTCGATCTCGCGCGCGGTCAGGCCTTCGACCTCCTTGACGCGCCGGGGCGTGCCGCGGGTGGCGGCCTCGACGAGCCGTCGCTGCAGTTCGCCGTCCACTGTGGACTGCCCGGCCGCGGCCGAGCGCAGGGCCCTGGCGATGGCCTCGGCGTCGGCGTCCTTGGTGAGGAACCCGCGGGCGCCGGCGCGCAGGGCGGCCAGCAGCGACTCGTCGTCGGCGTAGGTGGTGAGCACGACGACCTCGGTGCCCGGGTGCTCGGCGCGGATCCGCTCGGTGGTCTCGACGCCGTCGCAGCGCGGCATCCGCAGGTCCACGAGCACGACGTCGGGGTGGTGCTCGGCGACCAGGTCGAGCGCGGTGAGCCCGTCGGCGGCCGCGCCGACCACCTCGACGCCGGGCAGCAGCCCGAGCAGCGTGACCAGGCCTTCCCGGACCACCGCCTGGTCGTCGGCCAGCACGACGCGCAGCGTCACGCCGGCACCGTCAGGTGAACCCGCCATCCGTCCTCCCCCGGCCCGCTCTCCACGTGCCCGTCGAGCAGCGCGACCCGTTCGCCCATCCCGCGCAAACCGTAGCCTGCCGCCGCCGCGTCCGGCGGCCGCCTGCCCTGCCGGTCGGCCACGGTCAGCGCGACCGACCCGGGTTCGTACCCGAGGGTGACGTCGACGTCGGCCTGCGCCGCGTGCTTGCAGGTGTTGGCCAGCGCTTCTTGTACCGCCCGGACCAGTGCCGTGCCGACCGCCGGGGCGAAGCTCGCGCGGCTCGCCCTCGACCTTGAGGTCCGCGCGGGCCCCGCTGTCGAGCCGGTACGCGGCCAGCAGGTCCGCGATCGCGCGTTCGACCGGGACGGCGTCTTCGCGCAGCGCGGCGACGGCCTTGCGGGCCTCGGCGAGCCCGTCGGCGGCCAGTTTCTGGGCGCGTTCGATCTGCGCGACGGCGTCCGGGCTCGCCCCGTCGCGCACCAGCATCAGCCGCGCGCCCTGGAGATTCAGCGAAAGCCCGGCCAGTGAGTGCGCCAGGACGTCGTGCAGCTCGCGGGCGATGCGGGTGCGTTCGGCGAGGGCGGCGGCGCGCGCGTGCTCCTCGGCGGCGGTCTGCGCGCGGGCCAGCGCCAGCTCGGTCTGCTCGATCCGGGCCAGCCGCGTGCGCCGGTTGAGGCCGAGGAGCACGACGACGGCGACGACCGTGTAGGTCGCCAACGCGCTTTCCCAACGGTCGTGGTGGACGACCCAGGCCGCGGTGATCGCCGCGACGTTCAGCACGACGGCCAGCACGATCGGCACCGTGGACTGCCGCAGCACCACGAAGAACGTCGTGCTGAACAGCGCGACCGACGCCCAGCTGCCCGGCAGGACCACCCACAGCCCGCCCGCGGACGCGATCACGCCGAGCGACAGGATCGCCGTCGACGGCCGGGCGCCGAGGTCGTGGAGCCACGGGATGGGGGTCGACAGGGCGAGGGCGACGCCGATCAGCACCCAGGCGAGCGCGCCCGCGCGGGGCATCGCGGTGATCATCGGCACCGCGACGAGCGCCCAGCGCAGCCAGCCCTGTGCCGGCGGGAACCCGGCCCGTCCCGTGGTCATCGTCGAAGGTCCTCCGCGGGTGCTTGTACGGAAAATGTACCGACGCGGGCTTCCCTTCGTGGGGTCAAGATGTCCCGTTTGTCAGGAGGTTGCCCCATGTCCAGGTTGCGACGGCTCGCCGTGCTCGCCGCCGCCGCGGCGCTGCCCGCGCTCGGCCTCACCCTCGCCGGCCAGGCGACCGCGTCGGCCGCCCCCAACTTCCAGGTGCCGTTCAAGTGCGGGGTGACCGTGACCGCGGCGACGTTCAGCGGCCACAGCCCGGCCTACTCCGTGGACTTCCAGAAGTCGGGCATCACCGGCATGCCGGTGCTCGCGTCGGCGTCGGGCACGGTGACCCGGGTCGCCGACGAGGGCAGCACGAGCTACGGCAAGTGGGTCGAGGTGGACCACGGCGGCGGCTGGCGCACCCGGTACGCGCACCTGTCGACGCAGTCGGTTTCGGTCGGCCAGTCGGTGGCCGGCGGCAAGCAGCTCGGCACGGCGGGCGCGACCGGCGGGGTCACCGGGCCGCACCTGCACTTCGAAGAGCGGTTGGACGGCG
This sequence comes from Amycolatopsis nalaikhensis, assembly GCF_030264295.1. Classification (GTDB taxonomy): domain Bacteria; phylum Actinomycetota; class Actinomycetes; order Mycobacteriales; family Pseudonocardiaceae; genus Amycolatopsis; species Amycolatopsis nalaikhensis. Next base: position 10,386,535 of record NZ_CP127173.1, on the reverse strand, counting down.
TGGTGCAGAAGGCGAAGCTGAACGGTGTCGCGGTGCCGTACTACGGCCACACCGACTTCACGAGCAAGAACAACTGCGGCGGCAACCCGTACTCCGCCGAAGAGGTCTGCGGCTCGGGCTTCTCGGTCGTCGACCAGCAGGCGCTGGCGAATTCCTCGGGCACGGCGTACCTGCTGTACAACGCCTCGACCAAGGCGAACTGCGTGACGACGCTGAAGGCGACGTCGCTCGGCACAGCCAGCCCGGTCTCGGCGTTCCTGGAGGTCCAGGGGTCGACGCGGGTGACCGATTCCGGCAGCTTCACCTACTACGCGGGACCGGTGAAGAAGACGGCCGAAGCGACGTGCGTGAAGTGGGGCGGCTCGGTGGGCGCCAACACCTACGAGAGCGGGTTCGAGCACTGCGGCTGAGCCCGTCCGGTCGGTGGGGCCGGGCAGGATAGCCCGCCCCACCGACAAAAACCCGCGGCCCGGGCCGGACCCGCCCGGTTCCGTCCACATCGGCCCCGCCGATCCACAGATTCGCCGCCACCGCCCCATCCGGCTCCGCCCTGCGCCACGGTGGAGCCATGACCACTTCCACCCCGGCCGACCCGGCGTCGGTCTTCCTGGACGATCCGGCGCAACTCCTGGCGGCGCTCCCGTCCCTGCTGGGCTTCCGGCCTGAAAACTCCGTCGTCCTCCTGGGCCACCGGGACCCGGACGGGCAACGCGTGGGCTTGGTGCTCCGCGGCGACCTCCCGCGTCGCGAAGATCGTGCCCGCCAGGCCGCGGCGCTGGCGCCGCGCTTCGCGACGGGCAGGCACGCGGGCGTGACCGTGGCGATCGTCGGCGGCAGGCGAAGACCGGGCAGCCCGCCGCCGCACGCGGGCTTCGTCAAGCACCTGGTCGAGGCGCTGGGTGACCACGACCTCCCGGTGCTGCACGCACTGTGGGCGGCGGACCTCACCGCCGGTGCCCCGTGGGGCTGCTACACGGACGAAGAGTGCAGCGGGCACCTGCCGGACCCGCGCGCGACGGTGCTGGCGGCAGCCTTCACCGAGGACGGCCGGGTCCTGTTCGACAGCCGCGAGGAGCTGGCGGCGTTGCTCGAGCCGCGGTCACCCGAGGCCCTGATCCGCCGAGCCGACCGGCTGTCCCGCCTCGCGGACCCGTCCGAGACCTGCTACTTCGACGCGGTGGCCGAAATCCGTGCGGCGTTCGACCGCCAGCGCCGCGGCGAAGGACCCCCCGATGACGAGGAGGCGGTCCGGCTGGCCCGCGCCCTCGCGATCCATGAGATCCGCGACGCGTGCCTGAGCATGGCGGTTCCCACGCACAGTCAGGCGGCGCGCGAAGCGGAACAGTTGTGGCTGACGCTGGTCCGCGAACTCCCGGCCCCGGAACGCGCGGAACCGGCGGCCCTCCTGGGGTACACGGCCTTCATGCGCGGCGACGGCACGTTCGCGGGCATGGCACTGGAGAACGCCCTGGCCGCGGATCCGAACCACGTCCTGGCCCAGCTGCTGCTGGGGGTCCTGCGCCGGGGACTGGCCCCGGAGCAGCTCCTGGGACTGGCGATGGCCGCGGACGTCGCGGGTATCCGCGGGTTCGGGCTGATGTCCCCGGAAGCCGGGCCGAGCCATGCGGTTTGAGGCCGCGCCGCGAGCCCGCACCGTCGACAAAGGACGGTGGGTGGACCGTCGAGGTCCGCCCCCGGCACCGGGGCTCAGCCCTGAGCGGCGGCCCGCCGAGCCTGGGCGAGCCCCATCGGTCGCCCCCGTGCGAGTGCGGCGCACGGGGTGTGGGCCCAGGCGTCGTGTTCAGCCTGGCTTCCGGCTGCGTTCTTCGAGGGCGTGGTCGGCGGGCCGGTGCGGTGCGAGGGGCCCGCCGAGGCGAGCTGGCTCAGCCCTGAGCGGCAGCCCGCCGGGCCTGGGTGAATTCCCACGCGTCGCGCACGATGCCGGTCAGTTCGGTGCGTTCCGGCTTCCAGCCCAGCTCCTCACGAGCCCGATCGCTGGCGGCCACGAGCACCGACGGGTCACCGGCGCGCCGGGGCGCCACCGCGGCCGGCACCGCGTGGCCGGTCACCTCGCGGCAGGCCTCGATCACCTCGAGAACGGAGAACCCGGTGCCGTTGCCCAGGTTGTAGATGCGGTGCGTACCCGCCTCGGCGTGCTTCAGCGCCAGCAGGTGCGCGTCCGCGAGGTCCACGACGTGGATGTAGTCGCGGACCGCCGTGTGGTCCGGCGTCGGGTAGTCGTCGCCGAAGATCTGGATGCGCTCGCGGTCGCCCGAGGCGACCTGCAGGACGAGGGGGATCAGATGGGTTTCCGTGGTGTGGCGCTCGCCGAAGGTGCCGTACGCGCCCGCGACGTTGAAGTACCGCAGGCTCACCGCGGCCAGGCCGTGCGCGACGGCGAAGCTGGTGATCGCGTGGTCGATCGCGAGCTTCGTGGCGCCGTAGGTGTTGGTCGGCAGGGTCGGCGCCGACTCCGGGATCGGCGACTGCTCCGGTTCGCCGTAGGTCGCCGCGGTCGAGGAGAACACCAGCCGGGGCGTGCCGTGCTCGTGCATGGCCTCCAGCAGCCGCAGCGAGGTGACGACGTTGCCTTCCCAGTACTTCGCCGGCTCCGCCATCGACTCGCCGACCAGCGACTTGGCCGCGAAGTGCAGCACGCCGTCGAAGCCCTCGCGCAGCAGGCTGCCCGCCACCTCGGCGGCGTCGCCCTCGATGAACCGCGCGTCCGGGTGGACGGCGTCGGCGTGGCCGGTGGACAGGTCGTCGACCACGGTGACCTGGTGCCCGGCCTCGACCAGCCGGGCGGCGCAGACACTGCCGACGTACCCGGCTCCGCCCGTCACGACCAGCTTCAGGGCGTTGCTCTGCTCCGACACTTCCAGGCCTTTCTGCCGAGGGTGCTGACGGTGCTCAGTCTTCCCCCATGGCGACGCGCGGGTCCGCGCGGGGGTTGCCCCGGGCGGACCCGCGCGGCCTCAGACCCGGTCGCGGCCGGCGCCGCGGGAGGGCACCGCGGTGAACATCCGCGGGCGCCGGTAGCCGGCCTTTTCGTACGCCGCTTCGACGGCCGCCTTGACGCGGTCCAGGTCGGCGTCGCGGACCAGCGCGATCGCCGAGCCGCCGAAGCCGCCACCCGTCATCCGGGAGCCGAGGGCGCCGGCTTCCCGCGCCGAGTCGACCGCGAGGTCCAGCTCGGGCGTGGAGATCCGGTAGTCGTCGCGCATGCTGACGTGCGAAGCGTCGAGGTACGGACCGATCTCCGCGATCCGGCCGTTGCGGAGCAGCTCGACCGTCTCGAGCACCCGCTGGTTCTCGGTGACGACGTGCCGCACGAGCGGGACCAAGTCCTCCGGCAACCGGTCGAGCGCGGCGGAGAGGCCCTCGACGGTGACGTCGCGCAGCGCCTTCACCCCGAGCAGCTCGGCGGCACGTTCGGTGCCGCGGCGCCGCTCGCCGTACCCGCCTTCGGCGTGCGAGTGCTTGGTGCGGGTGTCCATGATCAGCACCTGCAACCCGGCCTCGGCCAGCCCGAACGGCACCTGCTCCTGCTCGCCCGTGCGCACGTCGAGGAACAGGACGTGGGACTCGGTGCAGCAGAGCGACGCCGTCTGGTCGAGCAGGCCGGTGGGCGCGCCGACGAAGTCGTTCTCGGAGCGCTGCACCCAGCGCGCCACCTGCGGCAGCGAAGGGACGCGCTCGCCGGCGCTGTCGAGCTCCAGCCCGGCCAGCCCCAGCAACGCCAGCGACACCGCGCACTCCAGCGCGTGGGAGGAGGACAGCCCCGCCCCCGACGGCACGTCCCCGGCGATGACCAGGTCGGCCCCGGCGGTGAAGCCCTGGTCGCGCAGCACCCAGGCGACTCCCGCCGGGTACGCGGCCCACCCGTCGACCATGCCCGGCGCCAGGTCGGCGATCTTCAGCTCGCCGGAGCGCTGGAGCTGGCCGTCGTCACCCAGGGTGGCCACGTTCAGCACGCCGTCTTCGCGGGGCGACGCCGCCGCGGCCAGGCGATGCGGCAGGGCGAACGGCAGCACGAAGCCGTCGTTGTAGTCGGTGTGCTCGCCGATCAGGTTGACGCGGCCGGGGGCCGACCACACGCCGGCGGGCGCGACGCCGTGGACCGTGCGGAACGCCGACACGGCCTCCGAAGCGGGGCTCACCTGGCCTGCGCCAGGACGGCGTGCAGCGCGGAGCTGGCGACCTGGGCGGTGGTGTCGCCGCCGGTGACCTCGATGGTGCCGCCGTTGGCCTTGCCGACGGTGACCGTGCCGCCCGGCACGATGCCGACGGACTTGAGCTCGGTCATCAGCGACTCGTCCAGCTGGACGTGCTCGGCGATGCGCCGGATCTCGACGCGGCCGCCGCCGGTGCGGGCGAACTCGTCGAGCCGGACCAGGTCGGCCTCCGCGGGCGGCGCCGGGTCGCCGTCGCCCAGCTTGTCCAGGCCGGGGATCGGGTTGCCGTAGGGGGACGTGGTGGGGTGGTCGAGCAGCTTGACGAGCTTGCGCTCGACAGCCTCGCTCATCACGTGCTCCCACCGGCACGCCTCGTTGTGGACGTGCTCCCACTCGAGGCCGATGACGTCGACGAGGAGGCGCTCGGCCAGGCGGTGCTTGCGCATCACGGCGATGGCGAGCTCGCGGCCGTGGTCGGTCAGCTGGAGGTGCCGGTCGTCGGCCACCACGACCAGCCCGTCGCGCTCCATCCGGGCGACGGTCTGGCTCACGGTCGGGCCGCTCTGCTGCAGGCGCTCGGCGATGCGGGCGCGCAGCGGAACGACACCCTCTTCTTCGAGCTCGTAGATCGTACGCAAGTACATCTCGGTGGTGTCGATGAGATCGTTCACGCTGTCCCCTTCGTCCGCGTTGCTCATCGTAGTCGTTGGCACCGGCAGCGGCGGCGGGCCTGGGGATAACAACCCGTTATGCCCGCACCCCGGCGCGGCCGGGTGGCGGAGCGCTGGAAGATGGGAGGTATGCGTCCGCTGATCAGCACCACCGACCTCGCCGCCGCGCTGGGCGGCACCGACGCGGCCCGGCCCGTCGTCCTCGACGTCCGCTGGCGGCTCGCCGGTCCGCCCGGGGCCGACTCCTACCGGGAGGGCCACGTGCCCGGGGCGGTCTTCGTCGACCTCGACCGAGTGCTCGCGGGCGACCCGGGCGAAGGGGGCAGGCACCCGCTGCCCGACCCCGCCGACCTGCAGCGCGACCTGCGCGCGGCGGGCGTCCGGACGGGGGTGCCGGTGGTGGCCTACGACGACGCCGACGGTTCGGTGGCGGCGCGGGCGTGGTGGCTGCTGCGCTGGGCTGGGCACGACGAGGTGGCGGTCCTCGACGGCGGTTACGCGGCGTGGACGGCCCAGGGCCACCCGGTGAGCACCGAACCGGCGAGCCCCGAGCCGGGCGACATCACGGTCCGGCCGGGCGGGATGCCGGTGCTCGACGCGGACGAGGCGGCGGCACTGGCCCGCGACGGCCTGCTCCTCGACGCCCGCGCGACCCCGCGCTACGCGGGCGAGACGGAGCCGGTCGACCCGCGGGCCGGGCACATCCCGGGAGCGGTGAACGCGCCGTTCGCGGGCCACGTCGGCGAGGACGGCCACTGGCGCACGCCGGAGCAGCTGGCCGCCCGGTTCACGGAACTGGGCCTGCGACCGGGAGAGCCGGTCGGCGCGTACTGCGGCTCGGGGGTCACGGCCAGTTCGGTGGTGCTGGCCCTGGAGCTGGCGGGCCACCCGGGCGCGGGGCTGTACGCGGGCTCGTGGTCGCACTGGTCCCGCGACCCCCAACGCCCAGCGGCGACGGGCACCCTGCCCGGCTGAGCCGCCGCGGCCTGAGACCCGCGACGAGCGGCACCCTGCCCGGCTGGGCTGCCGGGACCCGCGCCCGGCACCCTGCCCGGCTTGAGCGCCGCGGCATGAAGCCCGCGATGCCCCGCGGCGACCGCACCCCGCCCGGCTGAGGGCCGCACGCCGCGACACCTCGATCACCCGGCGCGACTAAGCAGCGCGAGGCAACCCATCGTGCCCGGATGAACCCACCCGCACCGGGCCGCCACCGGGTCTTCGAGTCCACGGATCCGCGCGATCGGCACTACAGTCGGACGGTATGTCGCCGGCCGTCGTTTGGGACTCCGCTCTGCTGGGTTACGACCTGGGTGGGGAGCACCCCTTCAACCCCGTCCGGCTGGAGCTCACCGTCCGGCTGGCCACCGAGCTCGGCGTGCTCCGGGATGTCGAGCTCCTCGTCCCCACCGCCGCCGGGGACGAGGAGGCCTCCGGATCCACGCCCCCGAATACCTCGCCGCCGTGCGGGAAGCGCCGCTTGTCGGGTGGGATGTCGGGCACGGGCTCGGCACCGCCGACAACCCCGTCTTCTCCGACATGCACGACGCCTCCGCCCTCGTCGTCGGGTCGACGCTGCTCGCCGCGCGCAAGATCGCCGAAGGCGAAGCCTCCCGCGCGGTCAACATCGCCGGCGGGCTGCACCACGCCATGCGCGACCAGGCCTCCGGGTTCTGCGTCTACAACGACTGCGCCGTCGCCATCTCGTGGCTCCTCGACCACGGGTTCGACCGCATCGCCTACATCGACACCGACGTCCACCACGGCGACGGTGTCCAGGCCGCCTTCTACGACGACCCGCGCGTCCTCACCATCTCGATGCACCAGCACCCCTTCACGCTCTGGCCCGGCACCGGCTACTCCGCCGAGACCGGCCGCGGGAAGGCTGACGGCACCTCCGTCAACGTCCCCCTTCCGCCGCGCACGCGGGACCCCGGGTGGCTGCGCGCGTTCAACGCTGTCGTCCCGTCGCTGCTCGCCGACTTCGAACCGCAGCTGCTCTTCACCCAGTGCGGTGTCGACTCCCACGAAGAAGACCCCCTCGCCGACCTCTCGCTGAGCGTCGACGGGCACCGCACCATCTACTCGACCCTCCGCGACCTCGCCGAGACGTACGCCGGCGGCAAGTGGATCGCGGTCGGGGGCGGCGGGTACCAGCTGATCCGGGTCGTGCCGCGGTCCTGGACGCACCTGATCGCCACCGTCCTCGACCGGGACGTCGACCCGGCGACGCCGCTGCCGCCCGGCTGGCGGGAAACCGTCACCAAGGCCGCTCCGCACGCCGAACTGCCGCAGACCATGTCCGACGACCGCGACACCCAGTTCAAGCCGTGGGGCGACGGCGAAGACGACCCCGTGGACATCGCCGTCCGGGACACGCGCCGCGCCGTCTTCCCCTTGCACGGCCTCGACCCGGACGACCCCAGGGACTGACGATGGCCGGACGGGACCCCTTCGACTACCCCCGCGACTGGGAGGCCGACGTCGTGCTGTCCGACGGCGGCACCGTCCACCTGCGCCCGATCGTCCCCAGCGACGCCGACGGCCTGGTCGCCTTCCACGCGAAGCTCTCCGAGCGCACGCGCTACTTCCGCTACTTCGGCGCCTACCCGCGGATCCCCGAGAAGGACCTGAAGCGCTTCTCGACCGTGGACCACCACGACCGCGTCGCGTTCGCCGCGTTCCTGGGCGACGACATCGTGGCCGTCGGCCGGTACGAACGGCTCGACCACGGGCCGTCCGCCGAGGTCGCCTTCGTCGTCAGCGACGCCCACCAGGGCCGCGGGCTCGGCTCGATCCTCCTCGAGCACCTCGCCGCCGCCGCGTCCGAATGCGGGCTGCGCCGGTTCGTCGCCGAGGTGCTCGCCGAGAACGCCGCCATGGTGCGCGTCTTCCGCGACGCCGGGTACCAGGTCAGCCGCGAGATCGAAGAAGGCGTGCTGCACCTGGAGTTCGACATCGACCCGACCGAGGAGTCCCTCGCGGTCGCGCGCTCGCGGGAACAGGCGGCGGAGGCGCGCAGCGTGCACAACCTCCTGCACCCGCGGTCGGTCGCGGTGATCGGCGCGTCCACCGAGCCGGGCAAGGTCGGGCACGTCGCGTTCGTGAACCTGCTGGCCGCCGCTTTCACCGGCACCGTCTACCCGGTCAACCCGGAGCACCGGTCGGTGCGCGGTGTCCGCGCGTACCCGTCCGTGCTGGACATCCCCGACCCCGTCGACCTCGCGCTGGTCGCGGTGCCCGCCGAAGCCGTCGAGTCCGTTTTGGACGCTTGCCTGGCCAAGGGCGTCAAGACGCTGCTGATCGTCTCCAGCGGGTTCGCCGAAGCGGGCCCGCACGGCCTGCACGCCGAGCTGCGGCTGGTCGGCGAGGCGCGGGCGCACGGCATGCGCGTGGTCGGCCCGAACGCGCTCGGGGTGCTCAACACCGCGCCCGGCATCCGGCTCAACGCCACGCTCGCGCCGCGGCTGCCCGGCCGCGGGCGCACCGGCTTCTTCTGCCAGTCCGGCGCGCTGGGCACCGCGATCCTCGCCGACGCCGAAGCGCGCGGCCTCGGGCTTTCGACGTTCGTCTCGGCGGGCAACCGCGCCGACGTCTCCGGCAACGATCTGCTCCAGTACTGGGAAACCGACCCGGACACCGACCTGGTGCTGCTGTACCTCGAGTCTTTCGGCAACCCGCGCAAGTTCGCCCGGCTCGCGCGGCGGCTCGCGCGGACGAAGCCGATCGTCGCGGTGAAGTCGGGGCGGCACGCCGTCCGCCCGCAGCTGGCGGCGACGTCGACCGAGATCGACGAAGCCAGCGTCCAGGCGCTGTTCGAGCAGGCCGGGGTCGTGCGGGTGGAGTCGCTGGCGCAGCTGTTCGACACCGCGCTCGTGTTCGCGCACCAGCCGCTGCCCGCCGGGCCGAGGATCGGGATCGTCGGGAACTCCAGTGCGATCGGGCTGCTGGCCGCCGACACCGCGCGGATGCAAGGCCTGCGGCTGGCGTCGGACCCGGTGGACATCGGGCCGCAGGCCGGGCCGGAAGACTTCGCCAAGGCCGTCGGCGAAGCCCTCACCTCACCGGACACCGACGCGCTGGTCGTCGTGTTCGCGCCGCCGATCGCGATCCCCGGCACGGCGTACGCGCGCGCCGTGCGGGAGACGGTCGTCGAGCTGGGGCTGCACAAGCCGATCGTCTCGACGTTCCTCGCCGCCGAGGGCGTCCCCGACGAGCTGGCCGTGTTCTCCGACGACGGCGTGCCGACGCGCGGCTCGATCCCGTCGTACCCGAGCCCGGAACGCGCCGTGAACGCGCTCGCCAGGGTCGTCCGGTACGCGGCGTGGCGGCAGCGTCCGCAGGGCACGCTGGTGCGGCCGGCGGGGATCCACACCGAACAGGCGCAGGGTCTCGTGCGCGAGCTGCTGGAAACCGAAAACGGCAAAACGACGTTGCTCTCGGACACCGACGTGGTGCGCCTGCTCGGCTGCTACGGCATCGACGTCGTCCCGTTCCGCGTCGCGTCCACAGTGGACGAAGCGGTCACGGCGGCGGCCGAGCTGGGCTACCCGGTGACGCTCAAGGCGGTCGACGAGCGGTTGCGCGGCCGTCCCGACCTGGCCGGGGTGCGGCTCGACCTGGCGTCCGAGGACTCGGTGCGCACGGCGTACGAAACCTTGCGCGAGATCTCCGGCGACGACGACGTCTACGTCCAGCGGATGGCCCCGAAGGGCCTGTCGTGCGTGATCGGGCTGCAGGACGACCCGTCGTTCGGCACGCTCGTGTCGTTCGGGCTGTCCGGGCTGGTCAGCACGCTCCTGGGGGACCGCGCCTACCGGGCGGTGCCACTGACGGACGTCGACGCCGCGACGTTGCTGCGTGAGCCGCGGACGGCGCCGCTGCTCACCGGCTACCGCGGCGACGAGCCAGCCGACCTCGCCGCGTTGCAGGACATGGTGCTGCGCGTGGCCGCGCTGGCCGAGGACAACCCGGAGGTCCGGTCGCTGGTCCTGGACCCGATCCTGGCGTCGCCCGACGGCGCCTTCGTCGCCAATGCCCGCCTGGTGCTGGGGCCGCCGCCGTCGCGCCCCGACACGGGCCCGCGCCGCCTGCGGGCGATCAACCCCCTGGACTGACCGTGCTGGCCGAACTGCTGACCCGCCACGCCGGCGACCTGCCCGGCGCGGTGGCCCTCGTCGCGCGCGGCGAGCAGGTCGAGGCGGCGGCCGTGGGCTCGGCCGACGCCGGGGAACCGCGCCGATGGCCCGGGATTCGCTGTTCCGCATCGGGTCGCTGACGAAGCCGATCATCGCGGCGGCGCTCCTGTGGCTGGTGGACGACGGCGCGCTCGCGCTCGACGACCCGGTGGCGCGATGGCTGCCGGAACTGGCGTCGCCGGTGGTGGTGCGGACCCCGGCGGGGCCGGTGGACGACGTGGTGCCCGCCGTCCGCCCGATCACGGTGGCGGACCTGCTGACGTTCCGCTGCGGGTACGGCCTCGCCGCCGACCCGGGGCTGCCCGCGGTCGAGCTGCTGCTGCAGGTGCTCGGCCACCCCGCGGCGGCCCGCGCGTTGCCGCCGGACGAGTGGCTGGCGGCGTTGGCGCAGGTGCCGCTGCTGCACCAGCCGGGGGAGGCGTGGCTCTTCGACACGGCCGCGGACCTGCAGGGGGTGCTGATCGCGCGGGTGTCGGGCCGTCCGCTGCCGGTGTTCCTGGCGGAGCACCTGTTCGAGCCGCTGGGCATGGCGGACACGGGATTTTCGGTGCCGACGGCGGCACTGGGCCGGTTCACGAGCGCGTACCGCCGCGGCGCGGACGGGCTTCAGCTGGTCGACTCACCGGAGGGAAGGTGGAGCAGCCCACCGGCGTTCCCGTCCGGGGCGAGCGGGCTCGTGTCGACGGCGGATGACCTGCTGGCGTTCGCGCGGTTCCTGCTGAACGAGGGCACGGTCGACGGCCACCGCCTGCTGCGGCCGGAATCGGTGCACGGGATGACCAGGGACCACCTGACGCCACCCCAGCGCGCGGCGGCGCGCCCCTTCCTGCGCGGCCAGGGCTGGGGGTTCGGCGGAATGGTGGACGTGGAGCCGAGAGAGAGATGGCAGGTCCCGGGCCGCTACGGCTGGGCCGGAGCCACGGCGGCGCACGTGGTCCCCTCGACGGGCACGGCGACGGTGCTGCTCACGCAGGTCGAGCCACCGGGCCCGGACCCGACGCCGCTGATGCGCGAGTTCTGGACCTACGCGGCGAGCTGACCCTCGGGAGCGGCCGGGGCGCGGTGGCGGCGGGCGGCCGAGCTTGGCGGTGCGGTAGCTCGGCGGCCGCGCGAGTCGCCCGGCCGGGCCGCGATGCCGGGCCGCCGAACCCGCGCGGCCCGGTCGCCCGGCCTGATCGCGCCGATGGGGCGACCGAGCCTGCGTGGCCTGGCCGCGCGAGCGCCCCAGTCGGGCCGCGGTGATGCCGGGCCGCCGACCTGCGCGCCCCGGTCGCCCGGTCCTCAGCCGCGCGACCGATCCGCCAGCAGCTCACCCAACGCCACCAGCTGCGGCGTAGCCGACCCGAGCAGGAACTCCAGCCGTTTCGCCGCCACGAAATACCTATGCACCAAGTGATCCACGTCGATCCCCACCCCACCGTGAACGTGGACCGTCGTGTGGGCGACCCGGTGGCCCGCCTCCGCCGCCCAGAACTTCGCCGTCGCCACCTCCTCCGCCGCCGGGAGGTCCGATGCCAGCCGCCATGCTGCCTGCAGCGTCGTCAAGCGGATCGCTTCCACGTCCACGTACGCGTCCGCCAGCCGCTGGCGGACCGCCTGGAACCCGCCGATCACGTGGTCGAACTGCTTGCGCTCCGCCGCGTACGCCGCCGTCAGCTCCAGTGCCCGCTCGGCCACCCCCAGCTGCTGTGCGCACACCCCGACCGTTCCGCGCAGCAGCAGCCACTCGCCGATGTCGCCCAGCGACACTCCCGGCACCTCGGACAGCTCGACCAGCGCCGCGTCCGCGTGGTCGACCGTCGCCTGCGGGCGCACCGACACCCCGTCGGCCGCCGCGTCGACCAAGAACACCTCGTCCGGAGCCGCGATCAGGAAACCGTGGGCGAAAGCGCCGAACGGCACCGCCGACGACGTGCCGGACAAGCGGCCGCCCGAGGCGCTGAACCCCGACAACGCCACCGCTAGAACGCGTTCTCCTCGCAGCACCGGCAGCACCCAGCGGTCCACCAGTTCCGGCGTGCCGAACTCGGCCAGCGCCGACGCCGCCATCGTGATCGACGTCAGGTACGGCACCGCCGCCACCGCGCGGCCCAGCTCCGTCAGCACCGCGCACTGCTCCAGCAGCCCGAACCCGCCGCCGCCCAACGACGACGGCAAGGCCGCGTCCAGGACGCCCGCCTGGCCCAGGGCCGTCCACAATGGAGCGTCGAAGCCGCCGGTGCCGTGGGGGTCGTGGGTGGCCTTGTCCGCGGTGATCCGGCGGGTCAGCGCGGCCAGGTCGGCCGACGCCTCGGAAGGGGTGAAGTCCATGAGACGCTCCTAGCGCGTGACGGGCAGGCCGAGGGCGGTCGCGGCGATCATGTCCCGCTGGATCTCGTTGGTGCCGCCGCCGAAGGTCAGGATCAGCGCCGACCGGTGCAGCCGCTCGATCCGGCCCGCCAGCAGCGCCCCCGGTGAGCCCTCCCGGACCACCGCCGCCGCGCCGAGGACCTCCATCAGCAGGCGGTACGCCTCGATCGCGAACTCCGTGCCGTACACCTTCGTCGCCGACGCCTCCGCCGGGCCCAGCTCGCTCGCCGCGGCCGCCCAGGCGATCCGCCAGTTCCGCAGCTTCAAGTACTCCGCGCCCGCGTGCACCCGCGCGAGGTGCGAGCGCACCCACTCCTGCTCGATGGCGCCGGTTTCGCGCGCCCACTCCAAGACGTCCGCGAGCGCCTTGCGGACCGGTGCCGACGACGTCAGCGCGACGCGCTCGTGGTTGAGCTGGTTGGTGATCAGCGGCCAGCCCGCGTTCTCCTCGGCGACCCGCGCCGACACCGGCACGCGCACGCCGTCGTAGTACGTCGCGCTCGTGCCCGCGCCCGCGACCGTGTGCACCTTCGTCCAGGAGAACCCCGGCGACGACGTCGGCACGATCAGCATCGACAGCCCGCGGTGCTTCTTCGCGTCCGGGTCCGTCCGGACGGCGAGCCAGACGTAGTCCGCGTACTCGATCAGGCTGGTCCACATCTTCTGGCCGGTGACGACGTACTCGTCGCCGTCGCGCTCGGCGCGCGTGCGCAGCGACGCGAGGTCGGTGCCCGCCTCCGGTTCGGAGTAGCCGATCGAGAAGTGCAGCTCGCCCGCGGCGATCTTCGGCAGGTAGAACGCCTTCTGCTCCTCGGTGCCGTACCGCATGATCGTCGGCCCGACCGTGTTCACCGTGAGGAACGGGACCGGGACCCCGGCGACGGCCGCTTCGTCGGTGAAGATGAGCTGGTCGAGCATCGACCGGTCCTGCCCGCCGTACTCCTTCGGCCAGCCCAGCGCGAGCCAGCCGTCCTTGCCCAGCTGCCGGACGATCTCCTTGTACGCCAAGCCGTCGCCGTACTCGCCGCCGCCCGAGCGGAGCCCCTCCCGGCGCTCGGGCGTCATCAGCTCGGCGAAGTACTCCCGCAGCTCCTCGGCCAGTGCCCGTTGCTGGGGCGTGTAGTCGATCCGCACCCGTCACCTCGATCCGGCGTTACACTAGAACCTGTTCTAGTTGTACCAGGACTCACGCGGTGGAGGAAGCATGGAGATCGGCGTCGACCGTTCGCTCTGCGAGGCGAACGCGGTGTGTGTGGGCTTCGCGCCGGACGTCTTCGACCTCGACGACGACGAAGAGCTCGTCATCCAGCCGGGCCCGGTCCCGGCCGATCGCGTAGAACAAGTTACAGATGCGGTCAAAGGTTGTCCGAAGAACGCCCTGTTCATCGCCGGTTAGCGCCGTTCACCGAAGGGCTTGCCGAAAACAAGAACAGATTCTAATGTAGGCGCGATCACAGGACTCGACGAGGAGGCCGTGCGTGAGCCTGACCGGCAGGACAGCGATCGTGACGGGCGCCGCCGCGGGATTGGGCCGGGCCGAGGCGCTCGCCCTCGCCGCGCGGGGCGCCACGGTCGTCGTCAACGACATCAGCGAGCCCAAGGACGTCGTCGGCGAGATCGAAGCGGCGGGCGGCAAGGCCGTCGCGGTCGCCGGGGACGTCGGCGAACGCGCCACCGCGGACGCGCTGACCGAAGCGGCGCTGGACCTCGGCGGGCTCGACATCGTCGTGAACAACGCGGGCGTGCTGCGCGACCGCATGCTGTTCTCGATGTCCGACGACGACTGGGACACCGTGCTGCGGGTCCACCTGCGCGGGCACTTCCTGTTGTCCCGCAACGCCGCCAGGCACTGGCGCGACAAGTCCAAAGCGGACGGACAGCCGGTGTACGGGCGGCTGGTCAATACCGCGTCCGAGGCGTTCCTGATCGGCTCGCCCGGCCAGCCCAACTACGCCGCGGCGAAGGCGGGCATCACCGCGCTCACCATGTCCGCCGCGCGCGGCCTGGCCAAGTACGGCGTCCGCGCCAACGCGATCTGCCCGCGCGCGCGGACGGCGATGACCGAAGGCGTGTTCGGCGCCGCTCCCGCCGAGGGCGCCGACCCGCTTTCGGTCGAGCACGTCGCCCCCTTCGTCGCCTACCTCGCCTCGCCCGCGGCTGAGCACGTCAACGGCCAGGTGTTCGTCGTCCACGGCGGCACGGTCGCCCTCGTCGAAGCGCCGCGGATCGAGCACCGCTGGTCCCTCGACGAGCTGGAGACGTCGGTCAGCGCGTTCTTCGCCGACCGCGACCCCGGCCGGATGTTCGCCGCCACCGAGATCCTGGGAGAGTCATGAGGCTGGACGGGAAGATCGCCCTGATCACCGGCGCCGCGCGCGGCCAGGGCGAAGCGGCCGCACGCGCGTTCGTCGCCGAGGGCGCCCGGGTGCTGATCGCCGACATCCTGGACGACGAGGGCAAGCAGCTCGCCGCCGAACTGGGGGAGCAGGCCGTCTACCAGCACCTCGACGTCGGCGACGAGGACGGCTGGGCGGCCGCGGTCGAGCGCGCCACCACCGAGTTCGGCGCGCCGAACGTGCTGGTCAACAACGCGGGCATCCTGCACTTCTCCGAGCTGGGGAAGACCACGCTGGCCGACTACGAACGCGTGATCCGGGTGAACCAGATCGGGGCGTTTCTCGGGATGCGCTCGGTCGTTGAACCGATGACCGCCGCCGGCGGTGGCTCCATCGTCAACGTGTCCTCTGTGGAGGGTCTGGCCGGGATGCCCTACCTCGTCGCCTACACCGCGAGCAAGTTCGCGATCCGCGGGATGACCAAGGTCGCGGCGATGGAGCTCGGCAAGAAGCACATCCGCGTCAACTCGGTGCACCCGGGCGCGATCGATACCCAGATGGTTTCGACGGCGGCCGGCGGGCAGAAAGTCGACATGTCCTACGTCGGGAAGAAGGTCGCCCTCGGGCGGGTCGGGCAGCCGGACGACGTCGCGAAGCTCGTGTTGTTCCTGGCCAGCGACGAGAGCGCGTACTGCACGGGAGCGGAGTTCGTCGCGGACGGCGGGGCGACGGCGACGCACGCCCTCAACTTCTAGTTAACACCGCTAACGAAAACCGGGCACCGGGTGTGGAGAAGACTCGGGGGTGACTGACTACTGGGAGGTGTGGTGAGCGAGAGCAGTGGCACGCTCCCGGGAACCGCGGCCCTGACCCAGGTCGGCCGCATGGCGACGCTTTCCTGGGAAGTGCTCCGCGCGATCTTCAAGCGGCCCTTCCAGGCCCGCGAGTGGATCCAGCAGTGCTGGTTCTTCGCGAGCGTCACGATCCTGCCGACCGCGTTGGTGGCCATCCCGTTCGGTGCGGTGATCGCGTTGCAGCTCGGCTCGCTGACCGCGCAGATCGGCGCGCAGTCGTTCACCGGCGCGGCCAGCGCGCTGGCGATCGTGCAGCAGGCCAGCCCGCTGATCACGGCGTTGCTCGTCGCGGGCGCGGGCGGCAGCGCGGTCTGCGCGGACATCGGGGCCCGCAAGATCCGGGAAGAGATCGACGCCATGGAGGTCCTCGGCGTCAACCCGGTCCAGCGCCTGATCGTGCCGCGCGTGCTTGCCGCCATGGTGGTTTCGGTGCTGCTGAACGGCTTGGTCAGCGTGGTCGGCGTGCTCGGCGGCTACTTCTTCAACGTCGTCCTCCAAGGCGGCACGCCCGGCGCGTACCTGGCCAGCTTCAACGCGCTCGCCCAGGTGCCGGACCTCTGGATCAGCGAGATCAAGGCGCTGCTGTACGGCTTCGTCGCCGGGGTCGTGGCGGCGTTCCGCGGGCTGAACCCGCCGCCCGGGCCGAAGGGCGTCGGCGACGCCGTCAACCAGGCCGTGGTCATCACGTTCCTGCTGCTGTTCCTCATCAACGTCGTGCTCACCGCGATCTACCTGCGGATCGTCCCGCCGAAGGCGATGTGATGACCGCAGAGCCCCTCGACCGCGACCGGACGCTCGAGTACATCGCGCGCCCGGGCCAGAGCCTGGAAGGGCTCGGCAAGCAGCTCGCGTTCGCCGCGAAAGCGCTCGCCTGGTCGCCGCGCACGATCCGCCGCTACAGCCGGGAAACGCTGCGGTTGCTGACCGAGGTCTGCTTCGGCACCGGCGGCTTGGCCGTCATCGGCGGCACGCTCGGCGTGATGATCGGGATGACGCTTTTCACCGGTCTCATCGTCGGCCTCCAGGGCTATTCCGCGCTCAACCAGCTCGGGACGGCCGCGCTCACCGGGTTCATCTCCGCCTACTTCAACACCCGCGAGGTCGCGCCGCTCTCGGCCGGGCTCGCGCTGAGCGCGACCGTCGGCTGCGGCTTCACCGCCCAGCTCGGCGCGATGCGCATCTCCGAGGAGATCGACGCGCTCGAAGTGATGGGCGTGCCGAGCATGCCGTACCTGGTGACGACGCGGGTGCTCGCCGGTGTCGCCGCGGTGATCCCGCTGTACGCCGTCGGCCTGCTCTCGAGCTACCTCGCCTCGCGGCAGATCACCATCTGGCTCTACGGCCAGTCCGCGGGCACCTACGACCACTACTTCACCCTGTTCTTGCCACCCGGCGATGTCCTCTGGTCGTTCGGGAAGGTGATCGTGTTCAGCGTGCTCGTGATCCTGTCCCACTGTTATTACGGCTTCAACGCGAGCGGTGGCCCGGCCGGGGTCGGCGTCGCGGTCGGCCGCGCGGTGCGGACGTCGATCGTGCTGATCTCGGTGCTGGACTTCTTCCTGTCGCTCGCGATCTGGGGGGCGAACACCACGGTGAGGATCTCCGGATGAGGCGCGAGCTCTGGCAGCGGCTCCGGTACCAGGTGCTGGGGCTGGCCTTCCTGCTCGTCGCCGCGTTGTTCATCGCGTTCACCCTCGCCGTCTACAACAAGGCGTTCACGCCGGTGACGCTGGTGAAGCTGGAAACCGACCGCGTCGGCAGCCAGCTGCGCACCGGCGGCGACGTCAAGGTCCGCGGCATGCTCGTCGGCGAGGTCCGGTCGGTTCAGGCGAAAGGCGACCACGCCGAGCTGGAGCTGGCGCTCGACCCGGACAAGACGGCCGTCATCCCCAAGAACGTCGCCGCGCGGCTGCTGCCGAAGACGTTGTTCGGTGAGCGGTACGTCGCCCTGCAGCTGCCCGAGAAGTCCGCCGGGCCGATCGAGGCGGGCGACGTCATCCCGCAGGACCGCAGCAGCGCGGCGATCGAGCTGCAGAAGGTCCTCGACGACGTGATGCCGCTGCTGCAGGCCGTCCAGCCCGAGAAGCTGTCGAGCACCCTCACCGCCGTGTCGACCGCGCTCGACGGGCGCGGCAAGCAGCTCGGCGAGACGCTCGCGCAGCTGTCGGACTACCTCGGCAAGCTCAACCCGTCGCTGCCGGACGTCAAGGCCGACATCAGCGGCCTCGCGAACGTCGCCGACACCTACGACAAGGCGGCCCCGGACCTGCTGCAGGCCCTGTCGGATCTGACCACCACGAGCCGCACGATCGTCGACCAGCGCGCGCAGCTGACCGACCTCTACGCGACCGTCACGGCGGCTTCGGTGGACCTCTCGAACTTCCTGCAGGTCAACAAGGACAACCTGATCCGGCTCACCACGGCCGTCCAGCCGACGCTCGACGTCCTGGCGAAGTACGCGCCCGAGTACCCGTGCCTGCTGCAGCAGCTCGCGGAGTCGGTGCCGCGGGCGGAGCTGGCCTTCGGCAAGGGCACCGCGCACCCGGAAGTCAGCCGGGTCACCATCGAGTTCGCCGCGAGCCGCGGCAAGTACCTGCCCGGCGTCGACGAGCCGAAGTACGAGGACAAACGCGGCCCGCGCTGCTACCCGTCCGTCCCGCACCCCGGGGTGTGGCCGCAGTACCCGCCGGACGGCGCGATCAAGGACGGCTCCAGCAAGCCCCCGCCGCCGAAGTACCCGCCCGAGGAGCTGCCCGCCGGGGGTGGCGCCATCGGCGGGTCCGGCACGATCGTCGGCTCGAGCTACGAGCGCGACCTGATCGACCTGCTCGCCTCGCCCGCGCTCGGCACCGCGCCGGGTGACGTGCCCGGCTGGGCGGGCCTGCTCGTCGGGCCGCTCTACCGCGGGACGGAGGTGGAGCTGAAGTGAGGAGCTTCGTCCCGTCGCTGGTGAAGCTGGCGGTGTTCGCCGTCGTCACCGTGCTGCTCACCGGCGTCCTCGCGGCGACGATCGCGAACACGAACTTCGGCGAGACGTCCGGGTACCTGGCCAAGTTCACCGACGCGTCCGGGCTCAAGGAGGGCGACGACGTCCGCATCGCCGGGGTCAAGGTCGGCCAGGTCGACGCGATCGAGGTGGTCGAGGGTGAGCGCAACCTGGCGCAGGTGCGGTTCGACGTCGAGCACACCTACCGGCTGCCGGAGTCGGTGACCGCGACGATCAAGTACCGCAACCTCGTCGGCCAGCGCTACCTCGCGCTCGGCACCGACGTCCCGGGCGACAAGGCGCTGCCCGACGGCGGCACGATTCCGCCCGAGCGCACGAAACCCGCGCTGAACCTCACCGTGCTGTTCAACGGGTTCAAGCCGCTGTTCAAGGCGTTGAGCCCCAAGGACGTCAACCAGCTGTCGGCCGAGATCATCAGCGTCTTCCAGGGCGAGGGCGGCACGATCACCAGCCTGCTGCAGCACACGGCGTCGCTGACGAGCGCGATCGCGAGCAAGGACCAGGTGATCGGCCAGGTCATCGCGAACCTCAACACGGTGCTCGGCACCGTGAACCAGCGCGGCCCGCAGCTCGGCGACCTCATCGAGCAGACGCAGAAGCTGGTCAGCGGGCTGGCCGAGCAGCGCAAGCCGATCGGCGACGCGGTCAGCGCGCTCGGCGACCTCGCGGTGTCGACCACCGGGCTGCTCGCCGACGCGCGCCCGGCGCTGAAGGACGACGTCGCCCAGCTCGGCGTGCTGTCGCAGAACCTCGGTGACTCGGGCGAACTGATCAACCACCTCCTGGAAGTGCTGCCGGGCAACCTGCAGAAGTTCACCAGGACCCTGTCCTACGGCAGCTGGTTCAACTACTACCTGTGCGGGATCACCGGCACCATCGGCATTTCCTCGCTCGACATCACCCTGCCGATCGTTCCCATTCCCGGTACGCAGCGCGCGGAGAGGTGTGGCCCATGAGTCGTTCGGGGGGGCCAGGGGGGCTTGCCCCCCGGCCGGGGTCTGGGGCTAGGCCCCAGAGGACATGGAAGCCGCTGAAGGAACGCAACCAGGCGGGCGTGGGCGCGGTCGCGCTCGTGCTGATCGTGCTCGTCACGGCCACGACGTACTTCTCCGACCAGCTCCCGTTCTTCGGCAACGGCACGACGTACTCGGCGTACTTCGGCGAATCGGCCGGGCTGGCTCCGGACAACGAGGTCGAGGTCGCCGGGGTCAAGGTCGGCACTGTTTCTTCGGTGACGCTGAAAGGCAAGCAGGTGCTCGTGCGCTTCCGCGTCAAGGACGTCCGGGTCGGCGACGCGACGACGGCGTCCATCGAGATCAAGACCCTGCTGGGGGAGAAGTACCTCGCGCTCGACCCCAAGGGTGACGGCACGCAGGAACCGGACGACACGATCCCGCAGGCCCGCACGCGCACGCCGTTCCAGCTGCAGGACGCCTTCGAACAGCTGTCGACGACGGTCGGCGACATCGACACGAAACAGCTGGCCGACAGCTTCAACGCGCTTTCCGACAGCCTCAAGGACAGCCCGCAGTACCTGAAGGACACGCTGACCGGGTTGTCGTCGCTGGCCAAGACCGTGTCCTCCCGCGACGCCGACCTGCACACGCTGCTGGCCAACACGAGCCAGGTGTCGAAGACGCTGTCCGACCGCAACGCCCAGCTGCAGCGCGTGATCAGCGACGGCAACCTGCTGCTCACCGAGCTGCAGAACCGCAAGACCGCGATCCACGCGCTGCTCACCGGCACCCAGCAGCTGTCGCAGCAGCTCACCGGGCTCGTCCAGGACAACCGCGCGCAGCTGAAACCGACGCTGGACAAGCTCGGGAAGGTGACCGACATCCTGCAGCGCAACCAGGGCAACCTCGACAAGAGCCTGCAGCTGATGGCGCCGTTCGCCCGCGTCGGCGCGAACGCCACCGGCAACGGCCGCTGGTTCGAGGGCTACCTGTGCGGGCTGCTGCCGCCGACGATCAACGCCGGCGTCGTCACCATCAACCCCGAGGGCTGCACCCCGCCGATCGCGGCGCCGAACCAGGGGGTGGGCGGCCGATGACCATCCGCACCTACCGCGGCCGCAGCCTGGTGACGTGGCTGGCGTTCGCCTGCGTGCTCGCTTTGCTGCTCACCGCGGGACTTTGGCTCGTCTTCCGCGAAGCCACCGGCACGAAGCTGTCGGCGTACTTCGGCAAGACCGTCGGGCTCTACGCGGGCTCGTCGGTGCGCGTGCTCGGCGTGCCGGTCGGCGAGGTCACCGCTGTCACGCCGCAGGGTGACGCGGTGCGCGTCGACATGCGGGTGGACGACGTGCCGCTGCCCGCCGACGTCGGCGCGGTCGTCGTCGCGCCGAGCCTGGTCAGCGACCGGTACGTCCAGCTGACCCCGGCCTACGACAGCGGCCCGGTCCTGGCCTCCGGCACGGTGCTGGCCAAGGACCGCACGGCGACGCCGGTCGAGCTGGACGACCTGTACTCGAGCCTCGACAAGCTGTCGACGGCGCTGGGCCCGAACGGCGCGAACAAGGACGGCGCGCTCTCCGGCGTGCTCGACACGGCCGCGAACACGTTGAAGGGCAACGGAACCTCGTTGAACTCGACGGTCGGGCAGCTGGCCGAGCTGGCCAAGACCCTCGACGGCTCGAAGGACGACCTGTTCTCGACCGTGCAGAACCTGAACTCGTTCACCGGCGCCCTGGCCCAGAGCGACCAGCAGCTCAACGAGTTCTACGGGCGCGTCGCCGACGTCAGCCGGTTCCTCGCCGAGGACTCCGGTGATGTCGGGGCGGCGCTGCAGTCCCTCGGCGGGGCGCTCGGTGACGTCCAGCAGTTCGTCAACGACAACAAGACCGCGCTGGAATCCAATGTGGACAAGCTGGCGTCGCTGTCGAAGGTCCTCGTCGACCAGCGCGCCGCGCTCGCCGAGGTGCTCGACATCGCGCCGACCGGCGCCACCAACTTCATCAACTCCTACGACGCCGCGTCCGGCACCATCGCCGTCCGCGACAACCTCAACGAGATCACCAACCCGCCGATCCTCACAGTGTGCCGCCTGATCAGCGCGGGCACGCCGAAGGAAGTCCCGGACACGCTGGGGAACATCTGCAAGCAGCTGGCACCCGTGCTGGACGGCGCGTTGAAGCTGCCGACGATCCCGCAGGTGCTCAACTCCCTGCAGAACGGGACACTCCCGCCGTTGCCGCTCCCGCTCGTCGACGTCATGGAGCAGCTTTCGGGTGGTGCGAAGTGAACGGGCGCAAGCGGATCGCCGGGGCCCTGGCCGGGGTGCTCGTGCTCGCGGGCTGCAGCGACGGCGGGTTCAACGGCCTCTACGGCACGCCCCTGCCGGGCGGCGCCGACGTCGGCGACCACCCGTACCACGTCACCGCGCTCTTCACCGACGTCCTCGACCTGGTGCCGCAGTCCAGCGTCAAGGTCAACGACGTCGCCGTCGGGCGGGTCGACAAGATCGCGCTGACCCCGGACACGCGGTCGGCGCTGGTCTCGATGACCGTCAACGGCGACATCGCCTTGCCCGCCAACGCGCGCGCGGAGCTGAAGCAGTCTTCGCTGCTGGGCGAGAAGTTCGTCGAACTGAGCGTGCCCACGGCGGAACCGGCCACCGGTCACCTGGCCGACGGCGCGCAGATCCCGCTCGGGCGCACCAACCGCAACCCCGAGGTCGAGGAGGTGCTCGGCGCGCTTTCCCTGCTGCTCAACGGCGGCGGCGTCGAGCAGATCCAGAAGATCAGCCACGAGCTGAACGACGCGTTGTCGGGCAACGAGCCGGAGATCCGCGCCCTGCTGTCCCGGGTGGACGAACTGGCGACCCAGCTCGACGGGCACAAGACCGAGATCCTGCGGGCGATCGACGGGCTCGCCAAGCTGTCCGAGACGTTGACCAGCCAGACGCAGAACCTGACGAACGCCCTCGACAATCTCGCGCCGGGCCTGAAGATCATCACCGACCAGCGCGACCAGCTCGTCGGCATGCTGAACGCCCTCACCACGCTCTCCGGCGTCGCGGTGGACACGGTGACGAAGAGCCGCGACCAGCTCGTCGCGAACCTCAAGGCCCTGCAGCCGACGCTGACCAAGCTCGGCGAGGCGGGCCAGAACCTGCCGACGGCGCTGCGGATCCTGCTGACCTACCCGTTCCCGGACTACGCGGGCAACGTCATCAAGGGCGACTACGCGAACGTCGAGGCGAACGTGAACCTCGACCTGGACACGCTGATCGGGAACTTCGCGAACTCGTCGCAGCCGCCGGTCGCGCTGCCGCAGAAGCTCGGCGGTCAGCAGGCGCCCGTGGCGCCGCCGCTGCCGTTGCCGGACCTCGGCTCGGTCCCGCAGGCGGCGGGCCCCGGCCTGCTGGGTGGCCTCCTCGGCCTGGTCGGGGGTGGCCGGTGACCACGCGCAAGATCCGCATCCAGCTGTTCGCGTTCGTCATCATCGCGGTGGTCTCGGTCGTCTACGCCGGCGGCCGCTACGCCGGACTGGACCGGCTCTTCGGCAGCCGCGGCTACGTCGTCACGGCGCAGCTCACCGACTCCGGCGGCATCTTCGTCAACTCCGAGGTCGCCTACCGCGGGGTGACGGTCGGGCGGGTGACCGGGCTGACGCTGACCGAGCACGGCGTCGACGTCGCCCTCGACATCGACGCGGGCGCGCCGGACATCCCGGCGGACGCGCACGCGCAGGTGGCGAACCGGTCGGCGGTGGGGGAGCAGTTCGTGGATCTCCTCCCGCAGCACGACGGCGGGCCGTTCCTCAAGGACGGTTCGGTGATCACGGCGGACAAGACGTCGCTGCCGCCGTCGCCGGACACGGTGCTGTCGCATTTGGACGATCTGGTCGCGAGCGTGCACCCGGAGTCGCTGCGGACGGTCGTCGACGAAACGTACAACGCGTTCGCGGGTGCCGGGCCGGAGCTGCAGCAGCTACTGGACAGCGCGGGTTCGCTGACCGCCGTCGCCGCGCAGTACGTCCCGCAGACGCAGGGGTTGTTCGCGAACTCGCGGGTCGTGCTGGACACGCAGCAGCGGCAGGCGGCGAACATCACCGACTTCGCTTCCGGCCTGCGCACGATCGCCGGGCAGCTCAAGACGTCGGACCCGGACCTGCGGCGCGTGATCGCGCAGGCGCCGCAGCTGAGCAGGCAGATCAGCGACGTGCTCGCCGCGTCCGGCACCGATCTCGGCGTGCTGTTCGCGAACCTGCTCACCACCGCGCAGATCACGACGTCCCGGAAGGACGCGATCGAGGAACTGCTGGTGGCGTACCCGATCATCGGGGCGTTCGGGCCGTCGACGTCCCCGGACGGCACGGGCCACCTGGGCGTGGTGTTCAACTTCTTCGACCCGGCTTCGTGCACGAAGGGCTACGAGGGGACGAAGCAGCGTCCGGCGAACGATCTTTCGGAAGCGCCGGTGAACCTGAACGCGTACTGCGCCGAGCCGCCGGGCAGCCCGACCGGGGTGCGGGGTGCGCAGAACGCGCCTTACGCGGGGAAGCCGCCCGCGATCCCGGCGGCACCACAGCAGCAGGCCGCATCGGCGCCGCAGCCGTTGCCGGGGATGCTGAGCTTGCTGACGGGGCCGTCGGCGGGTGGGCTCGGCAAGTTGCTGGGCGCGCCGTGAAGCTGCGGTTCCTGGTGGTGCTGGCGGTGGTGTCGGTGCTGGCGGCGGCGGTGTCGGGCTGGTCGTGGTGGCGGGCGGCGGCCGACGACGCGTCGGCGCGGGGCCGCGACCGCGACGCGGTGCTGGCGGCGGCGGGCCCGGAGCTGGTCACGTTGAACACGATCGACTACCGCACGGCGGCGGCGGACGTGGACCGGTGGATAGCGGCGACGACGGGCCAGTACGGCAAGGACCTCGCGGGCGACCGCCAGCTGCAGATCGACCGGGCGACCACGGCCCGCACGGTGTCGTCGGCATCGTTGGTCCAGGCGGCGGTGACGGAGATCTCCGCGGAGACGGCGAGGCTCCTGGCGGTGCTGGACGTCCGGGTGTCGACGGGTGGGGGCGCGGCGGCCCAGCGGTTGAACCGCTTGACAGTCGACGTGTCCCGGTCCCCGGACGGGTGGAAGATCAGCGGCGTCCAGGCGGCGGGCTCATGAAGCGGGTGCTGGCGGCGGTGGTGGTGCTGGCGCTGGGCTGCACGGTGTGGTTCGGCATCGAGGCGGCTTCTCTTTCGCCGGGGGACAACCTCGCCCTTGTGGATACCGCGGCGACTGCTTCGGTCTCCGACGAGGTGAGTGATGCCGTCAAGTCGGTGTTTTCGTACGACTACGCGAACCTGGCCCGGACCGAGCGGGCGGCGGCGGAGGTTTTGACGGGGGAGGCGGTGGGCCAGTACCAGGCCCAGTTCGCCTCGGCCCGGACCCGCGCGACGGCGGAGAAGCTCGTGCGAACGACGACCGTGCGGGCCGTGGGGGTGCGGACCCTGCGGGGGGATTCCGCGGAGCTGCTGTTGTTCCTGGACCAGCAGACGGTGGCTCAGGACGGGGGAGCGCCGACGTCGTCGGTGGCGCAGCTGGCGGTGACGGCGAAACGGGTCGACGGCCACTGGAAGCTGGCCACGCTGACGGCGCTCTAGCCGTCCCAGACGGCCGCGCCTTGGCGGATGACCTCCACATCGGACTCGACCGTCACCGGCCACAGCTCCACGACGTACCGGTAGTGCTCCCCGAACTCGTGCTCGTTCCACGTCACCGGAGGCGGCCCGGCCGGGACGTACGAAACCCGCACCCGGTACCGCCCCACCGGCACGGACAAGAACTTCTCCTGCCACGGATAGTCCGCGGGCCCGGAAATCACGATTTTCCCGCTCGGAACCGGAAGATCCGCTTCCACGACGTGCTCGGCCTCCGCCAGGACCGCGGGCGCCGCAGCGAACACCGTCACCGACGACTCGACCACGTCCGAGCGCGCCGTCGCGATCGCGACACCTCCGGGTTCTGCCCCGATCCGGTGATCCAGCGCGGAATCGGTCCAGCCGCTGCCGTCCAGGCGGGATCCGGAGTCGCGCAACGAGAACTGCCGCTGGTCGGCGTGGACGACTAGGTGCACACGAACCACCCTAGCCAGGACCCGCCCCGAAATGGTATCGACGCCGGGTTTAGCGTTGACGGCATGACCACTGCTTCCGTCGACGTCGACACTGCCCGCCGAGACTACGCGGCCCTGGTCGACCGAGGCCTCTCCCTCGACATCACCCGCGGCAAGCCGTCGCCGCAGCAGCTCGACCTCGCCGACGGGCTGCTCACCCTCCCCGGTGACGGCGCCACCAAGGCCGAGGACGGCACGGACGTCCGCAACTACGGCGGACTCAAGGGCCTGCCGGAGCTGCGCCGCATCTTCGCCGGCCCGCTGCAGGTCCCCGCCGAGCAGCTGCTCGCCGCGGGCAACTCGAGCCTCGAGCTGATGCACGACGCCGTCGTCCAGGCGCTGCTGTCGAAGCTCCCCGGTGCCGAGCGCCGCTGGGCCGACGAGCCCACCCTGAAGTTCCTCGCGCCCGTCCCGGGCTACGACCGGCACTTCGCCCTCACCGAGCGCTTCGGCATCGAGCTCGTCCCGGTCCCGATGACCGACCAGGGCCCGGACATGGACGCCGTCGAGACGCTGGTCGCCGAGGACGCCGCCGTCAAGGGCATCTGGTGCGTGCCGAAGTACAGCAACCCGACCGGCGTCACGTTCAGTGACGACGTCGTCAAGCGGCTCGCCACCATGACCACCGCGGCGCCCGACTTCCGGATCTTCTGGGACAACGCCTACGCCGTGCACCACCTGACCGACGACGAGCCGGCCCTCGCCGACATCCTCGCGCTCGCCACCGAGGCCGGCAACGCCGACCGCGTGTTCGTCTTCGGCTCCACCTCGAAGATCACCTACGCCGGGGCCGGCGTCGGCTTCTTCGGCGCGTCCGAGGCCAACCTCGCCTGGTGGATCGGGAACATCGGCAAGCGCACCATCGGCCCCGACAAGGTCAACCAGCTGCGCCACGCCCACTTCCTCAAGGACGAGGACGGCGTCCGCGCGCACATGCGCAAGCACGCCGAGATCATCGGCCCGAAGTTCGAGGCCGTCGACCGCATCCTCACCGAGGAGCTGTCGGACCTCGCGTCGTGGACCAAGCCGACCGGCGGGTACTTCGTCTCGCTGACCGTGCCGGAGGGCACGGCGAAGGAGGTCGTGCGGCTGGCCAAGGAGGCCGGGGTCGCGCTGACCCCCGCCGGGGCGACCCACCCGTACGGCGACGACCCGGCCGACGCCGTCATCCGCATCGCGCCGACGTTCCCGAAGCTCGCCGAGGTCGAAGAGGCCGTGCGCGCGCTCGCCGTGTGCGTCCGGCTCGCCGTCGCGCAGCGCGGCTGACCTGCGAAAACAGAATCGGGAAGAACTTTTTCCCGATTTGACCGAGCCGGGGGCCGTCCAGGTACGTATCACCGTTGGGTGAGGTGGACGAACTCGTCACGAGAGGACGTCCCCCGGTGTTCGGAAAACGCTACACACGGCAGCTGATCGAGCGCAGCGCGGAGAACGCGACCGACCGCCGCCGCTTCCTCAAGGCCGCGGGAGCGGCGGGGCTCGGCGTCGCGGGTGCCGGCGCGCTCGGCACGGCGCTGTCGCTGGGCCTCGGCTCGGCGGGCGCCACTTCGCAGTACCCGGAGCAGAACGCGAAAGACGCCGCCGCCAGCGACGCCGCGGTGCTGAACTTCGCGCTCAACCTGGAGTACCTCGAGGCGAACCTGTACTCGTTCGCCGTCAACGGGTACGGGCTGAACGACAAGTACGTCAACGGCGTCGGCAACCTCGGCAAGGTCTCCGGCGGGCACCAGGTGAAGTTCAAGAGCGAACACACCAAGCAGATCGTCGAGGAGATCGCCGGCGACGAGATCGCCCACGTGACGTTCCTGCGCAAGGCGCTCGACAAGGCCGCCGTCGCGCAGCCGGAGATCGACTTCCAGAACAGCTTCACCGCCGCCATGCAGGCCGCGGGGCTGATCAACCAGTACCAGACGTTCGACCCGTTCGCGAGCGAGAACAACTTCCTGCTCGCCGCGTACCTGTTCGAAGACGTCGGCGTGTCGGCCTACAAGGGCGCGGCGCCGCTGGTGAACAACAAGACGTTCCTCGACGCGGCGGCCGGCATCCTCGCGGTCGAGGCCTACCACGCCGGCATCGTGCGTTCGCAGCTGTTCGAACGCGGCCTCGGCGACGTCACGAACAAGATCTCCGACGCCCGCGACAGCCTCGACGGCAAGGCCGACGACGACGAAGGCGTGCTCAAGGACGGCAAGGCGAACCTCGTCCCGGCGGACGCCAACGGCATCGCGTTCGGCCGCGCCGCCGACCGCGTGCTCAACATCGCCTACCTCAACCCGGACAAAGCGTCCTCGGGCGGCTTTTTCCCGCGCGGCCTCAACGGCGACATCGCCGCCAGTGGCGCGAAGGAGTGAGCCCCGCGTGCCGCCGTCGCGGTAGGGTCGCGGGCGGCGGCACGCGGAGTTCACGGGGGGATTCGGGATGCGGGTACTGGTCGCGGGTGGCGGGATTTCCGGCACGGTCACGGCGATGGCGCTGAAGCTCGCCGGGCACGAACCGGTGGTGTTCGAGGCCTACCCGGCGGGCGGCGACGACATCGGCGCGTTCCTGACGATCATGCACAACGGCATGGACGCCCTGCGCGCGATCGGCGCCGACGGACCGGTGATCGAGGCGTCCTTCGCGGCGTACGGCGTCGAGCTGGTGGCTCCGACCGGCGAAACGGTGGGGCAGCGCGAGTTCGACACCGAAGGCCTCGACGGGCCGCGCACGCTGACCCGCGCGACGCTGTACGGCGTTTTGCAGGACGAGGCCGCGCGGCGCGGGATCCCGCTGGAGCGCGGCCGCCGTCTGGTGGGCGCGCGGCCGGGCCCGGACGGGATCACGGCCGAGTTCGCCGACGGCACCACCGAAACGGGTGACGTGGTGGTCGGCGCGGACGGGTTGCGGTCGGTCGTCCGGCGGCTGATCGACCCGGCCGCGGACGAGCCGCGCTACACGGGGTTGACCGTCGTGTACGGCTACACGCGCGCGCCCGGGCTGCCCGCGGCGCCCGGGATCTACCGGATGGTCCGCGGCAGCAAGGCGGCGTTCGGGTTCACGACCGACCCCGAGGGCGCGACGTTCTGGTTCGCCCGCATCCCGGACGCGGAACGCTCGCGCGAGGAGATCGCCGCGGTGACCCCGGCCGGGTGGCGCGAGTTCGCGCACGCGGCGTTCGCGGAGGATCCGCTGCCGTGCAAGGACATCATCGCGGCAACGGGCGACGAGGTGTTCGGCGGCCATTCGTACGACGTGCCGGAGACGCGCATCTGGTCGACCCCGCGGATGGTCCTGGTGGGAGACGCGGCGCACGCGGCCTCCCCGGCGGCGGGGCAGGGCGCGTCGATGGCGCTGGAGGACAGCGTGGTGCTGGCGAAGTGCCTGCGAGACTTGCCGGACCCGGCGTCGGCTTTCGCGGCGTACGAGGAATTGCGGCGCGAGCGGGTGGAGAAGCTGGTGAAGGCGAGCGCGGGCGGAGACGTCGGCGAAGAGCGCGGCTGGCTGTACTCGCACCACATCGACTGGAACGCGAAGATCACCGCCTGACCAAGCGCCCCAAGGCGGCCTTGGTTGCGTCAGACGCACCCAAGGCGGCCTTCGTTGCGTCTCACGCACCGAAGGCCACATTGGGGCGCTTGGGACCTAGCGGCCCGGGCGGGCGCCGCAGGAGTCGCGGACCACCAGTTTTGTCGGCAGCAGCACCGGTTCCGGTGCCTCCCCGTTCTCGATCATGCTCAGCAACGCGCCCGCCGCCGCTGTGCCGAAGCCCGGTTTGTCCTGGGCCACCGTCGTCAGCGCCGGGTCCACCAGCGACGCCACCTCGATGTCGTCGAAGCCCACCACCGCCAGGTCGTCCGGGACCCGCAGTCCCGCCGCGCGGGCCGCCAGCAACGCCCCGACCGCCATTTCGTCGCTCGCCGCGAACACCGCCGTCGGCGGGTCCTTGCGCGCCAGCAGCCGTCGCATGCCCACGAATCCGCTCTCGCGGTAGAAGTCGCCCGTCACCACGTAGTCCTCGCGCGCCACCAGTCCCGCCTCGGCCAGCCCTCGCCGGTACCCCTCGGTGCGGGCGGCCGCCGGGGCGTTGTCGCGCGGCCCGGTGATCGTCGCGATCCGGTCGTGGCCCAGCGCCGCCAGGTGCCGGACCGCCTCCGCCGCGCCCGCCGCGTTGTCCGACGTCACGTACGTCGCCCGTGAGCCGGACAACGCCACGTCCAGCGCGACGCACGGCAACCCCGACTGCGCGAACGTCGTGAACGCGTCCGCGTCCGTGCCGCTGTCGATCAGCACCAACCCGGCCAGGTGGTGGCGGCGCGTCATGCCGATGTAGGCCACCGGGTCGGCCAGCGACACGCCCGGGTTGCGGCTGCGCGCGTCGTCGCTCGTCGCGAGCAGCAGCAGGTGGTAGCCGTGCGAACTGAGCGCGGACTTCAAGCCCAGCAACAGGTCCTGCAGGAACGGGTGCCGCCAGCCCGGCCGCCGGTGGTCGGTGTCCCAGACCAGCCCGATCATCGCCGACCGCTGCCGCGACAACGCGCGCGCCGACTCGTTCGGCGAAAAATCCAGCTCGCGGGCGACGCGCTCGACGCGTTCGCGCGTCGACGCGCTGACCGTGGCGGGGCGGTTGAAGACCCGCGACACGGTCGCGACCGACACTCCGCAGAGCTGCGCGACCTCGCGAGCCGTGACCATGTAGACCTCCGTCCTGTAACCGGTTACATTCGTAGCACATGATCTCGTGCAGGGTAAACGCCAACCCTGGTTACCATTTCGTTACTTGACGGAATACGGCTGGGAGCGCTCTCATGGGTCCCGCGTTTTCCGACCGCCAGAACAACGGAGATCTCATGCGCCCGAAAACGACATCCCGCCGGATCCGCCCGCTCGCCGTGGCGTGCGCCGCGCTGGCCGCGGTCACCGCGCTGACCGCCTGCGGGGGCGGCGACGCCGGCGGCGGCAAGGTCAAGCTCAGCCTCGGCCTCTTCGGCAACTTCGGCTACACCGACCTGATCAAGGAGTACCAGGCCGCGCACCCGGACATCGAGATCACCGAGCGGACCGCGTCCTACTCAGACCACCACAAGAACCTCGCCGCGCACCTGGCCACCGGCGGCGGTGCCGCCGACATCGAGGCGATCGACACCGGCTACGTCGCCCAGTTCAAGGCGACGCCGGACAAGTTCGTCGACCTCAACACCGTCGGCGGCGACAAGCTCAAGGACCGCTGGCTGAGCTGGAAGTGGTCGGCCTCGCTCGCCAAGGGCGGGCAGCAGATCGGCTACGGCACCGACGTCGGCGGCCTGGCCATCTGCTACCGCCGCGACCTGTTCAAGGCCGCCGGGCTGCCCGAAGACCGCGACGCCGTCTCCGCGCTCTGGCCCACGTGGCAGGCGTTCTTCGACGCGGGCAAGCGCTTCCAGCAGCACGCGCCGAACGGCGTCAAGTTCATGGACGGCGGCCCGACCGTGCTCAACGCGATCGTCGGCCAGGCACCGGTCGGCTACTACGACCAGAACGACAAGCTCGTCGTCGACAGCAACCCGGCGCTGCGCCAGGGCTGGGACCTCGTGGTCGACGCGGTCAAGGCGAACCTCTCCGCCGGGCTGCTCTACAGCACGCCGACCTGGAACACCGGGTTCACGCAGGGCCAGTTCGCCACCGTCACCTGCCCGGCCTGGATGATGACGAAGATCAAGGACCAGGCGCCGGACACCGCGGGCAAGTGGGACGTCGCGAGCGTGCCCGGCGGGGGCGGCAACTGGGGCGGCTCGTACCTGACCGTGCCGAAGCAGGGCAAGCACGCGAAGGAAGCCGCCGAGCTCGCCGCCTGGCTGACCGCGCCCGAGCAGCAGGCGAAGGTCTTCACCAGCAAGGGCCTGCTGCCCTCGACGCCGTCGCTCTACGACGACCCGAAGATCACCGGCTACACGAACCCGTTCTTCAACAACGCTCCCGTCGGCAAGGTCTTCACCGACGCGGCGAAGAAGCTGAACCCGCAGTACCAGGGCCCGAAGGCCGGTGACGTCCAGACGGAGTTCGGCAACGCGATGCAGCGCGTCGAGCAGGGCAAGCAGGACGGCGCGGCGGCGTGGCAGCAGCTGGTCGGTGACGTCTCGAAGCTGCAGAGCTGATGGCGGTCGACACGCCGACCTTCGCCGAGCGGCGGCACAAGTGGGACACCAAGCTGTCGCCGTTCGGCTTCATCAGCCCGTACTTCCTCATCTTCGGCGTCTTCGGGCTGTTCCCGTTGCTGTACACGGCGTTCGTGTCGCTGCAGAAGCGCAACCTGCTCGACGCCGAGGGCGCGACGTTCATCGGGTTCGGCAACTACGAGCGGCTGCTGTTCCACGACCCGTACTTCTGGAACGCGATGGGGAACACGGTCAGCCTGTGGCTGCTGACCACGATCCCGCAGATCCTCTTCGCGCTCGGCATCGCACACCTGCTCAACCGCAGGCTGCGCGGCCGGACACTGTTCCGGATGGGGATGATCCTGCCGAACATCACCTCGGTGGCGGCGGTGACGATCATCTTCGCGCAGCTGTTCGGCCGGGACTTCGGCCTGGTCAACTGGGTGCTGAGCTGGTTCGGTGCCGGTCAGGTCGACTGGCAGGCCGGCACCGCCAGCTCGCACACGGCCATCGCGGCGATGGTCGTGTGGCGCTGGACCGGCTACCACGCGCTGATCTTCCTGGCGTCGATGCAGGCGATCCCGTCGAGCATGTACGAGGCCGCCACCCTCGACGGCGCGCGCGGGTGGCAGCAGTTCTGGCGGATCACCGTCCCGCTGCTGCGGCCGCAGATCATCTTCTCCACGGTGATCGCGACGACCGGGAACATGCGGCTGCTGGCCGAGCCGCTGCTGTTCAACCCGGGCACGGCGGCCGCCACCGGCGGGTCGGACCGGCAGTTCCAGACCGCCGCGCTCTACCTCTACGAGCAGGGCTTCACCAAGTACGACTTCGGCTACAGCTCGGCGATCGCGCTGATCCTGGCCGTGGCCACGATGCTCGTCGCGGGCCTGTCGTACCTGGTGACCCGGCGCATCCAAACGGACTGAGGAGCGGACATGACTTCCGTGCTGACCCCGGCCGCGCCCGCGCCGCCGTCCGCTTCGCCGGGGCGGATCCGGCGCATCGGCAAGCGGGTGGCGAGCCCGTGGACCTACGCCGCGCTGATCGCGATCCTGGCCGGTTCGGCGTTCCCGGTGTACTGGTCGTTCGTCGTCTCCTCGCAGACGACGGAGGCGGTGGGGAGCGTGCCGCCGGTGCTCGTCCCCGGCGGGCACCTGTTCGAGAACATCGCCCGCGTCTTCGACGAGACGGACTTCGCGCTGGCGCTGGGGAACTCGCTCATCGTCGCGGGCACGATCACCGTGTCCGTGGTGCTGTTCTCGACGCTCGCCGGGTTCGCCTTCGCCAAGCTCCGCTTCCGCGGCCGCACGTTCCTGCTCCTGCTCGTGGTCGCCACCCAGGCGATCCCGACCGAGCTCGGCGTCGTCCCGCTGTACATGATGATGGCCGACTTCGGCTGGGCCGGTGAGCTGCAGGCGGTCATCGTGCCCGGGCTGGTCACCGCGTTCGGCGTGTTCTTCATGCGCCAGTACTTCGAACGCGCACTGCCGCTGGAGCTGCTGGAGGCCGGGCGGATGGACGGCTGCGGCTCGCTGCGGCTGTTCTGGCACGTGGCGCTGCCCGCGGCCCGCCCGGCCGCGGCGGTGCTCGGGCTGTTCACGTTCATGCAGGCCTGGAACGACTTCTTCTGGCCGCTGGTGGTGCTGGTGCCGGAGAACCCGACCGTCCAAACCGCACTGTCCACCCTGGCCAGCGGCTACACCACCGACTACACGCTCGTGCTCACCGCCGCCACCATCGGCACCGTCCCCGTCCTGCTCGTGTTCCTGCTGTTCGGCCGCCAGATCGTCGGCGGCATCATGCAGGGCGCGCTCAAGGGCTGACCCTCCCGGGAGCTCACTGTGACTTCCAGCTTCCCGCCCGGCTTCCGCTGGGGCGTGGCCACTTCGGCGTTCCAGATCGAGGGCGCCACCACCGCGGACGGCCGCGGACCGTCCATCTGGGACACCTTCGCGGCGGTGCCCGGCGCGGTCGCCGGCGGCGACACCGGGGAACCGGCGGCCGACCACTACCGGCGCTGGGCCGGCGACCTCGACCTGCTCACCGAACTGGGCGTCGACGCCTACCGGTTTTCGGTGTCCTGGCCGCGGGTCCAGCCGGACGGCCGCCGCGCCGAACGCCGTGGCCTCGACTTCTACCGGCGGCTCGCGGAAGCGTTGCGGGAGAAGGGGATCGAGCCGTTCCTGACGCTGTACCACTGGGACCTCCCGCAGGCGCTGGAGGATGCCGGGGGCTGGCGGTCGCGCGACACGGCCCTGCGGTTCGCCGACTACGCGGCCTTGGTGCACGCGGAGCTGGGCGACGTCGTCGAGCACTGGACGACGCTGAACGAGCCGTACCCGTGCGCGGTCGCGGGCTACGGCGAGGGCCGCCACGCGCCGGGTGCGAAGGAGGGCCACGGCGCGCTCGCCGCGGCTCACCACCTGCTGCTCGGCCACGGCCTGGCCGTCCGGGCGATGCGGGCGCAGGCGACCCCGCAGCACCAGTTCGGCGTGGTGCTCAACCAGTCGCCCGTGGTGCCGGTGTCATCGTCGGCCGCGGACGCCGCCGCGGCGGCCCGCCAGGACACGCTGCTGCGCCGCCAGTTCACCGACCCGTTGTTCGGCGGCCGGTACGCGCCGGGCCTCGGGGCGATGTTCGACCGCGTCTCGGACTTCTCGTTCCGGCTCGACGGCGACCTGGCGGTGATCGGCGAACCGCTCGACTACCTCGGCGTGAACTACTACTACCGGCTCCACGTCGCGGACGCCCCGCACCGCGAGCCGGACCCGGCGCGGCGCACGGCGGCCGACATCGGGGTGGACACCTCGCAGTTGCCGGACGTGCCGCGCACGGGCATGGGCTGGCCGGTGGAGCCCGAGGGCCTGACCGAGGCACTGGTCGGCCTGCACAACCGCTACCCAGGGCTGCCGCCGGTGTACGTCACGGAGAACGGCTGCGTGTACCCGGACCGCAGTGACTTCGCCGACTACGAGCGCATCACGTTCCTGAACGAGCACATCGAAGCGGCTCGCACCGCCGCGGCGGCGGGCGTCGACCTGCGGGGCTACTTCTGCTGGTCGCTGCTGGACAACTTCGAGTGGGCGCACGGGTACAAGCACCGGTTCGGCCTGGTCCACGTCGACTACGCGACGCAGGTCCGCACGCCGAGGGCGAGCTTCCGCTGGTACCGCGACTTCATCACCGCCCAGCGCACCCCGTAAAGCCGTGAAGGCCACCTCGCGGAACCACAAGTTCCGCGAGGTGGCCTTCACGAACCTCGGAGCTACTTCTTGTACAGGCCTTCGATGGCCTCGGCGTAGTTCTTCGACACCACGTTGCGCTTCAGCTTCAGGCTCGGCGTGATCTCGCCGCCGGCTTCGGTGAAGTCGTTGGCCAGCACCGTGAACTTCTTGATCGCCTCGGCCTTGGACACCGACTTGTTGGCCTCGTCGACCGCGGCCTGGATCTCCGCGAGCAGCTCGGCGTCCGACGCGAGGTCAGCGACCGTGGCGGACGCGGGCTTGCCGTGCTGGGACTTCCAGGACGGGAAGTACTCCTCGTCGACCGTCACCAGCGCGGCGATGAACGGGCGCTGGTCGCCGACCACCATCGCCTGGCTGACCAGCGGGGCCGCCTTGATCGTGTCCTCGAGGCCGGACGGGGCGACGTTCTTGCCGCCCGCCGTCACGATGATCTCCTTCTTGCGGCCGGTGATCTTCAGGAACCCGTCCGCGTCCAGCTCGCCGAGGTCGCCCGTGTGGAACCAGCCGTCGGTGAGCGCTTCCGCCGTCGCCTGCGGGTTGTTGTAGTACGCCCGGAACACGACGTCGCCCTTGAGCAGGACTTCGCCGTCGTCGGCGATGCGGACCGACGTGCCGTTGACCGGCTTGCCGACCGTGCCGACGCGGAACGCCGTCTGGGTGTTGACGTTCGCCGCCGCGGACGTCTCGGTCAGGCCGTAGCCCTCGAACACCGGGACGCCGATGCCGCGGAAGAAGTGCGCCAGCCGCGCGCCCAGCGGGGCGCCGCCGGACACCGCCGCGACGCAGCGGCCGCCGAGGGCCGCGCGCAGCTTGCCGTAGACCAGCTTGTCGAACGCCAGGTGCTTGAGCTTGAGGCCCAGCCCGGCGCCGCCCTTGTCCTGCGCCTCGCTGTAGGCGACGGCGGTGGCCTCGGCGGCGTCGAAGATCTTGCCCTTGCCCTCGCTGTGCGCCTTCTGCTTCGCCGAGTTGTAGACCTTCTCGAACACGCGCGGCACCGCGACGACGAACGTCGGCCGGAACGTGCCGAGGTCGGCGACCAGGTTCTTGACGTCGGGGGTGTGCCCGAGGGTGACGCGGGCGGTGAGCGCGGTCACGGCGATCGCGCGGGCCAGCACGTGCGCCAGCGGCAGGAAGCACAGCAGCGAGTTGCCCTGCTCCATCAGCTGTGGGAACGCCTCGATGTCGGCGCGGATCTCCGCGAGGAGGTTGCGGTGGGTCAGCTCGACGCCCTTGGGGCGGCCGGTGGTGCCCGAGGTGTAGACGATGGTGGCCAGCTCGTCGGCGGTGACCTCGCGGCGGCGCTCGTGCAGCTCGTCGTCGGACAGGTCGGCGCCGAGGGCGGCCAGCGTTTCGACGGCGGGGGTGTCGCCCTCGATCTGCCACGTGTGGTCGAGGTCGGTGAGCCGGTCACGGACTTCGTCGACGGCGGCGGCGTGCGCGTTCGTCTCGACGAACACGGCCTTCGCGGCCGAGTCGGAGAGGATCCAGTGCACCTGTTCGGGCGACGACGTGTCGTAGATCGGGACCGTAACCGCGCCCGCGGCCCAGATCGCGAAGTCGATCAGCGTCCACTCGTAGCGCGTCTTCGACATGATCGCGACGCGGTCGCCGCGGCCGACGCCGGCCTTGGCCATGCCCTTGGCGACGGCCAGCACCTGGGCGGCGAACTCCTTGGCGGTCACGTCCAGCCAGGTGCCCTCGACCTGGCGGCGGAAGCTCACCACGTCGGAGAACCGCTCGGCGTTCGCCCAGACGACATCGGACATGTTCTCGTCGTCGGCCACCGGCTTGCCGGCGGGAGCGCTGTATTCGCGCACGTGGACCTCCGTGTTCAACGCGTGCGGCAGGCGACACCGCTGTTACCCGCCAGTCAACTTAGCGTGGTGAGCACCTTAAGACCATGCTGATCGGCGTCGCACGGCGAGGGCGTGACATTCTTCGCTCGTGAACCAGGCACCACCCGCCCTCGACGTCGTCGACGAGACGTTCCTCGCGGTCCCGCCGTCCACGGTGGCCGCCGTCTTCGCCGATCCCCGATCCTGGACCCGCTACTGGCCCGACCTGGTCCTGGAGGTCTACACCGACCGCGGTGACCAGGGCCTGCGCTGGACCGTGCGGGGCGCGCTCGTCGGTACCATGGAGGTCTGGCTCGAGCCGGTGCTCGACGGCACCCTGCTGCACTACTTCCTGCGGGCGACCCCTGCTGACGCGGCGGGCACGCCCCGTGCGCTGGCGCCGCGCGAGCTGCGCCGGGAGTTCGACCGGCGGGCGCGGGCGGCGAAGGCGATCGCGCTCGGGCTCAAGGAGATCCTGGAGGACGGGCGCGAGCCCGGAGTGCCTCCGCGCGACGAAGGCTAGGGGGCCAGGGGTGCGGGTACACGTCGTCTCGGACGTGCACGGCAACGCGGACGCGTTGAAGCGGGCGGGCGACGGGGCGGACGCCCTGGTCGTGCTCGGCGACCTGATCGACTTCGTCGACTACCGCGACCACGACAAGGGCATCATGGGCGCCCTGT
The DNA here is from genome assembly GCF_030264295.1 of Amycolatopsis nalaikhensis. GTDB lineage: Bacteria > Actinomycetota > Actinomycetes > Mycobacteriales > Pseudonocardiaceae > Amycolatopsis > Amycolatopsis nalaikhensis. Next base: position 10,348,972 of record NZ_CP127173.1, on the reverse strand, counting down.
TCGGCGCGGAGAAGGTCGGCGAGTTCGCCCGCCTGCGCCGCGAAGGCACCCGTGACGAAACCGTTGCCTACTCGCGGACGCTCTGGGCGAGCCTCGACGACCCCGCCGCGGCCGTCGACGAGGCCATCCGCGCCCAGTACGCGACGCTGTTCGCGGCGATGACCGCGCCCACCTACGCCACCCCCGGCAACGTCGACACCCCGGCGCTGTGGCCCGAGTTCACCGGCGAGGGCGTCCGGGTGCTCGACGGCGAGGTGGCCGAGATCGGCGGCCTCCGGTTCGGGTTCGTCGGCGGCGCGCTGCTGCCCGACGGTGTCGTCCCGCGCCGCCGCAAGGGTGCGGCCTGGCGCCCCTACCTGCGGGATCGCGAAGACTACGACCGCGGGGTCGCCGCGCTGACCGACGTCGACGTCCTCTGCACGCACGGCCCGCCCGCGCTGCCCGAGCTGACCTACGACGTCGTCGCCCGCCGCAGCGAGATCGGCTCGACGGCGCTGCTGGAGCTGATCCGCGCCCAGCGGCCGCGCTGGTCGGTGTTCGGCCACGTGCACCAGCCGCTGGCGCCGCGCGCCAGGGTGGGGCTGACCGAGTGCCGTAACGTGGGTCACTTCAAGGAGACCGGGCAGCCGTACGTGCTGCGCTGGTGACCAAGCGCGGCGGCTACGCTTCGACCCATGGCCGAGCAGTCCACACAGTCCATCGAGGTCGACGCCGAGCCCAGCCGGGTGATGGCCGTGATCGCCGACTTCCCCGCGTACCCGGAATGGGCCAAGGCCGTCCGGCAGACCGAGGTCCTCGGCACCGACGCCGAAGGCCGGGCCAAGCAGGTCAAGCTGACCCTCGACGCGGGCCCGATCAAGGACGTCTACACCCTCGAGTACGACTGGGACGGCGACGGCCTCGGCGTCAGCTGGCACCTGGTCAAGGGCCAGATGCAGAAGGCGCAGAACGGCCGGTACGCGCTGGAGGACCTCGGCGGCCGCACGCGGGTCACCTACACGCTGTCGGTCGAGCTGGCGCTGCCGATGATCGGCCTGCTGCGCCGCAAGGCCGAGAAGATGGTGATGGACACCGCGCTCAAGGAGCTGAAGAAGCGGGCCGAGGGGTAGCCGCGTGCGGATCCTGCTGTTCACCGGCAAGGGGGGTGTCGGGAAGACCACGCTGGCCGCGGCCACCGGCGCCGCGCTCGCCGCCCGCGGCAGGAAGACCCTCGTCGTGTCCACGGACCCGGCGCACTCGCTCGGCGACGCCTTCGGCCACCCCCTCGGCGCCGAGCCGTCCGAAGTGGACGCTCTGCTGTCGGCCGTGCAGGTCGACTCGCGCACCCTCGTGGACACCAGCTGGCACCGGCTGCGCGCCGAGCTGCAGGCCGCCCTCTCCGGCGCGGGACTGGACACGTTGGACGCCGAAGAGCTCACCGTGCTGCCCGGCGTCGACGAGCTGCTCGCCCTCACCGAAGTCCGCCGCCTGGCCGAAGAAGGCCGGTGGGACACCATCGTCGTCGACTGCGGGCCGACGGCCGAGACGCTGCGGCTGCTCGCCCTGCCCGAAGCCGTCTCCGGCTACCTGAGCCGCGTGTTCGGCCGCCGCGTCACGGAGTCGGTGCGCCGCCTCGGCGCCCACCTCGACGGCCTGCGCGCGTTGCTCACCGAGCCGTCGGTGACCACGGTCCGGCTGGTGCTGACGCCGGAGCGGGTGGTGGTCGCCGAAGCTCGGCGCACGCTCAGCTCGCTGGCCCTGCGCGGCATCGCCGTCGACGGCCTGATCGCGAACCGGCTGATGCCCGCGCCCGGCTTCTGGCGCGGTGGTGCCGCGTCGTGGCTGCGCACGCGCCGCACCCAGCAGGACGCCGTGCTCGCCGAGCTGGCGGCCGCCGGGTTCCGGCACGTGTCCCGCGTCGAGCACCGCGCCGTCGAGCCGGTCGGGCTGCCCGCGCTGCTGGAGATCGCGGCCGAGCTCTACCGCGGTGGCGACCCGCTGGACGGCGACGGCACGCCGGTCACGCCGCTGCTGCGCGTGCGGCCGTCGCCGGAGGGGTACACGTTGCGCGTCGCGATCCCGCTCGGGCGTGGCACCGAGGTCGACCTCGCCCGCGTCGACGACGACCTGGCGATCACCGTGGACGGCTTCCGCAGGCTCATCGCCCTGCCGGAGTCGCTGCGGCCGTGCCGGATCACCGGCGCGGAATCCGACGCCGACGGCCTGGTCGTGAGCCTGGCCGGGAACCGGGGACGCGGGTGAGCGAAGAGACGGCGGCCGACGGGCCGAAGCTGGCCGAAGAGCTCCGCCTGCTCGTCGAGATGGTCGTCGAGAAGGCCGCGCCCTGGCTCGAGGGCGTCCTCGCGGCCGGGCACGGCACCCCTGACGAGGGGAAAGCCGACGGTTCGGCGTGCGGCTGGTGTCCGCTCTGTGCGATCGTCGCCGTTGTGCGAGGTGAGCGCCCCGAGCTGGTGGCCAGGCTGGCCGAGCAGCTCGCGCAGCTGGTCGCCCTGCTGCGCGCCGTGCTCGCCGACCGCTGGGAGCCGGAGGAGGGCGTGCACATGCCCGGGTTCCGGCCCGCGCCGCGGCCCGCCGACACGCGGACGTCGCCGCGGGTGCAGCACATCACCGTCCGCCGGCGTGACGAGTGGGAGAGCTGAGTGCGGACGATAGGGGTGGACGTCGGCGGGACGAGCGTCCGGGCCGGCGTGGTGGACGAACGCGGCTCGTTGCTGGACACGGCCCGCGTCGCGACACCGACCGAGGAAGGCGCCCTCGAGGACGCCATCGCCGGGGTGGTCGAGGACCTGCGCAACCGGCACGAGGTCGCCGGGGTCGGCCTGGCCGTGGCCGGGTTCGTGGCGCGCGACCGCCGGTCGGTGATGTTCGCCCCGCACCTGGCGTGGCGCGGGGCCCCGGTGGCGGACCGGATCGAGAAGCGCGTGGGTCTTCCGGTGCTGCTGGAGCACGACGTGAACGCGGCGATGGTGGGCGAGCACCGCTTCGGCGCGGCCCGCGGCGCCCACGTGGCGGCGCTGGTGGCGCTGGGCACGGGCATCGGCGCGGGACTGTTGCTGGACGGCAAGCTGTTCCGCGGCGCGTACGGCGTCGCCCCGGAGCTGGGGCACCTGACGGTGGTCCGCGGCGGACGGCCGTGCCCGTGCGGCAAGTACGGCTGCTGGGAGCGTTATTGCAGCGGAACGGCGCTGGCGGCGACGGCGGTGGAGTTGCTGGCGCGGCACCCGGGCCGGTCGACGGTGCTGGCCCCGCAGGTCGCGGGCGACCCGGGTTCGGTGACGGGCCGCCGCGTGGCCGGAGCGGCCCGGGACGGCGACCCGATCGCGCAGCTGGCGATGGCGGAGCTGGCGAAGTGGCTGGGCGAGGGGCTGGCCCTGGTCGCGGACGTGTTCGACCCGGAGATCATCGTGATCGGCGGGGGAGTGTCGGAGTCGGCCCCACTGTTCCTGGACGAGGCGCGCGAGCACTACGCGGGCGCGATCACGGGGGCGCGGTACCGGCCGTTGGCCCGGATCAGGACAGCGCACCTGGGCGACGACACGGCGATCGTCGGCGCGGCGGCGTTGGCCCTGGAAGCGGCGAAGACCCCGGTCTGACCGCACCCCAAGCGCCCCAATGTGGCCTTCGGTGCGTGAGACGCAACCAAGGCCACATTGGGGCGCTTGGGCGCGGCCGCCGTCACTCCTCCGGGAAGCTCGCCGACGGCACCAGTCCCTCGGCGAACGCTCGGAACGTCGGCGCCAACGCCAGTTCCGCCCCCAGGTCCACGTCGAACCAGGTCACCGACGGCTGCGCCGACCGGCGGTAGTCCAGCGCGATCCACGTGGGGCCGTCCCCGGCGAGCAGCACCAGCCGGGGCGGCAGGTCCCACTCGTCGCGCAGGGACGGCGAGTCCAGGATCGACAGCTGCCCGCCCACGCCGAGCAGCTCGCCGAACGGAACGTGCGTCTCGCTCCACGACGTCGGGGCGCTCGTCGGGAAGGCGTCGCAGTGCGCGGCCACCGCGCCACCGTCGCGCAGGCCCAGCAGTTCGCCCAGCTCGATGGGCAGCCGTACGCCCAGCTCGCGGCCGGCGTGGGCGAAGGTGCGGGCGTCCAGCGGCTCGCCGGGGCCGTCGGCCCAGAAGGCGGGCTTGAGCTGATCGAACCGGGTCACGCCGGTGAGTGTGACAGGCTGGTCGGGTGAGTGCCCCGTCCGCGAGCGTCTTCGTCAAGTGTTCCTGCGGGCACCTGCACTGGGGCCGCTACGGGGCCGCCGGCCTGCTGCTCGTCGATCCCGCCCGCGGTGTCCTCCTGCAGCGCCGCGCCTGGTGGGTGCACCACGGCCGCACCTGGGCGCTGCCCGGCGGGGCCATCGAAGCGGGGGAGACCGCCGTGACCGCCGCCGCGCGGGAAGCCTTCGAGGAGGCCTCCGTGCCCACCGATGCCTTCCGCGCGGTCTCGGCCTCCGTGGTGGATCATGGGGACTGGAGCTACACCACCGTTCTCGCCCTCGCCGACGGCGCCGAGGCGCGGGTCGCGAACACCGAAAGTGCGGAGGTGCGCTGGGTGGACCCCGACGACGTCCCCGGGTACCGGCTGCACCGCGACTTCGCCGCCGCCTGGCCCGCCCTGCGCGACCGCGTCGGGCAGGAGCTCGTGCTCGTCGTCGACGCGGCCAACGTCGTCGGCTCGCGGCCCGACGGCTGGTGGCGTGACCGGCACGGTGCCGCCGAACGCCTCCGCGACCAGCTCGCGAAACTCGCCGAAGCCGGGGTGCCCGATCCCGCCGACGCGGCGATCACCTGGTGGCCCCGCGTCGTCCTGGTCGTCGAAGGCCAGGCCAAGCACGTCACGAGCACCGAAGGCGTCGAGGTCGTCGCCGCGGACACCGACGGCGACTCGAAGATCGTCGAGGTCGTCGCCGAACAAACCGCCAGGGTCCTCGTCGCGACCGCCGACCGCGAGCTGAAGGGGCGTGTCGAAGCCCTCGGCGCGTCGATCCTCGGCCCCGGCACGCTCCGCAGCCAGCTGGACGAGCTCTAGTCGCGTGGAATCCCGTCGCGCATCTCCGCGACCAGGGACGCCATCACCGCCTTGAGGCTGCCCTTGTGCCGCTCGGCCACCGCCCGCTGGCGCCGGTAGCTCGGCCCGTGCGCCAGGATCGTCTCGACGTCCCGCAGCTCGGCCACGCAGTCCAGGCGCCGCGCCACCGGCTCCAGCCGGTCCAGCAGGTCCACGACGTCGTCGGTGACGAGCCGCTCGCGCCCGGCCGCGTCCAGGATGATGATCGCGTCCGTGCCGTAGCGGGCCGCGCGCCACTTGTTCTCCTGGACGTGCCACGGCGGCAGCGTCGGCAGGATCTCGCCGTCCTCGAGGCGCTCGACGAAGTCGTCCACCAGGCACTGCGTCAGCGCCGCGATCGCGCCGACCTCCGCCAGCGTCGGCAGCCCGTCGCAGACGCGCATCTCGATCGTGCCCAGCTTCGGCGACGGCCGGATGTCCCAGCGGATCTCCGAGAAGTGGTCGATCACGCCGGTGGTGAACATGTCCTCGACGTAGCTCTCCAGCTCCGCCCACTTCCGGAACTGGAACGGCAGCCCGGCCGTCGGCAGCTGCTGGAACATCAGCGCCCGGTTCGACGCGTACCCGGTGTCCTCGGCGCCCCAGTACGGCGAGGACGCCGACAGCGCCTGCAGGTGCGGCGCGTAGTTGAGCAGCGCGTCGAGCACCGGCAGCACCTTGTCGCGGTGGTCGACGCCGACGTGGATGTGCACGCCGTAGATCAGCATCTGCCGTCCCCACCACTGGGTCCGGTCGATCAGCTTGGCGTAGCGCTCCTTGTCGGTGACCTTCTGCTGGTACCAGTTCGAGAACGGGTGCGTCCCCGCCGAGAACATCTCGACGCCGAGCGGGTCGGCGACGCCGTGCACGACGTCCAGGGACCCGGCCAGGTCGGCCTTCACCTCGGCGATCGTGTCGCAGACGCCGGTGATGATCTCGATGGTGTTGAGCAGGAGCTCCTGCTTGATCTTCGGGTGCTCGGCGGCGCCGTCCGGGCGCACCGCCTCGAGGATCCGTTCGGCCACCGACGTCAGCTCGCCGCTGCGCCGGTCCACCAGGCCGAGCTCCCACTCCGCGCCGACGGTCGATCGCCGCGAAGGGCTGAACTCGATGTGCATCGCCGCCGGCGTCAGACCTGGGCGCCGTTGCTCGGGTCCGCGCCGGGCGGCGGGCCCTGGCGGACGCGGAGCAGCAGGAGGGCGATCGCGGTCGCGAGCGCGAGGATCCCCAGCGGCGTCGCCACCGTCGGGCCCACGCCGATCGCGCCGGGCAGGATCAGCAGGAACAGCCCGGCCAGGAACAGCAGCAGGATGAGGAACGCGCCCATCTTCGGCCGCGGCAACGGCGGCGGCTCCGGCGGCACGTAGTGCTCGTCGTCGTCGGCGGGGTCGTCGGAGAAGATGGTGGTGTCCCACGAGGTGCCCCCGGACCGCCAGCCGGGCTCCGGCGGGCTCTCCACGGCGGGCGGCTCGGCGGGCCGCTCCGGCGTCTTGCGCTCGGTCCCGGTGGCTTCGGCGGTGTCTTCCTCGGGCAGCCCGAACCCGTCGGCTCGCAGGTCGGCGACGATCTCGGCGAACGTCGCGTCGACGTCCTCCGGTCCGTCCTTCCCCCGGCTCATGCGGTCTCCTCGGGCTGTGCGGCGTGCGCCTTCGCGAACTCGACGCTACGCGTGAAGATGACCTCGGCGTCGTTGTCCTGCGTCGCGACGTGGTAGCTGTTCTCCAGCACGACCTCGGTGACGTCGGTGCTCGAGACGCCGTTCAGCACGAGCTGCGAGTTCACCGGCTCGACGACGTGGTCGACCGACGAGTGCAGCAGCAGCACCGGCTGCGTCACCTTCGCCAGGTCGGCGCGCACGACGGCCCACAGCTTCGCCAGGCTGGCCGCGGCGCGCACCGGCGTGCGCGGGTAGGCCAGCTCGGTCTCGCCCGGCTTCTTGATGTCGTTCGCGATCGCCGGCACCGACGGCACGATCCGGCCCAGCACGGGCAGCAGCCGGGTGTCCCACTTCAGCCGCGTCACCGACGGGTTGACCAGCACGATCCCGGCGATCCGGTCGCCGAACTCCTCGGCGAGGCGCAGGGTCAGCGTGCCGCCCATGGAGAGGCCGCCGACGAACACCGTCCGGCACGTCGCCAGCAGCGCGAGCAGGGCTTCGCGGACCGCGCCGTACCAGTCCTCCCACGTCGTGCGGTTGAGGTCCGGCCAGCGGGTGCCGTGGCCCGGCAGCAGCGGGCAGCGCACCGTGAACCCGGCCTCGGCCAGGTGGTCACCCCAGGCCCGCATGCTCGCCGGGGTGCCGGTGAACCCGTGGCAGAGCAGGAACCCGGTTTCGGCCGAACCGGTGTGGCCGAACGGTTCCGCGCCGGCGAGCACGCCCATGCGATCGCCTTCCGTGTGAGCGGTGGATTCGTCCATGCTCTCACGGCTCGCGGGCGTTGTGGGGGTCCGCCCGGGCCCGGAATTCGCTGTGAGATCGATCGCTGCCCCGCGGTAACCGGGTGGTCTCCGTTGTGCGCCGGGCACCGGGGTTCGTAGGCTGTTCGGCGCGGGTGACACGGGTTGAGCTGCGATGGAGGACTGAGGCACCGGTGCTGTACTGGCTCATGAAGTGGGTGTTCCTCGGACCGCTGCTCAAGACGCTGTGGCCGACCAAGGTCGTCGGCGCGGAGAACATCCCGGAAACCGGCGGCGCGATCCTGGCGGGCAACCACCTCGCGGTCGCGGACTCGTTCTTCATGCCGCTGCGGGTCAAGCGCAAGGTGACCTTCCCGGCCAAGTCCGAGTACTTCACCGAGCCCGGCTTCAAGGGCCTGCTCAAGAAGTGGTTCTTCACCGGCGTCGGCCAGTTCCCGATCGACCGGTCGGGCGGCAACGCGGCCCAGGCCGCGCTCGACACGGCGACCCGCCTCGTGAAGGACGGCCACCTCCTCGGCATCTACCCGGAGGGCACCCGCTCCCCGGACGGGCGGCTGTACAAGGGCAAGACGGGCGTCGCCCGCATCGCCCTCGACTCCGGCGGCGTCGTGATCCCGGTGGCGATGATCGGCACGGACAAGGTCAACCCGATCGGTTCGAAGATGTGGTGGCCCCGCCGCCTGGAGGTCCGCTTCGGCAAGCCCCTCGACTTCTCGCGCTACGAAGGCCTCGCGGGCGACCGGTTCATCGAGCGGTCGATCACGGACGAGATCATGTACGCGCTGATGGAGCTGTCGGGCCAGGAGTACGTCGACATCTACGCGGCGAAGGCGAAGGAACTGCTGGCGGCGGAAGCGGCCGGGGTCAAGCCGTCGGTGCCCGCCCAGCCGTCGGCACCGGACGCGGCCCGGGTGCCCGATTCCAAGGTCGGCTGACCCACTGCTCCACCTTCCACCCTCAACGGAGGCGCTTCGCGCCGCTGATACCGTCCCGAAGTGCGTTTTTTCTACGACACCGAGTTCATCGAGGACGGCGTGACGATCGACCTGGTGTCGATCGGTGTCGTTGACGAGCGGGGCCGCGAGTTCTACGCGGTGTCGACCGAGTTCGACCCGGCGCGGGCCGGGCAGTGGGTCCGGGACAACGTCCTGGACAAGCTGCCGTCCCCGGCCGACCCGGCTTGGCGCAGCCGCGAGAAGATCCGGGCCGACCTGCTCGAGTTCTTCGGGAAACCGCCGGGCGGGATCGAGCTGTGGGCCTGGTTCGCGGCCTACGACCACGTGGCGCTGGCTCAGTTGTGGGGGCCGATGCCCGCGTTGCCACGGCAGTTGCCCCGGTTCACCCGGGACCTGCGGCAGCGGTGGGAGGACGCCGGGAAGCCGAAGCTCCCAGCTGCTCCTACCGATCAGCATGACGCGCTGGCGGATGCCAAGCACAACCTCGCGCGGTGGGAAGTCATCGAGGAGTACTTCCGGCGCCGGTGAGGCTCGGCCGGAGCGTCGCGAATGACTCATTCGGGACGTACGAGGTCCCCAATGAGTCATTCGCGACGCGGCAGCCTGTCTCAGCGGCGCGCCCGGACCGCCGAGGCCAGCTCGTCCAGCAGCGGAGCCGTGTCGTCCCAAGCCAGGCACGCGTCCGTGATCGACTGGCCGTAGGTCAGCAGCTCCGGGTGCCCCAGCGACAGATCCTGCCGCCCGGCCGCCAGGAAGCTCTCCATCATCAGCCCGACGATCCCGCGCTCACCCGAAGCGATCCGCGAAGCCAGCTCGCGCACCACGGCGGCCTGCCGCACGTGGTCCTTGCCGCTGTTGCCGTGCGACGCGTCGATGATCACCCGCTCCGGCAGGCCCGACTTCGCCAGCCGGGCCAGCGTGTCCGCCACCGTCGCCTCGTCGTAGTTCGGGCCTCCGTTGTGGCCGCGCAGGATCACGTGGCAGTCCGGGTTGCCCGCCGTCGTCAGCAGGGCCGCCAGGCCGTCCGTGTTGATGCCCGGGAACACGTGGCTCGCCGCCGCCGCGCGGGTCGCGTCCACCGCCACCTGGACGTCGCCCTCCGTCGAGTTCTTGATGCCCACCGGCATCGACAGCGCGCTGCACAGCTGGCGGTGCACCTGGCTCGCCGCCGTCCGCGCGCCGATCGAACCCCACGTCACGATGTCCGCGATGAACTGCGGCGTGATCGGGTCGAGGAACTCGCACCCCACCGGCAGGCCGAGCGCCGAGACGTCGAGCAGCAGCTTGCGCGCCATCCGCAGGCCCTTGTTGACCGCGAACGTGCCGTCGAGGTCCGGGTCGTTGATCAGGCCCTTCCAGCCCAGCGTCGTGCGCGGCTTCTCGAAGTACACGCGCATCACGATGTGGAGGTCGTCGCGCACCTCTTCGGCCTTCCCGGCCAGCTTGCGGGCGTAGTCGAGCGCGGCTTCCGGGTCGTGCACCGAGCACGGGCCGACCACCACGAGCAGGCGGTCGTCGCGGCCTTCGAGGACGTCGACCGTCTCGGTGCGGCCTTGGCGCACCACCTTGGCGACGGCCGCGTCGACCGGATGGTCTTCACGCAGCAGTGCGGGGGAAATGAGCGGGCTGATCGACGTGGTGCGCGCGGCGTCGAGGTCGCCGATGGCGGCGGGTCCGGCGGAGAGCGTCATCGCGGGGGTGTTCCTTCCTGGTGGACACCGACCCGCGGGGGATTCGCCGAGCCGGTTTCGAGATCCGGCTCGGGGTGGAGGTCAGCGCAGGTTCACGCCGCCGTGCCCACCCGGGGCCGGCTTCGTAAACCAGAAATAGCGCTGCACGCCGTCAAGGTAGCACACGCCGGCCCCGGACCGATTCGGCAGGTGGTACGGGCTGCACCGATCAAGACGAGAGCCGCTACCCTGGCGAGCGACGAACTGTGACTGTCATCTCCCGAGAACAGACGGAGGCTTCTCATGCGTGTCGGTGTGCTGACCGGCGGCGGCGACTGCCCGGGGCTCAACGCGGTGATCCGCGCCGTGGTCCGCAAGGGCATCGAGGTGCACGGCTGGGACTTCGTGGGCTTCCGCAACGGCTGGAACGGCCCGCTCACCGGCGACAGCCGCCCGCTCGGCCTCAAGGACGTCGAGGACATCCTGACCCGCGGCGGCACCATCCTGCGGTCCTCGCGCACCAACCCGTACAAGGTCGACGGCGGGGTCGAGAAGATCAGGCAGGTCCTGGCCGACCAGGGCGTCGACGCGCTGATCGCGATCGGCGGCGAGGACACCCTCGGCGTCGCGAAGCGGCTGACCGACGACGGCATCGGCGTCGTGGGCGTGCCCAAGACGATCGACAACGACCTGGGCGCCACCGACTACACCTTCGGCTTCGACACCGCGGTCTCCATCGCGACCGAGGCGATCGACCGGCTGCACACCACCGCCGAGTCGCACCACCGCGCGCTCGTCGTCGAGGTCATGGGCCGGCACGCCGGCTGGATCGCGCTGCACTCCGGCCTGGCCGGCGGCGCGAGCGTGATCCTGGTGCCGGAGAAGCACTTCAGCGTCGACCAGGTCGTCGAGTGGGTCGAGCGCCGCTTCGAGAAGGAGTACGCGCCGATCATCGTCGTCGCCGAAGGCGCGCTGCCCGAGGGCGGCGAGGAGAAGCTGCTCACCGGCGAGAAGGACGCCTTCGGGCACGTCCGCCTCGGCGGCATCGGCACCTGGCTGGCCGACGAGATCGCCCACCGCACCGGCAAGGAGTCCCGCGCGGTGGTCCTGGGCCACGTCCAGCGCGGCGGCACCCCGACGGCCTACGACCGCGTCCTCGCGACCCGCTTCGGCCTGCACGCGGTCGACGCGGTGGCCGACGGCGACTTCGGCGTCATGGTCGCCCTCAAGGGCACGGACATCGTCCGGGTCAAGCTGTCCGAGGCGACGGCCGAGCTGAAGACGGTTCCGGTCGAGCGCTACCAGGAAGCAGAAGTCTTCTTCGGCTGAGGTTTCCCGCGAAAGGGCCGTCCCCGGACGGCCCTTTCGCGCGTTCAGGGGCGCTGCCGCACCGCGTCGACGATGCCCTGGCTCACCACCACGCCGGTCGTCCCGTCGCCGAGGTAGGCGAAGGTGACCGGGTCGAACAGGAACTCGTCCTGGTTGCCGATCCCGTGCTCGTTCGTGCTGTTCCAGGTGATCCCGAGGACCGGACGGCCCGTGGCGTCCTTCGTGGTGCGGACGACGAGCCCGGGCACCTTCGCCACGGCCTCGTAGAGCGCGGCCCGCACGGCCGGGCGCAGGTAGCCGCCGGCCAGGGTGACGACCTCGCGGCCGAGGTCGTGCAGGGTGTCGCCTTCGCCGTAGGTGCTTTTGTGCAGGTAGGCGAGCATGGCGTCGGCGTCCGTCGGCAGGTCCGCGGGAGCGGCGGGGTGCGGCACGCACCGGTTCGTCACGCCCTTTCCGTCGCGGCAGCCCGCCACCTCGGTTTCGTGGCCGAAGACGAACGCCAGTCCGTCGTGCGTGCCGTCCACCGACGCCCACGTTTCGTTCTCCCGGCCGTCCGCGAGCAGCGTCTTCGTGTAGACGAACTGGTCCGGCCGCGGGATGACGTCCGGCAGCGCGCGCGCCTTCGCGGCCGCGGCGTGCAGGATGCGCACCGGTTCGGGCTCGGGCACCGGGCCGGCGTCTTCCGCCGGCGTGAGCACGACGACGGCGGCGGCCGCGGCGGCGAGCCCGGCCGCGGTGACCGAACCCCACACCCAGCGCCGAGCCGGTCGTCGCGCGGTCGTCGCGGCGAGCAGTTGGGCTCGACTCCGCGCCAGGTCGTCGTGTGCCGGGAGCTGCGCCGGTCCGGCGAAGTCGCGCAGCAGCTGCAGTTCATCCACGGTTCGAGACCTCCTCGGCCGATGCGGGCGCCAGCACGGCGCGGAGTTTCTTGCGGGCCCGGTTCAGGCGCGACCGGACGGTGCCGACGGGGATGCCCAGCGCCGCCGCGACCTCGTCGTAGGCCAGGCCTTCCCAGGCGATCAGCAGCAGGACGTCGCGATCGCCGCGGGCGAGCCCGGCCAGCGCGGCGGCGAGCCGGCCGTTCATCGCCTGGGCACTCACCCGCGCGGCCACCCGGTCCGCGTGCCCCTCCTGGGCGTCGGGCGGCCCGAGCGCGGCGCGCAGCCGGTACTCGCGCGCCTCGTCGCGACGGCGCTTGCCGACCAGGTTGGTGGCGATGCCGTAGAGCCACGGCCGCGCGTCCGGGAAGGCCGGGTCGTAGCGGCCGCGGCCGGTGAAGGCGGCCAGGAACGTCTCGCCCACGACGTCGTCGGCGAGCTGGCCGCCGAGCCGCCGGGCCAGGTACCGGTGGATGTGCGCGGCGTGGCGGTCGAAGACCACCGCGAACCGCTCGGGGTGCCGCAGCGACGCCGCGATGATCTCCGCGTCGGCCACGCCTGGTGAACTCATGAACCGCCTGCCTGTCGTCCGCCACCTGCTCCCGTTATTGGCGGATCGGGCGGTTCGGGTTCACGCTAGATCCGGGCGAGGGTGTCCAGGGCACCGCCCGCGGCGGCGATGTCCTCGGTGAGCGGGCGGTCGTCGACGCTCTCGTCCAGTACCGAAGACGCCGCTTCGAAAGCGTCGCGCACCGGCAGGTCCACCAAGTCGGCTTCGCGCATCCGCAGCGCCCGCACGGCCGCGACCAGCTCGCACGCCAGCACCTGCTGGTAGGCCGCGCAAGCCGCGGTCGCCGCGCGGGCGGCCTGGGTCGAGAAGCTCGCGTGGTCCTCGATCCCGCGCGACACGACAGCCGTGCCGAGTGTCGCGGGGAGTGCCGCTTGGCGCAGTTCCGTCAGCGCGTCGTGGGCGACGTACTCGAGGATCATCACGCCCGAGCTGCCCGCCGGGCCCGCCGCCAGGAACGGCCGCAGCCCGGTGAACTCCGGCTCGACGAGGTCGCCGAGCCGCGCCACCGACAGCTCCGCCACCTGGTGCACGGTCGCGCGCGCCTGGTCCAGCGCCGTCGACACGTACGCCGTGTGGAAGTGCGCGTGGTGGTAGGCGTCGCCGTGGACCGTCGAGATCATCGGGTTTTCGGTGCTGGCGTTGATTTCGACGGCGAGCACGTCCCGCAGGTAGTGGATCGCGTCCAGCGCCGGGCCCTGCACCTGCGGGAACGCCCGCAGCCCGAACGGGTCCTGGATCCGGCGCCCCGGCTTCGGCGTCTGGTGCATGCCCAGCAGCCGCCGCATTTCCGCCGCGCACGCGACCTGCCCCGCGTGCGGACGCGCTTCGTGCACCGGCGTCGCGTACGCCTCGGGGTTGCCGTCGAGCGCGACGTACGTCAGCGCCGCGACGGCGTGGCTCGCCCGGGTCAGCGTGTCCAGCCGCATCGCCGCGAGCGTCGCCTCGGCGAGCGTCGCCGCGTTGCTGCTCATGAACGCCAGCGCGTCGCCCGCGTGCACCGGCACCGGCGGCACGTGCCCGCGCACCCACGGCCGTTCGCCGGTGAGGGCGAGCGCCGTCTCGGCCAGCGGCGCGAGGTCGCCGGTGCCGATCGCGCCGAGCCGGTGCACCAGCGGCAGCGCGCCGGTGCGGACGGCTTCGGCCAGCGCGCCGATCAGCTCGGGGCTGATGCCCGAGCGTCCGGCGAGCAGCTGGTTGAGCCGGATCAGCATCATCGCCCGGACCTGGCCGGGCGGCAGCACGTCCCCGCTGCCGCCCGCGTGGCTGCGCAGCAACCGCAGGCCGTGCTCCTTCGAGCTTTCGACGGTGTCGTCCTTGTTCGCCCCGACGCCGGTGGTCCGGCCGTAGACCACCCGCCGCGTGCTCAGCTCCTCGGCGAGCTTCCACGCGTGCTCGGCCGCCCGCAGCGCGGCGATCGAGACGTCGATGCCCAGCGGCCCGTCGGTGCGCGCCGCCGTCACGACGTCCGCGCACCGCAGGGTCCGGCCGTCCACCCGGATCACGGCAGCCTCCTTCCGACTGCCCTCACTATGCGGCTAGGGCGCGGGTGGCTGCCAGGGCGGCATCGTCCAGTCCCAGCGCGGGACGGGCTCGTGCGGGTTCGGCTCCGCGCCGGGCGCGGAGAACACCACGGCCAGGCGGCTGCCCCACTCGACGTACCCGGCGAACGCGGCCCGGAACTCCGGGTCGCCGGGCAGCCCGGCTTCGTCGGCGGCGTCGAGCAGGAGGCTCACCCACCGGCGGCGCTGCGGCTCGGTGATGCCGCGGCCGAGGTGGCGGCCGATCATGTGGGGATGGCCGCCGTGGTGCGCGGAGTAGTCGGCGGGGCCGCCGAAGACCTCGCCGAGCCACACCGCGACGTGCTCGGCGTGGTGCGGGTCCATGGTGCGGAAGACCGGTTCGAGGAGCGGGTCTTCGAGGACGTGCCGGTAGAAGATCGTGAGCAGCTCGACGAGGGCTTCGCGCCCGCCCGCCCAGTCGTAGAGCGAGGGGGTGGTGGTCTCGTAGCGCTCGGGTTCGCCGTCGGGCGTGAAGCCTTCGACGCCCGCGAAGGGAGCCGGGGCGCGCACGAGGTACCGGCCGCCGGGCGCCCGCTCGAACCGGTGCCCGGCGGCGGCATTTTCGAAGTCCGCCCTGGCGTTTTCTGGCACGGTGTAGCGCAGGTAGTCGACGATCACCCGGTCAGGCAACCAGCGGTGGCCCGGCCGGGCAACCACGCACTTTCCGGTGCGTAGGGGAGAGCGGGATGAAGCGGTACCACTGCGCGGTGGAGCTGGCGGTCGACCTGATCGGCGGCAAGTGGAAGCCGGTGATCCTGGCGCACCTGAAGGAAGGCGCGCACCGCTACGGCGAGCTGCGGCGCCGGATGCCGGGCGTCAGCGAGAAGATGCTGACCCAGCAGCTGCGCGAGCTGGCTGCGGACGGCATCGTGCGGCGCGAGGAGTTCGACGGCCGGGTCCCGCACGTCGAGTACCACCTGACGGAGGTGGGGGAGGAGCTGCGCCCGGCCCTGACGGCGTTGTACGAGTGGGGCGAGCGCCGCGCGACGGCCGCGGGAATCACGTTCGCCCCGGCCGCCGAGCCCTGACCCAAGCGCCCCAATGTGGCCTTGGTTGCGTCTGACGCACCGAAGGCCGCCTTGGGTGCGTCTGACGCACCGAAGGCCACATTGGGGCGCTTCGGGCCCCGCGGTCAGGACTCGTCGAGGCGGCGCTCCAGCGCGTCCAAGCGACCCGACCAGAAGCGGCGGTACGGCTCGAGCCACGCGTCGATCTCCACCAGCGGCTCCGGGCGCAGCGCGTAGCACCGCCGCTGGGCCGCGACCCGGACCGTCACCAGGCCCGCTTCGCGCAGCACCCGCAGGTGCTTGGACACCGCGGGCTGGCTCAGCTCCAGCTCCTCGACGAGCTCGCCGACGGACCGCTCGCCGTCGCGGAGCAGGTCGAGGATGGTCCGCCGCCGGGGTTCGGCGAGGACGTCGAAGGTCTGCATCACCCCTGAAATGTGCTCCGCCCGGCATATTCCTGTCAAGGAATGCACGGCCCGCCCACTGGGCTGCTTGGTCTGAACCATTGACCTAGTGGTCTAGTCCACTTACGGTGGTGTGGTCCCCACCACTCCGGCAACGACGCCGTGAGTAATTCTCCGGAGGGAGAACGCATGTCCCGTTTCCGCAGGAAGAGCTTCTCGGCGCTGCTGACCGTGGCGGCCGCCGCGGGCCTGGTGGCGGGCGCCGCCGCGGCCCCGGCCGCCACCGCCGCGACCGAGGCCTCCGTCGGCAAGGTCGTCGGCTACTTCACCGAATGGGGGGTCTACGACCGCAACTACCACGTCAAGAACATCGAGACCTCGGGCTCGGCGAGCAAGCTGACGCACATCAACTACGCCTTCGGCAACGTGACGAACGGCGGCTGCGCGATCGGCGACGCCTACGCCGACTACCAGAAGACCTACGACGCCGCGGGCAGCGTCGACGGCGTCGCCGACACCTGGGACCAGCCCCTCGCCGGCAGCTTCAACCAGCTCAAGAAGCTCAAGGCCAAGCACCCCGGGCTGAAGGTCATCTGGTCGTTCGGCGGCTGGACCTGGTCGGGCGGCTTCGGGCAGGCCGCGCAGAACCCCGCCGCGTTCGCCGACTCCTGCTACAACCTGGTCAACGACCCGCGCTGGGCCGGTGTCTTCGACGGCATCGACATCGACTGGGAGTACCCGAACGCCTGCGGCCTTTCCTGTGACACCAGCGGCGCCGCGGCCTACAAGAACCTGATGGCCGCCCTGCGCGCCAAGTTCGGTTCGCAGCTGGTCACGTCGGCGATCACCGCGGACGGCACCGACGGCGGCAAGATCGACGCGGCCGACTACGCCGGCGCCGCCCAGTACGTCGACTGGTACAACGTGATGACCTACGACTACTTCGGCGCGTGGGCCGCGCAGGGCCCGACGGCCCCGCATTCGCCGCTGAGCAGCTACGACGGCATCCCGACCGCGGGCTTCTACTCCGACGCCGCGATCCAGAAGCTCAAGGGCAAGGGCGTCCCGGCGGACAAGCTGCTGCTGGGCATCGGCTTCTACGGCCGCGGCTGGACCGGCGTCACGAAGGACGCCCCGGGCGGCACCGCGACCGGCCCGGCGCCGGGCAAGTACGAGCAGGGCATCGAGGACTACAAGGTGCTCAAGACGTCCTGCCCGGCGACCGGCACCGTCGCGGGCACCGCGTACGCCAAGTGCGGCGGCGACTGGTGGAGCTACGACACGCCGTCGACCATCGCCGGCAAGGTCGACTACGCCAGGCAGCAGGGCCTGGGCGGCGCGATGTTCTGGGAGCTGTCCGGCGACACCACCGACGGCGAGCTGATCACCGCCGTCGCGAAGTAGTGCCACGGGGGCACCGGCGAAACTTGTCGGTGCCCCCGTTTACTGTCGCGGACGTGAAGTTCAGCGGATTCGGCGAGTACGCCGTCGACTTCTACGACGGCCTCGTGGAGGACAACTCCAAGCCCTACTGGGACGACCACGTCGAGACGTACAAGTCCGACGTCCGCGCCCCGATGGAAGCGCTGCTCGCGGAGCTGGCCCCGGAGTTCTCCGACGGCTTCGGCGAGCCCAAGGTGTTCCGCCCCTACCGCGACGTCCGGTTCGCCAAGGACAAGACGCCGTACAAGACCCACTGCGGCGCGGTGATCGAGCAGGGCCGTGGCGGCGGCGCCTACTACGTCGAGGTCGGCCCGGAGGGCCTGCGCGTCGGCGGCGGCTGCTTCCACCTGGCCGCCGACCAGATCGCGCGGTTCCGGAAGGCCGTCGACACCGAGCTGCACGGCGAAGCGCTCGAGAAGATCCTGAAGAAGCTCGAGAAGGCCGGCTGGGAGATCCGCGGCGACCGCCTGAAGTCGAAGCCGCGCGGCTTCGACGCCGACCACCCCCGCCTCGACCTGCTGCGTTACCGCTCGGTGTACGCCGTCCGCGCCTGGGAGCCCGACGACGTCCTGCACGAGCGCGGGGCCCTCGAGCGGGTCCGGAAGGCGTGGCGGCAGCTGCGCGAGTTCAACGAGTGGGCCCGCGACCGCGTCGGCCCCAGCGAACTGCCTCGCCGCTAGACCCGCCTAGGGTTCGTGCCCTGGTGACGTGAATGACTCATTCCTGTCACCAGGCGACAGTGTCCCGGGAAGTCGCGTCGGCGCGTTCGGGCGAGCCGGTCATCCGGCGACAGAGTGGCCTGGCCGCACGACTTCGCCGGGCGTGCCCAGAAGCTCCACCGGCCCCCTGCCCGGCTCCGGCAAGGCCGGGACGTGCTGAAGGGGACGTTCGTCTCATCTGATGCGCTGAAGGGTCCTTTCCTGCCGCGCGCTCGGAGCAGAGGACCCTTTGGTCCACCTCGGCCGGGCGGATGGGGGCCCATCGCCGGACCTGCGACGGCTGCGCAGCCCGCCTCTCCCCGGCGAGGGCGTGGTGGCCTCGTCGGGGGAAGTGTGCCGGTCTCGGCGGGGCGAAGCGGGGCCGAGGCGGGCCAGTGCCGGGTCGGCACGGCAGGTACGAGGGAAGAGGCGACAGCAGGCACGACTCCCCGTGTCACCAGGCGGCATGAATGAGTAATTCACGTCGTCCTGTGCCACCAGGGACGTGAGCTGCCCCGCCGCCAGACCCCACCGGCACCTCAGGGGACCACCCCCGGACGAGGCCGGTTTCTGAACAGTTTTCTTGAACTTTTCGGGATCGGTACAGACGAACGCGCGAAGAGGGACTACGCTGTGCGAACGTGAGCCGACGCGCGAAGATCGTTTGTACCCTGGGCCCCGCCACCGCAACGCCGGAGAAGATGCGGGCCCTCGTCGACGCTGGCATGGACGTGGCCAGGATGAACTTCAGCCACGGCAGCCACAGCGACCACAAGGAGGTCTACGACCTCATCCGGGCCGCGGCCGCCGAGAGCGGGCGGGCGGTCGGCATCCTCGCCGACCTGCAGGGCCCGAAGATCCGGCTGGGCACCTTCGCCGGCGGGCCGGTCGAGTGGCACAACGGCGACATCGTCCGGATCACCGTCGAGGACGTCGCCGGCACCCACGACCGCGTCTCGACCACCTACAAGGGCCTCGCCAAGGACGCCAAGCCGGGTGACCGGCTGCTCGTCGACGACGGCAAGGTCGGCCTCGTCGTCAAGGGCGTCGAGGGCCCGGACGTGGTCTGCGAGGTGACCGAGGGCGGCCCGGTCAGCAACAACAAGGGCGTCTCCCTGCCCGGCATGGACGTCTCGGTCCCGGCGCTGTCGGAGAAGGACATCGAGGACCTCGAGTTCGCGCTCGAGCTGGGCGTCGACTTCATCGCCCTGTCCTTCGTCCGCTCGCCCGCCGACATCGACCTGGTCCACCAGGTGATGGACCGGGTCGGCAAGGGCCGCCTGCCGGTCGTCGCCAAGATCGAGAAGCCCGAGGCCGTCTACAACCTCGAGGCCATCGTGCTGGCCTTCGACGCGGTGATGGTCGCCCGCGGCGACCTCGGTGTCGAGCTGCCGCTGGAGCAGGTCCCGCTGGTGCAGAAGCGCGCCATCCAGATCTGCCGCGAGAACGCGAAGCCGGTCATCGTCGCGACACAGATGCTCGAGTCGATGATCAACAACTCCCGGCCGACCCGCGCCGAGGCCTCCGACGTCGCGAACGCGGTGCTCGACGGCACCGACGCCGTGATGCTCTCCGGCGAGACGAGCGTCGGGCGCTACCCGATCGAGACCGTGCAGACGATGGGCCGGATCATCGAGGCGGTCGAGACCGACTCGCCGGTCGTCCCGCCGCTGACGCACGTCCCGCGCACCAAGCGCGGCGTGATCTCCTACGCGGCCCGCGACATCGGCGAGCGCCTCAACGCCAAGGCGCTGGTCGCGTTCACGCAGTCCGGCGACACCGTGCGCCGCCTGGCCCGGCTGCACACGCGGCTGCCGCTGCTGGCGTTCACGCCGGAGGACTGCGTCCGCAGCCAGCTGTCGATGACCTGGGGCACCAACACCCACATCGTGCCGCGGGTGGACTCGACCGACCAGATGATCCAGCAGGTCGACCACGCGATGCTCGAGATGGGCAAGTACCAGAAGGGCGACCTGGTCGTCATCGTGGCCGGTTCCCCGCCGGGGACGGTCGGCTCGACGAACCTGATCCACGTGCACCGCCTCGGTGAAGACGACCACGCATAAGGGACGTCTTGCCCGCGGAACACATAAGGTCTGGCCATGACTGAAATGGCCAGGACGGCCGCCACCGAGCTGGAGATCCCGGGTGGCGGCCAGCCGGTGCTGGACCGCCTGATCGCGCTGCTCGACCTGGAGAAGATCGAAGAGAACATCTTCCGCGGCGTCTCGCCCGCGCACTCGCCGGTGCGGGTGTTCGGCGGGCAGGTCGCCGGTCAGGCGCTGGTCGCGGCCGGGCGGACGGTCCCCGAGGAACGCCGGGTGCACTCGCTGCACGCGTACTTCATCCGCGGCGGCGACCCCAGCGTGCCGATCATCTACGAGGTCGACCGGATCCGGGACGGCCGCTCGTTCACCACCCGCCGGGTCGTCGCGATCCAGCACGGCAAGGCGATCTTCTCGCTCTCGGCGTCGTTCCAAAAGGACGAACCGGGCATCGAACACGCCGAGACCATGCCCGAGGGCGTGCCGGCGCCGGAGACGCTGCCGACGCTCATGGAACGCGCCGAGGGCTACGCGATCGGCGCGCACAGCCGTCCCCGGCCGATCGACCTGCGGTACGTCAACGAGCCGCCGTGGATCACCCGCGAGACCGGCGAGCGGCCCGCGCGCAACCAGGTGTGGATGCGCGCCGACGGGAAGCTGCCCGACCAGCAGCTGCTGCACGTCTGCGTGCTGACCTACGCCTCGGACATGACCCTGCTCGACTCGGTGCTCGCGCGCCACGGCGTCTACTGGGACACCGACAAGGTGCTCGGCGCGAGCCTCGACCACGCGCTCTGGTTCCACCGGCCCTTCCGCGCCGACGAGTGGTTCCTCTACGACAGCGCTTCGCCGACCGCGTCCGGCGCCCGCGGCCTCGCCACCGGACGGTTCTTCGCCCAGGACGGCACGCTCATCGCGACGGTCGTCCAAGAAGGACTCCTGCGAGTCCTCTGAAGTCCGCCGGGAAATCACCCTTCCGGGCGACGAATAGTCAGAATATTCGTCGCCGGAATGGGGCATTCGGCCCGGGAAGAGGGCCGGGACCGATCGGGGGACGGCCCCGGACCTCTTCTCCCGATGATCACGCGGCAGTGCGCCGGATCATCGTCTACGCTGCTCACGGGCCCTCGGCGGGGCCGGGGGCCCGAGCCCGCCGCACCCTCGCGGCGGCCCGCCGCGACGCAGGGTGCGAGCATACAGAAGCATTCTGCAAATTGCAGAAGCGTCATCGTAAACGGTGCCGTGCGATTACGCGGCCGTTCATGTTGGATACTGGCAGCGAGCGGACGGCTCTGTCGCCGTCGACATCCCGGAGGTGCGCCATGGCAAGGGGACAGAGCCCCACGGTTCGCCGCCGGAGGCTCGCGGGAGAGCTGCGGCGGCTGCGCGAAGCCGCCGACCTCACCATCGACGAGGTCGGCGAGAAGCTCGAGTGCTCGGCGTCGAAGATCAGCCGCATCGAGACCGGCCACGTCGGGGTCACCCCGCGCGACGCGCGCGACATGCTGGCCCTCTACGGCATCACCGGTGACGAGCAGGAAGCGCTCGTCCAGCTGGCCAGGGAGGCCCGCAAGCGCGGCTGGTGGCACGCCTACAACGAGGTCTTCACCGGCACGTTCGTCGGGCTCGAGGCCGACGCCAGCTCGCTGCGCGCGTTCCAGGCGCTGCTGGTACCCGGGCTGCTGCAGACCGAGCGGTACGCCCACGCGGTGATCCGCGCGCTGCGGCCGGACGCCGAGGACGCCGAGATCCGCCGCCGCGTCGCCGCCCGGATGGCCCGCCAGGAGCTGCTGTCCGACACCCCGCCGCCGGAGTACTGGGCGGTGATGGACGAAGCGGTGCTGCGCCGGGTCGTCGACGGTCCCGAGGTGATGGCCGAGCAGCTCTACCGCATGGTCGCGCTCGCCGAGAAGCCGAACGTGACCATCCAGGTCGTGCCGTTCGGGGCCGGCGCGCACCCCGGCATGGAGGGGCCGTTCCTGATCATGGGCTTCCCCGAGCAGGCCGACCCGGACGTCGTCTACGTCGACGACAGCACGTCCAGCGGCCTCTACCTGGAGGAACCCACAGACGTCCGGCGCTACGGGCTGATGTTCGACCATCTGCGCGCGGCCGCACTGAAGCCGGACGACTCGGTGGCGCTGATCGCCGAGGCCGCCGGACGGTTCGCCGAACAGGCGGCCGTACCGGCTCCGGTGCACCATCTGGAACCGAGGACACAGTAAGGAGTGGGGACCATGGAAGCAGAACTCTCCGGGGCGCGGTGGCGCAAGAGCAGCCACAGCGGCGGCGGCAACGACTGCGTCGAGGTCGCGTTCGTCGCCGGTGGCGCCGCGGTGCGCGACTCGAAAGACCCCGAAGGTGGTGCGTTCCGCCTCCCCGCGTCGGGGTGGCGGGGGCTGCTGGCCGCGGTGCGGCCCGGCGGCCCGGCGCGCGACTGAGGCGGTTTCGCAGACCCCTTACCCCCACCGAGCTGGGCTCGGCCGGGAGTAAGGGGTCTTTTCACGGCCAGTGCTGCGTGATCACCCGATGCCCGGGGTGCGCCCTCAGGACGAACCTGAGTGCTACCAACCGGAGAGACAGGGGAACAC
The DNA here is from genome assembly GCF_030264295.1 of Amycolatopsis nalaikhensis. Classification (GTDB taxonomy): domain Bacteria; phylum Actinomycetota; class Actinomycetes; order Mycobacteriales; family Pseudonocardiaceae; genus Amycolatopsis; species Amycolatopsis nalaikhensis. The sequence goes on along the minus strand of NZ_CP127173.1, from coordinate 10,326,364 downwards.
GATGCACAGCGATCTGATGCTCGACGCGGTCCGCGCCGAAGCGGCCTACCGGGCCGAGGAACTGCGGAAGGCCGGGCGCAGCGCCTGGGCCGCCCGCGCCCGCCGCGGCATCCGGCACTTCCGGGCCGCGCGGACCGACGTCGACGTACCCGCGCAGGAGCGCCGGGAGACCGCGCGGGAAACCGCGGGCGTCGGCAAGACCGCCCGGTAGGGGCGGGTGATGGTGGTCATGGCGATAAGCGGTCGGAACTTGTCGGTGACATCTGGGGCTGCGCCCCAGGTCGGGGGCTCCGCCACCCGAGCCCCCGAAAAAATGTCGGTGGGGTAGGTCAGAATGCTCCTCGTGCCCCGACTCGGCTCCGGAATCCCGCTCGTCGCCCGTACCCACGAGATGCGGCGGCTCCGCGCCGCCTTCGCCAGGGCTGAACGTGGCGAAGCCGGCGCGGTGCTGCTCTCGGGGGACGCCGGGGTCGGCAAGACCCGGCTGCTGACCGCGCTGGGCGAGCACGTCGAGGCGTGCGGTGGGCTGGTGCTCACCGGCCGCTGCATCGACGTCCGCGAAGGCGGTCTTCCTTATCTTCCGTTCGCCGAGGCGCTCGCCCCGCTGGGCAGCGCGACGGACCCGGCGGTCGCCGCCGCGGTGCGGCTCCGGCCCGCGCTCGGGCGGCTCCTGCCGCAGGGCCAGGGCTTCGAAGAGCCCCGCGCGGCCGAACACCCGCCGATGACCTCGAACGACCGGGAAACGATGGTGCGTCCCCGGCCCGAGCAGGATCTCGGTCAGCTGCAGTTGTTCGACGCGGTACTGGGGGTGCTGACCGAGGTCGCGGAGTCGCGCCCGGTGGTGATCCTGCTCGAGGATCTCCACTGGGCCGACGCCTCGACCCGCAACCTGCTGTCCTTCCTGCTGAGCCGGCTGCGCGCGCAGCGGCTGCTGGTAGTGGGCAGCTACCGCGAGGAGGACGTCCACCGGCGCCACCCGCTGCGCGGCCTGCTGTCGGAGCTGGTCCGGCTCGCCACCGTCGAGCGCGTCGACCTGCACCCCTTCGGCGCGGCCGACGCCCGCCGGTTCGTCGAAGCCCTGGCCGACGAGCCGCTGCCCGCGGACGTCGTGGCCGACATCGTCGCCCGCTCCGAGGGCAACCCGTTCTTCGCCGAAGAGCTGCTCGCCACCCAGACCGAGTGCAACGACCTGCCCGCCGGGCTGGCCGAGGTGCTGCTGTCCCGGCTCGAGCGGCTTTCGCCGGACACCCGGCGGGTCGTCCGGGTGATCTCGGTGGCCAACGAGCCGGTGATGCACGGGGCCCTCGCCGAGGTCTCCGGGCTGGGGGAGCTGGAGCTTCGACGAGGCGCTGCGCGAAGCCGTCCAGCACCACGTCCTGGTGGTGCTTTCCGACGGCTCCTACACGTTCCGGCACGCGTTGCTGCAGGAAGCGGTGTACGGCGACTTGCTGCCGGGGGAGCGGTCGCGCACGCACGCCGCGTACGCCGCGCGGATCAAGGCGCGGCCGCAGGGCCGTGGGCACGACGCCAAGCTGGCCTACCACTCCATGCAGAGCAGCGACCTGGTCACCGCGCTGCCCGCCTATCTGCGGGCGATGGACGAGGCAGAGAAGCTCGGCGCGCCCGGCTCGGCGCTGCAGCACGTCGAGCAGGCACTGTCCATTTGGGACGCCGTGCCCGCGGCCGACCGGCCCGAAGGTTTCGACGAGCTGCGGCTGCTGCACGAAGCGTCCTACTTCGCGGGCACGTCCGGCGAGCCCGAGCGGGCGGCCGCGTTCGCGCGCTCGGCCACCAAGTCGCTGACGCCGGACACCTCGGCCGACCGCGCGGCGAAGACGTGGCGGCGGCTGGCGGAGACGCTGCTGGCGCTGGAAGGCACCCTGGACGAGGCGGTCGCGGCGATCGACCGGGCGTGGGACCTGGTGAAGGACACCGAGCCGAGCGGCACGCGCGCGTGGGTGCTGGCCAGCCGGGCCGGGTTCCTCCGGATCCTCGACCAGCCGGAGGCGGCCCTGGACAGCGCGCGCACCGCGGTCGCCGACGCGCAGGCGGTCGGGGCGGCGGGTGCGGAGGCGTCGGCGCTGGTCACGCTGGGCACGTTGGCCGATTCACGCGGCGACGCCGCCGAGGCCCGCGAGTGGCTGCGCAAGGCCGAGCGGAAAGCCCGGGACGCCGGGGCACCGAACACCGAGATCCGCGCGACCTACTTCCTCGCGTTGAGCTACCACGACCAAGCGGAGTTCGCCGAGGCGCTGGAGCACTCCTCGCGCGGTGTCGCGCGGGCGGAAGAAGCCGGGCTGAGCTGGAGCACCTTCGGGCTGGAACTGCGGGCGGGGCAGCTGGTCCTGCGGTACGTCATGGGCGACTGGCCGGACGAGAGCGCCGGCCGGGCCGGGCGCGGGGTGTCCAGCGCGGTCGCCGCGCGGATCCAGGCCATCTGGGCGCAGTTCGTCGTGGCCCGCGGCCGGTTCGACCACGCCGCGAAGCTGATCACCGGGCTGCGGCAGCACTGGATCGCGGACATCCAGATCCCGCTGTCGGCCGGCGGCGCCGGGATCGAACTGGCGTACTGGCGCGGCGAGCACGCCGAGGCCATGCGCCGGGCCGAGGACACCATCGGCTGGCTGGAGCGGATCGAACCGGGCCTGCTCGCGGGCATCCGGATGGCCGCCCTCGGCGTGTCGGCCGCGGCCGCGCTGGCCGCCGACGCCCGGGTCCGCGGCGACCACGCCGCGGCCGACGCCGCGGTGGCCGCGGGCGAGCGGATGCTGGCGCACGGCCGGATGTGCTCGGTCGTCGGGCAGCCGCGGTCGGGGACGCTCGGGCCGGAAGGCCGGGCGTGGCTGGCCCGGCTGGAGGCGGCGGCGTCCTGCCTGACCGGCCGCGGGGACGTGGCGAAGTGGGCGGCCGCGACCGAGGCGTTCGGCTACGGCGCCGTCTACGAGCAGGCGATCTGCCGCTGGCACGAAGCCGAAGCACTGCTGGCGGCGGACGCGGACGCGGGCCCGGTGCTCGAAGCGGCCCACGCGGTGGCGGTGCGCCTGGGCGCGATCCCGCTGCGCGACGCGGTCCGCGACCTGGCGCACCGCGCGCGCGTCGAGCTGGCGGGCGTCGAACCGGCGGCCCCGGCCCGCGCGGTCACGGACCCGCTGACCGACCGCGAGCGCGACGTCCTCGAGCGCGTGGCCCTGGGCCGCACGAACCGCCAGGTCGGGGAAGAGCTGTACATCAGCGAGAAGACGGTCAGCGTGCATCTGTCCCGCGTGATGGCGAAGCTGGGCGCGAGCCGTCGCGCGGAGGCGGTCGCGATCGCGTACGACCGCGGCCTCCTCACCGCTCCGGCTCCCTGACCGCGGCTTTTTCACGGCCCCGGGGCCGCGGCCGGGCGCGACCGCCGGTCAGCGCGGGAGGCGGCGCAACGCCTTGATCCCGAAAGTCATCCCGCGCGACCACACCGATCCCGGCACGCCCTTCGGCGGGCGCAGGGCCAGGCCGCGCTGCAGCGCGATCGACTGGGACTCCGTGTACTTCAGCAGGCCTTCGGCGCCGTTGCGGCGGCCGACGCCGGAGTCCTTCATGCCGCCCATCGGCACGCCGACGCTGCCGAACGTCGCCGCGTAGCCCTCGTTCACGTTGACCGTCCCGGCCTTCAGGCGCGCCGCGACCTCCCAGCCCGCGCGGCCGTTGCGGGACCACACACTCGCGTTGAGCCCGAACGGCGTGTCGTTGGCCCGGTCGATGGCCTCGGTGACGTCGGTGTAGCCGTAGATCGACACCACCGGCCCGAACGTCTCCTCGGCGAACGGCAGCATGTCCGGGGTGACGCCCGACAGCACCGTCGGCTCGTAGAACAGCGGCCCGAGGTCGGGCCGGGCGCGGCCGCCGGTGAGCACCGAAGCGCCCTTCGCGCGGGCGTCCTCGACGTGCGCCGACACGGTCGCGAGCTGGTCTTCCGAGGTCAGCGAACCCATCTGGGCGTGGTAGTCCAGCGCGCCGCCGAGCTTCAGCGCGGCCGTGCGGGCCACGAACGCGCGGGTGAACTCGTCGCGGATGCTCTCGTGCACGTAGATCCGCTCGACCGAAACGCACAGCTGCCCGGCCGAGGAGAAGCACGCCGTCACCGCGCCGGTCGCGGCCTTCGCGACGTCGGCGTCGGGCAGCACGATCATCGGGTTCTTGCCGCCGAGCTTCGAGCGAGTACGACGTCAGCCGCTTCGCCACCTGGCCGGCCAGCTCCTTGCCGGTCGGCGTGGAGCCGGTGAAGCAGAGGTAGTCCGACTCCTCGACCAGCGCGGTGCCGATCTTCGAGCCGCGGCCGAGGACGATCTGCCACGTCCCGGCGGGCAGCCCGGCCTCCTCGGCGAGCTCGTGCAGCCACAGCGCGGAGAGCGCGGTCTGGTTGTCCGGCTTCTGCACGACGGCGTTGCCCGCGGCCAGCGCCGGGAGGACATCCATCGCGGTCAGGGCCAGGGGGTAGTTCCACGGCGAGATGATCCCGACGACGCCCTTGGGGTGCCGGATCTCGCCGGCCCGGGTCAGGCCGGGGATGACCCCGGCGACGCGGCGCGGGGCGAGGATCTTCGCGGCGTGCTTGCCGTAGTAGGCCGCGACCAGCGCGGTCGCGCTGACCTCGTCGAACGCGTCGAGCCGCGCCTTGCCCGCCTCGACCTGGACCAGGTCGAGCACCTCGTCCTGGCGGGCCAGGACCAGGTCGTGCAGGCGGGTGAGGACGCGGGCGCGCTCGGCGGGGGAGTGCTCGGCCCAGGCGCGCTGGGCGGTGCGGGCGCGCGCGAAGACCGCGCGGACGTCGGTGTCGGTGGCCTGGGGCAGCGTCGCGATCGGTTGCCCGGTGAAGGGCGCGTGCATCCGGATCGGGGCCGAGTCCGCGCCGCCCGCCACGCGGGCGACGAGCTGGGCCGCCCGCGCCGAGCCGGGCGCCCCGGCGACGCCGCCGACGGTCGGCGGCAGGGGCGTGGCTTCGACCGCGTTCGCGGGGGTCGTGCTGGTCATGACGTCTCCGTTCCGCGGCGTCCGGAGTCCGCGCGACGCCGCGCAGGGGTTACCGACGAGTACACCATACCGTCGGTACGTCAGATGTCCAGTCTGATGTGAAAATGTTTCATGTATTGGGAGGCTTGAGGGGCGGCAGCTGGTAATTCGGCTCGGTCGGCGACGCCGGTTCCGCCGACGGCGGCGGGTGCGCCTGGGTCGCCTCGCCATAGGGGTCTTCGTTGCGCGCCGACAAGTCGCCCGGCTGCGCGGGGGACGGCGGCATGGACTCGCCCCGCGGCGGGGTCGCGGGCTCGGGCCGCGCCGGGAACGGCTGCGAGATCGGGCCGCCTTGGGCCGGGAACGGGTGCGACTGCGGACCACCGGGCCGCGGTCCCGGACCGCCTTGAGCGGGGAACGGCTGTGACGGCGGCCCACCCGGGTAAGGCTGCCCGCCGGGGTGCGGCGGCCCGCCCGGATACCCCGCGAACTGCCGCGGCGGAGCCGGATACGGCCGCGACTGCTGCTGCTGGGGCGGCGGCCCGGCGGCGCGCCCGCGTCGTCCGGCCAAGATCGCGAACACCACCACCAGCAAGGCGACGACTCCGCCGCCGAGGAGCAGCCAGAAGCCCGTCCCCGTCGCGTAGTGCGACTTGACCGAGCCTTCGTCGGACTCGTAGCTCAACGTCGCCGAGACGTCCATGCCGAGCATCCACACGGCCGCGGTCACCCCGGCGCCCCCGGCGACCAGCGCGGTCCGGGCGCCCGAGCGCACCCCGGCACCCGCCGAGCGGCGGGCCCCGGCGAACGCCAGCCCGGCCCCGGCCAGCAGCACCACCGCACCCGCGGTGAGCGGGATGCCGTAGCGCGCCACGTGGGTCTTGTCGTAGAAGGCCTTGGCCTCGTCGCTGGGCTCGACGTCGAACGAGCGTGACCAGGCGCTGATCGCCAGCTGGCTCTCGGTCTTGCCGTCGACGATCTGCTCGAACGACGTCTGCGGCAGGAACGAACCCGCCAGCACGAGCGCCGCGGCCAGCAGGCCGAGGATCCCGGCGAGCAGCCGGACGACCGAGTTCGGGTCGGCGGTCGGGGCGGGTGGTGGGGCGTACGGGTACGGGGCGGTCATCGAAGCTCCCCTCGTCCGGGGGATTGGACCACGAATCCGCCTGCGGGATAAGGGGCAAAGCAGCCTTGTGCCGCCGCGCTGGTCAGCTCGGCGCAGTCGTGGCGTCCTGGTAGAGCAGGACGGCGATCCGCTTCCACTCCTCCAGCAGCTGCCGCCGCCGGTTCGGGTCGCCGCCGAGCTCGGCGTCCAGCGCCAGCCCGCGCGTGAGGTTCACGGTGAGCCAGAACAGCATTTCGGCGCGTTCGGGCGGCAGCTCGCCCGCCACCTGCGTGACGTGTTCGAGGGTGGCGCGGCCGAGCGCGCGGTCGACCGGGCGGATGGCCGCGCGCAGCTCGGGATCGGTCCGGGCGGCGACCCACAGCTCGGTGACCGCGGTCGAAAGGGTGCCGGAGTAGCCGGTCCACAGCAGGTCGATCGCGGCGGCGACACCGGTTCCGCCGCCCGGCAGCTCCGCGAGCGACGCGGCGAGCTGGTTGCGCAGCTTCGTCGTCAGGTGCTCGACCGCGGCCGCCATCAGCTCGGCCTTCGCGGTGAAGTGGTGCTGCACCGCCCCCTTCGACACGCCGGCGCGGGCGCAGATCTCCTGGACCGAGGTGCGCGCGTACCCGACGTCCACCAGGCAGTCGATGGTGGCGTCGAGCAACGCCGTGCGCGTCTGTTCGCGCCGCTGCGCCTGGGTCCGGTGTGCCGTCTCGGTCACTTCGGCCTCCCTGCTTTACCTACAGGCCGGAACGGATGTACATTCCGCAGAGAACTTACATGCTGATCGTCATGTTTTCCAGCAGGAGGGTCCCGTGCCGCTGCAACTCCCGAAGGCTCCTGGAGCACGACCGAGCTCGAAGATCTCCGCGAGCTGTCGCGGTCGTTCCTGCAGAAGGAGGCCGTCCCGCACCAGGAACGCTGGGCCGCCGAAAAGAAGGTGGACCGCGAGTTCTGGACCAAGGCGGGCGAGGTCGGCCTGCTCTGCCTGTCCATCCCCGAGGAGTACGGCGGGGGCGGCGGCACCTTCGCCCACGAGGCCGTGCTCTACGAAGAGCAGGCGCGCGCGGGCGACAGCGCGTGGGGCGTCACCGTCCACAATGGAATCGTCGCGCACTACCTGCTCGCCTACGCCTCGGAAGAGAAGAAGCGCGAGTGGCTGCCGAAGATGGCCAGCGGCGAGATGGTCGGCGCGATCGCGATGACCGAGCCCGGCACCGGCTCCGACCTGCAGGGCATCAAGACGCGCGCGGTCCGCGACGGCGACCACTACGTCCTCAACGGCGCGAAGACGTTCATCACCAACGGGCTCCACGCCGACCTCGTGGTGGTCGCGTGCAAGACCGACCCGGACGCGGGCGCGCAGGGCGTCTCGCTGATCGTCGTCGAGACCGACACGCCGGGCTTCCGCCGCGGCCGCGTCCTCGACAAGGTCGGCCTCAAGGGCCAGGACACCGCCGAACTGTTCTTCGACGACGTCCGCGTGCCCGCCGCCAACCTCCTCGGCGACGCCGAGGGCCAGGGCTTCATCCAGCTGATGCTGCAGCTGCCGCAGGAACGGCTGATCATCGCGGTCACCGCGGTGGCCGGGCTGGAGGCGGCGGTCGACCTCACGCTGGAGTACACCAAGGAGCGCACGGCGTTCGGCCGGCCGATCTTCTCCTTCCAGAACACCAAGTTCAAGCTCGCCGAAGCGGCGACCGAAGCCGCGGTGGCGCGGGCGTTCCTCGACCAGTGCATCGAACGCCACCTCAAGGGCGAGCTCGACGTCCAGGGCGCGGCGACGGCGAAGCTGTGGACCACCGAGCGCGTCAACAAGGTCATCGACGACTGCGTCCAGCTCTTCGGCGGCTACGGCTACATGACCGAGTACCCGATCGCGCGCGCCTGGGCCGACGTCCGCATCTCGCGGATCTTCGGCGGCACCAGCGAGATCATGAAGGAAATCATCTCCCGCTCGCTCTGAAAGGACCCGACATGAAGGCAGGTCCGCTCAGCGGCCTGAAGGTGGTCGAGCTGGCCGGGCTCGCGCCCGGCCCGTTCGCCACGATGATCCTCGCCGACCTCGGCGCCGAAGTCGTCCGCGTCGACCGCGCCCAGCCGGGGGAAGACGTGCTCGGCATCCAGACCGACCCGCTCGCCCGCGGCCGCCGGTCGGTCGGCATCAACACCAAGACCCCCAAGGGCGTCGAGCTGGTGCTGAAGCTGTGCGACACCGCCGACGTCCTCATCGAGGGCTTCCGGCCGGGTGTCGCCGAGCGGATCGGGCTCGGCCCCGACGTCGTGCACGCCCGCAACCCGCGGCTGGTCTACGGCCGGATGACCGGCTGGGGCCAGGACGGGCCGCTGGCGTCCGCGGCCGGCCACGACATCAACTACATCGGCATCGCGGGCGCACTCGAACCGATCGGGCGCGCGGGCGAGCGGCCGGTGCCGCCGCTCAACCTGATCGGCGACTTCGGCGGCGGCGGGCTGCTGCTGGCGATGGGCATCCTGGCGGCGCTGTACGAGCGGAACACCTCGGGGCGCGGCCAGGTCGTCGACGCGTCGATGGTCGACGGCGCCGCCCTGCTCACCACGAGCCTCCACGGCATCAAGGCGGCCGGGCTCTGGTCCGACGAGCGCGGCGAGAACATGCTCGACGGCGGCGCGCCGTTCTACGACACGTACGAGACCGCCGACGGCAAGTACGTCGCCGTCGGCGCGATCGAGATGCGGTTCTGGGGCGAGCTGGTCAAGGTCCTCGAGCTGGACCCGGCGGAGCTGCCGCTGCACATCGACAAGTCGCAGTGGCCCAAGCTGCGCGAGATCGTGGCCGGGGCGATCGCCAAGCACACCCGCGACGAGCTCGTCGCGCGTGCGGAAGGCACCGACGCGTGCTTGACGCCGGTGCTGTCGCCGGAGGAAGCGGCGTCGCACCCGCACAACGCGGCGCGCGGCACGTTCGTCGAGATCGGCGGGATGGTGCAGCCCGCGCCGGCACCGCGGTTCGACCGGACGCCGCCGTCGACGCCGGAAGCCCCGCGTCCCAAGGGATCCGACACCGAGGCCGTGCTCGCCGAGCTGGGCGTCACGGACCTGGGACCGCTGCGTGAAGCCGGGGTGATCGCCTAGTTCTTCTCGAGGTCGGAGCGCACGACCGAGTAGACGACGTTGTCGCGCCACTCGCCGTCCCGGAAGCCGTACCCGCGAAGCACGCCTTCGCGGGTGAAGCCGGCTTTCTCGAGCGAGCGTTGTTCGGCGCGGTTGTCGACCTCGGTCGTCGCTTCGACCCGGTTGAGCTGGGTGTGCGCGAAGAGGTATTCGACGAGCAGGCGCTGGGCTTCGGTGCCGTAGCCGTGGCCGCGGGCCTCCGGCGCCAGCACGAGGCCCATGTTCCAGCAGTAGGACGTCGGCCCGGTGCGGCTGCGGTGCCACGAGACGAGCCCGAGGACGCGGCCGCCGAGCGTCGGGACGAGCATGCCGCTGTCGGGGGTGAGCATCCCGGTTTCGTGCCACCGGCGGCGCAAGTAGCCGGGATCGTGCCAGCCGAACCACTGGTGCTCCCCGGCGGCGATGGGATCGTTGGTGAGCCGGTCCAGCAGGTCGAGATCGCTTTCGGCCACGGGCCGCAGTTCGACTCCGGAGACGTCGTCGTCCATCCGGCGACCTTATCGGCCGCTTGACCGGAACCGCGGGGCCGAGTCGCGATCCAGCCTCTCGGGTGATACGCCGTCGCGGTCCGTGAGCTGAAGGGGACGTTCGTCGCATCTGATGCGCTGAAGGGGACTTTCCTCGCATCTGATGCCAGGAAAGTCCCCTTCAGCGCGCTTCAGCCGAAGCTGCCGTGGCGACCTTCGCCGCCGCTGAACCGGGCCGCGCCGTCCGCCGCTTCCGCCGCCAGGACGTTCGCCGCCATCGCCGCGCCGAACTCTCCCGCCAGCGCGTCCTCTTCGGACTTGCCCCACTGCTCCAGCGCCGACAGCCGATCGCCGCGCAGGCACACCTGCGGGAACGCCGCGATCTGCCGCGCCAGCTCCTGCGCCGCCGACACCGCCTCGCCCGCCGGGACCAGGCGGTTCGCCAAGCCGATCGACAACGCTTCGTCCGCTTCGACCGGGCGGCCCGTCAGGATCAGGTCCATCGCCCGCGACTGGCCGATCAACCGCGGCAGCCGCACCGTGCCGCCGTCGATCAGCGGCACGCCCCAGCGGCGGCAGAACACCCCGAACACCGCCGTGGCGTCCGCGACGCGCAGGTCGCACCACAGCGCCAGCTCCAGCCCGCCCGCGACGGCGTGCCCGTGCACCGCGGCGATCACCGGCTTGCCCAGCCGCATCCGGGTCGGGCCCATCGGGCCGTCCCCGTCCGGGTGCGTGCGGTTCATCCGGTCGGTGCCGATCGCCTTGAGGTCCGCGCCCGCGCAGAACGCGCCGCCCGCGCCGGTCAGCACCGCGACGGCCGCGTCGGGGTCGGCGTCGAACGCGCGGAACGCGTCGGCCAGCTCGGCCGCCGTCGGCCCGTCGACGGCGTTGCGGGCGGCCGGGCGGTCGATGGTGATCGTCGTCACCACGCCGTCCCGCTCGACCAGCACGTTCCGGCTCATCGCGGCTCCTAGGGGTTGATCGGGGTGTCTTCCGGGCAAGCCTTCCCTAGAGTATTGGCGTGGCCACTCCCAGGACGGGGACGGCGAGCCGGGGAGGAAGCGCATGTCGAGCGGCGTGAAGAAGATTCTCATCGTGGGTGTGGTCGCGCTCGTGCTGTTCTTCCTGATCACCCAGCCCCACCAGTCCGCCGACTTCGTGCACCGCGTGCTCGGCTGGCTCAAGGACGGCGCCGAAGCGATCGTCACGTTCTTCCGGACGCTCTTCTCCTGACCTCGCACGAACCCGCACCGGCACCGCTTCGGGCGGCGCCGGTGGTCACCGTGCGTGTTAGCGGACGGTAAATCACCCAGTGTCACCAATCTCGGATTTCGGACCCCGGCACTCGACCATCCGGGTGGATTGCGGCTGAAAACGCGCAGGTCGGCGAATTCGTGGCAGCGGGGGTCTGGCGAAGGAGACCACCCCGGCCCTACGGTGCTCACATTGCGTGATCGGGTGGTTCGGCTTCCCCCTCGGAGAACCCCGGTACGCAGGCAGTTTCCACTCAGCAAGGTGCAGGTGGGTGCGTGCGGCACCACCGCGTGGGACAGGTGTCAGGGCCTGTCCGTCGGGGACCTACAAGGAGGCAGGGATGACCGGAGATCCCGGAGTGGACGCGTTGATCCGGCAGTGGGCCGCCGAACGCGAGCGGACCCCGGAGGAGCAGGAGGTCGACCGCATCGCGTCCGCGTGGCTGGCCGACGCGCCGGCGCAGGCCCCGGGCATCCCCGGCCAGCGTGCCCGGACCGGGCAGTCGCGGTTCGTCCCCGTCGAGTCGGCCGACCCCGGCTACCTCGACGCCATGCGCCGGCGGCTGCCGGAGGTGCCCGAAGAGCTCCTTACCGCCGCCGCGGGCTGGTGGCAGATGGTCGGCGGCGTCGCCGAAGCCGAAGAGTGGTGGGACGCCGGCATCAGCCCGCTCGACCAGCGGGCCCTCGACTACCGGGCGGCCGGGCTCGCGCCGTCCGACCTGAGCCGCCGGCTCGGGCCGATGACCGTCTTGCAGCACCTGCGCCGCGGCAGCGCCCCGGCCTGGTGCGTGGCGCGGCTGGCGCGTCAGCAGAAGTCCGCCTGACGGGACGAGATCCACTCGGCCGGGTGAACCGGCGTGCCGAGACGATGTCGACGGTCCGCGTAACGCTAACCTGCGCGGGCTCGTTGACAGTTCGTCGACATCACGCTGGAGGACCGGAGTTTCGTGCGCACGAGTAGCGAGAAGACCGAGGACGACCAGGCCGGCGAAAGCGCCGGCGAAGCCGCCCCCGCGTCACGCTCCTCGGGTGTGGCGGTGCTCACCCGGCTGGGGGTCGTCGTCGCGGTGCTGGCCGTGGCCGGCGGCGGGATCTGGTTCGTGACCCGCGCGTCGACGCCGGAGGCGAGCCCGCTCACCACCGAAATCCCCGCGTTGCAGGTGAAGGCGGCCGACGTCCGCCCGGGTTCGGTCGCCCCCGCCGGGGGTGCCGTCGCGGGCGGGGCCGAGCAGCAGACGTCACCCCAGCAGGCCCGCAGCACCGGCCCGGCGACCCTTTCCCAGTGGGCGAGCCAGGTCGCGGCGGCCTCGAGCGTCCCGGCACGGGCGTTGCAGGCGTACGGCAACGCGGAGCTGGCGATGCGTGCGGACCAGCCGAAGTGCAAGATCTCGTGGGCGACGCTGGCCGGCATCGGCCGCATCGAGTCGAACCACGGCCAATACGCGGGCGCGGTCCTCGGCGCGGACGGACGGCCGTCGAAGCCGATCATCGGCGTCCCGCTCGACGGGTCGGCGGGAGTCCAGGCGATCGGCGACACCGACGGCGGCCGCTACGACGGTGACGCGGGGGTCGACCGCGCGGTCGGGCCGATGCAGTTCATCCCGGGAACGTGGCGCAAATGGGCTTCCGACGGAAACGGCGACGGCCTCGGCGACCCCCAGCAGATCGACGACGCCGCCTTGGCCGCGGCGCGCTACCTGTGCGCGGGCGGGCGGGACATGGCCAGCCCGAGCGGGTGGTGGGCCGGGATCCTGTCGTACAACAACTCGACGGAGTACGCGCAGAAAGTGTTCGGCCTGGCGGACGGGTACGCGAAGGCGGCCCAGTCGGTGCGCGGTCGAGGCTGAGCGCGGGGTTATTCGGCCGCCGCGGCGCCCGGAGAATCCGGCGGAGGCCGTGGCGCGCGCTTCGCGGCGCACTCCGGCCCGGTGGCGGCGCCGGGGGAATCCAGCCGAGCGGGCCGCACGCCCCGAGGCCGCCGCGGCGCGGCGGCGGCGGGAGCCCGAACCCGGGCCGCGCGCCCACTCCGGCCCGCTCGCGGCGCCGGGGGAACCGGCCACGCCCGGGCCACTCGCCGCGCGGCGGCGGAAGCCGTGCCGAGCCCGGCCACACCCCGCGGCGGCCGACCCGGGCTGAAGGGTCCTTTCGTCTCACCACATGACAGGAAAGGACCCTTCACCGCATCAGATGCGATGAACGTCCCCTTCAGCACGCCCGGCCAGGCTGAGAGCGGGGCCACGCGCAGCGCGGTCGGCGGCCGGCTCTCAGCCGTCCAGTGCTAGCGTCGAAGCGTGCCAGCTTCCCCGCCACCGGCCGCGTCCCCCTGGGGGCGGCGGATCGCGATCATCGCGACCTGCCTGGTGAGCCTGCTCGTCTGCTGCGGGCTCGCCTGGTGGCAGTGGGACCGCTTCACCTCCGCGAACGGCACCTTCCAGAACCTCGGCTACGTCCTGCAGTGGCCGCTGTTCGGACTGTTCCCCGCCTTCATGTTCTGGCGGATCCGCAAGCTCCGGCTGAAGGCCGAGGCCGACGGGACCGCGGACGAGAAGCCGAAGCCGGCGCCCGTCGCCGAGGTGCCCGCCCCCCGTCCCCGGCCGGACGTGAAAGTCACGGACGAGGACGAGGAGCTGGCCGCGTACAACCGTTACCTGCGCGAGCTGAACGCCCGCGACCAGCAGGCCGCAGAGTGAGGACGACCCGATGACCACCAGCACCGAAGGTGCCGCCCGGACGGCGGTGCCGCTCGCCGGCCCCCTCGTCCGGTTCCGCACCGCCGCCTACGTCACCGGTGTCGGCCTGCTCGGCCTGTGCTTCGTGATGGTGCTGCGGTACGGCTTCGACAACCCGACGCCGTCCGCGGTGTACTCGCCGATCCACGGCGTCCTCTACATGATCTACCTGGTGCTGACCATCGACCTGGCGATCAAGGCCCGCTGGTCGATCAAGGGCACCGTGCTGGTGCTGCTGGCCGGCTGCGTCCCGTTCGTCTCGTTCCTCGTCGAGCGCCGGGTGACGCACAAGGTCAAGGCCGGGCAGAAGCTGTAGCCCGGCGGAACGTCAGCGCCACCAGGAACGTGCCCGCCGCGAACACCGCGGCCGTGGCGAACGCCGCCGTCATGCCGTCGACCGTGAGCTGAGCTCCCGTCGTGCCCGCCGAGCGGGTCACCGAGCCGAACACCGTGACCAGCACGCCGAGCCCGAGCGTGCTGCCGACCTGCTGCATCGTCTGCAGCACGCCGCCCGCCGCGCCCGCGTCCTCGGTCGGCACCGTCGCCATGACGATCACGTTGAGCGGCGCGAACGCCAGCCCGCCACCGAGGCCCATCAGCAGCAGCGGCCCGAACAACGCCGGGAAGTACGCGCTGTCCGTGGTGAGCATGGCGAGCCACCCGACGCCGGAGACCATCAGCAGGGACCCGGTGACCGCCAGCGGCTTCGGCCCGTAACGCGGGAGCAGCCGCGGCACGAGCCGGCTCATCGTGAAGATCAGCACCGCCATCGGCAGGAACGCGAACCCGGTGGCCAGCGCGGCGAAGTGCCGGATGTCCTGCATGAACTGGGTGAGGAAGAAGAACATCGACATCATCGCCATCGGCCCGAAGAAGAAGCTGACGTAGGCCGCGCTGCGGTTGCGGTCGGCGAACAGCCGCAGCGGGACCAGCGGCATCGCGGTGCGGGCCTCGATGGCGACGAACCCGGCCAGCAGCACGAGGCCGGCGGCGAGCGAGCCGAGCGTCACCGGGTTCACCCAGCCGTCGGACGCCGCGTGGGTGAAGGCGAACACCAGGGAGCCGACGCCGAGGGTGCCGGTGATCGCGCCGGGCAGGTCGAGGTGGGCGCGCCGGCGTTCCGGCTCCGGGACGAACCGCGGGGCCAGCAGCACGATCGCCAGTCCGAACGGGACGTTGATGAACAGCGCCGCGCGCCACGAGATCCACTCGGTGAGCAGGCCGCCGACGATCAGGCCGATCGCGAAGCCGCCGCTGGACATCGCGGAGAACAGCGACAGCGCGCGGACGCGGGCCTTGGCCTCGGTGAACGTCGTCGTGACCAGGGCCAGGGTGCTCGGGCCCGCCATCGCGGCGCCGACGCCCTGCAGGACGCGGGCGGCGATGAGCAGCCCGGCCGAGTTCGCGAGGCCACCGGCCAGCGACGCGAGCGTGAACAGGGCGGTGCCCGCGACGAACATCCGGCGCCTGCCGAACAGGTCGCCGGCCCGGCCGCCGAGCAGGAGCAGGCCACCGAAGACGAGGCTGTAGGCCGTCATCACCCAGGACAGGCCGGTGGGGGTGAACCCGAGGTCGTTCTGGATGCGCGGGAGCGCGACGTTCATGACGGTCGCGTCGAGGATGAGCATGAGCTGGCAGGTCAGGATGATCGCGAGGACCAGCCCGCTGCGCGTGCGCGCCGCCGGTGCGGGCGCGCGGTCGAGCGTTTGGTGCGACAAGGGATACTCCCCCGAGGAGTAAGAGAAGAAGCGGAGACGTTCTCCACTTGGGTGCGATCCGATAATATGGAGAGCGTCTCCGGATGCGCAAGTGAATTCGGAGAATCTCTCCGGTTAAAGGCGAGGAGGCCGGGATGCCGGGTGCGGGCTCGGAGCGTCCGATGCGCGCGGACGCCAAGCGCAACTACGAGCGCATCGTCGCGACGGCGAAGGACCTCTTCACCGCGCACGGCGCCGACGTACCGCTGGACGACGTCGCCAAGAAGGCCGGCGTCGGCGCGGGCACCCTCTACCGGCACTTCCCGACGCGGGAGAAGCTGTTCGAAGCGGTCTACCGCGACGAGATCGCGGTGCTCGCCGACCGCGCGTTCGAGCTGCACGACGAGCTGCCGCCGTGGGAGGCCCTCGAAGCGTGGCTGCTCGCGCAGGTGACCTGGGTCGTCGAGCGGCACAAGCTCGCGACGATCCTCAAGGAGTCGATCGACTCCGGCTCGGAGACGTTCCAGTACTGCCAGAAGCGGCTGCGCGAGGCGACCGGCCTGCTGGTCGAGACGGCGCAGGACGCGGGACTGGTCCGGCCGGACGTCGTCGGCGCCGACGTCCTCCGGCTGGGGCACGGCGCGGGGATGGCCGTGCGCAACTGCAGCCAGGAGGACGGCAAGCGGGTGCTGGCCGTGATCCTGGACGGCCTGCGCGCGTGACGCAGGCCGTCCGGGTGATCAGCTGCCGATCCCGGTGAGGGACCGGACCTCCATCTCGGCGTGCTTGTCCGCGTCCGCCTTCGGCTTGCCGACGAGGGTGCCGACGAAGCCGCAGAGGAACGAGAACGGGATCGACACCAGGCCCGGGTTCTTCAGCGGGAACCAGGCGAAGTCGATGCTCTTGAAGATCGAGTCCGGCGCGCCGGAGACGACCGGGGAGAACAGCACCAGCAGCAGGCAGGCGATCAGGCCGCCGTAGATGCCCCACAGCGTGCCGGTCGTGTTGAACCGCTTCCAGAACAGCGAGTACAGCAGCGTCGACAGGTTCGCCGACGCCGCCACCGCGAACGCCAGCGCCACCAGGAACGCGATGTTCTGGCCGTTCGCCAGCACGCCGCCGATGATGGCCAGCGCCCCGACGACGATCGCGGTCAGCCGCGCCACCCGGACCTCGTCGGCCGGTTCCGCCTTGCCGTGCTTGAAGATGTTCGCGTAGACGTCGTGGGCGAACGAGGCCGACGCGGTGATCGTCAGCCCGGCCACCACGGCGAGGATCGTCGCGAAGGCCACCGCGGCGATGATGCCGAGCAGCAGCGTCCCGCCCACGTGCAGGGCCAGCAGCGGTGCCGCCGAGTTCTCGCCGCCCGGCGCGCCCTTGATCTCGTCCGCGCCGACCAGCGCGGCCGCGCCGAAGCCGATCACCAGCGTGCACAGGTAGAACACGAACATGCACGCCGTCGCCCACACGACGCTTCGCCGCGCCTCGCGGGAGTTCGGCACCGTGTAGAAGCGCATCAGCACGTGCGGCAGCGCCGCCGCGCCGAGGACCAGCGCCAGCGCCAGCGACACGAAGTCGAGCTTGGTGGTGTCGTTCTTGCCGTACGAGCCGCCCGGCTCGAGGAGCTTGTCGCCGAGCGGGCTCTTCTCGGCCGCCGAGGAGAGCAGGTTCGAGAACGAGAAGCCGAACTTGCCGAACAGGAACACCGTGAGCAGCGCGCCGCACAGCAGCAGGATGGTCGCCTTGATGATCTGCACCCACGTGGTGCCCTTCATCCCGCCGACCAGCACGTACAGCACCATGACCAGGCCGACGACGCCGATCACCAGCGCCTGGCCGAGCTTGGAGTGCACGTTGAGCAGCAGGGCGACCAGGCCGCCGGCGCCCGCCATCTGCGCCAGCATGTAGAAGAAGGAGACGACCAGCGTCGACGTCGCCGCCGCCGCGCGGACCGGGCGCTGCTTCATCCGGAAGCTCAGCACGTCGCCCATCGTGAACCGGCCGGTGTTGCGCAGCAGCTCGGCGATCAGCAGCAGGTCGACGAGCCAGGCGACGAGGAAGCCGATGGAGTATAGGAAGCCGTCGTACCCGTGGATCGCGATGGCGCCGGCGATGCCGAGGAACGAGGCCGCGGACAGGAAGTCGCCGGAGAGGGCGATGCCGTTCTGGCGGCCGGTGAACGCGCTGCCGGCGGCGTAGTAGTCGGCCGTCGAGGAGTTCCGGGAGCTGGCCCGGTAGACGACGTAGAGCGTGATCGCCACGAAGAGGGCGAACACCGCGGTGTTGACGATCGGGTCGCTGGCGGGTGCGCCGCTTTCGGCGAGCGCGGTCATCGGCGCGGCCCGTCCGGCAGGCCCGCGCGGGCCCGCAGCTCGGCGACCGCCGGGTCGATCCGGCGCCGCGCGTAGCGCAGGTACAGCCAGGTGACCAGCGCCGTGCTGGCGAACTGCCCGATGCCGAGCACGATGCCGACGTTGACCTGCCCGAACACCTTGCGGCTCATGAAGTCGTGCGCGTACGCGGCGAGCAGCACGTAGGTCATGTACCAGGCGAAGAAGGCGAAGCTCATCGGGAAGACGAACGCCCGGAACCGGCGGCGCAGCGCGGCGAACTCGCGGCTGG
Organism: Amycolatopsis nalaikhensis; assembly: GCF_030264295.1. Classification (GTDB taxonomy): domain Bacteria; phylum Actinomycetota; class Actinomycetes; order Mycobacteriales; family Pseudonocardiaceae; genus Amycolatopsis; species Amycolatopsis nalaikhensis. The sequence continues at coordinate 10,308,346 of NZ_CP127173.1, read as the reverse complement.
CCTGGATCCCGGTGTAGTCGGGACCCGTGCGGGGGACGGGGTGGCGGTGCTGGGCGCCGGACGGGCGGTCCCCGGTGAACAGGGCCGGCATCTGGCCGGTCTCTTCGAGGGGGTTGCCCGCCGCGGGACGCGCGACGTCGTACATGGTGCCTCCGGGCAGGGTGCCTCCGTGGTGGCGGGCCCGATGCGCCTGCTGCGGCAGTGCGCCGGGCCGCCCTTGCGGACTGCGAGGCGAACATCGTAACTACTCCGTCCGGCGGAGTCGGCGGGCGGCCGGTCGTCCGGGTGCCCCGGAACGCGCGGTATTCGGTTTCCCGTCGAAAGTGTCGAATGCGGGTTTCGCCAGAAGATCACGGGCAGATCACCCGTAATGATGAGAAGAATTGTGACGCGATGTCGCCGCGTTCGGCCGGGCACTGCGGCGAACGAGTTAATACTGCCGGACGTGCGTGATCGTCCGTCACGCGGGGTGACCGAAGTGGGTCCGGGTAAGGCGGGTGAGGGTCCTCCGGGTGCGGGCGTGGCGGCGAAGATCCACTGGTCAGCACCGGGTCTCGAAAGAAATCACCAGGTCGGGGCACGGTTGAGGAGAACGCCACAACATCGGGCACATCTTGAGACTTGACCCACCCGATGGGGGTACAGAGTGTAGATCGTCCGAGGGATAGAGTTGGCCTGTGTGGTCTAATCGGGTGACGGCTGGATGGTCCGCGACACCGCGTCCGGTAACCGGAATTCCCTCTTCGGGGGCGCCGGGGCGCAATGTCGGTGTCCCATCCCGCTTCCGAAACCACTTTTCGCAGGTCAGCGACCGAACGGGGAACAGAATTGACCGACCCGGCTCCGGGGGTACGATTCTTTGGCCCAGCTGACCGCAGCGATCGATTGGCACCGATAAAGTTGATCTCGACGACCGTGCAGAACGCAAGTTGCGCCGTGCACGTGCAGAGTCCCGGGCACGGGACGGCGGGACGGTGCCTGCCCGGCGACGGGCGCGCGGACGGCGGGGCTGCCGGGGACGGGCGAGGGCGCCGGGGAAACGGCAGGGCGGGGACGACGCGATCGTCGTCCGGCCCGTCGCGAACCGGGACGCCGCGCCGCCGACGCGGATCCATGACGCCGGACAGGGAGTCACTTACGTGACCGTTGCAGGAGAAGGTCAGGTGCCCGTCGGGGAACTGCTCGGCCGAGCACCCCGGCGGTCGAAGGGGAAGGACGCGTGGCGAGCCCTCGTGCGGTGGCGCGACTGGAGCCTGCCCGTCAAGCTTTCGGCCGTCACCGTCGTGCCCATCGTCCTCGCGCTGGTGCTCGGCATCGCCACGATCGCCGCGCAGGTCGACCGTTCGGACGAGTACCAGCGGCTCGACCGGCTCGTCGCGCTCGGCGGCCAGACACGCGCGCTTACCGGCGCGCTGCAGCAGGAGCGCACGGTCACCGCGGCGATGCTCACCGAGGGCACCGTCGGCGGCACTCCCGAGCTGGCCGCGGCCCGCAAGGCGACGGACGCCGCGGTCGAACCCTTCACCGCGGCGCAGTCCCGCGCGGCCGAGGCCGAGCCCGGCGTGGCCGGTGCCGCCGGCGCCGCCACCGCGCAGGTCGGCAACCTCGGCTTCCTCCGCCGCCAGGTCGACGGCGGCCAGCTCGACCCGGCGCAGGCCGTCACCGCCTACTCCGGCATCACCGGATCCCTGATCAGCCTCGACACCGCGGCCACCGCGGGCGCGGGCGACGGCACCCTCGGCGGCACGCCGGCCGGGCTGCACGAGCTGCTCGTCGCCGGCGAGCAGGTGTCGCTGAGCCGGGCGATGGTGTCCTACGGCATCGCGCGCGGATCGCTGACCCCGAGCGAGCTGGCCACCCTCCGCGCCGCCGAACTGCGGCTGGCCGACCGGCTCATCGACTTCCGCTCCGCGGCGGGCGACACGTTGCAGCGCGACTTCGCCGCGATCGCCGAGGGCACGCAGGCGCAGAGCCGGGCCCGGATGGTCGAGTCCGTGCTGAACGCGCAGGGCGACAAGGTGGACGACGCCTTCCGCGCGCTGTCCGCCGCCGACTGGAACGCCGCGTCGGCGGCGATGCGGACGCAGATCGGCCAGGTCGCCGACCGGCTCGGCGCGTCGGCGTCGACCACCTCGACGCAGCTGGTCGACGAGGCCAGCAGCGGCGCGGGCCTGCTCGCGGTGCTGCTGTTCGCCGCGATGGTGCTGGCCGTCGCGGTCGTCTTCCTCATCACCCGCCAGCTGCTGCGTTCGCTGAAGGTGTTGCGGCGCAGCGCTCTCGACGTCGCCGAGACGGCGCTGCCCGAGGCGGTCCGCAACATCCAGGAGGGCCGCGCGCAGGGCACGGCCGTCGTCCCGGTGCCGGTGCGGACCGACGACGAGGTCGGCGAAGTGGCGCGCGCCTTCGACAAGGTGCACCACCAGGCGCTGCGGCTGGCGACCGAGCAGGCCGCGATGCGCACCGGCTACGGCAGCGTGTTCGTCAACCTGTCGCGGCGCAGCCAGAGCCTGGTGCAGCGGCAGCTGCAGCTGATCGAGCAGCTCGAGCGGGACGAGGAGGACGCCGACCAGCTGGCGACGCTGTTCCAGCTCGACCACCTCGCGACCCGGATGCGGCGCAACAACGAGAACCTGATGGTGCTCTCGGGCGCCGAGCCGGGGCGCCGGTCCGGGAAGCCGGTCGGCACCACCGACATGCTCCGCGCCGCCGTGTCGGAGATCGAGCAGTACCAGCGCGTCCAGGTGCAGCCGCCGCCCCCGGCCCGGATCGTCGGGTACGCGGCGAGCGACCTGATGCGCCTGGTCGCCGAGCTGCTGGACAACGCGACGGCGTTCTCCGCGCCGGAGACGTCGGTGACAGTGGCCTCGCGCCTCGGCGAAGACGGCTCGCTGAACATCGACATCCTCGACAAGGGCATCGGCATGAACGAGGCCGAGGTCGCCGAGGCGAACACCCGGCTGACCGAGGCCGGCTCGGTCGACCTGGCGACGTCGCGCCGGATGGGCCTGTTCGTCGTCGGGCGGCTGGCCAGCAGGCACCGGATCGGGGTGTCGCTGCACGGCGGCAAGGACATCGTCGGCGTCCGCGCCACGGTGGTGGTGCCGGCGGAGCTGGTGATGCCGGTGACCGACGGCCCGCTGACCGGCCCGATCGGCGCGCCCCAGCAGCACCCGACGAGCCCCGCGGCGGGCAACCAGCTGCCGCGCCGCCAGGTCAACGGCACGTCCCGCCCGCGCCCGGTGGTCCCGTCGCAGCCGGCGATGGGGGAGGAGCGCTGGCCGTCGGCGAGCGACCTGGCCGGGTTGTCGAACGGCCACGGCCCGGCCGCCCCGCGCCCGCCGTCGGACCTGGAGATCTCCGGGACGGCGCTGTTCGCCCCGATCCCGAAGGACGACGACGCCCCGCCGCCGCGCCCGACGTTGCCGCCGGTGCCCGCGGTGCTCCCGGTGCCGCAGCCCCCTCGCGCGGGGGACCTGCCGTCCGGCAAGGACCTGTTCTCCGCCAACGAAACGACGTTGAGCGACTGGTGGCGCGAGGCGACGGCGACCCCGCCCGCCCCGGCCCCGAAGCCGGAGCCGGCGCCGGACCGGTCGGAGACGACGCCGATCTTCGACGAGATGCTGTCGGCGTGGTTCCGCGAGGACAAGCCCGCGGCCGCGCCCGCGGAGGAGGAGAAGAAGCCCGAGCCGGAAGCCGCGGAGAAGCCGGCCGCCGAGCCGCGCAGCTGGGACTTCGCGAGCGACGAGAACTTCCGCACGGTCCAGGCGCGCTCGAAGGCAGAGCCGACGGCGTTCACCGAGGCCGGGCTCCCGCGCCGCCGCCGCGGCGAGCAGCTGATGCCGGGCAGCGCGACCCCGAACCCGCCGGCCCCGGCCACCCCGGCGGCGGCCCCGGCCCGCCCGGAGCTCCCGGTCCGCGACCCGGCGGACGTCCGCGGCCGGCTGAGCAGCTTCCAGCAGGGCGTGAACCGAGGCCGCAAGCAGGCCCGCCAAGCGGCGGCGAGTGCGCAGGGGACTCCGGAGACGGCTGGACAGCAGCTGCCCCAGCGAGGTCAGCAGACTTCGGCGGGTGCGAACGGCCTGCCGCAGCGGGGACAGCAGCCTCCGGCCGAGGGCGGCCCGCAGGCCACGCCTGCTTCCCCGCAGCCGAGCCGGCAGGCCGACGCGGCGGACCCGCAGGCGAACGGCCTGCCCCAGCGGGGCCAGCAGGCTCCGGCGGCGGGCGCCCAGGCGAATGGCCTGGCCCAGGCGGGCCAGCAGTCCCCGGCGGGCGCGCAGTCCACGGGCCTCCCGCAGCCGGGCCAGCAGTCCGTGGCAGGCGCGCAGGCGAATGGTCTGCCCCAGCGGGACCAGCAAACCCCGGCGGCGGACCCGCAGGCGAACGTGCTGCCCCAGCCGGGCCAGCAAGCCCCCGCGGCAGGCGCGCAGGCGAACGGGCTCAACCACCAGGCCCCCGAGCCGGGCACCCGGCAACCCGCCGCCCTCGCCGGTTCCCAGCCCGACGCCGTCCCGCCGAGCCAGGAAGCCCAGGACTCCGGGCAGCGGCAGGGGTCGGTCTTCGAGGAGTCCGGCCGTCCCGCCGCGCCGCCCGCGTCGCTGCCCAGCCGGAAGCCCGCCGCGCCGGAAACTCCTGCTCCGCGCCACGAAGAGTCCGTTGTCGAGGCCACCGCCGAATGGAACTTCGGGACCGATGAAGGCTGGCGGGCCGTGCAAGCGGTGTCCCAGTCGGCACCCGCCACCTTCACTTCGGCAGGATTGCCCCGGCGCCGTCGGGGGGAGCAACTGCTCCCCGGCAGCGCCGGACCGCCCACCGGGGCCACGGCCCCCCGACCACAACGCGACGCACACGACGTGCGCGGCCGCCTGCGCAGCTTCCAGCAGGGCATCGAGCGCGGGCGCCACCGCACCGCTCGGGCGACCGAGAGCAACCACGAGACACTGGAGGGTGAATGACCTCGCCGAGTAGCGCTCAGCCGACGCAGAATCAGTTCGGCTGGCTGGTCAACGACTTCGCGGAGCGGGTGCCCGGTGTGGCGCACGCCGTGGTCGTCTCGGCGGACGGCCTGCTGCTGACCGCGTCGAACCGGCTGCCGCTCGACCGGGCCGACCAGCTCGCCGCGGTCGCCTCCGGCCTGGTCAGCCTCACCCAGGGCGCCGCCCGGTGCTTCGAGGCGGGCGCGGTCAACGAGACCGTCGTGGAGATGGAGCTGGGCATCATGGTGCTGATGTCGATCAGCGACGGCTCCTGCCTCGCGGTGCTCGCCGCCCCCAACTGCGACATCGGCCAGGTCGCCTACGAGATGACGATGCTCGTCGACCGGGTCGGCCAGATCCTGACCCCGGAGCTGCGCGCCCAGCTCCAGGGCTCTGGGGGGTCGCTGATCGGCGAACCGGTGGGATGATGGCGCGATGAGCACGGGGTCCGGATCTTTCGGTGAGCCACCGGAGGCGGGGAGCAACGCCTCCACTCCAGGGGACGACGGCACGTTCGCCGACGTCCTCAACGGGTTCACCCTGGATTCCGGCCGTGCCCGCCGGAAGCGCAAGAAGAGCAAGGAGTCCCCGCCACCCCCGGCCGCCGGTGCGCACGCGGCCGCGGATCCGCCGGCGCCAGCGCCGTCGGCCGACCAAGGAGATCATGTGACCTCTTTAGTCTCTCCACCCGGCAGTACCGACGGGGACAGCCCCAGACCGGGTGGCCTGTTCGACCCCGGGCCGCCCAGTGGCGAGTTCGTCATGCCCGCGGTGTTCGAGCAGCCGCCCGCGCCCGAGGAGCTGACGGCGATCGTCCGGCCCTACGCGCTGACCGGCGGGCGCACCCGGGCCAATTACGCCCTGGAGCTGGAGACGCTGATCTCCGCGAAGGACTACGCTGCCACCGGTGGCTTCCCCGAGGTGGCCGCGGAGCAGATCGAGTGCATCTCGATCATGGAAGAGTGCCGGACCCCCCGTTCGGTCGCCGAGATCGTGTCGGCACTGCGGGTACCGCTGGGGGTGGCCCGGGTGCTGATCAGCGACGCGGCCGACGCGGGGCTGGTCACGGTGCACAAGACGATATCGGGCAATGACGGCGCCGAGGCACATCTGGTGTTGATGGAAAGGGTTTTGAGTGGACTCCGTCGGCTTTAAGGCACCGCGGGACACCGCGCCCCCGACCATGACATCCGCCAAGATCGTGGTGGCTGGCGGTTTCGGTGCGGGGAAGACGACCTTCGTCGGGTCGGTGTCGGAGATCGTGCCGCTCACCACCGAGGCGATGATGACCGACGCCAGTGTCGGCGTCGACAACCTCGACCACACGCCGGGCAAGTCGACGACGACCGTCGCGATGGACTTCGGCCGGGTGTCGCTGGACGCGGACCTGATCCTCTACCTGTTCGGCACGCCCGGGCAGCAGCGGTTCTGGTTCATGTGGGACGACCTCGTCCGCGGCGCGATCGGCGCCGTCGTGCTGGCCGACACGCGGCGGCTGGCCGACTCGTTCGCCCCGATCGACTTCTTCGAGGACCGGGGGCTGCCGTACATCGTCGGCATCAACACGTTCGACGGCGTACTGGAGCACGACATCAACGACGTCCGCGAGGCGCTGTCGATCGACCCGAACATCCCGATCGTCCGCTGCGACGCCCGGGACCGCGAGTCGACGAAGCAGACGCTGATCACGTTGGTCGAGTACGCGATGCGGCAGTGGATCGCGCTCCGGGCGGCCAAGGCCCGCTGACGCCGTCCGGGCCCGGGGAGCACCCCGGGCCCGGCGCCGTTCACTTGCGCCGCAGGCGCAGCAGCACGACCTGGCCGTCGTAGACGCGCGATTCGACGAGCTCGAGGCCCAGTCGCGCGGTGCCTTCGGCGAACGGCCGCTTGGCGCCGCCGAGGACGACCGGGTGCACGAACACCAGGTACTCGTCGATCAGGCCGCGCGCGGTCAGCTCGGCGGCCAGCTCCGCGCCGCCCATGAGCAGCAGGTCCCGGCCCGGTTCGGCCTTCAGGGACGCCACGGTTTCATCGAGGTCGCCGCCGACGACGCGGGTGTTCCAGTCCGCCTTCTCCAGCGTCCGCGAGAACACGACCTTCGGCTTCTCGCGCCAGATCGGCGCGAACGCGATGTCGTGCGGGTGGTCCGAGATGGTCTCGGCGGACGGCCAGAACGCCGCCATCATGTCCCAGACCTTGCGCCCGTAGGCGAACTCGCCGCAGCGCTCGCTCATCTCGTGCGAGTGCTCGGACAGCTCGGGGCCCATCACCGGCCAGTCGAATTCGCCGTTCGGGCCCTCGACGCAGCCGTCGAGCGACGTGTGGACCATGTAGACGATTTCGCGCATTCCGTTCCTCCTGAGGTGGGTTCACCGGGAGGTCGGAGCCGGGGCCGCCGACCGGACACGGCGGCGGAAATTCTTCAGTATTCGTCGTGGCGGCGCCACCAGGAGCTGGGCGCGTCGTCGCCGCGGCTCTCCTCCTCCCACGCCTCCTGGCGGCCCAGCGGCGTGACGTCGAGGTAGCGGTGCGAGGCGAGGAACATCTCGCCGCCGCGGCCGGAGGTGAAGTAGGTGCGGTAGACGGCGTCGCCGTCGCGCAGGAACACACTCACCCCGAAGCCCCTGCCGACGCCGCAGTCGTCGGGGAAGGTGGTGCCGTGCGCGGACACCCACGGGACGTCCCACCCCATGCGCTTCCGGTACCGCTCGATCTCGGGCGGCGTCGCGGGCGCGACGACCTTGAGCGTGACGTCGCGGGCGTGCAGGTGCGCCAGGTGCGGGAGGTTGTCGACGACGAGCGAGCAGCCGGGGCAGCCGGCGTCGTCGCCCGGGTGCAGCATGAAGTGGTAGACGATCAGCTGGCGGCGGCCGTCGAACAGGTCCACCAGCGAGACCGGCCCGTCCGGGCTCTCGAACGTGTACTCGCCGAAGCGGACCATCGGCAGCCGCCGTCGCTCGGCGGCGAGGTGGTCACCGGCCTTCATGTGCGCCTTCTCCTTGACGAGCAGCGCGTCGCGCTCGGCTCGCCATTCTTCCGGGGACACGATCCGGGGCAGGGTCATCGCGGTTCCTTTCCGTGGAGGTGCCCGGCCAGGCGCGCGAAGCACTCGGTCCAGCCGGTGTGGTGGCCGTCGCGGTCCTCGGTGGTGGGGAACCCGCGCTGGGTGAACGTCATCTCGGTCTTGCCGCCGACGTCGGCGAAGCCGATGCTCACGAGCGTCTCCGCCCGCAGGTCGCCTTCGGTCTCCCAGACGAAGCCGAAGACGATCCGCGAGGGCGGGTCGAGCTCGCGGTAGACGCCGCGCATCCAGTGCTCTTCGCCGTCGGGCGAGGTGATGCACGCCCGCCAGAGACCGCCGGGCCGGGCGTCGACGGTCACCGCGGACCCGGTGAACCCGCGCGGGCCGAGCCAGCACGCCAGCTGGTCGGGGTCGGTCCAGGCGGCGTAGACGAGCTCGCGCGGCGCGTCGAACAGCCGGGTGATGGTCAGCTCAGGCATCGCCGGTCAGCTTCCTCAGGTGCTCCTCGAGGCGGTCGAAGCCGTCGTCCCAGAAGCGCCGGTAGGCCGCGACCCAGTCGGCGACGTCTTCGAGGGGCTTCGCTTCCAGGCGGCAGGGCCGCCACTGGCGGGTGCGGCCGCGGGTGATCAGCCCGGCCTGTTCGAGCACCTTCAGGTGCCGCGACACCGCGGGCAGGCTCATCGGCAGCGGTTCGGCGAGCTCGTCGACCGTCGCTTCGCCCGCCGACAGCCGGGCGAGGATGGCCCGCCGGGTCGGGTCGGCGAGGGCGGCGAACGTGCGGCTCAACGTGTCAGTCATTTCACCAACCTGTTAATTAACGAACTCGTTAAACATAGCGCCGAACAGGGGTCTGTCAAGTTCTCCCGGATGGCCTGAGATCCGCATCACGAGTCCTCGGGTTTCCAATAGTAGGAAGCCAAAGTATTTTGGAGGGATGAGCAGCGAGCTGTACCGCCCCGTGCACCCCGTCCGGTTCGTCACCGCGTCGAGCCTCTTCGACGGCCACGACGCGTCGATCAACATCATGCGGCGGATCCTGCAGTCCCAGGGCGCCGAGGTCGTCCACCTCGGCCACAACCGGTCCGTCGACGAGGTGGCCACCGCGGCCATCGCCGAGGACGTCCAGGGTGTCGCCATCTCTGCTTACCAAGGCGGGCACGTCGAGTACTTCTCCTACCTGGTCGAGCTGCTGCGCGAGCGCGGCGCCGGCCACATCAAGGTCTTCGGCGGCGGGGGCGGGGTGATCGTGCGCGAGGAGATCGAGCTGCTGCACTCGCGCGGCGTCGCCCGCATCTTCTCGCCCGAGGACGGGTACGAGATGGGCCTGCCGGGCATGATCAACTTCATGATCAAGGCCTGCGACGTCGACCTCGCGGCCGAGGGCCCGGCGCTGGACAAGGTGCTCTCCGGCGACGTCGCCGCGCTCTCGCGGGTCATCACCCAGCTGCAGGCCGAGCGGCTCTCCGGCGACCTGCTGAGCGGTATCACCGAGGCCGCGGGCAAGCGCGAGGTCCCCGTGCTCGGCATCACCGGCACCGGCGGTTCGGGCAAGTCGTCGCTCACCGACGAGCTGATCCGCCGCTTCCGCCTCGACCAGGAGGACAAGCTGCGGATCGCGGTGCTCGCCGTCGACCCGTCGCGGCGCAAGGGCGGCGGTGCGCTGCTCGGCGACCGCATCCGGATGAACTGCCTCGACGGCTCGCCCGTCTACTTCCGCTCGCTGGCCACCCGGACGACGTCCGGCGAGATCCCGTCCGGGCTCAGCGAGTCCATCCTGGCGTGCAAGGCCGCCGGGTTCGACCTGGTGATCGTCGAGACGCCGGGCATCGGCCAGGGCGACGCCGGGATCGTCGACTTCGTGGACGAGTCGCTGTACGTGATGACGCCGGAGTTCGGCGCCGCGTCGCAGCTGGAGAAGATCGACATGCTCGACTTCGCCGACGTCGTCGCGATCAACAAGTTCGAGCGCCGCGGCGCCGAGGACGCCCGCCGCGACGTCGCGCGCCAGCTGGTGCGCAACCGCGAGGCCTTCTCGTCGGCGCCCGAAGACATGCCGGTGTACGGCACGAGCGCGGCGAAGTTCAACGACGACGGCGTCACCGCGCTGTACCAGCACCTGCGCGGCATGCTGGCCGAGCGGGGCCTCGGCGTGTCCGCGGGAACGCTGCCGAAGGTCGAGGGCAAGGTCTCGACCGACGCGTCGACGATCATCCCGGGCAACCGGGCCCGCTACCTGGCCGAGATTTCGGAGACGGTGCGCGGCTACCACGCGAAGACCGAACAGCAGGTCGCCGCGGTCCGCAAGCGCGACGCACTGGCGCTCGCCCGCGAAGAACTGTCCAAGGTGGACGCCTCGACCGACGCGCTGGACGGCCTGCTCGCCGCGGCCGAGTCCGATGTGGACGGCGAGTCGACAAAACTCCTCGAGCGGTTCCAGGCGCTGGCGGAGGAGTACCGGCAGGACGAGCTGGTCGTCAAGATCCGCGACAAGGAGCTGCGCACGCAGCTGTGGCGCGACACGCTGTCCGGCAACCGGATCCCGCGCGTCGCCCTGCCGCGCTACGCCGAGTCCGGTGAGCTGCTTTCGTTCCTGCGCCGCGAAAACCTGCCGGGCTACTTCCCGTACACGGCCGGGGTTTTCCCGTTCAAGCGCGAGGGGGAGGACCCGGCGCGGATGTTCGCGGGCGAGGGCGACCCGTTCCGCACCAACCGCCGGTTCAAGCTGCTGTCGGCCGACTCGGAGGCGAAGCGGCTCTCGACCGCGTTCGACTCGGTCACGCTGTACGGCCACGACCCCGACACGCGCCCGGACATCTACGGCAAGGTCGGCACGTCGGGCGTGTCCATCGCGACGCTCGACGACATGAAGGTCCTCTACGACGGCTTCGACCTGACCGCGCCGAACACGTCGGTGTCGATGACGATCAACGGCCCCGCGCCGACGATCCTGGCGTTCTTCCTCAACACCGCGATCGACCAGAAGGTCGACGCGTTCCGGGCCGAGCACGGCCGGGAGCCGTCGGAGGCCGAGGCCGCCGAGATCCGCGAAACGGTGCTGAAGAACGTGCGCGGCACGGTGCAGGCCGACATCCTCAAGGAGGACCAGGGCCAGAACACCTGCATCTTCTCCACCGAGTTCAGCCTCCGGATGATGGCCGACATCCAGGAGTGGTTCATCGAGCACGGCGTCCGGAACTTCTACTCGGTGTCGATCTCGGGCTACCACATCGCCGAGGCCGGGGCGAACCCGATCTCGCAGCTGGCGTTCACGCTGTCCAACGGCTTCACCTACGTCGAGTCGTACCTGGCGCGCGGCATGGACATCGACGACTTCGCGCCGAACCTGTCGTTCTTCTTCTCCAACGGCATGGACGCGGAGTACTCGGTGCTCGGCCGGGTGGCGCGGCGGATCTGGGCCGTGGCGATGCGCGAGCGCTACGGCGCGAACGAGCGGTCGCAGAAGCTCAAGTACCACGTGCAGACGTCCGGGCGGTCGCTGCACGCGCAGGAGATGAGCTTCAACGACATCCGCACGACGCTGCAGGCGCTGTGCGCGCTCTACGACAACGCGAACTCCTTGCACACCAACGCGTTCGACGAGGCGATCACGACGCCGTCGGAGTCGTCGGTGCGCCGCGCGATGGCCATCCAGATGATCATCAACAAGGAGTGGGGCCTGTCGAAGAACGAGAACCCGCTGCAGGGCTCGTTCGTCATCGACGAGCTGACCGACCTGGTCGAGGAGGCCGTGCTGGCCGAGTTCGACCGGATTTCCGAGCGCGGCGGCGTGCTCGGCGCGATGGAGACGGGCTACCAGCGCGGCAAGATCCAGGACGAGTCCATCCTGTACGAGCGCAAGAAGCACGACGGCTCGCTGCCGATCATCGGCGTCAACACGTTCCGCAACCCGCGCGAGGGCGAGGACGACGTCGAGGTCGAGCTGGCGCGGGCGACAGAGGCCGAGAAGCAGTCCCAGCTGGACCGGCTGGCGGACTTCCAGCACCGCCACCACGAGGAGGCCCAGCAGGCGCTGAAGACGCTGCGCGAAGCGGCCACCCGCGGCGGCAACCTGTTCGGGGTGCTGATGGACGCCGCCCGGGTGTGCTCGCTGGGCCAGATCACGGAGGCGTTCTTCGAGGTCGGCGGCCAGTACCGCCGCAACGTCTGACTCCCCGCGGTCGTGAGTGTTTAGGGCGGTTCTAACCGCCCTAAACACTCACGACGGGGTCAGCGGCGGGTGGCCTTCAGCCGCCAGACCGGGACCAGGACCCGCCCGTCCTCGTCCGTGTCCAGCCGGCCCATCTGGGCCGGGTCCTGGTCCAGGATCGCCCGGACGCTCTGCCGCAGCTCCTCCGGCGTCATCGACGTCGTGTAGAGCGTGGGTTCGAGCGTCTCGATCGCCCAGTCCTTCCCGACCGTCTCGCGCAGGTTGGCCTCGCTGATCAGGTACGGCGCCGGGAAGGCGTCCGGCACCTCGGGGGAGAAGGCGAACAGGTGCAGCGTCGCGCCCGGCCGCGTCGCCCGGGTCAGCGCCGCGACGTACTGGCGCCGCTGCTCCTCGTCCAGGCAGTGGTAGAGCGCGCTGTCGAGCACCGTGTCGAACCGGCCTTCGTAGCCCTCGAGCTTCGTCGCGTCCGCGACGGCGAACTCGATGTCCAGCCCCTTTTCCGCGGCTCGCGCACGGGCCTGCTCGATCGCCGACGGCGCGCCGTCCAAGCCCGTCACGTGCAGGCCGCGCGAGGCGAGGAACGCGGAGTTGTCGCCGAGACCGCAACCGATGTCGAGCACGTCACCGGTGAACTCGCCGGCGTCGGCGAGCGCGACGACCGACGGCTGCGGGGCGCCGAGGTCCCACGGCATCTTGCGGCCCATCGGCGTCGCGCCCTGGTACAGCTCTTCGAAGTCCACGTCCTGGACGTCCATCACTGACCCCCTTATTCAACGGATGATGAGATGCTTCCATCGTGCACCCCCTGTCAACCCGGTGGTAGTGGTGGAGGCATGAAATTCGGGATCTCGACGTTCGTGACCGACGAAGGCATCCGGCCGGACGTGCTGGGCGCCGCGCTGGAAGAGCGCGGCTTCGATTCGCTGTGGCTGGCCGAGCATTCGCACATCCCGGTGAGCCGCGAGAGCCCGTACCCGGGCGGCGGCGACCTGCCGCGCGTGTACTACCGCACGCTCGACCCGTTCGTGGCGCTCAGCGCCGCGGCCGTGGCGACGTCGGAGCTGCTTCTCGGCACCGGGATCGCGTTGCTGCCCCAGCGCGACCTGATCCACACGGCCAAGGAGGTCGCGTCGCTGGACCTGATCTCCGACGGCCGGATGCAGTTCGGCGTCGGCGTCGGCTGGAACCGCGAGGAGATGCGCAACCACGGCACCGACCCGAAGACCCGCGGCGCGCTGATCGACGAGCAGCTGGCCGCGCTCAAGGAGATCTGGACGAAGGACGAGGCCGAGTTCCACGGCAAGCACGTCGACTTCGACCCGATCTTCGCCTGGCCCAAGCCGGTGCACAAGCCGCATCCGCCGATCTACATCGGCGGCGAGAGCGAAGCCGCGTTGAACCGGCTCGCCCGCTACGGCGACGGCTGGCTGCTACGCGGCTTCACGCGTTACGAGGAGGCGCAACGCGTTCGCCGCTGGCTGGCCGACCAGGGGCGGGAAGACGTGGAATTCGCGGTCTTCGGCGGCGACACGCGGCCGAAGGTGATCGACGGATTCCGCGAGGCGGGCGTCGAGCGGTACACGTTCCTGCTGGACACGCTGCCGGAAGCGGAGACGCTCAAGGCGCTCGACGACCTGGCTGAGCTGGCCGCCGCGCACCGCTGACCCCAAGCGCCCCAATGGGGTTGTTTCATCGTGGTTTGTGCTGGTCAGGTCGGGTTGGTGGTGTGTGGTAATGCTCAGGCCGGGTCTGGCCGGGCGGCGTCGCGGATGCTCTGCTCGTGCTGGGTCAGCACGAGCAGAGCCCGCAGCAATGTGGTGGCGTGGCGGGTGTCGAGGCGGAGCTTGCCCAGGATCCGCCAGGCCTTGAGGGCGGCGAAGCCGCCCTCCACCGCGCACCGCATCGCCGCGAACACGGCGTTCGCCTGCTTCTGGGCCTTGCTCAACGGCCGCCGGGTCTCGGCCTTGTAGGGAGTGAGCACGACGTGTTCACATGCTCCGCCGCAGGTGTCGCAGGCTGAGCTGTCGCGGACGTCTTTGTGCCAGCCGTGGAAGCCCTTGTCCCCGGCCGGGGACAAGCCATAGGTGTGCAGGCGTTCCCGGATCCGTAACCGGCGAGCGGCGGTGATGTCGGCGGTCTTGCCCGGCAACGCCGCCGACACCCACAGCAACCGGCCGTTTTCGTCGGTCAAGGCGAGCACGACCAGCCCGTGGTGTTTGTGTTTGCCGTTGTAGTTGGCCCGGTTCGCTTTTCCGGTGCGGCGGCGGGTCCGGATCAGGGTGCCGTCCACCAGCACCACCTCCGCACCCCGGGCGGCCTGGCGACGCAAGACCCGGTTCAGGCGGGTGGCGCGGGCGGCGAGCAGGGTGATCGCTTCCAGCACCCATCGCCGCACCGTGGACGCCGATACGCCCATACCGCCGCCGAGGTGAGCCAAGCGCTGGTCGTCACGCAGCACGGCGAGCACCACGAGTGCCTGGTCGGCGGGACCGGCTTTGCGCCAGCGCGAACGCAGCCGACGCCGATGGGTGCGGATCAGCCCGGCCAGCATCTGCAGGGTCGACTGCGAGAGCGGAAGGACAACCTGGTAGGAAATGGGCTCGAAGCCCTCGGCGGGTTGTTGACTCACATCTCGATCTTGCCGAGGGCTTCACCCGTCTCCAGGGCCGCCACGCCGGGTCCCGACCCCACTCCCTTGCCACCACAGACAACCACCCACCACCCAGCGCCCCGACCAGCCACAACCAGGATGAAACAACCCCAATGTGGCCTTCGGTGCGTGAGACGCACCCAAGGCGGCCTTCGGTGCGTGAGACGCACCCAAGGCCGCCTTGGGGCGCTTGTCACTTGTCCAGGAGCAGGTGAACGGAGAGTTCCAGGCGGTTGGCGACGTCGGCGGCCGAGGCGCGGCGGGTCACCCACGCCACCAGGTTGGCCATCCAGACGTCCGCGACGACGTGGAAGATGTCGCGGTCGGCCTCGGTCGGCTCGGTGATGCCCATCGCCTGGGCGAACATGTCCTCCATCAGGCGCCCGACCTGCTCGACCTCGGCGGCCGCGGAGGTGTCGGCGAACATGAACGCCCGCACCATCGCCTCGGTCAGGTGCGGGTCGCGCTGCATCAGCCGGGTGTTGCGGCCGAGGACGAACATCAGCCGCTCGGCGGGCGTCTCGCCGGGGATGGCCTGGCGTTCGAGCTTCTCCTGCGCCCGCTCGAACTCGCGCGCCAGCCCGGACACGAGCAGGTGGATCTTCGACGGGAAGTACCGGTAGAGCGTGCCGAGTGCGACGTCGGCCTTCTCGGCGACGGCCCGCATCTGGACGGCGTCGTAGCCGCCCTTCGAAGCCAGCGCGAGGGTCGCGTCGATGATCCGGCGGCGCCGGTCGCGCTGGGCGGCCGAGCCGAGCTCGTCGGCGCCGATCGCGCTCAGGCCGTTACCGCGTGCCTTCGCCGGCGCTTTGGCCTTGCCGGGCATCGGCATTCCCCCGTCCTTCGGAACTTGTTCCAGTTCTCGACGTAGAGTACCTGTCCTGGCGAAACGTTCAACCACCGACCCACTGGCCGAAAAACTGTAACACGTTCTACACTCGCGAGTAGCGTCACCTACCGCGAGGAGGGCCCATGCCGGTCGCGCTCACCGAGGAACAGGCCGCGCTGGCCGAGGCGATCCACGCCTGGTCCGCCGCGCACCACCCGCGAGAGGCGGTGCGCGCGGCGGAAACCGGCCCCGGAGCGGGGATTCCGGCGGGCTTCGCCGAGCTGGGCCTTTTCGGCGTCGCCCTGCCAGCCGTGGCCGGAGGCGCCGACGGAACCGTCGCCGACCTCGCCGCCGGACTCGCCGCGGCGGCGGAAGAACTCGTTCCCGGACCGGTGCTCGGCACCGCGCTCGCCGGGCTGCTGCTCGCGGAAATCCCCCAGGTGAAGGAGCTGCTCGCGGCGCTCGCCGAAGGAGAAGCCACCGTCGCGGTCCTGCTCGACGCGCCGTCCCTCGACGACGGCGTCACCGGGCCGGTCCCCGGCGCCGACACCGGGACCTGGCTGCTCGTGCCGGTCGAGGGCGGGCACGTCCTGCTCGCGCCGGGCACGCCGGGCGTCACGGTCGAGCCCCTGGAAGCGTTCGACTTCTCGCGCCCGCTGGCCCGCATCCGGTTCTCCGGCGTCCGCGCCGACGTCCTCACGCTGCCCCCGGTGTCGCCACTGGCGGCGACCCTGGCCGCGGCGGAGGCGGCGGGCGTGGCGCGGCGGTGCCTGACGATCGCCGTCGAGTACGCCAAGGTCCGCGAGCAGTTCGGGCAGCCGATCGGTGCGTTCCAAGCCGTCAAGCACCTGTGCGCCGAGATGCTGTGCCGCGCCGAAGCGGCCGAAGCGCTGGCCTGGGACGCGGCGTCCGGGCAGCACCCGCTGTCGGTGGCCAGCGCGGCCGTCGTCGCGCTCGACGCGGCGGTCGCCAACGCGAAGGACTGCGTCCAGGTCCTCGGCGGGATCGGGTTCACCTGGGAGCACGACGCGCACCTCTACCTGCGGCGTGCCGTGGCGCTGCGGCAGTGGCTCGGCGGGACGTGGCGGCGTGAGGCGGCTTCGCTCGCGCTGGCGGGAACGGAGCGCACGTTGAGCGTCGACGTCGGCGACGACGCCGCCTTGCGTGATGAGGTGGCGAAGATCGCGGCACTGCCTCTCGACGAACAGCGCGTCGCCCTGGCGGACGCGGGCCTGCTGACACCACACTGGCCCGCGCCCTACGGCCGGGGCGCCGACGCCGCCGGGCAGCTGCGGATCGACGCCGCGCTCGCCGCGGCCGGGGTCCGCCGTCCCGACCTGGTGATCGGCGCGTGGGCGGTCCCGACGATCCTCGAGCACGGCAGCGACGAGCAGCGCGCCCGGTTCGCCCGGCCCACCCTGCGCGGGGAGATCACCTGGTGCCAGCTGTTCAGCGAGCCCGGCGCGGGGTCCGACCTGGCCGCGCTGCGGACGGCCGCCCGCCGCGTCGACGGCGGCTGGCGGCTGACCGGGCAGAAGGTGTGGACGTCGCTCGCCCGCGAAGCCGACTGGGGGATCTGCCTCGCCCGCACCGACCCGGACGTGCCCAAGCACAAGGGCATCACGTACTTCCTGGTCGACATGCGCGCCGAGGGCATCACGACGCGGCCGTTGCGCGAGATCACCGGCGAAGCGGTGTTCAACGAGGTGTTCCTCGACGACGTGTTCGTGCCGGACGCCGACGTCGTCGGGACGCCGGGCGGCGGCTGGCGGCTGGCGCGCACGACGCTGGCCAACGAGCGCGTCGCGATCGGCGGCGGGTCCGCGGTGGGGGAGAGCGTCCAGTCGCTGGTGTCCACAGTGGACGCCTCGGCGCTCGACGACGTCGCCCTGGACCGGCTCGGTGCGCTCGTGGCGTGGGGCGTGGCGGGTTCCGTGCTCGACCTGCGGGCGGCGCTGAAGCGCCTCGGCGGGCAGGACCCGGGCGCGGAGTCGAGCGTGCGGAAGCTCTTGGGCGTGCAGCACCGCCAGGACGTCGCGGAGTTCGCGCTGGAGCTGGCGGGAAGCGGGGCGCTGCTCGCTGGCGGCCCGGCGCAGCACGAGTTCCTGCTGACCCGCTGCCTGTCGATCGCGGGCGGCACGACGCAGGTGCTGCGGTCCCTGACGGCGGAGCGGTTGCTGGGCTTGCCCCGCGGCTGACGAGTTGCGTCGTGAAACGGCGCGAAAGGACCGTTCGCGCCGCCGAGGGCAAAACTGTCGGGGTCGTGTTCTAGCGTTGCGGGCGTGGAGTTCAGCGCAGGCACCCAGGCCACCTACCTTCCCGCGGATCCCCCGCGGGAGGGCGTGCTGGCGTTGTGGGGCGAAGACGTGGCGGGCGGGACCACGATCGAGCTCGCGCTGCCCCGGGGCGCGAAGTTCGCGCGCACGAAGGTCGACGCGGAGCTCGTCCCGCTGGAGCGGGCCCTCCCGCGGCTGCTGGCGGTGGGGGAGGAGGCGAGCCCGGCCGTCGCGGCGTGGTCGGCGGCGATCAACGCGGGGGTGAACCTCGTCGCGCGCGGCCGGCTGCG
Source organism: Amycolatopsis nalaikhensis (assembly GCF_030264295.1). Taxonomy (GTDB): domain Bacteria; phylum Actinomycetota; class Actinomycetes; order Mycobacteriales; family Pseudonocardiaceae; genus Amycolatopsis; species Amycolatopsis nalaikhensis. The sequence continues at coordinate 10,290,138 of NZ_CP127173.1, read as the reverse complement.
GCCGGCGGTCTCCCCGGCCGGCGCGGCGGCCTGGCGGATCGGCCCGCTGGACTCCGCCGACGAGGAGCTGCTGCGGGGACTGGCCGGCGCGTTGCCACCGGAGGCGTACGCGCTGCCGTTGACGGGGCTGAAACGCATCCGCCTGCACTCACCTGACTCCCTGGTGCGCGCGTTGTGGGACGCGACGGCGGATTTGCTGGCCCGCAGCCCGGCGGCCCCGGTCGGCGTCGGCGACCCGGCGTTCGCGGCGCGCGAACCGGCGTTGCTCGGCCCGGACGCCGCGGCCTGGCTGGCCGAGCTGGAGGCCCGCGAACCCCGTGGCGTGCAGGTGCTGCTGCGGGTCGAGGGGGACGACACGTTCACCGGGGTCCTGGCGGTGCGCAGCATCGCGGAGCCGAGCCTGGTGGTGGAGGCGGCGACGCTGTGGGACGCACCGGACGCGGTGCTGAGCCGCCTCGGCGACCAGGTGGAGACGCAGCTGCTGCTGGGCCTGCGCCGCGGGGCGCGGGCGTGGGCGCCGTTGGGCCGGGTGCTGGCCGAGCCGGCACCGGCGTCACTGGCGCTGTCGGACGACGAGGTCGTCGACCTGCTCACCGACGGAGCCCGCGAGCTGGGCGGCGCGGGCATCGAGGTGCTGTGGTCGAAGGGGTTGTTCGCGGGCGAGGTGAAGGCGAAGGCGAGCGCGACCCAGGCCCCGGCGAGCGTGACGGGACCGGAGTTCGCGTTGCGGAGCCTGCTGGAGTTCCGCTGGCAGCTCAGCCTGGGCGGCGAGCAGCTGACGGAGGCGGAGGTAGCGGCCCTGGCCGAAGCGAAGCGGCCGTTGGTGCGGTTGCGCGGGCAGTGGGTGCGGGTGGATCCGCAGCTGCTGGCGAGGGTCCGCGGCCGGACGCGCAAGCTCGAGGCGGGCGAGGCACTGGCGGCGGCGCTGACGGGCGAGCTGGAGCTGGACGGCGAGCGGGTCGAGTTCGCGGCCCCGCCGGTGCTGGGCGGGCTGGTGTCCCGCCTCCGCGACCGGGAGGGGGCCGAGGTCGGGCCACCGCCGGGGTTGCGGGCGACGTTGCGGCCGTACCAGCAGGCGGGGTTGGCGTGGCTGGCGACGATGACGGGGCTGGGGCTGGGCGCGTGCCTGGCCGATGACATGGGGCTGGGCAAGACGATCCAGCTGATCGCGCTCCACCTGCACCGACGCGAACTGGCGCGGCGTGGTGTCGGCGAGCCGACGGGTGGCGCGGGCCTGCCTGGCGGCGCGGAGTTCTCGCGCCTCAGCGCGCCGCGGACCGGAGGCGAGGGCCTGCCCGCCGCAGCGACCCGCGCCGAGTCTGCGGCCGCTGCTGTCGAGCCGCGGTTCGCCGCATCGACCGGCGAGCCCTGGCCTGGCGCCGAGGGCCCGCCCGCCGCCGATCGTGCCGTGAGCGGCGCCGAGCCCGCGGCTGCTGGTGTCGAGCCGCAACTCGCCGCATCGACCGGCGAGCCCTTGCCCGGCGCCACCGGTCCCGCGGTGGGCGGCGTCGCACCCGCGCCCGGCGCCGAGGCCGCGCCCGCCGCCGTCCCACCGACCACCGGCGGCCCTACCCTGGTCCTCTGCCCCACGTCCCTCCTCGGCAACTGGGAGCGCGAGTTCGCCCGCTTCGCCCCGCACATCCCCGTCCGCCGGTTCCACGGCGGCGGCCGCCACCTCGACGACCTCGCCCCCGACGAGGTCGTCCTCGCCACCTACGGCGTCCTCCGCCGCGATCGCGAGACCCTGTCCGAAGTGGACTGGGGCCTGGTCGCCGCGGACGAGGCGCAGCACGTCAAGAATCCCCTCTCCGCCACCGCCAAGGAACTCCGCAAAATCCCCGCCCAGGCGAAGGTGGCCCTCACCGGCACGCCCGTCGAAAACCGGCTCACCGAGCTGTGGTCCATTGTGGACTGGACGACCCCCGGCCTGCTCGGCCCGCTCGACCGCTTCCGCCGCACCGTGGCGCGGCCGATCGAACGCGACCGGGACAAGGCCGTCACCGAACGGCTCGCCGCCACCGTCCGGCCGTTCCTGCTGCGGCGCCGCAAGAGCGATCCCGACATCGCCCCCGAGCTGCCGCGCAAGACCGAGACCGACCGGTTCGTCCCGCTCACCGCCGAGCAGACCACCCTCTACGAAGCCGTCGTGCGGGAAAACCTCGCCGAAATCCGCGAAACGCAGGGCATCAAGCGACGCGGGCAGGTGCTGCAGCTGCTCACCGAGCTCAAGCAGATCTGCAACCACCCGGCGCAGTTCCTCAAGGAACCGCACGGCGCGCTCACCGGCCGGTCCGGCAAGCTCGCGGCCTTCGAAGAACTCCTGGACGTCATCCTCGACGAGGGCGAGAGCGTGCTCGTCTTCAGCCAGTACGTCCAGCTCTGCCGCCTGCTCGAACGACGTCTCACCGAGCGCGGCCTGCCGACCGAACTGCTCTCGGGCGACAGCTCGCCGTCGAAACGGCAGGACATGGTCGACCGGTTCCAGGCCGGGGAGATCCCCGTGTTCCTGCTGTCGCTGAAGGCCGGTGGCGTCGGGCTCAACCTGACCCGCGCCACCCACGTCATCCACTACGACCGCTGGTGGAACCCGGCCGTCGAGGACCAGGCCACCGACCGCGCGTACCGGATCGGGCAGGACCGGCCCGTCCAGGTGCACCGGCTCATCGCCGAAGGCACCCTGGAAGAGCGGATCGCGCAGGTGCTGGAAAAGAAGCGCGGGCTCGCCGAGTCGATCGTCGGCGCGGGGGAGGACTGGATCACCGAGCTGTCCGACGACGAGCTCGCCGACCTGGTCCGGCTCGGGAGCGGGTGATGCCACCGAGGCGGAACTTCGGCACGACGTGGTGGGGCCGCGCCTGGGTCGACGCGCTGGAGCAGCGCGCGAAGCTCGACCCGAACCGGCTGCCGCGCGGGCGGACGTACGCGCGCAAGGGCACGGTCAGCGAGCTGCACTTCGGCGCCGGGGAGATGACGGCGCGGGTGCGCGGCAGCCGTCCGACGCCGTACAAGGTGACCATCACGATGCGCACCTTCACCGACGGCGAGTGGGACACCCTGCTGGGCGTCGTCGGCACGCAGCTGGGCCACGTGGCGGCCCTCCTCGACGGCGAGCTGCCGGCCGCGCTCGCCGAGCAGGCGCGCGAGGCGGGCGCGGACCTGCTGCCGGGCCCGGGCGACCTGCGGCCGAGGTGCTCGTGCCCGGACTCGGCGAACCCGTGCAAGCACGTCGCCGCGGTGTACTACCTGGTCGCCGACGAGGTCGACCGCGACCCGTTCACGCTGTTCCTGCTGCGCGGCCGCCCCCGCGCGGACGTCCTGGCCGAGCTCCGCGCCCGCCGCACGCCGACGCGCGGCGAGCGGCCGAAGCTCCCGAAGCGGTCCGACGAAGGCCTGTCGCCGAAGGCTGCCTACGCGCGGCGGCCGGGCGCGATCCCGCCCCTGCCGCCTCCGCCGCGGATCCCGGGGCCTCCGGCGGTGCTGGACCTGGACCCGCCGCCGGGCACGGGCTGGACGGCCGCGGCGCTGTCGGGGTTGGCCGCGGACGCGGCATCGCTGGCCCGCGACCTGCTGGTCGGCGGCGTGACGGCGGCGGAGCTGACGTTCGAGGAGGACCTGGCCCGCCGCGCGGCCGGGCGCACGTCCGCGGAGATCACCACCCTGGCCGCGGCCGCCGGACTGTCACCCCGTGATCTGACCCGCTGGGCCGAGGCCTGGCGCGAAGCCGGTCGCGGCGGCTTGGCCGCGTTGCGGGAGAGCTGGCAGCCGGGGCCGGGCCCGCTGGCGGAGGCCGAGGCGATCCTGGCCGAGGCAGGCCTCCCGGGACGGCCGCGAGTGTGGCGAAACCGCCTCACGCAAGGGGAGTTGCAGCTGCGCTACGGCCGTGACGCGCGTTGGTACCGCTTCATCCGGTCCGGCACGGAGTGGCGCCTGGACGGCCCACCCTCGGCAAGCCCGGTCGACCTGGCCTACTGACCGGCGGCCAGCGCCCCAATGTGGCCTTCGGTGCGTGTGACGCACCCAAGGCCGCCTTCGGTGCGCCACCCATGCCCCCGCCGCCACCCTCAACGGAGGCGCTTCGCGCCGCAGTGCCTATTCAACGCACCCAAGGCCGCCTTGGGGCGCATCAGCCCGACTGGCGGTTCTCCGCCTTCCACCGCAGGTACGTGTGGTCGAGGAACCGAGCCACCCCGCGCACGACATGCGCCGAACGCACCGACGTGAACACATCGAACGCGTGCTGAGCCCCCGCCAGCTCGGCATACGCCACCGGCTCGTGAGACTTCTCCCGCAGCCGACGCACGAACTCACGCGCCTCCCGAACCGGCACCAACGAGTCATCCCGCCCGTGGATCACGAAAAACGGCGGAGCCTCCGAGGTGATCCGGTCCAACGGCGAAGCCGCGATGTAGTCATCCAGATGGTTCACCGGATCACGGTCCGGAGCGAACACCCGCCGCGCGATCAAGCTCTCCAACCGGTACTTACTGGCGCGAGACCCCGACGTCGCCGCGAAGTCGTATACCCCGTAGTGCGGCACGCACGCCTGGACGCTCGTGTCCACGTCCTCGAACGACGGTTGCAACGCCGGGTCGTTCTGGGACAACGCCAGGAGCGCTGACAAGTGGCCGCCCGCCGAGCCGCCCGTCACCGCCACGAAATCCGGGTCACCCCCGTAAGCGGAAATCGACGACCGGATCCACGCCAGCGCCTGCTTCGCCGCCACGATGTGCGCCGGCCAGCGGTGGGCCGGGGACAGCGGGTAGTTGATCGCGACGCACACCCAGCCCCGGCGGGCCAGGTAGCGCATCAACGGCCTGCCCTGCTCCTCCTTGTTGCCGATCACCCACGCGCCGCCGTGGACCTGCAGCAGCACCGGCGCTCCCGAGACCGGCGTCGACGGGCGGTACACGTCGAGGAGGAACCGCTTGCCGCCCGGCGCGTACGCGATGTCGCGATCGACCCGGACGTCCGGGGCGCCCATCCGGAACGGCAGCGCCAGCTCACCCCACGGCAGCCCCAAGTCCGACCGGCCCAGCTCGTCCGCGTAGTCCTCGCCCAACGCCGACGTCAGCGCCTTCTCGATCTCGTCGCGGGCGCCGTGGCCGGTGCGGATCAGCGCGCCGAGCCCGGCCGCCGACGCCGCGGCCATCGCCAGCCCCGCCTTCGTCGACCGGTCGCGGACGCCGTGGCGGGCCACGTGGACCAGGGTGTCCGCCGCGGTCAGGGCCAGGAACTGAGGCGCGAGCTCGCCGGTCAGCCACCCAGCGAAGAACACCGGGATCGTCGTCGACCGGGCCCGCAGGGGGCGGAGCGCGTTGGCCGTCAGGCCGAGCTGGACCGCGCGGCGGATCAGGAAGTTCGGCTGCACCACCGCGATGATACCGGCGAGTAGGGTGACGCGCCGCTCACCGGAAGTGGCTTACCCTGGCGCCATGCAGAGACTGAGCGGCCTGGACGCGAGCTTCCTCTACCTGGAGACGTCGGCCCAGGTCCTGCACGTCTGCGGCCTGCTCACCCTCGACGGCTCGACCGTCCCCGGCGGCTACACCTTCGCGAAACTCAAGGAAAAGCTCGACGAACGCGTCCGGCTGATCCCGGCATTCCGCCGCAAACTGCACAATCCACTCTGGAACCTCGGCCACCCGGTGTGGGTCGAGGACGAGGAGTTCGACCTCGACCACCACGTGCACCGCATCGGCGTGCCCGCCCCCGGCGACCGCGCCGAGCTGGCCGAGCTGTGCGCGCACATCGCCGGCCAGCAGCTCGACCGCGCGCGCCCGCTGTGGCAGCTCTACGTCATCGAGGGCCTCGCCGACGGCCAGATCGCCGTGCTGCTGAAGATGCACCACGCGAGCGTCGACGGCGTGAGCGGCGCCAGCCTGATCACCTACCTCGCCGGCCTGGAGCCCGACGCGCCGCCGCCGGTGATCGAGCAGCCTCGCAACCCCGCCGTGCCGTCGCCGGTGGACCTGCTGCGCTCCGGGGTGGAGAACTTCGCGAAACGGCCCGCGGAAGTCGTCCGGCTGCTGCCCGACCTGCTGGAGCTGGTGCCGCGGTGGCTGGGGAAAGCCTTGCGGGGCAAGGGGATGCCGATCCCGTTCACTGCCCCTCGCACTTCGTTGAACGGCACGATCACCGGCCACCGCAGCGTCGCCTTCGCCCAGCTCGACCTCGACGAGATCAAGGAGGTCAAGAACGCCTTCGGGGTGACGGTCAACGACGTCGTGCTCGCCCTCGTCGCCGGTGCCCTGCGCGATTTCCTCGAAGCCCGCGGCGAGCTGCCGGACGACCCCCTGGTGGCGACCGTGCCCGTCTCGGTGCACGACCGGACCGAACGCGAGCACGGCAGCAACAAGGTCTCGGCGTTCTTCGCGTCCCTGCCGACGCACCTGGCCGACCCGGCCGCGCGCGTCTTCTTCCTCGCCGAGGCGAACCGGCTGTCCAAGGACCACCACTACGACATCGACGCCGACATGCTGCAGGACTGGGCGCAGTTCTCCGCCGCGACGATGTTCGGCCTCGCCGTGCGCGCGTACTCGGCGCTGCGGCTGGCCGAGAAGCACCCGGTGGTGCACAACCTGGTCGTGTCGAACGTGCCCGGCCCGCCGATGCCGCTGTACCTGCTCGGCGCGCGGATCACCGGCCTCTACCCGCTCGGCCCGGTCTTCCACGGCGCCGGGCTGAACGTCACCGTGCTGTCCAACGCGGGCAAGGTGCACGTCGGCCTGCTCGGCGCCCGCGAGCTGGTCAAGGACCTGTGGCCGCTGGCCGACGCGCTCCCGGAGGCGCTCGCGCAGCTGCTCAAGGCCGCGGGCTGAGCACGACGACCGGGATCTCCCGGTCGGTCCACGCCTGGTACTTCGCGAAGTCCGCGTACAGCTCGACCAGCCGCGGCCAGAGTTCGGCGCGCTCGTCCGGACCGGCGACGCGCGCGGTGACCGGGACGTCGCGACGGCCTTTGAGATGGACGCGGGTATCCGGGTGGGCCAGCAGGTTGAAGTACCACTGGGGGTGGTGCGGCAGCCCGCCCTGGGAGCCGACGATGACGAGGTCGTCGCCGGACCGCAGGTACAGCAACGGCGTCGTGAACAGCCGCCCCGACTTGCGCCCGCGGTGCTCCAGCAGCAGCGTCGGCACCGGCTTCCGGAACCCGGCGCCGACCCGCCACTTCGCGCCGACGCGGCCGCCGGTCAGCCGGAAGACCTTCACCTGCGCTCTCGCCATGAACTTCATGGCGAGAGCCGTGACGGGTGAGTCGAGGCCGTCGGGCTTCTGCTCCGGCAGGCTGAAGCGTCCCATCGGGGGTTCCTTCCTCAGACGGAGTGGACGGCGGTGAGCAGCGCGGGCACCCAGCGGTCGGCGGCGAGCACGCAGGCCGCGTGCCCGGCCGGGACTTCGTAGGTCGCCGCGCCCGGGATCCGCCGCGCCAGCGACCGCTGGTGGTCCGGCGCGATGAACCGGTCCCGCGCCGTCACGACGACGGCGGTGGGCAGCCGCAGCGTGTGCAGCCAGGGCGTCGAGTCGAACCGGCCGATCTCGTCGACGGCCACCGCGATCTCCCACGGCGTCGTCGAACGGAACTCCCGCAGCCCCCACCGGTAGTCCTCGACGCGCCGGAGCGGGGCGGCGGGCACGACCGGCGCCTTCACGTGCTCACGCAGCTGCCGCAGGGTCCGGCCGAACACGTCGAGCGCGACGCGCTGGCGCAGCCCGCGGCGGAAATTGCTCGCCGTCGAGCACAGCACCAGGCCGGTAACACGTTCTGGTTCGGCGTGGGCGACGAGCTGGGCGACCATCCCGCCCATCGAGTAGCCGGCGAGCGCGAACTCCTCGAGGCCGAGCGCGTCGGCGACCGCGGTGACGTCGGCGGCGCAGTCGGCCAGGCGGAACTCGGGCGAGCGGATGCCCTGTCCGTGCCACCGCTGGTCGAACACGACGACGCGGTGGTCGCGCGCCAGCCGGTCGAGCGCCGGGTACCAGGTCAGCAGGCCCGTGCAGGCCACCGAGTGCAGCAGCACGAGCGCGGGCGCGTCCCGCGGGCCGACGTCGGTGACCACCGTCCGCCCGCGACCGGGCAGCTCGAGGGGGACCGGGTCGGGCACGGCGGCGGTCGGGGGCACGGTGACCAGCCGCCGGGTCGCCGTCATGCCGCTCCTCCTCCGGGGGTTGCCGTCCAGGCGCTTTACGGCTAAGACTAGAACATGTTTCAGTATTGCGCCGATCCGGAGGACAGGCGTGGACTTCACCCTTGACGATACGCAGACGGAGATCGCCGCACTCACCGCGAAAGTGCTCTGCGACTTCGGGGGTGCGACCCCCGGACCCCGCCCGAGGGGCTCCGCCCCCACGGACCCCCCGAAGCGCGCGGTGGACGACGATCCGTGGCGCGCGCTCGCGGGCGCGGGCCTGCTCGCGCTGGCGCTGCCCCCGGACCTCGACGGCGACGGCCTGGGCGTCGCGGAGGTCGCGCAGGTCCTCACCGAGGTCGGCCGCGCCGCCGCTCCGGTGCCCGCGTACGCCGCACTCGCCCTGGGTGTCCTGCCGGTCGAGACGCTCGGGACCCCGGCGCAGCGCGCGGCCCTGCTGCCGCCGGTCGCGGCGGGGGAGGCCCTGCTCACCGCGGCCCTGCACGAGCCGTCGGCGCCGTTCGCCACCCGGCCCGCGGCGACCGCGCGGCCGGGCGACGGAAAGTGGCTGCTCAGCGGCGTGAAGACCGCCGTCCCGTACGCGGAGCGCGCCGCCCGGATCCTCACGCCGGTGTCCACTCCGCACGGCACCGCCGTCTACCTGGTCGACCCGGACGCCGACGGCGTCACGCTGCTCCCGACGCGCAACTCCGCGGAGACGCCGGAGTGCACCGTGCGCCTCGACGACGTCGCCGTCGAGGAGTCCGACCTCCTCGCCGACCAAGGCGCGGTCGAGGCGTTGCACCGCTTCGCCCTGGCAGGCGCGCTGGCACTCGGGGACGGCTTGCTCGCCGGAGCCTTGGCGCTGACCGTGAAGCACGTCGGCGAGCGCGAGCAGTTCGGCCGTCCACTCGCGACTTTCCAGGCCGTCGCGGGCCAGATCGCCGACGTCTACGTCGCCGCGCGGACCGTCCACCTGGCCGTGACGTCCGCGGTCTGGCGGCTGGCTTCGGGCCTCGACGCGGACGCCGAACTCGACATCGCCGCCTACTGGCTCGCGTCGCGGGCGCCGGACGCGCTCGCGATCTGCCACCACCTGCACGGCGGCGTCGGCGTCGACGAAACCTATCCGCTGCACCGGTATTCGTCGGCGGTGAAGGACCTCGGCCGGGCGCTCGGCGGCGCCGCGCACCGGCTCGGCAGGCTCGGCGAACGAGTGGCGGGGTGAGCGGATGCACGTCGAACTGACCGCGGCGCAACGGGAACTGCGTGCCGAGCTGCGCGCGTACTTCGCCGACCTGATCAGCCCCGAGGAACGCCGGGCGATGCGGCGCGAACGGCACGGGCCGGTGTTCCGCGAGATCGTCCGCCGGATGGGCCGCGACGGGCGGCTCGGCGTCGGCTGGCCGGTCGAGTACGGCGGCCAGGGCTTCGGCGGGATCGAGCAGCACCTGTTCGTCGACGAGGCCGCGCGCGCCGATGTCCAGCTGCCCTCGGTGACGCTGCAGACCGTCGGGCCGACGCTGCAGCAGTTCGGCACCGACGAGCAGAAAGCCTTCTTCCTGCCGAAGATCCTCGCCGGCGAGATCCACTTCGCGATCGGCTACACCGAGCCGGAGGCGGGCACCGACCTCGCGGCGCTGCGGACGACAGCGGTGCGCGACGGCGACGAGTACGTCGTCAACGGCCAGAAGATCTTCACCACCGGCGGGCACGACGCGGACTACATCTGGCTGGCCGTGCGGACCGCGCCCGACGCGCCGCGGCACAAGGGCATCTCGATCCTCATCGTCGACACGAGCGACCCCGGCTACTCGTGGACGCCGATCATCACCTGCGACGGTGCCCACCACGTCAACGCGACGTACTATTCGGACGTCCGCGTCCCGGCGAACCGGTTGGTGGGCAAGGAAAACGAGGGCTGGCGGCTGATCACCACGCAGCTCAACCACGAGCGCGTGATGCTCGGCCCGGCCGGGCGCATCGGCGGGCTGTACGACCGCGTGCGCGCGTGGGCCGCCGCCCACGGGCTGCTGGACCTCGCCGACGTCCGGGCCGCGCTGGCCGAGGTGCTGGCCGTGACGCGGGTGAACGAGCTGCTGAACTGGCAGGTCGCGGTGTCCTCGGCGAACGCCGCGGTGGACGTCGCCGACGCGTCGGCGACCAAGGTGTTCAGCTCCGAGGTCATCCAGCGGATCGGCCGGAACCTCGAAGAACTCGTCGCCCGCCACGGCGATCCGTCCGATCCGGACACCGCCGAGCTGGCGGAGTGGCTCGACGTCGCCGCGAAGCGCAACATCGTGCTGACGTTCGGCGGCGGGGTCAGCGAAATCCAACGGGAGCTGATCGCCTCGATCGGCCTGGGCCTGCCGAGGGTGCCGCGATGAACGACCAGGACATCATCGAAGCCGCCGAGAAGATCGCCGCGCGCGGGGAATGCGCGCCGCGCCTGGCGCGCGACCCGGTCAACCAGGCCATGGTGAACAACTGGGTCGAGGCGATCGGTGACCGCAACCCGGTCTACGCCGACCCGGAGTTCGCCGCCGAAAGCGTCCACAAGGGACTGGTCGCGCCGCCCGCGATGGCGCAGGTGTGGACGATGGGCGGCCTGAACGTCCCCCGCGGCGGCGACGACCCGCTCGGCCTGATGATGGAGCTGCTGGACGAAGCCGGGTTCACCTCCGTCGTCGCGACCAACTCCGAGCAGACCTACCACCGCTACCTGCGGCCCGGCGAACAGGTCGAGGCGCGGACGAAGCTGGAGAGCGTCGTCGGGCCGAAGAAGACCGCGCTCGGCGAAGGATGGTTCGTCACCACGCGGATGACCTGGTACGTCGAGGGCGAGGCCGTCGCGGAGATGATGTTCCGCGTCCTGAAGTTCCGGCCACCCGCGCCGGAACCGCCGCCCGCGCCGGTGCTGCGGCCGGTGATCAGCCGGGACACCGAGTTCTTCTGGGACGGTCTGCGCGAGGGCGAGCTGCGGATCCAGCGGTGGGGCGACGTGCTGCGCCACCCGCCGGGGCCGATGCCGCCCGACGGCTCGCTGGACGCGAAGCCGGACTACGTCGTCGCGAGCGGCCGGGGGACGGTGTACTCCTACGTCGTGCACCACCACCCGCCGGTGCCGGGCAAGCAGCTGCCGTTCGTGGTGGCGCTGGTGGAACTGGAAGAAGGGGTTCGCGTCATGGCCGAACTGCTGGACGCCGCGCCGGAGGAGGTCCACATCGGACTCCCGGTGGTGGCGGCGTTCGTCCGCGTCGACGACGAGCTGACGCTGCCCGCGTGGAAGGTGGCCCGATGACCGTCGCCGAAGGGACCGAGCTGCCGCCGCTGACGATCGAGGCGACGCCGACGTTCGTGGTCAGCACGGCGATCGCCACCCGCGACTTCCAGGACGTGCACCACGACCGCGACTCGGCGGTGGCCCGCGGCTCGAAGGACATCTTCGTCAACATCCTCACCGACACGGGCCTGGTGCAACGGTTCGTCTCGGAGTGGGCGGGGCCGGAGGCGCTGATCCGGTCGATCAAGATCCGGCTCGGCGTGCCGTGCTACGCCTACGACACGCTCACCTTCACCGGCCGCGTGGTGTCGGCTTCGGGTCGTGACGTCGTCGTCTCGGTGTCCGGTGTGGACAGTCTTGGTGAGCACGTCGCCGGGACCGTGGAGGTGACACTGCCGTGACGCTGTCGGGCAAGGCGGCCATCGCCGGGATCGGCGCGACGGAGTTCTCCAAGGATTCCGGGCGGAGCGAACTGCGGCTGGCGGCCGAATGCATCTCCCACGCACTGGCCGACGCGGGTCTGAAATCGTCCGATGTGGACGGATTGGTGTCGTTCACCATGGACGGCAACGCGGAGATCGCGGTGGCACGCGAGCTGGGCATCCCCGAGCTGAAGTTCTTCAGCCGCATCCACTACGGCGGTGGTGCCGCGGCGGCGACGGTGCAGCAGGCCGCGATGGCGGTGGCGACCGGCGTCGCGGACGTCGTCGTCGCCTACCGGGCGTTCAACGAACGGTCGGGGATGCGGTTCGGCCAGGTGTCCTCGGCGGCGGCCGGGCAGGTGAACTCGTCCGGGGTGGACAACGCGTTCCACTACCCGATGGGCATCGCGACCCCGGCGGCGACGGTGGCCATGGTCGCGCGGCGGTACCTGCACGACTACGGGGCCACGAGCGAGGACTTCGGGCGGGTCGCGGTGGTCGACCGCAAGCACGCGGCGACGAACCCGAACGCGTGGTTCCACGGACGGCCGATCACCCTGGAGGAGCACCAGGCGTCGCGCTGGGTGGCCGAGCCGCTGCACCTGCTGGACTGCTGTCAGGAGAGCGACGGCGGGGTGGCGCTGGTCGTGACGAGTGTCGAGCGGGCTCGCGACCTGGCCCGGCCGCCGGCGGTGATCGCGGCGGCGGCGCAGGGGAGCGGGCCTGACCAGTACGTGATGACCAGTTACTACCGCGACGACCTGGCGGCGTTGCCGGAGATGGGCGTGGTCGGGCGGCAGCTGTGGGCGCAGTCCGGGCTCGGACCGTCCGATGTGGACGTCGCGGTGCTGTACGACCACTTCACGCCGTACGTCCTGATGCAGCTGGAGGAGCTGGGGTTCTGCGGCCGCGGTGAGGCGAAGGACTTCATCGCCGACGGCGCGCTGGAGCTGGACGGAGCGCTGCCGCTCAACCCGCACGGCGGCCAGCTCGGCGAGGCGTACATCCACGGGATGAACGGCATCGCCGAGGGTGTGCGCCAGATCCGCGGCAGCGCGGTCAACCAGGTGGACGGCGCGGCGCGGGTGCTGGTGACGGCGGGTACCGGCGTGCCGACCAGCGGCCTCGTCCTGACGGGTGACGCCGGGTCACCTCATTGACGGCTGGTGCGGTGCCGTCGCGGGTGTCACGGTGGAGACACCACCTGCGACGGAGAGTGAGGCCGACGGGCGATGGCGGTCGACTGGGCGCTGACGGCGGTGTTCGCGGCGCTGGTGTTGCCGTGCGTGCTCCGGCTGGTCCGCCTGGACTACGTGCGCCTGGGCCACGGCGTGCGCCACGGCGACCTGGCGGAGTTGCTGCTGGTGGTGGCGATGGTGGCGATGTTCTCCCCGGTCGGCGGCCCGATCCCGGCGGCGGGCTGGCAGGCGGTGCTGGCGTTGACGACGGGCTGGTTCGCGGTGGCCTGGTGGCGCCGGAGGGACTGCGCCCACCACGCCCTGTCAGCGGCGGCGATGTTCTACATGGTGACGGCGATGCCGCACCACGGAGTGGATCACGGACCGTGGCTGACGATGGCCACAATGGACGCCCGGTTGGCATTACCGCTGCTCGCGGTGGCGGCGGCGGGGTATTTCGTGGCGGACGCGGCCCGCACGGGAGTGCTGGCGGTCCGCGCGGCCCCAGGGCCCGGGGCGGCGGTGCACGCGGGTCAGGGCTCCCGCGCGGTCTGCCGGGTGGTGATGGGCGCCGGGATGGGCTACATGCTCCTGGCCGCGGCCGTGTGACGACCCCGGCGGGTCTTGAATGGGTCATTCAGGACCTCCGAAGACCTGAATGAGTCATTCAAGACGCTTGACCGGGCTTGGCGAGGCGGGCTGAAGGGGACTTTCCTGGCATCAGATGCGAGGAAAGTCCCCTTCAGCTCACCAGATGAGAGCAACGTCCCCTTCAGCCCGCCACGCGGCGGACCTCGCCCAACTCGCCCTCGCCCGGCTCCGGGAGACTCGCCGCCGGGTGCGAGGCCGTCCACTGGGCCGCCGCCGCGATGTCGTTCTTCAACGCCGTGATCAGGTCCTCCGCCGACGTGTACTTCTGCTGCTCACGCAGGTGCGACCCCAGCCACACCACCAGCGTCTCGCCGTACAAGTCTCCCGTGAAGTCCAGCAGGTGGGCCTCCAGCAGGCGGTACCCGTCCGCTCCGTAGTACGTCGGGCGGCGGCCGACCGAGATCGCCGCCGGGAGGCGTTCTCCTCCCGGACGCTGGACCCAGCCCGCCCACACCCCGTCGCCGACCGAGCCCGACTGGTCCCGCAGCGCGATGTTCGCCGTGGGAAAGCCCAGCTCGCGGCCTCGCTCGTCGCCGTGTTCGACCGTTCCGCGCACCACGAAGTATTCCGAAGTCACCCCTCCACGTTAGCGGGCGGCCGCCGGGACGTTCTCACGAAGTGGGCACCAGCACCGTGTCCGCCAGCACCGGCGCGTCGTCCCGCTCGACCGCCGACGTCGTCACCAGCAGCCGGTCGGCCGAGCGCCACACCCTCGTCCGGAGCGTCTCGCCCGGGTACACCACTCCGGCGAACTTCGCCGCGAACGACGCCACCCGCGCCGGGTCGCCGTCGAGGAACTCGTCGACCAGCACCCTGGCCACGATCCCGTACGTGCACAGCCCGTGCAGGATCGGCGCCGGGAACCCGGCCGCCCGCGCGAACTCGGGGTCCGCGTGCAGCGGGTTCCGGTCGCCGCACAGCCGGTACAGCAACGCCTGCTGCGGCAACGTCGGCGTTTCGAAGACGGAATCCGGCTCCCGCGCAGGAAAAGAAACCCCGTCCGACGGGCCCCGCGACCCGCCGAAACCGCCCTCGCCGCGGGCGAAGATGCTCGATCGCGCCGTCCACAGTGGATCACCCGACGACGACGTGACCGCCACCTCCTGGATCACCACCGCCGCCTTGCCCTTGTCGTACACGTCGGCGATCCGCGACTTCGCCACGGCCTTCCCGGATGTCGGGATCGGCCGGTGCAGGGTGATCTCCTGCTTGCCGTGCAGCACCTTGGCCAGGTCGATCTCCACTCCGGGGAACGACACCGCCGGCGGGTCGAACACGCGCAGGTTCGCCGCCACCGTCGCGAACGTCGGCAGCACCACCAGGTCACGCTCATACGTATAACGCAGCTCGCCTGGCCCCGCGCCGAGCGCCAGGTGGTACAGCAGCACGTCCGACGACGTCCAGGCGAAGCTCACCTCGCCGATCTCGGCGCCGATCGCGACGTCGGGGTTGATGGGCACGCGGGCTCCTATTCGTAGCTGATCGAGACCTCGTCGGTGACCGGCAGCGACTGGCAGGCCAGCACGATGCCGTCCGCGATGTCCTCGGCGTCGAGGACCTCGTTGTGCAGCATCTTGACCTCACCCGACACGATCCGGCACGCGCACGCGCTGCATTGTCCCTCGCGGCACGAGTACGGCGCGTCCATGCCCGCGTCCAGCAGGTGGTCCAGGAGCTTCCGCTGCCGCGGCCACGCCATCGAGCGGGTCGAGCCGTCCAGGGACACCGTCAGCGACGCCGGTGCGTCGTCCGACGCCGGTTCCTCCTCGACCACGACGTCCTCGAACGGGTTCCCGGTCAGCGACGTGAACTTCTCGACGTGCACCCGGTTCCGCGGCACGCCGAGCTGTCCGAGCGCTTCCCGGACCGCCGCCATGAACGGCGCGGGCCCGCACAGGAACGCCTCGAACGACGTGTACGCCGAGGCCAGCCCGCGCAGCTGGGCGACGTCCGGCAGCCCCTGCACGCTCTCCAGCCAGTGCACGACGACGAGCCGCTCGCCGTACCGCTTGGCCAGCGACGCCAGTTCGCCCGCGAAGATCACCGAACGCTCGTCGCGGTTCGCGTAGACCAGCACCACCCGGCCGGAGCCGCGCTCCAGCGCCGTCTTGAGGATCGCCATCACCGGCGTGATGCCGCTGCCGCCCGCGAACAGCAGGAAGTCTTCGTCCAGCGACCCCGGGCTGAACACCCCGGCGGGGGCCAGCACGTCGACCCGCATCCCCGGGCGAAGCGAAGAACAGATCCAGCTCGACCCGTAGCCGCCGTCAGTCCGCTTCACCGTCACCTGCACGCGGTCCTCGTGCGGCGCGCTCGACAGCGAATAGCACCGCGCCACCGAACCCGTCTGCTCGCTGGGGATCCGCAACGTCAGGAACTGGCCCGGCGCATAGGAAAACGCCGAGGCGTGCTCGGGCGGGATCTCGAAGACGACCGACCGCGCGTCCGGGGTTTCGACGACGACGTCGGCGACCGTCAGCGTGTAGACCCGCTCAGCCATCGGCCACCGCCAGCGTGCCCTCGCGCACCGCGTCGCCGATGCTGTCGGCCAGCTTCGGGCAGGTGTCGAGCAACGCCGAGGGGCCGTCCGCGTCGGCGAACACCGGGCACGTGTCGGCGGGCCGGGACGTCCACTGGATGCTCGTGTGCTGGATGCTGTTCTTCTTCACCAGCACGCACGTCCCGCAGCTGCGGCACTCGTGCGGCCGCAGCCCGCCGGTCAGGAACTCGGTCTGCTCGGCGGTGGTCACACTTCCGCCTCGGTCTTCTGCCGGGCCAGGTTCTCCGCCACCTCGGCCGCCCACGCCTCGTTCGCCTTCGTGGTGTCCACTTCGAACTCGAACCGGCGCGTCATGTCCTCGGTGACGTCGGCCGCGTCGACGTAGAACTGCTGGTACCAGCGGCGGAGCTGGTAGACTGGACCGTCCTCTTCGCACAGCAGCGGGTTGTCGATCTGCGTCTTGTGCTTCCAGATCTCGACGTCCTGCAGGAACCCGGCGCCGATGCCCTTGGCCAGCTTCGCGGCGATCTTGTCCGCGTGCTCGTCGGTGATCCCGTGCTGCTTCTTGACCTTCATGCCGTACTGCAGCACGAACGACGTCGGCGTCACGGGGTAGTGGCAGTTGATGAGCACGCTCTCGATTTCGTAGCCCTGGAACGAGTTCACCAGTTTGTTGATCATGTAGGACGGCCCGAAGTACGACGCCTCCGAGCGCAGCAGGTTGTCCTCGCCGCCGTAGTTCGAGGCCATGCCCATGTCCGGGCGGCCCTTCGTGTTGAGGTACTGCGTGGCGATGTGGCCCTCGAAAACGTTCTTGAAGTACGTCGGGTACGCGTAGTGGATGTAGAAGAAGTGGGCCATGTCGACGACGTTGTCGATGATCTCCCGGCAGTTGGAGCCGTCGATGAAGATCTCGTCCCAGGTCCAGTTGCTCCACTCGTCGCTGTAGGCGGCCTCGATCCGCGGGATCGCCTGCTCCTCCGGCGGCGGGTTGCCTTCCGGGTCGTGCCAGACGAACAGCTGCCCGTTCTGCTCCAGCGTCGTCCACGACCGCGTCCGCGCGCGCAGCGGAACCCGCTTGGCGTAAGGGATCGAGACGCACTTGCCGCTGCCGTTCCAGCGCCAGTCGTGGAACGGGCACGCCACCTCGTCGCCCTTGATCGTGCCCTGGGTGAGGTCGCCGCCCATGTGGCGGCAGTAGCCGTCGAGCACGTGCAGCTCGCCGCGGGAGTCGGCGAACACGACGAGCTTCGTGCCGAACGCCGTGACGGCGTGCGGTTTCCCGTCGTGGAACGCTTCCGCCAGGCCGAGGCAGTGCCAGCCGCGCGCGAACCGGGTCGGCGGCTCACCGGCGTAGATGGTGCGTACCGAGTCCTGCGTCATCGCTGCCCTCCCGTGGTCCCCTGATCTTCGTTCGCCAGCCGCGTCGCCGCAAGGTAGCCGAACACCATGGCCGGGCCGATGGTCGCGCCCGGCCCGGCGTACGTCCGGCCCATCACGGCCGCGCTGACGTTGCCCGCGGCGTACAGCCCGGGCACCACCGAGCCGTCTTCGCGCAGCACCCGCGCGTGCTCGTCGGTGCGCAGCCCGCCCTTGGTGCCCAGGTCGCCCGGCACGATCTTCACCGCGTAGTACGGCGCCTTGTCGAGCGGGCCGAGGCTGGGGTTGGGCTTGTTGCGCGGGTCGCCGTAGTAGTGGTCGTACTTGCTGACCCCGCGGTGGAAGTCCTCGTCGACACCCTTGCGCGCGAAGCCGTTGAAGCGCTCGACGGTCGCGGCGAGGCCGGCCGGCGGGACGTCCATCTTCGCGGCCAGGCCTTCCAGTGAGCCCGACTTCACCGCGATCCCGGCCTTGAACCAGCGGCCCGGCAGCGGCTGGCGCGGCCCGACGCCGGTGAACATGTACCGGTCCTTGTAGCGCTGGTCGAACACCAGCCAGGTCGGGATGTGCTCGCCGGGGCCGTCGCCGTCGCCGTACATCGCGTGCACGGCTTCGACGTAGGGCGCCGACTCGTTGACGAACCGCTGCCCGCGCGCGTCGACCATGATGCTGCGCGGCCGCGAC
Organism: Amycolatopsis nalaikhensis; assembly: GCF_030264295.1. Lineage (GTDB taxonomy): Bacteria > Actinomycetota > Actinomycetes > Mycobacteriales > Pseudonocardiaceae > Amycolatopsis > Amycolatopsis nalaikhensis. Next base: position 10,271,914 of record NZ_CP127173.1, on the reverse strand, counting down.
CGCTCGGCCAGCGCGAACCACGGCCCGCCGGTGAGCGGCAGCGACGGGCCCCACCAGGCGTCGTCCATCAGGTCGATGGCCGCGCCGAGCTTGAGGCCGGCGGTGATGCCGTCGCCGGTGTTGGCGGCCGCGCCGACGGTCCAGTCGACGCCGATCGGCGCGCGCTGGTACTTCTCGCGCATCTCGAGGTTCCGCTCGAACCCGCCGCTGGCGAGGATGACCCCGCGCCGGGCTTCGACGACGCCGTCCGCGGTGACGACGCCGGTGACGCGATCGCCGTCGACCCGCAGGTCCACCAGCGGGGTGTTGAGCCGGACCTCGACGCCCGCCCTGGTCAGGCCCACCCGCAGCCCGGCCGCAAGCGCTTGCCCCATGCTCAGCAGCCGCTGCCCGCGGAGGCGGCCGACCAGCCACCGCACACCGAGGGAGAGCATCCGGACGGCGCCGCGCGGGTGCCGGGCGAGGAGGCTCAGCCAGCGGTAGTCCGCCTGGGTGATGGGCACGCCGAGCGGGGGAGCGCTGTACGGCGGCTCGAGGTGGGCCAGCTCGTCGCCGAGGAGCTTGCCGTCGAAGGCCATCGGTTCGACCGACCGGCCGCCGGGCCGCCCGCCGGGGGCTTCGGGGTGGTAGTCGCTGTAGTCGCGGACCCACCGGAACTTCAGCGGCGTGTGGTCGCAGACGAACTTCAGCACCTCGGGTCCGTGGTCGAGGAAGGTGTCGCGCCGGACGGCCGGGACGACGTCGCCGACGATCGAGGCCAGGTACTCGCGCGCCCGTTCGGGTGGCTCGTCGATCCCGGCGGCGCGCAGCGCGTGGTTGCCCGGCAGCCAGACCCCGCCGCCGGAGCGCGCGGTCGAGCCGCCGAAGCAGGTCGCCTTCTCCAGGAGGACGACGCTCAGGCCGTGGTGGGCCGCGGCCAGCGCGGCGGTCATCCCGGCGGCGCCACTGCCGACCACGACGACGTCGAACTGCTCCGTCATCTCACCTCACCTGTAACGTGTTCCATGTAACGAGTATCCAGTTGAGAGCCGCTTTCGGTCACCATAGACGAGAACGTGTTTCAGTTCTAGGGTAACGACCATGGACGAACTCGTCGCGGACGTGGTCATCGTGGGGTTCGGGGCGGCGGGCGCCTGCGCCGCCCTCGAAGCGGCCGACGCGGGCGCCGACGTCGTCATCGTCGAGCGGTTCGACGGCGGTGGCGCCAGCGCGGTCAGCGGGGGCGTGGTCTACGCGGGCGGCGGCACCGCCCAGCAGCTCGACGCGGGCGTCGACGACTCCGTCGACGCGATGTACGCCTACCTGCGCCTCGAGACCGGGGACGTCGTCTCGGCACAGACGCTGCGGCGGTTCTGCGAGGGCAGCCGCGAGATGATCACCTGGCTGGAGGGCAACGGCGTGCCGTTCGAAGGCAGCCTCTGCCCGCACAAGACGTCGTACCCGAGCGACCGCCACTACCTCTACTACTCCGGCAGCGAAGCGGCCGGCGGCTTCCGCGACGCGGCGAAGCCCGCCCCGCGCGGCCACCGCGTCAAGGGACCTGGCACGTCGGGGAAGCTCCTGATGACGCGGCTCAAGGCGGCCGTGCGCGAGCGCGGCATCCGGGTGCTGACCCAGACCACCGCGCGGAGCCTGGTCCGCGACGACGACGGCCGCGTCACCGGGCTCGTCGCCGACACGCTGCGCGACGCGCCCGCGTGGGTGGTGGCCCGGCATCGGCGGTTCGCGCGGTACGCGGCCAAGCCCGGCATCTACGTGCCCTCGCTGCGCAAGTCGCTGCACCGGCGGGTCGAGCGGTTCGAACGCGCGCACGGCCGTGAGCTGCGGATTTCCGCCCGGCGCGGGGTCGTGCTCACCGCGGGCGGGTTCATCGCGGACCGGGAGATGGTGCGCGAGCACGCGCCGAAGTACCGCGGCGGGCTCGCGCTGGGCACGTCGGCCGACAACGGCTCGGGCATCCGGATGGGCGTCGAAGCCGGGGCGGCGACCGGCGAACTGGGCCGGATCTCGGCGTGGCGGTTCGTGACGCCGCCGAGCGCGTTCCTCGGCGGGATCATCGTCGACGTCGAGGGGCGGCGCGTCATCGACGAGTCCCGCTACGGCGCCGCCGTCGGCGAAAAGCTCATCGAGGAGCACGGGAGCAAGGGCTGGCTGCTCGTCGACGCGCCGATCGTCGCGCAGGCGCGGCGCGACGGGTGGGCGCAAAGCCAGTGGTTCCAGTGGCTTCAGCTGCGGTACCTGCTGCGCCGCGGCCGCGTCGTCGGGTCGACGCTGGACGAGGTGGCGCGCAAGGCCGGGATCGACGCCGAGGGGCTGCGCGCGAGCGTCGAGGCCTACCACGGCGACGAGGACCCCGTCGGCAAGCCCGACGAGTTCCGGCGACGGCTGGAAACCCCGCCGTACTCGCTCATCGACATCTCGGTGCGGCCCAACCTCGGTTACCCGACGCCGATGCTCACCCTCGGCGGCCTGGTCGTCGACGAGGACACCGGCGCGGTGCGGAGCACGGCGGGGGAGTCCATTCCCGGGCTGTACGCCGCCGGGCGCACCGCGGTGGGAATCTGTTCCAGGTCGTACGTGAGCGGGTTGTCCCTGGCCGACTGCGTGTTTTCCGGCCGCAGGGCAGGGATCAACAGTGCCCTGGCGCAGGGCGTTCTCGACAAAAACGAGAACGTGTTCTAGTCTTGCGGCAGTGACGCGAGAGAGGAACTGCGCATGAGCGAGCAGGTGATCGCCGGGGTCCGGGACCTCCTGCCGGTCCTGCGGGAACGGGCCCAGGACACCGAGGACGCCCGGAGTGTCCCCGAGGAGTCCGTGAAGGCCCTGCAGGAGACCGGGTTCTTCAAGATGCTGCAGCCGAAGCCCTTCGGCGGGCTCGAAACCGACCCGGTGAGCTTCTACACCGCGGTCAAGCTGATCGCGAGCGCGTGCGGGTCCACCGGCTGGGTCGCCTCCATCCTCGGCGTCCACCCGTGGCACGTGGCGCTGTTCGACGCCCAGGCGCAGCAGGAGGTCTGGGGTGAGGACGAGGACGTGCGGATCTCGTCGTCGTACGCCCCGATGGGCAAGGCCGAGGTCGTCGACGGCGGCTACCGGCTGTCGGGCCGCTGGAGCTTCTCCTCGGGCTGCGACCACTGCACGTGGGTGCTGCTCGGGGGACCCGCGTTCTCCGGCGGCAAGCCGGTCGACTTCTGCACCTACCTGCTGCCCATCGCCGACTACACCATCGTGGACGTCTGGGACACCGTGGGCCTGCGCGGCACCGGGTCGAACGACATCGTCGTCGAGGACGTCTTCATCCCGCAGCACCGGGCGCTGAGCTTCATCGCGACGTCGAAGTGCAAGGTGCCGGGCCAGGCCGTCAACCCCGGTCCGCTGTACCGGCTGCCGTACGGCTCGGTGCACCCGTCCACGATCACCGCGCCGATCATCGGCATGGCCCAGGGCGCCTACGACGCGCACGTCGAGCACCAGCGCAAGCGCGTGCGGGCCGCGTACGCCGGTGAACAGTCCAAAGAGGACCCGTTCGCCAAGGTGCGGATCGCCGAAGCGGCCAGTGAGATCGACGCCGCCTGGCTGCAGCTGACCCGCAACATCGACGAGCTGTACGAACTCGCCAAGCGCGAGGAACGGCTGCCCAGCGACCTCCGGCTGCGCGTCCGGCGCGACCAGGTGCGCGGCACCGAGCGCGCGATCGCGGCGATCGACCGGCTCTTCGAGAACTCCGGCGGCCGCGCGATCCAGCGCGGCACGCCGATCCAGCGCTTCTGGCGCGACGCGCACGCGGGCCGCGTCCACGCGGCCAACGACGCCGAGCGCGCGTACGTCATGTTCGGCACCGGCGCCTTCGGGCTCCCCGTCGAGAACGCGATGTACTGATGGCCCCGGAAGGCAAGTACGTCCAGGCGGGCTCGCTGAAGCTGCACTACCACGAGGCCGGCGCGGAACACGCCGAGACGGTGATCCTGCTGCACGGCGGCGGGCCCGGCGCGTCGGCGTGGAGCAACTTCGGCCGCAACCTGCCGGAGTTCGCCAAGCACTACCGGACGATCGCCGTCGACCAGCCCGGGTTCGGGCGGTCGGACAAACCGACCGAGCACCCGCAGTACTTCCGGCACAGCGCGGACGCCGTCGTCGGGCTGATGGACGCCTTGGGGATCGAACGCGCCCACTTCGTCGGCAACTCGCTGGGCGGCGGGGCCGCGGTCCGGCTGGCGTTGAACCACGGCAAGCGCGCCGGGCGGCTGGTGCTGATGGGGCCGGGCGGGCTGAGCGTCAACCTGTTCGCGCCCGACCCCACCGAAGGCGTCAAGAACCTCGGGCGGTTCGCGGCTCAGCCCAGCCGGGAGCGGATGGAAGCGTTCCTGCGGATCATGGTCCACGACCAGTCCCTGATCACCGACGAGCTGATCGACGACCGCTTGGCCGCGGCCAACACGCCGGAGTCGCTGGCGGCCATGCGGGCGATGGGGATGTCGTTCGCGCAGCCCGACAGCTACGAAGAAGGCATGCTCTGGCGCGAAGCCCACCGGCTGCGCCAGCGCGTTCTTTTGATCTGGGGCCGCGAGGACCGCGTCAACCCCCTGGACGGCGCGCTCGTGGCGCTCAAGACGATTCCACGCGCGCAGCTGCACGTGTTCGGCGGCTGCGGGCACTGGGCCCAGCTGGAGAAGTTCGACGAGTTCAACCGGCTGGCCCTCGACTTCCTCGGGAGTTCCTGATGGGCATCCGGTCACTGGGCTACCTCCGCATCGAAGCCACCGACATGGCGGCCTGGCGCGAGTACGGGCTCAAGGTGCTCGGCATGGTCGAAGGCAGCGGCACCAACCCGGACGCGCTCTACCTGCGTATGGACGACTTCCCGGCCCGGCTGGTGATCTCCCCGGGTGACGCGGACCGGCTGGCTGTCACCGGGTGGGAGGTGGCGCACGCGGGGGAACTCGACGAGCTGCGGTCCCGTTTGGACAGTGCGTCGGTGCCGTACAAGGAGGGCACGCCCGAGGAACTGGCCGACCGCCGCGTCGACGAGCTGATCAGCTTCGACGACCCGTCCGGCAACACCCAGGAGGTGTTCCACGGCGTCGCGCTGCAGCACCGGCGCGTGGTCAGCCCGTACGGCCACAAGTTCGTCACCGGCGAGCAAGGCCTCGGTCACGTCGTTTTGTCCACAAAGGACGACGAGGCGTCGCTGCGGTTCTACCGGGACGTCCTCGGTTTCCGGCTGCGCGACTCGATGCGCCTGCCGCCGCAGCTGGTCGGCCGCCCGGCCGACGGCCCGCCCGCGTGGCTGCGGTTCTTCGGCTGCAACCCGCGGCACCACAGCCTGGCGTTCCTGCCGATGCCGACGCCGTCCGGGATCGTGCACCTGATGGTCGAGGTGGAGAACACCGACGACGTCGGGCTGTGCCTCGACCGCGCGATCCGGCGCAAGGTGCCGATGTCGGCCACGCTGGGCCGGCACGTCAACGACCTGATGCTGTCGTTCTACATGAAGACACCGGGCGGCTTCGACGTCGAGTTCGGCTGCGAGGGCCGCCAGGTCGACGACGACAACTGGATCGCCCGCGAGAGCACCGCGGTTTCGCTGTGGGGCCACGACTTCTCGGTCGGCGCGCGGCCCCCGGGATCATGACCTCGGTGGCGGTCGACCAGACCGAGTTCCGCAGCGTGCTCGGGCACTTCTGCACGGGCGTCACGGTGGTCACCGGCCGCGACGGCGACACGCTCGCCGGGTTCGCCTGCCAGTCGTTCGCCGCTCTTTCGCTGGACCCGCCGCTGGTGCTGTTCTGCCCGGCCCGCACCTCGCGGACGTGGCCGGTGCTGGCCGCGGCCGGCCGGTTCGCGGTCAACGTGCTGGCCGAGGACCAGCAGGAGGTCAGCGCGGTGTTCGGCGCCCGCGGCGAGGACAAGTTCGCCCGCGTCGGCTGGACTCCGGCGCCGTCCGGGGCGCCGCTGCTCGACGGCGCGTTGACGTGGATCGACTGCGCCCTGGAAACGGTGCACGAGGCCGGGGACCACTACGTCGTGATCGGCCGGGTCACGGCGCTGGGGACGCCGTCGGACGCGCGGCCGTTGCTCTTCCACCGCGGCCGGTACGCGGTGACCGAGCCCGCGCGGGACGCGCTGGCCGCGCTGATGCCGTGGCCGCGCCCGGACGACTGGCTCTGAAGACCGTCGTTGCCGCTCAGCGGTACATCCGCCGGGAAGTCCGGCATTCCGCACAACCTTCGCGCCGATTGGTCACGCCGTGTCGTCGCCGATCGCGGCCAGTTAGCGCGACCGGGTGGTTGTGCACGGTTTCACAGGTGGGCCGCATCCCATTCGCGAGAGAAAGTCGAGACCCCGAGCGCACACTGTTATCAAGAAGACGTTTTCTCGGGGAGGAGTGAGTCGCGCATGCGTGGGCCCAGCGGACGGATCGCCCGGTTCCGGCGCCGGTTGCACCCCGGCCGCAACCCGCTGACGAGGGCGGGTGACCGCGTCGAAGCGGCCTTGCTGCTCCTGATGATCGCCGGCGCGTTCCTGGCCCTGCCGTTCGCGGCGGCGTTCGGATCGGACACGTACGCGTCGCAGACCGCCCGCGCGGAGGTGGAGCGCACGACCCGCCACCCGGCGACGGCCGTCTCCCTCGCCGCGGCGAGCAACCAGCCCTACAGCACCGACGGCGCGGGCGCGCCCGCCGACCAGACGACGGTCCCGGCCGCCTGGTTCGACGCCCGCGGCGCCCGCCACACGGGCGACGTCCTCGCCGACGCGGGCAGCCCGGCGGGCACCCACGTGACGGTGTGGCTGGACCAGCACGGCGAGCTGGTGTCGGAACCGCTGTCCCCGTCGACGTCGGTGGCGGACGGCATCTTCGCGGCGATCCTGCTGTGGGTCGCGATCACCGGCGCGCTGGCCGGGGTGTACGGAATCGGCCGGCTGGTGCTGGGCAGGCTGCACTCGGCGGCCTGGGACCGCGCCTGGGCCGAAGCCCGCCACGACAGCCGGTTCTGAGCACTTCACTTCCAGCGGAAGTGCACGAACACCCGGCCGAAGTTGTCCTTGTCCTTTTCGACCCGGTGGTAGAGCGCCTTGACGTCCTTGCGCTCGAGGAACCGCAGGACGTGCTTCTTCAGCTGACCGGACCCCTTCCCGGGGATGATCTCGACGAGCGGCGCCTTCTTGGCGACGGCTTCGTCGATGATCGCCTTGAGCGCCCGGTCGATCTCGCCGCCGCGGTTGTAGATGTCGTGCAGGTCCAGTTTGAGCTTCACGCGCGCTCCAGGGTCGGTCGGCGGGGCGGCCGCCCGCGGGGCCAGGTTCATTGGGCGCTCCGGGGTCGTGCGGTTCGCCCGCCGCGGGTTGGGCCGCCGCTCGGCGAGCGAACCCCGGCAAGCACCGCCGGTCACGAGAGGGCCTGCCACCAGCCGTCCACCGGCGGGGGCTCCGTCGCGTCGATGCGCTCGCCCGGGCGGGGGATCGCGATCGGCAGGTCCGCCGCCTTGGCTTCGCGCCACACCCGGTCCGCCGGTTCGCCCCACGGGTGCATCGCCAGCTGGAACGTCGCCCAGTGCACCGGGACCAGCAGCTTCGCCCGCACGTCGATCCCCGCCGCGACGCCCTCCTCCGGCGTCATGTGGATGTCCGGCCACTGCGGGGCGTACGCGCCGATCTGGATCAGGGCCGCGTCGAACGGGCCGTGTGCTTCCCCGATCGCGGCGAACCCGTCGAAATAGCCCGTGTCACCGCTGTAGAACACCCGGTGCTCCGGCCCCAGGAGCGCCCACGACGTCCACAGCGTGTCGTCGTTCGTGATGCCGCGGCCGGAGAAGTGCTGGGCCGGGGTCGCCACGAACCGGACGCCCGCGACCGTCGCTTCCTCGTGCCAGTCCAGCTCGATGATCCGGTCGGCCGGGACGCGCCAGCGTTCGAGGTGCGCGCCCACGCCGAGCGGCACGAGGAACGGGGCCGACGACGAAGCCACCAGCGCGCGGACCGTCGCCAGGTCCAGGTGGTCGTAGTGGTCGTGCGAGATGACGACCGCGTCGATCCGGCCCAGCCCGGACAGCGGCACCGGCGGCTCGTGCAGCCGCCGGGGGCCGGCGAACGCGGCGGGGGAGACGCGGTCGCTCCACACCGGGTCGAGCAGGACGCGCGCGCCGTCCAGCTCGACCAGCGCGGACGCGTGGCCGTACCAGGTCAGGTGCAGGCCGTCGGCCGACTCGACCGGCGCCGCGGCCACCAGCGGCACCGCGCCGCCGGGCTTGCGCAGCTCGCGGTGCTCGCCGAAGAACATCTCCCGGAAGATCGTCCGCATCGACGCCGCGGTCATCGGGAGCCGCGGCGCGGCGTTGCGGAACACCTTGCCGTCGAACTGCGGTGACCGGCGGACCCGCTCGGCCCGCGCGCCCGCCGCCTTGGCGCCGAACGCCGCGGGCAGGTCGCGCAGCGCCGCGACAGTCTTTCTCATGGACCCGAGTCTACGAACGGTTCCTGAGAGGAGCCCCAGCTTCATGCAGGTGGGTGAGGGCCTGCCGGTACGACTCGACGAGGCTCGTCTCCACGTACGGGATGCCCAGCTCGGCGCAGTAGGCCCGGACGATCGGCTGCGCCCGCCGCAGGTGCGGCGACGGCATGCTCGGGAACAGGTGGTGCTCGATCTGGTAGTTGAGGCCGCCGAGGGCGACGTCGGTGACGACGCCGCCGCGGACGTTGCGGGAGGTCAGCACCTGCTTGCGGAGGAAGTCGAGCTCGGGGCGCCCGGTCAGCGTCGGCATGCCCTTGTGGTTGGGCGCGAAGATCGATCCCATGTAGACACCCCACAGTCCCTGGTGGACGGCGAAGAACAGCAACGCCATGCCGGGGCTCAGGACGGTGAGCAGGGCACTCGCGTACAGGACGAAGTGCGCGGCGAGCAGCGCGGCTTCGAGCCCGCGGCGGCGCAGGCCGGGCTTGCGCACCGCGCGGATGCCCGACCAGTGCAGGTTGAGGCCTTCGAGGGTGAGCAGCGGGAAGAACAGGAATGCCTGGTACCGCCCGATGAACCGCGGCACGCCCCGGCTGGCGCGGGCCTGGTCCTTCGACCAGACGAGGATGTCCGGGTCGACGTCGGGGTCGAGCTCCTCGTGGTTCGGGTTGGCGTGGTGGCGGGTGTGCTTGTCCATCCACCAGCCGTAGCTCATCCCGATGCCGAGGTTCCCGGCGAGCATCCCGGCTATTTCGGTGGGCCGCCGCCGCCGGAACACCTGCTTGTGCGCGAGATCGTGCGACAGCAGGGCGACCTGGCCGAACATGACGGCCATGAACGCGGCGACGGCCAGCTGCCACCACGAGTTCCCCAGCAGCGCGAAGGCGACCCAGCCCGCGGCGAACAACCCGCCGACGAGCGAAATCCGGGCGGCGTAGTAACCGGGACGGCGGTCCATCAGCCCGGCGGCGGAGATGCGGCGGCTCAGCCGGGCGAAGTCGCTCCCGGCGCTGATCTCTGTAGTGGTCACCACCCGAGTCTTCGCGGCGGCGACCGTGCCCGGAATCCTGCTCGCCTCCGGCACTTTCCGGGGGCCAGCCCTACCGGTCACCCTGGTATGGAGCGCCCCAATGTGGCCTTCGGTGCGTCAGACGCAACCAAGGCGGCCTTCGGTGCGCAAGACGCAACCAAGGCCACATTGGGGCGCTCGGGTCAGGCGCCGACGTACTCCGCGAGGTGCTTGCCCGTCAGCGTCTTCTTGCGCGCCTTCACCAGCTGCTCCGGCGTGCCCTCGAACACGATCTTGCCGCCGTCGTGACCCGCGCCGGGGCCGAGGTCGATGATCCAGTCCGCGTGGGCCATCACCGCCTGGTGGTGCTCGATCACGATCACCGACTTGCCCGAGTCCACCAGCCGGTCCAGCAGGCGCAGCAACTGCTCGACGTCCGCCAGGTGCAGGCCCGCCGTCGGCTCGTCGAGGACGTACACCCCGCCCTTCTCGCCCATGTGCGTCGCCAGCTTGATGCGCTGCCGCTCGCCGCCGGACAGCGTCGTCAGGGGCTGGCCCAGCGTCAGGTAGCCAAGGCCGACCTCGGACAGGTACGTCAGGATCTTGTGCGCCGCCGGGATCTTCGCCTCGCCGTCGGCGAAGAATTCCTCCGCCTCGGCCACCGACATGGCGAGCACCTCGCTGATGTCGCGGCCGCCGAACTTGTAGTCGAGCACTTCGGCCAGGAACCGCTTGCCCTCGCACACCTCGCACGGGGTGGCCGTGCCCGCCATGATCCCCAGGTCCGTGTAGACGACGCCGGCGCCGTTGCAGTTGGGGCACGCCCCCTCGGAGTTCGCGCTGAACAACGCCGGCTTCACGCCGTTGGCCTTGGCGAACGCCTTGCGGATCGGCTCCAGCAGACCCGTGTAGGTCGCCGGGTTGCTGCGCCGCGAACCGCGGATGCCGGTCTGGTCGACCGTCACGACGTCCTCGCCGGACACCGAACCGTGGATCAGCGAGCTCTTGCCCGAACCGGCCACCCCGGTCACCACGGTCAGCACGCCGAGCGGGATGTCGACGTCGACGTCCTGCAGGTTGTGCAGCGAAGCACCGCGGATCTCCAGCGCGCCCGACGGCGTGCGCACCGACGGCTTCAGCGAAGCCCGGTCGTCCAAGTGCCTGCCGGTCAACGTCTTGCTCTTGCGCAGACCGTCCACAGTGCCCTCGAAGACGACCTCGCCGCCACCCGAGCCCGCGCCGGGCCCGAGATCGACGACGTGGTCGGCGATCGCGATCGCCTCCGGCTTGTGCTCGACGACCAGGACCGTGTTCCCCTTGTCCCGCAGCTGGAGCAGCAGCTCGTTCATGCGCTGGATGTCGTGCGGGTGCAGGCCGATCGTCGGCTCGTCGAAGACGTAGGTGACGTCGGTGAGCGACGACCCGAGGTGGCGGATCATCTTGGTGCGCTGGGCTTCCCCGCCCGAGAGCGTCCCGGATGGACGGTCGAGCGAGAGGTAGCCGAGGCCGATCTCGACGAACGAGTCGAGCGTCCGCCGCAGCGCCTCCAGCAGCGGCGCGACCGACGGCTCGGCCAGCTTGCCGACCCAGGCGGCGAGGTCGCTGATCTGCATCGCGCACGCGTCGGCGATGCTGATCCCGTCGATCTTCGACGACCGCGCCTCCGCCGACAGCCGCGTGCCGTCGCAGTCCGGGCACGTCGTGAAGGTGACGGCCCGCTCGACGAACGCGCGGATGTGCGGCTGCAGCGAGTCGACGTCCTTGGACAGCATCGACCGCTGGATCGAGGGCACCAGGCCCGAGTAGGTCAGGTTGATGCCCTCGACCTTGATCTTGGTCGGTTCCTTGTAGACCAGGTCGTTGAACTGCTTCTTCGTGTACTTCTTGATCGGCTTGTCCGGGTCGAAGAAGCCGGAGCCGCGGAAGATGCGGCCGTACCAGCCCTCCATGCTGTAACCCGGGATGGTGATCGCGCCCTCGTTGAGCGACTTTTCCTCGTCGAACAGGGCGGTCAGGTCGATGTCGTTGACGCGGCCGCGGCCCTCGCAGCGCGGGCACATGCCGCCGGTGATGCTGAAGCTGCGCCGCTCCTTGATCTGCCGCCCGCCCTTGTCGATGGTGACGGCGCCCGCGCCGCTGATCGAGGCGACGTTGAACGAAAACGCTTGCGGCGAACCGATGTGCGGCTGCCCGAGTCTGCTGAAGAGGATGCGCAGCATCGCGTTGGCGTCGGTCGCGGTGCCGACGGTGGAGTGCGCGTTGGCGCCCATCCGCTCCTGGTCGACGATGATCGCGGTGGTGATCCCGTCCAGGACGTCGACGTCGGGCCGGGCGAGCGTCGGCATGAAACCCTGCACGAAGGTGCTGTAGGTCTCGTTGATCAGCCGCTGCGACTCGGCGGCGATCGTGCTGAACACCAGGGAGCTCTTGCCGGAGCCGGAGACCCCGGTGAACACCGTCAGGCGCCGCTTCGGCAGCTCGACGCTGACGTCCTTGAGGTTGTTCACGCGGGCGCCGTGGACGCGGATCAGGTCGTGGCTGTCGGCGACGTGCGGCGCGGCCGTGCTCTTCCTCGTGGGCTTGCTCATCGGGGTACTCCAGCTTCGGTTCGGGTCAGCGCACTTCTTGGATGCGGACGAGGTTTCCGGCGGGGTCGCGGAACGAGCAGTCGCGGATGCCCCACGGCTGGTCGGTCGGTTCCTGGACGACTTCGGCGTCGCCCGCCTGCACCCGTTCGAAGGTGGCGTCCAGGTCGTCGGTGGCCAGGTTGACCGCGGCGAAGGTGCCCTTGGCCATCATTTCGGTGATGGTGCGGCGTTCTTCGTCGGACAGCTGCCCGTACGCGGCGCCGGTCGGCTGCAGGACGAGCGAGGTGTCGGGCTGGCCGGGCAGGCCGATTGTCAGCCAGTGCTGGCCGCCGTAGTCGACGTCGTTGCGCACCTCGAAGCCGAGGGTGTCGCGGTAGAAGGCCAGCGAAGCCTTGTGGTCGTGGTGGGGGAGGAAGGTCTGGTGAATGGTGAGGTTCATGGGAATCACGCTACTTTCGGCGCCACGGGGGAGGCTTCTCGATTCCTGATCGCTTCGACGGCCCGCCGGTAGCCGTGCGGGGAAAGCCCGTAGGCGTCCCGGAACCGGCGGACGAACAGTGCGACGGGCAGGTCGACGCTGTGGGCGAAGGCCTCGATGTCCAGCGGCCGCGCGGGATCGGCGTCGATGCGGTCGCGAACCCGGCGCAGCAGCACGAGTTCGCGCAGGTGCTGCCGCGCGGCGGCGGCGAGGCTCAGGCACATTGCAGGTCCCCTTCCGGTGTGCGCCCGAGCACCGCCCGGGCCGCGATCGGGAGCAGCAGGAGGGTCAGCGCGCCGGACAGCACGAGCCCGCCGGTGCTGCCGGTCAGTTCGATGAGCGGCCCGCCGAGCGCCAGGCCGAGCGGGGCGGCCACCGTGGACCCGGTCGTCCACAGCGTGACGACCTGCTGTTGTTCGCCGGGCGCCAGTCCGGATTGGAGGAAGCTGTAGGCGACCGGCGTGAACGGCGCGTACACCAGGCCGCCCAAGGCGAACACGACCAGCGCCGCGGTCAGGTCGCCGACGAGCGCGAGGCCGATCGGGCACAGCGCCCACAGGCCGATGATCGCCACCAGCAACGGTTTCTGGGGCAGCGTGCGGAGCTGGTTGACGAGCGCGGCGCCGGCGAACGCGCCGACTCCGAGCGCACCCCACAGCAGCCCGAGGCCGGACGCGCCGGCGTGCAGCGTCCCGCTCACGTACAGCGGCAGCGCGACTTCGATGGGCATGTAGAGGAAGTTGAAGAAGAACTCGACGACGAGCAGCCGCGCGGCCACCGGGCGGCGGCGCAGGATCCGCCAGCCCGACCCGGCGGGCCGGTCCGGGGTCCGCGCGGGCTGCGGGACGCAGGCGAGGGTGGCCGCGAGCAGGAGCAGCGCCCCGGCGGCGTCGAGAAAGAGCGCGAGGCTCGCGCCCGCCGTCGCGACGACCACGCCGCCCAGCACGGGCCCGGCGATGTAGAGCGCGAACGTCGTGTTCAGCCCGAGCAGGCCGTTGACCGAGAAGCGCCCGGACTCGCCCGCGGCCGACGTCGCGAGCAGACGTCGGCTGCTGGACCCGGCCAGCCGGAACGTCGCGCCGAAGAGGAGCCCGGCGATGAGCACCGGCAGGGTGAGCGCGCCGGTGACGGCCAGGACGCCGAGCGCGGTGAAGGTCAGCGACCGCAGGACGCAGTCGGCGGCCAGCAGCGTGCGCGGCGGCACCCGCACCCGGCCGAGCCCGATGGCCAGCGCGAGCACGGTGGACAGCACGAACGGCGCGGCCTCGACGAGCCCGATGGCGATCGCCTTCGGGACGGCACCGTGCAGCGACAATGTCTGCACGGGCATGGCGACGAGCAGCATGCCGGTGCCGACGTTGGCCAGGAGGTCCCCCAGCAGGAGCCCGGCGACCCGCCGGTCGCGCAGCACCTCGCGGTAGCTGAGCGGGGCGGTCGTGGTCAGCGCAGCTCCTGGATGCGCAGGAGGTTGCCGGCGGGGTCGCGGAAGGAGCAGTCGCGGACGCCGTAGGGCTGCTCGACCGGCTCCTGGACGACCTCGGCGTTGCCGTCCTTGAGCTTGGTGAAGAGGGCGTCGAGGTCCTTGGTGGCGAGGTTGATGCTCGCGTAGGTGCCCTTGGCCATCATCTCGGTGATGGTGCGGCGCTCGTCGTCGGTGAGGCCGGGCGTCGCGGTCGCCGGCGCCAGCACGATCGCGGTGTCGGGCTGGTTCGGCGGGCCGACGGTGATCCAGGCCATGTCGCCGTACTTGACGTTCATCCGGACCTCGAAGCCGAGCAGGTCGCGGTAGAAGGCGAGCGACGCTTCGGGGTCGGTGTGCGGGAGGAAGCTCGAGTGAATGGTGACGTCCATGGCCGTCACCCTAGGTGTGCGCCTGCGGTCGTGCTTCTCGATTCCTGATCGGTCTGGTGACCTGCTTGGCGACGCACGGCGGCATCCCGAGCGTGGCCTCGGCCTGCTGCTCGCGGTAGACGCTCGGCGGCATGCCCACCAGCTCGGCGAACCGCGTGCTGAAGGTGCCGAGCGACGAGAACCCGACGGTGAAGCAGACCTCGGTGACGCTCAGCTCGCCCTTGCGCAGCAGGGCCATCGCCCGTTCGATCCGCCGGGTCATCAGGTACGAATACGGTGACTCTCCGTAGGCCTTGCGAAACTGGCGGCTGAGGTGCCCGGCGGACATGTTCACACCTTTGGCGAGCGCGTCGACATCGAGCGGCTGGGCGTACTCCCGGTCGATCCGATCCCGGACGCGGCGCAGCAACGCGAGGTCGCGGAGGTACTGCGCCGTGGCGGCGGTGCTGGTCACGCATGAATCGTGCCACACGGGAGGGTCTCCGCGGGTGCGCTCGGTCCGCCCGGTCGGGGGAGCGCCCCAATGTGGCCTTCGGTGCGTCTGACGCAACCAAGGCGGCCTTCGGTGCGTGTGACGCAACCAAGGCCACATTGGGGCGCTCGGCCGCTCGGGGACCAGCCGGCCGCGGGGCTCGTTGCGGGCGGGCGCGCGTCGGCAGGGCCGCGGCGCCCGGGTCAGCCGAGCGCGTCGGTGATCGTCGTGCGCAGCCACTGCTGGGCCGGGTCCGCGTCGAGCCGTGCGTGCCACGACAGCCTGACCTCCACCTCCGGCAGCTCCGCCGGGACCGGGAACCACCGCAGGCCGAGCGGCTCGGCGTACTGCTCGGCCAGGCGCTGGGGCAGCAACCCGACGTACGGGCTGGACGCGACCACCAGCACGGCCACCGCCGCCGTCGGCACCACCGCGGCCACGTGCCGGTGCAACCCCTCCGCCGCGAGCACCTCGTCCAGCGGCCCGCGGGCGCGGCCGCGGCGGGAGGCCGACACGTGCGGGTGACGGCACAGCTGCGCCAGCGTCGGACGGCGGTGCCGGCCCAGCGGGCTGTCCGCGCGCACCGCCGCGACCAGGCGCTCGCGGTAGAGCACCGTGCCGCGGATGTCGGGCGCCGCGTGCTCGCCGACGCCGATGTCCAGGTCGATCGAGCCGTCGCGCAGGGCCTCCACGCTCTCCGTGCCCTCCGCGACGAAACGCAGCGTCACCCCCGGGGCGGCCGCCGCCGTCGCTTCGGCCGCCGCCGTCGCCAGGGTGGCCGCCACGCCGTCGTTGATGCGGATCGTGAACGTGCGCTCGAGGTCGGCGATCGCCACCTCGGTGCTGATCAGCGCCGACGCCTCCTCCAGCAGCGATCGCACGCGCGGTGCCGTCCGCAGGGCGAACGGCGTCGGCGTCATCCCGCGGCCCGCGCGGACCAGGATCGGGTCGTTCATCGCCCGCCGCAGCCTGCCCAGTGCCCGGCTCGTCGCCGGGATCGACAGGTTCAGGCGCTCGGCCGCGGCCGTGACACTGCCCTCGCGCAACAAGGCGTCGAAGACGCGCAGCAGGTTCAGATCCACACTTGCATCGTACGCAAACAAGCCCTGCCGAAGTTGCGTGGCACGACCACAGAGACCGGCAATAGCGTCGGGTGAATGGATCTCAACGAACACCGCGGCCTGCTCCCGGTCGTGTGCGCCTGCGTCGTGCTCGTGGTCGGCCTGGTCGCGGCGGTCAACCTCGCCGTCCCGATGCTCGCCGCGAGCGCGCTGCACCCGTCCGCGGCCACGCTGGTCTGGATCGTCGACACCTACGTCATCGTCTTCGCCTGCCTCGTCATCCCCGGCGGCGCCGCGGGCGACCGGTTCGGCCGCAAGGGCGTCCTGCTCGCCGGGCTCGGGCTGGTCGCGGCGGGTGCGCTGCTGTCGGCCGTCGCGCCGGACGTCGTCCTCCTGCTCGCGGGCCGCGCGCTCACCGGGCTCGGCGCCGCCGCCGTGCTGCCCAACTCCCTCGCCGTCCTGCTGCACGCCGTGCCCGCGCACCGGAAGCCCGCGACGATCGCCACCTGGGCGTCGATGACCGGCATCGGTGGCGTCGTCGGCAACGTCGGTGGCGGGGTGGTCCTGGCCGGCGGGTCGTGGCGCTGGCTGTTCGCCGCCGCCGTGCCGGTCGCGCTCGTCGAAGCCGCGCTGGTGGCCCGGATCGCGCCCGTGTCGGCGCGCCACGACCGGCGGCTCGACCCGGTGGCCGCGGTGCTGCTCGTCGGTGCCTCGGTCGCTCTGCTCGTCGGGATCGTCCAAGGACCCGAAGCGGGCTGGGGGAGTGCGGTCGTCGTGATCGGCTTCGCCGCGGCCGCCGTGCTGTTCACCGCCTGGGTCCTCCGGGAGCTCAAGTCCGAACACCCGCTGCTCGACCCCCGGCTGTTCCGGATCTCGGGCCTGCGCAGCGCCTGCCTCGGCATGACGGCGGTGTTCTTCGGCATGTTCGCGCTCTTCTACGTCAACGCGTCGTTCCTCCAGTACGCCAAGGGGTTCGGCGTGCTGGGCACCGGGCTCGGGATCATCCCGCTGACCGTCCCGATCATCCTCGGCGGACGCCACGCCGGGCCGTTGTCCCGGCGCATCGGCCTCGACACCACCGTCGCGCTCGCGTTCGCCTTCGTCGGCGGCGGCCTGCTCGGACTGTCCACAAGCGACATCCAAACGCCGTACGCGGTCTACGCGGCGTGGCTCGTGGTGACCGGGATCGGGGTGACGCTGGCGCTGCCGACGCTGTCGGGTGTCATCGCCGGTTCGCTGCCGCCGTCGCAGGCGGGCGTGGGCACCGGGCTGCAGGCCACGACGCGGGAGTTCGGCAGCGCGCTCGGCGTCGCCGTCATCGGCACGGTGCTGACCGCGAAGTTCGCCGAAGCACTCCCGTCCGAAGCGCGCGGGGCGCACACGGTCGCCGAAGCCGTCGCCCGGGCCGGGCACGCGCCCGACGTCGTCACGGCGTTCGTCTCGGGCGCAGACGCCGGGTTGCGCGTGGTCGGGATCGCCGTGCTCGTGCTCGGCGCGTTCGTCGTGGCGGAGTCGCGGGTGTCCCGGCGCGCGGGGTGAAAGCCGTCCCGGGGGCTCCCGTTTCCCCCGGGACGGCCTCGCACCGGTGCAACCCCGACCGCGGACCGTGCAGCCCTCGCGGCGGCATACCCTTCCGCCGCGAAGACCCCACGGCCCGCACGCCCCGGCGGGTAGTCCCGCCGCGGCGCTCGACCCCGGGCCCCCGCCCGGTGTGCCGGAAGAAGGCCATCCCGAAGGCGTCGGGTTCCCTCGGGATGGCCCTCTCCAGGCCCGCCGGGCGCTCGGTCGACCACGCGAGGCGGGCAGGGGGACGCTGGGGGCCGGTCACCACACCGCCCAGCCGCGGAGGGGGCGTGGTGACCGGCGAGGGACGGTGGCCGCCGCGCGCAGCCCCGTCCCGGCTTCTCTACCTCCCCATCGGGATGGCCATCGTCGGCAGGGCCGCCACCGGCAGCGACTGGGCGGGGAAGGCCGTCGTCGGGATGTCGTTGGCGAACTCGCTCGCGAACTCGCGCTCGAAGGCCTGCTGGTCGAAGCCGCTCTCGAACTCCGGCGGCACCTCGGCCGACAGCGCGGCCAGCGACGGCTCGACCTCGGGCACCGCGGGCGCCGGCTCCGGCTCGGGCACGTAGTCCGGCGCCGGGAGACGGCGGTCGAGCTCGGCCATCCAGTCGAGCATCGCCCGCGGCTTGTCCCACGAGGAGATGCCGACGAGCCGCCCGTCACGGATGAAGCCGGTGATGCCGTCGGCCAGCGACACGGTGTCCTCGGCCAACGACGGCATCCCGCACATCTGCAGCCGCGTGTCGTACAACGTCGACCAGGCGCGGGGGAGCGGGGTGAACGGCTTCGCGCTCGAGTGGCCCATCAGCAGGTTCTCGGCCGCGTGCCGGGCCGACTCGACGGCGTTGATCCAGTGCTCGACCCGCCGCGGGGTCTCGTCGAAGCGCAGGTTCGGCCAGCGCGCGATGTCCCCGGCGACGACGACGTCGGAAGCGCCCTCGGCGAACAGCTTCGCGTCGCAGAGCACGCCGTCGCTGATGTCGAGGCCGGAGCCGCGCATCCAGTCCACCGACGGGACGCTGCCGATGGCGAGCACGACGACGCTGGCGACCAGCAGCTGGTTGTTCGTCAGGTGCAGCCCGACGGTGTCCTTCGTGCTGATCCAGTGCCGCACTTCGCTCTTCATCGCCAGCTTCGCGCGGTGCTCGTGGTGCGCCTCGACGATGCCGCTCGAGACGCGGTCGCCGAAGCGGTGCAACGGCGCTTTCGCGTGCCCGACCAGCGTGACGTCGCGGCCGATGTGCCGCATGCTCGCGGCGAACTCGTTGCCGATCAAGCCCGCGCCGATCACGACGGCCGGCTTCTTGCTGGCGTGCAGGCAGCGCCGCACGGCCATCGAATCCTCGACCGTGCGCAGGATCCGCACCCGCGGGTCGTGGCGCGGAGCCCCGGGCAGGTGCCGCGGGTAGACGCCGGTCGCGGCGATCAGGCCGTCGTACCAGAGGGATTCGCCGCCGGGCAGGTGCACGACCCGCTCGACGGTGTCCAGGTGCATCACGCGCGCGCCGAGGCGCCAGTGCACGTCGAGGTCGGGCAGGTAGTGCGAAAGGCCCACGTCGCTGGGCCGTTCGGTGCCCATCACCAGTGCCTTCGAAATCATCGGCCGGTGGTACGGGCGCCGCGCTTCGTCGCCGATGAGCACGATCTCGCCGTCGAAGTTCAGTTCCCGCAGGCGTTCCGCGGCACGCAGCCCGGCGACGCCCGCGCCGACGATGACGATCCGGTCGCCGTCAGCCATCGAGGTCCCCTCTCATCACGACCGCCTGCATCGGGCAGCAGCGGGCGGCCATCTTCGCCTGTTCCATGGTGTCTTCGTCCAGCAGCCGCTTGCGGAAGCGCAGGCGGCCGTCCTGGCCGAGGTCGAACACGTCCGGCGCCTCCATGGCGCAGATGCCGTAGAGCTCGCACCGGTCGTTGTCGACGCTGATCCGGGGCCCGCCACCGGGCAAACGGAGAGCCATCTCAGGCCACCTGCTCTTCCACGAGTCCGATGCGTTCGAGGGTGTGGGCCGGCAGGAACCGCAGCAGCGACACCGTCACGGCCGGGATGAGCAGCGTGATGCCGCCCAGCCACACGGTCGCGAGGTGGCCGTTGGCGATCGCGCCGAACCAGGCGTGCAGCGCGGTCAGCGCCACCGCCGGGTACGCGCAGCGGTGCAGCCACAGCCAGCGGCGGTAGGAGGTGAACCGCTGCAGGCCCGCGGTGAGCGCGATGGCCAGCATGACCTCGAAGCCGACGATGCCCATGCTGTGCCGGGTCTCCTGGCCCGACAGGAACGGCAGGAACAGGTACTGCAGGCTGTAAGGCTGGATCGTCAGGTAGAAGAAGCCCAGCGCGTGGATGCCGCCGAAGATCAGCGTCCCGGTCGCCAGCACCATGTGCGTGCTGCGCAGCGCCTTGCGGCCGGTGACCGAGCGCACCCAGCCGGTGGCGGTGAGCACGCCCCAGGTGAGCGTGAGCATCATCGCCGCGTAGGACGCGCGGGCGGCGAAGGCCGCGAGGCCGCGGGCCGCCGGGTCGGTCTTCGGCTGGAACTGCTGGGTGATCAGGATCGTGGCGTCGTGCCAGGTCTCAACCACGGCTACCCCCGGTTCTCACGGCGGCCGGCCGAACTGCCCGGGCGCGGCCGCGGTTGCTCTTGATCTGGCGCAGCACGTAGAAGAGGCCGCCGCCGACCAGGAGGAACAACGCCGCCACCACGGCGATCTGGGACGTGTCGAGGCCGAGCTGCGCCCCGGCGGGCGCGGCGGTGGTGGAGACGTTGGCCTCGGGCAGGCCGGTGTAGTCGACCATGCCGGTGCTCTCCAGCAGCGTGATGTGGCGCATCACCGCCTGGTTGCCGGTCGTCGCGAACGCCCGGACCCGCTCGTCGCGGGTGCCGGCCCGGACCTGCGCGAGGATCGACAGGATCGCGCCGTGCGCGGCGCGCAGGCGGTTGGCGAAGACCGAGTCGAAGGTCGGCCCGCTCGCGGCCTGCATCTCCCGCAGCCAGCCCTGCTGCTCGTCCGACGGGACGGCGGGCAGCGCGACGCCCATGGTCTGGGCCAGCTGGCGGGTGAAGACGTCGAGGCGGCCGTGGTCGACCATCAGCGCGAAGCCGACGTCCTTGACGACCTGGCTCGAGCCCTTCTGGATGGCCATCATGCCCGCCGGCATCTCCCAGAGCCCGGCCTGGCGGACCTTGACCAGCAGCACCGCGTCGGTGGCCGGGACGGCGGTGCTCTGCTGCTGGGCCGTCGACTCGGCGCCGGGGGCGAGCAGGGCCGCGACCGCGGCCAGCACGACCAGGATCCGGGCCGCCGTCCGGAACCGCTCCCGCGGCACCGGCAGCGTGTCCAGCTCAGATGCGGAAAGCATTGGCCCTCCACGTGTCCTGGGTGGCCTCGATCTTCTGGCCGTCCGGCGTGATCGGGTACCACGCGTCGTTCATGCCCTGGCCCAGCGTCTCGCCGGGCATCTCGTCGGGCAGGTAGTGGTAGAGCGGCCAGCCGGCCAGGGTGAGCTGGTCGGTGCCGTCGTCGCGGGTCAGCGTGCCGACCAGGGACGGGTCGACTCCGATCAGCGACGGCTGGCCGGCGGCGCGCACCGGGATCCACTTGTCGGTGCAGGCGCCGACGCAGGCGGAGCGCGACGGGTTCGGGGAATCCTTGTCGTAGCGGTACACCGTGTACCCCGTACCGTCGACGAGCATCGGCCCCAGGTCGAACGGCCGCGCGGCGCGCAGCTGGCTCTTCGCCGGGTCGGTCGAGTTGGCGGTCATCGGGACGGGCATGGGCCACGGTTGCTGAACGGCTTGCTGGCCCTGCATGGGCATCTGCATGGCGGCGCCGCCGGCGGCGTACCCGCCGCCGGTCGTGGACGCGCCGGCGGAACACGCGGTGAGCAGGGCGAGTGCGGTGAGGCACACGGCGGCGGGGACCACCGGTCGGGGAATGCGGATCACTGCTCCTCCGTGGGCATGACTACGCGCAGTAGCCTGGGGTGAGGCGGAAAAGCGCGCGAAGGATCCACAGTGGACATTCGGTCCGGAGTGGATGCGGAGCGTTGCGGGGGACAACGCCTTGTCGGGGTCTTCGGTAGGGGATACGGACACGGTCCGGAAACGGTTCAAAAAAGTTTCGGGTCCGATTGGTACTGGACGTAGCCCGTCCGGAGCACCAGGATGTCCCGCGTGGGACGGCACACTCGAGCGCTGAGACCCGTTCAAGACCCGGAAGTCGTCGTCGGGTCCGACGACGCCTCCGACGACTTGGCGAAGGCGCTGTACCAGGAGTTCGGCGGGTCCCTGATGGCGTTCGCGCTGCGGCTGACCGGCCACGACCGGCAGTGGGCCGAGGACGTCGTGCAGGAGACCCTGATCAAGGCGTGGCGGAACGCCGACAAGCTCGACCGCCAGCCGGAGATGCTGCGCGCCTGGCTGTTCACGGTGGCCCGGCGGATCGTCATCGACGGCTGGCGCAGCCGCAGCGTCCGTCCCCAGGAAGCTCGAAGAGATCGAATCCGACGCGATCGCGGTGTCCGACGAGTCGGACCGCACGCTCGCCGCGATGATCGTCTACGAGGCGCTGCAGGGCCTTTCGCCCGAGCAGCGCGAGGCCATCCAGCAGACCTACCTGCGCGACCGCACGGTCAACGAGGTCGCGGCGACCCTCGGCGTGCCTCCCGGCACCATCAAGTCCCGCATCCACCACGCCGTCCGCGCGCTGCGCCGGGCCCTGCGCGAGCGGGGGTGAAGTGAGGGTGGCCGGGTCCGCGCACACCGATGTCGCCGCGTACGTGCTCGGCGTCCTCAGCGAGGCCGAGAGCACCCAGTTCGAAGCCCACCTGATGAACTGCCCGCACTGCCAGCTCGACCTGATCGAGCCTTACCAGCTCCCGGACGTCCTCGACCTGGTCAAGCGCAGCTGGCCGGAACCGCCGCTGCCCGCGCCGAGCCCGCGCACCCTCGCGCCGGGGCCGCGCGTGCTGCGCGGCCTGATGGAAGAGGCCGCCGTCAAGCGCCGCCGCCGCAAGCGGATCGGCATCCTCGCCGGGGCCGCGGCCGCCGCCGCGGTGATCGCGGGCCCGCTGGTGACCCTCGCGGTCCGCCCGGCCGACGCCGTCCCGCCCGCGTCGCTGGCCGCGCCGAGCGGCAAGGCGTCGCCGAGCGTGCTCGCGACGTCCACGCCGCCGCCGTCGCCCGAGTCGCCGGGCCAGCCCGGTGGCGGGCAGACCTACGGCCGCGGCAGCGGCGGGTCCGCCGTCAGCGCGCTCGTGACGGTGTCGCCGGTGGAGTGGGGCAGCCGCGTCGAGCTCGAGCTGCGCGGCATCGTCGGGCCGATGAAGTGCCAGCTGGTCGCCGTCTCGACGGCGGGCGACGATCGCGTCGTCTCCGGCTGGTCGGTGCCGCCCAAGGGGTTCGGCATCCCCGGTTCGCCCGAACCGTTGCGGCTGCAGGGTTCCATCTCGCTGGCCATGGACCAGATCGGCCGGTTCGAGGTCCGCGGCGACGACGGCACGGTGCTCGTCGTCGTGCAGCGCTGAAGGGGACGTTCACCTCATCTGATGCGGTGAAGGGCCCTTTCCTCGCATGTGATGCGAGGAAAGGGCCCTTCAGCCCGCCTGCCTGCGTGAATGGTGCCGGGTTGCGCCTCGGCAGATAACGAACAGATAACGAGCCGGTCGCTTTTGAACCTCGCGCGGACGGCATCCGTATCCCCCAATGCATCCCCCGATGCATCCCGACAGCCGGAACCGAACGCATCCCCCGGGTTCCGAGCGATCTCGACCTCAATTATCGGCAGTTCTTGCCCGGGCCGCCGCGCAGTTCGGCGTGCCCGGAAAAACGAACGAGGTGAACTAGTCTATGGCCCGGAACCATTCTCGGTCCCCCGTGACGGGCAAGCATCGCGTCGCCCGCCGTACCAAGATCGCGATGGGCGCGATCGGCCTGGCGATCGCCGTCGGCGCGCTCGCCGTCGCGGTCAGCACGGGCCGCACGGGCGAGGCCAGCGCGGACCCCGCGGACCCGTCGTTCTTCATCGACATCAACAAGGTTCCCGCCGGCAACAACGTCAACGCGGCCTTGAAGAAGAAGGGCGCGCGAGGATCCTTCACCGTCGACTGTGGAACGAACGCCGACGGCGCGCACCACAACCCGGACAACTTCATCGCCCAGCCCGGGATCAAGAACGGCGCCCAGCACCTGCACGACTACGTCGGCAACGTGACCACCGACGCCGACTCGAACCTGAAGAGCCTCCTGGCCGGCGACACCACCTGCAAGAACGGTGACCAGTCGGCGTACTTCTGGCCCGTCATCCGGATCGACCGCGAAGACGACGCGGCCAACGAGAACGAAAACCAGCAGGCCCAGCAGCAACAGCAGGGCAAGACCGGTGACGTCCAGCAGGACCAGAGCGGGCAGGACGCCCAGGCCGCGCAGGAGCAGGACCAGCGCGAGCGCGACGGCCGCGGCGGTGGCCGCACGAGCGCCGGGCGCAACGGCGACCAGAACGCGCAGCAGCAGGACGACCGGAACGCCCAGCAGCAGGACGGCCAGGACGCCAACCGCGACGGGCAGCAGGACCGCCAGCGCCGTCAGCGCGACCAGCAGCAGAACCAGAACAACCAGAACAACCAGAACAACAACCAGCAGAACCAGAACCAGGGCCAGCAGCAGGAAGAGCTCGGCGGTCCGCAGGGCGAGAACGAAGAAGTCGGCGACAACGACGGCGAGATCGTCGAGCCGGAGTCCGCGGAGCTGAAGTTCGTCTCCGGCGGGGCCCAGCAGGTCACCGCGATGCCGCTCGGCCTGCGCGTGCTCTACGGTGACGCCAAGCAGAGCACCAACGGCCCGGCCAACGCGCGGGCCAGTTGGACCTGCACCGGGTTCGAGGATCGGCTGACCGACCTCTACCCGATCTGCCCCGAGGGCAGCAAGGTGGAGCGCATCCACGCCTTCCCGAACTGCTGGGACGGCAAGAACACCGACAGCGAGAACCACCGCACCCACATCGTGTTCGCCGACCGGCAGGGCAAGTGCCCGCAGGGCTTCAAGAACGTGCCCCAGCTGCAGGTGACGCTGGTCTACGACATCCCGCAGGACGTCCAGCAGAACGGTCAGTACAAAGTGGACGCCTTCGCCCAGGAGAAGCACAACCCGCGGTCCGACCACGACGACTTCGCGAACGTGATGAGCAGGCAGATCATGGGCCGGCTGGTCAACTGCATCAACTCCGGGAAGACCTGCGCGGAGTGACCGTCCGTCCATAGTCCACAGTGGACCAGTTCGAGATGGACGGCTGATCCACCCCCGAACCCCGGCCCGGCGGCCCTTCCCTCCACCTCACCCCCAAGGCCGCCGGGCCGGTGGCACCACCCGAAGAACCGCGGGACCCCGTCCCGCGCCCCGAACCCCGGTCCGGTGGGCACTTCCCTCCACCTCACCCCCCGCCCGCCGGACCGGGATTCTTCACCCACCCGATCCGGTCGAGCCGGATCAGCGAAGGAGGAGACGGCGGGAGTCGCTCCCGCCCGCGAGTTCCGGCCGGTGGACGCTTTCCTCCACCTCACCCCCCGAGTCCACCGCGCCGGAACTCCTCCGCCGACGCACCCGGCGCCGGGAACCGCGCCCGAAGACCCCGGTCCGGGGGATGCTTCCCTCCACCTCACCCCCCTCATCCCCCGGACCGGCGCACGCCGCGGTCCCCGTGCTCCGGTGCGGGGACCGCGGCCCAGAAGTCCAGCGGCACCCGCCCGACACCCCGTCCCGCGGCGTCGAGCACCCGGCCCATCAGCTTCACGCTCCGCAGCGTCACGGCCCGGCCGGTGATCTCCAGCCACGGCAGCTTCGCCGCCAGCACCGCCTCCAGCGCCACCGTGTCGTGCTGGGCCGGCAGCCACACCACCAGCATCAGGTTCGCCGCCCCGGACAGCGCCGCGCACATCCGGACCTCCGGCAGCATCGCCAGCGACCGGGCCGTCGTCTCCAGCTTGTCCGGCGGCACCCGCAGCCACAGCGTCACCGTGACCGGCGCCGGCGACAGCGACCGCGCGATCTCGCACCGCACCCGGATCGCGCCCCGGCCCAGCAACGCGTCCAGCCGCCGCCGCACGGTCGTCGCGCCGACGCCCAGTTCGATCGCCAACGCCGCCGCCGACGCCCGCGCGTCCGCACCCAGCGCCAGGATCAGGGCGCGGTCGGCTTCGTCGAAGCGCAACGCCGCCCGGTTGCGCACCGGCCGCGTCGCCAGCGCTTCCCGCTGGCCGGGCGAAATCGCCCGGACCCGCCACCGGCTGCCCTCGGTGAACATCCGCGGGGACAGCGCCGTCCGCACGCGGGCCACACCCGGCACCGTCGCCACGTGGCCGAGCACGTGCGCGCCGAGCGCCCGCAGGTTCGGCGCGACCACGTGCGCGAGCAGGTCGAACGAGCCCGCGACGTACTCGACCGTCACGACGTGCACGTCCGCGGCCAGCACCGCCGCGACGTCCAGCGCGGCACCCGGCTCGCAGTCGATCTCCACGAACGCCAGCGCCAGCTGCGCGCTCAGCTCTCCGCCCGCGTACGCGGTCAGCCAGGCGTCGCCGCGTTCGACGAGGGCGTCCCACCGCCGCGCGGCCGTCACCGCGCCCAGGCCGAGCGCCTTGCCGAGCGTCGACCACGACGCTCGCGGCGCCGCCTGGAGCGCGTCGACCAGTTTGAGGTCCTGCTCGTCCAACATGGCGGATTCTTCGCTCATCTGCCCTCGAAACGGTGGTTCCGTCGGATTTTCCCGGCGAATGTGCTCGACACTTGCATGATCTGCGGATCAGCATAAGTCGACGATCCGGTTGGGGGTCCGTATGAACCTGCGCTCCGACGCCGCCGCCCTGCTCGACGAACTGGTCGCCCTGCGCCGCGACCTGCACCGCATTCCCGAGATCGGGCTGCACCTGCCGCGCACCCAAGAACGCGTCCTCGCGGCGCTGGACGGCCTGCCCCTCGAAGTCAGCCTCGGCAAGAACCTCTCGTCGATCACGGCGGTTCTCCGCGGCGGCCAACCGGGCGGAACCGTGCTGCTGCGCGGCGACATGGACGCGCTCCCGGTGACCGAAGCCAGCGGCGAGGAGTTCAGCTCCACCCTCGACGGCGCCATGCACGCCTGCGGCCACGACCTGCACACGGCGGGACTCGTCGGCGCGGCCCGGCTGCTCGCCGCGCGCCGGGCCGACCTGCCCGGCGACGTCGTGTTCATGTTCCAGCCCGGCGAAGAAGGCTGGGACGGCGCCGGGCACATGATCGAGGAAGGCGTGCTGACCGCGTCCGGCAAGCACGTCGACGCCGCCTACGGCCTGCACGTTTCGGCCGCGAGCTACGCGAAGGGCCACTTCGTCGCCCGGCCCGGCACGCTGATGGCGGCCTCCGGTGCCCTCGCGGTCCGCGTGCTCGGCGACGGCGGGCACGGCTCGTCACCGCACGACGCCCGGGACCCCATCCCCGCCGCCTGCGAGATGGTGACCGCGCTGCAGACGATGGTCACCCGCACCTTCGACGTCTTCGACCCCGTGGTGATCACGGTCGGCTCGTTCCACGCGGGCACCCGGCGCAACATCATCCCGGACGACGCGGTGTTCGAGGCGACGCTGCGGTCGTTCTCGCCGGAGGTCGCCGAACGCGTGGGGGAGCGCGCGGTCCAGGTGTGCCGCGGGATCGCCGCCGCGCACGGGCTCGACATCGACGTCACCTACGAGCCGGAGTACCCGGCGACGGTCAACGACGCCGGCGCGTACGACTTCGTCGCCGCCACGATCCGCGACGTCTTCGGCGAGGAGCGGTTCACCGAGATGGCCGATCCGATCACCGGGTCGGAGGACTTTTCCCGGGTCCTCGAACGGGTTCCGGGCGCGTACTTGTTCCTCGGCGCCTGCCCGACGGACCCGGCGACCGCGCCGGACAACCATTCGCCGCGCGCCCGGTTCGACGACAGCGTGCTCGGCGACGGCGCCGCGCTGCTGGCCGAGCTCGCCGTCCGCCGCCTCGCGCTCCTGGCCGGGTGACGCCCGTGCGCAGCTACCACTGGCCGCCGCTGCTGCCCGTCGTCGCGCTGGTCCTGATGCCGTTCCTGCCGTTCGTCAACACCACCGGGCTGTGGCTCGGGCTGCCGCGGATGATCGTGTGGGGCGCGTTCTGGTGCCTCATGTTCACCCCGGCGCTGCTGCTGTCGGAGCGCCTGATGCGCGCCGCGGGGGAGGACGACGCATGATCCTCGCCTTCACGCTCGTGGGCATCGTGCTGATCGGGGTCCTGGGGTTCGTCGGGCGGCGCAAGCCCGTCGCCGACCTGTCCGAGTGGACCGTCGGCGGCCGCCGCTTCGGCGCGCTCACCATGTGGTTCCTGCAGGCCGGGGAGGTGTTCACCACCTTCACCTTCCTCGGCATGGCCGGGCTCGCGTTCTCCGGCGGTGTCGCGGCGATGTATGCGCTGCCGTACGTGCCGATCGCCTACGTCGTGCTGTTCTTCCTCGCCAAGCGCCTGTGGACGATGGGGAAGGACCGCGGTTACCTCACCCAGGGCGACTTCCTCGAGGACCGCTACTCCAGCCGGACGCTCGGGACGCTGTCCGCGGTGCTCGGCGTGATCTTCGTGCTGCCGTACCTGCAGCTGCAGATCACCGGGCTCGGGCTGATCGTCCGGCTCGTCACCGGCGACACCGCGTCCGGGACGTTGAGCATGGTCGCGGGCAGCGTGCTGGTGGTCGCGTTCGTGCTGTGGGCCGGGTTGCGCGGCGTCGCGGCGACGTCGTACTTCAAGGACGGGATCATGCTCGTCGCGCTGGTGGTGCTGATCGTCGCCGTGCCGACGCACTTCGCGGGCGGCATCCCCGCGGTCTTCCACAAGATCGAGCAGCTGCACCCGGAGAAGCTGATCGTCCACAGTGGAGCGAACGACCACGTGTGGTTCGTGACGAGCATGCTGGTCAGCGCGATCGGCGTCGGCCTGATGACGCTGCCGCACTCGTGGCCGGCGCTGATGTCCGCGCGCGACCCGAAGGTGCTGCGGCGCAACTACGCCTGGATGCCGGTCTACGAGCTGTGCCTGCTGCTGCCGATGGTGATCGGGTTCGCCGCGATCATCGTGGTACCCAAGGGGAGTGACCCGAACGGCGTACTGCTGACGCTGTCGAAAGACGCATTGCCCGGCTGGGTGACGGGCATCGTCGTGGTCGCCGCGACGGCGACGGCGATGGTGCCGGCGGCCGGGATCCTGATCGGCATCTCGTCGCTGGTGGCGCGCAACATCGTCCGCGTCCGCAGCGGCCGCAGGCAGTTCTGGATCAACCACGGCACGGTTGTGCTCGCGAGTACCCTTGCCCTCGTGCTCGGCATCTTCCGGCCGGACCTGCTGGCCAACCTGCTGTTGCTCACCTATTCGGGGTCGGTCCAGCTGGCCCCGGCCAACCTGCTGGGCTTCCTGCGGCGGGTACCGGTCGGGAAGGGCCCGGTGTTCGCCGGGCTGATCGCCGGCGAGCTCGTCGTCATCTGGCTGACCTTTGTGGACACCCACCTGGTCGGCACCGTCAACGTGGGCCTGGTCGGGCTCGGGGTGAACGTCGCCGTGCTCGCGGTGGCCGTCGTGGTGGAACGGCTCCTGGCGGGCCGGGCCGTGGTTTCGGAGGAGGCGGCGTGACCCGCACGGTCTTCACGGGCGGCTCGGTGTTCGACGGCACGGGCGCGGACCCGGCGGCGGCCGACGTCGTGGTCGAGCACGGCCGGATCGTCGACGTCGGCACGGACCTGGACGGCGACGAGAGCGTCGACTGCGCGGGAACGGTGCTGCTGCCGGGGTTGTTCGACTGCCACGTGCACGTGACGGTGTCGGACATCGGGCTGCTCGCCCGCGTGCAGAAGCCGTTTTCCTACCAGTTCTACGAAGCGGCGCGGAACCTGTGGGCGACGCTCGGCCTGGGCATCACGACGGTCCGCGACGCGTCGGGCGCCGACCTCGGCATCAAGCAGGCGGTGGACGACGGGCTGATCCCGGGGCCCCGCCTGCAGATTTCGATCGGCCTGATCAGCCCGACGGGCGGCCACGGCGACGCGTGGCACCCGTCGGGGCTGTGCGTCCCGCTGCTGGTCCCGCACCCGGGCCGCCCGGACGCGACGGTGGACGGGCCGGACGAGATGCGCCGCGTGGCCCGGACGCTGCTGCGAGCGGGCGCGGACGTGCTGAAGGTGTGCACGACGGGCGGCGTGCTGTCCCCGCGCGACGACCCGAGGCATTCCCAGTTCACCCCGGAGGAACTGGACGTCCTGGTGACGGAGGCGGCGATGCAGGGCCGCCCGGTGATGGCGCACGCCCAGGGCGCGGCGGGCATCAAGAACGCGGTCCGCGCGGGGGTGCGCTCGATCGAGCACGGGATCTACCTCGACGACGAGGCGATCGAGCTGATGCTGGGCCACGGGACGTGGCTGGTGCCGACGTTGATCGCGCCGGTGAACGTGGTCCGGGCGGCGGACGCGGGAGTGGACCTCCCGGCCGCGGTGGTGGCGAAGGCGCGTGAAGTGGTGGAGGTCCATCGCGATTCGCTGCGCCGAGCGTATGCGGCGGGAGTCCGGATCGCGATGGGCACGGACAGCGGCGTGGGCCCGCACGGGACGAACCTCGAGGAACTGGCCCTGATGGCGGCGTGCGGGATGACACCGGGCGACGTGCTGGAGGCGACGACGTCGTCGGCGGCCCGGTTGATGGGGCTGGACGGCGAGCTGGGGCGGGTCGCGCCGGGGCTGCGGGCGGATCTCGTGGTGGTGGCCGGGGATCCGTACGACTTCCCGGCGCTGGCGTCGAACATCCGGGAGGTGTGGAAGGACGGCGTCCGGGTGGTCTGACGATCGGCGTCGGCTCAGGAGTGCACCACGGGGTTGCCCCACGCCAGCTCCGGCAGGTGGTTCGACAACCCGCCCGCCATCCGGGCACCGGCGAGCAACGGGCTCACCGTGGTCCCCGGCCGGTACGACCGCAGCTCGAGCCGCAGCACGTCGGTGACGTCGGCCCGGAGCACCCGGGACCGCCCGAGCCCGGCGGTCACCTCGGGGCCCGGCTGCCCGTCCAGGAAGACCTGGAAGACGCCGACCTGGTCCGCGTCGGCCGCGTTGTCGAGGACGCCGACGGTCGATTCGAACCGCCGGTAGTTCCGGCCCAGACTGAAGCCGATCGAGGCACGAGGGCTCTGGGCGAAGAGCTCGCTGCGGTGGATGACGCTGTCGCTGAACAGATGGCCGTCGATGCCGGCCGGTCCGAGGCGCACGTCGGAGGGCACGCCCGCGTGCGGCAGCGTCGTGACCAGAGCCGAGTCCGGAACCTCGGGCCTCGGGGGAAGCCGCGGCCCGAGGTGCTCCCGCACCGCGTCGACGAGGTGCTTGAGGTCGTACTCCGCGGTGCGGTGGTGGATCCGGAGGTCCTGCCGCCCGGCCAGGTCGGCGATGGTCGGGGGCAGCTCGGCCGCGGTGGGCCGCGGGCGGTCGCCGACCAGGACCGGGATGATCGGCTTGCCGCCGGCGATCGCCAGCTCGATCTCGGTGCGCACCCAGTCGGCGGGCGCGTCGATCCGCCGCCTGCCCTCGTGCTCGAGGGTGAGCCAGTTCGGCCCGATCACCGCCAGGAAGACCGCACAGCCGGTGACGGCTTCGACGAGGGCCGGGTCGAACGCGACCCCCTTGGGAATCGACCGGCTGGACCGGAAGACGTTGTCGACGCCGAAGACCCGGCACAGCTTCTGGTCGATCAGCACGGCGGTGTCCTGGGCGTCGCCGACGCGGAAGTTGATGAAGACGGTGTTCATGGTCCGATCTCCGTCCTGGTGGTGTTCAGCGCCCGGCGGCGACGACGAAAGGCGATCCCCAAACCGCGTTGCCACTCCGGCACGGTTTGCCCGCGGGAGTGGTGAACGAGGTGCGGAGTTTCACCGCGAAGACGTTCGCCGGAAGGTCGACGGCGAGCGTCTTGGTTTCCCCGGGGTTCACGACGACGGTCTGTTTCGCGTTGACGCCGTCGTCGTTCAGGAACACTTCGAACTTCACCGCGAGATCCGGGGAAGCGGTCGAGTCGGTGCCGACGGCTTTGACTTCGAGGCGGGTGAAGTTCTTCAGCCGGAACTGCTGTTCGCCGCGATAAGCGCTGCTGTTGCACGTCGCCAGCATGGTCCACAGGGAGTTCTGGTACTGCGTGAGCTGCACGTCGTGGTCGCCGTGCTGGACGTGCCATTCGTTGTTCGTGAGGGGCAGGTCGAGCAGCGAGACCGGGGATCCCTTGGGCACGCTGCTGCCGTCGCCCGGGACGGCGGACCCGGCGGTTTCGCTCGTTTCCGGTGCGGGTTCCGTGGTCGACGTCGGCGGCGTGCGCGTGTCCGGCTGGTTGGTGGGCGTGGCGGTGACGGTGGTCGGCGCGGCCGCGACCGGCTGGACCGGCGACTGGGTCAGCCGGGCGACGACGAACACGGCGGCCAGCAGCAGCACGACGCCGACGGCCGCGGCGACCCAGCGCTTGGCTTTCCGTTGTCCTAATCAGTTCTGGGAGTGGCCATCCGGCACACTCCTGGTGGTAGCCGACCGGTGGGTGAGCACTTTTTTGTCCTGGACTGCTGAGTCCTGCTGAAAGACCGTGCCCCTGCCGGCAGGCCGGGAGAGTTGATCGCTGCTGGGATGTCGTGCCCTGCGTGTTCGTGGCGGGAAGCACTGCTTGATTAGGTCGCTGACGGTTCTCCCGCGGGCTGCACAGGGTGATCGGGATCGAGAGAGGAAGCGCTGTTGCGGCTGTTCGTGGGAGATGACTGGGCCGAGGATCATCACGACGTCGAGCTGATGGACGACTCGGGTCGCCGGCTGGCCAGGGCCCGGCTGCCCGAGGGCGTGGCGGGGATGGCCCGGCTGCACGCGATGATCGGCGAGCAGCTTGGCGAAGCTGATGCCGAGGACGTGGAGGTGCTGGTCGGGATCGAGTCCGACCGGGGCCCGTGGGTGGCCGCGCTGGTCGCGGCCGGCTACACGGTGCTGGCGGTCAACCCGTTGCAGGCGGCCAGGTTCCGGGACCGGCTCGGGGTGTCGGGAGCCAAAAGCGACGCCGGGGACGCGCACGTGCTGGCGGATATGGCCCGCACCCACTCCCACGAGCTGCGGCCGATCGCCGGGGACAGCCCCACCGCCGATGCGGTCAAGGTCCTGGCCCGCGTTCACAAGACGATGGTCTGGGAGCGGACCCGGCACACCCAGCGGCTTCGGCACGCGCTGCTCGACTACTTCCCGGCCGCGCTCGTCGCGTTCGAGGACCTCGACGCCGCCGACACCCTGGAACTGCTGGCCAAGGCCCCGACCCCGGCGCGGGCCGCCCGGCTGACGATCGCCCAGATCAGTGGCGCGCTGAAACGCGCGCGCCGCAAGAACATCGCGGAGAAAGCTGCGGCGGTGCAGGCCGCGCTGCGGTCCGAGCACCTCGGCCAGCCCGAGATCGTGGCGGAGGCCTACGCCGCCTCGGTCCAGGCACTGATCGCGGTCCTGACCACACTCAACACTCAGGTCAAGACCTTGCAGGGGCAGGTGG
This sequence comes from Amycolatopsis nalaikhensis, assembly GCF_030264295.1. Lineage (GTDB taxonomy): Bacteria > Actinomycetota > Actinomycetes > Mycobacteriales > Pseudonocardiaceae > Amycolatopsis > Amycolatopsis nalaikhensis. The sequence goes on along the minus strand of NZ_CP127173.1, from coordinate 10,238,886 downwards.
AGACCCATTTTGGGCAGCACCCGGCCGTTGAGATCATCGCCTCCCAGCCCGGGCTGGGAGCGGTGCTCGGCGCCCGGGTGCTCGCCGAGTTCGGGGACGACCCGCACCGCTACGCCACCGCCAAAGCCCGCAAGAACTACGCCGGCACCTCCCCGATCACCCGCGCGTCGGGCAAGAAAAAGGTCGCCCTGGCCCGGTTCGTCCACAACGACCGGCTGATCGACGCGCTGATGGCCCAGGCGTTCGCCGCGCTCAAAGCCTCGCCCGGCGCACGGGCCTACTACGACCGGCAACGCACCCGAGGAGCCGGGCACAACGCCGCCCTGCGCCAACTGGCCAACCGGCTCGTCGGCATCCTGCACGGCTGCCTCAAAACCGGCACCCGCTACGACGAGACGACCGCCTGGTCGCATCACGCCGAGAATGTTGCAGCTTGACATTACAAGCTCCTGGGATGTCTTTCACCTTGCCCGCCTTCCGTCCGCCGAGCGCGGACCGCAGCTGCCGGGCGAAGTCGCCGTCCTTGGCTATTTCCTGGCCGAGGTAGAGCCGCATCGCGTCCGTTTCGACCGGCCCCGACGGGCGGTGGTGAACCGCACGAACACTTCCTCGAGAAAGGGCTCGGAAAAGCGCGCGTGAACCTGGGCGAGCAACCCTTCCAAGGGTGCGTCGAAAGCGGCCTGGCCGGCTTCGGCGCGCCGTTGCAAGTAGTGCGCCAGCACGGCCACCACGGCACGGGACAACTCGGTCTCGGTCATCGGCGATCCTCCACCCTCGGTCACTGATCCGCCGGGCCGCGAGCATACGTGCGCGAATCGATCACCGACGCGCGGGTGCCGATTGTGGATTGAGCTGTGGCCGATTTGTTGGAATAGCGGGGAAGGTGGACAGAATCTGTCGCGAGTCTGTCTGCTTTTTGGCCTTTCCGGCTCAGAGCTCCGGGTTGAGGAGGTCTTTCAACGCGGCCGCGAACTTCCCCGGGTTCCGCTGCGGAGCCAGATGCGCCCCCGGCATCTCGGTGAACGGCAACCCCAGCTCCAAGGCCAGGATCTTCGCGGGCTGGTAGTGGTAGTGCCCGCGACTCCCTTCCCCCGCCACGGGGAAGATCTCCGTACTGGCCTTCCGCAGCGCCCGCAGATCGGGCAGGTAGTCGAAGAACTCGGTCAGCTCGCGGTCGAACAGCCGGATCCAGTCGGCCTCGTGGGGGAGGCGGATGTTGGGCAGGTCGGGCAGGGCCGCGCCCGCGATCGCGTCGGCGAAGCGCGTCACCGCGGTCATCAGCTCGCCGGAGCGGGCCAGCCGCACCTGTTCCGCGGCCGCTTCGAGCCAGCCGCCCGCGTCCGGCATCAGGTGGACCGCCGGGGGCTCGTGGGCGACCAGCGTCGTCACGCTCCGGGGGTGGCGGGCCACCAGGTCGAGGCCGATCAAGGCGCCCGCGCTCGAGCCGAACACCGCCGCCGGTCCGGTGCCCGCGTGCTCCAGCACGGCCAGCGCGTCGTCGGCCTGGCGGGAAACCGGGACGGGGCCGGTGGTGGTGTCGGTGCTGCCGAAGTGCCCGCGGCGGTCGTAGGTGATCACGGTGTAGTCCGCGTACAGCTGCTTCGCGAGTGCGCGGTAGGAGTCACCCGCCCCGGTACCGCCGGCGATCAGCAGCAGCGCCGGCCCCTCCCCGCCGCGGCGGACGAGGAGCTCACCGTCCTCCACCGGGCAACGGCTTTCCGAGATCATGCACCGAAGTCAAGCACAACCGCCGGTGGCTGATGTGCGCGGCATGACAGAACAGTGCGTGATCTTCAGCGTGCTCGGCTTCCTTCCCGTCACGCGTCGATCTCGGCCGGATTGCGGTCGGTCGTCACCCGTAGCAATCCCTTCCCCGGGTGCGACGTCGTGTCGGACGAAAGCGAGGCGGGCATGTCGATCTACCTGCGCACCAGCATTCGGCTGGGGCCGGTCCGGGTGGGCGTTTCGAAGGCGGGCATCGGAATTTCGGCCGGTGTGCCCGGATTGCGCGTGGGTACCGGTCCGCGCGGGAGCTATGTGCGGGTCGGTGCCGGCGGGGTCTCGTACCGCGCGACATCGGGCGGGCACCACCGGCGGCGCGCCCCCGCTCGCGGAGTCGCGTCGGTCCTGCCGGATCCTGGTCAGGTCGTGCTTTCCGACGTGACCGGGAAACGCGCCGAGGAGCTTCAGCCTGCGACGCCCAGTACGCTCGTCGCCCAGCTCAACGCCGCGGCGCGAGCACATCGGTTGTGGCCGTGGGTGCTCCTGGCGAGCGTGCTTCTCGTCGCCGCGACTCCGTGGATTCTCGTGGTCGGCCTGCCGCTGACCTTGTGGGTCGGCTGGCGGGACGGAATCCGCCGGACCGTAGTGGTTTTCTACGAGGTCGACGGGCCCGTGCGGACGCGGTTCGAGTCCATGCTCGGGTCCTTCGACGTGGTTCGCCGCGCGCACAGCGCGTGGAGCACGGTCGCGCGTGGCGATCTGCAGACGACCTACCAGCGCAAAGTGAACGCCGGCGCCGGTCATCTGGTGCGGCGTGAGGTATTGCGCCGCGGTGTCGACGGTTCGGCGCACCTCAAGGCGAACATCGCCGTCCCCTCCCTGCAGTCGGCCGGCCGCTCGGTCTACTTCCTCCCGGACCGCATCCTGGTGCGAGACCGGAACACGTACACGGACCTGGACTACGGAGCGGTTTCCGTGATCCCGGGAGCGACCAGGTTCATCGAAGACGGAGCGGTGCCCCCGGACGCCGTCCAGGTCGACACGACCTGGCAGTACGTGAACAAGCGTGGTGGCCCGGACCGGCGGTTCAAGAACAACCGCCGGTTGCCCGTCATGCGCTACGGCGAGGTGGACCTCTCGACCAGCCACGGGTTCGCCGTGCACTGGTCGTTCTCCGCCGAATCGGCGGCGCACGCGCTGACGGCCGGTTTCGCGGCGATGGCCGGGCGTCCGGGCTCGCTGGCCGGTTGACCGGCCGGGGCGGACTCGGCCACAAGAATCGAGGTGATGACCGACTCTCCGGCTAGAGCCGCTCGATGATCGTCGCCGTGGCGAGGGCTCCGCCCGCGCACATCGTCACCAGCGCCGTCGACCCGTCGCGGCGCTCCAGCTCGTGCAACGCCGTCGTCAACAGCCTCGCTCCCGTGCTGCCCACCGGGTGGCCCAGCGCGATCGCGCCGCCGTTGACGTTGACCCGGGACGGGTCCGGCTCCAGCACCCGCTGCCACGACAGCGCCACCGACGCGAACGCCTCGTTGACCTCGAACACGTCCGGGTCCGCGATCGTCATCCCCGCCCGCTCGAGCACCCGCTCCGTCGCGCGGATCGGGCCGTCCAGGTGGTAGTACGGCTCGGCTCCGACCAGCGCCTGCGCCACGATCCTCGCCCGGGGACGCAGGCCGAGCGCCGCGGCCCGGTCGGCGTCCATCAGCAGGATCGCCGCCGCGCCGTCGGAGATCTGGGACGACGTGCCCGCCGTGTGGATGCCGTCCTCCACCACCGGCTTCAGCCGGGCCAGCCCCTCGGCCGTCGTCTCGCGGAGGCCCTGGTCGCGGGTGACCAAGCGCGTTTCGCCGGTCGGCTCGCCCTCGGCGGACAGGACCGGGGCCTTCACCGGCACCACCTCGCGGTCGAAGTGCCCGGCCTCCCACGCGGCCGCCGCCTTCCGCTGCGATGCCACGCCGAACTCGTCGACGTCAGTTCGCGTCAGCCCGCGCCGGACCGCGATCCGCTCGGCCGCGCCGTACTGGTTCGGCAGGTCGATCGACCACGACGACGGCCGCGGCGACGCGCCCGCGCGGTTCGCGCCCAGCGGGACGCGGCTCATCGCCTCCACCCCGCACGCGACGCCCACCTCGATCGCGCCGGTGGCGATCAGGCCCGCCACCAGGTGGGTGGCCTGCTGCGCCGAGCCGCACTGGGCGTCGATCGTCGTCGCGCCCGCCGTCTCCGGCAGGCCCGCGTGCAGCCACGCCGTGCGCGTGACGTTGTTCGACTGCTCGCCCGCTTGCGTGACGCAGCCGCCGATCAGCTGCTCGACCAGCGCCGGGTCGAGCCCGGCGCGGTCGAGGAGGGCCAGCTGCGCGGCCCCGAGCAGTTCGGCCGCGTGCAGGCCGGCCAGCAGCCCGCCCCGCTTGCCGATCGGGGTCCGCACGGCTTCGACGATGACCGGCACGCCCATCTTGTCCCCTTCGTCGGGAAACCCTGTCCACTACGGCGAAAACTAGAACAAGTTATCGTTCTGCGCAAGTCATCCCAGGGTTGGCGCGATCTTGATCTTCGCCGACTGAGCGCTCGCTCACCTGGCATCATCGGTCAAGTAAACGGGTTTCACTGAACGGTCTTCCTTTAGTTAACACCGTATGCTTAAATCCGACCTAGAACGTGTTTCACGGCGAACCGTGGGAGGCAACGTGGCCGCTCCGCTCATCCCCGCCGGGTTCGACTTCACCGATCCCGATCTCCTGGCGCAACGACTGCCCGTGGCCGAGTTCGCCGAACTGCGGCGCACGGCCCCGGTCTGGTGGAACCCCCAGAAGCACAACACCGCGGGCTTCCGCGACGACGGCTACTGGGTCGTGTCGCGCCACGCGGACGTCAAGGAGGTCTCGCGCGACAGCACGCTCTACTCGTCGCGGGAGAAGACCGCCATCATCCGCTTCGACGAGAACATGACCGAGGACAACCTCGACGCGAACCGGCTCGTCCTGCTCAACATGGACGCCCCGCAGCACACGAAGCTGCGGCGGATCGTGTCGAAGGGGTTCACGCCGCGCTCGATCGCCAAGCTCGAGGACACCCTGCGCGACCGCGCGGAGCGGATCGTCCACGAAGCGCGGAAGAAGGGGTCGGGCGACTTCGTCACCGACGTCGCGTGCGAGCTGCCGCTGCAGGCGATCGCCGAGCTGATCGGCATCCCGCAGGAGGACCGGCTCAAGATCTTCGACTGGTCCAACCAGATGGTCGCCTACGACGACCCCGAGTACCAGGTCGAGCCCCTGGAGGCGTCGGCCCAGCTGATCGGCTACGCCTGGAACATGGCCGAGGACCGGCGCAAGTGCCCGATGGACGACATCGTCACGAAGCTGATCCAGGCCGACGTCGACGGCGAAGCGCTCGGCTCCGACGAGTTCGGCTTCTTCGTGATCCTGTTGGCGGTGGCCGGCAACGAGACGACGCGCAACGCCATCACCCACGGCATGAAGGCGTTGCTGGACCACCCGGCCGAGTGGGAGCTGTACAAGGAGCAGCGGCCGAAGACCGCACCGGACGAGATCGTCCGCTGGGCCACCCCGGTGGTCGCGTTCCAGCGCACGGCGACGCGCGACACGGAGCTGGGCGGCGCGCACATCCGCAAGGGCGACCGCGTCGGCATGTTCTACAGCTCGGCCAACTTCGACCACGAGGTGTTCGAGGACCCGGAGAAGTTCGACATCCTCCGCGAGGACAACCCGCACGTGGGGTTCGGCGGAACGGGATCGCACTACTGCATCGGCGCCAACCTCGCCCGGCTGGAGATCGACCTGATCTTCAACGCGATCGCGGACGTGATGCCGGGGATCACCGAGGCGGCGCCCCCGGTCCGGCTGCGGTCCAGCTGGTTGAACGGCATCAAGCACTACCCGGTGAACTACGCCTGACGCGCGGGGCCGCGGCCACCCGGCCGCGGCCCGCTCGGCTCTGGTCCCGGCGGCTCGGCGACGCGGAGTTCGGCCAGCCGGAGCCTTGGCGCGGACCGGACCAGCACGATCTCGGCCACCCGGCCGCGGCCCGCTTGGTGCGGCCCGCGCGGCTCGGCCCGGCCGACTCGGCGCGGGCGGCCCATCCTCCTGGCGAGCAGGGTCCGGAGTCGCGCGGCTTCCCGCGCGCGGCACGTGCTCGGCCACCCGGCCGCGGCGCGGTCGGCTTGGCCCGCGCGGCTCGGGTCGCTCGGCGCGGGCGGCTCACGTCCCGGCGAGTCCCGCGCGGCACGTGCTCAGCCACCCGGCCGCGGCCCGCGCGGGGTGACATCATGAGGCGATGGCCCCGCGAGCGACCGTCGACGTCGAGTTCTCCGTCCGCGTCACCGAACCCGGGCCCGCGGCGATCGCCGTCGCCGCGGTGCACGCCGACACCGAAGAACTCCACGTCTCCTGGCACGGCGACAGCGAGCTCGTCGAGTTCGACCACGGCAGCCGCGCCGAGGTGTTCCAGCTGCCCGCCGGGGAACACCGCGTCACCTACCACGCCGAGCGGGCCCTGACCGAGCCCGAACCCGAGCCCGTCACCCTCGCCGACGTCGCCGTCTTCACCCGGCCGAGCCGGTACTGCCCTTCGGATCGCATCGCCGGGCTCGTGCCGCCCGAACTGTTCGCCTTGCCCGACACCAAAAGCCGGGTCGACGCCATCGTCCGGCACGTCCACGAGCGACTGTCCTATGTGGTCGGTTCGAGCCGCGGCACCGACGACGCGATCGACACCCTCCTGGCCGGTGAGGGCGTCTGCCGCGACTTCGCGCACGTCTGCATCTCCGTGTGCCGGTTCCTCGACATCCCCGCGCGCTACGTCGGCGTCTACGCCCCGGGGCTGTCCCCGATGGACTTCCACGCCGTCTTCGAAGCCGCGGTCGACGGCTTCTGGTACGTCTTCGACGCCACCCACCTCGCACCCCGGCAGACCATGCTGCGCATCTCCACCGGCCGTGACGCCGCCGACACCTCCTTCCTCGCCACCCTCGGCGCCGAGCTCGACTTCCTCGGCAGCACCGTGTTCGCGACGACGGACACCGCGCTGCCCCACGACGACTGGGCCGAGCTGGTCGTCCTCGATTGAGCCCCCGGCCGCCTGCGTGTTGGCCGCGAGAAGAGGGCCCCGGCTGGGTAGACAGAGTCCGTGAAGAGTTCCCCCAAGGCCCCGAGCCCCTGGGCCCGGGCGCGTGCCCGGTACCGGTGGCTCGACCACATCGCCCGCGCGACCAACCGCTACATCGAGTCCGGCGGCTACCACTACGTCGCCTCGATCACCTACTTCAGCCTGCTGTCGCTGGTGCCGCTGCTGATGGTCGCCTCGTCGGTCGCCGGGTTCGTGCTGGCCAGCCAGCCGCACCTGCTCGACACCCTGGTGCACGCGATCGTCTCGACGCTGCCCGGCGGGCTCGGCGACAAGGCCACGGAGCTGCTCACCGGGTTCGTCGAACAGCGGACGAGCGTCGGCGCGTTCGGTCTGGTCATCGGCCTCTACTCGGGCTGGAACTGGATGAACGCGCTGCGGGACTCGCTGACCGCGCTGTGGGGCCAGAACCGCTCGGACCAGCCGCTGCTGCGCCTGATCGCCGTCGACCTGCTCGCGCTGGTGGGCCTGAGCGCGGCGCTGCTCGTGTCGTTCACGCTCACCATCTCCGGCACCGCGCTGGGCAGCTACCTGCTGCGGCTCGCCGGGCTCGACGACACGAGCTGGGGGCACCAGCTCGTGTCCGCGTCCTCGGTGCCGCTGTCGCTGGCCGCCGACTGGCTGGTGTTCCTGTGGGTGCTGACGCGGCTGCCGCGGCAGAAGGTCGGCGTGCGCAGCGCGGTGCGGGGCGCGGTCGCCCTGGCCGTCGGGTTCGAGCTGCTCAAGCTGGCCGGTGGCTTCTACCTGCGGCTGATCGGCGACTCGCCGACCGGCATCGCGTTCGGCTCGATCATCGGCCTGATCTTCTTCATCTCGCTGGTGGCGCGGCTGCTCGTCTACGTCACGGCGTGGACGGCGACCGGCTCGGACGCGCCACCGCGCCCGATCCAGCCACCGGCGCCGGTGGAGCTCAAGCCGGTGGTTGTCGTGGACCCGCCGATCGCCGTCCCGGCCACGGTCGGCGTGGTGACCGGGGTGCTCGGGACGCTGCTCGCGCTCAGGTGGCGACGTTCGCGCGGCTGAAGAGACGGTCGAGCTGGTGGTCGATGAGGGCCAGTGCGGCTTCGGGGGTGCGCTGACCGAGGATGATGCTCGTCTGCAGGCCGTCGACGCTCGCGAGCAGGACCTCGGCCTCCGGCATGAGGTCCAGGTCCGGGGCCACCTCGCCGCGGTCGCGGCCCCACGCCAGCAGGTCGGCGGTCAGCCGCTCCAGCTCGGGCGGCGCCGCACTGAACGCCGACGCCAGCCCGGGATCCGCCAGGGACCGGACGAAGTAGGCGAGGTGCACCAGGTAGCGCGTGCGACGCTCGTCGTCGATCGGCAGCATCCCGGCCAGCATCGCGCGCAGCACCTCGCGCGGGGTGGCGTCCTCCTCCGGGCCCAGCCCCGCGCGGATGCTCTCGCCGGCGTCGGCGTTGAGGATCTCCAGCGCGCCGAGCAGCAGGTCGTCGCGCGTGCCGAAGTAGTACTGGACCAGCCGTAGCGACACCCCGGCTTCGGCCGCGACCTTGCGCAGCGAGACGTCTTCCAGCCCGCGCGTGCTCGCGATCCGCCAGACGGCTTCGGCGATCTGGCGGCGGCGCTGCTCGTGGTCGGCGAGTCTCGGCATGGTGGGTCGAGCGTATCAATTCGGCTTGTCGGCGCCGACCACCCACATCGAGAAGTACTGCGACCCGCCGCCGTAGGCGTGCCCGAGCGCGACGCGCGCGCCGTCCACCTGGTAATCCCCGGCCCGGCCCATGACCTGCTTCGCGGCTTCGGAGAACCGGAGCATGCCGGACGCGCCGATCGGGTTGGAGGACAGCACGCCGCCGGACGGGTTGCACGGCAGCCGCCCGCCGATCGCCGTCTCGCCCGCTTCGGTGACCTTCCAGCCCTCGCCCTCGGGCGCGAACCCGAGGTTCTCCAGCCACATCGGCTCGAACCAGGAGAACGGCACGTAGATCTCGGCGACGTCCACTTCGGACATCGGGTCCTTGATGCCCGCCTCGGCCCAGAGCGCCGCCGCGGCGTCGCGTCCGGCCTGGGGGTTCACCTGGTCGCGGCCGGCGAACGTGGTCGGCTCGGTGCGCATCGCCGTCGCGTGGATCCAGGCGGCGCCGCCCTCGACGGCGTCCCCGGCGGCCTCGTCGCCGAGCACCATCGCGCACGCGCCGTCGGACGACGGGCACGTCTCGTCGTAGCGGATCGGGTCCCACAGCATCTGCGACGCGCGCACCGAATCGACGGTGATGTCGGCCTGCTGGAGGTGCGCGTACGGGTTGAGGGCGCCGTTGCGCCGGTCCTTGGCCGCGACGATCGCGCCGACGTGCTCGGGCGCGCCCGACCGGCGGATGTAGGAGCGCACGTGCGGCGCGAAGTACCCGCCCGCGCCCGCCCCGACGGGCATCTGGAACGGCGGCAGGATCGACAGGCCCCACATCGCGTTCGACTCGGACTGCTTTTCGTAGGCCACCGTGAGCACCCGGCGGTGCACGCCCGCCTGGATGAGCGACGCCGCGACCAGCGCCGTCGACCCGCCCACCGACCCGGCGGTGTGCACGCGCAGCAACGGTTTCCCGGTCGCGCCGAGGGAGTCGGCGAGGAACAGTTCGGGCATCATGACGCCCTCGAACAGGTCCGGTGCTTTGCCGAGCACGACGGCGTCGATGTCGGCCCAGCCGACCTGGGCGTCGGCCATCGCGCGGTCGATCGCCTCGCGCAGCAGGCCCGGCATCGAGACGTCCTGGCGCTTGGCGCGGTGGTGCGTCTGGCCGGTGCCGAGCACGGCGGTGAGCTGCTTGGTCATCGGGCCTCCAGCACGGTCACCAGGTTCTGTTGCAGGGCCGGGCCGCTCGTCGCGTGGGCGACGGCTTTGCGGGATTCGCCGCGGTGGATCCGCGTCGCCGCCTCGCCGATGCGGGCGAGCCCGGCGGAGAACATCGGGTTCGCGGCCAGCGCGCCGCCCGAGGGGTTGATCTTCACGTGGTCGTCGAGCTTCAGGGCCGTCCGCAGGATCAGCTCCTGGTGCGTGAACGGCGCGTGCAGCTCGGCGAGGTCGACGCCGTCGAGGTCGAGGGCTTGGGCGGCGGCCTCGGTGGACGGGCTGCGGGTCAGGTCGCGCGCGCCGAGGACGGGGGAGTCGACGCGGTGCTCGATGCCGCCGATGACCGCGGGCCGCTCGACGATGTCCCTGGCACGTTCCACAGTGGACAGGACGACCACGGCGGCGCCGTCGGTGATCGGTGCGATGTCGTGCTTGCGCAACGGATCCGCGAGGTAGGGCGTGTCGAGCAGCTCGCTCACCTCTTTGCCGGTGCCGCGCGCGGCGACCTCGGCGAGGTCCTTTTCGGACCAGAGCCCGGCTTCCAGCCCCATCCGCGCCTGGATCCCGGCGATCGAGACCGAGTCAGGCCACAACGGCGTCACGACATACGGGTCGAGCTGCAGGGCGAGCACGCGGCGCAGCTGCCCGGCGCTGGACTTGCCGAAGCCGTAGACGAGCGCGGTCTCGACCTCGCCCATCTTGATCTTCAGCCAGGCTTCGTAGAGCGCCCAGGCGGCGTCCATCTCGACGTGTGACTCGTGGATCGGCGGGAAGGCGCCGATCGCGTCGACGGCGGCGATGAAGGAGAACGCGCGCCCGGCGAGGTAGTCCGACGAACCGGAGCACCAGAACCCGATGTCCTGCTTGGACAGGCCGGTCCGCGCGAAGACCTCGGCGAAGATGGGGACGAGCATCTCGACGCCGTTGGTGGTCCCCTCGGTCTCCCGGACGTTGGGGGCCTGGGCGAAGCCCGCGATGGCGACGTCTGGCATCAGGACCTCACAGGTGGTGGGCGAAGGTTTCGTAGGCCGCGTCGGGCTCACCGGTCGGCTCGAAGTGGCTGATGTTCTCCAGCGACGTCCACCACTCGTCGCGCGGCTTCCAGGCGGCGCGCACGCGCAGGCCCATCCGGACGTCCTGGGCGTCGCAGCCGAGGACGAGGTGGAGGAAGGCGATGTCGGCCCCGTCGAGCAGGATGTAGGCGGCGACGTACGGCGGCTTGATGCGCTGGCCGAGGAACGGGACGTTGACGATGCAGAACGTCGTGACGATGCCGGTGTCGGGGAGTTCGACCTCTTCGGTGGTGGGGACGCCATCGGTCGGGCAGGCCCCGCGCGGCGGGATGTAGACCTTCCCGCATTCGGGGCAGCGCTGGCCGATGAGCTTCCCTTCGGCGAGCCCGCGCAGGTAGCGGCTTTCCTCAGGGGAGGCGGAGTGCATGTACTTGAGGTGCACGGGGGTGATGACGACGCTGACTGGAGCGCCTTCTTCGCGTTCGGCGACCGGGGGAGCGGGCTCGGTCGGCGTGGTGTCCTCGGCGTCGACCGGGAGGAAGTAGGCGATGTCCCGGATGTGCCCGACGGCGTCATCGGCCCACCGCACGCGGACGCGCTGTCCACTGTGGATCTTGTCCGGGGTCCCGGCGTCCACGGCGTGGAGCATCGCGGTGTCGGCACCGTCGAGTTTGACGAGCGCCCAGGCGAAGGGACGGCTGAGCGGCTGCCCGTCGAGGGGATCCGGGCACCACGACCAGGAGACGACGGTGCCTTCCTCGGCCACCGGGACGAACTCGTGGAGCTGTTCGGCGGTGACGGGGTCGTATTCGACGGGCGGAACGTGCACGCGGCCGTCACTGCCGCGGATGCCTTCGATGCGGTGTTCGCGGAGCCCGTTCACGAAGCGGCCCAGGACCGGCCCGGTCGAGCGGGTGTAGTCGAAGCCGACGTTGAGCGGTGCCGCCAGTGGTGTCTCGGTCACGTCCTTGAGTGAAACATGTTCTCGTTCTGGCGGCAAGATCCGATGCCGAGCAATCGCGAACTGCTGGAACGTGTTCTACATTCTGCCGGGTTGCCGACGTGCGTGCGCCGTGGATCTGCTGGTCACAGCAAGTCTCGCAGCTTGACGAGCTGCGCGACGTAGATCGCCAGCAGGCAAAGATCCACGGTCAGGATCGGCAGGGACAGCATGACCGGTTTCGCGTTGGTCAGGGCGAGAGGGATCGCGACGACGGCTGGGGCGATCGCGATCAGGATCAGGGGCAGGTGGTAGGGAAGCAACCGCTGTTTGAGGCGGTACTTGGGGTCTCGCTTGGTGTGGTGCCAGCCGTGGTAGCCGGCGACAGCCGAGATGAGCGGGGCCTCGATCTGTTTCCGGATGTGCTCGGAGGCTTCCCCGATCTGCGCGTTCTGGAACGCGATGAGCGTGCCGAGGAGAAGGGAGACGAGCGGGGAGACCAGGAGCAGAGGGCTGCTCGCCCGTTCGACACCGAATCCCAGCACCGCGGAACTCACGGTGACGGAGCTGACCACCATCGACGTACGGTGATCCATCTTCTTGAGGATCTCGTCGCGGAGCGTCTTGTACTCGGCGAGGAGGACCTCCGCGGCGAACTTCGGTTCACTGGTGACCGCCAGTACGTCAGTTGATCTTTCGAGTCCCTGTTCGTCGAGCGAGTCCACCTGGCCTCCCGTTGCGGATCGGCAACCTGTCGCTGGTGAACTCGATTCGGGTGCGGAGCTTGTTACGCGTCGGTGCCGTCAGCGACCGCGGAACTCGGGCTTCCGCTTCTCCGAGAACGCCCGCGGCCCCTCCTTGGCGTCCTCCGAAGCGAAGACCTCGATGCCGTACTGCGAGTCGAGCTTGAAGGCCTCCTCCTCGTGGAGCCCTTCGGTGTCCCGGATCGTCCGCAGGATCGCCCGCACGGCGACCGGCCCGTTGGCGTTCACCAGCGAAGCCAGCTCCAAAGCCTTCGTCAAAGCCTGGCCGTCCGGCACGACATGCCCGATCAAGCCGATGGCCAGGGCTTCGGCGGCGGACAGGTGTCGTCCGGTCAGCAGGATGTCCGCAGCCACCGTGTACGGGATCTGCCGCGGCAGCCGCACGGCCGATCCGCCCATCGGGAACAGCCCCCACCGGGCCTCCGACACCCCGAACCGCGCGGAAGAACCCGCCACCCGGATGTCCGTCCCTTGGAGGATCTCCGTCCCGCCCGCGATCGCCGGGCCCTCGACCGCCGCGATCAGGGGTTTCGTCAAGCGGCGGCCCTTCAAGAGCCCAGGGATGTGCGAAGGGTCGAACTTGCCCGACGAGAACGACTCCGACGGTGAGTTGCGGGACATCGACTTCAGGTCCGCGCCCGCGCAGAACGCGCCGCCTGCGCCGGTGAGGATGCAGCTGCGGATCGAGTCGTCCGAATCCACGCGGTCCCACGCGTCGACCATGATCGACATCATCTCGCCGGTGATCGCGTTGCGCGCCTCGGGCCGGTTCATCGTGACGACCAGCGTCTGCCCCTCTTGCGACACCAGCGCGTGCGGTTCACCCACGGAAGACCTCCTGAAGGAGCAGTGCCATTGCCCAGAACGATAACATGTTCTACTTTGAGGGCGTGGCACTCAACATCGCGGATCTTCTGGAGCACGCCGTCGACGCCGTGCCGGAGCGCGTCGCGGTCGTGTGCGGCGACCGGCGGGTCACCTTCGCCGAACTGGAGGCGCGGGCCAACCGGCTCGCCCACCACCTCGCCGCGCACGGCGTGGGACGCGGGTCCCACATCGGGGTCTATTCCCGCAACTCGATCGAGGCCCTCGAGGCGATGATCGCGGCGTACAAGCTGCGCGCGATCGCCGTCAACGTCAACTACCGCTACGTGCACGGCGAACTCGTCTACCTCTTCAACGACGCCGAGATCGTCGCCCTCGTGCACGAGAGAAGCTACGCCGACAAGGTTGCCGCCGCCCTGCACGAAGCGCCGAAACTGAAACACGTTGTCGTCATCGACGACGGCAGTGACGCCGACTACGCGCGCTACGGTGGCGTCGACTACGAGGCCGCGCTCGAGGCGCAGAGCCCGGAGCGCGACTTCGAAGAACGCAGCAACGACGACCTCTACATCCTCTACACCGGCGGCACCACGGGCTACCCGAAAGGCGTGCTCTGGCGCCAGGAGGACGTCTGGCGCGCCCTCGGCGGCGGCATCAACTTCGTCACCGGCGAGTACATCCCCGACGAGTGGACGCTCGCCGAGCAGGGCAAGGCCGGGAGCCTGACCCGCCTGCCCGCCGCGCCGCTCATCCACGGCGCCGCGCAGTGGGCCGCGTTCGGCGCCCTGTTCACCGGCAGCCCCGTCGTGTTCGTGCCGCGCTTCGACGCCCACGACATCTGGAAAGCCGTGCAGGAGCACAAGGTCCAGGTCCTCACGATCGTCGGCGACGCGATGGCGCGGCCGCTCATCGAGGCCTTCCGCGAGGGCGACTACGACGCTTCGTCGCTCGTCGCCGTCTCCAGCCACGCCGCGTTGTTCTCGCAGTCGGTGAAGCAGGAGTTCGTCGAGCTCGTGCCGAACGCCGTGATCACCGACGCGATCGGCTCGTCGGAAAGCGGCTTCACCGGGATCGGCATGGTCGGCAAGGACTCCGACCACAGCGCCGGTCCCCGGGTGAACTTCGGCAAGGACGCGATCCTGGTCGACGACGACGGCAAGCTCGTCGACCCGGAGCCCGGCGCGGTGGGGCTGATCGCCCGCCGCGGGCACGTCCCGCTCGGCTACTACGGCGACCCCGAGAAGAGCAAGAAGATCTTCGTCGAGGTCGACGGCGCCCGCTACGTCGTCCCGGGCGACTACGCCCGCTACGAGGAGGACGGCACGGTCACGCTGCTCGGCCGCGGCTCCCAGTGCGTCAACACCGGCGGTGAGAAGGTCTACCCCGAAGAGGTCGAAGGGGCGCTGAAGTCGCACCCCGACGTCTTCGACGCGCTCGTCTTCGGCGTCCCGGACGAGCGGCTCGGCCAGCGCGTCGCCGCCGTCGTCCAGCTGCGCGAGGGCGCCGCGCTCGACCTCGCGTCGCTCGAGGAGCACGTCCGCGGCGAGATCGCCGGGTACAAGGTGCCGCGCACGGTCTGGCTCGCCGACGAGATCGGCCGCTCGCCCAGCGGCAAGCCGGACTACCCGTGGGCCCAGCGCTACGCCGCCGAGCACGAACCGGCCACGGCCCAGCCCGTCTAGCTCGTCTAGGAGGACACCAGAAGTGCGGACACCCCTGTGCGACCGGCTCGGCATCGACCTGCCGATCATCGGGTTCACGCCCTCGGAGCACGTCGCCGCGGCGCTCAGCCGCGCCGGCGGGCTCGGCGTGCTCGGCTGCGTCCGGTTCAACGACGCCGCCGAGCTCGACCGGGTGCTGACCTGGATGGACGAGAACACCGGCGGCAAGCCCTACGGCGTCGACATCGTGATGCCCGCGAAGGTTCCCGCCGAGGGCACCCAGGTCGATCTCGCGAAGCTGATCCCGGACGGCCACCGCGCGTTCGTCGACCGCGTGCTGAACGAGCTTTCGGTACCGCCGCTGCCGGACGACACCGACGAACGCGCGGGGGTGCTCGGCTGGCTGCACTCGGTCGCCCGCTCGCACGTCGAGGTCGCGCTCAACCACCCGATCAAGCTGATCGCCAACGCGCTCGGTTCGCCGCCGGTGGACGTGATCGGCCAGTGCCACGACCGCGGAGTGCCGGTGGCCGCGCTCGCCGGGAAGGCCGAACACGCGGTGCGGCACGTCGAAAACGGCGTCGACTTCGTGGTCGCGCAGGGCTACGAGGCCGGTGGGCACACCGGCGAGATCGCTTCCATGGTGCTGGTGCCGGAGATCGTCGACGCGGTCGACGTGCCGGTGCTCGCGGCGGGCGGGATCGGCTCCGGGCGCCAGATGGCCGCGGCGCTCGCGCTCGGCGCGTCGGGCGTCTGGATGGGCTCGATGTGGCTCGCCACCGAGGAATACCTGCAGACGATGGGCGAATCCGTCGCGATGCAGCAGGCGCTCGTCGGCGCGACGTCGTCGGACACCGTGCGGACCCGGATCTACACCGGCAAGCCCGCGCGGCTTCTCAAGACCCGCTGGACCGAGGCGTGGGCCGCGCCGGACGCGCCCGAGCCGTTGCCGATGCCGCTGCAGAACCTGCTGGTTTCCCACGCCCACAACCGGATCCACGCGGCGAACGACCCGAGCGTGGTGTCGATGCCGGTCGGGCAGATCGTCGGCCGGATGAACGCGGTCCGCCCGGTCGCCGACGTCGTCGCGGACCTGGTGTCCGGCTACGAGGAAGCCCTTTCCCGCCTCGACAAGACGCGCTGAAGGGGGCCCGCCGCGGCGGGCCCCCTTCAGGGAAAAACCGCTACAGGGTGGCGGCGGCCGCGGCGATCTTCGACGCGAACGTGCTCACCTCGGTGTAGACGCCGGGGGCGTGCGGCCGGGCGCAGCCGTCACCCCAGCTGGTGATGCCGACCTGGATCCACGCGTTGTTGGCGTCGCGGCGGAACATCGGGCCGCCGGAGTCGCCCTGGCACGTGTCGACCCCGCCGGAGGTCAGGTTGCCCGCGCAGATCTCCGCGCTCGGGATCAGGTCGGGGTAGCTGCCGCCCTGCGCGGCGCAGGTGGAGTCGGAGACGAACGGGACCGTCGCCTTGAGCAGGTACCGCTGCTGCGAACCGCCCTCGGTGGCCGCGCCCCAGCCGGCGATGGTGAACGTGCCCGAGTTGTACGCCGTGGTCGTCGCGATCGGCAGCGTCGAGAGGCCGCTGACCGGGCTGGCGAGCTTGATCAGCGCCCAGTCGCCGCCGGTCGAGGTGCCGTAGGTGGGGGACTGGTAGACGTAGGTCGAGCGGATCTTCTGCGCGCTCGAGCTCTGCAGGTCGACCACGCCGACGGTGGCGGTGATCGAGGTGTTGGCCCCGGTCCGGCTGACGCAGTGCGCCGCGGTCAGGACGATCTGCTTGGTGTAGAGCGCCCCGCCGCAGCCCATGGAAAGCCGGACCATGAAGGGGAATTCGCCCTGGGCGGCCCGGGTCCCGCCGACGACGTCGGTGGACGGCGGCTGGGCGGCGGTGGCGACCGCCGGGGTGGCGAACGACGCGGCCGCGGCGACCGCGGCCAGTGCGGTGGTGGCGTTTCTGAGCAGGGTGAACCAGCGCTTGGGGGCCAAGGGGATCAGTCCTTCCAGTGTCCACAGTGGAAGCCGTTGCCGTGAGCGGCTTCACGACTACACCAGGTGGCCGCCTACCCGGACAACCAACTTTCTTCGGATCTTTCGGGCGGTTGGGTGATTTCTCACCGCCGGATCCGGCGAACGCCGTAGGCCGATGCGCCGAGTAACAACGCGACACCGCCGGCCAGCACGGACGGCCACGGCAGGCTGAAGGCCAGCACCACGCACCCGGCCAGGCCGAGGACGGCGACGACCCGCGCCTTCCCGCTCAGCGTGAACGCCGCGGCGTTGGCGATCGCGTAGTACGTCAGGACGGCGAAGGACGAGAAGCCGATCGCCGCGCGCAGGTCGATCGAGGCGGCCAGCACGGCCACCACGATCCCGACGCCGAGCTCGGCGCGGTGCGGCACGTCGTAGCGCGGGTGCACGGCGGCGAAGAAGCGGGGCAGGTGGCCGTCGCGGCTCATCGCCAGCGTCGTGCGCGAAACGCCGAGGATGAGCGCGAGCAGCGAACCGAGGGCGGCGATCGCGGCGCCGACGCGGACGACCGGGGCGAGCCACCCGGGCACGGCCGCGGCGATCGGGTCCGGGCTCGCGGCGAGCGCGGCCGGGCCGAGCCGGACGAGCAGCAGCACCGCGAGGGCGGCGTAGACGACGAGGGTGAGGCCGAGGGCGAGCGGGATGGCGCGGGGGATCGTCCGGGCGGGATCGCGGACCTCCTCGCCGAGCGTCGCGAGCCGCGCGTACCCGGCGAAGGCGAAGAAGAGCAACCCGGCCGCCTCGAGGACGCCCCCGCCGCCCGGCCACGCGACGAGCGGGCCGCCGGCGGACGGCCCGGCGGCCATCGCCACCCCCGCGGCGGTGAGCACGAGCAGCGTGCACGACACGATCACCCGCGTCGCGAGCGCGGAGCGGTGCACGCCGAAGTAGTTGACGGCGGTGAGCAGGCCGACGACGGCGACCGCGAGCAGGCTCCGCCACGGCTGCCCGAGCCCGGGCGCGGCGTAGGCGACGACGGTCAGCGTCATCGCGGCACAACTGGCGGTCTTCCCGGTGACGAATCCCCAGCCGGCGAGGTATCCCCAGAATTCACCGAGCCTTTCCTTGCCGTAAACGTAGGTTCCGCCGGATTGGGGATAAATCGCGGCGAGCCGCGCCGAAGACATCGCATTGCAGTACGCGACGACGGCGGCCACGACGAGCGCGAGCAGCAGCCCGGCCCCCGCGGCGCGGGCGGCCGGAGCGAAGGCGGCGAACACGCCGGCGCCGATCATCGAGCCCAGGCCCAGGAAAACGGCGTCGCCGAGCCCGAGCCGGCGGGCGAGTGGTGCGGAGCGCATCCGGGTGATCCTCCAGGTATCGGCCGTGTTACGCGCCACAGCGAACCACGGCGCACGGGGAACCGAATAGGGTCGATTCCGTGCCCGCCCCTTCACGCCATTCCCGCCTGTCCGCCGACGGCCCCGTCCTCGACGGGATTCCCGAGCACGGCCGCGTTCCGCGTTACTACGCGGTCAAGGTCGAACTGCTGGCGGTGATCGCGGAACTCGGCGAGGGAGCGGCGCTGCCGACGGAGCGGGAACTGTGCGAGCGTTTCGAGGTGTCGAGGGCGACCGTACGGCAGGCGGTCGCGGAGCTGGTGCTCGAGGGCAAGCTCAGCCGCCGCCAGGGGAGCGGCACGTACGTGGCGGGGCCGAAGCTGGTCCAGCCGCTGGCGTTGGTGAGCTACACGGAGGGATTGCGGCGCCAGGGGATCCGGCCGGGCCGCGCGGTGATCACGTTGGAGCGGCGGCCGGCGGGGAGCGCGCTGGCGGCGGACCTGCAGGTGACGTCGGACGCCGAGGTGATCCACATCGAGCGGGTGCTGCTGGCCGACGAGGAGCGCGTCGGGCTGGAGTCGACATATCTCCTGGCTTCGCGGTTCCCGACGTTGCTGGAGGTGTTCAGCCCCGAGCAGTCGCTGTACACGTGTTTGAGCGAGCAGCTCGGCGTGGTTTTCGACGGGGCCGAGGAGCGGGTCGAGACCGTGCTGGCCACGCCGCGGGAGGCGTTGCTCATCGGGACGAATCCGGCGCTGCCGATGTTGCTCACGCACCGGGTTTCCTGGGGACCGGACGGGGCGCCGTTCGAGCGGGTGCGGTCGCTCTACCGCGGGGACCGGCTCAGCTTCCTGACGCGGCTCGGGCGGGCCGCAGGCTGACCCGCGCCCCAATGTGGCCTTCGGTGCGTCAGACGCACCGAAGGCCACATTGGGTGCGTGAGACGCAACCAAGGCCACATTGGGGCGCTCTGGGCCGGGCGTCGCGGGTCACGGACCAGGCCCTGTCACGTTCCTCCCGGCCTCCTCGTTCCTCCCGCAGCCAACACCCATCGGGAGGGACGAAATGACCATCGCACTCTGGACCGGGCAGATCCTGCTGGCCGCGATCTTCGCCGTGTCGGGCGCGCTCAAGTCGACGATGTCGCGGCAGCGGATGCTCGAAACCGGGCAGACCGGGGCCGCGGCCTACCCGCTGCCCGTGGTCCGGTTCACCGCGATTTGCGAACTTCTCGCCGTGGTGGGCCTGATCCTGCCTGTGTTGCTGGGCATCGCGCCGGTGCTGACCGGCTGGGCCGCCGTCGGGCTGGCCGTCGTGATGGTGGGTGCCATGGCCATGCACGCCAAGCTGGCGGTCACCCAGCACAAGGCCGCCGAGTGGCGGAACGTCGGGGTCAACGCCGTCCTGCTGGCCGTGTGCGTCTTCGTCGCCGTCGGGCGGCTCTGAGGAGGATGCAACCGTTCCGGCGTCCGGTCCGTCCTGCAGCTATGCGCACACTGCTGGGTACGGGCCTGCTGCTGCTCACGCTGACGGCGTGCGGGGCGCGGTCGGACTCCGGGACGGCCGCCCCGGGCAGCATCGGGCCGGAGACGCCGACGACGTCGTCCGCGACGTCCGGCCCGTCCGTCGCGCCGCCCCCGTCGCAGACGGTCGGGCGGCCGACGCAGGGCATCGCGCCGGGTGACGACGTCATCGCCGAGTCGCAGGTCGACGCCCGCGGGCTGCCCGAGGGCTACCCGCGCAGCCTGTTCCGCAGCACGGACGGCCGGACGGTGATCCTTCAGGCCGAGGAGGGCGGCTGCCGCCGCATCTCCGCGCGCGTCGGCGACCAGACGGACCAGCAGGTCGTCGTGCTGATCACGGTCAGCTCGGCGCCGAAGGGCCAGATGTGCCCGGACTACATCAAGGAGATCCGCGTCCCGCTCGCGCTCACCGCGCCGCTCGGCACACGGACGGTCGTACTCCGCCAGGGCTGACCACCCCCGAACGCTGGGAGGGCCGCCCCGGGATGCCCGGGGTCGCCCTCCCAGACCACGTCCACGGCACTTTCACGTGGAAGTGCCGCTCTCGCGGGCGGCCCGCCGCGACCGGCGGATCCTTCGGCCGGCCAGCAGCAGGACGAGGAGCACCAGGACGCCACCGCCGCCGAACAGCCACGGCCACCCGGCCCACGGCGTGTGGCCGTAGACCGTGACGAGCTCGCTCTGCCCGCCGACCTGCGTGATGTCGCGCGGCACCAGGACGACGTCGTCGGACGTGAGCAGATCGTTGCCCGCACGGAACTCGTCGAGGCTGCCGTAGGTCTCGGCGTTGGCGTCGATCACTCTGCCGTTCGCGACGTACAGCGTCATCAGTTCCAGCCCGCCGTCCGGGTGCTTGACCAGCGCGACGCGGGCGGACATCCGCTCGGGGTCGCCACCGGCGCCCCGGACCGCCTGGCGGACCGCGGAGTTGCTCGCGCAGTGGCTGTCGAACCCGTTCGCGGCGCGCGGGGTGCCGAGTGCGCCGTCCGTGCAGGGGAACACGCTCAGCAGCCGGGTGACCAGCTGGTCGGGGGAGAAGTAGGCGGCGAGGTTGGCCTTGCGGTCCTCGGGCGCTTCGCCGTACCCCGGCAGGCGGTCGTTCTTGACCGCCGGGGACCCCCAGTACTCCACGATGAGGCGGTTCGGCGTGATGTCCGGGGTGTCGCCGGAACCGCAGGCGGACACCACCAGGCCGAGCGCGGTCACCAGCACGGTGAGCAGCCGGGTACGCATGCCGGAAGTGTGCGGGACCCCGGACGCCGTCGGTGGGGCGTGGCCGGAACCGGCCACCGGGACGGGCTCGCATGCAACCCCGCACCGCCCCCGGTCCGTCTTCGGGACATGAGGTACTCAGCGAAGGTGGTCGGGACAGGCGCGTTCCTGCTGATGGCGACGGCCTGCGCCGGCCAGGACATGTCCACCAGCCAGCCCGCGGCCGGCGGCGGCTCGCCGGCTCCCACCGGGAGCGTTTCGACGTCGCCGACCGAGTCGGTGCTGCCGACGTCGCCCTCGGCCAACCCGCCGGGCAAACCCCGGCTCACCGTGCCGGAGGGCAGCACGCCGGTGCCGCCGGACAAGGTCGACGCGTCGGCGCTGCCCAACGGCTACCCGCACGAGGTGTGGACGGCCAACGGCGGGACCATCCTCAACATCCGCGCCCAGGAGGGCGGCTGCGGCCACGCGCTCGGCGAAGCGGCCGAGCAGACGGGTGACCGCGTCGTGGTCAACCTGAGCGAGACCAAGGCGCAGACCGGCCAGATGTGCACCATGGACATCCGGTACCCGGTGATCTCGGTCGCCCTGGCCGCGCCGCTGGACCAGCGCACGGTGGTGCTGAAGACCACGCCGCCGAAGTGATCACCCTGGCCTAGGCTCGGGTGATGGGAAGCCGTCAGGTCTCACGCACCGCGATCGTCGCCACGACCCCGGAGAAGATCTTCGGGCTGCTCGCCGATCCGGCCCAGCACCCGCTCATCGACGGATCCGGCACGGTCCGGGCCGCCCAGCCGGGCGGTCCGGACCGGCTCACGCTCGGGGCCAAGTTCGGCATGGACATGAAGATGGGCGCCTCGTACAAGATCCTCAACACCGTGGTCGAGTTCGAAGAGGGCAGGCTCATCGCGTGGCGCCACTTCAACGGCCACCGCTGGCGCTGGCGCCTCGAGCCCCTCGACGGCGGCCGCACCGAGGTCACCGAGACGTTCGACTGGTCGACGGCGAAGTTCCCGCTCGCCATCAGCCTCAGCCCGTTCCCGCGCCGCAACGCCCAGGGCATCGAGAAGACCCTGGCCCGGCTCACGGAGCTGTTCCCGGCCTGACGGAGGCCGCACCCGATTAGTTGTACAGTGCTTAATATTGTCCGTGCAACTAAATGGGGGGTGCGGTGCCTCGCCCCGTGCGACGGCGGGTCGTCCTCGCCGTCTGCTGCCTGAGCCTGTTCATGGTCGGGCTCGACAACACGATCGTGAACCTCGCGCTGCCGTCGATCCGGCAGGAGCTGCACGCCTCGGTTTCGAGTCTGCAGTGGACGATCGACGCGTACACGCTCGTGCTGGCCAGCCTGCTGATGCTGGCCGGCTCGACCGCCGATCGCGTCGGCCGCCGCCGGACGTTCCAGCTCGGGCTCGCGCTGTTCGGCCTCGGCTCGCTGCTGTGCGGGATCGCGCCGAACGTCGGGCTGCTGATCGCCTTCCGGGCCCTGCAGGCCGTCGGCGGGTCGATGCTCAACCCGGTCGCGCTGTCCATCGTGGCCAACGTCTTCACCGAACCCCGCGACCGCACCCGCGCGATCGGCGTCTGGGCGGCGGTGAACGGGCTGAGCCTGGCGGTCGGCCCGGTGCTCGGCGGCGTGCTCGTCGACTGGGCGGGCTGGCGCTCGATCTTCTGGATCAACGTCCCCATCGGACTGGCCGCGATCGTGCTGACGGCGGTGTTCGTGCCGGAATCCCGCGCGCCGCACCCGCGGCGGCTCGACCCGGTGGGGCAGCTGCTGGTGATCGTCCTGCTGGCTTCGCTGACCTACGGGATCATCGAAGGCCGCGGCGCGGGCGCCCCCGTGGTGATCGGCTGCTTCGTCGTCGCCGCCGTGTCGCTGGCGGTGCTGCTGCCGTACGAGCGGCGGCGCCGGGATCCGTTGCTGGAGCTGAGGTTCTTCCGCAGCGTGCCGTTTTCGGGGGCGACGCTCACCGCGGTCACCGGCTTCGCGGCGCTGTCGGGGTTCTTGTTCCTGAACACCCTGTACCTGCAGGAGACGCGCGGGTTTTCGGTGCTGCACGCGGGTTTGCTGACGCTGCCGATGGCGGTGCTGACGGCGGTGGGCGCGCCGCTGTCCGGACGGCTGGTCGGTGCCCGCGGGCCGCGGCTGCCGCTGCTGGTGGCCGGCGTCGGCATCGCCGTCTCCGGCGTGCTGCTCGCGGGAATCGGCCCGCGGACGTCGATCTGGCTGGTGATGGCGGGGTACGTCTGTTTCGGCATCGGCTACGGCCTGCTCAACGCGCCGATCACGAACGCGGCGGTGTCCGGGATGCCGCGGGAGCGCGCGGGTCTCGCGGCGGCGGTCGCCTCGACCAGCCGCCAGGTCGGGATTTCACTGGGGGTGGCGGTGATCGGCGCGGTGGTCGCCGCGCAACCGACGTCCCCGGGGACCGGTGCGCTCGCGTGGGGGATCGTCGCGGGCTGCGGCGTGCTGGTGTTCGCGCTGGGGCTCGTGACGACCGGCCGGTGGGCGCTGGCGACCGCGGCCCGCGTCGATGGTCCGGACCACTGACGCCCTGACCTGCGACGTCGAAGTTGTCGAAAATTGTCGGTGGTCCCCGGTGAACCGCTCCGGTTCGCGGGTCGTGTCGAGGGTGAGGTGGCGATCAGAGAGGAGGGGCAGATGCCCCGGTTGAGCAGTGGCCGGCACCGCAAGCAGGCCACCGTCGGGCTGGCCGCGTTGCTGGGTGTCGCCGGCATCACCGCGACCGCCATCGCGCTGAGCAGCCCCGCGGGCAACGCCGCGGAAGCGCCCAAGGAGAACTGCGCGGGACTCGACACCGCCTTGCGGAACAACCTGAACTTCATCGCGGGCCAGCAGGCGAACCCGGACGCGCAGTCGGCCGCGCGGATCACCAACCGGCAGGCGGTGGTCGACCTGATCCAGCAGCGGCGCCAGGTCGCGGGCTGCACGGCGGCCGTCGCCGCGGACGGCCGAGCCGCCGCCGCGCCCGGCAACTCCGGCAACGCACCCGGCAAGGCCCAGGCACCCGGTCAGCAGAAGAAGCAGGAAGCGGCCGCCACCGGGGACGTCGTCTGTCCCGGGTCGACGGTGACGCTCTCCGGCGAAGGCGGCGCGCCCGCCGCGTCGAGCAACCAGTTCCCGGCCGGCACCAAGCTGAAGGTGACCAATTTGGACAACTCGAAGTCCACGACGGTCGAGGTGACCTCGGTGTCGGGCAGCTGCGCGCTGCTCAACAACGCGGCCTTCGAACAGGTCCGGGAACCCGGAAAGTTCCTCATCCGGCGCGCGCGGATCGAGCGCGTCGGCTGAGGGGGCAGGGAAGGAAGGGGGCACCGGTGGCGGGCCGGTGTCCCCTTCCCCTGTGTCCGCGTCGGGTCAGCGGAAGCTGATCTGCAGCACCGGGTCGCCGGTGCTGGCGAAGAAGTCGTTGCCCTTGTCGTCGATGACGATGAAGGCGGGGAAGTCCTCGACCTCGATCTTCCAGACGGCTTCCATGCCGAGCTCGGCGTACTCGAGGACGTCGACCTGCTTGATGCAGTCCTGCGCCAGGCGCGCGGCCGGGCCGCCGATCGAACCGAGGTAGAAGCCGCCGTGCGCCTGGCAGGCGTTCGTCACCTGCTTCGAGCGGTTTCCCTTGGCCAGCATGACGAGCGAGCCACCGGCGGCCTGGAACTGCTCGACGTAGGAGTCCATGCGCCCGGCGGTCGTCGGGCCGAAGGAACCGGACGCGTAGCCCTCCGGCGTCTTCGCCGGGCCCGCGTAGTAGACGGGGTGGTTCTTCAGGTAGTCGGGCATCTCCTCACCGGCGTCGAGGCGCTCGGCGATCTTCGCGTGCGCGATGTCGCGCGCGACGACCAGCGGCCCGGTGAGCGAAAGCCGCGTCTTGACGGGCAGCTGCGAAAGCTGGGCCCGGATCTCGGCCATCGGCCGGTTGAGGTCGACGGCGACGACGTCGTCGGAGAGGTCGTCCTCGGTGACGTCGGGCAGGAACCGCGCGGGGTCGCGCTCGAGCTGCTCGATGAAGACGCCGTCGGCGGTGATCTTGGCCTTGGCCTGCCGGTCGGCCGAGCAGCTGACGGCGATGCCGACGGGGCAGCTGGCGCCGTGCCGGGGCAGCCGGATGACGCGGACGTCGTGGCAGAAGTACTTGCCGCCGAACTGCGCGCCGATGCCGAACTGCCGGGTCATCTCGAGGACCTGCTGCTCGAGGTTCGGGTCGCGGAAGGCGTGGCCCAGTTCGGAACCCTCCTGCGGCAAGTTGTCGAGGTAACGGGCCGAAGCGAGCTTCGCGACCTTCAAGTTGAACTCGGCCGACATGCCGCCGACGACGATCGCCAGGTGGTAGGGCGGGCAGGCGGCGGTGCCGAGGCTGCGCAGCTTCTCGTCGAGGAAGCGCGCGAGCCGCTTCGGGTTCAGGACGGCCTTCGTCTCCTGGTAGAGGAAGGTCTTGTTCGCGCTGCCGCCGCCCTTGGCCATGAAGAGGAACTCGTAGGTCGGGTCCCCTTCCTTGTGGTAGAGCTCGATCTGGGCGGGGAGGTTGGTGCCGGTGTTGCGCTCGTCCCAGAAGTTCACCGGCGCCATCTGCGAGTAGCGCAGGTTCAGCTGCTGGTAGGCGTCGAAGATGCCCTGAGAGAGGGCGCGTTCGTCGTCCCCGCCGGTGAGGACGCCTTCGCCGCGCTTGCCGATGACGATGGCGGTCCCGGTGTCCTGGCACATGGGCAGCACGCCACCGGCCGAGATGGCGGCGTTGCGGAGCAGGTCCATGGCGACGAAGCGGTCGTTGCCGGAGGCCTCGGGGTCGTCGACGATGGCGCGCAGCTGCTGAAGGTGTGACGTGCGCAACAGGTGCTGGATGTCGGTGATGGCGGTGCGGGCCAGCGTGGTGAGGGCGGCGGGATCGACCTTCAGAAAGGTCCGCCCGGCGGCTTCGACGGTCTCGACGCCTTCGGCGGTGACCAGCCGGTACTCGGTGGTGGTGTCCTTGCCCAGCGGGAGGACTTCGGTGTGCTGAAACGTGGTGGTGGACGGCACTGCCAGGCTCCTTTGCCAGCTCCGGGATCGGTCCACCCTATGCGGCGGGGGAGGTGGCACCGAAGAGGCATCCGGTCACTGTGGGCCACCCCACGCAAGCGCCCCAAGGCGGCCTTGGGTGCGTGAGACGCAACGAAGGCCGCCTTGGGTGCGTCGGACGCAACGAAGGCCACATTGGGGCGCTTGCGGCCGGGCTGGCTCGGGAGACGGAACCAGGGCCGCCGGTGCGGATGACGCAACAGGGCACGGTGCGGAAGTTGGTCGGGAGGCCGGGTCCACCCCGACGGACCCGACCTCCCGGGGAAAGCTCCCGGACGCGTGCACGTCCGGTCGCGAGGCCTGCGCCGGCACTTCGAGGCTGTCGTGACGCAGGTCATAAGTCAACGCGCCGAACGGGTGCTGGCGAGGGGTTGCTACCCGGAGCCGTCCGGGGTGAAACGCCATTTTCGTGGAAAATTTTCGCACTCCGCGTAACACCTGGTCGTCGCGTCGCGCGGCCACGCAACAAAAAGGGGCGGGTGCACCGGAGTGCACCCGCCCCTTCGAAAACCGGTCAGCTGGCGTACGCGCGCAGGCGGTCCGCTCGCTCGCCCTGGCGGAGCTTCGACATGACCTCGCGCTCGATCTGGCGGACGCGCTCGCGGGACAGCCCGAAGTGCTTGCCGATCTGGTCGAGCGTGCGGGGCTGGCCGTCGTCGAGGCCGTAGCGCAGGCGGATCACGTGCTGCTCGCGGTCGTCCAGCGTGGCCAGGACCCGGCGCAGGTCGTCCTGGAGCAGGCCCGAGATCACGGCGCTCTCCGCGTCCGTCGCCTCGGAGTCCTCGATGAAGTCGCCCAGCGGGGCGTCCTCCTCCGTGCCGACCGGCATGTCGAGGCTCACCGGGTCACGCGAGTGGTCGAGCAGGTCGGCGATCTTGTGGGCCGGGATGCCCGACTCGGCCGCCAGCTCCTCGTGCGTCGCGTCGCGGCCGAGCTGCTGGTGCAGGTCGCGCTTGATGCGGGCCAGCTTGTTCACCTGTTCCACCAGGTGGACGGGCAGCCGGATCGTGCGGCCCTGGTCGGCCATGCCGCGGGTGATGGCCTGGCGGATCCACCACGTCGCGTACGTCGAGAACTTGAACCCCTTGGAGTAGTCGAACTTCTCCACCGCGCGGATCAGGCCCAGGTTCCCCTCCTGGATCAGGTCGAGCAGCGGCATCCCCCGGCCGGTGTAGCGCTTGGCGAGCGAGACCACCAGGCGCAGGTTGGCCTCCAGCAGGTGGTTCTTCGCCACGTGCCCGTCGCGGACCAGCGCCGACAGCTCGGTGCGCCGCTTCGCGGTGAGGTCCTCGGCCGTGTCCAGCATGTGCTGGGCGAAGACGCCGGCCTCGATGCGCTTGGCCAGCTCCACCTCGTCGGCGGCGGAGAGCAGGGCCGTCTTGCCGATGCCGTTGAGGTACACGCGGACGAGGTCGGCGGCGGGGCTCTGGGCGTCGAGGTCGGCGTCCGTGAGCGCCCCCACGCTCACCGGCGGTTCCTCCGACGCCTGAGCCGGGATGCGCTCGCGAATCCCGCGCGACTCGCGTTCGAGAGTCTGGACTGACATTCCTGCCTCCCCGGTCAAGGGCTGAACGTGCTGCTGCGGTGGTCCACCGGGTGCGTACCCGCGACCGGGGCCTGTGGAACCCGGTACGCCGGTCCGGCCGGCTTGGCTGGACATCTGGCACAACGCTCCGGGTTTCCAAAACGTTCCCGGCTCGCCTGAAAAGGAGACGGCCGCCGGTGCACTCCGGTTGCTCGACCATTGCTGAGCTTTTGCTGAGAACGGCGGGGGTGGCGGGAAACCTGAGAATCTCGTGTGAATCGCGTCAGGAAGTGAACCGGCGGGGTGTGGTCTAGACCTCTACGAGAACGGTGAACGGACCGTCGTTCACGCTGGACACCGCCATCATCGCGCCGAACCGTCCGGTCGCCACGGTGGCGCCGCGGCCGCGCAGCTCGGCCACGACGGCGTCCACCAACGGCTCGGCGACCTCCGGCCGGGCCGCCTGCGTCCACGACGGCCGGCGCCCTTTCTTCGTGTCGCCGTAGAGCGTGAACTGGCTCACCACGAGCAGCGGCGCATTCGCCGTGGCGCATGATTCCTCGTCGCGCAGCACGCGCAGTTCGTGCAACTTGCGCGCCATCGCGACCGCTTTCGCCGCGTCGTCGTCGGCGTGGATCCCCAGCAGCACAAGCAAACCCGGCTCGTCGATCGCGCCGACGACCGCGCCGTCGACGGTGACGTCCGCCCGCGTGACGCGGGCCGCGACGGCCCTCACCGGTCCGCCGGGACGAGCATCCCGTGCCGGACCAGTTCGCGGACGACGGGCAGCGCCGTGGCGGCCAGCTCCGAAGCGTCGAGCCCTTGCGAGAACGCGAGGAGCTCGATCAGGTCCTCCAGCGGCAGGGCGCCGCGGCAGCCCGCCAGCAGCCGCGCGGCGAGCTCGTCGACCTCGTGCTGCCAGCCCGGCCCGTCGGTGCGGTGCAGGCGCCGGACGGTCGTCTCCCAGCCCTCGTCGCCGGGTTCTTCGATGCTTTCCAGCAAAACCGTGTCGGGCACCACAAAACGGACATCAAGTAACGAATCGCCCGTAGCGCGCAACCATTCCAGGCGGTCGAGCCAGCCCGCGGCCTCCGGGCCGAGCGGGTCGTCGTAGGCCTGCCGCAGGTCCTCGCACACCACGGTCGGGGTCCGCCCGGCCGCGCGCCGCAGGGTCACGAACCCGAAGCCGATGCCCCGGACGTCGTTCGCGGCGAACCAGTCGAGCCACGCCGCCGCCTTCGCCCGGCCCTCGGGCGAGCGCGGGTCGAGGCCCGCGTCCCGCAGCCAGGTGCCGACGTACAGCGCCGGGTCGGCGACGTCGCGCTGGACGAACCAGGCGTCCGTCTCGGCGGGCAGCCAGCGGCTCACCCGGTCGGCCCAGTCCTCCTTGCCCGTGTGCAGCCACGAGGCGAGCAGCTGGCCGACGCCGTCGTCGTTGAGGAACCCGGGCAGCTGCCGCACGACCAGCGCGCTCGCGTCGTCGCCCGCCAGGCCGGAGTCGCGGTAGGTGTAGTCCACCCGCGCCGGCCCGACGACGAACGGCGGGTTGCAGACGACCTGGTCGAACTTCCGCCGCGCGACCGGCGCGAACCACTCGCCGCGCACCAGCTCGACGTCCAGCTCGTTGAGGCGGAACGTCGCCGCGGCCAGCGCGAGCGCCCGCGCCGAGACGTCGGTCGCGGTCACGTGCTGTGCGTGCCTGGTCGCGTGCAGCGCCTGGACGCCGTTGCCGGTGCCCAGGTCGAGCAGGGTGCCGACCGGGCGGCGGCTGGTCGCGCGGATCAGCGACAGCGACGCGTGGCCGACGCCGAGCACGTGGTCTTCGGGGACGGTGGTGCCGAGCACGTCGGCGTCGAGGTCGGACACGACCCACCAGGAGCCCTCGTCGTCGCCGTGGGGCCGGATGTCGAGGGCGGCGCGGTAGCCGTCGGCGACCGCGCCGAGCACCCCCGCGGCGACGGCGTCCTCGACCGAAAGGGGCGCGAAGGCCGCCTTGACCGCGGTCTCCGGCTCGGTCCCGCCGAGCAGGAACAGCCGGATCAGCGTGCCCAGGTCACCCGCGTCGCGGCTCGCGCGCTCGGCGGGCACCGGCTCGCCGCGGCCCAGCGCCGCGTGCGCCGCGCCACCGAGGGCGGCCACCACGCCGTCGGCGTCGTAGGCGGCGCGCCGGAAGGCCTCGCGCAGCCGCGCGCAGACGTCGTCGGACAGGTCGGGCGATCCACTTCGCGTGCTCACGGTGGGTAATGCTGCCACGATGGCCCCCGTGACCCTTGAACGCGTCCTCGCCCCGCTCGACGCGGCGCTGCCCGAGCTCGAAGCGCTGTACATCGACCTCCACCGCCACCCCGAGCTGTCCTTCGCCGAAACCCGGACGGCGGGCGAGCTGGCCCGGCGGCTCGAGGACGACGGCTACGAGGTGCACACCGGCATCGCCGGCACCGGCGTGCTGGGCGTGCTGCGCAACGGCGAGGGCCCCACCGTGCTGCTGCGGGCCGACATCGACGCGCTGCCGGTCGAGGAGAAGACCGGGCTGTCCTACGCCAGCACCGCCCGCGGCACGGACGAGCACGGCAAGGACGTCCCGGTCATGCACGCCTGCGGGCACGACATGCACGCCACCTGGCTTTCCGGCGCCGCCGCGCTGCTGGCCCACGGCCGCGACGCCTGGTCCGGCACGCTGCTGGTGGTGTTCCAGCCGGGGGAGGAGAGCGCGGGCGGCGCGGCCCGGATGGTGGCCGACGGCCTGTACGACCTCGCCGGGAAGCCCGACGTCGTGTTCGGCCAGCACCTGGTGCCCGGCCCGGCGGGCTGGGTGCTGACCCGGCCCGGCGTCATCATGGCCGCGACCGACACGCTGAAGATCACCCTGCACGGCCGCGGCGGCCACGGCTCGCGCCCCGAGACGACCGTCGACCCCGCCGTGCTGGCCGCGTCGGTGGTGCTCAAGCTGCAGACGATCGTCTCGCGGGAGATCGCGGCCACCGACTCGGCCGTGGTCACGGTCGGCTCGCTGCACGTGGGCACGGCGAGCAACGTGATCGCCGACGACGCCGTGCTCGAGGTCAACGTCCGGTCCTTCGACCAGGCCGTCCGCGAGCGGGTGCTGGCCGCGGTCGAGCGCATCGTCAACGGCGAGGCCGCGACGGCGGGGGCGCCGCGGCCGCCGGACATCGAGCGGTCCGGCTCCTACCCGATCACCGAAAACGACGAAGCCGCCAACGACGCCCTCACCGAGGTCTTCCGCGCGCGGTTCGGCGCCGACGTCGTGCTGCCCGCGCCCCTGGTCACGGGCAGCGAAGACTTCAGCGAATTCGGCCGCGCCGCCGGCGTGCCGTCGGTGTTCTGGCTGGTCGGCGGCTTCGACCCGGAGACGGTCGTCACGGCGATGACCGAGGGCCGGTTCGAGCGCGACATCCCGTCCAACCACTCGCCGCGCTTCGCCCCGGTCCTGCACCCGACGCTGCGCACAGGCATCGAGACCCTCGTCGTCGCGGCGCTGAGCCGGTTGCGTCACCCCGGTGTCGCATGAACCGCGCGAGTGGGACGATGGACAGCGGAGGTGGTGCAGTGACCACGCCCGCCAACGACTCGGACCCGGTGCTGATCACCGGGGCGGCCCCGTCGTACGAAGAGCAGTTCGCGGCACGCAAGCGCAAGTACGTGATCATGATGTGCTGCCGCATCCCGTGCTTGATCGCGGCCGGGCTGACCTACCACGTGTGGTGGCTGGCGCTGGGCTTCCTGGCGATTTCGGTGCCGTTGCCGTGGATCGCGGTGCTGATCGCCAACGACCGCCCGCCCCGCAAGTCCGAGAAGGTCTCGACCTACCAGCGCGAGGCGAAGGCGATCGAAGGCACCACCCACCGCGTCATCGACGGCTGAAAGCGGCACTTTCGTAGGGAAAGTGCCGCTTCCGCGGGGCCGAGGCGCATCTTTCTCAGTGAAAGTGCCGTCTCAGCCGGGCTGGGGGCCCACCTTCCCGACGGCGAGCGCGCCGAGGCGCGTCCCGTGCCGCAGGACGTCCACTGTGGACTCGCCGGCCAGCCAGCCGGTGAGCACGCCCGCGTCGAACGCGTCACCCGCGCCGGTCGAGTCGATGCAGTCCGCCTCGACCGCCGGGACGCTCGTCACGCCACCGGCGTCGACCCAGCTGGCGCCGTCCAGCCCGGCCGTGACGACCACCGCGCCGACCGTGCCGAGCAGCTCCTTGGCCGACGCCGGGTCCGCCGAGCCGGTCAGCGCGACCAGCTCTTCGGTGTTCGGCATCAGCAGGTCGACGCCGCGGACGTCGGCGAGGAACGCCGCCGGGTCGGTGATGTGCGCGGCGGCCTGCGGGTCGACCGACGTCGTCAGGCCCGCTTGACGGGCGGCCGCCAGGGCGGCGAGCCCGGCCTCCCGCGACGGCGGGTCGAGCAGCACGTACCCGGACAGGTGCAGGTGGCTCGCGCCCGCCAGGGCCTCCGGGGTGACGTCCTCGGGGGCGAAGCGCTGGTTCGCGCCGCGGTCGGCGAGCATGCTGCGCTGGCCGGAGCCGTCGACCATCACCACGACGCAGCACGTCGGCGCCTCGGGGTCGACGGCGAACGCGCAGCGCACGCCCGCCGCCTCCAGCTCGGCGCGGATCAGGCGGCCGCCGGGGTCGTCGCCGATCCGCGCGAGCAGCGTCGTCTCCGCGCCGAGGTGCCGCAGCCACAGCGCCGTGTTCGCGCCCGAACCACCGCCGGTGAACCGGATCTTCGCGCGGGCGTCGCCGCCGTGCGGCAACGGCTTGTCGTGCCGGGCGATCACGTCGAGCGCCGCGTCGCCGACCACCACGATCCCGGTCATGCCAGCGCCACCGCGACTTCGGCGGCGAGCTTCGCGTTGTTGAGCACCAGCGCTTCGTTGGCGTCGGTGCTCACGCCGTCGCTCGCGGTGTGGAAGTGCTCCAGCAGCACCGGCGTGACGTCGGCGCCGTGCACGCCCTGCTCGGCCACCAGCGCGAGGCCCTCGGCGAGCAGCCGGTCGTGCAGGTCTTTGTCCATTTCGGACGCTTCGGGGATCGGGTTCGCCAGCAGCACACCGGAATCCGCGTACGCGCGGTGCGCGCCGATCACGGCCGCGGCCTGCTTCGGGTCGTCGACCCGCCAGCCGACCGCGTGCCCCGACGAGCGGAGGTAGAACGCGGGGAAGTCGTCGGTGCGGTAGCCGAGCACCGGCACCGAGTTCGTCTCCAGCACCTCGAGGGTGGCCGGGATGTCGAGGACCGACTTCACGCCGGAGCAGACGACGACGGTCGGCACCTTCGCCAGCACGCCGAGGTCGGCCGAGACGTCCCAGGACTGCGCCGCGCCGACGTGCACGCCGCCGAGCCCGCCGGTGGCGAACATCCCGATCCCGGCCGCGGCGGCCAGCGCCGAGGTGCTCGCCACGGTCGTCGCGCCGGAGCGGCCGAGGCCGACGGCCGGGCCGAGGTCCCGCAGCGACAGCTTGTCCAGCCCGGCGTCCGGCGCGCAGACCCGCTCCAGCTCGGCGGGCGAGAGCCCGACGACGACCTTCCCGTCGAGCACGGCGATGGTGGCGGGGACGGCCCCGCCGTCGCGCACGACGCGCTCGAGGCGGCGGGCGACGTCGAGGTTGCGGCCCGGCGGCAGGCCGTGGGACAGGATGGTGCTCTCCAGCGCGACGACGGGGTGCCCGTCACGCAGCGCCGAGGCGACCTCTTCGTGCAGCGAGAGTGCGGTAGTCACGAGGGACCATCATCGGTGATCGCCCCGGCCGCGGCGCCAGTGGGTCGGCTCGCCTCCGGTCAGTCGAAGATGCCGCGCGGCCGGGCCACCTGGTCGAGCCAGTCCTCGAGCTGCTTCTCCCAGTCGACGTCCGGCTTCATCGTGAACATCCCGAGGAAGTCCTGGCCGCGGCCGCCGAAGCCGCCGGTCTTCGACACCCGGACCCGCTTGGTCACCTCGAGCACGACGTCCGTGCGCTCCGGCGACGCCAGGAACGTCACCGCGAGCTGGGAGAAGACCGGCGCGAACCGCGGCGAAGGCGCGAAGCGGATCTCCTGGAAGAACGGCAGCTGCTGCGGGGCGCCGTCGATCCGGCCCTGTTCGAGGATCGCCTCGCGGAAGGTGAAGCCGATCCGGCTCAGTGCGTCGAGGACGCGCTTCTGCGCCGGGATCGGCTCGATCGCCACCGCGTCGGCGTCGAACGGGTCGGACACCGCCGCGGCCAGGTCCAGCTCGGCCCGCACGCCGACCGCCATGCCGGTGAGCGGCTTGGCGTAGACGCTGGTCACCGGCGTCTCCCAGGGCAGGGGTAGCTCGAACGGCACCCGCACCTGCTGACCCGCGCGGATCGTCTCGCGCCCGACCAGCTGCCGCGTCCCGAACGGCAGGTCCTCGGTCTTGTCCGCGCCGGGCACCTGGACGCGGGCCAGCAGCGTCACGGCGAGGCCCTTGATCTCCTGGTCGACCTCGCCGCCGGCCAGCAGCACCTCGCCGTGCAGGGGACGGCCGGGGGCGGCGGTCCGGTCGAGCAGCCGGGCGTCGATCCGCGCGCCGCCGGAACCGAAAGTCGCGAGCACCTTCTGGAACATGCCGGGGATCCTGCCAGGTCGAGGGGCTTTCGTTCGAGGTTCGGCGGGACTCGGGCACAATGGACGGGTGAGCACCGAGACGCTGACGAAGCCGGAGACCACGCCCGAGGGCACGGACACCACCGACGACGACACCCCGAAGATGTTCCACTACGTGAAGAAGAACAAGATCGCCGAGAGCGCGGTCATGGGCACTCACGTGGTGGCGCTCTGCGGCGAGGTCTTCCCGGTGACGAAGTCGCCGAAGCCCGGGTCGCCGGTCTGCCCGGCCTGCAAGGAGATCTTCGACGGGCTGCGCCCCGGGGAGTGATCCCGGCCTGACCCCCGGCGGGTGCGCCCGCCGGGGTTTCCCGCTGTCCGGAAGCGGACAAGTCGTCGAACAAATGTGAAAAACCTTCATTCGGCGGGTGTGCCGGGTGCGGGAGTCCTGGTAAATCCTCCTGGCCAGGTCCCCTCACCCACCGGAGTCGCACATGCGCAGAACCGGGATCGTGCTCACCCTCGCCGCCCTCCTCGCCGTCGTCTCACCCGCACTGGCCCAGGCCGTCACCGGCTGGACCGAGGTCGGCCGCGACTCCGCGCGCGCCCTCGACGAGAGCCAGGGCCTCGCGACGATCGTGCGGCCCTCGGGCACCACCATCCGCTACACCGGCATCGGCACCATCCCGGCGGACCTGAGTTCGCAGGGCTGGAACCACGTCGGCGACCCGGGTTCGGCCCAGGGCTGGTACGTCGAGCCCTACCAGCGCGACGACCGCGGCGCGAAGCTCTTCCGCGTCCAGGCGCCGGACGGCTCGTGGGCGAACTACAAGCACAACCTGGAGTCGTGGGAGGCGAACAACAACTCGTTCGCCGCGGTCTCGCCCGACGCGCGCTGGCTGGTAGCGGGGGAGTGGGGCACCATGGACCGGCTCCTGGTCCACCCGATGCCCGGCACGGTGTTCACCACCCCGGGCCAGAACCTGCCCTACGCCTCGGCGATCCGGCTCGACCACCCGGTCCGCGACGTCCAGGGCTGCGACTTCCAGACCGCGACCCGCCTGCTCTGCGCGTCCGACGACCCGGACGGCAGCCTCTTCGGCACCACGAAGCCGTTGCTCCAGGTCGACCTAGCCGGGCCGCTGAACGGCTCGGACGTCACCGGGCACGTGACGTCGCTGGGGCAGCTGCCGTTGCGCAGCGGCTGCAGCGGCAACTTCGAGGTCGAGGGCATCGACTTCGACGAGCGGGACAGCACGCTGCGGGTGATCGTCATGTCGCCGAGCATCTGCATCCTGTTCGACTCGATGACCTACCGCTTCCGCCAGTGAGCTGAAGGGGACTTTCCTCGCATGTGATGCGAGGAAAGTCCCCTTCAGCGCGTCAGATGAGACGAACGTCCCCTTCAGCTCAGGGGGTCGGGGCCGGGTTCAGGGACTCCGACTCCGGGGCCTTCGCCGGGGTGCGGCGGGCTTCCCGGCGGGTGCGGAAGCGTTCCTTGGTGGTCTCGACCATCGTGTAGAGCGTCGGGACCAGGACCAGGGTCAGCAGCGTCGAGGTGACCAGGCCGCCGATCACCACGATCGCCAGCGGCTGGCCGATGAACCCGCCCTGGCCGGTGATGCCCAGCGCCATCGGGACCAGCGCGAAGACCGTCGCCGCCGCGGTCATCAGGATCGGCCGCAGCCTCCGCCGCCCGCCCTCGGTGACGGCGTCGGTGACGCTCATCCCCTCGGCGCGGTACTGGTTGATCAGGTCGATCAGCACGATCGCGTTCGTCACGACGATGCCGACGAGCATCAGCATGCCGATCAGCGCAGGCAGGCCCAACGCGGTGCCCGTCGCCAGGAGCAGCCCGATCGCGCCGGTCGCCGCGAACGGGATCGACACCAGCAGGATCAGCGGCTGGATCAGGCTCCGGAACGTCGCCACCATGATCAGGAACACGATCGCGATCGCGGCGAGCAGCGCCAGGAACAGGTTCGAGAACGCCTCCTCCTGGTCCTGGCTCACGCCGCCGAGCGAGTACGCCGCGCCACCGGTGAACGTCAGTCCGTCCAACTTGGACTTGATGTCCGCGGTCGTCTTGCTCAGGTTGTCGCCGGTGTTCTTCGCGGTGACCGTGGTGCTCAGGTCGCCGCCGGTGCGGTGCACCGACGCCGGGCCGTCCACAGTGGACACCTTCGCCACCTCGTCGAGCCGGACGACGCCCGCGGGACCGGGGATCGGCAGGCCCTTCACCTGGTCGACCGTCACCGGTGCGGTGCCCGCGCGCAGCACGATGTCGGTGCGCTGCCCGTCGACCGGCAGCTGCGTCACCGTGCGCCCGGCGATGGCCTGGTTGGCGATCTGCCCGATGGTGCTCGCCGACAGCCCGCGCGCGGCGGCCGCGGCGTCGTCCACCTCGACCTGCACCCGCGGCGCGCCGACGCTCAGGTCGCTGCTCACCTCGGTCAGCCCGGACACCCCGCGCAGCGCCTGCACGACCTGGTCGGACGCGGGCTTCAGCGCGGCCTCGGACGGCGCGGTCACCGTCACCGACACCTGGTCGGAGTTGAACCCGGAGGCGTCCGCGCCGATCTTGATCTCGCCCAGCTCCGGCCGCGAGGTCAGCTTCGACCGAAGCCGGTCCGAGAGCGCGTCGAGGTCGGTGTCCTTGGCGACCGTGACCGAGATGCTCGTGCTGGTCCCACCGCCGAAGCCGAACGCGCCACCCCCGCCGACGCTGACCTGGTAGGTCTCCACGGCGGGCTCGGCCGCGAGGGCCTGCTCGACCGCCGTCGCCGCCTTCTCCTTCGCCTCGACGCTGGTGCCCGCGGGCAGCTTCTGCGTCATGTTCAGCGTGGTGCCGCCGGACTGGTCCAGGAAGTTGGTGTTGAGCCGCGTCGCGAGCCCGACGGTGCCCGCGAAGATCAGCAGCGCCAGCAGGACCACGGTCAGCCGCCGCTTGGTCGCGAACCGGATCACCGGCAGGTAGGCGCGCTGCAGGATGCTGCGGCGCTCCTTCTCGACGGCGGCTTCGCGCGCCCGCTCGGCTTCGATGGCGTCCGCCGGAACCGTGGGCCGCTTCAGGAACCAGTACGCCAGCACGGGAACCACGGTCAGCGACACGAGCAGGGACGCCAGCAGCGCCACCGTCACGGTGACCGCGAACGGCGAGAACAGCTCGCCGACGAACCCGCCGACGAACGCGATCGGCAGGAACACCGCGACCGTCGTCAGCGTGGACGACGTCACCGCGCCGGCCACCTCGCGGACGCCGTCGAGCACCGCCCGCTGCTTCGCCTCGCCGTAAGCCAGATGCCGTTTGATGTTCTCCAGCACGACGATCGAGTCGTCGACCACCCGTCCGATCGCGATCGTCAGTGCGCCGAGGGTGAGCAGGTTGAGCGACAGGTCGCCGGTCCACAGCGCGATCAGCGCGACCACCACCGACAGCGGGATCGACACGGCGGTCACCAGCGTCGAACGCACCGACAGCAGGAACAGCAGGATGACGACGACGGCGAACGCCAGGCCCAGCAGGCCTTCGATGGTCAGGCCGTGGATCGCGTCCTTGACCGGCGTGCCCTGGTCGAACACGACGTTCATCTCGGACCCGGTCTTCTTCGCCAGGTCCGGCAGCTTGTCGCGGACGGCGTCGGAGATCGCGACGGCGTTCCCGTTGTCCACCATGGTGATCGAGAGGCCGAGGCTCGGCTTGCCGTTGGTGCGCGTGATCGACGTCGGCGGTGCGAAGCCGGACTGGACGTCGGCGACGTCGCCCAACTTCACCGGGCCGCGCCCCCGCGCGGCCGCACTCGGCGTCAAGTACAGGTCGCGGATCGTGTCCACAGTGGTCTGGCCGCCGCCGACCTGGACGCTCAGCGTCTTGCCGCCCTCGGTCAGCGTGCCCGCCGGGACCGCGGCGCCCGCACTCTGCAGCGCCGTCGCGACCGACGTCGGGTCGACCCCGGCGGCGGCGAGCTTCGCGTAGTCGAGCGTGATCGTGACGCGCGGCTGCCGCACGCCGGTGACGGTCACCGTGCGGACGCCGTCGATCTTCCGCAGCTCCGGGGCGACCTGGTCGGTCAGCGCGGGCGCGAGGGCCTGCGGGTCGCCGGTGGTGCCCGCGGCGACCAGCACCACGGGCAGGTCGTCGGTGCTGCCCGCCGACACCGACGGCTCGGAGTTCTGCGGCAGCCGCGGCCGGACCTGGTTCACGACCTGCTGGATCTGCTGGACGGCACCGTCGATGTCGGTGCCGAACTCGAACCGCGCGACGACCCGCGAAACGCCGTCCGACGAGGTCGACGTGACGTCCTCGAGGCCCTTCAGCCCCTGCAGCGCGCCTTCGAGGGGCTCGCTGACCTGCCGGTCGACCGCGTCCGGCGACGCGCCCGCGTACGCGGTGACGATCTGGGCCTGCGGGAACTGCAGGGACGGGAACAGCTGCTGCTTGATCTGCGGCAGCGCGAAAGCCCCGAAGCCGACGACGACCAGCGCGAGCAGGCCGATCAGGCTTCGGTTGCGCAGGCTCAATCTGGCCAGCACGGACATGACTCGGGAAACCCCCTCGGGAACGACGCGGCGACCGACGCCTGCGTCAGTGACGGGGGCAGCTTTTCACGCCGTTCCTGAGGAGCGACTCAGTCTGGAGGTTGATTCCGGGTCGTCCGCGGGGTGGACCGCCGACCCTGAGCAGCGCTGGGTGCCGGTTCCGGCGCGCTGGGTGACGGCTCGTCCTCTTCGGACGGTGTGGCGCCGTTGGGGGAGACGTCTTCGGCGCGCGGGCGGCGCAGCGGCGTGGTCGAGCGGTCCCACAGCTTGCGGCCCTCTTCCGACCGCAGCCGCTCGGAGGCGCGTTCCATCTCCAGCCGCCGCCACTTGCGCCGCTGCCGCCGCGTCGCCTTCGCCGGCCACAGCTCCTGGATGGCGCTGTTGAAGTACGCGCCGCCGACCACGGCGAGCCCGATGAAGAACATCAGCAGCAGGAACGCGATCGGCGCGGCCAGCGCCCCGTAGGTGTAGCCGGTCTTGGTGATCCAGTTCAGGTAGACGCGCAGGCCGACCGAGGACAGCAGGAACACGACCATCGCCAGCACCGCGCCCGGCAGGCCGCGGTGCCACGGCAGCTTCCGCGGCAGCGCGAGCTTGTACAGCGTGGTCAGCGCGAGGGTGATCATCGCGCCGAGAGCGGGGAAGTAGAGCGCGCTCACCCACGACGTCACGGTGGGGCGCCAGTCGGCCGGGAAGAACTCCGGCAGCAGGTCGGGGCCGATCGCCAGCAGCGGCAGCCCGACCACCAGGATCACCAGGCCGCACAGGTAGAGCAGGAGCGCGAAGATCCGCTGCCAGACGTCGTTGCGGACGCCGTACTGGTCGTGGGCGACAGTGATCGCGTCCACGAACGACGACATCGCCGACGAGCCCGCCCACAGCGAGATGAGGAAGCCGACCGAGACGATCTCGCCCTTGCCGACGGTGAGGATGCTGTTCACCGTCGGTTCGATGATGTCCTGCACGGCGTTGGTGCTGAAGACCGTCCGGCAGAAGCCGATGATGCGGTCGTGCACGGCGGACACGACGCCGTTGCCGAACCACTCGCCGACGAAGCCCAGCGCGCCCAGCAGCCCGAGCAGCAGCGGGGGCAGCGACAGCGTCTGCCAGAAGGCGGCTTCGGCGGCCTCGGAGAAGATGTTGCCGTCCCAGGCCTTGGCGAGCGTGCGCGTGAGGAGGCGCCACGGCCCCTTGCGGGCCACCTTCGTCGCTGCGGACGGCTGCACCTCACCCATGACGTGTCCAGCATGGTCCATCCCCGCTGATTTGGCTCGTCACACCCCCTGCGGCCGGGCGTGTCGGCCGACATCACCCGTGCCGGTGCCCGGAACTGTCGGACCCGGCCGGTAGACTCGCTCCAGTGCCCTCACCGCAGTCGCCGACCGGTCAATGACGCAGAAGTCGGTACCACAGTGAGGGTTTTCGCACGTCAAAGGCATGAGCGAGGGGGAGGACCGGCATGACGGAGACGCAGCTCGGGGCGCCTCCCGCGGAGAAGGACTCGACCGCGCGCCCGCTGCGGGCGTGGCAGCGGCGGGCGCTCACCAAGTACCTGACGCAGAAGCCGAAGGACTTCCTCGCGGTGGCGACGCCCGGTGCCGGCAAGACGGTGTTCGGCCTGCGGATCGCCGCGGAGCTGCTGAGCGACCGCACGATCGAGGCGGTCACCATCGTCACCCCGACCGAGCACCTCAAGCACCAGTGGGCGGCCTCGGCCGCGGCGGCCGGGATCGACATCGACTCGAACTTCCGCAACACCACCGGCGTCACCTCGTCGGACTACAACGGCGTCGCGGTGACGTACGCGCAGGTCGCGGCGCACCCGACGCTGCACCGGGTGCGCACGGAGAACCGCAAGACGCTGGTGATCCTCGACGAGATCCACCACGGCGGCGACGCGAAGTCCTGGGGCGACGCGATCCGCGAGGCGTTCACCCCGGCCGTCCGGCGCCTGGCGCTCACCGGGACGCCGTTCCGCTCCGACGACTCGGCCATCCCGTTCGTCACCTACGAGCCGGACGCGGGCGGCTTCCAGCGCAGCAAGGCCGACCACACGTACGGCTACGCGGACGCGCTGGCCGACGGCGTGGTCCGGCCGGTCGTGTTCCTCGCGTACTCGGGTGAGGCGTCCTGGCGCACGAGCGCGGGCGAGGAGTTCACGGCGCGGCTCGGCGAGCCGCTGACGGCGGAGCAGAACGCCCGGGCGTGGCGCACGGCGCTCGACCCGGCGGGCGAGTGGATCCCGGCGGTGCTGCAGGCCGCGGACACCCGGTTGTCGCAGGTCCGCCAGCACGTGCCGGACGCCGGCGGCCTGGTCATCGCGACCGACCAGGAGACGGCGCGGGCGTACGCGAAGATCCTGGAGCGCATCTCGGGCGAGACGCCGACGCTGGTGCTTTCGGACGACCCCAAGGCGTCGGGCCGGATCAAGGAGTTCTCCGAGACGAAGGAACGCTGGATCATCGCGGTCCGGATGGTCTCGGAAGGCGTCGACGTCCCGCGGCTGGCGGTGGGGGTGTACGCGACGAGCGCGTCGACCCCGCTGTTCTTCGCCCAGGCGATCGGCCGCTACGTGCGGGCCCGCAAGAAGGGCGAGACGGCGAGCGTGTTCCTGCCGTCGGTGCCGGTGCTGCTGGAGCTGGCGAGCGAGCTGGAGGCGCAGCGCGACCACGTGCTGGGCAAGCCGCACCGCGAGAAGGAGGGCTGGGAGGACGAGCTCCTGGCCCAGGCCAACCGCACCGAGGACGAGCCGGGCGAGGAGGAGAAGGCGTTCACCTCGCTGGGCGCCTCGGCCGAGCTGGACCAGGTCATCTACGACGGCAACTCGTTCGGCACGGCGGTGTTCTCGGGGTCCGACGAGGAGCAGGAGTACCTCGGGCTGCCGGGGCTGCTGGAGCCGGACCAGGTCCGGGCGCTGCTGCGCAAGCGGCAGGAAGAGCAGATCGCGGACGAGAAGCGCCGCAAGCCCGCCAAGGAGGAAGCACCGCCACCCACGGCACGCCCGCAGTCGGTGAGCGAGCGGCTGGGCGCGTTGCGCAAGGAGCTGAACGCGCTGGTGGGGATGTACCACCACCGCACGAAGAAGCCCCACGGCGCGATCCACAACGAGCTGCGCCGGGTGTGCGGCGGCCCGGTGACGGCGATGGCGACGGTGGAGCAGCTGGAGGAGCGGATAGTCACGCTCCGGTCCTGGTAGGTCGCGCCCTCCGACCCGCCCGCCTCCCGCACTCCGGCCCGGCTCAAGCGCCCCAATGTGGCCTTCGTTGCGTCTCACGCACCGAAGGCCGCCTTGGTTGCGTCTGACGCACCCAATGTGGCCTTGGGGCGCTGGGGACCGAGGCCGTGCGGCAGTCGAGGAGCTGGTGGGTGTCGCCCGGGTGGCTGAAGTTGGCGATCACCGTCCGTTCCCGGCCGCCTCCAGTCCCTCTGTGACGCTCCGTGCCATTCCGTCACCGCCACCGTGCCCGGACGTCCCCGCACGAGTGGCGCAACGGGCACTTTCCCGCCCGAACTTCGCAAGTCGGCGACCAATCACCCGCCGGGCACGTGGGTTCGCCACGGGTTGCGCTCGGTGTCCACCGCCGGAGTAGCGTCAGGCCCGCACGAAACCCGGATGTAACACA
Source organism: Amycolatopsis nalaikhensis (assembly GCF_030264295.1). Taxonomy (GTDB): domain Bacteria; phylum Actinomycetota; class Actinomycetes; order Mycobacteriales; family Pseudonocardiaceae; genus Amycolatopsis; species Amycolatopsis nalaikhensis. The sequence goes on along the minus strand of NZ_CP127173.1, from coordinate 10,196,639 downwards.
CCGTGAGTGCTGGCGATCACATCGTCAGCGGATCTACTCTTTCCGGGCGAGGTTCAGCCCGTGTTGCCGAACCGTGTCCAATTGGTGTCATTTAATCGATCCAGCTATCTTCCCCGCAGCCGCTCAGCGGCATATGTTGTCGCCCACAACATATGCGCGTCGGTGCGCCGGGACCCTCCGGATCACCGCCCCGCAGGGCCCGAGACGACGTCGACGGCCCGCTCGTCACCAATGCTTGGATCCGGAAGGAACGAGGATGCGCAGCAGAACCCTTACCCTCCTCGCCGCCACGGTGAGCACCGGCCTGGTGCTGACCGCTTGCGGTGCCAACAGTTCAGACAGCGGGGGCACGGGAAGCAGCTCCGCTTCCTCGTCCGCGCAGGCCGGCGGCGGTGCCAACGGCAAGGTCGGCGTCATCCTCCCGGAGACCGCCACCTCGGCGCGCTGGGAGGCCTTCGACAAGCCGATGCTCCAGGCCGCGCTGACGGCGCAGGGCTTCGAGGCCGACATCCAGAACGCCCAGGGTGACGCCCAGAAGTTCACCACCCTGGCCGACGGCTTCATCAGCTCCGGCGTCAAGGCCCTGATCATCGCCCCGTCCGACCCGGCCGTCGGTGCCGCCGTCGAGGCGAAGGCGAAGGGCGCGGGCATCCCGGTCATCGACTACGACCGCCCGAGCCTCGGCGGCTCCGCCGACTACTACGTCTCGTTCGACAACGAGAAGGTCGGCCAGCTGCAGGGCCAGGCCATGGCGGACGCGCTGAAGAGCAAGCCGGGCGCGGGTGTCGTCCAGATCGAGGGCGCCCCGACCGACAACAACGCGACGCTGTTCACCAAGGGCCAGGACTCCGTCCTCGAGCCGCTGTTCTCGGCGGGCACCCTGAAGCGCATCCAGAAGCAGCCGATCAACGACTGGGACAACCAGCTCGGCGGCACGACGTTCGAGCAGATCTTCACCGCCAACGGCGGCAAGGTCGACGGCGTCGTCGCGGCGAACGACGGCCTGGCCGGCGCGGTCATCACCATCCTCAAGAAGAACGGCCTCAACGGGAAGGTCCCGGTCACCGGCCAGGACGCGACCGCCGACGGCCTGATGGCGGTCATGCGCGGCGACCAGTACATGACGGTCTTCAAGCCGATCAAGGAAGAGGCCGAGGCCACCGCCAAGCTGGCCGCCGCCCTGGCCAAGGGTGACACGGCCGCCGCGGACGCCATCGCGACGGGCAAGCTGCACGACCCGAAGAACAACCGCGACATCAAGTCCGTGCTGCTCACCCCGACGACGATCCTGGAGAAGGACATCAAGACCGTCGTGACCCAGGGCTACGTGAAGGCGAGCGAAATCTGCGGCGGCGACCTCGCCGCCAAGTGCAGCTCGCTCGGCATCTCCTGAGCCCGCAGTACCCCATGAACAGCCGGGCCGGGACGCGCACCCCGACGGCGCGTCCCGGCCCGGTACCCACCCAGGAGAAAAGCCAGCCATGAGTGAGCCCATCCTCGAGATCAAGGGCCTGAACAAGAGCTTCGGCCCCGTCCACGTCCTCCACGACGTGGACTTCGACGTGCGTGCGGGTGAAGTGACCGCACTGGTCGGCGACAACGGCGCCGGCAAGTCGACCCTCGTCAAGTGCATCGCCGGCATCCACCCGTACGACTCGGGGGCCGTGCGGTTCAACGGGAAAGACGCCCACATCCGCGGTCCGAAGGACGCGGCGGAGCTCGGCATCGAGGTCGTGTACCAGGACCTCGCGCTCGCCGACAACCTCGACATCGTGCAGAACATGTTCCTCGGCCGCGAGCGCGGCAGCGCGTGGAAGCTGGACGAGGCCAGCATGGAGAAGGCCGCCCGCGAGACGCTGGCCTCCCTGTCGGTCCGCACCGTGAAGTCGGTCCGGACGCCGGTCTCCTCGCTGTCCGGCGGGCAGCGCCAGACCGTCGCCATCGCCAAGTCGGTGCTGTGGAACAGCAAGGTCGTCGTGCTCGACGAGCCGACCGCCGCGCTCGGTGTCGCGCAGACCCGGCAGGTGCTCGACCTCGTCCGCCGGCTGGCCGAGCAGGGCCTCGGTGTCGTCCTGATCAGCCACAACATGGCCGACGTCTTCGAGGTCGCCGACCGCATCGCGGTGCTCTACCTCGGCCGCCTCGTCGCCGAGGTGCACACGAAGGACGTCACCCACGGCCAGGTCGTGGAGCTGATCACCGCGGGTCGCTCCGGTGACCTCGGTCTGGCCCGGCCCGAAGCCGTGGTCCTGTGAGCGGGAAGAAAGAACCGGAAATGACTGAAACCCCTGCGAAGCACGAGGTCGACACCCCGGCCGCGGAAGCGCTCGCGCAGACCCAGAACCCCACCGCGGCGATCTCCGACTTCGGCATCGACACGACATCGATGTCAACCGGCGAAGCGATCCGCGACTACTTCGCCCGGCTGCGCGCCGGCGAGCTCGGCGCGCTGCCGTCGCTGTTCGGCCTGCTCGTGCTGGTCATCCTCTTCAGCGCCCTGTCGGACAACTTCTTCACCCTGGCCAACATCGCGAACCTGTTCCCGCAGGGCGCCGGCGTGATCATCATCGCCATGGGCATCGTGTTCGTGCTGCTGCTCGGCGAGATCGACCTCGCCGCCGGTACCGCCTCCGGTGTCGCGGCGTCGGTGATGGCCCTGCACTTCGTGCACAACGGGAACCTGCTGGGCACCATGGGTTCCGGCGTGTTCATCACGTTCATCGGAGTGCTCGCGGTGGCCATGCTGCTCTCGGCCTACCAGCGGATCTGGCCCGGCGCCGCGCTGTCGCTGGTCGGCCTGCTGATCGTCGCGATCGGCATCCCGGGCAACCCGTGGCTCGAGATCCTGCTGGCCATCTGCGTCGGCACGGCGATCGGCTGCATCACCGGTTTCCTCGTGTCGAAGATCGGCATGCCGTCCTTCGTCGTGACCCTGGCGCTGTACATCGTCTGGCAGGGTGTCCTGCTGCAGTTCATCGGTGAGGGCGGCACGATCGGCATCACCAACTCCGACGTGCTGTACAAGATCGCGAACGGCAACCTGAACATCCTGGGCAGCTGGATCTTCTTCCTGGTCGCCGCCGGCGGCTTCGCGGTGATCTCGCTGCTCAGCCACTTCAAGCGGCTCCAGCGCGGCCTGGTCGTCCAGCCGACCCCGCTCGTCGTGGCCAAGGTCGCCGCGCTCGTCGTGCTGTCGGCGCTGGGCACCTGGCTGCTGACCATCAACCGCTCGCCGAACAAGGCGGTCGTCAGCATCCAGGGCGTGCCGTACATCATCCCGATCGTGCTGGTGCTGCTGGTCGCGGGCACGTACGTGCTCAACAAGACCCGCTACGGCCGCTACATCTACGCGGTCGGCGGCAACAAGGAAGCCGCCCGCCGCGCCGGTATCGACGTGCCGAAGATCCGGGCGAGCGTGTTCGTCATCGGCTCGGCGGTCGCCGCGATCGGCGGCATCGTCGCCGCGTCGAAGGTCGGCTCGGTCAGCCCGCAGTCCGGTGGTCTCAACACGCTGCTGTTCGCGGTGGGTTCGGCGGTCATCGGCGGGACGTCGCTGTTCGGCGGCAAGGGCCGCGTGGCCGACGCCGTCGTCGGTGGTCTCGTGATCGCCGTCGTGATCAACGGCCTCGGCCTGCTCAAGCAGACCGCGGCGGTGGTCAACATCGTTACCGGCCTGGTCCTGCTGCTCGCCGCGACGGTCGACGCGCTGTCCCGGCGCCGCGCGGCTGCGTCGGCGCGCTGAACCGCCCGTGGAATGATAAAGCCGTGACCAGCACGCCCGTTGCTCGACCGGACGAGGTGCGCCGGCACAACCGCACGACCCTGCTCCGCCTGCTGCACGTCGGCGGGCCGAGTACCCGGGCGACCCTGGCCACCCAGCTGGGGCTCAACCGGAGCACGATCAAGACCCTCGTCGACGGGCTCGCCGAAGCCGGTGTCGTCGAGGAGAAGGTGCCGAGGCCGGGACGAGGGGCGGGCCGCCCCTCGCTCCTGGTCCTGCCCCAGCCGCACGCGGCGGTCGTGCTCGCGGTCGACCTGCAGGTCGAGCACGTCGCGATCGCGCTGGTCGGGCTGGGCGGGCAGATCCTGGGCCGCAACAGCTGGAACCTGCGCGGCCGGATGGGCCAGCCCGACGAGGTCATCACGCACATCATCGAGTCGACGACCATCCTGGCCGGCGACCTCGACGTGACGCCGGTGGCGGCCGGGGTGTCGGTGCCCGGCGTCATCCGGCGCGCTGACGGCTACGTGCACGAGGCCCCGAACCTGCGCTGGACCGACGTCGCGCTCGGCGAGCGGCTCGGCTCGGTGCTGCAGATCCCGATCCTGGTCGGCAACGACGCCGAATTCGGAGCGGTCGCCGAGCACCTGCGCGGCGCGGCCCGCGGGGCGTCCGACGTGGTGTACATCTCGGCGGACGTCGGGGTCGGCGGCGGCGTGATCGCCGAAGGTTCGGCGCTGCGCGGCGGTTCCGGCTACGTCGGCGAGATCGGGCACATGGTGATCCGGCCGGACGGGCGGCCCTGCTACTGCGGCAGCAGCGGCTGCTGGGAGACCGAGGTCGGCGAGGCGGCGCTGTGCCGGGCCCTCGGGCTGCCCGAGGACACCCCGCGCGGCGCGATCCTGTTCGAGCTTCCGCGAGCTGGGCCGTGACTCGGAGGCGGCGCTGACGCGGCTCGCGGAGTTCGCCGAGTGGCTGACGCTGGGGTTGATCAACGTCGTCAACCTGCTCGGGCCGCAGCTGGTGATCCTCGGCGACCTCCTGACGGTGCTGCCGGAGGCGGTGCTGCGGCGCGTCGGCGCGGAGGTGCGGCGGCGCAGCCTGGTGAGCCGGGCGGTCGGCGGCACCCGGATCGTCAGCTCGGCGCTGGGCGCCGACGTCAAGCTGCTCGGCGCCGCGGAAGTGGCGTTCGAGGTCGTACTGGATTCTGTCTGATTTCTTGTCCGGTTTCGTGTCCGGAATCACGGCCTTTCGCGGCCATAACGTGATATTGGGCACGCACTTTGCAAGATGCAGAAAGGCGGCCGGTGCCTGTGCACACCGGCCGCCTTTCGCGTCTGGGGGATTACCGCTGGATGTCGGCGGACAGTTCCTTGAGCTTGGCCTCGTGCTCACGGGCGTGGTGCCCGCAGAAGAGGAGCTCGCCACCTCCGGCGAGGACGGCTCGTACCTGAGCTGCAGCTCCGCACCGGTCACAGCGGTCGGCGGCGGTCAGTTCGGGGCGGGTGAGCGTCGGCGATGTCATGGGGGTCTCCCTCCGTCCCGGCACCGGTCGCCCGGTGCCATCGATCCAGCTACGCCCACTTCGGGACTGATGCCGGTGGCGGCGATCGCCTCCGGCTCCGCGTGTTCGTGCTTCCACTGTTCCAGACGTTTCGCGGCTCGCAAGTGTTCCCGCGCCGGTGGGACCTGAGTCACGCCGATTTACCCCGGATGCCGTAACCGGATCCCGCAATGCAGGAGACGAATACCCGGAGAGTTACGTTTTCCGTGGTCAGGCACCATGGAGAGGTGAGTACGGCGACAACCCCACGACGGCTTTCGGCGGTGCCCGCGCCGCTCTTGTTCGTTCTCAGCGGAATTTCGATGTACGCGGGCGCGGCCATCGCAGTCGATCTTTTCGGCCACGCGACGCCGGCTGGGGTGGCGTGGCTGAGGTGCCTGGGCGCGGCGGTGGTGCTGCTGGCGTGGCGACGTCCCGGACGGGCCGCGTGGCGGGGGCGGCGGTTGGTGCTGGCGATCGTCTTCGGGGTCGTGACGGCCGGGATGAACGTGCTCTTCTACGAGGCCATCGCTCGGCTTCCGCTGGGGACTGTCGTCGCCATGGAGTTCGCTGGGCCTGTGCTGGTGGCCGCTTTCGGGTCGCGGTCTCTGCGGGACGTGATTGCTGTGGTTCTGGTGGCCTGTGGGGTTGTGGCCATCGCTGATGTGCAGCTTTCCGGGTCTGTTTGGGGTGTCGTCTTCGCGCTCGGGGCTGCCGCTACCTGGGCTGGGTACATCCTGCTCGGTAAGCGGGTCGCTTCCGATGGGTCCGGGATCGACAGCCTTGCCATCGGGTTTGCTGCCGCCACTGTCGTGCTGTCTCCGTTGGCGGTGGGGACTGGGGAAGTGTGGTCTTCGCCACGGATGCTGCTGCTCGGGGTTGGGGTGGGCGTTTTGTCCACTGTTGTGCCCTATGCCCTGGATCAGGTTGTCCTTCGGCGGTTGGGGCAGGGGCGGTTTGCTGTGCTCTTGGCTTTGCTGCCCGTGACCGCTGGGGTTATGGGGTTCTTCCTGCTTGGGCAGGTTCCTTCCCTGGCTGAGGCTTTGGGGACTCTTGCTGTTGTGGGTGGGGTTGCTCTGCGGAGCCGGGAGTCGTCTGGGCCTGCTCCGGAGCCGCCGGGGTGATGCCCGCTGGTGGGGCTGGTCCTGCGGCCGCTCTGGCTGGCCGCGCGGTGACCGCCGCTCGTGGCCGCTGCTCGGCTGGCCTGGCCCCGGCTCCTGGTGGCCAGCTTCCCACCGCTCCGGTTGCTTACCGCCCGCTGCCCGGGTGCTCAGGGCCCGGCCGCGCCTACCGACCGGCTTCCCGCTGTCTCCTGCGGGCCCGGCTGCCCTCTGTCCCCGACGCCCGGCAGCTCCGACGGGCAGCCCAGCGTCCCGAATGACTCATTCGGGACCTCCGAAGACCCGAATGAGTCATTCGAGACACCTCCAGGCCTGCGAAAGCCCGCCCAGACCCCGCAGCCCGCCGAGTTTGTCCACAGGCGCACCGTGATGTGGACCATCCGGCCCACCGCCCGCATTTCCCGGCCGTTTCGTCCGACCCGCCCGATACGCTGAAGCGGGGCTCGTCCCCCGGGATGGGTGGGGTCCGATCGGGGGCCGGAGGAAGGCGGATGCCATGACCAAGGCGGCGTCAGCGGCCGCGAAGGACTTTGCGGCCGCCGGGGTCTATGGGGTTCACCTCGCCTGGGCCGACAACAACGGCATTCCGCGCTCTCGCATCGTCCCCGTCGCCGGTCTCGCCGATGCCGCCACTCGCGGGGTCGGGGCCACCTCGCTCTTCGCCGTCTTCGACAGTCATGACGCCATCACCTACTCGCACTCCGGGCTCTCCACCCCCTCCGGGGACATCCGGCTCGTTCCCGTCGTCGATCGGCTGCGGCGGCTCGCCGGGCAGCCCGCCCTCGCCTGGGCTCCCGTCCGGCAGTTCACCCAAGACGGCGATCCGTGGCCCTACTGTCAGCGCTCCGTCCTCGAACGGCAGGTCGCCGAAGCCTCGAAACGTGGCCTGGAGTTCCGGGCCGGGTACGAGCTCGAGTTCGCCGTCGCCCCCGCCGGGAAGCTCCGACGTCCTGACCAGCCCCGGCCATCCCGGGCCCGCCTACAGTCCCCACGCCCTCGTCCCGCTCGACGGCTTCGTCGCCTCCCTCCTCCACGACTTCGCCGCCAACGGGCTGCGGATCGGGCAGCTGCACGCCGAGTACGGCGTCGCCCAGATCGAACTCTCCCTCGGCGCCACCGATCCCGTCTCCGCCGCCGATGACCAGCTGCTCGCCCGGCAGACCATCCACGCCGCCGCTCATGCCCACGGCCTTGTCGTCTCCTTCGCGCCCCTTGTCGGGCTCGGGGCCGCCGGGAACGGCTGGCACCTGCACACCTCCGTGCGGCGGAAGGGGCAAAACCTCCTCGAAGACCCGGACTCCGGGTACCTCGCCGGGCTGCTGCGGGACCTTCCCGCGCTGACCGCGATCACCGCTCCGAGCGTGCCGTCCACCATGCGGCTGCGGCCCGGCTACTTCGCGGGCGCCTACGCCTTCTGGGGCGTCGAGAACCGCGAAGCGCCGCTTCGGTACATCGCCGGCTCCGACCACGCCAACGTCGAGCTCGAAGACCTCCGACGCCTCCGCCAACCCCTATCTCGCCCTCGCCGTCGTGCTCGCCGCCGGGATGGCCGGGCTCGACGACCGACCCGCGCTGCCCGACCCCATCGGCGAGGATCCCGGCAGCTGGACGGCCGGGGAACGCGAAACGCGCGGCGTGCGTCCCTTGCCCGCCGACACCGCCGAACAAGACGCCGCCCTGCTCGCTTCGCCGCGCGTTGCCGGGGTGCTCGGGGACGACCTGCTCGGGGCCTTCCGCGCCGTCCGGGCCTCCGATGCCGCCTGGGCCGCCGACCGCACCGCCGACGAGATCGTGGCCGCCCACCTCTGGCGTTACTGAAGGCTGGGACAATGGCCTTGGCGAATCCGGGAGACCGCTGAGGGGACCGATGTCATCGGGGATCGACGGCGGGCAGCTCGACCTGTCCGGGGTGCGGTGGCTGCCGGGCGGGGCCCGGCTGGCCGCCACCGCCCAGGCTGAACTGCCCCAGAAAGACGGCCTGGCCGCGGCCTTCTGCGGCCTCGCGGCCTTGCGCGCCGCCGGGGTCGACGTGCCCGACCAGGACGCCGTCGCCGTCGCCGCGGGCTCCGTTCGCGGGCCCGTCGTGCTCCCTCCCGGTGAGGTGGGGCGGGGCGAGTTCCGGCTTCCGGTTCCCGTCGTCGACGATCCGGCCGCCGCCGGTACGCGGGCCTCCGCGCTGGCGACCGCCGTCGGCTCCCTGTCGCGTGGCGCCCTCGCCGTCGTGCCGGTGACGGGGGAGTGGACCACCGAGTCGCTCTTCGACCTGCTCGTCGGCCTCTGGGACGTCCCGCGCGTCGCCGTCGTCGCCCGGATCGACGCCGCCGAACTCGGCGCCCACGACACGCCCGAACGCGCCCTGCTCGACTACCTCGACACCGGCGTCCCGCCACTGTGGACTTCCCGGTGGCGGCCGCCCGGTGGGCACTTCGTGCTGCTCGCGGGCATCCGGATCGGGGCCGAGGGCACCCTGCTGTCCGTTGTGGACACCTACGCGTCCTTCGGGGACAACGGGATCCACGACCAGCCGCTCGAGTGGGTGACCGCCGCGCTGGCCGGGCTCGGGGTGCTCGTCGTCGTCGACGCCGACCAGGCCGCGGTGGTCCGGGAGGCCGTCCGCGTCGCCGGGCTCAGTCCGTCCTACTGGGACTGACCTCGGGCGTCGCGAAGCGGGAATGCCTGCGGCCGTAGGCGAAGTAGATCACCAGGCCGACCGCCAGCCACGCCGCGAACCGGATCCAGGTCAGCACGTTGAGGTTGAGCATCAGGTACAGGCACGCCAGCGCCGCCACGATCGGCACCACCGGCGAGAACGGCACCTGGAACGGCCGGTCGAGGTCGGGACGGCGGCGGCGCAGCACCGGGACCGCCACCGCCACGATGATCATCGCCGACAGCGCGCCGATGCTCACCATGTCGGCCAGCTCCGAAATCGGGATGAACGCGGCCAGCACGGCGATCAGCGCCGCGCCGCCGATGGTCATCCGGTGCGGGGTGCCCCAGCGCGGGTGCGCGGTGCCGAGCGCCTTCGGCAGCAGGCCGTCGCGGCCCATCGCGAAGCCGATCCGGCCGATCGTCACCAGCTCGACCATCATCACCGACGTCAGCCCGGTCACCGCGCCGAGCGAGATCAGCGCGCCCACCCAGTGCTGGCCGACCCGGTCGAACGCGTCGGCCAGCGGCGCGCCCGTGTCGATGTCGGTGAACGGGATCATGCCGGTCAGCACGATCGACACGCCGATGTAGAGCAGCGCGCACACGCCCAGCGCGCCGAGGATGCCGACGCGCAGGTCCTTGCGCGGGTTCAGCGTCTCCTCGCCGAGGTTCGCGAGCGCTTCGAACCCGGTGTAGGCGAAGAACACGACCGCGGCCGCGGTGACCATCCCGGCGATGCCGTAGACCGACTGCTCCAGGCCGAGCGCGGCCTGCACGATCGGCTGCTCCAGCACCGTCGACCCGCCCTCGGGCGCCTGCGCGGGCGGGATGAACGGCGTCAGGTTCGCGCCCTTGACGAAGAACAGGCCGACGGCGAGGACGAGCACGCAGACCGCGACCTTCACGCACACCAGCAGGTTGGTCAGCCACGCCGACTCCTTGATGCCCAGCACGGCGACCACGGTCAGCACGCCGATGATGAGCACCGCGCCGATGTTGACCTTCGCGTCCTCGCCGAACCAGTCCGGCGACAGCCCGAGCAGGTTCGCCAGGTAGCCCGACCAGCCGCGCGACACGACGGCCGCGCCGAGGGCGAACTCCAGCAGCAGGTCCCAGCCGATGATCCAGGCGAAGACCTCGCCGAGGGTGGCGAAGGCGTAGGTGTAAGCGCTTCCCGCCGTCGGGACGCTGGAGGCGAGCTCGGCGTAGCAGAGCGCCGCGAGCCCGGCGACGACCGCGCCGAGCACGAACGACAGCGTCACGGCCGGCCCGGCGTGCGTCTTCGCCTCGACGCCCGCGAGGGTGAAGATGCCGGTGCCGATGATGATGCCGACGCCGAACCCGACCAGGTCGCGTCCGCGCAGCCGCCGCTTGAGCTCACCGGAGTCCTGGCGCGCCAGGACCTCGTCCACGTTCAACGTTCTCCGCACACCCATGAGGAGAAGTTAAAAGGTCACGGGGTTTCCCGCAGATCGGCGGCGGCCAGCCCGTTCTCCTGCGCGATGATCGCCGCCTGCACGCGGGAGCGCAGGTCGAGCTTGGTCAGGACGCGGGAGACGTGCGTCTTCACCGTGGTCTCGCCGATGTGCAGCCGGGTGCCGATCTGGGCGTTGGACAGCCCGGCGCCGAGGCAGGCGAGCACCTCGCGTTCGCGCTCGGTCAGCTCGGCCAGGCCCCGGGGGACGGGCGCGGGTTCCCGGCTGGCCGCGGCGAACGCGCTGATCAGCCGCCGGGTGACCGGCGGGGCGAGCACGCCGTCGCCCGCCGCGACGAGCTTCACGGCCTCGACCAGCCGGGGTGCCTCGACGGACTTGAGCAGGAACCCGGCGGCCCCGGCCCGCAGCGCGGCGTGCACGTACTCGTCGAGGTCGAAGGTGGTCAGCACCAGGACCTGCGACAGCCCCTCGGTGACCAGTTCGCGGGTGGCGGCGATGCCGTCCGTGCCCGGCATCCGGACGTCCATCAGGGTGACGTCCGGGCGGAGCGCGCGGGCCTGCCGGACGGCGGCGGCCCCGTCGGCGGCCTCGCCGACGACCTCGATGCCCTCGGCGTTGGCGAGGATCATGGTGAGCCCGGTGCGGATGGCGCTGTGGTCGTCGGCGACCAGGACGGTGACGGTCATCGGGGGCTCACCGGCAGTTCGGCGCGGACCAGCCAGCCCTCGCCCGCCGGGCCCGCGGTCAGCTCGCCGCCGACCGCGGCCGCCCGCTCGCGCATGTTCAGCAGGCCCGTTCCGGCGCCGTCGGCCCGGTGCGGGCGCCGGACGTCGTTGCGGACCTCGACCGCCAGCACCCCCTCCCGGACGCGGATGTCCACCGCGACCCGGCCGCCCGGGGCGTGCTTCACCGCGTTCGTCAGTGCCTCCTGGGTGATCCGGTACGCCGTCAGGTCGACCGCCGCCGGCAGCGGCAGTCCCTCCACTGTGGACTCGACGCGCACCTCGAGCCCGCTCGCCCGCGCCGATTCGACCAGTTTGGACAGTTCCGCCAGCCGCGCGGGCGCCGTCGTCTCCGCGTCGCCCTCGGCCTTGAGCAGCCCGATCATCGCCCGCATCTCCTCCAGCGCGCTCACGCTGTTCTCCCGTACCGACTCCAGCACGGCCCTCGCCACCTTCGCGTCCGGCATCGACAACGCGGCCTCCGACTGGATCGCGATCGCCGACAGGTGCCCGGCGATGACGTCGTGCAGGTCACGCGCCATCCGCCCGCGCTCGGCGGCCACCGCGGCCTTCCGGTCGAGCTCCGCGATCTTCGCCAGCTGCCCGGCGTTCGCCCGCTCGGTCTCGGCGATGTCGCGCTGCTGCCGGACGTTCGCCGCCCACCACACCGGCGTCAGCACGAACGGCAGCACGCTCACCGCGGCCAGCACCGCCGTGCGCCACTCCTGGCCCAGCAGCAGCACCGCCGACAGCACGCCGACCACCGAAAACGCCGCGACGCCGATCATCACGCGGCTCATGCGCCGGGAGCCGTACAACGTCGCCGCGTACAGGAAGTCCGTGAAGATGACGACCACCGGCAGCGACGGGCTGATCCAGATGTCGACGGCCAGCACCGCCGTCGCCAGGAGCAGCGCCCACGGCACCCGGCGGCGCAGCAGCTCCAGCCCGCACAGCGCGGTCAGCTCCAGCAGCCGCACCCACAGCGGCGCGTGGTCGTGGCTCGTGAGCAGCCGGTGGATGCCCGCGGTGTAGACGAGGGCCCCGGCCACCCAGGTGACCAGCGCGATCAGGGCGTCCTGCTGCCACACCGGCAGCGACCGCAGGCGGGGGACGTGCACCCGGTCATCCCAGCACATCGCGTGACCGGCCCGCGTCCTACGAAGTGATGACGCCCGGTCGTGCCCTCCGCCGACGCGCCCGCGGCCCGGCGCGGGCGAGCCTGGGAGCGTGAACGAGATCGGGAAGTTCCTCGCGGAGAATCCGATGGCCGCGGTCATCGCGGCGGGCGAGATCGGGTTCTGGGTGCTGATCGCGGCCGGGCTCGCCGTGCGGTACCTGCTGCGCGCCCGGCGCACCTCGGTGGTGCTGCTGGCCATGGTGCCGCTGATCGACGTCGTCGTGCTCGTGGCGACCGTGGTCGACCTGGCCGGCGGGGCGAAGGCGAACTTCACCCACGGCCTCGCCGCTGTCTACCTGGGGTTCAGCGTCGTGTTCGGGCCCAGCATGGTCCGGTGGGCCGACGCGCAGTTCGCTCGTCGGTTCGCTCGGAGCTTTCGGGGGGTTCCGGGTGGCGAAGCCCCCGGCCCGGGGCGGAGCCCCGGTTGTCACAGCGGCCCGCCGCCACCGCCGAAGCGGCAGGGGCGGGAGAAGGTGCGGCACGAGTGGCGTGAGTTCGGGAAGTGCCTCCTGGCCTGCGGGTTGTCGGCGGTCGCGCTGCTCGCGGCGATCTTCGCGATCGGCACGCCGGAGCAGGTCGAGCCGCTGTGGGGCTGGTTCCCGCGGCTCGGCACCGTGGCGGCGATCTGGCTGGTCACCGGCCCGGTCTGGCAGGAGCTGTCCGGCTCGCGCGAGGAGGTGCCGCGGTGATCGAGCTGCTCGGGATCCTGCTGGTCGTCCAGGGTGCGGGCGGGCTGCTCAACCGGCTGCTGGGGGCGGACTCGCCGAGCTGGTTCGTCCAGCTGCACCTGCTGCCGCCGTCGCTGCACGTCGCGGCCAGCGTGGTGATGGTGCTGGCCGGGGCCGCGGTGCTGTTCGCGCGTCGCGGCCGGGGGTGAGGTCCGGGCGCGCGGATGGCGCGAACGGCCGGGCACCGGAATGCTGGTCCCCGTGCCCGACGAGATCCCCGCCCGCAGCGCCCTGCACCTGCTCGCCGACCGCCACGGCGTCGCCACCCGGTACGAGAACGCCGACCAGGAGTGGGTCGAAGTCGAAGACGACGTCGTCGTCGCCGTGCTGGGCCAGTTCGGGGTGGACGCCACCAGCGACGACGCGATCGCCGCGGCCCTCGCCCAGGAGGCTCCGGCCGCGCTGCCGCCGACGATCGTCGTCAAGGAGGGCACGACCCGGCCGCTGCCGGGCGACGCCGAGGTCGTGCTCGAAGACGGCACCCGCCGCCGCGTGACCGGCGAACTGCCCGGTGACCTGCCGCTCGGCTGGCACCGGGTGAGCACCGCCGAGCAGGACGTCGTGCTCGCGGTCGTCCCCGCGAAGCTGCCGGAGGTGCGGCCGGCCTGGGGCTGGATGCTGCAGCTCTACGCCCTGCACTCGGCCGGGTCCTGGGGCATCGGCGACTACGCCGACCTGCGGACCTTCGCCGCCCGCTCGGCCGCCGAGCTGGACGCGGGCGTGCTGCTGGTCAACCCGGTGCAGGCGATCAGCCCGGCCCACCCGGTGGAGCGCTCGCCGTACTCCCCGGCCAGCCGCCGCTTCGCCAACCCCCTCTACCTGCGGGTCACCGACACCGAGACGTTCGAGCGGGCCGACGCGGCGACGCGCGAGGCGGTCGAGTCGCTGGCCCCGGACCGTGACGGCGAACTGATCGACTACGACAAGGTGTGGACGGCCAAGCGCGCCGCGCTCGAGCTGTTGTGGCCGCACCGCGTCGAAGTGCTGCCCGAGTACGCCGACCTGCAGGACTTCGCGCTCTTCTGTGCGCTGGCCGAGCGCCACGGTGGCGACTGGCGGGACTGGCCGGAGCCGCTGCGCGACCCCGCCGGTCCCGAGGTCGAAGAGGCTCGCGAAGAGCTCAAGGAGCGCGTCGGCTTCCACGCCTGGCTGCAGCACCTCTGCCGGGTGCAGCTGGAAGCGGCGCGGAAAGCCGCGCGCGAGGCCGGGATGACCGTCGGGATCGTGCACGACCTGCCGGTCGGGGTGCACCCGGGCGGAGCCGACACCTGGGCCGTGCGGGACGTCTTCGCCGCCGACGTGCGGGTCGGCGCGCCGCCGGACGCGTTCAACCAGCAGGGCCAGGACTGGAACCTGCCGCCGTGGCGGCCGGACAAGCTGGCCGAGGCCGGGTACGCGCCGTTCCGCGACGTCATCCGCGGGGTGCTGCGCTACGCCGACGGCATCCGCGTCGACCACATCGCCGGACTCTGGCGGCTGTGGTGGATCCCGCCGGGCGAGCCCGCGCACCGCGGCACGTACGTCCACTACGACGCCGAGGCCATGGTCGGCGTGCTCGCGCTCGAAGCGCACCGGGCCGGCGCGGTCGTCGTGGGGGAGGACCTCGGCACGGTCGAGGAGACGGTCACCGAGACCATGCACGAACGGGGCATGCTCAGCTCGGCCGTGCTGTGGTTCGAACGCGACTGGGACGCGCCGGGCAAGCCGTTCACCCGGCCGTCGGCGTGGGACCCGGCCGCGATGGCCAGCATTTCCACCCACGACCTGCCGACGGTCTCGGGCTGGCTCGAGGGCGAGCACGTCCGCGTCCGCGCCGAGCTGGGGCTGCTGGACCGCGGCGTCGAGGCCGAGCGGGAGGCGGCCGCGGCCGAACGTGAAGCTTTGTTCGAACTCGTTGCGCGGGAAGGCATTCCGGACGGCGACCCGGTCGTCGCGTTGCACAGTCTCCTCGCGCGAGCCGCGTCCCGGCTCGTGCTGACGTCGCCGGCCGACGTGGCGGGCCAGGTGCGGCAGCCGAATCTGCCCGGCACGGTCGACCAGTACCCTAACTGGCGGATTCCCCTGCCCGTCAGCGTCGACGGCTTCTTCACCGCGAAGGGGGTGCGCGCCGCGGTGGCGCCCTTGGCGGCGGCGCGTCCGCTGCCCGGATAACGGGTACCCACCCGCGCACGACCCCCGTGGTGACGCGCGTCCGCGAGCGCGGACGCGCCCGGTACGACAGTGAAAGCTCGAGGAGACCCAGTGCGGCCCTGGCCCGGAACGCCCTACCCGCTCGGCGCCACCTACGACGGGGTGGGCACGAACTTCGCCCTCTTCTCCGAGGTGGCCGAGCGGGTCGAACTGTGCCTGTTCGACGCCGAGGGCAAGGAGACCCGGTACCCGCTCGAAGAGGTGGACGGCTTCGTCCACCACGGCTACCTGCTCAACGTCGGGCCGGGACAGCGGTACGGCTTCCGCGTGCACGGCCCGTACGACCCGGCCCGCGGCCTGCGCTGCAACCCGAACAAGCTGCTGATCGACCCGTACGCGAAAGCCGTCTCGCACGGCGTGAAGTGGGACGAGTCGCTGTTCGGCTACAAGTTCGCCAACCCGGCCGAGCGCAACGACGACGACTCCGCCGGCCGCGTCCCGTACTCGCTGGTGGCGAACCCGTTCTTCGACTGGGGCAACGACCGCCAGCCGAAGCGGCCGTACAACGAGACGGTCATCTACGAGGCGCACGTCAAGGGCATGACCGTGAATCACCCGTTCGTGCCCGAGCCGCTGCGGGGCACCTACGCCGGCCTCGCGCACCCCGCCGTCGTGGAGCACTTGCAGAAGCTCGGCGTGACGGCGGTGGAGCTGCTGCCGGTGCACCAGTTCGTCACCGACCACGGCCTCGCCGAGAAGGGCCTGACGAACTACTGGGGCTACAACACGATCGGCTACTTCGCCCCGCACGACTCCTACGCCGCGATGCCCGGCGAGGGCGGCCAGGTCCAGGAGTTCAAGGGCATGGTGAAGGCCTTCCACGAGGCCGGCATCGAAGTGATCCTCGACGTGGTTTACAACCACACCGCGGAGGGCAACCACCTCGGGCCGACGCTGTCGATGCGGGGCATCGACAACGAGGCCTACTACCGGCTGGTGGAGGGGGAGCCCGAGTACTACATGGACTACACCGGCACCGGGAACTCCCTCAACGTCCGCAACCCGCACACCCTGCAGCTGATCATGGACTCGCTGCGGTACTGGGTGACGGAGATGCACGTCGACGGCTTCCGCTTCGACCTCGCCTCGGCGCTGGCGCGCGAGTTCTACGACGTCGACCGGCTGTCGACGTTCTTCGACCTCGTGCAGCAGGACCCGATCGTGAGCCAGGTGAAGCTGATCGCCGAGCCGTGGGACGTCGGGCCCGGTGGGTACCAGGTCGGCAACTTCCCGCCGCTGTGGACGGAGTGGAACGGGCAGTTCCGCGACACCGTCCGCGACTTCTGGCGCGGCGAGCCCTCGACGCTGGGCGAGTTCGCCTCGCGCATCACCGGCTCGTCGGACCTCTACCAGGACGACGGCCGCCGCCCGTTCGCCTCGATCAACTTCGTCACCGCGCACGACGGCTTCACGCTGCGGGACCTGGTGTCCTACAACGAAAAGCACAACGAGGCCAACGGCGAGGACGGACGCGACGGCGCCGACGACAACCGCTCGTGGAACTGCGGCGTCGAGGGCGAGACCGACGATCCCGAGGTCCTCGCGCTGCGCGCCCGCCAGCAGCGCAACATGCTCGCGACGATGATGCTGTCGCAGGGCGTGCCGATGATCCTGCACGGCGACGAGTTCGGCCGGACCCAGCAGGGCAACAACAACGTCTACTGCCAGGACTCCGAACTGTCCTGGATGGACTGGGAGCTGGCCACCGAAAACGCCGACCTGGTGCGGTTCACCGCCGGGCTGAGCGCGTTCCGGCACCGGCACCCGGTGTTCCGCCGCCGCCGGTTCTTCCAGGGCGGCCCGGTCGGCAAGGGCGACAAGCTCGGCGACATCGCCTGGTTCACCCCGGCGGGCGAGGAGATGACCGAGCAGAACTGGGACGACGGCTTCGGCAAGGCGGTCGTGGTCTTCCTCAACGGCAAGGCGATCCCCGACCTCGACCCGCGCGGGATGAAGGTCGAGGACGACTCGTTCCTGCTCGCCTTCAACGCCCACTACGAGGACATCGACGCCAAGCTGCCGGGCAACGGCTACGGGCAGGCCTGGACGGTCGTCGTCGACACCGCGACCGGCGAGGTCGAGCCCGCGGGCGCGGAGCCGATCGCGGGCGGCGGCCAGTTCACCCTGCCCGCCCGGTCCCTGGTCGTGCTGCAGCGGGCGGAGCCGGCATGACCGTGCCGGAGTCGACCTACCGGGTGCAGCTGCGCCCGGAGTTCACCTTCGACGACGCCGCGGAGATCGTCGGCTACCTGCGCGACCTGGGTGTCGGGGCGCTCTACGCGTCGCCGGTGCTGGACGCGACGCCGGGGTCGACGCACGGCTACGACGTCGTCGACCCGACCCGCGCGCGGCCCGAGCTGGGCGGGGAAGAGGCGCGTCAGGCACTGAGCGCGCGGCTGAAGGAGGCCGGGCTGGGCCTGGTCGTCGACATCGTGCCCAACCACATGTCGGTGGAGGTGCCGAAGGCGAACCGCTGGTGGTGGGACGTGCTGAAGCACGGCCGCGACGCCGGGCACGCGGCCTTCTTCGACATCGACTGGGACCGCGGGCCGCTGCTGCTGCCGGTGCTCGGCGACGACGACGCCGTCGCCGAGCTGACCGTCGAGGGGGACGAGCTGGTCTACTACGACCACCGCTTCCCGATCGCGCCCGGCACGGCGGGCGGGACCCCGCAGGAGGTCCACGAACGCCAGCACTACCGGCTGGTCGGCTGGCGGCGCGGCAACGCCGAGCTGGGCTACCGGCGGTTCTTCGACATCACGAACCTGGCCGCGGTCCGCGTCGAGGACCCGACGGTGTTCGCCGAGACCCACGGCGAGGTGCTGCGCTGGGTGGCCGACGGCGACGTCACCGGCCTGCGCGTCGACCACCCGGACGGGCTGGCCGACCCGGGCGGCTACTTCCGGCGGCTGCGCGAGAACGCGCCGAACGCGTGGATCGTCGCCGAGAAGATCCTGCACCCCGGCGAGCCGCTGCCGCAGAGCTGGCCGGTCGACGGCACCACCGGCTACGACGCGCTGCGCGAGATCGCGGGCGTCTTCGTCGACCCGGCGGGCGAGCCCGGCTTCACCGCGCTGGCGACCGAGCTGGGCGTGAAGACCGGCTACCACCGCGTCGAGGCCGAAGCCCGGCGCCTGGTCACCGATCGGATCCTGGTCGCCGAGGTCCGGCGGATCGCGGCGCTGCTGCCGGACGTCGACCCCAACGCGGCGCGCGCGGCCGTCGCCGAGACCATGATCGCCTTCCCCGTTTACCGCTCGTACCTGCCCGAGGGCACGGCGCACTGGACGGCCGCGATCGACGGCGCCCGTCGCGCCCGGCCCGACCTCGCCGACGCGCTGGCCGCCCTCGACGCCGCCGTGCGCGGCACCCCGCGGGGCGAGCTGGCGACCCGGATCCAGCAGACGTCCGGCATGGTCGTGGCCAAGGGCACCGAGGACACGACGTTCTACCGCTACACGCGGTTCGCCGCGCTCAACGAGGTCGGCGGCAACCCGGACCGGTTCGGGCTCGGCGTCGAGGAGTTCCACCGGCTGGCCGCCGAGCGCGAAGCCGGGCACCCGGCCGCGATGACGACGCTGACCACGCACGACACCAAGCGCTCGGAGGACACCCGCGCCCGGATGGCGGTGCTGGCCGAGGTGCCCGGCGAGTTCGCCGACGCCGTCCGCCGATGGACCGCGAAGCGGGGGATCGACGAGCCGTCGCTGAACCTCCTGGCCTGGCAGACGCTGGTCTCGACCTGGCCGATCGAGCCGTCCCGGCTGCGGGACTACCTGGACAAGGCGGCCAAGGAGGCCAAGCTCCGGACCAGCTGGACCGACCACGACGAGGCCTTCGAGGCCGACGTCGCGGCGTGGCCCGAAGACGTCATGGGCGACGCCGAACTGGCGGCCGACATCGAGGCGTTCGTCCGCCGGATCGACGGCCCGGGGTACGTCAACTCCCTCGGCCAGAAGCTCGTCCAGCTGACCGCACCGGGCGTCCCGGACGTCTACCAGGGCACCGAGCTGTGGGACTTCTCGCTGGTCGACCCGGACAACCGCCGTCCCGTCGACTACGCGGCCCGCCGGGCGGTCCTGGCGCGGATCACGGCGGGCGAGCTGCCGGACGTCGACGCTTCCGGTGCGGCGAAGCTGCTGGTGGTCCACAAGGCCCTGAAGCTGCGCCAGGAGCACCCCGCGTTGTTCCGCGGCTACCGGCCGCTGCGGGCCGAGGGCGCCGCGGCCGACCACGTCCTGGCCTACACGCGGAGCGCGGACCTCGTCGTGGCGGTGACCCGGCTGCCGGTCGGCCTCGCTGCCGGTGGCGGCTGGCGCGGCACCGTGCTCCCGCTGCCCGACGGCGTCTGGACCGACGTCCTGACCGGCCGCGACGCGACGCCGGACGTGGCCACCCTGTTCGAGCGGTACCCCGTGGCGTTGCTGGTGCGAGGAGACGCATGAGGTTCAGCGTGTGGGCCCCGTCGGCCGACCGGGTCCGGGTGAGCGTCGACGCCGGGGTCCACGAGATGACCGCGGGCGACGGCGGCTGGTGGCACGCCGAGGCCGACGGGATCAACTACGCCTTCCTCCTCGGCGACGACGACAAGCCGCTGCCGGACCCGCGGTCGCGGTGGCAGCCGCACGGCGTCCACGGCGAATCGCGCGTCTACGACCACGGCGAGTTCGAGTGGACCGACGACGCCTGGCACGGCCGCCAGCTGCCGGGTGGGGTCCTGTACGAGCTGCACGTCGGCACGTTCACCGAGGGCGGCACCTTCGACGCGGCGATCGACCGGCTCGACCACCTCGTCGACCTGGGCATCACCCACGTCGAGCTGCTGCCGGTCAACTCCTTCGACGGCACCGCGGGCTGGGGCTACGACGGCGTCCTCTGGGGCGCGGTCCACGAGCCCTACGGCGGGCCGGACGGCTTCAAGCGGTTCGTCGACGCGGCGCACGCGCGCGGCCTGGCCGTCGTGCTCGACGTCGTCTACAACCACCTCGGGCCGTCGGGGGCCTACCTCGACCGGTTCGGGCCGTACTTCGCCGGGCGGAACGACTGGGGGCCGGGCCTCAACCTCGACGGCCCCGGCTCCGACGAGGTCCGCCGCTACGTCGTCGACAACGCGCTGAGCTGGTTCCGCGACTTCCACGTCGACGCGCTGCGGCTGGACGCCGTGCACGCGCTGCTCGACCGGCGGGCGGTCCACCTGCTCGAACAGCTCGCCGTCGAGGTCGAGACGCTGTCGGCGGCGCTGAACCGGCCGCTGACGCTGATCGCCGAGTCCGATCTGAACGACCCGCGGCTGGTGACGCCCCGCGAGCGCGGCGGCTACGGCCTGCACGCGCAGTGGTCGGACGACTTCCACCACGCGCTGCACGTCAAGCTCACCGGCGAGACGACCGGGTACTACACCGACTTCGCCGCCCAGGACGCGATCGAGCGGGTGCTGCGCGGGGTGTTCTTCCACGCCGGGACCTGGTCGTCGTTCCGGGAGCGGACGCACGGGCGCCCGGTCGACACCCGGACCGTGCCGGGCCACCGCTTCCTCGCCTACCTGCAGAACCACGACCAGATCGGCAACCGCGCGACCGGCGACCGGCTGTCCGCGACGGTCTCGCCGGGACGGCTGGCCTGCGGCGCGGCGATCCTGTTCTGCTCGCCGTTCACGCCGATGGTGTTCATGGGGGAGGAGTGGGCGGCGAGCACGCCGTGGCAGTTCTTCGCCTCCTTCCCGGATCCGGAGCTGGCCGAGGCCGTCCGCACGGGCCGCCGTCGCGAGTTCGCCCGGCACGGCTGGGGCGAGTCCGAGGTGCCCGACCCGATGGACCCGGCGACCGTCGAGCGTTCGCGGCTGGACTGGTCCGAGGTGGAAGGGCCCGGGCACCGGGAGATGTTCGAGCTGTACCGGACGCTGATCCGGCTGCGCCGCGAGCGGCCCGAGCTGGCCGATCCGTGGCTCCCGGAGCTGCAGGTCCACGAGAGCCGGACCGCGGACTGGCTGGTGCTGCGCCGCGGCGGGCTCCGGCTGGCGGTCAACTTCGGGGCGGAAGCGGCGAATCCCCTGGTCGGCGAGGGTGCGGTGCTGCTCGCGTGGGGCGGCGCCGAACTCCACCCCATGGGGATGGCCGAGTTGCCGCCGGAGAGCTTCATTCTCGTCGCGTCCTGACAACGGGACCGCACATCGCGCGCGAAGCGAGCAGGATCTGGGACGATTCAGGAATGGCCACACGACCCTCCGCCGATCACGTCCTCGCCGGACGCCCGTTCCCCCTCGGCGCCCACCCCGAGGCGGGCGGGGTCCGGTTCGCCATCACCTCCGCCGTCGCCGACGCGGTGGAGCTGTGCCTGATCGACGCCGACGGGTCCGAACGCCGGATCGCGCTCACCGAGCGCACCTTCGGCGTCTGGCACGGCCTGGTGCCCGGGGTGACGCCGGGGCAGCGCTACGGCTACCGGATCCACGGCCCGTACGACCCGGCCCGCGGCCTGCGGTGCAACCCGCACAAGCTGCTGGTCGACCCGTACGCCCGGCAGATCACCGGCGGGCTCACCGACCTGCGCGCGGCGCAGGGCTTCACCGGCGACCCCGACCGCGGTCCGATGTCCACAGTGGACTCGCTGGGCAGCGTGCCGCTGTCGGTCGTCACCTCGCCGGGCGGGCCGGACACCGGCGTCAAGCCCGAGGTGCCGTTCGAAGAGGCGGTGATCTACGAGCTGCACGTCAAGGGGTTCACCCAGCAGCACCCGTTCATCCCGGAGGCGCTGCGCGGCACCTACCTCGGCCTGGCCCACCCGGTGGCGATCGAGTACCTGACCCGGCTCGGCGTCACGTCGGTGGAGCTGCTGCCGGTGCACTCGTTCCTCGACGAGCCGTCGCTGATCCGCGCCGGGCGGCACAACTACTGGGGGTACTCGCCGCTGGGCTTCTTCGCCCCGCACGCCGCCTACGCCAGCGAACCCGGCCACGAGGTCGAGGAGTTCCGGCTGATGGTGGCCGCGCTGCACGCGGCGGGCATCGAGGTGATCGTCGACGTCGTGTTCAACCACACCTGCGAGGGCGGCCCGGACGGGCCGACGCTCAGCTTCCGCGGCCTCAACGCGCCGGTGTACTACCTGCACACCGAGCGCGGCCACATGGCCGACATCACCGGCTGCGGCAACACCCTGGAGGCCGGCTCGCCGACGGTGGTCCGGCTGGTCACCGACTCGCTGCGGTACTGGACGCAGGAGCTGGGCGTCGACGGCTTCCGGTTCGACCTCGCCAGCACCCTCGGCCGGCCCCGCGGCGGCGTGTTCGACCGCAACTCGACGCTGCTCACCGCGATCACCACCGACCCGGTGCTCTCGCGCTGCAAGCTGATCGCCGAGCCGTGGGACGCCACCGGCGAGGGCTACCGCGTCGGCGACTTCGGCGCGCAGTGGGCGGAGTGGAACGGCCGCTACCGCGACACGGTCCGCGACTTCTGGCGCGGCGCGACCGGCGTCCGCGACCTCGCCTACCGGCTGTCCGGTTCGTCGGACCTCTACGACCACAACCTGCGCCGCCCGTGGCAGTCGATCAACTTCATCACCGCCCACGACGGCTTCACGCTGCGGGACCTGGTGTCCTACAACGAAAAGCACAACGAGGCCAACGGCGAGGACAACCGCGACGGCGGCAACGACAACCGCTCGTGGAACCACGGCGCCGAGGGCGAGACCACCGACCCGGCGATCCGCGCGCTGCGCACGCGGCAGGCCCGCAATCTGTTCGCGACGCTCCTGCTGTCCACCGGCACGCCGATGATCACCGCCGGCGACGAGTTCTGGCGGACCCAGCGCGGCAACAACAACGCCTACTGCCTCGACGACGAGACGTCGTGGCTGGACTGGACGCCCGACGGCACCGACGCCGAGTCGGAAGCGGAGGCCATGCTCGCCTTCGCCCGCCGCGTCGTGCGGCTGCGCGCCAACAGCCCCGCGCTGCGGCAGCCGGAGTTCTTCGAAGGCCGGACCACGCCGACCGGCAAGCCCGACCTGGTCTGGTTCCGCCCGGACGGCGAGGAGTTCGGCGAGAGCGACTGGTTCGAGGACCGCCGCACGCTCGGCATGTGGATCGACGGCTCGAACAGCCAGGCCCGCAACCGCGAGGGCGAGCTGGTGTCCGACCACTCGTGGCTGCTGTGGCTGCACGCCGGCGACGTGCCGGCCGAGGTGGTGCTGCCCGGCCGCGAGTACGGCGAGACGTTCAAGCCGACCCTCGACACGAGCACCGCCGACGGCAGCCCGGCCAACCCGGGGCCGCTGGAAGCCAAGAGCCGGGTGACGCTGCAGTCCCGTTCGCTGCTGTTGCTGCGCGCCCCGCGCCTGGCGGCGGAACCGCAGCCGGAGGTCTACTGACCGGTACCGCGGCTTTCACGTGAAAGCCGCGCGTCGCGCGTTTCGTCCGTTCGGGTAAGGCTGTTGGCCGTTCGGGTCCGCGTGTCGCCGCGGCGGCCGACGCGGACCGGTGCCGCGCGGTCGTAACCCGCCGGACATCCGCCGGAAATTCCTTGCGGCACCAGCGTTTCACTCGGGATCAGGTGGGTACACAGGTAAAGAGCCCTGCCTCGTAGGCGCTTGATCGAGTCAGGCAGACTGTCGTCGCCTGCGTCCAACCGACACACCGAGGGGCGTTGCCCATGACCGGCCGGCTCGGCATCGACGACGTCTCCCCCAGCGTGAGCTGCGGCCGGTATCCGGCCAAAGCCGTTGTGGGGGAACACATCCCGGTCACCGCGACCGTCTGGCGGGAAGGCCACGACGCCGTCGCCGCCACCGTCGCGTGGCGCGGTCCCGACGACCGCGTGACCCGCCAGACGCGGATGGTGCCGCGCGGTCCGGACCACCCGGACGAATTCGCCGCGGTGATCGTCCCGGACACCACCGGGATGTGGACCTACCGGATCGACGCGTGGGGCGACCCGTGGTCGACGTGGGAGCACAACGTCGAGGTGAAGGTCGCCGCCGGGCAGGGGCCCGAGGACCTGGCCAACGACCTCGAGAACGGCGCCCGGCTGCTGGAGCGCGTCTCCCGCCGCCCCGACCGCCGCGCCGAGAAGCAGCTGCTGACCGGCGCGGTGACGGCGTTGCGCGATGAAGAGCGCAGCCTCGCCGAGCGCGTCGGGCCGGCGCTTTCGCCCGAGGTCCGCCAGCTCATGCACGAGTTCCCGGTGCGCGAGCTGATCACCAAGGGCAAGCCGCACAAGGTGTGGGTCGACCGCCGCCGCGCCGCGTTCGGTTCGTGGTACGAGCTGTTCCCCCGCTCGACCGGCGGGCTGGACGCCGAGGGCAAGCCGGTGCACGGCACGTTCACCACCGCCGCGGCCGCGCTCGACCGCGTCGCGAAGATGGGCTTCGACGTCGTCTACCTCCCGCCGATCCACCCGATCGGGCGAGTGAACCGCAAGGGCCCCAACAACACCCTCGACGCCAAGCCCGAGGACGTCGGCTCGCCGTGGGCGATCGGCGCGGACGAGGGCGGGCACGACTCGATCCACCCCGACCTCGGCACCTTCGAGGACTTCGACGCCTTCGTCGCCCGCTCGGAAGAGCTGGGCATGGAGGTCGCGCTCGACTTCGCGCTGCAGGCCGCGCCCGACCACCCCTGGGTGCTCAAGAACCCCGAGTTCTTCACCACCCGCCCGGACGGCTCGATCGCCTACGCGGAGAACCCGCCGAAGAAGTACCAGGACATCTACCCGATCAACTTCGACAACGACCCCAAGGGCGTCTACGAAGAGATGCTCCGGGTGATCACCGTGTGGATCGACCACGGGGTCAAGATCTTCCGGGTCGACAACCCGCACACGAAGCCGCCGGACTTCTGGGCCTGGCTGATCCAGTCGGTCAAGGACGCCCACCCGGACGTGCTCTTCCTGGCCGAGGCGTTCACCCGCCCGGCGCGGCTGTGGGGCCTGGCCCGGCTCGGCTTCACCCAGAGCTACACGTACTTCACGTGGCGCACGGGCAAGCAGGAGCTGATCGACTTCGCCGTCGACCTGCGCGAGCACTGGAACGAGGGCCGCCCGAACCTGTTCGTCAACACCCCGGACATCCTCCACGAGTCGCTGCAGCGCGGCGGGCCCGGCATGTTCGCGCTGCGGGCCGCGCTCGCCGCGACGATCTCGCCGACGTGGGGTGTCTACTCCGGCTACGAGCTGTTCGAGCACGTCCCGGTCCGCGAGGGCAGCGAGGAGTACCTCGACTCCGAGAAGTACCAGCTGCGCCCGCGCGACTTCGAGCGCGCGCTCGCCGAAGGCCGGTCGCTGGAGCCGTGGCTGGCGAAGCTGAACGCCGTCCGCCGCGCGCACCCCGCGCTGCAGCAGATGCGCACCCTGCACTTCCACCACGTCGACAACGACGCGCTGCTGGCCTACTCCAAACAGGACCCGGCCACCGGCGACACCGTGGTCACCGTCGTGACGCTCGACCCGTACGGGCCCCAGGAGGGCACGCTGTGGCTCGACACCGCGGCGCTCGGGTTCGAGGCGCACGAACGGCTGATCGCGCACGACGAGGTCACCGGCGACACCTGGGACTGGGGCCAGGCGAACTACGTCCGGCTCGAGCCGTGGCGCGCGGTGGCGCACGTGGTGTCGGTGCGGCGACGGCTGGCCGGCTGAGAACGGAAGGACAGGAATCCGAGGGACTGAGGTGGAGCAGATGGCGGAAGAGGCCCGGCCCGACGCGGCGTTGGGGCTGGAGGGCGTGCCGCACACCGGCGAGGCGATGACCGCCGACGGCATGCTGGTGGAACCCCAGGCCGAGGACTTCCGCTCGGCGCAGCAGGCGCCGAGCGACCCGGAGTGGTTCAAGGGCGCGGTGTTCTACGAGGTCTTGGTGCGCGCGTTCGCCGACTCCAACGGCGACGGTACCGGCGACCTGCGCGGACTGGCCGGGCGGCTGGACTACCTGGCCTGGCTGGGGATCGACTGCCTCTGGCTGCCGCCGTTCTACGCCTCGCCGCTGCGCGACGGCGGGTACGACATCAGCGACTTCCGGGCGGTGCTGCCGGAGTTCGGCAGCGTCGAGGACTTCGTCTTCCTGCTCAACGAGGCGCACCGGCGCGGCATCCGGGTGATCACCGACCTGGTGCTCAACCACACCTCGGACGCGCACCCGTGGTTCCAGCAGTCCCGCCACGACCCGGACGGCCCGTACGGCGACTACTACGTGTGGAGCGACGACGACTCCCGCTACGCGGACGCGCGGATCATCTTCGTCGACACCGAGACGTCGAACTGGACCTACGACCCGGTGCGCGGCCAGTTCTACTGGCACCGGTTCTTCTCCCACCAGCCCGACCTCAACTACGAGAACGCCGACGTCCAGAACGCGATGATCGACGTCCTGCGGTTCTGGCTCGACCTGGGCATCGACGGGTTCCGCCTGGACGCCGTGCCGTACCTGTTCGAGCAGGAGGGCACCAACTGCGAGAACCTGCCGCGCACGCACGAGTTCCTCAAGCGCTGCCGCAAGGTCGTCGACGACGAGTACCCCGGGCGGATCCTGCTGGCCGAGGCCAACCAGTGGCCTTCGGACGTCGTCGAGTACTTCGGCGACCCGGCCGTCGGCGGCGACGAGTGCCACATGGCGTTCCACTTCCCGCTGATGCCGCGGATCTTCATGGCCGTGCGGCGGGAGTCGCGGTTCCCGATCTCGGAGATCCTCACCCAGACCCCGCGGATCCCCAGCGGCACGCAGTGGGGGATTTTCCTGCGCAACCACGACGAGCTGACGCTCGAGATGGTCACCGACGAAGAGCGCGACTACATGTACGCGGAGTACGCCAAGGACCCGCGCATGAAAGCCAACATCGGCATCCGCCGCAGGCTCGCGCCGCTGCTGGACAACGACCGCAACCAGCAGGAGCTCTTCACCGCGATGCTGCTTTCCCTGCCGGGCTCGCCCGTTCTGTACTACGGTGACGAGATCGGCATGGGAGACAACATCTGGCTCGGCGACCGCGACGCGGTCCGCACCCCCATGCAGTGGACCCCGGACCGCAACGCCGGGTTCTCCAGCTGCGACCCGGGCCGGATCTACCTGCCGGTGATCATGGACCCGGTGTACGGCTACCAGGGCCTGAACGTCGAGGCGCAGTCCAACAACGACGCGTCGCTGCTCAACTGGACCCGGCGGATGATCGAGGTGCGCAAGCAGCACCACGCCTTCGCCGAGGGCGAGTTCGTCGACCTCGGCGGGTCCAACCCGAGCGTGCTGGCCTACAAGCGCCAGTGGCGCCGGCCGGACGGCGGCGAGGACGTCGTGCTCTGCGTGAACAACCTCTCCCGGTTCCCGCAGCCGGTGGAGCTGGATCTCTCCGCGCACCGCGGGTGCACGCCGGTGGAGCTCACCGGCGGCGTGCGGTTCCCCAGCATCGGGGACCTCTCGTACCTGCTGACGCTGCCGGGGCACGGCTTCTACTGGTTCCAGCTGACGAGCCCGGGAGACGAAGGCGAAACGAGGTGAGTCCCTTGTCCGACCCGCGCGCGCTGGTCGACGAACTGGCCGAGGACCTGAAGCGCTGGCTGCCGGAGCAGCGCTGGTTCGCCGGCAAGGACCGGCCGGTCACCGGTGTCCGGCCGCTCGGCGTGACCGAGCTGGTCTCCGGCGACCCGCAGCTGCTGCACGTGGTCGTCGAGGTCGCCCAGGACGATCGGCGCGAGCCCTACCAGCTGCTCGTGGGACGGCGGACGCACCCGCCGGAGATCTCCTCGACGAGCTGGATCGGCGCGGTCGGGGACCTCAACGCGTACGAGGCGTCCGGCGACCTCGACCTCACCGGCGTCCTGCTGGACCTGATGGCCCGCGAGGAGACCGTCGGCTCGCTCGTGTTCGAGCACGAGCCCGGCGCGCAGCTGGAGACCGGGCTGCGGGCCCGGCCGATCACCTCCGAGCAGAGCAACACGTCGCTGGTCTACGGCGGGCAGTACATCCTCAAGCTGTTCCGCAAGCTCACCCCGGGCAAGAACAAGGACCTGCTGCTGCACCGCGCGCTGCAGGGCGTCGGCAGCAAGCACATCGCGGCCCCGCTCGGCTCGATCACCGGTGACCTCGACGGCGAGCCGACCACGGTCGGCATGCTCCAGCAGTTCGTCCCGGACGCGGTCGACGGCTGGGCGATGGCCACCACCAGCGTCCGCGACCTGATGGCCGCCTCCGAACTGCACGCCGAGGAGGTCGGCGGCGACTTCGCCGGCGAGGCCGAGCGGCTCGGGCGCGCCGTCGCCGAGGTGCACGCCGACCTGGCCGAAGCCCTCGGCACCGAGGGCGTCGACGCCGACGAGCTGGAACGCACGATGAAGGCGATGCTCGCGCGGCTGGACACGATCGCCGGGCGGGTGCCGGAGCTGGCGGCGCACGCCCCGGCGCTGCGGGCGGCGTTCGAGACGCTGCGCACGCTGTCCGCCGACACCGTCTCGATGCAGTACATCCACGGCGACCTGCACCTGGGCCAGGTGCTGCGGACGGTCACCGGCTGGCTGCTGATCGACTTCGAGGGCGAACCGGCGGCCCCGGTGGAGGAACGCCACGCGCTCCGCTCGCCGTTGCGCGACGTGGCGGGCATGCTGAGGTCGTTCGACTACGCGGCCCAGCAGATGCTGGTCGGCCAGCCGGACGACCCGGCGCTGGCCGAGCGGGCCCAGGAGTGGTCCGACCGCAACCGGACGGCGTTCTGCGAGGGCTACGCCGCGGTGGCGGCCGACCCGCGCGACCAGGGCGAGCTGCTGCGCGCCTTCGAACTGGACAAGGCGGTCTACGAGGTGGGCTACGAGCACGCGAACCGGCCGGACTGGCTGGGCGTGCCGCTCGCCTCGATCGCCCGGATCACTAGCGGAGGGATGACGCCGTGAACGCCGTTCCGGAAGGCTTCCCGGCCGCGGCCCCGCCGGCCGCGGACATCGACCGGCTGCTCGCCGGCTCGCACCACGACCCGCACTCCGTCCTCGGCGTGCACCCGGCGGGCAAGGGCTTCGTGGCCCGCGCGCTGCTGCCCGGCGCCAAGGCCGTCACGCTGCGGGCGGGGGAGCACCGGTACCCGATGGAGCCGGTGATCGACGCGCTGTTCGCCGTCGCCGTGCCGGAGCACCCGGGCGACTACCGGCTGCAGGTCGAGTACGACGGGCACACGGCGACCTGCGACGACCCGTACCGGTGGCTGCCGACGGTCGGCGAGCTGGACCTGCACCTGATCGGCGAGGGTCGGCACGAGCGGCTCTGGGAGGCGCTCGGCGCGCACATCCGGTCGTACGAGACGCCCGGCGGGGTGGTCGAGGGGACGTCGTTCGCGGTGTGGGCGCCCAACGCCCGCGGCATCCGCGTGATCGGCGACTTCAACGGCTGGGACGGGCGCGGGCACGCGATGCGCTCGCTCGGCTCGTCCGGGATCTGGGAGCTGTTCGTGCCGGGGGTCGGCGCGGGCACCTGCTACAAGTTCCGGATCCTCGGCGCCGACGGCAACTGGCACGAGAAGGCCGACCCGATGGCGTTCGCGACGGAGAAGCCGCCCGCCACGGCGTCCGTGGTCACTGAGTCCGCTTACGCGTGGGACGACGCCGAGTGGGTCACGCGGCGCGAGGCGACCCAGTGGGCGGCGGCGCCGATGAGCATCTACGAGGTGCACCTCGGCTCGTGGCGCCCGGGGCTGGACTACCGCGAGCTGGCCGACCAGCTCGGCGACTACCTGATCGAAACCGGGTTCACGCACGTCGAGCTGCTGCCGGTGTCGGAGCACCCGTTCGGCGGCTCGTGGGGCTACCAGGTGACGTCGTACTACGCGCCGACGTCGCGCTTCGGCTCGCCGGACGACTTCCGCTACTTCGTCGACCGCCTGCACCAGCGCGGGATCGGCGTGCTGGTGGACTGGGTGCCGGCGCACTTCCCGCGGGACAGCTGGGCGCTGGCCCGCTTCGACGGGACGCCGCTGTACGAGCACGCGGACCCGCGCCGCGGCGAGCAGCCCGACTGGGGCACGCTCGTGTTCGACTTCGGCCGCAACGAGGTCCGCAACTTCCTGGTCGCCAACGCGCTGTACTGGCTGGACGAGTTCCACCTCGACGGCCTGCGCGTCGACGCGGTGGCGTCGATGCTGTACCTGGACTACTCCCGCAAGGACGGCGAGTGGCTGCCGAACCAGTACGGCGGCCGTGAGAACCTGGACGCGGTGAAGTTCCTGCAGGAGCTGAACGCGACCGTCTACAAGCGACACCCGGGTGTCGTGATGGTGGCGGAGGAGTCGACGGCGTGGCCGGGCGTCACGCGGCCGACGCATCTGGGCGGCCTCGGGTTCGGCTTCAAGTGGAACATGGGCTGGATGCACGACACGCTCCGGTACTTGTCCCATGAGCCGATCCACCGCGCGTACCACCACAACGAGATGACGTTTTCGCTGGTGTACGCGTGGAGCGAGAACTTCGTGCTGCCGCTGTCACACGACGAAGTGGTGCACGGCAAGGGATCCCTGTGGGGCCGTATGCCGGGCGACGCGTGGAACAAGGCGGCCGGGCTGAGGTCGCTGCTGGCGTTCATGTGGGCGCACCCGGGCAAGCAGCTGCTGTTCATGGGCGGCGAGTTCGGCCAGCAGGGCGAGTGGTCGGAGCAGCGATCGCTGGACTGGCACCTGCTGGAGGAGCCGCTGCACCGAGGAGTCCAGGACCTGCTGCGGTCGCTGAACGAGGTGTACCGGTCGTGCCCGGCGTTGTACAGCCAGGACACATCGCCGGAGGGCTTCGCGTGGATCGACGCGAACGATTCGAGCGGCAACGTGCTGAGCTTCCTGCGCCTCGGAGCGGACGGCTCGCGCCTGGCGTGCGTGGCGAACTTCGCGGGGGTGCCGCACCACGACTACCGGGTGGGCCTGCCGTCGGCGGGTCGCTGGCGCGAGGTGGTCAACACGGACGCGGAGGCGTACGGCGGTTCCGGCGTCGGCAACTTGGGTGCGGTGGAGGCGACGGAGGAGCCATGGCACGGCCAACCGGCCTCGGCGGTCTTGCAGCTACCCCCGGCGGGGGTGCTGTGGCTGGTCGAGGAGGAACCGGCGGCGGACCCCGACCTGGCTTGAGTTTCGGCTGAGGCGGCACTTTCACGTGAAAGTGCCGCCCCCGGCGCGGAAAAGTCTCCGCGGGGCGGGTGTCGCGGGCTTACCATCGGTGCATGGACGGCTCCGGCGTCCTCGTGAACCTGATCCTCTTCGCCGTGGTCTGCTTCGCCCCCACGGTGCTGTTCTGGTGCGCCCTGCGCGTTCCGAAGCTGGTCCGCTGGATCCGCGAGAAGCGAGCGGCCCCGGCGCCGGACGGCCCGCCGATCGAGCGCGTCGCCGCCGACCTTCGTCGCG
This sequence comes from Amycolatopsis nalaikhensis, assembly GCF_030264295.1. GTDB lineage: Bacteria > Actinomycetota > Actinomycetes > Mycobacteriales > Pseudonocardiaceae > Amycolatopsis > Amycolatopsis nalaikhensis. The sequence continues at coordinate 10,165,001 of NZ_CP127173.1, read as the reverse complement.
TGCACCGGCTGCTCGCCGACTACCCCTCCGGCACCCCCGCGGCCCGGCGCTTCGGCACGCGGCAGGCGTACGACGAGCTGCTCACCCAGGCGTGCCGCCAGGTCGGCGTCCCGCACCGGCTCGCGGAGCTGCCCGAGGGCATGGACCGCGAGATCGAACGCCTGCGCGTCGAGCAGTCGCTGCGGGAGAGCGGCCTCGCCGTCCCCTGACTTGTACGGCTCGTGTACGCGCCTGGGGCACCCTCCCGGCATGCGACTCCTGATCGGCTTCGTAGTGCTGCTCCTGCTCGGCCTGGCGGCCCCGGCCGAAGCCGCCGCGAGCTTCCCGCGGCTGGCCGCGGCGACCGTCGACGGCTACCGGCTCACCTCGGGCGACACCTTCGCCACCTACGGCGCGCGCGTCGCCGCGCTGGACGCCAAGCTGCCTCCGCGCGGGCTTTCCTCACTGCTCGGCGACACCAACCGCACGGCCCGGCCGCTCTGCCACGGCACGTACCTCGCCGCCGCGCTGAAGCCCGCCGGGTTCTGCTGGGAAGACGCCAACGACGACCAGACCAACGACTGGATCCCGCAGGGCCTCACCGGTTCCGGCGACGCCGACCCGGCGACCGGGACCGTGGGCGGCAAGCGCGTCGTCGCGACCTCGTGGCACACCCCGGGCGACACCATGGTCCGGCTGTCCTTTGTGGACGCTACCGGTCTCGGCTACCGGCACGTCCTGCTCGTGGAACCCACGTCCGACACCAACTTCGCGGTGGTCGCGGGACACGGCCACGGCATGACGTGGTCCGGGAAGCTCCTGTACGTCGCGACCACCGGCGGCCTGATCCGCGTGTTCGACACGACGCACTTCTGGAAGGTCGACGACAGCGCGTCGACGGTCGGCCTCGGCAGCGACGGCAAGTACCACGCGGCGTACTACGACTACGCGATGCCGCAGATCGGCGCGTACTGGTACCCGGGCGGCGGCGCGTGCACGACGGCGACGGGCGCGCGCCCCTGCCTGTCGACGCTTTCCTTCGACCACAGCGATTCCACGTTCGTCACGGCCGAGCACGTCCCGGCCGCGGCGGGTGGCCGGATCCTGCGCTGGCCGTTCGATCCGGCCACGGGCCGCCTGAAGACGTCGGCCGACGGGCTGGTGCACGCCGTCGAGGGCTTCTCGTCGCCGGTGTGGGGGATGCAGGGCGCGGTGTCGCGCAACGGCTACTTCGTGCTGACGGGGGTGTGCCCGGAGTACGCGGGCGTGGCGGGCGACCACCCGTCGTGCCTCCACGGCGGCGTCGGGGGAGTGTCGACGTCGAGGCTGTCCGGGCAGGCGCCGGTGAACAGCCAGAACCTGTCGTACTGGCCCGCGACGGGCGAGCTGTGGCTGCTCAACGAACAGCTGCGGGAGCGGGTCACGGTGCACGTCCCCTGGACGACGCTGACCGGCCGCCCCTGAGCAACGGAAAACCCCGCCACCTCGAGCAGGTGGCGGGGTTTTCCGTTGTCCCGTAAAGGAAACTCAGTCCAGGTAGTCGCGCAGCACCTGGGACCGCGACGGGTGGCGCAGCTTCGACATCGTCTTCGACTCGATCTGCCGGATGCGCTCACGGGTCACGCCGTACACCTGGCCGATCTCGTCGAGCGTGCGCGGCTGGCCGTCGGTCAGGCCGAAGCGCAGCCGGACCACGCCCGCCTCGCGCTCGGACAGCGTCTGCAGCACCGACTGGAGCTGGTCCTGCAGCAGCGTGAACGACACCGCGTCGACCGCGACGACCGCCTCGGAGTCCTCGATGAAGTCGCCGAGCTGGCTGTCGCCCTCGTCGCCGATCGTCTGGTCGAGCGAGATCGGCTCGCGCGCGTACTGCTGGATCTCCAGGACCTTCTCCGGGGAGATGTCCATCTCCTTCGCGAGCTCTTCCGGGGTCGGCTCGCGGCCGAGGTCCTGGAGCAGCTCGCGCTGGATGCGGCCCAGCTTGTTGATGACCTCGACCATGTGCACCGGGATGCGGATGGTGCGGGCCTGGTCGGCCATCGCGCGGGTGATCGCCTGGCGGATCCACCACGTGGCGTACGTCGAGAACTTGTAGCCCTTGGTGTAGTCGAACTTCTCCACCGCGCGGATCAGGCCGAGGTTGCCCTCCTGGATCAGGTCCAGGAACGCCATGCCGCGGCCGGTGTAGCGCTTGGCGAGCGAGACGACCAGCCGGAGGTTCGCCTCCAGCAGGTGGTTCTTGGCGCGCTCGCCGTCACGCACGATCCACTTGAGATCGCGGCGCATCTGCGTGACGAGCTTTTCGCCCTCTTCCTCGGCGGTGCGCACGCGCTCGGCGGCGTAGAGCCCGGCCTCGATCCGCTTGGCCAGCTCCACCTCCTCCTCCGCGTTCAGCAGCGCGACCTTGCCGATCTGCTTGAGGTAGGCCCGCACGGAGTCGGCCGACGCGGTGAGCTCGGCGTCCTTGCGCGCCTGGCGCAGCGCCTCGGACTCCTCCTCGTCCCAGACGAAGTCCGGGTTGTCGGAGCCGCCCTTGCTCTTGTCGGCCGCCGCGCCGCGACGGCGGGCCGCCGGGGTCTCCTCGTCGGCTTCCTCGTCGTCATCGTCGTCGTCGGCCGAGTCGGTGTCCGGCTCGTCGTTGACCGTCTCGTCGACGACGTCGACCTCGACCTCTTCCAGGTCCGACAGGTCGGGCGAGTCGAGTTCGGCTTCGTCGAGCTCGCCGGGACCGTCCGGCTCGCCGTCGTCGGTCTTCGCGCCCTTGGTCGCGGGCTTCTTCGCCGGGGCCTTCTTGGCCGGCGCTTTCTTGGCGGTGGTGGTCCTGCGCGCCGCTGGCTTCGCCGTCCCGGTGGCTGCCTCTTCGGCCGGCTCGCCGGCTGCGGTCGCGGTCTTCGTCCCGCCTCGGGTTGCGGTTCTTGCGGCTGCCACTTACGCCCTTTCGCAGCGGTCGATCATGACGAGCAACGGCACGGGTGCCACTGCTGCCTCACATTCGGGGATCACGCCTCGGCCTGCGGTTTTGGCCTCCGCAGCCGTGGGCCGTGTTCCATTGTAACGACGGTACGCGCATGCGTCGCGAAGCGATCACCCTCCGGCCCGGTTCCGGGCCCGGATCTAGTGCTGGATACCCTCCGCGGCGGCCGCCGCCGCGCCCACGATCCCGGCGTTGTTCTGCAGCGTCGCCACCAGCACCGGAGTGCGGATGTCCAGCAGCGGCACCCATTTCTCGGCCTTCTTGCTGACCCCGCCGCCGACGATGAACAGGTCGGGCCAGATCAGGTTTTCGAGCACGGTCAGATAACGGTGCACGCGCTTGGCCCATTCGGGGTAGGAGAGCCCCTCGTTGTCCTTCACCGACGCGGCGGCGCGCTTCTCGGCGTCGTGCCCGTCGATCTCCAGGTGGCCGAACTCGGTGTTCGGGACGAGCTTGCCGTCCTGGAACACGGCGCTGCCGATACCGGTTCCGAAAGTGAGCAACGCGGTGACGCCCTTGCGCGCGACCGGGTCACCGAAACGGATTTCGGCCATGCCCGCCGCGTCGGCGTCGTTGAGCATCGCGATCTGGTCGACGCCGCGGCCGAGCCGCTTGGCGAACAGGGCGTCGGCGTCGGTGCCGATCCACTGCTTGTCGATGTTGGCCGCGGTGTGCGCGACGCCCTTCTTCACGACCGCGGGGAGGGTCACGCCGACCGGGCCGTCCCAGCCCGCCTGCGTCACGATCTCGTGCACGACGTCGGCCACCGCCGAGGGCGTGGACTTCTTCGGCGTGTCGATCCGGATCCGGTCGCCGATGAGCTGCCCCTTGTCCAGGTCGACCAAGGCGCCCTTGATCCCGCTGCCGCCGATGTCGATGCCGAAACCTCGGCGGGTCGCCTCCACCACGGACGTGGTCCCTTCTCGCACGATTCAGAAGCCTGCCTCGGAGACTTTAACCGGATGTGGTGACATGTCGGACGTGGGAGTTGACGAGTCGTTGCTGAAAAGCGTCGCGGTGCAGGTCGCGACGGACGCCGCCGAGCTGGTCCGCGAGGCCTGGGAGGGCATGGCGAGAGGCCGTTCGGTGGACGTGGGCACCAAGTCCGGGGCCACCGACGTGGTGACCGCGGTCGACCACGAGTCGGAGCGGCTCGTGCGGGACCGGCTGGCTTCGCTGCGGCCGGGCGAGCCGGTGCTGGGCGAGGAGGGCGGCGGCGCCGCGGGCGACGGGGTGACGTGGGTGGTCGACCCGATCGACGGGACGGTCAACTTCCTCTACGGCCTCCCGTGGTTCGCGGTGTCGGTGGCGGCACAGGTCGGCGGCGAGTCGGTGGCGGGAGCGGTGGTGGAGCCGGCGAGCGGCCGGGTCTGGTCGGCGGCGCGCGGCCAGGGCGCGTTCCTGGACGGCCGTCAGCTGGCGGTGTCGGCGCCTCCGCGGCTCGAGTTGACGTTGGTCGGAACCGGTTTCGCATACGCGCGGGAGCGACGGACGCGCCAGTCGCGCTTCGCGGCCTCGCTGCTCGGACAGGTCCGCGACATCCGCCGCAACGGGGCGGCGTCGCTGGACCTGTGCGCGGTGGCGGCGGGCTGGCTGGACGCGTACGTGGAGCACGGCCTCAACCGCTGGGACTGGGCGGCGGGAGCGCTGATCGCGGCGGAGGCGGGCGCTCAGGTGCTCCTCCCGGGCGCGGCGGCGGACCTGGGGGCTGACGCGACCTACGCGGCGGCGCCGTCGATCGTGGAGCCGTTGCGGAAGGCCTTGGTCGATTGTGGGGCCGCGGAGGTCTGAGCTGCCGGTCCACAGCGCTCCAATGTGGCCTTCGGTGCGTCAGACGCACCGAAGGCCACATTGGGTGCTCCACCCATGCCGCCGCCGCCACCCTCAGCGGAGGCGCTTCGCGCCGCAGTGCCCATCCAACGCAACCAAGGCCGCCTTGGGGCGCTCGGGGCGGGCGCGGTGTGTCGTTGCCCCGTCCGGCCGGTCGCGAATGACTCATTCGGGGCGTCGCAGGTCGCGAATGACTCACTCGCGACCTGCGGGCACCCTCGCGCGCCCGGAACTGTCAGCCCCCTCCGGTAGGTTAAAAACCGGGGGTCCCCCTCACGCGCGCGGGTTGTGCGGCTGTCAGCACTCCACGTCGCGGGCCGAGGCCAGCAGCGTCTGGTCGATCACCGGGGCCTTCGCGCCCGCCGACTGCTCGTTCGAGCCGCCGCCCTGGTGGGCCTTCGACCAGTCCGCGAGCTGCGTCAGGATCTGGCGGGCCTCCGGGCGCGGGCGGATGTCGCCGAAGAGCGTGCCCGTCACCAGGTCCACGCTCGCGTCCTTGCGGTTGTCCTGCACCAGCTCGGCGCACGGCACCACCAGGCTGATCGTCCGCGCCGCCGTCACGCCGTTCTCGCCGAAGCGGATCTGGCCGCGGCACTTGGCCACGCGGCCCTCGTACGCCGGGTCGTTCGCCGGTTCGGCCGCGCCCGTGAAGCCCAGCTCCTTCAGCGACGTCGTCGCGATGCCGCCCTGGCCGCGGGTGCTGGAGGCGTTGAGGACTTTCACCGCGACCTTGTCCGGTGGCACCGGCGCGCGGTCGTCGAGGGCGTTGTGCGGCAGCGTGCTGAACGTGACTCCCGGCGGCGGGCTGGCCGGCGGGTCGCACTTCACGGCCTCGTCGACGTCGCCCTTGCCGACCGCGGCGTTCACCCAGACGATGATCGCGCCGAGCGCGAGCACGCCGATCACGATCAGCGCCGGCAGCGGCTTGTGCTTGCGATACGGCCGCGCCCCCCGGTCCCCGATGCCGTTCCCCGACGCCACCTGCCCGTCCCTTCCCGAACACCGAAACGACCGGTGCGTGCCCACCGTCGTGGCCGCTCAGCCTAAGCGCTGCGAGCGGCGCGCACCGTCCCGGGTCACCCCGCTGAGACCCGGGGCTTCGCCCCGAGCCGGGGGCTCCGCCACCCGGACCCCCGCGAGATCCAGTTCACGTACCCCAAACCCCGATCCCCGTCCGCCGATCGCACCACGCCGGAGTCGCGCAGGGCAAGCGGACACGGGCCCCGCGTGAAGTTCTCCACCCGGGGGCAACCCGAATGGACGACACCGCGTCTTACCTGCGGGTTCCCCCTGTCGGGTGACGATTCCCCGGCAATGTCTGACTCGTTGCAGAACCCGGATCGCGGTGAGCTACCCTTCCCGGGCTCCGGCCGCAGGAAGAGGCGCAAAAAGAAGAGACCTCGGTCACTTCGGCCGTCGGGCACAAACAGCGGCCCTGGAACGTTGACCAGCGGCACGGCGGACTCACGGGCGCACCCGGGGGTCCGGGAAACGACTACACAAGCTGATCGCAGGGGTGAGGGACAACATGGCTACCGACTACGACGCTCCGCGCCGCAGCGAAGCCGACGAGCTGGCCGAAGACTCGTTGGAGGAGCTGCAAGGCCCGGCGCAACGAGAACCAGTCCGGCGTCGTCGACGTCGACGAGGACGCGACCGCCGAGAACTTCGAGCTGCCGGGTGCCGACCTCTCCGGGCTTTCCGGTGAGGACATGACCGTGAAGGTGGTGCCGAAGCAGGCGGACGAGTTCACCTGCTCGGTGTGCTTCCTGGTGCACCACCGCAGCAGGCTGGCCGAGGACAACGGCGGACGCCTGATCTGCCGCGATTGCGCCTGACCGGCGCAGGGGTTCTCGACAGGGGACGAACAGACGCGACGGAGAGCCTCGAGGACCGAGGGGGAGGCTCGAAGCGCGCTGGGGACAAGGGGGCCGGCCGGCAGGCCGGCCCCCTTCCCATGTCTCGAGGGGGTCAGGCGCCCTTGAGCAGCTCGGCGACGCGCTCGGGGTGCCGGGTGCTGAACAGCCAGTACGGCGTCGGGTCGTTCGCGTCGGTCAGCCGGACCTTCACGACCGGGCCGACCCAGCCCCGGTGCAGCACGTAGGCGGCCGGGTCGCCGTCGCGGCCGAGGGCCTTGCGCTTGGCGTCCTTGTCGAAGATCTCCACCTCGCCGGCGTAGCGCAGCGGCAGGTGCGCGTCGCCGACCCACAGCTCCGGCTCGTCGCCGCCGGTGATCCGGACCTTCGAGCGGCCCAGCGACAGCAGCAGCGCCACGACCACCGGCAGCGCGATCACGTACGGCAGCCACGCCCGGACGCCCGGGTAGCCGAGGTCGATCTCGGCGGCCAGCAGGATGGCGCCGAGCACCGGCAGCGGCCAGCCCCACCACGGGACGTAGAGCCGCTCGGAGTGCCGGACCGCGGCACTCGCGGCCGTCTTCGCTGATTCACGCACGGGAACAGAGTAATCTCGCCGCCCGTGTCCAGCGTTCAGGTACTCCTCTCCCGGCTCGACCCGGATGTCCCGCTGCCCGCCTACGCCCGACCGGGCGACGCGGGCGCCGATCTCGTCACGACCTCGGATATCGTGCTGAAACCCGGGGAACGCGGCGTCGTCGGCACCGGCGTCGCCATCGCCCTCCCGCCCGGGTACGCGGGGTTCGTCCACCCGCGGTCGGGCCTGGCCGCCCGGGTCGGGCTCTCGGTGGTGAACACCCCCGGCACGATCGACGCGGGCTACCGCGGGGAGATCAAGGTCTGCCTGATCAACCACGACCCGGTGACGCCGGTGGAGCTCGCGCGCGGCGACCGCATCGCCCAGCTGGTCGTGCAGCGGGTCGAGCACGCGGAGTTCGTCGAGGTCGCCGAGCTCGACGCCACCGAACGGGGCGACGGAGGCTACGGCTCCACGGGTGGACACGCCACACTGGGAGCACCGGCGCTCGCCGCGAGCGCCGGCACGGGGGAAGGAACGGAGAAGTAGTGGGGATTTTCGGACGCAAGCGGCGGACCGAGGGCGGGTCCGCCGGACGGCACGCCGCGCCCGAGGCCGACGACACGATCGAGGACGAGGCGTACGACGACGAGGAGTCGGAACTTTCGGATGTTTCCGACGGCCCGTTCGACGTCGCGGACTTCGAGGACGACGGCGTCCCGCGGATCGACCTCGGCTCGGTGAAGGTGCCGGTGCCCGACGGTTCCCAGGTCCAGGTCGAAATGGACCCGGAGACGCAGGGCGTGCGCGCCGTGCACGTCGTCACCGAGCAGGGCCAGATCACCGTTAGCGCCTACGCCGCGCCGCGCTCAGGCGGGCTGTGGCGGGAGGTCAGCACCGAGCTGGCCGAGCAGCTGCGCGCTGACGGCGCCAAGGTCAACATCGGCCGCGGCGTGTGGGGCCTGGAGATCTCGGCCATCGTCGGCGACGTCGCGCTGCGGTTCGTCGGCGTCGACCGGCCGCGGTGGATGCTGCGCGGTGTCATCGCCGGCCCGCAGTCGGAGGCCGCGCCCGCTGTCGAGGTGCTGCGCGAGATCGTGCGGCGCACGATCGTCGACCGCGGCGACGCGCCCATGCCGGTCCGCACCCCGCTGACCATCACGCTGCCCGAAGCCGTCGCCGAGCACATCGCGGCCCAGCAGCAGCAAGGCTGAGAAGCCGCTGAAGGCCACCATCAGGGCGCGGGACGCCCTGATGGTGGCCTTCAGCGCATCCGGGCCTTCAGGAACGCGAGGACGGTCGCCCGGCCCAGGGACTCGCGGTCGGCGCCCAACGCCGTGAGGGTCGTCTCGCCGAGGGCCGCGCGGGGGAGTGCGCCCGCCCACTCCGATGCGACTTTCGTCGGGTGTATCGGGTCGTCGGTGCACGTGCCGATCCCGGCCGGGACGTCCAGCGCCGCGAGGTCCGCCAGCGTGGGTGACGGGCGGCCCGCGGCGACGCGCAGGCTGTCGGCCAGGCCGTCGCCGTGGCGGCGCCACGCCCGGTCGAGTTCCGTGCGCAGCCAGTCCGGGCTGCCCGCCGTCTGGGCCAGCGCGGCGCCGACCCCGGATTCGGCCACCAGATCCGCCGACAGCGTCGCGGCGAGCGACGCGGGTGCCGAGCCCGGGGCGCCGTTCCAGGCCGGGAGCGCGGCCAGCAGGCCCCCGCAACGGCCCGGGTTGGCGACCGCCCACTCCGCCGCGAGGTGGGCGCCGAACGAAATGCCGCCGACGAGCAGTTCGCCGTGTTCGTCCGCGAGCGCGTCGAGGGTGGCCAGGTAGCCCTCGGCCAGCGCCGCCCCGGGCGGTGGTGGTGGCGCGATGAGCGGGACACCGAAGGCGCGCAGCGGGCCCTCGAAGACGGCCCGGACGAACACCTCGTCCGAGCCGGTGCCGGGCAGCAGCACCGCGGCGGGAACTCTGATAGCGGACGTCACGTTGCGATCTTTGCGCAAAGGCGTTTCCCTGGCGGGGACCGCAGTACGCTGGAATCGCACGGGCCGCAAGCAGTTAGTCGGGGGCCCCGGAGCACAGGAGCACCTATGTCCGCCAAAGACGGCGGCTACTTCAGCCGGCTGGTACGCAAGCTGACCAGCGACGTCGAGGATCTCGACGCCGACGAGATGTCCATGAGGTCCGGTGCCGAAGGGGCGCAGCGGGCCTGCGACTGCCGTTCCGGCGAAGAGGTCACCGTGATGGGCAGACTGCGCAGCGTGGAGCTCTGCCCGACGAACGAGGCCGCCACCCTGGAGGCCGAGCTGTTCGACGGGACACAGGGCGTGACGCTAATCTGGCTCGGCCGCCGCCGGATCCCGGGCATCGAGCCTGGCCGGACGATCAAGGTGCGCGGCCGGATGGCCGAGCGTGCCGGCCAGAAGGTGCTGTACAACCCCTATTACGAACTCCAGAGCCCAGTGAGTTGATCACCCATCGTGACTGAACCCGCCCCGAGCGAGAAGAAGACCGACGCGGACGAAGAACCGCAGCCGACCCTGCTCGAGCAGATGGGCGGCGTGTCCGGCCTGATCTACTCCTCGGTGCCGGTGATCGTCTTCGTCCTGGCGAACGCGTTCTTCGGCCTGACCGCGGCCATCTGGACGTCGGTCGGCAGCGCGGTGGCGATCACCGTGCTGCGGGTGGTCCGCAAGGAGCCGCTGCAGCCGGCGATCTCCGGGTTCTTCGGCGTCGCGATCGCGGCGTTCATCGCCTACCGCACGGGCTCGGCGAAGGGGTTCTTCCTCTTCGGGATCTACGCGAGCCTCGTCTACTGCGGCGTCTTCGTGCTGTCGGTGGTCGTGCGCTGGCCGATCGCGGGCGTGGTCTGGAACGTGCTCAACGGCACCGGCCAGGCGTGGCGCAAGGACAAGCCGTCCCGCTACGGCTACGACATCGCGACGCTGGCGCTGGCGCTGGTGTTCGCCGCCCGGTTCGTCGTGCAGCGGTGGCTCTACCAGGAGGACTACACCGGCTGGCTGGCGTTCGCGAAGATCGCCATGGGGTACCCGCTGTACGCGCTGGGCCTGCTGGTGGTGGTGTGGGCCGTGCGGCGCTCCGACAAGCGCCTGAAAGCGCTCGCGGAGACCGAGCCGAAGCCGGAGACGGACGCGGAGATCGAAGCCCGGCTGCGCCAGAAGTACGCGGCTCCCGAAGCCTGACGCCCGCCCACCCGCGCGCGTCGCGAATGACTCATTCGGGACCTCCGAGGTCCTGAATGAAGCTTCTATGTCAAGTTGCTGGGTGGAGTCGGTGGTGGTCGGTGAGCAGGGCCCGGTAGATGGTGTTGGTGAGGTGGCGTTTCAGAGCGCGTAATGCAGCTTTGGTGCTGGCGTGCGGATGTTCGGCGGTCCATCGTGCGCGGTAGTCGCGGGCGGGTGGGTGGTGGGCGAGCTGGGTGATTGCGATGCGGTGCAGGCAGGTGTTGAGCTGGCGGTTGCCGCCGCGGTTGAGCCGGTATTGGGTTCGGTTGCTGGACCAGACCGGGATGGGTGCGGTGCCGGCGTGCATGGCATAGGCCGCCGCTGATCGGAACCGGGTGATTCCGGCGGTCTCCCCGATGATCTTCGCGGCGGTGACGACGCTGATCCCGACGATCGCCAGTAACGAGGGTGCGTGTGTGGTGATCTGCTGGGTGAGCTGCTGTTCCAGCCGGGTGATCTGCTCGCCGAGGGTGGTGATCTCGGCGGTCAGGTCCAGGGCCAGGTCGCGGCGGACACTTGCCGGGAGGCCGGTCAGGGCTGTGGTGAGAGTGCTCAGCCGCCGCGGTCCGGTCAGTGACGAGGTGCCGGGGTCGAGGGCGGGGTCGAGGTCGTGCAGGTGCCAGCGCAGCTGGTTGATCGCCGCGGTGCGGCGGGTGATGAGGTAGTCCCGGCGGTCGGACAGTAGCCGCAGGTCGAGGGCGGCCTGGTCCAGGTGGGCGGTGGGCAGGTCGGGTTCGCGCAGGACGGCGCGGGCGATGGCGAGGGCGTCGATCGGGTCGGATTTGCCGCGGGTGCGGGCCGAGGCGCGGGTGCGGGCCATGAGTTTCGGGGGGACCCAGATGACGGTGGCGCCGTGCCCGATCAGGGTGCGGACCAGTCGCCCGGCGATGCCGCGGCCGTCTTCGACGGCCCACTTCCGGCGGTGCCAGGCCGCGGCCCAGGTGCGCAGGCGCAGGAGCCCGTCGGGGGTGGCGGGCACGGTGTGCTGGGCGAGTTTGCGGCCGGTCTCATCGACTGCGACGGCGGTATGGCTGGACTTGTGCGGATCGATTCCGATGACCACCATGGGCGGGGTGCGTGTCCTTCCGGTGAGCGGAGACATGTGCGTCGATTCCGGGCCGGGCTGGTCGGACACGCCTCAATTGAGGTGGATGGCGTTTGCCCACGCTTCTATCAGGTCAGGCCAGCCTGGCCCGGGCCTTGATCACGCGGGACAGTTCATTCACAAGCCAGCAGCGGCAACGTCATTCCGAGTCACCACGTGATCAAGGCCGGACCATAACCGCACACCGTGCGGCACCACCAGCCTGACACTGAGGGTCATTCAAGACCTTGGGGTTCGGGCGTCGCAGACGGGTCTTCCACGACATCAGGCGCGAGCCCGAAGCCGCGTGCGAGGCCCGCGCGGCAGAAGCCTGACGTACGCGCTTGCACAACCCGCGCGCGTAGGGGCGCCCCCGGTTTTCACGTTACCGGCAGGCACCGACAGTTTTCGGCGCCGCGGCCCGAGGCCCCAAGCGCCCCAATGTGGCGTTCGGTGCGTTGGACGCAACCAACGCCACTTTGGGGCGCTAGTAGCCCAGCGCCGTCCGGATCTCCGGCTCGACGTCCGCCGTCGCGACGAACAGCAGCTCGTCGCCCGGCTCCAGCGGGTCCTCCGGCTGCGGCACGATCACGCGGTCGCCCCGCAGGATCGTCACCAATGCCGCGTCGCGTGGCAGGGACAGCTCGCTCACCGGCTTCCCGGCCAGCGGCGTCTCCTCCGGCAGGGTGAGCTCGACGAGGTTGGCGTTGCTCTGCCGGAACGTCATCAGCCGCACCAGGTCGCCGACGCTCACCGCCTCCTCGACCATCGCCGCGAGCATCCGCGGGGTCGACACCGCCACGTCCACGCCCCACGCGTCGGTGAACAGCCACTCGTTGGCCGGGTTGTTCACCCGCGCCACCACGCGCCGCACCGCGAACTCCGTCTTCGCCAGCAGCGACACCACCAGGTTCGCCTTGTCGTCGCCCGTCGCGGCGATCACGACGTCGCACTGCTCGATCCCGGACTCCTCCAGGATCGACACCTCGCACGCGTCGCCGAGCACCCAGTCGGCCTGCTCGACCGTGTGCGGCTCGAACTGGTCGGCTTCCCGCTCGATCAGCATGACCTGGTGCCTGCCGTCGATCAGCTCGGCGGCGATGGAACGGCCGACGGCACCCGCTCCGGCAATCGCGACCCGCATCAGTCCTCGTCCTCCGGTTCGCGCTGCGCCACGCTCGTGACGTCACTGACCGTGCCCGAGCGGGCGGCCACCCACACGACGTCGTCGGCCTGCACCATCGTCTTGTTGTCCGGCAGCACCGGGGTGCCGAAGCGCATGATGAACGCCACCCGCGCGCCGGTCGCCTCCTGCAGGGACCGGACGGAGTGCCCGACCCAGCCCTCGTGCAGCGGCAGCTGCAGCAGCGCCACGTTGCCCGACGGGTCCCGCCACGCCGACGCGACGCCGTCCGGCAGCAGCGTGCGCAGGAACCGGTCGGTGGTCCACGGGACGGTCGCGACCGTCGGGATGCCCAGCCGCTCGTAGACGGCCGCGCGCTTGTGGTCGTAGATCCGCGCGACGACGTGCTCGATGCCGAAGTTCTCCCGCGCGACCCGCGCGGAGATGATGTTCGAGTTGTCGCCGCTGGACACCGCGGCGAACGCGCCGGCCCGCTCGATGCCGGCCTCGATGAGCACCTGGCGGTCGAACCCGACGCCGACGACCTGCTGGCCGTGGAAGTCGCTGCCGAGCCGCCGGAACGCCTGCTGGCTCTTGTCGATGACGGCCACCTCGTGGCCGAGCCGCTCCAGCGCAGCGGCCAGGGACGCGCCGACCCGGCCGCATCCCATGATCACCACGTGCACGCCCTGCCTCCTCCTCGGCGGTTACCCGTCCGTCATACCCCCGACATACCAGCGCCGAACCTACCGTGTGGGAGGAACGTCAGCGCCACCGTCCTCCCCACCACCGCCCTCAGCGGAGGAGCTCCGCCCCGCTGTACATTTCCGAGGTGTCGAAGTTCCCGACCGTGCTGAAACGCCTGGTCCTCGGACGTCCGTTCCGCAGTGACCGGCTGGCTCACACGCTCTTGCCCAAGCGCATCGCGCTGCCGATCTTCGCGTCCGACGCGCTCTCGAGCGTCGCGTACGCACCCGAAGAGATCTTCCTGACACTGAGCGTGGCGGGTCTGTCGGCCTACGCGCTGGCGCCGTGGATCGGCATCGCCGTGGCGCTGGTCATGCTCGTCGTCGTCGCCTCCTACCGGCAGAACGTGCACGCCTACCCGAGCGGTGGTGGCGACTACGAGGTCGCCAACACCAACCTCGGCGGCAAGTTCGGGCTCACGGTGGCGAGCGCGCTGCTCGTGGACTACGTGCTGACCGTCGCAGTGTCCACTTCGTCCGGTGTGGCCAACATCGGTTCCGCGGTGCCGTGGGTGGCCCAGCACAAGGTGCTGGCCTCGATCGTCATCGTCGTCGTGCTGACTTCGCTCAACCTGCGGGGCATCCGGGAGTCGGGGAAGGCCTTCGCGATCCCGACATACGGGTTCATCCTGGGCATCCTGGTCATGGTCGTGTGGGGGCTCGTCCAGGCGGCCACCGGCACCGAGATGCTCGCGGAAAGCGCCGGGCTCACGCTCAACGCCGAAGGCACGTTCGCCGGTGCCGCGTACGCCTTCCTGGTGCTGCGGGCGTTCTCCTCCGGCGCCGCGGCCCTGACCGGGGTGGAGGCGATCAGCAACGGCGTCCCCGCGTTCCAGAAGCCGAAGTCGAAGAACGCGGCGACGACGTTGCTGATGATGGGCCTGCTCGCGGTGATCATGCTGATCGGCATCATCGCGCTGGCGATCATCACCAAGGTCACCTTCGCCGAGGACCCGGACCGCCAGCTGGTCGGCGCGCCGGCGGGGTACGAGCAGAAGACGATCCTCGCCCAGATCGCGCACGCGGTGTTCGCCGACTTCCCGCCCGCGTTCTACTACGTGTCGTTCTCCACCGGCATCATCCTGCTGCTGGCCGCGAACACCGCGTTCAACGGCTTCCCGGTGCTGGGCTCGATCCTGGCGCAGGACCGCTACCTGCCGCGGCAGCTGCACACCCGCGGCGACCGGCTGGCGTTCTCCAACGGGATCCTGTTCCTGGCGGCGTTCGCGCTGGTCCTGATCATCGCGTTCGACGCCGAGGTCACCCGGCTCATCCAGCTCTACATCGTGGGCGTGTTCGTGTCGTTCACGGTCAGCCAGGCGGGCATGATCCGGCACTGGAACCGGTTGCTGGCCAAGGAAACCGACCCGGGCGTGCGGCGGCGGATGCGGCGCTCCCAGACCGTCAACGCGATCGGCCTGACCTGCACCGGCACCGTGCTGGTGATCGTGCTGATCACGAAGTTCCTGCTGGGCGCGTGGATCGCGATCGCGGCGATGGTGGCGATCTTCGTGCTCATGACGGCGATCCGGAAGCACTACGACCGCGTCGCCGACGAGCTGAAGGACCTCGGCGACACCCCGACCGTGCTGCCGTCGCGCAACCACGCGATCGTGCTGGTGTCCAAATTGCACCGTCCGACGCTGCGGGCACTGGCCTACGCCAAGGCGATGCGCCCGGACGTCCTCGAGGCCGTGACGGTCAATGTGGACGATGCCGACACCCGGCGCCTGACGCAGGAGTGGGACGCCCATCAGTTCAAGGTGCCGCTGAAGGTCGTCGAATCGCCCTACCGCGAAATCACGAAACCGGTCCTCGACTACGTGAAGCGCGTGCGCGGCGACAACCCGCGCAACGTCGTGACCGTGTTCATCCCGGAGTACGTGGTGGGTCACTGGTGGGAGCAGGTGCTGCACAACCAGAGCGCGCTGCGGCTCAAGGGCCGCCTGCTGTTCCAGCCGGGCGTCATGGTGACGAGCGTGCCGTGGCAGCTGGAGTCGTCGGCGAAGGCGGCCGCGCGCGTCCGCAACGAGCGGCCCGCGGCCGGTGACGTCCGCCGCGGCTTCTCGCCGAACGGCAAGCGGGCCGAGACCCGCGCGCCGAAGCCCAAGGAGCCCGCCGAATGACGAACTGGCTGGGCCGTGTCCTCGAGGTGGAGGTCGGCGCGGTGGCGCACGGCGGCCACTGCGTGGCGCGCGCCGAGGGCCGGGTCGTGTTCGTGCGGCACGCGCTGCCGGGCGAACGGGTCCGCGTCGAGGTCACCGAGGACAACGGTGGCTCGTTCTGCCGCGGCGACGCGGTCGAGGTGCTCTCGGCGTCGGAGTTCCGGGTCGAGCCGCCGTGCCCGCTGGCGGTGCCCGGCGGCTGCGGCGGGTGCGACTGGCAGCACGCGGCGCCGGCGTACCAGCGTTCGCTGAAGGCGTCGGTGGTGGCCGAGCAGCTCCGGCGGCTGGCCGGGATCGAGCGCGAGGTCGTCGTCGAGGCACTGGACGGCGGGCCGCTGGACTGGCGCAGCCGGGTCCGGCTGGTCGCCGGGCAGGACGGGCGCGCGGGGCTGCGCGCGCACCACAGCCACCGGGTGGTGCCGCTGGAGAAGTGCCCGATCGCGGTGCCGGGCGCGCTGGACGACGTCCTGGCGCGGCGCTGGCGGCCGGGCAGCGAGCTGGAGGTCACGAAGGACGGCGACGGGCGGGTCCACGTCCGCGAGCTGGCGACGGTCCGCGGCAAGGTCCGGGCGAAGCAGCTGTCGGGCGGAACGGCGGTCCAGCACGCGGCGGGCCGCGACTGGCACCTCGACGCGCACGGGTTCTGGCAGGTCCACCCGGCGGCGGCGGCGACGTTCGCGGAGGTCGTGGGGGAGTGGGCGGACGCGCCGTCGGGCGGCTCGGCGTGGGACCTGTACGCCGGGGTCGGGCTGTTCGCGTCGGTGCTGGCGGGACAGGTCGGCACGGCGGGCCGGGTACTGGCGGTCGAGTCGGGGCGGCGCGCGGTGTCGGACGGCGAGGGGAACCTCGCGGACCTGCCGCAGGTGTCGTGGCAGGCGGGGCGGGTGGAGCACGTGCTGGCGACGGCGGAGAAGCCGGTCGACGTGGTGGTGCTGGACCCGCCGCGCAAGGGCGCGGGCAAGGCGGTGGTGGAGTCGATCGTCGCGGGCGAGCCGGACCGGATCGTGTACGTGGCGTGCGACCCGGCGGCGCTGGCGCGGGACGTGGCGACGTTCGCGGCCCACGGGTACTCGCTGACGGACCTGCGGGCGTTCGACGCGTTCCCGATGACGCACCACGTGGAGTGCGTGGCGCTGCTGTCCTGAGAAAAGTGTCGGTGGTGGCGGTCACACTGGGCGGGTGACTCCTCTCGACGACTTCGACAGAGCGGCCGCGGCGGTGCTCACCGTGGTGACGGCGGTGCGCGACGACCAGTGGACGCTCCCGACGGCCTGCGCGGACTGGGATGTGCGCGCGGTGGTGAACCACTTGGCGCACGGCAACGCGAAGGTGGCGTTCTGGGCGGGTTCGGGTCCTCCGGTGCCGGACGGTGACTACCTGGGTGCGGACCGGCGCGCGGCCTTCGCGGCTTCGGTGGCGGCGGCGCGGGCGGTGCTGGCCGCGCCCGGGTTGTTCACGCGGCAGGTGACGACTCCGCTCGGGGAGGTGCCGGGGGTGTTCCTGGTGCACATGCGGGTGAACGAGTACCTGGCCCACGGGTGGGACATCGCCGATGCGACCGGGCAGTCGCGGGACTTGGTGCCGGACTTGGCGGGTCGGGCTTTGGAGCAGTGGCGGGCCCGGTTCGGGTCGGCGCCCAGGCAGCCTGGTGGGCCGTTCGGGCCGGAGGTCGAGGCGCCGCCGGGGGCGACGGAGGCGGACCGGCTGGCGGCGTTCCTGGGCCGGAAGGCGGTGGGCGGCTGAGGGAGGGCGGTAGAGCTGGGTCGAGGGCTCGGTGAAGCTCCGCAGGCTGGTCCTACGGAGCTTGCATTGGGATGTCCTGCCGCGGCATGCGGTCGCTCGGCCGCAGCGTGGAGTCAGCCTGCCCGCCGCACCGCGAACGCGGCCGCCAGTCCCGCCGCCGTCATCGCGATCCCCGAAACCAGCAGCACCCACGCCCCCGCTCCCGGCACGATCCGCGCCGCGGGCTGGAACCTGGCCACTCCCGGCAACGTCACCACCAAGTGCCGGAGCACCACCCCCGTCACCACCAGCCCCGGCAGGGAGGCCATCGCCAGTGGCTCGTCCCTTCTCCGGGCGAACGTCAAGTACGCCAGCGTGCCCGCGACGAGCACCGCCGCCGCGCAGACCAGGCGCAGCCCCAGGTTCAGCTCCGGGTCCGGGGTTCCCGGTGGCAGCACCCCCGGGTACTCGGCCGTGCGCAGCGTCAGCCCGGCGATCACGCCCAGCCCCGCCACGGCCGCGAGGACGGCGCGCGGGCCACGGAGGCCGCCGCCCGGTCGCTGGTCCTCCACTCCGGCCTCCCTGCGTCGCGGTGCTCGCAGCATAAAACCCCCGGGCCGTTCGGTGGATCTCGATCGAGGTACCTCAGCCCGCGAACCAGCGCTGCGGCGCCGGCTGAAGGTTCTGGTAGATGTGCTTCGTCTCGGTGTACTCCGCCAGCCCCGTCGGGCCCAGCTCGCGGCCGAACCCCGACTGCTTGTAGCCGCCCCACTCCGCCTGCGGCAGGTACGGGTGGTAGTCGTTGATCCACACCGTCCCGTGCCGCAGCCGGCCCGCCACCCGCTGCGCCCGCGACGCGTCTCCGGTGAACACCGCGCCCGCCAGTCCGTAGTGCGTGTCGTTCGCGATGCGGACCGCGTCGTCCTCGTCCGTGAACGTCTCGACCGTCAGCACCGGCCCGAACGACTCCTCGACCACCGCCGACGACCCCTGCCGGACCTCGTCCAGGATGGTCGGCAGGTAGTAGTACCCGTCCGCCAGCGCCGGGTCGTCCGGACGGCGGCCGCCCGTGCGCAGCACCGCGCCCTCCGCCAGCGCCGCCGCCACGTACGCCTCAACCTTGGCCCGGTGCGCCGCCGAGATCAGCGGGCCCGTCTCCGCGTGCTCGTCGAACGGCCCGCCCAGGCGGATGCGCTCGGCCCGGCGCACCAGCTCGGCGACGAACTCGTCGTGCCACTCCCGCTGCACGATCAGCCGGGCTCCCGCCGAGCACACCTGGCCCGAGTGCAGGAACACCGCCGTCAGCGCGTAGTCGACGGCCGTCTCGAAGTCGGCGTCGGCGAAGACCACGTTCGGGTTCTTGCCGCCCAGCTCCAGGGCCACTTTCTTGACCGAGCCCGCGGCCGCCGCGGCGATCACCCGGCCGGTGGCCAGCCCGCCGGTGAACGACACCAGGTCGACGTCCGGGTGCTCGGCCAGCGGCGCGCCGACCTCGGCTCCCGCGCCGAGCACCAGGTTGCCCACGCCCGGCGGCAGGCCCGCCTCGGTGAGCAGCTTGAGGAACAGGATCGCCGTGTGCGGGGTCAGCTCGCTCGGCTTGAGCACGAACGTGTTGCCCGCGGCCAGCGCCGGCGCGATCTTCCACACGGTCTGCAGCAGCGGGTAGTTCCACGGCGTGATCAGCCCGCAGACACCGACCGGTTCGTGCACGATCCGGCTGATCGCGTCCGGGTTGCCGGTGTCGACGACGCGGCCCGCCTCCTGCGCCGCGAGCTTGCCGAAGTAACGCAGGCAGGCGGCGATGTCGGCCATGTCGTAGCGGCTCTCGACCAGGCGTTTGCCGGTGTCGAGCGACTCGGCGCGGGCGAACGCCTCCGCGTCGCGGTCCAGCAGGTCCGCGGTGCGCAGCAGCAGGTCACCGCGCAGGTGGGCGGGGGTGCCCGGCCACGGGCCGGTGTCGAACGCCCGGCGCGCCGCCGCGATGGCGGCCTCGGTGTCCTTGGCGGTGCCCTCGGCGACCGTCGCGACCAGGGAACCGTCGGCCGGGCAGCGGATCTCGCGGCGCCCGCCGCCGGTCGCGTCGACCCATTCGCCGCCGATGAAGAAGTCCGCCATATCGCCATTCTCGTGGCCACACCGCGTGACCGCCACAGCACGGTGGGGAGACGAGGTTCACCTCAGGAGATGACCCGTGATCGCGCTCCGCCTGTGACGCCGGACGCGGCGGGCGGAAGGCCGGTGGCGGGTCTCCGTAGACTGGCCGGAACGTGGGGTGTTCGATCGAGCGAGGTGGAGACGAGTGACGATGCTGGAGTCCGTCAGCGGACCGGCGGACCTGAAGCGCATGAGTGTCGAGGACCTCGGCGAACTGGCCGCCGAGATCCGGGACTTCCTCGTCGACAAGGTTCGCCGCGCCGGCGGGCACCTCGGGCCGAACCTCGGCGTCGTCGAGCTGACGCTCGCCCTGCACCGCGTGTTCGACTCGCCGCGCGACGCGATCGTCTGGGACGTCGGGCACCAGGCCTACGTGCACAAGATCGTCACCGGGCGGGCCGCCGGGTTCGATCTGCTTCGCCAGACCGGTGGGGTCACCGGTTACCCCTCGCGTGCGGAGAGTGAGCACGACTGGGTGGAGAGCAGTCACGCGTCCTCTGGTCTGTCCTATGTGGATGGTCTCGCCAAGGCCTTCGCGCTTGACGGCGGTGGGCGGCATGCCGTTGCCGTCGTCGGCGATGGGGCGCTCACCGGGGGGATGTGCTGGGAAGCGCTCAACAACATCGCCGCGCATCGGGAGCGTCCTGTTGTCATCGTGATCAATGACAACGGCCGGTCTTACTCGCCGACCATCGGTGGGTTGGCTGATCATCTTGCCGCGCTGCGGTTGCAGCCTGGTTATGAGCGGTTGCTTGACGGTGGTCGTGAGATCCTCAAGCACACTCCTGTTGTCGGCAAGCCGATCTATGCCGCTCTGCACGCTGCCAAGGCCGGGCTGAAGGATGCTCTCAGTCCGCAGGCCATGTTCTCCGATCTCGGCCTCAAGTACCTCGGGCCCGTTGATGGCCACGACCAGGTTGCGCTCGAGAAGGCCCTGCAGAGCGCCAAAGCGTTTGGTGGCGCCGTGATTGTGCACGTTGTGACTGAGAAGGGCCATGGCTACGCGCCCGCCGTCAACCACGAGCACGATCAGATGCACCAGACCGATCCGATCGATCCGGAGACCGGGCTTCCTCCGGTGAAGGGGCCCAGCTGGACCGGGGTCTTCGGGGATGAGCTGGCCAAGATCGGGGCCGAGCGGGACGACGTTGTCGCCATTACCGCCGCGATGCTGCGCTCTACCGGGCTGGACAAGTTCGCTGAGGCTTTCCCCGATCGGTGGTATGACGTCGGGATCGCTGAGCAGCATGCCGTTACCTCGGCTGCTGGGCTCGCCATGGGCGGGTTGCATCCCGTTGTCGCCATCTACTCGACGTTCCTGAACCGTGCGTTCGATCAGGTCCTCATGGATGTTGCCTTGCATCGGCAGCCTGTGACTCTGGTGCTTGACCGTGCCGGGATCACCGGGCCCGATGGTCCGTCTCATCACGGCATGTGGGATCTGTCCCTGCTTGGGATGGTTCCTGGTATGCGCGTTGCCGCTCCTCGGGATCCCGCCACCTTGCGTGAAGAGCTTCGTGAGGCCGTTGCCGTTTCCGATGGGCCTACCGCTCTGCGGTTCTCCAAGGGCAAAGTTGGGGCGGACGTCGCCGCTGTTGAGCGGGTTGGGACCGTTGATGTTCTTCGTCGCCCCGTCGAGGGTGCTGATGTTCTGCTCGTGACCGTTGGTCCCTTTGCGACTCTGGGGCTTGCTGCTGCTGATCGGCTTGCCGACCAGGGCATTGGGGTTACCGTTGTCGATCCTCGATGGATTCTTCCCGTTCCTGCCGAGCTCGTTGCGCTCGCTTCGCAGCACAAGCTTGTTGTCACTGTTGAAGACAGTGGGCGGCATGGTGGTTTCGGGTCCGCTCTTGCCGCTCTCTTCCGGGACGCCGAGTGTGATGTTCCTTTGCGGGATCTTGCTGTTCCGCAGAGCTTTCATGATCTTGGTAGCCGGGATGAGGTTCTTGGGCGGATCGGGCTTACCGCTCAGGATGTTGCTCGGCGGGTTACCGAATGGGCCTCGGGGCGGCTTGGCTCCTCGGACTCCGCTCCTGAGGCTAAGGGTGCTGATCGGCGCTGACGTTTCTTTCCTTGTCCTCGCCGGACGGGCAGGCTCTGGGATGGCCGGGGGCTTCGTAGCTCTCTTGCCTTTTCGTGGGGGTCGCTGGATGGTCATCCCGTCGCCTGATTGAGGCCTATCACTTTGAGCCAGGCCCGCAAGGTTGCGTAGCTCGCTTGCTTTTCGCTGTGTGTTGCGGGCCCGGCTCAAAGTGATTTTTTCGGCCTCAGGCGACGGGATGACCACCCAGCTCTTTTCGGTTATGCGAACCTCGTCATCACGTGCTTGACCCGCGTGTACTCATTGAACGCGTACGCCGACAAGTCCTTGCCGTGTCCCGAGTGGCCGAACCCGCCGTGGGGCATCTCCGGTACCAATGGTCCGTGCGTGTTCACCCACACGCACCCGAAATCCAGCTCCGCCGATACCCTTGCCGCCGTTGCCACGTCACGCGTCCAGACCGATGATGCCAGTCCGTACGGGACTCCGTTCGCCATGGCCACCGCCTCCGCCTCGTCCGAAAAGGACTGGATCGTCAGCACCGGGCCGAAGATCTCCTCCTGGACGATCTCGTCTTCCTGTCGGACGCCCGAAATCACCGTGGGGGAGAAGTAGAAACCCTGTGCGCCGAACCGGGTTCCGCCCGTCTCGATGCGTGCGTTTGGCGGCAGTCGGTCGATCAGCCCCTGTACCCGCCTGAACTGCGTCGCGCTGTTCAATGGCCCGTAGTCCACGCCCGGCGTCTGCTTCG
The DNA here is from genome assembly GCF_030264295.1 of Amycolatopsis nalaikhensis. Taxonomy (GTDB): domain Bacteria; phylum Actinomycetota; class Actinomycetes; order Mycobacteriales; family Pseudonocardiaceae; genus Amycolatopsis; species Amycolatopsis nalaikhensis. The sequence goes on along the minus strand of NZ_CP127173.1, from coordinate 10,142,764 downwards.
ATGCCACCTTTGCCAGTGATGCGGCGAAGTCCTCGTGGATCGACTCGTGCACCAATACCCTGCTGCCCGCCGTGCAGTCCTGGCCCGCGTTGTAGAACGCCGCTCCCGCGATGCCCTCCGCCGCCGCCTTGAGGTCCGCGTCCGGGAACACCACCAGTGGTGCGTTGCCTCCCAGTTCCAGGTGCGTTCGCTTCAAGTCCGCCGCCGCGACCGTTGCGACGTCGATGCCCGCCCTCGTTGATCCCGTGATCGACACCAGGTCCGTTCGCGGGTGGCGGACCATTGCCCGGCCCGTGTCGCGGTCGCCCGTCAGCACCGTGAACGCGCCCTCCGGCAGGAACTCCGCCGCGACTCGCGCCAGCAGCCGCGCGCTCGACGGCGTTGTCTCGGCCGGTTTCAGCACCACCGTGTTGCCCGCCGCCAGTGCCGGGGCTATCTTCCAGACCGCCATCATCAGCGGGTAGTTCCACGGTGCTATCTGCGCGCACACCCCGATCGGCTCCCTGCGGATCACCGAGGTGTGGCCCGGTGCGTACTCCCCGGCCGCCGTGCCCTCCAGCTGGCGTGCCGCCCCCGCGAAGAACCTCAGCGCGCTCACGCACTCCGGGATCTCCTCCTCGAGCACCACCGACCGGATCTTGCCCGTCTCGCGGATCTCCAGGTCGGCGAACTCGGCCGCCCGGGCTTCGACGGCGTCGGCGATCTTCAGCAACGCCAGCTGCCGCTGCGCCGGGGTGCTCCGCCGCCACTTCGCAAACGCTTGCGCGGCGGCCTCCATCGCCTTGTCCACATCGGACTCCGACGCGATGGGGACCGTGTCGAACACCTCGCCCGTCGACGGGTCGGTCAGGTCGAAGCTCGCGGGTCATGCCTTCTCCAAATGGGTCGGCGCGAACAGCTTCAGCAGCGCGGGCAGGACGACGACCGATGGCCCCGGCGTACTCAGGGCCTCGGTGAGGTCCGCGCCCACCGTGTCCAAAGAGGACAAGCGGGCCGGTACGCCGAACGAGCGGGCCAAGGCGACGAAGTCGGGGCGCGCCAGTTCCGTGGCCGTTGTCTGGCCGAACGCGTCCGTGAGGTACTCGCGCAGGACGCCGTAACCGCCGTCGTCGATGATCAGCCACGTCACGTCGAGGTTGTGCTGGACCGCCGTGGCCAGCTCGGCGATTCCGTACATCGCTCCGCCGTCGCCCGACACCGCGAGTGTTCGACCGCCCGCCGCCGCGCCGCCCAGTGCTCCCGGCAAGCCGTAACCCAGCCCGCCCGCTCCCTGCGCCGTGTGGATCGGGGCACCCTCCGGGTTCCACGCCGACCACGCCCAATACGCCGCGATCGTCATGTCCCAGAACGTCTGCGTGCCCTCCGGCAACGCCTCGCGGATGTCGTAGATCAGCTTGCGTTCCGCCGCCAGGTCTTGGCCGTCCAACCGCGACTCGACGCGGGCGAGCAAGCCCGACACCGCCTTCTCGGCGCGGCCGTCGGAGCCGCGCAGCGGTACCCACTCCAGCAGCGCCTGCAGCGTGAGCCGCACGTCGGCGTGGATGCCCAGCGCCGGGTGGTTCGACTCCAGCTTGCCCAGGTCGGCCTCCACCTGGATCACCCGGCCGCGTGGGGCGAATTCGCGGTAGTTGCTCGACAGCTCGCCGAGGCCCGATCCGAGCACCAGCAGCGCGTCGGCGTCCGCCAGGAACTCCGTGGTGTGCCAGTCCTCCAGCCACGACCTCCCGGACAGCTCGTGGTCCCAGCCGAAGACGCCCTTGCCGCCGAACGTCGAAATCACCGGTGCGCGCAACGCCTCCGCGAGGGCCTTCAGCTCGGCCTGGGCGCCGGACCGCAACGCTCCGCCTCCGGCGAGGATCACCGGGTTCGACGCTGTGCCCAGCAACTCCGCCGCCGCGGTGACCAGTTCCGGCAGGGGTTCCAGGGTCGGGGGCGTGGCCGACACCGACGTGATCGGCGGGACTCCGGCCGGGCCGAGCAGCACGTCCTGGGGAATCTCGACCCACACCGGGCCGTAGGGCGCCGTCGCGGCCGACGTCCACGCCTCGCGCAACGCCGTCGGGATCTGGCTCGCCCGCCGCACGACGTGCACCGACTTCACGACGTCGCGGAAGCTCGCCTGCTGGTCCGGCAGTTCGTGCAGGTAGCCGTGGCGTCCGCCGCCCAAACCCGCCACCGGGACCTGGCTCGAGATTCCGAGCACCGGTACCGATGCCGCCCGGGACTCCTGCAGCGAGGCCAACGTCAGCAACGCTCCGGGGCCCGTCGAGACGACCAGCGGCGTCACCGGGACCGGGCCCTCGGGGTTCGCGGCGAGGCGGGCGCGGGCGTGGCCGTCGGCGGCGAACGCCAGGTTGTTCTCCACGCGGCCGCTGATCACGCGCACGTCGTCCGCTCGCCGCAGCGCCTCGAACAAGCCCAGCGCGTGCTGGCCCGGCAGGCCGAACACCGTGTCGGCGCCCAGCGCCCGCAGCGTTTCGACCACCACGTCGCCGCCGATGCGCGTCATGCGCCCTTCCCCAAGCTCAGCAGGCTCACCAGGTCGTAGGCGACGTGCGACGCCGCGATGGCGGTGATCTCGGCGTGGTCGTACGCCGGGGCCAGCTCGACGACGTCCGCGCCGATCAGGTTCAGGTCCCGCAGCCCGCGCAGGATCTCCAGCAGCTCGCGGCTGGTCATCCCGCCCGCCTCCGGCGTGCCGGTGCCGGGTGCGTGGGCCGGGTCCAGCACGTCGATGTCGACCGACACGTACAGCGGGCGGTCGCCGATGCGCTGCCGCAGCGCGTCGACCGTCTCGGCCACCCCGCGGCGCAGCACGTCGCCGGAGGTGACGATGCCGAAGCCCAGCCGCCGGTCCTCTTCGAGGTCGCGCTTGCCGTACAGCGGCCCGCGGGTGCCGACGTGCGACAACGCGCTCGTGTCGAGGATTCCTTCTTCCGACGCGCGGCGGAACGGGGTGCCGTGCGTGAACGGCTCGCCGAAGTAGGTGTCCCACGTGTCGAGGTGCGCGTCGAAGTGCAGCAGCGCCACCGGTCCGTGCTTCTTGGCCGCCGCCCGCAGCAGCGGCAGCGCGATCGTGTGGTCGCCGCCGACGGTCACCAGGCGGGTGCCGTTCGCCGTGAGGGCTTCGGCTTCCTGTTGCAGCGTCTCGATCGCTTCGCCGATGTTGAACGGGTTGACCGCGATGTCCCCGGCGTCGACGACCTGGCACTCCGCGAACGGCGAGACGTCCAGCTCCGGGTGGTACGGCCGCAGCAGGCGGCTCGCCTCGCGCACGGCGGCCGGGCCGAAGCGCGCGCCCGGCCGGTAGGACACCCCGGAGTCGAAGGGCACCCCGACGACGGCGACGTCGGCGTGGTCGACCTGGTCGATCCGCGGCAGCCGCGCGAAGGTCGCGAACCCGGCGAAGCGGGGGACGCGCGACGAGTCGAGCGGTCCGATGTTAGGCACTGGCGGGCTCCTGTTCCCGGTTCGTGGTGGGGGTTTCTTCGCCGTTCAGGCGGCGGGTCCAGACGGAAAGGATCGAGTCGGACGTGCGGGGTGTCGCGAAGCTGACGGCCAGGTACACCACCAGGCTCGCGCCGAGGCCCCAGTAGATCGGGGTGTTGGCCTCGACGCCGTCGATGATCATGAACGCGATCACGGAGACCGTGCCGGCGACCATCGACGCGTACGCGCCCTGCCGGGTGCCGCGCTTCCAGAACAACGCGCCCACGATCGCCACCAGCAGGCCGCCGACCAGGATGTCGTAGGCGATGGTGAGCGCGTTGACGACGTCGTCGACGATCATCGCGATGCCGATGGCCAGGAGCCCGAGCACCAGTGTGGCGAGCCGGTTGCGGCTGACCTCGCCGCCCTTCTTCAGGCCCAGCTTGGTGAGCAGGTCCGACGTCGTGGTGGTGGAGCACGCGATGAGCGCGCCGCTCGCCGTCGACATCATCGCCGAGAGCGCCGCGGCCAGGACCAGGCCGCGGACGCCGGTCGGCAGCAGCCGCTCGACGATCGTCGCGAAGGCGTCCTGCGCGCTCGCGATGTCCGGGTACAGCGTGTGGGCCGCGGTGCCGATCAGCGCGCCGGCCAGGCCGTAGACCAGGCAGTAGACGCCGGAGGTGATGCCGCCGGACGTCGCGATCGCGGGCGTGCGGGCGGTGAACACGCGCTGCCAGATGTCCTGGCCGATCAGCAGGCCGAAGGTGTAGATGACGAAGTAGGTGATGATCGTGTCGCTGCCGATGGCGGTGAAGCTGAAGAAGCTCGCGTCCAGCTTCGCGCTCATGCCGTCGAAGCCGCCCGCCGAGGTGATCGCGACCGGCAGCAGGATCGCCAGGATGCCGATGGTCTTGATGACGAACTGGGCGATGTCGGTGAGCGTGATCGACCACATGCCGCCGAGCACCGAGTAGAGCACCACGATCGAGCCGCCGATCGCGATCCCGGCCCAGTTCGGCAGGTCGAACAGCACCTTGAAGATCGTCGCGAACGCCAGCGTCGAGGTCACCGTGAGCATCAGGGTGTAGCCCCACATGACGACGCCGGACACCGCGCTGGTGCGGCCGCCATAGCGCAGGTCGAGCATCTCGCCGACGGTGTAGACCTTCAGCCGCACCAGCCGCCGCGCGAACAGCGCGTGCAGCACGAGGATGCCGACGCCGATGCTGACGACCAGCCACATGCCGGAGATGCCGTAGGTGTAGCCGAGCTTCACGCCGCCGACGGTCGACGCGCCGCCGAGCACGACGGCCGACATCGTGCCGGAGTACATGAACCAGCCCAGCCGCCGCCCGGCGACGAGGTAGTCGGACTTCGTCTTCGCGAGCCGGAGGCCGTACCAGCCGACCCCGAGCATCCCCGCGATGTACAACGCGATCACGGCGTAGTCACCGGTCACGGCGGGCTCCTTACTGGTGGGGAGTGTTCGGGTCACCGTAGGTTCGCCCGCCCCCCCTTCGGCATGGGATGATTCGTCCCCATGTCGACATCGGTGGGGACGAAATGACCTCGATCGCGGATTCCCCGTCCACCGAAGTGAATGTCCCGTTACGCGCGGTTGTCGGCAACCGGGAAGCTCGCCCTCGACGTCGTCCCCGAGACGCTGCGGCCGGGCGCGCTCGACGAGCCGGTGCGCTGGGCCCACGTCAGCGAGCTGCGCGACCCCGCGCCGTACCTGGTGGGCGCCGAGCTGATCCTCACCGCGGGGGTGAACCTGCCCGCGGAGCCGGGCGAGGTCGACCGGTACGTGCGCGGGCTGCGCGACGCTCGCGTGACGGCGCTGGGGTTCGGGCTCACCCCGACGGTGTTCGAGACGCTGCCGGAGCGCCTGCGCCGGTCGTGCGCGCGGCACGGGCTGCCGCTGCTGGTGGTGCCGTCGCGGACGCCGTTCCTGGCGATCAACCGGGCGGTTTCGGTCGCGCTGACCGAGGCGGGGCAGCGGGAGCAGCGGCGGATCACGGCGGCGCGGGAGGCGTTGACGCGCGCCGCGGGTGGCGGGCTCGGCGAGCTGACTTCGTCGCTGGCCGAGCGGCTGGACTCCTGGGTGGCGCTGGTCGGGGCCGGGGACGTGCTGGCCTCGGCGCACGACGCGCCTTCGCCGTTGCCGCCCGAAGTGCGCGAGCTGGTGGCGACGGTGCGGGCGGGCAGCGGGATCCGCAGCGCGACCACCGAGGTGGGCGACGGCTTCGTCGTGGTCCAGCCGGTGTACCCGCAGGCGACGGCGTCGCACCTGGTGGTGGTCGGCCGGACGCGGCGCTTCGACGGCGCCGACCGGGCGATCCTCGCCGTGGGCGCGGCGCTGCTGGGCCTGGTCGGGCGGGCCGGGTCGGACGCGGCCGAGCTGGGTGCGGCGGCGACCGGGTTGCTGCTCGGCCGGACGTCGGCGCGGGGCGTGGCTCGTTCGTTGCTCGGTTCGGGCACCGCGCGGCTGGTCGCCGGGGTGCCCTACCGGCGTGGGCCGGGCGAGGTGGCCCAGCGCCCGGACTGGCTGCGGGCGCGGCTGGACACGCCGCTGGTTTCGGTGCTCGACGGGAGGTTCACGGCCGTCGCCGGGGCGTCGCCGTCGCGAGCGGCGCTGGAGGACCTGCGCTCGTCGGGGTGGCTGGCGGCCGTGGGGTCACCGGTGCCCGCCGAGCGGCTGGCCGACGCCGTCGCCGAGGTGGACCTGCTGCTCGCGCGGGCCCAGGCGCTCGGGAGGCCGGTCGTCGCGGGCGGCGGGCCCCTGGATTTCGACGCGCTGCTGGCTCCGGACGCGGCGCGCGGCTTCGCGGCTCAGGCTCTGGAACCGCTGGTCGCACTCGACCGGGAGGGGGACCGTTCGCTGGTGCTGACGCTCCGGACATGGCTGGCCCACCACGGCGGCTGGGAACCGACGGCGGCCGAGCTGGGCGTGCACCGCAACAGCGTCCGGCACCGGATCGCCCAGGTGGAGCGGGCGTTGGACGTGGATCTGGCCGACCCGGAGAACCGGATGCGGCTGTGGTTCGCGCTGCGCTGGGTGCCGGAGCCGTAGCGCCCCAAGGCGGCCTTGGTTGCGTCTCACGCACCGAAGGCCGCCTTGGGTGCGTCTGACGCACCGAAGGCCACATTGGGGCGCTTGGGGCTGGCTCATCCGACGCACACAGTCCTTAAAGGGCACTCTCAGGAAAATATGGGATTGTGGGCTCGTGCGAGTTTTGGTAGTCGAGGACGAAGAACCCCTGGCCGACGCGATCGCCCGCGGGCTGCGCCGCGAGGGCATGGCCGTGGACGTCGCGCTCACCGGCGACGACGGACACGAGAAGGCCGCCGTCACGCGGTACGACGTCGTGCTGCTCGACCGGGACCTGCCCGGGATGTCCGGGGACGAGCTGTGCCGCGAAATCGTCGCTTCCGGGGAGCTCACCCGGGTGCTCATGCTCACCGCGAGCAGCTCGGTGTCCGACCGCGTCGACGGCCTGTCCCTCGGCGCCGACGACTACCTCGCGAAGCCGTTCGCCTTCCCCGAGCTCGTCGCGCGCGTCCGGGCGCTGGGCCGCCGGGCCACCCCGGCCGCGCCGCCGCTGCTCACCGCCGGGGACGTCGAACTCGACCCGGCCAAGCGGACCGTGCGGCGGGCGAGCGGGCCGGTCGAGCTGACGCGCAAGGAGTTCGGCGTCCTCGAGGTGCTGCTGCAGGCCGCCGGGTCCGTCGTCAGCAGTGAGGAACTCCTCGAACGCGTCTGGGACGAGAACGCCGACCCGTTCACCACGACCGTCCGGGTCACCGTCATGACGCTGCGCAAGAAGCTCGGCGAGCCGGGGATCATCGAGACCGTCGTCGGCTCCGGGTACCGGGTGCCGGAGCCCGGCGCGTCGCGCGCGTGAACCTGCCGGGCACCCGCAGCCTCCGCGCCCGGATCACCCTGCTGGCGACCGTGCTGGTCGCCGCCGTCAGCCTGCTGCTGCTCTGGCTCGCCTGGACGCTGGTGCGGGACGCGCTCGACACCGTCCCGCAGATGCCGCCGGGCAGCACGGTCGTCGTCGACGGCGTCACGGTCGACGCCTCGACGCTCGCCGAACACCTGCGCGTGCACGCCCGCGACCGGATGCTGCTCTTCGGCTCGATCGCGTTCCTGCTGGTGGTGGCGGCCGCGGCGATCCTCGCCTGGACGTTCACCTCCCGTGTCCTGCTGCCGCTGCGCGAGATCACCGGCACCGCGCGGCGGCTGTCGGTCGAGTCGCTGGGGGAGCGGATCGGCGAGGTGCGTTCGCGTGACGAGCTGGCCGAGCTGGCCGGCACGTTCGACGACATGCTCGACCGGCTCCAAGCCGCCTTCGACGCGCAACGCCACTTCGTCGCCAACGCCAGCCACGAGCTGCGGACGCCGTTGTCGGTGATCCGCACGGAACTCGACGTCACCCTGGCCGACGACGACGCCGACGAGGCCGAACTCCGGCGGATGGCGGGGGTGGTCCGCGACGCGACCGAACGCGCCGGGCAGCTGGTCAACTCCCTGCTGCTGCTGGCTCGCACCGACGGCGCCGGGCTCGCGGTCCGCGAGCCGGTCGACCTCGCCGCCGTCGTCGACCGGGCCTGGCACGCCGTCCACCGGGAAGCCGACAAGCGCGGGATCCGGGCGTCGTTCAGCACGCCGTCGGCGGGCGCGTTCGGCGACCCGGCGCTGCTGGAGCGCATCGCGGGCAACCTGCTGGAGAACGGCGTCCGCCACAACGTCGAGGGCGGCTGGCTGGAGGTCACGACGCAGCCCGGGCCGCAGTGGTCGATGCTGCGCGTCCGGTCGTCCGGCGGGCTCGTCGACCCGGCGACCGTGGCCGAGCTGTTCGAGCCGTTCCGTCGCGCCGGGGTGGCGCGGACCGCGCGTTCGGGGGCGGGCCTGGGGCTGTCGATCGTCCGGGCGGCGGTCCAGGCGCACGGCGGCAGCGTGACGGCGGAGCCGATCGTGGGCGGCGGCCTGTCGGTGACCGTCCACCTCCCGGTCCGCTGAAAGATGTCGTGAGTGTTTAGGGCGGTTAGAACCGCCCTAAACACTCACGAGCGGGTCAGGGAGAGTCCGGCGCGGAGCACTCCGGCCGCGTGGAGCATGGCCGCGCGGGCGTCCGGGTCGATGCCCACCCGGTTCGCGAACCCGTGCAGCTGGCCTTCGTGACGCCGGTGCACCAGCGGGACTCCGGCTGAAGCGAGGCGTTGCGCGTACGCCTCGCCTTCGTCGCGGAGCAGGTCGAAGCCGCATGTCGCCACGTACGTCGGCGGCAGACCCTCGAAGGCGTCGTCGTACAGGACCGACGCCCGCGGGTCCGTGTAGTCCGCCGGGTCCCGCAGGTACTGCGCCCGGTACCAGGCCCACTCGTCGCGGTCGAGGCGGAAGCCCGTTCCGAACCGCCGGTGCGACTCCGACCCGCCGAGGGCGTCCGTCGCCGGGGTCAGCAGCAGGGTGAACGCGGGGCGTGGCAGCTCGCCGCGGGCCGCCGCGTGCGCGACCACCGCCGCCAGGTTGCCGCCGCTGCTGTCGCCGCCCACCGCGAGCCGGGCCGGGTCGATCCCGAAGTCCGCCGCGTGCCGCGCCACGTGGGCGAACGCGGCGACCGCGTCCGACGCCGCCGCCGGGAACGGGTGTTCCGGCGCGAGCCGGTAGCCGATCGACACCACCCGCACCCCGGCTTCCTCGGCCAACAGGCGGCACGCGCCTTCGTGCGTCTCGATGCTGCCGAGCACGAACCCGCCGCCGTGGAAGTAGACCAGTGCCGGGCTCGGCGCCGGGACCCCGGCCGGTTCGTACCGCCGCAGCGGCAGCGGGCCGCCGGGCCCCGGCCAGGTGTGGTCGCTCGTCCGGACGCCCGGGCAGATCCCGGCGCCGGCGAGCGAGCCCGCCAGGTCCAGCTCCCGCCGGGCCCGCTCGAGGCTGCCGTTGTGGTGCGGGGCGTCGAACGGCGCGAACTTCGCCACCCGGATCAGCACCCGCGCGCTGGTCACCGGCTGCCGACCGTCGACCACCACCGGGCGGCCCGCGACCGCGCGCAGCACCGGCTCCGGCAGCCGCAACAGCAGCCGCAGCCCGGCCATCACCGCCCGCACGAGCATCCGCCTCACACCGGATACATCGGACTGGACGCCGGGAAGTTTCAAGGTCAAGGCGTTCGCGGCTGATCCGTGTCGGTGAACGACCCGCCGCCCGGCGGACGGCGACGGCCGGGCTGTGCTGTGATCTTCGGGTGGAGGAGAAACCGAAGCCGCTGGCGCGCGTCCTGATCCCGGTCGTCGCGCTGGCGCTGGCCGCCGGGGTCGGGCTGGCGTTCTTCGTCGCCGCCCTGGTCCGGCCGCCCGAGCTGCCGGTGGACCGGAACCCGGCGCCGCTGGCCGGCCACAACCTGTGCGCGTCGGTGGTGGTGTACTTCCGCACCGACGAGGAGATGCGCGCGGCCGCGGCCGCTTTCCACGACGACCCCAAGGCACGCCGCGTGTTCGTCGAGACGCAGGCGGAGGCCTACGCGCGGTTCAAGCGGATCTTCGCCGACCAGCCCGAGCTCCTGCGCCTGACGAGGCCCGAATCCCTGCCTGCGTCCGTGTCGCTGCTCGCGGTGCCCGGCACCGACCTCAACGCGTGGGCCCAGGAGCTGCACGCCCGGTTCGAGCACGCCGACCAGGTGAAGGTCACCGACCTCGACGCGATGGTCGAGCAGCTGAAGCCGACCGACCCGCCGCCGAAGTGCCCGCGCGACGGCGAGTACTGAAAACGCCGTGAAGGCCCCTCCCCGGCGGGAAGGGGCCTTCACGGACGGGTCAGGAAGCCGGGACCGAGGCGACGCCCGGGGCGAGGAACGGCTTGCCGTTCACCCGCTCGGACACGCCCGTGCGGTCCAGGTACGGCGTGATGCCGCCGTTCCAGAACGGCCAGCCCGCGCCGAGGATCAGGCACAGGTCGATGTCCTGCGCCTCGGCGACCACGCCCTCGTCGAGCATGATCCGGATCTCCTCGGCGATGGCCGACAGCGCCCGGTCGCGCACCTGTTCCGAAGTGGACGGCTTGTCACCCTGGGTCCAGAGCTCGACGACCTCGGGGTCGGCCGACTGGTTGCCCTGGGCGTCCCAGATCCAGACGCCCTTCTTGCCCGCCTTGACGAACTTCGCGAGGTTCTCCGACACGGTGAACCGGTCCGGGAACGCCTCGTGCAGCGTCTCGCCGACGTGCAGCGCGATGGCCGGGCCGACGAGCTGCATCAGCGTCAGCGGTGTCATCGGCAGGCCGAGCGGCTCGAGAGCCTTGTCGGCGACGTCGAACGGCGTGCCCTCGTCGACGGTGACCAGCACCTCGCCGAGGAAACGCAGCAGCAGGCGGTTGACGACGAACGCGCTCGCGTCCTTCACCAGCACGCTGGACTTCTTCAGCTGCTTGCCGACCGCGAACGCCGTCGCGAGCGACGCGTCGTCGGTCTGCTCGCCGCGGACGATCTCCAGCAGCGGCAGCACGGCGACCGGGTTGAAGAAGTGGAAGCCGACCACGCGCTCGGGGTGCCGCAGCTTCGACGCCATCGCGGTGATCGACAGCGACGAGGTGTTCGTCGCCAGGATCGCCTCGGGGGAGACGTGCTGCTCCAACTCGGCGAACACCTGCTGCTTGACGCCCAGCTCCTCGAAGACGGCCTCGATGACGAAGTCGGCGTCGGAGAACGCGGCCTTGTCGAGCGAGCCGGAGACCAGCGCCTTGAGCCGGTTCGCACCGTCCGGGGACACGCGCTTCTTGCTCAGCAGCTTGTCGATCTCGGCGTGGACGTAGCCGACGCCCTTGTCGACGCGCTCCTGGTCGACGTCGGTCAGCACGACCGGCACCTTCAGGCGTCGGACGAACAGCAGCGCGAGCTGGCTGGCCATCAGGCCGGCGCCGACGATGCCGACCTTGTTCACCTTGCGCGCCAACGACTTGTCCGGCGCGCCGGCCGGGCGCTTGGCGCGCTTGTTGACCAGGTTGAACGAGTACAGCCCGGCGCGCAGGACGTCGGACATGAGCAGCTCGGCGAGGCCGTCGGTCTCGGCCGCGTACCCGCGGTCGAGGTCGTTCTCGCGCGCCAGCTCCAGCAGCTCGACGGCCTTGGTCGCACCCGGCGACGCGCCGTGCGTGCGCCCGTCCACAATGGACTTGGCGCGGGCGATGGCCGCGTCCCACGCCTGGCCGCGGTCGATCTCGCGGCGAGCCGGGGTGACTTCGCCGTTGACCACGCGAGCCAGCCACAGCAGCGACTGCTCGAGGTAGTCGGCCGAGCCGAAGACCTCGTCGACGATGCCGACTCGGCCGTCTGCTTGACGGTGAGCATCTTGTTCTGCGCCAGGGCGTTCTCGATGATCACCGTGACGGCGGCGTCGGCGCCGATGAGGTTCGGCAGCAGCTGCGTGCCGCCCCAGCCCGGGAACAGGCCGAGGAAGACCTCGGGGAACGCGATCGCGGCGGTGTTTTCCGACAGCGTCCGGTAGTGGCAGGACAGCGCCAGCTCGAGGCCGCCGCCCATGACCGCGCCGTTGATGAACCCGAACGTGGGGATCTTCGACTCGGTGAGGCGGCGGAACACGTCGTGCCCGGTCTGGGCGATCTCGCGCGCCAGCTTCGGGTCGCTCACCGATTCCACACCGGACAGGTCCGCGCCGACGGCGAAGATGAACGGCTTGCCGGTGACGGCGATCGCGGCGGGCTCGGCCTCGAACGCCTTGTCCAGCGCGGCGTTCAGGGAGACGAGACCCTGCGGGCCGAAGGTGTTCGGCCGGGTGTGGTCGTGGCCGTTGTCGAGCGTGATCAGCGCGACGGGCTTCGCGAGCCCGGGCACCTTCACCAGGCGCGTCACGGCGTGCGTGACAACCTCGTCCGGGAAGGCGGCCTTCGCTTCTTCAGCGGTGAAAGTCATTTACTTCGCCCCCTCGAACGCCGGGTTCTCCCAGATCACGGTGCCGCCCATGCCGATGCCGATGCACATCGTGGTGATGCCGTACCGGACGTCGGGCCGCTCGGCGAACTGGCGGGCCAGCTGCGTCATGAGCCGGACGCCGGACGAGGCCAGCGGGTGGCCGCAGGCGATCGCGCCGCCCCACTGGTTCACGCGCGGGTCGTCGTCGGCGATGCCGAAGTGGTCGAGGAAGGCCAGCACCTGCACGGCGAAGGCCTCGTTGATCTCGAACAGGCCGATGTCGTCGATGGTCAGGCCGGTGCGCTTGAACAGCTTCTCGGTGGCGGGCACCGGGCCGATGCCCATGACCTCCGGCTCGACGCCGGCGAAGGAGTAGCCGACCAGCCGCATCGCGACGGGCAGGCCCAGCTCGCGGGCGGTGTCCTCGTCGGCGAGGATCGAGGCGGTCGCGCCGTCGTTGAGGCCCGCCGCGTTGCCCGCGGTGATCCGGCCGTGCGGGCGGAACGGCGTCTTCAGGTTCGCGAGGGTTTCGAGCGTGGTGCCCGGGCGGGGCGGCTCGTCCTCGGTGGCCAGGCCCCAGCCGAGTTCTTTGGAGCGGGTGGCGACGGGTACCAGCTCGGGCCCGATCTTGCCGGTCTTCACGGCCTCGGCGTACTTCTCCTGGCTGCGCGCGGCGTAGGTGTCGGTGCGCAGCTTGGTGATCGCCGGGAACCGGTCGTGCAGGTTCTCGGCGGTCTGGCCCATGACGAGCGCGGTCGGGTCGACGAGCTTGTCGGCGATGATCCGCGGGTTCGGGTCGACGCCCTCGCCCATCGGGTGACGGCCCATGTGCTCGACGCCGCCGGCGATGGCGATGTCGTAGGCACCGAAGCCGATGCCGGAGGCGGTGGTGGTGACGGCGGTCATCGCGCCGGCGCACATGCGGTCGATGGCGAAGCCCGGGACGGACTTGGGCAGCCCGGCCAGCAGCGCGGCGGTGCGGCCGATGGTCAGGCCCTGGTCACCGATCTGGGTGGTGGCGGCGATGGCCACCTCGTCGACGCGCTCCGGCGGCAGTTCGGGGTGCCGCCGCAGCAGCTCGCGGATGGCGTTGACGACGAGGTCGTCCGCGCGGGTCCCGGCGTACATGCCCTTGTCGCCGGCCTTGCCGAAGGGGGTCCGTACCCCCTCGACGAAGACGACGTTGCGCACGCCTCGCGCGTTCGGCGCGAGCGGCGTTGCTGGTGCGGCCACGAATGCTCCATGAAGTAGAGGTCTTTGCCCGCACGATAGCCCTTGTTACCCGTCGGTAACCAGTGGTGTGGCCCGGTCGAGTGGGCTACGGCACACTCTCGGGGCGCGGGCGCCCGGCCCGGCGGGTGGTAGAGGGCCCGGATGGCGCGGTCGGTGTGCCGGGGCGGCTCGTGAGCCGCTCGGCGAGCCGTGCGCCGGGTGCTGCTCCGGCGAGCAGGTTTCCCGCGCGCTGCTTGGCGGGCGCGCCGCGGGCTCGGTGGCGTGGCGTTGTCGCCGACAGCGTTCCGGTCCGCGCGGGACTCGGCGGCCCGCCGTGCCGCGGTCAGCTCGCCGAGGCGCGGTCCTTCGGCGTGAGGGTCCGCCCCTTCACCAGCCACGCCACACCGAACGCCCACACCGCGACGCTCTCCAGCCACAGCGCCGGGTGCCACTCCGGCACGAGCCGCAGCCAGCTCGTCACCGCGATCAGCACCAGCGCGGCCAGGATCACCACGCCGCACACGCGGTAGACGACGCCGATGCCCGGCGGCTGCTCGCCGTCGTGGGGAACAGCCGCAGGCAGAAGTACGCCAGCATCAGGAAGAACACCGCCGCGAACGTCAGGTGCAGCACCCCGGACGTCCGGTCCCACGCCGAGACGTCGTGGTCGGGTGTCGCCGGGAAGAGCGCCAGCCCGATCGCGCCGAGCCCGGCCACGCTGCTCGCGACGTTGTCCACGTAGTCGTGGCCGTAGTACGCCAGCAGGAACACTCCGGCCGCGCACATCGCGCCGACGAAGACGTTCCGCAGATCCGTGTAGTAGTACCCGCTGAGCGAGCCGATCAGGTCGCCGCCCTGCAGGAGCTGCTTGCCGAGGATCAGCACGAACGGCAGCGCGAGGCCGATCAGCCCGATCGCGCGCCGCAGGAACAGGTACGAGTGGACGAGCGTCGTCTGCGGGGATGTGGTCGCCGTGGTCATGGCCGCCTCCGGAGGTCTCACCGAGGACATCGGCGGGTTGGTGCCCCGGGACGAGCGTTGTTATCCGACGGCGGCCCAGATCCTCAGCTGATCGTTACGCAGCTCGGCGAACGTACCCGAGTCGTGCGCGATCGGCACGAAACCGGCCAGGTTCCCGATCCGCGCGCCCTCGGCCGGGTCCCAGACCTCCAGCCCGGCCTCGGCGGCGACGTACAGCAGGCCGCCGTGGGCCCACATCCGGCCGTCCGGGCCGGTGAACTGCCCGATCCTGCGGCCGGTCGCCGCTTCGCGCAGCTCGATGCCCGGCAGGGGTGGCCGTTCGGTGCCGATGCCTTGCAGCGCCACGGTTTCCTCGTCCAGCCAGGCCATCGGCTCGTCCCAGACGTCGCCGCGGTCGGCCAGCTGCCGCGGGTTCCGGTCACCCTCGAGCCAGGCGGTGACGTCGATGACCAGAGGGATCCCGACCGGGTGCCAGGCCCAGGCGTCGACGAGCAGCGACCGGCCGGACGGGCTCGGCAGCAGCGCGCCGCTGAAATAGTCGACTTCGCCCGCGTGGCCGGTGAGCAGGCGTCCGGTGGCCGATTCGAAGACGTCGAGCCGGTCCCCGGCGGTGGCCGCGGCGAACCGGCCCCCGTCGAGGAACGCGAACGGGTAGCGCGTCCACTCGTTGTCGTCCCAGTCCCGGTCGAGGTCGAGCACGGTGACCCACTCGGCCAGGTCGATGACGGTCCCGTACTGGCCGTAGTCCGAAACGACCGCCGCGAACCGGCCGTCGGCCGAGGCGTGCAGCGCGGGACCCCGGGGCCGGTCCGGCCGCTCGAACCGCTCGACGTCGCGTTCCTCGCGCAGCTCGACCGGGCCGAGGAGCCACTGGTCCTCGTCGTCGAGGCGGACGAACCCCGCCTCGGTGAGCGCGAGCCAGCCACCGGGCACCGGGACGAGGCAGCGGTCGTTCAGCGGGGTCACCGGGCACGGCCGGGTCGTCCAGGTGCCCGGCAGCTCCCGGTCGCGCAGCAGGACTTCCGGTGAGCCGCGCCAGCCGAGGCTCGCCATGGCGTCGGCCCGGTCGAAGCAACCGACGCACGCGTCGAGCAGGACGGGCGCCTCGACGCACTCGCGGCACACCAGGTCGAACCGCGTTCCGACCCCGGTGAGCACGCGGAAGCACGCGGGCCCGTTGTCGGTGGTGAGGTGGGCGCAGACGCGCGCCCCAGCGGCCGCAGCGAGATGGCCGCACGGAAGAACGTTCACCCCACCAGTGTCGGCCGGTGGCGCAACCGGTTTACCGCGCGCCCACGTGCGCCAGCCAGCCGCCCTTCGCCGAGATGTCCTCCGCGCCTTCGGTCGCCGCCGGTTCGCACAGGAAACCGGACACCGACGAGCCGTCCGCCAGCACCACCTTCCCGATCGCCAGCGGCGCCGGGATCTTCGAGACGAACTCGCCGAAACCGCGCACCGGCAGCTCCCACACCTCCGCGGCGATCGAAACCCCGCCGTCGGACACCCGCACCAACCCGGGCTTCGGCGGCACCGTGTCCAACGCGAACAGCCGGTAGGACGCGGCCGTCGACACCGCCGCGACGAACCGGCCGCCCCGGGACGTCAGCTCGTGGTTCAGCGGCTGCCCGCGCAGGTGGGCGCCGACCACCACGATCGGGATCCTTTCGGCCCGCAGTTCCGCCAGCGCCGCCAGCTTCAGGTCGTCGTGCGGGGCGCCGACCAGCATCACGCCGAACGGGCGCCCGTCGACCGTGCCCGCCGGGACCGCCAGCGCGGACAGCCCGAACAGGTTGGTCGAGTTCGTGAACCGGCCCAGCCGCGCGTTGACCGCGACCGGGTCCGCGGCCACCTCGGCGATCGTGGGGTGCTCGGTGGTGGTCGGCACCAGCAGCGCGTCGACGCCCGCCAGCGCGGCCACTGCCTCGGCCCGCAGCCCGGCCAGCGCCGCCTGGTCGGCGAACAGCTGGTGCGCGCGGATCTCGCGGCCCGCGGTGATGATGCCGTGCACCACCGGGTCGCAGTCGTCCGGGTGCGCGTCGAGGAATTCGCCGACCGCCGTGTACCGCTCGGCGACGAACGCGCCGCCGTAGAGCAGCCGAGCCGCGTCCAGGAACGCCGAGATGTCCACTGTGGTCACTTCGGCGCCCGCCGCGGCGTAGTCCTCGATCGCGGCCGCGAACGCCTCCGCCCAGCCGGGTGCCAACGGCCCCAGCTGGTCCGGGGACGGCACGCCGAGCCGGAACCGTCCCGTGTGGACCTGCGCGGGCTCGGCCAGGCAGGTCAGCGCGAACGCCGCCTCCTCGACCGTCCGCGCGAACAGCGACACGCAGTCGATGCTCGCGCACGCGGGCACGACACCCTCGGTCGGCAGCAGCCCCGGGGTCGGCTTGAGCCCGACGATCCCGTTGAACGCCGCCGGAACCCGGCCCGAACCCGCGGTGTCGGTGCCCAGGGCCAAGTCCGCGATGCCCAGGGCGACCGCCACCGCCGAACCGGAACTGGACCCGCCCGAGACGTACGCCGGGTCGACCGCGTTGCGGACCGCGCCGTACGGGCTGCGCGTCCCGACCAGCCCGGTCGCGAACTGGTCGAGGTTGGTCGTGCCGAGCACCAGCGCCCCGGCCGCCCGCAGCCGCGCGACGACCGGCGCGTCGGCCTCCGGCTTGGAGGCGTAGGCCGGGCAGCCCGCCGTCGTCGGCAGGCCCGCGACGTCGATGTTGCCCTTGACCGCGACGACCTTGCCGTAGAGCGGCGACCCGCGTTCTTCCAGCGCGGCGGCCTCGGCAACGACGTCGGCCTCGGGCCGCAGGTCGATCCAGATCTCCGGCCGGTCCACCTGCTCGATCCGGCGGTAGGCGGCCCGCACCCGCTCGACGGCGACGTTCATCCCAGCACCACCAACGGGGTTCCGGGGGCGACCTGGTCACCGGGGGACACGAGCACTTCGACCACCTCTCCGCCCGCCGGCGCGGGGATCCGCGCCTCGGTCTTCATCGCCTCCAGCGTCACCAGGGACTGCGCGTCCTCGACGCGTTCGCCCGCGGTGACGTCGACCCGCCACACCGTCGCGGCGAACGGCGCCTCCACGACGTGCCCGCCCGGAGGCGCCTCGACCCGCGCGGGCGGCCGGGTGACCGGCTCCGGCTTCGGGTCGAACTCACCGGCCGCGGCCCACGCCCGCCGCTCCGCCTCGAACGCCGCGGACTGCGTCGCCCGGAACTCCGCGATGCTGTCCGCGTTGTCCGCCAGGAACTTCTGGTAGTCCGCCAACGCGAACGTGCCCTCGGTCGTGTCGATTTCCAGCTGCCCGGACGCGCTCCGCGCCCGCAGGTCCAGCAGTTCCTCGGCCGACACGGGGTACCAGGAGATCCGGTCGAAGAAGCGCAGGTTCCACGGCTGGTTCCCGCCGCGCCAGCTGTTCCACACCTGCACGGTCCGCCCGACGAACTGGTAGCCGCCCGGCCCTTCCATGCCGTAGATGCAGAGGTAGGCGCCGCCGATGCCGACGGAGTTCTCCGCCGTCCACGTCCGCGCCGGGTTGTACTTCGTGGTCACCAGGCGGTGGCGCGGGTCGAGCGGCGTCGCCACCGGCGCGCCGAGGTAGACGTCGCCGAGGCCGAGCACGAGGTACTCCGCATCGAACACGGTCCGGTATACCTCGTCCACACTGGACAGGCCGTTCACCCGCCGGATGAACTCGATGTTCCACGGGCACCACGGCGCGTCGTCGCGCACGCCGGTCATGTACCGCTCGATCGCCTCGCGCGTGGCCGGGTCGTCCCACGACAGCGGCAGCCGGACGCTGCGGCTCGGCACGACGAGGTCGTGCGTCGGCGGCAGGTCCCGCTCCAGCTCGCGCACCAGCCCGAGCGCCTTGCCGACCGGCAGCGCGTCCGGGTCGACGTGCACCTGCAGCGACCGGATGCCCGGCGTCAGGTCGACGATCCCCGGCACGCCCTCGGCGGCCAGCCGCTCGGCGAGCGCGTGCACCCGCATCCGCAGCGCCAGGTCGAGCTTCATCTCGCCGTACTCGACGAGCAGGTTGTCGTCGCCGCTGCGGCGGTAGGTCACCGACGGCTCGGCGTCCGAAGCGGGCAGTCGCGCGAGGACGCCGCCGTCGTGCCGGGCGTCCCTCGTGGACGTCACGGCCGACGCGGGCCGCCGTCGCAGCGCCGCCGCGTGGTCGGCGTCGATCGGGACGAACCGCACGGTGTCGCCCGGCCGCAGCTGCCCGAGCTTCCATCGCTCGCCGGTCGCGACCGTGGCCGGGCAGACGAACCCGCCCAGGCTGGGGCCGTCCGGGCCGAGCAGGATCGGCAGGTCACCGGTGTAGTCGACGGCGCCGATCGCGTACGGCGTGTCGTGGATGTTCGACGGGTGCAGGCCCGCCTCGCCGCCGTCCGCGCGCGCCCACCGCGGCCGCGGCCCGACCAGCCGCACGCCGGTGCGCGCCGAGTTGAAGTGCACCTGCCAGTCGGTGGCGTAGAACGTGTCGACGTCTTCGGGGGTGAAGAACTCCGGGGCCGCGTGCGGCCCTTCGAGCGCGCCGATCGTCCACTGGGGAGCGAACACCGGCCGGTCCGCGACCGGCACCGGGCCGACGACCGGATCCGCGGGCGCCGCGCCGGGCCGCAGGACGTCGCCCGCGGCCAGGGCACGGCCGCCGTGGCCGCCGAACCCGCCCAGGGTGAACGTCGCCGCGCTGCCGAGGAACTCCGGCACGTCGACGCCGCCGCGGACCAGCACGTAGCTGCGCAGCCCGGCCGTGCACGCCCGGACGTCGAGCGTGGCGCCCGCGGGCACCTCGACGGGCGTCCACAGGGGAACTTCGGCGCCGTCGACGAGCACCGTCGTCGGCGCGCCGGTGACGCACACCTGGGTGGCGTGCGAGAACCGCAGGGCCACGCCGTCCACAGTGCACTCCAGGCCGGGCGCGCCTTCGGGGTTGCCCAGCGCGAGGTTGCCCAGGCACAGCGAAAGGTCGTCCATCGGACCGCTCGGCGGCACCCCGACGTGCCAGAAGCCGGTGCGGCCCGGCCAGTCCTGCACGGTGGTCATCGTGCCGCCGCGGACGACGTCGAGCCGCGGTTCGGCGTCCTCGATGTCGTCCAGAGTGGACGTGTCGTGCCGGGCGGCGCCGAACGCGGCGTCGGCCGCCGCCGCGCGCAGCTGCCCGAGGTTGGTCCGTACGCCGTCGACCCGGGTCGTCGCCAAGGCCGCTCGCAGGTTCGCGAGCGCGTCCGCGCGGTCGGTGCCGGTGCAGATCACCTTGGCCAGCAACGGGTCGTAGTGCGTGGTGACGGTCGTGCCCGCCTCGACCCAGGTGTCCACGCGGGTGCCTTCGGGCAGCGTGACGCGGGTGACGAGACCCGCGCTCGGCCGGTGCCCGGCGCTCGGGTCTTCGGCGTACACGCGGGCTTCGACGGCGTGGCCGCGCGGCACCGGCACCGCGCGGAACATCGCGCGGTCGCCCTGGGCGAGCCGCAGCATCCAGGCGACGAGGTCGACGCCGTAGACGGCTTCGGTGACCGGGTGCTCGACCTGGAGCCGCGTGTTGACCTCGAGGAACGCGGCCTCGCCGCGCTCGGGGTCGTAGACGTACTCGACGGTGCCCGCCGAGCGGTAGCGCACCGACGAGCACAGCGCGACGGCCGAGTCGACCAGCTCCTTCCGGACGTCTTCCGGGAGGTCCGGTGCCGGGCACTCCTCGACGACCTTCTGGTTGCGCCGCTGCAGCGAGCAGTCCCGCGTGCCCAGGGCCAGCACCTCGCCGAGGCCGTCGCCGAACACCTGGACCTCGACGTGCCGGGCGCGCGTCACCAGGCGCTCCAGGAAGACCCCGGAGCTGGCGAAGCTCTTGGCCGCGACGCTGCGGACGGTCTCCCAGGCGGCGCGCAGCTCGTCCGGCGACGCGCACGCGCGCATCCCGATGCCGCCCCCGCCGCCGGTCGCCTTGAGCATCACCGGGTAGCCGATGTCGTCCGCGCGGGCGAGCGCCTCGTCCACATCGGACAGCAGGCCGGTGCCCGCCAGCAGCGGCACGCCCGCCGCGATGGCCGCCTCGCGCGCGGTGTGCTTGCTGCCGAACACCTCCAGGTGCTCGGGCGACGGCCCGGCGAACGCGATCCCGGCGTCCTCGCAGGCCCGCGCGAACGCCGCGTCCTCGGACAGGAACCCGTAGCCGGGGTGCACGGCGTCGCAGCTGGTTTCCAGCGCGGCGGCGATGATCGCGTCGGCGCGGAGGTAGCTCTCCGCGGCCGGGGCCGGGCCGAGCCGCACGGCCCGGTCGGCCAGGCGCACGTGCGGGGCGAGGCGGTCGGCGTCGGAGTACACGGCGACGGTTTCGAGGCCCAGTTCGCGGGCGCTGCGCAGGATCCGGACGGCGATCTCGCCGCGGTTGGCGACGAGCAGCCTCACGCCCTGCCTCCGGGGGACGTGACGACCATCCGGACCGGCGTCGGGTCGAAGCCGTTGCAGGGGTTGTTGATCTGCGGGCAGTTCGACACGAGGACCAGCACGTCGGTCTCGGCGCGGAGCCGGACTTCGAGGCCCGGGGCGGAGATCCCGTCGACGATGCCGAGCGTGCCGTCTTCCTCGACCGGCACGTTCATGTACCAGTTGACGTTGCTGACCAGGTCGCGCTTGCCGAGCCCCCACTTCGCGCCTTCGCTGAGGAAGTTCTCGACGCAGGCGTGCTGGAACCGGGTGTGCTGGCCGTAGCGGAGGCTGTTGGACTCCTTGCTGCAGGCGCCGCCGATCGTGTCGTGGCGCCCGCAGGTGTCGGCGACGACGGTGAGCAGCGGCGCGCCTTCCTGGGTGCGCAGGACGCTGCCGGTGGTGAGGAAGATGGTGCGCTGCGCGGCGATCGTGGCGGCGGCGCTGTAGCGCTTCGAGGTGTCGTTCGCGTCGTAGCAGAGGAAGTCGACGGCCTGGTTGCCGCCCAGGTCGACGATCGTCAGCTCCTGGCCCTGCTTGAGCACCGTCGAGAACGGGGCGCGCGCGGGGACGTCGTAGCTGATCTCCAGCTGGGACTCGTACGCCGTGCTCATGCGATCCCCCGGGCGGTCAGGTAGTCGGCGGTGTTCTCGAAGGCACGCTGGGCCTCCGGCGTGTGCGTCCATTCCGGACTGTCCGGGGTGGACGGGTGGTCGCGCCAGGCGAGCACTTCGAGCTTCGTCGCGGAGTAGTCCGGGCGCGGGTCGACCGGGTGCGGCACGTTGGCGATCAGCACCACCGACGGGATCTCGATCCGCAGGTCGACGGACTTCCCGGCACCCGCGGAACCGGTGAACTCCAGCCCGCCTTCACGCTGGACCCGCACGCCCTGGAAGAACGAGAGGCTCGGCGGGAGGTCGCGCGGGCCCAGGCCGTTCTTGGCCCCCGCCAAGGTGAACAGCGCCAGCCCGGCGGGGGAGGGGCCCTGCGGGGAGCCGTCGCCGTAGCGCTCGGTGTTGCCGTCCACAGTGGACGTCCCGCACAAGGCGTCGTGCCGTCCGCTCTCGTCGCCGACGATCGTGGCGAGCACGCGGGCCTGATCCGACAGCAACGCCACCTTCTCGCCGAGGTAGGCGTTCCACTGGACCTTGACCGTGTCGGCGACGTTCAGCCGCTCCCACGGCTGGTCGGCGTTGAACAGCAGCAGGTGCGCGCAGGCGTCGCCGTCGACGTCGGTCAGCCGCAGCCGCGTGCCGCGGGCCAGGACCTTGTGCGTGTAGCCGCCCCCGGCCACGGTCTCCGCCCAGGTCAGCGCCTCGGGAGCGACGCCGGGGGGCGGTGACGGCCACGTGCTCGCCGGGATCGACGGCATCGTTTCGACCACGGTGCCGGCCTGGGCCCGGGCGTGGTTCCGGGCGCCGTAGGTGGTGGCGGTGGTGCTCATGGACGTCCTCTCAGATCGCGGGTTCGAGGGCGGGAGCGGGGCGCAGCCGCAGCCAGCAGAGCCAGCCGATCACCAGTGCGCCGCCGACGAACTCTATCGGGAACAGCAACATCCAGGGGGAGCCCGAACCGCCCAGGTCGTAGATCTCCGCGCGGGGCCAGGCGATGTTGACGATCATGGCGATTCCGTAAAGCACGGCTGCCCCGTTCAGCGGAACACCCCAGCGTCCCAACGAGAACCGGCCGGGCTCGGCGGGGAACCGCCCGCGGAGCCGCTTCACCAGCAGCGGCCCGGTGACCAGCAGGTAGGCCAGGTAGACGACCACCACCGACGTCCCGGTGATCGTGCTGAACAGCCTCGGGTTGCCGACGTTGAGCAGCAGCAGGGCGATGGCGAGCGCGCCGGACAGCAGCGCGGGCGCGACCGGTGTCCCGGTGCGGAGGCTGACCGACGAGAGCCGGGACGAGCCGGGCAGCGCGCCGTCGCGGGCCATGGCGTAGACCAGCCGGACGGTGCCGGTCTGGATGGTGAGGGTGCAGACGACGACGGCGATCGCGACGTCGGCGAGGAAGATCCGGCCGAGGGTGTCGCCGAAGACGGCGGTGATCACGTACGGCAGGCCGTGCCCGGCGAGCTGCCCGTCGGTGAGGCTCGGCGCGGCCATCAGCGCGGTGACGACGACGGCCAGCCCGCCGATCCCGGAGACGAGCACGGCGCGCAACACCGCTCGCGGCGCCGTCCTTCGCGCGTCCTTGGTTTCTTCGGCGACCGACGCGGCGGTGTCGAAGCCGTAGAGGACGTACGCGGCCATGAGCGCCGAAGCGAGCACGCCGCCGATCCCGGCGCTCGTGCCCGGGGCGTCGTGCAGGACGACCTGGGGCCCGCGGACGGCGAAGAGGCCCAGCCCGGTGATGAGGACGAGGACGCCGAGCAGTTCGGCCGCGACGCCGACGTCGTTGATCCGGGCCATCAGGCGCACCCCGCCGGCGTTGACGGCGGTGGTGAAGACGAGCAGCAGCGTGCCGAGCAGGACGGCGTTGGCCGCGCCGGTCGGCGACGTCACCGAGGGGTCGCCACCGACGAGCTGGAAGCCGTCCCAGACGGACGGCAGCACGACCTGCAGCGCGATCGCGGCGGCGGCGAGAGCGACGACGCAGCCGAGCAGCATCATCCAGCCGGCGAGCCAGCCGAGGAAGCCGCGGCTGAGCTGTTTCGCCCACTGGTACACGGATCCGGCGAGCGGGTAGCGCGCGGCCAGCTCGGCGAAGACCAGGGCGACGAGCAGCTGGCCGCCGAGGACGACCGGCCACGTCCAGAAGAAGAGCGGGCCGCCGAAGGTGTAACCGAAGCCGAAGAGCTGGAAGACGGTGGTGAGGATCGAGACGAAGGAGAAGCCGGCGGCGAAGGCGGAGAACCCGCCCAGCGACCGGCGAGCTTTGACGGTAGCCGAACGGGGCGAGTTCGTCGGGTGCTGACATGGGGGCTCCTTGGTTTCTGTCGCTCGACAGAAATTAAGTCGCCGTCACGACGCGGTGATCTCCAGCGCGTTAGGGGCTCGTTAACGGAGGTGCCGACGGGCCGTCAACACCGACATCCGGGCGTAACCGCACCTCCGTGCGGGTGTGCGGGCGGCGGACCTGGCAAGATCACGCCCGTGGTCAAAGGGGCGGGGGTCGGCAGGCCCAGGGCGAGCGGAGCGGCGGCGAACCGGCCGGACGCGCGCCAAGCGGTGCTCGACGCGGCGGGCGAGCTGTTCACCGGAGCCGGCTATGCGGCGACGACGACGCGCGCGATCGCCGAACGGGCGGGGTTGCGTCAGGCGTCGCTCTACTACCACTTCCCGGCGAAGGAAGACATCCTCGCGGCGTTGCTGGCCGAGACGGTCCGGCCGTCGTTGGCGTTGGCGGCGCGGCTGGTGGCGGGCTCGGCCCCGGCGGCGGTCCGGTTGTGGGCGCTGGCGTACGCGGACATCGGGTTGCTCGGCGGGGCCCGGCACAACCTGGGCGCGTTGTACCTGCTGCCGGAGGTGGCGTCGCCCAACTTGGCCCGGTTCCGCACGGAGCGGGCGGAGCTGAAGGCGGCGTACGGCCGCCTGGTGGCGGCGACGGGCGTGCCCGCGGAGGCGGCGGCGACCCGGACGGACCTGGTGTTCGGCTTGGTGGAGAGCATCGCGGTGATCCGCCGCGACGACCCGGCCCTGGACGTCGAGGCCCACGTGCGAGAAGGCGCCGACGGGGTGGTGCGGCTCGTCGGGCTGCCCGAGCCGTCGGACGAGTTCCGCGCCGAGGCGCACACGCTGCTCGCCACGCTGACCGAGTGATGCCCGCGCCCGACCGGCTGCGGGGCGAGATCGCTTGGCTGAGCGCGAAGTTGCAGCGACGTCGCCGCCAGGACGACCTGACGTCGCTCGACTTGCGGGCGCAGATCGCGGACCGGCTCACGGAGCTGCGCGACCCGGGGGCGGAGGCGTGGCTGCGGGCGCTGGTGGCGGACCAGAGCCGCGTCCTCGGCGAGCGGCACCGCGCGACGCTGGCGACGTGGTACCTCATCGCCGTGCGCTGCTCGCAGACCGGGCGGGTGGAGGAGGCGGTGCAGCTGTACTCGTCGGTCCGGGCGGCGTACGCGTACGTGCGGGGGCCGGACGACGAGTCGGTCGCGCAGTGCGGGCACGCGATCGCGGTGGCGCTGGCCGACGCCGGGCGTTACGCCGAGGCGATCGAGGCGTGCCGGGCGGTGGGCGGCGCGGACGTGACTTACGACCTCGCCCGGTCGCAGGTTTCGCTGGCGAGGTACGACGAGGCCGAGGAGACGCTGCGGGCGGCGCCACCCGAGTGGGCGGAAGTGGTCCAGGTCGTGCGCTGGCGGATCCAGGCGGAGCTGGGTGCCCCCGGCCCGCTGATCGAGGGCATGCGCGCCCAGCTGGCGGCGGGCTCGGGTGACGTCTCGTCGGCTCGGCTGTGGCTGGCGTACGGGTTGCTGCTCGCGGGCGAGTTCGAGGACGCGGCGGCGGAGGCGTCGGCTGTCGTGGCGGCTCGGGTCGTGCATCCGGGGCCCGACGACGGGTTGACGTGGGAGGCGCGGGTGGTGTTGAGCCGCACTTTGGCGGAGACGGACCGGTTGGCGGACGCGGACCATTACGCGCGGGCCGCGCTGGCTGCCGCGCCGTGGCCGCCGGGGTATCCGGAGCTGGTCCGGGCGCAGGCGGTGGTGGCGCGGGTGCACTTTCGCCGAGGGGAGTGGGCTGATGCGGTGGAGGCGTACGGGTATGCGGTGGAGGGGTTCGAGCAGGTGCTCGGCGGCGGTCACCCGGAGACGCTGAGGGCGGCGGAGTCCTTGGAGGCGGCCCGCGAGGCGGCGGGCTGAGGCGGCTCGCACTCGGTGGGCGGCTTGGTCGCGGGTGGCCCGGCCGCCGCCGCTGGGCGGCGAGCTGAGCCCTGGTTCCGCGGTGGGTGGCTTGCTGGAGGCCGGCCGGTCGCCGAGGAACCTCAGGAAGCCGTCGTCTGCAGGGCCTTGCTCAGGACCGCCGCCGTCAGTTCCACCTGCCACGGCCTGGCTCCACCCGCCCGCAGGGTCTCCGCCACCGAGTCCTCGTCCGTTTCCGCCGGGGGCCGCCAGCACGTCCTGCGGACCAAATCCGGCAGCAGCAGGTTCTCCACCGGCAGGCGCCGGTCCTCGGCGATCGCCGTCAGCGCCGCCCGGGCCGCCGACAGGCGGGCCGCCGCGTCCGGGTCCTTGTCCGCCCAGCGGTTCACCGGGGGCGGGCCGTCCGTCGGCTGCGATGGCGATGGCAGCTCCGAACTCGGGAGCGCGCGGGCCGCTTGCAGGTGGCGCAGCCAGCTCGCCGTGTACTTGCGCTGGACCCGGCCGCTGAACACCGGCAGCGCCTGCAGCTCCTCGACCGTCTTCGGGTCCGCCGTCACCGCGTTGATGATCGCGCTGTCCGGGAGGATGCGGCTCGGCGCGCGGTCGCGCTTGCGGGCCAGCTCGTCGCGGGCCTGCCACAGCTCGCGGACCGCCGCCAGGCCGCGCGGGTTGCGGATCTTGTGCACCCCGGACGTCCGGCGCCACGGCTCGGCGCGCGGGGCGGGCGGCGGGGCCGTCCGCACGAACTCGAACTCCTGCCGCGCCCACTCCAGCTTGCCCTGGGCGCCCAGCTCCGCCTCCAGCTTTTCGCGCAGCTGGATGAGCAGCTCGACGTCGAGGGCCGCGTAGTTGAGCCAGTCGACCGGCAGCGGCCGCTTCGACCAGTCCGCCGCGCTGTGCCCCTTCTCGAGCGTGTAGCCCAGCAGGAGCTCGACGAGCGTCCCCAGCGCCACGCGCTCGTAGCCCGCCAGCCGTCCGGCCAGCTCGGTGTCGAACAGCGCCGCCGGGCGCAGGTCCAGCTCGGCGAGGCAGGGGAGGTCCTGGGAGGCCGCGTGCAGCACCCACTCCAGGTCGTTGAGGACTTCGCGCAGCGGCTGGAGGTCGTCGGCCAGGGCGATCGGGTCGATCAGCACTGTGCCGGAACCCTCGCGGCGCAGCTGCACGAGGTAGGCCTTGGGCCAGTACCGGTAGCCGGACGCGCGTTCGGTGTCGACGGCGACCGCGCCGGTGCCCGCGGCGAGTCTCGCGCACGCTTCGGCGAGCGCGTCTGAATCAGTGACCACCGGGGGCGTGCCCTCGGCGGGTTCGCGTAGCAGCACAGGGCCGCCCGTGGACTCGATCTCCATCCCGGTGTCCTCGGCCTCTGCACTTCCCATGGATGACGACCCTACGGGACGGGCATACCGCGCCTGGTCTGCCCGCCCCGCAGGGCTGTTCGCTTGCGTCAGCGGATCACGCCGGCCCGCATGGCCAGCGCCACCATCTGGGCCCGGTCGCCCGTGCCGAGCTTGCGCCCGATCCGGGACAGGTGGGACTTGACGGTGAGGGCGGAGAGCGATAGCTCCTCGCCGATCTCCTTGTTGGACTGCCCGTCGGCGACCAGCTGGAGCACCTCCACCTCACGAGCGGACAGCTCGCGCGGGGTGTTGTCGGTGCCCGCGACGCGGGTCCCGGTGGCCAGCACCGGAGCCACGCTCGGGTCGGCGTAGACGCCGCCCTCGAGCACGCGCCGCACGCCGTCGGTCACCACGACCGGCGACGCCGACTTCAGCAGGTACGCCTGGGCCCCGGCCTGGAAGGCCGAGCGGACCGCGTACGGGTCGTCCGAGGATGCGAGTACCACCACGCGCGGCCAGCCGTGGCTACGGAGTTCCGTGACCAGCTCGATGCCGCTGCCGTCCGGCAGTCCGAGATCGAGGATCGCGAGGTCACAAGGCCCGGTGGCCTGTGCTCGCGCCCTCGCCTCGGCCACCGTGGCGGCCTCGTGGACGGTGCCCGCACCCATCTGTGCGAGTCTTGCTGCGATTGCCTCCCTCAACAGCGGGTGGTCATCGACCACCAACACGGAAAAGAGCTCTTCCCGCGGGTGCGGAACCATGCTCGCCGGCAACGCGCCGGCTGGCGTGGATCGGACGGCCTGAGATAAGCCGACGGTAGCCACGTCACTACCTCCCTGGAGTCGGTCGTGCCCCCCGACCGGCACCGGGACCTTCGGCCGTTCAGCCGCGCCAGCTTTAGACCGAAAGTGGTGTCGTCGAAGGCACTGTAGCCGCCCGAGGGCCGTTGCGGGGGGATCGAATGGGTATCTATCTCAAACGAACAGTCACTCAGTGGGTTCGTCGTAACACGATCGGGCTAGTACACGGCGGGTTGTTAACGGATAGCCCAGCGAACACGATGCTAAGAAGTTACCGGCGTCCAAATGGCCGTGCAGATGAGGTGTGCAGCTTCCGGTGCGCCTAGTGACGGGGGTCCGGATGGGGGCCCGCGGCCGCCGGAATGTGGCTCCGGCCGGGGCATGATCAACTTCGCTCGGTGGCCGTCGCGGGCCGCTGCGAACCTCGGAACGGTGACTGTCCGTGTCGCCCGGGGCTGATCTCCGGGCCGGGAACGCCGAGTTGATCTTGTAGCGGTGCGTGACCGGGTCATCTCACGAACGGGGGCACGTCGCGAGACGTGAAACGGCCTCAGGAACGGCGTGGGTGGTCCGCCGGGGTCTGCCGTTGTCCGGACCATTCCGCCCGCGCAGCGGGGCGCTTGCGGCCGATCGGCGGTTCCCGTTGGGTTGGACGGCGTTCAGTGGACGTGAATTTTGCTCACATCCGGACAAGGTGCCGCGCCGGGGCCGGGCGGTCGCGCCTCGCCGTTGCCGTTTCGTTGCCGACGATCGCCCGAACGCCCGCCGCCGGGAGGTCGCGAATGACTCATTCGGGACCACCGACGTCGCGAATGAGTCATTCGCGACGTCTTGGGCGCCGAGGGGAGGGGGAGCGGGCGGCGCGCCGGGTCAGGAGCTCTGGCGCTGCCCGAAGAGGGTCACGCCGACCGGCGGCAGGCCCACGACGCTGGCCATCACCTGGCAGAAGGCCTGCCCGTGGGGCAGCAGCCCGGCGTCCGTCGGCGTCCAAGACGCCCGCAGCTCCAGGTCGTCGGTCCGGGCGGGCCCGGAGATGTCGCCGAAGCGGGCCGACGACGTCTCGGTCACCGTGCCGCCCAGCGCCTTCCAGCTCGCGCCCGACACCTCCAGCGCGTCGGTCAGCCACGACCAGCCCACCGCGGGCAGGAACGGGTCGGTCGCCAGCTCGCGGTCCAGCTCCGCGCGCACGTACATGACGAGGCGGAGCACGCCGTCCCAGCCGTCCTGGCCGTCCGGGTCGTGCAGCAGGACCAGCCGGCCCGAAGCCAGCACGTCCGCGGGGCCGGACACCTCGCAGCTGACCGCGTACGACCACGGCGCGAGCCGCTGCGGCGGGCGCATCGGCTCCAGCAGCACCTCCCGGCGGGGCCGGACGGACTGCAGCGCCGCGACTGCTTCGCGGAAGAGTTCGGGCACTGGCGTCATCGCGGTCACGCACCGACTTTAGGGCGGACACGGCCCGTTGCGGGCGCAGGCGCGCCGATGGAAGCACCGTCCCCGGCTCGTGGCACGATTGACGGCGATGTCTCCGACCACGCCCCTGCCGCAGCAAGCCGCCCCGTCCGGCCGCCGCGAGCTGCCCGAAGCCCCGTTCCTGGCCGCCGCGCGCGGCGAACGCCCGGCCCGCACGCCCGTCTGGTTCATGCGCCAGGCCGGCCGCTCGCTGCCCGAGTACCGCGCGCTGCGCGAGGGCGTCCCGATGCTCGACGCCTGTTTCGACCCCGAGATGCTCGCCGAGATCACGCTGCAGCCGGTCCACCGCCACGGTGTCGACGCCGCGATCCTCTTCAGCGACATCGTCGTGCCGCTCAAGGCCGCGGGTGTCGACATCGACATCGTCCCCGGCACCGGCCCGGTGGTCGCGGCGCCGGTGCGCGACCTCGCCGCCGTCAAGGCGCTGCCGGAGCTGGCGGCCGAGCAGGTCTCGAAGGTCGCCGACGGCGTCGGGCTGCTGGTCGAGCGCCTCGGCGAGACGCCGCTCATCGGCTTCGCGGGCGCGCCGTTCACGCTGGCCAGCTACCTCATCGAGGGCGGGCCGAGCCGCAACCACGAGCACACCAAGGCCCTGATGCACTCGTCGCCGGAGCTCTGGCACGAGCTGGCCGATCGCCTGGCCGACACCGCGCTGACGTTCCTGCGCGCCCAGCTCGACGCCGGGGTCGACGCGGTCCAGCTGTTCGACTCCTGGGCGGGTGCGCTGTCCGAGCGGGATTACCGCGAGTTCGTCCTGCCGCACTCGACGAAGGTCCTCGCCGGGGTCGCGGAGTACGGCGTGCCGCGCATCCACTTCGGCGTCGGCACCGGCGAGCTGCTGGTCGCGATGCGCGACGCGGGCGCCGACGTCGTCGGCGTCGACTGGCGCATCCCCCTCGACGAAGCCGTGCGGCGCCTCGGCGGCAAGGCCGTCGTGCAGGGCAACCTCGACCCGGCGCTGCTGCACGCGTCGTGGCCGGTGCTCGAAGCGGAGGTCCGCCGGATCGTCGAAGAGGGCAAGGCGGCCGACGGCCACATCTTCAACCTGGGCCACGGCGTGCTGCCGGGTGTCGACCCCGACGTGCTGACCCGCGTGGTCGGGCTGGTGCACGAGCTGTGAAGCGCGTCGCGGTCGTCGGGGGCGGCGTTTCCGGGCTGACCGCGGCCTACCGCCTGCGGCGCCTGCTCGGCCCCGAGGCCGAGATCACCGTCTTCGAGAAGACGAAGACCCCGGGCGGCAAGCTGCGCACGGCCGAGCTGGCCGGCGTGCCCTACGACGTCGGCGCGGAAGCCTTCCTGGTCCGCCGTCCCGAGATGCTCGGGCTCGTCGGCGAGATCGGGCTCGACGTCGTCAACCCGACGAAGGCCCGCGCGAAGATCCACGCCGGTGGCAGCGTCACCGGGCTGCCGCCGGGCACCATCATGGGCGTCCCGGCGTCGGCCGAATCAGTCGCCGGGGTGCTGTCGGAGGCGGGGCGCCGGGCCGTCGAGGCCGAGCCGTCGCTGCCCGAACTGCGCTTGCCGAGCGGGGACCTGCCACTGGGGCCATTGCTGCGCGAACGGTTCGGTGACGAGCTGGTCGACCGGCTCGTCGACCCGCTGCTCGGCGGGGTCTACGCGGGTGGCGCGGACGGTCTCGGCCTGCGCGCGACCATGCCGGGCCTGGCCGCGGCGGTGGCCGCGGGCGCCGGTTCGCTGACGGCGGCCGCGAAGGCACAGCTGCCCGCTTCACCGGGGACGGCTCCGGTGTTCGGCACGGTGCCCGGTGGCCTGGGCACGGTGATCGACCGGCTCACCGAGCTGTCCGGCGCCGACGTGCGGACCGGGCTGCCGGTGTGCGAGCTCACGCGGCACGGCGCGGGTTGGCGGCTGCGCATCGGCGCGGCCCCGACCGCGCACGCGCCCGCGGACAACACGGTGGAGGCCGACGCGGTCGTCCTCGCGGTCCCGGCGCCCTCGGCGCGGCGGCTCCTGGCCGACCTGGTGCCCGCGGCGTCGGCGGCGTTCGGCGAGGTCGAGCTGGCGTCGATGGCCGTCGTCGCGCTGGCGTTGCCGCCCGGCACACCGCTGCCCGACGCGTCGGGGATCCTCATCGGGCAGGGCGAGTGCGACGCCGCGGGCAAGCCGTACGCGGCGAAGGCGTTCACGTTCTCTTCGCGGAAGTGGGCGCACCTCGGCACGGGCCCGGTGCTGGTCCGCGGCTCGGTCGGCCGGTTCGGCGAACCCGGCGCGCTGCGCGCCGACGACGTCGAGCTGGTCCGCGTGGTCCGCGACGACCTCGCGCGGCTGACGGGCATCACGGCGGCGCCGATCGAGACGCTGGTGACGCGGTGGGGCGGCGGTCTCCCGCAGTACGGCGCCGGGCACCTCGAGCGGGTCGAGCGGATCGAGAAGGCCGTCGCGGAGATCCCGGGGCTGGCGATCGCCGGGGCGACGCTGCACGGTGTCGGGCTGCCCGCCTGCGTCGCGACCGCGGAGGCCGCCGCGCACCGGATCGCGGCCCACCTTTCCGCGAGCTGAAGGGGACTTTCCTCGCATCAGATGCGAGGAAAGTCCCCTTCAGCGCGTGTGACGCGATGAACGTCCCCTTCAGCCCACCCGTGGGGGCGCGCGCGGCGCCGCGGTGACAGGATGGAGCCATGGCGCGGGTCAACTACAACGAGCTCAACGACACCATCCGCTACACCACCTGGTCGGTCTTCCGGATCGAACCGGGCAGGCTGGGCGAGGACCGCGGGACCGCCGGCCGCGAGACGACCGAGTACCTCGACGGTCTCGAGGCCAAGGGCGTCGTCGTCCGGGGTGTCTACGACGTCTCCGCCCTGCGCGCCGACGCCGACTACATGATCTGGTGGCACGCCGAGGAGATCGAGCAGGTCCAGGCCGCCTACTCCGGCTTCCGCCGCACGCCGCTGGGCCGCGCGTCGACGCCGGTCTGGAGCCAGACCGCGCTGCACCGGCCGGCCGAGTTCAACAAGAGCCACATCCCCGCCTTCCTCGCGGGCGAAGAGGCGCGGAAGTACATCTGCGTCTACCCGTTCGTGCGGTCGTACGAGTGGTACCTGCTGCCGGACGCCGACCGTCGCAAGATGCTCGCCGACCACGGCAAGGAAGCCCGCGACTACCCGGACGTGCGCGCCAACACCGTCGCCTCGTTCGCCCTCGGCGACTACGAGTGGATCCTCGCCTTCGAGGCCGACGAGCTGCACCGGATCGTCGACCTGATGCGCCACCTGCGCGGCACCGAGGCGCGGCTGCACGTGCGCGAGGAGATCCCGTTCTACACCGGCACCCGCGTGCCGCCCGCCGAGCTCGTCGCGGCCCTGCCGTAGTGCGCGAGATCCTGGACGGCGTCTGGCGCGCCCTCACCGGCTCGCGGCCGGGAGCGGTCGAGCTGACCGGCGCCGAAGACGTGCTGCCCGGCCCGTACCGGGTGGCGGCGGCCGCGACGGCGTCCGTGGCCGCGGCGACCCTGGCGGCGGGCGAAATGCTGAAGCTGCGCGGGATCGAGCCGGGCACGGTCACGGCGGACACGCGCCACGCGGCGGCGGCGTTCCACAGCGAGCAGCTGTTGCGCGTCGACGGCGTGGGCGCGGAGTCGGTGTGGGCACCGTTGTCGGGCAACTACCGCGCGGCCGACGGCTGGGTCCGCCTGCACTGCAACTACCCGCGCCACGAAGCCGGGGTGTGCTGGGGCCTCGGCGTCCCCGGCAGCCGGAGTGCGGTGGCGAAGGCCGTGGCCGGGCGGAGCGCGCGAGAGGTCGAGCACGCGGTCGTCTCCGCCGGGGGAGCGGCCGCCGAGCTGCGCTCGCCAGAGGAGTGGGCGGCGCACCCGCAGGGTTCCGCGGTGGCTTCGCTGCCGCTGGTTTCGCTGGAGCCGGTGGGCGCGGCACCGAAGCGGACGTTGTTCTACTCGGACCGGCCGCTGGGCGGGGTCCGGGTGCTGGAGCTGACGCACGTGCTGGCCGGGCCGGTGGCCGGGCGGGTACTGGCGGCGCACGGAGCGGACGTCCTGCACATCGGCGCGGCGCACCTGCCGCGGGTCGAGGCACTGGTGCGCGACACGGGCCAGGGCAAGCGATCGGCGTTCGTGGCACTGGACACCGAGGGCGGCCGCGCGCGGCTGAAGAAGCTGATCAGCCGGGCCGACGTGCTGGTGCAGTCGTTCCGGCCGGGCGCGTTGGAGCGGATCGGGTTCGGGCCCGCCGAGCTGGCCGCGCTGCGGCCGGGCTTGGTGATCGCGGACTTGAGCGCGTACGGCTGGGAGGGGCCGTGGGCGCGGCGGCGCGGGTTCGACAGCCTGGTGCAGATGTCGAACGGCATGGCTTGGGATTCCTCGGGTGAGCCGTCGCCGCTGCCGGTCCAGGCGCTGGACCACGGAACGGGCTGGCTCACGGCGGCGGCGATCATGACGGCGTTGCGGCGGCAGGTGACCGAGGGTGGGACCTGGCGGGTGCGGCTGTCGTTGGCCGGGACTGGGCGGTGGCTGGATTCCTTGGGGCGTAAGGATTCTGGGGCCGTTGAGGTGGATTACAGCGACCTGCTCGAAGAAGCCGACAGCGGCTACGGGCGGTTGACGCGGGTCCGGATGGCCGGTGGGCTGCCGGGCGCCGAGCCGCACTGGGACTTCGGGACACGGCTGCCGGGAGTCGACAAACCGACCTGGAACCCCTGACTCACCGGCCGGAAAGCAGCCCCCACCCGCTCCGGGGGTCCGGCCCCGCTCCCATTTTACCGCCGGGGGCCGACAAGAACCCGGGACCGCGGCCGGTTGTCCACATCACGGCCAGGCTGTGGATCAGCGGCGCCGCAACCGTTCCCGCAACCCCCGCCGGGGCTTCGGCAGGTGGCCTCGTTCGATCAACCACGTCACGAACTCGTCCGCGTAAGCCCCGGACCGCTCGGTGTCCCGCTTCGGCCGCCCAGCGTTGAACTCCGCGAACAACTCCCCGAACCGGTCCCCGAGCGCCTCGGCCAACTCCGGCCGCTGGTACGCCAGGACCCGCCCGTGCTTCCGGCGCAGCACCTGAGCCTCCACCCGCAGCCGAGACGCGTCGAAACCCGCCGGAGGAGGGCCGTCCGCCAGCAACGCCTGCAGCAACTCCGCCTGCCGCCGCGCCAGGTCCTCGCGGCTCACACCGTCACCGCCGCCCGCAACGCCGCCAGCTCCGCGGCCAGCTCGTCGTCCGTCGGGTAGTCGTCGTCGCGCTCCAAGAGCACTCCCGGTGGGTCCGTTCGGCGGCGCAGCTCCACCAGCAACTCCAGGACCTCCGGCAGCACCGGGTGCGCGTGCGTGTCGTGGTACACGCCGTCTCGCTCGATGCCGCCCGCCATGTGCACGTACGCCAGCCTCTCCCACGGGATGCCGTCGAGGAACGCCGCCGGGTCCGTGCCGATGTTGCGGGCGTTCGCGTACAGGTTCGCCACGTCGATGATCAAGCGGCAGTCCGTGCGCTCGGTCAGCTCCGTCAGGAACTGTTCCTCGGTCAGCTCGGCGTCCGGCCAGTCCAAGACCGCGGCGATGTTTTCGAGGGCCAGTGGCACGTCCACAATGGACTGCGCCAGCCGGACGTTGGCCACCAGGACGTCGAGTGCCTCGCGGGTGCGGGGGAGCGGCATCAGGTGCCCCGAGTCGAGCCCGCCCGCGCGCACGAAGCACACGTGGTCGCTCACCAGCGGCGCGTCCAGGGCCCGCGCGATCTCCGCCAGGTGCTGGACGCGCCCCGTGTCGAGCGGCTCCGCCCCGCCGAGCGACAGCGAGACGGCGTGCGGCATCACCGGCAGCCCCCGCTTCCGCAACGCCACCAGCGTCTCCGGGAGGTGGTCGGCGTGCAGGTTCTCCGCGACCACCTCGACCCAGTCGACCCCCGGCAGCCGGGCGATGGACAGGTCCAGCTCGTGCCGCCAGCCGATCCCGATGCCGAGCTCACCCACCGCAGCCACCGCCACCGCACGAGGACCCGCACGAAGACCCGCCGCTGCACGACGACGAACTCGAGCAGGACGACCCGCTGCTGCAGGACGAACCGCCGCCCGACGAGCCGCCGCCGAACGACGTCGCCGGGGGCGTCAGCGCCGCGCTCAGCTCCTCGTCCGGGTACATCGCCCAGCCGCCCAAGGCCACCGCCGCCGCGGCGCCGCCGAGCAGCACCCCGCCGGCCAGCGCTCCGGCGGGCACCGGCCCGGACGTCGCCGTCCGCGCCTGGCCGAGCACCCGGTGCCCGGCCGCCGTCGGCTTGCGGGCGCCGGTCTTCGACCGCCGGACCGCGGCCACGATCGCCAGCACCGCCGCGACCAGCACCAGGAACACCAGGATCCCGACCGGGCGGCCGAGCGAGATCCCGTTGACCAGCCGGGCGACGCCCACCGCCAGCACGGCCAGCTGCAGCACCAGCCCGAACGTCCTGGCCCGCAGGATCAGCGCCGCCGAGACGAGCAGGCCGCGCTGGTCCAGGCTGTCCTCCAGGGCCCGCATCGCCGCCGATCCGCGGACCCGCCCGCGGATCGCCGAGGTCGTCTTCAGCTTCGCGACGTCGAAGACGGCTCGTTCCAGCGGCTCGGCCGGGCGCGTCCCGGTCTTGCTGAGCTGCTTGTAGCTGTTCACGCGCAGCTGCCCGCGTTCGACGAGGGCGGCGATCGCCGCGTCGACCGCCCGGTCGGGCCCGCCGGCCAGGAAGGCCAGCTGGTAGACCGTCGGCGGCGGGCCCGGCGGCGTCCGGTCGGCCCGCAGCGCCCGGCCGGCGAACACCGCGGAGACGACGACCCTGACCAGCAGGACCGCGCCGAGCAGCGCGATGTAGAGGACCACGAAATCCGGTCCGGAGATGCCCCACGGGTCGGTCATCGCCCGTCTCCCCTCAGTTCGATGCGGCTTACCGTAGCTGTGAGACGTGCGGGGTCGCGTCGGCGTTTCAACCGCCGCAGCCCCCGCCGCCACCGCCACCGCAGCCGCCGCCCCCGCCGCCGCACGAGCTGCCGCCGCCCCCGCAGGAGCTGCCGCCGTAGTAGCCGACGGCCGCGCCGCCCCCGGCGCTCGCCCACCGGGACCGGCGGCTCGAGTACGGCCGGGCCGTCGACGGCTGGGTGGCGCGGCTGAGGGCCAGCCGGACGTCCTTGTCGGGGTGGTTTTCGAAGCCGCTCGACGCGACGACGCCGGCCGGACCGGCCGAGAGCGTCCCGGCACGCCGCGCCTCCTCCGCGGCCGCGTGCCCCGCCTCCGTCGCCTTCACCTCGGGCGTGTTCGCGGCCTTCACCGTCGCGAAGACGGCCGCGACGGTGTTCAGCGCGAGCAGGCCCAGCAGGTAGCCGACCGGGTGCCCGCTCGCCGACCCGGCGATCAGGCGGACCACGCCGAGGAGGACCAGCGCCCAGTACGCCGCCGCGGTGAACACCCAGGTCGACCGCAGTTTCTTGACGTCGGTGAGCAGGCCGCGGGCGACCAGCCCGGACTCCAGCGCCGTCGCCGCGGGGTGCTGCCCCAGCTCGGTACGCACCCCGTCGATCGAGGCGCCGGTCTTGCCGATCCGCACGAGCGCGGCGCGGCCCAGTTCGTCGGCCGCCGTGCCGCGGACGCGGTGCAGCCTGCCGGAGCCGTCGAGCCGGATGCTCTGCTGCTCCAGCAGCCGCGCGACGACGAGCTCGGCGAGGCGCATCCGGCCGCCGGTCAGCAGCGCCAGCTCTTCGGCCCGCTCGGGAGTGCCGCCCGCGCGGCCGAGCACGAGCAGCTTCGCGCGCACCGCGGCGGACAGCGCCGGTACGAGCAGCAGGCCCAGGTAGAGGCCCGCGAACGCCGGTCCGGGAATACCCCAGGTGTCGGTCATGACTCCGCCCTCCCTCGTCCGTGTGCGGAGACTACGTGCGAGGAAGGGCGGCGGGTTGCCCTCTTAAGGGAGATTTAGGACTGGGGGACCAGCTTCAACGAGATCGAGTTGATGCAGTAGCGCTGGTCGGTCGGCGTCGGGTAGCCCTCGCCTTCGAAGACGTGCCCGAGGTGGCTGTGGCAGGAACCGCAGAGCACCTCGATCCGCTTCATGCCCATGGACCGGTCTTCGCGCAGCAGCACCGCGTCGGAGTCCGCCGGGTCGTAGAACGACGGCCAGCCGCAGTGGCTTTCGAACTTCGTGTCGCTGCGGAACAGCTCGGCACCGCACGCCCGGCACTCGTAGACGCCGGTGGTCTTCGTGTCGGTGTACTCACCGGTGAACGGCCGTTCGGTGCCCGCCTGGCGGAGGACGGCGTACTCGTCGGGGCTGAGCTGCTCGCGCCATTCCTGCTCGGACTTCACGACGCGCGGGGTCGCGCCGACAACGGGTTTCATACCTTTCACCCGATCCACGTTACGCCGCGAGCCAGGCGAGGGCGTGCACCACGATGTCCCATGCGGCGACGATCACGCC
The DNA here is from genome assembly GCF_030264295.1 of Amycolatopsis nalaikhensis. GTDB lineage: Bacteria > Actinomycetota > Actinomycetes > Mycobacteriales > Pseudonocardiaceae > Amycolatopsis > Amycolatopsis nalaikhensis. The sequence continues at coordinate 10,104,964 of NZ_CP127173.1, read as the reverse complement.
GAGCACGATGAGCACCACGATCAGGGCCGACACCCAGTAGCGCAGCCCGCCCAGGCGGTTGCTGGAGTCGGCGAAGTCGGCCACGCCGTCGAGCGCGGCTTCGATGGTGTAGTTGGGCCCGCAGCGCTCGATCCGGTCGAGGTGCTCGGCGAACGCGCGCGCCTCCGGGTCGTACGGATCCAGGCCGACCAGATCCTCGTGGAAGCGAGGATTCTGGCCCGGCAGCGAAGCTCCGTTGTCGGCCATGCCTCCACGGTAGGCCATGAGGGCCCGCCATGCACCAGACCACTCGGGTACATGACGGGCCCCTAAGCTGTTGATGTCGCCAGAACCGAACGGACCTGCAGTCGACGTTTCCTTACACGCAGACCTCAGGTGTTGAATACTGCGTTCCGTCTGTGTTGTCGAAAAGGATGCCGTGGTTGCATCCAGGGCCGACCCAGGTGTTCCAGGTTTGGCCGTAGATGTTGTGGTACGACATCTGGATGTTGGGCGATCCGAAGTAGGTACCTGCCGGGTTTACCCAGGTCAGATGCCCATTGATTGGGTTGGTGCTCAGTCGCTCATAGGTGATCTGGATCGAACCCTGCTGATTTACCGGAGTTACATAAATGCAAATAGATCCGGTTGGGTAATCGCGACAAGCGACCTTTTTCAGTGCGGCAGAATTGTTTATCGAGGTGGCAGATGCGGTGGATGTCAGTGTTAGTAGTCAGCCGAGTGTCGCGCTGATGAGCGCAAACAGTCTTTTTTGTGGAAACGACTTCATGAACCCCTCCTCGTTGGATATTTTCGACCATAGAGAGGGTGATCTTGGTTGGCAATGCTCTATCCGGGTTATCGCGCTTGACGCGTTGTAACAGCGGACCCTCGACGCCATGTGGCGGATTCAGGTTTCATGCAAATTTATGGCTCTACTTGACGATATGGTGCCTCGGAAGACCTCAGTCTTCCTGAATCCGGGTGTCCCCTGCGAGCATCAGGTTGCCACCGCCCGCGTCGAGGACGCGAACCTTGTTCTGCACCGAGCCGCCCCCCTTGAACGTGAGTGTGACCTGGATCTCGACCGAGTCATCAGGCTCGTTCGACCGCTTGTAGGCGCTGGCGCCGCCATAGCTCGACAGAGGATGGCTGGCCCAATACTGAGCGAACTGGTCCTCATCGCCGTAGACGGCTTGAGCGTCGGGCGTCAGCAGCGCCCACGCCGTTCCAGAGTTGCCGACACTTTTGTAGAAGTCGATAACCTTGTTGCCCGCCGGACCCCACTCGACTTTCCCGTTCGACGACACATTGGCTGTCGATGGAGCTGACGTGGGATTAGGCCTGGAGGTGGACCCGGCTGTAGCCGGTAGATTGCTCGTAGACTGCCCAGCCTGGGTGCCTCCCGTGCCGCCGCCGGAGTTCAGGACCAGGAACACGACCACCGCGACCACGACGACCGCGGCGCCCGCCCCGGCGAACAGCGCGTACTTGCGCTTGTTGTCCGGTTTCTGCGTGCCCGTCGAGTACTGGGGCGCCCTGGCCGTCGGGGCGGCCGCGGGCATCGGTCTGGGCGGCGTGTTCGGCGGCGCGGCGGGCGACCGCATCGGCATGAACGCCGCGGTCGGGCGCGGCGGGTTCGACGGCGCCTTGCCCGCCGCCACGGGCGTGCCCACCGGCGGCGACGAGGGAGCCTTCTGGTCGGTCCGCTGCCACGGCGGGCGCTCGCCACCGTCGGCGGGCGCGGCGGGCTTGCGGCCCGCGCCCCCGGCCAGCAGCGGCGGCGACGCCGACGTGCCGCCCGGCTCGGTCCTGGCCAGCGCGGCGAGCCGCTCGCGGGCCTCGGCCATCGACGGCCGCTCGGCCGGCTCGCTGCGCAGCAGGCTCATCAGCAGCGCGGTGGCCGCGCCCGCCTGCACCGGCGGGTTGATCTGGCCGTTCGCCGCCGCGTAGAGCAGGGCGAGCTGGTTGGTCGAGTTGCCGTACGGCGTGGTGCCTTCGATCGCCTGGTAGAGCGTCGCGCCGAGGGCGAAGACGTCGGAGCTGGGCACCGGGTCGGCGCCGCGCGCGAGCTCGGGCGCCAGGTAGGCGGGGGTGCCGCCGATCAGGCCGGTGGCCGTCAGCGTCATGTCGCCGGCCGCGCGCGAGATGCCGAAGTCGGTGATCTTCGCGGTGCCGGTCTCGTCGATGAGGATGTTGCCGGGCTTGACGTCGCGGTGCACGATCCCGGCGCGGTGCGCGGCGACCAGCGCCGACGCGACCTGCTCGCCGATCCGGGCGACGCGGCCCAGCGGCAGCGTGCCCTCCTCGGCGAGGATCGTGGAGAGGCTCGGCCCGTTCAGGTACTCCATCACCAGGCACGGGTCGCCGTTGTGCTCGGCGATGTCGAACACGACGATCGCGTTCGGGTGCTGGAAGCGGGCCGCGTTCTTCGCCTCGCGCATCGCGCGCTGGCGCATGTTGTCGCGCTCGGTCTCGGAGACGCCCGGCTGCGGGAGGATCTGCTTGATCGCGACGGTGCGCTCGAGGCGCACGTCGGTCGCGCGCCACACCACGCCCATGGCGCCACTACCAATGTGCTCGACGAGGCGGTAGTGCCCGGCGATCAGCTGACCGGTGTCGATGGCGGCTGCTCCTGACGAAATTCCCGGTGGTGGTGGCCCTGCTCAGCGCGTTTCCGCTTCGCGCACCCGATCGAGTGTAGCGGTCGGCCGTGCGGGAGTTCGCGTCAGCCAGCCGGTCCGGCGGGCGCCGGTTCGGCCGGTGCCCGTTTCCGGAACACCTTGACCAGCCCGATCGCCCCGGCCAGCGCGAACACGCCGTAACAGGCGAGCAGCGCGGGCGGCGTGTCGCCGGTCAGGGCGTCGCCGAGGACGACCACGGCGACGGTGCCGGGCACGCTTCCCAGCAGCGTACCGGCCAAGTAGGGCGTCAGCCGGACGGAGGACACGCCGCAGAGGTAGCTGAAGGGCGCGAACGGCACCACCGGGATCAGCCGAAGCGAGGTGACGGCGAGGACGCCGCCGCCGGAGAGCCGCTCGTTGACCGTCCGGACGGCCGACCGGTGCAGGTGCCGGGTGACCAGGTCGCGGCCGAGCAGCCGGGCCAGCCCGAAGGACAGGCCGGCCGCGATGGTGGTGGCGACCAGCCCGATCGCGATCCCGGCCGCGGTGCCGACGAGCAGGCCGGCGGCGAGGTTGAAGACGGTCCGCGGGATGGGGGCGACGGTGAGCAACGAGTAGGCGACGAGCAGCACGAGCGGGGTGGCGGGGCCGGTGGCCGCGGCCCAGGCGCGCAGTTCGGCCGGGCCGGGGATCGGCAGCAGCGCCGCGGCCGCCAGGAAGAGGGCGAGCACGGCGAGCGCGACGATCAGCTTGGTGCGGCCGGACACCCGCCCCAATCTACAGCCGAGCTTTCACGTGAAAGCTCCCACCTGGGGCCCGAGCTTTCACGTGAAAGCTCGGGCACGTTCGCGGGCGCCGGGCGGCGCGATCCCCGCTAGCGTGGCCGCATGCCCAAGCACGGTGACCCGGTCGAGTACGAGGTGGGCGGGCGCACGGTCCGCGTCACGAGCCCGGACAAGGTGTACTTCCCCCAGCGCGGCATCACGAAGCGGCAGGTCGTCGAGCACTACATCACGGTCGGCGAGCCGCTGCTGCGCGCGATCGGCGACCGCCCGACGACGCTGAAGCGGTACGTCGACGGCGTCGAGGGCGAGTGGTTCTACGCGAAGCGCCTGCCGAAGGGCGCGCCGGAGTGGGTGGCGACGGCGGAGATCACCTTCCCGTCGGGCCGCAAGGCGGCCGAGGTGTGCCCGACCGAGCCGGCGGTGTTCGCGTGGGCGGCCAACCTGGGGACGTTCGACTTCCACCCGTGGCCGGTCCGGTCGGCCGACGTGGACCACCCGGACGACTCCGCATCGACGTCGACCCGCCGGACCGCGCGGGCTTCGCGGACGCGGTCGAGGTGGCGAGGGTGGTCCGCGAGGTCCTGGCGGACGCGGGTCTGACGGGCTACCCGAAGACGTCGGGCGGCCGCGGGGTGCACGTGCTGGTCCGCATCCGCCCGGAGTGGGACTTCATCGAGGTCCGCCACGCGGTGATCGCGCTGGGCCGCGAGGTGGAGCGGCGCATCCCGGAGAAGGCGACGATCGCGTGGTGGAAGGAGGAGCGCGGCGGGCGAGTGTTCCTCGACTACAACCAGGCGGCGCGGGACCGGACGGTGGCGTCGAGCTGGTCGGTTCGCGGGACGCCGCGGGCCACCGTGTCCACGCCGTTGACCTGGGAATTGCTGGACGAGGTCGACGCGGACGACTTCGACGTGCTGACGATTCCGGCGTTCCTCGCCTCGCATGGGGACTTGCACGCGGGGATGGATGCCGAGGCGTTCGGGCTGGAGACCGCTCTGGAGTGGTACGAGCGGGACCTTCGGGACCATGGGCTGGGGGATATGCCGTACCCGCCGGATTACCCGAAGATGCCCGGGGAACCGAAGCGGGTTCAGCCCAGCAAGGCCCGGCCGGACTGAGGTGCCGGTCGTCGCGCGGCCGCGGTGCCCCGGGGTCGGCCGCGCTTTGTGGCGGCGCCCGCGAGTTACCGGTCAGCGGGGACCGAATTCGGCGTTCCTGTGATCAACCGCATCCGGAGACGCGAATCTCCGCGAATTCCGCCGAACAGCCGTGCGCAAAGGCCCGCACAGAACGCGGAGTGATCATCCCTCCACGTGCTGTCGCCTTTCGGGTCACAAATGGCCTACGGCCGCCTTTGTGGTCTCGACCACCGGCGCCGACGGCGTAACGTGCGGTCCCGGAGTGACGACACTCCGGCGACCTGTCCGGGGCGAGTTCGAGGAGGCCCTTTCGTGGACGACCTGATCGCATTCCTCGCCGCGCGTGTCGGCGCGCGGCAGGCGTTGATCATGCAGGCCGTCAACAAGGCCAAGTCCGGCGAGGCGATGAACCGCGGCGAGACCAAGGTCGCCGTGGAGCAGAAGATCCGCGGGCTGACCGACCTCGAGCTCGACGTCGTCAACCAGATGATCAACGAGATCGAGGCCACCCGGCGGATCCTGCTCGCGCACCGCACCACCGTGTCGGAGAAGGTGCCCGGTTTCCCGCTCTACGGCAGCGAATACTGGTGTGAGACCTGCCACGTGCCCGCCGATGAGGCCGGTTCGAACTGGTGCCTCACCCTGCGCCTGCTGGCCCTGCCCTACGCCGACCACCCGGACTACAGCGAGCGCTGGCGGCCCTGATGGGAATCCGGCGCGCCGCCGGGCGTTGCACCCGGTGTGACGCCGATTTCCGTGCTCGACCGCTCGCCCGTCCGGCGTGACGGCGGGCCCGCGCGGGCGCTGCGGGACACCGTCGCCTTCGCCGCCGCCGTCGAACGGCTCGGCTACCACCGCTTCTGGGTCTCCGAACACCACGGCGTCCCCGGGGTCGCCGGGTCCGCGCCGACCGTGCTGGCCGCCGCCGTCGCCGGGGCGACGCGGCGCATCCGCGTCGGCACCGGTGGGGTCATGCTGCCCAACCACCGGCCACTGGTCGTCGCCGAGCAGTTCGGCGTGCTCGAAGCCCTGTACCCCGGGCGGATCGACATGGGGCTGGGGCGGTCCGTCGGCTTCACCGGCGGCGTGCGCGCCGCGCTCGGGCACGGCAAGGAGGACGCCGAGGACTTCGGCGCGCAGGTGCGGGAACTGCTCGGGTTCTTCACCGGCGAGCACGCCTATCCGGGCGTCCACGCCTATCCCGCCGAAGGTCTGCGCGTGCCGCCGTTCCTGCTGGCCACCGGCTCGGGCGCGGACCTCGCCGCCGAACTCGGGCTGCCCCTGGTGATCGCCCCGGTCCGCGGCGAACGCGCCTTGGTCGAAGCCGTGACGCGCTACCGGGACGGGTTCCGGGCGTCCGAGTGGGCGCGCGAGCCGTACGTCGTGGTGTCGACGGCGATCGCCGTGGCCGACTCCGCGGCGGACGCGCGACGCTTGCTGGTGTCCGAGGCCTGGGCGACGGTCTATTCGCGCTCCCACGGCGTCTTCCCGCCGCTGGCACCGCCCGCGGAGGTCCTGGACCTCCCGATGACCGACCGCGAGCGCAAGCGGCTCGAGGAGACCCTCGACGGCCAGATCTCCGGAACACCCGCCGAAGTGGGCGAGCGGCTCGGAAAGCTCGTCGACTCCGTGGCCGCCGACGAAATCCTCGCGACCACCGCCGCCTACGACCAATCCGCGCGGCTCGATTCTTTCGCCGCGCTCGCCGAACTGGCCGGGCTTCGCATTTCCGCGTGATTCAGTTTCCCGGTAGCGGGATATCGTGTCCGAATATTTCCGGGGTATGGTTTCCGGGTGACTGCCGGGTCGGCCTCGAGCCGTGAGCGGACGGGTTTCCCGGCCGTTCCGTGACCTCCGGGCGGGCCCGTGGCCCGCCGCCTCCCGCACGTCTTCCGAGAACGGAACGTGCGCGGGAAGGAGGTGAAATCGCATGTCCCAGTGGTCGGAGTTCGTGGCGGCCCACGCCGAGGGCGGCGTGCTCGACGGCGTCGTGGCCCGTGTCGTGCCGTTCGGCGCGTTCGTCGAGGTCGCGGACGGGATCCACGGGCTTCTGGTGAGCCCCGTGGTCCCCGAGGTGGGCAGCCGGGTGCGGGTCCGGATCGGCAGCGTCGATGTGGAGCGTCGCCGGTTCAGCCTGGTGACGGCGTGACCGAGGCCGGTTGAGGCGGGGTGGCCCGCCTCAACCGGTCAGCCGAGGACGAATGGCAGCCGTGCCGCGAGCGGGCCCAGCGCCGCCGCCTCGGCCGACGTCGGCTCGCGCCTGCCCGTAGCCACCAGCAGCACGTCCTCGTCCGAAAACGTCGCCGGGAACGCCGTCCCCGCGATCGTCTCCACCATCTCCCGCGTCCGCGCCAACCCCTCCTCCGGCGGCCCCGCCACCGACGGCACGTGCGCCACCAGATCCAGGTGGTGCAGCGTCCACTCCAGCACGTACGCCGACAGGTAGTCGCCCGCCGTCAGGACCATCTCCTGCGTTGACACTCGCATCCCCGGGGCCGCCAAGTCCGCCGCGCGCCCGGCCGCGGACCCCACGTCGTCCAGGTGGAACTTCAGCAACGCCGGGTCCTCGTACGCCGCCGCCAAGCGGACGATCAGCGCGTCCAGCGGGTCTTCCCCGGACGGCGGTTCGGAGGAGACCGCCCAATAAGTCACAGCGTCATGGGTAAGAGCAGCCGACGACGGGGTCACCAGCGTGATCAGCACGTCCTGCGCGTCGATCACCAAGTGGCACACCAGGTCCCGGACCAGCCACCCCCGGCACCCCGACGGCTTCGCGAAGTCAGCGTCCGGCAAGGCAGCGACCGCGGCGCGCAACGCCGCCCACGTACGCGAAAAGAGATCCACGCGCGCGAAGCTAGCAGGGTCACAGCCGCAGCTGCAGCTGAGTCAGCAGCCGCTGCGCCGGGTCGTCGAAGTCCACTCCGGACACTTCGGCCGCGCGGCGGACGCGGTAGCGGACCGTGTTGGGGTGGATGTTCAGCTCGCCGGCCGCCGCGCGGACGTCGCCGAACGCGTCCAGCCACGCCAGCACCGCCGGGACCAGGATGCCGCCGTGCTCCGCGTCGTGCTCCACCAGCGAAACCAGCCTCGGGTCGCGGATGCGCGGCTGCTCGCCCAGGAACGCCAGCACCTCCGACAGCAGGACCTCCGCGCGGACGTCCGCCAAGGAGGCGACGTCGGCGGCCCAGTGCCCACGCGCCATCGCCGCCAGGACGCGGTCCGCGTCGCCGCGGGACGCCGCCGCCTCCGACAGCCTCGGCACCACGCCGCCGAGGGCCGCGCGTACCGGGACGTCCAGGTGCCGCCGGGCGGTCGCCGTGATCTCGCGGGCCAGCGCCAGCACCGCCGCGTCCGAATGCTCCGGCAAGTCCGGCAGCAGCGCGTACACCCGGCCGCCGATCACGCTCACCAGTGCGCTGCGCCGGTAGGCCGCCGTGTGGACGGCGATCAGGTGGACCAGCTCCGCACGCCGGAGCTGGCGGTTGTCCGATCGCTCCAACGAAAACGCCAGCACCTGCGCGGGTCGTGCCGGGTCCGCGCCGATGTCGTCCGCGACGGACTCCGCGTCGAGCCGTCCTTCCAGCAGGCTCGCCAAGAGGTCTTCGCGCAGCCGGAGTTCGGGGCTGGGCAGCGTGCGCGCGCGGATCAGCTGCGGCGCCAAGGTGCGGCTCGCGCCGAGCAACGCCGTCTCGGCGCTTTCGGTCAGCGGCTGCGCGCCCTCCTGGACCCAGATCGTGCCCAGCGGCTGCTTGCCCGCGTGGATGCCCGCCGCGATGCGACGGCGGATGCCCAGCTCCGGGCGCTCGTCGATGCGGACGATCCCTTCCCCGGCGCGAAGCCGCTGGTAGACGCCCCATTCGCGCAACATCGCCAGGTAGCGTTCCGGGCCTTCGCGGCCGAGGATCGACAGCCGCCGCAGCTCGTCGACCTCGTCGCCCGCCCGCGAGTACGCGAGGACGCGATTGGCCGTGTCCTCGATGCTGACCAGGCCGCCGGTGAGCGTCGCGATCGTCTGGGCCAGGGCGAACAGGTCGCCGAGCACCTCGCCGCTGGCCGCCTCTCCACCCGCGCGCGCCGCCTCGACGACGCCGCGAGCCAGGGACTCCACCTGCTCCCAACGCGCCTCCGCGCCGACGGTCAGCAGCGCGACACCCGCGTCCGCCGCGACGTCGGCACCCGTCGCGCCCTTGACCGCCACCGCGGCCGCGCCGCCGCGCCCGGCCGCGCGGATCGCCGGGGCCGCCGCCCGGCCGCGTGCGCCGATCACCAGCACCAGGTCACCCGGCGAGGCCTCGAGGGGGTCTTCGGGGTCGAGGATCACGACGTCGGTGACCGGGACGCCCAGGCCGTGCGGGGCGACGACGACCTCGACGAGCGGCTCGCCGAGCGTCGCCAGGACGTGGCGCAGCGAGGTCATGGCGGGGTTATCCGATCGGACAAGATCATACGAGCGATTTTAGCCGCTTGGACAAGCCGTCACGACGTGTCCGGAGTTACCGTTCGGGGCATCAAAGACGTAGGAGAAAGGCAGAGGAGCCGCCGTGGACGCCGTGACCCAGACCCCCGCCCCGAAGAACGAGCCGGTGCTCACGTACGCGCCGGGCAGCGCTGAGCGCGCCGAACTCGAGGGTGCGCTCAAGCGGCTGGGCCAGGCGGAACCCGTCGACCTCACGGTCACCGTCGGTGGCGAGCAGCGCCCCGGCGGCGGCGAGAAGATCGACGTCGTCCAGCCGCACAACCACCGGCACGTCCTCGGCACCATCCACAGCGCGACCCAGCAGGACGCGTCCGACGCCATCGCGGCCGCCGCGAAGGCCGCCCCCGAGTGGCGCGCGCTGTCCTACGACGACCGCGCCGCGATCCTGCTGCGCGCCGCCGACCTGCTCACCGGCAAGTGGCGCGCCACGCTGAACGCCGCCACCATGCTCGGCCAGTCCAAGACCGCGACCCAGGCCGAGATCGACTCCGCCTGCGAGCTCGCCGACTTCTGGCGCTTCAACGTCGAGTTCGGCCGCCGCGTCCTCACCGAGCAGCCGGTCAGCTCGCCGGGCGTGTGGAACCGCATGGAGCATCGCCCGCTGGAGGGCTTCGTCTACGCGATCACGCCGTTCAACTTCACCGCGATCGCCGGCAACCTGCCGACCGCGCCCGCGCTGATGGGCAACACGGTGCTGTGGAAGCCGTCGCCGACCCAGTCGTTCGCCGCGCACCTGACCATGCGGCTGCTCGAAGAGGCCGGGATGCCGCCGGGCGTCATCAACCTGCTGCCGGGTGACGGCAAGGCCGTCTCCGAGGTCGCCCTGACCCACCGTGACCTGGCCGGCATCCACTTCACGGGCTCGACCGCGACGTTCCAGCACCTGTGGGCCACGGTCGGCGCGAACATCGCGGGCTACCGCGGTTACCCGCGGCTGGTCGGCGAGACCGGCGGCAAGGACTTCGTGCTCGCGCACCCGTCGGCCGACGTCGACGTCCTGCGCACCGCGCTGGTCCGCGGCGCTTTCGAGTACCAGGGCCAGAAGTGCTCCGCCGCTTCGCGCGCGTACATCCCGCGCAGCGTCTGGAACGAGCTGAAGGACGGCCTCGTCGCCGAGACCGAGGCGCTGTCCTACGGCGACGTCACCGACCTGTCGCACTTCGGCGGCGCGGTGATCGACCGGCGCGCGTTCGCCAAGCACACCGCGCTGTTCGACCAGGTGAAGAACGACGCTTCGGTGGAGGTCCTCACCGGCGGCACGGCCGACGACAGCGTCGGGTACTTCGTCCAGCCGACGATCCTCGTGTCGGACAACCCGAAGCACGAGATCTTCAGCACCGAGTACTTCGGCCCGATCCTGTCCGTGCACGTCTACGAGGACAACGAGTTCGACGCCGTCCTCAAGCTGATCGACGAGACCGCCGCCTACGCGCTGACCGGCGCGGTGATCGCGAACGACCGCACCGCCGTGGCCAAGGCCGCCGAGGCGCTGAAGTTCACCGCGGGCAACTTCTACGTCAACGACAAGCCGACCGGTGCCGTCGTCGGCCAGCAGCCGTTCGGCGGCGCGCGGGCCTCGGGCACCAACGACAAGGCCGGGTCGATCTTCAACCTGCAGCGCTGGACGAGCCCGCGCTCGATCAAGGAGACGTTCGTCCCGCCGACCACCGTCCGCTACCCGCACCAGAGCTGAGGGGAGACCGTCATGCTGCGTGCCCCGTTGCTCGCCGCCGCCCGGTCGAAGGGCATCCGGCGGCTCGTCGAGGCCGTGCCGGCCACGCGGTCCGTGGTGCGCCGGTTCGTCGCCGGGTCCGAGACCGCCGACGCCGTCCGCTGCGCCAGGGAGCTGGCCGCGGACGGGCGCCGGATCACCCTGGACCACCTGGGCGAGGACACCACCGACGCCACGCAGGCGGCGGCGACCGTCCGGGCCTACGAGGCCGTGCTCACCGCGCTGGCCGCGGAGGGCCTGGCCGAGGGTGCGGACGTGTCGGTGAAACTGTCGGCGGTCGGGCAGTTCCTGCCGGCCAACGGCGAGGACGTCGCGCTGGAGAACGCGCGGAAGATCTGCGCGGCGGCCGACGCCGTCGGCGCGACGGTGACCCTCGACATGGAGGACCACACCACCACGGACTCGACGCTCGGCATCCTGCGCGAGCTGCGCGGCGAGTACCCGTGGGTGGGCGCGGTGCTGCAGGCCTACCTGCACCGCACCGAGGCGGACTGCGCCGCGCTGGCCGGGCCGGGTTCGCGGGTGCGGCTGTGCAAGGGCGCCTACGCCGAGCCGGAGTCGGTGGCGTTCCAGGAGAAGTCCGAAGTGGACAAGTCCTACGTCCGCTGCCTGCGCGTGCTGATGGCGGGCCAGGGCTACCCGATGGTGGCTTCGCACGACCCGCGGATGATCGAGATCGCCGCGATGCTGGCCGAGGAGAACGGCCGCAAGGACGACGACCACGAGTTCCAGATGCTCTACGGCATCCGGCCGGAGGAGCAGCGGCGGATCGCGGCCTCGGGCGCGCGCATGCGCGTCTACGTGCCCTACGGCGACGAGTGGTACGGCTACTTCATGCGGCGGCTGGCCGAGCGCCCGGCGAACCTGGCGTTCTTCCTGCGCGGGCTCGCCACCCGGTCCTGAACACGACGAAGGCCGCCCCGCGGGGCGGCCTTCGTCGTGTGGTGGTGGTCAGGCCTGTTCGGCCTCGGCTTCGGCGGCCTTGCGCTTGACCTCGGCCATGTCGACCTCGCGAGCCTGCTTGATGAGCTCTTCGAGGGCGGGCTCGGGGAGCGCGCCGGGCTGGGCGTAGATGAGCGTCTTGTCCCGGATGATGGCCAGCGTCGGGATGGAGCGGACGTCGAAGGCGGCGGCCAGCTGCTGCTGCGCTTCGGTGTCGACGCTCGCGAAGACGATGTCGTCGTGCTTCTCGGAAGCCTTCTCGTAGACCGGCGCGAACTGGCGGCACGGCCCGCACCAGCTCGCCCAGAAGTCGATCAGGACGAACTCGTTGTCGGTTACCGTCTGGTCGAAGTTCTCGGCGGTCAGCTCAACGGTGCTCATGCCGTGGTCAACGAAGCGGCCGCGGCGGGAATTCCCGGGGCCGGGGTAGCGTCTCCCGAGGTACCCGTGAACGAGGAGGAACAGATGGCCGACGGCGAGATCCTGGGCCGCATCGACGAGCTGATCGCGGAGGAGCACGAGCTCCGCTCGCGCTCGGTGGGCGTGGGCCTGAGCGGCGGCGACCGCGACCGGCTGACGGCGCTCGAGCAGCAGCTCGACCAGTGCTGGGACCTGCTCCGCCAGCGGCGCGCGAAGTCGGAGTTCCACGAGAACCCCGACGACGCCGCGGCCCGGCCGGTGTCCGAGGTCGAGTCCTACCGCCAGTAGCGGGTCGTGAGTGTTCAGGGCGGTTAGAACCGCCCTGAACACTCACGAGCGGTTACGCGGGGCAGAGCGTGCCGTCGGCGGGGATCTTCCCGTCGACCAGGAACGCCCGGGCCGCGTCCGTGACGCACGGTGACGCGCCGACCGCGCCGTGGCCCGCGCCCTGCCACGTGATCGTCACCGCCGACGGCATCTGGTCGGCCGCGCGGGTGCTGCCCAGCTGGGGCGTCACCGGGTCGGCCGCGGTGGCCGTGACCAGGATCGGCGGGGCACCCGGCGCGCCCGGCGCGGGCAGCGGCTCGGTGCGCACCGGCCACGGCCCGCACCAGGCCAGCTGCTGGGCGACGACCGCGCCGAACTGCGGGTACTTCGCCCGCATCCCCGCGACGACCTGGTCGAGCTGGTCCGCCGAAAGCCGCGTCTGGCTGTCGTTGCAGCGCGTCGCGATCGTCGCGTCGATCCGCGACGGCTGGGCCCGCGAGTCGTGCAGCGCCGGGGCGGCGAACGCGGCCAGCGCGCCCGTGTTGCCGGAGCGCGCGGCGGCGATCGCGTCGGCCAGCTCGGGCCAGCGGGACTTCTGCGCCAGTCCGGAGTAGACGGCGAACATCGCGACGCCGGGGCCGAACGCGACGCCGTCGTCGGTCAGGGGTGCGTTGGTGCGCAGCTGCTCGGTGAGCGCCGCCAGCGCCGCCTTCGGGTCACCGAGGGCGCAGCCGCGGGCCGCGCAGTCCGTGGCGAACGCGTCCAACGTGGACTGGGCGCCCGCCGCGACGGCGTCGAGCACCGCCGCGGTGTCCGCGCCCGGGTCCGGGACGCCGTCGAGGACCATCCGCCCGACCTGGCCGGGGAAGCGCACGGCGTACTCGGCCAGCACCTTCGAGCCGTCGCCGCGGCCGAGCGCGTCGAGCCGCTCCATCCCCAGCTGCTTGCGGACTTCGTCCAGGTCGCCCGCGGTGCGCCAGCTGTCCAGCGCGGTCTGGGAGTCGTCCAGCTCGATCGCGCACTGCTGACCCGCCTTGCGCGCGGCGTCGAGGACGTCGCCGAGGCCGCCCTGGGCCGGGTCGGCGTCGATCAGGTCGTGCCGGATGTCGGCCGGCACGCACTGCACCGGTCCGGACAGCCCGGTCCCGCGCCGGTCGACGCCGATCAGCGAGAACTTCTCCAGGAACGCCGGGGGCAGCGTCGCGGCCAGGCGGGCGGCGTAGACCGTGCCCGGCTCGCCGTCGACGTCGTTGACCACGACCAGCGGCACCGGCCCGGAACCGACCTTCAGCGTCAGCAGCCGCACCATCGAGCGCCGGGCCTCGCCGGGCGCGTCGAGCGGGGCGGTGACCCGCGCGCACGTGAAGTGCAGGGTGTCCGGGACGCCGGGGGTGCCGATCCGCTGCCGGGTGTCGTCGTCGCAGTCGGCCCACTTCAGCGACGGCGACTGCGGTTCGCCCAGCGGCGGCAGCGGCACCGACGGCGTGGCGGACGGGGTGTTCGCCGTCGACTTGCCGTCGTTCTCCACCAGCGCCGGGCGGACCGACGGCCCCGCGGCGCAGCCCGCGGCCGAGGCCAGGGCGAGCAGCGCGACCAGGAGACGGGAACGGCGGCGGCGCACGGGCGGGGTCCTCACGTCGATCAAGGGCAGGTGTGCCGAGCTTCGCACGAGGAGTGTGGGACGCGGGTTAGCGGGTCCGCACCACCTGACCGCGGAACACGGCGTCGAGGTCGTAGCGGGCCGGTTCGTCGAGCTGGCTGTAGTCGCACGAGGAGGCCTCGCGGTCCGGGCGCCACCGCACGAACCGTGCGTTGTGCCGGAACCGCGACGGCATGCCGCCTTCGGTGTTCTCGTAGGCGACTTCGACGACGCGCTCGGGCCGCAGCGGCACCCATTCGTGCTCGGTCGCGCGCCAGCGCGTGATCCCGCCGGGGATCCGCTGGGCTTCGCCGGTGGCCCGGCCGCCCCACGGGTGGTCCTCGCCGTCGGTGATCAGTGGTGCCAGCTCTTCGGCCAGCTCCTTGCGCCGCTCCCGCGGGAACGCCCCGACCGTGCCGACGTGGTGCAGGATGCCGTGGTCGTCGTGCAGGCCCAGCAGGAACGACCCGACCAGCTCGCCGGGTTCGCCGTCGACGTGCCAGCGCAGCCCGGCGAGCACGCAGTCCGCGGTGCGCACGTGCTTGTACTTGAACAGCACCCGCTTGGCGGGCGTGTAGGGCTCGTCGAGGGGCTTGCCGATGACGCCGTCGAGCCCGGCGCCCTCGAACAGCTCGAACCAGTGCCGCGCGGTGGCCGGGTCGGTGGTCGCCGGGGTGAGCGGGAAGCGGTCGCCCGCCAGCTCGACGAGCCGTTCGCGGCGGACCGACGTCGGCAGGTCGAGCAGCGACTCGTCGCCGAGGGCGAGCAGGTCGAAGGCGACGAACTCGGCGGGCTGCTCGGCGGCCAGCAGCGTGACGCGGCTTTCGGCGGGGTGGATCCGCTGGGTGAGCGCGTCGAAGTCGAGCCGCCCGCCGCGGGCGACGACCAGCTCGCCGTCGAGCACGATCCGCGGCGGCAGGATCTCCCGCAGCCGCTCGACCGCCTCCGGGAAGTACCGGTTCAACGGCTTTTCCGCACGCGACTGCAGGTACAGCTCGTCGCCGTCGCGGAAGACGATGCAGCGGAAGCCGTCCCACTTCGGCTCGAACAGCAGGCCGCCGGAGTCCGGGATGGCCTTCGCGGTCTTGGCGAGCATCGGCTTCAGCGGCGGCTGCAGCGGTAGGGGCATGCCCGCATTCTGCGGAAGATCCCCGCTCAGCGCACGCGTTTCGCCGGGCTCGTGTCGAGTTCGAGGCGGACGGCGGCCGGCAGCGAGCCGAGGCCGAGCGACTCGCGCGCCCTGGTCAGCACGCGGGCGTCCAGCTCCGCCCAGACGGCCTTGAGGTCGGTGCCTTCGCGCAGCCACAGCGTGATGCGCAACGCGGGAGAAGTGCGCGAGCCGACCGCGCGGACGCGGGCGCGGCTGACGCCCTCGAGCTGTTCGGCGTCGGCCTGGACCGCGCCCGAGATCGCCGCGGCGGTGACCACCAGCTCGGCGCCTTCGGTCCGGTCGAGGTCCAGGTCCGGCCGCGGCTCCGGGCGCAGCGAGCGCAGGGCCCACCGCAGCCCGAGCACGAACAGCAGGACGCCGAGCACGATGGCGGCGATCTTCGCGGGCGTGGCGTGCCCGCCGAGCCAGCCGAGCGCGATCGGGTCCAGCAACGGCCGCCTGCCGCGGTACTCGCCGAGCCAGCCGAAGCCGACCACCAGCGCGAGCGCCCCGCCGAGCAGGGCCAGCAGGCCGACCAGGAACGTCAGGACGCGTTCGCCCGCGTAGGAGCGGGAAAGCGCCTTCGCGGCGACGGTCTTGCTCATCGGCGGTCCTTCGGGGAGTCGACGACGACGGTCACCTTCGGCCGCCGCACCAGCGGGACGTCGTCGAGCAGCGCGGCGACCGTTTCCAGCAGCCGCGGCCGCAGCTCGCCCTCGGTTTCGAGCCTGCTGGTGGCGCGGACGCGGATCCGCCGGGCGCTCGCGGTGACCTTCGCGCCCGCGACGTTGTCCTGGGCCCGCACGGTGAGCCCGACCAGCCGGGCCAGCGACCGCGGCGACGTCGAGACGCTCACCTCGTCGGCCGGGTCGGTCAGCCGGACCGCGCGGCTCGACGCCCCGAGCGCGCACAGCACCAGGACCAGGCCCGCCGCGGCGAGCACCCCGGCGCCGACGCGCACCGCGTAGGCGTCCCAGCCCAGCGCCGCGAGCTCGGCCTGCCAGCGCGGCCACGGCACCAGCAGCGGCGCCGAACCCGGCCGCCACCAGTGCCAGCCGACCTCCAGGGCCAGCACCGCCCCGGCGGCCGCGAAGCCCAAGCCCAGCAGCGTGGACAGGATGCGGACGAACGGGCGCACGGCTACCGCACCCTCGGCGGGACGTCCGGCAGCAGCGCCGACACTGTCACCGCGAGCGTCCGCACGTGGTAGCCGGTGAGCAGCTCCACTTCTTCGACGACCTTGGCGCGCACGTCGCCGACGACCGCCCGGACCGCCGCCGGGTAGTTCAGGGCGAGGTCCAGCGCGAGGTCGACGTCGTTGTCCAGGCCGCCGACCTTGGCCTTCGCGCCCCGCTTGCCGTCGCGCGCGGTGCCCGGCACCTGGTCGGCGGCGTGCTGCGCGACCTTGCGCACCACCGTGTGCCCGACGGTCAGCGTGCCGCGCTCGGCCGGTTCGGCGAGCTCGCGCGGCACGTCGAGGACGCGGTTCACTTGTCGCGGCCCTTGCCGAACAGCTCGCCGAGGTCGAGCTCGCCGTCGAGGACCCGGCCGGCGACCAGGCCGATGATGCCGACGGCCAGGGTCACCAGGAACGCGGTGAACCCCTGGGTCGCGGCGAGGCCGAGGATCAGCCCGGCCAGTAGCCCGGTCTGCGTTGCGTTCACATGTCCTCCTTGGACGGCTGGGACGGGGAAAAGCCGGCCCCGGGCACGCGGTCAGCGCACCCGGGGCGGACGACGGCGGCGGCGGAACCGCGCCAGCACGGCGGCGATGCCGCGCCGGTTGACGACGAAGGTGACCGGAGCGTCGAAGCGCCCCAAGGCGGCCTTGGTTGCGTCTGACGCACCGAAGGCCGCCTTGGGTGCGTCAGACGCACCGAAGGCCACATTGGGGCGCGCATCGTCCACTTCGGACTCGCGGAACCGGGCCAGGCCCGCGGCGAACTCCGCCGGGTCGCCGCCGACGTCCGGGTGGTGGGCGCGGACGAACGCGCGGAAGGCCGCCCGGCCCGCCGCGTCGCCCTCGCCGCGCCCGGTCATTCCACGCGCGTCGATTCGGGCTCTTCCTCGCCCGGCAGGTGGATGTCGTTGACCGAGATGTTCACCTCGATCACCTCCAGGCCGGTGATCTGCTCGACGGCGCCGATCACGTTGCGCCGCACCGCGCGGGCGACGTCGGCGATGCGCGCGCCGTACTCGACGACGACGTCGAGGTCGATCGCGGTCTGCTTCTCGCCGACCTCCACCGCCACCCCGGCGGTGGTGACCGTGCCGGAGCCGGGGATCCGTTCACGCAGCGCGCCGATCGCCCGCGACACCCCGCCGCCGCCGAGCGCGTGCACCCCGCCGACCTCGCGGGCGGCCAGGCCGGCGACCTTCTGCACGACCAGCGACGAGATCGTGGTGCGGCCGGCGGCGCCGTCCTCGTTGAGCGGGGTGACCGTGCCGGGGCTTTCGGTCCGTTCCGGGTGCATGCGTGCGGGCTCCTCTCGCGGGGACTCTCGCCCTTACGATGCCCGCGAACCCGGAACCCTCACGCAAGGTCCCCCGATCGGGGGAACGTCAGCCGGGGTGGACGTCCACGACGTGCACGTTCACCGTGGCGGGCACGCCGAGCTGGCGCGAGAGCTCCGCGGTGGTCTCGCGCCGGAGCACTTCGGCGGCTTCGTCGGCGGCGACCCCGAACCGGACCGACACGAGCACCTGCACGACGTCGTCCTCGACGGCCACCGCCGAGACGCGGACGCCGTCCGGAGCGCGGTCCGCCGCGATGGTCCTGGCCAGGTCGGCGACGACCCCTTCGGTCACCCGCAGGCTGCCGTCCTCGCCGGGCACCTCGACCGCTGTCCGGCGGCCGCGCGCGACCGCCCGCAGCACGCGTTCGACCAGGCCGGGCGGGGTCGGCACCCGGTGGGCGGCCGCCCGGCGCACGGCGTCCCAGCGGGGATCCCGCTCGGGATCCGGAGACTCGGCCATCACCGCTCCCTCAACTCGGCGAGCAGCGCCACCCTGGCCCGGTGCAGCCGGGAACGCAAGGCGCCGACGTTCACGTCGAGCACTTCGGCGACCTCTTCGTAGCTCAGCCCCTCCAGTTCGCGCAGCACCAACGGCACCCGCTGGGACAGCTCGAGCCTGCCGATCGCGCGCAGCACCGCGTCGACCTCTTCGGCGCGCACGACGCGGCCTTCGGGGCCCGGTTCGGCGGCGGCGAGCAACGCGGTGTCCACAGTGGACTGCTCGGCGGGCTCGTCGAGGGAGACCGTGGGACGGCGGCGGCGCAGCAGGGCGAGCGCGCTGTTGGTGACGACGCGGTAGAGCCACGTCGACACGGCGGACTCGTGCCGGAAGGATCCCAATGAGCGCCACGCGGCGAGCCACGACTCCTGCACGACGTCCTCGGCTTCGGCCGCGCTGCCGGTGATCCGCAGGGCGACGCGGTACATCCGCGGCGTGTGCCGCCGCACCAGCGTGCCGAACGCGCCCTCGTCGCCGCACGCGGCCCTGGCCAGCAGATCGGCGTCGTCGGTCACCCGGCGTCCCGGCGGTAGCGCAGCAGCGTGAAGCCGTCCTCGACGAGGATCGAGGCCAGGGCGAGCCGGCGCGGGACGGCCACCGGGCCCGCGGCGATCCGCGAAGCCGGGCCCGCCACCAGCATCGGGGCGACGGTCAGGCACAGCTGGTCGACGCGGTCGGCCTCGACGAGCTGCGCGAACAGCCGCGGCCCGCCTTCGCAGGCGATCCGGCGCAGCCCGCGCGCGGCGAGCAGGTCGAGGACGCGGGGGACGTCGACGTCGGTTTCGCCCGCGCGCAGGACTTCAGCCCCGGCCGCTTCGAGGGCGGCGGTGTCGGCGCGTTCGGTCGTGACCACGATCGGCGGCACGGCGGTTTCGGTGAACAGCCGGGACGCCGGGTCGAGGTCGGCGGTGCGCGTCACGACGGCGATCGGCGGGACGCCGGTGAACCCGAGACGGCGACGGCGCTCCAGACGCTTCGGGCCCGCCACGACCCCGCGGTAGTCCTCCGCGCGAGCCGTGCCGGCGCCGACCAGGATGACGTCGGCGAGGTCGCGGCCGAGCAGGAAGACGCGGCGGTCGGCGGCGTGCGAAAGCCCGGCCGAGGTGGTGTCGACCTCGACCGCGCCGTCGGCGGACGCCACGAAGTTCACCTGCACCCACGCCCGGTCGGGCTCCGCCGGGTAGGCGTAGATCTCTTCCAGGTCCGTCCCGGTCAGCTCGCCCGTCGAAGAGGGCCACACGCTCCGCACACCGATCATCCCAGCACGGGCGTGAAGTGCGTCTCGACCGGGGGACATCGGCGCCGGGCGGGGGCCGTCGCGCCGTTAGGCTCTGCGACCATGCCCGCGCACCTCACCGACCGCCGTCCCGAGCTGTCCTCCGACGAGCTGATCGGCGCGCTGGTGCCGCCGCCGCGCTTCGACGCCGTCCGGTTCGGCACCTACATCCCGAACCCGGACGAGCCGAGCCAGGCCGCCGCGGTCGAGGCGTGCTCGGCGTTCGCCGGGAAGGTCGGCGCGCGGCGCGAGAAGAAGCGGTTCAAGCTCTTCGGCGGGTCGTCCGAGCCGTCCGGGCCGATGGGCCTCTACCTCGACGGCGGGTTCGGCGTCGGCAAGACCCACCTGCTCGCCTCGACGTGGCACGCGGCGCCCTCGCCCAAGGCGTACGGCACGTTCGTCGAGCTGACCCACCTGGTCGGCGCGCTGGGCTTCGCCGAGGCCGTCCGGCGGCTGTCGGAGCACCGGATCCTGGCGATCGACGAGTTCGAGCTGGACGACCCGGGCGACACGACGCTGGTCACCCGGCTGCTGCAGGAGCTGATGGACGCGGGCGTGTACGTCGCGGCGACGTCGAACACGCTGCCGGAGAAGCTCGGCGAAGGCCGGTTCGCCGCCGAGGACTTCCTGCGCGAGATCCAGACGCTCTCGGCCCGCTTCGGCGTGGTGCGCGTCGACGGCCCGGACTACCGCCACCGCGGCCTCCCCGAGGCGCCGCCGCCGGTTTCCCCGGACGAGCTGGAGGCGTCGGTGGCCGCGCACGAAGGGTCCACTGTGGACGACTTCGACGCGCTGGTCGAGCACCTGGCCGCACTGCACCCCTCGCGCTACGGGCGGCTGCTGGACGGCGTCACCCGCGTGCACCTGCGCGGCATCCACCCGGCGCCGGACCAGAACGTGGCACTGAGGCTGGTCGCCTTCGCCGACCGGCTCTACGACCGGGCGATCCCGGTCGTCGTCTCCGGCGAGCCGCTGCCGTCGCTGTTCACCGAGGAGATGGTCAACGGCGGCTACCGCAAGAAGTACCTGCGCGCGGTCAGCCGGTTGACGGCGCTGGCGCGGGACGCGGCACCGACCACGTGAGCAGCACGACGGCGACCGCGAAGAGCGTCCCGCCCGCGACGTCGGTGAGGTAGTGGTAGCCGAGGCCGACCAGCCCGGCCGCGGCCGCCAGCAGCGCCAGCGCGGCCAGCACCACCACGAACACCTTGCGCGTGACGAGCACGAGCACGGTCAGCACCGCCACCAGGCTCACGGTGTGGCCGCTCGGGTAGACGAGCGTGCCGTTCTTCCACCGGTCGTACAGCGGTTTCAGCAGGAAGCTCGTCAGCAGGATCGCCAGCAGCGGCGCACCGAGCGCGAGGGCGGCGTCGGTCCGCCGTCCGGCGCGCAGGCACAGGACGACGGCGAGAAGGCCCAACGCGAGCACGACGTACGGCTCGGTCGGGAAGACCAGCGCGCGCAGCACGCCGGGGCTCAGGTGCGTCACGGCTTCGTCGGCGGCGCTGTCGAGCTCGCCGGGTGCCGTGCCGCCGGCGAACGGCAGGCCGAGCAGCAGCGCGAGCAGCCCGCAGACCGCGGCCGGCACCCACATCGTCCTCACCCGCGCGAGGGTAGCCGCGACGCCGTGGGATGGCCGTCTGCCACGATGCGGGGAGAGGAGGAGTGGATGCACATCACGGTGGCGGGGGCCGGGATCATCGGCTTGAGCTGCGCGTACCGGCTGGCCGGTGCGGGCCACGACGTGACGGTGGTTTCGGCGGCAGGTCCCGGCGAGTCGACGTCGGCGGTGGCGGGCGGGGTGCTGTACCCGCCGGTGCGCCGCCCGGACAAGCGGATCGCGCGGTGGACGGCGGCGACCCTGGACGTGCTGCGCGAGCAGGAGGCGCCGGGGGTGCGATTCCGGCGTGGCCGCGTCCTGCTGGCTTCGGGCGAGCCGGAGCCGCAGTGGCTGCGGGCGATGATCGACCCGGTCCGCGACGGCGACCAGCTGCTCTTCACGACGGCGTTGGTGGACACGCCGACGTACCTGGAGTGGCTGCTGGCGCGGGTGCTCGCGCGGGGCGTGCGCGTGGAGTACCGGCCGCTGACGACGCTCGCGGGGCTGGGCCCGGTGGTGAACGCGGCGGGCCTCGGCGCGGGCCCGCTGGCCGGTGACGGCTCGATGGTCCCGATCGGCGGCCAGGTCGTGCACCTGGCCGACCCGGGACTGACGGAGTTCGTGGTGGACGAGACGGGCCCCGGGGTCACGTACGCGATCCCGCACGGAACGCACGTGGTGTGCGGCGGCACGGAGGAGCCGGGCCGCGGCGACACGGAACCGAACCCGGGCGTGACGGCGGACATCGTGCGCCGCTGCCGCGAGCTGGTCCCGGCACTGGCGGGCGCGGAGGTGCTGCGTTCGGTGGTGGGCCTGCGCCCGTTCCGGCCGGTGGTCCGGCTGGAGCGCGAGGGCGACGTGGTGCACTGCTACGGCCACGGCGGTTCGGGCATCACCTTGGCCTGGGGCTGCGCGGCCGACGTCGTGGACCTCGTGAGTGTTTAGGGCGGTTAGAACCGCCCTAACCACTCACGACCCGGTGGAGAAGGCGGCGTGGTCGGCTTCGGTGAGATCCGCGTACCGGACCGCATACGCGCCGATGGCTTCGTCGAGGTCTTCGTCCTCGGCGAAGTAGCCCGCCAGCAGCTTCGGGTGCAACGACCGCGTGTGCGCGCGGGCCAGCAACGCCCCCGCGAGCCGCCCGTAGTCGTCGAGGTGGTCCTTCTCCAGCTCCGCCGGGTTGATGTCGCCCTTGAGGTTGCGGAACTGCCGGACGATGAACGGACGGCCGTCGATGGTGGTCCAGCCGAGCAGGATGTCCGTCTCCGCCTGGACGAGCCGGGCGCCGTCGACGATCCGGCGGCCCTCGTGCTCCGCCGCGGGCAGGCCGAGGTACGGCGCAAGTGCGGGCCGTTGGGCCTGTTTCACCTGCAGCACCAGATCTTCCTCGTCGTTGCCGTGCAGCAGGGCGACGTAGCTGCGCAGCCCCACGCTGCCGGTACCGACGACGCGGAAGGCGACGTCGGCGAGCCGGTATCGCGCGATCAGCGTCCGCCGCGACTCGCGCAGGGAGTCCACATAGGACACCAGCCCGGCGGCGACGGCCTCGGCGGTGTTCTCGTCGACGTGCGTCAGCACGGGCGGGTCCTCGACGAACCGGTGCCGCGCCAGGCCGGTCTCGTGGTCGTCGACGCGCTCGGTCCACTTGGCCGACACCTTGGCACTGGTGTTCTTGCGGGCTTTCTCGGCCGCGTCGGCGAAGTCGTCGATCAGCTCGTCGGCGCGCGCTTTCGACAGCACCGAGGAGTCCGGCAGCGCGTTCCAGCTGCGCAGGAACGGCAGGTCGGCGAGCGCCCGGATGGTCCGCCGGTAGGACTTGACGGCGTCTTCGGCGGCTTCGCGGCACCCGGACTCGCCGATGCCGCCCTCGCGCCCGGCGAGCACGAGGCTGGCGGCGAGCCGCTTGAGGTCCCACTCCCACGGGCCGGGCACGGTCTCGTCGAAGTCGTTGATGTCCATCACGATCTTGCCTTCGGGCGTGCCGTAGAGCCCGAAGTTCGCGGCGTGGGCGTCCCCGCAGAGCTGCGCCGTGACCCCCGACGACGGCGTGCCCGCGAGGTCGGCGCCCATCAGCCCGGCGGCCCCGCGGAAGAAGGTGAACGGCGAGGTGCGCATGCGTTCCCGCCGGAGTTCGACCAGTTCCGGGAGGCGCCCGGCGTTGCTGGCTTCGAAATAGTGGAGCGGTGTCGGCCGGTCCGGTGCGGCGGCCTCGTGGTCGTGCGCGGTGGCTGGTGTCTTTTCGCGGAGCCGCTTGCCCTGTTCGTACAGCTCGGCCGGGGTGACGCTGTCCGCGCCGACCAGCGGCCGTTCCACCCATTCCCCTGATCCCATACCGGGCACAACGTCCGAAGGGGACGATGTGCTCCCGGCAGCGGTACGGCACCCGGCCGGTCCGCGGTGGGCTGAAGGGGACGTTCATCGCATCTGCCGCGCTGAAGGGGACTTTCCTGCGATGTGATGGGAGCAAAGTCCCCTTCAGCGCGCGCGGGCGAGGCGTTGTGCTCCCGGATGCCGCCGGGGCGGGAGGCTCACCCGGCGGCATCCGGGTGGTTCAGGGGCGGATGACCTCGGCGATCGCGTCGATCCCTCGGTCCAGCTCCTCGCGGGTGATCACCAGCGGCGGAGCCACGCGCAGGGTCCGCTCGTGCGTCTCCTTGCACAGCACGCCCCGCGTCGCCAGCGCTTCCGACGCCTCGCGCCCGGACGGCCCGCCCGGCGCGATGTCGATGCCCGCCCACAGCCCGCGGCCGCGGACCTCGGACAGCCCGGTGCCGACCAGCGCGTTCAACCGCGCGTGCAGGTGCGCGCCCAGCTCCGTGGACCGCTGCTGGAACTCGCCGGTGCGCAACAGGCGAACCACCGCGCGCCCGACCGCGCACGCCAGCGGGTTGCCGCCGAAGGTCGAGCCGTGCTCGCCCGGCTTCAGCACTCCCAGCACGTCGCCGCGGCCCACCACCGCCGATACCGGGAGGATTCCGCCGCCCAGGGCCTTGCCCAGTGTGTACACGTCCGCGCGGACGCCCTCGTGGTCCAGCGCCAGCACCGTGCCCGTGCGGGCCAGGCCGGACTGGATCTCGTCCGCGATCAGCAGCACGCCGTGCTCGTCGCACGCCTGCCGCACCTCGGCGAAGTAGCCCTCCGGCGGCACGATCACGCCCGCCTCGCCCTGGACCGGCTCCAACAGCACCGCCGCCGTGCGCGGGGTGATCGCGTCGCGCAACGCGGCCGCGTCGCCGTACTTCACCGTGACGAAGCCCGGTGTGAACGGGCCGAAGTCCGCGCGCGCCGTCTCGTCCGTCGAGAACGACACGATCGTGGTGGTCCGGCCGTGGAAGTTGGCGCCGGCGACGATGATCTCGGCGGTGCCGTCCGGCACGCCCTTGACCCGGTGCGCCCACTTGCGGGCCACCTTGACCGCCGACTCGACGGCTTCGGCGCCGGAGTTCATCGGCAGCACCAGCTCGGTGCCGGTCAGCTCGGCCAGTTCGCGGCAGAACAGGCCCAGCTGGTCGTGGTGGAACGCCCGCGACGTCAGCGTGACCCGGCCGAGCTGCTCGACCGCGGCGGCGATCAGGTCCGGGTGGCGGTGGCCGAAGTTCAGGGCCGAGTAGCCGGACAGGAAGTCGAGGTAGGACCGGCCCTCGACGTCGGTCACCGAGGCGCCGGAGGCTTCGGCGATCACGACGGGCAGCGGGTGGTAGTTGTGCGTGCTCCACCGCTCGTCGAGCTCGATGAAGCTCGCGGCGGAGGGGGCGGCGGTCTCCCGGCCGGCGAACGTCGTCATGCGTTCAGGTTAAAGGCAGAAGACGCAGACTTCAGCCGGGAATCGTTGCTTTCACCCGTCGTCCGTTGCGCAATCTTCGCGCTGGACCACCGAAACGCTGCGCACCCGTTGACGAACTACTCGGTAAGCCGTAACTTACCGTTCGTGGCGACTTACGGAAGTGACCAGCTGGCCGCCCTCGCCGACCCCTCGCGCCGCGCGATCTTCGAAGCGCTGCGTGACGGGCCGCGGGCGGTCGGCGAGCTGGCCGCCGCCCTGCCGATCAGCCGCCCGGCCGTGTCCCAGCACCTCAAGGTGCTCAAGGAGGCGGGCCTGGTCGCCGACCGGGCCCAGGGCACCAAGCGGCTCTACCGGCTGGAACCGGCCGGGATCGCCGCCCTGCGCGCCTACCTCGACGGGATGTGGTCGGACGCGCTGCGGGCCTTCGCCGAGTACGCCGAATCCACCGAAGAGGAGCCGTCATGACGCTGGAACCGATCCGCAAAACCGTCACCGTCGCGTGCTCGCGCGCGCACGCGTTCAAGACCTACACCGAGGCCTTCGATAGCTGGTGGCCGCGCGCTCACCACATCGGGCAGGGCGACTTGGCGGAAGCCGTCCTCGAGCCGAAGCCGGGCGGGCGCTGGTACGAGCGGACCGTCGACGGCGCCGAGTGCGACTGGGGCGAGGTGCTCGTCTGGGAGCCACCCGCCCGGGTGGTGCTGTCCTGGCGCATCGACGGCGACTGGCGGATCGACCCCGATCCCGCGCACGCCAGCGAGATCGAGGTCAGATTCATCGAGGAGGGGCCGCGCCGCACCCGCGTCGAGCTGGAACACCGGGCCTTCGAGCGCCACGGCGAAACCGGCGCGAAGGTCCGCGACGGCGTCTCCGGCGACGGCGGGCACGGCGCCCTGCTGGAGCTCTTCGCCGAGAAAGCCGCCGCCTGAGCGGGTAACTTCACGGGATGGTCGAGAACACCAGCCGGGTCCGGGACGCGCTGCGTATCGACGGCGCGTTGCCGGACCCCGGCTCGACGCCCATCGGACCGGGTAAGAAGCCCAAGGCCCTCGCGAAGCTCGACAGTGCGGGCGAGCGGCTGTCCGCGCTGCAGGAGGCGCTCTACGCCGAGGGCGTCGGCGGCGGCACCCGCAGTGTCCTGCTGGTGCTGCAGGGCATGGACACCTCCGGCAAGGGCGGCACTGTGTCGCACGTGCTCGGCCTGGTCAACCCGATGGGCGTCCGCTACTCCGCGTTCAAGAAGCCGACCGCGGCCGAGCGGCGCCACCACTACCTGTGGCGGATCCGCAAGCGCCTGCCCGGCCCCGGCGAGATCGGCGTCTTCGACCGCTCGCACTACGAGGACATCCTGGTCCCGCGGGTGAACGGGCTGCTCACCGGCGCCGAGCGGCGCCGCCGGTACGCCGAGATCGACGCGTTCGAGGCGGAGCTGGCCGAGGCGGGCACGACCGTGCTCAAGGTGTTCCTGCACATCTCACCGGAGGAGCAGCTCAAGCGGCTGAAGGCGCGGCTCGTCACGCCGGAGAAGCGCTGGAAGTACAACCCGGGCGACCTCGAGGCGCGCGGCCACTGGGGCGCTTACGCCGAGGCGTACGCCGACATCTTCAAGAAGACCTCCACCGCCCGCGCGCCCTGGTACGCCGTGCCCGCCGACCACAAGTGGTACCGCAACTGGGCCGTCGCCGAGCTGCTCATCGAGACCCTCACCGAGCTGAAGCCGAAGTTCCCGGAACCCGGCTACGACGCCGACGCCGAGCTGGCGAAGCTGAAGGGTGTTGGCGGATCGGCGTGAGCGTCTGGAAGAGTGCGGGCGTGACCGATGTCGACGACCTCCCGTTCCTCCGCAAGCAGGCCCGTACCCAGCGCTTCACCCTCGGCGCGCCGAAGGAGTTCCGGGTCGCCCCGGACGGCTCCCGCGTGCTGTTCCTGCGCGCCGAGTCGGGCACCGACCCCCGGCACAGCCTGTGGTCGGCCGACCTGGCCACCGGCGCCGAGACGAAGCTCGTCGACGCCGTCGAGCTGCTGCCCGGCGAAGAGGAGCTGCCGCCCGAGGAGCGGGCGCGGCGCGAACGGGCCCGCGAGACCGGCGGCGGCGTCGTCCACTACGGCGTCGACGCGGGCTTCACCGTCGCGGCCTTCTCGCTTTCGGGGAAGCTCTACACCCTGGATCTCGCGTCGGGAGAGGTCACGCTGCGCGTCGACGGCGCGGTGATCGACCCGCGCCCGAACCCGACCGGCACGCACGTCGCGTACGTGCAGAACCGGCGGCTGCACGTGATGGAGCTGGCCACCGGCGAAGACCGCGTGCTGGTCGAAGAGGACGGCGACGACATCGCGTGGGGCCTCGCCGAGTTCATCGCCGCGGAGGAGATGGACCGCACCCGCGGCTACTGGTGGGCTCCCGACGGCCGGAGCGTCCTGGCCGAGCGGTCCGACCGCGGCCCGGTGCCGCGCTGGACGATCGCCGACCCGGCCAACCCGCAGAACCCGGCGAACGTCGTCGCCTACCCGGCCGCGGGCACGACGAACGCGCTCGTGTCGCTGGCGGTCCTCGGGCTCGACGGCTCCCGCGTGGACGTCGCCCCGGGCGACTGGGAGTACCTCGCCTCGGTGCACTGGTCCGCCGGTGGCGCGCCGCTGCTGGCCGTGCAGCCGCGCGACCAGAAGCGGATGGACGTGCTCGCCCTCGACGTCGCCGACGGCTCGACGTCGGTGGTGCACACGGCGAGCGACCAGCACTGGATCGACATCGTCGGCGGCGTCCCCGCGTGGACGCCGGACGGGCGCCTGGTCACCGAGGGCATGGTCGACGGCGACCACCGGCTGTTCGTCGGCGGCGAGGCCGTCACCCCGGCCGGGCTGCAGCTGCGCGCGGTGCTCGACGTCGGCGAGGAGATCCTCTTCAGCGCGTCCGAGGACGACCCGACGCAGATCCACGTGTTCCGCACCGAAGGCGGTTCCGTCCGCCGGTTGTCCACTGTGGACGGCGTGCACGTCGGCGCCGGATCGGCCGCGCTCACCGTGTTGTCTTCGTGGAGCTTGGAGTACAGCGGGCCGCGGGTTTCGGTGCTGCGGGACGGCGAGCCGGTGGCGTCGATCGCGACGTCCACTGTGGACCCGGACATCGTGCCGAACCTGACCTGGCTGACGCTGGGGGAGCGCGGCCTGCGCGCGGCGCTGCTCCTGCCGCGCGGCTACGAGCCGAGCGAAGGCAAGCTGCCGGTGCTGCTGGACCCGTACGGCGGGCCGCACGCCCAGCGCGTGCTGCAGAGCCGCAACGCGTTCCTGACGTCGCAGTGGCTGGCCGACCAGGGCTTCGCGGTGCTGGTCGCGGACGGACGCGGCACGCCGGGCCGCGGCGCGGTGTGGGAGCGCGAGATCGCCGGGCGCCTCGCCGACGTCACGCTGGCCGACCAGGTCGACGCCCTGCAGGCCGCGGCCGCGCGGTTCCCCGAGCTGGACGTCGAGCGGGTCGCGATCCGCGGCTGGTCGTACGGCGGGTACCTGTCGGCGCTGGCGGTGCTGCGGCGGCCGGACGTCTTCCACGCGGCGGTCGCGGGCGCGCCGGTCACCGACTGGTCGCTGTACGACACGCACTACACCGAGCGGTACCTGGGCAAGCCCCAGGACGAGCCGGAGAGCTACGCGCACAACTCGCTGATCGAGGGCGCGGGCGAGCTGAGCCGGGCGCTGCTGATCGTGCACGGGCTGGCCGACGACAACGTGTTCGTCGCCCACGCGCTGCGGCTGTCGTCGGCGTTGCTGGCGAAGGGCCGCGCGCACGTGTTCCTGCCGCTGGCGGGGGCGACCCACATGACGCCGCAGGCCGAAGAGGTCGCGGAGAACCTGATGCGCACGCAGGTGGACTGGCTGCTGCGCGAACTGTCGGCCGTCGAAAAGGAGACCGCATGAGTCGCTGGGGCCTCACGATCCCGTTGACCGGGGTGCCGCTGACCGCGCACCGCGAGCTGGTCGAGCAGCTGCCGGACCTGGGCTACACGGACGCGTGGACGGCCGAGACGGCGGGCGCGGACGCGTTCACGCCGCTGGTGCTGGCCTCACAGTGGGCCCCCCAGCTGCGGCTGGGCACGGCGATCGTGCCGGTGTACACGCGCGGCCCCGGCCTGCTGGCGATGCAGGCGGCGACGGTGGCCGAGCTGGCCCCGGGCCGGTTCGTCCTCGGCATCGGCGCGTCGTCCCCGGTGATCGTGTCCAACTGGAACGCGGCTTCGTTCGACGCGCCGTTCGCGCGTTCGCGGGACACGCTGCGGTTCCTGCGGACGGCGCTGGCGGGGGAGAAGGTCAGCGAGGAGTACGAGACGTTCGCGGTGTCGAAGTTCCGCCTGGAGCGCCCGGTGGACCCACCGCCGTCGATCATGCTGGCGGCCCTGCGTCCGGGAATGCTGCGCTTGGCGTCCCGCGAGGCGGACGGCGCGATCACGAACTGGCTGGCGGCTTCGGACGTGCCCCAGGTGCGTTCGGTCATCGGGCCGGACGTCGAGCTGGCGGCCCGGATCTTCGTGTGCCCGACGGAGGACGCGGAGGTGGCGCGCGGCTTGGGGCGGATGCTGATCTCGAGCTACCTGACGGTCCCGGTGTACGCGGCGTTCCACGAGTGGCTGGGCCGAGGCGAGGCGCTGGCCCCGATGCACGAGGCCTGGGCGGCCGGGGACCGGCAGAAGGCCAACCAGGTGATCCCGGATTCGGTGGTGGACGAGCTGGTGATCCACGGCAGCGTCGAGTCGTGCCGGGAGCAGGTGCGGTCCTATGTGGACAATGGGCTGACGACGCCGATCATCGCGTTGCTGCCGGCCGGTGGGGATCCCTTCGAGCAGGTCCGCGGCCTCGCGCCGCGCTGAGGATCCGAAGCGCCCCAAGGCGGCCTTGGTTGCGTTGAATGGGCACTGCGGCGCGCAGCGTCTCCGTTGAGGGTGGCGGTGGGGGCATGGGAGGAGCACCGAAGGCGGCCTTGGTTGCGTGTGGCGCACCGAAGGCCGCCTTGGTTGCGTCTGACGCACCGAAGGCCACATTGGGGCGCTCGGGTCAGGACCAGATCGCGGTGGCGAGCAAGAGCCCGGCGGCGCCCGAGGCGAGCCCCGCCAGCACGGTCACCACCACGTTGAGCACCGCGTACAGCCGCGTCTTCTCCAAGAACAGCCGCACGGTCTCGTACCCGAACGTCGAGAACGTCGTCAGCCCGCCACAAAAACCGACCGCCACCAGCGACCGCACCGACGACGGTTCCGCCCCGTGCAGCAGCCAGCCGCTGAGGAAGCCCAGGATGAACGAGCCCACCACGTTCACCGTCAGCGTCCCGAACGGGAACACCGAGTCCCGCCACGCCTGCACCCGGCGGTCGGTCAGGTAGCGCAGCACCGACCCCGCCGCCCCGCCGAGGGCCACCAGGACCAGCGTCACTCCGTCCGCCCCACGTGGCGGACCACCTCGACCTGGTCGAGCGTCACCAGGCCCTCGCCGACCAGCTCGTCCAGCTGCGGCAGGAACGCCCGCAGCTTCTCCTCGGCGTCGATGATCACGACCACCACCGGCAGGTCCTCCGACAGCGACAGGATCCGCGTCGTGTGGATCAGCGACGACGCGCCGTAGCCCTCGACGCCGCGCAGCACCGAAGCGCCCGCCAGCCCGGCGTCGCGGGCCCGCCGGACGATCTCGTGGTACAGCGGCTTGTGGTGCCAGTGGTCGTCCTCGCCGATGTAGATCGTCAGGCGTGTCGCCGGTCCGTCCATCAGCGCCCCTTCCGCACCGCTCGTGTCGCCGTGAGCCCGGCCGCGACCGCCGTCAAGCACAGTGCCAGCGACGCGGCCGCGTACGCCAAGGATCCCACGAGGTGCCCGGTCGTCGCCGCGTCGAGGGTGTCGGTCACGAACGTGGAGAACGTCGTGAACCCGCCGAGGATCCCCACGCCGAGGAACGGCCGCAGCAGGTGGTGCGGGCGCGCCGTCGTCGTGAGCAGCGCCATCAGGATGCCGATCAGCAGGCAGCCCAGCACGTTGGTGAGCAGCGTGGCGACGGCGAACTCGCCGCGCGCGTGCGGCAGCGCCACCGACAGGCCGTACCGGGCGAGGCTGCCCAGCGCACCGCCGGCGGCGATCGCGAGCAGGACGTCCCACCGGGTCGCCGGAATGCCGATCACCCCGAAAACCTACCCCGCGGGGCTGACGGCCCCCCGTCGGCCGTCAGCCCCGCGGGTCACGCCGGGTGGATGTTTTGGTTGATGTGGAACACGTTGTCCGGGTCGTACCGCCGCTTCACCGCGGCCAGCCGGTCGTAGTTCGCGCCGTACGACGCGCGCACCCGGTCCTGGCCCTCCTCCATCATGAAGTTGACGTATGCCCCGCCCGCCGACGTCGGGTGCAGCTCCTCCCAGTACTCCCGCGTCCACCGCGAGATCGTCTCGGCCTGCGCCGGCGACGGGTCCACCCCGACGATCACGCCCGACCAGCCGCCCGAGCGGTGCGGGAACGCCGTCGCGTCGGGCGCGACCCGGCTCGCCGCGCCGTCGATCGGGTACAGGTGCATCGACGAGTGCATCGTCGGCAGGCCCTCGCCGTGCTTGAGGTGGACGTCGATGGCCGCGTCGGAGATCTCGTGGAACACGTCCGCGCGCCAGTACCACTGCAGCCCCTTCGGGTACAGCGCGTCGAACGCCCCCTGCAACGCCGTGTACGGCAGGTCGTGCAGGCCCACCAGCAACGGCGACCCGAACGAGCGGACCGGCGCCAGCACCTCGTCGGCCTTGTCGTGCGCGCCCGTGTAGCACCAGACGATGCCGCACGCCTTGCGTCCCCACAGCTGTTCGGGGAACGGCGGCGCGGGCGGGATGGTCAGCAGGCCGAACCAGCCGTTCAGCTCCTCGGGCAGTGACGGCAGCAGCTCGCGGTACCAGCGCAGCACGTCGGGTGTGTCGGCCAGGTCGTAGAGCACCGGGCCGCCGATCACCACGCCGCGCTCGCCGATGTCGTGGCAGCGGAACGTGAACGACGTGACCACGCCGAAGTTGCCACCCCCGCCGCGCAGCGCCCAGAACAGGTCGGGGTGCGACGACTCGGACGCGTGCACGAACGAGCCGTCCGCGAGGACGACGTCCGCGGCCAGCAGGTTGTCGACCGTCAGGCCGAAGCGGCGGGCCAGGTAGCCGATGCCGCCGCCGAGGGTCAGGCCCGCGACGCCGGTCGAGGAGACGATGCCCGACGGCGTCGCCATCCCGAACGCGACCGTCGCGTGGTCGACGTCGCCCCACGTGCACCCGGCGTCGGCGCGGACGGTGTGGTTCACCGGGTCGACCGTGGTGCTGCGCAACCCGGACAGGTCGACGACCAGCGCGCCGTCGGCGACGCCGAGGCCGCCCGCGTTGTGGCCGCCGCCGCGCACGGCCAGGTCCAGGCCCTGTTCGCGCCCGTAGCGGACGCAGGTGACGACGTCGGCGGCGTCGCGGCAGTAGGCGATCGCCGCCGGCCGCTTGTCGATCATGGCGTTGTAGACCGCGCGGGCTTCGTCGTAGCCCGGGTCGGCCGGCGTGACGAGGGTGCCGCGCAGCGCGGCGGCCAGTTCCTCGTGCGGCAGTGCGGTGGTGGTCATGGTGGCCCCTCTCGGATTTCCGGTACGGGAGGGAACGTAGGCAGCGGGCGTTCGCGCAGCGTTCGGTCCGTTCGCGCCGGTCAGGACGGGAGCCGAACGCCCAGGTCCGCCTCCGCCCGCCGCCGCAGAGCGACGCTGCCCTGGGCGCGGGCCAGCTCCGCGGCCGCCCGCAGGCGGGGGCCGGGGTCGACGTCGTGGGCGGCCCGCAGGCGCAGCACCTCCGGCAGCCACCAGCGGTCGTCGCGGGCTTCCCCGGCGGCGAGGGCGGCGTCCAGCGTCGCGCGGGCCGTCTCGGCGTCGGCCAGCTCGGCGACCAGCGACAGCCAGTACGGCATCCGCGCGAACGACCCCTCGGCCTTGAGGTTCGCGACGCCTTGCTGCGCCGCGGCCAGCCCGGCCGCATCGCCGCGGGCCCAGCCGCCCAGCAGCAGGGCCCATTCGCGGTAGTAGGCGAAGCCGTAGCGGTCGCACAGGGCGTGCAGCTCGGACACCGCCGCCCACAGCGCCGTCCGGTCGCGCCGCATCTGGTGGGTGATCCCGGCGTAGGCCAGCGCGATGGCGAGGCTGTAGGGCTGCTCGATCCGCCGGGCCAGCGCGATGGCGTCGGCGCTGCTCGCCACGGCCGCGTCGTCGTGGCCGAGCAGCCAGTGCGCGTGCGCGGCCCAGGCGGGCCCGTGCACGTCGGGGCGGGTGCCGATCGGCCACGACGACGCGTCGCGCGTGCGCTCGACACCCAGCTCGAAGTGTCGCAGCGCCTCGGCCGGGTCGTGCCCGAGGCTCAGCGCCGAGCCCGCGACGATGAAGTGCGCCGAGCCGCTCTGTTCGGCGCGGGTGCCCGGGCGGACCAGCGTGAGGGCGCGCTCGGCGGCCTGGTGCGCCTCCGCCGTCCGGCCCTGGACGAACCGCGACGACCACAGCTCCAGCAACGCCGTCAGCGCGGATTCCTTGCTGCCGCTGGACTCCGCGAGCTCGAGCGACCGTTCCAGGACGTGCTGCAGCTCGGGGGAGGAGTAGCCGCGGTGGGCGTTGAGCGGCCCGGCGAGGGCTTCGAGGACGGCAAGCTCCGCGCGGTCGCGGTTGCCGCTGGCCGGGCGCGCGCGGACGAGCGCCAACGCTTCCTCCAGCCGCCGGATCGCCTCGGCGTGCGCGAACGTCCGGGCCGCGACGGCGGCCGCGCGCCGGTAGTGCTCGACGGCGCGGTCGGGGCGGCCGCCGCGCGCGTACTGCTCGGCCAGCTGCGCCGCCACGCCGTCGGGGTCCTCGGCGTGCAGCAGCTCCAGACCCTGGGCCAGCCGCCGGTGCAGCAGCCACCGCCGCGGCGGGCTGACCTGCTGGTAAGCGGCCTCCCGCAACAGGTCGTGGGTGAAGTCGTAGCCGCCGCCGACCTCGCGCAGGATCCGGCGCCGCCACAGCTCGTCGACGGCCTCGACGACGGTGTCGGCGTCGAGGTCGCTCGCCTCCGTGAGCAGCTCGAGGGTGACGTCGCGGCCCGCCGCGGCGGCCAGCCCGGCGATTTCGCGGGCCGCCGGGCCGGGCTGTTCGAGCCGGGTCCGCAGCACGCCGTCCAGGCGGCCGGACGGCGGGGAATCTCGGGTGCGCAACGCTTCCACGACGTAGAGCGGGAACCCGCCCGTGGCCGCGTGCAGCAGCGCGTGGTCCGCCGCGGGCAGCGGGTGCCCGGCGACGGCCTCGGCGAGGTGCGCGGTGCCGTCGGCGTCGAACGGGCGCAGCGGCAGCTCGGTCAGCTTTCCGTCGTCGCGCAGCTGGCTCGTCCAGGCGGCGAGGCCGGGGTCGAGGTCGCCGTCGCGCAGCGTCCCGGCGACCAGCAGCGGCGCGTCCGGCAGGAGGCCGAGGGCGAAGGCCAGGAACGCGAGCGTCTCTTCGTCGCACCACTGCACGTTGTCGAGCACCAGCAGGACCGGCCGCCCGCCCGCGGTGAGCGCGCGGGCGAGCCCCTCGAAGAACCGCAGGCGCTGCCAGGCGTCGACGGTCGGGTGCCCGCCGGTGGCCGGGCGCGCGGCGGGCAGCAGCCGCTCGACCTCGGCCCGCCACACCGGGTCCAGGGCCACCCCCGCCCGCTGGACGGCCGGGGTGCGCAGCCAGTCGGCCACCGGCGCGAGCGGGAGGCGCCCGGCCGAGCCGAAGCAGCGGCCGGTCGCGACGACGGCGCCGTCCGCGCGCGCCAGCCCGGCCAGCTCGGTGACAAGCCGCGTCTTGCCGACCCCGGCGTCGCCGCGGACGAGCACGACCCCGGGACGGCCCGCGGCGGCCGCGTGCCACCGCTGCCCGAGCCGCGTCAGCTCGGCTGCCCGGCCGACGAGCCCGGTCGCGGCCGCCCGCCGGACCTCGGGGCCGGCCCGGACGAGCAGGCGCCGCAGCGCCGCGCGGGTCGGTTCGGCCGGGACGACGCCGAGCTCGCGTTCGAGGACCGACGCGCACCGGTGGTAGGTGCTCACCGCGCCCGCGCGGTCGCCCGCGTCGGCCTGCAGCCCCATCAGCGTCCGGTAGCCGGTCTCTTCCAGCGGCCGCAGCCGGATCCGGCTGCGGGCCGCGGCGAGCGCGGCGGCCGGGTCGCCCGCGGGGGTCCGGCAGATCAGGTCGCACAGCTCGACGCACTGGCGCTCGAGCTCGGCGCGGGCGGCCAGGACCCAGTCGTCGGCCAGGCCGGGCAGCAGCTCACCGCGGTAGGCGGCGAGCGCGGTTCGCGCGTGGGCAACGGCTTCGCCGGGGTCCGACGCGGCCAGCGCGGCCTGGTGGGCGAGGGCGAACTCCCGCACGTCCACCCGGCTCGACGGCGTGTCCCGCCAGCACAGGTCCTGCCCGGTGACGGCGAGCGACGGCGGGTCGCCGAGCACCCGGCGCAGCTGGTGCAGCTCGCGGCGGAGGTTGGTCAGCGCCTGCGCGTCGGTGGAATCCGGCCAGAACAGCCCGGCGAGCAGCCGCCGCGGCTGGGGCCGCCCGGCGTGCACGACGAGGTGGGCCACGAGCGCGACCGACCGCGGCGACCGCGTCAGCACGGTGCCGGCCGGGTCGTCGGCGATCACCTGCTCGCCGAGCAGCGAGACGCGCAGCACCCGGCCACGCTAGCCCGGAACCGCGGCCGCGCGCGGATCTTCACCGGCGAGGGGTTGCGCCGGAGCGCGCGGGTGCGCAGGCTCGACGTCGTGAGCGAGCACGAGTACGACCTCATCGTCATCGGTTCGGGCCCCGGCGGGCAGAAGGCCGCGATCGCCGCGGCGAAGCTCGGCAAACGGGTCGCCGTCGTCGACCGGCACGACATGGTCGGCGGCGTGTGCGTCAACACCGGCACCATCCCCTCCAAGACGCTGCGCGAAGCCGTCCTCTACCTGACCGGCATGAACCAGCGCGAGCTCTACGGCGCCAGCTACCGCGTCAAGCAGGACATCACCATCGCCGACCTGCTCGCGCGCACCCAGCACGTCGTCGGGCGCGAGGTCCAGGTCGTGCGGGCGCAGCTCATGCGCAACCACGTCGACCTGGTCTCCGGCACCGGCTCGTTCGCCGACCCGCACACGATCGTCGTCGAGGGCCGCCACCGCGGCGACCGGCGGACGCTCAGTGCCGACCACATCGTGATCGCCACCGGGACCCGGCCCGCGCGGCCGGGGCACGTCGACTTCGACGCCGCCCGCGTGCTCGACTCCGACGAGATCCTGCGCCTGGAGCAGATCCCGTCGTCGCTGGTCGTCGTCGGCGCCGGGGTGATCGGGATCGAGTACGCGTCGATGTTCGCCGCGCTCGGCTCGCGCGTCACCGTGGTCGAGCAGCGCGACCACATGCTCGACTTCTGCGACCCCGAGATCGTCGAGTCGCTCAAGTTCCAGCTGCGCGACCTCGGCGTCACCTTCCGCTTCGGCGAGAAGGTCGCCGACGTCGCGGTGTCCGACCAGGCCACGATCACCACCTTGGTCAGCGGCAAGCGCATCCCGGCCGACGGCGTCATGTACTCCGCAGGCCGCCAGGGCATGACCGGCGACCTCAACCTCGAGGCGGCGGGGCTGACCGCGGACGAGCGCGGCCGCCTGGTCGTCGACGAGAACTACCGCACCGAGGTGCCGCACATCTACGCCGTCGGCGACGTCATCGGCTTCCCGGCGCTGGCGGCGACGTCGATGGACCAGGGCAGGCTCGCCGCGTACCACGCGTTCGGCGAACCGGCGAACGGGCTGGGCGCGCTGCAGCCGATCGGCATCTACACCATCCCGGAGATTTCGTACGTCGGGTCGACCGAGGCGCAGCTGACGTCGTCGTCGGTGCCCTACGAAGTCGGCATCGCGCGATACCGCGAGCTCGCGCGCGGCCAGATCACCGGCGACAGCTACGGCATGCTCAAGCTCCTGGTGTCCACGACGGACCGCAAGCTGCTGGGCGTGCACGTGTTCGGCACCGGCGCGACCGACCTCGTCCACATCGGACAGGCGGTGATGGGCTGCGGCGGCACGGTCGACTACCTCGTCGACGCGGTGTTCAACTACCCGACGCTCTCCGAGGCCTACAAGGTGGCGGCACTGGACGCGACCAACAAGATCCGGGCGCTGGACCGCTTTTCGTCCTGAGGGGAATCCCAGTAGTCCCACGAGTACCAGGAGCCTCGAAGCCGTTTGACACTCGTCTAGAACATATGTTCGACTGGCGCCGTGCGATGGGATCGGCAGCGAGCGGGGGAGGGTGAGCCGGCACTGCCCGGGCTGGAGGGCCTGGTGCGGACCGTGCGGTCACCGGAGTTCGACGGCGTCACCTTTCACGAGGTGCACGCGCGGTCGGTGCTGAACAAGGTGCCCTCCGGCTCCGGGGTGCCGTTCAACTGGACGGTGAACCCGTACCGCGGCTGCTCTCACGCCTGCACATACTGCCTGGAGGGCGGCACCCGGATCCTGCTGGCCGACGGGCGGACGAGAGCGCTGTCGGAGCTGGCGGTCGGCGACGAGATCTACGGCACCCGCGGCCACGGCGCGTCGCGTCGGCTGGTGCGGACCAAGGTGCTCGCGCACTGGACGACCCTGCGCGCGGCGTACCGGGTGACCCTGGAGGACGGCACGCGGCTGGTCGCCGGCGGCGACCACCGGTTCCTCACGGCCAAGGGCTGGAAGCACGTCACCGGCAGCAAGTTCGGCGCGGCGCAGCGGCCGCACCTGGAGCCCGGTGCCGAGCTGATCGGCGTCGGCCGGTTCGAGCCGACGCCGGACGAGACGCTCGGCTACCGGGCCGGCTACCTGTGCGGGATGCTGCGCTCCGGCGGGTTCGCCGCGGAGGCGGACGCGGCCGCGCGCGCCCTGCGGTACCTGCCGGACTTCGGCGCTTCGGTCGGGTTCCTCAAGGTGCCGCCGGACCCGGACGCCCATTGGCAGCGCGGGTTCCTGGCGGGGGTCTTCGACCTCGCGGGCGGCTACGGCCGCGGCGTCCTCGCGGTGGCGCACGACGAGCCCGAGATCGCCGACGCGTTCGCCGCCGCCCTCACCCGCTTCGGCTTCGCCCACCAGATCGACGAGGTGCCGAAGTTCCCGACCCGGCAAGAGGTCCGGCTGCTCGGCGGCGCGGCGGAGGTGTTGCGGTTCCTGCACGTGAGCAACCCCGCGGTGGCGTGGAAGCGGTCGCTGGACGGCGCGGTGATCGGCGCGAGCAGGCGCCGCGTCGAGGCGATCGAGCCGCTGGGCCTGCAGCTCCCGCTGTTCGACATCACGACGGGCACCGGTGACTTCATCGCCGACGGCATGGTGTCGCACAACTGCTTCGCCCGGAACACCCACACGTACCTGGAGTTCGACGCGGGCCGCGACTTCGACACGCAGGTGGTCGTGAAGCTCAACGCGCCGGAGGTGCTGGCGGCCCAGCTGAAGAAGCCGTCGTGGCGGCGCGAGCCGGTGGCGATGGGCACGAACACCGACCCGTACCAGCGCGCGGAAGGCCGCTACCGGCTGATGCCGGGCATCATCACGGCGCTCGCCCGCTCCGGGACGCCGTTGTCGGTGCTGACGAAGGGCACGGTGCTGGCGCGCGACTTGCCGCTGTTGCGTGACGTCTCGGCGGACGTGCCGGTGTCGCTGGCCGTCTCGCTGGCGTTGCTGGACGGCGAGCTGCAGCACCGCCTCGAGCCGGGGACGCCGAGCCCGCGGGCGCGGCTGGAGCTGATCCGCAAGGCGGGCGAGGCCGGGCTGCCGTGTTCGGTGCTGGTGGCGCCGGTGCTGCCGTGGCTGACGGACTCGGCGGAGGCTCTGGACGCGCTCTTCGCGCGGCTGGCCGAAGCGGGCGCGACGAGCGCGACGGTCATCCCGCTGCACTTGCGGCCGGGCGCGCGCGAATGGTTCGGCCGGTGGCTGGCCGGGGCGTACCCGGCGCTGGTGCCGCGGTACCGGGAGCTGTACGCGCGGGGGAGCTACCTGCCGAAGGCCTACCGCGAGCGGCTGGGTGAGCGGGTCGCGCCGCTCTTGCGGCGCCACGGCCTGGCGCCGAAGACGGCGTCCGACGCGCGCGGCACCGCACCGGCACCCGAACCGCGCGCGGAGACGTCGCCAGCGGAACAGCTGCGCCTCCTCTGACACCTGCCGTAGCCGGTCGTGAGTGTTTAGGGCGGTTCTAACCGCCCTGAACACTCACGACGCTCACCGGCGGCGCGGCGATTGGTCCTTTGTGGACGAGCGCGGTGGGTGGTGCGTCATCACCTGCCGTACCGCCGTCCGTGTGAAGGCTTCGCCCGCGACCGCCGGTCGCCCCGTGGCCGCTGCGCCGTTCGCCGTAACCTCCGGTCGCTTGCGGCCCGGAGTCGGCGGCTTGCGGGAAAATGTCCGATCGTGTCGTTGTCGCCCCACCGCGGCGGCGCCTAACGTCGAAGGGATCGAACCGGAAGGGAGTGCGGCGATGACGACCTCGCGGACCGACCGGGTCGCGGCCGCCCGGCTCGCCTGGGTCGCCCTGAAGCTGACCCGGGCCGGACGGCACCCCGTGAGCGTCGACCGGCTCGCCGCGACCGTCTGCCTCTCCTCGGCCGAAACCCGGCGGCTCGTCGAGCTGATCGGGTTCACCCTGCACCGCGACCTCGTCTCGACCGGCCCGGCACCCCGCGGCGCCCACCACCGCGTGGAGCCCGCCGAAGGCACCCTCGGCGCCGGCCCGGACGGCTCCGTCGACATGTTCCTGCTGGCCATCGCCACCGGCGAGCGCGTCCACGCGGCCGCGACCTGCCCGGTCACCGGCACCCGGATCCGGATCGACCTCACCGCGCACGGCATCATCCAGGCCGACCCGCCGTCCGCCGTGGTCGCCGCCGTCGACCTCGGCTTCGGGCTGGAGAACGTCGACGCCGTCGCCTGCGCGGGCCAGCCGTTCTTCGCCTCCGCCTCCGCGGCCGCGAACTGGCTGGTCGCCCACCCCGGCGGGCGCATCTACCAGGTCGCCGCCTACCTGGCCCAGGCCCACCGGCTGGTCGCCGCCCTCGAAGCGCGGCCGCGGCACGTGCTCTGACCACCGCGAGGACCACCGCCAAGCCAAGCCTGCCGACGTCGTAGGGTGGGTGGTTCGTTAGCCTTTCCACTGGCGAGAACACCCATGTCGAAGGAGAGCAGTCGCAGTGCTCCGCACTCACAACGCCGGCACCCTGCGTGCCGAGCAGGCCGGACAGACCGTCACCCTCACCGGATGGGTGGCCCGGCGGCGCGATCACGGCGGCGTCATCTTCATCGACCTCCGCGATGCCAGCGGCGTCGCCCAGGTCGTCTTCCGCGAGGGCGAGATGGCCGAGCGCGCGCACGCGCTGCGCTCCGAGTTCTGCGTGAAGATCGTCGGCGACGTCGCGAAGCGCCCCGAGGGCAACGCGAACGCCGAGATCCCCACCGGCGAGATCGAGGTCCTCGCGACCCAGCTCGAGGTGCTGTCGGAAGCCGCGCCGCTGCCGTTCCCGATCGACGACCGCGTCGACGTCGGCGAAGAGGTCCGCCTCAAGCACCGCTACCTCGACCTGCGCCGCAGCGGCCCGGCCGCGGCCATGCGGCTGCGCAGCGAGGTCAGCCGCGCCGCCCGCGAGGTGCTGCACGCCCAGGACTTCGTCGAGATCGAAACCCCGACGATGACCCGCTCGACGCCCGAAGGCGCGCGCGACTTCCTGGTGCCCGCGCGGCTCAAGCCCGGCTCCTGGTACGCGCTGCCGCAGTCGCCGCAGCTGTTCAAGCAGCTGCTCATGGTCGGCGGCATGGAGCGGTACTACCAGATCGCCCGCTGCTACCGCGACGAAGACTTCCGCGCCGACCGCCAGCCCGAGTTCACCCAGCTCGACATCGAGATGAGCTTCGTCGAGCAGGACGACGTCATCGCGCTCGGCGAAGACATCGTCTCCGCGCTGTGGAAGCTGATCGGGCACGAGATCCCGCGGCCCATCCCGCGCATCACCTACCACGAGGCGATGGCCAAGTACGGCTCCGACAAGCCGGACCTGCGCTTCGACCTCGAGATCACCGACATGACTGAGTTCTTCTCCGACACGCCGTTCCGCGTGTTCCAGGCGCCGTACGTCGGCGCGGTCGTCATGGCGGGCGGCGCCGACCAGCCGCGTCGCCAGCTCGACGCGTGGCAGGAGTGGGCGAAGCAGCGCGGTGCGCGCGGCCTCGCGTACGTCCTCGTGAACGAGGACGGCACCCTCGGCGGCCCGGTCGCGAAGAACCTGTCCGAGACCGAGCGCGAGAACGTCGCCGCCGCGGCGGGCGCGAAGCCGGGCGACTGCATCTTCTTCGCCGCGGGCAAGGCGTCGAGCACGCAGCCGCTGCTGGGTGCCGCGCGCGACGAGATCGGCAAGCGGCTCGGCCTGATCGACGAGGACGCCTGGTCGTTCGTGTGGGTCGTCGACGCGCCGCTGTTCGCGCCGGTCGAGGACATCGGCGACGACGTCGCCGTCGGCTCCGGCAAGTGGACCGCCGTGCACCACGCGTTCACCTCGCCGACCCCGGAGTGGATCGACAAGTTCGAGCAGGACCCGGGCAACGCGCTGGCCTACGCCTACGACATCGTCTGCAACGGCAACGAGATCGGCGGCGGCTCGATCCGTATCCACCGCGGCGACGTCCAGAAGCGCGTCTTCAACCTCATGGGCCTCGGCGAGGAGGAGGCGCAGGAGAAGTTCGGCTTCCTGCTCGACGCCTTCCAGTTCGGCCCCCCGCCGCACGGCGGCATCGCGTTCGGCTGGGACCGGATCGTCATGCTGCTGGCCAAGGCCGACTCGCTGCGTGACGTGATCGCGTTCCCGAAGACGGGCGGCGGGTACGACCCGCTGACCGCGGCGCCCGCGCCGATCACGGCGCAGCAGCGCAAGGAGGCCGGCATCGACGCGAAGCCGGCGCCCGCCCCGCAGAGCTAGTGCTGCACCTGAGGGCCGTGTGCCCGCCGGACAAGACCGCCGAGGCGCTCGACATCCTGCGGGCCCACGCCGGGACGGCGCACCTGATCGTGCACCGCGGCGTCGCCGTGGAGCCCGCAGGTGACCTGGTCGAGGCCGACATCGCCCGCGAGGCGGCGGACGAGATCGTCGACGCCCTGTGCGTCCTCGAGCTCGACCACACCGGCGGGATCACGCTCGAAGCGCTCGACACGGCGCTGTCCGACGCCGCCGACGAGGCGGAAGAGGCCGCGCCGGGCGAAGGCGCGGACGCCGTCGTCTGGCAGGAGCTGGTCGCGCGCTCGGGCGAGGAGTCGCGGCTCAACGTGACGTTCCTGGCGTTCCTCACCATCGCCTGCCTGCTCGCGGCGGTCGGCGTGCTCACCGACTCGGCCGTCACGATCGTCGGCGCGATGGTCGTCGGGCCGGAGTTCGGGCCGCTCGCCGCGCTGGCGGTCGGCCTGGTGCTGCGCCGCTGGGACCTGGTGCGGCTGGCCGGCGCGGCGCTGGGTATCGGCTTCCCGCTGGCCATGGTCGTCACGCTGGGTGGTGCGCTGCTGGTGCGGGTGACTGACGTCTTCGGCGAGAAGGCGTTCGAGCTGAAGCAGCACAGCGACGTCGACTTCGTGTTCTCCGTGGGGGTGCCGTCGCTGGTCGTCGCGATGCTCGCCGGCGCCGCCGGAATGCTCGCGATGACGTCGGCGAAGTCGGCCGCGTTGGTCGGCGTGTTCATCTCCGTGACGACCGTGCCGGCCGCGGGCTACGCCGTCGTGGCGGCCGTGGCGGGGGAGTGGAGCCGGTGTCTCCAGTCCGTCGGCCAGCTGCTCGTGAACCTTCTCGGAATCGTTGCAGCAGCGGCCATTGTGTTGATCGTGCGCCGGAATGGGCAACGTTCACCGGTGGGAACGCGTCCGCTTTCCCGGGGATGACCGGAAACCCCTTGTTGTCCGGATGTCAATAGCCATGGTTGCTCAGTCACGAGTAGGGTCGGTGACAATGACAGTCGACACCTCCTCCGCCGGCGACGCTGGGGTCGGGGCAGGAGCCGAGCACCTTGCCGTCGCCGCGGCGGTCGCGGCGGGCGAGTCCGTTCTTTCGCGCCGGTTCGGCAGTGCGATCACCTTGGTCGCGCCCGAGGACCTGGCGGGGAGCGGGCCCGCGACCGTGGTCCGCGCGCGGGTGGTGTCGTCGTCCTTCGCCCTGCCGCGCACGCTCGTGATCAAGCACTACCCGGAGCGGCCGGAGGCGGGGGCGGACCCGTTCGCCCAGGAAGCGGTCAGCTACCAGCTGTTCACGGCGCTGGCCCCGGACGAGCGGATGTGCCCGGAGCTGCTGGCCCACGACGGCCGCGACCGCGTGCTGGTCCTGGAGGACCTCGGTCGCACGCCGACACTCGAGGACAAGCTGTACGCGCGCGACTCCCGCGCGGCCGAGCGCGCGCTGCTGTCGTGGGCGCGCTCCCTGGGCAGGCTGCACGCGAGCACAGCGGGCCGCGAAGCCGACTTCAACGCGCTGCTGCGCCGGCTCGGCGGGCCCGCGAAGAGCGAGCCGGGCGACGTCGACGAGCTGTGCGCGCGCGTGCCGTCGGTGATCCAGGAGCGGCTGGGCATCCCGACGCCGGACGCGGTGCGCACGCAGGTGGCGGAGGCGCTGGAGCAGTCCCGCTCGGCGGGCTTCCGCGCGTTCAGCCCGGTCGAGCTGAGCCCGGACAACAACCTGGTGACGGGCGAGGGAGTGCGGTTCCTCGACTTCGAGTACGGCCGGGTCCGCTCGGCCCTGGTCGACGCGGCGCACCTGCGGCTGCCGTTCGCGAGCTGGCCGGACGCGCTGGCCCTGCCGGCGGGCATGAGCGAGGCGATGATCGCGGCGTGGCGGGCCGAGGTCGTCGGGGTCTGGCCCGCGTTCGCCGACGACGAGGTGCTCGCCGGGCACCTGACGACCAGCGAGCTGCTGCGGGTCTGGCTGATCACGGGCGAGGAGCTGGGCCGGCTGGACCTGTCTCACCACGCGGCCCCGGTGAGCCGGGAGGCGGCGCTGGTGACGTGGTGGCGGGATCTGGCCAAACACGCGGGGTACGTCCGGATGACGGCGGTTTCGGAGTTCGCGGCCCGGGTGGCGGCGGCGCTGGCCGCGCGGCTGGGGCCGCACGCCGATCTGGCGTTCTACCCGGCGTTCCGCTGACCCCGGTCTCCGCGGCGCACCTGATAGCGCAGGTGCAGCACCCGGTCGCCCTGGATGACCGCGTCCGGGTCCGCCAGCAGGTGCTGCGCGTCGACCGACCCGAAGTAGCGCTTGCCGGACCCGAAGACGACGGGAACGACGTCCATGCGCACCGCGTCGACCAGGCCCGCGGCGAGCACCTGGCCCCCGACGTCTCCGGCGGCGACCTCGACCACGCGGTCACCCGCGAGTTCCCGCGCCTTGGCCACGGCCGCTTCGACGCCGTCGACGAAGTGGAACGGCGCCCCGGGGTCCCAGCCTTCGGGCGGAGGCCGGTGCGTCACGACGACGACGTGGTCGACGCCGCCCGGTGGCTTCCCGTCCCAGCCGCCGGTGAGGTCGAAGACGTGGCGGCCGGCGATGGTCGCCCCGATCCCGTCCCAGTAGGCCCGGGTGTAGTCGTAGGACGGCTGCGACACCTTCACGACGCCGCTTTCGTCCAACGGGACGTCACCGCCGGTCAGCCAGTCGAACAGCGGACCGGGCTGGTCGTGCTCGTCCGCGACGAAGCCGTCCACCGACACCGAGCCGTACATGACCACCTTGCCCACGGGACCCTCCTCTGCTTCGGGGTGACCGAACCTAGCGGGTCGTGAGCGGCCGCTCTTGTAAGAAATCAATCGGCGGGCAGGGGCCAGCTGTCGAGGACGTGGCCGGGGTGCTCGCGCCGGAACCGCCGCCGGACTT
This sequence comes from Amycolatopsis nalaikhensis, assembly GCF_030264295.1. Lineage (GTDB taxonomy): Bacteria > Actinomycetota > Actinomycetes > Mycobacteriales > Pseudonocardiaceae > Amycolatopsis > Amycolatopsis nalaikhensis. The sequence continues at coordinate 10,060,251 of NZ_CP127173.1, read as the reverse complement.
CGACGTACCGGGTCGGCGTGAGCCCGGTGAACGCCCGGAACTCGTGACCGAAGTGGGCCTGGTCGAAGTAGCCCGCGCCCCCGGCGAGGTCGCCCCAGTCGACCGGTCCGGCGGGGTCGATCGAGAACACGGTGGCGGCGAAGCGCTGGGTGCGGGCCAGCCGCTTCGGCGTGACGCCGACGAGCTCCTTGAACCGCTGGGCCAGATGGGTGCTGCTGACTCCGGTGGCCGCGGTCAGGTCGCCGATCGCCACCGCCCCGCCGGTCGCCGTGATGACGCTGCTCGTGTGACGCACGAGCCCCAGCCCGGGGGTCTCGCTCAGCCGTCGCCTCAGCTCGTCTTCGAGCAGGGTCAGCATCTCGTGCGGTCGGGCCGCGGTGGCCAGCCGGTCTCGCAGCGCTTCGGTGGCGGACCGGCCCCAGACCTGCTCCACGGTCACCGGCCGGTCACACAGCTCGACCGCGGGCACCGGCACGAACGGCGCCAGGCCCCACGCCTTGAAGTGCACCCCGACGGACCGCGTCCGGGGCGGGTAGCCGAACTCCCAGGCGCGGGTGGGCGTGGTGACCACACAGCCGTCGGCGTAGTCGGCGGTTTCGAGGTCGGTGCGGATGCGGAACGGCGCCCCGAGGTTGAGGATGAGCAAGGCCGACGGCGCGGGCGGGAGGGTCAGCCGGGCATACGGGGACGCGCCGTCCAGGTAGTAGAGGTCGTCGATCAGCCCGTCCAGCGGCGGTCGCGGCACTCTGGACACGTACTCCACGCGCCCAGCATCGCTCACGCCTCGCCGGTTTCGCGAGCCGGACCGGCCGCGGTTTGCGGTGCGGCGCCCGGGGCCTCCTCTCGTCGCGTGGGAGGAAGGGCCCCTTCACCGCATCAGATGAGATGAACGTCCCCTTCAGCGCGCCCGCGCCGCAGCCATCCCCGGCACCTGTGAGCTGAGCGTCAAGAATTAGGCCCGGTGTCGAAGGCGCGTTACCTCGTCCTCACCGGGCGTGAGTCTCGGTGGCCGATGGTCGGGGACGTGACCGTGATCAGTGTCGAAGTCACTCCTCCACCCGAACCGGCCCGTCCGCCGCTGACGGCCGTCCCGCCGCGGAAGCACGCTCGGCGCTTGGTCGTGCTCGGGGACTCCACCGCCGTCGGGCTCGGGGATCCCCTGCCCGCGCGGGGTGGCTGGCGCGGGGTCGGCCCGCTGGTCGCCGCCGCGCTCGGGGTCGGCTCCGGTGGCTACCTCAACCCCTCCTTCACCGGGGCGCGGATGCGGTGCGTGCTCACCAAGCAGGTGCCCGCCGCCGTCGCGCACCGGGCCGATGTCGCCCTGCTCGTCGCCGGCATGAACGACACCCTGCGGCCCGACTTCGACGCCGCCCGCATCGCCGCCGACCTCACCGAGGTCATCCGGCGCCTGCGGGAGGCCGGGACCACCGTCGTGCCCGTCCGGTTCCACGACCACAGCAAGGTCTTCCGCCTCCCGCCCTCCCTCAAGCGCGCCCTCAGCGCCCGCGTCGCCGAGCTGAACGCCGCCATCGACGAAGTCGTCGCCCGCGAAGGCGTCCCCTGCCTCGACCTCGACGCGCTCCCCGGCGCCTACGACCTCAGCGCGTGGAGCGTCGACCGGCTGCACCCCTCGGAACTCGGCCACCGCATGCTCGCCGACGGCTTCACCGGCCTGCTCGCCGAAGCCGGGTTCGCCGTGCCGGAGCCGGTGAGCCTGACCTGCGGTGGCGGCGTCGAACCGAGCGCCGCGGGGCACGTGGGGTGGCTGGTGCTCAAGGGGATCCCGTGGCTCTGCCGCCGCGGCCGCGAGTTCCTGCCCTACGCCGCCGTCATCATGTGGAACTCGCTGCGGTCCCGCTGAACACCCGCAGCGCCTCCGCGTCCGACGCCGGGTGGCGGACGAAGAAGTCCGCCCACTCCTCGATGTCCGGGTACGCGCAGTGCGCCGCGAGGAACCGGCACGCCGCTTCGGCGTCGTACTCCGTGCGCCGCAGCTGGACGCCGTCGCCGAGCAACGCCCAGTGCGCACCCCTTGTCCCGTAAGGCATTCCGACGCTGCCCGGGTTGACGACCAGGCGCCGGTCCGCCAGCCGGACGTACGGCATGTGCGTGTGCCCGCAGACGATCGTCGGCTCCGCGACGCCGTCGAGGACCTCCGCCCAGCGCGCCAGTGGCGAGTCCACCAGCACGATTTCCGTGTCGTCGCGCGGGGTCGCGTGGCAGAACAGCACGCCGTCGAGCGAAACCGTCAACGGCAGCGCGTCCAGCAGCGGCAGGTCCGCCGGACGCAGTTGCCGCGCCGCCCACGGGAAGATCGGGTCCGGCACGACCGACTCGCCCGTGCGCGCCGACGCCGCCAGCTCGCGGTCGGCGTTGCCGCGCACCCAGACCGCCCGGTCGCCCAGCGCCGAGAGCCGCTCGAGGGTTTCGACCGGCATCGGGCCCGCCAGCAGGTCGCCGAGCAGGACGATCCGGTCCGCCGCGGCGACGTCCGGCTCGGCCAGCACCGCCTCGAGCGCCGGGAGGACGCCGTGGATGTCCGACAGCACCGCCACCTTCATCGGTCCACCCTCGGGCACGGAAGCGCCCCGGACGAGGAGTTTCGCCCAGGGCGCAACCGGGCTACACCGTCGTGAGCGGCAGCTCGCGCACGCCCGTCATGTTCGGGTTGACCTGGAACTTCGGCGGTTCACCCGGGATCGTCCGCAAGGCCGGGTAGCGGTCGAACAGGATGTTCAGCGCCACCCGGCCCTCGAGCCGGGCGAGCGGGGCCCCGATGCAGAAGTGGATGCCCCGGCCGAACGCCAGGTGCGGATTGGGATCGCGCAGCGGGTTGAACGTGTCCGGGTCGGTGAACACGCGGTCGTCGCGGTTGGCCGCCGCCACCCAGACCAGCAGCATCTGGTCCGGCGGCACGGTCACCCCGCCCAGCTCGACCTCGCGGTTCGCCGTGCGGGCCACCGCCGCGAACGGCGAGAGGTACCGCAACGACTCCTCGATCGCCGGCGGCACCAGCGACCGGTCCGCCCGCACCCGCCGGTCCCACTCCGGATGCGTGTCCAGGCACAGCACCGCGTTGCCGAGCAGCATCGTGGTGGTGATGTGGCCGGCCAGCAGCAGGACGTTCGCGAAGTTGACGACTTCGTTGCGTGTCAGGCGTTCCCCGTCGACCTCGGCCTCGACGAGTTTCGTCAGCAGGTCTTCCCGAGGCCGCTCGCGCCGCTCGTCGACGTGCTGGGCGAGGTACTCGGCAAGCGCTTTCTGGCCCTCCAGGGACTTCTTGACCGACTCCTCCTGCGACTTGGTCTGCTCCTTGAGCGAGAACTGCTCCGAGGACTCGAACAGCTTGTCCACCCAGCCCTTGAACAGGTGCCGGTCGCTCGCGGGGACCCCCAGCAGCTCCGCGATGACGATCACCGGCAACGGGTAGGCCAGGTCTTCGACCAGCTCCAGGCGCCCGTCGCCGCCCGCGGCGTCGAGCATCTCGTTCGTCACCGCGGCGATGCGCGGCTCGAGGTCCGCGACGACCTTCGGCGTGAACGCGCGGCTGACGAGCTTGCGCATCTTGTTGTGCAGCGGCGGGTCCAGCTGCAGCAGGTTGCCCGCCGACATCTCCTTCAGGTCGGCGTCCTGCATCATCTCCTTCGGCACCAGCCGGGTGGTGTCGGAGGAGAACGTCGCCGGGTCGCGCAGGACCTCCTCGGCCTCCGGGTGCCCGTAGACGTTCCAGAAGCCGAGCTCGGGCGCGAACCGCACCCGCTCCTCCGGTTGCTTCCCCCGCAGCCAGAACTGGGATTCGTGGAGTCCCCAGGTGTCCGCCGGTGTGGTGGTCATTTCCGCCCCTTTCCCCTGTGTGGCCCCGGGATCAGCCGGGACCCTTGGCGGGATCGTGTTCGTAGATCCCTTTCCGGTAGCCCGAGACGAGCTCCTCGAGCGCCGAACCCAGCTCCGCCGCCACGGCCTCCACCGCCGCGGGGTCGGGTTCCCCCGGCGGCTCGAACGCGGTGCGGATCAGATGCGCGAGGACGTCGGCCTTCGCCTGCAGCGGAATGCCCACGAACTCGTCGGACAGCGTGTCGCCGAGGTAGAAGCCGAGCGTCGCGGCGTTGAGCGCGTACGTCAGGTTCGGCACGTCCGAGCGGATCAGCCCGTACCGGAGCATCGCTTCCTCGAACTGCGTGCGCAGCTCGTCCTGCTGCTTGCGCAACGCGATGTCGCCCAGCGAGCCGAACATGTCGGCGTTGCCGCGCAGCATGGCCATCACCAGCGGCCGCGAGTGCGTGGCGAGGAACGACGCCGAGATCATCCGGTGCGGGAGGATCATCGCCGGGTCGGCCTTGATCCGCGCCAGGATCTCGTCGGTCAGGTCGGCCGATTCGCGCATCATCAGCGCCTGGAACAGCAGCTCCTTGTTGCGCCAGTGCAGGTAGACGGTGCCTTTGCCGATGCCGACCGCGCGCGCGATGTCGTCGACCGCCACCTTGCGGTAGCCCATGCGCAGCAGCAGCTCGCCCGCCGCGTCCAGGATGCGGTCGCCGCGCTCGCGGTTGGGATGGCTCATGCGTCTCCACCTGCTGATCCGTTGAGCGTTTGACTGGTTGACCGGAATTGCACTTTCGGTCAACCAGTCATCACGACGGTAGCGCGGACCGGAGGACCGGGGCAAGCGGTTCTGTCGGGGGTGTCGGTTAACGTCATCGTGTGGCACAGGACGAGCTCTTCACCGTGAACGCCGACTTGGCGCCCCCGCCGGAGCGCACGGAGTCGAACGCGGGGGAACCGCAGGCGGACCCGGCCAGCTCCCCGCTGGCCGTGCGGATGCGGCCGCGCTCGCTCGACGAGGTCGTCGGCCAGCAGCACCTGCTGAGGGAGGGCGCGCCGCTGCGGCGGCTGGTCGAGGGCGCGGCGCCGGCGTCCGTGCTGCTCTACGGCCCGCCCGGCACGGGCAAGACGACGCTGGCCAACCTCGTCTCGATCGCCACCGGCCGCCGGTTCGTCGCGATGTCGGCGCTCTCGGCGGGCGTCAAGGAGGTGCGCGGGGTCATCGAGGAGGCCCGGCGGCGGCGCCAGTACAACACCGAGAACACGGTGCTGTTCATCGACGAGGTGCACCGGTTCTCCAAGACCCAGCAGGACGCCCTGCTCGGCGCGGTCGAGGACCGCACGGTGCTGCTGGTCGCGGCGACCACCGAGAACCCGTCGTTCTCGGTCGTCTCGCCGCTGCTTTCGCGCTCGCTGGTGCTGCAGCTGCGGCCGCTGACCGACGCCGACATCGCCTCGCTGATCGAGCGGGCGTTGACCGACGAGCGCGGCCTCGGCGGCGAGCTGACGCTGACCGAGGACGCGCGAGCCCACCTGGTCCGGCTGGCGGGCGGGGACGCGCGCCGCGCGCTCACGGCGCTGGAGGCGGCGGCGGACGCGGCGTCGGCCACCGAGGCGAAGACGATCGACCTCGCCATCGTCGAGTCCACTGTGGACAAGGCGGCGGTCCGCTACGACCGCGACGGCGACCAGCACTACGACGTGATCAGCGCGTTCATCAAGTCGATCCGCGGGTCCGATGTGGACGCGGCGTTGCACTACCTGGCCCGGATGATCGAGGCGGGCGAGGACCCGAGGTTCCTGGCCCGGCGGCTGGTGGTGCACGCCAGCGAGGACATCGGAATGGCGGACCCGACGGCGTTGCAGTCGGCCGTCGCGGCCGCGCACGCGGTGCAGTTCATCGGCATGCCCGAGGGCAGGCTGGCGCTGGCCCAGGCGACGATCCACCTGGCGACGGCGCCGAAGTCGAACGCGGTGATCACGGGCATCGACGCCGCACTGGCCGACGTCCGAGCCGGGCTGGCGGGCACGGTCCCGCCGCACCTGCGCGACGGGCACTACGCGGGCGCGAAGAAGCTGGGCAACGCGCAGGGGTATCGCTACCCGCACAACGTGCCGGAGGGGGTGCTGGCGCAGCAGTACCCGCCGGACGAGCTGGTGGGGCGGGATTACTACGAGCCGACTCAGCGCGGTGCGGAACGGCCGCTCGCCGAGCGGGTTCCGAAGCTGCGCCGCACGATCCGGGGGGAGCGATAGGGCGGCGGTGGCGGGGGGAGGCGTGCCTGCCGAGCGGTTGCTGGGCCGCGCGATCTGCGGTTGGCGCCAGCGCGGCCGTGGCGGAACGCACGCCTGCCGGGCGGGCCTGAAGCTCCGCGGCACCATCCGGGGCGGGGCCAGCGTCTCCGCGGGCCGCGATGCTGCACCGCACCACCACAGGCGGCCCCGCGGCGCCGCACCCTGGCTGAGCGGAGTTGCGAGGCTGCGCCGGACCACCGTCACCCGCGGCGCCACACCCCGGCCGAGCGCCTCCCGAAGCCGCGCCGCACCACCGTCGCCCCGCGACGTGAGCGATCTTCGGGTTTCGTAGACTGCGCCCTTCGAGGCGGTCCCGGCAAGGGACGGGACCCGGCGACGGCAGGAGGCCACCCCGTGCCCGCGACGCTGCAGTGCATCGTCCTGGACTGTCCGGTTCCCGTCGTGCTCGCCCGCTTCTACCAGGCGCTGGCCGGCGGCGAAGTGGACCGGCCCGATCCGCGCTGGCGGGTCGACGAGGACTTCTCCACCCTGCACTTCGACGGGGTCGTCCTCGGGTTCCAGCGGGTGCCGGACCACCGGCCGCCGCACTGGCCGGATCCCGCCTTCCCGCAGCAGTTCCACCTCGACTTCGAAGTCGACGACTTCCGGGAGTCGCACCGCGTCGTCCTGATGAACGGCGGGCGGCTGCTCGATCCCGATCTCGGCGGGCGCGGCTGGCGCGTCTACGCCGATCCGGCCGGTCACCCCTTCTGCCTCCTCGGCGACTACTGACCAGTAGTGAAAACGGGCGGAAAGTGTTCCACCGCAATGCTGTAGTCGGCCGGTGACGGTTCGTCGAATTCCGTCCCCGCCGTTTCCGTGCTGTGCCACCGGTGTTTAGGGTTGGGCTCCCCCACCGGAGTACGGATGACCGCCTTTCCTGATCTTGAAAGCGAAAACGAGGCGAACAAGCCCGTTTTCGTCGACCCCACCGGACGGCGCCGTCGCATCGTCCGGCGGATCGCCCTCGCCGCCTGCGCCGGGCTCCTGCTCTACCTCGGCCTGTTCGTGGCCGCGCTGTTCGGCGCGCCGATCCCGACCGCCGCGCTGATCCCAGTGCCCGGGTTCGTCCCGGAGCAGGCCACCTCCGTCGCGCCGCCGACCACCGAAGAAGCCGGGCGGGCGACGGGCGCGCAGCGGTCGGAGACCCCGTCGAAGACAGAAGCGCCGTCGACCAGGCCGGACCGTTCGCCGTCGGTGGCCACGACTTCCGCCCCCTCCGCGACGACGGCGCCGCCGACGTCCACGCGCCGCAACTCCCGCGCCCCCGTCGAACCGCCGGGGCAGACCAGGACGACCCCGCCCGGCAACGGGCACTGACGACGTCAGGAACGGAACGCACGTTGGCCCGGCACCACCGCACCCCGCCCCCGAAGGCGCACTGGGTGCTCCTCGGCACGGTCGTCACCGCCGTCGCGGTGCTGCTCGGCCTGAACCTGCTCGTCACGGGCGGCTTCGGCAGCGGGGAAGACCCGCCGGCGGGCGGGACGAGCGCGGTCCCGGCGGAGGTTCGCGACGGCGGCCCCGTCATCGACGCCCGCGACGACCACCCCGTCGAACTGCGCCCTAAAGCCAAGACGCTGGCGCTGACCTTCGACGACGGCCCGGATCCCGAGTGGACGCCGCGCGTGCTGGACGTCCTCGACGCGCACCACGCGCACGCCACCTTCTTCGTCACTGGCGCGAACGCCGCCCGGTACCCGGAGCTGGTCCGCGAGATCCTGGCCAGGGGCCACGAAATCGGCAACCACACCGCCACCCACTCCGACCTGCGCGTCGACGGCGACCTGCGGGCGAAGCTGGAGCTGCGGGCCACCGACCTGGCGCTGGCCGGCGCCGCCGGGATCGGCACGTCCCTGGTCCGGCCGCCGTACTCGGCCACGACGGACGCCATCGACGACGCCGCGTGGGCGTCGATGCGGCGGATCGGCGCCGAAGGCCGTCTCGTCGTTTTGTCCGATTTGGACAGTCAGGACTGGCGGCGCCCCGGCGTGGCCGGGATCGTCGCGAACGCGACGCCGAAAGACGACCGCGGCGCCGTGGTGCTGATGCACGACGCGGGTGGCGACCGGAGCGAGACCGTCGCCGCGCTGGACGAGCTGCTGCCGCGCCTGCAGGCCTCGGGCTGGAAGTTCGACACGGTCAGCGGCGCCACCGGGGTCAGCGCGGCCGTCGGCAAGGCCGACCCGGCGAGCCGGGCGGGCGGGTGGCTGCTGGTCGGCGCCGTCGGGCTCGCCGGCCTGCTCGCCGCCGCGATGCGCTGGCTGCTCATCGTGGCGAGCGCCATCGCCGTGCTGCGGACGGTCCTGATCCTCGTGACCACCGCCGTCCACGTGCGGCGGCACCGGAACCGGCGGCGGGTGCGGGCCCGCGCCGGGGTCACCGTCATCGTCCCGGCCTACAACGAGGAAGCCGGGATCGAGGCGACCATCCGCTCGATCCTCGCCTCCGACCACCACCCGGTCTGGGTGATCGTGGTCGACGACGGCTCCACCGACGGCACCGCCGAGGTCGTCGAACGGTTCCGCTCGCGCCGGGTTCAGCTGATCCGCCAGGTCAACGCGGGCAAACCGGCCGCGCTCAACACCGGGCTGGCCGCGGCGCGCACAGAGCTGGTCGTCATGGTCGACGGCGACACCGTGCTCGAGCCGGGCACGGTGAGCGCGGTGATCCGGCCGTTCGCCGACGAGCGCGTCGGCGCGGTGTCGGGCAACGCCAAGGTCGGCAACCGCGGCGGGCTGCTCGGGCGCTGGCAGCACATCGAGTACGTCATCGGCTTCAACCTCGACCGGCGCATGTACGACGTGCTCGAGTGCATGCCGACCGTGCCGGGCGCGGTCGGCGCGTTCCGCCGCTCGGCGGTCCTGGACCTCGGCGGCGTCCCGGAGGACACCCTCGCCGAGGACACCGACCTGACGATGCTGCTGGAGCAGGACGGCTGGCGGGTGGTCTACGAGCAGGAGGCCCGCGCCTGGACCGAGGCGCCGGCGACGCTCGGCCAGCTGTGGAAGCAGCGCTACCGCTGGTGCTACGGCACGCTGCAGGCGGTGTGGAAGCACCGCGGCGCCGTGCTGCGCGGCGGCGCGGCGGGCCGGCTGGGCCGCCGCGGCATCCCGTACCTGGTGCTGTTCCAGGTGGTGCTGCCGATGCTGGCGCCGCTGGTGGACGTCGCCGCGGTGTTCGGCGCGCTGGCCGGGGACTGGACCACGGCGCTGGGCTACTGGCTGGTGTTCCTGCTGATGCAGCTGGTGCCCGGGATCATCGCGTTCCGGCTCGACGGCGAGCGCCTCGGCCCGCTGTGGGCGTTGCCGCTGCAGCAGTTCGTCTACCGGCAGCTGATGTACCTGGTGGTCGTCCAGTCGGTGATGACGGCGTTCGCCGGCGCCCGGCTGCCGTGGCACAAGCTGGAGCGCACCGGGCAGAACGCGCCGCCGCAGCCGGTCGGCTGAGCGCGCGGGCGCGGCGCGTCTTCGGCACGATGGCGGCATGACTGTCGCGTTTCTCGGAACCGGGATCATGGGTGCCCCGATGGCGGCGAACCTCGCGAAGGCGGGCCTCGACGTCCGGGTCTGGAACCGGACCGCGGCGAAGGCCGAGCCCCTCGCCGACGTCGCCACCGTCGCCGGTTCGGCCGCCGCGGCCGCTGACGGCGCGGACATCTTGGTGACGATGCTCTCCGACGGGCCCGCGGTCGCTTCGGCGTTCGAAGCCGCTTCGCCCGCTTCGGGGACGTTGTGGCTGCAGATGAGCACGGTCGGCCTCGACTGGACCGACCGCCTCGCCGCCATGGCCGAGAAGGCGGGCGTGGTGTTCGTCGACGCGCCGGTGCTCGGCACCCGGCAGCCCGCGGAGCAGGCGCAGCTGCAGATCCTGGCGTCCGGCCCGGAGGAAGCCCGCCCGAAGGCCACGCCGGTGTTCGACGCGGTCGGCCTGAAGACGCGGTGGCTCGGCCCGGCGGGGCAGGGGAGCAAGCTCAAGCTGGTGCTGAACGCGTGGGTGCTGGCGCTGACCAACGCCACGGCCGAGAGCCTGGGCCTGGCGCGGGCGCTGGGGCTGGATCCGGCGTTGTTCCTGGAGACGATCGAGGGCGGCGGCCTCGACGTGGGCTACGCGCACCTCAAGGGCGGCGCGATGCTGTCGGGGGAGTACCCGCCGTCGTTCCCGGCCGGGCTGGCGGCGAAGGACGCCCGCCTGGTGGTGGAGGCCGCGGGCGACGACGTGGACGTGGCGGGCGCCCGCGCGGTTCTCGCGCACCTGGAGGCGGCGGTGGACGCCGGTCACGGCGACGAGGACATGGCCGCGCTCTACCGAGCAGTGCTCAAAGGTTCCTGACCGCCCGGCCCCAAGCGCCCCAATGTGGCCTTCGGTGCGTCTGACGCACCCAAGGCGGCCTTCGGTGCGTCAGACGCAACCAAGGCCGCCTTGGGGCGCTTCAGGCCGGGGCCGGGAGGAGCGTCGCGAGCCGGTCCACGCCCAGGGCGCTCGTCAAGAGGCGTTCCTTCGCGTTGCCCAGTAGCCGCCGCGTCCACGGCGTGAAGCCGCCGTCGCCCACTTCGGCGAGCTCATCGCCGAACGACGCGTACACCTTGAAGCACAGGCCCTCGTAGTACCCGCCTCGCCCGCCTTCGCGGTCCGGGAACGGACGGACCGGCACGTCCGGCACCGCGTCGAGCAGGCCCTCGAACCGGGGGTCGAGCACCGTCACGGCCAGCTCGACCGCGGACGCGCCCAGCGCCCGGCAGGCGGCGGCGAGCATTCCGGCGTGCTCGGCCAGGTGCCGCCGCTCGAAGGCCAGGTCGCCGGAGTCCCGGCCGGCCGTCACCGCGCCGAACAACGAAAAGTGCGCGAACAACCCCGCCGGGACCGGCTGGGCCCGCACCACGCGCTGCACCGTGGCCAAGCGGACGACGTCCTCCGCCGAGCGCCGGACCGCCGCCTCCAGGGCCAGGCCGGTGGTGGGGTCGGCGGCGACCTCGGTGCCGCGGCCGGTCGGCACCACCCGGTGCTGGGACACCCCGGCCACGGCCGAATGGGTGCCGAGCGGGACGAGCGGCGAGAGGGTCACCAGGTCGAAGGCCGTCGCCGTGCCCACCACGGCGTCTTCCACCCGGCGCAGCACGGCGAACGGCAGCGGGCTCGGTCCCGTGAACCGGTCGGTCCGGTGCCGGCGCAGCACGTCCGGCCCGACCAGCCGGGCCGCGCGACGGCGCGCCACCTCCAGCTGCACCGTGGTCAGGTCGGCGCCGGGCAGCCCGGACAGGACGTCGGCGGCGGATCCGCCCGGCCCGGAAAGGACCCGGCGCCCGGGCCCCTCGTCGTGTGCCATCGCCCAGGTGTACCGCCCCGCGGCGACCCGGGGCGAAGGGTTTTCCGGGCGCGACGGGGTGACACGGTCGGGGACCCGGCCAGGCGGTAACCTCATCGGCACCCAAGACCCGTGAACCGAGGAGGGCCCGTGTCGGCAGGGCAGATCGCCGCGTTGATCGCCGCAGGAGCATTCGTGGTGCTGGTCGTCCTGCTGGCGATCCCGCTGATCAAGCTCGGCAAGACGCTGGACGCGGCCACCGAGGCGATCGAGCGCACCAACAGCAACACCGACCCGCTGCTGATCGGCGCGAACCAGACCATCACCCACGTGAACACCCAGCTGGAGCGGGTCGACGGCATCACATCGAACGCCCAGGCCGTCACCGGGAACGTCTCCGCGCTGACGTCGGTGTTCACCGCGACGCTGGGCGGCCCGCTGGTCAAGACCGCGGCGCTGTCCTACGGCATCAGCAAGGCGATCAAGGCGCGCAAGAAGAAGAGCGCGCTCAAGGCCGCGAAGAAGGCCGGCAAATGAGGCGGCTGTTCTGGCTCGGCGTCGGCGTGGTCGCCGGCGTCGCGCTGTCCCGCAAGGCCGCCGAAACCGCTCGTCAGGCCACCCCGGCCGGGTTAGCATCGAACCTGGGGGACGCCGTGCGCGAGCTGGCGGGCGCCGTGGGTTCGTTCGGCGCGGAGGTGCGCGCGGGCATGAACGAGCGGGAGCAGGAGTTGCACGACATGGTCGAGGAGCGGACGGGCGTCTCGGCGCCCCGCGCCGAAGGACGGCACGCGGCTGCCGCCCGGCGCCCGGTCCGGCGAGCTCGCCGGGCGGAGGGCTGATCCGGGCCTGCCCGGAAACCCTTCGCCGCCGCCGCCCGACCCCGTTCGTCGTCACCAGCACAAGGACTGACCCGTGGACACACACGAAATCACCGATCGTTTCCTGCGCCATTTCGAGAGCAAGGGCCACACGCGCGTGCCGAGCGCGCCGCTGATCCTCGACGACCCGAACCTGCTGTTCGTCAATGCCGGCATGGTGCAGTTCAAGCCGTACTTCCTCGGTGAGGCGCCGCCGCCGTACCCGCGCGCGACCTCCGTCCAGAAGTGCGTGCGCACGCCGGACATCGACGAGGTCGGCAAGACCACCCGGCACAACACGTTCTTCCAGATGGCCGGCAACTTCTCCTTCGGCGACTACTTCAAGGAAGGCGCCATCGAGTACGCCTGGGAGCTGATCACCAAGCCCCAGAGCGAAGGCGGCTACGGCCTCGACCCCGATCGCATCTGGGCGACCGTCTACAACGACGACTCCGAGGCGGCCGGGCTGTGGCGCAAGCTCACCGGCCTGCCCGGCGAGCGGATCCAGTCCCGCGACGGCAAGGACAACTACTGGGACATGGGTGTGCCCGGTCCCGGTGGTCCCTGCTCGGAGATCTACTACGACCGCGGCCCGGCGTACGGCCGCGAGGGCGGCCCGGTCGCGGACGAGGACCGCTACATCGAGATCTGGAACCTCGTCTTCATGCAGGACGTCCGCGGCGACTTGAGCCCGAAGCTGGGCCACAAGCCGATCGGCGAGTTGCCGAAGAAGAACATCGACACCGGCATGGGCGTCGAGCGCGTCGCGACGATCCTGCAGGGCGTCGAGAACGTCTACGAGACCGACCTCGTGCGCCCGGTGATCGGCCGCGCGGAGGAGTTCTCGGGCCGCCGCTACGGCAGCAACCACGCCGACGACGTCCGCTTCCGCGTCATCGCCGACCACGCCCGCACCGGCGTCCTGCTGATCGGCGACGGCGTCACCCCGGGCAACGACGGCCGCGGCTACGTGCTGCGCCGCCTGCTGCGCCGCATCATCCGCTCCACGCGCCTGCTGGGCGTGCAGGAGCCGGTGCTGCAGGAGTTCGCGAAGGTCGTGCGCGACACGATGGGCCCGACCTACCCCGAGCTGGTCTCCGGCTTCGACCGCATCAACGAGGTCGTCCGGATCGAGGAGGAGGCGTTCCTCTCGACCCTGACCTCCGGCTCGCGCATCTTCGACATGGCGGCCGAGGAGACCAAGCGCGGCGGCGGCGACGTGCTGGCCGGCGACAAGGCGTTCCAGCTGCACGACACCTACGGCTTCCCGATCGACCTGACCCTGGAGATGGCGGCCGAGCAGGGCCTGACCGTCGACGAAGAGGGCTTCCGCACGCTCATGAACGAGCAGCGGACCCGTGCGAAGGCGGACGCGGCGGCCCGCAAGACCGGCCACGGCGACCTCTCGGAGTACCGCAAGGTCCTGGAGCAGCACGGCGAAACGGAGTTCCTCGGCTACACCGACCTGCAGGCCGAGGCGACGGTCGTCGCGCTGCTCGAAGACGGGCAGCCGGTGCGCAGCGTGTCCGCGGGCAAGAAGGCGGAGCTGGTCCTCGACCGGACGCCGTTCTACGCCGAGAGCGGTGGCCAGGTCGCCGACACCGGCGTGCTGGTCGGCGACGGCGTCGAGCTGAAGGTCCTGGACGTCCAGAAGATCGTCCCCGGCCTGTTCGTGCACCGCGTCGAGGTGGTCGACGGCGAGGTCGGCCTGGACACGAAGCTGACCGGCTCGGTCGACGCGCACCGCCGCCTGTCCATCGAGCGTTCGCACTCCGCGACGCACCTGGTGCACGCGGCTGTGCGCGGCGCGTACGGCAAGCGCGCGGCGCAGGCGGGCTCGCTGAACTCGCCGGGCCGCATGCGGTTCGACTTCACCACGCCGGGCTCGGTGTCGGCGGACGTGCTGACCGAGGTCGAGCAGGAGGTCAACGACTACCTGCAGACCAACGTCGAGGTGCAGAGCTACACCACGACCAAGGACAAGGCCCTCGAGCTCGGCGCGGTCGCGCTGTTCGGCGAGAAGTACGGCAACGACGTCCGCGTGGTCGACATGGGCGACTACTCGCGCGAGCTCTGCGGTGGCACGCACGTCGAGCGGATCGGCCAGCTCGGCCTGGTCAAGCTCGTCTCCGACGCCTCCATCGGCTCGGGCGTGCACCGCGTCGAGGCGCTGGTCGGCACGGACGCGCTGAAGTACGTCCGCAAGGAGCAGCTGCTGGTGTCGCAGCTGGCGAACACCTTCAAGGTGCCGTCGGACCAGCTGCCCGGCCGCATCGACGACGTCCTGACCCGGCTGAAGAACGCCGAGAAGGAGATCGCGCAGCTCAAGACCCAGCAGGTGCTGGGCTCGGCGGGTGCCCTGGTCGACAAGGCCCAGGAGATCGGCGGCGTCACGGTGGTGGCCGAAGTCGTCCCGGACGTCGACGGCAACGGCCTGCGCGCCCTCGCCTCCGACATCCGCGGCCGGCTCGGCTCGCGGCCCGGCGTGGTGGCGCTGTTCTCGCCGTCCGGCGAGAAGCTGAGCTTCGTCGTCGCGACGACCAAGGCGGCCCAGGACAAGGGCATCGCCGCGGGCAAGCTCGTCCCGTCGTTCGCCGAGAAGATCGGCGGCCGGGGCGGCGGCAAGCCCGACATGGCCCAGGGCGGTGGCACGAACCCGGCCGGCGCGGCCGAGGCGGTCACGGCGCTGCGTTCGGCGATTGCCGGCATTGGTTAACCGCGGAAACCGCGCCCCGGACCGGCCCGGAGAGGGCGATCCGGGGCGCGGCCGTCGGCTCGGCGTCGATGTCGGATCCGTCCGGGTCGGGGTGGCGCTGAGCGATCCGGCCCCCATGCTGGCGTCGCCATTGGTTACCCTCTCCCGCGATGCGACCGACGACAGTGATCTGGACCAGCTGGCCGCCCTCGTCACCGAGCACGAGGTGGTCGAGGTGATCGTGGGGCTGCCGAGAACGCTCGCCAACCGGCAGGGCCCGGCGGCCGAGCTGGCGATCGCGTATTCTGAACGCCTGGCCGGGCGGATAGCGCCCGTGCCGGTCCGGCTGGGCGACGAGCGGCTGACCACGGTCACCGCATCCCGCATCCTCTCCCAGCGCGGGGTCAAAGGCCGCAAGCAGCGCGCGGTGGTCGACCAGGCCGCCGCCGTGGAGATCCTGCAGGCCTGGATCGACGCCGCCGCTGCGCACCGCGCCCGGGAGGGAGACCGATGAACGAGCTGCCACCTGAGCCTTCACGCGGGCGCAGGCGCCTGCGCGAACCGGGACCGGCCACGCCGCCGCCGTCCCGGCCCGCGCCGCGTCGCGCCGACCCGCGCTCGAGCGGCTACCACGAGCAGCCCGCGCGCCACAGCGGCCCGCACGAGCTGCCGCAGCCGTCCCGTCGGGCGCAGCCCGGGTACGACGCGCCGCCCACCGGCCGTCGCCGTCGCCTGGAACCCCCGGCCCCACTGCCCCCGGCCGACGACGAGTTCGACCCGCGCGAGGCGGAGCCCTCGGGCCCGGCCCGCGCCCGCCACGGCCTCGACGACGGTGCCGACGCGCAACCCCCGGCTCCGCGTCGCCGCCGCGCGGCGCCGGACGCCGCCGACCCCGGGAGCCGCCGCGCGGTCCCCGAGGAGCAGCCGCGCCGCCGCCGTCCCGCACCGCAGCCGGACGAGGCGGCGGACGCCCGCCGTCGCCGCCCGAGTCCCGAAGAGCTGGCCGAGGCCGACGCGGCCCGCCGTCAGCAGGCGATGCGCGACCTGGACGAGGCCGCCGAAGCGCAGGCCGCCCGTCTCCGGGGCACGCCGGACGAAGCGCCGGTCCCGCGGCGCCGCCGCCGGGCCGAGCCCGAGCCGGTCGAAGCGGTCGAGCCGCCCGCTGGTCGTCGTCGTGGCGCGCCTGAGCCGGTCGAAGCCGTTGAGCCGCCCGCCGGTCGACGTCGTCCCGCGCCCGACCAGGGCGAATCCGCCGAATCGCGCCGCCGTCGCGCGGCCCTCGACCCCGACGCCGACCCCCGGCGCGGGGCGCCGGAACCCCCGCGGCGGCCCGTCCAGCCGGGTGACCGGTCTGTCGGCGTGCCCGAACCCGGTCTGGAGCCGCCCCGGCGGCGCCGCCCGCCGCCCCCGCCGGTACGCGAGGAACCGCCGACCGACATCATCCCCGCCCAGGCCCCGCCGGAACCGGCGCACGAAGAGCCCGGCGAGTTCTTCGCCGAGGACGACGAGTACGCGGAGTACGACGAGTACGACGACGAGTACGCGGACTACGACGACGCTGAATACGACGAGTACGACGACTACGAAGACGAGCCGGCCAAGCCCCGCAAGAAGAAGGGCAAGCGCGCGTTCGGCTGGGTCGCCGCGCTCGTCGTGATCGTGCTGCTCGCCGGCGGCGCCTACTACGGCTTCACCAAGATCTTCGGCTACGAGGACTTCGAAGGCTCCGGCGACGGCGACGTGCTGTTCCAGGTCGACGACGGCGACTCGACGTCGGCGATCGGCGCGAAGCTCGCCTCGGCGGGCATCGTCGCCAGCGGCAAGGCCTTCGTGAAGGCCGGCGAGGACAACCCGAAGCTGGCCCGGATCCAGCACGGCTTCTACGTGATGAAGTCGCACATGTCCGGCGCCAGCGCCGTCGACCGGATCACCGCCGCCGGCTCGCGCGTCGGGCAGCTGGAAATCCGGCCGTACACGCAGTTCGACGACATCACCCAGCCCGACGGCAAGGTCACGCCCGGCGTGTACAGCCTGATGGCGAAGGCGTCGTGCGCGCAGCTGAACGGCAAGAGCACCTGCGTCTCCGCCGACGACCTGCGCAAGGCCGTCGACGCGGCGGACCTCAAGGCGCTCGGCGTCCCGGACTGGGCGATCGAGCCCGCCAACAAGGCCGACCGCAAGGACCGCAGGCTGGAGGGCCTGATCGCGCCGGGGCTCTACGACGTCCGGCCGGGCGCGACCGCCCAGGAGATCCTCGGGCAGCTGGTGCGTTCCTCCACCGAGGCGATCCAGAACGCCGGGCTGAGCCCGCAGTCGACCGGCCCCGGCATGACGCCGTACCAGACGCTGATCATCGCCTCGATCATCGAGCGCGAGGCCGTGAAGGCCGACTTCGGCAAGCTGTCGCGGGTGATCTACAACCGGCTGGCGATCAACATGCGGCTGCAGATGGACTCCACGGTCAACTACGTGCTCGACCGGCCGACACTGCTGACGGACGAAGCCGACCGCGTCAAGTCCGGTGCCTACAACACCTACAAGAACACCGGGCTGCCGCCGACGCCGATCTCGGTGCCGAGCGCGGACGCCATCCAGGCGGCCGTGCACCCGGTGGCCGGGGACTGGGTCTACTTCGTCAAGTGCGAGAAGAACGGCCTGTCCTGCTTCGCGGTGACGAACGACGAGCACAACAGGAACCGGGACCTGGCCAGGCAACGCGGTGTCATCTGAACCCCGGAAGGCCGCCGTGCTGGGCAAGCCGGTGGCGCACTCGCTGTCGCCGGTGCTGCACGGCGCCGCGTTCGCCGCGCTCGGCCTGAGCGGCTGGACCTACGAGCGCATCGAAACCGGCGCCGACGAGCTGCCAGGCCTGGTCGACGGCCTCGGCCCGGAGTGGGCCGGCCTCTCGGTCACCATGCCGGGCAAGCGCGCGGCGCTGGACCACGCGGACGAGGTGACGCCGCGCGCGGCCGCCGTCGGCGCGGCCAACACCCTGGTGCGCACGGCGAAGGGCTGGCTGGCGGACTGCACGGACGTCGACGGCGTCACGGGTGCCCTGCGCGCGGCGGGCGGTTACGAACCGGCGCCGTCGGACACCGCGGTCGTGCTCGGCGCGGGCGGCACGGCGGCCGCATCGGTCGTCGGCCTCGCGGCCCTCGGGGTGCGGCAGGTGCGCCTGGTCGTCCGGGATCCCGCGCGGGCCGCGGAAACCCTCGACGCGGCGAAGCGGGCTTCGCTCGACGTCGACGTGCTTCGCTGGGCTGACACGGACTTCGCGGCGTTGGCGGGCGCAGCCGCGGTGCTGGTGAACACCGTCCCGCCGGACGCGGTCGTCCCGCACGTGGCCGACCTCGCGGCGGTCGCGCACGTCCTCGACGTCATCTACCACCCGTGGCCGACGCCGCTGGCCGAAGCGGTCGCCGAGCGCGGCGGACGGCTGGCGACCGGCCTGGACATGTTGCTGCACCAGGCGTTCGGGCAGGCCGAGCACTTCACCGGCCGCCCGGCACCGCGGGCGGCGATGCGCGACGCGTTGCGCGAAGCGACCGGGAACCTGCTGCCGCTGCCGATCGACTGACGAAAACCCCTGGACAAGGTCCGATATTCTGGCGGACTGCCTTCGAGAAGGGGGTCTACCGGAATGACCAGCCAAGAAGCGTTGAGCGACGAGCAAATCCAGGACGGCTGGGTCGGCGACGCGCCGGAAGCTCAACTCGACCGTCACGCTCGTCGACTACGACCCGCGGTGGCCGGAGCTCTTCGAACGCGAAGCCGAGCGGATCCGCGGCGTGCTGGGGGAGCGGGTGCTCGTCCTCGAGCACGTCGGCTCGACGTCGGTGCCGGGGCTGTGCGCCAAGCCGATCGTCGACATCCTCCTGGAGGTGCCGGACACCGACGACGAGGACGCCTACCTCCCGGCGCTGGAGGCGGCGGGCTACCGGCTCGTCATCCGCGAGCCGGACTGGGAGAAGCACCGCTGCTTCAAGGGCCCGGACACGAACATCAACCTCCACGTGTATTCGCCGGGCAACGGCCAGACACCGCGCTACCGGCTCTTCCGCGACCGGCTCCGGTCGCACCCGGAAGAGCTGGCGCTGTACGCGGCGAAGAAGCGCGAGCTCGCCGCGAAGACGTGGAAGTACATCCAGAACTACGCCGACGCCAAGACCGAGGTGGTCGAGGAGATCCTCGGCCGCGCCCGGGCCGAGCAGTACGACGGCCACAGCGAGGCCTACGCCGAGCACGCCGAGAAGTCCGTCACGAACGTCCTCTACGACCGGCCCGCGATCCTGGACCTCGCCGGGGATGTCGCGGGCAAGCGCGTCCTGGACGTCGGCTGCGCGGCCGGGCACCTCAGCGCGCTCCTGGCCGAGCGCGGCGCGGACGTCGTGGGCGTGGACGCGAGCGCGGGCATGGTCGCCGTCGCGCGCCGGAAGTTCGGCGACGTCGCCCGGTTCGAGGTCGCCGACATCACGCGGCCGCTGCCGGTGGAGTCCGGGTCTGTCGACGTGCTCACGGCGTCGCTGGTGCTCCACTACGTGAAGGACTGGGGCCCGACGTTGGCGGAGTTCCGCCGCGTCCTGAAACCCGGCGGGGTGCTGGTGTTCTCGGTGCACCACCCGGGCGAGGACTGGCGCTGGTTCGGGAAGGAGAACTACTTCGAGGTGGAGCTGCTCGAAGACGAGTTCCCGCCCGGACAGGTCGTGCGGTTCTACCGCCGTCCGCTGAGCTGGACGTTCCAGGCGGTCCGCGACGCCGGGTTCGCCGTCGACCGCCTGGCCGAGCCGATGCCGGTGGCCGAAGCCGACGAGGCCGACCCGGAGTGGGCGGCGAACCTGCGGACGAAGCCGCGGTTCCTGTACTTCCGGGCGGTCAATCCCGCTTGGCGAGGTCCTGGATCAGGTCGACGATCTCCCGGCTGACCGGCCGGAACACCCGCAGCCGGGAGAGTGCGGCCAGCTTCGCCAGCAGCGGGACGCTGCGCTCGACCAGCATCCGGCTGCGCTTCGTCCCGGCCGAGCGGTCGTGGACCCAGAACAGCACCACGCCCATCTGGTAGAGCCACAGCAGCTCGGGCAGCTGCGCCCGCAGTTCGGGGTCGAGCTTGACGTCGGAGCCGTCGACGACCTCGCGCATGAGGCCGATCGACGCGTCGCGGGCGGCCGAGGAGTCGTCGCTGAACGGGCTCAGCGGCGACTCCGGGTCGGCCGCGTTGACGAAGAACTGCGTGCCGAAGCGGTGGTAGGGCTCGGCGATGTCGAGCCAGCACAGCAGCACGTCTTTCAGGCGGGCCGCGAAGCCGGTCTCGCGGTCCAGCAGCGGGCGCGCGGCGGCGAGGTGCTGCCGGGCGATCTCGTCGTAGAAGCCCTGGATGAGCTGTTCCTTCGACGAGAAGTAGTAGTACGCGTTCCCGACGGAGACCCCCGCTTCGGCGGCGATCGCGCGCATCGTCGTGCGGTCGTAGCCGTTCTCGGTGAACAGCCGCATCGCGGTCGTGACGATCAGGGACCGCGTTTCCTCGCTCTTGGCCACGCGCTGCACGTTAGCGCCGAGCACGTCAGCGCGCGGGGAAGGGCGGGACCTGCGGAGTGCCGGGGTAGGGCAGGGGCAGCGGCGGGGCGGCGGGCTTCGGGGCCAGGTGGCGGCGCCGGATGCCGTTGAAGACCAGCACGTTGGTCAGGTGCATCGCGCCGAGGATCAGCGCGACGACGCCGACCTTCACCGAGAGCAGCTCGAACACCTCCCGCGCGGTGGCGACGTCGGCGTGGCTGGTCAGGAAGAGCGTCACGAACCCCAGGCTGACCAGGTAGAAGCCGACGACCAGGAGCTGGTTGACGGCGTTGGCCAGGCCGGGGCTGTCGGCGAAGACCTCGGCGAGGAAAGTGCGGCCGTGCTTGCTCAGGGTGCGGGCCACCAGCACCGTCAACGGGATGCTGATCAGCAGGTAGAGCGCGTAGGCGACGACTACTCGGTCCATGGTTCCTCCTCTTTTGAACGTGTTCAAGAAGTACCGTAGCGCGGTTTTTGAACGCGTTCAAGAGGGTAGGGTGGCCGCCGACTGGGAGGTACCACCGTGAAACGCATCGCCGCCGGGCTGACGGCCGCCGCGCTCGTCGCGCTCTTCGTGCCCGCCACCGCATCCGCGCACCCCGGACAGCACGTCCGGTTCGCCACGTTCAACGCCTCGCTGAACCGCGCCGCCGCCGGCCAGCTCGTGACCGACCTGTCCACGCCGGACAACGCGCAGGCGCGCGAGGTCGCCGAGGTCGTCCAGCGCAACCGCGCCGACGTCCAGCTGATCAACGAGTTCGACTACGTGCCCGGCAACGCCGCCGCGGACCTGTTCCGGAAGAACTACCTGGCCCTCGGCCAGAACGGCGCGCAGCCGATCGACTACCCGTACGCGTACACGGCACCGGTCAACACGGGTGTCCCGACGGGCTTCGACCTTGACCGCAGCGGCACGGTCGGCGGCGGCAACGACGCGCAGGGCTTCGGCGCGTTCGAGGGTCAGTACGGGCTGCTCGTGCTGTCGAAGTACCCGATCGACCTCGCGCACGTGCGGACGTTCCAGCACTTCCTGTGGAAGGACACGCCGGGCGCGCTGCTGCCGGACGACCCGGCCACCCCGGCCCCGCACGACTGGTACAGCCCGGCGGAGCTGAACGTGCTGCGGCTGTCGTCGAAGTCGCACTGGGACCTGCCGCTGAAGATCGGCCGCTCGACGGTGCACTTCCTGGTGTCGCACCCGACGCCGCCGAGCTTCGACGGCCCGGAGGACCGCAACGGCACCCGCAACAACGACGAGATCCGCTTCTGGGCGGACTACGTGACACCGGGCAAGGGCGGCTACATCTACGACGACGGCGGCCACCGCGGCGGCTTGGGTGCCGCGGAGCGTTTCGTCGTGGCGGGCGACAACAACTCCGACCCGCTCGACGGCGACAGCGTCCCGGGCGCGATCGACCAGCTGCTGCACGCGCGCCGCGTGATCGAGACGCACCCGGGCAGCCAGGGCGCGGTGGAGGCGGCGCAGGTCCAGGGCGGGGCGAACGTCGGCCAGAAGAGCGACCCGTTCTACGACACGGGCGACTTCAACGACGTCGCGCCGGGCAACCTGCGGACCGACTACGTGCTGCCGTCGAAGGGCCTGCTGCCGTGGCACGCGGAGGTGTTCTGGCCGGTGGCGTCCGACCCGCTGTCACGGCTGAACGACGCCTCCGACCACCACCTGGTCCGGGTGGACGTGTTCGTCCCGCGCGCCTAGCCCCAAGCGCCCCAATGTGGCCTTCGGTGCGTCTGCCGCAACCAAGGCGGCCTTCGGTGCGTGTGACGCAACCAAGGCCGCCTTGGGGCGCTCGGCCGCTTGCCGCCGACTAACGTGAGGTCCATGCGCATCGCGATTCTCGACGACTTCCAGAACGTCGCTCTCACCTTCGGAGACTGGAATTCGCTCAAGGCCGACATAACGGTCTTCACCGAGCCCCTCACCGACGTCGTCAAGCAGCTGCAGGGCTTCGACTGCGTGGTCGCGATGCGCGAGCGCACCCGGTTCCCGGCCGAGGTGCTCGACGGGCTGCCCGATCTCAAGCTGCTCGTCAGCACCGGCAAGCGCAACGCCGCCATCGACGTCGGGGCCGCGACGCGCAACGGCGTCGTCGTGTCCGCCACCGGCTACATCGGCGAGCCGACCGCCGAGCACACCTGGGCGCTGATCCTCGCCGCGTCGCGGAACCTGCCGCAGGAGTTCCGGTCCATGCGGGAGGGTGGCTGGCAGACCACCGTCGGCACCATGCTGCACGGCAAGACGCTCGGCCTGCTCGGCCTCGGCAGGCTCGGCGCGGGCGCGGCGAAGATCGGGCAGGTCTTCGGGATGAAGACCATCGCCTGGAGCCAGAACCTCACGCAGGAGAAGGCGGACCCGCACGGCGTCACCGCGGTGTCCAAGGAGGAGCTGTTCGCCCGCTCGGACGTGCTGTCGGTGCACCTGGTGCTCAGCGCGCGCACCCGGGGGCTGGTCGGCGCGGCCGAGTTCGCCGCGATGAAGCCGACGGCCTTGCTGGTGAACACCTCGCGCGGCCCGATCGTCGACGAGGCCGCGCTGGTGGACGCGTTGCGGCGCAAGGAGATCCGAGCCGCGGCGCTCGACGTCTACGACACCGAGCCGTTCCCCGCCGACCATCCACTGAGGACGATGGACAACGCCGTCCTCACGCCGCACATCGGCTTCGTCGCCCGGGAGACCTACGAGATCTTCTACGGCGACGCGGTCGAGGACATCGCGGCCTTCCAGGCGGGGGCGCCGATCCGCGTCCTGACCGAGTGAAGGCGTGCGGCCCGCCGGGGCCCGAGGTCCCCGCACCGGCCCGGCGGCGGGCTCGCACCCCTAGATGACACCACCCGGCCCGAGGCGGCGGCAGGGTCTTTGGACCCTGTCCCGCCCGGGTCGTCGGTCCTCACCACCGGTCGGCGATTTTCCCTCAGGGAAAGGGAATCGTGTCGGGTGCGCACGTCGTCCCGGCCGCCGGCGCGGCCAGGTCCGCCAGGTAGCGCACCACGGCCGCCGACGCGCACGCGCTCGGGACGTCGAGCGAGGTGTGGCCGTAGCCGTCCACGACGAGCACCCGCCCGTCACCCAGCTCGGCCGCCGTCGCCTCCGCGTTGTGCAGCGGCGTCGCCGGGTCGAACCGGTTGTTCAGCACCAGCACCGGGTTCTTCCGCACCCGGTTCCACGGCCCGGTGTAGCGGTCCTCGTCGTGTCCGGGCCAGCCGACGCACTGGGCCATCGAGTACACCGCGCTCAGCCCGAAGTACGGCTGCTGCGTGCGTTCGCGGGCGGCGAGCGCGGTGTAGTCCGCGATCGACGACGGGTTGTCGCTGTCGACGCACTGGACCGCGAGGAAGCCGGGGGAGTGCGTGGGCACGTACGGGTCGAGCACCGGTGCGGCCGCTCCCGGGTCCGACGGCATCGCCGCGAGCGTCTGGGCGAGCCGCTTCCACCGGCCGGACTGGTACAGCGCGCTGTCGACGGTCTTCATCAGGGACGCCACGCCGGAACCGCGGGACGCGTGGGCGAAGATCCCGGCGAACCGCTGTTTCGGGTCACCCGCGGAGAACGCGCACTTCGGCCCGGCCGCGGCGCAGACGGCGAAGAACTGGTCCAGCTCCTGCTGCTGGGCGCCCGCGACGTCGGCGCGGACGTCCACGGGTGCTTTCTCCTGGCCCGGCTTCCCGGTGGCGTTCGCGACGAGGTCGAGCGTGCCGTCGAGGACCATCGCGCGGACCTCGTCCGGGAACAGGTTCGCGTACGTGCCGCCCAGGTAGGTGCCGTAGGAGTAGCCGTAGAAGTTCAGCGAGGCGTCGCCGACGGCCCGGCGCAGCAGCTCCAGGTCGCGCGCCACGTTCGCCGTCGAGAGGTGGTCCAGGAGGGCACCCGAGGCGGCGCAGGCCTTGCCGGTCGCCGCGCTCGCCGCGAAGAACGCGTCCGGCTGCCGCAGCGGCGACCCGGCGGGCGGGGCATGGTCCGCGCCGGGACAGCTGACCGGAGCCGACCCGCCGATCCCGCGCGGGTCGAAGCTCACCAGGTCGAACCGGGCTCGCAGCTCTTCGGGGTAGCGGGCAGCAAAGCGCATTAGCTCGCCGACGCCGTCCGTTCCCGGGCCACCGAAGTTGAAGAACAGCGAGCCGAGCCGCCGTCCCGGGTCACTCGCGGGCAGCCGGATGACCGACAGCGTGATCGCGGTGCCCTTCGGCGCGCGATAGCTCAGCGGCACGGAAGCGGCCGCGCACTGGAACTGCCCGTGGCACGACGTCCAGCGCAGCGTCGGCACGGCGGCGCCGTTGGTGCCCATCGCCGGGGGAGCCTCGGCGGGTTTCGACGCGGGCGCGGGGACGGTCGCGGCTTGCGGCGCGCTGCAGGCGGTCAGCAGCAGGAGCGCGGCG
This sequence comes from Amycolatopsis nalaikhensis, assembly GCF_030264295.1. GTDB lineage: Bacteria > Actinomycetota > Actinomycetes > Mycobacteriales > Pseudonocardiaceae > Amycolatopsis > Amycolatopsis nalaikhensis. Next base: position 10,035,335 of record NZ_CP127173.1, on the reverse strand, counting down.
AGGAGGAGGACCCGCTTCACGCGCCCAGTTCGGCCAGGACGGCGTCGGTGTAGGCGGGCCAGACCTCGGCGGCCCACGGGCCGAACGCGCGGTCGGTCAGGGCGACGCAGGCCGCGCGCGCGTCCGGGTCGACCCAGAGGAACGTGCCCGACTGCCCGAAGTGCCCGAACGTCCGCGGCGAGCTGTGCGCGCCGGTCCAGTGCGGGCTCTTGTGGTCGCGGATCTCGAAGCCGAGGCCCCAGTCGTTCGGCTTCTGGTGGCCGAAGCCGGGCAGCACCCCGGACAGCCCGGGGAACACGACGTTCGTCGCCTCGGCGACGGTGGCCGGGTCCAGCAGCTTCGGGGCCTGCAGCTCGGCGGCGAACGCCACCAGGTCGTCCACAGTGGACACCGCACCGGACGCGGGCGAGCCTTCCAGCGCGGTCGACGTCATCCCGAGCGGCGCGAACAGCGCCTCGGCCTGGTACTGCGCGAACGGGATGCCGGAGTGCTCGGCCAGCGCGTCGGCGAGCTGCTCGAACCCGGCGTTGGAGTAGAGCCGCCGCGTACCGGGGGCGGCCATCGCCTTGTGCGCGTCGAAGGCGAGCCCGGAGGTGTGCGCGAGCAGGTGCCGCACGGTCGAGCCGTCGGGCCCGGCCGGGGTGTCGAGCTCGACGACGCCCTCTTCGACGGCGATGAGCGCGGCGTAGGCCGTGAGCGGCTTGCTGACCGAGGCCAGCCGGAACTTCCGCGCGGTGTCGCCGTGGCTGCCCCGGACGCTGCCGTCGGCGGTCACCACGGCCGTCGCGGCGTTGTCCACCGGCCACTCGTCGATCAGGCGCACGCTCTCCATGCGCCCACCCTACGAAACGAAAGCCCCCGCACCGGTGTCGGGGACCGGTGCGGGGGCCTCGCGCGAGGGTACGGCGTCAGGCGTCGAGGTCGGTGGCGACGAGCTGGGCGACCGCTTCCACGGCCTCCTCGGCACCCTCGCCCTCGGCGCTGATGATGACCTCGTCGCCGTAGCCGGCGGCGAGCGTCATCAGGTTGAGCACGCTGCCGGCGGCCACCGGGTCACCGCCGGCCTTGGCGATCTGCACCGCGACGGGCTGCGCCGCGGCCGCCTTCGCCACCAGCGCGGCCGGCCGGGCGTGCAAGCCCACCTTGCTGGCCACGGCGACGCGTTTCTCCGGCATGTTCGTCCTCTCCACGGGGTGTTACGTCGGTACGGATGTTACTTCGCGGCCGTGCGGTCGAGGTCCGCCTCGATCGAGTCGTCCTCGCGGCCTGGGGTGCGCAGGTTCCACTTCGTGATGACGATCCGGAACACGAAGTAGTAGATCACCCCGAAGACGAGGCCGATCGGGATGAGCAGCCACGCCTTGTGGGCGGTGTCCAGGCTGGAGTTGAGCAGGAAGTCGATCGCGCCGCCGGAGAACGAGAAGCCCAGGTGGATGTCGAGCGCGTTCACCACCGCCAGCGAAACGCCGGTCATGATCGCGTGGAAGATGTACAACGGCCACGCCACGAACATGAACGAGAACTCGATCGGCTCGGTGACACCGGTGATGAACGAGGTCAGCGCGGCCGCGATCATCACACCGCCGACGATCTTCTTCTGCGCCGGGCGCGCGGTCTGCCAGATCGCCAGCGCCGCCGCGGGGAGGGCGAACATGAAGATCGGGAAGAACCCGGTCATGAACGTGCCCGAGCCCTGCACGTGGTTGAAGAAGTTGGTCAGGTCGCCGCCGTTGAAGATGAACCACACCGGGACGTTCAGCAGCTGGTGCAGACCGACGGGGATGAGCAGGCGGTTGAAGAAACCGTAGATGCCGCCACCGACGACCGGCGCGCCGACGATCGCCTCGCCGAGGTTCTGGATGCCCGCGTCGACGTACTTGAAGACGAGGCCGAACAGAACGCCGAGGATGATCATGGCGAAGGCGGTGATGATCGGGACGAACCGCCGTCCGCCGAAGAAGGCCAGCCACGCGGGCAGCTTGATCCGGTGGTACCGCTGCCACAGCAGCGCCGCGACGATGCCGGACACGATGCCGGTCAGCACGCTGTAGGGCCAGTGCAGCGGAGAGCCGTCCCAGCTGGGCTTGTAGCCCGCCTGGCTGCTGATCGGCGCGATGGCCTGGATCACCCGGTTGAAGACGACCCAGCCGACGGCCGCGGCCACCGCGGTCGAGCCGTCGCCCTTGCGGGCGAACCCGACGGCGATGCCGATCGCGAACAGCAGCGGCAGCCAGTCGAAGAGCGCGTTGCCCGCCGAACCGATGACGGCAGCGACCTTGTCCCAGCCCAGCCCGTCCTTGCCGAGCAGGTCGTCCTGGCCGAACCGGTTGAGCAGGCCGGCCGCCGGGAGGGTGGCGATCGGGAGCATGAGGCTACGGCCGAAGCGCTGAAGACCGGCGAGACCGCCGCCGCTCTTCTTCGCCCCCTCCGCGGTGGTGGAGCTCATCAGGAACCTCCATAGTGGGGTGGTTGACCGGGTTCCGGGGTGTTCCGGTCCAACTGCATGGTCACCTGGTAGTGATCTCCCCGGTACCAGGACGTGATGTCTTCGATGGGGTCGCCGCCCGCGCTGGAGACCCGACGGAACACGAGCAGGGGGCTGCCGGCGCGCATGCCGAGCAGCCGGGCCGTCTCGCGGTCCGCTCCTTCGGCCCAGACCGTCTGCCACGCCTGGTCGGGACGCACACCGTACGTCTCGGCCAGCTGCGAGTAGATGGACTGGGTCAGGTCGAAGCTCGAGCAGGCCGGGAGCCCGGCCCGCGTGGTACCACCCGCGCTCGACGGCCAGTGGCACGCCGTCGGCGTGGCGCAGCCGCACCAGGTGGTGCGCGGGTGCGCCCTCGGCCAGGCCGAGGGCGTGCGCCGAGGCGGTGGGCGGCACCTCGGTGGCCGCGGAGACCACCTCGGTCGTCGGGGTCAGCCCCCGCCTCCGCATGTCGTCGGTGAACGACATCAGGTAGAGCTGCAGCTCCATCCGCCGGGCGGCGGTGAACGTGCCCTTGCCGCGGACCCGGGCCAGCAGGCCCTCCTCGACCAGCTTGCCGATCGCCGATCTGACCGTGAGCCGCGACACGCCGTAGCGTTGTGCGAGCTCGCGTTCCGACGGGATCGGCGCACCCGGCGGAGCTCGCGCTCCACCGTGCGGCGGAGGATTTCCCGCAGCTGGGCGTGCTTGGGCGTGGGCCCGTTGACGACCCGGTCGGGTGGCGGGACGTGCGCGGCCGCGCTCATCGGCGTCACCCTCCTCGTTCTCGCGGCACCGGGGACCGGTGCTCGCGTCCGGCCCGGAACATTGGTACGTTCCGGTCTAGACCAATGATCTGATGGGGCAGGATGCTCCGCCGTGCGGACGGGTGTCAACCACCGTTATCCGTTCGTGGCCCGCGGCGGGGTGCATGCCGACGATCGGCGTAGTACAGGTGGACACGCGGTTCGCGTCAGGTTGGGAACAAACAGTGATCAAGGAGACCGCGATGGCGGATGACAGGCCCGAAAAGATCCTCGCGGCACTCGGCGGCGCGGACAATCTCACCGAGGTCGAGGGCTGCATCACGCGGCTGCGCTGCGAGGTCGAGGACATGAGCCTCGTCGACGAGGCGGCCCTGAAGAAGGCCGGCGCGATGGGCGTCGTGAAGATGGGGTCGACGGCGCTGCAGGTGATCGTCGGGCCGGAGGCGGACACCATCGCCAGCGACATCGAGGACCTCCTGTGAGCCTGGAGATCCTCAGCCCGGTCGCCGGGCGCGTGGTGCCGATCACCGAGGTCCCGGACCCGGTGTTCGCGCAGGCCATGGTGGGTCCGGGCATCGCGGTGCAGCCCTCGGGCGGGCGGTCGGACGCGGTCGCGCCGGTCGACGGCACGGTCGCGACGCTGCACCCGCACGCCTACGTCGTCGCGACCGAGGACGGCAAGGCCGTGCTGGTGCACCTGGGCATCGACACGGTCAAGGAGAAGGGCGAGGGCTTCACGCTGCACGTCGTCAAGGGCGAGCAGGTGCGCGCCGGCCAGCCGATCGTCAGCTGGGACCCGGAAGCGGTCACCGCGGCGGGCTACTCGGCGATCGTCCCGGTGGTCGCGCTGGACGCGTCGGCGGACGTTCTGTCCGGTTTGGACACCGAGCGCGACGTCGAGGCGGGCGCCCGGCTGTTCGGCTGGGACGCCTGAGGTCTTTCTGTCACACGAAGGGCCCTTGTGGACGGACGTCCGCAAGGGCCCTTCGCGCCGCCCGGCTCGTCAGCCGGCGACGACCTTCCCGTTCTCGACCTTGACCGGCACGCTCGGCAGCGGCTTGTTCGCCGGGCCCTGCTTGACCTCGCCGGTGAGCGCGTTGAACACCGAGCCGTGGCACGGGCAGACCAGGTCGGCGCCCTTCGGCGCGACCGTGCAGCCCTGGTGCGTGCAGATCGCGCTGAACGCGGCGCAGGCCGACTCGGACGTCCGGGCCACGATCACGTCGGAGCCGTCCGGCGCCTTGGCGGCCTTCGCCTGCCCGACCGGGACGTCGGCCAGCGCGACCAGCGGCGTCCCGGCGGCGATCGGCGCCTGCGCGGTGCCCGGCTTCCCGTCGTCGGACGAGCAGGCGGAGAGCGCGACGGCGCCGACGGCGGCACCGGCGACGGCGGCACCCGTGGTCAGGACGGTGCGGCGGGAGTGCAGTTCGGCAGTCATGCCCTACTGAACGAGATCGACACCGGTTCGGTTCAATCGCCGGTGAACCGGATCGGCCTCCGTTCCGTGTATAGACCCGAGTGGGTGTGGAGTGGAGGAACGATCATGGTGGGATGGGTTCTGCGCATCGTCGTGGCGGCCGCGCTGCTCGGCTCGGCGGGCGTGCACTACTTCCTGTGGACGGAGGACTACCCGGGCATCGTCGGCCCGCTGTTCCTCCTCGACGCGATCGGCGGGCTGGTCATCGCGATCGCGGTGCTGGCCTGGCGGCACTGGCTGCCGGCGCTGGGCGCGGTCGGGTTCGGGGTGCTGACGCTGGGCGCGTACGTACTGGCCGCGACGGTCGGGTTCGCCGGGAACCACGACCAGTTCAACAGCCAGCCGGAGTACTGGGGTGTGATCACCGAGTCGGTGTGCATCGTGGGCGGGCTGGCGCTGATGTTCGTGAAGGACCGGCGCCGCGCCGCGGTCTAGGTCCGCGCCGGTGAAGGAAGTCGCCGAAGACGCGCTGATGCGCGCGCTGCACGAGGAGCATTCGGCCGCGCTGTGGTCGTACGCGCTCCACCTGACCTCCGGCGACCGGATCCGCGCCGAGGACGTCGTCCAGGAGACGCTGCTGCGGGCCTGGCGGTCGACGGCGGTGCTGGACCAGTCGCAGGGCTCGGCGCGGGCGTGGCTGTTCACGGTCGCGCGCCGCATCGCGATCGACGGCTGGCGGTCGGCGTCGGCCCGCTCCGAGGTGGTGACGGACCGGCCCCCGGAACGCGCGGTCGCCGACGGCACGGACCGCGCGGTGCAGGGCTGGCTGGTGGCCGAGGCGCTCGCCGAGCTGTCCGAGCGCCACCGCGAAGTGCTGGTGCTGTGCTACTTCCAGGGCTATTCGGTCGCCGACGCGGCGCTGCGGCTGGGAGTGGCCGAGGGAACGGTGAAGTCGCGCACGCACTACGCGTTGCGCGCGTTGCGGCTGGTGCTGGAGGAGAGGGGGGTGACCCAGTGAGCGAAGACCCGTTCGCGACATTCGACGCGGCGTACGTGCTGGGAGCGCTGTCCCCCGAGGACCGCCAGCGGTTCGAAGCGCACTTGGCGACGTGCGACCGCTGCGCGGCTTCGGTCCGCGAGCTGGCGGGCCTGCCGGGGTTGCTGGCCAGGGTCGACGCGCCTTCGGTGGCGTTCGACGCGGGTCCGCCCCCGCCATCGCTGCTCCCGGCGATGCTTCGGCGAGTCCGCCGAGGACGTCGGATCCGGGTGGCGGTGACGTCGGCGTCGGCGGCACTGGCGGTGTCGGCGTGCGTGGCGCTGGGCGTGGTGGCGGCGTGGCCCGCGCCCCAGCCGCCGCCATCGGTGGCGATGACGGCGCTGGGCGAGTTCCCGGTCCGCGCGGACGCCCGCCTGGACACGTTCGCGTGGGGCACGCAGGTCGACATGTCGTGCAGCTACACGGGCGGCCGCAGTGGCGGGGAGTACGTGCTGGTGGCGATCTCGAGGTCGGGGGAGGAGACGCAGCTGGCGACGTGGAAGGCGGTCCCGGACAACACGGCCCGCATCGTGATCGGCACGGCGCTGCAGCGGTCGGACCTGGCGGCGCTGGAGGTGCGCGGGGGGAGCGGGCGCCCGTTGCTGCGGTTGACCTTGTGACCGGGGGTGGGTGGCTCGTCCGGGGCGCAGGGGGTCCCGGACGAGCCCGCCTGCTTCGGCACCCCGCCGAGGTGGGCTGAAGGGTCCTTTCCTCGCATCAGATGCGAGGAAAGGACCCTTCACCGCATCAGATGAGAGGAACGTCCCCTTCAGCTCGCCCGGGTACCCGGCCGCGCGAGCCGCCCCGCACGGCCGTTCGTCACCTGTCCGAGGCCGCGAACACCCGACCCAAACCCGCCCGAAATCGTCGCTCACAGGAGTGAAAACGGGCCGAAAACGTCGCGAACCTTCCGTTCGCGGCAACCGACATTTGCCCAGCTCAACCCCGCCCAGCACGCTGGGGACATGACCTCCCCGATCCTCCTCACCACGACCACGACGGCAGCCGCCGCACCCCTCACCACGACGCTCCTGAAACGCGCCGAGGCACCGATCCCCGCGATCCCGGCGGCGATCCTGACGGCCCTCGGCGTAACGACCGTCACCCTCCTCGGCCAAACCGGCGGCAGACCCACCTGGTGGCTGCCGATACCCGTCCTGCTCACCGTCCTGGCCGTCCCGCTCGCCCTCGCCGACCTGAGACACCTCCGGCTGCCGGATGTCCTCACCCTCTCCGCCTACCCTCTCCTCGGCGCCGCGATCGGCGCAGCCGCACTCGGCGGTGGCGGCCCAGCCCTGGCGATCCGCGCCACCGCCGGAGCCCTGCTCTTCGGCGGCGCCCACGCCCTGGTCCACCGGGCGAAACCGGGGAGCATCGGCGCCGGTGACGTCAAGCTGTCCGGCAGCCTCGGTGCCGTGCTGGGGGCGGTCGGCTGGCCCGCGCTCGCCGTCGCCGCGGTGCTGGCCGCCCTCCTCAGCCTCGCCACCGCGATCGCCACCGGAACCCACCGCGTGCCCCACGGACCCGCCCTGCTCACCGCCACCTGGCTGTGCGCCGTCTTCCCCGGTGCGCCGTGACCGGAGGCACGTCCCGCCCCGCACCGCGCCCGTGACAGGATTGACGCCATGTTGCGCTGGATCACCGCAGGTGAATCGCACGGACCCGCGCTGGCCGCCGTGCTCGAAGGCATGCCCGCCGGCGTCGGCGTCACCACCGCCGACGTCACCGAGCAGCTCGCCCGGCGCCGCCTCGGCTTCGGGCGCAGCCCGCGGATGGGCTTCGAGACCGACCACATCGAGTTCCTCGGCGGCGTCCGCCACGGCCTCACCCAGGGCGGCCCGGTCGCGATCCAGATCGAGAACGCCGAGTGGCCCAAGTGGGAGCAGGTCATGGCGGCCGACCCGGTCGACCCGCAGGTCCTCGAAGGCCTCGCGCGCAACGAGCCGCTCACCCGGCCCCGCCCGGGCCACGCGGACCTGCCCGGCATGCAGAAGTACGGCTTCGACGAGGCCCGCCCCGTCCTCGAGCGCGCCAGCGCCCGCGAGACGGCGTCGCGGACCGCGCTCGGCACCGTCGCGCGCAACTTCCTCAAGCAGCTGCTCGGCGTCGAGATCCTCAGCCACGTCGTCTCGATCGGCGGCGCGGACGCCCCTGAGGGTCCGCTGCCGAAGGCCGAGGACCTCGCGGCCATCGACGAGAGCCCGGTGCGCGCCTTCAGCCAGGAGGGCACCGACGCGATGGTCGCCGAGGTCGACGCCGTGCGGAAGGCGGGCGACACCGTCGGCGGCGTCATCGAGGTGCTCGCCTACGGCCTCCCGCCGGGCCTCGGCTCCCACGTCCACTGGGACCGGCGGCTCGACGCGCGGCTGGCCGGCGCGCTGATGGGCGTCCAGGCGATGAAGGGCGTCGAGGTCGGTGACGGCTTCACCACCGCCCGTCGCTGGGGCAGCCAGGCGCACGACGAGATCGACCGCGGCACCGGCCCGGTCGGCGTCACCCGCCGGTCCAACCGCGCGGGCGGCCTCGAAGGCGGCATCACCAACGGCGAGCCGCTGCGGGTGCGCGTCGCGATGAAGCCGATCTCGACCGTCCCCAAAGCACTGTCCACTGTGGACGTCAAGACGGGCGAGCCCGCCGTCGCCATCCATCAGCGGTCGGACGTCTGCGCGGTGCCGCGCGCCGGGGTCGTGCTGGAGTCGGTGGTGGCGCTCGTCCTCGCCGACGCCGCGCTGGAGAAGTTCGGCGGCGACTCGCTCGCCGAGAGCAAGCGCAACGCCGAGGCGTACCTCAAGGCCCTCGAGGAGCGGTGGTGAGCCCTCGCGCGGTGGTCGTCGGGCCGCCCGGCTCGGGCAAGAGCACCGTCGGCCCGCTGCTCGCCAAGGCGCTCGGCGTCGCGTTCCGCGACAGTGACGACGACATCGTCGCGCGCGCCGGGCGCAGCATCTCCGACATCTTCGCGGAAGACGGCGAACCCGCTTTCCGCGCCCTGGAAGAAGAAGCGGTCGCGACGGCGCTGGCGGAGCACGACGGCGTGCTCTCCCTCGGCGGCGGCGCGCCGCTCACCCCGGGCACCCGCGCGCGGCTGGCCGAGCACACCGTCGTGTTCCTCAACGTCGGCCTCGCCGCCGGCGTGCAGCGCACCGGTCTGTCGAGTGCGCGACCGCTGCTGGCCGGGGTGAACCCCCGCGCCACGTTCAAGAAACTGCTCGACGAGCGGGTGCCCGTCTACCGCGAGGTCGCCACCGTCGAGGTCGTCACCGACGACCGCACCCCGGCCGAGATCGTCGCGGACCTCGCCGCGCGGCTCGCCCCCGCCGAAGCCAAGGAGTGATCCCCCCGATGTCCGACCCGGTGCGCATCCCGGTCGCCACCGCCCACCCCTACGACGTCGTGGTCGGGCGCGGCCTGCTCGGCGACCTCACCGAGCACCTGGCCGACGCCTCGAAGATCGCGCTGATCCACCCGCCGACGCTCACCACCACCGCCGAGGCCATCCGCGACGAGCTGAACGCGGCGGGCCTCGACGCGCACCGCGTCGAAATCCCCGACGCCGAAGACGGCAAGGCACTCACCGTCGCGAGCTTCTGCTGGGAGGTGCTCGGCCGGATCGGGCTGGACCGGCGCGGCGTCGTCGTCGGGCTCGGCGGCGGCGCCGTCACCGACCTCGCCGGGTTCGTCGCGGGCACCTGGATGCGCGGGGTCCGGCTGGCCAACGTGCCGACCACGCTGCTCGGCATGGTCGACGCCGCGGTCGGCGGCAAGACCGGCATCAACACCGAGGCGGGCAAAAACCTCGTCGGCGTTTTCCACGAGCCGAGCGCGGTCTTCGTCGACCTCGCGACGCTGGAAACCCTGCCGCCCAACGAACTCGTCGCCGGGATGGCCGAAGTCGTGAAGACCGGCTTCATCGCCGACCCGCGCATCCTCGAGCTGATCGAGGCCGACCCGGCCGCGGCGCTCGACGCGACCGGCGAGGTGCTGGGCGAGCTGGTCCGGCGGTCGATCCAGGTCAAGGCCGACGTCGTCGCCGCGGACCTGCGCGAGTCCGACCTGCGGGAGATCCTCAACTACGGCCACACGCTCGGGCACGCCATCGAGCGGCGCGAGCGGTACCGGTGGCGCCACGGCGCCGCGGTGAGCGTCGGACTCGTGTTCGCGGCCGAGCTGGCGCGGCTGGCCGGTCGGCTCGACGACGCCACCGCCGAACGGCACGCCGCCGTGCTGAAGCTGCTCGGCCTGCCGACGACGTACGACGCCGACGCGTTGCCGCAGCTGCTCGAAACCATGAAGGGCGACAAGAAAACCCGCTCGGGCGTGCTGCGGTTCGTCGTCCTCGACGGGCTCGCGAAGCCGGGGCGGCTCGAGGGCCCGGACCCGTCGTTGCTCGCCGCCGCGTACTCGGCGATCGCGGCCGAGGACACCAAGAGCGGCGGGAGCGTGCTGCTGTGAAGGCGTTCGTGTTCAACGGCCCCAACCTCGGGCGCCTGGGCAAGCGCGAGCCGTCGGTCTACGGCTCGACCACCCACGACGACCTCGCCGCGCTGTGCGTGAAGACCGGCGAAGAGCTCGGGATCGAGGTCGAGGTCCGGCAAACCGACCACGAAGGTGAGCTGGTCGGCTGGCTGCACGAAGCCGCCGACGGCGGCAACCCGGTGGTGCTCAACGCCGGTGCGTGGACGCACTACTCGATCGCGGTGCGCGACGCCGCGGCGCAGCTGCCCGCGCCGCTGATCGAGCTGCACATCTCGAACGTGCACAAGCGGGAAGCGTTCCGGCACCACAGCGTGCTCTCGGACATCGCGACCGCGGTGATCGCGGGCCTCGGCGTCGACGGCTACCCCCTGGCACTGCGCTGGCTCGCCGCCCACCCGGGATGAGCCTGCCGCAGCTCACCACCCCGCGGCTGCGGCTGCGGCAGCTCGTCGAGGCCGACCGCGACGCCGTCGTGAAGGTCTTCTCCGATCCGGAGATGAGCCGGTTCTTCGCGGCCGACTTCTCGGACCCGGCCGCGGCGAATGCGATGGTGGACCGGCGGCTGGCCTACCGCGGGCCGGCCGGGCAGGGGCACTGGGTGATCGAGCGCGACGGCGAGGTGATCGGCGTCGCGCACCTGCGGCCGTCGTCGGAGCTGCCGGGCGGGGTGGCCGAGCTGGGCTACTACGTCGCGAGCGCGCACGCCGGGCAGGGCCTCGCGTCCGAGGCCGCCCGCGCCGTGCTGGACCACGGGCTCGACGCGCTCGGGCTCCCGGCGGTCTGGGCGCTGGTGCACGAAAACAACGCCGCGAGCCGGAAAGTGGCCGGGCGGCTGGGTTTCCTCGACGTCGGCGGCGGCGTGCACTACGGCGACCTGCACCGCGTGCTCGTCGCGCTGCCCGCCGTCCACGGGCGGGCGCACCACATCGAGCTGTGGGTGCCGGACCTCGCCGCGGCCGAACGCAGCTGGGGCTGGCTGCTCGGCGAGCTCGGCTGGCGGGCGTTCCAGCGGTGGCCCGCCGGAGTCAGCTGGCGGCTCGGCGGGACGTACCTCGTGGTCGAGGCTTCCCCCGCGCTGAGCGCGGCGGAGCACGAGCGCACCCGGCCGGGGCTGAACCACCTGGCTCTGCACGTGGACACCCGCGCCCGCGTCGACGAGCTGGCGACGCGCGCGACCGAGCACGGCTGGCGGCCGATGTTCGCCGACCGGTACCCGTATGCGGGCGGAGACGCCCACTACGCGGCTTACCTGGAGAACGACGCGGGGTTCGAGGTCGAGCTGGTCGCGATCGAGGGACCGCCGACCGGGAGCGTCATCACCCGGACAGGTTAGGTCTCGCTACACTTCGATGCCGTGCACCCTGTTCGTCGTGGGGGTCGGCGACCCGCTCGTGCCTTCCTCGTCAGTGTCCTGGCGGCCGTACTGCTCGCGGGGTGCACCGAGGGTTACGCCCAGCCGCAAGCGGCGGGGGAGCAGCCCGCCATCGCGGGCGGGAAGACTGCCGCGCCGCCGCGTCCGGTCGACGTCAAACTCCCTTCGGGTGACCCCCGCCAGAGTGGTGGCGTGATCGCCGCCGGTGGGGCGGACGCCGTCTACAACTACGGGCCGTCCGTGATGCTCGACCGGGGGCAGACGCGGATGTGGTGGTGCAGCCAGTACGGCGGCGCCGGCCCGGCGGGCGACGACATCCTGTACGCCCAGGCGCAGTCGATCGACGGGCCGTTCACCGCGCCGGGCGGCGGCATCCCGGCGGCCGTGTTCTCCGGCGCGCCCGGCAACTTCGACGGCATGCACACGTGCGACCCGTCGGTGCTGCGGGTCGGCTCGACGTACTACCTGTACTACACCGGCGCGGCCGGCGACCACGCGCTCGGCAACGCCATCGGGCTCGCGACCAGCACGGACGGCGTCCACTGGACGCGCGCGGCCGGTGGGCGCCCGATCCTCGGCCCGTCGCACGACGTGCACCGCGACAACGTCTACGGCGCGGGCCAGCCGTCGGCGGTGTACCTCGACGGCTGGTTCTACCTGATGTTCACCGACACGACCGGCCGCGCCGCGGAGTGGAACGGCGCGGGGCAGTTCGTGCTGCGGTCCCCGGACCCGGCGTTCGGCTCCGGGGTGCAGGCGCTCGACGTCGGCGGGTTCGTGCCGGTGGCGTCGACCGCGACGGCGCGGACGCGCTCGGTGGTGGAGGGGTTCAGCGCGGACCTGATGTGGGTGGGCGCGCTGGACGCGTTCGTCATCGCGCACGAGACCGACGCCGGGACGACGCTGACGTTCTGGACGGCGGACTTCGCGGAGCACCCGTACCAGCCGGTGGTGATCGCCGGGCCGTGGAAGGAGGGGCCGGGGCTGGTGCGCCGCCCGGACGGGCACGCGCCGCTGTCGTCGGCGGACCCGTGCGACCGGGTGCCGTTCGACGTGGTCCGCGCGACGGCGATCGGCGGCGCGGCGGCCCCGACCGCGCTGCGGCACTTCGGGCTGGACCTGCTGGGCAGCCAGGCGTGCGCGACGCCGTCCCGGGTGGCGAAGGCGTTCGACGGGGTCACGATGCCCTCGCCGGAGCGCACGATGGACCTGGTCCGCGAGGGCAAGCAGGTCCGGGTCGACCGCCGCGCGGTGGCGGTGGCCCTGGCGGGGGAGCTGCTGGAGAAGGCCCCGTCGGCGGTGGCGGCGTTGCCGGTGGCGGCGAGGTTGCGGTCATCGGCGGAGGCGCTGGCGGCCCCGGGCCGGGGGTACGCGCTGGTGCTCGACGACCACCGCCTGTGGCGCGTCCCGGACGCGGGGGTGCTGACGCTGAACGGGTCGGCGAGCCGCCCGGTGACCGACGCCCAGTGGGACGCGGCCCCGAAGGGCCCCGCGCTCAGCGGCTGAGACCGCTACCCGCGCGGTTCCTCACCCGGCGGCTGAGACCGCCCGATCCGCCCGCCGACGAACAACCCCAGCCCGGCCGGGATCAACACCAGCAGCGCGGAAAACGCCGCCCCACCGGTGAGGGCCCCGCCCAGCTCGGACACCCCGGTCTGGTCCACGAACACGGCCCGGCCGATCACGTACAGGATCCCCGCCACCGGCCCGGCGACGATCGCCGAGATGAACCACACCCGGCCGCGGTCGGCCAGTCCGCGCCACGCGTCCAGCGCGCTCCACAGTGCCGCCGCGCCGACCAGGACCGCCAGGGCCAGCGACACCACCAGGGTCTGGTCCGTCGGGTGGTAGACCGCGTATTTGGCGAGCAACGTCAGCGCCACGCCGTGCAGCACCGCCATCCCGAGTCCGCGGATCACCCAAGCGCTCATCCTGCGGAGTGTAGGCCAGGTTACCGACGAGTTGCCCTTGCCGGCGCGCACTAGGGTGAAGACGTGCCTGAAACCCATGGACGACGTCGTGCGGCGCTGCGCCGGCTCCTGACCGAAGCCGGTGTCGACGCGCTGCTGGTCACCGATCTGCTGAACATCCGCTACCTCACCGGGTTCACCGGCTCGAACGCCGCCGTGCTGCTGCACGCCGACGGGGACGGCAAGACCCTCTTCTGCACCGACGGCCGCTACACCACCCAGTCGGCCGCCGAGGTGCCCGATCTCGACAAGGTCGTCGACCGGGCCAGCGCCGCCGCCCTCGTCGCCAAGGCCGCGAAGGACCCCAAGACCTACGGGCGCGTCGGCTTCGAGAGCCAGCACGTCAGCGTCGAGGACTACGAGGCCCTCAAGCAGGACGTCGACCTGACCCGGACCCCCGGGCTCGTCGAGCAGTTGCGGCTGGTCAAGGACGAGGCGGAGATCGACGCGCTGCGCCAGGCGTGCGCGGCCGCGGACCGGGCGCTGGACGACCTCGTCGCCGCCGGGGGGCTGCGGCCCGGGCGGACCGAGCTGGAAGTGGCCCGTGACCTGGAGAACCGGATGCTGGAGCACGGCTCGAGCGAGCCCAGCTTCGCCTCCATCGTCGCCGCCGGCGCGCACTCGGCCATCCCGCACCACCGGCCCACCCACGCCGAGCTCAAGCGCGGCGACTTCGTCAAGATGGACTTCGGCGCGACCGTCGACGGGTACCACTCCGACATGACCCGCACCTTCGTCCTCGGCGAGCCCGCCGACTGGCAGCGGGAGGTCTACGACCTCGTGCACGCCGCGCAGGCCGCGGGCGTCGACGCCGTCGTCCCCGGCGCCGAAGTGTCCGAAGTGGACGCCACGGCGCGGAAGGTGATCGCCGACGCCGGGCACGGCGAGCACTTCGCGCACGGCCTCGGCCACGGCGTCGGCCTGCAGATTCACGAGGCGCCCAGCTTCGCCGCGACGGGCGTCGGTACACTGTCCGCCGGTATGGCGGTCACCGTCGAGCCCGGCGTGTACCTCGCGGGGCGCGGTGGCGTGCGCATCGAGGACACGCTCGTCGTGCGGGCTGGGGAGCCCGAACTCCTCACCCTGAGCACCAAGAACCTCGTGGTCGTCTGACGGCGGCCCCGAACCGTAGATCGACACAGGAGACTGCAAGCTCGTGGCCACGACCAACGACCTGAAGAACGGGCTCGTCCTCAACCTCGAGGGCCAGCTGTGGACCGTCACCGCGTTCCAGCACGTCAAGCCGGGCAAGGGCGGCGCGTTCGTGCGCACCACCCTCAAGCACGTGCTCACCGGCAAGGTGGTCGACAAGACGTTCAACGCGGGCACGAAGGTCGACACGGCCACGGTGGACCGCCGCAACATGACGTACCTGTACAAGGACGGCGCCGACTTCGTGTTCATGGACGGCGACACCTACGACCAGATCACGGTCCCGGCCGAGGTCGTCGGCGACAACGCCAACTACATGCTCGAGAACACCGAGGTCCAGGTCGCGGTGCACGAGAACGAGCCGCTGTACGTCGAGCTGCCGACGTCGGTCGAGATCGTCATCCAGCACACCGACCCGGGCCTGCAGGGCGACCGCTCGACCGGTGGCACCAAGCCGGCGACGCTGGAGACGGGCGCGGAGATCCAGGTCCCGCTGTTCCTGTCCACCGGCGAGAAGATCAAGGTCGACACGCGCGACGGCCGTTACCTGGGCCGCGTCTCCAGCTGATGCCGACGTCGAAACCCCACCCGAACCGCGGCGGCGCGATCAGCCGCAGGCAGGCGCGCCGCCGTGCGGTGGAAATGCTGTACGAGGCCGCGCAGCGCGACACCGACGCGGTGACGCTGCTGGCCGACCGGGTCGGCGCGACGGACGTCGACCCGATCGCGGACTACACGATCAGCCTGGTCGAGGGCGTCACCGGGCGGAAGCCCCAGATCGACGAGCTGCTGGCGGAGCACGCGCAGGGCTGGACTCTGGAGCGGATGCCGAAGGTCGACCTCGCGGTGCTGCGGGTCGGGGTCTACGAGCTGCTCTGGGCCGAGGACGTGCCGGACCCGGTCGCGATCGACGAGGCCGTGGGCCTCGCGAAGGAACTGTCCACGGACGACTCGCCGCGGTTCGTCAACGGCGTCCTGGGCCGGATCGGCACGATCGCCGACCGCCTCCGCGCCGTGCTCTGAGTGCCGGGAGCCCCCCGACGAAGTCAGTGAGCGTCTCCGGTGCCCCACCGGGAACGCTCACTGCGTCGGCCACAGCACATCGAGCGATCAGTCCTCCTTGGAAGGACGAGCCTCCGGCGGGAGCACACCCCAGTCGATGAGCTGCTCGGTCAGCTCGCCGGGGGTCATGTCGTAGATGATCGCCAGGGACCGCAGGTCTTCGGTCCGGATCGAGAGCACCTTGCCGTTGTAGTCGCCGCGCTGGCTCTGGATCGTCGCGGCGTAGCGGGCCAGCGGGCCCACCTTCTCGGCCGGCAGCTGCTGCAGGCGCTCGAGGTTGATCACGATCTTGGTGGCGGGCTCGGCGCCGGAGGGGACCCGGCCCTCGGGCAGCAGCTCGACCACCGGCACACCGTAGAAGTCGGCCAGCTCGGCCAGCTTCTGGACGGTGACGGCACGGTCGCCACGCTCGTACGAGCCGACGACGACGGCCTTCCAGCGCCCACCGGACTTCTGCTCGACCCCGTGCAGGGACAGGCCCTGCTGCTGGCGGATCCCGCGGAGCTTGGCCCCGAGCGCCTTGGCGTAATCGCCCATCTGGTCGTTCTCCGTTCTCCACCCCCTTCCCGGTCGGGGTGACCGGTCCAGGGGACTCTTCGAGTCGAATACTCAGAGTAATGGTTACGCATTGTTGTCACCAGGTCAAGCGCGAGCTTGTCGCGAATCACGCCACACCACCCGGAAGACTGAGCAAAGTCCCTGCTACTGTCGGTGCGAAAGCCCCGACCAGCAGGGGAACAGACGTCCTTTAAGGACCCGTCCGGTGAGGCGGGGAAGGAGTCCGAAGTGTCGTCACGTCCGCGTGGCGCGGCTGGTTCGGCCGGGGAGCGCGAGCTCCTGACGGCCGGCGATGTCGCGCGCACGATCGCCCGAATGGCCCATCAGGTCATCGAAAAGACCGCGAACGGTGCGGAAAGCACTACCCCGCCCGTGTTGCTCGGGATCCCGTCCCGCGGTACCCCGCTCGCCGTCCGGCTGGCCGACAAGATCGGCGAATTCTCCGGGGTCCGCCCGCCGACCGGCGCCCTCGACGTCACCCTCTACCGGGACGACCTCCGCCGCCGCCCGCCGCGCGCGCTCGAACAGACGCAGCTGCCGCCCGACGGCATCGACGACCGCGTGGTGATCCTGGTCGACGACGTGCTCTTCTCCGGCCGGACGATCCGGGCCGCGCTCGATGCCCTCCGTGATCACGGCCGCCCGCGCGCGGTGCAGCTGGCCGTGCTGGTCGACCGCGGGCACCGCGAGCTGCCGATCCGCGCCGACTACGTCGGCAAGAACGTGCCGACCGCGCGCGCCGAAGGCGTGTCCGTCCTGCTGGCGGAGATCGACGGCCGCGACGCGGTGCTGTTGCGCCCCGCCGAAGTCACGGGAGAAGAGTCTTGAAGCACCTGCTCGCCACCGACGGCCTGGACCCGGCGCTGGCCACGGCCGTGCTCGACACCGCCGACGAGCTCAAGCACACGCTGCTCGGCCGCGAGGTCAAGAAGCTGCCGACGTTGCGCGGCCGCACGGTGATCACCCTGTTCTACGAGAACTCGACGCGCACCCGGGTGTCGTTCGAGATCGCCGGGAAGTGGATGAGCGCGGACGTCATCAACGTCTCCGCCTCCAGCTCCTCGGTCAACAAGGGCGAGTCGCTGCGGGACACCGCGCTGACGCTGGCCGCCGCGGGCGCCGACTGCGTGATCGTCCGCCACCCGGCCAGCGGCGCCGCCCAGCGGCTGGCCGACTGGCTGGCCGAGCCGGGCACCTCGGTCGTCAACGCCGGCGACGGCACCCACGAGCACCCCACGCAGGCGCTGCTCGACGCGGCCACGCTGCGGGAGCGGCTCGGGTCCCTCAAGGACCGGCGCATCGCGATCGTCGGTGACGTCCTGCACAGCCGCGTCGCCCGCTCGAACATCCACCTGCTCGCCGCCCTCGGCGCGGAGGTGGTGCTGGTCGCGCCGCCGACGTTGCTGCCCTACGGCGTCGAAAGCCTCCCGGTGACCGTCTCGCACGACCTGGACGCCGAGCTGCCCGCGGTCGACGCGGTGATGATGCTCCGGGTCCAGGCCGAGCGGATGCACGGCGGCTTCTTCCCGAGCGCACGCGAGTACTCGATCGCCTACGGCCTCTCGGAACGGCGGCAGAAGCTGCTGCCGGACCACGCGGTCGTCCTGCACCCCGGCCCGATGCTGCGCGGGATGGAGATCGCGAGCGCGGTCGCCGACTCCCCGGCCTCGGCCATCACCGAACAGGTCCGCAACGGCGTCCACGTGCGCATGGCGGTCCTCTACCACCTCTTGGCCAGCGAAGGAGCCGCAGCGTGAGCACCGTGATCAAGGGCGCCCGCCCGTACGGCGAGGGTGACCCGGTCGACGTCCTGGTCGAGGACGGGGTGATCACCGCGATCGGCGCCGTCCAGGTTCCCGAAGACGCCGAAGTGATCGAGGCGGGCGGCCAGGTGCTGCTCCCCGGCTTTGTCGACCTGCACACTCACCTGCGCGAACCCGGCCGTGAGGACACCGAGACGATCGACACCGGCTCGGCCGCGGCGGCGCTCGGTGGCTACACCGCGGTGTTCGCCATGGCCAACACCGACCCGGTCGCCGACAACGCCGTGATCGTCGAGCACGTCTGGCGGCGCGGGCAGGAGGTCGGGCTGGTCGACGTCCACCCGGTCGGCGCGGTCACCGTCGGGCTCAAGGGCGAGAAGCTCGCCGAGCTGGGCACGATGGCGAACTCGCAGGCGCGGGTGAAGGTGTTCTCCGACGACGGCCTCTGCGTCGCCGACCCGCTGCTCATGCGGCGCGCGCTGGAGTACTCGACCGCGCTCGACGTCGTCATCGCGCAGCACGCGGAGGAGCCGCGGCTGACCGTCGGCGCCCAGGCCCACGAGGGGGAGCGCGCGGCCCGGCTCGGCTACACCGGCTGGCCCGCCGCCGCCGAAGAGTCGATCGTGGCCCGCGACTGCCTGCTGGCGCTGCACGCGAACGCCCGGCTGCACGTCTGCCACGTCTCCACCTCGGGCACCGCGGACGTCCTGCGGTGGGCGAAGGACCGCGGCACCAAGGTGTCGGCCGAGGTCACCCCGCACCACTTGCTGCTCACCGACGAGCGCCTGGCCACCTACGACCCGGTCAACAAGGTGAACCCGCCGCTGCGGACCGAGTCCGACGCCGAGAAGCTGCGCGCCGCGCTGGCCGACGGGACCATCGACTGCGTCGCCACCGACCACGCGCCGCACGCCGTCCAGGACAAGGACACCGAGTGGACCGCGGCCCGGCCGGGCATGCTCGGGCTGCAGACGGCGCTGTCCATCGTGGCCGAGACCATGGTCCGCACCGGGCTGCTCGACTGGCGCGGCGTCGCCCGGGTGATGAGCGAGCGGCCCGCCGAGATCGGCAACCTGGCCGACCAGGGCCGGCCGATCGCGGTGGGCGAGCCCGCCAACCTGGCGCTCGTCGACCCGGACGCCGAGTGGACGGTCCGCGGCGCCGAGCTGGCCAGCATCGCGGCCAACACCCCGTACGAGGGAATGCGGCTGCCCGGCGTGGTGACCGCCACGCTGCTGCGCGGGCGGGTCACCGCCCGGGACGGGAAGATCTGCTGATGGAACGCCTTTGGCTGGTGCTGGCGATCATCGCCTTCTTCCTGCTGTGCCTCTGGGGCATGTACGTCGGCTGGCGGCGCAAGTCCCGCTCGCAGAGCGCGCAGCTGCCGCCGTTCCCGTCGATCCCCGAAACCCCGGGCGAGGCGCTGCTGGAGTCCACCGGCGTCTACGTGGCCACCACGACGGCCGGGAACTGGCAGGACCGCGTCGTCACCCGCGGTGCCGGGCTCCGCACCGGCGCGGTCTGGCGCCTGCACGACGGCGGGGTCGCCGTCGAACGCGGGGGCGCGCCCGACTTCTGGATCCCGCGCGACGCGATCACCGGCGTCCGGCGCGACACGAAGATCGCCGGGAAGGTGATGGGCACGGACGCACTGCTGGTGCTCACCTGGCGGCTCGGCGACGCCGAGCTCGACACCGGCTTCCGCGGCGACGACCTCGATGACTATCCACAGTGGATCGAACGGATCCAGATCAAGGGAGGTGCCCAGTGAACGCGCGCGCTCAGGCCGCACTGGTACTCGAAGACGGCCGGGTGTTCCGCGGCGCTGCCTACGGCGCGCAGGGGCGAACCCTCGGCGAGGCGGTGTTCTGCACCGGCATGACCGGTTACCAGGAGACGCTGACCGACCCGTCCTACCACGGCCAGATCGTGGTGCAGACGGCGCCGCAGATCGGCAACACCGGCTGGAACGACGAGGACGACGAGTCCTCGAAGATCTGGGTCAACGGCTACGTGGTCCGCGACCCCGCCCGCACGCCGTCCAACTGGCGCTCGAAGCGCACGCTGGACGAGGAGCTGGAGCGGCAGGGCATCGTCGGCATCGCCGAGGTCGACACCCGCTCGCTGACGCGGCACCTGCGCGAGCTCGGCGCGATGCGCGCCGGGGTCTTCTCCGGCGACGCGCTGGGCACGGTCGACGACATGGTCGCCCAGGTGCTGGCCAGCCCGAAGATGGCGGGCGCCGACCTGGCGGGCCAGGTCACGACGCCGAAGCCGTACGTGGTCTCGCCCGAGGGGGAGACGCGGTTCCGCGTCGTCGCGCTGGACCTGGGCATCAAGTCCAACACCCCGCGCCAGATGGTCAAGCGGGGCATCGAGGTGCACGTGCTGCCCTCGACGTCGACGCTGGACGAGCTCCTGGCGGTCGAGCCGGACGGCGTGTTCCTGTCGAACGGCCCCGGCGACCCGGCCACCACGACGCACGCCACCGAGCTGACCAAGCAGGTCCTCGGCCGCGAGATCCCGCTGTTCGGCATCTGCTTCGGCAACCAGATCCTCGGCCGCGCGCTCGGCCTGGGGACGTACAAGATGCGCTACGGCCACCGGGGCATCAACATCCCGGTGATCGACGTCGCGACCAAGCAGGTCGCGATCACCGCGCAGAACCACGGCTTCGCCCTCGAAGGCGAGCCAGGGCAGCGCTTCGAGTCGCCCTTCGGCGCGGCTCAGGTCAGCCACTACTGCGCCAACGACGGCGCGGTCGAGGGCCTGCGGGCCTTCGACGTCCCGGCGTTCTCGGTGCAGTACCACCCCGAAGCCGCGGCCGGCCCGCACGACGCGGCCCCCCTGTTCGACGATTTCGTTTCGCTCATGGAGAAGAAGGCCTGATGCCGAAGAGGACGGACATCCAGCACGTGCTGGTGATCGGCTCCGGGCCGATCGTGATCGGGCAGGCGGCGGAGTTCGACTACTCCGGGACCCAGGCCTGCCGGGTGCTGCGCAGCGAAGGCCTGCGCGTGTCCCTGGTGAACTCGAACCCGGCCACCATCATGACCGACCCCGAGTTCGCCGACGCGACCTACATCGAGCCGGTCACGCCGGACTTCGTCGAGAAGGTCATCGCCGAAGAGCGTCCCGACGCGCTGCTCGCGACCCTCGGCGGGCAGACCGCGCTGAACTGCGCCGTCGCGCTGCACGAGCGCGGCGTGCTCGACAAGTACGGCGTCGAGCTGATCGGTGCCGACATCGACGCGATCCAGCGCGGCGAGGACCGGCAGAAGTTCAAGGACATCGTCCGCACGGTCGGCGCCGACGTCCCGCGCTCCCGCGTCTGCCACGACATGGACGAGGTCCGGGACACCGTCAAGGAGCTCGGCCTGCCGGTCGTCATCCGGCCGTCGTTCACCATGGGCGGGCTCGGCTCCGGCATGGCGCACACGCCCGAGGACCTCGAGCGGCTCGCGTCGACCGGGCTCGCGGAATCTCCCGTCACCGAGGTGCTCATCGAGGAGAGCGTGCTCGGCTGGAAGGAGTACGAGCTCGAGCTGATGCGCGACAAGAGCGACAACGTCGTGGTCGTCTGCTCGATCGAGAACGTCGACGCGATGGGCGTGCACACCGGTGACTCGGTCACCGTCGCGCCGACCATGACGCTCACCGACCGCGAGTACCAGGTGATGCGCGACGTCGGCATCGCCGTGCTGCGCGAGGTCGGCGTCGACACCGGCGGCTGCAACATCCAGTTCGCGATCAACCCGCGCGACGGCCGGATGGTCGTCATCGAGATGAACCCGCGCGTGTCCCGCTCCAGCGCACTGGCGAGCAAGGCGACCGGCTTCCCGATCGCCAAGATCGCCGCGAAGCTCGCCATCGGCTACACGCTCGACGAGATCCAGAACGACATCACCGGCGAGACCCCGGCGGCGTTCGAGCCCGCGCTGGACTACGTCGTCGTGAAGATGCCGCGGTTCGCCTTCGAGAAGTTCCCGGGCGCGGACCCGACGCTGACCACGACGATGAAGAGCGTCGGCGAGGCGATGTCGTTCGGCCGCAGCTTCCCCGAGGCGCTCGGCAAGGTGATGCGGTCGATCGAGACGAAGGCGACCGGCTTCTGGACCCTGCCGGACCCCGAGGGCGCGACGCTGGAGTCCACATTGGACGCCCTGCGCACGCCGCACGAGGGTCGGCTGTACGAAGTGGAGCGTGCCCTGCGGCTCGGCGCCACCGTCGAGCAGGTGCACGAGGCGTCCGGTATCGACCCGTGGTTCATCGACCAGATCGCCCTCATCGGCGAAGTGGGCGCCGAGGTCCGCGACGCGCCCGTGCTGAACGGCGACCTGCTGCGCCGCGCCAAGCGCACCGGGCTCTCGGACCGCCAGATCGCCGCCCTGCGCCCGGAACTGGCGGGCGAGGACGGCGTCCGCGCGCTGCGCCACCGCCTCGGCGTGCGGCCGGTGTTCAAGACCGTCGACACGTGCGCGGCCGAGTTCGCGGCCAAGACGCCGTATCACTACTCGGCCTACGAGTCCGACCCCGACGCCCAGTCCGAAGTGGCCGTCCAGTCGGACAAGCCGAAGGTGCTCATCCTCGGCTCGGGCCCGAACCGGATCGGCCAGGGCATCGAGTTCGACTACTCCTGCGTCCACGCGGCGATCGCGTTGCGGGAGGCGGGTTTCGAGGCCGTCATGGTCAACTGCAACCCGGAAACCGTGTCCACCGACTACGACACCTCCGACCGGCTGTACTTCGAGCCGCTGTCCTTCGAGGACGTCCTCGAGGTCGTGCACGCCGAGCAGGCGTCCGGCACCGTCGCGGGCGTGATCGTCCAGCTCGGCGGCCAGACCCCGCTGGGCCTGGCGAAGCGGCTCGCCGACGCCGGGGTCCCGGTCGTCGGGACGCCGCCGGAGGCCATCCACCTGGCCGAGGACCGCGGCGCGTTCGGCGAAGTCCTCACCGACGCCGGGCTGCCCGCACCGCGCTACGGCACGGCGACGTCCTTCGAAGGCGCCAAGCGGATCGCCGACGAGATCGGCTACCCGGTCCTCGTCCGGCCGTCCTACGTGCTCGGCGGGCGCGGCATGGAGATCGTCTACGACGAAGAGACCCTGGCCGGCTACATCCGGCGCGCGACCGAGGTCACGCCGGAGCACCCGGTGCTCGTGGACCGCTTCCTCGACGACGCCATCGAGATCGACGTCGACGCGCTGTTCGACGGCGAGGAGCTCTACCTCGGCGGTGTCATGGAGCACATCGAGGAAGCCGGGATCCACTCCGGCGACTCCTCGTGCGCGCTGCCGCCGATAACGCTGGGCCACACGGACCTGCAGGCCGTCCGGAAGTCCACCGAGGCGATCGCGCGGGGCGTGGGCGTCCGCGGGCTCCTGAACGTCCAGTACGCGCTCAAGGACGACGTCCTGTACGTCCTGGAGGCCAACCCGCGCGCGTCGCGCACGGTGCCGTTCGTGTCCAAGGCGACGGCGGTGCCGCTGGCCAAGGCCGCCGCGCTGATCATGACCGGCTCGACGATCAAGGACCTGCGCGCCGACGGCGTGCTGCCCGCCGAGGGCGACGGCGGGCAGATGCCGGCCGACTCGCCGGTCGCGGTCAAGGAAGCCGTGCTGCCCTTCCACCGCTTCCGCACCCCCGAGGGCCACGGCGTGGATTCCTTGCTGGGCCCGGAGATGAAGTCCACCGGCGAGGTGATGGGCGTCGACGTCTCCTTCGGCAAGGCGTTCGCCAAGTCGCAGAGCGGCGCGTACGGCTCGCTGCCGACGTCCGGGCGCGTGTTCGTCTCGGTCGCCAACCGCGACAAGCGGTCGCTGGTGTTCCCGGTGAAGCGGCTGGCGGACCTCGGGTTCGAGATCCTCGCCACGTCCGGCACCGCGGAAGTGCTGCGGCGCAACGGGGTCGCGTGCACGGTGGTGCGCAAGCACTACGAGGGTTCGACCGAAGCCGAGCCGAACATCGTGGACGTCATCCTGGCCGGCGAGGTCGACATGGTGATCAACACCCCGTACGGCAACAGCGGTCCGCGCGTCGACGGCTACGAGATCCGCACCGCCGCGGTGTCGCGCGACATCCCGTGCGTGACCACCGTGCAGGGCGCCGCGGCGGCCGTGCACGGCATCGAAGCGCTGATCCGGGGCGACATCGGGGTCAAGTCGCTGCAGGAGCTCCAGGCGGCGCTGAAGGCGCAGTCGTGAGCACGCGGGAGCGGTTCGGGGCGCGGCTGGCCAAGGCCGTCGCGTCCCGCGGCCCGCTGTGCGCCGGGATCGACCCCCACCCGGGCCTCATCGAGGCCTGGGGACTCCCGGTGGACGCCTCGGGCCTGGAACGGTTCGCGCTGTCCGCCACGGAGGTCCTGGCCGCCCGCGCGGCGATCGTGAAACCGCAGTCGGCGTTCTTCGAAAGTTTCGGCGCGGCCGGGATCCGGGTGCTGGAACGGGTGGTCGAGACCGCCCGCGACGCGGGTGCCCTGGTGCTGCTGGACGTCAAGCGCGGCGACATCGGCTCCACGATGGCGGCGTACACGGCCGCGTATGTGGCCGACGGCGCGGCGATCGCGGCCGACGCGATCACCGTGTCGCCGTACCTCGGGTTCGGCTCTTTGGAGCAGTGCGCGGCGACGGCGGTCTCCGCGGGCCGCGGGATCTTCGTGCTCGCGCGGACTTCGAACCCCGAAGCGGCCGCCGTGCAGAACGCGAAGCTGCCCGACGGGCGCACGGTGGCGCAGGCGATCGTCGACTCGGCGGCGGCGCTCAACGCAGGAGCGGAACCGCTCGGCGATGTGGGTGTCGTCGTCGGGGCGACCATCGCGCCGGGAGAAGCTCGATCTCGCGCGGCTGAACGGTCCGGTGCTGGCACCCGGTTTCGGGGCCCAGGGAGCCACTGTGGCCGATCTTCGGGCGATCTTCGGGCCGGGACTGCCGGGAGTGCTGCCCGCGTCGTCTCGCGACATCCTGAAGCACGGTCCGGAGCAAGCGGCTTTGCGCCAAGCGGTCGAACGCGTCGCCGAAGTGCTGGCCGACCCGCAGGAAAACGGCCAATAGCAGGGCCCGGAACGGGCCCCCACCAGGCACCCCCGCATTGTGGCCGGTGCTCACGGGTGGGTACCGTCGCGTCACCCACCCAGATTTGAGAACTACCGGAGGAAAACGTGGCACTTCCCCAGCTGACAGAGGAACAGCGCGCTGCGGCGCTGGAGAAGGCCGCCGCCGCCCGCCGCATCCGTGCTGAGCTGAAGGAGCGGCTGAAGCGGGGCGGTACCACTCTGGTCGACGTGCTGAAGCAGGCCGAGGAGAACGAAGTCCTCGGCAAGATGAAGGTTTCGGCTCTGCTCGAGGCCCTTCCGGGCGTCGGCAAGGTCCGCGCCCAGCAGACCATGGAACGACTGGAGATCGCCCCCAGCCGTCGCCTCCGCGGCCTCGGCGACCGGCAGCGCAAGGCGCTGCTGGCCGAGTTCAGCGGCGAGTGAGCGGCGTCGGTCGGGACTACCCGGTGCACCGGGGCGCCGACCGCGGCAGTGAGCCGGTGGCGGGGGACCTCTCCCGCCACCGGCTCACCGTCGTATCGGGGCCTTCCGGGGTCGGGAAGTCGAGCGTGGTGGGCGAGCTGCGGAAGCTGGAGCCGGAGATCTACTTCAGCGTCTCGGTGACCACGCGCGCGCCGCGGCCCGGCGAAGTCGACGGCGCGCACTACCACTTCGTCGACCGCGCGGAGTTCGACGCGATGGTCGACGGCGGCAGGCTGCTGGAGTGGGCCGAGTTCGCGGGCAACCGCTACGGCACCCCCCGCGAGCCCGTCGAGAAGGCGCTCGCCGAGGGCCGCCCGGCGGTCCTGGAGATCGAGCTGCAGGGCGCCCGCCAGGTCCGGGCGGCCATGCCGGAGGCGCGGCTGGTGATGCTGATGCCGCCGTCGTGGGAGGAACTGGTCGGCAGGCTCACCGGGCGCGGCACCGAAAACGAGGCCGCCGTGCAGGCCCGGCTGGCCGAGGCGGAGCGCGAGCTGGCGGCCGCGGGGGAGTTCGACCACCGCGTCGTCAACGCCGACGTGCGGGAGGCCGCCGAGCACTTGCTAAACTTGATTACTGCTGATCAGTTTTCCGAAGAAGCGGAGCACCACGAGTGACCACCCAGGCAACCCTGACCGAAGAGCTCGAGGGCATCACCAACCCGCCGATCGACGACCTGCTCGAGAAGGTCAGCTCGAAGTACGCGCTGGTGATCTACTCGGCCAAGCGTGCCCGCCAGATCAACGACTACTACGCCCAGCTGGGCGAGGGCCTGCTCGAGTACGTCGGTCCGCTCGTCGAGCCGGGCCCGCGCGAGAAGCCGCTCTCGATCGCGCTGCGCGAGATCCACGGCGGCCTGCTCGAGCACACCGAGGGTGAGTAAACCCCGCGTCGTCCTGGGCGTGGGCGGCGGCATCGCCGCCTACAAGGCCTGTGAGGTGCTGCGCGGGCTGACCGAGTCCGGTCACGACGTCCGCGTGGTCCCCACCGAAGCCGCGCTGAACTTCGTCGGCGCGGCCACCTTCGAAGCCCTCTCCGGGCACCCGGTGCACACCGGTGTGTTCACCGAGGTGCCCGAGGTCCAGCACGTCCGCGTCGGCAAGGAAGCCGACCTCGTCCTGGTCGTCCCGGCCACGGCGAACCTGCTCGCCAAGGCCGCCCACGGCATCGCCGACGACCTGCTGACCAACACCCTGCTCACCGCCCGGTGCCCGGTCGCCTTCTTCCCGGCGATGCACACGGAGATGTGGGAGCACCCCGCGACCCGCGACAACGTGGCGCTGCTGCGTTCGCGCGGCATGATCGTCACCGAGCCCGACTCGGGCCGGTTGACCGGTGTCGACACCGGCAAGGGCCGCCTGGCGAACCCGGCCGAGATCGTCGACCTCGCCAAGCTGCTGCTGGCCCGCCCGGACGCCCTCCCGCGCGACCTCGAAGGCGTCCGCGTCGTCGTGTCCGCGGGCGGCACCCGCGAACCGCTCGATCCGGTCCGCTACCTCAGCAACCGCTCGTCCGGCAAGCAGGGCTACGCACTGGCCCGCGTCGCCGCCCAGCGCGGTGCCGACGTCACCCTGGTCGCCGCGCACACGGTCGCCCTGCCCGACCCGGCGGGCGCCACCGTGCGGCACGTCTCGACGGCCGAGGAGATGCGGCAGGCCGTGCACGCGGCCGCCGCCGAAGCCGACGTCGTCGTGATGGCCGCCGCCGTCGCCGACTTCCGGCCGGCGAACCGGGCCGACCACAAGATCAAGAAGTCCGACGACCAGCCGGACCCGGTCATCACGCTCGACCGCAACGCCGACATCCTGGCCGAACTGGTGCGAAACCGGCGAAGCGGACAGGTTGTCGTCGGGTTCGCCGCGGAAACCGGCGACGCGCAGGGCAGCGTGCTCGACCACGCCCGCACGAAACTCAAGCGCAAGGGCGCCGACCTGCTGATGGTCAACGCCGTCGGCGACGGCAAGGCGTTCGGCACCGAGGACAATTCGGGCTGGCTGCTGGGCTCCGACGGCACCGAAATCCCGATCCCCCTCGGCGCGAAGGCTGAACTGGCGTCCACGTTGTGGGACGCTGTTGTGAGCTTCATGAAGCGTTGACCGGCCCCCGAGCGATAGTCAGTACCCTTGCACAGGTAAGGGGTGCCTAACTCGCGCGGCATCCGACGACTAGGTGAGGAAGTGACGGCCACCGTGACCGCGTCTAGCAGCAGATTGTTCACCTCGGAGTCGGTGACCGAAGGGCACCCCGACAAGATTTGCGACGCCATCAGCGACTCGATCCTCGACGGCCTCCTGTCGAAGGACCCCCGCAGCCGCGTCGCCGTCGAAACCCTGATCACCACCGGCCAGGTGCACGTGGCCGGTGAGGTGACCACCGAGGCGTACGCCGACATCCCGACGATCGTCCGCGACGTCATCCTCAAGATCGGCTACGACTCCTCCGCCAAGGGCTTCGACGGCAACTCGTGCGGCGTCAACGTCGCGATCGGGTCGCAGTCGCCCGACATCGCCCAAGGCGTCGACACCGCGTACGAGTCACGCGTCGAGTCGGACGAGGACGAGATCAACCGCCAGGGCGCCGGCGACCAGGGCCTGATGTTCGGCTACGCCTGCTCGGACACTCCCGAGCTGATGCCGCTGCCGATCGCGCTGGCCCACCGCCTCTCGCGCCGGCTGACCGGGGTCCGCAAGGACGGCGTCCTGCCGTACCTGCGCCCGGACGGCAAGACCCAGGTGACCATCGAGTACGCCGGCGACCAGCCGGTGCGCCTCGACACCGTGGTCGTGTCGACCCAGCACGCCGACGGCATCGACCTCGACCGCATGCTCGGCGTCGACGTCAAGGAGCACGTCGTCGCGCCCGAGCTCGAGGGCCTGGGCATCGACACGTCGAACGCGCGGCTGCTGGTCAACCCGACCGGCCGCTTCGTCATCGGCGGCCCGATGGGCGACGCCGGCCTGACCGGTCGCAAGATCATCGTCGACACCTACGGCGGCATGGCCCGCCACGGCGGCGGCGCGTTCTCCGGCAAGGACCCGTCCAAGGTCGACCGCTCCGCCGCGTACGCGATGCGCTGGGTGGCGAAGAACGTCGTCGCGGCCGGGCTGGCCACGCGGACCGAGGTGCAGGTCGCGTACGCGATCGGCAAGGCGGCCCCGGTCGGCCTGTTCGTCGAGACGTTCGGCACCGAGACGGTCGACCCGTCGAAGATCCAGCAGGCCATCACCGAGGTCTTCGACCTGCGGCCGGCGGCGATCATCCGCGACCTCGACCTGCTGCGCCCGATCTACGCGCCGACGGCGGCGTACGGCCACTTCGGCCGTCCCGAGCTGGACCTCCCCTGGGAGAGCACGGCCCGCGCCGAGGCGCTGAAGAACGCCGCGGGCGCCTGACCCGAGCGAGCTGAAGGGGACTTTCCTGGCATCTGATGCGAGGAAAGTCCCCTTCACCGCGTCAGACGCACTGAACGTCCCCTTCAGCCCGCCTGGCGAGCGGGGTTGTCGGAGGGGTCTGGTAGAGATCACGGGGTGAGCAGTTCCGAGCCCGCTGCCCTCTGGGACCTCCCGGAGCAGCCGCCTTCGCCTTCGCCGAAGTCGGCACCTTCGCGTGCGCGGAAGAAGCCGAAGCCCGGCGAGAAGGCGAAGGGCGCCCAGCAGCCCGCGCCGGAGCGGCCGGTCGCGCGGATCGTCGTCGACATCCCGCTGGCGCACCTGGACCGCACCTTCGACTACCTCGTGCCGGAGAAGCTGCACGAGACGGCGGTGCCGGGGTGCCGCGTCCGCGTCCGGTTCGCCGGGCAGCTGGTCGACGGCTACCTCGTCGAACGCGGCGAAACCAGCGACTACGGCAGCAAGCTGGCGTTCCTCGACCGCGTGACGTCGCCGGAGCCGGTGCTGCCGCCGTCGCTGCACGCGGTGTGCCGCGCGGTCGCCGACCGCTACGGCGGCACCCTGTCCGACGTCCTGCGGCTCGCGATCCCGCCGCGGCACGCGAAAGCCGAGGGCGAGGCCCCGCCGAAGCCCGCGGAGCCGCCGGAAGCGCCGGACACCGAGGCGTGGGCGCGCTATCAGCGTGGCCCGGCCTTCCTGGAGGCACTGGCCGAGGGCAAGCCGGCGAACGCCGTCTGGCAGGCCCTGCCGGGCGAGGACTGGCCGCGGCGGCTCGCCGAGGTCGCGGGGTCCGTCGCCGCCCAGGGCCGCGGCGCCGTGCTCGTGGTGCCGGACCACCGCGACCTGACGCGCGTGCACGAGGCGTGCGCGGCGGTCGTGGGGGAGGACGCCGTGGTGGCGCTGATCGCCGGGCTCGGGCCCGCCGAGCGCTACCGGCGCTGGCTGGCGGTGCTGCGCGGCGCGGTGCGGGTGGTGGTCGGCACGCGGGCGGCGATGTTCGCGCCGGTCCACGACCCTGGCCTGTTCGTCGTCTGGGACGACGGCGACGACCTGCACCTCGACCAGCACGCGCCGTACCCGCACGTCCGGGACGTGCTGATGGACCGCGCGCACGCGGCGAAGGCGTCCCTGCTGGTCGGCGGCTTCGCGCGGACAGCGGAGGCGCAGCTGCTGGTGGAGTCCGGCTGGGCCGCGCCGGTGCTGGCGGACCGCGCGACCCTGCGGGCCGCCGCCCCGCGCGTCACGCCGGTGGGGGAGGACTTCGACGTCGCCCGCGACGAGGCCGCCCGGGTGGCCCGGCTGCCCGCGGTGGCGTTCGAGGCGGCGCGCCAGGCGTTCGCGGCGGGTTTCCCGGCCCTGGTCCAGGTGCCGCGCCGCGGGTACGTGCCGGGCCTGGCCTGCGGCAACTGCCGCACCCCGGCCCACTGCCGCCGGTGTGCGGGACCGCTGGCGCTGCCGGGCGGCTCGGTCGACGGGCAGCCGAAACCCCCGGCGTGCCGCTGGTGCGGCGTCCCGGAGACGACGTTCCGCTGCACGGCGTGCGGTTCGGTGCGGTTGCGCGCGGTGATCGTCGGCGCGAAGCGGACGGCGGAGGAGCTGGGGCGCGCGTTCCCGGGCATCCCGGTCCGCACGTCCGGAGCGGCGGAGGTGCTGTCGTCGGTGCCGGGCAAGCCGGCACTGGTGGTGTGCACGCCCGGAGCGGAGCCGGTGGCCGAGGGCGGCTACGGCGCGGCGTTGCTGCTGGACGGCTGGGCGTTGCTGGGCCGCCAGGACTTGCGGGCGGGCGAGGAGACGCTGCGCCGCTGGATGGCGGCGGCGGCGTTGGTCCGCCCGGGTTCGTCCGGCGGCCGGGTGATCGTGGGCGCGGAAGCGGGCCTGGCGGTGGTCCAGGCCCTGGTCCGCTGGGACCCGGCGTGGCACGCGGGCCAGGAGCTGGCGGAGCGGCGCGAGCTGGGCTTCCCCCCGGCGATGCGGATGGCGAGCGTGGAGGGCAGCCCGGACGCGGTAGCGGCCCTGCTGGACGACTTGCCGTTGCCCGAGTCCGGGGAAGTGCTCGGCCCGGTGCCGCTGGGAGAAGTGGACGAAGAGGGCAACGCGGAACGGGAGCGGGCGCTGGTCCGGGTGTCCCGGGCGGAGGGCAAGGCACTGGCGGCCTCGATCCACGCGGCGGCGGCCCGCCGCGACGCCCGCAAGGCGACGGAACCGATCCGCATCCAGCTCGACCCCCTGGACCTCATCTAGTCTCGACGGGGGAAGGGACCACGATGGCCTACGACGAAGACCTGGCGGAGCGGGTCCGCGACGCGCTCGAGGGCGAGCGCGGGCTGGCGGAGAAGAAGATGTTCGGCGGGCTCGCGTTCCTGCTCGACGGCAACATGGCGGTCGGCGTGACCGGCGACGCCCTGATGGTCCGGCTCTCCGCCGCCGACGGCGAGGACGCGCTGGCCGAGCCCGGTGCGCGGCCGTTCGACATGACCGGCCGCCCGATGAAGGGGTGGCTGCTGGTGGATCCGGCCGGTCACCGGAAAGCGGCGGACCTCGGCCGCTGGGTCGGCCGGGGCGTGGCGTTCGCGCGCACAATGCCGCCGAAGTAGCGCGTCAGGCGGCGGTCCGGGTCAGCTCGGCCGCCCCGAAGGAGACGTTGAAGCGGTCGCACCAGATGCTCACGCTGCGGTACGCCGCCGGGTCGAAGTCCGCCGGGAGCGGGTAGTTCTGGTTTCCCTTGTTGCCCTTGAGCTTTCCCGCGTCGAGGTACTTGCCGTCGTCGAACACGTGCCAGCCGTCTTCGCCCGGCTTGACCGCCGCGTCCGTGAGCCACACGTGCACGTCCGGGCCGCTGCTCGTGGCCAGGTTCTCCAGGCGCAGCACGTACTTCCCGTCGGCCCCGCGCACCACGCGGACCGTGCCGCTCGTCCCGTGCTCGTGGCTGATCAACGCGCCGCTCGCGAACTCAGCGGGAGCGGGAGCGGGCGCCGGGGCGGGCGCGGAGGACGTGGCGGGCGCCGCCGCCGCGGGCGGGAAGTCCTCCTGCACCGTCTCGTCCACCCACAGCCGCCACGGCTGGAACCAGTACAGGCCGGCCGCCACCGCGACCAGGGCCGCCGCCAGGAGGCCGAGTAGCCAGGGGCGCATGAGTTCTCCTCGATGGGTCGTCCGTCACCGCTCATTCAACGGGACGAACCGCCCATCGCGTACTTACCGAACCCTTACAGCGCTTCCTGGCGCACGACGTCGAGGTTGCGGAACACCGCGGGTCCGTCGCAGATCTTCGCCATCGACTCGGCGAACGCGCTCGTCTCGGGCCGGTTCGAGTTCTCCATCGCCTCCTCGTACGACGGGAACTCGACGATCTGCACGTACGTGTCCGCCTGGTCGCGGTCCCGGGTCAGCGTGCCGTGGGTGGGCACGCGGGCGCCTTCGGTCTCGGCGATCCACGCGTCCAGCGCGCTGGTGAACTCGTCGATCCGGGTGGTCTTGAACTCGATGGTCTGCACGAACTTGGTCATCGCTCGCTCCTGTCCGAACCCCGCGCGGACCGCGCGGTCACCCAGTCGACCACGCCGTCCCCGGCCGCGCCCAGGGCCGAAAGCCCCAGGTCAGCCGGGGTTGATCGGCGCGTGAGTCGGTTGGCGTCTTGAAGGCGCCCGGCCCGAGGGGCAGACTCGCCCGCATGCCCGCGCACAGATGCCGCAGAATCCTCGTCATCGCCGCCACCGCCGCGCTCGTCACCTCCGTCGCGGCCGGACCCGCCACCGCGGCCACCCCGACCCCCAAGTCGCCCGTCGCGGTCGGCTTCGGCGGCGCCGTGGCCAGCATCGACGCCGACGCCACCGCGATCGGCACCAAGGTCCTGCGCGACGGCGGGAACGCCGTCGACGCCGCCGTCGCGGTCGCCGCCGCGCTCGGCGTCACCGATCCCTTCTCCGCCGGCATCGGCGGTGGCGGGTTCTTCGTCTACTACGACGCCAAGACCCACCGCGTGCACACCCTCGACGGCCGCGAGACCGCGCCGAAGACCGCCGACGAGAACCTGTTCGTCGAGAACGGCAAGCCGCTGCCCTTCGCCGACGCCGTCACCAGCGGCCTGAGCGTCGGTGTCCCGGGCACGCCCGCGACGTGGGCCGAAGCCCTCCGCAAGTGGGGTACGCGGTCGCTCGCGAAGTCGCTGAAGCC
This sequence comes from Amycolatopsis nalaikhensis, assembly GCF_030264295.1. Taxonomy (GTDB): domain Bacteria; phylum Actinomycetota; class Actinomycetes; order Mycobacteriales; family Pseudonocardiaceae; genus Amycolatopsis; species Amycolatopsis nalaikhensis. The sequence goes on along the minus strand of NZ_CP127173.1, from coordinate 10,002,229 downwards.
CGCCGAAAACCTCGCGCGCGACGGCTTCGTCGTCGACCAGACGTTCCAGACGCAGATCGCGAACAACCAGGCGCGGTTCTCGGCGTTCCCGTCGACGCGCTCGCTGTACCTGCCCGGCGGTGCCCCGCCGTCGCCCGGGACCGTCTTCAAGAACCCCGACCTCGCGGCGACGTACGCGCAGCTCGAGCGCTACGGCGTCGACGCGCTCTACGCCGGCCCGATCGGCGCGGACATCGCGAAGACCGTGCAGCAGCCGCCGAAGGACCCGGCCTCGCCGCTGAACGTCCGCCCCGGCAAGCTCAGCACGGCCGACCTCGCCGACTACGACGTCATCGAACGGCGTCCGACGCACATGACCTACCACGGCCTGGACGTCTACGGCATGCCCGCGCCGTCGTCGGGCGGGCTCACGGTCGGGGAGTCGCTGAACATCCTCGAGAACTTCGACCTCAAGCACGCCTCGAAGGCCGACTACCTGCAGTACTTCCTGGAGTCGACCCGGTTCGCCTTCGCCGACCGCAACCGCTGGATCGGCGACCCGGCGTTCGTCGACGTTCCCGCGCGCGAGCTGGTCAGCCAGCGCTTCGCCGACTCACGGGCGTGCCTGATCTCGAAGGACAAGGCCGCGACCAGCCCGGTCGCCCCGGCCGACCCGCGGCACCCGACGCCGTGCGCCGCGGGCGCCACCGCCGCGCCCACGCCGTACGAGGGCGAGAACACCACGCACCTGACGGTCGCCGACAAGTGGGGCAACGTCGTCGCCTACACGCTGACCATCGAGCAGGAGGGCGGCAGCGGCATCGTCGTGCCGGGCCGCGGGTTCCTGCTCAACAACGAGCTGACCGACTTCTCGTTTACCCCGGTGACGCCGGGCGTGCCCGACCCGAACCTGCCCGGCCCCGGCAAGCGGCCGCGCTCGTCGATGGCCCCGACGATCGTGCTCAAGGACGGCAAGCCGTTCTTCGCGACCGGCTCGCCGGGTGGCGCGTCGATCATCACGACGGTGCTGCAGGTCCTGACCGGCCGCATCGACCGCGGCCTGTCGCTGGAGGACGCGATCGCGGCCCCGCGCGCGTCGCAGCGGAACTCGGCGGAGGCCCAGGTCGAGCAGGCGTTCCTCGACCAGGACAACGGCGAGCTGGTCGCGGACTTGAAGGCCCGCGGCCAGGGCTTCTCCAAGACCCCGGCCGAGATCGGCGCGGCGACGGGCGTGGAGCGCCTGCGTGACGGCCGCTGGCTGGCGGCGGCGGAGCCGGTCCGCCGCGGCACGGGCGCGGCCCAGGTGGTCTACCCGGCGAACTGGTAGCGCCGGACCCAAGCGCCCCAATGTGGCGTTCGGTGCGTCCAACGCACCGAACGCCACATTGGGTGCGTCCAGCGCACCCAATGCCACATTGGGGCGCTTGGGTCAGACCTCGAGGGCCCAGCGGATGTAGCGCGTCTTCGGCTCGAAACCGGCCCGCGCGAACACTCCCGACGCACCCGACCGGTCCGCCGAGTCCACGCTCAGGCTCGCCTGGTCGTACCCCTGCTCGGCGGCCGCGCGCAACGCGTGGGCCAGCAGCGCACTGGCGGCTCCCCGCTTCCGGTACTCGCGGACCGTCCCGACGACCATGAAGTGCGCGTCGCGGACGCCGGTCGCCGCCGTGTCGGCGTCCCACGACAGCGTCACCAGCACGCTCACCGGCGTGCCGGTCGCCGCGTCGCGGAGCAGGAAGCTGACCGGGGGCCGGAACGTCTGGTTGGTGATCTTGTTGCGCCACTGGTCCATCGGCATCGGCGCCGCACCCCAGTGGTCCTCGAACGCGGCGTTCCGGACGCGCCGGAAGTCGTCCTCGGCCCGTTCGGACCACGGCTCGACCGCCAGCCCGTCCGGGATCGGGACGGCGGGGAGCGCCTCGAGCGGGTGCTCCATGCGCCGGAACCACCGGGCCGGGGCGAACCCCCGGGCCCGCATCAGCTCGGGGAGACCCGCGATGTGCTCGGCCTTGTGGACGTCGACCACGAGCTTGCGGCCCGGGTGGTGCCGGTCGTGCAGCACCTTCGCCGCCTCGACCCCGGCCTCGACGAGCGCCGTGCCGACGCCGCGGCGGCGGTGCGCGGGGTGGACGCCGCCGTCGAGGAACACTCGGTGCACCTGATCCGCCGACGGCTTGAAGCGGATCTTCATGTACCCCGCCATCGTGTCGCCGTCGAAGGCCGCGAGGCTGCCGCGCTCGAGGTCCGCGTACGGGTCGACCAGCTCCTGGCGGGTGTCCTCCGCGGTGTAGTGCTCGCCGATCCGGTCCACCGCCTCGATGGCGTTGAGCAGGTCGGCCGCCGCCTGGGCGTCCTCGGGAACGAGCGGCCGCCACGTCAGGGCGGGAGTGCGTCCGGGCATGCGGCCGACGCTAAACCCCCAGCTCGCGGGCTGTCGCCTGGTTTACGGGCGCGAGCGCGCCGCGATCACGGGGGCCTTCTAGACTCGGCCTCGATGTTCCAGCCACGTGAATCCTCCCTGCTCTCGCCGGGGGTGGGCCGATGAAGCTCGTCTTCGCCGGCACCCCCGAGCCGGCGGTCCCCGCCCTGCGTGCCCTGCTCGATTCCGGACGGCACGAGGTCGTCGCCGTCGTCACCCGGCCCGACGCCCAGGCCGGCCGCGGCCGCCGGGTCGTCCGGTCGCCGGTCGGCGCGCTCGCCGACGAACACGGCATCGAGGTCCTGACGCCGTCGCGCGCGAGTGACCCGGCCTTCCTCGCGCGGCTCACCGAGCTTCGCCCCGGACGCCTGCCCCGTCGTCGCCTACGGCGCGCTGCTGCCGCAGGCCGCCCTCGACATCCCCCGCCTCGGCTGGGTGAACCTGCACTTCTCGCTGCTGCCCGCGTGGCGGGGCGCCGCGCCGGTGCAGGCCGCGATCCGCGCCGGGGACGAGATCACCGGCGCGTCGACGTTCCGGATCGTCAAGGAGCTGGACGCGGGCCCGGTCTACGGCGTCGTCACCGAGACGATCGGGGCCACCGACACCGCGGGCGTGCTGCTCGGGCGGCTCGCGGAGTCCGGGGCCAAGCTGCTGCTGTCCACCATGGACGGTCTGGCCGACGGCACCCTCCGCGCGCAGGAGCAGCCCGCCGACGGCGTCAGCTACGCGCCCAAGGTGACGGTCGAGGACGCGCGGATCTCCTTCGCCGACCCGGCTTCCGCGGTCGACCGGCAGATCCGGTCGGTGACGCCGGACCCGGGCGCGTGGGCGGAGTTCCGCGGCGAACGGCTGAAGCTCGGCCCGGTCACGGTGCTCGACGAACCCGGCCCGCCGCCGGGCGAGATCGTGGTCGAACGCAAGCGGGTGCTGGTCGGGACGGCGACGAAGCCGTTGCGGCTCGGCGAGGTCCAGGCACCCGGCAAGAAACGGATGGCGGCCACCGACTGGGCGCGCGGTACGAGGATCGACCAGGGAGAGCGCCTCCGGTGAACGACCACAGGGAACGACGTCCGTCACGGCCGCAGCGGGGCCGCCCGGCACCGCGCAAGGAAGGGCCCCGCCGCCCGCCGGAGGTGGACCCGGCCCGGCAGGCCGCGTTCGACGTCCTCGCGGCCGTCCGGACCAAGGACGCCTACGCCAACCTCGTCCTGCCGGACCTGCTGCGCGAGCGGCGGATCACCGGTCGCGACGCGGCGCTGGCCACCGAGCTGGCGTACGGCACGTCGCGGGCGCAGGGCCTGCTCGACGCGATCATCGAGTCGTGCGCCGAGCGCCCGCTGTCCAAGACCGACCCCGCGGTGCTCGACGCGCTGCGCCTCGGCGTCTACCAGCTGCTGCGCACCCGCATCCCGGAGCACGCCGCCGTCGGGTCCACTGTGGACCTGGTGCGCGCGGAAGCCGGTTCGTGGGCCACCGGGTTCGCCAACGCCATCCTGCGCAAGGTGTCCGAAAAGGACGAAGCGGCCTGGCTGGACGAGCTGGCCCCCGACGAGGGCGCCGACCCGATCGGCGCCTACGCGCTGCGCACCGCGCACCCGCGCTGGATCGCCCGCTCGTTCGCGGAAGCGCTGGGGGACAAGGGCGCCGAGCTCAAGGCGGCGCTCGAGGCCGACGACGCGCGGCCCGAGGTGCACCTGGTCGCCCGCCCGGGCGAGATCAGCGCCGACGAGCTGGCCGCGATCACCGGCGGCGACCCGGCGCCGTACTCGCCCTACGGCGTGCGCCTGCCCGCCGGCGCGGGCGACCCGGCCGACGTCGAGCCGGTCCGCGAGCGGCTGGCCGCGGTCCAGGACGAGGGCAGCCAGCTGTGCGCGATCGCCGCGACGAAGGTGCCGCTCGACGGCTCCGACGAGCGCTGGCTCGACCTGTGCGCCGGACCCGGCGGCAAGGCCGCGCTGCTCGGCGCGCTGGCCGCGTTGAGCGGGGCGACGGTCGACGCCGTCGAGAAGGCGCCGCACCGCGCGAAGCTGGTCGAGAAGGCCACCAGCGGCCTGCCGGTGAAGGTGCACGTGGGAGACGGGCGCGAAAGCGGGCTGGAGCCGGGCTACGACCGGATCCTGGTCGACGCGCCGTGCAGCGGGCTCGGTGCGCTGCGGCGGCGGCCGGAGGCGCGCTGGCGCCGCCAGCCGTCCGACGTCGCGGACCTGACCAAGCTGCAGGGCGAGCTGATCACCGCGGCCTACGAGCTGCTGCGGCCCGGCGGCGCGCTCACCTACGTCGTCTGCTCGCCGCACCTGGCCGAGACCGAAGGCGTGTTCGGCGAGACGGCGCGGCGGCTGAAGGCCGAAGTGCTCGACGCGAAGGAGTTCTTCCCGGACGTCCCGCGGCTCGGCGACGGGCCGTACGTCCAGCTGTGGCCGCACCGCCACGGCACCGACGCGATGTTCTGCGCCGTGCTCCGCAAGCCGTGAGGGACCTCGGCTTGGTGGCCGGCTCGTGCGGCGGGCTGGACACCCGGTTCGCCGCCGAGCTGGTGAAACCCGCCACCGAGCGCGGCTGGCGCCCGGCGATCACCCTGACGCCGACGGCGCACCGGTGGCTGGAGTCCACGGGCGGCCTCGCCGACGTCGCCGCGGCCACCGACCTGCCGGTCCGCAGCGTCTCCCGGCTGCCGGGGGAGCCGCGGCCGCACCCGGACCCGTCGGTGTTCCTCTTCGCGCCGGCGTCGGCCAACTCGGTCGCCAAGCTGGCGCTCGGCATCGCGGACAACCAGGCGCTGACCGTGCTCGGCGATGTCCTGGGCGCGCCGGGGATCACGATCGTGGTGGCCTACCAGATCCAGGACACCCGGGTGCACCACCCGGCGTGGCAGCGTCACCTCGACACCCTCGCGGGCGCCGGGGTGACGCTGCACCGCCTCGACATCGGCCGCCCGTGGACCGAGGCCCTGGACCTGTTGCCCTGACTACTCAGTGAGGACGGCGTGCGCACGAGCCGAGCGGTGAGCTGGGAAGGCTTCTTCAACACCAGGGACCTCGGTGGCCTGCCCACCCGGTCCGGCGGCACGACCGGCCGGGGAGCCTTCTTCCGGGCCGCCGACCTCCGGTTCGTCACGGAGGCCGGGTGGGCGCAAGCGCGCGAGGCCGGCGTCGCCACGGTCGTCGACCTCCGGAACGCGGACGAGATCCGGCCCGCACGGACTCCGTTGACGGCCCAGGCGGGTTCGGCGCAGTTCACTGCCGCCGCGGAAGGTCCCGTCACCCCGGCGGGCGTCGACCGGCTCGAAGTCCCGCTCGACGACATCGAGGACGTCGAGTTCTGGCAGCACGTCAACGGGGAGAAGCTCAACGGCACCCCGCTCTACTACCCCGTCTTCCTCCGGCGGAAGGCCGAACGGTGCGCCGCCGTCATCAAGGCGATGGCCTGCGCCCGTCCCGGTGGGGTGCTGTTCCACTGCGGCGCCGGCCGGGACCGGACCGGGTTGATCGCGCTGGTGCTGCTCGCGCTGGCCGACGTCGAACCCGCCGCGATCGCCGCGGACTACGCGCTGTCCGCCGAAGCCCTCAAGCCCCTGTTCGCCGCCATGGGAACCGCGGGCCAGGATTCGGCCATCTTCGCCGTCCTCGCCGACCGGGGCACCACGGTGGAAGAGGCCGTGATGGCGGTGCTCGACGGCTTCGACGTCGAGCGGTACCTGCTCGAAGCGGGTGTCACCGGCGGCGAACTCCGCGGTGTTCGCGCCCGGCTACTGGGAGGCGACCTGCGCTGAAGCTCGCGAACGGCGGACTACGAACACACCGCCGCGTCGGTGACGGCCAGCAGGTGCGCGTTCGTGTCGGCCGGGGTGGGGTTCTCGTTCAGCACCACCGTCGCCCGGCGGCCGCCCGGGCCCACGCCGGCCAGGTTGGTGAACCCGATGATCCCGCCTTCGTGGCCCCAGAACTCGCCGCACGACACCGGGATGCTGCCCAGCCCCAGTCCGTACCCGGCGCCCGGCACCCCGAGGTCGGCCGGGACCGTGCGCTTCATTTCGGCCAGTTCGGCCGGGCGCAAGACCCGGCCGCCCAGCAGGGCGCCGTAGAACCGGTTCACGTCGGACGGCGTCGTCACCAGGCCGCCCGCCGCCCAGGCGATCGTCGCGTCGAAGTCGCTGAAGTCGACCAGCTTTCCGCCGATCGGCGTGTACCCGACCGCGTGCGGCGACGGCAGCCGTTCGTCGCCGCGGCGCGGCAAGTACGTGTCGCGCAAGCCGAGCGGCCCGGTGATCCGCCGGGCGATCTCGCCGCTCAGGTCGTGCCCGGTCACGCGTTCGACGAGCATCCCGGCCACGACGTAGTTGGTGTTCGAGTACGACCAGCTCGTGCCGGGCTGGAACAGCGCCGGGTGCTTCAGCGCCATCGCCACCAGCTCTTCCGGCTCGGCGCCGCGGTGCCGCAGCGTTTCCGGGTCGACGTCGGCGAGGTCGTCGGTGTAGTTCGGCAGCCCGCTCGTGTGCTGCAGTACCTGCCGCACGGTGATCCGCTGGTCCGGCAGCAGCCCCGGCAGGTACCGCTCGACCGGCGCGTCCAGCCGCACCCGCCCTTCGGCGACGAGCTGCAGCACGACCGTGGCGACGAATGTCTTGGTGACGCTGCCCGCGCGGTACGAACCGTCGCGCGGGAACGGCTTCCCGGTGGCGAGGTCGCCCGTGCCGCCGCGCACGACCCGGGTCCGGGCGCCGTCCTGGATCACGGCTTCGGCGCCCGGGACGCCGTCTTGCCCGGTGAGCACGTCGAGGCCGGACCGCACCGGGTCGGCGGCGGCGAGCGCCGGTGCGGCGGTGGTGGCGGCGAGCAGCGCGACGAGCGTTCCGACGGCGACGATCCGCTTGCCGCGCAAGGATTTCCGCATGGATGAACCCCCTGTCTCTCGGTCCCTCCCACGCTAGGGAGCCGGGAGTCCGCGGGGCATGGGGCAGACCGCCGGAACGCACCGGGGGCCAGCCCTACCCGAGGTGGCCCGGCTGGACGATCCCGGCTTCGTAGGCGATCACCACGGCCTGGCTGCGGTTGGCCGCGCCGAGCTTGCCGAAGATGTTGCCCACGTGGGTCTTCACCGTCTCGAGGCTGATCACCAGCGCGGCCGCGATGTCCTGATTGGACAGTCCGGTGGCGATCAGCCGCAGCACCTCGGCTTCGCGGCGGGTGAGCGCCTTCGCCGCCCGCGTGTACCTCCCGCCCGGCGGCCTGCCGGTCACCAGCCGCCGGATCGCCTCGGGGAACAGGAGCGACTCCCCGGCCGCGACCGTGCGGACGGCGTGCGCGAACTCCTCCTTGCGTGCCCGCTTCAGCAGGAACCCGCTCGCCCCGGCCAGCAGGGCTTCGTGGACGTAGTCGTCGTTGTCGAACGTCGTGACGACGAGGACCTTCGGCGGCTCGGTGAGCGCGTCGAGCAGCAGGCGGGTCGCCTCGATGCCGTCGGTGCCGGGCATCCGGACGTCCATCAGCACGACGTCCGGCCGGGCCCGGCGCACCGCGGGCAGCACCTCGGCGCCGTCGGCCGCTTCGCCGACCACGGTCAGGCCCTGCTGTTCGAGCAGCGCCCGCAGGCCGGTGCGGACCAGCGGCTCGTCGTCGGCCAGGAGCACGGTGGGCGTCATGCGCCCGGCCGCAGCGGGATCGTCGCCGAGAGCCGCCACCGCGGCCCGTCCGGCCCGGCTTCGAGGGCACCGCGCAGGGCTTCGACGCGCTCGGCGAGCCCGGTCAGGCCGCGCCGCCCGCCGCGCGGCTCGTCGCCCGGCAGCGCGTTGACCACGGCGATGGCCAGCCGGTCCGGTCCGGCCTCGACGCGAACGTCCACCGCGCCCGGCCCGGCGTGGCGCAGGGCGTTCGTCAGGCCTTCCTGGACGATCCGGTAGCCCTCGCGCGACACCGTGGCGGGCAGTGCGGCGACCGGCCCGCTGACGGCTAGCCGGACGTCGAGCCCGGCTTCGCGGGCGCGCACGGCGAGGACGTCCACTTCGGCGAGCGTGCGCGTGGGCTCCTTCGTGGCGGGTTCCTCGCGCAGGAGGCCCAGGACGTGGTCGAGGTCCTCGAGCGCGCTGCGCGACGCCTCTTCGATCGTGCCGAGCGCGCGCCGGACCTGCGCCGGATCCGCCTCGACCAGCTCGGCCGCGGCCGCCGCCTGGATGGTCGACGTCGTGAGCGTGTGCCCGATCGAGTCGTGCAGCTCCCGGGCCAGCCGGTTGCGCTGGGCCAGGACGGCGGCGCGCCGCTCAGCCAGCGCCGTGCGTTCGGTCTCGGACGGGCCGAGCAGTGCTTCCGTGGCGGCGCGGAACGCGCGGGTGGCTCCGGCGAGCAGCACGAGCGCGCCGAAGAGCAGCAGGACGCCGAAGGGGACCGTCCACCCGCCGAGCGGGACGTCGTCCCAGAACAGGCTGATCCGGTCCTGGCCGCCGGCCAGCCAGATCGCGGGCACGAGCAGTCCCAGCCCGAGGAACGCGAGCACGGTCAGCAGCAGCCCGCTCAGCGCCGTGTGCAGGGCCAGCCACAGGCCCGAGCGCAGCCGCGTCCCCGCGTCAGGGCGCCCGGCCGGGGCCGGGACGGCGGTGCCGAGCAGCAGGTTCGCCAGGCCGATGCCGCCCCGCCGCACCGGCCCCAGTAGGCCCAGCAACCCCATCAGCACCGCCAGGGCGACCAGGGCGAGCAGGGCCCGGACGCGCGAATCGGCGTCGACGGACACCGCCGCGGCGAGGGCGAACGGCGACACCGGCACCGTGAGGACGGCGCCCGCGACGGCGAACGGGAGGCTGCGGTAGGTGCCGATCCGCGCCAGGGACGGGAAGAATCCGGACATGGCGGCGAGCCTATGGCCGCTCGTGTGGCCAACACCTCCCCCCGCGGAGCCAGATCCTGGTCACAACCGGTTAGTGAGCGTTAGCACCCTCCTCCTACACTCAGGACGTGGCAGACCGACCCCTGATCGCCCCCAGCATCCTGTCCGCGGACTTCGCCCGGCTCGGCGAGGAGATCGCCGCCGTCGCCGGCGAGGGGGAGACCCGCGCCGACTGGGTGCACGTCGACGTCATGGACGCGCACTTCGTGCCCAACCTGACCCTCGGCCTGCCCGTGGTCAAGGCGCTGCTGAAGAGCACCGACGTCCCGATCGACTGCCACCTGATGATCGAGGACCCGGACCGCTGGGCCATCGGGTACGCCGAGGCCGGCGCCTACAACGTCACCGTGCACGCCGAGGCCGCGAAGGACCCGATCGCGCTGGCCAAGAACCTGCGGGCGGCGGGCGCCAAGGCCGGGCTGTCGATCAAGCCGGGCACCGCGCTCGAGCCGTGGCTCGAAGCGCTCAAGCACTACGACACGCTGCTGGTCATGTCGGTCGAGCCGGGCTTCGGCGGCCAGTCGTTCATCCCGGACGTCCTGGCGAAGGTCCGCGCCGCGCGGCGGCTGGTCGACACCGGGCACCTCAAGCTGGTCGTCGAGATCGACGGCGGGATCAACGCCGAGACCATCGAGCAGGCCGCCGAAGCCGGCGTGGACTGCTTCGTCGCCGGGTCCGCCGTCTACGGCGCGGGCGACCCCGGCAAGGCGGTCGCCGCACTGCGCGAGCAGGCGGCCCGCGGCCGGGCCGGCTGACCCCGGGGCGGCACCGGAGAAGCCACCGGGCCGCTTCGGGTGTTGGATGGTCAGGGACGGCTCACAAGGAGGCAGCGGACGTGTTCACCGGCATAGTCGAGGAGATCGGCGAGGTCACCTCGGTCGAGCAGCTGACCAACGCGGCGCGGCTGCGGGTCCGCGGCCCCCTGGTCACCAGCGATGCCGGGCACGGCGACTCGATCGCGGTCAGCGGGGTGTGCCTGACCGTCGTCGAGGTGGCGGGCGGCGAGTTCACCGTCGACGTCGTCCACGAGACGCTGCAGCGCTCGAGCCTGGCCAAGGTCGCCGTCGGCGACCGGGTCAACCTCGAACGCGCGACCCCGGCGGGCGGCCGGCTCGGCGGGCACATCATGCAGGGCCACGTCGACGGGACCGGGGTGTTCCTCGGCCGCGACGAGAACGGCGTCACGACGTTCGCCATGCCGGGGCACCTGTCCCGGTACGTGGTCGAGAAGGGCTCGATCGCGGTCGACGGCGTTTCGCTGACGGTCGCGGCGATCAAGGACGACCAGTTCGCGGTGGCCCTGATCCCGACCACGCTGGAGGCGACCACGCTCGGCGGGCGGGAAGCGGGCGACCTGGTCAACCTCGAGGTCGACGTGGTCGCGAAGTACGTCGAAAAGCTGGCCGAGGCGCACATCCGCGACCAGGTGCACAATCGGGACGGCGGCACGGAGGAGCGGTCATGAGCGAGACGAGTGCGGCGGAGCCCGAGGCGGGCTGGACGCCCTGCGGCACCGGGGCGGTGTTCGATGCCGACGCCATCGAGCGGGCGATCGCGGACATCGCGGCGGGCCGCCCGGTCGTCGTGGTGGACGACGAGGACCGCGAGAACGAAGGCGACCTCATCTTCGCCGCCGAGAAGGCGACGCCGGAGCTGCTGGCCTTCATGGTCCGCTACACCTCGGGCTACGTCTGCGTGGCGCTGACCGAGGCCGAGGCGGACCGGCTGGACCTGCCGCCGATGTACCACACGAACCAGGACGCGCGGGGCACCGCGTACAGCGTCACGGTCGACGCCGCCGAGGGCATCAGCACCGGCATCTCGGCCGCCGACCGCGCGCACACGATCCGGCTGCTGGCCGACCCCGCGTCCACGGCGAAGGACTTCCGCCGCCCCGGGCACGTCGTGCCGTTGCGGGCGAAGGGGGGCGGCGTGCTGCGCCGTCCCGGGCACACCGAGGCGTCGGTCGATCTGGCCCGGATGGCCGGGCTCGCGCCCGCGGGCGTGCTGTGCGAGATCGTGTCGCAGAAGGACGAAGGCGACATGGCCCGCCGCGACGAGCTGGAGGTGTTCGCGGCCGACCACGACCTGGCGATCATCACCATCGCCGACCTGATCGCCTACCGCCGCCGCACCGAGAAGCAGGTCGAGCGCGTCGCCGAGGCACGCATCCCGCTGGCCGCGGGCACGTTCCGCGCGGTGGGCTACGACTCGCTGCTGGACGGCATCGAGCACGTCGCGTTCGTGTACGGCGAAATCGGCGACGGCCAGGACATCCTGGTGCGCGTCCACTCCGAGTGCCTGACCGGCGACGTCTTCGGTTCGCTGCGCTGCGACTGCGGCCCGCAGCTGGAAGCCGCGCTGGAAGCGGTGGCCGCCGAGGGCCGCGGCGTCGTGCTCTACATCCGCGGCCACGAGGGCCGTGGCATAGGCCTGCTGCACAAGCTGCAGGCCTACCAGCTGCAGGACGACGGCGCCGACACGGTGGACGCCAACCTCGCCCTCGGCGTCCCGGCCGACGCCCGCGACTACGGCACGGGCGCGCAGATCCTGTGCGACCTCGGCGTCCGCACCATGCGGCTGCTGTCGAACAACCCGGCCAAGCGGATCGGCCTCGAGGGCTACGGCCTGCGCGTCACCGGGCGCGTGCCGCTGCCGATCTCGCCGAACCCGGAGAACCTGCGCTACCTGCGGACCAAGCGCGACCGGATGGGCCACGACCTCGCCCAGCTGGAGCACTACGACCAGGTCGGCGCGGGCACCGACCACCCCGACGGAGGCATTCTGTGAGCGGCGAAGGCCGTCCCGACGTCCAGCTGGACCTCTCCGACTGCAAGTCCCTGAAGCTCGGCATCGTCGCCACCAAGTGGAACGCGGACATCACCGACGTCCTGCTGGAGCGCGCCCTGGTCGCGGCGCGCGAGGCGGAGCTGGAGGAGGAGCCGACGGTGGTCCACGTCGCGGGCGCGATCGAGCTCCCGGTGGTGGCCCAGGCACTGGCCCGCAACCACGACGCGGTGGTGGCGCTGGGCGTGGTCATCCGCGGCGGCACCCCGCACTTCGAGTACGTGTGCGACGCGGTGACGGCGGGCCTGACCCGGGTGGCCCTGGACGAGAGCACCCCGGTCGGCAACGGCGTGCTGACGTGCGACACGCACGAGCAGGCGGTCGACCGTTCGGGCCGTCCGGGCGCGAAGGAGGACAAGGGCTACGAGGCGACGGTCGCGGCCCTGGACACCGCGCACGTCCTGCGCGGCCTGCGCCAGCCGTGGACCGAGCGGGGTTTCGTGTGATCGTGGATACCCGACTGGTGATCCGGCCCCGCCGCGCGCTGATCATGTGCAGCGTGCTGGCGGTGGCGCTGGTGGCGGTGTTCGTGGTGGTGGCGGTGCTGCTGCGCAACGGCGACACGGGGGTCCGGTTCCAGCGGTCCGACCAGGCCGCGATGGTGGGCATCGGCATCCTGCTGGGTTGCGGCGTGATGCTGTTCGCGATCGCCCGGGTGCGCGCGGACGCGGAGGGCATCGAGGTCCGCAACGTGCTGATCACCCGGCGCTTCGCGTGGACGGACGTGCTTTCGGTGAGCTTCCCGGACGGCGCGTCGTGGGCCCGGCTGGAGCTGCCGGACGACGAGTACCACGCGGTGATGGCGGTCCAGGCGGTGGACCGGGACCGGGCGGTGGAAGCGGTCCGGGCACTGCGCAAGCTGCACCGAGCAGCCACCGGCGGCTGACCCCGCGACGTCCCAAGCGCCCCAATGTGGCCTTCGGTGCGTCAGACGCACCCAAGGCGGCCTTCGGTGCGTCTGACGCAACCGAGGCCACATTGGGGCGCTGGAAACCCGGTGTCAGAGGTCCAGGTCGACCACGATCGGCGCGTGGTCCGACGGCCCCTTGCCCTTCCGAGCCTCCCGGTCCACGTACGAATCCGTCACCGCGGAAGCGAAAGCCTCGTTCCCGTACACAAGGTCGATCCGCATGCCCTTGTTGTTCGGGAAGTTCCCGGCCCGGTAGTCCCAGTACGTGAACGGGTGGTCGTACTTCAACGGCCGCGGGAACACGTCCGACAACCCGAGGTCCCGCAGCCGCGCCAAGGCGTCCCGCTCCGGCTTGGTCACGTGCGTCGACTCGGCGAACAAAGCGATGTCCCACACGTCGGCGTCGGTCGGTGCCACGTTGAAGTCCCCGAGCACCGCGAACGGCCCGGAAGAAACCTCCGAAGCGACCAGCGACCGCAACGACTCCAGCCATTCGAGTTTGTACGCGTAGTGCGGGTTGTCCGGCTCACGCCCGTTCGGCACGTACACCGACCACACCCGCACCCCACCACACGTGGCACCCACCGCCCGCGCTTCCGAAGCGCCGTCGAACTGCGGCTCGCCCGGCAGCCCGCGCACCACGTCCGTCAGCCCCACGCGCGACACGATCCCGACGCCGTTCCAGCGCCCGAGCCCGTACGCGGCCACCTCGTAGCCCAGCGCCTCGATCTCGGCCGCCGGGAACGCTTCCGTCGTGTTCTTCAGCTCCTGCAGGCACAGCACGTCCGGTGCCGTCTTCTCCAGCCAGTCCAGCACCCGGGGCAGGCGGGGGACGATGGAGTTCACGTTCCAGGTGGCGATCCGCATGCCCGCGAGCATCCCACACGCCACCGACAGTTCCGGGTGGCGCGGTCGGGACCGCGCCACCCGGAAGAAATCAGACGCCCGCGGTGCTCCGGATCCAGGACCGGCTCGCCGCCACGCTCGCGTAGTTGTTCGTGCCGCGCGTGTTCGAGCCGCTCTGGTTCTGGACCGTCGACGCGACGCCGACCTGGACGCCGTTCGCCACCTGCGGGCCGCCCGAGTCGCCCTTCCATGCCGAGCCATTGATGCCGACGCTCTGGATCGCCGGGCCGCCGTAGGCGTCCGTCGACCGGCCCGTCACCTGGACGTTCGCCGTCTTCAGCGACGACGCCGGCGGGCCCGTCGGCGTGGTGCGGCCCCAGCCGTAGATCTGGTTGGTGCTGCCCCGCGCCGGGTCCGAGCTCCCGAGCGCGATCGGCGTCGTGCTCGTCGACGAAGCCAGGTGCAGCAGCGCGATGTCGCCGTTCGGGGACTCGTACTCGCCGTCGACGGCGATCTCCGTGCCCGAGAACAGCGTGTTGCTGCCGACCTTGACGTGCATGCCCGAGCCGTCCTGGTCGAGGCAGTGGACGGCGGTCAGCACCCAGCGCGCGGCGATCACCGTGCCCGAGCAGTTGAAGCCCTCGAAGTCGCGCCCTGGCGTGTTGACGTACACCTGGGCACCCCAGGAGACGGTGGGGGCGGTCGTGCCGCCGACGATGTTCGGCTGGACGCCGGCGGAGGCGACGGCGCCACCCGCGAGGGTCAGCGCGACGGCGGCCGCGGAGGCGGCGCCGAGGATGCGGAGAGTGCTCACGGTGGTGATCCTTTCGGACGGGGGCCGGATCGGCCGGTCGGAAAGTAACCACCGCGTCACCCGCGCGGACACCTACCGAAGTCGGAAGCCGACATACCCCCTACTTCCGGCGGGCCCGCGCGTCGTGAGTGTTTAGGGCGGTTAGAACCGCCCTGAACACTCACGACCGGCCGCGGCAGACCGGGGGGCCACCGAGAACTGTCGGTGCCGACCCATAGTCTGGGGAGGTGGCTGACCCGACCACCTACCGACCCGCTCCGGGAAGCATCCCGGAGGCCCCTGGCGTGTACAAGTTCCGCGACGCGACCAAGCGGGTCATCTACGTCGGCAAGGCGAAAAGCCTCCGCAGCAGGCTGAACTCCTACTTCGCCGACCTCTCCGGCCTGCACCCGCGCACGCGCCAGATGGTGACGACGGCGGCGAGCGTCGAATGGACCGTCGTCACCACCGAGGTCGAGGCGCTCCAGCTCGAGTACAACTGGATCAAGGAGTTCGACCCCCGCTTCAACGTCCGCTACCGCGACGACAAGAGCTACCCGGTGCTCGCGGTGACGCTGAACGAGGAGTTCCCCCGCCTGCACGTCTACCGCGGCGCGCGCCGCAAGGGCGTCCGCTACTTCGGGCCGTACTCGCACGCGTGGGCCATCCGCGAGACGCTCGACCTGCTGCTGCGCGTGTTCCCGGCCCGCACCTGCTCGGCCGGGGTGTTCCGGCGCCACGGCCAGATCGGGCGGCCCTGCCTGCTCGGCTACATCGACAAGTGCTCGGCGCCGTGCGTCGGGCGCGTCTCGGCCGAGGAGCACCGGGACATCGTCGAGGACTTCTGCGACTTCCTCGCCGGCAAGACCGATGTCATGATCAAGCGCCTCGAAACCGAGATGGCGAACGCGGCCGAGGAGCTCGAGTTCGAGCGCGCCGCCCGCCTGCGCGACGACCTCGGGGCGCTGCGGCGGGCCATGGAGAAGCAGGCCGTGGTGTTCGGCGACGGCACGGACGCCGACGTCGTGGCGTTCGCGCACGACGAGCTGGAGGCCGCGGTCCAGGTCTTCCACGTGCGCGGCGGCCGGGTCCGCGGCCAGCGCGGCTGGGTGATCGACAAGGCCGAGGAGATGGACGTCCCGGCGCTGGTCGACCACTTCATCACCCAGTTCTACGGCGAGCAGGCCGAGCTCGACGCGCGCGACGACGTCGACTCCGGCCCGGTCGTGCCGCGCGAGGTGCTGGTGCCCGAGCTGCCCGCGGACGCCGACGCGCTCACCGAGTGGCTCAGCGGGCTGCGCGGCTCGAAGGTCCAGCTGCGGGTGCCGCAGCGCGGCGACAAGAAGGCCCTCGCCGAAACCGTGGAGCGCAACGCGGGGGAGGCGTTCACCCAGCACAAGCTGCGCCGCGCGGGCGACCTCACGGCGCGCTCGGCGGCGCTCACCGAGCTGCAGGAGTTCCTCGGCCTGGACACCGCGCCGCTGCGCATCGAGTGCATCGACATCAGCCACATCCAGGGCAGCGACGTCGTGGCGTCGCTCGTCGTGTTCGAGGACGGGCTGGCGCGCAAGTCCGAGTACCGGCGTTTCGCGCTGCGCGAAGCGGCCGAAGAGGGCGACGTCGCCTCCATCGCCGAGGTCGTACGACGCCGGTTCTACCGCTACCTCAAGGAAACCGCGGAGGAGTCGAGCAAGCCCGGCCTCGACCCGGAGACCGGGCGGCCGAAGAAGTTCGCCTACCCGCCGAACCTGCTGGTCGTCGACGGCGCGGGCCCGCAGGCCACCGCGGCCGCCGACGTGCTGGCCGAGCTCGGCATCACCGACATCGCCGTGGTCGGCCTGGCCAAGCGGCTCGAAGAGGTGTGGCTGCCCGCCGACCCCGACCCGGTCATCCTGCCCCGGACGTCCGAGGCGCTGTACCTGCTGCAGCGCCTGCGCGACGAGGCCCACCGCTTCGCCATCACCTACCACCGCGAGAAGCGCTCCAAGCGGCTGCAGACGTCCGAATTGGACAGTGTGCCCGGGCTGGGGCAGGCTCGCCGCACCGCGCTGATCAAGCACTTCGGCTCGGTGAAGAAGCTCAAGCAGGCCAGGATCGAAGAGATCGAGGCGGTGCCCGGCTTCGGCAGGCGCACCGCGGAGGCCGTGGTCGCCGCGCTGGCCGGGGAGTCCGGCGCGAGCAACGGCACACAAGCAGGGGAGTAGGGAACGACAGTGAGTGCGCAAGAAGAAATCCGCGGGTCCGGCATGGAGGTCGCGGTGGTCTCCGGCCTGTCCGGGGCGGGCCGCAGCACGGCGGCGAAGTGCCTGGAGGACCTGGGCTGGTTCGTCGTGGACAACCTGCCGCCGGAGCTGATCGCCACGATGGTCGAGCTGGGCGCGCAGGCGCGTGGCGCGATCACGAAGGTGGCCGTGGTGATGGACGTGCGCTCGCGCGCGTTCACCGACGACCTCGCCTCGGTGATCAAGGACCTCGACGCCCGCGGGTACAAGCCGCGCGTGCTGTTCCTGGAGGCGACCGACGCGGTGCTGGTGCGCCGCTTCGAGGCCGTCCGCCGCGGGCACCCGATGCAGGGCGACGGCCGGCTCGCCGACGGCATCACCGCCGAGCGGACGCTGCTGGAGCCGCTGCGCGAAGAGGCCGACCTGGTGCTCGACACGTCGTCGCTGTCGGTGCACGACCTGCGCGCCAAGATCGAGGACGCCTTCGGGTCCGAGGCGAGCACCCAGACCCGGGTCACCGTGCTGTCCTTCGGCTACAAGTACGGCCTGCCGATGGACGCCGACCTGGTGATGGACGTCCGGTTCCTGCCGAACCCGTTCTGGATCCCGGAGCTGCGCGAACACACGGGCCTCGACGGCGAGGTCCGCAACTACGTCCTCTCGCAGGAGGGCGCCGAGGAGTTCCTGGACCGCTACCACCAGCTGCTGCGGCTGATCGGCGCCGGCTACAAGCGCGAGGGCAAGCGGTACCTGACGCTGGCCGTCGGCTGCACCGGCGGCAAGCACCGCAGCGTGGCGCTGTCCGAGGAGCTCGCCCAGCGTCTGTCCAATGAGGACGGTATGGCCGTGAAGGTGGTGCACCGCGACCTTGGTCGTGAATAACGTGCGCGCGGTCGCCCTCGGGGGCGGCCACGGGCTGCACGCCACGTTGTCCGCGGTGCGGCGGGTGACCCCCGACGTCACCGCGGTCGTGACCGTGGCCGACGACGGCGGATCGTCCGGACGGCTGCGGCGCGAGCTCGGGCTGCTGCCGCCGGGCGACCTCCGGCAGGCCTTCGCCGCGTTCGCCGCGGAAGACGGCGGCACGCTGTGGGCGGAGGTCTTCCAGCACCGCTTCGGCGGCGACGGCGCGCTGGCCGGGCACGCGGTGGGGAACCTGCTGCTGGCCGGGCTGTTCGAGGTGCTCGGCGACCCGGTCGCCGCGCTCGACGAGGCGTGCCGGCTGATGGGCGTCTCGGGTCGCGTGCTGCCGATGTCGCCGGAGCCGCTGGAGATCGAGGGGCAGGTCAGCGGCCTCGACAGCGAGCACCCGGCGGCGCTGCGCACGATCCGCGGCCAGGTCGCGGTGGCGACGACGCCGGGGCAGGTGCAGCGCGTCAGCCTGCACTCGCCGGACCGGTCGGGGCGGCCGCCGCGGGCGTGCGCGGAGGCCGTCGACGCCGTGCTGGCCGCCGACGTCGTGTTCCTCGGGCCCGGCTCGTGGTTCACCAGCGTGCTGCCGCACCTGCTCGTGCCGGGGCTGCACGACGCGCTCGTGCGCACGGCCGCGACGAAGGTGCTCGTGCTCAACCTTGTCCCCCAGCCGGGGGAAACCGCGGGGTTCTCCCCGGAGCGGCATCTGGACGTACTCTTCGAGCACGCGCCGGATCTGCGGGTCGACGCGGTGATCGCGGACCGCGATTCCGTGCCCGACCCGGCGAATCTCCGGCGCGCGGCGGAACGGCTCGGCGGGCGGGCACACCTGGGGGCGGTGGCCGACCCGGTTGTGGCGGGACGGCATGATCCTGATGCGCTCGCGTTGTGCATGCGGGAGGCTCTCGGTCTCGGCGGGGAGCACGGGGGAGGAGCGAAAGGCAGGGAGGGGCAGTAATGGCGATGACCGCCGCGGTGAAGGACGAGCTGAGCCGGCTGGAGATCACGAAGATCGGGCCGCGCCGGGCGGAGGTCGCGTCGCTGCTTCGCTTCGCCGGCGGGCTGCACATCGTGGCCGGCCGGGTGGTCGTGGAGGCGAAGCTCGACACGGGTTCGGTCGCGCGACGGCTGCGCAAGGAGATCCACGAGCTGTACGGCCACCATTCGGACGTCCACGTGATCACCGCCAGCGGCGGCCTGCGCAAGGGCACCCGCTACGTCGTGCGCGTGGTGAAGGACGGCGAGGGCCTGGCCCGCCAGACCGGCCTGATCGACCAGCGCGGCCGCCCCGTGCGCGGGCTGCCCGCGGCCGTGGTGTCCGGGGGGGTGGCGGACGCGGAAGCGGCGTGGCGGGGGGCGTTCCTCGCGCACGGCTCGCTGACCGAACCGGGCCGGTCGTCCTCGCTCGAGGTGACGTGCCCGGGCCCGGAGGCGGCGCTGGCGCTGGTGGGCGCGGCCCGCCGGATGGGCATCCAGGCGAAGTCCCGCGAAGTGCGCGGAGCGGATCGGGTGGTGGTCCGGGACGGCGACGCGATCGGAGCGCTGCTGACCCGCCTGGGCGCGCACGCGAGCGTCCTGCAGTGGGAAGAGCGCCGGATGCGCCGCGAGGTCCGCGCGACGGCGAACCGCTTGGCGAACTTCGACGACGCGAACCTGCGCCGTTCGGCCCGCGCCGCGGTGGCGGCGGCGGCCCGCGTGGAGCGGGCCCTGGAGATCCTGGGCGACACGGCCCCGGACCACCTCCTGGCGGCGGGCAAGCTGCGCCTGTCGAACCGGCAGGCGTCCCTGGAGGAGCTGGGCCAGCTGTCGGACCCGCAGATGACGAAGGACGCGGTGGCGGGCCGCATCCGGCGGCTGCTGGCGATGGCGGACAAGCGGGCCAAGGACCTCGGCATCCCGGACACGGAGTCCGCGGTCACGCCGGAGATGCTCGAGGAAGAAGACGCCTGAGCGCGCCCGCCGTTAACGGGAGCCGTCATCTCGTAACACCGCGGTAGCGCCCGGGACCGGCCGTCGAAACGCGGCACCCCGAACCTCGGAAGCGAACGAGGGAAGGGGAAACGCATGCTGCAGGTTTCGCCGGAAATCGGCACCTGGCTCGCCCGCCGCAGCGGCAAGGCCGGGGACTGGACCACCCAGGAGCTGGTCGCGGCCAAGCGCGCCACCACGGTCTCCGTCGTCATCCCGGCGCGGAACGAGGAAGCCACGGTCGGCGCTATCGTCACGGCGATCCGCGAAGATCTCGGCGGCCGCCTGGTGGACGAAATCCTCGTCGTCGACAGCCACTCCACCGACGCGACGGCCGAAGTCGCCGCGGCGGCGGGCGCGGCCGTCGTCGCGCAGGACTCCGTCTTCCCGGCCCTCGAAGGGCTGCGGGGCAAGGGCGAGGCGCTCTGGAAGGGCGTCGCGGCGACGACCGGTGACCTGGTCGTCTTCGTCGACGGCGATCTTCACGACTTCACCACCGAGTACGTCACCGGGCTGCTCGGCCCGCTGCTCACCGACCCGTCGGTGGCCTACGTCAAGGGCTTCTACCACCGTCCGCTGGGCACCGAAGCCGACGGCGGCGGCCGCGTCACCGAGCTCGTCGCCCGGCCGCTGCTCAACATGTTCTGGCCCGAGCTGTCCGGGTTCGTCCAGCCGCTCGCGGGCGAGTACGCGGGCCGCCGCGAGGTGCTGGAGAGCATCCCGTTCGTCGCCAACTACGGCGTCGAGATCGGGCACCTGATCGACCTGCTCGAACGGTACGGCCTCGACGCGCTCGCCCAGGTCGACCTCGGCCACCGCGCGCACCGCCACCAGAGCACCCAGGCGCTGGGCCGGATGTCCGGGCAGATCATGCAGACGCTCTTCGACCGCCTGGAACGCTACGACCGCCTGGTGACGGCCGTGCCCCCGGCCACGACGCTGGCCCAGTTCCGGCGCGGGACGTCACCGGGTGTCGAGCGCGAGATCGTGCTGACCGACCTCACCTCACCGCAGCGCCCGCCGCTGAACAGCCTCGCCCTGCGGGACATCGCGTAGGCCGTGCTCGGGCTGCCAGCCGGGCGGCCCGAACACGTAGCCCGCGCGCTCGCGCCACGTCCGGGCGCCGCGCAGGTCGCGCAGGATCGAGCCGTACTCGTGGAAGCCGACCTTGAGCAGGTTGTACGTCCCGATGTTCTTCGTCAGCCCGTACTTCGGCCGCCTGCCCTCCGGGACGAAGCTGCCGAACATGCGGTCCCAGATGATCAGGATCCCGCCGTAGTTCGCGTCCAGGTACTCCTCGTCGCTGCCGTGGTGGACGCGGTGGTGGGACGGGGTGTTGAAGACGTACTCGAACCAGCGCGGCAGCTTGCCGACTTTCTCGGTGTGCACGAAGAACTGGTAGACGAGGTCGATCGAGAGGCCGGTCAGGATCATCCACGGCGGGATCCCGCACAGCGCCAGCACCGACCAGAAGGGGAGCTGGAAGTACGGCGTCCACTTCTGGCGCAGCGCCGTCGAGAAGTTGTAGTGCTCGCTCGAGTGGTGCACCTGGTGGCCCGCCCACAGCAGCCGCACGCGGTGGCTCGCCCGGTGGTAGGCGTAGAACACCAGTTCCTGGCCGAGCAGCATGAGCACCCACGTCCACCAGTCGTGCGGGTCGAGCTTCACCGGCGCCAGCTCGAACAGCGCCGCGAACACGACCAGCATCACCAGCCGGAACAACGCGTTGACGCCGACGGCGACCGTGCCCATCAGCATGCTCGTGCGGGTGTCGGCGACGCTGTAGCCGACCACGTTGTCGTCGTGGCCGAGCACGTGTACGGCGACGATCTCGATCGCCACGAAGAGCAGGAACACCGGGATCGCGAACAGCACGGGGTCGCGCAGGTGCGCCAGGAACTCGGCCACGTCGCCTCCTTGATCTGACCTGACGGTAACTTACCCCAGGGTCACTTTACGCACGGTAGGCTCTCGCGTGTGACGGAGTCAAGGGCGGTCGGGACCAAGGGGATGCCCCGCGGAGAGCGCGAGGCCCAGCTCGTCGTGGCCGGCACCGAGGAGTTCGGCCGGGCGGGCTACGCGGGCGCGTCGATGGTCGAGATCGCGCGCCGGGTCGGGGTCACGAAACCGTTGCTGTATCAGTACTTCGGCTCGAAGGACGGGCTCTACCTGGCATGCCTGCACCGCGCGGGCGACCGGCTCACCGAGGGCGTCGCGACCACCATGGCCGAAGGCGGCGAGCCCGACCAGATGCCGTTGAAGGTGCTTTCGGCGATCTTCACGACGTTCGACCACGACCGGTACGCGTGGCGCCTGCTGCGCGACCCGACCGTGCCGGCCACCGGAGACATCGCCGCCGCGGCGGCCGACTACCGGCGCCGCCTGGACGCGTTCGCCCTGCTCGGCGCGACGCAGTTGATGACCTCGCGCGGCCTGGCCGACCCGGTGGACATCGAGGCCATCGCGCAGGTCTGGACCGGCGTGGTCGATTCGCTGATCAGCTGGTGGATCGACCGGCCGGACGAGGACGCGGCGGCGATGTCGGCGCGGTGCGCGCGCATCATGGCGGGTCTGTTCGGCTGGTGAGCTCGGTGCGGGCCTCGGCGAAGAAGGCCGCCCGATCGTCGCCGAAGGTCACCGCCGCGGCCGAAAGCGCCTGACCCAGCGCTTCGGCGGGATCGGCCTTCGCCGCGGCGAAGATCGCCGGAAAGGCCATGGCCTGCTGCAACGCGTTGTCGTGGCGCCCGTCCGGCGTCCGGACCAGCGTGTGCGGCACCGCGGGATCCGACAGCAGGCGATCCCAGGCCGTCTGCCAGTCGTCGAACGGCGGCGGCAGTGGCCGGTCTTCCTCGAGCGCGCGCAGGCCGTCGGCGATCCAGCCGACGCTGTCCAGGCCGGCTCGTTCGAACGCCCGTCGCGCGACCCACCGGGCGAGCGCGCGCTGGTTTTCCGGAGGAGCCGCCACGACGGCACCGATCAGCGCGCGATCCTGTTTCGCCAGCTGCCGAAGGGTGCCCCGGAGCCGCAGGATCTCCTCGCCCGGCAGTTCGCCGTCCCATTCGCGGAGCAGCTGCTCGTCCCGCGCCTTCGCCCGCGCCTCCTCTTCGGCCCGCTGCCGCGCCTCCCAGGCCTCGGCGAGTTCCTCGGGCGTCGGCGGTGGCGGGAGCTCCCGCGCGAAGCCGTGCCAGTAGGCGGAGATCGCGCTGTGCTGCCGCACGACGGAGTCGGGCGCCGGAGCCGCGGGCCAGAACTGCAGCAGGTAACGGTCTTTCTCGGGTTGGCCGTCGAGGCGGGTGTCCTGCTCGCGGCCCGCGTCCATCGCGGTGGCGCTGTAGCGGACGCGGTAGTCACCCGGCTCCAGCTCGAGGTCCCACGAATCCCCGCCGCCCCAGGTCACGAGCATCGCGCGCCCTTCCACCCGGAACGACGCCTCGACGACGTCCTCGCCGCCGGCGTCGGGCGGCTCGCTTTCGTGCACCTCGGCGGTGAACCCGACGTGCCCGGTGTGCAGTCCGGTGATCAGGAAGAGGGTGCCCGGCACGGCGGCGCCGCACAGCCCGTTGACCTGCCCGGCGAAGCACGCCGACAGGTCGCCCTCGAAGTCCTCGCCGCCCTCGCTGTGGACGTAGATCTGTCCATAGTGGACATGAACGTCGCCGTGCACCACGGTTCGCATGCCCGCCATCTTGGCAGGGGCCACCGACAGGTTCCGCTCTGCCGCTTTTGTCCGTTCCGCAGCCACGGAGAGTGGTGGTCGTCGATTGTCTTCCCGAACGGCGTAGCGAAACCGGGCGCGTTTCCGATTAATCAGGGAAGCCATCGCGTCGAGAGGTGTCCCATGCCCGAACCAGCCGCCCCCGTCCCGGCCGACCCCGCTCTCGCCGCGCGGTTCACCGAGGACCTGCTCGACGGCTGCCGGGTCCTCGCCAGGGACTACGGCTACCGGCCGGCGCAGTTCGAGCGCATGGTGCGCGAACACGGCGGCGTCGAAGCCGCCCGCCTGCTGCTGCGCGGCGCGGGGACCGCGGGCGGGTTCACCATGCTGTGGGAGAAGAACCAGCTCGGCCGCAGCTCCGAAGCGACCATGCTGCGCGAGGAGTACGCGGAGCTGTTCACCCCCGACGAGCTGCTGCTCGCCCGGCGCCGCCTGGAGGAACACGGCTTCGACGTCGACGCCCACCTCCGCCGGATCGCCGAACCGACGTGAGGAGTGGAGCGGCGGGGGTGACCGGCGCCGCTCCGGTCACCCCCGCCGCGGCTTTCAGGCCGCCGCGCTGGACTTGCCGCGCAGCTGCACACTGGCCGTCGAGGCGCCCTTTATCGCGGTTTCGATCTGAGCCATCGACGAGGAGGACGTCAGGCCGGGGACCGTCGCGGTGTTCAGGGCGTAGAGCGTGAACGTGTACGGGTGGCTGGATCCGCCGGGGCAGGGGCCGAAGTACTTCTGCGCGTTCGCCCCGCTGCCCATGGCTTTCTGCTTCGCGCCACCCTGGTTCGGCACCGTGTACCCCGCGCCGAGCCCTTCCGGGAGAGAACGAGTGGCCGCCGGGATGTCCCAGATCGCCCAGTGCAGCTTGTTGCCGCTGTTCGCGACGTCGGCGAACACGACGGCGTAGCCCTTCGCCCCGGCCGGAGCGCCCCACGCGAGCGGCGGCGACGGGTCCTGGCCGGCGGAGCCGTCACCGGCGCAGGTGTACTTGTCCGGGATGGTGGCGTTGTCGGCGAAGGCGGAGCTGGTCAGCTTGAACTCGCCCGGCGTGGCACCGCCGGGGAACTTCAGCCGCACGATCACGTTGTCCAGCACCGACGGCGTGCCGCCGTTCTTGTCGTTGTTGGTCGAGGTCAGCCACAGCCCGCCGTCCGGCGTCTTGGTGACCGAACGCAGGCGGCCCCAGCGGCCGGAGAACAGCGTCGACACCGTGCCGACGCCGGTGCCCGCGGAGTTGATCTGCGTGGCGAACATCTGCTGCCCGGTAACGCCGGCGATGTAGATCCAGTCGTTGACGATCTCCAGCCCGCTCGGCCCGGCCTGCGACGTCGACCAGGTCTTCTTCGGGGCGATGAAGCCGCCGCAGCTGCCGATCGTGCCTTCGCAGCTGGGCCAGCCGAAGTTGCCGCCCTTCGTGATCAGGTTGAGCTCGTCCTGGCTGCTCTCGCCGAACTCGGCCGCCCACAGCTGGCCGCGGGAGTCCCAGGCCAGGCCCTGCGGGTTGCGGTGGCCGTAGCTCCAGACGTACCGGGCGTTGCCGCCGGTGGCGTAGAACGGGTTGTCGTTCGGTGCCGAGCCGTCGGCGTTGAGCCGCAGGATCTTCCCGTTGAGCGAGCTCTTGTTCTGCGCGTTGTCGCTGTTCTTCGCGTCGCCGACGGTGGCGTACAGCTTCCCGTCCGGACCGAACTTGATCCGGCCGCCGTTGTGGTACCGGTTCTTGGCGATCCCGGTGAGCACCGGCGTCGACGTCGACGACAGCGTGGTGCCGTCGTAGGTCATCTTCACGATCCGGTTGTCGCCGGAAGCCGTGTGGTACAGGTAGATCGCGTGGTCGCTCGTCCAGTTCGGCGAGATCGCCAAGCCGAGCAGGCCGCCCTCGCCGGTCGTGGTCACCGCGCCCGGCACCTTGCCCAGGGTGGTCTTCTGCCCGGACGGCGTCACCAGCACGATCTCGAACCGGTCCCGCTCGGTCACCAGCGCGTTGCCGTTCGGCAGGAAGTCGACCGACCAGCCGAGGTCGACCTTCGCGATGTCCCGGTCGTACTCGGGGATCCCGCCGCCCCCGGTCGCCGCGGTCTTGACGGTGACGGCGTTGCTGGCGGCCGAGCTGTTGCCGTCGGGGTCGCGCGCCTTGACGGTGAAGGTGTACGAGGTGTTCGGGCTCAGCCCGGTCACCGTGGTGCCGAGCGACGTCGTCGTGGCGACCTTCGTGGTGCCCTGGTAGACGTCGTAGCCCGCGACCGTGCCGCTGTTGTCCGTGGAAGCGTTCCAGGCGAGGGAAACGCTGTTGGCCGTGACACCGGTGGAGCGCAGGCTGCCCGGCACGGTGGGCGGGGTGGCGTCGTCGCTGGGCGGGGTGGTGAAGGTGACGACGTTGCTCTGCTGCGACGGGTTGCCCGCGGCGTCGAACGCGCCGACCGAGATGTCGTAGGCGGTGTTCGGGGTCAGGTTGTCGACAGTCGCGCTGGTCGTGGTCCCGTCGACGGTCTTGAGGATGTTGCCGCCGCGGTTGATCTCGTAGCGGACGACGCCGACGTTGTCCGTGGCGGCGGTCCAGGTGAAGGTGGCCGCGGTGGGGAGGACGTTGCTCGCCTTGAGGTTCGACGGCGGCGACGGCGGTTCGCTGTCGGCGGGCGCGGTGAAGGCGACGGTGAGCTTGTCGGCGTTCGGGCCGCCGTTGGCGGTGGTCGCGGTGGTGCGGACCTTGTTGACCCCGGCGGTGAGCTGGACGGTCGCGGTGGCGGTCTTCCAGGTGGTCCACGCGCCGGTGCCGGGGAAGTCGACGGTGCCCTTGTCCCCGCCGTCGACGATCAGCTTCACCGGCCGGTTGTCGGTGGTTCCGTTGGCGTAGCGGAAGGTCAGGGTGTGCGTGCCGGCTTGGGCGGCGGTCACGGAGTATTCGACATAGCTGCCGACGACGTTGTCGAAGTTGACGAATCCGGTGCCGGAGTAGCCGGCGTGGTTCGACTCGACGGCGCCCTGCGAGACGACGGCGTTCTCGGATTCGTAGTCGGTGTCCGCGGCGAAAGCGCTTACCGGGCTGAGCGCGGTGAGACCGAGGACCGCGACGGCGGTACCGGCCAGTACCGCGCGCCACGGTGGACGGGGTGCCACTGGGAGCCTCCTGCGTGGGTGGGGGACAGGGGGTGACCGGGGCGGAATGGTCGGCGGACCACCGGCGGCAATAGTTAGGAAAGTTTCCTATCTATGGGGGAGATCACACACCCTCGGGAGGGCGGTGTCAATACTCGACGCGACGGCTCACCCACTGTGTGAATGGCTTTCCCGCTCACCGGGGCGAACCCCGCCTGGACGGCGGAACCGGGACCCGCTCCGGTCCGGAAGGGGTCGCCCCAAGCGCCCCAAGGCGGCCTTGGTTGCGTCCGACGCACCGAAGGCCGCCTTGGTTGCGTCTCACGCACCGAAGGCCACATTGGGGCGCTTGGGGCGCTGGGGACTCAGCCCACTCGGGCGTCCGGCTGGGCTCCCTCGCCCGCCCAGTCGCGCGGCACCAGGAACGCGGCCAGCTCGGCCTCGGGACTCCCTGGCTCCGGCGTCAGCTCGAACTCCCAGCGCGCCAACGGCGGCAGCGCCATCAGGATCGCCTCGACGTACCCGCCGGTCTGCAGCCCGAACCGCGTCCCGCGGTCGTGGACCAAGTTGAACTCGACGTACCGGCCGCGGCGGTAGAGCTG
Organism: Amycolatopsis nalaikhensis; assembly: GCF_030264295.1. Lineage (GTDB taxonomy): Bacteria > Actinomycetota > Actinomycetes > Mycobacteriales > Pseudonocardiaceae > Amycolatopsis > Amycolatopsis nalaikhensis. The sequence continues at coordinate 9,975,056 of NZ_CP127173.1, read as the reverse complement.
CCACTGCCGCTCGCGGTCGCCGTGCGGGCGGTCCTTGCGGCGGCGCACGATCGGCAGGTACGCGGGCGCGATCGTGCCGATCCCGGCCGCCGCGAAGGCGGCCGCGCGGCGCCAGCCGTCCGGGCCCGGCGGGCTCAGGTGGTCGAAGAAGATGCCGCCGACGCCGCGGGTCTCGTCGCGGTGGGGCAGCCGGAAGTAGTCGTCGCACGCGCTTTTCGCCTGCGCGTGGAACGCCGGGTCGAACGTGTCGCAGTAGCCCTTCAGGACGCGGTGGAAGTGCGTCGCGTCCTCGGCGAAGCCGTAGCAGGGCGTCAAGTCCGCGCCGCCGCCGAACCAGAACGTGCCGCCGGACTCGAAGTACCGGAAGTTCGCGTGGAAGGCCGGGACGTACGGGTTGCGCGGGTGGATCACCACCGACAGCCCGGTGGCGAAGAAACCGCTCTCCGGGTCGAGCCCGTGCTGCACGGCGACCGATTCGGGCACGCGGTCGCCGTGCACGGCCGAATAGTTGACGCCGGCGCGCTCGAAGACGTCGCCGTTCTCCAGCAGCCGCGCCTGCCCGCCGCCGCCTTCCGGCCGCAGCCACGTGGAGCGCCCGAAACGGGCACCGCCGTCGAGGCGTTCCAGCTCGGCCACCAGCTCGCGCTGGCCGGAGCTCATGATCGCCTTGACGGCGTCGCGTCTGTCGTCCTCACCCGGAAGCATGACCCCCACCCCCGCGGGCGAGAGTACCAGCGAAACCGGGTCAACCGGCGATTTCGGCCCGCGCGATGACCTTGGTGATCTTCGCCCGGACGAGCGACTCCTCGGGGACGGCGTTGCGCTTGCCGTACTCCTCGGCCCGCTCGGTACCCATGTACCGGCCGCCCAGCTTGGTCGCCCACGCGAGCATGTCGTCGAAGTCGTGGGTCAGCCGCGCCTCGGCGGTGAACTGGACGTACGAATACGGTGGTTTCTGGTCGTCGACGGCAAGGGAAATGCGGCCGTCGCGGGCGATGGCCTTGCCTTTCAGCGTCTCCGTGCCCGTCGTGAAGATCAGCTCGTCGCCGTCCGGGCCCTCGTTCAGCAGGAACCACACCGGGGTCACGATCGGGGCGCCGTTGGCTCGGACCAGCCCGAGCATGCCCGTCCGGGTCCCCTCCGAGCAGAACTGCCACCACTCTTCACGGCTCATCTCACGCATGCGGGGGACGTTAACCTGTCACCCGCGCGTGCGCAGAGGGTGGCCGACTAGCCTGGCCTGCTGTGCGAGACGACGACACCGGGGGGCCGGGCCTGGCCGACGAGGGGCTGACGCGCCGCCTCAAGGCGCTGGCCTGCACCGCGCCGCTCCACGACCTGGACGCGCGCAAGGCGCTGCTCGACTGGGCCGACTGCACGATCTACCAGATGGCGGAGATCGCGCTGCACACGATCGACCAGGTCACCATCGCCATGGACTTCGACACCGGCGCCGGCCACGACGAGGTCATCGACCGGCTGCTGCCCTTCATCGCGCAGCAGGCACCGTCGCGGATGCCCGAGGAGCACGTCCGCGTCGCCAAGTGGGTGCTGGACAACCTGATCAACGTCGGCACCACCGACCGCGGCTTCCGGCGCGTCTACGGCTCGATCGGCCCCGCCGGCTACCAGCGGCGTCAGTTCGACTTCAAGCTGCTCGTCGAGCTGGCCGCCCCGGACGGCGAGGTGTACCTGCGCGCCACCGACGAGGCCATCAACGTCCTCGTCGGCGCCCTCGACACCGACGTCGAGTCCGCGCAGATCGCCGCCGAGGTCAAGCTCGAGAACCTGATCAACCGCGGTCGCCTCGCCGACGCGAAGCTCGCGGCCGAGCAGGCGCGCTACCGGACCGTCCAATACGGCGAGACGCTGCGCGCGAAGCTCGACGCCACCCGCCGCGACGTCCGGTCGGTCGACTGGGAACGCGAGGTGCCCGAGCTGCTGGACAGCGCGCTCAGCCACATCGAGGCCCGCTTCCGCGCCGAGAACGCCATCCTCAAGAACATCACCACCGCCCGCGACGAGACCGAGGACCTCGACAAGAAGCGCCGCGCCGCCGAGCTCGTCGACATCGTCGGCGACTGCATCCGCCGCCACACCCGCCTGCAGTCCCGGCTCGCCGACGCGGGCGCCGTCTTCCGCGCCGAGCAGGACCGCCAGCAGTTCTCCGGCCCGCCCCAGCGCGCCACCCTCGACCTGTTCGGCCAGCTCCTCGTCCCGACGCTCGGCCTGCCGCTGGCCGACGCCGTCGCCCCGGCCGAGCACTTCTTCCACGCCGTCGCGGGCATCACCGCGCCCGTCGTGCCGTCCCTGTCGAGCCTGGTTTCGCTGCTCCTGCGCCCGGCACCCGAACGTGACCAGCTCGTCGGCGAGGTCCCCGAGCCGGAGCTGATGCCCGCCGAGGTCACCGACAAGTTCGGCGACGACGTCTGGCGCGCGGCCGACGAGCTCCTCGACCTGCCCGAGGTGCCGCGGCGGCTCTCCGGCCTGCTCGAAGAGGCTCGCCGCAGCCGTCAGCCCGGGTTGGCCGCCCTGGTCGCGCTGCGCGCCGTCCACGCCTACAGTCCCGGGGTCGGCGCGGCCCGCCGCCAGGGCGACCGGCAGGTCCTGCTGGCCGTCGACGACGGCATGCTCCTGGACGACCCGGAGTTCGGCGGCGCCGACCTGCTGCTGTCCACGGCCGCCGTCGAGCGCGCCGACGAAGAGGAAAACGAGGAGGTCGCGTAATGGCGCTGTCCCACAGCAGCGTGGACGCCGAGGCCGCGGCCCGGCTGGTCGCCTTCGGCATGCGGCCCAAGCAGCTCCCGGCCCGCGACGTCGTCTACGGCGACCTCGTCCGCCGCTACGGCGAGGACAACGCGTTCAAGGCCCTCACCCACGCCGTCGCCGCCGGGCTCGGCCTCATGGTCCTCGAGGTCAACCAGCAGGCCGGCGCGGTCCTCGCCGCGACCGACGAGTCCGTCTTCGAGATCAAGATGGACTCCTACGCGCGCCAGGCCAAGATCCGCGAGCGCCGCGAGACCGAGAAGGTCCTGCACGGCCTGATCCACCTCGCCACCGCCGCGCTCGGCTACCCGCGTCCCGACGACCTGGCCAACGACACCTACATCGGCCGCGTGAGCGTCGAACAGGTCGACGCGATGGTCCGCGAAGCCGCCCGCATGCTCGACGAGCGCGCCGCGGCGGCCGAGGCCAACAACGACCCCCTGGCCGACGCGCCCGAGCTCGAACAGGCCTGGCGCGCCTACGCCCGCCGTCCCGCGGCGGCCGCCACCAAGGACGGCCGCCTGGCCGCCGACACCACCCGCGGCATGGTCAGCCGCGCCCTGCGCTTCCTCGCCGACCAGGGCTTCCTGGTCCCGGTGAGCGACGAGCAGGGCGGCACCTACCGGACCACGCCGCGCTACCAGATCCAGGTCCGCGAGCTCGCCGCGGACGCCGCGTTCGACGACCTGCTCGCGCTCGACGTCGTCGCGGTCGCGAACGCCGGGGGCACGCTGCGCGCGGCGGCCTCGGACACGCTTTAAGAGGGGATTCGATGTACGAGCTTTCGCGGGTCCGCCTGCACTCGGTGGGCCCGGCGGGTGCCCGCTACCAGGACGTCGTGCTCGACTTCAGCGGCGTCGGCGCCAAGATCACCGCGCCCCAGCAGGACGCGCTGTTCAGCGCGGGCATCCACGCGACCGGGCCGGCCGAGCTGCGCCGCCCGTCGCCGGCGAGCGTGCTGTTCCTCGAGAACGGCGGCGGCAAGTCCGTGCTCATCAAGCTGATCTTCTCGGTGATGCTGCCCGGGCGGCGCCAGGTCGTCGGCACCACGAGCACCAAGGTGCTGGAGAAGTTCGTCGCCGCCAAGGACGTTTCGCACGTCGTGCTGGAGTGGCTGCACGTCGAGAGCGGGCACCGGATCATCACCGGCAAGGTCTCCGAGTGGCGCGGGCACGTCGTCTCCGCGGATTCCGAGAACCTCGTCGACTCCTGGTACTGCTTCCGCCCGACCGCGGCGCTGGGCCTGGACTCCCTGCCGATGACGCAGGATTCGCGGCTGCTCACCATGTCCGGCTTCCACGACAAGCTCGCCGCCGCGCAGCTGGCCGAGCCCGAGCTGGAGCTGTTCTGGACCCGCCGCCACCACGAGTGGACCGGCCGCCTCGACGGCCTCGGCCTCGACACCGAGCTGTTCCGCTACCAGCGCGCGATGAACGCCGGCGAAGGCGAGGCGGCGGACGCGTTCGCCTTCGGCACCGACGACGCGTTCGTCGAGTTCCTGCTGCGCGCGGTGATCTCCGAAGAGGAGCCGAAGGACCTCGCCGAGGTCGTCGCCACCTACGCGCACAACCTCGCCCAGCGCGGGGACCTGTTGTCCGAGCGGGACTTCGTCGCGGGCGCGCTCGACCTGCTGGGCCCGCTGGCCGCCGAGGAAGGCGTGGCCGCGGAGTCCCGGAAGATAGCTGAATCAGCGAAGGCCGACATGGCCGAGCTGGCCGGGCGGGTCGTCGCGCGCAACGAGCTGGAGAACGCGCGGCTGTCCGGGCTCGAGGAGCACGTCGCCGAGGTCAAGTCCGCCGAGAAGCTCGCCGAGGGCGACCACCGGCGGCTCGCCGCGGCCGTCACCGAGCTGCGGCGCCTGGTCGCCGTGCTGCGGCTGGACGAAGCCCAGGAAGTCCGCAAGCGCGTCGACGCCGAGCTGGCCGAGGCGAAGACCGAAGCCGAGGCCTGGCGCGAGACGGCGACCGTGCTCAACCAGCTGAACGCCGCCCGCAAGGCGAAGGACCTGCGCGAGCTCGTCGGCAGCCGCGAGGAGAAGGCGCGCCCGGCGTTGCAGGCGCGCAACGACGCGGCGGCCGCTCTCGCGCGCGGGTTGCACGCCCTGGCGCAGGACGCCCAGCGTCAGGCTGACAAGGCCGAAGCGCACGCAGGTGCGTTGCGTGCCGAAGCGGAGAAGGCGCAGACCGAGCGCGACGAAGCCGCGAACCTCGCGGCCGCGCGGCGAGCCGAAGCGCGGGGCCTCACCACGCGGATCACCGAGCTGCGCGAAGAGGTCCAAGCCGCCGTACGCGCGGGGTTGCTGCCCTCGGGCGCCGACGTCGCCGAAGCCTCCCGCGCCGCCCGAAGCGCGGCCGAAGCCGCCTCCGCCGAGCTGACCCGGCGCGAGCAGGAGCTGGACCGCGTCGCGGCGGATCTTCAAGCGGCGCAACGGGCCGTGAACGAGGCGCACCAGCTCGCGGGCACCACGCAGGACCGCCTCGAACGCGCCACCGAGGACCTCGACCGCGCCCACCGCCGCACCGACGCGCTCGCCGCCGAGGGCCGTCTCGTCGAGCTGCTCGGCGCCGACGACGTCAACCTCGAAAGCGACCTGCCGGTGTTGCTGGAACGGCTGCGCGAGGCGAGCGCCGCAGTCGAGAAGGAGCAGACCGCGCTGCGGATGGAGGAGTCCACCGACGAACGGGCGCTGGCCGCGCTCGGCTCGGGCGGGCTGCTGCCGCCGCCGGAGGACGTCCAGGCCGCTCTCGACGCCTTGGAGGAAGCCGGGATCACCGCGTGGTCCGGCTGGCGTTATCTGTCCAAACTGGACGCTTCGCGGCGCGCCGAGGTGCTGGAAACCCTGCCGCAGCTGGTTTCCGGCGTCCTGCTGAACGACGCCGCGCACGCCGATCGCGCCCGCGAGGTCCTGACGAAGCGGCGGCTGCTGCCGAGCGCGATCATCGCCGTCGGCACGACCGAGGCCCTGCAGGCCGAGGTGCCCGCCGCGCCCGGCGTCGAGTTCCTCGTGCCGCCGAACCCCGCGATGTACGACGAAGAAGCCGCCGACGCCGAGCGGGAAGCCGTGGCGCGGCGGCACACCGAGCGGCAGCGGCGGCTGGAAGCGTTGGCCGCCAAGCTGTCCGCGGACGGCGCGTTGACGTGGAAGCTCACCACCTGGCGCGAGGACTACCCGCCCGGCGCCATCGCGACCCTGGCCGAGCAGGCGCAGGCAGCCCGCACCGCGCGCGAGACCGCCCGGACGGCGCTGGCGCAGGCCGAGGCGGAGTTCGCGCGGTTGAGCGAAAAGACCGCGTCCCTGCGAGAGCGTGTGCCCGAGTTGCGGGCGGCCGCGGCCGAGGCCGAGGAGAAGGCCCGGCGGCTCGGCGAGCTGGGCGCCCGCAGCGCCCGGATCGCGGAGTGGACCGAGGAGGTCGAGCGCGCCACCGAGATCGCGGAGCGGGCGGACCTGCAGGCGTCCGACGCGGCGGGCAAGGCCGCGCGGCTGCGCGAGCAGGCGGGGGAGGAGCAGCGCACCGCCGACGGCCACCGTCGGACCGCGACCACCGCGCGCGCCGAGCTGGCCGAAGTGCCGGGCGCGGCCGAAGCCGCCGAAGGCCCGGCGCCGACCGAACCGGTCGACGCCCTGCGCCGGACGTACGCGTCGGCGTCGGAGGCGTACGCGAAGGTCGAGGTCGGCAGCGACCTGCGCGGCGAGCTGGAGCAGGCCGAAGCCGCCGAGGCGGCCGCGGCGTCGGCGGTGGAGTCGCTGGACGAAGCCGTCCGCGCCCGGGCGGCCGAACTCCTCGAGACGCCCGATGGTTCCGACGCTTCGGCTCGCGCGGCGGCGTTGGCACGCGCCCGCCGCGTCGTCGACGGCCTGGAAGACGAGCGCACGGAAGCGATCGGGCTCGTCTCGACCCGGCGGGCCGAGCTGGACGCGCTGCCGCTGCAGAACGGCGCCACCGGCGAGAAGCCGCGCGACATCGAACACGGCCTGGAGCTGATCGACGCGGCCGGGCTGGAGGCGTCGGCGGCCGCGCGGAAGTGGGAAGAGCTGCAGGAACGCCGGGCGGCGGCGGAAGCGACGCTGGAGTCGGCGCGCAGTTCCGCCTCGGGCTTCTCGCTGCTAGCCGAGTCGATGGCGCACCTGGTGACCGACACCGACGCTGTGGCCTACGACGGCGACGTCGACACCGCGCGGGCCCAGCACACCCGGCTGAACGCGACGTTCACCGAGGCGCAGGAAGCCGCGGACGCGGGCGACCGGCGGGTGCGCGCGGCCGCGGACCAGCTCGCGCAGTACGCGACGGAGAAGCGGTTCGAGAAGCTGAGCACGCCGGTGCGCCAGCAGGTCATCTCGGTCAAGCGCGACCAGCTCCCGGCGCACGCGGCGGAGTGGGCGGAGGCCCTGCGGCCCCGGCTGCGGTCCCTCACCGACGACCTCGCGCAGATCGACCGCCACCGCGGCGGCATCATCACGCGGCTGCAGGGCATGGTCGACGGCGCGCTCCGGACGTTGCGCTCGGCCCAGCGCGTCTCGCGGCTGCCGGACGGGCTCGGCGACTGGTCCGGGCAGGAGTTCCTCCGCATCCGATTCACCGAGCTGGAGGACAACGCGCTCACCGAGAAGCTCGGCGAGGTCGTCGACGAGGCCGCGGTGGGCAGGACCGCCGACGGCCGCGACGTCAAGCGCGACGGGCTTTCCCTGGTGCTGCGCGGAGTCCGGGCCGCGGCGCCCAAGGGATTCCGCGTCGACATGCTCAAGCCGGACTCGGTGCTGCGGACCGAACGCCAGCGCGTCTCGGAGATCCGCGACGTGTTCTCCGGCGGCCAGCAGCTGACCGCGGCGATCATCCTGTACTGCACGCTGGCCGCGTTGCGGGCGAACAACCGCGGCAAGGTCCGCAACCGGCACTCGGGCGTCCTGTTCCTCGACAACCCGATCGGCCGCGCGTCGGCGGGCTACCTGCTGGAGCTGCAGCGGGCGGTGGCCGAGGCCCTGGGCGTGCAGCTGATCTACACGACGGGGCTGTTCGACGCGGGCGCGCTGTCGGAGTTCCCGCTGATCGTGCGGCTGCGCAACGACGCCGACCTGCGGGCGGGCCGCAAGTACCTGTCAGTCGACTCGACGATCCGCAACTCCCTGGAGGACCTGGGCGAACCCGACGGCGTCGCACGGCTTTCGGCGACCCGGATGTTCACCCGGCCCGCCGAACATCCCGCCGATTCCGCTGAGGACGAACAGACCGCTTGACGGGAACATCCGCCCGGGTTCCGTGGTTGCCCGGCGCATGACGAACCTGGGGGCGCTGGGCGCCACGCTGAACACGACCGGTCCGGAGACCGTGGCGGCCGCCGCCGAGCTGGAGGAGCTGGGGTACGCCGCGCTCTGGCTGCCGGGCGGGCAGGGCAGCAACCTGCCGCTGATCACCGACGTCGTGCACGGGACGGCGAAGATCCCGGTGGCCAGCGGCATCCTCCCGGTCGACCGGGTGCCCGCCGCCGACGTGGCCCGGGCGTACTCCGACCTGCCCGCCGGCCGGTTCGTCGTCGGTCTCGGCGGCGCCCACGGCGCGCGGCCGCTGGCCACGCTGAACGACTACCTCGACGAACTCGACGACACCGTCCCCGCCTCCGCGCGGATTCTTTCCGCGCTGGGCCCGAAGATGCTGGAGCTGGCGCGGGACCGCGCGGCGGGTGCGTACCCGTACCTGGTGACGACGGACTACGTCGCTTCGGCGCGCGAGATCCTCGGTACCGGACGGCAGCTGGTGGTGCTGCTGAGCGTCGTCCCGGAGCCCGACGCGGCGACGGCTCGTGAGCGCGCTCGGGGCGGCTCGCTGGGCTTCCTGGCCGGGATGCCGGGCTACGCGAACAACTTCCGCCGCATGGGCTTCACCGACGCCGACATCGCGGACCTCTCGGACCGCTTGGTCGACGCCCTCACCGTGCGCGGCGACCTCGACGCGGTCGTGGCCCGCCTGCGCGAGTACCGGGCGGCGGGCACGGACCAGGTCGTCGTCCCGGCCGGTGACCTGCCCCGCGAGTGGTGGCCGGCGCTGGCGGAGGCCCTGCGGTGACCTCCGCGCGGGCCCGCGGGCTGACCCACGGCGTCCCGGCGGAGGTGTCCCTGCAGGACGCCCTCGCCGCGGTCGGCGACCCGGTGCGCCGCAGCATCCTGCGCTCGCTCGCCGAAGTGCCGGAGTGGACGAAGGCGTGCGGCACGTTCGACCTGCCGGTCGCGAAGGCGACACTCAGCCACCACTTCTCGGTACTGCGCGCGGCGGGCCTGATCGAGCAGCGCGACGAGGGCCCGCGGCGGCTGAACCGCTTGCGGCGCCCCGAATTCGACGCGGCGTTCCCGGGCCTGCTCGACCTGGTGCTCAGTCACCCCGGCCGGTGAAGGCCAGCCCGGTGCCGAGGCCGATCATGACGAGGCCGCCGGTGCCGCCGACCATCTCCAGCCGCCGCGGCGAGCGCGCGAACCACGCGCGGGCGGTGCCCGCGACCAGCGCCCACGCGCTGTCGGTGGCCAGCGCGATCGCGGGCAGGCAGAGCCCGAGGACCAGCATCTGCGCGGCCACCGACCCGGCGACCGGGTCGACGAACTGGGGGAGCAGGGCGGCCAGGAACACGATCGACTTCGGGTTCGCGAAGCCGACGACGAAGCCGTCGCGCAGCACGGTGAGCACCCGGCCCGGCGTCGCGCGGACTTTCGCGGCCATGGCGTCGGTGAGCTTCCGGCGGTGCCGCACGGCCTGGATCCCCAGGTACACCAGGTAAAGCGCACCGGCGACCTTGATCGCGGTGAACACCGTGGCCGAGGTCGTCACGAGCGCGCCGAGCCCGAAGGCGACCGCGACGACCTGCGTGTAGACGCCGACGGAGTTGCCCACCACGGTGAGCAGGGCGTCGCGCCGCCCGACGGTGAGCGCGCGGCTGATCGTGAACAGCACGCTCGGTCCGGGGACGACGACCATGAGGAACGTCAGGGCGGCGAAGGCCGCGAGGTGCGCACCGGAGACCATCCGCCGAGGCTAACCCCGGGTGGTCCGGGACGACCAGGCGTTTTTGTCGGTGCCGGGTGGTAGGAAAAACGGGTGCTTCCGAAGATCAGCGCCGAGCAGCGCCGGGCCCGCCTCGCCGTCCGCCACCACCTGGCCGCACCCGCGACGACGGTGGCGGACGCGGTGGCCGGGGTCGTCGCGCTGCACGCGACCGACCCGGCGACCGTCCACCTCTCCGCGTCCGCGCGGCTCGGTTCACCCGCGGTCGCGTCCGTGGAGCAGGCCCTCTACGACGAACGCAGTCTGGTGCGGCTGCTGGGGATGCGCCGCACGGTGTTCGTCACGGACCTGGCCACGGCGGCGCTCGTGCAGGCGGGGTGCTCGGCCGACATCGCGGTGAAGCAGCGGAAGCTCCTGGAGCAGCACCTCGGCACGCAGGGCTACCCGGAGAACGTGCCGGAGCCGGGGAAGTGGCTGGCGGAGGTGGAGGACGCGGTCGAGGCGGCGCTGCGGGCCCGGGGGTCGGCGACGGCCCAGCAGCTGAGCGAGGACGAGCCCCGGCTGCGCCAGCAGCTCCGGATGGCGGCGGGCAAGCCGTACGAGGCGATCGGCAACGTGACGAGCCGGGTGCTGTTCCTCCTGGCGGCGGACGGCCGGATCATGCGGGGGCGTCCACGCGGGAGCTGGCTCAGCAGCCAGTACGTCTGGCACCCGCTGGATTCGTGGATCCCGGGCGGGCTCGCGGTGCTGGGCGCGGAGGAGGCGCGGGTGGAGCTGGCCCGGCGTTGGCTGCGCGCGTACGGCCCGGCGCCGGTGTCCGACCTGCGCTGGTGGACGGGTTGGACGGCGGGACAGACGAAGAAGGCACTGGCGGCCTTGGGGCCGGTGGAGGTCGATCTCGACGGAGTGCCGGGCGTGGCGCTGGCGGACGACCTCGCGCCGGTGCCCGCGCCACCACCGTGGGTGGCGTTCCTGCCGGGCCTGGACCCGACCCCGATGGGCTGGCAGGACCGCGACTGGTTCCTCGGCCCCCACCGGGCGGCGTTGTTCGACCGCAGCGGCAACATCGGCCCGACGGTGTGGTCGTCCGGCCGGGTCGTCGGCGGATGGGCCCAACGCGCGTCGGGGGAGGTGGTTTTCCGGCTGCTGGAGGACGTCGGAGCGGAGGCTCGGGCGCAGGTCGAGGCGGCGGCGGAGCGGTGCGCGGAGTGGTTCGGCGAGATCCGGGCGACGCCGCGGTTCCGCACGCCGTTGGAACGCGAGCTGGCTGGCTGAGCCCGCGCGGCACGGCCTTCACCGGGTTGTCGGCGGGTGGGTCTCGGGGCGGCGGGCGAGGTCGCGAATGGGTCATTGGGGACCGTGGGCGGCGGGCGACGTCGCGAATGAGTCATTGGGGACCGCGGAGGTCGCGAATGAGTCATTGGCGGCGTGCGGGAGCCGTCGCGGCTGACTCTCGGGCGGCGAGCGGAGGTCTTGAATGAGTCATTCAAGACCTCCGAAGACCTGAATGAGTCATTCAGGACCCCGCCGGGCCCGAGTGTGCCCTTCGCGGCACCACCCGCCGAGGTCCCGACCGGCTGATCCCCGCTCCCTGGATCGGTCGAGTCATCGACCTCACGCCCGTCCGGAACCCCACCGCGCGCGCCTCCGAAACACCCGTCGAAGCCGCCGAAATCGCGCGCCGGGCTGAATCGGTCAAGTGGCCGTCGTCGGATCCCGACCCGATGGCGGCCGCACCCGCCACTTCCAGCCGGAACCGGTCCCGAGACCCCGAACCTGACCCTCGCCTGGTCCGCCGTGGTCCACCCCGGAAACCCGCCCCGCGACCGCCCGGCTTCTTAATCGATTCTTGACCCGTTCGCCAAGTGGTGGAAGTCTCGTCAGGGCAGTCAGGGACGCGCGTGCCCGCACGCTAGGGTGACCGCGAGCCCGCAAGTCACGGCCGGGGGTCCCGGCCGATCCTCAGAGGAGTGGCAGCAGTGACCGTTCGCGTAGGTGTCAACGGCTTCGGCCGCATCGGCCGCAACTTCTTCCGCGCCGTGCAGGCCAGCGGCCACGACATCGAGGTCGTCGCCTTCAACGACCTCGGCGACGTCGCCACGATGGCCCACCTGCTGAAGTACGACTCCATCCTGGGCCGGTTCCCGGGTGAGGTCAGCGTCAGCGACGAGGGCATCGTCGTCGACGGCAAGACCATCAAGGCCCTCGCCGAGCGCGACCCGGCCAACCTGCCCTGGGGCGAGCTGAACGTCGACGTCGTCCTCGAGTCGACCGGCTTCTTCACCAACGCCGACGCCGCCAAGGCGCACATCGCCGGCGGCGCCAAGAAGGTCATCATCTCCGCGCCCGCCAAGGGCGAGGACCTGACCGTGGTGCTCGGCGTCAACGACGACAAGTACGACGGTTCGCAGGTCATAATCTCGAACGCCTCCTGCACCACCAACTGCCTCGGCCCGCTGGCCAAGGTCCTCAACGACGCCTTCGGCATCGAGCAGGGCCTGATGACCACGGTCCACGCCTACACGCAGGACCAGAACCTGCAGGACGCCCCGCACAAGGACCTGCGCCGCGCCCGCGCCGCCGCCCTGAACGTCGTCCCGACCTCGACCGGCGCCGCCAAGGCCATCGGCCTCGTCCTGCCGGAGCTGCAGGGCAAGCTGGACGGCTACGCGCTGCGCGTCCCGATCCCGACCGGCTCGGCGACCGACCTCACCGTGACGCTCTCCAAGGCCGCCACGGTCGAGGAGATCAACGCCGCCTACAAGGCCGCCGCCGAGGGCCCCCTCGCGGGCATCCTGCGCTACTCGGACGACCCGATCGTCTCGGCCGACATCGTCACCGACCCGGCGTCCTGCATCTACGACGCGCCGCTGACCAAGGTCATCGGCAACCAGGTCAAGGTCGTCGGCTGGTACGACAACGAGTGGGGCTACTCCAACCGCCTCGCCGACCTGGTCAAGCTCGTCGGTTCGAAGCTGTCCTGAACCCGATGAGCGTCAAGAACCTCGACGACCTGCTGGGCGAGGGCGTTCAGGGCCGCTACGTGCTGGTGCGCAGCGACCTGAACGTCCCGCTCGACGGGGACCGCATCACCGACGACGGCCGGGTCCGCGCCGCGCTGCCGACGATCAAGAAGCTCGCCGACGCGGGCGCGAAGGTCGTCGTCACCGCGCACCTCGGCCGCCCCAAGGGCGAGCCGGACCCGAAGTACACCCTCGCGCCCGTCGCCAAGCGGCTCTCCGAGCTGCTCGGCGCCGAGGTCGCGCTGGCCGGTGACCTGGTCGGCGAGTCCGCGAAGGCGCTGACCGGCGGCCTGGCCGAGGGTGGCGTCGTCCTGCTGGAGAACGTGCGCTTCGACGCGCGCGAGACGAGCAAGGACGCGGTGGACCGCTCCGAGCTGGCCGCCGAGCTGGGCGCGCTCGTCCCGGGCGGCGCGTTCGTCTCCGACGGCTTCGGCGTCGTCCACCGCAAGCAGGCCTCGGTCTACGAGGTCGCGTCGGTGCTGCCGGCGTACGCGGGCGGGCTGGTGCTGGCCGAGCTGGACGTGCTGAAGAAGCTGACCGACGACGTGCAGCGGCCCTACGTGGTCGTGCTCGGCGGCGCGAAGGTGTCCGACAAGCTCGGCGTCATCGCGAACCTGCTGACCAAGGTCGACCGGCTGCTCATCGGCGGCGGCATGGCGTACACCTTCCTCAAGGCCCAGGGCCACGAGGTCGGCCAGTCGCTGCTGCAGGAAGACCAGCTCGACCAGGTCAAGGGCTTCCTGGCCGAGGCCGAGAAGCGCGGCGTCGAACTGGTGCTGCCGGTCGACGTGCTGGCCGCGACGGAGTTCTCGGCCGACGCCGAGCACGAGGTCGTCGACGCCACCGCCATCCCGGCCGACCGCCAGGGCCTCGACATCGGCCCGCGCAGCCGCGAGCTGTTCGCGGGCAAGCTGGCCGACGCCAAGACGGTGTTCTGGAACGGCCCGATGGGCGTGTTCGAGTTCGAGGCCTTCTCCGGTGGCACGCGTGCCGTCGCGGAGGCGCTCGTGAAGAGCGACGCGTTCACGGTGGTCGGCGGCGGCGACTCGGCGGCCGCGGTGCGGCAGCTGGGCCTGCCCGAGGACGGCTTCTCGCACATCTCCACCGGCGGCGGTGCCTCGCTGGAGTACCTCGAAGGCAAGGAACTGCCGGGCGTCTCTGCCCTTGAAAGCGTCGCCCTGGAGGAGAAGAACTAGTGGCACGCAAGCCGTTCATCGCCGGCAACTGGAAGATGAACCTGAACCACCTCGAGGCGATCGCGCTGGTGCAGAAGATCGCCTTCGCGCTGCCGGAGAAGTACTACGCGAAGGTCGACGTGGCGGTGCTGCCGCCGTTCACCGACATCCGCAGCGTGCAGACCCTGGTCGACGGCGACAAGCTTTCGCTGACCTACGGCGCGCAGGACCTGTCGCCGCACGACTCCGGTGCCTACACCGGGGACGTGTCGGGGGCGATGCTGGCGAAGCTGGGCTGCAGCTACGTCACGGTCGGGCACTCGGAGCGCCGCGAGTACCACGGCGAGTCCGACGAGCTGGTCAACAAGAAGGTCAAGGCCGCGCTCAAGCACGGCATCACGCCCATCCTCTGCGTCGGGGAGAAGCTCGAGGTCCGCGAGGCCGGCGAGCACCTCCACCACACCACGGCGCAGCTGATGGAGGGCCTCAAGGGCCTCAAGGCCGAGCAGGTCAAGGACGTGGTGGTCGCGTACGAGCCGGTCTGGGCGATCGGCACCGGCAAGGTGGCGTCGTCGTCGGACGCCGAAGAGGTCTGCCGGGAGATCCGGGTCCCGCTCCGCGAGAAGTACGGCGAAGAGGTCGCTTCGTCCGTCCGGGTGCTCTACGGGGGTTCGGTGAAGTCGGGCAACATCAGCGAGCTGGTGGCCGCCACCAACATCGACGGTGCCCTGGTCGGCGGAGCGAGCCTCGACGCGGACGAGTTCACGAAACTCTGCGCACTCGCCGCGGGCGGGCCGCTGCCCTGATCGAGGCCACGACCGGGTAGCCTGTGTATCCGGTCCGTCACACAGCAGTGGACGAGTCCAGGGGTACGGTGGGGTTCGGAAACGACCATGCCGTACCCCTGCATTCTCCTAGAGCCCAGAGGATGACATGAAGCTGTTCCTGCAAATCCTGTTGATCGTCTCCAGCGTCCTGCTGGTGGTCGCCGTGCTGCTGCACCGCGGCCGGGGCGGTGGCCTGTCGTCGCTGTTCGGCGGTGGGATGCAGTCCAGCCTGGCCGGGTCGAGCGTGGCCGAGAAGAACCTCGACCGGATCACCCTGCTGCTGGGCGCGGTGTGGCTGATCAGCATCGTGGGCCTGGGTCTGCTGCTCAAGGTGTGAGGCGTCCGGCGTCCCGTCCGCCGGCCACGACCGGGTCAGCGGCAGGGCACAGTGATTCGGCGTGCCTATTGGGGGGCGCGCCGCCGATTCCTAGGTGTGAGGATTCATGGTTGGCGGTAACGCGATTCGGGGCACCCGGGTGGGTGCCGGTCCTACGGGCGAATCGGAACGGGGAGAGTCGGCGCCGCGCCGCCGCATCTCCTACTGGTGTGCCAACGGGCACGAGGCCCGGCCGTCGTTCGCGCTCGACGCGGAGATCCCCGATGAGTGGGACTGCCCCCGCTGCGGGCTCCCGGGGGGCCAGGACGAGAAGAACCCGCCGGCCGCACCGCGGACCGAGCCGTACAAGACGCACCTCGCGTACGTGAAGGAGCGGCGCAGCGACGCCGACGGCGAGGCGATCCTGGCCGAGGCGCTCGACCGCCTGCGCAAGCGCCGGGAAATCATCTAGCTTTCGTGGCTGGAGCCACCCCGGGACACCTCGGGGTGGCTTTTCGCGCGTTCAGCCCGGCCCGGCGGGCTGAAGGGTCCTTTCCTCGCATCAGATGACAGGAAAGCGCCCTTCAGCGCATCTGATGCGATGAACGTCCCCTTCAGCCCAGGGGCCGGAGGTCAGCGATCCAGCGGATACCGCGCCCGCACCCGGAACCCACCATCCTCGGTATCCGACGTCTCGAAGCTCCCGCCCAGCAGCCGAGCCCGCTCGGCCAGCCCGGTCAGCCCGTGCCCGCCCGAAGGCAACGCCTCCGCCGGGCGGCACGCCCGCTCGTTGCGGACCTCGATCTTGAGCGCCCCGTGCTCACCCTGGATGCGGATCGTCGCCGTCGCGCCCGGGGCGTGCTTGTGGACGTTCGTCAAGCACTCCTGGACCGTCCGGTACGCCGCCGCCGAGACCTGGTTCGGCAGGGCCTCCGGCAGGTGCTCCACCGACAGGTGCACCGGGACCTCCGATGTGCGGATCAGCCGGTCGAGGTCGTTGATGCCCGGGCGGGGGCCGTCGTCGTCGGCGTCCGAGCGCAGCACGCTCAGCAGGGACCGCAGCTCCTCCAGCGTCCGCTTCGACAGCGTGCGGATCACCTGCGCCGTCTCCTGCGCCCGGTCGTCGGCCGTCTGGGCCTGCAGGGCGCCCGCCTGCATCGCGATCAGCGTGATCTGGTGGGAGACGACGTCGTGCATCTCGCGGGCCAGCCGCGCTCGCTCCTCGGCGCGGACCGCGTCGGCGTGGAAGCGGCGCTCGCGGTCGCGGCTCGTGGCCAGCTCGGCGAGCTTGTTCGACACCTCGGCCCGCGCCCCGATGAGCAGGCCGATCGCGATCGGCATGCCGGCGACGAGGACGCCGTAGATGCCGTCGAGGATGTGCTCGCGCCAGCTCAGCTCGGCGAAGTCCTCCAGGGGCCACTGCACGAACCGGCAGGTCCACACCAGCGCGGCGCCCACCCACACCTGCCAGTGCAGCTGGCGCCGGGTGGCGAGCATGCCCAGCGTGATCATCGACGCGAGCTGCGCCCACCCGGCCAGGAAGCCGGGGACGGCGACGAGCACCGCGAGGAACGGGAACTTCCGGCGGAACACCACCGCGAGGCACGCCGCGCCGGAGAGCCAGATCGAGTACGGCTGGGCCTTCTCCGGGATCACCAGCCAGACGTCGAGCACGGCCAGGATGACCGCGGCCGCTTCGATGGCGAACGTGACCAGCGCGGGGCGCGGCACCGAGCCGAACAGGCTCAACCCCCGCTTTCGCACCCGCTCGGCGGCCGACGGCCCCGAGCCCGCGATCGAGATGCCTGGAATCGAGAGTCCCTCTGTACTCATCGCTGGCGACCCCATTCGTCTTGTGGACTTGATGATGAGAGGTGCTCAGAGCCCGATCGGGACGCGCAGCCGCACACAAATGTGCGGATGCTAACGAGGTCGGGTGGGAAGACGGTAAGTTTCACCCGCCACCGGAGTACTGGCGTCCGAATTCCGCAGGGAATTGCTCCGTTCGGGGGTACTGAGCGGCCGTCGCGCTACCGAGACGATGACCCCGGACCGCGAATGCCGCCGCTTCCGCCCGGCTGGTGAGACCGAGCTTCGCGAGGATGTTGGACACGTGGTGCTCGACCGTCCGGCGGCTGACGAACAGCCGCGCCGCGATGCCGGGGGTTCGACAGCCCCTCGCCGAGCAGGTCCAGCACCTCGCGTTCCCGGGCCGTCAGGGTACCGCTGCCGCGCGGGCCGGTGTGCCCCCGAACGCCGAGGCGGCGCAGCAGGCCCGTGGCGGCGTCGGCGTCCCGCGTGGCCGAGAGCCGCTGGAACGACTCGAGCGCCGTCCGGGCTTCGACCAGCGCGAGTTCAGGCTGGGCTGTCGCGAGGACGTCGGCCAGGTCCAGGCGGACGCGCGCGGCCTCCAGCGGCAGGCCCAGCCGGGCGAACGCGCTCAGCGCCGACTCCAGTGACCCGGCCGCGTCCTGCCCGCGTGCGGCCGCGACCAGCCCGGCGGCGTGGTCGGCGAACGCGGCGGCCAGCGGCGCGGTCGGCAAGTCTCGCAGCCGGAGAGCGGCTTCGGCGGCCGCGTCGGCGTCGCCGAGCGCCAGCCGCGCCTGGACGAGCAGCATCAGCAGGGGAGCGGCCAATTCCGCCGGGGGATCGGTGCGGAAGAACCGGTCGATCCGGGCCGCCGCCAGCTCCGCCTCGCCCCGCGCCAGGTGCAGCTCGACCTGCGGCTTGACGGCGTACGCGTCGTGCTCGGCGCCCGCCAGCAGCTCACCGGCCTCGGCCAGGCGGCCCTGGCGGACGCGCAGCGCGGCCAGCCGCACCACGGCCGCCGCGCGCAGCGCCCGGTAGGTCCGGTCGTAGAGCTCGATCGACGTGACGAGCTCGCGCTCGGCGTCGGCCCACCGGCCGGCGGCGGTCAGCACGCCGCCGTAGTGCGTGCGGCAGATCGCGCTGATCGGCACCCGGTCGGTGCGCGCGACGAACCGGTCGGCCAGCGCCAGCCAGTCTTCGGCGCGCCGGACGTCGCAGGTCAGCTCGCAGGCGTGCAGCATCTTGCAGTACATCGCGCCGATCGACACGAGGTCGGCCACCTCGCCGGCCGCGACCGCCGCGAGGGCTTCGTCGAGCAGCGCCATCCCGGCGTCGACGTCGCCCGCCGCGACGAGGTGCAGCCCGCGCAGGCTCATCGCGTCGAGCACCAGGTCGGTGTCGCCGCAGCGGGTCGCGATGGCCGACGCGGCGCTCAAGTGGCGTTCGCGCCCGGCTTCGTCGGTGCTCAGCACGGCCAGGGTCAGCTCGACGCGGGCGCGTTCCGGGCAGTCGCCGGCGGCCTCGGTCAGCCGGACCGCCCGGCCGAGCCAGCCGCGCGCGACGGCGGCGCTGCCGTGCACGACGCCGTACAGATATCCGGCGAGCCGTGCGCAGACCGACGCGCGCAGATCGTTCCCTTCCGCGCGGAACGCGGTGAACGCGCGCTCGGCGGCTTCGATCGCGCCGGCGTAGTCGCCTTCGGAGAACAAAGCCTGCGCGAGGCCGTCGAGGGCTTCGCCGCCCGGGCCCGCCTGCTCGAAGCACGCCCTGGCCCGCGCCCACTCACCTTCGGCGAGTGCGCGGCGGCCGGCCTCCAGCGCGTCCTGCACGGGCTCATCGTGCCGCAGAACGGCCCGCGCCGAAATGGTCGAACTCACCCATGCCGCACCGCCGCGCCCCGGCCGATGATGCCGTCACCAGCGAAAACCCCGGAGGCAGCGATGACGACGCTCAGCACCGCCCACGACGTCAAGGCCTGGCAGCGCACCGGCTGGAGCGAGCAGGCCCGGCACTGGTACCGCCAAATCGAGGTGACCCGGCGGCAGTGGGAGCCGCTGTCGGACGGCGTGCTCGACCTGGCCCGGGTCACCGCCGGCGACCGCGTGCTCGACCTGGCCTGCGGCGTCGGCGACCCGTCGATCGCCGCGGCCCGCCGGGTCGGGCCGTCCGGGAAGGTGATCGCCACCGACCTGGCGCCGGACATGGTCGCCTTCACCGCGCAGCGCGCGGCCGAGGAGGGGCTGACTACGGTCGAGACGCACGAGATGGACGCCGAGGCGATCGACCTCCCGGCCGCGAGCGTCGACGCCGTCGTCTGCCGTCTCGGGCTGATGTTCGTGCCCGACCTGGACCGCGTGTGCGCGGGCGTCCGCGACGTCCTGGTGCCGGGCGGCCGGTTCGCCACGGCGATCCCGTGGCGCCCGGCCGGCCAGGCGATGCCGCGGCTCATCGGCGCGATCCTGGCCGCGCTCGACCTGCCGCCGCTGCCGCGGCCCGAGCCCGGCAGCCCCGGGATCTTCAGCCTCGCCGACGCGTCCGTCGTCTCGGCCGCGCTGGAGGGGGCGGGGCTGACCGGGATCGAGATCCGGCCGTACACGCTGCTGCACGACTTCGTCTCGCCCGACGAGTGGCTCGAGTTCCTCTTGGCGCTGAACCTGCCACTGCGGCTGCACCTGGCCGGGGTGCCCGAAGCCCGGATCCGCGGCACGCGCCAGGCCGCGATCGACGCGATGCGGCCGTGGATCCAGGACGACGGCCACGTCCGCTTCACCGCGTACGGCTACTACGCGGCGGCTTCGCGCCCCGCCGGGTGATCGTCGCTCAGCAGGTGGTGCAGGCCTTCGGCGCAGGCTGCCGCGGTCTCGATCGACCGCGGCAGCATCCCGGCTTCGTACGCGCGGACGCCGGTGCCCGTGGCCAGCGCGGTGGCGAGTTCGGTGCCGTCCAGGAGGGCGAGGTTCGCGCCGACGCCGAGCGGCGGCATCAGGTGCGCCGCGTCGCCGAGGAGCGTGAGGCTCGGCGTGTGTGTCCAGGCGTGGGGGACCGGCAGGACGTACAGAGGACGGTGCGTGAACCCGCTGTCGTTGTCGGCGAGGAAGCCCAGCAGTTCCGGGTGCCAGCCCGCGTAGCGCTCGAGCAAGTTCTCGCGCTCCGCGTTCCGCGCGTCTTCGGTCGCGTAGAAGGTCGCGTAGCAGCGGATGTGGCCGTTGCTGTTGCGCTGCGCGAAAAGGGCTTGGCCGCCGCGCTTCGCCACCATCGTGCCCTGGCCGGTCAACGCGGCCAGCGCCGGGTGGCGGCGGTCGGCGTCGTCGAGGCCGAACTCGACGAAGGTGACGCCGCTGTATTCGGGCCGGACGCCGGTGAGCGCGCGGCGGACGCGGGACCACGCGCCGTCCGCGCCGACGACGAGGTCGAAGTCCTCGGTGCCGCCGTCGGCGAACGTCAGCCGGGCGCCGGGGGTGACGTCGGCGACCGACCGTCCCCAGTGGACGGTGCCGGGTACGAGCGAGCCGAGCAGGAGGCCGCGCAGCTGACCGCGGTCGATCTCCGGGCGGAACTCGTCGCCGTCCTCGGGGATCTCGTCGTCGACGACCTCGGCGGTCAGCGCGTCCACGGCGCGCATCTGCTGGCCTTCGGGGCGGGCGAGGGCGCGGAACTGCTCGTGGAGGCCCGCCGTGCGGAGGGCGGCCTGGCCGGTGTCGGCGTGCATGTCGAGGGTGCCGCCCTGGGGGCGGGCGTCGGGCGAGGGTTCTTGTTCGAAGACGGTGACGTCGAGGCCGTGGAGCTGCAGGACGCGGGCGCAGGCGAGTCCGCCGAGGCCGGCGCCGACGATGGCGATGGAGTTCATGGTTCCCAGAAAAACACAGTGACTCAAAAAGTGCAACGACTTAACTTTTGAAGTGAGTTCACCATCGCGTAGGCTGGGCGCATGACGGAAGTGATCGGACGCCGCGAGCGCAAGAAGGCGCAGACGCGACAGGCGCTGGCCGACGCGGCACTGGCGCTGTTCCTGGAGCGCGGCTTCGACGAGGTGGGGGTGAAGGAGGTCGCGGACGCGGCCGACGTCTCGGTGACGACGTTGTTCAAGTACTTCCCGAGCAAGGAAGCGCTGCTGTTCGACCAGGAGGCCGACATCGAGGCGGCCCTGGTGAACGCGGTGCGCGGGCGGCCGCCGGGGCGGTCGATCGTGGACGCGCTGCGCGAGCACATCCTGCGCGACGTCTCCGACGGCGGCCCGGACGACGAGTTCCTGGCGCTGATCGAGAGCACGCCGGGGCTGCGCGACTACGCGAGGCGGATGTGGATGCGCCACGAGACGGCGCTGGCCCGCGCGATCGCGGAGGAGTCGGGAGCGCCGGAGGACGACGTCTCGTGCGCGGCACTGGCGCGGTTCGCGTTGGCCTCGCGGGAGCTGATCACGGGCCACGAAAACCCGCGCGCGGCGGCGGAGGAGATCTTCGGCCGCCTGGCCCGGGGCTGGCGGCCGGCGAGCTGAAGGGGACTTTCCTGGCATCAGATGCCAGGAAAGTCCCCTTCAGCTCACCACATGCGCCCAACGTCCCCTTCACGACGGAGGCCCCCTCGGCGCGAACCGAGGGGGCCTCCGTCGAGAAAGGACTCACGCCGTGGGCGGCTGGTACACCTTCGTCAGCTTGCCCGCGGCGGCCCGGTCGAGCAGCCACAGCGTCCGGCGGTGCCCACGCGCCCCGGCCACCGGCAGCTGGACCTCGCCCGCACCGGCCAGCGCCAACGCCACCGCGTCCGCCTTCGCGTCGCCCGCCGTCATCAGCCACACGTCCCGCGCCCGGCGGATCGCCGGGAGCGTCAGGGAAACCCGCGTCGGCGGGGGCTTGGGGCAGTTGCGCACCGCCACCACCGACCGCTCGGTCTCGTACACCGCCGGCGACTCCGGGAACACCGACGCCGTGTGCCCCTCGCCGCCGAGACCCAGCAGCATGATGTCGAACGACGGCACGTCGCCGTGGTCCTCCGGGCCCGCGTTCGCCGCGAGCACGGACGCGTAGGCCTCGGCGGCGGCGTCGGGATCGTCGCCGAACTCGCCGTCCGACGGCGCCATCGCGTGCACCCGCTTCGGGTCGAGCGGGACGTGGTCGAGCAGCGCCTCGCGGGCCTGCTTCTCGTTCCGCTCGTCCGAATCCGCCGGGACGAACCGCTCGTCACCCCAGTAGACGTCCAGGCGCGACCAGTCGATCGCGTCCCGGGCCGCCGACGCCCGCAGCTCCGAGAGCACCGCGATGCCGGTGCCGCCGCCGGTGAGCACGAGCGACGCCGACCCCTTGGCCGCCTGGACGTCCACCAGCCGGGTCACCAGCCGGGCGGCCGCGGCGGCGGCCAGGAGGTCCTGGTTCGCGTAGACGACGACCTCGGTCTTGCTCATGAGGCGCTCTTCGCGGCCGTGGCCTTCTTCGCCGCCGCGGCAGCGGACGGCGCCGAGCCCGTGGTGATCTTCCCCAGCCCGCGCAACGACGTCTCGTACACCTCGTCCGGGTCGAGCCGGCGCAGTTCCTCGATCAGGCAGTCCTGGTTGTCGCGGCGCTGCAGCGCGATCCGGCGGGTCGGCTGGCCCGGCTGGGTCAGCGTGCCGACGCGGCCGTCCGGCCGGTGCAGCTCCACCGGGCCCGAGCGGCGGTCGAGGGTCACCGAGATGATCCCGGCCGCGCCGGTGCTCTTGACCCGCTTCACCGGCACCTTCAGGTACTCGGCGAGCCAGGCGGCGAGCAGCTCGGTCGACGGCGAGTCGGCCTCGCCGGTCACCGTCGCGCTGGTCACCTTCTCGAACGGCGGCAGGTCCAGCGCCGACACCAGCTGCGCCCGCCAGCGGGTCAGCCGGGTCCACGCCAGGTCGGTGTCGCCCGCGGTGTACGCCTTCGCGCGGGTCGTCAGGGCCCGCACCGGGTGCTTCTCCGCGGCGGAGTCGGTGATCCGGCGCTGGGCCAGCTCGCCGAGCGGGTCCTTCGCCGGGTCCTTCGGCCCGGCGCCCGGCCACCACGTGACGATCGGCGCGTCCGGCAGCAGCAGCGGCACCACCGCGCTCTGGCCCTGCGAGGCCAGCGGGCCGTAGAGCCGCAGCACGATGACCTCGCTCGCGCCGGCGTCGCCGCCGACCCGGATCTGGCCGTCTATGCGCGGCGCCGCGGTGCGCGCGCCCTTGGCCACCACGATCACCCGCGACGGGTGCTCGCGGCTCGCGCCGTTGGCCGCCTCGATGGCGTCCTCGAGGTTGGCGTCGTCGTCGGCCACGATCACCAGCGTCAGCACCCGCCCGAGCGCGACTTGCCCGCCCTGTTCGCGGATCTCCACCAGCTTCTTGTTCAGGGCCGAAGTCGTGGTGGACGGCAGGTCGATGATCACGGGCGCCTCCATTTCCGGCCGGTGCGCTCCAGCATTTCGTCGGCGGACGGCGGGCCCCACGTGCCCGGCGGGTACTGCTCGGGCGCGGTGCCCTGCTTCGCCCAGTGCTCGAGGATCGGGTCGAGGATCTTCCAGGAGAGCTCGACCTCTTCGTTGACCGGGAACAGCGACGGCTCGCCGAGCAGGACGTCCAGGATCAGGCGTTCGTAGGCCTCGGGGGAGGACTCGGTGAACGCGTGCCCGTACCCGAAGTCCATCGTGACGTCGCGGACCTCCATCGTGGTCCCCGGCACCTTCGAGCCGAACCGCAGCGTGATGCCCTCGTCCGGCTGGACCCGGATGACCAGGGCGTTCTGCCCCAGCTCCTCGGTCGACGTCGAGTCGAACGGCAGGTGCGGCGCCCGCTTGAACACGACGGCGATCTCGGTGACGCGGCGGCCGAGCCGCTTGCCGGTGCGCAGGTAGAACGGCACCCCGGCCCAGCGGCGGTTCTGCACCTCGAGGGTCACCGCGGCGTAGGTCTCGGTCTTCGAGTCCTTCGCGAAGCCCTCTTCCTCCAGCAGGCCGGGCACCTTCGTGCCGCCCTGCCAGCCGCCGGCGTACTGCCCGCGGGCGGTCGTCTCGCTCAGCGGGCCGACCGGCGTGACGCCGGAGAGCACCTTGATCTTCTCCGCGCGCAGGGCCCGCGGCTCGAACGAGAGCGGCTCCTCCATCGCGGTGAAGGCCAGCAGCTGCAGCAGGTGGTTCTGGATGACGTCGCGGGCGGCGCCGATGCCGTCGTAGTACCCCGCGCGGCCGCCGAGGCCGATGTCCTCGGCCATGGTGATCTGCACGTGGTCGACGTAGTTGGCGTTCCAGATCGGCTCGAACAGCTGGTTCGCGAAGCGCAGCGCCAGGATGTTCTGCACCGTCTCCTTGCCGAGGTAGTGGTCGATGCGGAACACCGACTCCTCGGGGAAGACGTCGTTGACGATCGCGTTCAGCTCTTCGGCGCTCTTCAGGTCGTGGCCGAAGGGCTTCTCGATGACGACGCGGCGCCAGGTCTTCTCGTCGGCGTTCGCCAGCCCCGAGCGGGCCAGCTGCTTGGTCACCACCGGGAACGCGCTGGGCGGGATCGACAGGTAGAACGCCGTGTTGCCGCCGGTGCCGCGCTCGGCGTCCAGCTCGCGGACGGTCTCGGCGAGCCGGTCGAACGCGTTGTCGTCGTCGAAGGTGCCCTGCACGAACCGGATGCCTTCGGCGAGCCGGTTCCACACCGACTCCTTGAACGGCGTCCGCGCGTGCTCCTTGACCGAGTCGTGCACGAGCTCGCCGAAGTCCTGGTGCTCCCAGTCGCGGCGGGCGAACCCGACGAGCGAGAAGCCGGCGGGCAGCAGCCCGCGGTTGGCCAGGTCGTAGATGGCGGGCATCAGCTTCTTGCGGGCCAGGTCGCCGGTGACGCCGAAGATCACCAGGCTGGACGGCCCGGCGATCCGCGGGAGCCGCTTGTCCCGCGGATCGCGCAGCGGGTTGGTCCACGTCATGCGGTGACCTCCTGTACCGCGCGGACGACCGCCGCGAGCCCGGCGGCCCGGTCGGTCAGGTGCAGGCGCAGCACCGGGCGGCCGTGCTCGGCGAGCACCTGCCCGTCGCCCAGGGCCTGCGCGTGCTGCAGCTGCCCCAGCGTGTACGGCCGGTCCGGCACGTCGAGGTCCTGCTCGACGGCACCGGTCAGCTGCAGGAAGACACCGTTCTGGTGCCCGCCCTTGTGGTACTGGCCGGTGGAGTGCAGGAACCGCGGGCCCCAGCCGAACGTCGTCTGCTTCCCGGTGCGCTTGGCGATCTCGCCGCGCAGCACCGACGTCGAGGCGTCGTCGAGCCGGTCGAGGTAGGCCTGCACGGCGATGTAGCCCGCGTCCGGCGCCGAGGCGAAGAACGCGCGCAGCACGTCGGTCAGGCTGCCGTCGGTGGAAACCCCTTCGGAACCGAAGATCTCGACCGGGCCGTCCACATTGGACGCCGTTTCGCCGCCCTTCAGCTTCTCCGGGTCGTCGAGCAGCGCGCGCGCCGCCTTCTTGGCCGCCTCGACGTCGGGCTGGTCGAACGGGTTGATCCCGATCAGCCGCCCGGCCAGCGCCGTGGCGAACTCCCACAGCAGGAACTGCGCGCCGAGCGAGCCGGTGACGGCGATCTTCGCCGACCCCTGCGCGCTCCCGACCGCGGTGGCCGTGGCGTCGGCGCCCGCGTCGGCGAACCCGGCCGCCTCGGGGCCTTCGACGGCGACCGGCAGCAGGCCGGTGCCCAGCTTGCCGGTGGACTCCGCGATCAGCTGCTCGGCCCAGTCCGGGAAACCCTTGATGCCCGAACCGGTGTCCGCCAGCACGACCTTCTCGGCACCCGCCTCGTGCGCCGCGGCCCACGCGGCGGCCAGCTTGACCGCCGGGTTGGCCGCGTCGTCCTTGGCGAGCTCCTCGGCCACCGAAGCGGCCTGGTCGAGCAGCCGGGCGACGTCCGCGCCGGCGAGCCCGGCCGGGACGAGCCCGAACGCGGTCAGCGCCGAGTAGCGGCCGCCGACGTGCGGGTCCGCCAGGAAGACCTTGCGGTAACCCTCCTTTTCGGACAGTTCCTGCAGCGGCGAGCCCGGGTCGGTGACGACCACGATCCGCCGCGCCGCGTCGATCCCCGCGTCGGCGAAGGCCTTCGCGAAGATCCGCCGGTGGCTGTCGGTCTCGACGGTGCCGCCCGACTTCGACGACACCACGATCACCGTGCGCTCGAGGTCGCCCGCGAGCGCGTCGGCGACCTGGCCGGGGTCGGTCGTGTCGAGCACGGTCAGCGCGACGTCGTCGGTCCCGGTGATCACCTCCGGCGCCAGCGACGAGCCGCCCATGCCGGCCAGCACGACGCGGTCGACGCCCTCACTCCGCAGCTCGGTCCGCAGCGCCTCGATGTCGCCGATCAGCGGCCGCGACGACTTGTGCAGCGTCGTCCACGACAGCCGGATCGACGCCTCGGGCTCGGCGTCCGACCCCCAGAGCGTCGCGTCCTGCGCCGCCAGCTTCGACGCGGCCCGGTCGGCGACCAGCCGCTCGGCCAGCGGCGCGGCCCGCTCCGCCAGTTCGGCGTCCACGATCTCGACGCCGGTCTTTTCCCCTGTCGTCATCTCGTGCTTCAGCCCTTCGCCTTCGCCAGCTGGCCGGTGACGGTCTCGAGCAGCTCCACCCAGGACTTCTCGAACTTCTCGACGCCTTCGTTCTCCAGCGTCAGGAAGACGTCGCGGATGTCGATGCCGACGCCCTCGAGCTTGTCGAAGACCTCCTGCGCCTCGGCGCCGCGGCCGGTCACCTGGTCACCGGTGATCTCGGCGTGCTCGGCGACCGCGTCGAGGGTCTTCTCCGGCATCGTGTTGACGGTGTCCTTCACGACGAGCTGGTCGACGTAGAGGGTGGGGGAGTAGTCCGGGTTCTTCACGCCGGTCGAGGCCCACAGCGGCCGCTGCGCGTTCGCGCCGTCGGCGGCCAGCGCCTTCCAGCGGTCGGAGGCGAACAGCTCCTCGAAGGCCGCGTACGCGAGGCGGGCGTTGGCGACGGCCGCCTGGCCGCGCAGCGCCTTGGCCTCGTCGGTGCCGATCGCGTCCAGGCGCTTGTCGATCTCGGTGTCCACGCGGGACACGAAGAACGACGCGACCGAGTGGATGCCGCGCAGGTCGTGGCCGTTGGCCTTCGCCTGCTCCAGGCCGGCGAAGAAGGCCTCGATGACCTTCCGGTAGCGCTCGACGGAGAAGATCAGCGTGACGTTGACGCTGATGCCCTCGGCGAGCGTGCGGGTGATCGCGGGCAGGCCCTCTTCGGTGGCCGGGATCTTGATCAGCACGTTCGGCCGGTCCACGGTCTTCCACAGGTCCTGCGCCTCGGCCACCGTCTTCTCGGTGTCCTTGGCCAGGCGCGGGTCGACCTCGATGGAGACGCGGCCGTCGACGCCGTTGGTGGCGGTGTAGACGTCGCGGAACAGGTCGGCGGCGTTGCGCACGTCGGTCGTGGTCAGCTCCCGGATGGTCGCCTCCACGTCGGCGCCGCGCTCGGCGAGCTGCTTGGTCTGCTCGTCGTAGGCCTCGCCCTTCGACATCGCGTTGGCGAAGATCGTCGGGTTGGTCGTCACGCCGACGACGTGCTTGTCGCGGACCAGCCCGGCGAGGTTGCCGGTGTTCAGGCGTTCGCGCGAAAGGTCGTCGAGCCAGATCGAAACACCGGCGTCGGACAGCTGCGCCAGCTTGTCGTTGCTCATTTGCTGCGTCACTTCCTTCAGTTCTTGGTGTTGGCGATCGAGCGACGGGCGGCCTCGACGACGGCTTCCGCGGTGAACCCGAACTCGCGGAACAGCGTCGCCGCGTCGGCCGACGCACCGAAGTGCTCGATCGAAACGTTCACCCCGGCGTCACCGGTGAAGCGGTGCCACGACTGGGCCACGCCGGCCTCGACGGACACGCGGGCCTTCACCGTCGGCGGGATGACCGCGTCCTTGTAGGACTGCTCCTGCGCGTCGAACCACTCGACGCACGGCATCGACACGACGCTCGTGGGGACGCCGTCGGCCTCGAGGGTCTTGCGGGCCTCGACGGCCAGCTGCACCTCGGACCCGGTGGCGATGAGGATCACCTCGGGTGCGCCGTTCGACGCCTCGGCGAGCACGTACCCGCCCTTCTTCACGCCCTCGGCGTTGGTGCCCTCGAGCACCGGCACGTTCTGCCGGGTCAGCGCCAGGCCGGACGGGTGGTGGACGTCCTCCAGGACGGCCTTCCACGCGTACGCGGTCTCGTTGGCGTCCGCCGGGCGGACGACGTTGAGGCCCGGGATCGCGCGCAGCGCGGAGAGCTGCTCGATCGGCTGGTGCGTCGGGCCGTCCTCGCCGAGGCCGATCGAGTCGTGCGTCCACACGTAGATGACCGGCGCCTTCATCAGCGCGGCCAGCCGGACCGGCGGGCGCATGTAGTCGGAGAAGATGAGGAACGTCGCGCCGTACGGGCGGGTGCCGCCGTGCAGCGCGATCCCGTTGAGGATCGAGCCCATGGCGTGCTCGCGGACGCCGAAGTGCAGCGTCCGGCCGTACGGGGTGGCCTGCCACATCTCGGTGGCGGCCTTCTCGGGCCCGAACGAGTCGGCGCCCTTCATCGTCGTGTTGTTGCTCTCGGCCAGGTCGGCCGAGCCGCCCCACAGCTCCGGCAGCGGCTCGGCGAGGGCGTTGAGCACCTCACCGGAGGCCTTGCGGGTCGCGATGCCCTTGGCGTCCGGCTCCCAGGACGGGAGGTGGTCGGCGAAGCCGTCGGGCAACGTGCGGGTCGAGAGCCGGTCCGCGAGCTTCTTGCGCTCCGGGTTGGCCTGGGCCCACGCGTCGTACTTCTCCTGCCACTCGGCGCGCGCGGCCTTGCCGCGGTCGAGCGCCTGGCGGGTGTGCTTGAGCACGTCGTCCTCGACCTGGAAGGACTGCTCCGGGTCGAAGCCGAGGATCTCCTTGACCGCGGCGACCTCGTCGGCGCCCAGCGCGGCGCCGTGCGCCTTGCCGGTGCCCATCTTCTTCGGCGCCGGGTAGCCGATGACGGTCCGCAGCGCGATGAACGACGGCCGCTGCGTCTCGGCCTTGGCGGCCTTGATGGCCTCCTCGATCGCGACGACGTCCTCGCCGCCCTCGACGACCTGGGTGTGCCACCCGTAGGCCTCGTAGCGCTTCACGGTGTCCTCGGACAGCGCGATGTTCGTGTCGTCCTCGATCGAGATCTTGTTGTCGTCCCAGAAGACGATCAGGTTCCCCAGCTCCTGGCGGCCCGCGATGGACGAGGCCTCGGAGGTGACGCCCTCTTCGATGTCGCCGTCGGAGGCGATCACGAAGATGTGGTGGTCGAAGATGCTCTCGCCGGGCGCGGCGTCCGGGTCGAGCAGGCCGCGTTCGCGGCGGGCGGCCATCGCCATGCCCACGGCGTTCGCCAGGCCCTGCCCGAGCGGGCCGGTGGTGGTCTCGACACCCTTGGTGTGCCGGTACTCCGGGTGACCGGGGGTCTTCGAGTCCCACTTGCGCAGCTGCTTGAGGTCCTCGAAGCTCGAGGCCGAAGCCGGCGAGGTACAGCTGGATGTAGAGGGTGAGGCTCGAGTGACCGGCGGAGAGGACGAACCGGTCGCGGGCGGGCCACTCCGGGTCGCTCGGGTCGTGCCGCAGGGTGCGCTGGAACAGCGTGTAGGCCAGCGGCGCCAGGCTCATCGCCGTGCCGGGGTGGCCACTGCCACAGTTTTCCACCGCGTCGGCCGCCAGCACCCGGACGGTGTCCACGGCGCGGGTGTCGGTGTCGGTCCAGTCGGCGGGCGTGTTGCGCCGGAGGAGCGGGTTGTTCTCGCTGGTAGTGGCGGTTTCGGACACTGAACTCCAACTCCCGGTCATGATGGTTGCGGCTGGTCTTCCTCGTTCCGGTTACCCGTGCGCGCGGCTACTTATCTCAATCGATCCCGAAGGGACGATATTCCTGCTCGCGGCCATGCGCAGGGGCAATCGCGGCCCGTCGCGGCCAGCCTAGTGCTTGGCGGTGTCGAGGACCCGCGATCACCCACGGGATTCACCACGTCTAACATCGTTCGAGGGTTCAGACCGGCGTTCCACCACGGCCTTCCGGCACGGACCCGACCGAACCTGACGCAGGGAGTGAAATGTCGTTGGTGAACGCTGCGCACGGACGCAGTGACGACACCAGCGCCGTGCACCCGACCGGTGAGCGACCGCACGGTGACCGGCGAAGCCTCCGCCGGGTGGTGGGCGCGTACGCCGCCTTGGCGAAGCCGCGGGTCATCGAGCTCCTCCTGGTGACCACCATCCCGGCGATGTTCCTGGCCGGCCGTCAGATCCCGTCGCCGTGGCTGGTGCTGGCCACGCTGGTCGGCGGGACGATGGCCGCGGGCAGCGCGAACGCGCTCAACTGCGTGATCGACGCGGACATCGACAAGGTGATGAACCGCACGAAGCGCCGTCCGCTGGTGAAGGACTCGGTCCCCCGGCGCGGCGCGCTGATCTTCGGCCTCGTGATGGGTGTCGCGTCGGCGGCCGTGCTGTATTTCACGGTGAACCTGCTGTCGGCGATCCTGGCGGTCGCGACGATCTTGTTCTACATCTTCGTCTACACGCTCGGCCTGAAGCGGCGCACGTCGCAGAACGTGGTCTGGGGCGGCGCGGCGGGCTGCATGCCGGTGGTGATCGGCTGGGCGGCGGTCACGGGCACGGTGCAGTGGCCGGCGTTCGTGATGTTCGGCGTCATCTTCTTCTGGACGCCCCCGCACACGTGGGCGCTGGGCATGAAGTACCGCGACGACTACGAGCGCGCGGGCGTCCCGATGCTGCCGGTGGTCGCGACGGCTCAGCACGTGGCCCGCCAGATCGTCATCTACTCGTGGGTGATGGTGGCGTGGACGCTGCTGCTGCTCCCGGTGACGTCGTGGCTGTACGGAACGTTCGCGATCCTCGCGGGCGGCTGGTTCCTCTTCTACGCGCACAGCCTCCAGGCGGCGGTGCGGCGGGGTGAGGAGACGAAGCCGATGGCGCTGTTCCACCGGTCGAACACGTACCTGATGATCGTGTTCGTGGCCCTGGCGGTCGACTCGGCCATCGGGCTGCCCACCCTCGGCCTGCCGTTCTGAGACGCGCCGAGGTCGGCGCCGACCACACGTCATCACCCGAGCGGGTGGCGGAGCTGCTCGGCGACGCGGAGGATCCCCGAGGAACGGGCTGTGGCGAGACCACGACCTGGCAGTCCGCCGCGCGAACCATGGTCTCCGTGGTGGCCGGTTCGTGAGAACTCCGATGATCAAGAAGATCGGCGTCGGCGCGGTCGCGGTCGTCGTCTTCGGGCTGCTGGCCCTCCTCGGTCGCGGCAGGGTGTCGCTCGACACGAACCAGCTGCTCGGCACGGGCTGCGCCATCCCGTCCCGGATCACGGCCCTCCCCGGCCCGGCACCCGACGGCGGCGCTGTCCGCGTCGCCGAACAGGGGCCGGGTGCCGCTGTGCTGGAGAACACCAGCACGCTGGCCGCGTACCGGATCCCGGTCACGTCCGGTGGCCGGACCGTCGAGGTACCGGTGCTGCTCCCGGGGGAGCGGATCGGGGTCGCGCTCGACCGGCCGGTGGTCGGTTCGACGGTTTGGCTCGCGCCCGAGGCTCTCGGCGGCTTCACGCCGGTGAGCGCTGTCGTCGTGCCGGGTGGCGTTCGCTACTCCTCGGCGAACTGCCGGGCCCTGACCAGCCGCGGAGCTGCCGTGCTCTTCCGCGACTCCTCCGGGCACCTCACCGGCGGGGAGCAGCTGCCGCCGTCGAGCGTGTCGTGCGCGGTGGGGGAGCGGGTGCTTCCCGTCACCGGCCGGCCCGGCGAGATCTACCCGTACTGCGACCTCCGGCCGGAATGATCGCGCAGCAGTGACCGTTAGACTTGTTCGGCTCTTTTCCTTGAGGCGAAAGCAGGATCTTTGTCTTCGGACGACTTCACCGCCGAGCTCGCCCGCGAGCAGGCGTACGTCACCACCCTCTACGAGAAGCTCGACGCCGAGCGCCTCGACGCCCAGCGCCGCCTCGACGAGACCCTCCGGCAGACCGGCGGCACCCCGCAGGCGCGCACCGAACGCGACGTCGCCACCACCCTCTACACCGACCGGCTCGCCCAGCTCGGCTCCGTCGAGCAGGGGCTGGCCTTCGGGCGCCTCGACTTCGTCCCCGAGAGCGCCGAGGAAACCACCTACATCGGCCGCCTCGGGTTGTTCGACGAGGACGACGACTACAAGCCCCTCCTCGTCGACTGGCGGGCGCCCGTCGCGCGGCCCTTCTACCTCGCCACCGCCGCGTCGCCCGAAGGCGTGCGACGGCGGCGGCACCTGCGGTCGCTGACCCGCAAGGTCACCGGCTTCGACGACGAGATCCTCGACCTCACCGCCGCCGACCAAGGTCAAGACCTCGGGCTCGCCGGGGAGGCCGCGCTGCTGGCCGCGCTCGAACAGCGTCGCACCGGTGAGATGAGCGACATCGTCGCCACCATCCAGGCCGAGCAGGACCGCATCATCCGCGCGCCGCTCGGCGGCGTCATGGTCGTGCAAGGCGGTCCCGGCACCGGCAAGACCGCCGTCGCGCTGCACCGCGCCGCCTACCTGCTCTACACGCACCGCCAGCAGCTCACCACCCGCGGCGTGCTCGTCGTCGGCCCGAACAGTACCTTCCTGCGCTACATCGGCCAGGTCCTGCCGTCGCTCGGCGAGACCGGCGTGCTGCTCGCCACCATCGGCCAGCTCTACCCGGGCCTGGACGCCGACGGCGTCGAGCCGCGCGAAACCACCGAGGTCAAGGGGCGGCTGGTGATGGCCGACGTGCTGGCCAACGCCGTCCGCGACCGCCAGCGCGTGCCCGAACCGGTCATGGAGATCGAGTACGAGCACGACGTCCTCAAGCTCGACCGCAAGACCTGCACCGACGCCCGCACCCGCGCCCGCCGGTCGCGGCGCCCGCACAACCCCGCGCGGCGCCTCTTCGTCTCCGACGTCCTCGACGCCCTGACCCGCCAGGCCGCCCGGAAGCTCGGGGAGGACCTCCTCGACGGCCAGGACCTGGCCGACATCCGCGCCGAGCTCGCCGCGGACGAGAACATCGCGGCGGCGCTGAACGAACTGTGGCCGGTGCTGACGCCCGAAGGCGTGCTCGACGACCTGTTCGCCGACCGCGAACGGCTCGACAGCGCCGCCCGGAAGCTCCTGCCGGAGGAAGACCGCGCGCTGCTGGAGAGCGGCCGCGACGCGCGCTGGACGCCCGCCGACGTGCCGCTGCTCGACGAGCTGGCCGAGCTGATCGGCGTCGACGACACCGAGGCCCGCGTCGAGCGCAAACGCCGTGAGCGCGAGGATCGCGCGTACGCCGAGGGCGTGCTCGACATCCTCGAGCAGGACGAAGAGATCATCGACGAGGAGCTGCTGCGCGTCTCCGACGTCCTCGACGCCGAGCTGTTCGCCGAACGCCAGCAGGCGCGCAGCGAGCTGACCGCCGCCCAGCGCGCCGCGCAGGACCGGACGTGGACGTTCGGGCACGTGATCGTCGACGAGGCGCAGGAGCTGTCGGCGATGGACTGGCGGCTGCTGATGCGGCGCTCGCCGAACCGGTCGATGACGCTGGTCGGGGACGTCGCGCAGACCGGCGCCGCCGGGGGCGCGCGGTCGTGGGGCGAGGTGCTCTCGCCCTACGTCGAGGTCCGGTGGCGGCTGGAGCAGCTGACCGTGAACTACCGGACGCCCGCCGAGATCATGGCCGTCGCCGCGCGGGTGCTCGCGGAGGTGGATCCGGCGCTGTCGGCGCCGTCTTCGGTGCGGGAGACCGGGGTGCCGCCGTGGTCGGTGCGCGCTCCCGTCTCGGAGCTGCCGGGGCTGGCGGCGCGCGAGCTGTCCGAAGTGGACGGTGGCACGGTGGCGGTCCTGGTGCCGTCCGGCCGGCTGGATGAGGTGTCCGCGCTGCTCGGCTCGCCCGACGAACGGCTGAGCGTGCTGACCGTCGAGCGGGCGAAGGGCCTGGAGTTCGACTCGGTGGTGCTGGTCGCGCCGGACGAGGTCGTCGCGGGTTCGCCGCGCGGGCTCAACGACCTGTACGTCGCGCTGACGCGCGCCACCCGGCGGCTCGGCGTGGTCCGGACCGGTGACGACGTTCCGGCACTCTCCGTGCTTGGCTAGGGTGCCTCGCATGCAGAAGATCGGGAAGATCGTGGTCGTCGCCGCGGCGGCGTTGTCGCTGGCCGCGTGCGGCCAGGACGCCAAGACCCAGACGGCCGCCCCGGCGGGCCCGTCCGTGCCGTCGTCCGACGCCGCCCAGGCGACCCAGAGCAAGGGCCGCGAGTGCACCGCGGACGACATCAAGACGACGGGCAAGTTCGGCGAGAAGCCGGCGATCACCATCCCCGACGACTGCGACCCGCCGAAGAAGCTGATCACCAAGGACCTGTCGGAGGGCACCGGCAACGGCGCGAAGGCCGGCCAGCCGCTCAAGATGAACTACCTGCTGGTGACGTGGTCGGACCGGAAGGTGCTGGACAACTCCTACGACCGCGGCGAGACGTTCGACCTGAACCTCGGCGCGGGCGAGGTCATCCCGGGCTGGGACAAGGGCCTGGAGGGCATCAAGCAGGGCGGCCGCCGGCTGCTGATCATCCCGCCAGACCTGGCCTACGGCCAGGGCGGCCGCGGCATCGAGCCCAACGAGACGCTGGTCTTCGTCACCGACGCCGTCTCGGTCCCGACCGACAAGGGCTGAGGGCTCTCCCCGTGAAAGCGCCGCCCCGGGCGGCACTTTTCACGGGAAAGTGCCGGTCAGGGGATGAGCAGCAGCTTGCCGGTGGTGCGGCGGGCCTGCAGGTCCTCGTGGGCCTGGCGGGCGTCGGCGAGCGGGTACTTGCCGCCGATGCGGATGGTCAGCTCGCCCGCCTGGATCGCGTCGAACAGCTCCTTCGAGCGCCAGTCGATCTCCTCGCGCGTGCGCGTGTAGTGCGCCGACGTCGGGCGAGTCAGGTAGAGCGAGCCGCCGGAGTTGAGGCGCTGCGGGTCCACCGGCGGCACCGGGCCGCTCGACGCGCCGAACAGGGCCAGCAGCCCGCGGACCTTCAGGCTGGCCAGGCTGCCGTCGAAGGTGTCCTTGCCGACGCCGTCGTAAACGACGTCCACACCCTCGCCGCCGGTGAGGTCGCGGGTGATCTTGGCGAAGTCCTCGCGGTCGTAGCGGATGACCTCGTCGGCGCCGGCTTCGCGGGCCAGCTTCGCCTTCTCCTCGGTCGACACCGTGCCGATCACGCGGGCCCCGCGCGCCTTCGCCAGCTGGACCAGCAGCAGCCCGACGCCGCCCGCCGCCGCGTGAATGAGTACGTCGTGGCCCGGCTTGACCTCGAACGTCGACGCCACCAGGTAGTGCGCCGTCATGCCCTGCAGCATCGTCGCGGCCGCCGTCTCGAGGGAGACGCCTTCGGGCACCTTCACCGCCACCGACGCGGGCACGAGCTTGCGTGCCGCGTAGCTGCCGATCGACCCCTGCCAGGCGACGCGGTCGCCCGGGGCGAAGCCGCTTTCGGCGCCCGCCTCCACGACCGTGCCCGCGCCCTCGAGGCCCAGCACGAACGGCACGTCCATCGGGTAGATGCCCTGGCGCTGGTAGGTGTCGATGTAGTTGACGCCGGCCGCGGCGACGTCGACCAGCAGCTCGCCGGCCTCCGGGGCCCGGACGTCCACTTCGGCCGGTTCGAGCACTTCCGGGCCGCCGGTCTTCGTCACCTGCACTGCGGTGGGCATGCGTCCTCCTCGGGTCGGGTTCTCCCAGGCACAACTATGGCCGACGCCACGCTGTTCCGCGCCCGGGCCGGTTGTTGGTTATCGTTCGGGACGTGGCTGATTCGGAAGAGACCGTCGTCCCGCCGTCGGGTGCGCAGCTGGGCGCGGCGCGCAAGTTCGTGAAGGCGCACGGCAAGCCGTCCCGTGCGGTGGTGGAGAACATCGGCCGGGCGGGCGCCCGGGTGGTGCTGGTCGGAGCCGACGGCGCACTGGGCGACGTCGTGGTGCCGAGCGTCGCGACCGGCGAGGCGCTGGTCGAGGCCGTCGAGGACCTCGAAGCGGCCGAGTGGGACGCCGAGACGGTCCAGGCGACGAAGATCGGCCCGGAGCACCGCCGCAAGATGGCGGGCCGGTGAGCCGCAGCGCGATCCTGGTCAGCTGCGCGGAGCTGCCGTCGGGCGACGGAGACGACGACGCGGTGCTCCCGGCCCTGAGCGAACTGGGTTTCACGGTGTCGTGGGCGGCCTGGGACTCGGGGGCGGACTTCGCGTCGGCCGACGCGGTGATGCTGCGCGCGACCTGGGACTACGCACCGCGCCGGGCCGAGTTCCTGGACTGGTGCGAGTCGGTGCCGTCGTTGTTCAACTCCGCGGCGGTGGTGCGGTGGAACACGGACAAGTCGTACTTGGCGGAGCTGCTCGACGCGGGTGTCGCGGTGGTCCCGACCTCGCTGGTCGAGCCGGGTGACAAGGCGCGGTTCCCGTCATCGGACTTCGTGGTGAAGCCGTCTGTCGGCGCGGGTTCCCGCGGCGCGGCGCGTTTCGCTGCCGGTGAAGACGCTTCGGCGCACCTGGCGTCGCTGCACGCCGAGGGTCACACGGCGTTGATCCAGCCGTATCAGTCCAGTGTGGACACATCCGGTGAGCTGGCGTTGGTGTACCTGGGCGGGATCTACTCGCACGCGTTCGCCAAGGGCGCGATGCTGGGTTCCACAATGGACGCTTCGGGGCTGTACCTGTCGGAGGAGCTGGCCCCGGCTTCGCCGCCTTCGGACGCGGTGGCGTTGGCGGAGGACGTGCTTGACGCGGCGACGGCGGTGCTGGGCATCCTGCGGGCGGAGCTGCTGTACGCGCGGGTGGACGTGGTCCGGGGTGCGGACGGGAAGCCGTTGCTGCTGGAGCTGGAGCTGACGGAGCCGTCGTTGGGCTTCCGCCAGACGGACCCGTCGGCAGCGATGCGGTTCGCCTCGGCGGTGCGGCAGCAACTGACGTAATCATCGCGCGGCCTGCTGCACGGCAGCCAGCGCGAGCGCGACAACCGCGCCGATTGTGGTCACGGCGAGCGAGCCGGTGAGCAGGTAGAGTCCGCCGACCCCGGTCAGACCGGCCTTGACCAACTCCCGCAGCCTGCGGTCGCGCGGGGGTTTGCTTGTTCTTTCCTTGGCCACTGTGCTACCCCTTTATCGGTGTACTAGTACGCACGGGCAATGGTGACTGGTGGCGCGAGGCAGCGGAAATGATCTTTTGTTCTCGGGATGAGTTTCTCGTTGCGTCTCCCTTGTCGTCACCGATCGCGCCGTTGTCCAGGCTTGTTGTGAATTGTCGATCTTCGTCGGGGTAGCGGAGGGCGCCGTGACCATCCGGATGGACAGCGAGCATGTCGAGGAGACGACTTCGCCGGCGGAAATCGAAGCCGCGCTCCGCTGGCTGGCGAGACGCAAAGACGGCGAGCCGCTGCAATTCCTCCGCAGCGCGATCGAAGAACCGGCGAGCGAGTCGGCTGCCGTGCTTGGCGCCTTGGCGGCACCGACGGCGTCCCTTTCCGCGGAGACGATCGAGTCGCGAGCACTCGCCCTGTGGGGCTTGATCGTCGACGAGATCGCCGCCGCCGGGAACACGCGCCGCCGCAGCGCATTGATGGCCGCGTTCCGGGTACCGCCGGCGCCGGGCGAGACCGGATGGAAGGCCACGCTGGGCGACCGCTTCCGGCAGTTGATGGTGCTACCGGGTGTCTTCGGCGATCCGTCGCCCACCACCACGACTCCGATGCACCAAGCCTGGCGGTGGGCGCTCACCGCGTTGGCCGTCGGCCTTGCGGAGAAACTGGCTTCGCTGGACGAGCCGGGCTGGCGAGGCTACATCGACATCGGGCGAGCGGCGATGGAAGTCGCGAACGACGAGCGCGTCGGCTGGCGGGCGCGAGCTGCTTCGAGAGGGGCGCAGCCGGTGTTCGTGGAACGCATGGTCGTCACCGCGGTCATGCACCGCCGAACCGTGCGGCGAAGGATCACCGAACGCGACATCATCGCGTGTGAGGACGGCGTCGACGGTTATGACGTCCATGCCCTTACCGGCTGGACACACGACTTGGAAGAGATACCGGTGACGGCCCTTTGGGCGTGCCGTCTGGTCGCATCCCGCGGTCCCCATCCCGGTGATCCGGCGCAGGCGCGCCTGCGCTTTCGCCGGACGCTGCGGAAGGGTGAGCGCTACAGCTTCGTGTCCGAGGCGCTCGACGGGCACCTCGATGAAGAACGCCGTTGGCTCGACGTCGAGATCGACCACCACGGCATCGCGCCCGGCGAACGCGATACGGGTGGCAAGCCGGTCGGTGGCCTGACCATCCAGCTGAGCTTCGACGCGAGATGCCTTCCCGCGGCGTGCTGGTGGTATGCGGAACAATTGGATTTCGAGCGAACGCGTCAACCGCCGGACGGTGATCCACACCTGCTTTCCGTCGAGGACGGTTTCGTCCGGCACACCTTCGCCGAAGGGTGTCATCCACGGGAGAACTACGGCATCGCCTTCAGGTGGAAATCCTCGTGACCACCCGTGGTGCCACGTCTGGTGACGAGGATTTCCTGCCCCGTGCGCTGACCCGGGCTCTATCAGTTGCCGGTGTTGCCGCCGCCACCGCCACCGCCGGGCTTGGCGGACGCGGCGAATGTGACGGTGGTGTTCACCGGTGCCGGGGCGGTCGACACCGGGGCTAACAGCCCGCCCACCGCGAGGACCACAGCGCCTGCCGCTGCGATCTGCCGAAGCTTTCCGTGCCGGACGTCGGACTTGGGTTCCACGTGAGTCTCCTTTGTCGATCGGAAGGTGGCTCACCGTAAGAGAAAGCGAACGACACGATCGAGCCGGACATATCTCTTTCGTGTCGTCGCAGGCACATTAAGCTGAAGCACTTACGCGCTTGGCCGCCAGCCGATCGGCCCTCGGCCACCGCACATCGGTCGCCCAGCCGAGCTGCTCGAAAGTCCGGATCACCCGGGCCGAGACGTCCACCTGCCCCCGCAGCACGCCGTGCCGCGCGCACGTCGGATCCGCGTGGTGCGAGTTGTGCCACGACTCGCCCATCGACAACAACGCCAGCGGCCAGAAGTTCGCCGCCCGGTCTCGGCTGGCGAACGGGCGCTCGCCGACCAGGTGGCAGACCGAGTTCACCGACCATGTCACGTGGTGCAGGAACGCGATCCGGACCAGCCCGGCCCAGAAGAACGCCGTCACCACGCCCCACCACGACCACGACAGCAAGCCGCCGAGGACCGCGGGCAGGGCCAGGCTCAGCGTGATCCACAGCCAGAAGTAGCGGTTCACCACCCGCAGGTCGCGGTCCGCCACCAGGTCCGGGGCGAAGCGGTCGGCGTTGGTCACCTCGCGGGCGAACATCCAGCCCATGTGCGCGTGCCAGAAGCCGCGCAGCAGCGCCGACGGCGATGTGCCGAACAGCCACGGCGAATGCGGGTCGCCCTCGCGGTCGGCGAACGCGTGGTGCCTGCGGTGGCTCGCCACCCAGAAGATCACCGACCCCTGGACCGCCATGCTGCCCGCGATCGCCAGCGCCACCCGCAGCGGCCGCGAGGCCTTGAACGCGCCGTGGGTGAAGTAGCGGTGGTAGCCGACCGTCACGCCCAGTGTCGCGAACACGTAGAACACCGCGGCCAGGATCAGGTCGACCCACGTCATGCCCCAGCCCCACATCAGCGGGACCGCGACGAGCAGCGCCGCGAACGGCACCAGCAGGAACGTCTTGAGCACGATCATCTCGCCCGTGCCGCGGCGGTGGGAGATCAGCGGCTTGGGCGCGGAGCGCGTCGTCATGGGGCGGACCGTAGCCGCGGCGCGTTACGGCCGGGTGGCCGCCGGTTGCTCAGGCGGTGGCGAGTTCCTTAGGCGCCGCCGTCAGCGACGTCACCGGGCCGCGGTCGCGGCTGCCGACCCACAGTGACGCCGTCGCGATGATCACCGCCATCGCGCCGAGCACGTGGAACGACACCATCGCCTCCGGCACGCCCAGCGCGTACTGCAGCGAACCGAGCCCGCCCTGCGCGACCGCGATCACCCACACCCAGGTGTAGCGCTGCCACAGGCCCTTCGGCGCGCCGATGCGCATCAGCTGGAGGCCGAACACCGCGAGCAGCAGCAGGTAGAGCACCAGCAGGCCGCCGTGGACCTGGGCGAGCGACTCCACGGAGATCGCCAGGCGGTGGGTGTTGATGTCGCCGCTGTGCGGGCCCGCGCCGGTGACCGTGGTGCCGGCCGCGAGGACCAGCCACATCGCCACGGCCAGCGCGACCAGGATGCCCCGGCCGGACGCCGGGACCAGCGAGCGCGCGGGCTCGTCGCCCTCGCGGAACGCGCGCAGCAGCAGGACGGCCAGCCACACCAGGGGAGTGGTGGCGAGGAAGTGGATCGCGACGGTCCACCACTCGAGTTTCGCGAGCACGGTCATCCCGCCGACGACGGCCTGCAGCACGACACCGCCGGGCATGGTCCAGGCGAGCTTCACCAGCCGCTTGCGCCGCGGGTGGTCGATCTGCACGCGCCACGCGGTGATGACGGCGACCGCGGCGACGGCGATGACGACGCCGGTCAGCAGCCGGTTGCCGAACTCGATCCACTGGTTCAGCGCGTGGATGCCGGGGTGGTTCACCGGCACCAGGCTCCCGGCGACGCACTGCGGCCAGGTCGGGCAGCCGAGCCCGGACCCGGTGACGCGCACGACGGACCCGGTGACCCCGATCAGCGCCTGCGCGAGAACGGCGGCGATCCCGACGGCCCGCTGCACGGCGGCGGACGGAAACGGCAGGCGGGCGACGAGGCTGGTGAACGGCACGTGCTCGATGGTAGAACCGCGCGGAAACCGGGCTTTCGGCAGGTCCCGGCGCCCAGAACCGGCACGCGGGCACAAGGGACCTAGGTCACGCCCGCGCCGGGACTCGTGAGTGTTTAGGGCGGTTAGAACCGCCCTAAACACTCACGACAACCCGCGCCGCGCCTCAGGTGAGCTTCGTCGTCCGCGACGCCACCGCGCCCGCGACCACGGCCCAAACCGCCAGCACCAGCATGGGCCCCGGAGCGAAAGCCCCATCGACCAAAGCGGCCCGCATCCCCTCGGCCAGCGCCCCCGAAGGCAGCAGTTCGACGACGACCGCGAGCCCGGAAGGCAGCGACGAGGGAGCCAGCAGAATCCCACCAGCCAGCAACAACACGAACCAGACGATGTTGGCCAGAGCGAGCACGGCCTCAGCCCGCAAAGCCCCGCCAAGGAGCACACCCAAAGCCCCGAAAGCCAAAGTTCCCAGCACCAGCAGCAGAACGGCCGAGAAGAGCCCGGAGAGCGAAGGCGACCACCCGAGGAAAGCCGCCACGACACCGATGATCACCGACTGGAGAACGACCACGACCAGAGCGGCGATCAGCCTCCCCGCGACGAGCAACCACCGAGGCAAAGCAGTAGCCGAGAGACGCTTCAAAACCCCATAACGCCGATCGAAACCGAGCGCGATCGCCTGCCCGGTGAACGCCGAAGACATCACCGCCAGCGCCAGGATCCGCGGCGTGATCCAGTCCACCTTGGACACCGAACCCAGCTGAGCGGCAGGCAGGATGTCCAAAAGCGACAAACCGATCAGCAACGCCAGCGGGATGAGCAGTGTGAGCAGCACCTGCTCGCCGTGCCGCAAGGTCAGGCTCGCCTCGACCCGCGCGTGCGTCCGCAGCATCCGGCCCAGCGATCCGCGTCCGGGGGCGGGGGTGAACACACCCGGCTCGAAGACCGTCATGCCCGCAGCTCCCGTCCGGTCAGCTCGAGGAAGACCTCTTCGAGCGTCCGCTTGCCGACCTGCAGCTCCTCCGGCAGCACACCCTGCTGCGCGCACCACGCCGTGACCGTCGACACCACCTGTGGGTCGACCGCACCCACCACCATGTACGTGCCCGGTGCCGACTCGCGCACCGCGTAGCCCTCGGGCAGCGCCGCCGTCAGCAACGCCGTGTCGAGGCGCGTTCGGGCCTTGAAACGGAGCCCCGCCGCGCCCGTTTCGTCCATCGTCAGCGACTGCGGCGCACCCGAGACGACGACCTTGCCGTGGTCCACGATCACCACCGTGTCGGCCAGTGCCTCGGCCTCTTCCATCAGGTGCGTGGTCAGCAGCACCGAAACGCCGTCGCGGCGCAACGCCGCCAGCAGGTCCCACACCAGACGGCGGGCCTGCGGGTCCATGCCCGCCGTCGGCTCGTCGAGGAACACCAGCTCCGGGCGCCCGACCAGCGCGCACGCCAGCGACAGCCGCTGCTGCTGCCCGCCCGAGAGGCGCTTGAACGGCGTCCGGCGCACCGAAGCCAGCCCCAGCACGTCGAGCAGCCACGCCGGGTCCAGCGGGGATGCCGCGCAGGAGGCCACCAAGTGCAGCATCTCGTCGGCTCGCACACCCGGGTACGCGCCGCCGCCCTGGGGCATGATGCCGACGCGGGGGCGCAGCGCCGCCGACTCGCGGACCGGGTCGAGGCCGAGCACGCGCACCGTTCCCGCGTCAGGCTTGAGGAAGCCTTCGCAGAGCTCGACGGTGGTGGTTTTGCCGGCCCCGTTGGGGCCGAGCAGGGCGAGCAGGCTGCCGCGCTCCATCCGCAGGTCGAGACCGTCGACCGCGCGGGTGGAGCCGTAGCTTTTCACCAGCCCGGTGATCTCGACGGCGGGGGCACTCACATCGGGTCACGATACGGGCTCGGCCCGCGCGGGCAGCCGCGGGGACGGCCTGGACAGCAGCACGGGCGCCAGCCGCCGGACGATCAGCATCCCCGCGCCGCACACGACGATCGCCGCGACGTAGGCGAACGGCAGCACGTACGGGCGGCCGTCGAAGGTGCTGCCCGTGGGCGGGAGCAGGAACGGCAGGGCCGCCGACAGCACCGCCGCGGCCACCCGGAAGCGCGACGTCCCGGCCGCCGCGGCGAGGGGGATCACCGCCCACAGCACGTACCAGGGCTGCAGGTTGATCTGCAGGATCATCACCGCGCCCAGGGACACGCCGAGGCCGATGATCGGCCGGTAGCGCCACTTGAAGCTGTCCCAGAGGAACTTGAACGTGATCGCGACGGCGACCAGGTAGCCGAGCGCGCCGAGGATCGGCACCAGGCCGTTGGTGTGGTTGCCGAGCCCGAGCGCGATGCCGAGCACGCCCGACAGGTTGGCCAGCTCGGCGGTGGGGGAGATCCACGACCGGACGAGGCCGGGTGTGTTGAACGTCGCGCCGACCCAGCCGAAGCCGAGCCCGGTGCCGAAGCACACCGCGACCAGGACCACGCCGAACCACGCCGCCATCGGCGCGCCCGCGTAGAAGAGGTCCTTGAGCCTGCCGTGCCAGCGCCGCGCCACCATCACCGCGAAGAACGGCAGCGCGAACACCGCGGGCAGCTTCACCGCGACGCCGAGGGTGATGATCGCGACGCCCAGTCCGATGTAGAGCAGCTCACCGCGGGCCAGCGGCGGCGGGGTGTCGCCCTTCACGCGGATCGGCAGCCGCCGGATGCCCACCTCCAGCCCGGCGAGCATCAGGCCGACGGCGAGCGCGTCGTTGTGGGCGCCGGCGACGAAGTGGAAGATCAGCAGCGGGTTGGCCGCGCCGAGCCACAGCGCCGTCGCGGGCTGCACGCCGAAGCGGCGCGCCAGCCGGGGCAGGGCCCACACGATGAGGATGACGCCCGCGAGCGCGAGCACCCGCTGCAGCAGGACACCGACGGCGATGCTGTTGCCCGCCAGCGGTGCGAGCCAGCCGCCGAGGCGCAGCACCAGCGGCCCGTACGGCGCCGGCGTCTCGCGCCACATGTTCGACACGCCCGCGGTGAACGGGTCGGCGACGCCGAGGGCCTGCGCCGGGCCGAGCACGTAGGGGTCCATCCCGCGGTGCACGATCTCGCTCTGCGCGAGGTAGCTGTAGACGTCGCGGGAGAACAGCGGCGGGATGACCAGCAGCGGCAGCACCCACAGCGCGATGGTGCGGGCGAGCTGGCCCTGCGACGCGAGCCGCGTGCGGCTGGGCTGGGCGAACCGGCCGAGCATCAGCCAGCTCAGCACCAGGATGCCCATGCCGGAGATGGCGATGGCCAGCGACACCGTCGGGATGCGGGTGAACAGCCGCAGCACCGGGATCTCCTGCACCGGGTTGATCACCGGGGCGGCGCCGGCGCCGAGGGAGCCCAGGGCGAGGAAGAGCGACCCGACCGTGCCGAAGCGGCGCACGACGTTCAGCCCGCGCTGCTCGTCGGCCTCCAGGGGGAGGGGTTCGAGGGGGCGGACCGGGGAAAGCGTGACGGGGTGGGCACGCTCGGTCGCGACCGCCGCCGCCTGCTGGTCCTGTTCGCCCACTGCCACGCGTGCAGGGTATCGGTCCGCCCCGGAGTGAGTCGGGTCACTGCCGGACACCCCGCCTTTGCGGGTCATCCGGAAATAAGACACACTTGTGTTGTGAAAAAGACGGAGGCGGGTGACCAGGCGGGCGGCGACATGCCGCGTGCCCCGCATCCGCACGTCCCGTCGCAGGTCAGCGCCGAGGGCAAGACCCGCCAGGAGGTCGCCCGGCTGCTGCTGGAACAGGGTCCCATGACCGCCGTCGTGGTCGCCGAGCAGCTCGGCATCAGCCCGACGGCGATCCGCCGCCACCTCGACGCGCTGCTCGCCGACGGCGAGGCCGAGACGCGGGACGCGCCGCGCCGAGGACCCCGGGGCCGGGGTCGCCCGGCGAAGCTGTTCCTGCTCACCGAGGCCGGCCGCGCCCGGTTCGGGCACGCCTACGACGACCTGGCCGTCTCGGCCATCCGCTTCCTCGCCGAGCACGCCGGTGAAGACGCCGTCCGCGCCTTCGCCGAGCACCGCATCGAGAAGCTGGTCGGGCCGCACCGCTCGGCGATCACCGGATCGAGTGATCCGGCGGCACGCGCGGAGGCCCTCGCGGCCGCGCTGACCAGGGAGGGCTACGCTGCGTCGACCCGTCAGGTCGGCGCTCCCGCACCCAGTCAGAACGTGGGGGCGCAGCTCTGCCAGCACCACTGTCCGGTCGCCCACGTCGCCGCGGAGTTCCCGCAGCTGTGCGAGGCCGAGACGGAGGCGTTCGCGCAGCTGCTGGGCACCC
Organism: Amycolatopsis nalaikhensis; assembly: GCF_030264295.1. Classification (GTDB taxonomy): domain Bacteria; phylum Actinomycetota; class Actinomycetes; order Mycobacteriales; family Pseudonocardiaceae; genus Amycolatopsis; species Amycolatopsis nalaikhensis. The sequence goes on along the minus strand of NZ_CP127173.1, from coordinate 9,930,085 downwards.
ACGTCCAGCGGCTGGCGACCATCGCACGCGGGGACTCCGCGTGCACCACACACGTGCCCGTCACGACGGGTGACCCGGCCCATCCCGAGCCGGGCAGCACGGTGCCCTCTGGGCGCGAAGCACGGATCCCGAATGGAGGGAAACCCGCATGACTGCCGCTGCCGAGCAGCGCACTCCCACCACCGCGCCACTGAGCCAGGAAGAGACCATCGAGTCCCTTGGCAAGTACGCGTTCGGCTGGGCGGACTCCGACGAGGCGGGCGCCAGCGCCCGTCGCGGGCTGAACGAGGACGTCGTCACCGACATCTCCTCGAAGAAGTCCGAGCCGGAGTGGATGCGCGAAGCGCGACTGAAGGCGCTCAAGCTCTTCGAGAAGAAGCCCATGCCCAACTGGGGGGCCGACCTCTCCGGGATCGACTTCGAGAACATCAAGTACTTCGTGCGGTCCACGGAGAAGCAGGCCACCTCCTGGGAGGAACTGCCCGAGGACATCAAGAACACGTACGACAAGCTCGGCATCCCCGAGGCGGAGAAGCAGCGCCTCGTCGCCGGTGTCGCCGCGCAGTACGAGTCCGAGGTCGTCTACCACCAGATCCGCGAGGACCTGGAGGAGCAGGGCGTCCTGTTCCTGGACACCGACTCCGCGCTCAAGGAGCACCCGGAGCTGTTCCAGGAGTACTTCGGCTCGGTCATCCCGGCCGGTGACAACAAGTTCTCCGCGCTGAACACGGCGGTGTGGTCCGGCGGCTCGTTCATCTACGTGCCGAAGGGCGTGCACGTCGAGATCCCGCTGCAGGCCTACTTCCGGATCAACACCGAGAACATGGGCCAGTTCGAGCGCACCCTGATCATCGTCGACGAAGGTGCGTACGTGCACTACGTCGAGGGTTGCACGGCGCCGATCTACCAGTCCGACTCGCTGCACTCGGCGGTCGTGGAGATCATCGTCAAGAAGGGCGCCCGCTGCCGCTACACGACCATCCAGAACTGGTCGAACAACGTCTACAACCTGGTCACCAAGCGCGCCAAGTGCGAAGAGGGCGCGACCATGGAATGGATCGACGGCAACATCGGTTCCAAGGTCACGATGAAGTACCCGTCGGTGTTCCTCATGGGCGAGCACGCCAAGGGCGAGGTTCTGTCGGTCGCGTTCGCGGGCGAGGGCCAGCACCAGGACGCGGGCGCCAAGATGGAGCACCTCGCGCCGTACACCTCCTCGACGATCGTGTCGAAGTCGGTGGCGCGCGGCGGCGGCCGGACGTCCTACCGCGGCCTGGTCAAGGTCGCGAAGCGGGCGCACCACTCGCGCTCCAGCGTGGTCTGCGATGCCCTGCTGGTGGACACGATCTCGCGTTCGGACACGTACCCGTACGTGGACATCCGCAACGACGAGGTGTCCATGGGCCACGAGGCCACGGTGTCCAAGGTCAGTGAGGACCAGCTGTTCTACCTGATGTCGCGCGGTCTCGACGAGGCCGAGGCGATGGCGATGATCGTGCGCGGCTTCGTCGAGCCGATCGCCCGTGAGCTGCCGATGGAGTACGCGCTCGAGCTGAACCGCCTGATCGAAGCTCCAGATGGAAGGGTCCGTCGGCTAGTCATGTCGGTTACCGAGAACAACGTTTCCGAAGCCCTTCGCGAGGGGGCCGTCATCCCGGCGGCCTCCCGCGCGGAGCGGTTCACTTCTTACGACGTCGAGGCCTTCGAGGTCCCGGGCGGGCGTGAGGAGAACTGGCGCTTCACGCCGATGAAGCGCGTCCGCGGCCTGCACGACGGCAGCGCCACCGCCACCGGCGAGATTACCTTCGAAGCCGAGGCCGCGCCCGAGCTGAAGATCGAGACCGTCGGCCGTGACGACGCCCGCCTCGGCGAGGCGGGCGTACCGAGCGACCGGATCGCCGCGCAGGCGTACTCGGCGTTCCAGAAGGCCACCGTCGTGACGGTGCCGAAGGAGACCAAGGCGTCGAAGCCGTCCGTGCTGCGGATCCACGGCCCGGGCCAGGACCAGGTCGCCTACGGGCACCTGCAGGTCCGCGCCGAGGCGTTCGCCGAGGCCGTGATCGTGCTCGACCACGTCGGCTCCGGCACCTACGCCGACAACGTCGAGTTCGTCATCGGCGACGGCGCCAAGGTCACCGTGGTCAGCGTCCAGGACTGGGCCGACGACGCGGTGCACGTCTCCGAGCAGCACCTGAAGCTGGGCCGCGACGCCGCGCTGCGGCACACCGTGATCACCCTCGGCGGCGACCTCGTCCGGATCTCGCCGACGGCGACCTTCGCGGACAAGGGCGGCGACGTCGAGATGCTCGGCGTCTACTTCGCCGACGAGGGCCAGCACCAGGAACACCGCCTCTTCGTCGACCACGCGGTCCCGAACTGCAAGTCGCGCGTGATGTACAAGGGCGCGCTGCAGGGCGAGGGCGCGCACACGGTGTGGATCGGCGACGTCCTGATCCGCGCGGCCGCCGAGGCCACCGACACCTACGAGCTCAACCGCAACCTGGTGCTCACGCCGGGGGCGCGCGCGGACTCGGTGCCGAACCTCGAGATCGAGACCGGCGAGATCGAAGGCGCCGGCCACGCGAGCGCGACGGGAAGGTTCGACGACGAGCAGTTGTTCTACCTGCAGTCGCGCGGGATCGCGGAGGAGGCGGCGCGGCGCCTGGTCGTGCGCGGGTTCTTCCACGAGATCCTGGTCAAGATCGACGTCCCCGAGGTGCGCGAGCGCCTCGAAGCGGCGATCGAAGCCGAGCTCGAAGCCGTTGGCGCCTGACCGTCCCCCTCTGACTTAGGAAAACGAAGAAATGGCAACCCTGGAAATCAAGGACCTGCACGCCTCGGTGACCACCGAGGAAGGCGCCAAGGAGATCCTCAAGGGCGTCAACCTGACCATCAAGTCGGGCGAGACGCACGCGATCATGGGCCCCAACGGTTCCGGCAAGTCCACCCTGTCCTACGCCATCGCCGGGCACCCGAAGTACGAAGTGACCTCCGGCGAGGTGCTGCTCGACGGCGAGAACGTCCTCGAGATGAGCGTCGACGAGCGCGCGCGGGCCGGTCTGTTCCTGGCCATGCAGTACCCGGTCGAGGTGCCGGGCGTGTCGATGTCCAACTTCCTCCGCACCGCGGCCACCGCGGTCCGTGGCGAGGCCCCCAAGCTGCGCCACTGGGTCAAGGAGGTCAAGGAGGAGATGGGCAAGCTCGAGATCTCGCATGAGTTCGCCGAGCGCTCGGTCAACGAGGGCTTCTCCGGCGGCGAGAAGAAGCGCCACGAGATCCTGCAGCTGGCGCTGCTCAAGCCGAAGTTCGCCATCCTCGACGAGACCGACTCCGGCCTCGACGTCGACGCGCTGCGGATCGTCTCCGAGGGCGTCAACCAGTACAAGGCCTCGAGCGAGGTCGGCGTCATGCTGATCACGCACTACACCCGGATCCTGCGGCACATCACGCCGGACTTCGTGCACGTCTTCGCCGGCGGCAAGATCGTCGAGTCGGGCGGCAAGGAACTGGCCGACGAGCTGGAGGAGAACGGGTACGTCAAGTACGTGGGCAAGCCCGAGCCCGCGTCGCTCTGACTTTCCGCCAGTACACACCGAGAACGAGAGGAGTCGGCCCGATGACCACCACCTCGGCCAGCTCTTTGCCACTGGACGTGGCGGCCCTGAGGGCCGACTTCCCCATCCTGTCGCGCACCGTCCGCGACGGGAAACCCTTGGTGTACCTGGACTCCGGCGCGACGTCGCAACGTCCGGAAGCCGTGCTCGACGCCGAACGGCACTACGTCGTGACGTCGAACGCCGCCGTGCACCGCGGCGCGCACCAGCTGTCCGAAGAGGCGACCGACGCCTACGAGTCCGCCCGGGCGAAGATCGCCGAGTTCGTCGGCGCCGACCCCGAGGAGCTGGTGTTCACCAAGAACGCCACCGAGGGCATCAACCTGGTCGCCTACTCCTTCGGCAACGCCGCCACCGCGGGCCCCGAAGCCGCGCGCTTCGTGGTCGGCCCGGGTGACGAGATCGTCGTCACCGAGATGGAGCACCACGCGAACCTCGTGCCGTGGCAGCAGCTGTGCCAGCGCACCGGGGCGACGCTGAAGTGGTTCAAGGTCACCGAAGACGGCCGCCTGGATCTGTCCGATGTGGACGAGCTGATCACGCCTCGCACGAAGGTCGTCGCCTTCGCGCACCAGTCGAACGTCCTCGGCACGGTCAACCCGGTCGAGCTGCTCGTCGAGAAGGCCAAGGCCGTCGGCGCGTTCACCGTGCTCGACGCCTGCCAGTCGGTGCCGCACTTCCCGGTGAACTTCCACGCCCTCGGCGTCGACTTCGCCGCGTTCTCCGGGCACAAGATGCTCGGCCCTTCCGGCATCGGCGTCCTCTACGGCCGCACCGAACTGCTCGAAGCGATGCCGCCGTTCCTCACCGGCGGATCGATGATCGAGATGGTCAAGATGGAGGGCTCCACCTTCGCTCCGCCGCCGCAGCGGTTCGAGGCCGGTGTCCCGATGACGTCGCAGGCCATCGGCCTCGGCGCGGCCGTCGACTACCTCACCGCCATCGGCATGGACCGCATCGCCGCGCACGAGAAGGAGCTCGCCGCGGCGGCCCTCGAGGGCATCGGCGCGATCCCGGGTGTCCGGATCATCGGGCCGACCGACCTGAAGGACCGCGGCGCGACGGTGTCGTTCGTGATCGACGGCGTGCACCCGCACGACGCCGGCCAGGTGCTCGACAGCCTGGGCATCGCCGTGCGCGTCGGCCACCACTGCGCGTGGCCGCTGCACCGCGCCTGCCACGCGCAGGCGACCGTGCGCGCGTCGTTCTACCTCTACAACGACCTGTCCGAAGTGGACGCCCTCGTCGCGGGCATCCGCGAGGCGCAGAAGTTCTTCGGGGTGGCGCGGTGAACCTGGAGAGCATGTACCAGGAGATCATCCTGGACCACTACAAGAACCCGCACGGGCGCGGCCTGCGCGACCCGTTCGACGCCGAGTCGTTCCAGGTCAACCCGACCTGCGGCGACGAGGTGACGCTGCGGGTCAAGCTCGACGACGGGAAGGTCGCCGACGTCTCCTACGAGGGCCAGGGCTGCTCGATCAGCCAGGCTTCGACGTCGGTCTTGACGGATCTCGTCGTCGGCCACACGCTTGAAGAGGCGTTCACCACCATGGACGCCTTCGTGGAACTGATGCAGGGCAAGGGAAAGGTCGAGCCGGACGAGGACGTGCTGGAGGACGGGGTCGCCTTCGCGGGCGTCGCCAAGTACCCCGCCCGCGTGAAGTGCGCCCTCCTCGGCTGGATGGCTTTCAAGGACGCCGTCGCCCGGACGACCAGTGGAGCTGAGAAGGCATGACCGAAGACACCGCCACGGACGCTCGTGACGGCCGCACCGCCGCCGACCTCGACGCCGAGACCACCGCGAAGCAGGACCTCGACCTCGCCAAGATCGAGGACGTCGAAGAGGCCATGCGCGACGTCGTCGACCCGGAAGCTCGGCATCAACGTGGTCGACCTGGGCCTGGTTTACGACATCCGCGTGGAGCCGGACAACACGGCGACCCTCGACATGACGCTGACGTCGGCGGCCTGCCCGCTGACGGACGTGATCGAGGACCAGACGTCGGCGGCGCTGACGTCCGGCGGCCTGGTCAAGGACTTCCGGATCAACTGGGTCTGGATGCCGCCGTGGGGCCCGGAGAAGATCACCGAGGACGGCCGCGAGCAGCTGCGCGCCCTCGGCTTCACCGTCTGACACTCGTTTCGCAGGGAAGGTCGCTCTCCGGAGCGGCCTTCTTCGCGTATAACGGCCTATACCGCGGGCCTCGGGCTACGATCCCGGAGTGGTCCTGCGGTCGATCCTCCTGTTCCTGGCCGCGGCGGTCTGCGAAATCGGCGGCGCCTGGCTGGTCTGGCAAGGCGTCCGGGAGAACCGCGGCTGGCTGTGGATCGGCGGGGGAGTGCTGGCGCTGGGCGTGTACGGCTTCGTCGCGACCCTCCAGCCGGACGCCCACTTCGGCCGCATCCTCGCCGCGTACGGTGGCGTGTTCGTCGCGGGCTCGCTGGCCTGGGGAATGGTCGCCGACGGGTACCGCCCCGACCGCTACGACGTCATCGGCGCGCTGCTCTGCCTCGCCGGGGTCGCGGTGATCATGTACGCGCCGCGGTCAGCGGGCTGACCGCCGTCCGGAGCGCCGGAAGACGACGAACAGCAGCCGCAGGCCCACCAGCGCGCTGATCACCAGCAGGTTGTAGCCGAACACCTGGTGCAGCGTCAGCTCCGGCAGGATCCGGGGCCCGCCGGAGCCGCTGAGCAGCAACACCGCCATCAGCCCGGTCGCCGCGCCGACGAACGCCAGCAGGACCTCGTGCACCAGCCCGGTCACGACGTCGCGGTCGCGCTCGTCGGAGAACAGCCGGACGTTCACCGACAGCCTGCCCTCCTCCAGGGCCGCGCCGATCCGGTCGACGCGGCGCGGGATGCGGCGCAGCACCGGCAGCAGCGCCATGAGCTCGGTGGTGGCGGTGCGGCGCAGCGAGTCCGGCCGCAGCCCGGCGCCGACCCGCTCGACGGCGAACGCGCGTGACTCGGCGACGACGTCGAACCCGGGGTCGAGCGCGGCGAGCGTGCCCTCCACCGTGGCCAGCGCGCGGAACACCGCGGCGACCGGCGGCGGCACGCTCAGCCGGAAGTCGGCGACGACCCGGAAGAGGCCGGTGAACAGGTCGAGGTCCGGGGTCCGGCCGGGCCCGAAGTGCCGGGCGACCAGGGCGCCGAGGGCGCGTTCGAGGCGCTGCTCGTCGATGTCGCCGGTGCGGTCGACGATCTCCAGGAGGCCGTCGCGCAGGGCCGCCGGGTCGCCGCGGTCCAGGGCCAGGACGAGGTTCTGCAGGCCGCCGCGCAGGCCCGCGTCGAGGCGGCCGACCGAGCCGAAGTCGAGCAGGCCCAGGCGGCCGTCGGCCAGCAGCATGAGGTTGCCCGGGTGCGGGTCGGCGTGGAAGACGCCGCCGACCATCACCTGGTCCAGCAGGCACCGCAGCAGCGACCGGGCCAGGCGCTTGCGGTCGGCTTTGGGGGCGGTCTCGAGCGGCTTTCCGTCCAGTTTGGACATCACCAGTACGCGCTCGGTGGACAGTGCTTTGTGGACGATCGGCAGCGCGACGTCCGGGCACGAAGTCGCGGCCACGGCGGCGATGTTGCGGGCCTCGATGGTGAAGTCGAGCTCTTCGGCCAGCGCGGCGGCGAACCCGTCGGCGAGTTCGGCGACGCCGAGCGAGCGCGCCCAGTCCGTGCGGTCTTCCAACGCCGCGGCGACGCGCCGGACGATGTCGACGTCGCGTTCGGCCTGCTCCCGCACGCCGGGCCGCTGGACCTTGACGACGACGTCCTCGCCACCGCGCAGCCGGGCGCGGTAGACCTGCGCGACCGACGCGGCGGCCAGCGGTTCGGGGTCGAACTCCGCGAAGACGTCGTCGGGTGAGCCGCCGAGCTCTTCGGTGAGCACCGCCCACACGGCGTCGGTGCGGGCGGGCGCGACCTGGTCCTGCAGCTTGCCGAGCTCCTCGACGAACACCGGCGGCAGCAGGTCGGCGCGGGTGGAGAGGAGCTGTCCGAGCTTCACGAACGTCACGCCGCCCTCCTCGAGGGCGCGGCGCAGCGACCGGGCGAGCTTGGCGTGCCGCCCGGGCGCGAGGCCCGGCTCGCGGCGGCCGGCCAGGTACCGGCCGAGGCCGTGCTTGATCGCGATCCGGGTGATCTGCGAGTACCGGCGGGCCCGGGAGATCCGCGTCCGGACCGACCGCAGCCTGCCGAACCCGCCGCCGGCGGGCACCGCCATCTCGGCGACGAACAGGAAGATCAGCGTCGCGAGGAAAGCACTGCCCGCCAACGGGATCAGCAGGCCGAGGGCGGCACCGCCGTTGTGCAGCAGGGAAAGCGGGAAGGCCTGCGCGATCCCGCCGGCGACGAGCCACCCGAACCCGGCGGCGCACAGCGCGCGCACGGCACCGATCCGGACGCCGAGCACCCGCCGCGACGCGACGACCAGCGGCCACAGCACGAGCACGTACAGGGGGAGGGTCAGCAAGCCCAGCAGGATGTCCACGCCGCAGAGCAGACCACGGCGGCGGGGGCGGGCGGCTCACGCAGCGGCGGGACCGGGCTCCCTCCCGCGAGGGAGCTACTTTCGGCCGTGGCCGCGTTGTCGGTGGACTTCTAACGTGATTCCGCGAACGACGGTGAAGTGTTCTCTGAACCGGACGAAGGAGACACGATGAACGGACGGGTGATCGGCGCGGCCCTGGCGCTCGCGACGGCGATGGGCATCGGGTTCGCCCCCGGCGCTTCGGCGGCCGCGGTCACGACGCTCTACTACAGCTCCTCGGGCGCACCGGACTACCTCGCCCAGATCGACCAGGGGGCGGCCAACTGGAACGCCGCGGTGACGGACGTGAGGTTGGTGAAGCGGAGCACGGGGGCGACGATCGTGTTCCACGAGACGCACAGCGGCGGCTCGTACACGAACACGAACGGCCATGGCCGAGGCGACATCTACCTGGACACGAGCCAGGTGGCGGAGGGCTACGACCCGACCCGCATCGCGGCGCACGAGCTGGGCCACAACCTGGGGTTGCCGGACCACTACAGCGGACCGTGCACGGAGCTGATGTCGGGCCACGGCCCGGGGACGGCGTGCAAGAACGCCAACCCGGACGCGGCGGAGGCGGCAAAGGTGCAGTCGTTGTGGGTGAACGGTTTCGCGGCGGCGCGGGAGGAGAGCCGCCAGGTGGTGCACTGAGCGGCGGCCGGAGCGCCCCAATGTGGCCTTCGGTGCGTGAGACGCACCCAAGGCGGCCTTCGGTGCGTGAGACGCAACCAAGGCCGCCTTGGGGCGCTTGGGCAGGCGGCCGGTTGAGGGGCGCTCGGCCGCCCGTGGTCGGCCCGGCGGGGTCGTCCGCGGTCGCGGGTGGCGTGCCCCGCGCGGCTCCGGGGCCGCAAGCGCCGCCCGGTCGCCGCCCCGGTTACGCGGCCAGGTCGAGCAGCCTCTTGGCCGCCACGGTCGCCCCGTCGATCCGAACCTCCGCGGCCACCGCCTTCGCGCGCGCCCGCGTCTCCGGCGTCAACACCTCGGCCAGCGCGGCGGAAAGCGACTCGGCCGTCGGGCTCGGATCCAGGTGAGCCGCGCCGATCCCCAGCTCGGCCACCCGCGCGGCCCACAGCGGCTGGTCCGCGATCCGCGGCACCACGACCTGGGGCACCCCCGCCCGGGTGGCCGCGAAGGTCGTCCCCGCGCCGCCGTGGTGCACGACCGCCGCGACGCGGGGGAACAGCGCCTGCTGGTTGACGTCACCCACGACGAAGCAGTCGTCAAGCTCGTCGATCGCGGTCAAGCCCGCCCAGCCGCTGGCCAGCACCACCCGGCGCCCCCGCGTCCGCACCGCTTCGATGGCCACCCGGGCGGCGTCCTTCGGTGCGTGCGCGGCCATGCTGCCGAAGCCGACGTACACCGGAGGCTCCCCAGCCCCCAGGAACTCCTCCAACTCCGGCTGGAGCGGCCGGTCGTCAGGCAGCGTCCACGCGCCGGTCTGGAAGACGTTCAGGTCCGTCTTGCCCTCCGACGGGCACAGCACCGGGTCCGCCGCGAGCCACGGCTGCTCCGTGAAAACGTAGTCGCGGACGTTGTCCACCGGGGCCAGGCCGATCGCCGCCCGGTGCTCGTTGACCGCCGGGCGGTACAGCGCGTTCACCCGCTCCGCGTCCTGGCGCCACAGCACTCGGTTGTCCGTCTCGCCCGCCGGGGACGGCGGGCCCGGCCGCAGCATCGGCGGCGGGACGTGCCGCGACGGCAGGCCCAGCAGGTGGAAGCACGCGAACACGTACGGCAGCCCCAGCTTCTCCGCGACGTCCGGCGCGCCGGCGGGCATCAGCCCCGTCGCCAGGAGCGCGTCACAGCCCTCGGCCGCCTCCGTCAGCGTCTCGAACCGCGCGCGGACCAGCTCGGGCGCGAGCCGGAACGCGTCCTCGCCCGTCGGCGGCTTCGGGTTGGCCACGATCGAGTGGACCGTCGGGCCGAGCGGCACCATCGGCACGCCGACCCGGTCCAGCAACGTCACGAACTCCTCGTCCGGCGGCGCGCACACCACCGCCTCGCCGCCGAGCTCCCGCACGGCCACCGCGAGCCCGGCCAGCGGCTCGACGTCCCCGCGCGACCCCCACGTCGTCATCAGAACACGCACCTGTGAATCCCCATTTCCCCACGTCACGGCGTTCGGAGCGGCCATTCTGGACGATCACCCCGGCCTTGCCGCAAGCCCCGGGGTCGGCTATACCTTGAAGGGGGCGGGGTCCACCGCGAGAGGGAGGCGCCCGCCGCGCCGGGCCTGCGAAGATCGACCGGTGCGCGTATTCCGGCCTTTGACGAACAAGGCGACGTACCGCCGCTGGGTGTACCTCGTCCTCGGTGGCGCGATCAGCGTGCCCTACCTGCTGTTCTCCGCGGTCGCCGTGCCGTCGCTGCTGCCGTTCGTCACGACGTTGGAGCGCGCGACGCTGGTCGGCGGCGCGCTGACGCTGCTCGTCCTGGCCGCGACGGCGTTCCTGCCCGCGGTGCACGTGCTCGAGTCGACGGCGATCCGCGAGCTGCTGGACGACCCGGTGCCGGACGCGCCCGCCCAGCCGCACACCCGCCGCGGCCGCCTGCACGCGGCGACGATGTTCGTGCTGCACGTCGTCGCCGGGTTCGTGGTCAGCTTCTTCAGCCTCCTGGCGCCGGTCGCGATCGGCGTGTCGGTCAGCGCCGTGTTCACCGGGCACCTCATCCAGACCGGTGAAGGCGACGAGGTGCGCGTGCCGACGGGCTGGGCGTCGGCGTGGCTGCCGGTGGTGTTCGTGCTCGCCACGGTGCTGCTGGTGTACGCGGTGTGGGCGGTCGGCGGGCTGCTGCGCCGCGCGGCGGCCGGGCTGCTGGGGATGAGCGCGGCCGACCGGATCGCCCGGCTGGAGCGGCGGACCGAGCAGCTCGCCGAGCGCAACCGGCTGGCCAGGGAGCTGCACGACTCGGTGGGGCACGCGCTGAGCGTCGTCACGGTGCAGGCGGGCGCGGCTCGCCGGACGCTGCGCACCGACCCGGACTTCACCGAGCGCGCGCTGGGCGCGATCGAGGAGTCGGCCCGCACGGCGCTCGACGACCTCGACCACGTCCTCGGGCTCCTGCGCGAGGAGGCGGCGGGCCGCACACCGCGGCCGACGCTGACGGAGCTTCCCGGCCCTGCTGGAGACGACGCGGCTGGCGGGCACCGAGGTGACCGCCGAAATCGATGGCGACCTGGCCGCGGTGCCCGCGGTGGTGTCCCGCGAGGTGTACCGGATCCTGCAGGAATGCCTGACCAACGCGGTGCGGCACGCCGGTAGGGTCCCGGTGGCGGTGGTCGTGGAGGTCACGGGGCACGAGCTGGTGGCAAAGGTGGCGAACCCACTGGGCGGCGGCTCGGGCCGATCCGGCGGCGGCCGCGGGGTGCGGGGCATGACGGAGCGGGTGGCGGTACTGGGCGGCGAGCTGTCGGCCGGGCGGGTGGACGAGCGGTGGGAGGTCGTGGTGCGGGTGCCGTGGGGGAGTGGGCGATGAGTGCGGGGGTGCCGGTCGACGGCGAGCGGCTGACCCGGGTGGTGCGGGTGGCTGGCGGCTCGGTGCGCGGGAGCGGGCGATGAACGTGCGCGTTCTCCTTGTCGACGACGAGCCCCTGATCCGCGCCGGACTGAAGGCGATCATCGACACCGAACCCGGCCTGGCGGTGGTCGGCGAGGCCGCCGACGGCGCCGAAGTCCCCGGCCTGGTGGCCCGCCTTCGCCCGGACGTCGTGCTGATGGACGTCCGGATGCCCGCGGTCGACGGGATCCGCGCGACCACCCACCTGATGTCCACAGTGGAGGATCCGCCGAAGGTGATCGTGGTGACCACCTTCGAAAACGACGACTACGTCTACGACGCCCTGGTCGCGGGCGCCAGCGGGTTCCTCCTGAAACGCGCACGCCCCGAAGAGATCGTCGCGGCGATCCGCACGGTCATGACGGGCGACTCCCTCCTGTTCCCGGCGGCGATCCGACGCCTGGCCGCCCAGCACGGGCCGTCTCCAGCGGGTGACGCGCTGGCGAGCGCCGGTCTGACCGAACGCGAACGCGAAGTCCTGCGGCTCATGGCAGGCGGTCTGTCCAATGTGGAAATCGCCGGAGAACTGTACCTCGGGATCCAGACAGTGAAGACCCACGTGGGCAACGTCCTCGCCAAGCTGGGTGCGCGAGACCGGACCCAGGCGGTGATCCGCGCGTACGACTCGGGTTTCGTGACCCCCGCGGGCTAGGCGGTCGTGAGTGTTTAGGGCGGTTCTAACCGCCCTAAACACTCACGACGGGCTAGGCGAGGTCGTCGAGCAACGCCTGGATCGCCGCCGCCATGGCCGCCGGGTCGCCGTCGCCCGGTCGCAGCACCAGGTCCGGGGACGATGGCCGTTCGTACGGGGCGTCGATGCCCGTGAAGCCCGTGATCTCCCCCGCGCGCGCCTTCGCGTACATCCCCTTCGGGTCCCGCGCCTCGCACACCTCCAGCGGCGTGTCGACGAAGACCTCCACGAACGGCAACCCGTCGTGGATCGACCGCGCTCGCGTGCGGTCCGCCTCGTACGGGCTGATCAGCGACGCGATCGCCACCACGCCCGCGTCCGCGAACAGGCGCGCCACCTCCGCCACCCGCCGGACGTTCTCCGCGCGGTCCGCCGGGCTGAAGCCGAGGCCCGCGTTCAGCCCGTGGCGCAAGTTGTCGCCGTCCAGCAAGTACGCCGGGCGGCCCGCCGCCACCAGCCTGCGCTCCAGCTCCACCGCCACCGACGACTTGCCCGACGCCGACAGCCCCGTCAGCCACACCGTCGCGCCGCGGGTCGGGCGGTCCTCGCGGCGGACCGCCGCCGTGTGCCAGACCACCGGGGACGCCACCGCGCCCGTGATCATGCCCGCCGCGACCGTGTCACCCGTGTGCTCGTCCACCAGCAGGAAGCCGCCCGTCGCGCGGTTGCGGCGGTACGGGTCGAACAGCAGCGGTGCCCGCGTGCGCAGCCGTATCCGGCCGATGTCGTTCAACGACAGCGAATCCGCTTCCGAGCGGTGCAACGTCGTCACGTCGAGGCGGTACTCCAGCCGTTCCACCGTGCCGCGGGTCTCGGTCGTCGTGTGCCGGACCGCGTACGACGCCCCGGGCGTCAGCGAGGAACGCGCCGAGAACCAGCACACCAGCGCGTCGACCTCGCGGGCCGACTCCGCGCGGTTGCCCGGGCGGCACAGCATCGCGCCGCGCCCCAGATCGAGGTCGTCCGTCAGCTCGACGGCCACCGCCTGCCCGGTGAACGCCTCCGCCAGCGGCGTCCCGCCCGGACCCCACACCGCGCGCACCCGGGACGTGAACCCCGACGGCAGCGCCACGACCTCGTCACCCGGCTTGAACACTCCGCCCGCGATCGTGCCCGCGTAACCGCGGAAGTCCGACCGGCGGATCACGTACTGCACCGGGAACCGCGCGTCGATCAGGTTCCGGTCCGAGGCGACGTGCACCTCTTCGAGCTGGTGCAGCAGTGAAGTCCCTTCGTACCAAGGCATGCTGGCGCTGCGGTGGACGACGTTGTCGCCGTGCAACGCCGAAACCGGGACGAACGTCAGGTCCGCGACGTCCAGCTTCATCGCGAACCGGCGGAACTCCTCGCGGATCTCGTCGAACCGCTCGCGCGACCAGCCGACCAGGTCCATCTTGTTCACGCACACCACGAGGTGCCCGATCCCGAGCAGCGACGCGAGGAACGCGTGCCGCCGCGACTGCTCCAGCACGCCCTTGCGCGCGTCGACGAGCACCAGTGCCAGGTCGGCCGTCGAAGCACCCGTCACCATGTTGCGCGTGTACTGCAGGTGCCCCGGCGTGTCCGCGATGATGAACTTCCGCTTGGGCGTGGCGAAGTAGCGGTGGGCGACGTCGATCGTGATGCCCTGCTCGCGCTCGGCGCGCAGGCCGTCGGTGAGCAGCGCGAGGTCCGGGTAGTCCTCGCCGCGGTCGCGGCTGGCGCGCTCGACCGCGGCGAGCTGGTCGGTGAAGATCGCCTTCGAGTCGAACAGCAGCCGCCCGATCAACGTCGACTTGCCGTCGTCGACGCTGCCCGCCGTGGCGATCCGCAGCAGCTGCATCAGAAGTAGCCCTCCCGCTTGCGGTCTTCCATGCCTGCCTCGGAAATCCGGTCGTCGGCGCGAGTCGCGCCGCGCTCGGTGACACGCGTGGCGGCCACCTCGGCGACCACTTCGGACGGCGTCGCCGCCGACGATTCGACGCAGCCGGTGCAGGTGGCGTCGCCGACGGTCCGGAAGCGCACCGTCGCCTCGTACGGCCGCTCACCGTCCACAAGCGACAGGAACCGCGTGACCGCGAGCAGCATGCCGTCCCGCTGGACCACCGGACGCCGGTGCGCGTAGTACAGCGGTGGCAGCGCGATCCGCTCGTCGCGGATGTACTGCCAGATGTCCAGCTCGGTCCAGTTCGACAGCGGGAACACGCGGATGTGCTCGCCGCGCCGGTGCCGCCCGTTGTAGAGGTTCCACAGCTCCGGGCGCTGCGCCCGCGGGTCCCATTGGCCGTGCTCGTCGCGGAAGCTGAACACGCGCTCCTTCGCGCGGGCCTTCTCCTCGTCGCGCCGGGCACCGCCGAACACGGCGTCGAAACCGCTTTCCCGGATCGCGCGCAGCAGCGTGACCGTCTGCAGGCGGTTACGGCTGGCCCGCGGCCCGGTCTCCTCGACGACGCGGCCCGCGTCGATGTCGTCCTGCACGCGCGCGACCTCGAGGCGCAGGTTCAGCGCGGCGACGGTCTCGTCGCGGAACCGCAGCACCTCGTCGAAGTTGTGGCCGGTGTCGACGTGCAGCACGGGGAAGGGCAGCGGCGCCGGCCAGAACGCCTTCGCCGCGACGTGCAGCATCACCACCGAGTCCTTGCCCCCGGAGAACAGCAGGACGGGGCGCTCGAAGGTCGCCGCGACCTCGCGGAAGACGTGCACGGCCTCCGCTTCGAGCGCGGCCAGGTGCGACAGTTCGTAGGCCACGGACACGGGAAAAAAGTAGAACATGTTCTTGTCATCGGTCAAGCGGTGCGAGACCCTGTGAAGATGGACTTGGTCGTACTCGAAGAGATCCGGCGGCTGAAGTACCGCTACCTGCGCGCGGTCGACCTGAAGCAGTGGGACGAGGTGGCCGACACCTTCACCGTCGACGCCACGGCCGACTACGGAACGCACGCCGTGGGCGGCGACGGGAAGAAGTTCGAGGGCCGCGACGCGATCGTCGAGTTCCTCACCAAGAGCCTCGGCAACGGCATCATCACCGTCCACCACGCAGGTCAGCCCGAGATCGAAGTCGACGGCGACACCGCGACCGGGCGCTGGGCGTTCACCGACAAGGTCATCGTGCCCGACCACAAGGTGATCATCGAAGGCGCCGCGTTCTACGAGGACACCTACCGCCGGGAAGCCGACGGCGCCTGGCGGATGTCGCACATCGGGTACGTCCGGACGTACGAGTCGATGCTCTCGTGGGAGGGCAACCCCGGCTTCCGGCTGCTCGCCAACCGCTGGGCCGTTCCGGCATGATCGAGAACGAGTTCTCGTTGACCCGGCCGTTCGCCGACGCCATCGCCGAGGCCGAGAAACTGATCGCCGAAGCCCCGCACGTGAAGACCGAGCAGGACCTCCTCGAGGGCTACGACTACCTCGCCGGCAGCATCCGCGCGTCGCTGCAAATGGCTTGGGCCTACCAGCGCGACTTCCCGTACTTCACCGCGTCCACCGGGCCCTACACGAAGATGGGCTTGGACAACCCGGACACGCTCTACTTCAACGCGAACATCCGCGCCGACCGCGAGTACCTGGTCACCGGCCGCCGCGGGACCACCGCCGACCTGAGCTTCCAGGTGCTCAACGGTGACTACTCGCCGGTGGTGGTGCCCGACAGTCTCGCCGCGTTCGACGACCGGGCCATCGAAATCGGCGACGACGGCCGGTTCGAGCTGCGGTTCGGCCCGGCGAAAGAGAACCCAGGCCCGAACTACTTCACCCTCGGCGAGGGCTCGTCGATGCTCGTGGTCCGCGAGGTCTACAGCGACTGGGCCACCGAGCGGCGCGGCGAGATCCGCATCCAGTGCGTCGACACCGCGGGCCAGGCGCCGCCGGTGCCGGACCGCTCCGCGCTGGCCAAGCGCTACGGCGTCACCGGCAAGATCCTGCTGAGCAGGCTCAAGACGTTCCTGGCCTTCCCGAAGTGGTTCTACTACGACCTGCCGGTGAACACGATGACCGAGCCGCGCTCGACGCCGGGCGGGCTGACCACGCAGTTCTCCTCGGCCGGGCACTACGAGCTCGGCGACGAAGAGGCGATGATCGTCACCGTGCCGAAGTGCGCGGACGCGCCGTACCAGGGCATCCAGCTCGGCAGCCTCTGGTACGTCTCGCTCGACTACATCAACCACCAGACGAGCCTCACCGCCGACCAGGCCCGCGTCGACCCGGACGGCAAGATCCGGTTCGTGGTCAGCGAACGCGACCCCGGGCTGGCGAACTGGCTCGAGCGGACCGGCCACGACCGCGGGTACGTGCAGATCCGCTGGCAGCGGCTCGCGCGCGACCTCGGCCCGGAGGACGGCCCGGTCGTCGAGGTGGTCAAGGTGGACGAACTGCCCGACCGGCTGCCGTTCCACGCCGAAGCGCGCGTGACGCCGGCGGAGTGGTCGGCGAGGATCGCGGCCCGGCAGGACGCCGTCGCCGCCCGGATGCTGGGGTGACCGTGGAGAACCTGTTGCGGGACAAGGTGGTCGTCGTCTCGGGCATCGGCCCGGGGCTCGGCCGGTCGATCGCCGTGCGCAGCGCCGTGGCCGGGGCCGACGTCGTGCTCGCCGCACGCACCGAGTCGCGGCTGACCGAGGTCGCGAAGGAGGTCACCGACCTCGGGCGCCGCGCCGTCGCGATCCGGACCGACATCGACGACGCGGACTCCGCGGCGAACCTGGTCGCCGAGGCGCTCGGCGCGTTCGGCCGGGTGGACGCCGTGGTGCACAACGCCTTCGCCGTGCCACCGCTGACCGATCTGGCCACTGTGGACCTCGACGCGGTCCGCGCCGGGTTCGAGACGGCCGCCATCTCGGTGCTCCGGCTGACCCGGGGGTTCCTGCCCGCTCTCAAGGAGAGCAAGGGCTCGCTGGTGATGATCAACTCCGCCGTGCTGCGGCACTCGCGGCGCACGTTCGGCGCCTACAAGATGGCGAAGTCGGCGCTGCTGTCGCTGTCCCAGAGCCTCGCGAGCGAGCTGGGCCCGGACGGCGTGCGGGTCAACACGGTCGCACCCGGCTACATCTGGGCGCCGAACCTCAAGTGGTACTTCGCCTACCTGGCCAAGGAACGCGGCATCACGCCGGAAGAGGTCTACGCCGAGACGGCGTCCACAATAGACCTGCGCAAGCTCCCGGAACCCGACGAGATCGCCGACGCCGTCGTGTTCCTCGCCTCGCCGATGGCGCGCGCGATCACCGGGCAGTGCCTCGACGTCAACGGCGGCGAATACCACCACTAGGAGGACCCATGCTCCCCGGCCGCGAAGACGTCGGCACCGTCGAGGACCTGCACGCGTCGGCCACCAAGCTCACCGGGCTCGACGACTTCGGTGACGACGAGCACGTCGAGGGCCTGCGCGTGCTGCTGGAGTCCTACGAAGCCGACGAAGAGCTGACGCCGTACGGGAACAAGGTGCACCGCGCGATGCTGCGCGGCGCGCTCGTGGCGCGGCTGCTCAGCGAAGCGGCGTGGAAGCAGCACCCGGCGTACGCGGACGTCGCGATCGAGCGGCCGATCTTCGTCACCGGCCTGCCCCGCACCGGCACGACGGCCCTGCACCGCCTGCTCGCCGAGGACCCGGCCCACCAGGGACTCGAAGTGTGGCTCGCCGAGGTGCCACAGCCGCGGCCGCCGCGGTCGACGTGGGCGGAGAACCCGATCTTCCAAGGGATCCAGGCCGGGTACGAACGCCACCACGTCGAGCACCCGGAGTTCATGGGCGTGCATCACATCTCCGCCGACCAGGTGGAGGAGTGCTGGCAGCTGCTGCGCCAGTCGATGCGCTCGCTCTCCTTCGAATGCCTCGCGCACGTGCCGCGCTATTCGCGCTGGCTGGCGAAGCAGGACTGGACCGATGCCTACGCCCGGCACCGGCGGAACCTGCAGCTGATCGGGCTGCCGGACGCGGGGAAGCGGTGGGTGCTGAAGAACCCGAGCCACCTCTTCGCGCTCGACGCGCTGATGGCGGCGTACCCGGACGCGCTGGTGATCCAGACGCACCGGGCGCCGCGCACGATCATGGGCTCGATGTGCAGCCTGGCGGAGAAGGCCGCCGACGGGTGGTCGGCGAAGTTCCGCGGCGACGTCATCGGCCGCGGTCAGCTCGACCTGTGGGCCCGCGGCGCCGACGAGTTCCGCGAGGCCCGCGCCCGCTACGACCAGGCCCAGTTCTGCGACGTGCGGTACGAGGACTTCGTCGCCGATCCGATCGGCACGGTGTCCACTGTGTACGACCACTTCGGACTGTCCTTCAGCGACGACGCCCGCGCGGCGATGACCTCGTTGCACGAGGAAAGCCGTTCCGGGGAGCGGAAACCGGCACACCGGTACAGCCTGGCGGACTTCGGCCTGACCGCCGACGAGGTCGACGAGCGCTTCGCGGGCTACTTGCGGGCGTACTTCTGACCGGTCGTGATCAGCTCGACGACGTCGGCCATCGACGGCCCGGCGGCCATCTCGGCGGCGAGCTCCCTCGCGCGCTCGCGGTAGCGCGGCTCGTCCAGGACCGCGCGGACGTCCCGCCGCAGCTTCTCCGGCGGAACCGTCGGCCGGGCCCGGCCGATCCCGGCACCGGACCAGGTGACGCGGGCGGCCACCTCGCGCTTGTCCTCGCTGGCCCCGACCACGACGAGGGGGACGCCGTAGCGCAGGGCGTGGTTCACGCCGCCGTACCCGCCGTTGCTGACCATCGCGGCGCAGCGGGGGAGCAGCTCGTCGTAGGGGAGGAAGTCGGCCACGCGGACGTTGGGCGGCAGCGGGCCGGGCCGCAGCGTGCCGCCGCACGTCGTTGCCACGACCAGGACGTCTTCCTCGGCGAGCGCGGCGATCGCGGGCTCGACGAGGCGGCCGAGGTCGTCGTTGGCGATCGTCCCCTGCGTCACGTGCACGACCGGGCGGGAGCCGTCGAGGTCGCCCCACCACGGCGGGAGCGGGTGGTCGGCCGTGCGGCTGACGGTCGTCGGGCCGATGAAGTGCAGGGGCGCGCCGGGGCGCGGGTATTCGAAGCCGGGGCAGGTCATCTGGAGAACGCCGTCGCTGCGCAGCGGCCAGTCCGCGAAGAGCAGGCCGGGGTCCTCGCCGAGCAGCTCGCGGGCCAGCCGCTGCGCGGGACCGAGCACCCACGGCGAGAGCGCCTTGAAGACCGCGCCGCCGACGCGGTCGCCCAGGGTCTTCGGCGGGGGACCGCTCGGCACGGGCGGCATGAACGGCAGAAAGCCCAGCACCAGCACGCGTGGCCGGTGTTCGCGGCGGACCAGGGCCAGCCCGGCCATGAAGAGCGGGTCGCAGAGCACGACGTCGACGTCGTCGTCGAGCACGGACAGCTGGGCGGGCATCGCGCGGACGAAGTGGGCCAGCTCGAACCGGGCGAGCTTGAGCCCGCGCAGTCCCTTGCGGCCGGGGATGGTGCCGTCGAGGTCGGTTTCGTCGAAGTCGGCCTCCTCCGGCAGCAGGCGCACGTGCGCGCCGAGCGCCTCGAAGGCCTGCCGGTAGCGGGCGCCGGTGACGACGGTGACGTCGTGCCCGGACGCGAGCAGGGCCTCGACGATCGGTTTGGTGGGGCCGACGTGTCCGCGGGCGGGCTGGACGCACACGAGTACCCGGGACATGGCGACCTCCGATATTGATCGATACGCTGTACTATCGAATTATGGCGGAAGGCGAGCGTCGGCGCTACGAGTCCCCGGCGCGCGAGGCCCGGGCCCGGCGCACCCGGAAGCACGTCGTCGAGACGGCGGGGCGGTTGTTCGCCGAGCGGGGGTACGCGGGCACGAGCGTGCGGCAGATCGCGGCCGCGGCCGGGGTGAGCCTGGAAACGGTGACGCAGACCGGGCGCAAGGCGGACCTGCTGCTGGCCGCGTTCCGGGACGGCTTCACGGGCAATCCCGACGCGGTGAACCTGGACGCGGTGGTCGGCGACGCGGGGATGGCGGACTTGCCGTCGGCGGTCGCGCGCGTCGCCGAGGGGGTACGGCGGTCGCTGCCGATCTGGCGGGCGTTCACGACAGCGGCGGCGGAGGACCCGGCGGTGGCGGCGGTCCGAGCGGAGCTGGCGGTGGTCCGCCGCGCGGAGATCGTGGCCCGCCTGGAGTCGACGGGCTTGGCGGCCTCCGACCGGCTCGCGGACGCGATCGGGCTGCTCACGTCGCACGAGGCGTACGAGCACCTGACGACGGTGTGCGGCTGGCCGCACGAGGACTACGTGTCCTGGGCCGCGGCGGCGATCCAGTCCCAGCTGACCCTCGCCTGGCGGTCGTGAGTGTTTAGGGCGGTTAGAACCGCCCTAAACACTCACGACTACGGGAGCCGCGGCCGGTCAGCCCGCAGCAGCTTGCAGGCCTCGGGCGCCGATTCCGCGCAGTACCTCGACGCGGTCCGAGCCCGGCCTGCTCAGCACCCAGCTCGACCCCGGCACCGCCTTCGCCCGCTTCTTCAACGGTGCCAGCAGCCGCGAAACCTCCTGGTACGAGCGGATCGCGTCGCTCGCGCAGACCAGCGTCGCCAGTGACACCGTCACCGGCATCCCGTCCGCCGACCACGGGCGGTCCAGCAGGGCCGCCGCCACCGTCGCGATCTCGTCGACGTCGCAGACCACCAGGAAGTCGTCGCCGCCCACGTGGCTCACCCGCATCCGGCGCAACCGCCCCGCCAGCTCCGTCAAGGCTCCGCCCAGCTCGCGGATCAGGTCGTCGCCCGCCGCGAAGCCCGCCGTGTCGTTCACCGCCTTGAACGCGTCCACGTCCAGCCACGCCGCCACGAAGGGCTCGCCGATCGTGATCCGGCGCGCGACGTCGCGGGCCACCGTGTCGCTGCCCGGCAGCCTGGTCAGCGGGTTCAACGCCGCCGCGGCCTCGACCTTCGCCTCGGCCACCCCGCGGACCACCTCGGTCACCAGCACCACGCCGAGGCAGCGGCCCACTTCGTCGACCACCACGACGTCGTCGCCCGTGCGGCCCCAGTCCGCGTCCGTCACCAGCTCGAGGAACTCCATCGCGCCCGCGCGTGCCTCGATCGTGTGCGGGGTGTCGGCCAGCCGCTCCGCCGGGCGCTTCGCGTGCAGGGCGTGGCCGTACGGGCCGGTCACCGCGACCAGGAACCGCGTTCGGTCGACCGACCAGCGGGGCCGGTTCAGCTCGTCGACGCCCACCACGCCAGAAGGCGCGTCGGCCGCCGCGAGCACCGCGCGGACCTCGTCGCACGTCGCCGTCTCCGGCAACGTCGTGGCCGGACGCAGGAAGTCGCCGACGCACTGCGCCGGACCCGGCGCGCGCACCGTCCGCGGCCGCGCGAGCAACGCCGGAGCCGGGCCTTCGGCCGTCGGCGGGGCGAGCAAATTGCCCTGCGCGATCCGGATGCCGAGGTCGCGGACGGCGTCGAGCTGGGCGTCGGTCTCGACGCCGGTCGCGACCAGGCGCGTGCCCGTGCGGTTCGTGTAGTGCAGCATCGCCTCGACGACGGCGGCGCAGCCCTGGTCGTCCGGCAGCCCGCGCAGCACCGTGCGGTCGAGCTTGACGACGTCGACCGGCGCTTCGACGAGCAGGCCCAGCGGCAGGTCACCGCGGCCGAGGCCGTCGAGCGCGAGCCGGAAGCCGAGCTCGGTGAGCCCGCGCATGCCGGCCAGCGCGCGCTCGGCGGGCACCGGCGCGAACGGCGGCCCGAGCTCGAGCACGACGTCGCGGGTGCGGCGCCCGGCGTCGGCGAGCTCGGCCAGCAGGTCGTCGAACATCGCCGGCGGCGCGGTGAGCGTGCGGGCGGAGAGGTTCAGGTGCAGCGGCAGCGACGTCTCGTCCTGCCGGACGGCGGCGATCGCCAGCCCGAGGTCGGCTTCGGCGAGTCTGCCTTCGCGACGCGCCTGCGTGAGCAGCTCCGGGACGGTTCCCTGGGCCGGCCTGGCCAGCGCTTCGTGCGCCACGACGCCTCCCGTGTGGAGGCTGTACAGCGGCTGGAAGGCGAAGCGGACCGCGCGTGGCGACTTCACGTCACCGATCGTCGCCGCTCGCGCGCGTGAGGGGAACCGATGTCGACTGATGTTCACCCCCGTTACCCACATCGGAGTAACGCAGCGTGACCTCCGCCACTAATTCAGAGTTGACTTATATAAGCACAAGCTTGTAGCTTGGCGACGTGCACGCGTTCGACGTCCTCGGCGACCCGGTCCGCCGGCGCATCCTCGAGCTGCTGGCCGACGGCGAACGGGCCGCCGGCGCGGTGACCGAGGTGATCCGGGCCGAGTTCGGCATCTCGCAGCCCGCCGTTTCCCAGCACCTGAAAGTGCTGCGGGAGAACGGCTTCGCGGTCGTCCGCCAGGACGGCACGCGGCGGCTGTACGCGGTCGGCCACGCGCCGCTGCGCGACGTCGACGTCTGGCTCGACCGGTTCCGCCGGTACTGGACCCCGCCGCTGGACGCCCTCGCCACCGAAATCGCCCGCGGCAAGCGCGCGCGACGAGTCACCGATGAAGGAGAAAGCTCGTGATCGACGTCAGCCACCAGATCAGCACCGTCCGCCGGACGGTCGGCCGCCGCGTGCTCGAAGCGGGGGAGGCGCGGGTCATGACCATCAGCCAGGTCTACGCCACCGACGCCGACGACCTCTGGGACGCCTGCACGAACGCCGAGCGCATCCCGCGCTGGTTCCTCCCGGTCTCCGGCGAGCTGCGGGTCGGCGGGAAGTACCAGCTGGAGGGCAACGCGGGCGGCACGGTCGAGCGCTGCGACCCGCCGAAGAGCTTCGCCGCGACCTGGGAGTTCAACGGCGGCGTCAGCTGGATCGAGGTCCGCGTGACGCCGGAAGGCGAGGGCGCGCGGTTCGAGCTGGAGCACACCGCGCACGTCGACGACCACTGGGAGCAGTTCGGGCCCGGCGCGGTCGGCATCGGCTGGGACATGGCGCTGACCGCGCTGGTCCGGCACCTCGCCGCCGACCCGGGGTACGTCGTCGACCCGCAGGAGGCGATGGCCTGGATGGCGTCGCCGGAGGGCGTCGAGTTCGTGACGAAGGCCGGGGAGGCCTGGTACGAGGCGCACATCGCCGGGGGCGAGGCCGAGGACGTCGCCCGCGCCCAGGCCGACCGCTGCCTGGCTGCCTACACCGGGCAGGCCTAGCGGTCGTCGTACTTGACCGCGGTCAGGGTGATCACGGCGTCGGGCGCGACCTCGGTGCCGGGCGCCGGGTCCTGGCCCGTCTGGACCCAGTTGCGGTCGATCACCAGCGCGCGGCCCTGGCCGGTGCCGTCGACCTCGCGCAGGTTGTAGAGCCCGGCGCGCTGCATCGCGTTCTGGGCGTCCTGATGGTTCATGCCGGAGACGTCCGGAACCTTGATCAGCTTGGCGGGTGCCGAGGTCGACGTCGACGTCTTCACCGCGGTCGTGGTGCCGGGCTCGCCCGGTGGCGCGCCGCAGGCGACCGGGACGAGGGCGAGGACCGCGAGTGCCGTGACCATCCGTCGGGACATGCCTACCGGGTACCCACGCGCCTGCCCGCCGTTCAGGTGAATCGCCGGATAAGGTCGGGCGCATGGATCAGGGCAGTGAGCACACCGACCCGCGGGCGGCCCGGCGTGACCCCGTGGCGGGCGTCGGCGGGTTCACCGACCTGGCGACCAGCCCGTTCCGGATCGACCGCGACCGGATCGCCGCGTCGCCGTTCTTCGCGCGCCTCGGCGGCGTGACGCAGGTGGTCAACGCGGGCGGGGCCGGGCTGCTGCACAACCGGCTCACGCACAGCCTGAAGGTCGCGCAGGTCGCGCGCGCCATCGCGGAGCGGATCACCTCGGGTCCCGACGCCGCCCTCGCCGACAAGCTCGGCGGCTGCGACCCCGACGTCGCCGAGGCCGCCGCGCTCGCGCACGACCTCGGGCACCCGCCGTTCGGGCACCTCGGCGAGCAGACGCTCGACCGGATCGCGCGGCACCGCTTCGGCCTCGCGGACGGGTTCGAGGGCAACGCGCAGACGTTCCGCATCATCACCACGACCGACGTGCGCGGGCCGTCGGCGAGCGGGCTCGACCTGACCGCGGCGGTGCGCGCGGCCGTGCTGAAGTACCCGTGGCTGCGGCTGCACCACCCCGCGCCGCACCCGTCCGGGATGGCCGTCCCGCCGCGCGGGGCGGGAGAACCGCGCGAGGTGCCCGGCACCGGCGCGGCCAAGTTCTCCGCCTACGCCACCGAACTCGACGACTTCGAGCAGGCGCGGGCGGTCTTCGCGGGCCGCGTCGAAGGCTGGCAGCAGACGGTCGAAGCGTCCGTGATGGACACCGCCGACGACATCGCCTACGCCATCCACGACCTGCAGGACTTCCACCGCATCGGGGTGCTGCAGCACGCGCCGGTCGCGGCGGAGCTGGGGGAGTGGCTCGAGCGCGCGACCGAGCTGGCCGCCCTCGACGACGAGACGCTGCACGCGGGCCTGCGCCGCCCGGGCCGGTCGCTGGAACGGCTGCGCCGCCGCATGCACGCGAAGGACGCGTGGATCGGCGACGACGACGCGTTCGCCGCGGCGGTGGCCCGGGTGCACGCGGAGCTGGTCGACGGCTTGCTCGCGGCGGAGTTCGACGGCTCGATCGAGGCCGAGCAGGCGACGGCGGCGTTCTCGGCGAACTGGACGGCCCGCCTGGTCGACGGCGTGTACGTGCTCGCGGCGCCGTCCACCCGCACCGGCCACGTGTCCCTGCGGCCCGCGCAGTGGCACGAGGTCCAGGTGCTCAAGTTCGTGCACCGCCGGTTCGTGCTGCTGCGCCCGGACCTGGCGCTGCACCAGCGCGGCCAGGCGGGATTGGTGACGAGCCTCGTCGACGCGCTCGACGCGTGGCTGCTGGACCGCGACGAGGTGTCCCGCCTGCCGCGGCGGCTGCACGACCTGGTCGAGCTGGCCCACGCCGAGTACACGGTCCTGGCGCGGTCGGCGCCGGAGCTGCTCGTCGGGGCGACGGGCGAGCGGGTGTCCGGCGCGGATGCTGTGCGGGGTCTGGCTCGGGGGCGGGCTGTCGTGGACTTCGTGGCTTCGCTGACGGACAAGCAGGCGGTGACGTTGCTGGACGCGTTGTCCGGGCGGGCCGCGCAGCCGTGGTCGGACTCCTTTGTCCTGTGATTGTCCGGTGCTCGGCACGCTGTTGCGCTGAACGGCCTACGTCGTCCGGTCCATTCGGGAAAATATCCGTCCTTTGTCACTCGAACGGCTGCTTTTTACCGAGAACTTACCGTACTTAGCTTGATCCAGCCGGTGATCACCGGCTGTCGGTCAGCGTGAGTCGGGGCACGCGCCTGGAGATTCGGAGGGCGCACGTGCGTCGTACCCGTTCCACGAGATCGAGATCCACTGTGCTCACCGCCGGAGCCGCGGCCCTGATCGCCGCGCTCGGCCTGGTTTCCCCACCCGTCGCGGGCGCCGCCACGGCGTCCACACCGGACACCTTCAATGAAACCGCGCAGCAGCAGATCGCCGCGCTGCAAGCGGTCAAGGCGGGCCGCACCGCCACCGAGTCCAAATTGGACAGCAAGCTGCTCGTCGCCGAAAAGGGGGTCGGCAAGCAGCTGAGCGCGCTCCAGTCCGGGGTCTCCTCGGCCGGGACCGTGCTGGTCGACATCCGCGCGAGCAAGGTTTCGCCCGACCTCATCGCCGGGCTCACCAAGGCCGGGGCGGGCATCCGCGCGGTGTCCGACCGGTACGCCAGTGTCCGGGCCGAAGTCCCGGTCGCCCAGCTCGGTGCGATCGCCGCCCGCGCGGACGTCCAGCGCGTCGAGCAGGCCGACGAGGCGATGACCGCCCGCGAGCTCGCCACTCCGGCGACGCCCGGGAAAACCACCGAAACCAAGCAGCAGAAGGCCGATCGCCTCGCCGGTGAGCTGCAGAAAGCGGTCTCCGCCAAGACCCAGCGCAGCGCCGCCGCGGCCGCCACGCTGACCAGCGAAGGCGACCGCGCGCACAACGCCGACATCGCGCGCCAGCAGTTCGGCGTCACCGGCGTCGGCGTCAAGGCGTGCGCCCTTTCCGACGGCGTCGACTCGCTGGCCGCGTCGCAGGCCAGGGGTGAGCTCCCGGCCGTCGACGTCATCGCCGGGCAGGAGGGCGAGGGCGACGAGGGCACCGCGATGCTCGAGATCATCCACGACCTCGCGCCCAACGCGAAGCTCGGCTTCGCCTCGGCGTTCAACTCCGACGCCAGTTTCGCGGACAACATCCGCAAGCTGCGCTTCGAGTCGCACTGCGACGTCATCGTCGACGACGTCATCTACTTCAAGGAATCCCCGTTCCAGGACTGGATCATCGCCCAGGCCGTCAACGACGTGACCGCCGACGGCGCGCTGTACTTCTCGTCCGCGGGCAACGAGGGCAACGTCGCCGACGGCACCGCCGGGCACTGGGAGGGCGACTTCGTCGACTCCGGCAAGTCGGTCGGCAAGTTCGCCGGTGCCGCGCACAACTTCGCGGGTGCGGCCGGCAACCAGATCTACGAGCCGATCTCGGACGCGTCCTCGGCCGGCGTCCCGGTGACGCTGCACTGGTCGGACCCGATCGGCCAGTCCGCCAACGACTACGACCTCTACCTGCTCAACGCCGCGGGCGCGGTGGTCAGCTTCAGCCAGAACGTCCAGGACGGCACCCAGGACCCGTACGAGATCCTGCGGACGCCGACCTTCGGCGGCACCGGGCTGCGCCTGGCCGTCGTGAAGTTCTCCGGCCAGAACCGCTACTTCTCGCTGTCGGCGTTGCGCGGCCGGTTCTCCGACTCGGCCGACGGGCTCAAGGCTTACAACACCCCGGGTGTGACGGTCGGCCACTCGGCGGCGCGGGACGCCTTCAGCGTCGCGGCCGCCCCGGCGGCCAAGGCCTTCGGCCGGCTCCTGGAGCCGGGCGACCCGGCCAACCCGGCCGGCCCGTACCCGGGCGCCTTCAGCGGCGCCACCAAGGCCGAGCGGTTCACCTCCGACGGCCCGCGGCGGATGTTCTACGAGGCCGACGGCACGCCGATCACCCCCGGCAACGTGTCCTCGACCGGTGGTGAGGTCCGGGCCAAGCCGGAGATCACCGCGGCCGACGGCGTGACGACCAGCGTGACCGGGTTCAACCCGTTCTTCGGCACGTCGGCCGCCGCGCCGCACGCGGCCGCGATCGCCGCGCTCGTGCTGTCCGGCAACCCCGGCCTGCCGCCGTCGGAGGTGCGCGAGGCGCTGATCAACACCGCGATCGACATCGAAACCCCGGGCCGCGACAACTTCACCGGCGCGGGCGTCATCCTCGCCGACAAGGTGCTTGCCTACACCGGCGCCAGCCCGCAGCCGCTCGCGGTGGCCAAGCAGCCGACGGTCACCCCGGCCGACGGCGGCTCGGCGCTCGACCCCGGCGACACCGCCAAGGTCAGCCTCCCGGTGGCCAACGAAGGCGACGGCACCGCGGTGTCGACCAGCGTCGTGCTCTCCAGCCCGACGCCGGGCGTGACGATCGCGCCGCGCTCGAAGTCCTACGGCACCATCAGCCCGGGCCAGACCGGCGTCAACGACTTCACCGTCACGGTGCCGTCGACGCAGCAGCTCGGCGACCCGGTGGTGCTCAACGCCCGCGTCACCTTCGCCGGGGCGCACTCGCCGACGACGTCGACGTTCTCGCTGCCGGTCGGCACCCCGTCGCCGGTGACGCAGGACTTCGCCTACGCCGGCGCGCCGGTCGCGATCCCGGACAACAGCCCGGTCGGGGCGTCCGTGACCATCCCGGTCACCGGGGTCGGCCGCGCGTCCAAGGTCGCGTTCTCGGTCGACGGGACCACGTGCGGCACCGACCCGAACTCGACGACGGTCGGTCTGAACCACTCCTACGTCGGTGACCTGGTCGGGACGCTGACCGCGCCTTCGGGTGCGAAGGCGACGGTGTTCCAGCGCAACGGCAGCTCGGGCAAGAACCTGTGCCAGGTCGTCTTCACCGACTCGGCCGCGGCCGCGTTCAGCACGGTGACCTCGGCGAACGCGCCGTTCACCGGCACCTGGCGGCCGACGCAGGCGCTGACCGCCGGGCTCACCGGGGCCGTCGTCGACGGCACCTGGACGTTCTCGGTGGTCGACGCCGCGGGCGGCGACGCCGGTTCGATCCGCGCGGTCGCCTTGCACCTCAACGGGTTCGTCCAGCCCCCGGCGCCCGGCGCGCCGTCGAACGTGCGGGGCTACACGAACAACGGCCCGGTGCACCCGCTGTAAGTCCCAGCGCCCCAAGGCGGCCTTCGGTGCGTCAGACGCACCGAAGGCCGCCTTGGGTGCGTCTGACGCAACCAAGGCCACATTGGGGCGCTTGGGGCCGTAGCGTGGGGCCCATGGCGAAGGCACGGCAGGTCGCGGGTGGCGGGCGCGCCGTCGAGGTCCCGCCGGAGCGGCTCGCCGGGTGGTTCGCCCGCTTCGCCGCCTCGCACGGCGGGATCGCCGCCACCGACGTCACGCCACTGGAGGTGCGCGTAACCGCGGCCGACGGCACCACCGCGACCGCGACCGTCCCTTTCGGACCTCTCGGCGACCTGTCCATCGACGGGCTCGTGGCGCACGCCGCGAAGCCCCGCCGGATCGCGCTCGTGCTCGTCCGGCGCGGCGGCCACAGCGTCGGGATCGCCCGCGACGGCCGCATCGAGGTCTCCCGCACCGACCGGCACCTCGTCCAGGGCCGCTCCGCCGCGGGCGGCTGGTCGCAGCAGCGCTTCGCCCGGCGTCGCGCGGGCCAGGCGCGGCACGCGCTGCAGGACGCGGCCAAGGACGCCTTCGAAGTCCTGCTGCCTCGACTGTCCGAAGTGGACGCCGTCGTGCTCGGCGGCGACCGGCGCGCCCTCGACGAGCTGCGCGAAGACCGTCGGCTGGCCCCGCTGTTCGCCCGCGCGGAACCCCGCGTGCTCGACGTCGGGGAGCCGAGCCGGGCCGTGCTCGAAGACGCCGCCGTCCGCGCGCTGTCCGTGCAGGTCACGCTGCGCGACGGGTGAGTCCGCACACGTCCGGAAAATCCGCTGGACCGCGGCCCGTACACTGGGCTTCGTGGATATCCAGCTGGAGTGACGCCGCGCCGGTCGCCGACCGGCCGCCTGACGCTGTCCTCCGTTCACCCCCGTCCACGGGAGTTCCCCTTGATCACGGCCACCGGCGTTGAGCTGCGCGCGGGTTCGCGCATCCTGCTCGACGGCGCCACCCTCCGCATCCAGCCCGGCGACCGCATCGGTCTCGTCGGCCGCAACGGCGCGGGCAAGACCACCTCGCTGAAGGTCCTCGCGGGCGAGGGCGAGCCGCACGCGGGCGAGGTCCGCCGCACCGGCGAGCTCGGCTACCTGCCGCAGGACCCGCGCGAAGGAGACCTGTCCGTCACCGCGAAGGACCGCGTGCTGTCGGCGCGTGGTCTCGACAAGCTGATGCGCGACATGGAGAAGGCGCAAGCCTCCATGGCCGAGCTCGTCGACGACGCCGCGCGCGACAAGGCCATCAACCGCTACGCACGGCTCGAAGAGCGCTTCGCCTCCCTCGGCGGGTACGCCGCCGAGAGCGAAGCCGCGCGCATCTGCTCGAACCTCGGCCTGGCCGACCGCGTGCTGGCCCAGACGCTGCAGACGCTTTCCGGTGGTCAGCGCCGCCGCGTCGAGCTGGCGCGGATCCTGTTCGCCGCGGCCGAGGCGGGCGCCGGCGGCAAGTCCGAGACGATCCTGCTGCTCGACGAGCCGACCAACCACCTCGACGCCGACTCCATCAACTGGCTGCGCGGGTTCCTCAAGCAGCACGACGGCGGCCTGGTCGTGATCAGCCACGACGTCGAGCTGCTGGCCGACGTGGTCAACAAGGTCTGGTTCCTCGACGCCACCCGCGGCGAGCTCGACCTGTACAACATGGGCTGGCAGCGCTACCTCGACGCGCGCGCGACCGACGAGAAGCGCCGCCGCCGCGAGCGCGCCAACGCCGAGAAGAAGGCGTCGGCCCTGCAGCAGCAGGCCGCGAAGCTCGGCGCGAAGGCGACGAAGGCCGTGGCGGCCAAGAACATGGCCCGCCGCGCCGAGCAGATGCTGTCCGCGCTCGAGGACACCCGGCAGGCCGACAAGGTCGCCCGGATCAAGTTCCCCGAGCCGGCCCCCTGCGGCCGGACCCCGCTCACCGCCGAGGGCCTCTCGAAGTCGTACGGCTCACTGGAAATCTTCACCGGCGTCGATCTCGCCGTCGACCGCGGTTCGAAGGTCGTCGTACTCGGGCTGAACGGCGCGGGAAAGACGACATTGCTGCGGCTGCTCGGCGGAATGGAAACGCCGGACACCGGATCCGTCGTTCCGGGTCACGGATTGCGTTTGGGCTATTACGCTCAGGAACACGAAACTCTTGATCATGATGCGTCGGTGTGGGAAAACATCCGACATCTCGCTCCGGACACGGGCGCGCAGGAGTTGCGGAACCTGCTCGGGTCGTTCCTCTTCACCGGCGAACAACTCGACCAGCCCGCCGGCACCCTTTCCGGCGGTGAGAAGACCCGGCTCGCGCTGGCCGGCCTGGTCTCCAGCGCTGCCAACGTCTTGCTGCTCGACGAGCCGACCAACAACCTCGACCCGGCCAGCCGTGCGCAGGTCCTGGACGCCTTGCGCAGCTTCGCCGGCGCCGTCGTCCTGGTGACGCACGACCCCGGCGCGGTCGAGGCGCTGGAGCCCGAGCGGGTCATCCTGCTGCCCGACGGCACCGAGGACCACTGGTCGGCGGACTACCTGGAACTTGTCCAGCTCGCGTGATCGATGCGTCCATTCGGGTGCAAGATCACTCCGCGTCAGGCACTGGAATGGCCCAATGTGATCGCAATTTCGGTCGTTTTGCGGCTGTCGTCTGGCATTCCGGCGCTCGGTGTTCGATCATTGCCCCGGCAGGGGCCGATATGTGGCCCAGAACACCCTCGGCGGGAAGGCGATCGACGTGGCTGATCTCAAGAAAGGCGCGCGGATCACCGGCAACACGCGCGACAAGCTGGCCGCTGACCTGAAGAAGAAATACGAGAAGGGCTCGAGCATCCGGGCGCTCGCGGAGTCGACGGGGCGCTCCTACGGGTTCGTCCACCGGGTCCTGTCGGAGTCCGGGGTTCAGCTGCGGGGGCGCGGCGGGGCCACCAGGGTCAAGAAGAAGTAGTCGCGGACTGCTGCGCGGGGGGCGCAGCGGGAGCTTCGGCCACGCGGAAGGCCAGGTGGGCCCCGAGCAGGACCAGCGGGTACACCAGGTAGCCGTAGCGGGTGGCCGGGGTGAGCAGGATCAAGGCGCCGAGTCCGACGGCGATGCGCAGCAGTGTGCCGGAGCCGTTCGCGGGGGGCCGGCGCACCAGCCACACCAGCGTGGCCACGGCCGCGGCGCCGACCAGCACGAACGCCGTCACCTGGCCGGCCACGCCGGTTTCGGCGATGAGGTGGCCCGGCAACGGGCTGGCCGCGGGCGAGCGCACGACGCCCATCCCGAGGGGGAACCGGAAGACGTGCTCGA
This sequence comes from Amycolatopsis nalaikhensis, assembly GCF_030264295.1. GTDB lineage: Bacteria > Actinomycetota > Actinomycetes > Mycobacteriales > Pseudonocardiaceae > Amycolatopsis > Amycolatopsis nalaikhensis. The sequence goes on along the minus strand of NZ_CP127173.1, from coordinate 9,898,239 downwards.
CGAACGCCGCCGGATCCACCAGGTACACGGGCAGGTGCAGCGCGGCCGTCGTCGCCACCAAGGCTGACGCGAACCGGGCGAGTCCGGGCCAGTCGAGCCCTGGTTCGTTGCGAGCCCGGCCCTGCCGCACCAGCACGAACACCGCCAGGACCGCGGCGGCGGGCGCGACGATGAGTTTCGCGCTGATCACCAGCGCCAGCACCAGTCCCGACCAGGCGACCCGTCCGGTGGCGGCGAGTGCGCACGCCAGCACGAGCAGGCCGACGATCGCGAGGTCCGGGCCGGCGACCGCCCAGGTCAGCGCGGTGAGCGGGCAGGCGAGCGCGAGCTGCGCGGCGCCGACGGGAACCTTCGGCCACTTCAACAGCTTCAGCGTGCCCAGCACACAGGCGCACGCGGCCAGTGCGAACATCCACCGGGCGTCGGTCAGCGCGTTCGCCACCGGCGTGCCGCCGAACACCGCGCGAGGCAGTCCGAAGATCGCCATGACCGGGCCGTACGGCGTGTAATCGTTTACCTCGGCCGGGCGCCCGAGCGCGGTGACGTCGACGTACGGGGTTCCGTGCCGCAGCAGGAGATCCGCGGACCGCTCGATCACCCAGACCTCGGGCTGCGCGGCCCAGGAAACCGGCGTGATCAGCCAGTCCACTCCGGTCAGTCGGCGAATCACCAGAAGCGCCAACGGAAGGATCATTGCCAACACGGCGACGGCCGCGATCCCGCACCAGCGGGAACCGAGTGCTCCGCGTGGCGTACGCCCGCTGCGTGCGGACAGCAGCAGCCAGCCGCTGTGCAGCGCGCCGAGGCCGTACGCGACCGTCGCGAAGTTGCCCCAGACGCGGTAGCCGTAGAACTCGGACTTGAGCGCCGTCGGCAGCGCGAAGGCCAGGCAGGCGAGGTAGAAGCCCAGGTCCCACCGCAGGGCGGCGACGCCGGGAGCTGTCGCGGGTGCCGTGAAGAGCCGTGCCGCCCGTTGCCACGCGGGCACCCGGCCCACCTCCGTTCCCACCCCGCCAGGCTACCGAGCGCGCCGGAATCGTCGCCGCCCGCCCGGTTCAGCCCGGCTCCCGCCGGTCTTGAATGAGTCATTCAGGACCTCCGACGCCCTGAATGACTCATTCAAGACGCCGCGGGCCGGGCCGGAGACCCCCGTTCAGCCGAGCTCTCGCAGGCGGGGGAGCAGCTTCGCGGCGGCCTCGGCCGCGACGGCGACGTCCTCGCCGACCGGCATCAGGACGAGCTCGGTGAACCCCGCCTCGACGTAGCCGTGCGCGAGCCGCAGGGCACTGTCCGCATCGGACGGCAGCCGGAACTGCACCGCGCGGCGGATCTCCGCCGGGTCTCGGCCCACCGCCGCGCAATGCGCGTCGAGCACCGCCGAAAGCCGTTGCAGCTCGGGGATTTCCGTCCCCGGGAGGGCCGCGTTGAGCCAGACGTCGGCGTGCTCGGCGACCACCCGCAGGCCGCGCTTCTCGCCGCTGCTGCCCAGCCACAGGGGCGGCTTCGGCTGCACCGGCTTCGGGTCGCTCACCGCGCCGGTCAGCGTGTAGTGCCGCCCGGGGAAGTCCGTCTTGGGCCGGGTCCACAGCAGACGGAGGATTTCGCAGGTCTCGGCCAGCCGTTCGACGCGTTCGACGGGTGACGGCGTCGGCGTGCCCATCATCGCGTCGGTCAGCGCGTCGCCGCCCGCGCCGAGGCCGACGTCGAGGCGGCCGCCGGAGAGGTGGTCGACGGTCGCCGCGATCTTCGCGAACGTGCCCGGGTGGCGGTTGGTGGTGCCGGACACCAGGCAGCCGATCCGCACGCGCCGGGTCGCCTCGGCCATCGCGGCCAGCAGGCTCCAGCCGTCGAAGACGTCGCCGGTGCGGTCGCGGCCCATCGGGGCCAAGTGGTCGAACACCCAGCAGCCGTCGAAGCCGGCGTCGTCGGCGATCGCCCAGGTCCGGCGCAGTTCGGCGACGGTGATGTGCTGCTGGGGCGGCTTGAGTCCGATGGTGACCATGGGTTCTCCTGATTATCAGTTCGACAAATCATCAGTAAGACTGACGATCAGGGTAAGTGTAGAGTTCTCCCGTGTCCAGCGACCTCGGCGCGCCGCCCGCCGTCACCCGCCGCCTCGGCTACCTGCTCAAGCACGCCCAGCTGCGGCTGGCCGAGTTGGCCGAGCCGCTGTACGAGCCGCTCGGCGTCACCGGGCGGCAGCTCGCCCTGCTCACGCTGTTCGGGGAGGGTCCGGCGCAGTCGCAGCAGGACGGCGCCGCGCGCCTCGGTGTCGACCGGACGACGATGGTGGCGCTCGTCGACGAGTTGGAAGCCAAGGGACTGGTCCGGCGCGAGGTGGCGCCGGGGGACCGCCGCAAGCGCCTGGTGACGCTGACCGCCGAGGGCGAGCGCGTCCGGGCGGCGGGGGAGGAGGTCACGCGGCGCGCCGAAGCGCTGCTGCTCGATCCCCTCTCCGAGCGGGACGCCGAGCAGCTGCGGGCGGCCTTGGGGCGGGTTGTTCGCGGCGAGTGAACGCGAGCGGGAAGCAAACGGACAACCGGGGCGTTGTCCAGGTCATATCCGGAGAAAACCTCAGCTATAGTAGAGGTTTTGAGACTGGGGGTTTCCCATGGACAACATGTGGGGGCTGTGGAGCTCCGCGATGCGCGCCAACGACGCGCCGAAGGCGCTCAGCCGCGGCACGCTGAAACGCGTCGCCCGCTTCGCACGGCCACACTGGCGACGGCTGCTCGCCTTCCTCGTGCTGACCGTCGTCTCGGCCGTCCTCGCCGTGACGACGCCGGTGCTCGCGGGCAAGGTGGTCGACGCCATCGTCGGCGGCCACGACGTTTCACTGGTCATCTGGCTCGCCGTCGTGATCGCCGCGTTGGCGGTCGCCGACGCCGGGTTCGGGCTCGTCGAACGCTGGCAGTCCGCCCGCATCGGCGAGGGCATCATCTACGACCTGCGCCGCGCGGTCTTCGAGCACGTGCAGCGCATGCCGATCGCCTTCTTCACGCGCACCCGCACCGGCGCGCTCGTCTCGCGGCTCAACAACGACGTCATCGGCGCGCAGCGGACGTTCACCGCGACCCTGTCCGGCCTGGTCACCAACGTGATCCAGCTGGCGCTGTCGCTGGCGGTCATGCTGACGCTGTCCTGGCAGGTGACGCTGATCGCGTTGGTGCTGCTGCCGATCTTCGTGCTGCCCGCGCGCCGGCTCGGCCGCCGGATGGCCGGGCTGCAGCGCGAAGCGGCGAACCTCAACGCCGGGATGACCACGCAGATGACCGAGCGGTTCTCCGCGCCGGGCGCGACGCTGGTCAAGCTCTTCGGCCGGCCCGTGCAGGAGGCCGACGACTTCTCCGTGCGCGCCGGGCGCGTGCGCGACATCGGCGTCCGCACCGCGATGCTGACCCGCTGGTTCATGACCAGCCTGACCCTGGTTTCGGCGCTCGCGCAGGCTCTCGTCTACGGCCTCGGCGGCTACCTCGCGCTGACCGGCGTGCTCGCGCCGGGCACCGTGGTCGCCCTGGCCCTGCTGCTGACCCGGCTGTACGCGCCGCTGACCGCGCTGGCGAACGTCCGCGTCGACGTCATGACCGCGCTGGTGTCGTTCGAGCGGGTCTTCGAGGTCCTCGACCTCAAGCCGATGATCGAGGAGAAGCCGGACGCGCGGGCGCTGCCCGCGTCGGCCGGGGTGTCGGTCGAGTTCTCCGACGTCCGCTTCGGCTACCCGGCGGCGGACCGGTACTCGCTGGCGTCGCTGGAAGACGTCACCACCCTCGACCACCGCGGTGGCGAAGAGGTGCTGCACGGCATCTCGTTCCGCGCCGAACCGGGGCAGATGGTCGCGCTGGTCGGGTCTTCGGGCGCGGGCAAGTCGACGATCGCGTCGCTGCTGCCGCGGCTCTACGACGTCGACTCCGGCTCGGTGCGGCTGTCCGATGTGGACGTCCGGGACCTGACTTTCGCTTCGCTGCGGGAAACCGTCGGCGTCGTGACGCAGGACGGGCACCTCTTCCACGACACGATCCGCGCGAACCTCGCGTACGCCCGGCCCGGCGTCACCGACGAAGAGATCTGGGCGGCGCTGGAGCGCGCGCGGCTCGGCGAACTGGTGCACTCGCTGCCCGACGGCCTCGACACGACGGTGGGCGAGCGCGGCTACCGGCTCTCCGGTGGCGAGCGCCAGCGCCTGACCATCGCCCGGCTCCTGCTGGCGCGGCCCAAGGTCGTCATCCTCGACGAGGCGACCGCGCACCTGGACTCCGAGTCCGAAGCCGCGGTCGGCGAGGCCCTCACGCACGCGCTGGCGGGGCGCACGGCGCTGGTCATCGCGCACCGGCTGTCGACGGTCCGCGCCGCCGACCAGATCCTGGTGCTGGAACACGGCGAGATCGTCGAGCGCGGCACGCACGAGCAGCTCCTGGCCGCGGGCGGCCGCTACGCGACCCTGCACGCGACGCAGTTCGCGGAGGAGGAGCCCGCCGTCGCCTGAGCGGTCGTGAGTGTTTAGGGCGGTTCTAACCGCCCTAAACACTCACGACGGTTGCTGCGCCGACAAGCTTTCGTAGACGGCGTTGACCAGCGCCATCTTGCGCGGGTCGTCGCGGATCAGCGGACCCAGCTGGTTGAGCGTGTAGCCGAACGCGATGCCGTTCTCCGGGTCCGCGCCGCCGGTGGAGCCGCCGAGGCCGTCGTGGCCGAACGCGGTGGGGTTCGGGCCGAAACCGCGGGCGTCGCTGCCCAGGTAGAAGCCCAGACCCCACTCGTTCGGCAGGCCGAGCACCGCGTCGACCTCTTTGCCCTGGCTCTCGCGCGCCCGGGCCAGCGCCGCCGGTGACAGGAGCGAGCCGTCCACGAGGGCGGCGTAGATGGTCGCGATCGCGCGGGCCGTGCCGTGGCCGTTCAGCGCGGGCATGACGGCGTGGCGCCAGGCCGGTTCGTTGGCGTCGTGGCCCTGCAGACGTGGGTTCATCAACGCGGCCTGGGCGACCGGACCGGCCGCGGCGAACGCCGTCGCCAGTGCATTGGCCATCTCCTCGGTCAGGACGGGGTCGACCAGGGTCGCGCAGCGGTCCAGGTCGGCGTCACCGGGCAGGCCGATCGAGAAGTCCGCGCCGAGCGGCCCGGCGACCTGCTCGGCGAAGAACTCGCGGACCCCCTGCCCGGCGATCCGCCGGACGACCTCGCCGACCAGCCAGCCGTAGGCGAGCGCGTGGTAGCCGCCCGCGGATCCCGGCTCGCACAACGGTTCCTGCGCCGCCAGCAACGACGTCATCAGGTCCCAGTCGTACAGCTCCTCGATCCGCACGGGCCGGTCGAGGCCGATGCCGGGGACGCCGGAGCGGTGGGAAAGCAGCCACCGCACGGGGACCTCGGCCTTGCCCGCGGCGGCGAACTCCGGCCAGTACTTCGCGACCGGCGCGTCGACGTCCAGCTCACCGGCGTCGGCCAGCTTGTGCGCGCAGATCGCGGTCATGCCCTTGGTCGTCGACCAGACGTTGGCCAGGGTGTCGGCCCGCCACGGCTTCGCCCGGTCCGGACCGGACCAGCCGCCCCACAGGTCCACCACGACCTCGCCGTGGCGGATCGCGGTGAACGCGGCACCCAGTTCACCGCGCTCGCGGAAGTTGGCCTCGAAGGCCTCGCGCACCGGTTCGAACCCGGGCGCGCACTCGCCGTGCACCTCGACCGCCGTCGCGTCCATGGGACCTCCTCCCGGGACCGGTCCACACCGACCAGTCGGTATGTCGACGCTAAAGCGGCCGGGCACGTCCGTCAAGACGTGCCCGGCCGGTGCTTTTTCACGGGTTACCGCAGTTGCGGCACGATTTCGCTGTACTTGGCCAGCAGTGCCTTGTTGGCTTCGTCGCCACCCTCCACATTGGAGCTGCGCCACAGCGGGACGTCCAGGCCCTCGGCCGTGCCGCGGTCGTAGACCTGGGCCAGCACCAGGTTCCACAGGAACGCGTTGACCACAGTGGACAGCGGCGCGGTGCGCGGCGCGTCCGGCGGGTAGCTCGCGTCGCCGGGGATCACCAGCGAGTCCAGCACCACCGTGCCCTGCTCGACCAGCGTGCTCGACGACCGCTTCGGCGCCGCCGCCACGCACGCCCGCGACGTCACCGCGATGACCGCCGCGCCGCGCTTGCGGGCCTCGATGCACAGCTCGACCGGGTACGGGTTCGAGCCGGACGTCGAGAAGACCACCAGCACGTCGTCCGGGCCCGGCGCCCGCTCGGCCAGCACTTCGGCGGCCAGGCCCGTGCGACGCTCGGTCTGTGTGCTGTGCACCGCGCCGTGCAGCGGCAGCAGCTCCGGGTGGTACAGCGGGTACACGCAGGCGAGCCCGCCCGCCCGGTAGAACGTCTCGGCGACCGCGGCCAGCGAATGCCCGGCGCCGGCGGTATAGACCAGTGCGTCGGCCCGGATCACCCCCAGTACCAGGTCCGCCGCGGCGCGTACCGCTTCGGCGTTGGCCTGTTCGACGTCGGCCAGCTGCTTGGCGACACTGCCCGAGATGTCCGTGGCGCTCACCACACCCACCCTTCCGTAGGGGATCGGGCGCCGAATCTACCGCGAAGATGGTGGTGCGCGGTGGAATAGCCGGGCGGCCGGGCGAGGTTGACCCGGATGTCAGCGAGGAGGCGCGGGTGGAAAGGGAACCGGCGGTGTCCGTGTGGCCGGCACGCGGGCGCACCGAGGCGGTGGTGCTCGTGCTGCACGGCGGTGCGGAGCACGGCACCGGTGCGGTGCCGCCCTGGAAGCTCGCCTACCTCCGGATGGTGCCGATCGCGCGGGCGCTGCACGGGCCGGCCGCAAGGCCGGAGTCGAGGTGCGGCTGCTGCGCAACCGGCGCTACGGCTGGAACGCGCCCGCGATGGACCCCGTCGCCGACGCCCGCTGGGCCCTCGAACGCATCCACGCCGACCACCCCGGCCTGCCGGTCGTGCTGGTTGGGCACTCCATGGGCGCCCGCGTGGCGCTGCGCGTGGCCGACGACCCGGCCGTGCGCGGGGTCTGCGCGCTGGCGCCGTGGACGCCGCGGGGCGAACCGGTGGACGCCGTCGCCGGGCGGTCCGTGCTCATCGTGCACGGCACCCGCGACCGGATGACCAGCCCGGCCGAGTCGCACGCCTTCGCGGAGCGGGCCGAGGGCGTCGCCGCCCGCGTCGTCCGGTTCGAGGTCGCGAACGAGGGACACGCGATGCTGCGCCGGTCGTCCGTGTGGACCCGGCTGACGATTGCTTTCACACTGGAAGTGCTCGCCGGGGACACCGGCGCCGAGCTGGCGGGCGCGTGGGCCGCGCCGGGACCCGAACGGCTGCGAATACCGGTGTGAGGGGCCCCCGAACAGGGCATTCAGCGACACGCGCCGCGGGGGTGCGGCGACTAGGATCGATCACCGGCGGACCTGGCCGGCGGAGGGAGAACCGTGACCACCTCGAGTGTTGACCGGGCGCCGGCACCGGACGTCCCCGAAGAGTCCCGGTGGCCGGGCTTGGCCACCCCGCCGCACTCCGCGCTGCGCGCGCGGGTCGCCGCCGCGCTGTTCCGCCGCGCGGTCCGCCCGCTCGACATCCGGGTGACCTTCCCGGACGGGACCGTGCTCGGCGCCGGCGGGCCCGAATCGCCCGAAATGCGCATTCTGCGGCCGGAAGCGTTCTTCCACCGCCTCGGCGTCGACGCCAAGATCGGCTTCGGCGAGTCCTACATGGCCGGTGACTGGGAGGCGTCCGACCTCGCCGAGGTGCTGACGCCGTTCGCCGAGCGGATGGCCACCCTCGTCCCGCCCGTGCTGCAGAAGTTCCGGCGGATCGCCGAGCGCACGCAGCCGCCGTCCGAGGAGAACACCCTCGAAGGCGCGCGAGCCAACATCCACCGGCATTACGACCTGTCCAACGACCTCTTCGGCGCGTTCCTCGACGAGTCGATGATGTACTCCTCGGCGCTGTTCGGCCCCGGTGACGACCTCACCACCGCCCAGCACCGCAAGATCGACAGCGTGCTCGACTACGCCGGCGTCCGCGACGGCAGCGAGGTCCTCGAAATCGGCACCGGCTGGGGCGAGTTGGCCATCCGCGCGGCGGCCCGCGGCGCGCACGTGACGTCACTGACCATTTCGGAGGAACAGCGCGCGCTGGCCACCGAGCGCATCGCGGCGGCCGGGTTCGCCGACCGCGTCGACGTGAAGCTGTGCGACTACCGCGAGTCCAGCGGCCAGTACGACGCCGTGGTCAGCGTGGAGATGATCGAGGCCGTCGGCGCGTCCTACTGGCCGGCGTTCTACGCCACGATCGGGCAGCGGCTGCGCCCCGGCGGGCGGTTCGGCCTGCAGGCCATCACCATGGACCACGACCGGATGCTGGCCGCCTCGCGCGCCTACACCTGGATCCACAAGTACATCTTCCCCGGCGGCATCATCCCGTCGGTGCGCTCGATCGAGGAGGGCGTCAAGGCGAACACCCGGCTCAAGCTGGCCGGGATGCGCGAGTTCGGCCAAGACTACGCGCGCACGCTACGGTTGTGGCGCGAACGGTTCCTGCACCGCTGGGCCGACATCGCCGGGTTCGGGTTCGACGACGTCTTCCGCCGGATGTGGGAGTTCTACCTGGCCTATTCCGAGGCCGGGTTCCGCTCCGGGTACCTCAAGGTCCACCAGTTCGGCTACGAGGCAACCGGCAAGTAACCCCGGTCGCAACCCAAGCCCGGTGCCGCACGTCCCTCTTTCGAGGGCGTGCGGTGTACTGACGAAGACAGGTTTGTCCGGATCGGGATTGGGTGATGGTGATGACGTACCGTGGCGACGACGGCGGGCGCCGGATGCCGCCGCCCCGGCCGCCCGCCGGGCGCCCCCGGGAGCACCAGCGCGCGCAGATGATGCCGCTGCCCGGGCGCGGTCGCAGCCCGTACGACGAGCGCACCCGTCCGATGGGCTCCCGCGAGCCGGAGCCGCAGTACGCGCCGCCGCCACCGCCGCGGCGTGAGCCGCCGCGCCCGGACGAGGACTACCCGCCGTCCCGCCCGCCCCGGCGTCGCCGCTGGGGCTTCGGCCGGGTCCTGCTGACCCTGCTGCTGGTCTTCGTGGTGTTCCTCGCCGGCATCTGGGTCTACCTGGAGTTCTCCATCAAGCGCGTCGACGCGCTCGCCGACTACTCGGGCCGCCCGGTCGCGGCGTCCGGCACCAACTGGCTGATCGTCGGCTCCGACAGCCGCGAGGGCCTCACCGCCGAGGACGAGGAGCGGCTCGCCACCGGCGACGTCGCCGCGGCGGGTGGCGGGCAGCGCACCGACACGATCATGGTCGCGCACCTCCCGGACAACTCCACCAAGCCGACGCTGCTGTCGCTGCCGCGCGACTCCCAGGTGAAGATCCCGGGCCACGGCACGAACAAGATCAACGCGGCGTTCTCGCTCGGCGGGCCGAAGCTGCTCGCGCAGACCGTCGAAGGCGCCACCGGCCTGCACATCGACCACTACGCGGAGATCGGCTTCGGCGGGTTCGCCAAGATCGTCGACGCGATCGGCGGCGTCGACATGTGCATCGACAAGGACATGAACGACACGGTGACCGGCATCAGCATCAAGGCGGGCTGCCAGTCGCTCGACGGCCGCTCGGCGCTGGGCTTCGTCCGCATGCGCCACAGCGACGCGACGCCGCGCTCGGACCTCGACCGCGTCGCCAACCAGCGCAAGTTCATCGGCGCGCTGGTCAGCCAGATCGCGAGCCCGGGCACGCTGCTCAACCCGTTCGACTTCTTCCCGCTGCTGTCCTCGGCGCCGGACGCGCTGACCATGGACTCGGGCGACCACGTGCACAACCTGGCCGGGCTGGCGATCGCGATGCGCGGCATCTCCTCGGGCGGCGTCGTGACGACGACGGTCCCGGTGACCAGCGGCTCGGCGGAGAACTGGGACAAGAACAAGTCGAAGCAGCTGTTCGACGCGCTGAAGAACGACACCCCGGTGCCCGACAGCGTCATCGTCAACTAATTCGGAAGCGTTTCGCACTCGGCCGGGGCACCATGGGAGCCATGGAGACCCCGGCCGAGACGTTCACCCGTGACGAGTTTTCGCTGACCCGCTGGCAGTCCGGCGACGGCGCGGTGCTGCGCGCCGCGATCGAGGCGTCCGGGGCGCACCTGGCCGACTGGATGTTCTGGGCGGCCGACGGCTACTCGGACGAGGACGCGGCGACGTTCCTGCGGCTCTCCAACGAAAACTGGGAGACCGGGCGCACGTACGACTACGCGATCCGCGTCGGCGACGCGCTCGCGGGCGGCATCGGCGTGATGACCCGCGAGGGCGGCGTCGAGATCGGCTACTGGCTGGCCCGCGACTTCACCGGCCGCGGCTTGATCACGCGCGCGGTCACCCTGCTGACCGAGGACGCGTTCCGCCGCGGCGCGGGCTACGTCGAGATCAAGCACGACGAGCTGAACGTCCGAAGTGGAGCGGTCCCGGCCCGGCTCGGGTTTTCCGTGGTGGGCAAGGAACCCGCGGAGGCCGACCGCGCCCCGGCGTGCTGCGGGACGAACCGGGTGTGGCGGCTGACCCGGCCCTAGGAGACCTTGTCGCGTTCGCGGAGGATCTTGAGCGCCTGGTCGGCGTGGACGGTGAAGTTCAGCTCGCTCTTGATCTTCTCGAGGATCCGGCGGTCCTCGCCGATCACGAAGGTGACGCGCTTCGCGTGCAGGGGAAGGAGTTTCCGCCACACGCCGAACTGCTTCGCGACCTCGCCGTCCACATCGGACAGCAGTGGGTAGTCGAAGCTGTTGGCTTCGGAGAAGGCGCGCTGCTTGGTGACGGCGTCCGGGCTGATCCCGACGCGGTGCGCGCCGACCTCGGCGAACTCCGCGGCGAGGTCCCGGAAGTGGCAGCTTTCGGTGGTGCACCCGGTCGTCATCGCGGCGGGGTAGAAGAACAGCACGACCGGGCCGGTGGCCAGGAAGTCCGACAGCGTGCGGTCCTGACCGCGGTCGTCGGGCAGGGTGAAGTCGGGGGCGAGGTCTCCGGCGTCCATGGACGTCCCTTCGTCGGCGGCAGAACCCATCCTGCCGGGTCTTCGAAGCCACGCCCGCACCGGCTTGGTCTCAAGCGCCCCAATGTGGCCTTCGGTGCGTGAGACGCACCCAAGGCGGCCTTCGGTGCGTCAGACGCAACCAAGGCCACATTGGGGCGCTCTGGGCCTAGCGGTCCGGGTGGCGGGCGATGAGGTCGTCGACCTCGTCGCCCGTTGCCGAGTCCGTCACGAACGGGCCGCGGGCCGCGATCACGCCCAGCTGGCGCAAGCGGGCCGCCTGCTCGTGCGTGCGCACCCCCTCCGCGCCCACCCGCAGCTTCAGCTCCCGGGCGCGCGTCACCAGCTGCGTCAGGTGGCGGATCGCAGCCTCCGGGGGGTCGTCCGTGTCGAGCGCGTCGACCACCGCTCCCGACAGGATCACGTGCCGGACCGGCAGGCGGTGCCGGGGGATCAGCTCCAGGTCCGCCGACCCCGAAATCGTCAGCACCAGCTGCGTGCCCAGGTCGGCCAGCACCGCGAACGAGTCCAGGACCTCGCCGTTCGGGTCCAGCACCGAGTCGCGGTCCGTGCACAGCCGCAGCGCCTCGGCCGGCAGCTCGTGCTTGTCCAGCTGCTCCTTGACCAGCAGCACCAGGTCCGGGTCGATGGCCAGCCGCGTCGGCAGCCGGACGCAGACGTCGGGCGCCGCCTCGCCGAAGCGCGTCCGCCAGCGGGCCGTGGCGGCCAGTGACTCGGCCAGCAGCCAGCGGCCGAGCGGCACCGTCATCCCCGTCGTCTGGGCCAGCGGGTAGAACTCGTCGGAGTCCAGCTCGCCCTTGTCCGGGTGGTTCCACCGCAGCCCGGCGTTGACGGCGGCGAGCGCGCTGGTGTCCGAGAGCTTCACCGTCGGCTGGTAGACGAGCGAGAACTCGCCGTTCTCCAGCGCGCCGGCGATCACCGCGCCCAGCTGGTAGCGGCCGCGGTCGCGGGCGTCCAGTTCCGGGTCGAACAGCATCCACTGCGCCTTGCCGGCCTCCTTGGCCCGGTGCAGCGCGATCTCCGCCGCCCGCAGCAGCTCGGCGGCGCCGCCTTCGACGGCCGCGCGCACCACGATGCCCGCGCTCGCGCTGACGCCGATGCCGTGCCCGCCCAGGTAGATCGGCTCGTTGAGGTCCTCGAGGGCGCGCTCGACGAGGCCGATCACCTCGGTGGCGGTGAGCTCCCCGCGCAGCAGTACCGCGAAGCCGTCACCGGACAGCCGCGCGACGAACCCGTCGTGGTGACCGGTGAACACCGCCGACAGCTTGCTCGCCACCCCGCGCAGCACCTGGTCGCCGACGCCGGCGCCGAGGCCGTCGTTGATCACCTTGAAGCCGTCGACGTCGAGGTAGATCAGCGCGATGTCGTCCCGCGCGCCGGCCCCGAGCGCCGCCTCGAGCTTGGTGGTGAACGACGACGCGTTCGGCAGCCCGGTCAGCGGGTCGTGCACGTTCTGGTGCAGCAGCCGCTCCTGCAGCAGGTGCAGCTCGTTCGCGTCGGAGACCATCAGCACCGGGTAGACCGAGCCGGGCCGGTCGCCGGGCAGCCTGGCCAGCGTGACGTCGGTCCAGAGCTGCCCGTCCTCGGCGTGGTCGAGCAGCATCCGCTCCTGGTAGCGCTCACGTCCGGCGAGCACGAGCTCGAGCCCGGCCTGCAGGCGCGAGACGTCGTGGTCGGTCGAGCCGAGCTCGGTCAGGTGCCGCCCGCGCAGCTTGTTCGGCGAGCAGCCGAGGAGCTGGCCGAGCGCGAGGTTGGCCTCGACGATCTCGCCGTCCGGGTCGGCCAGCGCGATGCCCATCGGCGACGCCGCGTAGAGCGCGGTGAACCGTTGCAAAGCACCGGCGTGGCCGATCGCGTCCTGCGCGAGCTCCAGCAGCAGCGGTTCCAGCTCCTCCGGGGGAAGTGTTACTCCTTTGGTGTCGGCCAACGTCGCCGCCCACCGGCGCGCCACGTCCAGCAGTCCTGGCGCGGCACCGGGCTCAGGCACACTCCACCTCTTCACGCACAGGTCAGGCCAGTTCAGACACGGTGTCGGGGATCATGAAGCCACACTAGGTACCCCTCCGCCGCGATCGATGCCACGCCATCATGCGCGTAACGGGGTGTCTACCGGCTGAACGAGTGAACGAATCTCCACAACTGGTGACATGATGTCACCGCCTGTATGCGGTGGTGGACAGTGCCGGGTCAGCGGGGCGTCAGGCGCACCGGGAGACCGTCGGCGGGCACCGGCAGCGAGACGTAGTCCCACTTCGCGGTGTAACTCTCCGGAACCGACCAGCGGTGGGCCCGCAGCATCTCGTGCATCAGCAACTTGACCTCGATGCTGCCGAAGTGCAGCCCGATGCACTTGTGCGCGCCGCCGCCGAAGGGCATCCACGCCATCCGGTGCGACTTGTCCTCGCGGCGCGGTTCGGCGAACCGCTCGGGGTCGAAGGTGAACGGGTCGGTCCAGCACTCGGGCGCGAAGTGGTTGACCGTCGGGGAAACGCCGACGAGCGTCCCCGCCGGGATGTAGTGGCCGAGCACCTCGGTGTCCTTGACGGTCTGCCGCGTCAGCGACGGCACCGGCGCGACCAGCCGCAGCGCCTCCTTCATGACCAGGTCGAGGGTTTCGAGCTTGTCGATCGCGTCGATGTCGAGCAGGTCGTCGCCGAGGGCGAGGGACTCTTCGCGGGCGCGCTCCTGCCACTCGGGGTGCTTGGCGAGGTAGTAGGCCATGGCGCTGCTGGTGATGGTCGTCGTGTCGTGCGCGGCCATCATCAGGAAGATCATGTGGTTGACGATGTCGGTGTCGGAGAACCGGTCGCCGTCTTCGGTGGTGGCGTGGCAGAGCGCGGCGAAGAGGTCGTCGCCGTCGGCCTGGCGCTTGGCGGGCAGGTTCTCGCCGAAGTAGCGCTCGAGGACCTTGCGGCCGTGCAGCCCGGCCGACCAGCGCCCGCCGGGCACCGGGAAGCGCACGAAGGCGGTGCCGGCCCGCACGGAGCTGACGAACGCGCGGTTGATCCGGTGCGCGTCGGCGCCGCTGCGCATGCCCATGAACACGCGCGTGGCGACGTCGAGGGTCAGCTGCTTGAGCGCCCAGTACAGCCGCGGGCGGTCGGTCGAGCCCCAGCTCGCGACGCCCTCGCGCAGCGCGGGCGCCATCTGGCCGACGTAGCCGGCCAGGCGGGGCCGGGTGAAGGCCTCCTGCATGATCCGCCGGTGCAGGCGGTGCTCGCCGAAGTCCATCAGCATCAGGCCGCGCTCGAAGAACTTCTCGATGAAGAACTTCCAGCCCTCCTGCGAGAACGCCTTGTCCTTGTTGACGAGCGCGATCTGGGTGGCTTCCGGCCCGGACAGCGCGACGATCCGGCGGCCGAACCCGCCCGTCCACGACACCGGGCCGTAGAGCTCGTGGCGGCGCAGCCCGAAGGCGGGGCCGAACCGCATCATCTCGAGCATGTGCCCGACCACCGGCGGTCCTTCGTCGCCGAGGACGGGCTTGAGGCCGCTGCCCGCGGGCGGTGTCGCGAGTTCCTTGACGGGCCAGCGCGACCGCAGCCAGCGCTGGTCGACGCCGCGGGGGAGGGGGAGCGCGGTCAGCGGTGGAACGCGTTCGCGCAGTGCTTCGGTGGCTCGGCTCACGGTGCCCGTCACGGTGACCATCTCCCCGGTGAGATCGGCTGCTCCCCTCACGATGCACCCTTGTTGACGACCTGACAACACCTGGGCCGCCCTCTTTTCGGGTGGACCGCGCTCAGCCGCGGCGGGCGGTGCTGAACCGGCGCTGGTAGGCCGCCGGGCTGATCGACAGCTTCTTCGCGAACACCCGCCGCATGCTTTCGTAGCCGGGGAACCCGGCGAGCTCGGCGGCCTGCGTCGCGGTGTGGCCGCGGTCGAGCAGCGCCCGGGCCAGGTCGAAGCGGATGGCCTCGACGTACCGGGCGGGCGTCGTGGCCAGCTCGTCGTGGAAGAGCCGGGTCAGGTGCCGCGTGCTCACGTTGAGATGCTTCGCCAGCTCGCCGAGCGAGTGGTCGCCTCGGGGGTTCGCCGTCACGAGGTCGGTGATCGTCCGCAGCGCGGGCGACCGGGGCGGCGGTCCCTGCAGGGGCGCGGAGAACTGCGACTGGCCGCCCGCGCGCTGCAGGTAGACGACCATGGCGCGGGCGACGTCCCGCGTCAGGTCGGGGCCGTGGTCCTCCTCGACGAGCGCGAGCGCCAGGTCGATCCCGGCGGTGACCCCGGCCGAGGTGTAGGTGGTGCCGTCGCGGACGTAGATCGCGTCGGGCTCGACGCGGCACGTGGGGCACCGCGCGGCCAGCTTGTGGGTGACCTGCCAGTGCGTGGTCGCGCGCTTGCCGTCGAGCAGTCCGGCGGCGGCCAGGATGAACGCGCCGGTGCAGATCGACCCGACGCGTCCGGCGCCCTCGGCCGGGACTCGCGCGGCCGCGGCCAGGTCTCCCGGCACCGGCTCGCCCGGGAAGCGGTCGGCGCCGGGCACCAGGTAGGTGCCGTCGCCGGCGGCGACCGGGCCGTCGACCCCGACCCGGAACCCGAGGTTCGACGTGACGTCCTCGCCGGTCGGGGACAGCAGCTCGATCCGGTAGTCCGCGCCGAAGCGGTTCGCCGTCTTGAAGACCTCCGCCGGGCCGGCGACGTCCAGGAGGGTCACGCCGTCGTAGACGAAGAAGGCGACCCGGTGTGCTGAGGGCATGGGACATGCGTAGCACACCAGTTAAGTTACATATATTGACTGTAACGTAAGTGGCGGTTAGGTTCGGCCCGTCGCGGCGACGAAGCCGCGGGAAGGTGGTTCGTTCCATGGCGGAGACGTACGTTTTCGTGCCCGGCGCCTGGCAGGGCGCCTGGGCCTGGCGCCCGGTCGCGGCCCGGCTGCGCGCCGACGGGCACCGGGTGGCCACGCTGACCCTGCCCGGCCTCGCAGACGGCGACGGCGGACAGCGGTTCGAGCTGGCCGACACGGTCGATTTCCTCGCCGGTTTCCTCGAAGAAAACGACCTGTCGGGGGTCACCCTGGTGGGGCACAGCTGGGGCGGCTACCCCGTGTTCGGGGCGGCGCACCGGGTTCCGGAGCGGCTGCGCCGGGTGGTCTTCTACAGCGCCTTCGTGCCGGAGAACGACGTCCCGCTCATCGAAGACGTGCCGCCGGGGCACGCCGCGTTGTTCCGGCAGCTGGCCCGCGACGGCTCGGTCATGCTCCCGTACCAGGTGTGGGAGAGCGCGTTCGTCCAGGAGACGCCGGAGCCCGTGCGGAAGCTCCTCTTCGACCTGCTCGTGCCGCAGCCGATGAGCTACTTCGAGCAGGCGTTGAAGGCACCCGAGTTGTCGACGCTCGGCGTGCCGATCAGCTACCTGGCCGGGGAGAGCGATCTGGCCATGCCGCCGGGTGACTACGCGTGGTGCCCGCGGTTCCCCGCGCGGCTCGGCGTCCAGCCGATCGCCGTCCCCGGTGACCACCAGGCGTTCGTGACCCGGCCCGAAGAGTTCGTCGCGGTGCTCGACGGGCTCACCGCGTCCTGATCCGAGGGGTTCCCGGCCGGATGGAGGCGGCGCCGGACGGGGCCCGCTCGGCAGCATGGGAAGCGGACATCCAGTCCGTCAACCACGAGAAAGCCCACAGCCATGTCAGAGATCATCGCGGGGGTGGAGGTTCCCGAAACGGCCGCGACCGCCGAAGCGGCCAAGCTCGTCCGGGAGTCGATCAGCCCCCTGCTCTACGACCACTCCCGCCGGGTGTACTTCTTCGCCCGGATCCACGCCGAGCGGCTCGGCGTCAAGCCGGACCCCGAGCTGCTCTACCTCGCCGCCCTGTTCCACGACACCGGGCTGGTGAAGCCGTTTTCGGACGAGGAACAGCGGTTCGAGGTCGACGGCGCCGACCACGGGCGCGCGTTCCTGCTCGGCCACGGTTTCTCCGCGGCCGCCGCGGAAACCGTGTGGACGGCGATCGCGTTGCACACCACGCCGGGCATCCCGCACCGGATGGGCCCGGAGATCGCCGCCACCTACTTCGGCGTGCTGACCGACGTGCTCGGCTTCGGCCTGGACGAGCTGGACGCCGACCGCGTGGCGGAGGTCGTCGCCGTGCACCCGCGCGGTGACTTCAAGAACGAGTTCCTGCGGGCCTACGTCGACGGGCAGAAGGACCGCCCGGAGACGACCAACGGGACGGTGAACTCCGACGTGCTGGAGCACTTCATCCCCGGCTTCCGGCGCGTGAAGACCGTCGAGCGGATCCTCGGCTCGGGGTGGGAGAGCTGATGAAGGCGATCACCGTGCAGGACCGGGCTTCCGGTCTCGTCCTGAGCGAGCGGCCGCACCCGCACGCCGCCGAGAACGACGTCATCGTGCGGGTGCACGCGGCCGGGTTCACCCCGGGAGAGCTGGACTGGCCGACGACGTGGGCGGACCGGGCCGGGCGTGACCGCACGCCCAGCGTGCCCGGCCACGAGCTGTCGGGTGTCGTCGCGGAACTGGGTTACGGCACCACCGGGCTCACCGTCGGCCAGCGCGTGTTCGGCCTCGCCGACTGGGCGCGCGACGGATCGCTGGCCGAGTACACGGCCGTCGAGGCGCGCAACCTCGCCCCGCTTCCCGCCGACATCGCCCACGAGGTCGCGGCCGCGTTGCCGATCTCGGGACTGACGGCGTGGCAGGGGTTGTTCGACCACGCGCGGCTCGTCGCCGGGCAGACGGTGCTGATCCACGGCGCCGCGGGAGCCGTCGGGTCGATCGCGATCCAGCTGGCGCGCGAGGCGGGAGCCCGGGTTATCGGCACGGGCCGTCCCGACGCCCGCGACGCCGTGCTCGGTCTGGGAGCCCACGAGTTCCTGCCGGTCGCGGACCTTGCCGAGGCGGGCGCGGTCGACGTCGTGTTCGACGTGCTCGGCGGCGAGGTGCTGGAGCGCTCGGCCGAGCTGGTGCGGCCGGGTGGCACGCTGGTGACGGTGGCGGAGCCGCCGACGGTCCGGCCACGTGACGGCCGCGCGATCTTCTTCGTGGTCGAGGCCGACCGCGTCCGGCTCGCGGAGCTGGCCCAGCGGGTGCGGGACGGGCGGTTGAAGCCGCCGTCCGGTCCGGTGCGTCCGCTCGAGGAGGCGCCCGACGCGTTCGCGCACCGTCAGCGGGGCAAGACGATCATCCGGGTCACCACGGACTGAGCCCGAACGCCCCAATGTGGCCTTGGTTGCGTCTGACGCACCCAAGGCGGCCTTCGGTGCGTCTGACGCACCGAAGGCCACATTGGGGCGCTTGGGGCGCTCAGTCCCAGTCGAGGGCGCCGCCCGACTGGTACTCGATCACGCGGGTCTCGAAGAAGTTCTTCTCCTTCTTCAGGTCCATCGCCTCGGACATCCACGGGAACGGGTTCTCGGTCTCGCCGAAGATCGGCTGGAGGCCGATCTGCTGCGCGCGCCGGTCGGTGATGAAGTGCATGTACTGCTCGCACAGCTGCGCCGACAGCCCCAGCATGCCGCGCGGCATCGTGTCGCGCGCGTACGCGACCTCCAGCTCGCACGCCTCCTGCAGCATCCCGCGCACCTCGGCCTGGAACTCCTCGGTCCACAGGTGCGGGTTCTCGATCTTGATCTGGTTGATGCAGTCGATCCCGAAGTTCAGGTGGATCGACTCGTCGCGCAGGATGTACTGGTACTGCTCGGCGATGCCGACCATCTTGTTCCGGCGGCCCAGCGACAGGATCTGCGCGAAGCCGGTGTAGAACCACATGCCCTCGAAGATCACGTAGAACGCGACGAGGTCACGCAGGAACGCCTGGTCGGCCTCCGGCGTCCCGGTCTCGAAGTCCGGGTTCTCCAGGTTCTGCGTGTACTTCAGCGCCCACGCGTCCTTGTCCGAAATGGACGGGACCTCGCGGTACATGTTGAACAGCTCGCCCTCGACCAGGCCGAGGCTCTCGCAGATGTACTGGAAGGTGTGCGTGTGCACGGCCTCCTCGAACGCCTGGCGCAGCAGGTACTGGCGGCACTCGGGGTTGGTGATCTGCCGGTACACCGCGAGCACGATGTTGTTGGCCACCAAGGACTCCGCGGTCGCGAAGAAGCCCAGGTTGCGCTTGAGCATCTGCCGCTCGTCCTCGGTGAGGCCGTCCGGCGACTTCCACAGCGCGATGTCGGCCTGCATGGCGACCTCGGTCGGCATCCAGTGGTTGTTGCAGCCGGCCAGGTACTTCTCCCACGCCCACTTGTACTTCATGGGCAGCAGCTGGTTGACGTCGGCGCGCGCGTTGATCATGCGCTTGTCGTCGACGTTGATCCGGGCGGCGCCGACCTCGATCTCCCCGAGGCCGGTCGCGTCCGTCGTCTCCACGTTGGTCATGTCACTCACTTCATGCAGGTGGGGTCGTGAGTGTTTAGGGCGGTTCTAACCGCCCTAAACACTCACGACCCGCGCGGGAGGGCTTACTGGCAGGCTTCGCAGTCGGGGTCGTCGATGCGGCAGGCGGCGCCTTCGGTGGCCACGAAGTCGACGTCCGGCGCGGGAGCCGGAGCAGGCGACGGCGAAGGCGAAGGCGCCGGGGCCGGGGTGGGAGCGGGCGCCGGGGCCGGGGTGGCCGAGACGGCGTTCAGCTTGCCGTCGGTGCCGCGCAGGGTGCTCTTCTCCACGTGCGTCGCGGACTGCGCCCGCAGGTAGTACGTGGTCTTGAGGCCCTTGTGCCACGCGTAGCGGTACAGCTCGTCGAGCTTGCGGCCGCTCGGCGCCGCGATGTACAGGTTCAGCGACTGCGCCTGGTCGATCCACTTCTGCCGCCGCGAACCGGCGTCCACCAGCCACTTCGACTCGATCTCGAACGCCGTGGCGTACAGCGCCTTCAGGTCGTCCGGCACGCGGTCGATCTGGCCGAGGCTGCCGTCGAAGTACTTGAGGTCGCTGACCATGACCTCGTCCCACAGCCCGCGCGCCTTGAGCGAGCGGACCAGGTGCGGGTTCACCACGGTGAAGTCGCCGGACATGTTCGACTTGACGTACAGGTTCTGGAACAGCGGCTCGATCGACTGGCCGACGCCGCAGATGTTGGAGATCGTCGCGGTCGGCGCGATCGCCATCACGTTGGAGTTGCGCATGCCGACGGTCTTGACCCGCTCGCGCAGCGGCGCCCAGTCCAGAGTGGTCGACAGGTCGACGTCGAGGTTGTCACCCTGGCGCGCGTCGATGAGCAGCTGCATCGAGTCGATCGGCAGGATGCCCTTGCTCCACAGCGAACCCTCGAACGACTGGTACTGGCCGCGCTCCTCGGCGAGGTCGGTCGACGCCGAGATCGCGTAGTAGGAGATGTGCTCCATGCTCGTGTCGGCGAACTGCACGGCGGCCTCCGACGACAGCGGCAGGCCCAGCTCGAACAGCGCGTCCTGGAAGCCCATCAGCCCCAGCCCGACCGGCCGGTGGCGCAGGTTGGAGCGGCGCGCCTCCGGGATCGTGTAGAAGTTGATGTCGATCACGTTGTCCAGCATGCGGACGGCGGTGCGCACGGTCTTCTCGAGGCGCTTGGTGTCAAGGCCTTCCGGGGTGACGTGCTTGAGCAGGTTGACCGAGCCGAGGTTGCAGACCGCGACCTCTTCGCTGTTGGTGTTCAGCGTGATCTCGGTGCACAGGTTGGACGAGTGCACGACGCCGACGTGCTGCTGCGGCGAGCGCAGGTTGCACGGGTCCTTGAACGTGATCCACGGGTGACCGGTCTCGAACAGCATGGTCAGCATCCGGCGCCACAGGTCGACGGCGCGGATCCGGCGGAACACCTTGATCTCGCCGCGGTCGGCGGCGGCCTCGTACTCGCGGTAGCGCTGCGCGAACTCGTTGCCGTAGAGGTCGTGCAGGTCCGGAGTCTCGTTCGGCGAGAACAACGTCCACTCGGCGTTGGCCTCGACGCGGCGGAGGAACTCGTCCGGCACCCAGTTCGCGGTGTTCATGTCGTGGGTGCGGCGGCGGTCGTCGCCGGTGTTCTTGCGCAGGTCGAGGAACTCCTCGATGTCCACGTGCCAGGTCTCGAGGTACGCGCAGGCCGCGCCCTTGCGCTTGCCGCCCTGGTTGACCGCGACGGCGGTGTCGTTGGCGATCTTGAGGAACGGCACGACGCCCTGCGACTGGCCGTTGGTGCCCTTGATGTGCGCGCCGAGGCCGCGGACCGGGGTCCAGTCGTTGCCGAGGCCGCCCGAGTACTTCGCCAGCAGCGCGTTGTTCTTGTAGGCCTGGAAGATGGAGTCCAGGTCGTCGTCCACGGTGGTCAGGAAGCAGGACGACAGCTGCGGGCGCGTGGTGCCCGAGTTGAACAGCGTCGGCGTCGAGGCCATGAAGTGGAAGCTCGACAGCAGCTCGTAGAACTCGATGGCACGGGCTTCGCGGTCGTCCTCGCGGATCGCGAGACCCATGGCGACGCGCATGAAGAACGCCTGCGGCAGCTCGAAGCGGGTGCCGTCGTGGTGCTGGAAGTACCGGTCGTAGAGGGTCTGCAGGCCGAGGAAGCCGAAGTCGAGGTCGCGCTCGGGCCGGATCGCGGCGGTGATCTTGTCCAGGTCGAAGCGCTGCAGCTCGCCGTCGACCAGCTCCAGCTCGATCGCGCGGCGCAGGTAGGCGCGGAAGTACGCGGGGTACTCGGTCGCCATCTCGTCCTGGCTGGCCTGACGCGGCTTCTTCGCGAGGTAGCTCAGGGCCTCGCCGCGCAGCTTGTCCAGCAGCAGACGGGCGGAGACGTAGGAGTAGTTCGGCTCCTGCTCGACCAGCACGCGGGCGGCCATGATCTGGGCCAGCGCCAGCTCGTCGGCGCTGATGCCGTCGTAGAGGTTGCGCTTGGTCTCGGCCAGCACCGACTCGGCGCTGACGTCGTCAAGGCCGGCGACGGCTTCGCCCACCACGTGGGAAACGCGGGCCCAGTCCAGCGGACGGAGGATGCCGTCGGTGCCCTTGACGTTCAGGGCGACCTCGGCCGCGACCGGCTTGGCGGCCTCGCGGGCCTTCGCGCGCTCCTCGCGGTAGAGGACGTACGCGCGCGCGACCTTGTGGTGCTCGCCGCGCATCAGCGCGAGCTCGACGAGGTCCTGGATCTGCTCGATGTGCAGGGCGGTCTCGGGGCCGGCGTGACGGAGCAGGGAGGCCTCGACCTGCTGGGTCAGCTCGGCGACGACGTGGTGCACGCGGGAGGACGCGGCGGCGTCGCCACCCTCGACCGCGAGGAACGCCTTGGTCAGCGCGACCGAGATCTTCCCGGCGTCGAACGGCGACACGCTGCCGTCCCGCCGGATGACCCGGATCGCGGTGGGTGTGTCGGCGGCTGACGGCCGCTGACCGGTTTCGACTGACATGCGTGTCTCCTGATTTTGGGCGCGTTCGATCGCCGCACGGCCTCGCGAGGCCGTGCGCTGCAGGTTCTTCAAAGCTGCCCGGCGACCCTCTGCAGCGGTCTCCCCGTCGCTGGGGGCTGCCGGTTCCCAGAGACTACATGTAGGGGTCGAGGCGCGCGCGGGACCCAAGGGATGGCGTGTCGCGCTTACTCACCCTGGCGGGTTACGTGATCACCCAGAGGTGCTGCTCACGGCGCGGCCGATGTCTTGAATGACTCATTCAGGTCTTCGGAGGTCCTGAATGACTCATTCAAGACCCGCGGCCGCTCAGGCGCCGAAGCGCAACGTCGAAGAAGGCAGCTCCAAGCTCGCCACCGGACGCCGCCCGGCGAGGTAGCCGAGGGGGCCCTCCGGGTTGAAGCTCCAGTCGGCCGACGCCGGGCGCGGGCTGATCTTCGCGCCGACCGGGGTCCGCAGGAGCCCGTCGCGCTCCTGGACCACCTCGAACGACGTCGGCAGCCGCAGCGGCAGTCCCGCCCGGCGGGTGAAGGCCGCCGTCGCGATCCAGTCGTCGGCCGTTGCCGCCGTCGCCGTGAACGTGCGGCCGCCCGTGAAGTCCAGGGCCGCCAGGTCCTTCGGGATCGCCCACAGCTCCCGGCCGCCCGCCAGGGACGCCTCGCTGTCGACCCAGATCTCCGTGATCGTGCACGACACGCGGCGGGCCTTGATCGACACCGCCGCCAGCAGCTCGTGGTAGCTCAGCTGCCCGGGCGGGGTGTAGTCGATCCACGCCGTGAACACGCTCGCCTGCCCGGCCACGAGCAACGGCGAGACGCCGTCGGGCAAGGCCGGCAGCTGAGACGGCGGCACGCGCCAGACCGACACCCGCGCGTCGGCGGTCAGGTTCCAGGGCTGCGGCGGGTAGAGGCTCATTCGTCCAACCAGGGGAGGTACGGGGGAAGGTCCTTGTCGACGCGCATGCCGAACGACGGCGGGCGCTTCTGCAGGAACGACATCACGCCCTCGACGGCGTCCGGGCTCGTGCCCAGGCCGCCGATCAGGCGCGAGTCGAGCTCGTGCACCGGGAACGGCGAGTCCGCGCCCGCCATCCGGTAGAGCAGCTGGCGGGTCACCGCGACCGACACCGGCGCCGTCGTCGCCACGATCTCGCGGGCCACCGCGTAGGACTCGTCCAGCACGGTCCCGGCCGGGAAAACCCGGTGCACCAAGCCTTTCCCGACGGCCTCGGCCGCGGGGAACACCCGGCCGCTGATCATCCAGTCGAGGGCGGTGCCCATGCCGACGAGCCGGGGGAGGAACCACGCCGACGCGCCTTCGGGGTAGATGCCGCGGCGGGGGAACACGAACCCGAACCGCGAGTCCTCGGCGGCGAACCGGTAGTCGCAGGCCAGCGTGATGGTGATGCCCGCGCCGACGGCCGCGCCGTGCAGGGCCGCGATCACCGGCTTGTTCATCGTGAAGATCCGCTTCGAGCACCGGCCGGCCGGTTCCTGCCAGGCGGCGTCCGGCCCGGTCTCCGGGTCGAAGTCGAAGCCACCCTGCGACAGGTCCGCGCCGACGCAGAAGTCCTTGCCCGCACCGGTCAGCACGACCACGCGGACGTCTTCGTCGCGGTCGGCGCGGTCCATCGCGTCGCCGAGCTCGTCGGCCATCCGGATCGTGTAGCCGTTGCGCGCCTCCGGGCGGTTCAGCGTGACCGTGGCGATCCGGTCCGCGACGGCGTAGGTGATCTCGGCGTAGTCGGCCATGGTCAGGAAAGTATTGCAGTCCGCCGCTACTGGCAAGATGTCAATAGTGTGTCCGCAGCGTCCGGGGCGAAACAATCAGGCGTGCTTGATTTTTCCGACGGCCGGTGCGACGCTGGGCGGCAGGACGCAAGGAGGCGGCGGATGGCGGATCTCGGCGTGATCCTCGGGGATCTCGACGCGGAGACACGGACGATCGACGACGTGGTGGCGGACCTGCCCGCGTCGGACTGGGCGCGGGAAACCCCGGCCGCGGGGTGGACGATCGCGCACCAGATCGCGCACCTGGCCTGGACCGACCGCAAGGCCCTGATCGCGGCGGCCCACCCGGAGGACTGGCAGGCCGAGGTCGAAGAGCTGCTCAAGGCGGGGGAGACCTACGTCGACGACGGCGCCGCCGCGGGGGCCGAGCGGCCGCCGCGCGAAATCCTCGAAGACTGGCGGGTCGGCCGCGCGGCGCTGGCCGAAGCGCTCGCCGCCGTGCCGGAGGGGCAGAAGCTGCCCTGGTACGGGCCGCCGATGAGCGCGGCCTCCATGGCCACCGCGCGGATGATGGAAACCTGGGCCCACGGCCAGGACGTCTTCGACGCGCTCGGCCTGACCCGCGAGCCGACCGCGCGGCTGTGGCACATCGCCCGCTTCGGCACGCGCACCCGCGACTTCGCCTACCTGACCAACTCGCTCGCCCCGCCGGCGGAGGAGTTCCGCGTCGAGCTGACCGCGCCGGACGGCTCCACCTGGGCGTTCGGCCCGGAGGACGCCGAACAGAAGCTCACCGGCAGCGCGCTGGACTTCTGCCTGGTCGTGACGCAGCGGCGGCACCCGGCCGACACCGATCTCCTCGCCCACGGCGCCGACGTCGAGGAGTGGCTCGGCATCGCGCAGGCCTTCGCCGGGCCGCCCGGGGCGGGCCGGAAGCCGGGGCAGTTCGCATGACCTACCGCATCGGCAACGCGTCCGGCTTCTACGGCGACCGCTTCAGCGCGGTCCGCGAGATGCTCACCGGTGGCCCGCTCGACGTCCTGACCGGCGACTACCTGGCCGAACTGACCATGCTCATCCTCGGCCGCGACCGGATGAAGGACGCCAACCGCGGCTACGCCAAGACGTTCCTGCGCCAGATGGAGGAGAACCTCGGCCTGGCGCGGGAAAAAGGCGTCAAGATCGTCGCCAACGCGGGCGGGCTCAACCCGGCCGGGCTCGCCGGCGCCCTCCGCGAACTGGCGGGCAAGCTGGGCCTCGACGTCAAGATCGCGCACGTCGAAGGCGACGACCTGGTGGCCCGCGCCGAGGAGCTGAACCTCGGGAAACCGTTGACCGCCAACGCCTACCTCGGCGCGTGGGGCATCGCGGAGTGCCTGAACGCGGGCGCCGACGTCGTCGTGACCGGGCGCGTCACCGACGCGTCGGTGATCGTCGGCCCGGCCGCCGCGCACTACGGCTGGGCCCGCGACGACTTCGACGCCCTCGCCGGCGCGGTCGCGGCCGGGCACGTCATCGAGTGCGGGGCCCAGGCCACCGGCGGCAACTACGCCTTCTTCACCGAGCATTCCCTCGGCGTGCCCGGATTCCCGATCGCCGAGATCGAGGCCGACGGCTCCAGCGTCATCACCAAGCACCCGGGCACCGGCGGCGTGGTGAACGTCGGCACGGTCACCGCGCAGCTGCTGTACGAGATCACCGGCGCGCGGTACGCCGGGCCGGACGTCACCACGCGGTTCGACACGCTCTCGCTGACCGAAGATGGGCCCGACCGCGTCCGCATCTCCGGCGTCCGCGGCGAAGCCCCGCCGCCCACGCTGAAGGTCGCGCTGAACACCCTCGGCGGGTTCCGCAACGAGACGACGTTCGTCCTCACCGGACTCGACATCGAGGAGAAAGCCGCGCTGGTGCGGGAACAGCTCGAAGCGTCCTTGAAGGACCGGCCGCCCGCCGAGATCCGCTGGACGCTGGCCCGCACCGACCACGCCGACGCCGACACCGAGCAGACCGCGAGCGCGTTGCTGCACGTGGCCGTCAAGGACGCCGACCCGAAGGTGGCCGGGCGGGCGTTCACCGGCGCCGCCGTCGAGCTGGCCCTGGCGAGCTACCCGGGGTTCCACGTCACCGCGCCGCCGTCGGACGCGTCGCCGTTCGGCGTCTACACCGCGGCCTATGTGGACGCCCGCGAGGTTCCGCACGTCGCCGTGCTGCCGGACGGGATGCGAGTCGACATAGCGCCTTCGACGTCCACCCGTGAATTGTCCGAAGTGGACGAGCCCGCGTTGCCGGAGCCGTTGGACCACGGGCGCGTGCGGCGGGTGCCGCTGGGCACGATCGCCGGGGCCCGCAGCGGCGACAAGGGGGGCAACGCCAACCTCGGTGTCTGGGTGCGGTCGGAAGAAGCGTGGCGGTGGCTGGTGCACCGGCTGACCGTCGCCGAGTTCAAGCTGCTGCTGCCCGAGACCGCCGACCTCACCGTGACGCGCTACCTCCTGCCGAACCTGCGGGCGATGAACTTCGTCGTCGAAGGCATTCTCGGCCAGGGCGTCGCGTCGCAGGCGCGGTTCGACCCGCAGGCCAAGGCGCTGGGCGAGTGGCTGCGCTCCCGGCTCATCGACATCCCCGAGGTGCTCCTGTGACCGACCCGTTCCGGACCCCCGAGCGGGCCGAGCTGCGCAAGACCGTGCGGAAGTTCGTCGAGCAGGAGGTCCTGCCGCACCTCGACGGCTGGGAGCGCGAGGGCGAGCTGCCCCGCGAACTGCACCGCAAGGCCGGGGACCTCGGCCTACTGGGCGTCGCCTTCCCCGAGGAGATCGGCGGCGGCGACGGCAACTACCTGGACGCGCTGGTCGTCGCTGAGGAGATCCACTACGCGGGCGGCTCCGGTGGGCTCTTCGCGTCGCTGTTCACCTGCGGCATCGCCGTCCCGCACATCGCCGAGGCGAACGACCCGGTGCAGATCGAGCGCTGGGTGCGCCCGACGCTGGCCGGGGACAAGATCGGCTCGCTGGCCGTCACCGAACCCGACGGCGGCTCCGACGTCGCCGGGATCCGGACGACGGCCGTGCGTGAAGGCGACGAGTACGTCATCAACGGCGCCAAGACGTTCATCACCTCCGGCTGCCGCGCGGACTTCGTCACGACGGTCGTGCGCACCGGCGGCGACGGCGCTCACGGCCTGTCGCTGATCGTCGTCGAGCGCGGAACGCCCGGGTTCACCGTGTCCCGCAAGCTGGAGAAGATGGGCTGGCTCTGCTCCGACACCGCCGAGCTGTCCTACGTGGACGTCCGGGTGCCGGTGGAGAACCTGGTCGGGGCCGAGAACAGCGGGTTCGCACAGGTGGCCACCCAGTTCGTCACCGAACGGCTTTCGCTGGCCGTGCAGGCGTACGCGCACGCCCAGCGGGCCCTCGACCTGACGCTGGACTGGTGCCGCCTGCGGGAGACGTTCGGCCGTCCGCTCATCTCCCGGCAGGTCGTGCAGCACAAGCTCACCGAGATGGCGCGGAAGATCGACGTCGCCCGCGTCTACACCCGGCAGGCCGCGATCCGGCACGTGTCCGGGGAAGAGGTCATCGCCGAAGCCTGTTTCGCCAAGAACACCGCCGTCGAGGCCGCCGAGTGGGTGGTCAACGAGGCCGTCCAGCTGCACGGCGGGCTCGGCTACATGCGCGAGTCCGAAGTGGAGCGCCACTACCGCGACGTCCGGATCCTCGGCATCGGCGGCGGCACCACCGAGATCCTCACCGGCCTGGCCGCGAAGCGATTGGGATACACCTCGTGACTACCCTGAGGTCCACAGTGGACACGCGGGCCGCCGAGTTCGGCGCGAACCGCGACGCGATGCTGGAGAAGCTCGCCGAGATCGACGCCGAGCACGCCAAGGCCGTGGCCGGTGGCGGCGAGAAATACGTCGAACGGCACCGCAAGCGCGGCAAGCTCCTCGCGCGGGAACGGATCGAGCTGCTGCTCGACCAGGACTCGCCGTTCCTGGAGCTGTCGCCGCTGGCCGCGTGGGGCACCGACTACCGCGTCGGCGCGAGCCTGGTGACCGGCATCGGCGTCGTCGAAGGCGTCGAGTGCCTGATCTCGGCGAGCGACCCGACGGTCAAGGGCGGCGCGAGCAACCCCTGGACCACGAAGAAGTCCTTCCGGGCCGCGGACATCGCCGCGCAGAACCGGCTGCCGACGATCAATCTCGTCGAGTCCGGCGGCGCGGACCTGCCGACGCAGAAGGAGATCTTCATCCCGGGCGGCCGGATCTTCCGGGACATCACCCGCGCCTCGGCCGCGGGCTGCCCGACGGTCGCGCTGGTCTTCGGCAACTCGACCGCCGGTGGCGCGTACCTGCCGGGCATGTCGGACTACGTCGTGATGGTCAAGGAACGCGCGAAGGTGTTCCTCGGCGGTCCGCCGCTGGTCAAGATGGCGACCGGTGAGGAGTCCGACGACGAGTCGCTCGGCGGCGCCGAGATGCACGCGCGGACGTCCGGCCTGGCCGACTACTTGGCCGTCGACGAGGCCGACGCCATCCGCCTGGGCCGCAACATCATCAAGCGGCTCAACTGGACCAAGCAGGGGCCGACGCCGAAGCCGGACTACGACGAGCCGCTGTACGACGCCGAGGACCTGCTCGGCATCGTGCCGACCGACCTCAAGGTGCCGTTCGACCCGCGCGAGGTCATCGCCCGCGTCGTCGACGGCTCCGACTTCGACGAGTTCAAGCCGCTGTACGGCTCTTCGCTGGTCACCGGTTGGGCGAGCATCCACGGTTACCCGGTCGGCGTGCTGGCCAACGCCCAGGGCGTGCTGTTCGGCGAGGAGTCGCAGAAGGCCGCGCAGTTCATCCAGCTGGCCAACCAGATCGACACACCGCTGGTGTTCCTGCACAACACGACCGGCTACATGGTCGGCAAGGAGTACGAGCAGAGCGGCATCATCAAGCACGGCGCGATGATGATCAACGCCGTGTCGAACTCGAAGGTGCCGCACCTGTCCGTCCTCATGGGAGCGTCGTACGGCGCCGGGCACTACGGCATGTGCGGTCGTGCCTACGACCCGCGGTTCCTGTTCGCGTGGCCGAGCGCGAAGTCCGCGGTGATGGGCCCGGCTCAGCTGGCCGGGGTGCTGTCCATCGTGGCCCGCGCGGCGGCCGAGAGCCGCGGCCAGGAGTACAACGAGGAGCACGACAAGGCCATGCGCGCCATGGTGGAAGGTCAGATCGAGGCCGAGTCGATGCCGATGTTCCTCTCCGGCATGCTCTACGACGACGGCATCATCGACCCGCGTGACACCCGGACCGTGCTCGGGCTGAGCCTGTCCGCGATCCACAATGGACCAGTGAAGGGCGCCGAGGGCTTCGGCGTCTTCCGGATGTGAGTGAGCGATGATCCAGAACCTGCTGGTCGCCAACCGCGGCGAGATCGCCCGCCGCGTGTTCCGCACCTGCCGCGACGCCGGGATCGGCACGGTCGCGGTGTTCTCCGACGCCGATGCCGCCGCCCCGCACGCCCTCGAGGCCGACGCCGCCGTCCGGCTGCCCGGCAACGCGCCGTCGGACACGTACCTGCGTGCCGAGCTGCTGGTCAAGGCCGCGGCCGAGACCGGCGCCGACGCCGTCCACCCGGGCTACGGCTTCCTGTCCGAGAACGCCGCGTTCGCGCGGGCCGTCCTCGACGCCGGGCTGACGTGGGTCGGGCCGCCACCGTCGGCGATCGAGACGATGGGCTCCAAAGTGGAGTCCAAGCGGCTGATGGCCACGGCCGGGGTGCCCGTGCTGTCCGAACTGGACCCGGCCTCGGTGACCGAGGACGACTTGCCGTTGCTGGTCAAGGCGTCCGCCGGCGGTGGTGGCCGCGGCATGCGCGTGGTCCGCTCGCTCGACGAGCTGGCCGAAGCGGTGGAAGGCGCCAGCGCGGAAGCCGGATCGGCGTTCGGCGACCCGACCGTCTTCTGCGAGCGGTACCTGGAGACCGGGCGCCACATCGAGGTCCAGGTCCTGGCCGACACCCACGGCACGGTGTGGGCGGTGGGGGAGCGCGAGTGCTCGATCCAGCGCCGCCACCAGAAGGTCGTCGAGGAGGCACCGTCGCCGTTCGTCGACGCGGCCATGCGCGAGGAGCTGTTCGAAGCCGCGCGCAAGGCCGCCAAGGCGATCGACTACGTCGGTGCGGGCACGGTCGAGTTTCTGGCCGGGCCGGACGGCCGGTTCTACTTCCTGGAGATGAACACGCGCTTGCAGGTCGAGCACCCGGTCACCGAGAACGTCACCGGCCTCGACCTGGTCGCGTTGCAGCTGCGGATCGCCGAGGGCGAGCGGCTCCCGGCCGACCCGCCGCCCACGGTGGGCCATTCGATCGAGGTCCGGCTCTACGCCGAGGACCCGGCCGCGGGCTGGCAGCCGCAGAGCGGCACGCTGCACACGTTCGAAGTGCCCGATGTGGACCGTTCGTTCACGCACGGGCCGGGGCTGCGGCTCGACTCGGGGTTCGAGAGCGGTTCCGTGGTGGGGGTCCACTACGACCCGATGCTCGCCAAGGTGGTCACGTGGGCCCCGACCCGCGCCGAAGCCGCCCGGCGGCTGGCCAAGGCGCTGGCCGCGGCCAAGATCCACGGTGTCGTCACCAACCGCGATCTCCTGGTGAACATCCTGCGGCACGAGGCGTTCCTGGCCGGGGAGACCGACACGGCGTTCTTCGACCGCCACGGTCTCGACACCCTCGCCGCACCACTGGCCACTGAGGACACCGAGCGTCTCTCGGCGCTGGCCGCGGCGCTGGCCGACGCGGCGGGCAACCGGGCGGCCGCGACCACGCAGGGCAGGCTGCCCAGCGGCTGGCGCAACGTCCGTTCGGCCGGGCAGCGCAAGGTCTTCACGGTCGCCGACCGCGAGTACGAGGTCGTCTACTCACTGACCCGGGACGGCCTCCGCGCGGAAGGTTTCGAAGCCGACCTGGTGACGGCCGAGCCGGGCCGGGTCGTGCTGGACGTCGCCGGGGTGCGGCGCACGTTCGACGTCGCCCGGCACGACGGCGTGTCCTACGTGGACTCGCCGCTGGGTTCCGTGGCGCTCAAGGCCGAGCCGCGGTTCGCCGACCCGGACGCGGCACTGGCCGCCGGGTCCCTGGTGGCGCCGATGCCGGGCACCGTCGTCCGGCTCGCGGTTCAGGCCGGGGACGCGGTGAAGGCGGGCGACCCGCTGCTGTGGCTCGAGGCGATGAAGATGGAACACCGGATCGCCGCCCCCGCCGACGGCGTGGTGGCGGAGCTCCCGGTCACGGTCGGTCAGCAGGTCGAAGTGGGCACGATCCTCGCGGTGGTGGGAGAAAACGCATGAACGCCATGAACTTCATCGAGCCGGAAGAGCGGATCGCGCTCCGCAAGGCGGTCGCCGAGCTCGGCGCCAAGTACGGGCACGAGTACTACGCCCGCAAGGCGCGGGCGGACGAGAAGACCCACGAGCTGTGGGACGAGGCCGGCCGGCTGGGCTACCTCGGCGTCAACATCCCCGAGGAGTACGGCGGCGGGGGTGCGGGCATCGCCGACCTCGCGGCAGTGCTCGAAGAGCTGGCCGCGGCGGGCTCGCCGTTGCTGCTGATGGTCGTCTCGCCGGCGATCTGCGGCACGGTGATCTCCCGCTTCGGCACCGAAGAGCAGAAGAAGCAGTGGCTGCCGGGCATCGCCGACGGAACCAAGCGGATGGTCTTCGCGATCACCGAGCCGGACGCGGGCTCGAACTCCCACAAGATCACGACGACGGCCAAGCGCGACGGCGACGGCTGGGTCCTCAGTGGACGCAAGGTGTTCATCTCCGGCGTCGACGAGGCCGACGCGGTGCTGGTGGTCGGCCGCACCGAGGACGCGAAGACGGGCAAGCTGAAGCCCGCGCTGTTCATCCTGCCGACGGGCACCGAGGGCTTCGAGTACACGAAGATCCCGATGGACATCATCGCACCGGAGAACCAGTTCTCGCTGTTCCTCGACGACGTCAAGCTCCCGGCGGAGGCGCTGGTGGGCGAGGAGGACGCGGCGATCGCGCAGCTGTTCGCGGGCCTGAACCCGGAACGCATCATGGGCGCGTCGTTCTCACTGGGCATCGCCCGGTACGCGCTGGCGAAGGCGGTCGGCTACGCGAACGAGCGGAAGGTCTGGGGCGCACCGATCGGCACGCACCAGGGCCTGGCGCACCCGCTGGCGGAGATCAAGATCGAGCTGGAGCTGGCGAAGCTGATGACGCAGAAGGCGGCGTCGCTCTACGATTCGGGCGACGACTTCGGCGCGGGCGAATCGGCGAACATGGCCAAGTACGCGGCGGCCGAGGTGGCGATCCGAGCGACGGACCAGGCGGTCCAGACACACGGCGGCAACGGCTTGGCGACCGAGTACGGCCTCGGCACCCTGGTGACGGCGGTGCGCTTGGGCCGGATCGCCCCGGTCAGCCGCGAGATGGTGCTCAACTTCGTCGGCCAGCACAGCCTCGGCCTCCCGAAGTCCTACTAGGAGGGTCGCTTTGTCTACACTGGACGGCAAGACGATCATCATGTCCGGCGGCAGCCGGGGCATCGGCGAGGCGATCGCACTCCGAGCGGCTGCGGACGGCGCGAACATCGCGTTGCTGGCGAAGACGGCGGAGCCGCACCCGAAGCTCCCGGGCACGATCTACACGGCGGCGAAGGCGATCGAAGAGGCGGGCGGCCAGGCGTTGCCGATCATCGGCGACGTCCGCGACGACGACGGAGTGGCGGCCGCGGTGGCGAAGACGGCGGAGCAGTTCGGCGGCATCGACATCGTGGTGAACAACGCGAGCGCGATCGACCTGACGCCGACGGACCAGGTGAGCATGAAGCGCTACGACTTGATGCAGGACATCAACGCGCGCGGAACGTTCCTGCTGTCCAAGCTGTCGATCCCGCACCTGCGCCGGTCGTCGAACGCACACATCCTGACGTTGTCCCCGCCGATCAGCCTCGACGAGAAGTGGTTCACGGCCGGACACTTGGCGTACAGCATCGCGAAGTACTCGATGAGCCTGGTAACGGTGGGCTTGGCGGCGGAGCTGCGCGAGGACGGGGTGGCGGTGAACTCGCTGTGGCCCCGGACAACGATCGACACGGCGGCGATCCGCAACGTGGTGGGGGCGGAGTTGGCCTCCCGAAGCCGAACACCGGAGATCATGGCCGACGCGGCGCATGTGATCCTGACGAAGCCGAGCACGTCGGCGACGGGCAACTTCTACATCGACGACGAGGTGCTGCGCGAAGCCGGGGTGACGGACTTCGCGAAGTACCGAATCGGCAACACGGCGGAAGAGGACCTCCAGCTCGACTTCTGGGTGGAAAAGGCTTGACCGGCATCCGCGAGCCCCAGCAGGAGCGCAGCCGCACAACGCGGCGGCGGTTGATCGAGGCGGCGTTGGACAGTTTCGGAGAGCGAGGCTGGCACGGCGTCACGGTGGCGGGCATAGCCGAGCGGGCGGGGGTATCGCGAGGAGCGGCGCAGCACCACTTCCCAGCCCGCGAGGACCTGGTGGTGGCAGCGGTGGACCTGCTGGGGCAATCGCAGATAGACGAGCTGAAGGCCCAGGCGGCGGACCTCCCGAACGGCTCGACGCGCATCGAGCGCGTGGTGGAGATGGTCCTGAATCTGTACACGGGACCGTTGTTCAGGGCGGCGCTGCAGCTCTGGTCGGTGGCGGCGACGGACGAGGCGCTGCGAGAGGTCTTGGTGCCGTTGGAGGCAAGGGTGGGCCGCGAGGCGCACCGGATGACGGTGGAGCTGCTGGGTGTGGACGAGTCCCGCCCGGGAGTGCGCGAACTGGTCCAGGCAACGTTGGACTTGGCCCGAGGCCTGGGCTTGGCCAACCTCCTGACGGACGACACGCGAAGGCGCAAGCAGATAGTCAAGGAGTGGGCGAGAACGCTGGAGCTGCGCTTGGCAGACGGCTGAGGGCGGCCCCGGCTACGATCCGCGCATGCCCGATGACGTCTGGCCGATCTCAGCCGAGCATCCCGGCCCCCGAAGCCTCCGCAGCGCGAACGGAATCGGCTTCGAGTTCAAGGGTTTCACCCGCAAGGACGAGAGTGGCTACTGTTTCGCCACCCGCTGGTTCATGGTGTTCGGCCTGCCGATAGCACCACTGGGCAGGTATTACGTACGAGACCACGGCATCGACCCGGCGGGCACCAACCACCTGACGATCACAACGCGCTACGAGATAGCGGGCTGGTCCCGCGTGAGGGCACCAGAGGTGGCCCGAACGTACGCGTACGGCTGGCTGACCCCGGCAGCGATCCTGGCGCCGTTATTGGTCTTGCTGGGCCACGCGGACTACCTGCCGTGGTGGCTACCGCTGGTGGCATTGGTGGTCTGGCCACTGACAACGATCCCGTTGACGGTGGCAATGCTGATGTATTACCGCGACTACCTGGCACCCCAGCGAAAGCCGAAGTGGCAAGCGGGTCCATGACCCAGAAAGGAGCGGGATGACCACCTCGCGGCCCCCACGAGAACGCAACAAGACTACGAAGCCCCGGCCATCCCAGAGCCTGCCCGTCCGGCGAGGACATTCTTTGTCTTTGAACCCGCGTCCAACGAAAAAGAAGGCGGGCCCGACATCCCCCACCCCTCCTCGCGGAGTGTTCAGCCGCCGGTCGACCTTGTCAAGGCGGGAAAGCGTGCCTTGACAAGCTCAACCGTCGACTGAAGAGCGGCGAGGACGAGGGGCGGGGGAGGTCTGGTGACGTCGTGCCTGGTTTGCGTTGCCGGCCGCCGGTTGCTCGGGGGAGCCCGGCCGCCGGTTGCTCAGGCGAGGTCGTGGTCTCTCCCGCTGGCCCCTCACCGAAAAGCCGCGAACGGCACGGAACCTCACCCGCACCCGAAGCGTCATAGTGCCGTAAGTAACACAATCGGCCCAACGGGCGAATGACTCGTTGTAGTGGTTGCGAGAGGAAGGCAGTCCGGTGTCCGGTTCAGGAGTCGAGCTCACTCACCGCGCGATGGCGATGCTGAAGGCGGTGGCCGCCGGTCGCGCGCAGATGTCGTGTAGCTGCGAGCCCGACCTCTTCATCGATGGATTCGCCTGCTGCGATCAGATGACCGCGCACGCCCTCGCCCACGGTGGCTACCTGCGGCCCGCCGTCGAAGGCGCCAGCGGGCGCGTTCCCGCCGAGCTGACCGAGGCCGGGCGGGCCGCGCTGGAGATCACCGTCGCTGCCTGATCGTTACCCACCGTCGTCGACTCGAACATGTGTTCGATTTCTGCTCGGGTCGCTGACCTGGCAGGCTGGTGCCCATGGCGGAGCACCCCCCACCGGTGGACGACGAGGCGACGGTCTACCTCCCCTCTGAGCTGCGCGGGCCCCACTGGCCGACGCGCGATCTCGACCTCTCGCGTCGGCCCTACGACGAGTTCGCCACCCAGATCGTCGCGCGGCCGCCCGCGTCGCCGGTCACTGCCGGGCGGGGTGAGGGCGCCGGTTCCTCGCTCGCCCGCTCGAGCGGGCGGATGGCCGTCGCCTCCACCGTCAGCCGGATCACCGGGTTCGTCGCCAAGCTGCTGCTGGCCGCCGTTGTCGGGACCGGGGTCGTCAACGACTCCTTCACCGTCGCGAACACGCTCCCCAACATCGTGTTCGAGCTGCTCTTCGGGGGCGTGCTCGCCAGCGTCGTCGTTCCTCTGCTCGTCCGGTCGCAGGACGACCCCGATGGCGGCCGCGCCTACACGCAGCGGCTGCTCACGATGGCGCTCGTGCTGCTGACCGTCGGAACGGCCGTCGCGGTCGCCATCGCGCCGCTGTTCACCGCACTCTACGTCGACAAATCGTCTCCGACCGCCAACCCGGCACTCACCACGGCCCTGGCCTACCTGCTGCTGCCGCAGATCCTGTTCTACGGCCTCTTCGCGCTCGTGTCCGCGATCCTCAATGCCCAGAACGTCTTCGGCCCGCCCGCCTGGGCACCCGTTTTGAACAACGTCGTCGTCACGGGCACGCTCGTCGTGTTCGCCGTCGTGCCGGGGGAGCTGACGCTCGACCCCGTCCGGATGAGCGACCCGAAGCTGCTGGTCCTCGGCCTCGGCACCACGCTCGGCATCGTCGTGCAGGCGGCCGTGCTGATCCCCGCGTTGCTGCGCACCGGGTTCCGGTTCCGCTGGCGCTGGGGCTTCGACCCGCGGATCAAGGAGTTCGGCGGGCTCGCCGCGTGGATCCTCGGCTACGTCGTGGTGAGCCACGTCGGCTTCGTCGTCACGACGCGGGTGCTGACCGGTGGCACCGGCGGCGGTGTCACGGCCTACAGCTACGCGTCGCTGCTGTTCCAGCTGCCGTACGGCATCCTCGGCGTCTCGCTGCTGACCGCGCTGATGCCGCGGATGAGCCGCGCGGCCGCCGACGGCGACACCGTGTCGCTCGTCGGCGACCTTTCGCTCGCCTCCCGCGTCTCGACCGTGCTCTTCGTGCCGATCTCCGCGGTGCTGGCCGTCGTCGGCACGCCGATCGGCATCGCGATCTTCACCTGGGGCCGTGGCACCCTCGGCGACGCCGAGCGGCTCGGGCAGACATTGGCCGTGTCCGCCGTCGGGCTGCTGCCGTTCGCGCTGGTCATGCTGCAGCTGCGGGTGTTCTACGCGATGAAGGACGCCCGCACGCCGACGCTGATCATGCTCGTGATGACCGCGGTGAAGATCCCGCTGCTGCTGCTCTGTCGCGGGCTGCTCGACGGCGAGCACATCGTCTACGGCGTGATGCTGGTCAACGGCGCGGGATTCGTCGTCGGCGCCGTGCTCGGCCAGGTGTGGCTGTGGGTGCGGCTCGGGCACCTGCGCAGCAAGCGCTCGCTGCGCGTCGGCCTGATCACGCTCGGCGCCAGCGCGCTCGGCGTCGGGGCGGCGCTGCTCGCCGGGTACGCCGTGCCCGGGTCGCTCGGCGCGATCCCGGCCGCGTGGGTGAAGCTGCCGGTGCAGGGACTGCTCGGGATCGCGGTGCCGTTCGGGTTGCTGGCGCTGCTGAAGCTGCCTGAATTCACCCCGGTGACCCGGCGGGTGGCCGGGTTGGCGCGCCGGTTCGCGGCTCGTTGACGACTACGGCCGAAAACGCGCCGCGGATGTCTCGAAACGCTAACGAGAGCGCTGCGATCAGCGCGTTTACAATTCCGGCGCGGGTTCCTAATATCCTCCCCGATCACTGACGGGGAGGTTCGTGCATGACGCGCAGGGCGCGCAGGCGGCGGGACCGGGTCACGGTCGACGAGCTGCTGCGGCAGGCGGGTGCCCGGCCGCGCAAACCCGGCTCGCGCTCGGCCGAAGGGGCCGCCCGGCGGGGTCCGGAGGCCGAGCCGCGCGGGGCGGCGGGCCGCGTCGCGCTGGCGTCGGCGGTGCTCGTGGTGCTGGGCGGGCTGGTGCTCGCGCTGGCGACGCGGCCCGACCCCGTGCCCGGGTCCACGCAGTTCCCGCAGCTGCAGCCGGCCACCGGCGTCCCGTCGTCGAGCGCCGTCGCCGCCCCGCCCACGCGGACGACCACGCCGTCCCCGGTGGTGATGCACGCGCGCCGGACGCCGACGCCCACGCCGACCGTGACCGTCGAGCTGCCCCCGCCGTCGACGACCGTGCCACCGTCCACATGGGACCCACCGTGGAACTGCTATCCGTACTACCACTGCGGTTACCGCCGCTGACGGCGCAGCAGCAGGTAGGTGCCGGCGGCGAGCACGAACCCGGCCGCGAACGTCAGGTCGCCGGTGCCGGGCACCGCCTTCGGGATCGGCGCGGTGTAGAGCGCCTGGTTCGCGAACAGGCCGACGGAGGCGACCAGCCCGACGAGGAACGCCGTGAACCCGGCGACGTTGCGGTGCCGCCGGTCGGCGAGCAGGTCGCCGAACTCGGTGCCGCGGCGCAGGTGGTGGTCGGCCAGCAGCACACCCAGCCACGGGCCGATCCAGTAGGCGATGACCAGCAGGAAGTTCTCGTAGGCGTGGCCGGCGTCGGCGAGCCCGAGCCAGGCGAGCACGAACCCGACCGCGCCGAAGGCGAGCGCGACGACCGCGCGGCGCCAGGCCAAGGGCAGCCGGACGCCGAGCGCGAGGAAGGCGAGCGCGCCGGAGTAGACGTTGAGGACGTTCGCGGCGACCGCGCCGAGGGTGATGGCCAGCAGCGTCGCCGCGGCCAGGAAGCCGGGCAGGTGGCCGGTGAACGCCGTCGCCGGGTTGGCGTCGTCGGCGCCGCCGATGGTCGTCGAAGCCGCGCCGACGAGCATCAGGACCGTGGTGGAAAGGAACAGACCACTGCCGGCGTAGAGGCCGATAGCGCGTTTCGACGCGGTTTTCGGCAGGTAGCGCGTGTAGTCGGCGGCGTAGGGGTTCCAGCCGGCGGTGTAACCGAACGCGGTGCCCACGGCGAGGAGGAAGCCGCCGACGCTGCCGGTGTTGGTCGTGGGCCCGGCCTTGGTGAAGGTGACGACGCTCGCGACGGCGAACACGACGGCGAGCACGACGAAGACGTACTTTTCGTACGCCTGGACGAGGTTGTGCCCGAAGAAGGCGATGACGATCTGCAGGGCGACGACGATGACGAGGCAGGCGAGCACGGGCAGCCCGGTGAGGCTGGTGAGGGCGAAGGCGCCGCTGACGCTGTTGACGGCGAACCAGCCGACGCCGGCCATGACGGACATGAGCGCGGCGGGCACCAGGTTCCCGCGGTACCCGAAGGCGGCCCGCCCGAGCACCATCTGCGGCACGCCGTAGCGCGGTCCGCGGGCGCTCAGGACACCGTGCGCGACGGCGCCGAGCCCGTTCCCCACGACGGCGGCGAGCGCGGCCTGGGTGAAGGAGAGCCCGAAGGCGGTGACCGCGAGCACGCCGACGAAGACGGTGGCGAACTCGAGGTTGGGGGAGGCCCAGGTCCAGGCCAATTGCCGGGGAGTGCCGTGCCGGTCGCCGTCGGCGACGGGTTCGACCCCACCGGGCTCGACGGCCACCACCTTGTCGCCGTAACCGGCCTCTTCGGTCCGCGTCATGCGAAGACGGTAAGCGACGAACGTTGCGGTGGTGTGACGAAATCCGGCTCCCGGTCACCGGAACCCGTCCCGGCCACCGAGACCCGCGAAGGCCCCCTCACCGACCCCGATGCCGGTGAGAGGGCCTTCGACAGCCCCACTACGGGCCGGTGTCAGCCGGTGTACCCGGCGACGATCTTGGTGAACGCGTACTTGTCCTGGGTGATGCCGCTACACTCGCCGCCGCCGCTGCAGTCGCGGTTCGTGGCCCAGAACGTGAAGCGGGCCAGGTGGTGGCTCGCCGCGTAGCCGCGGATCGAATTGAAGTTCGCCACCGTGACCGTCTCGCCCGCGTTGTCGGTCTTGCCGTTCATCGAGGAGAGGCCGCTGTGCCGGTAGGCCGTGTCGTCGCTCCAACCGAACGTCGTCTTGAGCTGGTTCTTCAGCCCGTCCACCGCCGACTTCGTCAGCGCCGCCATGTCGCCGCCGTTGGAGAAGTCGAACGGCATGACCGACCAGACGTCGACGCCCGCGCCGATCGCCTTGGCCTGGTTGATCAGGCGCTTGCCCCACGTGTCCGGGCCGGTCGTGGTGGTGCCGATGGTGATGACGACCTTCAGGTTCGGGTTCTTCTGCTTGGTCAGCTTGACCGCGTTGAGGATGCGGTCCTGGACCGTCGCGTTCTGGAACTCGTCGGTGTTCTCGATGTCGAGGTCGATCGCCTTGAGCTGGTAGGCGTCGATCACCTTCTGGTATGCGCCCGCCAGCGCCGAGGCCGACGTGCACTTCGAGCCCAGCTTCGTGCCCGACCAGCCGCCGAACGACGGGATCACGTCGCCGCCCGCGTTGCGGATGTTCTGGATCATCGTCTTGTCCGAGCCGGTCAGCGAGCGGCTGCCGTCCCACTTCGGGTTGCAGGTCCCGTCGGACAGGACGAACGCGAGGGTAAACGCTTTCACACCGGTCGCGGACATCGCCGCGGTCGGGCTGGTCTGCCCGCCCCACTGGTACAGGTACGGGGACGCGAGCACCGGGTCGACCGCGGCCATGGCCTGCGGGGCGAGACCGACCGCCGTCGCCATCGCGGCTCCGGCCGCGACCGCGAGGGTGACCAGACGGCGCACTGATTTCATCGGGATCCTCCAAACGCGCAGGGTGGAGCACCTCCGGTTTGAGGCGGCGGGATCATCCCTGGAGGAGCACTGTGTGCCATCACACAGTGGACTAGACCAATGTTGCGTGTCAACCCTCCGACGGTCGGAAAATGACCCACGGCGGGGCATTGTGAAATTCCCCTGAAGGCGGAGTGACAGCGCCGGGCATTCCGGCTACTTTGCCGAAATGGTGGGGGATTCCACGGTCGCAGCCGGCGGGGGACGCCGCCGCGGGCGGTTCCTGCCCGCCGTCGCCCTCCAGCGGTGGGCCCTGTGGCGGCTGCCGCGTCGCGGACACACCTGGTACCTCGTCGCGGTCGACGTCCTCGCGGTCGCCGCCGTCGTCCTCGCCGCCATCCGGTTCCCGCCGCTCGCCGTGATGCTCGTGCCTTTCGCCCTGCTTGCGGGCGGGATGCTGGTGTCGGCCGAGCTCTCCCGGCCGGTCGAGCGCCACCGCGAGGACACCCTCCTCGGCCCCGGCGTCGACACGCCGTGGATCTTCGCCGGTGTGCTGGTGCTCCGGCCCGGCCTCGCTGTCGCCTTGGTCGCGCTCTCCGCGCTGCACCAGTGGTTCCGGGTCCGCAGAAGACCCGTGTACCGGCAGGTGTTCGGCGCCGCCGCGACGGCGTTGGCCGGTCTCGTCGCCGGGGCGTTCCTCACCGCGACCGGCGCCCGGCCGCTCGGTGAGGTCCTCGAAGCCCGCACCGTCGTCCTGCTCGCCGCCGCCGGGCTCGTGTTCCTCGCGGTGAACGCCGCGCTCGTCACCGCCGCCGACGGCCCGCGCCGCCCCCGCGAAGCCCTGCCCGGGCACGCCTTCGACGCCGCGATGACCGCGTTCGCGCTCCCGCTCGCCTGGGCCGTCGTGGCCGCGCCGCTGCTGGTGCCGGTGCTGGCCGGCGCCACCGTCGTGCTGCACCGCGGCGGGCTGGGCCACGGCCGCCGCGACCACGTCACCCTCGATCCCGGCACGGGCGTGCTGACGGCGGCGTCGTGGCGCGGGGCGGCCGAAGCCGAGCTGGACCGGCAGGGCCGCCACGGCCCCGGTCCGGCCGTGCTGCTGCTCGACCTCGACCACTTCCGCCAGCTCAACGACCGCTACGGCGTCCGCATCGGCGACGCGGTGTTGCGCGCGGTCGCCGACACCCTGCGCGACGAGGTCCGGGCCGCGGACCTCGTGGGCCGCTCGGGCGGCGAGGAGTTCGCGGTGCTGCTGCCGGGCACCGGCCCGTTCGACGCGACGGCGATCGCCGAGCGGATC
Source organism: Amycolatopsis nalaikhensis (assembly GCF_030264295.1). Lineage (GTDB taxonomy): Bacteria > Actinomycetota > Actinomycetes > Mycobacteriales > Pseudonocardiaceae > Amycolatopsis > Amycolatopsis nalaikhensis. The sequence continues at coordinate 9,856,772 of NZ_CP127173.1, read as the reverse complement.
CGGCTGAAGATCGCCTCGACGCTGGTGGCGTTGAAGGCGACCGGCGACGGCCCCCAGTTCGTCGGGGTGACGGTGTCGATCGGCGTCGCGGGCCGCGGCCCCGCCGACGACCTGGCCGACACGCTCCTCGCGGCCGAGGCGGCGGTGCTGCGGGCCAAGGCCTTGGGCCGCAACCGGACGATCTGCGCGGAGCCGCGGTCGTGAGTGTTTAGGGCGGTTCTAACCGCCCTAAACGCTCACGACAACGTGCGCCGGGGTCAGGTGAGGGTGATCGCGTCGAGCTTCTCGCGCAGGTACTCCGACGCGATGACCTCCGGGTAGGTCGTGCGGCCGAGCGGCAGTGCCAGCGACGTGATCCGCGCGTCGTGGTCGGTCTCGTAGAAGAAGATCAGCGACACCAGGTCCTCGTCCGGTGCGGTCGCCGCCGGTGGGAGGACTCGGTGACGCGTCGAGCGCCAACGGTCGCCCGTCCAGCGGGCCATCAGGTCGCCGATGTTCACCGTGAACGCGTCCGGGTGGAACGGCGCGTCCTCCCACTCGCCGCCGTCTGTGTAGACCTGCAGGCCGCCGACGCCCGCCTGGCGGTCGAGCACCGTCACCGTGCCGAAGTCGGTGTGCGGGCCGATCCGGAACTGGTCCGGCGCCGGCTCGCCGACGTGCGTCATCGGCGGGTACCAGTTGATGTTGAACGTGTACGTCGGGTGGGCCGTGTGCCGCGTGAAGTGGCTTTCGGCGAGGCCGAGCGCCGCCGCGAAGATCTCCAGCAGGTGGTCGGACAGGGCCCGCATCCGGCGCATGTACTCCGTCGCCGTCTCGGCGAAGCCCGGCACCTCGTCCGGCCAGACGTTGGGCTGGAACCAGAACCCGTCGACCTCGGCGACGCCGGTCCGGGCGTCCGCGCCCGCCGAGTAGGACTCCTTGAGGTCTGGCGGGGTCTCGGTGCCCTCGGCGTACCCGTTGGCCTCGACGCCGGGCGGCAGCCAGCCGCGGCCGCCGACGGTCACGGCGTAGCGCTGCTTGACGTCCTCGGGCAGCGCGAAGAACTCCCGCGCCAGCTCACGGGTCCGCGTGCGCAGCTCGTCCGGCACGCCGTGCCCGGTGACCAGCAGGAAGCCGGACTCCCGCAGCGCGCGGTCGATCCGCCCGGCCACCTCGGCCCGGCCTTCGGACGTACCCGCGAACCACGGCGAAAGGTCCACGAGCGGAACGGATGACGGCATACCGGCTCCTCGCAGGAACTGTCCTATTCGGACTTCTCGACCCCGATGTCCTCGAACCACAGGTCCGGGCGCGCGGCGATGAACTCCGTCATCAGCGCGGTGCAGGCGGGGTCGTCGAGCAGGGTGATCTCCACGCCCAGCCCGGCGAGCCAGTCGTGCCCGCCGTGGAACGTCTCCGCCTCGCCGATGACGACGCGCCCGATCCCGAACTGACGGACGAGCCCGGAGCAGTACCAGCACGGCGAGAGCGTCGTGACCATGATCGTGTCGCGGTAGTGCGGACGGCGGCCGGCGTCGCGGAAGGCCGCGGTCTCGGCGTGCATCGACGGGTCGCCGTCCTGCACGCGGCGGTTGTGCCCGCGGCCGAGCAGGGTCCCGGCGCTGTCGAACAGCGCGGCCCCGATCGGGACACCGCCTTCGGCCTTGCCGAGCTCGGCTTCCTCACGGGCGACGGCGAGCAGGGCGTGCGGATCGATCGGCATGCGCCACTCTTTCCGGCCGGGCCGGTCCCTGGCAAGTGTTTGACGATTCAACTGCACCTTCCGGCGGATCGCGGACCGGAACTGTCCGCGATGTCTGGCACACTGCGTGCCATGTACGGCACATCGGAACGCCTGCTCAGGCTGCTCTCGCTGCTGCAGGCCCGGCGCGACTGGCCGGGCGCCGACCTCGCGGCGCGGCTCGAGGTGGACGTCCGCACGATCCGCCGGGACGTCGAGCGGCTGCGGTCGCTGGGCTACCCGGTGCACGCGACGCCGGGGGTGGCGGGCGGCTACCGGCTCGGCGCGGGGGCCGCGCTGCCGCCGTTGCTGCTGGACGACGACGAGGCCGTCGCGGTCGCGGTCGGCCTGCGCACGGCGGCGAACGGCACGGTCAGCGGCATCGAGGAGACGTCGGTGCGCGCGCTGGCGAAGCTGGAGCAGGTGCTGCCGGCGCGGCTGCGCCCGCGGGTCGGCGCCCTGCAGGCGGCGACGGTGTCCCTGCCCGGCAGCGGGCCGACGGTGGACGCGTCGGTGCTGACGACGATCGCGGCGGCCTGCCGCGACCACGAGCGCCTGCGGTTCGGCTACGGCGACCGGACCGGCGCGGAGACGGAGCGGTCGGTCGAGCCGCTTCGGCTGGTCCACACCGGGCGACGCTGGTACCTGGTCGCGTTCGACCTCGACCGCGCGGGCTGGCGCACGTTCCGCGTCGACCGGATCACCGGCGTCCCGGCGCCCGGGTTCCGGTTCACGCCGCGCGAACCCCCGGCCGAGGACCTCGCGGCGTACGTGTCGCGCCAGATCTCGTCGGCGCCGTACCCGCACCAGTTCGTGCTGCGGGTGGCGGCCCCGGCCGACGTGCTGGCGCAGCGGATTCCGCCGACCACCGGTGCCATCGAGGCGATCGACGAGCACAGCTGCCGGGTGCGGACCGGAGCGAGCACCCTCGACACCGTGCCGTACTACCTGGCCCAGTGGGGCTACGACTTCGTGGTGGAGGAGGCTCCGCCGGGGTTGGTGGAGCGGCTGCGGGACGTGGCGGAGCGCTTCGCCAGGGCGGTCGGTTAGGGCGCTTTCACGTGCACGCCGTCGCTTTCGCCGTCGGACAGGAACGACGCCAGCGCGCCGCCCTCCTCTTCGACGGCCGCGCGATCGGCCTTCGGAAGCCGTCGCAGCGGGGTGACCACAACGGTTCCGGCGTCGACCGTCCAGGTGGCCGACACGCGGCCGTCCACCAGCAGCACCCGCTCGCCCGCGACCGACAGGCCGCGGTGGGCGTCGTCGATGATCCGGGTGCGGTCGTCGTAGCCGAGGATCGCGTTGTCGAACGCGGGCAGGAACCGGGGCGGGGCGGGCGTTTCCGGGTCGGGCCGCGGCGCGTCCGGCAGGTCGAGCAGTTCGCGGCCGCGTTCGTCGCGGAAGAACATGAGTTCGTCGCGCAGGGCCTTCACCGTGGCCGGGAGTCCGGTCAGGCCGCTCCAGGCCCGGATGTCCGCGGTCGCCGCGGGGCCGAACGCGGCCAGGTAGCGCCGCACCAGCGCCCGGTCGTCGGGCGCCGGGTCGACGTCGCGGCCGAGCCAGTCCGCCAGCGGGAGGGTGCGCACGCCCGCCTTGGTGCGCCACAGCCCGCGCGGCGGCAGCTGAGCCGACGGGATGAGCGCGGCGATCAGCATTTCGCCGAGGGGCCGCGGGCCGGGCTCGGGCCAGCGGTCGGCGACGGCCCGCGCGATCTCGCCCATCGAGCGCGGCTCGCCGTCCGCCAGCACGGCGCGGCCCGCGGCGGCGAGTTCGTCGAGGTCCACGCCGTCGAGTTCGCGGCGGTAGGTGCCGAGGACGCGCTGGCGCAGCATGGTGTCGAACCGCGCCCGCCACGCGAGGACGTCGTCGGCGGTGAGCAGGTGGACGGTCCGGCGCATGAGGTGCGTCCGCACGACGCGCCGCCCGGTCAGCAGGTCCGAGAGCACCGCCGGGTCGAACGCGCGCAGCCGAGACCACAGGCCGGTGAACGGCTCCTGAGGTTCCTGGGCTTGCAGGCCGCAGAGGTGCGCGACGGCGTCGTGCGCGGGCAGGTCGGCGCGGTCGAGCAGGAGCTGCCGGGCGAGCGTCGCGCGGTTGAGCGCGCGCGTGTCCAGGACGGGGTGCATGAGCCCACGGTGCCAGAGATAGCGGTCAAGGACTGTCCGCTATCGTTGAACGACTGCTTAGTCTGTGACCTGGGTCTCAGTGGCGGCGCCCAGCATCCGGAGCACGAGCTCGCCGTACTCCTTGCCGAGCGCGGTCGGCGTCTGCCGGGCGCGCTCGGAGTACCACCGGGCGACGTCGACGCCGAGGGAGAGCACGGCGCGGGCGGAGATGTGCGGGTCGGAGACGGTGAAGACGCCGTCGGCGACGCCGTCGGCGATGACCTCCCGCACGATCCGTTCGATGCGCCGCCGCAGCTCGGCGACCACCTCGAACTCCTCCTCGGGCAGGGCCTGCAGCTCGTACTGGACGACCCGGGCGACGGTGTGCCGCCGAGCGTGCCAGGCGACGAAGTCCTCGACGATGAGCCGGATCCGCGCGACGGGATCGGACTCCTTGGCGACGACGTTCTCGACGAGGGCCAGGGTCTGCTCGTGCCCGTACCGGCTGATGGCGAAGAGCAGGGCGGCCTTGGAGGGAAAGTGCACGTAGAGGGCGGCGGGACTCATCCCGGCCGCTCCGGCGATGTCCCGGGTGGTGGTGGCGTGGTAGCCGCGTTGGGCGAAGGCTTCCACCCCGGCGAGCATGAGCCGCCGAGCGGTCTCAGGCTGCACATCGGGCCACAGTTCCGCCGAGAGCGACATCGTCATCCGCTGATCCTCCCAGACAACCCGAGTCAACCCGGCCACCCGCGACGACGGTCGCCGCCGACGCCATTGTAAGCGGTTGCTAACCTGCCGTTTCCGGGGTGGCCGACGCCCGGCACGGTCCGCTCGCAAGTGACGCTCGCCCGGTCGACTGGTCCACCGGGACAGCCCGGAAGTGGACCACTCAGTCACCGCCGGGTTTCTCTAGCGTGAAGGCATGACTGAACCCGTGATGCGGATCTTCCTCGCCGGTGCGTCCGGCGCGATCGGGCGCCGGGTGGTGCCTGCCCTTCTCGGCCGGGGTCACGAGGTCGTGGGGCTGACCCGCAGCGAGGATTCGGCCGCCAGGATCAAAGCGCTCGGTGCGGGCGCCGTCGTCGGGGACGTCTACGACGCCGAGGCGCTCGCCCAGGCGGTGCGGGCCGCCCGTCCTGACGTGGTGATGCACCAGCTGACCGACCTCGGTGCCGGGGACCGGGCGGCCAACGCGAAGCTGCGGGTGGTCGGCACCCGCAACCTCGTCGACGCCGCCCGCGCGGCCGGAGTGCGGCGGGTCATCGCGCAGAGCATCGCGTGGGCCTACGCGCCCGGTGCGGAGCCGGCCACCGAGGACACCCCGCTGGACCTGCGGGGCGCACCCGAGCGTGTCGCCACGGTCGAAGCCGTCGCGGCGCTGGAGACGGCCGTCGCCGAGCTGCCCGAGTGGGTGGTGCTGCGCTACGGCACGCTCTACGGGCCGGGCACCTGGTACGAGCGCGGTGCCTTGATGGCGCAGCTGGCTCAGGCCGGACAGCTTCCGGCCAACGCCGACGTCTCCAGCTTCGTGCACGTCGACGACGCCGCGTCGGCCGCCGTGTCCGCCTTGGACTGGCCCGCTGGCGCGGTCAACGTCTGCGATGACGAGCCCGCGCCCGGTTACGAGTGGGTCCCGGTGTTCTGCGCCGCTGTGGGAGCGCCGGAGCCCGCTCGTGCCGAGGGGGAGCGGACGGGTTGGGCGCGGGGTGCCGACAACAGCCGGGCACGCCACGAGCTTGGCTGGGTACCGACGCGCCCGTCGTGGCGCGAAGGGTTCACCACGGCGTGACGGCGGTGGGTGGGGCCGTCGACTTGATCCAGGCCGGGGAGCCGCTCACAGTGCTCTTCAGGGGCGAGCCGGGGCAGTGCCGGTGGATGCGCGCGAGATGAGGGTGGGTGGCGTCACCACCGTGCGGGCGGCGCGATCGTTTCCGGCCTCCTGCAGCAGATCCAAGGCAGTCGTGGCGATCTGGGCGAAGGGGACGCGCACGGTCGTGAGCGGGACGGGCAGGCTGCTGACGACCGGGATGTCGTTGTAGCCGACCAGGGACAGGTCTTCGGGGATGCGGAGGCCGAGGGCGTGGGCGGCGGCCATGACCCCGATCGCGGTGTTGTCGTTGACGGCGAAGATGGCGGTGGGCCGGTCGGCGCGGTCGAGCAGCGCCCGGCCGGCGAGTTCGCCGGATTTCATGGAGAACGAGTCGCCGGTGATCAGGGAGTCGTCGACGGTGACACCTGCTTCGGAGAGGCCTTCGCGGTAACCGTCGAGCCGGCCGCGGGCGCTCGAGGCGTAGCCGGGGCCGCCGACCAGGCCGATCCTGCGGTGGCCGAGGTCGATGAGGTGGCGGACGGCCAGCCGGGCGCCGAGGTTGTCGTCGCCGATGGCGGCGGGGCCGATGCCGTCGGTGCGCAGCGCGAGGGCGTGCGGGACGCCTTGCGCGGTCGGGACGTCGAGTCTCGCGGTGGTGAGGACGAGCCCGTCGACGCGGCGGCGGACGAGCGTCTGGACGGCGAACCGCTCGGTCGCGGGGTCGTCTTCGGTCGTGGCCACGACGGCGAAGAGACCGCGGCTGGCCGCCGTGGCGGCGATTTGCTCGTAGAGCATCGCCATGACGGTGTCGGTGAGCCGGGGGACGATCACCCCGACGGTACTGGTGCCGGCGCGGCGCATGCCGGCGGCGAGCGGGTCGCGGACGTAGCCGAGTTCGGCGGCGACCTGGCGGACGCGCTGGGCGGTCTCGCTGTTGGAGCGGGGGAGCCGTTCGTCGAGCACGCGGGACACGGTGGACTTGCTGACGCCCGCGGCCCGTGCGACGTCGAGGATGGTCACCACGGGTTCAGGCTACTGGTCGCAGGGTCATTTTCCGGGGAGGGGTTGACGGCTAAGGTCATGGAGCGCATCGTATGGGAACGTTCCCGCGAACGTTCCCAGATCCGTCGAGAAAGGCTTGCGAATGTCCTCCGAACACACCCTCGACCTGCGCGGGCTGGTGCCCGCCCCCGTTACGCCGTTCACCGTCGAAGGTGCGGTGGACCACGCGGCTCTCGCGTCCTACGGGAAGTGGCTGGCCGGGTTCGAAGGGGTGAAGGGCCTGGTCTGCCTCGGCCACGCGGGGGAGGGCACCTTCCTGACCCAGGACGAGCAGGTCGCCACCATCCGCACCCTGGTCGAGGCGGTCGGCGGCACGGTCCCGATCATCGCCGGCATCACCGGCGAGGGCACGGCCGTCGCCGCGGAGGAAGCGGTGCGCGCGGTGCACGCCGGCGCGTCCGCCGGGCTGGTCTACCCCTCCCACGGCTGGCTGCGGTTCGGCTTCCAGGCCGGCGCGCCCCAGGACCGCTACCGGGCGATCTTCGAAACCTCGGGGCTGCCCCTGATCCTGTTCCAGTACCCGGACGTCACGAAGGCGAGCTACGACCTGGCGACCCAGCTGGAGATCGCGGCGCAGCCGGGCGTGTTCGCCACCAAGAACGGCGTCCGCAACATGCGCCGCTGGGACACCGAGATCCCCGTGCTGCGCGCGGAACACCCGGACCTGCAGATCCTCTCCTGCCACGACGAGTACCTGCTGCACACGATGTTCGACGTCGACGGCCTGCTGGTCGGCTACGGCGGTCTGGCTCCCGAGCCGCTGCTGGAGCTGATCGCCGCGGGCAAGGCACGGGACTACCCGGCCGCCCGCGCGGTCCACGACCGGCTGCTGCCGGTGACCAAGGCCGTCTACCACCGCGGTTCGCACATGGAGGGCACCGTGGCGCTCAAGCTCGGCCTCAAGGCCCGCGGCGTCCTGCCGAACGCCACGGTGCGGTCCCCGCTGATCGACCTGTCGGCCGAGGCCGAAGAGGAGATCGTCCTCGCGCTCAAGGCCGCCGAACTCCTCTGACCGTCGATCGGGGCGGCGGCACCCCGCTGCCGCCCCGCGATCCGGTGACAATGCAGTCCCGAAAGGACTCCGCGACGAGGCGGAGAGCGAGGAACGAACCCATGACCACCATTGCTGCAGGCGGAGGGACCGCGACCGCGGCCCTGGTCGCCCGTCTCGAGCGGCTCCCGATCACCCGACGGCTCCTGCTGATCCGCGTCATCATCGGCTCGGCGACCTTCTTCGACGCCTACACCGTGCTGGTCATCGCCTTCGCGATGCCCCAGCTGGTCACCGAATGGCACCTCGGCCCGGCCCAGGTCGGCGCCATCCTCTCCGCCGGCTACGTCGGCCAGCTCATCGGCGCGGTCACCTTCGGCTGGATCGCCGAGAAGTCCGGCCGGATGAACACCCTGCTGATCACGATCGTCCTGTTCGTCTCGATGGACATCGCCTGCCTGTTCGCCTGGAGCGGCACGTCGATCCTGATCTTCCGGTTCCTGCAGGGCATCGGCACCGGCGGTGAGGTGCCCGTGGCCAGCGCCTACATCAACGAGTTCATCGGCGCCCGCAAGCGCGGCCGGTTCTTCCTGCTCTACGAAGTCATCTTCCCCGTCGGGCTGATGTTCGCCGGTATCGCGGGCTACTTCCTCGTGCCCGTCTACGGTTGGCGCGCCCTGTTCGTCGTCGGGCTCGTCCCCGCCGTGCTGACCATCCCGCTGCGCCTGCTGATGCCGGAATCGCCGCGCTGGCTGGCCGCCAAGGGCCGCGTCGAGAAGGCCGACAAGGTCGTGTCGATGCTCGAGAACGAGGCCGTGAAGCAGGGGCACGTCCTGACCGAGCCCGTGATCCGTCCCGTCGGCCCGAAGGTGAAGACCCGTTCGGACTGGCGCGAACTGTTCCAGGGCATCTACCGCGGGCGCACCTTGATGATCTGGGTGCTGTGGGCGACGGTGTACCTGGTCAACAACGGGCTGGTCACCTGGCTGCCCACCCTCTACAAGCAGCTGTTCCACCTGCCGCTGCAAACCAGCCTGGCCTACGGCTGGGTCACTTCCGGCGTGGGTGTGCTGGCCTCGGTGGCCTGCGCGCTGCTGATCGACCGGGTCGGCCGGAAACGCTGGTACTCGTGGGCATTCCTGCTCGCGATCGTCCCACTGGTCGCGCTCACCGTCTCCGGCGCGACGTCAGCGATCCAGGTCTTGATCATGGCCACCCTCGCTTACGCGATCCTGCAGACGATTTCGTTCTCGCTCTACCTTTATTCCGCCGAGCTGTACCCCACGCGGCTGCGCGCGATCGGCACCGGCTTCGGCAGCGCGTGGCTGCGCGCCGGTTCCTCCGTCGGCCCGCTGCTGGTCGGCTGGATCGTGGCGGACCTCGGCATCCGCTACGTGTTCTCCGCCTTCGCGGCGGTCGCCCTCGTCGGCGGCATCGTCACCATCCTGTTCGCGGTCGAAACCAGGAACAAGGTTCTCGAAGAACTCTCACCATGACCTGCCCGGGACAAGCCCACGTCGTCGACCTGGTCAGAGCTGGCGGCCGAGCAGGTTCGCCTGCCGCTGCATGATCGGCCCGAACCGGGTCCGCAGCTCGTCGACGGAGACCCGGGCGGCCGACGCGCTCACCGACATCGCGGCGACGACTCGGCCGGCCGGGTCGGTGACCGGTACCGCGATGGAGATCAGTCCCAGCTCGAGCTCCTCCTCGCTGATCGCCACGCCTTCGGCGCGAGCGTGCTCGACGCGTCGCTTGACGGCATCTGCGGTCACCGGCGTTTTCGGTGTACGTGCTGGGAAATCGCCGGAGTCGAGGTACTCGGTCAGCTCGTCGTCGGCGAGGCCCGCGAGGAGGACGCGTCCGGTAGCCGAGGCGTAGAGCGGCACCCGAGCCCCAACGCGTACGCCGGTGTTGACGATGCGCGTGCCCTCGCTGCGCGCGATGAAGAGCGATTCGCCCGCCGAGAGGACCGCGAGCGACGCTGACTCGTCCACCGCGTCGCGGACGGCGGTGAGGTGCGGCCGGGCTAGCTGGGGCAGCTGGACGGACTCGCCGTAGGTCGCGCCGAGGCGCAGTACCCGTGGTGTGGGGGCGAAGAACTTGCCGTCGAACGTGACGTATCCGAGGTCCGTCAAGGTCATCAGGCAGCGCCGGGCCGCTGCCCGGCTCAGGCCGGTGGCGCGAGCGGCGTCGCTGATCGTCAACCGCGGCGATGACGCGCCGAACGCCTCCAGCACTGCGAGTCCTTTGGCCAGTCCTGCCATCACCTCTGCGGTCATGCGCACATCTTTCCTTGACATCGCGGACAGCGGCGACTCTACTACCGGTGTTCGGATTATAGACATGTGTTCGTTATTCGAACAAGAGAGGAGTGTCGTGGTTGTCAGGACACCGTCACCGCGGAGCTGGCCCCGGTCGCTGACCGAGGTGCCGTACTGGGTGTTCCAGGACGAGGACGTCTACCGGGCCGAGCAGGAAAAGATCTTCCACGGCCCGTTCTGGAGCTACCTGTGCCTCGATGCGGAGCTGGCCGAGCCGGGCGATTTCTGCGCCACCTTCATCGGTGAACAGCCGGTGCTCGTGACCCGGGACGTCGACGGTCAGCTCTACGCCTTCGAGAACCGCTGCGCCCACCGCGGCTCGCTGATCGCCATGGAGCACTACGGGCACGCCAAGGACTTCACCTGCGTCTACCACGCCTGGACCTACAACCTCCAGGGTGACCTCACCGGGGTCGCGTTCGAGGAGGGCATCAACGGCAAGGGCGGCATGGGCCAGGACTTCTGCAAGGCCGCGCACGGTCCGCGCCGGCTGCGGCTGGCGACCGTCCACGGCCTGGTCTTCGGCAGCCTGGACAACGACGTCGCCGAGATCGAGGAGTACCTCGGGCAGGAGATCCTCGACCGGATCGAACGAGTCCTCGGTGGACGGAAGCCGGTCGTGCTGGGTCGCTTCACCCAGATGCTGCCGAACAACTGGAAGCTCTACGTGGAGAACGTCAAGGACTCCTACCACGCCAGCATCCTGCACCTGTTCTTCACCACGTTCGGGCTCAACAAGCTGAACCAGAAGGGCGGCATCATCGTCTCCGAGAACGGTGGCCACCACGTGAGCTGGTCGGCGATCGACCGGGACGCGGAGACCGGCGAGCACTACAAGAGCCAGAAGATCCGCTCCGACAGCGAATACCAGCTCGAGGACCCGTCCCTGGTGGACAGCTTCAGCGAGGTCGGCGACGACATCACCCTGCAGATCCTCTCGGTTTCGCCGGGGTTCGTGCTCCAGCAGATCCAGAACTCCGTCGCGGTCCGGCAGGTGCTGCCGACCGGTGTCGATTCCACCAGGCTCAACTGGACCTACCTCGGGTTCGCCGATGACACCGAGGAACAGCAGCTCATCCGGATGAAGCAGGCCAACCTGGTCGGTCCGGCGGGGTACGTCTCGATGGAGGACGGTGCCATCGGCGGCTTCGTCCAGCGGGGCATCGCCGGTGCGGGCGACGAGTTCGCCACCGTCCAGATGGGTGGTGACCAGGCGGTCTCCAGCGAGAGCCGGGTCACCGAGGCGTCGATCCGCGGCTTCTGGAAGCTCTACCGCGAGGCGATGGGCTTCACCGTCGAGGAGGACGCGTGATGGACGCGTTCACCATGATCAACCGGGCGCAGGGCAGCTATGTCCGCGCGATCGACGACGGCCCGATCGACGAGTGGCCGGACCATTTCACGGACGACGCCTTCTACAAGGTGACCACCGCGGACAACCACCGCCGCGGCCTGCCCGCCGGGCTCATCTGGGCGAACAACAAGGCGATGCTCAAGGACCGGATCTCCGCGCTCAAGGAAGCCAACATCTACGAGCCGCACTCCTACCGGCACCTGCTCGGCCAGCCGGCGCTCCTCGACGAACGCGCGGACGGGGCGACCAGCGAAACCTCGTTCCTCGTCGCGCGGATCACCGGCGACGGGCCCACCGACCTGTTCGCCAGCGGGCGTTATCTCGACGAGTACGTCTTCACCGACGGCAAGGCACTGCTCGCGAAGCGCGTCGTGGTCTGCGACAGCTCCCGCATCGACACGCTGCTGGTGCTGCCGCTGTGAGCCGCCTTCTGCTCAGCACCGGTGACCCGAACGGCATCGGTCCCGAAATCGCCGTGAAGGCGGTGGCGCGACTCGGTGCCACCGCGCCGGTGATCGTGGGGGACCGGTGTGCCGTCGAGGCCCCCGCCGAAGCATGCGGTCTGCGACTGCGCGCGGCCGAACCCGGAGCGCTCGCCGAAACCGGTGTGTGCGACGTGATCGACGTCGGTGCGCTCTCGGCCGACGAGCTGCGCGTCGGACAGGTGCGGGCCGAGGCCGGCGCCGCCACCATCGCCTACGCCAGGGCCGCCGTCCGGCTCGCGAGTGGCGGCGGGTTCCGCGGCGTCGTCGCGGGCCCGCACTCGGAGACCGCGGTGCACGCCGCCGGTATCGCCTTCGCCGGCTACCCGCCGCTGATCGCCAAGCTCACCGGCGTCCCCGAGGAGCGTGTCTTTCTCATGCTCGTCGGCGGCGGCCTGCGCGTCGCCCACGTGACACTGCACGTCTCGATGGCCGAGGCACTGCGGCGGCTGACTGTCGAGCTGGTCACCGAAGCCGGCCTCGCACTGCACCGCGCACTCGGCTCGATGGGTGTCCGCGGTCCCCGGCTCGGCATGTTCGGCATCAACTGCCACGCCGGCGAGGGGGGACTGTTCGGTGACGACGACCTCCGGGTCACGGCCCCGGCCGCCGAGCGGCTGCGAGCCGCCGGCGTCGACATCACCGACCCGGTCGGCGCGGACGTTCTGCTCGGCGATCCGCGGTGCGATGGCTACTTGGCGATGTATCACGACCAGGGCCACATCCCGGTCAAGCTGCTGGCCGGCCGTGGCGCGGCCGCGGTCGCCATCGGCGCCGGTGTCCCGTTCGCCAGCGTCGGTCACGGCCCGGCTTTCGACATCGCCGGCCAGGGCGTCGCCGATCCGAGCGCCTTGCTGTCCGCACTGAGCCTGTTCGGCAACGCACCGCAGGAGGCCGTGACGCGATGAACACCATCAGCGTGACCGACACCGACATCACTTTTCCTTGCGAGCCGGGACAAACCGTGCTCGACGCGGCGGAGGCGGCCGGCTGGGCGATCCCGTACTCCTGCCGCAAGGGCGTGTGCGACACGTGCCTCGGTGGCATCACCGCCGGTCCGGTCACCGTTCCCGGCACGGGCTCGATCCGTGGTCCCGCCGACGGGATCCGGTTGTGCCGGGCCACCCCGGCCGGCGACGTCGAGATCCACCCGCGCCGCATCAAGGCGAGCACGCCACCGGTGCGGAAGCGGCTGACGACCACCGTCCACCGCAGGCGTCAGGTGGCGCCGGGCGTGACGATCCTCGACCTGCGCTACCCCATCGGGCGGCGGACCCCGTTCCGCGCCGGACAGTTCCTGAACGTCATCCTCGACGACGGCGACACCCGGTCGTACTCGCTGGCCAACGTCCCGCACCACAACGACCTGGCTCAGCTGCACGTCCGCCACGAGCCGGGTGGGGTGTTCTCGGCGAAGATCCTGAACCAGCTGGAATTCCACGACACCGTGGAGATCGAGGCGCCGTTCGGCGAGTTCTTCGTCGAGGACACCGCCGAGCCGATCCTGCTGCTGGCGACCGGGACCGGCTTCGCCCCGATGCGGTCGATCATCCTCGACCACATCGCCCGGCGGCTGACGACCCCGGTCCACTTGTACTGGGGCGGCCGGACCCGCGAAGACCTCTACCTCGCCGACACCGTGGCGGAGTGGGCCCGGCGGTATCCGTGGCTGCGCTTCACCCCGGTCCTCTCCCGCGCCGACGCCGCCTGGACCGGTGCCGTCGGCTGGGTGCAGGACGCGGTCCTGGCCGACTACCCCGAGCTGGGAGCGCGTCACGTCTACGCCTGCGGCAACGAAGCCATGACCGTCGCCGCCCTCGACACGCTGACGCGGGAACGCGGACTCGATCCCGAACGGTTCCACGCCGACGCCTTCGTCCCCGCCACCGGCACCCGCCCGGCCGCGCCCTGAGCCGAGCCGGCGCCACTCCCACCCGCTGTGGAGGTTTCCATGTCAGCAAGTACCACCGGACAGTCGCGGACGCTGCGGTTGCCCGGGTTCATCGACGAACGCCGGTCAGGCCGGTTCCAGCTCGGCATCGTGCTGCTGTGCGGTCTGGTGATGTTCCTGGACGGCTTCGACACCCAGGCGATCAACTACATGGCGCCGGCGATCACCAAGGACTGGGGGCTCACCAAGGCCGACATGGGGCCGATCTTTTCCGCCGCGCTGGTCGGCCTGATGATCGGCTACCTGGTGATCGCTCCGCTTTCGGACAAGTTCGGGCACAAGCGGCTGGTCGTCGCCGGCACCCTGCTGTTCGCGCTCAGCACGCTCGCCTCGGTCTGGGTGCAGAACCCCGAGCAACTGCTGACACTGCGTTTCGTCACCGGCATCGGCCTGGGCGCGACCACCCCGAGCACGATCGCCCTCACCGCCGAGTACAGCCCCAAACGCTTGCGGGCCAGCTTCGTGCTCGCGATCTACGTCGGATTCTCGATCGGCTTCGTCGCGGCCAACTACGCGGCGGACTGGCTGATCCCCACCCACGGCTGGCGTTCGGTCTTCGTGGCAGGCGCGGTGCTGCCGCTGGTTCTGGCGCTCGCGTTGCTGGTGTGGTTGCCCGAGTCGCTGTCCTTCCTGATTCGCCGCGGCCGGCAGCCGGCGGCGTACGCGGTGTTCCGCAAGATCGATCCTTCGCTGCCGGCGCTCACCGATCCGCGGATCGAGGCCGAGAACTCCGCCCAGGGGGAACGGGTCAAGCTCCGTCAGCTCGTTTCCCGCGGGCAGCTGCTCGGCACCGTCCTGCTGTGGATGGTTTTCGCGCTGAACCTGGCGATGTTCTACGGCCTGCAAAGCTGGCTGCCGACCATCCTCGCCGACCACGGCTACTCCAGCGGCACCCTGGCGACCGCGTCCTCGATGACCACGATCGGCGGTATCGCGGTGGCCTTCGTGATCGGGCCCGCCATGGACCGGCTCGGCGCCTTCGGCAGCCTGGCGACGCTCTACTTCGCCGGCGGTGCCTTCCTGGCGCTGATGACGGTCGCGTTGGGCGCACCGGTGTGGTTGCTGCTGATCGCCATCTTCCTGATCGGGTGCGGGGTCAGCGGCGGGCAGAAGAGCGTGATCGCGCTGGCCTCCGTTTTCTACCCGGTCGAGGTGCGGTCGACGGGCGTCGGCTGGGCACTCGGCATCGGCCGGGTCGGCGGCATCCTCGGACCGCTGATCATCGGTGCGGCGCTCAGCGGTGGCTGGAGTGCCCAACTGGTGTTCCTCGCGCTCGTGGTGCCCTCCGTGGTCTGCGGGACTTTGGTGCTCTACCTGGGCCGGAGCGGCAAAGCCGCCGCCCGTTGACCGCATTTCGATCCACTGCGATTCAAAGGAGAATCAGATGGACTACGTGCTCGTCCACGGCGCCTGGTTCGCCGGATGGAGCTGGGACCAGGTCGCCGGCTTGTTGCGGGCGCGGGGCCACGGCGTGCACGTCGTGGAGCAGTTGCCCAGCGGGGGAGCGGACCCCGCGAAGCTCGGTGACCTGCCTGCCGACGTGGCGCACGTGCGTGCCCTCATCGACGACCTCGGCCGCGACGTCGTGCTGGTCGGGCACTCCTACGGCGGCATGGTGGTAACCGAGCTGGCCGGCCATCCACGCGTGCGCCACAGCGTGTTCGTCACCGCGTTCCGCCCGAAGCGAGGGCAGACCCTCCTCGACGTACGGTCACCGCACCCCGTCGAGTTTCTCGTGCCGGACGACGACGGCACGATTCGGGTGATCGACGACGTGGCGCTGGCGCGGGAGGTGCTCGCCGCCGAGCTCGACGAAACGGCCTTCGCGGAGGCGCATGGCCGGCGGGGCGTGCAAGCACTGGTCAGCTTCACCCAGCCCGGTACCGAACCGGAGCGCACCCACCCGGTCACGTACGTCCTGTGCGAAGAAGACAAGACGATCTTCCCCGCGGACCAGGAGAAAATGGCCGACGGCGCCGACCACGTCGTGCGCCTCCGGGCCCCGCACCTGGCTCCACTGACTCACCCGCGCGAGCTGGCCGAGCTGCTGGCGGGCGTGGATTGACGGCTGGCGAGCGTCCGGGATCGAGGCTGGAGTCCCCGACCCCGCGGGCCGATCTCCAGCTCCTGGCAGAACCGGCGTGCCGACCTTGGTACCGGCGTCGGCTCGCGCCAGACCGTGATCCGGGGTCTCGAGCGGCAGGTCGGTCAAACGCGCCGCCTCCGCGCTGACCCACAGTCATTTACATAGACCATAAATATAAATGTGCTATGTTTCGCGGGTGAGTCGTCAAGACGCAGCTCGTGGCGCGTCCGCCGCCGTCGGGGCGGCCCTCTACGGCCTGGCCACCAGGGCCGCGCGACGCCTGCCCCGGGACATGAGCCTGACTTCCGCCGCCACCCTGGCCACCCTGGACCGGACCGGCCCGCGGCGCATCACCGATCTGGCCGCCGTCGAGGGCGTCACCCAGCCCGCGATGACCGCCCTCGTCCGAAACATGGAGGAGGCCGGCCTGGTCGAGCGGCGCGGTGACGCGTCCGACAAGCGGGTCACGCTCGTGTGCCTGACCGAGGCCGGTGCTTCCTACGTCCGGACACGGCAGCAGGCGGGCGTCTACGCGTTCGAGCGCTTGATCGGCGAACTCACCGGCGACGAAATCGAGGCGCTGGTGGCGGCCCTTCCGGCGCTGAAGCACTTGGCAGAGCTCGAAAGCCGCGAAGGGCCGCGGCAGTGAGCGGCACGCGGCTGCTGGTCCCCGCCCTGGTTTTCATCGCTCTGGTCGTGGCGGCGGTCGCCAGTCTCGGCACGCCGCTGATCACCAGCGTGGCGACGTCGTTCCACGTCTCGCTCGACAGCGCGCAGTGGACGCTGACCGTCGCGCTGCTCAGCGGTGCTGTCGCCACGCCGGTCCTGGGGCGGCTCGGAGCCGGCCCGCACCGGCGGGCCACGATTCTCGCCACGCTGGCGGTCGTCGTCGCCGGCAGCGCGCTCACCGTGCTGCCGCTGCCGTTCGCGTGGCTGCTGGCCGGCCGGGCGGCCCAGGGCGTCGGGCTCGGGCTGACGGCGCTGATGATGGGCGTGGCCAGGGACCACCTCCCCGAGGAGCGAGGCGCGGCCGTGATCGCCCTGATCTCGGTGGTCTCGATCATCGGGGTCGGCGTCGGCTACCCGCTGGCCGCACTGCTCGCCGATCTGGGTGGAGTACGGGCCGCCTACGGCCTCGGGCTGCTCGTCACCGCCGCTGCCCTGCTGACGGCGTGGCTCTCCGTGCCCGACGCCCCCGAAGGCCGCTCCGGCCGCGTGGACGTGGCAGGCGCGGTCGTCCTGGCCGCCGCGCTGTTGCTGGTGCTCTTCCTCGCCGGCGAACGGAATCTGTGGAGCGGGCACCTCGCCGTGGCGGCGGGCCTCGCCGTCGTCGCGGTGGTGCTGCTGTGCGTCTGGGCCGTCATCGAGCTGCGCAGTTCGACGCCTCTGGTCGACGTGCGGGCGGTGCGGCACCCGGCGGTCGCCGGGGCGAACCTCGCCATGTTCGTCGGCGGGATCGGCATGTACCTCCTGCTCACGCTCATCACCCGGTACGCGCAGACGTCGCCCGGCGCCGGCTACGGCTTCGGGCTGACGACGTTCGTCGCGGGGCTGGTCCTCATCCCGTTCTCGGTGCTGGGGTTCGTGGCGGGCAAGCTCACGTCCCGGGTCCGGACGCGGATCGCCGCCCCCCCCCTGCTCCTGGCCGGCAGCGCCGTCGTGGTCGGCGGCGGGTTCGCCCTGTTCGCGGCGGCCCGGTCGAACCTGGCCGAACTGTTCGCGGCGATGGGCGTGCTCGGCTTCGGCGTCGGCGGTTTCTCGGCCGCGATGCCCGGCGTCATCCTGGCCGTCACGCCCAAGAGCGAGACTTCGAGCGCGATGAGCTTCAACTACGTCGTCCGCAGCGTCGGGTACTCCCTGGGCAGCGCCATCGGTGGCCTGGTTCTCGCCGCGGGGACCGGCTCGGGCCACCTGTTCCCCGACAACAGCGCGTACACGACCGCGGCGCTGGTCGGTGTCGGCGCCATGGCGGTCACGACGCTGACCAGCCTCGCGCTCGTCCGCCGACGCTCGTCCGAGATCGACCCGTAAGTCATTCCACCACAGGAGGTTCCATGCCCAAGGGCTACTGGGTCAGCGTCTACCGCACCATTTCCGACCCGGAGAAGCTGGCCGCGTACAACGAATTGGCGGCCCCGGCGGTCAAGGCCGCGGGCGGCCGGACGATCGTCCGAGGCGGCCGCGTCGTGGCGCACGACGCGGGCATCGCCGAGCGCACGGTCCTGGTCGAGTTCGACAGCTTCGAACAGGCCGTCGCGGCGCGCGAGAGTGCGGCCTACCAGGAGGCGCTGGTCGCACTTTCCGATGGCGTCGAGCGCGATTTCCGCATCGTCGAAGGCATCGACTGACCGAGGCCCAGCCGGATCTTCACGGAAGGACGGCTACGCCCCGGGGCCGGACCTGAAGGCGATCGCGGCGGGCGGGGTCGACCCGGCCTCGCCGTTGCGCGCATCAAGGTCAACGCGGTGACGTCCGTCCACTGGGCCACCGTCGTCGATGATGCCGAAACCGGTGGGTTGTTCGACGACGAAGGCCACCGTGGGGGAGTGGTCTACGGACCGGTCACGGAATCTCCACCGTCGAGCGGCACGAGCTGCGCGCCGGCGCACGCGGCCTGACGGATCGTCGTCGCGCGCTGGTACTCCGGCGAGTGGTACATCGCGAGTGCCACGTCCATCGAGGGGAACCTGTCCAGGAAGTCCTGCTCGAACTGCATTTCCCCGCCAGCTGGACCCGGCCACGTGGCCCAAGCCGGCCGCCTCGGCCCAGGAATCTCATCGCGCGTTGGTCAAGGCGCTGCGCGAACACGACGCCGATTCGGCGGCCGAGGACGCCGATGCCGGCGGCGTGGTAGGCCTTGTCGGCCAGCGTGGTCAGGCCTTGCCCGGCGGCGGCGGTCAGGGCGCCGACGATGTCCAGGTCGCGGGCGGCGGAGAGGTCGTTGCGGGAGCCGGGCAGCACCGGAGAGACCCAGAGCGGGAACCCGTCGGGGGTGGCCAGGAACTGGATGTTGCCGCCGAAGGCGCGGTGCTTGCCGGAGTACCACAGATGCACGGTGGCCCCCCGGTTGCGGCCTTTGGTTTTGATCGTGGTCGCCGCGACCCGGTCACAGGTGATCAGCGTGCCGTCGAGGATGACGTGGGTGTCCCCGGTGGCCCGGCGTTCGTGCAGGACCTGGTGCAGGTCCGGGGCGTGGGCGGCCAGGGCGGTGATCGCTTCGTGCAGGTAGCGGTAGGCGGTAGCCACGCTGATCCGGTGGTCGGTGGCCAGGCGGTGGATTGGGGTGGCGTCGCGGAACCAGCGCAGCACCAGCACCGCCTGCCGGTACGGGGTCAGGGCCCGACGGCCCCGGCGGGTGCCACGGGCCCGGCGCGCGGTCCGCAGGACACGCGCAACGAACAGGGTCAACTCGCGCGCCACATCAAGCGTGGCACCATAGCTAATCACGTGGGGCCTCTGGAATCTCGGACTCGGTCTTCGCAAACTCAGTCCTACCAGCGGCCCCACGCCTCACCTGCGCACAACACACCCAGCCCCAGCCCTACTGAGAAAACCTCAATCGGAACTCGTGACTGCAGGACTTCAGGCTCGGCCGCGCGACCGCCTGTGCGGTCTTCACTCACAAGGGTGACATCTCATTCTTTGATCACGGTTTGACGGTCCGGGCAGCGCACGCGACCATTTGGCCCATGTCCGGTTTCGTCCGTCTGGTGCAGCGGCGTCACGTTGATCTGCGCCACCAGGCCAGCGCACTCTGTAGGACTTTCTGACGGTTCTCCGCCTTCGGGCGGCTTTCCACCGCGCGCCGGTGGTTTCCGGGCGCGCGTGGCAACTCCGGTCTTCCCTCTTTTCGCGTGTCCGAAAGGAGGGAAGAAGTGTCTGTTCCGTTGTGCCTGTTCAAAGGAATCAGGGAGAATGCATGTCGTTGAAATCGCTCCGGTGGCGAAAGGTGGTGACCGGAGCCGCGGCACTCGCTCTCGCCGTCGGCGCCGTCACGTACACCGGCTCGGCCACCGGCGCCTACGCCGACGTCCAGACCATCACCGACGCGAAGACCGCGTCCGACGGCAAGCAGTACTGGGTGCGGAACCACCTGGTCACGAAGGACCTCGCCGCCGATTCGCGTTCGGCAGGCGGTACGCCGAAGAAGTGGCTGCTCGTCTGGGCCGGTGACGAAAACATCGCCGACACGCTCGTCAAGGACGTCAAGAACCTGCCGGGCACGCTCGGCGGTGGGCTCAACAAGGTCAAGAACGCCTTGCCCGGCCCGGACTTCCTCGCCGTGATCGACGCGACGCAGGGTTCGCCGACCTACGGCAAGGTCGTCAACACCGCCACCGTCGGCCCGCTCGTCGAGAACGAGCCGCACCACATGCAGTACGTGTGGCACAAGGGCGACACCGTCTACGCCGGGGCGCTGTTCGCCGCGGCGACCTACGCCTTCGACGTCAGCGCGTTGCCGCAGTTGAAGCTCAAGGGCGTCAGCCTGCCGACGAACACCCTGGGCGGCAGCGTCCCGGACGCGTACTGGGTCCTCAAGGACGGCACCGCGTACGGCACGTACATGGGCGGTCCGGTCGTGCCCGGCCCGCACGCCTACGCCGACGGCTCCACGCAGGTCGGCAACGGCTTCGCGGGCAGTCCCGGCGAGGTCGTCCACTTCGGACAGAACGCGCAGGTGCTGTCCGAGTCCCCGGCGGCGACCCCGCAGGGCGACAACGCCAAGCTGTGCGACAACCTGCCGCAGCTGGGCAAGCCGACCTGCGCCAACCCGCACGGCATCCAGGCCCGCGAGGACCTGAACACGCTCGTCACCAGCGACTACGCCGAGCCGCGCAACATCATCCTCGACCCGGTGAAGCAGCCGTCGCCGTACCTGCGGCGCCCGACCGTGCGGACCTGGGACATCTCCGACCGCGACCACCCGAAGCTGAAGTCGGTGTCGTACCTGGCCGACGGCCCGCGCGCCGATCCGGCCGACCCGCTGCACGCCGAAAGCCGCGCGGTCATGGAGACCACGGTGACCAACCTGCCGGGCCACAAGGGCGCGTTCGCCCAGACCATGCAGGGCGGCGCGGTGTTCTACACGCCGGACATCACCGCGGCCGAGCCGCACTGGATCGAGGTGTTCGACGACGGCGCGGCGAACAAGTCGATCCACGCGAACAACGACTCGAACGGCGCCAGCTCCAACGGCGGCTGGATCCAGACGAGCCCGGACGACAAGTACCTCTACCGCGCGATCGTCGGGCGGCAGAAGGGCACCCTCTCGGCCGACGACCCCGGCACCACCGGCGGCGTCTACGTCCTCGACATCCGGAAGCTGGTCGACGCCGGCGACCGGATCGAGGACATCGAAGGCCGGATCGACACGAAGGCGAAGGCGCAGCAGGGCGGGGGCGGCGACCTGCCGACCGTCGTCGGCGCGGCCCCGATCAACCCCGGCACGCCGGGCGCGGGCCCGCACTGGGGCGCCTACGACAACTTCGCGCTCGGCGACGACGGCTTCTACCACGAAACGACGTCGCCGCAGCACCTCGCGGTGTCGAACTACTTCGTCGCCCGGTCCGGTTTGGACGGTGACCACAAGGTCAACCTGCTGAACCTCGGCCCGGACGGGAAGGTGTCGGTCGACTCGGACTTCCGAGACGAGTTCACCGGCCAGGTCGGCATCAACTTCAACCGCAAGTCGTGGCCGCACGGGGACTTCGGCAACGCCAAGCCGCACTCCGAGCTGTTCGTGGTCGCCGACGCGAACGTCAAGTAGCCGACGCGGGCGGGGTCGTCCGCGACCCCGCCCGCACCTCTCCGGAAGGTCCCGATGGAACACGACCACTCCACGCCCACCGGTTCGTCTACTGTGGACCTGCTGGCGTTGATCCTCCGGCTCGCCCTGCTGCTGTCCACGGCGTTCCTCGCCGGCGGCGGCCTCCTGTGGCCGCCGGGGCGGCGGCCGCGTCTCGCGCTGTACGTCCTCGGCGGCGTTTCGGTGCTGCTCGCCGTGGCGTCGGCCTTCGCCGTCGAAGTCAACGTCGTCGCGGTGGCGATCCACGTGGTGCTCGCGGTGGCGGTGCCGGTGCTCCCGCGGGCCACTCGCTGGACGTCGTTCGCGCTGCTGGTGCTGCTGGTGCTCGAGACGTCGCTCGGCGGGGCCGGCGTCGAGTTCGCGCTCGACTCGGTGTTCGTCGCCGGCGCGGCGGTGTGGTTCGGCTTCGCCTTGTCCGGGCCGGTGCCGACGACGGCCATCCGCCCCGGGCCCCTGGCCATCACCCTCGGCGGCCTCCTGGTGCTCGCCGGCGCGGTGCGGTTCGGGCTGTCCGGCCTCGGCTTCGACCGGCGGCTCCACTCGACGCTCTTCGGGCTCGCCGTCCTGGCCGTCGTGGTCCTTCCGCTGGTGGTGAGCGTGCTCGCCGCGGTGGTCAAGGGCCGTGCGTACCGGCTGGGGGTCGTCGGCATCGCCCTCGGGTTCCTCGCGTGGAGTGCGCTCGGCGCGATCCCGGTGCCGCCGCCGCTGCCGGTTCCGGGCGTGCCGCTGCTCGCCGACAACGCCGGGTTCCCGGTGCTGGTCAGCCCGCAACGGCCGGGGCACAACGTCGTGCATTTCCCGAAGAGCGCGGGCAACGACCTCTCCGCCGGGGTCCGCGGTGGCCTGGTCACCCAGGCCGTCGCGCGGCCCGGCGCCGAGGGCACCTGGGCCGATGTCGAGCTCCCGCCCGGGCGCAGCGACCTTGAGATCCGCCGCGGCGGCACGACGACGGTCGTCGAGGTCGACGCGGGGGAGGCCCCAGGCCCGCCGATCACCGATGCCGACGCGCCGGAATGCGCTTCGGCGGCGCTCGGGAGCCTGGTCGCGGGCCGCGCCGAGGTGCTGGCGTCGTGCCCGTCCGACGTGCTGTCACCGGACGACGCCGGGGCGCTGGTCAAGCTCGTCGAGTTCCTCGGCGAGCGCAAGCCGGCCGGGATCACGCTGGTCGGGGACGACTCGCCGCGGGGCGCCGCGGCCGCGAAGCTGGTGCGCGAGACCGCGGCGCGCACCAGGCTGGCCGTGCGGCCGGACGCCGGTCCCGACACCGCGCTGGTCGTCGTCTCCGGCTGGGCCGCCGGGTACACGGCGATGACCCGGGCGGCGGAGTCGCAGCGCCTCCAGCCCACC
Organism: Amycolatopsis nalaikhensis; assembly: GCF_030264295.1. Classification (GTDB taxonomy): domain Bacteria; phylum Actinomycetota; class Actinomycetes; order Mycobacteriales; family Pseudonocardiaceae; genus Amycolatopsis; species Amycolatopsis nalaikhensis. Next base: position 9,833,737 of record NZ_CP127173.1, on the reverse strand, counting down.
CACCAATACGGGCTCTACCTGGCGCCGTGGCTGCTCACCGGGCCGATCGTCAACGCGGTGGCGAGCGCGTCGCTGCCACTGCGGTTCGACCCGCGGGAAGCGACCGCGGTCGGGTACGCCGTCGCGGTCGGCGACCGCTTCGGGGGCGAGAACCCGACAGCCGGGGGCTTCCGGAACTGGCTGGGCGCGGACCGGCCGGCGGCGGACGTGCAGATCTTCGCCGCCGCCCAGGTCAACGCCATGCCGATGTACCCCACCGAACCCCACGCCACCGGAATGGTGATGGACCGCGACTACGCGGGCCAGTGGGTGCCCGACGGAACCATCGTGCCGATCACGTCGGTTCTCCGCTGAAACCCTGTGAGGAAAGGAAAAGCATGAAGCGTCTTGCTGCCCGCCTGCTGCTGCCGCTCGTCGCGGCGACGGCGTTCACCGGCCTCGCCGCCGGTGTGGCGTCCGCGGCCCCCACCGACGGCTCTGTCTGGCTCGTCCCCGGCGTCGATCTCGGCAGCGTGCTCGGCCCGCTCGGCCAGCCGGTCGACCTGCTCGCCCCCGTCTTCGGCCTGATCACCACTGTTTCCTGAAAGGCGCGAACCATGAAGAAGAACCTCGCCCGCGCGGCCGGTGCCGCGGTCCTCGCCGGTGCGGCCCTGCTCGGCGCGGCCGCGCCGGCGCTCGCCGCCACCCCGGACGTCGTCGTGGTCGACGAGCCGGACACGAGCGGCCTGAACAACATCTGGACGTTCGCGCCGCTCGGCGTCCCGGTGCTCGGCCTGATCCAGTCGGTCAACGGCGTGCCGGGCAAGCTCCTGCCCTCGCTCTGACCCTACGGCGGCCCCTCTCCGCGAGGGGCCGCCGCAGGGCAGCCCTGGCGCACGGACCTCTCGTGGACGTCCCGCGGTTCGGTGGCACCGGGCGACCCGCATCCCTTGATCCCCATGTCCTCTTTGGAGTGTCGATGTCCACGTCCACCGAGCGGAACTTCCTGCTCAGCTCGCCCACGTCGTGCGCCGCGCCGCGGCCCGCGCCCGAAGAACCGGTCCGGGTGGTGCCACTGGCCCTCGCCGCCGTGTTGTCCGCCGCCCTGAGCTGGTACGTCTGGGCGTCCTACGGCGCCAAGTACGGCGCGTTGCTGGTGGTCGGGCTGCTCCTCGGCCTGGCCCTGTTCCATTCCCGGTTCGGCTTCACCTCCGCGTGGCGGCAGCTGATCGCGGTCGGCAACGGCGCCGGGCTGCGCGCGCACACCCTGTTGCTCGGCACCGCGGCGACGTTGATCGCCCTGATCGCGGGGACCGGAGCGGGGCTGTTCGGCGGCACGCCGAAGCTCACCGCCGGGCCGATCGGGCTCGCGCTGTTCGCCGGAGCGGCCCTGTTCGCGGTCGGCATGCAATTGGGCGGCGCCTGCGCCTCGGGCACGCTGTTCGCCGTCGGCGCCGGCCAGTCCACGATCGTGCCGACACTCGGCGGCTTCATCGCCGGCTCGGTGCTCTTCACCTGGGCTTACCCGATCTTCACCGGCTGGCCGCAGGTGTCCGGCTTCCTGCTGGCCGACCACGTCGGCTGGTGGGGCTCCTGGGCGATCACCGTCGCCGCGCTGCTGCTCGTCGTCGTGCTGACGCGCGTGGTCCAGGCCCGCCGCACGCCGCCTCCGGTCGACGCCGTCCCGACCGCGCGGGGCTTCGCGCGGGTGTTCCGCGGTTCCTGGCCGCTGCTGACCGGCGCGGTCGTGCTGGGGGTGCTCGCCGCCGTGGTGGTGCTCGTGTCCGGCAGCCCGTGGGGTGTGACGTTCGCGTTCGCGCTGTGGGGCGCCAAGCTGCTGCAACTGGTCGGCCTGCATCCGGAAACCTGGGAGTTCTGGCAGAGCACGACCAACGCCAAGGCGCTGGCGAGCCCGATCTGGACGGACAAGACGAGCCTCACCGACATCGGCATCATTCTCGGCGCCGCCGTCGCCGCCGCGGCCGCCGGAACCTGGAGGATTCGCGCGGAGATTCCCTGGCGGACCGCAGCCGCGGCCATCCTCGGCGGAATCCTCATGGGCATCGGCGCACGCCTCGCCGGTGGCTGCAACATCGGCGCCTACCTGGCCGGAATCTCCACCGGCAGCCTGCACGGCTGGCTGTGGGGAGCATTCGCACTCGGTGGGACCTGGGTCGGGATCCGGCTCCGCCCGCTGTTCGGCCTGACCAATCCCCAACCCACCGACAGCATCTGCTGAGTCATCGAGCGGAGCTCGTAGCTGGTCCTGTGCCACGGGCCGCGCAGTTCGCCGACTCGGCCCCTGAGGGGACGTCGCGCCGGATTCACCTTCGTCCCGTGAGCCGAGGAAGATCGGCCAACTCCGTTCCGCGAGCCGCCTGGCAGCCTCGCAGCCGAGGCCCTTGTCGGCTCCGGTGATCAGGACCGAGGTCTGTTCTGAATTCGTCATGCCCACTGGGCACCGCTCCCTGCCTTCTGGTGACGGCTTGCGAGCGGCGTCATGCCGGGCTTGGCGGTCAGGGCTTGGCGGGCAACGGTTTTCGCCAGTGTTCGGCCGCTTGGACCATGTCCCGCCGGACGTGCTCGAGCCACTCGCTGGTGGCGTGCAGCCGGGCCCCGGCCGACGTGTTCCCGCCGAAGAGTTCGGCGCCCTGCCTGGTGACGTCGGCCCACAGCGCCATGCCTTCCATGCTGGCCAGCCAGGCCTGGTGCCACACGTGGTCGTCGACCAGGTAGCGCTCGCGCCGGCCGTCCCGCTCGCGCCGGAGCAGCCCGCGCTGTTCCAGCCAGGCCACCGCCTTGGAGACCGAGGCCGGGCTGACCTGCAGGCGGGTCGCCAGCTCGGCGGCGGTGAGACTGCCCGACTCGGTGGTGAACAGGCAGACCAGGACTCTCGCCATCATCGCCGGGACGCCGGTCCGGGTGGCCATCCGCGCGAACAGCGCCTCGAACTCACGGCGGGCCCGCGGGTCGGCCGGGTCGGCCGCGGGCGCCGGGCCGGCCGGGGGCGAGACGGTGACGCGGCGCCGGGCCCGCCACTGGGTGGCTTGCTGGGCGCGGCCGGCGCAGTAGGCGTGCGCGCCGCCGTTGCGGGCCACCTCGCGGATCACCGTCGACCTCGGCCGCCCCAGCCGGCGGGCGATCTCGGCGTAGCTCAGGCCTTCCGCCAGCCCGGCGGCGACGTGCCGGCGTTCCTCGTAGCTCAGTCTGCTGCCCGGCATCCGGTCCTCCCGATCGGTGCATTAGCTCGCACGTCATTGCATCAATTTCCAGGACTCTACCTGCCTATACGCTGATCACAGTTTGCTGGCGGAGGAAATTCGACCTTAGTGTTCCGCGTGCTGTGAAGGGTTGACGGAAAGGGAACCGCGGTGACCAGGACACTGCCGACCGAGCGGCCGGCCGACCGGCCGTTCGACCCACCCGCGGGGCTGCGCGAGCGGGGCCCGCTGAGCAGGCTGGACTACCCGGACGGGCACACGGGCTGGCTGGTCACCGGTCACGCCCTGGTCCGGGAGGTGCTGGCCGACCAGCGGTTCAGCGCCCGGGCGGAGCTGCGGCACCTGCCGGTCCCCGGCGCGCCGGGCGGTGACCAGCCGGCGCCGCCGGGGATGTTCGGGTCCATGGACGCGCCGGAGCACACCCGGTACCGGCGTCTTCTCGCCGGCCAGTTCACCGTCCGCCGGATGCGCCGGCTGACCGAACGGATCCAGGTCATCACCGACGAGCACCTGACCGCCATGGCCGAGCGGGGCAGCCCGGCGGACCTCGTGCCGGCCCTGGCCCGGCCGCTGCCGGCCCAGGTGATCTGCGAGGTGCTCGGCGTGCCCTACGCCGACCGGGACCGATTTCACCAGCACGCGCTCGACCTGTTCCGCTTGGACAACACGCCGGAGCAGGCCGGCGCGGCGTACGCGGCGCTGCACGGGTTCATCGGCGAGCTGGTCGAGGCCAAGCGGAAGACGGCCACCGACGACCTGCTCAGCGGCCTGACCGAGAGTGACCTCACCGACACCGAGCTGGTCAACATCGGGTTCACCTTGCTGGGCGCGGGACTGGACACCACCACCAACCAGCTGGCGCTGGGCGTCTTCGCCCTGCTCGAACACCCCGCCCAGCTCGCCGCGCTGCGGGCGGACCCGGGCCTCGCCGACCGCGCGGTGGAGGAACTGCTGCGCTACCTGAGCATCATCCCGTTCACCGTGCGCACCGCGCTGGAAGACGTGGAGCTGGGCGGCCAGCGGATCGCGGCGGGCGAGGCGGTCACGGTGTCCGTGCCGGCGGCCAACCGCGACCCGGCGCACTTCGCCGACCCGGACGTTCTCGACCTGCTCCGCAAGACCAGCGGGCACGTGGCTTTCGGCCACGGCATCCACCAGTGTCTCGGCCAGCAGCGGGCCCGGGTGCAGCTCCAGGTGGCGCTGCCCGCCCTGCTGGGCAAGTTCCCCACGCTGCGGCTGGCCGTCCCGGCCGGGGAGATCGCGCCGCGTTCCGACATGCTCATCTACGGCGTGCACGAGCTGCCCGTCGCCTGGGAGGACTGACCCGTGCCCAAAATCTGCCTCGTCACCGGCGCGTCCGCCGGGATCGGCCGCGCCACCGCGCTGGAGCTGCTGCGCGCCGGCCACGTCGTGTACGGTGCCGCCCGCCGCGTGTCCAAAATGGACGAACTCGCCGACGCCGGTGGCCACGCCCTGGCCATGGACGCCCGCCGGGAGGCCGACCTGGACCGTGCCGTGCGCACCGTGCTGGACGAGCACGGGCGCATCGACGTCCTGGTGAACAACGCCGGAACGGTGCTGCACGGCGCCGCCGAGGACGTTCCGCTCGCCGCGGCCCGCGACCAGTTCGAGGTCAACGTGTTCGCCCCGGCCCGGCTCGTCCAGCTCGTCCTGCCGAGCATGCGCGCGCAGGGCTCCGGCGTGATCGTCAACGTCTCCTCGATCGGTGGCGAGATCAGCTTGCCGCTCGGCTCCTGGTACTACGCCTCGAAACACGCGCTGGAGGCGTACTCCGACACGCTCCGCATGGAAGTCCGGCCCTTCGGCATCGACGTCGTGATCGTCCAGCCGGGCATCATCAAGACCGAGTTCGAGGACCGGACCGCCGCGCAGCTGCGGGAGTACTCTGGCCAGGGCGCCTACCGGGAGATGGCCGAGGCCATGGCGCGCCGCGGCGAGACCGGCCTCGCCGACGGTTCCGACCCCGCCGTGGTCGCCCAGGCCATCCGCGAGGCCGTCGAGGCCGAACACCCGCGGACCCGCTACGCCGTGGGATGGCTCGCCGACAAGCTCCTGGAGCTCAACCGGAGCCTGCCCGACCGCGAGTTCGACGACCTCGCCACCCGCTCCATCAGCTGACGCCGGGTGCGCATCGGGCGCTCCCGCCGGGACACCGATGTCCGGTTCGCGGGCGCTCTCAGTCTCTGTGTCCGGCCCGGTTCGCGTTGCGGGAGACGAAAAACGCTCCGACCAGGATTGCCGCGCTGCCGGTGATCTGCAGAGCCGACGGACGTTCGCCGAGCGCGACGGCGCCGAGTACCAGGGCGCCGATCGGGGTCAGCATGAGCAGGGCCGCGCCGGTCTCGCTGGGCAGGTGCGGTGTCGCGATGGCGACGAGCAGCCACCCGGCGACCTGGCCGCCGAGCGCGACCAGGAGCAGCCAGCCGAGTTGGGTCCAGCCCGGTGCCAGGGTCATGCCGTGCCAAAGGAATCCCGCACCGAGCGAGACCAGCGCCGCGCTCACGAGCACGTACGAGTAGGACTGCACCGGGCGGCCGGAGCTTCCGCCTCGCCGCAGCAAGAACAGGAACCCCGAATAGCAAGTGGCCGCCAGAAGGGCGTGGATCGTGCCGCCGACGGGGTCGCGGCCGGCGCCGTGTTCGAGAACGCCGCCGGTGAGCACGATCCCGATGATCATGACGGGCAGGATCGCCAGGAACCGCCTGCTGACCGGTTCGCGGTCCACCGCCAGGGCGAGCAGGGGGACCAGCACCACCTGGGCGTTGACCAGCACGGTCGACAGTCCCGCGCCGACCTCGCCGATCGCTTGGGTCCACCACAGCGCGTCGCCGGCGAAGAGCACTCCGGCGACCGACGCGTAGATTCGCTGCCGCTTGGCCGGGTGACCTTCGCGGCGTCGCTCGAAGACCGCCAGAGGCAGCAGGATCGCCGCGGCCAGTGCGCAGCGGTAGAACGTCGCCGTTCCCGGGGAGGCACCCGAGACGCCGATCAGGACAGCGGACGTGGAAACGCCGAGCGCCCCGGCCGCCATCGCCCACGGCGACGAGAGCGCGGCCGGCCACGTCGTCGCGCGATTCCGGCGAACTGTGACGCGCATGGGCGTCACCGCGCCGACGGCTCGGCTCGGCTCTCCCCGGTCGCGTGCACGACCGCGACCGGGCAGGGCGCGTGGTAGATCATCGCGTGGCTGACCGAGCCGAGCAGGAGCCTGCCGAGCGTGCCGCGGCCGTGACTGCCGACGACCAGCAGCGCGGCGCCGTCGGCGGCGTCCAGCAGCGCACGGGCGGGCCGGTCGAGGCTGATCGTCCGGCGGACGACGACGTCGGGGTGCCGCCGGGCGTGGTCGGCGAGCGACTCGGCGAGCAGCTCCTGGCCGCGGCGGCGGATGTCCTGCCAGTCCTCGGCCCAGCCGCCGGTGGGCTCCATGGCGTGCATCGGCAGGTCGGTCCAGGCGTGCACCGCCACCAGTTCTCGCCGGTGCCGGTCGGCGAAATCGCAGGCGAAGGCGACGGCCGCCGAGCTGATGTCCGACCCGTCGACGCCGACCACGACCGGCCCGGTCCCGTCGGGTGAACCGGCGGGACGGACCACGACCACCGGCCGTTCGCAGGTGTGCAGCACCTCGGCGGCGGTCGAGCCCAGCACGACCCGGGGCAGCCCGCCTTGCCCGGCTTCCCCGATCACCAGCAGTTCCGCCTGCCGGGCGAGGCCGGCCAGCGTCTCGGCGGTCCGGCCCGACTCGACGCTCGTGCGCACGGTCAGCTCCGGCCAGGACTCGCCCAGCTCGTCGGCGAGGTCGGCGAGCAGGGCCTCGGCCTGCGTGCGCGCGGTCAGCTCCTGGGTGGCCTCGTCGGTGCCGGGGACCAGGCGGGGGCCCGGGATCGGCCAGTGGACGACGTTGACCACGGCCAGCGCGCAGCCGCGGCTTCCGGCTTCCCGGGCGGCCCAGTCCACCGCCGACCGAGCCTGCTCGGACCCGTCGTAACCGGCCATCACCCAGCGTTGCGCGGCGGGCGCTTGAGACATGACAACCTCCGGTCGCGATCAGCCGGCACGCGGAGGCCCTCAGGACGGCGGCAACCGCGACACGGCGGCTTCACCGGTGGACAGGGCCTGCGTCGCCGAGTCCACGACGAACGGCTACCCGGCTGACGCCCGCGCCAACCACGGCGACCGCCGTCGCCGCCGTCGCCGCGGGCACCGGCCCGGGCTACTGGGTCAGCGTCTACCGCGCCCGACGGTCGCGGCCTGCCGATGCTCGCCGCTGTCCGGGACACTGGGCGTCGGTCACCGTCGCATGAGCCGGTGGGTCAGGTGCGGCGAGGAGGTGTCCGCCCGCTCGCGGTCGAGCCGCACGGCGTCGAAACCGCCCTTCGGGTCGGTGTACAGGCGGATTGCCAGGCCGTCGGGGGTACTCAGCTCGACGAGGTCCCCGATGAACCCGGATACCACCGGGGTGTGCGCCACGCCGCGGGCGTCGAGGTGGTCCACCCAGGTCTGCAGCGCGGCGCGATCGGCCACGCCGAAGGTCACCGGGTCGTAGCCGGCGACCGCCTCGGCCGCCGCGGGGGCCAGGCGCAGCTCGACCGGCACGTCGAGTCCCGGCAGCATGATGATCACCGCGAACAGCTCGCCCGCATCGTCGTAGTGGTCGAACCGTTCGACGTGCCGGGCACCGAACGCGTCCGCGAACCAGGCTGTGGCGGCCGTCAGGTCGCGCACGGGCAGCTTGAGGTGGTGGATGCCGGACAGGGTCGGTTCCATCAGTTCTCCCTCATCGTGACGGTCAGCGCCGGAATGCCGGTGATGGTCGCGTCGATGCGGTCGCCCGGCCGCAACCAGCAGCCGCCGTGCTCGGCCGCCGATCCCGCCGGCGACCCGGTGAACACGATGTCACCCGGCACGAGCGTCGTGTACCGGCTGATCTCGGCGAGCAGCTCGTCGACGGGGTAGAGCATCTCCCGGGTCGACGCGTCCATCATCGGCCGGTCGTTGACGGACAGGCTGATGCGCAGATCGCCGTCGTCGGGAACGAACCGGGCGGGCACCACGACCGGGCCGCACGGCGCCATCGTGTCCTGGGCCTTGCCCCGGGCCAGATCGATCCCGAGGTCGTCCTCGACCCGGATCAGGTCGCGGCAGGACAGGTCGAGCCCGATGGTGTAGCCCGCGATGGCGGTTCGGGCCTCGGCCCGGGTGGCGCGGCGGAGGCGACGGCCGAGCACGACCGCGAGCTCGCACTCCCAGTCGAATTGCCGGGTGGCGTCGGGGATGCGGACGGTGTCACCCGGCCCGACCAGACACGTGCGCGGTGGCCGGTGGAAGAACGGCATGGGGTCCCACCGCCGCACCGTCAGCCCCATCTCCCGCAGGTGGCCCGCGTAGTTCGCGCCGACCGCGAGCAGGGTGTCGGGATACCGCACCGGCGTGAGCAACGGCGTGTCCGGCGGCACCGTCGACCCACCGTTCTCGGCCAGCTCGGCGAGTAACGGCAGGGCCGCGTCCCAGTCGTCGAGCAGGTCGCGCACCGTCCGCGTGGCGAGCGCCGCCGGTGCGGTCAGGCTGCCGTCCGCCAACCGCAGCGCGGCGCGGGCGTGCCCGTCGATCTCGGCCGTGGCCAGCGCGAACCAGGTCACCGCGCCACCTCCGCCACGATGACCGGGCTCGGCCGCGGCGCGGTCCGCCCCGCCAGGACGATCGTGACCGCGGCGAGTACGGCGGCCACGGCGGTGATCAGGAAGATCGTCGACGACGAGTAGCCCGTGCCGAGCAGCACGCCGCCCAGCACCGGACCGAGAATGCCGCCGACCCGCCCCGCGCCCATCGCGGCCCCCACCCCGGTCGCCCGCGACGGCGTCTCGTAGAAGCCCGCGCACACCGCGGCCAGGCACATCTGGGAACCGATCGCGAAGAAGCCGGTCACCGAAGTCACCACGAACAGCGCGCCGCTCGACCCACCCGCCCAGGCCAGCCCGGCGATGGCCACCGCGCCGAGCAGGAAACCCACGCCGACAACGACGACGGGCCGGCGCCGGTCGGCGATCCGGCCGAGCACGAGGCAGCCGGCGATCGCGCCGACGTTCAAGGTGGCGACGGCCAGTGACGCCCCGGCCGGCCCGGCGCCGGCCGCCCTGGTGACCAGGGGAACCCAGTTGACGAGCAGGTAGGCGAGCATCAGGGCCAGGAACAGGGTCGTCCACAGCAGCACCGTGCCGAGCGCGCGCCCGTCGGCGAACAGCCGGGCCACCGGGGAACGGGGCGGGGCGGGAGTGTGCGCGATCCGGACGCCGGAGGCGTCCATCCGGGCCAGGACCCGGTCGAGCCGAGCGTGTTCGCCGCGCTGCAGCAGGTACTGCGGTGACTCCGGCAGCGACCGCATGACCGGCAGCAACGCCAGCGGCAGCACGCCGCCGACCACGAAAACGCTCGCCCAGCCCCACGACGGCACCAACGGCGCCGCGACGAGCCCGGCGAGCACGCCGCCGAACGGGAATCCGCAGAACATCAGCCCGACGACGAAGCCACGCCGCCGGGGCGCCGCGAACTCGGACGTCAGGGTGATCGCGGCGGGCAGGGCGCCGCCGAGCCCGATGCCGGTCAGGAATCGAGCCACGACCAGCGCGGGCACCGACCCCGCCAGCGGGGTCAGGAGCGAACACCCGGCGAACAGCCCCACGGAGGCGAGGAGCAGCCCGCGCCTGCCGTACCGGTCGCCGAGCCTGCCGAGCAGCACCGTCCCGACGAGGCTGCCGGCCAGGCCGACGCCGAACACGCTGCCGAACGCGGCGGCCGGCACTCCCCATTCGCGGGAAATGCTCGGCGCGGCCAGGGCGATCGACTGGGTGTCGAAGCCGTCGAGGGTGGTGACGACGGCGCACAGCAGGACGACCAGGCGGCGCAGGGGCAGCGAGCCGGCCCGGTCGAGCAGGTCGTCGAAGGTGGGGTGGGCGGGAACGGTCATGTCGCAAGCCTCACTGCTCGGGACGGGGGGTGATGTGCTGGGCGGGACGGAAGACGTCGTCCGGGTCGAGGCGGTGCTTCACCCGGCGGAGGCGATCGTGGACCGGGGCCCCGAGTACGGTCGCGAGATCCAGCTCCCGGTCGGCGAAGTTGAGGTAGGCGCCGCCGGTGCCGAGCCCGGCGATCACCGCGTGCGTCTCCCGCGCCCACCGCCGCTGCGCCGCTTCGAGTGCGGGATCGTCCGCACTGGCGGTGACGTTGACCGCGAAGGCCGCGGCGCGACCGGGAAACGCCGTCGCCTCCTGCGGGACGTCGGCGACCGCGCCGCCGAGGCGAAGGACCTCCAGCTGCGGATCGCCGGCCGGGAACCGGGTCGCGCCCTCGACGAGCGCTTCGGCTTGGGCGGGGCCGAGTTCGGCCAGCTGAGCCGGTTTGAGGTAGTACCGGCCGCCGTGCGGGAATCGGTGGTCCACAGTGGTCTGGACGGCGGGGAACCGGCGGGTGCGCACGGTTCCGGCCGGAAGGCCGAGCGGGCGGATCGCGGCCGCCGCGTCGGCGGGGTCGGCCGACCACACCCATTCGACGCCGAGCACCGGCACGGCCGCGGGTCGCTCGAGCCGAGCCAGTACGCCGAGTGCGCGCGGGAGTTCGGCCGCGCACGCGCCGATCCGGGTCAGCACTTCGGCCGCGCGATCGAGCGGGATCTCGCTGCGCCCGGCGACCACCGGCCCCTGCGGATGAGTCCGGAACACGAACCGGGTGGCGACCCCGAAGTTGGCCCCGAGTCCCCGCAGCGCCCAGAACAGGTCGGGGTCGGTTCCCGCGTCGACGGTGCGGGTTTCGCCGGCCGCGGTCACCAGGTCGACGGAGATCAGCGAGTCGCAGGTCAGGCCGAGCCGGGGGGACAGCCACCCCACCCCGCCGCCGAGCGTCAGCCCGCCGACCCCGGTGTGCGAGACCGTCCCGGCCGGGACGACCCGGCCGACGCGGTCCGTGGCCCGGTCGAGGTCGCCCAGCAGCGCTCCGCCGCCGACGCTCACGGTCCCGTCCGCGGAGATGTCGGCGTAGCGCATCGGCGAGAGGTCGAGGACCACCCCGTCCGCCACGACGGCGGCCCCGGCGATCTGGTGGCCGCCGCCGCGAACCGCGACCGGCAGCCCTTCGGCCCGCGCGATCCGCAAGGCGAGGGCGACATCGGCGGCATCGGCACAGCGCAGAACCGCGGCCGGGCGAGTGTCCACTGTGCCGTTCCAGACGGCGCGGGCCGCCTCGAAGCGGGCGTCGCCGGGCAGGATCGCCCGGTCGCCGAAGTGCCGCTCCAGGGCCGGAAGCCGGATGGTGGTCGCGGTCAACGAAGGCCTCCTCCTCGAGAGTCGGCCACATTCTGTGCCGCGCGCCGCGACGGCCACCACGCATCGATGACGGCCGTCGCAGGCCCGGAACACCCACAAACAGGGGGGTCAGAGGAGGCCGTTGCGCGAGGCCTTGGCGACGGCCTCGCCGCGCGAATGGACGCCGAGTTTCGCGTAGAGCCCACGGGAGTAGCTGCGCACCGTGGCGGGGGAGAGCCGCAGGCGGGCGGCGATCTCCTTGTACGGGCGCCCGGCGGCGAGTTCACGCAACAGCGAGGACTCCCGTGCCGTCAGCGCGGGGCCGGACGCGGCCGGGGGTGCCGACCCGGCCGCACCGGACGCCCGCGCCACCGCGGCGACCAAGGTGGCCGGAGCTTCGTCGCGGTAGACCGTGTTCCCGGACCGTGCGCCGAGTTCGTCGTGCACGATGACGAGGCGGTCGCTGGGAGCCGTCCAGTCGACCCCGGAGCCGGTCACGATCACATCCGCGTTCGCGACGATCTCGTCGAGCCGGGGATCCCAGCCTCCGCTCGCGACGTCGACCTGCGCGGGCAGCCCGCGTTCGACGATCCGGGCCAGGCCGTGCGCGACGAGCAGGTCCGGATGCACCACCGCGACCCGGAGCGGTTCGCCGGGGCCGCGCCCGAACCCGAGCGCCGCCGCGAGCAGGCCGGTGGACGAGGTGATCGCGGCCACGACCGGTGACCAGTCCCGGCCGGACTCGGTGCAGCTCAGCAGCACGGCGCCGACCGTCCGGCCGCGGACGACGAGCGGAACGCCCGCGCCGGCCCGGAAACCCAGGGTCAGGGCGAGTTGGTCGATCGGCCGGTCGAACCCCGATTCGCCGCGCAGATCAGCGGAGGACCAGACTCGTCCCGCCGCGACCGCGACGAGCCGGCTCGACACCGCCACGGGCGAATTCGTCCCGACCGTGAGCAGATCGGGACCGGACGCCGCCAGTACCGAGCAGACGTCGGCGTCGATGTCGACCAGCGCCACGTGGTCGACGTCGCACACCGACCGCACCAGTTCCGCGACGAGCGGAGCGTCCGGCTCCGGGTGCTGCGCGAGCAACGCGACAAGACCACCGGACAGGGCCGATTCCATCGCCGGCGCGTCGACGTCGTCGTCGGCGGTGGTCACCGCGTCACCTCCTGACGCGTGTCAGCGTAGTCCGGATCTTGGGGCAGCTCCACCGGTGCCGACCGGAGATCACCCGCGGTCGACGACCGACTCCTTGAGCGGAACGCCCAGGTCGGCGGCGGCAGCCGGGGGGATGGTCCGGCCCGCCGCCAAGGCCCGTTTGACCGCCATGAAGTCCTTCGGGCGGTTGACCGATTCGGCGGCGATCAGCACGCCCGCCCGGTAGTACAGCACCGTCAGCTCCGCCGGGTCCGGGCCGCGCACCACGTACTCGTCGTGCCCGTTCGAAATGCCCGCGATCTGCAGCTTCAGGTCGCGCTGGTCCGACCAGAACCACGGCACCGGCGTCTGGGGTGCCGCGACCCCGGCGATCGCGGCAGCCGCCGCCTTGGCCTGGTCGTTCGCGTTCTGCACCGACTCTGCTCCGATGACCTCGCCCGGCAGATGCGGATGCGGCGCGACCGTGCAGTCGCCGACGGCCCATACTCCCTCCCGGCTCGTGCGGCACTCCGCGTCGACGACGATGCCGCGTTGCACCGTCAACCCGAGCTTCTCGGCGAGGGTGGTTTCCGGGACCGCCCCTATCCCCGCGAGCACGAGGTCGGCGGGCAGCACTCGGCCGTCGGCGAGGACGACCTCACGGACCCGGTGCCCGTCTCCCACTAGCCCGCGGACGTCGGCGCCGAGCTCGAACCGGACGCCCCACTCGCCGTGGCGGTCGCGCAGGAAGCGGGACAAAGGCTCCGCGCACACCCGGCTCAGCAGCCGTTCTTCCCGCTCGACCACGGTGGTGGCCAGCCCCCGGGCACTGCTGACCGCCGCGGCCTCCAATCCGATGAACCCGGCGCCGATGATCACCACGCGCTCGGCTTCGGCGAGACGGTCCCGCACCGTCGCCGCGTCGCGGAGGCTGCGCAGCGTGCACACGCCCTCCAGCGACGCGCCCTCGAACGGCAGCGGACGCGCTCGTGCTCCCGTCGCCAGGACGAGCTTGCCGAACGGGATGACTTCCCCGTCGGCGCACGTCGCCTCGCCGCCGCCGGCGTCCTTCAGCTCGATGTGGGTAATCGCGCGGCCAGTGCGGACTTCGATGCCCGCCGCGCGGAAGTAGTCCGGGGTGCGCAGGGCCAGGTCGTCCTCGTCCGCCTTGCCGCCGAGGAACGCCTTCGACAGCGGTGGGCGCGAATACGGCTGGTGCGGCTCGTCGCCGACGACCACGATCCGGCCCTGGTAATCCAGCTCCCGCAACGCGGTCGCCACCCGTACGCCCGCTTCGCCTGCCCCGACGACGAGCACGCCGTCTCGCGCGGACCTGGTTCCGGTTTCCATCGCGTCCGTCTCCGTCACTGTTCCGGCGCCACGGTCACTTCGATGCCGTCCAGCTGGTCGGTCATCCGGATCTGGCAGGACAACCGGCTGGCGGCGGTGCGCTCGGCGACCGCGTCGTCGAGCATTTCGTCCTCGAAGTCGTCCGGTTCCCCGGCCTTCGCGAGGAACGCGTCCGCGACGTAGACGTGGCACGTCGCGCACGCCATGGCGCCGCCGCATTCCGCGACGATCCCGGGAACCCCCGACTTGGTCCCCGCTTCCATGATCGAGGCGCCTTCGCGAGCCTCGACGACGCGAGTCGATCCGTCGGGGCAGGTGAACACGATCTTGGGCATGACGGGGTGCTCCGATCAGCTAGGGGGTCCCGGAACCGGCGGGGTCAGAACAGCTCGAAGTACTCGCGGTGCTCCCAGTCGGTGACACCGTTGACGTAGCTCTCGGCGTCCGGGTGCTCGGCGACCCAGGCGTCGTAACGGGAAATCTCGCAGCGCTTCACGGCGACCAGGTAGTCGACGAAGACGTCGCCGAATTCCTTGCGGAAGAAGGGATCCGCCTCCAGCGAGTCGACCGCCTCGGCGAGGGTGGCGGGCAGCTGCGGCACTTCGGCCGAGTACGGGTCCTCGCTCAGCGGGCCGGGGGAGGTCCGGTTGAGGATGCCGTCGAGCCCGGCCGCGACCTGGGAAGCCATGTACAGGTACGGGTTCGCCGCGGACTCGCCCACCCGGTTCTCGACATGCGAGGCCTGGTCGCCGGGGCCGCCGATGACGCGCATCATGGCCGCGCGGTTGTCGTGGGCCCAGGTGAGCCGGTCCGGCGCCAGCGAGTACGGGCGGCGGCGCCGGTATCCGTTGACCGTCGGTGTGGTGAACACCGACGCCGGGGCGCCGTGCGCCAGCTGGCCGCCCACGTAGTGCCGGCCGAGCTCGGAAAGCGCCTCGCCCGCGCCGGGAACCATCAGGTTCTCGCCGGTCTTCGCGTCCGCGATCGAAGTGTGCAGGTGCCAGCCGCTGGCGTAGAACCCTTGGAGCGCGGGCGTGCACATGAACGACGCCAGGTAGCCGCGGCGCTTGGAGATCTGCTTGACGGCCATCTTGAACAGGCTGGCCGCGTCGGCGGCGGCCATGCCCTCCATGACGTCGAACGTGGTCTCGACCTGGCTCGGCGCCCACTCGTCGTCGAAGGACCGCAGCGGCAGCCCCATCGACTGCAGGGCCTCGCGGATCGGGATCAGGGCGTCGTCGATCTCGTCGAGGTGGTCGAGCAGCAGGTAGTTGTAGCCGCGGGCGACCGGGGCCACCAGCGGCGGGTCGGCCGGGCTGCCGGGCGCGCCCAGCGAGCACTTGCCGAGCAGGTCGTCGAGGACCTTGGTCAGGTGCCACTCCATCTCGATGCCGGAGACGAGCCGGTAATCGTGCGAGGCGAGGCGGTCCAGCTGGGCGCGCAGGATCGTGCGCGGGGCCAGCGGGAACGGGCTGCCGTCGTTGAGGTACAGGTCCGCGAACACCACCGCGGTCTTGGCCACCCAGGGCAGCACGGTGAACGTCGCCGGGTCGGGCACCATGGTGACGTTCGGGCTGCCGCCGAGGCCGGGGATCGCGAACCCGCCGTCCGGGGTGAACGGGTTGAGCACGATCGCGTTGGCCGAGTCGAAGAAGAACGGGGCCATGGTGATCTCGCTGCCCGCCGACAACGCGCTGGTGTAAGCGGCTTTCGTCAACGCCTTGCCGCGCAGCAGACCGTGCTGGTCCGGCCACACGATCCGGACCATCTCGATGCCGTGCTGCTCGATCAGCTCCAGGGAGCGTTGGGCCGCCTCGGCCTGGGCCGGGGTGAAGAGGCCGTGTCGTTCGATGAACTTCGCGCTGCCGGACATGGATTTCTCCTTTGAAATCAGGGGCGGGATGTCGGGGAGGACGGGAGGGAGTCGAACCAGCGGTTCAGCAGGCGGCGGGAATCACCGGCGCCCGCCGAGAAGTACCGCTGTGCGTCGCGGCGCAGGTCGGCCACCGGAACGCCGAATCGTTCGAGCTTCGGGCCTTCGACGGCGAGAAGCGCGTCGACGCCGTCCATCGTGATTTCCGGGTGGAACTGGACCGCGAGCGCGGACCCGCGAACCCAGGCCTGGGGGTACCGGTCGGAGCGGGCCAGGATTTCCGCGTTCTCGGGCGGAGTCACGGAATCGGAGTGGAACGAGAAGAATTCGCCGCCCACCTCGTCGCGGGTTCCGTCGACGGGCCGCACGGCGATCATGCCCGCTTCGAGACCGGAACCGCCGGGAGCGGCGGATCCGCCCAGCGCCCGCGCCAGCAGCTGCGAGCCGAGGCAGATGGCCAGCACCGGGACCTCGGCTTCGACCGCCTTGGCCAGGTACCGCTCTTCGGTCCGCAGGTACGGGAGGTCGTCGTAGGCGTTCTGCGGCCCGCCCATGACGACGACGGCGTCGAGCTCGTCGAGCCCGGGCAGTTCGTCGCCCAGGTAGGGCCGCACGATCCGCAGCACGTGTCCGCGTTCGGCGGCGATCTGGGCCACCAAGCCGACATCGGCCCCGTCGACATGGGTGATCACCACGATCCCGGTCACGGCTGCGGCCTCGGTTCGATCGCGGTGCGCCACGGGTTCCAGTGATCGACGTGCGCGAGGGCGCCCATCAACGCGGTCGCCTTCGCCCGGTCCACCGCCAGCCAGCTGCCGTCGGGCACGATCCCGTAGGGCGTGAAGTCCCACAGGCCCAGGTGTTTGACCTGATCGACCAGCGGCGCCGTGGTCGCCAGTTCGCTTTCCACCCGGAGGAGCCGCAACCGCAGCAAGGCGTTCTCACGGCGGAGCCGCTCGAGTTCGCCGTCGCCGGGATCCCGGTTCGGGGTGCGGTCGTCGTCCATTCAGAACACCAACGTCAGGTTCTCGTGGATCTGGTCGGAATCGAGGAGGTTCGCCTGCTTGACCCGGATCCGCCAGCCGTCGCCGGTGTTCCGCAGCACGTGGCCGTACCAGCCGGCATAGGTCTTGGCGACGCCGGCCCGGAACTCGTGCACGGTGAAGTTCGAGCGCACCAGCCGATCCCCGGTCTCCGGATCGGCCGACGTCTCGACGTTGCCGATCACCCGCCGGGTCCGGGAGGCCGGGATCTGGCTGAACGCCAGTCCGGTGCGCAGCCAGTAGACGCGGTCGGTGAGGCGGCGCCGGTCGTCGAAGGCGTGCGACACCTCCGTGGCCGGGTCGCCGCCGCCCGCGACCACCGGCACCCAGTACAGGCAGTCGTCGGTGAACAGGTCGAGCCAGTGGTTGAACCGGCCGTCGTCGATCAGCCGGGCTTCCCGGGCGAGGAACGTCGCCGCGCGCACGGTTTCCTCGACGGTCGCTTCGGGCCAGTCTTCCCGGAGCAGGTTCGTTTGCCGGCGCAGCTCGCGGTAGTACTCGTCGTCGACGTGGTAGGACCAGGACGACGTGTCGGCGTAGCGCGGCGGGATCGTGCGGGTCATCGGGTCGCCTCCGGAGCCATCAGGTCGAGCCAGGTGGCGTAGTACTGCCGCATGTGCCCTTCGTCGGTGACCGCACTGGACACGACCCCGTCCGGGCCGATCTCCTGCCAGCCCGGGACGTCCAGCCCGCGGTTCATCAGCACCCATTCGGCTTCCGGCGCGGCGAGTCCACGTTGGACTTCTTCGAAGTTCGCCTGGTCATCGGGCTCGCCGAAGGCGGGGAAGTCCTCCTGCGTGCGCATCCGGACGGTGTTGATCTCCGGCGGCACCCCGCCGATCGCGGTGGCGTGCCAGCTCAGCTGGGTGCGGTCGACCGCGAGCGGCTCGATCACCTGGATC
Source organism: Amycolatopsis nalaikhensis (assembly GCF_030264295.1). Lineage (GTDB taxonomy): Bacteria > Actinomycetota > Actinomycetes > Mycobacteriales > Pseudonocardiaceae > Amycolatopsis > Amycolatopsis nalaikhensis. The sequence goes on along the minus strand of NZ_CP127173.1, from coordinate 9,815,914 downwards.
TGGTTCCCGATGATCAGCAGGTTGGGGAAGATGCTGAGGTTGATCTGCGAGCCGACGCACAGGTCGAGCAGCCGGTCGGCGTCCTCCCCGTGCTCGGCGCGGATGCGTTCTTCGAGGCTTTCGCGGCCGGGCTGCGGACGCTGGTTGGCCCAGAAACTGCCCGGACCCTCGTAGTTCGGCCGCTGGTCGATCACGCTGTGCCCGTTGCCGAGCAGGTAAGTCCGCATCGGACCGTCGTCCGGGGTGGTGCCGAAGTACGACATGTCCTTGCTCTCGCCCATGCGCGAGGCCATTTCGAGCAGGGAACGGTGGGAGAACGCCGGGTGGTAGCCGTCGCCCGCGTTGTCGTAGGCGAGCTTCCAGTTGCCGCGGTACCCCATGTGGTGCACGCCGCTGCGGACGATGACCTCGCCTTCGGGCGCCCGGTCGATCCAGTAGTCGAGCCAGCCGGTGGCCGCGCCGAGCCATTCGGGCACGCTGGGCGCGGAAGCGTTGAGCGTGCCGAAAATGAAGCCCCGATAGGACTCGACGCGCGGGAACTTGTGCAGGCCGTGCTCGGCGCGGTCGAAGTTCTCGCCGTAGCCCTGCGGCCACGGGGTGCCGACCAGTTCGCCGGTGTTGCGGAACGTCCAGCCGTGGTACGGGCATTGGAAGCTCTTGGCCACGCCGCTCATTTCGCGGCACAACGTGGCGGCGCGGTGGCTGCAGCGGTTGAACACCGCGTGCAGCGCCCCGGAGCGGTCCCGGGTGAGCAGCACCGGACGCAGGCCGACCCGGAGCGAAAGGAACGAGTTCGGTTCCGGCACTTGCGATTCGTGCGCCAGGTAAACCCACGAGCGGCCGCCGAAGACCTGGGCCATCTCCGCGGCGAAGATCTCCGGATCGGTGTAGAGCGTGCGGTGGACGCGGTCCTCGCGGACGAGCGCCGTGAGGTCGCCGGCCGCCGGGCGGGGCCGGCCGTCGACGAAGGCGTGCTGGAGTGTCATACCGGCCTCTGCGAACGGTGGTGTGGTGGTCGTCGGGAAGGTTTCCGCGCCGGGCGGGCGGTGTTCAGCGCGGCGGGAAGCCTTCGGCCCGGCCGTCGCGAAAGGGTGTCGCGACCGCGCGGCCAGCGAAGGGGACCGAGGACGCACCGGTTGCCGTTGTGCGGCAGGTGTTCCGCGGTGCGCCCAAGACAGGATGGTTGTCGCGCGGCGGCACCGGGTCAAGGCAGAAAAACTGACAATTGCGTGGTCAGCGGGGCCGGCGCGCCGGGTCGAGGGGCACGCCGCACAGCGCGCCGGACAGGCCGACGTGGCGGTGCATCGCCTCGCGTGCGCGCCCGGAGTCACCGGCGATCACCGCCTCCCGGACGTCGTCGAGGTGCGCGAGGACGCTGTCCTGGGAGAACATGTCCAGATCGACGTCGCAGTCCTGGAACACCACGATCGTGGCGCTCATGAAGGCCACGATCAGCTGGTTGTGCGAGCATTCCGCGATCTTGCGGTGGAAGGCGAGGTCGTAGCGCAGCGCCGCTTCCACGCTGCCGGACGCCGACTCCGTCCCGGCGAGCTCCCGCAGGGCGTCGACGTCCTCCTCGGTGCGGCGCTGGGCGGCGGTGGACGCGGCGAGCAGGTCCAGTTCGGACCGCACCTCGAAGATGTCCCGGTAGCCGACGTGGTTCGCGCCGATGGCCAGCGTCATGTAGTCACCCATGCCGCGGGCGAGACTGGCGGTCGAGCCGTCCGAGATCCGGTGCCCGCCGTGCCGGCCCCGGGCGGCCGTGATCACGCCGGTCGACTTGAGCGTGCGCAGCGCCTCCCGGATGGTGGGCCTGCTGACGCCGAAGTTTTCGGCTATCTCGGTCTCCGAGGGCAGCTGCGCACCGGGCGGCAGGCTGCCTTCCAGGATCGCCTCCTTGATCAGGGAGGCGATCTGCTGCGGCGCCGTCTGCACCTTCTTGCGCAGCCGCGCATCACGGTCGGTCACTGCGGCCTGCCCAAGCTCGTCGACGCGGGAACGCCGTCAGGATAGTCTCCGCGGCCTCTGTCCAGTGTCGACGCAGCTGCCCGCTCCCGGAAAGCACCCGAAGGTGAGCCGCCACCGCGTGCCCGTCAGGGGACGTCGCGGACCGTGTTGCGAAGCGTGCCACATCTGCCTGGGATCCCCGCCGGCGCGGGCGCGCTCTTCGCGTCGATGATCTTCATCGCGGGCGGCACCGGCCTGCTCAAGCCCACGATCTCCGCGTCGGTCGGCGACTCTACGACTTCCTCCGGTACGCCGAGCTGTCCGCCGACGCGCTCGAATTCCTGATCGCCGCCCGGCTGAAGGAGCACGAGCATGCCTGAGCCAGCCTCGCCCGCGGCCGAGAAGGTCGCGATCGTCGTCGGTGGCGGATCCGGGATCGGCGCGGCGTGCGTCCGGGAGTTCGCCGGGAACGGCTACCGGGTGGTGGCGATGTCGCCGTCGGGCCGGGCCCGGACCCTGGCCGAATCGCTGGGCGGTGCCGGGGTGGACGGCTCGAACACCAGCGTCGACGACCTGCGGGCGTGCGTCGAGCTGGCGGTGTCGCGGTACGGCCGGGTCGACGCGGTCGTCAACAGCAGCGGGCACGCGGCCCGCGGCCCGGTGCTCGAGATCACCGACGAGCAGTGGGCCGAGGGCGCGGACCTCTACCTGATGAACGTGGTGCGCATGGCCCGCGTGGTGACGCCCCACCTGATCGCGTCCGGCGGCGGCGCGATCGTGAACATCTCGACCGCTGGCGTCTTCGAGCCCGGTCCGATGTTCCCGGTGTCGGTGACGATGCGAGCGGCGCTGGCCTCGTTCACCAAGCTGTACGCCGACGAGTACGGCCCGCGAGGCATCCGGATGAACAACCTGCTCACCGGGCTGACCAAGGACGACCCGAGCGTGGTCCCGGCCGAGTGGACGAGCGGCATCCCGCTGCGCCGGGCGCAGAGCACCGCGGAGGCGGCGCGGGTCGTCCGGTTCCTGGCGGGTGCGGAATCGGCCTACCTGACCGGGCAGAACATCCGCGTCGACGGTGGCGAAACCCGATCGGTCTGAGCGGCTGGGTGCGCCGGTGGTCATTCGGGCCGGTCGAAGAGCCGATGCGTGCCCGCCGCAGTGCGGTTGAGGGTCGAGCTGCGCGATGGCGCGCGAAAGCGGAGGAGGTTCGATGCCCAGCCGTTCGGCCGCGCGAGCGAAGGGTGACGATCACCGCGTCAGGGCTTGGTCTTCGGCGGCTTCTGGTACGGCCTCGTCGCGCCGGTTTCCGCGTTGTGCTCGGTGACGTTGATGCCGTTCTGCTCCAGTTTCGGGTATTCGATCTTGTCGAAGATGTTGTCCGGCCGGCGGTAGGGGTAGACGTCGCCGTCCGGGTTGGGGATGCCCGTGCTCGTCTCCTTGCCCGGCTTGTCCGGGAAGACGACGTGGGTGTCCGGTGTGGAGTTCTTCGCGAACGTTTCCGAAGCGTAGTCCCACTTTTCGCCGACGAAGTTCTTCTGGTCCGCGTTCGACGTGCCGTGGTCGCCGTGCGACCAGTAGCCCTGGTTCGGGTCCTGCTTCATCTTGTCGTCGACCCAGCCCGGCATCTTCAGGTGGTTGTCCGCGACCAAGCCCTCGAGGGTGTTGCCGCCGTGCTGCTTCGCGATCTGGTTCGCCCGGAACTCGATCGAACCGAGGTACGGGTCGTCCGGTGCGCCGTGGCCCTTCTTGTAGCCGCCCGACCAGAAGAAGTGCTTGTCGACGCGCATCATCTGGTCCAGCTGCGGCTTGAACTTCTCCCACTCCTCCGGCGTCATCCGGTTGACGTCGATGCCGAGGTCGGGCCTCTTCGACGGCCGCGGGTCCGCGTCGAAGTCGTCCGGCCGCGGCCGCTTCGGCGTCTGCGGCCCGCCCGTCTTGCCGCACGAACCGACCAGCCCGAGCGGGTCGCCGGAGAGCAGGGGGTCGGGCACGTAGCCGACGGGGTCCGGCGCGGCCGCGAGGCCGAGCGGGTCCTGGCTGAGGTAGCGCGCCGTTTCGGGGTCGTAGTAGCGGAAGACGTTGTAGTGCAAGCCGGTTTCGGGGTCACGGTGCTGTCCGGGGAAGGCCAGCGGCACGGCCGCGACGTCGGCGCCGGGCAGCGGCGCGCCCCAGAAGCTGCTGTGGTCGCGCCACACGACCGCGCCGTGCTCGTCCAGCAGTTCGGACGGCGTACCCGCCGGAGTCGTGATCACGCAGTGGAACCGTCCGTCGGTGACCTGCACGACCGGGCGGCCGTCGGCGGGGTGGCGCTCCCACGTCAGGGTCCGCCGCGAGCCGTCGGCACCGGCCTCGATCCGCTCGACGAGGTCGAACCCGCTCCACAGGAACCGCGTGTCGGCCGTGAGCTCGGGTTCCCCGTCGGCGCCGGTGATCCAGCGCCGCTTGGCGAAGCGGCGGCCCAGCGGGTCGTAGTGGTACGTCCACCGGGCCCCGTCCGGGGTCCGCACGCCCCGCAGCAGGTCCAGCCGGTCCCACGAGTACGTCCAGGACTCCTCGCCGCGGCGGCGCCCGGTGACGCGGCCCCGCGCGTCGGCGGTGTAGCGGGTGTGCCCTGCGGACACCAGCGTGGTGCCGCGGTAGACCCGCGGACCCGGCAGCGCCGGGGTGGCGGCCGAGGTGACCGCGCCCGCGGCGTCGCGGGCGAACCGCTCGGTTCCGCCCGGGCCCTGCGCTTCCGCGACGCGGCCCGCCTCGTCGTACTCGAGCCGCCACGGGCGCGCGGTGTCCCCGACCGCGGCGAGCCTGCCGTCGGGCCGGTAGCCGTAGGTGCGCCGGCCGACGCCGGCGATCTCTTCCGCGGCGACGCGGTCCTCCGCGTCGAAGTGCCGCCGGAGCACCACCGTCCCGTCGACACCGCGGAAGACCTCATGCCCGGCGGCGTCGTGTTCGAACGCGACGTCGTGCCCGCCGATCCGCAACGACCGCGGCAGACCCGCGTCGTCGAAGGTCCACTCACTGTCCACACCGGACGAGGTGCGGCGGCGCAGGGCCGTGCCGTCGTAGCTCCAGAGAACACCCAGCCCGTTGACCGTCTCGGCGATCACCCGGCCCCGCCCGTCCCGCGTGATTTCCACGCGGGCTTCGGCGTTTTCGGCGATGGCCAGCCGGCCGAGGGCGTCGTAGGCGTAGCGGGTGACGTCGTCGGCGGTGCGCCGTTCGACGACGTTGCCGAGGAGGTCGTAGCCGAACTCGACCGCTTCGCCGAGGCCGTTGGTCATCCGCCGCAGCTGCCCGGCTTCGTCGTAGGTGTAGGTCAGACGGCGGCCGTCGTAGTCGGTCTCCTCGACGAGGCGCCCCGCCGGGTCGTAGCCGTAGCGCCAGGTCAGCCCGCTCGGGTTCGTCACCGAGGTGAGCCGCAATTCGCCGTCGTAGGTGTACGTCGTGCTCGCGCCCGCCGCGTCGATGTCGGCCACCGTGAGGCCGAACCGGCCGTAGCGGCGGCGTCGCACCCCTCCGGCGGCGTCGCGGTATTCGACGACCTGGCCTTCGGCGTCGTGCAGCCAGCTTTCCCGGTCGCCGTGGGGGCCGATCCGCCACGCGCGCCGGCCCTCCGCCGTCCAGCCCAGGCGGGCCGCGCCGCCCGAGGCGGTGTGCACGAGCTGGGGACGGCCGAACAGGTCCCGCTCTCCCGGGCGGACGGAGGCGTCCGTCACCGGTGCGTCGCCGAGCGGATCGGGCGCCGGACCCGGCCCGGCCGATGCCGCCACGCCGGGCAGCGCGGTGAACGGGCCGGCCGCGGGGACCACCCGCTGGACCGCGGCGTCGCCGTCACCCACCTGCAGGCGCATCTCGCCCTCGGCGGCGGGGGCCGTCCGCACGACGGACCCGTCGGGCCGGGTGACGGCGGCCAGCTCGCCGTCCGCGTAGACGTACCGGGTTTCGCGGCCCAGTTCGTCCACTTGGGACAGCAGCTCGTCGTGACGGCTCCAGGTGTACCGGCGGGAACCGCCCAGCGGATCGGTCCGCTCGACCAGCCGCCCCACGTCGTCGAGCCGGTAGGTCCAGGTGTGGCCGAGCGCGTCGGTGTGCCGGGTAGTGCCCGGTGCGTAGGCGAAGGTCGCGTTGTAGAAGCCGTCCGCCCCGACCGTGCGGACGCAGCGGCCTTCGGTGTCGTAGACGTAGCGGTACCAGGTGCCGGTGCGGTCCTGCCAGCCGACGAGCCGGTGCTCGTAGTCGTAGTCCAGCGTCATCGGACGGCCCGCGAAGTCCGCGATCGTGGTCAGCTGCCCGAGCCGGTTGTAGCCGAAGCGGACCAGCGGCGCGGCCCCGGGCGCGCCCAGCGCCACCACGCGGCCGCCTTCGGTGCCGATCCGGAGCTCGACGCCGTCGTCACGGCGCAGTGCGGTGGGCGTGCCGTCGGCGGCGTAGGCGATTTCGGTGCGGCTGCCGTGCTGCTCGATGGCGGTCAGCGGCACGACGCGGCCGTCGCCGGTGAAGTGCAGTTCACGCTCGCCGACGGTCAGCCGGTAGCCGCCGGGGGAGCGGCGCAGCGGGTGCCGCGGGCCTTCGAGCGGCAGCACGGGCCCGTCGCCGGGTACCGGGTAGACGAGGATCATGCCGTCCTCGGCGTAGAACCGGACGGCGTCGGGGCCCGCTTCGAGCCGCTGGTCCACTGTAGACGTCCAGGACGGGCCGAACCACCGGCCGGACCGGTAGGACGACAGGTGGGTGCGGGACAGCTCCAGGTCGCCCGCGTCGCCTGGCAGGGTCAGGTCGACCTGCGTCATCACGACTTCGCCGGTCGCGACGTCCACCGGGTCGGACACGCAGGTCTTCGAGTCCGACGGCAGCGCGCGGTCGCGGGCGTCGTCCGGCTTCGGGCCGCCCTTGGGGGTGCCGCCACCGTCGGGGCCGCCCCTCGGGGTGCCGCCGGGAGGAGGGGTGTTGTCGGGTGTCGTCTCGTTCTTCGGCGGCGGGTCCGTCTTGGGTGGCGGGTCGGCTTTCGGGGGCGCGTCGGGGTCACCCTTGGCGCCGGAGGCGTGGGTACCGTCGCCGCCCTTCGGCGTGGGCGGTGGTGCTTCGTCCCCGCCCTTGCCCTTGGGTCCGTCGAGGCCTTTGGGGTTGCCGTTGATGTCGGCGTGCTTGGGCGGCGGCGCGGCCTTGCCCGGCTTGATGTTCCGCAGGGCCTTGGCCGCGTCGGAGAACAGGTCCCCGGCCCGCTTGAGCAGCGGGATCAGCGCCTGCAGCGCCTTCACCAGCCGCTTGACCAGATCCGCGATCTTCGACGCGGTCTTCGCCACCGCGTTGATCACCTGCGGCACCACCCACGTCAACCCGATACCCAGGGTGAACACCACCTGCAACGCCCAGCTGATCAAATGCCCGATCAGCTCGGCGATGATGTCCCGCACCAGCGCCCGCACCGCCGCCACGACCTCACCCGCGGTCTTCACACCGCTGGAGGCCCCTTCACAGCCCTTCTGCGCGGTTTCCAGCAGAGTCACCGTGTCCTGGGCGCGTTGCCGGTAGCTGTCACCAGCGGGCCCGGTCCACGTCGCGGTGTCGGCCTTGACCATCCCGGTGAGGTCTTCACCGACACTGCCCAGCTCGGTGGCGATGTTCTTCCACGTCTCGGCCTGGGCGGCGATCTCGTCGGCGTTGCCGGTCAGGCCGTTGAGGGCTTCCTTGAGCGGGCCGACGTGCTCCATCAGCCACCCGACCCCCGCGGCCAGGATCGCACCGAACGGGTCCATCGCCATCGACAACGCATCCAGCGCGGTCCCGACGGCACCCATCGCCACCGACGCCCAGTCACCGCTCTCGATCGCGGACTTGAGGTCGGCCGCCGACTCCGCGAGCGAAATCCCCGAATACGCCTTCGTCGAATCCTTGGTCTCCGCGACCAGCGGGTTCCCCACTGCACGGCCCTTTCTGGCGTCCGGGACGTTTCAACGATCTTTCGCGCGAACGTACCAGCGGTGAATCGCGAGCGACCCGGCCCCGGCGCGCGGGTGCCCGAAATTCGCGGATTCGTGGCTCGTGCGGGCAGCGTTCTCGGGCAGTGTCGATTGCGTCTGAGTAATCCATCCCTTGCGATGCTTGCACTTGATGTCAATCCGACGCGCCTCTAGCGTCGTCGGCATGAACCTCACCATCCTCGCGGCGTCCGGGCGGACCGGGATCGCCCTTGTGCGGCAAGCACTTCAGCGCGGTCACACCGTCACGGCCCTCGCCCGCGACCCCGGGCGCGTCAACCTCCCCGACTCGGCCGGACTGCGCTTGGCGGCGGCCGACGTCGACGATCCGGCGAGCGTCGCCGCGGTCGTCGGTCCCGGATCCGTGGTGCTGTCCGGGCTGGGCACCGACCGGGCCGGTGTCCTGCTCGCCGGGGCGAAGGCCGTGGTCGCCGCCGGGCCGCGGCGGATCATCTGGCTCGGTGCCTACGGGACCGGCCCGTCGGCCGAAGTCGCCGGGGAAGGCGCGGACGTGCTCGTGCGGGCGCTGGGCGACCGGCTCGGCGACAAGGTCGCGGCCGACACCACCGTCCTCACGGCGGGCGGCACGGTGTTCCACGCGGGACGGCTCGTCGAGGGACCGGTGAGCCCGACCCGGCGCACGGCCGGGCTGGCGGACGCGCCGCCGTTCGACCTGTCGGCCACGATCAGCCGCGAGACGGTCGCTGCGGCGATGCTCGACGAAGCGGAGGCGCCTCGGTTCGCTGGGGCGGTCGCGGTGCCGTTGGCCGGTTAGCGGTCGCGATGTCGAGGCGGCGTGCACCTGCTCGTGGCGGCGACGCTCGATGAAGCGGAGGCGTCCCGGTTCGCGGGCGTGGTGCCCGGTTAGCTCGCGGTCGCGACGTCGAGCGCGGCCCGGACCTGCTCGCGCAGCCAGGCGTGGGCGGGGTCGGAGTCGTAGCGCTGGTGCCAGGTGCAGCTGATCGGGGCGGGCGGGGACTCGGCGGGCAGAGGCCGGGTGACCAGCCCGAACGCCTCGACCAGCGGGCGGCTGAGCACCTCCGTGCAGGTGACCAGCGCGTCGCCGCGGGCGGCCGTCTGCAGCGCCATCGCCAGCGTGGCCACGGCCGCGACCACCCGGCGGCTGAGGCCCTCCGCAGCCAGCACGTCGTCGATCGGCGCGGTGAGCCGGCCGCGGCGGGACACCACCACGTGCGGGTGCGCCGCGTAGGACCGCAGGTCCAGGCGCCGGGCGCAGGGGTGGCCCTTGCGCATCGCCACGACCAGTGGATCCTCCGCGAAGGTCTCGGTCCGGAACTCCGGCAGGGCCGGCCTGCCCCCGCCGAGTTCCAGGTCGACCCGGCCGAGCCGCAGGTCGTCCGTGTCCGCGGAGTTCTCGGCCAGCACCCGCAGGCGGGCCCGCGGCGCCCGCTCCTGGAGGCGGTCGATCAGCACCGGGACCACCGAGGCGGCGAGGGCGTCGTGGCATTGGATCGTGAACGTGCGGTCCAGCTCGCCGAGATCGAGTTCGCGCGCGGGGGAGAGCACGTCGCGGGCCTGCCGGACCAGCCGGTGCACCTCTTCCCGGACGGCCAGTGCGTACGGCGTCGGCGTCATCGAGTGGCCCGTGCGCACCAGGATGTCGTCGCCGGTCACCTTGCGCAGCCTGCCGAGCGTGCGGCTCACCGCGGGCGAGGACAGGTGCAGCCGCTCGGCCGCGCCCATCACGCTGCCCTCCTCGAGCAGGGCGTCCAGCACCGTCAGCAAGTTCAAGTCGAGTTGCACGATCGTCAGACAACCACAGGAGAACCCGTGAACCACGAACTGCTCGCCGCCACCGCCGCCGCCGTCGGTAAGGCGGCCGCGCGGATGCTGACGCGCTATTCCCCCGAGTCCCGCCAGGCCGGGCTCACCGAGCTGCTGGCGAGCCTGCGCGACAACGACGCGGCCGTCACCGACGTGCTGCGTCCGAGCCTGGCGGAGGTCCGGCCGGATGCGACCTGGCTCGACGACGAACACGGCAGCGGGCCGCTGGCCCCAGGCGAGTGGTGGCTCGTCGACCCCGTCGGCGGGAACCTCAACGCGGTGCACGGCATGCCCGGCTGGAACATCGGGGTGAGCCTCGTGCGCGACGGGCGCCCGGTCCTGTCGGTCGTGCACTTCCCGGTGCTCGACGAGGTGTTCACCGCGATCGAGGGCGGTGGCGCGTTCCTCGACGGCGTGCGCCTGCGAGTCTCGGCGAAGACGTCGCTGGACGGCGCGCTGGCGGGGACCGGGCAGGCGCGCCCCGGTCAGGACGCGGATCTGCTGGCGCGCACGGGGAGTTCGTTCACGGCGATGTCGGCGGCCGCCCTGCAGGTGCGCGTCTCGGTGCCGGTGACCGGCCAGCTCGCCCAGGTCGCGGCCGGTCGCATGGATCTGCACTGGCAGCTGGAAAACGTCCGCTCGCACGCGGCCGGGGTGCTGCTGGTCCAGGAGGCGGGCGGACTCGTCACCGACCTCGACGGCCGGCCGTGGGACATCGCGAGCGAGAGCTACCTCGCCGCCGCGCCGGGCGTGCACGCCGCGGCGTTGGAAGTCCTGACGCGGTGAAGCGCGTCCTGTTCCTTCGCGGCGGGGTCAGGGCACCACCAGCACCGGCCAGTGGCCCGCCCGGATGAGTTTCGTGGCCACCGAGCCCGCGAACCGGTGGCCCGCCTTCTGCGACGCCCCGACCACGACCGTGTCGGCCTGGGCGCGGTCGGCGGTGTCGCGCAGCGCCGTGTACGGGTCGCCGAACGTCTTGATCACCGTCACCGGGACCGCCAGTTCCTCGGCCGCCGTGCGCATCTGGTCGCGCAGCTCGGCGTACAGGTGCGCGGCCGTGTCGTGCTCGATCACCGTCGCGACCGCCGGGCGCAGCGGGGCCAGGGGCGACGGGCACGCGACGTAGACGACGATGAGGCGGCTGTCCTGGCGGCGCGCCAAGCCGAAGGCGAACGCCACCGCGCGCATCGCCGTGTCCGAGCCGTCGACGCCGGCCAGGATGGCCCGCGCCGACGGGGGACGGCGCGGCCCGAACCGCTCCACAATGGACTGATAGGCCGCGCTCATCGTCGGCTCCCTACTTCGCGACCGGGTCCGGCGTCGACGGCTCTTCCGTCTTCTCCGCCAGGTCGATCGTCGTGCGCAGCGTGATCGGCTTGAGCAGCAGCGCCGCGAGCACGCCGACGACCGCCACGGCCGCGGAAATCACGAAGATGTGCGCGGTCGCGTCGCCGTACACCGTGTGCACCACCGACTGGACCTGCGGCGGCAGCGCCTTGAGGTTCAGCGCGCTGACCCCGCCGGTCGACGCCTGGCCCGCCGGCGCGTGCAGGGCGGCGGCCAGGTCGGCCGAGACGCGGTTCGCGAGGACGGCGCCGAGCACCGAGACGCCGATCGTGCCGCCGAGCGACCGGAAGAACGTCACCGACGCGCTCGCCGCGCCGAGGTCGCGCAGCGGGACGTCGTTCTGCACGGCCAGCACGAGGTTCTGCATGGTCATGCCGACCCCGATGCCGACGACGGCCATCGCGACGCCGACGATCCACAGCGACGTGGCGTGGTCGACCATGCCGAGGCCGAGGAAGCCGAGCACCAGGATGATCGTGCCGGCCAGGATGTACGGCTTGATCTTGCCGGTGCGGCTGATCAGGCGGCCGGAAACGGTGGAGGAGACGAGCACGCCCGCCATCAGCGGCATGGTCAGCAGGCCGGCTTCGGTGGGTGTGTAGCCGCGGCCGATCTGGAAGTACTGGCCGAGGAACACCGCGCCGCCGAACATCGCCATGCCGACCGCGAGGCTCGCGATGATCGCCAGCGCGGGCGTGCGCTGGACGACGATCTTCAGCGGCACCACGGGTTCGCGGACCTTGGTCTCCACCAGCACGGCGAGGCCGAGCAGCACGAGCCCGCCGGCGACCATGACGGCGGTCTGCCACGAGAGCCAGTCGAACGAGTTGCCGACGAAGGAGACCCAGATCAGCAGGACGCTCACGCCGGCGGCGATGAGGCCCGCGCCGAGGTAGTCGACCTGGACGTCGTCGCGGCGCACGGTCTCCAGCTTCAGGGTGCGCTGCAGCACGACGAAGGCGAGCACGGCGATCGGGACGCCGACGAAGAAGCACCAGCGCCAGCCCAGCCACGGCACGTCGACGATCAGGCCGCCGAGCAGCGGGCCGCCGACGGTGGCGACGGCCATCACGGCGCCGAGGTAGCCGTTGTACCGGCCGCGTTCGCGCGGCGGGATGATCGCCGCGATCACGACCTGGACCAGCGCCTGCAGGCCGCCGACGCCGATGCCCTGGAAGGCGCGCGCGGCGATCAGCTGCCCGGTGTCCTGGCTGAACCCGCTGATCATCGAACCGGCCACGAAGATCACGATGGCGACCTGGACCAGGGTCTTCTTGTTGAACAGGTCCGCGAGCTTGCCCCAGATCGGGGTGGTGGCCGTCGCGGCCAGCAGCGTGGCGGTGACGACCCAGGTGTACTGCGTCTGGGTGCCGTTCAGCGAGCCGATGATCAGCGGCAGCGACGTCGAAACGACGGTCGAGCTGATCATGGCGACGAACAGCGCGAGCAGCAGCCCGGACAGCGACTCGAGCACCTCGCGGTGCCGCATCGCGCCGGCTGCGGCGTTTCTCTCGGTTTTCACAGCACCCCTTCACGTCCGGGTAAATTATTGCCCACTGTGCAAACTTGCACAATGGGCAGTGTATTCCCGTCGTTAGGCTGAGCGCATGGACACCCTCGACACGCTGCGGACCCGCAAGAAGGCGGCGACGCGGCAGTCGCTGCACGAGGCGGCGCTGCGGCTGGCGATGGAGCACGGCCTCGACGGCGTGACGGTCGAGGACATCGCGGGCGAGGTCGGCGTGTCCCGCCGGACGTTCTCGAACTACTTCGCGAACAAGGAGGACGCGATCCTCTACGCCGACCGCGAGCGGACGCGCCTGCTGATGTCCCTGGTCGAGGGCCGTCCGGCCGACGAGGAGCCGTGGCCGGCCCTGCGCGCGGCGAGCCGCGAGCTGTACCGCAACCAGGCGACGCCCGACCGCGAGTGGGTCGCCCAGCTGCGCCTGCTGCGACGGCACCCATCCCTGCTCGCACAGCAGGCCGGCGACCAGATCGCGTTGGAACGAGACCTGGCGGCGGTCCTGGTGGCCCGCGGGCACGGCGTGGACGAGGAGCTGGCACGCCTGATGACGGCGACGTTCCTGGCCGCGGTGCGTACGGGTGGAGTGCGCTGGCTGGAGGGCTCGGGGGAGCGGTCGCTCCCGGACCTCATCGACCGCCTGCTCGGCCGGGTCGACTTCCACTAGCGGGGCTTGGCTCGGGCGAGCGCGTTCGCCGCCGCTCCGGCAAGATGATGTTCATCGGGAGCCGGAGGACGGCGACGTCCCTCCTCCGGCGGTCTCGGGATCAGCTCGACAAGGCTCGGCGGATCCCGCGTTGCTCCGCCAGGAGTGTTCGTCCCGGCGCGGTCAGCGCCACCAGGGATGCGCGGCCATCGTCGGGGTCGGCGACTCGGGTCATCGGATCCTGCGGCTCGGACGAGTCGGCTCATCGATGGCTGGCTGACCCCTCGGCTGCGGCAAGCGTGGTCAGCTGCAGCGGGCCCTCGTGGCGGAGGCGCGACAGACCAGCGGCAACTTGGGTGCGGCTGTAGTCGTTCGTCAGCACGTTCGCGGCAGGGAATCAGTTCATGAGCGGGTGCTGACCTGGGCGATTCGGGGAGTGACCTCGGCCGTAGTCCGACGAGGTGTCGGCTGTTCAGGAAGGCCGGTTGGCAGCAGGTTGCGGCTACCTTACCGCCGAGAGTCGCACCACGATCGATCGCGCCAATCGATCAACCGATTTGTGAGTCGGGATCCTCGGAGTCGCGCGGATGTCGGCCCTTGAAGGCGTCTCGGCTAGCGATCCTCAATCACGGCAGTATGCCTGGAGGAGCGAGGCGGGTGAGGTCGCCCGTGCGTTTTCGACGACTTCGCGGAATGTCTCAGCGTCCAAGTATTCACCAGGTTCGACGTCAGGCCCTTTGCTCAAGCCGCAGACCATGGTCGTCGGTGTCCCGGAGCAATCAACGTTACGCGGCCGCTCCCTGGTTCTGGCATGAGCTGTTTCAGGGCCTCTTCCTGGCGTGCACGCCATAGGTGACCAGGCTTCCGCTCGTCGTTCGCGAGATGAGTATGGCGATCAACGGGTCACGATGCGGATGCAGTCGTGATCGCCGTTGTAGTTGCTGTAGCCGTTGGGGTTCCAGAACGTCGATGTGTTCGCCGCAACCGTGCCGACATGGGTGAAGCCGTAGGCGTTCGGAATGGCCGTTCCCACCTGGCCGCCGTATGCATCGAGAGTGTTGCCCTCGAGCGTGACCGCCTCTGTGTCGAACGTGGCCTGGTAGGACACTGGCCTGACGTTGACCAAACTGCCCGACAAGGTGTACTCGGCGGCGTAAGAAACTTGGCCGATTACATGGTCGAAGGTGCTGAAATCGCTCCACATCTCGAAGCGGTCCCGGTATGGGGGTGGATCCTGGGGCGCGACCGTAACCTTCTCGATTTGGCTCGGGATGGTCCTCCGCCCCGCAGGGCACAGCCATGTGCCCGTGCGTTCGGAGACAGGGAGGGAGCAGGTCGTCCAGTCGAGGGCGTGGATCGGCAAAAAGCAGCGCTTTCCTCCGAAATCCGCGGCGATGCGCCCGCTATGCCCTGACTTGGCTCAAGATCGCTGACCTTGGGTAGGTGCTGGCTGTTGAGCTGCGGTTTCGTCGTGTGAACGGCGAAAATCTGCGCACTAAGCGGCCGGTTCCAGGGGTCTGCCCATCGCTTCCCGGTTACGGCTTCAGCGACAAGCCGGCCGTGCCGGGGTGGGGGATCGAGCGGATATCCGACGCGTGGTGCGAGCTGATGGCCCGGCTCGGCGACCGGCTGTCCGGCGCCCAGGGCAGCGACTGGGGCACCAGCATCGCCACCGAGCATCGGTCAACGGCAACCCGATCGGGTCGCCGGCATCCATCTCATGCCGCCGCTCGCACCGCCCGATCCGGCCACGTTGGACGACCTCACCGGTGCCGAGCGGGCGGCGCTCGCGACACTGCGGGAGGCGGACGAATGGGGCTCCGGATACTCGGCGCAGCAGCCGACCCGGCCGCAGACGGTCGGCTACGGGCTGGTCGGCTCGCCGGCCGCCCTCTGCGCCTGGATCGTCGAGAAGTTCTGGTCGTGGACCGACTCCGGTGGCGACCTGCATCGGGTTATTACCCGGGATGAGCTGCTCGACAACCTGATGCTCTACTGGCTTCCCGGCACCGGTGCCTCATCCGCCCGGCTGTACTGGGAAAGCCTCCGGCAGGTCAACGAATGGATCTCCGGGTCGGCCGGCGCGCCGGTGCCGTACCCACCGGCTGTTCGGTCTTCGCCAAGGAGCTGCAGCACCCGTCTCGGTGGTGGGCGGAGCGCCGGTTCCCGAATATCCGGTACTGGAACGGGCCCGGCAAGGGCTGCCACTTCGCGGCGTTCGAGCAGCCGGCGTTGTTCGTCGACGAGGGCCGGTCATTCTTCCGGCTGGTCCGCTGATGGTCACCCGTACTCGGTGAGCGGCTGGCTGAAGATCAACAAGTGCCCATCGGGTGTCCGTACGTTGAAGTCGCGCATCCCGTAGGGCCGGTCAGCCAGTGGCTCGACGATGTCGGCGCCGCGGGCGCGCAGTTCGTCGTGGCAGGAATCGACGTCGTCGACGACAACCGTCACCCTGGCCGGGCCGACGCTGCTTTCGGCGTACAGGTGGAACTCGGCGGTGTCGCGGATCACGGCCGCGTAGGTGGGTGGGGTCTCCCAGGTGAATATGGTGTCGAATCCGAGCACGTCCGTGAAGTACGACCGCGCTGCCTGCACATCTCGGCACGGCAGCACGGGAATCGCCACCCGCATGACCATTCCGTCACCTTACCCGACTTTGGCTCGAGATCGCTGATCTTGGCTAGGGTGCTGGCTGTTGAGCTGCGGTCGGCGGGCTCGATGTCCTTAGTGGATCAGAGGGCGGGCTTACCCGGCTGGTAGAGCCAGGTCTGGAAGAACGAGCCGAGGTCGCGGTGGGTCAGCCGCTCGACGAACTCGATGAACTGCCGTGTCGAAACGTTGCCGTAGCGGTTGACCGTCGGCCACTGGGTCAGCATCTGGAAGAACGCCTGGTCGCCGATCTTCATGCGCAACGCCTGCAGGGCCATGGCGCCGCGGTTGTACACCAGGTCGTCGAAGATGTGGTCGCGGCCGGGATCCGCGACCTTGCCGCTCCAGTCCTTCTCGCCCGCGTACGTCTTCGCGAACGTCTTCTGCACCGGGATGTTGTTGAACTTCTCCTGGTAGAGCCACTCCGAGTAGGTCGCGAAGCCTTCGTTGAGCCAGATGTCCGACCAGTGCACCGGGGTGAGGCTGTCGCCGAACCACTGGTGGCCGAGTTCGTGCGCGAGCAAGTCGCCGTCGACGTCGCTCGTTCGGTGGTCGTAGACCGGCCTGCTCTGCGTCTCGAGCGCGTAGCCCACGCCGACGTCGGCGAGGATGCCGCCCGTCGAGTCGAACGGGTACCGCCCGTACAGCGACGATTCCCATTGGACGACCTGCGCCGTGGTCTCGTTGAACACCTTGCCCTGACCGGGCTTCGTGTCGATCGACTTGCCGATCGCGGTGATGTTCGGCAGACCGTCGGCCGTCGTGCCGCGGGTGACGTTGTAGTCGCCGATCGCGAGCATGCTCAGCTCGCTCGCCATCGGGCGGTTCATCGTCCAGCGGAAGGTGGTCCGGCCGTTGTTCGTGGTGGTCGGCCCGGGCTCGCCGTTGGCCAGCACCGTGAGTCCGGTCGGGACGGTGATCGTCTGGGTGTAGGTCGCTTTGTCGTCGGTGGTGTCGTTCACCGGGTAGTAGGTCGCCGCGCCGATCGGCTGGTTCAGCGCGACCGCGCCGTCCTTGGTGGCGACCCAGCCGGACACGCCCAGCGCGGGGTCGTCGATCTTCTGCGGGACGCCGGCGTAGCTCACCGAGACGACGAACTCGCTGCCCTTCCGCAGCCCGCCCGGCGGGGTGATCACCAGCTCCTGGGCGCCGCTGCGGGTGTAGGCGGCGTTGCGGCCGTTCACCGAGAGCCTGCTGATCGTCAGCGGTCCCTGGAAATCCAGGTCGAAGCGGGAAAGATCCTGCGTGGCCGTGGCGAGAATCGTCGTGGTCGCGTCGATCGCCTGGGTTCCGGGGTCGAACGCCAGCCGGATGTCGTAGTGGCCGACGTCGTAGCCGCCGTTGCCCATGTCGGGGAAGTACGGGTCCCCGGCGCCGGGCGCGCCGGGGGTGTACCGCGGCGCCGCGGCCGCTGCCGTTCCCGTCGCGGCCAGCAACCCGGCGGACAGGGCACCAGCGACGATCAACAACGAGCCACGACTGCGCTTGGCGCCTCGCATCGGTCCTCCTCGGCAAGCATCGACGCTGAAGACTAGAACCGCTCCCGCACGCGGATCAAGGCTGTTACCGCGGCCCGGAAGCCCGGTTCGGGCGGTTCATGACCGGGCGTACCACTCGGGTTTCGCGGTCAGCCGGTCTCGTTCGCCGTCAGGACCCGGTTCCACACCTGGACGCCGTCGACGCTGCCCGGCCAGAAGTCGCTGTGGCGCCCGCCGGAGACCGCGCGGCCGATCGCCAGCGACCCCGGCGCGGCGTCGCCCGCGGGCTGGCTCCACGTCTTCGCCTGCGCCACGCCGTCCACGTAAAGGACGTACGTGCCCGCGTCCGCGTCGTGGACGCCGACGAGGTGGTACCAGCGTCCCGGCTGCGGCGCGACGTCCGACAGCGCGCGGCCGCCACTGGTCGAGAACGCCAGGCGGTCGTCGGCCGCGGAGTACTGGAGGTAGAAGCCGCTGCTCACCGGGCCGTCCTGGCTGACCGCCGTCGCCCACGATCCCGTGTGGTCGAGCCGGACCCAGGCGCCGACCGAGAAGTTCCCGGTGGTGTCGACGACGGGCCCGGAGGTTTCCGCGTACTGGCTGGAACCGTCGAGCCGCAGCGCGCTCCCGCTGACGCCCGGCACCCACGCCGGTGCGCCGGTCAGCGCGGCGTCGTGGCTGCCCGCGCTGTCGTGGGCCACCGTGCCACCGCCCTCGTCGAGGTTCCACGCGCCGACCGGGTCGTGCTGCCCGGCCGGGTGGGCGATCTGGACGTTCTGCCGCCGGTGCGTGCTCTCCTGACGGCCGTCCGGGCCGCGGTAGGACGCGGTCACGGTGAGCGCCGCGGCACTGCCCGGCTCGGCGCCCGACGGCGCGGTCAGGGTCGCGGTCCAGGTCCGGGCCTGACCGGGCGGGATCGCGGCGGCGGGCCGCCCGGTGGGGGAGACCGACCAGCCGTCGGGCACGGCGACGTTCACCTGCGGGGCGACGAGCGGGAGGCCGGTCGTGTTGCGCACGGTCACGGTCAGTGGTGTGCTCCCGGCGACCGTGACGACGCCGTTCGCGTTGGCCGGCCCGACGTCGATCCGGGCGTCCGGGCTCGACGGCGTCCACGACTCCAGTTCGGTGACGCCGACGAAAGCACCCGGCGGGTTGGTGAACACGAGCCGGATCTTGGCGGTGGTCAGGGTCGGGAAGGTGATCCGGTTGACGCCGTTGCCCACCGGGTTCGCCGGACCGCGGACCTGGCCGGGGACGTCCTGCCAGGCCGAGCCGGTCCAGTACTGCAGGCGGTAGGCCGCGGCGGGTTTGACGCCGCCGCCGTCGTCGTAGCCGTGCCAGCGGATGTCGGAGACCGGGGTGGGCGCGCCGAAGTCGACGCCGTAGAAGTCGTTCGCGTTCGGCGAGCTGTAGTTGGTCCACCGGGTGTTCTCGGGCACCTCGTTGTACCAGACCTTGCCGTCCAGGGCGTTCCACGCGTTGTCGTTCGGCCACGTGTACGACGTGATCGGCTTGGGGTAGCCGGTGCGCAACGGGTTGGCGGCGTCGTTCACGAGGTCGTCGGACCGGGGGAGCACGGTGCGGCCGACGTCGATGGTGGTCGCCCGCAAGGTCGCCGAGCGCTGGACGAGCCGACCGTCGACGTAGAGGCGCATCCCGGTGCCCTGGCCGTAGTGCGTGCCGTCGCGGTCCCACAGCACGGTCACGTCGTGCCCGTGGTAAGGCACGTTTTCGGCGGCGAAATGGTCCCAAGTGGACGGTGTGAGCGGCCGGACGTCCAAGGTGTTCCCGGATTGCGGGCGCAGGCCGAGCAGGCCCGAGAGGACGAGGTCGGTGTAGGTGGAGTGGTTGTAGTCCTCGCTGTGGTTCCGGCCGTCGTAGATCCAGGCGTCCCGGTCGGGGTCGTGGGCCTCGGCGACGTAGGGCTGGCCGTTCTTCGTCTGGGTACGGGCGTAGGTGGCCAGCGCGGCGGCGTAGTCCTCTTTGGACACCGTCTGCTGGGCCGGGTAGTCGTCAAGCAGGTTGGCCAGCCCGGTCAGGGTTTGCGAGGTGGCGAAGGGCCAGCTCGGGCCATCCCAGCGGCAGCAGTTCCCGGCATCCTTCATGAAGAACGGGCTGCGGCGCTCGGTCGTCGTCGGGCCGTACGGGCTCGCGAAGCCGTCGGGGTCGAGCAGCTGCGTCCAAGCCGCGGTGTCGCGCGGGTCGGCGGCGCCGAACATCCACGGGATGAAGCCGATCTCCTCGCGGCTGCCGGACAGCCGGTGGTCCGGGTTGTCGTCGCGGGCCATCGCGTAGTAGAAGCCGCGCTGCGGGTCCCACAGCCATTTCCGCATCGACGTCTTCAGCGTCGCGGCGCGCTGGGCGTACTCGGTGGCGAGCTGGTGGTCGCCGACGGAATCCGCGATGCGGCTGATCGCGACGGCGTCGCCGTACTGGTAGGAGTTGAGCGTCGGGCGGTAGCCGGCGCCGCCGTGGTACGGGTTGGGCGACTCGTAGGACGAGGCCGAGAACTCCATCGCGTCCCAGACCGGCACCGACCAGTACAGCCCGAGGTCGGCGTTGAACTGCTTGTCCCAGCCGCGGTATTGGCGCACCAGGGCGGGCAGCAGCTCGCGCAGGGGACCGAAGTCGCCGGTGACCTGGGCCTGGCCGTAGGCGGAGGTGGCCAGCCAGACGCTGTACTCGTGCGCCCAGTCGGTGGTGTCGGCGTTGACGTCGTCGGTGGCCGGCTTGGGGCCCGCGCCGGGACCGGTGAGCCAGAAGTGGAGGTAGTCCTGGCTGTAGCCGGGATCGCGCAGCCACCGCCCCTCGGTCAGCTGGTGCGCGGCGGCGGCGTTGATCGCCTGGTAGGGCGCGGCATAGCCGCAGCAGTCGAGGAACTCCGTCGAGATCCAGCCGTCGGCGGGGTTCGTGTAGCGCAGGTGCTCCTTCCAGACGCGCCAGCGGTAGTAGTAGACGCTCTGCATGGTGGCGTCGGGCAGGTCGACGAAGGGGATGTTGGCTTCGTACCAGGCGGGATCCGCGTACCCGGCCAGGTAGGCGGAGTGGTCGAGGAAGTGCGTCCCCGCCGTCGGGGTCGGGGCTTCAGCCGCGCCCGCGACGCCGGCGAACGCCAGCTGCGCGAGGAGGCCGGCCGCGGCCAGCCAGGTTCTTCCCCAGGACCGTCGCCTGCGCATCAGACCTCCGTGTTTACAACGTTGTAAAACTCAGCTTCGACCACTATCGCTCAGAATCCTTCAAAAGGGAACAGTGGGTTCTGGGTGACCCGCGTGCGGAACCGGCTCGACGACGCGACGGGTGATCAATGGGCCGCGGGTGCGAGACTGTGCGGCGACTCGACGACGCGAAGGAGCTGACTGTGGCCTCCGATGCCCTTGAGCGACCGGCCCCGGCGTCGAGCGGCCAAGGGCAGCCGGTCCTCGAGCTGCTGGACAAGGCCATCGGCCTGCAGGCACCGCTGGTGCGCAAGAACATCGCCCGGGCCCGCCAGCGCAACCCCGAGGCGTCACCGGCGGAGGTCGTGCGCACCCTGGAGCGGATGTACGTCAGTGCGCTGGCGGGCACCGGAGCCGCGGTCGGGGCCACCGCGGCCGCGCCTGCCGTCGGCACCGGGATCGCTCTGGCGTTGTCGGCGGGGGAGGCCTTCTCTTCGCTCGAACTGAGTGTCCTGTTCGTGCTCTCGGTCGCCGAGGTCCACGGCGTCCGGCTGGACGAGATCGAACGCCGCCGGACGCTGGTCATGGGGATCCTGCTCGGCCAGTCCGGTTCCACGACCATCGTCGGCAGGGTCGCCGAGCGCACCGGGCAGCACTGGGCCCGCCAGCTCGTCGGCAAGGTGCCCACGGCGACCCTGAAACAGATCAACAGCGTCCTGGGCAAGAACTTCATCACCAAGTACGGCACCAAGCAGGGCATCATCGTGCTCGGCCGGGTGGCTCCGTTCGGCATCGGCGCGGTGATCGGCGGTGGCGCCAACGCCACCTTGGCCGCACTGGCGGTCCGAGCCGCCCGGCGCGCGTTCGGCCCCGCGCCGCAGTCGTGGCCCGAGGCGGAGCGTTGATCCCGTCCGGCGCTGATCAGGGTTCGATCACCAGCTCGGCGATGCGATCACCGGCCAAGGTGAACTGGAATCGCAGGTCGACGACTCCGCCCGGGAAGTCGCCCTCGAGGTGGTGCACCGCCACGTAGTGCTCGTCGTCGACGCGGTGGGCCGCGACGAGCGTCGTCGTGTACGTGTACTCGCTCGCGGCGTGGGTGAGCCAGGCGCGGATCTCCTCCTTGCCGCGGTGGGTGCGGCCCTCGTCGGTCACGACGGCGTTCTCGGTGTAGCAAGCCAGGGCCGGGGCCAGGTCGCGGGCCTGGTGGGCCTTCAGGTAGCCGGTGATCACGGCGGGCAGCTCGCGGGTGTCGATCGCTTCACTCATGACGACCACCGTGGGGTCTCTCCCGGGGAGAGGGTCAAGCGGTGCACAGTGGGGGAGTGTTCCGTGGATTGACGATCGGCGAGTTCGCGCAGCTGACGCACCTGAGCGTGCGGACCCTGCGCCGGTACCACGAGTCCGGGCTGCTGGAGCCCGCCTCGGTCGACCCCGCCAGCGGCTACCGGTACTACACCGCCGACCAGATTCCCGCCGCGCAGGTCATCCACCGGCTGCGCGAGCTGGACGTGCCGCTGGCCGACGTCGCCAAGATCCTCGCCACCGAGGACCCGGCGGAGCGCGCGGACCTGGCCGGCGGGCACCTGCGGCGGCTGGAGGAGGAACTGGCGCGGACCCGGGCCGCGGTGGTCTCGCTGCGGCGGCTGCTGCGTCCCGGCGACGACGAGCTGGCCGTCGAGCTGCGCTCGGTGGCGGTCAAGACGGTCGCCGCCGTCGAGGGTGTCGTCGACCACGACGACGTTTTGGCCTGGTACGGCGAGGCGATGGCGGAACTCGACGCCGCGCTCGTCGGCCTGCCGCTGCCCGGGCCGCCGGGTGGCCGCTACGCCAACGAGCTGTTCACCGGTGGCCGGGGCGAGGTCCTGGTCTACCGGCCCGTCGCCGACCCGCCGGCCCGGGGCCGGGTGCGGCCCGTGGAGCTGCCGGCCGCCGAACTCGCCGTCGTCGTCCATTCCGGACCCCACGACGACATCGACGTCACCTACGGCAGGCTCGGGGCCTGGGTGGTCGAGCACGCGCTCGCCGTAGCCGGTCCCGTCCACGAGACGTACCTCGTCGGCCCCCGCGACACTCCGGATCCGGCGGCCTGGCGGACCGAGATCGGCTGGCCGGTGTTCCGGCTCTCGCCCCCGTCGCAGGACGGTCCGGCCTGAGGGATGTTGGGCGCCGGCGGGCCGTCGACGCGGGAACCGGCGAGGGTCTCCCGCGCCAGATCGGCTCCGTCGATCAGGGCGATGTTGGCCGGTGGCCCAGTTCTCGGGACGCGCAAGCCGCAGCCGCGCGCGGCCCGTGGTCACGTCATCGCGTGCAGACCGCGAAGAACCCGCTCCATGAAGTCGATGCTGGGCCGACCACCGGGGGCCGGCTTGGCCTCTTGGACGGCCACCAGGCCGCGGTCGGCGAGGTCGGACACCAGGACCCGGGCGACGCCAAGGGGGATTCGCCGATACGCGGCGATTTCCGCGACCGACTGCGACGAGCGGCACAGGAGGCAGATCGCGGCCTCTTCCCGGGAACAGGCGTGCTCCGGGGTGCGGCCGCGCGCGGTGGCCGCGATGAGTGTTTCGACGGAGAGCGTGCGCGTGGGCCGCGTACGTCCATGGGTGCGGAAGTACGGCCGGACAAGATCTGCCGTGTCCGGGTCGAGCCCTAACGCCGGCTCCACATCGGCTCCTTACTTCAATTGTCGACTGTCGGGAATTATTTTGCGGTCGATGATCGTCGGCAATCGACCGAACGGGTAAAGCAATGGTGACAGTCGGCGACGTCGCCAGGGCCGGTGAAATTCCCGCGCTGATCGAGCGGAAAGACTGTCTGCTCAAGGCTTCCGGCGGGACCGGGAAATGGTCTGGTCCTCGCTCATGCGCAGGATCAAGGCGACCGAGTCCTCCGAATGGGCTCCTGGCGTCAGGACCTCCTGCAGGAGCAGGCCACGTATCGCGGCAACGGTGACCGTGGCCAAAGTCAGTGCTTCCCCGGCGTCGAGTCCTTCGCGCTCGGCGAGCGAGGCCAGCATCTTGGTCAGGTCGTCGAGCGAGTCGATGAACTCGCGGAAGTCCTCCGGCCGGTACGCGGCGAGTCCTACGACGTGGAAGAAGCCGCGGACCCGCGACAGCTGCTCCGGGCGCGTGTAGGCCCGCCAGATCGCCACGACGAGATCGTCGAACGTGCCGTGCCGGGCGGTCTCGAGCAGTGCCTCGTTGTCCCGGGCTCGCTGTGCCTTGAGCATGGCCGCCAGGACGCCCGGGAGCGACCCGAAGTGGTAGCGCAAGAGGGCGTGGCTGGTCTCGGTCCGGGCGGCGATCTCGCGCAGCGACACCTCCGGTGCGGGAAGGGTTCCCCCGAAGGCGTCGAGAAGCCGGGCCAGCAGACGCTCGCGGGCGTCGCCGGTGCGTTCCTTGCTTGACAGGATCACTCCCACAGTTTATCCATTGGAAAAGAGACGCGCCAGCCGGAGGGATCAACTCGTGGGACAGTGGCAAGTGGTCGGCGCGACGGTCGTCGACGGGTCGGGTCGCGACCCGGTCGACGTCGACGTCAGCATCGAGGACGGGCAGATCAGCCAGGTCGGGGGCTCCGGCGCAGGCGGTGAGCGCCTCGACGCCGGCGGCCTGACGATGACGCCGGGCCTGATCGACGCGCACGTCCACCTGGGCTTGTCGAGCCCGATCCAGCCGCAGTTCTCCTTCCGGATCAGCGCCGCCGAGCTCGCGGCGGACATCTTCGCCACGGCCGGCGCGACGCTCGACGCCGGCTTCACCACCGTCCGGGACACCGGCGGCATCGACGGCGGCCTCGTCACCACGATCGCGAAGGGCAAGGTCAGGGGGCCGCGCGTGCTGTCGTGCGGACCGGTTCAGTGCCAGATCGGCGGCCACGGCTACTACGGGGCCGACTGGGAACCCACCGAGCTGTGGGACAGCCACCACATTCCGGGTCTGTGCGCGCTGTCCATGATGTCCGGCAACGCCGACGAGCTGCGGCGCAACGTGCGCGAGGCCTTCCGCCGCGGAGCCTCCTTCCTCAAGCTCTGCGTGACCGGCGGCGTGGTCGGCGCGCACGACCGGCTGGCCGACACCCAGTTCACCGTCGAGGAGATCGCCGTCGCCGTCGAGGAAGCCGCGGCGCGCGGCACCTACGTGACGGTGCACGCCCACAACAGCGAAGGCATCCGGAACGCCGTCGAGGCCGGGGCGCGTTGTGTCGAACACGGCACCGACCTCGATGAAGCGACGGCCGGCCTGATGGCCAGTCGCGGAGTGGCCCTCGTGCCGACGTTCGCCGTCGTCGAGCAGCTGCTGCACGACACCGCCGGAGCGGGCCTCGACGAGTCGACCCGCGATCGGGTGCTGGGGGTTCGTGAGCGGATGGCCGAAGCGCTCGCGGTCGCCAAGGAGGCCGGAGTGCGGATCGGGCTGGGGTCCGATCTCATCGGCCCGGCCCAGCAGCGCCGAGGCGAAGAACTCAGGCTGCGCGCGAGGCTCGAAACCCCGATGGAAGCCCTCGTGGCGGCCACCAAGACCAACGCCGAAATCCTCGGCCTGGCCGGGCGGGTCGGTGTCATCGCTCCCGGCGCGCAGGCAGACCTCGTGCTGTGGAACGGAAACCCGGTCGAAGACCCGGAACTGTTCGCCGATCCCGCCAACGCCGTCCTCGTTCTCCAGGACGGCCGAATCGTGAAGGACCTTCGATGAGCACCATGTGGCAGGGCTGCCTCGCCGACACCGACTACTTCGAGCTGCGCTCCGGCGGAGGGCACGACTACGGCGTCTGGGTCACGACGCCACCGGGCTACGACCCCGCCACGACGCGGGCGCCGGTCGTGTACGTGCTCGACGGCAACTGGGCCGTGGGCATGACGGCTCCGCTCATCGTCACCCAGAACGACCCCATGCAGCGGATCCAGCCCTACATCCAGGTCAGCGTCGGCTACGCGGGCGAGGACGCGCAGCACTGGGCCCGGCTGCGCAACCGAGACCTCGTGCCCCCGGGCGAGCCCATCGCGCAGGAGTTCGTCGACGCCGTCGAGATGGGAATCCACTCGGGCGCGATGACCCGCGAAGAGGCCGACGCGTACCTAGCCGAATTGCGCGAAACCCACGCCGACGCGTTCTTGAACTTCCTCACGGCGGAACTGCACCCGCGGATCGAACGCGACTACGGCACGGCCGCGAGCGGCCACGGTCTCTTCGGCTACTCCTACGGCGGGCTTTTCAGTCTCTACGCCTGGCTCACCGGCAGCCCGCTCTTCGAGAGTGTCGGCGCGGGCAGCCCCGGTGTCGTCGGTGAAGACAGCCGGATCTTCGCGCAGCTGGAAGAACTGGGCGACCGCCTGCCCGCCGCCCAGCTCCACCTGACCGTCAACGACCGGGAGCTGCTCGGAGACCTGGCCGTGTACCAGAACCTCGCGAAGAACGCGGCCACCGTTCTGCATCGGCTGACCGCCCGCGGTGGCGCCGTCACGAGCGCTGTCCTGCGCGAGACGCACGTGACCGGCCTGCAGGCCTCGTTCCTCAGCTACCTCAGGAATTGCCGCGCCGGTGAGCGCCCGGGGAAGGACGGCGCAGCCCGTCGAGCACGAGGGTGATCACGTCGTCGGCCTCGGCTCGCCAGTTCGGGCGGTCGTGCGCCGCGCCGATGCCGTGCAGGGCCATCATCACGGCTCCCGCGCCCACGTCGTCGCGGATGGTGCCGTCCCGGACCGCCGCGGCCACCAGGTCGGCCACCACCTGCTCCAGCGCCCGGCTGCCTTCGGCGAGGGCACCCGACTCCGTCGCCATGAGCGTGGCCAGGGTCCGGGCGAGGCCTTGGTACGTGGCGAGGTAGCCGACCATGCCACGCAGGAAGCTCGCCAAGGCCTCGGCCGGGGGCAGGGTGGCCCGCAGCTCGCGCGCGCGGTCGCAGAGCGTCGCGACTTCCTCGTGGTAAACAGCCTCGGCCAGCGCTTCCCGGGTGGGGAAGTGGCGGTACAGCGTGCCGGTTCCCACCCCTGCCAAGCGGGCGAAATCGTCGAAGCGCAGGTCGTAGAAATCCCCGGCGTCGAAGATCTCCCGGGCTTTCGCCAGCACCGCCTCGCGGTTGCGCCGGGCGTCGGCGCGCAGCGGTTTGCCCGCGCCGCCTCGCGTTGACAAGCGGGAACCACCTCCCTAGCGTGATAAGTGGAGATGACCTCCAATTTCACCTTACCCGACGAGGTGCGCGTGAAGATCCTCATGTTCGGCCGCGGCGTGATCGCCACGGTCTACGGCTGGGCGCTGGAACAGGCCGGGCATGACGTCGAGTTCTACGTCCGGCCGGGCCGCGCAGCCGCTTACGGGGACGCGGTGGACCTCGACCTGCTCGACACGCGGAAGCGGATCCGGGGCCAGCGCGTCGTTCGCACCTGGCCGGTGCGCTACCGCGAACAGCTGGCGCCCGGGCACGATTTCGACCTGATCGTGCTGAGCGTGGCCCACCACCGCCTCTCGGACGCGGCCGCGTTCCTGGCACCGCGCGTCGGCGACGCCACGGTGCTGGTGTTCGGCAACATCTGGGCCGAGCCGCTGGCCGCGATCGGCGCACTGCCCGTCGAGCAGGTCGCGTGGGGCTTCCCGCAAGGCGGCGGTGGTTTCGGCGAAGACGGCGTGCTCCGCGGGACGCTGCTGCCCACGGTCCTCTTCGGCACTCTGGACCGGCCTCCAACCGAGCGCGAATTAGTCGCGCGGCGGGCGTTTCGCGAGGCCGGGTTCCGGGTGCGGGAGAAACGCGACTTCCGCGGCTGGCTGTGGCTCCATTTCGTGGCCGACGCAGGTCTGCACTCGCAAGGCTTGCGGCTGGGAACGTTGGCCGATTTGGCGGGCGAGACCGGCGATTTGCGCGAGGCGCTGCTGGCCACCCGCGAGCTGCTGCCCGTGGTCGAGGCGCGCGGTGTCGACCTGCGACGGCACCGGGCCGGCACGCTGGGGTTCCGGGCGCCGACCTGGCTGACGGCTCCCGCGTTCGCCTTTCTGACCGCTCGTGTCCCGGTGGTGCGCAGGAGTTTCGAGGTTCATGCCGACCCCGCGGCCGACGAGCCGCGGGCGGTCTGCCGGGACGCACTGTCCGAAGCGCGACGGCTGGGCATCTCGGTACCTCGGCTGGAAGCGGCGGAACCGAGCTTCGCCGCCAAGGGAACCGGCTGAACGAGGGGACGCGCTCAGATCCAGCCGCGGCGGGTGGCCTCCATCGCGATCTGGAACCGCGTGCGGGCGCCCGTTCGCTGCATCAGCTTGGTCACGTGGCGCTGCACCGTCCGCTCACTCCAGCCGAGCGCGCGCCCAACGGCCTTGTCGGTCACGCCGGATGCCAGCAGCGCCAGCAGCTTCGACTCGTCCGCCGACAGCTCGCCGGGGTCCTCGGTGCCGAACCGGACCGGCACACTGCGTGTCCACACCGACTCGAACAACGCGATCAGCGCGTCCAGCAGCGGGGACGGGTGGATGAGGTAGGACGCCGTGAGCGCGGGGTCGCCGGGGCGCATCAGCGGGATGATCGCCAGCCGGTCGTCGGCGATCGCCAGCTTCATCGGGACGTCGCCCGCGATCCTGGCCTGCTCGCCGTGCCGTACGCCCAGTTCGATGTCGTCGAGCAGACCCGGCAGCTCCACCGCGCTCTTGTCGTACACCACCCGGTACCGGACCCCGCGCTCCAGCAGCGCGAGCTCGACGTGGTTGGGCTCGCCGTGCCCTTGCGGAGCCGCGTACGGCGGGCGGTCGAAGCCGCGCATCTGCTCCCGGATGTCCTGCTGCATCCGCGTCCAGCGCTCGTTGACCTCGTCCCGCCCGGAGATCACCTCGACCAGCTCGCCCGGGTGCGCGAACCGCGTGCTCGCGCGGTAGGTCTCCATCAGCGTGCCGATGTGGCGGCGCGTGTCGCGCAACGCCGCCTCGCGCTCGCGGAGCACGGCCTCGATGGCCCGGTCCGGCGGGACCACGACGTACCGCGTCGGGCGTCCGGCGGATCGCGTGGCCAGGCCGGACTCGACGAGCGCCTGCAGCGCCCGCCGGGTCGCGGGCAGCGAGCGGTGCGTGTCCTGGGCCAGCTCGGGGGCAGTCGCCTGGGTGCGCCGGACGAGGGCGTCGTAGGTCGCTTCGTCCGCGTTGCTCAGCCCGATCGGCTCCAGCACCGTCGTCCTCCCTCGTGTCGGGTTTCCGACACCTGACCGGAATCCGCCGCCTTCGTGAGCTTGTCACGCGGTGATCATTCCTGCACCGTTTGGAAGTCGACGGCGCGCAACCTCACACGGGGCGCGCCGTCTCGCTTGTCCGCCGCGACCTGACGGAACGAAGGAGTCTCCCCATGTCCCTGTCCGCCTTCCGGTCCCGTGGCCGGCACCTGGTGCTCGCGGTGCTCGTCGCCGCCGGGTCCCTCGGTGCCGTGCCGTCGGCGGCCGCCGACCCGCCGCCCGCGCCCGCCCACCCGAAGATCGCCAAGGAACTGCTCGACCGGATGGCCGGTGCCCGATCTGGCCCGGATGCGAAGTTCGAGGCGGTCGTCGTCCTGAAGGACCGCGGGCTGCGGCCGTCGAGCCCCGCGGCGGCGCGCCAGGCGCTCACCGACTCCGCGCAGGCCATGCAGGCCCCCGTCGTGGACCTCGTCGGCGCCCGCCGCGACCAGGTCGTGAAGACGTTCTGGCTCAAGAACATGGTGCTCGTCCGCGCCACCCCGGACACCCTCGACGCGGTCGCCGCCCTGCCGCTGGTCGACCGCGTCATCCCCAACTTCACGCTGCACTCGCCGACCGAGCCCCGGAAGGCACAGCAGGCCGCGGCGGATCCCGCGGTGGCCTGGGGCGTGCAGAAGATCGGCGCCGACCAGGTCCAGCGGGACGGCGGCACCGGCGCCGGGGTGCGGGTGGCGATCCTCGACACCGGCATCGACACCCAGCACCCGGACCTCGCGGGCAAGCTCGTCAGCGCCGACCCGGCGAACCCGGAGCACCCGGGCGGCTGGCTCGAGTTCGCCGCCGACGGCTCCCCGGTCCACTCCACCCCGCACGACAGCTCCTACCACGGAACGCACGTCGCGGGCACGATCGCGGGCGGGCACAGCTCCGGCACGCAGATCGGCGTCGCGCCCGGCGCGGAGCTGATGGCGGGCCTCGTCATCCCGGGCGGCACCGGCACCCTCACGCAGGTGATCGCCGGGATGCAGTGGGCGATCGCGCCCTACGACGCCGACGGGAAACCGGCGGGCGAGCCCGCGGACGTCGTGAGCATGTCGCTCGGCGAAGAGGGCTACAGCAGCGAAATGGTCGAGCCCGCCCGCAACATCTACCTCGCGGGCGCGTTCCCGGCCTTCGCCATCGGCAACGAGTGCGTCGCGGGCGGTTCGGCGGCGCCCGGCAACGTCTTCGAGGCGACCGGGGTCGGCGCGACTGACGTCGACGACAACGTGCCGGACTTCTCCTGCGGCGGGGTCGTGCGCAAGAACGACTGGGCCGACGCCCCGGCGAACTGGCCGGACAGCTACGTCGTGCCGGACCTGTCCGCGCCCGGCGTCGACGTCCTGTCGTCGCTGCCCGGCGGTGAGTACGGCCTGCTGAGCGGCACGTCGATGGCGACCCCGCACGTCTCGGGCACCGTCGCGCTGATGCTGCAGGCGAACCCGCGCCTGACTCCCGGCGAAACGCTCGACATCCTGACCGGGACGGCGTTCTTCGACAACCGCTACGGCGCGCGGCCGAACACCCGCTTCGGCGCGGGCCGGATCGACGCGGCCGCCGCCGTCGCCGAAGCCCGCCTCACGAGCGGCATCACCGGGACGGTGACCGCGGACAAGTCCCGGGATCCGTTGCGGGGCACGACGATCACCGTGGCGGCCACCGGCCGGTCGTACACCAGCGACGCCGAAGGGCACTTCAAGATCCGCGTGCCCGCGGGCACCTACGACCTGACGCTGTCCCGGTTCGGCTACCGCGACCAGCGCGTGCGGGTCGCGGTGACCGGCGGGAAGCTGACGGATCTGCGGGTCGCGCTGCAGCCGACGCCGCGGGGTGTCATCACCGGCCGCGTCACCTACGGGCCGACCGGATCGACGGTGCCCGGCGCGACGGTGCGGGTGGCGGACGTGCTCGACGAGCTCACCGCCGTCTCGGACGGCTCCGGCCGCTACACCATCAAGGACGTGCCGGAGGGCGGCTACCGGGTGACCGCGTCGGCGGCCGGGATCTCGACCGCGAACCCGCGCCAGGTCACCGTGAACCCGAAGTGGCCCGCCACGGCCGATTTCGCGCTGCCGCGGCCACCGGCGACGCAGCGGGTCTCGGTCACCCGCGACGGCGGGCAGATCCGCGCCGACAGCTTCTGGCCCGCCTTGAGCGGGGACGGCGGGGTGGTCGCGTTCGCCAGCATGGCTTCGGAAATCGCGCCCGGCGAGGCGAACGACGACATGGACGTCTTTGCCAGGGACACCCGCACCGGCGTGATCGAACGGATCTCGGCCGCCGCGGACGGCACGGGCGCGGACGCGTGGGCGATCAGCCCGACGATCAGCCCGGACGGACGCTACGTCGGGTTCCTCAGCGGTGCGACCAACCTCGTGCCCGGCGACGGAAACGGCGTGCCGGACTCCTTCGCCCACGACCGGCGGACGGGCGCGAACGAGCTGATCTCGGTGTCGTCGGACGAGCGGCAGGCCGACGGCCTGTCCGGGCAGCCGGTGTTCAGCGCCGACGGCCGGTTCGCGGTGTTCCTCAGCCAGGCGACGAACCTGGTGCCGGGGGACACGAACGGCAGGCAGGACGTCTTCCTGCGCGACCGGGTGGCCGGGACGACCGAGCGCGTCTCGGTGGGGGCCGCCGGGGTGCAGGCGGACGGCGACTCGCTGGAGCCGAGTGTCAGCGCCGACGGCCGGTTCGTCGCGTTCGAAAGCGGTGCGGAGAACCTGGTGCCCGGCACCGGGAACGACCACCGCGACGTCTTCGTGCGCGACCGGCGGACCGGGACGACGGAGGTGGTCCCGGCGCCGGCCGGTGCGGAGGCGACCCAGCCGTCGATCAGCGCGGACGGCCGGATGGTGGCCTATGCGAGCAGCGGCGCGGACGCGCCGTCGCAGGTCTACGTCTACGACCGGCAGACGCACGCGAACACGCTGGTGTCGCAGGCGGCGAGCGGGAGCGGCGGGGCGGACGCGTACACGGCGAGCCCGCGGATCAGCGGCGACGGGAATCACGTCGCGTTCTTCAGCTTCGCCGCCAACCTCGTGCCCGGCGACGACGGCATGTCGGACGTGTTCGTGCGCGACCTGCGGGCGCGGACGACGGCCAAGATGTCCGGGGGCGTGGGCGGCCGGCCGGGTGACGCGTACAGCGACTTCCCCTCGATCAGCACCGACGGGAAGTACGTCGCGTTCGAAAGCGAGGCGACGAACCTCGTCGAGGACGACACGAACGGCCGCTCGGACATCTTCGTCCACGACCGGGCACCCGGCCCCGAGCCGCGGTTCGCGCTGGCGGACCTGCGCGCCGAGGGCGGTCACGGCCGGTCGCCCGTGCGGGTCACCGCGTCGGTGAAGGACGTCGGCGAGGTGCCGGGCACGTACCAGGCGGTGCTGTGGATCGACGGCGCGGTCGCGGGCGAGCGGGCGGTGCCGGTCCGGAAGGACCAGACCACCCGCGTCGCGTTCGAGGTGCGCGACCTGCCGCGGGGAACCCACGCGGTGCGGCTCGGGACGCTCACGGGTTCGGTGACCGTGGGCCGGTGAGGCCCGGGGGCCGGGAGCGCGGCGTCGCGCTCCCGGCCCGACCGGGCTTCGCACACCGCCGGGTCAGCGCTGCAGCGTCAGCACGCCCGGCCGCCACGGCAGCTGGTCGTAGGGACCGCCGGCGCTGGGCGACTTGCCCTGGTAGAGGAACTGCAGGTTGCAGGGATCGATCGTCTTCGTCTGGTCGGGGTTGGTGCGGACGAGGTCACCGTGGCTGATGTCGTTCGTCCAGGTGGCACCGCTGTTGGCCTTGCCGGCGAAGGGGTTGCTCTCGCTGGCGGCCTGCGGGGTCCACGAGCCGCTCAGGCTGGTGGCCGTGAACGAGCGGAAGTAGCGCCCGTTCGCCCCCATCGCCTCGACGATCATGAGGTACTGGTTCTGGCCCTGGACCTTGTAGACCTCGACGGCTTCGAAGAGGTTGGCCTGCGTGTCGCTCATGACCGTGGTGTACGACGAGCCGAAGCTGCCCGGGAAGTTCCCGATCGGCATGCTCGCCCGGTAGATCTTGCCGTTGTCCCCGGCGAAGAACAGGTACATGGTCGAGCCGTCGGCGATCAGCGTCTGGTCGATCGGGCCGGTGCCGGAGCCGGAGATGCTGCCGGTGAACAGCGGCTGCGGCGACGACCAGCCGTTGGGGTTGGTGGGGTCGCTCGACGTGCGGTAGATGAACGGCCAGGCACCCCACTGGTAGGCCAGCACCCAGATGTTCTTCGGCGCGAAGTAGAACAGCGTGGGCGCCACCGCGGCCTGGCTCATCCCGGTCTGGCCGGCCGAGGCCATGTCGGACCAGTTCGTGAACGGGCTGAAGGCCATCGAGCCGTACGACGACCCCGAGACGTTCGACGCGTAGACGAGGTGCTTGCCGTTGTGGACGACGTTGGTGAAGTCCTTGAGGGAGACCCACCCGTTCTTGGGTGTCGCCAGCACCCCGGTCGACGACCAGCGGTAGGTCGACGGGAGGGAGCAGCCGCCGCTCCCGGTGGTCGTGGTCGGCGGGGTGCCCGACAGGCCCGTCCACCGCTGGTTGGTCCCGCCGTGGCACGTCCAGAGCACCACCGCGGTGCCGTTGGCCGTGCCGGCTCCGGTGACGTCGAGGCAGAGCCCGGACTGCACCCCGGCCACGGTGCCGTCGGAGTTCAGCCGCCACTGCTGGTTGGCTCCGCCGTGGCAGGTCCAGATCTGCACCCGGGTGCCGGCGGTCGCGCCGGTGGGCGCGTCCAGGCACTTGGTGCCGTACACGGTCAGCAGGCCGGCGGCCGTCGACGTCCACTGCTGGTTGGCGCCGCCCGAGCAGTCGTAGATCTGCAGGGTGGTGCCGTCGGCCTGGTTGCCGTTCGGCACGTCCAGGCACCGGTTCGACCCGACCCCGCGCAGGGCGCCGGTGACGTCGGCCGCGGCCGAGCCGGCTCCCAGCGTCACCCCCGCCACCACTGCCGCCGCGACCGTCACCGCGGTGGTGAGCACGGCGAGCGCGGACCGGCCCTTCCTGCTGGTGCTTCCTCTGTTCATGACGACCTTCTCCCGGTCAGCTGCGAGTCGACTGTTATCGCTAACAAAGGTGGCGTCAGCCTGGGCTGGCACGCGGAGGGTTGTCAATCTGCCGTGAAAGTTACATTCGGCGGGCTCGCGGTCGGGCGGGGAGATTCCCCCGGATCGCCTCGTGACAACGGACAGTGTTAGCGCTAACGTTCTCGCCGCCCTCCCGACCGCATCGTGGCTGAACGGAGAATCCGGTGACCTCGTCCTTCACCCGGCGGCAGTGGCTGCGAGCCATCGGCGCCACCGCCATCGCGTCCACCGCCGCACCGGCCATCGGCGGCCTGTTCGCCGAAGCGGCGGCCGCGGTCTCCCCGTCGGCGTCGCCGTTCGACCTCGGCCAGGTGCGGTTGACCGCGAGCCGGTGGCTGGACAACCAGAACCGGACGCGGAACTACCTGCGTTTCGTCGACGTCGACCGGCTGCTCTACGTCTTCCGGGCCAACCACCGGCTCCCCACCGGCGGCGCCGCGAGCAACGGCGGCTGGGACGCGCCGAACTTCCCGTTCCGCAGCCACGTCCAGGGGCACTTCCTCACCGCGTGGGCCCAGCTGTGGGCGGTCACCGGCGACACCACCTGCCGGGACAAGGCCACCTACCTGGTCGCCGAGCTGGCCAAGTGCCAGGCCAACAACAGCGCGGCCGGGTTCACCGCCGGGTACCTGTCCGGCTTCCCCGAGGCCGACTTCGACAACCTCGAGGCCGGGCGCCTGTCGAACGGCAACGTGCCGTACTACTGCGTCCACAAGACCATGGCCGGGCTGCTCGACGTGTGGCGGTACACCGGCAGCACCCAGGCCCGGGACGTGCTGCTGAACCTGGCGGGCTGGGTCGACCGGCGGACCGCCCGGCTCGGCTACAGCTCCATGCAGGCGGTGCTGAACACCGAGTTCGGCGGCATGAACGCCGTGCTGACGGATCTCGCACTGGACACCGGCGACACGCGGTGGCTGGCCGTCGCGCAGCGGTTCGACCACGCCGCCGTGTTCGACCCGCTCGCGGCGGGCCGGGACCAGCTCGCCGGGCTGCACGCCAACACCCAGGTCCCGAAGTGGATCGGGGCCGCGCGCGAATACCTGGCCACCGGCACCACCCGCTACCGGGACATCGCGGCCAACGCGTGGGCCATCACCGTCGGCGCGCACACCTACGCCATCGGCGGCAACAGCCAGGCCGAGCACTTCCGCGCGCCCAACGCCATCGCGGCGTACCTGAACCAGGACACGTGCGAGAGCTGCAACACCTACAACATGCTGAAGCTGACCCGGGAGCTGTTCGGCCTCTACCCGGACCGCGCCGACCTGGCCGACTACTACGAGCGGGCGCTGCTCAACCAGATGATCGGCCAGCAGAACCCGGCCGACGACCACGGGCACGTCACCTACTTCAGCTCCCTCAACCCGGGCGGCCGCCGCGGCCTCGGCCCGGCGTGGGGCGGTGGCACGTGGAGCACCGACTACGACTCGTTCTGGTGCTGCCAGGGCACCGGGCTGGAGACCCAGACCAAGCTGGCCGACTCGATCTACTTCCACAGCGGCACCACGCTGATCGTCAACCTGTTCCTGCCGTCGGTGCTCACCTGGACCCAGCGCGGCATCACCGTCACCCAGGCGACGTCGTTCCCGGCCGCCGACACGACCACCCTGACACTCGCCGGGAACGTGAGCGGGACGTGGACGATGCGCGTCCGCATCCCCGGCTGGACCAGCGGGGCGACCGTCAGCGTCAACGGCGTCGCGCAGAACGTCGCCACCACCCCGGGCAGCTACGCCACGGTGACCCGGGCGTGGGCCGCCGGCGACACGGTGACGGTCCGGCTGCCGATGAAGGTCGTTCTGCGGCCCGCCAACGACAACGCGAACGTCTCGGCGGTCACCTACGGACCCGTGGTCCTGGCCGGCAACTACGGGAACGCCACGCTCACCGGGTTGCCGTCCCTGGATCCGGGCTCGATCACGCGGACCAGCGGCAGCGCGCTCACCTTCAGCGCCAAGGCCAACGGCGCGACGGTGGGCCTGGTGCCGTTCTACGACGCCCAGGGCTTCAACGGCACGGCCTACTGGAACACCGGCGGGACGACGACGTCTCACCTGGTCAACGTGGGCAGCGGGCTCCTGCTGGGCATCGAGAACATGTCCACCGCCGACGGCGGCCGCGCGCTGCAGTGGACCGACAACGGCACCGCGGACCACAACTGGGAGCTGATCACTGACGGGACCGCAGTCCGGTTCCGCAACGCCAACAGCGGCAAGGTGCTCGGCGTCCAGGACATGTCCACATCGGACGGCGCGCAAGTCCTGCAGTGGGCCGACAACGGCACGGCCGACCACCGGTGGACGGTCCTCGACCAGGGTGACGGCACGGCGAAGATCCGCAACGTCAACAGCGGCAAGCTGCTGACGGTGGCGAACGGCTCGACCGCGGCCGGCGCGCTCGCCGTCCAGGGACCGGACAACGGCGCCGCGGCCAACCGGTGGCGGATCGTGCGCACCGGCTGATCACCGCGCGGCGGCCGCCTTTTCCAGCACCCGCAGGAAAGCGCGGGACCACTCGGGCAGGTCCGGCCAGCCGCGGCAGGACACCATCGCGCCGTCGACGACGTCGGGTGCGTCGGCGAACGTCGCGCCCGCGAGCTCCACGTCCGCCTTCAGCGGGGGAAAGGCGGCCGTGGTGCGGCCGCGCAGGAGACCGAGCGCCGCCGGGACCTGCGGGCCGTGGCAGATCGTGCCGACCGGGAGGTCCCGGTCGAAGAAGTGCGTGACGATCCGCGCGACGTCCGGGTCGACGCGCAGGTACTCCGGGGCCCGCCCGCCGGGGATCACCAGCGCGTCGAACCCGGCGGGGTCGACGTCGGCGAACGCGAGGTCGACCGGCAGCCGGTGCCCGGGTTTCTCGGTGTAGGCGTCGCAGTCCGGCTCGAAGTCGTGGACGACCAAGCGCACCGGACGCGTCGTCGGGGCGGCCACGACCGCCTCGTGGCCACCCTCGCGCAGCCGGAAGATCGGGTACATCGAGTCGAGCTCCTCGGCGGCGTCGCCGGTCAGGATCAGCACCCGCGCCATGTTCGCTCCCTCCGGGGTCACCGCAGTGCCCACTGCTGGTTGGCCTGCCCGCCGCAGGACCACAGGATCAACGGGGTGCCGTTGGCCGTGCCCTGCCCGCTCGCGTCGAGGCACAGTCCGGATTGGACTCCGGTGATCGTGCCGTTCGCGTCGACCACCCACTGCTGGTTGGCCTGGCCGTGGCAGTCCCAGACGATCACCGGCGTGCCGTTCGCGGTGCCGTGCCCGGACGCGTCCAGGCACTTCGCGCCGGCGACGAGCGCGCCGCCGTCGCGGGTCCACGCCTGGCCGGATTGCCCGCCGCAGTCCTGCAGCCGCACCTGGGTGCCGTTCGCGGCGGTCCCGGCGTCCGCGCAGCGGCCCGACTGCGTGCCGACGATCCGCCGGGCGCCGGTCGTTCCCGGCGTGCCGATGCTCCCGGGCACGGACCGCAGCGCGGTGAACCAGGCGGCGGCCATCTTGTCGTAGCCCGCCGCCGTCGGGTGAACGCCGTCGACCAGGTCGGCGGCGGTGAGCGCGGCGTGCATGTCCACCAGGTGCACGTGCTTTCCCGCGTTCCGGTTCGCCTGCACGATCCCGGGGATCGCGGCGTTGAAGCTGCGGGCCGCGGACTCCTGGCCCGCGTTGGCGAGCGGGATGATCGTCGAGACGAAGACCTCGGCGTCCGGTGCCGTCGCCGTGATCCGGTCGATCAGGGTGGACAGCCGGGCGGGCGCGTGGGCGACGTCGTGGTTCTGCAGGATGTCGTTGGTGCCGATGTGCAGCAGGACCGTGTGCGGGGTGCTCGTCCGCAGCCAGCCGGTGATGTTCGCGTCGATCTGGTCGATGCGCCAGCCCGGGTGGCCTTCGTGGTCGTGGTCGCCGAGGGCGGCCGGACCGTTGGACTGCGAGCCGGTGAAGTCGACCTGGTAGCCGCCCGCGGCGAGCCGCTGCCAGAGGCCGATCCGGTAGCCACCGGGCACCTGCGTGCCTTCGGTGATGGAATCGCCGAGCGGCATGACACGGGTCCCGCCGTTCGACTCGGCGGCGGCCGGACCGCCCGGCAGGAACGCGCTCAAGACCAAGGCCGTCACGGCGGCCAATGTCCGGGTTCTCATGATCCTCCTCCGCCGGTGGTCCGGCACCGGGGTGGGCGAAGGTGGTGCCGCTCAACGTGATCCGATGAGTCCGACTCATTCGAAGCCGGAAACCCGTGCCGCGTCAATCCTCCCGCTCCGCCGGAGCGGGATCGGCTGCGGGAACACATGTAAGTTTCACGCGGATTTCCCGGGAGTTGACCGAAAAGCGGGCCTCCGGGGTAAAGTCACCACCGTGCCCGGTGACGGCGCCTTACCGGGCTACGAGGTCGTGCCGGGCAGCTCCTGCACCTGATCGCCGAGCTGCGGGTTGCGGCCGGGCGACCGGATGCCGACCGAGGCTCGAGCCGGCGCGCCGTCTCTTCGGTCCATGAGCGCAGCGCCTGCTGCGCTCATTCCCTTGTGGACTGTCGTCGGGCGGGATGCGGTGCGGATGAGTAACTTTCACCGCGCATTGACCTTCGCCGCCGGCCGCTTCTATCTTGGCTCTTGCCCGTTCGGTTGGTGACCGGGCGATCGCGCAGCGCGCACCCGCGCGCTCCCCGCGCTCCTGAGAAGGAGTACCCGTGACGACGCTGTCCCGTTCGCTCCGTACGATCGTCCTGACCGCCGCCTTGGTCGTGGGGCTCGCGGCCCCCGTGTCCGCGGCCGCCTTCAAGGTCCTGGTGTTCTCCAAGACCACCGGCTTCCGGCACGACTCGACCCCGGCCGGGATCGCCGCGATCCGGCAGCTGGGTCAGCAGAACGACTTCGCGGTCGACGCCACCGAAGACGACACGCGGTTCACCGACGAGAACCTGGCCCAGTACGCCGCCGTCGTCTTCCTGTCCACGACCGGCGACCCGGTCGGCACGCAAGCGGGCAAGGACGCCTTCCGCCGCTACATCCAGCACGGCGGCGGCTTCGCCGGCATCCACGCCGCGTCCGACAGCGGGTACGACTGGGCCTGGTACGGCCAGCTGGTCGGGGCCTACTTCAAGCAGCACCCCGCGCAGCAGAACGCGCTGGTGAAGGTCGAGGACCCGAACCACCCGTCGACGCAGGGGCTGCCCGCGCAGTACACCCGGTACGACGAGTGGTACGACTTCCGCGCCAACCCGCGCCCGGCCGTCCACGTCCTGACCACTGTGGACGAATCCAGCTACTCGGGTGCCACGATGGGCGCGGACCACCCGACCACCTGGTGCCACGACTTCGACGGCGGCCGCGCCTGGTACACCGGCATGGGGCACACCATCGAGAGCTTCAGCGAACCGAACTTCCTGCACCTGCTGCTCGGCGGCATCCGCACCGCGGCCGGCGCGGTCCCCGCCGACTGTTCGGTCACCACCACACCGCCGCCGGCCGGCAAGCAGCTCGTGGGTGCGCAGTCGGGCCGGTGCGTCGAGGTGCCGAACTCGGTCACCACGAACGGGACGCAGGTGCAGCTGCGGGACTGCGTCGCCGGACAGGCGAACCAGTCGTGGACCTACACCGCGGGCAAGCAGCTCGTGGTCTACGGGAACAAGTGCCTGGACGCGTCCGGCCGGGGCACGGCCAACGGAACGCCGGTGATCATCTGGGACTGCACCGGGCAGCCCAATCAGCAGTGGAATGTTAGCGCGAACACGATCACCGGTGTCCAGTCGAACCTCTGCCTGGACGCGTCCGGCCGCGGCACGGCCAACGGCACGAAGATCATCCTGTGGTCCTGCAGCGGGCAGGCCAACCAGCAGTGGTCCCTCCGCTGACTCCCTTCGGCACCCGAGGAGAAGCTCGTCATGTCCGGATTTTCAGCGCTGCGTCGCGGCGCGCTGGCGGTGGCCGCCGTCCTGGCCGCCGCCGTGGTCCCGGTGCTCACCACCACCCCGGCGGCCACCGCGGCGCTGCCGCCGGACTCGAAGTTCCAGAAGGTCACGCTGCACACCGAAACCGGCAACCCGATGGCGCTCGACGTCGCGCCGGACGGGCGGGTGTTCTACATCGACCGCCTCGGTGACGTGAAGGTCGTCAAGCCCAACGGCACCACGGTCCTCTCGACGCACCTGAACGTCTTCACCGCCAACGAGTCCGGCGGGCTCAACATCGCGCTCGACCCGAACTTCGCGACGAACCAGTGGGTGTACGTCTACTGGTCGCCCAACGGCGCCGACGTCGACCGGCTGAGCCGGTTCACCGTCACCGGCGACACGATCGACCAGTCCACCGAAAAGCAGGTGCTGAACGTCCCGGTGCAGCGCGCCGAATGCTGCCACCACGGCGCGGGCCTGGTGTTCGACAAGAAGAACGGGAACCTGTGGTTGTCGCTCGGCGACAACACCAACCCGTTCGCCTCGGACGGCTACAGCCCGCTCGATCAGCGCTCCGGCCGCGCCTACTGGGACGCCGAACGCACCGCGGGCAACACGAACAGCCTGTCCGGCAAGGTCCTGCGGATCCACCCGGAATCCAACGGCACCTACACGATCCCGTCGGGCAACCTGTTCGCGCCCGGTACCGCGAACACCCGCCCGGAGATCTACACGATGGGGGAACGCAACCCGTTCCGGATGGGCCTCGACCCCAAGACCGGCTACCCGCTCGTGGCCAACTACGGCCCGGACGCGCCGAACGCCAGTTCCAGCCGCGGCCCGCAGAACACCGTCGAATGGGACGTCGTCAGCAAGCCGGGCAACGCGGGCTGGCCGTTCTGCGTCGGCCCGAACCTGCCCTACAACCAGTACAACTTCGCCACCGGCGCGTCCGGGCCCCAGTTCGACTGCGCGGGCGGCCCCACGAACAGCTCGCCCAACAACACCGGCCTGACCAAACTCCCGCCCGCGATCCCGGCCCAGGTCTACTACCACTACCAGGCCGACCCGGCGCACTTCCCGCAGCTGTCCGGCGGCGCGCCGATGGCCGGGCCGGTCTACCGGTTCGACCCGAACCTCGCCTCGGCCCGCAAGTGGCCCGCCGACTTCGACGGCCGCGCGGTGTTCGCCGAGTGGAACACCAGCTCGATGTACACCTTCCTGCTCGACTCGGCCGGCACGACCGTCACCTCGATCGACCCGCTGCTGCCGTCGGTGAAGTTCAACCGGCCGATGGACTTCGAGTTCGGCCCGGACGGCGCGTTGTACGTCGTCGAGTGGGGCACCGGGTACGGCGGCGGCAACAGCGACGCGTCGATCGTCCGGGTCGACTACCTCGGCGGCGGCTCGGCCGCACCGGTCGCGAAGGCCGGCGCGGACCGCACCAGCGGCCCGGCCCCGCTCACCGTGAACTTCTCCAGCGCCGGTTCGGCCGACCCCGGCGGGTCCGCCCTGCGGTACAGCTGGAACTTCGGTGACGGCACCACGTCCACGGCGGCGAACCCGAGCCACACCTACGCCACCGGCAACTACACCGCGGTGCTCACCGTGACGAACGCGGCGGGCGCCACGGGCACCGCGAGCGTCGCGATCACCGCGGGCAACACGGCACCGACGCTCACCGTCACCACCCCGCCGAGCGGCGGGCTGTTCGACTGGGGCGACAAGGTGAACGTCGTCGTCACGGTCACCGATCCCGAGGACGGAACCGTCGACTGCGCGCAGGTCACCGTCCAGGCCATCCTCGGCCACGACGAGCACGGCCACCCGCTCGACCAGTACCACGGCTGCGGCGTCCAGGTGCAGACCACGCTTTCGTCCGGTCACAGCGAAAACGACAACATTTTCTACGTCGTCGAAGCGTCCTACACCGACAAGGGCGGCTCCGGCGGAGCCAACCCCCTGACCGGCCGGGCCCAGGTGATCCTGCAGCCCCAGCACAAGCAGGCGGAGTTCTACACCGCCACCGGCCGCACCGCCGACGGCAAGGGCACCGACACCGCGGGGGTCACCGTGGAGGCGGCGACGGACCCGGCGGGCGGGGGCAGCAGCGCGGCGTTCATTCAGGACGGCGACTGGTGGTCGGTCGACCCGCTCGCCCTGAACGGCGTCACCGGCCTCGAAGTCCGGGCTTCCTCGGGCGGCTCCGGCGGCACGCTCGAGGTGCACCGCGGCGCCCCGGACGGCGCACTGGTGGCTTCCGTCCCGATCACCGGGACCGGCGGCTGGCAGAACTGGCAGGACTTCGCGGTCAGTTTGGGCAACCCGCCGACCGGGACCGGGACGCTGTACTTCGTCGCCCGCAACCCGTCCGGCCAGACCGGCGCCGCGTACCTGTTCAACGTCAACTGGATCCACTTCACCGGCGCGGGCGTCGGGACACCCGGCACCCAGACGCCGTCGGGCAAGCAGATCGTCGGCACCCAGTCGGGCCGGTGCGTGGAGGTGCCGAACTCCTCGACGGCCAACGGCACCCAGGTCCAGCTGCGCGACTGCGGCAGCCAGGCCGCCAACCAGCTGTGGACCCCGACCAGCGGGAAACAGCTGACGGTCTACGGGAACAAGTGCCTCGACGCTTCCGGCCGGGGAACCACCAACGGCACACCGGTGATCATCTGGGACTGCACCGGCCAGCCGAACCAGCAGTGGAACGTCAACGCCAACGGCACCATCGCCGGGGTGCAGTCGGGGCTGTGCGTCGACGCGAACGCCCAGGGCACGGCGAACGGCACGAAGATCATCCTCTGGTCCTGCGGGAACCAGGCCGCCAACCAGCAATGGAGCCTCCGATGAACCGATGGGCTCGCGCCCTGCTCGCGACGCTGCTCATCCTGCCCCTGGCGGTGGTCCTGACCGCCGGCCCGGCCGCGGCCGCCGCGCTGACCCGCATCACCGGCTTCGGCGCCAACCCGACCAACCTGAACATGTACCTGTACGTGCCCGACAAGGTGGCGGCCAAGCCGGCGCTGCTGGTTCTGGTGCACTACTGCAGCGGCTCGGCGAGCGCGATCTTCAACGGCAACGGGCACGACTACGCGACGGCGGCCGACCGGTACGGCTACCTCGTCGTCGTGCCCGAAGCGACCCGTGACGGCCACTGCTTCGACGTCTCCACGAAAGCGGGCCTGACCCGCGACGGCGGCAGCGACTCCACCGGCATCATGGCGATGGTGGCCTGGACCCGGCAGCACTACGCCGTGGACCCCGGCCGCATCGTGGTCAGCGGCTTCTCCTCGGGCGCCATGATGACCAACGTCCTGGCCGCCGAGTACCCGGACGTCTTCTCCGCCGCGTCCGCGTTCTCCGGCGTGCCCGCCGGGTGCTTCGCGACCACCGACGGTTCGCTGTGGAACAGCCAGTGCGCGGGCGGGAACGTGCTCAAGTCCGCGCAGCAGTGGGCCGACCAGGCGCACGCGATGTACCCCGGCTACGCCGGCGGCTACCCGCGGATGCAGCTGTGGCACGGGAACCAGGACACCACCCTGGCGTACCCGAACTACGGCGAAGAGATCAAGCAGTGGACCGCGCTGCGCGGCTTGAGCCAGACGCCGTCCGCCACCGACCACCCGCAGTCGTCGTGGACGCGGAACCGCTACGGCGGCACCGGCACCCAGGCACCCGTCGAGGGCATCACCATCGCGGGCACCGGGCACACCCTGCCGCAGGCCGGGATGCTCGCGTACGCGATTTCCTTCCTCGGCCTGGACGGCGGGAGCACTCCTGGTGGTGGGAGCCCGGTGCGGTCGGTCGCGGCCGGGCGGTGCCTGGACGTGCCCGGCCAGTCGAGCACCCAGGGCACGCGGACCCAGCTCTGGGACTGCCACGGCGGTGCGAACCAGACGTGGACGGCCACCGCGGCCGGGGAGCTGACCGTCTACTCCGGCGCCACACTCCGTTGCCTGGACGCCGAAGGCGGCGGAACCAGCCCCGGCACGGCCGCGATCATCTGGGCCTGCCACGGCGGGGCCAACCAGAAGTGGCAGGTCGGCGCCGACGGCACGATCACCGCGCCGCAGTCGGGGCTGTGCCTCGAAGCCGCCGCGACCGCCAACGGCGCCGCCGTGCGGCTGGGCACCTGCACCCACGCCACGAACCAGCAGTGGACCCACTAGGAAAGGGAGCCCGCGCCATGGTGAAGTTCAGACGTCTGTTCGCCTTCGCCGCGATCGGAGCGCTGGTCGCGCTGGCCGGCGTCGGGACCGCGCAGCCGGCCACCGCCGCCGGGACCGCGGGCTGCGGGAAGGCCCCGGGGCTGGCGAGCGGCAGTCACACGATCTCCAGCGGCGGCCAGAACCGCAGCTACCTCCTGCGGGTGCCCGCGAACTACGACAACAACCACCCCTATCGGCTGTTCGTCGGGCTGCACTGGCTCGGCGGCACGGCCAACGACGTCGACTCGGGCGGGACCGACGGCTACAACTGGTCGTACTACGGGCTCCGGCGGCTGGCCGACACCGCCGGCAACACCACGATCTTCGTGGCGCCGCAGGGCAACAGCAACGGCTGGGCCAACCCCGGCGGCCAGGACGTCACGTTCATCGACGACCTGCTGAGGCAGCTCGAGAACGCGCTGTGCGTCGACACCTCGCAGGTCTTCGCCGGCGGGTTCAGCTACGGCGGGGCGATGAGCTACGCGCTCGCCTGTGCCCGGCCCACGGTCTTCCGCGCGGTCGCCGTCTACTCCGGCGCGAATCTCAGCGGGTGCGCCGGCGGCACCCAGCCCGTCGCGTACATCGGAATGCACGGCATCGGCGACAACGTCCTGCCCATCGCGTCCGGGCGCGCGCTGCGCGACCAGTTCGTCCGGAACAACGGCTGCACCGCGCAGAACCCGCCGGAACCCGCGAGCGGCAGCCACACCCACATCGTCACGGCCTACTCCGGCTGCCGCGCCGGCTACCCGGTGGTCTGGGCCGCCTTCGACGGCGGCCACGACCCC
The DNA here is from genome assembly GCF_030264295.1 of Amycolatopsis nalaikhensis. Taxonomy (GTDB): domain Bacteria; phylum Actinomycetota; class Actinomycetes; order Mycobacteriales; family Pseudonocardiaceae; genus Amycolatopsis; species Amycolatopsis nalaikhensis. The sequence goes on along the minus strand of NZ_CP127173.1, from coordinate 9,771,241 downwards.
GGCCCGCGCGACGGGTGCACCTGCAGCGGCTGGCAGACCTGGACCTCCGGCGAGGTCTGGAAGTTCATCACGCAGTTCGACTCGTCGACCCCGCCGGCCGGATCGCCGGTGCAGGTCGGCGTGACCTACACCCTGGTGGCCGAGCACAGCGGCAAGCTGCTGGACATCAGCGGGGTCTCCACCGCGGCCGGTGCCCTGCTGCAGCAGTGGACGGCCACCGGCGGCCAGAACCAGCAGTTCGACTTCCTCGACTCCGGCGACGGCTACTACCGCGTCCGCGCCCGCCACAGCGGCCTGGTGCTCCAGGTGGCGAGCTCGGCCACCGGCGCCGACATCAGCCAGCAACCGGATTCGGGCGCCGCCACGCAGCAGTGGCGGGTGGTCGACCAGGGCGGCGGCGTGGTCAGCCTGGTCAACCGGTCGAGCGGCCTGGCGATGGACGTGTGGGGTGCTTCGACCGCCGACGGCGCGCGGATCTCCCAGTGGACGCCGTCCACCGGGGCCAATCAGCGCTTCCGGGTGCAGCGCACCTGAGGTCTCCGGCGATATCCTCCTACGAGCCCGCGAAGACAACGACGTCTTGGGAGTGCGAACGTGTCCTCCGTCGAGTCCCCCGAACTCCGTCCGACCCTGGCCGACGTCGCCCGGGCGGCCGGGGTGTCGACCGCCACCGCGTCCCGCGTGCTCAACGGTTTCCCCCGGGTCCGGCCGAAAACGCGCCAGCAGGTCGAGTCGGCGATGTCGGCGCTCGGGTACGCCCGGCAGCGGGCTGCCCGGGCTGCCGCCGGGCCGACGGGATCGGTCGCCCTGGTCGTGTGCGAGGAAGTGCTGCGGTTGTTCGCCGACCCGTTCTTCGCCCGCATCGCCGCCGGCGCCGGCCGCGAGCTGACCGCGGCGGGCCTGCAGCTGGTCCTGCTCACCGTGCCCGCCACGGAGGACTACCAGGCGCCGGTGGTGCGGTACCTCGACGGCGGCCACGTCGACGGCGCGCTCGTCGTCGGGATGCACGGCCGCCGCCCGCTCGACCTGGGCTGGCTCGGGATTCCGGTGGTGTTCGGCGGCCGGCCGGTCTGCCCCGGCGAACCGGGCCGGTTCTCCTACGTCGACGTGGACAACCGCGGCGGCGCCCGGCGGGCCACCCAGCGGCTCATCGACGCGGGACGGCGCAGCGTCGCGACCATCGCCGGCCCGCAGGACATGACAGCCGGCGTGGACCGGCTGCTCGGGTACCGGCAGGCGGTAGTGGGTGCCGGGCACGGCGACCGCGGGCTGGTCGTGTTCGGGGACTTCGGCCAGACCTCCGGCGAGCAGGCCACCACGCGCCTGCTCGACCGCAGGCCGAACGTCGACGCCATCTTCGCGGCCTCGGACCTGATGGCGATCGGCGCGCTGCGGGCCCTGCACCGCGCCGGGCGGCGGGTGCCCGACGACGTGGCCGTCATCGGGTTCGACGACCTGCCCATCGGCCGGCGCACGGATCCGCCGCTGACGACCGTGCGCCAGCCGATCGAGGAAATGGGGACGCGGATGACGGACGAGCTGCTCGCGATGCTCGGCGGTTCGGCCGCGCCCCGCTGCGCGGTGCTGGACACCGAGCTGGTCCTGCGTGCTTCGGCTTGATTATGTTAACGCTAACATCCGTGGAGGAACCGTGACTATCCGAGTAAGGGCGGTGCTGGTCCTGGCCGCGGTGGTGGCGGCCGCGCTGACCGGCGCGGTGCCCGCGTCCGCGGCCTCGACGTCGCTGACGAGCGCGGCGTCGGGCCGGTGCCTGAACGTCCGGGGTGCCGTCGACACGCCGGGAACACCACTGGAGATCCGCGACTGCACCGGTCAGGCGAGCCAGGCGTTCGAATTCACCGCCGCCGGCGAGCTGCGGACGCTGAACGGGACCCGGTGCGTCGACGCCTACGGCAACCAGACCGCGCCGGGGACGGCGGTGATCAGCTGGTCCTGCACCGGTGGGGCGAACCAGCAGTGGCGGCGGAACTCCGACGGGACGATCACCGGCGTCCAGTCCGGGCTGTGCCTGGACGTCACCGGGGCCGGGACGGTCAACGGCACCGCGGTCATCCTCTGGACCTGCCACGGCCAGAGCAACCAGCGGTGGACGGCCGGGAGCACGCCGCCCTCCGGCGCGGGCCCGTGCGACATCTACGCCTCGGGTGGCACGCCCTGCGTCGCCGCGCACAGCACGGTGCGCGCGCTCTACGGCTCGTACACCGGAAACCTCTACCAAGTCCGGCGGGCGTCCGACAACGCCACCCGGAACGTCGGCGTCGTGGCCGCGGGCGGCGCCGCCGACGCCGCGGCACAGGATTCCTTCTGCGCCAGCACTTCCTGCGTCATCACGGTGGTCTACGACCAGTCCGGCCGGGGGAACGACCTGTGGTACCAGGGGTCGAGCGTGGTTCCCGGGTCCAGCCAGAGCAGTCCCGCGAAGGCCACGTCGGAGTCGCTGACGGTCGGCGGCCGGAAGGCGTACTCGCTGTACATCAACCCGGGCAACAGCTATTGGCGCGACGGTCACCTGACCGGCGTGCCGACCGGCAGCGCGCCCGAGGGCATGTACATGGTGACCAGCGGGACGCACGTCAACAGCGGCTGCTGCTTCGACTACGGCAACAGCGAAACGACCCGGATGGCCGACGCCGCCGGCGCGATGGACGCCATCAACTTCGGCAAGCAGTGCTGGTTCGGCGGCTGCGCCGGCACCGGCCCGTGGGTGCAGGCCGACCTGGAATGGGGGCTCTACCCGGGCGGCAGCCAGACGTGGAACCCGAACCAGCGGGCGTTCTCCAGCAAGTTCGTCACGGCGGTGCTGAAGAACAACGGGACGTCGCGGTTCGCCATCAAGGGCAGCGACGCCCAGTCCGGCGGTCTCACGACACTGTGGGACGGCGGTCTCCCGAACGGGTACAGCCCGATGAAGAAGCAGGGCGCGATCGTGCTGGGCAGCGGCGGAGACTGCTGCAAGCCGGGTGGCGGCGCCAACCTCAGCGCGGGGACGTTCTACGAAGGGGCGATGGTCGCGGGGTATCCGTCCGACGCGACGGAGAACGCGGTGCAGGCCAACGTCGTCGCCGCCGGCTATCGGTGAAGCCGGCGCGTGCCGGGGAGAGCGGGGTGGAGCCGTCCGGGGTGGCCGGCTCCACCCCGTCCCGCTGACCGGCCCATGCGCCCCAATGTGGCCTTCGGTGCGTGAGACGCAACCAAGGCGGCCTTCGGTGCGTCTGACGCAACCAAGGCCGCCTTGGGGCGCTTCGGATCCGGCCTTGCCGACGCGACCGGACCCAAGCGGGCCAGCTGGGTCATGCGCCCCAATGTGGCGTTCGGTGCGTCAGACGCACCCAACGCCACATTGGGTGCATTTCCCGGGCCCGGTGAAGTCGCGCTTGCCGTGGGCTGAAGGGGACTTTCCTCGCATCAGATGCGAGGAAAGTCCCCTTCAGCTCAGCGAGGTGCTCGGGTCAGGCCGATCAGACCCGGGTCCACCGCTGGTTGGCCTGGCCGTTGCAACTCCACAGGATCACCCGGGTCCCGTTGGCGGTCGCCGCGCCCTCGGCGTCCAGGCAGAGTCCCGTTTGGACGTTGCGCACCGAGCCGTCCGCGGCGAGCGTCCACTTCTGGTTGCCCTGGCCCGTGCACGGCCGGCTGAGCACGCGGGCACCGCTCGCCGTGCCGTCGAGGCACTTGTCGCCGAACACGCGGATCTCGCCGTTCTCCCAGGTCGTCCAGAGCTGGTTCGCCGCCGTCTGGCAGTCCCACAGCACCGTTCCCGCGCCGGCGGCCGTCGAGGCGTTCTCGACGTCGAGGCAGCGGCTCGAGCCCGTGCCCCGCAGCCGGGACGTCGTGGCGGACAGTGGGGATCCGCCCGACACGCGGTACGCCGCGACGCCGTGCGAAGGCACGCTCGCCGAGATCGCGCCGCCGGTCGTCGAGGTCGATCCGGTCCACAGGTCGGTCAGGGTGAACGCCGTGCCGGACAGCCCGATCTGCGCGGCCGTCGTGCCGACCGTCGTCGTGCCGCCGCCGCGGTTGAGCAGGCCGACCGCCACCGATCCGTCGGCCAGGGGCTTGGCGAAGACCTCGACGTCGCCGTCGTCGCGTACCCGGCGGCCGCCGGCGCCGAGCCGGTCCTGGTCCACCGCCAGCAGCCGCGGGTTGCGCAGGATCGCGCTGACGTCGGCGGACATGGTGCGGATGTCGTTGCCCGCCATCAGCGGCGCCGCCATCAGCGCCCACAGGGCGAAGTGCGCGCGGGACTCGGTCAGCGACAGCCCGGGCCGGCCGACCACGAGCATGTCGGGGTCGTTCCAGTGCCCCGGGCCGGCCTGGGCGGCCAGCGGGGCGGTGACGTCGAGGACGTTGCCCACGCCCATCGGGTAGCTGTTGGTGTTGCCGTTCTGCCAGATGTCGAGCAGGTCCTCGGTGGTGCGCCAGAGATCGGCGACCTGGCCCCAGTCGTACTTGTCCCCGGTGATGGCGTGGTAACTGTTGGGGTTGATGCTGTAGACGATCGGGCGGCCCGTGGCGCGCAGCGCGTCGCGCATGAGGCCGAACCGGGCGACCTGCTCGTCGCGGGTGCCGGCGGGGGAGCACCAGTCGTACTTGAGGTAGTCGACGCCCCAGGACGCGAACGTGCGCGCGTCCTGGGCCTCGTGCCCCTGGCTGCCGGTGGACCCGGGGTAGGTACCGGTGCGCTGGGCGCAGGTCCGGTCGGTCGGGACCTGGTAGATGCCGAACTTCAAGCCGCGGCTGTGGATGTAGTCGCCGAGCGCCTGCATGCCGCTCGGGAACTTCGACGAGTTGGCGCGCAGAGCGCCCTGGCTGTCGCGCTGCGGGTCGAACCAGCAGTCGTCCACCACCACGTACTGGTAGCCCGCGTCCTTCATCCCCGAGGAGACCATCGCGTCGGCCGCCTGGCGGACCGCGGTTTCGGTGACGCCGCAGCCGAAGCTGTTCCAGCTGTTCCAGCCGAGCGGCGGGGTGAGCGCCGGGCTGCCGGGTGCGGCGACGGCGGCCGGTGGTGACCACGCCGTGGCGGCCAAAGCCGCGGCGGTGAGCAGGTGCGCGAAGCGCTGACGCGTTCGAACGGGCATCGTCGTCCCTTTCCGGAGGGCCATTTTCCCGGTGTCCACCTTCGCCGGACCGATCCGGCCGGGGCAATACCCGAATTCCCCGACCTGCCAAGGCATTCCGCCGAAGGAACCAAAGTCGTGAAAGTTTCAAAACGGCCGAAAGTTTTCTGTTAGCGTTAACTCTCGAATCGCCCTTCGATTCCGGGGAGGCTTTCCGTCATGTCCTCGTTCAGCCGCCGCACCATGCTGGGCCTGATCACCGTGAGCGGCGCCGCGACGGCCGGCCTCCTGCGCGGCGGCGCCGCGGCGGCCACGGCCGGGCCGGGCAGCTACACGCCCGTCTGGTCGTCGGTCGACCAGCATCCGCCGGCGGCGGAGTGGTTCCAGGACGCCAAGTTCGGCATCTACTTCCACTGGGGTGTCTTCAGCGTCCCCGCGTTCGGCAACGAGTGGTACCCGCGGAACATGTACGTCGCCGGCTCGGCGGAGAACAACCACCACAAGGCCGTGTACGGCGATCCGTCGGTGTGGCCGTACCACAACTTCGTCAACGGAGCCCGCGACAAGGCGGGCAACTGGGTCCAGTTCGCACCGAAGCTGAAGTCCGCGGGCGGGAACTTCGACCCGGCCGAGTGGGCGCAGCTGTTCGCCGACGCCGGGGCCCGGTTCGCCGGGCCGGTCGCCGAGCACCACGACGGCTTCTCGATGTGGAACAGCGCCGTCAGCGAATGGAACTCGGTCGCGAAGGGGCCGCGGCTGGACCTGGTGCGGCTGCACGCCGACGCGATCCGCGCCCGCGGCCTGAAGTTCATGGTGTCGCTGCACCACGCCTACCACTTCACCGGCTACTACGACCACGTGCCCGCGCAGTCGGACGCCAGTCTGCGCAAGCTGTACGGCCAGCTGGGCTCGGCGGCGGAAAACCAGCTCTGGTACGACAAACTCGCCGAGGTGATCGACGGCTACCAGCCGGACCTGCTCTGGCAGGACTTCAACCTGCCCCGCGTCGACGAGTCGCGGCGGCTGAACTTCCTGGCGTACTACTACAACAAGGCCGTCGCGTGGAACAAGGACGTCGTCGCCACCTACAAGGACGGCTTCAACAACCGCGGCGAGGTCTACGACTTCGAACGCGGCGGCCCGGGCGACATCCAGAACCCGTACTGGCTGACCGACGACAGCATCTCCAGCTCCAGCTGGTGCTACACGACCGGTATCGGTTACTACTCGATGAAGGCGATGCTGCACGCGCTGATCGACCGCGTCAGCAAGAACGGCACCATGCTGCTCAACATCGCGCCCACGGCCGACGGCGCCATCCCGGCCGGGCAGCGCTCGATCCTGCTCGGCATCGGCGACCACCTCGGCCGCTTCGGCGAGTCGATCTACGCGACCCGCGCCTGGTCGGTCTACGGCGAAGGCCCGACGCAGATGGGCGGCGGCTCCTTCACCACCCCGCGCGAGGGCACCGGCCGCGACATCCGGTTCACCCGCAGCAAGGACAACACCGTCCTGTACGCGACGGTCCTGGGCTGGCCGGGCGCCACGCTGGACATCACGACGCTCGGCTCGAACCGGATCAACCTGGCTTCGCTGAAGACCGTGCAACTGCTCGGCCCCACCGCCGGGGCCGCCACCGACCTGCCCGACCGCACCCAGGACGGCGCCGGGCTGCACGTCCGGATGCCGTCGGCCACGCCGCCGTTCGACGCCTCGGCGTACGTGGTGAAGCTGACGTTCTCTGGCCAGATCCCGGTACCGGGGTCGGGGCCGGTCCCCACCGGCTGGGTGCGGATCGCGAACGTCACGACCGGGCTGGTGCTCGACAGCGGCGGGAACGTCGCATCCGGGTCGGTGCTCAAGCAGTGGTCCTACGACGGCTCCACCAACCTGCACTGGCAGCTGGTGGACCTCGGCACCGGCTACCACCGGATCGTCAACCGCACCAACGGCATGGTCGCCGACAGCGCGGGCCGCACCGGCAACGGGGTCAACGCCGTGCAGGCGGGCTGGACGGGGAGCGAGAGCCAGCAGTGGCGGCTGACGGGCGTCGGGAACGGCCGCTACCAGATCGTCAACCGGGCCACCGGCACCGCGCTCGACGGCGCGGGCAACACCGCGTCCGGCTCGACCGTGGTCCTGTGGGCGCCCAACAGCAGCACCAACAACCAGTGGACCGTCACGGCCGTCTGATGTCCCGTTTCCGGAGGAGACCCACCATGCTCGGAAGGGTAAGAGCGGCGATGGCCGCGGCCGTCGTCCTGGCCGGGACAGTGGTGGCCGCCGCGCCGGCCGAGGCCGCCACGTCGATCACGATCAACGGCGGTTCGGCCGGGCGCACGTTCGACGGCGTCGGGGCGGTCAGCGGCGGCGGGGGCAACAGCCGCCTGCTGATCGACTACCCCGAGCCGCAACGCGGCCAGATCCTCGACTACCTGTTCAAACCCGGGTACGGCGCCGCCCTGCAGATCCTCAAGGTGGAGATGGGCGGGGACACCAACTCCACCAGCGGGGCCGAACCGAGCCACGCGCACTTCCGCGGCGACCTCGACTGCGACCGCGGGTACGAGTGGTGGATCATGGAGCAGGCCAAGGCGCGCAACCCCGGCATCAAGCTGGTGGGCCTGCCCTGGGGCGCGCCGGGCTGGATCGGCAACGGCACCTTCTTCTCCAACGACCTGACCGGCTACTACCTGTCGTGGCTGGGCTGCGCCAAGCAGCACGGGCTGACCATCGACTACCTCACGACCGTCCAGAACGAGAAGCAGTGGAGCGCCGACTGGACCGTCACCATGCGCAACGCCCTCAACGCCAACGGGTACAGCGCCGTCAAGCTCATCTCCGGCGACTCGTGGCCGGGCGACTGGGGACCCGCGAGCGCCATCTCGACGAACACGGCCTACCGCACCGCGACCGACGTCCTCAGTGCCCACTACACCTGCGGCTACCTCGGCGCGCAGACGTCCTGCGGCGTCCCGTCGAACGTCGTCGACACCGGGAAGACGTTGTGGTCCAGCGAAAACGGCTCCCAGGACTACAACGACGGCGCCAAGCCGCTGGCCCGCGGGATCAACCGCGTCTACCTCGACGGCAAGATGACCGCGTACCTCAACTGGGACCTGATCGCCGCCACCACGCCGAACATCCCCTGGCCGACGGTCGGGCTGATCCTGGCCAACCAGCCGTGGTCGGGGTACTACTCGGTCGGCAAGGACGCGTGGGCGCTGGCGCACACGACGCAGTTCACCGCCCCCGGCTGGAAGTACCTCGACGCCTCCAGCGGCTATCTCGGTGGCAACCGCGCCAACGGCAGCTACGTCTCGCTGAGAGCGCCGAACACCGGCGACTACAGCACGATCATCGAGACGATGGACGCCACGTCGGCCCAGACGCTGAACCTGACCGTCACCGGCGGGCTGTCCACCGGACAGGTGCACGTGTGGGCGACCAACCTCAACTCGAACAACTCCGCGGACCACTTCGTGCACAGCACCGACGTCACGCCGTCCGGCGGTGCCTTCTCCCTGACCGTCCAGCCCGGCCATCTCTACACCGTCACGACCACCACCGGGCAGGGCAAGGGCACGGCGACGAGCCCGCCGCAGGGCTCGCTGAACCTGCCCTACAGCGACGACTTCGACGGGTACGCGAAGGGCAAGGAAGCCAAGTACCTGATGGACATGGAGGGTGCCTTCGAGACGTCCGCGTGTGGCGCGGGCCGCGCGGGCACGTGCGTGCGCCAGGCAGCTCCGCAGAAGGCGATCCCGTGGAAGAAGACCACCGACCCGTACGCGCTGCTGGGCAACGTGGCCTGGAGCAACTACACGCTCAGCACGGACGTGCTGCTGGAGAAGCCCGGTTACGTCGAGCTTCTCGGCCGGGCCGGTGCGCAGGACACCGGCAACCAGGGCGCGTTGAACGCGTACTACCTGCGGGTGAGCGACACCGGTGCCTGGTCGATCCGGCGCAACAACACGAGCCAGCAGAACACGACCCTGCGCAGCGGCACGACGACCGCGCTCGGCACCGGCAGCTGGCACAAGCTGTCGCTGGGCTTCTCCGGCAGCACCATCACCGCCTCCGTCGACGGCACGGTGCTCGGCACGGTCACCGACAGCACCTTCCCGGCGGGTCAGATCGGGATCGGCACGGGTCAGGGGGAGACGGCGCAGTTCGACAACCTCGGCGTCGCGGGCTCGGGCGGCGGGTCGACGTCGGTGCTGCGCAACACCGGTTCCGGCCGCTGCCTCGACGTCCCGAACGTGTCCCAGGCCAACGGCACCCAGGTGACGCTCTGGGACTGCAACGGCGGCGCCAACCAGCAGTGGACCCTCACCTCCGGCAAGCAGCTCCTGGTGTACGGCAGCAAGTGCCTCGACGCCGAGGGCGCGGGCACGACCGCCGGCACCCGGGTGATCATCTGGGACTGCACGGGCGGGGCCAACCAGCAGTGGACCACCGCCGCCGACGGGACGATCACCGGTGTCCCCTCGGGACTGTGCCTCGCCCCGAGCGGGAACGGCACGGGGAACAGCACGCCGGTGACCCTGCAGACCTGTACCGGCGGCAGCGCCCAGAAATGGACGCGGAGCTGACCCGTGCGGAACGGAACGCAGACCGGACGCGGCTGCCGGGATGCGGGGCTGTCCCGGGTGAACCCGGCGAATCGGGCACGATTCCGGCGCCGCGCCGGGCGCGGGGGCACGATCGGCTGGCCGAAGGGGAAATCGCCGGGGTCCGCGTGATCCACTCGGGTGCCGCTTGCTAGCTTCGGCTGTTGACGCCGGGGAGAGGGAGAAGGTCACCCGTGAGCAATCCGCTGGTCGCGCCGACGCAGGATTCGACGAAGGCGTATTCGGGGATTTCGCTCGCGGAGTCGGCGGCCGACCTCAAGTCCGCGATCGAGAGCGGTGACTGGGCGTCGGTGGCGTTGGGTGCCGTCGGGACCGCGCTGGATGCGTTGTCGATGGCGATGGACCCGTTCGGTGCGATCCTGGCCGCGGGGGTCGGGTGGCTGATGGAGCACGTCGGCCCGCTCAAGGAAGCCCTCAACGGCCTGACCGGCAACGCCGACGAGATCGCCGCCCAGGCCGAGACGTGGAAGAACATCGCCACCGAGCTGGGCAGTGTCGGTGAAGACCTCACCGGGATGGTCAAGGCCGACACCGCGACGTGGACCGGGCCCGCTGGTGACAGCTACCGGCAACGCGCCCAGGACACGGTGACTCTGCTGGAAACCGCGCAGAAGGGCTGTGAAGGGGCCTCCAGCGGTGTGAAGACCGCGGGTGAGGTCGTGGCGGCGGTGCGGGCGCTGGTGCGGGACATCATCGCCGAGCTGATCGGGCATTTGATCAGCTGGGCGTTGCAGGTGGTGTTCACCCTGGGTATCGGGTTGACGTGGGTGGTGCCGCAGGTGATCAACGCGGTGGCGAAGACCGCGTCGAAGATCGCGGATCTGGTCAAGCGGCTGGTGAAGGCGCTGCAGGCGCTGATCCCGCTGCTCAAGCGGGCCGGGGACCTGTTCTCCGACGCGGCCAAGGCCCTGCGGAACATCAAGCCGGGCAAGGCCGCGCCGCCGCCCAAGCACGCCGACATCAACGGCAACCCCAAAGGCCTCGACGGACCCAAGGGCAAAGGCGGGGACGACTCCACCTCGACCACGGGCGACCACTCGCCGCCCAAGAACGACCCGCCGAAGAACGACCCGCCGCCCGCGAAGAACGATCCGCCCAAGAGCGACCCGCCGCCTGCCTCACGCGGCCTCGACGACCCGCCGGGCGGCGACTCGACCAAGTCCGCCGGCGCCAAGGGCTCCGAGGGGTCGAAGGGGCCGGACCGGAACACGTCCGAGACCAAGGAACCGGGCTGCAAGGAAGGCAGCGGCGACCCGATCGACGTCCAGACCGGCGATGTCCTGGTCACCGAGAGCGACCTCGTCGTGCCCGGGCCGCTGGGGCAGCTCATCGTCCGCAACCACGTCTCGTCCTACCGGGCCGGGCGCTGGTTCGGGCCCTCGTGGGCGTCGCTGGTCGACGAGCGGCTGGCCGTCGAGCAGGGGACCGTCACGTACTACAGCGCCGACGCGATGATCCTGCGGTTCCCGGTGCCCGCCCCGGGCCGGACGGTCACCAGCCCGCACGGTCCGCTGCGCCGGCTGTACGCGCAGGGCGCCGAGTACGTCCTGGAAGACCCCACGCGCGGCACCCTGCGCCGGTTCGTCCCGGCCGAGGGGAACCCGGACCTCCTCCTGCTGAAGGAAATCCGCTCCGAGAGCGGCGGCTACGCCGAGCTGGACCACGACGCCGACGGCGCGCCCGCGCTGCTCACGCACTCCGGTGGCGCCCGGATCGCCTTCGACGTCACCGGTGGCCGCATCCGCGCGGTCCGGGCGCTGTCCGATTCGGGGGACGTCCTCGTCGCCCGCTACGACTACGACGAGCACGGGCACCTCGCCCTGCGCGCCAACTCCTCGCCCCGGCCCGCCCACTACACCCACGACGCCGAAGGCCGGATCACCGGCTGGACCAACCACGTCGGCGCCTGGTACCGCTACGTCTACGACCAGCACGGCCGCTGCGTGCGGGGTGTCGGCGACCAGGGCTTCCTCGACACCGCGCTCGCCTACGCCGACCGGCGCACCACCGTGACCGACTCGTTCGGCAAGCAGACGGTGTACGAGTTCGACGAGAACGGCAACACGATCGCGCGGACCGACCGCCTCGGCGGCGTGACCCGCAGCGAGTGGGGGCCGCGCGACGTGCTGCTGTCCCGCACCGACCCGCTCGGCCGGCGCACGGAGTTCGAGCACGACCCGGACGGTCGGCTCGTCGCCGTGCTGCGAGCCGACGGCTCCCGGGTGGAGATCGCCGAGCGGAGCGAGACCGAGCTGGTCATCGAGGTGACCGACGGCGACCAGGTCTTCCGGCGCCGCTACGCCGCCCCGAACCTGCCCGACCCCTACACCGACCCGCTCGGCGTGGCCGCGGACCAGCACCTCGAGCACACCGGCGGCGGCGAGCCCGAGCCGGACTTCGCCGTGCCCCGCGTCGAGGCCGACCTGTTCGGGCGACCGCGGGCGATCGAGCACGCCGGCGGCCGGACCGCGTACGCGTGGACGGTCGAAGGGTCCCTGCGGGAAGTCCTGGCCCCGGACGGGACCCGCCGGCAGTGGACGTTCGACGGCGAGAACGCGGAAACGTCCCGCACCGACGAGCTGGGCCGCGTGCTCCGCACCGAGAACGGCCCGATGGGCACGATCACCGCCACGATCGACGCCGCCGGTGCGCGCACCACCCACCGCTACGACACCGAGCTGCGGCTGGTCTCCGTGACCAACCCGGCCGGCCAGACCTGGCACTACACCTACGACGCCGAAGAGCGGCTGCTCGCTCAGACGGACTTCGCCGGCCGGGTCACCCGGTGCGAGTACGACGCCGCGGGACAGCGGGTGCGGCTCACCGGCCCGGCCGGGGAGACCGTGGAGTCCCGGTACGACCTGCTGGGCAACCTGACCGAGCGGATCAGCCCGGCGGGCGTCGAGACCTACCGCTACGACCCGGTCGGGCGGCTCGTGCGCGCCACCGGGCCGGACGGCGTGCTCGAGCTGGCGCACGACGCCGAGGGCCGCGTCACGCGGCAGACCACCGCGGCCGGGACCACGACCTTCGCCTACCCCTTCGGCGCGAAGACCCGCCGCACTCCGTCCGGAGTGGACGTCCACTGGGGACAGACCGCGGACGGCGCCGAGGTGGTGCGGGTCGCCGGCACCGAGCTGACCCTGCACCTCGACGCCGCCGGGCGCACACTCGGCCTCTCCGCCGGGGTGAACCCGTTGCTGCGGCAGGAGTTCGACGTGGCGGGCAGGCTCGCCGCGCAGCACACGCCGGCCGGGGCCACGCGCTACCACCGGCGTCCGGACGGCAGCGTCGCGTTCCGGGAGGACCCGGCCGGGGGAGCGCGGTACGAGTTCGACGCGGCCGGCCGCGTCACCGCCGCCCTGCACCACGGCGGAGCCGAGCGCTACGCCTACGACGTGCTCGGCAACCTGATCTCCTCCTCACCGGGCACCGGTCCCGAGGCGGGCCCGCGCCAGTACGCCGGGGGCGTGCTCGCCGCGGCGGGCGCGGTCCGCTACGTCCACGACGCGCAGGGCCGGCTGGTCCAGCGGACCCTGCCCGCGCCGGACGGGACGGCGCTGACCTGGACGTTCGGCTGGGACGCCCACGACCACCTGGTGGCGGTCCGCACGCCGGACGGCAGCCGGTGGCGCTACCGCTACGACGCGCTGGACCGGCGTACCGCCAAGGAACGCCTGGACGCCACGGGCGCGGTCGTCGAACGGGTCGACTTCGCCTGGGACGGCACGAACCTCGTCGAGGCCCGGCACACCGCCGGCGGCGCCCCGGTGGAGACCTTGACCTGGATCCACCACCCGGACGAAGACCGCGTGGTGGCGCAGGCGCGCACCCTGGCCGACGGGCGGGTCGAGGTGTCCGCGGTGATCACCGACGAGATCGGCACGCCGACCGAGCTGGTCAGCCCGGAGCACGGCACGGTCAGCCCGGTGCGCACGAGCCTGTGGGGCCTGACCGCGGCCGGCGTCCGCTCGCCGACCCCGCTGCGGTTCCCCGGGCAGTACCACGACGCGGAAACCGGCCTGCACTACAACGTCTTCCGCTACTACGACCCGGCCAACGCCCGCTACATCTCGCCGGACCCGCTCGGCCTGACCCCGGCGCTGAACCCGGAGACCTACGTCGAGGACCCGTTCCTCGCGGCCGACCCGCTCGGCCTGACGCGGAACAACGGCAAGGTCGTCAACTACGCCGACGACCCGACCGCGTTCCTCGACGACGACGAAACCTTCCTGGATCCGGCCCCGTGCAAGAAGGGTTCGAAAAAGCGCCCGAACCCCAACCCCGGCGCGGGCAACGGCGCCGCCGGAGCGGGCTCCGGCGGCAAGAAGCCGCGGACCGGCCGGTACGACCCGCCGATCACCGGCGCGGCCAACAAGTCGCACGGCGACTCCGGCCGCACGGTGATGGAAGGCGGCGGGAAGCAGGGCAGCGGCTCGCTCGACGGCTCCGGCAGGGGGAAGTACCCCGGTGGGACCATGCCGGCGGGCAACCACCTCACCGACGTCAACGACCTGAACGCGACCAAGCACGCGAACTTCGACCCGCGCTTGCAGGCCGAGCTCGACAAGCTCCGCAACCCCAACGACAAGTACGGGTACAAGCCCGACACCGACGAGGGCTACTTCATCAAGGGGCACCTGAAGAACAACGACCTCGGCGGCTCCGGCACCGCGGACAACATGACCACGCTGTCCCGCAAGGCGAACTCCCAGATGTCGGGCAACTTCGAGAACAAGCTGAAGCAGGCCGACATCCGGATCGGCCAGTTCAAGGACAGCGTCAACAACATGAGCGACGCGACGTTGCAGCGCAAGATGAACGAGTGGGGCATGACCTCGACCCCGGCGGAGTTCCGCAAGCAGGCCAACGACCTCAAGGTGGACTACTCGGTCACGGCCAGCGACAACGTCAAGTGGAAGGACGCGGCCAACCCCGCCGAGCAGGGCATCCGCGACCACGTCAAGCTCGACGCGGAGTACAAGGGCCTGACGCCGGACGTGCAGAAGTTCATCCAGTACAACAAGGAGCCCAACTTCCTGCCGGAGTTCCCGCCGAAGGGAACGAAGCTGGACACGGTCAGCGGCGCGTTCGACCCCCCGATCAGGTGGGGCTCGAACCGGCCGATGCCCAACCTCGGCGACTAGCCCCCGGTGACGACGCGTGGTCTCGCCGAGGTTGGCGAGCCGCGGCGCAGCAGCGAGTCGATGCAGGGCGCAGGGCCAGGCTCAAGCCTCCCGGGCCGCCGGGCAACCGCGGTGGCGGTTCAGGCGTGCTGGAGGCATGAAGTCGTCGAAGTCCTGGCTGCCCGGGGCGGCCTCGTTGTGGCTTCCCCTGCTGGTGCTCGTCGGCGGGCTCGCCGCGGTGTGGGCAGGCGTTGCCCTCGCCGCGGACGTGCACCGGTCGGCGGGGCTCTTCCCGGGGCGGGTCGTCGCGACCGGGTTCCGGGAGCACCTGACCGCGGACGTCGAGTACACCGGCCCCGACGGGGTGACGAGGACGGAGACCTTCGAGCACCAGCAGGGGTACGTGATCGTCCCGGGGCGCCGGGTGCAGATCCGGGTGTGGCCGGACGAAGGGCGCGCGGAATTCGACGAAGGTGACAAGCACACGACGCCTATCGTGCTCGGCGGCCTGCTGACGCTGCTCGGCGCGGGCGCCACCGTCCTGGTGTTCCTGTGGCACCACGGTGTGGGGCGGGAGCGGCTCGAGCTGGGGTGGGCGTGGCTGTCCCGCTGGCGGTGACGCCACGCGGCGGCGAGAGCTCACCTGCTGAAATGTCACATAGTTGAGTCACTAGATGTCTCAGTCGTCACTTCGGCTCGCATTGCGGGAGGCGCGGTGGTCTAATTGTCACATAGGTGACGCACTTAGCGACTGAGGAGTCTCAATGAGCAGGACCTGGCTGATCACCGGAGCGTCCCGCGGCTTCGGCCGCAGTCTCACGGAAGAGGTGCTGGCGGCGGGCGACTCCGTCGTGGCCACCGCGCGGCGGCCCGAGCAGCTGGCCGACCTCGTCGCGGCCCACGGCGAGCGGATCCACCCGGTCGCCCTCGACGTCACCGACGCCGGTGCGGCCGCCGACGCGGTGGCGGAGGCCGTCAAGGTCTTCGGCCGGCTCGATGTGGTCGTCAACAACGCCGGGTACGCGAACAGCGCGCCGATCGAGGAGATGGCCGAGGACGACTTCCGCGCGCAGATCGAGACGAACCTCTTCGGCGTCGTGAACGTTTCGCGGGCCGCCTTGCCGGTCTTCCGGACGCAGCGGTCGGGCACCTTCGTGCAGTTCTCCTCGATCGGCGGGCGCGTCGGCGGCACGCCGGGCATGGGCGCTTACCAGACGGCGAAGTTCGCGGTCGAGGGCTTCTCGGAAGTGCTCGCGAGCGAGGTCGCGCCGTTCGGCGTGCGGGTGATCATCGTCGAGCCGGGCGCGTTCCGGACCGACTGGCAGGGCTCGTCGATGACGCGGCACGCCGTCGGCGCGGACTACGAGGACACCGTCGGCGCGATCCACCGCTACCGCGACGAGCACGACGGCAACCAGCCGGGTGACCCCGTCCGCGGCGCGAAGGCCGTCATCAAGGCGGTCTGCGCGGACACCCCGCCGCGGCGGCTCATCCTCGGCGGTGACGCCGTCGAGGCCGCGCGGAAGGCCGCGGAGCAGCGCGCAGCCGAGACCGAGGAGTGGGCCGAGCTCAGCCGCTCGGCCGACTTCCCCCGAGACGATTCGTAAGACCGTGCGGGCCGACGCCGCGCGCAACCTGGAGCTCCTGCTGACGACGGGCGCGCGCCTGCTCGTCGAGGACCCCGCCGCGAGCATCGCGGCGATCGCGGCGGAGGCCGGGGTGAATCGCCGGACGGTCTACCGGCGGTTCACCGGCCGCGACGAGCTGCTGCTGGCGGTCTGCCGGGCCCGGCTGGACGCGATCGAGGCAGTGATCGCGGCGGCGCGGCTGCGGGAGGCGCCCGTGCCGGTGGCCCTGCACCGGTACGTCGAGGGCATCGTCGGGGTGAACCGCAAGTGGCCCACCGAAATCGCGAAGGTGTGCGCGGACCCCGAGATCGGCGCCCGGCGCCTGCGGGCCATCGACGAGGTGGACGCGTTCCTGCGGCGAGCGACCGGCGAAGGGTTCTTCCGGCCGGGCGTGCCGACCCGCTGGGCGAGCGGTGTACTGGCGCGGCTGGTGCGCCTTTCCGCGCGCCGCCTGCCCGGGTTGAGCGACGCCCAGGCCGCCGACGTCATCGTCGAGACGTTCCTGCGGGCCTTCCGCCGGGACGAGCTAGCGGGTGGTCCAGTAGACGACGTCGGGAACCAGGACCAGCAGCGGCACCGCGAGCCAGTAGGGGACGGCTTTGAGCCGCGGCGCGCGGAAAGCGAACAGGGCGTTCAAACCGGCCACGACCAGCCCGGCGAAGAGCAGTGAGGCCAGGCCGACCCCGATCGCGATGCCCGCGCCGTCGTCGACCAGGGTGGGCTCGGCGGTGCCCCACCCGAGCTCGGCCGCGAAGACCTCGGCGCCCAGCATGGCGAACGCGACGGGGTAGGCGCAGGGGATGGCCAGCAGCAGGTTGAGCGGAACGCCGATCAGCCATACGTGGTGCGGGCGGAGCTGACGACGGGGCATTCGCCCATCTTGCCGGAACTATGGCCGAGCTGGCTGGGTTCGCGTAGCCGCCCAGCTGGCGAGCAGCTTGAGCCGGTCTTCGGCAGGCGTACCGGGTTCGGCGGTGTAGGTGACCAGGTTGTTCACGGCTCGGCCGGACAACGGCAGGTCGAGGGACTGGAACGTCAACTCCAGCAGGCCGACCTCGGGGTGCTGGAGCCGTTTGACACCGTCGTGGCGGATCAGGACGTCGTGTGCCGCCCACCGGCCGCGGAACTCGGGGCTGAGCGTGCTCAGCTCGCCGATCAGTTCGCGCAGGGCCCGGTCGCGGGGTTCGCGCCCGGCCTCGGCGCGCAGCAGGGCGGCGGTCGCGTTGCCCGCTGCGTCCCAGTCGACGAAGAAGTCCGGTGCGCCGGGGTCGAGGAAGATGTAGCGGGCGATGTTGGGGCGGCCGCGGTGGTCGACCGTCGCGCTGGTGAACATCGGTGCGTACAGGGCTCGGGCCAGCGGGTTGGCCGCGACGACGTCCGTGCGGCCGTCCCGGACGAACGCCGACGACATCGTCATCGAGTCCAGTAGCCACCGGACCCGGGGCGGGACCTCGACGTCCCGGCGACGCGAGGGCGTGCGACGCGCCGTCCGGGCCAGGTCGAACAGGTACGTGCGTTCGTCGTCGTCCAGGCGCAGGGCTCTGGCCACCGCGTCGAGGACGTCTTCGGACACGCCGCCGATGTGCCCCTTCTCCAGCCGCGTGTACCACTCCGTGCTCACCCCGGCGAGGACGGCGACCTCCTCGCGCCGCAGTCCGGCCACCCGGCGGCGGGCACTGGTCGGCAGGCCGACCTGCGCCGGGGTGATCTTCGCGCGCCTGCTGGCGAGGAAGTGCCGGATCTCCTCGCGGTTTCCGGGCTGGTCCATGTCATTCACGGTAACCGCTGGTCACGGCGTGAGGGGGGTTGAAGTGACACCCCCGTTAATCGCGACCTTCTCCGGTGGCGGCGAACGGGGTCTCCTGGGGATCGACCGTTCCGCATGGAGGTAGGAAGACATGACGAGCACGACCGCACCGGCGGTGGCCCTGGGTACCTGGGCCTGGGGAGACAGCGGCGAGGTGGGCGACGGCTACTTCGGCAGCGAGCTGACCGCGTCCGGCCTGCGCGAAGTCGCCGAACAGGCGCTCTCGACCGGCTTCACCCTGTGGGACACCGCTGCGGTGTACGGCATGGGCCGCTCGGAGACGGTCCTCGCGCAGGCGCTGAAGGGCTACGACCGCGGGGATTACCAGCTGTCGACGAAGTTCACCCCGCAGATCGCGGGCGACGGCGACGACCCGGTCGCGGACATGCTGGAGCAGAGCCTCGACCGGCTGGGCACGGACTACGTGGACCTGTATTGGATCCACAATCCCGCCGACGTGGCCCGGTGGACGCCGTATTTGATTCCGCTGCTGCGGAGCGGCCGGGTCAAGCACGTCGGCGTCTCGAACCACAACCTGAAGGAAATCGCTCTCGCCGACGAGATCCTCGGCGACGCCGGTTTTCGCGTGGAGGCGGTCCAGAACCACTACAGCGTCCTGCACCGCAGCTCCGAGCGCGCGGGCATCCTCGAGCACTGCCGCGAGCACGACGTGCGGTTCTTTTCCTACATGGTCCTCGAGCAGGGCGCGCTGACCGGCAGGTACAGCCCGGCGCACCCGCTGCCGGAGGGCAGCAGCCGGGCGGCCGTGTACAACGGCATGCTGCCCCGGCTGCGGGCGCTGACGGACCGGATGGCCGCGATCGGCGACGACCGGGGCGCGTCCGCCGCCGACGTCGCCACCGCCTGGGCCATCGCCAAGGGGACCACCCCGATCGTCGGGGTCACGAAGGTCGGTCACCTCGACGGGGTGGTCCGGGCGCGCGGCATCGAGCTCACCGGCGAGGAGATCGCGGAGCTGGAGGCACTGGCGGACGCCGCGGACGTCGACACGCGCGGCAGCTGGGAGCACGACATGGAGCGGTAGGGCTCGGGCGCCGGTTCCGAGGTGTCCGCCCGGGCTTCGGTGGGTAGTCCCCGGGTGATCACGGCGTCGGCGGAGGGGTGGCTCACGTGCCGGAATGGCTCGAGGCGGGACTGTGGGGCCTCGTCGGCGGCGCGGCGCTCGTGCTGGGCGCCGCGGTCGCCTGGTGGGCCCGGGTCTCGCGGCGCGTCGTCGCCGGGATCATGGCCTTCGGGGCCGGCGTGCTGATCTCCGCGCTCGCCTTCGACCTCGTCGACGAGGCCCAGCGCTCCGGCGGGCTCGGCCCGACGGCGGGTGGCTTCCTCGGTGGCGCGGCCGTCTACGTCGCGATCAACGTCCTGCTCGCCCGCCGGGGTGCCCGGCACCGCAAGCGTTCCGGCGCGCAGCAACCGTCCGAACAGGACAGTGCGGGCAGCGGTGCCGCCATCGCCGTCGGCGCGCTGCTCGACGGCGTGCCGGAGTCGGTGGTGCTGGGCGTTTCCCTGCTCGGCGGCGGGGGAGTGGGGCTCACCGTGCTGGCCGCGGTGTTCATCTCGAACGTCCCGGAAGGCCTCTCCAGCGCGGCGGGGATGAAGAACGCCGGCCGCGGCGCGGGGTACGTCTTCGGCGTGTGGAGCGGCATCGCGCTCGCCAGCGGGGTCGCGGCCTTGGCGGGCAACGTCCTGCTGCGGACGGCCTCGCCTGCCACCGTCGCGGCGATCACGGCGGTGGCCGCGGGGGCGATCCTGGCCATGATCGCCGACACGATGATCCCGGAAGCGTTCGAACGCACCGAGTTGTACACGGGCCTGCTCGCGACGCTGGGGTTCCTGACCGCGTTCGTCATCGAGCGCGCCGGCGGCGGCTAAGCCGGGGTCCCGAGCAGCGCGGCGGCCATCTGCCCGGCCAGCCACGCGCGGAAGTCCGGGGCGGTCCAGCCGCAGCGGCCGACCAGCCTGGTCGTGCACCACGGCGGCGCCGGGACGACCGCCGCGGCGGTCGCCGCCGGACGGCCGCAGGTCATCTGCCCGTTCGTCGCCGACCAGCCCTTCTGGGGACGTCGCATGGCCCACCTCGGCGTCGCACAGCCGCCGATCGCCCAACCCCGGTTGACCGCGGCGAAGCTCGCCGAAGCCATCGACCGGGCGGCCGGGATCGCCTCGGTGGCGGCCGAGCTGGGCGGCCGGGTCCGCGCCGAACGGGGCGAGCACGAAGCCGTGCGGCAGCTGGTGAAGTGATCCGGCTGTCGGTGCGGGTGGGCACACGGGGATTGCCGTTGCACGGGATTGTTCTCGGACGACGTACGCCTCCGGTGTCACCATCACGCGCTTCGTCGACGGGCGGGCCGTGCACGAGGCCTGGGTGCCGCTCGGGGCGGAGCCGAGCTACGCCGGCGACGAAGTCCTCCTCGCCTCACCTGCGCGACGCGTGGTCCTGGCGAAACCAGCCGGCACCTTGAGGAATGACCACCCAGGCTGGGCGGCGGCAACGGAGGCCGCTGTCCCGCCACCAGGCCGAGCGGCCATCCGGTTTGCCCCGGAGCCGCCTTTGCGGCATCTTTACGCGAGGAGTGCCGGGAAGTCTGGTCGGCCTGCCCGCGCCCGGCCCGGGCGGTGGGCGGTTGGACCGACCCGTGGGAGTCCGATGGCGCTCATCTTGGCGTTCGGCGTCGTGCTGTTGATCAGCGTGTCCCTGTCCGGCGTCGCCGCCCGCACGATCCTCTCGACCGCGCTGCTGTTCCTGCTCGCCGGTGCCCTGATCGGGCAGGGCGGGTTCGGGCTGGTCGAGATCCACCCCCGCGACCCGCTGGTGACCGCGCTGGCGGACATCGCCTTGTTCACCGTGCTGTTCACCGACGGCCAGCGCGCGAGCCTGCCCGCCTTGCGCGAGGGCTGGCGGCTTTCGGGCCGGGCGCTCGGGCTCGGGATGCCGCTGACCATGATCGGCGTCGCCGTGCCCGCGCACTTCCTGGTCGGGCTGGACTGGCCGACCGCGCTGCTGGTCGGGGCGATCCTGTCGCCGACCGACCCGGTGTTCGCCGCGGCGATCGTCGGCCGCGACGACGTCCCGCTGCGGCTGCGGCGGCTGCTCAACGTCGAGTCCGGCCTCAACGACGGCCTCGCGCTGCCGTTCGTGCTGATCTTCCTCGCCACCGCCGCGCACACCGAGTCCGACCTGGGCACCGTCGCGATCGAACTCGTCCTCGGCCTGGTCCTCGGCATCGCCGTGCCCGCACTGGTGTGCCTGGCGTGGCGGCTGAAGGTCCTCACCGCGGAACCGCGGCTGCAGGCGCTCGGGCCGCTCGCGATCGCCGTGATGCTCTACGCGGGCTGCCACCTCACCCACGCGAACCCCTACCTGGCCGCGTTCGCCGCCGGGTCGACGCTCGCCACGATGGACAAGCTCGCCGCCGAGCACTTCGAACCACTCGGCGACCTGCTTTCGGAGATCACGAAGTTCGCCGCGCTGCTGGTGTTCGGCGCCCTGATCACCCCGGACCGGTTGTCGCACCTGAGCGTCGGCGCGTGGATCGTCGCGGTGCTGGCGATCGTGCTGGTCCGCCCGGCCGCGGTGCTGCTGTCGCTGTTGCGCACCCCGATGTCCGGGCGCGAACGCTCGACCGCGGCGTGGTTCGGGCCGAAGGGGTTCGCCTCGGTGGTGTACGGGCTGTTGGCCCTGCAGTCCGGCATCCCGGACAGCGAGCTGGTGTTCGACCTCGTCGCCGTGACGATCGCGCTCTCGATCGTGCTGCACTCCTCGACCGACGTCCCCATCGCCAAGGCGCTGCGGGTCGAGCCACCGGACAACCTGCCCACCGGCCACGCCACTCGTCAAGAAACCGATAGGAGCAGCCCATGAACCCCGGCGCCCCCGCTCGGGACGTCGTACGCTGGGACGATGCACGCCGCCCAGATGGCCGAGGAATACCCGGTCGTGGAACTGGACTCCGACGCGCTGGCGGCCGCCCGGCTGCTGGCCGAGCGACGGTTGCCGGGCTTGGTGGTGACGGACAAGACCGGCTGCCCGCAGTCGGTGCTGCCCGCGTCGCAGGTGGTGCGGTTCCTGGTGCCCAGCTACGTGCGCGACGACCCGTCGCTGGCGGGGGTGCTCGACGAGTCGATGGCCGACCGGGTCGCGGACAAGCTCGGCGGCAAGACCGTCCGGTCCTTGCTGCCGGAGGAAACCTCCGAACTGCCACGGGTGCACGCCGACGACACGATCGTCGAGGTCGCCACGATGATGGCCCGGCTGCGCTGCCCGCTGGTCGCGGTCATGGAAGGCAAGACGCTGATCGGCGTGATCTCCGCGTCCCGGCTGCTGGAGCTGGCGCTGACACCGCACTGACCACCGCGGCGGTGACGGCGTGAGCACCGCCATCGCCGTTACGGTGTTCGTGGTCGCCTACGTCTTCATCGCGACCGAGAAGATCCCGAAGACGATCGCCGCGCTGGCCGGGGCCGGCGTGGTGCTGGCCCTCGGCATCAGCGGCGCGGACGACGCGTTCTTCTCCGAGGACACCGGGATCGACTGGAACGTCGTCTTCCTGCTGCTCGGCATGATGATCATCGTCGGCATCCTGCGCCGGACCGGCGTCTTCGAATACGTCGCGATCTGGGCGGCCAAGCGCGCCAAGGGCTCGCCGCTGCGGGTGATGATCCTGCTGTCGTTGATCACCGCGGTGGCATCGGCGTTCCTGGACAACGTCACCACCGTGCTGCTGATCGCGCCGGTGACGCTGCTGGTCTGCGATCGCCTCGACATCAAGCCGGCGCCGTTCCTCATCGCCGAGGTGCTCGCCTCCAACATCGGCGGCGCGGCGACGCTGATCGGCGACCCGCCGAACATCATCATCGGCAGCCGCGCGGGCCTGACCTTCAACGACTTCCTGGTCAACCTCACCCCGATCGTCGCGCTCGAGCTCGTCGTGTTCGCCCTCGTGCTGCCCCGGCTGTTCCGCGGCTCGTTCACCGTCGACCCGGCGCGGGTGGCCGACGTGATGGCGCTCAACGAGCGCGAAGCGATCCAGAAACCCAAGCTGCTGCTCAAGTGCGGCGTCGTGCTGCTCGCGGTGTTCGCCGGGTTCGTGTTGCACTCGGTGATCCACATCGAGCCGTCGATCGTGGCGTTGCTCGGCGCCGGCGTCCTCGTGCTGATCTCCGGGACCGAGCCGAAGCAGTACCTCGCGGGCGTGGAGTGGGAAACGCTGCTGTTCTTCGCCGGGCTGTTCATCATGATCGGCGCCCTGGTGAAAACGGGCGTGATCGGCACGCTGGCCCGGCTCGCCGCCGACGCCACGGGCGGCAACGCGCTGCTCGCCGTCATGCTGATCCTCGGCGTTTCGGCGCTGCTGTCCGGCGTCATCGACAACATCCCTTACGTGGCCACGATGAGCCCGCTGGTGCTGGCGCTGACCAACGACATCCCGGACCCGGCGCACTCCGAGGCGTTGTGGTGGTCACTGGCGATCGGCGCCGACTTCGGCGGCAACATGACCGCCGTCGGAGCCAGCGCGAACGTCGTCATGCTCGGCATCGCCGCCCGGTCCGGATCACCCATCACCTTCTGGGAGTTCACCAGGAAGGGTGCCGTCATCACGGTGATCACCGTGCTCGTCGCCGCGCCTTACCTGTGGCTGCGGTACTTCGTCTTCGCGTGAGCGGGTACCGGATCAGGAGCCGGTGCCGGGCCAGGGGACGGTCGCCTGGAGGACGGCTTCGGTGAGCGCTTCGGTGCGCAAGTGGGTGACCTGCTGGTACTCGGGGTCGGCCACCATCCGGCTGAACGCCGCGCGGCTCGGGTAGCGCACGAGCAGGACGGCGTCCCAGTCCTGCCCTTGCTCGGCGACGAGGGAGGTCGAGCCCTCGCCCGCGTACAGGACTTCGGCGCCGTAGCGGGGGAGGAAGGTCTTCTCGAGAGCGGCGGCGTACTGGGCGTAGCTGTCCCGGCCGCCTTCGCGGAACCGCAGGAGGTTCAGCATCACGACCGGCCCGCCGGGGTCTTCGGCCAGATAGCGCTTGAGGTCCTCGCCCCGGGGATCCACTGCCATGTCGCGTCTCCACTTCAGGTCTTCCGCGTGGGATGAATGAGCGCTTGCTCACCTTACCGGACCGCGTCGGAGCGCACCCGGTACGCGGCCGAGGCGGATCGCAAGCTGATCGTCAGGTGCGGCCGCACTCGTCCGCGAGAAGGTGGAGCCGCACGCGCGACGAAAGGAGCCGAGGACGGATGCGGACCCGGACCCTGCCCCGGACGAGCCACGGCGTGGCCGCACCCAGCCTGGCGCTGGCCGTGGTGAACGCCCTGACCTTCCTGACCGGCCTGTGGCTGGCGCTTTCCCCGTCGCAGCTCGACCAGGAGCTCAGCGGTGGCGGGTTCAACGGTTTCTGGAACGACGTGCTCGTCGGCGCGGTCGTCCTGCTGTGCGGGGCCGCCCAGCTCGTGGCGCCGTCGTCCGCGCACCGGTGGCGCCCGGTGCTCCCGATCGCCGGGACGTGGCTGATCGTGGCGCCGATCGTCCTCGGCTACAACCACGGAACGCCGGCGCCGGCCACCACCACCGGTGACGTCGCGGCCGGAGCCGTGATCCTCGCGCTGTGGGTGATCGGCGTGA
This sequence comes from Amycolatopsis nalaikhensis, assembly GCF_030264295.1. Taxonomy (GTDB): domain Bacteria; phylum Actinomycetota; class Actinomycetes; order Mycobacteriales; family Pseudonocardiaceae; genus Amycolatopsis; species Amycolatopsis nalaikhensis. Next base: position 9,746,333 of record NZ_CP127173.1, on the reverse strand, counting down.
CCGTCTTGGGCCGGGCCCTGCGCGCCCGTGACGAGCGGTGACCGCGACCGGGTCGCGGGTGGTCGTCGCCGGGTACGACGGCACCCGGGAGTCGCTTCGAGCCGTGTTCTGGGCCGCGGCGGAGGCCGATCGACGGCGGAGCGCGCTGCTCGTCGCGCGTGCGCTGGACTGGAGCTGGCCGGGCGGCAGCTACCCCGAGGTGGCACTCGCGCCCTTGAGCGGGGGAGCCGAACGGCTGCGCCAGGACGCCGAGTCGCAGACGCGGGAGGCCGTGCGCGAGATCGGGCATTCGCACCCCGACCTCGACGTGCGGACGGTCCTGCTCGAAGACGTGCCCGCCCCGGCGCTGGCGCGCGTCGCCGCCCGGACCGAAGCGGTGATGGTCGTGGTCGGCCCGCCGGGCACGGGGCCGTTCGGCCGGGCGGTTTTCGGCTCCACGACCGCCGGGCTCGCGAAGACGTCCGGACGTCCGCTCGTCGTCGTCCGTGGTGAAGACCCGGCGGAGGGGACCGTGCGCGCTCCGGTGGTCGTCGGCCTCGACCCGGCGGCCGACAATTCGGCGGCGTTGGCCTTCGCGCTGGACTTCGCCCGGGAACACGCCGTCGGGGTGCACCTCGTCCACGCGATGACCGGGCGGTTCCGCAAGCACGACGGCCCGTCGGAGGCGATGGTGACGGAGCTGGCGAACTGGTTGTCCGCCTACCCCGACGTCCCCTTCGAGCACGAGATCAGCCACGACCTCCCCGAACGAGCCCTGCTGGGCCGAGCGAGGCACGCCGCGCTGCTCGTGGTCGGTGACCGCGGCCGGAACCCGGTGCGGCGTGCGCTGTGCCGTTCGGTCAGCCGGACGGTCCTGCACCACGCGCCGTGCCCGGTGAGCGTCGTCGGCGGCGGGACGTAGCCGTGTTCGACTACCTGGAGGCCGGTATCCGCGCCCTGCTCATGGAGCTTTTCGCCCGGCTCGTCGGCGAAGTCGACCGTGAGCAGCTGCGCTCCTCGAAGCGGCTGAGCGAGAGGCGGCGCCGTGGAGCGAGCTGACGACGTCACCGAGGTGTCGCGCCTGCGGGACGTCGCCGAGTCGATGCGGCGCACGGCGGCCGTGCACCGGGCCCGGGCGACCAGGCTGGCCCTGGCGGGCGAACCGGGCGGCGAGTTCCAGGCGCGCGTCGAACGGGGGCTGGCGAAGGTCGCGGCCGAGCACGCGATGGCCTTCCGGGAACTGGCGGACGCCGCCGAAGCGCGGCGATCGGCCACGGCCCGGCCCAGCACTTCGCCGGAGTGGACCGCGGCGATGCACCGGTCGGTCGCGGCGCTCCGGCGCGCCGAAGCCCACCACCGCCGGGCCGCCGCCGTTCCCGTGCGCGACGATCCGCGCCCGTGACCATCGTCTTCGCCGCGGCGCTGGCGACCCTCGCGCTCGTCCTGATCCCGGCGCGCCACCGGTACTGGCGCTTGGCCGCGGTCCTCGGCTGGACGACCGTCTGGCTCGACGGGCACGCCGGCCTCGATCCGCTCGACCTGACCGGCCTCGGCGTCGCCGTCGGCAGCCTGGTCGTCGTCCTGGTGCGGCAGCGGCGAGCCACGCCGGAGGAGAGCTGAGCCGGCGGAATCGCAAGGTAATCGTCAGGTGCACCGCACCCGGGATGCGGAACGCTGGCAGGGGCACCGGCGACCGCCGGACCGTGGTGAAGGACGGCCGGTGGAGCACGAGGACCTGATCGATCTCGAACAGCGGGGCTGGCAGGCCCTGATGGCCACTCCGGCGGCCGCGCGGAAGTTCTACGAGGACGTCTTCGACGAGCGGATCGTCGTGCTGCTGGCCGACCTGCCGCCGATCCGGACCCGGGCCGAGGCTCTCGACGCGTTGTGCGGCCCGGCCTGGGAGGAGTTCCGGTTGTACGGGCTGCGCTGCGTCCGGCTCGGCGAGGGCACCGGAGTCGTCCGCTACAGCATCGCGGCGACGCGCTCGGCGCTGCCGTATTCGGCGCAGGTGAGCAGCGTCTACGCGCGGCGTCCCGGCGGCTGGAAGCTCACCTTCCACCAGCGGACCCGCCGGTGAGACGTGCGGCCGCCACCGGCGCGAAGCGGCGGCCGCACGAGTGCTCAGAGGCCGGTGAAGGCCTGGTCGACGAACGTATTGTTCTGGTCGATCCACTTCTGCGCGGCGGCCTTCTCCTGGCCCCTGGGCGCCTGCTGGATCAGGTCCTCCAGCGAGCCGAGCTGCTCGTCGGTGAGCTTGAGGCCCTTGGCGACCTTGGCCAGCGCGGGGAAGTCGGTGCCGAAGCTCTTGCGGCCGATGGCGTGCAGCTGCTCGCCCTTGCCCATCGCGCCCATCGCGCCCATCGCGCCCATCGCGCCCATCGCGCCCTGCGGGTCCTTCAGTCCCACGATCCTGGCCGCCCGGGCGGCCGACGGCCTGGTCGTGAACCCCGGCTGGGACGGTGAGCTGCCCGCCGGCTCGGTGCTCTACTACGTCGGTCCCCGGCGGCTCACCGGCGCGGAGGTCGTCGCCGCCTTGCGCCGGCCGGGCGACCAGGGCTGTCCGACAATGCCTTGGTCCAGGTGATCACGGCACGCAGGACGACCGCTGACCGATAGACGATGGCGAGTTCGTCGTAGCTGATGCGCCCGGGCGGTTGTGGAGTCGACCGCCACCGACCAAGTCCCGTCCCGGTCGAGGATCGCAAGGAAAACGTCAGGTTCCCCCGGGGGATTCCACGAGACAGTGGAGTCCGGCGCCGGCGGGTCCGGAGTGGCCGTCGTGAGCGAGGAACGCGTCATGGGTTTGGGGGCGCGAACCCCGGGGTGCCGAAAGGCTCCGGCCTGGGCGGAAGCGGCGTCGTGCCGCGGCGGCGAGGTACAGAGTCGTGCCTCGCCGCCGCGCCAGCACGTCGCCGGATGGGTAAACTGTTGTCTTAGGCAACAGTGAGTGGTGGTGAGATCATGGTCACCGGTGGTGTCGAACGGCATTTCTGGATCGGTCCGGGAACCGAAGGCGCGCTGACGCCCAGCCTGCCGAGCTTCCCTGGCCTTCGTCGCGGCGTTGTGGCTCGGCTTCGCGCCGTACGTGCTGCACTTCAGCCAGGTGCGCGGTGGGCTCGCCGACGGCATCGACGTGCTGGTGGTCGGCGCACTGGCTCTGGTCCGGACCGTGGTGCCCCGGGATTTCCCGGTGTTCAGCGTCGTCAACGCCGTGCTGGGGCTGTGGCTCGTCGTCGCGCCGTTCGTGCTGGGCTACCAGCTCGCTCGTGTCGTCGTCACCGATCTCGTGGTGGGCGTGCTGCTCTTGGGGCTGAGCGGGCTCAGCGCGGTGCTGACCTACCGGCAGCGGGCGAAAGCGCGGGCGGGGGAGCGCGCCGGGTGATCGAACCAAGTGTTGCATAATGCAACAGTGTCTCCAGGTAACAGCATGTCCGCGCGGCGGCTCCCGGTCCCGACGCGCCAGCCGGTCGGGAGGTGGCTGCGGGAGAGCCGGACCGGCCTGGTCGGGCTGGCCGTGCTCGTCGGGGCGGGCGCCGGGCTCGGCGCCATCGTGTTCCGGTGGCTGATCACGACCTTCACCCACCTCTTCTCCGGCCAGGCCGACTACGCCGACGCGGGCCGGGCGGCGCACCCGTGGCTCCCCGAGCTGGGGCCGTGGTTCCTGCTGCTCGCCCCGGTGGTGGCCGGGTTGATCTACGGGCCGCTCGTGTACAAGTTCGCGCCGGAAGCCCGTGGCCACGGCGTGCCCGAGGTGATGTACGCGGTCGCCGAGCGCGGGGGCCGGATCCCGGCGCAGGTGAGCGGGGTCAAGGCGCTGGCCTCGGCGTTGACCATCGGTTCCGGCGGGTCGGTCGGGCGGGAGGGCCCGATCGTGCAGATCGGCTCCGCGCTGGGCTCGACCCTGGGCCGGGTCACGCGGCTGCCCGAGTCCCGGCTGCGGGTGCTCGTCGCCTGCGGGGCGGCGGGCGGGATCGCGGCGACGTTCAACGCGCCGCTCGCCGGGCCGTTCTTCGCGATGGAGCTGATCCTGCGGGACTTCGCCGCCGAATCCTTCGGCGCCGTCGTGCTGGCCAGCGTCACCGCCAGCGTCGTCGGGCGGGCCGCCTTCGGGAACACCCCGTTCCTCGACCTGCCGCCGTTCACCTTGCGCAACCCCGTGGAGTACCTGCTGTTCGTCGTGCTCGGCGTGGTCGTGGGCGCGTGCGGGGTGCTGTTCACCCGGGTGCTGTACCGGATCGAGGACTTCTGCGACTGGCTGTGGCGTGGTCCCGAATGGCTGCGCCCGGCCGTCGGCGGGGTGTTCCTCGGCGGGCTGCTGCTGGTGCTGCCGCAGATGTACGGCGTCGGCTATCCCGTGCTGCAGAACGCCGTCGAAGGCAAGTACGTCATCGGGTTCCTGCTGGTGCTGCTGGCCGGCAAGATCGTCGCGACGAGCCTGACCATCGGCATCGGCGGCTCGGGCGGGGTGTTCGCGCCGTCGCTGTTCATCGGCGCGATGGGCGGCACGGCGTTCGGCGTGGTCGTCCACGCGTGGCTGCCGTCGCTGACCGCGTCACCCGGGGTCTACGGGCTGATCGGCATGGGCGCGGCCTTCGCCGGGGCCGCGCGGGCGCCGATCACCGCGGTGATCGTGCTGTTCGAGCTGACCGGCCAGTACACGATCATCCTGCCGATGCTCACCGCGATCGTGATCGCCACCGCGACCAGCCGCGCGCTGTCGCGGGACACGATCTACACGCTGAAGCTGCGCCGCCGCGGCGTCGACCTCGACCGGCACCCCCAGGAGAAACGCCTGGCCGGGACGAGGGTCGAAGCCGTCGCCGAGCCGCTGCCGGAACCGCTCCCCGCCGAAACACAGCTGGAGCGGGCCGCACACGCGCTGGCGGTTTCGGGGCACGGCATCCTGCCGGTCGTCGACGAAGAGGGTCGTTACCAGGGCTGCGTCACGGCGCAGGCGGTGGCCGAGGCGCTGGGGGACGACTTCGACGGCACGGTCGGGAAGCTCGCCGAGCTGCCACCGCTGGTCACCTGCGAGACATCACTCGCCGACGCGTTGACGGCGTTGACGAACGCGCCCGGAACGGGCCTGCCGGTCCTCGACGGCGACCACCGCCTGGCGGGCTGGCTCACGCACCAGTCGGTGCTCTCCGCGGTGGCTTCGGCGGGTCGCGCGGAACGGCGTGATGCCCGGTCCGGGTGACCAGGGTGACGCGGCCGGAGTGATCGTGCACCGGCCCACCGAGCTGTGCCCCGGCTGCAGTCCTCCGCGATCAGGTCCAGACGGCTTCGGGGGCGACGGCCGAGGCGGGCGGTTCGCCACCGGCCTCGGCGAACGCCGTGAGGCTGTCGACCAGGCCGCGCCGGGCTTCGTCGGGCATCCCGGCCACGATCTTCGCGATCTCCTTGCGTCGCCGCGCGGTCACCTGGCGGACCACCTTCGTGCCTTCGCGGGTCAGGGCCAGCACGATCTCGCGGCGGGAGACGGTGCTGTGCTGCCGGTCGACCATGCCGACCGTGACCAGGCGATCGACCATCCGGCTCGCCGTGGACGGTGTGACCTGCAGGTACTCCGCGAGGTCGGCGTGTTTGAGCGGGCCTCGGGTCTGCAGGACCACCAGGAGCCGGAACTGCGGCAGGGTGATCGCGTCGCCGGCGGCCGCGATCGAGCGGGCCGAAACCGCGACCAGCAGGCGGGAGGCGGTCAGCACGGCGTCGGTGACAGCGTCGACGTCCGTCGCGTCGAGGGCAGGGGAGCTGCGAGGCATGCCACCAGTGTGCCCGAAGGGGGCGTGGACCTGCTGATCAGCCGCGCCGAAACGGCGCAGTGTGCCTGATTGATCCGTTATGTCCGAGTGATCGAGCACGCTGGCCGTGATCGCCAAAGTATTGCATACTGCAACAATGAGTGCAGGAAACATATCTGGGTGGAACGCGCATGAGTCCGCGTGACCGGCCGTCGCGTCCGATGTTCGGGAAGGTCGACCCGTACTGCTTGCTCGCGGTGCTGCCGATGCTGTTCGTCGCCGGGGTCGTCGGAGCGCTGGCGAGCGTTCCCCTCGGTTTCGCCGTCGTGGTCTTCGCGGGGTTGATCGTCGTGTTCGACTCGTGGGCCAACCGGCCCGCTTCGGCGCCGCCCGTCCGGCGGCCGCGACCGCGGCCGCAGGGGGCGACCGCTCCGGCGCGCGGGCCGCGCCCGCCCGCGGCGAGGCCGGACGCGTACCGGGCGCGGCAGCCGGCGCCGTACCGCCGCTGACCCGGCTGCCTCACGGGCCCGGCACCGGCAGTTGCGCGTAGTCGACGTCGCCGGTCTGCTCCAGCAGGTTGATGTGGGTCTTGATGTAGTCGCCCGCGAGGTCGGCGAACGGCCGGACGAGCGTGTTGCGCGTGTCGGCGCGCACCGTGGAGACGAGGATCAGCGCTTCCGCGTGTGCCTTGCGCAGCGTGTTGACGTAGTCGCGGTCGAACTCCTCGCCGGATTCGCCGCGCATGCGGTCGATGCCGATCTGCATATCCGGGGCGGGCTGGGTCGGGACCGCCAGGCCCATCCGGGTGCTGATGTCGGTGTCGCGGGTTTCGAGGTCCTTGTGCTGGGTGATGATCGTCCGGGCGGCTTCCCGGACCGCCGGGTTGGCCGAGCGTTGCAGCGCCCACGTCGACGTGGTGATTTCGCGGAGACTGGTCTGCTGCACGATGGGGAGCAGCTTCCTCCCGGCCGGGCTGATCGGCCCGAACGGCGTCTCGGTGAGGCTGGCCTCCGTCGGCGCGGCCGATCGGGCGCTCGGAGCCGGAGCCTGAGGCGTCGTCACGAGCTGGGCGTTCGGCGGGGCGCACGCGGCGACAGCGAGAGCGAGCGCGCCACTCAGCGCGGTCCACGGCTTCCGGTTCTTCATTGTCCGCCTCCAGGGGAGTTCGATGTCCTCCCTCGGGGACACGGATCCCGGACGCGTCGGGTTCAGTCAAACTGTTTCCTTGTCACTCTGTTCGCTGCGGAAACCGTCCCGGCGGGCTCCGTGAAGCGGTTGCGGCCCAGCCAGCTGATCGCGTTCCGGACCGCTTCGCGGGTTCCGTCGAACCGGATCGCCCGCTCGGCCAGTGCCTCCCGCCAGCTCCGGTGGCCGAGCCACACCCCGGCCAGCGCGGAGACGGTGCAGTCGATCCGGGCCACCGTCGGCAACCGCGGGTCGGCTTCGGTCGCCGAGGCGCCGTCGGGGGAGAGGACCAGCCACCACCAGCGTGGCGGCGGGGTCTCGGTGAACCTCAGGTGCAGGGAGACCTTCTCCCGGGGCAGCCGGAGGGGGTCGATGCCCCGGCAGATGTCGAGCAGCAGCAGGTTCGGCTTCAGGTCACCGCTGCGCGGCGGGGGCATCCAGCGGTGGCCCCAGCGGCCCAGCTGCTCGATCACCGGCGCGAGGTCGCGGCCGGCCGGGGTGAGCGCGAACCGTGCCTGGCCGGGGGTGTCCAGCCGCGTCACCACGCCGGCCTCGGTGAGCTGTTTGAGCCGCCGCGCCAGGAGTGCGGACGACATGCCCGGCACGCCCCGGGCTATCTCGCCGACGAGGCTGTTTCCGTGCAGGAGCTCGCGGACCACCAGCAGGGTCCAGGACTGGCCGAGGACCTCGGCCGCGGCGGCCACCGGGCAGTGCTGACGGTAGGAAGTCATGCGTGGTCGAGCGTGCGCAGGACGCGGAACCGGGCCAGCCGGTGCAGCATCTCGCCCATCGCTTCGGGCACGATCTGGCCTTCGAGGTCGGTGCGGGCCGACCGGACGATCTCGGCGATGTCGGCCGCGGGCAGCCGCGAAGCGAACTCGACGGTCAGCCAGGAGCTGACTTCGCCGGTGATGTCGTCGGCCTGGGGGGTTTCGACGGTCATGCCCTCATTGTGTTGGCGTCGGCGTGGGCTGCACCTGACGACTGGCTGACGATTCGGACGTCGGCGGGCACGGTGGCGGCGGCACGGGCCTGCTGGTGACCGTCGGGGTCGCGGCCGGGACCGGCGTGGTGATCGGCTCCGGCTCGTCCTCGGTGCTCACCCCGCAACCGGCGAGGCACAGCGCCGCCACCAGGGCCGGAACGATCCTCATGACGCGGCCTCCGGGAAGCTCGACGACGAAGCGGGCGCCACCGCCGGGGCGGTCTTCGACCCACACGCGGCCGCCGTGGCGGTGGACGTGGTCGGCGACGATGGCGAGGCCGAGGCCGCTGCCGGTGTCCTGGTCGCGGCGGGCGGCGTGCAGGCCGCGGGCGAACCGCTCGAAGATGCGTTCGCGCAAGGCGGGCGGGACGCCGCTGCCGGCGTCGTCGACGACGATCCGGGCCCGGTCTCCGTGGCGGTGGACGGTGACCGCGACGGCACCGCCGCCGTAGTGGTCGGCGTTGTCGAGCAGGTTGGCGACCACGCGGTCGATGCGGCGGCGGTCGGCGGACACCAGCGGCGTGGCGGGATCGGTCTCGATGCGCACGTCGGCGCCGGCTCGGCTTTCGACGACGTTGCGGACGAGCTCGCCGAGGTCGACCAGCTCGACGGCGCTGTCGGCCTCGTCCTGGTCGGCCCGCGAGATCTCCAGCAGGTCGACGACCATCCGCTGGAACCGCCGCAGTTCCGAGCGCAGCAGCCGCAGCGCCCGCTGCGCCGTCGCGGGCATGGCGTCCTGCCGCCGCTCGAGCACTTCGCTCACGTTCACCATGGTCGTCAAGGGGGAGCGCAGCTCGTGGCTGACGTCGGAGGCGAACCGCGCGTCCCGCCGCACGCGCTGTTCCAGCTGCCCGGCGGTCGTGTTGAAGCTCGTGGCGAGCGGCGCGAGATCCGGGTCGGACTGGTCGGGGAGGCGGGCCGTGAGGTCTCCTCGTGCGACGCGGGAGGCGGCCGCGGTCAGTGCGGTCAGGGGACGCAGCGCCCGGCGCGCGGCCCAGGCCCCGAGGCCCACGCCGAAGAGTGCGGCCACGACGGTGCCGGCGATGAGCAGGGTGCTCAGGTAGCGGAAGGTGCGGTCCAGCTCCAGCAGCGGGTACAGCTCGACGTAGACGCTGTCGGTGCCCACCGGGGTCGCCACGCCGAGGACGGGGATGCCGTCGGCGGTGAACCGCTGGCGCGCCGCGACCCCGCCGCGGGCCTGGGCCAGCAGTCCGTCCGGAACCACCCCGGGGTCGACCTGCCTGCCGCTGGTCAGCCAGCCCGCCGGGCGGGACAGCAGGATCGACGAGTCCGGGCCGGTGGCCAGTCCGGTCAGCAACTCGTCGAGGTCGTCGGCGTGTTCGGCCAGCGCGGTGGTGACGAGGCGGACGTTGACCTCGGACTGGCGGGTGACGCTCTGCTCGCGCTGGTCGAGCATGTAGCCGGTGGTGAGGTTCCAGGTCGCCACCGCGAGGACGGTCATCACCAGCGCCAGCCCGAGGCCGAAGGCGGCGGCGACGCGCCAGCGCAGCGAAAGCCGCCGGATCACGGTTCCGGGGCGATGCGGTAGCCGCTGCCGCGCACGGTCAGGACCAGGCTCGGCGTGTCGGGGTCGGGTTCGACCTTGCGGCGCAGCCGTCTGATGTGGACGTCGAGCAGCCGCGTGTCGCCGAAGTAGTCGTGGCCCCACACGCGGTGCAGCAGCTGCTCCCGGGTGACCACCTTGCCGTCGGCCGCGGCGAGCTCGGCCAGCAGCCGGAACTCGGTCCGCGTGAGGTGCACGGGGACGCCGTCGCGGTGGACGGCTTCCTCGTCCGGCCGGATTTCGAGGCCGCCGACGGTGAGCCGGACCGGCCGGTCCGGGGCCGCGCGGCGGAGCAGGGCGCGGATGCGGGCGGCGAGCTCGCCCGCCACCAGCGGCTTGGTGACGTAGTCGTCGGCGCCCGCCTCGAGACCCGCGATGACGTCCTGGGTGTCGGTGCGCGCGGTGATCACGATGATCGGCAGGTCGCCGCGTTCGCGCACGGCGCGGCACACGGTGAGCCCGTCGATGCCGGGCAGCATCAGGTCGAGCAGCACGACGTCGACGCCGGTGGATTCCAGCAGCTCCAAGCCGTCTTCGCCGGTGGCCGCCGTCGTCACGGCGAAGTCCTCGTCTGCCAAGGCGAGGCTGAGGGCTTCGCTGATCATCGCGTCGTCTTCGACGAGGAGCACACGCGTCGGCATCTTCCGGATCCTAGCAGCAGGCAAATTGTTGCACATAGCAATAGTTGTGCTAGCCTGACCGCACGAGTTCAGGACGAACGTTCAGGGCGATCGCCCTGATGGAGGTGTGATGCGGTCTCCGTCCGCTGCCCGGGGTGAAGGTGTCCGGCGACGGCTGCTCGCCGCCGCGGTCGAGCTGATCCCGGAACGCGGGTGGACGGCGGTGAGCACCCGGGTGCTGGCCGAGCGGGCCGGGGTCACGCCGAGCGTGGTGCACTACCACTTCGCGTCGGTGCAGGCCGTGCTGCGGGAAGCGGTGCTGGGGGCGATGCGGGCGGTGTCGGCCGAGGTCGGCCCCGTGCTCGCGGCGGCGGGAACCGCGGAGGAAGTCGTCGACGCGCTGGTGGCGGCGGTGGAGCAGTACACCGGCACGGATCCCCTGTCGCTGCTGTTCGTCGAGGGCTATCTGGCCGCGACCCGGGACGAGGCGCTGCGGGCCGGCATCGCGGCTGTCCTCGAGGGCCTGTGGCGCGAGATCGGCGAGCGTCTGCGGCGATTCGACGTCGCGGATCCCGACGGCACGGCGGCCGTGCTCGGCGCCGCGATCGACGGGGTGCTCATGCACCGCGCGGTGGCTCCCGGCGCCACATCGGCCGGAGTGGCCGGCGTCCTGCGGCGGCTCGTGTCGAGGCGAAAGGAAGCGGAACGGTGAAAGTCGTGGTGTGCGGGGCCGGGATCACCGGCCTGGCGCTGGCGAACAAGCTGGCGCGAGACGGCGTCGAGGTCGTCGTGGTGGAGCGGGCGAAGGCACCGCGCGCACAGGGGTACATGATCGACTTCTTCGGGGCGGGGTTCGACGCGGCCGAAGAGCTGGGCGTGCTGCCCCGGATCCGGGAGCTGGCCTACCGGGTGGACGAGGCGAGCCTGCTCGACGGGCGGGGCCGCCGTCGCGCGGCGATCCGGTACACCACCTTCGCCCGCACGATGCGGGACCGGCTGTGCAGCATCATGCGTCCCGACCTCGAGCGGGCGCTGCGCGAGCACCTGCCGTCCACTGTGGACTTGCGATTCGGCGCCGGGGTGACGGCGGTCGACGACCTCGGCGACCGGGTCCGGGTGACCGCCGGGGATCAGGTGGTCGAGGCGGACGTGCTCGTGGGCGCCGATGGCATCCACTCCGCCGTCCGGCGGCTGGTGTTCGGCGGAGACGAGAATTACGTGCGCTACCTCGGGTTCCACACGGCGGCCTTCGTGTTCGCCGACCCCGAGATCCAGGCGGCGGTCGGTGACCGGTTCTGCCTCACCGACAGCATCGGCCGCCAGCTGGGCCTGTACGGGCTGCGCGACGGCCGGGTGGCGGTCTTCGCCGTCCACCGCACCGCGGACCCGCGGCTGCCCGAAGACCCCCGGGCGGCGTTGCGGGCGGAGTACGGCTCGCTGGGCTGGCTCGTGCCGCGCGTGTTGCGGCTGTGCCCGCCGGGCGAGTCCGTGTACTACGACGAGGTCGTCCAGGTCGACATGCCCGCCTGGAGCCGCGGCCGGGTCGTGCTCGCCGGTGACGCGTGTTGCGCGGTTTCGCTGATCGCCGGGCAAGGCGCGTCCCTCGGCATCGCCGGCGCCTTCGTGCTCGGCGAGCAGTTGGTCCGGGCGGCGTCGTCGGGGGAGGCGTTCACCGCTTACGAGCGGCTGATGCGGCCGGTGGTCGAAGAGAAACAGCGAGTGGCCCGCCGGAGCGCCCGCTGGTTCCTGCCCGCGAACCCGCCGCAGTTGTGGATCCGGCGGGCGGCTCTGCGGCTGGCCCGCTTGCCGGTCCTGGACCGCTACGTCGCCGCGGTGCTGGCGGGCAAGTCGACCGCGGTGGTCACGAACCTCCGCCGCGCCGGAGCCGGGGCGGCGCGGTGAACCGGGTCGCGAGGTTCGTCTTCCGCGCGCCGGTCCGGTTGTACGACAAGGGTTTCGGGTGGCTGCTCGGCCGTCGCTTCCTGTGCCTGACCCACCTCGGGCGGCGGTCCGGGCGGGAGTACCGCACGGTGCTCGAAGTCGTCGGCGTGCACGGCGAGGAATACGTCGTCGTGGCCGGGCTCGGCGCGGGCGCGGACTGGTTCCGCAACATCCAGGCCCGGCCGCCGGTCGAGGTGGTCGTCGGCAGGCGCCGGTTCCCGGCCGAACACCGCGTTCTCGGCGAAGACGAGGCGGTCGCGGTCATCGCCGGGTACGAACACCGCAACCGCCTGGCCGGGCCGGTGGTGCGGTTCGCGCTGGGCAAGCTGCTGGGGTGGCGCTACGACGGCAGCGATCTCGCCCGCCGCCGGATGGCGCGGCAGCTGCCCCTGGTCGGGCTGCGGCCGCGATCGTAAGGCAGTCGTCAGATGAAACCCCTTCGTTCCGTGTCAGGGTGAACCCGAGCGAGGAAGAAGGAAGGTGACCACGCCATGACGACGGACGTAGCGGTGCCGGAGACCGCCGAGACCTGGGTGCTCCCGGAGGTCCGCCGGCTGCGTCTGGACGCGGAACGGGTCTGGGAAGCCGCGGCGGCGCACCGCTGCCTGGCGGTCGAACTGGAGACCGGCACCGAAGCCGATGGTCTGTACCGGGCCAAGACCCAGCGCGTGCTCGCGGAAGTGGCCTCGTGCCACGCGATGGCGTACCAGGAACTGGCGGCGGCCGCCGAATCCCGTGGCGAAGCCCGGCAGTACCCGCGTCACACTCCACAGTGGACGCGGCTGGTGGAGGAGTCGTTCGCGGCGATCCGCCGGGCGGAGGCCCACCACGAGCGAGCGGCGGCCCAGTCGGCGAGCGCGGCGGGCGACGAAGCGGCGGCCCGACGGCACACGGCGGCCGCGGAAGAAGCGGACCGGCGTGCCTTGGCACCGATGAAGCGCACCGCCTGACCGGATGCGGCGGAACCGACCGGCACGGCTGGCCGGGTTGTCCGCGGTGGTGGGCGACCTGCCAGCCGGGGTCCCGGCGCCCGGCCACCCGGCCGCCGAGCCGGCGCAGCACGAACGGGTCAGGGCGACCCTCGCGACCGCCCTGCTGCGCCGGCATGGCCGCGGTGCCTAGGACTCGTCGACCACCACGATCGGCTTCCCGCCGCCTTGCCGTCCGGTGCTGAACGCCTTCGGTGCCTCGGACAGCGAATGGCGCGACCCGACCAGCACACGCAGACTGCCTTCGCGCACGAGCGCCACCAGCTGGGCCAAGCGAGCCCGGTCCGGTTCCACCACGAAGAACACCGACCGCCCGTACCGCGGCTCGAACTCCGGTGGGGCTGCGATGGTGACCAGCGTGCCACCCGCGCGCACCAGGCCCGCCGACCGCACGCCGATCTCCTCGCCGAACACGTCGAGGACCACGTCGACTTCGCCGACGTCCTCCAGCTTCTCGTTCTCCAGGTCGACGAACGCGTCCGCACCCAGGTCGAGGGCGACCTCGCGGTGGTGGGCGCGGCCCGTGCCGACCACCGTCGCACCCGCTCGCTTCGCCAGCTGCACCGCGATCGAGCCGACGCCGCCCGCCGCGCCGTGGATCAGGACCGTCTGGCCCGCCTGGAGGCGGCCGTGGTCGAACAACGCCTGCCACGCCGTCAGCCCGGAGATCGGCAACGCGGCGCCCACGGCGTGGTCGACGTCGGACGGCAGCGGCGCGAGGTTGCGCGCCTCGACGGCGGTGAACTCGGCGAGCGAGCCGTCGCGGGTCCAGTCCGCGAGCCCGAACACGCGCTGCCCGACCGTGAGCCCGGTCGTGCCGTAGCCGAGCTCGGTCACGACCCCCGACAGCTCGTGCCCGGGCACGCTCGGGGTCCGGTCGCGGCCCGCCCGGTCGGTCCAGGTGCCCGGCCACTCCAGCTCGCCGGGGGTGAAGCCGGCCGCGTGCACCCGCACGATGACGTCGTTCTCCGCGGCGTGCGGGGCCGGGCGGTCGGTGAGGGTCAACCCTTCGACCCCGGCGGCGGGGTCCTTGACGATGATCGCTTTCATGCTGAGTCCTCGTGGTGAGCGGGCAACGGGTGGCCGCGGGCGTTCGCCGGCCTGTCCGCGAGGCTAGCTCCGGTCCGGCCCCGCACCTGGGTCCACTTGGGACGCGCGAGCGGGGACCACTCGGCTCACGCGAGCGCGCGAACCAGCGATTCGAGCACGCCCGACCACCCGCTCGGCGACGGTGCCGCGAACCCGATCACCGCGCCGTCGCGGTCCGAGGCGGCGCCGGGGTGCCGGAAGAAGTCCAGGGGTTCGACCGTCAGCTGCTCGGCGGCGATCCGGCGCACGAGTTCGCTGCCCGAGCGCCCGGGCTGTTCGAGCAGCACGTGCAAACCGGCGGCCGTTCCCGCCACCCGCACGTCCGGCGCCTGCCGGGCGAGCGTTTCGACCAGGTGCCGGCGCCGGCGGCGGTACTGCGCGCGCATCGCCCGGATGTGCCGGTCGTAGGCGCCCGACTCCACGAACTCGGTCATCGCCAGCTGGTTCACGAACCCGACGGTTTCCTCGGTTTCCCCCTTCTGGGCGACGATCGCGTCGACGAGCCGGTCCGGCACCACGAGCCAGCCGAGGCGCAGGCCCGGCGCGAGCGACTTGCTCGCGGTGCCCAGGTACAGCACGTGATCGCGGTCGAGGCCCTGCAACGCGCCGACCGGCGACCGGTCGTAGCGGAACTCGCCGTCGTAGTCGTCTTCGACGATCAGCGCGCCGCGCCGGCGAGCCCACTCGACGATCGCCGCCCGCCGGTCGTAGCGCAGCGCGACACCCAGCGGGAACTGGTGCGAAGGGGTGAGGAGAACGGCACCGACCGCCGGTAATCCGTCCAGCACGGACGGGTCGACGCCGTCTGCGTCGACGGCCAGGGGCACGGTTTCGAGCCCGGCGTCGGCCAACGTGCGGTGCTGGGTCGGCAGGCCGAACTCCTCGACCGCCACCCGCGTCACCCCGGCCGCCGCGAGCGCGGCCGCGACGAGCCGCACGCCCTCCGCGGCACCACTGCACACGACGACGTTGCCGGCGTGCGCGCGCAGCCCGCGGGCCCGCGTGAGGTACCGGGCGAGCGTGTCGCGGAGTTCGCCCCGGCCGTGGGGATCCGTGTAACCGAACGCCTCGAACGGCACGGCGCCGATCGACTTCTTGACCGCGCGGATCCACTCGTCGCGGGGGAACGACGACAGGTCCGGATGCCCGGGCCGCAGATCGTGCCCCGGCCGCGAGCGGGTGTCGGCGGGCCGCGGTTGGTCCTCGACGAATTCGGCCACCCGGTCCGAAACCTTCGTGCCGGACCCCTGCAGCCCGGTGAGCCAGCCCTCGTTGATGAGTTCGGAGTAGACCCGGACCACCGTGTTGCGGGCGACCTGGAGGTCGGCGGCCAAGGCGCGGCTCGACGGCATCCTGGTCCCGGGCGCGAGCCGGCCGGCGCGGATCGCGTCGCGGACCGCGTCGGTGAGGCTGGCCCGCACGTTCCCGTCGAGCCGCCCCAGGTGCAGGTCGAGGCCCGCCGTCCGGGGTCGGCGCTGCGCCGCTCGGTCGCTCACGGGTCAACGATAATGGCTGCTCACGATGCCGCCAGTGCCCGTAGCGAAGTCGGCGCCGGTGTCCGGCATGGCCAGCCGGGGTCCCGCGCCGACGTCTTGAATGAGTCATTCAGGACCTCCGAAGACCTGAATGACTCATTCAAGACCTTTGACGAGCCGGGCCGCGGTCGCCGAACGGCTCCGGCCGATTTCGATGCGGGCGCTAGGCCAAGCTGGGATCCAGCCACGGGCCTTCGGGCAGCGCCGGGAGCGCGAACTGCTCGTCGAAGGAGCACAGCGGGAGGCGCTCGCCGAGGAACCGCAGGACAACGGACCCCAGTACCGCCGCGCAGAGGGACCCACCGAGGACGCCGACCTTGGCCTGCTGCTGCAGCGCGGGGTCGGCGAACGCGAGATCGGTGATGAACAACGCGATCGTGAAACCGATTCCGGCCAGCATCGCGCCGCCGACGAGGTGGCTGTAGCGGACGCGGCCGGGCAGGGTCGCGATCCCGGTCCGGAGCGCGATCCCCGCGCCCAGGGAGATGCCGAGGGTGTTGCCGGCGACCAGGCCGACGGCGACGCCGAGGGTGACGGGGGAGGACATCGCCGACCGCAAGGCGGCACCGTCGAGGTGCACCCCGGCGTTGGCCAGGCCGAACGCGGGGATGATCGCGAAGGCGCTGATCGGGTGCAGGATCGCCTGCAGACGCTCGTTCGCCGAAAGCGTCGCTTTCATCGCGGTGGTGGCGAGCCGCACCCGCGTCGAGTCCGCGCGCTCGATCACCGCCCGCCCGTAGAGACGGAGGCGCTCGCGGGCGTGCCGGTCGACCTCGCCCGCCGGCACGAGCAGGCCGATCAGCACGCCGGCCAGGGTCGGGTGGACGCCGGACGCGTCGACCGCCACCCACAGCCCGGCGCCGACGACCAGGTACGGCGTCAGCCGCCACACGCCCAGCACCCGCAGGGCGAGCAGCGCCAGGACCAGCCCCGCCGCCGCGGCGAGCGCCGCGACGGACACGTGGTGCGTGTAGAACACGGCCATCACCGCGATCGCCCCGATGTCGTCGCCGATCGCGAGCGTGAGCAGGAAGAGCCGCAGCTGGTCGGGGCAGCGGGGCCCGAACAGCGCCAGCACGCCGATCAGGAACGCGGTGTCGCTCGACATCGGGATGCCCCAGCCCGCGGCGGCCGGGCCGGAACCGGCGAAGGCGAAGTAGATGATCGCGGGCATGGCCAGCCCGCCGAGCGCGCCGCAGGCCGGGACGACGATCGAGCGCAGGTCGTGGAGCTCGCCGACGGACACCTCACGGCTGATCTCCAAGCCCACTACGGCGAAGAACACGACCATGGCCACGTCGTTCACCCAGCCGCGCAGATCCAGCGTGAAGTGCGCGCCGCCGGCCTCCACGCCCGCCTGGACACCCCAGAAGGCGTCGTAGCTCGCCCCCGCCGCGTTCGCCCACACGAGCGCCACCACCGTGGCGGCGAGGAGCAGGACGGCGCTGCCGGCTTCGGTGAGCAGGAACCGGCGCAACCCGGCTGTCACGTACGGCAGCGGGGTGTTCACGCGGCGGGCCATGGCCGGCAGCTGGGGGAGGAGACCTTCGGTGAACCGGCTCGAGTCGGGCTTCACAGGCCGAGTATGCCTGACGGGCAACGGGTACCGTCGGACGAGCACTGTCCCGATTGGACCCGTCGTGCCGTGGAGGGATCGCCTGTGACGACACCGAACGAGGTCGATCTCGACCGCCACGTGTACGGCAATCCGTCGGCTTCGGTGACCGTGGTGGAGTACGGGGACTTCGAATGCCCGTACTGCGCGGCGGCGGCACCCGAGCTGCGCAAGCTGGTCGACGGCTCGGACGGCTCGATCCGCTTGGTGTTCCGGCACTTCCCGATCTTCACGATCCACCCGTACGCGCTCACCGCGGCGCTGGCCGCCGAGGCGTCGGGGGAGCTGTTCTGGGAGATGCACGACTTGCTGCTCACCCACCAGATGGAGCTGACGGACGTCCACCTGCGGGCCTACGCGGCGCGGATCGGGGCGGGCGAGGTCACCGGCACCGCCGTGCAGCGGTTCCGGCCCGCCGTCGTGGCCGACTACACCTCCGGGGCCGAGCTGGGCGTCCGCGGCACTCCCGCGCTGTTCGTCGACGGCCGCGTCTACCGGGGCCGCGTCAGCTTCCCGGCCCTCCGCTCGGCGGTGCGGCCGCAGTCGTGATCGAGTTTTAGGTGGACCTTCCAGTCCGGTTCTTGTCGTGATCTGACCGACAATAGCCGTCGTTTCGCGACACAGACTGGACTAAATAGTTCTCTTCGGGGCATGATGAGCGCCGGAGAACGAAGCCGCGCCGAGCGGTCGCGAGAAGGGCCACCACGTGACTGAGCAGCCGGGTTTCGCGGCGAGGTCCGCCGGGGCCCTGAAGCTGTCGTCGGCCGTCCTGACCACCGACGGCGGCGACCACCTGGCACCGTGGGAACTCTCGATCAGCGCGCAGGTGCTGGGCGAAACCGAGATCATGCTCGCCACGACCCACCGGCCGGGCGGGAGCGCGGCGGACGGCCGCCACGAACTCCACGTCAACGGGGTCCTGCTGAGCATGATCCCGGACGTGCTCCACCTCGCCGGCCGCGGTGTGCCGCGGACCGGGTCCTGCACCCTGACGTTGACCTTCTCCGAAGGGGGCGCCGTCGGGAGCGAGTGGACCACGACGTTCGAAGTGCCGAGTTCGCCGCTCGAAGATTCGACCTGGCACCTCACCGTGCCCTTCGGCCGCAATGCCGGAAGAAGACCTCAGGAGAAGTGAAATGACCGCCGAGATGGACGTCCGCCGCAACGGCGACACGGGATCGTACGAAGCCGTGGTCGACGGGCAGGTCGTCGGCATGATCGTCTACCACGTCCCGCGCGGTGGGCAGCGGGTGACGTTGAGCCACACGATCGTCGAACCCGGGTACCGGGGCCGGGGCATCGCGTCCCGGCTCGTGAAGCACGCACTGGACGATGTGCGCAGCCGGGACCAGAAGCTGACCAACTACTGCACCTTCGTCGCGGACTACATCGCCGACCACCCCGAATACAAGGACCTGGTCGACGACCGGTTCCCCGGGCGGGCCACGGTGCCCGACCGCGCGCCACGCGAACGTTGAGGGGTGCGGAGTTGCCCCGGGCATCGCACGCGGTCGAAATCGACGGACCCTCGATCCGGACCGCTCGCCTCCACCTGACCCCGTGGACCACCGCCGACGCCGAAGCGGCCTTGAGCATCTTCGGTGACGGGGAAGTGGCCCGGTGGCTGGCACCGGCCATGGACCGGGTGCCGGACCTGGCCGCCATGCGGCGGCTGCTCGACAGTTGGGGCCCGGCCGCCGAGCCGCCGGTCGGCCGGTGGAAGGTCGCCGAACGCACCGGCGGGCGCGTGGTGGGCGCGGTCTCGCTGCTGCCGTTGCCGCCCGACGACATCGACCTCGAGGTCGGCGTCCAGATCGCCCGGGACCGGTGGGGCCGCGGTTACGCCGGTGAAGCCGGCGACGCGGTCGCCCACTACGCGTTCGAGGCCGGTGTGGACGAGATCTTCGCCGTCGCGCGTCCGGCGAACCGGCGTGGCGCGGCCGCCGCTCGGCGGATGGGCATGGACTGGGTCGGGCAGACCGGCAAGTACTACGGCACGAGGCTCGACGTGTTCCGCCTGCGCCGGTACGACCTCGACGTGCCGGGCGGCCTGGCGCCGCCGGAAGAACCCACCGCAACCTGACCGACGCACGCCGAAAGAGAAACGACCATGCCCGGAACCCTTCCCGACCGATGCGGTACCTACTCGATCGGCGGACACGAAATCACCCGGCTCGGGCTCGGGACCGCTCAGATGAGCGAGTCCGGCGTCTGGAGCCATCCCGAAGACGCCGCCGAGGCCAAGCGTGTCCTCCGGGAGGCCGTCGACCTCGGGGTGAACCTCATCGACGTCGCCGAGTCGTCCGGGCCGTTCGACTACGAAGAGCTGATCGCCCAGTCGCTGAGCCCGTTTCCCGACGATCTGCTGCTGATGATCAAGGGCGGGCTGCTCCGGACGCCCCAAGGGGAGTGGGAGCCGTTGCCGCGGCCTTCGTTCCTGCGGAAGCAGATCGAGACGCGGCTGTGGTACCTGAAGCTCGACCGCATCCCGCTGTTCCAGCTGCACGGGTTCAGCCCGCACGCGCCGATCGCCGACCAGCTCGGCCTGCTCACCGAGCTGCAGCGCGAGGGGAAGATCGGGCGGATCGGGCTGGCCGAGGTGACGCTGGCGGAGCTGCGGGAAGCCGGTGAACACGCCGACATCGCGACGGTCCAGGCCGAGTACAACCTCGTCAACCGCGCGGCCGATCCGCTCGTGGACTACGCGGAGTCGGCGGGCATCGGGTTCATCCCGTGGCTGCCGCTGGCGACCGGCGCACTGGCCACTGTGGACGGCCCGGTGGCCGGGACGGCCCGGCGGCGCGGTGTCTCGCCCGCCCAGATCGCGCTGGCCTGGCTCTTGAACCGCTCGCCGGCGATGCTGCCCACCCCCGGCACGCTCAGCGTCCGGCACCTGGCGGAGAACGTGGCCGCGGCCGACATCCGGCTGACGGCGGCCGAAGTCGCCGACCTCGATCGGGTGGTGCCCCGGCCGTAACGGCCAGCACGTGGAGGGGGCTCAGCGTGACCGGTTCGGAAGCTGTCCTGTCGCGACCGGCGGGCTTTCCGATCCGCTCCCGGCAGGGCCGCCGGGTTCTGGTCGCGACGGTCCTCGGCGCCAGCATCGCGGGCATCGACGCGAGCGTCGTGACCGTCGCCCTTCCCGACATCGGCCGGGACCTGGGCGCGAGCTTCGCGTCGCTGCAGTGGACCGTGACCGGGTACACGCTCAGCCTCGCCTCCCTGATCCTGCTCGCCGGCGGGCTGGGGGACCGGTACGGGCGCAGGCGGATCTTTCTCGCCGGTGTCGCGGTTTTCACCCTCGCCTCGGTGCTGTGCTCGGCCGTTCCCGACGTGCGAACCCTGGTCGGGGCGCGAATCCTGCAGGGCGTCGGCGGTGCGCTGATGGCGCCCGCGAGCATGGCCATCCTGCAGTCGACGATCGCGCCCGGCGACCGCCCGGTGGCGATCGGCACCTGGTCCGGCTTCGCCGGGATCGCCGGGGTGCTCGCGCCGTTCGCCGGCGGGTGGCTGTTGTCGCTCGGGTCGTGGCGCTGGATCTTCCTGATCAACGTGCCCGTCGCCGTCGTCGTGCTGGTGGTGAGCCTGCGCCACCTCCCGGAGACCCGCGACGAAGGTTCGTCCGGAATGGACTGGGGTGGTTCGGCGCTGGCGTTCGCGGCCCTCGCGGCGGCGACGTACGCGTTGACCGTGCTGCCTGCCGACCCCACGCGGCCGTGGGGCTGGGGGAGCGCGGTCGTCGCCGTCGGCGCGGGGCCGGCTTCGCCTGGTACGAACGGCGAACGCCGGCGCCGATGCTGCCCGCGGCGGCACTGGGGTCGAGGCCGTTCGTCGCCATCACCGCGATCACGTTCGTCATCTACGGCGCGTTCGCCGTGTTCTCCCTGATGTTCACGATCGCGCTCGAGACGGTCGCCGGGTACAGCCCCGTCGAGGCGGGCGGCACCATGGTGCCGGTCACCGTCCTCAGCCTCGCGCTGTCGAGGCTCAGCGGCAGGCTCGCGGCCCGGATCGGGCCCGGACCGCAGCTGACCATCGGCCCCGTGCTGTGCGGCACGGCGGCGCTGCTGGCCTTGCGAGTGGGGCCGGAGACCGGGTTCTGGAGCGTCGCGATCCCGCTCGAGTGCGTCTTCGGCCTCGGGACCGCGACGATGGTGGCGCCGTTGACGTCCGTCGCCCTGTCCTCCCTGCCGGGCGGCCACGTCGGCGTCGCGTCCGCGGTCAACAACACCGTGGCGCGCACCGCCGGCCTGGTGTGGGTCGCGGGTCTTCCCCCGCTGGTGGGGCTCACCGGTGATTCCTATACGCAGGCGGGGGAGTTCCTGCCCGGTTACCGGCTGGTGTGCGTGGTCTGCGCCGCCGCCATGTTCGTCTCGGGCGCCATCGCCGCGGTGGTGAGACCGGCGCCATAATCTGGACTTTTTAGTCCTGTTTTGCTAAAAATGGCAGTGGCCCCAGGCGCTTGCCCGGCTGATTCGAGCGGGTGCCGAAGATCGATCGTGGAGAGGGGAGGCGGCATGACGTCAGGTGTGTTCCACGTCCGGTCGAGACGCACCACCGGCACCGAGCCGAAACCCCGGTTCGCATGACCACCTCGGAAGTGGACGGTCGCGTCCTGGTCGACGGGCGGAGCTTCGACCCCGAATCCGCGAACTGGGTCCGGGAACTCAGCCCGGGCAGCCCGACCTTCGAAGCCGCCTGCCGCCGGCTGTACGCGATGCTCTTCAAGATCGCGCGGGGAGAGACCGTCCGCAGGTCGCCGGCCCTGCGGCTGACCGGCCCGGAAGCTCGAGGACCTGGCCCACCAGGCCGCCGCCGACGCGCTCATGCGGATCACCCGCAAGATCGGCGAGTTCCGCGGCGACGCGCAGTTCAAGACCTGGGCGTTCAAGTTCGTCATCCTCGAGGTGTCGACGAAGGTCGGCAGGCACTTCTGGCGCGACCACCGCGTGTTCCCCGACGGCGGCGAGACCGACCGGGCCCCGGCCGCCGCCGGCGACGAACCGTTGCGGCAGGTGGAGGCCAACGAGCTGCGGGCCGCCCTCGGTGACGCCATCGAGAACGCGCTGACCGAGCGCCAGCGGACCGTCTTCGTCGCGCTGGCCATCGACAACATCCCGATGGACGCCCTCGCGGCGAAACTGGACACCAACCGCAACGCCATCTACAAGGCGATGTTCGACGCCCGGCGCAACATCCGCGCCCACCTCGTGGCCCACGAATTCCTGTCCTGACCCGGCTACGGGCGGACGCGGATGATCGTCTTCCCCTTCTTGCGCCCGGCCGGGTTGAAGGCGGCGACGGCGTCGTCCAGGGCCGCGATGGTGCCGATGTTGGTCCGCACCCGCCCGTCGCGGACCCGCCGCACGATCTCACCCAGCTGCGTCCGGTCGGCCTCGACCACGAAGTCGATCGTGCGGCCTTCGGCGGGCCGGACCTCGGGCGGGCCGGCGATCGTGACCAGCGTTCCGCCGGCCCGGACCAGGCGCGCCGAGCGTGCCCCGAGGTCGCCGCCGAACACGTCGAACACCAGGTCCACGCCGCCGACGTCGGCCAGCTCGTCGTTCTCCAGGTCGACGTACTCGTTCGCCCCGAAATCCCGCGCGGTGTGCGCGTCGGCCGCGCGCCCGGTGCCGATGACGTAGGCGCCCGCCTCGCGCGCGAGCTGCGTCGCCATCGAGCCGACGGCGCCGGCCGCGCCGTGCACGAGGACACGTTGTCCCGCCTCCAGGCGGCCGTGCACGAACAGGCCCTGCCACGCGGTGAGGCCGGACATGACCACGCCCGCACCCGTGGTGAAGTCGACGTCGCCGGGCAGCGGCGCCAGGTTGCGCGCCTCGACGACCGCGTACTCCGCCAGTGTTCCGTCGCGAGTCCAGTCCGTCAGGCCGAACACCCGCTGGCCGACCGACAGCCCGGCGGCGCCGTAGCTCAGCGCGGAAACCACGCCGGCCACCTCGTGCCCGGGGATCGACGGCGTCCGGTCGTGGCCGCGGCGGTCGACCCAGGTCGAGGGCCACGACAGCTCGTCCCAGGTGAACCCCGACGCGTGGACCTCGACGACCACGTCACCGTAGTTCGCCCCGGAGAGGTCGGCCAGCTTCGCCACGTCCGGATCGGGACGCTCCGCCAGCGTCATCCCCGCCCGGCCCGCGGCCTCGTCCGTCACCACGATCGCCTTCATCCGGTCCACTTCCCTTCGTGCTGTTGTCCGGTTGCAGCTACTATGGACTACTTAGTCCACTCAGGTCCACCCCGAAGGAGCCGAGCACATGGACGGACAGCAGGTGCAGCGGATCGCCGGTGACCGCGCCGCGGGTCTCCCGGACGCCGACCTCGAGCGGCGGTCCGACCCCGACTGGGACCTCTGGAAGGTGCGCGGGAAGGTCTTCCTGCTCATGACCGACCTGCCGGGTCACCCGGTCGTGGTCCTGAAGGCCGACCCGGACCACGCCGCGGCCCTGCGCGAGCAGCACGCGGACATCACTCCCGGCTATCACATGGATAAGAAGCACTGGATCACCCTGACGGGCGGCGGCACCGTCGACGAGGAGCTGGTCGAGGAGCTCGTGCTCGACTCCTACCAGCTGGTGGTCGAGGGGCTGCCGCGGTCGCGGCGGCCGGTCGTCCCGGGCCCCGTCGGCCGCGGTCAGATGGCCAGCCCGGCGCCGCCCGACACGACGATTTCCTGACCGGTCACGTAGGCGGACTCGTCCGAAGCCAGGAATGCCACGGTCCCGGCGA
This sequence comes from Amycolatopsis nalaikhensis, assembly GCF_030264295.1. Lineage (GTDB taxonomy): Bacteria > Actinomycetota > Actinomycetes > Mycobacteriales > Pseudonocardiaceae > Amycolatopsis > Amycolatopsis nalaikhensis. The sequence continues at coordinate 9,722,340 of NZ_CP127173.1, read as the reverse complement.
TGTCCTCGGGGCGGGCGAGGCGGCCGAACGGGTTCTGCTCCGCCATCGCCGTCATCGTCCCCGCGACGTCGCCGGTCTGCGTGCCGAGCGCGGTGCGCGTCATCGGGGTGTCGGTGAACCCCGGGCTCACCGCGTTGATCCGGATGCGGCGCGGGGCGAGCTCGAGGGCGAGGGTCGGGAGCATGGCCAGCATCGCGCCGTGCGACCCGGCCGCGACGCTGTTGCCGGTGAGGCTGCGGGTGGCGCCGATGCCGACGGTGACGATGACGGAAGCGCCGTCGGTCAGCAGCGGCAACGCCTTGGCCAGCGTGAAGAACTGGCCCTTGGTGTTGACGGCGAACACCTCGTCGTACGCGGCTTCGTCGTAGTTCTCCAGCGTCATCGGAAGGCTGACGCCCGCGTTCAGGAACAGCGTGGTCAGGCTCCCGAACCGGGCACCGACTTCGGCGATGACCTGGTCCGTGTCGGCGAGCGAGCGCGCGTCGGCCCGCAGGACGAGAACGTCCTCAGGCAGCTCCTCCCGCGCCCGGGCAACGCTTTCCGGGCGTTGCCCGGTGACCGCGACGCGGTATCCGCGGCCGTGCAGGGCCTCGGCGGCGGCCTTACCGATCCCGCTGGTGCCGCCGGTGATCAGGGCTGTGGGTGTCGACATGGTGGTCACTCCGTCCCGGGTGGTCGTCTTGCCGGGCATCATGCCGCAGAGTGGACTATGTGGTCCAGGTCTGCGACGCTGGAGCCGTGACCATGACTCGCACCGGGAAGCGTGCGACCGAGGAACAGCGGGCCGCCGCCGAGTACCTGGGCTCGCTCGACGACTCGCTGGCCCGGTGGGTGCGGTCGGCGGGGCCGATCGACGCCTACGAGACGCACCCGCCCGTCGAGGTGCGCGGCCCGCTCGAGTGGTTCGCCTTCGCCATCATTTCGCGGCAGCTGAGCAGGGCGAGCGCCGTCGCGATCCATCACCGGCTCGTCGAGCGCCTCGGCGGTTCCGTCACCGGGGAGCGCGTCGTTTCGGCCGGTGCGCAGGCCCTGCGCGACGTCGGATTGTCGCACCAGAAAGCCGAAACGCTCCTGGTGCTCGCCCAGCACGACGGCCTGCTGGATCCGGGCGTGCTCGCGACGATGACTGACATCGAAGTCCGGGCCGAGGTCGAGGCCCTGCCGGGGCTCGGGCCGTCGTCGGCGCAACGGTTCCTGTTGCACTACCTGCACCGGCCGGACGTCTTCCTGGCCAACGACCTCACCGTGCGCGAAGCGATCACGGCGCTCGACCAGCTGGACCACGCGATCACGCCGAAGGTCGCGGAGCGGCGAAGTGAACCGTGGCGGCCGTACCGGTCGTACGCGACGTCGTACCTGTGGGGCTACGCGTGGGAGCACTACCCCGTCGTGAGTGGCGATTCGGGTTAGAACCCTAATCGCCACTCACAACCACCAGCCGCCCACAGCGGGACGGTATAGTCCAATCTGAGGCCGCGGTCCGACCCCGGCGAGAAGGGCGTTGCCTGATGCGAGACGTGGTACCGAGAACCGGTGTCGCCCGGCTTTCCCGGGCCTTCCCGGCCGGGGTGGTGTCGCTCGTGGTCTCGTTCGCCGCCGTGGGTTCCACGATCCCGCTGTTCAACGTCTACCGGGCCGAGGAAGACTTCACCAACGCCGACATCTCGATCACCGTCGTCGCCTACTCCGTCGCGACTCTCGGCACGTTGCTGGTGCTGGGCCGGGTGTCCGGCCACCTGGGGCGGCGGCCCACGTCGATCGCGAGCCTCGGCCTGCTCCTGCTGGGGTGCGTGCTGCTGCTGGACGTGCACCACGTCGGCGTCCTGATCGCGGGGCGGCTCCTGATGGGCTTCGGTGCGGGCCTGGCCAGCAGCAGTCTCACGTCCTACATCGTCGATGCCGCACCGCCCAGACCGGCCTGGCTCGCTTCGGGGGCGTCGAGCCAGACGGTCATGCTCGGCCTCGCGGTCGGCGCCATCGGTTCCGGCGCGCTCGTGCAGTTCGGTCCCTGGCCGCGGGAGCTGATCTACCTCGTGGTGATCGGCCTGCTCGTGCTGTCGGCCGTGCTCATCTTCGTCAGCCCGGAGACCGTGACCCCGGCGCCGGGCGTCTGGCGATCCCTGCGTCCCCGGGTCCGCGTACCGGCCGGGGTCAAGCACCTGGTCCCCGTGGCGGCGGCGGTGTTGCTGGCGACCTGGGCGACCGGGGCGTTCTACCAGGCGTTCGTGCCGGCGCTCGTCGCGGACCAGCTCCACACGCGCAGCCCACTGGCACTGGGGCTGGTGTTCGCGGCGTACATGGGACCGAGCGCGCTCGGCGCGCCGATCAGCGGCCGGTTCGCGCCCGCGGTGGCGCAGCGGGCCGGCATGCTCGGCTTCCTGGCGGGCATGATCGGCATCATCACGGCGATCGCGACGGGCGCGCTGCTGCTGTTCTTCGCGGCGACGGTCGTCGCGGGGGCGAGCCAAGGCATCGCGATCAGCGCGGCCACGCGCGGCCTGCTGGCAGGCAGCGGCGTGGCGGACCGGGCCCCGATCTTCACGGTCGTCTACCTGCTCTCCTACTCCGGGGCGACGATTCCCGCCCTTGTCGCCGGTCAGCTGTCCACGACGTTCTCCCTCCCGCAGATCGCCGTGGGGTACGGCGTGCTCGCCCTCGTGGCCACGGTGTTCACCGTGGTCGCGGCCCGCGATCCGCGGCCCTGACGGGCTGGTCGGCGGAATGGCCGCGCGGGGCCCGGGGGCCTGGCCGGTCGTGTGGCCGAGGTCGAAGTCTTCGAGTGTGGCTGCGTGACCCTGTGCCGCGGTGCTCGCCCCGACACCTGGCCTCCTCGGAAGGGCTGCGTCCGGTGGTTGCGTCGGTGTGGCCGCCGGTGCCTGGCCCGTCGTGTGGCCAAGGTCGAAGTCGCCGACTGTGGACTGCCCGACCAGCGCCGCGGTGCACGCCCTGACACCCGGCCTCGTCAGCGGAACGGCCGCGCGCGGAGCCTGGTGACTGCGCCGCGGTGCGAGGCCGGGCGTGAGTTCGAAAACGCGGACCACCCGGTACCGGTGCGGTCGCCAGGGCCGGTAGAACCCTTCGACCTCCTCGTCGGCCAGGGGGCGGCCCGCGAGCGCCAGGCCGGTCATCCGGCCGAGGTCGAAGTCGCCCAGCGGGAGTGCGTCCGCGTCACCGAGCGCGCGGTGCCCGACCTGCGCCGCCGTCCACACCCCGACTCCCGGCATCGCCGACAGCAGCCGGTAGACCCGGGCGGGGTCGGCGGCGGCGCGTTCGAGCTTGCCCGCGTGGCGGCCGGCGAGCACGACCGTCCTCGAACGCTGCAGGTCGACTCCGGCTCGCCGCCAGTTCCAGATCGGGATCTTCGCCCACACCTCCGGGTGAGGCATGACCCGCATCGCGGCGGGAGCGGGGCCCGGCGCCGGCGTGCCGTGGGCGCGCAGCAGCCGGGTCCAGGCGGCCTGGGCGTCCAGGCTGACGACCCGCTGCTCGAAGATCGCGGGCACCAACGCCTCGAACACCCGGCCCGTGCGGGGGACGCGCAGGCCCGGCAGCCGGCGCCAAGCTCGCTCGAGAACGGGGTGGGCGGGCCGGAACTCCTCGGGGTGGTCGTGGGCACCCAGTTCGGCGGGGATGCGCTCGACGAGCTCGTCGGCGCCCGGGCCCCACGCGTCGACTTCCACGTCGTCGAGGCGGTGTTGCCGGATCCGGTAGGTGACCGGCCCGGCCGAGGTCGACGCCGTCCGCCACAGGCCGTCGGCCTCCTCGCGGTGGGCGGGATCGTGCCGTCCGCCGGCCGCGCGTCCATGATCTTCTCCCGGCTTATCTGTGGACTATTTAGTCCAGATTAAGCCGTAAGAGGCGACGTCGGGCCGACGCTCAAGACTCACACACCATCGGAGGTTGATTCACCGTGTCACGATTGGCCGTTCCCGAGGACGTCCCCGCCGAATCGCGGCAGATCCTCGAAGGGGTCGGCGCCCAGCTCGGCTTCGTCCCGGCGATGTTCACCCTCATCGCGTCGAACCCGGCCGTGCTCGAAGTCGTCGCCACCCTGCAGGGGAAGCTGAGCCGGGTGCTGGACGCGCGGACCCGGCACAGCATCGCGCTGTCCGTCTCGGAAGCCAACGGCTGCGACTACTGCCTGGCCATGCACACGCACGTCTCGTCCGAGTTCGGCGGGATGTCCGATGAGGACATCGCTTTGAGCCGCGCCGGGGGCTCGGTCGACCCCAAGCGCGCCGCGGCCGCCCGGTTCGCGCACCGGCTCGTGGACAGCCGCGGCCGCGTCAGCGATGACGACCTCGCCGACGTTCGGGCGGCCGGGTACACCGACTCGCAGATCCTGGCGATCGTCGCGGTCTCGGTGCAGGCCTTGCTCACCAACTTCATCAACAACGTCAACCAGACCGGCATCGACATCCCCGCCTGAGCGGCCGAACCAGGAAAGGTGCGAAATGCCGGGCTCCGCGCTCTATGAGCGATTAATGGCGCTGCACACCCGCGAAGGCGGCCTCGTCCTGCCGAACGCCTGGGACGGCCTCTCGGCTCTGCTCCTGGCCGACGCCGGTTTCGAGGCCGCCGCGACGTCGTCGGGGGCGCTGGCCGCCACCCTCGGCCGGCCCGACGGCAGGCACGAAGTCAGCCGCGACGAGCACCTCGAGCACGCCCGCCTGCTCGGCAGGCTCACCGGGCTGCCCGTGAACGGGGACTTCGAGGACGGCTACGGCGACACGCCCGAAGCCGTCGCGGTGACCGTCGAAGCCGCCGTCGAGCACGGCTTGGCCGGCATCGGGATCGAAGACACCACAGGCGATCCCGTCCGGCCCATCCGCGGCTTCGACGACGCCGTCGACCGCGTGCGCGCCGCCGTGGCCGCGGCCAAGCGGCGCATCGTCGTCACCGGGCGCACCGACAACTTCATCCAGGGCCGGCCGGATCTCGACGACACGATCCGGCGTCTGACCGCCTTCGCGGAGGTCGGCGCGGACGTGGTGTACGCGCCGTTCCCGCCCGACCTCGACGCACTCGGCGCGATCGTCACGGCGGTCGCGCCGACGCCGGTCAACGTTCTCGTGTCGCCCGCGGACAAGGTGCTGACCGTCGACGAACTGCGGCAGGCGGGCGTCAAGCGCATCAGCTTGGGCCCGTTCCTGTACGCCGGCGCGATGGCCGCACTCGAACGAGCCACGAAGGCGCTTGCCGCGGGCGACCTCGCGGCCGCCACCGCGGGCATGGGCTTCGACCGGATCGGCGAACTGATCGCCGGCGCCAAGCACTGACGTACCTCCACCACCACTCGGAAGAAGAGGCAGATCGCCATGGATCTCGACAAGCTCATGAACCAGCACCTCACGAGGGCGTTCGACGGCAGCAAGACGATTCCGGAGGAATCCCTCCAGCAGCTGCTGCGGTTCATGCGGTCGGCGCCGACGTCGACCAACATCCAGCCCAACCACTTCTACGTCCTCGCGTCGGCCGAAGCCAAGCGGCAGCTCGCCGACAACCTGGGGGAGCGGTTCCAGGACAACGGCGCGAAGATCCTGAACGCGTCGCACGCCCTCATCCTCACCACCCGGGCGGACGTGCCGGACAGCCACCTCGACGACGTGTTCGGCAAGGAAGACGCCGACGGCCGGTTCCCCGATCCGGCGAAGCGCGCGATGTGGCAGTACATGACGCGGGACTTCCTGAACCTGCGCAACTACGCCTACAAGGACCTCAACCACTGGATGGAAAAGCAGACGTACATGGTGATGGGGATGACCATGATGGCGGCCGTCGAACTCGGCTTCGACGCGACGCCGCTGGAAGGGTTCGACCCGACCAGTGTCGACAAGGCGTTCAAGATCCGCGAAACCGGGCACACCACGACCGTGCTGATGGCCCTCGGCTACCCCGACAAGGAAAAGGCCTACAAGGGCCCGATTTCGCGGTTCGACGCGGATCGCCTGTTCACCTTCATGTAGACCGGGGACGCTCCGGCTGCCCGCCCCGCCTCGTGGGGCGGGCAGCCCGGTGCGGGCTCAGTCCAGAAAGCGGTCGTAGCTGATGAAACCGCGGGCGACGGCCACCTTGTCGTAGAGGAGCCGGGCGCGTTCGTTGTCCTGCTGGGTGAGCCAGTAAAGCCGCGCCGCGCCGTGGTCGCGGGCGACCTGGGCGACGTACTCGATCAGGCCCCGCCCGGCACCGCGCCCGCGCTCGGTCTCCTCCACGAACAAGTCCTGCAGGTAACACGACCGCGCCGCCCACGGGTTGGCGTGGAACAGATAATGCGCGAAACCGACCATTCGCCCGCTGTCGAGCCGGGCCGCGCAGCCGAACACGTCCTCGGCCCGCCGCAGCCGCCGCCACGCCCGCTCGTAACCCTCGTCCGGGACTTCCGTGCGGTAGAAGTCCTTGTAGCCGCGCGCCAAGGTTTCCCAGCGTTCCCGGTCGGTTTCTTCGAGCGGACCGATCTTCATCATTCGTCCTTTGTCGACAGTTAATGCCCGCGGGGCGAGGAAGTGCCCGCCGGAGTGACCCGCAAATGCTCGAGCGACACGTCGAGCACCGTGGCCAGCTGCCCGGGGTCGCGCGTGGTCCTGGCGAGCAGGAACCCGCCCTGCAGCGCCCCCATGACGGCGGTGGCGATCGTGGCAGGGTCCACGCGGGAGTCGAGCTCCCCGCGCTCCTGGATGCGCCGGAAAGCTCCGGCGAGGAGGCCTTCCCACGCCGCGAACCCGGCGACCAGGGCGCGGTGCCCGCGGTCGTGACGCCCCGCGAGCTCGCCGATGAGGGACCCGATCGGGCAACCGCCGACGCCGCCGGTGACCTGGTTGTCCGCGACGAGCTTGTCGCGCCACGCCCGGAGGTCCGAGAGCGAGCGCACTCCGTCCAGCAACGCCTTCTGGTCGGTCAGCACGGTGTCCACCTGCGCGTGCACCACGGCCTCGATGAGGGCCTCTTCGTTCTCGAAGAACTGCCGGAGCTTCGGCTCGGGGACGTCGCTCGCGGCCGCGACTTCGGCGAGGGTGATCTCGCCCAGCGGGCGGTCGCGCAGGAGGTCGATCGAGGCGGTCACGGCCAGCCGGTGCGCGTCCTCGGCGTGCCTCCCGGTCCGGTCACCCGACATGCCCCGAACACTAGCGGACGGGCGCGCCGCGGTACACCTCGACCCGGGCAGTTTTTGGACGCTATCGTCCAGTGAAAGCGCTGAAGGGGACTTTCCTGGCATCTCATGAGCTGAAGGGGACGTTCGTCGCATCAGATGCGATGAACGTCCCCTTCAGCTAGGCGGTGCGGAAGGTGCGGATGTGGTCGATGGCCAGATCGAGGGTCTGCTTCATCGGCTCCGCCGAGCGGGCCATCCGGGTGAGGAGGTAGCCACCCTGCAGCGCGGCCACCAGGAACGTGGCGAGCTTGTCCGGGTCGGCGTCCGGCCGGAGCGCGCCCGAGGAGCGCATCCGGATCAGGCCCTCGGCCAGCAGTTCTTCCCAGATCTCGAAGTACTTCGCGAGCAGCACGCGGGCTTCTTCGTCCCGGTCGGCCAGTTCGGCGGCGAGTGAGCCGAGCGCGCAGCCGTGGACGCCGTGCGGGAAGGCGGCGCGCCGGACGATCGCGTCGCGCCAGCGTTCGAGACCGCGGATCGAGTTCAGCCGCCGCAGCTGGTCCCCCTGCTGCCCGACGAGCTGCGTGCCCCGCACCGTCACGACTTCGTGCACGAGGGCGGTCTTGTCGGGGAAGTGGTGGTACAGCTGCGACTTGCTGGTGCCGCTGGCGGCCCGGACGTCGTCGAGCGTAGTCGCGGCCACCCCCTTGACCTGCATGAGGTCGACGGCCGCCCGCACGATGCGGGACCGGGTCGCCGCGCCGCGCGCGGTCAGCCGGGTTGTCTGCGTCGTGCCCTCCGGTGCGTCCACGGCCGTCAGGTTACCGCACCGGAGGCCTTGAGCACGGTCAACAGCTGGACTGCACGGTCCATGATAAACCCGATGGTCAACAGCTTACGGAAGCATTACAAGCGACGTCCGCCGACGGTCTGCATGGACGCTATGGTCCAGTATACGGTGAGGTTCATGGTGGATCCACCCGGACGCCGGCCGGAGCCCGAGACGTGGCGACGCGTGACGTCCGCGGTGGCGGAGCTGCTGTGCCGACACGGGCCGCGGGAGGCGAAGCTCGGCGCGGTGGCCGCGACGGCGGGGGTGGACGAGTCCTGGCTGCGCGAGTCCTTCGCGGACGTCGGGGAACTCGTCGCGGAAGTGGTGCGCGGCCAGGTCCACGAGGTCTTCGCCGTCCCCGGCCACCGGCTGACCACCGCCGCCGGCCTCGACGACCTGTGCCGGTGGCGGGACGACGTCGTGGCCGCCTACCGCGCCACCCGGGTCCCGGCCGGATACCCGCTGGGCATCATCGCGCACGAGGCGACCGGGCTCGACGACCGCGTCGGCCGGGCGCTCGCGGCGCACCTCGCCCCCTGGCAGTCCGCGCTCGGGGACGCGTTCTCGCGGCTGCGCGACCGGGGCGCGCTCGCCCCGTGCGTGCCGCCGGCGGAGCTGGCGACCGCCGTCATGGGGGCACTCGTCGGCGCGATGGCCCGGTCCCGCGACGCGGGCCCGACGGACGAGGTGCTGGCACCGTTCGCCATGATGCTGCGCCACGTCATGTCCGTCTTCGCAGGTCCGGTGGGGTAGCCTGGCGGCGTGGCAGAACCGGAGCGCACGCGGTTGACGGCCCGGGGCGCGGCGACCCGAGCCCGGATCCTGGACGCGGCGGTCGAGCTGATGTCCGTGAAGGGCGCGACCGCGACCACGCTGGACGACGTCCGCGCGGCGAGCGGCACGAGCAAATCGCAACTCTACCACCACTTCCCGGACAAGGACGCTTTGGTCCAAGAGGTCATCGGCCGCCGGGCGCAGGACCTGCTCGCCTGGCACGAAGGACAGCTCAAGCGGCTGAACTCGATGCGCGGACTCGAGCGGTGGCGGGACGCGGTCGTCCAGCACAACGCCCTCCACAATGGCGCGTACGGCTGTCCTCTGGGTTCCCTGGCGAGTGAACTGTCCGATCGCAACGAACGAGCGCGCACCGAGCTGGCCGCGCATTTCGCGACGTGGGAAGGCCTGATCGCGGACGGCCTGGAACGGATGCGAGCCGCGGGCAAGCTGAGGCCGGACGCCGACCCGAGGCGGCTCGCGGTCGGGCTGATGGGGGCGCTGCAGGGCGGGTACCTGCTCGCCCAGACCAAACAGGACGTCACGCCGATGAAGATCGCACTGGACATGGCGCTCGAGGGCATCCGGGCGTTCCAGACCTGATCTGCGCCCCGGGCGTAAGACGCCGCGCGCATCGTACGCAGAACCACTGTCCCACCCGGGACAGCCACCGAACTCGGTGGCTCGCTGCTCGATGTGAGGCGGAGAATCGTGGTGCTGGGCGCTGGTGTGCGGGAAATCGGTGGCCGGGTCGAGCTGCTCGACCTTCCGGAGCCCGACGGCCCCGGGCCGGGCGAAGTGGTACTCGAGGTCGCGGCGGCCGGCGTCGGCAACTGGGACGACGTCGTCCGTTCGGGCGGGTGGGACGTCGGGCTGACCCCGCCGATGGCGCTCGGCGTCGAGGTGGCCGGGACGGTGGTCGCGGTCGGTTCGGCCGTGACGGGCCTCCGGCCGGGCGACGAGGTCCTCGGCCACCCGCTCCCGCTGCGTCACCAGGGCTGCTGGGCCGAGCGGGTGGTGGTCGACGCCGACCTGGTCGTGGCCAAACCCCCGAACGTGGCGTGGGAGACGGCGGCGGCGTTCCCCGTGCCCGCCCTGACCGCCGAGCAGGTGCTCTCCGAATCCTTGCGCGTCGCCGAGAACGAGACGCTGCTCGTCCACGGCGCGGGCGGCGCGACGGGCGGGCTGGCCGTGCGGCTCGCGGCCCTGCGGGGTGCGAGGGTGATCGCCACCGCCGGACCCGCCAGCGCGGCCCGGGTGGCCGAGGCCGGCGCGGCCGAGGTCGTCGACTACCACGACCGGAGCTGGCCGGACCGGGTCCGTGAGTGGGCGGGCGGCGACGGCGTCGACACCGCCCTCAACGCGGTGGCCGGCGGCAGCGCCGACGCCCTCGTGGCGGTGCGCGAAGGCGGCCGCCTGGCGACGATCACCGGCGACCCGCCGCCCGCCGCGCGGGGCATCAGCGTCGCGAACTTCTACGTGCGCCCGGACGCCGCCCAGCTCGCGAAGCTGAGCGCGCTGCTCGGCGAGGGAGAGCTGTCCCTGCCGGTGGGCGCCACCCTGCCGCTGGCCGAGGCGGCGGCCGCGCTCGAACGCGCGGTCCGGGGCGCCAAGGGCGGTCCGATCGTCCTGCTCACGGACCAGCGGCCGTCGAACGGCTGAGTGCACCACCACGGAAAGGAACCCGCACGAGAATGGCAAGACACCTGATCACCCGCGTGGCGCTCGGCGCCGCCGCGGTCCTGGCGGCCGTCACGAGCACGGCGCCGTCGGCGGCCGCGGCCACCGGACCAGGCGCGGTGTTCGTGCAAACGGACAGCCCGGCGGGCAACGCCGTCGTCGCCTACCTCCGGTCCGCCGACGGCACGCTGACGCAGTCGGCCGTCTACCGGACCGGCGGTCTCGGCGGCGTGCTGGACGGGGCCGTCGTCGACCACCAGGCGTCGCAGGGGTCGCTGGTCTACGACAAGCGCAACCACCTGCTGTTCGCGACGAACTCGGGCAGCGACACGGTGACGGTGTTCGCCGTGCACGGCAGCCACTTGACCCGACTCCAGACCGTCGCCTCCGGTGGCCGGTTCCCGGTGAGCGCCGCGGTCCACGGCGACCGGGTGTACGTCCTCAACGCGCTGGACGGCGGCTCGCTGCAGGGCTACCGGAACGTCGGCGGTCACCTGGTGCCCGGAGAGCACCGCGCGCTGGGGCTTGACCCCGAGGCTGTGCCGCAGTTCACCCACACACCCGCCCAGGTCGAGTTCACGCCCGACGGGTCACACGTCGTGGTGGCGACGAAGGCCGTGGGGGACAGCCTGATGGCCTACTCGGTCCATCCGGTGTTCGGGTTGTCCGCCAAGGCGACGGTGACGTCGACCGGTGCCGGGTCGGTGCCGTTCGGCTTCGTCTTCGGCCGCGACGGCCGGGTCCTGCTCACCGAAGCGGGCCCGAACGCGCTCGTCTCGGCGCGCCTCGACCGGACCGGGCGCGCGACGCTTTCGGCGCCGGTGGCCACCGGCCAGCAAGGGTCCTGCTGGATCACGGCCGTGGGCGACCACGCCTACGTCGCCAACGCGGGCAGCGGCACCATCACCACCTACCAGGTGGGCCACGGCCAAGCCGCCGTGACCGGCCAGACGGCCGCCGCGGCCGGAACGATCGACCTCACCGCGTCCGGCGACGGGAAGTTCCTGTACGTCCAGGGCGGGAAGAACGGGGAAGTCGCCGCGTTCCGGATCGGCCACGACGGCGGCCTGACGGCGGTCGGCACGACCACGGTGCCGGACGCGGCCGGTGGGGAAGGGATCGCCGCGTCCTGAGTGGACACACATCAGCGAAGGCCGAGGAGAGAGAACCGCGTCATGACAGCCCGATCCCGGTTCCGGCTCGTCCCGATGGGACCGCGGGACCCGGCCGAAACCGGGCGGGCGGCGTCCACTTTGGAGCTGTTCTTCGACCTTGTCTTCGTCGTCGCCGTCAGCATCGCCGCCGGGCGCCTGCACCACGGGCTCACCGAGGGGCACGTGCTCGACGGGATCGCCGGCTACGGCTTCGTGTTCTTCGGGATCTGGTGGGCGTGGATGAACTTCACCTGGTTCGCCACGTCCTTCGACACCGACGACTGGCTGTACCGGGTGCTGACGATCCTGCAGATGGGCGGCGTGCTCGTCTTCGCCTCCGGCATCGGACCGGCGTTCGACGAGCACGACTACTCGGTGCTCGTCATCGGCTACGTCGTCATGCGCGTGGCCCTGATCGCGCAGTGGCTGCGCGCGGCCCGGTGGCCCGGCCCCACCCGCCGGGCCGCCCGCGGCTACGCGGCCGGCATCGCGGTGGTGCAGGTGCTGTGGCTCGGTTCCCTGCTGCTGCCCGCCGGGGAGCTCACGGTGGCCCTGGTCGTGCTCGTCGTGGCGGAACTGGCCGTGCCGATCATCGCCGAGCGCACCGGGACCACGCCGTGGCACCCGCACCACATCACCGAACGCTACGGCCTGTTCACCCTCATCCTCCTCGGCGAGAGCCTGCTGGCCTCCGCCAACGCGATCATCTCCGCGCAACACGACGCCGAATCGGCCGGCCGGCTCCTCGGCATCGCGGTGCTGGTGCTCGTCGCCACCGCGGCCCTGTGGTGGATCTACTTCTGGCCACCGCACCACCACGCCATCACGGACGTCTCGGGATCGTTGGCGTACGTGTACGGGCACTTCTTCGTCTTCGCGGCCGCGGGCGCGTTCTCGGCGGGGATCGAGGTCGAGATCGATGTCCTCACGGGACACTCCGCACTGCACCAGCCGGATGCGTCGTTCGCCTACACGATCCCGCTCGCCGTGTTCGTCCTCGGCGTCTGGGCGCTCGCGATCCGGCCCCACGCGGACCGGGTCGTCAACACCGTGCTGCCGCTGGCGGGAATCCTCGTCCTCGCCGACCCCGTGGTCCCGATCCCGTTCGGGCTCACCGCACCGATCCTCGCCGGGACGGTCGCCGTCCTCGTCTGGCGGCGGCCGTTCCAGCTCGAGGCGTAAGACCGGCTCCGCTCGCGACACCAATGCAGCATGAGCTCATTGACCACGCCGACCAGGGGCACCGGCGCGCTCGAACGGCGCCTCGGGGAGGCCGCGGGCAACGCGGACCAGCGGTACCACCTGGCCAAGGGCCTGCGGCACCAGATGAACAAGGTGTTCCCGACCCACTGGTCGTTCCTGATCGGCGAGGTGGCGCTGTACAGCTTCCTCCTCGTGATCGCGACCGGCGTGTACCTGACGCTCTTCTTCGACCCCTCGATGCAGGAAGTCGTCTACCACGGCAGCTTCACGAACATGCAGGGCCTGGAGATGTCCCAGGCCTTCCGCACGACGCTGGACCTGTCCTTCGACGTCCGCGGCGGGCTCTTCGTGCGCCAGCTGCACCACTGGGGTGCGCTGATCTTCATCGCCGCCTCGCTCCTGCACACCTTCCGGATCTTCTTCACCGGCGCGTTCCGGCGACCGCGGGAGGCCAACTGGGTCATCGGGGTGCTGCTGCTCCTGATCAGCATGTTCGAGGGCTTCTTCGGCTACTCGCTCCCGGACGACCTGCTGTCCGGCACGGGCATCCGCGCGACGCTGTCGGGCATCGTGCTCTCGGTGCCCGTCGTCGGCACCTGGCTCCACTGGGCGCTGTTCGGTGGCGAGTTCCCCGGCGACCAGATCATCCCGCGGCTCTACACCCTGCACATCCTCGTGCTGCCGGGCATCCTCCTCGCCCTCACCGGAGTTCACCTGGCGCTGGTCTGGTACCAGAAGCACACGCAGTTCCCGGGTGTGCGCCGCAAGGAAACGAACGTCGTCGGCATCCGGATCATGCCCGAGTTCGCCCTCCACGGCGGCGCGCTCGCCGTGCTCGTCACGGGCGTGACCGCCCTCATGGCGGGGCTGTTCCAGATCAACCCGGTGTGGAACTTCGGCCCGTACAACCCGGCGCAGGTGTCGGCCGGTTCGCAACCGGACTGGTACATGGCCTGGGCCGACGGCATGCTCCGGATCTGGCCGGCCTGGGAGGTCTACCTCGGGAACTACACGATCCCCGCGGTGTTCTTCCCCGGCGCCGTCGGCATGCCGCTGCTCTTCGGCATCCTGATCCTCTACCCGTGGATCGAGCGGAAGCTCGCGAAGGACACCGGTCACCGCAACCTGCTGCAGCGGCCGCGTGACGCCCCGGTCCGCACCTCGCTGGGCATGATGGCAATCGGTTTCCTGCTCGTCATCGAGCTGTCGGGGTTCAACGACATCATCGCCGACCAGTTCCACATCTCGCTGAACGCGACGACGTGGGCGGGCCGCATCGGCGTCCTGATCGTGCCGCCGATCGCCTACTACGTGACCTACCGGATCTGCCTGGGCCTGCAGCGGGCCGACCGCGAGGTGCTGGAGCACGGCGTCGAGACCGGCATCATCAAACGCCTGCCGCACGGCGCGTTCATCGAAGTCCACCAGCCCCTGGCCACCACCCCGCTCGACTACCAGGGCGCACCGGTGCCGAAGAAGATGAACAAGCTCGGGTCCGGCGGCCGGGCCGTGCCCGGTTCACTGTGGACACCGGACCCGCCGGAAGAGACCGCGGCGTTGGAACAGGAACAGAGCAAGTGACCGAAGACAAGCTCCGCGCGCTCGGCGACGCCGGCGTGGCGATCTGGCTGGACGAACTCTCCCGCGACATCCTGGAAAACGGCGAGTTCGAACGCCTGGTGCGGGACTGCTCGGTCACGGGTGTCACCACGAACCCGACGATCTTCGCGAACGCCGTCGCCCGCGGCAGCCGCTACGCCGTCCAGCTGGAACGCCTGGCCGCGAACGGGATCGACGTCGCGGAGGCCGTCCGCGCGGTGATGATCTGGGACGTCCAGCGCGCGGCGGACGTGCTGCGTCCGGTCTGGGAGAAGACCGGCGGCGTCGACGGCCGGGTGTCGCTGGAGGTGAACCCCGAGCTCGCCGACGACACCGCCGCGACCATCGCGGAGGCCGTCCAGCTCTGGGAGCTCGTCGACCGGCCCAATCTCCTGGTCAAGATCCCGGCCACACGTGCGGGCGTCCGGGCCGTCACGGGCGCCCTCGCGGCCGGGGTGAACGTGAACGTCACCCTGGTCTTCTCGGCGCGCCGCTGCGCCGAGGTCGGGGCGGCTTACGTCGACGGACTCGAGCAGGCCCGCGAGAACGGCCACGACCTCGCGTCGATCCACTCCGTCTCCTCGCTGTTCGTGTCGAGAGTGGACACCGAGGTCGACATGCGTCTCGACGCCAAGGGCGTCCGCGAGCTGCGCGGCCGCGCAGCCTTGGCCAACGCCCGGCTCGCGCACCAGGCCCTGGCGGAAGTGTGGGAAGGCGAGAGGTGGCGGAGCCTGGCCGAAGACGGCGCCCGCCCGCAGCGGCTCCTGTGGGCGTCCACGGGGGTGAAGGATCCGGCCTACCCGGACACGAAGTACGTCACCGGCCTGGTCACACCCGGAACCGTGGTCACGATGCCGCCCGCGACGCTCTCGGCGTTCGCCGACCACGGCGAGGTCGCGGGGGGCCAGGTCGTCGGACGGCACGAAGAGGCCGCGGCGGACATCGCGGCCGTCGCCGCCGCCGGGATCGACCTCGACGACGTGTACACCACGCTCGAGCAGCAGGGCGTCGCGAAGTTCGCGGCCAGCTGGGCCGCCCTCCACGCCTCGGTCGGCAGCCAGTCCTGAAAGGAGTCCCATGCCCCGTTCACTGGAGTCACTCAGCCCCGCCGACGGCGAGCAAGTGACCACGAAGAACCTCGTCGCCGCGCTGACGGCCGGGCGGATCGTCTACGACGACGGCGCCGAACAAGTCTTCGACGCCGACGGCGTCACCACCTACGTCGAGCGGGGCCACCCGACGCGCGGGGAGTGGTACGTCGACAGCCACGGCCGCTTCGCGTCGTTCTGGCCACCCAGCTACCGCGCCTCGTACGACTTGCGGTGGCTGGTCGAGAACGGCTCGATCGTCGGCCTGCGCTTCACCCACGCCGAAGACGGTTCGCAGTTCTCCGGCCGCTACGCCTGACGGCGGGTCGCGATCCGGCGGTAAGAAGTCCGGCCGGTCCGGCGCAAAGCAGTCGACAGTGATGCCCCACTGCCGCGTCCCGGTCTCGCTCCCCACGGGCCGGCGGCGCCGGGCCCCCGGCGCGGCCGGCTGCCGACGCGCCGGGGGCCTCCCTGTCGTCCCCGCCGGGCGCTAGGAGGAGGAACCATGACGAACGCGGTGAACGGCAAGGCGGTGCTCCACCTGCCCCGGCTGGTCGCGAGGGTGGACCGGCTGATGGCGGCCGCGGTCACGGTGCAGGCCGTGCTCGTGCTGGCCGACTTCCTGCTGCTGGGGCTGCTCGCCGGCGGCGTCGGCCTGCTGGAAGGGGCGTGCCTCGCCGTCTTCGGCATCGTCGGTCCCGCGATCGGCGTCACACGCCACTTCCGGGTCGCGGCGCGGGACGGCGCCGGTCTCGTCCTCGCCTCGGCGGCCGGCTCGCTGGTCCTGGGCTTGCTGTTCCACTTCGCACTCGGTGGGCCCGCGAGCCTCCGTGTCGTCGTGCATTCCGGAGCGTCCGTGGCGCGGTTCTTCGAAGTCTCCGTGACGCTCCAGGTGGCCGCGAGCGCCGCGGCACTCCTGGTCGCCGCGCTCGCCTTGCGCCGCCGGACGTCGATCCTGTCACTCGGCCGTTTTCCCGGGTGAAGCGGGACGTCATGCGCAAGATCCTGATCATCGGCGGCGGCTACGCGGGGTTCTACGCCGCCTGGAAACTCGAAAAGAAGCTGCGGCGGGGCCAGGTCGACGTCACGGTCGTCGACCCGCGGCCGTACATGACCTACCAGCCGTTCCTGCCCGAGGTGGTGGCCGGCTCGATCGAGGCCCGGCACGCCGCGGTGTCGCTGCGCCGCCACCTGCACCGCACGCGCGTCGTCGCCGGGATGGTCACCGCGATCGACCACGAGCACCGGGTGGTCACGGTCCGGCCCGCCGACGGCGACGCGTTCGAACTGGGCTACGACCTCGTGGTGGTCACCGCCGGCGCGGTCACCCGCAAGTTCCCGGTGCCCGGCGTCGCGGAGCAGGCGATCGGGCTCAAGCACGTCGAGGAGGCGGTCGCCATCCGCGACCGGCTGCTGACGTCGTTCGACCGGGCGGCCACGCTGCCGCCGGGGTCGCAGCGGCAGAAGCTGCTCACGGTCACCGTGGTCGGCGGCGGCTTCTCTGGAGTCGAAGGTTTCGCCGAGTTGCTGTCGCTGGCGACGTCACTCCTGCGGCGTTATCCCGAACTGGACCGCGGCGAACTGCGGTTCCACCTGGTCGAGGCGTCCGCGCGGATCCTGCCCGAGGTGACCGGCCCGCCCGGCCGCTGGGTGGTGCGCTTCCTGCGGCGGCGCGGTGGGCAGGTGCACCTGAACACGCGGATCGAGTCGGCGACCGGCGGGCGCGTCGTGCTGTCCACCGGCGAGCAGTTCGACTCGGAACTGATCGTGTGGACGACGGGCAACGCGGCGAACCCGGTCGTGGGCAAGCACACCGACCTGCCGGTGGACGAGCGCGGGTTCCTCGTCGTCCGGCCCGACCTGCGGGTCGGGACCGACCGCGAACCGGTCCCCGACGCCTGGGCCGCCGGGGATGCCGCCGGGATCGAGGACCTCACCGCGCCGGTCCCGGGCACCCGCACGGTGCCCAACGCCCAGCACGCCGTCCGCCAGGGCAAGCTGCTCGCCCGCAACATCGCGGCGACCCTGCGCGGCGGAAGACCGAAGGAGTACCGGCACCGCAGCCTCGGCGCCGTGGCGGTGCTCGGCATCGGGCACGGCATCTTCCAGTACCGGCGGCTCGTGCTCAAAGGACCGCTCGCCTGGCTGATCCACCGCGGCTACCACGTGCTGGCCATCCCCACCTGGGAACGCAAGGTCCGCGTGCTGGCGATCTGGCTGACTGCCGGGCTGTTCGGCCGCGACATCGTCTCGCTGGCCTCGGTGCAGCAGCCGCGAACCGCCTTCGTCACCGGTGGGGAACCGCCGGAAAGCTCGTTGCCCGACTGGAGAAAGCCATGAAGACCACCGCGCCCGGCCCCATCGTCACCCGGCCGTACCCCGTGCGCCGTTCCGTGAAGGGCTCGGCGTTGCTGCGCCTGATGCGCACCACGGACCACAAGCAGATCGGCGTGATGTACCTGGTCACGGCCTTCGCCTTCTTCATGGTCGGCGGGGCGATGGCGATGCTGGTCCGCAGCGAGCTCGCGCGTCCCGGGCTGCAGTTCCTCTCGCAGGAGCAGTACAACCAGCTGTTCACCATGCACGGCACGATCATGCTGCTGATGTACGCGACGCCGATCCTGTTCGGTTTCGCGAACTTCGTCCTGCCGCTGCAGATCGGCTCTCCCGACGTCGCCTTCCCGCGGCTCAACGCGTTCTCGTACTGGCTCTACCTCTTCGGCAGCCTGACCGTCGTCTCGGGCTTCCTCACCCCCGGCGGCGCGGCGGAGTTCGGCTGGACCGGTTACACGCCGCTGTCCGAAGCCACACACACCCCCGGTCCCGGCACCGACCTGTGGATCATGGGCCTGATCGTCAGCGGCCTCGGCACGATTCTCGGCGCCGTCAACATGATCACCACGGTCGTCTCGCTGCGCGCGCCCGGCATGACGATGTTCCGGCTGCCGATCTTCACCTGGAACATCGTGGTGACGTCGATCCTGATCCTCGTCGCGTTCCCCATCCTCACCGCGGCGTTCTTCGGGCTGGAGGCCGATCGGCGGCTGGGCGCGCACGTGTTCGACCCGGCCAACGGCGGGGTGATCCTGTGGCAGCACCTGTTCTGGTTCTTCGGCCATCCCGAGGTGTACATCATCGCGCTGCCGTTCTTCGGGATCGTGTCGGAGGTCTTCCCGGTGTTCAGCCGCAAACCCCTCTTCGGCTACAAGGGATTGGTCTTCGCCACGCTGGCCATCGCCGCGCTCTCGTTTTCCGTCTGGGCGCACCACCTCTACGCCACTGGTGCGGTGCTGCTGCCGTTCTTCTCCTTCATGACTTTCCTGATCGCGGTCCCGACCGGGGTGAAGTTCTTCAACTGGATCGGCACGATGTGGAAGGGCCAGCTGTCCTTCGAGACGCCGATGATCTTCTCGGTGGGGTTCCTCGTCACGTTCCTCTTCGGCGGCCTGACCGGCATCATGCTGGCCGCGCCGGCGATCGACTTCCACGTCTCCGACACCTATTTCGTCGTCGCGCACTTCCACTACGTCCTCTACGGCACCATCGCCTTCGCGACGTTCGCCGGCATCTACTTCTGGTTCCCGAAGATCACCGGCCGGATGATGGACGAGAAGCTCGGCAAGTGGCACTTCTGGACCACGTTCATCGGCTTCCACATGACCTTCCTCGTCCAGCACTGGCTGGGTGCCGAGGGCATGCCGCGCCGGTACGCGGACTACCTGACCAGTGACGGCTTCACCACGCTGAACACGATCTCGACGATCGGCGCGTACATCCTCGGTGCCTCGACGCTGCCGTTCATCTGGAACGTCTTCAAGAGCTACCGGTACGGCGAGATCGTCACGGTGGACGACCCGTGGGGTTACGGCAACTCGCTGGAGTGGGCGACGTCGTGCCCGCCGCCGCGGCACAACTTCACCGAGCTGCCCCGGATCCGTTCCGAACGCCCGGCGTTCGAGCTGCACTACCCGCACATGATCGAACGTCTCCACCACGAGGGCGAGATCGGCTTCTTCGGCAAACAGCGGGTCAACAGCCACGCCGCCCCGTCGCGGCAGCTGCGACCTTGACCGGTCAGCGCGGTTCGTCACCACCGAATTCGCGGATCGCGCGAACCAGGGCTTCGTAATCACGGAAACAGGCCCGGCACGACTTCAGGTGCGCGGCCAGCCCGGGAAAAAGCCGTTCGGGGTGCCCGGCGGCGGCGGCCATTTCCGAATAGGCGGGGAGCGCGTCGAGGGCGAGGTCGCACCCGATGTCCCGCGGATCGGTCCGGAGGAACTCGTTCAGTGCGTCCCAGTCGCTCATGCCCTACCTCGAGAGTTTCGAGCCGCGGTCTCGGACGTTAGCACCTGATCTTCGGCGGTTCTTACGCGCCGGAACACCCGGCTCATGGGAAGAAGGTGAAGAAATGCTGACGACGCCGCACCACGCGCGGCTCACCGGCGAGGAACTGCCGGTCGACCTGATGAACACGGTGTGGTCGGGCCCGGGCGGCGTCACCGACGTCCTGGCCACCTCGGAGTCCACGATGGACTGGATCCGGGAGATCGCGCCGAGGCTGCCCCAGCAGCACCCGTCGTTCACGCACTGGCTGGCGTCGGCGACCCCGTTGAGCGCCCGCATGGCGGCCTACGACCTGCGGAGGCTGCGTGACGCGGTCCGCGGCCTGGCGGGCGAGCTGACGGGGGACCGGCGCCAGGGGATCCCGCCGGTCCCGGACCGGGCCACCGCGCTGGACGTCCTCAACAGCGCGGTCGCCGGGGCACCCCACTGGCCGGCGTTGGTGTGGCGGCCGCGGTCCGAACCCGAGCTGGGCGTCCAGGGTGACGTGCCGGGCGGGGTCGCGGCGGTCGGCCAGATCGCCCGTCAGGCGGTGGAGCTGTTCGGTGGCCGTGACCGGCAGCGCCTGCGTGCGTGTCCGGCACCCGGCTGCTCCAACTACTTCCTCGACTTCGGTCGTCGCGGGCGGCGCACCTGGTGCTCGCCCTCGTGCGGCGCGCGGGTCCGGACCGCGCGGAAACGGCAACCCGGCTGACATCGCCGTTCAGCGAGGCCACTGCCAGCCGTCGGGCCGGTAGCGCCGCAACCCGTCCAGCAGCACCGCTTCGCCGTCGTGGAGGACAGGCACGACCGGCACGGCGGGAACGTCGCCGCGCCGCACGGCGGCCAGGAACCGGACCAGCCGCTGCGGCCCGGGCACCAGTTCGCCACCGAGGTAGGCGACCACCAGCAGGTCGGACCCGGAGTCGTGCTCGACCGCGGCCGACCAGCCGTGCCGCTCGTCCCAGAGCAGGGCGACGTCCCGGCCCGGGTGACGCGGCAGCCGCGTGTCGAGCGCGATGTAGGCGGACGCGGGGTTGCCGAAGTCGGCCGTGCAGGACTCCACCCCCACGCCGACGGCCGCGCTCACCGCCGCGAGATAAGCCGGAAGGCGGTGGTGGAGGACGAGTTCCCGATCGTGCCCATTGGTCAGCGAGATCACCGGCGCGAGGTCGCTTTGCCGAGCGGGACACCCACCACGGCGAGCATCGGCGACGGGCAGGCGACGATCCGGAACCGGCAGCGGTACCGCGCGGCGTGGTGCTTCCGGAGGGCCAGCGCCGCGTCCAGGCCGAGCGCGGTGCAGCCGGTCAGGTCGACGGTGACGACCCCGCGGCAGACGGCCGTCGCGAAGTCGAGTTCGGCGCAGAGCCGCTCGACGTCCGACGCCGTCGTCAGGCGACCGGTGACCAGGATGACGATCGAGCCGTCGGAGACCGCAACCTTGAAGGGCTCTTTGGGCAAGCTCACGAGCACGACGTCCCCTCCCTGCGGGTGATCGCTAATTGGTGCCCACCGGCGAGCACCTCTTACCGCCGCCGCAAGGATTCCGGCCGGGCCGCACCGAGCCGCTCGTGCCGAGCCGGACAGACCGGCCGAAACGCGCCCGCGCGGAAGCGTCCTACAAGGCGACTCCGAGGAAAGCGTCGACGGCGGTCCGGATCAACGCGGGAGCGTCGGCATCCGTACCCCGCCGCCGCAGCGCGTCCGCCACCCACGCGTCGACGGCCGCGAGCGCCGACGGGGTGTCCAGGTCGTCGGTGAGCCGCTCCCGCAGGGTGGCGACCGTGCCCTCCGCCGCCGGGCCCGTCCGCGCCGACGTCGCCGCCCGCCAGCGCGCCAGCCGCTCCTGGGCCTGGTGCAGCAGGTCGTCGGTCCACGCGCGGTCCGTGCGGTAGTGCCCGGCGAACAGCGCCAGCCGCATCGCCGACGGGTCCACGCCCTCGGCCCGCAGCCGCGACACGAACACCAAGTTGCCTTTCGACTTCGACATCTTCTCGCCGTCGAGCGTGATCATCCCGGCGTGGACGTAGTGCCGGGCGAACGGGTGACCGCCCGTGCGGGCCTCCGCGTGGGCCGCGCTGAACTCGTGGTGGGGGAACACCAGGTCCGAACCGCCGCCCTGGACGTCGAACCCGAGGCCGAGCCGGTTGAGCGCGATCGCGCTGCACTGGACGTGCCAGCCGGGCCGCCCCGCGCCGAGCGCGGATTCCCGCGACGGCTCGCCGGGCCGGGCGAGCCGCCACAGCAGCGCGTCGAGCGGATCACGCTTACCCGGGCGGTCCGGGTCGCCGCCGCGCTCGGCGAAGAACCTCGCCATGGCCGCCTCGTCGTAGTTCGACTCGTAGCCGAACCGGCCGGTGGAGGACCGGTCGAAGTAGATGTCCGGGTAGGCGGGGTCGTCGGCCCGGTAGGCCGAGCCGGTGGCGAGGAGCTCGCCGATCATCTCGGCGATTTCGGGGATGGCCTCCACGGCGCCGACGAACTCCCGCGGCGGCAGCACCCGCAGCGCCGCCATGTCCGCGCGGAACAGCGCGGTCTCCCGTCTGCCCAGCGCCATCCAGTCTTCGTGGTCCCGCTCGGCGCGCTCCAGCAGGGGCTCGTCGAGGTCGGTGACGTTCTGGACGTAGTGGACGTCGTGGCCGCCGTCGCGCCACAGCCGGTGGACGAGGTCGAAGGCCAGGTACGTCGCCGCGTGCCCGAGGTGGGTCGCGTCGTAGGGCGTGATGCCGCAGACGTACATCTTCGCCACGGGGCCCGGTGCCGTCGGCCGGAGCCGGCCGGTGGGGGTGTCGTGGAGCCGCAACGGGGGCGGGGTGCCGGGAACGCGGGGCACGGCGGCCGAAGACCAGGTCTGCATGCTCCGACACTAAGGGAGGATGGACGAGATGGTCCACTTAGCGTATCGTCCCGCTCGATCTTCCCGACGAGGAAAACCCGGAGTGCAGTTGGCAGACGTTTTGCGCGCGGTCATGGACGAGCTGACGGCGGACCCCTCCAACGCGTGGGCACGGGACCTCGGCTACCGGCCCGTGTGGGCCGGGTCGCCGTCCGCGCGGGTCGTGATCATCGGCCAGGCACCGGGCTGGCGGGCCCAGGAGAGCGGGATCCCGTGGGACGACGCGAGCGGCGTGCGGTTGCGCTCGTGGCTCGGGGTCCGCGACGACGAGTTCTACGATCCCGAACTGTTCGCCATCGTGCCGATGGACTTCTACTTCCCGGGCAAGGGCAAGACGGGCGACCTGCCCCCGCGCCGGGACTTCGCGCCGCGGTGGCACCCGCGGATCCTGGCCGGGATGCCCGACGTCACCCTCCGCGTGCTCATCGGCGCGTACGCGCAGCGGTTCTACCTCGCCGGCCGGGCCAAGGCGAACCTCACCGAGACCGTGCGGGCCTACGGCGAATACCTCCCCGCCGAGTTCCCGCTGGTGCACCCGTCACCGCTGAACTACCGCTGGCACGCCCGGAACACGTGGTTCGACGCCGAGGTCGTCCCCGCGCTGGCCGCCCGGGTCGCGCTCGCGCTGGGCCGCGGGTGACGACGTCGGCAACTGGTCCGGAAGGTCCGGATTCCGCCGAGTCGGGGCCGCCGACCCGGGCTCGGCCGCCGAGGCGCGCCGGTGCGATAATGTGGTGCCGTGGTGGAACCGGAGAAGCTCTGTGAGGCCGGTCCGGCGGACGGCGCGTGGTGAGGCGACCCGGGCGCGGATCCTGCGGGCCGCTGTCGACTTGATGACGGTGAAAGGGGTGGCCGCCACCACGCTCGACGACGTCCGCGCCGCGAGCAGCACCAGCAAGTCGCAGCTCTACCACCACTACCCCGACAAGGACGCGCTCGTCCAGGACGTCATCGAGTTCCAGGCCGAAGAGGTGCTGACCACCCAGGCGGAACAACTGCGGCGGCTCAATTCGATCCGCGGGCTGGAGCGCTGGCGGGACGCGATCGTCCAGCGCAGTGCGCTGCGCAACGGGGCCTACGGGTGCCGCCTGGGTTCGCTGGCGAGTGAGCTTTCGGACCAGAACGAGCGGGCGCGGTCGGCGCTCGCGGGCCATTTCGAGACCTGGCAGGGGCTGATCACCGACGGCTTGCGCCGGATGCGGGACGCCGGCAAGCTGCGGCCCGAGGCCGACCCCGAACGGCTCGCCATCGGCCTGATGGGCGCCTTGCAGGGCGGGTACCTGCTCGCGCAGACCGAGCACGACGTCAAGCCGATGCGCATCGCAGTCGACATGGCCATCGACCACATCCGCGGCTTCCAGCCCTGAGGCACCGCGTCAGGTCGCCGGGGAGCGCTCCACGGTGAGGGTCGCGGGACCGACGCGCAGGACCCCGTCGTCCAGCGGGGTGCAGCGCACGCCGCCGTGCCCGCGCAGCCCGCGGAACGCGCCGGGCGCCAGCACCACGTCCATCCACGCGCACGGGTGGGCCGGGCGATAGGCCTGGAACCGGACTTCGCCCGCCCCGGAATCGAGGCCGAAGACCGCGCCGGTCCCGCCGCGCGGCGCGGCCAGCTCGTCGACGGGAAACCCGCGCACGACGATGTTGCGTCGTGGCAGGTGCGGGTCCGGTACCGCGGCGAGGCCGAGGTCGCGGGCCAGGACGTCGAGTGACTCGGCGGCGAAGAGGGTCACGGCGGCCCGGCGGTGGGCGGGCCGGTTGAAGTACCGGTCCCCGACGAGCCCGAGCCCGGCGCGCACGGTGACCTCGGCGCGCTCGACGGGTTCCGGGTCGGGGCGCGGGCCGTCCGCCGGACGGCCTTCGAAGGCGTGCGCGGGGGAGACCAGCAGCGCGACGATCTCCACCGGGATCGTCCGGTGCGGTTCCGGCATGGCTCTCCTCCCTAGCGCCGGCGCGCGAACCGGGGTTCGCGCGCCGGAGACGTCACTTGCTGTCGGTGCCGCTCGTGAACAGGGTGCGGTAGGCCCCGTAGCCCGCCGCCTCCAGGTCGTCGAGGTGGATGAACCGCAACGACGCGGAGTTGATGCAGTAGCGCATCCCGCCCTTGTCGAGGGGACCGTCGTCGAAGACGTGGCCGAGGTGGCTGTCCCCGTGCAGCGAGCGGACCTCCGCCCGGATCATCCCGTGGCTGAAGTCTTCCCGCTCGACGACGTTCGCCTTGTCGATCGGCTTGGTGAAGCTCGGCCAGCCGGACCGGCTGTCGTACTTGTCGACCGAAGCGAACAGCGGCTCCCCGGACACGACGTCGACGTAGATGCCCGGCTCGTGGTTGTCCCAGTACGCGTTCGCGAACGGACGCTCCGTACCGTCCTGCTGGGTCACGCGGTACTGCTCCGGGTTCAGCCGCGAGACGGCCTCCGGATTCTTGTGGTACTTGGCCTGCTGAGGCACAGCTCTCCCTTCCCCGCCTTGCGGCGTGAAGCTGGGGCACCAGGTGAGACGCACCTGGACGTGCGGAGGTAGAGACGTGCGGCGGACCCGCGCTATTCCGCCGGACGGCCGGTCGGCGCGGGTGCGTTCTCCTTTCGTAAGGACTGAGTGGAGACGCCCGGCTGATTGGACTGTAGGGTCCATGAAAGCCTGCGTCCACCCTGAAGGAGAAACCATGGCCAACACCGTGAAGGTGACCGACGAGACGTTCGTCGACGAGGTCCTGACCAGCGAAAAGCCGGTCCTGGTCGACTTCTGGGCCACCTGGTGCGGCCCGTGCAAGATGGTCGCCCCCGTCCTGGAGGAGATCGCGGCGGAGAACGGCGAGAAGCTGACCATCGCCAAGCTCGACGTCGACGAGAACCCGAACACGGCGCGTGACTACCAGGTGCTGTCGATCCCGACGCTGATCCTGTTCCAGGGCGGCAAGCCGGTGAAGCAGATCGTGGGCGCCAGGCCGAAGGCCGCGCTGCTGGCCGATCTCGCCGACGTCTTGTCCAAGATGGACTAAATAGTCCAAATGAGCTACGGTTGCCGGGAACGACGCGGCGGATCGAATGCGAGAACCCCATGAGTGACGACTCCGACGAGTACGACGGCGGTTTCGACCTGGACAACGGTCTGCTGGAACCCGAGGACAGCCTCGTGGACCGCGGCGTGGCGGACGTGCTGGACGAGGGCTACACCCCGCCGGACCACCCCATCGCGGTCTTCGACTGGGGCGTGACGGCCCGGGAGGCCGCCGGCCACGAAGAGCTTGGCAAACGGCTCGCCCGGGAGCTGCCGGACGTCTTCGACGCCGCGGACCAAGGCGACGGGCTCGGTGACGCGTCCGACACGGACGGCGAGCTGTACGACGACCAGGTCGGCGTGGCGCGGGCCGGACGGCTGGTCGAGGACCCGGACGCGGACGAGGTGTACCCCTACGTGTTCGCCTCCGATGTGGGCCTGGACGGCGCCGCGGCGTCCGCCGAAGAAGCGGCCATCCACATCGTCCCGGAATGACCGCAGACGCACGAGAAAGGCAGAGACAGATGGTGCTCACCAGAGGCTTCACCGGGCGCGGGCGCGCCGGCCGGGACCCCCGGCTGCCACCCGGGCAGTACGACGCGGGCAACGACTGGCCGGTCCTGCACGCGGAAGCGACGCCGTCGATCGACACCGCGACGTGGACCTTCACCGTCGACGGCCTCGTCGACACGCCGACCACCTGGACGTGGGACGAGATCCACGCGCTCCCGGGCGACCGGTACGAAGGCGCGATCCACTGCGTCACGACGTGGTCCAAGTTCGGCATGAGGTTCGACGGCGTCTCCGTCGACACCCTCCTCGACGTCGCCGGGGTGCGCGACGACGCGGCCTACGTCATGGCGCGGTCGCACACCGGCTACACGACCAACCTGCCGATCGAGGACGTGGTCGACGGCCGCGCCTGGGTGGTGTGGGACGTCAACGGCGCACCGCTGGACGACATCCACGGCGGCCCGGCCCGGCTGCTGGTGCCGCACCTGTACTTCTGGAAGAGCGCGAAGTGGGTGTCCGGGCTGAAGTTCATGGCCGAGGACGAGCAGGGTTTCTGGGAGCGCAACGGCTACCACGACCACGGCGACCCGTGGCTCGAGCAGCGTTACCAGGGCGACTGATGGCCACGGCTTCGTCCTGGCAGACCGGCGTCGTGACCGCGATCGGCGAGGAGACCCCGCACGCGAAGACGTTCCGGCTGCGGCTCGCCGAGCCCCGGACGCACCGGGCGGGCCAGTTCTACGTCGTCCGGCTGACCGCCCCGGACGGCTACCACGCCCAGCGGGACTACTCGGTGGCCAGCGCGCCCGGCGGCGAGCACAGTCGAGCTCACGGTCGAGAAGCTGCCGGACGGCGAGGTGTCGGCGTTCCTGCACGACGTGGTCGAAGTCGGTGACACGCTGCAGGTCCGCGGCCCGATCGGCCGGTTCTTCTCCTGGGACGGCGACGCGCCCGCCCTGGGTGTCGCCGGGGGTTCCGGGGTGGTCCCGCTCATGTCCATGCTGCGGCTGGCCCGAGGCGCGGGCCGAGCCGGCCTGATGCGGCTGGTCGTGTCCGTCCGATCACCCGAAGATCTTTACTACGCGGACGAAATCACCGGTCCGGAGACCACGGTCGTCTACACCCGCCGAGGCCCCGCGGGCGGTTCCCGGCCGGTCGGCCGTCTCACGGCCGAGGACCTCCGGCCGCTGGCCGAGGCGGACCGCGATGTCTACGTCTGCGGCTCGCAAGGATTCTGCGACGCGGCGACCGGTCTGCTCGCCGACGTCGGGGTCGAGGAGAAGCGGATCCGGGTGAGCCGGTTCGGGCCGACCGGCTGAGCCGGTCGTCGTGGCTGTGACCAACGAAATGCAGGAAGGTGCCGGATGAAGGCGATCGTGGTGACGGACCAGGCCGCGGGAACGGCCGGGATGAAGGTGGTGGAGCGGCCGCGAGCGGAGGCGGCGGGCAACGACGTCCTCGTCGAGGTGCACGCATCGGGGTTCACCCCCGGCGAGCTGACGTGGCCGTCGGCCTGGGTCGACCGGCTCGGCCGCGACCGGACGCCGTCGGTGCCCGGGCACGAGCTGGCCGGCGTGGTCAGCGCGCTCGGGTACGGCACGCGGGGGTTGTCGGTGGGGCAGCGGGTGTTCGGCCTGACCGACTGGACCCGTGACGGCACGTTGGCGGAGTACGCGGCCGTCGAGGCGCGGAACCTCGCGCCGTTGCCGGGCGACATCGACTTCACGGTCGGGGCGAGCCTGCCGATCTCGGGCCTGACCGCGTGGCAGGGGCTGTTCGTGCACGGCCGCGTCGAGGCCGGGCAGAGCGTCCTGGTGCACGGGGTGGCCGGCGGGGTCGGTTCGATGGTGGCGCAACTCGCGCGCGAGGCGGGCGCGTACGTCATCGGCACCGGGCGCGCCGCCGATCGTCAGTCGGCGCTCGACTTCGGGGCGCGGGAGTTCGTGGACCTCGAGCACGACTCGCTGGACGAGGTCGGCGGGGTCGACCTGGTTTTCGACGTCTTCGGCGGCGACATCCAGAAGCGGTCCGCGGACCTGGTTCGCGCCGGGGGAACGCTGGTGACGATCGCCGGTCCGCCGGAGGCACGGCCCGCCGACGGCTTGGCGATCGACTTCGTCGTCGAAGCCGACCGCGCTCAGCTGGGTGAGATCGCCCGCCGGGTCCGCGAGGGCCGGCTGAAGACGAACATCGGCCAGGTCGCCGCCCTCGACGACGCCGTCGCCGCCTTCAACCCGGCGGAGCGGGTCAAGGGCAAGACGATCATCCGCGTCCGCCCGTAGTGGTCCGCCTCCCGCGGAGGGCTCGCGGCACCGTGCGGACGGTGCCGCGAGCCCGGCTACGTGTGGACCATATCGTCCACTAGGTCGCATGGGCGCGAACCTGGTCGAACGCCATCTCCAGCGTCGCGTGCAACTGGTCGGCGTCCTGGGTGAGGTGTGCCAGCAGGTGACCGCCCTGCAGGGCGGCGATGAGGCCGGTGGCGAGCTTCCCGGGGTCCGCGCCGCGGTCGAGTTCACCGGCGGCCTGCAGTCGCGACAACGTCGCGGCCAGCAGGGTCTTCCACTGGGCGAACGCGTCGGCGAGGGCGCGGTGACCCCGATCGTGGCGGTCGGCGAGGAGGTGGATCAGCGAACCGAGCGCGCAGCCGTTTTCGGGTGTTGGCGGGTCGAGCAGCCACCGTTCCAGGTCGCCGACCTGCTGAACGCCGTCCAGGCGAGGGCGCTGAGCCCGGAACACGGCGTCCAGTTGAGTGGACACGATCGCTTCCACGATCGCGTCGGGGTCCGGGAACAGCTGCTCGAGTTCGGCCCGGCTCACGTCGGCGGCGGCTTGGACGCGCGCCGGGCTGAGCGAGCTGACGCCGTGGCGCACCAGGAGGGCGGTCGCCGCAGCCACGACGCGTGCGCGGGAATCCGGCTCCGAGGTGTCGAGACGCGGGCCGGGTCCGTCGTTGCAGTCGGCCGTCATGCCTTGCAGAGTAGTCGTTCCGGCCTCGGCCGGGTGCATCCGCCCCCGGCTGTAAGTGGACTGTATAGTCCTTATTTGCCGATCCGTGGCTCACGGTCACCGAAGGCGGCGAGGGCCCGGCTGAGCGCCTCGCCGCCGACGACGCGCTCAGCCGCCGTAGCCGCGCTCGGAGTCGCGGTTGCCCTCGGACGGCTCGCCGTACCCACCCGCGTCTTGGTCGTAGCGGCCACCGGAGAAGGACTGCTCGGCGCCGCGTTCGTCCCCGGAGGGCGATTCGCCGTAATCTCCGCCCGAGTGACGGCCGTAGTCGCCGCCCGCGTTCTCGTCGCGGCGTTCGCTCTGCTGGTCGCCGCCGAGGAAGTCCTTCGCCCGGTCGGCGCCCGCGTCGATCTTGTCGGCGTGCTCGCCGAACCGCGATTTCGCGAAATCGGCCGCCCGGTCGATGTTCTCCTCGCTCGCGACGTTCTTCACATCATCGAAGTCGATACCCATCTCAGTTCCTTCCGATTTCCGGTTGCCGCCACCCATCAAAGTCACGCGGCGACGGCGTGCAACTCGAACCGCATACCCGGGTGAAGTGATACCTCACGCGGGTGGGTTCGCCCGGGGCGCGGTTGCCGTCGTCATCCGGCCGTGTTCGGATCCCCGGCAGCAACCGGACGCGACAGTCGAGGGAGTTCGAACTTCATGCGCAGCACAATTGTCCGCACGGCGGTGGGGGCGGCGTTCGTGGCGAGCCTGGTCACGGCGTGCGACTCGGCCGGCACGGCGTCGTCCGGCCCGGATCTCAGCTCGTCCGGCGGCACCGCGACGTCGTCGGGTGCACCGGGTCAGCTCGACAGCGACGCCGCGCAGCAGGTCGGCACGACGATCGAGCAGGCGTTGCAGCGCGCTCCGATCACCTTCACCCCCGAAAAAGCCGAATTGACCGAGCAGGCCCGGCAGACGCTCGGCGAAATCGCCAAGGCATTGCAGGGCAACGCCGTGAAGATCAGTGTTTCCACCCATGCGGGTTACCCCGACGACGAAAAGGCGAAGGCACTTTCGGAGAAACGCGCCGAAGCGATCACGACCGCACTCGAAGGGCTCGGCGTGACCGGTGAACGCGTGGCGCGGGACGCGACCGGCAACGAAAAGGCGCAGGGCGACCAGGCGTTGGACACGCAGATCAGCGTCGCGAAGTGACGTCGGCCGGGGCGCGCCGCGTCCTGTACCTCGTCGGGCCGAGCGGTTACCCCAACTTCGGCGACGAGCTGATCGCGGCGACGTGGTTGCGGCACCTGGCCCGCACGGACCCCGGCGCCGACGTCTGGCTCGACACGCACTCACCCGGACCGGCCCAGCTCCTGCTCGGCGACCTGCACCCCCGGCTGCGGTGCACGGACACCCTGTGGCGGCTGTGCGGGGAGGCGCCGTCGGACGAGCCGGAGGTGGTGGCGGACTGGGTGCGGGCGGCGGTGCGCGACCCCGGGCTCGCCCCGCGCTGGGACGCGGGCATCGAGCTGCTCGGCCGGGCGGACGTGCTGCACGTGATCGGCGGCGGTTACCTGAACGCGCTCTGGCCCCGGCACATCGGGCTGCTCGCGGGCGTGGCCGCCGCGGCGTCGCGGTC
The DNA here is from genome assembly GCF_030264295.1 of Amycolatopsis nalaikhensis. Taxonomy (GTDB): domain Bacteria; phylum Actinomycetota; class Actinomycetes; order Mycobacteriales; family Pseudonocardiaceae; genus Amycolatopsis; species Amycolatopsis nalaikhensis. The sequence goes on along the minus strand of NZ_CP127173.1, from coordinate 9,691,606 downwards.
CGGGGCGCGCACGGCGATGACCGGCCAGGGTCTGGTGCCGTTCCCGCGGGGCGCCGAGGGCCTCCTCCGGTCCTCGGCGGCCGACTTCGACGTCGTCGACGCGCGCGACGAGCCGTCGGCGGAGCTGCTGGCCCGTGGAGTGAGCACGTGCGACGACGTGTTCCTCGACCTGCCGGCCCCGGCCCTCCAGCGGGAGGCGCGGGAGTTCGTGGTGTGCGTGCAGTCCGACATCGGCCGGGCCGCACCAGTCACCCGGGCGGCCCGCCTGCTGGCGGTGCTGCGAGCGTGGCGGGTAGACCCGCGGCGGCTGGCGATCGTCGAAGGCATCCCGCGGGTGGACCGCACGGTTCCGGCGTTCCTGGAGTCCGAATTGGACGGAGCGGAGTTCGTTCCGTTCCGCGAGGTGTGGCGCCGTGGGTTGCCCGCGGCGCCGGGCCAGACGTGGATTTCCAGCCGCTACCACATGCACCTGCTCGCGGCCGCGGCCGGCGCGACCGGCTTGGCGGTGAGCTTTTCGAGCGAGTACTACACGCCCAAGCACCGCGGTTTGCTCAGGTTGGGCTCGGGGTGGAGCCTCTCGACGCCGTCCGATTCCGGCTCCCCGCGGCAGCCGACCGGCGGTGGGTTTCCGCCGGAGGTGCTGCGCCGGTGCCGGGAGCTCAAGCGTTCGGTGGCGGACGCGATCTACGGGACCCGGCCGGCGGGGGACGTCGCGGCGGCGCCGTTGTCGGTGGTGCGCCGCTTGACGTTGTTGACGCGGCGGCCGGGCCTCAGCGCCTGACGGCGCCCGCCGCGCCGCCCCGGCTTTCCTTGCGAGACGGCGGGTCTGGGTTCGTGATGCGGCTCGTGGCGGGGGCGCCGTTGTCGATGGTGCGTGGCGTTGCTTGCGTGGCGGCCGGATCTCGGCGCCTGATGCGGCGCGCCGTTTGCGTCGGCGCGCTGCCCCCCGCGTCAACAGCGGAAGCGCGGGTCCCGGCTCACCCGTCGAGCAAAGCACGGACCGTCGCCGCCTCGTGAGCGCCGATCCGGGACAGGTCCTCCCACGCCTTCTCCCACGCCGCCCGCGCACCGCGGTCGTCACCGGCCGCCGCCAGGTGGCGGCCCAGGCTGAGCAGGGACTTCCCGCGCCACCGGGGGTCGCCGGACGTCTCGAGGTACGCCACTCCCCGGTCCACGTGCGCGCGTCCGGTCGCCGGGTCGCCCAGTGCCAGGTGGATGTCGCCCAGGAGCACCTCCGCGCAGGCCAGCCCGTGACTGTCCCGCGTCCGGCTGAGGATCTCCCGGGCTTGGCTCGCATGGGCGAGCGCTTCGGGCAGGTCGCCCGCTTCCAGCGCCACCCAGCCGAGGCAGCGGAGCGTCGCGGCTTCCCGCCTGCCGTCGCCCGCGTCCCGGAGCGCCTGGCGGCTGGCCGTCAGCTGCTCGACGGCCGCCGCGCGGTTGCCCTCGTCCTGGTGGACGATGCCCAGCTCGCGGCCGCTGGCCGCCGCCCACCGCACGTCGCCGAGGGCCTCGTAGGTCGCGATCGCTTCGGTGAGGAACTCCTTCGCTTTCGCCCACTCGCCGCGGTAACGGTGCAGCACCCCGTACTCCCGCAACGTGTACGCGCGCCACCGCGGCGCGGCCAGGGAGTCCAACCTGGACAGACAACCGGCGAAGTGCGCCGCCGCCTCGTCCCAGCGGCCCAGCAACCGGTGGGACACACCCACCGACAACAGGATGACGACCTCCAGCAACGGATCGCCCGCCCGCGGCAGCACCGCCAGTGCGTCGCGGAAGGAGCGCTCCGCCGTCGCGAAGTCCCGGGTCTCCCGGGCCGCCAGCCCGAGCGCGAACAGGGCGTAGGCCGTCCAATACGGACTGTCCATTCTGGTCGCCGCGACGTGGCTGAGCTCCGCCACCCGCCGCAGGTCGCTCCACTGGGCCCGCAGTTCCAGGAAGGCCGCCACGGTCGCCGACAGCTGGCACGTCGTCGCGTCGTCGCCGGCCACCGCCGACAGTTCCACCGCGTGGACGATCGAGGCGTGCTCGTCCGCCAGCCACGCCGGTGCGTTCCGGTCCACCTCCGCGAGCAGCCCGGGCGCCTCCAGCGCCAGCGGCGGCGGGGTGAACTGGTGCAGGCCGCCGAACTCCAGCCGCGCGTCCGCGCGTTTCCCCAGGTGCAGGTAGGCGTCGGTGAGCCTCGACCAGACCGCCGCACGATCCGCCGACGAAAGCTTTTCCTTGGCGTACAAGCGGATCAGGTCGTGGAAGTGGTACCGGGTCGCGGTGAACTCGCCGCGTCCGCACTCCAGGAGGCTCACGTCCACGAGGCTTTCCAGCAGCCGTTCCGCGGTGCGGAGGTCCTCGCCCAGCGCCACGGCCGCCGCCCAGGCCGCGAACCCGGTGTCCGGCATGGCCGCCAGCAGCCGGAACGCGCGCCGCTGGCCGGCTTCGAGGCCGTCGTAGCTGAGCAGGAAGCCGGCCCGGACCTCCCGGTCGCCGCCGACGAGCTCGTCCAGCCGGTCGCGTTCGTCCGCCAGCCGCGCGGCCAGGTCGGCGACCGTCTGGTGCGGGCGGGACCTCAGCTTCGTGCCCACGATCCGCAGGGCCAGTGGCAACCCGCCGCAGAGCCGGACGATCTCCGCGGCCTCGCGCGGCTCGTCGGCGACCCACGGCGCCAGGCCGGTCAGCAACGCGAGGGCGTCCTCGTCGGCCAGTCCGTCGAGGTGGATCAGGCCTCGCAGGTCCAGCCCGGTGAGGCGGCGACGGCTGGTGACCAGCACGCCGCACTCCGGGTTTCCCGGGATCAACGGCCGCAGCTGCTCCTCGTCGGCCGCGTTGTCCAGGACGACCAGGATGCGGCGGCTCGCGGTGCGGTCCCGGAACAGGCCGACCCGCTCCTCCACGGAGGCCGGGAGGTCGGTGCCCGCGACCCCGAGGTCGCGGAGGAACCGGGCCAGTACCTCGGCCGGGTCCCGCGGCCGGGGCCCGGCGCCGTGCAGGTCGACGAACAGCTGCCCGTCCGGGAACCGCGCGGCCAGGCGGTGGGCCGCCCGGATCGCGAGCGCGGTCTTGCCCAGCCCGGGCTTGCCGGTGATCGCCGCGACGGCCGGGACCCGGTCGCCGGTGCCGAACAGGCCGGTGAGGGAGTCGAGGACGTCGTGGCGGCCGGTGTAGTGGTCGACGTCCGGCGGCAGCTGGCGGGGTCCGGTGAACGGCATGAGCGACGGGTCGCCGCGCAGGATCCGCACCTGGAGCCGACGCACCGCGGGCGCCGGTTCGATGCCCAGCTCCTCGTCGAGCCGCCGGTGGAGCCGCTGGTAGGTGGCCAGCGCCTCGGGCGTGCGGTCCAGCCGGTGCAGGGCGAGCATCAGCTTGGCCACCAGTTGCTGACGCAGCGGGTGCTCGGTGGCCGCCTCGGCGAGCTCGTGGACGATCTCGGCCTCGCGGCCGAGCCGCAGGTACGCCCCGAACCGGTCCTCCAGCGCGCCCAGCCGCGCCTCCTCCAGCGGCGCGGCCACCCGGAGCCGGACATCCTCGGTGGCCACCGACGACAGCGCCGGCCCGTCCCACAGCGCCAGCGCCTCCTCGAGCAGCTCGATCCGGCGGTCGTCGGTGGCGGCCCGCGCCCGCGCGCACAGAGCGTGAAACCGGAAGACGTCGACCCGCATGGGATCGAGGCGCAGCTGGTAGCCGGATCCTTCGCGCACCAGCGTGACGTCCTCGGCCCCGGCGAAGGTCGCGCGCAGGCGGCTGATCTGGGTGTGGATCACGGCCCGGGCGGTGTCCGGCGCCTCGCCCTCGGGCCAGGCCAGCTCGATCAGCCGGTCCGCAGGCACGTGCTTGTTGGCTTCCAGCAGCAGCACCGCGAGGACGAACCGCTGCTTGCGGACGCCGAGGTCGACGGGGTGACCGCCGGAGAACGCCCGCACCGGCCCGAGCACTGAGAAGTCCATAACCGGCTCGTACTTTACGCGACGGCACGCCCGCTGAACTGCCCGATCGAGTGGTCCGGCCACTGTGGACCCGCGGGCGGTGTTAGAAAGCTGTTTGAACCGTGTTCGTACGGTGATGCCGAGCTGTGCGGCCGGGCGGGGAGGGCCGGCCCGCACAGCTTTCGTCCGGCGCGATGCGATGGGGAGAAAGCGAACAGATGCGGCGAGTACTGGCCACCACGACCTGCCTGGTGGCAGTGATCACGATCAGTGGCTGCAGTGGCGGGGTGGCCACCCCGCAGCCGGGGCAGTCCGGCGTGGCCACCGCGGCCGGGACGCCCACCAGCACCGCTCCGGAGGCCAAGACGGCCGACCCGCCCACGGAGTTCGACGCCGCCGCGGGCGTGCCGCTGCCCGCCGGGGCGTTCAGCACCAACGCCGGGGGCGGCATCACCGCGAAGTTCCTCACCCTGCGTGACCGCACGGCCTACATCGTCGGGCCCACCGGGATGACCGCCGTGGACGTCCTCACCGGCAAGCAGCAGTGGGAGGCGCCGATCGAGGGCAAGCCCGGCGACCCCAACAACCAGCGCGGCCCGTTCGTGAACACCACCGGGCCGCGGCCGCCGGTCGTGACCGATCAGCTCGCCGTCGCCGCCGTCCCGGTCAGCGTGCCCGAACAGGGCACCACGCCCGGCTACATCGCGCTCACGGTGCTCGCCGCCGACGTCGCCACCGGCAAGAAGGTGTGGCAGGCCGACACCAAGGTCTCCACCGACCAGTACGCCGACGCGAGCAACGCCGTGACCAAGGTCGTCGGGGTCACCGACAAGGCCGTGATCGCGGCCTACGTCAAGGACGAACAGCGCATCACCGTCGGCCTGGACCCGGCCAAGGGCACCACGCTCTGGACCCGCAACGACTACATCGGCGGCACCGTCCACGGGGACGTCCTGGCCGGCGTCGACTACAGCGCCGGGCTCCACAGCGGCTACACGAGCCAGATCACCGCCCTCGACGTCGTGACCGGGCAGCAGAAGTGGGTCGCCGCCAAGGACTCCTACTCGCTCGACGTCGTGGCCGCCGATCCCGCGCTGGTCGTGGTCGACCAGAAGGCGAAGATCGAGCAGAACGTCCACGGCGGCACGTTCCTGGTGTTCCTCGACCCCGCCACCGGCGCCGAGAAGGGCAAGCTCACCGGCGAATACGGCTCGGCCGTCTCCAGCTACGGTGACTGCTTCTACGACCAGCAGTCGGTGCTGGTCTGCTCCTCGTCCGGCGTGCTGACCGCCTACGACGCCGCGACCGCGAAGAAGCTCTGGAGCCTGCCGGACCAGACCGCCAACCGCGTCGCGCCCGGGGTCCTCACCGCCTGGCACGGCATGCTCTACGGCACCACCCAGGGCCGCAAGCCGATCGCGCTCGACGCGAAAACCGGCAAGGACGTGACCACCGAGGTCGGCGTCGAACCGTTCTGGGTGAGCAAATACGCGGCCATCGGCGTCGCCGACGACGGCCGGACCCCGACGGCCTACCCCGTGAAGAAGTAGCGGCCCGCCGCTCGCGGACACCGGCCCGTGCTCCCTGCGCACGTCTGCCGACGTGCCGGAACTCCGCCCGGACCACCCGGTCGCGACGGCGGCCTCCGATGACGACCGGACGTCGCGATCAGCCACGCCGAGGACCCGGCGAAACATGCGAGATCGCCAAGGCGGCGGCCGCCGTCGTGGCGGGCCGCCTCCCCGCCTGAGCCGCACGCGACGGTTCTCCGGGGCCGGTGGCTCAGGCCGAGCGCGGGATCACCGGGTCCGGGGTGCTGAGCAGGCCGAGGTGGTAGCCGCGGGCCACCGCGTGCGCGCGGTCGCGGGCCGCGAGCCGGTGCATGATCTGCTTGGCGTGGGTGCGGATCGTTTCGGTCGAGACGCCCAGTTCCTCGGCGATTTCGGCGTTGCGGAACCCGTGGGCGATCAGCCGGAGGATTTCCGACTGGCGTTGGGTGAGGCGGGTGCTCTGCGCCGGGATGACGCCGGACTCGCCGGTGACCAGGCGGGCGAGCTGGGGGTCGAGGAACGGCCGTTCGCAGTGCGCCGCGCGGATCGCGGCGATGACCACGTCCGGGGCGGCCGACTGGGAGACCAGGCCGTTGACCCGGGCGGTGCGGGCGGCGTGCAGGTAGTCGGCGGCGGCCGGGTCGTTGTCGTGCACCAGGCCGATCACGCGGACGGCGGCGTGGGCCTCGCGCAGGGCGTGGATGCCGCGGGCGTCGCGGTCGAGTCTGCTGTCGACGAGCACGACGTGGGGTCGCAGGCGTCGGACGGCGGCCAGCGCGTGGTCGGCGCTGGGGGCGGCGCCGCACCAGGCGAGGCCGTCGGTGTGGTCGACCAGCGCGCGCAGGCCGTAGGCGGCCAGGGGCTGGGTGGCCAGGACGAGCACCCGCACCGCGGCGGGACTGTCCGGGGCGCGGTGAACCCCGGCGGAACGCCGGGTGATCGCGTCGATCGTCGCCATGGTGCTGCACCTCGAGGTCGGTCGGTGGGGGCAAAGGGGTGATGCCCGGCACCAGGTTCCATGACGCGAACGGACCAAGGAACCTCAGGACTGGGTGAGGAGCCGGGGTGACCGGGACCCGCGAGACCTACTCTGGGTAGCTTTGTGTGGCGCGGTGCCCGGCCATTCGGGGCCCGGTGCCGGCCTGAGCGGGTGGTGCCCGGGTGACCGGACGTACTCAGAGCGGTGGAGCGGGGTCATCACCGTCTGGCGCGGATCGGGTCACCCGAACAGGTGATTCCGCTTGAGCGAACCTGACGTGCGTGACCTTCCGGGCGATTCGTCCGGTCTGTCGCGTCGGCGTCGACAGGACTCCGGACCGTGCTGCCCGAGGCGAATTGCGCGTCGTGATCGTCGCGCGGGTGCCGTCGATCGGCGCTTCGGCGCGCTGCTACAGTCGCCGGGCGCCGGGCGGGCAGTTCTCGCCGGGCTCCGGGGGTCGTTTCTTTCGCGTTTGATCAGAGGATTGCCAGAATGGACGAAAAGGTGCGGTTCGAGGCTGCCTTTCGGCGGCGGATCACCAGGGTGAGCCGCGACGCGGCGGACGCGCGGTCGGCCGGAGACCGCGACGTGGCACGGAAACTGGCCGCGAAGCTCGAAGACACCTTCGATCTCGCGCTGCGGTTCAAACTGGACGACGGCGTGCCGCATCTCGGTCCGCTGGTGATTCCCCGCCCGCGTCGCGCCTTGACGCGCCCACGGCCGTGAAGACCTTTTTTCACTCGATCGAGTTGCCCGTTCCGGGGTTCTCGGGCGACGGTCGCGTCTGGAGAATTGCGCCATGAATGAGACCGTCGAGGCCACCCCGATCTACGACGCCGTCCGCAAGCGCCTGAGTTCTTCTTCGAACCCGGACGGCAATGCGGATGAACCGGGTACGAGCGACAACGACGACGAATCCGGCCTGCTCGCCGAGGCGAACGCGTAGCTGCCTGGTACTGGCGGACCCAGGTGGCGCGGGACCTGGCCGCCCGCCGCCACCGCCATAGGCTCGAACCCATGGCGAACAGCATGAAAGCGGTCAGCATCCCCGAGTTCGGCGCGGCCGAGGTCCTCCGGCTCGGCGACGTCCCGGTCCCGGAGCCCGGCCCGGGCGAGGTCTCGATCGACGTCGCCTACGCCGGAGCCAACTTCGCCGAAATCCTCTACCGGCAGGGCGTGGTGGACGTTGCGCTGCCATTCGTCCCCGGTATCGAGGTCTCCGGCCGGATCCGGGCGCTGGGGGCGGGCGTCGGGGGATTCCAGGTGGGGGAGCCGGTCGCCGCGTTGACCATTGTGGACAGTGGGGGTTACGCCGAGGTCGTCACCGCGAACGCCGCGCTGGTCGCGCCGCTGGGGGAGGCCGGGTTCGAGGTCGGGGCGGCGCTGCCGTCCAACAGCACCACCGCGTTCCTCGTGCTCGAGCGCGTCGCCCGGTTGGCGCGCGGGGAAAGCGTGCTGGTGCACGCCGCCGCCGGTGGGGTCGGCAGCCAGCTCGGACAGGTGGCCCGGCTGCTCGGCGCGGGCCGGGTGGTCGGCACCGTGGGGAGTGCGGCGAAGATCCCGGCCGCGAAGGCGTTCGGCTACGACGAGGTCGTCCTGCGCGACGAGGTCGACGGCACCGGCGAGTTCGACGTCGTCGTGGACATGGTCGGCGGCCCGTCCCGCCGCGCGAGCCTGGACCGGCTGGCCCCGATGGGGCGGCTGGTGGTGATGGGCAACGCCTCGGGTGCCGAGGACGTCGGCATCCCGGCGAACGAGCTGTGGTTCACGAACAAGACCGTGTCGGGGTTCAACTTGGCGGCGTTCTCGGCGGTCGCTCCCGGGGAGGTGGGGCGCGCATTGCGCCGCGCGGTCCAGGCCGTCGCGGACGGGGAGCTGCGCGTGGAGGTCGAGGCGCTCGGGTTGGACCAGGCCGTCGACGCCCACCGCCGGATCGAATCCGGCTCGACGACGGGAAAGCTGGTTCTCCGAGTGCGGTGAACGGGCGCCGCGGGCCCGGGGTACCCCGCGCGGGGTCGCCCGCTCGGGGAATGAGTTTGAGCGGAATTCGGGTCGAATACCTCAGCCGGGGTGCTCGAGTTGCCGTCCCACGGCCGCTGTTTGACCATCCGTGCACTATGCGCACCAAGCAGATCTCTGCGCGGCGGAACGGAAAAGAGGGTCGACATGGGCCAGCAATTGAGGGACGGGCTCGGTCAGGCGTGGGCTCTGGTGGCCACGTTCGTCCCGAAACTCGTCGGGTTCCTGATCATCCTGCTGATCGGCTGGCTGATCGCGAAAGCCGTGTCGAAAGGCTTGTCGCTGGTGCTCCGGAAGATCGGCTTCCGGAAGCTGGTGGACAAGACCGGGCTGACCGGAATGGTCGGCGGGCAGGAGATCGACGCGACGGGCATTCTCGTCAAATTGGTCTACTACTTCGTGCTGCTGATCGCGCTGCAGCTGGCGTTCGGGGTGTTCGGGCCGACGAACCCGGTGAGCCAGCTGCTCAACGACATCATCGCGTTCCTGCCGCGGATCGTGGTGGCGCTGGTGCTGGTCGTGGTGGCCGCGGCGATCGCGAAGGTGGTGCGTGACATGGTGGCGTCGGCGTTGTCCGGCCGTGGGGCGGCTCGTCCGCTTTCGCTGGCGGCGTACTGGTTGATCATGGCGTTCGGCATCATCGCGGCGCTGGGTCAGGTGAACATCGCGACGGCGATCACGGGCCCGGTGCTGATCGCGGTGCTGGCGACGATCGGCGGCGTGATCGTGGTCGGCTTCGGCGGCGGCCTGATCAAGCCGGCGCAGGACCGCTGGCGCGGCTGGATGGCGAACCTGGAGAACCAGGTGGGCAGCCGCGACGCGGCGAGCGCACCGACCCGGCAGGTGCCCGCGGAGGACACCCCGACCCCGGCGGCCGGAACCCCGCGCGCCAACTGGTGAAGTTCCGCGGTCGGCCCGGCGGAGCGCCGCCGGGCCGACCATACGTGAGACGGCACCATCACCAGTGGCGGGCCGTTTCCGAGAGACCGGGCGCGGCTCCGAGCTGCCGAGCCGCCCGCAGGACGCGTCCGTCCCACCCGGACGCTCCGGAAACCTGGATACTGCGTGGCAGACCGCCGCCGCCGAAGGGGATGACGAGGCTGGGTGCGTCCAGGTAGCTCAAGACCATCGTCAAGGCCAACGCCCGCGCGTTCACCTCGTCGTGCGCCTCCGCGGACGCGCGGACGTCGTCGTAGGCCGGGGCGTCGATTTCCGTTGCGGGGCTGAGCAACAAGGCGTTCCCCAACTCCCGGCGGAACTGGCGGCGGAGCGAAGAAACCGACCCGTAGAGCGGATCCGCGGACCCTTGCCGCAGCCGGGTCCGGGCCCGCTCGAGCCGCCGCCGCACCTGAGAAGACAGGAGATCCGGCTCCTCGAGGTACCGCCCGAACGCCGCGTACGCCTCCGACTCCACGATCGGCACGTGCAACCGGTGCAGCCGTCGGGCGAGTTCGAGCGATTCGAGTCGGCGCTCGGCGACGCGAAACCCCGCCGCGCGCAGCCTCGCCAGGTCCGCGTGGAACCGGTCGAGGACGTCGCCGTCGCAGCCGCTCAGGTACTCCTCGTGCGGGACGACGAAAACCGGCACCTCCGGGGCCGGACCCGGGTCGCCACCGAGGATCCGGTCGACGGCTTCGACGTGCTCGAGCCGGGCGGCGATGAGACCCGCCGTGTCGAGAGTCGGCGCCAGCGCCGTCATGCCGTCCGAGGGATACCGGCCCAGGCTCGGGCGGAACCCGAACACACCCACCCAGGCCGCCGGGATGCGGGCGGACCCGGACGTGTCGCTCGCGAGGGCGAACGCGACGACCCCCGCCCGCACCGCCGCGGCCGACCCCGACGACGAACCGCCGACGACGTGTTCGCGGCCCGCGCGGGAAAGCGTTGGCGTGCCGAACCTTTCGTTGACTCCGAGCCCCGAGTACGCCAGCTCGCTCATCGTCGTCTTGCCGATGAGCGCCGCTCCGGCCGCGGTGACGCGGCGCACCGCTTCCGCGTCGCGGCTCGCGTCCGGCCGGTCGTCGAACACCCGCGACGCCGCCGACGTCCGGGTCCCGCGGACGTCGAAGATGTCCTTGACCGCGAACGGCATCCCCGCGAGCGGGCCCTGCGACACCACGGCCGCCGCCCGCTCGTCGGTGATCCGGAGGAACGTGTTGCGCGTCCGATGGGCTCGGGTCAGCGCATCTTCCACCGTGGTCACCGGCTCGCACCGACTTCCGAACGCCGGGGCGCGCGCCGAGCCAGCAGGTAGTACAGGCCGCCGGCGACGACCGAACCGGACAGCCACGAGAAGTCCGTGTTGTTCATCGCCGTCGCCAGCGGGCCCTGCATCAGCGGGGTCAGCCCGTACTGCCATGACCACGCCGCCACCACACCCAGGCCGAGCGCCAGCAGCGCGCGGCCGTTCACCGACTTCGACTCCGCGTACAGCGACCGCACGTCCAGCCTTCCGCGGCGCAGCACGAAGTAGTCGATCAGCACGATCGCCGCCCACGGGCTGATCCACACCAGGATCGAGGTCATCCAGTTGTCGAAGGCGTGCGCGAAACTGTCCGCCTCCATCAGCACCAGCAGCACGACCGAAGCGACGACGCCGGCGAAGAGGGTGAGCTTCCAGCGCGCGATCTTCACCCCGATGCTCAACGCGGCCAGCGACGACGAGTAGAGGTTGAGGATGTTCGTCGCGATGGGACCGTGCATGATCAGCAGCAGCACCGGCAGCGCCATCGTGCCGAACGCGCTCACCACGATCGCGGACGGGTCGCCGCTGCCGCCCGCGCTGGCCAGGCACGCCCCGAGCGCCGCGAGCCACACCGTCGGCAGGTACATGCCCAGCGCCGAGGCCAGGAACACCGAACGCGAGGACGCGCCGCGCCGGACGAAGCGGCTGTAGTCCGCCGAGTACGGCACCCACGTGATGCCCCAGCCGACGCCGATCGCGGTGAGCAGCTGGGTCACCGCGGTGACCTTGTCCGGAGTCGACGTCGCGGTCGACGAGGTCCAGTCCAGGTCCGCCCGGCTGAGCGCGAGCACCGTCATCACGACCATCACGAGCACGGTGGCGGGCACGGTGTACTTCTCGAACGACCGGATCGCGTAGAACCCGTACAGCGCCAGCCACAGCTGGACCGCCATGATCACCCCGGCGACGAGGTAGCGCAGCCACGGCCCGCCCTCGATCCCGAGCTGGCGCAGCACGGCCAGCATCAGGTCCAGGACCACCCACGTGTTGACGCCGACCCACGCCATCGCCAGCAGTCCCTGGATGACACCGGGCACCTTGGCGCCCCGGCGGCCGAAGGGCGCGCGGCCCAGCACCATCTGGTTCACCCCGGTGCGGTGGCCCAGCACGTTGCACAGCCCGAAGACCGCGCAGCCGACCAGGTTGCCCAGCGCGACCACGACCAGCGTCTCCACCAGGCTCAGCCCCAGCGTGACCCCGAGCGCGCCGAGCACCCAGTTGATCGGCGCGATGTTGGCGCCGGACCAGATCCAGAACTGCTCCCACGGCGTGCAGTCCCGGCCGCGGTCCGGGATCGGCTCGATCCCGTGCGCGTCGAAGGGCACGCTCTCCGGCGTTTCCCGCACCATGGCAACCTCCAAAAGGGACGGTGAGTTGCCTTACAAAAGCACCCGCCTCAGGGGCGTGACCAGTGGAGGAAGCTCCAGCGAAACGCCGGCTCGCTGTGTAAGCTTCACAACGTGTTCACGATCCGCTCGCTGCTCGACAACCCCGATCTGGGCCTGCGCCTGCTGGTGGAAGGCCGCGCCGGCGCGGTGGACGAGCGCGTGGTGTGGGTGCACAACACCGAGTTGAGCGATCCCTCGCCGTACCTGGGTGAGCGGGAGCTGGTGCTGACCAACGGGATGTGGCTGGAGCAGGCGGAGGCCGCGGAGTTCGTCGGCAACGTCGTGCGGGCCGGGGCCGCCGGGATCGTGTTCGGGCTGCGCGAACAACAGCCGCGGACGCCGCAGGCCGTGATCGACGCCTGTGCGGTGGCCGAGCTGCCCCTGGTGGAAATCGCGATCGGCGTGCCGTTCACGGCGGTCACCCGGGCCGCGGCAGGCCACTACGCCGCGATGCGCCAGACCAGCCTGCTCGGCATGGTCCGGCGCGGCGACGCCCTGACGACGGCGCTCTCCCGAGGCGCGGGCGCGACCGGGGCGCTGGAGGTGCTGCGCCGCGACTACGACGTGCCGCTGGCGGTGGTCGACCGGGCCGGGCGGCTGCTGGCCGCGGCGGGCGCGGCCCTGACCGCGGAGCAGCGCCACACCGCGGCCGAACGCCTCGGCGACCACCCGCCGCCGCTGGAGATCGACTTCGGGGACGCGGGGGTGGCGAGCGTCTTCCTCGTTGGCGCGATCGGCGACCTCGACGCGGCGCTGCTGTGCCTGCGCCCGCTGCGGGAACTCGGCGACGGCGAACGCGCGGCGCTGGAGCAGACGGCTCGCTTCCTCAGCCTGGAAGTGGCCAAACAGCAAGCGGTGCACGCGATCGAACTGCGCTTCGCCAGCGAGCTGCTGGACATGATCCTTTCCGGACCCGCGCGCAGCGGCGAGGTCCCGGGGCGGCTCCGCGCGTTCGGGGTCGACCCCGACGGCGCACTCGCCGTGGTGGCGCTGGCCTTCTCGGGCGCCGAGCCGCCCACGCTGCCCGGCTTGGCCGAGGCCGTCATGGAGTTCTTCCTCGCCGAGAACTCCCCGGCCGCGGTGGCCGGCGGCAGCGGCGACGTCGTCGCGGTGGTGCCGTGGCGGCGGCCGGACGCCGAGCTCCACGAGCTCGGCACCCGGCTGGCCCGTGCCGTCGACGGCCAGTTTCCCGGGCACCGCGCCGTGGTCGGCATCGGCGGGAGTGTGGCGAACTGCGCCGGGCTCAAGCAACCGCTCGTCCGGTCCCGGGAAGCCTGCCGCGTCCTGCGGCGCCGCGGCGGCACGCCGGTCGCGACCTTCGCCGAACTCGGCACCCACCGCCTGCTGCTCGGCCTGCACGACGCCGACACGTTGCGGGACTTCGCCGACGTCGTGCTCGGCCCGCTGCGCGAGCACGACGCGCAGCGCGGCGGCGACCTGGTCCGCACCGTCCAGGCGTTCCTCGAGCACGGCGGGCAGTGGGCGGCGACGGCGGAGGCGTTGTTCGTCCACGTCAACACCTTGCGCAACCGGCTGGCGAAGGTCGCGGAGCTGACCGGGCGCGACGTCGCCCGCACCGAGGACCGGGTCGACCTCTACCTCGCGCTCGAAGCGGCCGGGTTCTACGGGTAGACCGGCGGCTCCGGCAGCGCCCGCGCGGTGAGCGCCGGGTCGGCGAGCGCGGCGGCCGCGACGTCACGGCAGCGCAGGAACGTGACGTCGCCGTACTCCAGTGCGTGCTCCACGAGCCGGCGCAGGGCCAGCAGCCGCCCGGGGCGGCCGGAGAGGAACGGGTGGCAGCACAGGTTGAACAGGCAGCCGTAGTGCCGCATCCCGTCCAGCTCGGCGCACCAGAAGCTCCAGGACCTTGGCCGGCGACTCGATCACGGTGCCGATGGCCGGCTCGGGGAGGAAGGCGTACTGCTCCCAGTCGTCCAGCGACCAGTGCACGGGCAGCTCGGCGATCTCGCCCCGCGCGGTGGCGATCCGGTAGGGCCGGTCGTCGGCCATCAGCGAGGAGTCGTAGCGCAGGCCGTGCTCGGCGACCAGCTCCGGGGTCTGCCACCGCGCGCCCCACAACGCCGCCCGGTGGCCCTGGATCTCGATGCCCTGCGCGGCGAAGACGTCCATCGCGCGCGCGAAGTCGTCGCGTTCCTCCTGGTCGCTCATCGACGTCGGGGCGCGGTGGGCGTAGGAGTGGTGGGCGACCTCGTGGCCACGCTCCACTATGGACGCCGCGAGCCCCGGCCGGTGCCGCGCGACCCAGCCGGGGACGAAGAAGGTCGCGGGCACGCCCAGCTCGTCGAGCATGTCCAGGATCCGCGGCACGCCGACGTCGGGGCCGTAGGACTGGTGCGACATCGTCATCAGGTGCCCGGCGTAGTGCGCCCCGGCCGCCAGGACCGGGCTTTCCGCGTCCACGTCGAACGTGAGGGTGGCGACGGCGGCGGCGCCACCCAGCCACGAGTCCGTGCTCATCCGCGCTCGCCTTCCCGCCACCGGCGCACGTTGGCCAAGGTGACTTCCGGGTCCAGCATGCCGTGGTCGAACCGGTCCAGCTCGGCGTCCTTGGCCACCCGGTGCGGCAGGTCCGGGTTGGCGAGCGCGGCCCGGGCGACCGACAGCAGGTCCGCGTGCCCTTCCCCGAGCACGCGTTCGGCGAGCACGACGTCGTGCATGCCGCCGTTGGCGATCACCGGCAGGCCGGTGGCGACCCGGGCGACACTGGTGATCGTGCGCCCGCCGGCCAGCCGCGCGGTGTCCAGCCAGTTGCGGCCCTCGCTGGCGATGTGCAGGTAATCGGCTCCATTCGCGGCGAGCTCCGCGGACACGGTTTCGGCGTCGCGTTCCCCGTCCGGCCAGCGGTAGGTGAAGTCGTTGACCTTGGTCTGCGAGAGCCGGACACCGACCACGAAATCCGCGGGCACCACGGCTTTGATCGCGTGCGTGACCTCGGCGGCGAGCCGGACCCGGTCGCGCATCGGGCCGCCGTAGGAGTCCGTGCGCAGGTTGGTGTAATCGGTGATGAACTGGTCGAGCAGGTAGCCGTTGGCGGCGTGCACCTCGACGCCGTCGAAGCCCGCGGCGACCGCGTTGCGGGCGGCGGCGGCGAACCCGGCGACGACGTCGGCGATGTCCCGCGCCGACATCTCCCGCGGCACCGGCCACGGACCGCGGCCCCCGTACTCGGGCATCATCTCGCCGCGCGGCCGCACCGCGGACGGGGCGATGCGCTCGCTCGTGTGCGGGTTGCCCTGCGAAAGGGCACCGGCGTGCATGAGCTGGGCGATGATCACCCCGCCCGCCGCGTGCACGGCGCCGGTGACCGCGCGCCAGCCGTCGACGTGGTCGGCGGTGACGAGGCCCGGCTGGTTGAGGTAGCCCTGGCTGTGCGCGGCGTCGGGGTAGACGCCTTCGGTGATCACCAGCGGGAAGCCGCCCGCGGCGAATTCGGCGTAGTACTCGGCCATTTCCGGGGTCGGGACGCCGTCGGGCGTGGCCGAGACGCGCGTCATCGGCGCGACGGCGTACCGGGAGGACAGTTCGTGCTTCCCGATGCGGACGGGGCTGAGGGCGGGGTGGGACGTGCTCATCGAGCTGCCTTTCGGGTCAGTGGCGGATTTCGAGGGCCAGCGGGCCGGGTTCGCGACCGTTGATGCCGACGAGGTCCTGCGGGCACGCGGACACGACGACCACGCAGTCCAGCTCGGCCCGGAATGTCACGGCGGCCCCGGGACCGGCGGGGGAGGAGCGCCATTCCAGCTCACCGGCGGCGTCCGGGGCGACGTCCATGAAGACGTTCACCGGTTGCGGAACGGTGGTGATCTCGATGCCCGCTTCGCGCGCGGCCGTCGTCAGGTTCTCCGCGCACGAGGCGTGCGGTCCCCGGTGGCCGAGGTTCCGGTAGCGGGCGGGATCGCAGGCGGCGATCAGCATGTCGTGGCGGCCGGGGGAGGTGTCCTCGACGAGGGTCAGGATCGGCCGCCTGCCGGTGGTGACGAACTGTTCGCCCACGCGCGGGAAGAGGCGGTTGACGTGCCCTCGGGTGTGCGCGGCGCTCAGGTGTTCGGCGGGGTCGGCGGAGACGAAGGCGAACAGGTCACCGACCTGCGCCCCGTTCGGCGTGCTGACCCGCACGAGGTGCCCGGCACCGACCCGGACGGCCCGGCCCTGCCTGGCGGGCACGTCCACCCGCGTGATCCACGAAGTCGGCTTCATGCGACCAGTTCAGCAGGGCCGGGCTTGATGGGGCGATGGAGGATCTTCCAGTGATCAAGCCTTGCTGTGGAGGATCTGCTACCAGCCGACGGGGCCGAGCCGGTCGATGAAGATCCCGGTGGGCCCGTCGGCGTCGAGGGTCGCCAGCTCGAGGATGGAGTCGGTGCCTTCGGTGACGGTCAGCTGGCCGGTGTGCCGGTTCATGTCGGTGGCGGCGAACTTGTGGTTGGCGACCTCGCCGGGGGTGGCGACGTTGAACTTGATGCCCGGGAGGGCCTGGGCGTACCGGACGGTGATCATGTTCAGCGCGGCCTTCGACGAGCTGTAGGCCAGCTCGTGCATCTTCGAGACGGGCTGGGCCGGGTCGGTGATGACCGCGAACGAGCCGCCGCCGCTGGAAACCATCACCACCCGCGGGTTGTCGGCGGCCTGCAGCAGCGGCAGGAAGGCGTTCGTGACCCGGACGGGTCCGTAGACGTTGACGTCGTACACGACGTGGAGGTCGTCGGCGGTGGCGTCCGCGGGCGGGACCGCGGCACCCGGCGCGCCCGCGTTGTTGATGAGCACGTCCAGCCGGTCGGTGTGCTCGCGGACGAGCCGGGCCGCTTCGGCGACCGACTCGTCGGAGGTGACGTCCAAGGGCACCGCGACGACGCCGGCGCCCAGCTTGTCGGCTGCTTCCTGGCCTCGGGCTTTGTCGCGCGAGCCCAGGAAGACCCGCCAGCCGCGGTCGGCGAGCCTGCGGGCCGCCTCGAGGCCGAGTCCTTTGTTGGCGCCGGTGATCAGGACGGTGGTCTGTTCTGTGTTCGTCATGCCCACCGGACACCGGCGGGCACTCCGGCGTGACCGGGTGTGCGTCGGGTCACAACGGTCCGGAGCGAGGCCTCAGAGGCCTCAGAGGCCTCAGGCGCCGAAGATGGGGACGGACGTGCAGGCGTTGCCGTTCACGCCCTTGAACTTGGTGAAGGAACCGTCCGCGTTCTTCCGCCAGAACGACACGCAGATCAGTGAGCCGTTCGGGAAGGTCCGGTTCAGGACGAAGGTGTGGTCGACCTCCTGATCGGTAGGCCCGGTCCGCTTGAACCCGTTGGGGCCGAAGACTTCGAAGAACCCCGTCGCGCCGGTCTCGCTGAGCTGCCGCCAGGCGTAGACCGTCGAGACGGTTTGGCCGCCGCCGGTGGAGCGGTTGCACAACGCGTTGGCGTAACAGACAACCTCGGTGTCGGTGGTGCCGGCGACCGCCGGGCCGACGAGTCCCGAAGTGGCCGCGACGACCATCCCGGCCAGTGCCAAAGCGCGCGTTTTCACGATTTCTCCCCTTCCGTCACCGTGCGAAGCCGACACGGCCGACGGTGATCTTGGGTTGAGGGAGACCGACGGCTGTCACCTGATCGGCGCAACGGCCGGGCGAACTGCGGCCGCGGGCCCGTTCGTCACCACGTGGGAGCGGCGGGGAACGAGTCGCGGATCGCGTGGAGCCGCACTGCTCGGACGTGTCGATCTTCTTCGAGCGGTTCAATTCCCCGGTGATCCCGTTGATGACGTCGACGGCGATGAGGGCCTTGTCGAGGCCGGTCTCCGCGGTGACGGCTCCGGCGACGTTCGACAACAGCATTGTTCCAGGCGCGGACCCGGTCGACGCAGACTCCCATGAGGTTGTCGAGGTCGAAGCGTGCGCCGTGGATGACCGCGGCGAAGCCCGCGAGGCAGTTGCTCAGCTGCTCGAGCGCGGACAGCCGGTAGTTGTCGAGCATGCCCTTCCCGTCGTACCAGCGCCTGAGGTCTTCGAACCGCTCCCGCGCGGCGCCGCCCGAGGTCCAGCTCTCCTCCCACAGCGCGCTGTCGGTGTTGAAGTGGTCGAAGAGATCGGCCCAGACCCTGAAGGTCGTGCCGTCGTCGGTGGCCCGCTGGTGGGGCCGGCGGATCCGGGCCTCTTCGATCCGGTCGAGCGCCCGTTCGACCCAGCCGCCGGAGATCACTTCCAGCTCTTCGCGCACGGTTTCGGCGTGCGGCGGGACCGCGCCGACGTCCTGGCCGGTCAGCACGTCGGCGTGGTGGAAGAACTGCTCGACCACCAGTTCCGGTTTCGGGTCCTTCCGAGCGGAGCCGGCGAGGATCGAATAGGCGTTCCAATCCAGGGCGGTGATCAGCTCGCCGGATCTGAACTCCTTGTCGTTCGGCGCGTCGATGTCGATTTTCCAGATGTCGACGTACATCGGGACCGGCACGTTCGGATCGCCGGTGTCGGCTTCGGCGAGGCTTTTCAGCATGCCGTGCAGGCGGGGTTCACCGCCACTCTGGTCGAGCAGGCCGGAGATCCGCGTGAAGACCGCTTCGCTGCGCAGTTCGTTCGTCTCGTGCAGGCCGGCGGCCTGGTTGACCTTCGAAATGGGTGCAGGCCTCGTCCACCTTCTGCGCGCCGCCCGGAGGTCGGCGGGGTTGACGACCGACATGATCATGCGCCCTGGTTATCGGGTGTCGCAGTCCCGACAGACTGGACAAGGCGGCGCGGACTCGGGGAGTTTTCGGGCATATGAGGACCAGCCGGATCAGTTTCGCGAAGACCGCGGCCGGCCGGGCGCGGCTAGCCGTACAGGTCCTGGTGCCGGGCCCGGAGCTTGTACTTGAGGATCTTCCCGCCCACGGTCTCGGGAAGCGCTTCCGCGAACACCACCGCCTTCGGGGTTTCGTAGCCCGCCAAGCGTTCGCGGCAGTACGCGATCAGCTCGGCCTCCGCCGGGTCGGCACCCGGGCGCGGGACGACGACCGCCGTGACCGCTTCGCCCCAGTGCTCGTGCGGGATCCCGATCACCGCCGCTCGCAAGACCGCCGGGTGCTCGTGCAGCACCGCCTCCACCCGCATGCTCGAGACGTTCTCGCCGCCCGTCTTCACGATGTCCTTGTAGCGGTCGACCATCACGCGCAGGCCGTCTTCGTCGACCACCACCGAGTCGCCCGAGTGGAACCACCCGTCGCGGAACGCCTCTCGCGTCGCCGCCTCGTCGCGGTAGTAGCCCGCCGTCATGATCGGGGACCGGTAGACCGCTTCGCCCGGGGTGCCGCGGACCGGCTCGCCCAGCTCGTCGACCACCTCCGACGCCAGCAGGCCGCTCGGCACGCCGACGTAGTTCATCGCGGGCGCCGTGCGCGCGTGCACCTCCGGCCACGCGCTCGGCCAGAACCGGTGGCAGGCGATGGCTTCCGTCTGGCCGAAGATGCCGACCGCGACGAACCCCGGCGCCGTGCGGGCTTCGAGTCGTCGCAGCAGCGCGGGGGACAGGGCGCCCCAGCCGTAGACCAACGCCGTCAGCGACGTCACGTCCAGCTCCGGGTGCGCGTCCAGCTCGTCGGCCAGTGCCGCCACGAACTGGGGCGAACCCGCCCAGACCGCGGTCGCGCGGGAGCGGGCGAGCGCGGCGGCAACCGGGCCGGGTGCGGGACGGCGGCCCAGGGTGAGCGTGCCGCCCGCGAAGAACGTCGAATACGTGAACAGCGCGTCACCGACGTGGTAGATCATCGGCAGGAACGTGCAGACCCGCAGGTCGGCCTCGTGCCGCAGGCCGCGCGTCAGCGAGAGCGCGAAGTTCAGCCCGCCCAGGTGGACGTAGCTGTGGGACAGCATCACGCCTTTCGGCAGCGCGGTCGTGCCGGAGGTGAACAGCAGCTGGAAGATGTCGTCGCCGTGGATCTCGACGTCGGGCTCGGTGACCGGGTGCCCCTCGAGGAACGCGCCGAACGACGGGCTGCCCGCGACCGGGCCGCCGCCGACCGTGATCGTGGCGCCCACGCGCAGGTCCGCGACACCGTCCAGCCGCGGCCAGAGTTCCGCGTCGACGATCGCCAGCCGTGGTTCGGTGAGCCGGACGAGGTGGGCGAGGACGTCGGGTGCGAGACCCGGGTTCAGCGGGACGGCGACCATGCCCGCCTTGGCGATCCCGATCTTGGCCAGGAACGCCTCGACGGTGTTCTCGCAGAACAGCAGCACGCGGTCGCCGGGGGACAGGCCTGCCGCGGCCAGTGCGTGGGCGAGCTGGTTGGCGGCCTCGTCGGCCTGGCGGTAGGTGACCGCGGCGAACCGGTCTTCACCGTGGGCGCCGTCGGCCGAGGCGAGGGCCACCTGGTCCGGACGGCTCCAGGTGAGGCGCTCGAAGACGTCGCCGATCGACGTCCGCTCCCAGCGGTGCACGGCGCGGCGGCCGCGCAGCGTCTCGACGTCGATCAGGGCTGCGGTGTGGTCGGTCGCGGTCATGCCGGGGCTCCTTCGCCGTCGCTGCCGCCGACCAGCATGCCGTGACCCAGGTCACCGACGCAAGAAAATAGTTATTCGCGATTCACTGACGACGTCGGTGCGCAGGTCACGCCCAGGCAGGCGTGCGCCATCTCCTCCAGCAGCTCCGCCAGCCGCTCGGGCGCCAGGCCGCTGCGGAAGAAGAGCGTGGACTGCACCGCGCCGATCGCCGCGTGCACGGCCAGCCGGAGCTCGCCGTCGGCGAGGTCGGGCCGCAGCGGGGCGAGCACGTGGACCCAGTCCTCGAGGTAGTGGCGCTGCAGCCGCCGCAGCCGCCGCCGCTCGTCCTCGGGCAGGTTGTGCACCTCGCGGTGGTAGACCGCGAGCACCGTGCGATCCTCGATCGCGACCCGGACGTGGTCCCTGATCAGCCCGGACAGCACGGCCCGGTCGTCCGGCCCGGCGGCGAGGATCGCCGCGGCGCCGTCCTGCAGCCGGGTCATCACGCGGTCGAGCAGCGCGACCAGGATGGCGTCCTTGTTCTCGAAGTGCCGGTAGACGCCGGAGCCCACGATGCCGGCCTCCGCCCCGATGTCGGCCATGCCGATCGCGTGGAACCCGCGCCGCGCGGTGAGCTTGGCGGCGGCGGTCAGGATCCGCTCGCGCCGCTCGGGGTCGCGCTTGCGGCGGGTGACTGGAGTGGATGCCGTCATCTTGTCATCCTCGCAGACGGACGCTACGGTGCGCTATTAGTGAATAGCAAATCACTAAGGAGCGTCGGTGTGGACGTGCTCGAAAGCGATGAGACCCGTGACCTCCGGGCCGCGGTGGCCGCCATCGCCGCCCCGTTCGGCGGCCGCTACTACGTCGAGCACGCCCGCGAGGGCCGGGAATGCACCGAGCTGTGGCACGCGCTCGGCGACGCGGGGTTCATCGGCGTCAACATCCCCGAGGAGTACGGCGGGGGCGGCGGCGGACTCGCCGAGCTGACCGTCGTGATCGAGGAGAGCGCGGCGAAAGGCGCGCCGATCCTGCTGCTCCTGGTCACCGAGGCCATCTCGGCCGAGGTGCTCACCGAGTTCGGCACGCCGGAGCAGCGCAAGGAGTGGCTCCCCGGCCTGGCGAGCGGGCGGCGCAAGGTCGTCTTCGCCATCACCGAGCCCGACGCCGGGTCCAACACCCACAAGCTGGCCACCACCGCCCGCCGCGACGGCGACGAGTGGGTGGTCGACGGCGAGAAGTACTACATCTCCGGCGTCGACACCGCCGACGCGCTGCTGCTGGTCGCCCGCACGGGCCGCGATCCCGATGGCACAGCCCGGCTTTCGCTGTTCCTGGTGCCGGTGGACGCGCCGGGCCTCACGGTCACCCCGCTGCCGGTGGACGTCATGCTCCCGGAAAAGCAGTTCACCCTGCGCTTCGACGGCGTCCGGCTGCCCGGGACGGCCCTCGTCGGCGAGGAGGGCGAAGGCTTCCGCCAGGTCTTCCACGGCCTCAATCCCGAACGCATCACCGGCGCCGCGCTCTGCGTCGGCATCGCGCGCTACGCCCTCGACGTCGCGAGCCGCTACGCGCGGGACCGCACGGTGTGGGACCGCCCGATCGGCGCCCACCAAGGGGTTTCGCACGCCCTCGCGAAGGCCAAGATCGAAACCGAACTGGCCGCGCTGATGACGCACCGCGCGGCCGCCCTGCACGACCGCGGGCTGCCCGCGGGCGAGGCGTCGAACATGGCCAAGTACGCCGCCGCGGAGGCCGCGCTGGCCGCCGTCGACGCCGCGATCCAGACCCACGGCGGCAACGGCGTCTCGGCGGACTTCGGGCTGCTGCCGTACTGGGGGCTGGCCCGGTTGCTGCGGATCGCCCCGGTGAACCGCGAAATGATCCTCAACTTCGTCGCGCAGCACAGCCTCGGGCTGCCCCGGTCCTATTAGGAGGACTGATGACGGACCACAACCTCGTCCACCGCGTCAACGTCGGGGACGCGCTGACCCGCGTCGCGTTCGCCCGGCCGGAGACCCCCGCCGTCGTCGACGGGGACCGGCGCTGGACCTACGGCGAGTTCGACGCCTGGGTCAACCGGCTCGCGCACGGCCTCACCGCCCGCGGTTACACGACCGGGGACGCCCTCGCGCTGGCGTCGGCCAACAGCGCCGAGTTCCTCGCCGTCTACTACGCCTGCGCCAAGCTCGGGCTCGTCTGCGTCCCGATCAACCTCGGCTGGCGCAGCGGCGAAGTCGCCTACGTGCTCGAGCACTCGCGGGCCCGCGGCATCGTCGTGGAGCGCCAGCTCGCCGACGCCGTCGCGCCCGCGGTGGCGCAGGTCCCCGCGGTGGCCGACGTGATCCTCGCGCCCGGCACCGGCGGTGCCGCCGAGGGGCTGGACTTCGACGACGTGCTCTCGGACGACACGTCCGCCCCCGAAGTCGTGGTGGAGGACCGCGCCCCACTGTCCTATCTGTACACCTCGGGTACGACGGCGGCGCCGAAGGGTGTCGTCGGCACGCACCTGGCGATCCACCTCGAGTCGATGTCGGCCGCGCTCGACTCGGGCTGGCGCGCCGACGACCGGTTCCTCGCGATGATGCCGATGTTCCACACCGCGCAGCTGAACGCCTTCTGCACGCCCGCGGTCGTCGTCGGCGCCACGATCCACGTCCACCGCGGCTTCGACCCGGAGCGTTTCCTCGACACGATCGAACGCGAAGGCATCACCCAGGTCTTCGGCCTGCCGATGATGTACCGCGCGGCGCTGGACCACCCGTCCTTCGCCGACCGCGACCTGTCGTCCCTGCGCCGCGCGGTGTACGCGATGGCCCCGATGCCGGAAGCGCAGATCAAGGCGTGCCTCGACGGCTTCGGCTGCGACTTCGCGCTGCTGTTCGGGCAGACCGAGATGAGCCCGATCACCACGCTCTTCCGGCCCGAGCACCAGCTTTCGCACGTCGGCGCGGTCGGCACGCCGCTCACCGGCGTCCAGGTCGGGATCATGGACCCGGACGGGAACCTGCTGCCGCGCGGCGAGCAGGGGGAGATCGTCTACCGGGCGCCGTCGACCATGCAGGAGTACCTGCGCAACCCCGAGGCGACGGCGGAGGCGTTCCGGCACGGCTGGTTCCACTCCGGCGACGTCGGCTTCTTCGGACCGGACGGGGTGCTCTGGTTCGCCGACCGCTACAAGGACGTCATCAAGACCGGCGGCGAGAACGTCGCCTCGATCGAGGTGGAGCGGGCGGTCTACGACACCGAGCCGGACGTCGCCGAGGTCGTGGTGGTCGGGCTGCCGCACGAGCGGTGGACCGAGGCGATCACGGCGGTGGTCGTGCCGAAGCCGGGCGCCCGGATCGACGGCGACGACCTGCGGCGGCGGCTGAAGGACCGGCTCGACGGCTACAAGGTCCCGAAAGCCGTGATCGTCGCCGACGAGCTGCCGCGCACCTCGACCGGGAAGATCCAGAAGAACGTGGTCCGGGAGCGGCACGCCGGGCACTACGGGGGCACCGCATGACCGTCCTGAAGTCCCTGCTCGACGTCTCCGCCGAAAGCTACGCCACCAACCGCAAGGCGCAGCTGGAAGCGTTGGCGCGGCTGGAGGAACAGCTCGAGCTGGCCATCGCCGGGGGTGGTGAGCGCTACGTCCAGCGGCACCGCGACCGCGGCAAGCTGCCGGTGCGCGAACGGCTGGAACTGCTGCTCGACCCGGACAGCCCGTTCCTCGAACTGTCCGCGCTCGCGGCGTGGGGCACCGACTTCACGGTCGGCGCCTCCGTGCTCACCGGCATCGGCGTCGTGTCCGATGTGGAGTGCGTGATCATCGGGCACGACCCGACCGTCCGCGGCGGCGCGATGAACCCGTACTCGCTGCGGAAGACGTTGCGCGCCTTGGAGATCGCCCGCGTGAACCGGCTTCCGGTGATCAACCTCGTCGAGTCCGGTGGCGCCGACCTGCCCACGCAGGCCGACCTGTTCGTGCCCGCCGGGCGGATCTTCCACGAGCTGACCGAGCTGTCGTCGCTGGGCATCCCTACGGTCGCGATCGTGTTCGGCAACTCGACCGCCGGTGGCGCGTACGTGCCCGGCATGTGCGACTACGCGGTGCTCGTCGACCGGCAGGCCAAGGTGTTCCTGGGCGGCCCGCCGCTGGTCAAGATGGCGACCGGCGAGGAGGCGGACGACGAGTCGCTGGGCGGGGCGGAAATGCACTCCCGCGTCTCGGGCCTGTCGGACTACTTCGCCGTCGACGAACGCGACGCCATCCGGCTCGGCCGCCGCATCGTCTCCCGGATCAACTGGTGCAAGCTCGGCCCGGCGCCGCGCCCGAACCCCGAACCGCCGCGCTACGACCCCGAGGAGATCCTCGGCATCGTGCCGCCGGACACCAAGGTGCCCTTCGACCCGCGCGAAATCCTGGCCCGCACCGTCGACGGCTCCGACTTCGACGAGTACAAGCCGCTCTACGGCACGTCGCTGGTGACCGGCTGGGCGAGCATCCACGGCTATCCGGTCGGCGTGCTCGCCAACCACCGCGGCGTGCTCTTCAGCGAGGAAGCCAAGAAGGCCAGCGAGTTCATCCTGCTCGCCAACCAGACCGACGTGCCGCTGGTGTTCCTGCAGAACACGACCGGCTACATGGTCGGCACGCAGTACGAGCAGGGCGGCATCATCAAGGACGGCGCCAAGATGATCAACGCCGTCACCAACAGCACGGTGCCGCACCTGACGGTCAACATGGCGTCCTCGTTCGGGGCCGGCAACTACGGCATGTCCGGGCGCGCCTACGACCCGCGGCTGATGTTCGCCTGGCCGGGCGCGAAGCTCGCGGTGATGGGCGCGGCCCAGCTCGCCGGGGTGATGTCGATCGTCGGGCGCGCGTCGGCGGCGTCGCAGGGCCGCGAGTTCGACGAAGACGCCGACCGGCGGCGCACCGCGGCGATCGAGAGCCAGATCGAACGCGAGTCGCACGCCTTCGCCGTCACCGCGCGGCTCTACGACGACGGCATCGTCGACCCCCGCGACACGCGCGACGTGCTGGGGATGTCGCTGTCCGCCGTCCACTCCAACCGCGTCGAGGGCCGGCGTGGCTTCGGCGTCTTCCGGATGTGAGGCCGATGATCACGAAACTGCTGGTCGCCAACCGCGGGGAGATCGCGGCGCGGGTCATGCGCACCGCGCACGACCTCGGGATCGCCACCGTCGCGGTGTACTCCGACCCGGACGCGGGCGCCCCGTTCGTCCGGCTCGCCGACGAGGCGGTCCGGCTGCCCGGCGCCGCGCCGTCCGAGACGTACCTGCGGGGTGACCTCGTCATCGCCGCGGCCCGCGCCACCGGCGCCGACGCGGTCCACCCCGGCTACGGGTTCCTGTCGGAGAACGCCGGGTTCGCCCGCGACTGCGCCGCGGCCGGGCTGACGTTCGTCGGCCCGTCTCCGGACGCCATCGCGTCGATGGGCTCGAAGCTGGAAGCCAAGGCCCTGATGGACGCCGCCGGGGTCCCGGTGCTGCCGGGCGCGACCGTCTCCGACGACACCGACCTCGCCGCGGTGGCCGCGTCCATCGGCTTCCCGGTGCTGGTCAAGGCCGCGTTCGGCGGTGGTGGCCGCGGCATGCGCGTGGTCCACGACGCCGCCGCGCTCGCCGAGGCCGTCGAAGGTGCCCGACGCGAGGCCGCGTCCGCGTTCGGCGACGGAACCGTGTTCCTGGAACGGTTCGTCGTCGACCCGCGGCACGTCGAGGTGCAGATCCTCGGCGACACGCACGGCGAAGTGGTGCACCTGTTCGAGCGGGAGTGCTCGATCCAGCGCCGCTACCAGAAGATCGTCGAGGAGTGCCCGTCCCCGGCGGTCGACGACGCCCTGCGCGCCGAGCTCGGTGCCGCGGCGGTCGCCGCCGGGAAGGCCATCGGCTACACCGGCGCCGGCACCGTCGAGTTCGTGCTGGACCGCGACGGCCGGTTCTACTTCCTGGAGGTCAACACCCGGCTGCAGGTCGAGCACCCGGTGACCGAGCTGGTCACCGGCCTGGACCTGGTCGAGCTGCAACTGCGCGTCGCCGAGGGGGAGCCGCTGCCGCCCGAGGTCACGGGCGCGCGGATCACCGGGCACGCGATCGAGGTGCGGCTCTACGCCGAGGACGTCCCGGCCGGGTTCCTGCCCGCCACCGGGACCCTGCACCGGTTCCGCGTCCCGGCGGCGCGGGGTGTCCGCGTCGACTCCGGGGTCGTCGACGGCTCGGTGGTCGGCCCGCACTACGACCCGATGCTCGCCAAGGTGATCGCCCACGGCCGCACCCGCCGCGAAGCCGCGCGCACGCTGGCCCGCGCGTTGCGGCACGCCGAACTCCACGGCGTGACGACCAACCGCGACCTCCTCGTCGGCATCCTCGGCGAGGCCGAGTTCCTGGCCGGTCACACGGACACGGGATACCTGATGCGGCACGACCCCGTCGCCCTCGGCGCGCCCGAAGGCGGCGGCGCCCGGCAGGCCGCGGCCGCGGCGCTGGCCCGGCAGGCCCGCCACCGCCGGGACGCGCGGGTCCTGCCCAGATGCCCTCCGGCTGGCGCAACGTCGGCGGCGTCCCGCAACGGGTCGCGTACGTCAGCGGCGGCGACACCCTGGACGTCGCCTACTCGGTCCGCCGGTCCGGTCTCCGGCTCACCGTCAACGGCGCACCGCTCGGCGACTCCGTGCGGCTGCTCTCGGCGGAACCCGACCTCGTCGAGCTGGAGATCGACGGCGTCCACCGCACCTACCGCGTGCACACCCGCGCCGGAACGTCCTATGTGGACGGCGCGGACGGGGCGGCGGCGCTCGCCGAAGTCCCGCGCTTCGCGGACCCGGACGCCGCCGCGGCCGCCGGGTCGCTGCTCGCCGCGATGCCCGGTGCGGTGGTGCGGGTGCTCGTCGAGGCCGGGGAAAACGTCGTGGCCGGGCAAGCGCTCGTGGTCTTGGAGGCGATGAAGATGGAGCACACCGTCACCGCGCCGATCGACGGCTCGGTCGCCGAACTGCGGGTGCGTCAAGGCGACCAGGTCGACACCGGCCAGGTGCTGGCGGTGGTGGAGTGATTTCCTACGAGGTGCACAATGGCGTCGCCTGGCTGACGATCGACCGCCCCGAAGCGCGCAACGCACTGTCCAAAGAGGTCCGCGACGGGTTGTGGGCGGGCACCCGGCGGTTCGTCGCCGACGACTCGGCCGCCGTGCTCGTGCTGACCGGGGCCGGGGACAAGGCGTTCTGCGCGGGTGGCGACCTCAAGGAAATGGCCGAGACGGCACTGGAAATCCCGCCGCCGGACTTCCTGCCGCAGTTCGGGCGGAACGTCGACGTGCCCAAGCCGACGATCGCCGCGGTCAACGGCGTCGCCTACGCCGGGGGATTCCTGCTGGCCCAGCAGTGCGACCTCGTCGTCGCGGCCGAGCACGCGCTGTTCGCGGTGACCGAGGTGAAGGTGGGCCGGGGCGCGCCGTGGGCCGCCCCGCTGTCCTGGCTGGTGCCGCCGCGGGTCGCCATGGAGATCCTGCTGACCGGCGACCCGATCGACGCCCACCGGGCGCGGGAGGTCGGGCTGGTCAACGACGTCGTCCCGGCGGCCGAGCTGCGGTCCCGGACGCAGGCGCTCGCCGAGCGGATCGCCGCCAACGCGCCGCTTTCGGTGCGTGCGGCCAAGCGGACCGCCTACCTGTCCCGCGCCGACGTCTACGAGCGCGCCGAGGAGATCTGGGCCCCGGTGTACCGCTCGCGGGACGCGCAGGAAGGCCCGGCGGCGTTTCGCGAAAAGCGCACGCCCGTGTGGGAAGGACGCTGACATGGCCGTCTCGCTGGACGCGCTCCTCGACGACCTGCTCGCCGAAGCCGCTGACGTCGACGCGATGATCGGCCCGCTGGACGACGCCGGGATCGCCCGGCCGACGCCCGCCGCCGGGTGGACGATCCGCGACCAGGTCACGCACCTGGCCTTCTTCGACGAAGCCGCGACGCGGGCCGCGGTCGATCCCGGCGGCTTCCGGGAGGAGGCGTCGGCGTTGATGGCCGACGGCATGGACTTCCCCGACCGCGTCGCCGTCCAGCACGCGGGCCTGAGGGCGGCCGAAACCCGGGCGTGGTTCGCGCGGGCGCGCGCCGGGTTCGTCACGGCGTTCCGCGGCCGCGACCCGCGCGCCCGGCTGCCCTGGTACGGACCCGACATGAGCGTGGCTTCTTCGGTCACCGCGCGGATCATGGAAACCTGGGCGCACGGCCAGGACATCGCCGACGCGCTCGGCGTGACCCGCCCGGCGACCGACCGGTTGCGGCACATCGCCCACCTCGGCGTCTCGACGACCGCGTTCAGCTTCCGGCTCAACGGCCGCGAGGTGCCGACGGCGCCGATCCGGGTGGAGCTGCGCGCGCCCTCCGGTCCACTGTGGACGTGGGGCGACGCGGACGCCGCCGACCGCGTGGAGGGCACCGCGCTCGACTTCTGCCTGACGGTCACCCAGCGTCGGCATGTCGACGACACCGGGCTCGTCGTCACCGGACCGGTGGCCCGTGAGTGGATCGGGATCGCCCAAGCCTTCGCCGGAGCGCCCGGGCCCGGCCGCGAACGGAGCCACGCATGAGGCGCCCGATCCGGATCGCGAACTGCTCCGGCTTCTACGGCGACCGCCTCGCGGCGGCGCGGGAGATGGTCGACGGCGGCCCGATCGACGTCCTCACCGGCGACTACCTCGCCGAGCTGACCATGCTGATCCTCTGGAAAGCGCGGCGGAAGGACCCGGCCGCGGGCTACGCGAAGACGTTCCTCACCCAGCTCGAAGAGGTGCTGGGCACCTGCCTGGACCGCGGGATCCGGATCGTGTCGAACGCCGGTGGCCTCAACCCGCCAGGACTCGCCGACGAAGTCGCCGCGCTCGCCGGACGGCTGGGCCTGCACCCAAAGATCGCCTACGTGGACGGCGACGACCTCGTCGACCGGCTGGAGGACCTGCAGGCGGCCGGGCACGACCTGGCCCACCTCGACACCGGGCGCAAGCTCGCCGAAGCCGGGGTGACGCCGGTGACCGCCAACGCCTACCTGGGCGGCTGGGGCATCGCCGAAGCGCTGGCGGCCGACGCCGACGTCGTCGTGACCGGCCGCGTTACCGACGCGTCGCTGGTGACCGGCCCGGCGGCCTGGTGGCACGGCTGGGCGCCGACGGACTTCGACGCGCTCGCGGGGGCGATGGCCGCGGGCCACGTGATCGAGTGCGGCCCGCAGGCCACCGGCGGCAACTACGCGTTCTTCGAAGAGATCAGCGACCGCCGGTACCCGGGCTTCCCGATCGCCGAGGTCGAGGCCGACGGCTCGAGCGTGATCACCAAGCACGAGGGCACCGGCGGCCTGGTCTCGGTCGGCACGGTCACCGCGCAGCTGCTGTACGAGATCGCCGAACCGGCCTACGCCGGTCCGGACGCGGTCGCGCACTTCGACACCGTCCGGCTCGAGCAGGCCGGACCCGACCGCGTGCGGATCACCGGCACCCGCGGCAGCCCGCCCGGCGACCGGCTGAAGGTGGCTCTCAACCACGACGGCGGCTACCGGAACACGATGACCCTGGTGCTCACCGGCACCCGCATCGAGGAGAAGGCCGCGTGGGCCGAGCAGCAGCTGTTCGAGCTGCTGGGCGGCAAGGAGCAGTTCGCCGAGGTCGACGTGACGCTGTTGCGGTTCGACCACCCGGACGCAGCCGTCAATGCCGAGGCCACCGCGCACCTGCGGATCACGGTGAAGGACCCGGACCGGGCCAAGGTGGGCCGCCGGTTTTCGAACACGACGATGGAGCTGGCGCTCGGTGGCTACCCGGGGTTCCACACGACGACCCCGCCGTCGGCGGAGAGCGGCTTCGGCGTCTACTGGCCGACGGTGGTTCCGGCGGCCGAAGTCGAGCACCGCGTCACCCTGCCCGACGGCACCCGGCGGGTGATCCCGCACCCGCCGTCCGGGCCGATCGCTGCGCACACCGTCCCTTGTGGACCCTGTTCTTTCGAGGGCCCGACCCGGCGGGTGCCGCTGGGAGAGGTGGCCGGTGCGCGGTCCGGCGACAAGGGCGGCAACGCCAACATCGGACTGTGGACCCGGACCGACGCGGAGTACGCCTGGCTCCGGTCTTTCCTCGACGTCGACCGGTTCCGGGAGCTGCTGCCCGAGGCGGCCGACCTCGAAGTCCGGCGGTTCGAGCTGCCGAACTTGCGGGCGCTCAACTTCGTGGTGGTCGGGCTCCTCGGCGCGGGCGTGGCGGCGTCGGTCCGGCCGGACCCGCAGGCGAAGGGGCTCGGCGAGTACCTGCGCAGCCGTGTTGTCGACGTGCCGGAGTCCTTGGGTTGAGTGGTGGTCGTGAGTGGCAATTAGGGTTCTAACCCGAATCGCCACTCACGAGCCGCTAGACCGCGTCGGCCAGCTTGTTGCGGGCGAAGTCCGACCACGCGGCCGTGTCCGCCTTCAACGCCGGGCTCGAGCCGAAGAACACGCTCTTCGCCGTCTGGTCGCCCGCCAGCTGGTACTGCAGCCACGCGGTGATCGCGCCGACCAGGCGGTACTTCGTGTCGCCCTGCAGGAAGTGCGTGGCCCCAGCGAGCTGGGCGTACACCGCCGGGACCTGGTCGCACGCCAGGAAGCGGCTCTTGACGTAGAACGCCGGGACGATCGTGTCGAGCTGGCCGGAGACGAAGAACGCCGGGCCGTGCAGCAGGTTCACGTTCCCCTGCGGGCCGGGCATGATCGGGACGGTCGTCTTCACCAGCGGGTCGGCACCGGCCGCGATCGCACCGCCGCCGCCCTGCGAGTGCCCGGCGGCCGCGATCGCGCCGACGTCGATGTGGTTCCGGAAAACGCTTCCCGCGCGGCCGTTCTCGGCGATGAGGTACTTCGCGCCGTCGAGCATCTCCTGGCCGGTGCCCGACTGGCCGGTGTTCGCCGCCGCGACGACGTATCCCCAGCTGGCCAGGTGGGTGAACAGGACTTCGTACTGCTCGACCGTGGCGCCGGTGCCGTTGCCCCAGATGAGGACGGGGTGTTTCGCCGTGTCACTGCCGATGTCGGCGGGGTAGTACAGGGTGTGCGCGGCGTCGCCGGCGGCCTTGACCGTCTGGTGCGGCCCGGCCTGCTCGTAGGCGCGGGCCCCGGTAGCGGCGGTCGACGCGGCCGCCACGGGGGTGAGGGTGATCGCGGCGGCCACCGCCGTGGTCGCCAGGAAAAGCCGTCTGCTGAGGGCAGGCATGGGGGACTCCCGGATCAGTTGTAGAAGTGGATGTAGCGGTAGGAAGAGATGTTCACGTCGTGGACGAGGTAGTGGCCGTCGCCGGTCCAGTTGTAGTCCTCGACGGTGATGGTGCCGCCGTGGACGCTGTCGACGATGGCGACGTGGCCGTAGGTGCCGTAGTCGGTCTGGGCGATCGAGCCGACGGTCGGGGTGTTGTCGACGCGGAAGCCGTGGGAGCGGGCGTTGTCGTCCCAGTACTTGGCGTCGCCGTAGTCGGCCGCGCTCCGGCCGTGGCGGGCGACGTTGAAGGCGGCCCACGAAACGCACTCGCGGTTGTACATGTTCCAGTCGTCGACGACGGAGTCCTGCGGGACATCCCGCCACTTCGAGGGGTAGATGTCGCCGATGGCGGAGGCGGCGGAGGAGGCGGGAACGGTCCCGAAGGCGGCGGCCATGGTCGTCGGCTCCGCGGCGACGGCGGTGGAGGTGGTTGAGAAGGCGAAGGCGAGGACGGCGGCCAGGGTGAGCAGGGGACGTCGCATGGTGGGGCCCTTTCCGGTGTGGGTGAAGGGAGGCACCGCGAAGGTAGGTCCATGATCAGGATCGGCCCAGACCTTTGTGGACGGCTGCTGTGGGCGGAGGAGAACGCGCAGGTCGTGGGCGGACGTTCACAGAATTGCGGTCACCATTCCCAGCCCGCGCCCCGGATCCCCGGCCGCACGTCCCTCAGCGCCAGTGTCGCGATGTGCGTGGCTCCCACCGCCAGCGGACTACCCGGATGCTCCGGCCCGCCCAGCCCGCGCTGCTCATAAGACCGCACGCTCCGCGGCACCCGCGGACCGAAGTGCACTTGGCACACGTACTCCGGCACACAGCGGGTGAACCGCCGGTGGTAGTGGTCGATCGCCGAACCCGGCGGGAACCGGATCTCGTACTCCACCACCGTCACCTCGCCGCGCGCCAGCGCGTGGTCCAGCAGCAGCTCGCCCGCCAGCATGCCGCTCCCGCGGTCCGTGCGGACCCGGCCCAGGCGGGCGAACCGGACGTACCGGTAGCTCGGCTCCGCGGTCAGCGGCCCGTCCGCCTGGTAGTACGTCATCATCCGGTCCACGCCGTCGACCGCCGCCTCCGCGACCATCCTCACCTGCAGGGACCGCTCGCACCCCTGCTCGTCGAGGCTCACCCGGTCGTGGATCGACCAGAACGACAGCTGGCCGTCCGGGGGTGGCTTCAGCTCGCCCGACAGCGTCCGCAGCTCCGGCCACAACCGCCGGCGCTCGATCCGGTCCGCCGGTTCGCCGAGCCAGCGTCCGCGCGGCGCCTTCGGGCCCAGCCGCGACGTCAGCGCCCCCGCCTCCAGCCCCAGCACGGACTCCAGGTGCGTGATCGCGACCATCGACTTCTCGCGCTCCGGCTGCGACCGCCCGCGTCGCCAGTAGGACAGCGCCGAGCGCGACAGCCGCACGCCGCGTGCGGCGAGGTGGTGCTGGAGCCGATCGAGCGACAGCCCGGACTCGTCGATCGCGGCGTCCAGCGTGACCGCGAACGATCCCGGAGACGACCGAGTCACCCGTCCAGCATGATCAGTCACCGCCGGTGAGGGAACCGACGAAAGTCGCTGGCAGGCACGCCGTCGCGGACGTGAGAGTGGGCCCGTGCCGTCTTTCGCCAGCGCTTTGGACGCCGCCATCAGCGACGCCGGGCTCACCCTCGACCGGGTTCGCGAGCACCTGGCCGCCCGCGGGGTGACCGTCTCGCGCAGCGCGCTGGCCTACTGGCGGCACGGACGCTCCCGGCCCGGGCGGGACGCCTCCCTGCACGCGGTGTTCGAGCTGGAACAGGTGCTCGGCCTGACCGCGGGCACCTTGACGTCGCTGCTCGGCCCGGGCGAACGCGCTGAGCCGCGCGAACCGCGGACGGCGTTGCTGGAGCGACGTCGGCTCTGGCCGTCGGTACGGCCCGTGACGCTCGAACTGCGGTCGCCGCCGGAGGACCAGGTGCGGTTCTGGTCGGTGCACGACCAGCTGGAGGTCGGCGAGCGGCAGGAGCGGCGGCTGCGCGTGCGCCTGGTCGCCGAGGCCGCGGTCGACGGCGTCACCCGGATGCTGACCTACTACCAGAGCGAGGACCGTGGCCGACCGGCGCCGCGGTTCGCCGCCGTGCATTGCTGCCGCCAGGGACGCGTCCGCGCCGACCCGGCCAGCGGGCTGCTCGTCGGCGAGCTGGTCTTCGACCGCGTCCTGGCCGCGGGCGAGGTGACCGCGGTCGAGTACGAGCTGGTGTTCCCGCCCGGCCGTCCGGTGCACGGCTACCACCGCCGCATCACCCGCCCGACGTCCTCCTACACCTGCCAGGTGCGTTTCGGCGCGGACGCCCCGGCGTCGGTCCTCCGGTTCGCGCAGCGCGACCTCGCCGCGCCCCGGCGGCAGGTGGAACCCCTTCGCCTCGGCGCGGACCACACGGTGACCTTCGCCGTGCGGGACGTCCGCGCGGGCATCGTCGGCACCGGCTGGACCTGGTAGCAATTCTGTGGACGAGGGCCGCCGACCAGCGGGTTTTCCGTCGTGAGCGCGCGGTTTCCACATCGCCTGGGAATCGGGTGGCGCGGTTCTTACCGTCCGTTGTGCTGTATTCCTCCCTCTCACCACACCGGAGCAGCACATGCGAAAACCAGCACTGCTCGCCGCCGTTTTCCTGGCGACGGCGGCTCTCTCGGCGCCACCGGCCACGGCCGCGCCACCCCCGTCGGTGCCGCTGGGCACGGCACCCGCCGTTCCGGCCGGTGCCACCGAGGACGGCGCGGCCGTGCCCGGGCAGCTCACCGTTTCGGTCGCCCTGAAACCGCGGGACGCGGCGGGCGCGGAACGCTATGTCGCGGCCACCGCGGACCCGCGTTCCCCGCTGTACCACCGTTACCTGAGCGCCGCGGAGTACACCGAGCGATTCGGGCCCACCCCGGGCGCCGTCGAGCAGGTGCGGAAGTACTTGACCGGCAAGGGTTTGCACGTCGAGGACGTCACCGGCAACCGGCAGGTCGTCACGGCGTCGGGTGCGCCGTCCGCGGTGGAGAGCGCCTTCGGCACGTCGATCGCCGGGTTCCGCGGTGCCGACGGCGCGCGGTTCTTCAACGCCACCAAGCCGACCGCGGTGCCCGCGGACATCGCGGCCGTCGTCCGCGGCGTCACCGGGCTGACCGACCGGCCGGCCGCGCACCGGGCGAGCGGCCCCGCCGGACCGGCCGGACCCGCCGGCGGGTACACCCCGGCGCAGCTGCGCACCGCCTACAGCATGTCCGGCCTGTCC
This sequence comes from Amycolatopsis nalaikhensis, assembly GCF_030264295.1. Classification (GTDB taxonomy): domain Bacteria; phylum Actinomycetota; class Actinomycetes; order Mycobacteriales; family Pseudonocardiaceae; genus Amycolatopsis; species Amycolatopsis nalaikhensis. The sequence continues at coordinate 9,656,547 of NZ_CP127173.1, read as the reverse complement.
GGCAGCTACGACGGATCCGGGGAAACGGTCGGCCTCATCGAGTTCGACACGTTCAAGCAGGCGGACATCGACGCCTGGACGCAGTACTTCAAGCAGCCGGCCGTCACCCCGGAGCTGGTGAAGGTCGACGGCGGCGTCCCCAGCCCGGGCAGTGACCAGATGGAGGTCACGCTCGACATCCAGGCCGTGGCCGCCACCGCGCCGCGGGCCAAGCAGGTCGTCTACTCCGCGCCCAACTCCGACCAGGCGTGGGTGCACGAAATGGCGCAGATCGCGTCGGACAACAAGATCACCATCCTGTCCGGCTCGTGGCTGAACGGCGAGGTCTGCGAGGCCGACCCGATCGCGGCCTCGCACGACTCGTACACCCAGATGGCCGCGCAGGGCATCACGATGCTGTCGGCCTCCGGCGATTGGGGCGCCACCGGCTGCGGCTACCGGGGGGACAACTCGACCATCCAGGCCGACTACCCGGCCAGCGACCCGCTGTTCACCGGCGTCGGCGGCACGCAGCTGCGGACGTCCGACGGTGCCGGCACCTGGCAGTCGGAGACCTGCTGGAACCAGGGCAGCAGCGGCAACACCCGCTCCGGCGGCGCCTACTCGAAGATCTACGCGCGGCCTTCGTGGCAGCCGGGCACCAACCAGTACCGGTCCGTGCCGGACGTCTCACTGCTGGCCGACTACGGCGCCGGCGCACTCTCGGTGTACCTGAACGGCGGCTGGCTCGACGTCGGCGGCACCAGCCTGTCGTCGCCGCTGTGGGCCGGTTATGTCGCGATGCTGAACCAGAAGTCGCTCGGCGGCGGGAAGTCGCGGCTCGGGCAGCTGAACCCGGACATCTACCGGATCGCGGGCTCGGCCGACTACGCGACGACGTTCCACGACGTCACTTCGGGCAGCAACGGCACCTACAGCGCGGGCACCGGCTACGACCTGTGCACCGGCTGGGGTTCCCCGAAGGCCGACGCGCTGGGAGCGAAGCTGCTCGGCGGGGGCGACACCCCGCCGCCGACCGGTGACTTCAGCCTGTCCGCTTCGCCGTCCTCGGGCAGCGTCGCGGCGGGCAGTCCGGTGAGCACCACGGTGAGTGCGACCGCCACGGCAGCTGCGTCCCCGTCGGTCGTGGGCGGGACCCCGACCACGACGGCCGCGCACCCGTTCATCGTGTCGATGCGGCGTGAGGGCTCGGCGTTCCCGGGGCAGCAGTCCTGCACGGGCACGCTGTTCGGGCCGCACACGGTGCTGCTGGCCGCGCACTGCCTGCTGGAGAAGCCGGGCCACAAGTGGTTCGTCTACGGTGACGACGACCTGACCCAGAACGTCGGCACCACGGCGGAGATCGCGTCGCAGTGGGTCCACCCGGCCTACACGGACTGGCGCGACGGCGCGGACATCGCGGTCGTCGAGCTGGACCGCGACCTGCCCGTCCCGGCGAACACGACCTACCCGAAGCTCAACACCGACCCGAACCTGGACGCGGCCGGGACGATGGGGCTCTCGATCGGGTGGGGCCAGATCGCCGCGAACACCTACAGCACGGTGCTGCGCCAGGCCGACGTCCCGGTCGCCCCGGACAGCGCGTGCAAGGGCCGCTACACCGACAGCCGGGGCCAGGAGCAGTACAAGGTGCCGTCGATGCTGTGCACCGGCTACGCCGACCACCACGCGGGCGCGTGCATCGGCGACAGCGGCGGCCCGTTCCTGGTGGGCACCACGGTCGTCGGGGTGTTCTCGTGGATGTCGACGTCGTGCGACTGGTACGCGGTCTACGCCCGCGTGTCGACGTACGCCGCGGACATCGCCCCGCACCTGCCCGGCGGCGGCACCCCGCCGCCGTCCGGTGCGATCGGCCTGACCGCCTCGGGCCTGCCCTCGGGCGCGACCGCGGCCTTCAGCCCGGCGAGCATCGACACCGGCGGCCACTCGACGCTCACGATCAGCACGAGCGCGAGCACCCCGGCGGGGACGTACGACGTGACGGTCACGGGCAAGAGCGCGACGTCGACCGCGACGACGCACTACAGCCTGACCGTCACCGGCGGGCAGCCGTCGACGCTGACGCTGGCCAACCCGGGCAACCAGAACAGCTGGGTCGGCAAGGCGGCCGGCCTGGCGCTGCGGGCCAGTGGCGGGACGACGCCGTACAGGTGGTCGTCGACCGCGCTGGCACCGGGCCTGTCGCTGAACGCGGCCACCGGGGTGATCTCCGGGACGCCGACCACGCCGGACAGCAGGCAGGTCACGGTGACGGTCACCGACGCGGCGGGCAAGAAGGCGAGCGTCGCGTTCTTCTGGTTCGTCTTCGGCTCCTGAGCCGATCCGCCAGAGGCGGTGCCATCCGGACGCCCGGGTGGCACCGCCGCGACCGGAGGGCTCCGATGGCGGAGGCGCTCTTCGACTGCCTAGTGGACCTGGTGGGCTAACCCCACCGGCACCGGGCGGAGCAGGTCGCCGACCCGTGCCGCCACCACCGACGCCGGTACGTCGTGCACCCGGACGGCGAACGCGCCGCGGGCCGCCACCGCCGCGGTCACCGCCGTCGTGGCCGCCTCGCGCGCGGCGGCGTCGGCGGTGGACCCCGGCGCGACCGTCGTCAGGAACGACTTCCGGGACGCGCCGACCAGGACGTGCCGCTCCAGCGCGAACACCTCGTCGAGCCGCCGCACCAGCTGCCAGCTCTGCGCCGCGGTCTTCGCGAACCCCAGCCCGGGATCGACGATCAGCCGATCCGGGCGGAGCCCCTCGGCGACGAGGGCGTGCACCCGGCACCGCAGCTCCGCCACCACGTCGGCGACGACATCGCGGTAACGGCTGTGCTCCCGCATCCGGGCGCTGTGCGCGCGCCAGTGCATCGCGATGTACGGCGTGCCCAGGTCCGCGACGCAGCGGGCCATGTCCGGGTCGGCGAGCCCGCCGCTGACGTCGTTGACCAGCACTGCGCCAGCGTCCACCGCGGCCTCGGCGACCGTGGCCCGCATCGTGTCGATGCTGACCGCGACACCGGCCGCCGCCAGTTCCCGGACGACGGGCAGCACCCGCGCCCGTTCCTCGGCGGCCGGCGTCCGATCGGCTCCCGGCCGGGTCGACTCGCCGCCGACGTCCACCAGGTCGGCGCCCTCGCGCACCAGGCGCAGCCCGTGCTCGACCGCCGCGTCGACGGTGAGGTACCGGCCGCCGTCGGAGAACGAGTCCGGGGTCACGTTCAGCACCCCCATCACCAGGCAGCGGTGCGCCCCGGGCGCGGCGGCGACGGCCCGCTCGAGCACCCGGGCAGCGGCGGGCCGCGCCGTCACCGGAACACGATCGTCCGCGCGCCGTCGAGCAGCACCCGGTTCTCGGCGTGCCACCCGACCGCGCGGGCGAGCGCGAGACATTCGTTGTCCCGCCCCAGCGCCGTCACCTGCGCGGCCGACATCGTGTGGTCGATCCGGGCCACCTCCTGCTCGATGATCGGGCCCTCGTCGAGGTCGGCGGTGACGTAGTGCGCCGTCGCGCCGACCAGCTTGACGCCGCGCTCGGCCGCCTGGTGGTAGGGCCGGGCGCCCTTGAAGCTCGGCAGCATCGAGTGGTGGATGTTGATCGCCCGGCCGTCGAGCTTGCGGCACATCTCGTCGGAGAGGATCTGCATGTACCGGGCCAGCACCACCAGGTCGACGTCCAGCTCGTCGACCAGTCCCAGTACCCGCGCCTCCGCCGCCGCGCGGGTCTCGGGCGTCACGGGGACGTGGTGGAACGGAACGTCGTGGTGGTCGGCGAGCACGGCGAGGTCCGGGTGGTTGGAGACCACCGCCGCGACTTCGATGTGCAGGTCCCGGACCGACGACCGGTAGAGCAGGTCGTTGAGGCAGTGCCCGTAGCGGCTCACCATGATCAGGACGCGGGCCCGGCGTGCCGCGCGGGTCAGCTGCCAGGTCATCAGCAGCCGGGTGCCCACGGCCGAGAACGCCTGCCGCAACGCCGTCACGTCGGGCGCCGCGTCGTCCACCGGGGCGAAGTGGACGCGCATGAAGAACCGTGCGGTCCGCGCGTCCCGGAACTGCTGGCTCTCCAGGATGCTGCACCCCTGATCCGCCAGGAACCGCGCCACTTCCAGCACGATCCCCGGCCGGTCCGGGCAAGCGAGCGTCAGGACCAGGCTGGGGTCCTCGGCACCCGTCATCGTTTTTCTCTCCCTCGTCACGTCGTCTCCGTCCGGTGCCGGGCGGCCAGGATGGTGGTGCGGATGAGCCAGACGTCGGTCACCGGTCCGACGCCGCCCGGGACCGGGGTGATCGCCCGGGCGCGCCCGACGACCTCGTCCCAGGCCACGTCGCCGACGATGCGCGATCCGCCGCCGTCGTCGACGACGTTGATCCCGACGTCGACGACCACGGCACCGGCGCGCACGTGCTCGGCCCGGATCAGGCCGGGTACCCCGGCCGCGACGATCAGCACGTCGCCCCGCCGCGTGTGGGTGCCCAGCCGGCCGCCGACGCTCGCCCATTCGTCCACCGACGTCACCGCCGCCTGCTTGGCGTAGGCGAGGGACACCGCGGGTTTCCCGACGTTGTTCGACCGGCCCACCACCACGATCCGCGAGCGGCGGTAGAACGCCGACGGCTCTTCGCCGATCTCCGCGAGCCAGGTGTCCACGAGGTGGTACACGGCCGCGGCCGTCGACGGGACGTACCGCGGCGTGCCCAGCGCGAGCAGGCCCGCGTTCTCCGGGTGCACCGCCTCGACGTCCTTGACCGGGTCGAGGGCCGCGAACACCTCCGCCTCGTCCAGGTGCTCCGGCAGCGGCCGCAGGACCAGGATCCCCGAGACGGACGGATCGCCGTTCAGCTCGTGGACCGCGGCGAGGACCTCCTCGATCCGGGCCGATCCGGCCAGTGTCACCGAGCGGTGCGGGACGCGCAGCCGGGCCGCGGTGCGGTCGATGCGCCGCAGGTAGGCCGCGGCCGCCGGGTCGTCGCCGACCGACAGCGTCGCCAGCCCGAGCCGCTCGCCGCGGGCCGCCGCCGCGTCCCGTTCGGCGGCCACCTCCTCGCTCAGCGCCGCGGCGATCTTGCGGCCGTCGATGACGTGCGCCGTCATCGGGCACCTCCGGCGGTCAGCCAGTCCACGGTCACGTCGAGCTGGTTGAACGTGAAGACGTGCAGACCCTCGATGCCGGCCACGGCGTCGGTGAGGTACTTGCCCAGCGCGGTCAGCAGGCGCTCGGGCGCGTACGACCGCCCGAGCACCAGGCCCCGCAGCATCCCGTGCTGCTTCCGCAGGTAGCGGACCGACTGCCCGACGCCGATCTTCATCGACAGCTCGAGCAGCCGGGCGGTCTTGATGGGGGCGGCGAGCCCGATCCGCAGGGGCAGCCGCACCCCGGCCGCGCGGACGTCGTCGATCCAGCGCGTCAAGGCCGCCGCGTCGAAGCACAGCTGGCTGACCATGTAGTCGGCCGATTCCTGCTTGCGCAGCAACGTCTCGATCAGGTCGGCGTCGTCGATCTTCGGATGGCCCTCGGGGTAGCAGCCGACGCCGATCCGCCGCAGCCCGTGCTCGAAGTGGGTCAGCGATTCCAGCACTTCGCCCGCGGAGGTGAACTTGCCGACCGGGGCCTCGCCGTCGCCGCCGACCACGAACAGCTCGTCCACGCCGAGGTCGGTGACCCTGGTGACGAAGCGGCGCAACGCCTGTTCGTCGTCGACCATCCGGGCCGCCAGGTGCGGGACCACGCGAAACCCTTGCGCCACCGCCGAAGCGACGTGCTCGAGGGTCCGGTCCAGGCCGAACTTGGGCGAACAGGTGATGGTCAAGGGCGTCGCCCGCGGCACGCCCGAGACCTTCTGATCGGCACCCTTGAGCGGGATGACCTCGCAGGCCGCGGCCGCGACCAGTTCGCCGATCCGCAGGGCGACGGAGGTCTGCCCCGGGTACGGGAAGGAGTCCATGAGCCGTCAGCCCTTGGCGATGATCTTGGAGTAGTACGGGGCGGGTGCCACGGTGGCGCGGATCTCCCGCACCACGTGGTTCTCGACCGTCGGGCGCCGCGAGCCGGGCTCGCCCCAGAGCACGGTCACCTCGGTGCCCGGAGCGCTGTGCTCGATCTCCACCAGCGCCAGCGACAGGACTTTCCTGGTGTGCACGGAGAACCCGGTCCAGTGGGACAGCCCGATCTGCCGCCCGTCGCGCCGGACGCTGTCCGCCGGGAAGGTCGAGTAGCCCGCGTACGGGTAGTCCAGGTACTTCGCGGGTGGTTCCTCGAACAGGCTCGCCCGGTGGACCGCCATGACGTCGTCGACGTCGAACTCGAGCGTGACCTTCTTGCGGCGCGGGGACTTCAGCGCCTCGTGCAGGTACTCGCTGCCGTTGAACGAGCGATGCGGGTCGATCAGCTTGCCGTACCCGATCTCGACGGCGTCGACGTAGTAGTCCTCGATGTTCTCGACCTCGTAGCTGCCGCCGAGCGAGCCCATTCCCTCCATCGTCATGACGGGCAGCCACTCGCGGTAGCCCTTGGTGCCGTCACCGGTGTAGATCGCGGGCAGCGGGAACGGGTACCAGCCGGACTCGATGGGCAGGTTGTACATCACGACGCCGCCGACCTGGACCAGCCCGTGGTTCGGGCCGGCCTCGACGAGCGCGTCCCGCACCCGCTCGAAGTCCGCCCACGGCCCGGAAAGCTCGAAGCCCGCCTGGCCGGCCATGCCGTGCCGCAGGGCGCGGACGGCGGCACCGCCGATGGTCACCTCGCCGATCCGGAAGAACCCGATCTCCGGCATGTCCCCGTCGACGACCTCCGCCATCAGCGCCGGCGCGGTCGGCCCCTGGACCTGCAGGGCGTAGAACCGCCGGTCGTCGAGGCGGAACATCGAGTTCTCGTCGCGCTGCACCTCGACGTCCCAGCCGCCCGACTCCGCGTGGTACTGCACCCAGTTGGAGACCGGCTGGGCCCCGACGAGCCGGTAGAGGTCCTCCTCGAGCCGCATGACGATGCCGTCGGTGACGTGCAGTCCGCTGGGTGCGGCGCAGACGAGCTGCTTCGCCGAGCCGACCGGGAAGTCGGCGAACCGGTTGACCCCGACCTGCCGCAGCAGGTCGAGCACTCCGCTGCCGCGGAGGAAGAGGTCGGTCTGGTGGTAGGACATGTCGATCAGCGCGCAGCTCGAGTGCCACGCCTCCTGCTCGTCCCGCCAGTTCCTGACCTCCCGCGGAACCCGCGGGAAGGCGAACGGGCCGGTCGCGGAGGTGCGCAGCATCGTCAGCGGGTCGCCTGCCTGCCGGATGGCGTCGGCCAGGCTGACGAAGTTCGTGGGCGCGGACATATCGTTCTCCCGAGTGGGTGTAGGCATGAGTTTCAGCAGGGACCGAGTGCCTGACAGACAGCCGAGAACGCTTGTGACGTCCGGTCCGGGGGACGCTAGCGGCGGGCCGTTAGCCGGGGGGAAATGCGGTGTGAAGCGGGGGAGCGAACGCCGTGACCCCGCCTGTTAACCGCGGTTGCCGCCGCCGGCATCGGGCGTCATCGTCGTCCGGACGCGCTCGCGGACCGACGGAGGACCAGCCATGACCGGAACGCCCCTCGCGGGCACGGCGTTCGGCGAGATCACCGACGCGGTGGCCGCGGCCGCCCCGACCCCCGGCGGCGGCGCCGTCGCGGGGCTGACGGCCGCGTTGGCGGCCGGTCTCGCGGCGATGGTCGCCCGCTACTCGAGCGCGGCAGGCGACCTCGACCCGGCCGCGGCGGCGACCCGCGCGGACGAGCTGCGCCGCACCGCGCAGCGGCTCGCGGACGACGACGTCGCGGCGTACCGGGCGTACCTCGACCTCGTGAAAGCGCCCGATCCGGCGGCTCGCAAGGCGGCGCTGGACGCCGCGGCGGACATCCCGCTGGCCCTCGCCGAGGTCGCCGTCGAGGTGGCCGAGCTGGGCGAGCTGCTCGTCGAGTGCGGGAACCCCCGGCTTCGCCCGGATGCTCTCACCGCGGTGCAGCTCGGCAGCGCTGTCGCGGCTTCCGCGGCCGCGCTGGTCGGTGCGAACCTCCGCGCCCGGCCCGACGACCCGCGTCCGGCGCGGGCCGCCGAACTGGCCGCTGCCGCGGGCGCTGCCGCCGCCCGCGTGTCCGGACCCGCCAACTCGACTCGCGCATGACCGCCCTGGCGGACCGCGGCTCGGGCCTGGCCTGGCTCGACGGTCTCACCGGGTACGAGCGCACCGGCCGGTTGACCCGTCCGTCCACGGCCGCCACCAGGGCGCTGGTGCGTGAGCTCGGCGACCCGCAGCGAAATTACCGCGTCCTGCACGTCACCGGGACCAACGGCAAGGGCAGCACCGCCTTCGCGGCCTCGGCCCTGCTCCGCCACGCGGGCCTGCGGGTGGGCACGTACTCCAGCCCGCACCTGGTCAGCGTCGGCGAGCGGGTGCTGGTCGACGGGCGGCCGTCGGACCGTCTCGACGAGGCCCTGCGGCACGTCGCAGTGGCGGCACGCCGCTGTGGGGTTCGCCCCAGCTGGTTCGAGGCGCTCACCGCGGCCGCCCTGTGGTGCTTCGCCGCCGAGCGGGTCGAGGTGGCCGTGGTCGAGGTCGGCATGCTGGGCCGGTGGGACGCCACCAACGTGGTCGACGGCGCGGTGGCCGTGGTGACCAATGTGGACCTCGACCACACCGACGTGGCCGGGCCGACCCGGGCGCACATCGCCGCCGAGAAGGCCGGGATTGTCCGGCCCGGCGCCAGGCTGGTGCTGGGCGAGCGCGATCCCGCGCTGCGCGCGATCTTCGAGGCTCGCAGGCCCGGCACAACCCTGGTGGCCGGGCAGGACCTGGTGGTGCGGCACCGCACCACGACAGACTCCACAGTGGACTTGTGCACGCCCCGGTCCCACCACACCGGGCTGGAAATCGCCGCGGCCGGGCGGCACGGCTGCGAGAACGCCCTGCTCGCTTTGGGTGCGACGGAGGCCCTGCTCGCCGCCCCACTGCCGCGTGCGGTGGTGCGGTCGGCGCTCGCCGAGCCCGGACCGCCCGGCCGGGCCGAGTTCCTGGGCGGCGACCCGGTGCTGGTGCTGGACGTGGCCCACAACCCGGCGGGCGCCGCCGCCCTGCGCGTCGCCCTGGCCGAGCACGGACCGCCGGGCCCGCGGACCGTGGTGTGCGCGCTGCTCGGCGAGCGTTCCCCGGCGGACTTCCTCGCCGCGCTGGGAGTGGGGGAGGGCGACACCGTGGTGGCCGCGACCCTGTTCGGCACCCGCGCGCTGCCGCCCGAGGCCGTGGCGGACGCCGCGCGCGAACTCGGTGCCCGCGCGCTCTTCGGCGGCCCGCCGCTCGACGCACTCGCCCTGGCGGAGCGTGAGACCGGCCCGGGTGGCATGGTGCTGTGCACGGGGTCTTTCCAGCTCGTCGGACCGGTGCGCGAGGCCGGGACCGGTCCCGGAGCCCGGCGTTAGCGTCCAGGGTGTTTCGTCGACCTGGGGAGCTGACATGACAGCACGCGAAATCATCGGCACGGCCACGCTTCTGCTCGCCATGGCCGGATCGGCCGTCCCCGCCGCCGCGGCGCCGGGCCGGTTGCACATCACCAAGGGCGGCACGAAGGACGCCCCGCTCGTCTACGCCGGGAACGGCCAGCGGGTCGGCGGCATCGACGTCGACGCCGACTACGTGGTCGTCGACGGCTACACGATGACGAACCCGAAGGCGCCCGGCATCGAAATCCACGGCGACGGCGTCACGGTCAAGAACACGACCGTCACCGCGCCGAAGGGCGGCGACGGCGACGGCATCCGGTTCTTCGGCACCGGGATCACGTTGTCGCACAACACGATCAGCAAGACCGACAACAGCACCGGCGCGCACGCCGACTGCATGCAGACCTTCGCCACCGACGACGAGGACGTCGCCAGCCAGGACGTCGTCATCGACGGCAACCGCTGCGAGGACATCGACAACATGTGCCTGATGGCCGAAGGCCCCAACTCCGAAGCCGGGGACGGCAGCGGCGAGGGCGAGTCGAAGAACTGGACGTTCACCGGCAACTACTGCCAGACCACCGAAGCCTCGCAGGCGGTGATGATCGACGACGTCCAGCACCTGACGCTGGCGGGCAACACGTGGGCGGCCGGACCGGACCACGCGATCGGCCTGCAGAACCACTCGACGTACGCGACGGTGAAGGACAACCGGCTCGACCCGTCGATCAAGTGCGAGGTCGGTATCGACAAATCGTCCCGGGAGGGTTATCAGGGTCCGCGGCCGCGCTGCGCACCCTGACCTTCTCCTCGAGGATCGAGTTCGCAGGCTCGTCGCCCGGGCAGCACTGTCACACATCGCGCGGCTGTCCTGTCTTAGTGGGCGTACCCGTTCGCCAAGGAGGACTCCCCATGTCATCGACCGTGCTACCGAAGGGCTGGTCGCGGAAATGAAGATCGCCGTCATCGGCGGGACCGGCCTCATCGGCTCCCGCGTGGTCAAGATCCTGAACCAGAGCGGGCACGAGGCGGTCCCGCACTCGCCGTCGACCGGCCTGGACCTGCTCAGCGGGCAGGGCTTGGCCGAAGCGCTGGCCGGGGCCGACGTCGTCGTCAACCTGACGAACTCGCCGACCTTCGACGAGGCCTCACCCGCGTTCTTCCGGACGACCATGGACAACCTGCTGGCGGCCGCGGCCACGGCCGGGGTCGGCCACGCGGTCATCCTCTCGATCGTGGGCGCCGACCTGGTGCCCGACCTGGTCTACTACCGCGCCAAGGTGCTGCAGGAGGACATCCTCAAGGCCGGGCCCGTGCCGTACTCGATCGTGCGGGCCACGCAGTTCTTCGAGTTCATGGCCGCGACGATGTCCTGGACCTCCGACGAGAACGCCGTCCGCCTGCCCGCGACGCGCATCCAGCCCATCGCCGCGGACGACGTCGCCCAGGCCGTCGCCGACGTCAGCGCGGGCACCCCGCTGCGGGGGACCCGGAACATCGCCGGACCGGAGGTGTTCACCCTCGACGAGCTGGGCCGCATCACCCTCGCCGCCCAGGGCGACCCGCGTCCGGTCGTGACCGACGACCAGGCGGGCCTGTTCGCGGCCGCGTCCGGGGACGCCCTCATCGCCGGGGACGGGGCCGTCATCGCGAAGACCACCTACCGGGAGTGGCTGGCGCGGTGAGCCGGGCGGTGGTCGTCACCCGGGAAAGGTGACGACCACCTCGCCCGTCTTCCCTTCGGTGGCGTCGAGGACGCGTGGCGGCCCGGCGAACGACACCCGGGTGCGGACCCCGTCGACGTCGCAGACGTGCACGCCGTCGGCCGGAACGGCGAGCTCCGGTCCGAAGTGGAGGATGCGATCCGGCCGGAGCGCCGCCGGGTGCGCGAGCGGAGCGCCCAAGAGCGCCGCCGCCCGCGCCAGTTCGCCGCGTGCGACGAGCGAGCGGATGACGGTCGACGACACGACCACCGGCCCGGCGGTGACGGCGGGGACGACCCGGGTCCCGAACCGCCGGTCCTCTCGCAGCCGCGCCGCCGTGCCCGCCCCGCGCGCGCCGAACCGGAAGTTGAACCCGACCGAGACGTGGCTCGCGGTCAAGGCCCCGACCAGGACGTCGTCGACGAAGTCTTCGGCCGTCCGGCTCGCCCAGGACGAGTCGAACGGGATGACGACGACCTCGCGGACGCCCAGTGCGGAGAGCTTGGCCAGCTTCCGCGCGTGGCCGGTCAGCAGCGGCGGCGCCTGGCTCGGCCGGAGCACCTGGAGCGGGTGCGGCGCGAAGGTGAGGACGGTGTCGCACCCGCTGATGACGTCCCGGTGCCCCAGGTGCACGCCGTCGAAGCAGCCGATCGCGACGGACCGCGCGCGACGGTCGACGTCGTCGATGCTCGAGACCGTGCAGGCGTGGCCCGGCATCGTCGTGGTGGATCGTTCGGACGGCTCCACGGGATCGTCCCCCTTCCGCTCCGGCGTCGGCTGCGGTCCCCAGTCTGGGGATGGCCCGTTAGGCGGGACGAAATAGCGAGCCCGAGTAGCGTGGCCGGGGTGGAAGACGCCGAACTCGCCGGTGTGCAGAAGACGCTCAGCCCGGTGCTGCGGGCCAAGGCGCTGGACAACCGGCTGCCGGACCCGATCCTCGGTGACGTCTGGGCCGAGCGGGCGATGCGCGGGCTCGACCCGGACTACGACAAGCGCCCGTTCGGCACCAGCCAGCTGGGGCTGGCGGCGGTGGCGCGGGCCAAGGCCCACGACGACTGGGCGCGCGAATTCCTCGCCGAGCACCCGGACGCGGTGGTCCTGCACCTCGGATGCGGTCTCGACGCGCGGGTGTTCCGGCTCGACCCGCCCGGCACGGTCGACTGGTACGACCTGGACTACCCGGCCACCATCGCCCTGCGGCGGCGGCTCCTGCCGCCGCGGGAGCACTGCACGCTCATCGGCTCGAACGTCACCGACCTGGCCTGGCTGGACGACGTGCCGCACGACCGTCCGGTGCTCGTGATCGCCGAAGGACTGGTGCCGTACCTGACCGAAGCCGACCTCCGGCGGTTGCTGACCACGGTCGTCGAGACGTTCCCGAGCGGCCGGATCCAGTTCGACACGGTCTCCGTCTGGGCCTGGCGCACCTCGAAGTGGGATCCGACGCTGCGCAAGTACGGCACCCGCTTCCGGTGCGGCTTCGACGACCCGGCCGCACTGGCCGGCTGGGACCCGCGCCTGGAGTTCGTCGACGAAGCACCGATGAACGACTCGCCGGTGCTGATGGCGAAGGCGCCGGCGAACATCCGCCGCGCCTATCGCGTGCTGAACCTGCTGCCGGGCATGAAACGCTCCACCCGCATCGTGCGGTTCCGGTTCTGACGACTCGCGCGCTCAGGTCCGGGTGCTCGACAGTCCATTGAGGATCGCGTCCACGCCGAACAGGAAGGCTTCGTCAGGCTTCCCGGCGTCGGACGGTGCTTCCTCGACGACACCGGCGTGGACCAGCTCGGCCCGGTTCTGCTCCTCCGCGACGAAGCCCAGCACGTAGTGCACGACGGTCCGCGCCGCCCAATCGGCGTGGCGCGGGCCGAGCCGGGTGGAAAACAGCCGGTGCAACGTGGCTGTCGGGGTCACGATCTCCGGCCGGTACGCCTGGACGAACGACACGACCTCGGCGCCGTCGCGGACGCGCAACAGCGCCGTCCGGAAGGCTTCGGCGGCACTGCGGGGGTCGGTGGCCGAAGCCGGGAAGTCCTCGAGGACGCGGGCCGCCACCACGGCGAGCAGCTCCTGCTTGTTGGCGACGTGGTAGTACAGCGCGCCCGGCTGGACGCCCAGGTCCAGCGCCACCCGCCGCATGGACAGGCTGCTCAGGCCGTGGTCGCGGAGCAGGTCGTACGCCCGGTCGACGATCTGGGTTCGCGTCACCTTCACCGCGCCATTGTGCCCGCCGCCCGACCGGGGGTCTTGCCTGCCCCGGTCCGTCCATCTAGGATTTGATAGGTGTTCAAAACTTACGATGACCTGGCCTCGCGCCAGCTGGCCGGTGGCGTGCTCGACCGGGCCGAGGCGCGGGCGGTGCTGGAGACGCCCGACAGCGAGGTGCTCGAGCTGGTCGCCGCGGCCGGACGGCTCCGCCGCGCCCACTTCGGCAACCGGGTCAAGGTCAACTACCTGGTCAACCTCAAGTCGGGGCTGTGCCCGGAGGACTGCGGTTACTGCTCGCAGCGCCTCGGGTCGTCGGCGCAGATCCTGAAGTACTCCTGGCTGTCGGCCGAGGAAACGGTCCGGCAGGCCGCGGCGGGCATCGAAGGCGGCGCCTCCCGGGTCTGCCTGGTCGCGAGCGGACGCGGCCCGAGCGACCGCGACGTGGAGCGCGTCGCCGGCGTCGTCGAGGCGGTCAAGTCGGCCCACGCCGACGTGGAAGTCTGCGCCTGCTTGGGAATCCTGCGGGAGGGCCAGGCCGAACGGCTCCGCGACGCCGGTGTCGACGCCTACAACCACAACCTCAACACGAGCGAATCGCGGTACGCCGAGATCTGCTCGACCCACGGCTACGACGACCGCGTCGCGACCGTCGAGAAGGCCAAGGCCGCGGGCCTTTCCCCGTGTTCCGGCGTGATCGTCGGCATGGGCGAGACCGACGACGAGCTGATCGACGCGATCTTCGCCCTGCGCGAGCTGGACAGCGATTCCATCCCGGTCAACTTCCTCATGCCCTTCGACGGCACGCCGCTGGCCGGCACCTGGGAACTCTCGCCGTTGCGGGCGCTGCGGATCCTCGCCCTGGTGCGCCTGGCCTGCCCCGCGACCGAGGTCCGGATGGCGGGCGGCCGGGAAATGCACCTGCGCTCGCTGCAGCCGCTCGCGCTGCACGTGGCGAATTCCCTGTTCCTCGGGGACTACCTGACCAGCGAGGGACAAGCGGCCCGCGCCGATCTGGAGATGATCGCCGACGCCGGGTTCGAGGTCCTCGGCGCCGCCCGGACCGGAAGCCGGACGCCGGTGCCGATCCGCGCGCGTGGCGCCGGAACCGCGGTTTCCCCGAACGCATGACGGCCGTGGAAACGTGGCTCACCGCCGCGCACGACGACCGGCTTCGCGCCGGGTTGACCCGCCGGACCGACGTCCGGCGCCACCCGAAGTCCCGGGCCGGGCTGCTGGACCTGGCGTCCAACGACTACCTCGGCCTGAGCGCCGATCCCCGGCTGCGCGCGGCCGCGATCCGGGCCGTCGAGGAGTACGGCACCGGCGCGGGCGCCTCGCGCGTCGTGACGGGTACCGCCGGGTGTCACGCGGAGCTGGAAGCGGAACTGGCCCGGCTCACCGGCCGCCCGGCGTGCTTGGTCTTCTCCACTGGGTACGCCGCGAACATCGGCGTCCTCACCGCGTTGGGGTCTCCGGACACTTTGCTGATCTCCGACGCGCACGTGCACGCCTCGCTGATCGACGGGGCCCGGTTGTCACGGTCGCCCGTCGAGATCTGCCCCCACAACGACCTGGCCGCGCTGGAAAGGCTCCTGCGCGATCGGGTGCAGCCGAGGGCCGTCGTGGTGGTCGAGTCGATCTATTCGGTGCTCGGCGACGCGACCGATCTGCGGCGCGCCGCGGCGTTGTGCGCGGAGTACGACGCTTTCCTGGTGGTGGACGAAGCACATGGCATCGGCGTCGCCGGGCAGGGGAGGGGCCTGGTCCACGCCGCGGGCCTGGCCGACGCCCCGCACGTGATCGTGACGGCGACGCTGTCGAAGGCGCTCGGCACGCAGGGGGGTGCGGTGCTGGGGACACCGTTGCTGCGGGAGCACTTGGTCAACACGGCGCGCACGTTCATCTTCGACACGGGCCTCGCCCCGGCGGCGGCCGCGGGCGCCGCGGAGGCGTGCCGGATCATCGCGGCCGAGCCGGGGCGGGTGGCCGCGCTGCACGAGGTCGCGTCGGTGATCGCGGGGGCCGCGGGCGTCCCGCTCGCACCCGGCGCGGTGCAGTCGATCCCGGCGGACTCGGCGGACCAGGCGGTGGCCGCCGCGGACCGGCTCCACGAGGAGGGCATCCTCGTCGGCTGCTTCCGGCCACCGAGCGTCCCGGACGGCGTTTCCCGGCTGCGGCTGGTCGCCCGCGCCGGGGTCGACGTCGAAGGTGCCGAGCGGGCGGCCCGCCTCGCGGCGCGGTGGTCACGGGCGGGGGCCGCGGTTTCGGTGTAGGGCCTGCGCGAGCGCGCCGAGGCTGACGTCGACGATCGCGCGAAGCTGCCGCCGGCTCGCACCGGCGCGGCTCATGACCGCCATGGACTGGTTGACCGCGGCGAGGTGGACGGCGAAGTCGTCGGCCTCGCAGGTAGGCAGCTTCGCGGCGGTCAACGCGGCCCGCAACCGCGCTCGCTGGGTGTCGAGGGCCCGGACCGCGCGCCCGGCGATGGCGGGGCTCAGTGCCGGGATCGCCATCGCGGTCTGGGCGATCAGGCATCCGTCGGGCAGTCCGGGGTCGGCGATGCGCCGCAGGGTGACGTCGAAGAAGGCACGGACCGCCCGCAGCGGCTCTTCGGCCGCGCCGGAGAGGGCTTGGTCGTACCGGTCGCCGTACCGCGTGGCGTAGCGGTCCAAGCAGCGCAGGTACAGCGATTCCTTGTCGCCGAGCGAGGAGTAGAGGGAGCTGCGGTTCAGTCCGGTCGCCCGGGACAAGTCGTCGACGGACGTATCGGCGTAGCCGTCGCGCCAGAACTGGACCATCGCGGCGTCGAGCACGACTTCCCCGTCGAACTGTTTCCTACCGGCCATTTCTCCCTCGTTCTCGCGCCAGGGCGGGTGATCTCGCTCATCCTATCTTGAACCGAACAGTTCAAGATGAGTTAGCCTCGGGACATGGCCGACACCTTGAGCGCGCTGCCCTTGCCCGACCTCGCGGGCTTCACCCACCGCTGGATCGAGGTGGACGGCGTCCGGCTGCACGCCGTGGAAGGCGGTCGGGCCGCGGGCCCGGTGGTCGTCCTGCTCGCCGGGTTCCCGCAAACCTGGTGGGCGTGGCGCGCGGTGCTGCCGGACCTGGTCCGGCGCTTCCGGGTCATCGCGCTCGACCTGCCCGGGCAGGGCCACTCCGACCGGCCGCGCGGCAACTACGACACGCACACGGTCGCCGCGCGCGTCGAGGCCGCGGTGACCGGGCTGGGCGTGGCGGAATTCTGGCTCGTCGCCCACGACATCGGGGCCTGGGTGGCGTTCTCGCTGGCGCTGAACCACCAACAGCGGCTGCACGGCGTCGCGCTGCTGGACGCCGGAATTCCCGGCATCACGCTCCCGGAGTCGGTTCCGACGGATCCCGGCCGGGCGTGGAAGACCTGGCACTTCGCGTTCCACACCGTGCCCGACCTGCCCGAGGTGCTGCTCGCGGGCCGCGAGCGAGACTACGTGGCCTGGTTCCTGCAGGCCAAAGCACTGGCCGAGGACACCTTCGACAGCGCCGAAATCGACCACTACGCCGCCGCCGTCGCCGCCGAGGACGGCCTCCGCGCGTTACTCGCCTACTACCGCGACGCCGCGGAATCGGGGCGCAGGAACCACGACGCGCTCGGCCGAGGCGCCTTGACCGTGCCGGTGCTGGGGATTTCGAGTTCCCACGGCTCGATCCCGGACATGGCCGCTTCCTTGAGTCCGTGGGCGGAAAACACGCGCGGCGTCGTCATTCCCGGTGCCGGGCACTTCATCCCCGACGAGCAACCCGCCGCGGTCGTCGATGCGGTGACGGCGTTCATCGATCACGGCTGACGCGGGGGCCGCTCGGCCCGGTAACTGCCCGGCGTCCGGCCCATGGTCCGGGTGAACGTCTCGACGAACGCGCTCGGCGTCGACCACCCGCAGCGGTGTGCGGTCTGGGTGACCGTGGCGCCCTCCGCGAGCTGGATCATCGCGTGGAACACCCGGGTCGTCGTGCGCCACTGCGGGTACGTGGTGCCGAACTCGAGGCGGAACAGCCGGGACAACGTTCGCTCGCTGGTTCCGGTTCGCCTTGCCAGCCACGCCGTCGTGCGGGGGTGGCTGAGGTCGTCGGTGACCAGGCGGCACGCGTGCGCCAGGCGGGGGTCTCGGGCCTCGGGCAGGGTCAGCGGCTCGTCGTGCGCGCGGCGGAGGCGGTCGCGGAGCACCGCGTGGAGCCGGGCCGCTTCGGCCGTGCCGAGGTCCGGTTCGGTGGCGGCGATCAGCAGTTCGCGCAGCAGCGGGCTGACCGCGACGACCGTCGGCGCGGTGCCGTCCAGCGGCCCGTCGTGCGTCGGGAACTCGAGGGTGAGGACTTCGGTCGCGCCGTAGACGCGGTGCTCGTGCCAGGTGCCCGCGGGCATCCAGACGGCCCGGTCGGCGGAAGCCACCCACGCGCCGCGGTCGGTGCGGACCGCCAGCACGCCCCGGATGACGTACACCAGCTGGTGGTCGTCGTGCCGGTGGCGCTCGATGACCTGTCCGGCCGAGTGCTCGTGGCGGTTTTCTGACACAAGTCGACAGATTATCGGAAGTGCCGCCCCGGCGGGTGCTGCGAACGTGAGCGCATGACGACCACCGCGCCGAAGAACCGCCTCCGCCGGATCGCCGCGGACACGCGACCGCTGGCGGATCCCGTGTTCCGCCGGACGTTCCTCGGGCAGGGCGCCGCCGTGATCGGCACGATGGTGACCGAAGTCGCCGTGCCGGTGCAGATCTACGACCTCACGCACTCCTCGTTCGCCGTCGGGCTCGCCGGGCTGGCCGGGCTCGTCCCCCTCCTGGTGTTCGGGCTCTACGGCGGCGCGGTCGCCGACGCCGTCGACCGGCGCCGCCTTTACCTGGCCTCCTCGGCGCTCACCTGGACGGTCACGCTCGCTCTGCTCGCCCAAGCCGTGGCCGGGCTCGGGTCGGTGCCGCTGATCCTCGCGCTCGTCGCCGTGCAGTCCGGCGGCTTCGCCGTGTCGTCCGCCGTCCGCGGGGCCATCACCCCGGCCCTCGTCGCGCCCGGCCTGGTGCCCGCGGCCAACTCGCTGACCTACACCGCCTCGACGGTCGGGCAGGTGCTCGGGCCCCTCGTCGCGGGTGTCCTCCTCGGACTCCCGAACGGGTTCTGCTACGCCTACGCCGCCGACGCGGTGTTGTTCACCGCCGCGCTCTACGCGACGTTCCGGCTGCCGCCCTTGCGCTCGACGGAACCGATCGGCCGCCCCGGGCTGCGGTCGGTCCTCGACGGCCTGCGCTTCCTCGCCGGGCGCCGCGTCCTGCTCATGTCGTTCCTGCTCGACATCGCCGCGATGGTGCTGGCCATGCCGACCGCGCTGTTCCCCGAAGCCGCCGAAACGCGGTGGCACGGCGGAGTCGGCCTGCTGTACTCCTCGATCGCGATCGGCTCCGTGCTCGCCGGGCTGTCCAGCGGCTGGATCGGCCGGGTGCGGCGCCAAGGCGTCGCGCTCGCCGCGGCGGTCGCGGTCTGGGCGGGTGCCGTGGCGCTGGCCGGGCTCGCGCCGAGCCTGTGGCTCGCGGTGGCCCTGCTCGTCGTCGCCGGCGCCGCCGACCTGGTCAGCGCCGTGTACCGGCAGACGATCCTGCAGACCGCCGTCCCCGACCGGATGCGCGGCCGGTTGCAGGGCGTGTACACGGTCGTCGTCACCGGCGGTCCGCGCCTCGGCGACCTCCGCGCCGGGATCATGGCCTCGGCGGTGCCGCTCACCCTGGCCTGGTCCGGGACCGCGCTGCTGTGCGTGGTGCTCGTGGTGGCCGGCGCCGTCCTGGCGCGCTCGTTCTGGCGCTACACGCCGAGTTGAGGGCCCGGTCAGCGGGACAGCCCGGGCAGCAGCGCCCAGACGGTCTTCTCCGCGGCGTCGTGGTGGACGCCCCAGTCGAGGGCCGAGCTGGTGACCACGGCCAGCCCGGTGCCGTACTCGCGGACGCCGTCCCGGATGGCCGCGAGCGTGCGGGTGCGGTGCGGGGCCGCGTCGGTGACTTCGAGCAGCAGCCCGGTGCGGTGGCGGGTGTAGCGCAGCCGCCGCGGCGCGCCCGTGTGCTCGTAGGCGTTGGTGACCAGCTCGTCGGCGACGAGCACCGTGTAGCCCAGCGCGGCCGTGGTGACGCCGAACGCGAGCCGGGCGGCCAGCCAGCGGCGGACGACCGCGGCGTCGGGCCGGGCGCGCAGGTCCAAGCCGCCTTCGGCGACCTCGGCGACCCGCGCGCACAGCCGCCGGACCTGGGTGGCGGGCCAGTGGTGCTCGTCGACGGGGTGTTCGGTGGTCATCGGGTCCCTCCTCCGCGGCGACGGCGGTTTCGTGTTTCACTACGCGTCCATGAGGAGACCGGGATGAACCCTGACGCCGGGACGCGGCTGCTGGGCTCCGGCGAGGTCGCCCGGACGCTGGGCGTGTCCCAGGTGACGCTGCGCACCTGGGAACAGCGGTACGGGATCGGCGCCGCCGGGCGGGCGCCGAACGGCCGGCGGCGGTACACGCCCGAGGACGTCGAGCGGCTGCGCCGGATGCGGGCGCTGCAGGCCCAGGGGACCAGCGCGCGCGACGCCGCCCGGCTGGTGCTCGACCGGTCGGCCGCCGAGGTGACCGCCGGGCAGCGACGGCACCGGCTCGCCGAGGCGGCCGAGGCCCTCGACCTGCCCACCATGGGCGACCTGGTCGACGACGCCCTCGGCAGCCTCGGCGTGGCGACGACCTGGACCGAAGTCGTCGCGCCCGTGCTGCGCGCCATCGGGGAACGGTGGGCGCGGCTGGGCGACCGCGCCGCGATGGCCGCGGAGTGGGCGCTGGCCACCGCGGTCTCCACGGCGCTGGACCGGTACCCCGCGCCGGCGCGGGTGGGCCGGGCGCCGATGGTCTTCGTCTGCGGCCCGGCGGAGCGCCACGAGCTGCCGGTCAAAGCGCTCTGCGCGGCGTTGAACGATGACGGCGCCCCGGCGATGTTCCTGGGCGGCCTCGTTTCGCCCGACGTCCTGCGCGTGGTCGCCGACCGGTTCGACCCGGCGGGCGTGGTGGTGTGGTCGATGACGTCGCAGTCCGCGGACGTGCGGATCCTGCGCGCCCTGCACGCGGACGGTGTTCCGGTGCGCCCGGCCGGTCCCGGCTGGCGCGGGCTGCCGACCGTCGGCGAGCCCCTCCCGCCGTCGTTCACCGCGGCCCTTGCGGCCTGCTCCGGCTGACGGCTCCCGCCGCGGCCCGTTCCGGCGTGGTGGTCGAACTCATCGGCTTCTCCCGCTCGGTCGGTCCCTCCGATCGTCACACCGGTGCGCCGGGAACGCACGTCGCTGAATCGAAGTTGCATCGTATTGGTCGGCGGAAATGGCCAGGTGTAGCTACGCTTGAGGGACATTCGAGTCGAAGGTGCATCGGAGTTGGGGTGACCCCGGCCCGGCGCACGAAGGAGGCCCGGCATGACCACAGTGCCCCGTCCCGCTCCGCCGCTCGCCCTGGCCGGGTTCATCGCCGCGGTGGCCGTCGTCGCCGCCGTCGGCAGCCTGGCCGCGACGCGCTCACGCGCCGTCTACACCGGACTCGAGCAGCCGCCGTGGGCTCCGCCCTCCTGGCTCTTCGGTCCGGTGTGGACACTCCTGTACCTGCTGATCGCCTTGTCCGGCTGGCTGTTCTGGCGCACCGGGGCGCCGCGCCGGGAGTTCGGCTGGTACGCGGCGGGGCTCGTGCTCAACGCGGCGTGGACGCCGTTGTTCTTCGCCGCCGGCGCCTACACGCTGGCATTGGTGGAGATCGTGGTGCTCGACGTCGTGATCGCGGCGACCGTGCTCGTGTTCCGGCGCCGGTCGGCGGCCGCCGCGGCGCTGCAGCTGCCGTACCTGGCGTGGACCCTGTTCGCGACGGCGCTCAACGCGGCGATCGTGGTCTTGAACTGACGGCCGGAACACCCGCGCCCCGCCGCGGGTTGGCCATGGCATGACCGAACTCGTGGACCGCACGATCGCCGCCCTCCGGGCCGAGCACGACACCCTCGCCGCCCTCGTCCGCACCCTCACCGACGACCAGCTGGCCACCCGCAGCGGGGCCGCCGACTGGACCGTCGCCCAGGCCCTTTCCCACCTCGGCAGCGGCGCCGAGATCGGCCGCGCGCCCATCGCCCGTGCCGCGGGGGAGGAGGTGGCGGCCGAAGAGAACCAGACGATCTGGGCCCGCTGGGACTCCTCTGCGCCGCGCAAACAGGCCGAGGGCTTCCTGGAGCACAACGCCCGCTGGCTCGAAACGGTCGAGGCGCTCAGCCCCGAGCAGCACTCGTCGCTGACCGTCGACCTCGGCTTCCTGCCGGAGCCGGTCCCGCTGGTGACCGCACTGGGCATGCGGCTCAGCGAAGTCGCCAACCACTCGTGGGACGTGCGCGTGGCCTTCGACCCGGACGCCGGGGTCGACGCCGGCTCGGCCGCGGTGCTCGTCGACCTCCTGACCGGGCCCGTGGGCTTCATGCTCAGCTTCCTCGCCAAGCCGGCCGAGCTCGCGAACCCCGTGACCGTCGCGTTTCCCGGCGGCGCACTGGTGATCGACGACGCGGTCACCGTGGTCGACCACGCCGAGGCGCCGTCGGCGACGTTCGGCGGGACGGCGGAGGCGTTCGTCCGGCTGCTCAGCGGCCGGCTCAAGGCCCCGTTCGACCGGGGCGTCACGGTCGAGGGTGCGGTCACGCTCGACGAGCTGCGCCGCGTGTTCCCCGGCTTCTGACGAAATCCCGGGGCCGGGTCGCCGACCCGGCCCCGGTTCCGGTCACCGCCTCGTCTGCGGTGCGATCATCGAGTTCACGTCGATCGGCTTCTCGATCGCGCCGAGCTGCAGCAGCAGGTCGGGAACCCGTTGCAGGCGCCGCGAATCCAGGATCGAGCCGTAGCCCGGCAAGGTGAGCAGCTTGGCGGTGTCCTCGTCGATCTTGGCGAACCGCACCAGCAGCGGCTCGACCCGCGCGCGGTCGTTGATGGCGTCGTGGGTGGCGCGCTGCATCGCGCGCTGGAAGGCGGCCAGCGACTTCGGGTTCTCCCGCACCCACTTCCGCGTCGCGCCGTAACCGGTCAGCGGGAAGTCCTGCGTCGCGCCGCTGTTGATGTCGATCACCGGGATCGCGCCGACGGTCTGGGCGGCCTGCGTGATGTACGGCTCGGGCAGGTACGCGGCGTCGGCCTGTCCCTGCTGCAGGGCCGCGGCGATGTTCGGCAGCGGGATCTGGACCCATTTCACCGTGCTGTAATCGACGTTGTGGTCTTGCATCACCGAGCGGGTGAGCAGATCGGACGCGGTGTTCTTGGCGGTCATGGCGATCTTCTTGCCCGCCAGGTCGTAGATGGTCTTCACCGGTGAATTCGGCGCGGCGACGATCGCGTTCGACTTCGGGTTGACCGACGTCGCGTCGGCGACCAGCAGCATGTCCGCGGCGCCGGTGCTGCTCGCGGTGAAGAACGGCGGATAGGTCGAGAAGGAGATGTCGGCCTCGCCGGAGATCGCTTTCGCCAGTGATGCCTGGCCGCTGGCGGCGATCACCGATTCGACGTCGAGGCCTTCGTCCTTGAAGTAGCCGCTGTCCTTGGCCAGCCAGAACGGCGCGAGGTCCGTCGTGGGCAGGATCGAGACCGTCAGCTGCGGCTTCTCCGGATCTCTGCCGTCGGTGGAAGCCTTCGAGGCGCCTGGATCGAGCGCGCCGCAGCCGGTGACGGCCGCGAGGATCGTGACGGCGGCGAAGGTGAGCGCGGTTTGTCTCGCGCGACCCCGGCCACGGCTTTCGGCGATTCCGAACAAAGCCTGCTCCTGGAGGAGATGACAGTTGAGGTACCGGATCCACGGGAAGTCTGTGAATCACTCCCGGTGTCAGGCGAGCTACTGTAGGGAGGCGGGCAACCCTTGACAACGCGTCGTCTGAACCGCGCCCCGGATTTCACCGTAATGGCCGCAGGTGCCGATTGATCGACGATCTTGCGGGTGCCGGTGAACGGCTGACGATTCCGCGGAACCCGGCGGTGGAGGGGTGGGTATCTGCCGATTCCCCGTGGTTTGGACCTTGAAAACACGGGTTGCGCGGACGCTATTGCGGCGGGAGTGCGGTCGGAGGCCCGTCACGCCGTCGCGGGAGAGTGCGGAAACCCGGTGGCCACGGGCGGTCCCGCCGGGGAAAACCGGAAGCACGAGCACGGTGGAATATTCCAGGAAAATCGCAATGGCGACCCCGGCCGCCCTGTCGAAATGGTCGAACGCGTGGTCTCGCGCGAAGTGAACGGCCGTCGTCGATGGGCGGCATGGCCCGCCCCATGGCGCGTTTTCGCCGGGGAAACGCCCGTCGTGCCGCGTTCTGTCCGGCCGGTCCGCGTCGGCGCCGACGGCGGTGCTCCATCGGTACCGAACGGGAAATCGCCGGTGGATCATCGGCGAGAAATGACCACCCGGCGGCGTGGTGCTGAATATTCGGGATTGTCCGACCGCGCCTCTTGTTGGGGAACTGCCCGCCTTCTACCATTCCGGGTGTGCGACCGCTCACGGACGGTACCGAGCTGCTGGTCGGCCGGGAGGTCGAGTTGTCCCGGCTGGCTGCCTGGATCCGGGACGTGGCCGCGGGCCGCGGCCGGGCCGTCCTGGTCGACGGCGAGCCGGGCGTCGGCAAGTCCGCGTTGGTCCGGACCTCCTGCGCCGTCGCCGAGGACGCGGGCTGCCAGGTGTTCTGGGGAGCCGGTGACGACTCGGCCGGGCACTGCCGCTTCTCCCGCTCCTGGACGCCTTGGGCATCACGCCGGCGACGCGGGATCCGCGTCGCCGCGCCATTTCCGAGCTGCTGTGGGGCGGTGCCGTCGCGGGCAAGACCGCCGACCTCGCCGCCGCGGCCGCCGAGCAGCTGATCGCGTTGGTGGACGAGCTCTGCCAGGACGGGCCGGCCGTGCTGGTCGTCGACGAGCTGCAGTGGGCCGACAGCACGACGGTGGCCGTGTGGAGCCGCCTCGCCCGGTCGGCCCGGCAGCGCCCGCTGCTCCTGATCGGCCTCCTGCGCCCGGTGCCGCGCCGCGACGACCTGCGGTCGCTCTTCCGGATCGTCGGGCCGGGCGAGCGGCTGCGGCTGCGTCCGCTGGCGGAGCCGGCGGCGCTCGAGCTGGTGACCGCGCTGGCCGGCGGCAAACCGGGCGTCGAACTGGAGCGGTTGGCGGCCGGTGCCGCCGGAAACCCCTTGTACCTCACCGAACTCGTCGACGCGCTGACCCGCAGCTCGTGCCTGGAGGTCGACACCGCGGGCAACGTCGAGCTGACCGGGAGCGCGACGCCGGACTCCCTGCCGGAGGCGATCGCGGACCGGCTGGACTTCCTCTCCGAGGCCGCCCGCACCGTGCTGCGGGCGGCCGCGTTGCTGGGGGACGGCTTCTCGGTGGAAGACCTCGTCACCGTGACGAACTCTTCGCTCGCGGTCTTGCTGCCCGCCCTCGACGAGGCGCGCGCCGCGGGGGTGCTGGTGGCGGCCGGGGACGACCTGGCGTTCCGGCATCCCTTGATCCGCCAGGCGTTGTACGACGAGATGCCGACGGCGGTCCGGGTCGCCTGGCACCAGTCCGCCGCGTGGGCGCTGGCCGAGGCGAGCGCCCCGGTCGAACGGGTCGCCCGGCAGCTGCTGCCCATGGTGTCCACAACGGACAGTCGCGTTCCGGTGCCGGCCTGGGCCGTGCGGTGGCTGCTCGACGTCGCCACGCCGTTGATCGGCCAGGCGCCGGCCGTCGCCGTCGCGCTGCTGCGCCGGGCGGTGCGGGACACCCCGCTCGGGGACGCCGTCACGGGCGCGCTGGCCGGACGGCTGGCCGACGCCTACTACCGGGACGGCAACGTCGCCCAAGCCGAGCGGATCGCCTGCCGCGCGCTGGACCACGTCCGCGACCCCGACGTGCTCGTCGACCTGCACACGACGGTCGCCCTGTGCCGCGGGCTGACCGGCCGCTCCGCCGAGTCCCTCGCCGTGCTCGGGGAAGCCGTGGCCCAGCCGGGGCTGGAGGCGCGGCACCGGGCCCGGCTGCTGGTGCTGATCGCCCGCACGCACCGCGATCTCGGCGAGTTCGACAACGCCGCCCGCGTCGCCACCGAGGCGCTGACGGAACTCGGCGCGGCCGAAGACCGCTGGGCGACCGGGTGGGCGCTGCACGTGCTGAGCATGGTCGCGATGACCCGCGGCGAGTGGACCGAGGCGCTGCCGCTGTTCGAACGGGCGATCCCCATCGCGCGCGGTGATCCCGCGCTGGTCGACCTCACCTTGCTGCTGCGCATCAACCAGTCGATCACCTTCGGCGCGCTCGACCGCTCCGACGACGCCCTCGCCGCCGCCGGGCGGGCGCGGGAACTGGCCGACCGCATGGGCAGCCTCATGCGGCTGACCCAGGTGCAGAGCGCGCTCGGGCAGCTGCTGCTGGCGGCGGGCCGCTGGGACGACGCGCTGGCCGAGGTCGACGTCCTGGCCGACGAGCGCAAGGACCCGAGCGTGGTGTGCTGCGACCACGGCGTCGCCGCGATCATCCACTTCCACCGCGGCGAGACGGCCGCGGCCCAGCGGCACCTCGACCTCGCCGCGCCGCACGCGGAGCGGATCGGGGACTGGGTGGTGGAATCGCTGGTGCGGGCCCGCAGCCTCGCGTTCGAGCACGACGGCGCCCCGGAGCGGGCGCTCGAGGTGCTGACCGACGTGCTCACGGGCGAAGACGCGCGGGAAGAGCTGCTGGCGGACGCCGTCCGGCTGGCCGTGGCGACCGGCGACCGGGCGGCCGCGGAGGAAATCGAGGCCCGGGTGCGCGAGATCGCCGCCGCGTCCCCCGTCCCGCACCGCCGCGCGCTGGGGATGTACTGCCGCGGCCTGCTCGACGGCGATGCGGCGGAGCTGCTGCGGGCCGCCGAAGGTTACCGGGCCGCGGGCCGTCCGCTGTCCGAAGCCACCGCGCTGGAAGCGGCCGCGGTCGCGCTCGCCGAAGCCCCGGACGGTGACCGCGGTCCGGCGCGCGACGCCTTCACCGGCGCCATCGAGCCTTACTCCGGGCTGGACGCGCATTGGGACGTGGCGAGGCTGCGGGCCCGGTTTCGGCCGTTCGGCATCCGGCGCGGCCCGACGGTGAAGCACCGCCAGGTCACGCAAGGCTGGGACAGCCTCACCCCGACCGAGGTCCGGATCGCCGCGCTCGTCGTCGAAGGGCTGTCGAACCCGCAGATCGCGGGCCGCCTCTACCTGTCCCCGCGCACGGTCGGCACGCACATCTCGCACATCCTCACCAAGCTGGGCGTGCACTCGCGCATCGACATCGCCCGGGAAGCCGCCCGCCACCAGTCCACAACGGACTGAAGCCGCAGCCGTCACACCTCGACCTCCGGGAGCTTCCCCGGGCGGGGCACGGTGAGCCCGCGCGGGAGCAGCGAACCCGGGCGGGACACGGCGAGGTGCCCGCTGAGGATCTGGCCCGCCAGGATCGCCAGCACCAGCAGCAACGGCGTCCGCCAGGTGCCGGTGTCGGTGTGCAGCCAGCCGCAGGCCAGCACGCCGAACCCGGCGATGACGTACCCGACGCCCTGGACGACGGCGGACAGCGCGAGCGAGCTTCCCTTGCTGCGCACCGAAATGGTCGTCAAGGCGAACGCGAGCGCGCCCATGCCCGTGCCGGTGGCCACCGCCCACAGCCACGGCGCGGCCGCCGGCGCGACGAGCAGGCCGGTCACCCCGATGACGTTGGGCGCGGCCAGGGCGACGACCAGCAGGCTCGGGGTGCGGCACCGGCGCGTCCAGCCCGGGATCAGCCACATCATGGGCAGGCCCATCGCCATCGACAGCGCGAGGCACGCACCCGCGGTGGTCGCCGGCACCCCGGCGTCGCGCAGGATGCCGGGGAGCCAGCCCATGACGAGGAACGTCACCGTCGAGATGAGTCCGAAGTGGAGGGTCAACGCGGCGGCGGTCCCGGCCGGAGTGGTGGTTCTGCGCGGCGGGACGAAATCGCCCGGCGTGCGGTGCCAGACGAGCTGGGCCACCAGCGCCACGACCGCCCACAGGCCGAGGCCGGTCCGCCACGACGTGGACAGCACGGCCGTCGGCGTGACCAGCGCGCCGGCGGTGCTGCCGAGCCCGAGCCCGAGGGTGAACGCGGCGGACCCGCCGGCCAGCAGCGGCAGCATGGTGCCGAGCACGGCGATGGACAGGCACGCCAGCGCTGTCCCGGCGAGCAGCGGCACGGAGCCGCCGAGGACGCGTCCGGTCAGCGAAAGCACCAGCCCGGCGAGAGCCACGGAGACGGTCCGGTGGGTCCCCAGCCTGCCGCACAGCCACGGCGTCGCCCAGCCGCCGAGGCCGATCGCCCACAGCGGCAACGCGACGAGCACGGCGGCGACCAGGTCGCCGGCCACGGAGATGTCGGGCAGCGCGGCACCCAGGCTCGTCACGGCGGGCCGCAGGTTGACGGCCAGGACGAAGATCACGGCGGTGGACACGGTGGTGGTGGCACGCAGCATCGCTCCTCCTCGGGGTAGAGGGCGGAGCGCCGGGCTCCGGTGAGCAATGTCCCGCGGCGGGCGTGCGGCAGACATCCGTCAGGTGACTGATCTCCGGATTCTTGGTACTGGCAAAGGATTGCCGCCTGCGGATGACCGTGCATCGGCATGGCCGGACGGCTCGTGCAGACGTCCCGGTCAGCCGGCGGGGGAGGCGGCGCCGAGCATCCGGGCGGCGAGCTCGGCGTAGGACTCGCCGAGGGTTTCCGGCGAATCCGCGCCGTCGAGGCGGTACCAGCGCACCAGGTCGACGCCGAGGGACAGGATCGCGCGGACCGTCCGGTCGACGTCGGGCACGTCGAAGACGCCGTCCCGGACCCCGCGTTCCACGGCGGTGTGCACCACGGCGGAGAACCGCTGCCGGAGGGCGAGGACCTCGGCGAAGTGGTCCGGCTCGAGCGCCGCCAGTTCGTACTGGCAGACCCTGGCCACCGTGTGGTGGCGGGCGTGCCACGACACGTGGGCCGCGACCAGCCGCCGGATGCGGAGACCGGCGTCGCCGTCGTCGGGCGGGGACGTCAATGCCTCGAGGGCACGCTCGTGGCCGGTCCGGGCGATCTGGAACAGCACGGCCTCTTTCGAGGGGAAGTGCACGTACAGCGAGCCGGGGCTGAGGCCGACCACGGCGGTGATGTCGCGGGTGGTGGTCGCGTGGAAGCCCGTGCGGGCGAAGCACTGCACGGCCGAGGACAGCAGCGCGCGGCTCACCGGGGAGGTGTGCTCACCCCAGAACGCGTCCGGGACGGTCTCCGGCCCGAGGTTGGTCGTGAGCCCCATCGCGGCCGCCGCCGGGTACCGCCCGCCGCCGCGACGGCGCTCTTTGCCTGGCATTCCGTGCTCCCGTCCGCCCTTGACACTTCCCGGTGCCGGAGTTCATGGTAACTGTGCGCTCAGTTACTCGACGTCGACGAAGACCCGAGGAGAGGTCGCGATGGGAAAAACCGCGTCCAGGCAGCCGACCGTCGTGCTCGACGGCTTCTCCTACCTCGAGTGCCCGAGGTGGCACGACGGACGGCTGTGGGTGTCGGACTTCTACACCGAGAAGGTCGTGGCGATCGACGGCCGCGGGCACGCGGAGGTGATCGCCGAGGTCCCCGGACAGCCGTCGGGCCTGGGCTTCCTGCCCGACGGACGCCTGCTCGTCGTGTCGATGCGCGACCACCGTGTGCTCGTCCGCGACGCGTCGGGGAGCCTGGCCGAGCACGCCGACCTGTCCGGCGTGGTGTCCGGGGTGCTCAACGACATGGTCGTCGACGACCGCGGCCGCGCCTGGGTGGGCAACTTCGGGTTCGACCTCATGGGTGGCGCGCCCCTGCGGTACACCACGCTCACCCGCGTCGACCCGGACGGGAGCGTCGCCGTCGCGGCCGAGGACCTCGGCTTCCCCAACGGCATGGTGATCCTGCCGGGCGGCGTGCTGGTCGTCGCCGAGACCTTCGCCGGGCGGCTGACCGCTTTCGACATCGGCGAGGACGGGGAGCTGAGCGGGCGGCGCGTGTGGGCGCAGCTCGGGCCGACGCCGCGGACCGAAGACGTCGGCGAAGCGGTGGAGCGACTCGAGGTGGCGCCCGACGGCATCTGCGCCGACGCCGAGGGCGCGATCTGGGTGGCCGACGCGGTCCACAACCGCGTCCTCCGGGTCGCGGAGGGCGGCCGGATCCTCGACGAGATCGACGTCGGCACCGGGGTCTTCGCCTGCATGCTCGGCGGCGACGACGGCCGGACGCTGTACCTGTGCGCGGCACCGTCCTTCGCCGAGCACGAACGCCGTCCGGTCCGCGAGGCCCAGCTGCTCGCGGTCGACGTCGAGGTCCCGCACGCCGGCCTGCCCTGACCCGACGAGTGCCCTGGAGGGGCTCCATGGAAGTCTCCTGCGCGTTCCCGACCGCACTCGACTCGCCGGAGAACATTGCCGTCGCCGAAGAGCTGGGCTACGCGCGGGCGTGGGTCTACGACACGCCGCAGCAGAGCCCCGACGTGTGGATGACGCTCGCGCTGGCCGCCGAACGCACCGAGCGGATCGGGCTCGGCCCGGGCGTGCTGGTGCCGAGCCTGCGGCACCCGATGGTCAACGCCGCGGCGACCGCCACCCTCGCCGCGCTGGCGCCGGGCCGCGTCGCGGTTTCGTTCGGCACCGGGTTCACCGGCCGCCGTGCCATGGGCTACCGCGCGATCACCTGGTCGTACCTGGAGTCCTACCTCCGGGCGTACCGCGGGCTGCTGCGCGGGGACGTCGTCGAATGGGAAGGGGCGCGGATGCGGATGCTGCACCCCGACGGCCACGCCCCGGCCCGGCCGGTGGAGGTCCCCGTCCTGATCGGGGCGCTGGGGCCGAAGGGGCACAAGGTGGCCCGGGAACTCGGCGACGGGCTCTACGTCACGCTGCAGCTGCCCGAATTCGCCCGCGAGTACTCGTGGGTGCCGTACCTCGTGTGGGGCACGGTGCTCGACCCCGACGAGCCCACCGACACCGAGCACGCGCGCCGGGCCGCCGGGCCGGGGTGGGCGCTGGCCTACCACGGCGCGTACGAGTTCGGCGGCCCCGATGCGGTGCGCGAGCTCCCCGGTGGCGCGGAGTGGCTGGCGGTGGTGGAGCGGACGCCCTCGGAGCTGCGGCACCTCGCCGTCCACAAGGGACACTGCGTGGAGCTGGGGGAGGCCGACGCGGCGGCGTGGCGGGCGGGTGGTCACGCGATGCTGCGGGACGTGACGGTGAGCGGGACCCGTGAGCAGATCCGGGAACGTCTCGACGAGGCCGCCGCGCGCGGGGTCACCGAGATCGTGTTCCAGCCGTGCGGGCCCGGCATCCGGACCGAGCTGGAACGATTCCTCGACGCCGCCACCCGGTGACCCGGCCGGGCTTCCTCGTCAGCTGCCCGCGATCCCGGCCGTGAGCGCCAACGCGGCCGCTTCACCGCGCGTGCTGACGTTCAGCTTCTTCAGCACGCCCGCGACGTGGAACTTGACCGTGCTCTCGCTGATCCCGAGCGCTCCGGCGATCGTCTTGTTGCGCTGCCCCCGCGCCACCAGCCGCAGCACCTCGATCTCGCGCGGGTTCAGGTCCGCCAGCTCCGGCTGCCCGGGCCGGGCGGACGCCGGTTCGAACGGGACCTCGATGGTCACCCGGCTGCCCCAGCCCGGGATCGCGTCGACCTCCACCACCGCGCCGATGGTCTTCGCGCGGCCGTCCAGCATGCGGCGCAAGCCCGCGACGTCGAGGCGGCCGGAGTCCTGGTCGCGCAGGTCGATGCGCAACGCCGTCTCCTCGACCACCCAGGCGATCCGCAGGCGGGTCAGCACCGGCTGGGCGACGAACGCCAGCACCGCGGTCGACGTCATGGCGCGGGCCGCGTGCGCGATCTCGCCCGGCAGCGGGCGCCCGTCCTTCGGCGGGGCGGCGAACTCCAGCTCCGCGTCGTGGTGGCGCAGCAGCTGGCGGACTTCGCGGCGCAGCCTGCCGAACGCCGCGTGCGCGGGCTCTTCGGTGAGCGCCGAGTCGCGTTTCTGCGTCGACCGCAGTGCGAGCAGCGCCGCCGAGGCGGAGTCGATCGCGGCCAGCCGGGCCCGGCGGTCGTCCAGCCGGGTCGAGCGCAGGGTGGTGAGGATCGTCGCGAGCGCGGTCTCGTGCGCCACGGCCATCTCCGCGATCGTCCGGGCGCGTTCGCTCGACGCCGCGCGCGACTCGGCGAGGTAGTCGGGGCTGGCCTGGGTGACCTGCTGGCGGATGGACGTCGCGACGAGGCCGAAGACCTCGGCCAGCGCGCCCGGCCGCGGCAGGCTTCCGCGGTTCGACCGCGGGACGAGCACCAGCAGCGTGCCGATCGGGTCGAGCAGGACCCAGACCGGCCGGATGACGCCGCCGAGGGTGGCCGTCGTGGTCAGCTGCCCGCCGGGCTCGAGGCGCGCTTTGATCGCCGCGAGCTCGGCGATGGTGACCTTGTCGGTGATCTCGCGGTCGCCGGCGACCTTGCGGGGCCGTCCGGTGCACTCCAGCGTGAAGATGACGAGCGCCCGGTGTGGCCAGTCGTCGGCGAGCAGCCGCGAGAACCGCCCGGCGATGTCGCGCAGCGGGCCTTCCACGACCTCGCGCACCGCTTTCAGGTTGTCCACCCGCGACAGCGTAACCCGCCCGTTCGGACTGGCCGACGGTCCAGGGGAACCTGACCGTCCGGCCAGGTCGCCGGAACGCCTCGCTCGGTTAGCCTCACGGCAGGCATGCGTTGCCGGGCATGTCTTCTCGTCGAGTGGAGGAAGCACGGAATGGCACAGCAGGTGCGCGGGGTCATCGCCCGGTCGAAGGGTGCGCCGGTCGAACTGGTGGACATCGTGGTCCCGGACCCCGGTCCCGGCGAAGTCGTCGTCGCGATCGCGGCCTGCGGGGTCTGCCACACCGACCTGACCTACCGCGAAGGCGGCATCAACGACGAGTTCCCGTTCCTGCTCGGCCACGAAGCCGCGGGCACCGTGGAGAGCGTCGGCGAGGGCGTCGACTCCGTGGCGCCGGGGGACTTCGTCATCCTCAACTGGCGCGCGGTGTGCGGGACGTGCCGGGCGTGCAAGCGCGGCCGCCCGCAGTACTGCTTCAACACGTTCAACGCGGCGCAGAAGATGACGCTGACCGACGGCACCGAGCTGACCCCGGCGCTGGGCATCGGCGCGTTCGCGGACAAGACCCTCGTCCACGCCGGCCAGTGCACGAAGGTCGACCCGACGGTCGACCCCGCGGTCGCGGGCCTGCTCGGCTGCGGCGTGATGGCGGGCCTCGGCGCGGCGGTCAACACCGCGGGCGTGACCCGCGGCGACTCGGTGGCGGTCATCGGCTGTGGCGGCGTGGGCGACGCCGCGATCGTCGGCGCCCACCTGGCCGGCGCGACCACGATCATCGCCGTGGACCGCGACGAGCAGAAGCTGAACTGGGCCGCCGAACTCGGCGCGACGCACACGGTCAACGCCACCGACACCGACGCGGTCGCCGCCGTCCAGGAGCTGACCGGCGGCTTCGGCGCCGACGTCGTCATCGACGCGGTGGGCCGCCCGGAGACGTGGAAGCAGGCGTTCTACGCCCGCGACCTGGCCGGCACGGTGGTCCTCGTCGGCGTCCCGACGCCGGACATGAAGCTGGAGATGCCGCTGCTGGACTTCTTCTCCCGCGGCGGCTCGCTGAAGTCCTCGTGGTACGGCGACTGCCTGCCCGAGCGCGACTTCCCGATGCTGGTCGACCTGCACCAGCAGGGCCGCCTGCCGCTGGACAAGTTCGTCACCGAGCGGATCGCCCTCGACGGCGTCGAGAAGGCGTTCCACACGATGCACGTCGGCGAGGTGCTGCGCTCGGTGGTGATCCTGTGAGCGGCGAGCTGCGCATCGACCGCGTCGTGACGTCCGGGGTGTTCGCGCTCGACGGCGGCACGTGGGAGGTCGACAACAACATCTGGCTCGTCGGCGACGACGACGAGGTCGTGGTCATCGACGCCGCGCACGACGAGAAGGCGATCACCGACGGGGTCGGCGGCCGCACGGTCGTCGCCGTCGTCTGCACCCACGGGCACAACGACCACGTCACGGTCGCCCCGCAGCTCGGCGAGGGCCTGGACGCGCCGGTGGTGCTGCACCCGGGCGACCAAGAGCTGTGGGAGATGACCCACCCCGGCCGGAAGTTCCGCCCCGCGGAGGACGGCGAGCGGATCGCGGTCGCGGGTACCGAGCTCGAGGTGATCCACACGCCGGGGCACTCACCCGGCTCGGTCTGCCTGCACCTGCCGGAGGCGAAGGCGCTCTTCTCGGGAGACACGCTGTTCGCGGGCGGCCCGGGCGCGACCGGCCGGTCGTTCTCCAGCTTCCCGACGATCATCGCCTCGATCCGCGACCGGTTGTTCGCCCTCCCGGAGGAAACCCGGGTCCACACCGGACACGGCGACCACACGACGATCGGCACCGAGGCGCCGCATCTCGCCGAGTGGATCGCCCGCGGCCACTGACCCGGTGACCCACTCGCGGTCGTCGCCGCTCACGACGAAGACCCGGTGGTCGCGAGGCCGCCAGCCGAAGACGCGGTGGCCCATCGCGAAGGCGGCGGTGGCGTAGGCGTCGGCGCGGGTGAGCGACGGGCCGGTGACCGTGACGGCCGTGAGGTCGGCGGCCGGGGTTCCCGTGGCCGGGTCGATGATGTGCGTGCCGCGTTCGGCCGTGCCGGACGTCGCGACCGCGAAGTCGCGACCCGTGACCACGGTGAGGATCCGCTGTCGATCGGCCGGGTCGCCGACGCCGATGCGCCACGGCTTCCCGGGTGCGGCTTCACCGGCGACCTGGACGTCGCCGCCGCCGTTGACGGCGTGGTGGTGGCTGCCGTGGCCGCGCAGCAGCTCGCTCGCGCGCTCGATCGCCCAGCCCTTCACCAGCCCGGTCGGATCGGGCGTGCCGCGCCAGCGGACGGTGAAGTACCCGCCCGTTTCGGCTTCGAGCTGGGCGCCGAGGCCGAACACCTCCGCGACGAGCGGGTCGGCGTCGGCGACGGTGAGCTCGCCGCGGCCGATCCGGCTGACGTCGCTGTCCGGGCGGAACGTGCTGAACAACGCGTCGACGTGGTGGAGCCAGGTGACGACGTCGGCGATCGGCGCGGTCCAGTCGCCGGGGTCGCGGACGTCGATGCTGAAGACGGTGCCCATGCAGTGTTCGACGTGGACGGTCCGGCTCACGAGAGGCCCGCCTTGTCGAGGGCGCTCTGCAGGGACTCGACGTAACCCTCGGAGGTGTAGGTCGCGCCGGAGACCGTGTCGATGTCCGCCGTGCCCGCCCGCGCGGCCTCCTGGTTGAGCTGGGGGATCGCGTACTCGTTGATCTCCTGGTCCCGGCGGCTCTCGGTCGGGTACTCGACGGCCGTCACGGACGTGAGTTTGCCGTTCTCGACGGTGATCCGGACCTGGACCGGCCCGAACCGGGTGTCGGCGGCATCGCCGGTGACGGTGCTGCCCGCGGCCCCGGCGGTGGGCGTCGCGGTGCCGCTGCCGCTGACGGCGGCGGGCGGGGTGGCCGACGCCGTGGTGGTGGGCTGGGTCTTGAAAGACAACAGGAGCACCAGCCCGGTGACCGTGCCTGCGATGGCGAAGAGGGCCCGCTTCATGGGGAAAGCCTTTCTCAGAACTCGAAACTCTCGTGGTGGATCCGGCGGCTGGGCACCCTGGCCGCGTGCAGCTCGTCGAGCACGGCTTCGGTCATGCCGCGCGGGCCGCAGAGGTAGACGTCGTGCCGGGCGATGTCCGGCACGTGGCGGTTCAGCAACGTCAGCGGGTCGCCGCCGAGTTCGGCGCGGGTGCCGGTGAGGATCCACAGCCGGGCGCCGCGGGCGGCGGCGAGGCGTTCGAGCTCTTCGCGGAACACGACGTCGGCTTCGCGGCTCGCGCGGTAGACAAGGGTGAGGTCCCCGGCCCCAGCGGGCAGGGCTTCGAACAGCGCGCGGATCGGGGTGATCCCGACGCCGCCCGCGACGAGCAGCACCTTGCGGCGGCGGCGTGCGGCGGGGGTCATCGCCCCGTAGGGCCCTTCGGTGACCACGCGGGTGCCGGGCTTCACCGTGGCCAGGGCGGCGCTGTGGCCGCCCAGTGCCTTGACCGTGATCCGCATCCGATCGGGACCAACGGGCGCGGACAGCGAGTAGGGCGAGGAAACCCACCACAGGTCCCGGGTCAGGAAGCGCCAGCGGAAGAACTGCCCGGCCTCGGCCCGCAGCTCGGCGAGGTGCCGCCCGGTGACGACGACGCTCATGACGCCCGCCGCCTCGGCGTGCACGGACTCGACGCGCAGCCGGTGGCGGAAGGCCTGCCGCACCGGCGTGACGAACCGGTACCAGAGGATGGCGGCGCCGACCAGGACGTACAAGGCGGACCAGGCGACGCGCGCCCCGAGGTTCGTCATGAACTCGGCGCCGGTGGCGAACTGGTGGCTGAACGCCAGCGCCATCGCGAGGTAGGTGTAGAAGTGCAGGAAGTACCACGTTTCGTAGCGCAGCCGGCGGCGGGCCGCGCGGGCGGAGCTGATCCCGACACCGACGAGCAGGAGCGCGGCGACGGTCGCGGCGAGGACGTCCGGGTAGCTCAGCAGCAGCGTCGTGGCCTGGCCGAGGACGCCGGTGTGCGCGGAAACCGCGTAGCCCCAGGTGATCAGCAGGCCGTGCGCGACGACGAGGGAGACGACGTACCGCCCGCCCATCGCGTGCCAGCGGGCCAGCCGGTCGGCACCGACCCCGCGTTCCAGCGGCGGGAGCCGCGCCATCAGCGCCACGAGCACGACGAAGCCGTACCCGGCGAGCAGGCCGGTGATCCGCCCGGCATTGGTCAGCCAGTCGCCGAGCCCGTGCACGGAGGGGGTGTCGGCCCACCACAGGCCGACCGCGGCGAGCGCACCGGCGGCGATCACGGCGAGCACGGCGCCCGGGTGGGCGCGCGCGGGCGCGGACACCGGCGCGGGCGGTGCCGCGATCGGCCGGGCGGGGGCCGGGGGAGCAGAGGTCATGACTCCTTTGTCCGGCACCGACCTGTATGGCGTTTGAGCGGTTCCTGTGAGGTTCCTTTGACGTCGGACGCCTGGTCGCGCCGGGGTTTCCGGGAGGCCAGCGGCGGGTTAGCCGTCGGCAAAGCGGCGGCCGCCGAACGCGGTCGGCACCGCTCTCAGCCGCCCGGTCGTCGACCTAATGTCTCCCTCCGGGGGAAAGGCGAACAGCTCGTAGCCGGGAGCCAGGACCATGCCGGGGTCGTAGGCCCGCTTGGCGGCGACGACCCGGCTCCACACCGGGCCGAAGTGGGACCGTCAGTCGGCGGGGCATGGGCAGGGCGCCGACCGGGTTGAGCGTGCCGCCCGCCGCCGCGACCCGTTCGTCCACCGCGCGGTTCGCGGCCACCAGTGCGTCGGCCTCGTCGAGGAGGCGGCGTGAGTCGGTGAGCATCGATTCGACGTCGGCGAAGCGAGCTGGTACCTGCGCGCCGCCTCGGGCGCCGCCGTCAGGCACAGCGTCGCCCGCGTGGTGATGGCCGCCTGGCCGAGCCCGGCGCGCGCCGCGTCGAACAGGTCTGCGTTCGTGTCCGGTGCGCACCTCAGGATGCGTCCGTCGCCCGTGACGACGTCGAGCGCCAGCCCACCGCGATCGTGCCGCCGATCGACAGGTCGAGGTACTCCGGGAGGACCGGTGGGGTGAGTCCTTCGCGGAGGGCGGCCGCGAGGACGTCGCGCCAGGTCGCGCCTGCCCCGACGACGATCCGGTCCCGGCCGACATCGTGGATCGCCGCGTGTCCGGACATGTCCACGACGACACCGCGGTCCGACCTGGAACCGGCCGTACACCGAGTGCCGCGTGCCCTGGGCGGCGACCCGCCGTCCCGTGGCGCCCGCCCAGCGCACGACGGCCGCGACGTCCTCGGCCGAGCCGGGGCGGACGACATCGGCCGCCGCTCGCTCACGCGCGGGGCTGGTTCACGGGTGCGTCTCCTCGCGAGGGTGATCGGATCCCGACGAGTCGCGGTGTGAGCCGAAGGCCGTCAGCAGTGCCGCGACCGTCAACGCGACGCCGAACCACACCGCGCCCGTCGTGCCGAAGCCGGTGGCGAACAGCCCGCCGAGCAGCGCGCCGAGCGCGATCGAGATGTTGTAGCCCATCGTGTTGAGCGACATGGCGGCCTCGAACGTGTCCGGCGCCGCCGCGAGCATCATGTTGACCTGGCACAGGTTCGCCGCCCCGAAAGACACGCCCCACAGCACCACCGCGACCGCCAGCCCCGCCGGGCCGGCGCCGATCAGCAGGACCAGCAGCAGCGACGCGACGAGTCCCGTGCACGCCACGATGAACGTCGCGCGCAGGTGCGCCGTGACCGTGTGCCCGGCGACGAAGTTGCCGACCGCGCCGCCGACGCCGAAGACGATCAGCAGCCCGGTCACCCACGCCGGCGAGACCCCGGCGTTCTGCTCCATGAACGGGCGGATGAACGTGTAGGCGGCGAAGTGCCCGAGCACGTACAGCGCGACCGTGGTCATCACGACCCGCAGCCGTCCGTTCTTCAGCGGCAGCGCGAACACCTCCCGCACCGGGATGGCGCTGTGGGACGGCAGCGACGGCAGGGTGAGCACGACGGCGACGAGCACCAGCAGGCTCAGACCGCTCCAGATCAGGAACGTGGTGCGCCAGTCGGTGCGGCTCTCGATGAACGTGCCCAGCGGCACGCCCACCACGGTGGCGATCGACATGCCCGACAGCACGACCGCCGCCGCCTTGCTCGCCTTCTCGCCGGGCACGAGCCGCATCGCCATGGCGACGCCGATCGCCCAGAACACGCCGTGCGCGAACCCGGTGACGAGCCGGGCGGCCAGCAGGATCGCGAAGTCCGGCGACACGGCCGTGACGAGGTTGCCCGCCGCCATCACCACCAGCAGCGCGGCGAGGAGGGCGCGGCGGTTCACCGTGCGGCTCCACGCCACCAGGAACGGCACCCCGACGCCGGCGGAAATGCCGTACAGCGTCACCATCATGCCCGCGAGCCCGACCGAGACGGACAGCCCGGCGCTGACCGGGGTGAGCAGCCCGACGGGCATCAGCTCGGTGGTGACGAAGACGAACAGGCTCGCGGTGATGGCCGCGACGCCCGCCCACGCCCGCACCAGCGAGCGCGGTTCAGTACTGGTCGTAGTCATACGCCCGAGTCTCGTGACGGCGAATCGATGAGTCCAACGCACAGTTGTCACTCCAGCGATGCCATACGATCATCGATCCATGGAGCTTCCAGCAGATGCGCTACGTCCTCGCCGTCGCCGAGACGAACAGCTTCACCCGCGCCGCGGAGCAGTGCCTGGTCGTGCAGTCCGCGCTGAGCAGGCAGATCGCGAGCCTCGAACGGGAACTCGGCGCGCGGCTGTTCGACCGCAGCAGCCGCCACGTCCGCATCACCCCGGCCGGTGAGGCGTTCGTGGCCGCGGCCCGCGAAAGCCTCAACGCCGCCGAGCGGGCGGTCGCCGACGTCGGCGCGGTGACCGGCGAGGTCCGCGGCACGCTCGCCTTGGGCCTGATCCCCACGGTCGCCGCCGTCGACATCCCGGACGCGCTGAGCCGGTTCCGCGACCGGTATCCCCAGGTGCGCTTGAACATCCGCGTCGGCGGCAGCGAGGAGCTCACCGAGCAGGTCAAGCAGGGGAAGATCGAGGTCGCCTTCCTCGGCCTGCCGCCCAGCGCGCGGCCGGCCGGCGTCAACGCCCGCGAGCTCGCCAGGGACCGGCTGGTGGCCGTCGTCGCGCCCGACCACCCGCTGGCGTGCGAGCCGGTCGTCGACTTGGCGCGGCTCGCGACGGAGACGTTCATCGACCTGCCGCCGCACTCCGCCGCGCGGGCCCAGTCGGACGAGGCGTTCGCCGCGGCGGGCCTGAGCCGTGAGGTCGCGTTCGAGGTCACCACCGCGGACTTCATGCTGGTCCGGCTGGTGCGGAAGGGCCTGGCGATCGCGATGCTGCCCTCGACGTACGTCCCGCACCTGACCGGCCTGGCCACCATCGAGATCACCGACGCACCCACGCGCGTCGAATACCTCATCTGGAGCGGGGTGGGGCGGACCCCGGCGGCGACGGCGTTCCTCGACCTGCTGGGCCTGCCGTCCCGCTGACGCCGTGCCGGGGTCCCCGCGCGGATCTCAGAACCGGCCGCAGTTGCCGCTTCCGGCTTGGCCCTTGAACGCGCTCTGCAGCCACGCCGTGGCGTCGCCCGGAGCGGTCAGCATGCCCAGCGCGTGGGAGAAGAACGGCGTGAACGACACCAGGTCCTTCCACTGCACGGTGGCACCCTTGGCGCACCAGTCCTTGGCCATCTGCTTGCCGGTGGCCGCCGGGATCACGTCGTCGAGGGGGCTTTGCTCGACCATCGTCGGCATCGCGGGCTTCAGGGTGCCGATCCGGTTCTCCGCGACGATCGCGTCGAACGGCGGCCGCGCCAGGAACGAGGCGACCGGCTGGCCGCTCTTGGTCAGTGAGCTCGTCTGCTTGCCCATGAACCGGAAGACCGCGTCGAGCGTGCACGTCTGCCGCGCCTGCAGGAACAGCTGGGCACCGGCCTCGTTGGCCAGGCTCATCATGTTCGCCTCCGGGTACGCCTGGTTGATGCCGATCAGCGCGTAGCCGAGGAACGCGACGTACATGCCGCCGTCCAGCGACTTCGACAGCGCGGCCTTGTCGGCGGGCGGCGCTCCGGCGTACACGCCCTTGACGTCCAGTTCGGGTGCGTAGGTCGCGGCCAGCTCGGCCGCGGACGCCGCGGCGCCGCCACCCTCGGAATAACCGGCGATGCCCACCGGGCCGTTCGCGGGCAGGCCGGTGCCGGGCAGCCGCTGCGCCGCGCGGAGCACGTCGAGCACGGCGTGGGCCTCGGACAACCGGACCACGTAGGGGTGCTCGCCGCCGCCTTCGACCCAGGGGCCGATGTAGTCGGTCTGGGCCACGGCGAACCCGGCGTTCAGCAGCGCGTTGACGAAACCGCCCTGGAATCCGGAGACGACGTCCGACGCGCCTTCGCCGGCGAGCGTTTTCGACGGCGCGCACTGCGGTCCCATGCCGAAGGTGAACGGGGCGTAGGCCACGATCGGCCGTTCCCCGGGACCGGTCCACGGCGAATTCGGGACGAAGACGGTTCCGCTGACGGCGACCGGCTTGTCCTTGTTGTCCCGGGACAGGTACAGAATGCGGGTCGCTTTCGCGCCGTTGTAGGTCGAGGGAGCGGACTTGAGCACGTCACCGTTCTGGCCCGGCGGCAACGGCGAAGGCGGCACGTAGACCGACGTGCTGTCGGCCAGCGCGGGGGCGTTCGCTGCCGGGAGCGCCACCATTCCGGCGGCGACCAGCGTGGCGACCACGCCGCGACGAAGAAATGCGGACATGTGTACTCCGAATCGAAGAAAGAGAGGGGGTTGGTCAAGGCATGGAATCGGATCCGCGGTCCGGCGTCAACCATTCGTTTCGCGGGGTCGATAAATTGTCAATCGCGTGAGGGTGTGCCTGCGCGGAAATTGTGCCGAGCTTTCTTGAACGCAACGCGATTTCGAGGGTGAGGCGTTCGGCGGGGTCGGTCAGCCTGCCGTCGAACAGGTCGGTGAGCAGCCGGAGGCGGTGCCGGACGGTCTGCGGGTGCACGCCGAGGAGCCGCGCGACTTCGGGGGCGCTGCCACCGGTGCTGATCAGCGCGAGCAGGGTGTCGGCCGCCTTCGCGCGCTGGTTCGCGGTGAGGGCGTCGAGCGGGGCCAGCGCCTGGTCGGCGATTGTCGTGGTCAGGAAGGCGTCGGCCAGCAGCCAGTGCGTGGTCAGGTGGTCGGCCCAGTCGGTGACCGGGCGGTCGGGGAGGACGCCGTCGCGGACCAGGTCGAGGGTGCGGCGGGCCCAGTCCAGGGACTTCGCGGCGTCCGCCAACGGCACGGGCGGGCCGAGCGCGGCCCGGACGCCGAAGGGCGGGAGTTTGGCGCCGTCCGGGAGCAGCAGCCGGGGGTGCGGGTCGTCGAGGTCGGCGAGCGCGGGCGCGCCGGGGTCCGCGGCGCCCGGTTCGACGGCGACCAGGACCACGCGGTCCGGCAGGGGCCACCGGGCCGCGCGGGCCAGGGCTTCGACGTTCCCGGCGCCGGCGCCGGTCAGGATCGCTTCGAGGAGACGCTTGTCCGCAGGGACGGCCGCGCCAGCGGTGGCCAAGGCGGAAAGCGTTTCCACGCAAGAGAAAAGGGCTTCCGCGCACGCGCAGACGACACCGGTAGGTGGCTGGCCCAGAGCCGCCAGCCCCCGGCGGCTGCCCGTGCTGCACGCGCGGGCGACGAGCTGCGGGTCGCCGCTCGCCGCGCCCAGGGTGCGGAACAGCTCCGCGTCCGCGCCCTGCCAGTCGGCGTCTTCGCCGGTCAGGGTGCGGTGCAGGTTCGCCGCCACGAACCGCCAGGCCCTGCTGTCCAGGAGGGTGGGGTGGGCGGGCAGGGCGTGCCGGAGTTCGCCCAGCACGGAGTCGGCCAGCAGCCGGGCCACCGGCCAGGTCCACGCGGGTGCTTGGACGGCCGCGCGCGTCACGGCCGCCGCCCGCCGTGCGGGCCACGGCTGGACACGGCGCTGTGTCGCTTCCGGTGCATTTCGGGCCTCCTCGAGCCGGTCGCGGGTGATCGTCACCGGCCGTGCCCGGGCGCCGCATCGGCAAAAACCCGTAAACCCGCCGCCCGCATACGTACGCGGTCGCCCGGGCCGTACTGCTCGGTTAGATTGATCCAGTTCCCGACTGCGAGGTGCGCCCTGTCGTCCATGCCCGAGACCGCCGCCCTGCCCGCCGAGCTGACCAGCTACGTCGGCCGCGGCCGCGAGGGTGCCGAGGTCCGGGCGCTGCTCGGCGATTCGCGGCTGGTGACGCTGACCGGCCCGGGCGGGGTGGGCAAGACCCGGCTCGCGGTGCGCGTCGCGGCCGACGTCGCCAGCAGCGTTGCCGACGGCGTCGTCTTCGCGGAACTCGCCGAGGTGCGCGACAGCACCCTGGTGGCGAACCTCGTCGCCGATCGGCTCGGGCTGCACGGCCGTCCTGGTGTCGCCCCGGCCCGGCTGGTGGTCGAACACCTCCGGCCCCTCTCCGCGCTGCTCGTCCTCGACAACTGCGAGCACGTCGTCGACGCCTGCGCGGAGTTCGTCGGTACCCTGCTGGCCGAATGTCCGCGCGTCGTCGTCTTGGCCACCAGCCGCCAGTCCCTCGCCGTGCCCGGTGAACAGGTGCTGCCCGTGCCGCCGCTGCCGGCCGCCGATGCCGTGCGGCTCTTCCGCGACCGCGCCGCCCGGCTCTGGCCCGAGGCCGTCACCGACACCCCGGACACCGAACGCGTCCTGGCCGAGCTGTGCGCGCGCCTGGACGGGCTGCCCCTGGCGATCGAACTGGCGGCCGCCCGGATCCGGTCGCTGTCGCCGCGGCAGATCGCCGACCGGCTGGCGGATCGGCTCGGCCTGCTGAAGTCCGGCCTGCCCGGCGCGCCGGAGCGGCAGCAGACGCTGCGGTCGGCGATCGACTGGAGCCACGAGCTGTGCTCACCGGCCGAGAAGGCCGTCTGGGCGCGGACGTCGGTCTTCGCCGGGTCGTTCGACCTCGACGCGGCCGCGTTCGTGGCCGGCCTCCCGCCGGACGAGGTGCTGGAGCTGGTCGACGGCCTGCTGGACAAGTCCGTGCTCGTCCGGCGCCAGGACGACGACGTCGTCCGCTACCAGCAGCTGGAGTCCTTGCGCGAGTACGGCCAGGAACGCCTCGAGGCCTCGGGCGAGCGGGAGCGGGTGGCGCGCCGCCACGCGGACTGGTTCGACCGGCTGGCCGCGCGGGCCGAAGCGGAATGGGTGAGCGGCCGCCAGCGCCGCTGGATCGTCGACCTCACCCGCGACCACGCGAACCTGCGGGCCGCGCTGGACTGGTCACTGTCCACTCCGGACGGATCCGGCGTCGCCCTGCGGATCACCACTCGCCCGTTGGAGTACTGGGTGCTGCGCGGGCTGGTCGGCGAAGCGAAGGGCTGGCTGACGCGCGCGCTCGCCGCAGCCCCGCCCGGGCACCCCGACCGCGGACGCGCGCTGTGCGTCTGCGCGCTGTACACGCTCTGGCTGGGCGACGTCGACGGCGCGGAACGCCTGCTGGCCGAAGCCGAAGCCCTGGGCGACGATCCCGTGCTGGCCGCGCGCATCCTGCACGTGCGGAGTTTCGCGACGATGCTGACCGTCCGGCCGGGGTCCGCCGAGATGGCCGCGGCGACCTGCGCCGCCTTCCGGGAGCACGGGCTGGTGCGCGAGGAGCTGCACCCGCTGTTCATCCACGGCGTCTCGGTGGCCTACCGGACCGGCGACCTCGCCGCCGCGCACGCCTCCCTGCGCCGCATGCGTGACCTCGTCGGGGAAGACGAGCTGTTCTACCGGGCCATGTCGTTGTTCGGCGAGGCCATCGTGGAGGTCGAGTTCGGGGACGCCGCGGCCGCGACCCGCGCGGCCACCGAAGCGCTCCGGCTCGACCTGCGCCTCGGCGACCAGCAGGGCCGCGCCTACCGGCTCGACACGCTGGCCTGGATCGCCGACCGGGCGGGCGAGCACGGGCGGGCGGCCACGCTGTTCGGCGTCGCCGCCACCCAGTGGGAGCGGATCGGCACCGCGCCCGAGTTCGCGGTCGGCATCCCGCACGGCACGCACATCGCGAGCACCCGTGCGGCCCTCGACGTCGGCGCATCCTCGCCGAAGCGGCCTTCGCCGATTTCGAGCCGTGAGCACGAAGTCGCGAAGCTCGTCGCCGAAGGTCTGACGAGCCGGGAGATCGCGGCCGCGCTGGTCATTTCCCAGCGCACGGTCGAAACCCACATCCAGCACATCCTCACCAAACTGGGCTTCGGCAACCGCGCGCAGATCGCCGCGTGGGTGGCGCGCCAGGAGTGAGCGCGCGGGTGCTTGACACGATCCGCGGTGCGAGTTATAGAAAACAGTGAGTGCGGGACATGACCTGGTGTCGAGGACGAGTGGCGATCCGGGGAGTGAGCGACGATGCCGGACACGGCGGTGACCAGCCGGTTCACCGAGCTGGTCTGCGCGGATGACGACTGGGTGCGGGCCGAGTTCGCCGAGATCGTCGCCGCGAACTTTCCCGCCGAGCCCGTGCCGCCCGCCCGTGCACCCCGTGCCCGGCGCCCTGAAGTTCCGCGCACGGAG
Source organism: Amycolatopsis nalaikhensis (assembly GCF_030264295.1). Lineage (GTDB taxonomy): Bacteria > Actinomycetota > Actinomycetes > Mycobacteriales > Pseudonocardiaceae > Amycolatopsis > Amycolatopsis nalaikhensis. The sequence continues at coordinate 9,611,950 of NZ_CP127173.1, read as the reverse complement.
CGAAAGACGTACGCCCGCCCGTCGTTCGTGCCCCGCTCGTGCGAACGGCGTCAGCGGTCGCCGCCGCTGTTCCCGACCTGGTAGGAAATTCGTGGGAAAACCGGGGAGGTGATGACGACGGTCCGGCCTCGTGCCCGATCCCGAGGCGGCTGGCTGCCTGCTCCTGACGATGCCGGTGAGACCCGAGAGTCCCGGCCCGCGCCGCACGGCGTACCCCGCGACAGCCACCCCGAAGGGCCGCCGAGGCCGTGACCACTGTGGAGCACGGAACGAAAACCCTTGCGACGCACACCCTTCCGAGCCCGGTCCGGCTCCGTCGACGTCGGCGGAGCCGGACCGGGCCGCACGCGCGCTAGGCGTCGGCCGGGGTGAAGTTCTCGCGGTGGATCATGCGGGGCGCCATGCGGCGGCGCTTGAACGCCTTCACCCCCGCCTCGACCATCGGCGGTGGCCCGCACAACCAGCCCGACCAGCCACGGGCGCTGGCGACGTCTTCGACGAACACGTCCGTCGGGAAGCCGCTTCGATGGGACGATTCCGGTTCGTGGGACAGCACCGGCACGAACGAAAACCCGGCGTACTCCTCCGCCAGTTCGGCCATCAGGTCCAGGTCGTAGAGATCGGCCGCGCCGCGGACTCCGTGGTACAGCAGCACTCTCCGGTCCGGGTCGCGGCCCAGCGCGGTGCGCGCGAGCCCGATCAACGGCGCCAGGCCGGTGCCGCCGCCGATCAGCACCATCGGGCCGCCGTCGTCCTCGTCGGCCGGGGGCAGGACGAAGTCGCCGAGCGGGCCCGTCACCTCGACCCGGTCGCCGATGGCGAGGCCGTCGAAGATCCACCGCTCGGTCGCCGCCCCGCCGGGCACCAGGCGGACGTGCAGTTCCAGGACCTTGTCCTCCTCCGCGGTGTTGACCAGTGAGTACTGGCGCCGCACCGTCGTGCCCGGCACCGTCAGCTCGACGTACTGACCGGCGTGGAAGGCCAGCGGTTCGGGGAGCCCGAGCCGCAGGCGGCGCGTGTCGCGGGCGATGTCCTCGAGCTCGCGGACCGTGGCCACCAGGTCGCGCAGCGGGTGGGTCGCCCGGCCGGCGACGCCCCCGGTGCCCTCGACGACGACGTCCGAGCGGAGCCGGGCCTGGCAGGCCAGCGCCAGGCCAGCCGTCCGCTCTTCGGCCGTCAGGGTGTCGGCGGGGGAGTCGCGGTGGTCGACGGCACCGCTGACCACCCGGAGCTTGCACGTGCCGCAGGTGCCCTGGTTGCAGGAGTTCGGCAGCCAGACCCCGGCGCGCAGGAACGCGTCGAGCAGCGGCTGGTCGTCCCCGCACGGCACCTCCCGGTCGCCGACGGTGGCGGTGAACGGCATCTCAGACCTCCCAGGTGACGTGCAGCGACGTCGGCCCGCGGAAGCCCCAGCCCCAGAACTCGACGTCCGACGAGGTGTCGCGCTCGAGGTTCGGGATCGCCTCGAACAGCTCCTCCAGCGCGATGCGCATGACGTGGTTGGCGAAGTAGATCCCGGCGCAGGCGTGGTTGCCCGCCCCGAACGCCAGGTGCGGCAGCGGCGGGCGGTGCAGGTCGTAGCGGGTCGGGGCCTCGTAGACGCCGGTGTCGTGGTTCGCCGAGCCGTAGGACAGGATCACCGGCGTCCCCGCGGGCAGGTCCACCCCCGCGACGGTGACCTGCTTGGTCGAGATCCGGGCGGTCGCCGACCAGATCGGCGACGTCCAGCGCATGCCCTCGGAGATGGCGCGGGGGATCAGCGCGGGGTCGTCGACGACCTCCTCCAGCTGGTCCGGCTCGCTGAACAACCCGACGAGGGTGGAGGCCATGCCGTGGCCCGGCTCCTGCATCGCGCCGAGCAGGTACACGTAGATGGTCGGGTAGATGTACTCGCGGTCGCGGGTCTTGCCGGGCGGCATCCCGTCGTGCAGCCAGTGCGAGATGGCGGTGTCGGCGGGCTCGGCGATCCAGCGGTCGATCAGGGGGTCGACCGCGGCCTGGATCTCGGCCTTGGCTTCGTCGCCTTCGCGGAAGCCCTCGGGGTTGGCGAACTCGCCGTCCTCGGTCATCGCCGCGTTGGTGAAGGAGCGGCTGAGCTTGGCGAACCACTCGCGGAGCTTGTCCGAGCTCACGCTCTGCAGGCCGAGCAGGTCGCCGAGGGAGCGGACGCTGACCGGCTCGCAGTACTGGGCGACCAGCTCGGCGCGCCCGTCGTCTTCGAACGCCGCCAGGTAGCGGCGGGCGATCGGGCGGACGAGGTCGTCGATCCACCGGTCCACCTCGACCGGCTGCAGCGCGGGTTCGACCATCGAGCGCAGGTCGGCGTGGATGTCGCCGTTGACGCCGATGATCGCCGGGTGGCCGAAGGTGCGCCCGCCCGCCGGGGTGATGACGGCCTCGAAGTCGGGGCTCGTGGCGATCTCGCGGCAGATCTCCGCGGTCGTCGCGACGTAGGACCCGAGCACGGGCACGTAGGCAAGCGGGGCCTCCCGGCGAAGCCGCTCGTAGGCTTCGTACGGGTTGCGCTCCAGCTGCGCCATGGTGACGTCGTCGAGCCAGGAAAGGTCCGGCTGGGTGGTGCTGCTCGTCGTCATCGACGGGGCCTCCTTCGGGACTTCGTCCGGGTTGGGAGGCAAGGTAGGTCCGCCGCGGGGGAGCCGACGACACGCAAAGCGCGGATCCGATACGGATCGCGCGACGAATCGAGCGCACGGCCGCGGATCGGTTAGCATGCCTGCCATGTCCGCACGCCGTGGTGCGACGCCCCGGGACTGGGAGCGAGCTTCGAAGTCGGTCGCCGAGGCCTACTTCCCGCACCAGCTCACGCCGCTCGGCGGCGGCCGCGAGCCGCGGCTGACGCTGCGGACCCTCGACCTCGGCCCGGTGCTCATCGGCTACGTCGGGTGGGGCGCCGACGTCGAGATCGCGTGCGACTACCCGAGCGCCTACGAGGTCAACCTGCCGTTGACCGGGCACCTGGAGAGCCGCGGCCGGCACGGCGCCGTGACGTCGGTGTCCGGTCAGGCGACGATCTTCCGCGCCGACACCCCGTCGCTGATCAGCCACTGGGACGCGACGTGCACGGTGCTCGGCGTCAAGTTCGACCGGGACTGGCTGGACCGCGAGGCCGAGCGGGTGCTGGGGGCCGAGCCGGTGCGGGTGGCCGGGGTGCTGCCCGACCAGCTGCGCCTCGAGGACGGCGCCGCCCGCGACTGGCAGCACCTGATCAAGGGGCTGTCCTCCCAGGTGCGTGACCACTTCTTCTTCGGCGAGCTGCCGGTCGTGCGGCAGCAGCTGGCCGGCGCGGTGGCGGCGGGCTTCCTGCTGTCCAGCTGCCCCGACCTCGGCCGCGGCCCGGTCGTGCGGCCCCGGGCGATCGCCCGGGTGGTGGACGCGGTGCGGGACGACCCGGCGCGGGCGTGGACGGCCGCGGAGATGGCGGCGGTCGCCGGGACCACGGTGCGCCGGCTGCAGGAAGGCTTCCGCGAATGGGTCGGCTGCCCGCCGATGCAGCACCTGGTCGGCGTCCGGCTGCAGCGCGCCCGCGCCGATCTCGAGGCGCATCCCGGCGTGTCGGTCAGCGAGGTCGCCGCCCGCTGGGGGTTCTCCAGCGCGAGCCGGTTCGCGGCCGCTTTCCGGCAGCGCTACGGGTGCCTGCCGTCCCAGGCCCGGTGAGCCGTCCGGCCACAATGGACGGACGGGTCACCGGTGGTTGATCTTCGGGTGGTGCTAGAGTCGCCTCGCCCCGCGGGTTCGCGGGGCGAGGGGAACTCATTCTTTCGTGGCAGGGCAAGGGATTCTCGGGGTGGAAGAAAAGGCGGGGTTCGACGCGGCTTTCCGGCGGCGGATCGCGAAGGCGAGCCGCGACGTCGCGGACGCGCGGTCGGTCGGTGACCACGACGTGGCGCGGGTGCACGCGGAGAAGCTCGAGGACGCCTTCGATCTCGCCTTGCGGATCCGGTTGGACGACGACACGGGCCCCGTGGCGGTTCCCCGCCCCCGTCCGGCCGTCCGGTAGCTCGCGAGCCGGCTCAGGCGGGCTTGAAGTTTTCTTCGGCGAAGGCGCGGAACGTCGTGGGTGTGGTGTTTCCGGCGGTGCGCGGGACGGCGTTGGTGATGCCGCGTTCACCCGCGAGGTCCATGTCCATCATGGACCGCGCCATCGCCTCGGAGAAACCGCGGCCGACGAGGAACCGCCGGAGCGCGGCCCGGTCGTCGAGCCGGTAGCGGACGGGGGAGCCGAGGACGTCGGTGAGGATCTCGGCGATGTCCTGGTACGAAAGGTCTTCACCGCCGAGGGAGTCGACCGTTTCCTGCCCGGTCCAGGTGTGGTCGAAGAGGTGGGTCGCCGCGAGCGCCGCGATGTCCTTCGTCGCGATCCACGGCATCCGGAAGTCGGCCGGGAGGGTTCCGGAGAGGACGCCGTCCTCGATCGTGGCCGCCTGGCGGAGGATGTTGTCCATGAAGGTGGGCAGCGCGAGCGCGCGCACGTGCGCGCCGGTGCTGCGGAAGAGGTCCTCCATCGCGTGCGACGCGGAGACGTGACCGGCGTAGATCCGCGAGCCGCGGCCGAGCGCGGAAACGATCACCACGCGCGGAACCTGGTGGCGCACGACGGCATCCGCGCCGGGGATGGAGGCGGTCACGTACGCCTCGTAGGGGCTGCTCGCCGTCGGGTCCGCGGGCATGAGCCAGAACAAGGAGTCGGCGCCGTCGAGCGCGCGGTCCAGGACGTCGGGATCGCGGTGCGACCCGACGACGACCTCGGCTCGCGCCCGTACCGCGGCGGGCAGCTTGCCGAGGTCGCGGACGATGAGCCGGACCGGCTCGTCCTGCGGGGTGGCGACGAGCTTGCGGCCGATCTGCCCGGTCGGTGCGGTGATCACGATCATGGATGATGTCTCCGAATCAGCGACTGAAGTAAACTCGACTGTACCGTATACTTTGAGGTGGATGCCATGGCCCGTCGCGGGCAAGCGCTGCGCGAGCACATCCTTGACACGGCGAAGCTGGCGTTCCTGGAGGACGGCTTCGAGCGCACGTCGATGGACGCGATCGCGGCGCGCGCGGAGACGTCGAAGCGGTCCCTCTACGCGCACTTCCCGACGAAGGACGCGCTGTTCGTGGCGGTGGTCGAGCGCATTCGCACCTTGTTCGGCGCCCGGATGCGCACGCCTGTCGAGTATTCGGAGGAGCCGTCGGAGGCTGTGGTGCGCTACTGCGGGCGGTTGTCGCAGCTGGTGCGGTGGTCTTCGGTCGCGCGAATGCTGCGGCTGGGCATCGCCGAGGCGGACCGGCTGCCGGAGCTGGCGGCGGGCCTCTATGACGTCGTGTTCGGAGTCGCGGCGGCCGATCTCGCGGCGCATTTGGTGGCGGGGTTCGGGCTCGAGGAGGGTGTGGCCCGGGTGGCGGCCGACGAGCTGATCGGGCTTGTCCTGCACCCGATGCTGCCGCGGTTGCTGTTCGGGATCGAACCTTTGGTGGATGACCTGCCGGAGGAAGCCGACTTGGCGGCGGAGGTCGACCTCGAGCGGATCGGCGAGCTGTTCCGGCTGGTGGTGCGGCCGACAGTCGGTTGAGGCTTGCGGCCGCCGCCCGCTGTCTGAGGCTGGCGGTCGCCGCGGGTGGCTCGCGGCCGCCGCGGATGGCCGCCGATCCCGCCACCCGCCGCAAGCTGCCTTTGGCCGGCAGATGCTGGCGGCCGCCGCAGATGGCTCGCGGCTGCCGCGGCCACCGCGGCTGGCCGCCGACCTCGGCGCACGCGGGCTGACACCGGCCGCCTGAGTCAGGCGGCCGGTGCGCACCTCACGGCCGCACGTTCTCCAAGTCCTCCAGCAGGCTCGGGTGCTTCGGCTGCCACCCGAGGACCTCGCGGGTGTGTGCGCTGGTAGCGGGCTGGTCGGTGGCGAAGATCGGGCCGAACGGACCGAAGTTCTCCTGCGGCACCGGTTCGACCGGCAGGCCGAGGCGCCGTCCGATGACCGCCGCGATGTCGCGGACCGCGTCGCCCTCGTCGGCCACCGCGTGCCAGGCCGTGCCCGCCGGGGCCGATTCCAGCGCCAGCCGGAACAAGACCGCCGCGTCGCGCGCGTGGACCGCGGGCCAGCGCTGCGTTCCGTCGCCCGGGTAGCCGACCACTCCGGTGCGGCGCGCCTGGTCGGTCAGCAGGCCCGCGAACCCGCCCTTGCCTTCGTTGTGGACCGTGCGCGGCATGCGGACCGCCGTCGCGCGCACCCCGCGCGTCGCCAGGTCCAGCAGCGCCGTGACCGAGCGGGCTCGGGCGGCGACCGGACCTTCCGTGGGCAGCGGGTCGGCCTCGGTGGCGGCGCGGCCCGGCACCCACGGCGTGCCCGAGACGGTGACGATCGGGCGGTCGCTGCCGACCAACTCCTCGCCCAGCGCGGCCATCGCGGCGCTCTCTTCGGCGATCGACCGCTCGAGCGCCTCCGCCGTGCTGTAGTCGCTGCCGAACGCCAGGCTGATCACGCCGTCGGCCTGCCCGGCCCCCGCCCGCAGGACGTCGAGGTCCGCGAGCTGCCCGCGCAGGACCCGGGCGCCGGCGTCGGTGAGTGCCTGCGCGGACTTGTCCGAGCGGGCCAGCGCGAGCACGGTGTGCCCGCCCTCGAGCAGCTCGGTGACGACCGCGGAGCCGATGGTGCCGGTCCCGCCGGTGACGAAAACGTGCATGAGAACTCTCCCGCAAGTGATGCGACCTTTGTCCCATCACCGTACACGCTGACGGGACCATTGTCCCATCACCTATGATGGGCACATGGCCCGATGGCAACCGGAGACGACGCAGCGGCTCGTCGTCGCGGCTTGCGACCTGTTCACCGAGCAGGGGTACGACGCCACCACGGTCGCGCAGATCGCCGAGCGCGCCGGCGTCACCAAGAGCACGTTCTTCCGGCACTTCTCCGACAAGCGCGAGCTGCTGGTCGCCGGCCAGGAGACGCTGAGCAGGCTGCTCGCCGAGGGGATCGCCGAAGCCCCGGCCGGTGCCACCCCGCTCGAAGCGGTCGGCGCCGGGCTCGAACGCGCGTCGAGCATCATGGGGCCGGTCAACCGCGAACTGGGCCCCCGCCTGAAGGCCGCGGTGGCGGCCAGCGCCGAGCTCCAGGAGCGAGACGCCCTCAAGAGCGTCGGGCTCGCGGCCGCCATGACGACGGCGCTCGTGGAACGCGGGGTACCGGACCCGACGGCGCAGCTCGCGGCCGAGCTCGGCGTCCTCGCGTTCAAGCGGGGCTACAGCCAGTGGTCCGAAGCCGAACGGGACGACGGCGGGCTCGCGCCCCACGCACTGGCGGCATTGCGGGAGCTGCACGCGGCGACGGCGTCTTTGGGCTGATCCGGCCGGTTCAGGTGAGAGGGCTCCGCGGCCACAGTGTCCCCGGGTTGATCCGCCTCAGGCGAGGGCCCGTTCGAGGCTCTCGACGACCTCCGCCGGGTCAGGGGCCGCCGCCATTTCGCGCGCCACCTCGGCCGCCTGCCGGGCGTACTCCCCGCCGAGCGCGGCGTGGATCGCCGCCGCCGGGTCCGTTCCCTCAACGACGACCGCCACTCCGCGCGCCGCGCACGCGCGGGCCATCCGCTGCTGGCTGGGGGCACCACGCGGGAGCACCACGAGCGGGCGTCCGTGGGCCAGCGCGGCGAGGGTCGTTCCCGCGCCGCCGTGACAGACGACCAGCGCGCACGCGGGCAGCACATCGGGCAGAGACACAAACCGCGTGAAACGGATCCGGTCGTGGGCGAACGGAGGCCGCGGGCCGGTGCACAGCACGTCGGTGTCCGCCGCCAGAAGCGCGTCGACCACGGCGTCCAGCCCCGGCGCGTCCCGGTAGAGCGGGACCGTGCCGAACCCGGCGTAGACAAGCGGGCGGGTTCGCTCGGCGACCCACGCCAGGGTCTCCGGATCGGCCGCAGCCAGACGCGGGGTGGTGAGCCGGACCGGCCACCGCGGCGGCCCGGACCACCCCGTCGTGGTGAGCGAGCCGGGGCAGGGGTCGATGTGGGCGAGGGCCCTGTCGGCGTCCGGCACCGCGGCCAGCGGGCTGCCCCAGCCGTGGCTGATGAACGGCAGCCCGCGGGCGGCCGCGAAACGCGCGCCACCGTGTTCGCCCTCTTCGGACACGACGACGTCGGGCCGCCCGGAGATCATGCGGTGCAGGTCCGCCGTCAGGGCCGGGCCCGCGATCTCGGTGAACATCCGCGGTCCTCACTCGGCGGGCGGCCGGGTCGCCGTCTCCGGCCACCGTCGCAGGTGTTCGGCGTGCAGCTCGGCCTCGGCGAGGCCGGCCGGGACCGCCGGGAGGCCGAGTGCCGCCAGCGCGGGGTGGAACTCCGGGTGCGTCGCGACGCTCACCTCGTGACCCGCGGCGAGCAGGGCGCGCAGCACGCCCAGCATCGGCACGAGGTGGCCCCAGCCGGGGAACGTCGTCGCGAGGACCCGCACGTCAGGCCGGGTCCAGTGCCGTGATCGCGGCCGCCAGCTCCGCCGGGCTCGTGAACTGCGGGCCGTGCGCGTCCGGCCACGTCCGCACGTCCGTGCCGAGCCGCTCGGCCAGCCAGGCAGCGGCTTCGCCGAAGAACGGCGCCGCCTGCTCCGCCCCGACGACGACGTGGATCGGGACACGCGCGGCCCGCAACGCGGCTTCGTCGGGCCGGTAGGCCTGGAACGCGGGCAGCTCCACGCCGAAGACCATGGCGGCGTTGCCCAGCATCCGCTCACGCAGCGGAGGACTCCACGAGCCGACGACGTCGTCGCCGAACGCGAACCGCAGGAACCCCTCGAGCGCCGCGGCCGGACCGCCGGAGGTCATGCCTTCTTCGATCACCGAGCCGATCATCGCACCGACCGGCGCCGGGTCGGCGAGGACCGACAGCAACGGCGGTTCGTGCAGGATCGCGCCGCGGACTTGGTCCGGCCCGCGCAGGGCCAGCTCGAGGGCGACGGCGGCGCCGTTGCTGGTGCCGTAGACGAGGGCGGGTCCGGCGCCGGACGCGGCGAGGACGGCGGCCGCGTCGTCGGCCTGCTCGGCGACGGAGGTCGTCTGCCAGTCCGGAGTGGACGGACTGCGGGAGGTACCGCGGCGGTCGTAGGTGAGCACCGTCCGGTGCGCGGCGAGTTCGGCGGCGACGCGGTCGAACTGGCCGCCGTCCCCGGGCGTGCCGGCGATCAGCAGGACGGCCGGGCCGGTCCCCTTGATCTCCCAGTAGAGGCGGCTGGTGGCGCTGAGCGGTGTCGTGGTCATGGCATCGAGTGCAACACCCGCGGCCGGGCACGTCCACGACGAAGACCTTCTCGATCGAGAAGCGGGGCTTATCATTCGCGGGTGGATGTCCGGCAGCTTCGCTGCTTCGTGGCGGTCGCGGAGGAACTGCACTTCGGCCGCGCTGCCACGCGGCTCCACGTCGCCCAGCCCGCGGTCAGTCAGACGGTCAAGGCGATCGAGAAGCAGCTCGGCCTGGTGCTGCTCGACCGTTCGCAGCGCCGGGTCCGGCTCACCGAGGCCGGCGCGCTGTTCCTGACCGAGTCGCGGGCGGTGCTGGCGCGGCTCGACGACGCGCTGGCGGCGATGGCCCGCTTCCGCGAGGCCGAGTCCGGGACGTTCCACATCGGAGTGGCGGCCGCGCTCCCGCCGGACCTCGTGCCGCGGCTGGTCACCCGCGTCCGTGACCGGCACCCCGAGCTCGCGGTCAGCGTCCACCCGCTGCCGACGCGCCCGGAGGTCGCGGAGCTGTTCGACACGGGACTGGACCTGGTGCTGGTGCGCGAGCCGGTCCGGCGCGGGCCGCGGATCGACGGCCGGGTCGTCGCCCGCGAGCCCATCGGCGTGGCCGTGCCCCGCGCGCACCCGCTCGCCGCGGCCGAGTCGATCACCGCGGCGCAGCTCGACGGGCACCCGCTGGCCGGCTTCGCGCGCGACGCGGACCCGGAAATCCACGACGAGGTGTTCGGCGCGCTCCGCGCGGCGGGCTACACCGGCCCGGGAGTGCTGCACGGGGCGCACAGCGGCGCGGTCGACGCCTCGTTGCGGCTCGTCGCGACGGGCGGGGCGCTGTCCCTCAAGCTCGCCAGCGAGGTCCGGACGTTCGGCCACTCCGACGTCGTCTGGCGGCCACTCGCCGACGTCCGGATCGAGGTGACGGTGACCGCCGCCTGGTGTCCCGACCGCATGCGGGGGACCCGCGCGGAAGTCCTCCGCCTGCTTCCGCGCGTCCGATAAACATCACAGTACCGTGATGGCTTCGCGTATTTCTGCTACGTTGAAGTGACACTTAATAGAGACTTCGGATGAGGACGGACGCATGCCCATCACCACCATCGATCGCCGGACCGCGCTGATCGTCGTCGACTTGCAGAAGGGGATCGTCGCGCTCCCGCAGGCGCACCCGGTCGCGGACGTGCTCGGCCGCACCGCCGACCTGCTCGCCGAATTCCGGCGCCGGGACCTGCCCGTCGTGCTCGTCAACGTCACCGGTGGCCCCGCCGGGCGCAACGACCTCGGCGCGAGCTTCCCCGCGGTGCCCGCCGAGTGGAGTGAACTCGCCCCCGAACTCGGTGCGACGCAAGGAGATCACCTCGTCACCAAGCAGTCGCGCAGCGCCTTCACCAAGACGGGCCTGGCCGAGTGGCTGCGCGAGCGCGAGGTCACGCAGGTGGTCGTCACCGGCATCTCGACCAGCAGCGGGGTCGAGTCGACCGTGCGCGACGCCCACGAGCAGGGTTTCCACGTCACGGTGCCGGTCGACGCCGTGACCGACGGGGACGCCGCGGCGCACGACCACACGCTTGCGAAGATCTTTCCGCGCATCGCCGAAACCGGTGTGGCGAAAGACGTGCTGACCGCGCTCGCCGCGGCGGCCTGAACGGAGCGGAACACGATGGACCTGTCCCTCAAGGGAAAGCGGGCGCTGGTCACCGGCGCGTCGAAAGGCATCGGCGCGGCGATCGCCGAGACGCTGGCCACCGAAGGGTGCGACCTGCACCTGGCCGCGCGCGACGGGGAGGCGCTGGAGAACCACGCGCGGAAGCTGCGGGAGGACCACGGCGTGGCGGTGACCACGCACGCCGTCGACCTGCGTGTCCGCGCCGACCTCGAGCGGCTCGCCGCGGCCGCCGGTGACGCCGCGATCCTGGTCAACAACGCCGGTGACATCCCGGCCGGCACGCTCGAGGACGTCGGTCCCGAGGTGTGGCGGCACGCGTGGGACCTGAAGGTGTACGGCTACATCGACCTCGTCCGGCTCGTGTACCCGCGGCTGCGCGAGCGGGGCCACGGCGTGATCGTCAACGTCATCGGCGCCGGCGGCGAGCAGCCCACCGCGGGCTACATCGCCGGTGGCGCGGGCAATGCGGCGCTGATGGCGTTCACGAAGGCGCTCGGCGGCGAAGGCCCGCGCCACGGCGTGCGCGTGGTCGGCGTGAACCCCGGCCCGGTCGCCACCGAGCGGATCACCACGATGCGGGCCGCCAGCCCCCAGGTCGATGCCGGCTTCGCCGCCCTGCCCTCGGGGCGCATCGCGGAGCCGCGCGAGGTCGCGGACCTGGTGGCGTTCCTGGCATCCGAGCGAGCCGGGTACATCAGCGGCACGATCGTCACCATCGACGGCGGCTTGACGGCCGCGCACTGACCCGGACGACGGGACGGCCGTCAGTAACGGGTGCCCGAAGCACGCAGCAAGGGGGACACAGTGGACGGCCGACCGTCCACTGTGGCGCCCGCGAACTGGATGGTCGGCGCCAGCACCGCGTTGTTTTCGGCGGGGAAGTTCAGTTTCGGAGCCGATACTTCGTCGAGCGCCGTGCGGTGGGTCTCGCTCAGCGTCACCGCCAAGGCGCCGAGGTTCGTCTCGAACTGGTCCATCCGGCGCGCGCCGATCACGACGGAGCTGATCCCGGGGCGCCCCAGCGCCCACGCCAGGGCGACTTGAGCCGACGGGACGCCGATTTCCCCGGCGATGGCGTTGAGCGCGTCGATCACGACCAGCTCGGCGTCGCCGGGCATCCCCGCGCGCGTGGTGTCGACGCCGGTCTTCGTGGCGCTCGAGTACTTGCCGGACAGGAACCCACCCTTCAACGGCGACCACGGCAGCACGCCCATGCCCATGGCCTGGGCCATCGGGATCAGCTCGCCTTCCGGGGTGCGTTCCAGCAGGGAGTACTCCAGCTGCAGGGCGATCACCGGCGCCCAGCCGCGCAGCCGGGCGATCGTGGCCGCCTCGGCGGTGGCCCAGGCCGGGATGTCGGAGAAACCGACGTAACGGACCTTGCCCGCGCTGACGAGGTCGTCGAGCGCGCGCAGGGTTTCCTCGACGGGCGTGGCGGGGTCGAAGTTGTGCAGCCAGTAGAGGTCGATGTAGTCGGTCCGGAGGCGGCGCAGCGAGTTCTCGAGCTGTTGCACGATCGCCTTGCGGCTGGGGCCGCCGCCGTTCGGGTCGTTTTCGTACAGGTTGCCGAAGAACTTCGTGGCGAGCACGAGCCGGTCGCGCAGCCCCGGCCGCTCGGCGAGGAACTCCCCGATGATGTGTTCCGAGTGGCCGTTGGTGTAGAGGTTGGCGGTGTCGATCGAGTTGCCGCCACGGTCCACATAGGCCTCGAGGATCTTCTTCGACTCGTCCGGACTCGCGCCCCAGCCCCAATCTTCTCCGAACGTCATCGTGCCCAGGGTGAAGGGGCTGACCCGCAGGCCTGAGCGGCCGAGGGTGACGTAGGCGTCGAGGGACACAGTGGACCTCCGTGGTGGTAGTGGGACATCGGCGAGGTGATCTCCCCGCGCCAAGCCAGTGAACCCGCTCCGACGTCGATCACCTAGACCGATGGGCTCGACTCGATGCACGATCCGCTCAAGTTCGCTTCGATCGTGGCGGTGGACCGGCGGGCCGCGGCTGTGCTTCACTCGACAGGTGGATCACCTCGCGGAGCTCGGCCGCCGCATCACGCGGCTGGCCGGCGACGACTTGCGTCCGGTCTGGTTCGGCGACGTGCTGGTGTTCGCCGCCGCGACCGTCACCGAACCGATGGGCTCGGTGACCGAACCGATGCTCGTCCTCGTCGTGCAGGGGGCGAAGCGGTCGGCTCTCGGCGATCGCGTCTTCGAGCACCACCCCGGCCAGGCCGCGGTCTTCACCGTCGACCTGCCGCTGATCTCCCAGATCATCGACGCGAGCCCGCGCAAGCCGTTCCTGACGCTCGGCCTGCGCCTGCGGCCGGCGACGATCGCGCAGCTGCTCGTCGACGGCGGACCGGTGGCGGCGGGCCCGCACGACGGGTCGGGGATGGCGATCAGCGACGCGGACGACGAACTGCTCGACTCGCTGGTCCGGCTGCTCCGGCTGTTCGACGACCCGCGCGACCTGAAGGTCCTGGGCGCCGCCGTGCGGCGCGAAATCCACTGGCGGCTGTTGAACGGACCGCACGCGGCGTTGATGAGGCAGGCGGGCCTGGCCGACAGCCGCCTCGCGCTCGTCGCCCGCGCGATCGAATGGGTCCGCACGCGCTACGACCGCGTCATCCACATCGACGACCTCGCCGCGGACATCGGCACCAGCACGTCTTCCCTCAACCGGCACTTCCGCGCGGTGACCGCGATGAGCCCGCTCCAGTACCAGAAGCAGCTCCGGCTGCAGAAGGCCAGGATGGAGCTCATCGCGGCCCCGCACGACGTCGCGGCGATCGGCCACGCGGTGGGGTACGACAGCCCGTCGCAGTTCAGCCGCGAGTACCGGCGGATGTTCGGCGCGGCACCGGGCCAGGACGCGCTCCGCCTTCAGTCAGCGGTGATCGTCCGCGAATAGCCGCGGTCACCTTCCGGGCGCATCGGCCGCCGCTACGGCATGGCGCCAACGCGCCCCCGCCCAGCAAGAGCCCCGCGGCGGCCGCGACCCCTCCGCTTCCACCCGGCTCCCCGGGCTACGAATGGTCCGCCACGATGCCGAACGCGCGGATCTTGCGGTAGATCGTCGCCCGGGACATGCCCAGGTCCGCCGCCGCGTGTTCCTTGTTGCCGCGGTTGGCCGCCAGGCTGCGGACTATCGCGTCGCGCTCGATCGACTCCAGCTTCGTCAGCTGGCGGCGGGTGAACGTGCGGCACTCCGCCGGGAGGTCCGTCACCTCGATCGTGCCGCTCCGGCGGCGGCGGGCGGCGTCGGCGAGGACCTGGTCCAGCTGGCGGACGTTGCCCGCCCACGGCAGCCGCATCAACTGGCGCAGGCAGCCGTCCGACACCGTCAGCGGCCGGTTCGCCGCGTGGCGGGCGAGCAGGTGGGGGACCAGGCGCTGCAGGTCGTCGAGCCGGTGGCGCAGCGGCGGGACCTCGACCGTGTGCGCGAAGAACGGCATCAGGCGGCCCTGGACGTCCGGGTTCGCCGGTTCGTCACCGAGCGTCGCCACGAGCCAGGCCGGCGCCTGGTCCGGCGGTGCGCCCTGCCAGCCGGTCAGCAGGTCGGTGAGCCGGTGCAGGCCGTCCTCGGTGAGGGCGTCGGCGCGCCGGATGACGACCACCGGCGGTTCGCCGCGGGTCACGTCGTCGGCCAGGTCCTCGACCCACTCCTCGTAGCCGTCCGCGACGGCCGTGCAGTCGACGAGCACCGGACGGCGCCCGTGCCGGACCGCGACGGCCCGCGCCATCGCCGTCTTGCCGACGCCGCTTTCGCCGCTCAGGACCAGCCAGCTCCCGTCGGCGAAGCTGCCGTCGGCCGTGGCGCACGCCTGCCGCCACTGCGGGTTGGCGCCCACGAGGCCGGGGAGCTGCAGGTCCTTGCGCGTGGCCCGGCGGCGGGAGTGGGCCTGGTTCTTGACGCGGAACACGCCGCCGGCGAGGGTCGTGCCGCTGTAGACCGGCCGGTACTCCAACCGGGCGATGGTGCCCGACGGCAGGTCGGCGACGACGGTCACCGGCTTCGTCGACCCGACCAGGTCCGCCGTGTGGGTGATGAGCGCGGCGCGGTCGGTCACGTCGTAGAGCTCCTCGGCGTGGCTGTTGACCATCACGACGTCCTCGTTGACGGCCAGGATCGCCCCGGAGCCGCGCTGGCAGGACGCGAGGTACTCGCGGAACAGGCTGAGCTCCCGCGCGCCGGTGTTGGCCAGCATCGCCTCCTCGATCCGCTTGGCCGTCGTGCGCGCCAGCGTCAGGAGCAGCGGGCCGGACGTGTCCGCCCAGGACGTCAGGTCGAGCACCCCGGCCAGGTGTCCCCGGATCGGGTGAATGATCGGCGCGCCCGCGCACTCGAACTCGGTGAGGCTGCTGTTGAAGTGCTCGAAACCCGACACCAGGACCGACTTCTGGCATTCGAGCGCGGTGCCGATCCCGTTGGTCCCCACCGACTCCTCGGCGTAGCTGTAGCCGGGCGCGAGCGAGATGCTGTCCAGCCCGGAGGTCAAGGCGCCGTCGGTGCTCACGCGGCTGACCACGAGACCGTTCGCGTCCGTCAGCAGGATCGCCACGGGGTGGTTGGCCATCTCCTCCGAAAGGTTCGCCAGAACGGGTGTCGCGCAGTGCGCCAGCAGGCTCTCTTCGTCGCGGTCGGTGACGAAAACCGGGTCGGGGGCGTCGGCGGCGACGCGGTTTTCGACCGCCCGGCGCCAGGAGGCGCTGATGACGTCCCGCACGCCGGGAACCTCGGGCAGCGGGGAGGACAGGAACATCTCCCGCAGGTCGCGCATCGGCCGGTCTTCTCGCGTCGTCACCAGCGTCTCCTTTGACGGTCGGTGCCCTCGGGCAGTGTGGTGGCCCTGCCCGTGCCCGACATCGTCGCCCACAACCGCGGCCCGCTCCATCTCACATTGAGACAGAACCCGGGTGCGATCCGCAACACACTCTCCTCCGTCAGACGACCGGCCGGGCTGAGAGACCCCGGTTTCGAGGAGGCCGATTTTGAGCAGGCAGAGTCTCACCAAAGCGCACAACAAGATCACGGAGCTGTCGTGGGAGCCGACGTTCGCCACGCCGGCCACCCGCTTCGGGACGGACTACACGTTCGAGAAGGCGCCCAAAAAGGACCCGCTGAAGCAGATCATGCGCTCCTACTTCCCGATGGAGGAGGAGAAGGACAACCGCGTCTTCGGCGCGATGGACGGCGCGATCCGCGGCAACATGTTCCGGCAGGTGCAGCAGCGCTGGCTCGAATGGCAGAAGCTGTTCCTCTCGATCATCCCGTTCCCGGAGATCTCGGCCGCCCGCGCGATGCCGATGGCGATCGACGCGGTGCCGAACCCCGAGATCCACAACGGACTCGCGGTGCAGATGATCGACGAGGTCCGCCACTCGACGATCCAGATGAACCTCAAAAAGCTCTACATGAACAACTACATCGACCCGGCGGGCTTCGACATCACGGAGAAGGCGTTCGCGAACAACTACGCGGGCACCATCGGCCGCCAGTTCGGCGAGGGGTTCATCACCGGTGACGCGATCACCGCGGCGAACATCTACCTGACCGTCGTCGCGGAAACGGCGTTCACCAACACGCTGTTCGTCGCGATGCCCGACGAGGCGGCGGCCAACGGCGACTACCTGCTGCCGACGGTGTTCCACTCGGTGCAGTCCGACGAGTCGCGCCACATCAGCAACGGCTACTCGATCCTGCTGATGGCGCTGGCCGACGAGCGCAACCGCCCGCTGCTCGAGCGCGACCTGCGCTACGCGTGGTGGAACAACCACTGCGTCGTCGACGCCGCGATCGGCACCTTCATCGAGTACGGCACCAAGGACCGCCGCAAGGACCGCGAGTCCTACGCGGAGATGTGGCGCCGCTGGATCTACGACGACTACTACCGCAGCTACCTGCTGCCGCTGGAGAAGTACGGCCTGGTGATCCCGCACGACCTCGTCGAGGAGGCGTGGAACCGGATCACGAACAAGTTCTACGTCCACCGCGTCGCGCAGTTCTTCGCCACCGGCTGGCCGGTGAACTACTGGCGGATCGACGGCATGACCGATGCCGACTTCGAGTGGTTCGAGCACAAATACCCGGGCTGGTACGACCAGTTCGGCAAGTGGTGGGAGGCCTACAACCGGCTCAGCAAGCCGGGCCGCAACAAGCCGATCGCGTTCGAGGACGTCGGCTACGAGTACCCGCACCGCTGCTGGACGTGCATGGTGCCGTGCCTGGTCCGCGAGGACCTGGTGGTCGACAAGGTCGACGACCAGTGGCGGACCTACTGCTCGGAGACCTGCGCCTGGACCGACAAGGTCGCGTTCCGGCCGGAGTACGAGGGCCGGGCCACGCCGAACATGGGCCGGCTCACCGGGCAGCGCGAGTGGGAAACCCTGCACCACGACCGCGATCTGGCCGACATCGTCGCCGACCTCGGGTACGTCCGCGACGACGGCAAGACGCTGATCCCGCAGCCGCACCTGGACCTCGACGACCCCAAGAAGCTCTGGACGCTCGACGACCTGCGCGGGATCCGGTTCGCCAGCCCGAACGTGACCCTCAACCAGATGTCGGACGAGGAGCGCGAGCGGTGGGCCGCGGCCTACCGCGCCAACCCCAACGTCACGGTCGCCTGACGGCCCGAGGACCCGCGGACGACGGCGGCGCCCGCCGCCGTCGTCCGTTCCCGAGAATCGAGACACCCATGGCCGACAAGCACCGCATCTCCTTCGAACCGGTCGACATCGAGATGGAAGTCGGTGAGGACGAGAAGATCCTCGACGCCGCCTTCCGCCAGGGCATCCACCTCATGCACGGCTGCCGTGAGGGCCAGTGCTCGGCGTGCAAGTCCTACGTCCTCGACGGCGAGATCCAGATGGAGCGCTACTCGACGTTCGCCTGCAACGACGCCGAGGTCGAAGAGGGCTACGTGCTGCTCTGCCGCGCGCACGCCTTCAGCGACTGCACCATCGAGCTGCTCAACTTCGACGAGGAGGAACTGCTCAACTCCGCACCACTGCAGGACGTCCGGACCGAGGTCGTCGAGATCGTCGAGCACACGCACGACATCGTCGGCCTCAAGCTCAAGCCGGTCGAACCCGCGGCGCTGGAGTTCAAGCCGGGGCAGTACGCCGAGCTGACCATCCCGGGCACCGAGGAAAAGCGGTCCTTCTCGATGGCGACCACACCGTCCACAACGGACCACGTGGAGTTCGTCATCAAGAAGTACCCGGGCGGGAAGTTCTCGTCGCTGCTCGAAAGCGGCATCGAGGTCGGTCACCCGATCGACCTGCGCGGCCCGTACGGCAACTTCACCCTCAAGAAGGGGCACGTGCTGCCGCTGGTGCTCCTGGCGGGCGGGGCCGGGATGGCCCCCGTGCTCGCCCTGCTGCGGCACCTGAGCGAAACCGGCGACACCCGCCGGATCCGCTTCTACTACGGCGCCCGCACCCCCGCGGACCTCTTCTACCTCGACGAGATCCGCGCGCTGGGCGAGCGGCTGGCGGACTTCGAGTTCGTCGTCGCCCTGTCCGAATCCGGCGACGGCGGCGACGCGCTCGACGTGACGGCGGCCGCGGGCATGGTCACCGACGTCGTCGAGGCGCGGGAGCCCGAGCTGCACCGCAGCGAGGTCTACCTGTGCGGGCCGCCGCCGATGGTCGACGCCGCGCTCGACCTGGCCGCACGCCAAGGAGTTCCGGACGACCAGGTGTTCTACGACAAGTTCACGACCTCGGTCAACGACGACTAGTCAGAGGAGAAAGCACACATGGCAACACCAGCGCCGAAGGTGCGCAGCTTCCCGAAGGTGGAGTTCACCGACTCCGAAGCCGGCGCGCTGGAGTTCCCCAGCTCCAAGAGCCGCGCGTACTCGTACTTCAAGCCGGCCAAGCTGCGGGCGACGGTGTACGAGGACGTGACCGTCGACGTGCAGCCCGACCCCGAACGCCACCTCTCGCAGGGCTGGATCTACGGCTTCGGCAACGGGCCCGGCGGCTACCCGCAGGAGTGGACCCAGGCGAAGTCCTCGAACTGGCACGCCTTCCTCGACCCGAACGAGGAGTGGGAGCAGACCCTCTACCGCAACAACTCCGCGGTGGTCCGGCAGGTCGCCCTCGGCCTGGAGAACGCCAAGCGCGCCAACGCCTACGACGGCTGGAACCCCGCCTGGCAGAAGTTCATCGCCCGCAACCTCGGCGCCTGGATGCACGCCGAGAACGGGATGGCGCTGCACGTGTTCACCTCGATCCAGCGCTCGGGCCCGACGAACATGATCAACACCGCGGTCGCGGTGAACGCCGCCCACAAGATGCGCTTCGCCCAGGACCTCGCGCTGTTCAACCTCGACCTGGCCGAGTCGCTCGACACCTTCGACGGCGGCGTCCACAAGGAGGTCTGGCAGTCGGCCGAGGAGTGGCAGCCCACCCGGCGCGTCGTCGAGGAGCTGACCGCCGTCGGCGACTGGGCCGAGCTGCTGTTCGCCACCAACGTCGTCTTCGAGCAGCTCGTCGGCCAGCTCTTCCGGTCGGAGCTGGTGATGCAGATCTCCGCCAAGAACGGCGACTACATCACCCCGACCCTCGTCGGCACCGGCGAGTACGACTACAGCCGCGACCTCGCCTACACCCGCGCGCTGTTCCGCCTGCTCACCCGCGACGAGCAGTTCGCCGCCGGCAACAAGGAACTGTTCGGCCGGTGGCTCTCGACCTGGGTGCCCCGGTGCCTGGACGCCGCGCACGCGCTGCAGCCGATCTGGTCGCAGCCCGCCGAGAAGACCCGGACGTTCGCCGACTCGCTCGCCGCGACCAAGGAGAAGTTCGCCCAGCTGCTCGAGGAGATCGGGCTCGACGTTCCGAAGGAGTTGGAAAAGTGAGCAGTCCCATGCAGTTCGGTTCCCAGGCGGGCTCGTCGAACATGTGCGGCGTCACCCTGATGAACACGCCGATCGGGCGCGTCGTCGCGGACGTGATGGGGGCCAAGGACGGCGTCGAGCTCGTCGAGTACCCGTCGATGATCCGGGTCGACGGCACGAAGCTGCTCGAATTCGACTACGACGAGCTGACCGACGCGCTCGGCCAGCCGTTCGACGGCTCGATCTTCGAGGAGATCAGCTCCACCCACTACGGGCGCATGGTGCACCTCGACGACCGCACCCTGCTCTTCGCCAACCCCGAGGACGCCGCCGAGTACATCGGTTTCGACCTTTCGGCACACGGCTGACGCCGCGCAGTTCCGGCCGTGGTGGCGGGTGCTCGGCAGAGCCCCGCCACCACGGTCACCCACCAGACACGAAGGGATGAGGATGTACGAGAAGGACGGCGAGCAGTACTTCATCGTCGACGCACACATCGCACTTTGGGACGCGCGGGCCGAAAACCAGCTCAACGTCCACGGCAAGCAGTTTATCGACTGCTTCTACGACTACCACCGCAACCTCAGCCCCGAGGAAGTCGTCTGGGACTACGACACCTACACCTACTACGGTGGCGACCGCCTGATGAAGGACCTCTTCCAGGACGGCTACGTCGACCACGCCATCTTCCAGCCCGCCCGGCTGGGCGCGT
Organism: Amycolatopsis nalaikhensis; assembly: GCF_030264295.1. Lineage (GTDB taxonomy): Bacteria > Actinomycetota > Actinomycetes > Mycobacteriales > Pseudonocardiaceae > Amycolatopsis > Amycolatopsis nalaikhensis. The sequence continues at coordinate 9,591,506 of NZ_CP127173.1, read as the reverse complement.
TCTACAAGAACGGCTTCGGGCAGACCGAAGAGGCGCTCGAGCTGGTGACGCGGAACCCGGGGAAGCTGACCTACAACCACAACTGGGACCCCCGGTTCGAGCAGGCCGGCCTGGACCAGCTCCGCCGGGACGCCGAGCGGATGAACCTCAAGGGCGTCAAGCTGTACACGGCCGAGTGGCACGGTGACTCGCGCGGTTACAAGCTCGACGACCCGTGGTCGCGCCGGTACCTCGAGACGGCCGCCGAGCTCGGGATCAAGAACATCCACGTCCACAAGGGACCGACGATCCGCCCGCTCGACCGGGACGCCTTCGACGTCGCGGACATCGACAAGGTCGCCACCGACTACCCCGAGCTGAACTTCATCGTCGAGCACGTCGGCCTGCCGCGCCTGGAGGACTTCTGCTGGATCGCCACGCAGGAGAGCAACGTCTACGGCGGGCTCGCGGTCGCGATGCCGTTCATCCACACGCGGCCGAAGTACTTCGCGCAGATCATCGGCGAGCTGCTCTACTGGATCGGCGAGGACAAGATCCTCTTCTCGAGCGACTACGCGCTGTGGACGCCGAAGTGGCTCGTCGAGCGGTTCGTCGACTTCCAGATCCCCGAGGACCTGCCGGAGTACCCGGCGCTGACGGTCGAGCAGAAGAAGAAAATCCTCGGGCTCAACGCGGCCTCGCTGTACGGCCTCGACGTGCCGCGTCAGCTGCGGCTGCCCGCGGGTGCGCGATGACCACCGCGGTTTCGGTGGAGGCCGAGGTCCTCGCCGCGCTGGCGACGGTGCTCGACCCGGAGCTGGACCAGCCGGTGACCGAGCTCGGGTTCGTGCGCTCGGTGACGATCGACGACGCGGGCGTCGAGGTGCACCTGCGGCTCCCGACGTCGTTCTGCGCGCCCAACTTCGCCTTCCTGATGGTCTCCGACGCCCACGACGCGCTGGCGGCCGTGCCGGGGCTGGGCCGGATCCGGGTGTTCCTGGACGACCACCACGACTCGGACAAGATCAACTCCGGGATGGCCGCCGGGGCCGGGTACGTCGGTACGTTCGGGGCCGAGGCCCAGGACAGCCTGGACGAGCTGCGCCGGACCTTCCAGCGCAAGGCGCACCTCGCCGCCGTCGAACGGTGCTGCCGCTCGGTGCTGGCGGGTGGCGCGTGGACGCTCGAAGAACTGCCGCTGCTGGAGCTGTTCGACCTGCCGGAAGGCCCGCTGAAGTCGGCACTGCTGCGACGGCGGGAAGCGGTCGGCCTGCCCACCACGTCGCACTCCCGCGTGCTCGTCGACCACGACGGCACCGCGGTGGCGAAGGCGGACAGCGCGTTGTGGCTGCGGCTGGCCGCCGCCACCCGCGTGTCCATCGAGGGCAACGCCCACTTCTGCCGGGGACTGCTCGCCACCCGGTACGGCGACTCCGGCACCGACCCCGTCATCACGAACACCAGGAGCCGCACATGAAAGCCGTCCAAGTCACCGGCTACCACCGGAACCTCGAGGCCCGCGACGTCGCCGAGCCGAAGGTCACCGGGCCGCTGGACGTCGTGGTCCGGGTCGGCGCCGCCGGGGTCTGCCGGACCGACCTGCACATCCTCGAAGGCCAGTGGGCCGAGAAGAGCGGGGTCGCGCTGCCGTACACGATCGGCCACGAGAACGCCGGCTGGGTGCACGCCATCGGCGACGCCGTCACGAACGTCGCGGTCGGCGACAAGGTCATCCTGCACCCGCTGATGACCTGCGGCCTGTGCCGGGCCTGCCGCCTCGGCGACGACGTGCACTGCGAGAACTCGCGGTTCCCCGGCATCGACACCGACGGCGGGTACGCCGAGTACCTGCTGACGTCGGCGCGGTCGTGCGTCAAGCTCGACGACAGCCTCGAGCCCGCCGACGTCGCCGCGCTCGCCGACGCCGGGCTGACCGCGCAGCACGCGGTGGCCAAGGCCGCCGCCGTGCTCCGGCCGGGTGACGTCTGCGTCATGATCGGCGCGGGCGGGCTCGGCCACATCGGCATCCAGTGCCTGAAGGCGATGAGCGCCGCGACGCTCGTCGTCGTCGACCGCAATCCCGCGGCTCTGAAGCTGGCCGAGCAGATCGGCGCGGACGTCACCGTCGTCGCCGACGGGTCCCATGTGGACGCGGTCCTCGACCTGACCGGCGGCCACGGCGCCGAAGCCGTCATCGACTTCGTCGGCGAAGGCGGGTCGACCACCGAAGGCGTGCGGATGCTGCGTCGCGCGGGCAGCTACTACGTCGTCGGTTACGGCGAAAACATCAACGTGCCGACGATCGACGTCATCTCCACCGAGATCAACTTCGTCGGCAACCTCGTCGGGTCCTACACCGATCTGCAGGACCTGATGGTGCTCGCGGCCCAGGGCAAGGTGAAGCTGCACACCGCCCGGTACCGGCTCGAAGACTTCCAGCAGGCCATCGACGACCTCGGCGCGGGCAAGGTCCGCGGCCGGGCCATCCTCATTCCCTGAAAGGAAAAATCATGGCGAAGGAGCTGCGGTTCAGCGTCGATGCGCGGCGCCAGCTCGAGCTGGGGGTCAACGCCCTGGCCGACGCGGTGAAGGTGACCCTCGGGCCCAAGGGCCGCAACGCGGTGCTGGAGAAGCTGACCGGTCCACCGACCATCACCAACGACGGCGTGACCATCGCCCGGGAGGTCCAGCTGGAGGAGCCCTTCGCGAACATGGGCGCCCAGCTGGTCAAGGAAGTCGCGATGAAGACCAACGGCGCGGTCGGTGACGGCACCACTACCGCCACCGTGCTCGCCCAGGCGATGGTGCGGGAAGGGCTGGCGGCCCTGCGCGAAGGCGCGAACCCCATGCGGGTCCGCCGCGGGATCGAGGAGACCGTCGAGGCCGTCGTCGAGCGGCTGCGCAAGTCCGCGGTCGAGGTCGCCGGCGAAGCCGAGCTGGAGCGGATCGCGACGCTGGCCGCCAGCGACGACGAGCGCATCGGCCGGGTCATCGCCCAGGCGCTGTCGGCGGTCGGCCGCCAAGGCGTCGTCGAGGTCGAGGAGTCCGACTCGCCGGGGCTGGGCGTCGACGTGGTCGACGGCATCGAGTTCGACCACGGGTACACCTCGCCGTACATGGTCACCGACCGGGATCGGATGGAGGTGAGCTTCGACGACCCCGTCATCCTGCTCACCAACAAGAAGATCAGCCAGGTCCAGGAGCTGATGCCGACGGTGGAGGCGGCCCGGCGCGCGGACCGGCCGCTGGTGGTCCTCGCCGAGAACGTCGACGGACCGGCCCTGCAGCTGATCGTCAGCGGCAACGTGCACGGCACCTTCGCCGCGGCCGTGGTGCGCGCGCCCGGCTTCGGCCACCGGCGGATCGCCGAGCTGGAGGACCTGGCCGCCGCCCTCGGCGGACGGGTCGTCAGCGAGGACTCGGGCGTCACGCTGACCGAGGTGACCGAGCGCGACTTCGGCCGCTGCGAGCACATCACGATCACCGAGGACACGACGACGATCATCGGCGGCGCGGGCGACCAGGCGACGGTGCGGGCGCGCATCGGGCAGCTGGAGAAGCAGCTCGAGCGGGCGCGGATCGAGCACGACCAGGACAGCCTCCGGCTGCGGATCGCCCGGCTGTCCGGCAGCATCGCGGTGGTGCGGGTGGGCGCGGCGACCAGCGTCGAGCTCAAGGAGCGGATGCTGCGCGTCGAGGACTCCCTGGCGGCGGCCCGCGCGGCGCTGGAAGAGGGTGTGGTCCCCGGCGGCGGCGCGGCGCTGGCGCAGGCGGCGACCCACGTCGAGCTGCCGGGGCTGGAAGGCGACGCGGCCCAGGGCCGCGAGATCGTGCGGCGCGCGTTGGGCGAGCCGTTGCACTGGATCGCCGAGAACGCCGGCTACGAGGGCGAGGCGGTGCGGGAGCGGGTCGCGGCCATGGACAACGGACACGGGTTCGACGCGCTGACCGGCGAGTACGCCGACCTGTTCGCGGCGGGGGTCATCGACCCGCTGAAGGTGACCCGGTCGGCCCTGGAGAGCGCGGCGTCGATCGCGGCGCTGCTGATCACGACCGAGACGGCGATCGTCGAGAAGGTCCTGGTCAACCCGGGAGCGATCATCGCGCCCGGGGTGGGTGATCTGGCGGAGGGCATGGTCCGCCCGTCGAACATCTACTAGCGGGGGAGGAGACCCGCGCCGGATGCGCTCCTGAGGCGTACCCGGCGCGGGTCTTCGCGTTGGTTCGCGGGGTGGGCTGATGGCGATCCGCGGTTCGAGAAGGTGCGCGGGGTGTGTCGAGACCCGGCGCGTGACTACGCGGTCGTGGGCCGGGGGAGTAGCCGAGCGCGCTCAGCGCGTGGCTAACCGGCCGCGACGACCTGCGGCTCGAGCCGCCCGGCCACCGTCATCGCGTCGGTGAGCAGGTTCGCCGGGGTGGTGGCGTACTCGACGAGCCCGGTGGCCACCGCCGCCCGTACCCGGTAGCACACCGCCGCCGCCGGGTCGGGCTGGATGACGCCGCCGGACATCACCCGGACGTCCGCCGCCTCGGCGAGGGCCCAGCCCGTGCCGATCGCGTCCCCGTTGATCGCGGCGACCACCGGCAGGGGGTGCGCGCGCAGGGCGTCGAGGACCTCCGTCAGCCCAGCGCCTTCCCCGGTCGCGAGGTCCGGGGCGAACACCGCACCCGTGCCCGTGAGCACGATCGAGCGCCGCGAGCCGATGTAGGCGAGCGCGGCCCCCAGCCGGTCCAGGAGCCCGGGATCCGGCCGGAACCGGACCACGACGACTCCCCGCCGGTAGTGAAGGTCCAGCATGATGCCCTCCTCGACGCGGGAAGTCGTGCCCTGGAACCCGTCGAGGCGCAGCATAAAGGCGGTTCCGGGCGTGCTCCGTCTCACATTGAGACCACGCGGCCGGGCTACGCGCTCATCGGCTCCTCGTCGAGCAGGACGTCGTCGAGGGAGCGGCGTGGGGTCCACGGCACCGGCCGGCCGTGGCCGAGGCGCAGCACGATCTGGGGCCACAGCCCGCCGCCGAGGAGGGTGCGCAGCTCGCCGCGGACGTCGCTCACCTCGACCGGCTGGGAGATGAACGACGCGTCGAGCCCGGCCACCGTCGCCGTCAGCAGGACCCGCTGCATCGCCTGGCCGGCCCGGAGCCGGTCGAGGCGGGTGTCGCCGAACGAGCCGATGACCACCACCAGCGGGTCGTCCTCGTCGATCCGGCCGCGCCGCGGGCTGCGGCGGGTGCCGAAGTCGCGCAGGATCCAGCCGCCGTCGTCGGCGGGCATCGCGCCGGCCGCGTACTCGGGGACGCCGTCGCGGCTGCGGCGGTCGCGTCCGGTCCAGTACCGCCACTCGGCCAGGAACTCGGGGTTGCTCAGCTGGGCCTGGTGGCTCTTGAGCACCAGCTCGCGGAGCAGCTCCAGCTGGTGGGCGTCCAGCCGGGGCAGCCAGGCCTGCTCGATCTCGGCGGCGTGGCGCAGCTCGGCGACCACGGAGGCCGGGATGGTGGCGGTCTCGAACGGCGTCCGGTTGGTGTGGCGGCGCGGGATCGCGTCGGCCAGCCCGACCAGGCGCGGGTCGGGGCGGCGCGCCGCGAACGGCCGGACGACGGCGAGCAGGGTCGGCTCGTCACGCCGGGGGAGCAGCGTGGTGGCCGGGTGGGCGCCGAGTGCGTGGATGGCCGTGCGCAGGTTGAACAGCGCGGCCCCGCACGAGAGCAGCAGCTCCCGCTGGTCGGCGTCGACCACGGGGAGCCCGCGCTCGGGGTCCGCGTGCAGTTCGAAGCCCGCCGGCGTGCAGCGGAACCGCCAGGGCTGGGTGTTGTGCGTCGACGGGGCGAGCGTCGCCGCGCTGATCACCGACTTCACCTGGTCGGAGTCCAGCAGGCCGATCGGCGTGATGGCTGGTGTCATGTTTTCCCCCGCGCCGTGGCACGGCACACTGTGGTTCGGAACGGTTCTTCCGCGACGATCCTCCGAGCCGCCAGGGCCTCGAAAGGGGAAAAGGTCACCAACGATGCGAAGGTTGTGGGCACCGTGTCAGTGAAGGAAGTCGCCGGAAACGGGCCGGACCCCGGCGGATGGCCGGGACGCTGTCCGGGCTGCGGCTGCGTGAGCTGCTGCGTGACCTGCAGGACCGCATCGAGCTGCTGATCGGCACCCGGGACAAGATGGACGGCCTGCTCGACGCGGTGCTGGCCGTCGCGTCCGGGCTGGAGCTGGACACGACGCTGACCCGGATCGTGCGGGCGGCGATGGAGCTGGGCGAGGCGAAGTACGGCGCGCTCGGCGTGCTCGCCGAGGACGGGTCGTTGTCGGAGTTCGTCTACGTCGGCATCGACGACGAGACCCGTCGCCTGATCGGTGACCTGCCGACCGGCCACGGCGTGCTCGGCGTGGTCATCGACGAGGCCAAGCCGTTGCGGATGGAGGAGATCTCGGCGCACCCGGCGTCGGTCGGGTTCCCGGCGCACCACCCGCCGATGCACTCCTTCCTCGGCGTCCCGGTGCGGGTGCGCGACGAGGTGTTCGGGCGGCTCTACCTGACGGAGAAGAAGAACGGGGAGCCGTTCACCGACGACGACGAGGTCGTCGTGCAGGCTTTGGCCGCGGCGGCGGGGATCGCGATCGAGAACGCGCACTTGTACGAGCAGGCGCGGGTGCGGCAGCAGTGGCTGGCCGCGACGAGTGAGGTGACCACGGAGCTGCTGGGCGGCACCGATCCGGCGGAGGCGCTGAACCTGATCGCCAGCCGGACGCTGGAGCTGACCGGTTCGGACGTGACGATGCTGGCCCTGCCGAACTCCGGGCGTCTCGACGTCGACGAGGACTGGGGTGAGGACGTCGACGACCTGACGGTCACGGTCTGCGCGGGGATGCGGGCGGCGGAGCTGTCGGGCCTCCACATCGACCTCGAGGGCAGCGTGCCGGGCGCGGTGTACCGGGACCGGACGCCGCGCAGCGTGGCGGAGCTGAGGTTGGGGGAGCACCGGTTCGGCCCGGCGATGGTGGTGCCGCTGCGGGCGGGGGACCGCACGACGGGGGTGCTGATCGCGGCGCGGGAGGTCGCGGCGGGGACGTTCGAGTCGGGCCAGCTGCCGGTGGTGGCGTCGTTCGCCGACCAGGCGGCGCTGGCGTTGCAGCTGGCTGCGCAGCAGCGGGCCGCCCGCGAGCTGGACGTGCTGGGTGACCGGGACCGGATCGCCCGCGACCTGCACGACCACGTGATCCAGCGGTTGTTCGCGGTGGGGCTGTCGATGCAGAGCACCCAGCGGCGGACGAAGTCCCCGGAGCTGCAGCGCCGGCTGGGGGAGAGCATCGAGCAGATGCACGAGATCGTGCAGGAGATCCGCACGGCCATCTTCGATTTGCACGGCGGCGCGGCGGGCGAGACGGGTCTGCGGTTGCGGCACCGCTTGCACGACGCGATCGCCGAGCTGACCGACGACGCGCCGCTGCACCCGACGGTGAGCATGTCGGGCACGCTGGACACGTTGCCGACGCAGCTGGCCGAGCACGTCGAGGCGGTGGTGCGCGAGGCGGTGAGCAACGCGGTCCGGCACGCGGAGGCCTCGTCGGTGTCGGTGTCGGTCGCGGTGAAGGACGAGCAGATCCGGGTCGTGGTGATCGACGACGGCAAGGGCCTGGCGGAGGACATCTCGCCGAGCGGGCTGGGCAACCTGCGCGACCGGGCCGAGGCCGCGGGCGGGACGTTCACCCTCGGCGGCGGGACTGACGGCGGCGTCAAGGTGGAGTGGACCGCGCCGGTTCGCTGAGCGCGGTCGGCGGAGGCGCCGGGCGCTCACCGGCATTGGGTCAGACAACCGCGGCGGCATCGAGCCCGGGCTCGGACTCCGAGCTTTCACGTGAAAACTCGGGCTGGGCCGAGCTGCGGCGTCAAGAGGACCCACGCCCATCCCTGCGCCCGGTCGGCGGAAACGCCAAAGGCGCCCGCCGACCGGCGGGCGCCTGTTGTGCGGATGGCTGTCAGCGCAGCCACTTGCGGTCGCCGACGAGGGTGGCCCAGCGGCGGCCGAACCCCCACGTGTTCCCGGCCGATGCGGCGGCCAGTGCGATGAGGATCAGGGCGTAGATGATGTGGTAGTCGATGATCGGGTTGGTCGAGTGCGTCGCCTCGCCCGTGCTGGTCGCGAGGGCGAAGGGCCATTCGGCGGTCCACATCATCAGCATCATCAACGCGCCCGCCGCGGCGGACAGGCGCAGGCCGATTCCGGCGATGACGGCGATGCCGATGGCGCCGAGGCCGAGCATGAACAGGGTGTCGGCCCACCAGGTGCCCGCCCAGGCGTGGAACATCGACTCGAACGGTCCGACGTGGACGCTGCTGAGGAAGCCCTTGGTGGGGGAGCCGCCGCCCAGCCAGGCGCCCTTGGCCGGGGTGGCGTAGCCGAGGCCGAACAGCTTGTCCAGGAACGCCCACAGGAACACGAACCCGGTGGCGAACCGCAGGACGGCCAGGGACTTCCCGGCGACGGGCGCGGCGACGAAGTCGGGAACCGCCTTCGGTTCGGTGACTCGCTGGACGGGGATCTGACCCGTGGTGGTCTTCTTTTCCGCCGGTTGGATGGACATTTTTACCTCCGTTTGCTCTGCCATCAGTCTCGTTCGCGGGCGACGGCGCCTCTGGTGCCGAAGGTCCTCGTTCCGGGTGTCCTTCGGTGCCCGTTCAAGGGGCCGGAATCCCGGGTCGGCGTTCGGGGAGGCGGCGGACGGCGACAGCGGTCAGCGCGGCCGTGGTCGCCGCCATCAAGAGGCCGCCGAGCGCGCCGATCAGGATCGTCGTGACCACGGCTTGGCCCGGCTGCCACAACGGCATCGTGCAGCCGAGGAACACGGCCAGCCCGAGCAGCCACGCGCCGGCCGTGACGGCGATCCACCGCGCCGACCCGGCGACGTGCCGCCGCAGCACCAGCCATTGGGCGACGCCGATGGACAGCAGCAGCGCGACGCCCAGCACGGTCACCACCGGCCAGAGCAGCACCGGCGGCCAGGTGGTCATCGACGACGCCCACGTGCTCGGCGCCAGCCCCAACAAGTAGGCGAACGCGGCCGCGGCGGCCGTCGCCGCGATCCACCGCCGGGGATTCAGGGCGGGGAGCGCGCGGCGCAGCACCCAGGCCTGGCCGCTGCCCAGCGCGGCGCCTTCCAGCGCGCCGCCCAGCAACAGCACCGGGACCGTGACCGCGGCGGACGCGTTCGCCGTGAGCGCTCCGGCCGTCGCGGGGACCGCGAAGCCGAGGAACTCGGCCAGCGTCACCACGAAGAACCACCACCAGGCGAGACGGCGTCCGCGCAGCGGGGACCGCGGGGCGGCGGTGAACGCCACGACCGGGGTCTCCGGCGTCACGGGGACGTGCGGGAAGGCCCGGCGGTAGTCCTCGGCCGCGATCGTCCGGGCGGGCCCGTCGAGGAGCCGGCCCGCGGCCGGTCGCCAACGGCCGTCCAGGAGGACGTCCGCTTCGGCGCCCGCGCGGAAGTGCCGCCACCACCGCTTGCGTTCCGCGTGCCCGGCCACGACGACGACCTGGTCGCCCGAGCGCGCGTACTGCACCGGGAACGTCACCGGGGTGGCCGAGGCGGCGGGCCGGTAGCGCACCGCGCAGAGCTTCCCGTCCACCAGCGGGGACAAGCCGGAACCGAGCAGCCGCACCAGGAGCCCGCCCGAGCGGCGCTCTTCGTCCACAGTGGTCATACCCCAGTGCACCGCCGGGCGCCCCGCTCCCGGCAGGGGCGAACGACCACGAGCGCGGGGACTTCGGTCGCCGGATCCGGCGACCTGAGGGGTCCTCCTGCCTCTCCGGCCGGGATGATCGGCCCGCCGTCACCGGGCTTTCGCCTCTGCTCGCGGCCCCGCACCGGGCGGCACCCTCGAAGCAGCGGTACCACGCCGATGGGAGGCGCCATGACTTTCGCTCACCGCACCCGCGAACCCGGCCCGGCCCGGGTGGGCGGTTTTCCCGCCGGGCTGCGCGTTCGCGCCCACAGCGGCCAGTTCACCGGGCGGACCGGGACCGTCGTGGAGCGCACGCCCGACCTGCGGCCCGGCTCGGTCTGGGTCGAGTTCACGCCGGGACAGGCCCGGCTCGTGCCCGGTTACCGGCTCGACGTCACCACGACGTCGGACAACTGAGCCGCCCGCGACCGGTACCGTGAAAGCGGCGCCGGAACCGCCCGCGTCCGTCCGCAATGGACTCGACGTCGACCGCTACCCGAATGGACCGAACCATGCGCACCCTGTCCGAGTCCCAGCTCGCCGCCGTGCTGTCCCGGGTGGCCGGGGTGCCGCGGGTCGTGGTCAGCGGGAACTTCGCCACCCCGAGCCGGGCGCTGGGCGTGCTGGACAAGGCGGTGGCCGAATACCGGCTGTTCGCCCTCAACGCCCAGGCCGGGGTGCCGGACCGGGACGGCGTGACGCTGGAGACGCCGTTCGTCGGCGCGGGCATGCGCGGCCGCTCCCGGCTGCGGTACTTCCCGTCGCGGCTGTCGCTGGTGCCGCACCTGCTCAAGGGCGCGCTGCCGCCGGACGTCGTGCTCGTGCACACGTCCATGCCGGTGGACGGCACGGTGTCGCTGGGCACCGAGGTGAACATCCTGCCGGCCGCGATCGAGGCGGTCCGGGCCCGCGGCGGCCTGGTGATCGCCCAGCTCAACCCGAACATGCCTTACACGTACGGGGACGCGGTGCTGGCCTGCGACGAGATCGACCACGCGATCGAGGCCGACGAGCCGCTCGCCTCACCCGTCGTCCGGCCGGTCAGCGCGGTGTCCGAGCGGATCGGGACCCGGGTGGCGGAGCTGGTGCCGGCGGGCGCCACGCTGCAGCTCGGGATCGGCGCGGTCCCGGACGCGGTGCTGGCCGCGCTGACCGCCCGGCGCGGCCTGTCCGTGTGGTCGGAGATGTTCAGCGACGGCGTGCTCGGGCTGGAACGCGCCGGCGCGCTCGACCCGGACGTCCCGGTCACGGCGTCGTTCGTGTTCGGTTCGGCGGAGCTGTACGAATGGGTGGACCGCAACCCGCGGGTCCGGTTGCTGCGCACGGAAAAGACCAACGACCCCGGCCTGATCGCCCGCCGCCGGTCGCTGGTGTCGGTGAACGGGGCCCTGCAGGTCGACCTGTCCGCGCAGGCCAACGCCAGCCGGGTGCGCGGGGACATCTACTCCGGTTTCGGCGGGCAGACCGACTTCGTGGTGGGGGCGCTGCACTCGCCCGGCGGGCGCGCGATCATCGCGTTGCCCTCGTGGCACCCCAAGGCCGGCGTGTCCACCGTCGTGCCGCTGCTGGCCGGCCCGGTGACGTCGTTCCAGCACAGCTTCATCGTCAGCGAACAGGGCACCGCCACGATCTGGGGGCACGACGCCGCCGAGCAGGCCCGCCAGATCGTCGACCACGTCGCCCACACCGACGCCCGCGACGAGCTCCGCGACGCCGGGCGGGCGCTCGGTTTCCCGCTTCGGTAAGCGCGTCTTGAATGAGTCATTCAGGACCTCCGAAGACCTGAACGACTCATTCACGACGCCGGGGCCGGGGCGCGCCGGGCGTGGGATCGGGCGTGCTCGACCGCGTCGTCGAGGCTGGTGAACAGGTGGTTCTCGTGCCCGAGCCGGCCGAGCGCGCCGGTGGCGGAGAGCACGTGGTGGTGGCGGTCCTGCACACCCTTGACCAGCACCGTGACCCCGCTCGCCTCGAGCCTCTTCGATGGTGTCGCCGAGGGCCTTCGCGCCGGTCGCGTCGAGCAGGTGCAGCCGCGACAGCCGCAGGATCACCACGCGGACGTCCGCGGCGGCGTCAGCGATCCCGGCCAGCACGCGTTCGGAGGCGCCCCAGAACATGGCGCCCTCGAACCGGAACAGCGCGATGTGCTCGTCGCCCGCCGCGGCGGCGCCGGGGAGCGGCTCGCGGCGGGCGCCCGCGGCCCCGGCGATCGTCCGCAGCGCGAAGAACGCCGCGACGACGAGACCGATCTCGACGGCGAGGATGAGGTCGGCGGCCACGGTGACGATCGCGGTGACGGCGAAGGTCGCCGCGCTCGAGCGGCTCGCGCGGACGACGTCGCGGACCGTGCCGGCGGGCACCATCCGCAGGCTGGTGACCATCAACACGCCGGCCAGTGCGGCCAGCGGGATCCGGGACACCAGGCCGGTGGCGGTGTAGATCACCAGCAGCACGACGACGGCGTGCACCACGGCGGAGAGCCGGGTCCGCGCCCCGGACCGGACGTTGACCGCCGTGCGCGCGATCGCGCCGGTGGCCGGCATCCCGCCGAACAGACCGCTCGCGATCGAGGCCAGCCCCTGCCCGACGAGCTCCCGGTCCGGCCGCGTCGGCCCGACCGGCGGGCCGCCGCGGGTCATCGACGCGGCCACCCTGGCCGAGAGCAGGGATTCGATCGCCGCCAGCGCGGCGACCGCGACGGCCCCGCCCGCCAGGTCGCCGACTATGCCCGGGGAGAAGGAGGGCAGCGCGGCGTCCAGGGAGCTCGGCAGGGCGCCGATCCGCCGGACGGGGAGGTGGAGGAGCTCGGCGGCGATCGTCGTCGCGGCGACCGCGACCAGCGACGCGGGGATCCCGCGGTGCAGCCGCGGCAGGGCGAGCATGAGCACCGCGACCACGGCGACCGCGGCCACCGCCCAGCCGGCCTCGGCGCCCGCGTGCGTCACGGCGTCCAGCGCGCCGAGGAACGGGTTGCGCCCCGGCGGCGCGGTCGTGCCCACCGCGGCCGGGACCTGCTGCAGGAAGATGATGCAGGCGATGCCGAGCGTGAAGCCCTCGACGACCGGCCACGGCAGGTAGCCGACCAGCCTGCCCAGCCGGGCCGCGCCGGCGACCAGGACGAGCACGCCGCCCATGATCGACACGAGCGCGACCGACGAAGGGCCGTGGGCCGCGACGATCGGGGCCAGCACCACGGCCATCGCGCCGGTCGGCCCGGACACCTGGACCGGCGAGCCGCCGAAGAGCGCGGCGACCACCCCGGCGACGACGGCGGTGACGAGCCCGGCCGCGGCACCGGCGCCCGAGCTGACGCCGAACGCGAGCGCCAGCGGAAGCGCCACCACCCCGACGGTGACCCCGGCGAGCAGGTCGGCGCGCACGGCCGGGGGACGGAAGTCGAAGTCGTCGCGGGCGGGGAGCAGGGTTCTGAACGCCGAAAGCCCGCTCACACGCGCTCCGCGACGGCGTCCAGAACGGCCTGCGGGCTCGCGCCGGGCAGCGGTGGCAGCCGACGGGCCAGCCGGAGCTGCTCGGAATCCGGCCGGAGGCTGGCCAGCAGGAAGGCGCGGGCGACCACGAGGAGCTCGGCGACCACCGGCTGCGCGAGCCGGTACTCCACGGCGTTGCCCGTGCGCGTCGAAGTGACCACACCGCACCGCCGGAGTACGGCCAGGTGCTGGGACAGCTGGGAAGCCTCGCACCCGGTCACTTCGAGCAGCCTGGTCACGGCGGCGCCTTCGTCGCCCGCGGCGGCCAGCACCTCCAGCACCTGGATGCGGGTCGGGTGCGCGAGGCACTTGAACAGGTCGGCCTTGATCCGGTAGAGCGGCTCGGTCGTCCGTGACCTCGCGGGCATCAGCCTCACCTCCTGGTTTGATGAATATATCAATCCATCAATCGCCTGAAGTCTTTGGTCCCCGGAGGTGAGGACCTGTGGTCCTGGGGAGGCGCCCCGCGCCGCACCGATGATCAGGGCATGCAGATCCAGATCAGCACGGACAAGAACGTGCACGGCGGCCAAGCACTCGCCCGGCGCATCGAAGCCGAGCTCGAGTCGGCATTGGCGCGGTTCACCGGCCGGATCACCCGCCTGGACGTCCACTTCAGCGACGGGATCGCCGCGGCCGCCGACGGCGTGGACCGCCGCTGCGTGCTGGCGGCCCGGGCCACCGGGCACGGGCCGGTGTCGGTCGCCCACCACGCCGGCTCGGTCGACGAAGCCTGCCGCGGCGCCGTGCGCAAGCTCGAAAGCGTGCTCGATCGCACCTACGACCGGCAGTTCCACCACAAGGGCGGCGAGTCGATCCGGCACCAGCCGCTCGGCCACACCGCCGTATCCGACGAAGAGCCCGCCGGGCTCGGGCACTGAGGAGCGGGAGATGCGCATCGTCATCGTCTACGAATCGATGTTCGGCGGCACCGAAAAGGTCGCCGAGGCGATCGCCGAGGGGATCTCCGTGTCCGTTCCGGCGGAGACCGTCAACGTCGACGACGCCCCGAAGGACCTCGATGGCGTCGACCTGCTAGTCGTCGGCGGTCCCACCCACGTGCACGGCATGAGCCGCGCCGCGACCCGGAAGTCCGCCGCGGACCAGGTCTGCCACGCGACGCGCTCGCACACCGGGCTGCGCGAATGGCTCGACGCGCTCGGCCCGGTGCCCGACGGGCTGCCGGTCGCGGCCTTCGACACCCGGGCCGACAAGCCGCGCGTGCTGACCGGAGCGGCCTCGCTCGGCGCGGCCAAGCGGCTGCGGCGCCTCGGGTGCCGGGTGGTCGCGCCGGCGGAGAGCTTCTTCGTCGGCACCGAACCCGTCGACGCCGGCCCGCGCCCCGGCGAGCTGGCCAGGGCGAACGCCTGGGGTGCGGCGCTGGGCGCGGCCCTGCGCCGCACCACCGTCTGACCGCACCCACTTCGAAAAGCTTGTACCCCAAGGGAGTTGATATGACCAGGACTGTTTCCTCGGTGATGACCGCCGATCCGGTCACCGTGTCCACGCGGACGCCGTTCAAGGACATCGCCCGGCTGCTCACCGGCAACGCGATCAGCGCGGTCGGCGTCCTCGACAAGACCGGCGCCCTCGTCGGCGTCGTCTCCGAAGCGGATCTGCTGCCGCACCTGTGGGACGACCCGAAGCCGCGGTGGCGCGACCGCAGGCTGGCCCGCAAGGCGACGGCGTCGCTGGCGGAGGACCTGATGACCAGCCCGGCCGTCACGATCGACGCCGAGGACTCGCTCGCGGCCGCCGCGGCGAAGTTCGCGCACACCGGCGTCCGCCGGCTGTTCGTGCTGCGGCACGGCAAGGTGGCCGGGGTACTGGCCCGCCGCGACCTGGTCGGGGTGTTCACCCGCGGCGACGCCGACCTCGAACGCGAGATCGTCGACGGCGTGCTGCGCGAGCAGCTGAACCTCGGACCGGACCGGGTGCGTGTCGAGGTGCGGGCCGGCGTGGTGACGGTGGTCGGGCGCGTCGAGCGGCGCAGCGACATCGACCCGGTGACGCGGGCGATCCGCGAGCTGTCCGGCGTGGTGGAGGTCCGCAACCGCCTGGACTACGTCTGGAACGACGTGGCCTGAGCGGGGCCGGGGAAGGGGAGGTGGCGGCACCGGTGACCTCGCCGGTTCATCGAGGTCGCCGGTGTGGGACCCCGACCTCACCGACAACAAAAGTTGTCTTGACAGCTTGAGTTGTCCATGTGAGGGTCATCCCATGCGGAAATTGATTCTGGGCTTCTACGTTTCGCTCGACGGCAAGAGCGCCGACGGGGACAACGGCATCCGGGACGTCATGATGGGCATCGACGACCCCGAGCAGGAGAAGTACTTCGTCGACCGGCTGTGGGAGGCGGGGGCGTTCCTCATGGGGCGCACCACCTACGAGGCCATGGCCGGGTTCTGGCCCGGCTCCGGCCACCCGTCGGCCAAGGCCATGAACGAGATCCCGAAGGTGGTGTTCTCCCGCACCCTGAAATCGGCCGACGACTGGCCTGAGACCCGCATCGCCGACGGTGACACGGCGGAGGAGATCGCCAAGCTGAAGGCCGAGCCGGGCAAGGACCTCGTCGCCGCCGGGGGGACCTCGTTCCTGCACTCGTTGATCAAGCTCGGCGTGGTCGACGAGTACCGGCTGTGGGTGCTGCCCGCCGCCACCGGCAAGGGCGCGCCGCTGTTCCCCGAGCTGGATCAGCCCCTGAACCTGCGGCTGGTGAAGAGCACGGCCTTCCCGTCCGGAGTCCTCGAGCTGGTCTACGCACCGGCCGAAATCTCCACGATGGACAGCGAGGGTTGACCGGGGGCGATCCCGGGAAAAAGAGGGCATGCCGAGCGAATTGCCCCGCCGCGCGGAAGGCGAGCTGGACGACAACGAGCTGCCCGCCACCCGGCCGGCGTGGCCGGTCACGACGGTCGGCTTCCTCGCCCGCGGCGGCTTCCTCTGGGGACTCGTCGCCGCGGTGCTGGCCCGCCGCCCCGGGCCCCGGCGCCGCGCGGCCGGCCGCGGGCTGGTGGCGGGCGCGGCCGCGATGGCGCTCGGCCACGGCGTCAAGGCGCTGGTCCGGCGCCGGCGACCACCGGCGGGAGACCTGCCCGCCAACCGGGCCCTGCCTGAGAAGCCGACATCCTCGGCGTTCCCGTCGACGCATGCGACGACGGCGGCCGCGTTCACGGTGGCCGTCGCGCTCACGTCCCCGGCTGCGGGCGCGGTGGTGGCGCCGCTGGCGGTGGTGTCGTGCTACAGCCGGGTCCGGACTCGCGTGCATTGGCCGACGGATGTGTATGGCGGCGTGGTGATCGGGGCGGCCGTCGGCGCGGTGGTGGCGACCCGGGCGCGCTGAACCCGCCTGGCTCGCCGGTCACCGCCCTTCCCGCAGGTAGGGTGGGTTCGCGTGGCGGAGGAGGTGGCGAGCCGGATGGCTGACGAGCGTGCGCCCGAGCAGGTGGACCGGCTCGGTGCCGAGTGGGAGAAGCACCGGCCCGCGGTCTTCGGCGTGGCCTACCGGCTGCTGGGGAGCGTGGCCGACGCCGAGGATGTCGCCCAGGACGTGTGGCTGCGCGCCGCGGGCTCCGACCTGCACGACGTCGAGGACCTGCGCGCGTGGCTGGTCACCGTGGCCGCGCGCCGCTCCTACGACATCCTCAAGAGCGCTCGCGTGCGCCGGGAGTCCTACGTCGGGCCGTGGCTGCCCGAACCGCTGCTCACCGGGCCGGACGCGGCCGAGCCCGTGCTCGTCGACGACTCCGTCAGCACCGCGATGCTGCTCGTCATGGAAGAGCTGACCCCGCCGGAGCGGGTGGCCTTCGTCCTGCACGACGTCTTCGATCTGGAGTTCGCCCGGATCGCGGAGGTGCTGGACGTCTCGCCGCCCGCGGCCCGGCAGCTCGCCTCGCGGGCACGCCGGCGGGTGGCCAAGGCGAAGGAGTCGACGCCGCGCGTTTCGAAAGCGGAGCGCGAACGCGTGCTGGCGACCTTCCGCGCCGCCTACGAATCCGGCGACCTGGCCGGCCTGGTCAAACTGCTCGACCCCGATGCGATCTACGTCACCGACGGCGGCGGCAAGGTTTCCGCGGCCCGCAAGCTCATCCACGGTGGCGAGCGCATCGCCGAGGTGATGGTCCGGGTGGGCCGCCAGTGGAGCCTCGACCGCATCGACCTCGTCGAGGTGGGTGGGGGAGCTCGCCCTGGTGTGCCACCGGGAAGGCCGCGTCTACTCCGTCGACACGGTGCAGATCGCCGACGGCCGGATCACCGCCTACCGCCGGGTCATCAACCCGGACAAACTTTCCCGCTTCTGAGCTGTCACACCCGGAGGGGCTGTCTCGTCTCCCTGGTGACAACGCGAAGAGGGAACGATTTCCCTCCGCACGCGGACAGTGCAGGAGACCTTCATGATCAGAACCCGACTGGCCGTCGGCGTCCTGGCCGTCGCCACGCTGGCCGGAGCGACGGCTTGTGCCGCCTCGGGCCAGACCGCGAGCCAGACCGCCGCGGCGACGAACCAGGCGCCGACCCCGACGGCGAAGCCCGCCACGGAGAGCCTGACTCCCTTGGTGCAGCAGGCTCTTCCGAACGTCCAGGGCAAGACGTTCACCTCGGCGATCGTCGAGTTCCCGCCCGGCGCCCGCGCGGCACCGCACCGGCACGGCGGCGCTTTCGTCTACGCCTACGTCCTCGAAGGCACCGTGCGCAGCCAGGTCGACGACAAGCCCGTCACCACGTTCCGGGCGGGCGAGAACTGGACGGAACAGCCGGGCGCGCACCACGTCCTGACGGAGAACACGAGCGCGACGGAACGGGCGCGGCTGCTCGTCGTCTTCGTCGCCGCCACCGGGGCCGAGCTGAAAGTCGACGACCCCCACCACTGACCCACCGGACACCAAGGAGGAAACCATGACGCAGCGCGTCAGCATCAACAAGCAACACCCCCAGGCGTACCAGGCCCTGATCGCCCTCTCCGCGGAGGCGGACAAGGCCGCCGCCGGGGCGGGGCTGGACCCGCTCCTGGTCGAGCTGGTCCGGATCCGCGCGTCCCAGCTCAACGGATGCGCGTTCTGCCTGCGCATGCACACCGGCGATGCCCTCAAGAAGGGCGAGAACCCCGACCGGATCGCGGTGCTGCCCGCTTGGGAGGAGACGGGCTACTTCTCGGAAACGGATCGGGCGGCCCTGCGCCTGACCGAGGCGATCACCTTGGTGCCGGACGGGCACGTGAGCGACGAGGACTACGCGGCCGCGGCGGAAGTGCTGACGGACGACCAGATTTCGGCGGTCGCCTGGCTGACCACCGTGATCAACGCCTTCAACCGCGTCGCCATCACCAGCCGGTACCGCGTCGCCGGTTGACCGGTTCGCCCGGCGGGAGTCACGCGCCGTACCCGGGAAGGTCCTCGACCAGGAACGGGTCGGGCGAGGCACCCCGCCGGGCCACGCTCATCCGGCCGTTGGCCTCGAGGACGACCCAGGCGACGTCGTCCAGGCGCGTGATCCCGGCCAGCCGCAGGCATTGGCGGAGTTCGCCGACGGACACCCGGGCGCGGCGCAGCTCCGCGTGGCGGATTTCCGGCCCGGCCATGAGGAGGATCGGCGCGCCGGAACGCTTCCCGGCGCGCGCGAACAGCCGCTGCAGCACGAACAACGTCACCAGCGCGACCACACCGCCGGTGAGGGTCGGCTCGCCCAGCAGCGTGGTCCGGCCCAGTACCGCGCCGAACGCCGTGACGGCGGCGATGTCGGAGGCCGACATCGCCGCCAGGCTGCGCCGCCCCATGATCCGCACCAGCACGAGGAACACCACGTACATCACCACCGTGGTGAGCACGACCGCGAGCACCTCGCCAGGGGCCCACCAGGTCACGGCCGGACGCCGTGCCAGGCTCGGGTGAGCAGCTCCAGAACCCCTTCGCGGGTCAGGGTTCTCGGGTTCGGGTACGGCGCGGCGGTCGCCTGGTCCGCCGCTTCACCGAGCGCGTCGAAGGCGAGTCCGAGTTCGCGCAGGCTCGTCGGCCCGTCCGCCCGCCGGACCAGATAGTCCACACCGGACGGTGCGTCCGGCACGCCCATGGCGCCGGCGATCCGAGCCAGCACTGCCGGTGCGGCCGGGGCGTTGTACCGCATCACGTGCGGGAGGACCACCGTGTGCGTGCTCGCGTGCGGCAGCCCGAAACTCCCGCCGAGCACGTGGCACAGCTTGTGGTGCAGGCCCATGCCGACCGACGCCAGGCACATCCCGGCCAGCCACGCGCCGCGGAGCAGGTCCGCGCGCACGTCGAGACCGAAGGGGTCGGCGGCGAGGTGCTCAAGCCCGGCGCCGATGGCCGAAACCGCGTCGAGGGCCCAGCCGTCGACGATCGGGTTGGCCTGGGCCGAATACAGCGCCTCGACCGCGTGGGCGAGCGCGTTGACCGCGCTGGTGACCGCGATCGGCACCGGCAGCCCGCGGGACAGCTCGACGTCGTAGAGCACCGTCTCGGGCAGGATCGACGGCGACGACCGGGTGGTCTTCTTGCCGTCGGCCGTCTCGCCGAGCACCGGCGTGACCTCGGATCCCGCGTACGTGGTCGGGAGGATGACCTGGTCGACGCCGGTGCGTGCGGCCAGTGCCTTCGCCAGTCCCGTCGTCGAGCCCCCGCCGACCGCGACCACGCAGTCCGCATCGCTCGCTTGCAGGAGCCCCAACGCTTCCTCGGTCACGCCGACCGGGGTGTGCAGGGCGGCGCCGTCGAACCGGGCCACGCACCGCGGGCCGAGGAGTTCCTCGACCCGGTCGCCCGGCCCGGCGAGATCGGCGGAGGTCAGGAGCAGCACGCGGGAGCGGCCCAGTCGGGCGACCTCGGCGTCGACTTCCGGCAGGAGGTCGCGGCCGAACCGGATGCGGTACGGCAGGCCGACGTAGGTGAACCCGGCCGTCACGGGTGCCGCGTTTCGCGCAGGATCCTGCCCCCGACCATGACTTCGGTGTCCGGCACCTCGACGAGCCAGACGCGGAAGGCACTCTCCGGCGTTCCGGTGGCCTGGGCGGCCGCCGCGGAGACGGCGGTCAGCAGGTCGCGTTTGACGGCGTCGTCGTGCCCTTGCGCGATGGTGATCTGGATGAACGGCATCACGCCACCGGCTTCGTCAGGCCGCCGTCGACGCGCAGCACCTGTCCGGTGACGTAGGACGCGTCGTCGGAGGCGAGGAACGCGACCGCCGCGGCGATCTCGTCCGGGCGCGCCCAGCGGCCGAGCTGGATCCCCAAGGCCTTGACCAGGTTCGCGCGCACCGCGTCGGCCGTCGAGTCCTGGTTCGCGGCCATGGCCTCGTGGCGGGCGAGCCAGCCTTCGGTCAGGGTCATGCCCGGCGACACCGCGTTGACCCGGACGCCGCGCGGTGCGGCTTCGGCCGCCAGGTAGCTCGTCAACGCCACGACCGCAGCATTGGTGATCCCGGTGACCGCCGCGCCGGCGACCGGGACGTGCGCGGTGGCGCCCGCGACGTTCACGATCGCGCCCCCGGTCATCCTGGGCAGCGCGGCCTTGGCGACCCGGACGAAGCCGCGGAGCTTCGTGTCGAGCGCGGCCTCGAGCACGCCGTGCTCGGTGTCGGTGAGCGGGGCCGACGCGATCTGCGGCCCGGCGCAGTTGACGACGACGTCGAGCCGCCGGTGCCAGGCGTGCGCCTGCTCGACGGCGGCGGCGACGGACTCGCCGTCACGCACGTCCGCGGGGACGGCCAGGGTTTCCCCGCCCAGCCGGACGGCGGCGTCCTTGACGGCGGTCTCGTCGCGGGCCAGCAGCGCGACGGCCGCGCCCCGCTCGGCCAGGTACCGCGCCACCGCGTACCCGATCCCGCGGCTCGCCCCGGTCACCAGCGCCGTGCGCCGCTCCGTCCGCTCCGTGCGTGCCACCATTCGGCTCTCCTTCGGCTCGTTCCCGGCAGTTCGGCCTCACTGCACAACGAGGTGGTCCGGGCTGACAAACCGCGCTAACAGGGCCGGTCACGCCGGGCCCGTCGCCGGGCCGGGCGGCTCTCGCGCCGCTAACGGCGGTGCGGGGCCCGGCCTGTTAATCCAGGCGAAATCCCGCGTTGCCCGCCGCCGGGGGCCGGGGGAGACTGCTGGGCGGAGCCCGGCGGAAACGGCGATGGGAGGTGCGTCGCGTGGCGCCTTCCGATGCGCGGATCATCCGGCGGAAGCTGGCGCCGCCGGTCGTCGGGGACCACCTGGTCCGGCGCGACCGGCTGACCGGCCGCATCCGCGCCCTGCTCGGGCGGGCGAACGTGCTCACCGTGTACGCGGCGGCCGGCTCGGGCAAGACCACCGCCGTCGCCGCGGCGCTGCGGGACCTCGACCGGCCGGTGGCCTGGCTGTCGCTCGACGGCACGGAATCGGCGGCGGGCCGCCTGCTGCTGTACCTCGAGGCGGCGGTCGCGCCGCACGCCCCCGAGGCGAGCGGCGTGGCGACCGACGCGCTCGCCGCGGGCATCCTGATCGGCGAGGCCGCGGGCCTGCTCGCCGAAAGCCTGCACGGCAGCGGTCTCGTGCTCGTCTGCGACAACGCCGAGCGGATCGCCGGCAGCGACGAGGCGCTCACCGTGCTGTCCGCGCTCGCCCGCTACGCCCCCGCGGACGTCGCGATCGTCCTCGTTTCCCGGACCGCGTTGCCGCTGGACACCGGTTCGACCCGAGACCTGGCCCGCGTCGCCGAGCTCACCGGCCCGGACCTCGCCTTCGACGTCGACGAGGCCGCGGAAGCGCTGCGCCTGGCCGGGCGCCCGGAAACGGAGGCGGCCGAAGCCGTCCGCGTCACCGGCGGCTGGGCGGCGGGCATCCTGTTCGCCGACGGGGCCGTCGCCGACGCGCCGCACCGGTTCCGCGACTACCTGTCCACGCACGTCCTTTCCGGACTGTCCGAACGGGAACGTCGGTTCCTGGTGCACACCAGCCTGCTCGACGAGGTGACCGCCGACGACGCGGTCGCGCTCGGCCTCGACGACGTCCCCCGGACCATGGCGGCGTTGCGCCACCGGCACCTCCCCGCCACCTGGCCCGACGACCGGACGCTGGTCGTCAGCCCGCAGCTGCGGGACCACCTGCGCGACCTGCTCGCCGAGCAGGAGCCGGGCGAGCTGGAGCGGGTCCGCCTGCGGCACGCCCGGCTGCTGGTCCGCCGCGGCGAGCGGGAGGAGGCCGTCGACGCGCTGCTCGGTGTCGGCGCGGTCGACGAGGCGTGGGGGCTCGCGGCGGAGCTGCTGCCGCGCCTGATCGAGCGGATGGACTTCGGCCCGGCGGCGCGCTGGCTCGACGCGCTGCGGGTGTCCGAACGTGCGCTCAGCCCCCGGATCGGCGGGATCGTGCTGCGCGTCGCCTTCGCGCTGGAGCAGGCCGGGCGGGGCGTGGAGCTGTACGACCGCCACGACCGCGACTGGCTCACCGAGCTGGCCGCCGACGAGCACGACGGCTCGGGCGAAGCACTGGTGCTGCTGGTGTGGTGCCTGTGGCACGCGGGCCGTCCGGCGGACGCCGGGCAGGTGGCCGAGCTGCTGCCACCGGGGCGGGCCAAGGACATCGCGGACACCGTGCTGGCGCTGAGCCGCGACGAACCGCCGCCGCCGTTCCCGGCCTTCGCGACCACCCCGTCGGGCCCGCTGGACGGCATGCTCATGCGGCTGGCCTTCATGCGCGGGCGGCTGGCCGGGCTGGACGATCCCGGCACCTACGGCCCGTGGCGCAGCGTCCTCGGGGCGCCCTGGGTCATCGCCGGGCTCCGCGCGACGGGCCGGATCGAGCAGGCGCTGGCCGGTTACGAGGCGCACCGCGACGCCCCGCAGCCGCTGTGGCTGCACGCGCTGGACGCCGTCGAGCTGATGATCGACCTCGGGCGGGCCGAGGACGCTTGGCAGGCCTTGCGGCGCGGGCACGACCTGGTGGCCGCGACCGGCTCGCGGATCTACCAGGTGCTGCTGCACGTGATGGAGGCCAAGCTGTGCCTGCGCCTGCACCACGACCCGGACGCCGCGCACCGCGCGCTGGACGAAGCGGAGGCGAGCGGCGCGGGCACGCACGCGTTCACCCGCGAGCTGGCCGCCCTGTGGCGAGGGCTCGCGTTCTTGCTGCGCCATCGCGACGCCGAAGCCCGTGACGTGCTCCGCGAGTGCTTGCGCAGCATGCTCGCCGCCGACCGGGTGCTCGAGGTCCCGACCGCGGCGTGCTACCTGGCCGAAGCCCAGTGGCGGCTGGGGGAGGAGGACGCGTCCGACGAGTCCGCCGCGCTGGCGATCGGGGTGGCGGAGGAGCGGGGGTCGGTGCACCTGCTGCTCAACGCGCTGGCGGACGTGCCCGCCGTGGCCGTCCGCGGCGCGGACACCGAGCCGAACCGGCTGTCGCGCTGGCACGAGCTGACCGCGTCGCTGGCGAACGGCCGCCGGATCACCGCGGCGGGCCGGGCACCGCGGCTGGTGCTCGAGGACCTGGGGGAGCCGGAGCTGCGGGTCGACGGCACGACGGTGACGCCGCGGCTGCGCAAGAGCGTCGAGCTGCTCGCCTACCTGCTGGCCGCCCCCGGCCGCGAGGCCGGCCGCCAGGAGCTGCTCGGCGCGCTGTTCGACTCGGACAACGAAGCCGCCGGGCGCAGCTACCTGCGCCAAGCGCTGTACAGGCTGCGCGAGGTGCTGCCGGAGGAGCTGTCGCCCGTCCTGCGGAAAGACCGGTTCCACCTGCCGGGGCCCGAGCTGATCGGCAGCAGCGCGGCCGACGTCCTGGAGGCGTTCACGCAAGCCGACCACCAGCAGGGCGAGGCGAGGCTGGACACGCTGACCGCGGCGCTGGCCGCGACCGAGCGGGGCCGGTACCTCGCCGGCCTGTCGGGCGCGTGGGTGGAAACGCGGCGTGCCGAGATCGACGAGCGCGTCCTGCGGGCCCGGCTGGACGTCGCCAAGGTCGCGTTCCGGCTCGGCCGGTACCGCGAGGCGGTCGCCAACGCGGACGCGGTGCTGCGCCTCGACCCGTACCGCGAGCAGGCCTGGCTGCTGCGGCTCACCCTGGCGCAGGCCAGCGGCAACGACGACGACGTCCTCGCGCTGTACCAGCGGTACGCGGCGACCATGCACGAGCTGGCCGTGCCGCCGTCGGCGGAGGTGCACCGCCTGGTCACCCGGTTGCGGAGCTGATTTCCCGGCCGGTAACGGGTTCGGTGGCACGGTGGGTACGGCCAACGTCACCGCGTGCTCCCACGGAGGTAGCCATGGACAGCGTCAAGCGGCTCGCCGCGCCCGCCGATCCGGACGACGGGGTTTTCCGGTTCCGCCAGGCCATTTCCCGGTTCAGCACCGGGGTCGCCGTGATCACCACCCGCACGGTGGACGGCCCCGCCGGCATGACCGCGAGCGCGGTCGCGTCGTTGTCGATGGACCCGTTGCAGCTGCTCGTGTGCATCGGGTCGAACCTCCCGACGTGCAAGGCGATCACCGAGGCGGGGTCCTTCGCCGTCAACGTCCTCGGCGAAGACCACGAACACCTCGCGCGGCACTTCGCGACGCGCCGGAAGGACAAGTTCAGCGGCGTCGAGCTGCGCCCCGACAGCGACGTCCCGGTGCTGGCCGACGCGATCGCGCACTTCGTCTGCTCGGTCGCGGACACGCTGCCGGGCGGCGACCACACGATCGTCGTCGGCGACGTGCTGACGTGCGACCACGTCCCGGGCACGAACCCGTTGGTGTACTTCGCCAGCGCGTTCGGCACGCTCCACGACCCGGCGGCCGCCGGCGGCTGGCACTTCGCGTCGGCGATGTGACCACGTCCCGGACCCGCCCGGCCGTCGTCGTCCGGACCCGGCTGCGGCCACCCGCCCCGCACCCGGCCGACGTCCCCCGCACGCGGCTGCTGGCCCGCCTGGACGCGGCCGCCGAACCGGTGGTCCTGGTGGCCGCGCCGCGCGGCGCGGGGAAAACGGTGCTGCTGGCGCAGTGGGTCGCCGGGCGGCGGTGCGCGTGGGTGAGCCTGAGCAGGCACGACGACACCCCGGCGGGCGTGTGGTCGGCGGTGCTCGAAGCGTTGCGGCCCTTGCACTCCGAGGTCCCGGCGCCCCCGGCGGTGCTGCTCGACGACGAGCCGACGCTGGTCACGGTGATCCTCCCGGAGCTGCTCAACGCGCTGGCTTCGGCCGGGCCGCTGGTGCTCGTGCTCGACGGCTTGGACGTCGTCGAGCACCCGGTGAGCCGTGCGGCGCTGGACGAGTTCGTCCGCCGGGTCCCCGAGACGGTCCGGGTGGCGCTGGCGACGGCCCGCCCGCCGAGCGGTCCGGTCGCTTCGCTGCGCGCGGCGGGGCGCCTGGCCGAATTCACCGAAGACGATCTGCGGTTCGACCTGGCGGAGACCCGGCATCTGCTGTCGGCCACGGCCGGACGGCCGGTCGCCGAGGCGGAGGCGGAAGCGGTGTGGCGCGGGTACGCGGGCTGGGCGACCGGGCTGCGGCTGGCCGGGATGGCCCTGCGGAGCGGTACTTCGCTGCCCTGTCCCGTGCCGTCGGTGGCGGAGTTCTTCCGCGCGGAGGTGCTCGAACGCGTCACCTCGCGCCAACGCCGTCTGCTGCTGTACAGCAGTGTCCTGACCGAGCTGACGCCGGACCGGTGCGCGGAAGTGACGGCGCTCCCGGCCGCCGGGGAGACGCTGGCCGCGGTGGCGGCGTCGTCGCTTTTGCTGCGGCGGACGGGGTCGGGGCTGCGGTGCCACCCGGTGCTGCGGGCCGTGCTGAAGTCCGTGTTGCGGGAGGAATATCCCGAGGTCGTGGAGGAGCTGCACGCCCGCGCGGCCGAACGCCTGCGGCGGGAAGGGGATCTGGACGCCGCCTACGAACACGCCCGGCTGGCGGGGCTTCCCGGCGTCGCGGTCCGGACGGCGATCGAGACTTGGCCTTCGGCGCATCCGCGGGCGCTGCTGGCGCGGCTTGACGAGGTGCCTGCTGAGGGGCGTGCGGTGGCTGCGGCGGCCGAGCTGGCGTGCGGACACCCTGGGCGGGCGGCGGCTCGGCTCGGTGGGGATCTGGTTGCGGCGCAAGGCGTTGCGGCGCGGGCTGGCAGCCATCCGGCGAGCGCCGGGACCTGGCTGGCGCCGCACGACGGCGATCTCGCCGCGGCGCAAGGCGTTGCCGCGCTGGCTGGCCGCGATCCGGCGAGCGCCGGGACCTGGCTCGCGCCGCACGACGGCGATCTGACCGCGGCGCAACGGGTGGCTCGTCCCGCCGAGGCCGACGATCCCCCGGCACTCGCCGTCCGGGCGTGGCTGGCGCTGCACAACGGCGATCTCCCCACGGCGCACCACATCGCCACCCAGGCGATCGCCGCCCCCCGAGAGAGCACCCGGCCTTGGTGGCTGCTCCTGGCGCAAGCAGCGCTCGGCACCGCCGGGCTGTGGGAGGGAAAACCCGTCCTCGACCAGCTGGACGAGACGGCGCGCGAAGCGGAGAAGTGCGGCTACCGCGATGTCGCCGTCCGGGCACTGGACGCCCGCACGGCCGGATCTCTGCTCACCGGCGACGTCACGGCGGCGCAAACCTCGGCGGCCCAAGCGGTCGCCTGGCACGACCTCGACCCGACGCGGTGCGCGGCACCCGTCGTCGCCACGGCGTTCCTGGCGAGCCGCCGCGGAAGTCGTTACCCGGCAACGGCCCTGGCGTCGGCCACGCCCCACGCGGAGGCGTTCGCGGCTCTCCTCCACGCGCAGTCCACTTCGGACACCCAGCAGCGCCGAAAGGCCCACGCCCAGGCACGCGCCGCGCTCACCGGCCTCCGGCACGGACCCGTGCTCGCCGACCTGCTCCAGGGGTGCGGGGTCCCGGACTTCCGCCCGGCCGTCCTGTCCGACCGGGAACGCGCCGTGCTCCGCGCGCTGGCCGGACCGCTGACCCTGCGCGAGATCGCCGCCGAGCTGCATGTCTCCCACAACACCGTGAAAACCCACGTCCGGTCGGTGTTCCGGAAGCTGGGCGCCCACGACCGCGCCGACGCCGTCAGCCGGGGCGCCGCGGCCACCCGGCCCTGGTGACGGCCGGGACGGCCGGGTCGTGGGCACCGGCCGTCCCGAGCCGCGGTCAGCTGACCCGCGCGTCCTGCTGGCGGGCGTAGTTCGCCTGCCCGGCGTACTGGGTCTTCCCGTCGTCCTTCGGGGTGGCCGGCCCGATCCCCGCGATCTTGCGCGCGAGGTCGGTCAGCGGCCCCGACGGCGCCATCTCCGCGCGGTTCATCGTCAGCATCCGCACCGCCAGCAACGGCGTGCCGTTGAAGTTCTCGAACACGCTGATCCGGTCGCCCCAGTCCGAGAGGTACAGGTCCCGGATCACGCGGCTGATCTTGAGCCGGTCGTGCGGGCGCCCGATCGGGCCCGTCTGCAACGGCTCGAGCCACCGGCGCAGCTCCGGCTGGTTCCACTGCTTCTCGGTCGGGAAGATCAGCGACGAGCGCCCGGCCAGGTCGACGAGCTCGTCGACCATCCGCGGCACGTTCTCCAGGTAGTAGGCCCGGCCGAAGTCGAACAGCAGCACGCTCGGCTTGTACAGGCCACCCGGTGTGGTGAACCCGTCCTCCTCGCAGGCGAGCACGTGCGCGCGCAGCGTCTGGTGGAAGCCGACGAGCTGGGCCAGCCGGGCCTGGACCGGCGGCAGCTGGTACGTGCCGACGTGCTCGGTGATCAGCAGGGCCAGGCCGACCATCACCTCGGCGCGGATGGTCTGGCGCACGAGCGCCTGGTAGTGCAGCCAGTCGAACACCCGCTGCGGGTAGAGCGACGCGTGCTTCGGGTTGCCGATGTGGAACACCCGGTTCCACGGGATGAAGACGTCGTCGAAGAGGATCGTGGTGTCCAGCTCGTCGCCCCGGGCGGCCAGCGGGTGCTCCTCGTACTGCCCCTCCTTCACCGTGCTTTCGCGGCAGACCAGGGTGACGCCGGGGGTGTTCGTCGGGACCGCGCCGAAGATGACCTGCTCACCGGGGATGCCCGGGCGGAAGAACACGCCGATGTGGATGTAGTCGGCGAACGCCGCACCCGTCGCGATGGCCTTGACGCCCCGCACGACGATGCCGTCCTCGCGGGTCTCGACGATCCGCAGCGCGGGCGACTCGGCCTGCGCCGACTCCCGGGACCGGTCGGTCTGCGGGTCGACGAAGGCCGGCGCGGCGTTGAGGTCGCCCTCCACCATGAGGTCCCAGAACTCCTGGATCCCGACGGTCAGGTCCCGCCCGCCGGTGCCCTGCGACTGCTCGCTCCACGGCACGGGATCGTCCTGGTAGGTGACCAGGACGTAGTTGTTGACGTCCGGCGTCCGCGGCACGGCGCCGCCGTCGAGCTCGCGGATCACCGTCTCCAGGTAGCGGCGCTTGCGCTTGAGCTCGTCCTTCGTCGTGTGGCGGAACCACATCATCGACCGGCGCTCGCCGTCGTCGTCGACGAAGGTCATGATGTCCCGCAGGTCGTCGCGGTGGTGCAGGTCGTAGAAGTCCGCGAGGCGCTTCGCGTAGTCCCGCGTCTTCGGGTGCGTGGCGACGTTGTCGACCTTTTCGTCGCCCACCCACACCACCCGGCCGTCGTCGAGCGCGTCCAGGTATTCCTTACCGGTTCGCAGCACAGGTCGCTCCTTCCGCTCGGTGGCGCGGTCCGCCGCGCCGAGACCGACCGTGCCGGGCAACGGGGTGAGGGACACCCGGTTCCGCGGGGTGAATCCGCGCTAACACGGGATTTCGCCGCGGCTAACGGAGACCCGGCTAGCTTTCCGGCACGAACGCGAGGAGGAACCGATGCTGGACCCGGACGAAAAGAGCATCACCGAAGGGGTGCTGCGGACGTTGGCGGACACGCCGGACCCGCGAACCCGCACGGTGCTGTCGGCGCTGGTCCGGCACCTGCACGAGTTCGTCCGCGAAGTGGACCTCACCGAAGCCGAATGGGCGCACGCGATCGGCTTCCTGACCCGGACCGGGCAGAAGTGCGACGACACCCGGCAGGAGTTCATCCTGCTGTCCGACGTGCTCGGGGTGACCACGCTCGTCGACACGGTCAACCACCGGCGGAGCGCGGAAGCGACCGAAAACAGCGTCCAGGGCCCGTTCTACCGGCAGGTCCGGCCCGAGTTCGCCGACGGCGCCGACATCTCCAACGGACTGCCCGGCACGCCGCTGCTGTTCCACGCCAAGGTGGTCGACACCGCGGGCGCGCCGGTGGCGGGGGCGGAATTCGACGTGTGGCACGCCGACAGCGACGGCCACTACGACTCCGACGTCCCCGGTCTCGACGCGGCCGCGATGCGCGGGCTGTTCCGCACGGGCCCGGACGGCACGGTCCGGATCCGCAGCATCGCCCCGGCGCCGTACCCGATCCCGGACGACGGCCCCGTCGGCGAGCTGATGCACGCGACGGGCCGCCCGGTGATGCGGCCGGGCCACATCCACGTCCGCATCGCGGCCCCGGGTTTTTCGACGGTGACGACGATGCTGTTCCGCGACGACGACCCGTACCTGGACCAGGACCCGGTGTTCGGCACCAAGCGGTCGCTGCTGTACCGGCGAGACCTCCGCGAGGGGCCGGACGGACCCTTCGACCTCGTCGAGCACACCTTCGTGCTGGACCGCGTGGCCTGAGGGCCCGACATCCCCCGCCCCTCCTCGCGGAGTGAAGAGCGGCGAGGACGAGGGGCGGGGGAGGTCTGGTGATCTCGTGCTCTGCTTGCGTTGCCGGGCGCCGGTGATCGCGCCCGCCGCCCGCCGCGCCTGGGTCGCGAATGACTCATTCGGGACCTCCGAGGTCCCGAATGAGTCATTCGCGACACCCGTTCCCAAGCCGCCCGGCCGCCCCTTCACGCACGGTCGTGGAGCGTGACGTGGTACCCGTCCGGGTCGGCGAACGTGAACGTGCGGCCGAAAGGCCCGTCGATCGGGGCCGTGACGATCCGGTGGCCGTCGGCGGCCAACGCGTCGTGGATGGCCTGGACGTCCGTCGCGTGCAGCCAGATCGCCGCGCCGATGCCGGGCTGCGCGACCGACTCGAGGTCGGTGCCCGGGATGACCTCGCGGAGCGCGAACGCGATCGGTTTCGTCTCGAAGACCACCGCGTGCGGCGGACCCGCCGGCGAACGGACGAGGCCGAGGTACTGCTCGTAGAACGCCTGCGACGCGTCGAGGTCGCGGGCCTGGAGCGAGATGAAGTCGGGGCCGGTGGCGGGCATGTCGTGACTCCTTCGATGGTGTGTCAGCTTTCTGACACGACCCAATCTATGTCAGAATGCTGACATGAGTCAAGACGGTGTCGACCTGAAGACGTCACTGGGCTATCTGCTCAAGGAGGCGTCGAGCGCCCTCCGCGTCGCCATGGAAGAGGTGCTGCGGCCGCTCGGGATGAACGTGACCCACTACTCCTGCCTCGAACTGCTGGCGCAACGGCCGGGTCTGTCCAACTCCGAGCTGGCGCGGGGCGCGTTCGTCACCCGGCAGACGATGAACGTCCTGCTCCAAGCCCTGGAACGCGACGGCTACGTGACCCGGCCCGCGGAGGCACCCGTCGGGAAAGCTCTCCCCACGCGGCTCACGCCCCGCGGCCGGAAGAGCCTGGAAAAGGCGAGCGCGGCCGTCCGATCCGTCGAGGTCAGGATGCTGTCCGGCATGACCGAGGCCGAACAGGCGGACGCCTTCCGCAGCCTGCAGAGCATGATCCGTTCCCTGCGCGACGCCCGCTTACCCGGATGACCCGGCAAACAACCGCTCCACCGCTTCGACGGCGGCGCGCGCGTTGACGCCGGGGTGCTCGCGGCGGATCGTGCCCAGCAGGCGGTCGCGGATCCGGCGGCGTTCCTTCCCCCGGCTGGACCGGACCTGGTCAGCCGTCAGGTCCAACGCGGTCAGCGCGGCCTGAACCGCGGCGGCGAGACGATCGTCGTCCTCGTCGGTCAGCAGGCCCGCCGCGCGGGCCAGCGACTCCGGGGAAACTTTCGGCGCGCGGACGACCTGCTCGATCAACGCGGCCGCGTCGGCCGGGTGGATCCGGCCGCTCGTCAGCAGCCGCAACACCTCTCGTGCCGCCGCTGCCGGGAGGGCCGAGCCGGTCACCTCGAGCGCCCGGCGGACGTGCGTCAGGTAGAAGTCGGCCGCCTGCGTGAGACTCCACTCCGGGTCGGCCAGGTCGAGCACCGCCTTCGTCAAGCCCAGCCGGGTCAGGCCCAGTGCCATCGTCTCCGGCACGCCCGCCTCGACCAGCGCGCGATCCGCCGAGGTGATCGGGCCGTGCCGCCGCGCGGCCGCCCGGTCGAACCAGTCCGCCACCGCGCCCAGGCGGGACGCCTCGGCCAGAGACGCGGCCGCGCTCCCGAAAACGTGGGTCCCGCCGACCTCGGCGTGCCGGAACTCGGTCTCGGGCGTCAGGTAGACGACCCAGCGGCTGCGGGCACGAAGGTCCTCGACCGGCCGCACGGCGCGCACCGTCTCGATCGGGTCGAGCGGGTTCGTGACCACGATGCCCAAGTCGCCCAAGGTGTTCGGGGAGAGCGTGCCGCGGCGCACCGGCGGGACGCGCTCGGCGTACTGCTCGGCCGCGCCGAGCTGCGCCCCGGTGAGCTGCTGCAGGACCGTCGCCGCCGCGGTGTCGTGCGTCGCGGCCAGGAACCGCTCGATCTTCTCGCGGTGCCGCTCGACGTGCCGCCTCGGGGGCGGGACCGGCGGGAGGCCGTTGATCCACGTGTGGAAAGCCTGCTCCAGCCACGGGTCGAGGTACTTCTCCTGGTGGTCCGTGCTGAGCGCGACGCTGGGCACGTCCAGCTCGCGGAACGTGCCGACGACGTCCATCGTCGTCGCGAAGGTGGCCAGCAGCTCCAGTTCGCCGCCGGTGCGGATGCTCGGCGTGGCCAGCACTTCCTCGCGGTATTCGAGGTACGCCAGCAGCTCCGGCGGGGTCGGCAGCAGGTCGGTGAGCAGGTTCAGCTCCGGCACGGCCACGATCAGCGGGAACGCGCCCTCCGGCAGGACCTCCCGCCGCCACAGCAGACCGAGCAAAGTGGACAGTGGGTCGAACGTGTCCGCCGTCGGCACGACGGCGTAGATCCGGCGGATCGCCTTGTGGTCCAGCGTCAGCGAGGCGCCGCGGTCGCCGGTCAAGGTGACCCGGCCGTCCCGCTCCAGCGCGCGGACCAGGCGGGCCACCTGGAAGAAGCCGTCGCCGACGGTGCGCCGCAGCTCGGTGACGGCGGCTTCCGGGTCGCCGTGCCGGGACCGCGTGCTGAGATAGCCGCCCTTGCCCTCCACCACCAGCGCGACGTCCTCCCAGAGCAGGACGCCGTCCACTTCGATCAGTTCGCCCGGCCGCGTGCCGGGGTACTTGCCGCCGCGCAGGACCTGGGCGCTGGGGAACACGGCGGCCAGGTGCTTCAGGGCGGCTTCTTCCACCTCCTCGCCGCGGGCCCGGTAGTAGGGCGGGCCGGCCAGCCGGGCGAAGACGCGCTCGACGAGCTGGGAGAGGTCCGTGCTGAACAGGTGCGGCAGGCTGACCAGCACCAGGTCGCCGGCCGCGACCAGCGGGGCGGCGGCCAGCGGCGAGTCGAACACGTGGCCGCGCGCGGTGTTGCGGCCCAGGTCCGCCGGGTTCGCGGTGAGCAGCGCCCGCCACCGCTCGGCCTCTTCCCGCTGCGAGTCCGGCAACGCGTCGGCGAGCACGTGCCAGGGCAGCAGGAGCCTGCTCGCGGCGAGGGCGACGTCGTTCGCCGTCGGCTCGGACAGGGTGAGCGCGTCCGGCAGGTGCAGCATCGTGCGCTCCCGCAGCAAGGTGCGCAACGCGGGATCGGTGACCTTCTCGTGGAATTCCCGCAGCGCGTCGGCCCAGCCGGTGAGGACGAACATGTACGCCGACAGCAGGACCGCGAGGTCCGGGTGGTCGCCGCCGCGGTCGCGGATCCGCTGGGCCAGCCGCACCGAGTACGCCCAGTCGTAGCGGGTCGGGAACGCGCCGTGCCCCGACCGCCACGACCACGCCAGCTGGTGGTGCACCTGCCACCCTTCGCCCCGCGCGGCCGGGGAGATCTCGCCGTCCGTCAGCACCAGCTGGCCGTCGAGCACCTCGTGCCGCCGGGCGAGGGCGAGGGCGCGCAGCGCGGCCTCGAGGTTGCGGCGGCTGAACAGGGTCGGCGAGGCGATCTGTGACGAGCAGGAGGCCAGGAACTCCATCTCGTGCGTGAACGCGTTCGGGGTGCCCAGCCGGGTGCCGTCCTCACCCTGTCCGAAAAGGACGGCCAGGCACAGGCAGTCGAGCAGCGTGGTATCGGCCAGGGCGGCGTCCAGCGCGCGGGTCGTGGCCGCCAGTTCCCGTTCGCACGCGGCGCGGAACTCGGCGACGTCGGCCGGGGTCGCCGGGCGGCCGAGCGGCTGCCCGGTCCGCGCGGGCGGGAGTTCCATAGCGTCGGCGAAGCCGGTGGCGTAGGTGGCGGACAACGGCGTGCCGAGGCCCGACAGCACCGTGATCATGTCGCGCAGCGAGCCCCGGTCCCGCCTCTGGATCCCCATGCGCCCATCGAACACGACACTCCGGCGAGGCGCAGCTTTCACGTGAAAGCTATCCGGAGCCCGGTCCTCCACGTCACTTTCACGATGAAAGTGACGCGTCAGGCGGGGGCTCGGGTGAGGATCTCGACGAACCCGCGGTCGGCGTCGAGGCGGAGGCGGTCGCCGGTGCGGATGACCTCGACCGGGTCGCGGTCGAGGTCGCTGAGGGCTGGTACCCGGGTCACCACCGCGCCGAGCGCCACCTTCGTCGTCACCACCGTGAAGATCATGCCCAGCGGCGCCGTGCCCAGCAGGCGGGTCGACTGGAAGAACCCCGACCAGCCCGACGACCCCTTCGCGCCGGGGAACACGAGGATCTTCCCGGTGAAGCACACCCCGTGCAGTTCGTGGCGACGCTCGATGATCGTTCCGGTTGCCGGGTCGATGCCGCCCCAGCCCGAGATCGTCTCGTGCGACACCAGCGCCTCGCCCTCGACGACGCCGGGGACGATCGTCCGCCCGCGCAGGACCGTCATCGCAGGTCACCGCGCCAGCGGCCGGTGACCGCCGCGTCCACGCAGTCCTCCAGCGAGCCGAACCACGCCTCGATCCCGAGGATCGCGGGCAGGTAGTGCGCCTGCTTCGCCGAGTCGGTGGCGAACACGCGGGTGCCCGGCGGTGCGACGCGGGACATCGCCGGGCACGAGTCGGCGAGCAGGCGCCCGCCCGCGGCCTCGATCACCGCCGTGTAGCCGCTGCGGTCCGCGACCGCCTTGAGCGCCCGGGGCGTCATGATCCACAGCTGCGTCCCGGAGTGCAGCCGCTTGCCGTCCAGGGCGCGGGCGGCGGCGCGGATCTGGTCGATCGACGCGTGCGGGCAGCCCAGCAGCACGAAGTCGACGTCGGTCGAGCGGCCCTGGTCGTTCAGCGTCTCGTAGACCTCGCGTCGCTCGCGCAGTCCATAGTGGACAGCGGACGGCGTCGGGCCGCGGAAGGCCGCTTCGACCGTCGGCGCTTCGGGCGTGATCCCCGGCAGGTGGTACAGCTCGACCCCGCCGGAAGACGCGGCGGCCGCGCCGAAGTGCTTGAGGTCGACGAGGTCGGGACGCGGGAACGCCCCGGTGACCACCGGGCGTTCGTCCTGGACCAGCCCGCCCGCGAAGTAGCCGAGCATGCCCCAGTCCATGAAGTCGCGTACGCCCGCGTCCACCTCCACGAGGTGCGTGCCGAACCGGTTCTCCGGAAGGTGGTTGCCCCAGCACGGGATCTTCCCGGTCAGCGACGCCGCCCCGGTCGACGTCCCGCCTTCGCAGTTGGTCCGGGCGCCGAGCACGGAGTTGGCGTACACGACCGCCGACGACTCCATCCACGCGCAGTGCTCGCCGCGGACCGGGAGGTTGCCCACCTGGTACGGCGTGCAGGTCGCGAGGATGTTCACCCCGCGCCGCCCGTAGAACGCTTCGGCGTCGCTCTGCAGCTCGACGAACTCCTTCGGGTAGGGCACCACGCCCACCGAGTCCGGGCCGAAGCCCTGTTGCAGCTGGCAGGTCGGCACCCGCATGTCGGGGATCTCGACGACGTCGTCGCAGTCGAGGTTGAGCACCGCGAACGCCTTGTTCCAGCCGCCTTCGGCCACCAGCTTCGCCTTCACCGGGGACGGCTGGGTGCTCGTGCCGGCGACGTTGCGGGTATCGCACAGCTTTTCCGCGCCCAGTGCCTCGCCGTAGCGGATGAGCAGGTCCATGGCCGCCGCCACCGCGGGCCCGTCGGCGCCGTCCCGCATGGCCTTTTCGTCGTCGGTGAGGATCACCGCGCGACCTCCCGCTCGGAGACCGCCGGGACCGGGTCGGCGACGCCGTTGGTCTCCGGGCCCCGGCGCACGGCCTCGAACATCAGCAGGCCGCCGAAGACGATCAGCGCGATCGGCGTGAACTCGTAGGGCATGATCGAGCTGAGCGCCAGCAGCCAGAACGTGTAGAGGCCGGGCAGGATCAGCCCGAACATGTAGCCGATGCCGTACCCGCTCGCCCGCACGGACGCCGGGAACCGCTCGTTGAGGTACACGAGGATGACGCCGAGCGGCGCGGACGGCAGCACCTTCGCCACCACGGCGATCAGCCCGATCAGCCACGCGGGCGCCCCGGCCCGGCCGGCCACCGCGAGCACCGCGAACGCGCCGCCGACGACGAACGTGAGCACCAGCGCCCAGCGCATCAGCAGCGCGCGCCTGCCGATCCGCTGGCCGACCGCGGCGAGCACCATGATCAGCACGATCGTGAGGACCGAGCTGATGATCTCCACCGTGGACGACAGCCGTGGGCTCTGGTCCAGCACCTGCACCAGCAGCGTCGGCAGGAACGACACCGACATCTGGGTGGCGAACCAGTACCCGCAGGTGAACAGGAAGACGCTGAAGAACAGCGCGCGGTGCGTGGTGAACAGCTCCGCCACCGGCTGGCGCCCCGTGCGACGCTGCCGGAACACCGAGTCGTCTTCCTTCACACCGCGGTAGTGCCATAGGTAGACCAGGCCGAGCACGAACCCGAGGAAGAACGGGATCCGCCAGCCCCACGACAGGAAACCGCCGTGCGGCAGCACGTCGAGCAGGCCCAGCAGGAGCAGGTTGATCACCAGGAACGAGCCGGGCGCGCCCACGCCGATGAGGCCGCCGACCCGGCCACGCCGCGCGGGCTTGGCCTGTTCCAGCGCCAGTGGCATCGGAGCGGCGTAGCCACCGGCGAGGAAGATCCCGCCGATCAGCCGCAGGGCGGCGAACACGGCGATCGCGCCGTAGTTCCACGCCGCGAAGCCGGGCAGCAGGCCGATGAGCAGCGTGACGATCGTGAAGCCCCAGCCGCTGATCATGGTGACGGGCTTGCGGCCGATCCGGTCGGACAGGTTGCCGAAGATGACGCTGCCGATCGGCCGCGCGAGCAGCCCGACCGTGAACAGCAGCGTGGTGAAGGTCGCGCGGATGGTCGGCGACAGGTTCGCGGGCATGAAGTACGCCATCGCGGCCGGGAGCACGAGGGCCGGGAGGTACACGTCGAAGCTGTCGACGAACATCGAGAACGCGCCACCGCGCGCGGAACGCCGTTCGTCGGCCTCGGTGATGACGGTGGACGGGGGGACTTCGGGCGGCGTCATTGCGGCCTCCTGGTCGTGGGGGAGCGCTAGGGACGGAGCACGGCGCCGTGGCCGAGGGGGCGCACGGTGCGCCGGTAGACCGACAGCCAGCCGGTTTCGTGGTGGTCTTCGGCGGGTACTGGCCGCCTCGTGGCGAGTTCGGCCGCGTCGACGCGCAGGTCGCAGACCCGCCCGGGCAGGTCGATGTGGACGGTGTCGCCGTCGCGGACGAGGGACAGGGGACCGCCGTCGGCGGCTTCGGGGCGGACCTCGCCGACCACGATGCCGCGGTTGACGAGCCCGGACAGCTGGCCGTCGGTGACCACCGCGACCTCGCCGGTGAGCCCGGCGCGGTCGAGGGCGAAGACGATCTGGGACGCCATCCCCATGCCGGGACGCCCGCGCGGACCGAGCCCGCGGACCACCACGACGTCGCCCGCGGTGATGGTCCCGTCCGCCAGGGCGGCGACCGCGGCCTCCTGGCTTTCGAAGCAGCGGGCGGGGCCGGTGAACGCGGCCGGGCGCGCGTCGCCGACCGCGAGCTTGACGATGCCGCCGTCGGGCGTGAGCGAACCGCGCAGGACCACGATCAACGGCTCGGTCGCGAAGGGACGGTCGGCGGGTCGGATGACTTCGGGATCCACGACTTCGGCCGCGGACAGGTTGTCGCCCACGGAACCGCCGCTCACGGTCATGGGCGTCGGGTCGATCAGGTCGCCGAGCTGTTTCATGACCGCGCGGGCCCCGCCCGCGGCCTCGAACTGCTCGATGAGGTGCGGCCCGTTCGGCCGGACCGTCGAGACGACCGGCGTGTCCCGGCCGAGTTCGGCGTACAGACCGAGGACGTCGACGTCCACATCGGACTCTTCAGTCACCGCCTGCAGGTGCTTCACGGTGTTGATCGAGGCGCCCACCGCCAGTGCGACGCGGACGGCGTTGCCGAACGCAGTGGCCGTCATGATCCGGCGCGGGCGCAGGTCCTCTTCCACCATCCGCACGATGCGCGCCGCGGCGGCGTCGGCCGCGGCCCACATCGACGGCGAGTTCGCCGCGACGGGCGTGGTGCCGGGCAAGGCCATGCCGAGTGCTTCGGCGACGACGTGCATCGAGTTCGCGGTGCCCATGCCCGGGCAGACGCCGGGGCCGCCGACGGCGCTCTCGCTCATCTCGGTGAGTTCGTCCACAGTGGACGTCCCGCAGGCGTGGAGGAAGACGTCCTCGATGTCGCAGTGGCCGCCGCGGAAGCAGCCGCTGGGCTGGTAGCCACAGGCGACGAGCAGGGTCGGGATGTCCAGCCGCCCGGCGGCCATCAGCTGCGCGGGTGCGGTTTTGTCGCAGCTGGCCAGGCACACCATCCCGTCCAGCTGCGCGCCCTCGACGCCGACCTCGATGTCGTTCACGATGAGGTCGCGCGCCGAGAGGATGTACCCGCCACCGTGCCCGGCCGAGTGGATGAAGTCGCTCGGCGCGGTGGTCCGCACCTCGAACGCCAGCCCGCCCGCGGCGGCGATCCCCCGCTTGATCCTGGCCGCGATCGGGTCGAGGTGGCTGAAGCAGATCGCCAGGTCCGACGAGGAGTTGACGACCGCGATCTTCGGCTTGCGGAGGTCTTCGTCGGTGAGCCCGAGTGCCCGCCACTGGGCGCGCCGGGTGGCCCAGCGGACCGAGCCGGGCGGGAAGTCGCTGCGGACCATCGCTTTTCCTCCGTTCAGGACTCGAGGTTGCGGACCAGGCGGGTGGCGAGCTCGCCGTGGTCGATGTCGTGCACGCTGTCCTTCCCGGCCATGTCCAGCGCGTGCGCGGCGGCCATGCCCATCGCTCCGCACGGGCCCATCACGCGCACGCTCGACAGCGCGGCCGCGTCACCGTCGATGCAGCGCCCGGCGACCAGGACGTTGTGGACGTCCGGGGGCGTCATCGAGCGCAACGGGACGTAGTGCACGTGGTCGGGCTCGAACGTCTCCCACACGTAGCCTTCGGGGCTGTCGTGCAGTTCCACCGGCCAGGCGGTCCGCGCGACGGCGTCGGGGAAGCGGGTCCCGGCGCGCACCTCGTCGAGGGTCAGCTGGTGCTTCCCTTGCGCCCAGCGGGTTTGCCGCCGGCCGGGCAGTCCGTACGCCCGGACGCGGATGCGCCCGAACGCCTCCGGGAACTCCGCGCGCAGGAACGCCACCACCCGGTCGGCCTGGGCCTTGCCTTCCAGCTGGGCTTGGGCCGCGGCGATCGGTTCCAGGGGCGCCTCGATGTGCGTCATGTTGAGCACCGCGGTGCCCCGGCCGGGGAAGTGGAAGGCGAGCCCGTCACGACGGCGCAGGCCGTACTGTTCGGCTTTCGCGCCGACGCGCTCGGCCAGCTCGTCCGGCTCGGGCGAGGCCTCCTCGGCGACGTGCTCGACAACGAGCTGCTGCGAGCCGTAGATCTCGCGCTCCGGCAGGCGGCACGGCAGACCCGCCTCCCAGATCAGGGAAGCGTCCCCACTCGCGTCGACGAAACCGGTGGCGTCGACGTCCACGGCGCCGTAGCGGGTGGCGAAGGTGACCGACTCGATGCGGTCGCCACCGCGGACAACGCCGGTGATGGCCGCGCCGGTGATCACCCGGATTCCGTGCTCCCGCACGGTGTCTTCGACCCACCGGCCGAGCACCACTTCGTCGTAGCCGACGGTGAGCGTGTGCCGCCGCTGCCGGAACAGGTCACCCGTGGCGCCCAGGTCGCGGAAGATGTCGTCGAAGATCCCGTGCGTCAGCTGGCGGTACTCCGGGGCGTTGCCGAAGACGCCGCAGAACAACCCGATGAGCGAGTTGACCATCTGGCCGCCGAGCACCGGCAGCGCGTCGACGAGCACGACGTCGCGGCCGAGCCGGGCGGATTCGATGGCCGCGGACAGCCCGGCGATCCCGGCGCCGACGACGCAGACGTCGGCGGAGACCTGGTGGGCGGCGGAACCGGCGGGCTTGCGGACGGTGTGGACCTTCAGCTCGGTGAGGGGGTGCGGCATGGCTCACACGCTAGGTTGGGCGCCCGCGCCCCCGGAAATAGAGAATCGCGCTGCGGAGGTATCAGGCTGAGTTATAGCTGGCGGGCGAGGTCGGTCAGCACGGTCCGGAGCCAGCGGTGGGCCGGGTCGCCGTCGTACCCGGCGTGCCACCAGAACCGCTCGACGATCGGTTCCGGATCACCGGGACAGGGCAGGATCCGCAGGCCGAGCCGGTCGGCGACGCGCGTCGCGAGGCGTTCCTGCAGCAGCGCGACGCGGTCGGTGCCCGCGACGAAGTGGGGCACGGCCTGGTAGCTCTCGACGCGGACCCGGATGCGCGGCTGGATGCCGAAGAGCGCGAGCTGGCGGCCCATCGGCGCGGCGGGCGGGAACCCGCGGTCCGGCTGAAAGGGCGCGACCCACGGTAGCGCGGCGAGCTGCTCAAGGCTCAGTTCGTCACCTCGCACCGACGGGTTCGCTGCGTCGACGACGCAGACCCAGCGGTCGGTGAACAACGCGACCGACCGCACGTCGGGCAGCTCGAACCGGCTGACCGGGGGTGCGACCATGCCGTCGATCAGCCGGATCGTGTCGGTGATGTCGCTGGCGAAGGCCTCCCGGACCAGCCGGACGTGCAGCTGGACGTCCGGCGCCTGGTCCGCGAGCAAGGCGGACAGCCGGGAGCCGAGCACCTCGATCGTGTAGTCCGCCATGACCAGGGTGAACTCCCGGGCGGACGTGCCAGGGTCGAAGTCGTGGCCGGTGCCGAAGAGCCGCTCCGCGCCGGTGCACACCGCTTCGACCTGGTCGGCCAGCTGCGTGGCCAGCGCGGACAGCACGTAGCCGTTGCCGGACCGGACGAGCAGCTCGTCGCCGAAGTGCCGCCGCAACCGGGCGAGCGCGGCACTGGCCGCGGGCTGCGACACGCCGAGCCGGGCCGCCGCGCGGGTGACGTTCCGCTCGCCGAGCAGCTCGCGCAGGACCACCAGCAGGTTGAGGTCCAGGTTCGCCAGGTGCACCGCCGAGTGCCTCGCCACGATCGAACTATAAATCAGGCTGACACCTGTCGCGGGCCCGCGGCGGGTTAGGGTGAGCGCCGACGAGAGGGGAGTGCCTTGGCCGTGTTCAGCCGGGGGTTCCAGGGGCGGCGCGAGCGCGACGCCGGCCTTCCGCCGGGTCAGTACCTCACCGACGACTTCCCCGTCCTCTCGGCGGGGCCGACCCCGCCGGTGACGACCGAGGACTGGTCGTTCACGGTCACCACGGAAGCCGGCGAGCGGACGTCGTGGAGCTGGGCCGACCTGATGGCGCTGCCCGCCGAAGAGCCGACCGTCGACATCCACTGCGTGACCCGCTGGTCGAAGCTCGGCACGACCTGGCGCGGCGTGTCGCTCGACGTGCTGCTGGCCGACGTCGAGACCGCCGCCGACTACGCGATGGTGCACAGCTCCGGCGGTTACACCACGAACCTCCCCTTGGAGGACCTGCTCGACGGCAAGGCGTGGATCGCCTACGAGTTCGACGGCGAGCCCCTCGAACCGGTGCACGGTGGCCCCGCGCGGCTGCTCGTGCCGCACCTGTACTTCTGGAAGTCCGCCAAGTGGGTCAGCGGCCTGGAGCTGCTGCCCGACGACGAGCCCGGGTTCTGGGAAGAGCTCGGCTACCACAACTACGGAGACCCGTGGCGGGAACAACGCTACGACGGCGACTAGGCCGTCGCCGCCTCACCGCCCGGCTCGTCGAGACCCGCGACGAGACGGCTACCGCGCGCACCCTCCGGTTCGCTGTGCCGGACTGGCCGGGTCACCTCGCCGGGCAGCACGTCGACATCCGGCTCACCGCCGAGGACGGCTACACCGCGCAGCGCAGCTACTCGCTGTCCGCGCCCGCCGACGGCGAGTTCATCGAGGTGACCGTCCAGCTGGTCCCCGACGGGGAAGTCTCGCCCTACCTCGTGCGCGACATCGAAGTCGGCGACGTCGTCGAGGTGCTCGGCCCGCTCGGCGGCTGGTTCGTGTGGCGGCCCGAGCAGCCCGAGCCGGTGCTGCTGATCGGTGGCGGTTCCGGGGTCGCCCCGCTGATGGCGATGGTGCGGGCCCGCCCGGCGACCGCGCCGCCCTTCCGGCTGCTCTACTCGGCCCGGACCCCCGCGGACGTCTACTTCGCCGACGAACTGAGCGGCCCGGAGCGGGTCGTCCTGTACACGCGGGAAGCACCGGACGGCGTCGAGCGCGCACCGCACCGGATCGACGCGGCCGACCTGAAGGCGTACGGGCTGCCCGCGGACGACGCGCCGACCTGCTACGTGTGCGGGCCGACGCCGTTCGTCGAGACGGTCACCGGGTTGCTGGTCGACGCCGGGCACGACCCCGGCCGCGTGCGCGCGGAGCGGTTCGGAGCGAGCGGAGGGTGAAATGACGGACGCACACATCGACGGGAACGTCCTGGCGGGCCCACTGAGCAGCGTGTTCACCGCCGACGTCACGAGCGCGACGGCGGTGTGCGCCGGCTGCGGCCGGACCGACCGCCTCGCGACGGCGGCGGTGTACGGCGCCCCGATGGGCTACATCGCGCGGTGCCCCGGCTGCGACCAGGTCCTGCTGCGGTACGCCGAAGTTCCCGCCGGGGCCACGCTCGACATGCGCGGGATCGCGATCCTGCGCATGTCGGCGGGCTGACCGGCGGGACTCCGTCCTACTGGAACACCTCCGGCCGCTTCTTCGCGAAGGCGATCAACCCGCCCGCGTCGAGCATCTCGACCAGGAACGGATCGGCCGCCGCGCCGCGCACGCGCGTGCCCGTGGTGAGGTTGGTGAACTCGCCGGTGGTGAGGTCGACGCGCACCCGGTCG
The DNA here is from genome assembly GCF_030264295.1 of Amycolatopsis nalaikhensis. GTDB lineage: Bacteria > Actinomycetota > Actinomycetes > Mycobacteriales > Pseudonocardiaceae > Amycolatopsis > Amycolatopsis nalaikhensis. Next base: position 9,548,877 of record NZ_CP127173.1, on the reverse strand, counting down.
CCGTCGTCCGCCAGGTCCGGGTTGAGCCCGATCTCCAGCGCGGGCAGGCCGATCTCGAAGCAGTTGCGGTAGAACGTCCGCGCGAACGTCTCCGCCACCACACAGCCGATCCCGGTCGCCTGCAACGCCTTCGTGGCGATCGCGCGGCCCGACGACTGCCCGAAGTGCTTGCCCGCGAACACGATGTCGCCCGGCTGCACCTTCTTCGGGAACTCCGGGTTCAGGTCCTCGAGCACGTGCTGCACCAGCACGTCCATGGGTTCGAACACGTACTGCGTCTTCACGAGCCGGTCGGTCGGGATGTTGTCCCCGAACCGCCAGCAGCGGCCTTCGAACTTCACGCGGTCCTCCCTGCGATGACGCCCGCCACGGCCGACGCGGCGACGGTCTCCGACGACGCCAGGTACATCGCCGCGTCGGGACTCCCGTTGCGGCCGGGGAAGTTGCGGGCGTGCGTGGAGATCATCGCCTCGTCCGAGGCCAGCGCGCCCATGTTGTAGGCCTGGTTCGAGCCCGTGCTGGGCGGGAACCACGTCGCCCCCGCCTCGTGCAGCGCGAGCACGAGCCCTTCCCGCGCCGCCTCGGCGAACACCTCGCGGCTGGACGGCACGAGGTGGAACCGGACGTCAGGGTGAACCCGGCGCCCGGCCAGGACCTCGGCGGCCGCGCGGAAGTCCGCCAACCGGCCGCCGCCGTGGCCACCCAGTTCGGCGTACTGGACCGGCGTGCCCGCGACCTCGGTGACCGGCTTGACGTTGCCGACGGTCGGCGGGCACGCGACCTGCGGGTCCACCTCGCCGACGTCGAAACGCAACACCTGCGCCGCCTCTTCGCCGTCGCCGCGCACCAGGAGGTCTCCTCCGCCGCCCGGCAGCGTCCGCACGAACGCCTCGGTCACCTCGTCCGGCTCGACGAAACTGCACTTCGCCCCGAGGTCCACGCACAGCAACGGGAACAGCCAGCGGTCCCAAAAGGACAGTCCGCGCACGTACGGCCCGCCGAACTCGACGGCCCGGTAGTTCAGCTCGCCCTCGCCGATGCGGCCGACGAGCCACAGCGCGACGTCGCGCGGCGTGACGCCCGGCTTCGGCGTGCCCTCGAGGTGCACCCGGGTCGTCTCGGGCACCTTGAACCAGGCTTTCCCGTACGGCAGCACGGTTCCGGCGTGCGAGTCGTTGCCCAGCGCCACGGCGAGCGCGCCCAGCGTGCCGTGCACGGGAGTGTGGCTGTCGGACCCCACCACGATCATGCCCGGCTTGATGTGTCCATTGCGGACGACCGCGTGGTGCAGGTTGCCGTTGCCGCAGTCGTACAGCGTGAGCCCGTGCTTGCGGGCCCACTCCCGGTTGTGCCGCAGCACGTTCGCCTGCTGCTCGGTGGGCGGGGCGAAGTGGTGGTCGAACACCATGACGGCCCGCTCGGGGTCCGGGATGGGCACGTTGACCCGCTTCTCGTACACCTGCGACGTCAAGTACCCGGACAGGTCGTGCATGATCAGCCGGTCGACCTTCGCGACGACGATCTCGCCCGGTTCCACCGATTCACGGCCGCTCGCGCGGGCGAGGATCTTCTCGACGAGGTTCACGCGACCACCGCCGTCGCGACGACCTCGCGCGGGTCGGTGATGACCCCGCGGATCGCCGAGGCCGCGGCCGTCGCCGGGCTCGACAGGAAGATCTTCGCGTCGTAGCTGCCCATGCGGCCCTGGAAGTTGCGGTTGGCCGTCGACAGCGTGGTTTCGCCGTCGGCCATCGCGCCGCCGTTGCCCGCGCACGCGCCGCAGCCCGGGTTCGTGATCATCGCCCCCGCGTTGATGAGCTTCGTCAGCACGCCGTTTTCCGCCGCCTTCGCCATGATCTTCGCCGACGCGGGCGTCACGATGAGCCGGAGACCCGGTGCGACACGGTGGCCGGCGAGCACGTCGGCCGCGATCACGAGGTCGTCGTACTTGGCGTTGGCGCACGAGCCGATGAACACCTGGTCGAGCTTCGTCCCGGCGACCTCGCCGACGCCGACGACGTTGTCCACGGTGTGCGGCACGGCGATCTGCGGGGCCAGCGTCGGGCCGTCGAGGGTCACCGTCGCGCGGTAGGCCGCGTCTTCGTCCGGCAGCAGGATGTCCAGCTCGTCGCGGGGCACTCCGGCCTCGTCCAGGTAGGCGAGCGTGGTGGCGTCCGGGGCCACGTAGGCGTTCTTGGCACCCATCTCCATGGCCAGGTTGCAGAACGTCATGCGTTCCGACACGGACATGCCCGCGACGTAGGAGCCGGAGAACTCGGCCGAGTCGTAGGTGAGCCCGTCGGCGCCGAGGTCGCCGATGAGCTTGAGCATGACGTCCTTGGCGTACACGCCGGGGGCGAGGTCGCCGTCGATGACCACGCGGACCGACTCGGGCACCTTGACCCACAGCTTGCCGGTGACCCACGCGGCGGTGATCTCGCTGAACCCGACGCCGGTGCCGAAGGCACCCAGCGCGCCGTAGATGGTCGAGTGCGAGTCGGTGCCGATGATGAACTGCCCGGGCCGCACGAGCCCGTGCTCCATCAGGACGATGTGCGCGATCCCGCTGTCGACGTCGAAGAAGTTCTTCACGCCCATCTTCTTCGCGAACTCGCGGCACAGCGCGTGGTCGGCGGCCGTCTTCGCGTTCATCGCGGGGGAGAGGTGGTCCATCACCATCGCCACGCGGTCGACGTCGAAGAGCTTCTCGACGCCCATCTTCTCCAGCGTCCGGATGCACCGCCAGCTCGCGGTGTGGCTCATGTACAGGTCCGGGTACGCGTCGACGATCTGCCCGGGCGCGAGGTCCGTCACCGCGGACGCGCGCTCGATCGCCTTCTGCGCGAAGGTCTTGCCGGTCATTTCGTTCCTCCCGCCGCGAAGCTCGCCATCAGGTGCGGGATCAGGCCCCCGTCGGCCATGATCTCCCGCAGCACGGGCGGGTACGGGCTGAACGGGAAGGTCTGCCCGCCCGTCTCGACCGTGCCCGCGTCGTAGTCGACCCACAGCTCGCCGCCGTCGGCCGCCGCTTCCGCCGCGGCGGGCGACTCGACCGCGACGAGCCCGGTGTTGATCGCGTTGCGGAAGAACACGCGGGAGAAGGAGGCCGCGACGACCGCCTTGATCCCCGCGCCGATCAGGCACGTCGCCGCCTGCTCGCGCGCGCTGCCGCAGCCGAAGTTGCGGCCGGCGACGACGACCTCGCTGGCCCGCAGCCGCTGTTGCGTTTCCGGCCCCAGCGGCTCGAAAGCGTGCTCGGCGAGTTCCGCCGGGTCGATGCTCACGAGGTAGCGGCCGGGGATGATGACGTCGGTGTTCACGTTTTCGCCGAAGGTGATGACCTTGCCTCCGACGCGATGTTCACTGCCCATGGTTGCGTCTCCGCTCGAAGTTCCGGTCAGGGGCTGGTTTCCTCGAGGAACCAGTCGGTCGGCACGGTGTGCCCGAGTTCGCGTTGCTCGGCGAGGGCGAGCGCCCGCGCGCAGACCGCCGCGAACTGGATGCCCATGCCGGTGTTGTTGGCGAACACGGTGATGTCGTCGGGGCTGGTGCGGCCGGGCGCGTCGCCGAGCAGCAGGTCGCCGAGCTCCCGGATGTCGTCCCACTGCATCAGGCCGCGCTCGACGGGCCCGAGGATGTCGTACTGCTTGTCGTGGTGCACCTGCTCGCGCGAGAGCACGGTGATGCGGGCCGCGCGGTCGAACGTCGTGTCGTCGAGCTCGCGGCGGGTGGCCGTGCCGTCCGGCGAGGTGATCGCCGTGACGTGCGTGCCGGGGTCGAGCCACGCGCCGTCGAAGCACGGCTCCATGGCCGCGGTGGCGCAGGTGACGATCTGGCAGCCGGCCACGGCGTCACGCCGGTCGTCGACCGCCACGATCTTGCGGCCGGTCTTCTCGCTCCACACGCGGGCGAACTCCTCGCGGTGTTCGGCCGTCGGGCTGTAGACGCGGACTTCTTCGATGCCCGGCCGCACCATGAGCAGGCACTCGAGGTGGGCTTCGGCCTGCCAGCCAGAGCCGAACATCCCGGCGACCGTCGCGTCCGGATTGGCCAGCTCGCGGATGCCGAGCGCGGACGTGGCGCCGACGCGCATCTTCTGGATGAAGCTGTCGTGCATGATGGCCAGCGGTTCCAGGGTGGTCAGGCTGTAGAGCGTGACCAGCCCGACGTACCGGCCGCCGGGTGCGGCCGGGATGAGCCGTCGCCGCTGCACGCCGCTCGGCAGCGTCTCGACACCCGCGATGTCGGAGGTGATCCGCAGCGCCCACACGCCGCTGGAGACGTTGCCGCCTTCCTGGGACTTGAACCGGAAGCGGAAGCCGGGGTGACGGCTGTCCTCGACCGGGAAGTACGTGTGGTTGCGCGGCCGGTTGGCGCCCTGGCCCGAGTTCAGCTCCTTGTACGCGGTCTCCAGCGCGTCAAGCGTCTCGTCGGCCGTGAGCACCTGCTCGATGTCGCCGTTGGAAAGGATCCTCACCGGTGTGCTCCTGTCAGGTGTTCGGGTTCGCCGTCGGTGACGCGAACGGTTTCGGCCACGGCCGCGGTGCCGCCGTCGGCGAACGCGACCTCCACGGACACCGCGCCCGCCTCGCCGCCGGTCAGCACCGTGGCGGGGTCTTGGGCGCGGAATTCGCCCGCGGTGGACAAGTCGGCCTGGTTGACCCAGCGGACCTCGGCCTTCGCGCCGTCGGGCAGCTTGGCCAATGCGGGTGCGGCGGCTTCGGCGAGCGCACCGACGGTGGCCCCGGCCCTGGCCGCGCCGATCGCCTTGGCGAGAGCCTCTTTCAGGGCGTCAGGCCAGTCGCCGTCACTGAGGACACGGCTGGTGTGCACCCAGTTCATGCGGTACTGCCCCGTGACGGCGAACGACGTCACGCCGTCCGAAGTGGACAGCGAGAGCGGGTAGAGGTCGAGGAACCCGCCGCCGCGCAGCGCGCGTTCCACCGTCTCGACGCGGCTGCCCGCGGTGCTGCCCGCGACCGTCGCCTTCGCCGCGGCGTCGTCCAGGATCCGGCCCGCCGCGCGCAGCAGCTCGGTCTCGGCCGCCGACGGCACCAGCCGCTGCTCGCGCACCAGCCCGCCGAGGCGGCGGACCTGCCAGCCGGGGACGGCGTCGACGATCTCCTCGGCGACGTCGGCGGGCCACAGCGCGGCGTCGACCAGGCCGACGGTGCCGGTCGGCCCCTCCAGCAGGTACTTCGCGACCAGGTCGGCGAAGTTCTTGCCGCTGCTGAACTCCGTGACCGTCGACGAGCGCCGCATCCAGTTCTGCACCCGCAGCGAAAGCTTCGTCAGGAACGTGACGGGCCCGTCGGCGGGGATCGCCAGCACGCCCTCGTTCCAGTAGAGGCACAGGTTGGTCAGGTAGGCGAGGTCGTCCGACCGCGACACGTCGGCGTAGACGAGGGCGACGTCGACGCCCTCGGCCGCCATGGCCCGCTGCAAGGTGGCCACGCGGTCGTGCCACTCCCGGTCGGGGACCTCCGCGGGATCGAGTACGTGCAACCCTCGTTTCACGCCACGTCTCCTGTCTCGAACAGCTTGCGTTCGGTCGTGATCAGCACTTCGCAGCCGTCGGCGGTCACGCGCACCGGGTCGCCGAGCACGTGGTAGCCGGCCAGCGGCGTGTAGGTGTTGGGGTGGATGATGAACACCGAATTCTCGGGCAGCACCGTGTGGTTGCCCTCGATGATCGGCGTCTCGTCGAGGTGCAGGCCGTGGCCGTGGCCGCGGACGCGGGTGTACTCGCTCGTGCAGTACTCGCCGTAGCCGTACTTGCGGAACACGTCGTTCTGCGCCACCGCGACCTCGTGGGCGGTGATGCCCGGCCGCACCACGGAAATGCCCGCTTCGACGGCCTCGTTGAACAGGTCGAACGACTTGCGCTGCCCGTCGTCGGCCTTGCCCACCACCGCGGAGCGGCAGATCTGCAGCCAGTAGCCGGCCATTTTGGGCGTCAGCTCGGTGCGCACCATGTCCCCGGCCTCGAGCCGCCGGTCGCCGGGCGGGGTCATGCCGCGGACCTCGTCGCGTCCCGAGGCGATGAGCATGAAGTTGTCCTCGGCGCCGAGGTTCTTCAGGCGGGCCTCGACCTCGGCGACGATCCGGTACTCCGGCAGCCCGGGTTCCAGCACGTCGACGAACGCTTCCCAGCCCGCGGCGCACACCACGGCGCTGCGCCGCATCCGGGTCAGCTCCCACTCGCTCTTCACGAGCCGGGCGGTGTCGAGCAGCTTCGTCGCCGGGACGACTTCGGCGCCCGGCGCCGCGGCGCGGATCGTCTCCATGAGCACGAGCGGCACGAGCTCGTGGAGGGCGATCCCGATGCGCCGCGGCGCCAGCTCCTTGAGGACCACGGCCAGCTCCGCCGGGTCGGCCGGGTCGAGGCGGCGGGCGTCGCCGACCCAGCCCTGCGCCGTGAACGCCGGGAGGTCCGACGGCCGGGTCGAGAAGGCGACGGCGTCGCCTTCAGCCGGGAAGACGACGAGCGCGGCGCTGCCCGCCGGGGTCACGTCGGTGAAGTAACGGATGTTCTCGCGCCGCCAGGCCGGGCCGTAGGCGAGCACGACGTCCAGGCCCTGCTCGGCCATCGCGTCGCGGATCTTGCGGTGCCGCAGCCGCAGCTCCGCCTGGTCGTCGGGGGACAGGCCCGCTCCGGCGGGCGCCGGGGCGTGGTCGATCGTCATGTTTCCTCCACGGGTGGGTCAGGAGCGGGCCATCGCGCGCGTGGCCGCCACCGGGGTCCCGGTGATCTCCTGGGTGATCTGCTCGACGGTGCGGCCGCGGGTCTCGAAGGTCGCCACCAGCGCGGCGAGCCCGGCGAGGACCGAGATGACCCCGAAGAGCAGGAAGAACACGAACTGCGTGGTGTGCATGGCCAGGACGAACCCGACCAGCGCCGGCATGACGAGCCCGCCGACCTTCTGCCACGCCGCGGCCCAGCCGAGCCCGGTCGCGCGGCTCGCGGTCGGGTAGAGCTCACTGGCGTAGGCGAACAGCGTGCTGCCGGCCAGGCCGCTGCCGAAGAACGTCGCCAGCGAGCCGAGCAGGATCACCGCGCCGGCGGCGGTCGTGGTGCCCCAGACCAGGCACAGCAGTCCACTGAGGACGAACCCGGCGCCGAGCACCACGCGCCGGCCGATCCGGTTGATCAGCTGCCCGGCCAGGATCGCGCCGACCACGCCGGCGGTGGTGATGATCGCCGTGTAGCCGAAGCTCTTCAGCAGGCCGACACCCTGCTTCTCGAGGACCGAGGGCAGCCAGCTCGACAGCCCGTAGAGGAATGCGCCGGCGCAGACCTCCATGAACCAGAGAGCGACCGTGTAGCGGAGATAGCGCCGGCCGACGAGCGTGCGCACGCTGCCCCGGGTCTCGGGTGCCTCGTGGTGCTCGGCGGGTGCGCTCGTGCCGGTGCCGCGGCAGAGCGTGTCGACGATCGCCGTGCCGGCGGCGACGCGGCCGCGGCGCAGCAAGTAGCGCACCGACTCCGGCAGCGTGGCCAGCATGACGGCGCCGACGAGCACCGGCACCGTGGCGATCGCGAACATCGCCCGCCAGCCCCACACCGGCACCACCGCGGTGCCGACCGCGGCCGCCGTCGGCAGGCCGATCAGCCAGGCGGCCGTGGCCGCGGTGACGAGCGGCCCGCGGTGGCGGGACGGCACGAACTCCGCGATGTAGGGCAGGGCCACGGCGATCTCCGCGCCGAGCCCGATCCCTTGCAGCGCCCGGAAAGTGACCAGTGCGCCGAAGCTGGGCGCGAACACGGCCGCCAGTGAGAACACCGCGTAGACCATGATCGTGACGGCCAGCGGGACCTTTCGGCCGAACCGGTCGGACACGGTGCCGGCGACGGCCGCACCGACGAGCATCCCGGCGAACAGGACCGAGGAGAACACCCCGGCCGATTCGCTGGTGAGGTGGAACGTCTTGATGACACCCGGCAGGACCACCCCGGTCAGGTTGATGACGAACCCGCACAGGAAGTGTCCCAACAGGACGGTTACGTAGATCTTCAGGTGCCGTGCGGTGAACGCCGACTCGTCGAGCCTGGCGAGCAGCGCACGGGACGATGCGGTGGGGGACGGGGGCATGGCGGGCCACCTCTCTGTGGCATGGACCAGCGGTTGTGCGCTCTGCGGACCCCCCCTCGGGTCGTGCCTGCTACCGGTCGTCGAGGTTGCCCTGGACGCTGTGGTAGAGCCCGGAGAGCGCGGGCAGGAGCTGCGCGCGGACCTCGGGGGTGAGGCCCGCGGTCAGCTCGGCGGTGAACTTGTCGAGCGCGCGCCGCGCGGCGTCCCGCGCCTCCACCCCTTTGGCGGTCAGCTCGAGCTGCATGGTCCGCCGGCTCTTGGCCGACGGCTTCCGGGACAGGAATCCCTGGGTGACCAGCTTGTCGACGCTTTCGGACATGGTCGACGGGTTGCGGTGCGCGAGCTTGCACAGCGCGGTGAGCGACGTGTGCCCGGCCCCGACCCTCGACAGGATCCGGTACTGCCGGATGGTGAGCGGCTGCTCGAGGCCGGCCAGCAGTTCCGTCTGGAGCCGCGTCAGCCGCCCGCCGAGGGCCAGCAGGACCTCGCCCAGGGAGGCGTCCGGCCCCAGCTCGTCGAAGGTTTCGGTGTCGCGAGTTGTCACTTTGGTCCCCGTACGTTCCGGTACCCGAAATAACGTCGGCGCCGACTGTACGTCCGGGAACGGCCCGCTGGGAAGGGCCGATTTCGTGACCCGCCGAGTTTTTCAGCCAGTGAAAAGCGGGATGGCCGCCGCGGCGGCCGGGGTGAGAACTTCGGGTGCCGACCCCCGACCGAAGGAGCTTCTGAGGCGCGATGGCAGCGTTCGCCCGAAACCAGTGGTACGTCGCCGCTTACGGCCGCGAGGTGGGGCGTGAGCTGTTCGCCCGAACGGTGCTCGGTGAGCCGATCGTCTTCTACCGCACCGAATCCGGCGAAGTCACCGCGCTCGCCGACCGCTGCGTGCACCGCCGCTACCCGCTGTCCGAGAGTCGCCTGGACGGCGACCGGATCATCTGCGGCTACCACGGTTTCACCTACGACCGCGCCGGTTCGTGCGTGGCCGTCCCGGGCCAGAAGCGGATTCCCCGCACCGCGCGGGTGCCGTCGTACCCCGTGGTCGAGCAGGATTCGTTCGTCTGGGTCTGGATCGGCGACCGCGACCTGGCCGACCCGGCCGCGATCCCGCGCGCGCCGTGGCTGGCGGATCCGAACTACACCACCGTGAGCGGGATGGAACCGCTCGCCGCGCGCTACGAGCTGCTCGTGGACAACCTGCTCGACCTCTCCCACGAGACCTACCTGCACGGCGGTTACATCGGGACGCCGGAGGTCGCGGAAACGCCCATCACCACGGAGGTCGACGAAGACCGCGGGATCATCTACGTCAGCAGGCACATGGCCGACGCGGAGTGCCCGACGTTCTACGCGAAGTCCACCGGCATCGAGGGCCGGATCACCCGCTGGCAGGACATCGAGTACCACCCGCCGTGCCTGTACCTGCTGCACAGCCGGATCGCGCCGGTCGGCGTGCTGCCGAACGACGACGGCACCGACCCCGACGGCTTCCACGTCGAGGTCGTCTACGCCATCACCCCGGAGACCGAGCACAGCACGCACGACTTCTGGGCCGTGGCCCGGGACTTCGCGCTCGAGGACCAGGGCGTGTCCGACTTCCTGGCCGAGAACAACCGCACGGTGGTGCTGCAGGACGTGCGCGCGCTCGACATCCTCGAGCGCGTCATCGCCACCGAACCCGAGGGGTACCAGGAGCTTTCGGTCAACATCGACACCGGCGGACTGGCGGCGCGGCGCATCCTCGCGAAACTGGCGGCCTCGTGAGCGCCCGCGTGGCGATGCTGTCCGGCGACGCGGTGGTCCGCATCCACTGGAAGCTCGGCACCGACGTGCTCGTCGGGGTGTGCCACTGCGGCGCCGAGCACGAGTCGGAGGACCCGGTGGAGCTGTGGGAGTGGCTGCTGGCCCACCCCGACGGCCACGAAGCGGGGGAGCGATGAGCGTTTCTCCCGACCTCGAGCTGGACGTCGTGCTGGCGGCCAAGGAACGCCTCGCCGACGGCGTCGTGCGGCTGACCCTGCGTGCCCCGGACGGCGCGGCCTTGCCGTCGTGGGAGCCGGGCGCGCACGTCGACCTGGTGCTGGGCCCCGACCTCGTGCGGCAGTATTCGCTGTGCGGCGACCCGGCCGACCGGTCGGTGCTGCAGGTGGCCGTGCTGCGGGAGCCGGACGGCCGCGGCGGGTCCGCCCACGTCCACGAGCGGCTGACGGACGGGGAGACCCTGCGCGTGCGCGGCCCGCGCAACCACTTCGCGCTCGGACCGGCGTCGCACTACCTGTTCGTGGCGGGCGGCATCGGCATCACGCCGATCGTGCCGATGATCGCCGCGGCCGAGGCGGCGGGTGCGCGGTGGCGGCTGCTGTACGGCGGCCGCACACGGGCGTCGATGGCGTTCGCCGCCGAGCTGCGGGACCGCTACGGCGACCGCGTCGAGCTGGTCCCGCAGGACGAGCGCGGCCTGCTCGACCTCGACGCGGCTCTGGCCGCCGAGCCGGGCGCGGCCGTCTACTGCTGCGGCCCGGAGCCGCTGCTGGCGGCAATGGAGGAGCGCTGCGCGCCCGGCACGCTGCACGTCGAGCGGTTCACCGCGAAACCGGACACCGAGGCGAAAACGGCGTTCGAGGTCGAACTCGCGCAGTCGGGACGCACGGTCGTGGTCCCGGCGGACCGGTCGGTGCTCGAGGTCGTGGAGGAGTCGGGTGTGCAGGTCCTGTCGTCGTGCCGCGAGGGTACGTGCGGGACGTGCGAGACCGGCGTCCTATCGGGCGTGCCCGACCACCGCGACGCCGTGCTCACCCCGGCCGAACGCGAGGTGGGCGACGTGATGATGATCTGCGTGTCGCGCTGCGCGGGCCCGCGGCTGGTGCTGGACCTGTGACGCGCCGGGTAGCGTGAGGCGATGACCCGGCGAGCCGAGCCCGGCGCCGGCACCTCGGTGACGAGCAAGGTGCTGGCGCTGCTCGAGGCGTTCACGCCGGACGCCACGGAGCTCAGCCTGAGCGAGCTGGCCCGCCGCTCGGGCGTCTCCCTCGCCACCGCGCACCGGCGTGCGGCGGAGCTCGTGGAGTGGGGCGCGCTGGAGCGCGACGCGGCGGGCCGCTACCGCGTCGGGCTGCGGCTGTGGGAGGTGGCGTCGCTCGCCCCGCGCGGGCTGGGCCTGCGTGACGCGGCCATGCCCTTCCTCGAAGACCTGTACGAGGTGACGCACGAGAACGTCCAGCTCGCCGTGCGCGAAGGCCTCGAGGTCGTGTTCGTCGAACGCATCGCGGGACGCGACGCGGTGCCGGTGTGGACCCGCGTCGGCGGCCGGTTCGCCCTGCACGCCACCGGGGTCGGGCTGGTCCTGCTGGCCCACGCGCCCGCGGCCGTGCAGGAGGAGGTGCTCGGCGCGCCCCTGCGCGCCTTCACGCCCAAGACCGTCTCCGATCCCGCCCACCTGCGCCGCATGCTCGCCGACGTCCGCAAGCTCGGCTACTCGGTGAGTGACGGCCAGGTGACCGTCGACGCCCTGTCCGTCGGGGCCCCGGTCTTCGCCGCGGACGGCAGCGTGGCGGCCGCGGTGTCGCTGGTCGTGCGGGCCGACAGCACGCAGCCGAGTGCGCTGGCGCCCCTGGTGATGGCGGCGGCGCGGGGGATCGGCCGGGCGCTGGCGGGCGGGCCATCGCGGGTCTTCCCGGCCGGGCGGCCCCGGTGACGCTCACCTGGTGCGGAACCACTTCCCGTCGCGCAGTTCCATCGTGGCGTCGTCCAGTTCGGTTTCGATGAGCTCGACGTCGACCTTGACCGCCCGGGTGGGGATGTCGACCCGCGTCGCCGACGCGTCGACGCGGGACCGGTCCACCGTCGCGGCCCGCATCGCCCGCTTCTCGTCCGGGGAGTACATCCCGAACTGGATCTCCATCGAGTGTTCGCACGGGCCGAAGTCGCCGCGTCCCCGCTTCTCGGCGGCGATCCGGCCGATCTCGCACGCGGTGGCGACGTCCTCGTTGCCGATCGCGTGCAGGTAGGTTTCGTAGCGCCCCACCGCGTCGTCGCCCACCGGCTCCGTCGTCGGCTTGGCTTCCGACGTCTCGCCGGGCTCACCGGACGACGTCGCCGCCGGGAACAGGCCGCTGCCCGAGCCGGTCGCCGAGGTGTCGCTCCCGCCCGAACACCCCGCGAGCAGCAGGGCGACGCCGGTGACGAGCAGGGGGAGTGCGCGAGCGGACATGGAGTACCTTTCAGGTCGGTCGAGGTAGTCCGAGGCTAGCGCCGTGACCAGGCAACTGTGACACTTTTGCATGAATTGCCACGAACGGGGACACGGGCGGGCTATCGTCTGCCACCGCGAGCGGACACAGCGAGGGGAAGCGGCAGGGGATGAACGACACCTGGAGTGTGCCCGGGTACGCCGAAGTGGACGTGCTCGGCACGGGCGGCTTCGGGCGGGTCGTGCTGGCCAAGCACGAGGCCTCCGGGAAGATGGTGGCGATCAAGTACCTGCGCGCCGAATTCCTCGCGGACCCCCGGATCGCCGACAGCTTCCGCCGGGAGGCGTGGCTGCTGTCCGGCGTGCGGAGCCCGCACGTCGTCCGGCTCTTCGACTTCGTCGAGACGCCCCAGGGCGCCGCGCTCGTCATGGAGGCGGTGCCCGGCGTGTCGCTGCGCGCGCTGCTCGTGGCGGAGAACGTCCTGGCGCCCGAGGCGGCGCTGGCGATCCTGAAGGGCTCGCTGCTCGGCCTCGCCGACGCGCACGCGGTCGGCGTGGTCCACCGCGACTACAAGCCGGGCAACGTGCTGGTGTCGCGGGAAGGCGAGTCGAAGCTGGTCGACTTCGGACTGGCCACTTTGGACGGCCACAACGGACTGACCGCCGGTTCCCCGTCCTACATGGCGCCCGAGCAGTGGGCGGGGCAGCCCGGCGTGCCCGCCACCGACGTCTACGCGGCCACATGCGTGTTCTACCAGTGCGTCACCGGGCACCGGCCGTTCGAGGCGGACACGAGCGAGCAGCTGCGCGCCCTGCACGGGGGAGCGCCGGTGCCGATGGACGCGGTGCCCGAGGCGCTGCGCCCGCTGATCCTGCGCGGCATGGCGAAGGACCCGGCGTGGCGCCCGGCGACGGCGCACGCCTTCGTCACAGACCTGGAAGCCATCGCGCGCAAGGCCTACGGCAAGAACTGGGAGAAGCGCGGCTGGAAGCGGCTGGCCGCCTCGGCCGCCGCCCTGACGGCGCTGACGCCGTTGGCGCTCCTGACGACCGCGGGCACGGCCGCCGCGCCGCTCGCCGCGGCCGGTGCCGGAGCCGGTGCGACGGCCACCGGCGCCGGGACGGGGGTGACCGCGGCGGTGGTGGGCAAGATCGCCATCGCGGTCGCGATCCTCGGCGGGCTCGTCGCCGGCGGCCTGCTGCTGATCCCGGGCGGGGACGACCCGCCCGCCCCGCCGGCGCCGCTGACGGTCGCCCTGCAGTCGACGACGGGCCGGGACCCGGCGCTGCCGATCACCTACGACCTGCAGTACCCGCAGGTGTCCGGCGGGCCGGACGCCGCGGTCCGGCAGCGGACCAACGACGCGTTGAAGGCCCCGGTCGACAAGCGGCTGAAGTCCATCCACGACGGCGTCGCCGAACCGAGCACGCTGGAGCGGCTGCGGCAGGACGGCGAAACGGTCGGGGTGCGCACGACGGCACGCGTCCTGCGGCAGACGCCGGGGCTGCTGTCCGTGCGCTACGACCACGACCTCGACTCCGACGTGCTCTCGCACACCACCTGGCGGTTCCCCGAAGCGCTCACCGTCGACCTCGCCACCGGGCAGGTGCTGGGTCCGAAGGACATCTTCCGGCCCGAGATCCTGACGGCCGCCGGGATGCGGACGCTGACCCAGCGGCTGAGCCCGCACACGAAGAACGGGTTCTGCACGGTGCCGACGGTCGAGGGGTACCCGGAGCGACGGGTCAGCATCGACACCGCGGACCGGCCCGCCGGCGGCGACCACGTCCCGGCGGCGACGTTCGGCTTCACCGAGGCCGGCGCCGAGTTCGAGATCCTGTGGTACGACCTCGGCTGCGCCACGGAGGCCGGGAACGAGTCGGTGGTGCTGCCGTACGCCGAGCTCGACGACCTGCTGCTGCCGAAGTTCCTGACGCTGCTGGGCAAGACGGCGCCGAGTGCGTCGCCGACCACTTCGGCCGCTTCGTCTTCTTCGACGTCGGCACCGCCGCCCGTGGCCGGGGACACGTACACGAACGCCCGGTTCGGCTTCACCACGCTGGTGCCGCCGGGGTACACGGCGTCGTCGTGGGTCCCGGAGAACGGCGAAGGGATGCGGTTCACCAACGCCGCCCTCGGCGCGACGCTGACGGTGTGGGGAACGAACTCGGCGGGCGTGCGACCGTCGGACAAGCTGGCCCAGGTGGTCGCCTCGGTGGAGGGCGACGGCGGCCGCGTGACGTTCCGGAACGCCGACAGGAACGGCTACACGATTTCCGGCTTCCAGGGCGACGGCAAGATCTTCTACGAGCACGAGGCGTTCGGAGCCGGGTCGACGGCCGGGTTGCGCTGGGTCTACCCGGCCGCCCGCAAGACCGACCTCGACCAACCGGTCACCGACACGGTGGAGGCCTTCAAGCCCGGCGACCTCTCCCGGCCGCACTGAGAAATTTTCCGGCCGGGTGTCGAATCCCGGGTGGGCTGTTCGTGGCCTGGATGAGCGGCCGCCACGAAGGCGCCGCCACCGATCGCAGGAGACGAGATGTCGCAGCCGGTAGCCCGCCGCATGTACGACCTGGTCGAGCCCCTCGGCCTGGTGCCCTACTTCGCCGACGAGTCCGACGAAGCCCTGATGGCGCTGGGCCTGCGCAACTCGTGGGACGCCTATTTCGCCGGCCGGGCGGCGCCGTTCGGCCGGTCGGTGCCCGCCGACGTCGTCCACGCGATCTTCTACAACTTCGCCCCCGGCGAGGTGGCCCGCCACATCCCGCGGGTCTGGGACCTGACCACGCCGGAAGCGGCGTTGGCCGCCCGCGAGCGGGGCTGCGTCGCGGGCATGCGCCGGATCCTCGGCGACCTGGCCGACAACGCGAGTGTCGCGCGCGCCGCCGACCTCCTGCTCAAGGCGGCGACCAGCGCCCCGGTGGAGGGACGCCCGCTCTACGCGGCCCTGCGCGCGCTCCCGGTACCGCGCGAGCCGGTGGCACGGCTGTGGCACGCGGCCACCCTGCTGCGCGAGCACCGCGGCGACGGCCACACGGTCGCGTTGATGGCCGAGGGCATCGGCGGAACGGAGGCGCACGTGCTGCACGCCTTGTCCGTGGACCTGCCCGCCGAGAAGTTCGGCCGGGTCTGGCACCTGCCCGCCGCCCAGCTGAACGCGGTCATCGACGGGATGCGCGCCCGCGGTCTGGTCGGCACGGACGGCTGGCTCACCGCCGAAGGCCGCGCCGCGAAGGCCCGGGTCGAGGCGATGACCGACCGGCTCGCTGAGGTGCCGTACCACGCGCTGACCGCGGCCGAGTTCGACCGGCTGGTCACCGACCTCATCCCGATCTCGGCGGCCTTCCGCGCGGTCTTCCCGATATAGGCCGGACGTGCCTCGGCGGCTCGCGTCCCGGCGGGTTTCGGCCCGCGCGGCGATGGTCGCGAATGACTCATTCGCGACGTTGGTGGTCCCGAATGAGTCATTCGCGACGTCGTGCGGCTGCGTGGCGGTGGCGTTCGGTCTGGCGTGGGCGGCCGATCTGGTGTCCGGGTGCGGGTTTCGGCCCGCGCGGCGATGGTCGCGAATGAGTCATTCGCGACGCCAGCGGTCCCGAATGGGTCATTCGCGACGTCGTGCGGCTGCGTGGCGGTGGCGTTCGGTCTGGCGGGGGCGGCCGATCTGGTGTCCGGGTGCGGGTTTCGGCCCGCGCGGCGAAGGTCGCGAATGAGTCATTCGCGACGCCAGCGGTCCCGAATGAGTCATTCGCGACCTCGCGCGGCCGCGCGGCGCTACTCCCGAACCGGCCCGACCGGCTCGTCGAACCGTTCATTACCCAGCACAGCGAGCAACTGCAGCTTCTCGAACGCTTCCGTACGCGGAGGCGCGGTGAGCACCAGCAGCGCCTGAGACTGGTCCTCGGTGAACAACGCCTGGCAGTCCACCTCGATCTCGCCGAGCTGCGGGTGCACGAGCACCTTGTGGTCCTCGAACCGCTTCGCGACCTCGTGCCGCTCCCACAGCCGCGCGAACTCCTCGCTCTCGCGGGTCAGCGCCCGCACCAACTCACCCGCTCGCGAGTTCGGCCCCATCGAACCGTGGGCGGCGCGCAGGTTCGCGACCAGCGCACGGCTCTGGCGATCGCGGTCGTGCTCCGGGTAGATCAGGCGCTCGCGGGGATCGGTGAACCAGCGGTAGATCTCGCTGCGCGCCAGTCCCGTGTGCTCGGCCGGGCCGCCGTAGAGCGCCTCGGCGAGGCGGTTGCGCACCAAGACTTCGCCGAGGTTGGACAGGATCAGTGCGGGCGTGTCCGAAAGCCGGTCGAGCACCCGCAGCAACGCCGGGGCCACGTGGGCGGCCGTCGCCGCGGGGGAGGGGGCCGTGCGGCCGGCCACCTCGAACAGGTAGTCGCGCTCGTCGTCGGTCAGGCGCAGCGCGCGGGCCAGCGCCGTCAGGATCTGCTCGCTGGGCTGCGGACCCCGGCGCTGCTCCAGGCGCGTATAGTAGTCCGTCGACATCCCGGCCAGCGACGCGACTTCCTCCCGGCGCAGCCCGGCCGTGCGACGGCGCGCGCCCGGCAGGACGCCGACGTCCTCCGGCCGCAGCTGTTCCCGCCGCCGTCGCAGGAAGGCCGCCAGTTCCGCTCGATCCATGCCTCCAGTATCGCGCCCGGCGCGGGCGCAACCAGGGATCGCCGATCCCCCGATGAGCGGTCTCTGCCGCCGGTGCCGCGGCCCGGTGAGACTCGGGGGCATGGACATCACCGGAAACACCCTCTTCATCCCCGGCGCCACCAGCGGCATCGGCCTGGCGCTCGCGCTCGCCCTCAAGGACCGGGGCAACACCGTCGTCGTCGGCGGTCGCCGCACCGAGCTGCTCGAGAAGATCGCCGCCGAGCACCCCGGCATCGGCACCGTGCGGATCGACACCACCGACGCCGCCAGCATCCAGGCCGCGGCCAAGGAGGTCATCGCCCGCTACCCCGAGCTGAACGTGCTCGTGACCATGGCCGGCATCATGCGCGTCGAAGACTGGCACCAGCCCGAGACGTTCCTCGAGTCCGCCGAGGACGTCGTCACGACCAACGTGCTCGGCCCGATCCGGCTGATCGGCGCGTTCGTCGAGCACCTGCGGACCCGGCCGGACGCCACGATCGTGACCGTCTCTTCGGGACTGGCCTTCACCCCGCTCAAGGTGACGCCGAGCTACAACGCGTCCAAGGCGGCCATCCACATGCTCAGCGAATCGCTGCGGCTGCAGCTGGCCGACACCTCGGTGCGGGTCGTCGAGCTGGTGCCGCCGTCGGTGCAGACCGACCTCCTGCCGGGCCAGGCCGAGAACGACCACGCCATGCCGCTCGACGCGTTCATCACCGAGGTCATGAGCCTCTTCGAGACCCAGCCGGATGCCAGGGAAATCCAGGTCGAGCGGGTCAAGTTCCTGCGCTACGGCGAAGTCCGCGGCGACTACGACGACGTCGTCGCGACGCTCAACGGCACCGACCCGCACTAACGCCGAGCGGCGGCCTCGGGCCCCAGGACGCTCAGCAGGGCCAACGCCTCGGCGTCGCGGGAGCCCGGCGGCGCGGTGTAGAGCACGAGGTGCTGGTCGCGGTCGGTCAGCGCGAGGGAGTCGCAGTCGACGGTCAGCTCCCCGACCGCCGGGTGCCGGAACGTCTTGCTGAGCACCGGCACCGCCTGGATGTCGCGGCGGTCCCAGAGCCGGGCGAACTCCGCACTGCCGTCGAGGAGCTCGTCCACCAGGCCGGTCACCGCCGGGTCCGCCGGGTACCGGGCGAGGGCACCACGCAGTTCCATCACGACGTGGTGGCGGAACTCGGCGAGGTCGGAGATCCCGTACAGCACCGCGTCCGGGCGCGACGGCCCGAGGAACGCCCGCCGCGCCAGGTTGCGCTCGCGCGGGGTGAGCTCGGCGAAGTCCTCCATGAGCGCGGCCGCCAGCTCGTTCCACGCGAGGACCTCGAACACCGCGGACGTCACGAACGCGGCCGTCTGCGGGAGCCGTTCCAGCAGCGCCAGGATGCTGGGGCGGACGTCGCGGCGGTGCGTGCCGGTCCGGACCGGCGCGGTGCCGGCCAGGACGTGCAGGTGGCCGGACTCCGCGTCGGTCAGGCGCAGCGCGCCCGCGATCCCGGCCAGGACCTCGCCGGACGGCCGCGGCGCCCGGCCCTGTTCGAGCCGGACGTAGTACTCGGTGGAGATGTGCGCGAGCACCGCGACCTCCTCGCGGCGCAGGCCCGGCGTCCGCCGCCGCGGTCCCGACGGGAGGCCGACGTCCTCCGGCCGGAGCCGCTCGCGGCGGCTGCGGAGGAACGCCCCGAGCTCCTGCTT
The DNA here is from genome assembly GCF_030264295.1 of Amycolatopsis nalaikhensis. Taxonomy (GTDB): domain Bacteria; phylum Actinomycetota; class Actinomycetes; order Mycobacteriales; family Pseudonocardiaceae; genus Amycolatopsis; species Amycolatopsis nalaikhensis. Next base: position 9,530,261 of record NZ_CP127173.1, on the reverse strand, counting down.
GTCCATACCCCCAGTGTGCGCGCCGGGCGGCCGCGGAGCCTGACACCGTCTGTACCTGTCTCCGGCTCGCGGACCGCGTGACGCTGGGGGCATGACAACCAGCACTCCGATCGGCCTGCTCACCGGCAAGGTCGTGGTCATCACCGGCGCGAGCCGCGGCATCGGCGCGGCCGCGGCTCGCCTGTTCGCGAAGGAAGGCGCCGCCGTCGTGCTCGCCTCCCGCGGCACCGACGCCCTCGAGCGGATCGTGACCGAGATCCGCGCGGACGGCGGCGTCGCCGACGCCGTCGCGCTCGACCTCGCCGACCGGGCGAGCGTCCGTGCCGCCGTCGACCGGGTCGGGCAGTTGCACGGCAGGCTCGACGGCGCGTTCAACAACGGCGCGGCCATCCAGCGGCCGGGCCCGCTCGACACCACCAGCGACGAGGACGTCGACGAACAGTTCGCGGTGAACTTCCGCGCGCACTGGACGGCCATGACGGCCGAGGCCGCGCTGATGCGCCGCGACGGCGGCGGGGCGATCGTCAACACCTCGAGCATCGGCAGCCGCCGCGCCAACCCCGCCTTGCCCGCCTACGGCGCCATGAAGCGAGCCCTCAACAGCATCACCGAGACGGCCGCGGTGACCTGGGCGAAGGAGGGCATCCGGGTCAACGGCATCACCCCGGGCGGTACGGCCACCGAGATGATCGACAGCTGGGAAGCGGCCACCCCCGGTGTCGTCGAGCGGATCACCGCCACGACCCCGCTCGGCCGGATGGCCGAGCCGCGCGAGGTCGCCGAGGTGGCGGCGTGGCTGCTCAGCGACCGCGCCTCGATGGTGACGGGCGCGATCATCCCGGTCGACGGCGGCGCGGGCGCCTGACGCCGTTACCGCGCGGCGGTTTCCAGGGCCGTGCGGTATGCGCGGTTGACGGCGATGAGCTCGTCGAGGGAATCGCGGGTGCGGACCAGCTCGGCGATGTGCTCGGTGAGCCGGTCGCGTTCCCGCAGCATCCGGGCCGCGGCCGCGTCGGCGGTTTCCTCACCGGGGGAGTCGACGCACGGGAGCAGGTCGGCGATGGTGCGGCTGCTGAGCCCGGCGGCGAACATCCGCTGGATCGAGCCGACGCGCTCGACGTCGTGCTCGGTGAAGTGCCGTTGCCCGCCGGCACTGCGCCGGCTGGTCAGCAGGCGCTGCTGCTCGTAGTAGCGCAGCGACCGGACGCTCACCCCGGTCCGGGTGGCCAGTTCACCGATCCGCACATCGTCCTCCTGTGTCCTGTGGCGACTCCTCGCATCAAGCGATCCGCGCGCCGTAGAATTCCCGCGGATCCCGGGCCAGCGCGGCCTTGACGTCGGCGCTCCACTGGTCGGCCAGCACTTCGAGCTCACCGGCTTCGAGCCCGTCGAGTGCCGCGTCGGCCACGGTCGAGGGCGGGAGCTTCGGGCCGTCGTAGTCCTTCGTCATGTCGGTGTCGACGACGCCGAGGTGGACACCGGTCACGGTGGTGCCCTGCTTGGCCAGCTCCAGCCGCACCCCGTTGGTCAGGCTCCACGCGGCGGCTTTCGACGCGGCGTAAGCGTTCGAGCCCTCGATGGAGAACCACGACAGCGCGGACAGGACGTTCACGATGGCGCCGCCACCGTTGGCCTTCAGGACGGGGGCGAACGCGCGCACCATGTTCAGCGTGCCGAAGAACTGCGTCTCCATCTCGAACCGGATGGTGTCGAGATCGCCGGTCACCAGGTCGGTGTAGGTCGAGACCCCGGCGTTGTTGATCAGGACGTCGACGTCCGTGGCGGCGGAAGCGGCCGCCGCCACGGACGCCGGATCGGTGATGTCGAGACCGATGGGGGTGACCCCGGCGAGATCGACGCTCGCGGGGTTGCGCGCGCCCGCGTAGACCTTCGCGGCGCCTCGGGCGAGTGCCGCGCGCGCCAAGGCGTTGCCCAGTCCGCGGTTCGCTCCGGTGATCAGGATCCTGGCTCCGGCGATCTTCATCAGCTTCCTGCCTTTTCGTTCGGGTACACCGAAAACGTAGGAGCTGACACCGGTGTCAGGGGCAACCGCGTGTGGGCGGTGTCACCTCAGGGGACGAGGAGACCGATCGCGGTGGCCATCCGGGCGAGGTACTCCTCCCGGGTACCGACCTGGTACTTCAGCCCGACCGAGGCGCTGATCAAGGTCTGCGCCACGCCGGCCGCCGCCGGGCCGCCCACGGCGGTGACGACGAGTTCTTCGAACCGCTCGGGTGCGGTGCGCGTGATGGACCCGAGCAGGTCCGGGTTCTGCTCGATGACCGACGGGACGTCGCGGCTCATCGGCCCGACGTAGCGGCCGGCCCACCGGTCGAACGCCCCGAGCAGCCGCTCCCGCAGAGGGGGGCCGGGGTCGGCGAGGATCCGCTCGGCCGCGGCGAGGTCCTGCTCGAGCGCCCGGGTGACCGCCGCCCGGAACAGGTCCTCTTTGGACGCGAACAGAAAGTACAGTCCCGGCCGGGAAATCCGGGCCGCGTGCGCGACTTCGGCCATCGAGGTCTTGCGGTAGCCGTGCCGGGCGAACGTCAGCAGCGCCGACTCGAGCACGGCGTCGCGGCGGCCGGACTCGGCGGTGTTTTGGGTGACGGCCATGGTGTCGATGCTACGGCGTCCGAACTCACTATACAACTTCTGTTCAGTCTGTATAGTCGACGGCATGCCCGCCCGAAAGCTGATCACCACCCCGTTCACCGCCGCCAGCACCGCGGACGACGTCCTCGCGGGTGCCGACCTCGACGGCGTCCGCGCGATCGTCACGGGGGCGTCGTCCGGGATCGGCGCGGAAACCGCCCGCGCGCTGGCCGCCGCGGGGGCCGAGGTGACACTGGCCGTCCGGAACCCGGCCGCGGTGACCGCGGGACCCCGGTCGCGGGTCGCCCGGCTCGACCTCGCCGACCGGGCGTCCGTCCGCCGGTTCACGCGGGAGTGGGCCGGGCCCCTGCACCTCCTGGTGAACAACGCGGGCATCGTCACCGGCGGTCCCGCCCACACCGCCGAAGGCTGGGAACTGCAGTTCGCGACCAACCACCTCGGCCATTTCGCCCTGGCCACCGGCCTGCACGCGGCCCTGGCCCGCGGCGCGGCCGATCGCGGCGAGGCGCGGATCGTCTCGGTCAGCTCGACGGCGCACATGCGCGCCGGCGTCGACTTCGCCGACCCGCATTTCGCCCGCCGCGCGTATGACCCCCAAATCGCCTACGCGCAGTCGAAAACGGCCAACTCGCTGTTCGCGGTGGAAGCGACCCGCCGGTGGGCGGCGGACGGGATCTTCGCGAACGCCGTGAACCCCGGCGGGGTGGCGACCGGGCTGCAGCGGAACTTCACGCCCGCGCAGCGGAAATCCCTCGCCGAGGCCGAAGCGGCGGGCGTCTTCACCTACAAGACCGTCGAGCAGGGAGCGGCGACGAGCGTCGTGGCGGCCGTCGCGCCGCAGTTCGCGCGCACCGGCGGCCACTACCTCGACGACGGACGGGAGGCGCACCCGGTGCCGGACGACGCCGAACTCGCCGAGCACCCGCACGGGGTGAAGGCGTGGGCCCTCGACCCGGCCGCGGCGGAGCGGCTCTGGCGGGTGTCGGCGGAGCTGACCGGGGCTTGAGCGCGGTCGCCGGTTCAGCTGCGGCCCAGCACCTCCTCGTTGAGGATCGTGCCGCCGAGGCTCCAGCCGTTCTCGGTGACCTCCTCGACGATGACCAGCGTGGTCGGGCGGGCGCGTTCCCCGTAGACGTCGGCGAACGCGTCGGTGACGGCGTCCTGGAGCTTCTTCTTGGACTCCGGTGTCAGCGTTCCGGACGGCACCTTGAGGTTGGCGAAGGGCATGGTGGTTCCTCTCTCGGTCGTGCCTCCACGATCGGCCCGGCCGCGGCCCCGAACCAGGGGACGTCATCCCCTGTGTCGCGGGCGCCGCGCGGGCAGACTGGAGCCATGAGTCCCGCGAGGTACCGCGAACTGGGGGCGTTCCTGCGCTCCCGGCGCGAGCGCATCCGTCCCGAGGACGTCGGGTTCGTCGCCGGACCGCGGCGGCGGGTTCCGGGGTTGCGCCGCGACGAGGTCGCGCAGCTCGCCGGCGCGTCCGTCGACTACTACAACGAGCTCGAGCGGGGCGCCGGATCGCAGCCGTCGGAGCAGATGCTCGCCGCGCTCGCCCGCGCGCTGCGGCTGACCCGCGACGAGCGCGACTACCTCTTCCACCTCGCCGAGCGCCCGGTGCCCGCCGAGACCGGCCCCGCCGCGCACGTCCACCCCGGGATGCTCGACCTGCTCGGCCGCCTGCCGTCGACGCCCGCCCAGGTCATCACCGACCTGCACGTCACCCTGGTGCAGAACCCGCTCGCCGTCGCGCTGCTGGGCGACCAGTCGGGCTTCCGCGGCCGGCGGGCGAGTTTCGCCTACCGGTGGTTCACCGAGCCGGAGGCGCGGCAGCTGTACCCGGCGGCGGACCACGACACGCAGTCGCGCGCGTTCACGGCCGACCTGCGCGCGGCCGCCGCGGCCCGCGGTCCCCGCGACACCGAAGCCGCGTCGATGATCCAGGAGCTGCTGACGAGCTCACCCGAATTCGCCGGGCTGTGGTCCGAACACGATGTCGCGTTCCGCCGCGACGACCGCAAGCGCATCGTCCACCCGGCACTGGGCACCGTGGAAGTCAACTGCCTCAACCTCTTCAGCGAAGACGGCCGCCAGCGCCTGCTCTGGTTCACCCCGGCCCTCGGCACCGACAGCGCCGACGCCCTCGAGATGCTGGCGGTCCTCGGTTCCCAGCACCTCACCGGCGAATTGACGTGACGCGGACCATCTGGACTTTTTGTCCATGACTTGTACAGTCAGTCCGGTGAGCACCGAGCACCCGTACCCCGCCGCCTTCCGCAGTGGCGACCTCGTGGCCGTCTCCGGGCGGCTCGGCGTGACCGGAACCGGGGCGCTGGTACCCGGCGGGTTCGCCGCCGAGTGCGCCCAGGCGTTCGCGTCGCTGCCCTACGGCGGGGTCGTGGAAGTCGAGGCCCTCGCCCGGCTGCGCGATGTCTGAACAGGACGCCATCCTCGCCGCGCTCGGCCCGGTCGCCGACGGCATCGCCGCGACCCTCGGCTCGTTCTGCGAAGTCGTCGTCCACGACTTCCGGCGCCCCGAGACGTCCGTGGTCGCGATCGCCGGGTCGGTCACCGAACGCAGCGTCGGCGGGTCGATGAGCGAAATCGGCATGGGCCTGCTGGCGCGGGGGGACGACGCCGAGGACCAGCTGAACTACCTCACCCGCACCGCGTCCGGGAAACTCGTGAAGTCCTCGACCATGCTGCTGCGCGACAGCGGCGGCACGGTCTTCGGCGCGCTGTGCGTGAACCTCGACGTGACAGCGCTGGGCCAATTGCGGGCCCTGGTCGGCGAACTCGCCGACGTCGGGACCGCCACCGCGGCAACGCCGACCACGACGTTCGGTGACGACATCGACGCCGTCGTGGACGCGATCGTCGACGAACACCAGCTGCGGCTGAACAAACCGTGGGCCGCGCTCAGCCGCGACGAACGCCTCGACCTGTTCCGGAGCCTGCACCGACGCGGCGTCTTCGCCGTCCGGCGCGCCGTGCCGCAGGTCGCCGCCCGGATCGGGATCTCCCGCGCCTCCGCCTACACCTACCTCGCCGAAATCCGTGAGCAAGGAGCACCATGACCCCGCCCGTCACCCTCGACGACATCCGCGACGCCGCCGCCCGCCTGGCCGGGGTCGCCCACCGGACGCCGGTCGTGCGCTCCCGGACCCTCGACGAGCTCGTCGGCGCCGAAGTGCTGCTCAAGTGCGAGAACCTCCAGCGCATCGGGGCCTTCAAGTTCCGCGGCGCGTACAACGCGGCCTCCCGGCTCTCGCCGGAGCAGCTGGCCAAGGGCATCGCCGCGTACTCGTCGGGCAACCACGCCCAAGCCGTGGCGCTCGCCGCACGGGAACTCGGGAGCAGTGCGGTCATCCTGGTCCCCGAGGACACCCCGAAGTCCAAAGTGGACGCGACGAAGGGGTACGGCGCCGAGATCGTCACCTACGACCGCTACACCGGCGACCGGGTCGCGCTCGGCGAAGCTTTGGCGGCCGACCGGGGACTGGCGCTGATCCCGCCGTACGAGCACCCGCACGTGATCGCCGGTCAGGGCACCGCGGCGCTGGAGCTGCTCGAAGACGCCGGTCCGGTGGACACGCTGGTCGTCCCGGTCGGCGGGGGCGGTCTCATCGCGGGCAGTTCGACGGCAGCGAAGGCGGTGCGGCCCGGCATCCGCGTCGTCGGCGTCGAACCGGCCGACGGCGACGACACCAAGCGGTCGCTCGAGGCGGGCGAACGGGTGTCGATCCCGGTGCCCCGCACCATCGCCGACGGCCAGGCCGCCTCGATCCCCGGCGAGCTGACCTTCTCGATCAACCGGAACCTGGTCGACGACATCGCCCTGGTGTCCGACGACGGGGTCCGGGAAGCGATGCGGTTCGCGTTCGAACGGCTGAAGCTCGTCCTCGAGCCCAGCGGCGCGACCGGCCTGGCCGCGCTGATGAGCGGGCAGGTGGCCGCGTCCGGCCGGGTCGGGGTGATCATCAGCGGCGGGAACGTCAGCCCGGAGCGGTTCGCGGAGCTGATCGCCGCGTAACGCCTACGGCACCACGACCCGGACGCCGGGCAGGACGATGCGCACGTCGACGTCCGGTGCGAGGCGTGCGACGGCATCGGCGTAGTGGCGCGGGTCCTGGTCGCCCTTGGTGATCATCCGGTCGCCGAGCCAGCCACTGTGGAACGCGTAGTGGTGCGGGATGGCCAGTTTCGGCCGCAGCACGGCGGTCAGCCCGGCGGCTTCTTCGGCGTCCATCACCACCTGGCGCAGGTCCGCCGTCCGCACGCACAGGCCGTTGGTGGGCAGGATCGTGAGATCGACCGGCCCCAGCCGCTCCGGGATGCGGTCGAGTTCGGGCACGCGCAGCGAGTCGCCGCCGAAGAACACGGTGCGGCCGCCCGCCTGGAGCACGAACGTCACCTCGTGGACGCCGTGCTCGCCCGGCGTGGCGGTGACCGTGAGGTCGCCGATCCGGGTGGACTCCCACGCTTCGATGGTGTGCAGCCGGGAAAAGCCCTTGTCCTTCGCGATGGCCGTGACCGTGCCCGGTCCGACGATCGGCGTGTCGGGGTCGAGCCCGCCCGCCAGGAGCGCGTCGAGGTCGCAGTGGTCGTAGTGCTCGTGGCTGATCACCACAGCGTCGAGATGATCCAAAGTGGACGGCGTCGCCGCGACCGGCTCGCCCTGGTAGTAGACGGCGGTCTGGGTGAACCACGGGTCGGTGAGGACGCGCAGGTCGCCGAGCTCGAGCAGCTGGCACGCGTGGGCGATCCGGGTGACCGCCAGGGTGGTGTCCATGCGCGCGCCCGTCAGTCGGTGCCGAGGTCGAGGAGGGCGCCGAGCAGTTCCTCGGGCGTCTCGACCTGGGGCAGGTGGCCGGAGCGGGGGAGCAGGGTGAACGTCGACGTCGGGATCGCGGCCGCATACGCCTTGCCGTACTCCGGGCTGACGATCCCGTCGCTTTCGCCCCACACGACGTGCACGGGGAAGTGGCCGAGGCCGGACAGCCGGTCCAGCAGGGTCGGGTCGGCCATGGCCGGGCCGGCGTAGGAGATCAGGGCCTGGATGTCCGGGCTCGGGCCGGTCCCGCCCGCGGCCGGGGGCGTGGGTGCCTTGCGCGGGTCGTGGAAGGACAGCTTCTGCAGGTCGGCGGGGGCGAGCCCGGCGACGCTGGTCACGGGGTGGCCCTCGACCTCGATCCCGATGCCGTCGACGATCACCGCACCGCTGACGCGCGGGCTGCCGAGCAGCGCGATCTCCGCGGCCAGCCAGCCGCCGAAGGAGTTGCCGAGCACGGTTACGTCGCTGAGGCCGAGCTCGTCGAGCATGCCGACGTAGGCGGCGGCGAGGGCGCGGGTGGAGTCGACGCCCGGCACCCGCGGGGTGCCCGCGAAGCCGGGGTGGGTCGGGGTCAGCACGCGGGAGTGCGTGCGCTGGGCGAGCAGGTCGGCGAACCCGGTCATCGTCGCCGGGCCGCCACCGCCGTGCAGCAGCAGGAAGGGGCGGGTGTGGTCGCGGTCCTCGACGGTGACCGCGCCGAACGGGACGCGCTGGAGGCGGGTGGGCCGGAGGCTGCCGGCCGGGACTGGGATACTCATGTAAACAACCTTATATAACGATACTTATTTTGCCAAGAGTGAGGAGGGCGGCCGGTGGTGGGATACGCTGCGTCGGTGTCACCGTCGCTTCAGGAGATCGGGCTCGCGGTGAAGCGGCTGCAGTGGCGGCACCACCGGGAGGCCAACCGCCGGTTGTCCGCGCACGCGGGGCTTTCCCTGGTGCAGTGGGACGTCCTGCGGCACCTGCACGAACAGCCGGACGCCACGTTGCACACGCTGGCGGAGCTGACGTTCCAGACCGACCAGTCCATGGGGACGCTCGCCAAGCGGATGATCGACCGGGGCCTGTTGAAGCGGGCGGATGGGCCCGGCCGCGCTACCCGGCATTCGCTGACTGAGGATGGCCAGCGGGCCTACGAGGCCGGATCGGTCGTTCTCGAGGGGGTTCTGGCGGAGTCCGTCGGCGCGCTCACCGACGCCGAACGGGTGGTCCTGCACGAACTGCTGCTCAAGGCGGCCCAGGCCGGGTCTTCACCACGCGGCTGACGTTCGCCGGGGCCGCCCGCGCGGAGGTCTTGAATGAGTCATTCAGGGCGTCGGAGGTCCTGAATGACTCATTCAAGACCTTGTTTCGGCCACCGCACGGGCGTCCACTGTGGACCGGCGCATCACGGGTGCTTGGTCTGAACCCGACCGAGCGACGGGTCGGCGTCGATCGCCTCGATCGCCCGCTGCCACGCCGGGTCGCCGTCGTGCAGGGCGGACCACAGGTAGGCCCACGTCATGCGCTGGGTGACCGCCAGCCGCTCGGGGTCCTCGTCGTCCGTCTCCGCGAGGCTGTAACCCATGATTCCGCCCAGGTAGTGCTTCGCGCCCGGCAGGACCAGCAGCGCGTCCGCGCCGGGGCTGAGGTGGTACGGCTCGGCGTGCCAGGCGGCGCCCCGGGTGGTGGCGACGGGGTTCCCGTCCTCGTCGCCGTGGACCACCAGCGTGCGCGTGGTCAGGTGGGAGAAGTCGGTTTCCAGCTCGGGGTACCGCGTGCGCATCGCTTCGGTCATGCCCTCGGCGCTGCCGGTCGAGGCGAGCAGCACCCCGGCCTTGACGCGCGGGTCACGAAGGTCGGCTCGCCCGCCGAGCAGCGCACTGACCGTGTTGCCACCGGCCGAGTGCCCGACGGCGGCGACGCGCGCCGGGTCGAGCCGTCCGGCGATGACCGGTGCCTGGGCCTCGATGGCGGCCAGGTGGTCGAGGATCAGCACGAAGTCGTCGATCCGGGAACGCCAGAACAGCGGGTGACCCGGTGCGGTTTCGTCGAGGCCGAGCCCGCCGTTGGGCGAGCTCAGGTGGGTCGGCTGGAGCACGGCGAACCCGTGGCTCGCGTAGAAGTCGGTGAGTGGCGCGTAGCCGTCCTTCGACTTCAGGTAGTGCGAGCTGCCGCCGCCGTGGGACAGGAGCACGATCGGCAGGGCGTCACCGTGCAGGGGCGCCGTGACCCGCAGTTCCAGCGGGAGGGCGCGGCCGGGCGCCGGCAGGGTGACCGGGTTGACGGAGACCGTCGGGACGGCATCGGGAACCGGGATGCGCCGGGCGAGCCGGACGTAGTTGTTGTCCATGGGCCCAGCTTGCGGCCGGGAACCGGGCCCGGGCAGGCCCGGTCCATCCAGGACCGACCTGGTCCTGGACGCGGCGGCGGCCGCGCGAGCATGCTGGATTCATGATCGACCGGTCCGGGCTCGCCGAATTCCTGCGCCGTCGGCGGGAGGGGCTCTCGCCGTCCGAGGTCGGCCTGCCGGAAACGGTGCGCCGCCGGACGCCCGGCTTGCGGCGCGAGGAGGTCGCGGTCCTGGCGGGGTTGTCGAGCGACTTCTACGCGCGGCTGGAGCAGGCCCGCGGCTCCAACCCGTCCGAGCAGGTGGTGGCCGCCCTCGCCCGCGCGCTGCGGTGCACCCCCGACGAGCGGGACCACCTGTTCCGCCTCGCCGGGGTGCCGATCCCGCCGCGCCAGGTCGGACGCCACCTCGACCCCGGTCTCCGTCAGCTCGTCGAGCACCTCGACGCCCTGCCGACGTGCGTCTACAACGACGTCGGCGACGTGCTCCACACCAACGCGCTCGACGACGCGGTGGCGTGCCGCACCGAGCTCGACGGGGAGTGCAACGTCTACCGGCGCTGGTTCACGCGCGAGGAGTCCCGCGCGCACGTGCCGGAGGCCGACCGGGCCCGCCTGTCGGCGGCGCACGTGAGCGACCTCCGCGCGACGTATTCCCGCCGCGGCGAGGACGCCGAGATCACGACGCTGGTCGAGGATCTCGCCGCGCACAGCGAGGAGTTCCGCACGCTGTGGGAGCGGCACGACGTGGCCGTCCGGCACGCGGACCTGAAGGACGTCCACCACCCGGCGGTGGGGGTGATCCGGCTGCGGTGCCGGTTGCTCGAGCTGCCCGAGGCGGGGCTGCGGATCCGGATCCTCCTGCCGCTGGAGGGCGCGGACGCCGCGGAGAAACTCGAGCTGCTCCGCGTGCTCGGCACCCAGCAGTTCCTCGAGACCGAGTGACCCGGGTGGCCGAGCCCGCCACAGCGAGCCCGGCCACCCGCTCACGCACGCACGCCCGCGGCGAGCTGCGCGGTGAGCCGCTCAAGCTCAGCCACACCCTCAGCCTCATCCCGCGCCCCGAGAAGCGTCTCGACCAGCGCCGACCCGACGATCACCCCATCAGCGAACCCGGCCACCTCGGCAGCCTGACGAGCATCCGCGATCCCCATCCCCACGCACACGGGCAGCTCGGTCACCGCACGAAGCCGACGGACCAGCACGGCGGCAGCCTCGTCCACGGACTCACGCGTCCCGGTAACGCCCATCAACGCCGACGCGTACACGAACCCCGTCCCCGCCGCCGCGGTCGCCACCAGGTGCGCGTCCGTGCTGCTCGGCGCGACCACGAACACGGTCGCCAAGTCATGCGCCGAAGCGTGCGACCGCCACTCCGCCGACTCCGCCACCGGCAGGTCCGGCAGGACGCACCCCGCGCCACCCGCCGCCGCCAATGAGCGCGCGAACCGCTCGACTCCGTACCGCGCCACCGAATTCCAGTACGGCATCACCAGCACCGGCTTGCCCGTGGCCGCGTGGACTTCGCGCACCGTGCGCAGGACGTCCGCGATCCGGACCCCGCCGCGCAACGCGATGTCGTCGGCCGTCTGGATGACCGGGCCGTCCAGCACCGGGTCGCTGTGCGGCACGCCTACTTCCACGATGTCCGCCCCCGCGTCGAGGGTCGCGCGGATCGCCGCGATCCCGGCGTCGACCGTCGGGAACCCGGCGGGCAAGTACGCGATCAGAGCGGCCCGCCCGGCCGCCTTCGTCTTGGCGAAAGTCTCGGTGAGCAGGCTCATCGCGTGCCCTCCAGTCCGAAGTGGACGGCGGCCGTGTCGAGGTCCTTGTCGCCGCGTCCGGACAGGTTCACCAGCAGGACCGCCTCCGGGCCCAGCTCGGCGCCGACCCGCAACGCGCCCGCCAGCGCGTGCGCGCTCTCGATCGCCGGGACGATGCCCTCCGTCGCGGCGAGCAGCCGGAACGCCCGCATCGCCTCGTCGTCGGTCACCGGGCGGTACTCGGCGCGGCCCGAGTCGTGCAGGTGCGCGTGTTCCGGGCCGACGCCGGGGTAGTCCAGTCCGGCCGAGATCGACCACGCCTCCAGGATCTGGCCTTCGTCGTCCTGCAGGACGTACGACCGCGAGCCGTGCAGGAAACCCGGATCGCCCGCCGAAAGCGACGCCGCGTGCTCCCCGCTGTCGACACCGTGCCCGGCGGCCTCGCAGCCGATCAGCCGCACGCCGGGGTCGTCGAGGAACGCGTGGAACAGCCCGATCGCGTTGGATCCGCCGCCCACGCAAGCGATTGCGGCGTCGGGCAGCCGCCCGGTCCGCGCCAGGAGCTGGCGGCGGGCTTCGACGCCGATGACGCGCTGGAAGTCGCGGATCATGGCCGGGAACGGGTGCGGCCCGGCGACCGTCCCGAACAGGTAGTGCGTGTCCTCGACGCGGGCGACCCAGTCGCGGAACGTCTCGTTGATGGCGTCCTTGAGGGTGCGTGAACCCGACGTCACCGGGACGACTTCGGCGCCCAGCAGCTCCATCCGCGCCACGTTGACCGACTGGCGCCGCATGTCGGTCTCTCCCATGTAGACGGTGCAGGCGAGGCCGGTCAGCGCGCACGCGGTGGCCGTCGCGACGCCGTGCGAGCCCGCGCCGGTTTCGGCGATGACGCGGGTCTTGCCCATCCGCTGGGCGAGCAGTGCCTGGCCGAGCGCGTTGTTCACCTTGTGCGAGCCGGTGTGGTTGAGGTCTTCGCGCTTGAGGAACACGCGCGCGCCACCGGCGTGCGCGGCGAAGCGCGGGACTTCGGTGAGCGCGCTGGGGCGCCCGACGTAGTGGGCGAGCAGGTCCTCGAACCGGGCGACGAAGGCCGGATCGTCTTTCGCCCGCTCGTACTCGGCGGCGACTTGGTCGATGGCGGCGACGAGCGCCTGGGGGACGAACTGGCCGCCGAAGGCACCGAAGTACCCCCGGACATCGGGAAGACCGCCCGGCGCGGCCGGGAAGAAGAAGTGCGGCATGGCGATGTGCTCCTGACCCGGGACGTCCCGGGTGGTTCGTGGCTGGTCGGGGTTCACCGGAGCGCACGAACACGCGGGCTCACCGGGTCAGCCGGTGCTCCCTCGCGACGTGCGGCGCACGCTGCCATCGCATCCCGTCGACCTGGCCCGCCTCGGCGCCGATCGCGTACCGCACCCGGCGTCCGCGCACGCGCCGCGCGGGCGCCTGGCAGCCGCGCGGCCGGCGGCCACGGGCGAAACGGACGGTGAGGGGCACGACCGCAGCCTAACCGCGGCCGTGAGCTCGCGACAAACGCATTGCGGTCAGCGGACGTCGGCGCCGGTCAGCGTGGGCGGCGCAGTCCGGAACCGCCCCGGCGACACGCCGTACTCGCGGCGGAAGGCCGCCGAGAAGGCGAACTCGGTCGAGTAACCCACCTTCGGGGCGATGCTCGCCAGCGAGGCGTCGGTTTCGCGGAGCAGCCGGGCGGCCCGGGCGAGCCGCCAGCCGGTCAGGTAGCTCATCGGCGGCCGGCCCACCGCGGTGGTGAACAGCCGGGAGAAGGCGGTGCGGGGCAGGCCCGCGACCTCGCTCAGCCGCCCCACCGTCCACGGCCGGTGCGGGTTTTCGTGGATCTCGCGCAGCGCGGCCGCGATCCCCGGGTCGGCCACCGCCGGCCACCCGGCCGAGCCGTCCCACTCGTGCCACTGGCGGAGGACCTGGACGAGGACCAGGTCCAGCAGCGCCCGCCGCGTCGCGCCGGAGCCCGGCCGGTCCGCGGCGACGTCGGCGACGAGGAGGTCGATCAGCGACCGCAGCTCCGGGTGGCGGTCGTAGTCCGGCGACAGCGCGATGAGGTCGGGCAGCGCGCGCAGGTACTGGGGAGCGGTGCCGTGGTCGAGCCGGTAGGCCCCGCACAGGAACTCGAACGACGCGGGTTCCGAGACGGGCAGGTCCGCGCCCGGCTCGAAAAGCGGGATGTCCGCCAGCGCGCGGGGGACCGGGCTGAGCCCGTGCTCGGCGCCCGACGAGGTGAGCACGATGTCGCCCGGCCGCAGGGCGACGGGCTCGTCGTGGCCGATCAGCCAGCAGGTGCCGCGCGTGATGATGTGGAACCCGCTGCCGTCGAACGCGGCGAACCGGAGGCCCGCGGAGGCCGGGTTCCTGATCAGGCGCGCGCCGGCGCTCCCGACCCGCACGGTGCGGATCACCTCGCTGATCAGGTCCACCCGGCGATGCTACCGGCGCACAGCCGCGTATGAACCGGTGCCGCTCGCGCATGGCACCCCGCGCGCGGCCGGTGCTTGGGTCGGTGGAGTGATCGAATACGCGAACCCCGGGACCACGGACGTCCTGCGCGCCCACGCCGCGAAAGCCGAGCAGAACGCGCGACCGGCGGCTGAAGGCTTGGCCGCCCTGCGCGAGGACGGCGTCTTCGCCTGGCGGACCCCGCAAGAGCACGGCGGGGAATGGGCGGACGCCGAGACCATCGCGCGACGGCTGACCGGCCTCGGCCGGGCCTGCCCCTCCACCGCGTGGATCGCCGGGACCTGCGTGACGTCCAAGAACCTCGCCGCCCGCACCTTCACCGGTTCCGCGACGCCGGACTTCTTCGCCGATCCGGACGCGCTCTTCTGCGGCTCGGGAGTGCCGGGCGCGCGGGGCGAGCGGGTGCCGGACGGGGTGCGCGTCACCGGCCGCTGGCCGAACGTCTCGGGCTGTGAAGACGCGGTCTGGGCCACGCTCGCGGTGCTGGTCGACGGCGAGTTCTCGTTCGCGGTGGTGCCGACGGCCGACCTCGTCGTCGAACGGGCCTGGGACGTGGCGGGCATGCGCGGCACCGGCAGCCACACCCTGGTCGCGGACGGCGTCCTGGTACCCGCCGCGCGGATCGCGGCGGCGTCACCCTTCCCCCTGACGGACGCGATGCTGTACGCCACCACGGTGCTCGGCCCGGTGGTGGGCGCCGCCCGAGGCGCGCTCGACGCCGTCACCGCGATGTTCGCCTCGGACCGCAAGCCGTTCATGACCGCGTACGAGCGCATGGGCGAGTCGCCGGGGGCCCGTCATTGGCTGGCGGAGGCCACCTACCTCGTGGACCGCGCCGAGAAGACGATGCTCGACGTCGCCCGCGAGGCGAGCGCGGCCGAGTTGTCCCCTGTGGACGGTCCGCGGCTGCGCATGGCCCTCGCCGACGCCGGGCGGGACTGCCGGAACGCCGTCGAGCGGATGCTCGACCTGCACGGTTCGAGTGGTTTCGCGACGGCGAACGTCCTGCAGCGCTTCTGGAGGGACGTCGCTGTCGGCAGCAGGCACCCGCACCTCAACCCGTACCTCGCGGTGGAGAACCTCGGCAACGCGATCGTCGACACAGTGTAGAATTTTCTCGACAAGGCGTAGAGTCGAGGGCATGACGAAGCGAACCTTCCTGATCACCGGGGCCAGCAGCGGCCTCGGCCGCGCCTTCGCCGAAGGCGCATTGGCGGCCGGGCACACCGTCGTCGGCACCGTCCGCAAGCCCGAAGACCTGGAGAAGTTCGAGGCGCTCGCGCCCGGCCGCGCCCACGCCCGGCAGCTCGACGTCACCGACGACGAGGCGGTCTTCGCCGTGGTCGCCGAGGTCGAGCGCACCGTCGGCCCGATCGACGTCCTGATCGCCAACGCCGGCTACGGGCACGAGGGCGTGTTCGAGGAGTCCCCGATGGCCGAGCTGCGCGCGCAGTTCGACGTCAACGTCTTCGGCGTGGCGGCCACCGTCCACGCCGTCCTGCCGGGCATGCGGAAGCGGCGCTCGGGGCACATCTTCGCCGTCAGCTCGATGGGCGGGCTGATGACCGTGCCCGGGCTCGCGTACTACTGCGGCAGCAAGTACGCGGTGGAGGGCATGCTGGAGACACTGTCCAAAGAGGTCGCCGGGTTCGGGGTGCGGGTGACGATCATCGAGCCCGGCTCGTTCCGGACGGACTGGGCGGGCCGCTCGATGGTCCGCAGCGACCGGTCGATCGCGGACTACGACGAGCTGTTCGAGCCGATCCGCGCGGCCCGGCAGGCCGCCAGCGGCAACCAGCTCGGCAACCCCGCCAAGGCCGCCGAAGCCGTGCTCGAGGTGATCGAGGCGGAGAAGCCGCCGGTGCACCTCGTGCTCGGCTCGGACGCGCTGCGGCTCGTCGCGAGCGGCCGGGCCGCGGTGGCCGCGGACATCGAGGCGTGGGAAGCGCTGTCGCGGTCGACGGACTTCCCGGACGGGCACCAGATCGCCACGAACTGACTCACGGGTGGCATCGTGAGCGGTACCGACGGAAGGGGAGAGGCGATGCCCGGCAAGGCGGTCCGGCGGCGGTCCGGTGCGCCGTCCAAAGGGGACCTGCGCGAGCAGAAGATCCTCGAGGTGCTCGAAGACCTGCTGGCGGTCAAGAGCTTCGACGCGCTCACGACCAACGACATCGCCGAACGCGCCGGGCTCTCCCGCGCGTCGACGTACTTCTACTTCAGCTCCAAGCAGGAGGCCTTGGTCGCGCTCTTCGCCAGAATGATCGAGGCACTGCGCGAGAAGTCCCGCGCGGCGGCGGACGACCCCGCGGAACCGCGCGACGCGATCGCGACGGCCATGCGCCGCACCCGCGACCACTGGCGCGAGCACGGCCTGATCATGCGCGTCGCGATCGACCAGGCTTCGACCATCCCCGAGATCGGCGCGTTGTGGACGGAGACCGCGGACATCTTCATCGACGCGATCGCGGCGATCCTGGTCCGCGCCGGGGTGCCGTCCCACGACGGGCCCGACGGCGCCCCGGCCCTCGCGGGCGCGGTGTGCTGGATGGTCGAGCGGACGTTCTACCACGCGTCGGCGGTGTCGCTCGAGGCGCTCGACCAGGCCGCTGAAACCTGCGAGGTGGTGTGGCTGCGGATCGCGGGAATCGAGCCGTCCTGAGCGGCCGTCAGGTGTGCCAGCTGCGACCCTGCCCGGTGAGCACGCGGCCGAACGCCAGCTCCGGGAAGTGCGCGCCGACGCCGGTGGTGGCCTCGTCCTCCAGTTCGCGGAAGAGGCTTTCGCGGACCCGCCGCGCGAGGGCGGGGTCGACGTCGGCCATCGACTGCCAGCTGGGCTCGTCGAGCTGGACCGGGCAGGTGATCGCGTCGCCGAGCAGCAGGGCCCGCCGTCCCGCCGAGGAGACGACGAGGCAGAGGTGACCCGGCGTGTGCCCGGGCGTCAGCGTCAGCGAGAGGCCGGGCGCGATCGTGGTGTCCCGGTCGACGAGCCGGACGCGGTCGCGCTCGCGCCCGGCGAGCAGGCCCCGGCGGATGTGGCCGGCCAGTTTCGCCGGCCCCACGACGAAGTGGTCCCAGTCGCCGGTGCCGAACCGGATCGTGGCCCGGGGGAACACCGGCTCGGCGTTCGTGTCGTAGAGCCAGCCGCAGTGGTCGACGTGCAGGTGCGTGCACACGACGTCGGTGATGTCGGCGGGGGAGACCCCGGCCGCGCGGAGCCCGGCCGGCAGCTGCCCGCCGACGAGGAGCCGCGGTGGCCCGCCGTCGTCCAGCGCGGGACCCATGCCCGCGTCGACGAGCACGGTCCGGTCCCCGGTGCGGACGAGGAAGCAGCCGATGGGCAGCCACGCCATCCCGTCGCGCGGCTGGAACAGGTGCTCGTGCCCCTCGGGCCGGACGTGCTCGCCGAAGTAGGCGGGCGACGCCCGGAACGTGCCGTCGCTGAACGGATGGATGGTGATGTCGCCGATCCGCATCGGTCTCGTTCCCGGGGCGGGCTCCCGCGGTTCCTCCGATGGTGCCCGAGCCAGGGCGCCTAAGCGACCTTGACGGAACCGGCGTCCACGGCCCAGTCCGCGCCGATCACGCTCGGCATGGCGGGGGAGGACAGCAGCAGGACGGCGCGGGCGATCTCGTCCGGCTCGATCAGGCGGCCGGTCAGCATGCCAAGGTCCTTCGGCAACCCCGCCAGCACGGCCGAGTGCTCGACCCCGATCGCGTCCGCCAGCTGGGAGAGGTAGCCGCCTTCGCCCGCGAGCAGGTGAGTCCGCGTCGCCGACGGCGAGACGGTGTTGACCCGCACCCCGTCCGGGCCCACGCGCTCGGCGAGCCCGCGCGAGAACGTCCTCAGCGCGGCCTTGGACACCGCGTACGGCAGGGGAGTGCTGCCGGGAGCGCCGATGCGCCGCGCGGTGTCGGAGGTGATGTTCACGATGGCGCCCCGCGCTTCGAGCAACGCGGGCAGCGCGGCTCGCGTGACGCGCACGGCGGAGTGGAAGTTCAGCTCGAAGACGTCCAGCCAGATGTCGTCCCCGCCCTCGAGGACGTTGCCGAGGGACCCTTCCGGCAGGTCGCCGCCGCCCGCGTTGTTCACCAGCACGTCGAGCCGGGGGTCGGCCGCGAGGACCTGCTCGACCACGCGCCAGGGCCCGTCGGGCTCGGCCAGGTCGGCGGCCACGAACGTCGCGCCGGTCGCCTCCAGTTCGGGCGTGCTCCGCCGCGACACGGCGGTCACGGACGCCCCTTCCGCGACGAAGGAACGCACGATGGCCAGGCCGATGCCCTTGCTGGCCCCGGTCACGAGCACGCGCTTCCCGGCGAGCTGAAGATCCATGTTCCCTGCCTCCTGATGTGGACGGTCAAGTAGCCGTTGACTCAACAAACGAAACAGCAAAGTCTCACTTCTGTCAACAGGTGGAATTCCGATGTTTCGACTACGCTGTTCGTTAAGCTGAGTGATCTCGAGGAGGTCAGATGAGCGCGTCCGTCCCGTCCCGCCCGGTCCGAGCGGACGCCGAGCGGAGCGTCGCCCGCATCCTGGAAGCCGCCCGGGTCGTCCTCGCCGACGACCCGACCGCGTCCATGGAGCGCATCGCGGACGAGGCGGGCGTGGGCCGCGCGACGGTCCACCGCAGGTTCGCGTCCCGGAAGACCTTGCTCGAGACCCTGTGCGCCCAGCTCGACGACCAGTACCTGCGCGCGCTCCAAGAGGCGAAGGTCGACACGGCGCCGCCGCTCGTCGCCCTGTACCGCGTCACGGAGCGCGTGATGGAGCTCAAGCTCGGCAACCGCTCGGTGCTGGACGCCGTGGTCTCCGCGTTGCCCGGCCGCGATTCCCACCTGAGCGCCGAGGTTCAGGAGCGCGCCGAGCAGCTGTTCGCCCGCCTGCACGCCGCGGGCGCGATCACGGCGGAGAACCCCGCGTGGTGCCTGCGCCTCTACCTGGCGATCTTCGACGCGGTCCACCACACCCCGGCCGGCGCCCGGAACTCGCCGGGGCCGCCGACGACGTGACGGCCCGCACCAACCTGCTGGTCACGACCGTCCTGCGGGCGCTCGGCGGTCAGCCGCCCGCGTTCTGAGCCGTCACGACCCGATGATCGCCACCAGGGCCGCGGTGAAGGGCGCCGGGTCGAGGTCGCCGCGGACGGCGAGCTGCTGGTTGTAGCCCATGCAGAGGCTCACGAACGCTTCGGCGATCCGTTCCGCTTCGGCGGGCTCGCGGCCGGGCAGCAGGGCGGCGACCGCGGTGCGCAGGTCGTCGAGCTGCCGCCGGACCAGCTCGGCGAGGGGTGGCGACACGGCGGCCTCGGCGTAGATCTGGGCGACCAGGCGGGCGTGGTCGTCCTCGCGGGCCGAAGTGCGGATGTGCTCGAGAAAGTCGTGCACGGACCCGGCCGTCAGCTCCGCGGGGAGCGAGTGCCCGACCTGCTCGCAGATGGCGGTGACGATCTCGTCCTTCCCCTTGAAGTAGCGGTAGATCGCGCCGACGGAAAGGCCGGAAGCCTCGACGAGGTCGGTCATCGACGTCCGCGCGAAGCCGTGCGTGGCGAAGCGGGCGCGGGCCGCGTCGAGGATCTGCTGACGGCGCGCGTCGAGGTGCGCCTGGGTGACTCTCGGCATAAAAGAATGACCATTCGTTTTTTGTGGTAACGTCCGAACCATACCCCACGTGCTTCGAGGAGATCCCTTGCGTTATCAGACATTCGGGCGGCAGAGCGGCTTGCGGGTTTCGGAGTACGTGCTCGGCACGGCCAACTTCGGCTCGGCGCCCACCGCCGCGGGCGTAGCGGGCGCCAAGGCGATCTTCGAGGCGTTCGTCGCCGCCGGCGGCACCACGTTCGACGTCTCGAACGTCTACCAGGACGGCGAAGCCGAAACCGTGCTCGGCGAACTCCTCGGCCGCGAGCGCGACGACTTCGTGGTGATCACCAAGTACAGCGGGACCCGGCGGCCGGACGTGCGGCCGGGTACCACCGGCAACAGCCGCAAGACCATGATCCGCTCCCTCGAGGAGAGCCTGCGGCGGTTGAAGACCGACTACGTGGACGTCTTCATGCCGCACTTCCCCGACGGCGTCACCCCGGTCCCGGAGATCCTCGCCGGGTTCGAGGACCTGGTCCGCGCGGGCAAGATCCGCTACGGCGGCCTGTCGAACTTCCCGGCCTGGCGGGTCGCGGGCGCCGCGGTCCGCTCCGAGCTGAGCGGGCGCTCGCCGCTGGTCGGCATCCAGACCGAATACAGCCTCGCCGAGCGAGCCGCGGAGCGGGAGCTCCTGCCGATGGCCGAAGCCCACGGGCTCGGCGTCGTGCTGTACTCCCCGCTGGCGGGCGGCCTGCTGACCGGCAAGTACCGCCAGGGCGAGCAGGGGCGGCTCAGTGCCCGGGCCGGGACGACGGACGTCGAGGGCACCGGGCAGCGCACCACCGTGCTCGACGCGGTCCTGTCCGTCGCCGACAAGACCGGGACGGGTCCGGTCCAGGTCGCCCTGGCCTGGCTGCGACAGCGTGCCGCCCGGGCCGGGACGTCGATGATCCCCATCGTCGGACCCCGCACCCCGGCCCACTTGCGGGGCTATCTCGACGCCCTGAACGTCGAGCTCGCCGACGAGCACTACCGCCTGCTGGATGAAGTCAGCGTCGTCCGGCTGGGCCCGCCGCACGAAGACGTGGCGGCCGCGCTGGCCGGCGGTTACGACGGCGACCGGAGCCTGCTGGACGCGCCCGCGGTTCCGGTGGGATGACCGAACAATACCGGGCGGGTTCTGCCCGGTATTGCCCCTAACGTCGGTCCCATGCAGATCACTTCACTTCGCATCATCACCGCCGACGTCCAGCGCCTCGTCGCGTTCTACGAGCACCTCACCGGGCTGACCGCCGCCTGGGCGACCCCGGACTTCGCCGAGCTCGCCACGTCCGCGTTCACGCTCGCCGTGGGCAGCACCCGCACGGTCGGGATGTTCGGCCCGGGCACGGCCCGCCCGGCCGACAACCACAGCCTGATCATCGAGTTCCTGGTCGACGACGTCGACGCGGAGTACGCCCGGCTGGGCGGCGGGGAAGTGCCGGTCGAGTTCGTCAACGAGCCGACGCTGATGCCGTGGGGCAACCGGTCGCTGCTGCTGCGCGATCCGGACGGCACCCTGGTCAACCTGTTCACCCCGGTCGGCGAGCAGGCGATCGCGAAGTGGCGACGTGCTCGCTGACCGGTCAGGCTTGCCCGGCCGCGAGCAAGCGTTCGGGGGTGCGGCGTCCTCGCGTGGTGAGATAGAACGTTCGGTCTTGACGAGCGAGCTCTCAGGCAGCATGCTGAACCGCGATAGAACGTTCGGTATCGCGCCATCCCCGCGCGATCGAGAAAGGACTTCCGGCCATGAGCGAACCCCTGTACGTCGGCATCGCCACCTCCACCGGCGACGGCCGCGCGGGTGGCCAGGCGAGGAGCGACGACGGCCTGCTCGACCTCACCTTGGCGATCCCGAAGGAGATGGGCGGCCCCGGCGGCGCGACCAACCCGGAGCAGCTGTTCGCGGCGGGCTGGGCCTCGTGCTTCCACTCGGCGCTCAAGGCCGTCGCGGCGCAGCGGAAGACGCCGGTGACCGACTCCGCCGTCGTCGCCGAGGTGCAGGTGCGCTCGACGCCCGAAGGCGGGTTCACCCTCGGCGCCGCCCTGCACGTCGAACTGTCCGGTGTGGACCAGGCGACGGCCGACGCGCTCGTCGAAGGCGCCCACGCCATCTGCCCGTACTCCAACGCGACGCGCGGCAACATCCCGGTGACGGTCGACGTGACCGTCGCCTGAGACCGGGCGGCCGGGCCGGATCAGTCCACCGGCCCGGCCGCGTCAGGCGGTGAACGCGACCGACGCCGCGAGGTCCTTTCCGGACTCGAGCGCGGCGAGACGTTCCCCGAGTGCCGCGTGGACGGCGTCGTAGGTGTCCGAGCCGAGGGCGAGGCGCCGGGGCGGGTTCGGTTCGCGCGTGGTGCCGAAGATGACGGCGGCCAGTTTCGCCGGATCGCCGGGCAGGGCGTCGTCGCCGGTCGCTTCCAGTTGCCGGCGCATCCGGCCGACGGCGTTGTCCCGGTAGGCGGCCGTTTCTTCGGTGTAGCGCAGTGCGGAGGCGAAGCCGGTCCGGGTGCCGCCGGGCTCGACGATCGTGA
Source organism: Amycolatopsis nalaikhensis (assembly GCF_030264295.1). Taxonomy (GTDB): domain Bacteria; phylum Actinomycetota; class Actinomycetes; order Mycobacteriales; family Pseudonocardiaceae; genus Amycolatopsis; species Amycolatopsis nalaikhensis. Next base: position 9,508,074 of record NZ_CP127173.1, on the reverse strand, counting down.
CGTGGACGTCGAAATCGGCCACCTCGCGACCCACGCTTTCGGAGAACCCTTCCAGTCCCCACTTGCCCGCGTGGTAGGCGCTGTGCGTCGGCACGGCGATCTGCCCGCCCATGCTGGAGATCTGGATGATCCGGCCGCCGCCCTGGTCGCGCATCGGCCGCAGGAACGCCCGCGTGATCAGCATCGGGGCCAGTAGCAGCACCTCGAGCTGGTCCCGGATCTGCTCGACGCTCATCTCTTCCGCGGCGCCCACGACCGCGTACCCGGCGTTGTTGACCACGATGTCCACCGGCCCGGCCCGCAGGGTCCGCTCGACCACCGCGGCGACGTCGGCCGGCCGGGTGAGGTCGAGGGTCTCGACGGTCAGCCGGTCGCCGTGGGCCTCGGCGAGATCGTCCAGCGCGCTCTGGCGGCGGGCGGTGGCGGTGACCCGGTCGCCGTTCCGCAGCGCGTGGTCGACGAGGTGGCGGCCCAGTCCGCCGGAAGCTCCGGTGACGAACCAGTGGCGCACGGGCTTGTCCGAAGTGGACATGCGGGTCTCCTGACGTACGATGCTAACCGGAATCCGTTCCGCTAACGACTCTAAGCGGAATGGATTCCGGTACGCAAGCGGAGAAGGGATTCGCATGACCACGCCGCCCCGCCGGCCCCGGAGCGACGCGCTCCAGAACCGCGCCCGCCTGCTGGAGGTCGCCGCGCGAGCGTTCGCCGAAGAAGGCCTGGACGCCGCGCCCGCCGCGATCGCCCGGCGCGCGGGGGTCGGCGTCGGCACGCTGTACCGGCACTTCCCGACCCGGGAAGAGCTGGTCCACGCCGCCTACCGGCACCAGCTCGCGCGGGCGTGCGAATCGGTCGCCGACCTGGTCGACCGGTACCCGGCCGCCGAAGCCACGCGCGCGTGGACGGCGCGCTTCCTCGACTACGCCGCGGCCAAGAGCGGCATGTCCGCCGCCCTCGACGCCGTCATCGCCTCCGGCGCCGATCCCTTCGCCGACAGTCACGCGCTGCTCGCCGGCGCCGTCGGCACCCTCCTCGACGCCGGCGCGCGCGACGGGACCTTGCGCACCGATCTCACCCCCGACGTCGTCCTGCTGTTCATGGGCGGCGTCGCCTACTCGGTCCGGCACGGCACACCGGCCCAGGCCGGCCCGCTCGTCGACCTGCTCATGGCGGCGTTGACCAAGGACGCGCCCGCGCGCCCAGTGGGGGAGGAAGGCTGACGCGGACCTATCATGGCCCGCATGGTGAGGGATTCCGGCTCCGCGCCGGCTGCTGCGGGGTTGAGCAGCCGAGAGGTCATTTTGAACGCGGCTCGCGCCCTCGTCGGCGAAAAGGGTTACGACGGCATGGCCATCTCGGACCTGAGTGGTCAGTCGGGCCTGCCGCCCAGCTCGATCTACTACCACTTCGGCAACAAGCTCGGGGTGCTGTCGGCCTTGCTCGAGCGCACCTTCGAAGAGCTGCACGCCTTGTTTCCCAACCCGTCCTCGTTCGACGACCGGGCGCCGCTCGACCGCCTCGAGGCGTGGTTTTCCGCGGCCTGCGCCTCCCTCGACCGGCGGCCGGACTACCTCCGGCTGCTCGTCGCCATCAGCGTCGGCCCGCAGAAGGACGCCGAAGTGGTCCAGGCGACCGTCCGCCGCATCCGCGACTACGCGCACGCGTCCTGGGTCGACGCGCTCACGCCGATCTTCGCGCCGAACGGTGGCAAGAACAACGAAGCCCTCGTCCAGCAGCTGGCGGTCCTCGGGCGCGCGTTGACCGACGGCCTTTCGGTGGCCGACAGCTTCGACGGCACGACCTACAGCTCGCAGGTCGCCCCGTTCGTCGCCCTGATCCGCGGGCTGGCGGAGCAGCGGGCCGCCGGGGCGAAGAAGAAGCGCTGATCCAGCCGGATTCACGGCCTTGATAACGCTGCCGTCCGTTGTATAGTGAGCGCTACATACACTTGGACGAGGACGGCACAGTGACGAGCACCTTGGATGTCGGAGACGCGCGCCTGGCCTACACCGAGGCCGGTTCGGGCAGCGCGGTCGTGTGGCTGCACGGCTCGGGACCGGGCGCCACCGGGATGAGCAACTTCGGCGGGAACCTGCCCGCCTTCGCCGACTACCGCAACGTCGTGGTCGACCTGCCGGGTTGGGGCGAGTCCCCGCGGCCGGAAACGGGCGAACCGCTGATCTTCCACGCCGCCGACCGGGTGTGCCGTGCGATGACCGCGCTCGGGATCGACCGGGCGCACCTGGTCGGCAACTCCTACGGGGGCGCGGTGGCCATGCGGATCGCGATGCGGTACCCGGACCGCGTCGACCGGCTCGTGCTGATGGCGCCGGGCGGGGTCCTGCCGGCGGACGCGCCGCCGTGGCCGGTCGGCCTGGAGCGCCTGTTCGGGTACATGGCCGCCGAAAAGCCGTCGCGCGAAGCCATGGCCGAGTTCGTGCGGCTCATGGTGTTCGACGAGTCCCTGGCGACCGAGGCGCTCATCGACGAGCGCTACGAGTCGAGCCTGCGGGCCCACCCGGAGCTGCCGATCCCGCCGAACTTCGGTGACCTGACACCGGATCTGGGCCGGATCAGCGCTCCCACGCTGCTCGTGTGGGGCCGGGAAGACCAGACCGTGCCCCTGACCTGGGCCCCCAAGATCCTCGCCGGGATCCCGGACGCGGAGCTGCGCGTGCTGCCGCACTGCCGCCACTGGGTGCAGTACGAGCGGGCACCCGAGTTCAACCACATCGTGCGTGAGTTTCTGCGGGGCGGGGCCGCCGCCGCGGCGGAGGGATGACAACCGTGGGTATCAGGAAGCTGGGCTACGTCGGTCTCAACGTCACCGACGTCGACGCGTGGACCGCCCTGCTCGGGCGCACGCTGGGCATCGGCGTCGGCCACGCCAAGGCCGGCACGGACGAAGTCGTCCTCGCCGAACTGGACGAGTTCAAGTACCGCCTCGCGCTCTACCCGTCCACTGAGGACAGTCCACGCGAGCTCGGCTGGATCGTCGACACCCCGGGTGAGCTCGACCGGCTGACCCGGCGCCTGACCGGCGCCGGGTTCACCGTCGCGGACGGAACCGCGGAGGAGAAGGAACTGCGCGGCGCCACGCAGCTGCGCTGGTTCACCGACCCGGTCGGGTACCGCGTGGAGCTGGCGGTCGGCGAAGCCAAGGTGCGCCTCGGCGTCGAACGCCCGGCGGGTGGCCCCGGCGTCACCGGCCTGGGCCACTTCGTCCTGGCCAGCCCGAAAGTCCGGGAACTGCGCGAACTCTACGAGTCCGTGCTCGAGTTCAAGCTGACCGACTACCGGGCGCCCGGCCTGTTCTTCTTCCGCTGCAACCGGACCCACCACAGCATCGCGCTCGCGAGCGCGGAGGCGCCGTCGATCCACCACCTCGAGTTCGAGCACGCCTCGATCGACGACGTCGGACGGGCCTACGACCGGGCCAAGGCCGACGACGTGCCGATCTCGATCAGCCTCGGGCGGCACATGAACGACAAGGCGATCTCCTTCTACGTCCGCAATCCCAGCGGGTTCCACCTCGAGATCGGCTGCGGCGGCATCGAGGTGGGCGACGACTGGGTCCCGCACGACTTCGGGCGCTCGGACGAGTGGGGGCACCACCACGCCGACGCCAATCCCTTCGCCGCACCGAAATCGTGAGCCTTTCGGGACGCCGAGCAGTCGTCACCGGCGCGGCGAGCGGGATCGGCGCGGCCGTGGCGACCCGGCTCGCTGCACTGGGCGCCCACGTCGTGGTATGCGACGTCGATGCCGAAGGGGCGACCGGGACGGCCGAGCGGATCGGCGGCGAGGCACTCGCGCTCGACCTGAGCCGGACCGGCGAGCTGGCGGAGCGGGCGTTCGAGGCGGACATCCTGGTGAACAACGCGGGGATCCAGCACGTCGCGCCCCTCGAGCGGTTCGAGCCCGAGCGGTTCGCGTTCATGCTGCGGCTGATGCTGGAGGCGCCGTTCCTGCTGACCCGCGCCGTCCTGCCCGGCATGTACGAGCGCGGCTGGGGCCGGATCGTCCACATCGCCAGCGTCCACGGCCTGCGGCCAGCGCGTACAAGTCCGCCTACGTCAGCGCCAAGCACGGCCTCCTGGGCCTGTCGAAGGTCATCGCGCTGGAAGGCGCGGCGCAGGGCGTCACCAGCAACTGCGTGTGCCCCGGGTACGTGCGGACGCCGTTGGTCGAGAACCAGCTGGCGGACCAGGCGGCGGTGCACGGGCTGAGCACCGGCGAAGTGGTGTCGGAGGTCCTGCTGGCGAGGTCGGCGGTGAAGCGCCTGATCGAACCGCACGAGGTCGCCGCCGCGGTGGCCTACCTGTGCTCGCCCGAAGCCACGTCGGTCACCGGCACCGAACTGGTCCTCGACGGGGGCTGGAGCGCCGCCTGAGCCCGGCTCGGCGGCGCTGCCCGCGTCAGGCCATCGGCAACGGCGTCGCCGAGAAGACACCGTCCGGGTCCACGGCCGCCTTGATCCGCCGCAGGCGCGGCAGGTTGTCCCCGTGGACGTGGGGGATCTGGTCGATCGCGTCCGGCCCGAGGAGGTTGGCGTAGCCGCCGGGGAAGGCGTGCTCGGCCAGCGCCGCGGACGCCGCGTCGGCCCAGCTCCGGACGTGCTCGCCGGATTCCTCCGGCTGGTGGATGCCGATGATCTCGGCCATCAGGTGCGGCTCGCGCAGCGCGAACGCGGTGTCGGCGGGGGAGATCCTGGTGGCGGCGCCGTGGAAGTGGTGGAGGGTGAGCCCGGACAGCGGAGTCGGCAGCCGGCCGCCGAACCGCTCGATGACGTCGACGACGTCTTCGAGCAGCGCGGGCACCGAGCGGGTCCGGAGGGTGACGTGCCTGCCGTCGGGGAACATCGCGTCCCGCGTGGCGATCGTCGCGGCGTAGGGCGCGGCGGCCAGTTCGGCGAGCAGGGGACCGCCGAGCCGGGCCAGCGTCCGCACCGGCCCCGATGGGGCCTCGCCGGTCGCGACGTCGCCGGCCCACGTCGGCAGCACCAGCAACGCGGGCGAGCCGTCCGGCGCGGCGATCGCGCCGACCTGGATCGTCAGGTCGTCGGTGGAGTCCTGCTGGATCGCGTGCACCCGCTCGAGGACCGACCGGGCCTGCTGCCACGGGTAGAGCACCAGACCGGTCACCACCGCGGGCACGGCGTGCAGCCGCACGGTCATCGACGTGACGACCCCGAAGTTGCCGCCGCCCCCGCGCAGCGCCCACAGCAGGTCCGGCTCGCGGCGGGCGTCGGTGCGCACGACCGTCCCGTCCGCCGTGACGACTTCGGCGGCCAGCAGGTTGTCCGCGGCGAGCCCGGCCCGTCCGGCCAGCGGCCCGTAGCCGCCGCCGAGGGTGAGCCCGGCGACCCCGACCGTGCCGATCGTGCCGGTCGCGGCGACCAGGCCGTGCTCGCCGGCCGCGGCCAGCAGGTCGTTGGCGGACGCGCCGCCCCCGACTTCGGCGGTGCGGGCCGCGGGGTCGACCCGGACGTCGTTCACCGGCCGCAGATCCAGGGTCAGGCCGCCGTCGGCCAGCGCCCGGCCGGCGTGGTCGTGACCCCGGCCGCGGACCGAGAGCGGCAGCCCGAACTCGCGCGCGGTGCGGATCCCGAGGACGACGTCGTCGGTGGAGGTGCAGGTCAGGACGATGGCGGGCCGGTGCCGCACGGCACCGTTCCACAAGGCGACGCCGTCGGCGTAGCCCGGGCCGGAGACGTGCACCTGCCCGGCGGGCAGGGAAGTGCGCAGCGCGCGGTGGGCCTCGGCGAGGGAGCGGGCGTGGTCGGGACTGTGCGGCATGGGCTTCCTTCGGCCGTGGCGGACAGAACGTTCTGTCCGCCTGGATGTAGCGTTCACTCTACTCAGGTCAACCGGTCGGGTGGGCGCCTCGCGCGGCGAGATACTGAACGTTCTCTCTGCTACACTCGAACGGATGGTGCGCAAGGCTGGAGGTCAGGTGTCCGAAGCGCGGTCGAGGCTGCTCGGGACGGCCACCCGGATCTTCTACGCGGAGGGTCTGCACTCCGTGGGGATCGACCGGATCGTCGCCGAGGCGAACGTCACCCGGGCCACGTTGTACCGGCACTTCCCGGGCAAGGAAGACCTCGTCGTCGCATACCTGCGCGGTGTGCACGAGATGGAGCGCGAAGGGATCGAGAAGATCCTCGCCGACGACCTCCCGGCCGCCGACAAGCTGCGCGCCATCGCCCGCTCGATCACCGAGGGCATCCGCTCGGCCCAGTTCCGCGGATGCGCCTTCCTCAACGCCGTCGCGGAGTACCCGGATCCCGCGCACCCCGTGCACCAGGCCGTCCTCGAGCACCGCGAGTGGTTCCTGAACACCGTCACGGGCCTGCTCGCGCAGGTGGGGGACACGCCGGCGGAACTCGCGGGCCGTCACTTCGTGATGCTGCGCGACGGCGCGATGGTCTCGGGGTGCCTGGCCGACCCGGCCGCGGTCTGCGACACGTTCCTGCAGGGCGTCGACGGGATCCTGCAGCACCGCGTCGACTCCGCCTCGAAGTAGCGCTCTCACCGAGGTAGAACGTTCGGTCTTGACCTGCTGGCAGGGTGCTCGTTACTGTGTGCAGTGTAACGAGCGTTCTATACATTCCGGGTCGGTGAGGGGCTTCGATGAGCACGCTGCAGTTCAAGCGTTCGCCGCGGCTGGCGGCACCTCGCCCGCCGGGCGGTGAGGTGCACCTCGAGCCGCCGCCCGAGGTGCCCAGGGTCATCCCCGGCAACGTCGTTATGAAGGCGCTTCCGGTCGTCATGATCGTGGCGTCGCTGGGGTTGCTGGTGTTCCTGTTCCAGTCGAGCCAGCGGAACCCGCTGACGATCGCGTTGGGCGCCACCACGGTCCTCGGCACCCTCGGGATGATGGCCGGTGGCGGCGGCAAGGGCAGCGGCGTCAAGCGGGCCGAGATGGACGAGGACCGCAAGGACTACCTGCGTTACCTGGGCCAGATGCGCGACCGCGCCCGGGAGGCGATGGTCGACCAGCGCGCGGCGCTCGAGTGGGTGCACCCGGATCCGCGGTCGCTGTGGTCGCTGGTGGCCTCCCGGCGGATGTGGGAGCGGCGGCAGAACGACTCGGACTTCCTGCACCTGCGGGTGGGTCGCAGCTCGCACCGGCTGGCGACGAGGTTGGTCCCGCCGCAGACGGGCCCGGTGGACGAGCTGGAGCCGATCTCGACGTTGGCGTTGCGGCGGTTCGTCCGGGCCCATTCGATCGTCCCGGACCTGCCGACGCAGATCGCGGTGCGGGGGTTCGCCGCGGTGTGCCTGCAAGGGGATCTCGCGCGGTCGCGGGGTCTGGTGCGCGCGATGGTGGCGCAGCTGGTTTCCTTCCACAGTCCCGACGACGTCCTGATCGCGGTCGCCACCGCCGGTCGCGCGAAGGAGGAGTGGGAGTGGGCGAAGTGGCTGCCGCACGTCCAGCACCCGACGCTGGCCGACGGCATCGGACCGTTGCGGATGATGGCGGGTTCCCTGGCGCAGATCGAAGACTGGCTGGACGAGGAGTTGCGTGACCGGCAGCGGTTCTCCCGCAACGCGACTCCGCCGCCGGACCAGCCGCACGTGGTGATCATCATCGACGACGCCGTGGTGACCCGCGAGGAGCAGATCATCCTCGAAGAGGGTCTGGTCGGGGTGACGTTGATCGACCTGTCGGATTCGATCGGCAACCTGGCCGCTCGCCGTGGTCTGCGGTTGGTGGTGGAGCCGCACCGGCTGGGCGCCCGTGGTGCGAGTGGGGTGGAGTGGTTCGGCCGTCCGGACACGGTGAGTCTGGTGGAGGCGGAATCCTTGGCGCGCCGGATTTCGCCGTACCGCCTGGGCGGTGGCGGCACGCAGGATACGAGCGACGAAGAGCCGTTGCTGTCGAATCCGTCGCTGCTGGAGTTGTTGGGCATTCCGGGTGACCCGATGACGTTCGATGTGCAGCAGGCCTGGCGTCCCCGCCCAATCCGCGACCGCTACCGGGTCCCGTTCGGCGTCGGCGAGTACGGCCAGCCGGTGGAGCTGGACATCAAGGAAGCCGCGGCCGAGGGCATGGGCCCGCACGGCCTGTGTATCGGTGCGACCGGTTCGGGTAAGTCGGAGTTCCTGCGCACCCTGGTCCTGGGCATGCTGGCCACCCATTCCTCGAGCACGTTGAATTTCGTGTTGGTGGACTTCAAGGGTGGTGCGACGTTCCTGGGCCTGGACAAGGCCCCGCACGTCTCCGCGGTGATCACCAACCTCGCCGACGAAGTCACGCTGGTGGACCGGATGAAGGACGCCCTGGCCGGGGAGATGAACCGGCGTCAGGAGGCGTTGAAGAACGGCGGTAACTTCAAGAACGTCTGGGAGTATGAGAAGGCCCGGGAGAACGGCGCCGACCTGGATCCGCTGCCGGCGTTGTTCATCGTGTGTGACGAGTTCTCGGAGTTGCTGGCGGCGAAGCCGGACTTCATCGATTTGTTCGTCGCGATCGGCCGGTTGGGCCGGTCGCTGCAGATGCACATGCTGCTGGCCTCCCAGCGGCTGGAGGAAGGCAAGCTGCGCGGTCTGGACTCGCACCTGTCCTACCGCATCGGCCTCAAAACCTTCTCCGCCGCCGAGTCCCGCGCCGCGATCGGCGTCCCGGACGCGTTCGAGCTGCCCTCGGTCCCCGGCGGCGGCTATCTGAAGTACGACACCTCAACGCTGGTGCGGTTCAAGGCCTCCTACGTCTCGGGGCCGTACCGTCCGGCGGGGATCAAGGCGGCGGGCCCGGCGGCGACGGTGGTGCGCGCGGACAAACGCCCGCAGCTGTTCGTGCCGGACTTCATCGAACTGCCCAAGGAACCCGAGCCGCAGCAGATCGAGGCCCCCACGCCGGAGGCGCCGCAGTCGGAGGAGGCGGTCGAACCCAGCGAGTTGGATGTGATCGTGTCGCGGTTGGTGGGGCAGGGCCCGCCCGCGCACGAGGTGTGGCTGCCGCCGTTGAAGGACCCCAACTCCCTCGACACGCTGCTGCCGAACTTGAACCCGACTGATGACCGGGGTTTGTCGCCGGTCGGGTTTTTCGGCAACGGGCGGTTGCAGGTGCCGTTGGGGATCATCGACCGGCCGTATGAGCAGCGCCGTGACCCGCTGTGGGCGGATTTCTCCGGCGCGGCCGGGCATGGGGTGATCGTGGGTGGTCCGCAGTCGGGGAAGTCGACGATGCTGCGGACGCTGATCATGTCGATGGCGTTGACCCACACTCCGGAGGAGGCGCAGTTCTACTGCCTGGACCTCGGTGGCGGAACCCTGGCCGGTCTGGCCGACCTCCCCCACGTCGGCGGGGTGGCGGTGGCGCGGCGGGAGCCGGACAAGGCGCGGCGGATCGTGGCCGAGCTGACCACGCTGCTCACGGAGCGGGAGGGCCGGTTCGGGGCGATGGGGATCGACTCGATGACCGAGTTCCGCAACCGCAAACGGCGGGGGGAGATCCGGGCGGAGCAGGACCCGTTCGGGGACGCGTTCCTGATCGTGGACAACTGGCGGGCGTTGCGGGATGACTTCGAGGAGCTGGAAACCACCATCACCCGCCTGGCGACGCAGGGTTTGTCGTATGGGGTGCATGTGGTGATCGCGGCGAACCGGTGGGCCGACATCCGCCCGGCGATCAAGGACATGCTCGGCACCCGGTTCGAGTTGCGGCTGGGTGATCCGACCGAGTCCGACATCGACCGCCGCGTCGCGGTCAACGTGCCGGCTGGGCGGCCGGGGCGGGGGTTGACGCGGGAGAAGCTGCACATGCTGGGCGGGTTGCCGCGCATCGACGGCTCGAGTGACCCGGAGACCATCGCCGCCGGGGTGGCGGACGCGGTGGGGAAGATCCGGGGGGCGTGGCGGGGGCGGGTGGCGCCGCAGGTGCGGCTGCTGCCGGAGATGATCACCTACGAGGAGGTCCTCAAGCTCGATGGCCAGCGGGAGTCGAAGCTGATCCCGATCGGGGTGAACGAGGAGGACCTGCAGCCGATCTACCTGGACTTCAACGCCGAGCCGCACTTCTACGCCTTCGCCGATGGCGAGTCGGGGAAGACGAACCTGCTGCGGCAGATCGCCCGCGGGATCTCCGAGCGCTACAGCGCCAAGGAGGCGTTGATCCTGCTGGTGGACTACCGGCGCACGATGCTCGGGTTCATCCAGGGTGATTCGCTGCTGGGGTATGCGGTGTCGGCGGCGCAGCTGGAAAGCATGGTCAGCGACGTGTTCAACTCGATGACCCGGCGGCTGCCGGGCCCGGACGTCACCCAGGAACAGCTGAAAACCCGCTCGTGGTGGAAGGGTCCGGAGTTGTTCATCCTGGTCGACGACTACGACCTGGTCGCGACCTCGACGAACAACCCGCTGCGGAAGATCTCCGACTTCTTGCCGCAGGCCAAGGACGTCGGCCTGCACCTGGTCGTGGTGCGCCGTACCGGTGGCGCGTCGAAGGCGATGTATGACCCGATCATCGGGAAGCTGAAGGAAATCGCGGCGCCGGGCATGGTGATGAACGGCTCCCGCGACGAAGGCGCCCTGGTCGGCAACATCAAACCCTCGGCGATGCCGCCCGGGCGGGGCACCATGCTCACCCGCAAGTTCGGCAAACAGCTCATCCAGGTCTCGTGGATCAACCCCGACTGAGCACGGCAGCGGGGCGGCACGGTAACGGCGAGTCAGCTGTAGCCAACACGCATTCCGAGTTGTAGAGTGAGCGCTACATACAGAACATGGAGTGCCCGTGCCGGGCGCGATTCCCAGCGCCTCTGGCGGGCTCTTACGGGGGGCCTGACCGACCGCCCCAACGAAGCGAGGTTTCCCTTGAACGTCCTCGAACAGGTCAAGAATTCACCGATGAGCCGGGCCCAGGTGAGAGCGGTCGCGCTGTGCCTGGTGATCAACTTGATCGACGGCTTCGACCTCCTGGTCACCTCGTTCGTCGGGCCGGCGATCACCCGTGAGTGGGCCCTGTCCTCGTCGAAGGTGGGCGTGCTGCTCAGCGCCGGGCTGGCCGGCATGGCCATCGGCGGGCTCTTCCTCGCCCCGCTCGCCGACCGCGTCGGCCGCCGCGTGCTCACCCTCGGCTGTCTCGCCCTCGCTTCGCTGGGCATGCTGGCCGCCGCCGCGTCGCGGGACTTCGGCCAGCTGCTCGCCTGCCGGGTGGTGACCGGGGCGGCCGTGGGCGCGATGGCGGCCAGCCTGCCGGTGCTCACCTCCGAGTACGCGAACCACCGGCGCCGGGGCCTGGTCGTCGCGCTGATCACCACCGGCTACGGCCTGGGTTCGGTGATCGCCGGAATCGCGTCGAGTCTGCTGCTGGGCTCGCTCGGCTGGCGGTCGGTCTTCGTGTTCGGGGCCATCGTCACGGCGCTCCTCTTCGCGGTGGCCCTGCGCTTCCTGCCCGAGTCGATGGACTTCCTCATCGCCCGCCGCCCGCGCCAGGCGCTGGACAAGCTCAACCGGATCCTCGTCTCGATCGGCCGCACGCCCGTCGAGGAACTGCCCGCGGCGCCCTCGGCGGCGACGTCACGCAAGGTCGTCCTCGATTCGCTGTTCCGCGGCAGCAACGCGGTGCGGACCGTGCTGGTCTGGGTGGCGTTCATCTCGGCGCAGCTGATGTTCTACTTCGCCAGCTCCTGGACGCCCAGCCTGCTGCTCAAGGCGGGGATGTCCGGCAAGCAGGGCATCAGCGGCGGTGTGCTCCTGAGCCTCGGCGGCGTGACGGGCGCGGTCCTGCTGGGACTGCTGGTGTCCCGGATCCGCCCGCGGCGGCTGACCGCGGCCTACTTCGGCATCGGCGCCCTCGTGCTCATCCTGTTCTCCTTCTCGCTCGGCACGCTGGCGATCGCCCTGGTCGTGGCGGTGCTCGTCGGGTTGTTCCTCAACGGGACGGTCACCGGGATCAACGTCATCGTGCCGACCCTCTACCCGGCCGAAGCCCGCGCGACGGCCCTCGGCATGGCGGTCGCCGTGAGCAGGCTCGGTGCCGTCCTGGCGCCCCTGCTCACCGGCTTCCTGTTGCAGGCCGGGTGGGCGCCCGCCTCGATGTTCCGGTTCTTCGCGATCCCCGGCGTCATCGGCGCCGTCGCGACGCTCCTGCTCGCCCGGTTCGGCCGGACCGCGCGGAACCCCGCGGACCGGACCGTCGAAAGCGCGGTGGCCGAAGCATGACCGAGTTCGACCCGGACCGGACCGCCGTGCTGGTCATCGACATGCAGAACGACTTCGTCGAAGATGGCGCGCCGCTGGAGTTCCCGGAAGGGCGGCGGGTCATCCCCGCCATCCAGCGGATCCTGGCGGCCGCGCGCGGCCGGGGCATGCCGGTCGTCTACGCCGCGCACGTCCACCGGCCCGGCGGGGCCGACCAGGGGATCCACCGCGAGCTGTACCCGCCGGTGGCGGCGGGCGAGGCGCTCGTCGACGGCGAACGCGGCGGGGAGATCCACCCCGACCTCGCGCCGCGGCCGGGTGAGCCGGTCGTCAAGAAGCACCGCTACAACTCCTTCTACGCCACCGACCTGGAGATCATCCTGCGTGGGCTCGGCGTGGAGACGGTCGTTCTCACCGGCATGACGACCGAATGCTGCGTCCTCGGCACCGCGCGCGGGGCCTTGGAACGCGGGTTCCGCTCCCTGGTGGTTTCGGACGCGTGCGCGTCCTGCGACTACCCGGACCTCGGCGCCGGAGCGATGTCCGCGAGCGAGATGCACCTGGCCGCCCTGCGGGTGATGGCGCTGACGTCGTCGCGGCTGATCGGCACCGACGAGTTCCTGGCGCGGCTGCCGTGAGACCCGAACCGACGTACGATCCGCGAAGGAGGACGGACGTGCCTGCCCTGGTGTTGCTCCACGGCGGCGGACCCGGTGTCGACGCCGCGAGCAACTGGGCGAGCGTGCGGGCCGGCTTCGACGGCGAGTTCCGCTGCCTGGCCCCGGATCTGCTCGGGTTCGGTTCGCAGATCGCCGGGACGGGCGGGCTCCGGGGGCCGCGGGCCTGGGCGCTCGCCCGGGCCCGGCAGGTGCTGGAGCTGCTCGACCACCACGGGCTGGACCGCGTGCACCTCGTCGGCAACTCGGCCGCGGGCGGGGCCGCCGCCCTCGCGCTGCTGTCCGTCGCGCCGGACCGGGTCGATCGCGCGGTCGTCATGGGCGGGGCCGGGACCGGGCCGCTGCCGCCCGCGGTTCCCTTCTACGACAACCCGACCAAGCGGTCCCTGCGAGCCGTCCTCGGCCGGCTGGTCGCCGACGAGAGCGTCCACGAAGGACTCCTCGACGAGCTCACCGAGCTGCGGCTGAAGCAAGCACTCAAGCCCGGCGCCGAGGCGGCGTTCCGGTCGATGTTCGCCGACGTCGTGGGCGGCCCGCCGCCGGTCGACCTCGCGAAGATCACCACGCCGGTGCTCGCGCTGCACGGGGAGCGGGACCGGGTGCAGCCGGTCGAGGTCTCCGAGCGACTGGCCGAGGCGCTGCCGCACGGGCAGGCGCACGTGGTGGCCGGGGCCGGGCACTGGATCCACGTCGACCGGCCGGCCGAGTTCGTCAAGCTGGCAGGGGAGTTCCTGAGCACATGACCGAAATCCTGATCGTCGGCGCCGGCCCCGCCGGGCTGACCCTCGCCATCGACCTCGCGCAGCGCGGTGTCGCCTGCCACGTCGTCGAGGCGACCGGGGGACGCGGCGTCAATCCGCGGTGCAACACCACGTCCGCGCGGTCGATGGAGATCTTCCGGCGGCTCGGGCTGGCCGACGAGATCCGCCGCGCCGGGCTGCCCGAGGACTACCCGACGTCGATCCACTACCGCACGACCCTGAACGGCGAGGACATCTACCGGATCGACCTGCCGTCCGCGGCCGACGTCCTGGCCGGGGTGGGCCGGGAAAGCTGGCCGACGCCGGAGCCGCAGCACCGGATCTCGCAGCTGTACCTCGAGCCCATCCTGGAGAAGCACGCGAGCAAGCTGCCCGGGCTGACCCTCGAACGCGGCACCCGGCTGGTCGAGATCCGGCAGCACGACGACCACGTCGAAGCGGTCGTGGAGAACGCCGGTGAACGCCGCACCTTGCGCTGCGCGTACGTGGTCGGCTGCGACGGCGCCCACAGCACCGTCCGCCGCCAGCTCGGCATCCGCTACGAAGGCGTCGACGCGATCCAACGGTTCGTGTCGACCTTCGTCCGCTCACCCGAGCTGGGGCGGCTGGCCGCGCGGGACCGGGCGTGGACGTACTGGACCTACGGCCGGCGCATCGCGTCGCTGATCGCCATCGACGGGAAGTCGTTGTGGCTCAACCACGTCGCTTTCGCCCCCGACCACGACACCGAAGGTGAAGACCCGGAACAGCTGCTGCGGGAGGCGGTCGGCGAATCCGTCGAGCACGAGGTGCTCGGCGTGGTGCGCTGGACCGGCCGCCGGCTCGTCGCCCAGCGGTACCGCGCGGGCCGGGTGTTCCTGGCCGGGGACGCCGCCCACATCTGGATCCCCGTCGGCGGGTTCGGCATGAACGCGGGCATCCAGGACGCGGCGACGCTGGCGTGGATGCTGGCGGCGGTCCACCATGGGTGGGCGCCGCCGGAGCTGCTCGACGCCTACGAACTCGAACGCAAGCCGGTCGGCGACCAGTTCGCCGCCGCGGTGGGCGCCCAGGCCCGCACGTCGTTCGCGGACGTCTCGCCGGACATCCACCTGAGCGGCCCGGAAGGTGCGCGAGCCCGCGCGGAATTCGCCGAGCGGCTCGCGGTCACCGAGCCACGGCGGTATTCGCCGGACGGCTTCAGCTTCGGCTACCACTACGCGGGTTCGCCGCTGATCGTCGGCGGCGAGGACCAAGCCGAGATCACCATGGGGGAGTACCAGGACCGGGCGCGGCCCGGGTTCCGGCTCCCGCACGGGTGGCTCGACGACGGCCGGTCGGTGTTCGACGTCCTCGGCCCCGGCTTCACGCTGTTGCGCACCGACCCGAAAGCCGGGACGACGGCCTGGGCACTGGCGGCCCGTGAACTCGGGATCCCGCTCACCGTCGTCGACCTGCCCGGCCGCTACCCGGCGCCGCTGCTGCTCGTGCGCCCCGACCAGCACGTCGCCTGGCTGGGCGGAGCCGACGTCCGGCCCGGCGACGTCCTGCACACCGCCACCGGCCGCGTCCCCGCCCACCAGCGCTGAGAACCAGGAGAACCGCCATGCCATACGCACTGGGCATCGACGTCGGGGGAACGTTCACCGACGCCGTCGCCTCCGACGGCGCCGGCCGGATCGTGTCGGCCAAGACGCCGACGACCCCGCCGAACCGCGAGGTCGGCGTCATGCGCGCGATCGAAGACCTCGCCGGTGAGCTCGGCATCGAGGTGGGCGAGCTGCTGTCGCAGACCGACTACATCGCCCACGGCACGACCGCGTCGATCAACGCGCTGGTCCAGGGCCAGGTCGCCGACGTCGGGCTGATCGCCACCAAGGGCCACCGGGACGCGATCTACATCATGAACGCCGAGGGCCGCACGCTCGGCCGGTCGGCCCACGAGATCCAGGACACGCTCCGGCAGCGCAAGCCCGCGCCGCTGATCCCGAAGGACCGGGCCCTGGAGGTCACCGAGCGGATCGACCACGCCGGGAAAGTCCTGGTTCCCCTGGACGAGGACGAGGTCCGTCGCGTCGCACGGTCCCTTGTGGACGAAGGTGTCGAGGCGATCGCGGTCTGCCTGCTGTGGTCGTTCAAGAACGGGAGTCACGAGCGGCGGGTCCGCGAGCTGATCCACGAGATCGCGCCGGACATGTACGTCACGCTGTCCTCGGAGGTCAGTCCCCGCATGCGCGAGTTCGCGCGGACGTCGACGACGATCATGAACGCCCAAGTGGGCCCGCGCCTGCGCACCTACCTGCTGCCGCTGCAGAAGCACCTGGAGGAGAGCGGCCTCAAAGGACCGCTGCTGGTGATGCAGAGCGAAGGCGGCACCATCACCGCCGACCGGGCGCCGGAGCACGCCATCACGACCGTGGGGTCGGTGCTGTCCGGCGGCGTCGTCGGTGGGATGCGGCTGGCCGGGCAGCTGGGCCACCGCAACGTCATCACCACCGACGTCGGCGGCACGACGTTCCTCGCCGGGCTGATCGTCGACGGCGAACCGGTGATGGCGCCGGGGTCGATCGTGAACCAGTTCCCGATCAACGCGGCGACGATCCGCGTGCACACCATCGGTTCGGGCGGGGGCGCGCTCGCGTCCGTGGACGAAGGCGGGAACCTGCGGCTCGGCCCGCAGAGCGCCGAAGCCGTCCCCGGTCCGGCCTGCTACGGCAACGGCGGGACGCGGCCGACGAACACCGACGCCAACCTGGTGCTCGGCATCCTCAGCGAGCGCGGGCTGCTCGGCGGCCGCAAGCCGCTGCGGATGGACCTGGCGCGGGAGGCGATCCGCGTCCACGTCGCCGAGCCGCTCGGGCTCACCGTCGAGGAAGCCGCCATCGCGATCCACGAGGTGCAGAACGCGCAGGCGGGCGACCTCCTGCGCCGGGCCGTCGTCCAGGCCGGGTACGACCCCCGTGACTTCGTCGCCTACGCCTTCGGTGGTGCCGGTCCCGCGCACTGCGCCGGGTACTGCCAGGACCTGGGGGTCGGCGAGGTCGTCGTGCCGCTCGGGCCGGTGGCGTCGGCGTTCTCGGCCTACGGCCTGGCGGCTTCGGACGTCGCGCTGAGCGCGGAACTGTCCGACCCGTCGTCGTTCCCGGTCGACCACAGCGTGCTCGAGGCGCACTTCGCGCGGCTGGAGACCGATCTGCAGCGCGCGCTGGACCGGCAGAAGGTGAAGTTCCACGACGTGTCCCTGCACCGCGAGATCGACCTGCGGTACTCGATGCAGGTCACCGAGCTTCTCGACGGCCGTCCCGGACGCGAAGTTCACCGAACGCACCGGCGAGGAGATCCTCGAGCGCTTCGAGGAGCAGTACGAGCGCATCAACGGCAGTGGCGCGGGCTACCGCGAGGCGGGCGTGCAGGCGATCACCTACCGCGTGCGGGCCAAGGCGGGGCTCGGGTTCCCGGTCGCGCTGCCGGAAGTCCCGGCCGCCGACGGGTCCGACCCGCGGGAGGCGCTGCTCGGCGAACGCTCGGTCTGCCTCGACTCCCAGATCGGTTACGTGCCGACGCCCGTCTACGACTACGCGCGGCTGCGGGCGGGCCACGAGCTCGTCGGCCCGGCGATCGTCGACGTCCCGACCACGGTGGTCGTGGTCCCCGCCGGGGTCACCGGCCGCGTCGACCACCTCGGCAACCTCGTGCTGCGCTACCAGTGAGGACACCATGACTTCTCGAATCCCGGGGGCGGACGAGTTCACCAGCCGCCCCATGCCCCGTGAAGAACTGCTGCGGCGGATCTCGCCGGACCTGCCCCTGCACCAGGTCGGCGACCTCGACGTCGACGCCCTGACCTATGAGGTCGTCCGGCACCGCCTGTGGGCGATCACCCAGGAGATGGGGGAGACGCTGCGGCGGATGTCGGGCTCGCACGTCGTCACCGAGTCCAACGACTTCAACTTCTCCATCTGCGACGAGCTCGGCGAGCAGGTCCAGGTCGGCACCTACAACATCGGCCTGATCGGTTCGATGGACCTGGCCATCACCTGGACCCTGCGCAACCGCGGCGACAACCCCGGCATCGCCGAGGGCGACATGTTCCTGTGCAACGACCCGTGGATCGGCGGCGGCCTGCACCAGAACGACGCCGCCGTCCTCGCGCCGATCTTCCACGACGGCAAGCTCTTCGGCTGGACCACGGCGATCGCGCACCAGGTCGACCTCGGCGGGCCGCGGCCGGGCTCGTTCAGCCCGTCCGCGCAGGACGTGTTCGGCGAGGCCGTCCCGACGCCGCCGATGAAGGTGGTCCGCGGCGGTGTGCTGCAACGCGACGTCGCCGACGCGTGGGTCCGCCGGTCGCGGCTGCCGCACCTGGTGGGACTCGACCTGCGCGCCAAGATCGCCGCCAACAAGAACGCCGCCGAGCAGATCCTGCGGCTCATCACCAAGTACGGCGCGGACACGGTCAAGTCCGTGATGCGCCGGATGATGGACGACGCCGAACGCCGCCTGCGCGCCAAGCTCGAGACCCTGCCCGACGGGACGTGGTCGGCGGTCGGTTACCAGGAACAGTCCCAGACCGGGGACCGCGGCCTGCACGCCATCAAGGTCGCCATGACCAAGGAGGCCGACAAGCTCGTCTTCGACTTCCGCGGCACCGCCGGGCAGACCGGCATCATCAACTGCCCCTACCCGGGGCTGCGCGCCGGGATCGTCTTCACGATGCTTCCGTTGCTGGCCGGGGACATCCCGTGGGCGGCCGGTGGGCTGATGCGCTGCTTCGAGATCATCACCGACGAGGACACGATCACCAACGCGTCGTTCCCGGCCGCGGTGGGCAAGGGCCCGTTCGGGCCGGCGTGGGGCTCGGGCAACCTGGTCGCCGAGGTGCTCGCCAAGATGCTCGACGCCGAGCCGGACCACCGCACCGACGTCCAGTCGATCTGCAACGGCACCACCGATCTTTGCGTGGTGTCCGGTGTGGACACCCGGGGCGGGGGCAGCAAGGGCTTCGTATCACCGATTTTCGACGTCATGGCGGGCGGCTACGGCGCGCAGGTGTACCACGACGGCGTCGACACCGGCGGCCGGTTGATCATCCCTTCGGCGCGGGCACCGGACGTCGAAATGACCGAGTACCTCTACCCGCTGGTCGCGCTGTGGCGGCGTGAGCAGACCGATTCCGGCGGGCCCGGGCGGCAGCGGGGTGGGATGAGCGGCTCGGTCTGCTACGTCCAGCACCCCGACCAGACGGGAACGCTGTCCCTGGTCGTCTCGGGCACCGGCAAGGTCGCGAACCAGAACGTCGGCCTCGCCGGGGGTTACCCGGGCAACTCCCAGCTCGACCTGGTCGTGCGGGGAGTGCACCGACCCCAGCTCGCCCAGGCGGACGCCATCCCCGCCCACCTGGGCGAGCTGGGCGGGGAGATCGAGGTGCTGCCGTGCGAAGGCGAGTCGGATCTCGGCCCCGGCGACGCCCTGTACCTGCATTGGCAGGCCGGTGGCGGGTACGGCGACCCGTTGCTCCGCGCGCCCGAGAGCGTGCGCGAGGACGTGCAGCAGGTCCGGGTGTCGGCCGACGCGGCGAGGGACGTCTACGGCGTCGTGCTCCGCTCCGGGGAAGTCGACGCGACCGCGACCGGCGAGCTGCGCGAGAAACTGCGCCGCCGTCGGGCATCCGGGGCCGGGCTGGCCGATCTCACACCGCTCACGACGCCGGAGCCGGGTTATGCCCGCCGCCTCGACGACAACCTCGTCGTCCTGGACAGCGGAGTGGTGGCGTGCGTCCACTGTGGAACCGAAATCGGGCCGCTGGAGAGGGGTGCGTTCGTCGGGTCTTTGGCCCGCCGGGACGCGGCGCCGACCGAGGCGGGGCCGCACATCTGGCACGACCCGCTCGAGTACGTCGACGCGGAAGTCGTGTTCCGCCAGCTGTTCTGCCCGGGCTGCTTGACGGCCGTGCATTCCCGCGTCGTTCCGGTCGACCACCCGCTGCCGGTCGACGAATACCGGCACTGGGCACCGTGAGGTAGAACGTTCTGTCTTGACAAGAGGCTCAGGAGTCGCCATGCTGAGATGAGATAGAACGTTCGGTCTACTCCGGGGATGTGCCCGGATCTGTGAAGGGATCATGGTGACTACTGTCGACTCGCCCGCCGTAGGTGGGTTCGCCCCGGCGCTGCGCCGGTTGTACTTCGTGCGGTTCGCGTTCGCCATCGTGTGGGCGGTCCTGGTGTTCCTGACGACCAAGTCGGGCTTGGGGGCGGTCGGCGTCGTCCTGGTCGTCCTCTACCCGCTGTTCGACGTCGGATCGGCCATTGTGGACGCCCGCTCGGCCAGGAACGGGGGCTCGGTCACCGGCCTGTACGTCAACATGGCGATCAGCCTGCTGGCCACGATCGGGATCGGGGTCGCCGCCGCGTCCGGTATTCCGGCGGTGCTGCGGGTGTGGGGTGCCTGGGCGATCGTGGCCGGGCTGGTCCAGCTGATCGTCGCCGTCAGCCGCCGCAAGATGGGCGGCCAGTGGCCGATGATCCTCAGCGGCGGCATCTCGGTGCTGGCCGGTGCCAACTTCATCATCAGCGCCTCGGCGGCGAACCCGGCACTGTCCAGTGTGGCCGGTTACGCCGTGCTCGGCGGGATCTTCTTCCTCGTCTCGGCGATCCGGCTCGGCCGCGCCGCGAAGGGGAACTGACGTGACCACCTACGACGTCGTCGTCATCGGGGCGGGCCCGGTCGGGGAGAACGTGGCCGACCGCGTGGTGCAGGGCGGACTGACCGCCGCCATCGTGGAGCGGGAACTGGTCGGCGGTGAGTGCTCCTACTGGGCGTGCATGCCGACCAAGGCGTTGCTGCGCAGCGGCGCCGCGCTGCGGGCCGCTCGGCAGGTGCCCGGCGCGCGGGAAGCGGTGACGGGCGAGCTGGACGTGGCCGCGGTGCTCCGCCGTCGCGACTCGTTCGCCTCGAACTGGAACGACGAGGGCCAGGTGTCCTGGCTCGAATCGGCGGGCATCCCGCTGTTCCGCGGCCACGGCCGGATCGCCGGTGACCGAGTCGTGGAGGTTACCGGCGCCGACGGCGTCACCACGACGCTGACCGCGCGGCACGCGGTCGTCGTCGCCACCGGCAGCGGGGCGCTGGTCCCGGACATCGACGGCCTCCGCGACGCGAAGCCGTGGACGAGCCGGGAAACGGTGGCGGCCAAGGAAGTTCCCGGACGGCTCGCCATCATCGGCGGCGGCGTGGTGGCCTCGGAGATGGCGACCGCGTTCAGCGAGCTGGGGTCGTCGGTGACGATGCTGGCCCGGGACGGAGTGCTGCACCTGCAGGAGCCGTTCGTTGGCGAGCGCGTGGCGACGTCCTTGCGGGACAAGGGGGTTTCGGTCCGGATCGGCGCCGAGGCTGGGTCCGTGAAGCGCAACGACGACGGCACGGTGTCCATCACGCTCACCGACGGCGAGCAGATCGAGGCCGATGAGCTGCTGGTCGCGATCGGCCGCACACCGAACACCCAGGACATCGGGCTGGACAACGTCGGGTTGAAGCCGGGTTCCTGGCTCACGGTCGACGGCACGATGCGCGTCGACGGTGTCGAGGACGGCTGGCTGTACGCCACCGGGGACGTGAACCGGCGCGTTCTGCTGACGCACCAAGGCAAGTACCAAGCCCGCGCCGTCGGCGACGTCATCGTCGCGCGCGCGAAGGGTGAGCCCGTCGACGACGCTCCCTGGGGCCGTCACGCGGCCACCGCCGACGAGCGCGCGGTGCCGCAGGTCGTGTTCACCGAACCGGAAATCGCGTCGGTGGGCCTGACCGCGGCCAACGCCGAGGCCGCCGGGCTGCGGATCCGCGTCGTCGACTACGACCTGGCCGCCACGGCCGGGTCCTCCCTGCACGCCGAGGGCTACCAGGGCCACGCCCGGATGGTGGTCGACGAGGACCGGAAGGTGATCGTCGGCTTCACCCTGGTCGGCCCGGACGTCGCGGAGATGCTGCACGCGGCGACGATCGCCGTCGCCGGTGAAGTCCCGCTGGACCGCCTCTGGCACGCGGTCCCGGCTTTTCCCACGGTCAGCGAGGTGTGGCTGCGGCTGCTCGAAGCCTACGGCCGCTGATCCGCCGCGCCGGTGCCCCGTCCTGCCGCGAGCCGGGGACGGGACACCGGCACACTTCCTTCCCCCCGAGAGGGTTCACCTGTCATGCGTTCCCGCTTTGGCCGGTGCGGTGGTGGCGAGCAGGGCGAGTGCCGCGACACCGGCGAGGGCGAGGCGGGACCCCCGTCATCGAACGGCTGCGCCGCGACGGCTACCCCGTGCGCGCCATCGCCAACCCGTTGCACGGCCTGACCAGCGACACCGCGTACGTCACGAGCTACTTGTCCACAATAGACGGACCCAAGGTGCTCGTCGGGCACTCCTACGGCGGCGCGGTCATCACCAACGCCGCCACCGCCGTCACCGGGGTCGAGTCCCTGGTCTACATCGCCGGGTTCATTCCGGCCGCCGGCGAGACCATCGGGGAGCTCGCCGCGCGGTCGACGCCGGCGCTGCCGTTGATCGCCACCCAGGTCCCCGGCGGCACGGAGGTCGTCATCGACCCGGCGGGGTTCCGTGCGGCCTTCGCCGGAGACCTCGACGCGACCACCGCGGCCGACCTCGCCGTCACCCAGCGGCCCGCCGACACCCGGGCCGTCACCGACCCGAGTGTCACCGAGGGCTTCCGCACCATCCCGTCCTGGGCGCTCATCCCTCGCCAGGACCACGCGATCAACCCCGCCGTGCAGCGGTTCATGACCAGCCGGGCGGGCGCGCGGACCACCGAGGTGGACGGCTCCCACGCGATCATGCTCAGCCGCCCCGACGCGGTCACCCGGCTGATCGAGCAAGCCGCACGGTGACCGAGCCGGTGCCGGGGTCGGGTTCAGCCTCACCGCCCTGCACCGCGACCCGTGACTCCGGCTACGACGTCAGGATGGGCGCCCCCGACTTCGCGCGGACCTCGTCGAGGGTCACGTCGGGGGCGAGCTCGACCAGCCGGAGGCCGTCCGGGGTGATGTCGAGGACGCACAGGTCGGTGATGACGCGCTGGACCACGCCGCGGCCGGTGTAGGGCAGCGTGCAGTCCTCGACGACCTTGTGGCCGCCGTCGCGGGCTACGTGCTCCATCAGGACGATGACCTTCTTCGCGCCGTGGACGAGGTCCATCGCGCCGCCCATGCCCTTGACCATCTTGCCGGGGATCATCCAGTTCGCGAGGTCGCCCGCCGCGGAAACCTGCATCGCGCCGAGGATCGCGGCGTCGATCTTGCCGCCGCGGATCATGCCGAAGGACAGCGTCGAGTCGAAAAAGGACGCTCCCTTGCGGACGGTCACCGTCTCCTTGCCCGCGTTGATCAGGTCCGGGTCCACCTCGTCCTCGGCCGGGTAGGGGCCGACGCCGAGGATGCCGTTTTCCGACTGCAGCACGAGCTCGACGTCGTCCGGCACGTGGTTGGGCACCAGGGTGGGCAGGCCGATGCCGAGGTTGACGTAGTCGCCGTCGCGCAGTTCGGCGGCGGCGCGGGCGGCCATCCGGGCGTGGTTCCACGGCATGTCAGGCACTCTCCTCGGCGGTGCGCACGGTGCGCTTCTCGATCGGCTTGTCGGCGGCCTGCTCCGGGGTCAGCGGCAGCACGCGGTGGACGAACGCGCCGGGCAGGTGGACGGCGTTCGCGTCGATCTCGCCGGGCTCGACCAGCTGCTCGACCTCGGCGATGGTCACCCGGCCGGCCATCGCGGCCGGCGGGTTGAAGTTGCGGGCGGAGTCCTTGAACACGAGGTTGCCGTGCCGGTCGCCCCGCCACGCGCGCACGAGCGCGAAGTCGGCGACGATCGCGTGCTCGAGGACGTACTCCTTGCCGTCGAAGGTCTGGCGCTGCTTGGCCGGGCTCGCCTTCGCGACGTTGCCCTCGGCGTCGTACTTCCACGGCAGGCCGCCCTCGGCGACCTGGGTGCCGACCCCGGTGGCGGTGAAGAAGGCCGGGATCCCGGAGCCGCCGGCGCGCAGCCGCTCGGCGAGCGTGCCCTGGGGCGTCAGCTCGACTTCGAGCTCGCCGGACAGGTACTGGCGGGCGAACTCCTTGTTCTCCCCGACGTAGGAGGCGACGACGCGGCGCAGCCGACCGGCGCCGAGCAGGACGCCGAGGCCCCAGCCGTCCACGCCGGCGTTGTTCGAGACGACTTCGAGGTCGGTGGTCCCGGCGGCGAAGAGGGCGTCGATCAGGACGGCGGGGACCCCGCACATCCCGAACCCGCCCACGGCGAGCGTGGCGCCGTCGGGGATGTCCGCGACAGCTTCGGCGGCGGACGCGATCACTTTGTCCATGCCGGTCATCCAAGGCAGCGTGCACCCGGGTGGTCAACCAGTGAACGCGTCTTACCTGCGGATTGTTCGTTCCACGGTCGACGCCGGGCCGGTAGTGTTCACTGAGTGAACGCACCACAGGACCTCGTCGGCCGCATCTACCGGTCGTTGCGCGCGGTGGCGGGCCACGAGCCGGCCGGAGCGACGACGACGGCCATCGCCCGCGACGCGGGCCTGCCGCGCCCGACCGTGCACCGGCTCCTGACGTCGCTGCAGGGGGTGGCGCTGGTGGAGCGGGTGGCGGGAACGGACAACTGGGTGCTGGGCCCGGAGCTGTACCTGCTGGGCGTGGCGGCGGCCCGCCGCTACGACGTGACGGAGCCGGCGATGCCGGTGGTCCGGCGGCTGGCGCTGGCGACGGGGGAGAGCGCGTTCTTCTCGGCCCGGCGCGGCGAGGAGACGGTGTGCTTGATCCGCGAGGACGGCGCGTTCCCGATCCGCAGCCACGTGCTGTACGAGGGGGCGCGGTTCCCGCTCGGGGTGGTGTCGGCGGGGATGGTGATCCTCGCGCACCTGCCGGACGCGCGGGTCGAGGAGTACCTGGCCCGCGCGGACCTGGCCGCGGAGTACGGCCCCCAGCACGAGGCGGCCGAGATCCGGCGGCACATCGCGCAGACGCGGAGGTACGGGTACGCGGTGAACCCGGGCTTGGTGGTGGAGGGCAGCTGGGGCACCGCGGCGGCGGTCTTCGACGTGGCGGGGACACCGCGGTGGGCGCTGACGCTGACGGGGGTGGAGCACCGGTTCACGGCGGAGCGGCTGCCGCAGCTGGGCGAGTTGTTGCTGCGGGAGGCGCACGCGCTGTCGGAGACGCTCGCCGGGCGGGGTGCGGCGGATGGTCGCGGGTGAGACGCGGTGGTGGCGCGGGTGGGGCGGTGCGGCGGTGGCGGGTTGAAGTGTGCGGTGGCGGTTGGGGTGGGCGGCTGCGGCGCGGGTTGTGCTGCCCGGTCGCGGCGCAGGTTGGGTTGCTCGGCGGCGCCACCGAACCACTCGCTCGGCCGCGCCGCCGGATCACTCACCCAGCTGACTAATGCGCCGCGCGCCCCGGCTGCGGCCACCGCGCAGACCGCCGACCGGGCCGCGAAAGCGCGGCGGCGTCCCAATCACGACCGTCCAACCGCCGCACCGGCTGAACCGGCGGCACCCGCGGACCCCGCACCACAGCCGCACCATGGCACGGCCCGCACGCCGGGACGAACGCCTTCGCCGGACTCCCCGGGAGCGGAACGGCTCTCCCCGGCTCGGCCGTCCCCGTGCAGATCTGCGGCCGGTGGCCCGCCGGGGCGCAGAGGCACTGGCATTCCGTCATGGCCGGTCGTACGTGTAGAACCCGCGGCCCGTCTTGCGGCCGAGCAGACCCGCGTCGACCATGCGGGCCAGCAGCGGCGGTGGCGCGTACAACGGCTCCTTGAACTCCTCGTACAGCGACTCGGCGACGGCCTTCGTCGTGTCGAGGCCGATCAGGTCGGCCAGCGCCAGCGGCCCCTGCGGGTGGGCGGCGCCGCGCACCAGACCCTCGTCGATCGCCTCGCGCGTGGCGAACCCCGACTCGAACATCCGGATCGCCGCCAAGATGAACGGGATCAGCAGCGCGTTCACCACGAACCCCGCGCGGTCCTGGCAGAGGATCGCCTGCTTGCCCAGCGCGTCCTGCGCGAACGCCCGCGCCCGGTCGACCGTCGTCGGCGCCGTCAGCAGGCTGGGCACCAGCTCCACCAGCGGGAGCACCGGCACCGGGTTGAAGAAGTGCACGCCCACGACCTGCGCGGGGCGCTCGGTGGCCGTGCCGAGCTTCATGATCGGGATCGACGACGTGTTCGACGCCAGCACCGCGTCCGGCGCCGTCACGATCTTGTCCAGCTGGCGGAACAGGTCCGTCTTGACCGCCTCGTCCTCGACGATCGCTTCGACGACCAGCGTCCGGTCGGCCAGCTCGTCCAGCGACTCGGTGACCCGGATGCGGTTCAGGACCTCGGCGGCGTCCGGGATCTTGCCCTTCTTCTCCGCGCGGGCCAGCGACGTCTCGAGCCGACGGCGGCCGGCCTCCGCGGCGGCCGGGTTCGACTCCACGACCACGACGTCCAGTCCGGCCCGGGCGCACACCTCGGCGATCCCGGCACCCATCTGCCCGCACCCGACCACGCCTACGCGTTCCATCGCCGCCACCTCTCCGGGACTCGGTACCATCGAAACGGTACTGAGTACCGACGAGTAGCTGAAGGCTCCCGGCTATGACGACCGCCACGCCCTAGGCTGGGCCGCGGCAGCGAGGAGGAGTGCATGTCGGCCAAGGACCGCCTGACCGAAGCCGCCTTCGCGCTGTTCGCCGAGCGCGGCTACGACCAGACCACGGTCGACGACATCACCGAACGCGCCGGCGTCGGCCGCACGACCTTCTTCCGCGCCTTCCGGACCAAAGAAGACGTGATCTTCCCGGACCACGAGGTGCTGCTGCGGGCCATCGACGAGCGCCTGCGCGGCTCGACCGGCCGCACGGCGCTGATCGCGGTGACCGAAGGGGCGCGGCTCGTCCTGCGGCACTACCTCGCCGAGGGTGAGCGCGCGCTGACCCGGTACCGCCTGACGCGAAGCGTCCCGGCCCTGCGCGACCGCGAAGTCGCCGGAGTCCAGCAGTACCACCGGCTCTTCCGCGGCTTCCTGCACCAATGGATGGGCGGCGGCGCGGACACGGCGTTGCGGGCCGAGCTGATGGCGGGCGCGGTCGTCACCGCCCACAACCACGTGCTGCGCCGGTGGCTGCGCGGGCAGTCGAGCGCCCCGGAGGAGGAGTTCGACGCGGCGATGGCGGAAACCGTCGGCCTGTTCACCCGCGCCGACGACGGCGAAGCGTCCATTGTGGTCTTCCGGACGAAGCAGGACCTCGACGCCGTGCTGCCCGATCTCAAGCGCATCCTCGGGGCACCGGCGGACGGCGCCGCGCCGGGGTGATCCGGCCGCCGGGCTTCGCGAGGGTCCGAGACGCTCAGCGGCGGGGCTCGACCTTCAGGTCGCCCGCGGTCACCGTGCGGATGTGGTCGCTCGCCAGCATCGCGTGCGGGTAGCCGAGGTCGATCGCGCTGACCTCGTCGAGGCGGGCCAGCTGATCGTCGGTGAACTCGACCGCCAGTGCCCCCAGGTTCCCGAGCAGCTGATCGGGGGTGCGGGCGCCGACGACGGGGGCGGTCACGCCCGGGTTCCGCAGGGTCCACGCGAGTGCGACCTGGGCGGGGGTGTGGCCGCCCTCCTCGGCGATCTCCCGGACGACGTCGGCGATGGCCAGGGTGCGTTCGGTGACCATGCCCAGAGCGGCGTTGAAGCTCTTGCGGTTGCTTTCCTCGGAGCCGGCGTCCGGCGCGGTCAGGTCGGCGCGGCGGTACTTGCCGGACAGCACGCCGCCGCCCAGCGGTGAGAACGGCGTGACGCCGAGACCCATCGCCCGGGCCATCGGGATCAGGTCGCGTTCCGCGTCCCGGGTGATGAGGCTGTATTCGACCTGCAGCGCGACCAGCGGCGACCAGCCGCGCAGGTCGGCGATCGCCTGCATGCGCGAGATCTCCCACGCCGGGGCGCTGGACATCGCCACGTACAGGAGCTTGCCCTGGCGGACCAGGTCGTCCAGGGCGCGCAGGGTCTCCTCGACCGGCGTCGCGAAGTCCCACACGTGCAGGAAGAGCAGATCGATATAGTCCGTGTTCAGCCGGCGCAGGCTGGCTTCCACCGACGTGACCAGGCTTTTGCGGTGCGCGCCCCCGGAGTTCGGGTCGCCGGGGCGGCGCAGCGTCGTGTACTTGGTCGCCAGCACCAGGCTTTCGCGGCGGTCGCGGGTGAATTCGCCCAGCATGCGCTCGGAGCTGCCGCCAGTGTACGTGCTCGCCGTGTCGATGAAATTGCCGCCGCGGTCGACGTAGGTGTCGAACAGCTTGCGCGCCTCCTCCGGCCCGATGCCCCAGCCCCACTCGGTGCCGAAGGTCGCCGTGCCCAGGGCCAGCGGGGAGACCCGCAGCCCCGAGCGGCCCAGCAGCCGGTAGGTGTCGAGGGTGAGCGCCATCGTGTCCTCCTGTGCTCGTGATCGTCGGGCACCAGCCTGCGACCGCCACGAGCCGGGGGTAAGGGAAGGAACTTCCTGGGAACACGAGTCCCACCCGGGCTGTTGGACCGGACATGATCACCGGCACCGTGGACGTGGCCCAGGAGCTGGCCGCCTTCCTGCGAACGCGGCGGGAACGCCTGGATCCCCGTGACTTCGGCCTGCCCGCGCGCCGGCAGGCCCGGCGGACCCCGGGGCTGCGCCGCGAAGAGGTCGCCGAGCTGGCCGGGATCAGCGTCGACTACGTCGTGCGGCTGGAGCAGGCCCGCGGGCTGCGGCCGTCGGCGGACGTCGTCGAGTCCCTCGCGCGGGCGCTGCGCCTGGCCCCCGACGAACGCGCGTACCTCTTCGGCCTGGCCGGGCAGCGCCCGCGCACCGTCGACAAGCCCGCCACCACGGCCGCGCCGCCGCTGGCCCAGCTCGTGGCCGACCTGGCGCCGTTGCCGGCCATGCTGATGAACCACCGCTACGACATCCTGGCCTGGAACGCCGAAATCGAGCGGCTGCTGGCGGATTTCGCCACGCTGCCGCCGTCGCGGCGCAACGCGATGTGGCTGTGCTTGCTGCACCCGCGGATGCGCGACTTCTACGTCGACCGCGAACGCGTGGTCCGGGAAGGGATCGCGCACCTGCGCGCCGCGTGGGCGGCGCACCCGGAGGACGAGGCGCTGACCGACCTCATCGCCGAATGCACCGCCCACGACGAAGAATTCGCGCGGCTGTGGGCCGAGCGGACCGTCAAGCTCAACGGCCGCGGGCTCAAGGAGGTGCGGCACCCCGACGTCGGCGTCCTCACGCTGCAGTTCGAGACCCTCACGCCCGTTCAGGACCCGGACCTGCGGCTGCTGATCTACCGCGGCGCGGACGACGCGAGCCGCTCGGCGCTGGCCCGCGTGTGCCGCCCGCCCGACGCCTAAGCCGAGACCACCTTGTCGAAGACCTCGTTGAAGGCTTCCGTGGTGCTGGGGTGCGTGTAGATCGCGTCGCGGAGCTCGGTCGCGGTGATGTTGTGCCGCATGGCCAGCGCCACGGTGTTGATCACTTCCTGCGCGTCGATGCTCAGCAGGGCCGCGCCGAGGATGAGGTCGGTGTCGGCGTCCACGATGAACTTCATGACGCCGCGGGTCTCTTCGACCGTGTACGCCCGGGGCATCGCGATGATGTCGGCGACCTTTTCCCGCGCCACCTTGATGTTCCGGCCTTGGGCGCGGGCCTGGGTCTCGGTCAGCCCGACCGTGGCCAGCGGGGGCGTGACGAACAGCGTGTGCGGGACGGCCCGGCGGTCGGTCGTGGTGCGTTTGCCACGGCCCAGCAGCTGGTCGAGGACGATGCGGGCGTCGTCGAGGGAGATGTAGGTGAACTGCTCGCCGCCGTTGACGTCGCCGAGCGCGTAGATGTCGGGCTGGCTCGTGCGCAGGTACTCGTCGACCTCGATGGCCCCGCCCGGGGTCGTCCGGACGCCCGCCGCGTCGAGGCGCAGTCCGGCGGTCACCGCGCGGCGGCCGGTCGCGGGCAGCACCGCGCTCGCCTCGACCGACTGCGGCTCGCCGTCCTTCTCGTAGACCACCGTCGACGTCGCGCCGTTGTCGCGGACTTCGGTGACCTTCGCGCCGGTGACGATGGTGACGCCGTCGCCGCGCAGGATCTCCGCGACCGCCTCGGCGATGTCCTCGTCTTCGCGTGGCAGCAGGCGATCCGCCGCCTCGAGGACCGTGACGTGCGTGCCGAAGTGCCGGTAGATCGCGGCGAACTCGAGTCCCTGGTAGCCGCCGCCCAGGACCACGAGCCGCTCGGGCAGGTTCGAGGTCTTGGTGAGCTCGGTGCTGGTCACCAGGTGCGGGCTCGCGGCCAGGCCCGGGATGGCGGGCAGGACCGGCTCGGATCCGGTGTTGACGAGGATGGTCGGCGCGGTGACGGTGATCCGGTCGTCGCCCTCGCCGACGGCGACGGTGTGCGGGTCGACGAAGCTCGCCGTCCCGGTGAGGACCGTGGCGGTGTCCTTGCCGTCGAGGGCTTCGAAGTTGCCCGCGCGGAAGGCGGCCGTGAGCGCCCGCACCCCGGCCGTGGACCGGGCGAAGTACTCCTGGGCGTCGTCGGCGAGCCGTTTCGCGCCGGAGTAGTGCACGAGCATCTTCGTCGGGACGCAGCCGATGTTGGGGCAGGTACCGCCGTACATGTTTTCGGACCGCTCGATCAAGACGACCCGTTTGCCCGCGTCGGCGAGCACGTGGGCGGCGGTCTTGCCGCCCTTGCCGAAGCCGACGACGAGCACGTCCGCGGTGAGCGCTGTGATGGTCATGCCCCGAGTCTGTCCACCCGGGCTTGGTACGGACAGGCGTCTGCAGCTCGATTTCCTGCTCTAAAGTATCACCATGGACTCGATCAGCCGGTTGCTGCGCATGGCGCGGCTGGGCGCGCGGGTGGACCGGAGGTGCCTGCTGGGCGGCGCGACGCGGATGGACGTCGCCGCGCCGGCGGAGCGGGAGGCCCCGTTCCACGTGCTGCTCGAGGGCGAATGCACGTTCCAGGTGGGCAAGACCGTGCTGGACCTGCGGGCGGGCGACATCGTGATCGTGCCCGGCGGGAGGCCGCACCGGGTGACGACGCCGGGGCGGGGCCGCAAGCGCGGCATCGAATCGGCGCCGGGCGAGGTGCTCATCGGCACCCGGTCCGCGGGGGACGCCGGTCCGCCGGTCATCGACCTGTTCTGCGGGCACTACACGTTCGACACGGGCGCGGGGCGGCTGCTCTTCCGCAGCCTGCCCGACCCGGTGCACGTCTCGTTCGGGCAGTCGGCCGAAAGCGACGAGGTGCTGCGCATGCTGAGCGCCCTCATGCGCCGGGAAGCCGAGCGGGAGGGCGAGGGCACCGCGGCGATCCTCGCGTCACTGTCCACTGTGCTCCTGGCGATGGTGCTGCGGACCTCGCGCGGTGAGGCCACGAAAGCCACGCTCTGGACCGCGGCCGCCGACGAGCGCATCGCCGAGGCGGTCGAGGCGATGCTGCACGAACCGGGGGAGAGCTGGACGATCGAGCGGCTCAGCCGGGCGGCACGCATGTCGCGCGCGACGTTCCTGCGCCACTTCACCCGGCACACGGGCACGACCGTCGGGGCGTTCCTCGCGCGGGCCCGGCTGATGGCCGCGGCCGACCTGCTCGCCTCGACGGACGCGACGGTCGGGACGGTCGCGGCCCGCGTCGGGTACCAGTCCGAATCGGCGTTCTCGCGGGCGTTCAAGGCCGAGCTCGGCGTGACCCCGGCCCGGTTCCGGCGCGCGAACATCGGCGGCCCGGGCTCCTAGGGGCGTTCGGCCAGGACGCAGTGCGTGCCGCGGTAGATGGTGGGCATGCAGCGGTTGCAGTGGACGCACAGCGACCGGACGCTCCGGTCCGCTTCCATGCGCCGGACGAGGTCGGGTTCGCGCAGCAGCGCGCGGGCCAGCGCGACGAACGCGAACCCCTCCGCCATCGCCAGCTCCATCGTCTCCACCGTGGTGATCCCGCCGAGCAGGATCAGCGGCAGCCGCAGCGCGGCGCGGAACTGGCGGGCGCGATCGAGCAGGTAGGCCTCGCGGTACGGGTACTCGTGCAGGAAGAACCGGCCGCCCAGGCGCAGGCCCAGCCGGGCCGGCTGGGGGAACGCGGCGGCGAACTCGCGGACCGGCGCGTCGCCGGTGAACAGGTACATCGGGTTGAGCAGCGAGCTGCCCGCGGTGAGCTTCCAGCGCGTCGACCGTGCCGTCTTCTTCCAGCCACTGCGCGACCTGGATGCTTTCGTCCAGCCAGAAACCGCCGGGCACGCCGTCGTCCATGTTGAGCTTGGCGGTGATCGCGAGGCGGTCGCCGACCGCGTCGCGGACCGCGCGGGCGACCGCGCGCGCCAGCCGGGCGCGGTGGGCGAGGCTGCCGCCGTAGGCGTCGGTGCGGTGGTTGAGCCGCGGGCTGAGGAACGCGCTGACGAGGTAGTTGTGTCCGAAGTGGATTTCCACGGCGTCGAACCCGGACTCCAGGGCGGTGCGGGCCGCGGTCGCGTGCGCCGCGACGATCCGGTCCAGGTCCGCGGCCGTGGCGGCCCGCGTCGGCCGCATCCCCAGCGGGCTGAACCGGCGGGACGGCGACAGCGCGGGCAGCCGGTTGGACGCCGCGTTCGCCACCGGGCCGGCGTGCCCGATCTGCGCGCAGGCCGCCGCGCCCTCGTCGTGGACGGCGTCGGTGAACCGGCGCAGGCCCGGCACCGCCTCGGGCCGCATCCAGATCTGGTGGCGGTCCGTGCGGCCCTCCGGGGACACCGCGCAGTAGGCGAGGGTCGTCATCCCGACCCCGCCGCGCGCGGGCCGCCGGTGGTACTCGATCAGCTCGTCGGTGACGAGTGCGTCCGGCGTCACGCCTTCGAAGGTGGCGGCCTTGATGACGCGGTTGCGCAGCCGGAGCGGGCCCAGCCGGGCGGGGGCGAACACATCGGGCGGGGTCACGGCGCGTCCAGCCCGGCGACGACGAACGCTCGCACGGCCTCGGCCGGGATCCGCGGCGTGCGGGGCGCGGGGGCGGCCGGGGTGCCGAACACCTGCAGCAGCAACTGGAACGCGAGGGTCCAGCGGTGCGCGGCCTGCTCGCGGGTCAGGTCGGGGCGGGCGTCGCGCAGCAGCTCGACCCACGGGTCGAGGCTGAACCACGGGGACTGCCAGTGCAGCCGCTGCCCCGAGAGCAGCACCCGGGCGAGCAGGTGCAGCCGGAGGCAGCCGACCGGGTCGGCGGCCAGCCCGGCCAGCGGTTCCAGGACGGCGTCGACGAGATCCGCCGCGGCGGGCACCCAACCCTGCCGCCGCCGGCGGTCGACGTCGTCGAGCAGGTCGCGCCAGACCGGGGCGAGCCGGTCCTCCAGCATCGCCGCGACCAGGGCTTCCTTCGAGCCGAAGTGGTAGTGGACGGCGGCCGGGTTGAGCTTGGCCGCCGCGCAGACCGCGCGGACGGACACGCTGTCGTAGTCGGCTGACAGCAGCAGCCCTTCCGCCGCGGTCAGCAGCCGGTCGCGGGTCGAGTCCACCTTCACGCACCCGAGTAGACCACCGCGCGCGCCGACGTTCAAGCGATGATTCAATCAATGTTGGGAGTGTTAGCTTGGCAGCATGCTGGTGGGAGCGCACGAGATCGAGGTGTTCGAGGGGGCCAGGGCGCGGTTGGAGGCGATCGCGTACCGCCTGCTGGGGTCGGCGACCGACGCCGAGGACGCCGTGCAGGACACGTTCCTGCGCTGGCAGTCCGCCGACCGCGCGCACATCGAAATTCCCGAGGCGTGGCTGACGAAGGTGCTCACCAACCTCTGCCTCACCCGCCTCACCTCCGCGCGGGCCAAGCGGGAAACCTACGTGGGCCAGTGGCTGCCCGAGCCCGTCCTCGCCGGCGACCGGATGCTCGGCCCGTCGGACACCGTCGAGCAGCGGGAATCGGTCTCGATCGCGATGCTGACGCTGATGGAACGGCTTTCGGCCAAGGAACGCGTCGTCTACGTGCTGCGGGAGGCGTTCGGGTACGCCCACGGCGAGATCGCCGAGGTGCTCGACCTGACCGAGGCGAACTGCCAGCAGCTCTACCGGCGCGCCAAGCAGCACCTGGCCACCGACCGGCGCCGGGTGCCGGTCGACGCGGGCGCGGCCCGCAAGATCGTCGAGGAGTTCCTCGCCGCGGCGCTCAGCGGCCGCACCGACTCGCTGGTGAAGCTGCTGGCCGACGACGCGACCAGCGTGGGCGACGGCGGCGGCGTGCTCTTCTCGCTGCCGCGGCCGATCACCGGCACGGTGCGCGTGGCGAGGTTCCTGCGCGGGCTGTTCCAGCCCAGCGAAGCGAAGTGGGACCTGATCGGCGGCAAGCCCGACCTGTTCGCCGACGTCAGCAACGGCGTGCCCGCGCTGGTGCTGGTGGTGGGGGACCGGGTCGTCGGCGTGATTTCGCTGGACGTGACCACCGACGGCATCGCGGCCGTCCACGCGCAGGTGAACCCGGCCAAGCTCGAGCGCGTGGCGAGCCGGTGGGGCACCGCCGAGCACGGGGAGCCGCTCGCCGTCACCTGGTGACCCGGATCACACCGCACTCCTGTCAGGTTTCGTGCCGCTGCCCGGTTCAGGGAGCGACACCCCAGCCGGACAGGAATGAGGGAAACCATGAAGCACCGCATCGTCGTCCTCGGAGCCGGGTACGCCGGAGCGAACGCGGCCGGGCGCCTGGCCAAGCGGCTGCACCCCGCCGACACCGAGATCACGCTCGTCAACGCCGACGCCGAGTTCGTCGAACGCGTCCGCATGCACCAGCTCGCGACCGGCCAGGACCTGCGGCACCGCGCCCTGACCGACCTCTTCGCGGGCACCGGCGTGCGGGTGCGGCAGGCGCGGGTCGCGGCCGTGGACGTCGACCGCAAGACCGTCTCCCTCGACGACGGCGAGATCGCCTACGACACGCTCATCTACGCCCTCGGCAGCACGGCCGCCGACTGCGGCGTCCCGGGCGTCACCGAGCACGCCCACTTCCTCGCGGGCAAGGAGTCCGCGCTGCGGCTGCGCGAGCGGCTGGCCGGCCTCGCCGCGGGCGAAGCGGTGCTCGTCGTCGGAGGTGGCCTGACCGGCATCGAAGCGGTCACCGAGATCGCCGAAGCCCGCCCGGACCTCGACGTCGCCCTCGCGGCCCGCGGCGGCCTCGGCGACTGGCTGAGCGAAAAGGCCCAGGCGCACCTGCGCAAGGCGTTCGCCCGCCTCGGCATCACCGCGCACGAGCACACGGACATCGCGGGCGTGGAGCCGACCGGCGCGGTCACCGCGGACGGCCGCGTGCTCCCGGCGCGGGTGACGGTCTGGACGGCCGGGTTCGCCGTCCACCCCATCGCCGCGGCGACGACCCTGGAGGTGTCCGCGACGGGGCAGATCGTCGTCGACGAAACGATGCGGTCGGTGTCGCACGCGGACGTCTACGCGGTCGGGGACGCCGCGTTCGCACCGGGAGCGAACGGCACACCGCTGCGGATGTCGTGCGCTTCGGGGGTTCCGACGGCCTACCAGGCGGCCGACGCCATCGCCGCCCGCCTGACCGGCCGCGCGCTGCCGGAGAACAAGATCGGCTACACGGCGCAGTGCGTCAGCCTCGGCCGCCACGACG
Source organism: Amycolatopsis nalaikhensis (assembly GCF_030264295.1). Lineage (GTDB taxonomy): Bacteria > Actinomycetota > Actinomycetes > Mycobacteriales > Pseudonocardiaceae > Amycolatopsis > Amycolatopsis nalaikhensis. Next base: position 9,472,886 of record NZ_CP127173.1, on the reverse strand, counting down.
CGATCGTGCAGTGGGTGCACCCGGACGACCGGCCCAAACCGTCGGCGCTGACCGGCAAGCCCGCCGCGCGGCTCAAGGAACTGATCTGCACGAGCGCGGCGTGGAGCGTCTCCCACCCGACCCTGATGCTTCCGGCGCGCCGTCGTCACACGGTTCCGGCGCCGGTCGCGGTCTCGGCGTAAATCCGGTCGGCACCGCGGGTTCCCGGCCGGATGGGTCCCGGCGATGGGAGGGGAGGCATGGTGGTCGGGGCCCGGCGGATCCGGACGATCTCCGAGGAACCGACCGGCCTGCCCTTCCCCGCCGAACACAGCCCGGCATCGGCCTGAAACGCGTGGCGCGGGCGGGAGGAGTCCGCGAGACTGCCCCGATGGTTTCCGAATACGTCCAGAGTGATCAGTTCCGCGGTGCCCGTGTCCACCTGTGCGACCTCGCGGGCCTGGAGATCCGCGACTGCGAGGTGAGCGGGCTGAAGATCGTCGACTGCTACGGCGGCGACGTCTCCCTCGGGGGTGACTTCGAGCGGGTCGTCGTCAACGACGTCGACGTGACCGCGTATGTCGAGGCCGAGCTCGATCGGCGGCACCCCGCGCGGGTGCTCGCCCGTGAGGCGACTTCTCCCGAGGACTACCGGGCCGCTTGGGACGCCATCGAGAAGCTGTGGAGTGCGACGCTCGAGCGGGCGAAGCTGTTGCCCGAAGCCGAGTTGCACAAGCAGGTCGACGGCGAATGGTCGTTCGTCGAGACGCACCGGCACCTGCTGTTCGCCAGCGACGCCTGGCTCGGCAACGCCGTGCTCGAGGAGGACTCGCCCTACCACCCGCTGGGCTTTCCCGCGGGCGGGATGCCGCCCGAGGAGGCGGCGAAGCTCGGTCTCACCCTCGATGCCACTCCGACGCTGGAGGAGGTGCTGTCGCCGCGGCTCGCCCGGATGGCCGTGATGCGGCGGGTCGTCGACGGGCTGACCGCGGCCGAGCTGGACCGGGTCTGCGGTCGCAAACCGGCCGACCCGTATCCCGAGCAGGAGTACGTCGTGCGCCGGTGCCTCAAGGTGGTGCTGAAGGAAGAAGCCGAGCACCACCGTTACGCGGTGCGTGACCTCGCGGTGCTCGAGGCGGGGCGGCAGTAGCGCCCGCCGAGCCGGGACCCCTCCCGGCTCGCGTGGCTACTGTCCGCTCCCGTGACGAAGAGCACACGCTGGAAGTACTCGTGGCGGGCCCGGTTGCCGGTCGCCGGGATCGTCGTGGTCGTGACCGCGGGCGTCGCCGCCGCCGTCACCGGGGCCGCCCACCCGCTGCCCGGCCTGCGGGTGGTGCCCGGTGGCCACTGGGTCTACAACTCCGTGCTGCACGTGGCTTTCCACGTCGACGGCGGCACCGCGGGCATCGACGCGCAGGCCGCCGTCCCCGGTGACCAGGGCAGCCAGGTCCTGCAGGGCGACGCCAGCGGTTACGTCGTCGGCAGCGAGCGGATCACGGAGTTCGGCAAGTCCGACCTGACGGCGCGGCCGTCGATGGTGCCGCCCGCGGTGGAGGTGCCCGTCGGGGTGGAGACCGTCGGCGGTCCGTACGTCGTCTACCGCCGGGCCGGGCAGATCGCCCGGCTCGGGGACCCGGTGGCGACGATGTCCGCCGGTGGCCCGGTCGGTGACCCGGTCGCCGCCGCCGACGGCACGCTTTGGCTGCCCCGCACCACTTCCGGCCTGCTCTGCCGGCTCGACCGGGGTGCCGTCAGCCTCTCGTCCTGCCCGGTGCCGCTGCCCGCCGGTCACGGCGGCGCGCTGACCTTGGTCGGCGACGCGCCGCACTTCGTCGACACGACCGACGGTTCGGTACGCGCGGTCGAAGCCGGTGGGCTCGGCACCGCCGTGCCGATGGGCGTCGCGGCCACGGCCGAGCTGCGGCCGGCGGCCAACGACGTCGCGGGCCGGGTGCCCGTGCTCGACCCGTCGGCGAACCGGCTCTACCTCGTCGATCCGGCGCCGAACCCGCGGAAGCCGATCGTCGTGGCGCTGCCCGCCGGGCACTACGACGGCCCGGTGGCCGGTGGGTCCGTCGTCGCGCTCGTCAACCGCGACACCGGCACCCTGCTCACCTTCGACGCCGCTGGCAGGCCCACCGACGCCAAGCCCGTGCCGCCCGGCGAAGGCACGTCGCGGCTCGTCCGCGGCGAAGACGCCCGCGTCTACGTCGATGGCGGGCAGGGCACCCACGTCCTGGTCGTCGGCAAGGACGGGAAGGTCACCGACGTCCCCGTCGTGCCACCCGCCGGGAAACCGGACCAGCCCGTGCCGGAACACCCGACGCCGGGGCAGCCGCCCGTGCCGCGGCCGGGCACCGGGAGCCAGCCGGACGTCGACGCGGGGGACAAGCCGAAGCCGCACAACCCGCCCCCGCCGCGGAACCCGTCGCCGCCCGCCGTCCCGGCCAGTCCGCCCGGGGCGCCGCCGGGGGTGTCGGCGACCGGCGGCGACGGCTCGGCGACGGTGAGCTGGGGCGCGGCCGCGGACAACCGGGCGGCCGTGACGTCCTACCGGATCAGCTGGGCCGGTGGTTCGCGCACGGTCGGCGGCGGCACGCGGCAGGCCACGATCTCGGGGCTGGCCAACGGAACCCGCTACACGTTCACGGTCGTCGCGGTGAACAAGGCGGGCACGGGGCCGGGCGCGTCGGCGTCCGCGACCCCGGCGGCGGCCGCGGCGGCCCCCAAGCTCACCGCGACCTACCGCGGCGGCCGCGCGTCGCTGTCGTGGACCCAGCCGGACCTCGGGGGCGGGCAGCTGGTGCACTACGTCGTCACCGGGACCGGGCTCGCGCAGCAAACCGTGTCCGGCACGAGCACGCAGTACTCCGGGCTCAGCGCGGGAAACACCTACACGTTCACGGTTCGGGCGGTCACCAGGACCCCGGACGGGGAGACCCGCAACGGCGCCGCGGCCTCGAAGTCGATCACCGTGCCGTCGCCGAAGATCACCATCAGCCAAGGCGCTCCGACCACGACCGACAACTGTGACGCGCCGGACTGCGCGCGGGTGAACGTGACGATGACCGGCTTCGCGCCGAACACGACCTACGCCATCAGGCTCAGCTCCGACAGCAATGCCAACGTGCAGACCGAGTCGGCGCGGACCAACGCGAACGGCTCGCTGACCTACGACGAGCTCGATTACGACGAACCCGGCCAGACGATCTGGGTCAGCGTCATGACCCCGGACGGCCGGATCACCTCCAACCGGATCCAGTGGAAGAGCCGATGACCCCAGCACTCCCGCCCGGCGCCGTCTACGAGCGCATCGCGGCGAACGTCCACAGTGTCCTGCGCGGCAAGCCGGAGGTGGTGCGCCTCGCCGTCACCGCCTTGTTCGCCGAAGGGCACCTGCTCGTCGAAGACGTGCCCGGCGTCGGCAAAACGACGCTGGCGCGCTGCCTGGCCCGCAGCGTCGGCGGTGCGTGGAACCGCATCCAGTTCACGCCCGACCTGCTGCCCGGCGACATCACCGGCGTGCCGGTGTACCACCAGAAGGAAGAGCGGTTCGAGTTCCACCCCGGCGGCGTGTTCGCGAACTTCGTGGTGGCGGACGAGATCAACCGCGGCACGCCGAAGACGCAGTCGGCGCTGCTCGAGGTGATGGCCGAGCGGACCGTCACGGTCGACTCGGTGCGCCACGAGGTGCCGTGGCCGTTCCTGGTCGTCGCCACGCAGAACCCGATCGAGCTGGCGGGCACCTACCGGCTGCCCGAGGCGCAGCTGGACCGGTTCCTGATGCGCCTCGACGTCGGCTACCCGGATCTGGCGGCCGAGGTCATGGTGATCATGGGCGACTGCGCGGGCGTCGGCCCCGACGACCTGACCCCGGTGGTGGACATCCCGACGCTGCAGCGGACGATCCAGCAGGTCCGCGCGGTGCACGTCGACCGCGCGGTCTGCGAGTACGCCGCCCGGCTCGCGGCGGCGACGCGCACGCACGCCGCGCTGCGCTACGGGGCCAGCCCGCGCGGCAGCATCGCGCTGATCCGCGCCGGGCAGGCGTTCGCGGCGACGGACGGCCGCTCGTACGTCACGGTCGACGACGTCAAGGACGTCGCCCACGCCGTGCTCGCCCACCGGCTGATCCTGACCGCCGACGCCGAGCTGAACGGGCGGCGCGCGACCGGCGTCGTGGACGAGGTCCTCGACGCCACCCCGGCACCGATGAAGGCGGGGACGAAGGGCTGATGATCGGGCTGACCCGGCGCGGTACCGGGGTTCTCGCGGGCACGGTCGTGCTCTTTTCCGCCGGCCAGTGGGCCGGTTACCCGTTCTTCCTGGCGATCGCCGGGGCCGGTGCGGGCGCGCTGGTGGCGGCGGTGCTGCTGACCGGACGCCGTCCGCGCGTCGCCGTCACGCGCGAGATCTACCCGGACCGCGTCGAGCGCGGGAAGCCCGCGGTGGCCACGCTCCGGGTGCACAACCCGACCGGACGGCGGCAGGTCGCGTTCAGCGCGGGGGACCGGCTCGGCGGCGGCCTGCGCGCGGTCCGGATCCGCGCGCTGGCCCCGAACGCCGAGGCCGTGCACCGCTACGAGCTGCCCACGGACCGGCGCGGCCGGCACCAGGTCGGCCCGCTCACCCTGGACCGGGGCGACCCCTTCGGGCTCGGCAGGCGGCAGGTCGCGGCCGGGGAGATCGCGACGCTGTGGGTGCACCCGCGGGTGCACGTCCTGCACCCGCCCGGTGGCGGCCGCCCGCGCCACCACCACGAGGGCACCGCGGCCGACAACCGGCTGCGCGGGTCGTACGACCTGCGCGAGGTGCGGGAGTACGTGCCCGGCGACGAAATCCGGCACCTGCACTGGAAAGCGACGGCCCGGACCGGGCAGCTGATGGTCCGCGACTTCGCCGACCCCGACCAGCCGCGGTTCACCGCGCTGCTGGACAGCCGCCTGCGGGGGCCGGTGCTCGAAGAGGCGGTCGACCTCGTCGCGTCGCTGGTCACCTCGGCCGCGCGCGCGGACCGCCCGGCGCGGCTGGTGTCCTCGGGCGGCCTCGACCTGGACACCTCCGGCGGGGTGCCGGCGTTGCGGCCGCTGCTGGACGCGCTGTGCGTGCTCGAACCGTCCTCCGGTGCGGCGCTGGTGCCCGAGCCGTTGACCCGGGACGGGGCCGGTGGGCTGGCCGTCGTCACCGCCGGGGGCACCCCCGCCGACCGGGCCGCGCTGGCGGCGTTGCGCGACCGCTTCGCGCCGCTCGTCGTCTTCGTCTTCTGCGGCTCGGGAGCGTTCGCCGGGATTCCCGGCGCGACCGTCCTCGACGTCTCCGACGCCGCCGACGCGGCCCGGCGCTGGAACGCGGTCGCCCCATGACTCCACAGTGGACAGAACGCCTGACGTCGGCGTTGCTGCTGCTCGCCACCGGCCTGCCCGGACTGTTGTTCGCGCCGGTGTTCGGCCTCGGCCCGCTGGTGGCGCCGGTCGCCGTGGTGCTGGTGGCCGTCTTCGTCGCTGTCGAACTCGGCGCCCGGATCGGTGCCCTGCGGCCCGTGGCCGCGCTCCTCGTCGGCCTGCTTGCCTTGGGAGAACTGGAGTTCGGCCCGGGCCTGCCGGACGCGGCGATGCTGCGCGGCCTCCTCGACGGCGTCACCCGATCCTGGCAGCTGACCCTGCAGTCGACCTGGCCCGCCCGCCCGGAACCGGAGCTGGTCCTGTTCGTGCCCTTGGCCGTGCTGGTCGCCGCGGTGCTCGGCGTGGAACTGCTCCGCCGTCCGGTCGTGGCGCTCGGGCCGGGACTGGCCGTCGCCGGGCTGAGCCAGGCCTACGCGCCGCTGACCGGACCGGTCGCGACGGCGGCCGGGCTGGCGTACTGCGTCGTCGCCGGTGCGCTGCTCGCCCTCACCCGCCGCGGTGGTGGGCGGGCGCTGCTGGTGGTGCCGTCCGCGCTGCTCGCGGTGGCCGCCGCGATCGGGCTCACCGCGGTCGACCAGGGCACCCGGCCGTCGCTGGCCATCGACCACGAAGCCGCCGCGCCCCCGTCCCTGCGGGTCGACGACCCGCTCGACGACGTCGCGGACCGGCTGTCCCACCCGGCACTGCCCGTGTTCAGCTACACCAGCACCGCGCCGGTCGACCGCTGGCGGACCGCCGTCCTCGAGGAGTTCGACGGCGCCACGTGGCGAGCCGACGCGAACTACCTGCGGCTGGGGTCGTCGCTGGGCGAGGCCGCCCACCACGCGCGGATCACGGTCCCGCCGGACTCGGGCGGCCCCTGGCTGCCGAGCCAGGCCGAACCCGCCGCGGTCACCGGGATCGCGCCGCTGGTCGACCCGCGCACCGGCACGTTGCTGCTGCCCGACCGCCACGGTGCGGTCGCCTACGAACTCGGCTGGCGGGAACCGGCCGTCGCGCCGGAAGACCTGCTCGACGCCGGGATCGACCCGGCAGCGGTGACCGGCGGGCTCGGGCAGGTGCCACCCGGCGTCGCCGAGCTGGCGAAGACCGCGACCGGCGGGCTGCGGCCGTCGTTCCGGGCCGCACTGGTGCTGGAGCGCTACCTCGCCGGGCACTACCGCCTGGCCACCGGGCCCGTGTTGCCGACCGGCAGCGGGTGGCCACAGCTGAGCGCGTTCCTGTCGACGACGCGGGCCGGGACCAGCGAGCAGTTCGCCGCCGCGTACGTCGCGCTGGCGCGGATCGTCGGCATCCCGGCCCGGATCGCGGTCGGGTTCCGGGCCCCGCCCGGCGGCGGGGGTCTCGTGACCGTCCACAATGGAGACGCGGTGGCCTGGCCCGAGGTCGCCGTCGCCGGGGTCGGCTGGGTGCCGCTCGACCCGGCGGGCGGCGCGGCCCGGGGCTCGGGTGCGGCGGCGGGCGCGCTGGCCGGTGCCATCGACCAAGCGCGGCGGGAGCTCCCGCCCCAGCCGCAGCTGCACGACCCGGACGTGCCGCACGACGAAGGTGGCGAGCCGACCGGCGGCGGTTCGCCGTTCGACGGACTCGTCCGCTCGGCCGCCTGGCTGGGCTTCGGCGCCGTCGCGGCGCTCGTCCTGCTGACCGCGGCGATCCCGGTCTCGCGGGCCGTGCGCACGGCCCGGCGGCGTCGCCGCACCGGCGCGGACGCCGTTGTCGCCGCGTGGCAGGAGGCGCGGGACGTCCTGCGGGCACACGGATTCGCCGCACCGCGCGGGGCGACCGTGCGCGACCTGGCCCGCGGTCTGCCGTCCACTGTGGACAAGTCCGTCGCGGAGGGGCTCGGGTGGCTGGCGCGGCAGGTGGACGTCGCACTGTGGTCCGGCGAGGTGGCCGACCACCGGACCGTGGACCAGGCGTGGTCCGCGGTGCGCGCGATCCGCAAGGGCTTGGCCGGAGTGCCGTGGCGGGCCCGCTTCCGGGCCGCGTTCGACGTGCGCAGCCTGCGGGCGGTGCCGTCGTGCTGACCGTCCCGGACGGACCCGCACTCGGCACCGGTCCGGTCGCGACTGTCTACTCCGGACTGTTCGACGACGTCCCGGTGGCGCTCAAGGTGTTCCCGGCGCGGTTCGACCGCCGGACGCTGGCCGCGGTCGAGGACGACCGCGCCCGGCTCCAGGAGGTGCCGTCGGTGCTCCCGATCGACGGCGTCGAGCAGCTGGCCGACGGACGGCACGCGCTCCGGATGGAGCTGTGCGCCCAGTCCCTCGCCCGGTTGATCGACGGCGATCGGTGGCTGCAGCCGGGCGACGCGATCGTCCTCGGGCACGTGGTGGCGACGGCGCTCGCGGGCGCGCACGCGGCCGGGGTGGTGCACGGCCGGGTGCAGCCCGCGAACGTGCTGTTCCGTTCGACGGGGGAACCGGTGCTGGCCGACTTCGGCGTCGCGGTGCGCCAGGCGTTCCCGCGTGTGATCGACGGGGAGCTGGAGTACCTGGCGCCGGAGACGCTGCGGGACGAGACGCTCGACGAGCGGACCGATCTGTACGGACTCGGCGCGCTCCTGCACCGCGCGCTCACCGGCTTCGTCCCGCTGCCCGGGCAGCTCGGCGAGCCGGTCGGCGAACGGATCCTGCGGCTGATGCGCACGCCCGTGCCGCTGATCGACGATCCCGAGGTGCCGGTGATCCTGTCGGCGGTGGTGGGCAGGCTGCTGGCCCCGAACCCCGACCACCGGCCACCGGACGCGGCCTGGGTCGCCGAGCGGTTCGCCGAGCTGCTGCCGTCGTCCCCCGAAGCGAGCCCCGCGGTGGCGAGCAGCTGGTCGGTTTTGTCGTCGAAGCCGACTTCGGAAGCTGTGCGCCCGCGTCGCCGGAAGGTGCTGCTGGGGGTCGCGGCCGCGGTGTCAGCGGCGGCCCTCTTCGTCGGCTTCGTCGGCTTCAGCGGCGAGCCGGAGGACGCGGTCCCGGTTTCGCCGCCGGTGGTGACGGCCGAGAACGCGGGGCTGGAGCTCGCCGAGCCCCGGGACCACGGCGACCAGGTGGTGCTGAGCTGGACGAGTGCGCTGGCCCAGGCCGACTACGCGGTGATCGTCGCGCCGGAAGGCGAGCCGAACCACGCGGAGCTCGCGAGCCGCGCGCACACGGCGACGGTCCGGGTGGATCCGGTGAAGCGCTACTGCTTCGAGGTCCGGGCGACCGACGGCCGGGCGGTCTACACGAGCCTGTCCCGGTCGATCCGGGGAGCGGTGTGCAACCGGTGAGGCAGTGTCAGCGCGAGGGCGAGATCCTCAGCGTCACCGTGCGATTCGACCCTGCGTCCGGGAACGGCGGAGCGCTTTGATCCCCACTGGCCAGGGCGAACCGGGTGAGGGGCAGGCCGCCCGCCGCGGCGAGTTCACGGGCGGCCGTGCGGGCCCGGCTCCAGGCCACCGGCGAACCACCCGCCGCGGGACCGCCGGGGACAGTCGCCGTCCAGCCGATCACCGTGATCGTGCCTTCCGTGCCGGACAGCGCCGAGCCGACCCGGCGCAGCCGCCCGCGGCCTTCGGCGGTCAGCTGGTCGCCCGATCCGAAAAGACCGCCGGGGAACCGGACCTCGACCGCGTCCCGCGTGGTCCGGACCGTCACCCCGGGCACCGCCACTGCCACCGCGATCGCGTTGAGCGCCGCCTCGTGCCGGGCCGCCGTGGCTTCCTGGGCGGCCAGCTGCTGCTCGAGTTCCGCCACCCGCGTCGCATCGGGACCGGCGGGTGACGCGGGATCCGTCGAGCCGCCCAGCACACACAGACCGGCGACGAGGACCACCGCGGCCGCCGCCAGCGCCGACGGCCGCAGCAGGGGACGCCGTGGCCGTCGGCGCGCTCGGATCGCCGCGATCGTGGCCCGGCCCGCCACCGCGCCGGGGTGCTCGGGATCGGTGGCCTGCACCCGCGCCCAGCACAGGTCGGCCTCGGCGAGGTCGCCGCGCTGGGCGTGGATGCGCGCCAGCAGGTCGAACTCGGCGGGACCCGCCTCGTCCAGCGCCGTCAGGATCGCCGCCGCGCCGCGCAGGTCGCCCGCTCGTGCCAGCGCGGCCGCCTCGGCCGCCGACAGTCTCGCGGCCAAGGCGCGCATCACGTCCAAGGCAGCCCGCCGGGCGGGACGAGCCGCCGCAGTTCCGCGTTGACGGCCCGGAGTTCGCGCAGGTCGCCGTCGGCCGCCGCGCGTTCGCCCCGCTCGACCAGCTCGGCGGCCAGGCCCGGCTCGACGCAGCCGCCCCGCAACCAGCCGAACGCGACCAGTTCGGCCGCCGGGCCCGGCTCGATGCAGCCGCAGCGCAACCAGCCGAAGATGGCCAGCTCGTGGAGCAGCCGGGCGAGCCACTGCCGGGACTCGTCCCAGACCGGCGGTGCGATGCGGAAAGCGGCGTGGTGGCCGCGCTGGCGCAGGTGCCCGCTCACCGAGCGGAGGAGGCGATGGGTCACCGGTGCGTCCGTCTGTGCATGGCCGGAGACTAAGCCGGTCGCCGCGGGACCCTTCCCGCGTCGATTTCCGGAATCGCGGGTACCTGCCTCCGGCGGGCCGTTCACCCGCTATCTTCGGCGAATGGATCGTGGTGATCTGATCGCTGACCGTTACCGGCTGGTAGAGCAGATCGGGCGGGGCGGCATGGGCGTCGTGTGGCTGGCCACGGACACCACGCTGCGCCGGCCGGTGGCGCTCAAGATCGGCGTCTCGGCGGGCGAACCCGTCGCCGGCGCCCGGCTGGCTCACCCGAACGTGATCGCCGCGTACGACCTGGTCAAGACCGACGACGGCCGCGACTGCCTGGTCATGGAGTACCTGCCGTCCCGCAGCCTGCGGCAGCTCCGCGAGGACGACGGCCCGCTGCCGCCGCGGGAGGCGGCCGCCATCGGCACGCAGATCGCCGCCGCGCTCGCGCACCTGCACGACCTGAACATGACCCACCGCGACGTCACCCCGGCGAACGTCCTGGTGACCGCGGACCGCACCGCCAAGCTCACCGACTTCGGCATCGCCACCTGGGCCAGCGACACCCAGGTCGAAGACCCGAAAACGGGTGGGGGCACGCCCGGGTTCCAAGCGCCCGAAGTCGTCCGCGGCAACCGGGCGACCGCCGCGGCCGACGTGTTCTCCCTGGGCATGACGATCAGGTACGCGGTCGAGGGCCACCCCGCGCCCGAAGCCGCACTCGGCGTCTTGCTGGCCAAGCTCACCGACAGCGACCCCGACGCCCGGCCCACGGCGGAGACCGCCGGGCAGCGGTTCGAGGCGCTGGCGAAATCCCCGGTCCGACGGCGGTGGCGGCTGGTCGCGGCCGGTGTCGTCGTGCTCGCCCTGGTGGGGGCCTTGGTGGCCTGGCTGACGATCCGTGACGACGCCCCGCCGGTCACCGCGGCGCCCGCTCCCGCGCACGAGTCGATCATGGGTGATCCCCGCACCGCCGACCCGTGTTCCCTGACCTACGCCAACGCGCTCTCCAGCTACGGCGTGGTCGAAACCTCGCACGACTACGGCAACTTCAACCGCTGCGACGCGCTGGTCTACCTGACCAAGGAGCGGCGCGACCACGTCGACGTCAGCGTCGAGTTCGCGATCGACGAGCAAGACGAGGCCACGCCGGTGCAGCAAGTCGGGGCCGTCGGGATCCAGCGCCCGCCCGCCGAAGACGACGGCTGCACCCGGATTCTGCTGCTGCCCGGCTACCAGGTCGTCATCGACGCCGACCTGACCGGCACTGGGAAGGTCGACCTGTGCGGGATGGCCGAGGCGATCACCAGCAGCGCGCTGGTCTCCCTGAACTCCGGCCGGATCGCCCGCCGCACGCTCGACGCCGGGTCGCTCGCCGGCGAGAACGCGTGCGCGCTGCTCGACGCCCCGGTCGTCACGGCAGCGCTCGGCCCCGGCCCGCTGAACCAGGTCCGCTCGTTCGGCGACTGGGAATGCCAGTGGAGCTTCACCGACCGGTCGGGCGTCGCGAAGGTGGTCTTCGACCGGACGATCGCCGAAAACTTCGCCGCCTCCGGCAGCACCCCGATCCGGGTCGGCCGCTTCGACGCCCGGGTGCTGCCGCAGGGGCGCAGCGACACCGACTGCGAGGTTGCCATCGTCTACCGCAGCTACGTCGAGGACACCAAGCCCCGCGTCGACGAGCTGGTCCTGGTCGACGTGGAAGACAGCGAGAAGCAGCCGGAGCAGCTGTGCGAACCCGCGCGTCGCCTGGCGGACACCGTGGCGCAACGGCTGTCCCGCTGACGGCCGGGAGGGGTCCCGCGGGTGCCGGGGGACCATGGCCGGGTACGGCAGGCAGTGGCGGCAGGAGGACGGATGGGCGGGACACGGATGGACGCGCGGCAGTACGAGCACCTGCGCCGCGGGGTGACCGACCCGGTGCCGGGCTCCCTCTTCGCGCTGGCCCTCTCGCAGGGCGTCACCCTGGAGCCGGCGCCGGGGCGGCAGCTGCGGTTCGGCCGCAACCGGCCGCAGGTGGACCTGTGCCTCGGCGAGGACGACCTCCGGGTCAGCCGCCAGACGGGCGTGATCAGCCACCGCGACGGTGGCTGGCAGGTGACCAACACGGGCCGCCTGCCCATCCGGCTGCCCGGTGACCAGTGGCTGTTCCCCGGGCACGACCCGCTCCCGCTGGTGCCCGGCTACACGCCGATGTTCGTGCGCGGCACCCGCGGCCGGGAGCACATGATGGAGGTGTACGTGATCGGCCCGGACGGCGCGTGCCCGCCGTCGTTGTTCGACGCCGTCACGCAGCCGCCCAAGCGGTACTGGCTGACCCCGGACGAGAAGCTGGTGCTCGTCGTGCTGGGCCAGCGCTACCTGGCCCAGGAGGCGTTCGCCCAGCCGCTCGGCAGGCGGCAGGTCGCCGAGGAAATGGCGGAGCTGCAGCCCGACGCCGACTGGAGCGACCGCCGCGTCGAGCGCGTGCTCGCCGCGGTCCGGCAGCGCCTGCACCAGGACGGCGTTCCCGGCCTGACGAAGGAAGAGCTGGTCGAGCCGATCGGCAACATGCTCAACCACAACCTGGTCCAGGCGCTGATGAGCACGTCGACGCTGGTCCCGGCCGACCTGAGTCTGCTCGACGGCTGGGACTGAGAGCCCAAGTCGGCCGATACCCGCGGGCCGGGGAACCGGGCCCCGGGGACCCCGAGGCGGCACTTTCAGTACGAAAGTTACCTCTCCAGGACCGGCAGGCACCGATCTCGGCGCAGGGTCGCCGCGCGGATGGCGCCCGCCCGGGACGGGGCCCGCGCCGATCAGCCGCCGACGTGGATGCCCGGGCGGCGGGACGGGTCCTTCTCCGCACTGCGGATGATCTCGCGGACCACCGGTGCCGTGTCGCCGCGGCCGAGGATGAGGTAGCGGAACAGGTGGCCGAGGGGGTTGCCCTCCGCCCACTCGAAGTGGCACTGGGGCCGGACGCCCGTCACGTCCCGCAGAGTCAGCAGGATCGCCGCGATCGCGTTCGGCGCCGCGGGGCTGTCGGCCCGGAGGATCCGGTACCCGTCGACCTCGACGCCGCGCACCCGCAGCACGTTGCTGAACTCCGACGGGTCGACGACGTCGATCTCGAGGAAGAGGACGTCGGACGCGCCCGGCACCGGGTTCATCTCGCGCTGCTCGGCCTCCTTGGCCGAGTACTCCGCGAGGTCGCCGCCCTGGCGGCGGTTGGCGATGATGTGCAGGGCGCCGTCGACGGCCAGAGAGTCCGTGATGAACCGGTGCGCGTCTTCGTCGAACTCGATCCGGTCCGCGCGCAGCTCGGTCGTGCGCGTGACCCGGGAAACCAGGGAGACCACGACGATCCCGAGGATGAACAGGGCCGAGATGGCGATGCCGTCCGGCTTCTCGATGACGTTCTCGGCGAGCGCGTACAGCAGGACGAGCGTCAGCACGATGAACCCGGTCGCCGCGCCGCGGCGGCGCCGCTTGACCGCGGAGATGCTGACCGCGACGGCGCCGGAGACCATCATGGCGAGGATCCCGGTCGCGTACGCCCCGGCCTGGGCGTTGACGTCGGCGCCGAACGCGATCGTGATGAGGATGCTGATCGTCGTGTAGACGAGCACGACCGGCCGGACGGCCCGGCCCCACTCCGGCGCCATGCCGTAGGAGGGCAGGTAGCGCGGCACGATGTTGATCAGGCCCGCCATCGCCGAGGCGCCGGCGAACCACAGGATGAGGACGCTGCTGACGTCGTAGACGGTGCCGAAGACCTCGCCGAGCTCGCGGTGGGCGAGGTAGGCCATGGCGCGGCCGTTGGCCTGGCCGCCTTCGGCGAACGCGTCGGCCGGGATCAGCACGGTGGTGATGAAGCTGGTCGCGATCAGGAACACGGACATGATGAGCGCGGCGGCGGTCAGCAGCTTGCGCGTGTTGCGGACGCGGGAGGCCAGCCGCTCCTCGTCGGTCTTCCCGTCGGCGGCGACCAGCGGCATCATGCTGACGCCGGTCTCGAACCCGGAAAGGCCCAGCACCAGCGCCGGGAACGCGATGACGGCCGGGCCGAGCACGCCGGTGAACCCGCCGCCGCCCGCGGTCAGCGCGTCGGCCCAGCGGGACAGCTCCGCGGGGGCGTCGAGCAGGTCGATCACGCCCGCCACCGTGACGACGGCGTTGAGCAGCAGGAAGATCGCCACGAGCGGGATGGCGACCCCGACCGCCTCGCTGAAGCCGAGCAGGAACACCCCGCCGAGGATGAGCAGCAGCACCACGGTGATCAGGACGGCGTGGCCGTGCAGGAAGCCCGGCAGGTACGGGTTCTCGAGCATGTGCACGCTGGCGTCGGCCGAGGAGAGGGTGATCGTGATGATCCACGAGGTGGCGACGAACCCGAGCAGGGTGAGGACGAACAGCTTGCCGCGCCAGAACGGCAGGAGGTCCTCCAGCATCGCGACCGAGCCCTGGCCGTGCGGGCTTTCGTGGGCGACCCGCCGGTACATCGGCAGCATCCCCAGCAGCGTCAGCGCGACGATCAGCAGGGTGGCCAGCGGCGAGAGGGCCCCGGCGGCGAGCGCGGCGATCCCGGGCAGGTAGGAGAGCGTGGAGAAGTAGTCGACGCCGGTGAGGCACATGACCTTCCACCACGCCTGCGGCTTCGTGTGCTGTTCCCCGGCTTCCGGGCCGACCGGGGCGACCCGGTGTTCGAGCAGCCAGCGGGTCAGGCCGGAGGCCGGTGGTTTCGGCGGCACCGGGCTGTCGACGCTCGCCGGAACGCTCGTTTCGGGCACCGCGGCCATGCTCATCCCCTCGTCGCCGGACCTGCCGGGCACCAGCATGCCCGATGCCCGCCGGCCCGGCTCGCAGGACCGGCCGTCCGGCGACGAGGAGACGGCCGCGGCCCCGCCGGCGGGGAACTCACCGTGGCGGCGCGGGTTTCGGCCGGGAATGACCAGGGCCGAGCTGGGGCCGAGTGCCGGTCCGGTCAACGCAACTCCAGGTGGATTCCGCCCGCGGACCTGGGGGCGTGCCTGCGGATCAGCTCGACGATCTCATCGAACAGCGTCGGGCCCTCGCCACGCTCGGCGCTCGCGATCCTGGCCCGCATGGCCGACCGGTTCGACGGGTGGCAGGTGCGGCCGAAGCCGCCGCCGAGGATGTCGTTGAAGGCGTCCAGGTTGCCTTGCCACCGGTAGTCGTCGAGCAGTCGCGAAAACTCGCGGGCAAACCCTTCGAAGTCGGCGAAGCGGGCGCCGTCGATGGTCCGCACCGGGAGGTCAGCGCTGGCGTCGGTCATGTGACCCACCTTACTCGGATACCCCCTGGGGGTAGTTGCGCGACGGACTCGCGACGGCTTAACCTCGGCCCATCAGATACCCCCTAGGGGTAACAACTGGAGGGATGGCCGCCATGGTCGACACCGAATCCAAGCGATGGTGGGCCCTGGGCCTCATCGCGCTGGCCCAGTTCATGGTCATCATGGACACCTCGATCATCGGGGTCGCGCTCCCCGAAATGCAGCAGGACCTCGGCTTCTCGCCCGGCGGCCTGTCGTGGGTGTTCAACGCCTACGTCATCGCGCTCGGCGGGCTGCTGCTCCTCGGCGGGCGGCTGTCCGACCTGTTCGGGGCGCGGCGGCTCTTCACCCTCGGCTGGGTGGTCACGCTCGGCGGCTCGGTCGTCGCGGCGCTCGCGGGCACGGCCTGGGTCGAACTGCTGGGACGCGTGCTCCAGGGCGCCGGCGCCGCGCTCATCGCACCGTCCGCGCTCACGCTGCTGATGGTGCTGTTCGGTTCACGGCCGCGGGAGCTGGCGAAAGCGCTTGCGCTCTACGGTGCCGCCGCTCCGGCGGGCGGGACGGCCGGGGTGTTCCTCGGCGGCGTGATCACCGAATGGCTTTCCTGGCCGTGGATCTTCTGGCTGTACGTGCCGATTTCGCTCGTCGCGATCCTGGCGACCGGTCGCGTGATGCCCGCGGTGCCCGGCAAGCGCGGCTCGGTCGACGTCCTCGGCGCCGCGACCGTGACGGCCGGCCTCGCCGTGACCGTGTTCGCCGTGGTCCGGGCGCCGCAGGTGGGCTGGGGTGCCTTCGAGACGCTCGGGCCGCTGGCCGGTGGTCTCCTCCTGCTCGCCCTGTTCGTCGTGGTCCAGCGGGTCCGGCGGGTGCCGCTCGTGCGGCTGGGGATCTTCCGCACGCCCGACCTCGGCGGCGCGAACCTCGCGCAGTTCCTGCTCGGCGCCGCGTGGATCCCGATGTGGTACTTCCTCAACCTCTACCTGCAGCAGGTGCTCGGCTACGGCGCCTTCGCCAGTGGTGCCGCCCTGCTGCCGATGACCGTGCTGATCGTCGTGCTCATGGTCGCCGTCGCGCCGAAGCTGATCGCCAAGCTGGGGGTGAAGACCATGGTCGTCGGCGGGTTGTGGGCGCTGGCCGTCGGCCTGGTGTGGTTGTCGTTCGCGCGTCCGACCGGCTCCTTCGTCGTCGACGTCCTGCCGGCGTCCCTGGTCGCGGCACTCGGGCAGGCGCTGGCCTTCATCCCCTCGCTCGGGACGGCCATCTCCAGCGCGAAACCCGAGGAAGGCGGCCTCGCGGCCGGGATCGTCAACACGGCCTACCAGGTCGGGTCCGCGCTGGGCCTGGCCGCGATGACCGCGGTCGGGCTGTCCTTCGGCGCCGGACGGCACGGCGACCCGGTCGTGCTCACCGGTGGCTTCTCGGCGGCGTTCCTGGGCGCCGCGGGCATCGCCCTGGTCGGCGGGTTCTTCGCCATGGCCACCCTGCGCTTGCACACCCATACCCCCTAGGGGTACGGTCGCCTTGTGAACGGCTACAGCGGCGACAAGGACGCCTTCCTCCAGCGGATGCGCCGCGTCGAAGGTCAGGTCCGCGGCATCGCCAAGATGATCGAAGACGACAAGTACTGCATCGACGTGCTGACGCAGGTCTCGGCGGCGACCAAGGCACTGGAAGCCGTCGCGCTGGGCCTGCTCGACGAGCACCTGCGGCACTGCGTCGCCGACGCCGCGGCCGAAGGCGGCGAGGTCGCCGCCACGAAGGTCGCCGAGGCCAGCGCGGCCATCGCGCGCCTCGTCAAGTCCTGAACCAGCACCCGAACCACCCGAGGAGACCGTGATGAGCGAGACCACCTACACCGTCACCGGCATGACCTGCGGGCACTGCGTGGCCTCGGTCCGCGAGGAGGTCGGCGCGATCGACGGCGTCACCGACGTCGCGGTCGACCTGCCCACCGGGGCCGTCACCGTCACCAGCGCCGAGCCGATCGACGCCGCGCGGGTCCGCGCGGCCGTCGAGGAGGCCGGTTACCAGCTCGCCGGCTGACCGCCGGCCCTCGACCGAGGGAAGTCACCATGAACACCCCAGCACGGCTCGCCGTCTTCGGCGGCGCACTCGTCCTCCTCGCGGCCGGTGGTTTCGCCGTGGGCAACGCCGCCGGTCCCGTCTCGGCCGCGACGAGCGAAACCGCCGACCACGGTGAAGGCCACGACACCGCCATGCCCGGCCACGCCGGCATGGCCGCGGCCGACGCCCTGCCCGGCGGGCTCGCCTCCAGCAAGGACGGCTACACCTTCACCGTCGCCGACCCCACCCCGGAACCCGGCCGGTTCTCCTTCACGATCACCGGCCCGGACGGCAAGCCCGTCACCGCGTTCGACGTCGAGCACGAGAAGCGGCTGCACCTGATCGTGGTCCGCCGCGACACGGCGGGTTTCCAGCACGTCCACCCGGACCTGGCGCCGGACGGCACGTGGAGCGTCCCGCTCACCCTGCCCGCCGCCGGTTCGTACCGCGCGTTCGCCGACTTCGCGCCCACGGGCGGGAAGCCGATGACGCTCGGGGCCGACTTGTCGGTCGCCGGGGACTACCAGCCGGCGGCCTACGCACCGAGCCGCACCGCCCGGGTCGACGGCTACACCGTCGAACTGGCCGGGGACCTGACGGCCGGGAAGACGTCGCCCCTTACGCTGACGGTCAGCCGTGACGGCGTGCCGGTCACCGACCTGCAGCCCTACCTGGGCGCCTACGGGCACCTGGTCGCGCTGCGCGAAGGCGACCTCGCTTACCTCCACGTCCACCCGGATGGCGAGCCGGGTGACGGGAAGACGGCCGCCGGGCCGCAGGTGAGGTTCGCCGCCGAAGTCCCCAGCGCGGGGACCTACCGGTTGTTCCTCGACTTCCGCCACGGCGACGTCGTGCGGACCGCCGAGTTCACCCTCACCACCGCCGGAACCCCCTCGCCGGAGCCCACGCACGGCCACGGCCACTGATGCGGAAGGAGACGATCATGCTGAGCACCGAGATCGAACTCGCGATCGGTGGCATGACCTGCGCGTCGTGCGCCAACCGCATCGAGCGCAAGCTCAACAAGCTCGACGGGGTCACGGCTTCGGTCAATTACGCGACGGAGAAGGCGCGCGTGCAGGCGCCCGAGGGCGTCGACCCGGCCACGCTGGTGGCGACGGTCGAAGCCGCCGGGTACAGCGCGACCCTGCCCCAGCCGGAGAAGCCGGAGCAGCCGGAGACCGAGGACGATCCCACGAGGCCGTTGCGGCAGCGGCTGATCACCAGCGCGGTGCTCGCCGTGCCGGTGATCCTGCTCGCGATGGTCCCCGCCCTGCAGTTCACGTACTGGCAGTGGATTTCGCTGACGCTGGCCGCGCCGGTCGTCACCTGGGGCGCCTGGCCGTTCCACCGGGCGGCGTGGACGAACCTCCGGCACGGCGCGGCCACCATGGACACCCTGGTGTCGGTCGGCGTGCTCGCCGCCTCCCTGTGGTCGTTGTGGGCCCTGCTGTTCGGGACCGCGGGCACGCCGGGCATGGTGCACCCGTTCGAGCTGACGATCGCGCCGTCCGACGGCGCGGGCAACCTGTACCTCGAGGTCGCCGCCGGCGTGACCACGTTCATCCTCGCCGGCCGCTACTTCGAGGCGCGGTCCAAGCGCCGCGCGGGTGCCGCGCTGCGGGCCCTGCTGGAGCTGGGCGCCAAGGAGGTCGCGGTCCTCCGGGGCGGCGCCGAAGTGCGGATCCCGACGGCGGAGCTGGCGGTGGGGGACCGGTTCGTCGTGCGGCCCGGTGAGAAGATCGCCACCGACGGCGTGGTCGAGGACGGCAAGTCCGCGGTCGACGCGTCGATGCTGACCGGCGAGTCGGTGCCGGTCGAGGTCGCCGAGGGCGACGCGGTGACCGGGGCGACGGTCAACGCGGGCGGGCGGCTGGTCGTGCGGGCCACCCGCGTCGGGTCGGACACGCAGCTGGCGCAGATGGCCAAGCTCGTCGAGGACGCGCAAAGCGGCAAGGCCGACGTCCAGCGCCTGGCCGACCGCGTGTCCGGGGTGTTCGTGCCGATCGTGATCGGTCTGGCGGTCGCGACGCTCGGCTTCTGGCTGGGCGCCGGGGTCGGCGCGGCGGCGGCGTTCACCGCCGCGGTGGCGGTGCTGATCATCGCCTGCCCGTGCGCGCTCGGACTGGCCACGCCGACGGCGCTGCTCGTCGGGACCGGCCGCGGCGCCCAGCTCGGCGTGCTGATCAAGGGGCCGGAGGTGCTGGAGTCGACCCGCCGCGTCGACACCGTCGTGCTCGACAAGACCGGCACGGTCACCGCCGGCCGGATGACGCTGGTGGCCGCGCACCCGGCCGAGGGCGTCGACGAGACGGAGCTGCTGCGGCTGGCCGGTGCCCTCGAGGACGCCTCGGAGCACCCGATCGCGACGGCGATCGCCCGCGGGGCCCGTGAGCGGGCCGGGGAACTGCCGGTGGTCGAGGAGTTCACGAACGTGGAAGGCCTTGGCGTACAAGGAGTCGTCGACGGTCACGCCGTCCTCATCGGACGGTCGGCGTTGCTGGCGGATTGGAGCCAGCCGCTGCCGGACGACCTCGCCGCCGCGAAGGCCGCGGCGGAGGACCGCGGCCACACGGCGGTGGCGGTGGCCTGGGACGGCGCGGCCCGCGGGGTGCTGGTGGTCGCGGACACGGTCAAGCCGACGTCGGCCGAGGCGATCGCGCAGCTGCGCGGACTCGGCTTGACGCCGGTGCTGCTGACCGGCGACAACGAAGCGGTCGCGCGGTCGGTGGCGGCGGAGGTCGGCATCGACGAGGTGATCGCGGAGGTGCTGCCGGCGGACAAGCTCGACGTCGTCAAGCGGCTGCAGGACGAGGGCCGGATCGTCGCGATGGTCGGGGACGGCGTGAACGACGCCCCGGCACTGGCGCAGGCCGACCTCGGGCTGGCCATGGGCACCGGAACGGACGTCGCGATCGAGGCGAGCGACATCACCCTGGTCCGCGGCGACCTGCGCGCGGTGGCCGACGCGATCCGCCTGTCGCGCCGGACGTTGCGGACGATCAAGGGCAACCTGTTCTGGGCGTTCGCGTACAACCTGGCGGCGCTCCCGCTGGCCGCGGCGGGGCTGCTGAACCCGATGATCGCGGGCGCGGCGATGGCGTTCAGCTCGGTGTTCGTGGTCGGGAACAGCTTGAGGCTGCGCGGGTTCACCTCGCGCGCGACGGCCTGACCGGCTCGCGGGCCGGGGCACCTGCTCGGGTGCCCCGGCCCGCGATCGGGTCAGCGGGCGAGCAGGCCCCGCATTTCGGTGATCTCCGCCTGCTGGGCGCCGATGATCTTTCCGGCAAGGGCCTTCGTGTCGGCGTTGCCGCCCTTCGCGAGTTCGGTCCGGGCCATGTCCACCGCGCCCTGGTGGTGCTCGATCATCATGTCCAGCCACGTCCTGTCGAACTCGGCGCCCTTGACGGTCTCGAGCTTCCGCAGGCCGGCGTCGGACATCATGCCGGGCATCGACCCGCTCATGCCCGGCATCGACTCGTGGGTCATCCCGGCGCCCCAGGCCGTCAGCCAGTCGCGCATCTGCCGGATTTCGGGGTCCTGGGCCTTTTCGATCCGGCTCGCGAGGTCGAGGACCTTCGGGTCGGTGCTGCGTGACGGGACGAGTTTCGCCATGTCGAGCGCCTGGTTGTGGTGCGGGATCATCTGCTGGGCGAACGCGACATCGTCGGCGTTGTGGTCGGCGTTGCCGCCGCAGGCGCCGAGAAGCACGGCGGAGACGACGGCGATGGCGCCGACGAGGAACTTTGCGCGCATGACAAATCCTTCTCTGTGCTGAGGGGTTGATCGACGGGACCGGGTGGCGCCGGGTCGATCAGGTGCGCGACACGCACAGAGAGGTCAGGAGGCTTCGGCCGGGTCTGCCGGGCGGACGCCCGCGCCGCGGCGGGCCGCGGAGACCGGCCGGCCCGGGGAGCGTCGTGGCGAGCCACGAGATCCCCAGGAAGGCGGCGAGGGCCATAAGGAGGGCGCCGGCGGCGCACAGCACGGCCAGGCAGAGGTGCAGCACGTCGTGCGCCCCGCCCGGCATGCCCGGGTGGTGTTCGCCGGTCGCGCCCGGAGCCATGTCCGCCGGTCCGGGGCCGGCGACGACGTGCACCGCGGTCTCCGCGGCGCCTGGCATGCCTGAGGCCGGGCTGACGTGGTGCATCGCGGCCGCCCCCACGGCCAGCGCGCACAGCAGGAGAACCTGTCGCACCTTGGCGAGCCGCTCCGCCGTCACGAAGTCACGGTACCAACGGGGGACGCCGCGGCCGGGGGTGAACCACTCGGCTGGGCGCTGTCGGCTCGTGGAGATCGTTGCGTAGGCTGGGCGGTGCCCCGGACCTCGACGCCTGATCCGAACTTCGACCGAGCGAGGCGACGCCATGGGCACGGCCGACGGCACCGAACCCGGCGCGGATCACGGCCACCCGGCGCGCCATGACGGCGGCTTTCCGACGGGGTGGCGGGTCCGCTACCGCGGGCGCCGACCGGTGGCCGGGTTCCGGCTGACGCGGGAATGCATCGGGACCATCGCCGGTCCCAGCCTGCGTGACGAGCACACGGGCACGACGTGGGTGCCGGTCCGGCCCTACCGCGCGGCCCCGCGGACGCGGTCGAGGCTGGTGCGGGCGACCGACATCCTCGACGCCCGCCCGCCGGGGGCATCCGAGCCCGCTCCCGCACCGGCCGTGGACGCCGACGAAGGCCGCTCAGTGGTCGTCGAGCTGCCCCGGCGGGACCCCGGCGACCACCCGGGGTGAGCATCCCGCGGGGTCACCGGTGGGCGCGGCGCCCGGACGGGTCGTGTGCCCGCGAGTTCGCGGCCTGCCGACGTCGCGGCCCGGGGTCGGCCGTCCCCTCCGAGGACGGCGCCGGGGTGTAGGCGGGCTGGCGGAACAGGCTGCCGTAGCGGTCGTCCTGGGGCGTGGTGCTCGTCGCGGACCGGGGTTCTTCGGCGACGGGGTGGCTGAACAGCGCACCGTCCACAGTGGAAGTGGTGATCAGGGGTTCCTTTCGTGGGTGCCGGCGGCCGCGGCGCCACCACGCGTCGTCGGCGTCTGGCCGTGGACGTGGTTCGCCTGCCGGGGCGGGGGAAGAGAGTGTTCGGGTTCGGCGGCGTGCCGGACCGGGGCCGAGGACGGCGCGGGCTCGGCCACTCGCGCACGAAATGCTCTCGGACACCCCCAGTCTACACGACAGTCGCGCCGGGGGGTGCCGAGGCCGGGTCGGGGCCCCGAGGAATCCTTTTCGGACAGTACACAAAGGACTGGTGTCCCGCGCTGCGGACGAGCGAACCGGACAACCGCGTTGGCGGATCGAGGGCGGCCTGGTAGGACTGACCCAGGACGACCGGCGTCCCCGGGTGAGGAGGTGCGGCATGGCGGTGCTCGAGGACGTTCGCGCACTCGGCTCCGAGCTGGAGCGCTCGTACCCGGTCTACGTGCGGGGCCGGTTGAAGTTCCGGGTCAAGCAGATCGTCTACGTCGCCTTTTCCCTCGACGAGACGGTGATGGAGTTCGCGTTCCCGAAGGAGGAGCGGGCCGCGCTCGTGGCGGGTGAGCCGGCGAAGTTCCGGCTGCCCGCGGAGTCGGACCTGCGGTTCAACTGGGTCCGCGCGGAGCTCGCCGCCCTGGAGCCCGCCGAGGCCCGTGAGCTGGTCGTGGACGCGTGGCGGATGGTCGTCCCCCGGAAGGTCGCCGCCGCCTACGACCTCGCCCATCCCGGTGGTCCGGGATGACCGAGCCCGGGATCCGGGCCGTGGACCTCTCCGACGGCTGCACCGCCTGCTACGCCGAGGCCGACCTGGCCCTGCTCGCCGGTGACGTCGCCGCCGTGCCGGACGAGCTCGTCGTGTCGGCGCTTTCGGAGCCCTCGGACCACTGGAAGCCCGAGCAGTGGCGGTTCCTGTTCCGCCGGTTCACGCCGCGGCTGCCTGCCCTGGTCCGTGCCGGGGCGCACGACGAAGCCCTGCTGCTGCGCGGGTTCGGCCGGTGGTTCGCCGACCTGGCGAGCTGGCCCGCGGACGAGCGCCGGGAGGTCGAAGCCGTCCTGGCGGACGTCCTGCGGGAGGCGCTGGCGACCCGCCCGGCCGACGACGTCGTGCGGCTGCTCGGCGGTCTCGCCTGCGTCGACGACGACATCCGGCCGTGGCTGGCGCGCCTCGACGCGAACCAGGCCGAGGCCGGGATCGTCCGGCTCGCGTCGCACTGGGCCGTCAGCCTGCTCTGGGGCGAGGACGACTGGTTCGCGTGGTGGTACCCGGACGACCCGGTGACGCCCGTCCGCGAATGGACGCTGAGCGCGCGGCCCGTCGTGGCGGCGTTCGCCGCCCGGCACCCGGACTGCAAGACGGCCCGGGACGGCTTGATCGCCTACGACCGGCTGGCCCGCGGCATGGAGAGTCCCTGGTTCTACCCCGGCCGTCCCGGGCTGCCGCTCGCCTGATTCATCGATCCGGCAGCTGAATCCCAGCGAATCCCTGCGTTGGACGCGCGAGCACCGGCGGCCGAATACTCGAGCCATGCCCGCTCAAGTGTTCCCCGGAGGCCGGGACGAGCCCGACGACGAAGCGTCCGACCTCGTCCGGCTGCTCCGCCAGTTCGGCATCCGCGCCCTCGTGCTGGCCGCGGTCGCCGGGCTCGCGGGGTTCAGCATGGTGGCGCTCGCGTTCGCTGTCGCGGGTTTCAGCCTGCTCTTCGCCCGGGTGCGCTAGTGTCGCGCGTCGCAAGTCGTTTGACGGCCGGGACGCTGTCAACGAACCTCGGACGCGCGACACTGGGCGGGCTCAGCCGAGCAGGTGGGTCAGCAGTGCCCGCGCCGCCGGGTTCGCCGGTTTCGGGCCGCGGCCGGCGAGGTGGATCGCCCGGCTGAAGCCCGGCCCTTCGAATCGCGCGAAGGGCAAGCCCGACTTCTCGGCCACCGGCTGCGGGACGATCGAGACGCCGAGGCCCGCCGCCACCAAATCGACCAGCAGCGGCATGTGCGTCGCCTCGCAGACGCGGTTCTGGCGGACCCCCGCGTCGGCGAAGCGGCGGGCCGCCGTCGACTGGATGCCGCTTCCGCTGAAGTCGATGAACGGCTCGTCGGCCAGTTCGGCGAGCCGGACCCGGCGGCGGCGTTCCAGGCGGTGTCCCGGGTGGCAGAGCAGGACCAGGTGCTGCGTCCACCGCGCGAAGCTCACCAACTCCGCCGGCAGCGGCTCCTCACCGGCCAGGAACGACAGGTCCAGCTCACCGTTCCCGACCCGCGACAGCAGGTCCGGCACCGTGCTTTCGCGCACCTGGATCCGGACGCCCGGGTAGCGCACGCGGAATTCGCCGAGCCGGGCGGGCAGGTCCACGACCGTCAGCGTCTGGATGGTCCCGATCGACACCCGCCCGCGCGTCAGCCCCGCCACGGCCGCGACCTCGCCTCGCGCCGCCACGACGTCGGCCGTGATCCGGTGCGCCAGCGGCAGCAGCGCCCGGCCCGCCTCGGTCAGCGCGACCCGGCGCGTGGTGCGGTCGAACAACGGCGCGCCCAGTTCGCGTTCGAGCTTCCGGATCGACGCGCTCAGCGCCGACTGCACCACGTGCACGTCCTGCGCGGCCGCCGTGAAGCTCCCGCTCCGCACCACCGCGAGGAAGTGCTCGACCTGCCTCAGCTCCATCCGCGAACTCTAGTGGCGCTCAGGGTTCGCCGCGGTCCTTCCCCTTGCCCTTGTCCTTGCCCTTCCCGGTGTCCTTGACCACGGCGGGACCGCCTTCGGACGCGGGCCGCTCGGCGGCGACCGGCGGTGCCGGGTCCGCTCGGCGCGACGAAGCGGCCACGGCGTCGGACGCCGGGGGTGGCGTGGCGGACGTGGGAGCCGTGGTCGACGTGGCGGGCGGTTGGGCCGCGGGCAGCCCGGCCGGGGCGTCGACGGGCACGTCCGGACGGGCCAGGGCCACCCCGAGCACGGCCGCCGCGGCGACCGTCGCCAGGCCCGCGGTCACCGCCAGCGGGCGGCGGCGCTGCTGCGCGGGAACGACCGGGGCGGGGGACTCGCGCAGCAGCCGCGGGATCTCTTCCGCGGTGGGGCGGTCGGCGGGGTCGAGCGCGGTCATCAGGGTCAAGGTGTGCGCGAGCGGCTCCGGCAGCCCGTCGGGCATCCGCGGCGGCCGGTGCAGCCGCGCCATCGCCGATTCGGCGAGCGTGCCCGGGTACTCGAGCTCCGCGGTCAGGCACTCCAGCAGGATCAGGCCGAGCGCGTAGACGTCGGCGGCGGGCCCGGCCTCCTGGCCGGTGACCTGCTCCGGCGCCAGGTACGCGGCCGTGCCGGTGACCAGGCCGGTGCCGGTGATGTGGGTGGCGTCGAGCTCGTGCGCGATGCCGAAGTCGCTGATCAGCGGGCCGTCCGGGCCGAGCAGGACGTTGGCGGGCTTGAGGTCGCGGTGCACGACGCGGTGGGCGTGGACGTGGGCGAGCGCGTCCGCGAGCTGGACGGCCAGTTCGGTGACCGCGTCCGCGCTCAGCGGCCCGGCGAGCAGGTGCTCGGCGAGGTTCGGCCCGTCGACCAGCTGCATGACCAGGTACGACCGGCCCGCGTCGGTGCCGCTGTCGTACAGCGCGACCACCCGCGGGTGGTCGATCGCGGCCTGCAGCGTCCGTTCCCGGGTCCGGCGCAGCAGTTCCACGGCCGCGACCCGGTGGTCGTAGAGCTTGATGGCGACCGCCCGCCCCAGCCGCCGGTCGAGGGCCCGGTGGACCCGCGCGGTGGCGCCGGTGCCGATCAGCGCGCCGACGCGGTAGCGGCCGGCGACCAGGGCCGAGGCCCACGGCGTCACGCCCGAGGCGTCCAGCGAGAACCGCGGCGACGTCGGGTCGTCGCCGTCAGCCCGCTCGTTCTCCATCCCACGTCCCCCATCCGGTCGGTGACGCCGCCGGGTACCCCGGGAGAACCGACCGGCAAACCTGGCCGGCGGAGCCGTCGCGCGACCCCGCCGGCCCGGCGAGTCACACCAGCGACGCCGTCAGGCCGCCGTCGAGGACGTAGTGGCTGCCGGTGATCCACGAGGCCCGGTCCGAGGCCAGGAACGCCGTCACCTCGGCGATGTCCTGCGGGGTGCCCAGCCGCCCTTGCTTGGCCGCGACCAGGTCGCCGAACGGGACCTGCGTCGCCGCCTCGAAGTCGGGGACCAGCCGCTCCACCATCGCGGTGTCCGCGAAACCGGGGCAGACCGCGTTGACGCGGACTCCCGTGGGCCGCATCTCCACCGCCGCGACGCGGGTGAGCTGGATGACCGCCGCCTTCGTCGCGCAGTAGGAGCCCAGCAGGGGGCTGCCGCCGATGCCCGCGATCGAGGCGATGTTGACGATGTTGCCCTTGGCCTCGACCAGGTGCGGGATCGCCGCCTTCATCGTCACGAACGTGCCGCGGACGTTGACCGCGAAGATCTTGTCGAAGCTCTCGGTGGACTGCTGCAGCAGCGGCGACGACACCTCGATCCCCGCGTTGTTGACCAGGACGTCGAGGCCGCCGAGGAGGTCGACCGCCTGCTGGACCGCGGCCTGCACCTGACCCTCGTCGGTGACGTCGCAGTTCGCGACGCCCGCCGCGCCGATCTCGTCGGCGGCCTGCTTGGCCGCGTCCGCGTTCAGGTCGCTGATCACCACGCGGGCGCCGCGTTCGGTGAACAGCGCCGCGATCGCCTTGCCGATCCCCGCGCCCGATCCGGTGACGAAGACGCGCTTTCCCTCGAGTTCGGACATGGTGGTTCCTCTCACATCGCTTCGATCTTGGGCAGGATTTCTTCCTTCAGGCGCTTCATGTCGTCGAGTGTCTTCGCGACCGGCACGTCCTGGAAGGGCGGCCACAGGAACGGCATCGTCAGCCCGGCTTCCTTGTACCGCTTGAGCTGGTCGGTGAGCTGCCGTTCCGAGCCGACGAGCAGGTTGGTGCCCTTGCCGAGGAACGACTGGTCCATGTCCTCGTCGGTGATGACGAACCAGATCATGCTGGAGATCTCGAGGTCGTCGACCGAGCGCGGGGTGTCGAGGGCTTCGAGCTCGCGCTGGATTTCGGTGCGCCACTTCTTGATGTCGTCCGGCGAGTCCTGGATGCCGATCCAGCCGGACAGGTTGTACTTCGCGATCCGGCTCGCCGAGCGCTTGGCGTCCTTGAGCCCGCTGAAGAAGATCGGCGGGTGCGGCTTCTGCACCGGCTTGGCACCGAACCCGCTGCGCTGGAAGTCGGCGAACTCGCCGTGGTACTCGAACAGGTCGTTGGTCCAGATGCCCTGCATGATCTCCAGGGTTTCGCGGACGTGCTTGTGCCGCTTGGGAAAGATGTGCGACGCGCTCGCCGCGGCGAACTCCTCGGGCATCCAGCCGGACCCGACGGCGACGTTGAGCCTGCCGTTCGCGAGGTGGTCGATGGTCGCCAGCTCCGCGGCGAGGACGCCGGGGGAGCGGTACGGCGTGTCGATGATGCTCATCCCGATGCGCACCTTCGACGTCTTCGCCGCGAGCCACGGGATCAGCGGCATGCCCTGCAGGAACTCGCCGCGCGAGCTCACCGGGAGGCCCTTGGGGAAGCCCTCGATCATGCCGAAGGCGTACTGCATCTCCTGGGTGTCGGAGGTCTCCGGGACGATGATCCGGTCGAGCGTCCAGACCGAGTCGAAGTCGAGGTCCTCGGCCAGCGCGGTGAGGTCCTCGAGTTCCCGCACGGTCACCTTGTCGCGGAAGTTGGGCAGGTAGAGCGCGAGTTTCATGGTGTTCCCTTTCAGCGGGCGGTGAGGGTCGTGCGGATCTCGGCTTTGAGGACCTTGCCGACGGTCGAGCGCGGCAGTTCGGGCCAGACTTCGATCTGCTTGGGCGCCTTGACGCTGCCGATGCGGTCCTTGACGAACGCGATGAGCTCGCCGGTGTCCAGGTCGGCGCCGGGTCTCAGCTGGACGACGGCGGTGACGCGTTCGCCCCACTTGTCGTCGGGCAGGCCGATCACGGCGCAGTCGCGGACCGCGTCGTGGGCCATCACGGCCTGTTCGACTTCGGCGGAGTAGACGTTGAAGCCGCCGGTGATCACCATGTCCTTGGCGCGGTCGACGATGTGCAGGAAGCCTTCGCCGTCGAGGAACCCGATGTCGCCGGTGTGGTGCCAGCCGTGGGCGGAGGCCTCGGCGGTGGCTTCGGGGTTGCGGTAGTAGCCGGCCATCACCAGCGAGCCGCGCACGCAGATCTCGCCGCGTTCCCCTTGCGGCACGGGCTTTCCGGCCGCGTCGAGGATCGCCACCGTGACCAGCGGTGAAGGCCGCCCGGCCGACGACAAACGTCCGGTGTGGACGGTGCCGTCGGGTCGCCGGTGCTCGGCGGGCGACATCGTCGAGATCATCATCGGCGCCTCGGACTGGCCGAACAGCTGTGCCATCGGCCCGATCCGGTCGAGGGCCTCGGCCAGCCGGGTCGTCGACATGGGGGCCGCGCCGTACCAGAAGCACTGCAGGGACGACAGGTCCGTGCGGTCGAGGGCTTCGTGGCCGAGGACGAGGTAGATCAGCGTCGGCGGCAGGAACGTGTGGGTGACGCGGTGGCGTTCGACCAGCTCGAGGAACCGGCCGACGTCGGGCTTGGCCATGATCACGACCTCGCCGCCGCGGGCGAGCACCGGGAAGCACAGGACGCCGGCCGCGTGGGTCAGCGGGGCCAGCGCCAGGTACACCGGCCGTCCCTCGAAGGGGTAGCTCATCAGCGTGATCGCCGACATCACCTCGAGGTTGCGGTCGGTGAGCATGACGCCCTTGGGGCGCCCGGTGGTGCCGCCGGTGCCGACCAGCGCGACCACGTCGCCGGGCTGGGCGGCTTCGGCGGGCGGATCGTCGAGGGCGGCGTCGAGCCAGTCGTCGAAGCCGGTGGCGAGGTCGTCGCCGTCGCCGAGCCGGACGAGCGTGGTCAGCTTCGGCAGCTTGGGGGCGATCGCGGCGACGAGCTCGTCGAAGGCGGGCTGGAAGACCAGGGTGGTGCAGTCGAACAGGTCGAGCAGCTCCGCGTTTTCGCCCGCGGCGTTCCGCGGGTTGATCGGGCACCACACGGCGCCGGCGCGAGAGATGCCGAAGACGCAGGTGAACGCGGTCGGGTCGTTGGCCGAGAGGATGCCGACCTTGTCCCCGGGGGCGACGCCGGAGCGGCGCAACGCGCGGGCGACGGCCTCGGCGAGCTCGACGACCTCGCCGTAGGAGCGGGAGACCCCGTCGAGGGTCAGGCAGGGCGCCCCGGGGTCCAGGGAGGCGCCTTTTTCCAGGTAGAAGAACAGAGACATCGTCGTCCCTCCCGAACTTCGCCGGCGGCTGGTGACGACCATGGCCGCCGTTTGGACGAATGTCAAGAATTTCTTGGACGATTGGTCAGAGAACGACCCGGTGGTATGTTCGGCCGCGTGACCAGCGCAGCCGTGAAGCGCCGCACCCCGGCCGACAAGTTCGAGGCGCGCCGCCAGGAACTCGCCGACGCGGCGCTGCTGGCGTTGGCCGACCTCGGCTACGCCCGCACCAGCCTGCGCACGATCGCCGAGCACACGAAGTTCTCCCACGGGCTGCTGCACTACTACTTCGCCGACAAGGTCGAGCTGATCACGTACTGCGTGCGCCGCTACAAGGCGGCGTGCGTCCAGCGCTACGAGGGCGGCGTCGGCGAGGCGGCGACGCCGGAAGAGCTGGCGACGGCCTGCGCGGACGGGCTCGCGGTCGCGCTGGGCGAGGCCCCGCTGATGCACCGGATGTGGTACGACCTGCGCACGCAGTCGCTGTACGAAGAGGCGTTCCGCGACGACGTCGCCGAGATCGACGACAGCCTCCAGGACATGATCTGGCGCAACGTGAGCGCGTACGCCGAGCTGGCGGGCGCCGAGCCGACGTGCACCCCGGCCGAGGCGTACGCCCTGTTCGACGGGTTGTTCCAGCAGGCGCTGCTCAAGCACCTCGCGGGCGTGGAAGCGGCATTGGACGACCTGCGGCGCGGAGTCCGCGAGCTGTTTCCCCGCCTGGTCGGCTGAGCGCGCCCACCTCCGTGTCAGTGGACGCGGATGATGTTGACTGTCGGCCATGTCGCACCCGGAAACCCCCACTCCCCAGCCGATCGCCGCGCACCCCCGCCGCGGGCACGGGCTGCTGGCCTTCGCGATCCTCGTCGCCGGGATCGGCGGTGGCCTGCTCGCTTGGCACCCCTGGGACAAGGGCCCCGCGCCCGCGCCGCCGAAGGACCCGCAGCACATCACCATCCAGAAGGTCGGCGAGCAGAGCGACCCCACGGACTCCGGCTCGGACCGGCCGGTCTACTGCCTGACCAACGAGACCGGCGGCCTGTACTGCCTGGTGATGCCCGGCCGCTACACCGGAATCCAGGAGGACCGGCGCTAGCCGCTCAGGCGGACTTCGTGCGGTGCCGGTAGAGGAGCCACACGAAGTACGGCGCCCCGATGATCGCGGTCATCAGCCCGGCCGGGAGCTGGCCGGGCGCGATGACCGTGCGGCCCAGCGTGTCGGCCGTGCAGACCAGGACCGCGCCCAGCAACGCCGCCGTGGGCAGCAGGCGCGCGTGGCGGCTGCCCACGATCGCGCGGGCCGCGTGCGGGGCCACCAGGCCGACGAACGTCAGCACGCCGATCCCCGCCACCGCCGCTCCGGTCAGCAGGACCGCGCACGAGAGCACCAGCAAGCGCGATCCGCCGACGGGCACGCCCAGCACCCTCGGCGTCTCGTCGTCCAGGGACAGCAGGTCGAGTTCGCGTCGCATGCGGACCAGCACCGGGGCCACCAGCAGCAACGCCAGCGCCATCGGGACGAGGTGGGTGAACGTCCGGCCGTAGGTCGAGCCGCCCAGCCAGGTCAGCGCCTTGGTCTCGTTCCACGGGTCGGACAGGGTGATCAGCAACGTCACCAATGCCTGTGCCGCCGCGTGCACGCCGAAGCCGATCAGCACCAGGCGTTCGCTCGCGAAGCCACCTCGGGCCGCCACGGCGAAGACCACGGCCATCGCCAGCGCGGCACCCAGGCCCGCCGATCCGGTCAGCGTCCAGAACCCGACGCCGGACACCAAGGTCAGCGCGGCGACCGCGCCGAGGCCCGCGCCGCCCACGACGCCGATCATCCCGGGCTCGGCCAGCGGGTTGCGGGCGACCGCCTGGGTCAGCGCCCCGCCCAGCGCCAACGCCGCGCCCGCCAGCAGTGCCGCCACCACGCGCGGGACGCGGGTGTCCAGCACGCCGGTGACGAGCGGGCCCGCCTGGCCGGTGACCCAGTTGACGACGTCACCGAGCAGCAGTTTCGCGTCGCCCAGCAGGACCGCGCCCACCGCGACGCCGACCGTCGCGAGGGCCAGCACGATGAGCGTCACCCGGAACCGGAGGGCACTCACGCCGCCTCGCGCGCCCGCCGCGGGCGGCTCGGCGGTCGCCGAGGAGATGCGGGTCGTGCGGGCCAGCAC
The DNA here is from genome assembly GCF_030264295.1 of Amycolatopsis nalaikhensis. Lineage (GTDB taxonomy): Bacteria > Actinomycetota > Actinomycetes > Mycobacteriales > Pseudonocardiaceae > Amycolatopsis > Amycolatopsis nalaikhensis. The sequence continues at coordinate 9,441,267 of NZ_CP127173.1, read as the reverse complement.
CACGAGGAAGAGCGCGCCGAGGATCGTCGTCACGACGCCCGTCGGCACCTCCAGGGCTTGGTGCGGACCGGCGATCGAGCGGAGCAGCACGTCGGCGCCCAGCAGGAGGGCCGCGCCCAGCGCCGCGGAGAACGGGAGCAGGGCCGCGTGCCGGTGCAGGCCCGGGACCGCGGACGTCAGCAGCCGGGCCAGTGCCGGCGCGGCGAGGCCGACGAACCCGATCGGGCCGGCCAGGGTCACCGCCGCCGCGGCCAGCAGCACCGCCAGCGTGATCGCCGCGAACCGCGACCGTCCTACGTGGACACCCAAGGTCCGGGCGTGGTCTTCGCCGATCCGGATCAGGTCGAGCCGCCGGGCCATCCCGAGCAACGCCGCCAGTGCGAGGCCGACGACCGGTCCGAGCGTGCGGACCCCGGCGAGCCCGTTCTGCTCCAGCGCTCCCTCGCCCCACGCGAACAGGCCACGCGTTTCCTGGGCGTACAGCAGCAGGAGGACCTGCGTCACCGAGACCAGCGCCAGCGCGATCGCGGTGCCCGCCAGCACCAGCCGCACGATCCCGGCGCCGCCGGTGCCGGACAGCGCGAGCACGAACACGGCCGTGGCGAGCCCGCCCGCGAACGCGACCCCGGTCGCGCCGAGCAGCGGCAGCGAGACGCCGAACGCCGCGACCGCGACGACCGCCAGGTGCGCCCCGGCGTTGACCGCGAGGGTGTCCGGCGACGCCAAGGGGTTGCGGGACACCGACTGCAGCACCGCACCGGCCACGCCGAGCGCGGCTCCGACGACCAGCGCGGCGAGCAACCGCGGCAGCCGCGACTCGACGACGATCGCCGTCGTGTCGCCGGTTCCGCCGCCGAACACCAGCCGCAGCACGTCCAGCGCGTCCAGGTTCGCGGTGCCCTGCGTCAGGTGCACGGCCGAACCCAGCACGAGCAGCGCGGCGAGCCCGGTGCCGAGCAGGGCGAGCCGCCCGTGCCGCCGGACGGTGACGACGGGCGGCTCGGTCAGCGTGGCCACTAGCCCTTCAAGGCGGCGACGGCCGCGTCGACGAACTGCGCCATGGACTTCGGGCCGCCGAACAACCAGAGGGAGTCCGGGAAGCGGTGCACCTTGCCGCTCTTGACGAACGGCAGGTTCTGCCAGATCGCGTTGCCCGCCAGCTCCTTCTGGTACGGGTCGCCTTCGGCGTCGTTGGCCAGGTACCAGAACCGGACGTCGGGCAGCTGGGTCAGGCCTTCGACGTCGGCCTTCGCGAGCCCGTAGGTCGCGTCGCCCTCCATCGTCCAGGCGGTTTCGAGGCCGAGCTTGCCGAACACCGCCGACACCAGCGCGCCCTTGGTGAAGGGGCGGATGCTGACCGAGCCGGAAGTCACGTAGGCGTCGGAGAACGCGACCTTCTGGCCGAGCGCGCCGAGCTTTTCGACTTCGGCCTTGCCCGCGGTGAGCTTCTGCTCGAACTCCGCCTTGAGCTGCGCGGCCTTCGCTTCGGTCCCGGTGGCCTTCGCGATCACGTCGAGACCGGCGTACATGCCGTTGATCGGGTCCTTGGCGTCGCCGCCCTTGATGACGACCACCGGCACCTTCGCCTCGATCTGCTCGAGCGCGCCCTCGGTGACGCTGTCGGTGACGACGACGAGGTCCAGCCCCAGCGAGCCGAGCGTGTCGAGGCTCGGTTCGCCGCGGGTGCCGATGTCCTTCGGGGTGGCGTCGAGCGGCGCGGCGCTCACCCACTGGCCGTAGCCCTTGATGTCGGAGACCCCGACCGGCATGACGCCGAGCGACACCAGGTGCTCGACGGCGTTCCACTCGGTCGCCGCGACGCGCTTGGCGGGGCCGGGCAGCTTCACCTCCTTGCCGCGCGAGTCGACGACCGTGACCGGGCCGGTGCCGCTCGTGGCGGCGGCGTTGCTCGCGGGCTCCTCGGTGGTGCCGCAGGCGGCCACGAAGAACGTGGCGGCCGCGGACAGGCCGAGGACCAGCCGGGTGATCCGCATGTGTTTCTCCTTGTCGGTGAACGACTCAGCCGATTTCGGCGCACCGGTCAGACCGACGCGGCGCGCGCTTTCGCGTCGTTGAAGCGGCCGACCGCGCGGGTGTGGATCCGCCCGTCGGCCGGGTCGACGACGACGTCCACCCGGATGCCGTAGGCCCGGGTGAGGTGTTCCGAGGTCAGCACGTCGGCGGGGCGGCCTTCCGCGGTGACCCGGCCGCCTTCGAGCAGCAGCACCCGGTCGGCGACGGCGGCGGCCTGGTCGAGGTCGTGCAGCACGACGCCGACCCCGACGCCGTGCCGGTCGGCGAGATCGCGGACGACGTCGAGGATCTCGACCTGGTAGCGCAGGTCGAGGAAGGTCGTGGGCTCGTCGAGCAGCAGCAGCGCGGTGTCCTGGGCCAGGCAGCTCGCCAGCCACACGCGCTGCGCCTGCCCGCCGGAGAGGGCCTGCACGGGCCGCTCGGCGAGGGCGGTCAGGCCGGTCAGCTCCAGCGCGCGCTCGACGGCGGCGGGCCCTTCGGGGTCGCGGCCGCCCCAGCGGGACCGGTGCGGGTGCCTGCCGAACTCGACCAGCTCCCGCACGCACACGCCGCCGGGCGCGGTCCGCTGCTGCGAGAGCAGGGTGATCCGCTTGGCGATGTCCTTTCCGGACAGTGCGCGCAGGTCGGCACCATCGGCGAAGGTGACAGAGCCGGCGACCGGCGGGTGCAGCCGCGCGAGGGCACGCAGCAGCGTCGACTTCCCACTGCCGTTGGGCCCGATCAGCGCGGTGACGGTGCCGGCGTGCAGGGAGAGGGAGGCGGCACGCACGACGACATCGCTGCCGTAGGCGACGTCGACCTCGCGGGCGTGCACACCGGTATCAGTGTGGCGGGGGACCAGGGACACGCGAGAACGATAGGTCAGGCTTACCTAAGTATCCAGTATTGTGGCGACCGGCACATTGTCCGGTTTACCGGATTTCCGCGCCCCCGGGCCGCGGGCGGCGTGGGCCTTGACTGGCCGACCCGGTGATTCGGCGGCGAACTGGTGCGCGGGGCCGCCTCGCTGCTACCGGCGACGGTCCCGCGCGGGGCACCGCTTCCGCCCGGGCGGCGGGGCGGCTGGGTCTCGCCCGGCCCACCCCCGCGATTCGGCAGCGAGGCGCGCACGCCTCTGAGGCCCGGCGGCGGGGTGGCCAGGCCGCCCCGGCTGGCTCGGCGGCGAACTGGCGCGCCCGGCTCCCGGTCCCGGGCGGCGTGGGCCTCGCCGGGCCGACGCGGCGGTTCGGCCTTGACCTGCCGCGCGAGAACCGCCTGGCCGCGACCGGCGGTGGTCCTCACCTGGGCGCGGGCCGCCGATTCACGCGCCGGGCACCGCACCCGCCCGGGCGGCGGCGTGCTCGGCCAGCCCCGCCGCCATCCCCCGCATGAACCGCCGCAGGTACCACTGGAAGAGCCGCCCGTTCCGCGTCGAGTAGGTGCCGTGCCACCGGATCCGGGTGCCGCCGCCCGGCAGCGCCGTCAGCTCGACCGCCGCCTCGTAGCCCGCCATCCGCGGGTTCTCGACCCCCTCGTAGGCGAACCGGCGTTCCGGCTTGAGCGCGGTGATCCGCTCCCGGCTGATGACGTTCCCGGTCCGGAACGCGCGCACCGCCCCGACGCGGTCCCGGCCGTCGGGGGAGAGCCCGGCCGACCGCGCCGCCTCCAGTGCGTCGATCCGCGACCACGACGGCCAGCTGTGCGGGTCGAGCAGCAACGCCCACACGGCGGCGGGCGGCGCCGCGGATTCGGCGGTGACGTCGTACGACTGCTGGGTCATGAACGCAGGCTAGGGCGGGCGCCGGTCGCGGCCCAGGCACGGGATTGCGGTGTGCCGGTCAGGAATTGCGGTAGGCAGACGGGCGGGTGCCCGTGTGCCGGAGGAACGCCACCGACAGCGCGCCGGGGGTGGCGAAACCGCATCGCGGGGCGATGCGTTCGAGCGGCAGGTCGGTTTCGCGCAACAGCCGTTTCGCCTCGTCGACGCGCAACGCGGTCAGGAACCGGTGCGGGGTCTGCCCGGTCGCCGCCCGGAACACGCGGACCAGGTGGTACACCGACAGGTGCACCTCGGCGGCGACGTCGGCCAGGGTGACCGGCTCGGCCAGCCGCTCGCGCAGGAACGCGACGGCCGCGCGCGTCCGGGCGTCTTCCCGCGCCGGCGAACGTCCGGTGCGCAGCCGCCCGTGCCGGGTCAGCAGGTGCGTCGTCAGGAACGCGGCCGCGGTCTCGGCGTATAGGTCGTCGGCCGCGCCGGCGGAGCCGAGCGCCCGCACGGCTTCTTCGAGCAGCGGGTCGCCGGCGGCGACGGACGCCGCCATCGCCTCGAAGTCCGGGACGTCGCCGCCCAGGCGGGCCACGGTCGCGTCGACGGTGTCGCGCGGGATGTGCACCTGGACGCTGCGCATCTCCGCGTCGCCGCGGTACGAGCGGACCGTGGACTGGTGCGGGACGCCCAGCTGGACCCGGCCGGGCACCCACCGGGTGGCCACGGCCCGGCCGCCGTCGCGCGTCCGCAGCTCGGCCCGCCCCGACACCGGCAGCACCAGGTGCAGGTCGGCCGCGGCGGGCAGGGCCATGTCCTCGGCGACCGGGACGTGCTCGAACCGCTGCACGAGCAACGACCGCCAGCCCGCGTGCTCCCAGCTGCAGAACGTCCGGCGGACGTAGCGGTCCGTCTCGAACCCGGTGTAGGGCCGCAGGTCGAACCGGGCCGAGTCGAACACCATGGTCCCGAGGCTACCGGTCAGCCCTTCAGCGAGCCCTGCAACAGCGCCGTCACGAACCGGCGCTGGAAGATCAGGAAGACCACCAGCGTGGGCGTCAGGATCAGCAGCGACCCGGCGCACAGCAGCGGGATGTCGGTGCCCCACTGCCCTTGGAACGCACCCAGCGCGCCGGCCATCGTCCGCCGGGTCGGCTCGTCGACCAGCACGATCGCGAGCAGGAACTGGTTCCACGTCCACAGGAACAGCAGGATGCCCAGCGACGACAGCGCCGGTTTCGCCAGCGGGACGTGGATGCGCCAGAACAGCTGCCACGTGCTGACCCCGTCGACGCGGGCGCTTTCGGACAGCTCCTGCGGCATGGTCACGAAGTGCGCGCGCATCCAGTACACCGAAAACGGCATGTACAGCCCGATCAACGGCAGGATGATCGCCCACCGCGTGTTGAGCAGGCCCAGGTCCCGCACCTGGAAGTACAGCGGGGTGATGATCCCCTCGAACGGCAGCGTCAGGCCGAGCACGAACAGCAGGAACACCGCGCGGCCGCCGGGCATCCGCAGGTGACCGGTCGCGAACCCGGCCATCGTCGCGATCAGCAGCGACACCGGGACGACGCCGAGCACGATGAGGACGCTGGACTTCAGGAACTCGCCGAGCCGGGCCACCTCGAACGCGCGCAGGAAGTTGCCCCACTGCGGATCGCGCGGCCAGTCCAAACCGGACGGATAGGTGCCGGACGGGTGCAGCGCGGTCACGAAGAGGCTCACGAACGGCAGCAGCGTGGCCGCCATCAGGACGACGAGCAGGATCCGCCCGGTCAAGCCCGTGGTCTTCACGCCTTGTCCTCCCTCGAAACGCGCTGGATCGGCAGGACGAGCCCGAGGACCAGCACCATGAGCACGACCGCCAAGGCGGACGCCAGCCCGACCTCCCGCTGCGAGAACGCGAGGTAGTAGATCTCCAGCCCCGGCACCATGGTGGCGTTGCCGGGACCGCCCTGGGTGGACACGTACACGATGTCGAAGCTCGCCAGCGCCGCGATCATCGTCACCGTGACGCAGACCCCGATCTCCTGCCGCAGGCTCGGCACCGTGATGGCGAAGAACTCCCGGACCACCCCGGCGCCGTCGATGCGGGCCGCCTCGTACAGCGCCGGGTCGATCTTGCTCATGCCGGACAGGAACAGCAGGATGCACAGGCCGAGCAGGACCCACGCGCCGATCACCCCGACCGCGGGCAACGCGGTCGAGGAGTCGCCGAGCCAGGCCTTCGACACGGTCCCGAGCCCCAGCGCGGAGAACAGCTGGTTGACCACGCCGGTCGCCGACAGCAGCCACGTCCACGCGATGCCGGCCGCGACGAGCGGGATGACCTGCGGCAGGAACAGGACCGTCCGGGCGACGAGCGCGAGGCGGCTCGCCGCGATCCGCCGGATCGTCGCGGCGATCGCCAGCCCGAGCAGCACGGGGATGCCGCTGAAGAACAGGATCAGCTCGACCGCGTGCAGGATCGACTGGTACAGCTCGGGATCGCGGAACACCTTCGCGTAGTTGTCGAACCCGACCCAGGTGGACGCGCCGATGCCGTTCCAGTCGTAGAAGGAGTACTGGACGGTCAACACGATCGGCCGCAGCACGAACACGGCGTAGAAGACCAGTGCCGGGGCCACGAAGAGCCAGCCGGCCCAGCCGGCGCGGCGGAACCGCCGGCGTCGGCGCGCCGGTGGCCCCGCCACCACAGTGGACGGTGGACGTCCGGTCGTGAGCAGTTCACTGGACATCCGGCTCAGCTGCCCACCTGGTCGGTGTAGTCGCGCTGCACCGACTTCAGCAGCCCGTCCGGCGTCTGCTCGCCGGAGACCAGCTTCTGCAGCTGCGGGGTCCAGCTCTTGGCGTAGATCGCGCCGGTCGCGTTGGCGATGAAGTCCATCGCGGTGCCGTCCTTGTCGACCTGCGCGGCGGCTTCGAGCGTCCCCGCCGTCACCGTGCCCGCCTTGACCGGCGGCAGCGGCGCGTCGGCGGGGCCCATGGGGTGCGAGCCGCCGGTCGCGACGGCGACGTCCCGCGCCTTCGCGTTGGTGGCCACCCAGTTGAGGAAGAAGGCCGCGCAGTCGGCGTGCGGTGCCTTGGCGCTGATCCCGACCGTGAGGGGTGCCGCCATGGCCGCGGGCTTGGCACCCGCCTGCGCGGGTGGCATCGGGAAGAACCCGACGTTCCCGGCCATCTGCTTGTCCAGGTTGGCCGACTCCCAGTCGCCGTTGAAGCTGAACAACCCCTGGCCCGCGGTGAACCGGCTGACCATCTGCGCGTAGTCGACGGCGTTGACGTCCGGCGCGAAGTACCCGGCCTTGATCCACTGCTCGAGGTGCTGTGCGGCCTGGAGGGCGGCCGGGGTGTCGATGGTGGCGCCGGGCTTCTGGAAGATCCAGTCGTTGATCGGCCCGGGTTGGCCCACGGACGCCATGAGGTCCTGCAGCGGGAAGGCCAGGCCGCCGGTGGCGCCGCCGTTGAACTGCTGGATCGGCTGGATGCCCGCGGCCTTCGCCTTCGCCATGGCCTCGTCGAGCTGGGCCAGTGTCGACGGCGGCGTCGTCATCCCGATCCGGGCCGCGAGCTGCTTGTTGTAGAAGACGCCGGTCATGCTGAAGTTCAGGCCCATCGCGTAGAGCGAGCCTTCCCCGCGCGGCCGCCCACCGGGGCCCATCCGCAGCTGCGAAAGCTGTCCCGGCGGCCACTTGTCCCAGGCGAACCACTTCGCGTAGCCGTCGAGGTTCTTCAGCAGCCCGTCCTTGACCAGTTCGGACAGCTGGGGCAGGCGCATCAGGTCCGGCGGGTCGTCGGCGAGGACGCGTGGCGCGTTCTGGGTGATCACCGCGAACTGGTCTTCGCGGACGTCCCACTTGACGTTCGGGAACTGCTTCGTGAACTCGTCGGTGAGCGCTTTGGCCATCGGGAACCCGGTCTCGAAGTAGCCGCGCATCGTGACCGGCGCGCTCCCGCACGTCGGTTCCGCGGTGACCGCCGTGGCCGAGGCATCGCCCGGCCCCGCACTGCTGCCCGGCCCGGAACAGGCGACGGCCAAGGTCCCGGCCAGTGTCATGGTCAACAGGGCGCTGATGGGTGTTCGACGGGACAACGTCGTCTCCTCCGTCGCAAGGGGATTCACCGGCCGAGCAGGGGACTCGACCTTGCTAAACCGAGTTAGCAACGGTAGTCTCGGTGATCGGACAAGCCGGTGTCAAGGACGCCGACGGGAAGGCGGGGTGCGACGTTGAGCCCACGACGGGTCACGCTGGCCGACGTCGCCGAGGCAGCGGGGGTTTCGCGGAGCACCGCGTCACTGGCGCTGTCCGGGCGCGGTGCGGAACTGCGGATTTCCGAAGCGGTCCAGGACCGCATCAAAGAAGCCGCGCGGGAACTGGGCTACCGGCCGAACATCGTCTCGTCCGGGCTGCGCACCGGGCGCACGATGACCATCGGCTTCGTCTCCGACACGGTCGCCACCTCGCGGCTGGCGGGCGACATGATCAAGGGTGCCATCGAAGCGGCGCGAGACCGCGGTGTCCTGCTGTTCATCGGTGAGTCCGAAGGGGACGGCAAGCTGGAACACGCGCTGCTGCAAGGCATGCACGACCGCCAGGTCGACGGGATCATCTTCGCCTCGATGTACACCAGGCGCATCACGGTGCCCGACGCCCTGCGCACGACGTCCGCGGTCCTGCTCAACGCCGTGCCGAAGACGGCGTCGCCGCTGCCCGTCGTCGTGCCGGACGAAGTCGAGGCCGGCCGCACGGCCGCGCGGGTGCTGCTCGAAGCGGGGCACCGCGAAGGCGTCCACGTGATCGGGGCCGGGCCGGGGGTCCGGAACGTGCCGCGGGACAGCGTCGCCGCGGTGGAACGGCTCGTCGGCATCCGCGAGGTCTTCGACGCGGCCGGGGCGAAGCTCGCCGGGGGAGTCCGGTGCGGGGACTGGCAGCCCGAGGAAGGCTTCGCCGCGACGCGCGACCTGCTCGCCCGCACCACCCCGCGGGCCCTGATCTGCCTCAACGACCGGCTCGCGTTCGGCGCCTACCAGGCGCTGGGGGACGCGTCGCTGTCGGTCCCGGACGACGTCTCGGTCGTCTCGTTCGACGACCACCCGCTCGCTTCGTGGATGCGCCCCCAGCTGACCACGGTGGCCCTGCCGCACTACGAGCTCGGCCGCCGGGCGGTCGACGCGCTGTTCGGCCAGATCGACGGGACGCCGGGCGAAGGGTCCGTGCACCGCGTCCCGATGCCGCTGCGCACCCGCGCGTCGGTCGCGCGGGCGGAGGTCTCCTGATGTTGCGCCTGCCCGACCACTGGGTGTGGGACAGCTGGTACACCACGGACGACGACGGCCTGCACCACGTCTTCTTCCTGCGCGCGTCCCGGGCGCTGCTGGATCCCGAACGGCGCCACCGGCGGGCGTCGATCGGCCACGCGGTCTCCCGCGACCTGCGGAACTGGGACCTCGTCGCCGACGCGCTCGTCCCGTCCGACGCACCGGCGTGGGACGACCTCGCGACCTGGACCGGCTCGGTCGTCCGCGGCGAGGACGGGCGCTGGTACCTGTTCTACACCGGCGTCCGCGACGAAGGCGGCGGCTACGCGGCGCAGCGCATCGGCCTCGCGATCTCGGACGACCTGTACACGTGGCACCGCCACGGGACCAAGCCGCTGGTCGAGCCCGACCCGACCTGGTACGAGCTGGGCGACCGCACGGACTGGCCGGGCGAGGCGTGGCGGGACCCGTGGGTGTTCCGCGCCCCCGGCGGCGACGGCTGGCACATGGTGCTCACCGCCCACGCGAAGGACGGCGACCCACTGCACCGCGGGGTGATCGGCCACGCCACCTCGCCCGACCTGCTGAACTGGACGGCCGGGCCGCCGCTCACCCGACCCGACGGCTTCGGCCACCTGGAGGCACCGCAGGTCGCCGTCGTCGATGGGCAGCCGCTGCTGCTCTTCTGCAGCAACCTCGGCGTCCGGGCGCCGTCGGATTCGGTGTGGGTGGTGCCCGGCCCGTCCCTGACCGGCCCGTGGGACTTGTCGCTCGCCCGGCCGGTCCCGTGCCCCGGCTTGTACGCGCCCCGCTTGGTCCGCGACGCCGAAGACCGGTGGCATCTCATCGGTTTCGTGTCCGAACGCGACGGTGCGTTCGCCGGGGAGCTGTCCGACCCGATCGCCGTCGGCTACACGGCTGCCGACGGGCTGCGGGCGCACTGACGAGAACACCGCACGGGCCCGCCGAGCCCGTGCGGTGTCCTCTGCCTCAGGAGGCGCTGCAGCTGACGCTGGGCCAGTTCCAGTTGCCGTTGTGCTGGATGGTGACGCCCCAGTTGTTGCCGTTGCCGTTGGGTTTGGCGACGAGCACCTGACTGCTGGGCCACGTGGCGCTGATGTTCCAGGTGGCGCTGATCCGCGCCGGGCTCGGCACGGTCATCGTCACCGTCCACGTGCTGGAGCCGCTGACCGAGACGTTGAGGTTGTACCGGTCGCTCCAGGACTGCCCGGCCGAAAGCGAGGCCGTGCAACTCCCGCCGCCCGGCGTGGTCGGCGTTGTCGTCGGTCCGGTCGGGGTGGTCGGGGTGGTCGTCGGCGTGCCGGTGCCGCTGTTCAGGGCGTTCAGCACCAAGTTGTAGGCGGCCTTCTTGTTGCCGCCGCCGTCGAACAGGAGCGGGCTTTCATTGGACCGCCAGGAGTCGCTGTCGCGCACGCCCCACACCGTGATGCCGACGCACCGCGCGACGTTCATGCACGCCTGCGTGAGCGCCGAGTACTGCGAGGTGGACGCGTTCGTGACGTCGACCTCCGTGAGCGCCACGTCGACCCCGAGGGCGGCGAAGCTGGAGATCGTCGTCTGGAAGTTGCTCGGCACGGAGCTGCCGCCGGTGAAGTGGGACTGCAGGCCGACGCAGTCGATCGGGACGCCGCGGGACTTGAAGTCCCGGACCATGTTGTAGACGCCCTGCGTCTTGCCGTAGTTCCAGTTGTCGATGTTGTAGTCGTTGTAGCAGAGCTTGACCGAGGGGTCGGCCGCGCGGGCGGTCCGGAAGGCGACCTCGATCCAGTCGTTGCCGGTGCTCTGCAGGTTCGACGACCGGCGGCTGCCGTCTTCGTTGAACGCCTCGTTGACGACGTCCCAGTAGGCCAGCTTGCCCTGGTAGTGGGCCATGACCTTCTGGATGTGGTTGATCATCGCGTTGCGCAGGGTGCTGCCGCCCATGCTCTGCATCCAGCCCGGCTGCTGCGCGTGCCAGGCGAGGGTGTGGCCGCGGACCTTGGCGCCGTGGCTCGTCGCCCAGTTGTAGATCTGGTCGCCCGCGGAGAAGTTGAACTGGTTCTGGTTGGGCTCGGTCGCGTCGGGCTTCATCTCGTTCTCGGCCGTCACCATGTTGAACTCGCGCGACGCGATCGTGGTGTAGGTCGAGTCACCGAGCCTGCTGCCGGCGATCGCGGTGCCGAAGTACCGGCCGGTCTGCGCGGCCGCGGCTCCCAACGTACTGGCGGCGGCGTCGGCTCCGGGAGCCGTCACCAGAACCGCCGTCGTGACGGCCACGCTGGCCACGCCCGCCAGCGCCCGGCTGACCGGCGACCGCCACCACCTGCCGCGCGGGCCCGCACTTCTCGCCATCCGTGGTCTCCTTCCGAAGCCCCCCGAAGTCACTTACCGCGAGCAGCACAACACGGATCTTCGGCGGCCCGCAAAGAGTTTCGATCGACTTTCGGAACGTGCGGCGCGGGAAGTGGTGCCTTTGCCGGGGTGGTGGGGGGTGAGGTCGGCGAACAGGGCGGGCGCGGGTTCGTGCGGCGCCGGAAGCGGGTCGCCCGCGCCGGTTGATGGCCGCCGAGCGCTGCCGGGAGGCGAATCCCGTCCGCCGCCGAAACCTCCGCCTTCACCGCCGCCGGGCGTCGTCCAGCCTGCGGGCCTCCGCGGCCTGCTCGAACGGTGTGTCTCCCGCCGGGTGCCGGTCGCCGAGCTCGGCGAACAACGCCGCCACCTTCGCCGAATCATGGTGGGATGCCAGCTCCGCCAACGCCGGGTCCGTGGCGGCCAGCACCTGCCGGAACCGCAGCTCCGCGAGCGGCCCCAGCCGGTCGTAGATCTGCAGGAACACCTTCTGTGCCCGGTCGCGCGCCCATTCCGGCGGCAGCAGCTCGGCGGGCAGGTCCGGATCGGTCTCCGGGAACCGGCGCCAGTCCACGCGCAGCTCGGTGCGCGTGCGCAACGCCTGCGCCGGGCTGATCAAGCCCGCGTCCAGGCCCGTCAGCACCTCCTCGTAACGGTCGACGAACCCTTCGTACTCCCGGGCCAGCGGCTCCAGGTCGAACGCCGTCGCCGCCGCGGCCGAGCCCGGGACCTCCGTCGCGCGGAACACCGTCGCGCTGCGGAGATCCAGCTCGCGCAACGCCTCCAGCGCCGGCTCCGCCAGGTCGTGGGGACTGACCCACACCCCGTCGTACAGCGCCGCGAACCGCAGCACCCGCAGCCGCGACCGCAGGGCCGTGCGCAGCCCGCGGTCCTGCTCCGGCACCGAGAACGTGACCACCGTCCACTGCCCGTCCCAGTCCGGCGCGGTCGTGCCGAACGTCAGCATCCGGTGCGTGCGCTCGATGATCACCTCGGACGTCCTGGCCGGGATGCCGTACGCCGTCGTGCGGCCGCTGCGCGACACCGTCAGCAGCCCACGGGCGGCGAGACGGCGGATCGCCGCCCGTGCGCTCGCCGGGCTGATGTCGAACTCGCCGAGCAGCTCCACCAGCGCGGCCGACGGGATGTGCTCGTCGCGCCAGTACCAGAAGTCGCCGAGCAGGGACGTCAGGAGCAGCTGCGGTTCGGCTCCCTGCTGAGCGCGGGGCAGCGGGCCCGTGGTCATCGCGCGCCTGCCTCTTTCCGAATCGGTCCCGGCGGCCGGTCCGCCGCGGGGGTCCATCGTGGCAGCCGCGGCCGGGCCCGGACATCGAGGGGTTGAATCACGCGACACATCATGCGACGATCGGCGCCCAGATAGCAACCAATCACTCCCGGGTTCCCGCGCCGTCCGGCTCGGACGGCCTTCCGCAGGAAGAAAACGACATGGGTTCCTCACTTCGTCAATGGCGTCGAAGCACGCTCGCCGCGGTCGCCGCGGGACTCGTCCTGGCCGGCTGCACGGTCGACGACGGCGCCGCGTCCGCGCCCACCGCCGCCGCCCTCACGACCATCCCGGCCCTGCACGACCAGCTGCCGCAGGCGGTCAAGGACGCCGGCCTCCTCCGGTTCGCCGGCGACTCGCACCCGCCGTACCGGACCGTCGGCCCGGACGGCAAGACCGTCACCGGCATCGACCACGACTTCCAGCAGGCGCTCGGCCAGCTCCTCGGCGTGCGCACGGAAACGACCATCGTCAGCGGGCTCCCGGCCGCGCTGCAGGGCATGCTCAGCGGCCGCTACGACGCCTTCAACGGGCCGGTCAAGGCCACCGCCGAACGCGAGAAGCAGTTCGACACCGTCACCTGGATGACCACCCGGACGTCCTATGTGGTCCCCACCGGCTCGTCCGCGGGCATCAAGCAGGCCGCCGACCTGTGCGGCAAGCGCGTCGCGGTGGTCACCGCCAGCGTCGTGGAAGACCAGCTCGGCAAGCTGTCGGCGTTCTGCGAGAAGCAGCAGCGCCCGGCCGTGCAGGTGGTCGGGCTCGACGACACGAACGCCACCCTGCTGGCCGCGAAGTCCGGCCGGGCCGAGGCCGCCGGGATGACCCAGGCCGCCGCGATCGACGTGACCACCCAGCAGAAGGGCCAGTACGAGTACGTGACGCAGACCGAGGAACAGGGCGCCACGAAGGACAACCTCGCGCTGTACACCCCGAAGGCCACGAAGCTCGGCCCGGTGCTGCAGAAGGCTTTCGAGGAGCTGTTCCGCAACGGCACCTACACCCGGATCATGCACCAGTGGGGCCTGGACGAGGTCACCGTCCCGCAGCCGCTGTTCGACGTGGCGTCGGCGAAATGACCACGGCATCCACAATGGAGCAGACGGCGCCACCCCGCGACGACGTCGCCGGAGCCCGCGGCCGTTTCCGCCCGCTGCGCTGGCTGTTCGTGCTCGTGCTGGTGGTGCTGGCCGCGCAGCTGGCCGTCTTCCTGGTCGGCAACTCCCGCTTCCAGTGGGACGTCGTCGCGAAGTACCTGTTCGAGAAGAGTGTCATGGCGGGCCTGGGCACGACCGTGCTGCTCGCGGTCGCGGCGATGGTGCTCGGCTCGCTGGCCGGTGGCGTGGTCGCGGCGATGCAGCTGAGCGGCTTCGGCCCGGCCCGCTGGGTCGCGACGCTGTGGGTGGGCCTGTTCCGCGGCATCCCGCCGCTGGTGCAGCTGATCTTCTGGTTCAACCTCGCCTACCTGCTGCCGAAGCTCTCGATCGGCATCCCGTTCGGCCCGGTCTTCGGCACCTGGGACGCCAACTCCGTGATCACGCCGTTGACCGCCGCGGTGATCGGCCTGTCGCTCGTGGAGTCGGCGTACCTGGCGGAGATCTTCCGCGCCGGGGTGTCCTCAGTGGACCCCGGACAGCGCGACGCGGCCCGCGCGATGGGCTACCCGCCGGGCCAGACGCTGCTGCGGATCGTGCTGCCGCAGGCGATGCGCGTGATCATCCCGCCGGCGGGCAGCCAGTTCATCAACGTGCTCAAGGGCACCGCGCTCGTGTCGGTCATCGCGATGTCGGACCTGCTGCACTCGGTGCAGGTGATCTACAACCGCACCTACGAGATCGTGCCGATGCTGCTGGTCGCCTGCTTCTGGTACCTGGTCGTGGTCACCGTCCTCACGGCCGGGCAGCGACGCCTGGAACGCCGGTTCTCCCGCGGCCACCGGAGCGTCCGATGAGCGCCCCGGTGCTGCGGCTCGAGGAGGTCCGCAAGGAGTTCGGCTCGGTCACCGCGCTGGCCGGGGTCAGCCTCGCCGTGCACGAGGGCGAGACGGTGGTGGTCATCGGGCCGTCGGGGTCGGGCAAGTCGACGCTCGTGCGCTGCGCCCACCAGCTCGAGCCCATCGACGGCGGCGCGATGTACCTCGACGACGAGCTGCTCGGCTACCGGCGTTCGCCTGGCGGCCTGCGCGCGCTGGGGGAGCGGCGGATCGCCGTCCAGCGGCGCCGGATGAGCATGGTCTTCCAGCAGTTCAACCTGTTCCCGCAGTTCACCGTGCTGCGCAACGTGACCGACGCGGCGATCCGCGTGCACGGCCGCGACCGGTCCACTGTGGAGGCCGAGGCCCGCGAGCTGCTCGAGCGCATCGGCTTGGGTGGCCGCGAAGACCACTACCCGCGGCAGCTCTCGGGCGGGCAGCAGCAACGGGTCGCCATCGCGCGGGCCGTGCTGGTCCGGCCGCGGATCATGCTGTTCGACGAGCCGACCAGCGCGCTCGACCCCGAACTGGTCGACGAGGTGCTGGCCGTGCTGCGCGGCCTCGCCGCGGCGGGCACCACGATGGTCGTCGTCACGCACGAAATGGCGTTCGCGCGCGAGGTCGCCGACCGGTGCGTGTTCATGGAGGCGGGCCGGATCGTCGAGGAGGGCCCGCCGGACGAGCTGTTCGCGCGCCCGCGGACCGAGCGCCTGCGTGCCTTCCTGTCCCGCCATCTGTCCGAATCGGAGGGTGTTTCGTGATCACTGTCGGCGCCGTCGGCGACCTCATCCTGGACGAGCCGGAGCCGGAGTCCTTCCTCGCCCCGGCCGCGCCGGTGCTGCGGGGGATGGACCTGGCGATCGGGCACGTCGAGGTGCCGCACTCGACCACGGCGGTCCAGCACAGCACCGACGTCCCCGCGCCGCCCGCGGACCCCGAAGCGCTGAAGGCGGTGGCCGACGCCGGGTTCGCGGTCGTCACGCTGGCGGGCAACCACATCCTGGACGCCGGGGACGGCGGCCTGGCCGACACGATCGCGTACTCCCGGGCGGCGGGCATGGTGACGGCCGGGGCCGGGTCGAACCTCGCCGAGGCCCGCCGTCCGGCGATCGTCGAACGCGGCGGGCTGCGCATCGGCGTGCTGTCCTACAACTGCGTCGGCCCGCGCGAGTCGTGGGCGACGTCCCGCAAGCCCGGCTGCGCGTACGTCCACGTCCTGACCCACTACGAGCTGGACCACGCCAGCCCGGGCGGGCCGCCGAAGATCTACACCTTCGCCGACCCAGAGAGCGTCGACGCGATGGCCGACGACATCCGCCGCCTGCGGCAGGAAGCCGACGTCGTGCTCGTCTCGCTGCACAAGGGCGTCGGGCACACCCCGGTCGTCGTCGCGATGTACGAAACCCCGCTCGCGCGGGCGGCGGTCGACGCCGGTGCCGACGCCGTCTTCGCCCACCACCCGCACATCATGCGCGGCATCGAAGTCCACAGAGGACGGCCGATCTTCCACGGGCTCGGCAACTTCGCCACCGTCACCCACGCCTTGACGCCGGGGGCGGGCGTGGGCGCGGACGAACTGCGCGCGTGGGCCGAACGCCGGACGAAACTGTACGGCTTCGCGCCCGACCCGGACATGCCGTTCTTCCCGTTCCACCCCGAAAGCCGCAACACCGCCATCGCGTTCTGCCGCTTCGACGAAAGCGGCCTGCGCGAAGCGGGGTTCGTGCCCTGCTGGATAGACGACCAGGGCCGTCCGGTGCCGGTCGGCGGCACCACCCGGGGCGAGGCCGTCACCCGCTACGTCGAGGACATCACCCGCGGCGCGCGGCTCAACGGCCGGTTCACCACCCGCGGCACCGAAGTGCTCGTCGACCTTTCCGAGGGGGTTCCCGCATGACCGACCAGCCACTGGCCGGCCGCACCGTCATCGACCTGACCACCGCGCTCGCCGGGCCGTACGCGACGCTGCTGCTCGCCGGGCTCGGGGCCACCGTGATCAAGGTCGAAAACCCCGCCACCGGCGGGGATTCCTCGCGCAACAACGCGCCCTACGTCGGCCGCGACGGGCTGAACCTCGCCCGCCGCCACGACGACGACCTGTCGGTGTCGATGCTGCTGCGCGGCCGCAACAAGCTCAGCGTCACCCTCGACCTGAAGAACCCGCGCTCCCACGCCGTGTTCACCGACCTCGTGCGCGACGCCGACGTGCTCGTCGAGAACTACAGCCCGGGCGTCACCGACCGGCTCGGCATCTCCTACGAGCGCGTCCGGGAACTGAACCCGCGGCTCGTCTACACCTCGATCAGCGGGTTCGGCGCCCAGGGCGGGCCGGGGTCCGGCAAGGCGATGGACTCGATCATCCAGGCCCTGAGCGGCGTGATGATGACGGCGGGCGAGCCCGACGAGGGCCCGGTCCGCTTCGGCCTGCCGATCGGCGACCTGCTCGCGCCGCTGTTCGCCGTGATCGGCACGGTGTCCGCGCTCCTGCAGGCCGAGCACACCGGCGAAGGTCAGCATGTCGACGTGTCGATGCTGGGCGCCCTGACGTCGCTGGTCGCGTGCGAGCCGTTCGACGCCTTCGAGGCGGTCGGCCTGCCGCAGCGCACCGGCTCGATGGTGCCGCGGCTGGCGCCGTTCGGGATCCTCCCCGCCGCCGACGGCCACCTCGCGCTCTGCGCCCCGACCGACGCCTTCGCCCACGGCGTGCTCCGCGCGATCGGCCGTCCCGAACTGGCCGAGGACGACCGCTACCGCACGCGTGACCAGCGGGTCCGCGCCGCCGACGAACTGCACGAGCTCATCCGCGACTGGTGCCGGACGCGGCCGCTGGCCGAGATCCTCGCGGCGTTCACCGCCGAAGGCGTTCCCGCGGCCGAGGTTCGCGAACCGCGTGACGCGGTACGTGACCCGCTGGTACTGGCCCGTGAAGAGGTCGTGCCGCTGCGGCACCCGCGGCACGGCGCCGTCGCCGACCTGGCCGGGACCGGCGTGCCGATCCGGTTCTCCGCCGCCCGTGTCTCCCTCGACCGGCCCGCGCCGGGTCTGGGGGAGCACAACGAGCACGTCTACCGCGACCTGCTCGGCTACACCGAAGAACAGCTGGCGGAGCTCGTGTCGGAGGCGGTCATTTGAGCACCGTCGGGTATGTCGGCGCCGACGTCCCGGTCGAACTGATCACCGCGGCCGGGCTGCTGCCGAAGCGGCTGGCCGGGAAGCCGGGCGAGGACAGCGCCCTGGGCGACCGCTACCTGGGCCGTGGCGTGGACCCGGTCGCCCGGTCGATCCTGACGCGGATCCTCACCGGGGACTACGGGCCGCTGGAGGCCATCGTCGTCTCCCGGGACTGCGAAGCCTCGTTGCGGCTGTTCTACGCCTTGCGCGAGCTGCACCGCGTCGAGCCGGAGCTGCGGCTGCCGCCGGTGCGCCTGGTCGACGTCCTGCACCTGCCGCACCACACCACCACCCGGTACGTCCACGCGAAGATCGCCCAGCTGCGCGAGTGGCTGGGGCAGTGGCGGCCCATCGGCGACGACGACCTCGCCGCGGCCATCACCGCCCACGACACCCTGCGACGGTCGCTCGCCCACCTCGCCGAGCTGCGCCGGGCGAACCGGCTGAGCGGCACCCGGTTCCTCGAAGTCGTCGCCGCGACGACCGCGCTGCCGGTCACCGAGGCCACCGCGCTCGTCGACAGCATGCTCGCCGCCGACCTGCCCGAGGTCGACGGGGTGCGGCTGTTCCTCACCGGGAGTTCCCACGACTCCCCGGCGGTGTACGAAACCCTCGAAAGCAGCGGATTCCTCGTCGTGGGGGAGGACCACGACTGGGGCGAGCTGCTCTTCGCCCGCACCTGCGCGGCCCCGACCGAACTCGCGCTCGCCGAGCGGTACCAGTACAACGGCCCGGCCGCGCCGCGTTCCTCGATCCGGCAGCGCGCGGCGCACACCGCCGCTGCCGCGCGTGCTTGTGACGCGGAGGTTTTGTTCTCCTACGCGCGCATCCACGACGACGCCCCGCCGTGGGACTTCCCCGAGCAGCGGGCCGCCACCGGGCTGCGGGCGGTCCTGGCGGAGCGGCAGCCGTACGGCGAGCTGACCGCCGAGGCACTCGCCGCCCTGCTCCCGGCGGGAGCGGCGGCATGACGGACCGGCTGGCGTCCGCGACCACCGCGACCGCCTACCAGCGCGAGTGGTTCGCCCGGGTGCGTGCCGAGGGCGGCCCGCTGGCGCTGGTGAACGCCGACGCGCCGCAGGAGATCTTCCGCGCGATGGGGATCCCGTACGTCGTCAACCAGTGGTGGGCGTCGATCGTCGCGGCGAAACGCCAGACCCAGCGCTACCTCGGCCTGCTGCGCGACCGCGGCTACCCCGACTACATCGAGCAGTACAGCGCGACTTCGCTCGCGTCGGCGTTCGAGGACGACCCCGCGCAGGCGCCGTGGGGCGGGCTGCCGACGCCGTCGATCGTGCTCGGCGAGACGACCGGCGACGCGGCCCGGAAGATCTTCGACGTCTGGGACGCCCGCCCCGGCGTCACCTACTACCCCCTGGAGAGCGCGGCGGAGAACGCCGTGCCCGAGCGGTGGTGGGAGCTGATGCCGCACCGCTGGGAGGAGGCCATCGGGAGCGACCGCCTCGACCTGCTGACCGGCGAGCTGACCGGGCTGATCCGGTACCTCGAGCAGACGACCGGCCGGGTGTTCTCCGAGACGCGGTTCCGCGAGGTCCTGGACCTGGTCAACGAGCAGCAGGAGTGGAACCGGCGCACCCGCGACCTCATCGCCGCCGCCCGGCCGTGCCCGATCGCCGTCACCGACGGCATCCCGAGCGTCATGGTGCCCCAGTGGCACCGCGGCACCGAGTGGGCGCGCGACGCCGCCCGCGCCTTCCACGACGAGGTGCGCGACCGGATCGACGCCGGGGTCGCCGTGTGCCCCGACGAGCGCCTGCGGCTGATGTGGATCGGCCGCGGCCTGTGGTTCGACCTCGGCTTCTACCGGCGGTTCCAGGAGTCGCACGGCGCGGTGTTCGTGTGGTCGATGTACCTCGCGATCGCGGCGGACGGCTACCTGCGCTACGGCGACGACCCATTGCGCGCCCTCGCCGCGCGGTTCGCCGCGTTCAGCGACCAGCTCTACACGCCGCCGTGGTCGGCCGAGTGGTACGTCAAGGAAGCCCGCCACCACGGCGTCGACGGCGTGGTGCACCTCGTGTCCGACGACGCCCGCGGCAGCTACTTCACCACCCGAGCGCTGCGGGCCGCCGGGATCCCGGTGCTGGAACTGCACGCGGACAACGTGGACGCCCGCACCGGCGACGACCTGACCGCGCGGATGACCGCGTGGCTCGACGAACTGACCTGACCGTCCGGAAAGGACTTCCGATGGCATCGCGCAAACCTTTGCTCGTCGCCGTGCTGACGGCTCTCGTCGCGGTCGCGGCGGCGGCCGTCTTTCCCGGGACACCGGAAGCGGAACCCGCGGCCCCGCCCGCGTCCGAGGTGTTCCACCCCGTGGTGCGCGAAGCCGCCGCCAAGACCGGGGACTACGCCGCCGAGTACACCGTCTACCGGCCCGCCGACCTCGACCGCGGCCGCGCCCGGCTGCCCGTCGTGGTGTTCGGCAACGGCGCCTGCCGCCACACGAGCAACGACGAGCTGCTCACCCTGGAAACCCTGCTGGCCGCGCACGGGTTCGTCGTCGTGGCCGTCGGCGGGTTCGACCAGCCCGCGCTCACCGAGAACGGCACCCCGGTCCCGAAGGTGATCACCGACGCGATCACGTGGGCCGAACGGGAGAACCGCCGCCCCGGCAGCGCCCTGCGCGACCGCCTCGACCCGCGGCGGATCGGCGTCACCGGGCACTCCTGCGGCGGCCTCGAAGCGCTTGTCGCGGGCGCGGACCCGCGGGTGAAGTCCGTGCTGTCCCTGGACAGCGGGTTCTTCGCCGACGGCACCCTCGGCTACGGCCGCGAAAACCTGCGGAACCTGCACACGCCCACGCTGTTCGTCGACGGCGGCCCGGCCGACGTCGCCTACCCCAACAGCGGGGCCAACTACGACCTCGTCACCGTGCCCGCGGTCCGTGCCACCAACCCGGCCGCCGGGCACACCGGGTTCGTCTACGGCCAGCGCGACGGCAACCCCGACCCGAGCGTCCGCGAAGAGGCCGTCGGCGTGTTCGTCAACTGGTTCGACTTCACCCTCAACGGCACCCGCACCGCGCGGGACTACTTCCTCGGCGCGAGCTGCGGCTTGTGCGCCACCGCTGGCTGGACCGTCACCAGCAAGAACTTCTGACAGGAGCCGTCCATGCGATTCCTCCCCTTGGCCGTGGCCGCGGTCCTCATGGCCGCGGTCCCCGCGACCGCGCACGCGGCCGGGACGCCCTGCCCGGACGTCTCGGCGAGCTGCACCGACGGGCAGCTGCCCGACGGGACGCCGTACACCTTCGCCAAACCCGCCCGGTGGAACGGCGCGGTGCTGGTGGACCTCGACTTCGCCGCGGGCGGCCTGGCCAGCCCGCTCACGAAGAGCCTCCTGGACCGCGGCTACGCGGTCGGCGGCACCACCCGCGCGATCAGCAGCTGGAACATCGCGCACGCCATCGACAACCAGGCCGCCGCGCTCGACCGCTTCGAAACCGCGTTCGGCGCGGCCCGCTACGCCATCGCCGAAGGCCGGTCGATGGGTGGGATGGTCGCCGCCGGCGTCGCGCAGGTGTATCCCGGCCGCTTCGACGCCGCCGTCCCGATGTGCGGTGGCCTCGGCGGCTCGGTGGGGCAGTGGAACCAGAAGCTCGACACCGTCTTCACGCTCAAGACCCTGCTGTTCCCCGGCTCTGACTTGCCCGTGACCGGCCTGCCCGCCGACGTGCCCGGCACCCAGCAGCGCTGGCTGTCGGCGGTGCAGTCGGCCCAGGCCACAGCCGAGGGCAAGGCCCGCATCGCGCTGGCGTCGGCGATCGGCCAGCTGCCCGGCTGGGGTGTCGCCCCCGACGGCACGACACCCCCGGTCCCGGACGACCGCGACGCCGACGGCGTCGAACAGGGGATGTTCCTGGCGCTCGCGGGCGGCCCGCTGCCGTACCTCGGGCAGGCGGTCAGCAGCCGCCGGACGATCGAGCAGCTCGCGGGCGGGAACCCGTCGTGGAACACGGGAGTGGACTACGCGCGCCAGTTCACCACGGCCGCGCCGAGCCAGCAGAACGCCGTGCGGCGGCTTTACGCGCGCGCAGGGCTCGACCTGCGTGACGACCTCGCCCGGCTCGCCGCCGAACCCCGCCTCAGCGCCGACCCCACCGCCGTCGCGTACCTGGAGCGGGGCATCGTGTTCACCGGCGACCTGCGCATCCCGGTGCTCACGGTCAACGCCACCGGCGACCAGATCTCGACCGTCGCCCAGCAGCAGTCCTACGGCGCCCTGGTCCGCCAGGCCGGCCACGCGCCGCTGCTCCGGCAGACGTATGTGCAGACGGCCGGGCACTGCACCTTCACCACCGGTGAACAGCAGGCCGCCGTCGACCAGGTGCTGACCCGGCTGCGGACCGGGCACTGGCCGGACACCTCACCCCGGGCGATGAACGCGCTGGCGGGTGCGGAGGGACGCTACCTCGACTTCGTCCCTCCGCACTTCAACCGCCCCTACCCGGCCGTCAGCACGGCGAGTTCGACTGGGTGAGCAGGCCGAGGCGCCACGGCAGGAGGTTGTAGTCACCCCCGGCGTCCGGGTCCAGGCCCTGGTAGAGGTAGTTCAGCTTGCCGGGGCTGATCTCCATGGTCTGGTCCGGGTTGGTGCGCACCACCTCGCCGTGGCTGATGTCGCGGGTCCACGCACCCGCCGGGAAGGTGACGTTGTTCGCCCGGGCGAACGGATTGCTCTCGCTGTCGGCGAGCGCGGTCCACGGGCCGGTGATCGCGGGAGCGGTCCAGGACCGGAAGTACCGGCGCCCGTCCGTCCCGATCGCCTCGACGATCAGCAGGTACTGGTGCTTCCCCGCGATCTTGTACACATTGGACGCCTCGAACAGGCGGAACCGGTCCGGGTCGCTCATGGCGATCACGGTGTTGGTGAAGCCGTTGGGGAAGTCGGCGACGCTGGTTTCGGATCGGTAGAGGTGGCCGTTGTCGTCGGAGGAGAACAAGTAGCACTTCGCGCGGTCGCAGACGGTCCAGAAGTCGACCCAGTAGCCGTTGCCGATGTTGTCGCGGATGATCTGCGGCATCGACGAGTAGAAGTTCTTCGGCGCGGACCAGGTTTCCGGGCGGTTGATGTCACTGGTCGTCGAGTACGAGCCGCCCGCGCCGGTCTGGTAGACGAGGTACCACAACCGTTGCGGGGCGAAGTAGAACACCTGCGGCGCGGCGCGGTAGCCCGTGCCGATGGCCGAGCGGTCGAGGTAGTGGTGCGGTGCGCTCGACGCCTGCGACCAGTCGCTGAAACTGGTGTACATCAGGTTGTAGCCCTCGGTGTAGGTCGAGGCGAACACGTGGTACTTGCCGCCGTGGTGAATGACGCTCGGGTCTTTCACGGCGACGTTCGCGTGCGTCGCATCGGGCTTCGGCGCGATCAGGACGCCGGACGACGACCACCGGAAGCTCGCGGGCAGGCCGCCCGGCCGCGGTGGCCTGGGCTTGGTCGTCGGGCCGGTGCACGGCGTGGCGTCGGCCGGGCCGAACTTCACCTTGCCTCCCAACGGGGTCGTCGCGTCGCGGGCGGAGCCGGTGGCCGAGCAGCCCGCCGCGGCCGCGGCGGGCGAGGACACGGCGAGCAGGGTCGCGGCCATCCCGGCGACGACCGCGGTGGCCGCCGCCAGTGCCGTTCGGTGGCGTGCGGGGACCATGGTTTTCCTCCTGGCCGTCGGGGGCATCAGCGGGCCGCGCAGGTCGAGGTGATGCCGTCTGCGCCGCCGGTGCCCTGGAAACCGAACTCGGTGTACTGCCCGGCCGCGACGCTGCCGTTGTAGGAGACGTTGCTCCAGGCGACGCTGCCGCTGGTGCCGGTGTTGGTGGCGTTCCAGCCGTTGGTGACGGCCGCGCCGGAGGGCAGGGTCGTCGTCACGGTCCAGCCGGAGAGGGCGCTGGAGCCCGCGGTGACCCGGATCGTGGCCACGAACCCGCCGTTCCAGGAGTTGAGTGAGACCGAGCTGGTGCAGCCGTTCCCCGCCGGGGTCGTCGGCGTGGTGGGGGTGGTGGTCGGCGTGGTGGGCGTGGTCGTGGTGCCGCCGGCGTTGAGGGCGTCGAGAACGCTGGTGTAGGCGGCCTTCTTGTTCCCGTTGCCGTCGAACAGGAGCGGGTTCTCGCCGGTGCGCCACGAGTCGGTGTCGCGGATGCCCCAGACGGTGATCCCGGCGCAGCGGGCGACGGCCAGGCAGGCGCGCGTGACGGCGGCGTAGGCGTTGGCCTGGTTCGAGCCGGAGATGTCCAGCTCGGTGATCTGCACCTCCACGCCGAGGTCGGCGAACCGCTGGAGGTTGGCCTGGTAGTCGCTCGGCGCGGAGTTGCTCAGGTGGGACTGGAAGCCGACGCAGTCGATCGGGACCCCGCGGGCCTTGAAGTCGCGCACCATGTTGTAGATGCCGGTGCTCTTCGCGTTGACGCCGTCGGTGTTGTAGTCGTTGTAGCAGAGCTTGGCGCCGGGATCGGCGGCGCGCGCGGCCCGGAAGGCGGCCTCGATCCAGTCGTTGCCGGTGCGCTGCAGGTTGGAGTCGCGCCGTCCGCCGCTGCCGCCGTCGGCGAAGGCCTCGTTGACGACGTCCCAGGCGTAGATCTTGCCCTTGTAGTGGGTGGCGACCTGGGTGACGTGGTTGATCGCGGCCTGGCGCAGGTCGGACCCGCTGAGGCTCTGGGCCCAGCCCGGTTGCTGCTGGTGCCACAGCAGCGCGTGCCCGCGGACCCGCTTGCCGGTGCTCACCGCCTGGTTGAGGATGCGGTCGCCGCCGGTGTAGGTGAACTGGTTCCGGTTCGGCTCGGTGGCGTCCCACTTCATTTCGTTTTCCGGGGTGACCATGGTGAACTCGCGGTCGAGGATGCTCACGTAGGTCGAATCGCCGAGCTTCCCGGCCGAGACGGCGGTACCGAAGTACCGGCCGGTCTGGGCGGCCGACGCGCCGAGCGTCGTGGCCGCGCCGGCGGAGGTGGCGAGGAGCAGCGAGGCGCCGAGTGTTGCCGCCAGCATCGTCGAGGCGAGCGCCGCGCGGGACAGTGTCAGTCTCATGGGGAGTCCTTGTTAGCGTTAACAGTTCCGGACGGGGATCTCGGCTGGGAGCGCTCTCAGTGTTCGATGAAACCACAGGGGAACGGCGGAGCAAAGAGTTCGCGTCTTTTCCGGTGACATCCCGAAAGTTTCACCGGGCGGCCGTCCCCCGGGGCGGGCTGCGGAGGTTCGGGCTAGAGTCGCGTTCGGCCGCCGGAGCCGAGCAGAGGAGTGCGCATGCAAGGAGTAGACCCCTCGGTGCCCCCGAGCGGCACGGGCTGCGCGGACTGCGACGCGGCGAGCCCCCAGGGCTGGTGGTTCCACTTGCGCCGCTGCGCGGAGTGCGGCCACATCGGCTGCTGCGACTCCTCACCGGGCCAGCACGCGAGCGCCCACGCGGCGGGCACGGGACACCGGGTCGCCCGCAGCTTCGAGCCGGGCGAGGAGTGGTTCTGGGACTACGGCGAGGAGGTGCTGTACGAGTCCGGGCCCGAGCTGGCCGGGCCGCAGCACCGGCCGCTCAACCAGACCGCGCCGGGTCCGGCGGAGCGGGTTCCGGCGGATTGGGCGCAGCGCCTGCACCAGTGAGCCGGTCCCGAGCCCCGGTCACCCTGGCCGGTCGTGAGTGGCGATTCGGGTTAGAACCCGAATCGCCACTCACGACCGCCGAGCCGAGTCCTGCCGCGACAGGCCGTGGGCGACGTCCAGGACCGTCAACGCCGAGCGCGCCTCGATGGCCGCCGCGGGGTCGCGGAGGTCCAGGCCCGTCAAGGTCTCGATGCGGCGGAGCCGCTGGCTGATCGTGTTGGGGTGCAGCACCAGCGCCCGGGCCGTCGCGGACCGGTCGAGGCGGTTCGCCAGGTGCGCGCGCAGGGTCTCCACCAGTGCCGTTCCGTGCTGCTCGTCGTGCCGGAGCAACGGGCCGAGCGTGCGCTCGGCGTACCCCCGCAGGGGCTCCGGGTCGCCGAGCCGCAGCAGCAGACCCGCCACGCCCAGCCCGTCCAGGGTGACGACGCCGCCGCCGTACCCCGCGACCGCCAGTGCGCCCCGCGCGGTGCGGTACGCCTCGGCGAACTCGTGGTCGGTGGGCTCGGACACCGCGACCGTCGCGGACGCGACGCCGACCGCCGCGGCCAGCGCCCTGCGCAACGCCTCCGCGGCCCGCGGGCCCGTCGCCGACTCCGGCCACAGCGCCACGACCGCGTCGCGGTGCTGGGCGACCAAGGGGCGCGGGGTGATCGTGGACGCCAGCCGGTTCGCTTCGTCCGTGGCACGACGGCGGGCCAGCGCCGCGCTGCCCCGGCCCGTCGTTTCGATCCAGCCGACCAGCGCCCGGTGCGCCCGCGTCAGGTCGTGGCCGAGCAGACGGGCGCGGTCGCGGAGCGCGTCCGCGCGGGGGTCGGCGCCGCCGAGCAGCTCGGCCAGCAGCTCGCCGCGCAGGTTCTGCTCGACCTCGAGCGCCGTCCGGCGGCGGAGCAGCTCGAGCGACAGCACCACCGACGCGTGCTCCAGGGCCCGCCGATCCACTGTGGACAGCGGGCCGGGGTGGCCGGGGAGCCAGACGCGCGCCGGGACCTCGCCGGAGAGCACGACGTCGGCGACGACGTGACCGTCCTGCTCGCGGACCAGCTCGGGACCCGGCGCCGTCGCCGGCCAACCTGACCCGGGTGGCTCGGCGGGCGGCCCGGCGGCGGCCAGCACCTCGCCGCGCGCGTCCTGCAGGACCACCGCCGTGTCGAGCAGGTCGTGGAGGGCGGCCGCGATCCCCGGCATACCGCCGACGCGGACGGCCACCCGGAGCAGGCGCTCGTGGATCCGCTCCGAGCGCGTCACCAGCTCGTGCTGCTCGCGCAGGTCCTCGACGAGCCGGGCGGAGGTGATCGCGATCGCGGCGTGCTCGGCGAGCAGCTGCAGGCGCCCGGTTTCCTCGGTGTCGAACTCGTGCACCGCCGAGCGGTAGCTGTTGAGCGTGCCGATGACGCCGGACGCCGTGACGAGCGGGACCGACAGCATCGACCGGTAGTCCTGGTCGTGCGCGACGCCGCCCCAGATGAACCCCGGCTCGCGCGAGATGTCGCTGACCGCGGCCGGACGGCCGGACCGGTACGCCCGGCTCGACGGCGCCCCGCGGTGTTCGTCGTCCTCCAGCCGGACCGGGTGGTCCGAGTTGACCCGGGCGACGTACGTGGCCGACAGCCCGCTCCACCCGGCGATCACCAGGTTGCGTTCGCCGGCGTCGGGCACCAGCACGCCGCAGAAGTCGAGCCCCAGCAGCTCCCGGGCCGTCGAGGCGACGAGGTCGAGGACCTCGCGCAACCCGCGGCCGGCGTTCACGGCTGAGGTCAGCGTGCCGATCGCGGCCAGCCAGGCGCGCAGCTCGTGTTCGTCCTCCACGAGCGCTGAGTGTTTCACAAGACACTGACCACGTCGAATTATGTCTTCGCCGACATATCCGGGCCCGCCTGGCCTGGGTCAGACTCCGAAGCGACCCACCCGCCGGATCGCCCCAGAGAAAGGGCCGGAATGTCGACGACGACCTCTTCGTCCCCCGTCCACGCGCAGCCCGTCGCCCGCCCCGGCCGCCCGGTGCTCGACCCCGCCACCGGCGCCGTCGTCCGCACGGTCCCCGACAGCTCCCTCGCCGAGGTCGACGCGGCCGTGGCCCGCGCCGGCGCCGCCTTCCTCGACGGGCCGTGGCCGTCGCTGACCCGCACCGCGCGCGGCCGGCTGCTGCTGCGGGCCGCGGACACGATCGAAGCCGCCGCCGAGGACCTCTACCGGCTCGAGACGCGCAACAACGGCCGTCCCGTCACCGAAACCCGCGCCCAGCTGTCCCGGGTCCCGGAGTGGTTCCGCTACAACGCGGGGCTGCTGGCCGCCCAGCGCGACGCGGTGCTGCCCTCCGACGGGCCGTACCTGACCTACCAGCGCCGGGCCCCGCTCGGTGTCTGCGGGATCATCACGCCGTTCAACCACCCGCTGCTGATCCTGGCCCGCAGCCTTTCCGCTGCGCTGGCGACCGGGAACACCGTGGTGGTGAAGCCGTCCGAAACCACGCCACTGTCCACTTTGGCCATGGCGGAGCTGCTGGCGGACGCCGGGATCCCGGACGGCGTGGTGAACGTGGTGACCGGCGGGCGGGAAGTCGGGGAGCGGCTCACCGGGCACCCGGACATCGCCAAGATCACCCTCACCGGCGGCACCGAGGCCGGCCGGGCGGCCGCCGTCGCCACCGCGCACCGGTTCGCCAGGGTGACCGCCGAGCTCGGCGGCAAGACCCCGATCGTCGTGTTCGACGACATCGACCCCGTCGCCGCCGCCGAAGGCGCGGCGTTCGCCGCGTTCGTCGCGGCGGGACAGTCCTGTGTGGCCGGTTCGCGGTTCCTGGTCCAGCGCGCGAGTTACGACCGGTTCGTCACGGCACTGGCCAAGCGGGCCGACGCGATCCGGATCGGCGACCCGTCGGACCCGGCCACCCAGCTCGGGCCGATGGTCAGCGCGGCACAGCGGGACAAGGTCCTGGCGCTGATCGAGGCCGGCCGCGCCGAAGGCGCCCGCGTCGCCGCCGGGGGCGGTGTCCCGGAGCTGCCCGCGCCCTTCGATGGCGGGTTCTTCGTCCGGCCCACCGTGCTGGCCGACGCCACGATGGCCATGCGGG
The DNA here is from genome assembly GCF_030264295.1 of Amycolatopsis nalaikhensis. GTDB lineage: Bacteria > Actinomycetota > Actinomycetes > Mycobacteriales > Pseudonocardiaceae > Amycolatopsis > Amycolatopsis nalaikhensis. Next base: position 9,412,771 of record NZ_CP127173.1, on the reverse strand, counting down.
TGGCCCGCGAGGAGATCTTCGGCCCGGTCGCCGTCGTCGTGCCCTTCGACGACGAGGCCGACGCGATCGCCAAGGCCAACGACAACCGCTTCGGGCTCGGCGCGGGGGTCTGGACCCGCGACCTGGCCCGCGGGCACCGCGTGGCCGACCGGATCCGGGCCGGGATGGTCTGGGTCAACGACCACCACCGGCTCGAACCCTCGCTGCCGTGGGGCGGGATCAAGGAGTCCGGCACCGGCCGCGACGCCGGCACGGAGTCCTTCGACGACTTCACCTGGCTCAAGACCGTCGTCGTGCGCACCGCGGCCGACGACGTCGACTGGTACGGCTCCGCCGCACCCGGCCGCCTCAACTGACCGCGTTCGACCTCCGGCAAAGGAGCCGTCCATGTCGAATACCCCCACCTCCGCGCCCGGGGCCTGGCGCACCGTCATCACCCGAACCCAGTGGCTGGTGCTGGCCGGCACCACGATGGGCTGGGCGCTCGACGGGTTCGCGGGCAGCCTGTACGCGCTGATCCTCGGCCCCGCCATGACGGAACTGCTGCCGCACAGCGGGATCGGGCCCGCTACCGGCACCATCGGCCTCTACGGCGGCCTGACCGTCGCGCTGTTCCTGTTCGGCTGGGGCACCGGCGGCATCCTCTTCGGGATTCTCGCCGACTACTTCGGCCGGGTCCGGGTCCTGTCCGCGGGGATCGTGACCTATGCCGTGTTCACCGCGCTGGCGGCGTTCGCCGACACCTGGTGGCAGCTCGGCCTGCTGCGGTTCGTCGCCGGGCTCGGCTCCGGGGTCGAGGCGCCGGTCGGGGCCGCGCTGGTCGCCGAGGTGTGGCGCAACCGCTACCGGGCGCGCGCGTGCGGCGTGATGATGTCCGGCTACGCGATGGGCTTCTTCCTCGCGGCCCTGTCCTACGCCGTCCTCGGCGGCCACGGCTGGCGGCTGATGATGGGCATCGCCGTGGCGCCCGCGCTGCTGGTGTACTTCATCCGACGGCACGTCCCGGAGCCGCCGGAGATCCGCGGCACGATCGCCGCCCGCCGCGCCCGGCGGGCCCGCGGGCAGCGCGCCGAGCAGGACCGGTTCGTCCTCGCCCGGCTGCTCACCCGGCCGCTGCTGCGCCCCACCCTGGTCGGCACGGCGCTGGCCACCGGCTCGCTGGTGGCGTTCTGGAGCGTGTCGACCTGGTACCCGCAGGTCATCCGGCAGGCCGCCGCGGCCGCCGCGCTCACCCCGGACGTCGCGAACTCCCGCGTCGCGACCGCCTCGATGCTGTTCAACGCCGGCGGGGTGCTCGGTTACGCCACCTGGGGCTTCCTGGCCGACGCGATCGGACGGCGCCGGGCGTTCCTCACCAGCTTCGCCGTCTCCGCGGTCAGTGTCGGGTTCCTCTTCCCCTTCACGCACGGCTGGGGCACGTTCCTCGCCGTGGTCCCGGTCGCCGGGTTCGGCCTCTACGGCGCGCTCTCCGGAATCCTGGTCTACGGCCCGGAGCTGTTCCCGCCGTCGGTCCGGGCGACCGGAATGGCGCTGTACAACGGGATCGGCCGGTACTTCACCGCGGCCGGCCCGCTGGTCGCCGGGGTCATCGCCGCTTCGTGGTTCGGCGGCGATCTCGGCCTGGCCACCACCTGCGTGGTGGGGGTCGGCCTGCTCGGCGCGCTCGGCCTGCTGTTCGCCCCCGAAACCCGCGGCCTGGCCCTGCCCGCCGACCCCGTCCCCACCCCGGAACCCAGCCCGGGTGCCGCGATCCCCGCTGAGGAGAAGCTCTGATGTCCCGCTACGCCCACGCCCGCGCCGTCGTGATCGGCGGTTCCATCGGCGGGCTGACCACCGCCCTGCTGTTGCGCGACCTCGGCTTCGAGGTCGACGTCTTCGAACGCACCCCGACCCCGCTCGACGGCCGGGGCGGCGGGATCGTGCTGCAGCCGGACACGGTCCGCTGGTTCGCCGAGCGCAGCCACCAGGACCCGGAGACGCTGTCCACCGCCACCGAGTACGTCCAGTACCTGGGGCCGGGCAACGAGATCCTGCACCGCGAGCGGCGCCGCTGGACCTACACGTCGTGGGGCACCTTCTACCGCGCGCTGCTCGCCGACTTCGGCACCGAGCACTACCACCTCGGCGAATTCGCCTGCGGTGTCTCGCAAGACGCCGACCACGCGACGATCCGGTTCGTCAGCGGCCGCGAGGCGGCGGCGGAGCTGGTGGTGTTCGCCGACGGGATCACCTCGGTCGGCCGCCGGGTGCTCGACCCGGAGTCCACAATGGAGTATTCCGGGTACGTCGGCTGGCGCGGCACCGTGCCCGAGCACACGCTGCCCGCCGACGTCCGGGGACTGCTGGCGGACGCGATCTCCTACAGCGTCGTCCCGCATTCGCACATCACGCTCTACCCGATCCCCGGCGAGACCGGGACCGGGCCGCGGGACCGGCTGCTGAACTACGTCTGGTACCGCAACGTGCCCGCCGGTGGCGAGCTGGCCGAGCTGCTGATCGACAAGCGCGGCTTCACCGGCACCGTCTCCCTGCACCCGGGCCAGGTCCAGGACCGCTACGTCGAGGAGATGCGCGCGACCGCCGCGCGGGTGCTGGCGCCGGCCGCGGCGGAGGTCGTCACGGCCACCGAGCAGCCCTACCTCCAGGTGGTCTCCGACGTCCGGTCGGCGAAGATGGCCGACGGCCGGATCGCCCTGCTCGGCGACGCCGCGTCCGCCGCCCGCCCGCACGCCGCGGCGGGGACCGCCAAGGCCGCCGCCGACGCCTGGGCGCTGGCCGACGCGCTGACCGCCGCCGACGGCGACATCCCGGCCGCGTTGCGGAAGTGGGAGCCGGCGCAGCTCGAGCTCGGCGCCCGGCTTCTGGCGCGGGTGAAGGAAATGGGCGAACGCTCCCAGTTCCACAACACCTGGACCCCCGGCGACCCGAACCTGCGCTTCGGCCTGTACGGCCCCGTCCGCTGACCCGAAAGGAACCACGATGACCGACACCGGTTTCCTGTCCGACCTGCCGCTGGCCGGTGAGCTGGTCGCCACCGGCTTCGCGGGCTGGAGCCCCGAGCTGCGCGCCGAGTTCGAGGCCCACGCCCACGACGGTGCGGTGGGCTCCCGGCTGCTCAGTGAGAACGACCGCGTGCGCGTCTGGGAGATCCGCCTCGCGCCCGGCGAACGCTGGCACGCCCACCGGCACGTCCTCGACTACTTCTGGACGGCCGTGACCGCCGGCCGCAGCCGCCAGCACACCAGCGACGGCACCACCCGCGAAGTCGCCTACACCGCGGGGGAGACCCGGCACTTCACCTTCGCGGAAGGCCAGTACCTGCTGCACGACATCGAGAACGCCGGTGCCACGGAGCTGGTGTTCACCACGGTCGAGCACCTCGACAGCGCGAACGCGCCGCTCCCGCTGGAGGGCGCGTGACCGGCGGCATCGACGTCCACGCGCACTGGCTGCCCGCGGACCTCTTCGGACTGCCGCCGGGCGCGCCGTACGGGCCGCTGCGCGACCGCGACGGCGAGCTGCACCTCGGCGAGGTGCCGTTGTCGATCGCCACCCGCGCGATGAGCGACGTGCCGTCGATCCGGGCCGACATGGCCGAAGCGGGCATCGCGGTTCGCGTGCTTTCGGCACCGCCCTTCGCGTTCCCGGTGGCCGGGCCAGCGCCGGACTACGTCGACGCGTTCAACGACGCGCTCGGCGCGGTCGTCGCGGAGTCCGGTGGCGCGCTGGCCGGGCTCGGCCTGGTCCCGCTGGACGAGGCCGCGGCGGCGACCGCGCGGCTCGACGGGCTGGCGGCCGCGCCGGGCATCGCCGGGGTCGCGATCCCGCCGCTGCTCGGCGGCGCATCACTGGACACCGGGGTCCTGCGGCACGTCCTCGGCGAGTGTGCCCGGCTCGGGCTTTCGGTGCTGGTGCACCCGATGCAGCTGCCGCGGCCCGAGTGGGGCGGCCACTACCTGGCCAACCTGATCGGCAACCCAGTGGAGACGGCGACCGCGGTCGCGGCCCTGCTGCTCGGCGGCGTCCTCGACGCCCTCCCCGGGCTGCGGATCTGCTTCGTGCACGGCGGCGGCTGCACCCCTGGTCTGCTCGGCCGGTGGGATCACGGCTGGCGGACGCGGGCCGACGTCCGCCGCGATTCGGCCCGCCCGCCCGGCGAAGCGGTGCGGGACCTGTGGTTCGACACGGTCACCCACGACCCGGCGCTGCTCGGGCTGCTCACCGAGCGGGCCGGGAAGCAGGCCGTCGTGTGCGGCAGCGACTACCCGTTCGACATGGCCCAGCGCGATCCGCTCGGGTTCGCCACCGGCGGCGGCCTGGACGTCGCGACGCTGTCGGCGAACGCCCGCGCCTTCCTGGGGCGGTCCCGGTGAGCGCGCTGTTCGAGCCGGTGCGGCTGCGGGGGCTCGAGCTGCCGAACCGGGCCTGGTTGTCGCCGATGTGCCAGTACAGCGCCGGTCCCGACGGTGTCCCGGCCGACTGGCACCTGGTCCACCTCGGTGCCCGGATCACCGGCGGGTTCGGGCTGGTGCTGACCGAGTCGGCGGCCGTGTCCCCGCAGGGCCGGATCAGCTCCGCCGACGTCGGCCTGTGGTCCGAGGAGCAGGTCGTGGGGTGGCGGCGGATCACCGGCTTCGCGCACGACCACGGGACCGCGATCGGCGTCCAGCTCGGACACGCCGGGCGCAAGGCTTCCACCCGCGTCCCCGGGCAGGGCCGGGGCACGGTGCCGCCGGAGGAGGGCGGCTGGACGGCGCTCGCCCCGTCGGCGTCGGCCTACCGCGGGTTCGCGACCCCGGCCGCGGCCTCGCCGGCGGACCTGGACGGGGTCGTCGCGGACTTCGCCGCGGCGGCCGGGCGGGCCGTGCGGGCCGGGTTCGACGCCGTCGAGATCCACGCCGGCCACGGCTACCTGCTGCACCAGTTCCTGTCGCCGCGGGCCAACCACCGCACCGACGCCTACGGCGGCTCGTTCGAAAACCGGATCCGCCTGCTCCTGCGGGTGACCGAAGCGGTCCGCGCGGCCTGGCCCGAGGACCGGCCGCTGCTGCTGCGGATCTCCGCCACCGACTGGGTGGACGGCGGCTGGACGCCGGAGGAGACCGGCGAGCTCGCCCCGCTGCTCGCGGCCCGCGGCGTCGACCTGCTCGACGTCACCACCGGCGGGCTGGACCCGGACCAGCGGATCCCGGTGGGGCCCGGCTACCAGGTGCCGTTCGCGCGCCGGATCCGGGCCGCCGTGCCCGGGCTGCCGGTCGCCGCGGTCGGGCTCATCACCGATCCGGAGCAGGCCGAGTCGATCGTCGCCGGCGGTAACGCCGACGCCGTCCTGCTCGCCAGGGAGGCGTTGCGCGACCCGTCCTGGCCGTTGCGGGCGCGAGCCCGCCTCGACCCACGCTCGCTGGCCGCGGCCTACCCGTGGCAGTACGGCCGCGCGGTACCCGAACCGTCCACAGTGGCCTGACCGACAGGAGCCGCGTTGATCAGCATCGACCACATCGCCGTCTGGTCGGACAACCTCTACCGCACCACCGCCGACCTGAGCCGGGCGACGGGCCTCGGCAGCGCCGACGGCGGCTATTTCCCCGGTCTCGGGCTCGGCCAGAAGCTGCTGTCCCTCGGCGGTCACGTCTACCTCGAGGTGGAGAGCATCGTCGACCACCGGATGATCGCCGAGCGGGCCCCGATGGCACTGGAACTGGAACGCCAGACCGCGAACGGGGACTGCTTCGCCGGACTGTGCCTGCGCAGCGACGACCTCGACGAGGTCGCGGAGTTCGCCCGGCACCGCGGGATCACGCCGACCGCGGACATCGCCGGCGGCAAGGTCCGGATGGTTCCGGCGCAGGGCAGCGCTCCTTCGGTGCACGCGCCGGACTTCCGGAACGCGTGGCTGCTCGGCAAGCCGAACCTCTACCACGTGCCCGACCTGGCGAACCACTCCAGCCTGCTGGCGCCGCAACCGGGCACCGGCGACGTGCGGGGGACCGGGCTCACCGCGATCGAGCTCGGCGGCACCGAAGCGGAGCTGAAGGACTGGCTCGGCGACGTCGTCGCGCCCGCGGACCTCGGCGTCGACATCGCCTACAACGGCGGGCCCGACGGGCTCTACGCGGTCACCTTCGGCACCACCGACGGCCCCCGGACCCTCCGCCTCAACCCGATCACTCCCAGGAGCTGACCCGTGTCCACCACCGTTCCGCACGCCCCCGCGGTCGCGAGATCCCGGAAGGTCCGCCGCGCGGCCGTTTCCGGCTTCTTCGGCAGCGCGCTCGAGTACTACGACTTCCTGATCTACGGGTCGGCCGCCGCGCTGGTCTTCGGCCGGATCTTCTTCCCGGACGCGGGTTCCACCGGCACGCTGCTGTCGATCGGCACCTTCGGCGTCGCCTGCGTCGCCCGCCCGTTCGGCGCCGTGCTGTGGGGCCACCTCGGCGACAAGCTCGGCCGGCGGCTCGCCCTGGTCCTGACGATCGGCCTGATGGGGGTCGCGACGTTCGCGATCGGGCTGCTGCCCTCCTACGCCTCCATCGGCGTCACCGCGCCGGTCCTGCTGGTCCTGCTCCGCCTCGTGCAGGGCCTGTCCGCGGGCGGCGAGTCGCCCGGCTCGACGTCCTTGACCGTGGAGCACGCCCCGGACGACCGTCGCGCGTACTACACCGGCTTCTCCATGAGCGGGATGCAGCTGGGGATGGCGCTGGGCAGCCTGGTGTTCCTGCCGCTCGCGGCCCTTCCCGAACAGCAGCTGCTGACGTGGGGCTGGCGGCTGCCCTTCCTGCTCAGCGGGGTGCTGACGCTCGTGGCCTACCTGCTCCGGCGCAAGCTCGAGGAGCCGGAGGTGTTCACGGGCATGCGGGAACGCGCGCCCCTGCCGTTCGTGACGCTGCTGCGCGAGCACGGCGTGGCCACCCTTCGCGTCGCGGTCTGCAGCACGATCAACGTCGTGGGCACGATCTTCACCATCTTCGCCCTCGCCTACGCGACCGGCACCGGAGCCGTGTCCCGGCCGGTGATGCTCGCCGTGGTGTCGCTGGGCAACCTGGGCGCGGTGGTGCTGGCCCCGGTGGCCGGGCGGCTGTCGGACCGGATCGGCCGCAAACCGGTGTTCGTGCTCGGTGCCCTGGGCTCCAGCCTGTCGTTGTTCGTGCTCTTCGGCGCGATCGACACCCGGAACACCCCGCTGGTGTTCGCCGCGGGGCTCGTCGGCATGAGCGTCCTGTACACCATGCCGGTCGTCGTCGGCGCGGCCTGGTACCCGGAGCAGTTCCCCGCCCGGGTCCGTTACACCGGCATGGCCGTCGGGCTGATGCTCGGCCTGCTCGCCTCGGGGTTCGCGCCGGCGCTGGCCCAGGCGCTGGGCCAGGGCAAGAGCACCTGGTACCCGACGGTGTGGATCTGCGTCGGCGTCGCGGTGGTGGCTTCGCTCGCGGCGCTGACGGGCCCGGAGACGTACCGGACGCCGACCGAGCGCCTCGGCGGGCGGTGAGCGCTACTCCCGCAGCCGGGGGTCGTGGGAGGGGTCGGGGTACATCGGCGGGCAGCCGTGCACCACGGCCTCCGGCCGCAGCTCGTAGTGCCACGGCTCGTTCGCGTAGATCTGGCACAACCCGTACTCGGCGCCGTGCTCCGACAGCCACGCCTGGGCCTCGGCGGGCCCGATGTCGACCGCGTCCCCCGAAACGTGGGCCGACTTCCCCGGCGTCGCCACCCACCGCGCGGCCGCTTCCTCGGAACCATGACGGGACACCGCCGCGGTGCGGAGGCCGTCCTGGTACGCCCGGGACCGCCAGCCGCCGTTCACCCTGAACTCCACGTCCGCGTCCTTCGCCGCCTTGCGCAGCGCGGCCAGCAGAGCCGGGTCGAGGTTGGCCACCGCCGGGACCTCGTCGTCGAACACCGTCGTGTCTTCGGGGACGGCTCCGTCGGCGGGGCCGTGGATCGGTCGCGTCATGCCCCGAGTCAAGGCGGCCGGGCGTCGCCGTCCCGTATCCGGTTTTCGATATGCCCGCGAAATGCCCCCGCTCGTAAGATCGGGATCATGCGTGTGCTGGTGGTCGAGGACGAGCCCTACCTGGCCGAAGCCATCCACGACGGCCTGCGCCTCGCCGCGATCGCCGCCGACCTCGCCGGTGACGGCGACACCGCGCTGGAACTGCTGAACGTCAACGCCTACGACATCGCCGTCCTCGACCGGGACATCCCCGGGCCCTCCGGGGACGAGATCGCCGAACGCATCGTCGCCTCCGGCAGCGGCATGCCCATCCTCATGCTCACCGCGGCCGACCGGCTCGACGACAAGGCCTCCGGGTTCGAGCTCGGCGCCGACGACTACCTCACCAAGCCGTTCGAGCTCCGCGAGCTCGTGCTGCGCCTGCGTGCCCTCGACCGCAGGCGCGCCCACTGCCGGCCGCCGGTGCGGGAGATCGCCGGCCTGCGGCTGGACCCGTTCCGCCGCGAGGTCTACCGCGACGGCCGGTACGTGGCCCTGACCAGGAAGCAGTTCGCCGTGCTCGAAGTCCTCGTCGGCGCCGAAGGCGGGGTGATCAGTGCCGAGGAGCTGCTGGAGCGGGCGTGGGACGAGAACGCGGACCCGTTCACCAACGCCGTGCGCATCACGGTCTCGGCCCTGCGCAAACGCCTCGGCGAGCCCGGCATCATCGCCACCGTGCCCGGCGTCGGCTACCGCATCGAAACCCCCGGCGGCGAAGACCGTGGATAGGCCGCCCGGGCTCAGCGTCCGCCTCAAGCTCACCCTCAGCTACGCCGGGTTCGTCATGCTCGCGGGCATCCTGCTGCTCCTGGCCGTGCTGCTGTTCCTGCTCTACTACCAGCAGCTGGGCCTGGAACTCATGCCGGTGGTGATGTCACCGCCCGGCCGGACCCTCATCGCCGCGTTCGCCCCGACCGCGGGCGCGGTGCTCCTGTTCCTGCTGGTTTTCGGGCTCGCGGGCGGCTGGGTGCTTTCGGGGCGCATGCTCGCGCCGTTGACCCGCATCACGGACGCGACGCGCGCGGCCGCCGACGGCTCGCTCTCGCACCGGATCCGGCTCCCCGGCCGCCGCGACGAGTTCCGCGAGCTCGCCGACGCGTTCGACACGATGCTCGCCCGGCTCGAGGCGCACGTCGCCGAACACCAGCGGTTCGCGGCCAACGCCTCCCACGAGCTGCGCACCCCGCTGGCCGTCACGCAGACGCTCCTGGACGTGGCCCGCGCGGACCGCGGCCGCGACCCGGGCGAACTCGTCGACCGGCTCCACGCCCTCAACGCACGCGCGATCGAGCTCACCGAGGCGCTGCTCCTGCTCAGCCGCGCCGACCGTCGGTCGTTCCCTCGTGAACCCGTCGACCTGTCCCTGATGGCGGAAGAAGCCACGGAGACGTTGCTGCCGCTGGCGGAAAAACGCGGCGTCAGCCTCGAAACGACGGGGGAGGAGACGGCCACGGTCGGCTCGGCGGCCCTGTTGTTGCAGCTGACCACGAACCTGGTGCACAACGCGATCGTCCACAACCTGCCGGACGGCGGCACGGTGCACGTCACGACCAGTGTCGACCCCGGAGCCGTGGTGCTCACAGTCGAGAACACGGGCAAGGAGCTGTCCCCGGACGCGGTCGCGACGCTGGCCGAGCCGTTCCAGCGCGGCACCGGACGCCTCCTGGGCGACCACGCGGGCGTCGGGCTCGGCCTGGCCATCGTCACGAGCATCACCCGGGCCCACGACGGAACGCTCACGCTCACCCCACGCGACGGCGGCGGGCTGGTCGTCACGGTGCGGCTGCCCACCGCGCCTCAAACCGTCCTGCGGTAGCTGTGCGAGGTCGCCGTCCGCCGGTACCCGGCCGCCTCGTAGAAAGCGTGGGATTCGGGGCGCACGACGTTCGACCGGACCACGACGGCGGGCACGCCGTGCCGTACCGCCCACTGCTCGGCAGCCCGCACGAGCGCACGGCCGAGCCCGGAGCGTCGGACGGCCGCGTCGACGACCAAGCCGGTGATCTCGACGTGCTCGTCCTGGTGCAGCACGAGCCGCCGTTCGGCGGTGACGCAGCCGTCGACGCGGGTGTCTACCAGGACCAGGTGGGTAGGCGACCGCAGGAGAAGAGCGAGACGCCCGGCCACGGCCTCGAGTTCGCCCGGATAGCCGAGCTGGGTCAGCAGCTCGGCTATCCGGGGCGCGTCTTCGAGGCGGGCGGGGCGGAACGCGGTCACGGGCGAGGACTCGCGTGGTCGATGGGGAAGTCGAAGTAGGTGTCCGGGTACGGTTCGCGGTCCAGGGTGTAGTGCCACCACTCGTGGTCGTATCGGCGGAACCCGCAGGCTTCCATGACGGCGCACAGGTGCGCGCGGTTCTGCGCTTCGATCGGCGAGATCCCGGGAGCGCCGTGGTGGGAGACCGGGTCCATGAGGTCGTGGTCGCCGCCCATCGGGGCGAGCTCGCCGGTGGCCAGGTGGTAGAGCGTCAGGTCGACGGTGCTGCCCCGGCTGTGCCCGGATTTGGCGGCCACGTAACCCTTTTCGAACATCTCGGACCGGTCGATGTTCGGGTAGTGCCGCGATTTGGTCCGCCCGTCCTCCGGCCGCCGGGACCAGCGCAGGAAGCAGTCGACGGCGCGTTGCGGGCGGTAGCCGTCCCACAGCAGCAGGCCGAACCCCAGCGCCTCGGCCTTTTCCCGCGCGCGTTCCAGTGCCGAGCACAGGGCCCGCGTGCCGACGACGCGGTTGGCGAGGTAGCCGTCGACCGGTTTGCCGGTGAAGTTGTCCCAGGTGGCGTACTTGGCGTCCCAGCGGATCCCGGGGACGCAGCCGTCGACGAAGACGAAGTCGCCGGTCATCGGTCACCCGTCAGGGCGAGCGTCACCAAGCGGTCGAGAACATCGGCCATCGACCGTCCCGCGGCGGCCATCATCCGGGGGTACCGGCTGTAGGAGGTCATGCCCGGCAGGGTGTTGACCTCGTTGAGCACAACAGTCCCGTCCTCCTTGAGGAAAAGATCGACCCGCGCGAGCCCCCGGCAACCCAAGGCACGGTAGACGGCTTTCGCGGTCTCCTGAACGAGCGCGCGAGATTCAGGTGAGATGTCGGCGGGCACGACGAAGGTCGAGTTTTCGGAGCCGGTCTCGGGCGCGTCTTCTTGGTGGATCCGGAAGAAGCCGTGGGAAAGCGCGATCCGGTCGACCTCCCCGGTGATCAGCTCCGGATCGTTCCCCAGCACGGCGCAGCCGACCTCACTGCCGACGACGGCTTCTTCGATGAGCACCTTGACGTCGTACCGAGCCGCGGTCTCGATCGCCTCGGCGAGCTCGTCCGGGTGAGAAACCTTGCTGACCCCGAAAGAAGACCCGGAACGGGCGGGCTTGACGAAGACGGGGTAGGTCAGCTCATCGGGATCGACCTTGTCCTCGGCGGCGACGATCCGGAAGGGCGGGGTAGCGATCCCGGCGGCTTCGACGACGGTGTAGGCGAGCGCTTTGTCCATGCACAGGGCGGAACCCGCGATGTCGCACCCGACGTACGGAATGCCGGAAAGCTCCAGCAAGCCTTGCACGGCCCCGTCTTCACCGAGCTTGCCGTGCAGGACGGGCAGCACGACGTCGAGGCGGATCGTCTCGCAACGGCCCTGGTCGAGGACGAGCAGCCCGTGCACGCTCCGATCGGGCGAGAGCACGGCGGCGCGGCAGTCACCATCTTCCCAGTTCGAGGAGGGATCGTCGCAGAGTTTCCAGAGGCCATCCCGAGTGATGCCGACGTAGTACGGTTCGTACTTTTCAGGGTCGAGGTGCCGCGCGACCTCTCGAGCGGATTTGACGGAGACGGGATGTTCTTCGGAAACGCCACCGAAGAGGACGCCGATCTTCACCTTAGGCACAGTGGTTCCCGCTTTCGAAGTTCAGACAGTTGATGAGACTGTTTTCGACGGTGTCGGTGAGCGCGTGGTCGGTGTAGTAGGCGGTGTGCGGGCTGATGAGCACGTTCGGCATGGCTTGCAGCCGCCCGAGAAGCTCGCTCCCGAGGGGTTTGCCCCGGTGATCGGAGTAGAAGATGCCTTCTTCCCCCTCGACGACGTCCAGTGCGGCGCCACTCAGCCGCCCGCTTTCCAGGCCCCGGACGAGAGCTTCGGTGTCGAGCAGAGCGCCACGCCCGGTGTTGACGACGTAGGCCCCGCGCTTGAGCCGGGCGATGCGGTGCCGATCGAGGAGGTGGTGGGTGTCGGAGGTGAGCGGGACGTGAAGGGTGACGAGGTCGCTGAGCTGCAGAAGCTCATCAAGGGGGAAGTAGTCGGCGGAGTTCCGAGGCCGGCTGTCATGGGCGAGAACCCGGCAGCCGAACCCCCGCAGCCGATCCATGACGGCGACACCGATGTTCCCGGTCCCGATAACGCCGACAGTGAGATCGCGAAGTTCTTTGCCACGGACATCGTTCAACCGGTAGTCGTGGAGATCGGCGCGCCGAAGGGTGGCTTTCGCATCCCGGAGGACCATCAGCATGAGCATCAGGGTGTAGTCGGCGACACTGTCGGGCGAATAGCTGACGTTGCCGACGGAAATGCCGAGGCTGTCGGCGTAGTCGACATCGAGGTGGTTGAACCCGATGCTCCGGGTGGAGATGTAGCGGACACCGGCTTTGCCGAGGGCGAGGAGGGTGTCGTTGGTGACGGGATGCTGGTGGCCAACGCTGACGCACCGGTTCCCGGAGACGAGATCGACATTGGCTTCGGTGACGGGAGAAGAGGTGATGGTGGGAATGACACCACAGGACGGCGCCATTTCCCGGAACAAGACGGCCTCATCCGGACCACAGCCGTACACGGTGATTCCGATCATGCCCACCAGTAAAGACGGAGGGACGTTGCCAAGACGTATGGGGTTTTGGATATACGGACGATAGGTGACCGGCAACGAACTTACGAAAAGAGCGAAGGTGGTCATCCCGTCGCCTGAGGCCGTCAAATCACTTTGAGCCAGGCCCGCAACTACCTCGTCTACTGCAGCCGAGCTACGGAGGCTTGCGGGCCTGGCTCAAAGTGATAGGCCTCAATCAGGCGACGGGATGACCACCTCGCGGCCCACCTCGAGTACGCAACAAGACTACGAGGCCCCGGCCATCCCAGAGCCTGCCCGTCCGGCGAGGACATTCTTTTGATCTTTGAACGTCACGGAAGGGAGAACGGGCCCGACATCCCCCGCCCCTCCTCGCGGAGTGTTCAGCCGCCGGTTGAGCTTGTCAAGGCGGGAAAGCGTGCCTTGACAAGCTCAACCGTCGACTGAAGGGCGGCGAGGACGAGGGGCGGGGGAGGTCTGGTGATGTCGTGCCTGCTTTGCGTTGCCGGCCGCCGGTTCCGCAGAACTTCGAGTGGAGGAATCCGCCGCCCGCGACCCGCGACAAGTGGAAGTTTCCACCCTCATCTCCCCGCCCGACCCGCCCTTATGGTTCATCACACCCGCCGACCGAAAGAGAGCGCCATGCCGAGGGAACTGGACGGGCTGATGCAGCCGCGGCCGCTGACCATCGCCCACGTCCTGGAGCGCGCCGAACGGCTCTTCGCGCACAAGCACGTCGTCACCGCCGGGGGCGAACGGCTCACCTATGGCGAGGTCGCCGGCAATGTCCGGCGCCTGGCCACCGCCCTCGACTCCCTCGGCGTCCCCGTTGGCGCTCGCGTTGCCACCTTCGCCAGCAACAGCCGCCGTCACCTCGAGCTCTACCTCGGGGTCCCCGCCACCAAACGGGTCCTGCACTCCATCAACATCCGGCTTTCCGCCGAACACCTCGAGTACATCGTCACCCACGCCGAAGACGACGTCGTCTTCGTCGACCGTGGTCTGCTGTCGCGGATCTGGCCGAGCGCCGATCGGCTGCCGGGCGTTCGGCACTGGGTTGTCCTGCCCGACGGTACCGATGAACCGATCCCCGCCGATCCGCGCATCTCCCACTACGACGACTTGATCGCCGCCGAGCCGTTCGAGGGTTCCTTCGAGGACACCTTCACCCTCGCCGACGAGCATCTCGCGTCCGGCCTCTGCTACACCTCCGGTACCACCGGGCGGCCCAAAGGTGTGCTGTACAGCCACCGCTCGACCATTCTGCACTGCCTCGGCACCCTCGCCGCCGGGCTCATCGGCCTCAGCGAAAGCGATGTCGTCCTGCCGATCGTGCCGATGTTCCACGCCAACGCCTGGGGCCTGCCCTACGGTGCCGTCATGGCGGGCGCCTCCCTCGTGCTGCCCGGCGCCTCCGCGGATCCGGCTCACCTGCTGGGGTTGATGGAAGCCGAACGGGTGACCGTCGCCGGTGCCGTGCCGACCGTCTGGGCGAGCCTGGCTCCGCGCCTCCACGACCACGAGCTGCAGCGCGACGCGCTTTCTGCTCGGTGGTGGCTCCGCCGTCGCCCCGGCCCTGTCCGAGACCTACCGCGCCGCCATCGGTGTGCCCATCACCCACTCCTGGGGGATGACCGAGATCAGCCCCGTCGGGGCCATCGGCGGGACGCGCACCCAGCACCGGGATGCCACCGACGACGAACTCGTCGCCGTGCGCGCCGCCCAGGGCCAGCCGCTTCCGCTGGTGAACCTGCGGATCGTCGACGTCGAAACCGGGCGGGAACTGCCGCGCGACGGGCAGGCCGTCGGCGAGTTGCAGGTGGCCGGACCTTGGGTCGCCGGTGGCTACTTCCGGGTTGCGGGCGATGGCAGCTTCACCGGCGATGGCTGGCTGCGCACCGGCGACCTCGCCACCCTCGACGCCGAGGGCTACCTGCGGCTCGTCGACCGGATGAAAGACCTCATCAAGTCCGGTGGCGAGTGGATCTCCTCGGTCGAACTCGAGGCCGCCATCTCCTCACACCCCGGTGTCGCCGAGGTCGCCGTGATCGGCCGCCCCGATCCGCGGTGGATGGAACGTCCCGTGGCCTACGTCGTCCTGCGGGACGGCAGCACCGCGACCGCCGACGAACTCCTGGACCACATCACGCCGATGGTCGCGAAGTGGTGGTTGCCCGACGACTTCGTCTTCCTGCCCACCCTGCCCAAGACCGGCACCGGGAAGCTGGCGAAGAACACACTGCGCGACTCGGCGCGCATCGCCTAGGTCGTCCGGAGTTCGTGGAGCCGCAGACCGAGCTGGAGCTCGAGGTCGTTCTCCCGGCGCCAGTCGAAGCCCAGCACCTCGCTCGCGCGGTCGAGCCTTTTCAGCAGCGTGTTGACGTGGACGTGCAACGCCCGGGCCGTCGCCGCGACGTTCGCTCGGTTGTCGTAGTACGCGCTGAGCGTGCCGACCAGGTCGGTGCCCCGGCGGCGGTCGTGGTCCAGCAGCGCCCCGATCGAGTCCTCGAGGAACCGGTCGAGTTCGCCCGCGCGATCGGCGTCGAACAGCATGGCGTACAACGCGTAGCGGCGCGTCATGGCACCCAGGTCCGTGTGCCCGAGCGCCCGCACGACCGCGCCGCAGCGGCTGGCCAGCGAGAACGCCCCCGCCCAGTCGTGCCCGGCCGCCCGTTCGCCGATGACCACCACGGGGCCGCCCAGGGCCCGGCGTAGTCCACTGTGGACTTCCTCCGGGGTGGCGTCGTCGCCGGGGAGGATCATCGTGGCGCGGCCCAGGTGCTCGCCGGCCAGCCCGGCGTGGTCCCGGGCGATGTCGTGCAGGCGGCGGGACAGGTCGGTCGCCGACCACGCCGGGGACTCCACGACGAGCACCAGGTCCAGGCGGTCGACGTCGATGCCGCGGGCACGCGCCCGGGCGCGCTGGGCCGGGCCGATCCCGGGACCGCCGACCATGAGGTCGGTCAGCAGCTCGCCGCTCACCCGCTCGGCGGCCTCGGCGACCGCCTGCTCCTTGAGGATCAGCAACCCGAGGATGTGCGTGGCCCGCTCGAGCGTGCGCAGGTCGACGTCGTCCGGGGCGGCCTCGCGCCGCCACGCCAGCGCGCCGAGGTAGCTGTCACCCGCCTGGATCGCCGCCACCGCCAGGGTGGTCCCGTCCTCCTCCGCCGACGTCGTGCAGCGCCCGGACCGGCGGGCCTCCTCGACCGCTCCCGCGAGGTCCGTCTCCAGTGGACTCGTCCGGTCGAGCAGCGTGACGCCGCCGCCGAGCTGGTCGGCGAGCAGCTGGGCGACGTCGCCGGGGGTGCCGCCGGCCAGCACCACGCCGGTGAGGGCCTCGTGGATCGCTTGCGCCCGTTCGGTTTTGCGGTAGGCGACGCGCAGGTCCCGCAGCGCCGTCCGGCTCTCTTCGTACAGGCGCGCGTTGTCGAGCGCGACCGCCGCGTGGTCGGCGAACGCGTTCAGCAGCGCGATTTCGTCGGCCTGGAAGGACCGCTCGGACCGGTCCGCGGCGAACAGCGCGCCCACCGCCTCGCCCCGGATCACCAGCGGCACCCCGAGCAGCGCGACGAGCTTTTCGGTGGTCACCAGCCGGTCGAAGGCCGGGTCGTGCTCGATCAGCGTCGACGCGGCGTAGTCGCGCACCCAGTGCGGGCTGCGGGAAGCCAGCACCTTGCCGCCGAGACCCACGCTCGTCGGGATGGCCGCCGCGAGGAACGACGGCGAGACCGTGCCCTCCGCCGCGCGGGCCGACAGCCTGCCGTCCGGGCCGACCAGCGACAGGTACGTGAAGTCCGTGCCGATCAGGTCGTGGGCGTGGTGCACGATCGACCGCAGGACGTCGTCGAGCTCGCCGAGCGCGGTGAGCGATTTGACGGTCGCGTACAACGACGCCAGTTCCCGTTGCCGTCGCACGAGCGAGCCCGCCTCCGCATCGCTGGCCACAGTGCCGTCCCTCCTCGCTGCGGGTGGGCGAAAGAACCACCGATCCGGCGGGAGGAGTGGATGGTCCACACCTCAGGCGACAGCGTAACGGCGCCATACCATGACCGCCATCACGGGCCTGCGCTCAACGACGAAGGCGGCTTCCATGGCAATCCCGCTCACCCAACCCGAAGGACGGTCCGGCCACGCCGACGCCGACCGGTCCCCGGCGCACCGCCGGGCGTTCCGCAAGCTGCTGGCCGCGGGGCTGATCGGCAGCTCGATCGAGTGGTACGACTTCTTCCTCTACGGCACCGCGGCCGCCTTGGTGTTCCCCAAGGTGTTCTTCCCGCATTCGTCGGCGCTGACCGGGACGCTGCTGGCCTTCAGCACGTTCTGGGCGGGCTTCGTGGCGCGGCCGGTCGGCGGGGTGCTGGCCGGGCACCTCGGCGACAAGTACGGGCGCAAGCCGGTCGTCGTCACCTGCCTGGCGCTCATGGGGGCCGCGACGTTCCTGATCGGCTGCCTGCCCAGCGCGGCGTCCGTCGGCGCGCTGGCCCCGATCCTCCTGGTGACGCTGCGGTTCGTCCAGGGGCTGGCGGCCGGCGGCCAGTGGGGCGGCATCGTGCTGCTGCTCACCGAATCCGCCGGGCCCAAGCGCCGGGGCTTCGCCGGGACCTTCGGCCAGACCAGTGTTCCGGTCGCGGTGATCCTGTCGAACCTGATCTTCGTCGCGGCCAGCGGCCTGATGCCGGACGCCGCCTTCCTCAGCTGGGGCTGGCGCATCCCCTTCCTGCTCAGCGTCGTGATGTTCTCGGTCGTCCTCTACATCCAGGCCAAGGTCGAGGACACGCCGGAGTTCCGCCGCCTGCAAGAGGCGGCGAAGCCGGAGGAGGCGGTGGTCCGCGCGCCGCTGACGCGGGTCCTGCGCAGCAAGGCCGGCACCATCCTGCTCGGCTGCGGGCTCCTCTCGGCCACCAACAGCCTGTTCTACGTCAGCATTTCCGGGCTGCTGAGCTACGGCACCGGCTCGCTCGGGCTCAAGCGCGACGCCCTGCTCGCGGTGGTGCTGCTCAGTTCCGTGGCGATGCTGGTGACCATCCCGTGGTCCGGGCACCTCTCGGACAAGATCGGCCGCCGCCCGCTGATCCTGATCGGCGGCCTCGGCGTCGCCGTCTGGGCCTTCCCGTACTTCGGGCTCGTCGGCACCGCGTCCCTGCCGCTGATCTTCGTCGCGGTGGCCGTCGGGTTCGTGTTCCAGTGCCTCACCTACGGCCCGATCGCGAGCTTCCTCGGCGAGCTGTTCGCGCCCGCCGTCCGCTACTCGGGTGCGTCGCTGGCCTACCAGCTGTCCGCGATCATCGTCAGCGGCGGGACGCCGTTCCTCATGACCGCGCTCATCGCGCAGAGCGGCAGCACCTGGCCGGTCGCCGTCTACATCACGCTCATGGGGCTGATCACCTTCGCCAGCGCGTGGTTCCTGCCCGAGACGAACCCCGCCGACGTCCGCGAAGACCCGCACGCCGTCCCCGGCGCGCACCTCTACCCGAAGGGACAGGCGTGAAGACGCGACGATTCGCCGGTCCGGTGACGGCGCTGCTGCTGGCAGCCGCGCTGCCGCTGGCTGCCCCCGCCGCCGCGACGGCCGCCCCGGAGTGCGCGGGGCTCGCGGGGCTGACGATCCCGGCGTCGGTGGTGAGCCTGCCGACGACCGGCGGCCGGGTCACCTCGGCCGCGGTCGTCCCCGCCGGGTACTGCCAGGTCGACGCCGACCTGTTCCCGGTCGACCCGGCGGCGCCCGCGATCAAGCTGCGCGTCGCCCTGCCGGAGAACTGGAACCGCAAGGCGATGATGTTCGGCGGGGGCGGTTTCAACGGCACCATCCCGGACCTGACGGCGAACGTGCCGTTCGGCCCGGCGGACCAGCCGGTGCCGCTGGCGCGGGGGTACGCGGTGTTCGCGAGCGACTCCGGGCACCAGCAGAACCCGGCGTCGCCGCCGTCGCTGGACGGGTCGTTCGGCGTGAACGACGAAGCCGTGAAGAACTTCGCCGCCGGTGACGCGCTCAAGAAGACCCGCGACGCGAGCCTGTTCCTCATCCGGCACGCCTACGGGCGGAGCCCGGCCGAGACGTTCTTCGCCGGCGGGTCGACGGGTGGCCGCGAGGCGCTCGTCGTCGCCCAGCGGTGGCCGACCGCGTTCGACGGCGTGATCTCCGCGTACCCGGCGTGGAACAACCTCGCCGAGATCCTGGACCTCGGCTACCTGACGCAGGTCCTTTCCCAGCCCGGCGCCTTCCCCGGACCGGACAAGCAGACTCTCCTCTACAACAGCGTGATCAACGCGTGCGACGGCCTGGACGGCCTGCGCGACAAGGTCGTCTCGAACCCGGACTCGTGCCACTTCGACCCGCGCACGCTGCGCTGCCCGGGCGGGGCGGACGCCGGACCGACGTGCCTGTCGGACGCGCAGATCGGTGCCGTGACCGCGATGTCGTCGCCCTTCCGGTGGCCGTACCGGATCGCCAGCGGCGAGACCCAGTACCCGGGCTTCCCGTTCCTTTCGGGCGCGGACATGCGGACGCCGTTCCTCGGGTTCGGCACCACGGCCCCGGCGAACCCGATGCCGGTGACGAGCGGCTACGGCATGCAGTACTGGGACCAGTGGGTCAAGTACTTCCTGACCCGCGACCCGCGGCAGAACTCCCTCGAGATCGATCCCCGGCAGCCGGGGAAGTGGCTCGACCGCATCAGCGCCCTCTCGACGATCGAGGACCGCAACAACGCGGACCTGCGCCCGTTCGCCCGCGCCGGGGGCAAGCTGATCCTGCTCCACGGCGCCGCGGACGAGCTGGTCTCGCCCCGGTCGACGAACGACTACTACGAGCGGGTGCGCGCGGTGGCCGGTCCCCGGGCGACGGAGTCGTTCCTTCGGTACTACGTCGTGCCGGGGGCCAACCACGCCAACTTCGGCACCCCCGCGTTCACCGCGTCGTGGGACTCGCTCTCGGCGCTCGAGCGCTGGGTGGACCGCGGGCAGGCGCCGTCGAACCCGGTCGTGACCGACACGAGCCACCAGCGCACCCGGCCGCTGTGCGAGTACCCGGCCTGGCCCCGGTACCGCACGGGCGACCCGAACGCGGCGGCGAGCTTCGCCTGCTAGCCGCCGCGCGTCCCGCCCCAAGCGCCCCAATGTGGCCTTCGGTGCGTCTTACGCACCCAAGGCGGCCTTCGGTGCGTCAGACGCAACCAAGGCCGCCTTGGGGCGCTTGGGGCGGGGGCCCTAGCTGTACTGCCCGGGGAGGTTGCGATCGTGGTGACACGTGATCGGATGATCTTGGCGTGAGGGAGGGCCTCCGGGTTTGGTGTGGATTGCGACGTCTACACCGACCAACGGAGGCCCTCGTGACCCACGCTAACGCACCCCTGACCCCGACCGGCAGACTCCGCCTGGCCCGCTGTGTCGTCGAGGACGGCTGGCCGCTACGACGGGCCGCGGAACGGTTCCAGGTGTCGGTCTCCACCGCCGCCCGATGGGCAGGCCGCTACCGCGACCTCGGCGAAGCCGCCATGGCTGATCGGTCCAGCCGCCCGCGCACCAGCCCGGCCCGGACACCGACGCGGACCGAGCGGAGAGTCATCAAGGTCCGGGTGACCCGCAGGTGGGGACCCGCGCGGATCGCTTACCTGCTCGGACTGAACCCCTCCACGGTGCACCGGATCCTGTCCCGTTACCGGCTGGCCCGGCTGACTCACCTGGACCGGGCCACTGCCACCCCAGTCCGCCGCTACGAACACCCCGCGCCCGGTGACCTGGTGCACGTGGACATCAAGAAATTGGGCAACATCCCCGATGGCGGCGGACACAAAGTCCTCGGGCGGGCCGCCGGCCGCCGCAACAGCGGTCAGCGCGGCCATGGCTACGCCTACTTGCACAACGCCGTGGACGATCACTCCCGCCTGGCCTACACCGAAATCCACGCCGACGAAACCCGGGAAACCGCAGTCGCGTTCTGGACCCGCGCTCAGGCATTCTTCGCCGGTTACGGCATCGCCATCCGCCGGGTGCTGACCGACAACGGATCCTGCTACCGCTCACACCTGTGGCGCGACACGCTGCGCGACGCGGGCGTCACCCCGAAACGCACCCGGCCCTACCGGCCGCAAACGAACGGGAAGGTCGAGCGGTTCAACCGCACCCTGCTGGAGGAGTGGGCCTACGCCCAGCCCTACCGGAACGAGACCGAACGACGCCGCGCCTTGCCAGACTGGCTGCACACCTACAACCATCACCGCGGACACACCGCACTCGCAGGTCACCCACCCGCCAGCCGCGTCCCCAACCTCACGGGTCAGTACACCTAGCCGACGTTCGCGGAGAAGGAGTTGACGGCGAGCCCGACGCCGCCGCTCCACGGCTCGAACCCGGCCTGGACGCTGGTCAGGTACCACGACCGGTCGACGCGGGTGCGGTTGTCGACGTCGTTGACGAAGTCCATGACGTTGAACGACCAGCTGCTGAGCGAAGACTGGGCGACGTAGGAGACGACGTCGTTGCCGCCGTTGTTGCCCTGCCAGACTTCCCAGCCGCGCCCGCCGATGGTGGTGGTACCGACCCGGCCGCCGACCGGCTGGACCCCGCCGGCGCGGGTGAACCAGATCATCAGTTCCATCTGGTTCACCCCGTTGGTCTTCGGGGTGGGATCCATCCAGATGTCGTAGGAGGCGTCGAAGACCGAGCCGCCGACGTAGGTGTAGGAGATCGACGACGACGCGTTGCCGATCGAGCCGAGCTGGCGGGGCAGCGGGCTGCCGGGGGAGCAGTTCCCGTAGTGGCAGCCGAGGTAGACGGCGGGGTAGGAGAGCGGGGCGCCGCCGCTGGTGGAGCCCTGCTGGGTCTGGATCCGGAACCCGCTGCTCGTGACGTTGATGCACTGCGTGGCGCTGCTGCCCCAGCGGTTGTTCATGACGACGTACCGGCCGCCGATCGTGGTCGAGCCGTACTGGTCGCAAATCAGGGTGTCCGCGTGCGCGGCGGGGGCGGTGGCGACCGGGGCCGCGAGCCCGGCCGCGGTCAGCAGCAGGGCGGAAAGGGCGTGCCTGAGTTTCATCGTGCCGTCTCCACTTCGTCGTGGGTGCCGCTCTGGGAGCGCTCTCAGCAGGACTTGCTCCGATGAAACCACAGCGGAACCCCCAGGCAAAGGGGTTTCTCGTGATCGATTTTCGGGACGGGTGATTGCCAAGGCCGTGGTCGGGTGATTACAGTCCCCGAGCTGGGAGCGCTCCCATTGTGACCATCGGCGCGGCAACGACGACGAGGAGATGGCGGATGCGGGCACGAAGATGGCACGGCGTTCTGGCCGTGGCGGCGCTCGGGTTGGCACTGAACGCACCACCCGCATCGGCGGCGGACTACGAGAGGCTGCTCAACGGCACGTTCTCCAGCGGCACCATGGACCCGTGGTGGGCGGGCTCGGGGACGACGGGCCACGTCACCGGCGGCGAGTTCTGCACGGACGTCACCGGCGGCACGGCCAACGGCTACGACGCGCTGTCCGGCCAGAACGGCGTGCCGTTCGAGGCGGGGCAGCAGTACACGCTGACGTTCGACGCGCACGCGACGACCACCCAGCAGATCTCCGCCGTCGCCGGGGAAGCGGTGTCCCCGTACCGGCAGATCTCCCGCACCGACGTGACGGTGACGCCGACAACCCAGCACTTCACGGTCACGTTCACGTCCACATTGGACTTCCCGGCCGCGGGTGACGGCCAGCTGGCGTTCTGGTTCGGCGGCCAGGCGGCGGACAACACGGTGTGCCTGGACAACATCTCCCTGATCGGCGGCGTCGTCCCACCGGGTGGCTTGCCCCCGACGAGCGGCATCCGGGTGAACCAGGACGGCTACGCACCCGGCCTGCCGAAGAAGGCAACGCTGATCAGCGATTCGACGATACCCCTGACCTGGACGTTGAAGAACGCCGCGGGCACGGCGGTGACGACCGGCCAGACGCGCCCTCGCGGAGCGGACGCACCTTCAGGCGAGAACGTCCACGAAATCGACTTCTCGGCGTTCGACGTGACGGGCACCGGCTACACGCTGACGGTCGGCACGGAGACGAGCTTCCCGTTCGCGATCTCGGCGGACGGGCTGAAGAAGCTGCGGTACGACTCGCTGGCGTTCTTCTACAACCAGCGAAGCGGAATCCCGATCGACGCGAAGTACGTGGGAGCGGAGTACGCCCGCCCGGCGGGGCACGTGAACGTGGCCCCGAACCAGGGTGACAACAACGTGCCGTGCCGATCGGACCTGAACTGCGGCTACACGCTGGACGTGCGCGGAGGGTGGTACGACGCTGGCGACCACGGCAAGTACGTGGTGAACGGCGGAATAGCGGCCTGGGAGCTGCTGGACGAGTACGAGCGGGCGACGCGGCTCGGGGACGCGAGCGCACTGGGCGACGGCAAGCTGGCGATCCCGGAGCAGGGCAACGGGGTGCCGGACATCCTGGACGAGGCGCGCTGGGAGGTGGATTTCCTGCTGTCGATGCAGGTCCCGGACGGCAAGCCGAACGCGGGGATGGTCCACCACAAGATCCACGACGCGCAGTGGACGGCCCTGCCCACAAGGCCGGATCAGGACAGCCAGCCGCGAAGGCTGTCGGCCCCGAGCACGGCGGCGACGTTGAACATGGCGGCGGTGGCGGCACAGGCGGCACGCTTGTGGCGAACAATCGACGCGGCTTACGCGGACAAACTCCTGGCGGCGGCCGAAAAGGCGTACGCGGCAGCGAAGGCGCACCCGGCGATGCTGGCGGACCCGAACGACGGAACGGGCGGCGGAACGTACAGCGACAACACGGTGACGGACGAGTTCTACTGGGCGGCGGCGGAGCTGTTCGCAACCACGGGAAAGAGCGCGTACCGCACGGATGTGACGGGGTCGTCGCTGTACCGAGGGGTCAGCTTCAACACGCACGGTTTCGACTGGGGCTCAACGGGAGCGTTGGGTGACATCACCCTGGCTTTGGTCCCGACCGACCTGCCGGCAGCGGACATCACGGCGATCAAGACGGCGATCACGACAACGGCGGACAGCCACTTGACGCAGATGGCGGCAATGGGCTACCCGGCGCCATACCGAACGGCGGACGGCACGTACGAGTGGGGTTCGAACGGCTTGGTGGCGAACAACGGAGTGGTCCTGGCGTTGGCGTACGACCTGACAAAGCAGGAGAAGTACCGCGACGGAGCATTCGCGGCAATGGATTATTTGCTGGGCCGTAACCCGGCGAACTATTCGTACGTATCAGGCCACGGCGACCAGCCGGTGAAGAACGTGCACCACAGGTTCTGGGCACACGAGGTGGACGCAGCGTTGCCGATCGCACCCCCGGGCGCGTTGTCGGGAGGCCCGAACAGCGGCTTGCAGGACCCGACGGCGGCGCGTTTGCTGGCGGGGTGCGCGCCACAGCGTTGTTTCGTGGACGACATAGAGGCGTACTCGGTGAACGAGGTAGCGGTCAACTGGAACGCGGCGCTGGCCTGGCTGGCAAACTGGACGGCGGAGAAAGCACCGTCCGGAGTGGACACAACGGCGCCGTCAGCACCGGGCAAGCCGACGGTCGCGGCGGTGACGTCCACGGGAGCGACGCTGAGCTGGACGGCGTCGGCAGACGCGGAGAGCGGAGTAACGGGCTACGAGGTGGTGAGCGGCGGAAAGGTGCTGGCAACGGTCACCGGGACAACAGCGACGTTGACGGGGCTTTCGCCATCGACGGCGTACTCGGTGGTGGTCCGGGCCCGCAACGGCGCGGGTCTGGCGAGCACGGATTCACCGGCGGCCGAGTTCACAACAACATCGGAGTCGGGCGGCTGCACGGTGACGTACGCGGCGAACACATGGAGCGGCGGCTTCACGGCAACGGTGAGCATGAAGAACACGGGGACAACGGCGTGGCCATCGTGGACACTGGGGTTCACGTTCCCGGGCAACCAGAAGGTGACGCAGGGCTGGTCGGCAACATGGTCGCAGTCAGGAGCGAACGTGACGGCGAAGGCGATGTCGTGGAACGGTTCGGTGGCACCAGGCCAGACGATCGCAATCGGCTTCAATGGTAGTTACAGCGGGAGTAACGGGAACCCAACGGCATTCACGATGAACGGAAAGGCATGCGGCTAGCCAACCTTGACTAAGGAGCTGGGTGGTCATCCCGTCGCCTGAGGCCGTCAAAATCACTTTGAGCCAGGCCCGCAACTACCTGCTCACCGGCGCCGAACTACGCAAGCTTGCGGGCCTGGCTCAAAGTGATAGGCCTCAATCAGGCGACGGGATGACCACCTCGCGGCCCACCTCGAGAACGCAACAAGACTACGAGGCCCCGGCCATCCCGGAGCCTGCCCGTCCGGCGAGGACATTCTTTTGATCTTTGAACCCGCGTCCAACGAAAAGATGACGGGCCCGACATCCCCCACCCCTCCTCGCGGAGTGTTCAGCCGCCGGTAGACCTTGTCAAGGCGGGAAAGCGTGCCTTGACAAGCTCAACCGTCGACTGAAGGGCGGCGAGGACGAGGGGCGGGGGAGGTCTGGTGATCTCGTGCCTGGCTTGCGTTGCCGGCCGCCGGTCCCGAGCACGCACCACCGGCCGCCGGCCTCCAGCCGTCGGCCACCGGCCGCCAACCACCAAAGCAAGCCCCCGGTAAACCCTCCGCAAGATCAAACCCTAAACCAGACATTTCACCACCCCGGTAACGGCGCGCCCTCCCGTGTTAGGGAACCGTTCACCCAGCTCGCCACCGACAGTCACTTGCGGTGCCTAAGTTTCTGGACTCATGGACACACCCCTGGCCGTGAGGGCGCGCGGGATCACCAAGTGCTTCGGTGACGTCGTTGCCCTCGACGGTGTCGATCTGGACGTCGCCTCCGGGCGGATCCACGGGCTCGTCGGACCGAACGGGGCCGGGAAGACCACCTTGCTCGGCTTGCTCCTGAGTCTCGCCGTTGCCGATGAAGGGCAGCTGGAGATCCTCGGTGCCCCCGCTGGGCAGGCCCTCTCCGCCGTTTCCGGGTTCGTCGACAGCCCCGGCCTCTATCCCTCCCTGACCGCGCGGCAGAACCTCACCGCCCTTCGGGGGCACACGCCCCGGACCGACGCCGTTCTCGAGGAAGTCGGGCTCAGCGACGTCGCCGATGATCGCGTTCGGGGCTTCTCGCTCGGCATGCGGCAGCGGCTCGGGCTGGCCGCCGCGCTGCTCACCGAACCACGGCTTCTCGTCCTCGACGAACCCGCCAATGGTCTTGATCCCGCCGGGAAGAAGCACGTCCACGGTGTCCTCGAACGGCTTGCCGACGAAGGCACCACCGTTGTCCTCTCCAGTCACCGCATGGACGATCTCGAAGCCCTCTGCTCGGAAGTCACCATTCTCGCCACCGGGCGCGTCGTCTTCTCCGGGCCGCTCGGCAAGCTCTCCGCCGAGAACGCCGAGCTCGACTACCGGCTGCGCACCTCAGACCCGGCCGCCGCTCGGCAGGTTGTCGCCGATGCTCCCGGCGTCCGCGTCGCCGATCCGGCGGCCGATGTGCTCGTTGTGCGGGCTCAGGAACCCGCGCTCGACGATCTCGTCCTGCGGCTGGCCAAGGACGGCATCGCCGTGCGGGAGCTCGCCCCTGTTGTGTCGCCGCTCGAAGCCGCCTTTCTCGCCCTCACTCAGCAGGAGTCGGCTCGATGATCACCACCGTTCCCCTCTCGCGCGGCTTCCGCTTCGAACTCGTCAAGCTCTTCGCCGCCTGGCGCATCCGGTTGCTCGTGCTCGCCTGCTGGGTTGCGCCCGCCGCGTTCGTCGCCGTTGTCAGTGAACAAAGCTCGTTGCCCGTCGACACCCTCTTCGGCCGGTGGATGAACGCCACCGGGTGGGCCGGTCCGCTCGTCATGCTCGGCTTCGCCGGCACCTATGCCCTGCCGCTGCTCACCTCGGTCGTCGCCGGGGATGTCTTCGCCTCCGAAGACCGGCTCGGCACCTGGCGGCACCTGCTCGTCGCTGTCCGGTCGCCGCGGCGGATCTTCGTCGCGAAAGCGCTGGCCAGCCTGTTCGTCATCCTCGTGCTGGTCATCGGGATGGCCGTGTCCGGGGCCGTGGGCGGGGTGGTCGCCGCCGGGAACCGGCCGCTCGTCGGGCTCGACGGCCACCTCCTCACCCCCGGCGACGCCGCCACCGGCGTACTGCTCGCCTGGGTCTGCGTGCTCGCCCCGACCCTGGCGCTGGCCGCGATCGGGCTGCTCGGGTCCGTCCTCTGGGGACGGTCGCCGATGGGGCTGCTGCTGCCCGCCGTCGTCGCCCTCGCGATGGCGCTCGCCCAGCTGCTGCCGCTGCCCGTCGCCGTCCGGCTCGCCCTGCCCAGCTACGCCTTCATCGCGTGGAACGGCCTGTTCACCGAGCCGGCGCAGCTCGGGCCGCTGCTCGTCGGCGTCGGCGTCAGCCTGGCCTGGGCCGTGGTCGCGACCGGGCTCGCGTACGCGCTGTTCGTGCGCCGCGACTTCACCAACCCCGCGCACGACGGCTCGGGTCGCCGCGCGCTCACCACCGGTGTCCTGCCGCTGGTCGCCTTGCTCGCCGTCACGGCGGGCGTCGTCGCCGTGGCCACGCCGGCCACCGGCTCCGGGATCGAGCTCGACAAGGTCCAGCGGTCGGTCGCCACCGCCTTCGCCCACCTGTACCGGCTGCAGGCCGGGCAGCTGAACCGGCCCGACGTCACCGAGGCGCAGCTGGGGGCGACGGCCGCGTGCACCAAGGGCGACGGCCTGGTCGTGCCCGAAGGCCCCGGCAACGACTGGCGGTGCGTCGTGTCCTGGCACCTGCCGGGCATCGCGGCGACCGGCTCGGCGATCTACCAGCTGGACATCACCTCGGACGGGCGGTACGTCGCCGACGGCGACGGACCGAAGGAAGTGAACGGCTACTTCCAGGTGCGGACCCCCGCGGGGGACCAACCCAACCCGCTCTGGCAGTTCGACGGCAACGTCGAGCTGCTCTCCTCCACGAAGGGATAACCCGATGCAGGTAACACGCCGCAGACGGCGTGTCGGGAAGGTCCGCCTTCCCGGTCACCGGTTCCGCTACGTGACAGCCGGGTCCGCCACGCTCGTGCTCGTCGCCACGGGCACCGGCGTCGGCGTCGCGTCGACGCAGCAGTTCGGCGAAGACCACGTCGGCCAGGTCACCGAAAACGGCCAGGTCGTCTCCGCCGACCAGTACATCAAGCCGATCGGCGACCGGCTCGTCGTCAACAACGGCAAGATCATGGCGTCCGCGGTCAGCCCGGACGGCGCGCACCTCGCCGCCATCACCACCGACGGCGGGATCGCGCTCACCATCGTCGACCTGAAGAACTGGAAGGTGCAGCAGCTCGTCGGCAATTCCGCGACGGCGAACCTCCGCATCTCCGGCAACGACGTCGGTCAAGAAGGACCGACGTACGCCCCGGACGGCAAGTCGCTGTGGCTGGCGCAGACCGACGGCTACACGCGGTTCGCGGTGAACCCCGACGGCACCGTCTCGGCCCCGACGTCGGTCAAGATCCCGGCGGACGGGCCCAAGCACGCGCTCGTCGCGCAGGCGCTGTTCTCGCCCGACGGGTCCACTGTGTACTCGGCGGTCAACGGCCAGAACCGCGTCGTCGCGCTCGACGCCGTCACCGGCGCGGTGAAGCAGAGCTGGGCCGTCGGCAACGCGCCGCGCGACCTGGCGCGCGTCGGCGACAAGCTGTACGTCAGCAACGAGGGCGGGCGCCCGGCGCGGCCCGGCGAGCCGACGCTGAACTCCTACAACACGCAGGTGCCGGCCAGCCCGGTCACCGGCGCCACCACGAGCGGCACGGTCAGCGTCATCGACCTGGCGCACCCGGCGACCGCGCCGAAGAGCATCGACGTCGGCCTGCACCCGACGGCGGTGTACGCCAGGAACGGCGCGCTGTTCGTCACGAACACCGCCAGCGACACCGTGTCCGTCATCGACTCGGGTCGCGACCAGGTTGTCCAGACCATCGCGACCCAGCCGTGGCCGGAGTCGCCGGTCGGGTACGAGCCCGACGGCGTCACGCTCACCGACGACGGGCACCTGCTGGTGACGCTCGGCCGCGCCAACGCGGTCGCCGTCTACCGCTTCAGCCGGGCGCAGGAGCCGGTGAGCTACCTCGGGCTGCTGCCGACGGACTACTTTCCGACCGCGATCACCACGGTCGGCGCGGACGTCGTCGTCTCCAACACCCGCGGCATCGACGCCCTCCGCCCGACGACGGCGGCCGGACACGGCACGCACGACACGACGTCGAGCGTGCAGAAGTTCCGGCTGCCCGACGACCGCGCGATCCGCGGGTACACCGCGCAGGTGTTCAAGCAGAACGGCTGGACGAACAACGCCGTCCAGGTGGCCACCGACAACGGCCACCGCAGCCCGGTGCCGGTGCCCGCGCGGCTCGGCGACCCGTCGACGATCAAGCACGTCTTCCTGCTGGTCAAGGAGAACCGGACCTACGACCAGCTGTTCGGGGACGAGCCGCGCGGCAACGGCGACCCGTCGGTGGCGCAGTTCGGCGAGAACGTCACGCCGAACCAGCACGCGCTGGAGCGGCAGTTCGGGTTGTACGACAACACCTACGACATCGGCACCAACTCCGCCGAGGGTCACAACTGGCTGATGCAGGCCGACAACCCGGAGTACACCGAGTCGTCGGCGGGGGAGTACCTGCGCAGCTACGACACCGAGGACGACGCGCTCGGCCACCAGCGGACCGGGTTCCTCTGGAGCGGTGCCCAGGCGGCCGGGAAGTCGGTGCGGGACTTCGGCGAGTTCCAGCAGTTCCTGACCAAGCCGGCCGGGGCGAGCTGGCAGAACCTGTACTGCGACGCGAAGAACATGGCGGCGACCGGTGAGCCGACCGCGTACCCGCTGGTGTCGTCGTCGCCGATCCCGTCGCTGAACGACGTTTCGGTGTCGGGCTTCCCGAAGTTCGACACGGCGGTGCCGGACCAGTACCGCTACCAGATCTGGAAGAACGACTTCGAGAAGAACGGGCCGGCCAACCTGAACATGTTCTGGCTGTCCAGCGACCACACCGGCGGCCCGCCGAACGCGGCCGCCCAGGTCGCCGACAACGACCTCGCCGTCGGCAAGATCGTCGACGAGATCACGCACAGCCGGTACTGGCAGGACTCGGCGATCTTCGTCGTCGAGGACGACTCCCAGGCCGGTCTGGACCACGTCGACGGCCACCGGGCGCCGGTGCAGATCATCAGCCCGTACGCCCAGCACGGTGTCGTCGACAGCCACTACTACTCGCAGATCACCATGATCCGGACGATCGAGCAGATCCTCGGGATCCGGCCGATGAACCAGAAGGACAGCGCGGCGACGCCGATGACCGCGGCGTTCACGCCGAAGCCGGACTACACGCCGTTCACCGCGCTGCCGAACCGCACGTCGCTGACGGGCGGGCTGGCGACGCAGCCGTCGTGCGGTCCGGACACCCCGGCCCCGGCCAACCCGGCGGCGGCGCCGGTGCCCTCGTCCGCGGTGCCCGCGGACAAGGCGCAGGTGGCGGCGCGGTGGCAGGAGTGGACTGAGCACCAGCGGCTGACCGGCCCGAACGCGGTCGCCGACTACGCCAACCCCGCGCAGATGAACCACTTCACGTGGTACCAGACGCACGGCTGGCAGGTGCCGTACCCGGGTGAGGACCGGGTGGTCGCCCCGGACCAGGTGCCGGGCGCGTACATCCCGTCGGCCGAGTCGGACGGCTGATCCCACTGGGGCCCCTGGTTTCCGCCAGGGGCCCCAGCTCGGCGTCGGGCGGGGGCCGTGGAACGATCAGGGTCGCGGAAAGCCTTCAGGCCAGACGGTTTCGGCGTCCGTGCGGACGCCGGTGAGGTCGGCTTGGTCCAGGTTGGCCGCACGCAGATCCGCGCCGCGGAGATCGGCGCCCCGGAAATCCGCCCCGGCGACGTCGGCGTCGCGGAAGCTCGCGCCCCGCAGCGCGGCACCGGTGAAATCGGTCCGGTGCGCCCGTGCCTCCCCGAAATCGGTGTAGCAGAGATCCGACCCGGCCAGCGACGCGGCGACGAGCCACGACCGGGCGAGGGTGGCGTGGCGGATCTGCGCGTCGACGAGCTTCGCGTTGTCCAGGTTGGCACTGCGAAGGTCCACACGGGACAGGTAGAGCCGCAGCGCACCCGGCGACGGCAGGCGGCGGACGAGCACGTTGAGGCACGCCTGGACGTCCGGCGCTCGCACGTAGAGCCACGGCAGCGGCCGCGGTTCCGGGTCGCCGCCTTCGCCGGGCCACGGCGCGTGGCCGCGGATGAACGCGGCGAGGATGTACTGCACCTGCGGCCGGTCCGCGGCCGAGTTCCGCGCGACCCGCTCGAGCGCGTAGATCCCGCCGATCCGCACGTCGATGTTCTCGCCACCGAGTTGGTCGACGGCGCGGGTGAACCGCTCGGTGATCTGCCCTTCGCGGTTGACCTGGACCTGGCGCCAGGTGGCGAGGGCGCCGGCGATGACCAGCAGCCCGGCCACGGCCTGCAGCAGCGTGCCGCGCACGGTGTTCTGCAGTTGCGACTGGGCCTGCTGCAGCTGGATCCGGGCGTCCGCGGTCGACACCGCGTGGAGCTCCGCTTCGGTCAGGTGCGGGTACAGCAGCTGGGGGACCAGCAGGAGCGCGGCGAGGACGACGACCACGAAACCGGCCGTGCCCGCGGTCGCGGACCAGAGGAAGCGTCGAGTCACGGGAGAATCTTCCCGGCTCGCCGGACGCCGCGGGTAGGGGAGTCAGTCGCGCCGTACGCCGAGGGCCACCGCCGTCACCACCGTCGTCAGCTGCTCGCGGAACCGCAACGCGCTGTGCGCCCACCGCGGCTCTTCGTCGTACAGCTTCCGCAACGTCGGCGACGGCCGTGACAGCTGGAACATGTACGCCGCGCAGCTCATCGCCGCCGTCAAGACCGTGCGCGCGCCCTCTTCGTCCACCGCTCCCGTCTTCGCCAGCGCTGCCGCCATCGCGTCGAACGCCGTCGTCGCCGCCGTCTTGTACTGGCGGGCGCGTTCGAGCCGGACCGCGCCTTCGAGGCTCAGGCCCACGTGCGTCTGCAGGTCGCAGAACAGCGGCAGGGCGTCGAGCGAACGGCCGACCGCGTCGGCGACCTCGGGGGCGCTCATCCGCCGTCCCTCGACGAGGGTGGTCAGCCCGGTGCGCCAGTCGGCCCAGCCCTGTTCGGCCAGTTCGAGCAGCAGCTCCTCGCGGGACTCGAAGTACCGGCGCAGCGCGGACGCGTGCAGGCCGACCCGGGCGGTCACCTCGGTCAGCGTGACTTCGCGCACTCCGCGCTCCTCCGCGAGCTCGCGCGCGGCGGTCAGGAGGGCCGTCTTGCGGACCTCTTTGTCCTGGTCGGAGCGGGCGCGGCAGCGGGGTCGGGTCACGGTGTCCACGATAACGCAAGCGCTTTGACTTAACGCGGACCCAGGGCTACCGTCGCTCTTAACGCAAACAGCTTGCGTTAAGAGGGGGGACAGCCATGAGTTCAGTGTTCTTCGTGACCGGCTCGTCGCGCGGCCTCGGCCGCGAGATCGTCGAGCAGGCCCTCGTCGCCGGGCACCGCGTCGTCGCCACCGCCCGTGACCCGCGGGCTCTCGACGACCTCGTCGCCCGGTACGGCGAAAACATCCACGTCGAGCGCCTCGACGTCACCGACGCCGCGGCCGCCGAAGCCGCGGTCGCCGCGGGCGTCGCCGCGTTCGGCCGGATCGACGTCGTGGTCAACAACGCGGGCCAGGCCGACCGCTCGGCGTTCGAGGACACCAGCCTCGAAGTCTTCCGCCGTCAGGTCGAGACCAACTTCTTCGGCACGGTCTACCTCACCAAGGCCGTGGTGCCGGTCCTGCGCCGCCAGGGTGGGGGCCGGATCATCCAGGTCTCGTCGGTCGGCGGCCGCGTCGTCAGCCCCGGGCTGTCGGCGTACCAGTCGGCGAAGTGGGCGGTCGGCGGGTTCAGCGAAGCGCTCGCCGCCGAGGTCGCCCCGCTGGGGATCAAGATCACCGTGCTCGAGCCGGGCGGGATGCGCACCGACTGGGGCGGCGCGTCGATGGCCACGCCGCCGATCAGCGAGCCGTACGAGGCGACGGTCGGCGCCGCGGCGCGGGCGATGGCCGACTTCGAGCAGCACGCGAACAGCGACCCGCGGAAGGTGGCCCGGCTCGTGCTCACCGTCGCCGGTCTGGACGACCCGCCCCTGCGCCTGCTGGCCGGCAGCGACGCCTACGAGCTCGGCCGCGAGGCGTGGCAGCACCGCGTCGACACGGACGCGAAGTGGGCCCACTTGAGCACCTCCACCGACCACGACGAGACGGCCGGTGCGTGGCGCCGTCAGCGCGGCGCGACCGTGGCCGGCACCCGGGCGTGACGCCGTCGGGTGGTCCAGGTTCCGGATGGCCGCCGGGTGGGTAGCCCACAGGTGTGAGGCTGGGCGGGCGCTGCCTGCCCGCGACGAGTGAGAGGTGATCACATGAGCCAGGGCGACGCCCCGGTCGGGCGATCGGTGAAGACGGCGGCGGCCGGGGTTCGGGATCTCGCCGCGGAAGCCGCGAGGGTGGGAGCGGCGGCGGCCGCGCGGGCGGCGGAGATCACGGACCGGAAGCTCGCGGAAGGCCGTGACGAGCTCGCGAAGGTGGGCCGCGCGGCGACCAAGGAGTTCGACCGGAGCACACGCTCGTCCCGACGCGACGTTCTGGCGAACTCGACCGCCGCCCGCGACGAGGTGATGGCCCGCGCGGCGAAGATGCGCGAGCCGGGCCGCAAGGCCGCCCAGGCGGTCGCGACGGTGGTGGGTTCGGCGGGCGAGTCGGGCCGGAAGCGCCGCAAGGCGGTGGCGACGGCGAAGCGCGACTTGGCGGTGGCGCTGGAAGAGGCGAAGAGTGTGGCCCGCGGCGAGCGCACGCGCCGGTCCCGCTGGCCGTGGCTGCTGGCTTTGGCCGCGGTGGCGGCGGGGATCGTGGCCGTGGTCCAGATGCGGCGGGCGAACCCGTTGGCGGAGGAGGAAAACTCCGCCGAGGAGGAGAAGCCGGCAACGCAGTCGGAGGCCAACGCGGCGGCGTTGCCCGCGGAGAAGCCGAACGCGACGGCGACCCCGGCCGCCGCTCCGAAACCGGCCGGGGACAAGCCGGGCCCGGTGGAGAAGAAGCCGACCGGCGGCGCGAACGGCCACGCGACCGCCGGCCGCGGCGGGCAGCACAAGGCGCGGTAGGGAAGCTCGCTTGCCGGGGTGCCCGATTGACGGGTGCCCCGGCAAGCACGCGCGCACGTGCGGTGGCGAATATCGCGCTGGGGCGTGCGCGCCGCGAAACTCAACCCGCCGAGTAAACCCGCGTAACCAGCTCCCGCCGACTCCGCACCCCGGTCTTCGCGAAGATCGCCTTCAGATGCCCCTGCACGGTGTGCGGCGAAATGAACAACCGCGCGGCGATCTCGGCCGTTCCGCATCCCTGGCGCACCAAGTCCGTCAACTCGCGCTCGCGCGCCGTCAACCCGTACGCCGCGGATATCAGCGGTGCCACCGATGGTGTCGTCGCGGCCTGCAGGACCACCGCCACCCCGTCGCCCGCCGGGGCGCCGAGCACCTGGACCCACCTCCCGGACCGGCCGCGCACCCGGGCGGCGACCTCCGCACCTTCACGGCGGACGCGCTCGGCCACCGACAGCACCCCGAACGGGACCGGCTCCTCGGCCGGGTCGCCGAGTTCCGCCAGCCACCTCGCCGCCGACGGGGTCACCGGTCCCGCGCGCCGGTCCGCGTCGAGCAGCACCACTCCCGGCCACAGGTCGGCCGCCGGTCCCGTGGCCCGTGCTCGCGTCCCGGCCGCGCGGAATCCCCGGCCCAGCACGGCCGCGACCTCGTGGGCGAAGTCGCGTTCGTCGGCGGTGAAGTCGCGCGGCTCCTCGCGGAACAGGGTGAACACGCCCCAGCACGCGCCACCGTCGACGAGGGCCGTGCGCAGCTCGCCGCGGATGTTGTTGGGGCGCAACAGTTCCCGGTAGCGCGGGCTGCGGTCCAGCCGTCCCCCGGTCGCCTCGCTGAGCACGCCGCTGTGGCGACGGCCGCCGGCCAGGTCGGCGAGCGTGTTGAAATCCGTGCCGAGGTAGGCGAACTCGGCCACCGCGGCGTCCGGTGGCGGCATGTCGACCGCGTGGTAGCCCGTTTCGATCAGGGTCGCCGGGTCGACCGTGTGCCAGCACGCCGTGTCGTACGGCACGACCCGCGCCAGCAGCCGGGCCGCCTCGCCGGTCAGGTCGGCCAGGTCAAGCCCGGACGCGGCCAGCCGCCCGATGCCGTCCCGCGCTCGCTCCCGCACCCCGTGGTCCACACCGCCCAGCATGACACGGCCGGAAACCCCACATTTCTGGTATGGGCACGGTTTCCGCAGGTCAGTAGCGTCTTCCGGGAAGGGGACCACGAAAGGGGACGCCCATGAATCCGCCTGAAAGGGCAAGGATCGTACGAGCCGGCGAAGGCGAGTCGGTGTGGCTGGTGGGGGACACCTACACCTTCAAGGCCACCGGGGACGCTTTCCTGCTCATGGAGGCGTCGGTGCCTCCCGGCGGCGGTCCGCCGCCGCACGCGCACAGCCGCGAAGACGAAGCGTTCTACCTCCTCGGCGGCGTCCTCGACGTCACCGCGGACGGCGAAACCACGCGGGTCGCCGCCGGGGACTTCGTGTTCCTGCCGCGGGGAACCGTGCACAGCTTCCGCAACCCCGGCGTCGCCGCGGCCCGGGCGCTCGTCCTGGCCACGCCCGGCGGCCTCGGCCGGTTCTTCGCCGAGGCGGGCACCCCGGCACGGCCGGGTGAACCGGCACCGCCGTTCGACCCGGCCGACTTCCCGCGCCTGGCCGGGCTGTCGGCGAAGTACGGCGTCGAGGTCCTCGAAGGGAGCACGGTGTGATCAGCGCGGCGGAGCTGTACCCCATGGTCGACCGGCGCGATGTCGCCGCGGTCGGGGCCAAGTTCGCGGAGGACGCCACGATGGTGTTCGGCAACGGCGACCCGATGCACGGCCGCGCGGGGATCGAGGCGGGCAACGCCGCTTTCTTCACCACCATCGCGGGACTGAGCCACCGGATCCGTCGCGAATGGACGGTCGAGGACACCACCATCGCGGTGACCGACGTGACCTACACCCGTCTCGACGGCAAGCGGGTCACGCTGCCCGCGGTGTCGATCTGGCGGGCCGGCGCGGACGGGCTGATCGCCGACTTCCGGGTCTACGCCGACCTCGCCCCGGTGTTCGCGGGTTAGGCCGGGCCCGGCGGCGGGTAGTCCTGCAGCATGGAAGCGGAGGCGCTGCTGCAGAGCCTGACCCGCGTCGTGACCGCGCTGGACGGCACGGGCATCCGGTTCGCCGTGGCCGGCGGGCTGGCGGTGTACGCCCGCGGCGGGCCGCCGTCCGACCACGACGTCGACCTGTTCCTCAAACCGGGTGACGCGGACCGCGCGGCGGAGATCCTCACCGCCGCCGGGCTGCGCCGCGTGCACCCGCCCGAAGACTGGCTGACGAAGGTCTACGACGGCGACATCCTCGTCGACCTGATCCACCGGCCCAACCACCGGCCGGTGACCGACGAGCTGCTCGACCGCGCGGCGCGGATGCGGGTCGGGCCCACCGCGGCGCCGGTCGTCTCCGGGACCGACCTGCTGGTGGACAAGCTGCTCGTGCTGGAGGCGCACCGGTGCGACTTCGAGCCGCTCCTGCGGATCGCCCGTGACCTGCGCGAACAGGTGGACTGGACCGACGTCGCCGTGCAGGTGTCCGACTCGCCGTACGCGCGGGCGTTCCTCGGCCTGCTCGGCGACCTGGCCGTCATCGACCCGAAGGAGGCCCTCGTGCCCGAACCACCGCAATACCTCGTCGCCCGCCTCAGCCGGGCCTTGGCCGAAGACACCCGCACCGCCGAGCTCGGCGTGCACGTGACCGTCCGCGGCGAACACGTCCACCTGACCGGCGAAGTCACCTGCCCGGCGCGGAAGGCGGAGGTCGACGCCGTCGTCGCCGAGTACCTGACCGGCGAGCTGGTGCACAACGACATCCGGGTCGCGGACGTCCGGGAGCCGGCGAGCGCGGAGGAGATCGGCCGATGAGGATCGCCGCCGTCGGGGACGTGCACCTCGGAGAGGACTCGCGGGGCCTGCTGCGCCCCGCGCTGGAACACCTGGCCGGCACCGCGGACGTCCTGCTGCTGGCCGGTGACCTGACCCGGCACGGCACGTGCGCGGAGGCGCGCGTGGTGGCCGATGAGCTCACCGGGCTGGGCGTGCCGATCGCCGCGGTGCTCGGCAACCACGACCACCACAGCGACGAGGCCGACGGGATCGCGGAGCTGCTCGGCGAGGCCGGCGTCGTGATGCTGGAGGGCACCGCGGCGCGCTTCGACCTGCCGGACGGCTCCCTGGGCGTCGCGGGCGTCAAGGGTTTCGGCGGCGGGTTCGCGGGCAAGTGCGCGAGCCGGTTCGGCGAGCGCGAGATGAAGGACTTCGTCGAGCACACGATGGCTTCGGCGGACTCACTGCGCGACGCGTTGACCAGCCTCGACACCGACGTCGTCGTGGCGCTGACCCACTACGCCCCGATTCCCGGCACGCTGCACGGCGAGCCGCCGGAGATCCACCCGTTCCTCGGGTCGTACCTGCTGTGCGAGCCGATCGACGAGGTCGGCGCGGACCTGGCCCTGCACGGCCACGCGCACTTCGGCTGCGAACAGGGCGTGACGCCCGGCGGCGTGCGGGTGCGCAATGTCGCCCAGCCGGTGATCCGCAAGGCCTACGCGCTGTACGAGCTCGACCCGGCCCGGCTGGCCGCGCACCGGTAGTCAGGCGTCGGGGTTCCAGGTGAGCAGCCGCACGCGGCTGACCGTCTCGAGGTGCTCCTTCATCGCGGCCGCGGCCGCCGTCGCGTCCTGGGCGCGGATGGCGTCGGCGATCCGGCGGTGCTGGGTCAGCGACCGCGGCGGCCGGTCGGGCTGCTGCAGCGACTCGTGGCGGCTTTCGGCGACGCCCGCGCGGATCTCCTTCATGAACTCCGCGAGCAGCGCGCTGTGCGCGGCGGCGGTGACGGCGGCGTGGAACCGGCGGTCGCCGTCCTCGCCGAGCTCACCCGCTTCGATCTCGGTGCCCATGGCCTCGAGGGCGGCGTCGATCTCGGCCAGGTCGTCGTCCGTGCGGCGCAGCGCGGCCAGCTCGGCGAGTTTCGTCTCGATGGCCTCCCGCGCGTCGAGGACGTCCGGGAGCCGGCGGCGCCGGTCGACGAGCGTCGCCACCGGCTCGGGGTTCAGCGTGTCCGTGCGCAGGTAGACGCCGCCGCCGTGGCGGCTTTCGACGAGCCCCTGCACCTCGAGCACCACGATCGCCTGCTTGATCGAGGCCCGGCTGACCTGCAGCCGTTCGGCCAGGTCGCGCTCGGAGGGCAGCCGGTCACCCGCCTTGAGGCCCGCGCCCTCGACGTGCTCGCGGAGCTGGGCCATCACCTGCTCGTACAGCCGCGGACGGGTTACCGGGCGGAGCGAATCGGACACACGACCCCCTTGACTTTCGGCCGCCACTCTAGCAGTGTGCCGGATCACTGACCTAGTGGCTAAGTGGCTGAGCCAATGGAGGCCTTCATGTCGCGACCCGCCCCCGACCGACCGCACCGCAGGCGCGCGGTCGTCGCCAGCACCGTCGGCACCACCATCGAGTGGTACGACTTCTTCCTCTACGGCACGGTCGCCGCCCTGGTCTTCCCGAAGCTGTTCTTCCCGGGCAGCTCGGCGGGCGCGGGCGTGCTCGAGTCGTTCAGCACGCTGTTCGTCGGGTTCGCCGCCCGGCCGGTCGGCGCGGCGATCTTCGGCCACTTCGGCGACCGGATCGGCCGCAAGGCCACGCTGGTCACCACGCTGCTGCTGATGGGCTTCGCCACGGTCGCCATCGGCCTGCTGCCCGGCTTCGCCGCCGTGGGCGTGACCGCGCCGATCCTGCTGACCGTGCTGCGGGTCGTGCAGGGCATCGGCGTCGGCGGCGAGTGGGGCGGCTCGGTGCTGATGTCGATGGAGTGGGGGAGTGCGAAGCGGCGCGGGTTGATGGCGAGCCTGCCGCAGCTGGGCGTCCCGCTCGGCTTGCTGCTCTCGACCGCGATGGTCAAGCTCTGCACGTCGATCAGCGGCACTCAGTTCGAGGTGTGGGGCTGGCGCGTGCCGTTCCTCTTCAGCGTCGTGCTGATCGGGATCGGGCTCTGGGTGCGGCTGAAGGTGGTGGAGAGCCCGGACTTCGCCGCGGTGAAGGTGCGCCGCGCGGTCGAACGGCGTCCCGTGTGGACGGCCATCCGCAAGCACCCGCGCGAGATCCTGACCTCGGCGTTCGTCCGGCTGTCCGAGCAGGCGCCGTTCTACCTCTTCATCACCTTCGTGCTCACCTACGGCACCAAGGAACTCGCGATGCCCCGCGGCGAGCTGCTCGACGACACGCTGATCGCGGCGGCGATCGGCCTGCTCAGCGTGCCGCTGTTCGGGCACCTGTCCGACCGGTTCGGCCGACGGCTCGTCTACGGCATCGGCATCGTCTGCACTGGCCTGTACGCCTTCCCGTACTTCGCCCTGCTGGACACCCGGTCGTCCGGCATGGTGCTGCTGGCGATCGTCGTTTCGCTGCTGGTGCACGACATCCAGTACGGCCCGCAGGCCGCGCTGATCGCCGAGAGCTTCGGCACGAACGTCCGCTACAGCGGCGCCGGGCTCGGCTACCAGCTCGCGTCGGTGATCGCGGGCGGGCCCGCGCCGCTGATCGCGGCGGCGCTGCTGCAGAGCTCGGGCTCCAGCGTCGGGATCAGCTGGTACATCGTCGGCTGCGCGGTCCTTTCGCTGGGCGCGCTCCTGCTCATGCCCCGGCGGGCGCCCGAAGCCGCACCGGTGTCCACAGTGGCCACCGCGGAGTCCGCGAAGGCCTGATCCGTCCCGCCTCCGCCGCCGAGTTCGCGGCTCGGCGGCGCGAGGCTCACTTTTCGCTCAAAGTGGCTCAGCCACTCAGCCAATCAGGAGGAATCGTGACCCACTCGGCGTGGACCGAGCACCCCGGCGCCCTCGGCGGCCTGCGCGTGCTCGACCTTTCCCGCATCCTGTCCGGCCCGTTCTGCACGATGACGCTGGCCGATCTCGGCGCGGACGTGATCAAGGTGGAGGACGCCCGCGGCGGCGACGACACCCGCGCGTGGGGCCCGCCGTTCCAGGGCGACACCGCCGCCTACTTCCTCAGCGTCAACCGCAACAAGCGCGGCATCGCCCTCGACCTGAAGGACCCCGACTGCCGCCGGCTGCTGTGGGAGCTGGCGGCCACCGCCGACGTCGTGGTCGAGAACTTCCGGCCCGGCACCGCCGCCCGCCTCGGCTTCGGCTACGAAGACGTCGCCGAGCTCAACCCGCGCGTGGTCTACGCGTCGATCTCCGGGTACGGGCAGACGGGCCCGATGAGCGGCGAAGCCGGGTACGACGCGATCGCCCAGGCGCTGTCCGGGGTGATGAGCGTGACCGGCGAAGCCGACGGCCCGCCCGCTCGCTTCGGCGTGTCCGGCGCCGACCTGGCCGCGGGGATGTGGGCCACGGTGGGCATCCTGGCCGCGTTGCACGAACGCGCGCGCACCGGCCGCGGGCAGTGGGTCGACATTTCCTTGCTGGACGGCCAAATCTCGTGGCTGACGTACGTGGCTTCGGGCTACTTCGCGACCGGCGTGACACCGGGCCGGTACGGGTCGGCGCACCCGACGATCGTGCCGTACCAGGCGTTCCCGACCGCCGAGGGCCACCTGATGGTCGCGGCGGGCAACGACGGGCTGTGGCGCCGGTTCGCCGCCGCGGTGGGCCTGGGCGAGCTCGTCGAGGACCCGCGGTTCGCCACCAACCCCGACCGCGTCCGCCACCGCGCCGAGCTGCTGCCGCTGATCGAAGACGCGCTCGCCGAACGGTCCGCGCGGGACTGGGCGAAGCTCCTGGCGGAGGCCGGGGTCCCGGTCGGTCCGATCAACACCGTCGGCGAAGCGCTGGAACACCCGCAGGTGCTCGCCCGCGGCATGGTCACCGAGGTCGAGCACCCGGGCGCGGGCACGGTCCGCACGGTCGGGTCGCCGGTCAAGCTCTCGGCCAGCCCGCCGCGAGTCCGGACGGCCCCGCCCGGCCACGGCCAGCACACCGACGACGTCCTCACCGCGCTCGGGGCCGACCCGGCGCTGCTGGCCGACCTGCGGACCCGGGGAGCGCTGCGATGACCGCCGACGTGGCCACCCCGGTCGTCAGGTCCACTGTGGACGAAGGCGTCGCGACCGTCACCCTCGGCTCCGGACGGCGGCGCAACGCCTTGACCAGGACGGCGTGGACCACGCTCGAGGACGTCGTCACCCGGCTCGGCGCGGACCCGGGCGTGCGGGTGATCGTGCTGCGCGGCCGTGGTGGCACGTTCTGTTCCGGCTCCGACCTGACCGAATGGGCGGGGGCGGACGCGGACGTCGTCGAGGACTCGTTCGCCCGGATGGAGTCGGCGTTCCGCGCGGTCGAACGGTGCCCGGTCCCGGTGGTCGCGGTGGTCACCGGGGTCGCGGCGGGCGCGGGCTGTCAGCTGGCGCTGGCCTGCGACCTCCGGCTCGCGGCCGATTCGGCCCGGATCGGCATGCCGATCGCCCGGCACGGCATCCTCACCAGCCCGGCGTTCGCGGCGCGGCTGAGCATGCTGGCCGGACCGGCGTTGACCCGCGAGCTGCTCTACACCGGACGGCTCCTCGACGCCCCGGCCGCGGCGGCGGCCGGACTGGTCAACCGGGTGTGCCCGGACGACACGCTGGACACGGTGGCCGTGCGGCTGGTGGCGGCGATCGGCGCGCAGCCGCGCGTCGCGGTCCTGGCGGCCAAGCAGGCGGTGACGGCGGCACTGGCCCCGGTCCGCGCGGCCACCGAGCACCGGCCGACCCCGGCGGTGTCGCTACCGGAGTTCCGCGCCGCCGTGGCGGTGTTCACGGGCGGCTAGGGACCCGGCTGGGTGGGCTGAAGGGGACGTTCAGTGCATCTGATGCGAGGAAAGTCCCCTTCAGCGCATGTGACGCGAGCAAAGTCCCCTTCAGCCCAGCCGGTGCCGGGCGTAGGCGGGGAGGGCCGCGGCCAGCCAGGCGGGCAGGTCCGGGTCCGCCTGCTCGGCCATCGCCCGCTGGCGAGGATCGGTCAGGTACAGCTGCCCCAGCGCGGCGTACGCCTCGGGCGTCGGCTGCCAGTACGCGCGCAGGGAGGCGTAGTGCTCGGCGACGGCGTCCAGTGCCTCCGGCTCCTCGGGCGCCGTCTTCCGCGAGACTTCGGCCAACCGCCGGAAGAGGGCGGCGCCCTGAGCGGCGGCGTGTTCGTAGTCCGCGGTGGTCAAGCCTTCCTGGGCCGCGCCCGCGGCGTCGAAGGCGGCCAGGCCCGCGTCGCCGAAGGACTCCTCGAGGGAGTTCCGGATGGCCGCGCGGTCTTCGCGCAACGCGGCGAAGAAGCGCTCCGGGTCCGGGATCCGGGCGCCGTCGAGGTCGGCGATGGTCTCCTCGACGGTGGCGATGATCCGGTCGAGACGACGGCGTTCGTCCGTCAGCTCGGCCAGGTGCCCGCGCAGCGCGGTGGCTTCGTCGGCCTGCTCGCTCAGGATCTCGGTGATCCGCGTCAGGCCCAGCCCGAGGCGCCGCAGGACGAGGATGCGGTGCAGCCGCAGCAGTTCGGCGCGCCCGTACCAGCGGTAGCCGTTGGCGGCGACCGAGCCGGGCGGGAGCAGGCCGATCGCGTCGTAGTGGCGCAGCATGCGCGCGGACACGCCGGAGAGCTTGGCGACCTGGGTGATCGAGAACCGCATGGGCCCGACTCTACGAGCTTGACCTTCA
Organism: Amycolatopsis nalaikhensis; assembly: GCF_030264295.1. Classification (GTDB taxonomy): domain Bacteria; phylum Actinomycetota; class Actinomycetes; order Mycobacteriales; family Pseudonocardiaceae; genus Amycolatopsis; species Amycolatopsis nalaikhensis. The sequence continues at coordinate 9,370,083 of NZ_CP127173.1, read as the reverse complement.
CACGGTGTCAACTTTTACCGTCCGGGCATGGCCACGACGATCACCGGAGTTCGCGTCTTCGACGGCGAACGCCTGACCCAGCACACCGCCGTCCGCCTCGAAGGCGGCCTGATCGACGCAGTGGGCGGCGACGAGCTGCTCCGCCCCGGCGACCAGCACGTCGCCGGACGGGGCACGCTCCTGCCCGGGCTGATCGACGCGCACGTCCACCTGCTGCCGGGGGCGTCCCGACAGGCCCTGACGTTCGGGGTCACGACGCTGCTGGACATGTTCAGCAAGCCGGAGACGGTGCGCGAAGCGGAGGCGGAGGGTGGCGCCGACGTGCGGTCGTCGAGCATCGGCGCGACGGCGCCGGGCGGGCACCCGTCCATGATGTACGCGCCGTTCCCGTACGTGACGGGCCCGGCGGACGCGGAGGCGTTCGTGGCGGACCGCGTCGCGGAGGGGGCCCGGCACCTGAAGGTCCTCTACGACGACGGCGGCCCGCTGCGGGTGCCGTCCCTGGACGTCCCGACGGTGGCGGCGCTGGTGTCCGCGGCTCACGGAGCGGGCCTGCTGGCGGTGGCCCACGTGACCACCGCGGCGGCGGCGGTCGACCTGCTGCCGACGGGGGTGGACGTGCTGGCGCACGTGCCGTTCGACCCGCTCACGGCCACCCAGGTCGCGGCGATCGGTGAGGCGGGGGTGGCGGTCATCGCGACGTTGTCGATCGCCGACGGATTTCCCGGCGACGGCATGCTGGCGGCACCAGAGCTGGCCGGACGACTGGGCCCGCGTGGTCGGACGTCCTCCGGCGGCAGGCGCACCGGTGGCTGCCGCCGGAGCTGCCGGACTTCGCGGCGGCCGCGCGGAACGTCGGTCTGCTGCACGAGGCCGGGGTGCCGGTGCTCGCGGGCACGGACGCGCCGAACCCGGGAATCGTGCACGGGGCGAGCGTGCACCGCGAGCTGCAGCGGCTGGTGGCGGCCGGGCTGACACCGGTCGAGGCGCTGGCGGCCGCCACGGCGCGCACGGCCGAGGTGTTCGGGCTCGCCGACCGTGGGCGGGTGCTTCCCGGGCTGCGGGCGGACTTGCTGTTGGTCGACGGGAGCCCTGATGTGGACGTGGCGGAGACCCAGCGGATCGCGGCTGTGTGGAAGGACGGTGTTCGCGCGGACTTGGACGGGTACGCCGGATCGGCTGCCGAGCGTGCGGGGCTGGAGGCGTTGCGGGCGCAGACCGAGAAGGTCATCGCGGCGGTGCGGGAGATGCTTCCGGTCACGGTTCGCCGCGACGAGGACGGGGAGGTGCTGGGACACCTTCGGCGGGAGGGCACGGGGTGGCAGCCGGTCACGGTGTTCGGGGGAGTGCTGGCGGGGCCGAGTTCCCGTGAGAAGGCGGAAGAGGTTCTTCGCCGGGACGGGTTGGCGAGCCTCGGTGCGGTGTGGTGGGTCCACAGTGGAGCGGAGTTTCGGGAGGCGCGGATCCAGGAAGCGCGGCCGGACCGCATCCGGATCCGGTGGGCGGACCCGTTGGTGGAGCAGTCGCCGCAGGGGGAGTGGATCGACCCGCGAGTGGTGCGGATCCAGCGGCAACGGCCGGAGGCGGGGTGAGGGCCGACGGCTGAACGCTCGGGTGCTCGGGCCGCGGCCGGGCGCGCCGCGTCACCCACCCGCGGCGGGACGAGCAACGTCCGCGGTTCGGCCCAGCAAATCGAGCAAAGCGGCGAGCACAGCGTCCGGAGCTTCCTCCATCACGAAGTGCCCAGCCGCCGGAATCACGGTGAGCCGCGCCGCCGGAATCCGAGCCGCGAGCTCCTCGGCGATCGCCGTCCGCAGGTACACATCCCGGGCGCCCCACACGATCGCCGTCGGGCACTGGATTTCGCCCAACCGGCGAGCGAGTTCGGGCCGCGCCGAAACCCGGTACTCACCGAAGAAGTGCAGCAGCCAGCGCGCACCATCCGAAGTGGACATCCACCCGATGTAACTCTCCACCGTCGCCCGGTCGACAACACCGGATCGCACCAATCCCGCCCGGTTCATCGCCGCGACGGGCAACACCCGCGCCGCCACCTCGGCGAACGGCCCACGCCCGAGAACCCCCACCAGCCCGAACGTCGCATACCACCGAGGCACGAAAGTCCGATGCGCCCGGCTGTTCAGAATCGCGAGCCGTCGGACGCGCTCCGGCTGGCGCTGGGCGAAGCCGAGCACGAGAAAGCCGCCGTAGTCGTGGCCCACCAGCGTGCAGGACTCGACGCCGAGCGCGTCCAGCAGCCGCCCCAGCCGGTCGACCTCCGTGTCGTAGTCGAAACGCAGGTCCGTCCGCCGCTCCGACTCGCCCCAGCCCAGCCAGTCCGGTGCGATCACGCGGTGCCCCTCGGCCAGCCCGGCCAGCTGGTGGCGCCAGGAAAGGTGGTTCGCCGGGTAGCCGTGCAGCAGCACGACCGGCTCGGCCTCCGGATCGCCCATTTCCGTCACGGCCAGCCGGGCGCCGTCGAGCGTGAGCGTCCTCATCGACGGCCCAGCCGCGTGCGGAGGTACGGGAGCCACGCGCGGGGCCGTCGCACCAACGTTCCGATGATCACCAACGGGTCGAAGTACGCCGTCCGCTCCGCGACCAGCCCGTCCTCCAGGACGATCCGGTCGACCAGCGGCCACTCGACCGGCCCGCCGCCGAGCGTGCCGTGCAGCCGCCCCCAGATCAGCACCTGGCCCGAGCCGCTCGCCCAGCCCTGGACGTCGTACCGCAGGTCCGGGACCAGGGTCATCGTCCGGGCCATGAACGCGCGGGCCTCCTCGACGCCGCGCGTGTTCCGGTCGAGCGGGTGGACCAGCCGGACGTCGGGGCGGAACAGCGGCGTGAACGCGTCCGGGTCCATCCGGCGCCACGCCTCCGTGAACCGCTCGACGAACTCCGCGTCGGACATCGGCCCTCCTCCCGCCGGTTCTTGCAATCGTTACAAGAAGCTACCGGGTACTTGCAACGGTTGCAAGAAGTGTCCGTAGGATGGCGCCGTGGATCCCCGCAAACAACGGACGATCGACGCCCTCCTCAAGGCGGCCGAGAGCGTCTTCGCCCGGCAGCCCGTCGACGAGGTCACGGTCGAGGAGATCGCCGAACGCGCGGGTGTCGCGGTCGGCTCGATCTACAACAACTTCGGCTCGAAGGCGGGCCTGCACGCCGCCGTCGTCAGCCGGGCGCTCGACGTCGACCGCGAGTACATGGACCGCGCCTACACCCCGGACCGCTCGCCGATCGAACAGCTCCAAGCCGCCGGCGAGCAGTACCTGCGGTTCTTCCTCGAACAGCCCGAGTTCTTCCGCATGCTCGCCTTCCCCGCGCCGCTCGGCACCTACCCCGCGGCCGCCGAGACCGCCGCGCAGCTCGCCCGCCGCGTCGACGAGCAGAACGCCCGCATGGCCGACGCGATCGAACGCGGCATCGCCGAAGGTGTGATCCGCCCGCTCGACGCGCGCAAGGCGGCGACCGTCCTCTGGGCGAGCTGGAACGGCGTCATCAGCCTCGCCTGGCGGCCCGACGAGCTGCGTGAAGACGAGGCCGGTCTCTCGGATCTCCTCGCCCTGGCCGCGGACGTCGTGAGCCGGGGCCTGCGCGCCACCTGATCGGATGGGGTGACGCACCTTGTCCGCCGGTGGTCCCCGTGTTCCGATCAAGATCATGACCGGAGTGCGCCAGACGTTCGCGGGGATCGCCGTGGCGAGCGTGGTTTCCGCCGTGGTGCCCGGGGTGGCCGTCGCCGCGCCCGCCACCGTCGCCCCGGCCTGCGTCCGCATCGAGCAGTGGGAGACGCAGGACGTCAAGAACAAGGAGTGGAACTCCTGGGCGAAGATGACGAACACCTGCGACGACACCTACACCGTGCGCATGATCTGGTCCTGGGCCCGCGACGGCGACTGCCGGATCCTCGACCCGGGCCGGTCCTGGACGGAAGGGCGGTTCGGCCCGCACCCGTCCGTCACGGAGTTGCGGCTGTGCTGAGGGAAGGGAAACCGCTCGTGCGCGCACGCTGGTGGACATCCGTTTTCGCCGTGGCACTGGGAACGGCGCTGCTCACCCCCGCCGAGGCCATGGCCGCGCCGGCGGACGCCGCGCCGGGCTGCGTTTCCGTGCGGCAGTGGGACGACTGGACGATCACCGGCTACCGGTCGTATGCCGAGGTGAAGAACAACTGCCTGTGGGAGTACCGAGTGCGGGTCATCTGGAAGAACGACCTCGACGGCTCCTGCAAGTCGGTCCGGCCCGGCGCCGGCTTCACCGAGTGGCGCCAAGGCAAGATGCCCTCGGTCGACGAGATCCGGCTCTGCTGACGCGCCCGAGGCGGAGCCCGCGCGGCGCTCAGAAGTCCACCGGGTCACCGATCCGTGAGCGGCCCGAAGCCGTCATCGCCGTCCAGCTTGGCGGGCGTGGCGCACGGAAGTCGTGTCGCTCGTCAACCGCGTGCCGTCCGCGGTTGCCGGGACGAGCGGCGGGACCACCTCGCCGTCCGGGTCGACCAGGAGCGAATGGGGTTCTCCGTCGGCGAAGGCGTGCCGCTCGCCCCACTGCCGGAGCGTGACGATCACCGGGAACAGGTCCTTGCCCGCCTCGGTCAGCGCGTACACCCGGCGTTTGCCCGACGGCGCTTCGACCTGGGTCAGGAGGCCGTGGGCGGTGAGCTTGCGGAGCCGGTCGGTGAGGATGTTGCGGGCGATCCCGGTGCGCTGCTGGAAGTCGGTGAACGAGCGGGCGCCGTCCATCGCGTCGCGGATGATCAGCAGGCTCCAGCGGTCGCCGACCACGTCCGCCGTCCGCGCGAGCGGGCACTCCGGGTCCGTCCACACGGCTTCCTCCTGTGAGTTGCGTTCTGAAACCATTCTGACCTAACCTCCGAAGAGTTGCAAACTGCAACCAATTGGAGGTGGGGGATGAGGCTGCTGCCGGCCGCCGTGTGCGCGGTGGCCGTCGCCGGGGTCTACGCGGGGCAGCCGGTACTCGGCCCGATGGGACGCGACCTTGGCGTCGTGCCGGGCGCCGTCGGGTGGTTCGTCGCCGCGGGGCAGTTCGGCTACCTCGCCGGGCTCGTCCTGCTCGTGCCGCTGGGGGACATGCTCGACCGCGGTCGTCTCATCGCCGCGCACCTGACGCTGGTCGCGGCCGGGCTGGCGGTCACGGCCTTCGCGCCCGTCGGCTGGGTGGCGTTCGGCGGGCTGGCCGTCGCGGGCCTCTTCGCGGTGGTCGTGCAGACGGCGGTCGCGTACGCCGCCGCGCTCGCCCCGCCCGGCGAGCGCGGCCGGACGCTCGGCGTCGTCACCTCCGGCGTGGTGGCCGGGATCCTGGGGGCCCGGGTGCTGACCGGGGTACTGGCCGACGTCTGGGGCTGGCGCGCCGCCTACCTCGCCCTCGCGGTCCTCGCCGCCCTGCTGGCCGTGGTCTGTTTCCTGGTGTTGCCGCGCGATGTCCGTGCCGGGGCCGACCGGTACGGGCAGGTGCTCCGTGCGTTGGTCGGGTTGTTCACCCAGCGCGTGTTCCTCGGCCGCGGGCTGATCGCCTTCTTCCTCTTCGCGTCCTTCGGCACGCTCTGGAGCGGGATGGCGTTGCCGCTGGCCGGGGCGCCGTGGCACCTCGACGAGACGCGGATCGGGCTGTTCGGCGTCGCCGGGCTCGCCGGGGCGCTGGGCGCCGCCCGCTCCGGGCGGTGGAGCGATGGCGGGCACGCCCGCCGCGTCACCGGCGGTGCCCTCGTCCTGCTGCTCGGCTCGTGGCTCGCGATCGGGCAGCTCGGCTGGTCATTGGTCCTGCTGGCCGTCGGGGTGCTGGTGCTCGACTTCGCCGTCCAGGCTGTGCACGTCGGCAACCAGCACGTCCTCACCGCCGCGTACCCGGCCCGCACGAGCAGTGCGATCGGCGGCTACATGGTTTTCTACTCCCTCGGCTCCGCGCTCGGCGCCGCCGCGACCACCGCGGTGTACGACGTCGCGGGCTGGACCGGCTGCGCCGTTCTCGGTGCGGTCTTCGCGCTCGGCGCGCTCGTCGTGTGGGCGCGGGTGTGACGTGCGTCAGCCTTGAGACCATGGCAGCATCGCGCATAATGGGCACCTGACCGACCGCTTGGTATGTGCCGGGCACCACAGCGAAGGAGACACACTGCCGTGAACTCGTTCAAGGATCGCGTCGCGATCGTCACCGGGGCCAGCCGGGGCATCGGCCTCGGGATCGCGAAGACGCTCGTCGAGCGCGGCGCCAAGGTGTGCATCACCGCGCGCAAGCCGGAAGCCCTCGAAGAGGCGGCCAATTCGCTCGGCGGCCCGGACGTCGCCATGTTCGTGCCCGGCAAGGCCGACGACACAGACCACCAGGACGAAGCCGTCGCGAAGACCATCGAGACCTTCGGCCGCCTCGACTACCTGGTCAACAACACCGGCATCAACCCGGTCTACGGGCCGACGCTGGACATCGACCCGGCCGCCGCGGCGAAGATCCTCGGCGTCAACGTGCTCGCGCCGCTGGGCTGGACCAAGCGCGCCCGCGACGCGTGGATGGGCGAGCACGGCGGCGCCGTCGTCAACGTCGCGTCGGTCGCCGGGCTCGGCGCGTCGCCCGGCATCGGGATGTACGGCGTCAGCAAGGCCGCGCTGATCCGGCTGACCGTGGAGCTGGGTGCCGAGCTGGGGCCGAAGATCCGGGTCAACGCCGTCGCGCCGGCGGTCGTCAAGACGAAGTTCGCGACCGCGCTCTACGAGGGCCGCGAGGAGGAGGTCGCCTCGGCGTACCCGATGAAGCGGCTCGGGGTGCCGTCCGACATCGCGGGCGCGGTGGCGTTCCTGCTGTCCGACGACGCGGGCTGGATCACCGGCCAGACGATGGTGCTCGACGGCGGCGTCACCCTCGGCGGTGGCCTGTGACGGGCGTCGTCGTCACCGGGGGCGGCGGGGGCATCGGCGCCGCCCTGGCCCGCCGCTTCGCCGCGGACGGTGCCCAGGTGCTGGTGGCGGAACTCGACGGCGACAAGGCCGGGGAAATCGCGGCCGAAGTCGGGGGCACGGCGTTCGCGGGCGACGTCGCGAGCCCCGAGGGCGTCGCGAAGCTGATCGACAGCGCGCGCGAAACCCTCGGCGAGATCGACGTTTTCTGCGCGAACGCGGGCATCGCGCCCTTCGGCGGCGCCGAGAGTTCCGAAGAGGTCTGGGCGCGCACGTGGGACGTGAACGTGATGGCGCACGTGCGCGCGGCGAACCTGCTGCTGCCGGCGTGGCTGGAGCGTGGCAAGGGGCACTTCATCGCGACGGTGTCCGCGGCCGGTCTGCTGACGAGCCTCGGTTCGGCGCCGTACTCGGTGACGAAGCACGGCGCGCTGGCGTTCGCCGAGTGGCTTTCGGCGACCTACCGGCACCGCGGGATCACGGTGCAGGCGATCTGCCCGCAAGGGGTGCGCACGGCGATGCTGGAGAGCACGGGCACGGCGGGACAGCTGCTGATGGGCGCGTCGGCGATCGAGCCGGAGCAGGTCGCGGACGCGCTGTTCGCGGCGATGGCGGAGAACCGGTTCCTGGTGCTGCCGCACCCGGAGGTGGCGGGCTATTACGCGGCGCGCGCGACCGAGACGGATCGCTGGCTCGGCGGGATGAACAAGCTGCAACGCAAGGTCGAGGCGGCGCTGGAGGCCGAGTAGGCGTCGTGAGTGTTCAGGGCGGTTAGAACCGCCCTAAACACTCACGAGAAGGTGACCACGGGCTCAAGCGGTGGCGGCCCGGCGGCGGTGGAGGTCGACGAACGTCGCGACCGCCCCGTGGCCGGTCGTCGCGCCCGTGTTGATCACCTCCGCCGCCGGTCTTCCGCGCAGGATCTGCTTGACCGGGGCCTCCAGCTTCTTGCCCGTCAACGTCCGCGGGATCGCGGGCACCACCTCGATCACGTCCGGCACGTGCCGCGGCGACAACTGGCCCCGCAACGCCGCCTTGATCCGCGCCCGCAACGCCTCGTCGAGCCGCACCCCGTCGGACAGTGCCACGAACAACAGCAGCTCGCCCGGCCCGCCACCCGAATCCTCGAGGTGCACGACCAGGCTGTCCGCGATCCCGGGCAGGTCCTCGACCACCGCGTAGAACTCGGCCGTCCCCAACCGGACGCCGCCGCGGTTGAGCGTCGCGTCGGACCTACCGCTGATCACGCAGCTTCCGTGCTCCGTGAACCGCACCCAGTCCCCGTGCCGCCACACCCCCGGATACGTGTCGAAGTAGCTCGCCCGGTACCGCTCGCCGCCCGCGTCGTTCCAGAACGAGACCGGCATCGAGGGCAACGGGGCCCGCACCACAAGCTCGCCCAGCTCGTCCACCACCTCGCGGCCGTCCGGGTCGAACGCCGCGACGTCCACCCCGAGGCACGGGCCCGGGATCTCGCCCCGGTACACCGGCAACCACGGATTCCCCGCCACGAACGCACTGCAGATGTCCGTGCCGCCGCTCATCGAGTTGACCGCGACCCCGAGCCGCCCGGCCGCCCAGTCGAACCCCTCCGCGGGCAACGGCGACCCCGTGACGCCGAGCGTGCGCAACGACGGCACCTCCGGCTCGACACCCTCCGCACGGCACGCCATCAGGTACGCCGGGCTGGTCCCCAGGAGCGTGGCCTCCGCGCGGGCGGCGAGCCGCCACTGCGCCGTCAGGTCCGGCCACTGGGGATTGCCGTCGTGCAGGACCACCGTCGCCCGCCGCACCAGCGCCGACACCAGGATGTTCCACATCGTCCACGCCGTCGTCGTGAACCACAGGACGCGGTCGCCCGGGCGCGTGTCCATCGTGAACGCGTGCAGCTTCAAGTGCTCGAGCAGGATCCCGCCGTGCCCGTGCACGATCGCCTTCGGCAGCCCGGTCGTGCCCGACGAGTACAGCACGTACAGCGGGTGGTCGAACGGCACCGGGAGGAATTCCAACGGCTCCTCGGAGGCCAGCAGCGCGGCCCACGTCAGGGTGCCGCTCGGCACCTCCTGCCGTCCATGGGGGACGCCCACCACGTGCCGTAACGTCGGCAGGCCCGCCCGGATCGCCGCGACGTCGCCGGCCTTGTCGACGTCCTTGGCGCCGAACGCATACCCTGGCACGGCGAGCAAGACCTTCGGCTCGATCTGGGAGAGCCGGTCGAGCACCGAGCGCGCCCCGAACTCCGGCGCGCACGACGCCCAGACCGCGCCCAGGCTCGCCGTGGCCAGGAACGCCACCAGCGCCTCGGGGATGTTGGGCAGGTAGGCCGCGACGCGGTCGCCGGGGCCGACCCCGAGCCGTCGCAGGCCCGCCCGGGCCCGGGCGACCTCGGCGCGCAGCTGCCCGAAGGTCAGCCGCCGCTCGGCACGACTGTCCGAATAGGACACCACGGCGAGTGCGTCGTCGTCGCCGTGGACCAGGGCGTGCTCGGCGTAATTCAGAGTAGCGCCGGGAAACCACTGCGCGCCCGGCATCGTCGCGGACGCGAGCACGCGCTCGTACGGCTCGTGGGCGCGCACGCCGAAGTGGTCCCAGATCGACGCCCAGAACGCTTCCGGCTCGTCGACCGACCAGCGCCACAGCGCGTCGTAGTCCGCAAAGGACAGTCCGCGCTCCGCGGCCAGCCAGTCGGCGTAGCCGCCGAGCGCCGTGCCCGCGAGGCCGGGCGCGCGCAGGATCTCAGGCGACATCGAGCACCGCCTTCTCCGGCACCGCCGCGACGGCCGTCCGGCGGACCCGGAAGTCCAGCAGCAGCGCCAATCCGGACGAGGCCAGGAGCGCCACCCCGAGCACCAGGACCGCGACCGTGTAGCTCCCGCTGACTCCGCGCAGCACGCCGGTGATCTGGGGCCCGAGGTAGCCGCCGATGTTGCCGAGCCCGTTGATCGTCGCCAGGCCCGCGGCCAGCGCCGGGCCGGACAGGAACGTGGACGGGATCGCCAGCTGCGTCGGGATGCACGCGTACAGGCCGATCCCGGCCACGCAGAACCCGGCGACGGCGGCCGCGGGCTGGTGCAGCAGGAACCCGGCGGCCAGGAACCCCACCGCGGCCGTCGCCGCGGCGGCCGCGTAGTGCCGGGCGCGTTCCTGCTTGCGGTCGGAGTGGCGGGCCCACCAGATCATCGGCCCGACCGCCAGCAGCGGCGGCAGCGCGGCCACCCAGCCGACGGCGTTCGTGCCCAGCCCGAACTGCCGGAGGATCTGCGGGAGGAAGAACTGGTAGCCGAACAGGCTGAACGTGAACAGCAGGAAGACGACGACGAGGACGGCGACCCGCGGGTTCAGCATCCCGTGCCGGAATCCGTGCCCGCCAAGGGTTTCCCGGGCCGTCTCCGCGCGCAGCCAAGCCCGCTCGTCCGGGGCGAGGAACGTCGCGTCGGCCGGGTCGTCGCGGATCACGCGGTAAAAGACGAACCCGAGGACCACCGCGGGCAGCCCGGTGATGAGGAACAACCAGCGCCACCCCGCCAGCCCGCCCAGGCCGTCCAGCCCGGTCAGGATGTGCGCCGAGATCGGTGTGGTGATGGCGGAAACGGGCACCGCGGCCGCCATCAGGGCCATCGCGGCCGCCCGGCGGCGCGGCGGGAACCAGCGGGCGATGAAGAACAGCATGGCGGGGAGAAGCCGGCTTCGGCGATGCCGAGCAGCAGCCGCAGGCCCAGCAGGCTGCCGGTGCCCTGCGCGGCCGCGGTGGCCATCGTGACCACGCCCCAGCTGACGATGATCCGGGCGACCCAGATCCGGACGCCGATCCGGGACACGACGTAGTTGCTGGGGATTTCGAACAGCGCGTAGGTCCAGAAGAAGACCCCGGCGATGAGCCCGTAGGCGGCCGGGCCGATGCCCAGCTGCTCGTTCATCGTCAGCGCCGCGACCGACACGTTCAGCCGGTCCAGGTAGAGCACGAGGTAGCAGAGGGCGATCAGCGGCAGGAACCGGCGCGCGACCTTGCGCATCGTCCGGTCTTCGAGGGTCGACGGCGTTGTCATGGACCCGGCCTCCTGGTCAAGACGCGCTCGAGCGGTTCGGTCGAGCGGGGGAGCGAGACGGCCGTGACGAACACGGCCTTGATGCCGGCGGGCAGCTCGTCAGCCGGCGGCAGTTCGTCGCCGTGCCGGGAGTGCACGGCGAGCGTGCCGCCGACGGCGGCCGCCAGTTCGGTGATGGTCGCCCGCAGTTCGTCGCGGGTTTCGGTGCGGAGTGCGGAATTCAGCAGCGGCAACGTGATCTCGGCACCGGCGTCGGCGTAACGGCGGAGCCGGGCGGCGGTGTCGGCCCGGTCGTGTTCGAGGCCGTCGGCGCGGGCGACGAACACGACGGCGGACACCGCCCGACTCCGGCCGATCGCCGCCGCGAGCTCGTCGGCGGCGCACAGGACGCCGTCGTCGCCGGAGTCGCCGATGACCACGCCCGCGGCACCGGCGTCTTCGACCGCGACGCAGGTGGCCACGGGGTCACCGAAGCCGTCCTCGCCGTCGACGATCACCGGCACCGGCGAGCTCGCGCAGACGAGCCGCAGGTACTCGACGTAGGTGTCCCGGCCCGCGCGCGGGATCGCGGGCGCGTCGAACAAGGCGCGGCCGACGGCGCCGCCGGACAGGAACACCGCGCGAGCCCCGGCCTGTGCGGCCAGCCGGGCACTCAGGGGGTCGTGACAGCCCGGGACGACCACGGGCCCGTCGGCCAAGGCCGCGCGCAGGCGCGTGCTTGCGGACATACTGGTCCTCCGGAAGGAAGCGCGGAACCCGCTAGTGCGCGCGGTGCGAGGCGTAGCGACGCCAGGCGTCGTGGATCGCCTGCTTCAGCGAGCCGGTGGCGTTGCTGAGGTAGTTCGCGTCGATCTCGGCGAGCACCGGCGTGATGTCCGCGGTGAAGTCGACGCCCAGCAGCAGCTCGGAAACCCAGGTCCGGACCATGGCGCTGATCGCCGTCGAGTCCACTTCGACGACCGCGCCGGTTTCCCGGTCGATGCGCAGGCTGACCGAGAGGAACTCGTGGACGCCGTGCGCGGCGGAGGTCTTGGGCACCTTGGCGTACCCGACGACGATCAGGCTGGCGCGGCGTCCCATGGGGACAGTCTCGCACCACCCGCGCCCGTCGCGGGGGAGGACGGCGGTCATTCCGCCAGCTTCTCGACGACGGCGGCGTCGAAGCCGTCGGTGACGAACTCCGTGACCGGCGTCCCGGCGAGCGCGGGCGTCTCCCGCTCGTCGAACAGGCCGACGGCGAACTCGCGGATCGTCGGGTCCGCCTGCAGGCCGGGGCTGTGCACCTCGACCATCTCGCACGGCGCGTCCGACTTGTTCCACGCCCAGTGCACGGCCCCGGCCGGGATCCGCAGGAAGTCGCCGGCCTTCAGGTGGAAGGCGCGGTCCTCGATGAACACCCAGACCGCACCGGCGCGCAACAAGTTCAGCTGTTCGCAGTCGTGCCGGTGCGGCCTGGAGTGGTAGCCGGGCGGGCGGGTCGCGAACATCAGCGACGCCGAATTCCCGTAGACGGCCTGGGTGCTGAACGACGTGTCACCCATGTCGGCGACTTCTTCGTGCACCTGGTCGCCGGGTACGTGCAAGGGCATGCCGGACTCCCTCGGGACCGCGGACGCGCGAGGTCCGCGTGGCGGCACACGACGCGACGCCGGCCAAGGGAGAGGATCCGACCGTGGTGCGGGTGGTCCGGCATCGCCGGTCAGGCCGCACCGTCGGGATCGTCTGTTGGTCGGCCCAGGCTAGACGCAGGACCGGCGGCTACACAAGACGCGGCCCGGCGACCCGGTACCAGTTCGGCCGGAGCGGTTCGAGCGCGATGGTGGTGCCGCCGGGGTGGTCGAACATCCGCACGCCGTCGCCGAGGAGGACGGGCACGGGCAGGGCGAGGATCTCGTCGAGCAGCCCGGCTTCGAGGCACTGCCTGCCGACGTCGGCACCCAGGACGTTGACGTACTTCTCCCCGGCGGCCGCCTTCGCCGCTTCGACGGCTTCGGCCAGGTCGCCGACGAAGGTGACGCCCGGCGTCGCGGGGGCGGGGCGGCGGGTGAGCACGAACTGGGGGCCGTCCCAGCCGCCGCCGAAGGCTTTGCCCTCGGCTTCGGTGCCGCGGTGCGGGTCATCGCCCTCGAAGGTCCGGCGGCCGACGAGCAGCGCGCCGATGTCGGGGATCAGCTCGTCGACCACCGGGTCCGGGCCGAGGTGCGGGGTCAGCCAGGACATGTCCCCGCCGGGCCCCGCGATGAAGCCGTCGACCGAGCAGCTGAACGCGTAGAGCAGTTTCGCCATGGTTCCCACCTTCGCCGGTTGGTGCGGTCAGTGGTACTGACGGCGGTGGGGGCGAAAAGTCATCGGCGTGGGCTGAAGGGGACGTTCAGTGCATCTGATGCGGTGAAGGGCCCTTTCCTCGCATCAGATGCCAGGAAAGTCCCCTTCAGCTCACGGCCGGGTGGGGCGGGAACTCCGGTGGGCGCCGCTCGTTCCAGCTCGCCAGCCCTTCGGCCAGCTCGGGACGGCCGAACGACTCGATCATCAACGCCGTCGCCTCGCGCGCCGCCTCCTCCAGTGGCAGCGCGGCCTCCCGCTCGAACTGCGCCTTCATCACCGCCATCGACCGCGGGGCGCTGTGCGTCGCCAGCTCCGTCGCGTACGCGTGGGCGCGCAGCCCCAGCTCCTCGGCCGGGACCACCTCCTGGACCAGCCCGTACTCCTTGGCCTGCTCGGCGGTGAACGTCCGCCCCGAAAGCAGCAGGTCACGGGCCCGGCCGCGGCCGACGAGCTCCGGCAGCAGCTTCGCGATCCCGTACTCGGCGATCAGGCCGCGGCGGGCGAACGCCGTCGTGAACTTCGCGCCCGCCGCCGCGAACCGGACGTCCGCCGCGCACGCGATCACGAACCCGAGGCCCGCGCAGCCGCCGTTGATCGCCGCGATCACCGGGACGCCGACCGTGGCCGCCGCCAGGACGTCGCGGAAGTTCTCGTGGCCGCCGCCGTCCGACGGGGGTTTCGCCGCGAGGTTGTCCAGCAGGCCCAGGTCGGCGCCCGGGCAGAACGCCTTGCCCGCTCCGGTGACGACGACCGCGCGCACCGCCGGGTCCGCGTCGGCCTGCCGCAGCAGCGCCCCGTAGCGGGCCTGCATCGGCACGTCCATCGCGTTGTTGCGCTCGGGCTTGGTGAAGGTCACGGTCGCGACGGGGCCGTCCGCCGCGTACCCGACACCATCCACAGTGGACTCGCTCATCGGCCGCCTCCTCGGGGTCGGCCACCATACTAAGCGGTTGCTTGGGGATCCGTCACGCGCCGGGCGTGGAAGCGCTGCCGGACCCGGGGCGCCGTCGACCCGGGCGGGGTCTCCTCGGCGCGCCACTCGAAGCTGTCGGCGGTCAGCTCGGAAAAGATCCACGACCGGCCCTCGGCGTCGATGCGGAACCCGTCCTCGGTCGGCGTGCCGACGAACGGGATCACCCAGCCGCGTACCGGACCCAGCCAGGTGGAGCGGAACTTCCCGAGCGACGGGTCGTAGAAGCGCAGGCTCATGCCCCATTCCCCGTCCGAGCCCGCGGCGGCCCGCGTCGCGCGCGACGGGCTGATCCACACGTCGGTGAGCGCGCGGCCGTCGAGTGCCCAGCCGAAGTGCCACTCGCCGTCGGTGACGTCGACGCCGCCGTCGTCGCGGACGTTCTCCACGACGAGCGACCAGCTGCCGATCAGCGGCGCGAAGACGGACAGGTGCTCGGCCAGTTCGGAGCGGGGCGCGTCGGCGAGGAGGACGTCGGCAATCATGACAGCATGATGTCGAATAGGTAGTATGCTGTCAATTATGGACGAGGTCACCGGATACCGCCTGCTCATCGCCGACGTCTACGAGCTGGCCGGGCTGAGCCGCCGGATCAGCGAACGCGAAGCCGCGGCGCACGACACGACCGTCGCGCGCTGGCACGTGCTCAGCGCGGTCTCCGAGGAAGCCTTGACCGTGCCCGCGATCGGACGGCGGCTCGGCCTGGTCCGGCAGGCCGTCCAGCGCGTGGTCGACGACCTCGTCGAGGCGGGCCAGCTGCGCGCCGAGCCGAACCCGGCGCACCGGCGCTCGCCGCTGTTCGCCTGCACGCCCGAAGGCGCGGACGTCCTCGACCACCTGTGGGCGGAAAGCGAACCCGCCCGGCGGGAGACGGTGGCCGCGGCCGGGGTGACCGTCGGCGAGCTCCGCGAGGCCCGCGCGGTGTTACGCCGGTTGATCGACGCGCACGAGGGCTGAGAGTTCGAAACTATCGAACCCTTTGGTCAACCGGAAACCCTTGTGCAATAGTGCTTTTCGCCCGACAGCACCGCCGCGGAAGGGACCTGCCGATGCCGAACTCCCCGAGCCGACGTCAGGTGCTGGGCGGTGTCGGCGCCGCCGTCGTCACGTCCGCGCTCGCGCCGGTCGCCCGGGCCGCCGAGACGCTCACCCGGCCGGACCTCGCGCTCACCGGCCGCGTCACCGACCTCGGCGCCGGGTGGCGGTTCGCGCTCGCCAACCCCGACGGCGTCACCGATCCGGACGGCCGGTTCGCCCGGGCCATGGACCCGGCGTTCGACGACACGGCGTGGCAGGTCGTCGACGTCCCGCACGACTGGAGCATCGAACTCCCGCCCACCGCGGAGGGCACCCAGAGCGGGTCGGGCTTCTTCCGCGGCGGTCTCGGCTGGTACCGCAAGACGTTCACGCTGCCGCCCTCAATCGCGGGCAAGCGCGTGTCGGTCGAGTTCGACGGCGTCTACTCGGACGCGCACGTCCACCTGAACGGCGAGCTGCTCGGCAACCACCCGTACGCCTACACGGGCTGGAGCTGGGACCTCACCGGCAAGGCGCACACCGACGGCCGGACGCCGAACGTCCTCGCCGTGCGGGCGGCGAACCCGCTGCCGAGCAGCCGCTGGTACTCCGGCAGCGGCATCTACCGACGCGTCCGCCTGGTCGTCACCGAGCCGGTGCACGTCGCCCGGCACGGCACCTTCGTCACCACCCCGGACATCGCCGCCGGGCGCGGCACCGTGCGGGTGGCCACGGACGTCGCGAACGACTCCGGCGGTGCGGTCGCGGCCGAAGTGCGCACCACGGTCACCGATCCAGCGGGCCGGGTGGTCGCGAGCGGCTCGGCGACCGTGGGAGTACCCGCCGGGCAGACGGTCACCGCGGTCACCACTCAGCGCGTCGACGAGCCGAAGCTGTGGTCGGTCGAGCAGCCCGTGCGGTACCGGGTGCGTACCGACGTCGTCGTGGCCGGGCGCGTGCTCGACACGACGACCACCACGTTCGGCTTCCGGTACACGGAGTTCCACCCGGACAACGGGTTCTCGCTGAACGGCGAGCCGATGAAGCTGCGCGGGGTCAACCTCCACTCGACGCAGGGCGCGCTGGGCGCGGTGGTCGACGCCGCCGCGCTCGAGCACCAGATGCGGCTGATGCTCGCGATGGGCGTCAACGCGCTGCGGACCGCGCACAACCCGCCCGACCCGCAGCTCGTCGAGATCTGCGAACGGCTCGGGATCCTGATGATGGTGGAGGCGTTCGACTGCTGGCGCACCGGCAAGCTCGAGTTCGACTACCACCGGGACTTCGACGCGTGGAGCGGGCGTGACATCGCCGAAATGGTGCACGCGGCCAAGAACTCGCCCGCGGTCGTGCTGTGGTCGATCGGCAACGAGGTGCCGGACGCGTCGATGGCGGGCGGCCCGGCCATCGCCGCCGAGCTGATCGCGGCGGTGCGCGCGATCGACCCGACGCGGCCGGTGATCATGGGCTCGGACCGCTACCGGAGCGTGCCCGCGCCGGGGTCGCCGCAGGACCTCATCCTCCGGCAGCTGGACGGCCTCGGCGTCAACTACAACACCGCCCAGTCGATCGACGGGCTGCACGCGGCCTACCCGGACAAGTTCTTCTTCGAGTCGGAGTCGTCGTCGGAGACCTCGACGCGCGGGGTGTACCAGGAGCCGGACCTGCTCAACACGGGGGAGAACCACACGCCCGGCAAGCGCGCGACGTCGTCCTACGACAACAACCTCGCGTCGTGGACGTTCAGCGGCGAGTACTCGCTGAAGAAGGACCGCGACCGGAAGTTCTGCCAGGGCCAGTTCCTCTGGGCCGGGCAGGACTACCTCGGCGAGCCGACGCCCTACGACGTCTTCCCGGTCAAGACGTCGTTCTTCGGCGCCGTCGACAGCGCCGGCCTGCCGAAGGACGCCTTCCACCTCTTCCGCAGCCAGTGGACGACGGCGCCGATGGTGCACCTGACGCCGATGGACTGGACGACCCACCGGCCCGGCGAGCCGGTCAGCGTGTGGGTGTACTCCACTGTGGATACCGTCGAGCTGGTGCTGAACGGGAAGTCGCTCGGCGTGCGGAAGTTCGACCGGAAGACCACTGTGGACGGACGGCCGTACCTGGAGACGAGCGAACCCGCCGGCGACGACAAGAACGACCCGTCCGGCAGCTACACCAGCCCGAACGGCGGCACCGGCAAGCTGCACCTGACCTGGACCGTGCCCTTCGCGCCCGGCACGCTGACGGCGATCGCCCGGGCGGGCGGGCGCGAGGTCGCCCGCGACACGCTCGTCACGGCCGGGCCGCCGCACGCCGTCACGTTGACCGCCTCGCCCCGGAGCGAGGGCGGGGCGATGTCCTTCGTGACCGCGACGGTCGTGGACGCCCACGGCGTCGTCGTGCCCGGCGCCGAGCCGGTGCTGCGGTTCGCCGTCCGCGGGCCGGGGCGCGTCGCCGGGGTGGACAACGGCCGGCAGGAACTGGCGCAGAGCTACCAGCAGCCGACGATCCCGGCGTTCCGCGGCCAGGCCGTCGCGGTGATCGCGGCGACCGGCGGCCGGCGCCCGATCACCGTGACGGCGACGTCGCCCGGCCTGGTGGCGGGGACGGTCACCGTGCCGGGAACGAGTCTCGGGCAGCGCAACGGCCCCGGCGCGCGAGCCGTGGAAGTGCCCGCACCGCCGGAGTTCGCGGCGGCGGACGCGAGCTATTCCGGCGCCCCGGACACGCTGCCGTCGGCGATGCTCGACGGCGACCCGGCCACCGGCTGGTCGAACGCCTACACCAAACAGGCGACGGCGACGTTGAAGGCGGTCAGCCGCCCGCGTCCGCGGGACTGGGTGTCGCTGGCGTGGCGGCAACCGCGGCGGGTCGGCATGCTGACGGCGAACTTCGTCGTGGGCGCGACGTTGGCGTTGCCGGACACCGCCGAGGTCTCCTACCGGACGGCCCGGGGCTGGGAACCGGTGCGGAACCTGAAGGTCACGTGGGGCACCGACGCCCCGACGACGTTCACGTTCGACCCGGTCGTCACCACGGAACTGCGGCTCACCATGACCGCGAAGTCCTTCCTCCGCATCAACGCCCTGTCCGTGTCGTGAGTGTTTAGGGCGGTTAGAACCGCCCTAAACACTCACGACCGGGTCAGCGGGTGCAGGGGGCCAGGGCGTCCAGGCCTTGGGGTTTGGCGGCCGTGCGGCCGATCGCCGTCGCGATGCGGTTGATCGTCGCGACGCGCTTGTCTTCGAGCGGGCCGAGGATGGCGTTCTGGACGAAGTTCGGGCCGCCTTCACCGGCGCTGGTCACCAGGCGGTTGTTGGCTTCGGCGATCTGGGTGTCGAGCAAGTCCAGGTTGCGCTGGACCTCGGCTTGCGCCTGAGCCGGGATGGCGGGGAGCCGGCTTTCCACGTCGGGGCAGGAAATCTGACCAGCTTCGTTCTGAACGGGCGGTGGGGCCTGAGAGGTGGTGCCCGGGGCGGACTGCCCACTCAGTGAGCACGCCGCCAGGCCGCCCAGGTTCCGCGGTTTCTCGCCCTGACGGCCGATGGCGATGGCGATCCGGTCGATGGTCGACGTGCGTTTGTCCTCGAGCGGGCCGAGGATGGCGTTTCGCACGAAGTTCGGCCCGCCCTGGCCCACGCTGGTGGCGAGGCGGTTGTCGGCTTCGGCGATCTGGGTGTTCAGCAGGTCCAGGTTGCGCTGGACCTCGGCTTGTGCCTGGGCGGGGATGGCGGGGAGCTGTCCGGCGACGTCCGGGCACGTGATCCGTCCGGCCGCCTGGCCGCCGGAAGCGGCGTTGGCGCTGCCGGGCTCGCCGACGGTCGTGGCGACCACCAGCGCCCCGGCCGCGATCGCGAGCCCGAGGGCGGCCGTCGCGATCTTCGTCCGCCGGGAAAGGCGATGTCGTCCAAGGGAGGCAGGCATGAACGACCCACTTTCGAAAGAGATGGCGTTAGCGCGAACACAGGGCCGGCCGACGCCATGGTGGCCTTTCTGCCTGCGGTTTGTCCAGGGTCAGGACGTCGGAAAAGAAGATCTGAACCATTTCGAACCGCGGTCCGTGTAGTGCGGTGAAGGGCGACGTCCGGCCGCATTGTTTTCGGGCGTCCCGTGATTGTCGTGCGCCATTTCCGGGAAAGCGGCCGCCCGGGGATGGGCGGTCGGTCCGGTCACTGTTCGTCGACGATCTGCACTTCCTCCGCGGTGACGTCGGAGACGAGCGCGAACGCGGCCGCCGCCTCCGGCCGGTCGGCCACCTGCCGCCGGACGGCCTGCAGGTGCTCGGCCGAGTCCCAGCGCCAGATCCCCACCCACGTCCGGTCGTCCAGCCTGCCCAGCCGCGCTTCGGAGAGCCCGTCGGTCAGCGACCGGACCGTCGAAACCAGCGTCGTGTGCCGGGCTTGCACTTCTTCCGCGTCGGCCGGTTCGGCCTGGAACCGCGTGATCGCCACCATCGTCATGTCCGCCATCCTTCGCTAGAGTTGACTTCTAGTGAGCAACTCTAGAGGTAGGCTAAGGTCATGACCGAAGTCAAGCGACCGAACAAGCGGGCCGAGAAGGCCAAGGAGACCCGCCGGCGGATCCTGGCCGCCGCGCACGACCTGTTCGTCGAACACGGGTACGGCGCGACCAACCTGCAGGACGTCGCCGCGCGGGCGGGGGTGGCCGTCCAGACGATCTACTTCGTGTTCGGCAACAAGCGGACGCTGCTCAAGGAGCTCGTCGACGTCACGATCGCCGGGGACGACGAGCCGGTCGCCACCATGGGCAGGCCCTGGTTCCGCGAGGCCTTGGCCGCCGAGACCGCCGACGCTCAGCTGAAGGTCCACGTCGCGGGGACGCGGGCGATCCTGGAGCGGGTCGCGCCCATCTCCCGCATGGTGGCCGCCGCGGTCGCGGCCGACGCGGACGTCGCCGAACTGTGGCCCCGAGGCGACACCCCGCGGCTCGAGGTCCACACCGCCGCGGCGCGGGCGCTGGTCGCCAAACCCGGTGCGCGCCAAGGGCTTGCCGCGGACTACGCCGCCGACGTCCTGTACGCCCTGCTCAGCACTCAGTGCTACCTGCTGTTCGTCGAGGACCGCGCGTGGACGCCGGCGCGGTGGGAAGAGTGGACCCGCGACACCTTGCGCGCGCAGCTCTGCACCCCTTGACGCGGACCACCGCGGCCTCCTAGCGTCGACATACCGACCGGTCGGTGTCCAAGGGAGGTCGCTGGATGAGCTGGTACGACGCGAAGCCCTGGCTCGCGAGCTACGACGAACGGGTGCGCGCCGCGGGACCGGCGAAGCCCACCACGCTGCCGGAAGCGTTCCGCCGCGCCGCGGACCACGTGCCCGACCGGACGGCGATCGCGTACTTCGACGCGCGGCTGAGCTACCGCGAAGTCGACGAGCTCTCCGACGGCGTCGCCCGCTACCTCGCGCTGCACGGCTTCGAGCGCGGCGACCGGCTCGCCTTGGTGCTGCAGAACATCCCGCAGTTCGTCATCGCGCTGCTCGGCGCGTGGAAGGCCGGCGGGATCGTCGTCCCGGTCAACCCGATGTACCGCGAACGCGAGCTGACGCATGTGCTCACCGACGCGGGTGTCAAGGCGGTCGTCTGCTCGCAGCGGGGCTGGAACGCCTACATCGGCGAGACGGCGGCCGCGAACGGCGTCGGCATCACGCTCACCACCAGCGAGCTGGAGTTCCAGACGCGCGACGACGAGCGCGTCTTCGCCAAGATCGAGAAGGAAGAGACCCCGGGCGCCGTCGAGCTGCTCGAAGCCGCCGTCACGCCCGGCCCGAAGCCGCCGGAACCCGCGTTCGCGCTCGGCGACACCGCGCTGATCAGCTACACCTCCGGCACGAGCGGCACGCCGAAGGGCGCGACCAACACCCACGGCAACATCGGCACCAACGCCGCCGGGCTCGGCTCGTTCAGCGGACTTCCCGCGGGGTCGACGCTCTTCGGGCTCGCGCCGCTGTTCCACATCACCGGCATGGTCTGCGAAGTCGGGTCCGCGATCGACATCGAGGGCACCCTCGCGCTGGCCTACCGCTTCGACCCCGGCGTCGTGCTCGACGCGTTCCTCGAGCACAAGCCGTCCTACACCGTCGGGCCGTCCACGGCGTACATGGCGCTGATGGCCCACCCGTCCTTCAGCCGCGAACACTTCGAGTCGTTCGCGCTGCTGTACTCCGGCGGCGCCGCGCTGCCGCCCGCCGTCGTCGAGGCCTTCCGCGCGAAGACCGGGCACTACATCCACAACGGCTACGGCCTCACCGAAACCACGGCGGGCTGCATCGTCGTCCCCGGCACGCTGGAGGCGCCGATCGACCCGGCGTCCGGCACCATCTCGATCGGCCTGCCGGTGCCGGACACGATCGTCCGGATCCTCGGCGAGAACGGCGAAGAGCTGCCGTTCGGCCAGGCGGGCGAAATCGCCGTCGAGGGCCCGATGGTCGTCTCCGGCTACTGGAACCGTCCCGACGCGACGGCCGAGGCGCTGCCGGGCGGGCGGCTGCTCACCGGCGACATCGGGTTCATGGACGAGCGCGGCTGGGTCTACGTCGTGGACCGCAAGAAGGACATGATCAACGCGTCCGGCTTCAAGGTGTGGCCGCGCGAGGTCGAAGACGTCCTGTACACGCACCCGGCGGTGCGAGAGGCCGCCGTCGTCGGGATCGCCGACGAATACCGCGGCGAGACGGTAAAGGCCTACGTCAGCCCGGCGCCGGGCGCGACGGCCGACCCGCAGGACTCGTCGCCTGGTGCAAGGAACGGCTCGCCGCCTACAAGTACCCGCGCACCATCGAAGTGCTCGACGAACTGCCGAAGACGACCAGCGGCAAGATCCTGCGCCGCGAACTGCGGGCGAGGGGCTGATGGTCGAGACGGTTCGCGGCGCGATCGCGCCGGAAGCACTGGGCCGGGTGCTGATGCACGAGCACCTCTTCGTGCTGAGCCCCGAATTCGCCGAGAACTACCCGGAACACGAAGGGTTCCGCGAAGACGAGCACGTCCCCGAAGCGATCCGGCGGCTCAAAGAACTGAAGGACGCGGGGATCGACACGATCGTCGACCCGACGGTGATCGGGCTCGGCCGCTACATCCCGCGCGTGCAGCGGGTGGCCGCCGAGGTCGAGGTCAACATCGTCGTCGCGACCGGTCTCTACACCTACAACGACGTGCCGCACTACCTGCACTTCCGCGGGCCCGGCACGCTGCTGCAGGGGGAGGACCCGCTGGTCGGGATGTTCGTCGGCGACATCCGCGACGGGATCTCCGGCACCGGCGTCAAAGCCGGGCTCCTCAAGTGCGCCACGGACGAACCGGGCGTGACGCCGGGCGTCGAGCGCGTGTTGCGCGCGGTGGCGAAGGCACACGTCGAGACGGGCGCGCCGATCATGACGCACACCCACGCGGGCACCCGGCGCGGACTGGAGCAGCAGAACGTCTTCGAGTCCGAGGGCGTCGACCTGGGCCGCGTGCTGATCGGGCACTCCGGCGACTCGACCGACCTGGGGTACCTGACCGAGCTGGCCGACCGCGGGTCGCTGCTGGGCATGGACCGGTTCGGCCTCGACCTGCTGCTGCCGTTCGAGGAGCGGGTGAACACCGTGGCGGCGATGTGCGAGCGCGGGTACGCGGGCAGCATGGTGCTCTCGCACGACGCGTCCTGCTACATCGACTGGCTGCCCGCCGAGCAGCTGCCGGCGCTGACGCCGAACTGGCACTACCTGCACATCACCCGGGACGTGCTGCCGGCGTTGCGGGAGCGCGGGGTGTCCGAAGCGGACATCACGACGATGCTGGTCGACAACCCACGGCGGTTCCTGACCTGAGCCGTTATCCTGGTGCGTCCGCGACGGAGAGGGGGTCTTGCCGTGACCCGAGCAAGCACCCGCAAGCCGGGCGAAGCGACCGGCGACGACCAGGCCGCCGTGCCCCGGCGGCTGCTGGAGCACGCGACGAAGCTGTTCGCCAAGAAGGGCTTCGACCGCACGTCGGTCCAGGAGATCGTCGAGGCGGCGGGCGTCACCAAGGGCGCGATGTACCACTACTTCGGCTCGAAGGACGACCTCCTCTACGAGATCTACGCGAGGGTGCTGCGCGAGCAGACCCGCCAGCTGGAGAGCGTGGCCTCATCGGGAGCCCCGCTGCGCGAGCGGCTGGCGGCGGCGGCCTCCGACGTCGTGGTGTCCAGCATCGACAACCTGGACGACAACACGATCTTCCTGCAGTCGATGCACCAGCTGTCGCCGGACAAGCGCAAGGCCGTGCGCGCGGAGCGCCGCAAGTACCACGAGCGCTTCCGCGGGCTGATCGAAGAAGGACAGGCGTCGGGCGAGTTCCGGACGGACAAACCGGCCGACGTGATCGTCGACTTCTTCTTCGGGTCCGTGCACCATCTCGGGTCTTGGTACCGGCGGAGCGGGTCGTTGACCGCTCGGCAGATCGGGGATCACTACGCCGATCTGCTGTTGGACGCCCTGCGGCCGCCCGGCTAGTGGCGGCCGAGGTGGTCGAGCAGCAGGGCGATCACCTCGTCCGCCGCCTCCAGGGCCATCCACTGGCTCGCGCCCTCGACGATGTGGAACCGGTACTCCGCGTCGATGTGGTGGACCGTCAGCTCCGCCGCGCCCTGGCCGAGGTACGGGTCCTCGCTGCCCCACAAGTACAGCGTCGGCACCGTGACGCGGCCCGCCGGGACCGCGGAAAGGTCGTTGGCCGCGCTGCGGTACCAATTCAACGTCGCCGTCAGCGCGCCCGGCTCGGAAAGGCGGGCCACCGTGCGTTCGAGGATTTCGACTGGAATTCGGCGGCCGTAAACCGCGCGTAGTTGCGCGGCCTCGTCGCGTAACAGGAATTTCTCCGCTTTTCCCGCGCCGTGGCGGAAGAAGCCGATGTAGCCGAGGTCGTGGGCCTGGCCGTCGTCCATCGCGATCGCCTGCCGCAACGCCGCCGGGTGCGGGGTGCCCAGCACCGTCAACGACCGCAGGCGGTGCGGGTGCCGCGTCGCCAGCGTCCAGGCCACCATGCTGCCCCAGTCGCGGGCCACCACGTGGAAGCGCCGCGCGCCCTGGCTGTCCGCGAACGCCAGCGCGTCCGCCACCAGCAGGTCCAGCGAGTACTCCTCGACGTCTTCCGGCCGCGCGCCGCGGGCGTAGCCGCGCTGGTCGACCGCCACCGCGCGGTAGCCCGCCTCGCCGAGCGCGTGCAGCTGCTCGGTCCACGAGTCGGCGAACTCCGGCCAGCCGTGCAGGAACAGGACGAACTCGCCCCGCTCCGGCCCCGCCGCGAGCGCGCTGTGGTGGTGACCGCCGACGGCGATCGTCGTTTCCTCCAGCGGCCGCGCGACAGCGAATTCCATGGCGCCAAGGCTAAAGCCGGAACGCCGGGGGAAACCATGGGAAGAAGGGCACTTTCGGCACCCTTTTGCATCCGAGTGTCCTGGCTCACAGCATTTTCGCTCAGATGAGCGAAAATTCGTGAACCGCACGCCAGGGCGGCCGGGGGGAGGGGGCCGCCCTGACGGCGGGGTGTGTCCGTACGCGCCGGGTCTCGTTCGCGCCGGTTCGCACAGACAGCTTCAGGACGGCCGTTCGGGCTCGCGCCGTCGCAGCAACGCCATGTCGCTCGCGTAGCCCGCCGCCACCCGCATGAGCATGTCGCGCTCGACGCGCAGCAACGCGTTCTCCTTGCGCAACCAGGCCAGCTCGGTGCCCGCGTCGGGGTCGGGCGGGAGGGGTGACTCGGCGGTCATGTCCCCAGGATGACCCGGCTCGCGCGGCCGCCGATTGTCGGATCGGCACAATCACGGCCGAGTAGAGTGTCGGATCTCGACAGAGGAGTGGTGATGGTCAGGCTGGACCGGCTGGTGAACGTGCTCGGCGGGTACGGCCTGCGGCTGGCCCGGTGCCCCATCCCGCGGTCCACCGAACTGGGCAGCGTGGTCCTGCGCGAGGAGGTCGGCGGGCAGGCCGCGGTCGGCGACGTCCTCCTCGCCATCGGGGCCGGCTCGGCCGAGCAGGCCGTGCGCTGGGCCGTGGCCGCGCGGGCCTCGGTCGTGCTGGTGCGGGACCCGGGCACCGTCCCCGACGGCGACGAGCCGGTCGCCGTCGTGGTCGTCGACCCGGCCGTGTCCTGGAGCGCCGTCGCCGCCGTCGTGTACGGGCTCGTGCTGGAAGGCCGGGAGACCGAGTCCGGCCGCGGGCCCACCGACCTGTTCGCACTGGCCGACAGCCTCGCCGAAGCCGTCGGCGGCGCCGTGACCATCGAGGACCGCCTCTCCCGCGTGCTCGCCTACTCCCTGCTGCAGCGGCACGCCGACCGCGCGCGGGCCGAGACCATCCTCGGCCGGCAGGCCCCCGAGCCGCTGCTGGCGTCCTTCGCCGCCAACGGCGTGCTCGCGCACCTCGGCTCGTCCGACGAACCCGTGTTCGTCCCGGCCGATCCCGGTCACGGGCTGAACGGGCGGATGGCCGTCGCCGTGCGGGCCGGGCGGGAACTGCTCGGCTCCGTGTGGGTGGCCTGCCCCGAGCCGCTGGACGGCGCCCGGCGCACGGCCTTGACCGACGGCGCCCGGACCGCCGCGCTGCACCTGCTGCGCTCCCGGGCCAGCGCCGACCTCGAACGCCAGGTGGAGACGGACCTCGTGCTGCGCCTGCTCGAAGGGACGGCGGACGCGGCGGTCGTGGCGAGCAGGCTGGGCCTCCCACCCGGGCCGGTGCGCGTCGTCGCCGTCCGCGCCGGCCTCGCCGGGCAGGAGCGGCACGCCGCCTTGCTGCTCGCCTTCGACCGGGCGACCACCGGGTTCGGCTGGTCGCGGCCGGGACGCAGTGCCCTCGCGGCCGACAGCCTCTACACCCTGCTGCCCGGCGACGACGTCGCCGCCGCCCGGACCTTCGTAGCGTCGCTGCGCACCGCGGTCGAGCCCAGGGGCACGCTCCGCGCGGGCATCAGCGCGCCCGCGGAGGCCGGCGACCTGCCCGCGGCCCGGCGCGAGGCGGACGAGTGCCTGGCCCTGCACGAGACGCGCCCCGCGGACCTGGTGCCCCCGGCGTACGAGGAGTCGTGGGACGACATCCTGCTCCAGCGCCTGCGCACCGCCGCCCACTCGGGCCGCGCACCCGCCCGGGGACCGGTGGCGGAGCTGCGGCGGCACGACACCGAGCACGGCACCCGCTACGTCGCCACCCTGACCGCCTGGCTGCACGCCCAAGGTGATCCGGCAGCGGCCGGGAAACGGCTGGGCGTCCACGAGAACACCGTCCGGTACCGGCTGCGCAAGATGACCGAGCTGACCACGCTCGACCTGCGGGACGGGAGCAAGCGGCTCGCGCTGACCATCGAGCTGGCAGCCCTCGACGCCTGACCGTTTGGAGCTTCTCGCCAAAGCCTCCCGGCCCGTTTGTCGGATCCGGACAACCGGCCCGTCCGTCGCCGCCACCACCATCGGAGGCGAAGGCACCAGAGCGGTGCCGTGGAGGTGGTCGTGGACAACTTCGGGGACGGCCCACGCTCGGTCGTGGTCGTCGGCGCGGGCGTCGTCGGCTTGTCGACCGCGTGGTTCCTGCAGGAACGCGGCGTCGCGGTGACCGTCGTGGACCGCGACCGGGTCGCGGCCGGGGCGTCCTGGGGCAACGCCGGCTGGATCTCGCCCGGGCTGGCCATCCCGCTCAACGAACCGGCGGTGCTGCGCTACGGCCTTCGCGCGCTCTTCGACCGGCAGGCGCCGCTGCACGTCCCGGCGACCGCCGATCCGCGCCTGTGGACGTTCCTCGCGAAGTTCGCCGCGCACTGCACGCCCCGGTCCTGGCACCGCGCGGTGCGCGCGAACCTGCCGCTCAACGAGGAGTGCGTGGAGGCGTTCGACGTACTGACCGCCAACGGCGTCGACGCGCCGACGACCGAAGCGCCGATCACGGCGGTCTTCGAGTCCGCGGCCCAGGCCGACGTGCTCCGGCGGGAACTGGAGCGGCTCGTCGCCGCCGGGCAGGACATCGACTACGCGGCCGTCGACGACGTCCGGGAATTCGTCCCGCAGGCGAGCGAGCGGATCCGCGCGGGCATCGTGCTGCGGGGCCAGCGGTACGTGAACCCCGGCTGGTTCACCGAGTCGCTCGCGCGGTCGGTGGTCGGGCGGGGCGCCACCATCCGCCACGGCTTCGACGTCCGGTCGATCCGGCGGCACCCGCACGCGTTCTCGGTGCGGTCGGCCACCGGTCAGTCGGTTTCGGCCCAGGCCGTGGTGCTGGCGACCGGCGCGTGGCTCGGCAAGCTGGGAAAGCCTTGGGGCGTCAAGGTTCCGGTGCGCGCCGGGCGCGGCTACTCGTTCACCGTGCCGACCGACCGGCCGGTCGCGGGCCCGGTCTACCTGCCGGACATCCGGGTGGCCTGCACGCCCTACCACGGCGGCCTCCGGGTCGCCGGGACGATGGAGTTCCGCGGCGCCGACGCCGCGCTCGACCCGGCGCGCATCGACGCGATCATCGCGTCCGCGCGGCCGCTGCTCACCGGCGTCCGCTGGGACGAGCGGAGCGACGCGTGGGTCGGGCCGCGCCCGGTCAGCGCCGACGGGCGGCCGCTCATCGGGGCCACCGCCGATCCCGGCGTCTTCGTCGCCGGCGGGCACGGCATGTGGGGGCTGACCCACGGCCCGGTCACCGGACGGCTGCTCGCCGAGCGGATCACCACCGGCAAGCAGCCCGAGGCGTTGCGCGAGTTCGACCCCGCCCGCTGACTCCCCGAGGAGAGCACGATGACCTGGCTGACCCCGGCAACCCACGCGCGCCTGCGCGCCGAACTGGCCGAACTGCTCCGCACCGGCGCCCCCGGCGACGACTTCGCCGAGGTCCAGTACCGCCAGACCCGCGTCCGGCAGCTGCAGGACCTGCTCCGGGACGCGGTGGTGGGCGAGGACCCGCCGGACGACGGCGTCGCCGAGCCCGGCATGGTGCTGACCGTCCGCTACGACGACGACGCGACGACCGAGACGTTCCTGCTGGGCTTGCGGGACGACGCCGCCGACCTGGAGGCGTGCTCGCCGGACTCCCCGCTCGGCCTCGCCCTCACCGGCGCCCGGCCGGGGGAGCGGCGCACGTACCGCGTTCCCAGCGGCGGCACCGTGGGCGTGACCCTGCTGGACGCCGCGCCCTACAGCCGCCACCGCGACGTGGCCCCGGCTCCGTGAAGGCCTCCTTCCTGGGCAAAAATGCCGGTAAGGAGGCCTTCACGGACTGCCGGGCGGGGTCAGGCGGGCAGGTTCACCAGGTCGGCCAGCCGGGCGCGGTGCTTGCCCGGCGTGCCCAGCGCGAGCTCGTCCGCCTTGGCGCGCTTCAGGTACAGGTGCGCCGGGTGCTCCCAGGTCATCCCGATGCCGCCGTGCAGCTGGATCGCCTCTTCGGTGGCCTTCACCGCGATCGGCGCGTTGCGGGCCTGCGCCACCGCGACCGCGATCGGCACGTCGGTGCCGGTGGCCAGCGCGTCGGCCGCGTTGCGCGCGGCCGCGCGCGCGAGGACCAGGTCCGTGTAGAGGTTCGCCAGCCGGTGCTTCAGCGACTGGAACCCGCCGACCGGGCGGCCGAACTGGTAGCGCCCCTTCAGGTACGAAACCGTCTCCGTCAGCGCCCACTCCGCGACACCGGTCTGTTCCGAAGCGAGGATGCCCGCGCCGAACAGCAGGGCGTCCTCCAGCGCGGCGGCCGCTTCCGGGCCCGACGCGACGAGCGTCGCCGGAGCGTCCGAAAAGGACACGTCGGCCACGCGCCGGGTCAGGTCGAACGAGACCAGCTCCGAAACCGTCGCGGCCGAGGCCTCGACGACGTACAGCGCGGGCCCGTCCGGACCGGCGGCCGGGACGACGAGCAGGTCCGCCACCGACGCGTCGGCCACCGTGCCCACGCGGCCGCTCAACGTCCCGGAAGCCGACGCCGTCACCGACGACGGGAAGCCGGCGCCCGGTGCCGTGGACAGCGGCACCGCCAGCGCGCCGATCGCCCGTCCCTCGGCGAGCCGCCGGACGAAGTCGGCCGCACCCGCGCGGACCAGGGCCGTCGTCGCCAGCACCACGCTGCCCAGGAACGGCACCGGCGCGACGCTGCGGCCCAGCTCCTCGGCCACCACGGCCACCTCGCGGGCCGACGCGCCGTGCCCGCCCAGCTCCTCGGGCACCGCCAGCCCGGCGACGCCGACCTCGTCGGCCAGCGTGCGCCACAGCTTCAGGTCGTAGCCCTCGGCCGTCTCGATGCGCGCCAGCAGCGCCTCGGCGCCCGCCTTGTCCTTGAGCAGGTCGCGGACCGAAGCGCGGAGGTCTTCCTCGACGTCGGAATAGAGCAGATCGGTCATCGGGGGAGGTCCTTCCAGGCGACGTCCTTGTCGACGCGCGGCTCCGAGGGCAGCCCCAGCACGCGCTCGGCGATGATGTTGCGCAGGACCTCCGAGGTGCCGCCCTCGATGGAGTTGCCCTTCGCGCGCAGGTAGCGGTAACCGGCTTCGCGGCCGGTGAAGTCCACAATGGCCGGACGGCGGAACGTCCAGTCGTCGTAGGCCAAGCCCTCTTCGCCGAGCAGCTCGACCTCGAGGCCGGTGAGGGCCTGGTTCAGCTCGGAGAAGGCGACCTTCATGGCCGAACCCTCCGGCCCGGGCGCGCCGACCGCGAGCTGCTGGCGCAGCCGGGTCCCGGCCAGCCGCAGCGTCTCGGCCTCGACCCAGCGCTGCACGAGCCGGTCCCGCAGCTCCGGCGTGCGCAGCTCGGGACGGTCGCGCCAGGTCTTCGCGACGATCCCGATCAGCCCGCCTTCGCGCGGCTGGACGTGCCCGCCGATGGCGACGCGCTCGTTCATCAGTGTGGTCTGCGCGACCTTCCAGCCTTCGCCGACCGCGCCGAGGCGCTGGGTGTCCGGGATCCGGACGTCGGTCAGGAAGACCTCGTTGAACTCGGCCTCGCCGGTGATCTGGCGCAGCGGCCGGACCTCGACGCCGGGCGCGGTCATGTCGCACAGGAAGTACGTCATGCCCTGGTGCTTCGGCACGTCCGGGTCGGTGCGGGTGACCAGGATCGCCCACTGCGACTCGTGCGCGCCGGACGTCCAGACCTTCTGGCCGGTGACGATCCAGTCGTCGCCGTCACGGACGGCCCGCGTGCCCAGCGCGGCGAGGTCGGAGCCGGCGCCCGGCTCGGAGAACAGCTGGCACCACACCTCCTCGCCGGTCCACAGTGGACGCAGGTAGCGCTCGCGCTGCTCCGGCGTGCCGAAGGCGAGGATGGTCGGCGCGGCCATGCCGAGGCCGATGCCGATCCGGCGCGGGTTGTTGTCCGGCGCGCCCGCGTCGGCGAACGCGCTGTCCACAACGGACTGCAGGGCGCGCGGCGCGTTCTGGCCGCCGAGCCCGGCGGGGAAGTGGATCCAGGCGAGCCCGGCGTCGAACCGCGCCCGCAGGAACTCCAGCCGGTCGGTCGACTTCGGGTCGTGCGACGCCAGGAACTCGTTCACCTGGCGGGTGAGGTCTTCGGCGGTGACAGTCACTTCGCGCCCTCCGAGAGGTACTTCTTGAGTTCACGGCGGGCCAGGGAGCGCTTGTGCACCTCGTCCGGCCCGTCGGCCAGCCGCAGGGTGCGGTTCCCGGCCCACATCGCCGCCAGGGGGAAGTCCTGGCTGACGCCGCCCGCGCCGTGCACCTGCACGGCCTTGTCGAGGATCCACTCGACGGTGATCGGCGTCGAGATCTTGATGGCCTGGATCTCGGTGTGCGCGCCCTGGTTGCCGACGGTGTCCATCAGCCACGCGGTCTTGAGCACCAGCAGCCGCTGCTGCTCGATCTTGACGCGGGACTCGGCGATCCAGTCCTGCACGACGCCCTGCTGCGCGATCGGCTTGCCGAACGCCTCACGCGAAATCGCGCGGCGGCACATCAGTTCCAGCGCGCGCTCGGCCATGCCGATGGCGCGCATGCAGTGGTGGATGCGGCCGGGGCCGAGCCGGGCCTGGGCGATGGCGAACCCGTCGCCTTCACCGGCGATCAGGTTTTCGACCGGCACGCGGACGTCCTCGAAGAGCACCTCGGCGTGGCCGCCGTGGTCGCTGTCGTCGTAGCCGAAGACGTGCATGCCGCGCTTGACCGTGACACCCGGGGTGTCGCGGGGGACCAGGATCATGCTCTGCTGCTTGTGCGGCGCGGCGTCCGGGTCGGTCTTGCCCATCACGATGAAGATCTTGCACGCCGGGTTCATCGCGCCGGAGATGTACCACTTGCGGCCGTTGATGACGTACTCGTCGCCGTCGCGCCGGATGGCGGTCTCGATGTTGCGGGCGTCGGAGGAGGCGACGTCCGGCTCGGTCATCGCGAACGCGGAGCGGATTTCCCCGTTCAGCAACGGTTCCAGCCACTGCTTCTGCTGCTGCTCGTTGCCGAACATGGCCAGCACTTCCATGTTCCCGGTGTCCGGCGCGGCGCAGTTGAGCGCGGTCGGCGCGAGCCGGATGCTGCGGCCGGTGATCTCGGCCAGCGGCGCGTACTGCAGGTTGGTCAGGCCCGCGCCGTGCTCGCCGGGGAGGAAGAAGTTCCACAGGCCGCGCTTGCGGGCCTCGGCCTTCAACTCGTCCATGACCGGCGGGATGGCCCACGGGTCGTCGCGTTCGGCGAGCTGCTGCTCGAACACCGGCTCGGCGGGGTAGATGTGCGAGTCCATGAACTCGAGGAGCTTCCCGCGCAGCTCCTCGGTCTTCTCGTCGAACGCGAAGTCCATTTACTTCTCCTCTTTGAGAATCTCGTTGCCGTGCGCGATGAGCAGCGGGACCCCGGCCCCGACGCCGTCGAAGCCCGCGCCGACCGTCTTGCCCTGCGTGTAGCGGTAGTGGATGCCCTCCAGGATCACGGCCAGCTTGAAGAAGGCGAAGCTGACGTACCAGTTCAGCTGCGAGACGTCCCGCCCGGAACGTTCGGCGTAGCGCTGGACGACTTCGTCGGTCGTCGGGTAGCCGGGCGCCGAGCTGGCGTTGGAGACGAACTGCAGCGACACCTTGTCGCGTTCGGCGTAGGCCACCAGCAGCGCGAGGTCGGTCAGCGGGTCGCCGAGCGTCGACATCTCCCAGTCGAGCACCGCCGAGATCTCGTCGTTCCGGTCGACCAGGACGTTGTCCAGACGGTAGTCGCCGTGGATGATCGACGGCTTTCCGGACACCGGCACCGCCGCGGCGAGCCGGTCGTGCAGCTCCTCGATGCCGTCGAGGTCGCGGCTGCGCGAGGCGTCGAGCTGCTTCTTCCACCGCCGCAGCTGCCGCTCGAGGAAACCCTCTGGACGGCCGAAGTCGCCGAGCCCGACCGCGGCCGGGTCGACGGCGTGCAGGTCGACGAGCGTGTCGACCAGCGCGTCGGCGATCACCCGGGTGCGGGTTTCCCCGAGCGCCGCCAGCTCGTCGGCGGTCCGGTAGGGCGTGCCCTCGACGAAGCTCATGACGTAGAACTGCGCCCCGACGACGTCGGCGTCCTCGCACAGCAGGATCGCTTCGGGCACCGGGACCGCGGTGTCGCGCAGGCCGGAGATCACCCGGAACTCGCGGGTCATGTCGTGCGCGGTGGGCAGGACGTGCCCCAGCGGCGGGCGGCGCACCACCCAGCGCGACCGGCCGTCGCCCACCACGTAGGTGAGGTTCGACCGGCCGCCTTCCACGACGTCCGCGGTCAGCTCCCCGGCGACCAGGCCGGGCCGGTGCGCGTCCAGGTGGGCGCGCAGGCGGCCCAGGTCGAGACCCGGCGGGTCGGTCGGGTTCATGCAGTCTCCTCTTCGTCGAGGGGAGCATACCGACTAGTCGGTATGACGTACAGAGACCAGCGGGAAGCGTCACTTTCGTAGGGAAAGTGACGCTTCCCGGGGTGTCACGCGAGGAACCGGGTGACCCACTCGGCGACGCAGGCGGGCTTCGCCTCGCCGTCGATCTCGACCGTCCACTTCGACACCGCCTGCTTGCCGCCCGGGATGTCGGTGATCTCGACCAGCTCGGCCCCGGCGCGCACCTTCGAGCCGACCTTCACCGGCTGCGGGAAACGGACCTTGTTGAGGCCGTAGTTGATGCCCATCTTGATGCCGTTGACCTTGTAGATCTTCGGGCCGAACGCCGAGAGCAGCGACAGTGTCAGGAAGCCGTGGGCGATGGTGCCGCCGAACGGGCCCGCGGTCGCCATCGGCTCGTCGACGTGGATCCACTGGTGGTCGTCGGTGGCGTCGGCGAACAGGTTCACCCGGTCCTGGGTGACCTTCAGCCA
Organism: Amycolatopsis nalaikhensis; assembly: GCF_030264295.1. Classification (GTDB taxonomy): domain Bacteria; phylum Actinomycetota; class Actinomycetes; order Mycobacteriales; family Pseudonocardiaceae; genus Amycolatopsis; species Amycolatopsis nalaikhensis. The sequence goes on along the minus strand of NZ_CP127173.1, from coordinate 9,336,580 downwards.
GTCGCTGTACCCGAGGTGCTCGCCGACCGCCGCGGCGAAGGCGTCCAGGTTCTCGAACTCGCGCATCGGCCTCAGTCCTTCGGTCCGCCGGCGGCGTAGATGACCTGGCCGGAGATGAACCCGGCACCCTCGCTGACCAGGAACGACGCGAGGTGGGCGATGTCGTCGGGCGTGCCGACGCGCTGCACGGGGATCTGCGACGCGGCGGCGGCCTTGAAGTCCTCGAAGCCCATGCCGAGGCGCTCGGCCGTCGCGGCGGTCATGTCGGTCGCGATGAAGCCGGGCGCGATCGCGTTCGCCGTGACGTTGAACTTGCCCAGCTCGATGGCGAGGGTCTTGGTGAAGCCCTGCATGCCGGCCTTGGCCGCGGAGTAGTTGACCTGGCCGCGGTTGCCCAGCGCCGAGGTGCTGGAGAGGTTGACGATCCGGCCGTATTTCTCCTGCGTCATGTACTTCTGCACCGCGCGAGTCATCAGGAAGGAGCCCTTGAGGTGCACGCCGAGCACGGAGTCCCAGTCCTGCTCGGTCATCTTGAAGATCAGGTTGTCGCGGGTGATGCCGGCGTTGTTGACCAGCACGACGGGCGGACCGAGCTCATCGGCGACCCGGGTGACGGCGGCCTCGACCTGCTCGGCGTCACTGACATCCAAGGCAACCCCGACGGCCTTGCCACCCTTCGCGACGATCGCCTCGGCGCCCTGCTTGACACCGGCCTCGTCCAGGTCGAGCAACGCGACGGCGAAGCCGTCATCGGCCAGGCGCGCCGCGACGGCGGCACCGATGCCACGGCCGGCACCGGTGACCACGGCGACACGGGAAGGAGAATCGGTCACGGGGGACCTCCTCGTCGTTGAGAAGCGGGCTCGTGCCCGCGAGCCTACTAAGCAGTTGGTCACCCGACCATACGCGGGAGTGATCCCGTGGGTGGGACCACATGCGCAGGATCATAGTTGCGGCCTTGGGCCGGAACGGGATTGCTCCGTTCGGCTGACCGCATCAGGTAGTCCGGCCTCGGTTGGTCTTGACGTGCGGAGTGTCGCCCTTGATGTCAATCCGACCCGCCTCCGCGGCATGACCAGCGCGTCGCCGCGGGCTACGGCCGCGATCACCCGGCGGTGGAGGCCTTCCGTGGCCAAGGCGGCGCGCCGGGACACCATCACGTGCGGGTGCGCCGCGTAGGACCGCAGGTCCAGGCGCCGGGCGCACGGGGGCCCGGCGCATCGCCACGACCAGCGGGTCCTCCGCGGAGTTCTCGGCCAGCACCCGGAGCCGGGCCCGCGGCGCCCGCTCCTGGAGGTGGCCGATCAGCTCCGCGCCACCGAGTCCCCGTGCCCGCACGGGGACTCGGTGGTGAGAGCGATCGCGTAGGTCCGGATAGCCGGACTGTGTCCGCATTGATGGGCGAAAGGTCCGTTTCGTCCTGGTATGGTGGCGCCCGTTGCTGCGCTCCGCAACCGGCTGATCGCGCAGGGTTGTACGCATCGATCGGAAAGGGCACCAGATGAGCCTGTTCGACATGATCAAGGACAAGGCCGCCGAACTGCTGGGCGGCGCGAGCGAGAAGGTCGGCGAGGTTGCCGACGGGGTCGCGCAGTCGGCCGCCGACGTGACCGAGTCGGGGCGGCAGATCGTCGACTCGGCGAGCGCGCAGGGGATCGACGCCCTCGGTGCGACGGGCGCGGTGGACGACGCGATCGATCCGAACGCGCGCGGCTGAACCACCCCGCGCGGTGATGGCGGTGTCCGTCGACTTCCTCGGCGGGCCCGGCACCAGTGGCGGCCTGGCCGCGCTTTCCCGCGTGGGCTGGGCCCGTCGGGCCACCCGTTCCGCACCGGAGCCAAGCCGGAATTCCTGGCCGGCGAAACGGTGCGGTTCCGGCGAGCGCCACGCCGAGGCGGTGGTCGTCGGGTTGGGTACTGGACGTCGCGGGTCATCGGGACCGCCGCCGGGCGGCGGAGGGTCCGGAGCCGAGCACAGCTCTCAGCCGCCGCGGCACTCCGCGGTAGTCGCTAGGGTGGTCGGGTGACCGCACCGCCGTGGACACGCGTGCTCGTCCGGGGTACCGGTGGGCGACCCGGGGTGCTCGTCGAGCTGATCCTTCTGCTGCTCTGCTTTTGGCTCTTCACCCTTCTCGGCGCGGCCGCGGGCACGGATTTCGCGGCCGCCGAAGCAAATGCACAGGCGGTTCAGTCCGCGGAACACGCGATGCACCTCGACGTCGAGCGGAGCGTGAACGGCTGGCTGGCCGGGAATCCGGTCGCGAGCCGGATCGCGGTGTATCCCTACCGGCTGTACTACGCGGTGGTCGCCGGCACCCTGCTGTGGGTGTTCGCCCGGCACCCCGAGGTCTACCGCAAGGTCCGTTCGACGATGGTCGCGATGATGGCGCTCGTCCTGCCGGTCTACTGGGCGGTGCCGATGTCGCCGCCGCGGTTCGCGCTACCGGGTGCCGTCGACATCGTTGCCCGGTACGACATTCTGGGGGAGGGCGCCCGGTACGGCTGGACGCATCCCAGCCACCACACGGCGATGCCCAGCATGCACGTGGGCTGGTCGCTGTGGTGCGCCTACGCCGTGTGGTGCGCGCTGCGGGGCACTCGTCCACGCGCGGCGCTGGTGGCGTGGTTGTTCCCGGCGCTGATGGTGGCCGACGTGCTCGCCACGGGGAACCACTACGTTCTCGACATCGTGGGCAGTGTCGCGCTGCTGGCCGTGGCGATCGTGGCCGCGTCGCTGTGGGGCCGCCTCGCGGCGCGCACGCGGCGGTCACGGTCGCTGCCGGCCGCCGGAGCCGGATGGCTTGCGGGAGATGAAACAGGCACCGGCCAGGATCGCCGCGCTGCCGGTGATCTGCCACGGTGAAGGGCGTTCGCCGAGCAACACGGCGCCGAGCGCCAGCGCACCGATCGGGGTGAGCATGAGCAGGGCCGCGCCCACCTCGCCGGCCAGCCGCGGTGTCGCGAGCGCGACGAGCAGCCACCCGGCGACCTGGCCGCCGAAGGCGACCAGGACCAGCCAGCCGAGCTGTGCCCAGCCCGGCGCCAGCGTCATGCCGTTCCAGAGGAATCCCGCGCCCAGTGCCACCAGCGCCGCGCTCGCGACCACGTACTGGTAGGACTGCACGGTCCGGCCACCGCTGCCGCCCCGGCGCAGCAGGAACAGGAACCCCGAGTAGCACGCGGCCGCCAGCAGCGCGTGGACCGTGCCGGCGAGCGGGTCGCGGCCGCCGGCCCCCTGCTCGAGGACGCCGCCGGTGAGCACGATGCCGATGATCATGACGGGCAGGATCGCCAGGAACCGGCGGCTGACCGGCTCCCGGTCCACGACCAGGGCGAGCAGCGGCACGATCACCACCTGGGCGTTGACCAGCACGGTGGACAGGCCGGCGCCGACTTCGCCGATCGCCTGGGTCCACCACAGCGCGTCGCCCGCGAACAGGGTCCCGGCGGCCAGCGCGTACCCACGCTGCCGGTTCGTCGGCGTGCCTTCGCGGCGCCATTCGAAGATAACCAACGGCACCAGCATCACCGCGGCCAGCGCGCAGCGGTAGAAGGTCGCCGTTCCCGGCGAGGCGCCCGAGATGCCGATCAGGACCGCCGAGGTGGAGACGCCGAGCGCCCCGGCGGCCATCGCCCACGGCGACGAGAGGATCGACGGCCACGGCGTGGCCGGCTTCGTGCGGCCCCGATGCGTCGTTTCCGCGGGCATCGGCGTCACCCGGCGTGCACGACCGCGACCGGGCACGGGGCGTGGTAGATCATCGCGTGGCTCACGGAGCCGAGCAGCAGCCTGCCGAAGGTGCCGCGGCCGTGGCTGCCGACGACCAGCAGGGCGGCGCCGTCGGCGGCGGCGTCCAGCAAGGCGCGAGAGGGCCGGTCCACGCTGACCGTCCGGCGGACGACGACACCGGGATGCCGTTCCGCGTGGCCGGCGAGGGAATCGGTGAGCAGCTGCTGCCCGCGCCGTCGGATGTCCGGCCAGTCCTCTGCCCAGCCGCCGACGGGTTCCATGGCGTGCATCGGCAGGTCGGTCCAGGCGTGCACGGCCAGCAGCTCACGCCCGCGCCGGTCGGCGAAGTCGTAGGCGAAGGCGACGGCCGCGGAACTGATGTCCGATCCGTCGACGCCGACCACCACCGGCCCGGCCGCGCCGGCCGCGTCGTCCGGCCGGACGACGACCACCGGGCGTTCGCAGGTGTGCACGACTTCGGCGGCCGTCGAGCCGAGCACGGCCCGCGGCAGCGCACCCTGCCCGGACGCCCCGATCACCAGCGCCTCCGCTCGCTGGGCGACGCGGGCGAGCGTCTCGGCGGTCCGGCCCTTTTCGACGCGGGTCCGCACGGTCAGCTCCGGCCAGGACCGGCGGAGTTCGTCGCCGATTCCGGACAGCAGGCTTTCGGCGTGCGTGCGCGCAGTCAGCTCCTGCTCCGCCGCCACGGTGCCGGGGACCGGGTGCGGACCGGACGACGGCCAGTGGACGACGTACACGGCTTCCAGCGCACAGCCGCGGCTGCGCGCCTCGGACGCCGCCCACTCCACGGCCGCCCGGGCCTGCTCCGACCCGTCGTAGCCGGCCACCACCCGGCGCTCGCCGACCGGAGGTTCGGGCTTGTCCATGGGAACCGGCTACCCGGCCGGGGCCACGCTAACCGTGGCTCCGGCCGCCGGGTCGTCGAACAGCCGCCGCGCGCCGAAGCCGACGACGTCGTTGCCGACGTCGCGGATCGGCCAGACCCGGCGCCGGTGGAAGCGGTCCATCGGGCCCCGCGGCGCAGGCGGCTACCGTCCCCGGCGAAGCCGCGCACAGCCGGCGGTGGGTCCGGCGCCACCGGTCATGCGGGCCGCGGCTGGTCGCCGGTGGTCTCGACGTGGTCCTGCGCCGTGCCGCAGACGCAGCCGCGATCGGTTCCGCGGCCCGCCGCCGTCGCGGCGCAGTAGCGGTGCGCTATCGCGTCGTGCGTGCCGAGGGGGTGCGGGCAGCTCGGGCACTGCGTGCCGGAACGGGGCACCCCCGGCGCCGGGGTGTTCACGCCGCCACCTTCGCCTTCCGCCGCAGCGGTTCGCCCGCCTCGTGCAGGTGCTGCAACACGTACCCGTAGGACCGCCTCCAGCCGCACTGGGCGTAGGAAATCTCGTGCCGGGCGCAGAAGTCCCGGACGATCACCTGCGCGTGCTTGAGGTTCGGGCGGGCCATGCTCGGGAACAGGTGGTGCTCGATCTGGTAGTTCAGGCCGCCGAGGGCGAAGTCCGCGACCGGACCGCCGCGGACGTTGCGTGAGGTCAGTACCTGCTTGCGCAGGAAATCCAGCGTGTGCCCGGCCGAGACCATTTCCATGCCTTTGTGGTTGGGCGCGAACGAGCAGCCCATGTACAGCCCCCACAGGAACTGGTGCACGAGGATGAAGATGATTCCGGTGAGCGGCGAGAGCACGACGAACACCGCGGCGAGGTAGGCCGCCAGGTGCGCGATCAGCAACGCGGACTCGAGCTTGTGCCGGCGGACATCCTTGCGCCACACGGCTTTCACGCTGGACACGTGCAGGTTGAGGCCTTCGAGCAGCAGCAGCGGGAAGAACAGGAACGCCTGGTACTTCGCCATCCACCGCAGGAACCCGCGCTTGCGCGAGCTCTGCGCCTTGCTGAACGCGAGCGCGGCGATGTCGACGTCGGGGTCCTCGTCCTCGTTGTTGGGATTGGCGTGGTGGCGCGCGTGCGTGCCGATCCACCAGCCGTAGCTCAGTCCGGTGAGTCCACCGTGGACGAGCCCGGTGGCGTCGTTCGCCCGGCGGCTGCGGAAGATCTGCCTGTGCCCGGCGTCGTGGCCGATGAAGGACAGCTGCGCGAACATCATCGCGAAGAACGCGGCGAGGAACAGCTGCCACCAGGAGTCGCCGAGGTAGGCGAAGGCGACCCAGCCCCCGCCGAAGGCGACGAGGTTGAGCCCGATGCGCACGGCGTAGTGCCGGCGCCGTCGCTGGAGGAGGCCGGCGGCCTTGACCAGCCGGGACAGCTCGGCGAAGTCACTGCCGGCCGCGGCCGGTGTATCCGGAAGTCGGGTGGAAGTCATCGGCGTCACCGCTCTGGTTAAGTCACAAAGGCTTGTCCAGCAACGGTTTCCGTCCCCGACGGGGGCCGGGTCCGGTCCGGGAAAAGGGCACTGGGGCCTGGTCGCGGTGGTACCGCGTCCTGCCAGCAGCCTCCCACTCCGCGGCCTTGCTGGCAATTCCCCGCGGACCGCCGAAGAGGTGTACAGTCGGCCGCATCGGGATGACGGTGACTTACCGCACATCCGTGATCTTCCGGCCGGATCGCTCCGACCGGGGACAGGAGCCGAGTACGGGCCGGGAACCGCTCGTACGCAACCGTGCCGGCCGATCGGCCGGCGAGCAGCCGCCCGTAGTCGCGCAGAGCGACACCCGAGGCGCCCAGTTGGGTTGCTGCAGCGTGTTTGTCCCGGTGTGGCTCCGGTCAAAGGTGGCTCGTCGGCGAGCTTCGGCGTCACCGCGCTTCGGCGCGCCGACGAGCCACCACCCTCACGAAGGAACGTGCGAGAGGGGCAGCCACCCGTCGATCAGGGACTCGTGGGCGGCGAATCGCGCCAGGCGTTCAGGAAATCGGTGATCAGCCGGTGGTCGGCGGCCGCCCGCTTCGCCGCCAGCATCCCGATGAGGCGCATCGGGAAGCCGGAAGAGGTCGCGCGGGCCGCCCTTTTCCTCGCGTTCGACGCGACCTACACCACCGGCGCCGAGCTCGTCGTGGACGGTGGCGGCACGCGGGTCCGGGTCCCCGGACGGGACGGGATGCCGTGACGGTGAAAAGCCGGAAGCCGTCCTGTGCGTGCGGGAGCTGCTCCCTGAAACGCGCGAAGGCACGCCGGCGGGGGCCGACGTGCCTTCGATCGAGGATCCCGTCACTCGGTGCGAGCCGGGTCCGGGTGGTTCTCCTCCTTCGGCTCCGGGCTCCGCACCCAGTGCAGGTTGTCCGGTTCGGGCCACCACCCCTGCGGGTCCGGGCGGGGCCCGCCGCTCTTCTCGCGCCACCAGGGTGCCGGTTCGTCTCCCATGCCGGGACCGTCCGGGCCGGCGGTCAGACGCCGAACGGCTGGGCCGACAGCAGCGTCTGCGTCCAGCCCCCGGTGTCCACCGGGTCCGTGCCGAAGCCCTGGATGTCCGAGCCGTCGAAGTCGAACGGGTTGTGGTCGTGGTAGCGGTACAGCGCGCCGTCGCGGGTCTGGCCGTAGTACAGGCCGTAGCCGGGTGAGACGATCTGGTCGAAGCTGCTCCAGCGGTCCGCCAGCGTCACTCCGCTCCACGTGTAGTCGGCCGCGATGTGGTACGACCGCAGGACACCCGTGGTGCTGATGCCGATCAGCCAGTCGTCGCCCGTCGCCGCGATCGTGCGCATCGTGAACCCGCTTCCGATCACCGCTCGCTGGCCGATCTGGGTGCTCGCGGGCTTGGGCCGGGACACCACGTACGACATCAAGGTGCTGCCCGCGATGCCGTAGAGGTGGCCGTGGCCGTCGTAGGTCAGCATGTCGTGGGTCCAGCCGCTGCCCAGCGCCACCGGGGTGCCGAACTGCAGCGAGTTGTTGTTCGTGATGATGTCGACGCGGTAGAGCACGCCGGCCGGCGACGTCGCCAGCACGGTGTTGAAGTTCAACGTCGCCAGCGCCTTGGGCACGAACCCGAGGTTGTCACTCGAGACGAGCGTCTTCGTGCGGTCGCCGGTCTGCGAGTTGATCGTGCTGTAGGTCAGCCGGCCGTCGGCCAGTGAGCCGTAGACCGACACCGTCGTCGAGGCCGGGCTGCTCAGCTCGTCGACGATGCGCTGCGCGTCCGCGGCCTGCGGCTGGTAGCGGTCGGGGTAGGCGGAGCGCTGCACCCGCCGGCAGACGTCGCCGATCGTCGCGGTGCGCCAGCTGCCGTTCGGGTAGAAGTCCTCCATCACGTCCAGGAACGCGTTGGTGGCCCAAGCCGGGTTGAGCCGCTGCGTCGCCGTTCCCCAGGAGTCGAGCTGCTGGAACAGGCCGAGGCTGGTGTGGTCGACCTGCTCGCTGATGTTTTCGATCGTGGATTCGACGATGGTGGTGGTGATCGCGATGACCGCGGCGCGCTCGTCGAGCCCTCGGGCCTGCACGGCGTTGATGACGGCCCGGGCGCAGGACACGCGGTACGGCGTCATGTAGCCCTTCAACGCACCCGTGAGGACGCTGTTGAGGCGGGTGGCCGCCGCGCTGTCCGCCGCCGTCGGGCCGCCCGTGACGCACGGCGCCGTCGTGTAGGCGGCCAGCTGCTGGACGCGGGCGGCCATGGCGTCGGTCTCGGTGGTGGCGCTCGCGGCGGTGGCGCCGGCGGTCAGGATGGACAGCGCGGCGAGGCCCGCCGCGATCGATCTCGTGGTGATGCGCATGGGAAAGCTCCAGGTGGGCGGGGCGGTGCCGCGGCCGGGCCGCGGCACCGCCTGGGGGAAGGGGTCAGGCGCCGGGCGGGGAGACGTAGCCGGAGATCAGCACGTTGTCCGCGCCGGACCGGGCGGTGTCGGGGTCGATGACCCGTCGCGTCACCTTGTTGCTGACGTTGCCGCCGACGACGGTGAGCGTGCCGTCGGGGTGCACGGCGGTGATCACGTCGACGTGCCCGCCGGTGGTGCCGTCCGGCGCGCCGTAGATGACCCAGTCACCGATCTTCGGGCTGCCGTGGGTGCTGCTGGAGCGGTACTTGAACAGGCCGTGGTCGACGCCCCACTTGCCGAGGGCGCGGGCGACGTAGGTGCTGCGCGGCACGCCGGAGACGCCGGCCGCGGACCACGTCCAGGTCGCGAACATCGCGCACCAGTCGAGCGCGCCCTGGTTGCAGGCGTCGTTGTACTTGTCGCAGCTCGCTTCGGTGGTGCCGACCTCGCCGGTGGCGAGGGTGGCGATCTTCGAGCGCAGCGGCTGGACCGGCGTCGTGCTGGTGCAGCCGGCGGGGTCGGCCGAGAGCAGGTACTGCGTCCAGCCGCGCGAGGCGACCGGGTCGTCGAGGTGGTAGGCGATGTCCGTGCCGGAGCCGTCGGCCGGGTTGTCGTCCTCGTACCAGTACATGGCGCCGTCGGGGTTCTTGCCGTAGTACAGGCCGCCGCCGGGGGAGACGAGGTTCTCGAAGCTCTGCCAGCCGGCGTCGTCGAGCTGGGCGCGCGTGTAGGTGGTGCCGGTCTGCGAAACGGCGTAGCTGATCAGCTGGCCGTCGGACGCGGTCGCGATGAGCCGGTCGTCCCCGGCCGCGGCGAGCGTCTTGAGCGCGAACCCGCCGCTGCCGATCTCCCGGCGCTGCCCGATCTGGTTCGTCCCCGGCTTGGTCGCCGAGACGAGGTACTGCAGCAGCGAACCGCCCGACGTCGTGCCGTAGAGGTGACCGTGGCCGTCGTAGGACAGCAGGTTGTGGGTCCAGCCGTGCTGGAGGTCGATCGGGTCGTTGAAGGTGAGGCTGGCGCTGTTGGTGACGACGTCGACGCGGTAGAGCACACCGGCCGTCGAGGTCACGAGCACCGTGTTGAAGTTGAGCGTGGCCACCGCCTTCGCGGTGAACCCGAGGGTCCTGGACGAGACGACGACGTGCGTGATGTTGCCGTTGTCCGGGTCGATCGTGGTGTAGCTGAGCCGTCCGTCGGGCAGCACGCCGTACACCGAGACCCCACCGGCGCACGACGCCGCGGCGGAGGCGGGGGTGGTGGTCAGCACGGTCGTGGCCAGGCCGCTGAGCAGCACGAGAAACGCCAGCACAGCGGCGCGAACTCTGTTTCCGAACATGGGAAACCCTTCGTGGAATGGAAGAATTGTGTCGGCCGCGGCCCCGGGAAGGCGGCTCGACGGGACAGAGCTTATGAGGGGTTTCCGGGTCGCCGCATGAGCGAAGGAGGCCATTGGCCGCATGCGGACAAGACGGCTCAGCGGAGCGCCCGGCCGCCGAGGACGCGGTTTTCGGCGAGCAGGAACAGCCAGTTCAGGAGGTTGCCGAGGATGCCGACCAGCGCGATCCACGCCCACACCGCGGGCAGGTCGAAGCTCTGGCTGGCGAGCTGGAACCGGTAGCCGATCCCGTTGGTGGCGCCGACCAGCTCGGAGATCACCATGAGCACGAGCGACAGGCCGAGCGCGATCCGCAGGCCGGAGCAGATCTTGGGCAGCGACGCCGGGAGGACGACGGTGAACAGCAGCCGCGCCGGCGAGGCGCCGTACACCCGCGCCGTGTCGACCATGACCGGCTCGACCGACTGCGCGCCCTGCACGGTGTTCAGCAGCACCGGCCACACGACGCCGAACACGATCGTCGCCAGCTGGACCGGGGTGCCGATCTTGAACAGCACGAGGAAGACCGGGAGCAGGGCCGGGGCCGGCAGCGCGCGGCCGAAGTTGACGACCGCGTCGGCGTAGTCGAGCCCGGCGCGGGACCGGCCCAGCACGAGCCCGAGCGCGATGCCGGCCGCGCCGCCGGCGAGCCAGCCGCCCAGCAGGCGCCCCAGGCTCGGCACGATGTCGTCGACCGCCACCGTCGTCAGGAACAGGTGGCTCGCCGGGCCGGAGAACCACAGCTCGTGCATCTTGCCGGCGATCTCGAGCGGGGTCGGGAAGTACGCGTCGTCGAAGTACGCGGTCAGCGCCTGCCAGACGAGCACGCACCCCGCGAACACCGCCCACCGCCGGACGAACCCCGTCACGAACCGGGCCGGCGCCTCCGTCCGCTCGGTCACCGCGGCTCCCCGGGCGCCCACACGACGAACTTCCGTTGCAGGGCCGCGAAAGCGCTGTTGCTCAGGTAGCCGAGCACCCCGGCGAGCACGGCGCCGGCCAGCACGATGTCCAGCCGTCCGCTCTCTTCGCCGTACCGGATCAGGTAGATCCCGATGCCGCGGTCGCCGCCGAACACCAGTTCCGTCGAGAACACCACCAGCAGCGCGAACGTCGCCGCGATGCGCAGGCTGGTGATCGCGAACGGCACCACGTCGGGCAGCTTCACCCACAGCAGGACCGACAGCCGGCCGAGCCCGAACGACCGCGCGGTTTCGACGTACCCGCGGTCGACTTCGCCGAGGGCGTAGACGATGTTGAGCAGGATCGGCCAGACCGCCGCGTACACCGCGAGCGTGATCTTCGTCCGCGGTCCGTCCACGAGGACGATGGAGAACAGCGGCCACCACATGATCGCCGGGATCGGCCGCAGGAACTCGATCACCGCGCCGACCGCCGTGCGCACCACCGGGATGCTGCCGAGCACCAGGCCGGCGGGAACGGCGACCAGCACGGCGACGCCCACTGCGATCAGCCACGCGAGGAGCGTCGCGACCAGGTCGAGCAGGAACTCGCGCTCGCCCAGCATCCGGACCAGCGCGACGGCGACCTCGGACGGCGGCGGGAAGTACTCCCGCGTGATCACGCCGGAGCGGCTGAACCCCTCCCAGGCGAGCAGGAGCGCGGCCACCCCGGCGAGGCGGCGGAGGAACCGGCGCATGACCTACGGCGCCGGTGCCCGGTAGACGATCGGGGCGACGTCGAACTTCCGCTTGAGCTCGCCGTAGGTCAGCATCAGGTCGGCGACCTTCTGCAGCCGGGCCGGGTCGACCGAGGTCGGGAAGACCCCGATGCCGACGGCGTTCGCGACCGCCGGTTCGAGCTTGGCGTAGTCCTGCAGGGTCTTCCGGACCGTCTGCTGGTCGGCGAGGTCTCCCTGGCCCTTCGCCATGGCGCGGGCGAAGGCGGCCGTCGTCTTCGGGTTGTTCTGGACGAAGCTCGCCGGCGCGACGTAGCCGCTGATCGAGAAGTCCGCGACCGGCCCGGTCGCCCGGTCGGCCACGACCTTGACGCCGAGCTTCTGCTTGGCCGTGGTCAGGTTCGGCTCCTGCAGCGACATGACGTCGATCTGCCCGGTCTGCAGGGCGTTGAGCGCGTTCGCGGTCGGGATGACCTTGAACTGGACCTGGCCGGGGTCGGCACCGGCGGCTTTGATGACCGCCTTGCTGGTGAGTGTCACGTTGCCGACCAGCGCGTTGACGCCGATGGACTTGCCCGCCAGGTCCTTCGCCGAGTTGATCGGCGACTGCGGCATCGCGACCAGGGCCGTCATGCCCTCCTTGGCCTGCAGGCCGTCCGCGACCGCCCGGAGATCGGCCGTTCCTTCGGACTGGGCCGCGAGGAACGACGTCCAGTTGCCGAAGGCGAAGTCCAGCTCGCCCGTCTTGAGCTTGGGCACCGCCTCGGTGGCGCTCTTGATGGTGACGAGCTCGACCTGCAGCCCCTCGGCGCCGAAGTAGCCCGCACCGCGGGCCCGCTCGAAGCCGGCGATGTCGATCAGCTGCGGGATGATGCCGACCTTGACGGTGGCCTTCTCGACCTTGTCGTTGCCGCCCGCGGCGGTGTCGTCCGACCCCCCGAGCAGGCCGCAGCCGCCCAGGGCGGTGACGGCGACGACGGCGACTGAGGCGGTGATCCACCGCCGGAATGTGCGCATAACCCCTCCCTCGGTCACGGGAGGGGAGAATACCGGGTAATTGTCCACACGCTGGGCGGCAATGGGGAAAATGAGGAGACATCGGTGTCCAAAACGGACGAATTTCGCCCCGAGAACAGAATCGGCGCGGTGCTCGTGAGTTCGCGCTCGCTCGACGAGTACCGCCGGATGTTCGCGCTCACCGACGCCGACCTCGCCGGGCGCGTCCTCGACTGCCCCGGCGGCGCGGCCAGCCTGACCGCCGAGGTCACCGCGGCGGGCGGGACCGCGCTGGCGTGCGACCCGGTGTACGAGCACCCGGTCGAGCAGGTGCGGGCGACGGCGCTGGAGAGCCTGGGCCGCGGATACGCCTACCACCAGGCCAACCCGGACGAGTACGTGTGGACGTACTTCCGCGACCCGGACCACTACCTCGAGTCGCGGACCCGGTCGGTGGAGCTGTTCGCCGCCGACCGCGCCGCGCGCCCGGAGAACTACGTCCGGGCCGCGCTGCCCGCGTTGCCGTTCGCGGACCGGCGGTTCGACCTGGTGCTGAGCTCACACCTGTTGTTCAGCTACGCCGACCGGTTCGACCGCGAGTTCCACGTGGCGAGCCTGCGCGAGCTGGCCCGGGTCGGCCGCGAGGTCCGCGTGTTCCCCTTGGTGCCCATGGGGATGACCGAAAACCCGGAACTGGCGCCGGTGCGCGCCGCGCTGGCGGCCGCCGGGCTGCGCACGAGCGTCCGGCCCGTGGACTACGAATTCCAGCGCGGCGGCAACGCGATGATGACGATCACGCGGGAAAGCGGGCCGTCACCCCGGATCGGGGGAGACGGCCCGCTGACCTGAACCCGGGACTCAGCCGTGCGCCGCGGCCAGCGCGGCGGCCGGCTGGTCGGCCGGTGGCATCAGCTTCGGGTACACCTTCTGGAACTTCTCGATCATCTTGGCGGACGGGACGACCCGGTTCGGGTTGTCCTGGCTCGTCGCCTGCTTTTCGCCCCAGGCGCCCGCGGCCTTGCGCTGGTCGGGCGTGCCGTGGCTGTGGTAGCAGTCGCCGATGGACGCGTCCAGGTAGGTGACCTCCTGCTGGGTGCGCGCGTCCCACGCGTAACCCTTGGCGTGCGCGACGAAGTAGCCGCCGTAGGCGTCCGGGCCCATCTCGGAGGACTCGTTGCGCGGGTGGTTGTCGTGCGCGAAGTCGACCTGGTGGCCGTATTCGTGGCCGACGACGGACTCCACCGAGACGTCGTCGAACCCGAGGAGGTTCACCGTGTCGAGCAGGCCGTCCCCGAGCGCCACGCGCTTGCCGCCGAGGCTGTCGGCCGGGGCGGCGAACGCGTTCAGGGTGAGCAGCGGGTTGCGGCCGCCCTGCAGGCCGGGCACTTCGTAGAGCACCTTGGTGGCGAGCGCGGCGGCGTCCTTCACCTTCGACGGCGCGAGGCCGAGGCTGAAGGTCTGCGCCATCTTCGCCTGGCTGCCGAGATCGGTGCCCTTCCAGGCGACGAGCTGGATGTTCCAGCTCTCGATGTCCCAGAATCCGCGCAGTTTCCCGATCGTGTCGGTGGCGCGGGCGGTGTACTGGCCGTCGGTGCCGAAGACCTGCGGGGTCTTGTCGGACGCGACGCCCTGGACGTAGAGCTGGCCGAGCGCCGACAACGCGTCGAGCGCCTGCCCTTCGAGCGGGGTGAGCTGCGACGCGAGCTTGTTCGCGTACGTCAGCAGCGAACCTTCGGTGCACCCGGGGATCGGGCCCTGCGCGGCCCGGCTCCGGGGGCCGATCCGCGGGACCGGCGACTCGATGAGCCGGTCGACGCCGCGCACGGCGTTCGCGGGCAGTCCGTTGTAGAGGTCGGTGACGTCCTGGTAGAGCTGCGCGACGTCCTGTTCGACGGTGGACGGCGCGGCCGCGGCCGCGGGAACGGCCGTGGCGAGCGCGAGTGCCGCCGCGGTGCCCGCCGCCGCGAGCGTGCCGCCGAGGAATCTTTTCCGGCTGGGCAAAGTGGTCCCCTCTCCTGATCCGTTTCAAGATCACCAAGCACCGCCACAGTAGGGCGGTGATCGACGACGAAACCGGCGCCGGAACAAGAACCCCGAGATGGCTCACGACGTTCGAAGGGTTTTCGCCGTGCGGAGATCGGCCGAAAGTACTAGGTGCGAGACTGATCGCGGTCAGGTGTAACTTCCGACCGGATCCGGGTTCCCGCCGGATTCGACCTCCGTCTGATGTGGACTGCCGGCTAGGCCTCCGGGACGAGGGAGCGCACCGCGCGCTCGACGGCCGGGCGCACGTCGAGTGCCGGGTCGATCGTGAGGCGGTGCAGCAGCAGGCCGTCGCCGAGGGCCATCAGCGCCCGGGCCGCCGGGACCGGGTCGGGGATGCCCACCGCCGTGACGATCCGCTCGGTCCAGCGCTCGAACTCCTGCCGCTGGCGCCGCAGCGGGGCCCCGAGTTCGGGGTCGGGCGCCAGCTCGAGGAAGAGCGCGTAGCGCGCTCGGGTGCGCACGGCGAACGGCCCGGTCAGCAGCTCGGCCATCGCGCAGAGGCCGTCGATCAGCTCTTCGGGGCCCGTCACGAGCGGCAGGCCCGCCGGAGCGAAGTCGGCGCGCTCGTGCTCGGCGATCCAGTCGACGACCCCGGCCAGCAACGCCCGGCGGGTGCGGAACCAGTTCGACGTCGAGCCGGCGGGCAGCTCGGCGCGCGCGTCGACGCGGGCGTGGCTGAGCGCCCGCACGCCCTCGGTGCCCAGCAGTTCGACGGCCGCGTCGAGCGCGCGCTCCCTGGTCGTGGGCATGGACTCCCCTCCGGCGCCGGCCTACTATGAACATAGTATCCGCCCGGGGGGCGAAGGAGCCGGCATGTCCACATCCGAACCGCCGTTACCCGAGGCACCCGGTTTCACGCATCTCTTCGTCGAAACGCCGGGCCTGCGCAGCCACGTCGCGACCGTCGGCGATGGCGAGCCGGTCGTGCTGCTGCACGGCTTCCCGCAGCACTGGTGGCAGTGGCACGCGATCGCCCCGGTGCTCGCCGGCAGGGGCTACCGGGTGCTCTGCCCCGACCTGCGCGGCGCCGGGTGGACGACCGCGGACGACCCGCGCATCGAGCGCGAAACCCGGCTCACCGACCTCCTCGGCGTGCTCGACGCGCTCGAGGTCGGGCGCGCGCACTTCGTCGCGCACGACATGGGGGCGATCACCGCCGTCCAGCTCGCCTACGGCCATCCCGAGCGGGTGCGCACGCTGGTGCAGCTCTCGGTGCCGCCGGTGTTCATGTCCTTCAGCCCCAAGCTGATGTCGGGCATGCGGCACATGCCGGGTCTGATCTGGCACCGCCCCGGCCGCTCGCTCGCGGGCCTCTTCTCCGCCGGATACGTCGCCCGGCCGATGCCGGCCGAGACCCTCGCCACCCACCTGGCCCCCTTGGCTCGCCCCGAAATCGACGGCGCGGTGCGACGGCTGTACCGCGGAATGGTGCTCCCGGTGTCGACGCAGTTCGCACGCGGGGTGTTCAGCAAGCAACGGCTGCGCCCGCCGACGCTCGCGGTGTTCGGCCGGAAGGACCACCCGTACGACGAAGGACTCGTCCGCCGCCTCTGCGGCGACTCGGCGAAGTACGCCGAGCGCTTCGAACTCGCGTTCATCGACGACGCGGCGCATTTCATCACCGACGACGCTCCCGACGCGGTCGCCGAGCTCGCGCTCGACTGGTTCGACCGGGCGGAGCCCGCCCGCTGAATTTCCCGGTTCCGGACCGGTCCCGGAAGCGAAACGCTAACCTCGTGCGGGCCGGGTCACGCGCGAGGAGTCTTTTGCATGGTCATACCGGGAATGGACGTCGACGATCCCATCGTGCAGTTGTCCGGCCGGATCACGGCCCGCGTGAACGGTGACGATCCGCGAGCCGCCCTCGACCCCGGTCTGCTCGACGAAGTCGCCGCCCTGCGACGCCTGGTCGCCGGACGAGGAGGCGATCGCCAGGCACGCAAAGTGTTGTCCCTGCTGACCGACTACACCGCGGCCTGCGTGCACTTCGCCCGCCACCGGCAGCTCGGCGCGCGGGACGGCGAACAGGATCTCCGCGCCGCGATCGAGCTTTTCCGGTCCGTCCACGAATACCTGCCCGAATACGTGCCGTGGTCGCTGCGGAGCCTGTTCGGAAAGGGGGCGGAGGTCGTCGACGGCACCATCGTGGAACGGGCGGAAACCCTGGTCCGGGAAGGCACCCGGCTCGTGCGGGAGGCCACCGCCCGGCACGATTCCGAGCTGCTCCACCGCGGTGTCGCCGTGCTGCGGGAGGCTGTCGATGCCACCCCGGCCGGGCACCCGCTGCACGGGCAGCGCCTGACGAGCCTGTGCGCCGGGTTGCTGGCCCAGCAGGAGCTGACCGGCGACGCACAGGCGGCGGCGGACGCCGTGGCCACCGCACGGAAAGCCGTCGCCGTCACGAAGCCGGGCTCGCCCTTCCACGCCGACAGCCTGCACAACCTCGGCCGCGTGCTGCGGGCGCGGGCGATCGTCACCGGGGACCAGGCCGTCGAAGACGAGGCGGCCGAGGCGCTCGACCGGGCGGCCGCCGCGCTGCCCGACGACCACCCGGACCGGGCGGACTGCCTGCGCGAGCTCGGCCTCCTGCTGGTCCTGCGGGCCGAAGCCCGGAACGACGGGGCCGCGATGGCGCGCGCGGTCGACACGCTCCGCCGGGCTGTCGCGGCCGCGGGGGAGGCGCACCCGGGGTACTTCGAGCTGCTCGAGCAGTTCGGGCTCATCCTCGCGCTGGCGCACGACCGCACCGGCGACCGGCGGCACCTGGCCGAGCACGCCGAGGTGTTCCGCCGCGCCGTCGCGCTCATGCCCGCCGCGCACCCGGAGCGTCCGCGGTTCCAAGGCCGGCTGGCCGCCGCCTGCCGCCAGCTGTTCGCGAACACCCGTGACCCGGCCGCCATCGAGGAAGCGGTGTCCGTGTCCCGGGCCGCACTGGCCGAAGCCCGCTCGACGGCGCGCCGCGCGTCGGCCCTCGGTGAGCTGGGGTCGGCCTTGACCGAGCGGTTCTCGGTGACGGGCGACCCCGCCGACCTCGACGCGGCGGTCGATGCCTTGCGCCAGGCCATCTCCGCGGACCCGGCCGAACCGCTGTGGCGGTCGGGACTGGCCTCGGCCCTGCTCGCCCGGCACCTCGCGACCGGCGACGCGGCGTGCCTCGACGAGGCGGTCCGGTCCGCACGGGCGGCGGTGGCGGCCAGCTCGGCCGACGATCCGATGCGCCCGCTGCGGCGGAACCTGCTCGGCCGGGTCCTCTGGCACCGCGGCGATCTCACCGCCGACCGCGAGTCGCTCGCCGAAGCCATCACGACGCTCGGCGCGGCGGCCGAGGAACTGCTCGACGACCGGCCCCTCCAGCTCACCATCCGGACCAACCTCGGGTCCGCCTTCGGAGTCCTGTACCGGCTGACCGAGGCCGCGGACGCGCTTCACCGGGCCGTCGCCGCCTTCCAGTGGGTGGTCGACCACCTGCCCGCCGGCCACGTCAAACGCGGGTTGTACCTGGGAAACCTGGGCAGCGCCCGGTTCCGGATGTACCGGCTCACCGGGGAGCGGGCCGACCGCGACGCGGCGATCGGCATCCTCGCGGAGGCGGTCCGCCTCCGCGAGCTGCCCGACCCGCCGGGGTTCCTCGCGAACCTGGCCACCGCGCTGATGGACCGGTACGACGAGACCGGCTCCGCGGCCGACCTCGACGTCGCCGACCGCTCGGCGCGGCACGCGCTTTCGCTGCTCCCGGACGACCACCCGACGCGATGCGTCGTGCTCACGACGCTGGGGCGCCTGCAGCTGGCCCGCCACGTGCGCGACGACGACCCGGCGGAGCTGACGCGGGCCCTCGCCACGCTGCACACGGCCGCGACGATGCCGACGGCCTCACCCGAGGCCCGGATCCTGGCCGCGCGACTGGGTGGCGACGCGGCCTTGAACGCCGGGAACGCCGAGGCGGCACTCGCCGCGATGACGGTCGCCGTCGAGCAGCTCCCGCTGGTGAGCGGCCGGCAGCTGAGCCGCCCGGACCAGGAGCTCCAGCTGGCCCGCAACCCCGGCGTCGCGTGCGACGCGGCCGCGTGCGCGATCGCCGCCGGACAGCCGGAAAAGGCCGTCGAACTGCTCGAAGC
Source organism: Amycolatopsis nalaikhensis (assembly GCF_030264295.1). Taxonomy (GTDB): domain Bacteria; phylum Actinomycetota; class Actinomycetes; order Mycobacteriales; family Pseudonocardiaceae; genus Amycolatopsis; species Amycolatopsis nalaikhensis. The sequence continues at coordinate 9,317,952 of NZ_CP127173.1, read as the reverse complement.
GGGACGCACGATCCTGCACGCCCGGGTCCTGGAAGGACGCGGCGACCTCGCCGACCTGTCCGCTCGCGCGCCGGAGCTCGCGCGCCGCTTCGCCGAGCTGCGCGACGACCCGGCGCTCACGGGCTCGGTGACCGCGGTGGCCCCGGACGGTGCCGAACACCTGGACCGGCGGCACGAACTCGCCCGCGAATGGGCCGGTTTGGTCGCGACGATCCGCGCGGAATACGGTGATGCCGCCCTGTTCCGGTCGCCCCGGTTCGCCGACCTGGTGCCCGCCGCCGCGGACGGCCCGGTCGTCGCGATCAACGTCAGCCGCTACCGGTGCGACGCGCTCGTCCTGACCGCGTCGGGGGTCCGCGCGGTCGCGCTGCCCGGGCTCGAGCTCACGGACCTGGTCGAGCGGGCGGGCGAGTTCCTGCAGGCGCTCGACGTCGCGTGCGGCGGCGCGAAGACCGCCGCCGAACTCGACGCCGCCGAGCAGACCGTCGCCGCGACGATCGACTGGCTGCGGAGCACGATCACCCTGCCGGTCATGGCGACGCTCGACACCCCGGTCCCGCGGATCTGGTGGTCACCGACGTCGGTGCTGTCCTTCCTGCCGGTGCACGCCGCCGTCGCCGACCCGACGGTGTCCTCGTACACCCCGACCGTCGGCGCGCTCCTGCGGGCTCGTGGCCGCGGTCGGCCGGAGACGCCCGGCCGGGGGATGGTCGTGGCCATGCCGCACACGCCGGGCCACGCCCGGCTGCCCGGCGTCACCCGCGAATGCGACCTGCTGACCGAACTGTTCCCGGAGACCGTCGTGCTGCGCGGTCCGGACGCGACCCGCGCCGCCGTCCTGCGCGAGCTCCCGGAGCACGGGTGGGTGCACTTCGCGTGCCACGGCCGCAACGACGTCGTCCAGCCCTCGGATAGCAACGTCCGGCTCTGGGACGGCCCCCTGTCGGTCCGGGACCTCGCCGAGCTGGACACCGACTGCGGCGTCCTGGCCGTGCTGACCGCCTGCGAAACCGCGCAGGGCAGCACGCTGCTCGCCGACGAGGTCCTCCACGTCGGTGGCGCGTTCCACCTGGCCGGGTACGTTCACGTGATCGCCACGCTCTGGTCGGCGCACGACACCGCGTCAGCCGAGCTGACCGAAGCGTTTTACCGTGAGCTGGGCGGTGCCGGGGATGCCACCGGCAGCGCGCGGGCCCTGCACGCCGCCGTCCGGGAACTGCGCGAGCGGTACCCGGACCGGCCGTCGCGCTGGGCCCCGTACCTCCACGTCGGCCCCTGAGCCCCGATCGATCCGCACCGAGGAAGGCCTGCCGTGGCAGCGATGTTCGAGCAGTACACCCGCGAAATGCGCGCGCAGTTCGACTACCTGTCGGCCTGGCCGCCCCACACCCACCTGGAGCTCGGCGACGTCGGGATCCTCCGCCGCGACAAGTTCGAGCGGCAGACCACGCTGACCGAGCTCGGCATCCCCTTCAAGGTCCGGCAGCGCAGCCGCGACATCGACCTCGACTACTGCTCGGCGGGCAACGTCAGCATCACGGTCTCGGGTTCCGCCGACGCCGTGGCGGCCGGGCCCCTGCGCATCGCGGTCTCCTTCGCCCGGGAGCACGGCGTCGTCTTCCAGGCGAAAGCCTGTCACAGCACGGAAATCGCCGACCGCTACACCCTCGGCCGCACCGTGCTCGCGCTCGCCGAAGCCGGGCGCTGGCCCCGGGACCACGTGGTGATCACCGAACTGCTCGGCACCGGACCGGCCGTGGTGCTGGTCTCCAGCAACCACGACGCCCGGATCGAACTGGCCGCGACCGTCCCGGCGCCGCTCGACGCCCTGCCGCTCGCTTCGGCGTCCGCGGCACTCGATGTCGTCAGCTCACGCGGGATCGGCGTCAAGTTCATCGCCCCGGACGGCCTCACCCCGCTGTTCCGGGCTTCCGGCGTACGGCGGCGGTTCTTCGGCGAGGACCGCTTCGAACACCGCGGTGAGGACAACGGCAACGGTGCGCCGCTCGCCGGCGACCTCCCCGGCGCGCCCGCCGAATTCGTCGAGTTCGACTACGAAGACCTCGCCTGAGTCCCCCGGGTGGCTGGCTCCCCGTAACGTCCTCGTGGCGTCGTGCGACTGTCACCGCGGCGGGGCCATCCGGCCCAATACGGGAGGCGCGGATGCTCACGGACGGCTCTGACCTGCGCTTGACCGAAACCGACGCCGAGGGGGACGCGGGCCGGGCGAGAGGGCGGAGTGTGCTCGCCGGGGCCTTCGCGCTGCTGGAAGTGCTCGCCGACGCCGAAGCCGAGCTCGGCCTCACCGAGGTCGCGCGGCGGGCCGGGCTGCCCAAGTCGACCTCGCACCGGTTGCTCGAACAGCTCTGCGGGATGGGCGCGGTGGAACACCGGATCCGGGGCTACGGTGTCGGGCCGATGTTCGGCCGCCTGTGCGAAGGCCGCGGCCGGACCCACGCCTGGATCCGGGCCGCCGTCGGGCGGCCCGCGGTGCGGCTGGCCAAGCTGACGCGGACCGACGTCGTCGTCGGGGTGCTTTCCGGCTCCTAAGTGCTCGTGGTCGCCACCTTCGCCGGGCACTCGGCGCGGCTTCCCGTGATCCGGCCCGGTACCGTCCTGCCTTCGCCGACCCCGCTCGCCGACGTCCTGCTCACCGGCGCGGACGTCGGTGCCCGGTCCGAACAGGTCGCCGGGCGCAGCTGTGCCGCGGCCCCCGTCCACGCCCCCGACGGCCGGGTCGTCGCCGCGCTCGGGGTGCTGAGCTCGTGCCCGGGTGAGCTGGCGCGGCTGCGGCAGCTGGTCGGGATCGCCGCGGCCGAAGCCGCGCGTGAGCTGACCGGCTTTCCGCGGGTCCGCTGAGCGGACCCGGGCCTTCCCGGAGATCCGTCCCGTTTGTCAATCTCGCCCGGCGGCGCCCGGCTTCCGTGCGCCCGCGGACGTGGAGGGTGACCATGGGCTCGAGAAGGTGGCTCGGACTGACCACGGTGTTCGCGCTGGCGTTCGGCGGCAGCGTCGTCACCGCCGCGCCGGCGCACGCCGCGAGTCCCGGCGTCGGCACGCTGGTGAACGCGCTCGCCGCCCCGGCGAACAGCTTCGCCGCGTGGTCGAAGGGCCTGGGCACCCTCGGGCAGCTCGCCAAGCCGCTGCCCGCCGTCCAGACCAGCCCGGGTGCCGCGCTGGGGTTCGACACCCTGGCGCAAGACGCCTTCCACACCGGTGACAAGAAGTTCGCCGACGCCGTCGGCGACGCCGATCTCGACATCGACCAGCCGATCACCCTGTCCGGAGATCGCACCGGGACGCTGAAGACGACGCTGAGCACCGTCGGCGAGGACAAGAAGCTCGACCTGACCCTGACGGTCTCCCGGGTGCTGAACGACCAGGCGCTGAGCGTCCCGATCCCGATCGGCGACGGCACCAACGCCCCGCAGTCGGCGTTCTCGTCCACCGGCGGCGTGCGGCTCACCGTCGCCGCCACGCTGAAGTTGACCGTGGTCTGGGACAAGGCCCATGACAAGGCGTACTTCGTCAACGACGGGACGACCCCGGCCCTGACGGTCGACGCCGAAGCGAACATCGCCGACGCCAAGGCCGTCAAAGCCGCGGTCGGCATCCTCGGGGTCAAGCTCGTCGAGGCCGACTCCTCGCTCAGCCTCAAGGCGCACTTCGCCGCCACCGTCAACGATCCCGACAACGACGGCAGGCTGGCCTTCACCAACTTCGACGGCACTGCGGGAGAACTCGCCCAGAACGGTTCCCTGGCCGGCCTCGTCAGCTTCGGCTTCGCGAGCCCGGCCGGATCCCTGACCGGTTCGCTGCACCTCGCCGCGGCCCCCGCCAGCTCGTTCTCCCTCGACCTGCCCGCGGTGGACGCCAAGATCGGCCTCAACTGGCCGGACATCGCCACCGGCACCCCGCAGATCACGCCGGAGGGCATCGGCACGGTCGGCCCGTTCCTCAACATGACCCCGCGCGACCTGGCCACCGGCCTGGCACAGCTGGCCACGACGCTGACGTCGATCCAGCGCGCGAAGTGGGGCGACGCGGCCAACCCGATCGGCAACCTCGACCTGCCGTTCCTCAAGGGCTCGCTGGCCGACGCGATCCAGCTCAACGAGTCGATCAAGAAGTTCCTGACGGACAACACCAAGACCGCGGCGGACCCGGCGCAGGCGGGCGAGCCGAAGTTCGTGTCCCTGCAGGAAATGCTCGACAAGCTCAACACCGCGGCGAACCTGCCGGGTGACTCGAAGATCGGCATCTCCGACGTCCACTTCCCGCCCGGCACGACCAAGCTGGACTTCAAGATCACGTTGTCCCGCCAGGCCCCCGCGACGGCGATCGACCTCAACGCGGCCGCCGCGGCGTCGTCCGGCCCGGCGGGTAGCCCGGCGAAGACGACCTACACGCAGACCACCCTCAAGGACGAGAACCAGAAGTGGAAGCCGGGGGAGTTCGCCGGGCGGCACGTCGTCGCCGGCGCGGCCGGGGCGACGGTCGAGAACAACGACGAGCACACGCTCTTCCTCCAGGCGCCCGGCTGGACGCCGGTGATCCCGGTGGCCAACGCGCCGTACACGATTTCCGGGATGCAGGGCGACGTCGGCGTCGTCCAGCTCGGCAACGACCTGAAGAGCGGCGGGCGCGGTGTCGGTGAGGCCAACGCGGTCAACGCCACCGCGAAGGTGAAGCCCAGCTACGCCGCCGCCGTCACGCTCGTGCTCGACCTGCAGAACCCGACCGTGCACAACCCGCCGATCGAGCAGAAGAACCCGGACGGCAGCACGACGCTCGTCGGCGCGACGCCGACCGGGCCGGACCGGGTGCTGCTGCGCACGTCCGGCAGCCCCTCGCTGTTCACCGCGGACTTCCCGATGGACGCGGGCATCGACCTGTTCGCCAACGCCGGCTTCCTGCAGGTCGAGCTGAAGGGCGCGGCGCACGTCTGCCACCCGGCCGCGGGCGCCGACTGCGCCGGGACCCCCGCCGCCGACGACCACATGCTCCAGGTCACCCTCAAGGACCAGGGCGACCTGACCTTCGGTGGCGTCGTCGACAAGCTGCTGCACGACCCCGGTTCGCTGCTCGACTTCCAGGTGCACGTCCGCGGCGCGGGCGGCGTCGACGCGAGCGCGCCGGGCACCGGTGACTTCCTCAAGGGCGCCACCGCGCACGCCGGGTTCACCTGGAACGACCTCACCAAGCTGTCCGGGTCCGAGGGCCCGCAGTTCAGCACGAGCGACCTTTCCGAGCTGGCGAACTTCGACTTCGACCCGGCCAATCCGAAGGCGCTGTTCTCGATCATCCTCAAGACGCTGCAGACGCTGAACGCGTCGATCAGCGACGCCTCCCCGGCCGGGGCCGCGGTGTTCGGCACGAAGATCCCGCTGGTCGGCCGTTCGCTGCGGGACCTGCTGCGGGCCGACGAATCCGGTTCCGGCCCGACGGTGACCTACGGGCCGAACTTCGTGAAGGACGCCGCGCGCAGCGTCGAGAAGGGCAACGCGTTCCCGCCGACGCTCGTCGGGCGCACCGTCGTCGCCGGGACCCAGGTGGGCATCGTCGGCAGCGTCAGCGCGGACACCCTCACCCTGGCCGCGCCGTGGGCCAGTCAGCCCTCGCCCTCGACGGCCTACGTGATCCGGTCCGAACTGGACGACGTCATCTCGATGCTGGAGGCGGCGCCGTCGGACAACCTGCAGCGGCTCGTCCAGACGGTCAACGACCGGTTCAAGGGCAGCGTGCCGGTGCAGTTCGAGTACGCCGACCTCGCCGGGACGCCGTCACTGATCATCCGGCTCGACTGGAAGCGCGCGTACCACACCAGCACGCCGGTGCAGTTCGACTTCAGCCTGCCCGCGGGCAACCAGCGCGTCGCCGGGGTGCAGGGCGACGGCTCCGTGTCGCTCGGCATCGGCGGCGAGGTCAAGATGGGCCTGGTCGTGCCGCTGGCACCCGGGCCCGGCCCGGCCGACGCGAACGCGCTGCGCATCCTGGACGACTCGTCGATCGGCGTGAAGCTCGACGCCGCCGTCGAGAACGCCACCATCGCCACCACCCTCGGCCCGCTGACCGTCTCGCTCGGCAACCCGAAGTCGCCCGACAAGGCGACAGCGAAGGCGTCCTACTCGCTCGACCTGGCGAAGAGCGGCGGCACCGGCGCGCCGGTCACGTTCTCCGAATTCGTGGGCGCGGTCGGCCCGTCGGTCAACGCCGCGAGCACGGCAGTGAACTGCGGGCTCGACGGCAGCACACCACTGGCCCTGTGCGCCAAATTGCCGCTGTACATCAGCGAAGACGGCGGCGCGACCTACACCAAGGTGATCACCGACGAGACCAAGGCGAACGACTTCGCGTTGCGCCTGCCCAAGTCGACGACACCCGATGATTACTTCAACCTGGCCGGCGCGGCCATCGACGGCCACCCGCGGCTGGAGACCCCGGATCCGACGCTGCTGGGCCAGGAACTGGGCAAGCGGCTGATCGACTTCGGCAGGCTCGACGGTCTCGACAGCTACCTCAACCTGGCGGAGCAGGCACTCAACACCGCCAGCTTCGGCGGCAAGCTGCCGCTGCTCGGCGACGACCTCCAGCAGGGCGCGGACTTCATCGGCAAGCTGCGCACGGCGATCCACACCGCGCTGGACCAGCTGCCCGCGGACGGCCACTTCACCGACATGGCCGCGGTCCGCGGCTGGGTGAACGACCAGCTCGGTGGGAAGCTCGCCGCCGCGGGCCTCAACCCGGACACCGTCACCGTCGACACGTTGTGCAAGACGCGGCTGGGCACGGTCGGCGTTCCGACGGTCAAGCTGCACGACGGCGCCACGGCGGCGGACAAGACCTACCGGTACGTCGTCGCCTCCTACGCGACGATCAACGGGGAGAAGAAGCAGGCCAAGGCGAGCGACCCGGGCTCGATCACGAACGGCCCGGCGGCACTGTCCACAACGGACTCTCTGGACATCTCGTGGGAGCCGGTCGACAGCGCTTCGGGGTACATGGTGTTCCGTGAGGAAGTCGGCGTCTTCAAGCTCATCGCGGACGTCACCGACACCAAGACCACCGACACCGGTGCTGCCGCGATCGGCGGGGCGCCGGAGAACCCGGCCGACAACCCGCAGCCGCACGATTGCGCGTATAACGACCTAGACGCCGTGACCATCAGCCTCAACGTCAGCCAGGGCGACTTCAGCGGCGACCTGCTCAACTGCACCGGACTGCCCGCGGGCCACGAGTGCCTCAAGAAGTCCGTGCCCCTGGACCTGGGCATCCCCGGGTTCTCGCTCAAGGCCGACGGCGGCGCGGGCCCCGAGGTCCAGCTCGGCTGGCGGCTGCACCTGGCCATGGGCATCAGCCGCAGCGAAGGGTTCTTCGTCAGCACCAAGGACTCCGCGCAGCCGGAGTTCGCGGTCGGGCTGAACGTCACCCTGCCGCAGAAGATCAACGCGCAGCTCGCGTTCATCAACATCACCGCGGAGAACTGCACCAAGGACTTCAGTGCCGACGACTGCAACGCCGCGGCCGCGCCCCCGGCCAACGCCGTCCTGCCGCTGTTCGGCGGCGCGTTCAAGATCGACCTGATCGCGCCGGACGACCCGACCAACGGCCGGCTGCACCTGACCGACCTGCAGAACGCCGGGCTGGACCGGCTCGCCGACGTCAAGCTGCACGCGAGCGCGGACATCAACTGGCTGCTCAAGGCGCGGCCGGGCGACGACGCCGGGTTCCCGGGCATCCAGGCGAACTTCCGCCTGCACTGGGCGTGGAACAACGCCAAGCCGGGCACCAACAGCGCCGACGGTGGCAACAGCCCGCTGACGCTGGCCTTCGACAAGGTCGCCATCGACAGCGGCGAGATCTTCGGGAAGATTCTCAGCCCGATCGTGAACAAGATCAAGCAGGTGACCGGCCCGCTCGACCCGGTGATCAAGACGCTGTACGCGCCGATCCCGGTGCTGTCGGACCTGTCCCACCTGGCCGGCGGCGGCGACGTCACGCTCGTCTCCCTCGGCAAGGCGTTCACCACGATCGCCGGTGGCCCGGACCTGAAGTTCGTCGACACGATCGCCGGGGTCGTCAACTTCATCAACAACTTCCCGACGTGCACGACGAAGTGCCTGATCCCGCTCGGCTCGTTCGAGCTCGGCGGGCAGAAGGCCCTCGACACCACGGCGACACCGGACAACACGGAAAGCCTGATCAGCGGCAAGAAGGACGCCGGTGGCGGCACGACGTTCGCGCCGCTGCTCGACACGATCAACGGCAAGAACTCCAACACGAAGTCGGTCAACCCGATGACCACCCAGGCGTCGGCGGCCGGGTTCAGCTTCCCGGTGTTCGAGAAGCCGGCGTCCCTGTTCAACGTGCTGCTCGGCGGCGACGTCGACCTGGTCAAGTTCGACTCCGGGCCGCTGCGCCTCGGCTTCGACTGGCGCCAGCAGTTTGGGCCGGTGTACGCGCCGCCGCCGGTGGTGATCACCCTGCACGGCTCGGCGACGGTGTCGCTGCGGATCGTCGCCGGGTTCGACACCTACGGCATCCGCAAGGCGTTCGAGGCGGCCCGCGCGGGCAATCTCGACTTCGGCAAGGTGGGCAACGCCTTCCTGCAGAGCTTGTTCTTCTACACCACGGAAAACGGCAAGCCGATCCCGGTCGTGTCCTTCACGGGCGAGATCGCGGCCGGCGCCGCGGTCACGGCGGTGATCATCACGGTCGGCATCGAAGGCGGGCTCGGGCTCACCGTGTCCTTCCTGTGGAACGACCCCAACCACGACGGGAAGTTCCGGATAACGGAGTTCCTGCAAACCGCGTTGAACAACCCGATATGTCTGTTCACCGTGTCCGGGCGGCTCTACGTCTTCCTCAAGCTGTACGTGACGGTCGGGTTCGGCCCGTTCTCGGTGTCGTTCAGCTTCACGATCGTCGACGTCACGCTGCTCGACTTCACCGCGACCCCGAACTGCACACCACCACCGCCGAAGCTCGGCGGGCTGAGCGGGGACGGCAAGACGTTGGTCGTGTACGCGGCCGCGCTCGGCCACACCACGCAGCGCGGCGGCGGCGCGGGTGACCCCTACGAGTCGGACAAGCAGGAGAAGGAGACCGTCAAGATCACCTCGCTGCACGACTACGCCAACGCGGCGAACCCGGCGTTCACCGGCGTGGCCGTGGACATGCTCGGCATCCGGCGCGAGTTCCGGAACGCGAACATCGAACGGGTCGTCGTGGACGGCCGCGGCTACACCAAGCCGATGAGCGTGACGTTCATCGGGGACGCCAAGGCCGACACCGCGAAGGACGGCCCACCGCCGCCCACCGCGCAGTTCGACCGCGACGCGATCGTGTTCGGCGGCACGCAGAACGACCAGATCAAGACCGGCATCGGCAACTCCTGGATCGACGGCGGTGGCGGTGACGACGTCATCGTCACCGGCGACCGGACCGTGCTCGCCGCGAACAAGACGAGCTACGTCCGCGACGATGCGAAAGCCCGCGTCGCGGGTGGCCCCGGCGTCGACAGCATCACCGTCGGCAACGGCGTGGACGTCGTCGCGGGCGACTCGAGCCTCGGCGCGCCGCCCCCGCTGACGTCGATCGGGCTCAAGGAGCTGCCGAACGACGGCCGCGACGGCGGCGACCCGATCGCCGACGGCAGCGGCGGCCCGACCGTCTCCGTGCCGAACTGGGCCTCGCTGCCCGATCCGGCGGGCGGCACCGGGACCGGCGACGCCGGTGACACGATCAAGCTCGGCCTCGCGAAGTCCACGGCGTACGGCAACGGCGGCGACGACACCCTGAGCGTCGCGGCCGACGACCCCCTCAAGGACGTGCCCACGTATCCGCAGGCGCTGTTCGTCTCGCAAGGGGCGACGCTCGTCGGCGGCGACGGCAGCGACCGGTTCGCCGGCGGCACCGGGGCCGACCAGATCTACCCGGCGGGCCAGGTCGATCCCGGCATCGACGGCTACGGCTCCGACGACGCCAACACCACCGGCGGACCCGCGGGCGGGCCGATCAACACCATCGACACCGGCAGCGGCAACGACACGGTGTACGGCGGCAAGGGCCAGGACCGCGTCACCGGCCACTCCACCAAGGACCAGCACGACGACTTCCGCGGTGGCGGCGGCAACGACATCCTGTTCGGCGGGTACGGGCCCGACACGCTCTACGGCGGGCCGGACGACGACTACGTCATCGCCGAACCGTCCACCTTGGACTTCCCGAACCCGGGGAAGACCGACGGCTTCGGGCCGTTCTACGTCGTCACGCACACCCCGCTGCCGACGGGGATCACCCCGTCCCACAAGACGCTGGTCGGCGGCCTCGGCTTCGACCACGTCATCGGCGGCGACGGCGGCGCGGACGTCTACGGCGACAAGCAGACGACCCCGTGCAAGGCGGGGACGCCGATCCCGTCGACCCCGGTAGACGAGTCGGTCGATGACCCGCTCGACGGCAACGACCGGATCATCGGCGGCGCCGGCGTGGAGAACGTGCGCGCGGGCGGCGGTGACGACAACGTCGATGCCGAAGCGGGCGATGACCTGGTGTGCGGCGAGAAGGGCAAGGACGCCCTGCACGGTGGCCGCGACGCGGACCAGGTCTGGGGCGGCTCGGACGACGACGCCGTCTACGGCGATTCCGGCGCCGACACGCTGTACGGCAACGGCGGCGTCGACACGATGTTCGGCGGCGACGACCCCGACACCATCGAAGGCAACGACGGGAAGGACTGGGTCTCGGGTGGCCTGGCCGGCGACACGATCGTCGGCGGCACCCGGGCGGCCGGGCAGGCCGACGACGGCGACCAGCTGTTCGGCGACAGCGGCCCGGACACGATCATCGGCGACAACGGTGATCCGCTGGCGGCCGGCGGCCCGGTGTTCGACCTGGCCAGCACCGACCCGGCGCTGGGCGGCGACGACACGATCTCCGGCGGGTTCGACAACGACGCGCTGTTCGGCGGGCTGGAGAACGACACGGTCTTCGGCGGGAAGGACCCCGACCGCATCGAAGGCAACCCGGGCGCCGACAAGCTGAACGGCGAGGCCGATGCCGACGACATCATCGGCGGCAGCCACCAGACGCCGGGCAACCCGGCGGTCAAGAACGCGACCGGCTACCCGGACGCCGGCGACACGATCTCCGGCGGCGGCAGCGACGACGTGATCGCCGGCGACAACGCCACGATCACCGGCACCGGCGGTGGCGACACCGGCGACCCGGTGACGCGGGGCCGCGGGCTGTCGGCCGGACGGCACGTGGTGCTGTTCGACCTCGGCTACACCCCGGCGGCGGGCACCTCCGGCGGCGACTCGATCTACGGCGGCGAAGCCACGGACGTCATCTACGCCCAGGGCGGCGCGGACACCGTGCACGGCGACGCCGGGGACGACTACGCCGAAGGTGACCAGGACGCGGACAAGCTGTTCGGCGAGTCCGGGCAGGACGACCTGGTCGGCGGCTCCTCGTACGTCGAATCGGGCACGGGCCAGGGCACCGCGGGTCAGCTCGACGCCGGGGACACCATTTCCGGTGGCGACGACGCCGACCTGATCACCGGTGACAACGCGCTGCTCACGCGGGACGCGGGCATCCCGAAGAGCCCGATCACGCAGGGGCGCTTCGACACCGACGTTCCCGCGTCGGCCCCGATGGTCCAGCGCAGCATCCAGCTGTACGACCTCGGCGACGGACCGGTGCCGAACACCTCAGGCGGCGACGACATCACCGGGGACAACGGCTGCGACGCGATCCTCGGCCAGTCCGGCAACGACCGGATCAAGGGCAACGCCGACGGCGACTACGCCGAAGGCGGGCCCGGCCGGGACTGGCTCGAGGGCAACGGCGGCGACGACGACCTCGTCGGCGGCAGCTCGGTCATCTTCGGGACCGACACGGCGTTGACCACCCAGGGCCAGCCGGACACCGGTGACGCCGTGTTCGGTGGCGCGGGTGACGACGTGGTGCTCGGCGACAACGCGATCACCGACCGGATCGCGCCGCCGTCGCCGTACCTGCTCCGCGTGGGCAGCAACGGGACGTTCGAGACACAGCGTTCGCTGCGGCTGCTCGACCTCTCGTGGAGCAACGGGTTCCTCGGCGCGCCCACGCGTCCGGTGGCGGGCGGCGACCAGCTGTCCGGTGGCGGCGGCGTCGACGTGATCTTCGGCCAGGACGGCGACGACCAGATCTCCGGCGGCGCGAACGACGACTACGCCGAGGGCAACGGCGGGCACGACACGGTGTTCGGCGACCGCACGCTGGCCGAAGCCGGGATCGCGATCGCGCCGGCCACCCCGGCGTGGCCGGGCACGGCGTCGGACGACCTCGGTGACGTCTCCGCGCCGAACGGGCAGGACGACCTGCTCGGCGGCAGTTCGCTGGCGGTCTTCCGCGACACGGCCGACGACGTGCACGGCGACGGCGCCGCCGACTTCATCCTCGGCGACGGCGGCACCGCGGTGCGGGACATCGTGGACCAGACGGGAAAGCCGGTGGCGCTCGGCGACGACCTGTCGAAGGTCTCCCTGCCGCTGACCAACCGGATCTACGCCAAGCGCTACCCGGCGACCCCGCCGGCCGGGGCGGCGTTCGTCCGCCACGGCGCGGGTGGGGCTCCGACCCGCTTCTGCACCACCACGCAGGCCACCTGTGAGGCGCCCGGCGCCTGGGGTGCGGACAACCTGTGGGGCGACGCGGGCGAGGACACGCTGTACGGCCAGGACGGGAACGACCTGATGTACGGCGACACCGGCACGGCGACGGCTCCGGGTGACGGCGCCGACGACATGTACGGCGAGCTGGGTGACGACCGGATGTGGGGCACCGGCGGCGACGACGCCATGGTCGGCGACCGCGGCGGCATCGTCGACGTGTACCAGGACGGTTCGAACAAGTTCGTGATCGACAACAGCCAGGTGCCCCAGATCCACTACGAGGGATTCCTGGCCGGCTCGGTCACCCGGCAGGTCGACCTGCAGCACGACGTCAACGGCGACGCGTTCGCCGCACCCGGCACCGCTCCGGCGATGCCGCACCGCGGCGACCTCGAAGGCGGCACCGACCGCATCCGCGGCGGCGACGACCACGACTCGATCCACGGCGGCTACGGCGACGACCTGGCCAACGGCGATTCGGGCGGGGACAACGTCTTCGGCGACGACGGCGCGGACGTGCTGTGGGGCGGCAAGGGCGGCACCGACGCGGCCAACCCGAACGACCGCGGCGTCAACGACTCGCTCGTCGACTACGTGCTCGGCGGCAAGGGCGCGACGACCGGCCCGTCGGTCGACCCGGTGACGGGAGCGCTGGGTTCGGACATCATCGACTGGCGCCCGCGCGGAACGTACGGCACACCGGGATCGTCGACGTGCTCGGCGAACCCGTGGCCGCAGACGTTCGGCAACGGCAAGAACGCGGTCACGGTGGACCCGTGCACGTGGTTCGAGATGACCAACCTCGACAACGCCGACGTCGCGGACAACCAGCACCACCAGGGCATCGACTGGATCTACGGCGGCTGGGACCGTGACGTGCTGCAGGCCGACGTGGCCGACAACGGCCCCAACCAGGGCGACCGCCTGCTGGACTGGGGCGGGGCGTACAACCTGTACACCCACTGCAATGCGGCGTACGGCGGGTACAACGACGTTCGGCAGTGGAGCCCGACGCAGCAGGACTTCCTGCAGCGGTGGGCGCACTCCCTGGGCGCGGGCCAGGCCCCGGCCGACGTGACGACGACGGGCACGTCGGCGTACGACGAGCTGGCGCTGGTGTACCAGGCGGACCTGCAGGACCACGGGGCCGGACCGGCGTTCCCGACCACGCCGGGCCACTTCGACAACCCGAACGCCTGCGCACCCTGAGAGGAGAGCGATGACGAGCGGGCGCCCGGATTCCGGGCGCCCGCTCGCTATGCGGATTCCCAGGCGCTGTACTTCCACGGCTCGATCGGCACCTTTGACACGCGGAAGGAGACGATCGGGTTGGCCGGCGCGGTGAGCAGCGATTCGCCCATGATCGTCCCGAGCCCGACCGCCGCCGTGAGCGCTTTGTTCGTCTGCGAGCTAGCTATTGCACACGCCCGGGCCAGAGGTGCTCGCCTGGTGAGCGATCGGCCGTGATCATGCCCGAATGGCTTAGTGTCGCCTCGGCTGACGCCTGCGTGAGGTCGGTCAGCCGGCCGCCGTGGTGCGGCCCGATCCGGCGTCCCCCACGAAATGCCGCAACACCTGGGGCAGCACGCCGCCACTCGCGTAGTGCACCGCCTCCTGCGGGGTGTCGAGCCGGGCCCGCACCGCGAACTCGAACGCGGCCCCCTCCCGCGGCCGGACTCGCACGGTCACCGGCCGCTCCGGGTCGGCGACCGCCTCCGGGATGCCCAGCAGGTCGAACTCCTCCGTGCCGTCCAGGCCCAAAGAGTCCGCGCTCTGCCCCTCCGCGAACTGCAGCGGCAGCACACCCAGCTGCACCAGATTCGACCGGTGGATCCGCTCGAACGACTGAGCCAGCACCACCCGGACCCGCAGCAACGCCGTGGCCTTCGCCGCCCAGTCGCGCGACGAACCGGTGCCGTACTCGCGGCCCGCGACCACCAGCAGGGGAGTCCCCGCGAACGACCGGGACGCCTCGTACACCGGCACCGCCGCACCCGTGACGTCGCGGGTCAGGCCGCCCGGCGCGAGCCGGTTTTCCAAGCGGGGATTGGCGAACCCACCTCTGACCATCACCTCGAAGTTGCCGCGGCGGGAGGCATACGTGTTCAGCTCGGTCTCGCCGAGCCCAGTCAGGTACCGGCCCGCGCAGCTCGACGGCGGGATGCGGCCCGCGGGGCTGATGTGGTCCGTCGTCACCGAGTCGCCCAGCAGCAGCAACGCCCGGGCGCCGGTCAGGTCGGCCGGGGGCGCGGCCGGGACGTCGAGGAACGGTGGCCGCCGCAGGTAGGTCGAGCCGGACGGCCAGGCGAACCGGTCGCCGTCCGCCGCGGGCACTTCGGCCCACAGCGAGTCGCCGTCGAAGACGTCCGCATACGCGTCGCGGAACAGCTCCGGCGTGAGGTGTGCATTGACGACCGCGTCGATCTCCGCGTCGTCCGGCCAGATGTCCGCGAGGAAGACGGGGGAGCCGTCCGGGTCCGTGCCGAGCGGCTCGGTCGTCAGGTCGGCCGTGACCCTTCCGGCCAGCGCGTACGCGACGACCAGCGGCGGCGAGGCCAGGTAGTTGAGCGAGACGTCGTTGTTGATCCGGCCGTCGAAGTTCCGGTTCCCCGACAGCACGGACGCGACGACGGTTCCGCGTTCCGCGACCGCCGCCGCGGCTTGGGAGAGCAGCGGGCCGGAGTTGCCGATGCACGTCATGCAGCCGTAGCCGACCAGCTGGAAGCCCAGCTCGTCCAGCGGTGCCGTCAGCCCGGCCCGCCGTAGGTATTCCGTGACGGTCTTCGACCCCGGCGCCAGGCTCGTCTTCACCCACGGCTTCGCCGAGAGGCCGCGCGCGCGGGCGTTGCGGGCGAGCAGCCCGGCGGCGACCATCACGTGCGGGTTGGACGTGTTCGTGCACGACGTGATCGCCGCGATGGCCACCGCACCTTCCGGCACCGGACCGTCCGAAGTGGACCCCAGCGCGCGGCTGACGCTCGCAGGGACGTCGGCGAGCGCGACGCGGTCCTGCGGCCGCCGCGGCCCGGCGAGGGACGCGGTCACCGCGGAGAGATCGATCCGCAGCCGCTCGTCGTAACGCGGGTCCGCGTCGGGGTCGTGCCAGAGGCCTTGCTCCTTCGCGTACGTCTCGACGGCCGTGACGTGGTCCGCGCGACGGCCGGTCAGGCGCAGGTACGCCAGTGTCGTGCCGTCGATCGGGAACAACGCCGCGGTGGCGCCGAACTCCGGGCACATGTTCGCGATCGTCGCGCGGTGGGCGAGCGGCAGGCGCGCCACGGCCGGGCCGGTGAACTCGACGAACTTCCCGACCACCCCGTGCGCCCGCAGCCGCTCGACGACGGTGAGCACCAAATCGGTCGCCGTGGTACCGGTGCGGAGCTCGCCGGTCAGCTCGACGCCGACGACCGGCGGCACGAGCAGGCTCAGCGGCTGCCCGAGCAGCGCGGCCTCGGCCTCGACCCCGCCGACACCCCAGGCCAGCACGCCCAGCGCGTTGACCATCGTGGTGTGGGAGTCGGTGCCGGCGCAGGTGTCCGGGAACGCCCAGCCGTCCCGCTGCTCGACCACGCTCGCCAGGTGCTCGAGGTTGATCTGGTGCATGATCCCGGTGCCCGGCGGGACCACGCGCAGGCCGAGCCGGTCGCCCCACTTGAGGAAGCGGAAGCGTTCGCCGTTGCGCGCGTACTCGATTTCGACGTTGCGCCGCACGGCGTCCGGCCGCCCGGAGACCTCGGTGGCGATGGAGTGGTCGACGGTCAGGTGGGCGGGCACGCGAGGGCGCACCGCGGCCGGGTCGCCGCCCGCCTCGGCCACGGCGTCGCGCAGCGCGGCCAGGTCGGTCAGCACCGGGACGCCGTTGGTGTCGTGCAGGAAGACCCGCGACGGCGAGAACGCGACGACGCCCTTTTCGCCGCGCGCGAGCGAGGAGATCCGCTCGGCGGTGACGGTCCGGCCGTCTTCGTGGCGCAGCAGGTTTTCCAGCAGGATCTTGTGGCTCAGCGGGAGCCGGTCCGAGCCGGGCACGGCGTCGACGCGGTGCACGCGGTACCGCTCGCCCGCCAGCTCGAGCTCGGACCGGCTCCCGAAACTGTTCCCCGTCACGAAACGCTCTCCACCACGGCCGCCGGTACCGGTGAGTCGGCCCGGGCGACGCGGGCTCGCCGACGCCGTCGCGGCGGCCGGTCCAGCAGGTCGGCGATCCGCGACAAGCCGAAGTTGATGACGATGTAGAACGCGGCCGTCAAGGCGTACGCCTGCAGGAAGTTCGCGTTGTACTCGCCGAGGACCTGCCCGTTGCGCAGCAGTTCCGGGTAGCTCACGACGTAGCCGAGGCTCGACTCCTTGAGCGTCCGGATCACCTGCGTCACCAGGGCCGGGCGCAGCGCGCGGAACACCTGGGGCAGCACCACCAGCCGCAGGGCCTGGCCGCGGTGCAGTCCGATCGCCGCCGCCGCGTCGAACTGGCCGCGGTCGAGGGAGTTCACGCCGGCGCGGACGATCTCGGCGAACACCGAGCCCGCGTGCAGCACGATCGGGATGGACAGCACCCAGAACGGCGGCAGGTTCCACCCGAACGCGGGCAGGCCGATGAGGAAGAAGTACACGAGCAGGATCAGCGGGATCGCCCGGAACAGCTCGATCGCGGCCGCGCACGGCACGGACAGCCAGCGACGCGGCGACAGCCGGCCGAGGCCGAACACCGTGCCGAACACCAGCGACATCGCCGCGCACGACAGGCCGATCCGCAGCGTCATGCCCAGGCCGTCGAGCAGGTAGCGGATGTTGGGCCAGGACGCCAGCGGCGCCCACAGCCGGGACGAGAGCTGGCCGACGTGGCCGAGCTGGGCGATGGCCCCGGCGAGCAGGCCGAGTACGACGAGAGAAGCGACGACTGTCGCGATGCGAAGCCGTTTCTTCCCCCGGGGACCCAGTTCGTCGAACAACACGGTGGACTTCATCGCCGGATCCGGACCTTCCGTTCGATGACCCCGGTCAGCTGCCCCGCGGTGAGGGTGATCAGCAGGTAGCCGATCGCCGCCGCGATGAAGCTGGGGATGGGCTGGGCGTGGTCGAGGTTGAACTGCCGCGCGGAGCCGGTGAGCTCCTGCACGCCGACGGCCGCGCCGAGCGCCGAGGCGAGGCAGACGTTGATGAAGATCGAGCCCAATGGCTGGGCCATGGACCGGAACGCCTGCGGCAGCACGACCTGCCGCAGGACGCCGGAGAACGGCAGCCCGAGCGCGCGGGCCGCTTCGATCTGCCCGGTGGGGACGGCCGCGATGCCCGAGCGGACCGTCTCGCACACGTAGGCCCCGAAGTACAGCCCCAGGCCGAGGACGACCGAGCCGAACAGCGGCACGGTCGCCCCGACGTAGGGCAGCCCGAACACCACCATGACCAGGACGAGCAGCAGCGGTGCGTTGCGCAGGCACTGGACGTAGAGGCCGGCCGCCGCCCGCAGCGGGGCGATCGGGCCGACGCGGCAGACGCCGAGCACGGTCCCGATCAGCACGGCGAGCGGGAAGGCGAGCACGGCCAGCTCCAGGGTCACCAGCAGGCCGGTGAGCAGCTCACCGATGTGGTCGAACAGGACGGACATGGTGGTTGGCCTCTCAGGAACCGGGCACGGAGCCGATCTGCGGCGGCTGCGGCGCCGGCGTCTTGACGAGCTTGCCGACCGTGGCCTGCCAGAGCTTGGTCCACGTCCCGTCGGCCTCGATCGTCTTCAGGAACTGGTTGACGACGTCCTTGAACGCCGGGTCGTCCTTGGGCAGGCCGATGCCGAACGGGTTCGACCCGAACGTCGCGTCGAGCAGCTTGACGTCGTTCTTGGTCGCGACGACCCCGTACAGCGACGCGTTGTTGAGCGTCATGGCCTCGGCGCGGCCCTGCTCGACCGCGGCGACGCACTGGGCGGCGGTGTCGAACAGCACCGGCTGCGCGGTCGGCACGGCCTTCAGCAGCGCGTCCTTCGCCGCGCCCGACTCGGTCGCCACCTTCTTGCCGGCGAGGTCGCTCGCCTGCTTGATGGTCGTGTCGGTCGTCTTCACGACGATGCCGCTGGCCGCCATGTAGTAGGGGCCCGCGAAGTTGACGAGCTTCGCGCGGTCCGGCGTGATCGTGTAGGTCTGGATCGCGGTGTCGATGGTGTGGTTGCCCAGCAACGCTTCCCGTGTGTCGGAGCCGCCGCTCTGCAGCTTTGCGTTCGGCTTGCCGAGCAGGTACTTCGCCAGCAGCTGGGCGATGCCGGCGTCGAAGCCGGACAGCTTGCCGCTGGCCGGGTCGAGCTGGGAGAAGCCGATCGTGTTGCGGCTGCCCGCGAACGACAGCTCGCCCTTCTGCCGGATCTTGTCGAGCATCGGCGTGCTGGGCAGGTTCTGCCCGACCGGGCCGGCGTCGACGACGGCGGACTGGTCGATCCGGCCGGCGATTTCGGCGCCGGCCGGCTTGGCCGCGGCGCCGGGGGCCTGGTTGGGGGCGCTGCCGCAGGCGGTCAGCGCGGCCAGCAGGGCGGCGGTGAGGACCGCGGTGCCTGCCGTGGTGCGGAGGGTCATGGGTGCTCCCGGGGAGTGGTGGGGGTCAGTGCTGGAGGACTTTGGACAGGAAGTCCCGCGCCCGGTCGGTGCCGGTGCGGTCGAAGAACTCTTCGGGGGTGCCTTGCTCGGCGATCCGGCCGTCGCTCATGAAGACGACGCGGTCGGCGGCGCGGCGGGCGAAGCCCATTTCGTGGGTGACGACGACCATGGTGGTGCCGTCGGCGGCGAGCGAGGTCATCACGTCGAGGACTTCGTGCACCATTTCGGGGTCGAGCGCGCTGGTCGGTTCGTCGAACAGGACGAGCTTCGGGTTCATCGCGAGCGCGCGGGCGATCGCGACCCGCTGCTGCTGCCCGCCGGAGAGTTCGGCGGGCAGCTTGGCGGCCTGGTCCCCGACGCCGACCCGGTCGAGCAGGCGGCGGGCTTCGGTTTCGGCGTCCCGCGGCGACATCCCGCGGACCTTGATCGGCCCGAGGGTGACGTTGTCGAGGATCGTGCGGTGGCCGAAGAGGTTGAACGACTGGAAGACCATGCCGACGTCGGCCCGCAGCCGCGCGAGCCGCCGACCCTCCGCGGGCAGGGGTTCCCCGTCGAGGGTGATGGTCCCGGAGGTGGTCCGCTCCAGCCGGTTGATGCACCGGCAGAGCGTCGACTTCCCGGATCCGGACGGCCCGACGACGACGACCACCTCACCGTGGTGGATGTCGAGGTCGACGTCGTGCAGCACTTCGATGTCGCCGAAGCTCTTGCACAGGCCGCGGATGCTGACGAGCGGTGTCATGGGTGGCCTTCCAGACGGAAGTGATCGCTACATTTCATGAGATGTTGTAGCCTGAGCTACGGATAAGATAGACCGCGCTACCGAAATGTCAACACCTGTCGTAGCCGCTACAGCCGAGGAGCAGTCATGACGAGTCCGCGTCCCAGTGCCGGCGCGCGAGTCCTGGATCCGGTCGAGTACTACCACTCGGGCGCGACCGCGTTCTTCGCTTCGCAGCGCGACCAGCGGTTCTCGTACTGCCTCTACGTGCCCGGCGCGCACCGGACGGCGAAGGCGCCGCTGCCGCTGACCGTCGTCGTCCACGGCACCCAGCGGATGGCCGAGCGCTACCGCGACGCCTACCGCGGCTTCGCCGAGGAGCGCGAAACCGTCGTGCTGGCCCCGCTCTTCCCGGCGGGCATCGGCGAACCGGGTGACCTCCACGGTTTCAAGCGGCTCAGCTTCCACGGCGTGCGCTTCGACCGGGTGCTGCTCGACATCGTCGACGAGGTCGCGCGGCGGTACCGCGTCGATGCCGCGAAGTTCGCGCTGCACGGGTTCTCCGGCGGCGGGCAGTTCGTGCACCGCTTCGCCTACCTGCACGCGCACCGGCTCTCCGCGCTGTCGATCGGCGCACCGGGCCGCGTCACCCGGATCGACCCGCGGGTGCCGTGGTGGCCGGGCACGGCCGACCTGCGCGAGCGGTTCGGCGTGGACCTGGACCTGCCCGCGCTGCGCGCCGTCCCGGTGCAGATGGTCGTCGGCGCGGAGGACACCGAGACCTGGGAGATCGCCGAGCCGGGGGTCGACGCCGGGGGAGACACGCGGGTCGAGCGGCTCGCCTCGCTGCGGGACAACTTCACGCGCCACGGCATCGACGTGCGCTTCGACGTCGTGCCGGGCCTGGCGCACCGCGGGCTCGAGCTGCAGCCCGTCGTGCAGGACTTCTTCGCCGGGGTCCTCGCCGGGCGGTCGTGACCGGCGTGGACGACTACGATGCGGCGGTGCCGAGGGGAGAGCAGATGACCGAGCAGAGCGGCGAAGACCGTTCGCTGAGCGCGCGGATCAACCAGAGCCTGGCCGGGATGTCCCGGGCCGAGCGGATCGTCGCGGAGTACCTGCGCGACCACGCCCGGCACGCCATCTTCGCCACCGCGGAGCAGATCGGCGGCGCGACGCGGACCAGTGACGCGACCGTCGTGCGCACGGCCAAGTCCCTCGGGTTCGACGGCATGCTCGACCTGCGCCGCACGCTCGCCGCGGAGGTGGTCGTCGAAACCAGCGCGGTGCACCACTTCCAGGTCGATCGCGCGGACGACGACGGCGACTCGGCGATCGCCCGCGTGTTCACCGAGGCGGCCGAGCGGCTCGCCTCGACCTGGCGGCTGGTCGACGAAGACGACTTCGCCGCCGCCGTCGGGTTGCTCGACGAAGCCCGCGAGGTGCTCGCGTTCGGGCTCGGCGGGTCCGGGCTGGTGGCCCGCTACCTCGCCCTGCGGCTGACGCGCATGGGGCGGCGGGCCCGCGC
The DNA here is from genome assembly GCF_030264295.1 of Amycolatopsis nalaikhensis. Lineage (GTDB taxonomy): Bacteria > Actinomycetota > Actinomycetes > Mycobacteriales > Pseudonocardiaceae > Amycolatopsis > Amycolatopsis nalaikhensis. Next base: position 9,296,460 of record NZ_CP127173.1, on the reverse strand, counting down.
CAGCTGGGCGACCGGGTTCCAGCTCGCCGACGACCTGCTGGGCCTGCGCGCCGACGACGTCGTCGTGCTCTACACCCCGAGCCGGCTGCTGGCGGAGATCGAAGTGGTGCTCGACCACGCGCGCACCGTGGGCGCGCGGGTCCTGCTGGTCTCCAGCACGCTGCAGGCGCAGTTCGCCGACCGCGTGGACGTGACGCTGACGGCGCCCCAGTCGGCGAGCAACTTCACCGGCGAGATGCTCGCCGCCGAGGTGCTGACCGACGCTCTGGTGCTGCAGCTGGCTTCCCGCGACGAAGCCCGCTCCACCCGGGCTTCGGAGCTGCTGACGTCCCTGCGGTCGGAGCTCGTCCAAGGCGGCGAGCGCTCGGCCCCACCGAAGCGAAGGCGCAAGCGTCAGGCCTGACGTCCGTTCCCCGCGCCGCCGTGCACCCGCTCGGGGGCGCCTTCGGCGTGCCCGGAATCCACAGTGGACGTCGCGGAGTCCTTGCCCGCCAACGTTGTAGCGAATATTTCAGTCTTCCATTTCAGGAAGGATCGGCTACACTTCCGGCATCCCCCTACTCCCGCCGAGGAGATCGCCGTGATGTCGTTCCTGCTCGCGCAAGTCCCGGCCGCCGTCGCCAACCCCGTACCCGCAGCGTGGCGGGTCATCACCAAGATGGCCTACTTCGCCGGGTTGATCGGGTCGATCGGCGCCACGATGCTCCACCTGCTCGTGCTCCGCCCGGTCCTCAAGCGACGGTCCGTCGACCCCGCGGACCGCGCGGTGCTGCACCGCCGGACCAGCCTCCTGCTCGCCGTCATCGGGACCTGGTTCCTGGTGGCCCTGTACTTCCAGATCGCCGGCAAGGCCGCCCGCGTGAAGGGCGTCGAAATCCCGTACAGCCAGGCATTGCGGCCCGGCACGATCGCGAAGTACGTCAGCGTGCCCGCCAAGCGCGGTGAGTGGGTTTCCTCCGGCGCGCTCACGCTCACCCAGTACCTGCTCTGGGGTGCCTCGGCCGTCGTGCTGATGCTGCTGTGGTCGCCGAAGCTGCGCGCGCACCTGACCGGCATCGCGTTGTCCGGGCTCGTCCTGAACTTCGTCGCCTACCAGGTCACGTTGCTGCCGACCGACTTCGGCAAGGAGACGGTCGACTCGCTCGTCGACAGCCTGCTGGACCACCTGCACGTGTTCGCCGTGTCCACGTGGGTCGGCGGGATCGCCTCCCTCGTCGTGCTGGCGACGGCGCGGCGGCGGCTCACCCCGGCGCCGGCACCACCTGGGCCGGGATCTGGACCCGCTTCAGCACGGTCGCGCTGTGCGCGGTCGGCTGCCTGCTGATCAGCGGCCTCTACCTGGCCTGGTCGCTCGTCGGCAGCCCCGGCGAGCTGCTCACCACCAGCTTCGGCCGGTTCCTGCTCGTCAAGGTCTGCCTGGTGGCGACCATGATCGGCATCGGCGCGCTGAACGAGTTCGTCCTCATGCCCCGCATCGGCCGGGCGCGGGCCGCGGGCGCGGAGGGTTCGGTCTTCCGGCTCGCCCTGCGCGTGTTCCCCGGCTTCGTCACCGCCGAGGTGGTGCTCGCCGTCGGCGTGCTCTTCGTGCTGTCGTTCCTGACCGGTTCGGCCCGCGTCGAGGCCGGCGACCCCGACCCGACGCTCAGCGGCGGCATCGTCGGCATCGGCGTGCTGCTGGCCGTTTTGCTCGCGATCTCCTTCGTCACCACGGCGAAGCTGAGCGAGCGGCTGTCGCGCCCCGCCGCGGCCCCGGCGCCCGAACCGGTGCCGAGCGCCGAGTTCTGACCCCGTTCGTCACGACGTCCCAGGAGGACACCGCTCCATGACCGGCACGACCGACCTCGCCTCCGAACGCGCCCACTTCGTCGGTGGCACGCCGTTCTTCGCCTCCCAGCACGACCAGCGCCTGTTCTACGCGCTGTACGTGCCCAAGGACCACACGCCGGACGCCGAACCGCTGCCGCTCGTGGTCGTCCAGCACGGCACCGGGCGGTCGGCCGAGCTCTACCGCGACCGCTGGAAGCAGTTCGCGATCGAGCACCGGTGCGTGATCCTCACCCCGCTGTTCCCGGCGGGCCTGATGGAGCCGGGCGAGCTGCACAGCTTCAAGTTCCTCGAATACCGCGGGCTGCGCTTCGACGAGGAGCTGCTGCACATCGTCGACGAGGCCGCCGCCGCGTTCAACGCGCGGCCCGAGCGGTTCTTCCTGCACGGGTTCTCCGGCGGCGGCCAGTTCGCGCACCGGTTCTACTACGCGCACCCGGACCGCCTGGCCGGCGTGTCGATCGGCGCGCCGGGCCGGATCACCCAGCTCGACGACAGCCTGCCGTGGTGGCTCGGCACCGGCGGCTTCGAGGACCGCTTCGGCATCCGCATCGACCTCGACGCGCTGCGCCGGGTGCCGGTGCAGATGGTGGTCGGCGAAGAGGACGTCGAGACGTGGGAGATCACCAACCCGGGCGGTCCGAACTGGATGGACGGCGTGGAGACGACCGGCAGCACCCGGGTGGAGCGGCTGGAAACCCTGCGCGACAACTTCGTCGCGCAGGGCATCGCGGTGCGGTACGACGTCGTCCCCGGCGTCGCGCACCGGGGCACCGGCGTGGTGCCCGTGGTTCAGGACTTCTTCGGCGGGCTGCTGGTCGAGGCGCGGAGCGTCCGGTGAGCGCCGCGGTCGCGTCCCTTTTGGACACGCTGGCCGAGCGGGGCATGCGGGTGCACTCGCTGCTCGTGCACCGGCACGGCGAGCTGGTTCTCGACCTGTGGCGGTGGCCGCACGAACCGGGGCTGGTGCACAAACTGCACTCGGCCACCAAGAGCTTCACCGCCGCCGCGGTCGGGTTCGCCGAGGCCGAAGGGTTGCTCGACCTCGAAGACCCGGTCGTGGACTTCTTCCGCGGCCGCCTGCGCGAGGCACCGGGGGAGAACCTGAGCCGGATGCGCGTGCGTGACCTGCTGACCATGCGGACCGGGCACGCGCGCGGCCTGTCCGGTGCGACGACCCGCCTGCGCAAGACCGGCTGGGTCGACGAGTTCCTGGACGAGCCGGTCGTCGACCGCCCCGGCCGCGGCTTCCGGTACAGCAGCACGACGAGCCACGTGCTGTCGGCGATCGTGCAGGAGGTCGCGGGGGAGCCGGTCGACGAATACCTGCGGCCGCGGCTGTTCGAACCCTTGCGTATAACGGACTACACGTGGGAACGGGATCCGGCCGGGGTGTCCAGCGGAGGCAACGGCTTGTCGCTGCGACCGCACGACCTGCTGTCGTTCGGCGTGCTCCACCTCCAGGACGGCGTGTGGGACGGCCGCCGCGTGCTGCCCGCCGGGTGGGTGCGGAAGGCGTCGGGCCTGCACGTGCGGCGGGCGGTGAGCGGCGAGTGGAACGGCAAGGAGCTCGTCCCGCCCGGCCCGGACGCGGTCGCGGACTCCGGCTACGGCTACCAGTTCTGGGTGACCGAGGACGGCGTCTACACCGCGTCCGGGCTGTTCGGGCAGGAGTGCATGGTGTTCCCCGACCACGACGCCGTCGTCGTGGTGACGGGCGCGATGCCCGATCCGGAGTACCACGACCTGCCCGGCATGCTGCGCGAGACGTTCCGCGAAGCGTTCGACGCGGACGACGGGTTCGACGGGCTCGCCGGGCGGCTTTCCCGCGAACCCGACTCCCTGGAGTCGCCTGTGGACGGTCCGCGGTTCCGGCGGGCCTACGGCTTCGCACCGAACGATCAGGACGTCCGGTCCCTGGTGGTCGAGGTGGACGGCGACGCCGTGCGGCTCGAGGTCGAGGACGACCGGGGGACGCACGTGCTCGAGCACGGGCTGGGGAGGTGGGTGCCGCAGCGCACGGGCGTGAGCGTCTGGCGGCTGCACCACTCCTACCAGGACGACGCGGCCCCGGTGCTGGCGGGCGCGCGCTGGTCCACTGTGGACGAGCTGGAGCTGACGTGGCACTTCCTGGAGGGCCCGTTCATCGACCGGCTGACGCTGCGGTTCGACGGCGACGACGTCGTGCTCGACCACGGCGTCAACTGCAACTCCGGCCCGACGGCGCTCCCGTCCGCGAAGGGATCGGTGATCAGACGGTGAGGACGACCTTGCCGCGGAGGTGACCGCGCTCGATCAGCCGGTGGGCGTCGGCGATGCGCTCGAACGGGAAGGTCTCCTGCACGTGGACCCGGAGCTTGCCCTGCTCGACGAGCTCGACGAGACCGCGCAGGGCGACCGGGTCCGGATCGACGCCGATGCCGCTGAAGCGCTTGCCCGCCGCCTCGAACTTGGCGGCGAGCACCGTGTCCTCATCGGCGACCGCCGTCACGAGGTGACCGCCGGGGCGAAGCACCTCGAGCGAGCGCTCGGCAGCGTCGCCGCCGAGGGTGTCGAGCACGACGTCGATGTCCCGGACCACCTCGGCGAAGTCGGTCGTCGTGTAGTCGATCACCTCGTCGGCGCCGAACCCCTCGACGAACTCCCTCTTGCTCCCGCTGGCGGTGGTGACCACGTGCGCGCCGAGCGCCTTCGCGAGCTGGATCGCGACGTGGCCGACCCCGCCGCCTCCGCCGTGGATCAGGACGCGGTGGCCCTCGGTCACGCCGCCGTGGTCGACGAGGCCCTGCCACGCGGTCAGCCCGACGACGGGCAACGCCGCCGCCTCGACGTGCGAGAGGGACGGTGGCTTCCGCACCAGGTGCAAGGCCGGCGCGGCCACGAACTCGGCGTACGCACCGGCCGCCCGCGGGAACAGCGGCATCCCGAACACCTCGTCGCCGGGCCGGAACCGCCACGTCGCCGCCGTCTCGACCACGCCGCTGATGTCCCAGCCGAGGACGAACGGCGGCTGCCCGAGCAGCGGGAACTCACCGGCACGCAGGCGCGGTTCCAGGGGGTTCAGCCCGATCGCCGCGACCCGGACGAGGACTTCGGTCGGCAGCGGCCGGGGCGCGGGCGCGTCGACGACGGTGAGGACCTCGGGGCCCCCGAAGCTGTGCTGGGTGATCATTCGCATGCCTCGACGATGTCCTGCCGGGACCCGGGCGTGCCACCGGTGTCGCGCCGGAGAATGCCGGAAACCCGCCACGCGGGCTAGGGTGGTGGCCGTGACCGAACTTGTCCACGAGCCGGTGTTGTCGACCGACGATGCGGCCTCGTGTGGGCCACTGGCCCACGGCCAGGACGTCGCCGCGCACTTCCACGACTTCGGTCAGCTCAGGTACGCCGCCTCCGGGGCACTGGTCACGACGACCGAGGCGGGCACCTGGGTGGCGCCCGCCAACCGCATCACCTGGGTGCCGCCGTTCCACGTGCACAGCAGCCGCTCCTACGGTGAGACCGACGTCCGGCTGCTCCGGGTGCCTGCCGAACTGGCCGGGCAGCTGCCCGCCGAACCCTCGGTGTTCACGGCCAGCGCGCTGCTGCGCGAGGCCTACCTGGCGAGGACCGGCGACCCCGAGCCGGTCGACGGCGCCCGCGCCCGGCTGCTCCTCGACGTCGTCCTCGCGGAGCTGGCGCGTGCCCGGCGGGAGCCGCTGCGCCTCCCGGAGCCGGGCGACGCCCGCCTGAAGGCCGTGACCGATTTGCTGCACGCGGACCCGGCCAGCCCGGCGACCCTGGCGGAGCTGGGCCACCGGACCGGGTCGAGCGAGCGCACGCTCAGCCGCCTGTTCGGCAGCGAGCTGTCGATGAGCTTCCACCAGTGGCGGACGCTGCTGCGCATCCAGCGGGCGCTGCTCGAACTCGGCGCGGGCACTTCGGTCACCGACACGGCGATCCGGCTGGGGTGGTCGAACCCCAGCAGCTTCATCGAAGCGTTCACCGAGCTGGTCGGCCAGACACCCGGCCGCTACCGCGCCGCCGCACGCGGCCACGGCTGACCTGGTCAGTCGCGGCGGGAGCGGAGGTCACGCGGGGCGAGCCGGTCGCGCAGGTCGGCGAGCAGTTCCGTGTTCGCCGACATGGCGCCGGGGTCCCGCTTGGCGACCGCGAGCAGCAGGCAGTCCAAGACAAACGTCGTGGTGAGGCCTTCCTGCGTGAGCCCGGTCCCCGAGCGCACGGCGGGGAGCGTCACGTCGACCAGACTGTCCAAAGTGGCCCCGAGCGAGTCGGTGAGCAGCAGTACCCCAGCCCCGGCGGCACGCGCGTGGCGGGCGGCGGTCGTCATCTCCGGCAGCAGGCGCAGGGGCGCGTTCAGCACGAGGACGTCGCCCGCCTCGACGGTGAGCAGCTCGTCGGCGAGCCGGAACCCGGTGGCCGAGGTGCTGCGGGCCCGGCGGCCGAGCCGCCGCAGCCGCGTGGCCAGGTAGCGCATGGGCAGTTCCGAGACGCCGAGCCCGTACCCGACGACTTCCCGCGCCCCGGCGAGCAGCTCGACGGCGGCGGTGAAGGCGGGCTCGGCGAGCATCCGCCGGGTCTCGGTGAGCCGGTCGATCGATTCGGCGAGCAACTGGTCGAGCTGCGACCCGCTGTCGTCGCCCGCTTGCTCGACGCGGTGCCGCAGCTTGGTGGCGGGCGTGTCGGAGACGACCTGCTCGCCCACGGCGCGCTTGAGCTCGGGCAGCCCCGAGTAGCCGAGCGACTTGACGGTCCGGACGACGGTGGCGTCACTGGTGCCGCTGAGCGCACCCAGCTCCCCGGCGGTGGACAGCACGATCATCCCGGGGTGCTTCCACAGGTATTCGGCCACCCGCCGCTCGGCGGCCGAGAGGCTGCCGATGCGCTGCCCGATCCGCTCGGCCAGCGGGCCGGATGGTGCTTCGCTCACGCCGGGCAGCCTACCGAGCCGACCCCGGACACGGCCCGAAGTACAGGCATTCGACGACCGCCCGCGCGTCGAGGTCGCGGGCCCGCGACTCCAGCGTGTCCAGCAACGCGGCGACCGGCGCCAGATCGACTCCGCCGTCCGCGGTCAACGGGAAGAACCGCTCGCGCGTGTCGTGCTCGGCGCAGCCGCTGCCGCGCAGGTTGCCCGCCGCCACGATCGTGAACACCTCTTCGCCCTCCTCGCCGAACGTGAAGTAGCCCTGCAGCGGGACCGGCGTCGTGTCCGAGACCTCGTTGATCCGCTCGCCGCCGAAGCTGGCCGGGTAGTGCCAGCCCGCGTTCGGGTCGTTCGCGAACCACGCCTCGCCGGGGTCGCTGTCGCCGTCGAGGTGCCAGCCGCGGGCGGTGAGGAACTCGTGCACGCTCCGCTGGCGGGTGAACCGCGGGTCGGTCGGCGTCGTCATCGGGGTCCCTTCGAACGCGGCGGTCTGGGCACGCTCAGTGTCGCGCCCGCCCGTTCGCCACGACCGGGTGACCCTCGGCCGGAACCGAGACGCGGACGCCCGGGCAGTCTCGAATCCCGTGGGTAGCGTCGGACCGACCGACGACGGAGGAGGGGTATGCGAGCGGGTTCGCGGCTCGCGGACGAGGTCGCGGTGCCGCCCGGCCGCCGCGCGTGGACGGTCGGCGTCATGTGCACGGCGGTCGGCCTGGTGATCGCCATGGTGACCATCGTGAACGCCGCCCTGCCCGCGCTGGCCTCCGGCACCGGCGCGACCCAGGCCGAGCAGACCTGGATCGTCGACGTCTACACGCTGGTGCTCGCCGCCCTCGTCCTGCCCGCCGGCGCGGTGGGGGACCGGCGCGGGCGCCGCGGGGTGCTGGTCGCCGGGCTGCTGGTGTTCGCCGCCGGGTGCGCCGCGCCCGTGTTCCTCGCGACGCCGTTCTGGCTGGTCGCGGCCCGTGCGGTCACCGGGCTCGGTGCGGCGATGATCATGCCCGCGACGCTGTCGATCATCAACGCGAGCTTCCCGCCCGAGCGGCGGGGACGGGCGATCGGGATCTGGGCGGCCGTCGCCGGGGTCGGCGGGCTCGGCGGGCTGGTGCTCGCGGGGGTGCTCCTGCGGCACTTCTCGTGGCATTCGGTGTTCCTCGGCCCGGCGGCGCTGTCGGTGGTCCTGGTGGCCGCGAGCCTGACGGTCCCGACGTCGCGCGACGGCCACCCGCGCCGGTTCGACCTGCCGGGCGCGGTGCTCGGCGCCGCCGCGATCGGGGCGGTCGTGTTCGGGATCCTGCGCGTCGCCGACCTCGGCTGGGGCCACGGCCTGGTGCTGGGCTCGATCGCGGGCGGCCTGGTGCTGGCCGCGCTGTTCGTGGTGCACGAGCTGCGGACCGAGGCGCCCCTGCTGGACGTGCGGTTGTTCGGCGACGCCGCCTTCGCGACCGGCTCGGTGTCGGTGACGGTCCAGTTCACCGCGGCGTTCGGCATGTTCTACGCGCTGGCGCAGTACCTGCAGCTGGTGCGGGGGTATTCGGCGCTGGACTCGGGGCTGGCGTTGTGGCCGGTCGCGGTTTCGCTGTTCCCGCTGTCGCTGGCGTCGGCGCCGCTGGTGCGCCGGTTCGGGCTGCGGGTGGTGACGTGCGCCGGGCTCGCGGTGGTCGTCGCGGGCATGGTGCTGATCGGCGCGCTCGACGCGGACAGCGGCTATCCGGAGCTGGCGGTGGCGGTGTGCGTGCTGGGCGCGGGGATCGGCGTGACGGCCCCGGCGGCGACGAGCGCGATCCTCGACAACGTCCCGCCATCCCAGTACGGCGTGGCATCGGCGGTCAACGACGCGACGCGCGAAATCGGTGCGGCACTGGGGATCGCGCTGGTGGGCAGCGTGCTTTCGGCGGCGTACACGGATTCCGTCGGCACGGCGACGGCGGCGCTCCCACCGGCGGCCCGCGAGGCGGCCGAGGGCTCGCTCGCGGGCGCGCTGGCGGTGGCGTCGACGGCGGGTCCGGCGGGCGGCTCGGTGGCGGTCGCGGCGCGGGACGCGTTCACGCGCGGGATGGGGATCAGCATGCTGGCGCTGGCGGTGTTCGTGACGGCGGGCATCCTGGCGGCGGCGGTTTTGGGCCGACGGCGGCGGGTTCAGCCCCGGGGGTAGCTGGTGGCCCCGGTCGGCGAGGCGGCTGAGGGATCGCGCGCGGGCGCGCTGGCGGCGGCCGCTCAGCCCCGAGGTAGCCGTTGGTCGCGGTCCGCGAGGTGATCGAGGGCGCGGGCGTGTTGGCGTGGCGTCGGCGGGCCGCCCAGCCCCGGTCGCCGCGGCCCGCGAGGCGGCCGCGGGTCGCTCGCGGGCGCGCTGGCCATGGCGGCGGCGGGCCGCTCAGCCCTGCGGATAGAAGAGGAACAGCGTGCAGCCCGTAGCCGACTGCGGCAGGTGCCAAGAGCCCGCCGGAGCGTGCAAGAACGTGCCCGCCGGGTAATCCCGCGCCCCGTCGTTGAACGTCCCGGCCACGACGTACACCTCCTCCGGCCCCGGCTCGTGGACGTCGCGGCGCGGCCACGTCGTGCCCGGGTCCATCTCCAGCACGTTGGCGTGCGCGCCGTCCGGTCCGGTCCACAGTGGACGCAGGCGGATGCCGGGGAACAGCTCGCGGACGCGGGATTCCGTGACGGAGACGGCGGTGTAGCCGTCCTGGGTGAGGATTTCCGGGTGCATGTCTCCCACCGTGCCGCGGGCGAGCCGCGCCGGACAGCGTCGGGAACGACACCATGGGGTACTTTCCTGCCATGCATCGCGTGGTGGCCCTCGTGCGGCCGGTGCAGTCGACCTTCGAGCTCGGCATCGCCGCCGAGGTCTTCGGCACACCCCGCGCCGGGGTGCCCCAGCACTACGTCTTCGACGTCTGCACGGAAACCCCGGGCCCGGTGCCTACGTCGGCCGGTTACGCGATGGCGGTGCCGCACGGACTCGACGCGCTCGCCACCGCGGACACCGTCCTCATCCCGGGCTGGGCGCCGCTCGAGGCGCCGCTGCCGGACGCCGTGCGCCGCGCGCTGCTGCGAGCGCACGCCCGGGGCGCGCGGCTCGTCACGATCTGTTCCGGCGTCTTCGCGCTGGCCCGCACCGGCCTGCTCGACGGCCGCTCGGCCACCACGCACTGGGCCCGCGCCGAGCAGCTGCGCCGCGAGTTCCCGCAGGTGCGCGTCGAGCCGGATGCGCTGTACGTCGACCACGGCGACGTCGCCACGAGCGCCGGGGCGGGTGCCGGGATCGACCTGTGCCTGCACCTCGTGCGCACGGACCACGGCGCCGCGCACGCCGCCCTCGTCGCGCGGCACATGGTGATGCCGCCCCACCGCGACGGCGGCCAAGCGCAGTACGCGCCACCGTCGTCGCCCGCCGACGCGCTCGACGGCCTCCTCGAGTGGGCCGGGGCCCGGCTGGGGACGCCGTTGTCGGTGGCGGAGCTGGCCGCGCGGCTGAACGTCTCGCCGCGCACGCTGGCGCGTCGGTTCGCCGAGCAGCTGGGCACGAGTCCCGGTGCCTGGTTGCTGGCGCGGCGGGTCGCCGAGGCGCGGACCCTGTTGGAGGAGACCGACTTGCCGGTGGAGGCGATCGCGGTCCGGGTCGGGCTCGCCAGCGCGGTGAACCTGCGACGTCGTTTCCGTGCCCTGGTGGGCACGACTCCCGGCGCCTACCGCCGCGCCTTCCGGCGGTACTGAGGCAGAACTCCGGCGGCCGCTCTCACTTCCGGTTCCGCCGCCCGGATCGCGCCTAGCGTCGCGGACGTGAAGACAGTGGTGATCAAGCGGTTCGGCGGTCCCGAAGGCCTGGCCGTCGCGGACCGGCCGGAGCCCGTGCCCGGCCCCGGGGAAATCTCCGTCGCCGTCGAGGCCATCGGGGTCGGCGGGGTGGACGTGCTCATCCGCAGCGGTGCGCTCGCCGCCTACGGGTTCGGCGAAGGCCACATCCCGGGCGGGGAGGTGGCGGGCACGGTGACCGCCGTCGGCGCCGGGGTCGATCCGGTGTGGAACGGCCGCCGCGTGTGGGCGTTCACCGGCACCGGGGGCGGTTACGTCGAACAGGCGGCCGTCGCGGTCGACGACGCCGTTCCGCTCCCGGACGGCCTCTCCGCCGTCGACGCCGTGACGCTCGGCAGCGCCGGGGTGGTGGCCCACTTCGGGCTGGCCCACGCGCGCTTCGCCCCCGGCGAGTCGGTGCTGGTGCGTGGCGCGGCGGGCAGCATCGGGATCACGGCGGTGCAGCTCGCGGCGCGCGGCGGGGCGGGCGCGGTGGCCGTCACGACGTCGTCGCCCGCGCGGGGCGAGCGGCTGCGGGAGCTGGGCGCGACGCACGTGCTGGACCGGTCCGGCACCGGCGGCGAGGGCTACGACGTGGTCTTCGATGTCGTCGCGGGCGCGGACCTGCCCGCCTTCCTCGGCAGGCTCAACCCGAACGGGCGCCTGGTGGTGGTCGGCGCGGTCGGTGGCCAGCCGCCGCCGGACTTCGGCACGGCGCTGATGACCGCGTTCCGGAAGTCGCTGACGTTCGCCACGTTCAGCGCGGACACCGTGCCCGCTTCCGAGCGCCGGGCCGTGCGGGCCGCGCAGTTCGAGGCCGCGGTGCGCGGGGAGCTGGTGACGGTGGTGCACGAGGTACTGCCGCTGGCGGAGGCGGTCGCCGCGCACCGGATGGTGGACGCCGGTGAGGTCTTCGGCCGGATCGTGCTGGTGCCGTAACGGGGTGCGGGCCGCGCGGTTCGGGACGGGTCCGCGGCGACCTCCCGACGTGCTGCCGCCGCCGAGGACTCCGGCCGGATCGCGCTCTAGCGTCGTGCGGTGTGCGGGTCGTCGGCGGGCAGCCACCCGGCCGGGTCAAGCACTCCCGGCCCGACCTCCCGGCTGAGCGCCTCCACCGCCGCCAGGACCGGCGCGCGGGTCTCGTCCTGCCGCGACACCAGCGACCACGTCCAGAACGGCGCCGGGTCCACCACCGGCCGCCGGGCGAGGTCCGCCGGGACCGGGGCCGTCTGGCCCTTCGGCGAGTTGAGGACCGGCCGCCGCAGCCGTCGCACGTGGTCGAAGAACGCCGGGCCCGTCACCCCGCCGTCCTCGGTGCGCACGACGGTCGCGCCCGTGTCGCGGGCGAACTCCTCCGCGAAAGCGTTCCAGGAAGCCCAGCTTTCCGTGTCGTCGTCGACCAGCACGACGACGTCCCGGGCGCGGACCGGGCCAGTGCCGGTGCCGATCGCGTGCAGGCGGTCCGCGCCGAGCAGCCGCCCGGCCAGCCCGTGCTCGGCCAGCTCGGCCGCGCGGGCCCAGCAGATCGCCAGGTCGAGGCTGCCGTCGGCGACGCGGCGCAGCTGGGCGTGCGACGGCAGCACCCACGTGTCGACGTGCAGGTGCGCCACCCCCGCCACCCGGTCCATCAGGTCGGCCGGATGCCAGTTGACGTAGCCCAGCCGGACCGGTTCCCGCGCGGCGATGCCCGCCGCGGTCCGGCGCAGCTCGTCCGCCTGCTCCAGCAGGGCCCGGACCCGGGGCAGCAGCGACTCGCCGCACTCGGTGAGCGTGACCGACCGGCGGTCGCGGTCGAACAGCCGGACGCCGAGGTCCCGCTCCAGCGCCTTGATCTGCTGGGACAGGGACGGCCCGGCGATGCGCAGGCGGTCGGCGGCCCGGCCGAAGTTGAGTTCTGTGGCGACGGCCACGAAGTACCGAAGCTGGCGTAGCTCCATTGTGGCAGCTTAATGCGGTGGGAGGACAGACCTCCCAGCTGGGAGCGAACCGGTCGTGGCGAAGCCGCCCCGGCCCGCCGCACAGTCGGCTCAGGACGAACGAACCATTCCCCCACAGGAGGTCCACAGTCATGAGCACGCAGAAGGTCGCGGTCGTCACCGGCGCCTCGCAGGGCATCGGCGCGGCACTGGTCGAGGCGTACCGCAAGCTCGGCTACCAGGTGGTCGCGAACTCGCGGTCCATCACCCCGGCCGGCGACGCCGGGATCCTGACCGTCGCCGGCGACATCGCCGACCCGGCGGTCGGCGCCCGCGTGATCGAGCGCGCCCTCGAGACGTTCGGCCGCGTCGACACGCTGGTCAACAACGCCGGCGTCTTCGTCGCCAAGCCGTTCACCGAGTACACCGCCGCCGACTTCGACCTGGTGACCGGCGTGAACCTGCGCGGCTTCTTCGAGGTCACGCAGCGGGCCATCGCGGCGATGGCCGACGGCGGGCACGTCGTCAGCATCACCACCAGCCTCACCGACCACGCGAACAGCGCCGTGCCGTCGGCCTTGGCGTCACTGACCAAGGGCGGCCTCAACTCGGTCACCAAGTCCCTCGCGATCGAGTATGCGACGCGCGGGGTCCGGGTGAACGCCGTGTCGCCCGGCATCATCCGCACCCCGATGCACCCGGCCGAAACCCACGACGCTCTCGCGAGCCTGCACCCGGTCGGGCGGCTGGGGGAGATCGGCGACATCGTCGACGCCGTCCTGTTCCTGGAGAACGCGCCGTTCGTGACCGGGGAGATCCTGCACGTCGACGGCGGCCAGAGCGCCGGCCACTGACTTCCCTGGCCGAGGAGAGGAAAACCACCATGACCACCGCACGGGACATCCTCACCGGCGTGCTCGACGGCTGGCGGTCGGCCGTCGGCGCGCACGACCCCGACCGCGTCGCCCGGCACTTCACCGAGGACGCGATCTTCCAGGGCCTGCACCCCTACAGCGTGGGCCGCGACGGCGTCGCGAAGTACTACGACGCCCAGCCGCTCGGCCTGACCGCCGACTACCGGGTGCTGGAGGCCCGCCGCCTCGCCGACGACCTGGTGCTCGGCTACGCGGGTGTCGAGTTCGGCTTCACCGACCGGCCGCCGCTCCCGGTCCACCTCGGCGTCCTGCTCCGCCGGACGGGCGACACCTGGCTGATCGCGCACTACCAGGTGTCGCGGCTCTGACCGGACGCCAGGCGTTCACGAGGGTTTCTCCTGGAGTTGGCTCCGGGCCGGGCCTAGGTTCTCGGTGTACCGAAGATACTGGCCCGGCTCTCCACCACGAACCCCCGGAGTCCTCATGACCGACGTGAACCGTCGACGGTTCCTGCAGCTGGCCGGCGGCACCGCCGCCCTCTCGGCCCTGTCCACCAGCATCGCCCGCGCGGCGGAAATCCCCGCCCACCACCGCACCGGGACGGTGCGCGACGTCGAGCACGTCGTGGTGCTGATGCAGGAGAACCGCTCGTTCGACCACTACTTCGGCACGCTGCGCGGGGTGCGCGGCTTCGGCGACCCGCGGCCGGCGACCCTGGCCAACGGCAAGGTGGTCTGGGCGCAGTCGGACGGCAAGCGGGACATCCTGCCCTTCCGGCCCGAAGCGGACAACCTGGGCCTGCAGTTCATCCAGGACCTCCCGCACGGCTGGAACGACACGCACGCGGCGTGGAACGGCGGCAAGTACGACAACTGGGTGCCCGCCAAGGGCTCGACCACGATGGCGTACCTGACCCGCGAAGACATCCCGTTCCACTACGCGCTCGCCGACGCGTTCACCGTGTGCGACGCCTACCACTGCTCGTTCATGGGCTCGACCGACCCGAACCGCTACTACATGTGGACCGGCTACACCGGCAACGACGGCGTCGGCGGCGGCCCGGTCCTCGGCAACGACGAAAAGGGCTACTCCTGGACGACCTACCCCGAGCGGCTCGAGCGGGCCGGGGTGTCGTGGAAGATCTACCAGGACATCGGCGACGGCCTCGACGCCGCCGGCGGCTGGGGCTGGATCGAAGACGCCTACCGCGGCAACTACGGCGACAACTCCCTGCTGTACTTCAACTCCTACCGCAACGCCAAGCCCGGCGACGCGCTGTACGAGAAGGCCCGCACCGGCACGAACGCGAAGGCGGGCGAGGGCTACTTCGACCGCCTCCGCGCCGACGTCAAGGCGAACCGGCTGCCGCAGGTGTCGTGGATCGCGGCGCCGGAGGCGTTCTGCGAGCACCCGAACTGGCCGGTGAACTACGGCGCCTGGTACATCGCGCAGGTGCTCGACGCGCTGACGGCGAACCCGGAGGTCTGGAGCAAGACCGCGGTGTTCATCACCTACGACGAGAACGACGGCTTCTTCGACCACGTGATCCCGCCCTACGCCACCGCCGGGCAGTCCACTGTGGACACCACGGGCGAGATCTACACCGGGTCGGCGCAGCAGCCCGGCCCGTACGGGCTCGGCCAGCGCGTGCCGATGCTGGTGGTCTCGCCGTGGAGCAAGGGCGGCTGGGTGTGCTCGGAGACGTTCGACCACACGTCGATCATCCGGTTCATCGAGGGGCGGTTCGGGGTCGAGGAGCCGAACATCTCGGCGTGGCGGCGGTCGGTGTGCGGCGACCTGACCTCGGCGTTCGACTTCGCGCGGACCGACACGAAGGTGCCCGCCCTGCCGGAGACCGCCGGTTACTTCCCGCCGGACCGCGAGCGGCACCCGGACTACGTGCCGAAGGTCCCGGCCCAGGCCGTGCTGCCCAAGCAGGAGCGCGGGCTGCGGCCGGCCCGGGCGCTGCCGTACGACCTGGCGGCCGACGCGGTCGTGTTCGGCGGCGACCTCAAGGTGACGTTCGCCAACCACGGCCGCGCGGGGGCGTCGTTCTACGTCGTCACGCCGTCGGGTGCGCCGCGGACGTACACGGCGGGGGCGGGCCGCTCGCTCACCGCGGCGCTGCCGGCGTCGGGCGGCTACGACTACACCGCCCACGGGCCGAACGGTTTCCTGCGGCAGTTCCGGGGGAGTGCCGCCGGACCCGAGGTGAGCGTGCGCCGCGAAGGCGATGACCTCGCCTTGGTGCTGACGAACCCCGGCACGGCCGCGGTGAAGCTGACGGTGACCGACGCGTACGGGCACCACACGACGACCCGGCGGCTGCGGCCCGGCGCGCGGGTGGTCGAGACCGTGCCGACCCGGCGCAGCAACAACTGGTACGACGTCACGATCACCGCCGACCACGACCCGAAGTTCCTGCGGCGGCTGGCCGGCCACGTCGAGACGGGCCGCCCGAGCACGAGCGACCCGGCGATCCTCACGGACTGAGCGCGAGCCGCGGCGTCGACCTCCGGGACGGCGCCGCGGCTGCGTCTTCGCATCAGCCCAGCTGGCCCAGCGGGAGCCGCTGGAACACGATGCGCTCGTAGGGACCGGCAGTCCCCGTCTCGTACAGGACCCCGACCGTGCCGGGGCCCGGCTGGACGAGGTCGGAGTAGGCCGCCGGGCCGGTGGTCAGCGTCCGGCCGGGCTGCCAGGTGTGCCCCCGGTCGGTGCTGAGCCGCAGCCGCATGACCGTTCGCGTGGCGGGGTCGGCGGGGCCGGAGAACACCAGCAGGCCCGGGATCGTCGTCTGCAGCACGCTGCCCTCGACCTTCGGCCCGGACAGCGTCGGCTGCACCTGGTACGGCCGCACGAGCGTCCGGCCGCCGTCGGTGCTGTAGCCGTCGACGCGGTGTTCGGCCGCGGAACCCTGGTTGCGGCTGGAGAAGTAGAGCGTGCCGTCGGGCAGCTCGGTCGCCGTCGTCTCGTTCGCGGCGACGACCCCGTCGGTGCGGTCGCCGGTGAAGCCGATGTGCCAGGTGCGGCCGTCGTCGTCGCTGTAGAGGTCGTGGCCGCCGTAGTACTTCGCCTCGGTGCCGACGTCGGCCGAGCCGGGCGGCGGCGCGCTGGAGTGGTTGGCGGGCACGACGATCCGGCCCGCGTGCGGCCCGTGCCGCAGCAGGGTCGCGTGCCCGGGGCCGGTGGCGTACCAGCGCCAGTCCGGCAGTTTCGTCTCCGCGGTGATGTCGCGCGCGGCGCTCCACGTGCGGCCGTCGTCGTCGCTGCGCCGGACGAACACGCGCCGGGTGTCCTGTGCGGACGCTTGCCCGGACATGATCTGCTTCTCCGAGACGAGTCCGTTGTGGACGGTCAGGAGCACGAGGTCGCCGTCGCGCGCGAGCACCGGCGTGGGGTTGCCCGCGGTGGCGTCGCCGTTGTCGTCGACCACCGACAGCGGGCTCCACGTGCAGCCGCCGTCGCGCGAGGTGCGGGACACGGTCTGGATCGCGCCCGAGTCACCCGCAGAGTCGCGCCGGCCTTCGGCGAACGCGACCAGCGCGCCGTCCCCGGCGCGGACCACGGCCGGGATGCGGAAGGTGTCGTAGCCCTCGGTGCCGGAGGTGAAGGGCACCGAGGACGTGCACCCGGTCGCGGCCGAAGCCGCGGGGACAAAGGGTAACCACGCGGCCGCCGCCGCGAGCAGAATCGTGCCGAACCTGCGGATCGGTGCCACCGGTACCGCCTCCTCGCCGAGGGGACATGGGATGTCTGACGTCCTATGTCCGGACAACCTAAGGACCGGCACGCGGTTCGTCAAGGAGCTGTCGGCGCCTCGTGCTCACGGCACGAGCGCGACGAAGCCGAGGCCCGTCGTGCGTTCCGCCAGGTCGAGGGCGGCCGCCGGGTCGTCGAGCCCGGCCGTCAGCAGCTCGATCGCGGACAGATCGAGGAGCCCGGCGCGGACGAGGTTCCACACCGTGCGCACCGTGTCCGCGTCGCTCATCCAGGAGCCGCGGAGGGTGATCCGGCGGTGCATCAGGTCGCCGTACGGGATGGGGAGGTCCTGGCGCACGCCGCCGACGAGCACGAGGGTGCCGCGCGGGCGCAGGCTGTCGTAGGCGGCCATGGTCGCGTCCGCGGTCGGGGTGGCGCCGAGCGCGTCGAGGGCGACGTCCACCGGGCCGATGCCTGCCGCGTCCGCCGCCCGGTCGCCGGTCAGCCGGTGGACACGCACGCGGGGGCTCAGCTTCGCGAGGCGGTCGAGCGCCTCTTCGTTGCGCCCCACCGCGGTCACGGTCGCGGCGCCTTCCGCCAGGGCGACCAGCACCGCCGCGCCGCCCAGCTGACCGGTCGCCCCGAGCACCGCGACGTCACGGCCGGTGAGCGAGCCCGCCGCGTGCAGGCCCGCGGCGGCGATGCAGAGCCACGGCAGGAACGCCAGGCGAGCGAGGTCCGGGTGGTGTTCCGCACCGGGCAGCTTGATCATCGTCTCTTTGGGACAGAGGGCCTTCTCCGCGAAGACACCGTCGCGCCACACCGCGCGCATCCGGTCGGTGCGGGCGCTGCCGTCACCGGAACCGCCCAGGCCGACCCAGCCGACGAGGATCTCGTCGCCTTCGCCCGCGTCGAGCAGGGCCGTGTCGAGGACGATGTCGCCCGGGGCGACGTGGAAGACGTCGGGAGCCACGTCGAGCACGCGCCCGACGCACGAGGGCCCCAGCGTCAGGGGGACGGGCAAGCCGCCGCGGTTTCCCTTCACCACCGCTTTCGTGTACGCCGGGAGGTGGGCGGCGAGCACCTCCACGAGCACGCCACCGCCGCGGAGGGCAGGCTCCGGCACGTCGGAGAGGCGAACGTCGTCGTCTTGTGCAGCAACAGTCCAAGCACGCATGAGATCAGCCTCGCGCGGCGTTAAGCTGGTATCCAGAATCCGGTTATTCTGGTACTGGAGGTTCCAGGGTGAGTGTCGAGCTGGGCACGTTCCTGCGCAGCCGCCGAGAGCGGCTCACGCCGGCCGACGCGGGCCTGCCGGTCACCGGACGGCGTCGGACGCCCGGGTTGCGCCGCGAGGAGCTGGCGCTGCTGGCGGGCATCAGCGCCACTTGGCTGACTTACCTCGAGCAGGGCCGCGCCGTCCGTCCGTCCGATCAGGTGCTCGACGCGCTGGCCCGGGCGTTGAGGTTGTCCGGCGCCGAGCGGGAGCACTTGCGCCGCCTCGCCGGTGGGGCCGAGACGCCGGATTCGGACGTCCCCGAGGAGGTGGCGCCCGAGGTCGCGGGCGTCCCGGCCCTGCTGGGCGACAACCCCGCGTACGTGACCGGCATCTGTTACGACGTCCTCGCGCACAACGCCGCGGCCGAGGAGCTGTTCCAGGGCATGGCGCCGGGCGGCAACGTCGTGCGCTGGATGTTCACCGAGCCCGCCGCGCGCGAGGTCCTGGTGGACTGGGAGCGCGAGGCCCGCACGATCCTGGCCCGCCTGCGCGCGATCGCGGGCCGCAACCCGGAGCACCCCCGCGTGACGCGGCTCGTGGCCGAGTTGACCGAGGCGAGTTCCGAGGTGCGCGCGTGGTGGCCGCGGTACGAGATCCGGTTCAGCCAGGCGGGCCACAAACGCCTCCGCCACCCGCGGCTGGGGGTGGTCACCGTGCCGCACGCTTCGTTTCATGTGGCCGAGCGGCCGGAGCAGACCTTGGTGGTCTACGACCTACGCGCGGCCGTCGACGGCGGCGCGTAGGAAGCTGTCGCGCTCCGCCGACCCCGGCCGCAGTCCCAAGGCGTCGGCCAGCTGCCGCACCGTGTCCACCACGAGGCCGAGGGCGTCCCCGCTCTCGAGCCGCCGGACGGTGCGCACGGACACCTCCGCGCGATCCGCCAACCGTTCCTGCGTCAGGGACTTCTGTTTGCGTACCTGGCGGAGCAGTTCGCCGAACTCGCCGACCGGCTCGATGACCGCGTCCGCCTCCGGGAAGCCCGCCGTCCTCAGGAAGGTCTCGCGGTCGGCCGGACCCAGATCCAGCGCGTGGGCCAGCCGCTGCACTGTCTGGAACTGAGGCCGGGAATGGTCGCCTGCCTCCAGCCGGCGGACGGTGCGGACCGACACGTCGGCGTCCCGGGCCAATTCCTCCTGTCCCAGGGACTTCCGCTTTCGCGCCTGCCGGAGAAACACCCCGAATTCGCTGGTCACCGCCGTGCTCCCGACTCGGTCACCAGGCCAGGGAACCGGCAAAGCGTGGCAGGTTGACCGCTTTTTTTTGGAGGAGCGCGCGCTTCGAGCCCTTCCGGGGCTTCAGCTCCGCGCACCACGCGGTGCCGGTGAGCGTCAGCACCATGATCCCCAGCCAGACGAAGTGCGCCGTCGACGGCTGCCCGGTGTACGCCGCGAGCGCACCGAACGTCGGACCCGCGGCAGCCAGCAGCCCCATCACGGGCGCGGGCGGTCGGCGAGGCGTCACCCGTCCAGTGTGGCAGCTCGGCGCCGGTCCGTGCCACAACGGCGTCGGGCGGGCGGTGCCGTGGCATCATGGCCCTGGCCCGATCGGCAAGCCGAACGAAGGACCGGGCGAATGTACGCTTTACCGAACGGCAGGACGAACGTGGCAGAAGACGGCGGGCCGTCGATCCGCGACATGCTCGCGGTGAACCTGCGCGAGGCGCGCTCCGCCAGGGGCCTGTCGCTGTCGGAGCTGTCCCGGCGCTCCGGGATCGGCAAGGCGACCCTCTCGCAGCTCGAGGCCGGCACCGGCAACCCGACCATCGAAACCGTCTTCAGCCTGTCGCGGGTCCTCGAAGTCGCCATCTCCGACCTGCTGGACCACCGGCCTCGCGGCGGGCTGACCGTCGTGCGCGCCGCCGAGGTCGAGGTGCTTCGCGGCGAGGGCGTCGACCTGCGGCCGCTGCGGCGGATCGAGGCCGACGACAGCGTCTTCGAGGTCTACGACCAGGTCGTCCGCGGGGACGCCCCGCAACGCTCGCAAGGCCACGTCGGCGTCGAGCACACCGTCGTGCAGGCCGGTGAACTGCACGTCGAGGTCGCCGGGCACACCGTCGACCTCGGGCCCGGTGACTACGTCGCCTTCGACGCCCGCGAGCCCCACAGCTACACCGCCCTCGCCGCCCCCGTGCACTCCGTGCTGCTCCTGCAGTACCGCGCCGGGGAACGGCTCGACGGGCGGCCGCACCCGTTGACACCTCCGGCTCAGGAGACCTAACCTCCGATCGTTCGCTATACCGAACGCTGGAGGGTCGATGAACCGAACGCGGGTGGTGGTGATCGGCGCCGGGGTCGTCGGGGCCGCGTGCGCTCGGGAGCTGACCCTGGCGGGCTTCGACGTCCTGGTGCTCGACCGCGGCCGTCCCGCCGGCGGCACCACCTCCCACGGGGAGGGCAATCTGCTGGTCTCGGACAAGGAACCCGGCCCCGAACTCGTGCTCGCGCGGCTTTCGGCGCGGTTGTGGCCGGAAGCCGTCGCCGACCTCCGGGATCCGCGGACGGAGTTCGACGCCAAGGGCGGCATCGTCGTCGCCACCACGGACGCCGGGGGCCGCGCGCTCACCGCGTTCGCCGAGGCGCAGGCCGCGGCCGGGGTGCGCGTCGAACCGCTGTCCGCGGCGGAACTCGCCGTGGCCGAACCCGCGGTGACGCGGGAGGTGACCGTGGCCGTCCGCTACCCGGAAGACGCGCAGGTGCAACCGGCCGGGGCGGCGCTGGCCCTGCTGGGCGCGGCGCTCGCCCGCGGCGCCCGGCTGCGCGTGGACACGGAGGTGATCGGCGCGCGCGTGACGGGCGGCCGCGTCACCGGCGTCCGCGTGCCTGGCGAGGTGCTCGACGCGGACGTCGTCGTGAACGCGGCGGGTCCGTGGGCGGGCGAGGTGTCGACGCGCCTGGGTGCCCCGATCGCGGTCCGGCCCCGGCGTGGCGAGGTCCTGGTGACCACGCCGATGCCGGGCGTGGTGCGGCACAAGGTCTACGACGCGGACTACGTCGGCGCGGTCGGTTCCGGCGACGGCGAGCTGCAGACGTCGGCGGTGGTGGAGTCGACCCGCGGCGGCACGGTGCTGATCGGTTCCTCGCGCCGCCGGGTCGGGTTCGACGACGCGCTCCGCCCGGACGTGCTGAGCGCGATCGCGGCGACGGCGCTGCGGCTGTTCCCGTCCCTGGCCGACGTGGCGGTGATGCGGGCGTACGGCGGGTTCCGGCCGTACGTCGACGACCACCTGCCGGTCCTGGGCGAGGACCCGCGGCTGGCCGGGCTGTGGCACGCGACGGGGCACGAGGGCGCGGGAATCGGCTTGAGCGTGGGCACGGCGCGGCTGGTGCGCGAGCTGCTCACCGGCGCGACGCCGTCGATGCCGGTCGGCGAGTTCACTGTGGACCGTCCGGCGGTGCTGGCGGCATGAGCGGCTACCTGGCCCCCGGCGACGGGACGAACCGCCCGATCCGGCTCACGGTGGACGGCGAGCCGGTGACGGGCATCGCGGGCCAGACGGTGGCGGGTGTCCTGCTCGCGGCCGGCCGGATGTCCTGGCGCACCACGAGATCCGGCGCGCCTCGCGGGGTGTTCTGCGGCATCGGGGCGTGCTTCGACTGCGTGCTGACGGTGAACGGGGTGCCGGACGTCCGGGCATGCCGCCGCCGCGCCGCGGACGGCGACGAGATCCGCACCCAGTCCCGGCAGGAGGGCGCATGAGGCGCATCGTGATCATCGGCGCCGGACCGGCCGGGCTGGCGGCGGCGGAGCACGCGCTCCGCGCCGGTGCCGAAGTCACGGTTCTCGACCAGGCCGACGCCCCCGGCGGCCAGTACCACCGGACTCTCCCCGCCGCCTACGAATCCCGCCAAGAGCGGGCCGCCTCCGAACGGCGGCAGCAGATCCTCGACCGCTGCACCTGGTGGCCCGAAAGCACGGTCTGGGCCGTCGAGGGCCGCCGCGTCCATGTCCTGCGCGGCCCCGCCGACGGCACCCGGCGGCACCGCCACACCCTCGACCCCGACGCCCTGATCCTCGCCACCGGCGCCCACGACCGCACCCTGCCCTTCCCCGGCTGGCAGCTCCCCGGCGTCTACACCGCGGGCGCCGCCCAAGCCCTCGCGAAGGGCGAACGCGTCGCGATCGGACGGCGCGTGCTCGTCGCCGGGTCCGGTCCCTTCCTGCTCCCCGTCGCCGAATCGCTCCTCAAGGTCGGAGTCACCGTCGAAGCCGTCCTCGAGGCCGGCTCGAAAGCGACCGTCCTCAAAGGATGGGGCCTCCAGACACACAAAGCCGCCGAACTCGCCCGGTACGTCACCACCCTCGTCCGCCACCGCGTGCCGTACCACTTCGGCCGTGCCGTCGTCGAAGCGCGCGGGGACGACCGGGTCCGCGAAGTCGTCACCGCGAAAACCCGCCCTGACTGGTCCACAGTGGACGGCACCGAACGCACCCGCGAAGTCGACGCTGTCTGCGTCGGACACGGCTTCGTGCCGCAACCCGAACTCGCCGTCGCGGCCGGGTGCCTGCTCGACGGCGGCTTCGTCCGCGTCGACGACCACCAGCACACCAGCGTCCCGGGCGTCTTCGCCGCCGGGGAGATCACCGGCATCGGTGGTGCCGTCGGCGCCGCGGCGGAAGGCGCCGTCGCCGGGTGCGTGGCCGCCGGTGGGACACCGTCCCGTCGGCTGCTCCGCCGTCGCGATCGGGCTCGCGCCTTCGCCGGACGGCTCGCCGCCGCGCACCCGATCGGCGCGGCCTGGCCCGGCTGGCTGCGGGACGACACGATCGTCTGCCGGTGTGAAGAAACCACCTACGGCGACTTGAAAACCGCCGTCGCCGATCCGGCCGCGCCCGGGCCGCACGCGCTCAAGCTCGGCACCCGCGCCGGGCTCGGGCCGTGCCAAGGCCGGATGTGCGGCCCGACCGTCGCCGAACTCTGCGGCGGCGCCGAACGCCACCACCGTCCGATCGCCCAGCCGATCCGTCTGGGCGAGCTCGCCGACCCGAAGGAGACCCCAGCATGAGCACCCGCGACCTCGGCGGCGTGGTCGTCGCCGCCGCGTTGCCCTACCGCGTCGACGACTCGGCCCCGGCCGGGCTCGCGGTCGACTACGACGCCTACGCCGAGCACTGCCGGTGGCTCGTCGACAACGGCTGCCGCGGCGTCGGCCCGAACGGGTCGCTCGGCGAGTACTCCTCGCTCACCGACGAGGAGCGCCGCCGCGTCGCCCGCACCGCGATCGACGCCGTCGGGAACGACGGGATCGTCGTCGTCGGCGTCCACGGCCCCGGCGCGCACCAGGCCAAGTACTGGGCCGAAGCCGCCGCCGAGGACGGCGCCCACGGCGTGCTCTGCCTCCCGCCGACGCTCTACCGCGCCAACCGCGGCGAGGTGCTCGCCCACTTCGAAGCGGTGGCCTCGGCCGGGCTGCCGGTGATGGTCTACAACAACCCCTTCGACACGAAAGTCGACTTGACGCCCGACCTCCTGGCCGAGATCGCGCAGATCGACAACGTCGTCGCCGTCAAAGAGTTCTCCGGCGACGTCCGGCGCGTGCTCGAGATCCGCGAATGCGCCCCGGAGCTGGCCGTGATCAGCGGCGCCGACGACGTCGTCCTGGAAAGCCTGCTGATGGGCGCGACCGGCTGGTTCGCCGGGTTCCCCAACGTCTTCCCGGCCGAGTCGGCGCGGCTGTACGAGCTGGCCACCGCGGGCAAGCTCGAGGAGGCCAAGGCCCTCTACGAACCGCTGGTGGCCGCGTTCCGCTGGGACTCGCGCACCGAGTTCGTCCAGGCCATCAAGCTCGGCATGGACATGGTCGGCCGCTACGGCGGGCCGTGCCGCCCGCCGCGAGGACCGCTCTCGGACGTCCACCGCGAACAGGTCCGCGCCGACATGGGCCGCGCGCTGGCCGCGCTGGGGGTGGCGTAGATGCGGTCCTCCCGCGCGATCACGGCGGTCGATTCGCACACCGAAGGCATGCCCACCCGGGTCGTGACCGGCGGCGTCGGCGTCATCCCCGGCGAGACGATGGCCGAGCGCCGTCGGCACTTCATGGCGCACCTCGACCACCTCAGGCAGTTCCTCATGAACGAGCCGCGCGGCCATTCGGCGATGAGCGGCGCGATCCTGCAGCCGCCGTCCCGGCCGGACGCCGACTGGGGCGTGGTCTACATCGAGGTGTCCGGCTGCCTGCCGATGTGCGGCCACGGCACCATCGGCGTCGCGACGGTGCTGGTGGAGACGGGCATGGTCGAGGTGACCGAGCCGAAGACCGTGGTGCGCCTGGACACCCCGGCCGGGCTCGTGCACGCCGAGGTCGACGTGCGCGACGGCCGGGCCGAGCGGGTCAAGCTCCGCAACGTCGCGTCGTTCCTCGCCGAGCGCGACGCCGTCGTCGACGTGCCCGGCCTCGGCGAGGTGCGCTACGACCTGGCCTACGGCGGGAACTTCTACGCCATTCTCGACCTGTCCCAAGTGGACATCCCATTCGAACGGTCCGAAAAGGACCGGATCCTGACCGCGGGGCTGGCCATCATGGGGGCGATCAACGAGCAGCGGCCGCCGAAGCACCCGGCCGACCCGCTGATCGGCGGCTGCAAGCACGTCCAGTTCCTCGCCCCCGGCTCGGACGCCCGCGCGTCGCGCAACGCGATGGCCATCCACCCGGGCTGGTTCGACCGCTCGCCGTGCGGCACCGGCACGTCCGCCCGGATGGCGCAGCTGCACGCGCGCGGCGAGCTGCCGCTGCACACGCCGTTCGAGAACAGCTCGTTCATCGGCACGACGTTCACCGGCGAGCTGGTCGGCGAGACGGAGGTGGGCGGGGTGCCGGCGGTGATCCCCGAGTTCTCGGGCCGGGCGTGGATCACCGGCACCGCCACCTACCTCCTCGACCCGGACGACCCGTTCCCGGCCGGGTTCGTGCTCTAGGTGTGATGTCCTGGGAGGTCGGTCAGCCGGGTGGCCGGCGGCTTGCCGCCGGTTGAGCTGTGGGGTCGGTGATAATTGTAGAAGTGCAACCAGCCCGGTAGCGCCGCCCGACGCTGGCTCTCGGACGGGTAAAGGCGGGCGTAGGCCCAGCCCTCGGCGAGGGTGCGGTGGAACCGTTCGATCTTTCCGTTGGTCTGCGGTGGCTGGTGAGCCAAGCGACCGCCCGGCGCAGGACTACGGTGGCGGCGGTTTCGTCGGCGTGGATTTCGGCGTACGCGACGCGGGAGTGGTCGTCGATGACCGTGTGGACGAAGGCGGTGCCGGTGCGGGGCTTGTAGTCGGCACTGCGGGGCAGGCCAGGAGTGGCGCTTTGTGGCGCTCGCTTGCTGTCGGCCGACGTAGCGGTGCCCACCGCCGTCGGGGATGTTGCCGAACTTGGTGACATCCATATGGATCAGCGAGCCGGCCGGCGATCTGGGCCGGGCCCAGCCGCTTGCGCCACCGCAGCCGCACGATCGCCCGGACCAGGTGTTCGGGGGTGCGGGCCGGGCTGCGGTCAGTCATCCCGGCCACGCCTTCGGTGCGGTAGCGGTCGGCCCCTTTCGCGGCGGTCTTGGCGGCGACCATGAACATCTTCGCCGCTGCGGTGCAGGTCCAGCCCTGCTCGACGCTCAGGCGCGCGAGGCGTAGTCGGGTGCGTAGGGTCAGGGTGGGACACGAAGGCCTCCGGTGGATGAAGCGGTTCCTAGACAGCTCCACTTCACAACCGGAGGCCTTCACCTGTCTGTGCGACAGGCCACCAACGGGTCACCTCAACTCGGGACAACGTCCCTGGACATCACATCTAGGTCGCGACGCTCGCGACCGCGTCGACGCCGTAGTTGCGCGCGTACCCGTTCTCGACCCCGACCAGGATCTCGGCGACCTCGAACCAGCGGTCCCAGAACGGCGTCTCGCGCAACGCGTCGACCAGCAGCTGGTAGGCCTCGTGGTCGACGGCCTCCCAGACCCAGACGTCGGTGACGCGCGCCGAGTAGAACTCGGTGTCGTAGAACCGCGACCGCACGCCCTTCGTCCGTTCCTCGATGGCCGGGACGACCTGGGTCCGGAACGCTTCGATCCGCTGCTCGACCGTGAGGGCGAGCCAATCGGGGGTGGTCTTGACCAGCATGAACGCCGTCACGGTCGGGTTCACGCGTACGCACCGCCCTCGATGTCCTCGACCAGCGTGGGGCCGGTCGGCGTCCAGCCGAGCAGTTCGCGGGTGATCGCGCTCGACGCGGCCATGTCCAGCCCGAAGAACCGGCCGACGAACCCGAAGTGCCCGGCCGCCTCCTCCGGAGCCAGCGAAACCACCGGGAGGCCGAGGACGCGCCCGACCGCCTCCGCGATCGCGCGAGTCGTGACGGCTTCCTCGGCGACGGCGTGCAGGCGCGACCCGGCTGGCGCGCCCTCGAGGCCGAGCCGGACGAGCTCGGCCGCGGCGGGGCGGTGGACCGCGGCCCACGCCGTGGTGCCGTCGCCGAGGTAGGCCGAGACGCCGTGCTCGCGGGCCGACGCGGTGATGGCCGCGAGGAACCCGTGGTCGCCGACGCCGTGCACCGATGGGGCGAACCGGACGCTGACCGCCCGCACGCCCTTCTCGGCGTATTCGAGCGCGAGGTTTTCGCTGCCGCCGCGGTGGGCGCCGGGGCCGACCTCGGGGGAGACGTCGGTCTCGACCGCGGGACGGTCCCGGACCAGACCGGAAAGCCCGGCGGCGAGGACGAACGGCCGGTCGGTGCCGACCAGGGCGTCGGCGATCGTCTCGACCGCCGCCCGCTCAGCTCGGTTGCTCTCGGCCGGGTTCGCCCAGTCGTGCTTGTTGGCGAGGTGGACGACGCCCTGGGCGTCGAGGGCGCCGTCGCGCAGGCCGGCCAGGTCGTCGAGGTCGCCGCGGCGAACCCGCGCGCCCTTCTTGGCCAGCGCCAGGGCCGCGGCTTCCGACCGGGCGAGGCCGGTGACCTCGTGCCCGGCGGCGAGCAGGTCGTCGACGACGGCCGAGCCGATCCAGCCGGTCGCGCCGGTGACGAACACGTGCATGGGGTGCTCCTTCTTCGGTGAACTCGGTTCGAGTCCGAAGTTAGGAGCCGCGACGCGGCTCGTGCCACGCAACTTTGGCAAGAGCGGATTGCGTTAGACGCAACTAACCGCAGGTCGCGGTCGTCCCCGTGCCGGTTCCGGTGCCCTGGTAGCCGAACTCGGTCGATTGGCCCGCGCCGAGGTTGCCGTTGAAGCCGGCGTTGGTGAACCGGACCGTGCCGGTGTCGCCGCTGCGCCCCGCGTTCCACGCGCTGGTGATCGCGGCACCCGCGGGCAGCGTCGCGGTGACGGTCCAGCCGGTGATCGGCGCGGCGCCCGCCGTGACGCGGACCGTCGTGACGAACCCGCCCGACCACTGGTTCACCGACACCGTGGCCGTGCAGCCGACCGGGAGCGGCGTCGTCGGTGTGGTCGGCGTGGTCGTACCTGGGCCGTCGGTGAGGGTCGGGGTCGGCCAGTCCCGCCACTCGGCCAGGTTCCCGGCCTTCTTGGCCGAGATCCGGAACGTACCCGCCGCGCTGCCGGTCTTCAGCAGGAACTTCTGGATGTTCTGCTGCAGCGGCGTCCGCCATTCGGGCCGGGACGCGCAGTGGGTGCCGTCCTGGACGTCGGACCAGTAGGTGATGTTCTCGCCCGCGCCGAGTCCTTTGTAGACCTCCGCACCGGCCAACGCCGCGACGCTGCCGGAGCGGGCGCCCAGCCAGTCGACGTGCGGGTTCTCCATGATGAACAGCCCGCGCGGCGCGACCAGGGCGACCAGTTCGTGCGTGTCCACCGGCAGGGCGCCCGGGTTGCCGGTGTACGCGCTGAACGCGTCGCCGAACCACGGCTGTTCCCCGTAGGCGTTGCTCAGCGGCTGCGAACCGCTCTCGCCGGGGATCCCGCGCAGGATCGGCACCCCCGCGGTGCCCGACTCGATCGGCATGGTCAGGGCGATGCGCTGGTCGAGTGCGCCGATCGCGAAGGCGCCCTTGCCGTAGCGCGAGCAGCCCGTGACACCCAGCGCGTCGGGCTTGAGGATCCGCCCGCCCGACTGCTCGACGACGTCGATGATCCGGCTCACGCCCCACGCCCACGCGGCCAGCAGCCCGGTGCTGCTCGTCGCCCCGTAAATGCTGTAGAACGCGCCCTGTTTGTTGTTCCGCGGCGTTCCTTCTTTACCCACCGCCAGCGGGTCGTAGGTGATGACGGCGGCCCCGGCGGCCTTGATGGTGGCCGTGTCCGCGCCGAATCCGCCCACCACGACGACGGCCGGGAACGGCCCGGTCCCGCTCGGCAGTTCGACCCCGGCGGAGAAGCTCGCGCTCCGGCCGTTTTCGGAGACGTTCACCGTGATGCCGGTGTTCGAGACGCTGCCGGTGACACTGGCCGGTTTCGCGTGCTTCTCGCCGTAGATCGTCCGCTCCGCGAGCTTCTTGATCTCCGCCCGGCGGCACCGCCAGTCGGCCTTCGCGGTGATGCGCGTGCCGTCGATCTTCTTGAAGGGATCGGGAAGTTTCGCGGTCGACGGCCACGAACCGGGCACCGAGACGGGGCAGTCCGCGCCCTCGTCTTCGACCGCCGCGGCGGCGGCTTCCCCGGTGACGGTGAGCACGCCGCCGACGGCGAGCAGGGTGGCGACGAAGAAGACGACGGCCGAACGGATCCGGGAACGGCGCACCGGAGTTCTCCCTTCCGGGGAAACGAATGCGAAAACGGTAGAACCGTTCAGTTTCCGCCGTCAAGAACGAGGCGCGCCGCGAAACTTTCGAAATCGGGCCTATTTCGAAAGTTTCGCATTCGCGTGTTCGGCGTCGACGCGGGTCGTCACCCCCGTTTCGACGATCGTGCGGGTCGCATCGACCGAGGCGTAGGTCCACAGGATGCGCATCGGCTCGGTCGCCGACGCGTTGCGGAACCGGTGCGGGGTGCCCGCGTCGACGTAGGTCGTGTCCCCGCGTTCGAGGCGGTGCTCGGTGCCGTCGATCTCGACGATCGCCGTCCCGTCCAGGATCACCACGCTCTCCGGGCAGTTGTGGGTGTGCAGCGGGATGCCCGCGCCGCCGTCGAAGTGCGTGGTGCCGTTGAGGAACACCCGCGCGCCGACCGCGCGCGTCACCAGCGGCACGGTGCTCGCCCCGCCGCCGCGGTTGTGCGCGGGCAGCTCGGCCGGGCGCAGGACCGAGGGCGCGAACGACGTCGCGCCCGGGCCGCGCCACACCGTCTTGACGTTGGTGAACTCGCGGATCCCTTCGGCGCCGAGTTCGCGGCCGTAGCCGGACTTCTTGACGCCGCCGAAGGGCAGGCGCGGGTCGGACGCGACCATCCCGTTGACGAACACCGCGCCCGCGTCGAACCGCGGCACCAGCGCGGCGGCGCGCTCGAGGTCACGCGTCCACAAGGCTGCGCCGAGACCGAACTCCGTGCGGTTGGCCAAGGTGACCGCTTCGTCGGCGTCGGCGACGCGGGTGATCGCGGCGACCGGCCCGAAGGTCTCCTCGTCGAACACCGCCATCCCGGGTGTCACGTGGTCGAGCACGGTCGGCGGGTAGAACCAGCCCGGCCCGTCGGCGGGTTTTCCGCCCAGCAGCAGGGAAGCGCCCGCGTCGACGCTGCGGACGACCTGGTCGTGCAGGGCCTCGCGGAGGTTTTCCCGCGCCAGCGGGCCCACCCGCAGCGCGGCGGCCGCGGCGACGAACTCCCGGACGAACTCGTCCGCCACGGCTTCTTCGACGATGAACCGCTTGGCGTTGACGCAGCTCTGCCCGCCGTTGACGAACCGGGCCGTGACGGCGGTGGCCGCGGCGGCGGGCACGTCGGCGTCGGCCAGCACGACGAACGGGTCGGATCCGCCCAGCTCGAGGACCTGCTTCTTCAGCGCGGCCCCGGCTTGCGCGGCGATCTCGGCGCCGACCCGCGTCGAGCCGGTGAAGGTGACGGCCGCGATCCGGTCGTCGGCGATGAGCCCGGCGACGGCGTCGGTCTCCACCAGCAGCACCCGCACCAGGCCGTCGGGTGTGCCCGCGTCTCGGACCAGGTCCGCGATGGCCAGCGCGCACTGCGGCACGTTCCCCGCGTGCTTCAGCACGATGCCGTTGCCCGCGGCGAGCGCGGGCGCGGCGAAGCGGAAGAACTGCCAGAACGGGTAGTTCCACGGCATCACGGCCAGCACCACGCCGAGCGGGTCGTAGACCACCACGCTGTCCGGCGGGACCGGCCGCTCGGCCAGGTAGGCCGGCGCCTGCCCGGCGTAGTGCTCGCACGTCACCGCGCACTTCTCGATCTCGGCTTCGGCCTCGGCGAGCGGCTTGCCCATCTCGGCCGTGATCAGCCGCGCGTACTTCTCCTTGCCGTCACGGAGAATCCGCGCGAGTTCGCGCAGGAGGCCCACCCGTTCGGTGACGTCGACGGTGCGCCAGCGGGCCTGGGCGGTGACGGCCGCGTCGAGTGCCGCTTCGACGTCCACAGGGGACTGCGGGCTGAACCGGGCCAGCTCGGTGCCGGTGGCCGGGTCGACGGAGAGGATCATCGGCTTCCGTTCTTCGTGAGGGCGTGGGCGACCGCTTCGGCGTACCCGGCGGTGCTGAGGGAGCCGCCGAGGTCGCGGGTGCGGGTGGCGGGGTCGTCGAGCACGGTGTCGACGGCCGCGGAGATCAGGTCGGCGGCCTCGACGAGCGCGGGGTTGCCGTCGCGGCGGCCGCGCCAGTCGAGCAGCATCGCCGCGGAGAGCACGAGGGACGTCGGGTTGGCGACGCCGAGTCCGGCGATGTCGGGCGCGGAACCGTGCTGGGCCTGGCCGACGCACAGGTCGTGCCCCGCGTTGATCGAGCCGCCGAGGCCGAGCCCGCCGGAGAAGCTCCGAGGCCTCGTCGGACAGGATGTCGCCGAACATGTTGGTGGTGACCAGCACGTCGAAGCGGTCGGGCGTGCGGATCAGCAGCGCGGCGGTCGCG
Organism: Amycolatopsis nalaikhensis; assembly: GCF_030264295.1. Taxonomy (GTDB): domain Bacteria; phylum Actinomycetota; class Actinomycetes; order Mycobacteriales; family Pseudonocardiaceae; genus Amycolatopsis; species Amycolatopsis nalaikhensis. The sequence goes on along the minus strand of NZ_CP127173.1, from coordinate 9,265,215 downwards.
TCGACGATCAGCTCTTCCAGCTCGACGTCGGGATAGCGCTCGGCGACCTTCCGGACCTCGCGCAGGAACAGCCCGTCCGACAGCTTCAGCACGTTCGCCTTGTGCACCGCGGTGACCTTGCGACGGCGGCCGCGCGCCAGCTCGAACGCCGCGACGGCCACCCGTTCGGCGGCCTTCGCGCTCACCTTGCGCACCGACAGCGCGAGATCGGGGTCGGGCATGAACTCGCCGGTGCCGGCGTGCATGTTCCGATCGGCGTAGAAGCCCTCGGTGTTCTCCCGCACGATGACCAGGTCCATCGGGGCGCGCAGCAGGCTCAGCCCCGGCCGCGAACGGCACGGCCGGACGTTGGCGAACAGCTCGAACACCGTCCGCAGCTCGGCCGACGGGTTGATCCCGCCCTCGGCACGCGGCGGGTAGTCGTAGTGCGAGACCGGGCCGAGCAGGACGCCGTCGACCTCCGGGATCCGCGCCATGACCGCGTCCGGCAGCGTGGTGCCCTCGGTCTTGAGCGAGGCCAGGCCGATGTCCCGGGTCTCGATGTCGAGGCCGAGCCCGAGCAGGTCGTCGGCGGCGGCGAGCACGTCGAGGGTGGCGGCGGTGATCTCGGGGCCGATGCCGTCGCCCGGCAGCACGAGGATCTTCACGGGTGGAGCCCTTCGGGGTCGGGGAGGAGGGCGGCGAGGTGCGGCCGCAGGCGGTCGGCGATCAGGCGGTAGCCCTCGGCGCCGGGGTGCAGGCCGTCGTCGAGAAGACCGGCGTCGGCCGGGCCGAGGATCGAGGTACCGTCGACGACGGGCAGGTCCGGCGCGGCGGCCGCGACCTCGGCCCGCACGTCGGCCAGCGTCAGCCCCAGCGCGTTCGGCTGCTGTTCGCGCTCGGGCGCGTACAGGGGAGTGGTCAGCAGGATCGGCGTGTCGGGGTGGCCCTCGCGGATCGTGCGGACGAATCCCTCCAGCGCGGGCCCGAGCGTGCGCGCGGAGAACGACGCGGCGCCGTGGATGTTGACGCCGACGCAGAGGCTGATCACGTCGGCTTCGGTGTCGCGGATGAATCGCGCCACGGCCGGGTCGAGGTGGCACTCCCCGGCGAAGCCCAGGCAGCGCAGGGACCACCCGAGCGCCGTCGCGACGAGCGCGGGCCACGTTTCCGACGGCCCGGCGGCGAGGCGGCACTGGGTGATCGAGCTGCCGTAGGCGATCCAGCGCGGCCCTTCCGGCACCGGGGCGACGTCACCGCGCACGTCGAGGGCGCCGAGGCTGACGTGGCTGGACTGCGGCAGCCAGACCCGCACGCGCTTGCGCCCGGCGGGCAGGCCGTCGACGTGGACCGTCGGCGCGCGGCGCACGAGGGTGCCGTCGATGACGACGTCGACGTCTCCGGGCCCGGTGATCTCGACGTCCCAGCCGAAGCCGCGGGCGTCGGTGTCGAACTCCAGCCGCACCCCCGCGGGCATCCGCGCGACCTCGTCGAGCCGCGGGTGCAGCGCTCCCAAGGGCAGGCGCCGGGGGACGAGCCGTCCGGCCACCTCGACGAGTTCGGCGTGGCCGCGCAGGAGTTCTTTCACGAGCGGAGTTCTTCGGCCAGCTGCGCGACGGCGTGCCGCAGGTCGGCCTCGCTGATGACGAGCGGGGGAGCGAGCCGGATGGTGGAGCCGTGGGCGTCCTTCGCGAGCACGCCGCGCTTCAGAAGGCCTTCGCAGACGTCGCGCCCGCTGCGCCCGACGACGTCGATCCCGGCCCAGAGCCCGAGGCTGCGCACCTGGCGGACGTTCGGGGAGCTCGGCGAGCAGTCCCTGGAAGACCGCGCCCAGCTCGGCGGCCCGGCGTTGCGGCTCCCCGGTGGCGAGCTTGCGGACCACGGCCGTGCCGACCGCGCAGGCCAGCGGGTTGCCGCCGAAGGTGCTGCCGTGCTGGCCCGGCCGCAGGACACCGAGGACGTCCCGCCGCGACACGACGGCCGACACCGGGACCAGGCCGCCGCCGAGGGCCTTGCCCAGCAGGTAGACGTCCGGCACGACGCCGAAGTGTTCGCACGCGAAGGTGTGCCCGGTCCGGCCGAGGCCCGACTGGATCTCGTCGGCGATCATCAGCACGGAGTTTTCGGTGCAGGCCTCGCGCACGGCGGCGAGGTAGCGCTCGGGCGGCAGCACGACACCGGCTTCCCCTTGCACGGGCTCGAGAAGCACGGCGACGGTGTCCTCGGTGAGGGCCGCGCGCAGGGCGTCGGCGTCACCGAAGGGGACGGTGTCGAAGCCGGGGGTGAAGGGGCCGAAGTTCGCGGTGGCGACGGGATCGTCGGAGAAGCCGACGATGGTCGTGGTGCGGCCATGGAAGTTGCCGCCGGCCACGACGATCCGCGCGCGCCCGGCGGGCACGCCCTTGACGGTGTAGCCCCACTTCCGGGCGACCTTGATCGCGGTTTCGACGGCCTCGGCGCCGGTGTTCATCGGCAGGACGAGGTCCATGCCCGCGAGGGCGGCGAGTTCGGAGGTGAAGGTGGCGAGCCGGTCGTGGTGGAAGGCCCGGCTGGTCAGGGTGAGCCGGTCGAGCTGCTCGTGGGCGACGGCGAGCAGTTCCTTGTCGCCGTGGCCGAAGTTGAGGGCGCTGTACCCGGCGAGCAGGTCGAGGTAACGCCGCCCGTCGACGTCGGTGACCCAGGCGCCCTGCCCTTCGGTCAGCACGACGGGCAGGGGGTGGTAGTTGCGAGCGGTACTGGAGTCGACGCGGCTGATCTCGTCGGTCGTCGTGGTCACGGGTCTACGGTAGCGAATCTTTCAGAAGATGCAAGTTTGTAGTGACGACTACGACGCCCGAGGTCTGTCAGGATGTCGGGTATGACACCGCTGCCCGCCCTGCCCGAGGAGTCGTTCCGCCGCGTGCTGTGCGTGGTCGCCCACCCGGACGACATGGAGTACGGAACATCGGCAGCGGTGGCCCGCTGGACGGCGGCGGGCATCGAGGTCGGTTACCTGCTGCTCACCCGAGGCGAGGCGGGCATGCCGAACCCACCCGAGGAGACGGCCCGCCTGCGCGTCGCCGAGCAGCGGGCCGCTTGCGACGTGGTCGGGGTGTCGCACCTGACGGTGCTCGAGCACCCGGACGGGGTGCTGGTCTACGGGCTCGACTTGCGTCGGGATATCTGCCGGGAGATTCGCCGCTTCAAGCCGGACGTCGTGCTCGGTGTCGGGTATGACGTGGAGACGCCGTTTGGTTTCGACCAGGCTGACCATCGCGCGGCTGGGCTCGCGACGCTGGATGCGTTGCGGGATGCCGGGAATCGGTGGGTGTTCCCGGAACAGGTCTCCGAGGAGGGCCTCGAGCCGCACTCGCCGCGGTGGTACATCGTTCCAGGTTTGCCGGGTTCGGGTGCTACCCATGGGGTCGATGTGACCGGGGAGCCGTTGCGGCTTGGGGTTGCCTCGCTTGAGGCTCATGCCGCGTATCTGGCCGCGCTTCCTGATCACCCTGCTCCGGCTGACTTCATTCCGCAATTTGCCGCTATGTGCGGGAAAGCCATGGGTGTTGAGCATGCTGTGCTGTTCCGCGCCCATGATCTGCAGGCTCCGCCGGAGTTTCCCGCCGAGGACGCGGAGGACTGACCGCGGCCGGACTCGTGTGACGGCGCGCCAACGCCCCAGGTCGCGGAATCCGCGAACCCGGGGCGTGAACTCGTGCCCGGCTCAGCCCTCCCGGCCGAGTTCGGCGTTGTCGAGGATGGCGAGGGCGTCGGGGACGAGGACGGCGGCGGAGTAGTAGGCGGAGACGAGGTAGGAGATGAGGGCTTGGTCGTTGATGCCCATGAAGCGGACGTTGAGGCCGGGTTGGTATTCGTCGGGGAGGCCGGTTTGGTGGAGGCCGACGACGCCTTGGGTGTGTTCGCCGGTGCGCATGAGCAGGATGGAGCTGGTGCGGGTGTCGGTGACGGGGATTTTGTTGCAGGGCAGGAGGGGGATGCCGCGCCAGGCGGGGACGTGGTGGCCGCCGAGGTCGACGGCGTCGGGGTAGAGGCCGGCTTTGGTGCATTCGCGGCCGAAGGCGGCGATGGTGGTGGGGTGGGCGAGGAAGAAGGCGGGGTCTTTCCAGACCAGGGTGAGGAGTTCGTCGAGGTCGTCGGGGGTGGGTGGGCCGGTGCGGGTGGGGATGCGCTGGGCGAAGTCGGCGTTGTGCAGGAGCCCGAAGTCGGGGTTGTTGATCAGTTCGTGTTCTTGGCGTTCGCGTAGGGCTTCGATGGTGAGGCGGAGTTGTTGTTCGATCTGGTTCATGGGCTGGTTGTAGAGGTCGGCGACGCGGGAGTGGACGCGCAGGACGGTTTGGGCGACGGAGAGTTCGTATTCCCGGGGTTGGGTTTCGTAGTCGACGAAGGTGGCGGGCAGGACGGGTTCGCCGTCGTGGCCGGAGGCGAGGGAGATTTCGGCTTCGCCGTGGTCGTTGCTGGCCGCGGAGCCGCGGGCCCGGTAGCGCTCGAGATGGGCTTGGAGGGTGTCGGAGCGGGTGAGGAGGTCGTCGAAGGCGGTGCGGGGGAGGGTGAGGACGGTGCAGGTGGTGACGGCTTTGGCGGTGAATTCCCAGATGCCGTCGGGGTCGATCAGGGCGGTTTCGCCGAAGTGGTCGCCGTCGGCCAGGGTGCCGAGGGTGGTTTGGTCGCCGTAGGCGCCGGTGCCGGTTTTGGTGATTTTGCCGTGGGCGATGAGGAAGACCTGGTCGGCGGGGGAGCCGAATTCGACCAGCGCGTCGCCGGGGGCGTATTCGTGCTGGGTGAACCGGCCCGCGAGTTCGGTGAGGACGTCTTCGTCGTCGTAGCCGCGCAGGGGGGCGAGTTCGCCGAGTTCGGGTGGGATGACGCGGACGTCGGTGCCGGTGGTGGTGAAGGTGACGCGGCCGTCGCCGACGGCGTAGGAGAGGCGGCGGTTGACGCGGTAGGCGCCGCCGGAGACTTCGACCCAGGGCAGCAGTTTGAGCAGCCAGCGGGAGGAGATGCCCTGCATCTGCGGGACCGACTTGGTCGTGGTGGCCAGTGTCCGGGCCGCGGCCCGGCCCAGGCTCGAGGGCGCCTGCTCGGCATCCACCGGGTCGGTGACAGTCACAGCGAAAACCCCAATCACTGGTAACGGGGATTGGTGGCGTGCCAGGTGAAGCCGCCACCCATCCAGGAACGGACACCCACGAGGAAGCGCTGCAGCTCCGGCGACGGCACGGCCAGCAGCTCCCGGTGGCCGTCCTCGAACTCGTGGACGATCTTGTTGTGCAGCTCGACGGTGGCCTCGACCGCCTCCTCGACCGGGCAGCCCCGGTCGGCGGCGATCTGCAGGACCATGTTGCAGACCGGTTTCTCGTCCGCCGCGTCCTTGGCCACCGAATGCAGGTCGTTGACGAGCACCGACGCCGTGCCGGCCCGCATCATCGCCTCCCGCACGCGCGGGTCGTAGTAGAACGGCGCCGCCAGCTCGTACCCGCCGACCGCGTCGACCAGCGTCATCGACGTGTAGAAGCTGTCGTGCTGGCGGGCCGCCAGGTACTCCCACGCCGGCGGGTAGCGGCCGGTGTGGCGCCACGCCGCGTAGGCGTCCCAGCTGACGAACATCGAGAACGTCGCGTAGCAGACCCGCTGCACCAGCACGGGGGAACCGTGGCGGCCCAGGTGGTCGATCGCGGAGTTGAGCCCGACCAGGATCGGGTCCGCCCGCAACGCCTCCTCCAGCGGCGCGGTGAACTCCCCGGCCGGCGCGACCGGGTCCATCGCCGCCATGACGAGCGCCAGGCGCGGCGGCAGCTCGGTGGGCGCCGCGCCCAGCGTGCTGTCGTCGGCGTAGTAGTCGTCCGCCGCCCACCAGACCGCGTTGAGCTGCGCCGCGACCAGCAGCCGGTCCGGGTCGTCGCAGTCGGGGTGGGCGAGCATCACCAGCCTGCCGAACCCGGCGCCGGCGATCTGGTCGAGGCCCTTGCCGGTGAACCCGCAGCCGGCCGCCCAGTTGACCAGCCGCCGGTCCACCTCCGCGGCGAGGGCGTCGTCGACGCGGCCCACCACCGGGCAGTACAACGGCGGCGCGCTGCCGTCACCCCACGGCAGGTACGCGTACGCCGGGTCCGGCCCGGGTGCCGGCGCGAACTGCGTGGCGATCCGCGCCGCCGAGGTCCCGAGGCCGAACGGCCCGGCGAGCCCGGCGCCGCCGATGCTCCACTGTGGACACTCGGTCATCGTGTCCTCCCTCGTCACCCGCCCGGCTCAGACGCGGTCGGCGGCGATGAGCAGGTAGTGGAAGCTGCCCTCGCGGTAGGCCGTCAGGAACGGCTGCTCGATGCCGGTGGCGACCGACGACTTCGCCCGCAGCTCCCAGTACGGGATCGTCGCGGCCGTCAGGTCGACGACGTTGATCGGCACGAAACCGTTGGCCGACAACGCCTTGAAGTAGTCGCCGCGCGCGTGGATGTTGCAGATGTAGTGCTGGTCGATCTGGCTCACCGCGCGGGACCGGCCGCCGGTGACGTCGTTGTAGCACCCGGTGATGGTGACGTACCGGCCGCCCGGCTTCAGCTGCCGCGCGTGTTCGGCGAACAGGTCGTGCAGGTCGACGTACATCGTGCTCTCGTTGTTCCAGATGCCTTGGAACGCCGCGGTTTCGAAGCCCGTGTCGAGCATGTTGCGCAGGTGGTAGCGCACCGAGCCGTCGATGCCGCGCCGCCGCACGTGGTCGTTCGCGAACCCGACCTGCTGCTCGGAGATGGAGATTCCGTCCACCTGGCAGCCGAAGCGCAGGTGCGCCATGACGCTGGTGCCGCCGCGCCCGCACCCGGCGTCCAGCAGCCGGTCGGACGGCGCGATCGGGCCGAGGTGGTCGAGCAGGACGTCCGCCTGCGCGGTTTCCAGCCGGTGCATTTCCGCGATGATGGCTTCGTCCCGCCGGGACTCCGGGGTTTCGAGGACCGCCGGGTCGTAGTCGCCGAGCCCGTAGTGGTGGTGGTACAGACCGTCGACGTCGCCCAGCCGGAGGTTCACCGGATCCTTTTCCGCGTTCCAGTAGTCGGCGACCGACTGCTGGTACGCGGTGCGGGCCACGGGCTGGTCGAGAGCGGTCATCAGCGAGCTCCTCGTCGTTTTTCCTTGGCGGGCAAGGGGAACTCCGGGCACTCCGGTGAACTCCCCTCCGCGTTCGACGCTAGTGCGGGGGGTTTCGGCGGGACAAGGGAAGTCACTCGCGCCGCACCGTCGGTGCCCGTCTGGCCCAGCGACGCTCTTGCGCGGGGTGGTCCGCTCCCGGCCCGGCCCCCTCGATCGAGACCGGGTGGCCCACGTCCGGATGACGGAGGGCGACCCTGGGTGGTGGGTCCGCGCGCGGCCGGTTCACGTCCGGTCGAGCCGGTGCACCGCCACCTCCCGCACCACCAGCAGGACCGCGGCCGCGACCGGCACCGCCACGAACGCGCCGACCACGCCCAGCAGCGCGAACCCGAGCAGCACCGCGACGACCGTGACCAGCGCGGGCACCCGGACGGCGCGGCCGACGACCTTCGGCAGCAGAACGTAGTCCTCGACCAGCCGGTAGGCGACGAAGAAGCCCGCGGTGGCGAGCCCGACCGGCACCGAAACCGTCAGCGCGACCAGGCTGGTGCCGACGCCCGCCGCGATCGAGCCCGCCACCGGGACGAGGTCGAGCACCGCGACGAGCACGGCCAGCACCAACGGGTAGGGCACGCCGAAGGCCCACAGCCACGCGAGCGCCGCCACGCCCGCGATCAGCGACACCACGACGTTGCCGACGAGGTACGCGCCGACTTTCCGGAAAACCGCGTCGCCGATCGGGATCACCCGCGGCCGCCGCGACCGCGGGGCCAGCCGGTAGAGGGCCGTGCGCATGCGCGGGAAGTCGGCGGCGAAGTAGGTCGCGAGCACGACGACGACCACGGCGTCGCCGAGCAGCCCGGCGGCCGACTTCGCGACGTCGGCGAGGTGGACGGACCGGACGGCGGCCTCGACGTCGAAGAGCCGGCCGACGTGGCCGAGCACCGTGCTGGGGTCGCGCAGCATCGCCAGGTAGCGCGGCGCGCCGGCACGTAGCTGCGTGGCCTGCTCGGCCAGCGGAACGGCCGCGGCGGCGATGACCGAACCGAGGACCGCGAGTCCGGCGAGGACGACCACGCCGGCAGCGAGCACCCGGGGCATGCGGCGCGCGAGCCGTCCGGTGACGGGTTCGAGGCCGACGGCGAGGAAGAACGCGATGCCGATCAGGAGCAGCACGTCGGAGGCGGCGAGCACGACCTCGGCGACCCCGATCGTGACGGCCACCCCGGCGGCCGCCGTCATGCCGGTGAAGAACGCCGAGCGCCGGTCGAGCGGCTTTCCCGGCGTGCCCAACGGTTTTTCCTGCCGGGCGGCGGCGCCCTCGGCCTCGCCGACGGCGTGCCCGGCGCGGTGCGCACCCCGTCCGCTCGTTGCGTGCATGGACCGGCGGCTACCCCGCCGCGAGCGGTCCAATCCACCCGATCCGGGCGCGCGGGCCAAGTCCACGCTTCCCGGTGACGGCGGCGGCCCGCCGTTGCCGAAACCGTTGCGGCGTCCCCAGAATCGGGCATGGGCTTGAAGCACGCGCTGTTCGTTCCCGTCATCGCCGTCTTGACCGCGTTCTCGGTGTGCCCGCAGGCGGCGGCCGCGAGCGCGCCGCGGCTGATGATCGACCGGGACTTCCCCGACCCGGACGTCGTCAAGACCGCAGGCGGCTATTTCGCGTACTCGACGAGCACGGGGTCCGGCCGGATCCCGCTGGCGAGCGCGACGGCGCCGGAAGGGCCGTGGCGGATCGCCGGCGACGCGCTGGGAGCGGTGCCCGCGTGGGCGAAACCGGACGGCGGGTTCTGGGCCCCGGACGTCACGCAGCTCGCGGACGGGACGTTCGTGCTGTACTTCGCGGCCGCGCAGACGGCGGGTGGCGAGATGTGCCTCGGCGCGGCGACGGCGCCGAAGCCGGAAGGCCCGTTCACCCCGGCAGGCGACCGGCCGCTGGTGTGCGTGCCCGAGGACCACGGCGACATCGACCCGCAGACGTTCGTCGACGCGGACGGGACCCGTTACCTGTTCTACAAGAGCGACGGCGCGGCGAGCGGGGCACCGGCCGCGATCTGGGCGCAGAAGCTGCAAGCGGACGGCCGCACGCTTTCCGGTCCGCGCACCGAGGTGCTGCGGGCGGACCTGACGTCGGAGAAGGCGGTCGTCGAGGCGCCGTCGGTGGTGAAGACGGCGAGCCGCTACCTGCTGTTCTACTCGGCGGACACGTTCCAGAGTTCGGGCTACCACACGGGTTACGCGTCGGCACCGACGCCGACGGGCCCGTACGTGAAGGCCGACGCGCAGTTCCTGTCGACGGACCTCCTCGGCGGCAAGGTCGACGCCCCGGGCGGAGCCGACGTGGTGGACGGGCACATCTACTTCCACGGCTGGCTGGCGGGCGGCCGCACGGCGCGCGGGCTGTACGAGCTGCCGATCTCCTTCCCGGGCGATGTGCCGCAGCTGGGGTGAGGGTGTCACCCACCCGGGTAACGCTCCGGTTGTCCCGGCGGTGGGCGGATATCCGGGGCCGGAGGAAGGGAGACCGTCATGACGGCGTGGTGGGGACTGCTCGGTCTGGTCGGGCTGGTGGGGTGCGTGGGTTTGCTGAGGGGCCGCCACGTGTCGGGTGACCCGCTGGGGCGGTACCCGGAGGCGCGGGAACCGGCGCGGCCGAACGCCGACGCGGCCCATACGCCATTGATGACACCGGCGGTGACGCCGCAGATGCTGGCGGCGCGTGGTCGCGAGGATGGTAGGGCGCCGGATTCGGGGAGTGTGGCGGGGGAGATCCCGGCGCCGCGGGAGGTCGCGGAGCCGCGTGTCCCGGCGGCGGCGATGCCTGGGGCGGGAGGATCGCCTTCGCAGCCGAAAGCGCCTGCCGCGCCGCGACCTTCCCCGCCTGAGCGGCCGGAAGGTGCGGCCAAGCCGGAGCTGCCGCCTTCGCGGGAGTCGGCTGGGTCCGCGCCGGCGCGGCCGAATGCCAAGCGATCAGCTTCGCCGCGGGAGGCCGCTGCGGCACCACAGACCTCCGCGCCAGCGCGGCCGGATGCCGAACCCGAGCAGCCGTCGCAACCGGCCCCCACGCCGCCGGACTCCGCCGACAAGAAATCCCCCGCCAGCCTCCTCCACGGCCTCGTCGGCAAGGCCCGGCGACTCCTCCAACGCCGCTAAGGCAACGGCACCGCGTCGTCGCAGAGTCCGGCGAGGAGGTCGCCGTGGTCGTCGAGGCGGTCCAGGACCTCCTCCGCCGTGAACCTCAAGTGACTCACGTGCTCGCACGCGCGGACCTCCGGCCACGTCACCGGGGTCGAGACCGTCGGGTGGTCGCGGCCGCGCAATGAATACGGTGCCACCGTCGTCTTCGCCGGGTTGTTCTGGCTCCAGTCGATGAACACCCGGCCCGTGCGCTGCGCCTTGGCCATCACCGCCGTCACCGACTCCGGCGTCTCGCGCGCCAGGCGCTGCGCGAGCCGCTTCGCGTACGCCGACGGCGCCGCCGGGTCGTCCGTTCGGATGCCGCAGTACAGCTGCATCCCCTTGGAGCCCGACGTCTTCGCGTACGGCGTCAGCCCGTCGGCGACCAGGATGTCGTGCAGGCGTTCGGCGACGCGGGCGCACTCGACGATCGTGGTGCCCGGGCCCGGGTCGAGGTCGAACACCAGCCGGTCCGTGCCGCCGTCCACCGTCCACTGGGGAACGTGCAGCTCCAGCGCCGCCATGTTCGCCGCCCACACCAGCGCCGGGAGGTCGTCGAGCAGCGCGTAGTCGATGCTGTCGCCGCCGCCGCGCGATCCCGTGCTGGGCAACCGGACCGTCCGGAGCCACGACGGCGCGCCGTTCGGGACGTTCTTCTCGAACCACTTCTCGCCGGTCACGCCGTCGGGGTAGCGGATGAACGTCACCGGGCGCCCGGCGAGGTGCGGCAGCAGCACCGGCGCGACGCGCGAGTAGTAGTTGATCACCTCGCCCTTGGTGAACCCGTCCGCCGGGTACAGCACCTTGTCCAAATTGGACAGGGTGAGCCGCCGGTTCCCGGCCTGCACGGTGATCCGCTGCCCGGACGGCGGTGGCGCGGGCGCGGGTTCGCGCGGCACCGCGCGCGGCGCGACGACGTCGCCGGGCTTCTTGTCGTGCCGCAGCCCGCGCCACGCCGTGTGGCGGACGCGGCCGGCGCGGGTGAACTGCCGGTAGACGATCTCGCCGACCAGCCGCGGCTCCACCCAGCGGGCGCGGACGGTGTCCTCGCGCGGCGGCATCGTGACGAACGGGTGGGTGCGCCGTTCCAGCGCTTCGAGCTGCGCCTGCAGGTCCGCGCGGGCGGCCTGGCTGAAGCCGGTGCCGACGTCGCCGATGTAGACGAGGTCGCCCGTCTCCGGGTCGTGCGCGCCGAGCAGCAGCCCGCCGAGCGTGCCGGTGAAGCTGCGCTGACCGGGCCGCCACCCGCAGATGATCACCTCCTGCGTCCGGATCAGCGGGTGCTTGAGCCAGGAGTCCGGCCGTTGCCCGGGCACGTACGCGGAGTTGCGCAGCTTCGCGACGACGCCCTCGTACCCGGCGGCCGCGGCGTGCTTGAGGAAGTCGTCGGGGGTGCGGCGGTCGGCGGCGAGCTCGTCGAACGTCACCGCGCGGACCACCGAGACGCGGTACGGGTCGGGCATCGGCAGCCCGGCCAGCAACCGCCGCCGCTCGTCGTAGGGCGTCGTGAGCAGTGTCTGATCGCCGAGTCGCAACAGGTCGAAGGCCAGGAACCGGACCGGGAGGTCGTCGAACGGCTTGTCCCGGCCCGCGGTCTGGTGCCGGACGTAGCGGCCGCGCCGTTCCTGCATCAGTTCGAAGTCGATGCGGCCGTCTTCGCCGTAGACGACGACTTCGCCGTCGAGGTAGGCCGCCCGGCCGTCGAGCGCGGGCGCGAGCACGCCCGCGAGCTCGGCGAACTCGTCGGTGAAGTCGATGTTGTTGCGGCTGGTGAGCACGGTGGTGCCGTCCGGGGCGATCCGCATCGCCGCGCGGTAGCCGTCCAGTTTGTACTCGTACGTCCATTCGGGGCCGCTGCGCAGGCGGCCGCCGTCGGCCTTGGCCAGCATCGGGTCGACCCACGCCGGGACGCGGGACGCGTCGGGAGCAGCCATGCCGGACCTCCGTCACCTTCCGTGGTTTCGAAGGTAACCCGTTCGGCCTAGTTCTGCCGGGTTTGCGCAGGTGACTGGAACACCCGCGTCCACGCGTCGACGTCGAGGGGTGGCGGCGCCCAGCAGGCCGCGAGCAGGTCGTAACCGTGGTGGACGAGGGCGGCGTGCGCGGGCCAGCGCGGGCGCAGCCAGCCGAGGTCGTTGTGCGCCGAGTCGATCGCCGCGCGCGTGGTGCCCTCGAGCTCGAACTGCAGGTCGCGGCGCAGGGGCATCACGGGGTCGCGGAGGAGCGTCAACGCGGCTTCGCGGACGCGGGATTCGGTCCAGCGGAACGTCGTCCGGTGCGCGTTCGGCGCGACGAGGTACTGCGACAGCACGGCGAGCGCGACGCCGAGCACGGTCTCCACCAACCGGTCGCGAATGACCGGTCCGGCCACCGCGGCACCCCCGGCGAGCAGCGCCACCGGCGTGATGAAGACGACGGCGACGGCGTAATTGCGCGCGACGAACAGCTCGATGCAGAACTGCAGGACGGCGACGATGGCGACGACGACGAGCCCGGACGACCCGAGCTGGACGAGCACGGCGAACAGGCCGAGGCCGACGGCGGTCCCGGCGAAGCGCTGCAGGCCGCGGACGTTGGCGTGGACGCGGTCGGTGCCCTGCTGCAGGACGACGAGGGCGGTGAGGACGGCCCAGTGCGGCCGCCCGAGCCCGAGCGCGGCGCTGAGGCTCCCGGCGACGGCGCAGGTGCCGCCGACGCGCAGCGCCGTCACCGTCGAGTGGGAGCGGAGGGTCGCCGCGCGGCGCAGCCGGTACCGGACGCCGGGGCGGGGGAGCGGCAGGGCGGCGCGCGGGGCGGTCTCGTCGAGGGCGGGCGGGGTGCCGGTGGCGTCGGCGAAGCGGCGGTGCGCGGTGATCAGGGTGTTCGTGAGTGCCGGGCGGCGGCCCGCGTCGTGGACGGCGTTCCAGGCGGCCGAGATGGCGGCGCCCGCGGCGTGCCGGGTTTCGGCGCTGGGGTTGTCGGCCGTCGCGAAGGTGTCGACGGCGCGGACGGCGCGTTCGACGGCGGTGCGTTCCGGCTTGGTCCGGTCGGCGAGGAAACCGGCCATCGAGACGACGGCGGAGGAGACAGCGCCCGCAGCGGTGCAGGCGAGCAGGGCCGCGGGGTGGGCCCCGGCTTCGGTGGCGACCATCGCACCACCGCAGACGAGGGCGAAGAAGAGCGCACCGGGCGGGCCGAGCCGCAGGGAGTCGACGACGTAGACGGCGATCATCGCCACGGCGGTGACCACGACGATGACGGCGACCGAGGACGGAATCGTGCGGCCGACCGCGGTGCCGAGGGCCGCGGCGAGCAGCAGGAGGAGACCGGCGGTGAGGACGACCCGGGCGCGGACGCGGTAGGGGCGGCCTTCGCCGTAGAGGACGGCGAAGGCGCCGAAGGTGACGAAGAGGGCGACGTCGGCGTGGCCGGTGAGGGCGAGGAGGGCGCCGGGAAGGGCGACGGCGGCCGCGGCCCGGAGCCCGGCAGACCACCGCCGCCCGGCGGCGGGCAGCACGAAGAGGAGAGCGCGCGGCCGCACGACGCGGGGGAGGGGATCTTCGGGCAGAGCGGACGACACGGGACTCATTCCAGCACGCCAGGGGAGAGGGGAGGGGAAGCCGCCCGTGCCGTCCGAGCCCAAGCGCCCCAAGGCGGCCTTGGTTGCGTCTGACGCACCGAAGGCCGCCTTGGTTGCGTCTCACGCACCGAAGGCCACATTGGGGCGCTTGGGCTCAGGCCGGGAAGTACTCCTCCACCGCGCGCCGCAACGTCTCCCGGACCGTCTTCGCGTCGTCCAGCTCGCCGCCGTGGAGCGCTCCGTCTCGCAACAGGATCAGCACCCTCGCCGCGTGGTCGGGCTCCGGGTGGCCCACCTCCTCCGCCTCGGCGCGCAACACCGAGAAGAACCACTGCCGGTGGTCGTCGATCACCTTGCGGACCTGGGATTCCGGGTCCGGGTACTCCGCCGCCGCGTTGAGGAACTGGCAGCCTCGGAAGTCCTCGCCGCACGTCGCGTCGCCCACCACCGCCAACGTCGATACCAGTGCCTCGCGTGGGGGCTTGCCCGCGCGAGCCTCGTCGACCGCCTCGCGGATGCGGCGGCTCGTCTCCGTCAAGTACGCCGCGACCAGGTCGTCCTTCGTCGGGTAGTGCCGGTAGAACGTCGCCCGCGTCACCGACGCCTCGGACACCAGGCGCTCGACCCCGACCGCGTGGATGCCCTCCGCGTAGAACAACCGGGACGCCGTCGCCAGCAGGCGGTCCTTCGGGTGCACTTCGGCAGACTTCATCCACCCACCATAGAGAAAGACTGGTCGTTCTGCTAGATCGGCTTCATCACATTGCCACGGCCGTCGCGACCGACCAGAGTATGGAGACAGAAAGACTGATCGTTCTTCCAGAGGAGCCAGCCATGAGCAAGCCCACCATCGTCCTGGTCCACGGCGCTTTCGCGGACTCGTCCAGCTGGACCGGCGTCGTCGCGAAGCTGCGCGAGCAGGGCTACCCGGTCGTGGCGGTGGCGAACCCGCTCCGCGGCCTGGAGTCCGACGCGGCGTACGTCAAGGACGTCGTCAACGCCGTCGACGGCCCGGTCGTCCTGGCCGGCCACTCCTACGGCGGCGCCCTGATCACCCGCGCGGCCACCGAGACTCCGAACGTCCGCGCCCTCGTCTACATCGCCGCCTTCCAGCCGGAAGCGGGGGAGAGCGTCTTCGAGCTGTCCGGCCGCTACCCGGGCGCGAAGCTCGGCCCGGAGACGACGAACGTCCTCGTCCACGACGGCGCCCCCGAGCTGTCCATCAAGCCGGAGGACTTCGCCGAGGTCTTCGCCGCCGACGTCCCGGCCGAGACCGCCGCGACGCTCGCCGTCACCCAGCGGCCGGTCGCGCAGGAGGCGCTGGCCGCCCCGTTCGAGGGCACTCCGGCCTGGACGAAGCTGCCCTCGTGGACGCTCGTCGCCAACCAGGACAACGCCATCCCGGCCCAGGCCCAGGAGTTCATGGCCGAGCGCGCGTCCTCGACCGTGCGGCGCATCGACGCTTCGCACGCCGTCGCGGTGTCGCAGCCGGAGACCGTCGCGGAGGTCATCCTCGCGGCGGCGGCCGCCACCGAGTGACGCTCACGTGATCGGCGGGAGTCCGGCGCGCGCCGCCCGGTACTCCCGCACGATCCGGGCCACGATCTCGGCCGCGGGCAGCAGCGTGTCGACCAGCCCGGCCGACTGCCCCGCCTCGACCTTGCCCTCGACGACGTCGCCGTGCAGCGCGGCGTCACGCAGGGTCGAGGCCTGGAACGCCTTGCGCCGCAGCTCTTCCTCGGCGCCGGACGCCTCCAGGGACCGCATCCGCGCGGCGAAGTCGTTGTCCAGAACGCGGATGACGCCCAAGCCGTGGCCCACCGTGCGGGTGCCGTCCACCCCGGCGTCGAGCACCGCCTGCTTGTAGGCGTCGTGCACCGACGACTCCGTGCTGGCCAGGAACCGCGTGCCGAACTGCGCGGCTCCGGCGCCGAGCGCGAGCACCGCGGCCAGCCCGGCGCCGTCCGCGATGCCGCCCGAGGCCACCAACGGCACCGACGGCACCGCTCGCGCCACCGCCCGGACCAGCACGGACGTCGCCACCATCGCGGGCGGCGGGTGCCCGCCCGCCTCGGCGCCGACGACGACCAGGCCGTCGACCCCCGCCGCGACGGCCTTCTCCGCGTGCTCCACCCCGGCCACGACGTGCAGGCAGCGCGTCCCGACGTCGTGGAAACGGTCGAGGTAGCGCCGCGGCCCGCCCTGGGACGCCACCAGCACCGGCGGCCGGTGGCGCAGCAGCAGTTCGATCACCTCGTCCGCGCCCGCGCGGTACAGCGGCAGGTTGACCGCCCACGGCCGGTCCGTGCCGCCGGCCACTTCGGACAGTGTCCGGTCCAAATCGGACAGTCGCATCGGGCCCGCCGCCACCACGCCGAGGCCGCCCGCGTTCGAGACCGCCAGCGGCAGCGCGGAGCACGACGACGCCCACGACATCCCGGCCTGCACGATCGGCAGGTCGATCCCCAGCAGCCGGGTCACCGGCGTTTCGATGCGCGTCACGCCCGCTCCAGCAACGACCGGGCGTGCTCGGCCAGCCGGTTCTTCTGCACCTTCGAGCTGGCCGTCATGCCGATGCCTTCGAAGCCCTCGACGATCCGCAGGTGCCGCGGCACCTTGAAGCCCGCCATCCGCGCCTTCGCCCACCCCAGCAGCTCCTCCTCGGTGACGCCGGGCTCGGTGAGCACCACGAACGCGAACGGCACCTCGACCAGTCGCGCGTCCGGGACGCCGACGACGGCGGCCTGCCGCACCGACGGGTGCCGGTGCAGGGTGTCCTCGATGTCGGCCGGCGCGACGTTCTCGCCGCCGACGCGGATGATGTCCTTGGTGCGGCCGGTGAAGTGGAACCGCCCGGTCTCGTCGAGCAGGCCGACGTCGCCGGTGGCGAGCCAGCCGTCCGCGTCGATCGTCTCCGCCGTCTTCACCGGGTCGTCGAGGTAGCCGACCATCACGTTCCAGCCGCGCACGAGCACCGCGCCCGGTTCGCCCGGCTCGCAGTCGCGGTCGCCGTCGAAGGCGCGGATCCGCACCTCGACGCCGGGTTCGACGGCCATCGCGCCGGACGCGCGGATTTCCTCCGGCTCCCACCACGCCGATTGCGCGACGTTGGGCGACGCCTCGGAAAGCCCATACCCGGCAACGCATTCCCGGGCACCCAGCTCGTCGATGACCCGCCGGATCACTGTCGGCGACGCGGCCACCCACGCACCGCGGAGTGACAACCGGCGCTGCTTCAGGGACGGGTGGTTGAGCAGCAGCAACGCGATGGTGTCGTTGCCGGAGAAGTGCGTGCACCGCTCGACTTCCAGCAGCCGCAACGCTTCCTCCGGCTCGAACTTCGGCATCGTCACCAACGTCGTCGCGTGCTGGGCCGACGCGAGGACCGACAACGTGCTCCCGGCGACGTGGAAGAACGGCCGCGCCGAGTGGAACCGGTCGCCGGGGCGCAGTCCCATCCGCGCGCCGGAGAAGAACGCGTCCGCGCACATGCTGCGGTGGGTGAGCAGGACGCCCTTCGGCCGCGACGTCGTGCCGGACGTGTACTGCACCAGCAGGATGTCGTCCGGCGAACCCGTCGGAGGCGGTGGTTCGGCGGCGGACAGGAACTCCTCCCAGCGCGCCGCGAACGAAGGGACGTCGTCGCCGAGGACGACCACCGACTCGAGGTGGGGCAGCGACTCGACGCCGATTTCCCGCAGCATGGCCGCGAAGTCCACATTGAGCACGCGGGACGCGGCGAACAGCGTCCGCACGCGGGCGTGTTCGAGGGTGTAACGCACCTCGTCGGCGGTGAAGCGCGTGTTGACCGGCACCACGACCGCGCCCACCGCGCCGATCGCGTGGAACAGGGCCACCCAGTCCGGGCCGTTGCCGAGGCAGATCCCGACGCGGTCGCCGCGGCCGATCCCGGCGGCGGCGAGCCCGGCGCGGACGCGGGCGACCCGGTCCGCGAGTTCGCCGTAGGTGATGCGCTCGGACGCCGTGACGACGGCTTCGACGTCCGGCGCGAGCAGGGCCGCGCGGGCGAGGACCTCGTGCGTGGTGAGCGGGCACGCGGTGCGCAGGTCGGTCATCACGATTCTCCGTTCCCGGCGGTGAAGCGGGCGACGCCGTCGCGCCAGCCGCCGTCGGCGAGGCACTGTTCGATGGCCGCCAGCTCGATGCGGATCCCGCGGTCGAGGTCGGTCTCCGCGCCGAGGTCGACCGCGCGCTTGGTGAGCGCGATGGCCAGCGGCGGCGCCTTGGCGATGCTCGCGGCCGTCTCGTCCCCGGCGGCGCGCAGCTGGCCGGCCGGGACGACGCGCGTGACGACACCCAGGTCGGCGGCCTCGGCGGCGTCGAGCGCGCGGTTGGTGAACAGCAGCTCCTTGGCCCGGCGCTTGCCGATGACGCGCTGCAGCCGCTGGGTCGCGCCGACGGTACCCCAGTGCGGCTCGGGGAACCGGAACACGGTGCCCTCGGCGGCGATCGCGAAGTCGGCGGCCAGGGTGATCTCCCCGCCCGAGCCGACGACGGCGCCCTGCACCAGGGCCACGACGGGCACCCGGCACTGCTCGATCGCCGAGTACGCGGCGAAGGACGCGACCCGGCGGCGGCGCACCCAGGCGGCGTCCTTGCCGGTGCGCTCCTTGAGGTCGGCGCCCGCGCAGAACACCGGGCCGCGCCCGCTCAGCAGCACCACCCGGACGTCGTCGGCCAGCGACTCGAAGGCTTCGCGCAGCTGGTGGCACATCGGCAGGTCGAGGGCGTTGCGGGCCTCGGGCCGGGCCAGCTCGACGTGCGCGATCCCGCCGGTCACCTCGACGTGCACCCGCTCGGTCATCGGATCACCCCCGCGGCCCGCAGGCCCTCGATCTCGCCGGGGTCGAACCCCAGCTCCGCCAGGACGTCGTCGGTGTCGGCGCCGAGCAGCGGCGGCACACCCGGCGCCGGAGCGTCCCCGCCAGTCTCACGCAGCGGCGTCCGCAGCGCCGGGAACGTCCCTTCCGAAGGGTGGGTGAACTCGCCGACGACGCCGCGCGCGACGGCGTGCGGGTCGGCCAGCGCCTCGCGCACCGAACGGACGGCGCCCGCCGGGACGTCGGCCGCGCGCAGCTCCTTCACCAGTGCGTCCCGGTCGTGCTGCGCGATCGCCCCGCGCAGCGCCTTCATCACCCGGGCCCGCTGCTCGACGCGTCCGGAGTTGCCCCGCAGCGCGGGGTCCGCGGCCAGTTCGTCGAGCCCGAGGACCGTGCACA
Organism: Amycolatopsis nalaikhensis; assembly: GCF_030264295.1. Lineage (GTDB taxonomy): Bacteria > Actinomycetota > Actinomycetes > Mycobacteriales > Pseudonocardiaceae > Amycolatopsis > Amycolatopsis nalaikhensis. Next base: position 9,246,180 of record NZ_CP127173.1, on the reverse strand, counting down.
GGGGACCCCAGTGCTGGTCGCTGCCGCTGATGTGCAGCCATTCGCCGTCCCCGGCCTGGAACGCCGCCGAGGGCACCCGGCCGGGGTGCTCGGTGCCGGTCCGCACGGGGTCCTCGCCGAGGGCGAAGAGCCGGGCCGCGTTGAGCGCGTGCAGGCTCAATTGGACGTCCATCATGGACACGTCGAGGTGGCGGCCGCGCCCGGTCGCCGCGCGTCCGGCCAGCCCGGCGAGCACCGCGATCACCACCCACAGCCCGGAAGTCAGGTCCGCCACCGGAATCCCGGTCTTCGACGGCGGCCCGTCCGGCTCGCCGGTCATCGCCATCACGCCGGACAGCGCCTGGAAGACCGTGTCGTAGCCCTTGCGGTCGCGGTCCGGGCCGGTCTGCCCGAACCCGGTCGCCGACACGTAGACCAGCTCCGGGTGCCCCTCGGACAGGTCCGCGTAACCGAGGCCCATCCGGTCCATCGCGCCCGGCAGGAAGTTCTCGACGACGACGTCCGCGCGGGCCGCCAGCCGTCGCGCGACGGCTTGGCCGCGCGGGTCCTTGAGGTCCAGCGTCACGGACTTCTTGCCCCGGTTGAAGGCGAAGAAGTACGCGCTTTCGCCGTGCGGCAGGCGGGGTTCGAAGCCGCGGGTCTCGTCGCCGGAGGAGGGCCGTTCCACCTTGACGACGGTGGCGCCCAGCTCGGCCAGCACCTGCGTCGCCAGGGGAGCGGCGAGCACGCGGGAGAAGTCCAGCACGGTGGTCCCGGACAGCGGGCCGGTCATCCGCGGAACCCCCGCATCAGCGCGTTGACGTCCTGCCCGGCGCGCATCGCGGCGTCGGTCGGCAGGTCCGCGACCCGGTAGAAGAGGTCCTTCGCGGCGGCGATCGCCCGCGGCTCGACCTTCGCCCAGTGCTCGGCGATCTCCAGCGCGGCGGGCAGTACCTCGTCGGGTTCGACGACCCGGTTGACCAGGCCGTGCTCGAACGCTTCGGCCGCGGTGAGCAGGCGCCCGGTGCTGACGAGTTCGAAGGCGAGCTTGCGGCCCAGGTGGTGGACGAGCCCGGTCATCACCAGCGCCGGGACGATCGAGTGCTTCAGTTCGGGGTAGCCGAACTTGAGGTCGGTCCCGGCGACGACCATGTCGGCGCCGATCGCGAGCCCGGCGCCACCGCCCACCGCGGCGCCGCGGACGGCCGCCACCACGGGCACCCGCAGCTGCCGGGCCTGGACCTGCAGTTTGGCGGTCAGCGCGGCGCGCTCGAGAACGGCGTCGGCGTGGCCGGGGGTCAGCGACGAGAACTCGCCGAGGTCGGCGCCCGCGCAGAAGCCGCGGCCGGCGCCGGTGAGGACGACCGCCCGGACTTCGCGGTCGGCGTCGGCGGCCGCGAAGGCGTCGCTCAGGGCGTGGGTGAGGGCCGTGTCGAGGGCGTTGAGCTTTTCGGGCCGGTTCAGCGTCAGGACGCGGACGGCGCCGCGGTCCTCGGCGATGACGGTCACGGGGTCTCCTGGTTCGGGGTCGGGGTGAAACCGGCGCGGGCCACCATGCTGTGCAGCGGACGGCCGAGCGCTTCCTCGCAGGCCGCGGAGGCCTTGGCGAGCAGGTCGAGGTCGATGCCGGTGTCGACGCCCATCGCGTCGAACAGGCTGACCAGGTCTTCGGTGCAGACGTTGCCGGTGAGCCCGGCGCCGTAGCTGATGGCGGTGGGGTGGCCGCCGACGCCGCCCATCGCGGTGTCGAAGTTCCGGCAGCCGGCCTCCAGGGCCGCGACGGCGTTGGCGATGCCGGTGCCGCGCGTGTTGTGGAAGTGCGCGACGACCGGCACCCCGGAGTCCAGCCGCTGGACCAGCGCGCGGACCGACGGCGGGGTCGCGACGCCGGTGGTGTCGCCGAGGGTCACCAGGTCGGCGCCGAGGTCGGCGAAGCGGGCCACGTCCTCGGCGACGCGGCCGGGGTCGACCGCGCCCTCGAACGGGCAGCCGAAGGCGACGGAGACGACGCCGACCAGCTTGAACCGGCCCCCGGCCAGCGCGACCATCTCTTCGACGCGCTCCCACTGCCCGGCTCTCGACGTCCGCAGGTTGCGTTCGGTGTGGCTTTCCGTGGCCGAGACCAGCAGGCTCAGCTCTTCGGCGCCGTGCCCGGCGTCGAGGTCGGCCAGGGCGCGCCGCACCGCGCGCGGGTTCGGGCAGGTCGCCTTGAACGCCACGCCGGGGCGGCGCCGGACCTTCGCCAGCACGTCCGAGGCGTCCGAGAAGCCCGGCACCCGCTCGGGGTGGCTGTAGCTGGTCGCCTCGACGCGCCGGAAACCCGCGTCGGCGAAGGCGTCGAGCAGCGCGACCTTCGTCGCGGTCGGCACGAACTCCGGTTCGTGCTGCAGCCCGTCGCGGGCGAAGCACTCGCAGATCGTGACGGCGTCGGGCATCGGGCCACCTCCTGTTCGGTGGCTCCAGGTCTACCGTCGCGTGTTGATAAAGTCAACAATCGGGCTGGGCGCGTTCCCGTTCTTCGACGGCCAGCGCCAGGTCGGCCAGCTTCTCCAGCGCGCCGTGCAGGGTCGCGGTCTCCTCGGGGGTGAGCGCGGCCAGGAACTCCGCGTCACGCTCGTTGGCCGCGGCGATCAGACCCCGGTAGACGCGGGTTCCTTCGCTGGTCAGGGCCAGTTGGGAGGTGCGGCCCGACCCGGCCGTCCGGTCCACCAGGCCGCGCTCGGTGAGGCGGCTGACCACCCGGCTCATCTGCGCTTTGTCGAGCCCGGCGCGGCGGGCGAGGCGGTTGAGGGTCAGAGTGGGGTCGGCGGCGATGAGCGCGATCGCCCGCCATTCGCCGAGGCTGACGTCGAACTCCCGCCGGTAGCGCAGCGCGGCGCTGCGCGACATCGCCGACGACGTGCGGGAGAGCCGGTAGGAGAGGAGTCCGGAGATGGGCACCAGGTCGCGTCCGTCCGCGCGTTCCGCCATGCCGGTCATCGTAGCCGTTGCCGATCCGGTGTTGACAAACACAACACCGGATGCCGACACTGCTGCCGCACGCCCCGCCGGACGAAGGAGTCGAGTAGCCGTGGCCGAACACCCCGCCGTCACCGGACGGCCTCCCGCGGTCGCCGACCGCGCGTCGACCTACCGGACCATCGCGCTGCGCGTGATGCCGCTGCTGGTGGTCTGCTACGTGGTCAGCTTCATCGACCGCACCAACATCGGCATCGCGCAGCAGGGCCTCAAGCGCGACCTCGGGTTCGGCTCGGCGGTGTACGGCCTCGGCGTCACGCTGTTCTTCGTCGGGTTCATCCTGTTCGAGGTGCCGAGCAACGCCCTCCTGGCGCGGATCGGCGCGCGCAAGACGCTGATGCGCATCATGGCCACCTGGGGCGTGGTCACGATCGCGACGCTGTTCGTCCGCGACGAAACGACGTTCTACATCGCCCGGTTCCTGCTCGGCGTGGCCGAAGCGGGGTTCTTCCCCGGGGCGCTGTACCTGCTTTCGCGCTGGTTCCCGTCCGCCCGCCGCACGCGGATGACGGCGGTGTTCTTCATCGGCGTCCCGGTGTCCGGGGTGCTCGGCTCGGTGGTGTCGGGCTGGATCATGCACGCGCTCGGCGGCGCCGCCGGCCTGGCCGACTGGCAGTGGCTGTTCCTCATCGAGGGCATCCCGCCGATCCTGCTGGCGGTCGCGGTGGCGTTCTTCCTCGCGGACGAGCCGGAGCAGGCGAAGTGGCTGACCCCGGCGCAGAAGGAGCTGGTCCGCGCGGACCTGGAGGAAGATCGCCGTTCGAAGGGCGAGTCCCCGGTCCGGCACGGCGGGATGCTCTCGGCGTTGCGCGACCCGAAGGTCTGGATCCTCGGCTTGTGCGCGTGCGGCGCGTACACGCTCGCCAACGCGGTCTCGTACTGGACACCGCGGATCATCGCCGAGGCCGGGGTGGGCGACGTGCTGAACCTGGGGCTGTTCTCGGCGATCCCGCCCCTGCTCGGCATCGTGGTGATGCTGGTGGTCGGCCGCCATTCGGACCGCACGCTGGAGCGCCGCTGGCACGCGGCGCTGAGCTGGCTGGTGGCGGCGGTGGCGATGCTGGCGCTGGCGTTCTCGGGCGGAAGTGTCCTGGTGGTGGTGTTGCTGCTGGCCGTGATGGCGGCGGCGCACTACTCGGGGTTGACGGTGTTCTACTCGATTCCGTCGATCTACCTGAGCGACCGGGCGGCGGCCACCGGTATTGCCGTGGTGACGTCGATGGGGTCCTTCGCCGCGGCGGCTTCGCCTTCGTTGCTGGGTTTCATCCAGTCGGCGACCGGGAGTCTTTCGCTGGGGTTGGTGATCAGCTCGGGGATCGTGTTGCTCGCGGTGGTTGTTTTGCTGGTGGGTGTGAAGGCCGCCGATCTGAAGGAAAAGCACCACTGACGGGAATCGACGTGCTCACCGGTCGGTACGGCGAGTCGGCCAGGCTGAAGGGCCCTTTCCTCGCATCAGATGCGAGGAAAGGGCCCTTCATCGCATCAGATGAGACGAACGTCCCCTTCAGCTCGCCCGGTCTCAGCGCCGCAGGGACGTCTCCTCGTCGAGTCGGGACAGCTTCTCCGGGTTCCGCACCGCGTACAGGCCCGTGACCAGTCCGTCGTCGATGCGAAGAGCCAGGACCGTGTCGATCTCGCCGCCGCGGCGGAACAGCAACGCCGGGTAGCCGTTGACCTGGGCCGGTTCCAGTGCCCCGGAAGCGAAGTTGCCCAGCCCCGCCCGCAATAAGGCGGCGACGTCAACAGCACCCACCACCGGCGCGAGCACGGCCTCGACGACCCCGCCGCCGTCGCCGAGGAACACCACCTCCGGGGCCAGGACCGCCATCAGGTCCCGGAGGTCGCCCGTCTCCACCGCGTGGCGAAACGCCTCCAGCGCGTCGCGGGACGCCGACCGGGACACCGGCCCGCGCGGGCGGCGGGCCGCCACGTGGGAGCGGGCGCGGTGGGCGATCTGGCGGACCGCCGCCGGGGTCTTGCCCACCGCCTCCGCGATCTCGTCGTAGGCCAGGTCGAACACCTCGCGCAGCACGAACACCGCCCGCTCGGCCGGGGTCAGCGTCTCCAGCACCAGCAGCATCGCCATCGACACGCTGTCGGCCAGCTCGACGTCCTCGGCGACGTCCGGCGCCGTCAGCAGCGGCTCCGGCAGCCACGGCCCCACGTACGACTCCTTGCGGCGGCCCAGCGCGCGCAGCCGCATCAAGGCCTGGCGCGTCGTGATGCGGACCAGGTACGCGCGCTCGTCCCGCACGGCCGCGTGGTCGACGCCCACCCAGCGCAGCCACGTCTCCTGCAGCACGTCCTCGGCGTCGGCGGCCGAGCCGAGCAGCTGGTACGCCACCGTGAACAGCAGGTTGCGGTGTTCGACGAACGTTGCGGTGGCGGGGTCGGCGGCCATGGGTCCTCCTGCGGGCACGGGGCTTTCCCACCAGATGCCGACCGGGCCCGCGGTGTGACCGTGACGGTCGTCACTGTCACGGCCGGCGGGTGGTCCGGCATCTCGTGGTCGTCCCGGTTCCGAAGAGAGGACGAAACCATGGAACCCCGTTTCACCCTGACCGACAACGAGATCGGCGCCAAGTTCGCCAAGCGCTTCGGCACCGCGAGCCAGGCGATCGTCCAGTCGCCGCTGCCGGAGGTCACCCGGGAGCTGGTGTCGCTGCGCGTCAGCCAGATCAACGGGTGCGGCTGGTGCGTCGACGTCCACACGAAGGAGCTGGCCGCCGCCGGGGAGTCCGCCGTGCGGATCAACCTCGTCGCGGCCTGGCGCGAGGCCACCGTGTTCAACGAGGCCGAACAGGCCGCGCTGGCGCTGGCCGAAGAGGGCACCCGGATCGCCGACGCCCACCCCGGAGTCTCCGACGACACGTGGGCCCGGGTGCGCAAGCACTACGACGACGACCAGACCGCCGCGCTGGTCGCCCTCGTCGCCCAGATGAACTCGGCCAACCGGCTCGCCGTGATCGTGCACCAGAAGGGCGGCTCGTACGAGCCCGGCATGTTCGGCTGACCGGCGGACCGGCCCGCGAGCGCGCGCTCACGGGCCGGTCCGTGGTTCGCTGGGGACATGACGAAGGCGGACCGGTGGAACCGGTACTGGGACCGCAAGTCGGCGACCTACGACGCGGAGATGGGCTTCTGGGACCGCCGCCTCTTCGGCGACTCGCGCGAGTGGGCGTGCGGGCAGGCCACCGGCGACGTGCTCGAGGTCGCCGTCGGCACCGGCCTGAACCTGCCCTGGTACGCGGACGGCGTGACGCTCACGGGGCTCGACCTGAGCGACGGCATGCTGCGGCTCGCTCGCGACCGGGCCCGTGCGCTCGAGCGCCCGGTGACCCTGTGCCAGGGCAGCGCGCACGAGCTGCCGTTCGCGGCGGCGTCGTTCGACACCGTGGTGTGCACGTTCGGCCTGTGCGCCATCCCCGATCCCGCCCGCGCGGTGGCGGAGATGGCCCGCGTCCTGCGCCCCGGCGGGCGGCTGGTCCTGGTGGACCACGTGGCGAGCTCGGCGTGGCCGGTCCGCGGGATGCAGTGGCTGGTCGAGCTGGCGAGCGTCCCGCTGGCGGGCGAGCACTTCCGGCGCCGCCCGCTCAAGCTGGTGGAGGCGCTCGGGTTGCCGATCGAACGGCGGGAGCGGTTCAAGCTGGGCTTGGTGGAGCGGCTGGTGGCCCGCAAGGTCAGCTGAACAGTTCCGCCAAGGGGCTGTGTTCGAGGTCGGCCAGCAGCGCCGCGACGTCGTCGTAGGTCGCGATCGCGCCCGCGTCGGTCAGTTCGGCCGCACCGACCCCGCCGGACAGGACCGCGACGGTCCGCACTCCGGCCTTCGTGGCGGCCCGCACGTCCCAGACGGCGTCGCCGACGAAGAGCGTGTTCTCCGGCGTCGTCCCGGCCTTTTCGAGGGCGACCAGCACGGGTTCCGGATCCGGTTTCGTCGCTTCGACATCCGCCCCGGCGACGATGTCCGCGACGACGTCGTCGACATCGAGCACCTTGCGCAGGACGTCCAGCTCGTCGGGCCCGGCCGACGTCGCCAGGACCACGCGCACGCCCTTGGCGGCCAGGGCCCGGACCAGGTCGGGGGCGTGGTCGAACGGCCGCAGCAACTCGGCGGTCTCCAGGTAGTAGCGGGTGTGCCGCTCCTTCACGTCGTCGCCGACGCGCTCGGCGTCGTCGTCGCCGAGCAGGGTGCGCAGCAGCTTGCCGGACCCCTTGCCGATCGCCCGGTGCACGCGCCACGAGTCGACGTCGAGGCCGAGGTCGTGGAACGCGCGGCGCCAGGCGTGGACGTGCAGGTAGTTGGAGTCGACGAGCGTGCCGTCGACGTCGAACAGAACCGCGGTGGCGATGGTGCTCTCCTTTCCGTCCACTGTGGATTCAGGCGGCGGCTGGTTCGATCCTCTCACGGCGGAGGGCGCGGATCTCGGCGACGAGCACCGCGAGCCGACCTTCCGCGACCAGCGGCCGCGCCCCGGCGACAACCCGCCGGAAGACGACCGCGACGGGGACCGCGGTGGCATGAGGCCCGAATGACCTCGGCCGGTCAGGGGCGGGTCCGCCGGTAGTCACGCTCGGTCTCCACCTCGCCGTCCGCCTTGTGGACCACGTGCCCGACGTGCCGCTTCTTCGCGATCGAGCGGCCGGACAGCACCGCGTCCGTGCGGCGGGGCGATGTGTTGGACGCCCTGCTGCCCCCCTCGACCCGGTTCTTCCACAGCCCGTCCTCGAAATAGGTGTGCACGTCGCCCTCGGCCACGGTTGCCTGCCTCCTCCCGGAAAGGACCAGGCCCGACGGGTGCCCGTGCGCGGGCCGGGCAAACCTTTACGCGAGGCCGAGTACCCGGACGGCGTTGTCCTTGAGGATCAGCGGGCGCACCTCGTCCTTGAGGTCCAGCGCGGCGAAGTCGGCGAGCCAGCGGTCCGGGGTGATGACCGGGAAGTCGGAGCCGAACAGCACCTTCCGCTTGAGCAGCGAGTTCGCCGCGCGGACCAGTTGCGGCGGGAAGTACTTCGGCGACCAGCCCGACAGGTCGATGTACACGTTCGCCTTGTGCGTGGCCACCGAGATCGCTTCGTCCTGCCACGGCACCGACGGGTGCGCGAGGATGATCGTCAGGTCGGGAAAGTCGGCGGCGACGTCGTCGAGCAGCATCGGGTTCGAATAACGCAGCTTGATGCCGTGCCCGCCCGGCAGCCCGGCGCCGATCCCGGTCTGGCCCGTGTGGAACAGCGCCGGGACGCCCAGCTCCTGGATCGCCTCGTACAGCGGGTAGTGGCGGACGTCGTTCGGCTCGAACGCCTGCAGGCTCGGGTGGAACTTGAACCCGCGCACGCCGTGTTCGGTCACCAGCCGCCGGGCGCGGCGCACCGCCGCCTTCCCGGCGTGCGGGTCCACCGAGCCGAACGGGATGAGCACGTCCGCGTGCTCGGCGGCCGCGTCGGCGATCTCCTCGCTCGACAGCGCGGGGTGCCCGGTCGCGGCCGGCGCCTCGACCGTGAAGACGACGGCCGCCATCTTGCGGGCCCGGTAGTGCTCGGCGATCGCGGCCACCGTCGGCGTGCGGTCCTGGTCGGCGCGGAAGTACTTCGCCGACGCGTCCAGCAGTTCCTGGTCGAGCGCGAAACAGCCGTGGCCGTCTTGCTCCACGTGGGTGTGGACGTCGATGGCGGTCAGTGCGGAAAGGTCCACGGGTTCTCCAGGGTCAGGGCAGGTCGGGCTGCGCGGCCTTGGCGGCCAGCAGGCGGTCGAGGACGGCGTCGCGCGCAGCGACGAGCCGGGCGTCGTCGGTGCCGTCCAGTTCGGCGGCGACCCCGGCGCAGAGCGTTTCGGCCAGCTCCGGGGTCAGGTGGACGCGGCCGAGGTCGCGCCACCACTCTTCGGTGGGCGGGCCGAGGTGGGCCAGCACGTGCGCGAGCCCACCCGGCCCGCCGGAGAGGTGCTGGTTGAGGAACGGGCCGAGCACGGCCCAGCGCAGCCCGGGCCCGTACGCGATCGCGGTGTCGACGTCGGCGACCGTCGCGATCCCGCGCTCAACCAGCGAATACGCCTCCTGCCACAGCGCGGCCTGCAGCCGGTTCGCGATGTGGCCGGGCACCTCCCGCGTGAGCCGGATCGGGCGTTTGCCGACCGAGGTGTAGAACGCCACGGCCCGGTCGACGACCTCGGGCGCGGTGTCGCGGCCGGGCACGACCTCGACGAGCGGGATCAGGTGCGGCGGGTTGAACGGGTGCCCGACGACGACCCGCTCCGGGTGGCGCGGGCACCCGCGGGCGATCGCGCTCGGCAGCAGCCCGGACGAGCTGCTCGCCAGGACCACGTCCGGCCGCGCGGCTTCGTCGAGGACGGCGAACAGCGCGTGCTTGACGTCCTCGCGTTCCGGGCCGTTCTCCTGGACGAAGTCCGCGGCGGCGGCCGCTTCGCCCGCGTCCGCGACGAACCGCAGCCGATCGGTCGGCGTGCCTTCGAGCGCGCCGCGCAGCCGCTCCTCGGCGTCGGGCGCCGGATCGGTCGCGACGACGTCGAGGCCGCGGGCGAGGAACAGGGCGGCCCAGCTCGCCCCGATCACGCCGGTGCCGACGACCGCGACGGTGCTCATGCGCGTGCCCCGAAGTGGTCCAGCGCGGTGGGATCGGCCAGGACGTCGATGCCGACGACGTCCGCCGGCCGGGCGCCGAGCAGGAGTTTCTTCACGGGCAGCTCCAGTTTCTTCCCGGTGCGGTTGCGGGGGATCACCGGGACGGCGGTGATCGTGTCCGGCACGTGCCGCGGGGACAGCGCGCTCTTCAACGCCGCCGCGATCTTCTCGCGCAGCGGCGCGTCCAGGACGGCGTCGCGCAGGACGACGAACAGCCGCAGGTCGCCGTTGCCGCCAGCCGGGTCTTCGAGGTGCACGACCAGCGAGTCCTCGACTTCCGGCAGCTCCTCGACCACGGCGTAGAACTCGGCGGTGCCGAGCCGAACCCCGCCGCGGTTGAGGGTGGCGTCCGAGCGGCCGGCGATGACGCAGCCGCCCTCGGGGGTGAACCGGATCCAGTCGCCGTGGCGCCAGACGCCGGGGTAGGTCGAGAAGTACGTCTCGCGGTAGCGCTCGCCGGTGTCGTCGCCCCAGAACCCGACCGGCATCGACGGCATCGGCGCGGTGATCACCAGTTCGCCCAGCTCACCGACGACCTCGTGGCCGTGCTCGTCGAACGCCTTCGCGTCGACGCCGAGGCAGGGCCCGGAGATCTCGCCCGCCCGGACCGGCTGCAGCGGGCCGCCCTGGACGATCCCGCTGCACACGTCGGTGCCGCCGCTGCCGACGTTGAGCAGCACGTCCGGGCCGAAGACGTCGCGGACCCAGTGGTAGCCCTCGGCGGGCAGCGGGCTGCCCGCCGCCCCGAGCTGGCGCAGGGCCGAGAGGTCGAACTCCGCCGCCGGGTCGAGGCCCGCTTTCCGGCACGCCATCAGGAAACCCGGGCTCGCGCCCATCAGCGTCGCGCGGGTCTCCGCGGCGAGCCGCCACTGCCAGGCCAGGTCCGGGTGCAGCGGGTTGCCGTCGACCAGCACGATCGACGCGCCGGTGAGCAGCCCCGAGACGAGGGCGTTCCACATCATCCAGGCCGTGGTGGAGAACCACAGCATCCGGTCGCCGGGGCGCAGGTCCCAGCTCAGGCCGTGGTTCTTGAGGTGCTCCAGCAGGATCCCGCCGTGGCCGTGCACGATCGCCTTCGGCTTGCCGGTGGTGCCGGAGGAGAACAGCACGCACAACGGGTGCGCGAACCCGACCGGCTCGAACCCGGGCGCGCGCTCGGTCAGCAGGTCGGCCCAGGCGACGGTGTCCGGGAGGTCATGCTCGCCGTAGGGGACGTGGACGACGTGCTCGACGGTCGGCAGGCCCGCGCGGATCGCGGCGACCTCTTCGCGGCGGTCGACGTCCTTGGCGCCGTAGCGGTAGCCGGAGACGGTCAGCAGCACCCGCGGCTCGATCTGGCCGAACCGGTCGAGCACCGAGCGGGCCCCGAACTCCGGCGCGCACGACGCCCAGATCGCGCCGAGGCTCGCCACCGCGAGGTAGGCGACCACGGTTTCCGGGATGTTCGGCAGGTACGCCACGACGCGGTCGCCGCGGCCGACCCCGAGCCGCATGAGCCCGGCCCGCACCTGAGCCACCTGGTCGCGCAGCTGTCCCCAGGTCAGCTCGGTGCGCGGGCGGGTCTGCGCGTAGCCGATGACGGCGATCTCGTCGTCGGGCCGGTGGGACAGGGCGTGCTCGGCGTAGTTGAGGGTCGCGCCGGGGAACCACTCGGTGCCCGGCATCCGCCGGTCCGGGACGACCGCGCGGGCGGGGGAGTGGAAGCGCACGCCGAAGAAGTCCTTGATCGACGACCAGAAGCCGTCGAGGTCGGTCACCGACCAGCGGTGCAGTGCGGCATAGCCGTCGAACTCGCGGCCGCGCTCCCGGGCGAGCCAGTCCAGGTACCGGCCGATCTCGGTGCCCTCCGCGGTCATCGGCCGACCTTCCCCGCGCGCTTGTCCAGGAAAGCCTGCATCCGCTCCTTCGCTTCGGCACTGCCGCTGGCCACCGCGGCCATGAGGGCCTCCATCAGATAGCCCTCGGCCGGGTTCGCCTCGGCGATCCGGGGAAGGGCCTGCAGCACGGCGAAGTTCGTGATCGGCGAGTTCCCGGCGATCTTGCGGGCCAGGTCGACCGCATGCTCGAGACCGTCGTCGACGAGGTAGTGCGACAGCCCGGCGGCGTGGCCCTCGGCGGCGTCGAGGACGCGGCCGGTGAGCATCATGTCGGCCATCCGGTGCGCGCCGATCAGCCGCGGCACCCGCACCGACGCGCCGCCGCCGACGAACAGGCCGCGCTGGCCCTCGGGCAGCGCGTAGAACGCCGACGGCTCGGCGACGCGGATGTGCGCGGCGGCCGCCAGCTCCAGGCCGCCGCCGACGACCGCGCCCTTGAGCACGGCGACCACCGGGACCCGCCCGCGTTCGAGCCGCTCGAACGCGCGGTGCCACATCATCGAGTGCTCCAGGCCCTCGAACGCGTCGCGGTCGGTGAGCTCGGCCAGGTCGAGTCCGGCGGAGAAGTGGTCGCCGTCGGCGGCGAGCACGACGGCCTTCACCTCGCGGGGCGGCGCGCCGAAGAACGCCTCGAGGCCGAGGACGGTGGCGTCGTCGAGCGCGTTGCGCTTCTCCGGGCGCGAAAGCCGCAGCACGGCGATGTCGTCGCGCAGCTCGAGGCGCAGGGAGTGGGGCAGGAAAGCGGCGGTCATGCGGGTCCGTTCGAGAAGGTCGCGGTGGCGAGGGCGCGCAGTTCGACGCGCCGGATCTTGCCGGTGGCGTTGCGGGGCAGGGTTTCGGTGAACTGGACGTGTTTCGGGATCTTGTAGCGGGCGAGGTGGCGTTCCAGGTGGGCGCGGAAGGCGGCCGCGTCCAGCCGGGCACCGGGCCGCAGGACGACGAACGCGGCGCCGGCCTCGCCCCAGCGCTCGTCCGGCACGCCCACGACGGCGCACGAGTCGACCTCGTCGAGCCGGGCGGCGACGGCTTCGATCTCGGCGGGGTAGACGTTCTCCCCGCCGGAGATGATCAGGTCCTTGACCCGGTCGACGACGTGCGCCCAGCCGTCCTCCTCGACGCGGACGACGTCGCCGGTGCGGAACCACTCGTCCTCGACGAAGCTCGCGGCGCTTTCCTCGGGCCGGTCCCAGTAGCCGCCGAAGACGTGCGGGCCGCGCACCAGCAGCTCGGCGGGCTCCGCCCCGAGCGGGGCCGGGGCGAGGTCCGGCCCGAGCGCGGCGACGTCGGTGAAGAAGTGCGGCACCCCGGCGGCGACCGGGTGGTCCAGCGTGCCGTCGTGGGTGGCCATGGTGACCCCGGGCGCGGCTTCGGTCATGCCGTAGCCCTGAAGGAGTTTCACACCCCGGTCGAGCCACGCGCGGGCGACGCGCTCGGCCACCGGCGAGCCGCCGTAGAGCACGCAGGTCAGCGAGCTCAGGTCGGTGTCGTCCCAGGATTCGTGGCGGCACATCATCTCGAGCATCGTGGGCACCGCGGAGAAGCTGGTGATCCCGGCTTCGCCGATCCGGCCGAGGATCGCGCCGGGGTCGAACTTCGCGACCGGCTCGACGCTGCCGCCCTTGAACAGCGTCGGCAGGGTGATCTGGCCGAGGCCGACGCAGTGGAACAGCGGCGCGATGCACAGCGCCTTGTCCGTGCTCAGGACGTCGAGGTGGGCGAGCTGGTTGACCGTGTTCCAGGTGAGGTTGCCGTGGGTGAGGACCGCGGCCTTCGGCCGTCCGGTGGTGCCGGAGGTGTAGAGCAGCAGGCACGGATCTTCCAGCCGCACCGCGGTTTCCGGCGCCGGGCCGGCCGCGGCGAGCTCGGCTTCGAAGTCCAGCCCGTCGGCGGGGCACGACGCCGGGTTAGTCGCGACGACGTGCCGCAGCGTCTCCGGCAGGGGAGCGGCCGCCGCGAGGAGGTCGTCGGCGTCCGGGCTGTGTACGAGGACCGACGCACCGCTGTCCTCGAGCATGTACCGGATTTCCGCGCCGGAGAGCCGGTAGTTGAGGGGCACGAAGACGGCGCCGCGGCGGGCGGTGGCGAAGAGCGTCTCGAACACGCTGATGTCGTTGACGCCGAGGTAGGCGACGCGGTCGCCGGGGCGCACGCCGAGCCGGGTCAGCGCGCCGGCCAGCCGGTCGACGCGGTCCGCGAGCCCGGCGTGGGTGAGCGTGCGGCCGTCGCGCACGAGCGCGGGGCGGCCGGGGGAGATCCGGGCCCGCCGCGCGGGCCAGCTGCCCAGGCCGAAGTCGGCGGGGCCGGGGGATCGGGTCACGGCGGTTCGGCTCCTTCGCGCACGGGGTCTATATAAGGAAACCTGATATAGACCAGGATGCGCGAGGGTGCCGTCGCTGTCAAGAAAACCGCGGGGTCACCCGGAAGGGTGGTTTGACCGGCGAACGGGCGACCCTCGTGCGGACGTGCGGGGTTCGGCCGTTGGCGGGGTTGCGCCGTTTGGATCAAGGGCTACGCTGCGAAGTGCGGTTCAGCAGGAACGCCGCTTCCCCCACAGACTTTTGCCGGCGCTCGGGCGGGCCGGGTGAGGCCCGTTCGTCACAGCATCCGCGAACGAAGGCGTGTTCAGATGTTAGTCGTCCATCCCCCCGCGACGGCGATCCCCGTTACGCCGTCCGAGCGAGCGCACCGCAGCGCGTTCGACATCCAGGTGATCCGCCCGTACTTCGGCGCGGTCATGGTCCGGATCCGCGGTGCCCTCGACGAAGACAGCGCGCCCCAGCTCCGCTCCGCGCTGAGCACGTGGGCGCACCGGCGGTTCCCGGTCCTCGTGCTCGACGTGTCCGAGGTCGACTTCCTCGACGACGCCGGGCTGGCCGTGCTCGCCGACATCCAGGTCCGCACGGTCCGGGAGAACGCCACCCTCCGGATCGTCGCCGGCGAAAACCGCATCGTCCGCCGGGCCCTGTCGGCCAGCGGGCTCGACCACGCGCTGAACGTGAGCAGGTTGCCGTCCGGCTGGGAGCGCGCGACGGAGATCCCGGCGCAGGGCTGACCGCGTCGCCCGCCGCGATCAGGGCCGGAAGTACGCGCGGAACGTCGTGCCGTGCTCGCCGGTGTGCAGGCGCACGAGGTCCGCGAGGTGGTTGACGAGCAGCAGGCCGCGGCCGCGGTGCTGCAGCGGCGTCGCGGGGTGGCGCCCGGCCAGCGGGTCGGTGAGCGTGCCGTGGTCGTGGACCTCGCAGACGAACCCGGTTTCGTCGCACCAGAACCGGACCGTGCCGGACCCGCTGCCGTGTTCGACGCTGTTGGACAGCAGTTCGGTGACGACCACCTCGACGTCGGCGACCCGGTCGGGGGAGAGGCCCCCGGCGCGGGCGTGGACGTGAGCCAGCGCCCGGGCCGCGGCGAGGTCCGAGGTGTTCGGCAGCGCGAAGACGAAGCCCCGCTCCGGCACGTCCAGCGGCAGGTTGTAGCGCGCGACGACGTCCTCGGGCGCGTAGGCGGTGCTGGTGCGGCTCCCGGCGCCGTCGATCAGGACGGGGTGCGTGGCCTCGGCGTCGGCGAGGACGACCGGGTCGAGCGCCTTGACGTCGTAGGGGCAGAGGATCGTCGCGTCCCGGCCGGCGAAAGCGAGGTTGATGAGGGCTTCGTGCTGGACGCAGGCGGGGTATTCGACGTCCGACCGCGCGGCCCAGATCGGCTCGCCGATGATCCGCACCGGACGGCCGGGGTGCGCGTCGGCGAAGGCCCGCAGCACGCCGGGGATGATGCGCCCGGGGTTGCGCCCGGCTTCGGTCATGTCGAGCAGCTGCACGCGGTCGGCGTCCCCGCCGAGCTCCCGCCGCAGCAGGTCGAGGTTCGGCCCGGGCACGGCGACGGCCACCGGCTCCCCGGCGGCGAGGCCACTCCACACGAACGGCACGGTCCCGGCCAGGTACTCGGCGTCATCCGCGTAGAACAACGCCGGGTGCGTGAAGGGCTCGTCGCCCACTTCGGCTCCTTCCGCCGTCCGGCACTGCCCCCAGTATGCGTCGGGCGCCGGTTTAGGCGGCCGGCACCTGGGTAACGCGTGATCATGCCCGAACCGGACCTGCCCACAGTCGGGAATCTCGCCGCGTTGGCCCGCCTGTTCGAGACCGAGGGCGACGACGACCTGTGCGTCCGCTGGTCCCGGGGTCCGGAGGCGGACCTGGGCCAGGCCGAGTCCAGCCGCGACGGGCTGACCGGCATCGCCCTGCCGGGCCTGTCGGCGAACTCCCTGCGCCGCGAGCCGTGGTGGCGAGACCGGTCGGTCCGGCTGTGGCTGGCTCGGCGGTTGTACGACTACGAGCACCTGCGAGACCTGAGGGGACCGGGAGTCCGGCCGTGGGTGCTGCGCGGCCGCGAGATCGCCCGCGGCCCGGACAACGAGCCGCTGGTGGTGGACGCGGAACCGCTGGCGTGGGTGGCGGACGCGGTGCTGCACGAGGCCCGCAGCCTGGTCGACGAGCAGGGGTCCCGCGAGTGGGGGCCGATGGACCGGAGGGCGAGCCACTGAGTCGGCCGGGGTTCGCATGGCGGCGGGCGGCCGGTGCGGTGGCGGGGCAGAGTCGGCGCGGTGAGCACGGGCGGCTGAGTGCGGATGGCGAGGCGGCTGGCGGCGGGCACGGCGGCTGCGGGCGTCAACCCGGAGGCGGCCGAGCCGCGCGGGCCAAGCCCCTCGACCCTCAGCGCCTCTCGTCGGCAACCGGCCGCCGCCGGTCGGCGATCTCCCTGAGGAACGCCATCGGGTCGTCGCCCAAGCGGGCGAGTGTTCGGCGGCGGATCACCGCCGTCGCCGCCGCGCACAGCACCGCCCAGACCGCTATCACCGCCACCACCGCCGGGGCCTGCAGCACCTGGTCCAGGAACGCCAGGCACACCGTCGCCGCCAAGGTCGCGATCCGCGCCAAACCCACGTACCACCGCGGGGACCCGGCCGCGAAACTTCGCGTCCCCGCCAGGTACATCGTCAGGCCCGTCGTCGTGAACCACGCCGCCGCCTGGGGCGGGGACTCGTGCAGTGACAGGTTCACCCCCGCCGCCACCAGCAGGAGCGCGAACGCCGGGACCAGGTGGCCGCCCGCGTACAGCGAATACGCCAGCGCCGGGTTGCCGCCCGAAAAGTCCAGCATGCGCTCGTAGATCTCCGCCGCCGACGTGAAGTACACCCACCACAGCGCGCCCGCCAGCACCAGGCCGCCCGCCAGCGCCAGCCAGTACGCGAGGTCGTCGGCCGGACGCTCCAGCGCCGCCGTGCCCACCGTGATCACCAATTCGCCCAGCAGCAGGATCATGAACAACCCGAAGCGCTCAGCGAGGTGCGCCGAGTCGACCGCCAGGCTCGGGTCGCGCGGCGGTGCGAAAAACAGCCGCCAACGCTCGCCGCGGCGGGGTCGCTCACGCTCGCCGAGCAGCAGGAACCCGGCCTCCTGCAGCAGCGCGACAACCCAGAACGCCCACGTGTACGGCGCGACCGCCGACACGCCGAACAAGACCGCCGACGCCGCGTAGCCCCAGCTGATCCGGCGCTGGTCGAGCCCGGGCCGCGCGGGCCACCGGTGCGCGGCCGCGAGGATCAGCCGGACCCCGGCCATCGCCGCCGCGAACACCGCCGGGTGGCCCTCGAACACGTGGTGCGCCTGCGTCGCCGCGAGCGCGCACGGGAGCGTGCCCGCCAGCACGAACAGCCGGTCGACGACGCTGCCGTCGTCCCCGCGCCTGTTGTAGAGCACCGCGAAGCCGATCCACGTCCACCACAGCGTCGCGAACAGCCCCAGCGCGGCGGCGACGCGCGACCAGTGCGGCTCGGCCACCATCCCGTGCGCCACCTGGCCCACCGCGAACACGAAGACGAGGTCGAAGTACAGCTCGACCCACCCGACCCGCTTGCCGCCGTTCCCATCGCTCACGACGGGGATTCTGCCGCCTCCCCGCGGGGAACGCCGGAACGCTCCCCGCGGGGTGTCACCTCCTTAAAGGACACACAGCAGCGAACAGGCCTTCGCCGACGACCACGCCGAGTACGAATACGGTGTCCCGGCGGGGACGTTCACCGGCACGTACTTCACCTTCGCCTGGTTGGTGATCGGGAACAGGCTCAGCAACGCGTACGTCGAGCAGAAGACCTGCTTCGACTCCCCGGCGCCGAGGGTGAACGGACCCGTCTGGCACGACCGCTCCACGCTGTCCACCACGTGCGCCGACGTGATGCCCACCGGACCTTCGTTCGTCACCGTGATCCGCCAGTACGCGGTGGCGTTGAGCAGCCCGAGGAAGCCGACCCCGGCCTGTTTCGCCCACGGTCCCGCGCCGCCGGGGCCGCACTTCGCCGCCGAGGACGACGCGCAGATCTCCTTGTCCACCTTGACCTTCGGCGTGCAGGCGGCACCCGGCGCGACCGGAAGCGTCACCGTGTTCGAGGTGAACGAGCCCGTCGAGTCCGTGCCCGTCGCCGTGTTCGCCACCGACGTCACGGCGCAGTCCGTGGCGATCGTCGTGCGGAAGCACAGCTGCGGCGCGTCACCGGCGTAGTCCACCACCAGCGAGCCGCCGAAGCCGGCCGCGCTGTGCAGCACCAGCGTCGTCGTCACCGTGATCGACGGGTGCGCCGCAACGGACACGCCGGTGAGGTCGACCGAGCCGTCGGGCGCGAAGCCCGGCGTCGGCACCTCGACGCCGTCCTGGTCGACCACCGTGACACGCGACGCCGCGAAGTCGACGTTCGCCGGGTCGACGCCCGTCAGCCGCGCCGCTGTGTAGCCCTGGACGTGACTTCCGCCGTCGCAGTAGAAGTCACCCGGTTTCAGGGTCACCTGCCCGCCGGAGCGGACGCACGGGGTGGCGCCGGTGGCGGGGTCCATCGAGAACAGCACACCCGCGTCGCCGAGGCCGATCAGGCAGCCGGACGGCGGGTCGTACGCGTAGCCGTAGTCCCGCGTGTTGCCGCCCGCCGCCGCGGGGTGCGTGATCGGGTTCGGCAGCCCGGCGCACGGCGCGGCCGTCGCCCAGTCGTGGCACACCGTCGCACCCTGGTAGCCGCCGCTCCAGATCGCCAGGTAGCTGCGCAGGTGCCCGGTCGGGTCGGTGATGACCTCGGGGTTGAAGGTGATCACGCCCGGGGGCAACGCGGCCATGCCCGGCGGGGCCGCCAGGGCGGACCCGTCCAGCGCGTAGCACGTCGTGGTGTTCGTGCCGCCGGCCGTCGAGGAACACGCGCCGACCGGGGCGCCGCTCGTGTCGTAGGCGGTGTAGGCGTTGTAGGTGACGTTGCCCGCCGGACCCGTGGGCCGCGCGGTCGCCCACCCGGCGCACGGCGCGGCCGTCGCGGGGTCGAAGCAGCCGAGGTGGGGCTGCGCCCCGGACGTCGACGCGAACACCTTGCCCCCGGCCAAGGTCAGCGCGCCGTAGACGTACGGCTGGTTGGCCGACGGCAGGATCGGCGCGTACGGCTGGCCGCCGCAGGCGCTCTGGGTGGCGATGGTCCAGCAGACCACGGCGCCGGACGTGAGGACGCCGTAGAGGTTGCCGCCGCTTTCGACGAACCCGCCGACGCTGTTCACCGGCGGTGACCCGCCGAGCGCGGCCAGCGGCCAGTACCCGCAGTTGGCCGCGGCGGCCAGGTCGAGGCAGCCGACACCGGCCGACGTCGCCGTGACGGCGGGGTAGTAGACCTTCGCGGGCGCCGCGGGGTCGCGTACGTACTGCTCGACCATGGTGCTCGCGATGTCACCCGCGCCGAGGGTGCCGAGCGGGCCGGGCGCGGTGTTGAGCACCTTCGGCCACGGGCCGCCCGGGCAGCGCTGGCCGGTGGCGAGCTCGGTGCAGACGACCTTCGGCGAAGTGGTCCCCAGGTGGTGGAAGATGTTCCAGGCCTGCAGCACGCCAGCTGGGGTGCGGTGCAGCAGCGGGGAGAAGCCGTCGCCGCCGGTCGCGGTGGTGACCGCCTGCACGGGCGGGGTGAGGGCGCCGGAGAGCTGCGTCGCGTCCGGCCCGGCGGCGGGGTTCGTCGCGCGCACGGCGGTGACGCCGGAGGCCGGTTCGGTGCCGGTGAAGGTGCTGCCGTCGGTGGACCATTCGGGCGTCCAGCCGGGCGGGACGTGCAGCGAGCCGGGCTGGAACGCCTGGCCCGCGCCGACGGCGTCGGTGATGGTGGCGGCGCCGTTCGTGGTGGCGTGGTCTTCGTAGCCGACGACCCAGTTCGCGGTGGCACCGTGGTCGGCGGGCGATCCGGTGCCTTGCACGGACTTCGTCAGGGCGGACACCGCCGTCGGCGCGGGGTCGGCGACCGCGGGCGCCGGGACGGCGGTGGCCGCCACGAGCACCAGCGGCAGGAACGCACCGAGCGTGCGTCTTCGCATGGAAGATCCTCGATTCTTTCGGGGTGGAGGGTTCCGGGAATCGTTTTCCCGGCCGAAGGAAAAGCCTATGCGGCACCTGAGGTGCGGTGAAGCGCTCTCACTCGGGCGCCGAAAAGGCGAAACCAACAGCGCAGTTCGTGACCGTCACGCGATCAAGCACGCCTGGTTCCGGAAGCGCGTTTCCCGGGCTCGGTCACCTGGTTGCTCGTACGCGGTCACTCGTTCGGGTCATGAGTGGATGCTAAGAACCGCTATTTCCGGCGGCGGGTGAAGAATTATTTTCCGAATGCGATCACGGCAACGAGGGGAGTGAGCTGCACGACCTCGCCGACGGGCTCCGTTTGCAGCACGGCGCGAGCCGCCTCGGTGGCGCAGCCGCGCCCGCGCTGGAACACCTCGTAGGCGATTTCCGGCTCCGGCAAGGTCGAGCGGCCGACGATCAGCCCGCGATAGCCGATGAAGCCGCCATCGGCGCGTACGTCGCCACGGGTCAGCCGGACTCGGCGTCGAAGCGGAGCTTGGACGTGATGCGGTACCGGTCGCCGCGGTAGACCGAGCGGGTCAGTTCCACCGCGCGGCCCGTCGTGTCGCGCGTCAGCCGCTCGATGTGCAGGATCGGGGCGTACACCGGGATTTCCAGCAGCTCGGCCTGGTCCGGGTTGGTGACCGCCGGCTCGATCGTCTGCACCGCATCCTGCACAGCGATCCCGTAGCGCTCCCGCAGGAGCCGGTAGAAGTTGCCCCTTTCGAGGTCCGCCGGGGACAGCCCGGGGACCAGGTCCGCGGGCAGCGCCAGGCTCTCGATCGCGATCGGCTCGTCGTCGACGTACCGGACGCGCGTCACGCGCAGCACCGGCGCGCCCGGCTCGACCTCCAGCTCGCCGGCCAGCGACCGCGTCGCCGGGGAAACGGCGAACGCGACCACCCCGCTCGTCCAGTGCCCTTCCGCGGGCGGGACGGCGAGCCCGGTCGCCAGCTCCTGGGTGACCTTGCGAGGGCTGGTGAACGTGCCGCGGCCGCGCTGGCGCACCAGCAGCCCGGTGCGGGTCAGCTCGTCGATGGCCGCCCGGACGGTCGGGCGCGAGACGCCCAGCTCGGTCGCGAGGTCCCGTTCGGAGGCGAGCCCGGTGCCCGGGTCGGCGTTTTCGATCACCTTCAGCAGGTGCCGCCGGACCCGGTCGCGCTTCACGGTGGGCGGCCGGTCCGAAGGCTCGCCTGCTTCTTTTCGGGGGCTCCGGGTGGCGGAGCCCCCGGCCTGGGGCGAAGCCTCGGATGTCACAGCGGTCAAGGCACCGTCTTCCCGGGTACTTCGAGCGCGCCGGCGAACCGGACGCGCTCCTTCGGCAGGGCACCCAGCGCCCGCAGCCGGTCGAGGTGACCGGCCAGGCGCTGGTGGAACTCAGCATAACCGCGGCCCGGTGGCGACCACGCGCGCTCGGCCAGCGCGCACAGCCGCGGGAACGCCAGGTGCCGCACGTGGTCCGGCGTCGGCGCGTGCTCGGTCCACAGCTGGGCCTGCGTGCCGAGGACCCCGGGCCGGGTCCCGTCGGACACCGGCAGCCCGCCCGCCAGCGGGTCGAAGCGGTAGACGTCCTCGAGTGTCGTCACCTCCGCGCGCGGTGGCTCGTCGGGTGATTCGCTCTGCCGGTAGTCGAAGTAGGTCGACGTGTGCGGGGCCATGACGACCCGGTGGCCGCGGGCGACGGCGAGCGCACCGTCGGCGGCGTCGCGCCAGGCCGTGACGATCAGCTCCGGCGGCAGCCGTCCGGCGGCGTGGCCGGTTTCGTCCCAGCAGACCGCTTGGCGGCCCAGCTCGGTGACCATGCCGTGCAGTTCGCCGAGGAACCACGGGTGCAGCTCGGCCGGGTCGCGCAGGCCGAGCCGGGCCGCCCGCTCCCGGGCGAACGGGTTCGCCGCCCACTGCGTGGTGGGGCATTCGTCGCCGCCGATGTGCAGCTGTGGCGCGGGGAAGACGTCGGCGACCTGGGCGAGGACGTCGCGGCAGAACGCGAAGGCGCCGTCGTGGACGCCGAGGATGTCCGGGCTGATGCCCCACTCTGTCCACACCGGCAGCCGCACTTCCGGCCGGTTGCCCAGTTCGGGGTAGGCGGCCAGGGCCGCGCGCACGTGCCCGGGCAGGTCGATTTCCGGCACGATCCGCACGCCGCGCTCGGCCGCGAAGGCGACGAGCTCGCGCAGCTCCCGCCGGGTATAGAAGCCGCCGTGGGGCACGCCGTCGAAGACGCCGCTGCCCGCGGGCCCGACCATCGACTCGGCCCGCCACGCCCCGACCTCGGTCAGCCGGGGCCAGCCGTCGATCTCGATCCGCCAGCCCTGGTCGTCGGTGAGGTGCAGGTGCAGGACGTTGTACTTGTGCAGCGCCAGCAGGTCGACGAACTCGCGGAGGAACTCAAGGGGCAGGAAGTGCCGGGCGACGTCGAGCAGAACCCCGCGCCAGGGCAGCCGGGGCGCGTCGCGGACGTGCAGGCCCGGCAGCCGCGGGAGCAGCTGGCGGACGGTCTGCACCCCCGCGAGCAGCCCGGCCTCCGTGGACGCGGTGAGCGACGCGCCGTCCGGGGCGACGTCGAGCGTGTACTCCTCCGGCCCGAAGCCGGGCACCAGCGCGAGCCGGACGGCGGGTCCACTGTGGACCAGCGGCAGACCCGCGTACGCCGCGAGCAGCCGGGCCGGGCCGTGCGTGCCGGGGCCCGCCTGCACTCCGGCGGGCGTGCAGGAACCGGCGCGGCGCGTGAGCCGCGCGGGGTGGGGGACGATCATCAGCCCTTCACCGCGCCCGCGGTCATGCCTTCGACCAGGTGGCGCTGCACCAGCGCGAAGAAGACGACGACGGGCAGCGCGAACAGCGTCGAGGCGGCGATGAGCCCGCCGTAGTCGGTTCCCGTGCTGGTGCTGAACGACACCAGCCACACCGGCAGCGTGTAGCCCGAGCTGTCCTTCATGATCACGTAGGCGAACAGGAAGTCGTTCCACGCGGTGATGAAGGCGAACACGCTGGTCGCGATCAGCCCGGGCAGCACCAGCGGCAGCAGAACCGAGCGCATCACGCGCCCGCGCGTCGCGCCGTCGACCATGGCGGCTTCCTCCAGCTCGACCGGGATGCCGTGCAGGAACCCGCGCAACGTCCAGATCGTGAACGGCAGCACGAGCGCGACGTACGTGAGGATCAGCCCGAGCAGCGTGTCGAGCAGGTGCGCGCTCTTGAGGCCGAGGAACAGCGGGATGACCAGCGCGGGCACCGGCACCATCTGCAGCACGAGCACGCCGATGAGGAAGCTGCGGCGGCCGAAGAACCGGAACCGCGTCAACGCCGTCGCGGCGAGGAAGGCGACCACGATGGACAGGGCGACGACCGCGACGACGACCACCACGCTGTTGAGGAGGTCCTGGCCGAACCCCGGCTTGGCGAGCGCGTCGGCGAAATTGTCGAGCGTGACGTCGAAGGGCAGGAACTGCGGGGTGGGGCTGAGGATCTCGCCCGCGGGCTTGAACGCGGTGAGCACCATCCAGTAGACGGGGAAGATCCACACGAGGCAGAAGAGCGTGGCGACCGCGTTGCGGCCGAAGCGGCGGATCACAGGTCCTCCCCGGAGCGGACCAGGCGCCGCACGTAGACCGCGGTCAGCCCGACCAGCAGCACGACCGAGACGACGGCGATCGCCGCGCCCTGGCCGAAGTCGTTGCGGCTGAAGGCGCGGGTGAACGTCCAGATGCCGAGCGTCGTCGTGCCGCCGCCCGGGCCGCCCTGGGTGAGGATCCAGATCTGGTTGAAGACGGTGAAGTCCCAGATCACCGAGAGGATGGTGACCAGGCCGAGGATCGGCCGCAGGAACGGCAGGGTGATCGTGCGGTGCGCTCGCCACGGCCCGGCGCCGTCGAGGGCGGCGGCTTCGTAGTAGGACCGCGGGATCTGCGAGAGGCCGGCGTAGAGCGTGAGCGCGACGAACGGAACCGACTGCCACACGACCAGCAGCCAGACGAGCGTGAACGCCGACGCGGGCGACGTCGTCCAGTCGTGCTGGGTCAGGTCGCCGAAGCCGACCTGGGTCAGCAGCCAGTTGACGACGCCGTAGCCGGGCTGGAAGAGCCACTGCCAGACCAAAGTGGACGCGACGTTCGGCAACGCCCAGGCCGCGATCAGGCACAGCGTGACGGCCGTGCGCATGCCGCGGCCGAGGCGGCGCAGCAGGAGGGCGACGCCGAAGCCGATCACGAGAGTGCCGGTGACGAGCGCGGCGCAGAACCCGACGCTGCGGGCGAGCACCGGCAGCAGCTGGTCGTCACCGAGCACCGCGGCGTAGTTGTCCCAGCCCGCGAAGCCCGTCGTGCCGGTGAACAGCGACCGCAGGCCGTACTGCTGCAGCGAAATGACGACCAGCCGGACCAGCGGGTAGCCCAGCACGAGCCCGAGCAGCGCGGCCGCGGGCAGGAGCAGGCCGTACGGCACCCAGGAGCGACGGCGCCGCCGGGGCGCCGCGGTTCGTTCCGGGACGTGCGGCCGCGCTTTCACCAGCAACACGGGGACTCCTTCGCGAAAAGGGGCGGGGCGGCCCGGCGGGGACGGCGGTCGGCCGGGCCACCCCGCCGGTCAGTGGGCGTTGAGAGCCTCGGTCAGGTGCGCGTCGAACTCCTTCGCCGCGTCGGCGATCGGCCGTCGCCCGGTGGCGATGTCGGCGAAGAACGTGTTGATCGACTTGTCACTTTCGATGGTCGCCCAGCCGGGCGCGGCGGGCGTGGCGACGCTGGTCTTCGCCGCCGTGGCGAAGGCGGCGTTGAGCGGCGGCATGGCCGGCGTGATCTGATCGATGAGCTGGGTCGAGATCGGGTCCAGCCGTCGATCCCGGCGATGGCTTCCCGCTGCACGGCCGGGTCGGTCGCGGCCTTCAGGTAGGCGAGCGCGAGGTCCTGGTTGCGGCTCTTCGCGGCGACGGCCAGGTCGGACCCGCCGAGGAACACCGGCTGCGTCTTGCCCGGCGTGAGGCTGGGGAAGGGGAAGGTGCCCAGGCGGTCCTTCAGCTCCGGCTTGTTCTTGACCACGGTGTTGACGCTCGTGTCGAGGATGGCGCCCGCGCCGCCGGCGGAGAAGATCGCGGCCTGGTCGGGGGCCTTGGTGTCGACGTTGCGGGAGGCGGCGGAGGAGTAGGCGTTCTGGAAGTCCTTCCACGCCTGCAGACCCCGTTGCGCCTCGGGCCTTTCCAGCGCGCCGGTCCACTTCCCGTCCTGCTGCACCGCGATCTGGCCACCGGCGTCCCAGACGAACTGCAGGGCGCCGAACCAGTACCGGCCGGGGAAGTGGAAGGCCGAGTAGTCCGCGGCGGGGTGCTTTGCCTTGAGCTTGTCGAGGTCCTGGGTGAGCTCCTGGAACGTCTTGGGCGGCGCGGTGATCCCGGCGTCGGCCCAGACCTGCTTGTCGTAGATCACCGCGCGGTTGCCCGCGAACAGGGGCGCGCCGTAGAGGTGTCCGTCCACTGTGGCCGGCCCGGCGAGGCCGGGCAGCCAGGTTTGCCCGGCGGCGAGGGCGTCGCGGTGCGGGGTGAGGTCGGTCAGCGCCCCGTTGGCGGCGAAGAGCGGGACGTTGGTGTTGCCGATCTCGATGACGTCCGGCGTGGTGTCCTGGGCCAGCGCGGTGCTGATCTTGGTGTTGATGTTGTCCCATTCCTGGACCTGCACGGTGACCTTGGCGCCGGTGGCCTTCTCGAAGGCGGCGTTGATCGCCGCGGTGGCCTTGTCGCTGAGGTCGCCGTTCATGAGCCACACGGTGAGCGTCCCGCCTTGCTGCGCGGCGGGGGAGGGGGTGTCGGTACCGCAGCCGGCGGCGAGGCCGACGACGGCCAGCGCGGCGGCGAAAGTGCGTCTGCGCACGGAAACTCCTGGATGTAGTGGGGTGCGTCGTCGTGAGTGTTTAGGGCGGTTCTAACCGCCCTGAACACTCACGACGGGGCGTGCGGCAGACCGGTCAGCAGTGGCCGAGGTCGCGCCATTGGGCGGTGAGGCCGGGCTCGGAGCCCTGGGTCCACCAGTTCGCCTGCCACAGGTGCGCGTTGTGCTTCACCCGCTGGCCTTCGAGGTACACCGTGCCCCAGTCCCACGCCGCCGCCGTCGAACAGTCGGCGGGCTGGGACGGCGTGGTCGGGGTGGTGGGCGTGGTCGGGGTCGTGGGCGTCGTCGTCGCCGGGGGTGTGGTCGGCGTGGTGCAGCCGGTGACCGTGTCCACATGGGACGTTCCGGCCGACCGGTACTGCCCGGCCCGCGCGACGGCGTCGGACGGCGACACGACCTGGTTGCCCGCGTAGTACGTCCAGTCGACCTGTTCGGTGTAGACACTGTTGCCGCTCGTGTGCCCGGCCGTGTCGATGAACCACATGTTGTAGTTGATCGACATCGGCGTGCGCGGGTAGACCGGGTTGCCCTGCGCGTCGGTCGTGTGGTCGGCGGTCAGCACGCCGTCGATGTAGTACTTCACGTGCCCGCCCGACACCTGCGTGACGATGTCGTGCCAGCCCGCGAAGCTGCGGTTCTGCGCGGTCGACGTGCGCAGCCCGTCCCACGTCGGGTTGTTCCAGTACGTGTACCAGCTCGTCTGGTAGTCCGCCTGCGGCCCGCCCCAGCCGCCGTTCGGCAGGTACTCCGAGAAGTCCAGCTCGCTGTAGAGCGGGTCGCGGTCATAGCGCAACGGCGAAATCGTGAAGTACGTTTCGTTGACGTGGTCCCCGTCGGTGCCGCTGTCCGGCGCGTCGGTGAAGCGGACCCGGCTGGCGTACGTGCCTTCGAAGAACCGCAGCTGGTTCTGGTACATCTCCGAATGCGTCGTGCCCGCGGCGCTGCCGTCGGTGCTGGCGGCGAGCTGGGCGACGCGCTCGCCGTTGACGGTCGGGAAGCTGACGTTGCTGGTGAGCCAGCGCGCGCCGGCCACACCGGGGCTGCCGACGTCGTTGCGCGTGGTCCAGCCCGCGCCGCTGAAGGCGGAGTCGGTGGGGGAGGCGTAGTGGAAGTCGTCGAACAGCACGCCGCAGTCGGCCGCGGCGGCCGGGCTGGCGTCGGCCCCGCCGGAGAGGATCAGGGCCGCCGCGGCCACGGTCGCGACGCTCGTCAAGGCTGCTGTGGTGGTCCGGAGCTTGCGGGACATGGGTCTCCTCCTGGGGATCGGGGAGCGCCGATTGGTCTAGACGAATCGGGTGGCGAGGACTCTCCTCCTGACCATTGGTAAAGTCAAGGCAGCACCAGAACTTACCTTTGGTAATTTCCGACGGCCTGGTTTCGACGAGTCCCGCCCGGCCTGTCGAGTTACGGTCTTCCCGTTCGTCATCCTCTTCGACCGACGACGGACGAAGGAGCGCACGTGCTGTACATGCTGCTGATCTACAACTGCGAGCGGCCCGAACCGGGCGACCCCGGGTTCGAGGAGGCGCTCGCCGCGGTCAACGCGTTCGCCGACGAGTGCCGCCGGCGTGGCGTGTTCGTCTCCGGTCATCCGCTGCAGGGCGAGCACACCGCCACCACGGTCACCGTGCGGGAGGGCCGGACGCTCATCACCGACGGTCCGTTCGCCGAGACCCACGAGCACCTCGGCGGGGTGTACGTCTTCGACTGCCGCGACCTCGACGAGGCCCTCGAGCTGGCCGCGCTGTGCCCGATGGCCGCGCAGGGGTCGGTCGAGGTCCGCCCGGTCGCCGGGGTGGCCGGGCTCGACCACCGGGCCGCCCGTGGCTGAACCGGCGGCCGACGTCGTCGAGCGCGTCTACCGCGACGACCGCGCGCGGCTGCTCGCCGCCCTCGTGCGGGTGCTGGGCGACTTCGAACTGGCCGAGGACGCCCTGCAGGACGCCGTCGCGCGGGCGTTGCGCAGCTGGGCCGTCGTCCCGGACGACCCCGCGGCGTGGCTGCTGACCGCGGCGCGCAACAGCGCCGTCGACCGGATCCGCCGCGCCCGGACCGGGCGGGAGAAGCTCGCCCGGCTCGCGGCGGGCGAAAGCGGGGTGAGCACGATGCACCTGCCGGACGACCGGCTGGCCGAGGTCGGCGACGACCGGCTGAGCCTGCTCTTCACCTGCTGCCACCCAGCACTGGCCGAGGACGCCAGGGTCGCGCTGACCTTGCAGGCGGTGGCCGGGCTGACCGCGGCGCAGATCGCCCGGCTCTTCCTGGTCGCGGAGCCGGCGCTGGCGCAGCGGCTGGTGCGGGCCAAGCGCAAGATCCGCGACGCCGGCATCTCGCTGAGCGTCCCGCCGGACCACCTGCTGCCCGACCGGCTCTCGGGCGTCCTCGCGGTGATCTACCTGGTCTTCACCCGCGGTTACACGTCGCCGCCAGGCGGGGACGAGCTGCGCCGCGAGGCGATCCGGCTGGCGAAGCTGCTGGCGGCGCTGATGCCGGACGAGCCGGAGACGCTCGGCTTGGTCGCGTTGCTGCTGCTGCAGGACTCGCGCTCGGCGGCCCGCACCACCCCGGACGGCGACGTCGTCCTGCTCGAAGACCAGGACCGCACGCGCTGGGACCGGGCCGAGATCGCCGAAGCGCTCGGCGTGCTCGGCCGGGCGCTGCGCCGCGGGACGGTCGGGCAGTACCAGCTGCAAGCGGCCATCGCGGCCCAGCACGCCCAGGCGCGCACGGCCGCCGACACCGACTGGGTGCGGATCGCGGCGCTCTACGCGCAGCTGCGCACGATCGCGCCGTCGCCGGTGGTCGCCCTCAACCACGCCGTGGCCGTCGCGATGGCCGACGGTCCCGCGGCCGGGCTCGCCCTGCTCGAGGAGATCGACGGGCTCGACCGCTACCACCTCCGCCACGCCGCCCGCGCGGACCTGCTGCGCCGCCTCGGCCGCCCGGCCGAAGCCGCCGCGGCCTACCGGCGGGCGCTCGAGCTGGCCGAAGCACCCGCCGACCGCCGGTTCCTCACCCGCCGCCTGCACGAACTGGAGTCCTGATGCGACTGTCTGTTTTGGACCACGGTCACCGCCGGCGCGCCCGGGTTTTCCTGACCCTGACGAGCAAGGTGTCGCGCGTCGCGAGCCCCGACATCGTCAAGCTGCTGCTGTACCGGCCGGAGTTCCTGACCCGTCCGCTGCTGGACCGGACCGCGCCCGCGATGCGCGGCGCCTCGTACTGGACGGCCGGGGAACGCGAGTTCTTCGCGATGAGCACCGCCCGGGTGCACGAATGCCCGTTCTGCATCGTGACGCACGCGGAGCTGACGCGGATCGCGAGCGGCGGCGAACTGGACCCGGACCGTCCCGCGGACTTCCGGCCGGAAGTGCCGGCGGCACAAGGGTTTCTCGAAGAAGTGTCGCGGACGGGCACGGCCACGTCGGTGCCGGACCTGCCCGAGCGCGCGCTGACCGAGGCGCTCGAGGTCAACCTGGTGTGGAACATCGTCAACCGGCTGGCCAACGCGTTCGGCTTCGAGCTCCTCGACGGGCAGCTGGAAACGGGCACGCGCGCGCTGCACCGCGCCGGGTACCGGTTCCCCGGGTTCCTGCTCGGCGAAGACCGCGGCGACCTCCGGAAGAGCGTCTTCGAGCAGCCCGCGCACACGAGCCCGGAGCTTCGCCGGGCCGCCGCGACCGGCGAAGGCCTCGAAGAACCGTGGCGCGCCTACGTCGCCCTGGTCCGCGACGCGTCGTACCGGATCACCGACGACGACGTCCGGCGGCTCACCGCCGCGGGCCACAGCGAGGACGAGGTCTTCGAAGTCACCGTGGCCGCCGCGGTCGGCGCGGCGCTGCACGCCTTCGACAACGCCCGGGAAGCCGTGCGGCGGCGCTGAGTCAGCGGGCGGCGGGCTCGAACAGCTCGACCAGGTTGCCCGCCGGGTCGGCCACGAGGATCTGGCGCCCGCCGGGCCCCGAGACGACTTCGGTGCGGAAGGCCAGACCGGCGTCGGTCAGCCGCGCGATCTCGGCGTCCAGGTCGGCCACTTCGAAGTGGATGCGGTTGCGCCCGGCTTCGGCCGCGTCGGCCGGGGTGGCGCGGGCGCCGGAGCTGGCCGGGCCGGACAGCAGCAGCCGCAGCGGGCCGCGGACGACGTCGGCGAACGCGGGACCCGCGCTCATCCGGACCGTGAAGCCGAAGTGGGTGGTGTAGAAGTCGATCGCCGCCGGTACGTCGTCGACGACGTACCGGACGCTGGCGTACTGGTCGTTCACGGCTGGACCTCCTTGTCTTGAGCCGCGACGAGATCCGGCAGCAGGTGCCGGACGCGGGTGTCGATCTCCTGCGCGGTCCGCCGGAACTCGGCGTGGCCGGACGCGGGTTCGGGGATGCTCCAGTGGCGGCGCAGCGGGTGGTGCGAGAACTCCGGGCAGGCCTCGCGAGCCTTGTCGCACAAGGTGATCACGTGGTCGAACCGGCGCTCGGCGACCGCGTCGAGAGAGCGCGGCCGCTGCCCGGCGACGTCGATGCCGAACTCGTCGCCCAGCACCCGCACGGTGTCGGGGTGCAGAGCGGGCTTCGGCCGGGTACCCGCGCTGGTGGCCGTCACCTGCCCGCCGGTGCGCTGGCGCAGCAGGGCCTCGGCGATGGGGGAGCGGGCGCTGTTGCCGGTGCAGATGAACAGCACGGTGATGCCCCGGGCGGGCGGCGGCGGGGTATCGCGCCGCAGCGACGGGTGCAGGGCCGCGCCGGTATCGCCCAGCGCGGCCGCGCACCGGTCGAGATCGAGGTGGTAGTAGCTGTCCCGGCCGTCGAAGGTGCTGCGGGTGGCGCTGACCAGGCCGCCGTCGCGCAGCAGCCGCAGGTGGTAGGAGACGAGGTTCTGCGGCTCGCCGACGCGCGCCACCAGTTCACGCACCCGTAGGTCGGTACCGGCCAGCGCGGTGAGCAGCGCCCATCGCAGCGGATGGGCGGCCAGCAGGACGAACGCGGGCGGCTCGGGTGCCATGACCGGCAGATTACATCAAATGAGTTTGATGGACCAGCCTCAGACCGGGAACCCGACCCCGGTGAGCTCCTCCGAGACGGCCCACAGCCGCCGCTGGAGGGCGACGTCGTAGGACTGCGACGACGACGTCACGACCGCCGGGCGCCCGCGGGAGCCGCCGAGACCGTCGGGGCCGTAGTACTGGCCGCCGAGGGCCGCCGGATCGGTTGCCGCGCGCAGCGTCGGGAGCGCGCCCTGGGCTGAGCTTCTGGGTGAACAGCGGCGCGACCACGGAGAAGAGCCCGCGGAGGACGGCCGGGGCGTTGCGCATCAGTTCGGTGCGGGCCACGCCGGGGTGGGCCGCGATCGACGCGGTGGTGCCGTGCGGCGCGAGGCGGCGCTGCAGCTCGTAGGCGAACATCAGGTTGGCGAGCTTGGCCTGGCCGTAGGCGGCGACGCGGTCGTAGGACCGCTCCCACTGCAGGTCGTCGAAGTGGATCGCGGCGCGGATGCGGTGCGCGGTGCTCGCGACGGTCACCACCCGCGAGCCCGCGACCGGCAGCAGCAGGTCCAGCAGCCGGCCGGTGAGCGCGAAGTGGCCCAGGTGGTTGGTGCCGAACTGCAGCTCGAAGCCGTCGCGCGTGGTCTGCCGCGGCGGGTACATGACACCGGCGTTGTTGATCAGCAGGTCGATCTTCGGCAGCGTGTCGTGCAGCTGCGCGGAGACATCGCGGACGGAGGCGAGCGACGCCAGGTCCAGCTCCACCACGCTGACGTCGGCGCCGGGGCCGAACCGCGAAGCCGCTTGCTTGCCCTTTTCGACGTCGCGCACGGCCAGCACCACCGACGCCCCGTGGTCGGCGAGCGCCTTCGCGGTGTCGAAGCCGAGGCCGGTGTTGGCGCCGGTCACCACCGCCACGCGGCCGGTCTGGTCCGGGACGTCGCGGTCGGTCCAGTTCTTGCTCATGTCGGTTCCTCGCTGTGGACGGCCCTTGCGGACCGGCGGTCTGTTATGTCCTCGACGTTAAGGAACCATCGGTCTTTTGTCAAGAGACCGCCGGTCTGCACGGGTGGGTATCCTGTCCCGCATGACGTTTCAGCGGGCGCGCAGCCCGGAGCAGCGGGCGGAGCGCCGCCGCGCGATCCTCGACACCGCGCTGGCGATGCTCGACGAGATGCCGGTGGCCGAGGTGAGCCTCAACGAGCTCAGCCGCCGGGTCGGGCTGGCGAAGTCGAACGTGCTGCGCTACTTCGAATCCCGCGAGGCGGTGCTGCTCGAACTGCTCGAGCGCGCGTTGGACGACTGGCTGGCCGAGGTGGCGGAAGAGCTGGCGGCGGGCGTCGACCGAAGCCTCCCGGCCCGGGTGCGGGCCGACCGGTTCGCGGCGGTGGTGGCCGCTTCCCTGGCCCGGCGGCGGGTGCTGTGCGACCTCGTCGCCGCGCAGGCGGGCGTGCTGGAGCACAACGTTTCGGTGGACGTCGTGGTGCGCCACAAGCGAACCGCCCTCGCGGGGCTGCAGGCGATGGTGGGCCTGGTCGGCGAGTACGTGCCGGAGGTCGGCGAGGAGGCGAAGGGGGTGTGCCTCCTGGCGATGATCCTCGCGGGCGGCCTGTGGACCCACGCCCAGCCGTCGGCGAGCGTCCAAGCGGCGTACGAAGCCGACCCGGGCATCGCCGAGTTCCGGATGGATCTGGTGACGTCGCTGGAGTACGCCCTGGCGACGTTGATCGCGGGCGCCATGGCCCGGGCGGGGCAGGTCACCCCGCGTTCTTGACGGGTCACGCGGCCCCGGCCCTTCGGTCTCCCAGGTCCGCGGGCAAACTTCGTCGTAGATATTGTCAACAATTTCATCGACGATTAGAGTGCGTGCGGAAGACCCGAGAGGACCCACTTTGATCATCGACTGCCACGGCCACTACACGACCGCCCCGCCCGCGCTCGCGGACTGGCGCGATCGGCAGGTCGCCGCCCTGGAAGACGTCGGCGCCGCCGCCCCCGTGCGCGCCGACCTGCGGATCAGCGACGACGAGCTGCGCGAGAGCATCGAGCCGAACCAGCTGCGGCTGATGGACGAACGCGGTATCGACCTGACGATCTTCTCGCCGCGCGCGTCGTTCATGGCCCACCACGTCGGTGGCTTCGAAACCTCGGCCGAGTGGGCGGCGATCTGCAACGAGCTCTGCCACCGCGTCGCCACGCTGTACCCGGAGCGGTTCGCGCCCGCCGCGATGCTGCCGCAGTCGCCGGGAGTCGACCCGGCGACCTGCCTGCCGGAGCTGAAGCGATGCGTCGAGGAGTACGGCGCCGTCGCCCTGAACCTGAACCCCGACCCCAGCGGCGGCCACTGGACCGCGCCGCCGCTGACCGACCGGTCTTGGTACCCGATCTACGAGAAGATGGTCGAGTACGACATCCCGGCGATGGTGCACGTCAGCACCAGCGTCAACCCGGCGTTCCACACCACCGGCGCGCACTACCTCAACGCCGACACGACGGCGTTCATGCAGCTCGTGCAGGGCGACCTGTTCGCCGACTTCCCGACGTTGCGGCTGGTCATCCCGCACGGCGGCGGCGCGGTGCCCTACCACTGGGGCCGGTTCCGCGGCCTCGCGATGGCGCTGGGCAAGCCGGAGCTCGAAGAACACGTGCTGAACAACGTCTTCTTCGACACCTGCGTGTACCACCAGCCCGGCTCGGACCTGCTCTTCGACGTCATCCCGGCCCGCAACATCCTGTTCGCGTCGGAGATGATCGGCGCCGTCCGCAGCGTCGACCCGCGCACCGGCCAGTACTTCGACGACACCCGCCGGTACGCCGAGGCGGCGAAACTGTCCGAAGAGGACTGGGCGGCGATCCGGGAGCTCAACGCCCGCACCGTCTACCCGCGTCTGGACGCCCTCCTGAAGGGACAAGGGCGGTGATCGCGCGCTCGCCGAAGACGCCGGGCTGGCTGGACTGGTACGTGAACCCGTCCACACCGGACTTCCGGCTGCCGCCCGGCACGGTCGACGCGCACTGCCACGTGTTCGGCCCGCAGGCCGAGTTCCCCTTCGCGCCGGAGCGGAAGTACACGCCGTGCGACGCGAGCAAGGACCAGCTTTTCGCGCTGCGCGACCACTTGGGCGTTACGCGCAATGTGATCGTGCAGGCCACCTGCCACGGTGCCGACAACTCCGCCATGCTCGACGCCGTCCGGGCGGCGGGCGGCCGGGCGCGCGGCGTCGCGACCGTGCGGCCCGACATCGGCGAATCCCAGCTGCGTGAGCTCGACGCCGCGGGCGTGCGGGGCGTGCGGTTCAACTTCGTGAAACGGCTCGTCGACGCCTCGCCCAAAGAGGACCTGAGCACGATCGCGAAGAAGATCGCCCCGCTCGGCTGGCACGTCGTGCTCTACTTCGAGGCCGCGGACCTGCCGGAGCTGGAAGGGTTCTTCGACACCCTGCCGGTGCCGCTCGTGATCGACCACATGGGACGCCCCGACGTCACGAAACCCGTCGACGGCCCGGAGTTCGCCCGGTTCCTCGACTTCGCCGGCCGCAACGACGTCTGGGTCAAGGTGAGCTGCCCCGAGCGCCTCACCGTGACCGGGCCGCCGGCGCTCGACGGGCAGCGGCACGCCTACACCGACGTCGTGCCGTTCGCCCGGCGCGTGGTGGACGAGTTCCCCGACCGGGTGCTGTGGGGGACCGACTGGCCGCACCCGAACCTGAAGGACCACATGCCCGACGACGGGCTGCTGGTCGACTACGTGCCGCAGGTCGCCGCCACCGCGGAACTGCGGCGCAAGCTCCTCGTCGACAACCCGATGCGCCTCTACTGGCCCGGCGAAACCGCCTGAGCCACCCACTTCCCCCGAAGGGCATGCAATGCAGCACGCCAACGCGCTGAACCGGCTGAACCGCCTGCCGATCAGCCGGTTCCACAAGGTGACCCTGCTCGCCGTCTCGTTCGCCTACTTCTTCGAGTTCGCGGACATCAACAGCTTCGCCACCACCGCGCCCAAGCTGATCAAGCTGTGGGGCGTGACGGTCAACCAGGTCGCGTACGTGACCTCGTTGTCGTTCGTCGGGATGTTCTTCGGCTCGATCATCGCGAGCAAGCTCGCCGACCGCTGGGGCCGCAAGAACGCCCTGATGTGGACGACCGTCTGGTTCGGCGCGTTCTCCTTCGCCGCGGTGTTCTCGTGGGACATCGTGTCGCTGGGCGTGTTCCGCATCCTGACCTCGGCGGGGCTGTCGGCGATGACGGTCGTCGCGGTCATCTACGTCAACGAGCTGTACCCCGCGGCGAACCGCGGCAAGTACCAGGCCTACGCGATCGTGATCGGCATCTGCGGCACGCCGGTCACCAACCTGATCGCGAGCGCGGTGGTGCCGATCAACAGCTGGTCGTGGCGCCTGGTGTACCTGTGGGGTGCGCTCGGCGTGCTGCTCGTGCTGTTCACCCGCCAGCTCAAGGAGTCGCCGCGCTGGCACGAAAGCCGCGGCGAGCACGCCAAGGCGGACGCGGTGCTGCGCGAGATCGAGGAGCGCGTCGCGGCGGAGAAGGGCCCGCTGCCCGAGCCCGCGCCGCCGATCGACGAGGCCCCGGTGGCGAAGGCGCCGCTGCGGCTGCTGCTCAAGAAGAAGTACCTGCTGCCCACGTTGCTGCTGACGGTCCTGTGGGTGACCCAGACGATCGGGTTCTTCGGCTACTCGAGCTGGGCGCCGACGTTGCTGGCCAAGGAGGGCTTCAGCGTCGAGAAGTCGGTGTTCTACGTGGCGCTCACGACGGTCGGCGCGCCCCTCGGGTCGTACCTGGCGGCGCTGGTGACGGACCGCTTCGAGCGCAAGTGGTGCCTGGTCGCGTTCGGCACGGTCATCGCGCTGTGCGGCTTGTTCTACGGGCTGACGTTCAACCCGGTCCTGATCGTGGTGTTCGGCTTCCTGGTGAACCTGTTCGAGCGCGGCTACACGGCTCTGGGCTACGCGTACTCGCCGGAGCTGTTCGACACGCGCGGCCGGTCTTTGGGAACGGGCGTGTCGTACGGGTTGGGACGCTTGTCGAACGCGGCTGGGCCGCTGATCGTGGCCGCGCTGTACAACGGCAGCGGGTACCAGAGCGTGTTCCTCTTCATCGCCGGAACGTGGCTGGTGGGCGCGGTGGTGCTGGCGGTGTTCGGCCCCCGGACCCGCGCGGCACGGATGAGCCGGACCCCGGAGGTGAAGACGGCTGGGGTGTGAGGGGGCGGGCATGGCAGACTCGACGCGGCCGTAGCCGCCCGTGGGGAGGCGGCGCACCGTCGGGGGCGGTCAGCCGGAGAACGAGGACGCCATGACCCACCCGCCGCAGCCCGGCCAGCCGGGACAGCACCCCGCCTCGGGAGCTTTCCCCGGGCAGCAAGGACATCCGGCCGCCTCGGGCGGGTTCCCGGCCCAGTCTGGGCAGCCCGGCCCGGGTCAGCCCGGCCCGGGTCAGCACGGCCCGGGTCAGCCAGGCCACCCGGCATCCGGCGGCTTTCCGGCGCAGCCGGGCCACCCGGCGCCTTCGAGCGGATTCGCGGCGCAGCAGCCACTTTCCGGGCCGTCGGGTGGGTTTCCCGGGCAGCCCGACCCGGGCCAGCAGGGCTACTCGGCCGCCTCGGGTGGCTTCCCGGCGCAGCCGGGTTACCCGGCGCCCGGCGGTTTCCCCGCGCAGGCCGGGCAGCCGGGCTACCCGCCGCCTCCTGGCGGATTCCCCGGCCAGCCGTACGCCCCGGCGCCCTACCCGGCGCCGGGGTACGGGATGCAGCCCCCGAAGCCGAGCGGTGTCACCGCGATCATCGCCGGGGTGCTCGCCGTTCTCGGTGGGCTGCTCTACCTCGTCGGCCTCGTCGGCAGCGTCATCACCCTGGCGGATTTCGGCTTCGTCGACTGGATCTTCGTCGTCCCGCTGGTCAAAAACCTGCTGCTCGCCGCGCTCCTGCTGCCCGGCGGCATCCTGCTGTTCCTGCGCAAGCCCGCCGGCCGCATGCTCACGATCGTCGGCTGCGCGCTCGCCATCGTGCTGACCATCGCGTCCGTCGTGCTGAACGCCGTCGGGGTCTGGTACTTCGCCGCCGGTATCGGCGGCATCCACCTGGGCGGGGCCTTCGTCGGGTTGGTGATGGTGCTGGTCCCCGCCGGGGCGGCGCTGGTCCTCGCGCTCGTGAAGCCGACCGCGCGGTGGTGCGGCCGCGCCTAGTCCCGCGCCGGACGCATCGCCGTCACCACCGCCGACGTCACCACCAGGTGCATCAGCATCAGTCCGACGACGTTGGCCGCTGTCGCGCCCGCCGTCAGGAGCAGCAGGTCCGGCACCCACGTCAGGACGAGCACCGACGGCACCACCACCCGCAACGCCTTCGGGGCCCGGCGGGCGATCAGCGTCCAGCCGACCGTGCCCACCAGCACGCCCGCGACCGTCGCCGGCAGGTAGGCGACGGGGGACAGGCCGATCCCGAGGCCGCCCGCGTCGAGCAGTGAGGCGAGCAACGCGATTCCCGTGTTCACGGCCAAAGCGGCCAGTGCGGCCAAGCCGACGCGGAGGGCGACGGCCGAGGTCGGGGTGGCGGCGGTCGTCATCGCTCCTCCTTGGGTTGCGTGTTCAACCCAAACGGTAGGCTGGGTTGCGTGTTAAAGTCAACCGTGGACGAGCACGAAGAAGAGCCGGTCCGCTGGCTCGACGGCGACCAGCACCGGGCGTGGATCAACCTGGCCAAGGTCCTGCTGACCCTGCCCGGAGCACTCGAAAGCCAGCTCCTGCGCGACGCGGACCTGACGCTGCTCGGCTACATGATCCTCGCCCGCCTGTCCGCCGTCCCCGGGCAAACCCTGCGGATGAGCGAGATCGCGGAGATGGCGAACGGGTCGCTCCCGCGGATTTCGCACGCGGTCGCGCGGCTGGAGGACCGGGGCTGGGTGACGCGCCGGGTCTGCACCGGCCAGGGCCGCCGGTTCACCGCGGCCACCCTGACCGACGCCGGCCGCGCGCACCTCGAAGCTTCAGCTCCGGGACACGTCGCGACCGTGCGACGGCTGGTGGTCGAACCGCTGGGGGAGGACTTCGTGCGGCTCGGGGACGCTGTCGAGCGGATCGTCGAGGTCCTCGGCCTGCCGACGACGATCCTCAAGCCGTAGCGGCCGCCGTGATTCCCTTGCGTGGCAGCAAGGAGACCATTACGCGTCGTCAACCATCCTGGGAATCGGCCAGGTGCGCGAGCTGGTCCCGGGCCGCGCCCGCGACGTCGGCGCGCACACCCAGCTCGCCGAGCATCTCGGCGGCCGCCGCCATCTCCGCGGTCCGGCGGACGGCGTGCTTGTGCGAGCCGTCGACCAGCCTGTCCACTGTGGACGCACTCGCCGCCGTCAGCTCGTCGACGACGATCTTGCGCAGCCAGTCCTCGCAGCCCGCGGCTTTGGCCGCCGTGAGGGCCTCGACCACGGCGGCCGACATGCCTTTGAAGAACACGCTGCGCAGGAGCTTGCGTTCGGCGGCGAGCCCGGCGTCGCCCGGCATGACCTCGACGGCGGCGCCGAACGAGTTCAGCGCGGTGGCCATGGCCCCGGCGGCCGTGCCGGTGGCGAGCATCGGGACGCGCAGGCCGCGGCTCGGCACCGGCGCCATGATCGCGATGTCGGCGAACGGCACGCCGTGCTCGGCGGCGATGGCGGCCAGCTTGCGCTTGGTGCCGGGGGAGGCCGTGTTCAGGTCCGCCCAGACGGTGCCGTCGCGCAGGCCGGCGAGCCCGGCTTCGAGCGCGTCGACGGCGGCCGACGCGCTGTTCACGCTGAGCACGAGATCGGCGCCCTCGGCGGCTTCGGCTTCGGAGCCGGTGACGACCACGCCGTCGACCCCGGGAACGGCCGGGTCGTAGCCGCGCACGACAGCGCCGGCGGCGACCAGGTCGAGGGCGAGCGCGCTCCCGGCCTCGCCGAGGCCCAGTACCGCGATGGTTCCGGTCATAGCAGAATCCTCTCGACAAGCTACGATCGAGTACACGATGTGCTCGACAAAATTGTCAACAAACGGCGTCTTTTCTACCAACGGAGTCGGGGTATGACGGAGAGTGCTGCGGACCGGCAGCCGGGGGAGCGTTCCGTGGTGGCGGCCATCCGCGACGCCATCGTCCGTGGCGAGTTCGTGCCCAACCAGCGGCTGGTCGAGGCGGACCTGTCCGCCCAGTTCGCCGCGAGCCGCGCCACGGTGCGCGCCGCCCTGATCGAGCTGACGAACGAGGGCCTCGTCGAGCGCGTGCAGAACCGGGGCGCGCGGGTGCGGGCGGTGTCGCTGGAGGAGGCCGTCGAGATCTCCGAGGTCCGGATGATGCTCGAGTCCCTGTGCGCGGCGAAGGCGGCGGAGCGGATCAGCGACGCCGAGGTGGCCGAGCTGCGCGAACTGGGCGAGCAGATGCAGGCGGCGGTGGCGGGTGGGGACGTCGTCGGGTATTCGGGCCTCAACCAGCGGCTGCA
Source organism: Amycolatopsis nalaikhensis (assembly GCF_030264295.1). Taxonomy (GTDB): domain Bacteria; phylum Actinomycetota; class Actinomycetes; order Mycobacteriales; family Pseudonocardiaceae; genus Amycolatopsis; species Amycolatopsis nalaikhensis. The sequence continues at coordinate 9,206,951 of NZ_CP127173.1, read as the reverse complement.
CCGGCGGGTCCGCGAGATCAGCGGCCAGCGCACGGCCGCGCAGGTCCTCGAGCGACTGCGCGGGCAGAGCGTCCGCCACCAGTTCCGCCTGGCGATGCGCCCGGGGCGGCCGCAGGTGTCGCTGCCGGAGCACCTGGCGATCATCGACGCGATCTGTTCGCACCAGCCGGAGGAGGCCGCGGCGGCCGCGCGGGTACACCTGGGGAGCGTGATCGAGGCCCTCAAGGCGGCCGACGCGGAGGTGTCTCCGCTCCACTCCTGACCGATCGCCCTGGCCCAAGCGCCCCAAGGCGGCCTTGGTTGCGTCTCACGCACCGAAGGCCGCCTTGGTTGCGTCTCACGCACCGAAGGCCGCCTTGGTTGCGTCAGACGCACCGAAGGCCACATTGGGGCGCTCCTCCGCCCGTGACTTGCCCGCCAAAATTGTTGACAATTTCGTCGACGGAACTCTACGGTGGACCGTATGAAGCCCGTCATCGTCACCGATCCCCCGCGCGCCGACCTCGAACAGGTCACGCGGCTGGCCGAATACGGCGTCGCCACCGTGCACGAGGCTCTCGGCCGCTCCGGGCTGCTCGGCCCGGACCTGCGGCCGATCCAGGACGGCGCGCGCGTCGGCGGAACCGCCGTCACCGCGTTGTGCTGGCCCGGGGACAACCTCATGATCCACGCCGCCGTCGAGCAGTGCCGCGAAGGCGACGTCCTGGTCGTCGCCACCACTTCGCCGTGCCGCGACGGGCTCTTCGGGGAACTCTTCGCCACCGCGCTGCGGCGCCGCGGCGTGCGCGGCCTGGTCATCAACACCGGCGTCCGCGACGTCGCCGACCTGCGTGAGCTCGGCTTCCCCGTGTGGTCGGCCGCGGTCAGCGCGCAGGGCACGGTCAAGGCCACCGCCGGCGCGGTGAACGTGCCCGTCGTCATCGGCGGGCAGGTCATCCGGCCCGGCGACGCCATCCTCGCCGACGACGACGGCGTCATGCGCGTGCGCCGCGAAGATGTCCAAACCGGACTGGAGGCGTCGCAGGCGCGGCTGGAAAAGGAAGCCGCCGCGCGGGAAGCCTTCGCCAACGGCCAGCTGGGCCTCGACCGCTACGGGCTGCGCGAAAAGCTCGAAGCCCTCGGCGTCCGGTACCTGACCGCCGAGGAGTACGAGAAGGAGCAGGCATGACCGGCGTGCGCTGCATGCTCATGCGCGGCGGGACTTCGAAGGGCGCGTACTTCCTCGCCGAGGACCTGCCCGCCGACCCGGCCGCCCGCGACGACCTGCTGCTGCGGATCATGGGCACCCCGGACCCGCGCCAGATCGACGGGATCGGCGGCGCGCACCTCGTCACCAGCAAGGTCGCGATCGTCTCCGCGGCGACCGAGCCCGGCCACGACGTCGACTACCTCTTCCTGCAGCTCGGCGTGGACCAGCCGACCGTCTCCGACCGCCAGACCTGCGGCAACCTGCTCGCCGGCGTCGGGCAGTTCGCCGTCGAGCGCGGGCTGGTGCCCGCCGGGCCCGAGCGCACCACCGTCCGCGTGCGGCTGCTCAACACCGGCACCATCGCCGTCGCGACCTTCGCCACCCCCGGCGGCGAAGTCGACTACAGCGGCGGCACGGCCATCTCCGGCGTGCCCGGCACGGCCGCCCCGGTCGAGCTGGACTTCACCGAGACCGAAGGGTCCGTGTGCGGCAGCCTGCTGCCCACCGGCCACGTCCGCGACGACGTCGGCGGCATCGAAGTGTCCTGTGTGGACAACGGGATGCCGGTCGTCGTGGCGCGCGCGGCGGACCTCGGCATCACCGGCTACGAACCGGCCGACGTCCTGGCCGCCGACTCCGCCCTCACCGAGCGGATCGACGCGCTGCGCACCGAAGCCGGGAAGTTGATGGGGCTCGGCGACGTCAGCGCCAGTTCGGTACCCAAGACCACGCTGGTCGCGGCGCCCCGCGACGGCGGCGCGATCTGCACCCGCACGTTCATCCCGGTCAAGCCGCACCCGTCGATCGGCGTGCTCGGCGGCGTCAGCGTGGTGACGGCGCTGCTGCTCGACGGCGCGGTGGGCAGCGAGCTGCTCGTCGCCCCGCCTGCGGGGGAGCCGGTCGAAATCGAGCACGCCAGCGGGAAGCTCGCCGTCGGCATCGAGTTCGACACCACGACCACCCCGCCCCGGGTCCGCCGTTCGACGGTGATCCGCACGGCGCGGAAGCTGTTCGACGGCACCGTGTTCCCCCGGCAGTGAGGAGCCGACTGTGCCCGAGCCCTCGCCCCGACATGAGATCGCGCACCTCGGGTACGTCGAGCTGTTCACCCCGGAACCGGAGAAGAGCCTGGACTTCTTCGTCCGCGTGCTCGGCCTGACCGAGAACGGCACCGACGGCGACTCGGTGTACCTGCGCACCTGGGACGACTACGAGCACCACAGCCTCAAGCTCACGGCGACGAAGACGTCCGGGGTCGGGCGGACGGCGCTGCGAGCGTCCAGTGAGGACGCGTTGAAGCGGCGGGTGGTCGCGCTCGAGCAGCGCGGCCTCGGTGTCGGCTGGGTCGACGGCGGCACCGGGATCGGCCCGTCCTACCTGTTCCGCGACCCGGACGGCCACGAGTTCGAGCTCTACTGGGAAACCGAGCGCTACGACCCGCCCGAGCACCTGCGGCCGGCGCTGAAGAACCAGGCGCAGGCCTACCCGGGGCGCGGGGTCGGCGTCCGCCGCCTCGACCACGTCAACTACCTGGCGCGGGACGCGGAGGCGAACGGCCGGTTCGTCTGCGACGCGCTCGGCGGCCGCGTCACCGAACAGATCCGGCTCGACAGCGGCGCCATTTCCGGGCAGTGGACGCACTTCGCGCAGAAGTCCTACGACCTCGTCTACACCAACGACTGGACGAAGTCGAGCGGGCGCCTGCGCCACATCGCGTTCGCCGCGGACACGCGCGAGGACATCCTGCGCGCCGCCGACATCGCGCTCGACAACGGCGTCCACATCGAAACCGGGCCGCACAAGCACGCGATCCAGCAGACGTTCTTCCTCTACGTCTACGAGCCCGGCGGCAACCGCATCGAACTGTGCAACCCGACCGCGCGACTGATCTTCGCGCCCGACTGGGAGCCGGTCACGTGGACCGAAGCCGAGCGGGCCAAGGGGCAGGCGTGGGGGCTGAAGACGATCGAGTCGTTCCACACGCACGGGACCCCGCCGGTGGACTGAGCCCGCGTGGCAGGATCAGCGGGCCAGCGCTCGCCCGGGAGGTCGCCATGCCGTTCGCCGACGAACTGATCGGCGCCCCGGCCGTCCGGGATCTCGCCGCCGCTCTCCGTTTGACGGTCCCGAAATCGCGGGTCGCCGCCGCGGAAGCCGCGCTCGCGCCGTTGTCGCTTCGGGAACGCAGCGACCTCCTGCGGGACGCGCTGCTCGCCGACCTGCCGGGCGACTACGCGTCCTTCGCGGCGACGATCCGCGCCGCGGCCGCCCGCGCGCCCTCCTTCACCGGCTGGCTGATCTGGCCGGTCACCAGCGCCGTCGCGGTCAAGGCCGTCGACGAGGGCACGGCGGCGGCGTTCGACGACGCGCTCGCCCTGCTGGCCGAGCTCACCCCGCGCCTGACGGCCGAGTTCGCCCTGCGCACCTTGCTCAACCACGACCTCGACCGCGCGCTGGCGGCGATCGAGGGCTGGACCCGGTCGGACAGCCACGACGTGCGGCGGCTCGCGTCGGAGGGAACCCGGCCGATGCTGCCGTGGGCGGTGCGCGTGCCGCGCGTCCTGGCCGAGCCGCGAGCGACCCTGCCGATCCTGAACGCGTTGTACCGCGACGAAAGCGAGTACGTGCGGCGGTCCGTCGCCAACCACCTCAACGACCTCAGCCGCCGTGAACCGGAGCTGGCCGTGGCGACCGCGTCAGCCTGGCTGGCCGAGCCGGGCGATGACCCGGTGGCCACCGGGAAACTCGTGCGGCACGCGCTGCGCACGCTCGTCAAGCAAGGCCATCCCGAAGCGCTCGGCTTGCTCGGGTTCGCGCCCACGCGCGTCGAAGTGACCGGGCCGCGCCTCGCGTCGGACACCGTGGCGATCGGCGGGAGCCTGCGGTTCACCGCGACGGTGCACAACCCCGACCCGGACCCCGCGCGGCTCGCGATCGACTACGTCGTCCACCACCGCAAGGCCAACGGCACCTTGACCGGCAAGACGTTCAAGCTCACCACGCGCGTGCTGGCGCCGGGGGAGAGCTTCGAGCTGAGCCGGGAGCACTCGTTCCGGGTGATCACCACCCGGCGCTACCACCCGGGACCGCACGCGCTGGAGCTGCAGGTCAACGGCGTCCGCTCCGGCCGCGCGGAGTTCGTCCTCGAGGCCGGAGCGGACGAGCGCTGACTTACTGGCAGGCTTCGCAGTCCGGGTCGTCGATGCGGCAGGCGGCGCCGTCGGTGAGCTCGAAGTCGAAGTCGTCGAGCGCCGGCACGACGGGTGCGGTCTCCTCGGGCGTGGCGGTGGCGGACATGGCCCTCCTCGGGTCGAACGGTTCCTGTTCCTGTGTAGCGCCCAAGATCGCCGGGCATTCCGTGACGCGCGGCACACTCGCCGTGGTAGCTTCCCGGCATGCGCCTCGCGTTCGCGGTTCTCGCGTCCCTGCTGGTGTTTTCCCTGGTCACCCCGGGTGCCGACGCGGCACCACGGCCGGGCTGCGAGTGCCCGACGCCGTCGATCGACCGGCTGCAGCAGTGGCTCGCCAGCGGTGAAGGCACCACCGTCCCGCCCACCGGGAACCTTCTTGTCCGCGAAGGGAACCGGTACACGGCGAAGGTCAGCTTCCTGAACGCCGAGTGGCACGTGGTCGTGGTGTGGCTGGGCAACCAGTTCGAAGCGCAGGCTGACCTGTCGCGTTCGGCGGGGTTCTGGCTGACCTACCGCGCGAGCGACGATCTCTACGTCCAGCTGCGCCCGGCGTCGCACTGGAGCGGCGGCGACAAGTGGCTGACGCTCGTGCCGTCGACGGGTGGCAAGGTCGTGACGAAGTTCTTCAGCTTCGCGCCCCGGGCGTGGACGTCGCTGCCGGAGCTGGGCACGCCGGCGTACTCGTTCGCGTCGGCGCTGCGGGAGGCGCGGGGTTTGGTGTTCGTCGGCAAGACCCCGAACGAGCTCGCGTTCAGCGGGCTGCGCATCGCGGGGTACCGGCCGCCCTGCCTTTGAGCGTCATGACGTGAGCGCATACCCGGTGTGCTGAACTTTCGCTGTTCGCATGGCCGGATCGGTCATAGCGTGAAGTCGTGAACCTGATCGAAACCCCTTACGGATTCAGCAGCACCGCGGCCGAGGTGGCGGAAGGCGCCGACCTGACCGGACGGCGCGCGGTGGTGACGGGCGCGTCCTCCGGGCTCGGCGTCGAGACGGCGCGTGCCCTGGCCTCGACCGGCGCCGAAGTCACCCTGGCCGTCCGCGATGTGGCGGCGGGCGAACGTGTTGGCCGGGACATCACCGCGACGACCGGCAGCACCTCACTGCGGGTCGCGCCGCTGGACCTCAGCGACCCGGACTCGGTCGCCGCCTTCACCGCGGCGTGGGACGGCCCGCTGCACGTCCTGGTCGCCAACGCCGGGGTGATGGCCACGCCCGAGCAGTACACCGCGCAGGGCTGGGAGCTGCAGTTCGCCACCAACCACCTCGGGCACTTCGCCCTCGCCACCGGCCTGCGCGACGCGCTGGCCGCCGACGGCGCGGCCCGGATCGTGCTGGTCAGCTCGAGCGGGCACCAGCTGTCGCCGGTGGTTTTCGACGACGTCGGCTTCGCCTTCCGGGCGTATGACCCGTGGCTCGCCTACGGCCAGTCCAAGACCGCCAACGTGCTCTTCGCCGTGGAAGCGACGCGGCGGTGGGCCGGGGACGGCATCACCGCGAACGCCCTCATGCCCGGCGCGATCTTCACGAACCTGCAGCGCCACACCGGCGGCCGCGGCTCCGGCACGATCCCGCCCGAGCTGATGAAGACCCCGGAGCAGGGCGCGGCGACGTCGGTGCTGCTCGCGACCTCACCCCTGCTCGAGGGCATCGGCGGCCGCTACTTCGCCGACTGCAACGAAAGCGAGACGATCGACCGCCGGGGCGCCGCGGGGCCCCTGCAGGGTGTCGCCCGCTACGCGCTCGACCCCGAAGGCGCCGAGCGTCTCTGGACCCTCTCCGAAACCCTGCTCGCCAAAGGAATCGCATGACCCCGAAAGTCGCCCTCGTCACCGGCGCCACCCAAGGCCTCGGGCTCGCCCTCGTCGAAGGACTGGCGCAACAGCTGTCCACTGAGGACACCGTGTATCTGACCGGCCGCGACGCCGAACGCGTCGCGCAGGCCGTCGACGCTTTGCCCGGCGGCGGCGCTCGGGTGCGCGGCGAGGTCCTCGACGTCGCCGATCCGCACGGGTCGGCGCGGCTGGCCGAGCGGCTGGCGGACCGGCACGGCGGCGTCGACGTCGTGTTCGGCAACGCGGTGATGCGAGTCGGTCCGGACGACGACCCGCGCGCGATCGTCGAGGAGTACGCCGAGGTCAACAACTTCGGCACCACGCGGCTCCTGCGTGCGTTCACCCCGCTGCTGCGCGACGGCGGCCGGTTCCTCGTGGTCGCCAGTTCGTTCGGCACGCTGCGGCACCTGGCGCCCGCCTTGCACGACCGGTTCGACGGGCTGTCCTCTTTGGACGAGGTGGACAAGCAGGTGGCAGCGTGGCGCGACGCGGTGAAGGACGGCACCGCCCGCGCCGGCGACTGGCCGGGATTCGTCAACATCCCGTCCAAGATCGGCCAGGTCGCGGCGGTGCGCGCCCTCGCGGCGCAGCGCCGCGACGACGACCTGGCGCGCGGAATCCTGCTCGCGGCCGTCTGTCCCGGGATGATGAACACGCCGACGTCGGCGATGTGGTGGGACGTGAGCGACGCGCCGAGCCCGGCCCAGGCGGCGGAGACGGTGCTGGAGCTGGTGTCCCGGCCGGTCGACCCGGGTCAGTACGGCGAGCTGATCCGCGACGGAGCCGTCCTGCCCTGGAAGTGACCTCAGTTCGGGCGGCCCTCACCGGCGTAGCCGTCAGGACGCCACGCGCAGGACGAGCTTGCCGCGCGTGCGGTTGGACTCGCCGCGGGTGTGCGCCGCGGCGACCTGGTCGAGCGGGAACACCTCCTCGACCTCCACCGCCACCTCGCCGGAGTCGAGGAGGGCGCCGATGGTGGTGAGCGCGGGGCCATCCGGCTCGACCAGGAACGGCGACACGCGCACGCCCTTCGCCTCGGCCGCGGCGGCCAGTTCGGGTGACACCCCCGCCGGGACGGCGACCAGGAGCCCGCCCGGGCGCAGCACGTCCAGGGACCGCGTGCTCGTGTGGTCGTGGACGTCGCCGACCAGGTCGATCACGACGTCGACGTCGGAGGCCGCGTCCTCGAACCGGACGGCGGTGTAGTCGATGAGCTCGTCCACGCCGAGCTTGGTGAGCCAGTCGTGGCTGCGGGCCCGGGCGGTGCCGAGCACGTGGGCGCCGAGGTGCTTGGCGAACTGGACTGCCAGGTGCCCGACACCACCGGCGGCGGCGTGGATCAGCACGCGCTGCCCGGCCTGGACGTGCGCGGTGTCGACGAGCGCCTGCCACGCGGTGAGGGCGGCGAGCGGCACGGCGGCGGCCTGCTCGTGGCTGAGGCTCGCGGGCTTGCGGGCGAACTGCCGGGCCGGCGCGGTGACGTATTCGGCGTAACCCCCGGCCGCCCGCGGGAACCAGGGCATGCCGTAGACCTCGTCGCCTTCCCGCAGGGTCGTGACGCCGAAGCCGACCTTCTCCACGACGCCGGAGACGTCCCAGCCGAGGATGAAAGGCGGCTCGCCGAGCACGCCCGCCATGCCCGCGCCCGCCCGGGTCTTCCAGTCCACCGGGTTGATACCGGCCGCGTGCACCTTCACCCGGACCTCGGTCGGCAGCGGTTCGGGGCGGGGCACTCGCTGAACCGAAAGCACGTCGGGACCGCCGAGGGTGTGCTGGACGACGGCGCGCATCGAGGTGTCGGACACTGGTTCTCTCCCTGGTTCCGTGATCTTTCCGGTGGCACCGGCAACGTATCCGCAGGGATATAGTTACCCGCAAGGGCTAGAACTTCCCATCGGGAAGTATCGAGGTGAGAGGCTTGCGATGACCACTGTGTGCCTGACCGGACAGCACGCCGACCACGACGTCTACGCGGCGCAGTGCCCGTGCCGGGCGATGCTGGACCTGCTGGCGAACAAGTGGTCCGCGCTGGCGATCGGCGCGCTCGAAGAAGGCCCGCGGCGCTTCGGCGAGCTCCAGCGGCATCTGCAGGGAGTGAGCCCGAAGGTGCTGACCCAGACGTTGCGGCGCCTGGAGGAGTTCGGCCTGGTCGACCGCACGGTCTATCCCGCGGTGCCCCTGCACGTCGAGTACTCGCTCACCGAGCTCGGCCACAGCGCGGCCGTGCCGTTGCGCATGCTGCGCAGCTGGGTCGAGGACAACATCGACGGCGCCGCCCGCGCGGCGGCCTCCTGTGCGGGCGAGACCGCTTCGAACCGCTGACCGCGTGCGGCTCTATCAGGCGGGCGCCGCGTTGTCGGCCTTCGCGTAGAAGTCGAGGGCCGTGTCGGCGAACCGGCCGGGTGCCTCCATCGCCACGTAGTGACCGATGCCGTCGAGGTGCGCGGCGGTCACGTTCGGGGTCACCTGGCGGAAGGTCGACGGCGTGAAATCGCCCGATCCGCCGCCCACGGCGAGCACGGGCAGTGCCGGTGACCAGGTCGCGGCGAGGTCCCGGATCTCGTCGCCCTCGGCGAGCATCGACCGGTAGAGCCCGGTCGCGCCGCGGAAGGCATCCGGGCGGGCGTAGGTGCGGACGAGTTCGTCGACGTCGTCGCCGGCGAACGCCTCCGCGGTCGCGCTGAGGGACGGGATCGCGTACTCGGCGATGAACGGGCGTTCCCGGCCGGACAGCAGCATCTCGGGAATGCCCGCCGCGACGAGCACGCCGATGTGCCAGCCGTCGCCCCGCGTGACGTCGGCCAGCGCCTCCAGCCCGAACCCCGGCAGGCCGGTCTCGACCGCGGTGTAGCTGCGAACCAGGTCCGGGCGCGTGGCCGCGACGCGGAACGTGGTGGGGCCGCTGATGTCCTGGCCGGTGAGGTGTACGGGCCCGAGGTCGAGGTGTTCGATCAGCCCGATCAGGTCGGCCGCCGCCGTGGCGCTGCTGTGCTCGGTGCCCGCGGTCGCGGAATCACCGAACCCGCGCAGGTCGGCCGCGATCACGCGGTGGTGCGCACTGAACAGGGGAATCACCCGGTGGAAGACCCACCAGGTCTCCGGGAAACCGTGGACGAGCAGCACGGGGGAGCCCGCGCTGCCCGCGGTCACGTAGTGCAGCTCGGTGCCGTTGACCCGGGCGTGGTGGTGCTCGGCGCCGGGGATGGTCGCGCCGGCGGGGGTGGGTGTCATCGACTTCCTCCACGTTAGACAAGTTACTTGTCCAACGTAGGTGTTGGACAAGTAACTTGTCCATAGCGCTCGCGGCCGTATGATCCCGGCATGGAACGGTCTTCGGGGGCGGATCTGGCGCTCCTGCTGCTGCGCGGCTTCCGCGCGATGGTGGACGACGTCAGCGCGGAGCTGGAGAACCGCGGCCATCCCGGAGTCCGGCCCGCCGACGAGTTCGCGCTGCGGGCGATCAGCGAAGGGGTGGACACCGCCTCCGCCCTCGGCAGGCGGCTGTCGATCACCAAGCAGGCCGCGGCCCAGCGGATCGCCATCCTCGAACGGCTCGGTTACGTCGAGCGCGAGGAGCACCCGGCCGACGCGCGCCGCAAGCGGCTCCGGATCACGACGCGCGGGGCGGAGATGATGGCGCTCGGCGGCCGGTTGCTCGACGAGATCCGCGACCGGTGGGCCGCCGAAATCGGCCGTCGCCCGCTGGCGGAGCTGGAGGCGTACCTGACCAAGCTCACCGCGGGGGTGCCCGTCCCGGCCGACGACGTCGCGGACTGAGCGGTCTGTTCACCGTCCGCGCGCTGCCCGGGTTCCGGCGGGGCGGCGGCGAAGCTCCTTTCCCAGTGCGGGCGGCACGTAGGCCACGTCGATCGGCCCGACATCGGTTCCCGGCGGCACGATCTCGTCGATGCGGTCGAGCACGCCGTCGTCGATGAACGTGTCGGCTCCGGCGAGCAGGTCGTCGAGCTGTTCCGGCGTGCGCGGGCCGATGATCGCCGAGGTGACCGCGGGGTGCGCGGTCACGAACCCCAGTGCGAGGTGGGGCAGCGACACCCCGGCGTCGTCGGCGACCTGGGCGAGCGCTTCGACGGCGTCGAGTTTGCGTTCGTCGGTCATGTGCCGCCGCGCCCAGTGCAGCCTGCCTGCCGACGCCGTTTCCCCGTTGCCCTTGCGGAGACGCCCCGCCAGCAGGCCCATCGCCAGTGGGCTCCACACCAGGACACCCAGCCCGTAGCGTTCGCAGACCGGCAGGATCTCGCGTTCGATCCCGCGGTTGAGGATCGAGTAGTGCGGCTGTTCGGAGCGGAACCGGGCCAACCCGCACCGCCGCGCCACCCACTGGGCTTCGACGATGTCCGACGCGGGCAGGTTGGAATGGCCGATCGCGCGCACCTTGCCCGCGCGCAGCAGGTCGGTCAGCGCGCCAAGGGTTTCCTCGATATCCGTGCCGGGTTCGGGGTGGTGGGCCTGGTACAGATCGATGTGGTCGACGCCCAGGCGGCGCAGCGACCCCTCGACGGCGGAGACGATCCACCGGCGAGAGCTGCCGCGCTGGTTGGCGCCGGGGCCCATCGGGCCGTTGAACTTCGTGGCGAGGACGACGTCGTCGCGGCGGCCGCGCACGGCTTTTCCGACGATCTTCTCGGATTCGCCGTCGCCGCCGTAGACGTCGGCGGTGTCGATGACGGTGATGCCGCCGTCGAGGGCGCGGTGGACGATCCGCACGCAGTCGCCGGGGTCGGGATTGCCGTGCGGGCCGAACATCATGGTGCCCAGGGTGTAGGCGCTGACCTGGATGCCGGTCCGGCCGAGCGGGCGGGTGCGCATGGGGTTGCTCCTGCGTCGGGGCGGGGTGCGGCCGCGGGCGGCCGCACCCCGGCGGGCGGATCAGGCCTGGGCGTACTCGGTCGCGACGTCGACGATCCAGGTGACGCCGAAGCGGTCGGCCAGCATCCCGAAGGCGGGCGCCCACTGGGCCGGGCCGAACTCCTCGATCACGGTCGCGCCCTTGGCGAGGCCCGCCCACACCGGCGTCACCTCCTCGACGCTTTCACCGCGGACGGAGAGGAAGAACGGCTCGTTGGTGATCGTCATGCCGTTTTCGCGACGCGTGCCGGGTGCGGCCGGGGCGGCGGGCGCGTCCTGGCCGGGCACGTCGTAGGCCATGACGCGGAAGCCGTTGCCGGCGACGACCTGCCCGAACACGACGTGCGTCGCGCCGGGCAGCTCGGCCGGCATCCCGAAGTCGGCGTAGGTGACGACGGTGAGCTGCCCGCCGAACACCGACTGGTAGAACTCGAGGGCTTCGCGGGCCTCGCCGTGGAAGTTCAGGTGGGCGACAGCGTTGAGCGACATTTGGTCCGGTCCTTCACGAGTGGTTCCGCCGCCGGAGGTTTCCGGCGGCGAGCGCCACTGTTCCGCGAATAGCGGTCAGAGTACGTCCGTTACTCGTGGCATCCTGAAAAGATGCCGATCGCCACTTCGACGACGACGTCCAGCAGGCTCCTGGCGTTGCTGTCCATGCTGCAGGCCCGCCGCGACTGGCCGGGCGGCCTGCTGGCCGAGCGGCTGGGCGTCAGCGAGCGGACGGTGCGCCGCGACGTCGACCGGCTGCGCGAGCTCGGATATCCGGTCCAGGCGGTCAAGGGACCCGACGGGGGCTACCGGCTCGAAGCGGGCAGCCAGCTGCCGCCGCTGCTGTTCGACGAAGAGCAGGCGGTGGCGCTCGCGGTGGCGCTGCGGATCGCGGTGGGGACGGGCGCGGGCATCGAGGAGGCGGCGGCGCGGGCCCTGACCACGGTGCGGCAGGTGCTGCCGGCGCGCCTGCGGCGGCGCGTCGACGTGCTCGAGGTCAGTGCGGCGGGGCGCGGAACCGATCCCCAGGTGGACACGGAGGTCCTGCTGATACTCAGCGCGGCGGTCCGGGCCCGGGAGGAGCTGAGGTTCGACTACCGCGCGCCGGGAAGTTCGGAGGACGCCGAGCCGCGGCCGCCGCGCCGGGTGCAGCCGCACCACCTGGTGGTGCGGGCCGGGCGCTGGTACGTCGTGGGTTGGGATCCCGATCGTGGTGACTGGCGGACCTACCGCGCCGACCGGATGAAGCTGCGCGTCCCGAACGGGCCGCGGTTCGCGCCCCGTGAGGTTCCGGGGGGCGACGTGGCCGCTTTCCTTTCGGCCCGCTTCAAGGGCGCCGAGAGCGCGGACGCTTGGCCCTGTCGCGGCGAGGTGATCCTCGACCTGCCGGTGGCTGAGGTGGCGCCCTTTGCCGGCGATGGCGTTGTCGAGGAAGTTGGTGCTGCACGGACCAGGTTGACGGCCGGGGCCTGGTCTTGGGCTGCGCTCGCGGCGTCGCTGGCCCGCTTCGACGCCGAGATCGAGGTGGTCGCTCCGGCGGAGCTGCGGGCCGCGTTTGGCGAGTTGTCCCGGCGTGCCGCTCGAGCGGGTGAGGTCCATGTATCGGCCTGAAGATCTCCGTACGGTCGAAGTGGTCGGCTACCTGCGCGAAAATTCCGGACGGTTCTTCCGCGCCGGGGCGGCCGACGTCCGCATCTCCAGGCGGGACGGATGGCTGCTCGTCGACTCCGATGTGGACTGGTTGCGCGATGTGGAAGACTTCGTTTTCGGCCGGATCGTTCCCTTTACTGGCGCTGGACCGAACAGCATGTTCGCCGAAGTGTTGCTGGTGGCCTTTGCGAAGGTGTCGCCACGGCATCTGCGGGGTCAGTGCGAGTGATCAAGCGGTGGATGCGGAGAATGCTCGACCCGCGCCGACCGACACAAGTTTCGACGAAATCGAGGAGCCGCGGTATGGAGTGGGGTAGTTATCGGAGCTATCGACCCGCGGTGATCGGACCGCCGCGCCAGATGGCCCGGGCTGATGCTCGTCTCGAGTACAACCATCTCATGGCCCACAAGGACGAGCGGATCACGTGTCTACTCAAGTTGACCAGCTTGAACGGAGTCGCGTTCGACGGTACTCGTGATGGGCTCGAAAGACTCGATCGCTGGTTTGCTCAGAACATCGAAGAGGACTCGCGCGAATCCGGCAGGCTGGCGCCTCTTTGGTATTCGATCGTGATCGACGTCGGTCTCTTGCTCGGTGACCTGATGATTCGGCAAGTTCCGCATCTGAAGTGGGTTTTTCACACCTTTGGGAAGACCGATATCAACTATCACAAGGCGGTCATATTCGGGTTCACCAAAATAGCTGTCAAGAACTACACCGTTGACCCCGACGGGTTGGTCGCGACCTACGGTCACCGCATCGTGGCGGGCCTGGATGTCGATGAGAACCTGTTCAACCTCATCCTTGTCTCGACCCGGGAAAAGGCCTGACGGACACGGATGAGGGCAGTCGCCTGGGCGTCGTCGTCGGTCGGCCGCTAGGATCCTCCAGCCGGGTCGGGGGACTCCGGAGGGGGATCCTTGTTCGACGAAACGCGCTCCACCCTGTCCAACCACGACCAGACGACCGTCCACCGGCACGTCGACTCCGGGGGGACCGACGGCTTCGCCATCGCCGCCCTGCTCTGCGGGCTGATCGGGCTCGTGCCGTTCGCCGTCATCCTGGGCATCCGCGCTCTGGTCCGGATCGGACGCAGTGGCCGCGCCGGGCGGGGGTTGGCCGTCACCGGCATCGTTCTCGGTGCGCTCTGGCTGGGCGTCGGCCTGGTGAAGCTCGGGCCGCAGCTCCTCGCGCGATCGCCCGTCGCGCGTGGTGACGACTACATCCACGTCATGCCCGTCGGCGATTGCTTCGACTCCGGTGCCGACGGTGAACACGTCGCCCGGGTCGCCTGCGACCTCCCGCACGACGAACAGATCTTCGGACGCATCGACGTCGGCACCGGCACGGACGCCTACCCGGGCCTCGACGCCCTCCGCGAGCAGGCCTTGACCACCTGCCGGATGGCCGCGGACGCCTACTTCATCCGCGGCACGCCGCCGCCGGCGCTCGAGTTCTTCGTGCACCTCCCCACCCGCGGCTCCTGGATCGGGGGCGTTCGGACCGCCGCCTGCACCTTCGGGCAGCCGGGTGCGAAGCTCACCGCCTTCGTTCAGCCCTGACCGAAAGCTGTGCTCCGACCGCGAAGGCCGTCGCCGCCACGCCGAGGCCCGTGCGGAGCCAGTCCCACCGGTTCCAGGCCGCCAGCGCGCCCGCGACGTCTCGCGGGGGAAACGCGGGATCCAGCAGTGCCAGGTTCGCCGGGACGAAATACAGCAGCAGCACGAAAGTCCCGGCGGAACACACTGTCGCCGCGGCCCACCACCACCGCGCCGAGCTTCCTCGGATCGACAAGGCCAGCAGCACCAGGGAGGCCAGCTCGAACGGGAACACCGTCGCCCCGGTGATCGGGCCCTCTGTGGCGAACCGGGCCAGGAAGACCTCCGGTGGCGCCGCCCGCCACGAGGGGACGATCACCGTCTGGGTCAGCAGTGCTCCTCCGGCGAACGCCGCCGTCGCCGCCAATGCCAGGGTTCTCATATCCCTCTGACGGACCCGCCGCCGCCGTTGTGACGGGTACCGTGCCTCCATGTCCGCCTTCGACGTCCGGCCCGCCGAAAACTTCGACGACGTCGCCGCCATCCTCAACCCCAGCGGCAACGACCGCGCCTGCTGGTGCCTCGCCTACCGGATCACCTCCGCCGAATACAGTGCCCTGCGCGGCGAACGCCGGGCCGATCGGGTCCGGGGCCTCTGCGCCGAGCAGCCCGCCCCCGGCGTCCTCGCCTACGACGGTGACACGCCCGTCGGGTGGTGCGGGGTCTCGCCGCGGTCGCGGATGGAACGGCTGAACCGCTCGCGGACCATCCTTCCGCTCGACGACCTGCCTGTGTGGAGCGTCGTCTGCTTCGTCGTCCGGTCGTCCCACCGGCGGCGCGGCGTCGCGCGGGACCTCCTGGACGGCGCCGTCGACTACGCCCGCTCCTGCGGCGCTCCCGCCATCGAGGGCTATCCCGTCGACACCGAGGGCGCGCGGCTCAACTCGAGCGCGGCCCACGTCGGCACCACGACCTTGTTCGAAGCCGCGGGGTTCGGCCGCGTGCGGCCGACCCTCGCGCGGTCCGATCGCCGCGTCCGCTGGCTCATGCGGCTCGACCTCGGCGCGCCAGCTCGGTGACGACGTCCTCGAGCGGCGGCAGCTCGGCGATGCTCCGCTGGAATTCCCTTGCGGCGGAACGGAAAGACGACTCGGTGAGCACCCGCGAGACCGCCGCGGCGAGGGTCTCCGCGGTGATGCCCGCCGTCTCGACGTGCACGCCCACGCCGAGTTCGTGCACCCGTGCGGCGTTCGGCGGCTGGTCGGCGAACAGCGGCACCGCCACCATCGGCACCCCCGCCGACAACGCCTCGCGCACCCCGCTGAACCCCGCGTGCGTCACGAACGCGTCGCACCCGCCCAGCAGTTCGCGCTGCGGCACGAAGCCCGCCAGCTCCACGTTCGCCGGGCGCGGTCCGCGCCACGACGCCACCGCCTCGTCGCTGCCCAACGCCACCACCGCCGGGACGTCCAGGGCCCCCAAGGCCTCGACCGTGATCGACAGCAACCGGGACGGGCCCAGGAACCGGTGCGCGTTCGAACCGAACGCGGCGAGCACGCGCGGCCCGGCGGCGACCGGCGCCTCGGGCAGGCGATGACAACGGAGTCCGGGCGGGCGCGAGTCCGGGGGATACCACGACTCCGGCAGTAGCCCGGCCGTCAGCGCAGCCGCCGATCCGCCCGGCGGCACTCCGAACTTCGCGCGCAACGCGTCCAGCCGCTCCGCGAACGCCGGGACCAGCCGCGTGATCAGGGGCGCGATGTCCACCACCGCCGACGGGACGCCGAGCACCTCCGCCGCCAGGAGCCCGCCGTACTCGTTCGTCTCGCGGACGATCACGTCCGGCCGCCACCGCGCGTCGATGACGTTCGTGGCGAACGTCGCGGCCATCGCGTCGTCGAACACCGGCACCACCAGCGGCCCGCTGATCTCCGGGCGCCACTGCCGCAGCTTCTCCCGTACCGGCCGCAGTTCCGGGCGGCTCCCGGCCTCCTCGGGCGAGAGGACGTCCGGCAGCACCACCACCGGCACCCCGTGTCGCTCGACATCGGACGCCACCGCCGCGCCCGTCGCGATCGCGACCTCGTGGCCCGCCTCGCGAGCCGCCCGGGCCAAGGGCGCCAGCACCGGCAGCAGGTGGGACTTGATCGGCAACCCCGTCAGCAGAATCCGCACCCGGCCAGCCTAGGGGCGGACCCGGTGACCATGGGGGCGTACTAAAGGTCCAGGACCAGGTCCTCTCCGGGCCGCGAGCAGCAGACGAGCGCGTCGCCCGGGGCCGGTGGCTCGAGCGGGTCCGGGTCGTACCGGACGCTGCCCGACAGCACCGGCGTCACGCAGTTGTGGCACACGCCCGCGCGGCACGACCAGCGCGTCGGCACGTCGCACGCCTCGGCGAACTCCAGCAGGCTCGGGTAGTCGTCGTTCCACGGCACCGTGATCCCGCTGCGGGCGAACGTGACCGCCGGGCCCGTGCCCACCGCTCCGGCGGGCGCGTGCGGGGTCACCGTGACCGCGCCGGTGATGCCCGGGTTGAGCGCGGGCAGCGTGCCGAAGAGTTCACTGTGGACGTTCGCCGGGTCGACGCCCAGCGAGACGAGGGCTTCGCGCATCGCCGACATGAACGCGTCCGGGCCGCAGAGGTAGGCCACCGCAGCGGCCGGCAGATCCAAAGTGGACAGCACGGAAGCCGTGAGCCTGCCCTGTTCGGACGTGTAGTGGACGTGTTCGCGGCCGTGCGGGAGGCTCGCCAGCAAGCGGTGTGCCTCGGCGGCGAACGCGTGCTCGGCCGCCGAACGCGCGGTGTGCACCCACCAGACCGGCCGCGCGCTCCGGGCGGCGGCGAGCGCGTGCAGCATCGCCAGCACCGGCGTGACGCCGATGCCCGCCGACAGCAGCACCACGGGCCGGTCGTCGTCGGTCAGCACGAAGTCGCCGCGAGGCGCCGCGACGTCGACGACCGCGCCCGGCGTCAGGCTCGTGTGGAGGTAACCGCTCACCACGCCATCCCGCTTGACGCTGATCCGGTACTCGCTCTCCGACGGCGCCGCCGACAGCGAGTAGCTGCGGACCGGCGCCGGGTTCCCGGCCCCCGGGACGCGCAGGGTCAGGTACTGGCCGGGCTCCGGCCGGGGGAGCGGGGCGCCGTCGTCGGCGGCCAGGTGGATCGAGGCCACGCTCGCGCTCTCGGGCACGACCCGGGCGACGCGCAGCGGCCGGAACCCGCGCCACCCGCGTGGCTCGGCCGGGGCCGCCGCGTCGAGGAGGTCGCGGAACGACGTCTGCCAGCCCGGGCTGAGCGCCGGGATGTCCACGGCCTTGCGGAGCGCCTCCCGGTCGCGGTCCGGCAGGTAGAGCAGCGCGTCGATGTCCGCGATCGTCATCGCGTGGCGGCCGGTGCGGGTGCGGACGATCTCGTCGCCCGCCTGGACGCGGCCTTCGGTGATGACGCGCAGGTAGAAGCCGGGCCGGTGGTGCGCGACCAGCAGGGACGGCATCCGCGGCTCGCCGAGCCGCATGCCGACGCGGAAGCACGTCACCCGCGGCTGGGTGACCTCGAACTCGGCCTCGCCGATGCGGTAGCGGTCGCCGACGCAGACCTCGTCGTCCGGCAGGCCCTCGACGGTGAAGTTCTCGCCGAACTGGCCGTCTTCGAGGTCGTCGCGGCCGAGGAAGCTCCGCCAGTGCTCGTAGGACTCGCGCTGGTAGACCAGCACGGCGCGGTTCTCGCCGCCGTGACCGCCCAGGTCGCCTTGGCCGTCGCCGTCGATGTTGAGCCGCCGGACCATCAGCGGGCCGTCGACCGGATACTTGAAGATTCCGGTGTGGACGGTCCGGCCCTGCCAGGAGACGTCCTTCGGCAGCCCGACGTTGAGTGACACCAAACGCGCCATGGTGATCGTCTCCTTCAGTCCGCGGTGCGGGAGCGCTGGTGGTGGCGCCGGGCCTTCATCCGGTTGCCGCAGGTGGCCATCGAACACCACCGGGCGCTGTTGGGCTTGCTGCGGTCGATGAGGAACAACCGGCACTCGGGGTTGGCGCACGGCCGCAGCCGGCCGGGGCTCGACTTGGCCAGCGCGTCCCACGCCAGCACGGCCCGCGCGGCGGCGGACCGGCCCGGCGGCACGTCGAGGGTCCACTCGACGCCGTCGCCCAAGGACGCCCGGTACCGCACGCCCTCGACGAACCGCGCGACCGCCGCGGGGGCTTCCTCGCCGCGCACGATCCGTTGCAGCACCGAGCGCGCCTCGAGCAGCGCGCGGTGTTCGTCCGCGGTGGCGGGCAGGTCGTGGGCGCCCAGCCACTCGCGACCGGCCCGCGCGCCGGCGAGGTCGTCTACGGCCACCCCGTCGCGCACCGGAGTGGTGTTGAGCAGGTCGAGCAGCATCTCGTCAGTCATCGTGCACCTAACCTCCAAACTCACTGTTGACAGGTTACAGGCGGAGTGCTTCCATGTCTAACTATCAAAGTCGCTCATAGAGGTTAGGAGCACGAGATGGGACTGGCCTGGCAGCAAGGACCGCTCGCCACGCGGGCGGTGGGGCACTTCCTGGTCGAGCAGCCGCTGCCCGAGCGGATGCTCTTCGCGGAGCCGCTGCGGCGGCGGATGCGCGTGCGGTTCGGCGGCGAGTGGATCGCCGACAGCGAGGACGTCGTCCTCCTGCACGAGCCGGGGCGCTACCCGGTGGCCTACTTCCCGGTCGCCGACGTCCGGGCGGACGTGCTGGCAGCGGAGAACCGCACGACGACACACCGCGAGCTCGGCGCCACCGAGTGGTACACCGTGCGGGCCGGCGACCAGGAGGCGCCGCGCGCGGCCTGGCGGTACACCGGCCTCCCGGGGCACGCCGACGTCCTGCGCGACCGCGTCGCCTTCGCCTGGCGGGCGATGGACGCCTTCTACGAGGAGGACGAGCGGATCGTCGGGCACGCGGCCGACCCGTACCACCGCATCGACATCCGGCAGACCTCGCGGCACCTGGTCGTGCGCGACGGCGACCGCGTCGTCGCCGAGACCCGGCGGCCGGTGGTGCTCTACGAGTCGGGCTTCGCGCCGCGCTGGTACGTGCCGCGCGAGGACATCGACCTCACCGCGCTGAACCCGGTCGAGGGCGAGACGTTCTGCCCGTACAAGGGCCTGGCCGGCTACTTCGACATCGGCGACGCCAAGCGCGCCGCCTGGTCGTACCCCGAGGCGTGGCCCGAGGTCGAGCGCGTGTCCGGGTTCGTGTCGTTCGAGCCGGACGTCGTCGACGTGACCCTCGACGGCCGGAAGCTGGCCGTCGAACCGGGTCAGACCGTCACCCCGCACGGCATCGACCGGGGCCTCGACCCCGACGAGCTGCGGCTGCGCGTCCCGGAGAGGAACTGACGTGCTGACGGACCGCACCGTGCTCGTGGTGGGCCGGGGCAGCGGCATCGCCAAGGCCGTGACGGAAGCCGTCCGCGCGGCCGGGGCCACCGTCGTGGTCGCCGGCCGCGACGAGCGGGCGCTGGCCGCGGCCTACGACGACCCCGGCGTCACGGCCGCCGCCGTCGACCTCACCGACGAAACCTCCGTCGCCGCGCTGGCCGGCCGGCTCGGCCGGGTCGACCACGTCGTTTCGACGGCCTCGGCCCGGGCTCGCGGCGCGGTCGGCGACCTCGACCACGACACCGTGCTCCGGTCGTTCGACGTCAAGGTGCTCGGCCCGCTCCTGCTGGCCCGGCACTTCGCGCCGCGGATGCCCGAAGACGGCTCGTTCGTCCTCTTCTCCGGCTCCTCGGCGCGCAAGCCCCGCCGCCGGCATGCTCGCCGTCGGCGCCACCAACGCCGCGGTCGACGCGCTGACCCGCGGCCTCGCCGTCGAGCTCGCGCCGATCCGGGTGAACGCCGTGTCACCCGGCACGGTCGACACGGGCGCCTACGACGCGCTGGGAGAGCGGAAGAAGGCCGAACTGTTCGCCGCCCGCGCGGCCACCAGCCCCGCTCGCCGCGTCGGGCGCCCCGGAGAAATCGCCGAAGCCGTCGTCTTCGCGCTGAGCAGCACCTTCCTGACCGGGGTGTCCCTCGGCGTCGACGGCGGCGAACCCCTCGTTTGACCCATTCGGAAGGAACAGCCATGTACGCAGGAGCAGTCACCCCGGAAGTCGGGGCGGTGCCGTCGATCTACGTCCCCCGGCCCTTTCGGCTGGAGGTCGTCACGCTTCCCGTCAGCGACGTCGACCGCGCGGCGCGGTTCTACGCCGAGCAGCTGGGTTTCGCGCTGGACGTGGATTACCGGCCGAACGCGGCGTTCCGCGTCGTCCAGCTGACCCCGCCCGGCTCGGCGGCGTCGATCCAGCTGGGGGTCGGCCTGACCGACGCCGAACCGGGCTCGGCCCGCGGCGGCTACCTCGTCGTCGACGACATCGTCGCGGCCCACCGGGAGCTGGCGGAGCGCGGGGTGGCGGTGGGAGCGGTGCGGCACAAGAAGTCCGCGGACTGGCAGGGCGACTTCGCGCCCGGCGTGGACCCGGACCGGCGGGACTACGCGAGCTTCTTCGACTTCGCCGACCCCGACGGCAACACGTGGGTGGTTCAGGAACGCGGCCACCAGGCACCGGTGGTCGACGCGTCGTAGTCCGCGCCGTCGGTCTTGGTCGCGGTGTCGTGGCGGGCGCCGGTGAGATCGACGCCCGTGAGCCGCTTGTGGCTCAGGTCGGCACCGTCGAGGTCGGCGCCGGTCAGCTTCGCGTCGCTGAGGTTGGTGAGCTGGCCCTTGGCCCCGGCCAGGTCCGAACCGGACAGGTCCGCCTTGATCAGGAGCAGGTGGGTCAGGTCGGCGTAGGGGGCGTGGACCCCGGTGAGGCAGGTTTCGCCGAGGTTGGCGGCGAAGGCGTTCTTCGCTTCGCGGGCCACGTTCCGCCGGGTTATCACCAGGAACGCGGCCTCGACGTCCGGTGGGGTCTTCGGGCACGGGCCGGTCCGGGGGCTGGTGGTGCGGATGAACGCGGCCAGCACCTCGACGATCGTCTGCTGGTCCCGCGGCGAGTCCGTGGCCAGGCGCTCCAGCGCGAAGATGCCGCCCAGCCGCGCCTGCAGGTGGTCGGCGCTCAGCTGGTCGACGGCCTTGGTGTAGCGGTCGGTGAGCTGGCCCTGCTCGGCGATCCCGAGCTGGTCCCGCGTCGCGCCGAGGGACAGCGCGGTGAAGACCAGCGCGCCGAGCGCGGTGAACGCCGTGACGAGCGTGCTGACCCGCGACCAGCGGCCTTCCCGCGGCTCGGCTTCCGGCGCCGGTGACGCAGCGGTGCGGCCGCGCCAGGCCACGGTCGCGGCGGCGACGGCCAGCGCCCCGGCGAGCAGCACGAGCCACCAGCTGCCGAGCCAGTCGAGCAGGCCGGTCCACGAGAGGGCGCCGCGGACGAACAACGCCGCGACGAGGGCGGCGACGGCGGCCGCGGCCAGCAGCACGGCCACGCGCCGCCGGGAACGTCCGGTATCCGGGTGATCACGGTCCACGTCCGTTAGTCGGCGGGTGGCCGCCGGACGATACAGGCGTCGTCGGCGATCCGCATCGCCCACGCGTAGACCTCGGCCGGGTCACCCGCCGTGGCCCGGACCGCCGGGGCCACCAGCGGCCCGTTCACCGCCTGCAGCAGGTCGTACAACCCGAAGTACGCCCACTCCCACAGCATGCTGTCGAAGTTGTACGCCTCCATCAGCGGGGTGATCCTCGCCCGGATCCGCGCCACCTCGGCCGACGGCAGCCCGGCGGCGTGCAGCCTCCCCAGGGTCGCCCGCTCGGCTTCGGCGCCGAACTCCGTGTCGAGGAACGGCTCGAGCAGGTCCGCCCAGACGTCCGCGCGCCGCACCTCGGGGATGCCCGTGCGGTGGCAGAACTCCGCCAGCTCGCCGCTCTGCTCGCGCGGGACGAACAACGTCTCGCCGCGCCGGGTGCGCAGTTCCGGCCGGATCGCGTGCCAGTCGGCGTCGCGGATCCGCGCGATCGGGACGGCGCCCGCGCGGTAGACCGTGGCGCCGCGGAAGGGGTACCACTCGAAACACACGTGGTCCTCGGCGAACGTGACCTTCACAGCTCGAGCAGTCCCGCGAGGCTGAGCTGGTCGGCGGCGACGTCCAGGTCCGCCGCCGGGCCCTCGGCGAAGTGGTCGGCGATGTCCTCCAGCGTCACGGAGCGGCGGGCCGCGACTTCGAGCAGCGGCAGCGGCCGGAACGGAGGCAGAGCGACGCCGAGTTCGCCGGACGTGTCCGTTTCGCCGCGGTACCACCGGTCGCCGGTCCACCAGAAGCAGAACGTCAGCAGGCCACGGCGGCCACGCTCGTCGAGGACGCTGTCGGTCACCCAGGCCGGGGCCCCGGTGAACAGGTCCGGCAGCGGCCCGCCGCCGTTGTAGGCGGCGTCGAGCAGCGGGGAGTTCCAGCGCCCGCCCGAGAGCACCGCGCGGTTCCCGGGCAGCACGTACAGCGTCGAGCCGTTGCGGGCCGCGTCTTCGTACGACGCCGAGCCGGGGCGGATGCGGGGGCCCTGCTCCTCTCCGAGGCCGGCCGACACCGCCGCGAGCACGGCCCAGCGAGTCCAGAGGTCGCCGAGCGGCGGGAGGTCCGCGGCGGCGACCGCGGGCCGGCCGGCGGCCGCGTCGTCGGCGGCCCGGCTCGGTGGGCGGCCCTGCGCGGCGGGCCCCGCGATGTACCCGGCCAGCCAGACGGGCAGCGCCGGGCGCGGATGGGCCACGACGTCGTTGCGGTAGTGGCCGGGAGCGAGGAGCTGGTCGCCGGGGAACGGCTCGACGCCGTAGTCGTAGTCGGCGGTGGTTTCGCCGAGGTCGCTGCCGGTCACCAGCAGCCGCCACCACGGCCCGGACGGCATCCGCGCCGCAACGGCCCGCTGGGCGCGCACCAGGTCGACCACCGCCCGCGGCACCGGAACGGCCTCCGACCGGTCGCCGGTCCGGAACCGCACCCGGGCGACGTCGGCGGAAACAGTCACGGAGAACTCCGCGGAGAACCACTCCCAGCCGGGCGGGCCGAGCCGGGCCAGCTCCCGCGCGATCGGCTCGAGCAGGGCCTCGGCCTGGTCGGCGGCGGCATCGTCGGCGTCCACCGGGCCGCGCGGGAACCCGCCGACGTCCGGCGGCACCGCCGCGTGCCGGAACACCCACCCGAACTCGGCCAGGACGGCGGCCCCTTCGCTCCCGGGCGCGGGCGGCCGGGCGGCGAACTCCTCGAAGAGGAACTCGTCCTGGGCGATCGCCGGGGGCGTCGCGGACGAGACCTCCTTGATCCGGCCGGAGTCACCGACCAGGAAGACCGACTGGCCGACCGGCATCTCGAGGAACGCCAGCGGGTCGCTGTCGTCGACGTCCGCGGGCGCGTACACGCACCAGCCCGCGGCGAACCGGTCGGCTGTCAGGGCTTCGGTCGGGTAGTCGAGGCCGCGGGTCCGGATCCACGCCACCACCGAGGCGATCGCCGCCGCTTCGTCCATCCCCGCCCTCCCGTCGCGATCACCTTACGCGCCGGGGCTCGGCTCGCGCGGGCCCCGGCAGCGGCGTCTTGAATGAGTCATTCAAGACCTCCGAAGACCTGAATGAGTCATTCAAGACACGCGGCGGTCACACCGGGGAATCAAACGCGTCGCCCAAGCGCTGGGAGGGGCGTGAAGAAGATTGGCTTCCTCTCGTTCGGCCACTGGTCGGCGAGCGCGCACTCCGAGACGCGGTCCGCCGCGGACTTCCTGCACCAGTCGATCGACCTGGCCGTCGCTGCCGAGGAGCTGGGCGTCGACGGTGCCTACTTCCGCGTGCACCACTTCGCGCGGCAGGCGGCCAGCCCGTTCCCGCTGCTCGCGGCGATCGGCGCGCGGACGTCGAAGATCGAGATCGGCACCGGCGTCATCGACATGCGCTACGAGAACCCGCTGTACATGGTCGAGGACGCGGGCGCGGCCGACCTCATCTCCGGCGGCAGGCTGCAGCTCGGCATCAGCCGGGGATCCCCCGAGCAGGTGATCGACGGCTGGCGGTACTTCGGCTACGCGCCGGCGGAGGGCGACACGGACGCCGACATGGCCCGCCAGCGCACCGAGGTGCTCCTCGAACTGCTGAAGGGCGAGGGCTTCGCGCAGCCGAACCCGCGCCCGATGTTCGCCAACCCGCCGGGCCTGCTGCGGCTCGAGCCGCACTCGCCGGGCCTGCGCGACCGCATCTGGTGGGGGTCGGGTTCGAACGCGACCGGGGCGTGGGCCGCGAAACTCGGCATGAACCTGCAGAGCTCCACGCTCAAGGACGACGAGACCGGTGAGCCGCTGCACGTCCAGCAGCGCAAGCAGATCGAGGCCTACCGCGAGGCGTGGAAGGAAGCGGGTCACGAGCGGGAGCCGCGGGTGTCGGTGAGCCGCAGCATCTTCGCGCTGACCAACGACCTGGACCGGGCGTACTTCGGCCGCGACCGCCACTCGCGCGACCAGGTCGGCATGATCGACGAGAACACCCGGGCGATCTTCGGGCGTTCCTACGCCGCCGAACCGGACGAGCTGGTGCGGGAGCTCAAGGAGGACGAGGCCGTCCAGGCCGCGGACACCCTGCTGCTGACCATCCCGAACCAGCTCGGGGTCGACTACAACGTGCACGTGCTGGAGAGCATCCTCACGCACGTGGCCCCGGAGCTCGGCTGGCGCTGACGGCTCGACCGGCGGTCGTGAGTGGCGATTAGGGTTCTAACCCGAATCGCCACTCACGACCACCAGGCGGCACAGGAGCGCGTCGGGCGTCCGGCTCGAGCCGAAGCGGCCCGTGTACGCGACCCCGGCGACGTACTCGCCCGGCGCGCACTGGCCCTTGTAGTTGCCTGAAGCGAAGTCTCCCCCCGGGTCCCCGGCCGGGCGGTTGTCGCCGCGGTCGAACCAGACCGTGCGGCCCGTCCGGCCCAGCGGCGTCGCGGACCGGCCGCACAGGACCGCCGAGAACGCCGCTCCCGTCACGCCGTAGCCCACCACCGCGTGGTCCGGCGGGCACTGCACCTTCGTGTAGCCGGACGCCCAGTCGGTGTCCACATGGGACTCGTCGCGGACGGTGATGTACGCCGTGGGCGCCGGGAGCGTGCCCGTGCACAAGCCGCGGTTGCCGGTGTGGGCGAGCCCGGCCAGGCGTTGGCCGTCGGGGCAGACCCCCTTGCGCGCGCCCGGGTTCCAGTCCGGCTGCGCCCGCACCGCGCGCGAGGCCTGGAAGTCGGCGTGATCCAGGTTGAGCATCGACCAGTGCTCGGCCGCCGGGACAGGTCCGGTGTGCGACGGCGCGCCGACCAGCCGCCGCCACGCCGGGCCGCGCCAGTCCGTGCCGTCGAGCACGTCGATGCCGTGGCCGGCCGCGTCCCAGGCGAGCAGCGACCACCCGTCGCCCTTGCCGTCGGTCTGGAACCCGACCGCGGGCCAGTACGCGAAGTCCGTGTCCGTCTCGGCCAGGTAGTCGACGAAGTTCTCGAACCACGCCCGCGACGCCGGGTCGGTGGTGTTCCGGCCTTCGCCGAACTCGCTGATCCACAACGGCGCGGTGTAGTGCTTGCCGGTCTCCGCCGAGACGAAGAAGGCCTGCCGGTACAGCGTGTCCCGCAGCTGCTGGGGTGAAAGGTCGCGGTAGCGCGGGTCGTGCGTCTCACCGATGCCCGTCGCGCCGGAGTGGTTCGGACCGGTGTAGCCGTAGAAGTGCGCCGAGTAGACCAGCTTTCCCGAGTCGACGAGCGTGTGCGACAGCGTCCGGGCGGGTTCCAGCGTCGGACGGCCGTGGGGGAGGCCGTCGACCGGCAGTCCCGTCCAGTTGATGCCCTCGACGAAGATCAGCAGGTCGCGGTTGGCTTCGGTCAGGATCCGGTCGGCCACCTGCTGACTGGCGCGCTGCCAGTCCATGCCGTTGCCCCAGCCCCAGTTCGGGTCGTCGAAGGTGTTCCTCCGGACCTCGTTGTACAGGTCGGCGCCGACGACCCGCTTGTTCGCGGCGTAGCGGCGCGCCATGAACAGCCAGTCGTCCTGCCACCGCTGCTCGGACTGGGCGGTGTTCCAGCGTTCGTTGCCGTCGAGCCCGCAGCACCAGCGCGACGTCGTGGTGTGGTTGTTGAGGATGACGGCGAAGCCGCGCGCGGTGAGCCGCTTGACGACGTGGTCGTACACCCGCAACGGCGTCATGCCGCGCAAAGCGGGGTTGGCCGGCAGGTCGGGTACCGGGTTCGGGTCGTGGATCATCGCGTTCGAGAACGGCAGCCGGACGCTGTTGAGGCCCAGCCGCGCGAGCCCGTCGATGACCGTGTCGACCGGGACGCGGTCCAGCCCGAGCGGGGTCTGGTAGGCGATTTCGCCCGCGTGGTGGTTCGCGGGGTCGGCCGCGTCGCCCGACCCGGTCCACGTGCCGCTCGCGCCGTGCCAGTTGGCGGCCTTCAGCTTGAACCGGTCGCCGTGGGCGTCGACGAGGTAGCGGCCCTGGGTGCTGAGTGGTCCGGACCACGGCGGCGGATCCGCCGCGGCCGGGTTCGAGGAGAGCGCCGCGAGCGGCAGCGCGACGGCGACGGTCAGCAGGACGGCCCGGAGTCTCACCCCGGCAGTCAACCAACTCCGGCGGCCGCCCGGCTACGGCCGTCCGTCGGAACCGGCGAGCTGCGCGTCGTGGACCCGGCGCCACACCAGCAGCGAGACGACCGCGCCGCACAGGCAGAGGAACAGGTCCCACTGCGTGTCCCAGACGTCCCCCTGGGTAGCCAGGAAGGCGTCGGCACCCGACCCCGCGACGAGCGCGCTGAACCATTCCACGAACTCGAAGCACGCGCCGATCGCCAGGCACACGCTCGCGGTGAGGAACGCGACCCACCCGCCGGGCCGCAGCGGCGTCCGGCGCAGGAGCACCTCGCGGACGGCGACCGCGGGCACGAACCCCTGGACGAAGTGGCCGAGCCTGTCGTAGTTGTTGCGCTGGGTGCCCAGCCAGTCCCGCACCCAGTTGCCGAGCGGGGTTTCCGCGTACGTGTACTGACCGCCGTAGCAGAGCACGAGGGCGTGCAGCACGAGCAGCCAGCACAGCAGCCGCGTCAACGGAAAGCGCTTGCGCAGCACCAGGACCAGCGGCAGGCCCACCAGCACCCAGACGACTTCGAGGAACCACGTGCCGAGTGCCTTGGCCTGCGTCCCGGTCACCACCAGGGCCACGAGCACCACGGCGACCAGCAGCAGTCCCTCGGTCCGGCCCACTCCGCGCACCATCCGGCGACCCTACCGTGCGCCTTGACCTCGACGTTGGTCGAGGTTTTAGCGTCGGGACCATGACCGGAGCGACGATCCCCGACGTGCGGCGGCCGCCCAGGGCCCTGCTGGCGACCCTCCTCGGGGTCAGCACGATGACGATCATGGCCAGCGCGACGATCACCCCGGCGCTGCCGGGGATGGAAGCGCACTTCGCCGCCGAGCCGCACGCGCGGCTGCTGGTGCGGCTGGTGCTGACGCTCCCGGGGCTGGCGATCATGCTCGCGGCGCCGCTGCTGGCCCGGCTCAGCGGCCGGACCGGGCGCGTCCCGGTGCTCGTCGCGTGCTTGCTGCTCTACATCGTGGGCGGCGGCTCCGGCCTGGTCCTGGATTCGCTGCCCGCGTTGCTCGCCGGCCGGGCGCTGCTGGGCGTCGGGATCGCGGGCATCATGACGACGTCGACGGCGTTGCTGGCCGACCACCACGCGCCCGCCGAGCACGGCCGCGTGCTGGGCCTGCAGGGCGCGGCGATGGGGTTCGGCGGGGTCGTCGCGTTGCTGCTGGGCGGGGTGCTGGCCGCGGTGAGCTGGCGGGGGCCGTTCGCGGTCTACCTGCTGGCGGTGCCGGTGCTGGTCCTGGTGCTGCGTTACGTGCCGGAGGCGGTGCCGTCGCCGCCGGGCCCGTCGGCGGCGGAAACGCCGTGGACGCCGCGGGTGCTCGGGTTGTACGCGCTGATGTTCCTCGGCGTAGTGGTCTTCTACACGGTGCCGACGCAGGCGCCGTTCTGGCTGGCCGAGGTCGGCGACGCGGGCCCGGCGGTCACCGGCGCGCTGATCGCGGCGGTCAACCTGGCGATGACGCTGGTGGGCTTGAACTTCCGGCGGCTGCGCGCCCGCTGGGACTTCCCGGTGCTGGTGACGGCGATGTTCGCGGCGTTCGCCGCCGGGCTGGTCGTGCTCGGCGCGGCCGGGACCCTGGGCGTGGCCGCGCTGGGCATGGTGGTGGTCGGGCTCGGGATCGGCCTGCAGAACCCGGCGATCAACGGCTGGGTCGTCGCGTCGGTGGTGCCGACCGCGCGGACGAAGGCGCTCGGGATGCTGACTTCGGCGTTGTTCCTCGGGCAGTTCGCCTCGCCGTTGCTCGCGCAGCCGGTGGTCGACGCGGCCGGGCTGGGCCGGACGTTCGTCTTCGCCGGGGTGCTCGCCGCCGCGGTCGCGGTGGTGCTGGGCGGGACGCGGTTGCTGCGCGCCCGCCGGCGGCGGCCGTCGGGAGCGGGGCTCAGTCGAGCGAGAAGGGGTCCACGAACGGAAGGCCGCTGAGGCGCTGGTCGGTGAAGAGGCCGTCCGGAGCCGTCACCACCGGCAGCGGCTCGGCGGGCTGGTGGCCCCCCGCGCAGCGGGCGAACGGCCCGGTCACCGGGTCGAGCAGGGCGCGCATGTTCGGGTCGACGTGGTGGACCCACCAGTTCGACATGCCGAACGCCGGGTCGAACCGCAGGTGCTCCCAAGCCCGCCAGATCGAGTCGAGCCGGGAGAGCGCCTGGGCGTGGCGGTACCACTCCGGGCACCACACCTGGCCGGTACCCGGGGCCGGGCGAGTGAAGAAGTACGCGAACCGGTCGACGACGAACTCGTGGACGTTCCCGTAGAACAGCTCCGCCGGGCGAGCGAACTGCTCCTCGTCGCTCCGGATGTCGTCGACGGGCTCTTCCGGGGTCTGGGGTGGGGTCACGCTCATGCTCCTCTTCGCTGCTGGACGTCGACGGCTTCGGAGTGGCGGCCGAGGCGGTCCAGGGCCTGGGCGCAGACGCGGACGGCCTCCCGCAGGTCGGCCTGCAGCCCGGCGTCGCCCGGGTGCCGGTCCACCAGGTTCCGGTAGACGCGGACCGCGCGGCGCGCCGGTTCCTCGGCCCGCGCGGCCCGTCGCCAGTCGTGCCTGCCGCACAGGCTCAGCGCCCGGGCCAGGCGGCGCAGGACGCGCCCCTTGGTCAACGACGTCGCGTTCGCGGCGACGGCCAGGCACAGCTCCTCGGCTTCGACGGCCGTGCGCCAAGCCTCGTCCGGCGCTCCGGCCATCGTCCGCGCTTCGGCCAGCCGAAGGAGCGCGAAGCACAGGGACAGCTCCTGGCCTTCGCGGTCGGTGTCGAGCAGGCCGCGCCGGACCCGCACTTCGTGCTCCGCGACGCGCGCGGCTTCGGCGAACAGGCTCGTCATCGTCAGGGCCCGGCTCAGTGCCGCGCAGGTGGTGGCCAGGTGCACGGTCTCGCTCGCGTCCTCGGCCGCCAAGGCGGTGCGCAGCTCGTACGCTTCGCGGAGCGGGGCCACCGCGCGGGGCACCGTCGGGAACGCCGACGCGTAGCTGGTCCCGAGGTCGTACAGGCACCACGCCAGTGAGCTGCGGGCCTCCGGGGTATCACGGGCCAGCCTGCGGTAGCGGGGCAGGACCTGGCGCAGCCGGGTGCGCGCCGCGACCGGCCGGTCGTGCCGCTGGTACAGGTCGGACTGGTCGTGGAGGGCGCTGACGTACCGCCACGCGTACAGGCTCGGGGCGTAGTCGCTGAGCCGCCGCAAGGTGGCGATGGCCCGGTTCTGGGCGTCGAGGGCGTCCTTCTTGCGGCCGAGGGCTTCCGCGGCGGCGGCGAGGTCGCGGTAGATCTCCGCCTGGGTGTTCAGGTCGCGGGTGTTGAGCGGCGACGCCACCTCGTCGTACAACGCGAGCGCTTCGCGGTAGCGCGTCATCGCCGCCTCGTCGTCGCCGACGCGGTAGTCGATGTGGCCCAGCACCCACAGCGACTGCGCCAGGCGCAGTCTCGGGTCGCCGCGCGGATCGTAGGTCACCGCGCGCCGCAGCCGGATGGCTTCGGTGACCGACTCCCGTGCCGCCGCGTGGTCGCCCTCGTCGCGTTGTTCGCACGCGAGGTTGTGCAGCAGGAGCGCCAAGACGGGGCGGTGGACTTCGGGCAGTTCGTCGGCGAGCGGCCGCAGCACGGCGATCGCCTCGAGTTCCGCCGCCTTCCGCTCCTCGTACGGGCGGTCCGCCGCGGAGTGGCTGACCGACATGCCCAGCAGCGCGTTCGCCAGGTCGGCGGCCCCGGCGTCGGGGTTCTCGTGCGCCAGCCGGCGAGCGGTCTCGACCACTTCTTCGCTCTGGCTGAACGACTCC
Organism: Amycolatopsis nalaikhensis; assembly: GCF_030264295.1. Classification (GTDB taxonomy): domain Bacteria; phylum Actinomycetota; class Actinomycetes; order Mycobacteriales; family Pseudonocardiaceae; genus Amycolatopsis; species Amycolatopsis nalaikhensis. Next base: position 9,176,329 of record NZ_CP127173.1, on the reverse strand, counting down.
GGGTGCTTCTGCAGGCGCCAGAGGCTGTTGCTGCGTTCCTCCAGCGCCCGGACGAGCAGCAGCGGGTCCAGCTCGGGGTGCTGCTCGGCGAGGACGCGGGCGCGCCGGACGGCTTCGTCGGCGTGCTGCTCGGACCGGGCGACCTGGTCGAAGTCGATCGTCGTCGGGTCGAGCTGCCAGACCACCACCGACAGGTTGACCAGGGCCCGCACCAGGCCGCGTTCGCGCTTCTCGGCGCCGGGCCCCTCGTCGGCCGCCAGCGTGCGAAAGAGCCGAAGCGCCTCGGCACCGGCTCGGTGCGCTTCGGCCGGGTTTCCCGTCACCCGCAACGCTTCCGAGGCGACCAGCAGGGATTCCGCGAGCGCACCGTCGTCCGCCAGGCGCTCGCGGATGGCCACCGCTTCGCTCGCCGCCTCGTGGGCGTGGTCCCAGTCGCCGACGCCGAGGTAGCGCTCGGCCAGGCTGTGCAGGGCCCAGGCGCGGTCGCGCAGCACGTCCGGGTCGTCGCTCGTGGCCGGGTACTTCCCGCTCAGCTCGCGGGCGACGTCGAGCGCGTAGTCACGCAGGACGTGGGTTTGCTCCGGCAGCGCGGCCAGGTGTGTGCGCAGCGTGGCGGCAGTGAGGGGCCGCTCGGCCGACGCCGACCGCAAAGCGGCGCGCAGCCGCTCGACGACGGTTTGCGCGGCTCGCGTGCGTCGCTCGTTGGCGTGGGCCACCGCGGCTCGGGCCAGCACCGTGAGGGTCTGGCCGCGGAGGTGGTCGGGCGCGTCGGCGAACAACCGCTCGAGCAGCTTCGGGTCGGCGATGACCGCTTCGCTCGCCTGGTACTCCGCCAGCCGGTCGGGCTCGAGCTGGCCCCAGTAGCGTCCTTCCGGCGGCGGGTGAGGCTCGCGCAGGAGCTCGGCGATCTCCGCGGTCGTCGACCCGGGTTCGGCGGGCAGCGCCCGGCGGATGACGTCCCCGGCCTCGACCTCGTCCAGGGCCGGGCACAGCACGGCCGCCGCCACCGCGGGCTCGAGCAGCCGGGCCGCCCGCTTCCCGAGGTCGCGTGCGGCCGCGTTGTCCAGCCAGTACCGGCGTTCGTGCGCGAGCAGCTCCCCTTCCAGCGGCTGGTCACCCTCGGGATCCCGGCCGTGGCGCAGCAACGCGACCAGCGCCGCCATCTGCGTGGTCAGCGCCGTCTCGGCGCCGGCCGCGCCGACGCGGGCCGGGACGGTTTCGGCGAGCGCCCGCCAGTCGACGTCCGTCCGGCCGGTGACCTCGCCGAGGCGCGGCGCGAGACCCCGGGCCGCCGCCCGGAACGCGCTCTCGCGGTCGGTCGCCCCCGGGCTCAGGGCGGGCAGCTTCAGCTCGTCGAGGCCGCGGCCGGTCGCCGCGAACTGCCACGAGCCGAGCCCGCGGGCGAGCAGCAGCAGCCGCACCGGGTGCGGTGCGTCCTCGGCCCGCTCGGCCAGCTCCCGGACCAGCTCGGGCCGGGTCTCGGCGTAGTCGACGACGAACAGGACCGGGTGCTGGATCGCCCGCAACGCCCGGACGTCACCGACTTCGCGGCCGTGGACCTGCCCGGCCACCCAGCCGCGCTCGCGCAGCCGCGCCATCAGCTCGCGCGCGAGCCGGGTCTTGCCCTGCCCGCCCGGTCCGGTGAGCACGCGGACCGCCGGGCCGGGAGTGTCCGCCGAGCACCACCGTTCCAGCGCGGACAGCGTGTCCTCGCGGCCGTGGAAGGGCACGACTTCGGCGTCGGCGCGCAGCAGCATCGTGGGGGAGGTCAGCGCGCGCTTGGGTGGCGCGGGCTCGAGCAGCCCGGCCAGCTCGGCCGGTTCGGGCCCCGGGTCGACGCCGCTCGCCGCGCGCACCACCGCGCGGAAGTCGGCCAGGGCCAGCAGGGATTCGACGGTGGTGCACAGCAGGCGCGTGCCGTGCTCCGGCCTGCGGTCGCTGCGCACCACGCCGAGCAGCAGCTTGTCGCCGTCGGGGAACACCGCGGCGCCCGACATCCCGGACCACGGCGTGCGCGATTCGGTGCCGAGCCCCGAGGTGTCGAAGTCCATGGTGCCGTGGGCGTCGAGGATCTCGAAGGTCGCGCCGCCGTGCGGCCGGACCCGGCCGCCGAGCACCTCCGGGTGCCGCAGTCCGTCCCGCCGTTGCTGCCGCGGGAACCCCATGGCCGCGACGGCGAGTTCGGTGCCCGCGGTCACGAACCGGCCCCACCGCTGCGGATGGACCCGCAGCGACGCGGGCGGGACCCAGGTCTCGTCGTCGGCCGGGACTTCGAGGAGGGCGGCGTCGACGGTGTCGTCGAGCCGCCACCAGCGCACCACCGCGGCCGACCGGCCGGGCTGGTCCCCGAGGGACACGGTGAGCTGCGGCCGGCTCGTCCGGTGGCGGCACGAGGTGCGCGGCCGTCAGGACGAGCCGTGGCGCGACGAGGTACCCGCTGCCGAAGCCGAACCGCGAGCCGCCGCGGACCCGGACGACCTGCCCCCGCTGCATCCGACCGCGGGACTATTCGGTGTCGCCGACGGAGACGTCCCCGCCGCCCACGCGCTCCGGCGTCAGCTTCAGCGTGACGCGCTGGTGGGACCGGGTCGACCGCTCGCCGCGCGCGTCCGCTTCCACGACGCCGAACCGCAGCGCGCCGCCGCCGTTCTTCTTGCGCACCAGCTCGATCTCGAACTCCGCGGTGATTTCCCCCAGCTTGAACCGCAGTGGCGAATCCTGGCCGCGGCTCTGCGCCTCCGACAGCTGCTCGCGCAGCATCTCGATGGCGTCGGCCAGGTCCAGCCAGTCCTCGTCGTTCCCCCGCTGCGTCATGCCCCGCCCTTCGTTTCGCGCGATGAGCCCGCATCCTATCCCGGCGGCCGGGTCCGGGGGCGCAGTGCGGAAGGTTCGCCCCGTTCGAGGGCGGTGACGTGCTCGGCGAGGGCGAAGACGTCGCCGAGGGTGGCGCCCGCGTCGAGCCGCCCGACGAGCGCCGTCTCGGTCTCCTTGATCGCGAGCGCGGCGTCGAGGAGGCTCTCGATCCGGTCCGGGGCCACGACGACGACGCCTTCGCCGTCGGCCAGGACGAGGTCGCCGGGGTTCACCGTGACGCCACCGCAGGTCACCGGCACGCCCAGCTCGCCGGGCTTGACCGCGGTGCCGGACATCGGCGTGACGAACCGGCTGTAGACGGGCAGCGCGCAGTTCGCGACGTAGCCCAGGTCCCGGTACCCGGCGTCGACGACGAGCCCGCCGAGCGATCGGGCCAGCGCGCCCCTGGCGAACAGCTCACCGCCCAAGGCGATCTCGCGCGCGCCGCCGTCGACGACGACCACGTCGCCGGGCGCCGCGGCTTCGACCGCCTGGAGCACGCCGAGGAAGTCGTCGCGGCACCGCACGGTGAACGCGGGGCCGAAGATCCGCGTCCGGGCGGAGCGGGGCCGGATCGCGTCGGCCAGCACCCGGGTGGTCTTGTCGGCGTCGCAGAGGGCGGTGGTGTCCACCGCGCGGAAACGCTGAGCGAGGTCTTCGGTCACCGGCATTTCCGCAGGCTAGCCGATCTGCTCGCGGATCCACGCGGCGACGACGTCGACCCTGGCGATGGTTTCGGGACCCGGCTGCGGGCACGGCGGCCCGGTGTTCACGATCGCCACCAGCCGCCCGGTGCGGTCGTCGTCCGAGACGAAGAACGGGCCGCCCGAATCCTCCGGGCACGGCCCGTTCTCCACCGTGCGGGTGCCGACCGGGAGGGCCTCCAACGTCGCCCGGTCGACGCGGGAAACCGTGAACCGCCCGCGTTTGAGGTGGTCGGACGGCCCGAGCACGGTCGCCGAGTGCGAACCCCAGCCCGCGAACTGCAGCTCTTCGCCCACCGACGGCCGCGTGTCGGCCAGCGCCACCGGGACGACGTCGTCGACCGGGGCGCTGAGCTCGGCCACGGCGAGGTCGTTGACCGGCGACTGCCGGACGTCCACGACCTCGGCGGTGTGGCCGCCGGGATCGCTGTCCTTCAGCTTCCCGACAGTCACCGTCATCGTGTAGCGCGGCCGCCCGCCGACCCGGTTGTCGGCCAGGTCGTGGAAGCAGTGCCCGGCGGTGACGACCCACCGCGGCGCGACCAGGGAGCCGCTGCACGCTCCACTGCGGACACCGCCGCCCGCGACCGGAATGTCGTCCGACGTCAGTTTCGCGTTGAACGGCAGGATCGGGTCCGGGGGAGCGGGTTCGCGGGCGGCGGGGTCGGGCAGGCTGTGCCCGGTGGGGGGAGCGGCCAGTGCGGGCACCGTGGCCGCCGCGCCGAGTGCGGTGTGGGCGAACGCGACGCCGGCTCCCGCCAGCACCGCGACCGCCGTCGCCCCCGGCCGGAAGAGCCGCCGTCGTTCCGAAGTTCGCCTCACACTTCTACTACACGAGCGGGAGCCCGGATTGGTTGAGTTGACCGCGTTTCCGCCGGTCAGGCGGGTGCGTCGTGCGCCGCGTCGCGGCCGGGGTCGCAGAAGCGGGCCGCGACGAGCCCGCCCGCGGCGATCAGCGCGCCGAGCACGAGGAACGCCGTGTTGTACCCGGACACCCGGTCGCCGGCGGCGTCGACCAGCGCGCCGGTCGCCCACGGCGCGATGATCCCGGACGTGCTCTGCAGCGCGATGAACAGGCTCAGCACGCTCGTCCGCTGCGACGGCGCCGCCGCGGTCCCGATCGCGGCGTAGACGATCGGCTGCGCCACGAGCGTCAGGCAGTACCCGGCGACGAGCAGGGCGTACGCGACATACCGGGAGCCACCGGCCAAAGGGAGCAGGGTGAGCAGGACACCGCCGAGGGCGAGGGCGAGCGTGGGCACCAGGCCGTGCGCGACCCGCGCCGACGCGCCCGCCGCGAGCAGCCGGTCGGTGACCCAGCCCGCGCCGAGCATCACGACCATCCCGATGATGCTCGGCAGGCCGAACAGGAACCCGGACGTGATGGGCGAAAACCCGAGTCCGGCCTCCAAATAGGACGGAAGCCAGCTGAGCACCACCGAGATCAGCGCGTACATCGGGTAGGTGGCGAGCAGGAGCACGAGAAAGGTCCGGCTGCGCACGACGGTGAGGAAGGTGCGCCGCCGCGCGGCCCGGCTCGCGGCGTCCGGCGTCGCCACCGGGGCCGGGGCGAACGGCCCGGTGCGGCCGCCGAAGAACCAGACCACGCACCAGACGAGGCCCGCGATCGCGAGCGCGAGGAAGGCCGAGCGCCAGCCCTCGCGCACGATCAGCACGGTGAGCAACGGCGCGGCGACGAGCTTGGCGACGGACGCGCCGGAGGTGAGCAGCGCGGTCGGCAGGCCACGTCGATGCGGCGGGAACCAGCTGTAGGCGGTGGAGTTCGCGACGGCGGTCGCCGGGCCTTCGGCCATGCCGAGCCCGACGCGGGTGCCGAGCAGGACACCGCCGCTGGCGAACAGGAACACGGGCAGCTGGGTGGCGGCCCAGAGCAGGGACATGAGGAACAGCAACCACTTCAGCGGAACGTGCCGCGTCGCGAGGAAGCCGACGCCGACCGCGCTGACGCTGTAGAGGAAGTAGAACGAGCTGCTGATCAAGCCGAACTCCGACGCGGAGAGGTGCAGTTCGCGGATCAGCGGCTGGGCGGCCAGCGCGAGGGAGATGCGGTCGGCGAAGTTGAGCACCATGAACACGGCCAGCAGGAGCAGGACGGCCCAGGCACGCAGCGGCCGGTACCGCGGTGAGCCGGGCGTGTCCGGTGTGTCCGATGTGGACAGTGCGAGGTCGGGGAGCTTCGAAGCCGTCACGGGAACTTCCCTTCGCTGCGCTCGGCGACGTCGCCGGGGCGGGGTGGCAGCGACAGTAAAGGGGAAGTTCCGTTACAGTCAATATCTGAAACGTAAGCCAGGGTCACACGAGCTGTGCCCGCAGTTCGGCGGCCGTTTTCCGCAGCACGGGAAGGACGTGCTCGTGCATCTCCGCTTCGGACATCCGCTCCACGCCAGCACCCACGTTCAGCGCGGCGATCGCGGTCCCGTCCCAGCGGTGCAGCGGCACGGCGATCGAGTGGAACCCGGTCTCGACTTCATGGGCGACATAGGCGTGGCCCGCCTCGGCCGCCTCGGCGATCTTTGCCTCCAGCGCGGCCAAGTCGTCCTCACTAAGCCCGGCGTGCGTGACGAGGTGCCGGTGACGGCGCTCCTCGTCAAGCCCGCCGAGCAGGACGAGGCCGAGCGCCGAGCGGGTGGCGGGGACCTGGAACCCGATGCCCTGGCCGATGGGCAGGCTGTGCCGCGGCAGTGCCCGCGCGATCATCACGGCGGCCGCGCCGTCGAGGACCGCCGCCGTGCACGATGCCTGGAACCGTTCGGCCAGCTCGTCGCAGACCGGCTGCAGCACCTGGCTCACCGGGTTGGTCGTCAGGTAGGCCGAGGCGAGCGTCAAGACCTTGGGGCCGAGGCGGTACGCCTTGTCGTCGGGCACGACGTACCCGAGGTGGGCCAGCGTCAGGAGCGCCCGGCGCACCGTCGCGCGGGGCAGTTCGAGCTTGCGGGCCAGCTGAGCCTGTGTCAGCCGTTCTTCGGTGTGCCGGAACGCCGTCAGCACGAGCAGGCCACGTTCGAGCGCCTCGGAGTAGTCGGCCCGGTTGGTGCCTTCCACCTCGCGGGCGGCCCTGCGTGCTTCGTCCCGTTCGTTCAGCTTCGCCACGCTTGCTCCGTTCGATTAACGCACACTCTGTCGCAGAACCTAACACGGGTCTTGCGGAAGCCGAACTCCGCTGCCTACATTGCTCACATAAGAACGAAGTGTTCGGTAATCGAACGAGGAGCACAGTCATGCGCGCGGAGGACAACCGGAAGCTGACCGAGACCGGGCCGGGCACGCCCGGCGGCGCCTGGATGCGCCTGTACTGGCAGCCGGTCGCGCTGTCGGAAGAACTCGACACCGGCCGCCCGGTGGTGCCGGTGCGGATCCTCGGGGAGGACCTCGTCCTGTTCCGCGACGACGACGGCGGGCTCGGCCTGATCGACCGCCGCTGCGCCCACCGCGGGGCCGACCTCTCCCTCGGCCGGCTGGAGGACGGCGGCCTGCGCTGCTACTTCCACGGCTGGCTGTTCGGCCGCGGCGGGTCCTGTTTGGACACCCCGGCCGAGCCCGAGGACAGCAAGCTCAAGGCCAAGGTGCGGATCCGCGCGTACCCGGTCCGCGAGTGCAACGGCATCGTCTGGGCCTACCTCGGCGACGGCGAGCCGCCGAACCTGCCGTCGCTCGACTGCTTCGTCGCGCCCGAGGAGTACACCTTCGCCTTCAAGGGCTACCTCGACTGCAACTGGCTGCAGGCCCTCGAAGTCGGCATCGACCCGGCGCACGCGTCGTACCTGCACCGCTTCGAAGAGGACGAGGACACCGGCGACAGCTACGGCAAGCAGTTCCGCGGCGCCTCGCTCGGCACCGACCTGCCGATGACCAAGATCCTCCGCGAGTACGGCCGCCCGGAGATCCTCAACGCCCGCACCGAATACGGCCAGCGGATCGTCGCGTTGCGCACGCTCGACAAGGACGGCCTCGACGGCTCGTCCACGCACGTGCGGATCACCCACCAGGTCTTCCCGCACGGCATCACGATCCCGCTCAGCGCGACCATGGCGATCACCCAGTGGCACGTGCCGATCGACGACGTCTCCTGCTACTGGTACGCGATGTTCACCAGCCTCGACGAGCCGGTGGACCAGGCGACCATGCGGGCCCAGCGGCTCGAGGGCATCACGCTGCCGGACTACAAACCGGTCCGCAACCGCGCCAACAACTACCGGTTCGACCCGGAAGAGCAGCGCACCCAGACCTACACCGGGCTCGGGCGCGACATCAACGTCCACGACCAGATGGCCGTCGAAGGCCAGGGCTACATCTACGACCGCAGCCGCGAGCACCTCAGCCGGTCCGACCGGGCGATCGTCACCTACCGGCGGATGGCGCTGCAGGCCATCGACACCGTCGCCGAGGGCGGCAGCCCGGACACGTTGCTCAAGGACAGCGCCGACGTCGAAAGCCGCGGCCCGATCCCGCTCGACGGCATCGGCCCGACGGGGGAGTGGGAGCGGTACTGGGCGGCCTCGATCGCCGACCTGCGCAAGGCCAGCCCGTGGGCCTCCGGGCTGCAGGCGGCGCTCGCCACCGGACCGGCCGGCGTGCCGGGCTCGGTCGTCGAGCCCGACCGGTCCTCCTCGCCCGACGCCTACCGGCGGGACTGACCATGGGGTTCATCGAGAAGTTCGGCGTGTGGACCGCGGAGCAGCAGGACGCGGCCCGCGCGGTCCTCGCCCGCGTCGAAGCCGAAGACCTGCGGACGATCCGGGTGTCCTTCGTGGACCAGCACGGGCTGTTGCACGGCAAGACGATCCCGGCGAGCGGGCTGCCCGCGGTGTTCCGCGCCGGGCTGGGCTGCGTGTCGACGCTGCTGTCCAAGGACACCTCCGGCACCACCGTGTTCTCCGCCTTCAACGCCGACGGCGGCCTCGGCGTCGCCGAGATGGCCGGGGCCGCGGACGTCGTGCTGGTGCCCGACCCGACGACGTTCCACCTCGTCCCGTGGGCGCCCGGCACCGCCCGGCTGCTGTGCGACCTGCGGTTCCAGAACGGCGAAGCGGTGCCGTTCTGCAGCCGCGGCGTGTTCCGCACGGCGCTGGAACGGGCCGGGGCCGCCGGGTACGGCTACGTGACCGGGCTGGAGATCGAGTTCCACCTCTACCGGCGCGCCGGGCACGTCCCGAACGACGACGGCATCGGCGTCTGCGCGCACCCGACGCCGGTGGAGCCGATCACCCGCGGGAACCAGCTGCTCAGCGAGAACCTCGGCGACGAGGTCGAGCCGGTCACCCGGCGGATCCGCGAGGTCCTCGACCGGATGGGGATCGAGCTGCGCAGCATCGAGGTCGAGTTCGGCGCCGACCAGCTCGAGGTGACGCTCGACCCGGCCGCCGGACTCGGACCGGCCGACGCGATGGTGCTCCTGCGCAGCACGGTCAAGCAGCTGGCGCGGCGGACCGGCTACCACGCCACGTTCATGTGCCGCCCGCAGATCGCCGACAGCAAGTCGAGCGGCTGGCACCTGCACCAGAGCCTCGTCGAGGGCACGCGCAACGCGTTCGTCCCGGCGGACGGTGAAGGCCCGGTTTCCTCGGTAGGACGGCACTTCATCGCCGGGCAGCTCGCGCACGCGCGGGCGGCGTGCGTGTTCGCCAACCCGACGATCAACGGCTACAAGCGGTTCCAGCCGTACTCGATGGCCCCCGACCGGGTGGCCTGGGCCCGCGACAACCGCGGCGCGATGATTCGGCTCGTCGGCTCGGCCGAGGACGGCAGCACCCACATCGAGAACCGGATCGGCGAGTCCGCGGCCAACCCGTACCTGTACATGGCCTCCCAGCTGCACTCCGGGCTGGCGGGCATCGAGGCGGCGCTGCCGCTGCCGCCGTCGGCGGACGACCCGTACACCACCGAAGCCGGGCGGCTGCCGGCGAACCTGCGTGAAGCCGTCGACGCCCTCGAAGCCGACACCGGCCTGGCCAAGGCGATGGGCGCGCAGTTCGTCGCGTACTACGCCGGCTTGAAGCGGGCCGAGATCGCCCGGTTCGAGCGCACGGTCACCGATTGGGAGCAGCGTGAGTACTTCGACCTCTACTGAGCACGCCCTGCGCGTGACGCGCTTGACCTGGGAGGCCGACGGCGTCGTCGGCCTCCGCCTGTCCGCTGTGGACGGACGCCAGCTGCCGCCGTGGGAGCCGGGCGCGCACGTCGACGTCCGGCTGCCGTCCGGGTTGAGCCGCCAGTACTCGCTGTGCGGCGACCCGGCCGACCGCACGGGGTACGACATCGCGGTCCGGCTCGAAGCCGACGGCCGCGGCGGCTCGGCGGAAGTCCACGGCACGGCGCTGATCGGCCGCGAAGTCGTCGTGACCGAGGTGCGCAACCACTTCCCGCTGACCGACGCCGCCGAGTACCTGCTGATCGCCGGGGGCATCGGCGTGACGCCGCTGCTGCCGATGGCGCGGGCGCTCGCGGCACGCGGGGTCCCGTGGTCGGCCGTCTACTGTGGACGCGGCGCGGCGACGATGGCCTTCCGCGCCGAGCTGGTGGCCGCGGGCGGCGAGCGCGTCCGGTGCGTGGACACCGCGGCCGAGCCGCGGCCCGACCTCAAAGGACTGGTCGGCGCACTGGGTCCGGACGCGGTGGTGTACTGCTGCGGCCCGAACAGCCTGCTCGACGACGTCACGGAGATCTGCGAGGCCGCTGGCGTCCGGTGCGAGACCGAGCACTTCGGCGCGGCCACCGCGGTGCCCGACGCGGGCGGCGAAGAGGTCGAGCTGGAGCTGCGCCGCACCGGCGTGACGGTCGTGGCGGGCCCGGAAACGACGTTGCTGGAAGCGATCCGCGACGCCGGGGTCGACGTCGAGTCCGACTGCGAAGAAGGCTACTGCGGCACGTGCGAGACCCGTGTGCTCGAAGGCGTGCCCGACCACCGAGATGTCGTGCTGTCCAAGGCCGAACGGGCCACCGGGCGGACGTTCTTCCCCTGCGTCAGCCGCGCCTGCGGGCGCAAGCTGGTGCTCGACCTCTAGGAGGATGCGCGTGACCGAAGTGACCGTGGTGCCACCGGGGGCGGGGGAGAGCGTCACGCTCCCGGGGTTCGGCGCGGTGTTCAAGCTCGCCGGGGCGGACGTCTCGATCGTCGAGCACCCGTTCGCGGTCGGCGCGATCACGGCGCCGCACAGCCACACCCGCGAGGACGAGCATACGATCGTGCTGGAAGGCGAGATCGGCTTCCGGTCGGACGGCCAGGAGGTCGTCCTCGGGCCCGGCGGGTACATCACGAAGCCGCGCGGGCAGATGCACGCGATGTGGAACGCGGGCGACCGGCCGGGCCGGATCATCGAGGTGATCGCCCCGGGCGGGTTCGAGCGCTATTTCCGCGAGCTGGGCGAGCTGCTGGTCACCCACCCGGGCGGCGGAGACCTGCACAAGCTGCCGGAGTTCGCGGCACTGGCCCGGAAGTACGTTCTGACGTACGGAAAACCGGACTGGCTCGACGACGTCGTCCACCGCTACGGCCTGAACCGCCCCACCCACTGACGGGTCCCAAACGCCCCAATGTGGCCTTGGTTGCGTCTGACGCACCCAAGGCGGCCTTCGGTGCGTCTGACGCACCGAAGGCCACATTGGGGCGCTTGGGGTCACGGCTTCGGGGGCCAGAGGGGGTCCGGGACTGTGACGCCGAAGTCGTGGCCCCAGCGGTTTCGGCTGCTCACCTCGTGCACCGGACGCCGGTTCGCCGCCACGCCCCAGCGGCCGCGCGGGTAGCCCATGGCCAGCATCGCCGTCATCTGCCAGCCCTGGCCCGCCGGCACCTCCAGCAGCTCCAGGACCCGGTCGGCTTCGTAGCGCAGCACCGTCGTGATGACGCCGCCGACGCCCTCCGCGCGGGCCGCCAGCAAGGCGCTCCAGATCGCCGGGTAGATGTTCGCGCCGCCGTGGTCGTCGATCGCGAAGACGAACAGCAGCAACGGGATTTCGGTGAAGTGCTCGGTGAACCAGTCTCCGGAAGCCTTGATCCGGCGCAGGGTTTCGGCGTGTTCGGCGGCGTCGTGCACCGGCTTGGCGAGCGCGCCCGCGGCGATGTCGGCGTACTCCCGCTCGCGGCACTTCTCGTACAGGGCCGCGAGTTCGGCCTTCGTGTCCGGGTCGTCGACGGCCAGGAAGTGCCAGCGCTGCGTGTTGCCGCCGTTGGGGGCGCGGATGGCGGCGTCGAGGATCCGGGCCTGCACCTCCGGCGGGATCGGGTCGGGGTGGACGCGGCGCATCATGCGCGTGGTGTACAGCGCCTCGTGGACATCCATGGAGGCGATTATGCGCCGATTTACGTTACAGTCAATACATGGAACTTAACTGCGACGACGCGGCTTCTTCTCGGCCGCGATCGCGGGCCACAGCACCGAAACGACCGCCTCGGGGATCCCTTCCCGGGTTTCCCCGCGGTAGAACGCGGCGAAGTAGCTGCCGAAGCACATCGTCGCGATCGTGTGCCGGTCGATGCCCTCCCGCACGGCCCCGCTTTCCTGCAGCTGCTTCAAGACGTTCTCGACGAGCGTGACCCGCGGCTCGACCGAGTGCTCGCGCAGGATCCCGAGCAGCTCCGGCGTGCGGATCGCCTCGCCCGCGAAGTTGCCCATGAGCACCATCGCGTCCGGGTTGAAGTACGTGGGGTCGAGCCGCCGGACGGCCTCGACGAGTGCCTCCCGCGGCGCCATGCTGCTCAGGTCCACCTTGTAAGAGTCGCGCTGCTTGCGGAAACCGTAGTCCAGCGCGTCGACGACCAGGTCGAACTTCGTGGTCCACCGGCGGTAGAGCGTCGGGCGGCTGACCTTCGCGTCCGCCGCGATGTCGCCGATCGTCATCTGGGAATAGCCGTCGCGGACCAGGCGGGCCCGGGTGGCCAGGATGATCGCCTCGTCGAGCGCCGCGTCACGCGGGCGGCCGCCGGGCCGCGGCCCGGCTTCCTCGGTCTTCGCTGCTTCGCGTGCTCGCGCCATGAACCGCATCCTAACCGATTCGTTACAGGGAGTGGCTGTTACGCATGGACGTCCAGGAGTACCTCGACCGCATCGGCGCCGCCCGGCCCCCGGTGCCTTCGCTCGCCGCGCTGCGCGAGCTGCAACGCCGTCACCTCGAAACCGTGCCCTTCGAGAACCTCGCGATCACCCTGGGCGAGGCGATCGAACTGGGGGAGGAGGCGCTGTCCGGCAAGCTCGTGCGACGGCGGCGGGGTGGGATCTGCTGACGAGCTCAACGGCGCGTTCGCCGTCCTGCTGCGCGCGCTCGGCTTCGACGTCCGGTTGCTCGGCGGGCGGGTGTGGCGGCGCGAAGGCGGGTTCGGCCCGCCGCTCGACCACCTCGCGCTGCGCGTGGACCTCGGCGAGCCGTGGCTGGCCGACGTCGGGTTCGGCCGGTTCAGCCTGCGGCCGCTGCCGCTCGTCGACGGCGCCGTCCAGGACGATCCGGCCGGGCGGTTCGAGATCCGCGCCGCACCCCGGGGCGACCTCGACGTGCTCCTCGACGGCGGCGTCGTCTACCGGCTGGAGCAGCGCCCTCGCGAGCTCGCCGAGTTCGAAGCCATGGCCTGGTGGCACTCGACGTCGCCGCGGTCGCGGTTCACCGGCGGGCCGACGTGCTCGCTGGCCACCCCCGGCGGCCGGATCACCCTCGCCGGCGACCGGCTGATCGAGACCGTGGCCGGGCAGCGGACCGAGCGGCGGCTGGCGTCCGACGCCGAGGTGCTCGCCGCCTACCGCGAGCACTTCGGGATCGTCCTGGACCGGGTGCCGCGCGCAGTTTAGTTACAATACTAGACTGTAACGAAACTTCGGCCTACCGTCGGAGCACGACGGAAGGAGCCTCCGATGACCACCGCGCAGGACCTGATCGACCGCAGCATCCCGTTCCTCGAGGACGTCAAGAACCGGACCGCGGGCGGGGAGCTGGAGACCTGGCTCAACGAGAACCACGGTCCCGGCAGCCCGCTCTACGACGACCTCGCGCGCATGATCACCGACGGCGTGCGCGCCGGCTGGGCGGCGAACATCGAGGTCGACGGCCCGAAGTACCGGCGCAGCCGGATCGCCGAACCCCGCGACGTCCTCAACTACTTCAGCGTCACCGCCGTCTACATGGACAGCGTCGAGCCGTACCGCGGGCAGTACCACCAGCACCCCTACGGCGAGCTCAACCTCGTGGTGCCGCTGGACCCGGACGCGAAGCTGATGGGCCCGCGCGGCTGGAGCGGGCCGGGCTGGACCGCGCCGGGGCCGGGCAGCCACCACTACCCGGAGGTCAAGGGCGGTGCGCTGATCGCGTTGTTCTACCTGCCCGCCGGCCGGATCTCCTACGACATCACCCCGCCGGCCGAGTGAGCACCACCGTCGAGGAGGCCCTGCTCGGCCGCCGCAGCTGCCGGGCCTTCCGGCCGGATCCGGTGCCGCGCGCGCAGGTCGAGCGGATCCTGGACCTCGCGGCCCGGTCGGCCAGCAACTCCAACTCGCAGCCGTGGCAGGTGCACGTGCTGACGGGCGCGGCGAAGCGGGCGCTGAGCGCGGACCTGCTGTGCGCCTACGACGAGGGCCGCCGGGCGGCGGGCGAGTTCGCCTACCAGCCCGGCGCGGACCAGTGGCTCGAGCCGTTCCGCACCCGCCGCCGCCGCTTCGGCGAGGGCCTCTACCGGGACGCGCTCGGCCTCGGGCCCGAAGACACCGAAGGCCGCCGGGACCACCACCGGCGCAACTACGAGTTCTTCGGCGCGCCGGTCGGGATGATCCTCACGGTCAGCAAGCTGCCCCTGCAGGGCGCGCTGGTGGACGCGGGACTGTTCCTGCAGGCCCTGATGCTCGCCGCGCGCGGGGCCGGGCTGCACACGTGCGCGCAGGCGTCGCTGCTCGACTTCCACCCGGTCCTGCGGCGGCACGTGCGGATCCCCGACGACCACGTCGTCGTCTGCGGGATCGCCCTCGGGTACGCCGACGAGGAGCACCGGCTCAGCACCCACCGGACGACGCGGGAGCCCGTGTCGGCGTTCGCGACCTTCTACGACAGCGCGGACACCAAGACCCGGGTGACGGCCTGACGGCCGCGGCGCCTTCGCGCGCCGCGGCCGTCGAGGTCCCCCTCCCGGTTAGCTCCACGCGTTGCAGTTGTAGAGCAGGTTGTTCTTCATCCGGCACACCCGCACCTTGGCGATGTACGTCTTCGCGTAGGTGAAGCCGATCCCGTGGGTCTTGCCGACGCCGCACGCGCGCTGGCTCGTCAGCGTGAAGCGCGTGCCGTCCAGCGACACCTCCGCGACGGCGCAGTAGCCGTCCGCGTCCCGGTCCGCGACCTCACCGCTGATGCGCCCGGAGTAGGGCGCTTTGCCGCTCCAGGTCAGCGTTCCGTAGTACCGGGCGCCCCGCGTGCCGCCGTCGGTGGAGTAGATGTCGATCCACCGCGACCCGAGCGCGTGGACGCCGCCGTCGTCGGCGGGCGGGTGGTACGGCGCGACGATGCCGATCGGCTCGCCACCCGGTTCGGGGGCGGTCGCGGCGCCGGCCGGGACGGCGACGGCGGCGAGCGCGGCCAGCGACGCGACGCCGATCGCCGCGGGTTCGCGGACGGACGCGAGCAGAGCAGAGAACATCGGTTTCCCCTCTCCGGCCGTCGCGGGTGCGGCGGCTCGGGGACGAACCTACGGACGGATCCGGTGGAATTCGTCCGCCGCGGAATGGAGATCCGGCTGTGCCCGCGGCGGCACGGCACGGGCGTTCGTAAACCACGGCGGTATGCCCGGAAGGGGACGCGACCGCCCTCGAGCCTCGTTACGCTCGGCCGGTGCACCGGATCGAGTTCGTGCGGCGGCATCCGCGGGCGGTGGACCTCGCACTGGCCGTCACGATGCTCGCCGCGATGTGCGCGGTCGGCGGGCTCTACCGGCCGCCGGTGCACCGGCCGTTCGACGCCGTGGCCTACCTCTTGACCGGCCTGATCTGCCTGCCGCTCGGCGCCCGCCGCGTCCACCCGATGCCCGTGCTGCTCGCGACGTCCGCCGCCTACCTGGTCTACGCGGCCCAGGGTTACCTGCCGGGCCTGCACTTCTGGGGACCGGTGCTCGCCTTCTACAGCCTGGCGGCGGCGAAACCGCGGTGGCCGACCGCGGTCGGCGCCGTCGTCACCGCCGTCGTCGTGCTGAGCAGCGGAATCGCGTTGCACGCACCCCTCTTCGCGGCCGTCGCCGAAGCCGTCGCCGTCACCGCCGTGGCCTGGGGGCTCGGCGGCGTCGGCCGGCGGCTCGCCGATTGGAACGAGCTGCTGGCCGAAGCCACCGAACGGCTGCGCTGCGACCAGGCGCGGCGGATCGAGCGGGCGCTGACCCAGGAACGGCTGCGGATCGCGCGGGAACTGCACGACGTCGTCGCGCACCACATGTCGATGATCTCCATGCAGGCCGGGCTCGCGGGCTATGTCTTCGACACCGATCCGCCGACGGCGCGGGCCGCCGTGGACACGATCGGCGGTACCAGCCGGGAGGCGCTGGCGGAGATGCGGCGCCTGCTGGTCCTCCTGCGGGAGTCCGACGTCGCGGGCGGCGACGGCGAACCCGAGCCCGCGCCCGGGCTGGACCGGCTGGCGGCGCTGGTGGCCCGTGCTCGCGCCGGCGGCGTCGAGGTCGGCCTGGAAACCAGCGGTGACCTGGAAAGCCTGCCGTCGGGGCTGCAGCTGACCGTGTACCGGGTCGTGCAGGAGGCGCTGACCAACGCGGTCAAGCACGCCGGGCCCGCCCTGGTGGCGATCGGCGTGCACCGGGGGCCGCACGCGGTGACGGCGACGATCCGCAACGGGCCGGGATCGCCGGTGCGGGACGGGGAATCCGGGGAATACGGCTTACTGGGCATGCGTGAACGCGCGAAGCTGTACGGTGGAACGGTGACCGCGGGACCGCGACCGGACGGCGGGTTCGCGGTGGAGCTGGCACTGCCGCTGACTTGACAGTCCACCGGGGGATTCCGCCATGACCACGACCGTGCTCGTCGTCGACGACCAGCCGCTGGTGCGGGCCGGGCTCGCGGCCCTCCTGCGCGCGGCGTCCGGACTGGACGTGGTCGGCGAGGCCGCGGACGGCGAACAAGCCGTCGCCCGTGCCGCGGCGACCCGGCCGGACGTCATCCTCATGGACGTGCGCATGCCCGGCGTCGGCGGGGTGACGGCCACGCGCCGGATCCTCGCCGCCGCCGAGGATCCCGCCCCGCGCATCCTGATCCTCACGACGTTCGACATCGACGAGTACGTCTACGAAGCCCTGCGCGCGGGTGCGGCGGGGTTCCTGCTCAAGGAAGCCGAACCGGCCCGCCTGGTGCACGCGATCCACACCGTGGCAGCCGGTGACCTGCTCTTCGCGCCCGCCGTCACGCGTCGGCTGATCGAAACGTACGTCCGGCACCACACCCCGGCCGGCGGCGGCCGCACCGGCCACGCGCGGCTGGGCACGCTCACCGCGCGGGAGCGCGAAATCCTGTGCCTGGTCGGCACCGGCATCACCAACCGGGACATCGCCGGGCGGCTCACGATCAGCGAAGGCACGGTCAAGACTCACCTGAACCGCGTGATGACGAAGCTCGACCTGACCAGCCGGGCCCAAGCCGTCGTGCTGGCCTACGAATCCGGGCTGATCGTCCCCGGCGAGCCCGCATCGGCGGGCTTCGCGGCGGATTCGACGAAATGGTCGAACTCCGCCCCGCGCTGAATCTTCTCCGGTGAATCTTTCTCCGGCGTGGGAAAGCGGTTACACTCCCGTGCTGGGAGCGCTCCCAGATCGTCCTGTCGAGCTTTTCTCCAGGAGGTCGGTATGCACTGGCGAATTCTCCGGGCGGTGGTGGCCGGCGTGCTGCTGGCCGCCTGCGCCGTCGTGGCTCCCGCCCCGGCGGGGGCCGCCGCGCCCACGCGGGTCATGGCGCTGGGTGACTCCATCACCGGGTCGCCCGGGTGCTGGCGGGCCCTGCTGTGGCAGCACCTGCGGGAGACCGGGCACACCGACGTCGACTTCGTCGGCACGCTGCCGCCGCAGGGCTGCGGGTTCACCTACGACGGCGAGAACGAGGGCCACGGCGGATTCCTGGCGACCGGTATCGCGCGGGACAACCAGCTGCCCGGGTGGCTGGCGGCGACCCACCCGGACATCGTCCTGATGCACCTGGGCACCAACGACGTCTGGAACGGCATCCCGGCGAGCACGATCCTGGACGCCTTCACCACGCTGCTGGGGCAGATGCGGGCCGCCAACCCGACCACCAAGCTCGTCGTCGCGAAGATCATCCCGATGAACCCGGCCAACTGCGCCGCCTGCGCGCAGCGGGTCGTCGACCTCAACGCCGCCATCCCCGGCTGGGCGCAGGCGCACAGCACTGCGGCTTCCCCGATCACGGTCGTCGACCAGTGGACGGGATTCGACACCGCGGCCGACACCACCGACGGCGTCCACCCCAACGGCACCACCGGCATCCGGAAGATGGAAAGCCGCTGGTACCCGGCGCTCGTCGCGGCCTTGGGCACCGGCACGCCCGCCGCGGCGGGGCTGCACGTCGACGGCACCCGCGTCGTCGAGGCGAACGGCGCCGCGTTCGTGATGCGCGGGGTCAACCACCCGTACGCCTGGTACCCGAGCCAGAACAGCGCCTTCGCGAACATCAAGTCCTTCGGGGCCAACACGGTCCGGGTGGTCCTCGGCAGCGGCAAGCGGTGGGGACCGACGTCGGCGGCCGAGATCACCACCATCATCGGGCTGTGCAAGCAGTCGCGGCTGATCTGCGTGCTGGAAGTCCACGACACGACCGGCTACGGCGAAGAGAGCGCGGCCGCGAGCCTCGACGAAGCGGCGACGTACTGGATCAGCGTGGCCGCGGCCTTGAAGGGCCAGGAGAACTACGTCGTGCTCAACCTCGGCAACGAACCGTTCGGCAACAACCAGCAGGTGAGCGCGACCTGGGCGAGCGCGACGAGCGGGGCGATCGCGCGCCTGCGGTCCGCCGGGCTGCGGCACCTGATCATGGCCGACGCGCCGATGTGGGGCCAGGACTGGCAGAACATCATGCGCGACGACGCGGCGTCGGTGCTGGCCGCCGACCCGCAGCACAACACCGTGTTCTCCATCCACATGTACGGCGTCTACGACACCGCGGCCGAGATCACCGCCTACTTCGACGCGTTCCGGTCCGCCGGGCTGCCCCTGGTCGTCGGCGAGTTCGGCAACAAGCACAGCGACGGCGACCCGGACGAGGACACGATCATGGCCCAGGCGCAGGCCCGCGGCCTCGGCTACCTCGGCTGGTCGTGGAGCGGCAACGGTGGCGAAGTCGCCTACCTCGACATGACGAACGGCTTCGACCCGGCCAGCCTCACGGCGTGGGGCGAGCGGTTCCTCAACGGCACCAACGGAATCCGGCAGACGTCCGAGGAGGCCACCATCTACGGGGGCGGCGGCACCGACACGCAGGCACCGTCCACTCCGGGCACGCCGACGGTCTCGGCCGTGACGTCGTCCGGAGCGACGTTGACGTGGACGGCTTCGACCGACGACGTCGGCGTCACCGGCTACGACGTCCTGCGCGCCCCCGGCGCGAGCGGCGGGACGTTCACCGTGGTCGGCTCGAGCCCGACGACCACCTTCACCGACTCGGGTCTCACGGCGTCGAGCACCTACCGCTACCAGGTGCGGGCCAAGGACGCGGCGGGCAACACCTCGGCCGCGTCCGGGATCGCGTCGGCGACGACCACCGCGGGCGGCACCGGCGCGTGCAAGGTCGCCTACTCGGCGCCCGGCTGGGGCGGCGGCAACGGCTTCACCGCGTCGGTGACCATCACCAACACCGGCGCGAGCACGATCACCGGCTGGACACTGGCCTTCAGCTACGCCGCGGGGCAGCAGGTGACTCCACCCGGCTGGGGCGCCACGGTCAGCCAGACCGGGACCGCGGTCACGGCCACCAACCTGGCCTGGAACGGCACCTTGGCGCCGAACGCTTCGACCGGCATCGGCTTCAACGGGACGTACACCGGGTCCAACCCGGCGCCGACGTCCTTCACCCTCAACGGAAACACCTGCCTCACCGCCTGACCGTCCCCTTCGGAGAGAAAGGTGTGCCCATGCGTGCGTTCGTCTTCGGGCGGTGGCTGACCGCGGGACTGCTGGTGGCCGGGCTGCTGCCCAGCCCCGCGGCGGCCGCGGCCCCGGCCGTGCAGGTAGACAGGCTGAACCGTGGGGTGGTCAGCGTCCACACCGCGGAAGGCAACCAGGTCGGGTGGCGGCTGCTCGCCGACGACCCGGCCGGGGTGGCGTTCGCGGTCTACCGCGACGGCACCCGCGTGACCGAGACCCCGGCCGGTGGGCCGACCGGCTTCCTGGACCGCGGCGCCCCGGCGGGTGCCCGCTACACCGTCCGAGCGGTCGTCGGCGGGGTCGAGCGGATGTCGGCCTTCGCGGCCGAGGAATCCTTGACGTTGACCAGCGTCGCCGCGGCGAGCACCCGCGACGTCCCGATCCAGATCCCGCCCGGCGGCACGACGCCGTCGGGGGAGAGCTACACCTACAGCGCGAACGACGCGAGCGTCGGCGACCTCGACGGCGACGGCCAGTACGAGTTCGTCGTGAAGTGGGATCCCAGCAACGCCAAGGACAACTCGCAGTCCGGCTACACCGGCGACGTCTACGTCGACGCCTACCGGCTGGACGGCACCCGGCTGTGGCGGATCGACCTCGGGCGCAACATCCGCGCCGGGGCGCACTACACGCAGTTCCAGGTCTTCGACTACGACGGCGACGGCCGCGCCGAGGTCGCCATGAAGACCGCCGACGGCACCCGCTCGGGCACCGGCCAGGTCATCGGCAACGCGAACGCCGACTACCGCAACTCGAGCGGGTACGTCCTGTCCGGCCCCGAGTACCTCACGCTGTTCACCGGCCAGACCGGCGCCGTGGCGGCCACGGTGAACTACGACCCGCCGCGCGGCACGGTGTCGTCGTGGGGCGACAGCTACGGCAACCGCGTCGACCGGTTCCTCGCCGGGACGGCCTACCTGGACGGTTCGCACCCGAGCCTGATCATGAGCCGCGGCTACTACACCCGCACGGTGATCGCGGCCTGGGACTTCCGGGGCGGCGCGCTGACCGAGCGCTGGAAGTTCGACTCCAACTCGGCCGGTTCGCAGTACGCCGGGCAGGGCAACCACCAGCTGTCGATCGCCGACGTCGACGGTGACGGCCGCGACGAGATCGTCTTCGGTGCCATGGCGATCGACGACACCGGCAGTCCACTGTGGAACACCCGCACCGGCCACGGCGACGCCATGCACGTCGGCGACCTGATCCCCAGCCGTCCCGGGCTGGAGGAGTTCAAAGTGGACGAAGACACGTCGAAGCCCGCGTCGTGGCTGGCCGACGCGAAGACCGGCCAGGTCCTCTGGCAGAACACGTGCGGCTGCGACAACGGTCGCGGCGTCTCCGACGACATCTGGGCGGGCAGCCCGGGGGCCGAGTCCTGGTCGTCCGGGGTGTCCGGGCTGCTGAACACGAGCGGGCAGAACGTCGGGCGCAAGCCGTCGTCGGCGAACTTCGTGGTCTGGTGGGACGGCGACGCCCAGCGCGAGCTGCTCGACGGCACGCACATCGACAAGTACGGCACGGGCGGCGACACGCGGCTGCTGACCGCGTCCGGGGTGCACGCGAACAACGGCACGAAGAACACGCCCGCGCTGCAGGCGGACCTGTTCGGCGACTGGCGGGAGGAGGTCGTCTGGGCGACGTCGGACAACCGGGCCCTGCGGATCTACTCGACGACGGACGCGACGAGCATCGCGCACGTCTCGCTGATGCAGGACCGGCAGTACCGCGAGGCGGTGGCCTGGCAGAACACGGCGTACAACCAGCCACCGCACCCGAGTTTCGCGCTGGCGCGGTGAGCGGGCCCGTATCCTCGGGCGCATGACGTCCAAGCCGGTGATCGCCGTGGTCGGGGGTGGGATCGGCGGGCTCGCGGCCGCGGCGTTCCTGCACCGGGCGGGGCTTCCGTGCACGGTGTACGAGCAGGCCAAGGAACTGAAGGAGGTGGGCGCCGGTCTCGTGCTGGCGCCCAACCTCGCCCGGCTCCTGCGGCAGCTGGGCGTGCTGGAGGCGATGACGGCGACCGCGGTCCGCCTCGACGTCGGCTGGGAGTTCCGGCGCTGGCAGGACGGCACCGTGCTGTCGGCGGAGGACCTGCGCGAGTCGTGCGCGGACCTCTACGGCGAGCACACGTACACGGCGCACCGGGCGGACCTGCTGGCGGCACTGGCGTCGGCGGTGCCACCGTCGGCGCTGCGGCTGGGCAAGCGGTGCGTGTCGGTCACGGACGGCACCCTGCGGTTCGAGGACGGCGAGCGGGTGACGGCCGACGTGGTGATCGGCGCGGACGGCGTGCATTCGGTGGTGCGCGCGGCCTTCGTCGAGGCGGCGGCGCCGGTGTACTCGGGGTTGTGCGCGTTCCGGGCGCTGGTCCCGGCGTCGAGCGCACCCGAACCGGCCCGGCGGCCCGCGCAGACGTTGTGGATCGGGCCGGGCCACCACCTGGTCCACTACCCGATTTCCGCGGGCAAGCTGGTCAACGTGGTGGCGTTCGCCCCGGCGGGCGGCTACGAGACGGAGTCCTGGACGGCGACGGCGTCGCTCGAAGAGTTCCTCGCCGAGTTCGAAGGCTGGGACCCGCGGTTGCGGGAGCTGATCCGCGCGGGCGGGCGGCCGGGGCGGTGGGCGCTGCTGGACCAGGCGCCGCTGCGGCGGTGGAGCCACGGGCCGGTGACGCTGCTCGGTGACGCGGCGCACCCGATGTTCCCGTTCTTCGGCCAGGGCGCGGCGCAGTCGGTCGAGGACGCCGCCGTGCTGGCCCGCTGCCTGGCGTCCGGTGCCGAGCCCGCGGAGGCGTTGCGGCGGTACGAGGCCGTGCGGATGCCCCGGACGACGAGGTTGCAGGAGGCCAGCCACGGCCGGGCGCACGTGAACCACCTGCCGGACGGGCCGGAGCAGCGGGCGCGCGACGCGGCGTTCGCGGGCCGGGACCCGTTGCGGGACAACGGGTGGATCTACGGCTACGACGCCGGTTCCGACCCCGGGTAGGAGCCGGAACCGGCGGCGGGTCAGACCGTCACCTTGCCGAGCGTGGCCAGGGTGTGCGGCCGGTCCGCGGGGACGACGCCGGAGTAGAGCGCGGTCCAGCAGGACGGGCAGCAGTACTGCCGGAAGACGACCGGGGCGTCGATGTAGTCCGCCGGGTCGGCGGTGATCTGCGGGCCCGCCTCGGTCGAGGGACCGTCGTGGACCGCCACCGCCAGGTCCCCGTCCGGGCCGCCGAGCACCTCGGCGCAGTGGCGGCACGCCAGGACGTCGCCGACCTCGACTAGGTTGTCGTCGACGCGCCGGGCCGCGGTCAGGTCCGCCTTGCCGCGTGGGGTTCCCGCGAGCTGCGACCGGTCTCGCCGCAGCGCACGCAGCCGGGCGCGTTCCCGCGCGGTCGCGTCCTCGTCGACGTCGCCGTTCTCGACCACCACGCCGTAGACGTCGGTCGCCGCGGCCGTGGTGATCTTGTGCTCGCGCAGGTCGCGGACCACCGCGGCCGGGTCGCGGGTGAGCGGGTCGCCGTACCCGCCGCCGCCCTGCCACGTCATCGCGAACACCTCGCCCGGCGCGAGGTAGCTCGACGCGTAGTTCTGGCCCGGCTCCAGCGTGTCGCTCAGTTCGGCCAGCTCGCTCGGCATCCGCCCGGCCGCGAGCAGCTCCGCGACCCGGCTTTCGCGCGCCACGACGTCCAGCCCGCTGTTGCCCGGGTGCCCGCCCGACAGCCCGGTGTTCTGCGCGACGGCCTTGCCCGCCGACGCCAGCACCAGGCCCATCGGGACGCTCGTGCCGTGCGGCGTCAGCGCGATCGACGCGCCGAGCCCGCCGCGGTGGCGTCCCGGCCCGCCGGAGTCCGGGACCTCCCGCCGCCACAGCGTCAGCACCGGGTACAGGAACTCCGTCATCTCGACGTCGGGCACGCGGCCCATCGGGATGCAGAACAGGCCGCCGGTGTCGAGGCCGTCCGCGTGCGGGCGGGCGCCGTAGCCGCCGGCCATCGGCTCCATGATGATGTTGAGGAACGGCGCCGGCTGCTCGCCGCGTTCGTCCAGACCCGCGATGACCGCCGTGTCCCACGTGCCGCAACAGGTCGCCTGCACGTTCTTGCCCAGCTCGAGGTCGCGGTCGAGCATCTGCGACAGGCATTCGGCGATGAGGCTGCCGGTCAGCCAGGCCGGGCCGATCGGGCCGCGGCCGACGGCGGCGGGGAAGGTGGCGTTGTTGAGCGTGCCTTCCTCGGTGACGAGGTCGAAGCAGCGCATCAGCCCGCCCGCCGACCACGGGATGTCGTTCGCCAGGATCGGCAGCAGGGCCAGCATGACGCCGCCGCGCATCCCGGCGTACGTGCAGTTGATGACGCCCGCCTGCGGGTCGGTGCCGGTGAAGTCGAACGTCAGGTGGTCGCCCGTCTTCGTCGTGGTGACGGTGATCTTGTGCAGGTTCCGGTCGCCCTCGTGGGACTGGTCCTGGTAGCCGGTGGCCGACCAGCTCCCGTCCGGCAGCGCGGAAAGCTTGTCGCGCAGCCGGTGTTCGGCGTCGGCCATCATCCGCTTCATGACGGCCTTGACCGTGTCGGGCCCGTACTGCTCGATCAGGGCGTGCAGGCGTTCGGCGCCGACGTTGTTCGCGCCGATCTTCGCGCGCAGATCAAGCCCGACGAGCATCGGCACGCGCGAGCGGCGCACCCACAGGTCGGCGACGTCGCGCTGCAGCCGCCCGCCGCGGACGACCTTGACCGGCGGCGTCGGCAGGGACTCGGAGAAGACGTCCTCGGCGGCGGGGGAGAAGGAGCCGAGGCCGACGCCGCCGAGGTCGGGCTGGTGGGCGATCGCGCTGGTCCAGGCGAACAGCTTGCCGTCGTGGAACACCGGCTGGTACACGATGACGTCGTTCTGGTGCAGCCCGCCGCCCACCCACGGGTCGTTGCAGAGGAACATGTCCCCGGCCTCGATGCCCGGGTTTTCCGCGCGGTGGCGCAGGGTCCAGTAGATCGCGAGGTCGACCGCGCCGACGAGCATCGTGTTGTAGAGCCCGACCTGCACCTCCTGGCCGAGCTCGTCGGAGATGGCGAAGTCGAAGTCGTTGGCGTCGGTGACGATCGGCGAGCCGGACATGCGCTTGAGCGCCTCGCCCATCTCGTCGGTGACCGACCACAGCCGGTGCCGGATCACCTCGTAGGTCAGTGGGTCCAGGGAATCGACCTGGTCCTGCGTGACACTGTGGACGTCCAAAGCGGACGGCAGCGACCGGGCGAGCTCGGCCGGGTCGACGGGGCGGCTGGAGAACAGCTCCGAGCCGGGGATCGGCATGCTCATGCGGCACTCCCTGCGGTCACGGTGGTGCGGGCGGGCTCGGCCGGGGCGGCACCCGCGCGGATGGTGAGGTTGCCCAGCGCGTCGACGGTGCCGGTGGTCCCGGCCGGGACGACGACGGTCGTGGTGGGCACCTCGACGATGGCGGGCCCGGTCAGGACGTGCCCGGCCCGCAGTTCGCGGTAGTCGTAGATCGCGGTGTCGACGTACCCGGTAGCGGCGGTGAGGCAGACGGGCCGGCTGCCGGTCTGCGCGGCCGCCGGATCGGGCGAGTCGGCGAGCGGCACAGCCGGCAGCTCGGGGCTGAACGGCAGCACGCCGATGCCGCGCACGCGGAAGGTGATGGCCTGGATCCCGGCTTCGCGGAACCCGGCGTCCGCGCCGAACAGCTCGGCGTAGCGGGCTTCGAACGCGGCCGCGGCGGCCTCGATCGCGGGCATGTCGAGCGGGCCGTTCGCGACCGGCGCGGTGACCTCGGCGAGCTGCATCGTGTACCGCATGTCGATCTCGCGGTGCAGCTCGATCGCCTCGAACCGGATGCCCTGGCGTTCCAGCCCGGCCCGGACGCGCTGCTCGAGCTGCGCGAAGTTGCGCTCGGCGCGGGCCGGGTCGAACGGGACGACCGCCGGGTCGGACAGCTCGGCGGCCAGGACGATGTCGGAGGAGGCCAGGCCGAACGCCGAGAACGCGGACGCGACCGGGCCGAGCGGGACGACGACCTCGGTGCAGCCGACCTCGGCCGCGTAGCCGGCGCAGTGCGCGGGGCCGGCGCCGCCGAACGCGTAGAGCACGAACTCGCGCGGGTCGTGCCCGGCCTCGACGACGGTTTTCCGCAGCAGGTCGCCGGTTTGCGCGTTCTGGACGGTGTAGATCGCGGCCGCGGCCTCCTCGACGGTGAGGCCGAGCGGCTTGGCGATCTGCGTGTCGATGGCCTGGCGGGCGAGCTCCACCGACAGCGGCTTGCGGCCGCCGAGCAGGCCGCGCTCGGGCAGGATGCCCAGCACCAGGTTGGCGTCGGTGTTGGTCGGCTCGGTGCCGCCGTTGCCGTAGCACGCCGGGCCGGGGACGGCCTGCGCGCTACGCGGCCCGATGCGCAGGTTGCCGCCGGTGTCGAGCCAGGCGATCGCGCCGCCGCCGGAGCCGATCGCGTCGACGCGCAGGGTCGGCACGTTGATCGGGTGGTGGTTGATCACGGTGGTCGTGTCGCGCACCGGCTCGCCGTCGACGATGAGGCCGGCGAGGAACGTCGTGCCGCCGACGTCGGTGGAGATGATGTTGCGGTGGCCGAGCTGGCGGCCGAGGGCCACCGAGCCGACGACGCCGCCGGTGAGCACCGAGCCGACGGTGCTGATCGCGGTGGCGGGCGCTTCCTTCGCCGCGACGGCGCCGCCGTTGCTCTGCATCACCAGCAGCGGCCCGGCGAGCCGCTTGCCGCGCAGGGTGTCTTCGAGCGTGGTCAGGTAGTCGCGCAGGCCGGGGCCGATCTGGGTGCTCATGATCGTGGTGGCGTTGCGGGCGAACTCGCGGATGCGCGGGCTCACTTCCGACGACAGCGCGACGAAGACGTCGGGGTCGGCTTCGGCGATCAGTTCGCGCAACCGCCGCTCGTGCACGGGGTTGCGGAACGACCACAGCAGGGACACCGCGATCGCGCGGACGCCGTCGTCGAGCAGGGTGCGGATGGTGGCGCGAGCCTCGTCCTCGTCGAGTTCGACGATGACCCGGCCGTCGCGGTCGACGCGTTCGGTGACTTCGAGGGCGTGCCGCTTCGGCAGCAGCGCGTGGTCCTTCGACTGGCCCAGCACGTGCTGCAGCTCGTGCGGCGACCGGCCGAGGTACCGGCCTTCGACGTTCATGATGAAGATCGAGTCGCGGTGGCCCTTGGTGGTGAGGAAGCCGACGTCCGGGACATTCCCCATCACCAGCGCGTTGAGCGAGGACGTCGTGCCGTGGGCGATGTGGTGGGTGTCGGCGAGCATCCGCTCCAGCGGCACCCCGAGCTGCCCGGCGAGCAGTTCGAGCACGTCGAGGACACCGCGGGAGTAGTCCGGCGGGGTGGACGGGGACTTGGCGGCGAGCACGGTCCCGGCGTCGTCGTCCAAGACGGCATCGGTGAACGTGCCGCCCACGTCCACGCCGATGACATAGGCCATGACTACGCTCCTTTGCGCGGCGAGTTGCTTACGTCGGCGTAGACTATTCAACGCTTGCGACGAGAGTCAAGCAACACTCGCGCGCTCTTGACGAAATCTCGTCTTTGGCGTCGAATACTCGACAGTTGAGTCGAGACAGAGTTGGGAGGCCCTGCATGCAGCCGAAACGCGCAGCCGTGCTGGGCGGGGGCCCGGGAGGGCTCTACGCCGCACGCCTGCTCAAGCTGGCTTACCCGTCGTGCGAGGTGGCCGTGCACGAGCAGGGCACGCCGGACGCGACGTTCGGGTTCGGCGTGGGATTGGCGGCGGGCACGCAGCGGAAGCTGGCCGCGGCGGACCCGGACACCCTGCGGGCCTTGGTGGCCGCCGGCACCCGGCACGACATGACCATGCGCGTCGGCGGCCGGACCGCGCGCGTCCGCAACGACCGGCTCATCGGGGTCGCCCGCACCGAGCTGCTCGCCATCCTGCAGCAGCACGCCGAAAAAGCCGGGGTGCGGCTCGAGTTCGGCGTCCGCCGCGACGCCGCCGAGCTGGACGCGGACTTCGTCGTCGCCGCGGACGGCGTCGGCAGCGCGACCCGCGAGTCCGGCTCGTTCGAGGGGCACACCGAGGTCGGCCGGGGCCTGTACCTGTGGTGCGGCACGGATTTCGCCCTCGAAGACGCCGTCTTCGCGCCGGTGCGCACCGAGTACGGCACGTTCGTCACGCACGCCTACCCGTACTCCGGCGGGCGCAGCACGTTCCTCATCGAGACCGACGAACGGACGTGGCGCACCGCCGGGTTCGACGCCACGACCGAGGCGACCCCGCCCGACGAGTCGGACGAGAAGTCCCTGCGCTACCTGGAAGAGGTCTTCGCCGAGCAGCTGCGCGGCCACCCGCTGATCGGCAACCGCACGCGCTGGCTGCGGTTCCGGACCGTCCGCTGTGGACGGTGGGCGCACGGCCGCACGGTGCTGCTCGGCGACGCCGCGCACACCGCGCACTTCTCCATCGGCTCCGGCACGAAACTGGCGATGGAGGACGCGATCGGGCTCGTCGACGCTCTGCGCTCGTCGCCGGACATCGAGACCGCGTTCGAGCGGTACGAAACGGCCCGCCGCCCGGCGGTCGAGCGGCTGCAGGAGCTCGCGCGCCGCAGCCAGCTGTGGTGGGAGTCGTTCCCCGCCCGGCTGGACCTGCCGGTCGAACGGCTGATGGTCGCCTACATGACCCGGGCGGGCAACGTCCCGCTCGACCGGTTCGCGACGACGGCTCCGGACCTCGTCGCCGCCGCGCTGGCGCGCTACGCGCCGGGCGCGCCACCGGACGGGGACGTCGTCCGGTGGGTGCTCGACCAGCCCCTCGACCACGACGGCGGGCGCTTCCCGGACCGCCGCGCCGGGCGCTCGGCCGCGGAGCTGGTCACCATGGAGTGCGTGGTCACCGATCCGTGGGACGCCCGGGGCGACGCCGTCGTCGCCCGAGCGCGGCACGCCCGTGCCCAGGGCGCGCCCGGGTTCCGCGTCACCGGCCCCGACGATCGTCCCTCGGTGCTGACCCGGCTGGACGTCGCCGAGCGCGTCCGCACCGAGGCGGGCGGGCTGGTCGTGGTCGAAGGCCCCGCGGCGCTGGCCGCGGACCTGGCCGCCGGGCTGGTCAGCGGCCGCACCGACCTGGTCACCCTGACGGGGGAGCCGGCATGAGCAAGCTGGTCGGCTATCCCGACGAACTGCGCCGCGCCTACCGCGACGCCGGGCTGTGGGGGACCCGCACGATCGCGCAGGAGCTGCGCGAGGTCGCCCGCGTCCACCCGCTGCGGCCCGCGGTGATCGCGCTCGACGGCGAGCTGACGTTCGCCGAGCTGGACGAGCGCGCCGACCGGCTCGCCGCCGGGCTGCACCGCCTCGGCCTGGTGCCGGGCGACCCGGTGCTGTTCCAGGTCACCAACCGGCTCGGCGCGATCGTCGCCTGGTACGGCGTGCTGAAGGCCGGGCTCGTGCCGGTGGCCACGCTCGCCGCCCACCGCGGGCACGAGATCGGGGAGATCAGCCGCCGGGTCGGGGCGCGGGCGCACCTCGTCGAGGCGGGCACGCGCGGGTTCGACCTCGTCGAGTTCGCCGTCCGCCAGCGCGACGGACACCCCACGCTGCGGCACGTGCTGACCCTCGGCGCGGGGGACGACGACCGGGGCGTGGCCGTGGAAACCCTGGGCCAGGACGTCGATCCGGCCGAGGCGCGCCGGACCGTGGACCGGATCCAGGCCGGGATCGACGCCGACGCCGTGGCGGTGTTCCAGCTCTCCGGCGGCACCACGGGCGTGCCGAAGGTGATTCCCCGCCTGCACGCCGAGTACTGGTACAACGCCCGCGCCTACGCCGGAAGCTGGGGCTGGACGGCGGAAACCCGCGTCGCGCACCTGATCCCGATCATCCACAACGCCGGGATCGTGTGCGCGGTGCACGGCCCGCACAGCGTCGGCGCGTGCCTCGTCCTCGGCACCGCCGACCTGGACGAGTCGCTGCCCCTGCTCGCTCGTGCGGGCGCCACCCACGTTCTGCTGGGGCACGGGCACTTCAAGGCCGTCGAGCACCCGGCGTTCGAGGCCGTGGCCGCCGCGGTGACGCAGGTGGTCCTGTCCGGCTCGAAGGTCCCCGCCGCGTTGTTCGACGACCTCGAGCGCCGCGGGCTGTGGTCGGGTCAGCTGTTCGGGATGGGCGAAGGCCTGTTCCTCACCACTCGTCCCGGCGCGTCGCGGACCGCCCGCGCCACCACCGTCGGCACCCCGTTGTCCGAACGCGACGAGGTCCGCATCCTGGAGCCCGGCACGGAAACCGAGCTGCCCGACGGCGAGGTCGGCGAGCTGTGCTGCCGCGGCCCGTACACCCTGCGCGGCTACTTCGACGCCGAGGCGCACAACAAGCAGGCGTTCACTTCGGACGGCTTCTACCGCACCGGAGATCTCGCCGTGGTGCAGGCGCACGGCGGGGAGAAATGCGTCGCCATCGAAGGCCGCATCAAGGACCTCATCAACCGCGGCGGCGAGAAGATCAACGCCGAAGAGGTCGAACTGCTGCTCCTGCGGCACCCCCGCGTGAGCGCGGCGGCCGTGGTCGCCATGCCGGACCCGCGCCTGGGCGAACGGACCTGCGCGTTCGTCGTCGCCGACGGCGCGCCGCTGACGCTCGAGGACGTGCGGCGGCACTTCGCCGAGCTGGACGTCGCGAAGTTCAAGTGGCCCGAACGCGTCGAGAACGTCGAGGCGATCCCGCGCACCCTCGTCGGCAAGATCGACAAGAAACGCCTGCACGCCGAAATCACCGCGAAACTGGCGGCCGAAGCCGTGACCACCGGAGGCACCCGATGACCGACCCCCGTCCGCTGCACCGCGTCGGCTTGGTGGTGCCGAGCTCGAACGTCACCGTCGAGACCGAGATCCCGGCGTTGCTCGCCCGCCACAAGGATACGCGATTTTCCTTCCACGCCAGCCGGATGCGCATGCACCAGGTTTCGCCGGAGGAGCTGCGCGCGATGAACGCCCAGCGCGAGCGGTGCGTCGACGAGCTCGCCGACGCGGGCGTCGACGCGCTGCTCTACGCGTGCCTCGTCGCCCTGATGGCCCAAGGACCGGGGGAGCACCAGCGCACCGAAAAAGCCGTCACCGAGCAGCTCGCTGCCCGTGGCCGGAACCCCGCCGTGCTGTCCAGCGCCGGAGCGCTGGTCGAAGGGCTCGAAGCCCTCGGCGCGCGGCGGATCGCCCTGGTGACCCCGTATCTGCGGCCGCTGGCCGAGCAGGTCGTGGCGTACCTGGAGGCCGAGGGCTTCGAGGTCGTGGACTGGGCGGCGCTCGAGGTCGCGGACAACGCGGAAGTCGGCTGCATCCCCGGCGACCGCGTGCTGGCGGCCGCCCGCGGGCTCGACCTCGCCCGGGCGGACGCGCTGGTCATCTCGGCGTGCGTGCAGATGCCGTCGCTGGCACTGGTCGCCCCGGCGGAGGAGGAATTCGGGCTGCCGGTGCTGTCCGCGGCGACCGCGGGGGCGTACAGCCTGCTGCGGCACCTCGGCCTGACACCCGCGCTCACCGGTGCCGGGCGGTTGCTGTCCGCCCCTCTACCATCACCGTCATGAGCGGCAAGGCACCGCGGGCGCAGTCCCGCAAGAAGGGCGAGACCGGCCGCGTGGGCACGGCCCGCCGCGAGCTGGTCGAGTCCGAGCTGTACGAGCACGCGACGCGCCTGTTCGCCGAACGCGGGTTCGCCGGAACCAGCCTCCAGGACATCGCCGAGTCGCTCGGCATCTCGCGGCCCGCGCTGTACTACTACGTGAAGAGCAAGGAAGAGCTCCTCGCGCGCCTGGTCACCGAGGTGACGAACGGCCCGCTGGACGACCTCCAGCAGCTGGTCGCCACCGAGGGGCTCGACCCGGTCGCGAAGGTGCGCGGGATCGTCGAGGTCGTGGTGCGCCACCGCGCGTCCCAGCCCGAGCGGTTCCGCCTGCTGATGCGCTCGGAGGCCGACCTGTCCGACGAGCTGACGGAGGCGTACGACCACAGCCGCCGCGCGATCCTGAAGATCATCGCGACCGCGATCGACGACGGCGTCCGGGCGGGCGTGTTCCGCCCGGTCGACTCCCGCATCGCGGCGCTCGGCGTGCTGGGCATGGGCAACTGGGTGTCATGGTGGTTCCAGCCGGGCGGCCGCGACAGCGTCGACGACGTGGTCGAGCAGCTGGGCGACATGGCGATCGGCGGCCTGCAGCGCGACGAGCACCGCGCGCTGGCGGACGGCACGCCGGCGGCCGCGTTGAAGATGCTGCGCCAGGACCTCGACCACCTGGAGCGGATCATCGGCTCCTGACCGAGTTTTTTCGGAAGGCCCCTTCGCCCGCGGGTGGAGGGGCCTTTCGCGTGCCGTCACCTGAGCCCGGTTCCCCAGCGCCCCAAGGCGGCCTTGGTTGCGTCTGACGCACCGAAGGCCGCCTTCGGTGCGTCTCACGCACCGAAGGCCACATTGGGGCGCTGGGGCCTCACATGGTCGTCGTCACATGTGTCGAACTATTGACGCGATCGTCGAGACCCGCGTAGCGTCGGACACAGAACGACAGAGTCTCTGGAGGCACCCATGACCGAGCTGGACCACCGGGTCGCCGGCGTCGACCACGTCGCGTTCCCCACCTTCGACCCGGCCGCGACCGTGCGCTTCTACCGGGACGTGCTGGGTTTCCCGGTCGTGCACTCGATCTGCGCGGCGGGCTGGGGACCCGAGGACCACCCGGACTTCATCCACTTCTTCTTCGACATCGGCAACGAAGACCGGATCGCGTTCTTCTACTACTTCGGCACCGAGCCGAGCGTCGGCGGCGCAGCCGGCGCGAAGGGCGACGTCTACGCGCGGTTCACCGCAGACGTGCCGGACTTCTTCGTGCGCTCGCGGCACCTGGCCATCCACGTCGACAGCGAGGAAGACCTGCTGGAGTACCGCCGCCGCCTCGACGCGAGCGACTGGCCGGTCGAAATGCAGATCCAGCACGAGACCATCGAGTCGATCTACACCCACGACCCGAACGGGTACATGTTCGAGATCACCCGCGCGATGCGGCCGGTGACCCCGCAGGAGGACCTCGACGCGAACATCACCATCGACGCGCTGCTCGACGTCGTCGCCGAGCCCGAGCCGACCTTCGGGAAGCTGCTGGCGCGCAAGGCGGAGCTGATCGTCGAGAGGGCGGCGGACTGGGAGCTGGCCCGCACCGGGCGGGAGGCGGGCCGGTGACCGCGCTGTACGTGCTGGACGTCCCGGAGAACACACCGGTCGCGAAGGTCGCCGCCGAGGACGCCGCCGTCACCGTCGGCCGGGTCGGGCCGTACTTCGAGATCCGGGCCGACGGGCCGATCGTGATCGACCGCCGCGCCACGGGCTGCCGCCACGCCGTCTGGTACTCATGCGTCGCCGGCGTCTCGCGCGACAGCCACATCACCCAGCACGACAAGGACGCTCTGCGCGTGGAGGTGCGGTGAGCCTCGGCGCGGGCCGCTACCTGGCGGCGGGGGAGCGGCCGCCCGAGGTGGTGACGTCGGTGCACGAGCTGACGACGGCGGACGGCGCGACCGTGCGCGGCGTGCTGGCCGTGCCGCCCGGCGCGCGCACGGTGGTCTGCCTGACGCACCCGCGCCAGGATGTCACGCACCACCCGCTCGTGCCGTTGCTGCTGCAAGCCGGAGCGGCGGTGTGGACCCAGCACACCCGGTCGGTGAACAACGACCTGACCCTGGTGCACGAACAGGCCCTGCTCGACGTCGCCGCGGGCCAGGAGTTCCTGCGGGAGCGAGACTTCGCGTCGATCGTCCTGTTGGGACACTCCGGCGGCGGGACGCTGTTCGCGTTCTACCTCGAACAGGCGGCCCTGCCGCCGGGCGCCCGCATCGCCGCGACCCCCGGCGGACGGCCGACGAAGCTCGCCGACGCGCGGATGCCCCTCGCCGACGGCGTCGTGTTCCTCGCGCCGCACCCGGGGCAGGGCAAGCTGCTGCTGAGCTGCATCGACCCGTCGGTCGCCGACGAGGCGGACCCGCTGTCGGTGGTCCCGGAGCTGAACACCTACGACCCGGCCAACGGGTTCGCCGAACCACCGCGGAGTTCGGCCTACTCGGCCGAGTTCCTGACCCGCTACCGCGCGGCCCAACGCGACCGCGTCGCGCGGATCGACGCGGTCGCGCGCGAGCACCTGGCCCGCGCGGCCGAGGCGCGGTCGGCGTTCAAGGCGTCCGGCCTGGCCGCGGACCGCCGCCGGTCGCTGGCCCCGAAGATCATCACGGTGTTCCGCACCGACGCCGACCCCCGCACGGTCGACCTGACCCTCGACCCGAGCGAGCGCCCGTACGGGTCGCTGTTCGGCAAACGCCCGGACCTGATCAACTACGGCCAGGTCGGCTTCGGCAGGCTGACCACTCCCGAGGCGTGGCTGTCGACGTGGTCGGGGCTCAGCTCGAACGCCGACTTCGTGCGGTGCGCACCCGGCGTCACGACACCGACGTTGTTCGTCGAGCTGACCGGCGACCAGGCGGCGTTCCCCGCCGACACCCGTCGCATGATCGACGCGCTCGGCGCCGACGACCTCACGACGGCCACCGTCCGCGGCCGCCACTTCGGCGGCGCGATCGCCGAGGGCGAGCCGACGGGCAACGAGCTGGCGGCCGCGGAGATCGTGACGTGGCTGGGGAAGCGCTTCGAGCTGGCTTAGACGACCCCGGCCGCGATCAGCTGCTGCCAGATCTCACCCTGGTCGACGACCTCGACGCCGTGCTTCTCGGCCTTGGTGAGCTTGGCGGCACCGACGTCGGCGCCGGTGATGAGCAGGTCGGTGCTCGCGGAGACCGACGAGGCGATCGTCGCGCCCGCTTTCTCGCAGAGCCGCTGGAAAGTCGGGCGCGGCACCTTCTCCCCGGACCGCGGGTCGCTGATCGCCCCGGTGACGACGACGGTCTTGCCCGCCAGCGGCGCTCCGGCCGCGACGACCGGCGGAAGGTCCTCTTCGCGCACGTCGAGGGAGACGCCCCGCTCCCGCAGCCGTTCGAGCTCGGGCCGCAGCCGGGTGAGGTGTTCGATGAGCGAGGCGGCGACCTTCGGCCCGATGTCGTCGACGGCGACGAGTCCTTCGACCCCGGCGTCGGCGACGTCTTCCAGCGACCCGAAGCCGGCCCGGCACAACCGGGCGGCGGTGCCTTCCGAGGCCATCGGGATGGCGAGGCCGATGAGGGCGCGCCGGAGCCCGACCCCGCGGCTGGCGTCGATCGACTCGATCATCCGCGTGGCCGAGACTTCGCCGATGCGGTCGAACTCCAGCAGCCGCTCCTTGGTGAGCCGGTAGAAGTCCGAGGGGTGCTCGAGATCGCCGGACTCGGCGAGCCGTTCGATCCAGACGCCCCCGATGGCATCGATGTCCGCGGCGGCCCGCGAGGCCCAGTGGATCAGCCGCCGCACGGTCTGGGCGGGACAGGCGACGTTGGTGCAGAAGAGCTCACGGCTGTTGCCCTGCTCGGTGAGCGGCTGCGCACAGGAGGGGCAGGTGCTGGGCGGCACGATCTCGCGTTCGGCCCCGGTGCGCTTGGACTCGTCGAGCACCCCGGCCACGAACGGGATGACGTCGCCGGCCCGCCGGACGAGGACGGTGTCCCCGATCTTGATGCCCCGCGCCCGGATGACCTCCTGGTTGGCGAGCGTGGCCCGGGTGACGGTGGTCCCGCCGACGAAAACGGGCTCGAGCCAGGCGACGGGAGCGATCTTCCCGGTCTTCCCGACATCCCAGACGACGTCGGCGAGCACGGTGGTCTTCTCTTCGGCGGCGAACTTGTAGGCGAGGGCGCCACGGGGAGAGCTGGACCGGGTCCCGGCGGCGGCGTAGGCGTCCCGGTCGGCGAGCCGCATGACGGCACCGTCGAGGTCGTAGTCGAGGGAGTCGCGCTGCCGTTCGATCTCCCCGATCCGAGCTTGGGCTTCGGCGGCATCGGCACACCGCCGCATCTCGGCGGCGGTGAAGCCGAGACTGTGCAGGGCGGCCCCGAGATCGGCATCGGCGTTGTCGGGTTCGGTGTCGAGATCGAAGGCGAAGAACCGAAGCCGCCGCTCGGCGACGGTGGCGGGATCCTTGGCCCGCAGCGTCCCGGCGGCGGCGTTGCGCGGGTTGATCAGCGGCTTGTCGGGGTGCGCGGTGTTGTAGGCGGCGAAGGTGGAGCGAAGCATGACGGCCTCACCCCGAACCTCGACCCGCCCGGAAGCACCGAGCTTTTCAGGGACCCCATCGGTGAGCGCCCGAACGAGCGGAGTGACGTCATCTCCGGTGGTGCCGTCCCCCCGGGTGACGGCCCGGGCGAGCCGCCCGTCTTCGTAGACGAGGGCGAGCGAGAGCCCGTCGAGCTTCGGCATGACGACGACGGGCTGCCCGGGAAACCGATCGAAGAAGGCGACGACCTGCTCGGGCTTGGTCGCCTTCTCGAGCGAGAGCATCGGCCGGGAGTGCCGCACGGGAGCGTGCAGCACGGAGGGCGCACCGACCTGCTCGAGCGGGTTGGGATCGGGAGCGAGCTCAGGATGAGCCTCGACGAGCCCCCGAAGCTCATCCTCGACGGCGTCGTACTCAGCGTCGGCGACGAGGGGCGAGCCCCGGTAGTAGGCGTCGCGCAGGGCGACGATCCGATCGGCGAGTTCCTGAATGCGTTCCCGAGCGTCCACGGGAGGAACGCTACCGGTAGCCACCGACAATCCGCCTGAAAGGGACGGCCTTCGAACCCGGACCATCCGGGAAACCGGCTGTTACTGTCGAGACGTGTCCGAAGCGTTGACCCAAGACCCGGGCCCGGCGGCCCGCGTGAGGCTGTGCAGCCGCCGGGACAACGGCTGGTCTTCGCTGCAGGTGCGCCTGCTCGACAACGCGGAAGAGGCGGAGCTGGACCTGCCGCCGGGCCCGGACCAGGTGATCGTCCTGGTCACCCGCGGCACCACCACGATCGAGTCACACCACGGAGCGACGTGGCGACGCGCGGCGTATGTCCCGGGCTCGATCGGCCTGACCGCACCGGGCCACCCGACGCGGCTCCGCTGGCGCGGCCCGGAACGCACCGCGACGACGCACATACACCTCCCGGGCCCCCTGATCGACCGCACGGCACTGGACCTCTGGGGCCGCGACGCCGCTCGTCTCGGCCGTCCGGACGCGCTGTCGGTCGAAGACCCCGTCCTGGCCTCGGTGGTCGAAGCCCTCGGCGCGGCAGCGCTGGCCGGAGCCGACGAGCTTTACGCGGAATCGGCGGCGACGTTCCTCGCCGTCCACCTCCTCACCCGGCACGCGGTAGCGCCCCCACCCCGGGAGATCGGCCGCGACGAGCTGCGGACCCGCCGGGCCGTCCAGTTCATCCGGGACAACCACCACCTCCCGCTGTCGCTGGCGGACATGGCCGCCGCGGCGGACCTGAGCACCTTCCACTTCCTGCGCGTCTTCAAGACCGCCACCGGCCAGACGCCCTACCGGTACCTGACCCGGATCCGGGTCGAACGCGCCTGCCGCCACCTCGAACGCGGTGTCCTGTCGGTCACGGAAATCGCGCAGGCGTGCGGGTTCGCCACGCCCTCGCGGTTCGCTTCGGCCTTTCGTGCCCAAATCGGACAGTCGCCGTCGGCGTACCGGACGGCGGTGCGCGGACCGGCGCAATAAACGGCGTCCCCGGTAGCAATCACAGGAAGGCGCCCCCGCCGGCGCGCGGGTTAGCGTCGCCTCAGTGTCAGGGTGATGTTGCCGCTGTTGCGGTGGTTGGGATCCTGGCCGCTGGTGATCTGGCTCGTAGCGTCGCTGCCGCCCGTGGGTTGGCGATCATGCGTTGTGCCGGTCACCGGTGAGCCGGGGCCGGCCGGCGTGACTTGATAGGAGCGTGGCAGCGCCCCTCACTGAGGTGTGTCCGCCGGCCGGCCCAGCCGTCCCTTCGAGCTGGAAGGAGACCATCCCCATGGTGGTGATGCTGGGTATCGATGTCCACAAGAACACCCACACCGCGGTCGTGGTGGACGAGGTCGGCCGCAAGCTGGGCGAGAAGACGGTCCGCGCGACGGATGCCGGCCACCGGCAGCTGTTGCGCTGGACATTGCGTCAGTGGCCATCGCAGCAGGCGCGGTTCGCGGTGGAGGACTGCCGGCACGTCTCGACCCGGCTGGAGCGGGCGCTGCTGGGTGCGGGGCAGACCGTGGTGCGGGTAGCGCCCAAGCTGATGGCCGGCGCGCGGTCGGCGGCCAGGACCCGCGGTAAGTCCGACCCGATCGACGCTCTGGCCATCGCGCGAGCGGCGCTGCGGGAGCCGGACCTGCCGGCTGCTGTCCACGATGAGGCTTCGCGGGAGGTGAAGCTGCTGGTCGACCACCGTGAGGACATGGTCGCCACCCGCACCCGGATGCAGAACCGGCTGCGTTGGCACCTGCACGAACTCGACCCCGAGCTTCGATCCCGCCGCCCGTGGCCTGGACCGGCGCTGCGAGCTGGACCGGCTCACCGCGTGGCTGGCCCGGCAGCCGGCGTCGATGGTGGTGCGCATCGCCGCCGAACTGGTCACCGACATCCGCGACCTCACCGTCCGCATCAACGCGCTCGAACGCGAACTGGCGACCCGCATGACCCAGCAGGCACCGCAGCTGCTCGCCCTGCCCGGCTGCGGCGCGCTGACCGCAGCCAAAATCGTCGCCGAGACCGCGAACGTGACCCGGTTCCGCTCCGAAGCCTGCTACGCCATGCACGCCGGTGTCGCCCCCATCCCCGCCAGCTCCGGCAACACCACCCGCCACCGCCTCGCCCGCGGCGGCAACCGTCAGCTCAACGCCGCCTTGCACCGCATCGCCGTCACCCAGATCCGCCTTACCGGCCCCGGCCGCACCTACTACCAACACCGCCGCAGCAACGGAGACACCACCATGGAAGCACTCCGCGCCCTCAAACGACGCCTCGCCCGCGTCGTGTTCAACCTCCTCCGAACCGACACCACACCCCGCACAGCCGCACTCCCCACAGCGGCTTGACATAGGAGCAACGCGTGTCCACTCCAGAAACCACCGTCGAGGCGACGGTCAACGGCGAGGCCGTGCGGCTCGGCGTCGACCCCCGGGAGTCGCTGCTCGACGTGCTGCGCGAACGGCTCGGCCTCACCGGCACCAAGAAGGGCTGCGACCAGGGCCACTGCGGGGCCTGCACGGTGCACCTCGGCGGGCGCCGCGTGGTGTCCTGCCTGACGCCCGCCGTGCAGGCCGCCGGCCAGGACGTCACCACCATCGAAGGCGTCGCCGGCCCGGACGGCGGGCTGCACCCGCTGCAGCAGGCGTTCGTCGACAACGACGCGCTGCAGTGCGGCTACTGCACGCCCGGCCAGATCATGTCCGGGCTGGCCTGCATCGCCGAAGGCCACACCGGGGACGACGACGAGATCCGCGAGTACCTGAGCGGCAACCTGTGCCGCTGCGGTGCCTACGTCGGCATCGTCGCCGCCGTCCGGCAGGCCGCCGAGGCCGCGAAGGGGGAGAGCTGATGCGTCCCTTCGCCTACGTCGCCCCGGCCACCGTCGGTGCCGCCGTCGACGCGCTGCGCGACGCCGCGCCCGGTACCAAGGTGCTGGCTGGCGGCACCACGCTCTACGACCTGATGAAGCTGGGCATCGAGACCCCGCCCGCGGTCGTCGACGTGCACCGGCTGCCGGAGCTGACGACCATCGAGACCGGCCCGGACGAGCTCGTCTTCGGGGCCGGGGCCCGGATGGCCGACGTCGCCGACCACCCGGTCGTGCGCGCCGAGTACCCCGCGCTGTCCGAGTCGCTCTGGCGCGCGGCGTCGCAGCAGCTGCGGAACATGGCGACCGTCGGCGGGAACCTGTTGCAGCGCACCCGGTGCGGCTACTTCCGCGGCGGCCCGGAGTTCCCCTGCAACAAGCGCGAACCCGGCAGCGGGTGCGCCGCGCTCGGAGGCCACGACCGCACGCACGCCCTGCTCGGCGCGAGCGACGCCTGCATCGCGACGTACCCGGGTGACTGGGCGATCGCGCTGCTCGCCTTCGACGCGGTCGTCGACGTCGTCGGCCCGCGCGGGGAACGGACCGTGCCGCTCAAGGACCTGCACGTCGAGCCGGGTGACGACCCGACGCGCGAGCACGTCCTCGACGCCGACGAGCTGATCCTCCGCATCCGCGTCCCGGCCACGCCGGCCGGCCGGGGGAGCACCTACCTGAAGATCCGCGACCGCGAGTCCTACGCCTTCGCGCTCGCGTCGGCCGCCGTCGCGCTGACCGTGGCCAACGGCGCGGTCGCCGACTGCCGGATCGCGCTCGGCGGCGTGGCCACCCGGCCCTGGCGGGCAGAGGAGGCCGAACGCGCGTTGCGCGGCGCGCCGCTGACCGCCGAGGCCGCCCGCCACGCCGGCGAAATCGCCTTCGCCGGCGCGCGGCCCGGCACCTACAACGGATTCCGAGTCGAATTGGGCATCCGCACCGTCGCCGACGCCGTGCGCATGGCCGGGGAGAGAGCCACCCGATGACCGACACGCGCCGTGTCGACGCCTACGAGAAGGTCACCGGCCGGGCCGCCTACGGCACCGACCGCGTCCCCGACGGCGTCGCCTACGCCACGCTCGCCCTGGCCCGGATCGGCCGCGGCCGGGTGTCGCGGGTGGACACCGCCGCGGCGGAAGCCGTGCCGGGGGTCGTGCTCGTCGTGACCCGGTTCGACGCGGAAGAGCTGCGCGGCCCCGGCTTCATCATGGGCGGCGGGTTCTCCTTCCAGAGCCTGCAGCCCCTGGTGGACGACCACATCGCGTACCGCGGCCAGCCGATCGCGCTCGTCGTGGCGGACACGCTCGTCGCCGCGACCGAGGCGGCCGAGCTCGTCACCGCGGAGTACGAGACCGAAGCCTTCGCGGTCCACCTGGGCGACGAAGGTGCGACCACGCTGGTCCAGGAAGAAGCCATCCCGCTGCCGTTCCTCGCCGACATCAAGGTCGGCGACGCCGACGCGGCGGTCGACGCCAGCCCGGTGCGGATCGACAGCACCTACGAGCACGCGGCGCAGCACGCGGTCCCGATGGAGCTGAACGGCGGCGTCGTCGAGTGGCGGGACGGCAAGCTCATCGTGCACGAGGGCACGCAGAACGCGGCGGCGCTCCGGCACGGGCTGGCCCAGCAGCTCGGCCTCGACGCGGCGGACATCGAGGTCCGCTCGCCGTACGTCGGCGGCGGCTTCGGCCAGAAGAACTCGCTGCAGCCGCACCTGGGACCCCTGGCGCTGGTGGCCCGGCGCCTGGGCCGGCCGGTGAAGCTGGTGCTGGCCCGCACGCAGACGTTCCACAACGGGAGCTTCCGCCCGGCGACCCGTCACCACGTCCGGCTGGGCGCGGACGCCGGCGGCCGCATCCTCGCCGCCGTGCACGAGGTCGACCAGCAGACGTCCCGGCACGACCTGTTCCCGGCGATGCACACCGAGGTCACCTCGCGCCTCTACGGGTTCCCGGCGTTCCGCGGCCGGCACCGCCTGGTGCAGACGGACGTCCAGACGCCGGGCTACATGCGGGCGCCGTTCGAGAAGCTCGGCGGCGTACGCGTTCGAGTCGGCGGTCGACGAGCTCGCGTACGCGACCGGCCAGGACCCGGTCGCGCTGCGGCTGGCCAACGACACGATGACCGACCCGGTGACCGGGCGGCCGTTCTCGACCCGGTTCCTGGCCGAGTGCCTGCGCCGCGGCGCGGAGAAGTTCGGCTGGGCCGACCGGAACCCGGAGCCGGGCTCGATGCGCGCGGACGACGGTTCGCTGGTCGGCTGGGGCGTCGCGGCGGGCAACTACCCGGGCAGCATCGTCCCGGCGGTCGCGCACGTGACGGCGACGGCGGACGGCCGGGTCACGGTGGGCGTAGACGGCCACGAGATGGGCCAGGGCATCCGCTCGGCGGTGGCGCTGCTGGTGGCGGGCGATCTGGGCATCCCGGCGAGCGACGTCGAGGTGCGCGTCGGCGACACCCGGTACGCGGCCCAGCACCTCACGGCTGGATCGTGGGGCACGGCTTCGGCGCTGCCCGCGGTCCACGCGGGCCTGCGGGAGCTGCGCAAGCACCTGGACGTCGCGGACACGGGCGAGGTCGACGTCGCGGCGGCGGTCGAGCGCGTGGGGCACCCGGTGGAGGTCGAGGCCGCCACGCTCGGGCCGGGCCAGCCGCCCGAGGCGGTGGACCAGGCGAAAGCCGGCCACCTGGCGATCTCGGGCCCGGTGTACCCGGAGTTCAGCACGTTCAGCTGGATCGCCCATTTCGTGGAGGTCCGCGTGGAGCCGACGACGTGCCGCATCCGCGTGCCGAGGGTGGTGAGCGTGGTGGACTGCGGCCGGGTGGCGAGCCCGGTGACGGCGGCGAGCCAGGTCCGCGGCGGCGTGGTGTGGGGCATAGGTGGGGCGTTGCGCGAGGAGAGCCTGGCCGACCCGAGGTTCGGCGGCTTCCTCAATTCGACGCTCGAGGAGTACCCGATCATGGTCAACGCGGACGTGGGCCGGATTGATGTGGACTTCGTGGACGAGCCGGACCTGCGGTTCAACCCGGTGGGGGTGAAGGGTCTGGGAGAGGTGGCGATGGTCGGAGTCGCGGCGGCGGTGGCGAACGCGGTCCACCACGCGACCGGGCGGCGCCACCACCGCCTGCCGATCCGCCTCGATGACGTCCTCTAGCCGGGACCTGGACGACCGGCCATCGGTCTGCAGGCCGGACGCACTGGGCCCGGCGGAGCTGGAAGGCATCCGCCGGGCCCAGCCCCACCGAGGGCTACGAGGGTTGGTGTTCGTCCTGCCGGTGACGGCATTGCTGGCGGCGGGAGCGGGAGGCCCGGTACCGACGCTGGAAGCGCTCGGGCCGTTCGTGACGTTCGCGCTCCCGATCGTGGCGATGATCGCGTTCTGGTGGGAGGACTGGCCGGGCAGCCTGTTGAGAGGAGGCTGGCCAGGCATTTCGGACACGGCGCTGGTGGCGGCCGGGGGAGCGGTGCTGACCTTGCTGGGCCGGGCGGTGACCGGAACGGCATCGGTGCCGTTGGCGGCGGGCATCTTCACGTTGATGCTGCAGCTGACATTGGTGGGCGAAGGTTGGCCACTGAGGGGCCGAGGAACGCGCTGGCCGGGAGTGGCGGCACTGGCGGTGTGCTGGGCGGCGGGCTGGGGAGTCTATTCAGGACTGGTCGAGACGGGCCTGGTGCCGGGCGAGGAGTTCGCGGCGTGGTTCGCGGTACTGGGCGCATGGCAGATGGTCTGGTACGTGGCGCTGAGAGGATGGCCATTCGCCCGAATCCGAAGCCGCGCGGTCAGGTTGTCCGTCGCGCATGTCGCGGTGATCGCATGTGCGTGGGCAACGTATTTCGCGGCCCCACCGGAGAAGATCGCGGCAATAGCGGGCGCGGCGATCGCGTCGGTACTGGTGGTGGCAATGCTGTTCGAGGCATGGCCGGGAGTTCGTTTAGGACCAGTGCCCGGCCGCACGCTGGTGCTGGCGCTGGTGGCGCTGCTGACGGCGGCGTTGTCCTGGGTGGTGCCATGGGTGGCGAGGTGGGCAGAGGTACCAGAGCATTTGGTACCGGGCTGGACAACGCACACAACGCTGAACGCGTTGAGCTTGGCGGTGATCCTCCACGTAGCGGTGTGGCGCAGATGGCCCGCCGCCAGGCGGGTTGAAAAAGAGGAGCTGGGTGGTCATCCCGTCGCCTGAGGCCGTCAAAATCACTTTGAGCCAGGCCCGCAACTACCTCTTCAACGTGAGTTAGCTACGGAGGCTTGCGGGCCTGGCTCAAAGTGATAGGCCTCAATCAGGCGACGGGATGACCACCCAGCGGCCCCCACGAGAACGCAACGGGACTACGAAGCCCCGGCCATCCCAGAGCCTGCCCGTCCGGCGAGGACATGTCTTTAAAGAAGGCGGGCCCGACATCCCCCGCCCCTCCTCGCGGAGTGTTCAGCCGCCGGTTGACCTTGTCAAGGCGGGAAAGCGTGCCTTGACAAGCTCAACCGTCGACTGAAGGGCGGCGAGGACGAGGGGCGGGGGAGGTCTGGTGATGTCGTGCCTGCTTTGCGTTGCCGGCCGCCGGTTCACGAACGCGAAAAAGACTGCGGCGGCCGCGTCACGAACTCAGCTTGGACCGCGCCGCCAGCTGCTCGCTGATCTCCGCCAGCAGCTCATCGGCCGCATCACCCAGCGCCTCCAGGTCGGCAAGCGTCGTCTCCCCAGTGCTCACGGGCACAGCTCCTCCTCGATAGCCGCATGACAGACAACGACGGCATCCGCGAACGCGGTATGCACACGCAAATACTCCTCAAGGCCGACACTGTCGTCAGCCCAGGCATGCCACCGGACGTGCGCCTCGGCGACATCCAGCTTGGCGGCGGCAGCGACCTTCACCGGACTAGCGCCGGCCAGGACCGCCTGGTGCATGAGGGACGGCGATGCGCGCCGGGCGAGCTCGGCCAGCGCCGCGAGGCGGGCCAGCTCCGTCAGCGCGTCGGGCGCGACCGGGCGGTGGCGAGGTCCCGGCACCGGATGGGGGTTCTCGCGGCCGTCGGTCAAGACGCTGGTCATCGGATGACTCCTGGGCGGAAGCGGTGAAGCAACCTGAACGGCGGACGTTTACCCCGCTCTGAGCGGCGTAAACGAGGTGTCTGGTGATCTTCACCTCACCGGGTCGGGTGCGACACGCCTACCCAGTCGGGTAGCTAATCTTGATTCATTCCAGAAAATGCGGCAGACTCGCCGCCGTGCCCACGACCACGGACTTCGAGCGGATGCTGCGGGACGCCGCCCTGCGCGTCACGCGGCCGCGCCTTGCTGTGCTGTCCGCGGTGCACGGCCACCCGCACGCCGACACCGACTCGATCATCGGGGCCGTGCGGGACCACCTCGGGGAAGTGTCCCACCAGGCCGTCTACGACGTCCTGCGGGCACTCACCGGAGCGGGGCTGCTGCGGCGCATCCA
The DNA here is from genome assembly GCF_030264295.1 of Amycolatopsis nalaikhensis. Classification (GTDB taxonomy): domain Bacteria; phylum Actinomycetota; class Actinomycetes; order Mycobacteriales; family Pseudonocardiaceae; genus Amycolatopsis; species Amycolatopsis nalaikhensis. The sequence goes on along the minus strand of NZ_CP127173.1, from coordinate 9,131,701 downwards.
GCCGCCCGGCTCCGTCGCCCGGTACGAGGCCCGCGTGGGGGACAACCACCACCACGTCGTGTGCCGGTCGTGCGGGGCCATCGCCGACGTCGACTGCGCCGTCGGCAGTGCTCCTTGCCTGACCGCTTCGGACGCCCACGGCTTCGTGATCGACGAAGCCGAGGTCGTCTACCGGGGCCTGTGCCCCGACTGCTCCACCGCGCCGAGTTCCTGAACACCTTTTGTCCCGGAAGGATTCCAGTGTCTGACAGTGCTGACGCCAAAGTTGGCGAGTTGAACGAAGAGGCCGCGGGCGGCTGCCCCGTCTCGGCCGGGCGTCGCAACCACCCGACCGAGGGTGCCGGAAACCGCGACTGGTGGCCGAACCAGCTCAACCTGAAGATCCTGCGCAAGCACGCGGCCGTCGCCAACCCGATGGACGACGGGTTCGACTACGCCGCCGAGTTCAAGACCGTCGACCTCGACGAGCTCGCGAAGGACGTCGACGAGGTGCTGACCACGTCGCAGGACTGGTGGCCCGCCGACTTCGGGAACTACGGCCCGTTCATGATCCGCATGGCGTGGCACAGCGCCGGCACCTACCGCGTCGAAGACGGCCGCGGCGGGGCGGGCGCCGGCATGCAGCGCTTCGCGCCGCTGAACAGCTGGCCGGACAACGGGAACTTGGACAAGGCGCGGCGGCTGCTGTGGCCGGTCAAGAAGAAGTGGGGCAAGAAGGTCTCCTGGGCCGACCTGATGATCTTCACGGGCAACCGCGCCCTGGAGACCATGGGCTTCAAGACCTTCGGCTTCGCCGGCGGCCGCGCCGACGTGTGGGAGCCGGACGAGGACGTCTACTGGGGCCCCGAGCGCACCTGGCTGGGCGACGAGCGCTACAGCGGTGACCGCAACCTCGAGAACCCGCTCGCCGCGGTCCAGATGGGCCTCATCTACGTCAACCCCGAGGGCCCGAACGGCAACCCGGACCCGCTGGCCGCGGCCCGCGACATCCGCGAGACGTTCGGCCGGATGGCGATGAACGACGAGGAGACCGTCGCCCTCATCGCCGGTGGCCACACCTTCGGCAAGACCCACGGCGCGGCCGACCCCGACCAGCACGTCGGCCCCGAGCCGGAAGGCGCCTCTCTCGAGGAGCAGGGCCTCGGCTGGAAGAACTCGTTCGGCTCCGGCAAGGGCCGCGACGCCATCACCAGCGGCATCGAGGTCACCTGGACCCCGACACCGACGCAGTGGAGCAACTGGTTCTTCCACAACCTCTTCGAGTACGAGTGGGAGCTCACGACCAGCCCGGCCGGCGCCCACCAGTGGACGCCGAAGGACAACAAGGCGAAGAACACCGTCCCGGACCCCGAGGACGGCAAGCTCAACCGCGCCCCCGGCATGCTCACCACCGACCTGGCGTTGCGCGTCGACCCGGTCTACGAGCAGATCTCGCGCCGGTTCTACGAGAACCCGGACCAGTTCGCCGACGCGTTCGCCCGCGCCTGGTTCAAGCTGACCCACCGCGACATGGGCCCGATCCAGCGCTACCTCGGCCCGCTGGTGCCGCAGGAAGAGCTGATCTGGCAGGACCGCGTCCCGGCCGTGGACCACGAGCTGGTCGACGACGCCGACGTCGCGTCCCTCAAGGCGCAGCTGCTCGGCTCCGGCCTGACGATCGCCCAGCTCGTCTCGACCGCGTGGGCGTCGGCCTCGACGTTCCGCGCCAGCGACAAGCGAGGCGGCGCCAACGGTGCCCGCATCCGCCTCGAGCCGCAGCGCGGCTGGGAGGTCAACGAGCCCGACCAGCTGGCGCAGGTGCTGCGCACGCTCGAGAACATCCAGGAGTCCTTCAACGGCGCCCAGACCGGCGGCAAGAAGATCTCCCTGGCCGACTTGATCGTGCTGGGCGGTGTCGCCGCCGTCGAGCAGGCCGCGAAGGACGCGGGCGTCACCCTCACGGTGCCGTTCACGCCGGGCCGCACCGACGCGACGCAGGAGCAGACGGACGCGGACTCGTTCGCGCCGCTGGAGCCGACCGTCGACGGGTTCCGCAACTACCGCGGCAAGGGCCACCGCCTGCCGTCGGAGTACCTGCTGCTCGACCGCGCGAACCTGCTGAACCTGAGCGCGCCGGAGATGACTGTCCTGGTCGGTGGCCTGCGCGTGCTGGGTGCGAACTACCAGCAGTCCCCGCTGGGCGTGCTCACCGAGACGCCGGGCAAGCTCACCAACGACTTCTTCGTCAACCTCCTCGACATGGAGACGGAGTGGAAGTCGACCTCGGAGGACCAGGAGACCTTCGAGGGCCGTGACCGCGCCACCGGCGAGGTCAAGTGGACGGGCACCCGCGCCGACCTGGTGTTCGGCTCCAACTCGGAGCTGCGCGCCCTGGCCGAGGTGTACGCGAGCGACGACGCCAAGGAGAAGTTCGCCCGCGACTTCGTGGCGGCGTGGACCAAGGTGATGAACGCCGACCGGTACGACCTGGTCTGAGTTCCCGGCTTCGCGCCCGCGTCCGGCACTCCTCAGAGGGTGCCGAACGCGGGCGCGAGTCGTTCCAGCTCCTCGACGGCGGCGGCGAAGTCGTCGCCGTGCGGGGGAAGCAGGACGACGTGGTCGGCGCCCGCGGCGAGGTGGGCGCGCGCTTTGGCCGGGATTTCCGGGTCGTCGGTGGCCACGGTCAGCCCGGTCACCAGCAGCTTGCCGGGGCCGAGCGTGGCCCGGGCGGCCGCGGTGAACTCCGGCGGTTGCCCGGCCGGGAAGGCGCCGTCGGCCAGTTCGGCGGCCAACGCGAGCATCTTGGGCCCGTTGGCGGCGAGCAGCCGCGGGTATTCCGCCGCGGGCGCGGGCGGCGACGTCGTCGCGGCCATCCGGGACAGGTAGTCCCGGACTGTCCGCAATGGACTGCCGTAGTCGCGGCCTGCCGCGGCGGCCTGCTCCCGGTAGCCCGCGCCGATGCCGAGGACCAGCCGTCCCGGGTAGGCCTCGGCGAGCTGCGCGGCGGCGGCGTGCAGCACCTGCGGCTCGCGGGCCCAGATGTTCGCGATGCCGGTGCCGAATCGCAGCGTTTCCGTGGCGGCCAGCAGGATCGCCAGCTGCACGAGGGCGTCCTTGCCGCCGACGACCTCGTTCGTCCACACGGTCCGGTACCCGGCCCGTTCGAGCCGCCGGGCGGCGTCGCGCTGGGCGCCGGCGGGGGCCGTCGTGGTGAAGGAGATCGGCAGGTAGACGCCGACCGGGCCGAGGTCCGTCACCGCGAGCCCGCCGCGAAGTAGTGCCCGGCGTCGAGGTCGGCGAGCAGGCCCGGCTGCTCCGGCCGCCAGCCGAGCAGTTCGCGGGTGCGCGCCGCGGATGCCGGGATGTCGAGCGCGAAGAGCGCGCCCACGAAGCCGAAGTGGCCGACCGCCTCCTCCGGCGCGATCGGCTTCACGGGCACGTCCAGGTGCCTGCCGATGACTTCGGCGATCTCTTTGACCGCAACGCCTTCGTCGCCGATCGCGTGCAGTCGCGTACCCGCGGGCGCCGACTCGAGCGCCAGGCGGAACACCCGCGCCGCGTCGAGGCGGTGCACGGCGGGCCAGCGGTTGGCGCCGTCGCCGGGGTACGCCGAAAAGCCCTTGTCACGGGCGGCGGCGAGCACGCGCGGCACGAAACCCTTGTCGCCTTCGCCGTGCACGCTCGGGGGCAGCCGCACGACCGAGACGCGGACACCGCGTTCGGCGAAGGCGAGTGCCGCCGTCTCGGTGCCGAAGCGGGGCGAGGTGAGCGACGCGGGGTCGGGCGTCGAGTCCTCGGTGGCGACTCGCCCGGGAACCAGGCCCGCCGTGCCGGAGGTGATCACCAACGGGCGCCCGGACTCGGCGAGCGCGTCGCCCAGTGCCTCGATCGCCGTCCGGTCCTGCGCCGCGGCGGCGGCGAAGTCGGTGAAGTCGTGGTTGAAGGCGAGGTGGACGACGCCGTCGGCCGCGGCGGCCCCGGCGCGCAGGATCTCGAGGTCGTCGAGGGATCCGCGGTGCGCCTCGGCGCCGATGGCTTCGAGCGCGGCGGCGGAGGCGTCCGAGCGGGCGAGGCCGAGGACCTGGTGACCCGCGCCGAGCAGCTCGCGGACGACGACGCTGCCGACGAAACCGGTGGCGCCGGTGACGAACACACGCATGGTGGTGCACTCCTTGGAGTGGGGTTCTCCTTCCACCGTGGCTGCGCGAACCGGGCCGGGTCCAATGAGTGTTTCGCGAAGCGTGATGCGGTTCGCGCATGACCGCAGCTCAAGGCGCTATGCTGGAGACATGCCCGAACCGGATCTCGACCTCCGCTTGGTCCGCGGCTTCACGGTCGTCGCCGAGCGGGGCCACTTCGGCCGCGCCGCCGCCGAGCTGCACCTGACGCAGTCGTCGCTGAGCCGCCAGATCGTCCGGCTGGAGCAGCAGGTGGGGGCGCGGCTGCTGGACCGCACGCCGCAGGGCACCCGGCTGACGGAGGCGGGCGAGGCGTTCCTCCCGCTGGCGGTCGAGCTGCTGCGCACGGCGGCGGGGGCGGCCGCGCACGCGCGGTCGGTCGCCCGGCCGCGCCGGATCACGGTCGGCTACATGGCGAACCTGATCGTCACACCGGCGGTGCGCGAGCTGCGGCACCGCCACCCGGACGCGGAGGTGCGGACGAAGCACCTGGAGTGGGACGACAGCCGCGCGGCACTGCTGGAGCACCGCGTCGACGTGGCGGTGCTGCGCCTGCCGTTGCGGACGGGCGGCCTGCACGTGACGGTGCTCTACGACGAGCCGCGGGTCCTGCTGGTCTCGAGCGAGCACCGGCTGGCGGGCAAGGAGTCGGTGACGCTCGACGACATCGCGGACGAGCCGCTGCCCCGGGCGGCGGACCCGGAGTGGGACGCGTTCTGGCGCATCGACCCCCGCCCCGACGGCCGCCCCGCCCCGGACGGCCCGCACCTGAGCGCGATGGAGGACAAGTTCGAGCTGGTGGCGAGCGGCCAAGCGGTGGCGATCGTCCCGGTGGGCCCGGGCAGCGTCAGCAGCCTCCGCCCGGACTTGACGACGGTCCCGTTGGAGGGCGTCGAACCGGCACACGTCGCGGTGGCGACCAGGGCCGGGGACCGGAGCCCGCTGGTGGCGTCGTTCCGCAAGTGCGCGGAGGCGGTGCTGACCGGCCCGCCGGCCTGAGCGCGCCCGGCCGCTACGAAGACGCGGGCAAGGCGGCGACCTTCGCCGCGAGGTGCCGCGCGGAGTTCACCGCGGTGTGGTGCCGGGTGAGCTGCTCGACGATGGCGCGGATCCGGGCCCGATCCGTCACTTCGGCGGGCGCGAAGTGCAGCGCCGTGAGGAGCGAACAGGCCGTCTCGTCGGGTTTCCGCCAAGCCCACCAGGCCCGCGCCATGTCGGTGAAGTGCCGTGCCCGGCGTTCGGGCGTCGGCAGTGCGCGCACGTCCACCTGACGGCCGGCTTCGACGGCGGTGCCGGCGTCGCCGAGTGCCCAGTGCACGCTCACGCGGTACATGCGGGCGTTCGCGGTCGCCCGGTCGGCGATTTCGGGAGGGACGCGGTCACGCAAGCACGAAGCCGCCCGCGCGGCTTCCCCGATGGCGGCCAGCACGGTGCTCCGGTCTTCGTTCTGGGCGGCCACGTAGGCGTGTGTGCACATGACCTGGACGTAGGAGATCGCCTGCCGGACGTCGGTCAACCCGGTCCGCTCGATCAGGTTCGCCGCACGGAGGCTGACCAGGTTCGCGGTGGCCGTCTTTCCCTCGTGCCGCAGCACGATCGTGAGGCCCCGGTCGGCGGCCGCCATCGCCAAGGGGGAACCGCTCTGGCGGGAGACCCGGATCGAGTTCTGCGCGGTGAGCCGCGCGGCCCCGACGAGCCCGACCTTGTCCAGCAGATCCGTCGCCAGATCGTTCACCTGGCAGTACCGTTCCATCGCGTCCGGGTGACCCGACTCCAGCTCCTGGTCCGCCAACCTGAGCAGATCGGGGAGGTGGCGCAGCACCACGGCGTTGCGTCCCTGGTCGTACCAGGCCCGCGCGGTGGCCAAGGTCCGGCCGAGCATGCCGGGTGGCGCGTCGATCCCGGGGCTGACGCCCGCCAGCACGCTGTCGAGACTGCTGAGCAGGACGGCGGGCACGGTCGCACCCGTCAGCGTAAGGAAAGAACGACGATGGATCGGGTCCTCCTCGGCCGGGTTCGCTCCTGAGGTGACGCTAGGCGATGGAGCGTCATCAAGGCCGAGAGCCACGCCGACCTGATGGGGTGGAATCCGCAGCTTTTCCGCGAGCGCTTTCGCCAGGCGGATGTCCGGCGTCTTCATCAGCCCGCTCTCGAAGCGCGACAATGTCGAAGTCGAAATGTTGACCTGGGCGGTCGTTGGCCGCCATCCCGATTTTCGGCGTGTCACCCGCCCCTCTTGATACGAGCAATCCGGGCGCGGCCGACGAGCGGTCGATGAGGAGCAGTTGACACCCGGGATGGGAATCGTCGTCGACGTGGTCGGTTACGGCCGGCGCAGTGTCGCGCGCCAACGTGAGGTGCAGCAACGGCTGTTCGCGGTGATGGCCGGGATCCCGGACGCGGTCGGCGTCGACCCGGAACGCGTCCGGGTGGCCGGCGGGCTCGGCGACGGCATGGTCCTGCTCTTCCCGCCCGAGATCGACGTGACTCGCGTGCTGCCCCGGCTGGTGCGAGCGATGGCCGAGCGCGTCGACGCCGACAACCGGCGGTACCGGGATCGGATGCGGATTCGCCTGGCGGCGGGCTTCGGCCTGGCCGGGCGGGGGCCGCTCGGGCACGTGGGATCTTCGGTGCTCGAACTCAGCCGCCTCAACGATAGTCCGCCGGCGCGACGGGCGATGATCGACCGTGAAAACGCCGATCTGGTCGTCGTGGTTTCGCACCTGCTCTACCAGTTGATCGACCGATGTGGACGGTGTGCGGACGACTTGCCGCCGCTGAAACCCGTTACGGTGAGCGTGAAAGAGTACTACTCCACGGCCTGGATGTGGATCTGCGAAGGGTGACGGGTTTCAGCGGCACCGGACGAATTCCGTCACCGGGAAACGGAAGCGCCCGCCTTCGTGCGGGAGGCCTGCTCCGCCCGTTTGCGCTGGATCGCTTCCTGCGCGCGCTGCAATTTGTCGTGCCAGGCTCCTGAGTCGTTCATGGCGTGCTCCGAGGGACCGTTACGCGGGTGGAGTGCCGTGGCCGGACGCTGAACCCCGGCCACGGTCGGAGGATGCGGCCCGGCGCGCCGCCGGTGCCGCGAGGAAGAGGTACCCCGCCCACCTGCCCGTCAATTCCGGTTTTGTGTGCTCCACCAGGGTGAACTCAGTCGCGGGCTCCGGCGAGCCCGTCGAGGAACACGCGCACCAGCCGCTCCGCCGGTTCCGTTCGCTCCGGCGGTGCCGGGCCCGCCGCGAGTGCCGCTTCGTGCATCTCGAACAGCAGCGCCAAGTCCGCCGGTTCGAGGTCGGCTCGTACGCTGCCTTCGCGCTGGGCCCGCTCGAAAGCCGGGCGCAGCAACGAGATCAGCGCCTGCGTGTACTGGACCTGGCTGCGCACCGGCAGTTCGCGGAACAGCCGGACGAGCGGCCGACGCCGGGCTTGCATCGCCAGCACCAGCCGCAGCAGCTCGCGGAACGATTCGTTGCCGCGCACCAGGTTCTTGAACTCGGCCAGGTGGTGGGCGGCGACGGCGAGGGCCAGCGCCGTCCGGTCGGGGAAGTGCCGGTAGACCGTCGCCCGGCCGAGACCCGCGCGGCGGGCGACCTCGTCGAGCACGACGTCCGCTTCTTCGCTGAACGCCTCGTCCGCGGCGCGCAGGATCGCTTCGCGGTTGCGGCGGGCGTCGACGCGCCGGGGTACGGCCGCAGACGGTCGCCCAGCACGCATGGAGCCGAACACTACTCGCGAGTAGTGAGACCGGCAATCCGTTCCATCTCTCGGTTCGGGTTCGTACTGTCACCCACAGTCACGATTGGAGCCCACCCATGCGCACCCTGAACCGCCGCACCCTCCTCCACGGCGCGGTCGCCGTCGCCGCGCTCGGGGCGGCCCGGGTGCCGACCACCCGGGAGGAGCACCGCGTCGTCGTCATCGGGTCCGGCTTCGGCGGCGGTGTCACGGCGTTGCGGCTCGCGCGGGCCGGGGTGCCCGTCCTGGTGCTCGAACGCGGCCGCCGCTGGCCGACCGGGCCGGACGCCGAGACCTTCCCGCACCCCACGACGTCGCCGGACAAACGGATCTTCTGGCTCGGCTCCGCGCCGTCGCTGCCCGGCCTGCCCTCCCTGCCGCCGTTCGAGCGCTACACCGGGCTGCTGGAGCAGGTGAGCGGCCGGGGCATGAGCATGATGTGCGCCGCGGGCGTCGGCGGCGGCTCGCTGGTCTACCAGGGCATGACGCTGCAGCCGACGGCCGAGCTGTTCCACGCCTGCTTCCCCGAGCGGCTCGACTACGCGCGGCTGGACGCCGAGTACTACCCGCGCGTCGCCCGGATGCTCGGCATCGCGACGGCGCCCGACGCGCTCATTGAGAGCAAGCCGTACACGGCCTCGCGGATCTTCGCCCGCAACGCGCGCAACGCGGGTTACGCCGTCGAGAAGATCCCGATGCCGATCGACTGGGAATACGCGCTGCGCGAGCTCGACGGCGAGATGAAGCCGTCCTACACCAACGGCGACTGCGCGCTCGGGGTCAACAACGGCGGCAAGCACTCGGTCGACGTCACCTACCTCGCCGCCGCCGAGGCGACCGGCCGCTGCACCGTCGCGCCCCTGCACAACGTCACCGACGTCGCCTTGGCCCCGGACGGCCGCTGGGAGATCCGGGTCGACCGCATCGACACGAGCGGCACGGTGCTCGAAAAGAAAGTCCTGACCGCGAAGGCCCTCGTCATGGCCGCCGGGACGGCGAACACGACGCGGCTGCTCATGCGGGCGGGCGCGAAGGGCGACATCCCGGACCTGCCCGACGCGCTCGGCACCGGCTGGGGCACCAACGGCGACCGCATCTACACCTGGACCGACCTCGCCGACGACTTCGGCGCGCCGCAGGGCGGCCCGGTCGTCTACGGCAGCAAGGAGTGGGACGAGCCCGCCACGGCCAACACCGTCATCCAGGCGTCCCTGCCGCCGCTGCCGGACCTGCGCACCACGATGCTCGTCGGCTACGGCGTCAGCACCGGCCGCGGCCGGTTCGTCTACGACTCCGCGGCCGACGACGCCGTCCTGCACTGGCCCTCGACCGCCGACGCGCGGCTGAGCGCCCGCATCCACGAGCGGATCTCCCGCATCGCCGGCCCGCTCGGCGTGCTGCTCGACACGACCGCCGTCGCGCCGAGCACCTGGCACCCGCTCGGCGGCGCCGCGATGGGGGCGGTCTGCGACCTCGAGGGCCGCGTGCTCGGCCACCGGGGCCTCTACGTGCTCGACGGCGCCCTGATGCCGGGGACCACCGCCGCCTGCAACCCGTCGATGACCATCGCCGCGGTCGCCGAGCGCGCGCTCGACCACCTGATCGCCGAAGACGTCGACAACGTCTTCTGAAACCCCTGGGCTCGACGAGGAGTTCCCGTGCGGAGAAACCGTTTCCGGCCGCTGCTGCTGGCGGTCGTCGCGTTGGTGTCGACGATGGGCGCCGCGGTGCCGGACCCGCCGCAAGGCCCGGCCGGTGACGCGTTCTACACGCCACCGAGCCCGCTGCCGGACGGCGCGGACGGCGACGTCGTCTGGTGGCGGCCGCTGCCGGACCAGTCCGGCGCGCGCGGCTACCTCCTGCTGTACCGGTCGCGGTCGGCGACGGACACGCCGATCGCGGTGTCGGGCCGCGTCCTGGTGCCGACGACGCCGTGGACCGGCGCCGGGCCGCGCCCGATCGTCTCGGTGGCCAGCGGGACCCGGGGCATCGGCGACCGCTGCGCGCCGTCGAAGTTCCAGCCGGACTACGAAAAGCCCCTGTTCATCGACGCGATGCTGCGCCGCGGCTGGGCCGTGGCCATCACCGACTACGAGGGCCTCGGCACACCCGGCCTGCACACCTACGTCGTCGGCCGGTCGGAAGGCCACACGGTGATCGACGCGGTCCGCGCGGCCACCCGGCTGCCCGCGGCGGGGCTGGCGGCGGGCGGGCCGGTCGCGTTCTCGGGCTACTCGCAAGGTGGCGGCGGAGCGGCGTGGGCGGGCGAGCTGGCGCCGTCGTACGCGCCCGAGCTGGACGTCGTGGGCATCGCGGCCGGCGGCACCCCCGCGGACCTGGAGGTCGTGGCGAAGAGCCTCGACGGCGGCATCGGGTTCGGCTTCCTGCTGCTGTCGGCGCTGGGCCTGGACGCCGCCTACCCGGAGCTGGACCTGCCCGCCTACCTCAACGAGCGCGGCCAGACGCTGTACGAGACGCAGCAGGACGCCTGCGTCGACGCCGTGTTCGGCTACGCGTTCGGGCACATCGCGGACTACACGACGGCGAACCCGCTCACCACGGCGAAGTGGCAGGCGCGGCTCGCCGAGAACGAGCTGGGCGCGCGCCCGCCGAAGGCCCCGGTCTTCCTGTTCCACGGCAGCCTCGACGAGATCATCCCGCTGTCGCAGGCACAGGCGCTGCGCAGGACCTATTGCGCGGCCGGGGTCGACGTCACGTGGGGCACCTACGTCGGCGAGCACGTGACGACGCTGGCGTTCTCCGCGGGCGACGTCGTGAACTACCTCGGCGACCGGTTCGCGGGCAAGCCCGCACGCTCCAACTGCTGAGCGATTTCCCGGTCGGGGTAAGGCGTTTTGCGGCTATCCCCGTGCAGGGCGACGTAGAAGTCGTTGACGACCACGGCGAGCGGGGCGTAGCGGTGCAGGAACGGGTGCGCGCCCGGCACCGCGCGCCCCGCCGCGCATTCGCGCACCACGCCGTGGACGGCGCGGTAGCCCGTGCCGTCGGCGTGCCGCCGGGCGATCCGGTTGACCAGGTGGGTCAGCACGTAGGCCCGGTCGTGGTCGGCGTGGCGGGCGAGGAAGGCGGCTTCGGCGTCGGAGAGCGCGAAGTCCGGGAACACGGCGAGCCCGAAGTCGGAGAGGTAGAGCCGGTCGCCGTCGGTGAGGATGTTCGCGAAGTGCGCGTCGAAGTGCTGGACGCCCCGCGCGGCGAGGAACTCGGTGATCGCGCGGAGGTCCCGGTGGGCGAGGTCGATCCCGTCGGGGTGGTCGTCGATCCACCGGTCGAGGTTCCCCGGCAGGTGTTCGAGGAACAGCACGAGGTCGGTGGTCGCGTCATCGAGCGCTTCCAGTCGCCGCCGGACGCCGGGGTCGCCGTGCCAGAACGCGACGTCCCGCTCCAGGTCGGTGCGGGGTCGCGGCTGTCCGGGCAGGATCCGCCAGTGGTGCAGGAGCGGGAAGTGCTCGCAGGCGCCGGTGCGCACCCAGTCGCTCGCGGCGCGGTGGGCCGCCAGTTCCCGCCACGCCCCGCCGCCCGCCGAGCCGACGCCGTAGTGCGACCACGGCGGCAGCCCGTACAGATCGGCGGTCGAGCCGTCGTTGCGGCGTTCGACGTCGGTGAGGGCGACGCGTTTGACGAAGACGGGTTCCCCCGCGACCCGCAGCAGCCACGTCGACCCGCCGATCCCGGTGCCCAGCGGGTGCGCGTCGGCCAGGAGGCCGTCCCCGGCTTCGGCCAGTGCCGCGGCGATCTTCTCGTGGCGTGCCAGGCGGGCCGTCACGCGCGCACCAGCGGCAGGTAGACCTCGTCGACGATCTCCACGAGCACGGCGTCGTCCACTGTGGTCAGTCCGCGGGTGAGGTATTCGTTGCGCAGCAGCACGAGCGCGACGGTGGCGACTCGCGGGTGACGCGCCTCCGGTCGCGCCTCGCCACGCGCGATGGCTTTCTCCAGGATCGCGAGCCACGGCTTGGTGCCGCCTTCGGCCGCCTGTTCGTGCAGCTGCCGCCGCAGCTCCGGCTCGTCGCCGACGCCGGTCAGGAGGCCGTGCAGGATCCGGGCGGCGGGGGAGGACTGGCCGCAGTTGATCGCGCGCAGCAGGGTCAGCGCGTCTTCGCGGAGCTCACCGGTGTCGGGCGGGCTCAACTTGGCTTCGGCCAGGTGCCGGTAGGCGGCGACGCCGAGCGCGGCGCGGTTCGGCCAGCGGCGGTAGAGCGCGTTCTTGTTGGTGCCCGCCCGCTGGGCGACGCGCTCCATGGTCAGCCCGGGGTAGCCGGACTCGGCGAGTTCGTCCGCGGCGGCACGCAGGATCGCGTCTTCCAGCTCGGCGCCGCGGCGCCGCGTCCTCTCGGGCATGGGACCCAGCCTAGCGCATCTAGGGTACGGTACGGACCGTACCCTAATTTTGGAGGAGACATGCGCGCCAAGGGCATCGGCTACGACACCGGCTTCGAGCGCGGCGGGAAGTTCAACCGCCCGTTCGACACCGGCCTGGTCCGCCGCGAGCTGGCGGTCATCCGCGACGACCTGCACTGCACGGCGGTGCGGCTGATCGGCACGGACCTCGACCGGATCGAGTTCGCCGCTCGCGAGGCGGCCGCGCTCGGGCTGGAGGTGTGGTTCTCGCCGTTCCCGTGGGACCGCACGCCGGAGGAGATCCTGGACCTGCTCGCCGACGGTGCCGCGCGAGCCGAACGCCTTCGCGTAGCGGGTGCCGAGGTCGTGTTCGTCACCGGGGCCGAGCTGAGCCTGTTCAACCACGGCTTCCTGCCCGGCGACGGCATCGAGGAACGGCTGGGCAACCTCCTCGCCGACCGGGAGCTCCTGACCGGGCTTTCCGAGCAGGTCAACGAGTTCCTGGCCCGGGCGGTGGCCGTGGTCCGCGCCCGGTTCGGCGGCCGCGTCACCTACGCGTCGGTGCCGCTGGAGCGGGTCGACTGGGCGCTGTTCGACATCGTCGCGGTCGACGCGCACCGGTCGAAGGAGGTGGCCGACAGCTACCAGGAGGGCATCCGTTCGCTGGTGGCGGCGGGCAAGCCGGTGGCGATCACGGAGTTCGGCGTGACGCCCTACCGCGGCGCGGCGGACCTCGGCGCCCGGTGCGGCGAGATCGTCGAGTACGACGGCGACGTCCCGGTCCGGCTCAACGGCGCGTACGTCCGCGACGAGGAGGAGCAGGCGCGCTACTTCCGCGAGCTGCTGGCGGTGTTCGAGGCGGAGGGGGTCGACGCGGCGTTCGCGTGCACGTTCGTCTGCTACGGGCTGGTGCACCGGGCCGACCCGCGCGAAGACCTCGACATGGCGAGCTGGGGCGTGGTGAAGGTGCTGGAGAACGGGTCCGGGGACACGTATCCCGGGCTGCCGTGGGAGCCGAAGGCCGCGTTCGGTGCCCTGGCTGACTGTTATGGCTGAGGAATCCGCCGCGAGCTGCTGCTTTGCGCTGACGGCGCGGCTGGCCACCGCGCGGAGTCGGCCGGGGGCCGCGCCGCCACCGCTGCGGGGCCTGATTCGCTCCGGCCGCTCGCTGGCCGGCCACCACCCCTGCGGGCGCCCGCGAGCGGCAGCCACCGCCCGTGTCATGGCGGGAGCCCCGCCTCCAGGGTGACACTGGCGCCATGAAGGTCGTCGACGGGCAGCGCGGTGCCTACCGCCCCGCGGTGACCGTGCCGCCTCCGTTGCGGCGCGGTCCGCTGCTGGTCACCGCCGCTTTCGCGGCCCTCGGCGCTGCCCTCATCCCGGCTGCCGCGGTGCCCGGGATCTGGCGGATCTGGCAGCTCTACGCGATGCTGTTCGGCGCCGTCGCCGCCTTCGAACTCGTCGCCGTCTTCGCCGTTCTGGGGTGGCCGACCCGCAAGACCGCGCGGTCCGGTGCCGTCGCCGCCGCGGCCGGGCTCGGCTTGTGGGTGGTCAGCCGGCCGCTCGGGTTGCTCGCGCGGTTCGATCCCTGGCAACCCGCGGACACCGTCGTCGGCTTCACCGACTACGTCGCCGCTGGGCTGCAGGTCGTCGCGCTGTTCGGCTTCCTCGTCGTCGCGCGGCGGCGGGCGCACCCTCGGCCGTCCGCGCCGCGGCGGGTGTTCGCGTGGATCGTGCTGTTCCCCGTCCTCCTGCTGGTGCTCGCGACCGGCGCGGCGGGCACCGTCGCGGCCGCCGACGGCCTCGCCAGCCCGCGCCCGTCGACGCTGCTCGAGGGCGGCACCGTCGAATACTGCCGTCCCGACGGCGTCCCGCTCGCGATGGACCTCGCCCGGCCGCGCGCGAGCGGGCGTCCGGCCCCGGTGGCGCTGTACCTGCACGGCGGCGGCTTCGTGTTCGGCAACCGCAAGCCGACCGGGCCGGGCGCGCTGCTCACCGGGTCGCGGCCCGGCCCGGTGCGGGACGCCCTCGTTGCCCGCGGCTTCGTCGTCGCGTCGATCGACTACCGCCTCGCCCCGGCCGCCCCCTGGCCGTCGGCGCTCACGGACGCCCGCTGCGCCGTCCGGTTCCTCAAGGCCAACGCGGCCGCTCTCGGCATCGACCCGGCCCGGATCGCCGCGTGGGGCACCGGGACCGGCGGCACGCTGGCGTCGCTGCTCGGCGTCGCCCGGGAGGCCGATGACGCGAGCACGGTCCGCGCGGTGGCGGCCGTCGGCGCTCCGGCGAAGTTCACCGGCACCAGCCTGCCCGAGCGGGCCGCGGTGTTCCTGGCACGCTTCCCGGCGAGCCCGCTGAGCTACCCGGCCGCCGGAGCACCGCCGTTCCTCATCGCCGACGGCGGCCCCGGCTCGGCGGAGTTCGCGGACCGGCTGCGAACGGCGGGAGTTCCCGTGACGGCGACGCCCGACGTGGCGGCGTTCCTGGCCGAGACGGTAAGTTGAGCGCATGAGCGGACGGGCGATCTTCGGCGATCACTCCTACCGCTGCGACTTCTACGGTTGACGAACCCCAGCTCCGGGTCCCTTTCCTTTCAACCGTAAGGACAGTCATGCCTTCATCCGAGCACGCCGGAACGCACTGGGCGCTCAAGCACATGCCCCTGACCGCGGCGGCCGTCGAGGAGTGCGCGCCGGTGCTCACCGGGCGGCGCCTGGCGATGTGCCTGCACGTCGAACCCAAGACCGGCGCCCTGGTCACCCTGCTGGCCCGCGCCGGCGTCGAAATCACGCTGACCGGCTCGCCCGGCACGACCCACGACGACGTCGCGGACGCGCTGCGGGCGCTCGGCGTGCGGGTCCACACGCGCCGCGCCGACGACGAGACCGACCACGCGCGCAACGTCGACGCCGTGCTCGCCCGCGAACCCGACCTCACCCTCGACAACGGCGCCGACCTCACGTTGTCCCTCCTCGCCACCGGCGCGCCCGCCGGATACCTCGGCGGCACCGAGGAAACGACCACCGGCGGCGTGCGGCTGCGGGAGCGGCGCGTCGGCCACCCCGTCGTCGTGATCAACGACTCGCGGCTGAAACTGCTGGTGGAAAACGAGTTCGGCGTCGGCCAGAGCGTCGTGCAGGGATTTCTCAACGCCACCAACCTGATGGTGCCGGGCATGCGCGCGGCGGTGCTCGGCTACGGGCCGTGCGGCAAGGGCGTCGCCGACACGCTGTCCCGGCTCGGCGCGCGCGTCGCGGTGTGCGACCCGGATCCGATGCGGGCTCTGCAGGCCATTTTGGACGGTCACCGTGTCGGGTCGTCGACCGAGGTCCTGGCCGACGCGCGGGCGGTGTTCACCGCGACCGGCGCACCCGGCGTCGTCGGCGCCGCGGAGCTGGCGGCATTGCCCGACGGCGCGCTGCTCGCCGGTGTCGGGCACTTCGCGTGGGAAATCGACGCGGACGCGCTGCGGGCGGTGACAGTTCGCACGGTCGAGTACGGGACGCCGGGCCGCCGCACCGGGCACGTGCTGGCCGACGGCCGCGAGATCGTCGTCCTCGACCGCGGCCGGATGCTCAACCTGACCGCCGCGAACGGGAACTCCGTGCAGGCCATGGATCTCGGGCTCACGCTGCAGGTCCGCAGCCTGGCGGCGGTGGCCGCGGGCGGGCTCGCCGCCGGGGTGCAGCCGGTGCCGTCGCCGGTCGAGCACCGGATCGCGACGGACCTGGTGGCCGCGCTGGCTTGACCTGGAGCGCGCTCCAGGTCATAGCGTGTGGGCAGGCCGACCACACGTCAGGAGAACGTTCCATGGAACTCGGTTTCCACCTCCCCATCTTCGACATCGACGGCGGGACGACCGCCATCGCCGGCGAGCTCGCCCGGGTGGGTGCCGCGGCGGAGGAGGCCGGTGCGACCTGGTTGTCCTTCATGGACCACTACTTCCAGATCGAGCCGACCGGCCTCCCCGCCGAGGCGAACATGCTGGAGGGCTACACGACGCTCGGCTTCCTCGCCGCGCACACGTCCCGGATCGAGCTCGGCCTGCTGGTCACCGGCGTGACCTACCGGCACCCGGGGTTGCTCGCGAAGATCGTCACCACGCTGGACGTCCTTTCGGGCGGCCGGGCCGCGCTCGGCATCGGCGCGGCCTGGTTCGAGCGGGAGCACCGCGGCATGGGCGTGCCGTTCCCGCCGGTCGCCGAACGGTTCGAGCGCCTGGAGGAGACGCTGCGGATCTGCGGGCAGATGTGGGACCCGGCGGACAACGGCCCCTTCGAGGGCAAGCACTACCAGCTCGCCGAAACGCTGTGCTCGCCCCAGCCGATCCACCGCCCGAAGGTGCTGATCGGCGGCAGCGGCGAACGCAAGACGTTGCGGCTGGTCGCGCAGTACGGCGACGCGTGCAACCTCTTCGCGTCGTCGCCCGAGGACGTCGAGCACAAGCTGGACGTGTTGCGCCGCCACTGCGACGACGTCGGCCGCGACTACCGCGAAATCCGCAAGACGGTCTTGGCCAACAACCCGCGTCCGACACCGGAAACCCGCGACGAATTCGTCCGCGCGATGGCGCCGTACGCGAAGCTCGGCATCGAGACGGCGATCATCACCCCGACCACGGGTTCTCCCGCCGCGTGGATCGAGGGAATGGCCCCGGCGGTGCCGCGGCTGGCGGAGCTGACCGCGCACTGAGGGTGAACCACTCGGGTCCCGCCGCCGTGTGCCCTGATGAGGTGGCGACCTGAGAGGAGGGGCTGATGCCCCACGTGCGCACGACCGGACGACACCGCAAGAAGGCGACGATCGGGCTCGCCGCGCTGCTGGGAGTCGCGGGGGCGACCGCGACGGCGATCGCACTGAGCAGCCCGGCGAGCAACGCGGCCACGGAGAGCTGCGGCGGCCTGGACACGGCGCTGCGGAACAACTTGACGTTCATCGCGGGCCAGCAGGCGGCACCGGACGCGCAGTCGAAAGCCCGGATAGCCAACCGCCAGGCGGTGGTGGACCAGCTCGAGCAACGCCGCGAGGCGGCGGGCTGCGAAGCAAAGGTGGCGGCGAACGCGGCGGCGGCCGAATGCGCGGCGGCGGCCAAGGCTGGTGAGGTGGCGGCCGAGGACAAGGCGGCCGGTGGCAAGGCGAAAGCCGAAGACCAGGCGGCGGCCGGGGAGAACGGCGCCGACCAGGGTATGGCGAAGGGGAACGGCAAAGCCAAGCAGAACGGCAAGGCCAAGCAGAACGAGGCAGCCGCCGCCGAAGAAGCCGACGCGGCCGACCAGGCGGCGGCGCAGGCCTGCCAGGTGGTTGAGGAGTGTGTGGCCCAAGCGGCCGCGGCCACGGACGCGAACGGCATGGCCGACCAGGGCATAGCCGAGCAGAACGGCAAGGACAAGAAGCAAGCCGAGGCCGACCAGAACGGCATGGCGGGCCAGCAGGGCATGGCCGATCAGCAGGGGATGGCCAAGCAGAACGGCATGGCCGCCCAGCAGAACATGGCCGACCAGAACGGAAAGGCAGCGCAGGGCAAGGCCGAACAGCAGGGCAAGGCAGACCAGAACGTCGCCGCCCAGGACTGCGCGGCGATCTTGAGCTGCGTCGCCCAGGCCGGGCAAGCCGCCGATCCCGCCGCCGACCACGGCATGGCCGCCGAGCAGAACGGCAGCGCCGACCAGGGCATGGCCGACCAGAACGCCCAGCAGAACGCCAAGGCCGACGAAGCCGCCGCCATCGCGGCGAAATGCGTCGCCGAATCCACCGGCCAGGCCGGAAACGCCACGGCCGAAGTGGTCTGCCCGGGCGAAACCGTCACCCTCTCGGGCGAAAACGGCGCCCCAGCGGCCTCAAGCGACGAGTTCCCCGTCGGCACGATGCTCAAAATCACCAACCTGGACAACGAGAAGTCCGTCACGGTCCCGGTGACCTCGGCCTCCGGCAGCTGCGCACTACTGAACAACGCGGCTTTCGCGCAGATCCGCGAGCAGGGCAAGCAGCTCGTCCGCAACGCGAAGATCGAAAAGGTCGGCTGACCCCAGCGGCCCGGGCCCGGACGACGGGCCCGGGCCGCACCCGAACCGGTGACCGGCGGGAACTCCGGCCCGTCGCTGATCGTTGACGGGGTGGCGCGCAGTAATCTGGTGCGAGCCACCCGACCGACGACAGCACGAGGCTTCAGTGACCACCGATCCGGCCGCCGAGGACCTGCGGGAGGCGGCCGACGAGCTCGCCGTCGCCGGGCAGCTCCCGCGGTTCCTCCTGATGTACAAGTTCGCCATCGAAGAGCTGATGACGAAGCTGCGCATCCTCAGCGAGGAATTCGACTTCGTCCACCGGCACGACCCGATCGAGCACATCACGAGCCGGGTGAAGCGGCCGGAAGCCATCAAGGAGAAGGTGCGCCGCCGCGGGCTCGGCGGTGACTGGGTCTCCGCCGCCGGCGCGCTCGACGACATCGCCGGCATCCGGGTGGTCTGCCCGTTCGTCTCGGACGTCTACGAGGTCGCCCGGATGCTCACCGCGCAGGACGACGTCGAACTGTTGCGCACCAAGGACTACATCACTCAGCCCAAGGCGAACGGCTACCGCAGCCTGCACCTGATCGTCCGCATCCCGGTGTTCCTGTCCGACCGCGTCGAGAAGGTCAAGGTCGAGGTGCAGCTGCGCACCATCGCGATGGACTTCTGGGCCGCGGTGGAGCACAAGCTGTCGTACAAGTACGCCGACAGCGTGCCGTCGGACTTCGCGGGCGAGCCGCCGCCGCGGCCCGGACCGCGGCCGACCTCGACGCCCGCATGGCCGCCCTGCACGAACGCCTCCGCTGACTCACGCCAGCGCGTCGAGCAGGATCCGCAGCCCGAACTCGAACTCCGCTTCGTGGTCGCACACGGCCAGGTACGGCGCCGCCGTGACGACCGCGGGCAGTCCCGACGCCTCGAGGTCGGCGAGGCGACGGCGGTGGCCTTCGGGGTCCGCGCCGCTGAACGTCGGGGCCGCGTTGACCTCGCGCATCAGCGTGCCGATCAGGAACGCCAGCACGGCCCGCAGCCCGTGCACCGCCCGCTCCGGCGGGTAGCCCGCGGCCAGCAGCGGCGCCAGCACGGCCTCGACGGGCGCGAGCGCGGTCAGCGACGCGAGCTGGCGGGTGAGCACGAGCGGCGCCGCGCGCGGGTGGCCGAGCATCGCCGCACGGAAGTCGCGGGCCAGCGCGGCCATCGTCGTGCGCAGGTCCGCGCCCGGCGAGGGCGCGGGGATCGCGGCCAGCAGCACCTCCGCGATCCCGTCGAGCAGCGCGTCCTTGCCGTCGACGTGGTTGTAGAGGCTCATCGGGTCGACGTCGAGCCGGCGCGCGAGCTTCCGCATGCTGACCGCGTCCAAACCCTCTTCGTCGACGAGGTCGAGGGCCGCGCGCAGGATCCGGTCCCGGGAAAGCGGGTCCGCGTCCTTCGGCGGACGGCCACGGCGACGCGGTGCGGTCACAGGGCGGCCGGGAGGTATTCGTAGCCGCGCAGGATGCGGGTCGGGCGGCGACGGCTGCCGGGCAGCAGGCGCAGGCCGGGGAACCGGTCGAAGATCGAGCGCAACCCGATCTCGCCCTCCATCCGGGCCAGCGACGCGCCCAGGCAGTGGTGCCGCCCGGCCCCGAACGAGACGTGGTCCCGGGCACCCGCGCGGGTGACGTCGAAGGTGGCCGGGTCGGCGAAGACCTCCGGGTCGCGGTTCGCGCCGGCCAGGATCGTGGTCACCAGGGCGCCGCGGGGCAGCGGAACCCCGGCGACCTCGGTGTCGCGCGTCGCCAGACGTCCGGTCAGCAGCACCGGCGGGTCGTGCCGCAGCACCTCTTCGACGGCGTTGCCCCACAGCTTCGGCTGCTCGCGCAGGACGGCGAGCTGCTCCGGGTGGCGCGTCAGCAGGGCGATGCCGCTGCCGAGCAGGTTGACCGTCGTCTCGAACCCGGCCGCCAGCACCAGGCCCGCGGTGGCCTTCAGCTCGGCTTCGGTGAGCCCGACGCCGTCGTCCCTGGCCGCGACGAGCTTGCTGAACAGGTCGTCGCCGGGGTGGCGGCGCAGGTGGTCGAGGTGCTCGCCGAGCCACGTGTCGAACTCCGCGAGCGCGGTCTCGACGTCGCGGAACGCGCGCCAGCCCAGGCCGAGGTCGAGGCTCGGCGCGGCCGCCGCGCCCAGGGACAGGACCTTGCCGAGGTCCGCGGGCGGGACGCCGAGGATCTCGCTGATGACGGTGACCGGCAGCAGGCCGCAGTAGGACTCGACGAGGTCGGTCTCGCCGCCCGGCTCGAGCGCGTCGAGCAGGCCGTCCGCGATCTCCTGGACCCGGCCGCGCAGCTGCTCGACGGCGCGCGCGGTGAACACGCCGGTGACGAGCTTGCGGTAGCGCGTGTGCTCGGGCGGGTTGACCGCCAGCAGCGACGGCGGGCGCACCGGGTGCAGGTGCTCGCCCGCCGACCATTCGACGAGCCTGCCCAGCGGGGAGCCGTCGGCGCCGATCACGCCGACGCGGAAGTCGTCGCTGGCGAGCACTTCCCGGACCGCGGCGTGCGTCGTGGTCATCCAGCCGAACCGGGTGCGGGCGAGCGGGCCGTTCGCGCGGACCTCCTCGAACATGGCGGTCAGGTCCCGGCCTTCGGCGGCCGCGACGACCATCCGGCCCTGCAGGTCGCCGCGCCGGGCCTCGCGGCGCAGCACGGTCCGGGGGAGTGCGTGGCCCAGGCTCCACCTGATCACCGGTTTCGCGCGGGCCAGGGCTCCTTCGAGCACGGCGTCCCCTTCCTTCGGCGTGCCTACAGTGTAGGTTATCGTCGAATACCTACGCTGTAGATAAAGGAGCCCGCCGTGCGCGAACTGCCCTCCACTGCGGTCCTCGAGGCCCGGCAGCAGCTGGTGCTCGACCACTTCCGCGACGAGGTCGCCCAGGACTGGGACTCGACGCTGTCGACGTTCCCGCACCCGCACTACGAGCTGGTCGCGACGATGACCGTGCACGACGGCGACCACGCGGTCCGCGGCTACTACCACGACACGCGCGTCGCGTTCCCCGACCAGCACCACGAGCTGATCGCGCTGCGGCACAGCGCCGACGCCGTCATCGCCGAGTTCTGGTTGCTGGGCACGCACCTCGGGCCGTTCGGGAAGATCCCGGCCACCGGGTCCCGCTTCCGCGTGCGGATGACGGCGTACTTCCTCTTCGACACCGACGAGAACCTGGTGTGCGAGCGGATCTACTTCGACACGCTCACGATGCTCAAGCAGCTGGCCGGCGGGGTGGACAAGCGGAACCCGAAGAACTGGCCGCTGCTGGTCAAGCTCGTGCGCGGGCTGCTGGCCATGTCCGGCGAGGCGCCGGATCCGCGGCTGCTCGACACCGCGGAGCCGGACCTCGGGTGAGCCGTCAGCCGCAGCTCCAGCGCAGCGGGCCGTAGTCGCTGCCGGTGGTGCCGTAGACGACGCCGTCGTCGCCGACCACGAACAAGTCCGCGTCGACCCCGTCGGGCACCGGCAGCGCGCCCAGCAGTTCGGTGTCCTGCCAGACGGCGGGCAGGCCGGTGAGGTCGGTCAGGCTGCCCGCGATGAGCCCGTGCGCGTTCACCGCCTCGGCCGTGCCACCCCGCTCGAGCGGCCGCGGGTCGTCCGGGCCGTGCCAGGCGAGGGCGCGCGAGGCCGGCCACGCGTCGACCGCGGTGCCGACCACGACGCCGTTCCGGATCGCGCGCAGGAGCAGGAAGTGATCCTCGCCGGTCAGCGGGATGACCTGCCCGTGGCGCCACAACGAGCCGGGCTTGCCGTCGCGCGGGGCGAGCAGCACGGTGCCGTCGTCGTCGAGGTCGATGCCGGACCCGGCCGGGGTGTCGATCACGAGCGGCCCGGCCGCGAAGGTGGACCAGAGGATGCTCACCGGGTGGCCGTCCGCGGTGGCGCTGCCGCTCGCGAGGACGTCGCCGCGTTCGTTGAGCGCGACGGCCGACTCGACCCGGTAGCCGTCCGGGGTGGGCAGGCGGGTGAGCGTGCCGGGCCCGCGGTGGCCGTCGGCGAAGAGGTAGACGCCGAAGTCGGTCGAGGGCAGGCTGCCGGACAGCAGGACCGTCCCGGCCGAGTTCTCGTCGGCCACGGAGGGGTAGACGAAGTTCGCGAGCGCGGCCGGGATCCGCGGCTGCCCGTCCGTCCAGAGCACCACCCGGGCCATGTTGACGCTCAGGTCGGTGACCGTGCCCGAGTAGCCCCCGTGGCTGTCGGTGCCTTCGACCCTGGTGTAGCGGGCCTCGAACCCGCCGGGTGTCGGAACCTTCTGCACCGTCCAGGTGCACGGTTCGGCCGCGTGGGCGGCCGGGGCCGTGAGGACGGTGCCGAAGGTGAGCGCCGCGAGCGCGGCGGCACGTCGGAACATGCGATCTCCCCCTTGTGTCGCTGAACGCCCGCTGCACGTCCGGCGGCCGCGGCGGGTTGAGCCGGCGGCGGGGGAGTACCCGTTCGGCCTAGCCGAGCGCGGGCCGCCGTTCGCCGTGCGGGGCAAGCAGGACGCCCAGCGCGACCAGCTCGGTGAGCGCCATCCCGCGTTCCACCAGGCCCAGCGGGATGAGCGTCCACCAGCGGCCGCCGTCGACGGCCGCGACCACGACCGCGCCCAGGATCACCGCGAACCAGCCCAGCGACGCGATCGCCAGCAGCGTGGCCAGCCAGCGGCGGCCGGGGGAGCCGGGGAACGCCGTGCGCGCCGCGACCATTACCGCCAGCGGGAGCGCCACGAACGCCACCACGCTCGCGATCCGGTGCAGCGTGCCGCCGAAGTCCGCGCGGGACACCGTCGCCCAGTCCGGCTTGGGGAAAGCCACGATGACCAGCAGCCCGACCGTCCACAATGTACCCAGGATCGCCGCGGGCACCGGCAGCCGCCGCTGCCGCCCGAGCACCGCGAGCCCGGCGGCCGAGCCGAGCGCGACCAGGACCACGGCGAGGTCGAACACCCACTTGTGGTCGGACAGCCCGTACTCGCTGATCGTGCGGCGGGTCGCGCTGATCTCGTCGGTCGGCGGGATGACCTGTAGCAACAGCACCAGGGCGGCGCCGAGGACCAGCGCGGCGAGACCCGTCAGGGAGACCGCGACCGAGACCCGTCGCGCGGGGACCGTGACCATGTTCCGACAGTAGCCGACCGGCGGTTGAACTCCCGGTGAAAAGGGCCGTCCGGGCAGCCGGAAGGCGGTCGGGCTGTACGACTTACGGCGGTTACCGCAGCCGGATTTCCTCCATTATGGTCACTCGCTACCGGTACGTCCGTGGTGCCGGCCTCGGTCAAGGAGGTCCATTCCTGTGGGGAATTCACCAAGACGACTGGTGCTGCTGGCTTCGGCCGTGGCACTGGCCGGAACGTTCGTCGCGCTACCGACCGGTACCGCGGTCGCGGCGCAGAACATCCTGCGCGCCGACAAGTCGGTACCGCGCTCCTGCTTCGCGAAAGTGCTGCCCAAGGGCACCGCGGGCACCGACCGCCGCGAGCTGACGTCCACCGTGGACGGTCTGGTCCAGGCCCGGCTGAAGGCCGCGACGGCCACCGAGGGCGACTGGGACGTCGCCGTCTTCGACAAGGCGACCGGTGCCGTGGTCGCCGCCTCCACCGCGTTGCGCTCCCACGAACTCGCCGAGAGTTTCGTGAAGAAGGGTCAGGAACTCGTCGTCCAGGGCTGCCGCTACGGCGGCTCGGCCGACCGGGTCCAGCTCGGCGTCGACTTCCTGGCGCTGACGCCGCAGGGCACGCCGACCGGCACCGCCGCGGCGCCGTCGCGGGCGGAGCTCGTCCGCGTCGAGACGCCGACGCGTGCCGACAAGAACAAGCTGACCGCGCTCGGCCTCGACGTCACCGAGAAGGGCGACGCGACCGGCGTCGAGGTCGTGCTGGCCGACGACGCCGACCGCAAGACGCTGAAAGACAGCGGTTTCAAGTCGAAGGTGATCGAAGCCGACCTGTCGGCGAAGTCGGTGCGGGACGCGAAGACCGACCGCCAGTACGCCGCCGCGACCGCCGCCTCGGCGCTGCCGTCCGGGCGCACCAGCTACCGGCACCTCTACGACTACAACTACGAGCTCAAGGAGCTGGCCCGCAAGAACCCGGGCCTGGTCTCGGCGTTCACCATGCCGGAGTCGACGTGGGAAGGCCGCGACGTCGTCGGCGTCGAAATCGCCACCGACGTCAAGAACATCACCGACGGCAAGCCGGTGAACTTCACCATGGGCGTGCACCACGCGCGGGAGTGGCCGGCCGGCGAGCACGTCATGGAATGGGCGTACGAGCTGGTCAACGGCTACGCGCACGACGCGGCGATCCGCGGCATGGTCGGCAAGACGCGCAACATCGTCGTGCCGATCATCAACCCGGACGGCTTCGAGATCTCCCGCGAGGCCGAGCCCAAGGGCGACTTCACGCGCTTCGACTACGAGATGAAGCGCAAGAACTGCAACGTCAACGACTCGCCGCCGCAGTACGCGACCGGCGTGTGCAAGGCGAACCCGGGCGGGCGCGTCCGCGGCACCGACCCCAACCGCAACTACGCGGGCTTCTGGGGCGGCAACGGCGCCGAGCTGTCCTGGAGCGGTGACACCTTCCGCGGGTCCGCGCCGTTCAGCGAGCCCGAGGTGCGCAACGTGCGCTCGATCGTGTCCTCGCGCCAGGTGACCAACCTGCTGACGATGCACACCGTCGCCGCGCTGGTGCTGCGCCCGCCGGGCGTGGCCGACGTCCGCCCGCCGCTGGAGGAGCCGGCCTACAAGGCCCTCGGCGACAAGCTGGCCTCGCGCAACGGCTACACGAGCGAGCCGAGCTGGGCGCTCTACGACACCACCGGCACCACCGAAGACTGGTCGTACTGGGCCACCGGTGGCTGGGGCTTCACCATCGAGGTCGGCGGCAACGGCTTCCACGGCCCCTACGCCGACAGCGTCGTCGCCGAGTACGAGGGCCTGGCCCCCGCGGCCGGCGCCGGCAAGGGCGGCAACCGCCAGGCGTTCCTGGACATGCTGGGCAACGCGGCCGACCCGCAGCAGCACTCGACGCTGATCGGCTCGGCGCCGAAGGGCTACCAGCTCAAGCTGCACAAGACGTTCCAGACGCCGACGTCGCCGGTGATCCAGCCCGACGGCTCCACCATGCCGCCGATCTACGTCACCGACGACCTGAACTCGAAGCTCACCTCGACCGGCGGCCGGTTCGCCTGGTCGGTCAACCCGTCGACCCGGCCGTACGTGGCCGGCCGGTACGGGCGCGACCCGCAGGGCCCGGCGCAGCAGGGCTTCGCGGTCGCCAACCCGCCGGGTGTCCCCGCCATCAACCAGAACTACCCGGCGGACGCGACGGCGGAGAGCTTCACCTTCCACGTCGACGGCCTGCCGAAGGTGGACAACGGGAAGTTCAGCGTCAACATCAACTGGGCGAACACCGCCACCGACTGGGACCTGTTCGTCTACGACTCGGCGGGCAACTTGGTCAGCTCGTCGGCGAACGGCGGCACCACTTCCGAGCACGCGGTGCTGTTCGACCCGCCGGCCGGCGACTACACGGCCGTGGTGGTCAACTACGACCAGGCCGACCCGAACGCCGTCGACGACTGGACCGGTGACGTGTCGTTCGCGTCCCCGACCCCGCCGACGTACGGGACGAAGGAGGCCTACCAGCTGACCTGCTCGACGCCGAACGGCAAGCTGGTCGGCGTGGCGGACGTGTTCGTCGACCGCGGCCAGACGGTCGACGTCGGCGAGGTCTGTACCCGCTCCGCGCAGTCGCAGAAGCTGCGCGCTTCGGGCGGCGTCCGGTAGTTCGCTGTTCATGAGGGGCGCCTTCATGCCATGAAGGCGCCCCTCATGGCGTCAAGGCGAGGGCGAGGCCCAGGACGACCAGAACGGTGCCCACGACGCGGTTGAGAGCCGGTTTCGCGTGGGCGTACCAGCGTTGCGTGGCGGGGGAGGAGAAGAGCAGGGCGACGCTCAGGTGCCACGCGCTCGAGGCGGCGACGATCAGGAGGACGGCGGCGGCTTTGACGGCCGTCGGTTCGGCCGGCGGGAGCGTCGCGGTGAGCACGCTGCCGAAGAAGGCCGCGGCCTTCGGGTTCGTCAGGTTGCTGAGCACGCCGCGGCGGAACGCGCCGCGGTGGCTTTCGGGCGGGGCGGCGTCGGGAGCGCGGACGCGCAACCACATCCGCACGCCGAGCCAGGCGAGGTAGGCCCCGCAGGTGATCCGCAGGGCGGTGGCCAGCCACGGCGTGTGCGCCAGCAGCGTGCCCAGCCCGAAGACCGCGACGGCGGCCAGCGCCCCGCCCGCGGCGACCACGCCGAGCGCGACCGCCACCGCGGCCCGGCGCGTCCCGGCCGCGGCGGTGTGCGCGATGAGCACGAAGTTGGGGCCGGGGGAGACGGCGGCCGGCAGGTAGGCCAGCAGCACCGTGCCGAGCGTGGCGGCGGGGTTCACGCCGCGCGGCCGCCTCCGCCGACGACCTGGTCGCGCAGGGCCCGCAGCGTCTGGTGGTCCACAGTGGACGGATCGGCGGCCAGCCATTCGCCGATCTCGTGCAGGAACTCCTCCGGCGTCATCGGCGCGGCGGGCAGGTCGCCGGGGTCGGCCGTGGTCAGCGCGCCGCTGCGGCTCGGGTACACGATCATCACCCCGCGCAGCGCTACCCCGGGCAGCAGGTCGCGGTAGGCGGCGAGGCTCTCGGTGAGCCGGCTGCCGCCGCCGCGGAACGGCCTGCCGTTGCGCAGCAGCCTGCCGTCCTCGGCCGTCTCGTAGTGGCCGGGCAGCCACAGCTTCGACTCGATCAGCACCAGCCGCTTCCCGCACAGCACGGCGTGGTCGACGTCGGCGAACACCGAGCCGGGCCAGGCGAGCCCGTGGAAGATCCGGGCGCCGGGCAGCCGCGTCAGGTAGCCCTCGAGCAGGTCGGCGGTGAGGCGCTCGGCCAGCTCGTCGCGCTCGGTGCCGGGCGTGCCGAAGACCGTGCGGCCGCCGAACTCCTCCGCGTACGCCTCGCGCGCCTTGCTCGCGCGCAGGTAACCGCGGGCCAGCCGCTGGACCAGCAGCGCGGTGCCGGCGGTGAGCAAAAGCCAGACGATGAGCACCGGCGTGCTGAACCCGACCCCGGTGACCAGGGGCAGCAGCACGAGCACCATCCCGGCCACCGCGGCGACCGCCGGGGCGTGCCCCGGGCCGCGACGGCGGCCGTGGCGCATCCGCGTGTCCTCGCCGGCGAAGTGCCACCAGCTCAGGTCCTCGGCGTCGAGGTCGGGCAGGTCGGGGACGAAGCCGGGCTCGTCGCCGAAGCGCCGCCGGGGCCGCGGCCGGACGGGGACCGGGACCACGGTCGCGCCGCCGGAGTCGTAGCGGGCGCGGGCGATCGGGTCGCCCAGGACCTCGTAGGCCTCGCGGAGCAGCCGGAACGTGCCGACGGTGCCGCCGCCGTCGGGGTGCATGGTCTTCGCCAGCCGGCGGTAGGCCGTCTTGACGTCGGCCGCCGTGGCGTCCCGGCGGACGCCGAGCACCTCGTAGTAGTCGACCTCGGGCACGCTGGCGTTCACCTCCGGATGGCTGCGCGAAGACTTTATGGGGTCGGGTTTCGGGGCGTCGCACCGCCTCCGCGGCACGCCAGGGTGACGGTCCTCCGGCGCAGGTCAGTGCCGTGTCCGGAGTTTTACCGCTGCCGGGGCCGGGTTCGCTGCTCCCCGGTCGGCGGCGTATTCGTGCGCGTGACGGGGTCTTGGCGGCGGTGGGCGGGGTGTTTGCGGTGCTCTTCCAGTGTCCATTGAGGACTGTTGGTCACTCGGAAGTGTTGCTGCGTCGCGGATCGCGGATCTCTTCGTGACATTCCGTAAGGAGAATTCACCTGAACGGATGGGAACAGATGTTCGAATCTGCGGCTACGATGGACCCATGTCCCCGGCACCCCACAGACGTGACGGGCCCACCGCCACCCCACCTCGGCAGCGGGCCCGTCACCCCCGTCACCGCTCGCGCAGCAGGAAGCGCTGGAGCTTCCCGCTCGCGTTGCGGGGCAGCGCGTCGATGAACCGCACCCGGCGCGGGTACTTGTACGGCGCGGCAACGGCTTTGGCGTGCTCCTGCAGGGCGTGCACGACGTCCGGGCCGGGCGTGACGCCGGCGCGCAGCACGACGAAGGCGGTCACGACCGCGCCCCGGTCCGGGTCGGGCGTGCCGACGACCGCGCACTCCTCGACGTCCGGGTGCGTCAGCAGCACCTCTTCGACCTCGGGAGCCGCGATGTTGTAGCCGGAAGACACGATCATGTCGTCGCTGCGCGCCACGAACCGGAAGTACCCGTCGGGTTCGCGGACGTAGGTGTCGCCGGTCATGTTCCAGCCGTCGCGGACGTAGTCGGCCTGGCGCGGGTCCTCGAGGTAGCGGCAGCCGGTGGGGCCCTTGACGGCGAGCAGGCCGGGCGTGCCGTCGGGCACGGGCGTGCCGTCGACGTCCAGCACGGCGGCCCGGAAGCCGGGCACCACGGTGCCGGTCGTGCCGGGGCGGGCGGCTTCGTCGGCCGCGGAGATGAACACGTGCAGCATCTCCGTGCTGCCGATGCCGTCGATGAGCGGACGGCCGACGACCTCGCGGTACCGCTCGGCCACGGCGGCGGGCAGGGCCTCCCCGGCGGACACGGCGCGGCGCACGCCGGCCAGCAGGGGGCCGTCGCCCGAGCCGAGGATCGCGCGGTAGGCGGTCGGGGCGGTGAACAGCACGGTCACCGCCTGCTCGGCGACGATCGAAGCCAGCTCCTTGGGCGTGGCGCGTTCCAGCAGGAGCACGGAGGCGCCCACGCGCAGCGGGAACACCAGCAGGCCGCCCAGGCCGAAGGTGAAGGCCAGGGGCGGGGTGCCGCAGAAGACGTCGGCCGGCTCCGGTCGCACGACGTGCCGGGAGAACGTGTCGGCGATGGCGAGCAGGTCGCGGTGGAAGTGCATGGTCGCCTTGGGTGTCCCGGTGGTGCCGGAGGTGAAGGCGAGCAGGGCGACGTCGTCGGCGGCGGTGGGCACGTCGGCGAAGGTCGCCGGGTGGCGGGCGCAGCGTTCGGCGAGTTCGGTGCCGTAGGCGACGGTCGGCAGTCCGGGCGGAAGCTCGTCGAGCAGGCGCTCGTCGCACAGGACGACGCTCGGCCGCGCCCGGTCGACGATCTTGTCGAGCTCGTGGCGGCGCAGCATCGGCATCGTCGTCACGGCGACCGCCCCGGCCTTGAGCACGCCCAGCCAGCAGGCGGCGAGCCACGGGGTGTTGGTGCCGCGCAGCAGCACGCGGTTGCCCGGCACGACCCCGAGCTCGGCGGTGAGCACGTGCGCGATCCGGTTGGCCCGGGTCAGCACCTCGCCGTAGGTCCACGACTCGTGGAGCGAGCGCAGGCAGGGCCGGTCCGGGCCGAGGCGGGCGACGGTGTCGTCGAGCAGTGCCGTCGCGGCGTTGAGCCGGTCCGGGTAGTGCAGCTCCGGCAGGTCGAAGACCAGCTCGGGCCACTGCCGCTCGGGCGGCAGCCGGTCGCGGCAGAACGAGTCGGTGTGAGCGCTGGGAGTAAGCCTCATCGCAGCTCCTCGGGTCGGCCTGCACCACGAGGAACGTAGCACTCGTTGCGACCGTCCAAAAGACGCTATGTCGGATCGATGACGGCGACGACGGAAAAGCGATGTCAGGGCCGGGCGTCCGCCCGCACCTCGGGTTCGGCCGGGGCTGAGTCGTGTGCGCGGCGCAGGGGGATCGCGCAGCCGAGGGCGAGGGTGGCGATGGAGCCCCAGAACAGGGCGGCGACCCAGGCACCGCGCGGAGTGGCGAGGCTCAGCGCCGGGGAGATCAGCGTGCTCGAGACGGCCCAGGCGGGCACGGCCACGAGGGCGACCACCCCGAGGAGGACGCGAAGCCAGACCGCGCCCCGCCCGGCGATGGCGTAGCCGCCCGCCATGCCGAAGAGCGGCAGGGCGAGGGCCCCGCCGCCGAGGCCGTCGCTGAACGGGACCTCACCGGCCATGATCGTGGTGAAGGTTTCGGGAGCGACGATCACGGCAAGGGGAAAGGCGAGGGGCGCGGCAACGAGCCACCGATGACGGCGGGTGTGCCAGGCCCAGCCGAAGAGCACCCCGGTGACGACGCCGGGCAGCAGGATCTGGACGAAGGTGCCGTACCAGTGCACGGCGGATTCCGCCCCGGCGACTTCGACCATCATCCCGCGCAACCCGGCGGCCCAGGTAAGGCCCGCCACACCACCGACGGCGGGCGGGCCCCAGGCGCGGCTCATCGCGCGAGCGCGCGTTCCCGCGCACCACTGACGAGCAGCCCGACGCCGACAACGGTGAGGACGAGCAACCCGGCGGCGAGCATCCGCGCCCAGGCCGGGGCGTCGACGAAGAAGGCGGGGATGGAGAGCAGCGCGGAGAGAAGGCGGGAAGCGACAAGGGTGACCTGCCCGGCCCGGTTCCCCCGCCAGGCGGGAACAGCGGCGGCCAGGGTGGCAAGGCCGAAAACGCCACCGAGAACGACGACAACAGCGGGCGGCGCACCATCCATGTTGATACCGGCGACACCGACGACATCGGCCAGGCCGAGAACGAGGCAGAGGACATAGCCGGTGGTGAAGACGGGCGAGCGGGACATGGTTTCCTCCTCGAGTTCCGAACGGCTTCCAGATTCGGCCGGAGAAGGAGTGGAAACCACGACGCGCACCCACCGAGCGCTCACCGTTCAGCCGCCGAGCGTGGGTGCGGGGCGAGGTGGGAGGGCGCGCGGGGCGAGGTTATGCGCCGGGCACGGTGCGCGGAGACTGCGCGCCGGTACCGCCTAAGCATGCGCGGGGTTCCCCGGCTCGGCGGCGCGGCTCGGCGCCCGTGGCCCGCCGCTGCGCGCAGCCCGGTGCGCGGGTTCCGCAGCCGTGTCCGCCGTCGCCTCGCCAAGCCCCCCCGGCGCGCCTACCGACCTCCCGCCCGATCCGCCAGCGCGTCCAGCACCACCCGATACCCGCCGGGGTTCATCGGCGGCAGCCGGGCATCAAGCCGCGCCAACAGCTCGTCCCGCTCCGCGCACAACTCCGCCACCAACCCCTCGTCCCCGTCCGCCAGCGCGATCCCCGCCAACCCCTCCAAGCACCACGACAAATACATCGGGTTCCCGATCCGGCCGAACAGCACCCGGCTCTCGGCGAACAGCGAACGCGCCCGCTCGATCCGCCCGTCCGCCAGCTCGACGTGGCCCAGCTGCGTCGTCGACATCGCCGTCGCCCACAGATCCTCGTACCTCCGCGCCGATGCCAACGCGATCTCGCTCTTCCGGCGGGCCTCCTCGAGGTCACCCGTCAGCATCGACAAATGCCCCAGGTGCGCCAGGAGCTGGTCGGCGATCCGGTCGTCGCCGCGTTCGCGGTTGAGGCGCTCGCACTCCCTCAACGCCTCGTCCGCCTCCTCGTACCTTCCCGTGAACACCGCGTTCGTGCCCACTCCGCGCAACGACTCCGCGATCCGGCTGCGGTCGCCGGTCGACCGGGCGAACGCCACCCCCTCCGTGAACAGCTCGTGCGCCCGCTCGTGCTCACCCGCGTGCATCGCCTGCATCGCCAGCAGGATCAGCGCGTCGACCAGCTGACGGCTCGAGCCCGTCGCCCTGGTCTCCGCCAGTCCGCGCTCCGCCAGCTCGGTCGCTTCGCCCGTGTGCCCCGTGTAGAACCGCGTGTACGCCAGCCCGACCAGCGCCGCCGCGTGGCCGGGCTCGTTCTCCGCCGCCAGCTCCAGCGCCTGCTCGTGGTCCGCCGCCGACTCCGCGTAACGGTCCAGCTGACGGGACAGCTCGCCGCGCGTGTTCAACGCCGTCACCAGGTCCTTTCCGCGCGCGCGAGCCACCAGCTCCGCACACCACGCCGACGCCTCCTCGAACGCCGAAATCTCCGTCGCCATCCCTGCCGCGACGGCCAGCGCGGGGATCCGGGCCTCCTCCTCACCAGGCAGGGCGAGCACCGCCGTCGCCGCGCGGACGCCCTCCTGCAGCAACCCGTGGTCCGCCCAGAAACCCGACAACGTCATCCACAGCCGGAGCGCGTGGGCCGCGTCGCCACACTCGACCGCCCGGTCCAGGGCCGCCCGGAGATTGTCCTTTTCGGACTCCGCCGCCTCCTCGGGAAGGGCCGCGAAGAACGTCAGGTGAGCGGTGACGGCGGACGTCTCCTCGCCCGCCTCCCGCAACTGCTCGCGCCCGTACTCGCGGATCGTCTCGAGCATGCCCAGCCGACCGTCCGGCCCCGTCGTGACGAGGCTCGCGTCGACCAGCTCCGTCACCGTCTCCAGGTCCTCCACCGCCGCCAGTGGACAGCCGCCCGCGAACACCGACAGCTTCCGGAACAACGCCTGCGCCGACGGCGACAGCAGGTGGTAGCTCCAGCCGATCGCGTCGCGCATCGTGCGCTGCCGGTCCGGCAGGTCCCGGGGCCCGCCGACCAGGATCGGCAGGCGGTGGCCCAGGCGCTGGAGCAACACAGCCGGTGGCAGCACGCGCGTCCGTGCCGCCGCGAGCTCGATCGCCAGCGGCAATCCCTCCAGGCGACGGCAGATCTCCGTGACCGTTTCGTCCGCCTCGAGCGCCACACCCGCCGCGGTCGCGCGCTCGGTGAACAGCCGGACCGCCGGGGCGTCCGGGTCGCCCGCCTCCAGCGGCGCGATGCGGTACTCGCGCTCGGCGCGCACCCGCAGCGGCACGCGGCTGGTCACCAGCACCGTCACCCCCGGGCACGCGGCGAGCAGGGCCAGCACGTCGGCGCCCGCGTCGACCAGGTGCTCGAAGTTGTCCAGCAGCAGGATCGTCCGCCGCTCGCGGAACGCCGTCGCCAGGCGCGCGGCTACCGGGACCGGTCCGCGCTCGTCGAGCCCGGCTTCGTGCGCGATCGCCGCGACGACCTGGCCCGGATCGCGCAGCGGCGCGAGATCGACGAAGAGCGCGCCATCCGGGTAGCGCGGGCGGACGGTCTCCAGGACCTCCAGCGCGAGCCGCGTCTTGCCGACGCCGCCCGGGCCGGTGAGCGTCAGCAGGCGCGTCTCGCCGCGGTCCAGCAGCTCGACCAGCGCCGCGGCCACCCCGGCCCGGCCGATCAACGGCGGCAGCAGCCGGGGCGGGCCGGGCGCGGGCGACGACGTCGGCGCGTCCGGGCGGGCGGCCGCCAGCAGCGCCGCGCGGTCCGGCTCGGCCAGCGCCAGCGCGTCGGCGAGCAGGCGCACCGTGTCGAGCCGCGGGATGCGGCGCGGGTCGCGCTCGAGGTCGCTGACCGCGCGCGGGCTCACCCCGGCGCACTCGGCGAGCGCCTCCTGGGTCAGGCCGGCGGCCAGCCGCAGCCGCTTGAGCAGGGTGGCGAAGCTCATCGCTGGTGAATCGTCCCGGAGCGGCCGAATGTGTCAAGCCGACGGTGAGCGGACGTCGTGGTCCCGTCCGCGCCCGGGCGCGACGCTGGCGGCATGACACCCGACGAGATCCGGGCGCGGGCCCGCAGAATCACCGACGAGCTGATCAACCAGGGCGACGTGGCCGTGCTCGACGAGCTCGTCGACCCCGGCTACGTCCAGTACCTCGCCGCCGAGGACCGCACGACCGGGGCCGCGGAGCTGGCCGAGTTCGTCACCGGGATCCGGCGCGCGTTCCCCGACCTGCGCGCGTACACCGAACAGCAGGTCGTCGAGGGCGACACGCTCGCCCAGCGGCTCACCCTGACCGGCACGCACAGCGGCGCGGCCTTCGCCGGGCTGCCGCCGGCCACCGGGGCCCGGCTGCGCGTGCAGGTCGTCGACATCTACCGGATCGGCCCCGGTGGGCGGTTCACCCAGCGGTGGACGCTCTGGGACGAGCACGCCGTCCGCCGCCAGCTCGGGATCGGGTCATGACCGGCGTGGTGCGGCTGGCGAACAAGCTGGCCGTGGCGTTGTACCGGCGGGGCGTCGGCCGGACGGCGAAGCACCGGCCCGTCCTGCTGCTCACCGTCGCGGGCCGCCGGACCGGCGACCCGCACACCGTCCCGGTCGCCTACTTCGAGCACGACGGCGGCTACCTGGTGGCCGCGTCGGCGGGCGGCGCGAAGCGGGAGCCGCAGTGGTTCCGCAACGTCCGCGCGGCGCGGCAGGCCCAGGTGCGCGTCGGCGACCGCGACCGGGACGTCGAGGTCCGCGTCCCGGACCCGGCCGAGCGCGACCGGCTGTGGCGCGACGTCGTCCTGCGCGAGGCGCCGTTCTTCGACGGCTACGAGCGCAAGTCGGGGCGCACCATCGGGGTCTGCCTGCTCACCCCGGCGGGTCCGTGACGCCCGGCCGACGTTTCGCCGCGCGCGCCCGTGGTAGCCCCTGGGCATGGTGAGTGTCGGCTACTTCCTGTCGTCCGAGGAGTTTTCCCCGCGTGAGCTGGTCCGGCAGGCCCGGCTCGCCGAGTCCGCCGGGTTCGAGCGGCTCTGGATCTCCGACCACTTCCACCCCTGGCTCGACGAGCAGGGCAACAGCCCGTTCGTGTGGTCCGTGCTGGGCGCGCTCAGCGAGGTGACGTCGCTGCCGATCTCGACCGCGGTGACGTGCCCGATCATCCGCACGCACCCGGCGATCGTCGCGCACGCGGCCGCCACCGCGGCGGTTCAGTTCGAGGGCCGGTTCGTCCTCGGTGTCGGGACCGGGGAGGCGCTGAACGAGCACGTCACGGGGGGGGCAGTGGCCGCCGCCGCGGGTGCGGCTGGAGATGCTCGAAGAGGCGATCGACGTCATCCGGAAGCTGCACACCGGCAAGGAGGTCAACCACCGCGGCCGGTACTACACCGTCGACCACGCCCGGCTCTACACCGTGCCCGAAGAGCCCGTGCCGATCTACGTCTCGGCGTTCGGGCCGACGGCCACCGACCTGGCCGCCCGCGCGGGCGACGGCTTCTGCACCGTGATGCCGGACGCCGAATTGGTGCGCCGGTACCGCGAAGCCGGCGGGGGCGACCGCCCGGTGCAGGGCGGGCTGAAGGTGTGCTGGGCCGATTCCGAAGAGGACGGTGTCCGCACCGCGCACCGGTTGTGGCGCAACGAGCTCCTGGACGGCCAGCTGCCGTCGATCCTGCCCAGGCCCGCCGACTACGAGGCCGCCGCGAGCCTGGTGACCGAGGACATGGTGCGCGAGCAGTTCCCGTGCGGCCCGGACGCCGACCGGCACGTCGCCGCCGTGCGCGAGTTCGCCGACGCCGGATTCGACGAGGTCTACGTCCAGCAGATCGGCCCCGACCAGGAGAAATTCTTCGAGGCCTGGCGCACCCAGGTGCTGCCGCGGCTCTAGCCGCCGACCCGCACGACGTGGGGGTCGTCCTCGTCGCCGAGGTCGCGCGCGTCGAGGCCCGCGGAGACGAGGATCCCGATGAGGGCCCGCTGCATGTGCGCGCCGATTTCGTCGGCGTGCCGGAGGCCGTCCGGGACCACGCCGGTGCGGCCGATGCCGGCCAACGCCGTCGCGGCGCGCTCGGGGGCGTCGTCGCCGGGGGACACGCCGAGCGCGGCGAGCCGGAGACCGGGGTCGGGGTGCCACTCGACGGTGACGCCGCCGCCTTCTTCGGCCGCGAGGTCGTCGACGACGACTTCGGCCCCGGCCTGTGCGGGCGTTTCGCGGGTCCGCAGGTAGGCGGGCAGGCCCGCGCGGTGCAGTTCGGCGACCACGCGGGCGCCGAGTTCGGTCCGCCGGGCGAGCACTTCGGGCGGGACGCGGGGAGTTTCGGTCATCAGGTGCCTCCGGTCAGCGGCCGCCGGCCTGCAGGATGAACATCGCCAGGATCTCCTTCGCCGCCTTCCGCACGGCGCTGTTCTGGTCGTAGTAGACACTCCACTTGACCGGGGTGCCCGGCGCGAGCGCGTCGTCGAGCATCGGCCCGCACGCGGCGCACGGCTTGCGCTCACTGTAGAACTCCGTGATCTTCTTCGGGTCGATGCCCTTCGCCGCGAGCTGGTCGAGGATGTCGTCCTCGGCGTGCCACTTGGTCCCCTTCTCGACGGACTTGCTGACCCCGACCACGAAGTCGCCGGTCTTGGGATCGCCCAGGCCGGGCACACGGGCGACCGCGACGTTCCGCCCCGGCCGGAACTCGAGGCCTCTCGCGACGCGCGCGGTGTAGGCGACGTGGCTGATTTCGTCGCTGTTGTACCCGATCTGGCCGTCGCAGCCGTTGTGGACGAGGACGAGCAGGCCGTCCGCGGCCACCCAGTAGGTGTGGACGTCGGCGACGACGAGGTTGTGGACGGTCAGGAACGCCGGGTACGGCACGGTTTCCGCGACGCGGAGCCCGCCGGACAGTGGCTCGCCCGCGCGCAGGTCCCGGGCCTCGACCCAGGCTCGCCGGGCGGGGTCCCAGAAGGGGTGGCCCGACGTCGCGGTGAGCACGCCGCCGCGCGTCCCGTCGGTGACGGTCACCCGCTCCAGGAGCTTGCGGCCCTCGCCGGTGATCCGGCTGAGCACCGGCTTCCCGGACGTCGTGCCGGTGACCGGGTCGGTCGCGCGGACCAGGGTGCCCGGGCCGACCCGCTCGATCGGCCGGGTGGTCCCGTCGGCCAGCACCACCAGGGTGCCCGGCACGAAGCTGTTCGGCGCCGGGCAGTCCGCGGGCCGGGCCGCGGCCGGGGACGGCGCCTGCCGGACCTCGTCGACGGTGACCCGCTCGCCGTCGAGGAGCACCTCGGCCCGTCCGCCGTGGCGGATGGCGTCGTCGAAGGCCCGTTGCCCGGCACCGCGTTCGACGGCGGCGGGCTGGGTCTCGAGCGCGGTGTAGTTCCCGTCCAGTTTGCGGGCCAGCCCGTCGAAGACCCCGGACAGCTGGGTGCTGCCCGGCGGCAGCTTCGCGACGGAGTCCGGCGCCAGCCGCGCGGTGACCTGGCGCGGGATGACGTCGACGCCGTTCTTCGCCGCGTAGTCGCGGAGGGCGGCCGTGTCGGCCACCGGCGACGCGCGGTCGCCGCCGGTGTCTCGCGCTTGCTCGGCGCGCGCCGGCGGCCGGAGCGCGTCCCCACCCGAAACCCGGGGCGGCGCCGCGGAAACGGGCGGATGCGCCTGCGCGGCCGCCATTTCGCCGAGCAGCCGCAGACCTTCGGCACGCAGCTGCCGGTCTTGGTCCTGCCAGGTGCGGGCTTGGTCGTCGTGCTGCTGCTTCGCGTCCCGAAGTTGCGAGCTTTCGCTGTCCAGCTGGGACTTTTCGGAGTCCAAAGCGGACTTCTCGGTGCGCAGCTGGTCGAGCTCACTGGTCAGTTGCGCTTGTTCACCGCGCAGCTGGGACGCCTCGGCGTCGTACGCGCGCGACTGCGCCGCCTGCTGGGGGAGCAGGAACTGGTGCGGGGCCGCGTTGTGCGCGTCGATCCGCTGCTTGAGCGCGGTGCCGCGCTGGTCGATCGAGTCCAGCCGCTGCTTCGCCGCCGCGCCGCGGGAGTTGTAGCCGTCGAGTTTGCCCTGGTACGTGCGTTCCCGCTGGTTGAGGGCTTGCTCTTCGGCGTTGAGCTGCCGTGCTTGCTGGGGCAGGGCCGAGGCCCGCTGGTCGTAGGCGACGATGCGGGAGTTGAGCCCCGCCGGGTACTGCGGCCCGGGGCTGAGGAGCGCGGGCGCGGCCGGTGCGTCGAGGTGGACGGGCGGGTCCGCGACGGCCGGAGTGCCGGAAAGGAGCAGAACCCCGGCGAGGACGACGCCGAGCACGCGGCGGATCACGGCTCGACCCGGCTCGCGACCCGGTCGGCCAGCTGGGCCGCGAGCGGTGCGCCGTCGCCCGCTTGGCAGACCGAAACCTGCAGCACCGTCGTGCCCTTCACGCGGGCCTGGCGGTGGCACGCCCAGCCGTCGCCCGCGTCCTGGATCGCGCTCCAGGCCAGGGATTCCGGTCCCGACGCCGCGACCTCGTAGGCCCAGGTCGACTCGCCGCGCAACGGGTCGGTGCGGACCGCGGCGGGGCAGTTCGCCAGCCCGTCGGTCAGGACCCGGAAGACGGCGGCCGCGTCGGACGGCTCCGGGTACCGGGCGACGGTCTGGGTGACGGTGTGGTCGGCGACGTCGGCGGAGTCCTGGTAGGCGACGGACCGGAAGGCCGTCCAGGCGGTGCCGTAGACGGCTTGGGTGGCGGGCCCGACGGCGACGGAGCAGGCCGGGGGTTCGGCCGTCAGCGCGGACGGCGGTTCACTGGCGCTGGTCTCGGCGAGCAGGGAAGTGCCGAGGACGACGCTGGTCTCCTCGGCGGTCAGCACGCTCGCCTCGACGGTCCCCGGGATCGCGCCGCGGATCCGGGATCCGAAGACCCACCAGGTGACCCCCGCGCCGACGAGAACGGCCACGACCCCGGCGGCCACCCACCGGCGCCGCCGGGTGGCGACGAGGGCTCGCCACCGGCCGGTCGGTTCTTCCGTCGCCATCGCTGCCCCCTCGTCTCGCGGCGGTGAGCCGTGAGCGTCGCAGGAGTCGATGAAATCGCGATGAAACGCGAGGCTGCCGTGGCCGGCTGAGCGCGATGGCCGCGGTCACGACGCAGGCGACGCCGAGCCAGGCCCGCGGGGTCAGGATTTCGCCCAGCACCACCATTCCCGCCACCGCGGCGACCGCGGGTTCGAGGCCCACCAACGCGCTGACCGTCCGGGCGCGCACCCGGCGCAACGCGGTGAATTCCAGCGAGTACGGGAAGACCGCCGTCAGGATCGCCACCGCGAGCCCGGCGAGCAGCACGGGCGGCCGCAGGAACTCCCCGCCGTTCTGGGCGATTCCGGCGGGCGCCCACAACGCGGTCGCCCAGCCGAGCGCGAGCGCGAGCGCACCGAGTCCCGTGCCACCATCGGCGGACCGCTTGCTCAGCAGCAGGTAGGCGGCCATCGAGGCGGCCGACGTCGCCGCGAGTGCCACGCCCGGACCCGGCAACCCGGCGCTCGCCGGGTCGTTCACCAGCCACAGGCCGAGCCCGGCGAGGAGGGCGAACCCGATCCCACGGCGACCCGCCACCGCGAGCGCGAGCGGGCCGAGTTGCTGGATCGTGCTCGCCGTCCCGACGGGCAGGAACCGCAACGCGGGGTAGACCAGGTTCATCCCGGCGATGGCGGTGCCGAAACCGAGCACCAGCACCGTTTCGCGCGGGCCCCGCGGCAGCCGGGGCCGGGTGACGGCGAGCAGGATCGCCGCCGCGAGACCGAGCCGCGACGTCACCACCCCGGCCGGGCTCACCTCGGCGAAGAGGCTCTTGCCGAACGCCTGCCCGGTCTCGAGGCTCAGCACGCTCGCGACGACCAACGCCGGGGCGGGAATGCGCATACCTCGACCCTGCGCCGTCAAAGCTTGTACGTCCATCGACAATATTCGGCCAATACCTTGTAGAATCGACTGAATGATCGACTTGCGACGGCTGCAGGTCCTGCGGGTGCTCGCCGCCCGCGGCACCGTGACCGCGGCCGCCGCGTCCCTGCACCTGACGCCGTCGGCGGTGTCGCAGCAGATCCGGCTGCTGGCCAGGGAACTGGACGTCGAACTGCTGAGTCACGAGGGCCGCCGCGTCCGGCTCACCCCCGCCGCGGAAGCCCTCCTGGCCCACGCCGACGACCTGCACGCGCGCTGGGAGGAGACCCGGGCCGCGCTGGCGGCGTTCAAGGACGGCGAGGGCGGAGCGTTACGCGTTTGCGGGGTGTCTTCGGCGATCGCGGCGCTGGTCGCCCCGGCCGCGGGGGCACTGCACGACCAGGGCGTCGAGCTGCGGATCGCCGAAGAAGAAACGAAGGACTGCTTCGACGCCCTGCTCACCGGCGAGGCCGACATCGCCGTCGTCCTGCCGACACCGGACGTCCCGCCGGCCGACGACCCGCGGTTCGAGCCGTCGTTCCTGCTCGACGATCGCCTGGACCTGCTGGTGCGGCGCGGGCACCCGCTGGCGCGGCGACGCCGGATCGGGCTCGCCGAAGCGGCCGGGGAGAGCTGGGTGGTCAAGGCCCGCGACAACGACACCTACGCCGTGCTGCTCGCCGCCTGCGCGGCCGCCGGGTTCACGCCGCGGGTCGGCCACCAGGTGAAGGAGTGGTACGCGGTGTCCGCGACGGTCGCCGCCGGGCTCGGTGTCTGCCTGCTGCCGCGGATGGTGCCGATCCCGGCGGCCCACCCCGTCCGGCGCCTGACGCTGGCCGGCGAGCCGCGGCCGTCCCGCCGGATCTCGGCGTACGTGCGCCGCGGCAGTGCCGGACATCCCGTGGTGGCACGGGGTTTGGCGGCGTTGCGGGCGGTGTCGGGCTGATTCAGTCCGCGACCGTGGCGTCCGGCTGGTTCGCGCGGCGCAGGGCGTCGGCGACGAACCCGTTCCCCTTCAGCTCTTCGACGAGGTCGCGCAGGAAGGCGAGCGTCTCCGGGCGCCGGTCCGGGGACGTGCCGACCGCCTGCTCGATGCGCATGAACCGCTCGTCGATCACCCGCGTTCCCGGGTGCGCGGCGGCGTAGGCGGTCATCGGCTGCCGGATCCCGGCGGCCACCTCGAGTCCGCCCTCCTCGAACGCGACCACGCCGTCCTCGCCGCGGACCACCGTCGCGTGCTCGAGGGTCCGAGTCAGGAACAGGTCGTAGGCCGAGCCCTGCTTGACGCCGATCCGGACGCCTGGCCGATCGACGTCGGCCGGTGCCCGGAACGGCGAATCCACCGGCGCCACGAACACACCCTCGATGACGACGTACGGCGCGGTGAAGGCGACCGAGGCCGCGCGGGCCGGTTCGATCGCCAGGAAGCACAGGTCGGCCGCGTCCGAGGTCAGTGCCTCGAACGACTTCCGGGCCGCGTCGAAGCAGACCAGCTCGGCCGGAACGTCGAGCCGCGCGGCCACTTCGCGCGCGATGTCGACCGTCACGCCGCCCGGTTCGTCCGGAGTGCCGTGGGCGAGCACCGGGTTGCCGAGGTTGATGGCGGCGCGCAGCGTGCCACCCGGCGCGAGGTCCGCGGCGACGGCGGAAAGGTCTCCCATGACCGGCGAGGGTAACCGCGCGGACCCGGCTTCGCGGCCCGAGTGTTGCTCACGCCACCGGAAACCGGTCCGCCGTGGACAGGGCGAAGACCGTTTCCTGGTGGTAGACCTCGCCGGGCCGCAGCACGGTGCTCGGGAAGTCCGGCCGGTTCGGCGAGTCCGGGAAGTGCTGGGCTTCCAGTGCGAACCCGGCGCCGCGGTGGTGCGGGCGGCCGTCGGCGCCGAGGTAGTTGCCCGAGTAGAACTGCACCCCTGGCTCGGTCGTCCACATCGTGAGCAGGCGGCCGGACGCCGGCTCCCACGCCCGCGCGGCGAACGGCGCGTCGTCGTCGAGCACCCAGTTGTGGTCGTAGCCGGAGCCGATCGCCAGCTGGGGGTCGGATTCGCCGAGCCGGGCGCCGATCCGCTCCGGCGCGCGGAAGTCGAACGGCGTGCCGTCGACCGGGACCGGGTCGCCCGCCGGGATCAGGTTCTCGTCGGTGGGGCAGTAGCGGCTCGCGGCGATCGCCAGCCGGTGGTCGTGGACGTCGCCGGTGCCCGCCAGGTTCCAGTACGTGTGGTTGGTCAGGTTGACGACCGTCGGCGCGTCCGTGGTCGCGCGGTAGGTGAGGACGAGCCGGCCGCGCGCGTCGAGGCGGTAGGTCACCTCGGTGGTGAGCTGCCCGGGGTAGCCCTGGTCGCCGTCCGGGCTGACCAGCGTCAGCCGCAGGCCGCCGGGCACCTCGGCCGCGGACCACACCCGCGTGTCGAACCCGGCCGGGCCGCCGTGCAGGCTGTTCTTCCCGTCGTTCACCGGCACCCGGTGCAGGACGCCGTCGAGGGCGAACGCGCCGCCCGCGATCCGGTTGGCGTACCGGCCGATCACCGCGCCGAGGAAGACCCGCGGCGCGCCTGGCCGGTTGTTCGCGACGTAGCCGTCGAGGTCGGGATAGCCGAGGACGACGTCGGCGCGCCGCCCCGAGCGGTCCGGCGCTTCGAGCGACTGGACGACCCCGCCGTAGTCGAGGATCCGGACGGTGATCCCGCCGTCCCGGGCCAGCGTGTAGCGGTGGACGTCGGTGCCGCCGACGCGGCCGAAGAGCTCACGGGTGAGTTCGGTACGGGGCATCGGCGCGTCCTCCACTGTTAGCGTTAACAGCTTGGCGGAGAACCCGGCTCGCGGTCAAGGGTCCGTCAGTCCTCGCCGGGCCGCGTGCCCAGGAGCTGGTGCGCCCGCAGCGTCATCTGGATCTCCAGCCGCTGCGCCGGGTCGCTCAGCCGCTCGCCGAAGAGGTCGCTCAGCTGGCTCACCCGGTACCGCACGGTCTGCGGGTGGATGCCCAGCGCCTGCGCGATGTCCGGGGTGTTCCCGTTGTGCTCCAGCCAGCTCAGCAGGGTCTCCGCCAGGCGCGTCCGCTGCTTCACCGTGAGCTCCGCGAAGGGCGCCAGCGTCTTCGCCGACAGCTCGTCCAGCAGGAACCGGTCCAGCAGCAGCCAGTGCGTCGCGAGGTGGTCGGCCGTGTGCGTCACCGGGCCGTCGCCGACCAGGCCGCGGCGGACCAGGTCGAGCGTGCGGCGCGCCCACCGCAGCGACGTCGCCGCGTCGGCCGGGCGGACCCGCGGCCCGACCGCCGCGCGCCAGCCCGGCAGCCGGCCTTCGAGACCGCGCAAGTCCCGGTCCGGGTTCGGCGTCAGCAGGCAGGGTTCGGGGCCTTCGAGGTCGAGCAGGACGTCGTCGGCGACCTGCGGGGCCGGGGTCAGGTGCTGCTCGGCCCGCGGGTCGAGCGCGACGACGGCGACCCGCTCGGGCATGGCCCAGTTCGCGGCCTTCGCCGTGGTCGCGATCGCGGCCGGGGACGACGGCGGGTCGGCCAGCAGCAGTTCGAGCAGGCGGCGTCTCCGGCGTTCGAGCGTGCCGGTCGCCATCGCCTGCGCCAGCGTGTACCCCTCGACCGAGTACGAGGAAATCTCGTCGACATAAGCGAAAATGGCTTCCGCGCCGACGCACAGCACGGCCGCCGGGAAGCGGTGGGCCTGCCCGAGCTCGGCGATGTACCGCCACGCCGCGCGGCCGCCCGCGCGGTAGGCGGCCTGCAGCGAGTTGAGGCTGCCGCCGTCGTGGTGGACGCGCTTGCCGACCTCCACGAACAGCTTCGGCCAGTTGTCCTCTGTGGACAGCGGATCGTCGAT
Organism: Amycolatopsis nalaikhensis; assembly: GCF_030264295.1. GTDB lineage: Bacteria > Actinomycetota > Actinomycetes > Mycobacteriales > Pseudonocardiaceae > Amycolatopsis > Amycolatopsis nalaikhensis. The sequence continues at coordinate 9,088,323 of NZ_CP127173.1, read as the reverse complement.
GCTGTCGATGCAGCTGACAACCGCCTGCTCGATCGCCAGCACGATCATCTTGCCGAACTCGCCTTCGAGGGGCTTGGCGTATTCGGGCACGGCCCGCTGGACCTCTTCCAGGATCCGCCGCGAAAGCGGGTCGGCGTGCGGCCGGAACCGCCGCGCGAGTTCGGTGGGCAGCGAATACCACAGCTGCCGCGCCCGGCCGGCGTCCCGCGGCGGCGGGATCGTGATCGTCCGGGCCATGGCGCACCCCTTTCCGGCGTCGTCGCGGGACGTCATGTACTCACACGGAAACGAGATTGGCAACCGCCACCACTTTGCGGGGTGGGGGTTCTGTCACGCGCGGACCAATGCGCGCGACGAAGATTGTCACGCGCCCGACAACCGACGGAACACTCACGGGCGCAAGGGTTTTCGCCCGTCGATTTGTCAGGCTGGACGGTATCTTCGCGCGCCTTTCCGTTGTTAGCGTGATCAAGTGACGATGCTCGTTTCGTGGTGCTTCCGGCGCGCCGGGATCGTCGTCGTGCTGTGGCTGGTAGCGCTCGGCGGGCTGGGGTTGGCCGCGCTGCACGAGGGCGCGGCTTTCCGCGACACGGTGGATCTGCCCGCCGCGGACAGCACGGCCGCGGCGAACCTGTTGCGCGGCACCGGAGCCGAAGAAAGCCTCGTCGCCCACTCACCGGACGGCCCGCTCGACACCGGCGTGGGCCGCGCCCGGCTCGACACGCTCGCGACGCGGCTGGCGGCGCTCCCGCACGTCGTGGCGGTGAGCCCGACGCCGGGCCGGATCTCCAGCGACCGGCACACAGCGGTGCTCACCGTCCGGTTCGACGCGCCGGCGGGCGACCTCGGGCAGGCGACGGCCGACGCGCTCGCGGCCGTCGTCCGCGACGCCGACGGCCTGACCGCCGGGGCGTCCGGCGAGCTCGCCGCGATGACGACGGCCGCGCCGAACCTGGGCAACGCCGCGATCGGCCTGCTCGCCGCCGCCCTCGTGCTGCTGGTCGCTTTCGGCTCGGTGGCCTGCGTGCTGCTGCCGATCCTCACCGCATTGGTTTCGGTGGGCTGCGCGCTCGCCGTCGTCACGCTGGTGTCGCACGTCATGACGATGCCGAAGATCAGCACCGAAATCGCCGCGTTGCTGGGTCTCGGCGTCGGCGTCGACTACGCGTTGTTCGTGCTGACCCGCTACCGGCAGGCCCGCCGGGACGGCGCGGAACCGGCGCCCGCGCTGGCCGCCGCGGCGGCGACGTCGGGCCGCAGTGTGGTCTTCGCCGGGGTGACCGTGTGCGTCTCGCTGGCCGGGCTGCTGACCGTCGGGCTGGCGTTCCTCGACGGGATCGCCGTCGCCGCCGCGGTTTCCGTGCTGCTGACCGCGGCGGCCGCGGTGACGCTGCTGCCCGCGCTGCTCCGGCCGGTCGCCCGCCGGATGCGCGTCCGGGCGGACGGGAGCGACGGCCGCTGGGCGCGGCTCGCCCGCTCGGTGACGGCGCGGCCGGGACCGTACACGCTCGCGGCGCTGGTCGTCGTGGCGGTGCTCGCGCTGCCGATGACCGGGTTGCAGCTCGGCGTGCCGGACGCCACCCAAGACCCGCCCGGCAGCGTCACCAAGACCGCCGCCGAACTGCTGGACGACGGGTTCGGCCCGGGAGCGGGTGTCCCGCTGCTGGTGGTGGGCACCGGCGACCCGTCGCTCGGCACGCTCCGCGAGGCGCTGCTGGCCAGGGCCGACGTCGGCCCGCCGACCCCGGTGCCCGGCGGCTGGCTGCTCACGGTGGTCCCGCGCACGGCGCCCGGCGACCCGGCGACCGACGAGCTGCTGACCTGGACCCGGGCGCTGGCGACGACGGTGGGTGGCCCGGACACGCACGTCGGCGGGCTGGTCGCGACCCGCGCCGACTTCTCGGCGGCGATCACCGAACGGCTGCCGCTGTTCCTCGCGGCGGTCGTCGGGATTTCGGTGCTGCTGCTGGCGTGGGTGTTCCGCAGCATGCTGATCCCGGTGACGGCGGCGGCGATGAACCTGCTGACGGCGGCCGCGACGACGGGTGCGGTGGTGTACGCGTTCGGCGCCCCGATCGAGCCGTACTTGCCGGTGTTCCTGTTCGCGGGGCTGTTCGGGCTGTCGATGGACTACGAGGTGTTCTTGATCGCCCGGATCCAGGAAGCATGGCGCCGCCACGGCGACACCCGGGCGGCGGTCATCGACGGCGTGGCGGCGACCGGCCGGACGATCACGGCGGCGGCGCTGATCATGGCGCTGGTGTTCGTGTCGTTCGCGTTCGTGGACGCGCGCGCGGTGCGCGAGGCCGGGGTGGGGTTGACGGTGGCGGTGCTCCTGGACGCGGTCGTGGTCCGGTGCGTGCTGGTGCCCGCGGTGATGGCCCGGCTGGGCGACGCGAACTGGTGGTTCCCCCGGCGGCGAGCGGTGCGGCGTGTCCGGCGCGAGGTGCAGTGGAGCAGGCGATGACCCGCCGGACCTCGACCCTCGTCATGATCGCGCTCGGCGCGTTCGTCACCACTCTCGACAACACCATCGTCGCGGCGGGCGCTCCTTCCATCGCCCGTGACCTCGCCCTCGATCTCGGCACCCTGCAGTGGGTCGCGCTCGGCTACATGCTGCCGTTCGCCGGATTACTGCTGGTCGCGGGCACCCTGATCGACCGGTGGGGCAGGCGGGCGACCCTCCTGGGCGGGCTGGCCGCGTTCGGCGCCGGGGCGGCCGCGGGCGGGTTCGCCGAAACCGCGTGGCTGCTCGTCGCCGCCCGGGTGGTCCAGGGCATGGCCGCCGCTTTCCTGGTGCCCGGCCTGCTGAGCATGCTGCGCACGAACCTCGACGCGCGCGGCCGGACCCTCGGCGCCGCGATCTGGACCGCGTGCCTCGCCGCCGCGCTCGCCCTCGGGCCGGCCGTCGGCGGCATCCTGTGCGCTTCCCTGGGCTGGAGCTGGATCTTCTTCGTCAACCTTCCGTTCGTCGCGGCGATGCTCGTCCTGCTGCCCGCCACCACCTCGCGCGGGCGCGACCCCGGCGGCCCGCGTCCGGCCACCGCCCCCATGGTCGTCGTGACGGCGAGCCTGGTCCTGCTCACCGCGGCCCTCGTCGAGCCGCGGGCCGCGACCACGTCGCCGCTGCTCGCCGCGGGTATCGCGCTCGGTGGGGCGTTCCTGCTCCGGGAGCGGCACGCGCGGACCCGCCTGGTCCCGCCGGAACTCACGAAGAACCGGGTGTTCGCCGGTTCGCTCGTCGTGCAATTGTTGTGGGGCCTGGGAGTTTCGGGCGTCTTCTTCTTCACGCCGTTGCTGCACCAGGAGTTCCTCGGGCTCGGCCCGGTCGGCGCCGCGTTGCCGTTGGTGCTGGTCGCCGTCGCGGTGGCGGCCGCGACGCCGCTCGTGCCGCGGGCCGTGGCCGCGTGGGGGCCGCACCGGACCGTCGGCGCGGGGCTGGCCGTGGTCGCCGCCGGGCTGTTCGCGCTGGCCGCGGTGAACCACGTCCCGGCGATCCTCCCGCGCACCCCGGGACTGGTGCTGATCGGCGCGGGGTCGGCGTTCACCGTCCCCCTGACGTCGCACGCCCTCGACGTCGTCGCCGAGCGGCATTCCGGGACGGCGTCGGGGCTGCTCACCGCGTCCCGCGAGCTGTCGAGCGCGCTGGGCGTCGCGCTGATCGGGGCCGTGCTGACGGCGGTGCGCTCGATGCGGCTCGACGCGGGCGCCCCGGCCGGGACGGCGCTCGCCGGGGGCTACACGGCCGGGTTGCTCGCCGCGGCCGGGCTGACGCTCGGCGGCGCGCTCCTGGCCGTGCGCGTGTTGCGGGCGCCGCCGTCCGAGACCTCGTCGCCGCGTGACAAACGCGCGGTGCCGTAATCCGTTTCCGCGTGAGCATGCGAGATCCCTTGATTGACAACCTTCCCCGGCCTGCTTTTCACTGCGCCGGTAAACGCTATCTGCGAGGAGCCATGGAAACCATTTCCGAGCCGCTTCCCGTCACCCGCGAAACCGAGTCGTTCGCGACGCTGCTGAGCCGCTGGGCGCGCGTCTTCGGCGACGAAGCCGCGGTGACCCACCTGGACCACCGGACCACCGCGGACGGCCGGGCGGACACGCTCACCTGGCGCGAGCTCGACGAGCGCGTCAGTGCGGTGGCCGCGCGGCTCACCGCGGTCGCCGAGCCGGGGGAGCGCGCCGCCGTCCTCGCCGGACAGTCGGCCGAGTACGTCGTCGCGTTCCTCGGGGCGATCCGCGCCGGGTTCGTCGCCGTGCCGCTGTTCCCGCCCGGCCTGCCCGGGCACGCGGGCCGGCTCGCCGCCGCCCTCGCCGACTGCGCCCCGCGCGTCGTGCTCACCATCGCCGCCGAGTTCGACGCGGTCCGGGACTTCACCGCCGCGCCGGCGGTCATCGCCGTGGACGCGCTGCCCGCGGCCGAGCCGCGCGAGTGGCCCGCGCCCGACCCCGACGCGCCCGCGTACCTGCAGTACACGTCGGGTTCCACGCGTTCGCCCGCCGGGGTCGTGCTGACCCACCGCAACGTGCTCGCCAACGCCCGCCAGGCGTGCACCGCCTACGGCGCCGAATCCCGGACGACGTCGACGGTCAGCTGGCTGCCGCTGTTCCACGACATGGGGCTGATCCTCGGCATCGGCGCGCCGATGGCGGCCGGGCTGGCTTCCGTGCTGATGGACCCGGTGGCGTTCCTCGAACAGCCCGCCCGGTGGCTGCGCGCGCTCTCGGCCAGCCCCGGCGCGATCAGCGCGGCCCCCAATTTCGCCTACGGCTACTGCGCTTCCCGCGTCACCGAGGCCGAGAAGGCCTACCTCGAGCTGAGTCGGGTCGTTTCGCTGATCAACGGCAGCGAGCCGGTGCTGCCCGCCACGATCGCGAAGTTCCAGGACGCGTTCGGTGCCTGCGGGTTGCGGCCGGAGGTCCACCGGTCGTCCTACGGCCTGGCCGAAGCTACGGTGCTCGTTTCGGTCACCGACGCCGGGAAACCGCCCCGGCAGGTCACATTCGACCGGGACCGGCTCGCCGCCGGATTCGCGGAGCCCGCCGCGTCGGGCACCACGCTCGTCTCGTGCGGCCGCCCGGCCGGGCAGCGTGTGCGGATCACCGACCCGGTGACCGGCGAAGCCGCCGCGCCCGGCGAAGTCGGCGAGATCCGGGTCAGCGGCCCGAACGTCGGCCGCGGCTACTGGGGACAGCCGTCGGCCGCGACGTTCAACCTGCCACCGCTCGACCCGGACACCGGCGAGGGCTGGCTCGCGACCGGTGACCTCGGCGTGGTCTTCGACGGCGAGCTGTTCGTCACCGGGCGGCTGAAGGACCTGGTCGTCGTCGACGGCCGCAACCACTACCCGCAGGACATCGAGCAGACCGTCGAGGAGCACCCGGGCGTGCGGCCGCACTCGGCCGCGGCGTTCGCGATCGACGGCGACGCCGGGGAAACCGCGGTCGTCGTGCTGGAACGCGCCAAGGACACCGACGTCGGCATCGCCGCGGTGACCGCCGCGGTGCGGGCGGCCGTGTCGGCGGGACACGGGTTGCGCCTGCACGACGTCGTCTTCCTCGAACCGGGCGAGGTCCCGCGCACGTCGAGCGGCAAGATCAGCCGCGCCCGGTGCCGCGAGTCCTATCTGGACGGTTCGCTGACCGCGCGGCGGCTCGCGTGAACGCGGCGGAGATCCGGGCCTGGCTCGTCGCGCGGGTCGGCGAGAGCGACCCGGACCGGCCGCTGCAGGAGCTGGGACTGTCCTCACGGGACGCGACGGTGCTCGCCGCCGACCTGGGCCGGTTCGTCGGCCGCTCGCTCCCGGTGACGCTGGTCTGGGAGTACCCGACGATCACCGCGCTCGCGGACCACCTGTCCACAGTGGAGTCCGGCGAGGTGGCGCCGCCGCCGGAGCCCGCGGCCGGGGAACCGATCGCGGTCGTCGGGCTCGGCTGCCGCCTGCCGGGCGGGATCGAGTCACCGGAGGCGTTCTGGCGGTTCCTCGCGTCCGGCGGGGATGCGATCGGCGACGTCCCCGAAGGCCGGTGGGAGACGTTCGCGCCCGCTGAAGCCCTGGCGGGCCTGCCGTCGAAGGGCGGGTTCCTCGGCGACGTCGCCGGGTTCGACGCCGCGTTCTTCGGCATCACGCCGCGCGAGGCCGAGGCGATGGACCCGCAGCAGCGGATCCTGCTCGAGGTGACGTGGGCGGCGCTGGAGCACGCCGGGATCCCGCCGTCGTCGCTGCGGGGCAGCCGGACCGGCGTGTTCGTCGGGCTGTCGGCGACCGAGTACGGCTCCCTGACGATGACCGACGTCGCGGGCGTCGACGTCTGGTCCGGCACGGGCGCGGCGGCGAGCATCGCCGCGAACCGGCTGTCGTACCTGCTCGACCTGCGCGGACCCAGCCTGACGCTCGACACGGCGTGCTCGTCTTCGCTGGTCGCGGTGCACCAGGCGGTGCAGAGCCTGCGGCGCGGGGAGAGCGCGCTCGCGCTGGCGGCCGGGGTGAACGTGCTGCTGTCGCCGGGCATCACGGCGGGCTTCCACCGCGCGGGCGTCCTGGCGGCGGACGGCCGCTGCAAGCCGTTCGCGGCGGCGGCCGACGGCATCGTCCGCGGCGAGGGGTGTGGAGTGGTGGTGCTGAAGCCGTTGCGGGTGGCGCGCCGCGACGGCGACCGGGTGCTGGCGCTGATCCGCGGCAGCGCGGTGAACTCCGATGGCCGCTCCAACGGCTTGACGGCCCCGAACCCGGCGGCCCAGGCGGCGTTGCTGCGCGACGCCTACGCGGCGTCCGGGGTCGAGCCGTCCACTGTGGATTATGTCGAGTCGCACGGGACAGGCACGCCCCTGGGTGACCCGTTGGAGGCGGGGGCGCTCGCGAACGTCCTAGGCGACCGCGAACCCGGACGGCCGCTGCTGCTGGGGTCGGTCAAGAGCAACGTGGGCCACCTCGAGGGCGCGGCCGGGATCACCGGGCTGCTCAAGGTGGTCTTGGCGATGACCCACCGGCGGCTGCCGCCGAGCCTCCACATCGGAGAGCCGAACCCGCACATCGACTTCACCGGGCTGCGGGTGGTGGCGGAGCCGACGGACTGGCCACGGTATTCGGGGACGGCGCGCGCGGGGGTCTCGGCGTTCGGATTCGGCGGGACGAACGCGCACGTGGTGCTGGAGGAGTGGCCCGCGGCTTCGTTCCCACCGCGGGCCGGCGAGTCGGCTCCGCAGGTGTTCGCGTTGTCGGCCCGGTCTTCGGAGGTGCTGGGGGAGCGGGCGGCGGAGCTGGCGGACTGGCTCGAGAAGGAGCCGACGCCGCTCGACGCGGTGGCGGCGACGCTGGCGCATCGGCGGGACCACCTGCCGGTGCGCGGGGCGGTGGTGGGCGAGAGCCGGGACGAGGTGGTCGCGGGTCTGCGCGAGCTGGCCGCCGGACGCGGTCTCGTCGGAGAGTCCCGTGAGAACTCCACCGATGGCGTCGTCTTCGTCTTCTCCGGTTACGGCTCGCACTGGCCCGGAATGGGCAGCGCCTTCCTTCGCTCCGAGCCCGCCTTCCGCGCCGAAGTCGATGCGCTCGATCCCGTCTTCCACGCCGGAACCGGGTTCACCCTGCGCGAAGCCCTCGAGCACGACTCGCCGGACCTCGCCACCACCCAGCTCGCCCTCTTCGGCACGCAACTCGCCCTCGCCGGGCTCTGGCGCGCCCACGGTGTCACCCCCGCCGCCGTGCTCGGGCACTCGATGGGCGAGGTCGCCGCCGCCGTTTTCGCCGGGGCCCTCGACGTCGCCGACGGGCTGAACGTCATGGCCACCCGCGCACGCCTGCTCGGCGAACTCGACCAGGGCGGCGAAGGCGCGATGGCCGTCGTCGAACTCTCCGCACACGAACTCGCCGAGTTCCCCGAAGTCACCGTCGCCGTGTACGCGTCACCTACCCAGTGCACAGTCAGCGGACCCGCCCGACACGTCGACGCCCTCGTCGAGCACGCCGAACGCCTCGGCAGACTCGCGCGGCGGCTGCCGGTCCGCGGGGCCGGGCACTCCGCCGCCGTCGACGCCGTCCTCGGCCGGTTCCGGGCCGAACTCGGCCACCTCACCCCGCGGAAGCTCGAAATCCCGTGCTACACCAGCGTTCTCGACGATCCGCGCGAGACGCCCGCCTTCGACGTCGAGTACTGGGCCGCCAACCTGCGCCGCCCGGTGCGGTTCAGCCAGGCCCTCGAAGCCGCGGCCGCGGACGGGCACGCCGTCTTCGCCGAAATCTCGCCGCACCCCGTCGCCCTCGCCGCGATCGAACAGACCACGGGCGCGCGGGCCCTCGCCCTGGCGTCCGGCAGCCGCAAAGTCGACGAGCGGACCGCCTTCCTGACCAGCCTCGCCCGGCTGCACGTCCGCGGCCACCGCGTCCTCACAGCTCGCCCGCAGACGCCGCCGGTCACCCTGCCCGGCCCCGTCTGGCGGCACGAACGCTTCTGGCCCCGGCCAGTTCAGCGAACCGGGGGTGCGCACCCGCTCCTGGGTGTCCACATCGAACAGCCGGGCGGCGGCACCCACCTGTGGCGCGCCGACGTCGGCACCGCGGCCCTGCCGTGGCTGGCCGACCACACCGTCCACGGCGAACCGGTGTTCCCGGCCACCGGATTCCTCGAACTGGCCCTCGCCACCGGCGGCGGGCACGTCCGCGACCTCGAACTGCGGGAGGTCCTGCCGCTCGCCGAGCACACCGAGGTGACGACCACGCTCACCGGCACCGAGCTGAGCGTCCACGCCAAAAACGGCGTGTGGGTCCGGCACGCCACCGCGCGGATCGGGTCCGGCGGCACGCCGTCGGCACCCTTCGGCGCGGCCACCGGCGAGCCGGTCGACCTCTACCGGGTGCTCGGCGAGCTGGGGCAGGACTACGGTCCGGCGTTCCGCGGTCTCCGGAACGTCGTCGCCGCGGACGGCCGCGCGTCGGCGACGATCGCCCTGCCCGGCGCCGACCACCCCGCCTACACCCTGTACCCGGCCCTCGCCGACGCATGCCTGCACGCGCTGGCCGCGGCCGTCGGGGAGGCGGACGCGCTCTACCTGCCGCTGACCGTGGGCGAAGTCGTCGTCGCCGGGGAGCCGCGTCGCGGCGTGCGCGTGGACGCCGTCCTCGGCTCGGTCGACGACTCCGGCGACGGCCTGCTCGGGAGCGTCCAGCTCGTCGACGCCGACGGTGCCGTCCTGGTCGAGTTCCGTGACGTCTACTGCCGCCGGTTCCGCGACGCGGCCGTCGAACGCCTGCTCTTCGAAGCCGCCTGGCAGCAGGCCGAACTGCCGCCCGCTGCCCGGCACGACGACCGCTGGATCGTGCTGGCCGACGAAGACCCCGGTCTCGACGCGGAAACCGTGCCCCTCGGCAACCCCGTCGCGAAGTCCCTGCGCGACGGGGAAACGACCGCGGTGCTCGCCCTGCTCGGCGGCCCGGCCGAACCTGACCCGGACCGGGCCGCGCGGCTGGTCGAGACGCTGTCCGGGGTGGTGGCCGAGCTGGCCGAACTGCCGGTGCCGCCGCGGTTGTGGCTGGTCACGGCGGGGGCGCAGAGCGTCGAGCCCGGCGAACGGGGTGACCCCGGCCTCGCCGCGTTGCGTGGCTTCGTGCGGGTGCTGGCGTTCGAACACCCGGAACTCCGCGTGAGCCTGGTCGACTTCGACGCCGGTCCGGACCCGGCGCGGCTGTGGACCGGGCAGCTGCGGGACGAGGTCCGCGCGGACGGCCCGGACGACGAAGTCGCCTGGCGCGAAGGCGTCCGGTACACCCGCGCGCTGGCGCGTCCGCGGCTCGGCGACCCGGTGCGCGAGCCGGTCCGCGACGGCGCGTACATCCTCACGGGAGGGCTCGGCGGCCTCGGGCGCGTCGCGGCGCGGTGGCTGGCGGAGCGGGGCGCGACGCGGCTGGTGCTGAACAGCCGCCGCGCCGCCGACCCGGGTGACCTGGGCGTCGAGGTCCGGGTGGTGCCGGGCGACATCGCCGACCCCGGGACGGCGGAAGCCCTGGTCGCGGCGGCTGTCGAAGGTGGCGTGCCGCTGCGCGGGGTGTTGCACGCGGCCGGGGTGCTGGCGGATGGGGCGGCGATCACGGTGGACGGTGAGTCGCTCGACGCGGTGTGGCGGCCGAAGGCGCTGGGCGCATGGCGACTGCACGAGGCAACGGCCGGGCACGACCTGGACTGGTGGCTGGTGTATTCATCGGCGGCGGCGCTGTTCGGCTCACCGGGGCAGGCGGCGTACGCGACGGCGAACGCGTGGACCGACGCATTGGTGGCATGGCGCCGAGCCCAGGGCCTCCCGGCAGCGACGATCGCGTGGGGTGCCTGGGGTGAGGCGGGCGCCGTAGCCGACGCGGCTTCGACCCGGGACCGTAGTTCGGCGGCCGAGGTCGGCGGTGGCGCGGGCGTGTCGGCGGGGTCGGGCAGTTCCGAGCGGGCTGCGGTCGGCGGCGCTGATCCGTCGGCCGGGTCGCGCAGCCCGGTGCGGGCCACCGGCAGCACGGCCGCATCGCGCAACCCCGTGCTCGACCCCCTCGGCACCGAGGAAGCCCTCGCTGCCTTGGAAGCCGTCCTGGCCCGCGACCGCGCGGCGACCGGCGTAGCCCGCGTCAACGCCGAGACCGTCCTTGACCTCTTCCCTCGCCTGGCCGAGCGGCCGTTCTTCACCCTCTTCGCCCCGCGGACCGAACCCTCCACTTGGGACGGCATGGCGGCATTGCGCACCAGCTCCCCAGAGACCGCCCGCGCCGCGATCACCGACCACCTGGCCGGGCTCGTCGCCGGGCTGCTGGGCTACGCCGAGGTCGACCGGAACGTCCCGCTCACCCACCTCGGCCTCGACTCGCTCTCGGCGATGCGGGCCCGTGGCGCGGTCGAACGCGATTTCGGGCTGCCGCTCCCGATCCCGCTGCTCTTGCGCGGCGCCACCCTGACCGAACTCGCCGCCCACCTCGCCGAGGAAGCCGGGTTCGGCAGCTCCGAGATAGCCGTCCGCGCCGCGACCGGCCCCCGCGATCCCGCCGAGCGCTGGGTCGCCCGCCACTGGCAAGCCGAGCTGGGCGGCGCGGAACCCGGCGTGCACGACGACTTCTTCGCGGCGGGCGGCGACCCCGAACGCGCGCGGCGACTCCGTGCGGTGTTCGCCGAACAGCTCGGCGGCGTGCCGCCACTCGACGAACTTTTCGCCACACCGACCGTCGCGGCGATGGCCGACCTGCTCCGCGCGGAGCTGGAAGGCCACGGCGGCGGGCCCGTCCGGCTGCTGCGCGACGGCGTCGCCGAACCGCTGTTCCTCTTCCACCCGGCGGGCGGCCCGACCAGCGTCTACCGCGAACTCGTCCGGCTCCTGCCGGAAGGCCAGCCGGTGTACGGGTTCGAACGCATCGACGACGAGGACACCGTCGAGGCCAAGGCCGCGTGCTACGCGGAACTCGTCCGCGAAATCCAGCCGCACGGTCCGTACCGGCTCGGCGGCTGGTCGTTCGGCGGCTGCCTGGCCTACGAGACCGCCCGGCGGCTGGGCGAACCCGTCGAGCTGGTGTTCCTGATCGACTCCATCCTGCCGCTGCCCGCGCCCGGGAAACCGGTGGAAGAGCTGCTGCTGGAGCGGTTCGACCGGTTCGCCGAGCACGTCTCGCGGACGTACGGCGTGCCGTTCGAGGTGCCGCGGGCGGAGCTCGCCGGGCTGAACGAGCACGGGCAGATCCGGTGGGTCGTGGACCGGCTCGCCGAACGCGTGCCGGACATGGGCCAGGGCGTCCTGCGCCACCAGTACGAGTCCTATGTGGACGCGCGGGTCGCCGAGCGGTACACGCCGGAGCCTTACGGCGGACGCGTGCTGCTGTTGCGGGCCAAGGATCCGCACCCGCTGACGACCGCCCTCGACCCGCGCTACCTGCGCACCGACGACGCGCTGGGCTGGGACGAGTACTGCGAGGGGCTCGAGGTGGTGCGGGTGCCGGGCGACCACGTGTCGATGATCGACCCGCCGCACGTGGCGGTGCTCGCGGACGCCTTGGCCGCGCGCCTCGCCTCGCCCGTGGGGAAGGGGACCCGATGACGCTCGAAGACCTGACCCCGACCACGGCCTTCCGGATCGCCGACCTCGCGGCTCGCCAGGACGAGGTCGTGCGGATCGCCGAAAAGCGGGCCGTCGACCGGCAGCACGCCAAGGGCAAGCTCACCGCGCGCGAACGGATCGGGCTGCTGCTCGACCCCGGGTCCTTCGTGGAGCTCGACCAGTTCGCCCGGCACCGGTGCGCCGAGTTCGGGATGGACGCCAACCGGCCGTGGGGCGACGGCGTCGTCACCGGGCACGGCACCGTCGACGGGCGGCAGGTCTGCGTCTTCTCCCAGGACTTCAGCGTCTTCGGCGGCAGCATGGGCGAGGTCTCCGGCGAGAAGGTCCTCAAGGTGATGGACCTGGCCATGACCATCGGCTGCCCGGTCGTCGGGATCAACGACTCCGGCGGCGCCCGCATCCAGGAAGGCGTCGTCTCGCTCGCCTACTACGCCGAGCTCGGGCGCCGCAACGCGCACGCCTCCGGGGTCGTCCCGCAGATCTCGATGATCATGGGGCCGTGCGCGGGTGGTGCCGTCTACGCGCCCGCGATCACCGACTTCACCGTGATGGTCGACCGGACGTCGCACATGTTCGTGACCGGCCCGGACGTCGTGCACGCCGTCACCGGGGAGCGGGTCACCGCGCAGGAGCTCGGCGGCGCCGCCGTGCAGAGCGAGGTCGCCGGCAACGCCCACCACCGGGCGGCCGACGAGGAGGACGCCATCGAGTGGGTGCAGACCCTGCTCGGCTACCTGCCTTCGAACAACCTCGACCCCGCCCCGGAGTACGCCGACGACACCAGCCCGGTCGTCACCCCGGCCGACCTCGAGCTGGACCGGCTCGTGCCCGACTCGCCGCACCGGACCTACGACATGACCGAGCTGATCGCCCGGCTGGTCGACGACGGCGAGTTCACCGAGGTGCACAGCGCTTTCGCGCCCAACATGTTCTGCGCGTTCGGCCGGGTGCAGGGCCGCTCGGTCGGCGTCGTGGCGAACCAGCCGCGGCACCAGGCCGGCGTGATCGACATCGACGCGTCCGAAAAGGCCGCGCGGTTCGTGCGCTTCTGCGACGCCTTCGGCATCCCGCTGCTCACCCTCGCCGACGTCCCCGGCTACCTGCCCGGCACCGCCCAGGAACGCGGCGGCATCATCCGCCGCGGCGCCAAGCTGATCTACGCCTACGCCGAGGCGACCGTGCCGAAGGTGACCGTGGTGGTGCGCAAGGCCTACGGCGGCGGTTACGCGGTGATGGGATCCAAGCACCTCGGCGCCGACGTCACCATGGCCTGGCCCACCGCGGAGATCGCCGTGATGGGCGCGGAGGGCGCGGTCCGGGTGCTCTACCGGCGCGAGCTGGCCGAGCTGCCGCCCGAAGACCGGGAGGCCGCCCGCCGCCGGCTCACCGAGGAGTACCGCGACCGCCACACCGGGCCGTACCAGGCCGCCGAACGCGGCTACGTCGACCAGGTCGTCACGCCGTCACAGACGCGGCTGCAGGTGGCGCGGGCCCTGCGGACGCTGCGCACCAAGCGCCAGACCCTGCCGGCCAAGAAGCACGGGAACATCCCCCTGTAAGGAGTCGCTGTGCACCGGATCGCCCTGCTGGCGTTGTCCGTCGTGGTCCTGCTCACCGGCGCCGTACCGGTCGCCCAGGCGAGCCCGGCCGTGGCCGACGACGGCGCGAAGGTCGTCGAGGAAACCTGGCTCGACGCGCGGACCGTCGACCTGAAGATCAGCTCGCCCGCCCTGGGCACCACCGGCATGGTCCGGCTGATCGTGCCCTCGGGCTGGGCGGCCCAGCCGAGCCGGACCTGGCCGGTGCTGTTCCTGCTGCACGGCTGCTGCGAGCCGGTCGACTACCGGTCCTGGGACCAGTTCACCGACGTGAAGGCGTTCACCGCGACCAAGGACGTCCTCGTCGTGATGCCGACCGACGGGCCGGCCGGGATGTACACGAAGTGGTGGAACTTCGGGCTGTCGAACACCCCGGACTGGGACACCTTCCACACCGCCGAAGTGCGCCAGATCGTCGAACGCGGCTACCGCGGCGGGACGCGCCGCGCGGTCGCCGGGCTGTCGATCGGCGGTTACGGCGCCATGGCGTACGCGTTCCAGCACCAGGGGATGTTCGCCGCCGCCGCGTCCTACAGCGGCGTGCCGAACACGCTCTTCCCCGGCATCCCGGTGTGGATCATCGGCATCCTGGCCCGCGCCGGGATCTTCAACTACCTGCAGCTGTGGGGCGACTCGTTCGGGATGCGGCCGCTGTGGTCCGCGCGCAACCCCTACGACCACGTCGCCGACCTTCGCGGCACGGCGCTCTACGTCTCCTGCGGCAACGGGCAGACCGGGCCGCTCGACCCGCCCGGGCAGGCCGACGTGCTGGAGCCGTCGGCGCTGCTGTCTTCGCAGAGCTTCACCGACCGGCTGCGTCAAGCCGGGATCCCGGTGACCGTCGACTACTACGGGCCGGGCACGCACAGCTGGCCGTACTGGCAGCGGGCCCTGCACGGCTCGTGGCCGGTGCTGGCGGGCGGCCTCGGCCTGCCCGCCTGAACGGATTCCCTTTCCCCGATGGAGGTTGTGGTGAAGTCTGTCCACTTGCGACGGATCTGTTCGGCGATCGCCGGCGTCTCACTGGCGGCGCTGGGAGTGGTCGCCGCGAGCCCACCGGCGGGTGCGACGGCGGCCCCGCTGCTGCCCGGGCCGTTCGACGACTCGTTCTACACGCCGCCGTCGCCGCTGCCCGCCGGGAAACCCGGCGACGTCCTGCGCTGGCGGCCCTCGGTACCGCTGATGAACGTCGCCAACGCCGACGCGTGGCAGGTCATGTACCTCTCGACCAACGCGCTGGGCCGCCCGGACGCGGTGACCGGGACCATCCTGGTGCCGAAGGGCAAGGACCCGGCCACGGCCCCGATCGTCGGGTACGCCGTCGGCACGCAGGGCCCGGCGTTCAAGTGCACGGCGTCCAAGGCGATGGAACGCGGCACCCTTTACGACCAGCCCGCCATCAACGACTCGCTGTCCAGCGGTTACGCGGTCGCGGTCACCGACTACGAGGGCTATTCGCCGACGACGGTGCCGACCTACATCACCGGGCAGTCGATGGGCCCGGCCGTGATCGACTCGGTGCGCGCGGCGCAGAACCTGCCCTCGGCGCGGCTGTCGAAGTCGGCGAAGGTGATCTTCCAGGGCTACTCGCAGGGCGGCGGCGGCTCGATGTGGGCGGGGGAGAAGCAGCCCACTTACGCGCCCGAGCTGAACGTGGTCGGCGTCGTCGCGGGGGGCGTCCCGGCCGACCTGACGGAAGTCGCGAAAGGACTCGACGGCTACATCGGCTTCGGCTTCCTGGCGTTCGCCGCGGTCGGCCTCGACGCCGCCTACCCGGACCTGCAGCTGGATTCGTTCCTCAACGACACCGGCCGCCAGCAGCTGGCCGACGCCAAGAAGAACGCCTGCGTCGCGGAGCTGCTGCTGAACTACTCGTTCAAGAAGATCAGCGACTACACGACGTCCAACCCGTTGAACACGCCGCAGTGGCAGGCGCGGCTCGCGCAGAACAAGCTGGGCGCGAGCCCGCCGCGGGTGCCGGTGTTCCAGTACCACGCGGGCACCGACGAGATCGTCAACACCCCGCAGGCGGAGGCGCTGCACCGGACGTACTGCGCGGCCGGAGTCCGGGAGCAGTGGCAGACCTACATCTCCGACCACGCCACCGGAATCCTCGCCGGGAACGCCGACGCGCACCAGTGGATCGTCAAGCGCTTCTCCGGCGCCCCCGCCCCCACGAACTGCTGACAACGCGGGGTCAGACCTTGCTCGCGGCGAACGCGGCCGCGTCGGCAGCGTTCGCCCCGTAGCTCAGGTGTGCCAGGACGTTGGCGCCACCGGCCTGGCACACCGGGTCGCCGTTCGCGCAGTAGTCCTTCGTGCGGCTCTGGTACGGGCCGGTGATCTCGCGGCCGATCGACCGGATCGGGTTGCCGAACACCAGGATCGCGGCGATGCGCGGGGCCAGCTCCGCCGGGATCGTCTTCACGATCGCGCCGCCGACCGGCGAGCCCGCGCTGCTGATGCCGATCGAGTTGTCGACGACGTTGGCGCCCTGGGAGTAGCCGACCAGGACGAACCGCTGCTGCGGGCACGCGGCGGCCTGCGCGGTCACGTGGTCGACGAGGTCGGCGTTGCCCTTCTGCACCGACGTCGGCTGGCCGAGGTCGGCCGGGTAGTTCACCCGGTAGCTGCTCAGCGACCGCGGCCGCAGCGCGTTCTGCACGGCCTGGTAGACGGGGTCGCCGACGATGACGCCCAGCGTGCCGGGTTCGAAGGTGCCGCGGGCGACCGGCACGTCGATGTCGGTGCAGGGCGCGGCGGACGCCGCCGGCGCGGTGGCGACGGCGAGCCCGGCGGCGGCGATGCCGACCGCGAAAGCGGCGGAAAGCGGACGGGGAACACGACTCATGGCTGATCACACCCATCGGGCCGGGGACGGATTTCCCGCAAACGCTTTCCCGGAACGGGAATTCGGGCGGGTGATCGCAGCTTGCAGCGGCCGCCGGAATCCGGCAAGAGGGGTTTCCGGGAATTGTCGCGCCGGTGACAATCAGTCCGATGTGGACGCTCAGGTGGCGCACCGGCCCGCCGGGCGCGCGCCGTCGACGTGGTCCAGCAGCGCCGGATCGAGCCCGCGCACGGCGGCCATGACGAACCCGGTGGCCAGCTCGCCCGCGGCGATCGGGTCGAGGCCGGGGGAGTGGGACACGTGCATGGCGGCCCGCCCGACGAGGCCCACCATCATCGCGGCGAGCAGGTCCGCCCCTGGCCCCGGCGTGCGGCCGTGGGCGAGCAGGTGTTCGCGGATCCGGCCGACGACGTGCGTGGTGATCGTGTCGGCGAGCGCGCGGCGTTCGCCCGACATCTCGTCGACGGCCGAGTCGAACAGCATCCGGAAACTGTCCGGGTGAGCGCCGGCGTAGCTGAACATGGCCATCACGGAAAGCCGGACGCGGTCTTCCAACGGCCGCGTGGCCGCCGTTTCGTAAGCGGCGATCACCCAGTCCCGCAGGGCGGCGACCTCGCGGGTCACGGTGGCGCGGAAGAGGGCCGCCTTGTCGCCGAAGTGGGCGTAGAGCGTCGGTTTGGTGGAGTCGGCGCGGGCGGCGATCAGGTCCATCGTGGCCTGGGCGTAGCCGCGTTCGGCGAACACGGCGCGGGCGGCGTCGAGCAGCTCGTCGTCGCTGGGCCGGGCGGCCGGGCTGCGGCGCGTGCTGGATCGATCAGGGGAAGTCCGCCCGCTCATGGAGGTGTACTGTACGGTCCCCCTGCTTTACTGTCCGGTAAAGCAGGCGGGATCCCCGCTCCGGCGCCGTTTTCCCCGGTGGAGGAACCAGGTGAGTGCTCGGCAGCACGTCCCGGTCGCCCGGCTCCCGGGCGAGGAGGTGCCCCGGCGGGCGGACCTGGCCGCGCTCATGCGGCCCGCCCTGCCCGCGCTGGTGGACGGGATCGTGCGGGAGGTGTGGCGCGCGGTCCCGGTCTACGCCCGGCCCGGCTCGTACGGCCGCGTGACCCGCGACGGCGTCGAGTGCGCCGTCGCGTTGTTCGTGGATCTGGTCGAGGATCCGCTGGCGCCGCGGGACGAGCTGTACGAGACGTGCCGCCGGCTCGGTGCCGGCGAGGCGCACGAAGGTCGCAGCCTCGACGACCTGCAGGCGGCCTACCGCGTCGACACCCGGGTGGGCTGGCGCTGGATCATGCGGCTGGGGCGGCGGCACCGGCTGTCGTCGCCGGTGATGGCGTGGCTGGCCGAGCTGCTGTTCGGCTACGCGGACGAGCTGGCCCGGATGTCGATCCGCGGACACCGGGAGGTGCTCGCGGAGCTCGACGGCACCCGCGCCGGGCTCCGGCGGCGCTTGCTGCGCCTGGTGACCAGACCGGGCGCGCTCCCGCCGGACGCGCTGGCCGACCTCGCCGCGGCGGCGGGCTGGCCGGTGCCCGCCGAAGTCGTGGCGGTCGCCGCCGAAGAACCGGTGCGGACGCCGTGGGGGCCCGAGGCGCTCGCCGACCTCGAGGCACCGCAGCCGTTCCTGCTGCTGCCCGCGTCGGTGGACGAGTGCGACCTCGCCGGGCTCGGCACGCGCGTGGCGGTCGGCCCACCGGCGGAACCCGGCGCGGCGGCGCATTCCCTGCGCTGGGCTCGGACGGCGCTGCGGCTGGTGGCGGACGGCGCGCTGCCGGACGCGCCGGTGACGTGGTGCGTCGAGCACCTGACGACGTTGTGGCTGCTGGGCGACATCCCGTTGGTGGCCGAGGTCGCCCGGCGGGAACTGGCTCCGCTGGCCCGGTTCCCGGACCGGACGCGCCACCGGCTCGGCGAGACGTTGCTGTCCTGGCTGCAGAACGGCGGCAACTCCGAGAAGATCGCGGTGGACCTGTCGGTGCACCCGCAGACGGTCCGCTACCGCGTGCGGCAGCTGAAGCAGGCCTTCGGCGAGCGCCTGGAGGACCCGGACGCGCGGTTCGCCATGCAGGCGGCGTTGCGCGCGTCCGGGCTCCGGTCCCGCGGTGCTTAGCCCTTCACGAGCGCGGCGACGGCGTCGGCGAGCGGGGTCGTCGGGCGGTCGATGAGCTCGCGCAGGTCGCCGGACGTCGAAGCCAGCTCGCCGTCCCGGATGCCGCGGTCGGCGTCGGCGAGCATGGCCGCGATCGGCCCGGGCAGGCCCGCGTCGACCAGCAGCTGCCGGTGCTGCTCGCCGGGCAGGTCCTGGTAGCTCACCGGCTTGCCGGTGGCGGCGGCGATCGCGGCGGCGAGGTCGGCGTAGCTCCACGGCTCGTCGCCCGCCAGCTCGTACGCCTTCCCCTCGTGGCCTTCGCCGGTGAGGACCGCGACGGCGGCTTCCGCGTAGTCGATCCTCGGCACGCCGCCGAGACGTCCTTCGCCCGCGCTGCCCGCGAAGGAGCCCGTGGCGAGCGCCTGGGCGACCGTCTGGGCGTAGTTCTCGGTGTACCAGCCGTTGCGCAGGAACGTGAACGGCACGCCCGACTCGCGGATGACCTGCTCGGTGGCCTGGTGGTCGTGTCCGCGCCCAGGATGCTCGTGTTGACGAGGTGGCCGACGCCCGCCTCCCGCGCGGCCTCGACGACCGCGGAGTGCTGGGCGAGCCGCTGCCCGGGGGTGCTGCTCGAGATCAGCAGGACCTTGTCGGCGCCGCCGAGCGCGGGGGCGAGCGTCGCCGGGTCGTCGTAGTCGGCGGTTCGGACGTGGAGACCGCGGGCGGAGAACCCGTGGATCGCGCACGGCGGCGACGACTTCGGCGGGCGGCACCTTCTTCAACAGGCTCACGTCCCGGGCGACGCTCGAGCACATCACGGGCCGCCGGGGGATCCTGGCGATGGTCGCCCTGCACGACGGCACGCTGCGGTTCAACGCGCTGCGCCGCCGGGTCTCGGAGGTCAGCGAGAAGATGCTGGTCCAGACGCTGCAGGCGCTGGAACGCGACGGTTTCGTGCACCGCGAGGCCCAGCCGACGATCCCGCCGAAGGTCGAGTACAGCTTGACCCCGCGCGGCCGCCGGACGGCGCCGCTGTTGCTGGCGTTGATCCAGGACGTCGAGGCTCAGATGCCCGAGGTGATGGAAGCCGACGCGGCGTATGACGCCGCCAAGGGCTGATCTGCGTGTGCTGAAGGGGACTTTGGTCGCATCAGATGCGCTGAAAGTCCCCTTCAGTGCGTCGCGGTGGCTGCCGGAACAGGTTCTCGTCCGAGGCGGGGGTCCGTGGCCAGCGGTCTTGCCCAAAGGGAGAACGTGTTCTAGTTTTGTGACGTGAAGACCGATCTGGGCCTGGCCGGTGCCGTAGTGCTGGTCACCGGCGGCGTCCGCGGCGTGGGCCGGGGCATCGCCGACGTGTTCCTCGCCCACGGCGCCCGCGTCGTCGTCTGCGCGCGCCACGAAGCACCCACCCGCGCGGAGTTCGTCCCCTGCGACGTCCGCGACGAAACCCAGGTCGCCGCCCTGATCGACGGGATCGTCACCCAGCACGGCCGCCTCGACGTCGTCGTCAACAACGCGGGCGGTGCCCCCTTCGCCCCCGCCGCGGAAGCGTCGCGGCGGCTGCACGAGAAAGTCGTGCAGCTCAACCTGCTCGCGCCGCTGCTGGTCTCCCAACACGGCAACGCCGTCATGCAACGACAGGACGACGGTGGCTCGATCGTGATGATCTCCAGCGTCAGCGGGACGCGCGCGTCGCCGGGAACCGCGGCCTACGGTGCCGCGAAAGCCGGGCTCGACAACCTCACCGCCAGCCTCGCCGTCGAGTGGGCGCCCAAAGTCCGGGTCAACGCCCTCGACGTCGGCATGGTGCGCACCGAGCAAGCCCACCTGCACTACGGCAGCGAAGCGGCGATCGAAGCCGTCGGCAAGACCGTGCCGCTCGGCCGGCTCGCCGAGCCCGAAGAAGTCGGGGCGTGCGCCGCGTTCCTCGCCTCGGGTCTGGCTTCCTACGTTTCGGGCGCGACCCTGCGCGTGCACGGCGGCGGTGAGGTTCCGGCCTTTCTCGCCGCGGCCGACGTCAACCACCAGGAGGATGCGTGAGCGGGTTGTGCCGGGACCGGGTGGTCGTGGTGACCGGAGCCGGACGCGGGATCGGGCGGGCGCACGCGCTCGCCTTCGCCGCCGAGGGTGCGCTGGTCGTGGTCAACGACGTGGACGGGGACGCCACCGCCGGAGTCGTCGCCGAGATCGAGGCGCTCGGCGGGAAAGCCGTCGCGAACACCTCCGACGTCGCCGACTGGGCCGGGGCGCGCGAGCTGATCGGCACGGCGCTGGCGAACTTCGGCCGCCTCGACGTCCTGGTCAACAACGCGGGCTTCCTCCGGGACCGGATGCTGGTCAACCTCGCCGAAGACGAGTGGGACGCCGTCATCCGCGTGCACCTCAAGGGGCATTTCGCACCATTGCGGCACGCCGCGGAACACTGGCGCGCCGAAGCCAAAGCCGGGCGGACACCGAGCGCGCGGGTGATCAACACCAGCTCGGGCGCCGGGCTGCTGGGCAGCGTGGGCCAGGGCAACTACTCGGCGGCGAAGGCGGGCATCGCGGGGTTGACCGTCGTGGCGGCGGCCGAACTCGCTCGCTACGGCGTGACCGTGAACGCCATCGCCCCGGCCGCGCGGACCCGGATGACCGAGGGCGTGTTCGCGTCGATGGCGCGCCCGGACGAGGGGTTCGACGCGATGGCGCCGGAAAACGTGTCGCCGCTGGTCGTGTGGCTCGGCAGCGCGGAGTCCGCGCACGTCACCGGCCGCGTCTTCGAGGTCGAGGGCGGCAAGGTCTCCCTGGCGCAGAGCTGGCGGCACGGTCCGGTCGTGGACAAGGGAAAGCGGTGGGACCCCGCCGAACTCGGGCCCGTCGTCGCCGGCCTGCTCGAGCGCGCGCCCGAGCCCGAACCCGTGTACGGAGCGAGCTGATGGGGATCCTGACCAAACGCGACGCGCACGTCGAGGTCGTCACCGTCGACTTCCCGCCGGTCAACGCGCTGCCCGTGCAAGGCTGGTTCGACCTGGCCGACGCGATCACCGCGGCGGGCCGTGACCCGGACGTCCACGTCGTCGTGCTGCGCGCGGAAGGGCGCGGCTTCAACGCCGGCGTCGACATCAAGGAGATCCAGCGCAGCGAGGGCTACGACGCGCTGGTCGGCGCGAACCGCGGCTGTTACGCCGCTTTCGGCGCCGTCTACGACTGTGAAGTGCCGGTGGTCGCCGCCGTGCACGGCTTCTGCCTCGGCGGCGGCATCGGGCTGGTCGGCAACGCGGACGTGATCATCGCCTCGGACGATGCCACGTTCGGCGTTCCCGAGGTGGAACGCGGCGCGCTCGGCGCGGCGACGCACTTGGCCCGGTTGGTGCCGCAGCACTTGATGCGCACGTTGTACTTCACCGCGCGGAAGATCACCGCCGCCGAGCTGCACGCGCACGGCTCGGTCTACCAGGTCGTGCCGCGCGCGGAGCTGGACGACGCGGCGATGGCCGTCGCCAGGGACATCGCGAAGAAGGACCCGCGGGTGATCCGGGCGGCGAAGGAGGCCCTGAACGGCATCGACACCCAGCAGGTGCACCGCAGCTACCGCTTCGAGCAGGGCTTCACCTTCGAGCTCAACCTGCTCGGCGCGTCCGACGAGGCCCGCGAGGAGTTCTTGAATGGCCGATAAGCGCACGACCGCCGACGACGTCGCCGCGGAGCTGGCCGACGGCATGACGATCGGGATCGGCGGCTGGGGCTCCCGGCGCAAGCCGATGGCGCTGGTCCGGGCGATTCTCCGCACCCCGGTGAAGGACCTCACCGTCGTCTCCTACGGCGGGCCCGACGTCGGCCTGCTGTGCGCGGCGGGCAAGGTCAAGCGCGTCGTGTTCGGGTTCGTCACGCTGGACTCGATCCCGTACGACCCGTGGTTCGGCCGCGCCCGCGAGACCAGCGCCATCGACGTCACCGAGTACGACGAAGGCATGTTCGGGGCGGCGCTTTCCGCGGCGGCGCAACGGCTTCCGTTCCTCCCGATGCGTGCCGGGCTCGGCTCGGAGGTCATGCGCGCCAACCCGGGCCTGCGCACGGTGCGTTCGCCGTACGACGACGGCGAGGAGCTGGTCGCGGTGCCCGCGCAACGCCTCGACGTCGCGCTGGTGCACCTCAACCGCGCCGACGCCCGCGGCAACGCCCAGTACCTCGGCCCGGACCCGTACTTCGACGATCTCTTCTGCCTGGCCGCGGAGAAGCGGTTCGTGTCGGTGGAGAAGGTCGTCGACACCGCCGAACTGACGGCGGGCGGACCGGTGCAGTCGCTGCTGCTCAACCGAGGCAGCGTCGACGGCGTCGTCGAGGCGCCGCGCGGCGCCCACTTCACGACGGCGGTGCCGGACTACGGCCGCGACGAGCGGTTCCAGCGGCACTACGCGGCCTGCGCCAAGGACCTCGACGCGTGGCCCGGGTTCGCGGACCGGTTCCTGTCGGGTGACGAGCGCACCTATCTGTCCGAAGTGGACAAGTTCGAGGCGGAGGCGGCATGAGCGCGACCCGGGCCGAGATCGCCGTCGTGGCGGTGGCCGAGCTGTTCCGCGGCGACGGTGAGATCGTGGCGAGCCCGATGGGTCTGGTCCCGCAGCTGGGCGCCAAGCTCGCGCGGCTGACGTTCGAGCCGGACCTGCTCATGTCCGACGGCGAGGCGTACCTCGTCACCACCGACGGCGTCGTCGAAGGCTGGCAGCCGTTCCGGAAGATGCTGGACACGATCGTCCCGCACGGACGGCGGCACGTCGTCATGGGCGCCAACCAGATCGACCGCTTCGGCAACCAGAACATCTCCGCCATCGGCGACCACGCCCGGCCGAAGAAGCAGCTCCTCGGCGTGCGCGGCGCGCCGGGCAACACGGCCAACCACCGCACCAGCTACTGGGTGCCGCGGCACAGCACGCGGGTCTTCGTGGACAGCGTCGACGTCGTTTCCGGCGTGGGTTACGACAACGCGGCCAAGGTGGGGCTGAAGTTCCACGACGTGCACCGGGTCGTCACGAATCTCGGCGTGTTCGACTTCACCACCCCCGACCACTCGATGCGCGCGGTCTCGCTGCACCCCGGCGTCACCCGGGACGAGGTCGCGGCGGCCACCACGTTCGAGATCGACTTCGGGAGCGCCGAAACCAGCCGCGAGCCCACGGAAGAGGAGCTACGGCTCATCCGGGAAGTCCTGGACCCGAAGGCGTTGCGCGACAAGGAAGTCCCGGCGTGAAGACCGCGCTGACGGAACTCGCGGACATCGAGCACCCGGTCGTGCAGACCGGGATGGGCTGGGTCGCCGGACCCCGGCTCGTGTCGGCGACGGCCGAAGCGGGCGGCCTGGGCATCCTCGCCTCGGCCACCATGACCTTCCCCGAACTCGAAGCCGCGATTGCCGAGGTCAAGAAGCGGACGGACCAGCCGTTCGGGGTCAACCTGCGTGCCGACGCCGCCGACGCCGGTGACCGGGTCGACCTGCTGATCCGCGAAGGCGTGAAGGTGGCGTCGTTCGCGCTCGCGCCTCGCAAGGAGATGATCGCGAAACTCCGGGACCACGACATCGTCGTGATCCCGTCGGTCGGCGCCGCGCGGCACGCCGAGAAGGTCGCCGCCTGGGGTGCCGACGCCGTCATCGTCCAGGGCGGTGAAGGCGGCGGGCACACCGGGGGAGTGGCGACGACGCTGCTGCTGCCCTCGGTGCTCGACGCCGTCGACATCCCGGTCGTCGCCGCGGGCGGGTTCTTCGACGGCCGCGGCCTCGCCGCCGCGCTGGCCTACGGCGCGGCGGGCGTCGCCATGGGCACCCGGTTCCTGCTCAGCAAGGAGAGCACCGTCCCCGACGAGGTCAAGCGCCTCTACCTCGAGCAGGGGCTCACCGGGACGGTCGTCACCCGGCGCGTCGACGGCCTGCCGCACCGGGTGCTGCGCACCGAGCTGGTCGACAAGCTGGAACGCACCGGCCGCGTCCGCGGGCTCGCGCAGGCCGCGCGCAACGCGCTGCGCTTCCGGAATATCACCGGACTGTCCCCGGTTGCGATGGTGCGAGAAGGCTTCGCGATGAAGCACGGCAACGATCTCACGTGGAGCCAGCTGGTCATGGCGGCCAACACCCCCATGCTGTTGCGGGCGGGACTGGTCGAGGGCCGGACGGACGCGGGAGTGCTAGCGTCGGGACAGGTGGTGGGCATGATCCACGACCTGCCCACGGTGGCCGAGATCGTCGAGGGCACGGTGGCCGAGGCAGGTGAGATCCTGAGGCGCCTCGGCCGGGGAACGGGAGGATGAGCGTGGCGCTCAAGGTCGGTTACAAGGCGTCGGCGGAGCAGTTCGGGCCGCGGGACCTGGTCGAATACGCGGTGCGGGCCGAAGAGGTCGGCCTCGACTCGGTCATGGTGTCCGACCACTTCCTGCCCTGGCGGCACGAGGGTGGCCACGCGCCGTTCGCCCTGGCCTGGATGCCCGCCGTCGCCGAGCGCACGAAGCGCGTCCAGATCGGCACGAGCGTGCTGACCCCGACGTTCCGCTACAACCCGGCCGTGATCGCGCAGGCGTTCGCGACGATGTCGCTGTTGTCGAACGGCCGCGTGATCCTGGGCGTCGGCACCGGCGAGGCGTTGAACGAGATCGCCGTCTCGGGCCGTGAGTGGCCGGAGTTCAAGGAGCGCTTCGCCCGGCTGCGCGAGTCGATCAAGCTGATCCGCGAGCTGTGGACCAGCGACAACGTGAACTTCGACGGCGAGTACTTCAAGCTGGTCGACGCCAAGATCTACGACCGCCCCGAGCAGCCGGTCCCGGTGTACGTCGCCGCGGGCGGCCCGGTGGTCGCCAAGTACGCCGGCCGCTCCGGCGACGGCTTCATCTGCACCTCGGGCAAGGGCATGGACCTCTACACCGAGAAGCTGATGCCCGCGGTCAAGGAGGGCGCGGAGGCGGCGTCGCGGGACGCCGAGGGCATCGACCGGATGATCGAGATCAAGATGTCCTACGACCGCGACCACGAGAAGGCGCTGGAGAACACCCGGTTCTGGGCGCCGCTGTCGCTGACGCCGGAGCAGAAGCACAGCGTGACCTCGGCCGAGGAGATGGAGCGGCTGGCCGACGAGCTGCCGATCGAGCAGGTCGCCAAGCGCTGGATCGTGGCGTCCGACCCGGACGAGGCCGTGGCCCAGATCAAGCCGTACCTCGACGCGGGCCTCAACCACCTCGTCTTCCACGGCCCGGGCCACGACCAGGAGCGCTTCCTGACGCAGTTCTCCGAGGACGTCCTCCCGAAGCTGCGCGCCCTCGCCTGACCGCGGCGCAAGTTGTCGTGAGTGTTTAGGGCGGTTCTAACCGCCCTAAACACTCACGACAGGCGTTCGATGATCGTCACGTTGGCGGTGCCGCCGCCTTCGCACATCGTCTGCAGGCCGTACCGACCCTCGCGGCGCTCCAGCTCGTGCAGGAGCGTCGCCAGGAGCTTCGTGCCCGTCGCGCCGATCGGGTGGCCCAGCGCGATCCCGCCTCCGTTGACGTTCACGCGCGCCGGGTCCGCGCCCGTTTCGTCCAGCCACGCCAGCACCACGCTCGCGAACGCCTCGTTCACCTCGAACAGGTCGATGTCCTCGACCGTGAGCCCGGCGCGGCGCAACGCGTGCGCGGTCGCCGGGATCGGGCCGGTCAGCATCCAGACCGGGTCCGCCGCCCGCACCGACAGGTGGTGGATGCGGGCCCGCGGCTTCAGTCCGTGTTCCTCGACGAACGCCGCGGACGCCAGGAGTGCCGCGCTCGCGCCGTCGGAGATCTGGCTCGCCACCGCCGCCGTCAGGCGGGAGCCTTCGCTCAACGGCTTCAGGCCGCGCATCCGCTCCAGCGTCGTGTCCCGGCGCGGGCCTTCGTCGTGCCGGAAGTCGTCCACCGGAACG
Source organism: Amycolatopsis nalaikhensis (assembly GCF_030264295.1). Lineage (GTDB taxonomy): Bacteria > Actinomycetota > Actinomycetes > Mycobacteriales > Pseudonocardiaceae > Amycolatopsis > Amycolatopsis nalaikhensis. The sequence goes on along the minus strand of NZ_CP127173.1, from coordinate 9,061,820 downwards.
ATCTCGGCGTCGAACCGGCCGGAGTCGATCGCGGCCAGGGCCCGCCGGTGGCTGCCCAGCGCGTACTCCTCCATCGCCTCGCGGCTGATGTCCCAGTGCGCCGCGATCATGTCGGCACTGCGGAACTGCGAGACCTCGACGCTGCCGTAGCGCTCCTGCCAGCCCTTCGAGCCGGAGAACGGGTCCTCGAAGCCGTACTCGCGCCCGGCCAGCATCGCCGCGCTGATCGGGATGCGGCTCATGTTCTGCACGCCCCCGGCCAGCACCAGGTCCTGCGTGCCGGACATGACGGCCTGCGCGGCGAAGTGCACGGCCTGCTGGCTCGACCCACACTGCCGGTCGACCGTCACCCCCGGCACGTGGTCGCCGAACCCGGCCGCCAGCCACGCCGTGCGCGCGATGTTGCCCGATTGCGGGCCGAGGGTGTCGGTGCAGCCCAGGATGACGTCGTCGACGAGGTCCGGGTCGACGCCGGTGCGCTCGACGACCGCCTTGATGACGTGCGCGCCGAGGTCGGCGGAGTGCCAGCCGGACAGGGCGCCGCCGCGGCGGCCGACGGGCGTGCGGACCGCGTCGAGGAGGAAGGCTTCGGGCACGGGAACGCTCCTAGGGGTGCTGGCTGCTGACGGAGACGACTTCGCCGGTCAGGTAGCTCGCGTAGTCGCTGGCGAGGAAGACCATGACGTTGGCGACCTCCCACGGCTCGGCCGCGCGGCCGAACGCCTCCCGTTTCGTGAGGTCTTCGAGGAGTTCGTCGCTGGTCACCTTGGCGAGGAACGGGTGCATGGCGAGGCTGGGCGCGACGGCGTTCACGCGGACGCCGTGCTCGGCCGCGTCCAGCGCGGAACACCGGGTCAGCGCCATCACCCCGGCCTTGGCCGCGGCGTAGTGCGCCTGACCGGCCTGGGCGCGCCAGCCGATCACCGAGGCGTTGTTGACGATCGCCCCGCCACCGCCCTGGGCGACGAACTGCCGCAGGGCCGCGCGCGTGCACCGGAAGGTACCGGTGAGGGTGATGTCGAGGACGCGGGACCATTCGTCGTCGGTCATGTCGAGCACGGACTTCGTGCCGCCGAGCCCGGCGTTGTTGACCATCACATCGAGACGGCCGAAGTGGTCGACCGCGCCGTCGACGAGGGCCTGGACCTGGTCTTCGGCGGTGACGTCGCAGGGGATGGCGTGCACCTTGCCGAGTTCGGCCAGTTCGGCGGCCTTCTCGCCGAGACGGCGTTCGTGCCAGTCGCTCACCACGACGCTCGCGCCTTCTTCGAGGCAGCGGCGGGCGACGGCCGAGCCGATGCCGGTGCCCGCGGCGGCGGTGACCACGACGACCTTGCCCGCGAGCAGCTCGTGGCCGGGTGGGTACTGGGGGATCACGGTCGCGCCTCCCGGGGCAGGCCGAGCACACGCTCGGCGATGATGTTCCGTTCGATTTCGTCCGAACCGCCGTAGATCGTGTCCGCGCGGGTGAACAGGTAGAGCCGCTGCGCGTCGTCCAGCTCGGGGCCGTCGGCGACCAGGGACCGCGAGCCGCGCGCCCGCACGGCCAGTTCCCCGAGTCCGCGGTGCCACTGCGCCCACAGCAGCTTGCCGACGGCGACTTCCGGGCCCGCGGCCTGGCCGAGCGTGCGCAACGCGTGCGCGCGCAGGACGCGCAACCCGAGGCGGGCGCGGGTGAGGTCGGCACGCAGGAGCGGGTCGTCGTAGGTGCCCAGGCGCTTCGCGTCGGCGACGATGTCGTCCAGCTCGCGGCGGAAGCCGATCTGCTGGCCCAGCGTCGAGACCCCGCGTTCGAAGCCGAGGGTGGCCATCGCGATCCGCCAGCCGTCGCCGGGTTCGCCGACGACCAGGTCCGCGTCGGTGCGGGCGTCGTCGAAGAACACCTCGTTGAACTCCGACGTGCCGGTCAGCTGCCGGATCGGCCGCACGGTGACGCCCTCCTGGCGCAGCGGCACCAGGAGGTAGGACAGCCCGTGGTGGCGCCGCGACCCCGGTTCGGTGCGGGCCACGACGAAGCACCAGTCGGCCACGTGGGCCAGTGACGTCCAGATCTTCTGGCCGTTGATGACCCATTCGTCGCCCCGGAGGGTTCCGGATGTGGAGACGGCGGCGAGGTCGGAGCCCGCCCCGGGTTCGGAGTAGCCCTGGCACCACAGCTCTTCGACGGCGACGATCTTCGGCAGGAACCGGGCCTGCTGCTCGGGCGTGCCGAACGCGATGAGCGTCGGGCCGAGCAGCTGCTCGCCGATGTGGTTGACCCGGGCCGGCGCGCCCGAGGCGGCGTATTCCTCGTGGAAGGCGACCTGCTCGTCGAGCGACAGCCCGCGCCCGCCGAATTCACGCGGCCAGCCGACGCACGTCCAGCCCGCCGCGGCCAGGTGGCGTTCCCAGGCCAGGCGCAGCTCGAACGCCTCGTGCTCGCGGCCCGGCCCGCCCAGCCCGCGCAGCGCGGCGAACTCGCCGGTCAGGTTGTCCGCGAGCCAGCCCGCGACCTCGCGGCGGAATCGCGTCGGTTCCACGCACGCCTCCTTGCTGCCGGGCCGGTCCGGCACCTAGGGTAATGAGAACACGTTCTAGTTTGTCGGTCCAGAGGAGGGTGCGGTGGGACAGACCACGATCCCGGCCGTCGTCCGGGAGGCTGCCGCGAAGTTCGGCGCCGCCGAGGCCTTGGTCGACGGCGACGTCCGGCTCGGGTTCGGCGATCTTCTGGAACGTGTTCAGGCGGTCGCCCGCGCGTTCGCCGCGCGTGGGGTGGAGCCGGGGGACCGGGTCGCGGTGAACCTCCCCAACACCCACCACTGGGTCCTGGCCGCCCTCGGCGCGCTCTACGGGGGTGCGACGCTCGTGCCGGTCAACACCCGGTTCACCGCCGCCGAGACCGTCGACCTGCTGGTCCGCAGCCGCGCGAAGGCCCTGGTCGTCGCCGCCGACTTCCTCGGCACCGACCGCCACGCCGCCATCGTCGCGACCGGCGCGGACCTGCCGGACCTCGGCACCGTCGTGCGCGTGCCGCTGGAACAGCCGCACCGGCCCGTGCCGGGGACGCTGGGCTGGGACGAGTTCCTCGCCGAGCAGGCCCCGCTGGCGGAGGTCGAAGCCCGCGCGGACGCGGTGAAGCCGGACGACGTCAGCGACATCCTGTTCACCTCGGGCACGTCCGGCCGGGCCAAGGGCGTGCTGTCGGCGCATCGCCAGGTGGTCGGCGTCGCGACGGCGTGGGCCGAGTGCGGCCGGGTCACCGACGGCGACCGGTACCTGGTGATCAACCCGTTCTTCCACAGCTTCGGCTACAAGGCCGGGATCGTCGTCGGGCTGCTGACCGGCGCGACGATCGTCCCGCAGGCCGTGTTCGACCTGCCGACGACGATGGCGCTGATCGAACGGGAGCGGATCTCGGTCCTGCCCGGCGCGCCGACGATCTTCCAGTCCCTGCTGCACGAACGGGATCACGGAGACCTCTCGTCGCTGCGGCTGGCGGTCACCGGGGCGGCGCCGGTGGCGGCGTCGCTCGTGCGCCGGATGCGCGCGGAAATCGGCTTCGAGATCGTCCTCACCGCTTACGGCCTGACCGAAGCCGTGGTAGTGACGATGTGCCGCCCGGGGGACGACGCGGAGCTCGTGGCCGGTACTTCGGGCCGGGCGACCGCCGGGTTCGAGGTGGCGATCCAGGGGTCGCCCGGCGAGATCGTGGTGCGCGGGCCGAACGTGATGCTCGGCTACCTCGACGACCCGGAAGCCACCGCCAAGGCGATCGACGAGGACGGCTGGCTGCACACCGGCGACGTCGGCGAGCTGGACGACGGCGGCTACCTCACCATCACCGGCCGGCTCAAGGACATGTACATCTGCGGCGGCTTCAACGTCTACCCGGCCGAGGTCGAGCACGCGCTGACCGAGCTGGCCGGCGTCCGCGACGTCGCCGTCATCGGCGTCCCCGACGACCGGCTCGGCGAGGTCGGCAAGGCGTTCGTCGTCGGCACCGGGCTGACCGAGGACGCCGTGCTCGCGTTCTGCCGCGAGCGGCTGGCCAACTACAAGACCCCGCGGTTCGTCGCGTTCGTGGACGAGCTGCCCCGCAACGCTTCCGGCAAGGTGCTGAAGCGGCTGCTCAGTGAGGAGACGGCATGAGTGAACCGGTGGTCCGCTACGAGCGGCGCGGACCGGTCGCGGTGGTCACCATGAACCGGCCGGACTACCGCAACGCCCAGAACTCGGCGATGACCTACGCCCTCGACGACGCCTTCGCCCGCGCCGTCGACGACGCCGAGGTCAAGGTGATCGTGCTGGCGGGCGAGGGCAAGCACTTCTCCGCCGGGCACGACATCGGCAGCCCGGGCCGCGACGCCGACGTCACCTTCGACCGCCGCGCGGTGCTGTGGTGGGACCACACCGACCGGGTGGGCGGCGACCAGCGGTTCGCCCGCGAGTCCGAGGTGTACCTGGGCATGTGCCGCCGGTGGCGGGAGATCCCGAAGCCGATGATCGCGAGCGTCCAGGGCGCGTGCATCGCGGGCGGGCTGATGCTGGCCTGGGTGTGCGACCTGATCGTCGCCGCCGACGACGCGTTCTTCGCCGATCCGGTGGTGCGCATGGGAATTCCGGGGGTCGAGTACTTCGCGCACCCGTGGGTGCTCGGGCCGCGCGCGGCCAAGGAGGTCTTGTTCACCGGCGAGCGCTTCACCGTGCAGCAGGCCAAGGAATGGGGCATGGTCACCCGGATCGTGCCGCGCGCGGAGCTGGAGCAGCGCACGCTCGAACTCGCGGAGAAGATCGGCGCGATGCCGCAGTTCGGGCTGGCGCTGGCGAAGAAAGCCGTCAACCAGGCCGAAGACCTGATGGGCCTGCGGTCCGGAATGGACTCCGTGTTCGGGCTCCACCACCTGGCGCACGCGCACAACGCGGAGACGTCGGAAGACTCACTGGGCGGCCAGTCCGCGCGCTCGATGCGCGACGCGAACAAGGGGGCCTGATGGACCTCGACATCGACGAGGCGTCCGCGGCCTTCCGCGACGAGGCCCGCGAATGGCTGGCCTCGCACGTGCGGGCGTTGCCGTCGATGGACACGGCCGAGGGCTTCGCGGCGCACCGCGAGTGGGAGGCCGAGCTGGCCGACGCGCGGTGGTCGGTCGTGTCGTGGCCGCGCGAGTACCACGGCCGGGACGCCTCGATGCTGCAGTGGCTGCTGTTCGAGGAGGAGTACTACGCGGCGGGCGCGCCCGGGCGGGTGAGCCAGAACGGCATCTTCATGCTCGGCCCGACGCTCTTCGCCCACGGCACCCAGGAACAGCGCGACCGGATCCTGCCCGCGATGGCGACCGGTGAGCAGGTGTGGGCGCAGGCGTGGTCGGAACCCGAAGCGGGCAGCGACATCGCGGCGTTGCGCAGCACGGCGGTGCGCACGGACGGCGGCTGGCTGCTGTCGGGGCAGAAGACGTGGAGTTCCCGCGCGGCCTTCGCCGATCGCGCGTTCGGCCTGTTCCGGACCGACCCTTCGGCCCAGCGGCACCACGGATTGACGTACTTCATGGCCGACCTGCGCGCGGAGGGCGTGACGGTCCGGCCGATCCCGCAGCTCGACGGCGAACCGGGGTTCGCGGAGATCTTCTTCGACGACGTGTTCGTGCCCGACGAGGACGTGATCGGGGAGGTCGGGCAGGGCTGGCGCGTCGCGATGACGACGGCGAACAACGAGCGCGGGCTTTCGTTGCGCAGTCCCGGACGGTTCCTCGCCGCGGCCGATCGCCTGGTCGGCCTCTGGCGGTCGCACGGCGCCGACGAGTCCACAAGGGACAGAGTGGCCGACGCCTGGATCGGCGCGCGGGCTTACCAGCTCTACACCTTCGGCACGGTGAGCCGCCTGGCCGAGGGCGGCGAGCTGGGCCCGGAGTCGAGCGTCAACAAGCTCTTCTGGTCCCACCTCGACGTCGAACTGCACGAGACCGCGCTCGACGTCCTCGGCCCGGCGGCGGAGACCGACGAGGCGTGGGTGAACGGCTACCTGTTCTCGCTCGCCGGGCCGATCTACGGCGGCACCGACCAGATCCAGCGGAACACGATCGCCGAGCGGCTGCTGAAGCTCCCGAGGGAGGCCCGTCGATGAAGTTCCAGCTCTCGCCGGAGCAACGGCAGTTCTCCGCCACGCTGCACGAGCTGCTGGGCGGTGCGGACACCGCGGCCGCTGCCCGGGCCTGGGCGGTGGGGCAGCACGACCGCGGGCTCAAGCTCTGGCGCGCCCTCGCCGACCTCGGCGTCTTCGCGCTGCTCGTGGACGAGGAACTTGGCGCCGGTCCCGTCGACCTGGTGGTCGCCTTCGAGGCGCTGGGCTACCACGCCGTCCCGGGCCCGCTCGTCGAGTCGGCGGCGGTCGCCCCGGCGCTGCTGACCGGCGACCGGCGCGCCGCCCTCGCCGAAGGTGACCTCGTGGCCACCGTCGTCGCGCCGCCGGAAGTCCCCCTCGCCCTGGACGCCGACGTCGCCGCAGTGGTCCTGGACCTGACCGGCGCGGACGTCACGACCGCGGACCCCGAACCGGTCCGCTCGATCGACCCGGCCCGGCGGCTGTTCCGCGTCCCCGGCACCCCGGTCGCCGACGCGGCCGCGTTCGACATGGGTGTCCTGGCCGTGGCCGCCCAGCTGCTCGGCGCGGGGCAATGGCTCCTCGACGCGTCGGTCGCCTACGCGAAGCAGCGCAGCCAGTACGGCCGCGCGATCGGCGAGTACCAGGCGATCAAGCACCTCCTCGCCGACGTCGCGACGCGGCTCGAGCTGGCCCGGCCGCTGCTGTACGGCGCGGCCGTCGCCGGGGAAACCATCACCCGCGATGTCTCGGCGGCGAAGGTCATGGCCGGGGACGCGGCGTACCTCGCCGCGCGGACCGCGTTGCAGGTGCACGGCGCCATCGGCTACACCGCCGAGCACGACCTCGGACTCCGGCTGACGAAGGTGCGGGCCCTGGTCGGGGCCTGGGGCACCGGGGCGTTCCACCGGGCGCGGGTGCTGCGATGACCGACCCGATGGAGACCGAGGAAGCCCAAGCCCTGCGCGAAGCCGTGCGGGCGTTGCTGACCCGGCGGTCGGGGCCGGAAGCGGTGCGGGCCGCGATGGACTCGCCGCTGGGGTACGACGACAAGCTGTGGTCGACGTTGTGCGAACAGATCGGCGTCGCCGCCCTCGCCATCCCGGAGCACTACGGCGGCGCAGGCGCGGGGCTCGCCGAAGCGTGCGTCGTCCTGCAGGAACTCGGCCGCACGCTGACGCCCGCACCGATGCTGGGCTCAGCGGTGCTGTGCGGCGAAGCGCTGCTCCGCACCGGCAACGACGAAGCCTGCGAACGGCTGTTGCCGGGCATCGCGGCGGGCACGAGCATCGCCGCCCTGGCCTGGTCCGGAGTGGACGGACAGTGGACACCGGCGCTGACCGCGTCGGACACCGGGCTCGACGGCCGCGCGCACTACGTCCTCGACGGCGACCTCGCGGACGTCCTGCTCGCGGTGGCCCGCACGGCCGACGGCGTCGGCCTGTTCGAAGTACCGGTCGACGCGGTCCGCCGCTACCGGGTCACCAGCCTGGACCCGACCCGGCGGCTGGCGGTGGTGGAGTTCGCGTCGGTCCCGGCGCGACGGCTCGACACCGAGGGCTACGAGCGGCCGCTGCGCCGCCTGCGGGACACGGCGGTGACGGCGGTCGCGGCCGAACAGGTCGGCGCCGCGGCCCGCGCGCTGGAACTGACGGTGGAGTACACGAAGCAGCGCCACCAGTTCGGCCGTCCGATCGGCTCGTTCCAGGCGCTGAAGCACCGCATGGCCGACGTGCACGTCCTGGTCGAAGCCGCCCGGTCCGCGTTGTACGCGGCCATTGTGGACGGTGATGCCGAAGCGGTCACGACGGCGGAAGTCGTGTGCGGTGAGGCGTTCTCGCACGCGGCGGCGGAGATGGTCCAGCTGCACGGCGGCATCGCGATCACCTGGGAGCACGACGCGCACCTGTACTTCAAACGCGCCCACGGGACCGCCCTCCTCTTCGGCGATCCCGTGGCCGCGTCCGGCGGCTAGGACAGGTGGTGGACCTCCTGCAGCCCGTACACGGGCGTCGGGATGCCTTCCGCGCGGGCCTTGAGCTGCAGGGCCAGGTAGAGCGAATAGTGCCGGGACTGGTGCAGGTTCCCGCCGTGGAACCACAGCCCTTCCTGCCGGGTCGGCTTCCACATGTTCCGCTGCTCGCCCTCCCACGGGCCCGGGTCCTTCGTCGTGTCCGAGCCGAGGCCCCACACCTTGCCGACCTTGTCCGCGACCTCCTGGCTGATCAGGTCGGCGGCCCAGCCGTTCATCGAGCCGTAGCCCGTCGCGTAGACGACCAGGTCGGCCTCCAGCTCCGTGCCGTCGTCGAGGACCACCGACGTCTCGGTCAGCTCGGTGACCTGGCCGTGCGCGAGCTTCACGTCGCCGTTGGCCACCAGGTCCGCCGCGCCGACGTCGATGTAGTAGCCCGAGCCGCGGCGCAGGTACTTCATGAACAGGCCCGAGTCGTCGTCGCCCCAGTCGTGGCGGAAGCCCGCCGCTTCGAGGCGGTCGTAGAACTCCTGGTCGCGTTCCTTGATCGCCGCGTACACCGGCTGCTGGAAGGTGTGCATGATCCGGTAGGGGAGGGAGGCGAACGTGAGGTCCGCCTTCTGCGTCGTCATCCCGGCGGCGAGGGCGCGCTCGGAGTAGAGGTCGCCGAGGCCGAGGTCCATCAGGGAGTCGGACTTGACGATGTGCGTCGAGCTGCGCTGGACCATGGTGACGTCGGCGCCGGTCTCCCAGAGCGCGCCGCAGATGTCGAACGCCGAGTTGTTCGACCCGATGACGACGGCCTTCTTGCCGCGGTAGGCGTCCGGGCCGGGGTGCTGGGAGCTGTGGTGCTGGTCGCCGCGGAAGCGGTCCTGGCCGGGCAGCACCGGGATGTTCGGCTTCCCCGACATGCCGGTCGCGAGCACCAGCTGCTTCGGCTTGAGCACGACTTCTTCGCCGTCGCGGTCGAGGACGACGGTCCACTCCTTGGCTTCCTCGTCGTAGGAGGCCTTCTTGCAGGTCGTCGACGACCAGTAGTTCACCTCCATGACCTTCGTGTACATCTCCAGCCAGTCGGCGATCTTGTCCTTGGGCGCGAACACCGGCCAGTTGCGCGGGAAGTCCAGGTAGGGCAGGTGGTCGTACCAGACCGGGTCGTGCAGGCACAGCGACTTGTAGCGGCCGCGCCACTGGTCGCCCGGCCGCGCGTACCGGTCGACGACCACGTGCGGCACGCCGAGTTGGCGCAGCCGCGCGCCGAGCGCGATGCCGCCCTGCCCGCCGCCGATGACGACGACGTACGGCTGCCGCGTCGTGCCCAGTTCTTCCGCTTCCGCCCGCCGCGCCTCGGCCCAGGTAACGCGGTCGGGGCGCACGCCGTGCTCGGCGCCCATCGGCCGGGCCGTGCCGAGCGGCTCTTCGTGGCCCTTCAGCTCGTGCAGGGTGGTCAGCAGCGTGAACGCGCCTTCGTCGGTGAGCCGCAGGTGGCCGCGGCCCCGGCCCACGGCCGTCTCGAAGGCGATCCACGCCTCGACGACGCCGTCGCTCTCGGTCGGCTCCTCGGTGGCGTGGAACCCGCTCGCGTCGGTGCTGTCCATCGTGGCCAGCAGCAGATCCTTGACGCCGTCGCGGTTTTCGACCGTCTTGAGGTTCCAGGTGAACGCGACGAGGTCCCGCCAGAACGACGTCGTGGCGAAGAGGGCGGCGGCCCGGTCGGCGTCGCGGGCCGCGAGCGCGGCCTCGAAGTCGGCGAGCCAGCCGTCGACGCGCTGCCGGGCACCGACGGCCGCGGCCGGTTCGAGGGTCTGGGTCATGAGCGGACCTCCCCGTCTCGGGCACCGTCATCGTCGGCGGCGCGTTGAGCGCAGCTTCCGCCACCGGCTACGGCCCGCGTAAGGGTTGCCTCAAGGTTGCATCAGCACGACGTCGACGCCGGGCGCGATCCGGTACGGGCGGGCGAGCAGCAGCCCGCCGACCAGCTTGCGCAGCCGCGACAGCTCGGCGCGCACGGTCACCAGGTGCGTGCGGTCGCCGTAGAGCGTCTCCGACAGCTGCGCGGCCGACACGCCCGCCGGCCCGGCGGTGGCGATGAGCCGCAGCAGGTCCGCCTGCCGCCTGCCGAGCGGGTGCGTCCACCGCACCGAGCCTTCGACGATCGCGCGCGGCGGGTCGGTTTCGAGGATGAGCCGCAGGTTTTCGCGGCGGCTCGGGCGCAGCAGCCAGCCGCCGGGCACCGGCTCGGGCTCGCACGCGCCGACGCCGCGCACCGCCACCGGGACACCCTGGCGCGGCGCGGCCACCCGGTCGATCCCGGTGACCCCGCTCTGGGCGGCGACCCAGCCGTGGTCGTCGACGACGAGCCCGGCCCCGACGCCGGAAAGGAGCGACCCGGAGATCTGCCGCAGCGCCTCCAGCCGGGTTTCGTGCCGCTGCCACAGGACGGCTTCGGCGAGCCGCACCGACGTCCCGACCAGGGCGACGGTCATCGGGTGGACGGTCTCGGCCGGGCCGCTGACGTCGACGATCCCGAGCAGCTCACCCGAGCGCGGGTCGTGCACGGGGTAGGCGGTGCAGGTCCAGGTGTGGTGGGACCGCACGAAGTGCTCGGCCGCGAACATCTGCACCGGCGCCGCCTCGGCGAGCGCGGTGCCGATCGCGTTGCTGCCGATCGCCGGCTCCGACCAGGTGGCGCCTTCGGTGAAGCCGAGCGAGTCGGCGCGGTGGCGGACCCGGCGCGCGCCTTCGCGCCACAACACGACGCCGTCCGCGTCGGTGACCACCATCAGGTGCAGCGCGTCCTCGGCCACCGACGTCAGCGCGCCCCGGAGTTCGGGGAGGACTTCGCGGAGGCGGCAGGTGGTCCGCCGCCGTTCGACCTCGGCGACGCCGACCGGGTCGGGCGCGGGCGGCCGGTCGGGGTCGACGCCCTGCGCGGCGACGCGCCGCCACGAGCGTTCGACCAGCAGCCGGGGCGCGGACGCGGGCGGCCGCCCGGCGAGGACGGCGTCGTGGATGCCCGCGAGCAGCCGGGCGTGCCCGGCGACGTCCGTGCCGGGCCGGACCGCGCAGACTCCTTCGTCCACCGCCACCTCCTGGGCCGTGGCTTCACGGTAACCCGGCGGACCGGGGTCCCGGCAACCTTCGCGAACCGCCCGGGTGGTGCGATACTGCCCCGACGTCCGGCGAGGAGAAGACCATGGACCAGCAGCACCTGCCCGCGGAGATCGACCTCGAGCGGCCGAACGCCGCCCGCACCTACGACTGGGCCCTCGGCGGGACGGCGAACTGGGCCATCGACCGCGAGTACGGCGAGCAGGCCCTCAAGGCGTACCCGCAGCTGCGCGTCGCGGTCCGGGCGAACCGCGACTTCCTCGGCCGGGCGGTGCGGTACTGCCTGGCGAACGGCGTCAACCAGTTCCTCGACCTCGGCTCGGGCGTCCCGACGATGGGCAACGTCCACGAGGTCGCCGACGACATCGACGACGAGAGCCGCTGCGTGTACGTCGACATCGAGCCGGTGGCGGTGGCGCACTCCCGGATCCTCCTGGAGGAGACGGGCGACCTGGAGCGGCACGCGGTCCTCCACGCCGACCTGTGCGACGCCGAGCGGGTGTGGGAGGCGGCGATGGAAACGGGGATCCTCGACCCGGGCCGCCCGATCGCGCTGCTGACGGTGGCGGTGCTGCACTTCCTCCCGGACCCGACGGGCGTGCGCGAGGCGATCCGCGACTACCGGGCGTTGCTGCCACCGGAGTCGTTGTACGTCCTTTCGCACCTGTCGCATTCGGACGTGGCGGACGGCGAGCAGAGCCAGCTGCGGCGGCTGGAGAACGTGAGCAAGCAGTCGAGCACGCCGGGGGTGCTGCGGACGCACGAGGAGATCCAGGCGTTCTTCGGCGACTTCGAGCTGGTGGAGCCGGGCCTGGTCCCGGTGGGCCAGTGGCACCCGGACGCGGCGCAGGACCCGGGCGCGGAGGTCCGCACGGCGGTGGGCGGAGTGGCCCGCAAGCCCCGGGTGGGCTGAAGGGGACGTTCGTCGCATGAGATGCGCTGAAGGGTCCTTTCCCCGCATGTGATGCGAGGAAAGGACCCTTCAGCCCACCGGGGCCGCGGGCCAGCGCCCCAAGGCGGCCTTCGGTGCGTCCCACGCACCCAAGGCGGCCTTCGGTGCGTCTGACGCAACCAAGGCCACCTTGGGGCGCTCGGGCTGTGCAGGGCCTAGCCCGTGAGGCGGGCCGCCGAGCCTGGCAGTTCGCGGTTCGCCTCGTCCAAACCCGTCGCCACGGTCCGGCACGGGCCGCAGCCCGCGATGTGCGCCGCCACCGCGCTCGCCCGCCTCGGTGACAGCGCCCCGCGGACCCACGCCCCCATGCGGCGGCGCGGCTCGCGGCACACCGGCTCCTCCGCGTCGGGCACCTGGACCTGCAGGTACGCCTGCCGCAGGCCCTCGCGCGCCCGCATCGCCAACGCCGCTGCGCTGTTCGGCGACAGCCCGAGCAGCGGTGCCACCTGCGTCGGCGTGTCGCCCTCGGCTTCGGTCCGCCAGAGCACCGTCCGCCAGCGGCCGGGCAGCGTGCAGTACGCCGACCACACCAGCTTCGTGTTCGACCGGTGCAGGGCCAGCTCGTCGGCGCCGCGCGCGGCCGTCTCGGGCACCGTTTCGCACAGCTCGAGACGGCTGCCCTGCTTTCCCCAGCGGGCCACCAGGTTCCGCATCGTCACCACGAGGTACGGCCGCAGGTCCTCCCGCGGACCGCCGCCCGCGCGGACGACCGCCAGCACGCGGGCGAACGTCTCGGCGACCAGGTCGTCGCGTTCGGCCGGCTGGCTCGCCCAGGCCGACGCCGTCCGGAGCAGCGGCTCGGCGTGGCGGCGGAACAGGACGCCGCCCGCGGCGAGGTCGCCGTCGCGGATGGCGGCGAGCAGCACGGCGTCCGGCTGGTCTTCGCTGGCCGTTCCCATCCGCACTCTCCGCGATCGGACTGCACCCAAAGTAAGAGGTACGGCAGTGTACGCCATAGCCGCCCAGCGGTACACTGCGGCCGATGACCTCGACGGACACACCGCGGCCGCCCGACGGCCGGGCCGCGCGGTGGGCCGGGCAGCGCGACCGGCGCCGCCGCGAGTTCGTGGAAGCCGGCCTGCGCGCCATCGCCCGGCACGGGCCCGAGGTGTCCACCGAACAGATCGCCGACGAAGCCGGCGTGGCTCGCACCCGGCTCTACCGGCACTTCGACGGCGCCGCCGACCTGCAGCACGCCATCGCCGCCCGGATCGCCGAGCTGGTCACCACCGAGTTCACGCCCCTGTGGAACCCCAGCGGCACGCCGATGGACCTCATCCGCACGGCGATCGGCGCGCACACCCGCTGGCTGGCCGAGCACGGACCGCTCTACCGCTACCTGACCAAGCACGCGATGGCGGGCCCGGACGGCTCCCCGGACGTCTTCGCCGACGGCAAGACCGCCATCGCGCGGCAGCTCACCGTGGTGTTCGAGCACTACCTCGGGCTGTTCGGCATGGACACGCGCGTCTGCGAGGCGGTCGCGTTCGGGCTGGTCGGCCTGGTCGAGTCGAGTACCTCTCGCTGGCTGGAGAACCCCCGCGGCGTCGGCCGCGCCGAGCTGGCCGCCCTGCTGGCCCGTTGGGTGTGGGGGATCGTCGACGACACGCTGCGCGCCGGCGGCGTCGAGCTCGACCCGGACGCCCCGCTCGTGGCCGCCGACCTCACCCCGCACTCGCCCGGCCGGTCGTGAGTGGCGATTCGGGTTAGAACCCGAATCGCCACTCACGACCACCGGTCGGTCCACAGTGGACTCAGCGTGCGCGGCCGCCCCGCACCCCCTACGATCGGGGCAAAACGGACAGGGCGGGGGACTGGATGGGCATCGGCGTCGGCACGTGGCTGGTCACCGTCGGGCTCGTGCTGGCCCTGCTCGCGGTCGACCTCGTGGTGGCCGCGCTCCGGCCGCACCGGGTCGGCTTCGCCGAGGCCATCGCCTGGTCGGTCGGGTACATCCTGGTCGCGGTGGCGTTCGGGGTCTGGCTGCTGCTCGCCCACGGCGGCGAGTTCGGCGCCGAGTACTTCGCGGGCTACATCGTCGAAAAGAGCCTGTCGGTCGACAACCTCTTCGTCTTCGTGATCATCATGACGACGTTCGCCGTCCCCGAGGAGCACCAGCACAAGGTGCTCACCTTCGGGATCGTGCTCGCGCTGGTCATGCGCGGGATCTTCATCGCGCTCGGCGCGACGCTGCTTTCCCTGTTCTCGTTCATGTTCCTGCTGTTCGGCCTGCTGCTGATCTACACCGGCGTGCAGCTGTTCCGGCACCGCGACGCCGACCCGGACATCGAGCACAACCTGGTGGTCCGCACGGCCCGGCGGGTCCTGCCGGTGTCGGACGCCTACGACGGCGGCAAGCTGACCACCAGGGTGGCGGGCCGCCGCGCGGTCACCCCGCTGGTCGTGGTCCTGGTCGCGATCGGCGGCGTCGACCTGCTGTTCGCGCTCGACTCGATCCCGGCCGTGTTCGGCGTGACCGAAGAGCCCTACATCGTCTTCGCCGCCAACGCGTTCGCGTTGCTGGGCCTGCGGGCGCTGTACTTCCTGGTCAAGGGCCTGCTCGACCGGCTCGTCTACCTCTCGGCCGGGCTGGCCGTGATCCTCGCGTTCATCGGGGTGAAGCTGATCCTGCACTGGGCGCACGTCGACATCGACGCGCGGGTCCCGGAGATCGCCACGCCGGTCAGCCTCGTGGTGATCATCGGCGTGCTCGCCGTCGTCACGGTCGCCAGCCTGGTCAAGACGCGGCGCGACCCCGGGGCGAAGGCGCACCCGGGTTCGCTGCGCGCGTCCGGGGACTCAGACCGCGAAGACCTGTGAGTCGTCGGCGAACGCCTTGAACTCCAACGCGTTCCCGGCGGGATCGAGCAGGAACATGGTCCACTGCTCGCCGGGCTGGCCCTCGAAGCGGACGTAGGGCTCGATCACGAACTCCACCGCCGCGGCGCGCAGCCGCTCGGCGAGCGCGTGGAACTCCGGGACCGGGAGGATGAGCCCGAAGTGCGGCACCGGCACGTCGTGGCCGTCGACGGGGTTGTGGACCCGCTTCGGCCCGGACGGCGCCAGGTGCGTCACGAACTGGTGGCCGTGCAGGTTCCAGTCGACCCAGGTTTCGGCGCTGCGGCCCTGCGCGAGCCCGAGGACTTCGCCGTAGAACCGGCGGGCGGCGGCCAGGTCGTCGACCGGCATGGCGAGGTGGAAGCGGGGGAGAGTCATGTCTGAATGTTAACATTACGACATGAGTGCTCGAGTGGCTCCCGCGCGCCGCCGGGGGCTGGCCGACGAGGTCGCCGACCGCATCCGCGACGCGATCTTCGACGGCGCGTACCCGCCGGGCAGCGCACTGCGCGAGGTGGAGCTGGCCTCGGCGCTCGGCGTCAGCCGCGGCCCGGTGCGGGAGGCGCTGCTCAAGCTCGAGCGCGAGGGCCTCGTGCGCGGCGAGTGGCACCGCGGCACCACGGTGACCGAACTGTCCGATGTGGACGTCGCCGAGCTCGACAGCCTGCGGGCGGCGCTGGAACAGCTCGCCGTCGCCCTGGTCGTCGAGCGCGCATCCGACCTGGCGGAGATCGACGCCGTCGTCGCCCGCATGGAACGGGCGGCCGACGAGCACGAGATGGTCCGCTGCGACCTGGACTTCCACGACGCGGTCTACGCGGCGGCCGGGCACCGTCGCCTGCGCGAGGCCTGGGCGGCGATCCGCTCCCAAGTGCACTTGTTCCTGCTGACGCGGATCGGCGTGGAGTCCGAGGGCTACCTCGCGGGCATCCCCGCCGAGCACCGGCAGCTCGCCGACGCCCTGCGGGCCCGCGACCGGGAGGCCGCCCTCGAGCTCTTCGCCGTCCATCGCCGCCACGCGTTCGAGATCCTGCGCGGGAGTTGACGGCGGCGTCCTCCGGCGCGGATCGTGGAGCGATGGCGACACGCATGGGTGCGCGGTTCACCGGCGACCTGGCCGCACTGCGCTACGAACCGGTGGCGAAGCGGGTGCGGGCGGTCGCGAGTGGACGGACATTCACCGACTCGCGCCGGGCCGTGCTGGTGTGGGAACCGAAGCGGGTGGTGCCGTCGTACGCGGTCCCGCTGGCGGATCTGCGGGCGACGCCGACCCCGGCGAGCGGTGAAGAGGCGCCGGAGCACCCGGTCCGGCTGGCCGAAGGCGGCCCGCCTGTTCTCGACCCGCGGACCGCGTTCGCCGTGCACACCTGCGCCGGCGAACCGCTGACCCTGGCCGTGGACGGCGTGACGCTGCCGGGTGCGGGGTTCCGGCCCGCCGACCCCGACCTCGCCGAGCACGTCGTCCTCGACTTCGCCGCCTTCGACGAGTGGCTCGAGGAAGCCGAACCGATCGTCGGCCACCCGCGGGACCCGTTCTCGCGCATCGACGTCCGGCGCAGCGACAGCCGGGTCCGGATCGAGGTCGACGGCGTCGTCGTGGCCGACTCGGCCGCGCCCCGGCTGCTGTTCGAGACCGGCATCACCACCCGTTTCTACCTGCCGCGCGAAGACGTCCGGATGGAGCTGCTCACGCCGTCGGCCACCCGCACCACGTGCGCCTACAAAGGACACGCGAGCTACTGGTCGGTGGGCGCGCACGCCGATCTCGCCTGGACCTACGAGGAACCGCTGTCCGACGCGCGGGACGTCGCCGGCTACATCGCCTTCCTCACCGAACGCGTCGACGTCTTCCTCGACGGGGAGCGGCAGCCGCGGCCGGTCACGCCCTGGTCATAGCACCAGGTCGGCCGGACCGGCGACCTCCCGCACCACGCCCGTCGATTCCAGGCGCTCCAACGGGTCCGCGTCCGGCAGCTCGCCGAACGAGAGCCCGGTCAGCTCGGCGATCCGGCGCACCGGCACCTGGTACGTGCGGTACGCGCCGTAGCTGAACTCGCCCGCCACCTCCAGGCCCTTGATCAGCTCCTCCTGGCTCAGCAGGTACGCCGTCGCCGACAGCGTGCCGTCGGCCTTGACCATCGCGACGACCTTCCAGAACTGGCGCGGCAGCTGGACCCCGCGGTACCGGTCGTCGTCCTCGGCGAGCACCGGCCCGGTCACGACGCTGACCTTCAGGTCCGCGTTGTCGGCGTTGTTCAGCACGTAGTCCTCGAGTCCGGCCCACGTCGTCTTGTTCTGGTTGAAGTCTTTGTGCTGCGGCGAACAGTTGGTGAAGTGGAACGTGTCGTCGTTGGCCCGCTGGGCGATCGCGGGCGTCGCGCCCCACGCCGGGTCGAGGCGGCGGACCAGGTGCCCGCGGTCGAGCGGGTTGTCGCGGTAGATCTCCTCGCCGACCTGCTCGGCGACGTCCACGCGCGGGTCGAGCGACCACTTGTCCGCCTCGCGCTTCAGCGCCTGGCTGGTGCGCCCGTCGATGTTGACCGCGGTGAACAGGGCCAGCCGGCGCTGCTTGTGCAGCACGACGCTGAAGTGGTGGTAGGGCAGGACGTACCGCGGTTCGCGCGTCGCCTGCCGGTTGGTCGCGGCCAGCGGCAGGAGGGCCTCGGGCAGCTCGGGCAGCGGCACGGTGTGGCCCGGCAGGAAGTCCGGGTCGTAGCCTTCGCGGTTCGAGTAGTCCGGGTCGATGCGGACGGTCTCCGCTTCCGCCGGAGCGGCCGCCGGTTCGGCGCGCAGCCGGATGTCGACCGGCATCGTGAGGGTCAGGACCTGCGGCGAGCTATCCGAAACCGGCGGCCGCGACGTCGGCCTGGTGCGCTCGGGCTTGGTGGAAAGGCGGTCGAGGAGGGCTTGCTGCGCGGGCGGGAACTGCTGGCCGCGCAGGAACTCCAGCAGCCTGCTGACCCGGATCCCCTCGTTGAGGAAGTTCCCGAACTCGGCGTGCCCGTCGGCGTGGACGCTGGCGTGGTGCAGCGCCACGATCTCCCACTGGTCGTTGAAGACGGGGGAGCCCGACGACCCGGGCTCGGTGTCGGTCTCGTAGTGCAGGAACTGCTCGAGCACGTCCACGATCCGGTTTTCCCGCAGCGCGACCTGCTTCTTGCCGCCCTGCGGGTGCTGGACGATGGTGACGAAGTCCCCGACGATCGCCTTGCCCTCGCTGCCGATCAGCCGGTTGAACCCGAAGGGCGCCAGGTCGTCGGCGGTCGCTTTCACCGCCACCAGCGCGAAATCGAGGTCTTCGTCGGCGGCGAAGAAGCGGTCCGGGTCGAGCCCGAACGCGCGCACCGGCAGGGGCAGGCCGTCGACGCCGTCCTGGTAGTCGAACTCGATCACGCTGAACCCGGCCGTGGCGGCGTCGGGCAGCACGTGGTGGTTGGTGAGCAGGAGTTCCGGCGACACCAGGGATCCCGTGCCGTAGCCGGTGAGCCTGCCGCGGGCGTCCCGGATGTTCACCCGGCCGACGGCGGCCGCGGCCGTGACCCCGCCTTCGAGATAGCCGACGCCGAGCAGGTCATTGGTGAGGATGATCCGTTCGAGGATCGCGCCCGCGGCGGTCATCGCCGCCGGGTCGCCCGCGGCGATCGCGGCCGGGCTGACCGGCCGCACGTCGGGGTAGTAGCGGCCGAGCCGGTCGATCCGGGTGGCCACCCGGCTGGGCTCGTCGGCCTGGGCGATCCCGCCGGGTTCGCGCAGCAGCGCGATCTTCGCCCGCCGTTCGGCAGTGCGCCTCTCGGCCCGGATGGCCACGGCTTCCCGGTGGTCGGTCCTGATGTCCACGATGCCTCCCCGACGGCGGCTTCCGGCAGTGCGAAACACCGCGTTAGTCGGGTTCGTCCGGAGCGCGTTACACGGCCGACGGCGTGTCGGCGGGAATGCGGGTCAGGCTGTGATGGTCGGTTTTCCCGACGTGGCAAGGAAAAGGGAAATTAACCGGCGACACGCACGGGAGGACGATCCCGGCGCGCGATCAGGTCGTGCGAGCATGCAGCCATGTCTTCGACCATGCGGGCGTTCGTGCTCACCGGGCCGCGGCGGGGCTCGGTCCAGGAGGTGCCGTCGCCCGAGGCCGTGCCGGGTGAGGTGGTCGTCGACGTCGAGCGCGCCGGGGTCTGCGGCACCGACGTCGAGTTCTACACCGGCGAGATGACCTACCTGCACCAAGGGCATTCGGCGTACCCGATGCGGCTGGGGCACGAGTGGGCGGGCACGGTCACCGCGATCGGCGACGGCGTGGACCCGGCCTGGCTCGGGCGCCGGGTCATGGGCGACACCATGCTCGGCGACCGGACGTGCCGCCGCTGCCGCAAGGGCCACCAGCACGCCTGCGAGAACCGGCAGGAGGTCGGCATCCGCGGCGGACGGCCCGGCGCGCTGGCCGAGCGGCTCGCCGTCCCGGCGTGGTCCCTGCACGAATTGCCCGACACGGTCGACGCGGTGTTGGGGGCGCTGGTCGAGCCGGGCGGCAACGCGTTGCGCGCGGCGCGGGCGACCGGAGCGGGCCCCGGCGACCGGGCCCTGGTGCTCGGGCCGGGCACGATCGGCCTGCTGACGGCGATGTTCCTGCGCGCGGCGGGCGCCGAGGCGCACCTGATGGGCCTCGACGGTGACGAGTTCGCCCGCAGCCTGGGGTTCGCGCACGTGTGGACCCGCGAAACCCTGCCGGACGTGCCGTTCGACGCGGTCGTCGACGCCACCGGCGCGGCGAGCGCACCGGCGTTCGCCGTGGACCACGTGGAACCCGCCGGCCGGGTCGTCTACATCGGACTGTCGGGCGCGCCGAGCCCGCTCGACACGCGCGCGCTGGTGCTGAAGGACGTGACGGCGGTCGGGGTGCTGTCGGCGTCACCGGGGTTGGCGGAGACGATCGCCGCGTACGGCAGCGGGGCGGTGGATCCGAGGCCGCTCGTCGCGGCGACAGTGGGGCTTGATGAGGTGGGGGCGGTGCTGGCCGGGGAGTTCGGCGCGGGACCGAAGATCCACGTCGACCCGCGGCGCTAGCGGGGTGATGCCAGCGTCGTCGGGCGGCTGCGTCCGCGGAGGGTGACGTCCTCGGTCGCCGTCCAGTGCGCGGCTTCCGCTTCCGTCGCGGCCTCGACCGCCGTCCACGAGGCGAGGAGGCGGCCGGGCGCGTTCTTCGCCAGCTCCGTCAGCCGCGCGGCTTCGTTGACCGGGTCGCCGATCACCGTGTACTCGAAGCGGCGCGGGTCGCCGACGTTCCCCGCGACCGCGTCGCCGGTCGCGACGCCGATCCCGGCCGGGCCGTCCGGGACCTCGGTGGCCAGGCGACGGGCGATCGCGCGCCCGGCGGCCAGTGCTCGGGTCGCGTGGTCGGGCAGCGGCGCCGGGGCGCCGAACACCGCCAGCGCGGCGTCGCCGACGAACTTGTTGATCAGCCCGTCGTGCCGGTCGACCTCGTCGACCACCACCGCGAAGAACCGGTTGAGCAGGCCGACGACCTCCTCGGGCGGGCGGCTCGCGGCCAGCGCCGTCGACCCGACCAGGTCGACGAACAGCACCGAAACCGTGCGCACGCTGCCACCGAGCTCCGCCGACGACCGCATCGCCTCGACCGCGACCTCGTGGCCGACGTGCCTGCCGAACAGGTCGCGCATCCGCTCGCGCTCGGCCAGCCCGGCCACCATGTCGTTGAACCCGGCCTGCAGCAGCCCGAGCTCGGTCCCGTCGTACACCGGGATTTCCACGCCGAAGTCGCCCGCGCGGACGCGGCCCAGCGCGTGCCGGACCGAGGCGATCGGGTTGACGACCGCGCGGGCGGTGAACACCGTGACCAGCAGCCCGAAGCAGAGCACGACCAGCCCGAGCGCGATGACCGACACGGCGAGCTTCGTCGTGGAGACGTCGCCGCGCACCCACGCCAGCACCGCCGTGACGACGAGCCCGGCCACCGGCACGCCGGTGCCGAGGCACCAGAAGAGCAGCATCCGCAGGTTGACGCCGCCGCTGAGCGGGCGCGGCGGCGCGGTGCCGTCGAGCGCGCGGGCGGCGTACGGCCGCAGCGCGAACTCGCCGAGCAGGTAGGCGATCGCGCACACCACGACGCTCGCGAACGCGACGACGAGGAACACCGTCAGCGCGACCGCGGGCTGCCGGAGCACGGCGAGCGCGGCGAACACCACGGTCGCCACACCCCACAGCACGCCCTGCATCAGCGTCAGCCGCAGCGGGACGCGCAGGCTGGCGACGCGCTCGGCATCGGTCGGGCGACGTCCTTCGGCCGCCCAGTGCAGGGTCCGCAGTGCGCCGCGGGTACCCCAGAGCGTGCCGACGACGACCGCCGACACGACGTACACGGGCACGGCGACCGCGGTGACGCGCACGAGCTCGGCCGACATCCCCGGCGACGGCATGAGCAAGGCCGCGAGCCCGACCACGACCAGCGCGCCGATGACGTTCGTGGCGATGAGGGTGGCGGTCAACAGGCGCTGGACGCGCCGCCGCAATACGGTGAGGTCCTGGTCGAGTGGCCCGAGCAGCCCGGAGCCGAACGGCCCGCTCCGGGTGGGGGAGTCGCTTCGTAGGTGCACCGGTTCCCGCCGTTCGACACTGTTGAGTGAACGACTGTACACCGAGCCTGTGAAGATCAGCCACCGGTCCACGCCGCGGGCCGGGCTGAAGGGGACGTTGCTCTCATCTGATGCGCTGAAGGGGACTTTCCTCTCATCAGATGCGAGGAAAGTCCCCTTCAGCGCATCCAGGGCGACGGGTGTGCACTCGACTCGATATGTGTTACGGTTGGTAACAGTAAACCGGGGTAACACCTGACGAGGAGGTCGCCCATGACGAGCATCGACGAACGCGAACCCGGGCTCTCGGACCGCGAGACCGTCGCGCGGCGCCTGCTCGACTCGTCCGAACAGCTCTCCTACGACCCCGTCAAGGAAGTCGACTGGGAGACGCCGCTCGACACCGATTACCACGGCGCCAGCCCCGAGTGGAGCACGCTCTACGGCACTTCCTACTGGGCCGAGATGACGCCTGAGCAGCAGCGCGAGCTGACCCGCCAGGAGGCGGCGTCGGTCGCCAGCACCGGGATCTGGTTCGAGATGATCCTGCAGCAGATGGTGCTGCGGGACTTCTACGCGAAGGACCCGACCGACCCGGCCTTCCAGTGGGCGCTGACCGAGATCGCCGACGAGTGCCGTCACTCGATCATGTTCGCCCGCGGCGCCGCCAAGCTGCGCGCGCCCGCCTACCGGCCGCGGCGGTTCGTCGTCGAACTCGGCCGCGTCTTCAAGGCCACCGCGACCGGGGAGGCCGCCTACGCCGCCATCCTCGTCGCCGAAGAGGTGCTCGACGTCATGCAGCGGGACTGGATGCGCGATGAGCGCGTCGTCCCCTTCGTGCGCACCATCAACAACATCCACGTCGTCGAAGAGTCGCGGCACATGAAGTTCGCCCGCGAGGAGACCCGCGAGCGGCTCGAAGGCGCCGGGTGGCTGCGCCGGCAGATCAACGGCCTGGTCGTCGCCGTCGCGTCCTACTTCATCGTCACCAGCATGGTGAACGCCAAGGTCTACGAGAACGCCGGGCTCGACGGCAAGCGCG
The DNA here is from genome assembly GCF_030264295.1 of Amycolatopsis nalaikhensis. GTDB lineage: Bacteria > Actinomycetota > Actinomycetes > Mycobacteriales > Pseudonocardiaceae > Amycolatopsis > Amycolatopsis nalaikhensis. The sequence goes on along the minus strand of NZ_CP127173.1, from coordinate 9,039,245 downwards.
CGCGGCGCGAAGCGAAGGCCAACGAGCACCACAAGTCGATGCTGCGCTCGAGCTGCTCCGGGCTGATGGAGTTCCTGCACTCCGCCGGGCTGCTCACCAAGCCGTCGCTGTGGTTCTACAAGCGCGCCAACCTGATCTGACATGGCTTTCGCGATCACGCAGACCTGCTGCGCCGACGCGTCCTGCGTGTCGGTCTGCCCGGTCAACTGCATCCACCCGACGCCGGACGAGCCGGACTTCGGCACGACCGACATGCTCTACATCGACCCGGGCACCTGCATCGACTGCGGGGCCTGCGCCGACGCCTGCCCGGTCGACGCGATCTTCCCGGCCGGCGACCTGACCGGCCCGCTGAAGGTCTACGAAGACCTCAACGCGGAGTTCTACGCGGGCCGGGACGTGCTGACCGAGGCCACCGTCGCGCCGAACTTCCACCGGTGGGCGCCGCCGGCGTTCGCCCGGGTGCTGCCGAGCGACTTCGCGCCACTGGACGTCGCCGTCGTCGGCACCGGCCCGGCCGGCATGTACGCCGTGGAAGACCTGCTGCTGCACACGAACGCGCGGGTCACCCTGATCGACCGGTTGCCGGTCGCCGGTGGCCTGATCCGCTACGGCGTCGCGCCCGACCATCCGTCGACGAAGAAGATCGGCGAGACCTTCGCCCGCTTCCACGACCACCCGCGGCTGCGGCTGCGGCTCGGCGTCGAAGCCGGTCCCGAGCTGGCCGAGCGTCACGACGCCGTCATCTACGCGGTCGGCGCCACCGGCGCCCGGCGGCTCGACGTGCCCGGCGAGGACCTGCCCGGCAGCCTCCCGGCGGTCACGGTCGTGGGCTGGTACAACGGCCACCCGGACATCGCCCCCGGCGCGGTCGACCTCTCGGCCGAGCGGGTCGTCGTGGTCGGCACCGGCAACGTCGCGCTCGACATCGCCCGCATCCTCACCGCCGACCCGGATTCCCTGGCGGGCACGCCCATCGCGCCCGCTGCGGCGGACCGGCTGCGGGCCGGCAAGGTCCGCGAGGTCGTGCTCCTGGCCCGCCGCGGCCCGGAGACGGCCGCCTACACCCGGTCCGAGCTGCTCGCCCTGGCCGCGCGCGGCGACCTCGTCGTCGACGCGCACGACCCGCGGATCGCCGCGGCGATCGACGCCGGGGACGGCAAAGCGGCGCTCTTGCAGGGGATCCCGCGCGAGGAGATCGACTGGTCGTCACCGCCTCCGGACGGCGCGCGGCGGGTCGTCCTGCGCTTCCACTCGGCGCCGGTCGCCTTCACCGGCGACACCGAGGTCCGCGGCGTCCGGGCTTCGGGCCCGTCGGGCGACGTCGAGATCCTCGCGGGCCGGGTGGTCCGCGCCGCGGGCTTCCGCGGTGCGCCCGTGGCGGGCCTGCCGTTCGACGAGGCGACCGGCACGGTCCCGAACGTCGCCGGGCGGGTCGAGCCGGGCACGTACGTGGCCGGGTGGATCAAGCGCGGCCCCTCGGGCGGCATCGGCGCGAACAAGGCGTGCGCGCGCGAGACGGTCGGGGCGTTGCTGGAGGACGCCGTCGCGGGCCGGTTGCGGTCCCGCGCACCCCGGCGCGGACTGGCGAAGCTCCTCCGCCGCGCCTGAGTCCACTGTGGACGCGGTCAGCGGTACCGGCCGGCCAGTTCCGGGCTCTGCCCGCCGAACGCGGCCAGCTCGGCCCGGAAGACCGCGTCGAGCAGGCTGACGTCCTCCACACCGGGCGCGCAGACGACTTCGCCGAGTTCCAGCCCGCGCAGGGACGCCGTCACGACGTCGGCGGCGCTCATGCGCGGCACCGCCGACAGGTCCATGCCCTGCCGCTCGTGGAACTCGGTGGCGACCACGCCCGGGCACACGACCTGCACCCGGACGCCGGTGCCTTCCAGTTCGGCGCTGAGCGTCTGGGACAGCGTGACCAAGTGGGCGAGCGAACCGGCGTAGACCGCGCGGCGGGGCATCTGCGTGTGCGGCGCCGGGCCGCTGAAGGCGATCATCCCGGCGACGTTGACGATCGTGCCGCGGCCGCGTTCGACCATCCCGCCGACGGCGGCGCGGGCGAGCAGCGTCGGCGCGAGGACCTTGACGTTGACCAGCTCTCGCGCCTTGTCGGCGGGCAGGTCGGTCAGTGGCATGTAGTGCGCGACACCCGCGTTGTTGACCAGCAGGTCCAGCGGCTCGCTCGCGCAGACCTCGGCGACCGCGTCGATCCCGTCCGGGGTGGAGAGGTCGGCGGCGATCGTGCGGACCTTGACCGCGGCCCGGGCGGCGAACTCGTCGAGCCGCTCCTGGCGCCGTCCGACGACGACCAGGTCGTGGCCGTCGGCGGCGAGGCGGTCGGCGTACGCCAGGCCGATGCCGGACGTGGCGCCGGTGACCAGGGCGAGCTTGCTCATCGTTGGTGTTCCTTCCGGTGGTTGACGGGCGCCGCGGCGGCCGAGCCCAGGAGGGCGAGCTTGTCGGCCGCGTCGGTGCCGGGATCGGGGTGGTAGACGGCGAGCACGAGCCCGGGCGCTTCGGTGAGCTCGAGCTTCTCCCGGTTCAGCCGGAGTTCGCCGACCAGCGGGTGAGCGAACCGCACGGCCGCGCCCCGCCGGTTCGCGACGTCGTGGCGGGCCCACAGCTCGCGGAAGCGCGGGCTGGCCAGGGAAAGCTCGCCGACGAGCTCGATGACCCGCGGGTCGTCGGTGTCGGTCCCGACGGACTGGCGGAACCCGGCCACCAGCCAGCGGGTGGCCTCGGCCCAGTCGGGGAAGAGCGCGCGTTCGGCCGGGTCGAGGAAGACGTCGCGCAGCCGGTTGGCGCCCGCGACGAGCCGCGGCGAGAGCGCCGTGGCCAGGGAGTTCGCGGCCAGCACGTCGAGGTAGCGGCCCTCGACGAACGCGGGCAGCGACAGCGCCGCCAGGAACTTCACGATGCTCGGCGGGACCTTCTCCTTCCGGCGCCGCCGCTTCCGCGCGGGCGGCGCGGTCGCGAGACCGATCAGGTACGCCGTCGCGTCCTCGTCGAGCTGCAGCGCGCGGGCGAGTGCCTCCAGCACCTGGCGCGACGGGTTGCGGTCGCGGCCCTGTTCGAGGCGCAGGTAGTAGTCGGCGCTGATGCCCGCGAGCATCCCGACCTCTTCCCGGCGCAGGCCGGGCACCCGCCGCTCGCCCAAGGCGGGCAGGCCCGCCCGGTCGGGGGTGAGCTGTTCGCGGCGGGCCCGCAGGAAGTCGCCCAGCAGGTTCGGTTCTTCGGCCACACCGTCACGGTAGGCCGCCGCGCGCGAGCCTGCCTGGTCCTGTCACCCCCAGGAACGCGACGACCCGAGCCGGTGCAGGACGGCCGCGGCGAGCGCCGTCCGCTCGAGCATCCCGCTGACGCTGATGTGCTCGTGCCGCGCGTGCGCGCCGTCGCCGACGGCGCCGAAGCCGTCCAGCACCGGGTGGCCCAGGGCGGCGACGAAGTTGCCGTCGCTGGCGCCGCCGACCGAGCACTCCCGCAGTGTCACGCCCAGCTCCGCCGCCTCGGCGCGGGCCAGTTCGTAGAGCCCGGCGATACCCGCCGAGCGTTCCATCACCGGCCGGTTCCAGCCGCCGGTCACGGTGACCGTAGCCCGCGGGTCGTGCGCGGTCAGGGCCGCCAGGCCCGCGTCGATGCGTGCCGCCTCCGCCGCGCTGGACACGCGGACGTCGATCTCGCCCGAAGCCGCGCCCGCGATGACGTTCTGCCGGGTGCCGCCCGAGATCACGCCCACGTTCACGGTGGTCCCGGCGTCCGGATCGGACAGTCCGTGCAGCGCGAGGATCGCCCGGGCCAGCTCGTCGATCGCGCTCGCGCCCTTCGCCGGGTCGAGCCCGGCGTGCGCCTCGACGCCGGTGGTGTGCACCTGGAACAGGCCGACGCCCTTGCGCGCGGTCTTCACCGCGCCGTCGGCGGCGGCCTCGAACACCAGCGTCGCGCACGTGCCCTCGGCCGCCTCCTCGATCACCGGGCGCGAGGCCGGGCTGCCGATCTCCTCGTCGCCGTTGAGGACCAGCCGCACGGCCGGGCGGGGCAGGCCCGCCGCGTCGAGGGCGCGCAGGGCCCACACCGCGTGCACCAGGCCCGACTTCATGTCGAAGATCCCCGGCCCGGTCGCGCGGTCACCGTCCACGGTGAACGGCCACGCGGCGAGCGTGCCGAGTGGCCACACCGTGTCGTAGTGGCAGAGCAGCAGCACCGGGTCGCCGGTGCCGGGGAAGTCGTAGACCTTGATGTCGCCGTGGCGGCCGCCGTCGACGTCGCGGACGGATACCGGGGCGCCGAGGCGTTCGCGCACCCAGCCGTCCACCCAGGACAGCCCGCGGGTCAGTGCCGCCTTGTCGTCGCTGGGGGTTTCGATGCCGACGTAGGCGGCGAGGTCGGCCAGGAGGTCGTCGCGGTGGGCCCGGACCCACTCGTGCAGGGCGGCGATCACAGGGTTCGCTCCAGTTCGGTCAGGTGGTCTTCGGACATGGCGACGGCGCCGCTTTCGATCTCCCGCAACCGGTCCAGCACCGCCCGCAGCAGCGGCACCGGGGCTTCCGCGAGCACCGGCGCGTAGTGGTGGTGCACCTCGACCGGGCGGTGCCGCACGGCGATGTCGCGCCAGATGCCGCTGCGGTCCTTCGGCTGGGTCCGCAGCCACGCGACCAGGCGGTCGGTGGCCTCCTCGCGGCCGGTCGCGCCCGGCAGGTAGGCCGCCGGGTCGAACTGGTCGAACGCCTCCAGGGTCCGCTCGCCCGCCGCAGCGAACACCTCGGCGGTGAGCGCGTGCATCAGCGGGCGGTGCCGGTCGATGAGGTCGGCCATCGGCGCGTCGGCCAGCGCCGTGGTGGTGAGCATCGCGCCGAAGCCGAGCTTCGCCCACAGGTAGCCCTCGAGGTTGGCGGTCGCCTTCGCCGGGCCCCAGGCCTGCAGGTCGGTGACGACCTCCTCGACGCGGGTGGTGATCCGGCTGTCCGGCTCGCCGACGACCAGTGCCCCGAGGCCGCCGTCCCGCACCACGCCGGGTTCGACGACGTCCGCGAAGAGGTTCACGAACGCGCCGACCGTCCGTTCCGGACCGACGCGCGCCGCGATCACCGGCTCGTTGAGCCCGTTCTGCAAGGAGACGACAAAGCCGTCCGGCGCGAGCCGCGGGGCCAGCCAGTCCAGGACCGTCTCGGTGGCCTGCGCTTTGACGGCCAGCAGTACCCGGCCGAGCACCGGCGGGGCCTCCTCGGGCCGGAACGCGGGCAGCGCGACGGTTTCGTCGCCGTCGGGGCGGCGCAGGGTCAGGCCGCGGTCCGTGATCGCGGCGACGTGCGCCGGGTCGGCGTCCACGATGGACACCGGATGACCCGCGCGGGCGAGGTGGAAGGCGAGCGTGCCGCCGATCGCGCCGCCGCCGACGACCGTGTACGAGCGCCGGTCAGACATGGGCTTCCTTTCCTTGCTGCACAGCGGTTTCCCCGGCCCAGTGCAGGGGCAGGCCGACCGCGCCCGCGGTCGAGCCGCCGTCGACGCGCAGGACCGCGCCGGTGATCCAGCCCGCTTCGGGGCCCGCGAGCCAGAACACCGCGTCGGCGATCTCGTGCGGCTCGCCGCGGCGGCCGAGCGGGTTGACCGACACCGCGGCCGCGTACGCCTCGGTCACCGGGTTGGCCTCGCTGTCCACGGTGACGAACCCGGGGCTGACGGCGTTGACGCGGATGCCGTGCGGGCCCAGCTCCACCGCGCAGGCCTTGGTCAGCATCTCCAGCGCGGCCTTCGACGTCGCGTAGTGCGCGGCGCCGGGACGGGCCCGGGTGGCGGCGCCGGAGGAGATGTTGACGACGGCGCCGGTGGTCCCGGCGGCGGCGTGCCTCCGTCCGAAAGCGACGGTCGTGAGCAGCGCCGCCCGCACGTTGACGTCCTGGACGCGGTCCCAGGTCGCCGCGGTCATCTCGAGCAGGGGAGTGGCGGGGTAGATCCCGGCGGCGTTGACCAGGACGTCGACCGCTCCGGCGCGCTCGACGAGTGTCTCGGTGAACTCCGCGTCGGCCAGGTCGCCGGGGAGTTCGAGGACTTCCGCGGGCAGCCGGCCGGCCACTGTGGACAGTTCCGCCGGGCGGACGTCGGACAGGACGAGCCGGTCGCCCGCGGCGGCGAACCGGGCCGCGACGGCGGCGCCGATGCCGCCGCCCGCCCCGGTGACGAGCACGGTCCGCACTACAGTTCCTTCCCCTTCGTCTCGGGCATGGTCAGGTACACCGCGACGCCGATCAGCGCGGCGACCGCCACGTAGACCCACACCAGGTGGCCGAGGTGGCTGGCGTTCAGCCAGGTCGTCACGTACGGCGCGGTGCCGCCGAAGATCGCCACCGCCAACGCGTAGGGCAGGCCGATGCCGGTCGTGCGGACCTCCGGCGGGAACTGCTCGGCCATGATCACCGCGCAGTTCGCCGAGTACCCGACGATGAGGACCAGGCCGATCAGCTCGATGACGAAGACGCTCCAGAAGCTGTTGCCCAGGAAGTGGAACGCGGGCCAGGCGAACACCACGAACCCGCCGGCGAACATCGTCATCGTCGCCTTGCGCCCGAGCCGGTCCGACAGCAGGCCGCCGAACGGCAGCAGCGCGATGAACACGACCATGGCCAGGGTGTTGGCCAGCAGCGCGGTCTTCAGCGGGATGCCGGTGGCCAGGTGCGCGTACGCGGGCATGTACGAGACCCACACGTAGTAGATGAGCGTCCCGGCGATGGTGATCCCGGCCACGCGCAGGGCCGCGCCCGGGTGGTCGCGCAGCATCGCGACCAGCGGGTTGCGCCGCGGCTTGGCGCTGATCTTGGCGAACGCCTCGGTCTCCTGCACCGACACGCGCAGCCACAGGCCGACCAGGCCGAGCAGCCCGGCGATGCCGAAGGCCAGCCGCCAGCCCCACGCCTTGAGGTCGGGGTCGGCGAGCGTCGCGTTGAGGATGGTGCCCATCAGAGCGGCGAGCAGCGAGCCGAGGCCGACCGACACCTGCTGCCACGAGCCGGCGAACGCGCGCCGCCCGGGCGCGGCGGACTCGATGAGGAACGCCGACGACGAGCCGAACTCGCCGCCCGCGGAGAAGCCCTGCACGAGCCGGGCCAGCAGCAGCACGATCGGGGCGAGGATCCCGATCTGCGTGTACGTCGGGGTCAGCGCGATCACGATCGACGCACCCGCCATCAGGGAGATGGTGAGCGTGAGGCCCTTCTTGCGGCCCTTGCGGTCGGCGTACGCGCCGAGGACGGCACCGCCGATCGGCCGCATGACGAACCCGACCGCGAACACGGCCAAAGTGGACAGCAACGCCGTGGTTTCACTGCCCCCGGCGAAGAACTGGCCGGCGAAGACCGGGGCGAACGTGGCGTAGACGGCCCAGTCGACCCATTCGACGGTGTTGCCGACGGCGCCGGCGACGATCGCCTTCCGCTGCCGGGCGGTCAGCCGGTGGCCGACTCTGGTGTCCACAGTGGTCATGACCGCTCCTCCAGGACGTGGTCGACGATCTGGGCGTGCGTGGCGAACCAGACGTCGTCGTGGCCGCCGATGTGGTCGAGCAGCTCGGCCAGCACGGCCAGCCGCGAGCGGTGCCCGATGATGTGCGGGTGCATGGTGAGCTGGAAGATCCCGCCCTCGGCGTGGGCGGCGTCGAACTCGTCGCGCCAGATCGAGAGCACGCCGCGTGGCGGGGTGTAGGGCCGCAGCGACGCGAACCGGTCCATCATGAAGTACGGCGCGTCGTCGCGGATCCACTCGACGGGCAGCTCGACGACGCCGGTGGGTTCGCCGTGTTCGAGCAGCTCGTAGCAGTCGTCGTCGGCCATCAGCGACGAGTCGTACTTGAGGCCGAGCTCGCGGGTGATGGCGAGGGTGTGCGCGGAGAAGTCCCACGACGGCGTCCGGATGCCGACCGGCCGGGTGCCGCTCAGGCGCTCGAGGACGTCGGCGGCGCGGAAGGCGAGGTCGCGCTCCTCGGTCTCGGTGAGGGCGGTGTTGCGTTCGTGGATCCAGCCGTGCAGCGCGACCTCGTGCCCGGCGTCCACATAGGACTTCACCTCGCCGTCGTGCAGCAGCGCCGAGACGGCGGGCACGAAGAAGGAAGCGGGCGCGTTGTGCTTGTCGAGCAGCTTCAGGATGCGCGGCACGCCGACGCGGGCGCCGTACTCGCCTTGCGCCATCTTGCCGGGCAGGGTTTCGCCGTCGCGGAGGGCAGGCGTCTCGTGGTCGGAGTCGAAGGACAGCGCGACCGCGACCTTCGCGCCGCCGGGCCACGACGACGGCCGCAGTGGGCGCCCGGCCCGGACGTGCTCGACGTGCCCGCGCCAGGTCGGTTCGTCCCACTGCCAGGGTTGCCCGGTCATGCGTCCTCCAGAGTGGCGGCGGGCGTCGGGGCCCACGCGCGTTTGAGCGTCGAAACCTGCAGGGTCACGTCGGCTTCCCGGAGCCCGGGCAGCGCGCCGACGACGTCGGTGGTGTGGCGGTACAGCTCGCCGTAGTGGCGCAGCACGATCTGGCCGACGAGGTTGAACCGGCCGGTGGTGGCGGAGAGGTACTTGGTGCCGGGGTGGGCGGCGAGCTGCTGCCCGGCGCGGTCCAGCTCGCCGGGGACCACGGAGAGCCAGAGCATGAACTCGAGGGCGTACCCGAACATGGCGGGCTCGGCCAGGGTCCGGAAGCGCAGGCAGCCGCGCCGCACGAGCGAGTCGACCCGCCGGGCGACGGTGGATTCGCTGGTGCCGACCAGCCGCGACACCTCCTTGAACGGCAGCCGCCCGTCTTCGCCGAGCGCGGCGCAGATGGCGAGGTCCAGCTCGTCGAGCTGCTCGGGCGGGCGCTCCCAGTGCTGTTCTTCGAACGGCCGGACATCACCGCCGCGCAGCTCGGCGACGGCGTCGGGGGTCAGTTCACCGGAGTCCCAGTCGTGGTTGGAGGTGAAGGTCCGCATGACCGCGAAGGTCTCGGCGTCCCGGATGGCCTCGGCGGCGGGGAAGCCGTTCTCCTGCAGGCCGGCGATGTCGCCGTAGGAGGGCAGGACGAACTCGGCGGAGCAGTCGGCACTCCCGGCGAGCACGGTGGCGTACCGGACATCGGGCCGGGCGGCGAGGGCGTCGGCCACGGCGGCGGCGGTGCCGGGCCGCGTCTTGAACCGGGCGAGGACGGGCACGCCGAGCCCGCACCGGAGGACGTCGACCACGCCGATGACCCGCAGCTGACGGCTTTCGGTGAGCTGCGCGGCCCGCCGCAGCACGGTGGATTCACTGGCCCCGACGTGCCGCGCGACGGTGCCCCAGGGAGCCCGCCCGTTCAGCTGCAGGGCGGCGACGATGCGCCGGTCCAGATCGGTCGTTTTGACTTCGTTCCGCACGAGAGGCATCTTGCGTGCGGGAAAACGTCAAGTCAAGGGGTCAATATGCAAGAAAGCTTCACGTGGACTCGGGCCGGGGCGGGGAGCGCCCCAATGTGGCCTTCGGTGCGTGAGACGCAACGAAGGCGGCCTTGGGTGCGTCAGACGCACCCAAGGCCGCCTTGGGGCGCTTCGGGCCCGGTCAGTCCATCTCGAGGGTCGCGGTTTGCGCGGCGAAGGCGTCCGCCGCGGCGAGGTCGAACTCGCCGTGGTCGCTGCCGAGCCCCTGGGCCACCAAGCCCGCCGCCGCGCAGCCCAGCACCGCCGACTCCCTCAGCGACCGGCCGAGGCCCAGCCCCCGCAGGAAGCCCGCCGAAAACGCGTCGCCGCAGCCCGTCGTGTCCGTCACCTGCACCGCGAACGCCGGAACCGCGACCTCCGACTCGGCCGTGACCACCAGAGCCCCGCGTGCCCCGCGCGTGACTGCCACACAACCGACCCCTCGGTCGAGCAACGCGCGCGCACCCGACTCGAGCGAAGACGCGCCCGACAACCCCAGCACCTGCTCCTCGTTCGGCAGCAGGTAATCCAAAGAGGACAGTGCGGGCGCGAGCCAGGCGAGCACCCCGGGATCACCGGGCGCCAGCAGATCGGCGGACGTCACCACCCCCGAGATCCGCGCCGGAGCGAGGATCTCCACGGCCTTCGCGCCACCCATCAGCTCGGGCCCGCCCAGGTGCAGGTGGGTCGCCCGGGCGATCTCCGCGACCGGCGCATCGGCAGGCGAGTAAGTCAGGTTCGCGCCCGGCACGTGGAAAGCGGGACGGCTGCCATCCGCACGAATCGGCAGCACCGAAGCCGACGTCTGCACGCCGTCGCGGCGCAGCAGCAACGACGTGTCGACCCCGTAACGCGTGAGCATCGCCAGCAGGAGATCGCCGATCGGGTCGGTGCCGATCGCGCCCGCCGTGCGGACCGTCGCTCCCAGCTTGGCCAGCGTGATCGCCGTTCCCGCGGCCGTGCCCGCCGGGCCGAAGCGGATCTGCTCCACCAAAGCCGCGCCCTGGCCTTCGGGGATGGCCTCCACGGGCCGGACCTGCACGTCGAATACGTGCGCTCCCAGCGTGACGACCGTCTGCGTCACCGGCCCTCCTCCTCGATCCGCCGGGGCCGCCCGTACCCACGCCGGACCGCCGCGGCGAACACCGCGTCCTGCTGCGCGGCGTCCAACTCGCGCGGCGAACCCAGCGTCGCGGCCCGCACGTACAAGCCGCACGCCCATTCCAGCAGCAGCGCATTGTCCACAGCGGACTCCAGCGTCGGGCCGTGCGCGACCGCGCCGTGGTTGGCCAGCAGGGCCGCCGCCTTGCCCTCGAGCGCCGCGAGCGTGCCCGCCGCCAGCTCCGCCGACCCGAACACGGCGAACGGCGCGACCCGGATCGCGCCGCCCAGCGCGAGCTGCTGGTAGTGCACGCACGGCAGCTCGTCGAGCACCAGCGACACCGCCGTCGCCTGCGGCGAATGCGTGTGGACCACCGCGCCCGCGCCGTAGCGCCGGTAGATCCCGAGGTGCAGCTCCAGCTCTGACGTCGGCAGCAGCTCCCCGGCGACGACTCCGCCGTCGAGGTCGACCACCGTGACGTCGTCCGCCGTGGCCCGGCCCAGCACTACTCCCGTCGCGGTCACCGCCACGTGGTCGCCCGTCCGGACACTCACGTTGCCCGCCGTGCCGATCAGCAGCCCCTCGCCGGCCAGGCCGTGACAGGCCCGCGCCACCGCCCGCCGCGCCTCGTCGAGCGCCGAACCCGCCACTCCCATAAGGTCGAGGCTAGGATAAATCCGAATCAAAGTCACGTTCAGGTTTGGAGCGACGCGATGACCCGGCCGGATCCCCTGGAGTCCGCCGTCCGGCTGCGCCGGGTGCCGCGCCAGGCCCGGTCGCGGCAGAAGCTGGCCCAGGTCCTGGCGGCGGCCGACCGGTTGCTCGCCGCGGACGGCGTCGAGGCGCTGACCACGACCCGCGTCGCCGCCGAAGCCGGGGTGTCCGTGGGGGCGCTCTACCAGTACCTCCCGGACCGCGACGCCATCACCGAGGCCCTCGCCGACGTCTACCTCGCCCGGCTGGAAGACCTGATGGACGCCTTCGCCGGACGCGCGAAGACGGAGACGTGGGCCGACCCGGTCGGCCTCCTCGTCGACGCGTTCGCCGGGCTCTACCGCGCCGAACCCGGGTTCCGCGCGTTGTGGCTCGGCCGCGGGCTCACCGACGCGGCGCGGGAAGCCGACCTCGCCCACAAGCGCGTGATGGCCGCGGGCGTGCACCGGATCCTCGTCGCGCAGCACCGCGTCCGCGACGACGACGCGGCCGCGCTCGCCTGCCGGGCGGCGTTCCTCGCCGCGGACGCGGTGCTGCAGGAGGCGTTCCGCGGCGACGGCGCCCCCGAGCTGCTCGACCAGCTCAAGGTGATGCTGCGGGCCTACCTCGACCGGTTGCCCCGGCCGTGATCACGTCGTCGCGACGAGGAACTCCTCGCCCTTCGTGATGCGGAGCCCGTCGGCCCGGCCCGCAAAGTACCGGTCGTTCAGCTCGTCGCCGGAAACGTGGGTCACCGCGCGGAAACCGGCTTCCCTGGCCATGGCGAGGAGTTCGGTGGGGGAGAAGGAACTCACGAACGGCGTTCCCGCCGACTTCGCCTTGCTCGCCGTGGCCCGGTGCCGCGCGCGGTCGCCCTCGTCGAGCAGTTCGGCGGGCAGCATGAACGTCATCGCGAACGTGGATCCCGGCGCGAACCCGGCGATCCGGCGCAGCGTGGCCGCGTTCGCCTCCTTCGAGAGGTACATGCTGACGCCCGTGGAGGCGACGACCGCCGGCCGGTCCGTCGCGAAGCCCGCGGCCGCGAGCTCGTCCGGCCACGACGCCCCGGCTTCGAAGTCGACCGGGACGAGCCGCAGCCAGTCCGGGACGCCGAGGCCGAGTTCGGCCAGGCGACGGCGTTTCCACGCCTGCGGGCCGGGCTGGTCGACCTCGAACACGCGCATCCGGGCCGCGACTTCCGGCCGGCGCTGGGCGAAGGTGTCCAGCCCGGCACCGAGGATCACGTACTGGGCGACGCCGTCGGCGGCCCGCTCGGTCACCAGGTCCTCGACGAACCGGGCCCGCGCGACCATGCCCGCCCGGTAGCGGCCCGCGGTGGCCGGGTCCATGTCGTCGCGGTCCCGCCACCGCTCGCCGGGGTCGGCCAGCCGGAGGCCCAGTTCGTCGGCGAACACGTGCGGCGGCGGGTCGAGCCGGACGTGCAGGGCCCGCCACAGCGCGGTCCGGACGGCGGTACTGTCCGGGGCGGCGCGCACGTCACGCCTTCCCCGGCGCCGACAGGGTCCACGTCCGCCCGTCGGGGTCGCGGACGGTCATTTCGCGGGTCCCGTAGTGGGTGTCCTCGAACGGGGTCACGACCTCGACGATGCCGTCGGCCTCGAACGCGTCCGCGTCGGGCACCTTGAACACGACCTGCGTGCGCGGCTCCTGCGTCTCGGGCACCTCGGCGATGAAGAGGAACGGGCCGTCGCCGTTGCGCAGCTGGCCCGAGCCGTGGCCGGTCTCGAACTCGAGCCGGTAGCCGAGCGCCTGGAAGAACTTGGCCGCCTTGCCCCAGTTGTGCGTCTCCAGGTACAGCGCTTCGACGCCCTCGGTCGTCATGTCAGTGCTCCTTTTCCAGGTAGGCGCGCAGCGCTTCGGCGACGAGGGCCGACAGCGACTGCTCCGTTTCGATGGCGCGGTGCTTGACCTGCCGGATCAAGCCGACGGGCAGGTACACGTTGAACTGCTTGACGTCCTCATCACCCACGTCCGACAGGCTAGCATGCTAGCAATCTAGCCGCATCCTGCCCGGTGAAGACGCTCACGACGGCCGGGGTGACCGACCCGTCGCTGGGCAACGCGAAGGAGGACGAGGTCCGGCAGGCGTTCCAGCGCGGGCAGGGAGCACTGGAGCCGTACGGCTACGCCTCGTACGCGAAGGAGAAACCGCAGGACCTGGCGCACGTGCACGGGGCGCGGTACCCGTCGGTGGTACCCGGACGGCCGAGCCGCGGCACGATCGGCGGCTTCACCCTGGCGGTGAGCATGTGCTCGCCGCCCAACGCGGAGGCGTTCGAGTAGCTCTCCGTCGCGAACGGGATTTCTCTACTTAATTCGGGTGTACACCATCGGGTCATCACGATGTCGGACCGTCGTCATCCGCCGAACTTAGCGTGTGCGGGCCGTGCGCCTCCGCGCACCGGAAACGCTCTTCGGAAGAGGTGACACATGGCTGGTCCATTCGACGCCGCCGCGGGTCCGGCGCCGTCGCGTCGGCAGGTTCTGCTGGCCGGCACCGCCGCGCTCGGCGCCGCCGCCCTGTCCGGGGTCCCCGCCGCGGCGGCCGAAGGTGCCGGGGCCGCGCCGATCCGCGCCCCGTTCACCCTCGGTGTGGCTTCGGGGGACCCGCTACCCGATGGGGTGGTGCTGTGGACGCGGCTCGCGCCCGCCCCGCTGGCTCCGGACGGCGGCATGCCCACCCGGCCGGTTCCGGTCAGCTGGCAGGTCGCCGAGGACGAGGGCTTCCGCCGGGTGGTCGCCGCCGGAGCCGAACTCGCGCGCCCGGAGCAGGCGCACACCGTGCACGTCGAGGTGTCCGGCCTGCGGCCCGGCCGCGAATACTTCTACCGCTTCCGGACCGGCCGCGAGCTGAGCCCGGCGGGCCGGACGAAGACCGCGCCGCGGCCCGGGTCGCGCACCGACCGGTTCGCCTTCGCCTTCGCCAGCTGCCAGAACTACCCCGAAGGCTTCTACACCGCCTACCGGCACATGGCGGATGAAGACCTCGACTTGGTGGCGTTCCTCGGCGACTACATCTACGAAGGCGGCGCGCAGGGCACGATCGGCCGCGGCCACGCGCCCGCCGCCGAGATCTGGACCCTGGCCGACTACCGCACCCGCCTCGCGCAGTACAAGACCGACCCGGACCTGCAGGCCGCGCACGCCGCGTTCCCGTGGGCCGTCGTGTTCGACGACCACGAGGTCGAAAACAACTGGGCGGGCGACATCTCCCAGCCCGACACCGAACCCGACCAGGACCCGGCGGTGTTCCGGCAACGCCGCGCGGCCGCGTTCCAGGCCTACTACGAGCACATGCCGCTGCGGCGCGCCCAGCGCCCGTCGGGACCGGACATCCGCATCCACCGGCGGCTGACCTTCGGCGACCTCGTCGACTTCCACCTGCTCGACACCCGCCAGTTCCGCGACGACCAGGAGGTGACGCCGCAGGAGCGGCTCGACCCGGCCCGCACGATCCTCGGTGCCGCGCAGAAGGACTGGCTGCTGCGCAACCTCGCGGGCCGCACCGCGCGGTGGAACGTCCTGGCGCAGCAGGTGTTCTTCTCCGCCCGCGACTTCACGGCGGGCCCGGAGCAGAGCTTCAGCGACGATGCCTGGGACAGCTACCCGGTCGAGCGCGACTTCGTCCGCGACCACCTGGCCGGGGCGAGCAACCCGGTGGTGATCACCGGTGACGTGCACGCGAGCTACGTCGCCGACATCAAGGCCGACTTCGCGGACCCGATGTCGGCGACGGTGGGAACCGAGCTCGTCGGCACGTCGATCACCTCCGGCGGCGACGGCGTCGAGCAGAACGCGGGCGATGCCGTGCAGCTGCGGGAAAACCCGCACCTGAAGTTCGTCAACCGCAAGCGCGGCTACGTCCGCAACGTGATCACCCGGGCGGAGTGGACGGCCGACTACCGCGTCGTCGACTACGTCTCGCGGCCCGGTGCCCCGGTGAGCACCCGCGCGAGCTTCGTCGTCGCCGACGGCAAGCCCGGCGCTGTGCCCGCGTAGCTCACCTGACGTACTCGGAAAAGAACGCGCTCAGGCACGCGCGCTGGGTGTCGAGGCTCCGGCCCGGCTCGATCGTCCCGATGAACGGGGCGATCGACGCCGGGTCGAGGCCGAGCCGCGGCAGGAGCACCTGGTAGTCCGTGTAGCTGAAGTGCTCGCCGTCGGGCAGGTAGTGCTCGCGGACGGGCCCGCGCTGGTGGCTCAGGAATTCCTGCCACGAGACGTCGGAGGCCGCGCTGTGGTCGCCCGCGCTCATCAGCAGGAACGGCCGGTCGAGGCCTTCGGTGGCGGCGCGGCCGAAGTCGCGGTTCGACAGGGAGTACGCCATGCTGCCGTCGAGGTCGGCGCCCGCGTCGACGCGGCCGTCCACGACCATCGTCTCGCCGGTGGTGAACCCGCCGCCGGAGTGGCCGAACATGCCGATCCGCGAGACGTCCGGGACGAGCCCGGCGGGGAGCGCGCGCTGCTCCGCGTCGGGTTTTCCGCCCCGGGCCAGGGTTTCCAGCGCGTCGAGGACGAACCGGGTGTCGGCCACCCGCGTGGCGATCAGCCGCTTGCCCGCGTCCGGGCCCGAGGGCAGCACCCGGCGTTTCACCCGGCCGCCGGGGAACTCCACCGCGGCGGGCTCGTGGGTGTGGTCGATCGCCACCGTCACGTACCCCTCGCTCGCCAGCTGCTCCAGGAGCGCGGTCCCGACCGAACGGGGGTACTTCGCGCTGGGGGAGTAGAGCACGACCGGCCGCGGCCCGCCGGCGGCGGGAGCGCCGGTGCGGGCGTGCGTGGGGAAGGTGTAGCCGAGCCGGCCGGCGGGGACGCGCAGCTGCGCCGCGTCGTCTTCGGCGACGACTTTCGCCGCGTTTTCCGGGATGTACGGCGCTTTCGGGCCGCCGCCGGGCCGCGCCGGGTACCGGACGGTCACCATCAGCTCCCGCGTCGTCCCCGCGACCCACGGGTCCGGGCGGCCGTGGTCGACGAGGTGCAGTTCGGTGCTGCCGACCGGATACGGCCCGGTCGGTGCGGGCAGCCGCAGCGGCGGCGCGGCCGCGGCGGCGGAGACCGTGGTCAGGAAGAGGGCGCCGGTGACCCCGGCGAGGAGGGCTTTTCGCATGGTTCGACCGTATTGACCCCGGATGCGCGCGACATCGGGATGATCACCGATCCCGACCCCGTCAGGGAACCGCGGCCGCGTCAGTCCCCGGCGACGGGCTGGGGTTCGGCGGTCAGCACCGGGTCCGCGAAGCCGGCGGCCAACGCCCGCAAGGCCGCGTCCAGGTAGACGGTGAGGTCCGCGTCCGCGCGGGCCGACCAACGCTCGTAGCCCGCGCGGCAGGCCGCCAGCACCGCGCGGCCCACCGTCAGCGGGTACAGCGAGTCCGCCGGCTGGCCCGTCCGGCGCCCGACGTACGCGCTCACCGCGCGCTCCCACGCGTCGTAGTGCCGCGCCGCGCTCGCGGCCAGCTCCGGGACCGAGCTGACCAGGCTCATCCGCATCCGCAGCTCCGGGACGTCCTCGGCGCGGTAGTGGTTCGCCGCGAGCACCGCTTCGCGGACCGCGTCCATCACCGGGAGTGCGTCCGGCGCCGCCGCGAGCAGCTCGGTGATCGTCTCGACCTCGTGGTCGAACTCGTTCCACAGCACGTCGGACTTGGCTTCGTAGTACCGGAAGAACGTCCGGCGGCTGACCCCCGCGGCGGCGGCGATGTCGTCGACCGTCGTCTCGTGGAAGCCCCGCTCGGTGAACAGCCGCAGCGCGATGACCTCCAGCTCGCGGGCGCTGGTGCCCGGGGGACGGCCGCGGCGGCCGGCGCCGGTGGTGCGTTGGGTCATCCGAGTGGCCGTTCCGTTCCCGGGGTTGTTTCCGACACGCCGTGACATTACTCTCCCCATATTCGTCACAGCGTGCCGAAACTGTCTCAGTGCCGAAGGAGTCACGATGACCGAGAAGCCCGCCGAGCAGCCCACCCCCGCCGAGGACACCGTGGTGGCCGAAGACCTGCTGGTCGAGGAGGTCTCCATCGACGGGATGTGCGGTGTCTACTGACGCCGCGGCCGGCCCGTTCGACCTGGACGCCGCCTGGCGCCTGGACGAACGGGTCGCCATCCGGCCCGAGCGGTTCGGGGCGCTGCTGTACCACTTCGGCACCCGCCGCCTGTCGTTCCTGAAGAGCCCGGCCCTGCTGACCGTCGTCCGGTCGCTGGCCGACCACCCGAGCGCCCGCGCGGCCTGCGACGGCGCCGGCGTCGGCCCGCCCGAGCTGCCGCGCTACCGCGCCGCGCTGGCCGCGCTGGCGGCGTCGCGGATGATCCAGCCGAGGAGTGCCTGATGTCCCTTGTGGACGAATTCCAGTACGGGCTCGACGCCCCGATCTGCCTCACCTGGGAACTGACCTACGCCTGCAATCTCTCGTGCGTCCACTGCCTTTCCTCGTCCGGACGGCGGGACCCGCGCGAACTGTCCACAGCGGAGTGCAAGGCGCTGATCGACGAGTTCGAGCGCATGCAGGTGTTCTACGTCAACATCGGCGGCGGCGAACCGACCGTCCGCCCGGACTTCTGGGAACTGGTCGATTACGCGACCGAGCACCACGTGGGCGTGAAGTTCTCCACGAACGGCGTGAAGATCACGCCGGAGGTGGCGCGGCGGCTCGCGGCGAGTGACTACGTCGACGTCCAGATCTCCTTGGACGGAGCGACGGCCGAGGTCAACGACCACGTCCGCGGGCCCGGCTCGTACGCCACGGCGATCCGCGCCATGGAGCATTTGGCGGACGCGGGTTTCGCGAACTTCAAGATCTCGGTGGTGATGACCCGCCACAACGTCGCCCAGCTCGACGAGTTCAAGGCGATCGCCGACCGCTACGGCGCCCAGCTGCGGATCACCCGGCTGCGCCCGTCCGGCCGCGGCGTGGACACGTGGGACGAGCTGCACCCGACCGCCGCGCAGCAGCGTTCGCTGTACGACTGGCTGGTGGCGCACGGCGAAGGCGTGCTGACCGGCGACTCGTTCTTCCACCTGGCGGGCTACGGCGAGGGCGACCTGCCGGGGCTGAACCTGTGCGGCGCCGGCCGCGTCGTGTGCCTCGTCGACCCGGTGGGTGACGTCTACGCGTGCCCGTTCGCCATCCACGACACGTTCCTGGCGGGCAACGTCCGTTCCGAGGGCGGGTTCACGAGGGTGTGGCGGGAGTCGGAGTTGTTCACGTCGTTGCGTTCGCCGCAGAGCGGCGGGGCGTGCGAGTCGTGCTCGGCGTTCGACGCCTGCCGCGGCGGCTGCATGGCGGCGAAGTTCTTCACCGGCCTGCCGCTGGACGGCCCGGACCCGGAGTGCGTGCGCGGCCACGGCGAACTGGCGCTGGCGGGCGTGACGAGCGTGCCGAAGCCGTCGCTGGACCACTCCCATCGGAAGCGCGAGCCGGTCCCGGTGACGATCGGGATGCGCCGCCCACCGGAGCGCGCGTGCGACGAAAGCCCGCTCGCCGGGTTCAGGCGCTGACCGTGCGGCTCGCGGACCTTTCCTGGCCGGACGTCGCTCGGCGGGCGGCGATCCTGGCGGTGCCGATCGGGGCGACCGAGCAGCACGGCCCGCACTTGCCGCTGTCGACGGACACCGACATCGCGGTGGGCTTGTGCGACCGGCTCGCCGAGGTGCGGCCGGACGTGCTGGTGGCGCCCGCGGTGGCGTACGGGTCGAGTGGTGAGCACGCGGGCTTCGCGGGGACGTTGTCGATCGGCCAGGAGGCGACGGAGTTCCTGCTGGTGGAGCTGGGCCGCTCAGCGACGGAGACGTTCGAGCACGTGTTGTTCGTGTCGGCGCACGGGGGCAACGCGGGACCGGTGGGCCGCGCGGCCGCCCGGTTGCGCGCGGAGTCTCGGGACGTGTCGGTGTTCCAGCCGCGTTGGGAGGGCGAGCCGCACGCCGGTCGGCCGGAGACGGCGTTGCAGCTGGTGCTGCGGCCGGGTTCGGTGCGGATGGACCGCGCGGTGGCGGGGGACGGGCGGTCGATCGGCGAGTTGATGCCGGTGTTGCGGGAGGGCGGGGTCCGGGCGGTGACGGAGACCGGGGTGCTCGGCGACCCTCGTGCTGCGACGGCCGAGGAGGGGGCGGACCTGCTGGCTGAGTTAACCTCGGCGCTGGTGTCCCATGTGGACGGATGGTGCCCGGTCCGCGAGCCGGGTGCGGTGATGCCGCGATGAGCCAGAGGATGTCGCCGCCCGCCCGGCGGCCGGTGGTGCCGCGGCGCCTCGGGGGTCCGGCGGGGCCGAGGACCACGGCCGATCCGGCGCGTGCCCGGCAGCCGGTGGTGCCGCGGATCCGAGCCGTTCACACGTGCCACCCGAGGGTGGTGCCGCGATGAGCCCGCGCGTCGCTCTCGTCACCGGCGCCGCCCGGGGGATCGGGGCCGCGACCGTCCGGCGTCTCGCCCTGCAAGGCTGCTCCGTCCTCGCCGTCGACCTCGCCGCCGATGACCCGGCCCTCCCGTACCCCATGGCCACCCCCGCCGACCTCGCCGCCGTCGGCGCGCTCCCCAACGTCGACACCTTCGTCGCCGATGTCCGGGACCCCGCCGCGATGCAAGCCGCCGTCACCGAGGCCGAACGCCGGTGGGGTGGCCTCGACGTCGCCATCGCCGCCGCCGGTGTCATCGCCGGGGGCGTGCCCCTCTGGGAAGTCCCTCCGGAGCAGGAAAAAGCCGTCCTCGACGTCAACCTCACCGGCGTCCTCACCCTCGCCCGCGCCGCGATCCCCGCCCTCCTGCGCCGCCCGCAGCCCCGCCATGGGCGGTTCCTCGCCGTCGCCTCGGCCGCCGCCACTCGGGGCTTGCCCATGCTCGCCGCCTACTGTGCCGCCAAAGCCGGGGTTGCCGGGCTCGTCCGCGCCCTCGGGGCCGAACTCGGCGGCTCCGGCGTCACCGCCAACGCCGTCAGCCCCGGCTCGACCGACACCCCCATCCTCGCCGAAAGCGCCCGCCTCTACGCCCTCCCCGACGCGGCCGCCTTCGCCGCCCAGCAACCCGTCCAGCGCCTCCTCGGCCCCGACGAAGTCGCCGCCGTGCTGGCCTTCCTGGCGAGCCCGGACAGCGGCGCCATGACCGGCGCCGTCGTCCCCGTGGACGGAGGCCTGGCCCTGTGACCCCCCTACCGCGCGGCTTCCGCGTCACCCCGGACCAGGACACCAAGCAGCTCACCGCCGAACTCCTCTTCGGCGGCTCCCCGGCCCGAGTCCTGCGCCTGACCGAAGCCGGTCAGGCCGCCTGGCGCGAACTCGCCGACGGCCCGGTCGCCTCGGCCGCCGCGGGCGTGCTCGCCCGGCGGCTCACCGACGCCGGGCTCGCGCACCCCGTGCCACCGGAACCGGCCACGCCCGCGGACCTCACCGTGGTCGTCCCCGTCCGCGACCGGGCCGAACTCCTCGACCGCTGCCTGGGCGGGCTCGACGGCCGTCACCCCGTCCTCGTCGTCGACGACGGCTCGGCCGACCCCGCCGCCGTCAGCGAGGTTGCGGCACGTCACGGCGCGAAGCTCGTCCGCCGCGACGTCAACGGCGGCCCCGGCCCCGCGCGGAACACCGCGCTCGACCACGTCTCCACCGACCTCGTGGCCTTTGTGGACAGTGACTGCGTCCCGGCGCCCGACTGGGCCGACCGGCTCGCGGAACACTTCGCCGACCCCCTGGTGGCCGCGGTCGCGCCCCGGGTCACGCCCCTGGCTCCGGACACGGCGGCGGGGCGCTACACCCGCGCGGCGAGCAGCCTCGACCTCGGCGACCGCCCCGCCCGGGTCGCGCCCGGCACCCGCGTGTCGTACGTCCCGACCGCCGCGCTCGTCGTCAAAGCGGCCGCCGTGCGCGAAGTCGGTGCCTTCGACCCGGAGCTGCGCTTCGGCGAGGACGTCGACCTCGTCTGGCGTCTGCACAAGGCGGGCCACCGGATCCGCTACGCCCCTGACGTCCACGTCGACCACCACGAACCCTCGACGTGGCAAGGACTTCTCACGCGACGAGCGCGGTACGGCACGTCCGCCGCACCACTCTCACAGCGACACCCGGGGCTGCTGGCACCCCTGGCGCTGCACCCGTGGCCGACGCTGACCGTCGCCGCGCTGCTGGCGCGCCGTCCGGGCCTCGCCGCGCTGGCGTTCGGCGGCTCGGTCGCCGACTTGGTCCGCCGACTGCGCGCCGACGACATCCCTGCCGACGGCGTCGTCCGCGCGATGGCCACCGCCGTCCACCAGACCTGGCTCGGCTGCGGCCGCTACGGCACGCAGTTCGCCGCGCCCGTGCTCGCCGCGCTCCTGCTGCGACGCGGATGGCGTGCCGCCGCCGCGTCGCTGCTGTTCGGCCCGCCCCTCGCCGCGTGGCTGAAGCAGCGGCCGGAGCTGGATCCCGTCCGCTACACCGCCGCCGCGATCGCCGACGACGTCGCCTACGGCGCCGGCGTGTGGGCCGGGTGCCTGACCCACCGCACCCTCGAGCCGGTCCGCCCGGCTCTCGCCCGGCGCCTCCTGCGCACAGACCCGAAGGGAAAACGATGACCTGGTTCGAATCCGTCGCCGAGGCCCAGCGCCGCGCCAAGAAACGGCTGCCCGGATCCGTGTACTCCGCCCTGATCGCCGGTTCCGAGAAGGGCCTGACGCTGGCCGACAACCTCGGCGCGTTCGACGAGCTGCGCTTCGCCCCGCGCACCGCCGGGCACCACGGCCAACGCGAGCTGGCCACGCACGTCCTCGGCCGCGACGTCGCGCTGCCGGTGCTGATCTCGCCGACCGGCGTGCAGGCCGTGCACCCCGAGGGCGAAGTCGCGGTCGCCCGAGCCGCCGCCGCGCGCGGGACGTCGATCGGCCTGAGCTCCTTCGGCAGCAAGCCGATCGAAGAGGTCGTCGCGGCCAACCCGAACACCTACTTCCAGATCTACTGGACCGGCACCCGCGACGACATCCTGCGGCGCCTCGAGCGCGCCCGCGCCGCCGGGGCGGTCGGCATCATCCTGACGCTCGACTGGTCGTTCTCCCACAGCCGCGACTGGGGCAGCCCGCACATCCCCGAAAAACTCACCTTCCGTGAGCTCCTGCGGTTCGCGCCGGAAGGCCTGACCCGGCCGCGGTGGCTGCTGGACTACGCGAAGACGCGGCGGCTGCCCGACCTGGGCGTGCCGAACATGGTCGCGCCGGGGGAGGAGGCGCCGACGTTCTTCGGCGCGTACGGCCAGTGGATGCAGACGCCGCCGCCGTCGTGGGACGACGTGGCCTGGCTGCGCGCGCAGTGGGACGGGCCGTTCCTGCTCAAGGGCGTCATCCGGGTCGACGAGGCCCGCCGCGCGGTCGACGCCGGGGTCAGCGGGATCTCGGTGTCCAACCACGGCGGCAACAACCTCGACGGCACCCCGGCGACGATCCGGGCCCTCCCGGCGATCGCGGACGCGGTCGGCTCGCAGGTGGAAGTCCTGCTGGACGGCGGCATCCGCCGCGGCAGCGACGTCGTCAAGGCGCTGGCCCTGGGCGCGAAAGCGGTGCTGATCGGCCGCGCCTACCTCTGGGGCCTGGCCGCGGGCGGGCAGGCGGGCGTGGAGAACGTGCTCGACGTCCTGCGCAACGGCATCGACTCCACGTTGCTGGCGCTGGGAAAGCGCAGCGTGCACGACCTCGGCCGGGAGGACGTCCTGGTCCCGCCGGGGTTCGCGGCGGCCCTCGGGGAACCGGCGTCGCAGCGGGCATGAGAATGGCCCGGGCGCGAAAGCCCGGGCCACCTCAGCGGGTTCAGAAGCCGTAGACGCGCTGTTCAGCGGACGTCGCGGCGGCCAAACCGTTGGCCCACAGCTGGTTCACCCGGCTGCGTTCGGCCGAGTTCGGCACGGCGTTGGTGCACGACGGGCCGGGGCCACCGCCCGACATCAGCTCCGAGCACGGGCCGGAGTAGTGGTCGGGCAGCCCGAGCGCGTGGCCGGTTTCGTGGGCCGCGATGCGGGTCGGGTTGTACTGGCGGGCCTGGGTGTAGTCGATGAAGATGGTGCCGCTGCCGTGCCCGTTGGTCTGGGCGTAGGAGCCGCGGGGGTCGTTGCCTTCGGTGTAGCGTAGGCTGGCGCCGGAGTTGCGCTCGACCAGTCTGACGTTGGTCACGCTGCGGTTCCAGTTGGCGGCACCGGCGTTGATGACCGACCGGAAGGTCGGGGCGCTGGCGGTGCTGTAGTAGACCGTGGTGACGGCGGCTTCCTGCTCGACGGCGGCCGACGCGGTCCCCGCGGCGAGCGGGGTCAGGGTCAGGGTCAGGGCGAGCGCGACGGCGCCGGCCAGTGCGAACTTCCTCGACATCGGAAGACTCCTCGTGGGGACGGGGATTTGCCGGATTTGCGCGCGCTGTCGAGAATTTACCGCGATGATCTTGCCGCCGGAGCCGACTTAGGTAGGGAATTACCCAACCCGGTCCGTCCGGCCGACAACAGGGTTCACCGATCAACACCGCGGGTCGTAAGGCCGGCCGGGCACGTAGCGGGCCCACTCCTCTTCGGTGATCCGTTGCCCCACCGCCGCGCAAATCCGCTCGGCCGCCCGATCGGGATCTGTCTCCCACAGGCGGATCGCCTTCTCCGCGGTTCCTGCCGTGAGCGCGTGCCCGTCGGGGGCGAACTCGACGACGAACACCGAGTCCTGCGCGGCTGTCAGGGTGGCGAGCCACCGGGGTGCACTCGGATCCGTCATGTCCCAGGTCCACACGGTGTGGTCGTAGCCGCCCGCAGCCAAGGTGCCGCCGTCCGGGCTGAAGGCCACTGAGTAGACGTAGTTCGTCGCGCCGACCAGCGGGTTGCCGAGCGCGCGGGGTGCGGCGGGATCGGCGAGGTCCCACAGGCGGACGGTCTTGTCCGCGCCGCCGGCCGCGATGATCGGGCCCTTGGGGGAGAACACGACGGAGTGGACGTAGCTGTCGAAGCCCGAGAGAGCCGGAAGTGGTCGTGCGGAGCCGGGACGGCTCACGTCCCAGAGCCAGATCTTCCCGTCGAGACTGCCAGCCGCGAGCAGGGAGTCGTCGGCACTGAACGACAGCGAATAGACACTGTTGCCCGCTCCTTGCAGCGTCGCGACCAGCTTGGTCGACTGCGGGTCGCTCACGTCCCAGAGCGTGACCGGCCGGTCGTCGGTGCCGACGGCCAGCAGGCGGCCGTTCCGGCTGAACTCCACCGTTTCGACGAGACTGTCGCTCGCGTGCAGAGCGGGACCGACCGCGCGTGGGGCGTCGGGGATCGTAACGTCGAAGAGCACGACGAAGCCGTCGTCGAGTCCGGTCGCCGCGGTCCGGCCGTCCGGGCTCAGGCTCACCGAACCCGAGAAGTTGTCATCCGCGTGGGGATTCACCAAAGGTCGGCCTCTTCGCGCTGGCCGCGCCGGATCGGTCGTCTCCCACAGTTCCGTCGTGTTCGGCAGAAGACCCGCGCTCGTGATCAAGGTGTTGTGGTTACCCGCGTACTCCAGGGACAGCGCACTGTTGGCGCGATTCCCGATTCGCTGGCCCGGCACTGGCCACAGGCGGGTGACGCCGTCCGCCGCAACACTCGCGAGCGCGCTGCCGCCGTCGAGGAACTCGACTCCGGTGACCGGTCCGGGATGCGGCAGGGACACCACGACCCGGCCCGTCGTACGGTCCCAGACCCGGACGGAGCTGTCGGAGCTTCCCGCCGCGAGGGTGGTGCCATCGGGCGTGAAGGCCAGTGCGTTGATCCGGCCGGTCGCACCGGTCAGGGCCGTGGCGGCCACCGGATGCCGGACATCGGCGGTGTCCCAGGCGTAAACGTTCTTGTCGGCGCTTCCGGCCGCGAGTGTACGGCCGTCCGGAGCGAAGGCGACGGTCAAGACCTTGCCGACCGGCCCGCCGAGCGCGCTGCCCAATGGCGCCGGTCGGCTGGCCGTTCCCACATCCCAGAGCCGGACGGTGCGGTCGGCGCCTCCGGCTGCCAGCGTGCGGCCGTCCGGGGCGAAGGCCACCGCCTGGACGAACCCTGTGAAGCCGGTCATCGTCGCCTGCAGAACGGGGTGCGCCGGGTCTGTCATCGAGAACAATCGGATGGTCTCGTCCGCGGAACCTACTGCGAGCAGAGTGCCGTCCGGGCTGAACGCCGCGGAGTAAACCGTGTTGCCGAAGCCGGTCAGCGGCCCGCCGAGCGGCACCGGGGCGGCCGGTGTGGTCACATCCCACAACCGCACCCGCCGGTCGCCACCGCCCGTGGCGAGGATGCTCCCGTGCCGGGTGAACGCCACCGTGAAGATTGTCTCGTCCGCCGCCGCGAACGGCGGCCCCGCCCGCACGGGGAGCTCACCGGGGCGGCGGGTCCACAACTGAACCTGGCGGCCTGTCCCGGCCGTCGCGAGAAGAGTGCCGTCCGAGGAGGCACTCACTGCTTGTAGCACCTGCAAGGGACCGAGCAGCCGCATGGCCAGCGGGCTGGCACTCGCGTCAAGGACGCTCGCCCTCGCTTGCGGAGTCGGCGAAATGCGGTACGCCTCGAGGCTGAGCTGGGCGGCCAGCGAAACGTCGCTCGACCGGAACCGGTCCGCCTGGGTGGCGAGCTCCCGCGACTGGCTCAAGTCGCGTTGCCGGGCACTGGCCGCCGACTGTGTGACCGCATAACTGACCATCGCGCTCGCGAGCAGGACGCAGACGGCGACGATTGAGATCAGCACGTGCCGGATCCGTCGCCTGGCGCGCAGATCGCGTTGCTCGGCGAGGTGGCGTTCGTTCGAAGCGGCGAGGAAGTCGCGTTCGGTGGCATTCAGCTGAGCGTCGCGTCCCGGTTGCCCCACCCATTCGTTCGCCGACGTGAGCAGGCCACCGCGGTAGAGCAGGTCACCGTCTTCGCCGGACTCCTGCCACGTCCGCGCCGCCAAGCCGAGCCTGCGGTGCAGGGCATGACCGGCGCGGTCGTCGTCGAGCCAGGTCCGGAGGCGCGGCCACGCCAGGATCAGCGCTTCGTGGGCGATCTCGACGCCGTCCTCTGCGACGGTGAGCAGCCTTCCGTTCACGAAACGGTCGAGCACATCCGCGGACAGGTCGTCCGCGGAGCCGTCCTCGATCTCCGCGGTGGGCACGCGGCGGCGGGTGTCCGGCAGAGCGTCGCCGGTGTGGACCAGCCGCAGGAAAATGCTGCGTGCGCGATCCTGCCCTGCCGGCTCGAGCCGCATGTGGATGGCGTCCGCCGTCTGGGCGACCGCTTGGCGGATGCCGCCGCAGTCCCGGTACCCGGCCACAGTCAGGCTCCCGTGCTCCCGGCGTTCCCAAGTCATGCGCAGGGCATGCGCGAGAAGGGGTAAGGCGCCGGAGTCGCATGCCGCCGCCGAGCCCGCCGGTGCGAGGTCGCTCAGGATGAGATCGACCAGACCCGGCTCGAGCGACAGGCGAGCTTTCGCCGCGGGCCCTTTGATCACCTCGGTGAGTTCCTCTCGCGACATGGGTCCGATCACCACCTGGTCATCGTTGAGGGCGGCGGCGAGCATCAGGTCGTCGGTGGCCTGGGGAAGGAAGTCGACGCGCATGCCCAGTACCACGACGGTCGTCGCGGCGCCGCTCGCGACCGGGTTTGCGAGGTAGCCGATGGCCAGCAGGAACGCCTGGCGTTCCGATTCCGCGGTTTCGGCGCTGAACAGCTCTTCGAACTGGTCGATGATCAGCACGGCGCCTTCATGGCCTTCGTCGTCCAGACGTTCGCGGAGCGCGGGATGCAACAGGTGCCGGGAAAGCTCCGCTGGATCGGCCGCGAGCTGCCGTGAGACATCCTCTCCGTCCACCCCGAGCAGATCAGCGAGCCGCAGGCAGGGACTGTGGCCTGGGGTCATGAACAGTGCGAGGCGGTTGCCCTCCCGGGGGCCGGCGAGCGCCGGCATCACACCGGCCTTCAGCACGGAGGACTTACCGACTCCGGACGAACCGACCACAAACAGCGGGCGCCCGCGGGAAGGCCGGTTGTGGATCCGGTTCAGGATCTGGTTCGTGACACGAGTTCGTCCGAAGAACCAGTCCGTGTCCCGTTCGTCGAACGCCTCCAGACCCCGGTACGGTACGGGCCCGTCCGCCGGCTCGGGACCGGGTCGTCGCCGGATCCGTTCAATCGTGTCGAGCCATTCGTCGTGCGCCTTCTCGTCATGTATTCCCAATACTTCCAGCAGCCCGATGAAGCCCTCGCTCCCGCTGCGCTGTGGCAGGTTGCGGCCTCGGAGGTAGCCGTTGAGGGTGGTCACCGGTATTCCGGCTCGGCGTGCGGCTTCGCGCCCGCTCAGGCGTGCTCGCTGGCAGAGGGCCTCGAGAGTGTGGCCGAATTCCACGCGATCATTGATCAGGCTCGGGTCGAACTCCGGGTCGGGCACGAGTCGCGGCTCCTCTCGGTTTCGGTGTGATCCGCTACGAACGACTGTTCGCGATTAATCACGTTCGTTGCGGTGCGGAGGCACGGACTTTGGTCCGAACGGCCGATCGGCGAAGTGTCTTGCCGTGTACCAGAACGTACGAGATCCCGGCCTGCGGCGGCCACCTTCTGTCCGAACGTGTTCGGGGAATCCCAGGCGAGTTCCGAAGCCGCGGCGATCGCGCTTGACTGGAGGGCGGGAACCCGGAGGAACAGCCGTCGGCTCCGATCGGTTCCGTGGTCGGACCGTGGGCATGCGCGTGTCTCCGGGCTCCGGGGTTTGCTCCACAAAACCGCGTCGCGACCTCGTGGTCAAGGACAGGTTCTGGACAATTGCGTACACAGCGGAGTGAGGCGAATATCTCGTGAACGAATCTGGGTCTGTGGCTGCGTTCGATGATTTTCTGTCATCGCTGGAACCGGCATCCGGAGTTCCTGGGGAGTGTCGGGAATGATCGTCTACCGGCTGCCCGGACTGCTCACTGTCGAAGCATGGGAGATGTGCCTGGGCGGCGCCGGAAGCCCCTTCGTTGGGGGACACCGCTGGCGCCCGGAAGTCGCCGCCGAAGGGTTCCGGCTCGACTTCGCGTCCGTCGAGTTCGTCCACTTCGAAACCCTCGCCCGGGCCCTCGTGCTGCTGGACGCCGCTGTCCGTGACGGTGTGCAGGCCACGGTCGTGCTGCCCACCGGAGTCCTGCCGGTCGCGGCGGAAGAAATCGGCGAGTCCGCCGAGGATGGGACGGCACTCGAGCGGCTTGGCCGGCGCACCGCGCGGCAGGCCAAGGCACGGGAGGACGCCCGGGCGTTCATGCGGGACGTCGGTTTCCTCGACGCCCTGCGCGCTTCCCACTGGGACGACGATGCGGTTCGGGTGGAAGATTCCGCCGCCCCGCGGTCCGGCTTGCCGTGGCCGGAAACCCAGGCGGGCCCGGTGGCCGCGGCGCTCGACGAACCGAAGTTGTTGCGCCGGCGCAGGATCCTCCCGTTCCGTTGGGTATCCGTCGACGCGCACGGCCCGGTCGCGTCGGAGGTCCTGCCGGAGGTGCTCAGACGGTTCACTGACATGGGGCTTTCGCGTTCGGACGCCCGAGCCATCACGCATGTCGTCGTTTCCGGGCTCGCCGAGAACGTCGGCTTGCACGCCTCGTCGGGCTCACCGCGCACGACCCGCGCGTTGATCGCGGCAGTGCTGGTCGACGACGACGTCTACGTCGGCCGCTGCCGCCTGCCGCGCTCCGAACGAGGCTTGGCCGATTCGCTGGAGGCTGGCGGGTTCGGTGGCCAAGTGCTGCAGGTGGTCGTCGGGGACTCCGGAGTCGGCCTGCTCCACCGGTTGTCCCCGGACGCGGACCCGGCGAGGGCTCAGGTGCCCCCCAGGGAACTGGTGCTCCAAGCCTTCGAACGGAATCTCGCCAGCCGAGGGACCGGAGCGCGAGCCGAAGCGGTCGGACTGTGGAGAGTCGCGCGGTTGGTCGGCAGCTACCACGGCAGCGTGGTGACGCGCTCGGCCTCGGCGGCGATAGGGAAGGTCTACACCGGGGCCGCGGTCGAGGACTTCGACCAGCGGCAACCGGCTTGGGCGCCGGGGACCGTCGTCGAGGTCACCCTGGTCATCCGCGACTACCTCACCAGGGCGCTTTCGGTGCCGTGGGAGTGGCGCTCCAGTGCCCGTGCCGACGCGCGCTGGGAGGTAATCCCCTGTGAGTTCGACCCCGAACACGGGATCGGAGACGCCGACCGCGCACGGCTGGACGAAGCGGCCTTGCTGGCGCAGGAAGGACGACGGTCGGCCGGCGTGGTTGCGACCATCCCCGTCCGGCAGCCTGACCACGCGTTGTCCGACACCGCTGTGCAGACGGCTTTGTCGCAGGCCCTGCACGTCGCCAGCCTGACCCCGCACCAGGCCACGGTCGTCCTGGTCTTCCCGAACGCCGATCCGCGTCTGCTGGACCTCCTCGTCGCGGGGCTCAACGCCGACGAAGAGCGGGAGTGGGAACTCACGCAGAGGAGCCGGACCCCGAACCCGATCCTGGTCCTCGGTGCCTCCGGCGCGCCCTTCTGGTGTGGCGGTTCGGCGTGCCTTCGGGTCGTGCTGGAAGGGCTCACGGCGGCCGGAGGAGCACTGCCGGTGCCCGAGGTGACCCGGTTGTGGGCTGAGGCCGGCCGGGCGCAGGACGAGCTGTGGCCGATCCTCGCCAAACACGCGCACCTGATCACGGTGACCTCGGGCGAGGTGATCTTGCACGTTTCGGCTGGCGATGCGGTGCGCGCACTCGGTGAATACGTACGTGACGGTCTTGCCGAAGCGATCGAGCAAAGCGGGCCTGGTGTGTCGCGCGGCCTGTTCCGGACACCCATGCTGCGCCTGACCAGCCGCTGGATCGACGTCGAGCGCTTGGTGAACGGAACGATCGGACTCGACCTCGTGACGTTCCTGCTGGCGCGAGCAGTCGAGGAGGCATCGCTGGCGGCCACGGACCACGACCGGTCCCTGGTGGTGGCGCGCGCGTCGACGACACCCGCTCAGCTGGCCGCCCAGCTGAGCGAGTGCCTGTATCGGGACGGGCGATATTACGAACTGCCCGGTGACCTGGACCTTGACGGGATCCCCGTCAGCGAGCAGGTACCTCGCCGAGCCAACGTCGTCATCTGCGCCGACATGCTTTCCACGGAGAACACCGTCCGCCGGGCAGCGGCCGCGCTCGCCGGTAAGTGCGTCGTACCCGTGGCCGTTGTCTGCGTGGTGGACGCGAGGACGCACTCCGGCCCGATCCGGATGTTCAACCGCGACATCGCCGTGCTGTCGCTGGTCAAGGCCGACACCACGGTCCCGTCGCAACCTGAGGGAACTCCCGTCGACATCAACCCGATCCACCGACGTCCGGTCGCGCCCCACGAGGTGCCGACACCAGCGCGGACCCCGATCACCGAGGAAACCTTGCTCGAGTGGTGCGCCGAGGACGACGATGCCTTGCGGCTCGGGCACGTCGAGAGCATTCCGCGTGCTCGCCACTTCAGCGCGTACCCCCAGCTCGACCACCTGCTGTTCGGCAACGGCGTGAGCGACGAGGTGTGCGCCGCGATCCGCTACAGCGTGCATGACGTGATGCTGCAGTGGGATGTGGACAGCCCGGGTGTGCGGGACCCGCTGGCGAGCTGCCGCATCTGGTACCCGGCTGGTACCGCCGACTACGCGTCCAAGCTCGCCCAGCTCGTCCGAAAGGTTCTCGTCGAGGAGGGCGCGGAGGTCACCGACGTGTCGGCGATCCCGCGAGCCGTCGCCGGGAACAGGTGGACGTTCCCCGCCAGTCTCCCCGCGCCACCGGAAGCTCGGAACGGTAGTCGTCGTCGACTGGGGCGCGCTGAGTGCCACGTCGGTCCACCAGATGATGCGGCTCGCCGCCGAGGCCGGTGCGTCCGCGATCTTGGCGCTTGTCCTGCTCGACCAGCTGGGCGGCCAGGAGTCCGACGCGTTGCGCGCGGTCAGCGCCTTGCGTGCCCGCCGGGGCGGAAGGGCGGGGCCCGCAGTACCCGCCGAAGTGCGGTTCCTCGCGACGAGCAGCCTGGGGCGTCCCGCAGTTCCCGACTGCGCGCTCTGCGAGACGAGGGATGTCTACGAGGAGTACGCCGAATCGGCGCCGCGTGCCTTGCGTGGTCACGCCAAACGGCTGCGGGAGCGGACGCGGGTGCGGACGCGGAGCGAGATCTTCGGCGAAGTTCCGGTCGACGTCTTCAAGGTGCCCATCCGGGCCGAGGAGATGTCCGACTACCTGCGTTGGAGGGGCCTGCTCCTGCGGGCGCTCGAGGACACCGCCGCACGGCAGGAGGTGTTGGACCGGATCGGCGGCCTGGACGACGCCGACGCCGAGGCGGCGCCGAGGACCAAGTGGACCAGGGACAGCCTCCTGCGTCTCACGGCGGCCGAGCAGACCTGGCTGAAGCTTCCGCCGTTGCGCTTCGCCGCCGCACGTGAGCGCCTCGCCGCGATTTGCGAGTCAGCGTTGAGGCGATCCCAAACCGGCCACGCGTGGTTCCGCACCCAGGTCGTGATGGTGCTGGCCGCCGCCGCACCCGAGATCTTCGTTGACCTCCTGCCCAAGCTGGTCGCCCGTGCCGTCGCCATCGACGAGCGGGAGCTGAGCGATCAGCTCTTCCTCGAGTGCCACCGCCTGCTCCGCCGCCCGTTGGAAGACATCCCAGCCGACCACGCCGCCATGCGGCTGGCCCTGATTCGCTGTCGAGATCGGCTGGAAAACCTGTCGGGCCCGGGGGAAACGGCTGTGGTCCGAAAGTCGTTCGGCGTGGTCAAAGAACTGCTCGCGGTGCTCGAGGCGAAAGCCAAACCCCGCCCGCGGAACCCCCAGCACGGGTGGTGGCTCCTGCGGGAGGACCTCAGCCGGCACGTGCAAGCCCACCGGATGGAGGCTTCGCTCCTCAGGGTGCGTGACTACGTCGAAGACCTCGTCTTCGCGCAACCGCCCGAGGCGCGCGGCATGGAGGCATTGGCCGACTGGGAGTCGTGCAGCACGCAACTGTGCCAGCGTGCGCTGGTGAACATGACGGTCCTACACGACATCATCGCCGGCGACTACGTGTCCGACCGCGTCGGACGGCACGACCAGCGGCTGCTCCTGGCCGGGATCTCTGATGCCGACTTCTCCGAGCTGCGGCTCGTGCACGACCGGCTCGAGGACATGGTCGAACGGACGTGGGCGCCGGACGATCTGGACTGGCAAAGGGAGCACCGGGAACTCCTGACCCGGCTCCGCTGGTGGCACCGGATGTTCACGGCGACGCACCTCGACAAAGGCCGGACCGCGGTGTTCGTCGAGCTCGTGGATTCCGCGCCCGTGGTGCCCGGTCCCCGCGTCGACCGGGTCGTCCAGGGGGCGGGCGTGGAGTTCAAAACCCTCCGACGCGAAATCGGGGACCAGACCGAGGTCTTCTGTCCCGCGCCACTGCTCGCAGAGGTCGTGACGCACGTCATCGCGAACATCCGTCAGCACCGGCGGCCGTCCGCGACTCCCGGGGTGCGCGTCGAGTACGGCCTGTCCGAGGGCAGGCGACTCCTGCTGACCATCCGGAACACGGCCACGGACCCCAGCACCCACCCCGGGCACGGCCTTCGCACGCTCGACGACAAGCTTCGCCCGTTCGGCGGCTCGATCACAGGTACGCCACTCGAGGGCGAATGGACGTTCGCGACCGAAATCGGTCTGCCCGTCTGGCAAGGAGTCTGAATGGAACACGTCATCCGTGGACTGATGGTCGATGACGTC
This sequence comes from Amycolatopsis nalaikhensis, assembly GCF_030264295.1. GTDB lineage: Bacteria > Actinomycetota > Actinomycetes > Mycobacteriales > Pseudonocardiaceae > Amycolatopsis > Amycolatopsis nalaikhensis. Next base: position 9,006,365 of record NZ_CP127173.1, on the reverse strand, counting down.
GAACAGAGCCGGAACTCCGTCAGCCTCCGGCTGAGCCAGCAGCTGGGAGCGAAAGGCTGGTCGATCGCCTGGACGATGGTCGGTGATCCGAACGAGGCACATCGGTTGCTCGCGGCCGAGCCGCCGTTCGATCTGTGTGTGATCGACTTGCTCTTCGATCGCGAAGATTTCGACGACGACGAGCCGAGGGGACTCGAATTGGTCGAACGGGCCGTCGCCGTGGCTCCCCGGGCTTTCGTCTTCGTGATCAGCGCCGGGGACCGACACCGTCGTGACTTGTTCTCCCAGGCTGAGGCGCTGGGTGCGCACAAGGTGCTGCGCCGGGGTGAGTTCAGCACCGAGTCGGCGAGCAGCAGCCCCGGGGCAGTGGCGGCAGCGATCCGAAACCACCTGCTCGGGAACGGCAGTGTCGTCGAAGTCGGGGTTCGCGCCGACCGGACAGATCCGGCCGTCCAAGCGCTGCTGTTCGACGTCAAGGAGGCGACGCTGACGCAGCTGCATCGGCTCGTGCTGGAGGACACCGACGACGTCGCGGACACCGTCGAGGTCAAGTGCCTGGTCCCCGGCGCCTCCGGTGCGAGTGTCTGCACGACGACGGCGCGCGTGCGGCGCGGGCCGATCGTGCACCACGTGCTCAAGGTGAGCCGGGCGGCCGATGACCTGCTCCGCGAGACCCGGGGAGCTCTGCACGCGCGTCAGCTGCTCCCCCAGCGGTTCGTCGTCCCCTTGCAGCCGGAGCGCCCGGTCGGCCCGGTGAACGGCTGGTGCGCGACGGGTGCTCACCTCGGCCGGGACGCGGTCCCACTGCGGAGGTGGCTCAGCTCCGGGCCGGCACCGAGCTCGTCGAAGACCTCTTCGACCTCCTGTTTTCCGACTGCTTGGCCGGGTTGTACGAGGCGACTGAAGAGGACGTGGACGGAAGCGCACCCTCGCTGTTCGCTCTGCCGTACTACAAACAGTGCCTCGTGCTGCACGCGATGGAGGAGCTCGCACCGCTGCTCACCCATCCCAGCGGTGGCCGCCTCCACGATGCGTCGGCCCTGCTCGCCGATGTCGGCGCGTTCGTCACCGAAGGCCGGCTGCCCGGCGTCCAGGAGCGGAACCTGCCGCAGCGGAGCCGCGTCTGCATCGCACACGGTGATCTCCACGGCGGGAACGTGCTTGTCTACCCGGGCCGCCACCCCTCGCCGGCGTTGATCGACTTCAGCGAGTTCGGCAAGGCGCACTGGGCGGTCGATCCGGCCCGGCTCGCCGTCGACCTGCTGATGTACGGGATCGACGCGGGAACGGAATCGGTGTTCTTCGAGGGATTTCCGGTGTGGCGCGAGCTGGCCGTCGCTGTTGGCACGCTGTCCACCGACCTGCGGGCGGTTTCCGCGGATCCGTCGACCACCGCGTGCTTGCGTGGCCTGGGTTGGCTCACCGCGCAGCTGAGGCAGATCTGTCCGAAATTGCGGGGGGATGCCGATTTCCGGCGGAACCGCTGGGAATGGCACCTCGCCTTGGGCAGCCAGGTGCTGCGGATGAGCTACAACCGCGACATGCCGCCGCCGAAGCGGGTGGCAGGCCTGGTCGCGGCCCACGACCAGCTGCTCGCGGCGGCGGACGCCTTGCCCGATGGAACGGACGAGCTCATGCGGGAACAAGGGCGGTGACGGCGTGGCGAGTTTCGCGGACCGGCGTGTGGATCCACGCGCGCGTCGCGACTTCCTTGGTGTTCAAGGGCACTTCCCGGTAGGCGCTCGCGTCGATTCCACGATGTCCGTGCCGCACGACCGCTTGGTGGATCACGTCGGAAACGGCGAGGACGAGGTCCGCGCGAGGGTTGTCGACGAGCTCCTGCCGGAGAGGTATCGAGTCGACCAGCCGGCAGGCCAGATTGAGGTCCGTCCCGATCCAGCCGTGCGGGCCGGGAACCACTTCGCCTGCGTGCACCGCGACCCGCACGCGGATGCGCTGGTCCACCCGCGCTGTCCCGTTGCGCTCGTGCAGGCACGACCTCAGCCGCGGGACGAACGGCTGGAGCAGCACCGCCTTCGAGACGTCGGCGGGGATGAACACGATCATGCCGTCCCCGCGGTCCGCGACGACGAGCCGGGACCGGGGAATGCCCGACCCGCGACAGGCCTCGCGCACGAGGCCGTCCAGGTCGGCGCGGACGTGGAGCTGGGCGAGGTCGGTCCGCCGACCGAACGCGGCCACGTCGATGACGACGATCGTCCGGTGCTGCGGATCCGTTCTCCGCGGGTGGCGCAGACGACGGCGGAGAGCCGGAAGAGGCACTGTGGCCGAGAGCCGGAAGTTGTCGAGCCTGACAGCCATGCGAGTTCGCCTTTCGATCGAGGGGCACCTGCAGGCGTCGATCATCTGCCGCGCGAGGGCCGGGATCCACGAGGAAGGCGGCTAACTCCACGGGACTCGACGAACGTGGACGCCGTTGAACGCTGCGGATACTCCGTTCCCGCGAAACCGCTGGTGATCAGTTGACCGTTTCTGACAGGGTTGAACGCCGGGGGCCGAGGAGACGCCGTGGCGCTGAAGCGTGAGCCGACACCCGCCGGGGCGATCACCGAGCTGTTCGATCGTCTGCACGACCTGCACCTCGACGCGGGCGAGCCAGGGGTGCGCCAGATCGCCACCGGGATCGGTCGCGGTGTGCTGAGCTACACGACCGTGCACAACGTGTTTCGCGGTCCGAAGGTGCCCAAGTGGGGGCATCTGGAGCTGATCGTCGACCAGCTCGGCGGCAACCCGGAGGCGTTCCACGTGCTCTGGCGTGCCGCGCGGCTCGCTGAGCTCGCCATCCCCGGCAACCAGGTCGCGGCCGCCTCCGGTCCGGCTTCCGTCCTCTCGGACGACCGGCCGCAGGAGGCCGTCGCGGCCGCACCGGCCGCCGAGGTGCCGGGCGGTCGGCGGTTCGGTTTCGTCCTGGTGACCAACCGGATCCCGGTCCATGCCCACACCACTGGGAACGGGGTGCGAAGCACCTGCAGCGCCGGGTTGGACCAGGTGTTCCGTGATCTCGTCCTCCAGCGGCAAGGAGTGTGGGTGGGATGGTCGCGGCGAGATGAGGAGGCGAACGGGTTCGAGCAGACAGGCGGACCGCCCCTGATGACCGTCGCGTTGACCGGACGTGAGGTCGAATGGCACCAGGAAGGTCAGTGCAGCTCCACGTTGTGGCCTCTCTACCACGACGCGATCGAACGCCCGGAGTTCCGCCGGGCCTGGCGCGACGCCTACCGCGTGGTCAACGAGCGGTACGCCGACGCTGTGGATCGGGTCGCCGCATCCGGGGCGGCGGTCTGGATCCACGACTATCAGCTGCAGCTGGTCCCGGCACTGGTGCGGGAGCGGCGGCCTGACCTGAGGATCGGGTTCTTCCTGCACATACCCCTGCCGCCGCCCGAACTGTTCACTCAGCTGCCGGGCCGTGAGGAAGTCCTGCGCGGCCTGCTCGGCGCGGACGTCGTGGGGTTCCAGCGTCCACGGAGTGTGCAGAACTTCGTCCGACTGTGCGCGGACGTGCTCGGCCTGCCGGTGTCGGATGGATCCGTGGACGTCGGCGGGCGCACTGTCGACGTCCGCGCCTACCCCGTTTCGATCGACGTGGGCGCGATCGAAGGATTGGTCGGGCAGTCTCGGACCCGGCGGCGCGCCCAACAGATCCGGGCCGAGCTCGGGAACCCCGATGTTCTCGTCGCGGGGATCGACCGCCTCGACTACACGAAGGGCATCGAGCAACGGCTCGTGGCCTACGGCGAAATCCTCGACGGCATGCGGTCGGTGGCGAACCCGCCCGTCTTCGTCCAGGTCGCCACCTTGAGCCGGGAACGGGTTGCGCGGTACGCGAGCCTGCGCGAACGGGTCGATCGGCTTGCCGGGCACCTCAACGGCAGCTACGGCCGCATGGGGAGCCCCGCTGTCCGCTACACGAACAGCGCCCTCGATTTCCACGAGGTGGCGGCCCTCTACCGCGCCGCCGACGTGATGGTCGCGACGCCGTTCAGGGATGGCATGAACCTGGTGGCGAAGGAGTACGTCGCGAGCCGCCTCGACGATCGTGGTGTCCTCGTCCTGAGCGAGTTCGCCGGCTCGGCGGCGGAGCTGCCGGAGGCCATCCTGGTCAACCCGAACGACACGGACGACCTGAAGGACGCGATCCTGCGTGCGATCGCCATGCGACCGGCCGAACAGAGCCGGCGGATGAAGGCGATGCGGTCTCGCGTGCGAGCGCACGACAGCCATGCGTGGATCACGTCGGTGATGGCCGATCTCGACAGGGCGGTTCGTCCTGTGTGACGTCAGTGTTCCCACGTCAGGTCGAGGAGCTGCTGTTCGAGCTTCCGCGCCGCCGCGACTTCGATGCCTACGCCCCACAGGGGGGCCGTGCTCGCGCCGTCGGCGGCCGCGACGACCAGGGTCACCACGTGGTCCGGGAGGCCGTCCGCGTGCAGGTCGCGGTCCCAGCGCTCGGCGTCCGCGCGGGCCAGCTCGGCGATCTCGGGGATCGAGATCAGCTGCGCGATCAAGGCGATGTTCTCGCGGACGGCCACCTCGTCGTACGACGTGTCGAGGGACGCGCGGACGTACGCCCGCGTCAAGGCGCCCGGTGCGGTGTCGGCCGGGTCGAGGGCCGCGTGCACCTCCGCGCGGAACGTGTCCAGGATGTCCTGGGCGAGCGTGCGCACCAGGGCGTCCTTCGCGGGGAAGTGGTACAGCAGCCCGCCTTTCGACACCCCGGCCGCCTTGGCGATGTCGTCGAGCGACGCCGAGATCCCGCGCGTCCGGATCACCGTGCCGGCCGCGTCGAGCAGCGCCCGGCGCGTTTCTTTCGGGCCGCGCCCGGCTTTGCGAGGCATCGTCAGTCCTTTCCGGACGGAATGGTACGCCAGGCGATCAGCGCCGCGACGGCGGTGACGGCGGCGGCCGCCAGCGACGTCACCTGCATGGCGCCGGTGAACGCCTCCCGGGCGGCGGTGGCGGCGTCGGACGCCGGGTCGAGTACGGCCAGCGCCCCCGCCAGGGAGTCGTGCGCTCCGGCGGGTGCCGAGGCGGGCAGGAAGGCGCGGTAGACCAGCGTGACGACCGACCCGAGAATCGCGATGCCCAGCGCCGCACCGAGTTCGTACGCCGTTTCGGAGATCGCCGACGCCGAGCCCGCCTTGTCCCGTGGCACCGCGGACAGCACCGAGTCGACGGTGAGCGTCAGCGCCAGTCCGACGCCGAGCCCGACCGGCACCAGGGTCAGGCCGAGCCACCAGTACTGCGGTGCCCGTTCGGCGACCGCGACCAGCGCCAGCCCCACCGCGGCCACGGCGAGGGCGGCCGCGACGGCCCGGCCGCGCCCGAGCCGTCCGACGACCACGCCGACCGCGGCCACGACGACGATCGAGGCCAGCGTCGCGGGCATCTCGGCCAGCCCGGCCCGCAGCGGCGAGAAGCCGCGGACCAGCTGGAGGTACTGCGAGAAGAAGAACAGCAGGCCCATCAACGCGAACACGGCGACGAAGCTGGCGAGGACGGCGCCGCTGAACGCGCCGTTGCGGAACAGCGTGACGTCGATCAGCGGGTCGGCCACCCGCCGCTGCCGCCGGACGAACACGGCACCCGAGACGACGCCGACGAGCGCGGCGACCACGACCGGCGTGTCGATCCCCGCCTCGACGGCGTGCTTGACCGCGTAGACCAGCGGGACGATCGCGGCCATCGACAACCCGGCCGAGAGCAGGTCGAAGCGGCCCGGCGCCGGGTCGCGCGACTCGGGCAGCAGGAACGCGCCCGCGATGAGGAAGACGACGACGATCGGCACGTTGATCAGGAACACCGAGCCCCACCAGTAGTGCTCGAGCAGGGCGCCGCCGACGAGCGGGCCCAGCGCGATGCCGCCGCCGGAGCCGGCCGACCAGATCGCGATGGCGCGGGTGCGCTCGCGCGGGTCGGTGAACAGGGTGCGGATGAGCGAGAGCGTCGACGGCATGATCGTCGCGCCCGCGACGCCGAGCAGCAGCCGCGCGATGATGAGCACGCCCGCGGTCGGGGAGAAGGCGGCCAGCGCGGAGGCGAGCCCGAAGGCGGCTGTCCCGATGAGCAGGACCTTCTTGCGGCCGAAGCGGTCGGCGAGGTTCCCGGCCGTGACGAGCAGACCCGCCAGCGCGAGCGAGTAGACGTCGCCGATCCACAGCACCTCGGTGGCGGTGGGGGCGAGTTCGCGCGTGAGCGAGGGGACGGCGAGGTAGAGGACGGTCCCGTCGACGGCGAGCAGCAGCACGGCGCCGACCAGCACGCCCAGCGCGGCCCAGCGGCGGCGCACGGGCTGGGCAGTCGGCAAAGTGGCGGTCATGCCCCTTACTATACCGTCTGGACGGTGCAGTAACGGTGGTGGACCTGATCACATGCCGGTGCGGGTGCCCCGATGAGCGGCGGGACCGCGGCGCACGGGGGCGAAGCTCTTCGGCGAGGATCAGGTTGACGTGCACGGCGGCATGGCCGACGGCCCGTCGCGCGGCGGCGAGGGCGGTGAGCACGACGAGCACCCCGGACCCGGTGAGCAGCCCGGCGACGGTGTCCCCGGGAACCAGGGCGGCGACCGAGGCGGCCAGCAGAACGGGCGGCCACCACGGGGCGGGCTGGGCGTGGCGCGGGCGCCGGATGCCGGTGCGCGGGCGCTGCCGATGCGTGACCATGCCGCCTCCGATCGCCGCCGGGTGGTCCTGCATCATGACTGACCGGATCGTCCGGGTTACCGGGTCTTCGCGGTCTGTACACGATCGCCCGGAATCTCCGCCGGACGGACCAGCGCGGTGTGCGCAGGGTGGTCCGGATTCGTGGGCGCGTCACCGCATTGGCGCTGGCCTGTCGCGCGCTCGAGTGTTACGGCGGGGAGGGCCTCGCGACGCCTAGACTGGTGGCGGAGGTGCGGACATGACGGCGGAAGAGCTGATGATCGAGTTCGCCCTGACGCGCCTCGACCACCCGGACCTCGACCTGGAGGACCTGGCGGCCCTCGTCGTCCGCCGCGGCGGGCTGGAGCGCGAGCTGGAGTTCGCGGCCCGCAACCTGGCGGACCGGGACGAGCTGCGCGCAGCGACGTTCCCGGCGGCGGTCGAGTACGTGCTGCGGGTGGTGCTTACCCTGCGGGGTCCCTCGGACTAGGCGGGCGGTCGGGACGTGGGCTGAAGGGGACGTTCATCGCGTCAGATGCGCTGAAGGGGACTTTCCTCGCATCAGATGCACTGAAAGTCCCCTTCAGCCCACGTCGCCCGCCGCGCGGCGCAAGCCTCGCCGGTCGAAGACCAGCTCGCGGGCCGTTCCCAACGCCGTCGCGATCGCTCCCGCCAGCACCGCGTCCTCGCCGAGCTGCCCCGCGACGATCTCCGGCACCACGGGTGTCATCGAGCCCAACGCGCGCCGCATCGGCTCGGCCAGCAGGTCCGCGTTGCCGCCGATCCCGCCGCCCAGCACGATCAGCCTCGGGTCCAGGACCGCCGTCACCGCCGACACCACGTACGCCAGCTTCTCGGCTTCCTGTTCCACCACCCGCAACGCCCGCGCGTCGCCCGCGCGCGCCAAGCGGAACACGTCCTTCGCCGAACGCGCCTTCGTCAACCCCGACGCGCGGGCCGCCTCGACCACCGCCTGGCCCGCCGCCACCGCCTCCACCGGGCCCGGCCGCCGCGCTCCCGCCGCGGACGGCAACGGCCCGTACGGCAGGTCCGCGATCTCGCCCGCCGCCCCGTGGGCGCCGCGGAACAGCTTGCCCTCCACCAGCAAGCCCATCCCGATCCCGGTGCCGACCGTCAGGCACACCAGCACGTCCACGCCGAGCGCCGCGCCCAGTGCGTGCTCGCCCACCGCGCACAGGTTCGCGTCGTTCTCCACCACGACGTCCGACCCCGCCACCGCCAGCGCCGACACCAGCTCGTGCAGCAACCCCCGCCGCTCCCAGCCCGGCAGGTTGGGCGCGCGGTGCACCGTCCCCACCGCCGGGTCGGGGATGCCGGGCGTGCCGACCACCGTCGCCACCACCTCGTGCGGGCGCAACCTCGCTGACGCCACCGCGCGTTCGACGGATTCGCTCACCGTGCGCACCAGCGCGCTCGCCGAGCGGCACCGGTTGGGTTCGTCGAGCCGCGCGACGATGCTGCCTTCGAGGTCGGCCACCGCGATCCGGATCGCGCGCCGTCCGATGTCGACGCCGACGACGTGGCCGGCGTCCGGCGCCGCCTGGTAGACGACCGCCGCGCGGCCCGGTCCGGTCAGGCTCCGGCCGGTGGTTCGGACCAATCCGTGCTGCTCCAGGTCGAGGAGCGCTTGCCCCACCGTGGGTTTCGACAACCCCGTGTCGGCCGCGATCCGAGGCCGCGTCGCCTCGCCGTGCCGCCGTAACCGGTCCAAAACCAGGCGCTGGTTCAGCGCCCGCATGCTCGCCGGGGTTCCCACCTGCGGCCCGTTTTGCCCCACTAGATCCTCCTGTCTTGCCGCAAGTTTATCCGCGGAACCCTTCCGGCTCCGGTCGTTCTATGTTAAGAAACTTTACTAACTACTAGCCGGAGGCACGTCGTGAGTTCACCCACCCGTTCAGGGGAGCCGCACCCGGCCCTTGAACGCAAGATCGGCCCGCTGCAGGCGACCGCCATCAACATGACGCAGATGTGCGGTATCGGCCCGTTCGTCACGATCCCCGCGATGGTCGCCACCATGGGCGGCCCGCAGGCGATGTTCGGCTGGATCATCGGGGCGATCGTCGCGCTGGCCGACGGGCTCATCTGGGCCGAGCTCGGCGCCGCCATGCCCGGCGCCGGCGGCACCTACCTCTACCTGCGCGAGGCGTTCCAGTACCGCACCGGACGGCTGATGCCGTTCCTGTTCGTGTGGAGCGCGGTGCTGTTCATCCCGCTGATCATGTCCACCGGCATCATCGGCCTCGTCCAGTACCTCGGCTACCTGATCCCCGGCGTCACCGACGACGCGGGCACGACACCGCTGGGCAAGATCATCGGCGTCGGCATCACGCTCGTCATCGTCGCCGCGCTGTTCCGCAAGATCGGCCAGATCGGCAAGCTCACCACGGTCCTGTTCGTCGTCATGCTGATCGCGGTGCTGACCACGGTCGTCGCGGCGTTCACGCACTTCAGCGGCGCGCAGGCGTTCGCCTTCACCCCGGGCGCGTTCAGCTCGGCCGGCGAGGGCACGTTCTGGGGCGGCCTCGGCGCCGGCCTGATCATCGCCATCTACGACTACCTCGGCTACAACACGACCGCCTACCTCGGCGGCGAGGTCCGCACGCCGGGCCGGACGCTCCCGCGGTCGATCCTCTTCTCGATCCTCGGCATCATGAGCCTCTACTTCCTGCTGCAGGTCGGCGTCCTCGGCTCGGTCCCGCTGGAGGAGCTGAAGAGCGCGACCTCGGTCGCCTCGACCGTGCTCGAACAGGCGTGGGGCACCGGGACGGCGAAGGTCGTCACTGTCTTCATCGTCGTCGCGGCCATCGGCTCGGTGTTCGCCGGCCTGCTCGGCGGCTCGCGCGTGCCGTTCGAAGCCGCGCGGGACAAGGTGTTCCTGCCGATGTTCGGCAAGCTGCACCCGAAGCTGAACCTCCCGACCGCGGGCGTGCTCACCATGGGCGCCATCACGATCATCGGCTCGCTGTTCACCCTGACCGACGTCATCAACGCGGCCGTCGCGACGCTCGTCATCATCCAGTCGCTGGCCCAGGTCGCGGCGATCGTGACGCTGCGCCGCCGCCAGCCGAACCTCAAGCGGCCCTACCGGCAGTGGCTCTACCCGGTCCCGACGCTGCTCGCGCTGGTCGGCTGGGTCTACATCTACGTCTCCGCGACCTGGCTCTCGATCGGGCTGTCGCTGGGCTGGATCGCCGTCGGCGCGCTCGCGTACCTCGTCTACGCCAAGGCTGAGCACACCTGGCCGTTCGGCCCCAAGGAAATCAAAGAAGCCTTCGCCACCGACCCGGAAGGGGCTCGGGCATGACCAAGAAGCTCGCGGCGTTCGCCGCGCTGCTCCTCGTCCCCGGCGTGCTGAGCGTCGCCGGGCCCGCCGCCGCGCAGGACGCGCAGGCCGTCACGAAGCCGCACGGCCTCACCACGATCGGCACGCAGGGCTGGCAGGTACTGACCACCGCGAACGTCAAAGACGGCGGCGAGAAGGTGTCGACGCCCGGCTATGCCACCCGCGGCTGGCTGCCGGTGAAGCCGGACGACGCGGGCGCGCCCGGAACCGAGATCAACGCCCTCGTCCAGAACGGCAAGTGCCCCGACGTCTTCTATTCGGACAACATGCGCAAGTGCTTCGGGTACGTCGACAAGCTCGGCCCCGTCGTCACCCAGCCGTTCGCCGACCCCTGGTGGTACCGCACGGACTTCACCCCGGAGATCCGGCCGGGGCAGCACGCGCAGCTGACCGTCCCGGGCATCGTCGGCGAGGGCGACGTCTGGGTCAACGGCGCGCTCGTCGCCACGAAGGACGTCGTCAGCGGTGCCTTCGCCGGGCACACCTTCGACGTCACGAAGCTGGTCAAGCCGGGCCGGAACACCTTGGCGATCAAGGTCTACCCCAACGACCCGACGAAGATGTACACCCTCGACCAGGTCGACTGGGGCCAGATTCCGCCGGACAACAACACCGGAATCCAGTTCCCGCCGACGCTGCAGGTCTCCGACGCGCTCACCGGCGACAACGCGCACGTCGTGCAGGACAACGCCCCCGACCTGTCCAGCTCGAAGCTGACGGTGAAGGTGGACGTCACCAACAGCACGGCCACCCCGCAGAACGGCGACGTCGCCGCGACGATCACCCCGCCGTCGGGCGCGCCGATCGTCGTCAAGCAGCGCGTCACGATCCCGGCGAACACCAAGCGGACCGTGGCGTTCGCGCCGGTGAAGATCGAGAAGCCGCAGGTCTGGTGGCCGTACTCGATGGGCGGTCAGCCGCTCTACACGCTGACCACCGCGGTCTCGCAGCACGGCGTGCTGTCGACGTCGTCGAAGAGCACCTTCGGCATCCGCACGGTGACTTCGCGGCTGGTCGGCAAGTCCGCACCGCTGCCCGAAGGCGCGCGGCAGTTCACGATCAACGGCAAGGACTTCGTCTTCCGCGGCGGCGGCTTCGCACCGGACCTCTTCCTGCGTTACGACAAGGCCGATACGGCGCACCAGCTCGCGTTGATCAAGAACCTCGGCCTGACCGGCGTCCGGCTCGAGGGCCACGACATGCCGCAGGACTTCTACGACCAGGCCGACCGCGCCGGGCTGCTGGTGATCGGCGGCTTCCTCTGCTGTGACGCCTGGCAGCCCGAGGACGCCGCGAAGCTGACCGACCGCGACTACCGGATCATGCACGACTCCGCGTACACGATCGCGCAGGGGGAGCGGAACCACCCGAGCGTCTTCAACTACGGCTGGAGCGACAACGAGCCGGTGCCGCGCCAGGAGTCCGAAACCCTGAAGGCGTTCAAGGAAGCCGACTTCCAGGTACCGGTGATCGCGTCGGCGGAGTACAAGAGCACGCCGACGCTCGGCCAGTCCGGCGAGAAGGAGGGCCCGTACGACTGGGTCCCGCCGGCCTACTGGTACGACAGCTCGCACTTCGACGCCGAGGACTCCTCCCGCACCAACGCGGGCGGCGCCTGGGGCTTCGCCAGCGAGCAGAGCGCCGGGCACACCGTGCCGACGCTCGACTCGATCAAGCGGTTCCTCTCGCCCGCCGAGCAGGCGAAGCTCTGGCAGGACCCGGCCTACAACCAGTACCACGCGAACTTCGAGCCGGGCCACGGTGGCTACGCGTTCGGCACGCTGTACACACTGGACCAGTCGATCCGGCAGCGGTACGGGAAGTGGAACTCGCTGAAGTCCTATGTGGACCTGGCGAATATCGCGAACTACGAGAACACCCGCTCGCAGTTCGAGGCGTTCCTGCACCACTCGACGGACAAGGCCAACCCGTCGACCGGCGTCGTCTACTGGCAGCTGAACAAGGGCTGGCCGACGCTGTTGTGGTCGCTCTACAACGACGACGGCGACCAGGCGGGCGCGTACTTCGGCGCGCAGAAGGCGAACAAGCCGCTGCACGCGCTCTACGGTTACGACAACGGGTCCGTGACGCTCGACAACCTCGGCGCCACGACGCAGTCCGGGCTCTCGGTGCGGGCTCGCGTCCTCGACACCGCGGGCAAGGTCCTCGACGACCAGACCGCGTCCGGCATCTCGCTCGCTTCGCAGGGCGTGAAGACCGGTGTCCTCAAGCCGAAGGTGCCCGCGGAGACGAAGGCACCCGCGCCCGCGCAGGTCTACTTCGTCGAGCTGCAGGTCTCCCAGGGCGCGAAGGTCGTCGACCGCAACGTCTACTGGCTGTCGACGCAGAAGGACGTCGTCGACTGGGCGAAGACGCTCGGCAACCCGCAGGCGACGCTCTCGCAGTACAGCAACCTGCAGGCGCTGCAGAACCTGCCGAAGTCGCAGGTCAGCGCGGTGGCGTCGACGCGCGCGCACGGCGGTGACCTCGTCACCACGGTGACCGTGACCAACACGGCGAAGACGCCGGGTGCGGCGTTCTTCCTGCGGGCCGACGTCCGCCGCGGCACACCGGACGGCCGCGAGGCACCGGGGGACAACCAGCTCGCGAACGCGACCTGGGACGACAACGACATCACGCTGTGGCCGGGCCAGTCGCAGACGCTGACCGTCACCTACCGGGCCGCGGACCTGCGCGGCGCGGCCCCGGTGATCAGCGTCGACGGCTTCACCACCGGCCGGGTCGTGGTCCGGGGGAGCGGCGCGTGAGCGGGGAACGGATTCTCGGCATCGACTTCGGCGGCACGAAGGTGGCGCTGGGGCTCGCCGACCGCGACGGCACCCTGCTGGCCACCAGCCGGCTGGACACCGACGCGCAGGCGGGGGCCGAGCAGGTGGTGGTGCGCGCGCTCGCCGGCGCCCGGGCACTGCTGGCCGAGACGGGTGCGGTGCCCGCCGCGATCGGCGTCGTCAGCCCGGGGATCGTGCTGCCGGAGGAGATCCTGCTCGCGCCGAACGTGCCGGGCTGGGAGCAGCTGCACCTGGCGGAGCTGGTGGCCGCGGAGTTCCCGGACGTGCCGATCTCGGTCGGCACGGACGCGAAGGCGGCGGCGCTGGCGGAATGGCGATGGGGCGCGCTGGCCGGGGCCGACCCGGCGGTGTTCCTGTCGCTGGGCACCGGCATCGCGGCGGCGGTGCTGGTCGGCGGCCGGGTGCTGACCGGCGCCAACGGAGCTGCCGGCGAGATCGGGTACAACCTGCTCTCGCCGCAGGACACCGAGGGTTTCGCGAGCGGAGCGGCGCCGCTCGAGGAAGCCGTCGGTGGGCGTGGGCTGGGCGGCCGGGCGAGTGAACTGCTCGGCCGCCCGGTCACCGCCGGGGAGCTGTTCGCACTGGCCAAGGAGAACGTCGAAGCCAAGGAACTGGTGACGGCGGCGCTCGACGAGCTGTCGATGCACGTGGCCAACCTGGCGATCGCCCTGGACCCGCAGCGCATCGCGGTCGGCGGCGGGCTCGTCCGCTCGGCGGACGTGCTGCTGCCGGCATTGGCCGACCGGCTGGCGCACGCGGTGCCGTTCCCGCCGGAGCTGGTGTCGGCGCGGTTCGACCAGGACGCGGCGCTGCTGGGCGCGGTGGCGCTGGCGCTGGGCGAGTAGACGGCCGGGTGGCGTGCCGGTGCCCCGACCCGGCGCGCCACCCGGAATCACGCCGAAGCGGTGGCCAGCTCGGTGCGGCGGAACGCGGCGGGGGAGAGCTGGAACCACACGAGGACCGCGCTGAACGCCTGGATCGCCGCGACGACCACCCAGACCCCGCGCAGGCTCCAGTGGGCCGCGACGAGGCCGCCGGTGAGCGCGCCCAGCGGGGTCAGGCCCCAGGCCAGCGCCCGGTGGCTGGTCAGCACCCGGCCGAGCAGCGGCGCCGGCGTGTAGAGCTGGCGGCTGGACTGCGAGCAGACGTTCCAGACCAGCACCGTCGAGGTGAGGAAGACCAGCACCACGCCGATCAGCGGCGGCCACGGCGGCAGCACGGCCAGCAGCAGCGGCGCCACCGCGCCGAGGCCCTGCGCGAGCCGCATCGACCACGAGTAGCCGAGCCGGTCGACGATCTTCTGCACCACGAACGACGACGCCACCCAGCCGACCGCGAGGCAGGCGAGCAGCAGGCCGTAGCCGACCGAGCCGACGTGCAGCACCTGCGTCGCGTAGAGCACGAACATCGAGTTCCCCGCGCTGGCGGCGAACGAGCCGAGGGCGACGTTGAGCGTGATCGCCCGCAGCAGCGGCGTCCGGACCAGGTGCGTGAGCCCGGCGGACAGGTCGCGCAGCGGATGGGTCCGCGCGATGGTCCTCGACTCGGCCGGGATGCGCCGCGCGAGCACCAGGGCGGCCAGCGCGCAGGCGGCGGCGACCCAGGCCGGCGCCCCGGCGGCGAAGGCGACCAGGAACCCGGTCAGCGGCGGCACGACGAACTGCACGACACCCCGGTCGATCACGGTGAGCCGCGCGTTGGCGGCCGCGAGCCGCTGCGGTTCGACGATCTCGGGCAGGAGCGCGCCGCTGGCGCCGTCGCCGAGCACCTGCGCGGAGGTGACGATGAAGGCGACGACAAGCAGCACGGGCAGGCTGAGCATCCCGGCCGACGCGACGGCGGCGAGCACCAGGGCGGCCCCGACCTGCACGGCGTAGGCCCAGGCGAGGACGGTGGTCCGCCGCACGCGGTCGATGAGCACCCCGGCGAAGAGCGACAGCAGCAGCCACGGCGCCTGCCCGGCGATGTTGACCAGCGACACTTCGCGCGGGTCGGTCGTGATGGAGACGGCCAGCAGCGGCAGCGCGGCCAGCATCAGGCCTTCGGCGGACGAACCGGACACCGCGACGGCCTGCAGCCGCACCCATCTGCTCGACATGATCACCAGCGTGCCGAACACGCGCGCGGTGTCAACCGAATTTCGCCCAATGCACTCCAGTGTCCATTGTACGCGAAATGGGCGGTTCGCGCCATTCCGTGATATCCTTGCCGTGGCCGAACAAATCGGTTCCCGGGAATCTCGACCAGTTTCTCTCCCCATTCTTGACGCACGAAGCCGCTGCTCCACGCGAGCACGCGCGTGGACCGATGTGAAGGGGAATTCCCATGAGTGAAATGATTCTGGCCCAGACCGCCAACCTCAACCCCGGGCTCGCCGCGATCGGTTACGGGCTCGGCGCGATCGGCCCGGGAATCGGCGTCGGCCTCATCTTCGCCGCTGTGATCAACGGCACGGCCCGGCAGCCGGAAGCGCGGGGACGGCTGCAGACCATCGGGTATTCGACGTTCGTGCTGTCCGAAGTGCTCGCGCTGATCGGCATCGTCATCTATTTCATCGCGTCGACCAAGTCGTGAGCCGGAGAGTCAGCGGCGCACCCTGGTCGACTCCCGCACGACCAGCTCCGGGGTGAACACCACGGCCTGGTGCTCCGCCTTCGTGTCCGCCGTCTCGGCCAGCAGCAGCTCCGCCGCCGTGCGGCCGAGGCGGCGGGCCGGCTGGCGGACCGAGGTCAACGGCACCGCCGCCGCGCCGGCGAACTCGATGTCGTCGTAGCCGACGATCGCCATCTCCTCCGGGACGCGCACCCCGGCGCCCACCATCGCCTGCAGCACGCCCAGCGCCAGCAGGTCGTTCGCGCAGAACACCGCCGTCGGGCGGGGGCTCGTGCCCAGCAGCCGCGCGCCCGCGTCGCGGCCCGACGAGACGTCCAGGCCGACCGCCTCGAGCACCGTCAGCTCCGCCGCCGAGCCCGCCAGTGCCGTGCGGACCCCCTGTTCGCGGTCGCGGCACTGGGCGAGGATCGCCGGGCCGTTGACGAACGCGATCCGGTGGTGGCCGGTCTCCAGCAGGTGGCGTGCGGCGAGCGCGCCGCCTGCGATGTCGTCCACCGACACCGAGCTCGCCTCGGACGCCGGCGCCTTGCGGTCCACGAACACGTACGGCGTGCCGCTGCGCCGGAACGCGTGCAGGGCCTCGCCGGTCGTCGCGACCGGGCTCAGCAGCACCCCGCGCACCCGCTGCTCGGCGAACATGGCCAGGTACGACGCTTCGAGGTCCGAACGCTGGCCGCTGTTGCACGTGACGATGTTGAGGCCCTCGGCGTGCGCGGCCTGCTCGGCCCCGCGGGCGACGTCGACGAAGAACGGGTTGCCGAGGTCGAGCACCAGGAGTCCCAGCACGCGGCTGCGGCCCGCGCGCAGCTGCCGGGCCGACTCGTCGCGGACGTAGCCGAGCTCCTCGATCACCGACAGCACGCGGTTGCGGGTGGCCGCCGCGACCACGTGCGGCCGGTTGACCACATTGGACACCGTCCCGATGGAGACACCGGCCCGCTTCGCGACGTCCTTGATGCCGACCACCGCACCCCCTCGCTGAGAAGGCGTGAGCCTACCACAGGAATGAAACGTTTCACGGAGGGAATTCCCGCCGAACGTCGGATGATCGCGCCGCTAGGCTCCGAGCCGGTGTGCCTGCCACTGGGAGGAGTCCGGGTGCGGATCTTCACGATCGTCCTGACCGTCGTGCTGGCGTGGGTGCTCGGCGGGGCCGTCGCCGCGGCCGCGCCGATCGTCGAAGGCAGCACCGACGATCCCGTGACGCCCGCGCCCGCGGTGACCCGGCCCGACACCCCGCACTGCACGGTCACGCTCGCCGACGCGTTCCGCTCCAACGCCCCCGACGGCACCCCGCGCTTCTACGAGGGCACGCTCACGCCGCCGCCGTCGTGCCCCGGCCCGTGGGCCAAGGTCGTCATGGACCAGACGGTGACCGTCAGCGGCCGCCAGTACGACCGGATCGGCGACCTGCGGATCGGCGGCACCGAGGTGTGGTGGGGCACCACGGAGGAACCCAGCGGTGAGGGCACCCGGCCGATCACCTACCACTTCGACAAGGATCTCACCCCCTACACCGCGCTGCTGCGCACGCCGCAGCCGTTCCACGGCGGCATCGAGAACTACAACTCGCCGATCTACACCGGCGTCTACGCGCAGACCGTGACGCTCACCTACTACCAGGCGGACCGGAAGCACCCGGCACCCGAGACCCCCGATCACGTCGCGGGCTTCGGGCACGCCGACGCGACCCCGGCGGCGCCCACTGTGCACTTCAGCGCGAAGGACCTGCCGCGCAACATCACCCGCGCCTACCTCGAAGTCACGCTCGAAGGCCACGCGTGCGACGAGCAGTGGTTCGACGACGTCCCGGACGAGGTCGCGGCGAAGTACCCGGCCGCCGGGCTGTGCGGCAAGGGTCCCTACCGCGAGGCGAACTTCGCGATCGACGGGACCGCCGCCGGCAGCGCGTTCACCTTCCCGCACATCTACTCCGGCGGGATCGTGCCGCAGCTGTGGCGCCCGATCGTCGCGATCGACACGTTCAGCCTGCACGCCGAGACCTACGACGTCACGCCGTTCGCGAGCCGTCTCGTGGACGGCGGTGCGCACGACATCTCCTTCTCCTTCCCGGACATCGGCGGCGAGTTCACCGTCGTCCCGACGCTACTGCTCTACACCGACAAAAACGCGGCGCGGACTTCCGGTGCCCTGACCCAGCACGACGTCGCGGCGGCGCCGGAGCGGCGGACGACGGTGAAGGACATCGAGGACGGCGTGAACGTCACGGTGACGGCGAAGCGCCACGACGTCACCGCGGGGTACGTCGACACGTCCGCCGGCCGGGTGTACACGCGGGTGGAGCGCACCCGCGACTACCGCAACACCGACGACGTCACCGGTGGCGGCTTCAGCCAGCACGTCGTCCAGGCCGACTCCGGCCAGCAGTCCTCGGTGTCCACTGTGGACGGGCGGGTGCGGTCGGCGGACCGGCACACCTGGTCCTACCCGCTGACCACGCAGGCGACCGCGAACATCACCGACGACCAGAACCTGCGCATCTCGGGCTCGGCGGAGATGACCAAGGTCCTCGGCGACCTCACCGGCGACGGCCGGAGCTGGCGGCCGGTGCGCGCGTCGCGGGAGTGGCTGAGCTCGTCCGGTGTGCTGGCCCGCACCAACGGCGTCAACACCGAAGCCGACGGCCGGTCGAAGACGCTCTACACCGGCGCCGACGACCTCGGCCGTCCGTACTTCCACTACGTCGCCAGCGAGCACGGGCTGATCACCGAAAACCGGGAGCTACCGCCGCGGGGGTGAGCCCGGTCTCGCGGTCCGTCACCCGATCGGGCTAGTGCGGTACTGTCGGGTGCATGGGGAGTCTCCGCTCGCGAGTCCTGGGCTGGGTCGGCCGCCGGTACCTGGCCCGGCAGTCGAAGAAGGGCTTCGACCTCGAGAAGATGTCGTCCATCCTGCCCGATTCGGCGCTGCTGCCGTTGAAGCGGGACGGGCTGGACCCGGTCGCGGAGATCGGCGCGCGCCGGGCCGAAGCGCCGATCAGCAAGCTCGACCTGCCGTTCGGGATGAACGCGTGGCTGGTCACGGGTTACGACGAGGCGAAGGCGGTGCTCGGCAAGGTCACCGAGTTCTCCAGCGACTTCGGCAACCTCGTCGGCAACGCGGGCGTGACGGCGGACCAGAACCCGGGCGGGCTCGGGTTCGCGGACCCGCCGGTGCACACGCGGCTGCGCAAGCTGCTCACGCCGGAGTTCACGATGCGCCGGCTCAACCGGCTGACCCCGCGGATCGACGAGATCGTCACCGAGCAGCTCGACGCGATGGCCAAGGCGGAGGGCCCGGTCGACCTGTGGCAGGCGTTCGCGCTGCCGATCCCGTCCCTCACGATCTGCGAGCTGCTCGGGGTGTCCTATGAGGACCGCGAAGACTTCCAGCGCCTGAGTACGGCGCGGTTCGACCTCTTCGGCGGCGCGGGCGCGTCGCTCGGCGCGATGTCGGAGTCGCTGACGTACTTGCTGGACATCGTGAAGAAGCAGCGCGAGGAGCCGGGCGACGGCCTGCTCGGCATGCTGATCAAGGAGCACGGCGACGAGATCGACGACCGCGAGCTGGCGGGCCTGGCCGACGGCGTGCTGACCGGCGGCCTCGAGACGACGGCGAGCATGCTGGCGCTCGGCGCGCTGGTGCTGCTGCGCGACGAGAAGGCGTTCGACGCGGTGCGCGGCGACGAGGAGTCGGTGCACCGGTTCGTCGAGGAGCTGCTGCGCTACCTGACCGTGGTGCAGATGGCGTTCCCCAGGTTCGCCAAGCAGGACATGGAGATCGCGGGCGTGTCCATCAGCGAGGGCGACATCGTGTTGGTGTCGCTGTCGGCGGCGGACCGCGACCCGAAGCTGGGCCCGGGCATGGACGAGTTCGACGCGACGCGCGAGCCGACGTCGCACCTGGCGTTCAGCTACGGAATCCACCGCTGCATCGGCGCGGAGCTGGCGAGGATGGAGCTGCGCACGGCTTATCCGGCGCTGGTCCGGCGGTTCCCGAAGCTGCGGCTGGCCGTGCCGGAAGAGGAGCTGTCCTTCCGCAAGGTGTCCATTGTGTACGGACTGGACGAGCTCCCGGTCTACGTGGACTGAGCCCGCTCAGTTCACCCCGCGCGGCCGGAACTGGATGCTGATCCGCGGTCCGACCGGCTTGGCCGTCTTCGGGACGGCGTGCTCCCAGGTGCGCTGACAACTTCCGCCCATCACGAGCAGATCGCCGTGCCCCAGCGGGCGCGCCAGCGTCTTCCCCCGCCGCCCCGTGGGCGCAGCGCGAGCGTGCGCGCCGCGCCCACGGAGAGGATCGCGACCATTGTGTCCTCGCGGGCGCCCCGGCCGATACGGTCGCCGTGCCACGCCACGCTGTCCCGGCCGTCGCGGTAGTAGCACAACCCCGCCGTGCGGAACGGCTCCCGCAGTTCCCGCGAGTAATGCCTGCTCAAGGCGTCACGCGCCGCCGTCAGCACGGGATGGGGGAGCGGGACGTTCTCCCGGTAGTAGCTCAGCAGCCGCGGCACGGCCACCACCCGGTCGTACATCTTCCGCTTCTCCGCCTGCCACGGAACGTTCTCGGCCAGCGCCGCGAACAGTTCGTCGGCACCCTCCAGCCAGCCCGGCTGGATGTCCACCCACGCGCCCGAGTCGAGGTCGGTCCGCTCGGGCGCGAGCGGGCGCAGCGAGAGGGCGCCCTGGGTGTCGAACAGCGAAGACTGCAGACCCGGGTTCATGGACCCCAGCCTACACCTAGATCGAACACCTGTTCTAGCGAATGACGTCGTAGACGACCTTCTGGATGCCGTTCGAGTACGTCTCGCTCTCCACGACCCGGAGCTGCTGCTTGGCCTTGTCGGTCTCGCTGAACAGCCGCTTGCCCGCGCCGAGCAGCACCGGGAACACCAGCAGGTGGTAGCGGTCGATCAGGCCGGCGTCGGACAGCGCCCGGTTCAGCGCGGCGCTGCCGTGGACGATGATCGGCCCGCCGTCGGTCTCCTTGAGCGTGGCGACGTCGTCCAGGGAGCGCAGGATGGTCGTCTCGCCCCAGTTCGTCACCAGGTCCGCCTCCTGGAGCGTGGTCGAGACGACGTACTTCGGCATGGCGTTGTAGCCCGGGAACTCCTCGGTCATGCCCGGCCACACCGGCGCGAACGCCTCATAGCTGACCCGGCCCATCATCATCGCGGTGGCTTCGCCCTGCTCGCGGCCCTTGCAGCTCGTAGGCGGCCGGGTCGAACTCGATGTCCTGGAACGTCCAGCCGGAGTTGCGGTAGCCCGGTTCGCCGCCGGGTCCTTCGACGACGCCGTCGAGCGAGACGAAGGCGGTGGTGATCAGGGTGCGCATGGGGTGCTCCTCGGGGGTTCGGTCCTGCTGTCACGAGTCTGTCGAACGGGCTCGGCCGGAATCGACACGGACACGCTCGAAAACTTCCCACCCGAAGTGGCTCTTGTCCGGCAGTGGTCCATGCTCGTACAGTGCTCCCCAAGTCGGACAAAGGTCTGGACCTCTGTCCCCCTACCGCCGCCGCCTCGGAACGACTTCAGGAGGTTGACGGTGCGCAGACTTCGTGGCGCGGGCGTGCTCGCGGCGGTCGCGGCCGGGCTCGCGGTGCTCACGCCGGCGGCGGACGCCCAGGTCGGGACCGGTCCGTGGATCTCGGACTCGCCGGGCTACTCCGAGCAGGAGCGGGGGTGCGGCCAGATCTCCGGGCTCACCTTCCAGCTCACCTGCTCGACGGCCAGTGGTGACCAGCGCGCGGAACGCCGCTACACCACCTACACCGGCGGGACCCACCAGTTCGAAGGCTCCTTCAAGATCACCAGCATGTCCGGCTCCCGGATCAGTCTCAAGCAGACGTTCCGGGACGGCTCGAACGCCGGCCCGTACTTCATGCTGGCGGTCGAGAAGGGCGGCCGGATGTACGCCGTGGAAGGCGGGGCGACGCTGGGCAGCGGCGCGACCGTCGGCACGTCCGTGCGGGTCAACACGATCAACCAGGTCGGCAGCTCGCACAAGGTGTACCTCAACGGCTCGCTGAAGCAGACGATCTCGAGCCCGGGCGGCAGCTACTACGACAAGTTCGGCAGCTACCGCACGGCCAGCGGAGCGGGGCCGATCACGGTGCAGTGGAGCGGGATCCGGTTCTGGCACAAGTGACGGCCGCGGCGTCCCCGGTCCCGGCCGGGGGCGCCGCCCAGGCCGCGAGGTCGTCCCACGCGGCCAGCCGCAGCCCGCTGGTGAACCGGCGGGGCGTCCCGGTCAGCGGGTCGTCGAAGGCGAGCACCTTGGCCAGCAGCTGCAACGGCTTCGTGAAGTCGTCGAGCGGTTTCTCCCGCAGCTCGGGGTAGAAGTCGTCGCCGAGGATGGGGACGCCGAGGCCGCTGAGGTGCACGCGCAGCTGGTGCGTCCGGCCGGTCGAGGGGATCAGGCGGTACCGGCCGAGCCCGTCGCGGTGCTCGGCGAGCTCGACGTGCGTCTCGGCGTTCACCGGCCCTGGCTCTTCGCGGGCGGCCAGCACGCCGCGTTCCTTGACGATCCGGCTGCGCACGGTCCGCGGCAGTTCGAGCGCCGGGTCGTGCGGCGCGATCGCCTCGTACTCCTTGTGCACCCGGCGGTCCCGGAACAGCGTCTGGTACTTCCCGCGCAGCTCCGGGGTGATCACGAACATCACCAGCCCGGCGGTGACGCGGTCGAGGCGGTGCGCGGGGGACAGGTGCGGCAGGTCGAGGTCGCGGCGCAGGCGCACGAGCGCCGTCTCGAGGATGTGCCGCCCGCGCGGGATGGTCGCCAGGAAGTGCGGCTTGTCGACGACCAGCAGGTGCTCGTCGCGGTGCACGACGCTGATCTCGAAGGGCACCGGCACCTCGTCCGGCAGGTCCCGGTGGAACCAGATGAACGAGCCGGGCTCGAAGGGGGCGTCGACGCCGAGCGGGCCGTCGAGGCCGTGGATGCGCTCTTCGCGCAGCATCTGCTCGATGCGGTCCGGCGCCACCCGGGGCAGCCGGTCGACGAGGTGCGCCAGCAGCGTCGGCCAGTCGCCCTCGGCGGGGAGCTTGAGCCGGGCGGGGTCGAGCCCGTGGCGGGGCGGGATCGGCGGGCGGAGCTTGCGTCTCATCGTCCGTCGAGCCTAGCTGCCGATCCGGCCAAAAGGAGGCCGCCCCCGAGCGGCACGCAATAGGCGCTACGGACCGGTTCGGCCGTGACTGTGGCCGGATTGGCGGCCATCGGCACAGCTAACCCTCTGAGGGCGTCCGGTAGCGCGCGACGTAACGGGCGGTCGCCTCGGCGTTCGCGGCTTCCGCCGCCTCGGCCCGGATGCGGCGGCCGGTGTGGGGCGGGAAGCCCTGCCTGCCGAGCCGGTGCTCGATGCTCTCCTCCATGTACGCGCACGAGTAGAAGTACGCGACGAGCGCCGCCATCAGCACCAGGGACAGGCGCAGCCAGATCGAGCCGGGCAGCAGCAGCCACACGGCGCAGAGCGGCACGATGCCGAGCGACCGCTGCAGCACGTACCGGGCGCGCCAGTGCTTCGACGTCGCGTCGTGCAGGACCCAGTCGTTGTAGCGCACGGGAAGCCGCACGCCCACGGCGTAGCCGGACCAGCGGAGCACACCAGGTCGTTCCATGAGTTCGATAGTACACTAACGATTAGCGTGCTAACTGATGCGGTAGGATCGAGCCATGATCGACCTGGGTGAAGACCCGCTGAAGCTGGACCGGCAGGTGTGCTTCGCGCTGTCGGTGGCTTCGCGCAGCGTGATCGCGATCTACCGGCCGCTGCTGGAGCCGTACGGCCTGACGCACCCGCAGTACCTGGTGATGCTGGCCCTGTGGGAGCGGTCGCCGAGGTCGGTGAAGGACCTCGGCACCACGTTGCGCCACGAGCCCGCGACGCTGTCGCCGCTGCTCAAACGGCTGGAGGCGCTCGGTTACGTGACGCGCGCCCGCAGCCGTTCGGACGAGCGGCAGCTGACGGTCGAGCTGACCGAGGCGGGCCGGGCGCTGCGGTCGGAGGCCGAGAAGATCCCGTACCGCGTCGTCGAGACGCTGGGGATGGAGGTCTCGGAGCTGGAGGCCTTGCACGCGGTGCTGACGCGGGTCATCGACGCGACGGCGTGACGCGCGGAATGCCCCGGCGCGGGGTGGGGTTGAGCACAGTGTGCTGAAGATCAGGCTGGGCGTCGCGCCCGCGGCGGGGACGGGTCCGGCCGAGTTCGCCGGGCTGGCGCGGCGGCTGGAGGAAGCGGGCGTCGACTCTCTGTGGCTGTCGGAGCTGGTCTATTCGCCCGAGGTCGACCCGATGATCGGCATGGCGCACGCGCTGGCGCGGACGTCTCGGCTCAAGGTCGGCACGGGGGTGGCGATCCTGCCCGGCCGGCATCCGGTGCTGGTGGCCAAGCAGTTGCTGACATTGGCCGGTCTGGCGCCGAAGAGAGTGTTGCCGGTGTTCGGGCTCCGCCCGGCCCGCACCGCCGAGCACGACTTGTTCCCGGTGCCACCGGGCCGCCGGGCGGCGGTGTTCGACGAGTCGCTGGTGCTCCTGCGGCGGTTGCTCGAAGAGGATTCAGTGTCGTTCTCCGGGGCGTTTTTCGAGGTCTCCGAGGTTTCGCTGGGGCCGCGTCCGGCGAAGAGGCTGGACGTCTGGCTGGGCGGGTCGGCCCCGGCGGCGTTGCGCCGGACCGGGCGTCTCGCGGACGGCTGGCTGGGGAGTTTCCACACGCCGTCGCAGGCGCGGGAAGCCCGGCTCGCGATCCAGCAGGCCGCGGCCGAGGCGGGGCGGGAGATCGAAGAGGACCACTTCGGGTTGAGCCTGGTGGTGGCGGATCGCGGGGTCCCGGACGAGCTGGCGGCGGTGGCCGCGCGGCGTCGTCCTGGGGTGCCGGTGTCCGATCTGGTGGCGACCAGCTGGGCCGAGGCGCGGCGGCTGGTGGAGCAGCACATCGAGGCCGGGCTGTCGAAGTTCGTGATCCGGCCGGGGCACGGGGACTTCGAGGGGTTCCTGGAGAAGTTCCAGGCCGAGCTCGTGCCGCTGCAGAATTAGAACTCCAGCGGTTCCGCCTTCCGCGGCATGAGCAGCAACGCGACCACCGAAACCGCAGCCACGACGAGCAGCCCCACGAACACGTAGTGCGTAGCGTCGCTCAAAGCCCCACGCACGAAAGTAGCCACCGGCGAATCGTCCGTGTGCCCGCCCAGCACCAGGCTCGTCGCGTCCACCGACGGCGGTAGGTGCCCGGCCACCGAAGCCGGGGGATTGGCGAACCGCGAAGCCAGCGTCGCGTTGGCGATCGCGCCGAACACCGCCGCTCCCACCGCGCTCCCCAAGGACCTGCTGAACAGGTTCGTCGCCGTCACGACTCCGCGGCGGTCCCAGCCCACCACCGACTGGACCGCCACCAGTGTCGGGCTCGACGTCAGGCCCAGGCCCAGCCCCAGGACGAACGCCGCGAACGCCGCCGACCAGAGGGATGACCTCGCGTCGAGCAACGCCACCAGTACTCCGCCCGTGATCACGAACACGCTGCCGATCAGCGCCGTGTCGCGGAAGCCGATGCGCAGGTAGATCTTGCCCGCCAGGGACGCCGACAGGGGCCAGCCCACCGTCAGCGCCGCCACCGCGAACCCGGCCGCCAGCGCTCCCGCGCCGAGCACTCCCTGCGCGTACGTCGGCAGGTACGACGTCAGCCCCATCAGGACCGCGCCCACCACCACCGCCAGCAGGTTGCCGCCCACCAGGATGCGGCGGGTGAACACCCACAGCGGCAGCACCGGCTCCGCCGCGCGCTTCTCCACCAGCACGAACGCCACCAGCAGCGCCGCGCCCGCGACGAAGATCGCCACGCTCGGCAGCGAGCCCCACGCCCACGCCACGCCGCCCTCCAGCAGGCCCAGGATCACCAGGGAACAGCCGACCGTCAGCAGCGCCGCGCCGGTGTAGTCCACCTTGTGCGCCTTGCGCTCCACCCGCTCGGCGAAGTTGCGGTACAGCATCAGCGCGGCGATCGCGCCCAGCGGCAGGTTGATGAAGAAGATCCACCGCCAGTCCAGGTACTCCGCGAACACGCCGCCCAGCGTCGGGCCGACCACCGACGCCATGCCCCAGACGCTCGCGACGTAGCCCTGCACCCTGGCGCGCTCCTCCACCGTGTAGAGGTCGCCGATCACCGTCATCGACATCGGCTGGATCGCGCCCGCGCCGATGCCCTGCACCGCGCGCGCCGCGATCAGCACCGGCATGCTCCACGCCGCCCCGCACAGCACCGAGCCCACCAGGAACGCCGCGATCCCGAAGAACATCACCGGGCGGCGGCCCAGGACGTCGGCGAACTTGCCGTACAGCGGCACCGTGACGGCCTGGGTGAGCAGGTAGATCGAGAACAGCCACGGAAACTGCGAAAACCCGCCGAGGTCGCGCACCACGCTCGGCACGGCGGTCGCGATGATCGTGCTGTCCAGGGCGACCAGGCCGGTGCTCAGCATGACCGCGATCAGCACCGGGCCGCGTTCCGACCGGAAACCGACCCCCTTCACGCTGGTGGCGGCGGGTGTCGTCATCGGCGCGGCGCTCCTCGGGGCGGTCATGACCGGGGTCAACTACTTTGCAGCCCTAAGCATTCCATCCCGCGGCGCGCGACCCCAGCGTTTTTCCGTCACAGTGCTCTTCGCGCAAGATGGGTCGGATGAGCAACTGGATCCGGCCGATCGAGCGGGGCTGGGTGGTCCGCGACGCGGTGCCCGGCCCCGACGTCGACGAGTTCGCCGAGCCCGACCGCGTCGTCGCCGCGCTGGCCGCGCCCGGCGCCGCGGACAGCCTGCTGGCCGTGCAGCACCCCGCCCGCACCCCCGCGGCGCTCGCGCGCGGCCTCGACCTGGCCGCGGCCGTGCCGGTCGCGCGGGCCGTGCTCGAACGGCTCCGCAAGCGGTTCTACCGGCCGGTGCGGGAGATCGTCGCGCCCTACCGGATCGAGGGGCCGGACGGCGTCGCGCTGGGGCTGCTCTGCCTGGTCGACCCGGCCGCGGTGACCGACGAGGGCGCCGCGCGGGTCCGGCACACCGAGGACGTCTACCCCGACGTCGTGGCCGAGCGGGCCGCGGTGCTGGCCGGGCTCGGCTGCGCGACCAGCGCGGCGCTGCTGGTCCCGGCGACCGGCGGTGAGCGGCTGACCGCCGAGGTCGAGCAAGCGTGCGCGGGCCTCGGCCTGCCCGATCTGTCCACTTCGGACGCGGCCGGGCGGCGGCACGACCTGTGGGTGGTGCCCGCCGGGCCGTTGCAGGACCGGCTGCTGGCCGCGGTCGACGGCGCCGACCTGCTGGTCGCCGACGGCAACCACCGCGTCGCCGCGGCCGCGGCGGCCGGGCACGGCGCACTGCTGGCCCTGGTCACGGCCGGGCCGAAGCTGCGGATCGGCGCGATCCACCGGGTCCTCACCGGCACCGGCCTCGGCCCGGAAGACCTGGTGGAACGCTGGTCCGCGGCCGGCCTGGACGTCCGCTACGACGAGCACGCCGTCCCGGTCACCGGCGAGGCCGTGGTGCGGGCGGGCTCGGCGGTGCTGCGGATCCCGCTGCCGGTGCCGAAGGACCCGTGGCCGGTGATCGACCACGAGATCGTCGAGCGGGTGCTGTTCGCCGACGCGCTCGGCGTCGACCCCGACGGGCCGTGCGTCCGCCCCCTCCCGGCGGGCCGCCCGCTGCCACCGGACGCGGACGCGGTGGTCATGCTCGCGCCGGTGACCTACGCCGACGTCCTCGCGGTGCACGCGGCCGGACGGCGGATGCCCCGCAAGGCCACCTACTTCACGCCGAAGCCGCGCAGCGGGCTGGTGCTGGCGGATCTCCGGTGAGCGTCAGCCGAGCCGCTCGGCCAGGAAGGCGAGGATTTCGTCCCGGGCCCGCACCGTGGGGTGGCCGTCCTCGTCGACGAGGTGCGCGGTGACGACGCTGTGCGGCGTCCCGACGGTGTCGCGGAAGAACGGGGGCGGGTTCGTGTTCGCGGAGCCGCCGGGGAGGACACGGCCGTCGAAGGCGTCGCCTAGGAGTGCCTGGTAGGCGGCGAAGCGCTGCCCGGTGCACCAGCGGTCGTTGTCGAAGCGGTAGGCGAGCACCTTCAGGCCGTCGCGCTTCACGCGGTCGCTGATCGCGCGCGCGTCCTCGTCGCCGAGTTCCAGTCCGGCGGGGTCGTCCAGTGGCAAGGACGGGTGGTTTACCACGGGCGCGACGACCGCGGGCTCGAGGGCCATGGTGAGGGCGAAGTTGCCGGTGAAGCACAGGCCGATCACCCCGACACCCGGACCGCCGCATTCGGCGTGGGCCTGGCGCGCGAGGCCCCGCAGCCAGGCGGTGACGGGGCTGGTGCCGCCGCCGGCGAAGGCCCGGAACTCGGCGCTGACGCACGTGCGGCGGACGACTTCCGCCCCGCCCTCGGCCGTGGGGTAGGCGCCGTCGACCCCGAAGAGCGACGGGACGAAGACGGTGAAGCCCGCGTCGCGCACCCACCGCGCGAGCCGGAGGACGTCGGGGCTGATGCCGGGCATCTCCGGCAGCACCACGACCGCCGGCCCGGTTCCCGCGACGTAGACCTTCTTCACCACCCCGTCTACTTCCGCCTCGCGGTGGGAGAAGTCGGTGATCGCATCGTCCAGCTGTTCGTTCATGCCGCCAGCGTCGCCGGAGGTGGCTGCGGCGGGCGATAGGCCGGATCGCCGGATTTCGGGGTAATCTCGCCACATGCGGGTTGCAGGCGCGACACCACCGGAGCAACCCCGCCCCTTGTCCTCGTCGCTAACCGGCGGTCGGCAACGCAAGCCAGGCACGAGATCACCAGACCTCCCCCGCCCCTCGTCCTCGCCGCTCTTCAGTCGACGGTTGAGCTTGTCAAGGCACGCTTTCCCGCCTTGACAAGGTCGACCGGCGGCTGAACACTCCGCGAGGAGGGGTGGGGGATGTCGGGCCCGTATCTCTAAAAACATGTCCTCGCCGGACGGGCAGGCTCTGGGATGGCCGGGGCTTCGTAGACTTGTTGCGTTCTCGAGGTGGGCCGCGAGGTGGTCATCCCGTCGCCTGATTGAGGCCTATCACTTTGAGCCAGGCCCGCAAGCTTCCGTAGCTAACTCGCGTTCTGCGGGTAGTTGCGGGCCTGGCTCAAAGTGATTTATCCGGCCTCAGGCGACGGGATGACCACCCCGCTCCTTTTTGGGTTGGTCACCCGGACGTGTTGTGTTGCGGTGCCACGCCGAGAGGAGACGAACATGACTGCGCTGCGGGTCGGCGTCCTGGCCTACCCGGGCTGCTTCGCGTCCGAGGTGTTCGGCGTGCCCGACCTCCTGACGATGGCGACGCACGTCGCCGGTCCCGGCCAGGCCGGGTACGAGGTGTCGGTCGTTTCGCCGCGTCGTCGCGTCGCCGCCGCGGGTGGTGCGGTGCTGTCCGTCTCGCCGCTGCGCGAGGTCGACGTCCTGGTCGTGCCGGGGTTCGCGCTGGTGCCGGGCTCCGACGTGGACGCGAAGCTCGCGTCGCTCGCCCCCGAACTCGCCGCGATCCGCGCGCACGCCGCCGCGGGCAACGTCGTCGTCTCGATCTGCGTGGGGGCGTTCCTGCTCGCCGAGGCCGGGCTGCTGCACGGACGTCAGGCCACGACGGCGTGGCTCTTCGCGGAGGAGCTGGCTCGACGCTGCCCCGGCGCCGACGTCCGGCCCGAGCGGCTGGTCGTCACCGACTCGGGAGTGACGACGACGGCGGCCTTCAGCGCCATGTACGACTTCGCGCTGGAGCTGATCCGCGAACACAGCGGTGCCCGCGTGGCCCGGACGACCGCGCGCCTGGCCCTCGTCGACGACGCGCGAGCGTCGCAGAGCCCCTACGTCGACGCGCGCCTTCTTCCGCAGCCCGGGAACGAATTCTCCCGCCGCGTGATGCGACGGCTCGACCAGAACCTCGCCGCCCGGTACGACCTCGCCGCGTTGGCCGGTTCCTTCAACGTCAGCACCCGGACGTTGCTGCGGCGTTTCGCCGACGAGACCGGCCGGAGCCCGCTCGCTCACCTGCAGTCGTCGCGCGTCCGCCGGGCCCGGCACCTCCTCGAAACGACGGACCGGACCGTCGCGAGCATCGCCGCCGCGGTCGGGTACCGGGACGCGGGCACCTTCACCGCCCTCTTCGCCAAGCACACGGGACAACGCCCCCGCGACTACCGCGCGGCGTTCCGGCGTGGTGCCACTACTGCGAGTCCCACCAGGACAGCACGCGGGTCGCGTGGAGCGTGAGCCACTTCGACGGCTGCCCGGCGGGGACGTCCACTTCGAACCAGACGCGCCCGGCGTCGGTCCGCTGCTGCAGCCACGTGCCGTCGGGTTGCCGGGCCGCGCGGATCACCCCGACCGCCTCGGCCAGGCGCGGGTCGGGCCGGTCCGCGTCGCGGAAGTACGAAGCCGCGTTGAGCACGTCGTAGCGCCACCGGAACGGGTAACCGAACTCGCGCACCCACGGCGCGATCGGCTCGCCCGTCGACAACCGGCGGAACAGCCCGCGCTCCAGCAGGTACTCCTCACCGGCGCGGCGGGCCTCGCGCGTTTCCGGCGTGCCGCCCGTCGCGGTTTCGTGCGCCAGCAAGCCTTTCAAGGCGTTGAGTGTCGAGTGGACGGACGAGCGCGTCGACCCTTCGACCCACTCGCAGTTCCAGCCACCGTCGGGCAGGCGGTGGCTCACGAACCAGTCGGCGATCCCGG
Source organism: Amycolatopsis nalaikhensis (assembly GCF_030264295.1). Classification (GTDB taxonomy): domain Bacteria; phylum Actinomycetota; class Actinomycetes; order Mycobacteriales; family Pseudonocardiaceae; genus Amycolatopsis; species Amycolatopsis nalaikhensis. The sequence continues at coordinate 8,976,202 of NZ_CP127173.1, read as the reverse complement.
TGACGTCCGCGCCGAGCCAGACGCCGTTGGCCAGCGTCCAGGCGTTGATGCAGCAGTCGACTTCGCCGCCCCAGTAAGGCAGGTCGTCGTACTCCCAGCGGCTGTTCCGCGCCAGCAGCTCGGCCGTGCCGCGCAGGACGCTCGCGTCCAGGCCCCACTCGCGCAGGGCGTTCAACGACCACGTCGTCGCCGTCCACGGCTGGTCCTCGCCGCCGCGGAAGCCCGCCGGGAAGAACGCGCCGCCCGCCCACTGGCCGTCCGGGTCCTGGTGCGCGAGCAGCCGCGCGCCGAACCCCTCCGTGGCGATCCGGGCGCGCGTCGCTTCCCACACCGACGGGGGCTCACCCGCCAGGTCGCGCTCGACCTGCCAGCGCAGGGCCGGATCGGAGTCGCGCAACCAGGCGAGTGAGTCCATCAGGCCCCCGTGACGCCGTCGATGGCTTCGCGCAGGAAGTCCGCGTGGCCGTTGTGCCGGGCGTACTCGTGGATCATGTGGAGCATGACCAGGCGCAGGGAGACGTCTTCGCCCCAGCGCGCCTGGTAACCGGTGACGTCGAGGGACTCGGCCGCCTCCTCGATCTTGCGTGACTGCTCGACCTCGGCCTGCCACGCCTCGAAGGCTTCGGCGCGCGTCGACGAGCTGGCGTCGTAAGCGGCCTGGAAGTCCCCTTCGGGTGACCACCGCAGCGGGATGTCCTCGCCGTTGATCACCCGCCGGAACCAGGTGCGCTCGACCTCGGCCATGTGCCGGACCAGGCCGAGCAGGGAGAGCGTCGACGGCGGGCTCGAGGCCCGGCGCAGGTCCTCGTCGGACAGTCCGTCGCACTTCATCGCGAGGGTGGCGCGGTGGAAGTCGAGGAAGGTGCGCAGCATTTCGCGCTCGCCGCCGGTCAGCGGCGGGGCGGGGCGTTCGGTGGTCACGAAGGAGTGTGTAGCACGACCGGCGCTGTCTTCATCAAGGAATTGTCGTACCCGTGTTTTAAGCTCGCGCGGTGGACTTGCCCGTGATGCCGCCGGTGCGGCCGATGCTCGCCAAGGCCGTGCACGCCGTCCCGCACGAGCCGGGGCTGCTGTACGAGCCGAAGTGGGACGGTTTCCGCTGCGTCGTGTTCCGCGACGGCGACGAGATCGAGCTCGGCTCCCGCAACGACCGCCCGCTGACCCGCTACTTCCCGGAGCTGGTGGACCTGCTGGCCGCCGCGCTGCCGCCGCGGTGCGTCGTGGACGGCGAGATCGTGCTGGTCACCCCGGCGGGGCTCGACTTCGAGGCGCTGCAGCTGCGGCTGCACCCGGCGGCCTCGCGCGTGCGCAAGCTCGCCGAGGAGACGCCGGCCAGCTTCATCGCCTTCGACCTGCTCGCCCTCGGCAACACCGACCTCACCGAGGCGCCGTTCCGGGAGCGGCGCAGGCAGCTGGAAAGCATCCTGCGGACCGACGCCGAGGGACTTCAGCGCGTCCACCTGACCCCGCTCAGCGACGACCCCGTGCAGGCCGAGGACTGGTTCACCCGGTTCGAGGGCGCGGGCTTCGACGGCGTCATGGCCAAGCCCGCCGACCTGCCGTACGAGCAGGACAAGCGGGTCATGCTCAAGGTCAAGCACGAGCGCACGGCGGACTGCGTCGTCACCGGGTTCCGGTGGCACAAGGACGGCGCTGGCGTCGGGTCGCTGCTGCTCGGCCTGTTCGACGACGAGGGCGTGCTGCACCACGTCGGCGTCGCGAGCAGTTTCACGAAGGCGCGGCGGGCGGAGCTGGTGGAGGAGCTGGCGCCGTTGCGCGAAAACGCTCTCGAAAACCACCCGTGGCGCACCTGGGCCGAGTACGAACCGGACCCGGGCCGCAAGCCGGGCGCGATGAGCCGGTGGGCGCCGGACAAGGACCTGTCGTGGGAGCCGCTGCGCCCGGAGTGGGTCGCGGAGGTCCGCTACGAGCACCTGCAGGGCGGCCGGTTCCGGCACGGCGGGCGGCTGGTCCGGTTCCGGCCCGACCGCACGCCGGAGTCGTGCACGTACGCCCAGCTCGACGAGGCACCTCCCGCCGAGCTCGCGAAGCTGTTCGGGGAGGCGCGGTGAGCGAGGCGGTGCTGCTCGACGTCGACGGCGTCGAGGTCAAGATCAGCAGCCCGGACAAGGTGTACTTCCCGGAACGCGGCGAGACGAAGCTCGACCTCGTCGAGTACTACCGGGCGGTGGCCGGGCCGCTGCTGGCCCGGCTCGGCGGGCGCCCGCTGCTGCTGGAGCGCTACCCGGACGGCGCGGGCGGCAAGAACTGGTACCAGAAACGGGCGCCGAAGGGCGCGCCGCCGTGGCTGACCACCACCGTCGTCTCGACGCCGAACGGCACGACGAGCGACGCGCTGGTCGCGAAGGACCTGGCGCACATCCTGTGGGCGGTGAACCTCGGCTGCCTCGGCTTCCACGTCTGGCCCTACCGCGCCGACACGCCCGAGGTCACCGACGAGCTGCGCGTCGACCTCGACCCGTCGCCCGGGATCGGCTTCGACGAGCTGCGCGAGGCCGCCGTGCTGACCAGGGAGTTCCTGGCCGAGCTCGGCATCGAAGGCCACCTGAAGACGTCCGGTTCGCGCGGGCTGCACCTCTACGTGATGCTCGAACCGCGCTGGGACGGCTTCCAGGTGCGGGCCGCGGCGGTCGCGCTGGCGCGGGCCCTCGAACGGCGGCACCCGGCGAAGATCACCGCGCAGTGGTGGAAGGAAGAGCGCGGCTCGCGCGTCTTCGTCGACTTCAACCAGAACGCGCCGCACAAGACGGTGTTCGGCACGTGGTGCGTGCGCCCGCGCGTCGGCGGCCAGGTGTCGACGCCGATCGGCTGGGACGAGCTGGACGGGGTGGAGCCGGATGCGTTCACGTTGAGCACGGTCCCGGCGCGCCTCGCCGAGCGCGGCGACCCGTGGGCGGGGGCGGGGGAGCGGCCGCAGTCGATCGAGCCGCTGCTGGAGATGTCGGCGGCGGACATGGCGAACGGGCTGATGGACGCGCCGTGGCCGCCGGTGTACCCGAAGATGCCGAACGAGCCGCCGCGCGTGGCGCCGAGCCGCGCGAAGAAGGAGTGACGTGGCCACGGTCGCCGAGTGCCCGCCGGACGACGGGCTGCTGCTCGCCTTGATGGCGGCGATGACGGCCGAGCTGATCGTGGTGTACGACCTGCCCCCGGACGCCCAGCCGGCACCGCTGGACCGGGGCAGCCGCTACCTGCTGGCCCGCGACGGCGAGCGGGCGATCGGCTGCTGCGCGGTCGAGCCGGTGGCCCCGGGGTTGTACGAGCTGAAGCGGATGTTCGTGGCGCCCGGTGTCCGCGGCACGGGTGTGTCGAGCGCACTGGTGGCGGAATCGGAGCGGCTGGCCCGCCGCCAAGGCGGCGTGCGGATGCGCCTGGAGACGGGCGTACGCCAGCCCGCGGCGATGCGCCTGTACGAACGGGCGGGGTTCCGTCGGGTGCCGAACTTCCCGCCGCACGAAGCCGACCCGGAATCTGTTTGCTACGAGAAGCGGCTTGCGTAGCCGGTCGTGAGTGTTTAGGGCGGGGTGGATTCAAGCTGTTGTCGCAACAGGCTCCGGCCCGGACAGTAGCATCGCGAGGCGTTCGGCTGGGGTGTCCCAGCCGAGCGTCTTGCGCGGACGGCCGTTGAGTTCGGCCGCGACTTTCGCCAGCTCGGCTGGGGTGTGCACCGATAGGTCGGTGCCGGTGGGGAAGTACTGGCGCAGCAGCCCGTTGGTGTTCTCGTTCGACCCTCGTTGCCAGGGCGAGTGCGGGTCGCAGAAGTAGATCGCCATCTCGGTGGCCATGGTGATCCGCGCGTGCTGGGCCATTTCGGTGCCCTGGTCCCAGGTCAGGGACCGGCGCAGCTCCTGCGGCAGTCGCCGGATCACGGTGATCATTTCCTGGGCGACCGCGGCGGCGTCTTTGCCGCCGGGCAGGTGCAGCAGCAGGCAGAACCGGGTGCTGCGCTCGACCAGGGTCCCGATCACCGAACGGCTGTCTTTGCCGACGATCAGGTCGCTTTCCCAGTGTCCGGGGACGGCCCGGTCGGCGGCTTCGGCGGGCCGGTCGGAGATCGGGACCATCCCGGCGATCCTGCCCTGACGGGTCCGGCGCCCGTCGGGGGTGCGCTGCGGTCTGCGGATCGCTCGTCCGGTGCGCAGGCACGCGGCCAGCTCCCGTCGCAGCTCGCCCCGGCCTTGGACGTAGAGGGCCTGGTAGATCGTTTCGTGGCTCACGTGCATCCTCGGCTGGTCGGGGAAGTCCCGTTTCAGCCTGGCAGCGATCTGCTCCGGAGACCACCGCGCGGTCAGGTCCTGCCGGACCCGCTGGTGCAGGTCCGGGTTCGTGGCCAGTTTCGTGGGTTTCGGTCGTGTCGCGCGTTGCTCGGCGGCGTGCTGGGCGGTGCTGGCCCGATAGCGTCCACCTCTGGTGCTGTTGCGGTCCAGTTCCCGCCCGATGGTGGACCGGTGCCGGCCCAGCCGGCGGGCGATCTCCGCCCGTGGCAGGTCCTGGGCGTGCAGGACCATGATCTCTTCCCGCTCGGCCAGCGAGAGATAGCGGCCCGAGCAGGCTCGCGGCGTGTTGCTGATCACGCCTCCAGCCTGCTCGAACAATCGTCTCCCGCTGGCCCGCGACACACCCGCAGCAGCTGCGGCCCGCTCCACCGGCACACCCGCCCGGACCTGATCCCAGAACGCCACCCGAACATCCCGGGACAACCACCGACGCCGCTTTCCAGCCACGACAACACCTCCCACAACAGGTGTTGCGACGACCACCAGAACCCAAGCGGTTCTAACCGCCCTAAACACTCACGACAACTCGAGCCGCGCTACAGGTGCAGGTCGAGGGAGAGCTGGCCCCTGTCCTCGTCCGCTGTCGCCGCGCGGATCCCGGCCGGGGGCGCGGGCAGCGTCGCCACGCACGCCGGGCACGGGGCCACTTCGGACTCCGTCAGGTCCACCGGCTTCCAGCTGCGGGACTCGCGCTCGCCGCACGCCGAACGCCGGTAGCGGAGGTCGCCCGAGCGGGTCATCAGGTGCGCCAGCGGGACTTCTTCGGGCAGCACGCCGACCAGGTACCAGCGTGGTGCGCTCACCGCGGTGGTCGTCATGGCCGCCAGTCTCCGTCGCGGCGGGCCGGACCCCGTGACATTTGCCGATCGTCGGCGTGGCGGGCCTCAGGCCTCGTCGGGCAGATAACGCAGGATGTGCAGCAACCCGCGCTCGTCGACCGCCGACGGGTCCGGGGCCACGCACCCGCCCAGATCCGCCAGCACCGCGTCGGCGTCGAGGCCCGCGCCGATCAGGACCAGCTCCGTGCGATGGGGCGCGCCCTTCGGCCACGGCGAGCGGTCGAGCTGCACGAACCCGCCGACCGTGTGCAGGTGGAAGCGCGAGCCCGCGTTGAAGTCGGCCTGGCCCTTCATCCGGTAGAGCCCGGCCGGGCGGCGCTCGAGGAACTCGACGAACGCCCGGGGCGCCAGCGGCGTTTCCGCGGTGAACGTCACAGTCTCGTACGCCGCGTGCAGGTGGTCCGCGTGGTCGTGGTCGTCCTCGCGCAGGTCGTCGAACGACAGCTGGCCGACGCGCTCGCCGCGGGGCTCGGGGTCGAAGAACAGCCGCGGGTCGACGCGCCCGTGGGACGTCACCAGCAGCGGACGGCCCGGGGCCAGCTCCTCGACCGTCGCCGTCACCTTCGCCAGCTCCTCGGGCGACACCCGGTCGGCCTTGTTCAGCACCACCAGGTCGGCCAGCCGCAGGTGGTCGGCCAGCTCCGGGTGGCGTTCGCGGGCCGCCTCGAACTCGGCCGCGTCCACCACCTCGGCGAGCCCGCCGTAGCGGATGTCCGGGTTCTCGCTCGCGATCATCAGCCGGATCAGGTCGCGGGGCTCGGCGATGCCGCTCGCCTCCACCACGATCACGTCGATGCCCGCCTCCGCCGACGACAACCGCCCGAGCATCGCGTCCAGCCCGCTCGCGTCGACCGCGCAGCAGAGGCACCCGTTGCCGAGCGAGACCATCGTGTCGACCTGCCCGGCGACGGCCAGCGCGTCGACGTTCACGCTGCCGAAGTCGTTGACCACCACGCCGACCCGGGCGCCCTCGCGGTTGGCGAGCAGGTGGTTCAGCAGCGTCGTCTTGCCCGCGCCGAGGAACCCGGCGACGAGGACCACGGGGATCCGGCTCACGAAACGTCCTCCCTCCGATCACCTCGACTCTAACCACGGCGCGCTTACCCCGGTGACGGGCCCCGGAGAAGACCGTTCGGCGAAAACCCTCGAACAGCCCAGCGGGAAAGGATCACGCCGACCGGATACGGCGTCGTGATCGATTCCCGGGAAATGCGCTGCGCCATGTCCGGATAACGGATCGTAGCAGTTCTTTTTTCGCGTTTCCGCTGGCGGCGACGCCATTCGGAGATCGTCCGCGAGCCGGGCACCGACCGGGGGAGTGCGTGGCGCGAATCGTGGGGTACTCTGCCCGGCCTGGCCGAACACGCTGGTATCACCGGAGTTTCCGGACAGGTGACGAGCGGAGGAACAGTGGACCTTTCCGTCGGGACGCAAACCACGATTTCGGAGAGTAGGACGGCGCGATGACGGTTACGCCCGAGCGGGTGACGTCCGCGCTGCCGATCTCTCACCAGCGCGTATCGGGGGAACAAACGGTCAATTCCGCGGAAGCCGAGGAATTCCTGGACCTGATGTTCGCCGAAGGCGCCGCCGAGGACGGTGTCCGGCTCGACGCGCGGCTGGCGCGGGTCCGCGCGGAAATCGCCGAAACGGGCACCTACCGGCACACCCCGGCCGAGCTGGCGTTCGGCGCGCGCGTCGCGTGGCGGAACTCGGCCCGCTGCATCGGCAGGCTGTACTGGCGGAGCCTGCGCGTCCGCGACCGGCGCCGGGTCACCGACCCCGCCGCGATCGCCGGCGAGTGCGTTGCCCACCTCCGCCAGGCCACCCGCGACGGGCGGATCCGGCCGACGATCACCGTCTTCGCGCCGGACACCCCGGCCGGACCCGGTCCGCGCATCCGCAACGAGCAGCTGATCCGCTACGCCGGCTACCGCCTCGACGACGGCTCGGTGCTCGGCGACCCGCGCACCGCCGGGTTCACCGAACGGGTGCGAAGACTCGGCTGGCGGCCCCCGGAACGCCGGGGGTCGTTCGACGTCCTCCCGCTGCTGGTCGAGGCGAGCCCGGGCGAGCCGCGGTTGTTCACCCTGCCGCCGGACGCCGTGCTCGAGGTCCCGCTGACCCACCCCGACCACCGCTGGTTCGCCGGGCTCGGCCTGCGCTGGCACGCCGTGCCCGCGATCAGCAACATGCCGCTGGAGATCGGCGGTGTCACCTACTCCGCCGCGCCGTTCAACGGCTGGTACCTCGGCACCGAGATCGGCGCCCGGAACCTGGCCGACGAACAGCGCTACGACCTGCTGCCGGTGATCGCCGAGCTGATGGGCCTGGACACGACGTCCGAGCGCACGCTGTGGCGCGACCGGGCGCTGGTCGAGCTGACCCTGGCCGTCCAGCACTCGTTCGACGCGGCCGGGGTCACGATGGCCGACCACCACACCGAGTCGCGGCGGTTCCTGTCCCACCTGGACCGCGAGGAACGCGCGGGGCGGTCGTGCCCGGCGGACTGGAGCTGGATCGTGCCGCCGCTGTCCGGTGGCCAGACCGCGGTGTTCCACCGCTACTACGACGCACCCGACCCCGCGCGGCGGCCGGCGTTCCTGCCGCCCGGCTGACACGGGCGGACCAGCGTGGAAGCGCCCGTTCGGCGGATCGTGGCGGCCCCGCGGGGCCGTTTCGCCCGCGGGCGCGGAGAATGGACCCATGCCCGCAGTCCTCGTCGCCTACGCCGGACGTCACGGTGGGACCCGGCAGATCGCCGAGGTCATCGCCGCCGAGCTCGGCGAGTCCGGCCTGAGCGTGGACGTGCGCGACGCCGCGGACGTCGCGGGGGTCGACGACTACGCCGCGGTCATCGTCGGCAGCGCCCTCTACTACCACCGCTGGCGCCCGGAGGCCGTCCGGCTGCTGGAGCGCAATGCCCGTGCCCTCGCCGAGCGTCCGGTTTGGTTGTTCCACAGCGGACCGTGCGGGCCGGGGGCGGCGACGCACCAGGTCAGCCTGCCGGCGAACGTGGCGCTGCTGGCCGCGCGCATCGACGCCGAGCGCACCGCCACCTTCGGCGGCAAGCTCGACCCGGCGACCGTGCGCGGCCTGATCCCGCGCCTGATGGCGTCCGGGCGGCGGGCAGGCGACTTCCGCGACTGGGACCGGATCAAGGCGTGGGCGCGTGACGTCGGCCGGCGCGTCCGGACCCGCGTCGCGCTCTGATCGCTCTTGCCCGCACGCGGTGGTGGGTGCTACACCGTCCTGGGGGTCTTCCGGTGAGAAACCGACGGGACGGGGCGAACGTGACGGATCGGCAGACGGCGGGCACTCCGGCCAAGAAAGCGCTTACCCCCGATCAGCGCAACAGTTTCCTCGCCGCACTGCTCGGCTGGAGCATGGACTCGTTCGACTACTTCCTCGTCGTGTTCGTGCTGGCGGACATCGCGAAGGACAAGTCGTTCGGCGCGACCGCGACGCAGCTGGCGTTCATCACCACGGCGACGCTGGTCATGCGCCCGGTCGGCGCCCTGCTGTTCGGCCTGTGGGCCGACCGCGTGGGACGGCGGATCCCGCTGATGGCCGACGTCCTGCTGTACTCGGTGGCCGGGCTGCTGTGCGCGTTCGCCCCGAACTTCACCGTGCTGCTGGTGCTGCGGTTCGTCTACGGCATCGGCATGGGCGGCGAGTGGGGGCTGGGCGCGGCGCTGGCGATGGAGAAGATCCCGGTGGCGCGCCGCGGGTTCTTCTCCGGCCTGCTGCAGGTCGGCTATTCGATCGGGTACCTGCTGGCCGCGCTCGCGTACCTGCTGTTCCACTCGGTGCTCGACCTGCAGTGGCGCTGGATCTTCGTGCTGAGCATCTTCCCGGCGCTGATCACGCTGCTGATCCGGGCGCGCGTGCGCGAGTCGGAGGTGTGGGAGAGCGCGCGGGAGAAGCTGCGCGTGACGCGGACGTCGGTCAAGGACATCCTGCTCAACCCCAAGGTGATCCGCCGCTTCGGCTACCTCATCCTGCTGATGACGGCGTTCAACTGGATGAGCCACGGCACCCAGGACGTCTACCCGAGCTTCCTCAAGGCGCACGAGAACGGCGGGGCCGGGCTCAGCGCGTCGACGAGCACGTGGATCGCGGTGCTGTACAACGTCGGCGCGATCATCGGCGGGCTGACGTTCGGCACGCTGTCCGAACGGCTGGGCCGCCGCCGCACGATCGTCACGGCGGCGGTGCTCGGCCTGCCGGTGATCCCGATCTTCGCGTTCGACCACGGGGCCGGGATGCTCGCGCTGGGCTCGTTCCTGATGCAGGTGATGGTGCAGGGCGCGTGGGGCGTGATCCCGGCGCACCTGACCGAGATGTCGCCGGACGCGATCCGCGGCTTCTACCCGGGTGTCACCTACCAGCTCGGGAACCTGCTGGCCGCGCTGAACCTGCCGATCCAGCAGGCGATCGCGGAGTCCCACGGGTACACCTCCGCTCTGGTGTGGACGGTGGTGCCGGGGCTCGTGGTGGTCGCGGTGCTGACCGCGATCGGCAAGGAGGCCAAGGGAATCCGCTTCGGCGAGTCGGCGGTCGCGACGGCGCCGACGGGCACGCGGTAGCTCACCGGGCGCGGTCCGCTGGGCTGAAGGGCCCTTTCCTCGCATCAGATGCGAGGAAAGGACCCTTCAGCGCGTCAGATGAGATGAACGTCCCCTTCAGCGCGCCCGGGTCCCGGCGGCGAGGAAGAACGGGACGGCCACGAACAGCCGGTCCTCGCGGGCCCGGGCCGTCTGCTCGTCGAGCCAGGCGCCCTCGCCGCCGAGGTTGACCAGCAATGGCAAGGCACCCTCGCCGGTCCAGACGATCGTGTGCACCTCGACCGTGACGTCGGTGAACCCGTTGTCCAGCAGGAGGTTCCGGTACCGGCGGGCGATCCGCGGGTGCGGCATGCCGTCCGCGCGGGCGTGGACGAGCGCGCGGGTGCGCGCGGCGTCGTCCGAGTCGATGACGAACGTGTCCCAGTCCTGGCCGACGAGCACCGCGCGGCCGCCGTCGGCCAGGACCCGGTGGGCCTCGGCGACTGCCGCGGCGGGCTCGGCGAGGGCATGCAGGACCTTGTCGGCGCGGTAGCCGGTGACCGAGCCGTCCGCCAGGGGCAGCGCGGTCGCGTCGGCGACGTGGAACTCGGCGCCCGGCCAGCGTTCGGCGGCGAGTCGGACCATGGCCGGGTCGGCGTCGACCCCGACGGCCGCGACCCCGCGGGCGGCCAGCTCGCCGACGACCCGCCCACCGCCGCAGCCGACGTCGACGACCGTGCCGCCGAGTCCGGCGTAGGTGTGTTCCCGCAGGGCACGGGCCTGGGGGAGGGCGTCGTAGGCGTCGAGGAGGTTCAGCATCGTGGACATGTCCGCCATGCTGCGACTTAATGGTGACATGAAGTCAATCGGCGAAGTGGCCGCGCGCTTCGGGCTGCCCACGCACGTGCTGCGGCACTGGGAGGCGGAAGGCCTGCTGTCCCCGGCGCGCGTGGGCGACCGGCGCCGCTACGCCGACGAGGACGTCCAGCGGGTCGCGGCGATCCTGGTCTCGAAGGAGGCGGGCTTCGGGCTCGCGGACATCCGGGCGATGCTGGCCGCGCGGACCGCGCCGGAACGCACCGAGGTGATCGCGCGCCACCGCGAGGAGCTGCTGGCCCGGATCGCCCGCGCGCAAGCCGCGCTCGAGATGCTCGAGGGCGACTGCCCGCACGACGACATCATGACCTGCCCGCACTTCCGGGGGCTGCTGGCCGAAGTCACGGCGTGACGAGCCCGGCTTCGTAGGCGAAGATCGTCAGCTGGACGCGGTTGCTCACGTCGAGCTTCGCGAACGTGCGGGTGATGTGCGTCTTCACCGTGGCCTCGCTGAGGAACAGCTCCGCGGCGATGTCCGCGTTCGGCTTGCCCCGGGCGACCGCCGTGACGATCTCGCGTTCGCGGCCGCTGAGCAGTTCCAGCTTGCCCTGCGCCCGGGCGCGCCGCGGGTTGGCGCGGGCCGCGACGAACTGGCCGATCAGCTGTTTCGTCGTGCGCGGCGACAGCATCGCGTCGCCGTTGGCCACCACCCGCACGCCTTCGATGATCTCCTGCGGTGAACCCTCCTTGAGCAGGAAGCCGCTCGCGCCGGCGGCGAGCGCTTCGAACACGTACTCGTCGAGGTCGAACGTCGTCAGGATCAGCACCTTCGGCGGCCGCGGCTGGGCCAGCACCGCCGCAGTCGCGGCGAGGCCGTTCATCCGGCGCATCCGGATGTCCATGATCACGACGTCCGGTGCGTGCCGCGCGACCTGCTGGACCGCCTCGTCGCCGTCACCGGCTTCGCCGACCACGGAAATGTCGTTCGTGCTGCCGAGGATCATCGACAGCCCGGTGCGGACCAGCGGGTCGTCGTCGACGAGCAGTACGCGCACGCTCACCCGCCCATGCTAGGGCGCGGGTGCCGCCCACGGCAGCCAGGCCCGCAGCGCGAACGCCCGCTCGCCGTCCGGGCCCGCGGTGAGCGTGCCGCCGAGCAGGGAGATCCGCTCGGTGACGCCGGTCAGCCCGGTGCCGGACCCGGGCGAGGGCACCGGGTGCGGCGGCAGCGGGTTGACGACCTCGAGCACCAGCCCGGCGCCGGGACCGCCGCGCACACTGACGTCCGCGGGCGCGCCCGGCGCGTGCCGGAGCACGTTCGTGAGCGCCTCCTGCAGGATGCGGTAGGCGGCGGTGCCGAGCGGGGCGGGTGCCGAGCCCGCGTGGTCGAGCAGGATGGTGACGTTGACCGGAAGCCCGGCCTGCCGCGCGCCGGTGACGAGGTCGGGGATGTCGGCCAGGGTCGGCTGGGGCGGTTCGGCGGGGCCGCCGGGCGCCCGGTCGGCGAAGCCCGCGCCGCGCAGCACGCCGATCACCTGGCGCAGGTCGTCGAGCGACTGCCGGGCGGTGGTCCGCACGGTCTTGGCCGCCTCGGCGGCGTCCGGCGTCGTGGCCGTGGTGACCTCCAACGCGCCCGCCTGCAGGGAAAGCAGCGACAGGCGGTGCCCGAGGACGTCGTGCATCTCGCGCGCGATCCGCGCCTGCTCCTCGCGGCGCGCCATCTGGTCGCGCAGCGCTTCCTGCTCGGCGATCCGGCGGCGCGTCTCGGCCAGGCTGTGCCGCACGATCCCGACGGTGAGCGGGATCCCGGTGAACAGCAGTGCGGTGAGGACGACCCCGGTGAGCTTGGCGCCGGTCGTCTCGGTCGACATCCAGGCCTCGGCGAGCGACACCTCGGGGTAGCGGCTCGCGTCGTGCCAGACCGCGAGCCCGGTGGCGGCGAACGTGAGCGTCGCCGCGCTCCAGCGCCACCAGCCGACGTACTGGGTGGTCAGCGCGGCGAGCGCGATCAGCGCGGCCATCGAGTCGCCGGTCAGCAGCAGCGGCGGCACCAGCGCGATCCCGGTGACCAGCAGCGGCCAGCGGTGCCGCCAGACCAGCATGACCGACGCGCCGATCCCGGCGAACCAGCCGAGCAGGCCCAGCGCCGACAGCACCGTGTCCGGCACACCGGGCACCGAACTGTCCAGTGCGACGTTGACGGTGCTGCTCAGCACGCCCGCCGCGACCGCGAGCACGGTGCACACCACCCGAAGCACGGACCGTCCCATGGGGGAGAGCGTACGAGGCGGTCCGTCAGCCCTTCCGCTCGTCCACCCCGCCGCCGGTGACGACTTTCGTCGTACGCGGTCGAGGCCCGCGGATGACGCGGGCCGGGCCGCCGCGCTGGTTTCCTGCTCGCCGTCCAGCAGAGGTGAAAGGAAAACCCCGATGACCGACTACACCCCGATCCAGCAGCAGTACCCGGCCCCGCAGGCCGCGCCGCCCCGCAACGGACTCGGCACGGCAGGGTTCGTCCTCGGTCTGGTCGGGCTGGTGTTCTCGCCGATCCCGTTCGTCGGGGTCGTGGCCTGGCCGCTGGTGGTGCTCGGCCTGATCCTGTCCGCGGTCGGCGTCGCGCGGGTGCGGGCCGGGAAGGCCACCAACAAGGGGCTGGCGATCGCCGGCGTCGTCGTGTCCGTGCTCGGCCTGGTGGTGAGCGTCCTGTGGGTGGTCGTCATCGGCAAGGCGATCAGCGACGTCAACGACCAGGCCACGCGGAAGTACACCATCGTCTACTCGGTGACCGGGGACGCGAAGACCGCCGACATCGACTACAGCACCTTCGAGCAGTCGACGTCGGTGCACAGCGAAACCGGCGCGGCCGTGCCGTGGACGAAGACGGTCGAGGCCACCGGCATCTACGTGGGCGCGTTCACCGCGACCACCGGCGAAGACGGCGGCACGGTGACGTGCAAGGTCGTCGTCGACGGCAAGGAGGTCAAGACGGCGACCGCGTCCGGGGAGTACGCGGTCGCCAGCTGCACCGGCTTCTGACGGAGGCGGGAGGAGCGGGTGGGACCCGGCCAGGGGGCGGGTCCCACCCGTGTTCGTCAGCCGCAGTGCTCGAACTCGCTGTTGTAGGCCTGGCCGTCGGCCGAGCCACCCCACTTCACGCACTTGTCCGCCGCGGCCGCGGAAACCGGACCGGCGAAGTAGGAGAACGCGCCGGAGTCGGTGATCCGCGACGAGCCCTGGACCTCCAGGTAGGCCGACGTCTGCGTGGCCTTCCCGGCGGACGTGCTCTTCATCGCGCTGACGCAGTTCTTGCCCGTGGAAGCGTTGTAGGACAGGTAAGCCGTGCCCGCCGTGCCGAGCGGGGCCGAGTCGATCACGCCGTAGCCGAGGCCGCAGGCGGGGGCGCCGAGCGCGGCGTCGGTGACGGTGGCGTAGCGGATCGTGTCGTTGGCGTGGTACTCCGGCCCGGCCTCGAACAGCACGCCGGCCGAGGTCTGGGACAGCTGCACCATGTCGGAGTAGGCGGCGTCCTGGCCCCAGACGAGCAGGCTGCCCGCGGTGCCGGTCCAGTTCGCGCCCTCGTCGAACGACGAGTGCACCCGCAGCTCCTTGCGGCGGTCGCAAGTGGACGGTGCGGCGAACAGCACCCGGTTGTACTTGCCGCCGGTGTCGGTGGCGCTCATGCGGGCCGTCGAGCCCTGGACGGTCGGCGCGACGAGGTCGGTGGCGAAGGCGAACTTCGAGCTGAACGTCTCGCCGCCGTCGGAGCTGATGGCGAAGGTGCGGTTGCGCGTACCGCCTTCCAGGCACTTGTTGTCGTCGTTGGCCTGGTTGCGCGCGGCCGCGTAGACCCGGCCGTCGAGCAGTTCGGTGACGCTGATCTCCTGCGGGTTGATCGCGGTGGTCGGCGAGTCGGTCGCGCCGCGGTGCCAGGTGACGCCCTGGTCGTCGCTGTAGATCACGGCGCCGGTGTTCTTGCCGCTGATCGTCCAGCTGATGCCGGCGACGAGCCGTCCGGCGTGCGCGCCGCGGGTGAGCACGATGCCGTGCGACGGGCCGGTGGCGAGCCAGCCGGGCGCGCTCGCGAAGCCCAGCTCCGTGGTCAGGACCTTCGGCGCGGCCCAGGTCTTGCCGTTGTCGTCGCTGATGGACACGCGCGGGATCCGGCCGCAGGAGGGGTTGGTGTAGCACTGCATGGTCGACAGCAGCACGATCCGGTTGCTGCCCGGGATGACGATCGGCGCCGGGTTGCCCTTGACGTCGCCGTACGCGGTGATGACGGTTTGCAGAGCACTCCACGTCTTGCCGTTGTCGGTCGAGCGCTTCATCACGAGGTCGATGGCGCCGAGGTCGTTGCAGAAGCTGGCGCCGCCGTTGCGGCCCTCGGCGAAGGCGAGCAGGTCGCCGTTGTTCGCCTTGACGATGGTGGGGATGCGGTAGCAGTCGTGGCCTTCGGTGTTCTTGGTGAACACCAACGTGCTGGCCACGTCCGCCTGCGCGGTGGCGGTGCCGACCGCCGCCGGGGCGGCGACGGCGGCGCACCCCAGCAGCCCGGCCAGCAGGCCTCGGGCGAGTCGGGTGATCTTCACGGGTACTCCCTGTGGATTCGTTCTACGTCCTACGTCTCGGCGGTAGCGTCGACGCGGCCCGTACAAGACCCGTACAACCCGGCGTATAACGACCTATACGTGACTTCGAGGGAAACTTCAGGTGAACGCGGCCAGCGCGCCGAACCCGGTCGCCAGCACGAGAAGCGTGGACAGGAGACCCAGGAGCAGCGCCCGGCCGCCGCCGCGCAGGAGCGGTCCGAGCCGGACGGCGCAGCCGAGGCCGAAGAGCGCCCCGGCGAGCAAGAGTGTCGACGCCGTTTTGGCGACGTCGAGCGCGAACGCCGGGACGAGCCCGGTGCTGCGGACGGCGACCATCGCGAGGAATCCGAGGACGAACAGCGGCACGAGCGGCGCGTGCCCGCCGCGGCGGGTGCGTTCGGTGGCGCCGACGAGCGCGACCACTGGGGCGAGGAGCACCACGCGGCTCAGCTTGACCACGATCGCGATCGCGACCGCGGCGGCCCCCGCCGGGCCGGCCGCCGCGACGACCTGGGCGACCTCGTGCACCGAGATCCCGGCCCAGCTGCCGGTCCGGGTGGCGTCCAGGCCGAGGGCGCTGGCGAGCAGGGGCAGGACGCCGAGGGCGATGCTGCCGTAACAGGTGACGAGGGCGACGGCGGTCGCGACGTCTTCGTCGTCGCGGTCGACCACGCCTTCCATCGCGGCGATCGCGGAGGCGCCGCAGATCGAGAACCCGGTGGCGACCAGCAGGGCGAGGCCGCGCGGGACGCGGACGATCCGGCCGAGGCCGAGCGTGCCGAGGAACGTGACCGCCACGGTCACCACGACGGCGGCCAGCGTGCCGGGGCCGAGCGCGAGCACCGCCGGGACGGCGAGCTGGAGCCCGAGCAGCACGACACCGGCGCGCAGCAGGCGTTTCGTGACGCGCGCGACGCCGTCGCGGAGTTCGTCGGTGAGGAAGGGGGTGCTCCCCGCGACGATGCCGAGCACGACGGCGACGGTCAGTGCCCCCGCGACGGGCCAGATCGAGCTCAGCGCGTACGCCGCGGCGACACCGAGTGCGGTGATCGCCAGGCCGGAAGTTTTCGCCGACGTCAATGCCATGGCTCCAGCGTCGCCTCGCCGGTGCGTTTGCGGTAGCCACCCGTCGCCGGGGAGGTCATAGACTGGGGCTATGACCGGACCGGATCTGGACTCGCTGCGCCTGCTGGTGCTCGTCGAGGACCTCGGCAGCATCGGCCAGGCGGCGGGCGTGCTCGGCATCGCCCAGCCGTCGGCGAGCAAACGCCTGTCCACTTTGGAGCGCCAGTTGGGACTGTCCCTGGTGGACCGCACCCGGCGCGGCTCGGCGCTGACGCCGGACGGCCGGGTGATCGCGGGCTGGGCCCACCGCGTCCTGACCGAAGTGGACGGACTGCGCACCGGCGCGGAGGCCCTGCGGACCCAGCGCGGCGCGAAGCTGAGGGTGGCCGCGAGCATGACGCTGGCCGAGCACTTCGTCCCGGCGTGGATCGGCGAGGTGAAGCGGACCGGGCCGGACACCTACGTCGGGCTCGAGGTGGTGAACTCCGAGCACGTGGCGGACCTGGTCGCCCGCGGGAAGGTGGACCTGGGCTTCGTCGAGTCCCCGGGACCGTGGCGGGGGCTGGCGACGCGCCGGGTGGCGGTCGACCGGCTGGTCGTGGTGGTCCCGGCCGGGCACGCGTGGACCCGTCGGCGGCGAGGGTTGACCGCGGCGGAGCTGGCGGCGACCCCGTTGGTCGTGCGCGAGCCGGGCTCGGGAACGCGCGAGACGGTGGAGGCGGCGTTGCGCCGGGCGGGCGTGGGACCGGTGAAGCCGTTGCTGGAGCTGGGATCGGCGTCGGCCGTGCGCAACGCGGTGATCGCGGGTGCGGGTCCGGCGGTGATCAGCGAGCTGGACGTGGTGCGCGAGGTGGCGGGGCGGCGGTTGGTACCGGTGCCGGTGGCGGGCGTGGAGCTGGGCCGGGTGCTGCGGGCGGTGTGGCCCGCGGGACGGCGGCTGACGGGCCCGGCGGCGGACCTGCTGACGCTGGCGGTGAAGTCCGGGCAGGGCTGAGGCGCGCGTCTTGAATGAGTCATTCAGGTCTTCGGAGGTCCTGAATGACTCATTCAAGACCTCGGTGCCGCCGCGAGGGCCGCCGACTCGGGCCCGGTCAGGTGCGCCTCCAGGGTCTTGCACGCCGCCGGCAGGAGGCGGTTGCGGTCGCCCGCGCGGGTGGCCAGAACGACGTGACATGGCTCGACGCCCTTGAGCGGGACCGTCGTGACGTCCGGGCGGAGACGGCTGAACCGCACGCCCGCCGGGACGATCGACACGAGCTGACCTGCCGCGATCAGTTCGAACTTTTCTTCGTAGCCGCCGATCAGCGGGCCGTCGGGGGCACTGGAGCCGTCGGGGCGGGGGTCGATGCGCCAGAACGCGTTCCACGCCGGGTCGTCGAGGCGGGGGAGCGGCTCGTCCGCGATGTCCTCGAGCGTGACCGACTCCCGGCTCGCCAGGCGGTGGTCCGTGGACACCACGAGCACGCGCTCTTCGTCGTAGAGCACGGTCACGCGCAGCTGGTCGGTCGCCAGTGGCAGCCGCGTCACGGCGACGTCCACCCGGTGCTCCAGCAGCGCCTCGCGAGCTTCGGTCCAGCCGAGGTGCCGGGTGAGCACCTCGGCGTCCGGGTGGCGGCGGCGCAGCTCGCGCACGGCCGGGGTGACGAACAGGTTCGTGAGGTAGCCGATCGTGATCCGGCTCGGCGTGGCCGCCGCGCGGGTGCTCGCCGCCGCCTGCTCGGCCGATCGCAGCAGCGCCTTCGCCCGCGGCAGGAACACCTCGCCGGCCTCGGTGAGCCGGGTGCCCTGGGGTGTGCGGTCCAGCAGGCGCGCGCCGAGCTGGCCTTCGAGGCGGCGGATCTGCCTGCTCAGCGACGGCTGCGTGGTGTGCAGCGCGGCCGCGGCGCGCCCGAAGTGCCGGTGCTCGGCGACTGCCGTGAAGTACCGGACAACGCGGAGGTCGAGATCGGTCACCGGTCCAGTCTACCTGCGGTGATGCCTGAGGCGTATTACCCGATGAGGAACAGGCTTTGGACGTCGGGGCCGCGTCGGCCGAACGATGGCAGCACAGTCACCACCACTTTGGAGGAGCACGAAATGCGTGTGTTCGTCACCGGCGCGACGGGGTTCGTCGGGAGTGCCGTCGTCCGGGAACTGCTGGACGCGGGCCACGAGGTCGTCGGTCTCGCCCGGTCCGACGAGAAGGCCGCGACGCTCGCGGCGACGGGCGCCGAGGTCCGCCGCGGCACCCTGCAGGACGTCGAGGGCTTGCGTGCGGCGGCAGCGGATGCGGACGCGGTCATCCACACGGCGTACATCCACGACGACTTCGCCGACCTGACGGCCGCGGCGGCGACCGACCGAGCGGCGATCGCCGCCCTCGGCGAGGCGCTCGAGGGGAAGCCGTTCGTGGTGACGGCCGCGACGGGCCCGGTGGCCCCCGGTCGCGTGGCCACGGAGGAGGACGTGGCGGACCCGGACTTCCCGCGGTCGCAGTCCGAGGCGGCGGCGCTGGCGTTCGCCGAGCGCGGGGTGCGCGTGTCGGTGCTGCGGTTGCCGCACTCGGTGCACGGCGAAGGCGACCGGCACGGGTTCGTCCCGGCCCTGATCCGCCTGGCCAGGGAGAAGGGGGTGTCGGCGTACCCGGGCGACGGGGCGGGTCGCTGGGCGGCGGTCCACCGCCTCGACGCGGCTCGTGCGTACCGCTTGGCGGTGGAGGCTGGGCTGAGTGGCGTGCGGCTGCACGCGGTCGGGGACGAAGGTGTGCCGCTGCGAGTGCTGGCTGAGGTCATCGGGCGGCATCTGGGTGTGCCCGTGGGGTCGGCCGCTCCGGATCACTTCGGCTGGCTCGCCCACTTCGCGGCGCTCGATTCACCGGCTTCGAGTGAGCTGACGCGGAAGTGGCTCGGGTGGGTGCCTGAGGGGGCGGGGCTTGTCGCTGATCTCGAGGCTGGGCACTACTTCGTGGAGTAGTTCGGTCCGGGCGTGGTTGCGGCCGATCGCACGGCGATATATCGTGCGAATGTCGGCGATACGACTACGGGAGGAGCGGGCGATGGATATGAGCGCGGGGCGGATCTTCGCCGGGTTTGGGCGGCACGGGGTGTTCGGCCATGGCGGGGCTGGGCATTCGGGCCACGGCCACGGCCCGGACGGGTTCGGCGTGCTGGGCGGCCACGGGCTGGGTGGGCAGGACCATGGGCGGGGCGAGCACAGCCACGAGCGAGGTGGCCATGCCCACGGGTCGGGCGGGCACGGCCACGATCTGGGCGGCCTCGGGCACGGGCCCGATCCGGTTGGGCATGGCCACACGCCAGGCGAGTTCGGCGCGCTGGGCGGCCATGGCCACGGGGCGGGCAGCCACGGGCCAGGCGGGTTCGATGTGCCGGACCACGAGGACTGGGACTTCGGCCCCGAGCTGGCGCGAGGCGGCCCTCCCGGCGGCTTCCCGCCCCACCCGCCGCACCCACCCCAGCCACCGGGCCCGCCCGGTCCGCCCGGAGCACCCGGTTTCCCCGGCTTCCCAGGCGGCCCCGGCTCCTTCGGCGGCCCCGGAGGCTGGTTCGGAGGCGGCGGCCCCTGGCAGCGGGTGCGGGAATTCCGCGGCGGCGGGCGACCAGCAGCACGCCCGGTACGTCCGGCCGTCCTGGCCCTCCTCGCCGAAGAGCCCATGCACGGCTACCAGCTCATGCAGGAGATCCGCCGCCGGACCCACGACCGGTGGCGGCCCAGTCCCGGGTCGATCTACCCGATCCTGCAGCAGCTCGAAGACGAAGGTCTCGTCCACACCGCCGAATCCGGGGGCCGCCGGGTTGCCGAGCTGACCGACGCCGGTCGCGAGCACGTCGCCGGGCGGGAAGACGAGTTCGCCGCCCTCTGGGCCGAGCCCGAGGACGAACCCGGTGCCGATCGGTTCGCCGCCCTCTGGCATGCGCTCGGGGAGCTTTCCGGCGCGGCCGCCCAAGTCGGGTACAGCGGTACCGATGCCCAGGTCGCCGAGGTCAAGAAGGTCCTCGCCGATGCCCGGCGCAAGGTCTACGCCGTGCTGGCCGATGCCGAGCTGGAAGACGAAGACAGCTGACCGCGGGCCGGATCGTCCGAAGTGGACGATCCGGCCGCCCGGTATGCTCGGGTCGCATGGAGGAAACGGACTTCGCCGCGCACCTCACGGCCACCATGACCGGCAGCGCCCTCACCATGCTGATCGGCCTCGGGCACCGCACCGGGCTGTTCGCCGCCGCCGCTGACGGGCCCGCCACCAGCGCCGGACTCGCCGAACGGGCCGGGCTCGAAGAGCGCTACGTCCGCGAGTGGCTCGGTGCCATGGTCACCGGCGGGATCTTCACCCACCACGACGGCGTCTACACCTTCCCGCCGGAGCACGCGAAGTTCCTGCTCGGCGAGACCGCGTCGAACCTGATGCCGTCCCTGCTCACGCTCACCGCGTTCACCGGCATCCTCCCCGACCTCGAACGCTGCTTCGCCGAAGGCGGCGGCGTCCCGCGATCGGCGTACGGGCCCTACCTCGAGACCCTGGGCGCGAAGACCGGCGACAGCTGGAAGCACATCTACCGCGAACACCTCGTCGACGGCTTCTTCGGCAAGGTCCCCGGCTTGAAAGAACGGCTCACGGCGGGAGCGCGCGTGCTCGACCTCGGCTGTGGCACCGGGAACGCGATCGCCGTCGCCGCGCGCGCGTTTCCCGCGTCGCGGTTCACCGGGCTCGACATCAACCCCGGCGTCGTGGAACAGGCGCGGGAAGCCGGGTTGCTGAACGCCGAGTTCCTCGTCGGGGACGCCGCCGAGCTCACCGCCGACCCGCCGTACGACGTGATCACCGCGTTCGACGCGATCCACGACCAGGACCGGCCGGACGTGGTGCTGCGCCGGATCCGCGGCGCGCTCGCCCCGGACGGCCTCTTCTTCATGGTCGACACGAACTTCTCGAGCCACCTCGACAAGAACGTCGGCAACCCGCTGGCGGCGCTCACCTACTCGATCAGCCTGATGTACTGCACGACGACGTCGCTGGCCGAAGGCGGCGCCGCGCTGGGCGCGGTGTGGGGCACCGAAAAGGCGACCGAACTGCTCGCGGACGCGGGGTTCGGGCACGTCGACGTGCTCGAGTCCCCGCGTCCGCAGAACTGCATCTACGCCTGCCGCCCCTGAGTCACTGCTGGTACGGCGCCGCCGCGGCCTTCGCGGCGGTGATGAACGCGCCCTTGTTCTTCGGCCAGAACGTGCTGTCGACGCAGGTGTACTTCGGCAGGAAGCCGCCGCACGTGCCGCTCGAGCTGCCCACCTCGAACGTCACGCTGGCCACGCCGAGCACGCCGTAGGTGAAGTCGTCGGTGGTGCCGGTCGTGTCGTAGCCGACGGTCTCCTCGTTGGTGCCGACGAGGTAGCCGTTCGACGCCGAGTACTTCGCGCCGAGCTTGCGGTACTGCGCGTCGTTCGGCGACGTCGCCTGCGTGAAGCCCCACGGGATGATGATGTCGTTGCCGTAGCTGTGCAGCGTGATCATCGTGCCCTTGGCCGTCGCGGGCGCCGGGTCGTTGTCGCCGGTGCCGCGCTGGTCCGGGAAGATCGCGCGGGCCAGCTTTTCCAGCGCCTGGACTTCGGGCTCGGAGCCCGCGCTGACGCCCTGGTAGGTCTCGGAGCAGGCGGAGTTGGAGTCGCCGCCCCACTTGAACGTCGAGTTGCGGTTCAGGTCGACGCCGATGTTCGTGCCGCTGCAGTTCCCGCGGGAATTGTCGGCGTTCTTGCGCTGTAGTTTCGGCGAGTTGCCGCCGGAAGCGACGATGTCGACGCCGTCGGGGTTGGCGATCGGCACCACCCACACCTCGGTGGTGTCCAAAATGGACTTCGCGGTGGCGTCGGTGGCGTAGCCGTCGGCGAGGTAGTCGATCCAGCGCCAGGCGAGCTCGCCGGTGGACAGCTCGCGCGCGTGGATCTGCGCCATGATGAAGAACTTCGGCTTCGGCGACGTCGTCGAGAGCGTGCAGTCGCCCGCCTGCTTCTTGGTCAGGCAGATGGCCTGGATGTCGTGCCCGCCCAGGCCTTTCGTCTTCTTCCACGACTGGCCGATGGTGTACTTCGTGGCCAGGTCCGGATGCGCGGAGGCGACCTGCGCGAGGTGGTTCTCGTGCGCGGTGACGGTGCGGTAGCCGCCGTAGAAGGTGTCGGCCGCCAGCGCGTTCCCCTGAGACGCGGGCAGTTCCTTGTAGACGGTGTCGAAGAAGGTCGGCCGGTAGCCGAGTGCTCGCAGCTTCGCGGCGACGGCCTGCCCGCCGACGACGTTGACCGTGCCCGCGTCACCCTCCTCGACGTCGAAACCGGCTTCGCCCAGCGCCTGCGCCTGCGCAGCGGTGGCGGGCACGCGCCAGAACACGGGCTGGTCCGCCGCCTGCGCGGTGGCGGTGCCGCCGAGCACGGTGGTGAGCAGGACCCCGGTCGCCGCGAGGGCGAGCCGGGACAAGGACCTTGACGCCATCGGGGATCTCCTCACGGCCGCACGGATGGGCGCAGCGGCTCGGAACCCGCGGTCACCGAACCGGCACGCACAGTGTGTCGGCGGGGACGAAACCGCCATACCCCCGAAAGTCGCGAAAGCCGCCCGTAGCATGAACTTCCGGGACCACGAAGGGGGACGCGGTGATCGAACCGCTCTACGTCGACCAGGCGCGGCTGGACGAGTACTACTCGCAGGTCGTGACCAAGCCCAAGGTGCGGCGGGTGCCGACCTACACGATCAGCGCGGGGCTCAGCCCGTCGGTCGGGCTGCAGGGAACGGTGACGCAGGTTCCGGTCGGGCTCGCCGAGAAGCTGGAGACGGTCTGCGCTTACCTGGGCGGCCAGGAGGTCCTCGGCCTGGCGCGGCCGAGCATCAGCGACCGGTGGGACAACGCGTCGCCCGATCCCGACCTGCCCGAAGACGTCTGGCAGGAGCTTCGCCGGACATTTCGCCGGGAGACCTGCGAGGTGCGGTCGGTGCTGCTGCCCGCGCCCCCCGACGGCGCCCCGAGCGGGCCGGCGCTGTGGGTGTCGGAGCGCCCGCTCGAGCAGGCGGCCGGGGCCGCTCGCCGCCGGGCCGTCGGCGCCCTCTACCTCGTCCAGGAGTTCCCCCACGAGGACGGACCGGCGCACTTCGTCTCCGGGGTTTCCCTGCTCCACATGCTCCACGAGCTCGACCTGGGCGGGCTCGCGGCGAGCCTGGTGCGGACGGCCCGCGATGCGGCGCCTCCGGGAGTGCGGCCCGGCGGCGTCGGGATGCGCGAGCTGATCGACCGCGGCCGGGTGGGCCCGCCGAAGATGGTCGACGTCCTGTACCGCATCCGCGGGTCCTACCTCGATCGCGAGGACGGCTTCAGCGTCACGACGATCGCCTACCCGATCGCGATGCTCCGGGCCTGAGCACCCCCGAGGGCGGCACTTTCCCTACGAAAGTGCCGCCCTCCGCGCGTGACGCTACTTCTTCAGGCCGTGCTCGATGGCCTCGATGATGCGGGGCCGCAGCTCGGCCGCGCTGATGATCGCGTCCACCGAGCCGACCTCGACCGCGCGCTGGATGCTGTGCACCCGGTCGAACTCCGCGGCCACCTCGCTGACCTTCTCCGCGCGGACCGCCGACTGGACCTCCGCCAGCTGGGCGCTCAGCGCCGCGCGGGACGAAGCGTCGGCCGCCGCGACCTGCGCCTGCAGCTCCGTCACGCGGGGGTCGTTGGCCGTGCGGTTGTTCACCTCGCCCGCGAACACCACCGCCGCCGCCGGGGCGCCACCGAGCACCGATGCGAACGAGCCCTCCAGGGCCAGCACCGTCATGTTCGGGTTGAGCGCCTTGGAGAACACCACGAACGCGCCGCCGTGGTAGCGCGAGATCACGCAGAACACGATCGGGCCCTCGAAGTTGACGATCGCCCGGCCGATCTCCGCGCCGTACTCCAGCTGCAGCTTGCGCAGCGACTCCGGCGATCCGTCGAAGCCCGAGAGGTTCGCCAGCACCACCAACGGACGGTTGCCCGACGCCGCGTTGATCGCGCGCGCCGTCTTTTTCGACGAGCGCGGGAACAGCGTGCCCGCGGTGTAAGTGTCCGGCCCGTCGGTGGGCGGGAAGCCGCGGCGGGGGACCGACCGCGACTCGATGCCGACCAGGCAGACCGGGCGGCCGCCGATGTGCACGTCCTGCACCGCCGACGTCTCCGCGTCCGCCATGCCCGCCCAGCGCTCCAGCACCGGGTGGTCCTGGTCGGACAGCGCGCGCATCACCGTGCGGATGTCGAACGGCTTCTTGCGGTCCGGGTTGTGCTCGGCCGAGAAGATCTCGCCGACGGTCGTGAAGTCGCTGCCCACGATCGCGTGCGGGTACGCCGAGACGTCGCGGTCGACCGGGTCGTTCGTGCCCACCTTGCGCGGCCCGGACTCGCCCGGCACGACGTAGGTGTGGTCGTAGTACGACATCAGCACCGCGCGCGCGGCCGGCAGGTTCGGCGCCCAGTACTGCGCCTGGCCGTTCGGGCCCATCACGCGGTCGTAGCCGCCGATGCCGTAGTTGTCCTCGGCCGACACGCCACCCGAGAAGTCCAGGGCCTGCTTGCCGGTGAGCACCATCGCCGAGTCCGGCGTCATCACCAGGATGCCCTTGGTGTGCATGAGCATCGTGGCTTCGGCGTTCCAGTACGGCTGGGCGCCGACGTTGATGCCGTTGACGACGATGTTGATCTCACCGCCGTCCTGGGTGAACCGGACGATCCGCTTGAGCGCCGCGGCGACCCAGTCCATGTTCTCGGTGCCCGAGGTCATCGAGATCCGCGCGCCCGAGGACAGCGCGAACCACTCCAGCGGGACGCGCATCCGCTCGGCCAGGTCGAGCGCCGCGATCACCCGCGAGCACTCGGGTTCCGACAGCGCGCCCAGCGACTTGGTCGGGTCTCCCAGCAGCACCACGCGCGTGACGCCTTCGGGGTGCCGTTCGGTCGGCGTCGTCACGACACCCGCCACCATCGCGGCGGAGTTCCGGCCCTTCGGCCGGTCCACCGGGACCAGCGCACCCGAATCGTCCAGGTCGTGCTCGACGAACGTGCCCTCCGGCCCGGCGAGCAGGTCGGTCAGCTCGTACGGGTAGACGGTGCCGCGCCGCGCCGCGCGCAGCACCTTCAGGCGGTAGTCGTCCAGCGGCTTCACCGGCTCGGTCGACGGCGGCTCGAGGTGCAGCCGCGCGCCGTGCCCGGCGTCGAAGGCGATCCGGACGGCGAGCTCGGTCAGCTTGCCCGCGTCCGTCCGCCGCCGCGCGAGGAACTGGACCTCCTCCAGCCCGGCGCCCACCGACGTCGGCAGGATGCGCTGGACCAGCGTGTTCAGCTCGTCGGTGGTCAGGTCGGTCGGCGGCCAGACGTACATCATGATCCGGTTCGTGTCGAACCGCTTCTGCGGCGGCCGCTGCGCCTGGATGTTGCGGATCGCGTCGAGGCACGCGGTGACCGCGTCCTCGAGCGCGGGCAGCGCGACCAGCCTGCCGTCGGCTTCGCGCAACGGCGTCAGGTCGCGGACCTGGCCCATCGCGATCAGCCGCTCGTCGGCCGGGTTGCTCTTCGCCGTGGCCTTGAAGAGGTAGATCTCCTCGTCGGCCGACGGGAGCCGGGTGAGGTCGAACTCGCGCAGCCGCTGCAGCTGCAGGCGCTGGGCGATCTGCGGGTGCAGGCCGCGGATCAGCCGGTCCTCGGTGAGGCCCGCGCCGTCGCGCTCGAACGTGAAGTGGTGGTGCATCACCGCGCCGCCGGTGCCGGCCACGGTGACCACGACCCGGCGCACGCTCGCCGGCACCGGGTGCTCGGCCAGCAGCGCACCGAGGCGCTCCGCGGTCGCGTCGACGTCCGGCTGGTCCTCCCAGCGCAGGTACAGGTCGGCGACGACGCCGTCGGTGGCCACCTCGCCGAGCGCGCGCAGGGCGTCCGGCAGGTCGGCGATGTCGACGGCCGTGGTGACCAGCGGCAGGGCGCCCTCGGCGGTGTTCAGCTCGGCGGTCAGCCACCGGCAGCCGCCGACGTCGCGCACCGCGACGCCGGAGAGCCTGCGGTTGCCGTAGTAGCGGCGGGTCAGCACTTCCAGCAGCGGCGCGTGGTCGTGGCCGGGACGGCCGATCCGCTGCCCGATCACCCGGACGAGCGGCTGCGAGCCGGTGATCATGGCCTGGATCCGCTCGGCGCGGTCCGGCGCGTCCGGGTGCTGGTCGAGGTAGCGCAGCTCGGTGCGGACCGCGGCGTAGACGCGGGCGCGGTTGCGGCGCAGCAGCGGCTGGGCGAACCAGCGGAACACGACGCCGCGGGCCAGGTCGGACACCGCGGGGAAGCGCACCTGCGTGGCCTGGACCAGGTGCTCCAGCACGAGGCCGGCGCGCTCGCTCAGCGCCTCCACCGGCGGGGCACCGGCCAGCCACTGCCGCAGCAGCTCCGAGACGACGGCGACGTCGGCCGCCATCCGCTGCTGCGCCAGGAAGATCCGGAAGACCGCGGCCTCCAGCTCCGGGGTGCGCTCCAGGTCGGTTACGCCGTAGTGCGCCAGCACCTGCCGCAGCCGGGCCTGGAAGCCTTCGGAGACCCCGGCGCGTTCGACGTCGAGGCTCTGCAGGTAGCTGTGGAAGAACTCGCGCGGGCTGTGCACCGCGCTGTTCGACGCGGTGTCCTCGCCGCCCGGGGTGTTGCGGCTCAGCTCCGACAGGTCGGCGAAGACCGTGAGCAGCTCCAGCTCGCCTTCGATCGGGCGGTCGCCCAGCTCGGCGCGCGCCTCCAGGTAGGCCGCGACGAGCCGCTTGCGCTCGGCGGGCTCGACGTCGAAGCCGAGCAGGAGGCTGCGCAGGTCCTGCAGCCCGCGCTCGACGCGCTCGGCCGCGGACACGCCGTCGGGCACCGAAGGCAGCTCGATGTCGACGGTTTCGGTCTCCTCGGCCGCCTCCTCCTCGGCGCCGTCGGCCAGCGGCTCCAGCCGCATCAGCGGCGCGCCGGTCTCGACCTGGCTGCCGACCGACACCGGGCACTCGCGGACGCGGGCGCGGAACGGCGCGCGCAGCACCGTCTCCATCTTCATGCTCTCCAGCACGAGGATCGGCGCGTTCGCCTCGACCTCGTCGCCGACCGACAGCGGCGTCGCGACCACCAGCGCGGGCGCGGGGGAGCGGACGACGCCGCCCTCGTCGCGGCTGACGCGGTGGGTCACGCCGTCGACCTCGACCAGGTGGATCGGGCCGTGCGTGGCCGCGACCAGGCGGAACCGCTCGCCGTTGACCCGGATCTGGCCGCTGTGGGCGTCGAACCGGTCGAGCTCGACGTCGGCGTGGTGGACGTCCGAGCCGCCGGCCGAGATGCCGACGCGGAAGCGCTTCCGGCCGGCGCGGGCGACGCTCACCCGGTAGCCGACACCGCGGAGCTTGAGGTCGAGGGGTCGGCCGCTCTCGTGCTGCACCTGCGGGCGCCCGCCGTGCGCGGTGGACAGCAGCCGCTGGACGGAAACCTCTTCCTCGTCCTCGTAGGCCTCGATGGCGGCCGCGGCGAGCGCGATCGCGGAGTGCTTGTGCGTGACCAGGCGGCCTTCGGCGCGGACGCGGTCGATCCAGCCGGTGTCGGCGCTCGCGTCGATGACCTCGGGCTGGTCGAGCAGGTCGAGCACGAAGCTCTTGTTGGTGGCGCCGCCTTCGATGATGACGGTGGTTTCGGCCATCGCGCGGCGCAGGCGGCCGAGCGCCTGCTCGCGGTCACGGCCGTAGGCGATGATCTTGGCGATCATCGAGTCGAAGTCCGCGGGGATGCTGTCGCCTTCGCTGACGCCGGTGTCGACGCGGATGCCCGGCCCGGCGGGCAGCGCCAGCCGCGCGATGCGGCCGGGGGAGGGGGCGAAGTCGCGGTCGGGGTCTTCGGCGTTGAGCCGCGCCTCGACGGCGTGCCCGCTTTCGGCGGGCTGTTCGCCTTCGAGCTTGCCGCCGTTCGCGACGTGCAGCTGCAGCCGCACCAGGTCGGTGCCGGTGGTGATCTCGGTGATCGGGTGCTCGACCTGCAGGCGGGTGTTGACCTCGAGGAAGGCGAACAGCTTTTCGCCGGGGTGGTACAGGAACTCGACGGTGCACGCGCCCCGGTAGCCGACCGCGACCGCGAGCCGCTCGGCCGACGCCTTGAGCTCGGCGGTCTGCTCCGGCTCGAGGACCGGGGAGGCGGACTCTTCGATGATCTTCTGGTTGCGCCGCTGCACCGAGCAGTCGCGCACGCCGAGCGCCCACGCCGTCGCGCCGTCGGAGATCACCTGGACCTCGACGTGGCGGGCGCCGGTGACCAGGCGCTCCAGGAACACGACGCCGGAACCGAAGGCGCGCAAGGCTTCCTGGCTGGTGCGCTCGTAGGCGTCGGCCAGTTCGTCGGCCGAGGAGACCTTGCGGATGCCGCGCCCGCCGCCGCCCGCGGTCGCCTTGAGCATCAGCGGGTAGCCGATCCGGTCGCCCGCGGCCAAGGCGTCTTCGAGGGTCGCGACCTCGCCGCGGCTCCACGGCGCGACCGGCACGCCGACCTCTTCGGCGATCAGCTTCGCGCCGATCTTGTCGCCGAGCTTGCGCATCGCGTCGGCGCTCGGCCCGACGAAGGTGACGCCGACCTTCTCGCAGAGTTCGGCGAAGGCCGGGTCTTCGGCGACGAAGCCCCAGCCGACCCACGCGGCGTCGGCCTTCGTCTCGACGAGCGCCAGCTCCAGCTTGGCGAGGTCGAGGTACGGGCGCGCCGAAGCGGGGCCGAGGTCGTAGGTCACGTCGGCTTCGCGGACGAACGTGGCGGTGCGGTCGGCGTCGGTGTGGAGGGCGACCGTCTCGATCCGCGTCCCGGTTTCCGCCGACAGGTCCCGGACGGCGTGGATGAGCCGCATCGCGGCCTCTCCGCGGTTGACGATGGCGACACGACTGAACACCGGCTGAGCCTCCCAAGTACCCACGCACAGAAGGCGACGCACCCGGTCTGGAGCGTCGCCTGCACCTGTCTACACCCTGCTGGATGACCACCGGGTAGACCAATGTCCGCCATGGCGCATGCCGAGACGGCTGCGTTGTGGGAACCCCACAAAAAGCGACCCGCGCCACACCGCCGCGGCCGGGTTTCCCGCGAGGTCTGCCACAAAGCCCGCCGGGCGGCCCACGACCAGGAAAACAGCGGGTTGCGGGCCGGTGATCAGGAGGCGAGGACGACGTCGGACTCCAGGACCTGGCCCAGCTCGCGGCGTTCGGCCTCCGACAACGGGACGGCGGCGACCCGGCACCGGCCGTCCGCGCCCGGCGCGGTGGTGACGGCCAGCACGGGCCGCCCGTCGATCTCACGCAGCGTGACGCGGCCACCACACGACAGGTCCACGGTCACGCCGGGGCGCTCGCGATGCCTGCCCAGCCAGCGGCTGACGAAATCGAAGGTCATCGCGGTCTCCCCTCGGTACGGGCACATCCCTCGGAACACAGGTGTCCTTCGTTAATGCCCGGGATACCCGCCGTTTACACGTCGGCGGACGGGCCGACACCCCCCGACGTGGTGTCGGCCCGTCCCGTTCCGGTGGGCTCAGCGCAGCGGGGCCTCCACGACGTACCGCTTCGCGAGCCCGGCGCCGCAGTCGACCTCGACCGTCCGCCGGACGACCTGCTCGCCGTTGTCGCCGCGCATCGCGTAGCCGACCGCCGTCGAGTCCGGGATCGTGCGGACCTCGGCGGGCACCCGCCCGCCCGCCGAAAGCCGGCGCAGCAGCCGCTGCAGCGGGGCGTCCAGCGCCTCGTCCACAGTGGACGGTTCGCGGGCTTCGGAGCGGGCCGCGGCCGGGGCCGCCGGTGCGCTCTCGGTCAGCCGGTCGACCTCGCGGGTGGCGTCGACGATCGTGGTGACCGTGCCGGCGCCGTCGATGCCGACCCGCACCTCGCCCAGGCCGGGCGTGACGACCGGGTGCCCGTCGACCAGCTGCGTGAACACCACGTGCGTCTCGCGCACCCGCGGGTCGGTGACGTCCTCGGCCGTGCCGCCCGCGTGGTACTGGTGGCGCACCTTGTCCGCGACCAGGTCGACGCGGTCGGCGAGGCCGAACGTCTCGACCGCGTCCTGGGCGATCCGGACCGCCTCGGCGGCGCTCGGCGCGTCCCGGCCGGCGCCGTCGGCCTCGGCGAAGGTGATCTCGCGGACGCCCCGGTGGTCGACCGACAGCCGCGGCCCGCCCTGGTCGGCCCCGAGCACGACACCGTGCGGACCCATCTCGGCCTCGGCCCCGCTGCCGAGGCGGACGCCGTAGTGCCCGGCCAGCTCGGCCAGCCGCGCGGGTGTCAGCCGCGGCGGCGCGAACCGCGCGGTCCGCGGCGCGCCGGGCAGCTCCAGCCGCGGCGCGTCGATGCTCTTCGCGGCGTCGTACCAGGTCCACCACCACCAGTTCTTCGACGCGGCGGCGGTGTTGAAGATGCCTTCGTTGAACAACCGGTCCTGCGCCTCGGCCTGCGTCGCCCCGCAGGCCACCGCCGAGGGTGCCTGGTGGTGGTCGATGTCCCACGAAGCGTCCAGCCACGCCTTGGTGAACTTGTGGCCGTTGGCGTTCCACTTGTTGAAGAAGAACGCGCCGTAGTTCGGGCTGTCGACGCTGGTGCTCTCGAAGCCGAAGATCATCCGCAGGCCCAGGTTCGCCACGTCCCACGTGCGGATCGGGCTGTTGCCGTCGCCGATGCGCAGCGAGAGGCAGGTGGAGAAGAACAGGTAGCGGGCGACCTCGTTGCCCAGCCGCATGTCGGCCGAGCTCGCCCAGGCCGAGCCGCCCCAGGTGCCGCCCATCGGCATCCAGAACACGCCGTTGCCGTCCATCGTGCCGTGGCCGGAGTGGTATTCGGCGACGCAGGCGTCGAAGCCGTAGGTGCCCTGCCAGTCGTCGTACTGCTCGCCGTAGATCCACGACAGCACGCCGCCGTCCTGGTACCAGTAGTTCGGCGCCGCGAACTGCTTGACGTAATTGTAGAAACCGCCCGCGTCCTCGTGGGTCGCGGACAGGTCGTTGATTCCCGGCGGGAAGTCCTCGATCGAGCAGACGCCGTACCGGTTGGCGCCCCGGTCGGCGGCGACCCCGGTCGAGGCGAACGGATCGCCCGAGGTCAGCGGCTGCGCGGCGGCGGGCGCTCCCGGTGGCGCGGTGATCGCGCCGTTCTTGAGCAGTGCCATGGTTCCTCCCCGTGGATGACGTGATCGAGCGATTCGACGCTACCGGCCGAATGGCGTACGGCTTTCGGATACATCTTTTTGCCACACCTTCAGCGCAATTTTTTCAGGGCTGCACCGATTCCGTTGCTCATTCCCGCGCGGAACGGGGAACCGGTCAGCCGGAACCGGCCACAGTGGACAGCGCGGCGGAAGGCGCGCGGCCGGGCGGGACCGGGGGAGAATGGACGGCATGCACCTCGGGCAACTGGCGTCGGCGGCGCGGGACCTCTTCTCCGCGAGACTGGTCTACGGCGAACCGGTGGAACGCGACGGCGTCGTCGTGATCCCGGCCGCCACGGTGTTCGGCGGCGGGGGCGGAGGTGGGGACGACACCGGCGCGCTGCCGGTGCGGGAAGGCGCCGGGTTCGGGGTGTTCGCCCGGCCCGCCGGGGCGTTCGTCGTCCGGGACGGCGGTGTCGTGTGGGTGCCCGCCGTCGACGTCACGCGGCTCGGGCTGGCCGTGACCGTCGGCGTCGTCGCGCTCGCCAAGATCCTCGCCCGGCGCGCCAAGGCTTGACCGGGCACCCGCGTCGCGCGCCGAAAGTTCACCGGTGGTTCTTGTCGGTGTTCGCGTAGCTCGCCTAGCGTCGGAGCGTCTTTCGATGCGGAGGTATGCATGAGTTCTGGGGACTTCAGCCGTCGCGCGCTGCTGCGCGCGGGCGGGGTGGCGGCGGCCGGCGCGGCGATGGGGATGCTGCCCGGCGTCGCGTTCGCCGACCAGCCGGGCGGCACCGGCAGCCAGACCCGGACCGTCACCGGCACGCTGAAGCCGGACGTCCCGGACTGGTATTACCTGCCCGTCGACGTTCCGCGCGGGGTGCGGCGGATCGACGTCGTCTACTCCTACGACAAGCCGCCGGTGCCCGCCGGCACCCGCGGGAACGCCTGCGACATCGGCATGTTCGGCCCCGAAGGCCACGACCTCGGGAACGCGCGCGGCTTCCGCGGGTGGTCGGGCGGCTTCCGCGACCGGTTCTCGATCAGCGCGTCCGAGGCCACGCCCGGCTACCTCGCCGGGCCGATCAAGCCCGGCCGGTGGCACGTCGTCCTCGGTCCGTACACCGTCGCGCCGCAGGGCCTCAACTACAAGGTGGACATCACGCTGACCTTCGGCCCCGACGGCGCGCCGTTCAAGCCGAACCCGGCGCCGGAGACCGCGCCAAGGCGGGAGCGCGGCCGCGCCTGGTACCGGGGTGACGGCCACCTGCACACCGTCCACTCCGACGGCCGCCGCACGCCGGAGCAGCTGGTCGCCGACGCGCGCGCCGCCGGGCTCGACTTCATCGTCTCGACCGACCACAACACGTCCAGCTCGCAGCTGGTCTGGGGCGACTACGCCACCGACGACCTGCTGATCCTCAACGGCGAAGAGGTGACGACGCGGTCCGGGCACTGGCCGGCCATCGGCCTGCCCGCCGGTACGTGGATCGACTGGCGCTACCGCGCGGCCGACCCGAAGGACTTCCGCCGCTTCACCGACCAGGTGCACCGCGCGGGCGGCCTGGTCACCGCGGCGCACCCGTTCGCCAACTGCTTCGGGTGCACCTACGAGTTCGCGTACGAGATCGCCGACCTCGTCGAGGTGTGGAACGGCCCGTGGACCCAGGACGACGAGGCGAGCGTCATCCACTGGGACGGCCTCCTGCGCGGCGGCCGGTTCATCCCGGCGATCGGCGACTCCGACGCGCACAACCCCGACCAGCGCGTCGCCCTGCCGCACACGGTCGTGCTCGCCGACCGGCTGCGCCGCCAGGAGCTGCTGGCCGGGCTGAAGGCTGGCCGGTCGTGGCTGGCCGAGTCGTCGGCGGTCCAGCTGGACTTCACGGTCACCGGCGGCGGCGCCTCGGCGGGGATCGGCGAACGGCTCGCGGCGGGAACCGGCACGCCGGTGACGGTGAAGGCGGTGGTCGGCGGGGTGCCGGGAACGACGGTGACGTTCCTGGACCAGCTCGGTCCGGAGCACACCGAGACGATCGGCGACGCGGGAGCGGCGACGGTGACGTGGACCACCTACCCGCGGTACTCGCGGTGGGTGCGGGTCGAGGTCCGCCGCCCGTCCGGGGGCCCGAACACCACTCAGCCGAACGCGATGGTGGCGATGTCGAACCCGATCTTCCTCGGCGCCGCGGACTGAACCTCCACCCCGTGCCCCGCGTCCTTTGGCAGACTGGGACGAACGGGTGAAGGCGAGGCAGGGTGCGCGGTTGTGGCCTGAAGGTGGCCATCTTCCTGGGAGCGGTCGTCGTGCTGACCGCGGGGATCGTCGTGGTGGTGGTGCTGACGCGCAGCCCGGTGCGGACGCCGGGCTGCACCGTGGCCCTGCCCGGGCAGCAGGCGTACACGTTCTCGCCGGAGCAGATGAACAACGCCGCGACGATCTCCGCCGTCGGGACCAAGATGGGGCTGCCGCCGCACGCGGCGACGGTCGCGCTGGCCACCGCCTTGCAGGAGTCGAAGCTGCGCAACCTCGAGGGCGGCGACCGCGACTCGGTCGGGCTGTTCCAGCAGCGGCCCAGCCAGGGCTGGGGCACGATCGCCCAGCTGCGCGACCCGGTCTACGCGGCGACGGCGTTCTACGAGAAGCTCGAGCAGCTGCCCGGCTGGCAGACGATGCCGATCACCGAAGCGGCCCAGGCGATCCAGCGTTCGGGCGTCCCGGACGCGTACGCGCAGTGGGAGCCCCAGTCGCGCGCCATGGCGGCGGCGTTCAACGGCCAGTTCCCGGCGGCGCTGACCTGCCGCAACCTGACCCTGGCCGCCCCGGGCGACCTGGCGACGGCCGCGACGGAGGAACTGGGCACGGCGAAGCTGAGCGGCGCCCACCCGGCCGGCCAGGGCTGGACGTACGCGAGCTGGCTGGTCGGGCGGGCGGAGGCGCTGGGCGTGGACAAGGTGAGCTTCGCCGGCCAGACGTGGACGGCGGAGTCCGGGGCCTGGGCCCAGGACTCCGCCGCCGGTCCGGATCTCACCCTCCACCAGGCCCCGGCGGCCCAGCGGAGCGAGTAGCGGCCCTACGGCACCAGGATCGCGCGGCCGCGGATGCGTCCGGCGTCGAGGTCGTCGAGCGCGGACTGGAACTCCTCCAGCCGGTAGCGGGCCGTGTGCAGCTTCACGCGGCCCTGCGCCGCCAGCACCATCAGCTCGCACAGGTCGTTGTACGAGCCGACGAGGTTGCCGATCAGGTTGATCTCCGTCGAGATGACGTCGATCGTCGGGACGTCGATGTTCTCGCCGTAGCCGACGACGTGGTAGTCGCCCGCGCGCCGGAGCATCGCGATCCCGTCGGACGTCGCGCCGCCTTCGCCGACGAAGTCGATGACCGCCTCCGCGCCGTGGCCGCCGGTCAGGTCCAGCACCTGCGAGACCTGCGTGCCGTCGCCGACGACGCCGTGGTCCGCGCCGATCGACACCGCCAGCTTCACCGCGTCCGGGTTGCGGTCGACGACGATCAGCTCGGCCGCCGAGATCGCCTTGAGCACCTGGATGCCGATGTGCCCGAGCCCGCCCGCGCCGATGACGACGCACTTGTCGCCCGGGCGCAGCCGCCGGGCCGCCTTCGCCGCCGCGTGGTACGCCGTCAGCCCGGCGTCGGCCAGCGCCGCGACGTCCGCCGGTTCGAGCGAGTCGTCGATCTTCACGACGCTGCGGGCCGACGTCTTGAGGTACTCCGCGTAGCCGCCCGCGGTGTCGATGCCCGGGAACTGCGACTGCTCGCAGTGGACGTCGTCGCCGAAGCGGCAGGCCCGGCAGAGCCCGCACGTGATGAGCGGGTGCACGATCACCTTGTCGCCCTCGGCGACGTTCGTCACCGCGCTGCCGACCGCGTGCACCCAGCCCGCGTTCTCGTGCCCGATCGTGTAGGGCAGCGTCACCCCGGACTTCTCCCGCCACTGCCCTTCCAGGATGTGCAGGTCGGTGCGGCAGACACCGGCGCCGCCGATCCGGACGACGACGTCGTGCGGGCCGGTCACCGCCGGTTCGGGGACGTCGGTCATCCGCAGCGGCTCGTGGTAGCCGACGACCTGGACCGCTTTCATGCTGTTGCCTCCACAGTGGACTCGGGGTAGCGGGTGCGGAGCAGGCCGCGGCAGAAGTGCGCGTTGCCCTCGATGGAGATGCGGACCGACCGGGCGAACCGCAGCCGCAGCGGGATTTCCTCGCGCGGGAACGGCGTTCCGTCGTGGTCGACCAGCACCGGCGCCGCGGGATCGGACGGCAGCCCGAGCGCTTCGCGACGCCGCAGCAACGCCTGCGACGCGGGAACGTCCGGCAGGTCCGCGAGGGTGACGTCGTGCAGGTCGACGTCCTCGTCGGCGCGCAGCAGCCCCGTCAGCGCTCGTTCCATCGCGGCCTGGTGGGCCTTGCGGCGGAAGGTCTCCCGCAGCTCTTCGAGGTCCTCCTCGGCCTCGTGGCCGAACGTCCCGCGGTAGCCCGCGTCGGCGGCGAGGCCGCGGTTGATCAGGTCGGAGTCGTGGTGGTCGTCGAGCCGCACCACGACCTCGGTGGTCCACGGCAGCGCGGTCAGCACGTCCTTCGCGTCGGACGCCATGAGGTAGGCGAAGTTCGGCGCGCAGAACGACGTCGGCAGTCGCAAGTGGACGGTCACCCGTCCGCCGTCGACGTCGACCGACTTCACGAAGCCGAGATCGGTGATGGGCTCGTCGAGCTCGGGATCGAGAACCGCGTCCAGCGCGGTGTAGGCGTCCATGTCAGGCCACCGAGACGGCCTGCGGCTCCACCGGCGCCAGCTGCAGCTCCGACGGCACCGGGATGTCGTACATCGCCGCCGCGTTCAAGCCGAGGATCTTCTTCTTCTGGGCGACGGTCAGCGGCGCGTACTCCGGCATGTCCTCGGGGATCTGGAAGTCGACGAACCGTTCGATCAACCAGCGGGGCGTCCAGAGCGCGTAGTCGCTGGAGAACTGGATGCGGTCCTCGTCCAGCCAGTACAGCAGCTCGCCGATGATCTGCGCGAAGTACCGCGGCCGCGTGTGGATGAACGGGATCGCCACCGCGAGTCCCGCGTGGACGTTCGGCTCCTGCGTCGCGATCCAGCAGAAGTCCTCCAGCCGCGGCAGCCCGCAGTGCTCCACCACGAAGTTGAGGTCGGTGAAGTCGGTGGCGACGTGGTCGACGTCGGCGACGTCGAAGGCGTCGCGGTCCAGCGGCCGGATGGTCGGTCCCTTGTGGATGTGGATGTTGCGGATCCCCAGCTCCTGGCACGCTTCCAGGTACTTGTAGGTCCACTTGTCGTCGAGCTTGTAGCCGCGCGAGTCGCCCTGCCACTCGGCGGTGTAGAGCTTGACGCCCTTGAGGCCGAAGCGCTCGGCGTCGCGGCGCAGCTGCTCGATGCCCGCCTGCTCGAACCGCGGGTCGAAGAAGTGGTTGTAGGTCAGCTTGCCCGGGTGCTGCTTCGTCAGCGCGAACGCTTCCTCGGTCTGCCCGAAGCCGTTGTGGTAGAACGCGCCGAGGTGCGCGGGCTGGAAGATCGCGTGGTCGACGTAGCCGTCCTCGAACAGGTCCTTCACCAGCCGCTCGCCGCCCTGGTAGAGGTACTCCTCGTAGGGCCAGACCTCGGACTCGGGGCTGAGGTTGCGGTGGTAGTCGTAGAAGCAGTCGATGAACTGCTTGCCGTGGATGTTGCGCTGGTTCTCCGGGCGCGCGTCCCAGAGCGCCACGTGGGCGTCCACGATGAAGTACGTCTCGCCGTCCTTGCGGTACATCCGGGTCCTCCACGTCGTCGTGTGTCGGTGCGACGGTAGGGACGTCGGCGCAGGTCAGGGACCCGTCGCGTGTCTCAGTTTGAGACAGCGGGCCGCGGTGGGCCACGATCGGAGGACGTAGCCTGGGGGAGTCCGACGCAGAGCCGCGTCCCGGGAGGCCGAGGTGGAGAACCCGCAGGTGCACGTCACGCGCTCGGGCGACGCGCGGGCCGCGATCGCCCCGCGGCTGCGGGCGTCCTGGCAGCGCAGCGAGCGCTACGGCGTCCCCGAGGACGAGGTCGTGCCGGTGTTCTCCGGCGCGGTCGACACCGGGTCGCTGCTCTACGAGTGCGGCACCGAGGTGCTGCGCGGCCTGCAGGCGACGCTGGCCAACGAGCCGATCAGCCTGATGATCACCGACAG
Organism: Amycolatopsis nalaikhensis; assembly: GCF_030264295.1. Lineage (GTDB taxonomy): Bacteria > Actinomycetota > Actinomycetes > Mycobacteriales > Pseudonocardiaceae > Amycolatopsis > Amycolatopsis nalaikhensis. The sequence goes on along the minus strand of NZ_CP127173.1, from coordinate 8,938,714 downwards.
CGAAGGCCTGGTGCTGAGCAGGCTGTGCACCGACGCCTCGATCAACCGCTCGCTCGACAAGGTGCACCTGGCGCCCGGCTTCTACTTCGCCGAGAGCAACGCGGGCACCAACGGCCTGGGCCTGGCGCTGGCCGACCGGGCGCCGTCGCTCGTGCGGGCCGCCGAGCACTACTGCACCGACCTGCGCGGCTACACGTGCGCGGCGGTGCCGGTGCTGGACCCGCTGACCGGGGCGCTCGCCGGCAGCGTCAACCTGACCACGTGGTCGGAGCAGTCGTCGGAGCTGCTGCTGGCGCTGGCGCAGGCCGCCGCGGGCAACACCGCGGCGCTGATGCTGGCCCGCGCGTCCGGCCGCACCGCCCGCCCGACCCCGCGGGGCGAGGTCTTCCGCGTGTACGCCGACCGCGTCGACCCCGGTGACCTGCCGCGGCTGTCGCCCGCTTGGACCACGGCGGTCGCCGAGGCGCATACGGCGTTCGAGGCGAACCGCGTCGTCGTGGTCGTCGGCGAGCCGGGCGCGGGCAAGACGGCGCTGGCCTCGCTCGCCCGGCGGCGGCTGCGGCCCCGCGACCGGCTCCTCAACGCCCGCCCGCCGGCCCCCGACGACGTCGACACGTGGCTCACCGTGTGGACGCCCGAGCTGGCGAAGGACGGCACGTGCGTGATCGTGTCGGGCGTGGACGCGCTGCCCGCGTGGGCGGCGGAGGAGCTGGCCCGGCGGTTCGCCGAGGTCCGCGGGGACGGGCCGCCGCCGTTCGTGCTCACCGCGGAGGACGCCGGTGCGGTGCCGGCGGCGCTGCGGCCGCTGGTCGACCGGGTCGTCGAGGTACCGGCGCTGCGGTTCCGCCCCGACGACGTCCTCCCGCTGGCCCACCACTTCGCCCGCCGTGACCGCGGCCGCGACGTCACGTTCACCTCCGCGGCGGCTCGCGCGCTGGCGGCTTACGACTGGCCGGAGAACGCGAAGCAGCTTCGGCGGGTGGTGCGCGAAGCCGCTTCGCGGTCCGATGTCGTCGACACCGCGCACCTGCCCGCCGAGGTGTTCAGCGCGGTCGGGCACCGGCTGAGCCGGCTGCAGGCGCTGGAACGCGACGAGATCGTGCGCTGCCTGTCCGAGCCCGGGGCCACGGTGGTGCACGCGGCGGAGAAGCTCGGGATGGGCCGGGCGACGCTGTACCGGAAGATGGCGCAGTACGGCCTCAACGCGCGGCAGCTGAAGTCGTAGCCCAGCGCACGGCCGGGCCCATCGCCCAGCCCGCGGCGAGGAAGACCGCGCCCATCAGCAGCCAGCCGGGCAGGCCCCAGCCGACGACGACGGTGCTCAGCAGCACCGGCCCGACCGCGCGGGCCACCGAGACGCCGGTGCCGAAGAAGCCCTGGTACTGGCCCTGCCGGTCGGCCGGGGCGAGCGCGAAGCCGATCTCCCAGCTGCCCGCCGACTGCAGCATTTCGCCGAGCACCTGCACCAGCGCCCCTGCCACCAGCACGGCGAAGGCAAGCCACGGCGACGTCCCGGACGCCGCCAGCGCGAAGGCGACGCACGACGCGAGGAGCAGCACACCGGAGTGGCGGACCATCCGCGCCGCCGCGCCGATGCTCGCCAGCCGTCCCGCGACGCGGACCTGGAGCACCACCACCACGACCGTGTTGAGCACGAACAGCGCGGACACCGTCCAGCCCGGCGCGGCCGTCCGCTCGACGATCCACAGCGGGATCGCGACGCTCAGCAACGGCATGCGCAGCAACAAGACCGCGTTCAGCAGCGTCACCAGCGCGTAGGGCCGGTCGCGCAGCACGGCCAGCTTCGGCTCGCCCGTGTGCGGGGCCGACGAGCGCGGGACGGCGGGCAGCCGGAGCAGCAGCGCCGCCGTCACCACGAAAGTCACCGCGTCGAGCACGAAGACCGTCAGGTACGCCGACGCCGTGTCGGCCGAAAGCGCGAGGCCACCCAGCCCGGCGCCGACCGCGAGCCCGGCGTTGCCCGCCGACTGCAGCTGCGCGCGGATCCGCGTCCGCCGCTCGGGATCGGCGAGCGCGGCCAGCAGCGCCTGGCGGACGGCGGCCAGCCCGGTCTGGCAGCTGCCGTAGAGGCACGCGGCGAGGACGAACAGCAGCGGCGAGCGGACCAGCAGGAACGTCAGGATCGACGCGCCCGTCGCCAGCGCCAGCAGCACGGCCGAGCCGCGGGCGCCGCGGCGGTCGGCGAGGTGGCCGAGCGGCACGCCCGCGACCGACCCGACCGCCCAGCCGAGCGTGAGGCCGAGCCCGACCTGCGCCGGGGTGAGCCCGGCGATCCGCGTGAAGAACAGCACCGAGCAGGTCAGGAACGCGCCGTCGCCGAGCGAGCCGGCCAGCTGGGCGGCGGCGAGCAGGCGGCTCGTCGTGGCCGGGCGTTCCGAGAGCAGCGTCATGCTCGTTACGGTAGAGGCGAACTTGGCCCGGTCCCAGAGCCAATTCTGGCTTCGAGGATTGGGCCAATGTAGGTTCGGTCGATGGACTTCCACGTCACCCTGGCCGGGCGTGGCGACCTGTCCGCCCGGATCTACCGGCAGCTGCGCGACGCCGTGCTGGACGGCCGGCTGCGGGCGGGGGAGCGGCTGCCCCCGACGCGCGAGCTGGCGCGCCGGCTGGCCGTTTCCCGCAACACCGTCGCCGTCGCCTACGACCGCCTCACCGCCGACGGCTTCCTGACCGGGCGGGTCGGCGCGGGCACGTACGTGAGCGCGTCGCTGCCCGCGCCGAAGCGGCGCAAGGCGCCGTCGGCTCAGGGCCCGCGGCCGAAGGCGGTCTGGCGCTCGCTGCCCCCGCCGGTCCAGGCGTCGGCGGCCGCGGAGTTCGACTTCCGCGTCGGCGTCCCGGACGCCGCGTTGTTCCCGCTGGAAACCTGGCGACGGCTGCTGGCGCGGGAGCTGCGGGACGCGGCCGGGTTCGCCGACTACGCCGACCCGGGCGGGCACGCGAGCCTGCGCGCGGCGATCGCCCGGCACGTCGGCGTCTCCCGTTCGGTGCGCGCCGAGGCCGACGACGTGCTCGTCACCCAGGGCGCGCAGCAGGCACTCGACCTGCTGTGCCGGGTGCTCGTCTCCCCAGGCGACCGGGTGGCCGTCGAAGAACCCGGCTACCGGCGGGCGAAGCTGCTTTTCGCCTCGCACGGCGCCGAAGTCGTCGGCGTGCCGGTGGACGGCGAAGGGCTGGACGTCGACGCGCTGCCGCCGCGGACGAAGCTGGTGTACGTCACGCCGTCACACCAGTTTCCGTTGGGGACGCCGATGTCGCTGGCCCGGCGGACGGCGCTGCTGGCGTGGGCCGCGCGGGCGGACGCGGTGATCGTCGAGGACGACTACGACAGCGAGTTCCGGTTCTCCGACCGTCCGCTGGAGCCGTTGCAGAGCCTGGATCGCGCTGGGCGCGTGGCGTACGTCGGATCGTTCTCGAAGACGTTGCTTCCCATGCTGCGCCTGGGTTTCCTGATCGCGCCACCGTCTCTTCAGGACGCGTTGCGGCACGCGCGGCAGCTTTCGGACTGGCACGGCGACGTGCCCGCGCAGGCGGCGCTGGCCCGGTTCGTCGACGAGGGCCTGTTCGCCCGCCACATCCGGCGGGCGACGAAGGTTTACGCGGAGCGCCACGAGCGTCTGACGTCCATTTTGGACTCGCGCTTCGCGGGCCGGTTGCGCGTGGTCCCCTCGGCGGCGGGCCTGCACTTGTGCGCGCTCGCCGAGGAGGACACGGAGCCGATCGCCGCCCGGGCCCGGCAGGCGGGGGCGGCGGTGCAGACGCTTTCCGATCTGTGCGGCGGCTTTCCGGCCGCCGGGCTGGTGCTCGGCTACGGCTCGATCCCCCTGGAGCGCATCGACGCCGGGCTCGCGGTGCTGGACCGCGCCTGGGCTAACGGCCGCTGAGGAGGGTGCTGAAGTCGACGTCGAAGTCGCTTCCCCCGGACAACAAGGCGATGCAGGAGTCCGTCATCCGGCGCGGTGCGTTCGGGCCCAGCTTTTGCCGGCACGCACCGGTCAGCTCGGCCGAGTTGTCCCGGACGTAGTCGAAGGAAAGGGCGCGGAGCCCCTCGAGCCGGGGACGCAACGCCGGAGCCTGCTCGCCCGCGATGAGGAGGTTGTGCGCACCGCAGTCGGCCGCCCGGTTCAGCAGCGCGTCGGACAGGACGACTCCGCGCAGGTCGTAGGTGTGGTTCGAACCGCCGCTGCCGCTCTTCAGCTGAGCGCATTCTTCGTCCGAAATGCCGTCCTTGAGCTCACCCGGCAGTGGACCGCCCGCGGCCTTGGTGAAGTCGAGGCGGTTCTTGACCAGAGCCTCCGCGTAGCGCGAGGCGAGCCGCGGGAGTTCCGGATCCGGAATCGCGATCACCACCGGATCGTCGAGGTACGGCACGTCCACCCGGGAATGGTTCCCGTCGAGGGTCACGATCGCGGTCGGCCTTTCTCCGCGGTGCGGGTGCGACGCGCCTTTGAGCTCGGTGTAGGTCGACGTCAAGGCGTTCATCGAGGCATCCCCGGCGCCTTCGCCGTCGACGTAGACGAAATCGACGACGATGGGCTCTTCGGCCAGGCTCTGCGCGGCGGCGATGCCTTGGAGCACCGCACGCAGGTCCGCCGCGGGGATGTCGGGGAACTTGCCGGCGACGACGACGATCGAGTAGTCGGACGGGTCCTCCGATTCCCGCACCGACGCTATCTTCGCCAAGAGCTCGGAGTCGGCCGCGGTCCTCGCCAGGTGGTGCAGGTCGTCCTCGCCGAGGTAGGCGAAACAGCCGGACTCACGGTCGTCCACGGTGCGGGAGATCCGGGCGTCGAGGCCCGGCCAGCCGGTCGGCGTACAGGCCTGAGGCTCGTTGAAGGCGATCAGCGAAACGGCGGTGATCAGCACGGCCGCCGCCACGGTGACACCGGCGATCCGCCAGCCCGTGCGGCGGTGGGCGGGCTTCTTCTGCGCCTCCGAGACCAACCGCTCCTGCAAGGTCACGTGCCAGAACTGGTAGGACGCTCCGGCGACCCGCAAGACGCCGTGGTCGCGGGCGCCATCCAGCCGGTGGATGGCCCGCAAGGGCGCCCGCCGCCCGACGAACAGGAGCACCCGCGTGATCGCGAACCACGTCCAGGGGTGACTTCCCAGCAGAATCGCCGCAGCGAGGACGAAGACTTCGGCCATGCCGGTCGCGGCGAGCAGGAAGTCGGCCGACACCGAGGACGGCCAGATGCCGTAGTACGCCGTGTGCGGGAGGTGGATGCCCGCCACCGTGGGAAAGGCGAAGGCGATGGCGATCCGTTCGCCGAAGTGCCCGCCGAGCGAGGCCGCCACGGTCGCGAGCGGGATGCTCACCGCACCGGCCGTCAGGCCACCGGCCAGTGACGACAGGACCGCGGTCCGGCGTGACTGACGCAAGAACTGGGCCGGGCCGCCCTTCTTCGGCATCGTGGTCGCGCGTCTCACCAGCTGGTGGATCCCGGCGGCGGAGCCGGCGACCAGTGCCGACGCCAGCAACGCGGTCGCCTTCGCGCAGATCTTCGCAACGTCGGTGAAGTCCGAGTTGCCGTCCAGCGAGCTGACCTCCAGTGCGATGTAGAGGCACCCGATGACCACCACGCCGAGTGTGCCGGTCACGGCCCCCGACCAGAAGCCGCGACGCCGGGTCGGCGGGCTGGTGGACAGGCCGAGCGCCGAAGTGGTGAGGCCCAGCAGGAAGATCCCCACGGCGGGAGTATCGAAGAGGAGGGGCTGCAGGCCGAGCAGCTCCGTGCCGGTGATCAGGTGGACCAGCGACTTGACGCCGGTGAGGACCAGTACGGCCGCGAAGAAGGCGACGGGTATCGACCCGGCCGACGACACCTTGCGCTCGGCGAGCGTCCACCAGTCCAGATCGCGCTCACCGTGGCCGTGCAGGTATTCGGCGAGGTGGGTCAGCCACCTCTTCTCCTCGCTCGCCGCTTCGGTGCCCGCCGGCGGATAGGCAGTGTCCACGAGCTGGTCCAGCAGGTAGTTCTCGACGGCGTGGCCGGTCTTGAACTCCTTGTCGAGGAACACTTGCGGATCCCGCCGCTCGAAGGTCGCGGTGAAGAGGGACAGCATGAGCGGCGTGGTCAGCGTCGTCCCGATGGGGCTTCGCGGATGCTTTTCGATGTGGTCGACCACGTCCGCCCACCGGGGGTTGTCCTGCAACGCCCGGACGACGTCGGCCGTCCGCACCGGGAGGATTTCCACGACCGGAGCCCGCAGCAGGACCGGGGCCCCGCCGGTGATCTCCTCGCGGTATTCGTTCGAACGGCACGTGAGGACGAGGGGCAGGTCGCCCTGCAGGGTTTCGTTGATCCGGCTGATCGCGGGACGGCGCAGGTGTTCGGGCAGTTCGTCGAGACCGTCGAGGATCGGCAGGACGAGCTGCTGGGAAAGGAGCGTGCGCGGAATCGCCGGATCGTCGCCGTAGTGCAGGGAAGCCAGCGTGTCGACCAGCCAGTCGTCGAGGCTGTCGACCACCGGGTCCCACGACGAAAGCGACAGGAACATCGGGACGGCGGAGCCGGGGGTGCGCGACCGCAGCAGGCCGATGTTGAGGATGATGCCGAGGAACGTCTTTCCCGAACCGGGCTTGCCGATGACGACGAGCCGCCGACTCGGAACGCTGTTGAAGGCTTCGGCGAGGTTGAGCGCGGCCTGGTCGGGATTCGTCCCGGTCCGCCCGTCCAGCTTGAGTTCGACCTTGCCGAAGTGCCCGTCGTCCCCGAAGACGGTCGCCGGATCGGCGGCGAGAACGGGATCGGATTTCCGCCACGTCAGCGGGACCGTCCTGGCGTTTCCGAAATGCTGCCGCCGGTGCCGGATTTCCGCGGTCCACTCGGTCAGCATGCGGGCGGCGATTTCGTCCGCCGCCTGGGTGCCGGGCGGGGTGGGCTGCCGGCGGAGCGAAAAAGCGATCACCGAGGCCGCGGTGGTGCCCATCCCGATGAGGGAGGCCACGATGTTGCCGTAGGAGACATTCTCCTCCAGCGAGCTCGTCACTAGCGAAATCGCCGACAGCACTCCGATGATGGCGACGACGAATCCGGTGGTGACGAAGAGGACTCTCCGGCGGCGTCTCGACATCAACGGCTCACCTCACGGGTCGGCGGACTCACTAGCAGTCGACCGGTGGGAACGGCCTGTTACAGAAGCGGTGCACGCGCGGGAAAACCAGTCGCCGCGCGGTGGGCGTAGGTCGACAATGCCGGGATGACGGCCGCACGGTGGACGAAGGCGACGGTGTTCCCCGACATGTGGGTCGATCCGGACGACGATCCGCGCGAAGCCGGGCCCGCGCCGGTCGGTGAACGCGCCGTCCTGCTCAAGCAGCTGGACTACTACCGTCGGACCATCGAGCTGAAGTGCGCGGGCCTGGACGCGGAGCAGCTCGCGTGGCGGTCGGTGCCGCCGTCGACGATGTCGCTGCTCGGCCTGCTTCGGCACCTCGCCGAGGAGGAGCGGCACGTCCGCCGCGTGATGGCGGGCGAAGACGCGCCGAAGTTGTACCGCACGGCCGAAGACCGCGACGGCGACTGGAACGGCGCGGTCGCCGACCCGGAAGTGGTCGCCGACGCGTGGCACCGCTGGCGAACCGAAGCGGCGGCCACCGACCGGTTCGTCGAGGGCGTCGCGGACCTCGGCACACCCAACGCGGGAGCGTCGGACTACGGCCCCGACGGCGCGGACGTGCGGCTGCGGGACGTGCTGGTGGGTCAGGTCTCGGAGTACGCAAGGCACTGCGGCCACGCGGACCTGTTGCGCGAACGCATCGACGGCCGCGTGGGCCAATGAGCCGCCGCCGGAGGTCTTGAATGAGTCATTCAGGACCTCCGAAGACCTGAATGACTCATTCAAGACACCGGGGCGGGGGCCGGAACGTGCTCGGCGTGGTGGTCCGTGCGGCGGCGCGCCGCGATCAGGACGCCGCCCACCACCGTCGCCGCCGCCGTCGCCAGTACTACCAGCCAGCCGCGGCGGAAGTCCGCCAGGTCCGGTGTTCCCGCGAAGACCGCCACCAGCACCGCCGTGCCGAGGACCGTGCCGATCTGCCTCGTCGTGTTCACCATCGACGATCCCGCGCCCCAGCGGGCCGCCGGCAGCACCGTGCCCACCACCCCCGACAGGCTCGGCAGGATCAGGCCCACGCCGATGCCGGTCAGCAGCTGCCCCGGCAGCATCGACGCCACGTAGTCCGGCGTGGAACCCATGCGCAGCAACCAGATCAGCACCCCGGCTCCGAACGAGACGCCGCCGAGCGCGACCACCGGGCCCGGTCCGAACCGGGGCACGAACCGGCCGCCCAGGATCGACACCGGCACCACCATCAGCGGGCCCGGGGCCAGCGACAGCCCGGCGACCAGGATCGAGTCGTGCCAGACCGACGTCAGGAACAGCACGTTGCCGAACAGCATCGCGGCGAACCCGGCGGCGAACACGCCCGTGGTCACGCAGGCCAGCCACAGCGTCGGGACGCGCAACGCCGGCAGGTCCAGCACCGGCACCGCGTGCCGCGCCGACCGCAGCGGTACCCACGCCAGCGCGGCGAAAGCCACCGCGAACGCCATCAGGACGCCGGACGAGGACCAGCCGTGGTCCGGCGCCTCGACCAGCGCGTAAGCCAGCGCGCCGACGCCGACCAGGAGCCCGGCCGCGCCGAGCAGGTCGGGGACGCCGGTCGAGGTGTCCCGCGACTCGCGCAGCACCCGCGGCCCGGCGAGCAGTGTCGCCATGCAGATCGGCAGGTTCACCAGGAACACCCAGCGCCACGACGCCTCGACGAGCAGGCCGCCGACGGGCGGGCCGAGCGCGGCCGCGGCGGCGCCCACCGACGCCCACACCCCGACCGCCAGCGGCCGCCGGTGCGGCGGGAACGCCGTCAGCAGCAACGCCAGTGACGTCGGCATGACCAGCGCCGCGCCGATCGCCTGCACCGCGCGGAACGCGATCAGCACCCCGATCGACGGCGCGGCCGCGCACGCGGCCGAAGCCAGCGTGAACACCGCGACGCCGACGAGGAAGAGCCGTTTGCGGCCGTACCGGTCCGCCAGCCGCCCGGCCGGGGCGAGGCAGGCGGCGAACAGCACGGTGTAGCCGTTGAGCACCCACGACAGCGTCGCGAGGTCGTCGCCCGGGAACGCCAGCCGGATGCCGGGGAAGGCGATGGTGACGATGAACGTGTCGAGGCTCGCGAGGAACGCCGCCGTCGAGACGACCAGCAGCACGAGGCCGGGCTTCGGCGCGGTGTCGGTCATGTCCCTCCTAGGTCCGGAAAAGCAACCTAGCTGGAGAGAGCAAGTTTCAACAAGAGACTTACCTGTTTGAAGCGACCTACCTCACGCGGCGGCGGCCCGCTCGGCACGCGCCTTCAGCGCGGCGAGGGTGTGCTCGATCGACTCGACGTTGTAACCGGGCCGGTCGGCGCGGCCGGTGACGCGCGGGCCCATGAACTTCCGCACGACCCAGCTGCCGATCCGGTACCAGTTCTCGGTGACCCGGCAGCCGCCGTCGCCCGGGGTCAGGACGTACTCCCAGCGCGACACCCGCGACCCGAACGGCGTCCGCACGTCGAAGGCGAACCGGCGCTCCGGCTCGAACGCGACGACGCGCACCCGGGTCCACCACCGCAGCTCGCCGTTGCGGTTGCGGCCGCGGAACCGCGCCCCGAGCGCGGGCCCGGCGCCGTCCAGCCACCGCCCGCCGACGTTCTCCGGGCTCAGCTCGCCCATCCGCGGCAGGTCGGTGACCCACGACCAGACCGTGCCCGGCGCGGCCGGCACGTCGATGCTGCGCGAAATCGTCGGTTCCACCCTCCGACGGTGACAGCGGCGCGCCGCGCCGGGCAAGAGCCGCCGCCGGGGTCCGCAGCCGAGGAGAGGCGGTGAAAAACTCCCGGTCGCATCCGGATTGCCGCCCCCCGATTCTGGGTATCTCGCGCGCGGAGGAGAACCGACACGGAGGGTGCGTGGTCAGCGTGATCCCGATCGAGGTCGTGGGGATGGCCGTCCCGGTGCCTGGTGAGGCACCCCTGATGCTGCTGCGCGAGCCGGAAGGGGCCCGGCGCTGGCTGGCGATCATGATCGGGTACGGCGAGGCCGAGGCGCTGGTGCGGGCGCGGGAGCAGATCGCGCAGCCGCGGCCGGGCACGATCGAGCTGCTCGGCGACGTGCTCGCGGCGTTCGGCCAGGGCGTCGCCGCGGTGGAGCTGACCGAGGTGCGGGACGGCATCTTCTACGCCGACCTCGTGCTCGTCTCCGGGACCCGCGTGTCGGCCCGCCCGAGCGACGCGGTCGCGCTCGGCCTGCGCCAGGGCGCGCCGATCAGGGTCGCCGAAGAGGTGCTCGACGTCGCCTCCGTGCAGCTCGAGGTCGAGGAGCAGGAGGCCGAGGGCCCGGCCGCCGACGTGCTGGACACCGAAGCCGAGGTCGAGCGGTTCCGCGCCGAGCTCGACGGCCTGCGGCCGGAGGACTTCGACGACCGGTAGGGCATGATCTCCCGGACGGGGCGGACGGGAGACTGATGCGGGACTTCGCGGCGCACACCGAGCCGCACCGGCGCGAGCTGCTGGTGCACTGCTACCGCCTGCTCGGCTCGGTCCACGAAGCCGAGGACCTGGTGCAGGAAACGCTGGTCCGCGCCTGGAAGGCGTGGGCGGGCTACGACCCGGCGCGGGCGTCGGTGCGCACCTGGCTCTACCGGATCGCGACCAACGCCTGCCTCACCGCGCTGGAAGGCCGGGCGCGGCGGCCGCTGCCGTCCGGGCTCGGCCGCCCGAGCGAAGACCCGGCCGCGCCGCTGACGCCGTCGTTCGAGATCCCGTGGCTGCAACCCTTGCCGGACGACCCCGGCGACCGGGCGGTCCGCCGCGGCACACTGCGGCTGGCGCTGCTGGCGGCGATGCAGACCCTGCCGCCGAAGCAGCGCGCGGTGCTGATCCTGCGGGACGTCCTGGAGTTCAGCGCGGCGGAGGTGGCCGGGTTCCTGGACACCACGCCCGCCGCGGTCAACAGCGCGCTGCAACGGGCGCGCGCCGGGCTCGGCGGCCTGAGCGTGGACGACGTCGGCGCCCCGGACGACACCGCGGTGGCCGCGGTCCTGGACCGCTACGTCCGCGCGTTCGAACGGGCCGACGTCGCCGGGCTCGTCGCGCTGCTGACCGACGACGCCGTGCTGGAGATGCCGCCGGTGCCGCTGTGGTACCGCGGCCGCGACGGCTACGGCGCGTTCATGGACCGCCTGTTCGCGATGCGCGGCCCGGACTGGCGCCTGACGCGCGCGGCCGCCAACGGCCAGCCCGCGCTCGTGGCGTACTGCCGCGACGAAACCGGCGGGTACCGCCTGCACACCTTGCAGGTCTTCACGATCGCCGGGTCGCGGGTGGCGCACAACGTCGTGTTCGCCGATCCCGCCGTGCTGGCGCTGTTCGACCTTCCCGCCACTCAGCCCGCGGCGCGGGCCTCCGACGGACGGCCGTAGGCACCGCCGTCGTTGCTGCGCTGCAACAGGCCTTCGTCGACGAGGTAGCGCCGCAGCGTCGCGTGGTCGTCGTGCACCATCGAGAGCTTCTCGCGGACGTCCTGCTCGGTGTAGAGCCGGCCGGGCTCGAACCGCTCGGCGAGGTGGGCCAGCAGCAGCTGCCGTCGCTTGCCCGAATGCGGGATGGTGACGAGCCTGCCGCGGCGGAACAGCGCGTCGAGCGGATCGGCCGGCGCCTTGGCCAGCGCTTCGCGGAAGGCCGCGGGCACGGCCCGGTAGCGCTCGCCGTCCACGGTGACGAGGCCCGCGTCGAGCAACCGTTTCGCGAGCTTCGTCGTGCCGCCGTCCACGGGAAGTCCCTCGGGCGCGGCGCAGATGCGGGCGAACAGGTGCAGTCGTTCCGGGTCCGCGAGGGCGGACACCAGGGCTTCGGGTGCGGCCATGGCCCGCAAGGTACTCCCGGCACGGGCCTCGGCGCTCGGGTCTTTCCGGCGCGCGGTAGGTTGCGCGGCGTGCCCCGTCCGACCGCGCCGGTGACCGTGCCCGAGGACGTGCTGCGCACCTCCATCGTCGAGCGGCTGTTCGCCCGCGCGGACGACGACCGGCCGCTCTTCACCCACCAGGACCACAGTCGCGGGGTCGAGCACACGCTCACCTGGGCGGAGTTCGCCGCGCGCGTCCGCGTCGTCGCCGGCGAGCTGCGCCGGGTCGCGGAGCCGGGGGAGCGCGTCGCGGTCCTCGCGGGCCAGGAGCTCGCCTACCCGCTCGCGTTCTTCGGCGCGCTGGCCGCCGGGCTGGTCGCGGTGCCGCTGATGGTGCCGTCGAACCCCGCGCAGGCCGACCGGCTCGCCGGCGTCCTGGCCGACTCCGGCGCACGCGTCTGGCTGACGTCGTCGGCCGCGGCGCCGCGGCTGCCCGCGCACGAGCACGTCGTCGTGGCCGACGAGCTGACCGGGCCGGGCGCCGATCCCGTGCCGGTGGCCCCGGAAAGCGCTGCCTACCTGCAGTACACGTCGGGCTCGACGCGGGAACCGGCGGGGGCGGTGATCCCGCACCGCGCGATCGTCGCCGCCTGCTGGCAGGGCAGCCGCGCCTACGCCGTCGACGAGGGCACGACCTGCGCGGGCTGGATCCCGTTCTTCCACGACATGGGCCTGATCCAGCTGCTGTGCCTGCCGGTCTTCAGCGGCGGCCGGGCGGTCTTCATGGCCCCGGCCGAGTTCGTGCACCGGCCGCGCCGGTGGCTGCGGCAGCTGGCGGACTACCCCGCGGTGTTCACCGCCGCCCCGAACTTCGCCTACGACCTGGCGGCCGACGCCGGTGCCGAAGCCGGTCTGGACCTTTCGGACGTCCGCGTCGCGCTCAACGGCAGCGAGCCCGTCCGGCCGCGGACCGTCGAGCGCTTCCAGGAGGTCTTCGGGCCGCACGGCTTCCGGCGGGAGGCCCATTGCCCGTCCTACGGGCTCGCCGAAGCCACGGTGTACGTCGCCAGCGCGGGACCGGACGGGCCGCGGGGCGCGGTGTTCGACCGGGAAGCGCTTGCCCAGGGCCGGGCGGTCGAGACGCCGGACGGGCAGGAGCTCGTCTCGGTCGGGCGACCCGTCGGGCAGCTCGTCCGGATCGTCCGCGACGGGCGCGCGCTGCCCGACGGCGAGGTCGGCGAGATCTGGGTGCACGGCCCGAACGTCGCCACCGGCTACTGGGGCCGCGGCGACGCCACGGCGTTCGGCGCCACCCTCGGCGGCCTCGGGGGCTGGCTGCGCACCGGCGACCTCGGCGTCGTCCACCGCGGCGACCTCTACGTCACCGGACGGCTCAAGGACCTCATCGTCATCGACGGCCGCAACTTCCACCCGCAGGACATCGAGGCCGCGGCGGCGGAAGCGCACCCGGCGGTGCGGCGCGACCGCGTCGCCGCGTTCGGCGTCACCGACGACGACGGCGAAGGGGCGGTGGTGGTCGCCGAATGGGCGCGCGGGGCCGACGCGGACGTCAAAGAGGTGACCCGGGCCGTGCTGCGGGCGGTGTCCGCGGAGCACGGACTCACGCTCCGCACGGTACATCTGGTCCCTTCCGGTGGACTTCCGCGCACCTCCAGCGGGAAGGTCGCCCGGTCGGCCGCGAAGGCACGTTATGGTGGCGACCGTGGGTGATCACCGCGCCGAGGTCACGAAGGTCGTCAGCGACACCTTCCGGCTCGACCCGGCCCTCGTCGAGCCCGACGCACCGCTGGAGGAGCTGGGCATCGACTCGAAAGGGCGGATCAAGCTGCTGGCGGCGTTGGAGGTCTACTACGGCGTGACGATCGAGCTGGACCAGCTCGACCGGTTCACCGACGTGGGTTCGGTGGCCGCCGTGCTCGCGGAAGCCCTGGGAACTGGCGGATCTGAGGAAAGGCGCTGAAATGAGCGGCGGGGGGTACACCGCGACGACCGAGGCGTTGTCGACGGCCTCGAAGACGATCGGTGACCTGGCGGAGAACCTGCTGGACGACAACCCGGACCTGCAGACCCCGCAGGTGACGGCGGAGAAGTTCGGCCGGGCGCACGGCACCCACGCGGAGAAGTACACCGCGGGCGCGCAGGCGCTGTGGGCCGCGGTCTCCGGCTACAGCAGCACGCTGGGCTCGTTCGGCACCAACCTCGGCACCGCCGGGCAGAGCTACGGCGCCAACGAGGACACGCAGTCGGGCACGATCACCAACGCCGGAGGGGCGCTCTGATGGCGGAGGGCAAGAAGTGGTCCGACGTCAAGGCGCTGCTGGACGACCCGAGCGTCCCCGCCGCGCAGAAGAGCGCGCTGATCAGCAGCTGGCTGCGGGAAAACCCGCCACCGCCGCCGTTCCTGGCCGACCAGGAACCCGACGACATCAAGCAGAAGCGCCAGGAAGCCGACAAGTACGCGCAGGCCTACAACGCGAACCCGTTGTTCGCCGGGCAGTCCGTCGACGAGGCGTTCGACAAGGCCAAGCAGAGCGGCGACCAGAACTCCTACAACGAGGACCAGGAGAAGAAGGCCGTCGACGAGGGCAAGACCAAGCTCGACGCCACCCAGCCGCCCGCCGCCGGTGACGACGGCGCCACCAGCGGCACGAAGACGTCCGACGAGCTCTTCGACGCCGCCGCGCCCGCGCTCAAGCTGTTCGAGACGTTCGGCTCGCTGCTGGCGAAGATCCCGGCCGACTGCCGCGGCAACACCCGCGCGATCGACCTCGACAACGACATCCGCAAGCCGTTCGACGAGCAGCGCGGCATCAGCTTCGCCGACTTCGTCGCGGACGCCGCGCACTTCAAGCGCGGTTCGGAGACGGTCGACCGGACGATGCAGGACACCGGATCGCAGCTGGGCACGCTCTACCAGACGTGGAGCGGCGCGGGGGCCGACGCGGCGTCCGACACCTACAACGACAAGATCCAGCCGAAGGCGGCCAAGCTGTCGCAGACGCTCGGCACCGCGAGCGAGGCGACGCTGACCACCGCCACGACGGTGTTCCAGCTCTGCAAGGGCAAGGCCGACGCGGTCATCGGGATGTACACCGACCTGGTCGGCAAGGCCGACTACACGATGGCGCAGAAGGTCGTCGCGGTCGCCAACGGCGAGCACGGCAACGAGCAGGACCTGGCCCAGATCGCCGGCTGGATGGACCTCAACTTCGGCACCAACCTCGTGCAGACGCTCAACGACCAGGGCTGCTGCGACGGCGACGAGATCAAGAAGCACGGCCAGGACCTGGCCAAGCAGTGGGTGCAGAACCAGTTCAACCCCGACATGTGGGACCGGCTGTACAAGGGCTTCGAGAAGACCTGCAAGGACACCAAGGACCTGGTCGACCAGGCCTACGACGCGCTCGACAAGGTCATGGGCGCGGTCAAGAACGAGTTCGAGGGCGTGTCCCTGCCCGGCGGTCCGGGCTCCGGTTCGGCCGGGGGTTCCGGCGGTGGTCCGGGCGGCTCGGGCGGCGGGGCTGGCTCGGGTGGCGGGGCTGGCGCTGGCGGCGGGTACGGCGCGGGCGGGTCCGGCGGCGGCGCGGGCTCGGGTTCCGGGATTCCGGGTGATGGTTCGGGTTCCGGGATTCCCGGTGGCGGTGCGGGTTCGGGTGTTCCCGGCGGCGGTGCGGGTGGTTCCGGCTCGGGCGCCGGTGGCTCGGGTGGCCAGGTGCCGCCGATCCCCGACACGGGTTCCGGGTCCGGCGTGCCCGGCGGTGGCGCGGGTTCCGGTGGCGGTTCCGGCACCGACCTGCCGAGCGGTGCGGGTGGTTCCGGGTCGGGCGGCGGCGGTCCGGTGCCCGACATCCCGGAGGGCTCGGCGGGTTCCGGCGGCGGTTCCGCGGGTGGGGGTTCCGGCTCGTCGGACGGCGGCCAGGACGACCGCGCGGCCGCGGCGGAAGCGGCCAAGCAGCAGGCGGCCCAGGCCGCCGAAGAGGCGAAGAACAAGGCCGCGGACGCGCTGAGCCAGTTCAGCGGCCCCGGCATCCAGACGGAGTCCGGCGCCGGTGCGGGCCTGGGCGGCGACTCGCGTTCGGGTCTGGGCGGTGACTCCGGCGCGGGTTCGGGCGGTGGCGCGGGCCTGGGTGGCGGCGCCGGTTCGGGCAGTGGCCTGGGCGGCGGCTCGGGTGCGGGTTCCGACGACACGAGTCCCTCTTCGATGCCGTCGCCGTCGGCGAGCGGGCAGGAAGCCGCCGCCGCGGCGGCCGAGGAAGCCAAGAAGAAGGCCGCCGACGCGTTGAGCGAGTTCAGCGGCCCCGGCATCGAGACCGAGTCCGGCGACGGAGCCGGTGGCCTCGGCGGCGATTCCGGCGCGGGCGGCGACGACGGCAAGGCCGCGGCCGAGCAGGCCGCGCAGGACGCCAAGGACAAGGCGGCCGAAGCCCTCAAGGGCCTGGACGGCGACCCGATCAAGACCGACGACCCGGGCGGCACCGGCCTGGACACCGACCACGACGGCAAGCCCGACAGCCTCCTCGGCGACGACAAGGGTGACGACAAGGCCGACGGCAAGACCGACGACGACCCCGATGTCCTCAAGGTCAAGCAGGGCGACAAGACCTTCGAGATGACCGAGCCGGACCACGACGGCAAGATGGACATCAAGGTCGGCGACGGTCCCGGCGATCCCAAGGACTTCAAGCTCGACTGGTCCGGCGAGAAGCCCGGCGACAGTCCACAAGGGACCGACGACGACACCTACCGCCCCGGCCCGGACGGCAAGATCCACATCCAGGACGGCGACCTGAAGATCACCGCCGAGCGGCCGGACGGCGAGGGCGGCCCGACCGTCGTCACCGTCGACGACGGCAGCGGCAAGCCGACGACCTACACCCTCGGGGAGGACGACAAGCCCTCGGACGCGCTCGGCGACACCCCCGGCAAGAAGGCCGACGACGACCTGCCCGCCCACCGCGGCACCCTCGAAGACCTCAAGCCGCACGACGGCGGCACCGGAGGCGGCGGCCCGGCTCCGGCCGGGATCGGCGGCGGCTCGCCGGGCGGCTCCGGCCTCGCCGGCGCGGGTTTCGACCCGGGCGGCGCGGGACTCGGGGAGACGCCGATGTCCGGGAGTGTCCACAGTGGCGTCGGGGCGGCGCAGGCCCAGCCCGCCGCCGCGTTCGCGGCCGCGCCCACCGCGGCGGGCGCGCCCGGCCAGTCGATGGCCGGGATGCCCGGCATGGGCGCGATGGGCGCCGGCGCCCACGGTGGCGGGGGCGGCGACACCGAACGCCGGTCGCCCGCCTACCGCGTCGAAGGCGCCGTCTTCGACAACCTCGGCGAGCCCGGCCGCCGGATCATCGGCTCCCTCAACGACGACGAAGACCCGCCGTCCACGCGGTCCTGGTAGGAGGACGCATGACCGACATCGCCGCGATGAAGGCCGAGCTGGACGGCCTCGTCCGGGAGCAAGCCGACCGCCGTGCCCTGCGCGAGCAGCAGGGCGAGGAGATCAAGGCGCGGTCCCAGGAGTACATGACCAAGCAGGTCCAGGCGGCCGAGCGGTACGTCCAGCACGTCCGGGAAATGGCGCAGCGCAAGACGAAGTCGGGCTGGAGCACCGACCGGTCCCACGCCGAGGCGCCCTCGGCGTTCGACGCGGAGGAGTACCCCGGCGCGGCGCCGTCGTTCGCGCCCGCCGCGGACGCGCGACCGGTTCGGGAAGAGCCGCGGCCGTCCCGCCGTCCGCGGGCGGCCGTCGAGGAGGACGAGGACTTCAACAACCCCTGGTGACCGGCCACCAGAGGTCGACGGCGATCTCGCGCGGCCGCTCGGTGAACGTCCCGGCTGGGTTCGCCGCGCGCAACAGCCGCCGGAGTTCGGCCTCGAACTCGTCGCGGCGGTCGCCGAACAGGTGGGGTGCCGCGCTGGACAACGAAAAGACGCTGTCGACGACCTCGTCGGCGCCGCGGGTGACGGCCGGGCTCGCGACCTCGAACCGTCGCGGACCCCGGAACCCCGCGGCGCGGTAGATCTCCGCCTCGCCGCCCGCCGTGCCGTCCGGCAGCGCGCCCCGGCCCGCGCGCCGCACCGGGCCGAGGTACTTCCGCACCAGCTCGGTGATCGCCGCGCGGGGCACGGACCCGTCGCCGCCCTCGTGCGTCGTCGCGTGGACGTGGGCGAGGACGCCGCCGGGCGCGAGCATCCCGCGCACCGCCGCGGCCACCCGCGGCCGGTCCAGCCAGTGGAACGACTGGGCGAACGTCACCAGCCGGAACACCCCGAGTCCGGCGGGCAGCTCCTCGGCCCGCCGGTGCACCCACCGGCAGTTCCGGGCGCCGAGCCGGGCCGCCTCGCCGAGCATGTCCGCGTCCGCGTCGAGCCCGACCGCTTCGGCGAAGTACCCGGCCAGCACCCGCGTCAGCGAACCCGGCCCGCAGCCGACGTCGAGCAGCCGACCCGTGCCGTCCAGCCCCAGCTCGGCGGCGAACGCCTCGCCGAGCGCCGCCGGGTACGGGAGCCGGCCTCGCGCGTAGTGCGCGGCGCTGCCGGCGTACAGCATCGGATCCCACTCCCAGGTCACGATCCGAGCGTACGGCCGCGGGTCCCGGATACTCGGGTGTCATGGACGCGAACTGGTGGCGCGACGCCGTGGTCTACGAGGTCTACGTACGCAGCTTCGCCGACGCGGACGGCGACGGCACCGGCGATCTCGCCGGGCTCCGCTCCCGCCTCGGCTACCTGGCCGGCCTCGGGGTCGACGCCGTGTGGACCACGCCGTGGTACCGCTCGCCGATGGTCGACGGCGGGTACGACGTCGAAGACCACCGGGTCGTCGACCCGCTGTTCGGCACCGACGCCGACCTGACGGCCCTGGTCACCGAGGCGCACCGGCTCGGGCTGCGGGTGCTGATCGACGTCGTGCCGAACCACACCTCCGACCGGCACCGGTGGTTCCGCGACGCGCTGGCCGCCGGGCCCGGCTCACCCGAGCGGGCGCGCTACCACTTCCGGCCCGGCCGCGGCGCGGACGGCGAGCGGCCGCCGACCGACTGGCGCAGCGTCTTCGGCGGCCCCGCCTGGACCCGCGTCGCCGACGGCGAGTGGTACCTGCACCTGTTCGCCCCGGAACAGCCCGACCTGAACTGGGACCACGCCGAAGTCCGCGCGGAGTTCGAGGACCTGCTGCGGTTCTGGTTCGCCCGCGGGGTCGACGGGGTCCGCATCGACGTCGCCCACGGCCTGCTCAAGGACCCGGCGTTCCCCGACCTCGGCGTCGACGACGAAGAGATCGCGCGGCCGCCGGACCGCAGCGCGCACCCGCACTGGGACCTCGACGGCGTCCACGACGTCTACCGCGCCTGGCGGAAGATCGCGGCCGAGTTCGGGCCGGACCGCGTGTTCGTCGCCGAGGCGTGGGTCGACCGGCCGGACCGCCTGGCGCGCTACGTCCGCCCGGACGAGCTGCACACCGCGTTCAACTTCGACTTCCTGCGCTGCGAGTGGGACGCCGCCGCGCTGCGCGAGGTGATCGACCGGACCCTCGGCGCGCTGGGGGCGGTCGGCGCGCCCGCGACGTGGGTGCTGTCCAACCACGACGTCGTCCGGCACGTGACGCGGTTCGGCGGCGCGGAACTCGGCCGCCGGCGGGCGCGGGCCGCGTTGTTGCTGATGCTCGCCCTGCCCGGCGGCGCCTACCTGTACCAGGGCGAAGAACTGGGGCTGGAGGAAGTCGAGGACCTGCCCGAGTCGGTGCTCGCCGACCCGACGTGGGAACGTTCAGGGCGCACCAAGCGTGGCCGGGACGGCTGCCGCGTGCCGCTGCCGTGGTCGGGGACGGCGCCGCCGTTCGGGTTCACCGCCGACGGCGCGCCGACGTGGCTGCCGCAGCCGTCGCGGTGGCGGGAGCTGACGGCGAGTGCGCAGGAGCGCGACCCGGGCTCGATGCTGGGCCTGTACCGCGCCGCCCTCGCCGTCCGCCGCGAGCACCCGGCGCTGGGCGACGGGACGCTCACGTGGCGGCCCGCTTCTCCGGGTGTGCTGTCCTTCGCGCGGGAGCCGGGCTTCGCGTGCGTGGTGAACCTCGCGGCCGAGCCGTGCGAACTGCCGGACGGGGCGCGGATCCTGCTGGCCAGCGCCCCGCTCGAGGACGGACGGCTTCCGCCGGATGCCGCGGTGTGGCTCGCCGGGAGTTGAGCGGACCCGGCCCGGGAAGGTTCGGTGTGAACCCGAGTGCGGCGGGGTACCCGGTCGCGTTCGCTTCGCCGCCGAATGATCCGGAGGTTTCCGATGCCCGTGCGAACCACCACCCCGCCCGCCGGCGACGTCGTCGGCCTGGCCCTGGAAGTGCTTGCGGCCCAAGGACTCTCGGGCCCGGCCGCCCACGCGGCCTTGGTCGAGCTGGCGCAGGAGAGAGGACTGCCGGTGACGCGGTGCGCGGCACTGGTCGTCGCCGCGGTCGACGGACGGGGGGCCTGATGGCGTTCGCGGGCGGGTTTTCGCGGGCCGGGAAGGACGACCCCGCCGCGGTGGGCGGGGGCGTGCTGCTGGCCGTCGGGCTGGTCGTCGCGTTCTTCACGTGGTGGTCCTGGTGGACGGTGGCCGGGATCGCGCTGGCGATCGCGGGTGCGGTGTGGCTGGCGGTGGGGCGCCGCGAGGAGTAAGCGGCCCGCGGCGGGGAAAGCCTCCGGCGACATCGACGCGAGGAGGCCCCCATGCCGGAGCACGACGAAGACGTGATCGAGCTGCTGGAGCGGCAGCACCGGGAGATCCGAGAGCTGTTCGCCGAGCTGGAGACCGCGACGGGCGACGAACGGCGCGAGCTGTTCCACGGACTGGTGCGGCTGCTGGCGGTGCACGAGACGGCGGAGGAGCTGGTGGTGCACCCGGAGATCCGCGACCTGGAAGCGGCGGCGAAGCCGGTGGTCGAGGCGCGGCTGGGGGAGGAGCACCGGGCCAAGGAGCTGCTGACGACGCTGCAGAAGATGGGCCCGGAGGCGGACGGGTTCGACACGCTGCTGGTCCAGCTGCGCGACGACGTGCTGGCACACGCGGAGCACGAGGAGCGCGAGGAGTTCCCGCTGCTGCGAGCCCACCGGCCCCCGGAGCGCCTGCACGCGATGGCGGCGACGGTCCGGGTGGCGGAGGCGGCGGCCCCGACCCGCCCGCACCCGGGAGTGGAGACCGCGACGGCGAACCTTTTGCTGGGTCCCCCGGCGGCGATCATGGACCGGGCGCGGGATCTGATCCGCGGCGCGCTGGGCCGCTGAGCGAGGGGCGGGGCGCGGGGCTGGCCCCGTGCGCTGAGCGCTGGATCGGGCGACCGCGGGCGCGAGTGCGCTGGGGCGGTTGACCGGGCTGGCGGGCGCGGCGAGCGGTGGCGGTTGTGGATGCGGCCGGTGTGGCGATCACGGACCGGGCGCGGGCCTTGATGCGCGGCGCTCTGGGCCGCTGAGCAGGCGGCGGGGCGCCGAGGCTGACCGGCGGCGGTCGCGGATGTGACCGCACCCGGCGGTGGCGAGCAGCGGACCAACCGCCGACCCGACCGCGCTGTGCGCGACCGCCCTCGGTCCGGAACCGCGGCGGCGGCCAAAGATCGCACGCCGGGTTGATCGAACCTCCCGGAGTGGGTACTCCCGGGTCATGGCCGATGCCCCGGGCCGCAAGCTGCGGCGCTACCAGGAGATGCGTGACTTCGCCCGCACCGCGGAGCCCGCCGGTGGAGCCGCCGGGCCCGCGGGGCACCGCTTCGTCGTGCAGCGGCACCGGGCGCGGCGGCTGCACTACGATTTCCGGCTGGAGCTCGACGGTGTCCTCGTCAGCTGGGCCGTCCCCAAAGGACCGACCCTGGACCCGAAGGCGCGGCGGCTGGCCGTGCACGTCGAAGATCACCCCATCGAGTACGCCGACTTCGAAGGCGTCATCCCGAGCGGGGAATACGGCGGTGGGGACGTCATCGTCTGGGATCGCGGTGTGTGGCGGCCCGTCGACGCCGATCCGGCCGCCGCGCTCGAAGACGGGACCCTGCACTTCGACCTCGACGGCGAGAAGCTCGCCGGGCGGTTCGTGCTCGTCCGCACCGGGCGCGGGAGCTCGGACAAGGAACAGTGGTTCCTCCTGCACAAGCAGGACGAGCACGCCCACACCGGCTGGGACGCCGAAGACCACCCCCGCTCGGTGAAGAGCGGCCGCACCAACGACGAGGTCGCCGCCTCGCCCACCGCTCTGTGGCACGGTGACCGCCCGGCCGCCGAGGCCGAGGAGCCCGTCGGGTGGGAGCCCGTCTCCGAGGACGAGCTCGCCGCCCTCGATGCCTTGGGCGCCAAGGGGAAGTGGTCGGTCGCGGGGCGGAGCTCGCCCTGACCAACCTGGACAAGGTGCTCTTCCCCGCGCGCGACGGCGGCGAGCCCGTCACCAAGCGGGACGTCATCCGGTACTACGCCACCGTCGGGCCGGTGATGTTGCCGTACCTGGCCGGGCGGCCGCTCAACACCCAGCGCTTCCCGCAGGGCGTCACCGAGCCGGGCTTCTGGCAGAAGGAAGTTCCCCGGCACGCGCCCGAATGGCTGACGACGTGGGAGAACGACCGCGCCGAGGAGGGCGAGAGCCGCCGTTACGTCGTCGCCGACAGGGTCGCGACGCTCGCCTGGCTGGCGAACTACGGCGCCCTCGAGCTGCACGCCTGGACCTCCCGCGCCGCCGACGTCGACCACCCGACCTGGGTGCTGTTCGACATCGACCCCGGCCCCGAGACGACCTTCGCCGAGGTACTGGAGCTGGCGCGGCTGCACCGCACGGCACTGGAGCACTTCGGCCTGACCGGGCGGCCGAAGGTGACCGGGCAGCGCGGGATCCAGGTCTGGGTGCCGATCGCGCCGCACTGCACCTACGAGCAGACCCGCGCGTGGGCGGAAACCGTGTCGAAGACGATCGGCCGCGTGCTGCCCGACCTGGTCAGCTGGGCGTGGACGAAGGACAAACGCCGGGGCCGCGCGCGGCTCGACTACACGCAGAACGTCCAGAACAAGACGCTCGTCGCGCCCTACAGCGTGCGGCCGAAGCCGGGCGCGCCGGTCTCCGTCCCGCTGGACTGGGACGAACTCGACGACCCGGACCTCACGCCGGACCGCTGGACCGTCCGCGACGTCCCACCGCGCCTCGCCGAGCGCGGCGACCCCTTCGCGGCGCTGCTCGGCCTGGCACAACGGCTGCCGGGACTCTAGGCGTCCACCGTTTCCGGCTGTCGCGGCTGGAGGCGCTCGAGGTCCGGGCGGGACAGGCAGGGGCGGCCGCCCGCGTGCTCGGTCGTCGCCGCCGCGGCCGCCACCGCCAGGCACGCCGCCGTCTCCAGCGGGCGACGGCGGGTGAGCGCCGCCGTCAGCGTCGCGACCAGCGCGTCCCCGGCGCCCGTCGGGTCGACGACCTCGGTCTCCACGTGCGGCACGAACCAGGTGCCTTCCGGGCCGGCGAAGAGGTTGCCCTGCCCGGACACCTCGAGCACGACCACCGACGGCCCGCGCCGCCGGAGGTCCGCGGCCGCCCGCGCCGCCGCGCCGACCTCGTCGACGCTCTCCCCGGTGAGCAGCTCGGCTTCGTGGCCGTCGGCGCGCACCACGTCGGCCAGGACCAGCAGGTCCCCGGTCAGGGACTCGTCCTGGGGCGCGCCGTCCAGCACGACGCGGGTGCCCGCCGTGTGCGCGAGCCGCGCCGCCAGCAGCGCGGCCGGGGTCGGCTGCTGCAGCTGGACGATCAGCGAGCCCGCGGCGCGGATCGGGCCGGACGCGGCGATGACGTCGGTCTCGGTGACGAGCGTCCCGTCCGGGATGTGCTCGAGGTAGCGGCGGCGGCCGTCGTCGTCGACCACGTCGACGATCAGCGCGGTCTCGGTGCCGGGGCGGCGCACCACGTGCGACGTCCCGATCCGGTCGGCCCTGGCCTGGGCGCGCAGGGCGTCGCCGGTGCGGTCCTGGCCGACCACCCCGACCAGCGACACGGACGTGCCGAGCTGGCTCAGCGCCACCGCCTGGTTGGCGCCCTTCCCGCCGAGCAGCTCCCGCCGGTGCCGCACCGCCGCCGACGAGTCGGGGGCGGGCGCGTCCGGAACCTCGATCACCAGGTCGCGGGCGATCTGCCCGACGACGACGACTTCACTGGGCATCACCGGTACCGCGCCTCCTCGGGTCCGCTGATCGGCCGTTCGGGTCGCGGCGACGTCGGATGTGGATCTGGCCGGATTCGGGTAATCAAGGAGGGCCGACGAACGGGAGAATGCGGGTGACCGAGTCGTTGATGAACGCCGCGGACCGGTGGAGACCGCTGACCGAGCTGCTGTGTGCCCCTGCTGGAACGGGTGACCGGCGAGCTGCCGGGGTGCCTCGGCGCGGCATTGACCGTCGGCCGGTGCGACCGGCCGGCGCGGGTGCTGGCCGCGGTGGGCGCCGCCGAGGTGCTCGCGCCCGCCCAGCTCGCCCACGGCGGCCCGGTCGCGATCGCGGCGGCCACCGGCGAAGCGGTGACGACGGACGACCTGTTCGGAGACCCGCGCTGGCCCGGGCTCACCCGCGACGGGGTGTTCGCGGCCGCTCCGGAGGCCGCCGAGCGGTACGCCGGGGTGCGCGGGGCCGTCGCGCTGTCCGGGCCGTGGGACGACACCGGCGCCGTCGTGCTTTCGGCCACCCTCGACCGGCCGCCCGGCACCGAAACACTGGCGGTGCTGCGCCGCTTCGCGAAGCTCACCGAGGTGACCCTGGTCGTCGCCGAGGCCGCGATCGCGGGCGACCCCGACCAGACCCTGGACCTGCTGGCTTCCCGCGCCGCGATCGAACAGGCGAAAGGCGCGATCATGGCCGTCCGGCGGTGCTCCCCGGACGAAGCCTGGCAGACCCTGCGCCGCGCCAGCCAGGAGTTCAACGTCAAGGTCCGCGAGCTGGCCGTGGCCCTGGTCGAGCACCTCGGCGGCCGTCCGCTGCCCTGGGTGGAGGGCAGCCGGGAGATCCGGCCCGGCCCCGCGGCCCACGACGCGGCGGAGCGGCTCTGGTCGGCCTTCACGTCGCTGTCCCCCTGAAAAGGGGCGTTTCCCGATCGGACGATTGGGTATCAAGACCCCGTCCTCGATCACGTCGCAGCGACGCCGGCCCGCGCCGGCGCGGAAGGCTTGAAGAACCCGTGTCCCCGACTCCACCGGTCCCGAGCCGGTCCGCGCCGCTCACGGCGCGCCGGACGGTGTACCGCCCCGGTCTCCACGTGCTGACCTTCGCCGGCGAGATCGACGCGCTGACCTTGCCGATCCTGAAGCGCGAGCTGGGGACCGCCCCACCCGGCACGACGATCGTCGACCTGACCCGGGTGGCGTTCGTCGGCCTGGCCGGCGCCCGCGTGCTGGCGGCGGCCGCCGAGCGGGCCGGGAGCGAAGGGCGGCGGTTCGGGGTGGTGGCGCACAGCCGCACCCTCGCGCGGCTGTTCCGGATCACCGGGCTGGCGGCCGTGGTCCCGATGTTCGCGTCGCTGTCCGACGCGCTGCGCGAGCTCCTGGCGGCCGGGGTGCACGACACCGCCTGCTGACGTTCAGCTGGGCACCCACCGGGCGATCAGGACCCCGGCGTCGTACCGGAGGCCGTCGGCACCGTGCGCGAGGACCGCGCGGGTGATCCGGCGTGCCGTCTCCGGCGGCAGGGCGTCGGCGCCGTGCTCCAGGAGCTCCGCGGCGCGCGCGTGCCCGAGTTCCTCGGCCACGCCCCGCGAGTACACGGCGAGGACGTCGCCGGGTTCGAGCCGGGTCTCGGTGACCTCGGGCGCCGGGTCGTCCGCGGTGAACCGCGCGGCGGCGGGCTCGGCACGGGGGAGGGCGTGCCCGCGGCGGACGACCACGGGCGCGGTGGGCCCGGTGGCGAGCCAGTGCAGCCAGCCGGTGCGCAGGTCCAGCTCCGCGATCACACCGGTGAGGTCCGGGGCCCTGCCCGCGAGCTCGGCGCCCACCGCGGCGTACTGCCCAGGCAGCGAGGCCCCGTCGCGACGGGCCGCGCGGTAGGCGGCGAGGGCGTTCACGACGGCGACGCTCGCGCCGTCCGCGCGCGGGCCCGCGTCGAACATCGCCAGCTGCGCCCGGTCCTCCGAAAGCGCGTAGTCGAACACGGTGCCGCACAGGTCGTAGGCCGGCTGCACGCTCGCGCCGACGACGACGCTTTCGGTCGCACCGGTGAGCGGGGGCAGGCTGTGCCACAGCAGCTCGGCGGGGGAGGCCCGGTGCCGTCGCCGCCGCCGGGCGTCGAGGCCGTCGCCGTACTGGGTGGTGACGGTGACGAGGTGCCCGAGCAGCGTGGCCAGCCAGTGGCTCTGTTCGCGCAGCGCCGGGTCGTCGGGGTCGGTGCCCCCGGTCGGGACGATCTCCAGCACGCCGAGCCGCTCGACGCCGTCGAGGAGCACGGTCCACAGGGTGGGGTCGGTCCCGTCGCGCGTGACCGTCGTGCCCGCGCTGCGGAACACGTCGCCGGCGACCGTGCTGTCGATGTCGAGCTCCGCGGCGCCCGGCCGCAGCGGCACGAGCGTGCGCTGGTCGTAGTCGGCGAGGTAGACGCCGATCCGGAGGTCGAGCGCGCGGGCGGCCCTGGTGACGATGGCGGGCAGCCGTTCCGGCGGGGCTCGGTGCGCGCCTTCCAGGAGGTCGACGAGGGCCTTCAGCGGGCCGTGCAACGGCCGCCCGTCGGGCACCGAATGGCTGTAGGGCGCGCGCGGCGGCCCGGCCAGCTCGTCGAGCCGCTCGTTGACGGCGTGGGCGAGCATGTCCCGGTCGACGCGGGGCAGCGTGGTCAGCCCGTTCAGGTAGGCGTCGAGCTTCCAGCAGGCTCAGGCTGCCACCCAGCGCGAAGTACCGCATCCACAGCTGTTCCGGGCTCAGGCCGCTGCGGGCGAAGCAGGCGGCGAGCAGCCGTTGCTGCTCCTCCGCGGGCAGAAAGCGCATCGGCGGCTTCACCTTCCCCGCGGTGCCAAGAGGTCCGCCGCGGTTTCGGCGGGGGTCCGGCCGCCGTCGCGCGCCAGCTCCAGCAGCCGGTCGAACGCGGCGGCTTCGCCCAAGCCGTCCCGCCCCATCAGGAACCCCTTCGCCGCGGTGACCAGGTCGCGGTCGCGGAGCGTCTCCTTGAACCGGTCGCTGAACCGGCCCGCGCGCTCACGGGCGCGGGCATTGGCGACCAGGACCGCGGTGCGGGCGGCGAACGTCGTCAGGGTGTGCTCGTCGGCGGGGCCGAACGCGCCGGGCGCCGTCGCGTAGACCTTGATCGCGCCCTGGCAGCCGTCCTCGGTGACGAGCGGGGTGGTCAGCACCGAGCGCAGCCCGGCGCCGGCGGCCGCGGCGCACCACCGCGGCCAGCGCCGGTCGGTGGTCACGTCGTCGATCCGCAGCGGCGCGCACTCCTTCAGCGCGGCCAGGCAGGGCCCTTCGCCGAGCTCGTACTGCAGGGTGTCGGCGTCGTGGACCAGCGGACCCGACGCGCTCGTCGTGGCGAGCCCGCCCTCGTCGTCGATCAACGTCACCCCCACCCCCGCCGCGGCCGGGATCGTCAGTCCCGCCAGGGAAACGATCAGGTCGAGCACCGAATCCACGGTCTCGCGCGACAGCAGCAACCCCGACATCCGCGCGGCGACCACGGCCAGCTCGCCGTCCAGCGGCAACCCGCCCGGCGCGGCCTCATCCGACGACATGGGCGCTGATTACCATCCGGCGACCCCGCACAAACCTGATCCGGGGACCCCGCGCACATGGCCGGGCGGGAAACGGGGTACCCGGGCGCTTCGCGCCGAGCGGGAGGAGCGGACATGGACCGGACGGAGCGGATCGCGCCGGCGTCGCCGGTGTTCGACGACGTCACCGGTGCCCTCGAGGCACTGACCGCCGTGCTGCGGGAGGAGGACGACTTCCGCGTGCTGCTGCAGCACGTCTGCCTGCAGGTGCGCCACGCCGTCCCCGGGGTGGACGAAGCCTCGGTCACCCTGGTGCGCGGGGACGAGCCGCACACCGCGACGGCGACGAGCGGGGTGGTGAGCGAGCTCGACGGCGACCAGTACCGGATCGGCGACGGCCCCTGCCTCGAGGCGGTCCGCAGCGGCAAGATCGTCCGCACCTCGGTGCCGGACGCGATCGAGCGCTGGCCGGACTTCGCCCGCGGGGCGCGGGAAGCGGGCTTCGGGAGCTTCCTCGCCGCGCCGCTGGTGGCGGACGAACGGTTCGCCGGCGCGGTCAACTGCTACGGACGGCAGGACGACGGCTTCGCGGAGCTCGAAGCCCAGCTGCTCGAGCTGTACACGGCCGCGGTGGAGGCCGTCCTCCGCGTCTACCACCGGTACCTGCGGGCCCGCGACACCACCGAGCACCTGCGGACGGCGCTCACCTCGCGCGCGGTCATCGACCAGGCCAAGGGCATGCTGATGGCGATCCGCCGGATCGACGCCGACGACGCGTTCGCCCTGCTGGTCGAGCAGTCGCAGCGGGAGAACACGAAGCTGCGGGACGTCGCGGAGCGGTTCGTGGCCCGGGTGGTGTCCGGGCAGGTCACCCCCTGAACTACTTCCGCCGCCCGAGCGCCTTCGCGCGGTCGTGCGCCCAGCCCGCGAGCACGACACCCACCGCCGTCGCCACCAGGTAGCAGACGAGCGTGTCGGCGAACCCGGCGCCGAGCCAGCCGAGCACGCCGAAGTGCTCGTGGTCGAGCAGCAGCCGGATCGCGCCCTGCGCGCCCGCCACCGTCAGGACCGCCCCCACGATCTGCAGCACGTCGTACTTCACTCGCGTCCCCTCCCGTTGGTGATACAACTGCATCATAACCATGGGTGACCGGCTCGGCCGGTGGCGGGGGAGCGCGGTAGCGTGGGCGTCGTGGTGGGGAGCCGGATCACGGTGCGCGTGGGCGAGCGGCAGCTGACGCTTTCGAACCTCGAAAAGGTGCTGTACCCGCGGCACGGGTTCACCAAGGGCGAGGTGCTCGACTACTACACGCGGATCGCGCCCGTGCTGCTGCCGCACATCCGCGACCGGGCCATGACGTTCGTGCGCTTCCCTGACGGCGTCACCGGTGGCTCGTTCTTCGAGAAGAACGTCTCCCGGCACGCCCCGGACTGGGTCCGCACCGCGCGCCTGGCCGTCGGCGGCGGTCGCGGCAAGGAGTCCGAGATCGTCGACTACCCGCTGATCAACGACCTGCCCGAGCTCGTGTGGGCGGCCAACCTCGCCGCGCTCGAGCTGCACGTCCACCAGTGGACCGTCGAGGACGGCGACGAGCGGAGCACGCCCGACCGGCTCGTGTTCGACCTCGACCCGGGCCCGGGTGCCACGGTCGTCGACTGCTGCCGCGTCGCCGAGCGGCTGCACGACGTCCTCACCGCCGACGGGTTCACCCCGATCGCGAAGACCAGCGGCTCCAAGGGGATGCAGCTCTACGCGGGCGTGGTGACCACCGAGGGCGACGAGACGTCGCGGTACGCCAAGGCGCTGGCCGAACGGCTCGCCGCGGAGACGCCCGACCTCGTCGTGGCGCGGATGACGAAAACCCTGCGCCCGGGCAAGGTCTTCATCGACTGGAGCCAGAACAACCCGTTCAAGACGACGGTGGCGCCGTACTCGCTGCGCGGGCGCGACGAGCCGACCGTGTCGACGCCGGTGACGTGGGACGAGGTCCGCGCCTGCCGCCACGTCACGCACCTGCGCTTCACCGCCGAGCAGGTGCTGGAGCGCGTCGAGGACCTCGGTGACCTCTTCGCCGATCTGGAGCGCACCCGCGTGCCGATTCCCGCATTCGGCTGAATTTCGGGAACCGCAATTCTCCGGTGAATGGCACGCGGATCCCCGCGTGGGCGCCGGGAATTGCGGGACAACGAGCCCGACCTGGTGTTCATGATCGTCCATAGTGGACTTCTGCACGTGCAGACGGCCCGGTCGGCTGCACGTCCCGCCGATCGCGATCTTTTCGTTGTGCACCAAGGTGGACGAACTCGGTACGGTCTACGCGGGAACCGTCACGAAGGCCGTCGGAACGCGGGCGACAGCGATCTTGCGGCGGTTCGCATTCTTGTCGAACCAAGGGAAAGGAAACGGGTGTCCGGCCTGATCGACACCGATCTCGAGTTCTGGTTCCAGCGCGGCCTGCGCGCCTATCTCGGCGAGGTGGCCGGCGCGCTCGGCTTCGGCCTCGAGTCCTGCACCGTGGACGTGGACGTCCCGGTGTCGGCCTACGTCGCGGTGGACTGGCGGCTGCGCCGGTTCCCCGAGCGCGACGTGGCGCTGCTCTGGGACGAGGTGCACGGCTGGGCCGTCGCCGTCGAGGCGGCGTGCGGGGAGGAGATGATCGTGCTGGCCTACCTCGGCGGGGCCGACATCCTGCCGCCGCCGCGCGCGATCGTGCGGTTCCTGGCCGCCCTGCGGGCCGGTGACCTGGGGCCAGGCGGACCCCGGTCGCCCGTCCTGCGCCGCGCGGGCAGCCACCAGGAACTGCTGCCATTGCTGCCCGCCGGCTGAGACGGCCTAAGATCCTCCCCACGCGTTGGGGGAGGTGGCGATGGGGACGGTGCCGGACGCCGTGGCGCCGATGCTGGCCGTCGACGGGCCACTGCCGGACGACGACCGCCACGGCTACGAGTGGAAGTGGGACGGTTTCCGCGGCTGCGTGCGCGTCGCGGCCGACGGGCAGGCCAAGATCACCAGCCGCAGCGGCAGCGACCACACCGACCGCTACCCGGAGCTGCAGGACGTCTTCGGCGCCGCGCTCGGCGGCCGGGTGGCGGTGCTCGACGGCGAGGTCGTCGCGCTGAACGCGGCCGGGCGGCCCGAGTTCGAGCTGATGCAGCGCCGCGCCATGTACGAGCCGACGGCGAAGCTGCAGGCCGAGGTCCCGGTCGTCTACTTCGCGTTCGACCTGCTGCGCGTCGACGACGAGTCCCTGCTGAACCTGCCGTACGAACAGCGGCGCGCGCTGCTGGCGGAGCTGCTCGAGCCCGAGGACGGCAGGCTCGTCGTGCCGCCGTGGTACACCCGCGCCGACATCGCGCCGGACCAGCTCCTGGCGACGGCGGCCCAGCACGGCATCGAAGGCGTCGTCGCGAAGCGCCTGGACGCGCCGTACCTGCCGGGTGCCCGTTCGCCGCTGTGGACGAAGCACGCGCTGACGCAGACACGCGAAGTCGTCATCGGCGGCTGGCGCACCGGGGCGGGCCGCCGCGCGGGCACGCTCGGCGCGTTGCTGCTCGGTGCGTACGACGACGAAGGGGCGCTGGTGTACCTCGGCGACGTCGGCACCGGGTTCACCGACGACGCGCTCGACCACCTCCGCGAGGTCCTCGCGCCGCTGGCCCGCGCGGAGAGCCCGTTCGCCACCGAGGTTCCGCGCGACCGCGCCCGGGGTGCGCAGTGGGTGGCGCCGACGCTCGTCGGCGAGGTCGTCTACCGGCGGATGACGCCGGACCGGCGGCTGCGGCACACGTCGTGGCGCGGACTGCGCCCGGACCGGACGCCGGACGAGGTGCGCGTCCCGTGAGTTCGGTGCGGCTGGTCGAAATCACCGACGAGAACCGGGATGCCGTGTGCGCGTTGCGGGTGCGGCCGGGGCAGGAGCGGTTCGTCGCTTCGGTGGCCCGGTCGCTCGAGGACGCGGCGAGCACGCCCGAGGCCGAGCCGTGGTTCCGGGCGGTGTACGCGGACGGCGAACCGGTCGGCTTCGTGATGCTGAGCTGGAACGTCCCGCCCGGCCGCCCCGGCATCCTCGGGCCGTACTTCCTGTGGCGGCTGCTCATCGACGGACGGCACCAGGGGCGCGGGTTCGGCCGCGCGGTGCTCGACGAGGTCGTCGCGCTGGTGCGGGCCGACGGCGGCACCGAGCTGCTGACGAGCCACCAGCCGGACGGGCCGGGGCCGTTCTACCGCGAGTACGGGTTCCGCCCGACCGGCGAGGTCGACCACGGCGAAACGGTGGTCCGGCTGACGCTGTGACCGCCGTCACGAATCCGGCTGTCACATCGGTTCCGGCGGCGGAGTCGAGGGGGTGACGGACCCGGAACCCCGGCGTCCGCGGTTCCCCGAAGGAGTTCCGATGTCCACCGCGTACGTGATCGTCACCCTCGTCGGCGCCGCACTGGCCGGCTTCTCGGCCGTCTCGGTCTTCACCCGCGCGAAGTGGGTCGTGGAGCCGATCACGGCGTACGGCGTGCCCGAGTCGTGGTGGCCGCTGCTCGGCACGGCGAAGGCGGCCGGAGCGGTCGGCTTGGTCGCCGGGGTGTTCGTGCCGCCGATCGGCGTCGCGGCGGCGATCGGGCTGGTGCTGTACTTCCTCGGCGCGGTCGTCACGGTGGCGCGGGCGCGGGTGTACTCGCACCTGGTGTTCCCGCTGATCTACATGGCGCCCGCGGTGGCTTCGCTGGCGCTGCTGTGACCGGCGAGCCACGCGAGGGCGTCGGCGGCGTGGCGAAGCACGGAGAGGTGCCCGTCGCCGGGCGTGGTCCGGAGTTCGGCGCCGGGGCACCGCCGCGCGAGCCACGCGCTGTGGGCGGCGGGGATCATCCGGTCGTCTTCGCCGTGCAGCAGCAGAACGGGGGCGGTGATCTCCGCCGGGTCGGCGTCCCAGGGGGCGACGTAGGCGAGGTCGTCGTCGACGAGGCCACCGTTGCCGTGTTCGAGGGCGCCGCGGACGACGTCGTCGAGCCAGGAGTGGTCGCCTTTCAGGGCGGCGAAGTCGGCTTCGGTGAAGACGTCCGGATCGAATTCGGCGGTGGCTTCGTACTGTTCTTTCGCGGCCCGGCCTTTGGCGGCGGCTTCGAGAGATGCCTTGCCGGCCGCGGCCATGCCGTCGAACCAGCCTTCGGCGCCGAAGGGCGCGACGGCGGCGAGGCTCGCGACGGCGACGACGCGGTCGGTCAGCCGCGCGGCGGTGGCGAGGGCGTGCGAGCTGCCACCGGAGTGGCCCATGACGGCGAAGCGCTCGATCCCGAGGGCATCGGCGACGGCGCTGGCCCAGATGGCGGCGTCGCCGACGGCGCGGCCGGGCGCGGGGGTGGAGGATCCGTAGCCGGGCCGGTCGTAGGAGATCCAGCGGAGGCCGAGCTTTTCGGCGAGCGGCAGCAGGGGGCGGGGTGGCGTGCCGAGGTTCGGGGTGCCGTGGTGCCAGAGCACGGTCAGCCGGGCCGGGCCGCCGGTGTCGTAGACGTGCAGGGTTCGGCCGCCGGGCAGGGAAAGATCGGTCTCGTTCACCGGGCCAGCCGTTCCGCCAGCCAGGCGAGCGAAAGCGGGTAGCGGTAGTCGATCGCGGCATGGCCCGCGTCGAACAGCTCGAAGCGCACCCGCTCGTCCGGCAGGCCCGCCTTCGCCACCTCCGCCCGGAACGCCTGCGCGCCGACGTCGAGGAAGTACTCGTCGCTCGTGCCCGCGTCGATCCACACCGCGCGGAGCTCGCGGATCGCCGACGCGTGGCCGGGGACCATGCGGACCGGGTCCCAGTCCAGCCAGCGCTGCCACACCCGCGGCCGCAGCACGCCCGTCGCCGGGTCGAACGGCAGCTCCGGCCTTCCTTCCTGGTCCGCCGAGAAGCACGCCGAAACGCCGATCAGCTGCAGCAGGTTCGCGTCTTCCGGCTTGGTGAACGCCGGGCGGCTCCGGAAATCCGCCCACCACGCCTGGATGTCCTGGTCGTACTCGCGCAGCGCGCGCACCGCCTTGCCGAAGTCCGGCAGGTAGCACAGCTCGTACAGCGAGTCGCCCGCGTGGGTCGCCAGCGCGCCGAACAGGTCGGGGCGCAGCATCGGCGTGATCATCGCGCCGAACCCGCCCGACGACTTGCCCGCGATCGCGCGGGACTCGCGGTCCGGGATCGTGCGGTAGCGCGCGTCCACCCACGGCACGATCTCGTCGCACAAGTACGAGTGGTAGCGGCCCGTGCCCGGCGAGTCGACGAACTGCGAACCGCCGTACGCGGTCCACGCGTCGACGTACACCACGACGCAGCCCGGTGCGCCCGCCGCGAACACCGCGTCCGCCGTCTCCACGAACGGCTGCCGGAACGGCGTCCGGTTGGCCCACATCGTCAGGTGCCCGGTGTAGCCCTGGATCACGTACACCGCCGGGTACCGCTCGGTGCTCTCGTCGTAGCCCGGCGGGACGTACACCCACAGCGGCCGCTCGTGCGGGTCGCCGAGCGGGTTGTCCCGCAGCAGCGCGGAGTCGACGGTGTGCCGGTCGAGCCGGCCGGCGAGGTCGCCGTCCCAGGGCAGCATGCCGCCAGTCAACCACGGCCCAACCGGTTGCGGGGGCTAAGCGATACCTCTTTTCCGCGCGTAGCGTTGAGCCGTTTCGGCCCGACCCCCGTGTTAGGGACACGGTGGTGGGTAGAGGGATGCGGGGAAGACCATGAAACATCCGGGGCCGTTGTTCACCCTGCTCGCGGGCGTCGCGCTCGCCGGCGGGATCGGGATCGTCAACCTGGCGACGGGGACCGGCGCCGCGCCGGTCGCCGGGGCCGCGAGCGTGGTGGGTACCGCGAGCACCACGGTGGAACCACCACCGCCGAAGCCGACGTCGGAAGCGCCGCAGGCACCCGCGCGGGCCGACTACGCCGGGCGCGTGACGGGCGGCGGCGCGTCGGTCGCCGTGTCGGTGCGCGACGGCCGCGCCATCGCGTACCTCTGCGACGGCAAGAAGGTCGAAGCCTGGCTGCAGGGCGTCACCGCGGGCGGGAAGCTGGACCTCAAGGGCGCCAAGAACAGTAGCCTGACCGGCACCTTCGACGCGGCCGCGGTCACCGGGACCGTGACGGCGGCCGGGAAGACGTGGCAGTTCACCGCGCCGACCGCGAAGAAACCCGCCGGGCTCTACCGGGCGACGACGAAGAACGGCGGCAAGGCCGGCTGGATCGTGCAGCCCGACGGCAGCCAGGTCGGCATCCTCACGACCGGCGACGAGTCCGTCGCCGCCCCGGCCCTCGACCCGGCGGCGAGCACCGCCACCGTCGACGGCGCCCCGCTGACCGCCGAGCCGGTCAGCGGCCTGGCCGGAAGCGGTGACTTCTGATGGCGGCCCCGGTGGGGAACCGCGCCGCGGGCGCGCTCCTGGTCCCCTTGCTGGCCGGCGCTGTCGTGGCGGTGGTGCTCGGCGTCTACGGCAGCTTGCACACGCCGACCGGCGTCGCGGTCAACGTCGCGGGGTTCTCCAGTGCGCAGTCGGTGAAGGCGTGGCTCGCCACGGTCGTCGTCGTGCTGGCCCTCGTGCAGCTGGTCTCGGCGCTGGCGATGTACGGCAAGTGCCGCGGCGCCGCGCCCGCGTGGGTCGCGCCGGTGCACCGCTGGTCGGGACGGCTGGCGTTCCTCGTGTCGATCCCGGTCGCCCTGCACTGCCTCTACGCGCTCGGCTTCCAGGCGTTCGACACGCGGGTCCTGCTGCACTCGCTGCTCGGCTGCTTCTTCTACGGCGTGTTCGTGGCGAAGATGCTGTTGCTGCGCAAGGACGGCGCGCCCGCGTGGACGCTGCCGGTGGTCGGCGGCCTGGTCTTCACCGCGCTCGTCGGGCTGTGGCTGAGCGCGTCCCTGTGGTTCTTCACCTGGTCCGGCCTGACTTTCTGAAGCGGAGAACGACATGCGCGACGACGAAGACCGCTCGGTGACGCGCCGGACGGCGCTCGCGGCCGCGAGCGCCGGGCTGCTGGCCGGGTGCAGCACCTACGGCAGCGGTGCCACGCCGACGTCCGCGGCTCAGCAGCAGCCCGCTCCGGCGGCGGGCACCGAGCTCGGCGCGGCCGCCGACGTGCCGGTCGGCGGCGGCAAGGTGTTCGCGGACAAGCAGGTAGTAGTGACGCAACCGACGGCGGGCACGTTCGCGGCGTTCTCGGCGGTCTGCACGCACCAGGGCTGCACCGTCGACAAGGTCGCGGACGGCAAGATCGCGTGTCCCTGCCACGGCAGCGAGTTCGCGATCGCCGACGGCTCGGTCGCGAACGGCCCGGCCGCCCGGCCATTGGAGAAGAAGACGATCACGGTCACCGGCGGCCGCATCACCCTCGCCTGACCCGTCGTGAGTGTTTAGGGCGGTTAGAACCGCCCTAAACACTCACGACGGCGGGGCGGGGCCTGCCGGTAATCGGTCGCCACCGGTGCGCGCGTCTGGCACCATCGGAGCGGTGAGCCCGGTCGAGATCGCCTGCGACGAGTCGGGCTCGGAGGGCGAAAACCTGCTCGGCGGCGAAACCGACGTCTTCGCCCACGCGGGCGTGCGGCTCTCGCCCGAGGCCGCGGCCGCCTGCGTGCGGGAGATCCGGGCCCGCATCGGCTCGCCCGCCGAGGAGTACAAGGCCAACCACCTGCTGCGCGCCAAGCACCGGCCGGTGCTCGAGTGGCTGCTCGACCCCGGCGGCCCGCTCGCCGGGCACGGCCACGTGCACCTGACCGACAAGACGTTCTTCGCCGTGCGCGCGGCGGTCCGGCTGCTGGCCGAGGACGGCACCGACGCGATGGCCCGCTCGCTCCACCGCGCGGGCCCGGCCGCCTTCGGGGCCGCGCGCTGGGACTACTTCCTGACGGCGTTCACCAGCGTGCTGCGGCTGAACCCGCGCCGCGGCGTGACGACGTCACCGCAAGCTTTCTTCGCCCTGGTCCGCGAACTCGCCGACGTGCCGGGCGAAGCCGGGGAGATCGTCGCGCGGTTCCGCGACGGCGGCGAGCGCGTCGCCGCCTACCGCGCGCGGCTGGCGAGCGACCCCGGGCTGGTGCCGGTGCTGGACCCGCTGGTGCCCGCGGTGCTCCACACCGTCCGGCACTGGAGCGCGGACGGCACGCCGGTTTCCCTGGTCCACGACGAGCAGCTCGCCCTGACCGCCGAACGCGTCCTGCAGTTGAAGGCCGTTCTCGGCCACCGCCTCGCCGACGTCCGGTTCGTCGACTCCCGCTCCGACGCGCGGGTGCAGATAGCGGACTTCCTCGCCGGGGTGGCCCGGCGGATCGCCTCCGACGAGCTGAACGGCCGCGGCGACGTCCGGCTGACCACCCTGCTGGCGTCCTTTGTGGACACCGAGTCGGTGTGGGACGGCTCAGCGGCTGAACACCCGCGTCGGTGAACCGCTCGGGCGCCATGTAGGCGAGGGCGCCGCCGGTCGCGGCGAGCCTGCTGCCGAGGTCGTCGCCGTCGACCAGGCGCATGTCGCGGCGGAACGCTCCTGGAACTCGCGCGAACTGCGGCGCGAGCAGCCCCGGACACCGGGGTAGTCGCGCGCAGGCGTGTTACTGGCAATTCTCTGACTATAGTCAGGGAATGGACCGCGACCTGGTCGACGGCGTCCGGCGGTTCAACCGGACGGTCACCCAGCGGATCGGCGCGCTCGACGACGCCTTCCTGGCCCGCGCCCGCCCGCTCGGCCAGGCGCGGGTGCTGTGGGAGATCGGCGACGGTGGCCGGGACGTCCGTGAGCTGCGGGAACGGCTCGACCTCGACTCCGGCTACCTGAGCAGGCTGCTGCGCGGGCTGGAGGCCGACGGCCTCGTGCGCGTCGAGCCCAGCGGCGCCGACGGCCGCGTCCGCACCACGCGGCTCACCGAAGCCGGGCGGGCTGAACGCGCGACGCTCGACCGGCTCTCCGACGACGCGGCCGCCGCGATTCTCGCCCCGCTGTCCGGCGGCCAGCGCACCCGGCTCGTCACCGCGATGGCCGAGGTCGAGCGGCTCCTGACGGCTTCGGCCGTCGAGGTCGCCCCGAGCTCGCCGGTGCACCCGGACGCGCGGTTCTGCCTGCGCGCCTACTTCGCCGAGCTGACCGAACGGTTCGACGAGGGCTTCGACCCCGAGCTCAGCATTTCCGCCGCCGACGCCGAAATGACCCCGCCCGCCGGGGTGCTGCTGGTGGCCCGGCTGCACGGCGAGCCGGTCGGGTGCGGGGCGCTGAAGTTCCACGGCGACGCGCCCGCCGAACTCAAGCGGATGTGGGTGGCGCGTTCGGCCCGCGGTCTCGGGCTGGGCCGGCGGCTGCTGAGCGAGCTGGAGGCGCACGCGGCCGCCGAGGGCGTCCGCACCCTGCGGCTGGAGACGAACCGCGCGCTCGCCGAAGCGATCGGCTTGTACCGGGCGGCGGGCTACCGCGAGGTCGCGCCGTTCAACGACGAGCACTACGCCGATCACTGGTTCGAGAAGCACCTCGGCGGCCCACGTACCCTGGCGTAGTGCGGACCCGCCCCACCCTGACCTGGACGTCGGCGGACGCGCCGCTGCCGCGGACGTCCAGCCTCGACGAGCTGACCGACGTCGTCGCGCGCGGCCGCGTCGCCGTGCTCAGCGGCGCCGGCCTGTCCACCGAATCCGGCATCCCCGACTACCGCGGGGAGTCCGGCAGCCTGCGCCGGCACACGCCGATGACCTACGACGAGTTCGTCACCAGCGCCGAAGGGCGGCAGCGGTACTGGGCGCGCAGTCACCTCGGCTGGCGCACGATCGCCCGCGCCGACCCGAACGACGGCCACCGCGCGGTCGCGGCCCTGCGCGACGAAGGGTACGTCTCCGGCGTCATCACGCAGAACGTCGATGGCCTGCACCAGGCGGCGGGCACCGCGGACGCGGTCGAGCTGCACGGCAGCCTCGACCGCGTGATCTGCCTGTCCTGCCGCCGCACCAGCCCGCGCGCCGAGCTGGACCGGCGGCTGCGGGCGGCGAACCCGGCGTTCGAGGGCGAAGCCACTCGGATCAACCCGGACGGCGACGTCGAGCTGCCCGAAGCCGTCGTGCGCCGGTTCACGCCGGTGCCGTGCGCGGACTGCGACGGCGTGCTCAAGCCTGACGTCGTGTTCTTCGGCGAGAACGTGCCCCGGCCGCGGGTCGAGCGGTGCTACCGGCTGGTCGACGACGCGGAAGCGGTGCTCGTGCTGGGTTCGTCCTTGACCGTGATGTCCGGGCTGCGGTTCGTCCGCCACGCGGCGGCCGCGGGCAAGCCGGTCGTGATCGTCAACCAGGGCGAGACCCGCGGCGACCGCTACGCGTCGGTGCGCGTCGACCGGCCGCTGGGGCACGCGCTGACCGAACTGGCCGGGCGGCTGGGCTGCGGCGTCAGCGAGGATCGCGGCCGAACCGCGTGAGGAGCCGGTCCTGGCGCGACGCGCCGGGCGGGCCGGGCGGCGGGGCGGCGAAGAACCGCGGGCCCAGCGCGAGCCCAGCGTAGATCGCGTCGAAGTCCTCGTCGAGCCACGCGACCAGGCTCGGGTCGAGGGTGTCGTCGGCGCCGAGGGCGCGGGCGAGGTCCCAGGTGTGCACGGCGCTGTCGGCCGTGCGGACGTCCAGCGCCCGCCCTCCGGTGAGCTTCCCGAGCGGGTAGTCGACGACGCGGTCCAGCGCGCCGTCCTCGGCGAAGGCGGCCGCGAAGACCCGCACCGACTCGGCGAACGCGCCGACCGGGTCGTCCCCGAGCGCGTCGGCGTCGCGCAGCGCCAGGAACTCCTCCCGGGTGGCGCCGCGCAGGAGCCCGACGTAGTTGATGTTGCCGCGGGTCATGTGGTTGACCAGGGCCCGCACGTCCCACTCCGTGCATGGTGTCGGCGCGGTCCACCGATCCGGGGACACCGCGCGCAGGTGGTCGGCGAAACCCTTGCTCGCCAGCAGGAAACGGTCGAGAGCCATGCCGCCCAGTCTGGCCCGGCGCGCGGGCTCGCCGCTGGCGGGTTTCGGACGAGCCGGCCCGGACGGGTGGGGGGATACCCGGCCGGACCGGCTCGGCGACGGACCTCCACAGCCGGTCGCTGTCTGCTAGACGCGGGGGACGCCCCGGTCGTTACACGAGCCCGTCCCACGACCACCGCGGCACGGCCAGCCCGGCGGGCACCTCGTCGGCCGGGCCCGGGTAGGTGAGCACCTCGGCCACCGCCCACTCCATGTAGGCCCGCAGCGCGGCGCGGAACTCGGGGTCGGCGGGCAGGCCCGCGTCGTCCGCCGCCCGCACGAAGCAGGCGACGAACCGGCGGCCGAGGTCGCTCATGTCGCCGTTGCCCGCGTGCATCCGCAGCATCCCCGAGTGGTCGCCGCACCCGGCCGAGAACCGCGGCGGCCCGCCCATGACTTCGGCCCAGTACCAGGCCAGCCGTTCGACGTGCCGCGGGTGCTGCCCCGGGTGCGAGAACGGGTGGTTCAGCTCCGGGTCGGCCAGGCAGCGCTCGTGGTGGGCGGCGGCCAGGGCGAGGAACGCTGGGTCGCCGCCGGCGAACTCGTAGAGCGTCGGGCGCACCCGGCGAGCCTCGCACGCGCGGCCGCCGAACGCCAGGGCGTCAGCGCGCCGCCGCGGCCGCGCGTTCGGCGGCCGGGGTGAAGCCGCCGAACGCCTCGACCGCCCGCCGGACGTCCTCGGTGACGAGGTCGTGGTTCAGCGCGCCCGCCGCGGACGCGCCCATCGCCGCGGCGATGACCACGGTCGCCCGCGCGTCGGCGACGTTCCCGGCCACCCACACGCCCGGCACGTTCGTCTTCCCGGACGGGTCGGTGGCGTCGGCGTCGTAGCCGAGTCCGTGGAGCAGCTCGTCGTGCGGCACGGTCCGGGTGCGGAGGAACAGCGCGGTCCGCGCCACGACCCGGCCGCCCACCTCGACCCCGGTGAGGTGGCCGCCTTCGCGCCGGAGGGCGGTGACTTCACCGTCGACGACGCGGATGCCGCGCGCGTCGAGCCGCTCCCGGTCCTCTTCGGACGGTGGGACGGCGTGCGCGAAGTACACGACGTCGGGCGACCACTGGCGGACCAGCAGGGCGTGCTCGACGCTCGCGGGTTCGGTGCCGAGCACGCCGAGCGGCTGGTCGCGGACTTCGTAGCCGTGGCAGTAGGGGCAGGTCACCGCGTCGGTGCCCCAGCTTTCCCGCAGCCCGGGCAGGTCCGGTAGGTCGTCGTGGACGCCGGTGGCGAGCAGGACCCGCCGGGCGGTCAGCTCCCGGCCGCTGCCGAGCTTCGCGGTGAAACCCGGCTCGAGGCTCGTCACGGTGTCTTCGACGAGCTCGACTCCGTAACCGGCCAGCTCTTCTCGGCCGATCTTGAGCAGTTCCGACGGCGGCAGGCCGTCACGGGAGATGAAGCCGTGCATGTGCGACGCGGGCGCGTTGCGCGGGGCCCCGCCGTCGACGACCACGACGCGCCGCCGTGCGCGGCCCAGCATCAGCGCGGCGTTGAGGCCGGCCGCGCCGCCTCCCACCACCAGGACGTCATAGCTGTTTTCGGTCATGTGGCCACGATGAACCCGGCTTCGCGATTTCGACAACAAATGTTGCCGTTTCCGGGACGAGCGGGTTTCCTGGAGGCATGACGGACGCGATCAACCAGGCCCTCGCCGAGGTCGGGCCCCGCCTCAAGCGGGTCCGCACCCAGCGGCGGGTCACCCTCGCCGACCTGTCGGCGGCGACGGGCATTTCGAAGAGCACGCTGTCCCGGCTGGAGTCCGGGCAGCGCAAGCCGAGCCTCGAGCTTCCTGCTGCCGATCGCGCAGGCCCACCAGGTCCCGCTGGACGAGCTGGTCGGTGCCCCGGAGGTCGGCGACCCGCGCGTCCGGCTGACCGCCCGCCGCATCCCGCGCCACAACGGCGCGACGATGACGGTGCTGCCGCTGACCCGCCAGCCGGGCGCGCCCCAGGCGTTCAAGATGATCCTGGAGCCGGAGACGGGCGAACCGGACCCCCAGGTGCACGAGGGCTACGAGTGGCTGTACGTGATGTCCGGCCGCTTGCGCCTGATCCTGGCCGACCGTGACATGACGCTGGGCCCGGGCGAGGCGGCGGAGTTCGACACGCGGCTGCCGCACTGGTTCGGCGCGGTCGACCGCCCGGCGGAGATCCTCAGCCTGTTCGGCAAGCAGGGGGAGCGGCTGCACCTGCGGGCCAAGTCCCGCTGAGGTCAGGCCGCCAACGCCCGCTGCCACTGCCGGGCGACGGCGCGGCCCAGCCGCCGGGTGTCGACGGCATCGGGGTCCAGCAGCCGTTGCATGCCGATGCCGCGCAGCTGTCCCAGCACCGCCACCGCCACGTCGTGGGGGTCGGTGTCCGCCCGGATCGTGCCGTCGGCGATCCCGGCGGCGACGTCGGCGCGGAGGTCAGCCCGGAACGACTCGTCGCGGTCCCGGAAGATCCCGGAGAAGCTCGGGAGCCGTGGCCGCCTCGGCCCACAGCAGCAGGAACGCCCGCCCGGCGACGCCGTCGCGGCCGAGTTCTCCGACGTAGCCCTCGATCAGGAGCAGCAGGCGGTCGAGCCCGGGCGGCCGGTCGTCGACGCCCGGGACGAACCCGCTCTGGCTCGCCTTCGCCAGCGCGTCGAGCAGGGCCTGTTTCGAGCCGAAGTGGTGAGTGACGATTCCGCGGCTGTACCCGGCCCGCTCCCCGGTGCGAGCCAGCGTCACCGCGCGCATTCCGGACTCCACCACCAGCTCCGCGGCCGCGCTCAGCAACGCGGCTCTGGTCGCGGAGCGCCGCTGCTCCTGGGTGCGACGTGCTGGGGTGGGATGCGCTTCCATGGGACCAGCGTAGGCAACTTGCGTGTCGAATAGCAAGTATGTCAGGGTGGATCTCGTCCCCTTGGAACGTCAGGAGTCCCATGACCGCAGTTTTCGTGAACGGCAACCCCGAGACCGCCGCGATCTGGGACCCGCTGTGCGCCGAACTCGACCGGACGGACGTCGTGCGCCTGTCGCCGCCCGGCTTCGGCGCACCGATCCCGGACGGCTTCGAGTGCACCGTGTCGGCCTACCGGGACTGGCTTGTCGCGGAGTTGACGGCACTGGGCGAGCCGGTCGATCTCGTCGGGCACGACGTGGGCGGCAGCACGGTCGTCTCCGTCGCCATGGCCAGGCCCGACCTGCTGCGGACCTGGGTGAGCGACTCGCTGGGCGTGTTCGACCCGGACTACGTCTGGCGCGACCTCGCCCAGGGCTGGCAGACACCCGGGGTCGGCGAGCGGTCGGTCGCGGAGTTGCTGGGCGGCACCCTCGGCGACCGCGCCGAGCGGATGGTGGGCCGGGGCATTCCCCGGCCGATCGCCGAACGGCTGGCCGCGGCCCAGGGACCGGTGATGGGGCAGGCGATCCTGGCCTTCTACCGCTCCGCCCGGCAGCCGGTCATGGCCGAGCTCGGCCGGAACCTGCCCGCCGCCGCGGCGCGTCCCGGCCTGGCGATCATCGGCACCGACGACCACTTCGTCGGCTCGCCGGAACTGCGCCGCCGGTCCGCCGCCCGGGCCGGTGCCCGGGTCGAGGTACTCGACGGGCTCGGCCACTGGTGGATGGTGCAGGACCCGGTCCGCGGCGCGCGAGCACTCGTCGCGTTCTGGGCCGAGCACGCTTGAGCGGCGAGGTCAGCCGAGTTCGCGTTGCAGCAGCAGGGTGTCGAGCCAGCGGTCGTGCTTGAAGCCGACGCGGCGCAGCACGCCCGCGTCGGTGAAGCCGGCCTTGCGGTGCAGGTTGGCCGACGCCGGGCTGCCGGAGTCGACGACGACCGCGATCGCCTGGCGGGCCCCGGCTTCGGCGCAGCGCTTGAGCAGTTCGTCGAGGAGGCGGCGTCCGTAGCCGCGGCCCGTCGTCCCCTGGGCGAGGTAGATCGTCGTCTCCACCGTGTGCCGGTACGCCGGTTTCGGCCGCCACGGCGCGGCGTACGCGTACCCGAGGACGACGTCGTCGCGGGCTAACACGAGGAACGGCAGCGGGCTGTCGCGGATCTTCGCGCGCCACTGCTCAGCCGTCGGTGGCGTGGTCTCGAACGTGACGACCGAGTCCGTGGCGTACGGCGCGAAGACGGCCGCGATGCCCTCGGCGTCGGACTCCGTCGCCGGCCGCACTTCCTCTATAGTGGACATGATCGGTATTATAGAGGAATGATTGACCCGGTGATCCTCGGCCGCCGCCTGCACGACCTGCGGGCCGACCGCGGTCTCGCGCTCAGTGCCCTGGCGAAGGAGGCCGGGGTCAGCGTCAGCATGC
The DNA here is from genome assembly GCF_030264295.1 of Amycolatopsis nalaikhensis. Classification (GTDB taxonomy): domain Bacteria; phylum Actinomycetota; class Actinomycetes; order Mycobacteriales; family Pseudonocardiaceae; genus Amycolatopsis; species Amycolatopsis nalaikhensis. Next base: position 8,894,879 of record NZ_CP127173.1, on the reverse strand, counting down.
TGTCGGCCATCGAGCGCGGCGAAAAGACGCCGACGGTCGTGGTGCTGTCGCGGATCGCCGACGGCCTCGGGCTGTCCCTCTCGCGGCTGCTGGCCGACCTGGAGACCGACCGGGTGATCGTCCGCCGCGCCGCCGACCAGGACCACGTCGCCGAGGCGGGCGGCTGGCACCGCACGGTGCTGACGCCGGTCGTCCCCGGCGTCAACTTCGAATGGATCCGCACAACCCTGCCCGCGCGGTGCGACGCGGGCACGTTCCCCGCCTACGCCCCGGGTTCCCACGAGTTCGTCGCGGTCGAGTCGGGCACGCTGCACCTCGGCGTCGGCGACGCGGAATACGCGTTGACCGCGGGCGACTCGCTCTACTTTCCCGCCGACGCAAGGCATTCCTACGCCAACCGCGGCGCGGAACCGTGCGTGTACCACGTGACGGCGCTGATCATGCGGCCGCGGAAAACAGGATGACACCGGCGCCGGAGGCGTGACACCCTCCGAGCCATGTTCCCCGTGTCCGATCGCGCGACGCTCGCAGGCTCGTCCCTGCCGAGCGCCCGTTCGGCACGGCTGCTCGCGGTCCTGTCCAGCGGCGCTCGACGCTGACCCTTCCCCGATTCCCCTGTCCTGCCGCGGAACCGCCGGGGGAGGGTCGACGCGCTCCGCCCGGTTTCGCGCACTTTTCTTCCAGCACAGGGAAAACCCATGAGCAAGCAGCAGTACGTGCGGACCAAGCCGCACCTCAACATCGGCACGATGGGCCACGTCGACCACGGCAAGACCACCCTGACCGCGGCCATCACCAAGGTGCTCGCCGAGCAGGGCGGCACCAACCGCTACGTCGCCTTCGACCGCATCGACCGCGCGCCGGAGGAGGTCGAGCGCGGCATCACGATCAACATCGCGCACGTCGAGTACGAGACGCCGACGCGGCACTACGCGCACGTCGACATGCCCGGCCACGCCGACTACGTCAAGAACATGATCACCGGCGCGGCCCAGCTGGACGGCGCGGTGCTCGTGGTGTCGGCGCAGGACGGCGCGATGCCGCAGACGCGGGAGCACGTCGTGCTGGCGCGCCGGATCGGCGTCGAGCACCTGGTGGTCGCGCTGAACAAGGCCGACCTGGCCAACGACGAGGACCTGCTCGACCTGGTCGAGCTGGAGGTCCGCGAGCTGCTGACCCGCTACGGGTTCGACGGCGACGCGGTGCCGGTCGTCCGGGTGTCGGGGCTGCGCGCGCTGGCGGGCGACCCGCGCTGGACGCAACGGATACTCGACCTCCTCGCGGCGGTCGACGAGCACGTGCCGATCCCGCCGCGCCGGCTGGACCTGCCGTTCCTGATGCCGATCGAGAACGTCCTGACGATCACCGGCCGCGGCACGGTCGTGACCGGCGCGGTGGAGCAGGGCACGCTCGCGGTCGGCGACGCGGTGGAGGTGGTCGGGCTCGGGCCGTCGGTGTCCACTGTGGCCACCGGGCTGGAGACGTTCGGCAAGCCGATGGAGCGCGCGGAGGCGGGCGACAACGCGGCGGTGCTGCTGCGCGGGGTGAAGCGCGGCGAGGTCCGCCGCGGCCAGGTGGTGTGCCTGCCGGGCAGCGTCAGCCCGCACACGAGGTTCCGCGCCGAGGTCCACGTGCTGTCGACGGCGGAGGGCGGCAGGCACACGCCGTTCGCCGCGAACTACCGGCCGCAGTTCCACTTCCGCACGAGCGACGTCGTCGGGGTGGTCGCGCTCGCCGAAGGGGTGGCGGTGGTCCGCCCGGGCGAGCGGGCGACGCTGACGGTCGAGCTCGGCCAGCCGGTGCCGATGAGCCCGGGCCTGGGCTTCGCGATGCGCGAAGGCCGCCTGACGGTGGCCGCGGGCACGGTGAGCGAAGTCCTCGGCTGAAGACCCGCCCCCGCATTAGTGCGGGGGCGGGTTTCCCGGTTTCGCCGGTTTCGCGGGCGGAGCGCTGCTAGCGTCCGGGCGTGCGAGTGTGGTGGTGTGGCCTGGTGGTGGCCGTCGGCCTGGTGGCCGGAGCGTGCGCGTCGGGCCGCTCGGGGAGTGGTTCGCTGATCCCGCCGCCGTCGCCGACTACGGCATCAGCGGATTACCCGGCCCCGACCGCATTCCCGACGACGACGGGTTCGTCGCCGGGAACGACGCAGACGCAGACTCGGGCGCACACGCCGACGTTGACGACGAAGAAGCCGACCACCCAGCGGCGCCCCACTCCGCGGCCGACCACCCGCCGGACCCGCTGAGCGTAACCATCGGGGCTTTCCCGGCGACTGAACAACGGTCCGGCCGTGCGAACTCGCCGAGGTGCGCTGATGAAGACGTGGTGGGGAGGGCTGTTCGCGGTGGCTTTGGCCGCGGCGACGGCGGGGTGCGGCGCGTCGGCGCCCGCTCCTCGTGCGCCTGCCGTCCCGGTCACCACCGAATCGGTCGTGACCGTCGAAGAGCCGACACCGGTCGCGACCCTCACCGCGCCGCCGACGACGTCGAGCGCCGCCCCGGCCCCGACCCGCACCTCCGCGAAGGCGACGGTCCGCAAGACGCCGACGCGCAAGCCGCCCCAGTACGGCTACCAGTGCCGCGACGGCGACGAGCTGAAGTACGAAGTCTGCGCGGGCCACAAGGCGTGGGTCGACGGGCAGCGGGAGTTCACCGACTGCCTGACCGGCGGCGGCACCTGGGACGAAGCCACCCAGCGCTGCCTGCGTCCCTGACCCAGGCAGCCGTCAAGGCCTCAGCGGCCGCGCAGACTGGGCCGCGCCAGGCCCACCGCGGCCACGACGATCAACGCGACCGCCGCCACCGCCGCGATCACCGACAGGACCGGTGCCGGGGCGTTCGTTCTCGTCAACGTCAAAACACTGGACAGCAGCAGTACCGCGCCCACCCCCAGGTACAGCCAGCACAACGGAGCAGTGGTCGGGATGACGTGCCAACGCCGTTCGGCCATCGGACCTCCTTGATCGGCCTCCTCCCAGGTTTGCCCCGGCCGGGTGACGGTCAAACGCGCCGGACCGGCGGGCCCGCCCGGAGGGCGCGCGGGATCTCGGCCACTTCGTCGACCACCGCCAGCAGCCGGGCCAGCTCCTCCGCGGGGGCGGAGGAGTCCAGTTCGACCGAATACGTGATGCCCGTGGACGCCCACGTCGTCGTGTCGAAGCCGCCCGTCGCCCGCACGCGGACGCCGTCCAGGCGGATGCCGAGCGGCTCCGCCTCGCGGTACAGGTCGTTGAGGACGCACCCCGCCGCCGCGAGGTTCAGGAGGTGGCCGCCCGTGAATTCCGTGTCCACGCTGACCCCCGCCGTCGTCCAGCGGTGGGGGAACCGCACGCCCGTCTCGCTGCGCATCGTGCCCGCGCCTGCCACGACCTCGAATGCCATCCGCCCACTGTCGCACACTCGCGACCGTTCCACTGACCGGAACACGTGGCTGTCGCCTCCGGCCGCCGCGGTGCGACGGTCTGCGGCATGGCTCCCGTGATGGCGGCGATCGTCGGCCCCGGCAACATCGGTACGGATTTGCTGGCGAAGCTGCGACGCAGTGAAGTGCTCGAAGTCGGTTACATGGTCGGGGTGGTCGAGTCCGACGGTCTCCAGCGCGCCCGCGCGCAGGGGATCGAGGCGTCCGCCGAGGGCGTCGACTGGCTGCTGCGCCAGGATCCCTTGCCGGACCTCGTTTTCGAGGCGACGTCCGCGAAGGCGCACGCCGCGAACGCTCCGCGCTACGAAGCCGCGGGGATCCAGGCGATCGACCTGACGCCCGCGCACCTCGGCCCGATGGTGTGCCCGCCGGTGAACCTCGGCGCGCACCTCGACGCGCCGAACGTCTCGATGATCACCTGTGGCGGCCAGGCCACGATTCCCATGGTGCACGCCGTTTCCCGGGTGACGCCGGTGCCCTACGCCGAGATCGTCGCGTCGGTCGCCTCCCGCGGCGCGGGCCCGGGCACGCGGGCGAACATCGACGAGTTCACCTTCACGACGTCGCAGGCGGTCGCCGAGGTCGGCGGGGCCGGGCGCGGCAAGGCGATCATCATCCTCAACCCCGTCGAACCGCCGATGATCATGCGGGACACCGTGTTCTGCGCGATCGGCGCCGACGCCGACCGCGACGCGATCACCACCTCGATCCACGAAATGGCCGAAGACGTCCGGAAGTACGTGCCCGGCTACACGTTGCGCGCCGATCCGCAGTTCGACGACGCGCGCGAAGAGTGGGACGGGAACGCGCGCGTCGGGATCTTCCTCGAGGTCCGCGGCAACGGCGACTACCTCCCGGAGTACGCCGGGAACCTCGACATCATGACCGCCGCGGCCGCCCGCGTCGGCGAGCTGATGGCGCGCGCGAAGCAGGAGGTCTCCGCATGAGCCGCCCCGAACTGAACCACGACGTCCGGATCATCGACACGACGCTGCGCGACGGCAGCCACGCGATGGCGCACCGCTTCACCGAACAGCAGGTGCGCGACACCGTCCGCGCGCTCGACCGCGCCGGCGTCGAGGTGATCGAGGTGACCCACGGCGACGGCCTCGGCGGCTCGTCGTTCACCTACGGCTTCTCCGCCGTCGACGAGCTGAAGCTGATCGCGGCGGCGCGCGAAGAGGCGAAGCAGGCGAAGATCGCGGTGCTGCTCGTGCCCGGGATCGGCACGGCCGAAGACCTGCGGCGCGCGTTCGACGCGGGTGCGGAGATGGTGCGCGTCGCGACGCACTGCACCGAAGCCGACGTCTCGCCGCAGCACTTCGGGCTGGCGCGCGAACTCGGCATGGAGACCGCCGGGTTCCTGATGATGGCGCACCGGACGCCGCCGGAAGACCTCGCGAAGCAGGCCCGCATCATGGTCGACGCGGGCTGCCAGGCGGCGTACGTGACGGACTCGGCAGGCGCACTGCTGATGCACGAAGCGCGCGAGCGGTTCGAGGCGCTGGTCGCCGAAGTCGGCGACACGGCGTGGGTCGGCTACCACGGGCACCAGAACCTCTCGCTCGGCGTCGCGAACTCCGTGCTGGCGTACGAAGCCGGGGTCCGCTACATCGACGGGTCGGTCTGCGCGCTCGGCGCGGGCGCGGGCAACTCGCCGACGGAGGTGCTCGCGGCGGTGTTCGACCGCCTGGGCATCGACACGGGTCTCGACGTCGGCGGCCTGCTCGACGCGGCCGAGGAGGTCGTCCGCCCGTACCTGCACCGGTGGCCGAAGATGGACCGCAACGCGATCGTGCAGGGCTGGGCCGGGGTGTACTCGAGCTTCCTCCTGCACGCGGAGCGCGCGGCCGAGCGCTACGGCGTTCCGGCGCAGGCGATCCTGCGCCGCTGCGGCGAGCTCGCCCTGGTGGGCGGCCAGGAGGACATGATCATCGACGTCGCCGTGCAGCTGGCGGCCGAGGGCTAACGCGCGAACCGGTCCAGCGCCGCGAGCTTCCAGGCGCGCTTGACGTCGCTGGCCCGGTGCCCCGAGTGGTCGTCGACGAGCAGTTCGGCGCCCGGCCACGCCTGCGCCAGCTCCCACGCCGTCGTCACCGGGCAGCTCAGGTCGAGCCTGCCGTGGATCAGCACGCCGGGAATGCCCGCCAGGCGCCCGGCGTCGCGGATCACGGCGCCTTCCTCCAGCCAGCCCGCGTTCGCGTAGTAGTGCGTGGTGAGCCGGACGAACGCGAGCGCCGCGTCGTCGACGGGCTCGTCCCGCATCGGGGGTGCGCCGGGTTCGAGGGACAGCACGACGTCTTCCCACCGGCTCCACGCGGCCGCCGCGCGGTGGCGGACCGCCGGGTCCGGGTCGGCCATCAGCCGCGCGTACCCGGCGACGTCGTCTTCGCCGCCTAGGGTGAAGCGCGCCCACTCCTCGGGGAAGAACCGGCCCGCACCCCGGTAGAGCCAGTCGATCTCGGACCGGCGAGTGGTGCTGATCGCGCTGACCACGATCTCCGACACGCGCTCCGGGAAGCGCTCGGCGTACACGAGCGCGAGCGTGGTGCCCCACGAGCCGCCGGTCAGGAGCCAGCGCTCGATGCCGAGGTGCTCGCGGAGCCGTTCCAGGTCGGCGACCAGGTGGTCGGTCGTGTTGTGGCGCAACGACTCCGTGGCGTGCGGGCGGCTCCGGCCGCAGCCGCGCTGGTCGGTCAGCACGATCCGGTAGCGGGCGGGGTCGAACGTCCGGCGCATGCCGGGGACGCAGCCCTGTCCGGGGCCGCCGTGCAGGACCAGCGCCGGCTTGCCGTCCGGGTTGCCGGACGTCTCCCAATAGATCCGGTGCCCGTCGCCGACGTCGAGCAGTCCGTGGGCGTGGGGTTCGATCGGCGGGTACAGCTCGCCCTCCCTCGATGGCCGGGACAACGCCGGTGATCATTCCGGTCCGGGCCCGGTTTTTCGAGGGGATTTCCGGAAAGCGGGGGCGCGCCGGGCAGGCGCGCCCCCGCCGGGTCACGCGGGCTCGCCGAACCAGCGACGCAGGGCCGCTTCGAGGCCCGTCGTCGAGCCGTCCTCGGTCGCCCAGGCGATGTGCCCGTCCGGCCGGACCAGCACGCCCGTCAGCGCGGGCTCGCCGACGCACTTCGCGGTCAGCACCTGGACGCGACCGGCCCACCCACGCGCGGTCTCGGGCAGGGCGGCGTTTTCGGCGAGGTCCAGCAGGAGCGCCTTGCCGTCGTGCAGGTGCTCGCCGAGCCGGGTGCCGTCGGCGAACGCGAAGTCGGGCGCGGCGCGACCGGTGAGGTCGTGGTCGCCTTCGAGCGCGTACCGGTGCAGAACGCCGGACAGCTTCTTCGCCAGGTACGTCGCGCCGTCACCGGTGTGCAGCAGGTCCGACATCACCTGGCGCAGCGCCTTGGTCCGGACGTCACTGCGCATCAGCGCGACCTGCGCCCGCGTCCACTCGAGCACCCACTCGCCGATCGGGTGCCGCTCGGTGGTGTAGCTGTCGAGAAGTCCCTCCGGCGCCCAGCCCCGGATCGTCGCGGCGAGCTTCCAGCCGAGGTTGACGGCGTCGCCGATGCCGAGGTTGAGCCCCTGCCCGCCGAAGGGGGAGTGGACGTGCGCCGCGTCGCCGGCGAGGAGCACGCGGCCCAGCCGGTAGGTCGTGGCCTGCCGCGCGTTGTCGGTGAACCGCGTCGCGCTGTGGACCTTCTTCACCCGGATGTCCGCGCCGGACACGCGCCGGAGGCTGTCTTCGAGCTCCTGCGCGGTTACCGGGGCGTCGCGGTCCTCGGGCGGCCCGTCGAACTCGACGATCAGCGCCCGGCCGGGCATCGGCCCGAGGACGTAGAGCCCGCCGGTGCCGTGCTGCCAGCCGGCGGGCAGCCCGTCCGCACCCTCGAACTCGGCCATCGCCTGCCGCCCGGTGATGGCCGGATCCGTGCCGGGGAAGGCGAACCCGGCCCGCTTGCGGACGAAGCTGCGGCCGCCGTCGCAGCCGACGAGCCAGCCGGCGCGGACCTGCTCACCGTCGGCGAGGTGCACGGTCACGCCGTCGTCGTCGGTGTCGAACCCGGTCAGCTCGGCCCCGCGCCGGATCTCGACGCCCAGCTCGGTGGCGCGCTCGGCGAGGATCGCCTCGACGGCCTGCTGCTGGATCACCACCACGCGGGCGGCCGGCCCGACGTCGCGGAAGGCGGGGTCGTCGAAGTCGACGCCGCCCGAGGCGACCATGATCCCGGCGAAGTGCCCCACCGGGATCGGACCGCCGGGCCCGCCGCCACCGCGCGACTTCAGGAACTCCTGGATCTTTTCGAAGTTCTGCCGCACCACCTCGTCCATCGCGGGCAGCAGCCCGCGGCGGTAGAAGGCTTCGGCCGTCGTCAGGTTGACCGACCCGGCCTTGATCGTCTGGTCCGGTTCGGGCAGCCGTTCGACGACGAGCACGTCCACGCCCGCCAGCCGCAGTTCGCAGGCCAGCATCAAGCCGACCGGTCCGCCCCCGGAGATCACCACATCCCTGTTCATGGCTCCGATGATGCCACAAACTTTTACCGAGTCAAAGTTTGTGTCCGGTCTATACTCTCGGTTCATGGCGGATCACGGACTGCGGGAGCGGAAGAAGCAGGCGACGAGGCAACTGATCTCGAACGTCGCGACCGGCCTCTTCGCCCAGCGCGGCTTCGAAGAGGTGACGGTCGCCGAGATCGCCGAAGCGGCCGGCGTCTCGAAGATGACGGTGTTCAACTACTTCCCGCGCAAGGAGGACCTGTTCCTCGACCGCCACGCCGACCGGCTGCGCGAGCTGACCGAGGTGGTCCGCGACCGGCCTGCCGGGACGTCCGCGGTCACCGCCCTGCGCCGCCACCAGCACGAGCTGCTGGCGTCCGGGCACCCGTTGTCCGGCGCCATCGCCGGCGGACCCGGGTTCTGGTGGGTGCTGACGTCGAGCCCGGCGCTGACAGCGCGCTGGTACGAGCAGGAACGCGAGATCGCGGACGCGTTCACCGAGGTGCTCACCGCCGAGACCGGGGACGCGTTCCGGTCCCGGATGGTGGCCGGCCTGCTGACGACGGCGATCACGACGGTCTTCGCCCACGCGATGGGCCGGATCGTCGCCGGCGACGACGCCGACGTGGTCCGCCGCGAGCAGGCCGCCGTCGTCGACCAGGCCTTCGACCTGGTGGAGCGCGGCGTCGGCGACTTCCCGGCGGAGCGCCGTCCCGGCTAGCGGGACCCGGCGTCCACGTTCGTCCAGCTCTGTCCAGGAGCGCCCGTGTGACAGTCGGGCTCCTGGTGTACTTCGCCCCGTCCGGCCGGGAGGGGGAGCGATGTCTTCGGGAAAAGGGTCCTGCCAGAACGCGGCACGCGGGTGCCGTTGACCGGAACATCGTGGTGGGCCGCGGTGGCCGTGGGCGCCGCCCTCGTGACGGCGCCACCGGCCGCGGCGGCCGCGCCGGTGTGCCCGCAGGTCTGCGCGCCCGGGCTGTACGTGTACCGCATCTCGACGGCCCGGAAGCTGGTCCCGGCGCCCGACGGCGGGTACCGGGTGGTCTACGTGCTCACGGAGACGCGCCGCACGTTCTGGTCGCAGCCACCGGTCCCGGCCGCGATCCCGCTGTCAGCGTCCTCGGGGTAGGCGGCTCGCGGCGATCCGGGCGCGGACCTTCTCGGCGCGCGGGTGCCGCAGGTCCTCGTAGACGGCGAGGGCGGCGGCCCACAGGCGCTGCGCGTCCTCCGGGTCCTCTTCGGCCAGTGTCTCGGCGAGCCCGTTGAGGGCCCGGGCCTGCTCGAAGCGGTCCCCGGCGTCGACCGCGAGGCTCGCGCCGCCTCGTGCTGGTGGCGGGCTTCCCGCAGGCGGCCGAGCCCGATCAGCGTGGTGCCGAAGCTGTTGTGGACGTGGGTGAGCATGCCGTGGCTGCCGGCCGCTTCGCCGACCGCGAGTGCTTGTTCGTGGAAGGGCACGGCCGCGGCGAAGTCCCCGGCTTCGGCGTGGTCGAGGGCGATCCCGTTGAGCGCGTCGGCCTCGCCTTCGGGGACGGAGAGCTCCCGGAAGAGGGCGAGCCCGCGCTCGTGCTGGTCGAGGGCGGCGGCGACGTGGCCGTTGGCGCGGTACGCGTCGCCCAGGTTGCTGAGCGCGTGCGCCTCGCCCAGCCGCTCGCCGAGGTCGCGGAACAGCTTCAGCGCCGCGGTCAGGTGCTCCTCGACGTCGCGGATCGCGTCCGAGCGCATCGACGTCACGGCCAGGTTCATCAGGACCGCGGCCTCACCCCGCCGGTCGCCGGTCTTCCGGCGCAGCCGCAGGGACCGCTCGTAGGCCGCGACGGCGTCGTCCAGCCGTCCGAGCAGACCGGCGACGATCCCGACGCTGTTGTGCGCCGCGGCCTCGCCGGTCTCGTCGCCGAGCTGCTGCCGCAGGACGACGCATTGCTGTGCGTACGAGAGGGACTCGAGGTAGTTCCCCGCCATCCGGTGCACCGTGCTGAGGTTGCGCAGGGCCTCGGCCTCGGCGGCGACGTCTTCCGCGGCGCGCGCGGCCGAGAGCGCGACGTGCTGCAGGGCCATGGCTTCGGCGGTGTGCGCCTGCGTGTCGAACTCCCGCCAGAGCGTTCCGGCGAGCACCCCGATCCACCGCGGCCAGCCGTGGGTTTCGGCCAGCCGCACCATCCCGAGCAGGGTGGCGCGCTCGGCGCCGAGCCAGGCCCGCGCCCGTTCGGCGTCCCCGAGATCGGGGACGGCGGTCGCCCCCGGACGGTCGACCCGCGGCCGCCGGTCCCGCTCGACCGGGTAGAGCGTGTCCATCGCGACCATGGCGGCGAACGCGTAGTAGCCGAAGAGGCGCTCGAGCGACTCGCGGGACTGGTCTTCACCGGCGACTTCGCGGGCGTACGCCGCGAGCAGGTCGTGCATGCCGTAGCGGCCGGGCCCGGTGGAGTTCACGAGGTGGGCCCGGACGAGCTCGTCGAGCAGCGCCGCCGTGGACATCAGGTCCGTGCCCGCCAGCGCGGCGGCGGCGTGCAGGTCGAAGTCCGGGCCGGGGTGGGCGCCCAGCAGCCGGAACAGGCGCGCCGGGCCCTCGGCCAGCGCGTGGTACGACCACGAGAACACGGCCCGCACGGCGGTCCGGTCGTCGCCGCCGGCGTCCAGCACGCTCAGCCGCCGCCGCTCGTCGTGCAGCTCCCGGACGGCGTCCCCGAGCGTCGCCTCCGGACGGCTGCGGATGTATTCACCGGCGATGCGCAGGGCCAGCGGCAGCCGGGCGCAGGCTTGCGCGAGCTCGGCGGCCGCGGCGGGCTCCTCGCCGACGCGGTCGCCGATCAGCGCCCGGACCAGGTCGACCGCGTCCGCCAGGGGCAGCAGGTCGAGGTCGATCCGCCGGGCACCGTCGCGCGCGACGAGCCCGGTCAGCGCGTCCCGGCTGGTGATCAGGGTCAGGCAGCCCGGCGCGCCGGGCAGCAGGTGCCGGACCTGCTCCGCGGAGCGCGCGTTGTCGAGGAAGAAGAGGAACCGCTTTCCCGCGCACACCGAACGCAGCAGCGCGGCGCGTTCGTCCAGCGAGCCGGGCAGGTCCGCGAGGTCGACGCCGAGAGCCCGCAGGAGCCGGCCGAGCGCCTCGTCCGGCCGCATCGGCGCTTCGACGTCGTAGCCGCGCAGGTTCAGGTGCAGCTGCCCGTCGGGGAACCGGGCGGCGACGCGGCGGGCCCAGTGCACGGCCAGCGCGGTCTTCCCGACCCCGGCGGTACCCGCGATGGCCGACACGACGACGGAAACGGGCGTGTCGCCATCGGGCGCGGGCAGGAGATCGTCCAGCGCGACGAGCTGGTGGTGGCGGCCGACGAACCCGGGAACGTCCGGCGGAAGCTGCCGCGGAACGACGGTGGGAGCCGGCTCCCGACGGCGGCCGTCCCGGTCGGCGGTGATCCGGAACCAGGCCTCGCTCCACGCGCCGAGCTCGTCCGGCTGAGCCCCCAGCGCGAGGACGATCCGGTCGAGGACGTCGATCGGCGGGAGCGCCTTGCCGGAGACGTAGGTGTGCGCGGTCGACCGGGGCAGCCCGGTGAGCCTGCTGAGGTCCTGCAGCGAGACGCGGCTTTTCCCGGTACCGCGGGCCGCCCGGCGGCGCAGCCGGTCGAGAGCTTCGGCCAGCCCGGCGAGGTCCGTGACGGTGTCCGGGTCCGGCTCTGAGCCTCCGCGCACGTGTTCCCTCTCCCTCCGGCCCCGCCGGGCCGGGACTTTCCGGAAGCATTCTCCCAAACGGCGCGCAGCCGGTCCCACCGCCCACAAGCGAGGATGCCACGCGGGTGCGGCCGGTGCGGGGGTTAAGGGGAGGGCGGGTCGGACGCGGTCGGTTGCGGCTCGCGCGGTGGTGGCGGGCGCGCTGTTGGCCATGGCCCGCTGATGGCCGCTAGGGCGCCGTTGGCCACAGCCCGCCGATGGCGGCTAGGGCGGGCGAATTGAGCTTCCACTGCCGCAGGTGGGGTTCAGCGGAGGGCAGTCCGCGCGCCGTCGGCCACCCTCGCGCTTCGGCCGCAGGGTGGGTGGTGTGCCTTGTGGTGGCCGGTGGGACGTTCAGCGGAGGGCGGTTCGCGCGCCGTCGGCCACGGCCCGGGCCACCGCCGCGAGCGCGGGTGAGTCGAGCTTCCACTGCTGCCAGTGCAGGGGCACGTCGAGTGGGCGGTCCGGCGCCAGGTCCACCAGCGCGTCGCCGCGGGAGGCGGCCTGGATCTCCGGCACCATGCCCCAGCCGAGTCCCGGCCGCCACCGCGTCCACAAAGGACTCCGAGGCGGGGATGTGGTGGCGCACCAGCGTGAAGTTCCGGCGGCGGGTGAGGCCGCGCAGGAACCGGTCCTGCAGGTCGTCCTTGCGGTCGAACACGATCACCGGCGCGGCGGGCAGCGCCTCGGCGAGCGGGCCGGACGCCAGCCGCCGCGCGACGAACTCCGGTGCGGCCATCGCGCGGTAGCGCATCCGTCCCAGCCGGCGGGACGTGCAGCCCTGCACCGGTTGCGGCGCCGCCGTCACCGCGGCCATCACCAGGCCTTCGCGCAGCAGGGCCGCCGTGTGGTCCTGGTCTTCGCGCTGCAGGTCGAAGCAGAGGCCGAGGTCGTCGGGCACGCCCGCGAGGGCCGGGAGGAACCAGGTGGCGAGCGAGTCCGCGTTGACGGCGATCGAGAGCGTGCGGGTCGACGAGCCGAGGCCGAGCTCGGCCAGCGCGTCCTGCTCCAGGCGCGCCAGCGACCGCGCGAACCGGACCAGCACCTTGCCCGACTCGGTCAGCGAGACCGGCTTCGTCCGCAGCAGCAGGACCCGCCCGGTCCGCTGCTCGAGGGCCTTGACCCGCTGGCTCACCGCGGACGGCGTCACGTGCAGCACGGCCGCGGCGGCGTCGAAGCTTTGCTCGTCCACGACGGCGAGCAGGGTCCTGACCTGGTCCAGCGGTAGATCTGACATCACGAACGCTAATGTTACGTAAGAATCTTTAGCTGGAGTGATCCAGCAGGACGGCCGTACCGTCGAGGGTGTGCTCGCTCTGCTCGTCGCCGGGTTCGGTACCGGCTTGTCCCTGATCGTCGCGATCGGCTCCCAGAACGCGTTCCTGCTGCAGCAGGGGCTGCGCGGGGGCGCGGTGGCGCCGCTGGTCGTCATCTGCGCCGTGTCGGACCTGGTGCTCATCGGCCTCGGCGTGAGCGGGATCGGGGCGATCCTCGGCCGCTGGCCGACGGCGATCGGCATCATCGCGGTCGGCGGTGGGCTGTTCCTCCTGGCGTACGGCGCCTTGGCGGCGCGCCGGGCGTTCCGGCCGTCGGTGCTGACGGTCGGCTCGGAGCGGACGCCGCTGCGCAAGGCGGTGCTGGCGTGCGTGGCGTTCACGTGGCTGAACCCCCACGTGTACCTGGACACCGTGTTGTTGCTCGGGTCGCTGGCGGTCGCCCACGGAGACGGGCGGTGGCTGTTCGGCCTCGGCGCGGGAATCGCGAGCGCGGTCTGGTTCAGCGCACTGGGCTTCGGCGCCCGGCGGCTGGCGGGGGTGTTCGCGAAGCCGGTCGCGTGGCGGGTACTGGACGTGCTGATCGCGGTGACGATGACCGGCCTGGGGGCGACGATGCTGCTGAGCCACGTCTGAGGCGCGCTCGTCACCACAGCTGCCCGCGTTCCTCCGCGGGTGGGCGTTCCAGCTCCAGCAGGAACTGCTTGCGCTTCAGGCCACCCGCGTAGCCGGTGAGCTTCCCGCCCTTGCCGACGACGCGGTGACACGCCACCAGGATGCACAGCGGGTTGCGCCCGACCGCCGCCCCGACTTCGTGCGGGAGTCCGCCGACCGCCTTGGCAAGGTCGCCGTACGTGGTGGGCGAGCCGTACGGGATCTTCGCGATCTCGGCCCAGACCGCGCGGTCGAATTCGCCGCCTTCGGCGCGGAGGGGCAGCTCGAAATCCGTGCGTTGCCCGGCGAAGTACTCCTTCAGCTGCCGGACGGCCTCGGGGAACGCCGTGTCGTCGCGCTCGCCGAACGTGGTGCGGTCCGGGCGGGTCCAGTGGCTCGGGAAGTACAGGCCCGTGATGACTTCGCCGTCGCCGACCAGGGTCAGGTCGCCGAGGGGTGAGTCGGTGATCGTGTGCTTCATCGGTTCTCCCAGGTTGTGCCGTCCGGGCGGGTGCCGCGGATGCCGGGCAGACGGAAGTCCGCCAGCGCCGACGTGACGATCGTCCGATGTGGACTCCACGTGGTCGATTGCCGCAGCCGGTGGGTCATTCCGGTCCAACCTGCCGGGGTGGCGCAGACCACCCAGACGTCCGGGTCCGGGCTCGCGAACCGGCGGGCTTGGCGCAGCCACGACGCTGCTGTCTCCGGCCACGTCACCGTTGCCAGTACGTCGCCGTCCCACGCCGCGGCGATACGGGCGCCGTCGGCCCGAGAGGTCGGGTCGGTTGCCGTGCCGATCACCGCGTGGCGGGCCGGGCCCATCAGCCGCAGCACGGCGGCCAGTTCTTCGGCTGTCATGTCGAGTCCTGGGTCGAAGTCAAGCGGCCGATGGGTGCCGCGCGCCGCTCTCATGCTGCGTCGTGGAAGACGAGGCCGAGTGTGTGGCGAACCCCCGACCGGACCGCCGAGACTCCGTGGCGGACCGGGGCCGCTGACCAGCCTCGTGCTGAGCGGACCGGCCGGTCGCGGGTCGTGAACACCAAGCCGTGGCCGCGGGGGATGAGCGTTGCCGTTCCGCGCGATTGCGCCCGAGGGCGCTGCTCGACCAGCAGGAACTCGCCGCCCGTGTGGTCGGTGCCCGGCTCGTTCAGGTTGATCACCACCTGCAGCGGGAACACCTTGTCGCCGTACAGGTCCCGGTGCAGGGCGTTCCAACCGCCCTTCTCGTACCGCAGCAGGATCGGTGTCGGACGCGGCTGGCCCGCGTCGTGGCAGATCGTCAGCCACTCGTCCAATGTGGATGGCCACTCCGCCTCTCGGCCCAGACGAGCGTGCCAGTCGCGGGCGATCGGCAGCAGGCGTGAGTAGAGCGCCTGGCGAAGCCTCTGCACCGGCTCCGGGAACGGCTCGGCGAAGTAGCGGTAGTCGCCGTTGTCCCCGAAGCGGTGGCGTCGCAAGTTCACCGTCGCCCGGAACCGCTCCGGCTCGTCCCACAGGGCGACGAGCTCCGCGCATTCGGCTGGGGTGAGCAGCGGGGGCAGGAGCGCGCAGCCGTAGTCGTCGACCTCGGCGGCCACGGCTTCCCAGTCGGCGGCCGCGACGCGGTTTTCGAAGGTGCTCATACCCGGTAGACGTCCCGGCCGGGTGAAACGTGAGATCGGACCGGCGAATCGGTGTTTCCCGGGTTGGCTTCGAACCCATGATCGGTGGCAAGACGACCGTCGGGTCGCGGTGGTGGCACGCCGTCATCGCGGCCGTTGTCGTGGTTTCGCTGGTGATCCAGCTCGTGCTGCTCTTCACCGGCGGCGCGGACGCAACTCCGGGCAGACCGGCACCTCGCTGGGCGTCGGCGTGCGGCTGTTCAGCTACTTCACCATCGAGAGTGCTGGCCGTGAACCCGCTCGCCGACGGCCGCCTGTGGCGGGTCGTGCGGCTCGATGCCCTGCTCGGCATTCTCATCACGGGGCTCGTCTACGCGATCGTCCTCGCTCCGCAAGTGCACCTGACCGGTGCCGCGCTGGCCGCCACCATCGGGTTCCACTACGTCTCGCCGTGGGCGACCGTGCCCGCGTGGCTGCTGTTCGGCCCGCGGCCGCGCGTCACCTGGGGCACCGTCTTCGCCGCCTTCGCGTGGCCCTTGCTGTGGCTGCTCTACATCTTCGTCCAGGGTGCGTTCACGCACTGGTACCCGTACCCGTTCCTCGACGCGGGGAAGCTCGGCCTCGGGGACGCGGTGCGCAACGCGCTGCTGGTCGTCGTCCTCGCGGCCGCCTTCGCCGCCCTCATGAAGTTGCTGGACCGCAAGCTCCCGGTCACGCCGCCGCTTCCAGCGTGAGCAGGACCCGCTTGGCCTCCTCGCCGCCCGCGTACTGGCCGTACGACCCGTCCGACCGGACCACCCGGTGGCACGGCACCACCACCGGCAGCGGGTTGCGCGCGCACGCCGTGCCGACCGCGCGGACCGCCTTCGGGCTGCCCGTGGCCGCCGCGACCTCGGCGTAGCTTTCCGTGTGGCCGTAGGCGATCTCCGGCAGGTGCTCCAGCACCGAGAGGCGGAACCCGCGGGCCAGCCGCAGGTCCAGCGGGACGTCGAAGGTCTTCCGCTTGCCCGCGAAGTACTCCTCGAGCTGGCGGACGGCCGGGTCGAGGCGGGCCGGGGTGCGCAGGATCCGCGGGCTGATCTCCGCCGCCAGCGCCACCAGCACCGCGTCGTGGTCCTGGCTGGCGAACGCCACCTTGACCAGGCCGCGCTCGGTCGCCGCCAGCAGCAGGGTGCCGACCGGGCTGTCGACCGTGCGGTAGGTGACGTCCAGCAGCCCGTCGCGCTCGGCGGCGGCCACCAGTCGCTCGTGCATGGGGTCGGGGTTGAGGATGTAGTCGCCCTGCACAGGCCAGAACATGTCCGTCATGAGCGCGCTCCTTCCAAGCTCGGGGAGTAGGTGGCCCGCAGGGCCTTGATGCCGTCGGCGGCCGCGCGGCGGGCGGCGTCCGTGCTGCCCCCGGTGATCTCCGCGATCTCGCGGTAGGGGAGCCCGGCCAGGTAGTGGTAGGCCACGGCAGTACGTTGCTTGTCCGGGAGCCGGGCCAGTGCGTCCCACAGTTCGTTGTCCCACGCCTCGGTGCGCCCCGGCCGGTCCGGGACTTCGCGGACCGGCACCGGGTGGCGGGCCCGCGCGCGGGTGACGTCGACGGCCTTGCGGTGCGCGATCGTGACGAGCCAGGCTTGGACGTTCGCGTCGGCGGGCAGCTCCGGGTACGCCTTCAGCGCCGACAGGAAGGTCTCCGACCAGGCGTCTTCGGCGTCGGCGGGCCCGAGCACGGCCCGGCAGACCCGGAGGACCATCGGCCCGTGCTCGGCCACGATCTGCTCGAACGGTTTCACGATCACACCCGGTAGACGTCCGCGGACCCTGGAACGTGAGATCGAGTCTGTCACGCGTGCGGGTGAACCGGCGCCGTGCCGGTGACGACCGTGGCGCCGAGGTCCTCGGACTCGTGGACCCGCGGCGTCAACCCGGCGGCGGCGAAGACGTCCGCGAGGACCGGAGCCTGCCGTTCGCCCGACTCCACGAGGACCGTCCCACCCGGTGCCAGCCAGCGCGGAGCCCCCGCGGCGACCCGGCGCGCGAGGTCGAGGCCGTCGGCGCCGCCGTCGAGCGCGACGAGGGGTTCGTGCAGCCGAGCCTCCGGAGGCATGGTCTCGACGGCGTCCGAAGGGACGTACGGCACGTTCGCCAGGAGGACGTCGACGCGGCCGCGCAGCGAATCCGGCAATGCGTCGTAGAGATCGCCCTCGTGGACGTGGGCGTCGGGGAGGTTCACGCGAGCGCACGCGACGGCAGCGGGTTCGACGTCGGCGGCGTGCAGCTCACGCGGCCGGTGTGCGGCGGCGAACGCGGCGCCGAGCGCCCCCGAGCCGCAGCACAGGTCCAGCACCACGGGCTCCGGCGGGGCGAGCGAGACGGCGACGTCGACCAGGAACTCCGTCCGGTGCCGGGGGACGAACACCCCGGGCCCCACGGTGATCCGCAGGCCGTGGAACTCCGCCCAGCCGAGCAGGTGCTCCAGCGGCAGCCCGGCGACGCGGCTTTCCACCAGCGCGTCGAGTTCCGCGGGCGTCGCGGCCGCGGCGACGAGGAGATCGGCCTCGTCCTCGGCGAACACGCAACCCGCGGCGCGCAGCCGGGAAACGACGGTGGGAGTGTCCAACAGGGAGCGACCCTACCGGACCTCCACCGCGTCCCCGACGGCCAGTCCGTCGAAGAACGCCGCCGAATCGGCGTCGCCGAGGTGCACGCAGCCGTGCGACGGCGCGTCCAGCGGCCCGGCGTGGAAGGCGATGCCGCCGGCGGCGAAGAACACCGAGTTGGGCATGTCCGTGCCGTAGACGCTGCTGCGGTGCTCGCGGTCCTTCCAGACGACGTGGAACGACCCGGCCGGGGTCGCCTGGTCGGGCGGGCCGAACCCGGCCGGGACCGGGCCGCGGACCACCCGGCCGTCGCGCAGCAGCCAGGCCAGCCGCTGGGCCAGGCTCACGCACGCGCCGGTCGTGACCGCGCACGGCGGGGACGGCGGCGGCGTGGTGGTGGGCGTGGTCGAGGCGGTCGGCGCGGTCAGCGGCGCCGGCTCGGCGATCGGGCTCGGCGTCGTCGTCCGCGGGACCGAACACGCCGCCGTGACCAGCGCCGACCCCAGCAGGGTCACCACTCCGGTGCCGCGCATCCGTGCATCCCCTCGTCGCAGGTCCATCCGGTGAGCAGTACGGGTGAGCGGCCCCGGAGGTTGAGCCGGGCGTGCACTCGGGTTGTCCCGGCGTGCAGCGCGGCTACCGGGGCGGGTACCCGGACGGTCAAGGTCGAACCATGACGAAGCTGAGCGCCGAGCAGATCGCGCGGCACGCGTACGCGGCCGGGTTCCGCGGCCAGGGCCTGACCACGGCGGTCGCCGTCGCGCTGGCCGAGTCCGGCGGGCGCACGACCGCGCACAACGCCACCCCGCCCGACGACTCCTACGGCCTGTGGCAGATCAACATGCTGGGCGCGCTCGGCCCCGAGCGGCGTCACCAGTACCACCTGAAGACGAACGACGAGCTGTTCGACCCGGCCACCAACGCCCGCGTCGCCAACCGCGTCTCGAGCGACGGCCACGACTTCACGCCCTGGTCGACGTACACGAACGGGGCGTACAAGCACCATCTCGCCGCCGCGCGGAAGGCCGCGCACGCCGTCACGAAGCCGCGGCCCGCGCCCGGTTCGGGCGGTGGCGGCGCGCTGCGGGTGGACGACGCCGTCCTGCACGCCTACGTGCGGCGGACCCGGCACGTCGCCGACGCGCTGGGCGGCGTGATCGAGCCGCTGCGGGACGTCCGGGAGATCGGGCACGAAAGCTTCGGCCGGATCGGGAAGGAATCGGGCTTCGCCGACGCGCTCGCCGGGTTCGGGCTCGCCCTGCAGCGGCAGGTCAAGGGCGTCGGCAAGCACGCCGACGGACTCGCCGACGCGGCGCGGAAAGCCGCCAAGACGTACCACGACCACGAAACGGCGACCGCCGCCGCCCTCCGGAGCTGACATGGACACGACCGCACTCGCGCGCTCGTTCGCGCACGACCTCATCGCGCACCGCGACAAGCTCGCCGGGAAGGCCGAAGACGCCGTCCGCGCCGAATACGCCCTGCACCAGGTGGCCACCGCCCTGGACGACCAGCACGACGCCTACCACAAGGAAAGCGCCACCGTGCTGGACCACTGGCACGGCCACGGCGCCGACGGATTCCGCCACACCAGCGCGAAACTGACGAAGGAACTGAAGGTCACCGGCGCGGCCGGGGCGGCGGCGGAGAAGGTCGTCGCCCACGTGGCGTCCACTGTGGACAGCGGACACACGGCCGTGCAGCGGCTGGTCGACGAGTACACCGCCAAGGCGAAGCAAGTCCTCGACGCGGGCGTCGCGGCCGGGACGCAGGCGGCGCTCATGCGGGCGGTCGGCCACGCGGCGGATCTGGCCCCGCACTACACGCGGCAGTCCGCGTCGACCCTGCGGCACGTCGACGCCGAACTCAAGGCGGCGGCGAAGAAGCTGCAGGAGCTGCGCAAGGACCTGACCCACGACGACGTCGCTTCGGGGGAGGCGCACCCGACCCACCCGGTCCGGAGCCGGGTCGTGGCCGCGGCGCGCAAAGACTCGGCACCCGCGAGAACCCGCCGGGCAGCAACCGGAACCCGTACGGCCCGACGGCGGCGTGGTGTTCGTCCTTCGCGACGGCGATGTGGCGCAAGGCCGGGGTGAAGATCCCGATCCTGCCGTTCAGCGGCGACGTCTACCACTGGGGCGAACGCAACGGCCACGCGTACGGCAAGCATTCGCTGCACCAGGCCAGGCCGGGGGACGTGCTGATCTTCGGGACCGGGCCGCAGAACACCTCGACGAGCACGCACATCGGCATCGTCGAGAAGGTCGAAGGGAACCAGGTCACGATGATCGAGGGGAACTCCGGGGACGCCGTCCGCCGGAACACGCACACGCTTTCGGCGTCGACGTTCTACGGCGGGGTGCACCCGTGATCACCGGGAAAGCCGCCGACCGGGTGGTCGCCGTGGAAGTCGCGCCCGGTGGGGCGCTGCAGGAGCTGACGCTGGAGCCGTCGGCGTTGCGGTTGGCGCCGTCGGAGCTGGCTCGCCGGATCTTGCTGTTGAGCGCGGCCGCTTCCGCTCGTGCCACGGCTTCGTTGTGGCACGTGGAGGGCTTGGGACTGCCGTCGGCGGACGAGGCCGCCGAGGAGACCACGCCGGAGAGCTGGCGGGCCCAATGAATGACGAGAAGACGGCGCTCGAGCTGGCCGAGGATGCTTGGGCGGCGCCGGATCCGGGGTACGGCGCCCGGCTGGCGGCGATCCGGGCCGCCGCGGCGGGGGACGGGGTCTCGGTTGTCGTGGACCTGCACGGCGGGCTGGTGGACCTGCGGTTCGACCCGTGGGCGTTGCGCCGGTCGCCCGGGGAGCTGGCCGGGGTGGTGTGCCGCCTGGCGGAAGAAGCCGGGGCCGACGCCCTGCGGCAAGGGCGTGAGGTCTTGGGCGACCTGCTGCCGGAATACGGGGCCGGCCGAGAGGGTGGGTCGCCGCAGGCCTCTTTCACCCCGGCTACCTGGGCGACCTGACCGCCGTCAGCGGGCGGCGTCGACCAGCCGCGCCACCCGGTCGGCCAGCCGGACGCCGTCCGCGGGCGTGACCACCACCCAGGGCTCGCCACCGGAGTCCTCCGGAGTCACGGCGTACCGTCCGGCCGCCGTGTCGAACCAGGCCAGCACCGGGGTGCGGCCCGCCGGTCCGGTCGCGGCCAGCTGGCCCGCGGCGTACCGCTCGGCGGTCACGAGGGTGGCGAGCGCTCGCACCGCCCGGCCGGTGATCCCGGCCGCGCCGAGGGCCCGCTCGAAGGCGTCGTAGCCGTTGCGCGCGTACGCGTCCATCGCCGCCGCGTATGTCGCGCGGGGGAGGCGCAGCTGGTCGCCCGGGCCCGCGGGCTGGTCGCCGAGCATGCGGACGACCGCCGCCACGAGGTTGTCCGGGCGCGACGGCTCCAGCACCAGCTCCCGGTCGTCCTGCACGGCGAGTACCCCCGCCGTCTTCCGTGCCGCCGCGAGGAGCCGCCACGGTGCTTCGCCCAGCACGAGCGCGTCGATGCTCAGCGTCGGCGAAGCCAGCAGAGCGACCAGGTCCGCGAGGTCGGCGTCGACGTCGTCGCCGTCGGTCAGGCCCGCCTCGGCCAGCCCGGCGAACACGCGGACGCCCAGGTCGTCGCGCTCGCCGTGGGTCGCGCCGTGGGCGGGCACGTCCAGCGGGTACGGCGGCGGCCCGCCCGGTCCCAGGTCCTCCCAGAGGAGATCGAATTCGAGATGCGACAGGATCACCCCCGCCGTCGTCGCGGTGCGGCGCGCCATGGTCCCCCTTCCCGTGGTGGGCGACCGGCGTCGGGCACGATGGTGCCGATGGCCGAGCACCCGGTGGACGTACCCGCGAGCGGGTACCTGGTCGTCCGCGCTTCGGGCGCGGCGGCGGCGCGAGCGGCGATCCTCGGTGGTACCGCGGACCCCGAGAGCGTCCAGCTGCTGATGCGCTGCCCGGTCCCGCGCGCGGTCGCCGAGTCCGGCGCGAAGCTGACGTTCGCCGACGCGACGCTGCACCTGCTGCCGTCCGAACGCGGCGTCGTGATGCTGACGGTGGCGGCGGCGAAGCTGTCGATCCCGTTCACCGAGCTGCGGCCGCTGATGTTCCGCCCGGTCGAGGTCGACGCGCCGTTGCGGACGTTGTTCGCCAGCGCTGTGGCGCACGTCCTGGCGGCCGGTTCCCGGCTCGACCCGCACGGGCTGGCCCACCACCTCCTCGGCTTGGCGGAGCTGGTGCTGCGCAGCGCGCTTCGGGTCGAGCTGGACCGCGTCGACGCGCTGGCCGCGCGACGGCGGGCGGCGCTCGAGTACATGCGGGCGCACCTGGGGGAGCAGTCGCTGACCGCGGACAAGATCGCCGAGGCGCTGTACATCTCGCGAAGGCGGCTGTACCAGCTCTTCGACGACGGCCAGGGTGTGTCGGAACGGCTGAAGGGCCTGCGGATCGAACGGGCGAAGACGCTGCTCGCCGACCCGGCCAAGGCGGGGCGGGGGATCGCGGAAATCGCGCGGGACTGCGGATTCACGAGCGCTCCGCACTTCTCGCGGACCTTCCGGCGGGCGACCGGCCGGACGCCGCGGGAGTTCCGGGAACAAGCGTTGCGGGGGTGAGGTTCATGGGGCCGCCGCGAGTTCCGGGCGCTGGGGGTGAGGTTTGTCGGCGGAACGCCGCGCAAGTTGCGGGCGTGAGGCTCATCGGCGGACCGTCGCTCGGGGCTCGGCGGGCGTCAGGTCCACGCCCGCCACGAGCGTCCCGGCCAGGGCTGCGACCTCCAGCCAGCCGCGGCCGCCCGGTGAGTGGAGCGTGAACACCGCCGCGCGCGGACGGTCCGGGTCCAGGACCACCGCCTGCAGCTGGGCGCCCGACAGGCCGATCCGCTCGACGATCACCACCGGGTAGCCGCGGCCGGTGCGGGCGCTGCTCACCTCGCGGATGCCCGGCGTCCTGTCCGCGACGAAATGGCCGAGACCGGCGGCCGCGGACTCGTCGAGCGGGCCGTCGACCGGCACGATTCCGGCGATCAGGAGCGCGGGGTCGGCGTCGCGGTGTTGGACCAGCGCCAGGAGTCCGGCTTTCTGTTCGTGCGCGATCTCCGCGGACTGCACGGCCGCCGCCTCCAAGCCCAGATCCCGGGCCGCGTCCGGGCCGCGCAGGCGGGCCATGTGGGCGTGCAGCTCGGCCGTGGTCCGCTCGACCGAGTCCAGGCTGACCGGGGTGATCCCGGAAACGGCGGGCAGTCTCACCGGCCACCCAAGGCGTTGGCGAACGCGCTCACGGCGCCCGGCGGCGGTGTCACGGGCGTGACGGGGGTGCGCGCGACCGTCACGCCCAGCTCGCGCCCGGCGGCCGAGAACGTCTCCAATTGTGTTGCCAGGGTTGGGAAATCGGGTGCCTCCGGTAGCGGGACGCCGTCGCCGAGGGCTCGCAGCCGGTCCGCGACGCGGGTTGCTTCGGCCGTGTGGGCGCGTTCCAGCTCGCGGGCTTCGGTGAGGATGCGGTCGAGGGCGGTCCGGCGTTCGGCGAGTCGGGCGCGGGCGGTGGCGACTTCCGCGGTGCTGGGGGAGAACTGCGCTTCGGTCTCGGCGCGTTCGACTTCGTCCTCGGCGTCGAGGAGCGCGCGTCGTGCGGCCGTGGCGCGGAGGTCGAGTTCTTCGGCGTGCCGGAGGTGGGCGGCCAGGGTTTCGGCCCAGGTGTCCAGGACGGCGGCGGCCGAGCGCAGGGCATCCGGCAGGTCGGCGAGTCCGGCCGCGGCTTGCTCGGCGCGGTCGGTCAGCGCGCGGGCGGACGGTCCGGCCCACTCGGGGATTTCGCCGGGCACCGGGGAATCGCCGAGCCGAGCTGCAGCTTCCGTGCATCGGCGCGCCGCTTCGGTGACGGCTACGGGGCGGCCGAGGACGGGGTCGAACCCGAGGCCGCGGAATTCAGCCATCGGCCCGGCCCGCTCGGGGGATTGCGCCGGGCACCGGAGAACCGCCGAGCCGGGCGGCGGCTTCGGGGCGGCCGAGGCCGCGGAACTCAGCCATCGGCTCGCCCCAGCTCCTCGGCGGCGTCGGCATCCGCGGCACGATAGACCTTCGCCGCCGCGCGGACGCTTCCGGCCGCCGCCGCGAAATCCCTTTCCACCGCCCGAATCCGGTCGGCCCAGCCGCCCGTCAGGGAGGCGAACGCCCCCGATACCGCGACCGCTCCGAGATCAGCCGCGCCCGCCGATGCCACCTCGGCCGCCGTCCTGGCGTGGTCCTCCGCCGCCTCCTCCAGTCGACGCGCCAACTCTTCGAGCGCCGCCGGGTCCGTGGCGAACCCGCTCATTCGCCGAACACCGGCGGGTACGCGGGTGGCAGGTCGTCGAGCAGGTCGTACCCCTCGGCGTACTTGTCGCGATGCTCCGTGTCCTCCTCGCGTCGCGCGCCCTGGCCCTGCGGTGGGTACATCCCGTACCCACCCGCTGCACCACGGCCGCCGGACTGGCCGGGCGAGAATCCGGAACCACCCGTCCCGAACCGGCCCGAACCCGCCCGCGAGCCGTCGCCCAGAGCCCCCAGTACGCCCGGCACGCCCGGCACGCCCGCAACGCCTGATGTTCCCGGCACGGAAACACCAGCACCGCCGGGAACCGAGGCGGTTCCGGGTCCGATCACTCCGGCCCCGGTGAGCGTCGGCGGCACCGCGGACGCCGTCGACGTCGCATCCTCGGGCACGAAACCGGAATCCGGCGGACGCGGAACCGGAGGCGCAGGCGTGGGCGGAACAGGCGGAACAGGCGGGGAAGGGGGAGCCGGAACGGCATCCCCGCTCACCGCGGCCACCTGCGGCGCCGTGTCGAACATCGGGGGCAGCCGGTGCCGGACGTCGTGGCTCGCGCTCTCGTACTGCTCCATCACGCGGACCGCCTCGGCCTTGGCTTCGTCCGCCTGCTTCTTCGTCGGCAGCTGGTCGTCGAGGAGGTCGTCCAGCATGTACGTGCCCTCCGGCCCGTCCAGCCGCTTGACCGCGTACCCCTCGCGGAACCACCGCTCGGCCCAGTAGTGCACCGGCTCCGGCATCTTGCGGCGGGCTTCGGCGATCGCCGTCGTGTACGTATCGAGGCCGTCGCCGATGTGGCGGGCGTTCTCGCCCGCCGTGTCCGCCCAGCCCGTCAGGCGCTGCACCGACTCCGCCGCGCGGGCCGCCGACGGGCCGCGCCACGACAGCAGCAGCTTCTGCACCAGCGCGTGGACGTCGCCGGTGGCCGTGTCGACGCCCTTCGCCAGCTCGGCCCAGCGGTGGGCCTGCTCGCCGAGCTTCGACGGCTCCGCCGAGTGGACCATGTCCCACAGCTCGCGGTGGTCGTAGCTGTCCCAGTGGATCCGGCCGAACGCGGCTTCCCGGCTGTTCGCGGCCTTCTCCCGCCGCACGCGCTTGGCCTTGGCCCGCTCGCGCGCGGTCGGCCCGTGGTGGGTCGAGTGGAACTCAGGCACCGCGCTCACCCGCCCGCAGCACCGCGGCGGCCTCTTCGTCGTTGCCGCGGTGCGTGGCCGCGACCGTGTCGAGCGTCTGGCGCAGCGAGGCCAGCTCGGCGAGGTACGACTCCAGCGCCTGCTGGACGCCGCCCGCCTCCGCGCCGCCCCGCAGCCCGAACGACCGGCGCATCCAGTGCGACACCGGCCCGTTGCCGTCGGCCAGTGGCGTGCCCAGCTCGCGGGCGTTCTCGAGGTGACGGGACAGCTCCTGGTGACGCGCGTCGAGGGCCTTCTTGGCTGCTTCGATCTCGGCGTAGTCCAACGCGATGACGTCGGAGCCGTCGGCGACCAGGGCCGCCGCGCCCGCGCCCGTCGGCTCCGCGACGCTCGAGGCTTTCTCCCGCGGTTCGGGCCGCTTCTCGCGTTCGTGCTCCGCCCGCAGCTGCCGCCGTGCGTCGGCTTCGTCGCGCACTGTCGCCATGGAGGTCCTTCCCTCGCCACCCAGGCCTTCATCCTGGCCAATGCGGGGCGCGAAGAGAAGGGACGGCTGCACGGGTGGGCACGAAGCCTGCACACCCGGATAGGGCAGGATGTCCGGATGATCCCGCGTCGTGCTTTCGGGGCCCTGCTCGCCGCCCTCATCGGGCTCGTGGTGCTGGCCGGGCCCGCGTCGGCCCACACCGAGCTCGAGTCCAGCTCACCCGCCGAAGGGGCGTCGCTCGCCGAAGCGCCGACGCGGATCCAGCTGACGTTCGGCGAGCCGGTCACGCTGCCGCCGGACCCGGTCAAGATCACCGGGCGCGACGGCACCGCCTGGCAGACCGGCGCCGCGACCGTCACGGACAAGGTCGTCACGGTGCCCGTGACGCCGTCCGGGCCCGCCCAGGCCTACACCCTGACCTGGAAGGCGATCGCGGCCGACGGCGACAACGTCACGGGCACCGTGCACTTCACCGTGACTGCCGCCGCGTCCAGCACGGCCGCCCCGACGACGACCGCGCCGGGCAAGCCGACCGTGGACACCAGCGCCATCCCCGGCTGGGTGTGGGTGCTGGTCGCGGTCGCCGCCGTGCTCGCGGCGGGCGTCGCGCTGCTGCGCGTGCTGAAGGGCCCGAAGCGCTGACCTACTCCTGAGGGACCGTGACGACCCACCGCTCGGGACGCCGCCGCAGGTGGCCCCACCAGTACAGCGCCGACACCACCAGCACCCCGGCGGTGATCCCGAGGTCCAGTGCGCTCTGCTCGACCAGGACGTACGCCAGCGCCGCGACGGCGAGCACCGGCACCACCGGCCACGCCGGCATCCGCCACACGTGCGGTTTCCGG
Organism: Amycolatopsis nalaikhensis; assembly: GCF_030264295.1. Lineage (GTDB taxonomy): Bacteria > Actinomycetota > Actinomycetes > Mycobacteriales > Pseudonocardiaceae > Amycolatopsis > Amycolatopsis nalaikhensis. Next base: position 8,868,408 of record NZ_CP127173.1, on the reverse strand, counting down.
TGCGCCGCCCGGCGCGCGCCGAGCGCGGCGGCCGCGACGCTGAGGTAGAGCGCGACGACGGCGACCCCGGTGACGCCGCTGAGCGTGTCCACCGGCACGAAGCACAGCACGGCCTCGGACAACCCGACCACGAGCGTCGCCACCCACGGCGAACCGAACCGCTCGCTCACGACGCTCATCACGCGGTTCACCGGCGTCGGCCACGCCTGGTCGCGCGCCGAGGCGTAGAGCACCCGCGAGTTCTGGATGACCATGACGATCACCGCGTTGACGATCGCCGCCGCGATGCAGAGGCTGATCGCCGCGCCCACGCCGGAGCCGCTCCAGGCGGTGACCAGCGCGGTGAGGTCGACGCCGGCGAGCGCGGCGGTGTCCGGCACGGCCAGGGTGATCGCCACGACCGGTACGAGGATGACGACGGCGCTGATCCCGAGCGTCCAGAACACCGTGCGCGCCACGGTCCTGCGCGGCTCGCGCATCTCCTCGGCGAGGTAGACGGCCGTGCTGAAGCCCTGCACCACGAACAACGCGACGGCGAGCCCGGTGACGACCGCGATCAGCCCGATCCCGCTCGTGCCCAGGGTCGGCTTCAGCAGCACGGCCGGGCTCTGCGTGGTGTGCGTGAACCCCAGCAGCGAGACGACGAAGATCGCGACGACCTCGATCACCAGGAACACCCCGGTGATCCAGGCGTTGGAGCGCAGGTTGAGCAGGCCCATCACGGTCGACGCGAGCATCACCAGCGCACCCGCCACCGAGGGGTTGATGTCGGCGACCGCGGCGACGTAGTCCGCGACGCCGATCGCGATGATCGGCGGCACGACGAGGATGACGACGAACGACAGCATGAACGTCAGCCAGCCGGCGAACCGGTTGGCCACCGTCGTCACCATCGCGTACTCGCCGCCCGCGCTGGGCACCAGCGTGCCGAGTTCCGAGTAGCAGAAGGCGATCCCGACGCAGAGCAGCACGGCCAGCGCGATGGCGAGCGCGGTGCCGGTGCCGAGGTCGGCGAACAGCGGGGGCACGAGGACGAACAGCGACGACGCCGGCGTCACGCAGCTGAGCGTGAGCAGCGTGCCGCCGCCGACGCCGATGGAGCGGGTGAGCGTGCGCGGGGCCGCCGGTGCGGTCGCGGCGGCGACGTCGGGCGGGGCGGGAGTGCGGGGCATGGGCGTTCCCTCCGGCCGGGGGCAAGGTGCGACGGATGGAACAGCACCGATTCGGTGTTGTCAACGCGCTGAAGACAACCGAATTCGTCGTCAGGCGGGGTCGCGGCCTTCGGATTTAGTCACCGAACGTGACGGCGTGCCGGGATTGCCCCACGTCGCCCGCGTCGGGAATGATCCGGGGCGTGAGCAGCCAGGACAACACCGGCCGGCCCGCCCCGCCGGTGCTCGACGACATCTCGCGGCAGATCATCGCGCAGCTGCAGGAGGACGGGCGGCGCGCGTACGCGACGATCGGCAAGGCGGTCGGCCTCTCGGAGGCGGCCGTCCGGCAGCGGGTGCAGCGGCTGTCGGACTCCGGGGTCATCCAGATCGTGGCCGTCTCGGATCCCTTGCAGGTCGGGCTGTTCCGGCAGGCGATGATCGCGATCACCGTCGACGGCCCGCTGGAGCCGGTCGGCGACGCACTGGCCGAAATGGACGAAATCGCGTACGTGATCCTCTGCGCCGGGCGCTACGACCTGCTCTGCGAAGCGGTGTGCGCCGACGACGAGGCCCTGCTGGAGCTGATCTCGACGCGGATCCGCGCGCTGCCCGGCGTCCGGCACGCGGAGGCGATGGTCTACCTCAAGCTGCGGAAACAGACCTACCAGTGGGGCACTCGCTGAGCGTGACGACTAAATCCGAAGGCTAGCCCGGGATGTTGACCATGGATTAGTTGTCGATGCTCCACTGAACGACTGAATCGCTTGCGTACCGACGGCGACGCGTGCGATAACCGAGGCATGACCACTACCGCCGACCACGTTTCCGCCGACGCGCCGGGCCTCGCCCGGGCGGCCCGCGAGAACCTCTGGATGCACTTCACCCGCCACTCCGCCTACGCCGAGACCGACGTCCCGGTGATCGTGCGCGGCGAAGGCGCCTACATCTGGGACGCCCGCGGGAAGCGCTATCTCGACGGGCTCGCGGGCCTGTTCGCGGTCCAGGTCGGCCACGGCCGCGAAGAGCTCGCCGACGCCGCCGCGCGGCAGACGAAGCAGCTCGCGTACTTCCCCCTGTGGGGCCACGCGCACCCAGCGGCGATCGAGTTGGCCTCACGGCTCGCTTCCGCGGCTCCGGGCGACCTCAACCGCGTGTTCTTCACGGTGAGCGGCGGCGAATCGGTCGAAACGGCGTGGAAACTCGCCAAGCAGTACTTCAAGCTCGCCGGGAAACCGGGCAAGCACAAGGTGATCAGCCGCGCACTGGCCTACCACGGGACGTCGCAGGGCGCGTTGTCGATCACCGGCATCCCCGGCGCGAAGGCCGACTTCGAGCCGCTCGTGCCGAGCACCCTGCGCGTGCCGAACACCAACTTCTACCGGGCGCCGGAGCACGCCGACGACTACGTCGCCTACGGGCGCTGGGCCGCGGACCAGATCGAGCAGGCGATCGAGTTCGAGGGCGCGGACACCGTCGCCGCGGTGTTCCTCGAGCCGGTGCAGAACACCGGCGGCTGCTTCGTGCCGCCGCCCGGCTACTTCGAGCGGGTGCGCGAAATCTGCGACAAGCACGACGTGCTGCTCGTGTCGGACGAGGTGATCTGCGCGTTCGGCCGCGTCGGGTACGACTTCGCCGCCAAGCGCTACGGCTACCAGCCGGACATCATCACGACGGCGAAGGGCCTGACGTCCGGCTACGCGCCGCTCGGCGCGGTGCTGGCTTCGGAGCGGCTGATGGAACCGTTCACGCGCGGGGAAACGACGTTCATGCACGGCTCGACCTACGGCGGGCACCCGGTGTCGTGCGCGGTGGCGCTGGCCAATCTCGACCTCATCGAGCGCGAGGACCTCTACGGGCACGTGCTGGCGCGCGAGTCGGCGTTCCGGTCCACTTTGGACAAGCTGACGGACCTCCCGATCGTCGGCGACGTGCGCGGGGCCGGGTTCTTCTACGGCATCGAGCTGGTGAAGGACAAGGCGACCAAGGAGACCTTCAGCGCGGCGGAGTCCGAGCGGGTGCTGCGCGGGTTCCTGTCGGAGGCGTTGTTCGAAGCCGGGTTGTACTGCCGGGCCGACGACCGCGCGGAGCCCGTCGTGCAGCTTTCGCCGCCGTTGATCTGCGACCAGGCGCAGTTCGACGAGATGGAACAGATCCTGCGGGACACGCTCGCGCGGGCGTGGAAAATGCTGTAGGGCGGGCCTCGGCCCCCCGATATCCAGGCTAGCCGGGGGCACCGACAATTTCGGGGCACTGGCCCCGAAAGGGCGGGGAATCGCGCGTTCCCCGCCCCGCCGCGGGATTCTGAGTACCGTGGACGACAGGGGGACCGGGGGAGCGGCCGGTGACCGGCCCGCCCGTGTCCGCGCCGACCGGCCGCGCACCGGGAGGAGACCCGATGACCGCCACCGAGACGCCGCGCCTGCCCTTCGAGCGGCCGAACGTCCTCGAGATCGCTCCGCTGTTCGAGGTGCTGCGGCGGCAGGGCCCGGTCGTGCGCGTGACCACCCCCGCCGGGGACCCCGCCTGGCTCGTCACCGGGTTCGAGCAGGTCCGGGCGGTCTTCACCGATCCGCGGTTCGGGCGCTCGCACCCGGCGCCGGAAGAGGCGTCGGCGTTGTCGGACGCCGCCATCCTCAGCCGGCCGCAGGGTGACCACGAAACCGAGCACGTCGAGCACGCCCGGATGCGGCGGATGCTCGTGCCCGCCTTCTCCGCCAACCGGATCCGGCGGCTCGCCGGGCACGTCCAGGAGCTGGCCGACGGCTGCTTCGCCGCCATGGAGCGGGCGCGGCTCGACGGCGAGCCCGTCGACCTGCACGAACACCTGTCCTTCCCGCTGCCCGTGCTCGTCATCTGCGAACTCCTCGGCGTCCCCTACGAAGACCGGGACACCTTCCGCGTCCTCTCGGAGCGGATGGGCCGGATGGACATCGGCGCCGGCGCCGAGGCCGCGCTCGACGAGTTCGCCGCCTACATGGCCGGGCTCGCCGCGGAGAAGCGGCGCGCACCCGGCCAGGACGTCGTCTCCGACATGGTCCGCGCGCAGGCCGGCAACCCGGACTTCGGCGACGACGACCTCGCCCGGCTCGCCGCCGGTCTGCTCTTCGCGGGCCACGAAACCACGTCCAACCGGATCGATCTCGGCGTCCTGTACCTGCTCACCGACCTCGCCCGGCGGGACGCGCTGGCCGCCGACCCCGAAGGCCGCGTGCACGGGGTGGTCGAGGAAATCCTGCGGCTGTCCGCGCCCGGTGGCCTCGGCGTCCTCCGTTACGCCCACGACGACGTCGAAGTCGGCGGCGTCACGATCGCTCGCGGCGACGCCGTCGTCCTGTCGATCGCGGCCGCCAACCGGGACTCGTCCGTGTTCCCGGACCCGGAATCCTTCGACCCCGACCGGAAGCCCAACGGCCACGTCGCCTTCGCCTACGGCGGCTGGTTCTGCATCGGCGCCAGCCTCGCCCGCACCGAGCTGCGCGTCGTGTTCGGGTCGCTGTTCCGCCGGTTCCCCGGGCTGCGGCTGGCCGTGCCGGTCGATGAACTGGAGATCCGCACGAACCGTGTCACCGGGGGAGTGGACCGCGTGCCCGTCCTCTGGTAGACGTGGGCGCGGCCGTGGCGGGAGGACGAACGTGACCCTGTGGGACAAGCTCGGGATGGACGACAAGCTCGTCAAGGTGCTGCAGGAGATCCCGCCGGGCCCGGACGCGCCGGAGTTCGGGCCGGCCTACGTGACGATCCACCAGCTGGCCGTCGAGCTGGACCAGCGGTTCCCCGAGGTGCGACAGCAGCTGGACGTGCCGCTCGGCGGCGGTGCCACCCGGCACGCCGGGCTCGTCGAGCTGCTCGGCACGGAGCTGGTCGACAAGATCAAGCGCTACGGCGACGTCTACCCGATCGAAGCCGCGCAGCTCTCGTCGGTCCGGTTCCGCGAGCTGCGGCTGCGCGGGCCGGGTGGCCGGGACCTCGTCGGCGCGGCGAAGCGGGACCTGCCGTTGATCCGCCTGCGGCCCCAGGGCTGAGGCGTGCTCCCACCACCGCCGGTCCGCGTGCTGGTCGCCGACCGCGACCCGGCCGTGCGCACCCGCCTGGCAGCTGTGCTCGACGAAGCCGACGGCATCGAACTGGTCGGCGCGGCCGGTGACGCCGCGTCGGCCCGCGCGACGCTCCGGCGGCGGCTGCCGGACGTCGTGCTCCTGGACATGCGCCTGGCGCCACTGGGGCCGGTCGCCCGCCGCCCGGCCGTGCTGGTGCTGGCCACGTTCGACTCCGAAAGCGGGATCCTGCGGGCCCTGCGCGACGGCGCGGCCGGGTTCGTCCTGCGTTCGGCGCGGCGCAACGAGCTGATCAAGGTGGTCCGCCTGGCCGCCGACGGTCACGTGGTCCTCTCCCCGGACGCCTCCCGCCGCCTGGTCTCGGCGGCGACCCGCCTGTCCGGTCCCCGCGACGAGCGGCTGGCCCAGGTCGACCGGCTCACGGCCCGGGAGCGCGAGGTGCTGATCGGGATCGGCTCGGCCCTGTCCAACGCGGAGATAGCCACTCGTCTCGGCGTGCCGGAGCCGGTGGTCCGCGCCGTGGTGAGCCAGGTGGTGCGGAAGCTGGACTGCGCGCACCGGACCGCCGCGGGCTTGCTGGCCTACGAGCGCGGCCTCTGCCGCCCGGGCGCCGAGCCCGCCGAAACGCCGTGAAGGCCACCGTCGCGGTGATAGCTGCCGGGAAGGTGGCCTTCACGGACTTTCAGAAGCCCGTCAGGCCGTTCGGGACCCCGACTCCGGTCGGGGCGTCGTAGCCCGGGCCCGCGACGCACAGGTAGTCGCCGCCGCACTTCTTGCCGCCGCCGGACGGATCGTTGTTCCCCGCCGTGATGTCCACGAACTGCGTCGCGTGCGCGTAGAGGTCGGCGGGCTGGGCTGTGCCGGCGTGACCCGAGCGGCCGTACAGCCCCGCGATGAACGGCGCCGACGCGCTCGTGCCGTTCACCGGGAGCCAGCCGCCCGCGTCCGCGTAGTGGATCGCGATGTCCTCGGCCGCCGCCGCGACGTCCGCCACCGTGCGCTTCCCGCAGTGGGTGTCCCGCTGCCACGCCGGTTTCGCGATGTACGCCGAGCAGCCGCTGCCGCCGTACTGCCACGCCGACTCCGCCCAGCCGCGGGGTGAGCCCGGGTCGCGGGCCAGCGTCGTTCCGCCGACCGCCACCGTGGACGCCAGCACGGCGGGGTAGCTCGCCGCCGTGAAGCCCGCGTCGCCCGAGGACGCCACCACCGTCACGCCCGGGTGCTGGTAGTGACTCGCGAAGGCCAGTGGGGCGCCGCTTTCCCGCGCGCCGTAGCTGTTCGACACCACCTTCGCGCCGAGCCGGACCGCGGTGTCCTCCGTCTCGGCCAAGTCCGCGAACCCGGGCGAATCGCCCTCCACCACGACGATCCGGCACGACGGGCACGCCGCCGACACCATCGACACGTCCAAAGTGGATTCCAGCGCCCAGCCGAAGTCCGCGGCGGGCAACGGAGTGGCCGCACCGCGCTGGTTGACCTTGGTGAAGCAGCCGTTCGCCGTGGTGCAGGGTGGCAGGCCGTACTGCGCGCGGTACGCGGCCAGGTCCGCCTCCAGGTTCGGCGCGTCGTAGGCGATCGAGATGCCGACGACCGTGTCCGGGCCCGCTGCGGCGGGCAGCCGGTAGGCCGACGCCAGGTCGTCGGCACCCCAGGCGACCGGCCCGTCGGCCAGGGTGCGAACCGCGCCCGGCGCGAACGTGGTGAGGCACCGCGCGCGGCCGGGACCCGGGTCGGGGCACGCCGCGCGGGACACCGGCGCGGCGGCCGCGGCCGGGGCGAACCCGGCCACGGCCACCACCACCGCGGCCAGCGCGCCGATCCATCTTCTGTTCACAGTGGACATTCCCCTCAGGAGGTGTAGACGTGGTAGGCGGCGGTGATCGTCTCCGCCACGGTCGCCCCGGCGGCGTCGGCCGCGGTGACGCGCAGCGAGACTTCCGTGCCGCGGAACAACTCCGTGACCGCGGTGAAGTCCGCGTGGAAGACGCCGTCGCCGCGGGTGGTGACCGTCGCGTCGTGCCAGGTCGTGCCGTCGGTCGAATACTGGACCGTCGCGCCGGTGACCGGCGAAGCGGCGCTCTGCTGCAGGTGCCCGACAGTGAGGTCGAGGCTCTGCGGCCCGGACACCGTGGAGCCGTCCGGACGCAGTCCGCCGACGGCGTAGCCGAGCGTCAGCATCGGCTCGACCGCGCACGACCGGTCGACACTGCCCTTTTCGCGCAGACAGACCAGCGCCGCCGGGAGCCGCGCGCCCTCGACGTGCCGCGACGGCCACGTCCACTCGGTGTGGGTCGCGGTGCTCTGGCGGTACATCGGCCCGGTGCGCCCGGCGTCGACGGTCAGCCCCAGTGTCGACGGTTCGGACGTCACCGGTTGCTCCAGCATGAGCGCGGTGACCCCGGCCGGGTTGCCCTCGGCGATCGGGGTGCCGTCCTGGGTCAGCGTGTAGTGCCCGGTGACGGTGTCCCGCGCCTCGCCGGAGAAACCGAAGCCCAGGTGCCCTGGCTGGTTGTCGCTGAACGGCGTGAGCGACAGCCGCAGCAGGTCACCGGCGCGCGTGGCGGCCGGTTGCTCCGGCGCGCTGCCGTCGTCCAGCGGCAGGAGCGCCACGCTGCCCGCCGGGTGGAGCGGGAACTTGTTCCAGTTCTCGGTGACCGTCGAGCCGCCCTGGTAGGCGTGGAACGCCTCGTACTGGCCACCGGCCCAGCCGGGGAACGGCCCGGGCAGTACGTACTTGGAGAACCCGCCGAACCAGCGCAGGTCGGGCGCCGCGGAGACGTACTCGGTCTGCTTGCGGGGCAGCTGGATCGGGTGCGACACCCGGCCGCTGACGTCCTCGAAGGCGAACATCCCGCTGCGCTGCCGCAGCCCGAGCGAGGAGTACTCGCTGAAGTAGGTGGCGTCGACCGCGGCGACGTCCTTCGCCGTGATCACGTACCGCTGCCGCGGGATCGTGCCCGTGCTCGCCTTCTGCAGCACGTATTCGTAGGGCGTGCCCGGCCCGGGCGGGGACACGAGCCTGCTGTACGGGTAGGTCTGGAGCGCGCCGGTGCGGACCGGCACGGCCGTCGGCGACACCGAGATCGGCACGCCGGGCCCGGCGTCGAAGTCGACGAGCAACGCGGGCCCGGTCTGCGCCGCCCGGCGGAAGAGGAACCCGGTGTCGTCGAGCAACGCCGGGTGCGGGGTCACCCAGGTGACCTCGCTGGTCGCGCGGGAGGCGTCCACGCGCACGGTCGTGTCCGCCCGCACCGCGAACTCGGGGCGCGCGCTGAACCGCACCTCGGTCGGGTTGCCGTCGGCATCGGCGGTCCAGAAGAGGCCGAGCGCACTGTAGTTGCCGTCCGGCACGCTGAACTTCGCGGTGCCGCCGGAGAAGTAGTTGAGGCTCTCGTCCGGGTCGAGGAGGGTCCCGTCGTCGGTGTTGGAGAGGAACGCGACGCCGGTGTCGGCGGGCTTGCCGGAGATGTCGTTCGCGTCGAGCGAGACCGTGCGCATCACCGAACGCGGCTGGGCCGCCGGACGCGGTCCGGCGAGCGTGAAGCTCCGGCCTCCGGCGAAGAGCCCCTGACCGCCGAAGCTACCCCGTGCGTTGTCCTCTTTGAACTGCTTCGCCAGTGCGGCGCCGAACGTCGTGGTGTCGACCGGGACCGCGGCCCCGGCCAGCAGCGCCCGGACGTCGAACAGGCTCAGGTCCAGCCCGCGCCCGAGGTAGGGGAGCGCGGTGCCGGGCACCTCGTAGTCGCGCTCGCCGAGCCGCAGGTGCACCAGCGCCCGCGCCATGCCCTTCTCGACGGTGGGCCGCACGTCGTAGCGCAGCCGCCCGTCGGGGCTGGGCAGGACGGTGAGCCGCTCGCCCGTGGGCAGGGTGGCGGTCGTCGTCGGCGGTGCCGCGGCGACTGCGGCCGGTGGGGTGAGTCCCACCAATCCCGCGAGCAGCACTGCCGACACCGTGAGAGTTCTTCGCACTGGCACCTCCGTGTGGTGGTTGATCACCACTACCGACGAGCCAGACGCCCGGGTCGTTGAGCCCGGTTCTCGAACTCCGCCGAATTACCCCGATCGGGTCAACGACACACGGTCAGGACCGGGCGGCCGGAATCGGCCGCGCGACGCCGAAACCCCCGTACGGCCCGGCTTTCGCGCGCTTGCGGACCTCGTCGAAGTGCCGGTGCACGGCCTCAGCCGCGGCATCCGCGTCTCGCAGCAAAAGGGCGTCGACGATGGCCTGGTGCCGCTTCGCCGTGGCTGTCGGCGACGACGCGGGTCCGCCGAGCTCGCTTTCGGCGATCCGGTAGACGTCCCAGAACAGCCCGGTGAGCTCGCGCGCGAGGTCGAACCCGGCCTCGGCGCAGATGAGGTCGTGGAACTCGCGGTCGGCCTCCGCCGCGTCCGGGCCCTTGCGCTTCATCCGCGCGACGCAGGCTTGGAGCTCCTCGACCAGTTCGGGCCGGTGGTCGGCGGCGACGCGGCGGGTCAGCTCGGTCTCCAGCATCTCCCGCACCTCCAGGAGGTCGCGCAGCCGCCCGACGTCGGTCGCGCCACGGGCGCGGGTGCGGAACAGCAGCCACGTCTGCAGGGACTCCGAGCCCGCCGAACCGACGAACGTGCCGTAGCCGTGGCGGATCTCGACGATGCCGAGCGCCTGCAGGGCCTTGATCGCCTCGCGGATCGAGTTGCGGCTGACGCCGATGTCCTCCATCAGGCTCAGCTCGGTGGGCATGGGCGCGCCCGGTGGGAGCTCCCGCTCCACGATCAGGTCGATGATGCGCTTGGTGATCTCTTCGCTGCGCTGCGGACGGGCCACTGGTGTCCTCCCCGGGTGCGTCATGAGAGGACATCCTACGTCATACGTCCAGTGCTCTTGACCGGCGCGCGAACGCATCCTAGGCTCACGCCGGTCATAGGACGTCCCATGTCCTACCGTTCGAGGGCACCAGGAGACAGCGATGTCCCAGCTCAGCCGCCGCCAGTTGCTGCGCTACACCACCTTCGCCGGGGCGGCTTTGGCGTTCCCGACCGTGCTCGCCGCCTGCGGCGGCCCGGCTTCCACCAACAAGACCGGCAGCTCGGCGGGCTCCCTGACCGCCGTGATCGGCTACGGCAACAACCAGACGTGGGACCCGCTGCAGACGGCGTCCGCGTTCTCGATGGCCGCGATCCTGCACTGCTACGAGTCCCTCGTGGAGGGTGACCCGATCACCCGGGCGCCGTTCCCCGGCCTGGCGAAGGCCCTGCCGGCCGACGTCAGCGGCACCAGCCTGAAGTTCGAGCTGCGCGACGGCGCGAAGTGGCACGACGGGCAGCCGGTGACCGCCGACGACGTCGTCTTCACCTACGCGCGGGCGCTCAGCGAGAAGGAGAACGTGCTGATCCACAGCTTCTTCTCGCACTGGCTGTCCGAGGTGAAGAAGACCGGCGAGCGCTCGGTCGAGTTCGTGCTGAAGTTCCCCTTCCCGTACGCGCTGCAGCGGATCCAGTGCTGCAAGATCGTCCCGAAGCACGTCTACGACGGCAAGTGGGCCGACGCCGCGGCGGGCAAGGTCGTCGGCTCCGGCCCCTACAAGGTCGTCGAGCAGGCACCGCTGAGCCACACCAGCTTCGAGAAGTTCGCCGACTACAACGGCCCGCGCCCGGCCGCCTACGACAAGATGCTGTGGAAGTCCATCGTGGACTCCGCACCGCGCGTCGCCGCGATCTCGGGTGCCAAGCCGGACGCGCAGATCGCCGAGAACATCCCGGCCGCCAACGCCGACCAGCTCCGCAAGGCCGGCCGCACGGTCGAGTTCGCCGACGGCGGCAACAACCTCTTCCTGCTCTTCAACACCGCGCACAAGCCGTTCGACAGCAACCTCGTCCGCCAGGCCCTGCACTACGCCATCGACAAGAAGAAGATGGTCGAGATCGGCCTCAAGGGCGCCGGCACGCCGGGCACGTCGTTCATCAACCCGAAGCTCCCGTCGTCGCAGCCCGCGTCGCAGGACTTCGCCTACAACCCCGAGAAGGCGAAGCAGCTGCTGCAGCAGGCCGGGGTGAGCGGCCTGAAGGTCACGCTGTCCACGACGAACACCTCGCTCGTCGCCGACTGCGTCAAGGTGATCAAGGAGGGCTGGGACGCGATCGGCGTCCAGACCACTTTGGACTCCCAGGACACCAAGGCGCTGTTCTCCAAGCTCGACGCGGGCACCGACTTCCAGGTCGTCGCGACGACCAACAACCCGATGCAGTTCGGCAACGACCCCGACCTGCTCATCCGCTACTACTACGACGCCAAGTCCATCCTCACCAGCAAGTACGCGCGCTGGACCGGCCCGGACGCCCAGTCGCTGCTGGCCCTGCAGGACCAGGCCGCCGCGGAGGCCGACGAGGCCAAGCGGACGGCGCTCAACAAGCAGCTGCTCGACCGGATCTCCGAGCAGGCCGTGATCTACCCGGTGGTGTTCACCCAGCTCGGCACGGCGTGGGACCCGAAGGCGATCACCGGCGTGCGCGCCCAGGGCTACCCGGGCATCTACCTGAACCAGGCCAAGCCGGTCTAAGAGGAGAACACCCGTGGCCGTCGTCGTGCGGATGCTGCTCAGCCGCATCCTCGCCCTGATCCCGCTGCTGCTCGGCGTGATCCTGTTCGTGTTCATCGTGATGCGGTTCGCGCCGACCGACCCGGCGCTGGCGGCGTTCGACGGCGCGAACGCCACCGCCGAGCAGCTCCAGCAGTTCCGCGCGGAGAACGGGCTGCTGGACCCGCTGCCGCTGCAGTACGTCCACTTCGTCTGGCACCTCGTGCAGGGCGACTTCGGCACCAGCGTGATCACCAAGCAGCCGGTCGGCGAGACCATCGCCACCGCGCTGCCGCTGACCGTGCAGCTCACCCTGCTCGGCCTGGTCATCGCGCTGGTCGTGTCGCTGGTGCTCGGCGTGACGTCGGCGCTGTTCCGCGACCGCTGGCCGGACAAGGTGATCCGCGTGGTCACCCTGGCCGGCGTCGCGGCACCGGCGTTCTGGGTGGCGCTGCTGCTGGTGCAGTGGCTGGCCGTCGACCGGGGCCTGTTCCCGACCAGCGGCTACGTCAGCTCGGCCGACTCCTTCGGCGGCTGGCTCAACTCGCTGACGCTGCCCGCGGTGTCGCTGGCCCTGCCGGTAGCCGCACAGCTGACCCGGGTGATCCGGACGTCGATGGTGGAAGAGCTCGACCGCGACTACGTCCGCACGGCCCGCGGCGGCGGGCTGCCGCCGGTGGTCGTCGTCGGGCGCAACGTGCTGCGCAACGCGCTCGTCACCCCGCTCACCGTGCTCGGCCTGCGGGTCGGCTACCTGCTCGGCGGCGCGGTCGTGATCGAGACGATGTTCGCGCTGCCGGGAATGGGGCAGAACATGATCCAGGCCGTCAAGGACGGCGACACCGCCAAGGTGCAGGGCTTCGTGATCACGATCGCGATCGGGTTCGTCCTGGTCAACCTGATCGTCGACGTCCTCTACCTGATCGCCAACCCGCGCCTGCGGAGCCACGCGTGAAGCGGCTACGCGGGGGCTGGCCCGCACTCGCCATCCTCGGTGTCCTGGTGCTCGTCGCCGTGGTCGGCACGCTCGTGGCGACCCACAACCCGGACGCGCTGAGCACCGACACCGGCGGCCCGAGCGGCACGCACTGGTTCGGCACCGACACCTCCGGCCGCGACATCTTCTCCCGGCTCGTCGCCGGCACCCGCTGGTCGCTCGCCATCGGCCTGGGGGCGGTGGCGCTCGCGCTCGTGTCGGGCGCGGTGATCGGCGCGTTCGCGGCGACGTCGCACCGCCGCGTGGACGCCGTCGTGATGCGCGTGCTCGACGTCATCATGGCGTTCCCGGGCATCGCGCTCGCCGCGGTGCTGGTCGCGGTGTTCGGGCACGGGATCCTGGTGCTGATCCTGGCCATCGGCTTCCTCAACATGCCGCCGGTGGCCCGGGTGGTCCGGGCGAACGTGCTGGCCCAGTACGGCGAGGACTACGTCGCCGCGGAACGCGTCATCGGCGCGCGCCGGTTCTTCGTGCTGACCCGGCACGTCGCGATCAACTGCGCCGCGCCGATCCTCGTGTACTGCACGGTCACGGTGGCCGACGCGATCGTGTTCGAGGCCTCGCTGTCGTTCATCGGCGCCGGCATCCAGCCGCCCGACCCGTCGTGGGGCTCGGTGCTCGCCGACGGCAAGGACCTCGTGCTCACCGGCGGCTGGTGGGCGACGCTGTTCCCCGGCCTGCTCATCCTGATCACGGTGCTGGCGCTCAACATCCTGTCCGAGCGGATCTCCGATGCCTGGGCCGCGCCCTCGGCCCGCGCGGTCAAGGCGGCCGAAGTCGCGAAGGCCGTCGAAGCGCGCGACGACGCCGACACCGCGCCCGTGCTACCCATCGCCGGGCTGCGGGAGGCGGGGGAGCGGCTGTCGCGCACCGCCCGGTCCCTCGACCACCGCGAGACGGTCCTGGAGGTCGACCGGCTGCGGATCGCCTTCCCCGGCCGCCACGAGGGCGTCGACGTCGTCGACGGTGTCTCGTTCAGCGTCCGCGCGGGCGAGGTCCTCGGCCTGATCGGCGAGTCCGGGTGCGGCAAGACGCTCACCGCGCTGTCGATCCTCGGCCTGCAGCCCCCGGCCGCGAAGGTGTCCGGCCGGATCCGGTTCGCCCAGCGCGACCTGCTGGACCTGCGTCCCGGCGAACGGCGTCGCCACCTCGGCCACGACATCGCGATGATCTACCAGGACGCGCTCAGCTCGCTCAACCCGGCGATGACCATCCGGGCGCAGCTCAAGCAGTTCACCCGCCGCGGCGGCACCCGCACCCCGGCCGAGCTGCTGGAGCTGGTCAACCTCGACCCGGACCGCACGCTGCGGGCGTACCCGCACGAGCTGTCCGGCGGCCAGCGCCAGCGGGTGCTGATCGCGATGGCGCTCTCGCGCAGCCCGAAGCTGATCGTCGCCGACGAGCCGACCACCGCGCTCGACGTCACCGTGCAGGCGCAGATCATGGCGCTGCTGCTGCGGCTGCAGGAAGAACTGGGCTTCGCGCTCATCCTCGTCTCGCACGACCTGGCCCTGGTGTCCGAGATCGCCGACCGCGTCGTCGTCATGTACGGCGGGCAGGTCGCCGAGCTCGGCACGACCGCCGAGGTCGTCGGCTCGCCCCGGCACCACTACACGCGCGGCCTGCTGAGCGCGGTCCTGTCGCTGGAGGAGAACGAAGCCCGGCTCACCCAGATCAAGGGTGTCGTCCCGGCGCCCGCCGAGTTCCCGGCGGGCTGCCGGTTCGCCGACCGCTGCCCGGCCGCGCGGGCCAAGTGCCACGACGAAACGCCGGTCCGCTTCGGCGAGCCCGTCGACCACCTCGTCGCCTGCCACTTCCCGGCGGTCGACATCGCCCGCGAGAAGGAGGCGACGGCGTGAACCTCCTCGAGGTCGACGGCGTCCACGTCGTGCACAAGATCCGCGGCGCACGGCTGTTCGGCCACGACAACGTCTACGCGCTGACCGACGCGCACCTGGTCGTCAACCCCGGCGAAACCATCGGCGTGGTCGGCGAATCCGGCTGCGGGAAGTCGACGCTGGCCAAGGTGATCGTCGGCCTGCAGCCGCCGACCGCGGGCACCGTCCGGTTCCGCGGCAAGCCGCTGGACGGCGGCTCGGGCCGCGAGGTCGGCATGGTCTTCCAGGACCCGTCGACGGCGCTGAACCGGCGGCTGGCCGTCGCCAAGATCATCCGCGACCCGCTCGACGTGCACCGCGTCGGGACCCCGGCCGAGCGCAACGAGCGCGTCCGCGAGCTGATGAACCTCGTCGGCCTGCCCACGAGCGTCGCCGACGCGGTCCCCGGCCAGCTTTCGGGCGGCCAGCGCCAGCGCGTCGCCATCGCCAGGGCGCTGGCCCTGCGGCCCGCGCTGCTGGTCGCCGACGAGCCGACGTCCGCGCTCGACGTCTCGGTCCGCGCCCAGATCCTCAACCTGCTGCTCGACCTGCGCGAACAGCTGGAGCTGGCGATGGTGTTCGTCTCCCACGACATCCAGACCGTGTCGAAGATGAGCGACCGGATCGTCACGATGTACCTCGGCCGGATCGTCGAGGAAGCCCCGGTGGGCGCCGAGGCCCGCCACCCGTACACGCGGGCGTTGTTCTCCGCGACGCCCAGCCTGCTCCACCCGGTCGAGCCGATCGTGCTCACCGGCCCGGTGCCGTCGGCGACGAACCCGCCGAGCGGCTGCCCGTTCCGCACCCGCTGCCCCAAGGCGACCGAGGAGTGCGCGGCGGAGCTGCCGCCGCTCGCCGCGGCCGACGGCGGCCACACCTACCGCTGCATCCATCCCGAGATCCCGACCGGAGTGACCCCCTGATGAAGTTCGCCGGAATCGTCCCGCCGCTGTGCACGCCGTTCAACGACGACTTCAGCGTGGACACCGACTCGCTGCGGCGCCACGTCGAGTTCCAGCTCGACGCCGGCGTGCACGGCGTCTTCGTCCTCGGCTCCTCCAGCGAGGTCGCCTTCCTGCCCGACGCCCAGCGCCGCGTCGTCGTCGAAACGACGGTCGACCAGGTCGCCGGGCGCGTCCCGGTGCTCGTCGGCTGTATCGACATGACGACTCTGCGGGTCGCCGAGCACATCAAGGCCGCCGAAGCCGCCGGGGCCGACGCCGTCGTCGTCACCGCGCCCTACTACACGCGGACGCACGTCGCCGAGATCGACCGGCACTTCCGCCTGCTGCGGGAACGCACGGAGCTGCCGATCGTCGCCTACGACATCCCGGTCGCGGTGCACACGAAGCTCGACGGCGGCCTGGTGCTCGACCTCGCCGCGGACGGCGTCATCGCCGCGCTGAAGGACTCCAGCGGCGACGAAGCGGCGTTCCGCGCGGTGCTGCTCGGCAAGCGCGACCGCGGCCTCGACGCCTTCGCCGTGTTCACCGGGTCCGAGCTGGTCGTGGACGCGGCGCTGGCGATGGGCGCCGACGGCGCGGTCCCGGGCCTCGGCAACGTCGACCCGGTCGGGTACGTGCTCATCCACGACCACTTCAAGTCCGGCAACCTCGCCGCGGCCCGCCGTGAGCAGGAACGCCTGATGAAGCTGTTCTCGATCACGTCGGTGGCGCCGCCGAGCCGGATGGGCCGCGGCTCGGCCGGGCTCGGCGCGTTCAAGGCCGCGATGAAGATGCGCGGCTTCATCGACAACGCTGTCATGGCGCCGCCGCAGCTCCCGCTGGACGACGAGGAGCTGTTGCAGATCAAGGGAAAGCTCGCGGAAGCGGGTCTGCTCTGATGATCCGCTACGGCGCCGACTACAACCCCGAGCACTGGTCCGAAGAGGTCCGCCGCGAAGACCTGAAGCTGATGGCCGAAGCGGGCGTCACGATGGTCACCGCGGGGATCTACTCGTGGGCCGCGGTCGAACCGCGGCCGGGGGAGTGGGACTTCGGCTGGTTCGACGACGTCATGGACGGCCTCGCGGGCGCGGGCGTCCAGGTGTGCCTGGCGACGATGACCGCGTCGCCACCGCCGTGGCTGTCCCACGCGCACCCGGAGATCCTGCCGGTGCGCGCCGACGGCGTCCGGCTCTCGCCCGGCGCGCGGCAGCAGTTCTGCCCGTCGAGCCCGGTCTACCGTGCACACGCCGAGCGGCTCGTCTCGGAATTGGCGTCGCGTTATGCCGGGCACCCCGCCCTGGCGATGTGGCACGTCGGCAACGAGTACGGCTGCCACATCCGCGCCTGCTACTGCGACGTCTCCGCCGAGGACTTCCGCCGCTGGCTGCGGGAGCGTTACGGCACGATCGGCGAGCTGAACTCAGCGTGGACGACCACGTTCTGGTCCCAGCGTTACTCCACTTGGGACGAGATCCTGCCGCCGCGCGTCGCGCCGACGTTCCCGAACCCGGCCCAGCAGCTGGACTACCACCGGTTCTCCTCCGACGCCGCGCTCGAGTGCTTCCTGACCGAGCAACGCGTGCTGCGGCGCGTCACGCCCGGTGTCCCGATCACGACCAACTTCGTCGGCCTGGTACAGAAAGCACTCGACTGGCACACGTGGACGCCGCACGAGGACTTCGTCAGCCTCGACTCCTACCCGGACCCCTACGACCCGCGGGCGCACGTCGAAGCCGCGTTCGCCTACGACCTCGTGCGGTCCACAAAGGACCAACCGTGGCTGTTGCTGGAACAGGCGCCGAGCGCGGTGAACTGGCGGCCGCGCAACAGTCCCAAGCCGCCCGGCGCGATGCGGCTGGGCAGCTGGCAGGCGATCGCCCAGGGCGCCGACGCCGTGCTGTTCTTCCAGTGGCGGCAGACCAGCGGCGGCGCGGAGAAGTTCCACTCGGCGATGGTCCCGCACGGCGGCCGCGACACGCGGACGTTCCGCGAGACGGCGGGCTTGGGGCAGGAGCTGGCCCGCGTGCCCGAACTTGCCGGGACGCGCGTGCGCGCCGACGTCGCCATCCTGCACGACTGGCCGAGCTGGTGGGGCCTCGAACTCGACTCGCACCCGGCTCAGCTGGAGTACCTCGAGACGCACCTCGCGCACTACGCGCCGTTGTTCGACGCCAACATCACGTGCGACGTCGTCCACCCTTCGCGCGATCTGTCGCGGTACAAGCTCGTCGTCGTCCCGAACCTGTACCTGCTGGAGCAGGAGACGGCCGACAACCTGCGCGCGTACGTCGCCGGTGGCGGCCACCTCGTGGTCTCGTACTTCACCGGCATCGTCGACGGTCGCGACCGCGCCTACCTCGGCGGGCATCCGGCGCCACTGCGGGACATCCTCGGGCTGCGGGTCGACGAGTTCTGGCCCCTCGAAGACGCCGTCGACCTGCGTTTCGCCGATGGTACAACGGGTTCCGGGACGAACTGGTCCGAATGGATCGAGACCGAGGGCGCCGAGGTGATCGCGTCGTTCGAGGGCGGCGAGCTGGCCGGACGGCCCGCCATCACCCGGCATGTGTTCGGTGACGGCGTCGCCTGGTACCTCGGCACCCGGCCGGATCTGGGCCCGGTACTCGGCCGCGTGTGCTCGGAAGCCGGGGTGTCGCCCGTGCTCGACGGCCCGCCCGGGGTGCAGGCGGTCGTCCGGCACGGCGAGGAAAGCGCTTACCTGATCCTGCTCAACCACGGCACCGAGCCGGTCACCGTCGACCTGCCGCACGCCGCGCCGGACCTGCTCACCGACCCGTCGCGGCCGGTGCGCGAAGTCCGGCTCGCCCCGCGAGGTGTCGCCGTCCTGAAGGGATGAGTATGAGAACACTGGGGAGATGGGCCGCGCTGGTGGCCCTGGTGGCGAGCTCGCTGCTCGCCGTGAGCCCGGCGCGGGCCGAGCCGATGTTCGACCAGCAAGTGTTGTTCAAGGCTTCGCAGGATCCCGGCTACAGCTGCTTCCGCATCCCGGCGATCGTCAAGTCCGCCCACGGCACGCTGCTGGCCTTCGCCGAAGGCCGCATCGACAACTGCGGTGACACGGGCGACATCGACCTCGTGCTCAAGCGCTCGACCGACGGCGGCAAGACGTGGTCGCCGCTGCGGGTCGTCAACCGCGGCGGCGGCGACACGCACGGCAACCCGGTGCCCATCGTGGACCGCCGGACCGGCCGGATCGTGCTGATCACGACGTACAACAAGGGCCGTGACGACGACAAGGGGTGCGACGTCCCGTGCCCGCGGACGCCGCACTCGCAGTACAGCGACGACGACGGCCTGACCTGGTCGGCCCCGGTCGACATCAGCGCGCAGGCGAAACTGCCGGACTGGGACTCGTGGTACGCCTCCGGCCCGCTGCACGGGATCCAGCTGAATCAGGGAAAGCACGCGGGACGGCTCGTGTTCGGCGTCAACGCGGAGACGAGCGACGGCACGCATTCCGTCGAGAACCACGCGGGCCTGGTCTACAGCGACGACGGCGGCCGCAGCTGGCACGTCGGCGCGGTGAACTCCTACCCGCACCCGGTCGGCGGCACGTACACGCAGAAGCCGTCGGAAGTCACCGTCGTCGAACTGGCCGACGGCTCGATCTACGCCGGGGGCCGCGAGCAGGGCGGCACCGACATCGGCAACCGCGACTACGCCATCAGCCGCGACGGCGGCGAGACGTTCTCCACGCCCTTCACCACCATCCCCGACCTGGTGACGCCGATGGTGCAGGGCGCGGTGCTGCGCGTCGGCAACCGCCTGCTGTTCTCGTCGCCGTCGGACACCGACCGGCGGCGCTGGATGATGATCCGCTCGTCCTACGACGGCGGCCGGACGTGGGAGAACGCCGAGCAGGGCACGCGGATCACGACGGACTGGTCCGGGTACTCGGACCTGGTGCAGATTGATAGGTCGCGGATCGGGCTGCTGTACGAGGGTGGCGCCGTCGACGCGCGTGACGAGATCCGCTTCGCGCGCTTCAACCAGGAATACCTGGGGTGGCGCAACTCGGCGGGACCGTCCACACCGGACGTTTCCGGACAGGCCGACGCCCGGGTGCTCGGTGGGGCGTCGATCACCGAGGGACGCTTCGGCGGGGCCGTGGCGCTGGACGGCGTCGACGACTACGTGCGCGTGCCCTACGACCCGGCGCAGCCGCCGGGCGACGGCGACCTCACCTGGACGGGCTGGTTCCGCTACGGCGCGACCAAGGGCAACCAGGTGCTGTTCTGGCTCGGCGGCATGGGCAGCACCGCGCCCCAGCTGTGGTTGCGCGGCGAACCGGCGAACCACCGGCTGATCGCGATGATGACGACGGCGGCCGGGAGCGCGTCGATCACGTCCACGCAGGCCTACGACGACCAGGCGTGGCACCACGTCGCGCTCGAGCGGACCGGCGGCAAGCTCCTGCTGTGGGTCGACGGCGTCCAGGTCGCCTCCGGTGCCGCGGCGGCGGGGTCGGTCAGCCAGACGGTGTCGTTCCAGCTGCAGCTCGGCCAGCGGCTGGACAACCAGTTCCGCTGGAACGGCGCGTTCGACGAGGTCCGCTTCTACCGCAGGGCGCTCACGGCGCCGGAGCTCGACGCGATCCGGCTAGCGAACGCGCCGGTGCCGGCGGGCCAGGTGCTGCGGCTGCCGTTCGACCGGATCCACGGCTGAGCGAGAGGAGGACGCCGCCGGCGATGCTGAGCGCACCGCCGGCGGCGTCCACCCAGGTCGGCGTCTCGCCGAGCCACGCGAACGCGACCGTGACGGCGACGGCGGGCACGAGGTAGAGCGCCCCGTGGCGACGGCGATCGAGTGCCGCGCGACCGTGTAGCCCCAGGCGACGAACCCGATCGCGGAGGGGAAGACACCGAGGCGACCCAGGCCGAGCCGGTGTAGGCGAGGCCGCTGCCGACGGCGATGAGCGTGCTGCCGCCGAGGGCCACCGCGCTGCCGAGGACCCGGGTCGCGGTCAGCCGTTCCCCGAGGAACGCCGCGGCGAGCAGCACGCTGAACACCGGGGCCACCGAGACGAGCAGGCTGGCGGTACCCGCCGGGACGTGCACCTCGCCCCAGTTGAGCAGGAGCTGATAGGCGCTCATCCCGGCGAGCCCGCAGACGGCGATCAGCGGCAGGTCGGCCTTCCGGGGCACGCGGACTTTCAGGAGGGGCGCGGCGAGCAGCAGCACGGCCGAGGCGACGGCGAGGCCGACCTTGACGAGAGCGTGCAGGACGCGCGGGCGGCGAAGCTCCACCATGAAGCCTGACTTTCCGCATGACGAAGAAACCGCCCAGCACCGCACGGTGGCGGCGACGGCGGCCGCGCTGCACCTGACCGGCCCGGCGGTGTCGCAGCACCTGGCGGCGCTCGAGCGGGAAGCGGGCGTGCCGCTGCTGGAGAAGCAGGGCCGGACGCTGGAGTCCACCGCGGCGGGACGGCTGCTGGTCTCGCACGCGGAGGTGATCCTCGACGACCTGGCCGCGGCGGAGTCGGCGATGGCGGCGGTGGCTTCGGAGGGCGCGGGGACGGTCCGGGTGGCGGCGTTCGCGTCGGCGGCGCGGGGGCTGCTGCCGCGGATCTGGGGCGGGCCGGTCTCGTTGCGCCTGATCGAGCAGGAGCCGGATCTCGCGCTCGCCTCGTTGCACCCGCCGGGAGGTCGACATCGTGGTGGTGCACAGCTATTCGCTCGTGCCGCGAAACATCCCGCCGCGGTGCGAGGAGCGCGTGCCGCTGGAGGAACCGGTGCTGCTGGCGGCGGCCGGGCAGGTGGCGTCGCCGGTTCGCCTGGCCGACTTCGCGGACGAGCCGTGGCTGGTGCCGACGTCGGACTTGTCGTGCTACGAGATGATCCAGCGCGCGTGCGGCGCGGCCGGGTTCGTGCCGTCGGTGGTGGCGGAGTCGGCGGACTTCTCGGTCCTGGTGGCCTTGGCGGCGGCTGGTGCCGGGGTGGCTTTGGTCCCGGCCATGGCGGTGCCGTCCGGACCGGTCGGGGTGGGGCTGCACGAGCTGGCGGAACCGTTGACGCGCAAGGTGTTCGCGGTGACGCGGTCCGGCCTCGCGCGGCGGCCCGACGTCCGGGCGGTGCTGGACGAGCTGGCGAGGGTCACACCGTCCGGCAGGTGAGCTGCGGGCGGTCGGCGCCGGTGCCGTTGCCGGTCAAGGCGATGAAGCCGAACGTCGTGCTCGCGCCGGCGTCGAGGGTGGCGTTCCAACCCGCGTTGTCCACCGTGACCGTCGAGCCGTCCACCGTGTAGGTGCCGTTCCACAGGCCGGTGATGTGGTGGCCGTCGGGGAGGGTCCAGCGGACGCTCCAGCCCGAGAGATCGTCGGTGCGGTCGTTGCGGACCGTCACCTGCACCTGGTAGCCGCCCGGCCAGGAGTTCGTGACTTCGTAGCTGGCCGCGCAGCCGAGGTCGGCCGTGGTCGTCGGGGCCGGGGGTGGGGCGGAGGACACCGGTGCCGCGACCGACGTCCCGCCGTCCGGGACCAGAATCGTGCCGATCACCACGCCGAGGGCCAGCAGCACCGCCCCGGCCGCGGCGACGAGCACAAGCCGCCACCGGGGGCGGTGGACTTTCAGCAGCCGGGTGCCCAGGTGGCCCCGGGGACGCGGCGGTGGCAGGGGGCGGTTCTCGGTGACCGCCTCGAACAGCTGCCGGACCTCGGCCATCGACGGGCGCGCGTCGGGGTCCCGCTGGAGCAGGCGGGTGAGCACCTCGGCGAGCGGACCTTCGTGGCGCGGCGGGATGACGTCCTCGCGGGCGACCCGCAGCAGCAGGGCGATCGGGTTGTCGTCGGTGCCGAACGGGGGAGTGCCTTCCAGCGCGCGGTAGAGCGTCGAGCCGAGGGAGAAGACGTCGGCGGGGAACCCGGCTTCGCGGCCGTTGGCGACTTCGGGGGACAGGTACGCGGGGGTGCCCGCGATGAAGCCGCCGCCGGTGACGGTGCCTTCGCCGGTCGCGCGGGAGATGCCGAAGTCGGCGATCTTGGCGACGCCGGAGTCGGCGAGCAGGACGTTGGCGGGCGTGACGTCGCGGTGCACGATGCCTTCGGCGTGCGCGGTGGCGAGGGCGGAGGAGACCTGCAGGCCGATGCGCGCGACGTCGTCGGCGGGCAGGGTTTCGCGGTCGAGCAGGAGGTCGGCCAGGCTCCGCGACGGCAGGTACTCCATGACGAGGTAGGGCTCGCCGTCGTGCTCGACGACGTCGTGCACGGTGATGGCGTGCGGGTGGCGCAATCGCGCGGTGAGCCGGGCTTCGCGAAGGGCGCGCTGGCTCGCCTGGTCACCGGCGGCCTGCCCGATGGCCGGGTCGTAGCCGAGCTGCTTGACGGCGACGACCCGGTCGAGCCGTTCGTCGCGAGCCCGCCAGACGACGCCCATCGCCCCCTGGCCGATCCGGCCGTCGAGCCGGTACCGCCCGGCGATCAGCTGTCCTGCGTCGCTCACGACGACCTCCCGGCCTTCCCCGGAACACACGGATGCGGGGCACGATCGGTTCGAGCTTAGCGACCGGCCCCGGCGATCCGCCGACGAACGCGGCGCGGCCCGGGCGTGCTGAAGGGGACGTTCATCTCATCTCACGCGCTGAAGGGCCCTTTCCTCCCGCCACATGACAGGAAAGGGCCCTTCAGCCCAGCTTGGCAAGTCTCACGCACTGAGCCGGTGCAGCTCGTCCCACGTCGGCACGCGCGGGGTGAACCGCAGCTTCATCCCGGCCTCCGCGGGCAGCCTGTCGCCCTTCCGGGCGTTGCAACTGCGGGCCATGCCACCGCACGCGGCGACCGTGTTGAGCCACGACGTCCGCTCGCCGCCGCGGCTCAGCGGGATCACGTGGTCGATCGTCGTCGCGCGGGCGCCGCAATACGCGCAGCGGTGGCCGTCGCGGGTCAGCACCCCGCGGCGGGACCAGCGCGGCGGCTGCGTATATCGCCACTTCATGACCACGTACCTCAGCAACCGCACGATCTTCGGGCGCGGGAACAACCCGTACGCGAGACCGTCCTCGGCCTCGTGGATCTCGGCCACGTGCCGCACCAGCATGCGGATCGCGTGCGGGACCGACACGGTGTGCAGGGGCTCGTAGCCCGCGTTGAGCACGAGAACCTTCACGGCGCACCTCTTTCCGGGGTGAAGACACAGAAAGCCGCCCGACGGGGGCGGCTTCTGTCTGGCGCCGATCATCGTCGCCCGGAGGCTTGACCTGCGTCAATCGTGTTTCACACCAGGGCGTGCGTGCGGAAGAACCGCCAGATCACCGGGGTCGCGTCGATGACCGTCGGCGTCGCCGAGTCGTTGTTCGGCTCCGTGCTCGGCCAGACGTGCCCGGCCCCTTCGACGCGGTAGTGCTCGAGCGCGCCACCCCGGTCGCAGCCGAGCCACTTCTGGGCCACCACCCCCGCCACCGGCGTCCACGACACCGGCGTCGCGCGGCAACCGTCCCTTGTGGACCACGCCGCCAGCCAGTCCGGGATCGCGGGCAGGCCCTTGGCCGGGTTGCCCGCGTACGGGATCGTCGTGTCCGCCGTGCCGTGGAAGTCGAGCACCGGCACCGGACGGCTCGGGTGGCAGGCGCCGCCCTGCGGGTAGAACGCGCCCGACACCGGCGCGAACGCCGCGATCCGGCCGGCCATGCGGCACGCCAGCACCCCGACGAACCCGCCGCCGTTGGACTTCCCGGCCGCGAAGATCCGGTCGTTGTCCACGCACAGGCCCCGCTGCAGCGAGTTCAGCAGGTCGCTGGTGAACAGGACGTCGTCCGCGGCGGCCGAGTAGGGCGCGCCGGTCCAGGCGGACTCGCCGTCGGTGCCGATCAGGCCCTGCGGGTAGACCGCGATCGCGTCCAGGGCCGAGAAGCCGGACAGCTGCTCCTGGTACAGCGACGTGCGCTTGTGCCCGTGGAACGAAAGCACCAGCGGGTAGGCGCGGCGCGGGTTGTAGTTCGCGGGCAGGTGCACGGTGTACTCGCGGTCGAGCCCGCCCGAGACGACGTGCCGCGTGGTCGTGACCCCGGCGGGCACCGGGGCGGCGCGCCCGCAGCCGGTGGTGCGGACCGGGTGGTCGACGACGCCGGCGGCCGCGGCGGGCGCGGCGAAAGCGGTGGTCAGGGCACAGGCCGCGGCGAACGTGGCGGCCCACCGGGGGAAGCGTCCGGGCACTCGATCCTCCTTGATCGGCAGCGGGGCGTGGTCAGCATCACACCGGGAGCCGGGCGCACCTACATTGCGTTCATAAAGTGCGCGGCGGACCTGTCGGACCCCCTCGGTAGGATCGCCTCACCTCGGCCGATGCACCCGGAAAGGAACGGAAGTGACCACCCCGATCGAGACGCTGGAGTTCCAGTCGGAAGCGCGTCAGCTCCTCCAGCTGATGATCCATTCGATCTACTCGAACAAGGACACCTTCCTGCGCGAGCTCGTGTCCAACGCCTCCGACGCCCTCGACAAGCTGCGGCTGGAGTCGTACCGCGACAAGGACCTCGGCGCGGACACGTCCGACCTGCACATCACCATCGAGGCGGACCCGGCCGAGCGGACCCTGACGGTGCGGGACAACGGCATCGGCATGACCCGCGACGAGGTCGTCGCCCTCATCGGCACGATCGCGAAGTCCGGCACCGCCGACTTCCTGACCAAGCTGAAGGAGGCGAAGGACGCGGCGGCGTCGCAGGACCTGATCGGGCAGTTCGGCGTCGGGTTCTACGCGAGCTTCATGGTCGCGGACAAGGTCACCCTGGTGACGCGCCGCGCGGGCACCGCCGAGGGCGTCCGCTGGGAGTCGACCGGCGAAGGCACGTACACGATCCAGGCGGTCGAAGACGCGCCGCAGGGCACCGCGGTCACCCTGCACCTCAAGCCCGAGGACACCGAGGACCACCTCTACGACTACACGGCCCCGGCGAAGATCCGGGAGATCGTCAAGCGGTACTCCGACTTCATCACCTGGCCCATCCGGATGAAGGGCGAGGGCGACGAGGTCGAGACGGTCAACTCGATGAAGGCGCTGTGGGCGCGTTCGTCGAGCGAGGTGACCGAGGACGAGTACCACGAGTTCTACAAGCACGTCAGCCACGACTGGCAGGACCCGCTGGAGACCATCCGGCTGCAGGCCGAGGGCACGTTCGAGTACCAGGCGCTGCTGTTCCTGCCGTCGCACGCGCCGATGGACCTGTTCCTGCGCGAGCGCAAGCGCGGGGTGCAGCTGTACGTCAAGCGCGTCTTCATCATGGACGACTGCGAGTCGCTGGTGCCGGAGTACCTGCGGTTCGTCAAGGGCGTCGTCGACGCGCAGGACCTCTCGCTGAACGTCTCGCGGGAGATCCTGCAGCAGGACCGGCAGATCCAGCTGATCCGCCGTCGCCTGGTGAAGAAGGTCCTGTCGACGGTCAAGACGATGATGACCGCGGACGCCGAGAAGTACGCGACGTTCTGGCGCGAGTTCGGCCGCGCGGTGAAGGAAGGCCTGCTCGACGACTTCGAGAACCGCGAGGCGATCCTCGAGATCTCGTCGTTCGCGTCGACGCACGACGCGGAGAAGCCGACTTCGCTGGGGGACTACGTCTCGCGGATGAAGGAGGGCCAGGAGCACATCTACTACATGACCGGCGAGTCGCGCTCGGCGATCGAGAACTCGCCGCACATGGAGGCGTTCCGCGCCAAGGGCTACGAGGTCCTGGTGCTGACCGACCCGATCGACGAGATGTGGGTCGACGCGGTGCCGGGCTTCGACGGCAAGCAGTTCCAGTCGATCGCGAAGGGCCAGGTCGACCTCGAGTCGGAGGAGGACAAGAAGGCCACCGAGGTCGCGCGCGAGCAGCAGAAGAAGGACTTCGAGGGCCTGCTGACCTGGATGGGGACGGCGCTGGGCGAGACGGTCAAGGAGGTCCGCCTCTCCTCGCGTCTGACGACCTCCCCGGCGTGCATCGTGGGTGACACGCACGACCTGACGCCGACGCTGGAGAAGATGTACCGCGCGATGGGGCAGGAGCTGCCGCCGATCAAGCGCATCCTGGAGCTGAACCCCGAGCACGGGCTGGTGACGGGGCTGCGGGAGGCGTACGCGGCCCGGCCGGACGACGAGGGCCTGGCCGAGACGGCGGAGCTGCTGTACGGGATGGCGCTGCTGGCCGAGGGTGGCGAGCTGGCCGACCCGTCGCGGTTCATCAAGCTGGTGGCCGGTCGGCTGGAGAAGACCCTCTGACCTGACGCCCGGTGGGTTCGCCTGGCGGGTTTCGACGTCGCGAATGACTCATTCGGGGCGCTGGAGGTCGCGAATGAGTCATTCGCGACCTCCGGGCCGGGGTCGGGCCAGACCGCGCCCGGCTCAAGCCGTCACGGGGCTGCGTTCATCAAATCCAGCGCGCTCTGCTGGCGTGCGGCATCCGCCTGGTCGAACGGCCCCGCCCACATCAGCCCGTACGCCTCCGCGCTGTTCCGGTCGTTCGCGTACGCCGAGTTCGCCTGACGCTGCAAATACCCCGTGTACGGGTGATCCGACAGCGCCGCGTTCAGCGCAGCCAAATCCCGGACGTACACGCCCTTGAAAGTCGGCCCGTCGAGACCGCCACCGCCCGCCGTCTCGCCCGGGTCGCGGAGGATTCCGCCCGGGTTCAAAGCCGTGCTCGTGGTCGACGCGTTCGCCAGCGTGCGGGCCCTCGTCAACAGCCCCGCGTCGCCCGTCGCCCGGGACAGCTCCGTCAAGGCCGCCAACGGCACTCCCTGGTTGTACGTCCACGTCGGCTGGCCGTTGTTGGTGCACGTCGACATGTTCAGCCCGTCGTTCACCAGGTTCGACCCGTTGATCATCCCGCTGCCCGAGAACCACGTCCACCCCGCGCGGGCCCGGCTCAAATACACCGTGTCGCCCGCGATGCGGTTGTGCAGGGCCGCGTTCAGCTGGATGTACAGCGAATTCGGGATCGCGTTCTTCGTCGTCCGCGACGTGTTCCACCACACCCCGCCGCCGCAGACTCCGTCCCAGTACGCCGCCATGTGGTCCGCGTCCGCCCGGGCCGTGTTCAGGTAACGGCTATCACCCGTCAGGTCGTACGCCTTCACCCACGCCAAGCCCCACCACGCCGTGTCGTCCAGATAGTCATTTCTGAAGCTGCCGCCCTGGGCCGCGAGGTTCTTCGTGTACGTCGTGTCGATCGCGTACCGGTAGCTGCCCATTCCGCTGATCCGGATGTTGTCGATGAGCGCCGTCAACGCGTTCGCCGAATTCCACCAGCCCGTCGTGTCGAACAAGCCCGTGCCCAGGTTGTACCGCTCCATCAACGCCGTCGCGGCCGCCGTGCGGCGGTCCCACGCGTTCCACGTCGTCCGAGCCCAGCCGGTGCACGCGATCGTCGACGATCCCGTCGGCTGGCCGCACGCCCGCAGCAGCCCGACGCCCTTGTTCGCCCAGTCGTCGACGTTGTACATCAACGTCCGCCACCCCGTGGCCCCCGACGGCGTCGCCGTGTCGCCCAGCTTGCTGCCCGACGCCCACGTGCGCCCGGCGTCGAACGACCGGTCCAGCCACACGTGGTCGCCGGGTGCGCCGCCGGTGATCGACGCCCAGCCCATGTCGTCGGCGTCGTCCAGGTGCAGGGATAGCCGGCGGCCGCCGACCGTGGCCGAAGCTCCTTCGCGGTCGCCCGGGGACAACGCCGGATCCCGGGCGTCGCAGTACTTGTCGCAGATCGTGGCGGCCGCCGCCGCCGGGGTGGGAGCCGGGGTGGCGGCGAGGACCAGGGTCAGCAGGGGAACGAGGACGTTGAGCACATCGGCCACCTTCCACGGTGAAGGGCGATGCTTTCCTTTCTAACGCGCTGATATTATTGGTCCAGTCCTTTTGTGGACAGGTTTGCGGACAGGAATTCACGCCCGGCGCGAGCTGAGCAAGAGCAGGCACAGCACCGCGATCCCGGTGACGAGCCCGGCCACCAGCAGCATCGGGTCGAGCGACGGCGCGGTCGCCTGCTGCACCGTGGGTGAGGGCACCGTGGTGGTGGGTGGCGCGGTGGCAACCGGTGCTGCGGCGGCCGACGACGTGGGAACCGATGACGGGGAAGCCGCCGCCGTGGACCGGGACGGGGTCGGCTTGGCCGTCGTGGGCGCCGGTTTCGGCGGTGCGGTCGTCGGCGCGGGCAGGACCGTCACCGTGGCCCGCATGTCGGGGTGCACCGAGCAGTAGTACGCGTACGTCCCCGGCTGGCGGAACGTGTAGCTCCAGCTCTGCCCCGCCGACAGCCGCGGGCTCCGGAACGCGACCGGCGCGCTCGTGGTGACCACGTCGTGCGGGGCCTCGTCGTGCTGCATCCACGTGACCGTGTCGCCGACCCGCACCGTCAGCGCGGCGGGGGAGTACGCGTAGCCCTGCATCATCACCTGCTGCGTCGCCGCGGCGGCCGGGTCGGGCGCGAAGGGCAGGTTCAGGAACACCAGCAGGCCCGCGACGGCCAGGGCAGCCCGCCTCATCGGACGAACTCGATCGCGATCTCGACGCGCAGCCGTCGCCGGGCGAGCAGGCGCGCCACCCGGCCCGCCGGACGCCGCGACGCGCGGGCCGGGGCCACGAACCCCGCCGCCCACACGACGACGCTCTCCTCGTCCCGGTGCCGGACGTCACCGCGCAGCTTCACCTCACGCCCGGCGACGCGGCCTTCGACGACGAACGGGTCGTCGTCGACTTCCTCGGCCGTGAAGGTCAGTTCGTCGCGGAACGTCCTGCGGAGCAACGGGGTCCGGAAGGAGCCGAGGGTGATCGTGAGCGTCGAGCCGGGCGTCCAGTGCCCGCCGGTCGCGGTGAGCCTGCCGCGGATCACCGGCGGGCGCGGGGAAACTTCGATGACGCAGCGGTCGCGGCGCAGCGTGTAGCCGATCCCGGGCGGGGCGGGCAGGACGGCGGTGTCGGGCATGGCCGGGTGTCCTCCAAAAGGGGAAGGGCGGGGTGGCCCGGCCGGGCCACCCCGCGGGGGTCAGCAGCTCGCCTGGTCCAGCAGCGGCGTCAGCACGGATTCGAGCCACACCGTGTGGGTCTTGATGTACTGGTCGAGGTTCAGCAGGTCGGTCACCTGCTGACCCAGCGACGTCTCCAGGTGCGCGCTCTTGATGTGCGCGACGATCGGCGCGAGGGTGTCGGTGAGGACCTTGCTGCCCGACCCGTCGAACGCCGGGGCGAGCACGGTCTCCAGCCACACCGTGTGCGTCTTGATGTACTGGTCCAGGTTGAGGATGTCCTGCACCTGCTGACCCGGGGAGGTCTCCAGGTGCGCGCTCTTGACGTGGTCGATGATCGGCTGCAGGACCGCCTTCGGCACGCAGGAGCCGCCGCCGGCCGGGGTGGTCGGCATCGGCATCGAGTGGCTCGGCGGCGAGGTCGGCGCGGACGTCGGGGCCGACGTCGGCGGGGCACTGGTCGGGGCCGACCCGGTGACCGTGACCGTGGCCTTCATGTCCGGGTGGATCGAGCAGTAGTACGAGTACTTGCCCGCCTGGGTGAAGGTGTGGCTGAAGGTCTGCCCGTTCTGCAGGGTCGGCGAGGTGAACTTCTCCGGCCCGTCGGTGATCACGATGTTGTGCGGCGCGGTGTCGTGGTTGGTCCACGTCACCGTGTCCCCGACGTTGATGCTGAGGTCGGCGGGCGAGAACTTGTAGCCCATCGCCTCGACCGACCTCGCCGACGCGGCCGGAGCGGCCTGCTGTTCCTGCTCGAGGCCTTGGTACAGCGGCACGGCCAGCGGGCTCTGCTTGGCCAGCGCCGCGAGGTCGACGTTCGTGGCCGCCGCCGGGGCGGCCTGTTCGCCCTGCCCGCCGCGGAGCGTGGCGATGCTGAACAACGCCGCCGCCAGTGCGACGATCGCGACGGCGACCGGCCAGTGCCGTCGCCGCACCGCCTCCGGTCGCTCGGGGGTGGCCGGGGTGGGGTTGTCCATCGAGGACTCCTTTCGGAACTGCGCGATCACCGGCCGGGACTGGCCGTGACGAGGAAGCTCGCCGCGAGGAGGACCACGATGACGAGCGTGGTCTCGGCGGCGACGGAATAGACGAACGGGCGGACGGTGCCGGCGTCCCCGCGCAGGACGACGGCGAAGTCGAGGCGGCGGCCGACCCAGCCGCGGCTGAACTGCGCGGCGAGCAGCACGGCGGCGAGCACGGCGAGCTTGACCAGCAGCGTCCGGCCGTAGGCGGTGCCGAACACCCGGCCGAGGCCACCGATGGTCTGCCACGCGAGGACCACGCCCGCGGCGACGACGACGGTCACCGACGTCATCGCGAGCTTCGAATACCGGGGGACCACGGTGGCGAGCTTCTCCGGGGTCGCGCCGGGCCAAGACCCCGAACAGCAGCACGGCCAGGCCGCCGATCTACGCGGCGGCGCCCGCGAGGTGCGCGAAGTCCGCGAGCTGCGTCAGCCACGGGCGGGTGCTCTCGACCGCGTGCCCGGTGAGGCCGGTCGTGCGGAGCAGCCCGAGGAGGATCGCTCCGGCCGCGACGCGCCAGGGCAACGCCGTCGCGGCTGCGCGGCCGCGTTGCAGCAGCCAGGCCAGCACGACGCCGCCGAGCAGCCACAGCAACGCCCTGGCGAACCAGATCCGCCCGAACTGGCTGTCGAGGGCCTCGCTGAGCAGGTCCCAGGCCAGGAAGTCGCCGGCCGGGCGCTGCGCGGCCCAGGCCGCCTGCAGGCCCAGCCCGGCGAGCGTGCCGAACAGGCCGAGGAGCCAGCCGGTCACCAGCACCGAACGGGCGCCGCGGTGGCCCGCCCCCGCCGGCCAGAGCACGGCCAGGAACAGCAGCCCGCCGGCGAAGAGCGTCAGGCCGGTGTAGTCGACGGCGCGCGCGAGCACGTACCACGCTTTGACGGCGTCCACGCTCACCGTCCACTCGGGACGGTCGACGGCACGGCGGCGGGGATGAGCGCGCCGTCGGGGGCGCGGCAGTAGCCGAGGACGAGCGCGCCGAGGCCGTCCGGACCGGTGACGCCGAGCCCGGTCGTGACGGTGCCGAGCAGCGGGAGCCCGCCGACGGTGTCCAGAACCTGTTGCGCTGCACCGGGTTCACACGCGGGCACGTCCGTTCCCGGCGGGGGTGGCGGGGGAGTGGTCGGCGGGGTCGTCGGCACGGGAGCCGGGGTCGGCGCGACGACGACGTCGCCGGGTGCCGAGGGGGCCGGCGGCATCGGGGGCATCGGCTCGGCCGGTGGGGCACCGGCGGGCAGCGGGACCGCGGGGACACCGGACGGCGGCAGCCCGGACGGCAGCGGCTGCGTCGTGGCCGGCGCCGGGGGCCCGCCGTCGGCGACCGGCGGCGGGGTGGCCGCGTCCGCGGCGCTCCCGGGACGCAGGCCGATGCCGGACGCGTAGCCGACGACGACCACGACCGCGCCGGCGAGGCTCGCGGCGATGACGTGGTCACGGCGCAGGGCGGGACCTCGCACGGTTTCGTCCTCCAAAGAACGGGAATGCGCTCACCCGGAAAGGGGTCGGCCGGAATGCCGGAGCGGCGGGGAATGAACGGGATGTGGGGAGCAGGTAACCAGCCGTCCCGTTTCGCGGGGTGTTCTTCCCGTGAAGGCGAGGTAAAGTCGGGCGGCCTCCGGGCGGCGGCCGCCGGTGAGATGGTCCGCTGAACGCCTCGTTTTCTGGGCCGTTCGGGTGATCGGCCGCGCGCACCAGTGGAGCAAGCGCCCGATTTGCCCGGTTCGGCGACGGCGGCGCGTTGCGGCGGTGAGAATTGCTTAACGCAGCTGTTTCACGCTTCACGGTTGTCCGTTCCGGTGTGCTCGCTAGCGTTTCCGGTCATGTCCGCCCGATCGTCTTTCCCCGCCCGGATCACCGCCGCACTGGCCGTCGCCGGGGTGTCCTTGTTGTGCGCGCCCGAGGCCGACGCGCACAGCGTGCTCGTGTCCAGCTCGCCCGCCCGGGACGCGGTGCTCACGGCGTCGCCGTCCGAGGCGGTGCTCGTGTTCAACGAGCCCGTGGAGAACCGGTTCACCGAACTCGCCGTGCTGGGCCCCGACGGCGCCTCGCACTGGGAATCCGGCCCGGCGTCCGTTGTGGACGGACGCGTGTCCGCGCCGCTGCGCCCGCTCGGGGCCCGCCGGCGGCTACACGATCCGGTACCGGGTCACCTCCGCCGACGGCCACCCGGTCTCCGGCGCGGTCCCGTTCCGCCTCGCCGTCGCGGGCCCGGCCACGGCGGCCCCGGTCGCGGCGATGACGGCCCGCCCGGACGACGGCCCGGCGCCGCTGTGGCCGTGGATCACCGGCGGTGCCGTCCTGCTCGGCACCGGGTTCGCGGTGGCCAGGCGGGTCGCGCGGGCGAACGCCTGACCCGTGTGTGCCGCCGCGGCCGTCCGGGTAACCCCGGCCCATGGCGAATCTCGACGACACCCAGACCGCGCGGCTGGACGAGTTCGTGCTCGCCCGGCTCGCGGAAGACGAAGACCGGGTCCGCGCGGGCGAGCTCCCGCTGCTGGACGAAGCCGAACGGCGCGGGCACCTGCGGATCATGCACGCCCACGGCGGTGACGGGCTGCTGCTGGTCGGCGGGCCGGTCGAGGCGATGGAAGAGCGGCGCCCGGTGCCCTTCGCCGAGAAGGTGGAGTTCCTGCGCCGCGAAATCCGCGACAGCCACGACGACACGTCGGTGAAGCTGATCGCGTCCGTCTACTCGGCCCACCCCGACTGGCGGGACGACTGGCGGCCCTGACGTTTTGCGCCGTCCGGGAACGGGCAAACGCCCGGTATGTCCCGCACCGTGCTCGACGACGTGACGACGATCCGCGAAGCGGCTCGGCCGCTGCGCTGCCCGCAGGACTTCGACCCGCTCGTCCGGCGGATCGGGGACGCCCGGATCGTGCTGCTCGGCGAGGCGACCCACGGCACCGCCGAGTTCTACCGCTGGCGCGCCGAGCTCACGAAACGGCTGCTGGCGGAACGGGAATTCTGCTTCGTCGCCGTCGAGGGCGACTGGCCCGAGTGCCACCGCGTGCACTGCTGCGCGGCCGGGGCACCCGGCGCGCCGAACGACCCCGGCCAGGTGCTGTGGGGCTTCCGGCGCTGGCCGACCTGGTTGTGGGCGAACGAAGAGGTCGCCGAGTTCGCCGCCTGGCTGCGGTCGTTCAACGCGACCGGCGGCGGGATCCCGTGCGGCTTCCACGGCCTCGACGTCTACAGCCTCGGCGAGTCCCTGCGCGGCGTCCTCGACTACGTGCACGAGCACGCCCCGGACCACGCCGAGGCGGCGCTGCGGGCGTTCCGGTGCTTCGAGCCGTACGGCGAAGACCCGCGTGAGTACGGGATTTCCGCCGAGCTGGTGCCGGAGAACTGCCGCGAGGAAGTCGTGCGCCTGCTGGCCGGGCTCCGGTCGGCGGCGCACGTCGACCCGTGCCGGGTCTCGACCCGGCGTTCGTCGCCGAGCAGAACGCCGAGGTCGTCGCCGGCGCCGAGCGGTACTACCGGGAGCTCGTCCGCGGCGGTGTCCGGTCCTGGAACGTGCGCGACACTCACATGGGCGACACGCTCGATCGGCTGCTCCGCGCATACGGGCCGCGGTCCAAAGCCGTCGTGTGGGCGCACAACACGCACGTGGGCGACGCGCGGGCGACCGACATGGCCGCGGCGGGCATGACCAACCTCGGGCAGCTGGCCCGGGAACGGCACGCGGGCGCCGGCGTCGTCGCCGTCGGGTTCGGCACCCACCACGGGTCGGTGATCGCGGCCGACCACTGGGGCGGGCCCGCGCGCCGGATGCCGGTCGAAGAGGCGCACCGGGACAGCCTCGAAGGCGTGCTGCACGAAGCCGTTCCCGGTGAGGACAGCCTGTACGTCTTCGAAGACGGCGACGGGTGGGCGCAGGAACTGCGCGGGCACCGCGCGATCGGCGTCGTGCACCGCGGCGGCGGGTACGTCCCCACCGTGCCGTCGGCCCGCTACGACGCGTTCGTGCACTGCGACGAGACCACGGCGATCACGCCGCTGCACCAATGGGAGCCGGAGGAGGACGAGCCGCTCGAGGCGCAGACCTTCCCCAGCGGTGAGTGAGGCGGCATGGCTTTCCGGGAGGACGTCCCGCTGGTCTTCGCCGACCGCGAGGACGGCGGCCGGCGGCTCGCGGCCGAGCTGCGGCGGCGCACCTGGGTCGACCCGCTCGTGCTCGGGCTGGCCCGCGGCGGGGTGCCGGTGGCCGCCGTCGTCGCCCGGCGGCTCGGCGCCGACTTCGACGTCGCGGTCGCGCGCAAGATCGGCGCGCCGGGCCGCCGCGAATACGGCGTCGGCGCGGTGACCCCGGACGGGCCCGCGATCTACGACGAAGCCATCCTGCGCTCGCTCCGGCTGACCTCGGCCCGGATGGCCCGCGCGGAAGCCCGCGAGCGCGCGGAGGCGCGACGGCGGCTCGCGCGCTACCGCGACGGGCGGGCCCCGGCCGGTGTCGCCGACCGGGACGTCATCCTCGTCGACGACGGGCTGGCGACCGGCGTCACCGCGACGGCGGCCCTGCGGGACGTGCGGGCCGGGAACCCGCGGACGGTCGTGTTCGCCGCGCCGGTGGGAGCCCCGGGCGCCGCGGCGCGCCTGCTGCACGAGGCGGACGACGTCGTCTGCGTGACCGAACCGGCGGGATTTCGCGCCGTCGGCCAGTGGTACGCCGATTTCCGCCAGACGAGCGACGAAGACGTCCTGGCCCTGCTTTCCGGTGACCGTCGGGAATCCACAGAGGACGGACGGTGACGCGTTGGGCCACCCGGGTACGCCCGGGTTCAGCCGGTCGGGGGCGGGGTAACACCCGGCAAGGGGACCGACCGAGGGCGGGCGTGATGATCGAACGGGACGGGCTCGGCGCGGCGGCGCGCGGGCTGCGGCAGTACCTGCTGGCCGTCGCGGCCAAGCTGGACGCGCCGGCCTGGTTCTGCGAGGTGGACGTGCCGGCGGGCGCCTACCTGGCGTTGGAACGGCGGCTCGGGCGGTTCCCCGACCACGAAGTGGCGCTGCTGTGGGACGAGCGCGACGGCTGGGCGGTGGCCGTGGAGTCGCCGTCGGGGGAGGACCTGGTCGTGCTCGCCTACCTCGGCGAGGACGTCCTACCCGCGCCGGACGCGGTCGTGGCCTTCGTGCGGGAGTGCTACGCCGACGGCTACCCAGGACAGCCGGACCCACCGGGCTTCCGGAGACCCGGGGCCCCGGACGGCTTCGACGACCGCCTGGCCGCGTTCTCGGGCGACGGCGTCCGCCTCCCCGAGGCCCACTCCTGACTCAGCGCGGCGGCAGGACGCAGAACTCGTTGCCCTCCGGGTCGGCGAGCACGATCCACGGGTCGTCGGCCGGGTCGTCGAGGACCTTCGCGCCGAGCATCACCAGCCGCTCCACCTCGGCCCGCTGGTCGCCCTCCACCGGGGCCACGTCCAGGTGCAGCCGGTTCTTCACGGCCTTCTCCTCGGGCACCGGCTGGAAGAGCAGCGCGGGCCCGTCGTCGAGGTCGACCTGCGTGTAGGTCGTGCCGTGCGAATCCGTCCACGTGCGGCGCTTCCCGTTCCCCGGCGCCTTTTCCCAGAACTCGGCGAGCAGGTCGGGCTGACGGCAGTCGACCGTCACGGCCAGGACGCGCGTGGTCGTCATGACCCCGCCACGATCCGGTCGACGGCCTCGGCGACCAGTTCCGGCTCGGCGACCGTCACCGTCAGCGCCGGGTGCCGGATGCGGCCCCACGGCTCGATGCCCGGCACCGGCTCCCGGAACCGCAGGCACACGCCGCGTTCGGTCGTCGTGCCGAACGTCAGGCCGCGGTCGGCGAGCGAGAGCCGGACGCCGAGCGCGCGCACCGCCCGGAACGGGCCGGTGACCTCGGCGCCGGCGAGGTTGTCCAGCGGGGTCTCGACCAGCCACGGGCCGAACCGGACGCGCAGGCCCGCGGCGTCCAGTTCGAGGCCGCTGCGCGTGCCCAGCAGGCGGCGCAGGGAAGGGTGCGGCACGGCGAAGTCCGCGTGCAACCGGTAGTGCACGACGACGGCAGGCTCACCCGTCGCCGGTTCGGCGGCGGTCATGCGTCCCCCGGCGGGACGGCGCTGACGAGGTGCATGGGGCCTCCTTCGCGGTGGGTCCCCCGGGGACTACCCGCTGTGCCCGTGCCGAAACGGCGGGATCACCGGGTGGCGGCGGACCGGGTGAGCGCGCGGGTGGCGACGATCGCGAGCACCAGCCCGGCGACCGCGGTGAGCCCGTGCAGCCAGTTGTCGGCCCAGTTGACGTTCACCGGGTCCTCGGGCGTCTCGAACGCCGTCGCGAGGACGCCGTAAGCCGTCATCCCGGCGAAGCCCACGAACAGCACCCAGCAGTAGATGATCGAGCCGGTGCGCCGCGTCGCGGCGAGCAGGCCGAGCACGCCGACGGCGGTGTGCACGAAGTTGAGCATCGGCGTGGTGCTGAAGATCCACACGGCGCGGCTGGTCTCGTGCCCGGCCGCCGCGGTCTCGGGGGTCAGGAACCCGGCGATCCCGAGCGCGAGGTAGGCCAGCCCGGCCACGGCGACGACCGGACGGAGCCAGCCCGGGCCCGGCCGGGAGCGGGTGTCGGCGGACGACATGGTGGTCTCCTTCCCTCCGGGAGCGGATACCCGCCCGGACGGGGAGGAAACCGGCGTCAGAACTCGTCGGCCTCGGTCAGCTGGTGCTCGAAGGCGTCCGCGCGGGCGACGACCGACTTCAGCGGCCGCTCGAACTCGTGGAAGATCGACAGGTCCTCCATGGGCACGGTGTGCTTGAGGAGGGCGACGCCGTCGACCACGGCCGCGCCGCCGATGGCCGCCGTGCCGGCGAGCTCCAGCAGCGACCGCAGGTCGATCGCGTCGGCCCGGCCGACCGGCGAGGAGATCTCGAGCCACGCCCCGCCGTCCAGGTCGGGCAGGTGGTGCACCGTCACCTGCTGGGTCCGGTCCCGCGGGCCGGTCAGCCGGAACCGCAGCCAGCCGTCGGACTCCTCGAGGACCTCGTACCGCGTCCGGACGAAGTTGATCACATCGGTCCAGCTGGCCACCCGCTCCGCCTTTCACCACCGGTCGTCGTGCGCGGTCGAGCATCTCACGACGGCGGGCCGTCCGGACCGCGGACCGGCCGTTTCACCCCGATTTCATCGCCCGCCCCTACGGTCGGCCGCTCGGGGTGGGCCGGGGGAGGGAGAACGGGTCGGTGAAACCACTGGAGCCCGGCGAGCCGCGCGCGTTCGGCGGCTACCGGGTGCTGGCCGAGCTGGGGCGCGGCGGGATGGGCCGGGTGCTGCTCGGCTGCGGGGACGGCGGGCGGCTGGTCGCGGTCAAGGTGATCCACCCGCACCTGCTGGCGGACGAGGGTTTCCGCAAGCGGTTCCGCCGCGAGGTGGAGGCGTCGCGCCGGGTTTCGGGCCCGCGCACGGCGGCCGTCGTCGACGCCGACCCCGACGCGCCGTCGCCGTGGCTGGCCTCGGAGTTCGTGC
Organism: Amycolatopsis nalaikhensis; assembly: GCF_030264295.1. Taxonomy (GTDB): domain Bacteria; phylum Actinomycetota; class Actinomycetes; order Mycobacteriales; family Pseudonocardiaceae; genus Amycolatopsis; species Amycolatopsis nalaikhensis. Next base: position 8,830,363 of record NZ_CP127173.1, on the reverse strand, counting down.
CCGGACCGTCGCTGCAGCGGGCCGTCGAGCTGACCGGGCCGCTGCCGCCGGAGGCCGCGCTGGGGCTGGCGTCCGGGCTGGCCGCCGCGCTGGCCGAGGTGCACGCGTCCGGGCTGGTGCACCGGGACCTGAGCCCCGCCAACGTGCTGCTCGCCGCGGACGGGCCCCGCGTCATCGACTACGGGATCGCGCGGGCCGCCGACGGCGAAGGCGTCAGCCGCCTCACCCGCACTGGCTGGCTGGTCGGCGTCCCCGACTTCATGGCACCCGAGCAGGCCGAGGGCGGGGAACCCACCGCGGCCGCGGACGTGTTCTCGCTCGGCTCGGTGCTCTACTTCGCGAGCACCGGGCGCGGCCCGTTCGCCGGGCGGTCCGCGCCGCAGGTCCTCTACAACGTCGTGCACGCCGAGCCCGGCCTCAGTGTGCTGCCGGACGAACTGCGGGACGTCGTGCGGCGCTGCCTGGCCAAGGCGCCCGGCGAGCGCCCGGACCCCGCCGAGCTGGTGGGGGACGCGGGCACCCCGGTGTGGCCGGACGCCGTGCGGGAGCTGATCGAGCGCGAGCACGCCGAGGCGGGCGAACTGCTCACCCCCGCCGAGCGCACCGCGCACTTCAAGAGCCCGACGCGGATCCTCGACCCCACCCTGGCCAGGTCGGGTGAGCAGCCCCGCCGCTTCGCCGGGACCGCGGTCGGCCTGGCGCTGACTGTCCTGGTGTTCGCCATCGTCCTGGCGGTCGCGCCCTGGCGTGACCAGAGCGAGTCGAGCTCGTCGGCGACGTCGTCCGAACCGACGCAGACCACCGCGTACGACGGCGATCCCGTCGCCGCGGTGTCCACTTCGGACGAAGAAACCACGGAACCGCCGACGACCTCGGCCGAGCCGGACGACGGGCCGTTCACCGCGTCCGTCGGCGACTGCTTCGCCGACGAGAACTCTTCCGGCGGGCGGTCGAACCTGCACCGCGACGACTGCGAGCCGGGCAACTTCAAGGTGCGCAAGCGTGCCGACGGCACGTCCGACACCCGAAGTGCGTGCGCCGGGGTCGACAGCGCGAACTGGCTCGTCTCCTGGGACGCCACGAGCGACCGCGACGCCATGGTGCTGTGCCTGGAATACCTCTACCGCGACGACGTCTTCACCGGCGAGGCGGGGCAGTGCGCCTACGGCAACCCCGACGCGTCCGGCTGGCACCTGGTCGACTGCGACCGGCACAACTTCGTGATCGAGCGGATCCTGCACGGGACCGACGACGCGAGCCGGTGCGGCAGCGACCCCGAGCTGCGGTACAAGCTGTCCCACCGCGAGTCGCGGCCCGCGCTGTCCGTGGTGGTGTGCCTGAGCTTCCGGTACGGCGACGACGGTTTCGCCGCGAAGAAGAACAACTGCGTCCGGCTCGCGGACTCGGGACACTTGCTGACGTTTTCCTCCTGCGCGAGCGCGAACTTCGTCGTGACGGGCTACACCCACGACCGCTACGACCCGGCGTTCTGCGGCCGCGACGGCAGCTACGGCTGGCACGACACGGCGGGCTGGGGCGAGTACCTGGACTACACCGTCTGCCTCCGGCGCCGCTGATCACCGCCCGCCGGGTTCGAGCACCGTCACGCGTTCGGCGTTGCGCCGGACCTCGGCACGGGAATACAGCAGGGGCACCGTTTCCCCGGCCTGCCAGCGCGCGGCGAGGTCCCGGTAGTGCGGGCTGCGCGGGTCGCCGGACTGGCCGGGCGTGTTGACGACGCGGGAGGCGTCCCAGCGGCCGACGTCCAGCACCATCCGGAAGGACGCGCCGACCACCTGCCGGTGCGAACCGGGGTCGTAGATCGAAGCGTCCACTGTGTACCAGTCGCCGCCGCGCGGGAACGGGCCGGTGTTCCACGCCGGGTCGCCGCGGACGGGGGAGAGCGGGTGGGCGAACGTCGTCGTCTGGACGCCGCCCCAGCGCCACGCCGCCGGGTCGGGACCGAGGTGGGCGGCCAGGTCCCGGTACGCCTCGCCGAGCGTCGAGAGCAGGAGCCGGTCGCGGGCGGCGGCGGAGCCGAACCACGGCTCCGGGTGCTCGACCGCCGACACGAGCACCGCGTTGTCCGGCACGTACACGTGCGGCAGCGCCTTGGGCGCGACCGCCTGGACGAACGCCGGGCCGAGGTACGCCGTCAGCCACGTCTCGAACAGCGTCCCCGCCGACGTTCCTTCGCTCAGGACGGCGTCCCAGCCGCGCAGGAGTCCCAGCGCGGCCGCGGAGTCCGCGTCCGTGCCCGACAGGCCCGCGAGCACCGCGGTCAGGCGCCGGGCGGGGATCGACAGCCGGTCCGCCTGCAGGGCCACGGAGTCGGCGACCGACGACTTCGGCCGAGCGGCCAGCACCTCGGTGATCCGCTCGTAGCGGGACGGGTTGCTCCACTCGTAACCCAGCCCCTCGACCGGGTAGCCCGCGGGCAGGTTGTACTGGTTGGCGCTGGCGACGTAGCCCTCGGGCGGGTCGACGCGCTCGGGCAGCGCGGCGCCGTCGACGAAGCCGTTCCATTCGTACCGGCCGTCACCCGGCACCGGCAGCAGCCCGTCGTAGCCGGTCCGCCGGGGTGCCCGGCCCACCGACACCAGGCCGATCGTGCCCGTCGTGTCGGCGTAGGCCAGGTTTTCCGCCGGGGCGCCCCACGCGCGGGCCTGGTCGGAGAACTCGCGGAACCCGCCCGCGCGCAGCAGGCGCAGGCTGCCGAGGTACCCGGCCGTGCCCGGCTCCAGCCACGCGGTGCGCACCGCGTACGCGCGGTTCTTCGCCGCGTCCACCCGGATGACCGGGCCGTGCCGGGTGAACGAGAGGGTGACTTCCCGCGGGGCTTCGCCGCGGACGGCGATCCGTTCGGTGGTCGTGCGCATCCGTTCCCAGCCGCCGCCGTAGCGGTAGCGGCCGGGGTCGGCCGGGTCGAGCTCGTAGACGTAGAGGTCTTCCTGGTCGATGGGGAAGACCGTGATGCCGAACGCCGCCGTGCCGTTGTGCCCGGCGGTGATCCCCGGCGCGGACGGGTCACCGGCGCCGATGACGTCGAGGCCCGGCGCCGAAAGGTGCGCGAGGTACCGGGTGGACGGCGCGTCCATCGAGCGGTGCGGGTCGTCGGCCAGGATCGGCCGCCCGGTGGTGGTGCGGCCCGGCCCGATGGCCCAGTTGTTGCTGCCCTCCGCCGAAACCGCGGGCGCGACGGCGACCCCGGTGCCGGTGAACCGCACGGGCGCGGTCGCCAGGCGGTAGGTGTCGAGCACGTCGGCGGGCAGCGAGCACGGGTCGAACCCGGACGGCACCTTCGTCTCGTGCGCCGGTTGCAGCCCGACGCGCACCCGGTCGGCGTCGATCCCGGCGGCGCACGCGACCTTCGCCCTGGCGACCTCGCTGGTGAGGTTCTGGGTCAGGGCGTGCGTGCGGATCCGCACGACGTCCTCGGGCGACCAGCGCGCGGGCCGGTAGCGGAGGAGCGCGAACTCGGGCGGCAGCGCCGACGGCGTGCGCTCGACCCAGTCGAGGTAGGCGTTGATCCCGGCGGCGAACCGCGTCGCGGCGGTCCGGCCTTCGGGCCCGTACACGGCCCACTCCGCGGCCATGTCGCCCCGGTACAGGAACAGCCGTGCGGCGCGGTCCTGCTCGGCGTAGGCGGGCCCGAGCACCTCGGCGAGGGTGCCCAGCCCGCGACGGCGGCCGAGGTCGAGCTGGAACAGCCGGTCGGCCGCGGCCGAAAAACCCTGGGCCAGGTAGGCGTCCGCCGCGCTGCCGGCGTAGATGTGCGGCACGCCCCACCGGTCGGTGACGACCTCGACGGGCCGGTCCAGCCCGGCGGCGGTCAGCACGGTCCGCGGTGCCGCCGCGGCGGCCGCCGGCGTGACGGTGGCGAGCAGCGACACCGCGACGGCCAGCAGCGGCCCCCGGCGCGTCTTCCCTCGGAGCACGGTTCCCCCTCGTGGATCGTGGAAGCCCACTCTCCCAAGGGAACCGTGGTCCGAGAACCCGAGAAAACCGCAGCCGGAGTAGGGGTCGCTAGGGGGTGGAGCGCCGTCGCGCGACGTGGTGCGCGACGGCGACGGCCGTGCTCCCGGCGACGAGGAACGCCGTCGCGGCGGGACTCAGGAACTTCGACAGGCTCGGCGCGGTGCTCGGCCCGGCGAGCCACAGCGTCATCGGCACGACGTAGAGGGCGGCGAGCGCGCCGGTCCACCAGCGGACGGCACGCAGACGGCGGTCGCGCAGGGTGCCGACCGCGACGACGGCGATCGGGATGCCGGACAGGAAGGCGAACCCACCCGCGACGAAGACGGGAACGGCCCAGGCCGCGACGAGGACGGACAGCGAGGTCTTGGCGGGACTGGCGGTGGTGGTCATGGTGGTCTCCGGTCTGGTCAGCGAGCCCGCGCGAGCGCTACCGGGCGCAGGTGCGCGCGGAGGTCAAGCAGCGCGCGTGGGAGCAGATCGCGACCGCGGGCGTCTCCGCGCTGTCGCTCAACGCGATCGCCAAGCAGCTCGGCATGAGCGGCCCGGCCCTGTACCGGTACTTCGCGAACCGCGACGAGCTGATCGCCGCGCTGATCCGCGACGCCTACCGAAGCCTCGCCGACACCGTGAAGGCGGCGCGCGACGCCGGGGCCGACGTCGCCGGGCTGGCCCGCGCCATCCGGGACTGGGCGCACGCCGATCCGCAGCGGTACTTCCTCATCTACGGCACGCCCGTCCCCGGCTACCGCGCGCCCGACGACACCACCGCGATCTCGTTCGAGGTCATGAGCGTGCTGCTCGACGCGTTCGCCGCCCGGTCACCGGAACCGGCGTCGAGGCCGTTCGAGGCGCACCTGTCCGGCCACCGCGCGTGGGCGGGGGAGCACCCGGCGCCACCCGCCGTGCTGCGGCGCGCCCTGACGTTCTGGACCCGGTTGCACGGCGTGCTGTCGCTCGAGCTGGCCGGGCACTTCGCCGGGATGGAGTTCGATCCCGGCCTGCTGATCGCCGACGAGCTGGCCGCCTTGCCGGAGCGGTGAACCCGGCGTCAAACGGTCCTTTGCGGACACCCGCCGCGCGTCACGATGCGCACGGCGACGGCCATCTGCTCCCGGCGGCGGTCCGGTCGCGCGCCGGACGACGCGGTGAACAGGTGCTCGGCCAGTTCGTCGGCGGTGACGCCGTGCTCGCGCCACCGGGACTCGATCCCATTGCGCCGCACCAAGTCCGCGATGGCCGCGACGACGTCGTGGTGAAGCCGCGCCGGAAGTTCGCCGGTCAGTTCCCGCAAGCCGGTGCTCGCCGGGCTGTCGTGGACGGCCGCGAGCGCGTCGGCGAGGCGGTCGGCCACCGTGCGGCCGCCGTCGGCGAGTGCGTTCAGGGCCGTCTCGCGCACTGATCCGGCCAGGTGCTCGACCACCGCGTCGAACAGCGCCTCCTTCGTCCGGAAATGCAGGTAGAGCCCCTGGCGGGACAGGCCCGCCGCGCGGGCGAGGTCGTCCATCGACGTCTTGCGGTAGCCGTAGCGCAGGAACACCCCGGTCGCCGCGTCGAGGATCGCCGCCGCCCGCTCGCCGGGTGGATTGACAGCCTTTGCCCACTTCGTCAACTGGACCTACTTTGTCCGACCGGCCGGTTGTCGTCGCAATTTTTCTGAGTCATGTCAGATTCTTGCATGTTGTCTCCCAGTTGTTGCATGCTCGTACCGCTCTGGCTCCCCTCCCTGCCGTCTCAAAGAAGAGAAGACGCCATGACACGCATGCGCCTGTCCCGGCTCGTCGCCGGTTTCCTCGCCGTGGGCCTCTCCGCCGCCGGGCTCTCCCTCGCCGCCGCCGCGGCCGGTCCACCGCCGGCCGCCACCGCCGCCCCACCCGGCCTCGCCGCCCTCGCGGAAGTGCCGCTGACCCGCACGGTTTCGGCGAGCAGCGCCTTGCCGGGCTACCCGGTCTCGAACGCCGTCGACGGCAACCAGGCCACCTACTGGGAGTCGGCGAACAACGCGTTCCCGCAGTGGATCCAGGCCGACCTCGGGTCGGTCAAGCCGCTCTCGCGGCTGGTGCTGAAGCTCCCCACCGGCTGGGAGGCCCGCACCCAGACCCTGACCGTGCGCGGCAGCACCGACGGCACGGCGTTCACCGACCTCGCCGCGGCGACCGGGTACGCCTTCGCGCCCAGCGCGAACACCGTCACGATCCCCGTGACGGCGTCGACCCGGTACGTCCGGCTCACCATCACGGCCAACACGCAGTGGCCCGCCGCGCAGCTGGCCGAGTTCGAGCTGTACGGCCCGGACTCCGGTGACACCCAGCCGCCGAGCGCGCCCGCGAACCTCACCCTGACCGAGCCCGGCTCCGGGCAGGTCGCGCTGAACTGGGCGGCCTCGACCGACGACGTCGGCGTCACCGGCTACACCGTCTACCGCGACGGTGCCGCCGTCACCACGGTCACCGGCACCACGTTCACCGAGGCCCGGCCCGCGGGCACGCGCGTCGAGTACTTCGTGCGCGCCAAGGACGCGGCGGGCCACGAGTCCGCCGACAGCAACCACGTCGTGCGCCAGGGCACCCAGGCCGGCCAGAACCTCGCCACCGGCAAGCCGATCGAAGCGTCGTCGTCGGCCTTCGACTTCGTCGCGGCCAAGGCAAACGACGGGAACACGAGCACCTACTGGGAGTCCGCCGCGGGCTACCCGAACTCGCTGACCGTGAAGCTGGGCGCGGACGCCGACCTCGACCAGGTCGTCGTCAAGCTGAACCCGGACCCGATCTGGGCCGCGCGGACGCAGACCTTCGAGGTCCTCGGCCGCGGCCAGGGCGCCACCGCGTTCACCTCGCTGAAGGCCGGTGCCGACTACCGCTTCGACCCGGCGGCCAACCAGAACACCGTGACCATCCCGGTGAGCGGCCGCGCCGCCGACGTGCGGCTGCAGTTCTCGGCCAACTCCGGCGCGCCCGGCGCGCAGGTCGCCGAGCTGCAGGTGTTCGGCACGCCCGCGCCGAACCCGGACCTGGTCGTCACCGGCACCACCTGGACCCCGGCCAGCCCGGACGAGACCAGCCAGGTCACCGTCGCGGCGACCGTGAAGAACGCGGGCACCGCGAACGCGGGCGCCACCACGGTGAACGTCAGCCTCGGCGGCACCGTCGCCGGTTCGGCGGCCGTCGCCCCGCTCGCCGCGGGCGCGTCCACCACGGTCACCGTGAACGCCGGGACGCGGCCGCAGGGCAGCTACGGCGTGTCCGCCACGGCCGACCCCACCGGCGTGGTGGCCGAGCAGGACGAAGCCAACAACACCTACACGTCGCCGACGCCGCTGGTGATCGCCCAGGCACCGGGACCGGACCTCGAGGTCACCGGCATCACGTCGAACCCGCCGAACCCGGCGGCCGGCACCGCGGTGTCGTTCACCGTCTCGGTCCACAACCGCGGCACCAGCGGCGCGGGCACCTCGGTGACGCGGCTGGCGGTCGGCGGCACGACGCTGACCGGCACCACGGGCGCGATCGCGGCGGGAGCCACGGCAGAGGTCGCCATCTCCGGCACGTGGACGGCCACCAGCGGCGGCGCGACCCTCACGGCCACCGCCGACGCCACCAACACCGTCGCGGAGACCAACGAGTCCAACAACGGGCTCTCGCGCTCGATCGTGGTGGGCCGCGGCGCGGCCGTGCCGTACACCGAGTACGAAGCGGAAAGCGCGCAGTACCAGGGCCAGCTGCTGGAGGCCGACCCGCTGCGCACGTTCGGGCACACGAACTTCGCGACCGAGTCCTCCGGCCGCAAGTCCGTGCGGCTGGCGAACCAGGGCCAATACGTCGAGTTCACCTCGGCGAACCAGGCGAACTCGATCGTCGTCCGGAACTCGGTGCCGGACGCACCGGGTGGCGGCGGCCAGGACTACACGCTCAGCCTGTACGTCAACGGCACGTTCGCGCAGAAGCTGACGCTGTCGTCGGTCCACAGCTGGCTCTACGGCACGACCGACGACCCCGAGGGCCTGACGAACACCCCGCAGGCGGACGCGCGGCGGCTCTTCGACGAGTCGCACGCCCTGCTGGCGCAGTCCTACCCGCCGGGCACGAAGTTCAAGCTGCAGCGCGACAGCGGCGACAACGCGTCCTTCTACGTGATCGACCTGGTCGACCTGGAGCAGGTCGCCCCCGCGCTGCCGAAGCCGGCGGAGTGCACGTCGATCACCGAGTACGGCGCGGTGCCGAACGACGGTGTCGACGACGCCCCGGCGATCCAGCGGGCGGTCACCGACGACCAGAACGGCAAGATCGCCTGCGTCTGGATCCCGGAAGGACAGTGGCGGCAGGAGGCGAAGATCCTCACCGACGACCCGACCGTGCCCAACGGCGGCGGCCAGTACAACCAGGTCGGCATCTCCAACGTGACGATCCGCGGGGCCGGCATGTGGCGCTCGCAGCTGTACTCGCTCATCCAGCCGCAGGACGCGAACACCATCAACCACCCGCACGAAGGCAACTTCGGCTTCGACATCGACAAGAACGTGCAGCTGTCCGACATCGCGATCTTCGGTTCCGGCCGGATCCGCGGCGGGGACGGCGGTGCCGAAGGCGGGGTCGGCCTCAACGGCCGGTTCGGCACCGGCACGAAGATCTCGAACGTCTGGATCGAGCACGCCAACGTCGGCGTGTGGGTCGGCCGCGACTACAGCAACAAGCCCGAGCTGTGGGGTCCGGCCGACGGGCTCGAGTTCAGCGGCATGCGCATCCGCGACACCTACGCCGACGGCATCAACTTCACCAACGGCACGCGGAACTCGAAGGTGTTCGACTCGGCGTTCCGCACCACCGGTGACGACTCGCTCGCGGTGTGGGCGAACCAGTACGTGAAGGACCCGTCGGTGGACATCGCGCACGACAACGTGTTCGCCAACAACACGATCCAGCTCCCGTGGCGCGCCAACGGCGTCGCGATCTACGGCGGCTACGGCAACCGGATCGAGAACAACCTGATCCACGACACGATGAACTACCCGGGGATCATGCTGGCGACCGACCACGACCCGCTGCCGTTCTCCGGCCAGACGGTGATCGCGAACAACGCCCTCTACCGCTGCGGCGGGGTCTTCTGGGGCGAGCAGCAGAAGTTCGGCGCGGTCACGTTCTTCGCGCAGGGCAAGGACATCACCGGGGTCACCCTGCGGGACACCGAGATCCACGATTCGACCTACGACGGCATCCAGTTCAAGACCGGTGGCGGGAACATGCCGAACGTGGCGATCACGAACGTCAAGATCGACAAGTCGAACAACGGCGCGGGCATCCTGGCGATGAGCGGCGCCCGCGGCAGCGCGACCTTGACGAACGTGACGATCTCGAACTCGGCGGCCGGTGACGTCGTCCGTGAACCCGGTTCGCAGTTCGTGATCAACGGCGCACCCGTCCCGGCCGTGGTCTCGACGGCCCGTCGCCCCGGGTAGCGGTGGCGGGCCGGGGATAACTCAAATGATCGATGACCGCCACGCCGCCGGTGGGTTAGCGTGGGGGCGGCCAGTCGTCGATGTTTTGGGAGGTCCGGATGGGACAGGAACACACGGCAGACAACCCGGCACCGGCCAGCGGCCTGCTGCTCAGCGTCGAGACGCTGACGACGGCCGTGGACCGCGGCAAGGCCAACGGCGCGGTGGCCGACAACGACGGCAACGACTAGGAACACCGCCGTCGTGACGGAGATCCCCGGACTGGCCGACCTCGTGGCACCCCTCGAGGTCGGCCAGTTCTTCGATGACGTGCTGGGCCGGGCACCGCGAAGGTTCACCGGCGAAAAGGGACGGTTCGCCGCCCTGCTCCCGTGGCGGGACCTCGACCGCGTGCTGCGGCAGCACCGCCTGGACTTCCCGCGGCTGCGCCTCGCCCGCGACGGCGAGGTCGTGCCCGCGCACACCTACACCGAGATGGTGCAGACGCGCCGCACCGGGCTGGTGCCCCGAGTGCTCTCGGCGCCCTTCTCGGAGCAATTGCGGGCCGGGGCGACCCTCGTGCTCGACTCGGTCAACGAGCTCGTCGACCCGGTCGGCGACCTCGCCGCGCGGCTGGAACACGAGCTGCGCGAACGCGTCCAGGTCAACCTCTACGCGGGGTGGGGGACCACGCACGGCTTCGACGTGCACTGGGACGACCACGACGCGTTCATCATCCAGCTCTCCGGCCGGAAGCGGTGGCGGCTGCACGGCGTCACCCGGCCGTCGCCGCTGCAGCGGGACGTCGAGCTGCCGCCGCGGCCGGAGGGTGAGCCCCTCGACGACTTCCTGCTCGAGGACGGTGACGTGCTGTACGTGCCGCGCGGGCACTGGCACGACGTCTCCGCGGTCGGGGAGGAGTCGCTGCACCTGACGATCGGGTTCAACGCGGCCACCGGCGTCGATCTGGTGGCGTGGCTCGCCGACCAGGTGCGCGCGGACGAGCTGTTCCGCGAGGACCTGCCGCGGTTCGCCGCGCCGGAGTACCGGACGAAACGGGCGGTCGAGCTGCGCCAGCGGGTCACCGAGCTGCTGACCGACGACCTGGTGGACCGGTTCCTCGCCGATCGCGACGCCCAGGCCCCGGCGCACCCGCGGATCGGCCTGCCGTGGTCGGCGACCGGCGACCTGCTGCCGCCGGGTGACGACTTCGCCGTCCGGCTGCTCACCCCGCGGGCCGCGCTCGAGGAGGGCGAAGGCACGGTCGCCCTGGTCGCGGCCGGGAAACGCCTGGTCTTCGCGGTCGCGGCGCGGCCGGTGCTGGCCGTGTTGCTCGGGGGCGCCCCGTGCTCGTTCGGGGCGCTGACCGAAGCCGCACCGACCCTCGACGGAGTGACGCTCCGGGCCCTGCTCGGCGAGTTGGTCACACAGGGGCTGCTCGCCCCCGCCTGAGTCAGGTACGCTTAGGCATGCCTAAGTCGAGCTCCGGAGCACCAGGGGGAGCTTGCGCCGGACACGAGGGTGCGGCGCCGGGGTGCGCCACGCTGACCCGAGCCCTCGGGGGTCCGCCCGCGGGCACCGCCGGGCACATGACGTCGTGGCTGCTCATCGAGCAGCCCGGCGCGTGGGCGCCGGACGCCCTCGAGACCGTGGTGGCCGAGGCCTTCCCCGATCACCTGCTCGACGCCGCCCGCCAGGCCGGGCTGCGCCCGCTGCTCATCCGCAAGCCGGGGCGCCACGCACGGGTGCCGGGCGCGCCGCGCACGGTGTTCGTCGCGAGCGGCCGCCCCGGCCGGCGCTGGCTCGAGCGGCTCGAGGTCACTGACCTCGCCGAGCTCGCGAACCTCGATCTGGAAGCCGTGGCCGCGGGCCGCGGCGGCCACGGCACCCCGGTGCCCGGCCCGCTGTTCCTGGTCTGCACGCACGGCAGCAAGGACATGTGCTGCGCGGTGTACGGGCGGCCGGTGGTGACCGGGCTGACCCAGAACCACCCGGGCCTGGTGTGGGAGGTGAGCCACGTCGGCGGCGACCGCTGGGCGGGCAACCTCCTGACGGTCCCGGACGGCTTCCTGCACGGCGGGCTCGGCGCGGCCGAGGCCGAGCTGGTGGCCAAGGAGGCGCTGGCCGGCAACGTCCGGCTGGAGCACCTGCGCGGCCGCACGTCGGCGGACAGCTCGTGGGAGCAGTTCGCGGAGATCGCGGTCCGGGGCCGCACCGGCTTGCGCGGCCTGGACGCGGTCGAGGCCGTCGCGAGCTACACCGACGGGGATACACGCAGAGTCGTGGTCGCGGCGGGGCGCCAGACGTACGAGGTGGTCCTGCGGCGGGTGCCGTCGGTGGCGTCCGGTGAGAGCCGCTGCTCGGCGCGCCTGGTGCTTTCGGGGTTCGCGGTGGAGTCGGTGCGCCTGGTCTCGACGCCGTCCCGCCTCGCCTCGTCCGCCTGAGGGTCCACATCGGACCATTCGGGTGCGGGTACCGGCTTCCGCCCGGCCGAACGGCATCGGGCGACCGGCCCAGCGTTCTTGCGCGCGAAATCGGCGGCCTCCTACAGTGATCCTCCCGGTCCCCGGCGGGAGGAAGCGTTGTGCACCACTACATCCACTCGAGGCGGCGCTCGATCACCTTCAACGGCAGGACGATCGTGATCAGTGCCGCGCTGCGGGAAGGCACGTTCGGCAACAACACGCGGAACTCGTTCGCGGTCTCGCGGGTCAAGGGGGTCAGCAACGTCGAACCGGGCGTGACCCGGCCCGGCCGGCTGCACTTCGACGTCGACGGCGGCTCGGGCGCGGTCCTCGAAAACCCGGCGGGCGGCGGCGACAAGATCGACATGACCACGTTCTGCTACAACGCCATCGACCGCGGGCAGGTCCGGAGACTGGTGGCCGACATCAAGGCGGCGCTGGCCGCGAAGTAGCCCGATGGACGCGATCGGCTTGCACAGCATCAACCCGTGGGAAGTCGCTTTTCTGCGGGAGGAGGTGGGCGGCTACTTCGCCGCCGGGATCGAGCTGGCGCCCGGTGCCACGGTCCTCGACGTCGGGGCCAACGTCGGCGTGTTCTCCGCCGCCGTCTTCGAACGGCTCGACGGCGACGTCCGGATCTTCGCGTTCGAGCCGCTGCCGCCGCTGTTCGCAACCCTGGACCGCAACGCCCGCGAGTTCTTCGGCGGACGGCTGACCGCGTTGCCGTTCGGCCTGGCGGCCGCGCCGGACGAACTCGACTTCAGCTACTTCCCGGGCGCGACCATCTTTTCGTCGTCGTGGCGCAACGAGGGCACCGTCGAAGCCGAGCGGCGCCGGGTCACCGCGAGCGTGGTGGAGATGATCCGCGGGGGCGGGCTGGGCCCGGCGTTGCGGCGCATCCCCGCGCCGGTGCTGCGCGGCCTGGTCGGCCGCAAGCTGCGGGTGCTGCGGCAGCTCGAGACGCACCGCGTCGCGGTCCGGCCGCTGTCGCCCGTGCTCGACGAACACGGCATCGACCGGATCGACCTGCTCAAGGTCGACGTCGAAGGCGCCGAGCTGGACGTGCTGCGCGGCCTCGACGACCGGCACTGGCCGCTGGTCCGCCAGGCGGTCGTCGAGGTCGAGGGCTGGCAGCGGAACCGCGACGCCGTCCGCGAGGTCTTCGCGGCCCGCGGGTTCACGGTCGACGCGCGCCAGGACGCCGTCCAGCGGGCCGCGGACATCGGGATGGTGTTCGCGACGCGCTAGGACCGGTACCCGAGCCAGTCGAGGTTGATCGAGCCGTTGTCGCCCGGCTCGTACGACAGGGTCACCACCGGGTCGCGGCCGCTCAGCGGCACGTCGGTGAACGTCGCCGTGCCCCAGGCGTCCCAGCTGTCGGAAACCTTCGGGAAGCTCACCTGCCGCACCCGCTCGCCGTTGACCGACAGCGTCATCGTGCGGGTGTCGTTGTTGGCGTTGGCGTACCGGACCGTGAGCGTGCCGGACTCGGCGCCGGTCGACGTCCGGTGCGCGGTGAACGACGACGACGCGCCCTGCGCCCAGAGCCCGTCGAGGAACGCGCGGCCCGAGTACCCCGTGTGGTTCACGTTCGTCTTCGCGCCGCCGGTGTTGCGGGCGTCTTCCGCCTCGAGGTGCGCCGGGTCGGGGCAGCCCTCTACGGTGCCCGCCGTGTCCGCGCAGCGGTCCAGCGCGTCGGTCACGCCGTCGCCGTCGCGGTCGGCCGGGGCCGCCCCGGTGAGCGTGATGTCGATGGTGTGCGTGCCGGTCAGCGTGGCCGGGACGGAGTTGCCGGGCGCGGGCCTGCCGTCGATCGAGAAGGACCGGACCCGGGTGCCCGCCCCGTGCAGCGCGATCGTCAGGTTCGCGCCGCGGTAATGCAGGTTGCGCAGGGTCGCGTCGCCCCAGCCCGCCGGGAGGCGGGGCGTGAACGCCAGCCCGCGGTCGGTGAAGCCCAGCCCGAACAGTCCGGTGTGGACCATGTCGAGGAACGCCGTCGCCGACCAGGTCTGGTCGGGCTCGGACCCCCAGTGGAACTTCACGGTGTCGCCCAGCCGCTGGTACCCGCCGTCGACGACGCCGGTGTTCCCGTTGTAGATCTCCCAGAATCCGCTGTTGCCCCCGGCGAGCTTCGCCAGCCGGGCCGTCTCCGCCGCGAACGCGTTCTCGTCATCCTGCTGCGCCAGCGCTTTGGCCCACAGGCCCTGCACGAGCGGCCAGACGATCGCGTTGTGCCGTCCGGGCTGCGCGTCGGAGTAGCGGTCCCAGTTCGGGAAGGTGTCGGGCATGCCCCACGTCATCTCGTGGGCGTTGGCCAGGATCGACCGGGCCTGCGCCGGGTTCGCGACGCCGAACAGGATCGCGAATGCCAGCCCGGAGCCCTCCTGGTAGGCGCCGCGGGAGCCGTCGGCGAGCAGCTGGTAGTCGTAGCGGCCGGTGGCCGGGTTCCAGAAGTGCCGGTTGATCGCGGCCTTCAGCGCGGTGGCCTTCGCCCGGAACCCGGCGGCTTCCGCGCCCGGCCGGTGCAGCTGCTCGGCCATGTTCGCGGCGTTCACGTACGCGGCGTAGTAAAGCTCGTTGGTGCTCAAGTACATCCCGCTCGCCACACCCGGCCACGGCATGCTGCCGGTGCTGACCGACTCGGTCGCGTCGGCGGGCGGCGCGGGGTACCCGGCGATGCCGTCGTTGAAGAACGACGCGCCGGTGAACAGCCCGTAGGTGGCGTTGTACCCGGCGGTGGTGGCGTGCTCGCGGATCGTCAGCGTGTCCGCGGCCGTGCGGTAGGCGGTGTCGAGGAACGTCCGGTCGCCGGTGACGAGGTAGTGGTGCCACGCGGCGGTCACCCAGACGACCTGGTCCCACTGCTGGTCGTCCTGCTGGACGCGCGGGGCGCCGGTGGCGTCCTCGTCGACCACGGCCCACAGGGTGTTCCGCGCGAGCGCCGGGTCGAGCAGGCTCGTGGCGTTCCAGCTGTTGATCGACGCGTCGCGCGTCCACGGCTGGGCGTAACCGCCGCCCGCGCGCACGATGCCGACCGCGGGGTCGAGCAGGCCGGTCTTGTCGTAGCGCGGGTCGTAGGCGATCGTGTTGGTGCGCAGCAGGTTGCCGAGGGCCGCGGTGTACGCCGTGCCGAGCAGGGCTTGGCTTTCCGGGTTCGCGAACTCGAGGGTGGGCGGCGCGGGAGCGCCGTCGGCCAAGCCCGCCCCGGCCACGACGCCGCCGGCGACCGCCACGGCGAGGACCAGCGAAGCGGTGCGGGACCGTTTCCTCATCGCGCGTACCCCTTTCAGTGCCGTCAGACCGGAGACAGTGCACCACGGAAAGTCGGCTTTTCCCTGGGAACACGGCATTTCTGTCCGTTTCTGTCCGGCGGCGGCGGGGCCGTCACGGTCCGGTAAAGACCGTTGTGCCCGGTCGCACCGTGTGATCGGGTGACGGAACCCGGTCGCGTTCGGTGAGGAGGGCCCGGTGCCGTTCTTCGTCTCGCGGCTGTTCGCCCGCTGGGTGCTGCACCGGGGCTGGGCGCTGCCGGTCGCGGTCGTGACCGTCGTGTTCGCGACGAGCTGGCCGCTGATGGCGCTGGCCGAGCCGGCGGGCAGCGAGCTGGTCCGGCCGGGCACGTACTGGTGGTACTTCGTCGTCACGGCCGCCACGGTCGGTTACGGCGACTTCTCGCCCGAGACCGTCGCGGGGCGGTTCGTGGGCGGCTACGTGATCGTCGGCGGCATCGCCACGCTCACGACGGTGTTCACCAAGCTCGCGGGCCGGCTGGAGCAGGCGAAGGGACGGCGGATGCAGGGGACGGAGCCGGTGCGGTCGGCCGGGCACACGGTGCTGATCGGGTACACGGCCGGGCGGACCGAACGGATCGTGGCCCAGCTCGTCGCCGACGGCGTGACCGCGCTGGTCCTCTGCGCCGGCGAGGAGGTGCCGGAGCACCCGATGCCCGGCGGGCCGGTGCGGTTCGTCCGCGGTGACCCGACCGCGGCCGACGTCCTGGCCAGGGCGGGCGTGCCGCGCGCCGCCGCCGTCCTGGTGGACATGGCCGACGACAACGCGGCGCTGGCCGTCGCGGTCACCGTGGACCACGCCAACCCGGCGGCGCACGTCGTGGTGACCCTGCGGGACCTCGAGCGGGCCGAGCTGGTGCGCTACGTCGACCCGCGGATCCGCTGCGTGCAGTGGCACGTGCCGCGGATGGTCAGCGAGGAGCTGACCTCGCCGGGCATCGCCGAGGTCTACGCGGAGCTGATGACCGCGGGCGGCGCCGACACGTTCTCGGTGACGCTGCCCGAGTCACTGGGGCGGCTCCCCGCCGAGCGCTGCCGGCTGGCGCTCGGGCGGGCGTTCGGCGCGACGGTGCTGGCCGTGCGCACGGGCGCCGACCTGGTGGTGAACCCCGCGTGGGACGCGGAGCTCGCGGCCGGCGCGGTGCTGTACTACGTCGGCCCGAAGCGGCTCACCGGCGCCGAGGTCGAGACGGCCCTGCGAGCGGCCTGAGCAGCGGCGTCCCGCGGACCGTGGATGATAAGGTCGGTTTGTCCGGATCCCGGCCGTGTGCCGCGTCACTGGCCGAGCCGGGCGGAGTGTTCCATACTGCACCGATGTCGCGAAGGAACTCGGAGGTCGCGCGGTGAGTCCCCGCGAGGGGCCGTCCCGCCCGAAGTTCGGCCGGATCGACCCGTATTGCCTGATGGCCGTGCTGCCCGTGCTGCTCGTCGCCGGGATCCTCGGCGCGCTGGTCAACGTGGCGCTCGGGCTCGGCTGCGCCGTCTTCGCGGGGTTGATCCTGCTCTTCGACTCCTGGGCGAACCGTCCCGCTCGCGCGCCCCGCGAGCCGGAGCCCGAGGCTCCCGCACGGGCTCCGCGCCCGGCGCAGGGCCGCCCGCCGCGCCCGGCGGACCGCGGGCCGGCCCGGCGTCCGGGCCCGCCGCCGCCCCGGCAGCAGCAGGGCCAGCGCCCCGTCCGCCAGGCTCCGCGCGGCGCGCCCTACCGCTGACCCTCCGGTCCGGAGTGGACGCTCCCGGCGTCGTCCCGCGCCGCCGGGGGCAGGAACCCGTGTTCGGACAGGTCGAACCAGTTGCCCTCGGGGTCGATCGCCCGGTACTCGGCGAACGGCCGGTCCCCGCCGCGCAGCACCGGCCGCGGGACCCCCGCTTCGGCCAGGGATTCGGCCACCGGGGCCACCGCCGGGACGTCGAAGCCGAAGTGGTTGAACCCGGTCGGGACGTCGCCGCTCAGCTGCTGCTGGATGAGGGCCAGGTTGAGGTACCCGTCGGTGACGAAGTGGCTGCCGTCCGGGTCGGTGTGGAACAGCTCCATGCCGAAGTGCGTGCGGTAGAACTCGGCCATGCGCCGCGCGTCCCGCACGACGAAGGCGAGGTGGCGGAGCCGGGGGCGGGTCATGCGGCGGGTCCTTTCGGGATCATGTTGTGGAAGGCGGCGATCTCGGGCGCTCCGGCGTGCCGGACCACGGCTTGGGCGTGCGTCACGACTCCGGCGGGGTGGATCTCCGACATCGCGTGCACCAGGGAAAGCTCCGGCGTCAACGGCCGCACCAGCGTCACGGTCGCGCTCAGCGTCGTCCCGCGGTAAGCCGTCTCGAAGAGCCGCGCGTGCCCGGCTTCTACCGCGTCGCGGCCGAGGAGGGCTTCGCCGCGGACGTTCACGAAATCGACGTCGGCGGCGAAGACGGAAGCGAAAAGTGCGGCGTCGCCCGCGTTCCAGCCCGCCGCCATCGTCCGCCACAGTGCGTGGATCACGCTTCCCCCAGTTCCGCGCGGAAGGGCAGCGGCGCGCAGTCGCCGTCCCACGCCGCCAGTGAGTAGTAGAACCGGCCGTCCCGGCGTTCGAGGTAGCAGACGACGTTCAGCGGCCAGCCCGCGCCGCGGAACACGTATTCGTCCATCGGCGTCGGGCGTTCGCTGAGCGGGCGGTCGCGTTCGCAGTCCGGCCCGAGCCGGTGCCAGTCCGGGTGCAGGTGGATGGAGCCGAGCACGTCGAGGCCGCGCGCTTCGGCTGCGCGGGCCACGCGCAGCAGGTCGGCGGGCTCGAACCACCAGGCGCGGACCGGGTTTTCGTAGGCGGACCCGAACCGCGGGACGATCGCCGTCGCGAACTCCGCGCGGGCGCCCGGGTCGGTCGTGCGCGCGTTGCGGCCGAAGGCGAGGTCCGCCACCACCGTCGCGTCCGGCGTGACCGTGCCGAGCAGCACCGCGAAGCACGGTCTCGGTTCGTCGGGGGTGATGCGGGAGTATTCGGCGGCGGCCGCGTCGAGGAACCGGCGGAGCACGGAATCGGGGAACAGCACGGGAAGGGCCGACTTCCCGCTCACCGGAACGGAAACCAGAACTGTCACGCGGGGGAACGTAACCGCGCGCCGGGCCGCGCGGCCATCGTCGTCACGGGACCGGCCCTATTGCAGGGGGCGATAACGTTGCCGATCATGCGCTTGGAGATCAGGCACCTGGAGCTCGTGGTCGAGGTCGCCGACGCCGGGAGCCTGCGCCGGGCCGCCGCGCGGCTGCACCTGAGCCAGCCCGCGGTGACGACGCAGCTGAAGCGGATCGAGCGCTTCTTCGGCGGCCCGCTGTTCGTCCGCTCGGCCGACGGCGTGCTGCCCACCCACGCCGGGGCCGAGCTCGTGCGCGACGCGCGGAACCTGCTGCGCCAGTTCGAAGTCCTGCAGCGCACCGCCCGCGTGAACGCCCGCAGCGAGGCGGGCGCGCCGCTCAAGGTGGGCGGGATCCCGGCGCAGCAGTTCAGCCTGCTCGTCAACGCGCTCACGACGCTGGTGCCGCGGCGGGAGGTGACCAGCCGCACGATCCGCGAGACGGGCACGCTCACGGTGTTGCTGCGCTCCGGCGAGCTCGACGTCGCCGTGCTGCGCGAGTTCCCCGGCTTCCCGCTGGCCCTGCCCGAAGGCGTCGAACACCGGCTGCTGCTGCGGGAGCCGTTCTTCGTCGGCGTCTCGGCCCGGCACCCGCTGGCCGCGCGCGGCGAGATCGAGCTCGCCGCCCTGGCCGACGAGAAGTGGGTGATGCCCGACCCCGACGACAGCGGGATGAACGAGTACTTCGCCCGCGTCTGCGCGTCGGCCGGGTTCGCCCAGCGCATCACGCACTTCACGACCGAGGCGCACGTGGCGTTCGCGCTCACCGCGGGCAACCGCGCGCTGTGCCCGCTCTACCCGATCGGCACGGCCCGCGACGGCCTGGCGACCCTCGCGCTCGCAGGCACGCCGCTGCACCGCGACCTGGTCCTCGCGTGGCGCACGGACTCCGCGCTCGCCTCGCTCGTCGACGAGCTGTGCGAAGAGATCCAGGAGGGTTACCTGGCCTTGGTCGAGGGGGCGGCGTTCTACCGGCGCTGGTGGCACGACGGCGGGGCGGCGTTCGCGCTGCCCCCGGACCGTCACCAGCCCGACTTGAGGAACCCGGCGCCGAAGTCGTGATCGTCGTCGTCGGGTTCGGGCTCCGGTTCGGGTTCGGTGAGGTCGAGTGCCGCGAGGGCGGTGATCTCCTCCCGGGTCCGCGCGTCGGCGACGGCGATGGCGGCCTGCTGCTCGGCTTCCGGCAGGGCGTGCCACTCGTCGATGCCCTCGTGCGCGGCGGCCAGGGTGCTTTCGTCCAAGTAGGACCGGTAGAGCACGTCTTCCGCTTTCGCCCGCCCCGCGAGGACGTCGCGGGCGAAGTCGGCGAGGTCGCCTTCGCCGCGGGCGAGCAGCACCAGCTGGTTGTGCCTCGCGAGCCTGCCCTGCTCGGTGCGCCACGGTGAACCGTCCACTTCAGACCCCCGGGTGCTTGTACGGTTCGCCGGGCCAGGACTTCGCGGCGATCTCCCCGTTGCCCGCGACCAGCTCCGAGATCGACGCGATCGTGTGCGCGAGCGCGGTGAGCGCGTCGATGGCCGACCGCAGGGGACTGACCTCGGCCAGGATGCCCGCGATGGCCTGGCGCAGGGACTCGCCGTCGGCCAGCCCGACGATGCCGAGCAGGCCCAGCTCCAGCGCCTTGCCGAGTTTCAGCACCTTGCCCACCAGCGCGTCGAGCAGGCCTTCGAGCGCGATGTCGAGCGCCTGCATCGCGTCGTACGCCGCGCGGGCGAAGTTCTTGATCTTCCAGCCCGCTTCGGTGCAGAACTTGGCGTGGGCCGCGCAGGCGTACGAGTAGTCGGTCAGCCAGGCGCGGGCCGCCTCGCCCGCGTGCCCGGTCCAGGCTTCCTGGATGCCGTAGCGGCCGCGGTCGACGTTCTGCTTGATCCGCTTGAAGGCGGTCCCGATGTCCTCGAACGCCATGCCCTGGGCCAGCAGGGCGTCCCAGTCGCCGGCCACCAGCTTCTCGACGAGCGCGAGCAGGTCCACGCCGACGACCTTGGTCAGCAGCCCGCGCACCGGCCCCGAGATCGCGGCGCCGCCCGCGATCTTGTCGGCGATGCGCTGGAGCTCGATGTTCCAGCCGCCGAACGCGTCTTCGGACGGCTGGAACGACCACGGGTAGGGCTCGTTGGTCCGCGGGTTGAGCGAGGCGTTCTCGATGTCGGTGAACTGCGCGGCGGTGCCCGGGTCGGTGACGTCGTCGGGTTTCACCCGTTCGGAGAGCGCGTCCGGATAGGACCGGTCGGCTTTCTCGGCGGCTGCCTTGTCGGTTTCGCGGTAGAGCTTGGCCGCGGCGACGAGGGTCGTGTCGCACGCGTGGGCGAGCGACTCGGCCCGGCGGCTGTTGGCGAGGCACAGCGCCTGCCACCGGTCGAGCGGCGCGGCGAGGTTGCCCAGCAGGCCTTCACCAGCGGCGTTGGGACCGGAGTTGGCGGTGGCGGCGCAGATCCCGGCCGCGGAACCGGCCCGCTCGAGCAGGGCGGCGAGCTTCCCGATCGCGGCCGGATCGGCCCGGAAATCCGTGCTGATGGCGAACCCCTCGAATGCGTCGGAATGACCGGAGCATACGGCGGAATCCGCGGGAATCCCACACTAAACCGGACGACCTCGTCGCGCGTGGGAGCACGCCACCACCACGTCCGGAAATTGTCGGTGGCGCGTGTGACACTGCTTCCCGTGAACTTCGTGTTCGAGGCCGAGCTGTGGGAGTGGGACGCCCGGCGCACCGAGACCTGGACCTTCGTGACCCTGCCCGCCGACGCCTCCGACGAGATCCGGGAACGCGCCGCCGCGGCCGGGCCCCGGCGCGGCTTCGGCGCGGTGCGCGTCCGGGCCCGGATCGGCGTGACCGGCTGGCGCACGTCGATCTTCCCGGACAGCTCGCGCGGCTACGTGCTGCCCGTCAAGCGGGCGGTCCGGGACGCCGAAGGCTTCGGCATCGGGGACACCCGCACCGTCACCGTGGAGCTGCTCGACGGGTGACCGGCCGCCCGGCCACGGGATCTGCCGAAACCGGATCGGCGCACGGACGGATCTGTCATGATGCGGGCCACCGCCCACCGCAATCGCACAAGGGAGACACGATGTCCGCCCAGATGGACGAGCTGATCGCCCAGTTCGAGAACTTCCGCAGCAAGGTGCGGCAGGCCGAAGCCCGCTTCGCCGGCGTCGGCGACATGCAGGAGCGGATCGCCCAGGTCGCGACCACCGTCACCTCGCCGGACGGCACGGTCACGGTGACCGCGGGTGCCGGGGGAACGATCACCGACCTGCGGCTCACCGCGGGCGCCACGCGCGTCGAGGCCGGCCAGCTGGCCGCGACGATCATGAGCACGATCCGCCGGGCGGTGGCCGGGGCCGTGCAGCAGCAGGCCGGCATCGTCGACGACACCTTCGGCGACGCGTTCGGCGTCGACCTCACCGCCCAGGTCCGCGAAGCCCAGACCGAGGCGTTCGGAACCGCGGCGGCCCCGCCCGCGTCGGAACCGGAGCCGCGGCAGCCGTCGCGGCCCGTCCGCCGGCCCGCCCCCGGGGACGACGACGACTTCGACCAGGGCCCCATCCTCCGCCGATCCTAGGGAAACCCGCGATGCCAGACGGAATTCAGACGAACATCGGCGCGATCTCCGCCTACGCCAAGCAGCTGCCGTTCTACGAGCAGGAGGCGGACAAGTTCGGCGCCAAGATCGACACCGCCGACGTGACGAACGAGGCCTGGGGGCTGATCGGGCTCTTCGCCAAGGAGGGGTACACCGAGCGCCTGGCCGAGCTGCGTTCGCTGCTGACCGACCTCAAGGACGGCGTCGACGGCTTCACCACGAAGCTCACCAAGGCCGCGGAGATGTACCAGGGCATGGAAGACGCCGGGAAGGTCACCTTCGGCAAGTACGAGGCGGAAATCGACGCGGTGGGGAAGGGCGAATGACCGAGCCGAAGAAGAGCATCGCCGACGCGCTCAACGTCGAGGGCTACGACGAGAGCATGGGCGCGAACCTCGACCGCGCCGCGGGTTACGTGCCGGTGGCCGGCACGGCATACAAGGCGGGCAAGAAGATCGGCGAGCACGCCCGGCAGGCCGCCGAGGCGGACGGCCCGGCCGAGCTGGCGTCCGCGGGGGCCGCGCTGGTCGGCGACGGCGCGGCGTTCGTCGGCGCCGCGGCCGGCGACATGGTCACCTTCGCGATGGACCCGATCGGGTGGCTGGTCAGCCACGGGCTCAACATGCTGCTCGAGCTGGTCCAGCCGCTGCAGGACGCCCTGCACCAGGTCACCGGCGACGGCCCGGCCATCGGGCACGCCTCCGAGAACTTCGTGACGATCGCCCAGGGCTTCGTCGCGCTCGCCGACGACTTCGAGCGGACCGGCGACACCGCGCTGGCCGAGTGGGTCGACGAGGCGGGCAACGCCGCGAAGGAAGCGCTCGGCGACTTCTCCGCCGGCATCCGGGGCATCGGCTCGGCCGCCGGTTCGGTGGCCGAGGTGCTGCAGATGTGGTCGATGGTCATGGTGGTCATCGAGGAGCTGATCAAGGGGATCATCACCGAGCTCGTCTCCTGGCTGATCACGCTCTGGCTGCCCGCGCTGGCGGCCTCGGTGATCAGCTTCGGCGGCTCGGTCGCGGCCGCGATGACCGCGTCGATCGCCAAGGCGGCCAGCGTGCTGCAGAAGGTCACCCGCTACCTGGGCAAGTTCGGCAAGCTGCTCGACAAGTTCATGGAGTTCCTGGTCAAGTACTCCGGCAAGCTGGAGACGTTCGCCCGCAAGCTGCGGGTCGGCGTGATGCCGGGCGAGACCAAGTTCGGGTTCGGCGCGGCGGCCGAGGGCTTCCAGCCGAGCAACCGGCTGCTCACCACGATGTTCGGCACCTCGGCCGGCGTCAAGCCCCTGCTGGCCGGCGCGGGCGTCAAGGCCGGGATCGGCGCGGGGAAGGGTGCCTTCAAGGAAGGCAAGGAAGCCGTCACGCCCGAGGGGGACGAACCGTGGTTCGACAAGAGCGAGATCGGCGGGGACCGGAGCGCGGCGGAGACGCGGGAGAACCTGGACATCTGATCGAGCGCGTGCGCGACGAGGCCCTGGTCCGGCCCGGGTTCCGGGAGCGGGTCGAGGAGCTGGTGCGCGCGCGGTGGCACGAGCCGGTCATCGTGCTGCGCCTCGGCGACACGGACCTGGGCTTCGCGGTCCCGGGCCGTCGCCTGGACGGCACGGTCAAGGGCAGGCGGCTGGTCCGCCGGTTCTTCTGGAACATCCTGCGCGGCCTAGGCGGCGCGGTGCTGTACGTGCTCTACCTGGCGAACGGGTCGGGCGGGGGCGGCAAGACGGGCCACCCGTTCCAGCGCGAGATCCGCGTGTCCGGCCCGGCGGACGCGCAGGCCCTGGCCCTGGTGGACCGGCTGCGCGGGGCGAGCGGGCCGTGGCTGGCGTGCTCCCCGTCGGGCGTCGCGGTGGTCGAGACCGGGCCGACGTACGCCGACCCGGCCGACGCACCGCCGCCGCGGATCCTGTGGGAGGCACGCAAGCCGGAGGCTCCGGCGTTGAGCTTCCGCAAGAGCATGCTGACCTGGCCGGACGGCTCGACCTTCCGGTTCCCGCTGCACGGCCGGGCCGAGGAGCGGCACCTGCGCAAGTTCCTCGAGTTCCCCGACGTCGTGCACTGGGACGGCAAGCCCTAGAGCCGGTCCCGGCCCTCGCGGAAGAACGCCGTGATGGCGCCGTCCAGTTCGCGCAGCGGGCGGGCGGCGCCGAACGGCGCGGTCCAGAACTCACCTTCGCGCGGTTCGAACGGGCCGACGTACGCGTACGGCTCGTCGAGGTAGCCGTCGCCGGGGGAGACGCCGTAGTTCACCTCGTCGAGGGCGATCGCGACGTCGAAGTGCTCGGGCCACAGCACCGGCGTGAGATCCGGGGCGAACTCGCGCAGTGCCCGGTCGCCGTCGGCGAAGCCCTGCAGCAGGGCCTTGAGCACGTCGGCGTCGAAGGTGATCGTCTCCTCCGGCCGGACCCCGGGACCGCCGGAGTAGACGCCCGCGGGCTCGCCCGCCTCGATCCCCGCTTCGGCCGCCACCTCGGTGTAGGTGCGGCCGGACAACGGCACCCGGGCCGTGCCCGTAAGGAGTTCGTCACCTTCGACGCGCAGCTCGCGCCCGGCCACCGTCGCGAAACCGCCCTCGACCACGCGAAGGTCGATGCGCCCGGTCTCGCGGTGCTGCGGCCCGGCGAGCAGCAGCTCGGCGACGCCGTGCAGCGCACGCCTGGTCGGGTTCCAGTCCATCCGAACTCCTCGTGTAACGCCCGGACGGGTTCCGGGCACTGAGCCTGCCTCACCGCAGTGTCCCGGAACCCTGGAGGCGTTACATGGCGGACTGGCACCGGGTCGACCCGGCGGACGTACCCGCGGACGGGCGGGTCCGCAGCGTCACCGTGGACGGCCGGAGCGTGGCGTTGTCGCGGTGCGGCGCGCGCCTCGGCGCGTTGGAAAACCACTGCCCGCACCAGGGCGGCCCGCTCGGCGAGGGCTCGATCGAGAAGGGCTGGCTGCGCTGCCCCTGGCACGGCTACGACTACGACCCGGTGACCGGACAGCCGCCCGAGGGCTTCGGCGACGCCGTCACCACCTACCCGGTCGAGGAACGCGAAGACGGCGTGTTCGTCCGGCTGCCGGACCCGGCACCAGCCGTGCGGACCGTGGCCGACGTCCTGGTCGAGACGCTCGTCGCGTGGGGCGTGCGGCACGTGTTCGGCATGGTCGGGCACTCCAACCTCGGGTTCGCCGAGGCCATGCGCCGCGCGGAGACCCGCGGCGAGCTGACCTACCTCGGGATCCGGCACGAAGGCGCGGCCGCGTTCGCCGCGAGCGCGTACGGCAAGCTCACCGGACGGCCCGCGGCCTGCTTCGCGATCGCCGGGCCGGGCTCGACGAACCTGCTCACCGGGCTCTACGACGCCAAGCTCGACCGGGCGCCGGTCCTCGCGATCTCCGGGCAGGTGCCCTCGAAGGTGCTCGGCCGCGGCGCCTTCCAGGACGTCGACCTCTCGGCGGTCTTCCGCGACGTCGCCGTGTCCACCACGACCGTCCACAGTGGCAGCGACCACGCCGAGCTGGCCGCGCTGGCGGTCAAGCACGCCCTCGACCGGCGGGGCGTGGCGCACCTGGTGCTGCCCGACGAGGTCCAGGTCCAGCCGAGCGACGCGGCACCGTCCACACCGGACGGACGGCGCGCGGGCCGGGCCGGGCGGCCGGACGCCGCCGCCGTGACGACCGCGGCCGCGCTCGTGCGCGACGCCCGGCGCCCGGTGTTCGTCGTCGGCCACGGGGCCCGCGGCGCGGCCGCCGAGGTCACGGCGCTGGCCGAGCGGCTGGGCGCCCCGGTGCTCACCACCTTCAAGGCCAAGGGCCTGGTGCCGGACACCCACCCGCTCGGCGCGGGCGTGCTCGGCCGCAGTGGGACGCCGGTGGCCAGCTGGCTGATGAACGAAGCCGACCTGCTCATCGCCGTGGGCGCGTCGTTCAGCAACCACACCGGGATCGCCGCGTACAAGCCGATCCTGCAGCTCGACGACGACCCGGGTGCGATCGGCCGGTTCGACGCGGTCACGACTTCGCTGCTCGGCGACGCGCGGCTCGCCCTCGACGCGCTCGCGGCGGAACTGGGGGAGACGAAGGCCGAGGACCAGCGCCCCGACGTCGCCGCCCGCTGGGCGATCTGGCGAGCCGAGAAGGCCCGGCGCGTCGCGGACGACCGCGGCCGCGGTGTCTCGGCCGCCGCCGTGTTCGACGCGCTGTCGCGGCACCTGCCCGAGGACGCCGTGGTGACCGTCGACGTCGGCAACCACGCCTACTCGCTGGGCCGCTACCTGGAGTCGAAGGGCCAGCCGGTGCTGATGTCGGGCTACCTCGGCTCGATCGGGTTCGGCTACCCGGCCGCGCTCGGCGCGTGGGCGGCGGCCCCGGACCGCCCGGTCGTGGCCGTCACCGGCGACGGCGGGTTCGGCCAGTACGCCACCGAGCTGACCACCGCCGTCAAGTACGACATCCCGGTGAAGCACGTGCTGCTCGACAACAACTCGCTCGGCAAGATCGGCAAGGAGCAGCTCGCCGCCGACTACCCGGTCTGGCAGACGTCCCTGGTCAACCCGGACTGGGCCGCCTACGCGCAGCTGTGCGGTGCCACCGGGATCGCCGTCACCGGCCGCGACGAGCTGGACGAAGCCATGATCGCGCTCTTCACCGCCGAAGGGCCCGCCCTGCTGTGCGTCGAACAGGACGCCGAACTCCTCTGAAGGGACTCTCATGCCGGACTACGACGACCTGCGTGCCCTGTTCGTCAACTGCACGCTGAAGCGCTCGCCCGAGCGCAGCAACACCGAGGGCCTGATCGAGATCAGCCGCCGGATCATGGAGAAGAACGGTGTCGAGGTCGAGGTGCTGCGCGCGATCGACCACGACATCGCCACCGGCGTCTGGCCGGACATGACCGAGCACGGCTGGGCGAGCGACGAGTGGCCCGCGATCCACGAAAAGGTGCTGGCCGCCGACATCCTGGTGCTCGCGGGCCCGATCTGGCTGGGGGACAACAGTTCCGTCACCAAGCTGGTCATCGAACGGCTCTACGCCTGCTCGCACCTGCTCAACGACGCCGGGCAGTACGCCTACTACGGCCGTGTCGGGGGCTGCCTGATCACCGGCAACGAGGACGGCGTCAAGCACTGCGCGATGAACGTGCTCTACAGCCTCCAGCACCTCGGCTACACCATCCCGCCGCAGGCGGACGCGGGCTGGATCGGCGAAGCCGGGCCCGGACCGTCCTATCTGGACCCCGGCTCGGGCGGCCCGGAGAACGACTTCACCAACCGCAACACCACGTTCATGACGTGGAACCTGCTGCACCTGGCCCGGATGCTGAAGGACGCGGGTGGCATCCCGGTGCACGGCAACCAGCGCGCCGAGTGGGACGCGGGCTGCCGCTTCGACTTCGCCAACCCCGAATACCGCTGAGCCATGCCGGACGTCGGGTTCGTCAACCTGTTCGCGGTGGCGGCGATCGCGCTGGCCGCGCCGCTGCTGCTCGGGCTCGCGCCCCGGCTGAGGATCCCCGCCGTCGTGCTCGAGATCGTCGCCGGGATCGCGCTCGGGCCGTCCGGGCTCGGCTGGATCGAACCGGACCTGCCGGTGCAGGTCGTCGCCCTGCTGGGGCTGGCGTTCCTGCTGTTCCTGGCCGGGCTGGAGATCGACGTCCACCGGCTGCGCGGGCGGGCGTTGCGGGTGGCGTTGCTGGGATACGTCCTGACGCTGGTGCTCGGGCTCGCCGCCGGCGCGGGGTTCGCGGCGGCCGGGTGGCTGCACAGCCCGCTGCTGGTGGCCGTGGCGCTCTCGGCGACGTCGCTCGGCTTGGTCGTGCCGGTCCTCAAGGACGCCGGCCAGGCCGAAGGCGGGCTCGGGCAGGCGGTCATCGCCGCCGCCTCGGTCGCCGACTTCGCCGCCGTGCTGCTGGTTTCGCTGCTGTTCTCGGCTTCCGGCGGCAGCACCGGCGCCCGGCTGGTGCTGCTGGCCGCGTTCGCCGGGCTGGTCGTCGTGACCGCGCTCGTCGTCGCGGCCGCCGGCCGGTCGCGGCGGCTCGGTACCACGCTCACCCGGCTGCAGGACACCACGGCCGAGATCCGCGTCCGCGCGGCCGTGGTGCTGCTGGTCGCGTTCGTCGCCCTGGCCGAGGCGTTCGGGCTGGAGAGCATCCTCGGCGCGTTCCTCGCGGGCGCCGTCGTCGGCCTGCTCGACCGCGACTCCGCGTCCCACCCGCGGTTCCGCGTCAAGCTCGACGCCATCGGCTACGGCTTCCTGGTGCCGGTCTTCTTCGTCACCAGCGGGCTGCGGCTCGACCTGTCCGGGCTGCTCGCCGACGCGGGCGCGCTCGCCCGCGTCCCGCTGTTCCTGGCGGCCCTGCTGCTCGCGCGCGGCATCCCGGCCCTGCTGTTCACCCGGGAGTTCGGGGCCCGGCGGGCGGTCGCGGCCGGCCTGCTGCAGGCGACGTCGTTGCCGTTCCTCGTCACCGCCACGCAGATCGGTGTCTTCACCGGACTGATGACGCCGGTGACCGCGGCGGCGCTCGTGTGCGCCGGGTTGCTGTCGGTGCTGCTGTTCCCGGCCGGGGCGCTGGTCCTCCTGCGGTCGCGCGACCGGGCGGCCGTAAGGTGACCGTCACCCTTTTCCGGCCCGCCCGCGGATACGCTCGCGAGGTGAGAAAGCTGCCGCCCGACGACGAGCTGCTCGCGGCGCTGCGGGCCGGCGACGGCGCTGCGTTCGCCGAGGTGCTCGACGCGTGGTCGTCGTCGATGCTGCGGCTCGCCCGCACCTTCGTCTCGACGCACGCCACGGCCGAGGAAGTCGTGCAGGACACTTGGCTCGCGGTCGTGCAGGGGGTCGGCGGCTTCGAAGGGCGGTCGTCGGTCAAGACGTGGGTGTACCGGATCCTGGTCAACACGGCCAAGAAACGCGGTGCGCGCGAGAAGCGCAGCGTGCCGTGGACGAGCCTGCTGCCCGGCGACGAAGACCACGGCCCGACCGTGGACCCCAGCCGGTTCCAGGGCCCCGGCGGTGCCTACCCCGGGCACTGGCGGGAGGCTCCCGAAGCGTGGCCGTCGCCGGAGAACACCGCACTGGCACTGGAAATCCGTGAGGTGCTCACCGGATTCCTGGACGAGCTGCCCGCGCGGCAGCGCGCCGTGCTGAGCCTGCGGGACATCGCCGACCACACGGCCGAGGAGGTCTGCGAAATCCTGCGGATCTCCGCGGCCAACCAGCGGGTGCTGCTGCACCGCGCCCGCGCGGCCGTCCGCGAACGCCTGGCGGGCTACCTGGAGGCCGCCGGATGAACTGCGACGAGTTCGTCGAGCTGGTCACGGCTTTCCTGGACGGCGCGCTCGACCCGGAGACCGAAGCCCGGTTCGCCGAGCACCTCGCCCGCTGCCCCGGCTGCGAACGCTACCTCGGCCAGTTCCGGACGACGATCACGCGGCTGGGCGAGCTGCCGCCCGAGTCGCTTTCGCCGTCGGTGCGCGAAAACCTGCTGACCGCCTTCCGGGACTGGCACCGCGGCTGAACCGCCTCACCCCCAGTCGTGGAACCCGCGGCCGGTCTTGCGGCCCAGCTCGCCCGCGGCGACCTTGTCCCGCAGCAGCTTCGGCGGGGCGAACCGCTCGCCGAGCGTGCGGTGCAGGTACTCGGCGATGGCCAGCCGCACGTCGAGGCCGACGAGGTCGGTGGAGCGCAGCGGTCCCATCGGGTGCCGGTAGCCCAGCTCCATCGCCTGGTCGATCGCTTCGGCGTCGGCGACGCCCTCTTCGAGCATCCGGATCGCTTCCAGCCCCAGCAGCACGCCGAGGCGGCTGGTGGCGAACCCGGGGGAGTCGCGCACCACGACGTCGGTCTTGCCGAGGCCGCGCACCCAGTCCCGGACCCGGTGCACGACCTGGTCGGCCGTCGCGGGCGCGTGCACCACCTCGACCAGCTTCGACGCCGGGACCGGGTTGAAGAAGTGCATGCCCGCGAACCGCGCCGGAACCCGCAGCGCGGCCCCCAGCTCGGCGATCGACAGCGAACTCGTGTTGCTCGCCAGCACCGTGTGGTCGCCGACCACGGCCTCGGCCCGGGTGAGCACGTCGATCTTGAGGTCGGCGCGCTCGGGGACGGCTTCGACGACGAGGTCCGCGTCGGCCGGGAGCCGCTCGACCGCCTCGACCACGGCGATCCGGTCGAGCACCTCGGCCGGGTCGCCGGTCAGCGCACCGCGTTCGGCGGCCTTGGCGAGCCCGTCGGCCAGCCGGGCGCGGGCGGCGTCGGCCGCCGCCGCGCTGCCCTCCACCACGGACACCCGCGCGCCCCGCGCGGCGAACACCTGCGCGATGCCCGCGCCCATCCGGCCGCCGCCGATCACCCCGACGACGCCGGGCCCCGCGCTCACACGCGCTCCACGAGCAGGGCGACGCCCTGGCCGACGCCGACGCACAGGGTCGCGAGCCCGCGACGCGCGTCTTCCCGTTCGAGGCGGCCCAGCAGCGTCACGACCAGCCGGGCGCCCGAGCAGCCCAGCGGGTGGCCGAGAGCGATCGCGCCGCCGTCGGCGTTGACCTTCGCCTCATCGAGCTTCAGCCGCCGGATGACGGCGAGGCTCTGGGCGGCGAAGGCCTCGTTCAGCTCGACCGCGTCGAGGTCGGCGGCCGAAAAGCCGGTGCGGGCGAGGAGCTTCTCGGTCGCCGGGACCGGGCCGAGCCCCATCAGGTGCGGGGCGACGCCCGCGCTCGCGCTCGCGACGACCCGCGCCCGCGGCGTGAGGCCGTGGCGGCGGACGGCGTCCTCGCTGGCGAGCACCAGCGCGGCGGCGCCGTCGGACAGCGGCGACGACGACCCGGCGGTGACGATGCCGTCCTCGCGGAAGACGGGGCGCAGCTTGGCGAGCTTCTCCAGCGTGGTGCCGCGGCGCGGGCCTTCGTCGACGGCGAACTCGCCGTCCTTGACCGGGACCGGCACGATCTCGCGCTCGAACCGGCCCGCGTCGATCGCGGCGAGGGCGCGCTGGTGGCTGCGCAACGCGAACTCGTCGCACTCCTGCCGGGTCAGGCCGTCCAGCCGGGCGACCTCCTCGGCGGTCTCACCCATCGGCAGGGTCACCTTGCGCACGTCCGGGCCCGCGCCGGGCTCGACGGCGGCGTCGTGCGCGGCGAACTCCGGGTTCGTGAACCGCCAGCCCAGTGAGGTGTCGGCCACCTCACCCGGGCGCGCCCACGGCGTGCCCGGCTTCGCCATCACCCACGGCGCGCGGGTCATCGACTCGACCCCGCCGGCGACGACGACGTCGGCCTCGCCGGACCGGATCGCGTTGGCGGCCGAAGCGACCGCGGTCAACCCGCTGGCGCACAAGCGGTTCACGGTGTAGCCGGGAACCTCGTCGGGCAGCCCGGCCAGCAGGGCGGCCATCCGCGCGACGTTGCGGTTGTCCTCGCCGGCCTGGTTCGCCGCGCCGAGCACGACCTCGTCGACGACGTCGCCCGCGACCCCCGCGCGGGCCACCGCGGCCCGCACCACCAGCCCGGCGAGGTCGTCGGGCCGGACGCCGGCCAGCGCACCGCCGTACCGGCCCTGCGCCGTGCGCACTCCGTCGACCACGAACACCTCGGGCATGGCTCTCCTCTTGACATCCGAACGGGTCCCGCTTTTACTTGGCCCACATTATTTACCGTCCATTCGGTCAGTAAGCAAGGCCGCGGAACGAACTTCACACCCGCCGAGGAAGCCGGAGAGAGATGACGACCACGCACCCCGCCAGGCGCTTCGGTGCCACGCCCGCCGCCGACGAGCTGTCGCCCGACGAGCGCGTGAGCCTCGACGAGCTGCGTGCCCGCCAGCTGGACCGGCTGCGATGGACCCTGCGGCACGCCTACGAGAACGTGCCGTTCTACCGGGCGAAGTTCGACGAAGCCGGCGTCCACCCCGACGACTGCAAGGACCTCGCCGACCTGGCGAAGTTCCCGACGACCACCAAGCACGACCTGCGGGACACCTACCCGTTCGGCATGTTGGCCGTGCCACAGCGGGACGTCCGGCGCCTGCACGCCTCGTCCGGCACCACCGGGAAGCCGACCGTCGTCGGCTACACCGAGCAGGACATCGAGACCTGGTCGACCGTGCTGGCCCGCTCGATCTTCGCCGCCGGTGGCCGTCCCGGGCACAAGCTGCACAACGCCTACGGCTACGGCCTGTTCACCGGCGGCCTCGGCGCGCACTACGGCGCCGAAAAGCTCGGCTGCACCGTGATTCCCGCGTCCGGCGGCATGACCGCCCGCCAGGTGCAGCTCATCACGGACTTCGAACCCGAGATCATCATGGTCACGCCGTCGTACATGCTGACGCTGCTCGACGAGTTCGAACGGCAGGGCGTCGACCCGCGGTCCAGTTCGCTCAAGGTCGGGATCTTCGGTGCCGAGCCGTGGACCGAGCGGATGCGCACGGAGATCGAAGAACGCCTCGACATCGACGCCGTCGACATCTACGGCCTCTCGGAGGTGATGGGCCCGGGCGTCGCGCAGGAGTGCGTGGAAACCAAGGACGGCCTGCACATCTGGGAAGACCACTTCTACCCGGAGGTCGTCGACCCGGTGGACGGCGACGTCCTGCCCGACGGCGAAACCGGCGAGCTGCTGTTCACCTCGCTCACCAAGCAGGCGCTGCCGATCATCCGCTACCGCACCCGCGACCTGACCGCGCTGCGCCCGGGCACCGCGCGGCCGTCGTTCCGGCGGATGGACAAGGTCACCGGCCGCAGCGACGACATGATCATCCTGCGCGGGGTCAACGTCTTCCCCACGCAGATCGAGGAAATCGTGCTCGGCACCGACGGGCTGGCCCCGCACTTCCAGCTGCGGCTGACCAAGCGCGACCGCATGGACCACCTCACGGTCCTGGTCGAATCCCTGGCCGGGACCGACGCCGACCGGCGGCGAGCCGCCGCGCGGGAGATCGCGGGCCGGGTCAAGGACGGCGTGGGTGTCTCGGTCGGCGTGGACGTCCTCGACCCCGAGACGCTGGAGCGTTCGGTCGGCAAGCTGCGCCGGGTGATCGACGAGCGGTAGCCGCTTGCGAGAATGCCGGTATGGCCGACACAGCGACGAACCGGACCGCCAAGCGCGGCAGGCCGGGGTACGACCTGGAATCCCTGCTGCGCGTGGCGGTTTCGGCGTTCACCGAGCGGGGCTTCGACGGCACCAGCATGGAGGACCTCTCCCGCAAGCTCGGCATCTCGAAGTCGGCGATCTACCACCACGTGCGGAGCAAGGACGAGCTGCTGCGGCTGGCCGTCGACCGCGCCCTCGACGGGCTGTTCGCCGAAGTGGCCACTGTGGACGCTCTCGACGGCCCGGCCATCGACAAGCTGGAGCACCTCGTGCGGGCCAGCGTCGGCGTGCTGATCGAGCAGCTGCCGTTCGTCACGCTGCTGCTGCGCATCCGCGGCAACACGAAGGTGGAGCGCGCCGCGCTGGCGCGCCGCAAGGAGTTCGACCGGATCGTCGCGGACCTGGTCGCCAAGGCGGCCGCCGACGGCGACCTGCGACCGGACATCGACCCGAGCATTTCGGCGCGCCTGCTGTTCGGCATGGTCAACTCGATCGCCGAGTGGTACCGGCCGCGCGGCGGCGTCCCGGCCGGAGCCTTGGCGGACGCCGTCGCGACGGTCGCGTTCGACGGGCTGCGGTTGCCCCGTCAGGCGAGCGGGTAGTGGATCATCTCCACGCCGCCGCTGGCGTAGTTCGGTACGTCCGCGGCGACCGCTTTGCCCGCTTCCGAGTCGAGCGCGGCCTGCATCGCGTCGGCGGACTCGAAGTCGGCGTGGAAGACGGCGAAGTACTTGCTGTCGCCGCCGAGCGCGGCCACGTCGAGGGAGTACTCCGACCGCAGGATGCCGGGCAGCTTCGCGGCGAGCGGCAGGTGGGTTTCCACGTAGTACTCGCGGAAGTGGTCGGGGTCGGCGGGCGGGGGGTACAGCACGGTGAGGCGGTGCATCGGACGTCCTCTCGTTGCCGGGGCGGCGGAGGTCCGGCCCGCCGGGGCGGCGAGCCGGACCGCGGCACCGACGATAGCGGTCCGATCAGCCGGTGATCAGGTCCGCGGCCTTCTCGCCGACCATGATGGACGGCGCGTTCGTGTTGCCCGACGGCACGACCGGCATGATCGAAGCGTCCGCGACGCGCAGCCCGTCGATCCCGCGAACCCGCAGGTCAGGGTCCACGACGGCGAGGTCGTCCACGCCCATCCGGCAGGTCCCGACCTGGTGGTGGTAGGTCCCGACCGACCGGCGGGCGAACTCACGGATGTCGTCGCGCGTGGTCGCCGACGGCCCGGGGGCCACCTCGCGCTCGCGCCACTCGTCGAAGGCCCGCTGAGCGCCGACCTCGCGGCTCATCTCGATGGCGTCGCACAGCGCCTCGAGGTCGTACGGGTCGGCGAGGATCCGCGGGTCGACCAGGGCCGGTGCGGTCGGGTCGGCCGAGGCCAGCCGCAGGGTGCCCCGCGACTTCGGCGCGACGATCCCGGCGGCGATCGTGTAGCCGTGCTCGGGCACCTCGTAGCCCTCGGCCGGGTAGACCAGGTGCAGGAACAGTGGCTGCAGGTCCGGGGCCGCGTCGGTCCAGCCGGTGCTGTCGGCGTAGAACTGCGCCTCCAGCAGGTTGTTGCCCCCAGCGGGCAACGGCTTCGAGGCTTCGTAGACGACGCTGATCAGCGGGTGGTCGT
This sequence comes from Amycolatopsis nalaikhensis, assembly GCF_030264295.1. Classification (GTDB taxonomy): domain Bacteria; phylum Actinomycetota; class Actinomycetes; order Mycobacteriales; family Pseudonocardiaceae; genus Amycolatopsis; species Amycolatopsis nalaikhensis. Next base: position 8,795,843 of record NZ_CP127173.1, on the reverse strand, counting down.
GCAGGTTCTCGCCGACCCCGGCGACGTCCGCGACGACGTCGACGCCGACCTCGCGCAGGTGCGCCGCCGGGCCGATGCCGCTGCGCAGCAGGATCGCGGGGGAGCCGATGGTGCCCGCGGAGAGCACCACCTCGCCCTCGGCGCGGGCCACGTGCCGCTCGCCGTCCACGAGGTACTCGACGCCGACCGCGCGGCCGTTCTCGACGACGACCCGGTCGATCAACGCCGACGTCGTGACGGTCAACCCGGGGTGGTCGAGCACCGGCGCGACGAAGCTCTGCCACGCGCTCATCCGGCGGCCGTCGCGCACGGTCATTTCGGTGAAGCCGACCCCGCGCATGTCCTCGCCGTTGAAGTCCTCGGTGCGCTTGTGCCCGGCCGCCACGGCGGCGTCGACGAAGGCCTGCGCGGTCGGGTGCGGCGTCTCGATCCGGCTGACCGGCAGCGGCCCGCCGGTGGCGTGGTGCTCGTCCGCCCCGGCCAGGTGGTCTTCGGAGCGCAGGAACAGCGGGCGGACGTCGTCCCAGCCCCAGCCGGTGCAGCCCTGGGCGGCCCAGCCGTCGTAGTCGGTCCGGTGGCCGCGCATGTAGATCATGCCGTTGAGGGAGCTGCTGCCGCCGAGGACCTTGCCGCGCGGCCAGAACAGCGACCGCCCGTTCGCGTGCTCCTGGGGGACGGTCATCACGGTCCAGTCCCGCGGCCCGGCCAGCAGCGTCGGCCAGCCCTGCGGGCTGTGGATGGCCTCGTCCGTGTCGGCCGGCCCGGCTTCCAGGACGTGGACCGTCCGGCCCGCGTCGAGGAGGCGGCGGGCGAGCGCGCTGCCCGCCGAACCGGCCCCGACGATGACGTAGTCGCTGCTGGTGTGTGAACCCATGGGCACCTCTTCGCTCGACGGTGGATCGCGGGTCCCAGTCTGTGTCGGCGGTCCCCGGGGGAGTTGACTCGGCGCGAACCGGAGTTGCGCACCGGCGAACACCCCGGTTGACCGACCGACCGTTCAGAAAGTAGCGTGCCCCGGGACCAGCGCACACTCGACGAGGAGTCCGCATGGCGACCGCGACGGCCACCGCACCGGCGACCGGGTTCGAAGACTGGGAAGACCGGATCTGCCGCACGTTCGTGCCCCTGCGAGCGACCTGTGACGGCGACACCGCCGGGTTCAGCGGCGACGTCGACTCCGCCGACCTCGGCTCGGTCGCGCTGGCTTCGGTGACCGCGTCGCACGCCGTCGTCGAACGCACCCGCCGCCTGATCCGCCAGGACGACCCCGAGCTGTACAAGTTCGGGCTGCAGGTCAGCGGCACCAGCGTCGTCGAGCAGGACGACCGCCAGGCCCAGCTCACCCCGGGCGACCTGGCCATCTACGACACCTCGCGCCCGTACCGGATCTCCTTCAGCGACGACTTCCGGATGACGGTCGCGATGTTCCCGCGCAAGCTCGTCCGGCTGCCCGAGGACCACATGGCCGGGCTGACCGCCGTCCGGCTGGCCGGTGATTCGGGCCTGGGCGCGCTGATCGCGCCGCTGATGAAGGGCCTGACCGGCGACCTCGGGGACGCGACGACGGTGATCGCGGCCCACCTCGGCGACGCCGTGGTCGACCTGGTCACCGCCGCCTTCGCCCAGCAGCTGCAGCAGCCGCTCGACGCCGGGAGCTCGGCGTCCCGGCGGGCGCTGCGGGCGCGGGTCGGCAAGTTCATCGACGACCACCTCCACGACCCGGACCTGACGTCGAAGGCGGTCGCCGACGCGCACTTCGTGTCCGTCCGGTACCTCCAGAAGGTGTTCGAGGCCGAGGGTGTCTCGGTGTCGGCGATGATCCGGACGCGCCGCCTCGAACGCTGCCGCCGCGACCTGGCCGCCCCGCAGAACCGGGACGTCCCGATCGTGGCCGTCGCGCAGCGGTGGGGGTTCACCGACGCCGCGCACTTCTCGCGGCTCTTCCGCTCCGCGTTCGGGCAGTCGCCGCGGGAGTACCGCAAGAACGCCTGAGGGAGGACGGGCCCGCGGGCCCGGGCACGTCCTCAAAGGACGATCGTGACGACCTTCTCCTCGGTGTTGGCGAGGATGCCGCTCCAGCCGAGCTCGCGGCCGATGCCGCTGGACTTCATGCCGCCCCACGGCAGCGCCGGGTCGATCGCCGCCCAGCCGTTGACCCACACCGCTCCCGCGCGGATCTTCGCGGCGAGGGTGTGCGCGTTCGAGACGTCGCGGGTCCAGATCGTCGCGGCGAGCCCGTACGGCGTGTCGTTGGCGATGGCGATGGCCTCGTCGAGGGTGTCGAACGGGATCACGGCGCCGACCGGGCCGAAGATCTCCTCCTGGGCGATCTTCGAGCTGTTGTCGACGTCGGCGAAGATGGTCGGCCGCACGAAGAACCCGGGTCCGTCGTGCTCGCCGCCCGCGACCAGCTTCGCGCCGGACGCCTTGCCCGCTTCGATGTAGTCGAGCACGCGCCGCCGTTGGTCGGCGTTGACGAGCGCGCCCATGGTCGTCGACTCGGCGAAGGGGTCGCCCAGCACCTGGGCGTCGGCGGCCTGGGCCAGTGCCTCGACGACGGTGTCGTAGTGCGAGCGGTGCACCAGCACGCGGGTGCCCGCCGCGCAGACCTCGCCCTGGTTGAAGAACAGGCCCATGGCGATGCCGTTGATCGCGGCCTCGACGTCGGCGTCCTCGGCGACGATCTGCGGGCTCTTCCCGCCCAGCTCCAGCGTGACGCGCTTGAAGGTGTCCGCGGCGGCCTTCTGGATCAGCCGCCCGACCTCGGGGGAGCCGGTGAAGCTGATCTTGTCGACGTCCGGGTGGGCGACCAGGGCCGCGCCCGCGCCGCCGCCCAGGCCCGGCACGATGTTGACGACCCCGGCGGGGAACCCGGCCTCCTCGACGAGCTTGCCCAGGTGCAGGATCGACAGCGGCGCGTCCTCGGCGGGCTTGACGACGACGGTGTTGCCCGCGGCCAGTGCCGGGCCGAGCTTCCACGCCGCGATCATCAGCGGGGTGTTCCACGGGATGATCGCGCCGATCACGCCCACCGGCTCGCGCACGGTGTAGGAGTGCGTCTTCGCCATCCCCAGGTACCCGGCGGTCGGGATGGTGGCGCCCTGGATCTTGTCGGCCCAGCCGGCGAAGTGCCGGAAGGTGGCGATCGTGTTGGGCACGTCCAGCATCGCGGGCTGCCCGGCGGGCTTGCCGATGTCCAGCGCCTCCAGCCGGGCGAGCTCCTGCGCGTCCCGCTCGACGAGGTCGGCGAGCTTGTTCAGCAGGTGACCCCGCGCGACGCCGGGCGTCTCGCCCCACACGCCTTCGAGCGCGGCCCGCGCGGCCCGGACGGCCCGGTCGACGTCCTCGGCGCTCGCGTCGGCGACCCGGGCCAGCACCTCGCCGGTGGCCGGGTTGAGGTCTTCGAACGTGGCCGCCGCGTCCGTCCAGGCACCGTCGATGAACAACCTGGTGGTGAACCCGGTCCGGGTGTCGGCGGTCAGTGTCATGGCGTCCTCCTGCGGGAAGAAAGGGGTGGCTGCCGCCACCGTCGCAGGAGTCCGCGGCCCGGACTTGCGCGTAACCGCACGCACGTTGTCCAGCGGCGCCCTCAGGCCAGCAGCGGGGCCAGCTGGGCCGCGTGCTCGCGCAGCCGGTCGAGGAGTTCGGTGTTGGGCTCGGCGACGCGGTCCGGGGGCCCGCTGAGCGCCAGCCCGGCCACCAGGGTGCCGTCGGTGACGTCGTGGATCGGGACGGCGAGGCAGCCCCGGTCGGCGTGCAGTTCGCCGCACTGGCGGGCCAGCCGGTCTTCCCGGCAGCGGGCCAGCTCGGCGTCCAGCCGGTCGGCGTCGATGACCGTGTGCGCGGTGAGCTGCCGCAGCCCGCGGACGGCCGCGCGCCAGTCGGCCTGGTCGGCCAGGAGCAGCTTGCCGAGCGCGGACGCGTGCGGGTAGCGGGCGAGCAGCGCCTCGTCGTGCGGCGGGTGGTCGGGGTCGCCGTCGAGCAGGACGATCCGGCCGGTCCGGAAGGACGCCAGGTGCACGCCCCAGCGGACCTGCTGGCGCAGGTGCCCGACGATCGCGCGGGCCGCGGCGGGCGGGCGCGTGGTCACCGGCACGGACAGCCGGGCCGCGCGCCGCCCGAGCGCGAACCCGCGCAGGTCGGGCAGGCGGACCAGGTACCCCTCGGCCACCAGCAGGTTGAGCAGCCGGTAGGTGGTGGCGGGCGGCAGTTTCAACGCCCCCGAGATCTCTTTCGCCGTGACGCCGGGCCCGGCGGCGACGACTTCTTCGAGCACGGCGAGCGCGCTGCGGACCGCCTTGGGCTGGCGGCCGGACAGCGGGGCGGGGTCGGGGCTCACGGCCGGCCGTCCAGCAGGTCTTCGGCGGTGGTCTCGTCGTAGATGCCGATCGCGGCCAGGCTCCGCGGCCGTCGTGCCCGCAGCCAGCCGAACCAGGCCAGCCCGGCCGCGGCGAGCACGGCGAACAGCACCGGGTACGGGCCGTCCACAGTGGACGTCGTGAACACGGTCAGCGCGGCGAGCAGCGCGGCCGCGGTGACCGCCGCCGCGGCGACCGCGCCGCGGGTCAGCTCGCCGATGCGGTGCAGGAACACCGGCGCGGCCAGGCAGACCAGGAAGTAGGCGATCAGGTAGCCGAACCCGGCCACGTTCAGCAGGGTCATGAGCACCTTCGCCGGCGGGACACCGGCGGCCGGCAGTGCCGCGGCCGCGAGCGCGAGCACCGGCACGGTGGCGAGGACCGCGACGTGCGGCGTGCGGTACCGGGGGTGGGTGGCGCCGAGCCGCCGCGGTAGGACGCCTTCGCGGCCCATCGACAGCAGCAGGCGGGCCAGCGTGCCGGCTACGGTCATCGCGCACGCGAAGAACGACGCGCCGATCCCGGCGTCGAGCAGGTAGGACAGCCACGGCAGGTGCTGGGCCGCGGCCAGTGCGCCGACCGGCTCGGCCTGGGCGGCCAGCCCGCCCGGCAGGCTCCGCGCGCCGATCGTCTGCGTGTGGGCGGCGACCAGGTACAGCACGCCGCACAGCGCCGCGGTCCACTGCATGGCGCGGGGGACCGTCCGGAACGGTCGCTTCGCCTCGACGCCGAACGACGTCGCGGCCTCGAACCCGATGAACGCCCCGAGCGCGGGCAGCACCCCGGCGGCGATCCCGCCGAGCCCGCGGTCCGGCGTCGTGAACGGCGACTGCGGCCCCACCCGCACCAGCAGCAGCACGAACACCGTCAGCATCAGACTGATCGACACGGCTTCGGTGACGAGCACGACTCGCCCCGAGAGCCGCACGCCCCGCAGCACGCACACCGTCACCAGCGCCCCGAGCAGGAGCGTGACCACGGCGGCGACCACCCAGCCCGCCGGCAGCCCGGCCCGCTCCAGCCCGCCCCGCGCGTACATCCCGGCGGCGGCGAGGGCGGCCATCGCGAGGAAGCCGTAGCCGATCAGCAGCGCCCAGCCGCAGACGAACGCCGCGACCGGGCCGAGGCCCTTCGCGGTGAGGCTGTAGAGCGACCCGGCGGCCGCCATCCGCCGGGTGAACTGGGCGACGCACACCCCGATCAGCAGGGCGAGCACCAGGGCGGCGGCGAACGACCAGAGCACCCCGGTCCCGGCGTTGGCGGCCGCGATCGCCGGGCTCGCGGCCATCGCCGCCGACGGCGCGGCCCCGGCGACCGACTGCGCGAACACCGGCAGCGGCCCGAGGTTGCGCCGGTCGAGACCGGACATCGGGGACTCCGCGCGCACCGGCGGCAGCAGTCTGGGCGGCAACGACATGGTTCTTCTCCTACCGGGGCGCATCACGCTAACCAAGCTCGATCACGCCGGTATTACGGCCCGGCGCGGGTCCGCACAAGCCGAATGAGAATTTCCGCGGCCGCGTTCCCGCGTTCGGAGAACGCCCTTCGCCGGGTTCCCGGAGGCGGAGACGGGGGTTTGACCCAGCGAGTCCGGTGTCGGCAACGTGTCTCGGCAAGCCTGGGCCGACCGAAGTCCCCATCCTCTCCGGAGGTCCGTCATGGACACGTCCGCGTCCCGTTCCCTTTCCGGCTCCCTCGGTGCCGGTTCCATCGTCTTCATGGTCGTGGCCGCCGCCGCGCCGCTCACCGTCGTCGCGGGCAGCGTCCCGCTCGGCGTCGCGCTGGGCAACGGCGCCGCGTTCCCCGCGACGTTCGCCGTCTGCTGCGTGGTCCTGCTGCTGTTCGCCGTGGGGTTCTGCGCGATGAGCAGGCACGTGCCCGACGCCGGCGCGTTCTACACCTACGTCCGGCGCGGGCTCGGCCGGGCGCCGGGGCTCGGCGCCGCGTTCCTCGCCCTGGTCACCTACACCGCCGTCCAGCTGGCCGTTTACGGCTACCTCGGGGCCACCCTCGACGGCCTGGTCCAGCACTACGGCGGCCCGGCCGTCCCGTGGTGGGCGTACGCGCTGGCGGTGCTCGCCGTCGTCGGCGTGCTGGGCTACCGCCACATCGAGCTGAGCAGCAAGGTGCTCGGCGTGCTGCTGCTGTGCGAGGTCGGCATCGTGCTCGTCTTCGACGCGGTCGTGACCGTGCGCGGCGGGTCGCCGTCCGGGCTGTCCACGGCGCTGTTCGACCCGGCGAAGATCGGCTCCGGCTCGGTCGGCATCGCGATCATGTTCGCCATCGCGAGCTTCATCGGGTTCGAGGCGACGGCCATCTTCCGCGACGAGGCCCGCGACCCGGCCAAGACGATCCCGCGCGCCACCTACACCGCGCTGCTGCTGATCACCGCGTTCTACGCGCTCTCGGCGTGGGCCGTGGTGTCGGCGTGGGGTGACGACGCCGCCATCGCGCAGGCCGGGACCGACCCCGGGACCATGCTGATCACGACGGTCGGCAACTACCTCGGCACCGCGGGCGCCGACGTCGTCCAGGTGCTGCTGGTGACCAGCCTGTTCGCCGCCGCGTTGTCATTCCACAACGTCCTCGCGCGCTACGCGTTCTCCCTCGGCAATTCCGGTGCGCTGCCGTCGCACTGCGGGCGCAGCCACGGCCGCCACGGCTCCCCGCACGTCGCGTCGGTCGTCCAGACGGTCTCGGCGCTGGTGCTCGTCGCCCTGTTCGCCGTCACCGGGATGGACCCGGTCACCCAGGTGTTCTCCTGGATGGCGGGCACCGCGACGCTCGGCGTGCTCGCCCTGATGACGATGACCTGCCTGGCCGTGCTGGTGTTCTTCCGCCGCACGGGCGCCGACCGCCGGGTGTGGCACACCGTCGTCGCGCCGCTGCTGGGCTTCGCCGGGCTGGCCGCCTGCCTGGCCCTGACCATCGGCAACTTCCCGACCCTCATCGGCGGTTCCGCGACGCTGGCCGCCGTGATCGGCTCGGTCCTGCTGGGCGCCTTCGTGCTCGGCCTCGTCCTGCACCGGGTGCTGCGCCCGGTCACCTCCGCCGTCCCGGCTGTCGAACCCGCCTGAACAGGAGCGATCATGACCCTCACCGACGACCAGGTCACCACGACGGCCACCCACCCGCTCGACCCGGTGACCGCCGCCGAGATCACCGCGGCCCGCGGTGTCCTCGCCGAGGCGGGTTTGCTCGGCGACGCCGTGCGGTTCGCGTTCTTCGCCCTCGAAGAACCGGCCAAGGACGAGGTGCTCGCCTTCACGCCGGGCTCGCCGGTCGAGCGCCGCTTCCGGGTCGTGCTGCTGGACCTGGCCGACGGCAGCTCGCGCGACGTCGTCGTGTCGACCACCCGGTCCACTGTGGACTCGGTGACCGGGATCGACCCGGCCGTGTCCGGGCAGCCGCCGATCATCGACACCGAGTTCGAGCTCGTCGAAGACATCGTCAACGGCAGCGAGACGTGGTGTGCGGCGCTGGCCCGCCGCGGGATCGACCCGGCGAGCGTGCGGTCGGTGCCGCTGTCGGCCGGTGCCTACGACGAGCCGGGGGAGGCGGGCCGCCGGATCGTGCGGGTGCTGGGGTTCCAGCAGTTCCACGAGAAGGACCACCCGTGGGCGCACCCGGTCGACGGCCTGGTGGCCTACGTGGACCTGACGCGGCGCGAGGTCGTCCGCGTGCTCGACCACCGCGAGCTGCCGGTGCCCCAGGAGCCGGGCAACTTCGACGACCCGGCGCAGACCGGGCCGCACCGCACGACGCTCAAGCCGATCGAGATCACCCAGCCCGACGGCCCGAGCTTCGCCGTCGACGGCAGCCGTGTCCGGTGGGAGAACTGGGACCTGCGCCTCGGCTTCAACGAGCGGGAAGGCCTGACGCTGCACCAGCTGTCCTTCCACGAGCGGCCGGTGCTGTACCGGGCGTCGGTCGCGGAGATGGTGGTGCCGTACGCGGACCCGTCGCCGGTGCGGTTCTGGCAGAACTACTTCGACTGCGGCGAGTACATGTTCGCCCGCTACACCAATTCCCTCGAGCTGGGCTGCGACTGCCTCGGCGAAATCCGTTACTTCGACGCCACGGTCGCCGACGACCTCGGCGAGCCGCGCACGATCGGCAACGCGATCTGCATGCACGAAGAGGACTTCGGCGTGCTGTGGAAGCACAGCGACATGTTCGCCGGCTCCCACGAGACGCGCCGCCAGCGCCGTCTGGTGATCTCGTTCTTCACCACCATCGGCAACTACGACTACGGCTTCTACTGGTACCTCTACCTCGACGGCACGATCCAGCTCGAGGCGAAGGCCACCGGCATCACCTTCACCTCGGCCTACACCGAGGGCCAGGACTACGCGACGCAGCTGGCGCCCGGTCTCGGCGCGCCGTACCACCAGCACCTGTTCTCCGCGCGGCTCGACATGTGCGTGGACGGCCCGCGCAACGCCGTCGACGAGGTCGAGGCCCAGAGGCTGCCGGTGAGCGCGGAAAACCCGTACGGCAACGCCTTCCGCGAGTCCCGCACCCGGCTGACGTCGGAGTCCGAGGCCGCCCGCGTCGCCGACAACAGCCGGGCGCGCGCGTGGCACATCGTCAACCCGGAAAGCCGGAACCGGTTGGGGCGCAACGTGGCCTACGCGCTGTACCCGGAAGGGCAGCCGACGCTGCTGGCCGACGAGTCGTCGTCGATCCACCAGCGCGCGGCCTTCGCTACCAAACACCTGTGGGTGACCCGGTACGACCCGGCCGAGCGCTACCCGGCGGGCGACCTGGTCAACCAGCACCCGGGCGGGGCCGGGCTGCCGGCCTGGACCGCGGCCGACCGGAGCGTCGACGGCGAGGACATCGTGCTGTGGCACACCTTCGGCCTGACGCACTTCCCGCGGCCGGAGGACTGGCCCGTGATGCCGGTCGACTACGCCGGGTTCACGTTGAAGCCGGTCGGGTTCTTCGACCGCAACCCGACGCTGGACGTGCCGCCGTCGGCGAACGGGCACTGCCACGGTGGCTGACCCGGTCGCCGTGCTGGCCGTGGCCAGCCTGCTGAGCGGACTGGCCGCGCACCCGGCGTGCGGGGTGCGCGGCCGGTGGGCCCACGGGGTGCTCTGCGCCGCGATGGTCGCGATGGCGGTGCCCGGCGTGGCCGTCCTCGGCCCGCTGGCCTGGGCGGGCCTGCTCGGCGGGGTGGCGTACTGGGCGGCGGGGGCGGATCGGCCGGTGCTCGCGCGCCTGCCGGTGCTGGCCGACCTGCTGGCGATGGCCGCGCTGGTGGTCCTGATGCCGCTGGCGGCCGCGCACCCGGGTGCGGTGCCCCACCGGCACGGCGGGCACACCGCGGCCACCACGCCGTCGTTCCTGCCCGTGGTGGTGGTCGTGCTGTGGGCGGCGGCGCGGTGTGCGCTCCACTGGCACGCGCGCGGTTCTCCGGTCCCGGGACCGCGTCGCCTGGCCACCGTCACGGCCGAGGTCACCATGGCCGCGGGCATGCTGCTCATGGTCGGCTGACCGGCCGGTCCTCCGGGTCGGCGGTGTGCCGCGCGGCCAGCTCGGTCCGCGAGCGGACGCCGAGCTTCGCGTAAATCCGCGTCAGGTGGTATTGGACCGTCTTGCCGGACAGGAACAGCTCCGCCGCGACCTCCTTGTTGGACAGTCCGCGCGCGACGAGCTGCGTGACGGCTTCCTCCTGCGGCGTCAGCGCCGTCGCCCCGGTGCGCAGGAGGTTCACCCCGCCCGCCTTCAGCTCGCGGTCGCAGCGTTCGACACAGGTCGTGGCGCCCATGGCGGCGAACCCGTCGCGTGCGGTGGTGAGCAGGACGTCGGCCCGGCCGCGGCGGCCGAGGCGGCGCAGGGTCTGGCCATAGGCGAAGTGCACGCGGGCCTGGTCGTAGCGCAACGGCAGCGCGCCGAGCAGCTCGACGGCTTCGTCGAACGACGCCGTCGCACCCGCGACGTCGTTCCGCGCGCCCAGCAGGCGGCCCCGGGCGGCGGCGAGCCGGGCGCGCGCCGACGCGTGGTCGCGCTTGGCGGCCAGTTTTTCGTGCGGGGCCAGGAAGTCCTCGGCCTCGTCGAGCCGCCCGAGCAGCACGAGGGCGTGGGCGTAGGTGTCGTGCCACGGCCAGTGCCCCGGCTCGTCGGCACTCGACGCCGGCGGACGGCTGGTCAGCGGGTACAGCGCCCGCAGCACCCCTTCGGAGTCGGCGCGCGCCTCGGCGACCTGGGCGCGGGCCAACCGGCTCGGCAGCCGCATGATCGGGTAGTCACCGGTGCCGGTTTCCCCGCGCAGCAACGCTTCTTCGGCGTCGTCCCAGTCCCCGCGCAGCGCGTGCACCGACGCCGAGGTCCACCGCAGCAGCGGCCCGGTGAGCAGGATGCCGGTGCGCTCCTGCAGCTCCAGCGCGTCGCGGACGGTCGTGAGCGCCTCGTCCCACTCGCCGGTCAGGAACTGCGCCCGCGCCAGCCACGCCCGCGCCCACAACGAAATCCGCGCGGAGCCGCCTAGGTAGCTCGTCGGCACCGCGCTTTCCAGGTCGACGCGAGCGTCGTCCACGCGGTCGGTGAGCAGGCCGAGCCAGCCGCGGGCCATCACCGCGCGCTGGGACTGGGCGCCGTGCCGGATCCGCCCGGTGAGCGTCTCGTAGTCCCGCCTCGCCTGTTTGGCGCGGCCGATGCCCGCCAGGCCGAGGCCGCGGATGGCGGCGGCTTCGACGGCGGGCGGGGTGTCCGGCCCGGCCAGCTCGATGGCCCGGTCCGCCCACCGCACGAGGTCGCGGCCGTCGTAGCGGCAGAGGGCGTCCAGGACGTAGCGCTGGCAGATGAGCGCGGCGGTCTCCGGGTCACGCTCGGCGTTGACGATGTCCCACGCGCGCCCCAGCCGGGTGCCCGCCTCGGCGGCCCGGCCGCGGACCAGCGCGAGGTAGCCGAGGACCGCGTCGCGCAGCGGCGTTTCGCGGACGCTCTCCACCTCCGGCGCCAGCGCGGCCGCGCGGAACACGTCCCCGGCGCCGATCAGGGCGTCGACGGCGCGGGTGATCCGGGCCTGCCGCAGGGGCGGGTCGTCGGTGAGCCTGCTCGCGTCGGTGAGCAGAGTGGCCGCGGTGCCCCAGGCGCCCTCGGCGGCCCGTGCCGCGGCGAGGTCGTCGAGCCGGGTGGCCACGTCGGCGTCGGGCACCGGGCTGGCGGCGACGAGCAGCCGCAGTGCCCGCACCGGGTCGTCGACCAGGTCCGCCGCGCGGCGCTGCAGCGCGGCCCGCCGCCGCGGCCCGAGCCGGGCGAGCACGGCGGCGCGGACCATCGGGTCCGGTGGGCCGACGGAGGTCAGGCCGCGCGGCGCGAGCTCGACCAGTCCGGCGGCGGCCGTTTCGTCGAGCATCGGCAGCGGGTCGCCGGTGAGCTCGGCGAGGGCCAGGACGGTCCGGACCGGCGAGCCGTCACCGAGGACCGCGACCGCCTCGGCGAAGCACCGCGCCGGGGGCGAGCAGTCCGCCAAGGCCTGGCGCACGCGGGCATCGACGACGGCCGGTGCGGGCAACACCGGGTCGAAGGTGGTCCAGGTCGAGCGGGGCAGCTCGGCCAGTAGCCGCACGGCGGGTCCTGGCCTGCCCAGGGTGTGCCGCGTCAGCCGCTCGGCCATCGACGGGTGCAGGGCGACGCCGTACGCGGCCGCGAGCTCGGCGATCTCCGCGGCGTCGAGCGGCGGCACCCGGGGCTGGTCGGTCGCGACGCGGGGGAGCAGGTCGAGCACCTCGGCGCGGGCCCGCCGGTCCCCGGTCACCGCGGTCGCCACCACGCGCAGCCCGGCGTCCGGGTGGTGGCGCAGGGCCGACGCCAGTGTCCGCAGGGAGTCCAGGTCGCCGAGCTGGGCGTCCTCGACGACCAGCAGCGTGCCGGGATCGAGGCGCCGGACGAGCTCACCGGCGGCTTCCAGGGGGTCCGGCCCGGTCAGCCCCGGCCAGGCCTGGTCCAGCAGCGCGTACGGCCGGTCGGCCTCCCACTCGGCGCCGGTCGCCCGCAGGCACGGGCCGTCGTGCTCGCCCGCGAGGTGGACGGCGAGCGCCGACGTGCCGATCCCGGACGGCCCGGCGAGCAGGACGAACCGCGCGTGGCCCGCCCGGAGCCGGTGCGCCAGGCCGGTCACGAGGTCCGCCCGCCCGATCAACGGCGGTGCTGCTCTGCTCACGTCCACCTCGTGGTTCGCCTCAGCCGGGATCGCCCCCGGCGACGGGCAGGACGGTGCCGGTGACGTACGAGGCCTCGTCCGAGGCCAGGAACGTGATGGCCGCGGCCTGTTCGTCCAGCGTGCCGTACCGCTTGAGCAATGACGAATCGAGCGTCTGGTCGATGTGGGCCTGGTACCACGCCCGCTCCCGCTCGGTGGCCGGCTCGGGACCGCCCCGCGGGATCCGCCGGGGCGGCGCTTCCGTCCCGCCGGGCGCCGTCGCGACCACGCGGATCCCGGCCCCGGCGTACTCCAGGGCCAGCGACGCGGTGATCGCGTTGATCCCGCCCTTCGCCGCGGAGTACGGGATGCGGTGGATGCCGCGGGTGGCGGCCGAGGACACGTTGACGATCACGCCGCTCCCGCGTTCGGTCATCGACGGCAGCGCGGCCCGGCAGGCGAACAACGTCGTCGTCAGCGACCGCCGCAGCTCGGCTTCGATCTCGGCCGCGGTGAATTCGGTGAACGGCTTGAACCGGATCGCCCCGCCGACGTTGTTGACCAGGACGTCGATCCGGCCGTGCCGCGTCAGGGCGGCCTTCGTGACCGCTTCGGCACCCGCCCACGTCTCGAGGTCCGCGACGACCGGGTGGGCCTCGAGTTCCCCGGCGACGCCCTCGACCAGCTCGGAGCGGTCGGCCAGCACGAGCGCCCCGCCCTCGGCGGCGATCCGCCGCGCGGTCCGCTCGCCGATGCCCTGCGCGGCCCCGGTGATCACGACGACCTTGCCGTCGAAGCGGCCGGGGCTGACGAACGCCGGTCGTTCGGGCGCGCCCGCCATCGCGCGCCGGGTGGTGACCTTGGAGCGTTCGGCGTGCTCGGCGACCAGCCGCCGGGCCGCGGCCCGGTCAGCCGCTTCGAACGCGCTCACGATGTCCAGGTGGTCCTGCGTGCAGCGCGGGTGGCACCAGGTCGCCTTGCGCAGCGTGGTCTCCATGTGGCCCTTGACGCCGAGCGCGCGGTAGGCCTGCAGCAGGTGCTCGTTGCCGGTGAGGCCGAACAGGTAGTCGTGGAAGGCCGCGTTGGTCTCGGTGTAGGCGGCCGCGTCGACGAACCGGTCACCGTCCACATAGGGCACCGTCGACTCGGCCAGCAGCCGGTACCCGGCGAGCTGGCGCGAGGTGAGCCGGCCGATGGTGAGCTCCACCGCGCCCAGCTCCAGCGCCTGGCGCGCCTCGAACACGGCGTCCGACTCGTGCACCGACGGGTGCTCCTCGCCGATCTCGTACCGCCCGGGCTCCGGGGGAGCGGGGAACACGGCCTGCCCGCCGAGTGTCCGCGCGACGGCGGTCTCGGCCTCGGCCGACGGCGGCGTGCCCGCCCGCAACGGCGCGACGGTCGCGACCGGGAACACCGTCTGCCCGGCGAGGGCGCGGCTCGCGCCGGGCACGTTCTCCGGCAGCACCGCGGAGTCCGGCGGCGGCCCGGGCGCCTCGGCCGGTTCGGCGGCGGGCTCCCGCGCCGGGGCGGCGAGGGCGAACTTCTCGTAGTAGAAGCCCGTCGGCTCGATCCCGCCGTCGGCGAAGTGCTTGCGCACGGCCTCGACCATCGGCGGCGGCCCGCACAGGTAGACCGCGACGTCGCCGCCGTGCAGGTGCTCGTCGCGCAGCAACGTCGTGACGTACCCCTTGTTGGGCGCGGAACTGCCCGGATCCGCGACGCAGTGGTCCCAGGTGAAGCCTTCGACCTGCGCGGCCAGTTCGGTGAGGGTTGCGGTCTCGACGAGGTCGTCGTCGGTGCTCACGCCGTAGACCAGGTGCACCGGCCGGGTCGACCCGGTGGCCCGCATGGTCCGCAGGATCGACAGGATCGGGGCCAGCCCGGTGCCCCCGGCCAGCAGCAGCACCGGGCGGTCGGTCTCGCGCAGGAAAAAGCTGCCGTGCGGCCCGGTGAAGGACAGCTCGTCCCCGGGCTTCGCGCGTTCGGTGAGGTACTCCGACATCACCCCGCCCGGGGTGAGCTTCACGAGGAAGGTCAAGCTCTTCTCGTCGGGGGCGTTGCTGAACGAGTAGGACCGGGTCTGGTCGGTGCCGGGCACGGCGATGTTGACGTACTGGCCGGGCAGGAACGCCAGCGCGTCCCGGTCGGGCGTCTCCAGCGTGACGGCCACGGTGGTCGGGGAGAGCCGCTCCAGCGCGGTCAGTGTCGCCGGGTGGGTGGCGGCTTCGGTCTTCGCCACCGCGGACGTGCTCGCGATGCGCAGCACCAGGTCGGACTTCGGTTTCATACTGCACGGCAGCACGTACCCGCGGCCGGCCTCGTCCGCGGTGAGCGCGTCGTCGATGTAGGTGCCGCCGTCGTACTCACCCGACTCGCAGAACGCCTTGCACGTGCCGCAGGCGCCGTCGCGGCAGTCCAGCGGGATGTTGATGCGCTGCCGGTAGGACGCGTCGGCGACGGTCTGGTCCGGCGCGCAGGTGATGAACCGCGTGACCCCGTCCTCGAAGGACAGCGCTACCTGGTGCGTCATGGCGGGCCCTCAGATGTGGTAGACGTCGACGACGTGGTGGATGTAGTCGTTCTTGAGCACCACGGTCTTGCGGCGGATCAGCGGCGCCGCCCCGGAGAAGTCGATGGTGTAGAACGAAGTCCCGTAGTACGGGTCGACGGTCTTGTACCGGAAGTACATGGTGTGCCAGTTGAACCGGACGTCGACGACGTCGCCGCGGCGCTCGATCAGCTCGACGTTGGTGATGTTGTGGCTGGTGCGCGGCTCCGGGATCGACGTCGCGCTCGAGCGCTCGGTGCGGATGCGGAACACGCGGTCCTCCAGCCCGCCCTTGTTCGGGTAGTAGATCAGCGAGATCGACGACTGCGGGTCTTCGGTCAGCAGGTCGTCGTCGCCCCAGGACGGCATCCAGTAGACGACGTCGTCGGCGTAGCACTCCAGCCACTTCTCGAACTCGCGGTCGTCCAGGTAGCGCGCCTCGCGGTAGAGGAACTGCTCGACGTCGTGCTGCGTGATCGTCTTTTCCGCGGTGGTCATCGCGTCTCTCCTCGTTCGGCGGCGATCGCGGCCCGCATGGTGTCCCGCCAGTAGCCGTGCTGGACGGGGTAGAGGCCCTCGTCCTCGTTCTTCTTGCCCGCGGAGATGACGCCCTTCATGTCCAGGGCTTCGGCGACCTCGTCCGGGCCGGTCAGCCAGTGCTTCGCGCCGCGGCTCATGTCGTTCCACGGCGCGGCCGTCGCGCGGAAGGTGAGCTGGCAGGAGCGGAACTCCTCCAGGTCGTCGGGGGTGGCCATGCCGGAGGCGTTGAAGAAGTCCTCGTACTGGCGGATCCGCCACGCGCGGGCGTCGGCGCTCTCGCCCTTCGGCGCGATGCAGTAGATGGTGACCTCGGTCTTGTCCGGCGCGATCGGCCGGAAGTGCCGGATCTGGGTGGAGAACTGGTCCATCAGGTACACGTTGGGGTAGAGGCACAGGTTGCGGGAGCCGCGGACCATGAACTCGCCCTTGGCGTCGCCGAACTTCGCCTTCAGCTCGGCCATCCGGTTCCACAGTGGACGGTCCTGCGGGTTGCCCGCCCACGTCCACAGGCACAGGTGCCCGTGCGGGAAGGACCAGTAGCCGCCGCCGGACTTTCCCCAGCTGCCCGCGTCGAGGGTCTTGGTGTCGTTCTTGGACTCACCGGTGTTGCGCCGCGCGGTGGTGGCGGCGTAGTTCCAGTGCGTGGCCGTGACGTGGTAGCCGTCGGCGCCGTTTTCGGCCTGCACCTTCCAGTTGCCGTCGTAGGTGTAGGTCGACGCGCCGCGCAGCACCTCCAGCCCGTCGGGGGACTGGTCGACGAGCATGTCGATCACCTTGGTCGTGTCGCCGAGGTGCTCTTCGAGGGACAGGACGTCCGGGTTGAGGCTGCCGAAGAGGAAGCCGCGGTAGGAGTCGAACCGCGCGACGCGGGTCAGGTCGTGCGAGCCGCCGGTGTCGAAGGAGTCCGGGTAGCCGGCGCCGTCGGGGTCCTTGACCTTGAGCAGCTTGCCGTCGTTGCGGAACGTCCAGCCGTGGAACGGGCAGGTCAGCGTGGTGCGGTTGTCGGTCTTGCGGCGGCAGATCATCGCGCCGCGGTGCGCGCACGCGTTGATCAGGCAGTGTAGCTCGCCGTCCTTGTCGCGGGTGAGCACGACCGGCTGACGGCCGATGTAGGTGGTGAAGTAGTCGCCGGGGTTCGGCAGCTGGCTCTCGTGGGCGAGGTAGATCCAGTTGCCCTCGAAGATATGCTTCATCTCGAGCTCGAAGACTTCTTCGTCGGTGAAGATCCGCCGGTTGGCGCGGTAGACGCCCGCCTCGGGGTCTTCGACGACGGCGTCGGCGACGACCGCCGACAGGTGCTCCAGCTGTTCGGTCATGGCTTCGAACGGTGACAGGCCGTGCCGCCGGTCACACGAGGCAAATACCCAGTTCTGACCTAGGGTGCTATTGATAACGAGCATCGATCAATCTGCGGAAAACAAGTCTTTGTCTTCGATCAATGTCGCTCCCTACCGTGGGGTGACGGCGACGAGGGCACGGGAGGAGGCAGCCATGGAACTGCGGCACCTGCGGTACTTCGCCACCGTCGCCGAGACCTGCCACTTCGGCAAGGCGGCCGACCGGCTGCACGTGGCCCAGCCGGCGCTGTCCCACACGATCCGGCAGCTGGAGGACGAGCTCGGCGTCGCGCTGCTGTCCCGCACGACCCGGCAGGTCCGGGTCACGCCGGCGGGGGAGTTCTTCCTCGACGAGACCCGCCGGGTGCTCGACGCCGTCGACAGCGGCGTCCGCGGCGTCCGGCGCATCGGTGAAGGCCAGCTCGGCCTGGTCCGGATCGGCTTCACCGGCACGGCGGCGTTCTCGCACCTGCCGCACCTGGCCCGCGCCGTCGGGCACCGGGTGCCCCAGGTCGAGCTCGAGGTTCGCGCCGACCTGCTCACCGTCGACCAGTGCGACCTGCTGCGGGCCGGCACGCTCGGCATCGGGGTGCTGCGCCCGCCGGTGGCCGGCGAAGACATCGGCTTCCGCGTCATCGAGGTCGAACCGCTGGTCCTCGCCGTGCCGGCCGACCACCGGCTGGCCGTCGAGCCCGTGGTGGCGGTGGCGGACCTGCGCGCCGAGCCGTTCGTCACCTACGACGGCCGCAACTCCGTGGTCCACGAAGCCGTCCTCCGCAGCTGCCGCGACGCGGGCTTCACCCCGCGCCGGGTGCACGAGGCACCCGGGACCGCGGTCCTGCTGGCCCTGGTCGCCGGCGGACTCGGCGTCGGCGTCGTGCCGGCTTCGGCGCGGTCGCTGCCGCTGGCCGGGGTCGTCTTCCGCGACCTGGCCGGCGCGGCGACCGTCGAGCTGGCGCTGGCCTGGCACCGCGAATCCCGGTCCCCGCTCGTCACGACCGTCCTCGACGCGCTCGAGGACGTGTTCCCGTCCGTCCGACCCGAGGACACCCGATGAAGATCACGCGGGTGGAGGCGATCCCGTTCGCCATCCCCTACCGCAAGCCCCTGCGGTTCGCCTCCGGCGAGGTGCACACCGCCGAGCACGTCCTGGTGCGGGTGCACACCGACGACGGCGTCGTCGGGGTCGCCGAGGCACCGCCGCGGCCGTTCACCTACGGCGAAACCCAAGCCGGGATCGTCGCCGTCATCGAGACGCTCTTCGCGCCGCAGGTCGTCGGGCTCAGCCTGCTCGACCGCGAGACCGTCCACACGCGACTCGCCCGCACGGTCGGCAACCCGGCCGCGAAGTCGGCCATCGACATGGCCATCTGGGACGCGCTCGGCCGCTCGCTCGACGTCTCGGTGACCGAGCTGCTCGGCGGCTACACCGACCGCATGCGCGTCTCGCACATGCTCGGGTTCGCCGAACCGGCCGCGATGGTCGCCGAAGCCGAGCGGATGCGCGACACCCACGGCATCACGACGTTCAAGGTGAAGGTCGGGCGCCGCCCGGTTTCCCTGGACACCGCCGTGGTGCGGGCGTTGCGCGAAGGTCTCGGCGACGACGTCGGCCTGTACGTGGACGGAAACCGCGGCTGGACGGCGGCGGAGTCGGCGCGGGCGATGCGCGAGATGGCCGACCTGGGCCTGCTCTTCGCCGAGGAGCTCTGCCCGGCCGACGACGTGCTCGGCCGCCGTTGGCTCGTCGCGCAGCTGGACGTGCCGTTCATCGCCGACGAGTCCGCGGTGACCCCGGCCGACGTCACCCGCGAGATCCTCGGCGGGTCGGCCACCGCGGTGAGCATCAAGACGGCGCGGACCGGGTTCACGCGGTCGCAGCGCACGCACCACCTGGCCGAGGGCCTCGGCCTGGAAGTCGTGATGGGCAACCAGATCGACGGCCAGCTGGGTTCGGTGTGCACGGTCGCGTTCGGCGCGGCCTACGAGCTGACGTCGCGGCGGCCGGGCGAGCTGTCCAACTTCCTCGACATGAGCGACGACCTGCTCGCCGAGCCGCTGTGCATCAGCGACGGCGAGCTCGCCGTCCGCCCCGGCGCCGGGCTCGGCGCCGACCTCGATCCCGGCAAGGTCCGGCACTACCGGCAGGACCGCTGACCCCACCACGAATCAAGGAGGATTCATGACCGCCATCCACGAAACCGCCACCGCCGCCGCGTCCGGGGCCAGCGCGACCGAACGCTTCAAGTCCGACAAGCTCGCCGGCGTCGCGAACACGCCGAAGGAGCGCGTCAGCCTGCTGGCCCGCGAAGTCCTCGAAGCCGTGCACAGCACGATCCGCCGGAACAAGGTGACCTACGACGAGTACAACGCGCTGAAGTCGTGGCTGATCAGCGTCGGCGAAGACGGCGAGTGGCCGTTGTTCCTGGACGTCTGGGTCGAGCACGTCGTCGAAGAGGTCGCCACGGAACACCGGCAGGGCAACAAGGGCACCATCGAAGGCCCGTACTACGTGCCGGACGCGCCCGAGCGCGGCGCCGCCGGTTCGGTGCCGATGCGCCCGGACGAGCCCGGCACGCCGCTGGTCTGGACCGGCCGGGTCACGTCCACCGACGGCACCGCGCTGGCCGGTGCGAAGGTCGAGTTGTGGCACGCCGACGCCGAAGGCTTCTACTCGCAGTTCGCCCCGGGCATCCCGGAGTGGAACCTGCGGGCGACGTTCACCGCGGACGCCGACGGGAAGTTCGAGATCCGCACGGTCCGCCCGGCGCCGTACCAGATCCCGACCGACGGCGCGTGCGGCAAGCTCATCGCGGCGGCGGGCTGGCACGCGTGGCGCCCGGCGCACCTGCACGTCAAGGTGTCCGCGCCGGGCCACGAACTGCTGACCGCCCAGCTCTACTTCCCGGGTGACGAGCACAACGACGACGACATCGCCTCGGCGGTCAAGCCGGAGCTGGTGCTGGCGCCCCACCCGGCCGCCGACGGTCACGGCGAAGCGGTCGAGTACGGCTTCGTCCTGGACCCCGAGGTCAATTGAGGCCGCCGCGCCACAGATAGGCGTCGCGCAGGGCGGCGATCAACGCTTCGTCGTCGACTTCGGAGGGGAGATCGCCCATCGGCAGCCAGATTTCGGCGGAGCGCCGTCCGGCGTGGACGCGGATGAGAGTGACACCCGAATAAGAAAGTGTCTCGTCTTGACCGTCCACGCCGGAAAACGACACGCGGCGGGTCTCCGCCCGCACGAGGACCTGCCGTTGGTCGTTCATGCCGTGCTCTTCCCGGACGCGACGGTCGTGGCTGCCTCTCAAGGATAGCCAGCGGACGGCCGCACGCCTGCGGGCGAACAGCGGATTTTCCGTCCACCTCAGTTCAGGGACCGCTCGCGGCTCACCATTCCCGCTGTTTCCCGTCGCTGTCCGTTTACTGTGCGAAGCGCTCGGCGGGCGAATTGACCGGTACCTATCTTTTGTCCTGTCCGACGAAAGTCGGTACCGCGGGTCCCGGCCCCGGCCCAGGCTCGACCGCGCCGGATCACCGTCCCCCGCGAAAGTGAGCCACGGTATGCCAACCCGACCCCTGTTCGCCCGCTCCGCCACCGCCTTGGCGGCCGCCGCCGCGGTCGCCGGGTTCCTCACCCCGGCCGCCACGGCCACGACCATCGACGGCTACTCGCCGACCGTGCAGCGCGAGGCCGTCGCCTCCCTCGCCGCGGACGCCGGGATCAGCGAGTCCGCCGCTGTCGCCCTGCTGCGCACGCAGGCGGCGAGCGTCGACACCCTGCACGCGGTCACCGCGTCACTCGGCGCCCGCGCCGCCGACGGCTACCTCGACGCGGCCGCGAAGCCGGTCGTCAACGTGCTCGACCAGGCCGCCGCCGACCAGGTCACGGCGGCCGGGGCGCAGGCCCGGCTGGTCAAGCACTCCAGCGCGGCGCTCGCGAGCGCGCAGGAAGCGTTGCAGGCCTTGCCGACCGTCGCGCACACCACCGTCGGCCTCGACCCGAAGACCAACCAGGTCGTGCTGACCATCGCCGACGCGGCCAAGGGCACGGACGCGCTGCTCAAGACCGCCGCGTCGCTCGGTGACCGCGTCCGCGTCGAGCGCGTCGCCGGGGAGATGCACACCGCGATCTACAACGGCGAAGCCATCACCGGCGGCGGAACCCGCTGCTCGGCCGGCTTCAACACCAACCGCGGCGGCCAGAACTACGTCATCGACGCCGGTCACTGCACGCGCGCGGTGTCCCAGTGGAACATCGGCCCGTCGCAGGGCGCGAGCTTCCCGAACAACGACTACGGCCTGATCCGCAACACCAGCGGCAGCGCACCCGGCGCGGTCACCCTGTGGAACGGCTCCACGCAGCGGATCAGCTCCGCCGGCACCGCGACGGTCGGGCAGCGGATCAGCAAGAGCGGCAGCACCACGCACCTCACGTCGGGCTCGGTCCAGCGGCTGAACGTCACCGTGAACTACGCCGAAGGCTCGGTGTACCAGCTGATCCAGACCAACGCGCTGGTCAACCCCGGCGACTCGGGCGGCTGCCTGTTCGCCGGCAGCGTCGGCCTCGGCATCACCTCGGGCAAGGGCGGCGGGTCGTCCTACTTCCAGCCGGTGGGCGAGGCGCTGAGCGCGTACGGCGTCAGCCTGAACTGACCGCGGGATCTCCGGCGGCCGTCGTCAGTCGCGGCGGCGGCCGCCGAACACCATCCGGTAGCCGACCAGGATGATCAGCGCGCCGAGGATCGCCAGTCCCCACGTCCGCAGGTCGAAGAACGTGCCGATCTGCGTGTGGAAGAGCGTCTTGCCGACCCAGCCGCCGACGAACGCCCCGCCGATGCCGAGCAGGATCGTGATGATGCAGCCGCCGGGGTCCTTGCCCGGCATGAGGGCCTTGGCGATGATGCCCGCGATGAGGCCGAGCACGATCCAGCTGATGATCCCCACGGGGAGTCCTCTCGTTCGCCCGCTGTCCTGACGGCACAGGATGGCAGCCACCCGCCCGCGCGGCGCGGTGAGCCACGCCGACGTGACCCGGATCTCAGCCGGTTTTTGTCGTACCCCGCCGGTAGCGTCGGGCGCATGGTGCTGTCCAAGGAAGAACGAGAAGAGTTCCTGGCGCAACCCCACATCGGTGCGCTGTCGGTCGTCGAGCGGCCCGACCGGGCGCCGCTCACCGTGCCCATCTGGTACCAGTACACGCCGGGCGGGCCCCTGTGGGTGCGCACGGCGCCCGGGTCCCGCAAGGCCCGCGCGATCGCGGCGGCCGGCCGGTTCAGCCTGATGGTGCAGCGGACGACGCCGTCGGTCCGGTACGTCTCGGTGGAAGGGCCGGTGACGGGCCCGGAGCCGGACGACGCCGAGCGGGCCCGCGAGATGGCCGCCCGCTACCTGCCGCCGGACCAGGTCGACGGGTTCCTGGCCTACGAGCGGGAGCACCTCGGCGAGCACGCCGTGCTGTACCTGCACCCGGAGCACTGGCTGTCGGCCGACCTCGGCCCCGGCTGAGCCGCGGGCTCAGGTGGTGAACCCGCCGTCCACCGGGAGCACCACCCCGCTCAGGTGGCTCGCCCGGTCGCTGAGCAGGAACGCCGCCGCGGAACCGACTTCGGCGCCCGTTCCCGCCTTGCGCAACGGCGTCGCCGCGATGCGGGCCTCCACCCCGCCGGGGATCGTGCGGCGCAGCTCGTCCAGCATCGGTGTCTCCGTGGGACCCGGGGCGATCACGTTCACGCGGACGCCGAGCGGCCCGAAGTCGTGCGCGGCGGTGCGGGTCAGGCCGATCACGGCGTGCTTGGTGGCCTGGTAGGCACCCATGCCCGAACTGCCGCGCAGGCCGCCGATGCTGCTCACGTTCACGATCGAGCCGGACCCCTGCCGCTCCATGACCGCGATTTCCGCGCGCAGGCACAGCCAGGTGCCCTTGACGTTCACCGCCATGATCCGGTCGAAGTCCTCTTCGGACACTTCGTCGAGGCGTCCGCCCTGGCCCATCGCCGCGTTGTTGAACGCGCCGTCGAGGCGGCCGAACCGCGCGACCGTGGCGGCCACGAACTCCGCGACGCTGGCCGCGGAGGAGACGTCGCCGGTCGTGTGGGCGACGTCGTACCCCTCGGCGGAGAGCTTCTCCGCGAGCTCGGCCAAGGGCTTCTCGGTGCGGGCCACGAGCATCACGGACGCGCCGTCCGCGGCGAACACGCGCGCCGCGTCCGCGCCGATGCCGGAGCTCGCTCCGACGACGAGCACGACTTTTCCGGTCAGCAGGCTCATGCGTTTCCTCCTCGCAGGGCCAGCATGGCCCGGGCGTCGGCGGGCGTGGCGATCGGCTTGCCGAGATCTTCGACGACCGCGCGGATCTTCCGGACCTGCTGGGCGTTGCTCTCGGCGAGCTGCCCCTTGCCGATCCACAGGCTGTCTTCCAGGCCGACCCGGACGTGGCCGCCGAGCCACGCGCTGTGCGTGCCGAAGCTCAGCTGGTCGCGCCCGGCCGCGAAGGCCGAGAAGTAGTAGTCGTCGCCGAAGAGCTTGTCGGCGATCCGGACCATGTGCTCCAGGTTCGCGTGGTCGGCGCCGATCCCGCCGAGGACGCCGAACACGCCCTGGATCAGCAGCGGTGGTTTCGCGAGCCCGAGGTCGGCGAAGTACGCCAGCGAGTAGAGGTGCCCGATGTCGTAGCACTCGTACTCGAACCGCGTCCCGGCCGCACCGAGCGTCCGCAGGGTGTCCTCGATCCGGTCGAAGGTGTTCACGAACGGGTTCGAGTACGTGTTGAGCACGTACGGCTTTTCCCAGTCGTGCTTCCAGTCCGTCACCTTGCCGGCGATGCCGGAGTAGACGAAGTTCATCGACCCCATGTTCATCGACGCCAGTTCGGGTTTCAGCTCGCGCGCGGCGGCGAGCCGCTGGTCCATCGTCATCGACGACGCGCCGCCGGTGGTGATGTTGACGACGGCGTCGGTCTGCGCGGTGATCCGCCCGACGATCTTCTCGAAGACCGCCGGGTCGGCGGTGGGCCGCCCGTCCGGTTCCCGGGCGTGCAGGTGCACGACGGCGGACCCCGCTTCGATGGCTTCCAGTGCGGCGTCGGCGACTTCGTCGGCCGACAACGGCAGGTACGGGCTCTGCGACGGGATGTTCACCGAGCCGGTGATGGCGGTGGTGATGATGACCTTTTCGGCCGGGCGCATCAGTTCTCCTCTTCGGCGAGGGCGCGGTAGGCGTCGAGCTTCGCGTCGTCGAGCGGGCCGACCAGGGTCAACGCGACCTGCGTCGCCCCCGCGTCGTACTGGGCCCGCACCGCGTCGCGCACCTGACCGGGCGTGCCGCAGGCGACGAGCGCGTCGACGAGCCGGTCGGACCCCGGCGGAGCCAGGTCCGCTTCGGTGAAGCCGAGCCGCGTCAGCTTGGCGATCTGGTGGGGGAGCGTCAGGTAGTAGGCCAGCCGCTCCCGGGCGACTTCGCGGGCGGCGGCGCGCGACCGGCCGACCACCGCCCACTGCACGACGGACAGGAAGAGCTCCCCGACCGTCTCGCGCGCCCAGCGGGTGTGTTCCGGCGTGACGAGGAACGTGATCAGCCCGTCGGCCCGCTCGGCCGCGAGCCGGGTGATCCCGGCCGAGTACGCCCCGAGCACCCGCGGCACTCCGGGCGCGACCTTGTCCACGCCGTCGAGGTACTCGCGCAGGAACGGCAGGGGCCCGATCCCGCGTTCTCGGACCGCTCCGCTGACCCCGAGCCCCAGCACGTACCGGCCGGGGTACCCGGCGGCGAGGTCTCGCGCCGCCGACCCGGCCGACTTCGGGACGCGTTCGAGCGCGCGGGCCACGCCGTTGCCGACGACCAGCCGGTCCGTCGAGGCCAGCACGAGCGCCGCCGTCGTGAACGCCTCGCGCCCGGTGACCTCCGGGATCCACACCATCCGGTGGCCGTACTCCTCGAGCGTCCGCACGAAGCGCACGACGCCGTCGTGGTCGAGGTGGTCCAGCTCGGCCACCGACAACGCCGTGCGCGGCAAGGAAAGCGTCATCCCGCGGCGTCCCGGAACGCCCGGACGAGCCCGCGCGCGGCTTCGGCCAGCATCGTCGTGTCGTTGCTGAGCAGGACGAAGTCGCAGCCCTCCCGCACCGCCTGCGCGGCTCGCTCGGGAACGCTGCCGAACGCGAGCCCGCAGCGCTTCCCGGCGTCGTGCGCCGCCGAGATCGCCGAGGCGACCAGGTCGAGCACGTCCGGCGAGGACGGCGTCGACCCCATCGACATCGACAGGTCCGCCGCCCCGACGAACACCGCGTCCACGGTGTCCAGCGCCAGCATCTCCGGCGCCGCCTTGATCGCCTCGACGCTCTCCAGCTGCGGGATGCAGAGGACGTCCTCGTTGCCTTCGGCGAGGTATTCGGCGTTCGGGCGCAGGCCCCACGCCCCGGCGCGGCTGGTGCCTCCGGCGCCGCGGACGCCGTGCGGCGGGAACCGGCACGCGCGCCCGACCGCCGCCGCCTCCTCGACGGTGTCGACGTGCGGGACGAGGATGCCCTTCGCGCCCGAGTCGAGGATCTTCTGGATCGTCGACGGCGTCTTGTCCGGCACCCGCACCAGCGGCGTCATGCCGAGCGCGGCGGCCGTGTTGATCAGCCGGTACGCCGTCTGCAGATCCAGTGGCGCGTGTTCCAGGTCGACGACCACGAAGTCGAACCCGGCGAACGCCATGATCTCGGCGGGTTCGCCCGAGGC
This sequence comes from Amycolatopsis nalaikhensis, assembly GCF_030264295.1. Lineage (GTDB taxonomy): Bacteria > Actinomycetota > Actinomycetes > Mycobacteriales > Pseudonocardiaceae > Amycolatopsis > Amycolatopsis nalaikhensis. Next base: position 8,770,184 of record NZ_CP127173.1, on the reverse strand, counting down.
GATCTTCAGCCACGTCCCCACGGGGGTGTGCGGGCGGGTGAACAGCCCGCCACCAGTGCGCGCGCTCATGGCATGGGGTAATCGTCGGCGTTCAGGACCCAGCCGGGTTTCTCCGAGAAGTCCACCCGCGGCGGGCTGAAGATGTCGATCAGCTGGTTCACGCCGGGGTCGCTCGCCTCGGACGTGTGCACGGTCGGCGGCGGGATGATCGTCACCGACGGGCTGCCGATCCGCACGTGCTCGTCCTCGCGCCAGGTGGAGCTGTCGGGCAGCCACGGCGTCCGGATGTGGTGCACGTATTCCCCTTGCACGGCCAGGGAAAGCTGTTCGAAATCGTCGTGGTGGTGCGGCGAGAGCTTGCGCGGGTCGCGCGGGCCGTCCTGCAGCGGCAGGAAGTTCACCATGAACGAGCGCGTCCGGAAGATCCGCCCGAACCGCTTCGGGTCGTCCGGCACTTCGGACAGCGGGTAGAAGCGGACGCGCTGTTCGGCGGGGGCAGGCCACCGTTCGAGCAGCGCGACGCGCGGGTGGTCTTCGGCGTAGGCGTCCGCGTTGGCCGGGCGGTCGCGCCACGCGGGCTCGGTCGCCTCGACCAGCCGGACCAGCGGGCCGTCGCCGTGCACGCTGATCCGCGACGCGCCGGGCGGGACGACGACCAGGCCCGGCGAGTCCACTTTGGTCGTTCCATCCGCGGTGAGCACGGTGAACGCGGGGGAGGCGTCGGTGACCACGATCGCGAGCTCGCCTTCGAGCGTCCCGTTGTCGAGGTCGTCGCCGTCACGGGCGTCGGTGTGGATCAGGATGACGTTCTGCGCCCGCACCACCGGGGTGGCGCGCAGGTCGAGGTACTGGGCGGCGGCGATCGCGTCGCCGGTGTCCGGGCGGGCCGCAGTGGCCAGGCTCGAGCGAGGATCGTCCTTTTCGTACACGCGCGGGTCCTTTCAGGCGTCGAGGTTCAGCAGGTACGTCGGGTTGTCGCGGACCATCCGCCGCAGGTCCTTCTCCGGCAGGCCGAGGTCGAGCAGGGCCTCACTCACCCGCAGCCAGGCGTCGACCGGCTTCGGGTTGGCCTTCTGGCCGAAGTCCGAGGCCAGCACCGTGTGCTCGGGGCCGAGCGTCTCGATCCAGGTCAGCAGCTGCTTCGGGTCCCACTTCTGGGTGCCCTCGGGGTCGTACATGCCGACCTCGTGCTCGATGAACGCGCCGAGCTCGATCAGCTCGCGGCAGACGGCCGGGTCGGCGCCGATCACGAAGTCGGGGTGGCTGACGACCATCCGCTTCATCCCGCGCTCGTGCGCCTCCTGGAACAGCGTCTTGATGTACTCGGGGTACATGTGCCCGCCGTTGAGGACGGCCTGCTGCTCCTTGATCTCGTCGAGGATCTCGACGGCCTCGGGCTTGAGGACGCCGTCGCCGTCGACGATGTCGATGCGCTCGAGCGTCAGGGGAACGGTGGTGGTCGGGAACGCGCCGTCCTCGGGGTGGCAGTCGATGTGGCGGCCCGAGGAGATGGTCGGGAACCAGACGACCTTGCCGCCCATGCGCAGGCACATGCGCACGGCGTGGACGTTGAGTCCGCCGACCGTGCTGTTCAGAGCGATGCCGCCGAAGGCCTGCGCCTTGACGTCGGCGAGCCGGCCCTTCATCGCGAGGACGTCCATCTGGGTGTTGTGGTGGTGGGACTTGGCGACCATGGCGCGCATCCCGATCCGGGCGCCGTCCTGCGCGGCTTCGACGTGGTCGAACCGCCGGGGGAACGGGCTGGGGCCGGAGTGGACGTGCATGTCGACCAGGCCGTCCAGGACGGTGGCGATGGCGGGACGGGGGCTCATGGGACCTCTTTCGTTCGCATTATGAAGTCAAAGTTCACTATAAGACCGGCTGTCAACCCTGTGACCGGTCTTGTGTATCGACGGACGCATGTTTAGGCTGCCTGAAGTTCACTTCGTGAACATTCGGTTCGGAACTCTCGGAGGGACGACGATGTCCACACCGCCCACGGCCGCGGAGCCGGCCGCCCGTCCCGGAACCCCGCACGGTCCGGACATCGCCAAGGTGCGTGCCGCCGTCCGCGGCGGGACCCTCGCCTACTTCGTCGACCAGTTCGACATCTACCTGCCGATCGTCGTGCTGGCCCCGGCGACGGCGTACTTCCAGGCGGCGAACCTGAGCGCGAGCACGACGGCGCTGCTGGCGTCACTGGTGTTCGCCTCGACGCTGATCGGCCGCCCGCTCGGCGCGGTCATCTTCGGCCACTTCGCCGACACGGTCGGGCGCAAGCGCACGACGCTCGTCGCGGTCGGCGGCTTCGGCGCGATCACGCTGCTGACCGCGTGCCTGCCCGGCCACGAGACGATCGGGATGTGGTCGGTCGGCATCCTCATCGCCCTGCGGTTCGTCGACGGGATCTTCCTCGGCGGCGAATACACGACCGCGGTACCGCTGGCCATGGAGTGGAGCCCGAAGCACAAACGCGGCCTCTACGCCTCCATCATCACCTCGACCTCACCCGCCGCGTACGCGGTGATCGCCGCGATCACGCTGCTGATGCTGCAGCTGCTGCCGTCCGCCGGGCTGCACAGCGCGTACGTGCAGTGGGGCTGGCGGGTGCCGTTCCTCGTCGGCGCGCTGCTCGCGGCCGTGCTGTTCCGCTACTACCTCAAGCAGGTGCACGAGCCGCCGACCGAGCTGACCGGCGAAAAGCACAAGCTCCCCCTGGTCCGGCTGCTGGTGAAGTACCCGCGGGCGCTCGGGCAGGTGTTCGTGCTGATGACCGGCACGTGGCTGGCGACCAACATGGAAGCGGCCGTGACGCCCGCGCAGCTGAAGGCGCACCTGGAGCTGTCCAGCAAACAGGTCACGCTGACGATGCTCGTCATCAACGCCGCCGCCGCGTTGTCCTACCCGCTGTTCGGGATGCTGTCGCAGCGCATCGGCCGGCGCCGGTTCTACATCGGCTACGGCTTCTCGATGGTCGTGCTCGGCGCGGGTTCGTACACCCTGCTGATGGCGTCGAACGGCGGCTTCGGCGCGGCGCTCGGCTTCGGCGTGCTCATCGGCGTGTTCACCGTCGGCACGTTCGGCCCGATCGCGGCGTACCTGACCGAACGGTTCCCGGCGAGCATCCGGTCCACCGGCTACGGCGTCGGCTACAGCCTCGCCCTCATCGCTCCGGCGTTCTACCAGTTCTACCTGCAGCAGTTCGACGGCTTCATGCCCGCGCACCTCGCCCCCGGCGTCCTGATCGTGCTCGCGGGCCTGCTGATCAGCCTCGGCGGCTTCCTCGGCCCGGAGACCAAGGACGTCGACATGGCCGACGACAGCACGATCCCGAAACTGTCCTGAATGGACCGGGTGGAGCTCGGGGGACTGGTCACCGCCAATCCGGTGTGGGTCGGCTCGTCCGAGCTGACCATGACCCTCGCGGGGATCACCGCGTGCGTGGACGCGGGCGCCGGGGCGGTGGTGGCGAAGTCGGTGAACGAGAGCGCCGCCGCCCGGCGCCAGCTGGACATCGCGGACTACGCGTTCGTCGCCGCGGACGGCTCGGTGCGGCCGCCGGGCGCCGGGATGCCCGGTGACGGCCTGTTGAACCGCTCCGGGCTCGCGCAGGTGGACCTGGACGACTGGCTCGGCGTGCTGGCCGACGCCAACGCGTACGGCTCCGCCCGGGGTTGCCCGGTGCTCGGCAGCATCACCCTCGGTGACCCGGAGGCGGCCGCGCGGATCGGGCGCGCGATGGCCTCGGTGGTTCCGGCGGTCGAACTCAACATCGGTGCCCCGCACGGCCGTGAGGCGCGGGCCGTGCGGCAACTGACCGAAGTGGACGGTGTGACCGACGCGGTGCGCGTCGTGCGTTCCGCGGTCGACGTGCCGTTGTTCGTGAAGCTGCCGGGCCAGGCGTCGGACGTCGTCGCGCTCGCCCGCGCGGCCCGGGCGGCGGGCGCGGACGCCGTCGGCCTGGTCGGCCGGTACCCGGGCTTCCTGCCGGATCTCGACGGCGGAGCGGTGCTCGGTTCGTGGGGCGCGTGGAGTTCTCCGGGCTGCTTGCCGATGAGCCTCTACTGGGTGAGCAAGGCTTTCCGGCAGCTCGACGTGCCCCTGATCGGCACCAACGGCGCCCGCACCGCGAAGGACGTGCTGCGGTTCCTCGCTTCCGGCGCGCGGGCGGTCGAGGTCGTCACCGCGCTGTGGATCGGCGGTCCCGCCGCCCTCCGGGTCATGGTCGACGGCGTTTCCGGGATCGGCGAAGACTTCGTCGGCAGCGCGCTGGCGGGCACCCGCGAGTACGGCGACGTGCCGCCGCCGCCGTCTCCGGCGTGGCTGCCCTACACCGCCCGCTGGACGTCGTCGGGCCGGTAGTGCCCGCCCAGCTCGTGGGTGAGCTCGCGCGCGGTGTCGACGACGACGCGCAGTTCGGGCGCGTCGTCCGACATCGACAGCGTGTTGTCCGGGCCGACGATCGCCAGCGTGGCGCAGATGCCGTACTCGTCGAACACGGGCGCGGCCACCGCGACGATCCCGGGCGTGCTCATCGCGGAGCAGTGCCCGACCGCGCGCACCCGGTCGACGTCCGCGCGCAGCTCGTCGCGCGCCGTGCCGGACAGGTTGCCGATCAGCCGTTCCATTGACAGCTGGTCGGCGTGGTAAGCGAGGAACACCTTGCTCTGCGCGGTGTCCAGCGGCAGGTGGCTGCCGACGCGCACGGACACGACGACGATGGTGGAGACGTTCTCCTCGACCCGCGAGACGACCGGGCCGGTGAGCCCCCACAGGCTGAGCACGACGCTCGTCTGCGTCGCGCGCGAAAGGGCTTGCATGTGCCGCGGCGCCAGGTTCACGACGCGGCGGTGCCCGATGGCGAACGCGCCGAGCTGCAGCAGCAGGCCGCCGGGCACGTAGCCGCCGTCGTTGCTGCGTTCGAGTAGCCCGGCCGCAACCAGCGACGTGCAGTAGCGGTAGGCGGTGGTGCGGTTGAGCCCGAGCCGCTCGGCGACCTCGGCCGCGGTGACCTCGGGGGTGGCGGGGTCGAACAGCGACAGGATCTGGCTGACCCGGCTCACCGCCTGGATGTCGGCCTGGTCCGCGCGGGCGTCCGGGGACCGCGTCGGTTTGGTCACGGGAGCCTCCGCGGGACGTCTGAGACGGCTGTTCACTTCGTGAACACAGGCTACCGGACCCGCTCGCGCTCGCTGACCCATCGGATCAATCCCCGGCGGGTCAGGGATCCACGACATTCCTTGTCATCTCGTCAGGTCTAGACATCCGATGGCTGGCCGACCTAGTCTGGCCAGCGTCCACCCCCGATCCGCCGCCGCCGGGTTCGTGGCCGCGGTCCGTCATGAGGGAGCAGCATGCCGATCCGCGGACTGGTCCTCGTCGTCGCCGCCGCCGTTTCCGCGGCGCTACCGGCGGTTTCGCCGGCCGCCGCCGACGACGGGTGCGGCGGGCCGATCCGGCCCGCGACCATCATGACCGTCCAGTCGTGCGACAACCCGGCCCGGATCGTCGCCAAGGCCGCCGCCGTCGTCCCGCGGAAAGGTCAGCTCGCCTGGCAGCAGCGGCCGGTCACGGCGTTCACGCACTTCGGGATGAACACCTTCACCGACCGCGAATGGGGGTCCGGCGCCGAGAAGGAGTCGACCTTCGCGCCGCCGGCCGTCGACACGGACCAGTGGATGCGGTCCCTCAAGGCCGCAGGCGTAACGCAGGTGATGCTCACGGCCAAGCACCACGACGGGTTCGTCCTCTACCCGACGCGCTACACGAACCACTCCGTCGTCGCGAGCCCGTGGTGGCTGACGCCGGGCTGCACCGACGAGGCCCGCGACGCGGCGGAAGCCGCGCGGTCGACGGACCCTTCGGCGTATTGGCAGACCCGCAACTCCGCTTGCGCGAACCCGCGCGGCGACGTCCTGCGCGACTACGTCACCTCGGCCCGGGCCGCCGGGCTCAAGGTCGGCGTCTACCTGTCGCCTGCCGACGGCGCCGAGCTGCCCAAGTCGTTCTTCGCCGACGAGGTGCAGCGCATCGAGGCGAAAGTCGCCGCCGGGCAGCCGTTGAGCATCGAGGAGCAGGCCACCTACGAGGACCGCGCGAGCTCACCGCAGGGCCAGGGCCGCTACGGCACCGGCAGCGCGATCACCCGCCGGACCATCCCGACGCTGGTGCCGCACGACGACCGCGCGGCCGCCCTCGCCGCCGGGAAACTGCCGAAGTTCACCGTCGACGAAGACGACTACAACGCCTACTACCTCAACCAGATCTACGAGCTGTTCACCCAGTACGGCCCGATCGACGAGCTGTGGCTGGACGGCGCGAACCCGTGGCGCGACCGCGGGATCGGCGAAACCTACGACTTCACCACCTGGTTCCGGATGATCCACGCGCTGTCCCCGGACACCGTCACCTTCGCCGGGCCCGCGGGCGTGCGCTGGGTCGGCAACGAGGCCGGGCAGGCCCGTGAAACCGAGTGGAGCCCGCTGCCCACGACCGGTGACCCGAACACGGCACACAACGAAGAGCTGTTCGTCGGCGGCGCGACCGCCGAAGACCTCGGGTCGCGGCAGGTGCTGGCCGATCCGTCGGTGCGGTACCTGCAATGGGCGCCCGCGGAATCCGACGTCTCCATCCGCCCCGGCTGGTTCTTCCACCCGGACCAGACGCCGAAGTCGCCCACGCAGCTCGTCGACATCTACCGCCGGACGGTGGGGCGGAACTCGTCGCTGCTGCTCAACATCCCGCCCGGCCCGGACGGCCGGATCGCGCCCGCCGACACGGCCGCGCTGGCCGGGTTCGGGCAGGCGATCGCCCGGACGCAGAGCCGCAACCTCGCGGCCGGTGCTCCCGGCGCCGTCACGGACTCGTCGCTGACCACGGCGGTTCCCTTGGACCATCCGCTCGACGTCCGGCTGCCCCGGCCGGTCACGTTCGACCAGATCCGGCTCGGCGAGGACATCACGCGCGGCCAGCACGTGGAAGGCGCACTCGTGCAAGCCGAGATCGGCGGCACCTGGCAGACCCTCGCGACGGTGACGACGATCGGCTACACCCGCCTGGTCACGCTGCCCGCGCCGGTGACCGCCGCCCGGCTGCGCGTCGTCGTCACGCAGTCCCGCGCCACGCCGTACCTGGCCACCTTCGCGTTGTACCGCACCGTCGTCTGAAAGGGAGCCATGACCCGCCGCAGAGCTCTGTTCGCCGCCGTCGTGACGGTGGCCGCCACTCTCACCGTCACCGGCCCGGCTGTCGCCGAAGGCGCGCTTCCGGTGGTTTCCCCGACCCCGCAGCAGATCAGCCGCACGTCCGCGGACGTGCCGCTGCCGTCGTCGGTGGCGCTCGTCACCGAGCCCGGCACCGACCCGGCGGCCAAGGACCTCCTGACGTCGGTGTTGCGCGACCACGGCGTCACCACTGGCGGCCACGGCCTGGTCATCCGGCTCGGCGGCACCGGTCGGGACGTCCCGGCGCAGGCCGAGGGGTACGCACTGAGCGTGTCGCGCTCGGGCATCACCATCGGCGGCCGCGACGGCGCCGGCCAGTACTACGGCGTCCAGACGTTGCGGCAGCTGCTCGTCCGGCACGGCCACGGCTGGGTGGTGAGCGGCGCGACCGTGCGCGACTGGCCGAACATGGCGCTGCGCGGGTCGATCGAGGGGTTCTACGGTCCACCGTGGACGACCGAGGACCGCCTGCGGCAGATCGCGTTCCTCGGCGAGGTCAAGGCGAACACGTACATCTACAGCGCCAAGGACGACGCGTACCTGCGCGCGCGGTGGCGCGACCCGTACCCGGCCGACGAGCTGGCCACGCTGGGGCAGCTGGTGCGGGCGGCGAACGCCCACCACGTCGAGTTCACCTACGCGCTGTCGCCCGGGGTGTCGATCTGCTTCTCGTCGCCGTCGGACGTGGCGGCGGTCGTGGCGAAGTTCCAGGCGGTGTACGACCTCGGCGTGCGCTCGTTCTCGCTGCCGTTCGACGACATCTCGTACACGAAGTGGAACTGCGACGGCGACCAGGCGGCGTTCGGCGCCCCCGGCCAGGCCGCCGCGGGCACGGCGCAGGTGTCGCTGCTGAACACGATCACCGAGAAGTTCGCGAAGACCCACGACGGTGTCCGGCCGCTGCAGACGGTGCCGACGGAGTACAGCGACCTGAAGGACTCGCCGTACAAGACGGAGCTGCGCGAGCACCTCGACCCGTCGGTGGTGGTGCAGTGGACCGGGACCGACGTGGTCCCGCCGAGCGTGACCACGGACGAAGCCGCCCAGGTGTCCACAGTGTACGGACGCAAGGTGTTCCTCTGGGACAACTACCCGGTGAACGACTACGAGCAGTCGGCGGGCCGCCTGCTGCTGGCCCCGTACGCGCAGCGCGAGGCCGGGCTGTCCCGGTACCTGAACGGGATCGTCGCGAATCCGATGAACCAGGAGGCGGCGAGCGAGGTCGCCGAGTTCGGCGCGGCGGACTTCGCGTGGAATGACGCGGGATACACGCCGTCGCGGTCGTGGCCGCAGGCGCTGGGGCGCTTGGCGGGCGGCGACCCGCGCGCGACGGCGGCGTTGACGGTGTTCGCGGACCTGGAGCACCTGGCCCCGACGTTCGGCCCGACGCCGTGGCAGCCGCAGGCCCCGGTCCTGGCGGCGAAGATCGCGGACTTCTGGGCCCACTGGAAGGCAGGCGACCACCGGGCGTTGAACGAGTTGCGCGCATATGCGGTCCGCATCCGCGACGCGGCCGACGTGATCCGCGGCGGCCGGGTCCAGCAGGCGTTCGTGACGGAAGCGGGACCGTGGCTGGACGCGACGGCGTTGTGGGGCAAGGCGATGGCGACCCGCCTCGACGCGCTGGCAGCGGCGACCCGAGGCGACCAGACTCGAGCGGACCAGCTCACTGCGGAAGCCGACGCGCTGGTGGCGCGGGCACAGGCGGTGAAGACGGGCAACACGAACCGCTGGGGCGTGCGCCAGGCACTGGTCGGCGACGGCGTCCTGGACACGTTCCTCGCGCAGATCCGGGAGCAGTCATGACGGGGTTGACCAGGCGCGGGTTCCTGGGCGGAGCGGCGGCGATCACGGCGAGCGCGGTGCTGGCGGGCCCGGCCGGAGCGGCGGGCCGCCGCGGCTTGAGCGTGTCGGGCGAGCGGTTCCTGCTGGACGGAAAGCCGTTCCAGATCGTGTCGGGCGCGATCCACTACTTCCGCATCCACCCGGACCAGTGGCGCGACCGCCTGGAGCGCCTGAAGGCACTGGGGTTGAACACGATCGAGACGTACGTGGCGTGGAACTTCCACCAGCCGAAGCGGGGGAGGGCGGACTTCTCGGGCTGGCGAGACCTGCCGAGGTTCATCCGGACGGCGGGGGAGCTGGGGTTCCAGGTGATCGTCCGCCCGAGCCCGTACATCTGCGCGGAGTGGGAGTTCGGCGGGCTGCCGTCGTGGTTGCTGGCGGATCGCGACATGGAGCTGCGCTGCGCGGACCCGGCGTACTTGGCGGCGGTGGACGAGTGGTACGACGAGCTGATCCCGCGGCTGGTGCCGCTGGAGGCCCAGCACGGCGGCCCGGTGGTGGCGGTCCAGATCGAGAACGAGTACGGCAGCTACGGGAACGACACGAGTTACCTGGCCCACTTGCGAGACGGCTTGCGGTCGCGAGGGATGACGAGCTTGCTGTTCGCGGCGGACGGAGCATCGGAGTTCTTCATGAGGTTCGGCTCCCTCCCGGGAACGTTGGAGGTCGGAACGGGCGACGGCGACCCCCGGCCGAGCATCGCGGCGATGAAGGAGTTCCAGCCGGGCAAGCCGGTGATGATGGCGGAGTACTGGGACGGCTGGTTCGACCACTGGGGCGAGGAACACCACACACGCGACGCGGCCCAGATGGCGTCGTACGTGGACACGTTGCTGGCCACGGGAGCGTCGGTGAACTTGTACATGGCGTGCGGAGGCACGAATTTCGGCTTCACGGCCGGGGCGAACACGTCAGGCACGACATACCAGCCAACGGTGACGAGCTACGACTACGACTCCCCGGTGGGTGAAGCGGGAGACGTAGGAGCGAAGTTCACGGCGTTGCGATCAGTGATCACGAAGTACACAAAGGCCCCGGTAGGCCCGGTACCGGCGCGTTCGCCGAGGCAACCGGCACAGACGGTGACGGTATCGGGGTCGGCATCGTTGCTGGAGGCGTTGCCGGTGTTGTCGAAGCCGGTGCGGTCGGCCCAGCCGTTGCCGATGGAGAGAGTGGGGCAGGCAACGGGTTTGATTCACTATCGAACGACGGTCCAGGGACCGCACGCGGGACCGTTGAGCATCCACGGGCTGGCCGACCGGGCGCTGGTGTTCGTCGACGGAGTGCAGGTGGGTCTGCTGGACCGCAATCAGCCATCGGGAACGGTGGAGGTGAAGCTGACAAAGCCCGCAACCCGGCTCGACATCCTGGTGGACGCGATGGGCCGGGTGAACTACGGCCCGTACTTGGCGGACCGCAAGGGCATCGACGGCTGGGTGGCGATGAGCACGCAGCAGAAGCTGTTCGGCTGGGAGACGCGCCCGCTGCCGTTGGACGACCTGTCGGGCCTGCGGTTCACAACGGGTGCGGTGGTGGGTCCGGCGTTCCATCGGGCGACGGTCTCGGTGGCGAGTCCCGAGGACGCGTTTGTCGCGTTGCCGGGGTGGGAGAAGGGTGTGGTCTGGCTCAACGGGGTGAATTTGGGCCGGTATTGGAAGATCGGGCCGCAGCGGACGCTGTATGCGCCGAAGCCGTTGTGGCGCCGGGGAGAGAATTCGGTGGTGGTCCTGGAGTTGCACCAGCCGGGGACGGCGATCGAGATCCGGCCGGAGGCTGACCTGGGGTAGGGGTGCGGTCGTGGCTTGCGCCGGGTGACGGGCCTTGGTCGCGTTGATGGGGGTGCGGGCGGGAGGGTTTGAGTTGGGTTGGCGGATTGGTGGTGGCGGTTCGTTGGGTCGGCTTGGCGTGGGTGGAGCGCGGGGTGGGCTGGTGTGGGGGCGTGAGTTGCGTTGGCGGGGTGGAGGTCCGTCGGGGGAGCCTTGCGATGGGGAATGGGGGTCGGGCTGGTGTGGGCGGCGAGCTTAGTTGGGCGCTGGAGTTGCGAGCGGCGTAGGCGGTGATCGCGGTTCGTCTCCGTGGCATGTGGCCAGGGTGTTTGGGGCGTGGGTGTAGGCCCGTAGCCGGTGGCTGCGGGCCTTTCCCGTTGTTCGGTTGTCAGGCTGCGAACGGTAGGGGTTCGTGGATGTTGTTGCGTCGGGGTTTTCGGCGTTTGTCCAGATAGACCGGTGGGAGGAATTCGGGAAGGCCGTCGGCGGCGATGCGGACTTGCCAGCCCGAGCGGTGCAGCAGGCGGTGGTGGTGCCCGCAGAGCAGGACCATGTTGCCCAGGTTGGTGGGGCCGCCGTCGGCCCAATGCCGGATGTGATGGCCTTGGCAATGCCTCGGTGGGCGGTGACAGCCCGGGAACGCACAACCCCGATCCCGCAGGTAGAGGGCGCGGCGGAGCCCGGCCGAGATCAGGCGGCGGAGGCGCCCAAGATCGAGGGGTTCGCTTTTCTCACCCAGCACCGCCGGGATGATCATGCTGTCGCAGGCATGCACCCGCGCCTCGGCCGCGGTCATGGTGCCGGTGTCGCCCAGGGTGGCGGTGCCGAGACCCGTCTTCAGGTCGGTGAGGGAGACCGCGACCATCACGTGCGCGCGTTCACCGGCCTGCATCGGCAGCGTCGGGGAATTGAGGGCCATATCGATGGCGTCGGAGAACGCATCCCCGTAACGGGCCTGCGGGGAACGGTGGTCGGGGCCGTCGTCGCTGACCCGCCGTTCGGCCAGCGTGTCCAGCAGCGCGCTGGCGCGGGTGCCGGTTTCGTCGTCGAACCGGCCGGACAGCTCCCAGATCCCCGTTCTCTTGCGGCGCAGGAACAACTCCCGGGTCGGAGTGGCCGGTTCGATATCCTCAGGGGCCGGGCCGTCAGGGTCGAGATGCGCCACGATCCGCGCGCCCAGGGCGGCGACCTGCTTGTGCCCGGCGTCCTCGGCCAGGCCGAGCAGGTGCTGTTCGGCACCCTCGCGATGCTCGACCGGGATCTGCTGCAGGGTCTCGACGATCACATCGATCATCGGAGCACTCAAGGTGCCGCGGGTGGCGGTGCGGCCGGTGGCGGCAGCCACCGGAGCAAGAGGGGTGCCGTCGAGATTGCGGCCCGGATTCAACGCCCGGGCCCGCTTCACCACACGTTCGGCCGCGGATTCCGGGACATCGGCGAGGTGCTCGTAGAGGCGGGCCACCGAGCGGTAGCCGAACAGGTCCATCACTCCACGGGATTCGATTTCCACCAGCAGCGCACCGAGTTCGGCATCAGCGGCACGGATGGTGGCGAGCAGCTCACCGACACGGTCGGCCAACGCCACCGCATCCGCCCGCCGCATCGCCATCTCGTCCATGCACCCAACAATACCCAAAGCTCGAACACCTGTTCATCACACAAACAGGTGGCAATAGCACCAAGTGTTCAACGAGGGTGACACCAAAGACAAAGCAACAGCAGGATCGTTGCGTGGGGAATCGGCGCTGGCGACCACAGGAGAAGGCAACCAAAGAGAAGCGCCGATTTCCCACGCCCCGGCGAAGCCGTATCTTGAAAAAGCAACCAAGAGTCAGCCAGTCAAACCCACATGAAGGAAGGCAAGCAAGGTCCCAGGCCCAACAAGAAGACAGATGGCAAGCCCACCAAGAAGAGGAGCATCATCAAGATACATCCTCACAAGAAGCCCAACGGCCACAAGAGCAGTAACAAGCAGCAAAGAGAGCACAACAACAGACACGGAGAATCCTTCGCGAGAGACAGAGGCCCGACGAGGCAAAGGGAAGCGACGCCGGTAGGGAAAAGAGTCAGCAAGCAAAGGAAGGAGGACCACGAGAAGAACGTGAAGAAGGCGAAGCAAGAGCGGCAGCAACACCCGAAGCAGAGAGAAGGCAGACGTACCAAGAGGCAAAAGGGAGCCCCGGCAGCGAAGGAACAACAGCCGAGGGCAGTCGAGGAGCGGAGGGCCGCGCAGTGACAAGATCATGACCAGCGGCAACGGCAACAACGGGACCATCAGAGCCATGAACGGCCGAAGAGACCGCAGGGAGACCACCGAACAGAAGCAAGACGACGAGGAGCGCCCCCAGAGGAGCGCCCCTCACCGTCAGCCAAGATCGTCCGATGCGGCCAGGCTACCTCACCCGTCGTAGGTGGACTGCGTCACGGCGAAGACGTTCCGATTCCCGACGCCTTCCTGAAGTGTCCACAGTAGATCAGCAGCGGTGGAATCCTCCCAGTAGGAGATGCTCTCCCCACCGCCAACCCAGGAGTAAGTCGCGGAACCAGTCGAAGGAGTCCAGTAGTAGAGCTGCTTCTGCCCGGAAGAGTTGAACCACCAGCGCCCGTTGTGCGACGCGACCCCGTTGAGGTTGTACCAAGGAAGCTGCAACGCCTGACTGGCCGTGGTCGTCGCGGCGAAAACACCCGAGGCGAACGGATACCGGATCGCGCGGGGAGCCCGGTTCGGATACGACGTGCACCCGGACTGGCACGTGTACTCCGTCATGACGATCGACTTGCTGACCCGGTCGAGGGAAATCGACGACCAGGCGAGGTTGGTGCCCGACGTCGTCTTGGACGTGATCGTGCCGACCTGCGGCAGCACGTACGCGTAGTTGTGCGCGTAGTACACCGTCGGCGACTGGCGGCCGATCTGGTCGGCCGTGCCGCCCGTGTTCGTCTTGAGGATCTTGCGCATGTCGAACACCCGCATGCCGCGCCCGGTGTCGGCCACGTACAGGTAGTCGCCGTACCAGGAGACGCCGCCCGCGTGGATCGGGATGTCCTTGAAGTCCGGGGCCGACGCCGTGCCCGTCGGCTCGACCAGCAGGACCTTGCGGTACTTGTTCGGGTACGTCGCGTCCCAGTCGACCAGCGTGATCCGGCTGCGCGACTGCGCTCCGTCGCAGCCGTCCTTGGTGTACCAGCTCACCAGCACCAGCTGGTGGCCGTCGTAGTTGCCGCTGTTGGCCGTTCCGACGGCGTCGCGGCTGGTCGTGATGCCCTGCGGGTAGTTGGCGCAGTCGGAGTTGTCGCCGCTGTCGAAGCGGAAACCGCCGGACAGCCCGGCGACCGAGAACGACGACGGCAGGGCCGTGCGGTCGTGGTTCGCGTTGTCCATCACCGTGTGGACGGCCGCGGTGCCCAGCGTCGACACCAGTGCCGAGTTGATCGTGTCGAACTGGTTGTAGTTGGCGCTCAAGGTGTACTGCGACGCGGGCAGGGTGGTGGGCCCCGCCGCGGCGGCGGCCGCGGATGGCGCGACGACCAGGCCTGCGAGCACTCCGGCGGCCACGCAAGCCCGGGTGAGACGACGGCGCGATGACATGAGACCCCCAGTAGTCCGAATCAAAGCCTTCCACAAGGTAGGACCCGAGTGGGTGAATCCGCAACAGCCGGGTTTTGTCGGTGCCCCTCGCTACGGTCGTGGCGTGACTGTGACGGCGATCTTCGAAGAGGGCGAATACCTCCCTGAGTACGGCACTTTGGTGGTCCGCGACCGCTACGCCGCCGACGGGCTGGAGCCGCTGGACAACGAGCTGCTCGGCGAACTGGCGACCGAGGCGTTGTCCGGCACCGTCGCGACGGCGGGGGACGGCTGGGTGCACGGCAAAGCCGGCGACCCGTTCCAAGCCGTGCGGCTGGAGGCGCACGACGCGCCGGCACCGATCGTGCTCGAGGACTGGGAGGACGTCGTCGAATCACCGTTCCGCAGCCGGAGTGGCCGCGTTGCGCTGGGCTTCCTCACCGGCGGGGAAGGGCCGGAAAGCCTGGAGCTGGGCGGGCGCGGCATGTTCCGGGTGCGGGTCTCGCGTCGTACGGCCGTCGACGGCGAGGAGGGCGACGTCTGGCTGGTGCAGTTCTGGCCGTCCGACAGCCGGGAGCTGCCCCGGTGGGTGCGGCGGACCCGGCCCGCGATCTCGGCGCCGGGTTCGGGGTGGCAGGAAGTCCTCGGTTACTCCGTCATGTCCGCGGCGTGGACCGCCGCCGGGTACGTCCCGCCGCGGTCCGGGACCTGGCTCGACGATCCGCTGTTCGAGCCGCTGCCGGACGAGGCCGTCTGCGCGCAGCTCGGCGTGCCGCGCCCGGAGAAGAACCGGGACGCGGTCGCGTTGCTGGTCGCGGCGGGCGTGCTCGTCGCGGACGGCGACGGGCACCGGCTGGCCGAGCACCCGCCATTCGCGGCCGAGCGGCTCGACCTGCCGGATGCGCTGGCCGCCCGGGTGACGGACGCGGCCGACCGAACCCGGTACACCTGGGCCGCGGCCGACCTCACCAGCGTCGCCGCGTGGGGTGACCCCGCGCCGCTCGACGACCTCGCCGAGCGGCTGCTCCTCGAGCCGGGCGACGTTCCCGGCCTGCTCGCCCACGCCGCTGCCACCGGGCTGGTGCACCGGGTCGAGGGCGGGATCGCCGCGCTGCCACGGCGGAAACCGGAATCCTCGGTGGTGGCCGTGCCGATGACACTGCCTACGCGCGCGGAGAACCCGGCCACCTTCGAGGGCGCGCCGCCGCGGGCCGGGGTCGTCGGCGGGAACGGCGACGTCGTCGTGTGGCGCATCGGCGGCCCGGTGGTGCTCGGGCACGTCCCCGACCAGTACCGCTACCGCGCTTACGAGACGTTGACCGGGATCGCGGTGTCCACGTCCGGCGGCCCCGGGATGCTGGTGCGCTGGGACGGGATCGCCGAGCGGCTGCCCGCCGATCTCGGGGTCCATCCGGTGCGCAGTGCCGACGGGCGATTCCTCGCCGGGGTCGAAGTCCACGTCGGCCGCCGGTCGTGGGACCAGCCGCACCTGGTGGACGTCACCACCGGCGAGGTCGCGAGCCTGCCGCGCGCCGACGGCCTGACCCGCCGCGCGCTCGCCGTCGTGGACGGTGCCCTGTACTACTCCGAGGGGATCGACGTGCGGAGCCGCACGTTCCGCTGGCGGCCCGGCGCCGATCCCGAACCGCTGGCGCCGGGGCTCTGGCAGGTCGACCCGCTTTCCGGGGCGGCGCTGGAACGTTCGCCCGACGGCGTCTTCCGGCACGGCCCGGACGGCGTCCGCAGGCCGGTGCCCACGGACCGGCAGTACGAGCTCGCCCCGGGCGGCGAGCGGCTGTACGCGTTCCAGTACGCGCCGCCGTCGGTCTGGCTGCTCGACGACGGCGGACCAGACGAACACCCGCTGCCCGAGGGGTGCGACACCAGCACGGCGATCCCCGCGGCGCCGTTCTGGGAAACGCCGTCGACGCTGGTGTTCCACCACGAGCGCGGCGGCGGGACGCGGCTGGTGCGCTGGCACCTGGAAGCGGGCCGGTTCGACCACTTCGACCTGCCCGCGCTCACCGGGTACCGGCCGTTCGCCGTCCGGCCGATCCTCCGCGCCGTCTCACATTGAGACCGGCGCGGAGGCGAGGACCTGCTGTGATCACGACGTCGGAAGGAGGGCCGGATGACCGAGCACGCGGAGGACGAACCCGATACCGGGCCCGAAGCACCGGATGACGAGCACCGGCTGTGCCTCGAGCGCGCCCGCGGTGCGCTGGTGCTCGCCGGGTGGCAGGTCGACGCCGGGGGCTGAGCTACCGGACGACGCGGAACCGCAGGTGGGTCGCGGCCGGGGTGACCAGGACGTCGGTGCGGTCCAGCGAAATCGCCGACGTGAGGTCGCCGAACAGCCGCGTGCCGCCGCCGACGAGCAGCGGGACGACGTGGACGTGGATCTCGTCGACCAGGCCGAGCGGGAGCGCCTGCTGGAGGACGGTCGCGCCGTGCAGGCCGACGACCTTGTCCCCGGCGGCTTCCTTCGCCTGCTCGATGGCGTCCGCCACGCCGGTGGTGACGAACCGGTAGACGTCCGGGTAGGTGCGGTCCGGCTCC
Organism: Amycolatopsis nalaikhensis; assembly: GCF_030264295.1. Lineage (GTDB taxonomy): Bacteria > Actinomycetota > Actinomycetes > Mycobacteriales > Pseudonocardiaceae > Amycolatopsis > Amycolatopsis nalaikhensis. The sequence continues at coordinate 8,753,223 of NZ_CP127173.1, read as the reverse complement.
CGGTGCGTGACGACGTAGTTCGGAAGCCCGTCGACGGGCCCGGACTCGCCCCACATGTCCACGCACTTGTCGAAGGACCAGCGGCCCATCACGACGGCGCCGGTGCGGTCGACGGCGCTGTGCAGCAGGGCGCGGTCGGCGTCGGTCGCCTCGTCGAAGAGCCAGTCGTGCAGGGTGCCCGCGCCGTCGCCGAACGGGTTGTCCTTGCTGTCGTTCGGGCCGGTGACGTAGCCGTCGAGCGAGATCGACATGTCGGAGATGACGAGTGCCATGGTGGTGCCCTTTCGTCGCGGGGTTCGCCTGCGCGTCGAACGAGGCGGCCCGCTTTCGACCGGGTCAGCCGGGCAGTCCGCGTGCAGGCACTGCAGCGCGACGTCGAGGCCCGCCACGACGAACTCGCCCGCGGGCAGGCCCACCTCGGCCTCGGTGCGGGAGAGCCGGTCGTGGCGCGGCGCAGCTCTTGATGCGCGTCCGGCTGAAGCCGGCGGACATGACGCTGGAGCTGGGCAAGGGCATGCTGCTCGCGGGCGCTGGCCGGGGAGCCGGCGTTCCGCTGACTCCCCGGCCCGCCGCTCACCAGCTGGACGGGACGTACGCCCAGCCGAGGTAGTCGGAGCGCTGCGCGTACGTGCTCGTCTGGTACACCGACGGGCCCGTGCTGATCGCGACGCCGCCGCCGAGGGCCAGCATGATGTGGCCCGCGCTGGTGGTGCTGGTGAAGAACACCGCCGTGCCCGCCGGGGCGACCGAGCCCGTGTGGATGCGGCCGTTGTTCTTCTGCCACTGGTAGTGCGTCATCGCGGTGGCGAACCGGCCGCTGGTGCCGAAGGCGCGTTCGACGAACAGCTCGCACTGGTTGTTCCAGTCCGTGTGGCCCAGGCGCGCCTTGGCGAACGCGATCGCGCTGTCGGCGCGCGGGTCCGCCGGGAAGGCCGAGCCGCCCGGCTTGAGGCCGTCGGTGTCGCAGTGCGGGATGCCGCTGACGAAGCCCTCGGTGCCGGTCTTGACGTAGGCGTCGGGCACCCACAGATTGTCGCTGGTGAAGTCCCAGATCTCGTCGGACGCGGTGGCCTGGCAGACCACCGGCACCGACGCGCCGGTCAGGTACTTGTCCGGCACGCTGCCCGCCGCGTCGGCCGCGTCGCCCTTGTGCACGCGGCCGTTGAGGTCCGCTTTCGCCGGGTACGAGTGCGGCGTCGTGCACTGCGGCGCGACCATCGCCGTCGAGCCGGTCCTGACGTAGGCGTCCGGGACCCAGAGGCCGTCGGTGGTCAGGTCCCAGATGCTGCTGCCGCCGTACGCGGGGCCGGTGTCCTGGCAGGCCAGGGTGACCGACGTGCCCGCCGGGTACATGTTCGCGATGCGCTGCGCACCCACCGCGACGTCGGGGTCCTTGACCGTGCGACCGTCCACTGTGGTCGTCACCGGGTAGGTCGACGCGGCCTGCGCCGCGGGTGCGGTGGCCAGGCCGGTGACCGCGACGGCCAGCCCGATCGTGGCGACCGCCGCCTTCAATGTGGTTCTCACGTTGTCCTCCAGAAACGATTCCGTGCCGCGGATCGTGGGCCGGGGCCGTACAAGAGGTGTACAAGTCACCGCGCGACAGTGATGTCGCTCGCATTGTTGACAATCCAGGCGACACGGCCTCTACCGTTGAAGGCAACGTCGGCGTGAAGGGGTGTCATGAAGAGCGAAGAGGTCGAGCTCCACCTGCGGGAACGGCTGTTGCGCGGCGAGTTCACGCCCGGCTCCCGGCTGCCCGAGGTGAAGCTGGCCACCGAGCTGGGCGTCACGCGCAACGCCGTCCGGTCGGCGCTGCTCGCGCTCGAATCGCGCAAGCTCGTGGAGCGGATCCCGAACGTCGGGACCGTCGTCGCGCGGGTGGATCCCGAACGGCTGGAAGAGATCTACGACGTCCTCGAGGTCCTCGAAGGGCTCGCCGCCCGGCTGGCTGCGCAGAACGCGGCCGAGGGCGACTGGGCCGAGCTGCGGGAGCTGTTCGCCCCCGGGCCGCTCGACGAAGCCGCCACGAGCGGCGACCTCGAAACCTTCCTGCGGGCCATCGACGCCTACCGCGACACCGTGATCCGGCTGGCCGGGCAGCGTTTCCTCGCCGAAACCCTGGCCGGCGTCCAGGACCAGGCCCACCTGCTCCGGCGGCGCATCCTCATGACGCCGGGCCGGATGGAAGAGAGCCTGGCCGAGCACCGGGCCGTGATCGACGCGCTCGTCGCGGGCGACGGCGAACGGGCCGAACAGCTCAAACGCCTCAACATGCAGACCGCGCGCAAGCGGCTCCGCCGCTACCGCGACTTCCTCGTCTGAGCAAAGGAAATCCCATGTCCCACCAAGAGCGGCGCAGGGCGTTGAAGGCCCTGCTCGCCGGTGAACGGTCGCTGGTCCTGCCCGGCGCGTACGACGCCTTCAGCGCCCGGCTGGTCGAGCAGGCCGGTTATCCCGCCACCTACCTGGGCAGCTTCGCCGCGGCCGCGTCCGCGTTCGGGCTGCCCGACGTCGGCCTGGTCACCCTCACCGAGCTGGCCGAGCAGGCCCGCCGGGTCGTCGACGCCGTCGCGATCCCGGTGCTGGCCGACGCGGAAAACGGCTTCTACGACGCGCCCAATCTGTGGCGCGCGGTGAAGGCGTTCGAAGACGCCGGCGTCGCGGGCGTGCACATCGAGGACAACCTCGGCGGCAAGCACACCGCCGTCCCGGCCGGGCTGCTGCCGGTCGAGGAGATGGCGACCAAGGTCCGCGCGGCGGTCGACGCCCGGACCGACCCCGACTTCCTCATCATCGCCCGCTCCGACGCCGCGTGGGTCGAGCATGACGTCGAAGCCTGCGTCCGCCGCCTGGAGGCGTACGCGGCCGCGGGGGCCGACATGGTGTTCGCGCCCGCGATCCCGGCGGCCGAACTGGCCCGCGTCCGGGGACGGCTGAGCGTGCCGGTGATGGTGCCCGGCGACCTGCTCGACGTGCCGGGCTCGGACGAGCCGTCGAGCACGCTCGCCGAGTACGAAGCGGCGGGCGCCGACGTGATTCTCTTGTGGTACACGGTCATCGGCGCCGCCTCGCGGAACGTCTCCGCCGTGCTGGAGGCGTTGCGCGGCGGGAGTGACGTCGCCGGGGTGAAGGAGTTCGTGACCGACCAGCACGTCTTCGAGGCGGCCATGGGTTACGACGCCTACGAAAAGCGCAGCGCGCTGTACGCGGGACAGGAGGTCCGGTCATGAGTGTCGTCTACCAAGGGGCGCGGGTGATCACCGGCTCGGCGGTGCTCAACGACGCGGCCATCGAGGTCCGCGACGGCGTGGTGACCCGGATCGGCACTGACGTCGTCGCGGACCCCGGCGCCACCACGGTTTCCCTGCACGGCAAGACGGTCATCCCCGCGCTGGTGAACCCGCACGGCCACATCGGCTACATGCGCGGGACGACGGCCGCCGCGGCGAACTACTCGCGCGAGAACGTCATCGACCACCTCCGCCGGCTGGCCTACTACGGCGTGAGCGTGTTCCAGTCGCTCGGCACCGACCGCGACGACACCGAGATCCGGGTGCGGGACGACCAGCGCGCGGGCCGCCTCGGCGAGTCCGATGTCGCGACGCTGTTCACCGCCGGGGCGGGGATCGTCGCGCCGACGCCGGGCGGGACGAACGGCGGGCCGTTCTTCGCCGCCGACGTCGTCCACGAGGCAACGAGCCCCGAAGACGTCCGGGCCTACATCCGCGAGCTGGCCGCGAAGAAGGTCGACGCGGTGAAGTTCTGGCTCGACGACCGGCACGGCACGAAAGCCAAGCGGGGTCCGGAGATCTACGAAGCCGTGATCGACGAAGCCCACGCGCACGGTCTGAAGGTGGCGGCGCACATCTACACGCTCGACGAGGCGAAGGCCGTCGTGCGGGCGGGCGCGGACATCATCGCGCACCTGCCGCGCACCCCGGGCGCCGACGACGAGCTCATCGAACTGCTGATGGAGCGCGACGTCGCGGTGTTCACGTCGCTGGCCATCCAGCGCCCGCCCGGCGAGGCGTGGCTGGACGACCCGGCGCTGGCCGAGACCGTCCCGGCGGAGGCGATCGAAAGCCTGCGCGCGACGATCCGGCAGTACGCCCCGGAACCGCTGTTCGACACCGCGGAGTCCTACGGGCGCATGGAAAAGACGCTCGGCGTGCTCGCCCGCGCCGGGGTCCGGCTGGTGTTCTCCGCGGACACGGGCCTGCTCGCGCAGGTGCCGGGGTTCGCGGAACACCGGGAGCTGGAAGCCCTGGTGGCGGCGGGCCTGGACCCGCTGGCGGCGCTGCGCCTCGCGACGGAGGCGTCTTCCGAGCTGCTGGGGCTGACCGACCGCGGGAGCCTGGCGCCGGGCAAGCGGGCCGACTTCGTGGTCCTCGAGGCCGACCCGCTGGCCGACATCACGAACACCCGCCGGATCGACTCGGTGTACCTCGCCGGGCGGCGGGTGGACCGGGAAGGCCTGCGGGAAACCTGGCAGAAGAGCTGAGCAGAAACGAAAGCCGGGCCGGTGCGGGAAGCACCGGCCCGGCTTTCGTCCGTTGTGGACGATCAGCCGCCGACCTTCCGGTCGCTGCGCGACCAGTAGCGGTCCCGCAGCTGCCGCCGCATGATCTTGCCCGAGCCCGTCTTCGGCAGCTCCGCCACGAACTCCACCGAGCGCGGTTTCTTGTACCCGGCCAGGTGTTCCGCGCAGACCGCGACGATCTCCTCGGCCGTCACCGCGTGCCCGTCGCGCACCACGACGACCGCCTTGAGGGACTCGCCCCACATCTCGTCGGGGACCCCCACGACGGCCACCTCCGACACCGCGGGCAGCGTCGAGACGACGTTCTCGATCTCCGTCGGGTAGACGTTGAAGCCGCCGGTGACGACCATGTCCTTCTTGCGGTCCACGATGTACAGGTACCCGTCCTCGTCGAAGCGCCCGAGGTCGCCGGTGCCCGCCCAGCCGTCCGGGCCGATCATCGCCGCCGTCGCGCCCGGGAGGTTCCAGTAGCCCATCATCATCTGGTCGCCGCGCACGGTGATCTCGCCGATCCCGCCGGGCAGCACCTCCTCGCCCAGCTCGTCGACGAGCTTCACCTCGACGAAGGGGTGCACCCGGCCCGCCGACGCCAGCCGCGGCGGGATGCCGTCGGCCGGGTCGAAGGCGTGGTCGCGGGCGGACAGGCAGGCGATCGGGATCGGCAGCTCGCTGAGCCCGTAGAACTGGACGAACACGTCGCCGAACACCGCGCGCGCCCGGGCGAGCCGGTCCGGCGCGATCGGCGAACCGGCGTAGACGACCGTGTGCAGCGACGAGTAGTCGCCCGGCCGCTGTTCGGCGGCCAGCACCAGCAGGTTCAGCATCGTCGGCACCATCGGCAGGATCGTCACGCGCTGCCGCTCGATCAGCTCGAGGGTCTCGGCGGCGTCGAACTTCGCGCGGGTGAGGTGGGTCGCGCCGCGGACGAAGAACGACGGCGCGACGTACCCGCTCAGGTGGCTCAGCGGCGCGACGTGCAGGACGAGGTCGCCGTCGGTGGCCGGGGAAGCTCGACGAGCTCGTTGCGCACCATCGCCACCCAGTTCGCGTGGCTGAGCGTCGCGCCCTTGGGCAGGCCGGTGGTGCCGCTGGTGTAGAGGATCGCGGCCGGGTCGCCCGCGCCGGGCCGGGCCGGGGGTACGGGATCCGCCGCGCGCAACGCGGCCAGGGTCGTGTCGCCGGGTCCGCCGCCGACGGTGACGACCGACCGCAGCGCCGGCAGCTGGGCGCGCACCCCGGCCAGGCGTTCGGCCCAGTCCGGACCGGCGAACACGACCGAAGCCGCGCAGTCGGTGAGGATGTGGACGACCTCGCGCAGGTGCAGCCGCACGCTGAGGGCCGTCCGGACGAAGCCGCCGACGAACAGCGCGTGCTCGGCCTCGAAGAACTCGGGCCCGTTGGCCAGCAGGAGGACACCGCGGTCGCCGCGCCGCAGGCCCAGTTCGGTCAGCCCGCCGACGATGCGGTGCACGCGGTCGCCGAGCTTCCCGGTAGGTGAGCGCGTGGTCGCCGTCCCGGACGGCGACGCGGGAGCCGAATTCCCGGTACGCGCGTTCGTAGAGGTCCGCGACCGTGACGTCGACGCCGCGGCGCCGGTGGTCCAGCCCGTCGGGGCCGATCGCGCCGGTGGTCCGATCTGGTGCAGCCGTCTCGCCGAGCATCGTCGCTCACCCTCCTCGGTCCCGGCCGATGTTTGTACCGGTCGGTCTGAATAAGCCTGTTAACTGACGATTATGCTTGTACCGATCGGTATAAACAAGTACCGTCGCCGCATGGAGAACAGTGAAGTGCGCGCACTTTTGGTGACCGAACCGGCCGGTCCGGCAGCCCTGCGCATCGGGACGCTGCCCGTGCCGGACGCGGAAGTCGTCATCGACGTGCACGCCGCCGGGGTGACCTTCCCGGACCTCCTGCTGACCCACGGCCGGTACCAGGTGCGGCCCGAGCCGCCGTTCGCGCCGGGGCTCGAGGTCGCCGGGACCGTGCGGCGGGCCGCGCCCGGCACCGGGTTCGCGCCCGGCGACCGCGTCGTCGCCTTCACCGGCCACGGCGGTGGGTACGCCGAGGCAGTCGGCGTGCCGGCCGCGCACGTCGTGCCGCTGCCCGAGGCGATCGGCTTCGTCGACGGCGTCGGCCTGATGGTCAACTACCAGACCGCCTACTTCGGTCTCGCCGAACGCGGGCGGCTGCGAGCGGGGGAGACGGTGCTGGTGCACGGCGCGGCCGGCGGCGTCGGGACGGCGGCCGTGCAGGTCGCGCTCGCGCTCGGCGCCCGGGTGCTGGCGGTCGTCAGCGACGACGCGAAGGCCGCGGTCGCCCGGCGGGCCGGGGCGACGGAGGTGATCCGCACCGATCGGTGGGTGGACGAGGTCCGGGAGCGCGCCGACGGCGTCGACGTGGTCTTCGACCCGGTCGGCGGCGACCGGTTCGACGAGAGCCTGCGGCTGCTCCGCCCGGACGGGCGCCTGCTCGTCATCGGCTTCACGGAGGGGCGGATCCCGCAGGTGGCGGTGAACCGGCTGCTGCTGCGGAACATCGAGGTGGTCGGGGTCGCCTGGGGACACTACGCGGCGATCGACCCCGGCATGATCCGGCGGGTCGGGACGGCGCTCGCGGACTTGGCCGTCGCCGGGCGGGTGCGGCCGGTGGTGGGCCGGACGTACGCGTTCGAGGACGGCGCCGAGGCGCTGGCGGACCTGGAGGCGCGGCGGGCGGCCGGAAAGAGCGTGCTGACGTTCCGACCGGCCGCCCCTGGCGTCACCGGCCGGTGAACTTCGCTTTGCCCGGCCCGTTTTCGAGGAACGACGTCATGCCGATGTCGCGGTCCTCGGTGGTGAACAGGTCCGCGAACAACGCGGACTCGAGGTCGAGGCCCGGTTCGAGATCCTGCTTGATCGCCTTTTTCGCGGCCGCGTAGGCGAGGCTGGGCCCGTTTTCGAACTGGGCGGCGTAAGCGAAGGCCCGGTCGTAGACCTCTTCAGCCGGGACGACTTCGTCGACGAGGCCGAGCTTGAGGGCCTCCTCGGCGTCGACGAACCGTCCGGTGTAGACGAGGTCCAGGGCGGCGGCCTCACCGATCAGCCGGGTGAGCCGCTGCGTCCCGCCGCCGCCGGGGATGACGCCGAGGAGGATCTCGGGCAGGCCGAGCTTCGCGGTGTCCGCGGCGATCCGGCGGTCGGTGCTCAGGGCGATTTCGAGGCCGCCGCCGAGCGCGAAGCCGGTGAGCGCGCTGACGGTCGGCTTCGGGACCGACGCCAGCGCGCCGATGCCCGCGGAGATCCGCCGCGCCTCGGCGGCCATGTCCGCACCGGAGAGGGCGGCCAACTCCCGGACGTCGGCCCCGGCGGCGAACGCCTTCGGCCCGCCGTGCACGACGACCGCCCGGACGTCGCCGCGGCGCGTCACCTCGGCGGCGACCTGCAGCAGCTCTTCCCGGACGGTGCGGTTCAGCGCGTTCACCGGCGGCCGGTCGAGGCGGACGACGCCGACCCCGCCTTCGACGGTCAACCGGACGTGCTCGGCCATGGGTGCCTCCTCGTGGATCAGTTGGTACAACGGAGGCTAGGTCTGCCCGTGTTCGTGTGCTTGTGACGTTGTCCATAACGTGGACCGGGCGGTCCAAGGCCTGGGCGGGTATTCTGGCGGAATGGCCGACGCTGATCTGCACTTCTACTTCGACCCGGTTTGCCCCTTCGCCTGGATGACGAGCAAGTGGGTCCGCACCGTCGCGCGGCAGAAGCGGTACGACGTCGAGTGGCGGTTCATCTCGCTCCGGCTGCTCAACTCGCACATCGACTACGCGGCGCACTTCCCGCCGGAGTACGAGGCTTCGCACACGGCGGGCCTGAAGCTGCTTCGCGTGGCGGCGAGCGTCCGGCGTGCGCACGGCCCGGCGCCGATCGGGGCGTTCTACGAGACGCTGGGGGAGGAGACGTTCGAGCGCGAGGCGGTGCCGGACGGCACGGCAGCCGCGGTCCACCGGGGTACGCGCGAGCTGGCGACCTCGGCGTTGACGCGGAACGGGCTCCCGGCCGAGCACGCGGACGCGTTGGAGGATTCGACGTGGGACGCGGTGATCCAGGCCGAGACGGACGTGGCGCTGACGTTGACGGGCAAGGACGTCGGCACGCCGATCCTGCACTTCGAGCCGCCGACGGGCACGGCCCTGTTCGGCCCGGTGATCAGCCGCCTCCCGGACGACGCCGAGGCGGTGGAGCTGTGGGAGCACGTGGTGGCGTTGTCGCGGTTCCCGGGGTTCGCGGAGCTGAAGCGGAGCTTGCGGGAGCAGCCGCAGCTGCCGTCGTTCGGGGTGGCCGCGGGTGAGGTGGGCAAGCAGGAGGACTGGCACGGCGGCAGCAGACGCCAGAAGAAGTAGGGCCGGACGAGACGGCTTCCCGCGGTTGGGCTCGCGCGCCGCGCTGCCGGGCCCGCGCGGCCGTCACTGCCTCGCGGCAGCCGGTGCCGGAACCGCCGTGGCGGGGGCGAGCTGGCCGTGGATGATCAAATCCGTGAGCCGGTCCGCGATGTCGTCCGGGGACAGCGGGCCCCGCTCCGCGTCCAGCCACACGTGCGTCCAGTTGAACATTCCCAGCACCCCCAGCACCACCACCCGGTCGGCGCTCGCGAACACCCCCTGCGCCGCCCCCTCACGCAGCACCGCGGCGAAGAGGTTCTCGTACTCGTCGCGCAGTTCCTTCAGCCGCTTCGCGCGGATTCCCGTCAACGAGTGCATCTCGCGGATCACCACCGTCACCTCCGCGCAGCGGGCCGCGATCGTCCGCAGGTGCTCGCGGGCCAGCGCGCGCAGCTTCGCCGCCGGGGGCAGGTCCTTGGCCAGCACCTCGCGGCCGCGGGCCAGTGCCTCCTCCACGTGGCGCTTCGACAGGTCGAACAGCAAGTCCTCTTTGGACTTGATGTGGTAGTATAGCGCGCCCCGCTGGAGACCGGCGGCCGCGCCCAGCTCGGCGACGCCCGTCGCGTGGTAGCCCTTGCGGGCGAACATCTCCGCCGCCACCCGCAGGATCCGCTCCTGGGTCGATTCGTCCACCGGGCCTCCTAGTACGATCGGACCGTTCGGTCCAAGACTACGCCGGTGGAGAGCAAGGACTCGGTCTCCGCCGGGGTGAATCCGGCGGCGGTCAGCACCTCCCGGCTGTCGGCACCCGGCAGCGCCGGTGGCCCCGGCGTGCCGGGGACGCTGCGGCTGAACCGCGGTGCCGGGGCGGGCTGGAGCAGGCCGTGGGCGTCGGTGAAGGTTTCCCGCGCCCGGTTGTGCGGGTGCACGGCGACCTCGTCGAGGTTCAGCACCGGCGCGAAACAGACGTCGCGGTCGGAGAGCAGCGCGGTCCACTCGTCGCGCGTCCGGTCGCGGAACACCACCGAGAGCCGGTCGCGCAGACGCGGCCACAGCGACCGATCCTCGTGGCCGCGCACGAATTCGTCGTCGTCGGCCAGGTCGAGCGCGTCGAGCAGCTCCCGGTAGAACCGGGGCTCGACCGCGCCGATGCTGACGAACCGCCCGTCCGCGCACTCGTAGACGCCGTAGAAGTGCGCGCCGCCGTCGAGCAGGTTTTCCGCGCGGTCGCCCCACAATCCCTGTGCTCGCAAGCCGTGCACGATCGTGGTCAGCAACGCCGTCCCGTCGACGATCGACGCGTCCACCACCTGCCCCTGCCCGCTCGCCCTGGCCTCGAGCACCGCGCAGACCACGCCGAACGCCAGGAACATCGCGCCGCCGCCGAAGTCGCCGAGCAGGTTGACCGGCACCGTCGGCGGGCCGTCCGCCGGGCCCATCAGGCCGAGTGCGCCGGCCAGCGCGATGTAGTTGATGTCGTGGCCGGCCCGCGCGGACAGCGGCCCGTCCTGGCCCCAGCCGGTCATCCGCCCGTAGACCAGCCGCGGGTTCCGCTCGCGGCAGGTGTCCGGGCCGATGCCGAGCCGCTCCGCGACGCCCGGCCGGAATCCTTCGAGCAGCACGTCGGCGGTTTCGGCCAGGCGCAGCAACACCTCCGCGCCCTCCGGGTGCTTCAGGTCCAGCACCACCGAACGCCGTCCACGGTTGAGGAGGTCGAACGACGGCGAGACCGGGTTGCCCGCGTGGCCGTCCGGCCGGTCCACACGGATCACGTCCGCGCCCATGTCGGCCAGCAGCATCCCGCAGAACGGGCCGGGCCCGATGCCCGCGACTTCGAGCACGCGGACGCCATGCAGCGGTCCGCGGCGTTCGGGAGCAGGGTCGACCATCCGGGCCTCCAAAGTGGTCCGCGTCACCCGACCGGGTGAAGGTGGCGCAGTGCGGGATTGACTGCGTCGGCGACGAGTGTACCGTTCGGTCGGAACAACGGTACCGACTGATCGGTACAAGAGCCATCGAAACAACGGAGTGACGATGAGCGCATCCCCATCGGGCCGGACCCTCCTCGCCAGGGTCTCGCAGGAACAGATCGTCCTGGTCGTGGTCGTCGCCCTGTTCGTGGTGTTCGGCGTGACCCTGGACGGCTTCCTGCACCTCGGCAACCTGGTCAACCTCGTCCGCAGCGTGTCGTCCCTCGGCATCTTCGGGGTGGCGATGGCGGTCGTCGTCATCGCGCGCGGCATGGACCTTTCGCTCATCGCGTCGATGGGCGTCGCCACCGCCGTCGCGATCCAGCTGATGCACACCGAGGTGAGCACCCCGGTCGCGCTGGTCGCCGGCCTGGGCATCGTGCTGGTGATGGGGCTGCTCAACGGTTTCCTCATCGCCTTCGCCGAAATCCCCGCGCTGTTCGCGACGCTCGCCTCGGGCCTGCTGGTCTACGGGCTCGCGCGCACGACCGTCCTCGACGGACTGATCGCGGAGCTGCCGGGCGACCGCCACTTCGTCCTGGCCCTCGGCCAGGGGACGCTGCTCGGCGTGCCGGTGCCGATCATCGTGTTCGTCGTGACCGCGGCGCTCGCGCAGCTGCTGTTGTCGCGCACCAAAGCCGGGCGGTTCGTCTACGCCCACGGCGACAACGCCGGCGCCGCCGCACTGACCGGGATCGCGGTCCGCCCGTTCACCGTGCTCGAGTACACGGCGAGCGCGACGATCGGGTTCGTCGGCGGCCTGGTCGTCGCCGGGTCGGTCGGCGGGCTCAACACGCAGGTCATCGACAGCACCCTGATCTACGACGTGCTGCTCGTCGTGGTCGTCGGCGGCATCAGCCTGGTCGGCGGCCGGGGGAGCGTGCTGAGCGTCGTGGCCGGCACCGCGCTGATCGGCGTGATGCTCAACGGCATGACGATCCTGAACATGAACACCCACGAGCAGGACATCGTCAAAGGCCTGATCCTGCTCGCCGCGCTGGTGCTCGACAACCGGCTGCACCCCCGCGACGAAGAGACCGTCCGCCAGGGCGACTAGCACTGCCCACCCCGAAGACCCGAGGACAAGGAGGTCCTGTCATGCGCAAAAACCGTGCCCGGAAACCGGCGGCGCTCGCCGCGGCGGCACTGCTGGCCGTCACCGGCTGCTCGACCGGAGGAGGCACCAGCGCCGCGAGCAGTGGGGGCGGGGATCAGGTGCCGCCCACCGCGTCGGCGGGCGAGCTGCGTGACCACGCGCTGAAGAGCCTGCAGGGCAAGACCGCCGCGTTCGTGCCGATCGGCATGGGCACCCCGCTGATGGCCGAGTGGAGCCGCCAGCTGCAGCGCGGGTTCGAAGCCGCCGGCATGCACTACGTGCTGCGCGATCCCAACTGGGACACCGCGAAGCAGGCCGAAGCCGTGCAGTCGCTGATCAACGAGAAGCCCGCCGTGCTCGTGGTGCACAACTTCGACGTCCAGCTCCTGGCGAAGCTGATCCAGCAGGCCCAGCAGGCCGGCATCTACGTCGTCCAGATCAACATGGTGTCCAACTACAAGTCCGACGCCTTCGTCGGCGCGGACACGATCGACCTCGGCCGCCGGATCGCCACCGACATCGTCACCCAGTGCGGCGCGAGCACGCCGACGTCGCACGAGGTCCAGATCGTCCAGGGCGACGCCACGTCCGGCTTCACCCTCGACGTGATGGCGGGCGCCAAGCAGGTCTTCGACCAGCACCCGGAGATCAAGATCGTGTCCACCCAGGCGGCGAACTGGGACCGGACCAAGGCCCACGACATCACCGCCACGGTGATCCGCCAGCACCCGGACCTCTGCGCCAGCTGGGGGTTCTGGGACCAGATGCAGTACGGCGCGGCGACGGCGATCAAGGAAGCCGGGAAGCTCGGCCAGGTCAAGGTCTTCACCTCCGACCACAGCAACATCACCTGCGAAGGCGTCCGCGACGGCATGTTCTTCGAGTCCTACGGCTACTCGGTGCCGACGCAGGGCGCGGACATCGTCGCCATCGCGAAGTACCTCGTCCAATCGGGACAGGCGCCCGGCACCGCGCGGATCGCCGACTACACCCCGCTGGTCAAGATCGACAAGGCCAACTGGAACCAGCCCGACACTTGCTACGACGGCAAGAACGACGGCCTGACCGTCCGCTGACAGCCCGCGCAAAGGGAGAACCATGACGGCAACCGCCCCGACGCGGCCCGCGCCCCCACGGCGGCGGCCCGCCGAACGGAACATTCCCCGGCAGGAGACCCTGCGCGGGCGGCTGCGGCACCTGCGCTACCGCGCGTCGCCGCAGCAGGTCTTCGCGGAGCTGTTCGAGAAGCGCTGGATGGAACCGGCCATCCCGGTGGCCCTGCTCGCCGGGGTCATCGTGTTCTTCTCGATCGCCGCACCGGGGTTCGCCTCGTCGGCGAACCTGCTGTCCACCGCGGCGGAGCTCGCCGAGATGTCGCTGATCTGCCTGGGCATGGCGGTCGTGATGATCTCCGGCGGGATCGACCTCTCGGTCGGCGCGATGTTCGGGCTCACGAACATGGTCGCGATCCTGCTCATCACCGTCGGCGGGGTGCCGGTGGTGCCGGCGATCCTGCTGACCGTCGTGGCCGGGGCCGTGCTCGGCAGCCTCAACGGCGTCATCGTCGCCTACCTCAAGGCCCGGCCCTTCCTGACGACGCTGGTCACGCTGATCATCTTCCGCGGCGTGCTCAACCTGCTCGACCTGCACTTCTCGGCGCAGACGGCGTCGGTGTTCGTGACCGACCCGGTGTGGGAGTGGTTCGGCTCCGGGAAGGTCGCGGGCCTGCCGTTCAGCTTCGTCACGTTGCTCGTGGTGCTCGTACTCGGCCACGTCGTGCTGAGCCGGTCGCGGCTCGGCTGGCACGTCACGGCCGTCGGTGCCAGCAGGCGCGCGGCGCGGCACGCGGGCATCCGGGTCGAGCGCGTGCTGCTCTTCAGCTACGTGGCCGCGGGCGCGTTGTGCGCGGTGGCCGGTGTCTTCTACGCGGCGCGGCTGAGCAGCGCGAGCGCGCGGGTCGGCGAGGGCTTCGAGCTGAACGTCCTGACCGCGGTCATCCTCGGCGGCATCAGCCTCGCCGGCGGCAAGGGCACGGTGTGGCGCGCGTTCATCGGCGCGGCCACGATCAGCCTGCTGGGCAAGGGACTGCTGCTGATGGACGTCGGCGGCGAGGTCCTGCAGACCGTGCTGGCCGTGGTGCTGATCGTCGCCGTCGGCCTGGACACCAAGTGGGGCAAGAACCGCGGCAAGGCGATCCAGAAGACCTACGTCAACCCGACGCTGCTGGAGTACGGCCCGCTGGAGGACATCCGGCCCGGCTCGGGCAGCCCGTTCGAGATCAACGACCGGCTCCGCGACGCCGAAGCCATCGGCCTCGGCCAGGTCGAGGGCCCCGAGGACGTCATCGTGGACGACCAGGGCCGTGTCTACTGTGGAACGCGGCAGGGCTGGATCCTCCGCTTCTCCGGGCCGGACTTCGGCACGCGCGAGGTGTTCGCCCGGATCGGCGGCCACCCGCTGGGCATGGCGTTCGACGCCGAGCGGAACCTGATCGTCTGCGTCGGCGGCATGGGCCTCTACGCGGTGTCGCCGGACGGCAAGCACCGCAAGCTGTCCGACGAAACCGACCGGACGTGGTCGCGGCTGCGCGACGACTCGCGGCTGCGCATGGCCGACGACGTCGACATCACCCCGGACGGCCGGATCTGGTTCAGCGAGGCGACCACCCGGTTCGACATGGCCGACTGGATCCTCGACGGCGTCGAGGGGCGGCCCAACGGACGGCTCGTCTGCCACGACCCGAAGACCGGACGGACCCGCACGGTGCTGCGCGACCTGGTGTTCCCCAACGGGGTCTGCGGCGCGCACGACGGCGAGTCGCTGCTGATCGCCCAGACCTGGCTCTGCCGGATCCTGCGCTACTGGCACAGCGGGCCGAACCGGGGTCGCCTGGAGATCTTCATGGACAACTTCCCCGGCTACCTCGACAACATCAACCGCGCCTCCGACGGCACCTACTGGGTCGCGCTCAACGGGATGCGCTCGCCCGCCTACGACCTGGCCATGCGGATGCCGAAGTTCCGGCGCCGCATGATGAAGCGCATCCCGCGCGACGAATGGCTGTACCCGAGCATGAACCACGGGTGCGTGGTCAAGGTGTCCGAGGCGGGCGAGGTGCTGGAGACGTTCTGGGACCCGGGCGGCGAGAAGCACGCCACGATCACGTCGATGCGCGAACACGACGGCCACCTCTACATCGGCGGCCTGGAGAACAACCGTGTCGGCCGCGTCCGGCTCAGCTGAAGGGAACGACGATGCCCCGAGTCGAAGCGTGGGAACTGGTCAAGGAGTTCCTGTTCCCCGGCCGGTCCGCGCACCGCGCCGTCCCGCCGCTGGACGGCGGCCTCACCCCGAACGACGCCCTGGACGCGTCCCGGACCGCGGTCGGGATCACCGCGCCCGAAGACGTCTGCCCGGACGACAGCGGTGGTCTCCTGGTCAGCACCGGACGGCAGGTCGTCCGGCGGTCCGGCCCGGAGTTCTCCCGGTCCGAGGTGGTCGCCGACCTGCCCGGCCTGGCCGGGGCGCTGGCGCGCACGGGTGACGGTGACGTGCTCGTCTGCGTCGCGGGCATCGGGCTGGTGCGGATCGGCCGCGACGGGACGACGTCCGTCGTCGCCGACACCGACGAGGACGGCGTGCCGATCCACTGCCCGACCGACCTCGCCGTCGCGCGCGACGGCGCGGTGTACCTCACCGACGGTTCGGTCCGCCACCACGGGCCGGACTGGGTCCGGGACCTGATGGAACAGAACGCCACCGGACGGCTGCTGCGGCTCGACCCGGGTGCCGCGCGGGCGACCGTGCTGGCCCGCGGCCTCGGTTACGCGAGCGGCGTCTGCCTGACCGCGGACGAGGACGCGCTCGTCGTCGCCGAAGCCTGGGCGCATCGGCTCAGCCGGTTTCCCTTGAGCGGCCACGGAAGGCCGATCCGGGAGAACCTGCCGGGCTACCCCGGCCGGCTCAACCCCGCGCCCGGCGGCTACTGGCTGGCCGTCTTCGCCCTGCGCACCCAGCTCGTCGAGTTCGTGCTGACGCAACGCGACTACGTCACCGAGATGATGCGGACCATCGAACCGGACTACTGGATCCGGCCCGCGTTGCGCGGCCTGGACTCCGGGCTGGAGCCGTTGCAGGGCGGGCAGATCCGCAAGCTCGGCGTGATCAAGCCGTGGGCCCCGCCGAGGTCGTATGGCCTGGTGGCGCGGCTGGACGAAGAGGGGTACGTGACCGGCAGCCTGCACAGCCGCGGCGGCGGCCGGCGGCACGGCGTCACCTCGGTCAAGCAGGACGGCGAGCGCGTGTTCGTCGCGGTCCACGGCGGTGACGAGGTGCTGGTCCTGGAAGCGGGTGAGGTGTGATGAGCGAGCTGCTCGTCGAAATGGCGCGGGTGACCAAGACCTACCGCGGGGTGCACGCGATCCGCGACGTCGACTTCGATCTGCGGGCCGGGGAGGTGCACGCGCTGGTGGGGGAGAACGGCGCGGGGAAGTCGACCCTGTGCAAGGTCCTCGCCGGCGCGGTGCAGCACTCCGCGGGCGAACTGCGGATCGCCGGGGAGCCGGTGAACTTCCGCCGTCCGCACGACGCGCTGGAGCACGGCATCGCGATGGTCTACCAGGAAACGAGCCTGGTGCCGACCATGACGGCCGCGCAGAACATCGAGCTGGGCCACGAAAAGCTGCTGACGCGGTTCCGCTCGCTCAACATCGGTGCCCAGCAGCTGCTGCAGTCGATGAACTTCCACGTCGACCCGACCGCGTACGTCTCCACGCTCGGCGCGGCGAAGAAGCAGATGGTCGAGATCGCCCGCGCGCTGCGGTCGGAGGCGCGGATCGTCATCTTCGACGAGCCGACCGCGAGCCTCACGCCCGAAGAGACGCTGCACCTGTTCACGGTCATCGACGAGCTGCGCGCGGCCGGGCTCGGCATCATCTACGTCTCGCACGCGCTGGAGGAGTCACTCAAGATCGCCGACCGCGTCACGGTGCTGCGCGACGGCGAACGCGTGGCCTGCCTGGACGCGAAACAGACCAGCCGGGACGAGATCGTCCGCCACATGGTCGGCCGGAGCCTCGGCACCGCGCGGGCGGCCGCGCCGCGCGAACCGGGAGCCCGGCGCCGTCGCGTGCTGGAGGTCGAGAACCTCATCCTCGGCACGGTCGTGAAGAACATGTCCTTCTCCGCCTACGCCGGGGAAGTCCTGGGCATCGCCGGGCTGATCGGCAGCGGCCGCACCGAAACCGCGAAGATCATCGCCGGAGCGCTCAAGCGCAACCGGATCCACGGCGGCCGGGTGCTGCTCAACGGCAAGCCGGTGCGCTACCGCGTCCCGAAGCAGGCGATCGACGACGGCATCGTCTACATCACCGAAGACCGCAAGCTCGACGGCTACTTCGAGACGATGACGATCGCCGAGAACCTCTACCTCGGCCAGCTCGCCTCGCGCCGGGGCCAGTGGTGGCTTTCGCGGTCGCGGCGGCGGGCGCTGGCGAAGGAGTGGAGCGAGCGGCTGCGGATCAAGGCGATCAACGCCGACGCGAAGATCGTCGAGCTCTCCGGCGGCAACCAGCAGAAGGTCGTCGTCGGCAAGTCGCTGGTCGCCGACCCGGAGGTGGTCATCTTCGACGAGCCGACCCGCGGGGTCGACGTCGGCGCGATCGAGGAGATCCACCAGCTGATCCGGCGGCTGGCCGACGAGGGCAAGGCGGTCATCGTCATCTCGTCGTACCTGCCGGAGGTGCTCGCCGTCTCCGACCGGATCCTGGTGACCCGCTTCGGCCGGACCGTCGCCGAGTTCAGCCGCGCGGAGGCGACCCAGGAAAAGATCATGTACGCGGCCATTTTCTGACGAGGAGCTCCATGGACAGCTACACGGTGGCTGAGCTGCTGCGCAAACCGCGCCTGGCCGGCCGGGTCAACGAAGGCCGGATCGCGGTGACGTTCGAAGGGCGGGACGTCACCTACGACGAGCTCGACGAGCGCTCGGACCGGCTGGCCGCCGGGCTGCACGCGGCCGGGTTCCGCCACGGCGACCGCGTCGGGGTGCTGCTGCACAACCGCGTCGAATGGGTGGAGCTGTTCTTCGCGGTGGCCAAGCTCGGCGGGGTCGTCGTGCCGGTGAACTACCTGCTCAAGGCCGCCGAGGTGCGGTACATCCTGGACGACTGCGAAGCGTCCTGGGTGGTCTATGAACCCGCACTCGGCGCGGTCGTGGACGAGGTGCGCGCGGGCGGGTTCGCGGCCAGGTACGTCGAGATCGGCTCGTCCTACGAAGACCTCGTCGCCGAGCCGGGGCCGACACCGAAGTGGACGTTTCGGCCGGGGACCTGTTCCTGCTGCAGTACACCTCGGGCACGACCGGCGTGCCCAAGGGCGCGATGCACACGCATTCGACGGTGCTGTGGAACTCGTTCCACCAGATCGTCGACTACGGCGTCACGGCGGACGAGGTGTACCTGGTCGTGCCCGCCCTGTGCTGGGCCGCCGGGTTCCACGACCTCGCCCTCGCGACGCTGTGGCGGGGCGGCCGGGTCGTCCTGTCCCCCAGCACGGGCTTCGATCCGGAGCGGTTCTTCGCGACCGTCGCCGCCCAGCGCGTGACGTCGGTGCTGCTCGTGCCGACCGTGCTCAAGCGCGTGCTCGCGCACCCCGGGATCGGTGACCACGACCTCGGCTCGCTGCGGCTGATCTGCAGCGGCGGCGAGCCGGTGCCGCTGACCACGATCGCCGACGCGCGGCGGCTGCTGCCGGACTGCGCGCTCGTGCAGGTCTACGGGATGAGCGAGTTCCCGACGATGATGCTGTACCTCGACGCCGCATACGCCGACGCGAAGGCGGGTTCGGCCGGGCGGGCGTGCAGCGCCGCCGAAGTCCGCGTCGTGGACGACAAGGGCCGGGACACCGCGCCGGGCGTGGTGGGGGAGATCATCTGCCGGTCACCGGCGACGATGCTCGGCTACTACGGCAAGGAAGCACCGCTGGAAGGCGGGTGGCTGCGCACCGGCGACCTCGCGCACGTCGACGAAGGCGGCTTCGTGTACGTCTCCGGCCGGTCCAAGGACATGATCATCACCGGCGGCCTCAACGTGTACCCGGCCGAGGTGGAGCGGGTGATCGCCCAGCACCCGGCGGTGCTCGAGGCGGCGGTCGTCGGCGTCCCGGACGACGAGTGGGGCGAGATCGGCTCGGCCCTGGTGGTGGTCCGGGACGAACTGACCGCGGACGAGCTCGTCCGGTACCTGAAGGCGGAGCTGGCGACGTTCAAGATCCCCCGCCGGTTCACGTTCACCCGCACGCCGCTGCCGCGCACGACGTCGGGCAAGGTGCGGAAGTTCCTGGTCCGTGACACGCTGGAGCAGGGGTAACGCCACCCGTGGGGCTCCGGCCGATACCCTGTGGATCGTTCGGTCCACGAGGAAGGCGGCGTCGGCAGATGACGGCAACGGGGTTCGAGGCGAACCGGGCGCGCGTGATCGGCATCGCGGCCGAGCTGTTCGCCAAGAACGGGTACCACGGCACCGGAATCGCGGAGCTCGGCAGCGCCGCGGGCCTCGGCCGCGGCGCGCTGTACCACTACATCGGCAGCAAGGAGGCCGTGCTCTACGCGATCAGCAAGGAGCAGGTCGACAAGATGAACAGCTACGCCGAGGAGCTGCTGGACCAGAACCTCCCGGCCGAGGAACTGCTCCGCCGGATGGCGCGCGGGCTGCTGCGCAACATCGCCGAGCACCGCGCCGAGTGGGCGGTGTTCTTCCGCGAGTACACGGCGCTCACCGGCGAGTGGCGCGACCACGTGATCACGGCTCGCGAGCGGTACGAGGGGTACTGGCGGCAGGCGCTGGACCAGGGCGTGCGCGCCAAGGTGCTGAAGCAGACGCCGCGGCTGCTGGTGAAGGGCATCCTGGGGATGCTCAACTACACCTACCTGTGGTTCGAGCCCGACGGCGAGCTGACGCCCGACCAGGTGGCCGACATGTTCCTCGATGCGGTGATCGAGGGTATCCGCGCCTGAGTTTTTTTGTCCGACCGGTGGCGTGAAGCTGTGCACACAGGCTTGTACCGACCGGTCTATACACGTATTGTCCGGGGTATTCCGACGACTTCCGGAGGAGCCATGACCTCACCGCGCGACGCGGTCATCGTCGACGTGCTGCGCACGCCCGTCGGCAAGGGCAAGCCGGGCGGCGCCCTCTCGCACGTCCACCCCGTGCACCTGCTCGCCGACGTCCTCGCCGCCCTCGTCCGCCGTAACGGGATCGACCCCGCGCTCGTCGACGACGTCATCGGCGGCTGCGTCACCAAGGCCGGCGAGCAGGCGGTCAACCCCACGCGCAGCGCGGTGCTGGCCGCCGGGTTCCCGCTCACCGTCCCGGCCACCACCGTCGACCGGCAGTGCGGCTCGAGCCAGCAGGCCGTGCACTTCGCCGCGCACGCGATCCAGGCCGGCGCGGCCGACGTCGTCATCGCCTGCGGTGTCGAGTCGATGTCGCGGGTGCCGATGCATTCGGACACCCAGGGCGCCGACCACCTCGGGTCCCGCATCTCCGACCGGTTCCCCGGCGGCCTGATCGGCCAGGGCCTGTCGGCGGAGCTGATCTGCGCCCGGTGGGGCCTCGACCGCGACGAGCTGGACGAGTTCTCCGCCGCTTCCCACGCCCGGGCCGCCGCCGCGCAGCCCCTCTTCACCCCGGACCTGATCACCGTCACCGACGCGCCCGGCGTCGTTGCCGACGAAACGATCCGGCCGTCGACCACGACCGAGGGGCTCGCCGGACTGCGACCCTCCTTTGTGGACGAGGAGGCGGCGCGCCGGTTCCCGAAGATCGACTGGAAGATCACGCCCGGCAACTCGTCGCCGCTGACCGACGGCGCGGCCGGTGTCCTGCTGATGAGCGCGGAGAAGGCCGAGCGGCTCGGCCTGACGCCGCGTGCCCGCGTCCACACGACCGCCGTCGTCGGCGACGACCCGATCGTCATGCTGATGGGCGTCGTCCCGGCGACCCGCGCCGTGCTGGAGCGGGCCGGGCTCACCCTCGACGACATCGACCTGTTCGAGGTCAACGAGGCGTTCGCGCCGGTGCCGCTGGCGTGGCAGCGCGACCTGAAGGTCGAGCACGAACGGCTCAACGTGCACGGCGGCGCCATCGCACTCGGCCACCCGCTCGGCGCCAGCGGTGCCCGCATCATGACGACGCTCGTGGGCGCCCTGGAGCACCGCGGCGCGCGCTTCGGGCTGCAGACCATGTGCGAGTGGGGCGGCATGGCCAACGCCACCGTCGTCGAACGGATCTGAGGTATGTCACAGTTTTCCGTATGGACCGATCGGTACAGTCATTCCATGGATGCAGAGACAACGGACCGGGTCGCTTTGGTCACGGGCGCGTCCCGGGGCATCGGCGCCGGCATCGCGCGGCAGCTGCTCGACCGCGGCGTCCGCGTCGCGGGCACGTACCGCTCGGGTGGCGAGCTCGTCGAGAAGCTCGCGGCCGACCACCCCGGCCGCGTCCTGCCGGTGGCGTTCGACCTCGCCGCGCCGGAAACGGCCGACGCGGTGGTCGAGCGCGTCACCGGTCACTGGGGACGCCTGGACACGCTCGTGCTCAACGCGGCCGTGTGGCAGGGCGGCAAGCTCGCCCGGATCGACCTCGGCGACTGGTGGCGCGTGATCGAGGAGAACTTGCGCAGCACCGCGGCGCTGGTCCGGGCCGCAATCCCGTGGCTGGGCCGCGGCACGGACTCCGGCGTCGTGATCATCGGCTCCGCGGTTGGCTCCGTGGGCTTCCCCGGCGACACCGCGTACGCGAGCGTCAAGGCGGCGGCCGTCGGATTCGCCCGGTCGCTGGCGAAGGAGCTGGCCCCGCACGGGGTCCGGGTCAACGTGCTCGCGCCGGGGTTCGTCGACACCGACATGACCTCGGCCATCCCGGAGGCGTCGCGCCGGAAGATCGCCGACGCCACCCTGCTCGGCCGGTTCGGCACCGTCGAGGAGATCGCCAAGGCGGCGGTGTTCCTGGCCGAGGACGCCACGTTCTGCACGGGCGCGGTACTCGCCGCCGACGGCGGCTGGACGCTGTGAATCTCAAGGAGGAAGTCATGACCGCAGGCCTGCCCGACGACGAGTACCAGAAGGTGCGCGACAGCGTCTTCGCGACCATCTGGGACGAGCTCGACCCGCTCGAGCACCGGATCGAGGACACCGAGAAGATCCCCTACGACGTGGTCCTGCCCGCGCTGCGCGCGTGTGGCGCGTTCGGGCTGATCGTGCCGCGCGAGTACGGCGGCGCCGGGCTCTCAATCGCGCAGTACCTGCCGATCCTCGCCGAGTTCGCCAAGATCCAGGGCGGCATCCGGGCGATCGTGCACGTCCACAACTCCTTCGCGCACGCGCTGTCGGAGATCGGGAACGCCGAGCAGAAGCGCGAAATCCTGCCCGGCGCCGCGACCGGCGAGAAGTCGCTCGCCTTCGCGCTCACCGAGCCCGGCAACGGCACCGGCGCGGACCTGTCGACGACGGCGCGCCGCGACGGCGACGACTACGTCATCAACGGCCGCAAGTGGCTGATCACCAACTCGGACATCGCGTCGCACTTCCTGGTGTTCGCCAAGACGTCCGCGAAGGAGGTCTCGGCGCTCATCGTCCCGCGCGACACGCCGGGCTTCACCATCGCGCCGCTGCCGGAGACGATGGGCTGCAAGGGCGCCGAGCACGGCGAGCTGACGTTCACCGACGTCCGCGTGCCCGCGTCGGCGCTGGTCGGCGCCGAAGGCGAGGGTGGCGCGCACCTGGAGCGGGCGCTGGAGATCAGCCGGGTGTTCATCGCCGCGTCGTCGCTCGGCACGGCGTCGCGCGCGCTCGAGCTTTCCCTGAAGTACGCCCAGGAGCGCGTCACCTTCGGCAAGCCGATCGGGCAGCGGCAGGCGATCCAGCGGTACCTGGCCGAGATGGCGGCGGACGTCTACGCGCTGCGCGGCATGCTGGCGGACACGGCGGCCAAGTGGGACAGCGGAAAGCGCATTCCCGCGGAGTCGTCGCTGCTCAAGCAGTTCGGGCTGGAGGCCGTCGGCCGCGTCACCGACCGCGCGCTGCTGGTGCACGGCGGCATCGGCTACACGCGGAAGTACCCGATCGAGCGGCTCTACCGCGACGCGCGGCTCAACTGGCTGGAGGAGGGCACGCCGACCATCCAGTACATGGTGGCGGCGCGCGAGCTGCTGAACGGCTACGAGTTCGACGACGCGTTCAGCGTCGCGTAGTCCTTTGTGGAACCGGACGGCCGGGCACCCGCTGGGTGTCCGGCCGTTTGTGGTGCCGCTCGCAAAGCCTTGGCGCGGCGCCCGTCCGCGCTTATGTTTGACACCACTGTCAAACATGGATCGGTGGAGGCAAACGATGCCGTCGGCAAACTCGGCTGCGATCGTCGAATCGTTCTGGCACGCGGTGTGGAACGGCCACAACCCGGAGGCGGTCGACGACTACGTGGTCGAGGACTTCGTCATCACGAACGCGGGGGAGCGGATCGAGGGCCGCGAGAACTTCAAGGCGTGGGTGCGCGCGTTCCTGGAGCAGGTCGATGACCTCGAGCTGGAGGTCGTCGAGACGTTCCAGAACCACGATGGCAGCCGGGTCGCGTCGCGGTGGAAGGTGCACGGCCGCAACAACGGCGTGCTCGGCACGGAACCGGACGGGCAGCCGATCTCGTTCAGCGGCACGGCGGTGTGGGAGGTCCGCGAGGACGGCAAGCTGCTGCACAACCACGTCGAGCGCGCGTCGTGGGAGCTGTTCCGGCGGTTGACCGCGGCCTGAGCCGTGCAGGCCGTGGCCGCTGTTGCTTTCGGACAGACGCCGCGGCCGGGCTCACGATCGGCGGGGATGGGAAGCCGATCGTGAACCCGGCCGCGGTGCTCGGGTCTCGGCTCTACCGGCTGCGGGGAGCCAGCAGCAGCGCGGTGAACGTCACCGCGCACGCCAGCACGATGTACAGCGAGATCACCCACGATCCGCCGAACCCCGCGAACAGCGCCGCGGCCAGGAACGGGGCCGGGCCGCTCGTGATCAGGCCGCCCACCTGGTAGGCCACCGACACGCCCGTGTACCGGTGGTCGGCGTCGAACAGGTCAGCCAGGAACCCCGCGATCGCGCCGTACGTCGTCGCGTGGCCGAACGTCGCCAGCAGGATCATCGCCACCAGCACCCCGCCGGACGAGCCCGTGTCGATCAGCCAGAAGAACGGGAACGCCGCGACCGCCGAATAGACCGCGCCGCCGAGGAGCACCTTCCGCCTGCCGATGCGGTCGGCGAGCATCGCCACCAGCGGCACCGCCGCGATGTCCACCACGGACGCGATGATCAGGCACGTCAGCACCGTGCCGCGCGAGATGCCGACCGTGCCGGGGCCGTACGACAACACGAAGACACTCGCCACGTAGAACGGGATGTTCGTGCCCGCCTGCGCGAAGATCCCGACCAGGACCGCGCGCAGCGACCGCCGCAGCGTCTCCTTCAGCGGGAACGAAGGAACGCCCTCCGCGCGCGAGACCTGCTCGAACTCCGGGGACTCCTCGAGCCGGCTGCGGACGTACAGGCCGACGAGGATCAGCACCGCGCTCGCCAGGAACGGCAGCCGCCAGCCCCAGCTCAGCAGCTGGTCCTTGGGCAGCTGCTGGACCGCGAGGAACGCCGACGCCGACAGCACGAGCCCGGCCGGGACCCCGGCCTGCGGCCAGCTGCCGTAGAACGCGCGGCGGTGCGGTGGCGCGTGCTCGACGGCCATCAGCACCGCGCCGCCCCACTCGCCGCCGACCGCGAACCCCTGCAGCAGCCGCACCAGCACCAGCAGGATCGGCGCCGCGACGCCGATGGCGGAGTACGTCGGCAGCAAGCCGATCGCCACCGTGCCGCCGCCCATCAGGAGCAGCGACAGCATCAGCATCCGCTTGCGGCCCAGCCGGTCGCCGAAGTGCCCGAACACGATGCCGCCCAGCGGCCGCGCGACGAACGCGACGCCGAACGTCGCGAACGCCGCCAGCGTGCCGGCCAGCGGGCTCAGCGTCGGGAAGAACCGGGAGTTGAACACCAGGGTCGCGGCCGACCCGAAGAGGAAGAAGTCGTACCACTCGATCGCCGTGCCGACGAAGCTCGCGAACGCCACGCGGGCGGGTTTGACCCGCACGCCTTGTTGTTGCTCGACAACCACAACTACCTCCAACGGCATCGGGGGAGAGTGTCCCGGGCGGGGCGCGGGGATCCGGGGTGGAGACCGCCGGGCCCGGACGGGAACCGGGCCCGGCGGCGGACGTGCCACGCCGTCGGTTCGCCGACCGTGACCTGGGACGTTGCGAGGGACTATAGCCGGACCGACCGATCGGTACAAGCACGATCCAGACGCGGGCTGCGGTAACCGATTACCGCTGATTGGCCAGTTCGGACCTCCTGTGACGTGCGAAACGGCGAATGGACCAGTCGTTCCAATGGGGCTACCGTTTCCGGTCAGCCCCGCATCCCCGGAGGACTCGGAGATCGCCATGACCCTGCCCGTCGTCGCCCCCGAAACGTTCCTGCACCCGGTCGAGCTCGGCTGGCCGGTCATCACCGTCCCCGGCCGGGTCGGCCTGGCGACCGTCAGCGGCTTCTGCGGCGTCGAAGTGGCCGGTGCGCTGGCCACCCGCGTGCTGGACCGGTTGCGCGCCACCGAATCGGACGGCCCGGTCGTCGGCATCCCCGGGCCGCCGCCGCACCGGGTCTTCATCGCCGAAGCCGACGTCGTCGCCGACCCGGCGGAGTTCGCTCGGTACGGCGGGCGGCTGCTGCACGCGCCGCACCGGATCACGCTGCCGCCGAGCGGCCTGCCCTACGGCCCGGCGGTCTGGCTCGTCCCGCCCCGGCCCGCGCGACGCTGGCTGCCCAGCCTCTCGACGATCCTCTGGGCACTGCGGGCGGCCGAGCCGAGGGGCACCGAGCGCGCGGTGCCGCCGTGCCGGCTCGGCTGCGCGTTCTGAGCCCCTAGTACTGCAACGACACTTCGTGATGGCCGCGTCGTCGGTAGTGGCTGGCACGCGCCCGGGCTTGGCTGGCTCGTCGCCATCGTGACCAGTGCATCGCATGCTGGCTTGTGCGGCGGATCGGTGCGGTGACGCGGTTGAGCAGTCTGCGAATTTCGTTGGAGGTGAGCGGTATCAGGCCGGGTGTGGATCCCCTTTTTTCGCGGCGTCTCGAGTGAGGACGAGAAACGCCGCTGCCGCCATGGAGAGGGTGATATGCCGATACCATGCTTCGTATCGGCGGACCTGGTAGTGGTCGAGTCCTGTTTCGTTTTTCGCGGTTTGGAAACTTTCTTCGATTGCCCAGCGGCTTCCGGCGACGCGCACCAGTTCGCGGATGTCGGTGCCGGCGGGGCCGAAGCAAATGTAATAGGCGATATCGGTGGGATCGCTGACAGAGCGGCGGGCCAGCAGCCAGTGGCCGACTTCTTGTCGGCGTAGAGGCCGGATGTCGACCACCGCCCAATCGTAGATCCGTTGCCCGTGCGCTCCATCGCCGCAGGACAGACGTTGCCAGGCGGCCGGTTCGACCTCCGCGATGACGGCGCGGGCGCGTCGTTGCCGCAGATCCATGGAAATCACCATTTGGGACTTGGGTACGGCGAGTACATGTGCGATATCGTGTTCTTCCAGCCAGAGCCGCAGCCGCCCGACCTGCCCGTAGGCTTCATCAGCGGTGAACCACGCAAACGGGATTCTCGCGGCGAGCGCGCGTTCCACCATCAGTTGTGCCAACTCGGGCTTGGTCGCGAATCCGACGTCGTCGGGAATGCCGGCCGCAGCGCACCGGCCCCGATCCGCGATCCACTCTTTCGGCAGGTACAACTCGCGATCGATCAAAGCTCGTCCCCGATCCGAGGCGTACGCCAAGAACACGCCGATCTGCGAATTCTCGACTCGCCCGGCCGTGCCCGAATACTGGCGCGCCACGCCGGCGGATTTCGTGCCCTTCTTCACGAATCCGGTCTCATCGGCGATCAACACGCCGCGTTCGGCGTCCCCGAGCACGTCGACCACCGCATCACGCACGTCATCACGCATGCCCTCGGCGTCCCAGGCGTAGAAGTTCAGCAGCCGCTGCATGCCCTGCGGACCCGCCTCGCCCGCCATCTCGGCCAGGGTCCAGCCGTTCTTGCGCTCGGCTTCCGCCAGCAGGCCCCGCAGGTAGGACACCATTTGCCGCCGGGGCTCCACCCGGGAAAACCGCGTCGCGAACCGCCCCGCGAACGCAGCGAAACGCGCCGACCAGTCCGTCACCATCTCCAGCACACAAGATCAACTACACGACCAACGAACCAGAGCCTAACCGACACGCGGATCAATCCATCACGAAGTGTCGTTGCAGTACTAGGGCGTGTCTGACAATGTTTTGGTCCAGGTGATCACGGCGTGGAGGACGACTGCTGAGCGGTAGACGATGGCGAGCTTGTCATAGCGGGTGGCCAGGCCTCGCCATTGTTTGAGCAGGTTGAACCGGCGTTCGGCAACGTTGCGGCCGCGGTAGTCCACCGGGTCGAAGGCGGGCGGCCGCCCGCCGCGGGAACCGCGGCGTTTGCGGTGCCCGGCCTGATCAGCAGGCTCCGGGATCACGGCGGTGATGCCGCGGCCGCGCAGATGACTGCGGATCGCTCGCGAGGAGTAAGCCTTGTCACCGCGGACCCTGTCGGGCCGGGTACGAGCCCGACCGTGTCCAGTTCGAGGGATCCGCAGGTGCCGCATCAGATGCGGGAACATCGGCGCGTCCCCGGCCTGGCCCGGCCCGACCAACATCACCAGCGGCCGGCCGTTCCCGTCGACGAGGTGGTGCACCTTGGTGCTCCACCCGCCGCGGGATCGGCCGATCGCATGATCAGGCGGCTCGGCGAGCAGATCCGTGTAGTTCGACCCAGCCCCCTGTGGGGCGGGTGATGTTGGTGGCGTGCTGATGCGCTCGGGCGATCGTGGAATCCACCGACACCGACCAGTCCACCATGCCCGCGGCGTCGGCTTCGGTGAGCAGGCGCTGCAGGACGGTGTCCCAGGTGCCGTCACCGGCCATCCGGCGATGCCAGGTCCAGATTGTCTGCCACGGACCGAACACCGCCGGCACATCCCGCCACGCCAGTCCGCACCGATACCGATAGATGATCCCCTCGACCATCGCCCGTGCATCCGAGAACGGCCGCCCACGCTTACCGGTGCGGGCCGGCAGTAGATCCTCGATCAACGCCCACTGAGCATCCGAGAGCAACTGAAACCGCGACACGACCAACAGCATCCCAGCCACCATCCAGAATGTTTGTCAGACACGCCCTAGTACTTTCCGCCTAGCCGAAAGTCTCCGAAGTTCCGATGTGCGCGCCCGCGCGGTGGGCGATCTTGGACGCAACGAACCGACGTCCACGAGGAGAACCCCATGCATCCCGCCGCACTGGTCCAAGGCCACGAGCAGACCTGGTCGTGGCTCGTGCTCGGCCTGACCGCCGCCGTCGTGCTGGCCTTCGCCGTGCTGTTCCTGGCCGCGCTCATCAGCATCCTCGGCTCGCGGCTGACCGGCGGCATGAAGCTCGTCTGGGTGATCTTCGCCTTCTGCGCGCCGTTCCTGGGCAGCCTCCTGTGGTTCGCCGTCGGCCGCCGCGACGCGTACCTGCCGGCCCGGCGATGATCGTCGCCGAAGGACTCGCCAAGACCTACCGCGGCGGCGCCGGCGTCGAAGACCTGAGCTTCACCGTGCGACCCGGCGTCGTGACCGGGTTCCTCGGCCCGAACGGGGCCGGGAAGTCGACGACCATCCGGCTGATGCTCGGCCTGACCCGCGGCCGCGGCCGCACCACCTTCGGCGGCCGCACCTACGCCGAGGTGCCCGGTCCACTGCGGACGGTTGGGGTGCTCACCGACGCCGCGGCCGTGCACCCGGCGCGGACCGCCGCGGCGCACCTGCGGATGGTCGCCGCCGGTGGCGGCCTGCCCGCGACACGCGTGCGCGAGGTGCTCACCACCGTCGGCTTGGAGTCGGTCGCGACGCGGCCCGCCGGGCGGTTCAGCCTCGGCATGAAACAACGGCTGGGCCTGGCCACCGCGCTGCTCGGCGACCCCGAGTACCTGATCCTCGACGAACCGGCCACCGGGCTCGACCCCGAAGGCGTGCGCTGGATCCGGGACCTCCTGCGCCGGCTGGCCGGGGAGGGCCGCACGATCCTCGCGTCCTCGCACCTGCTCGCGGAGATGTCGCTGCTCGCCGACGACCTGATCGTCATCGGCGCCGGGCGGCTCGTCTCGGCCGGGCCCCTGGACGAGTTCGTCCGGCGCCACGCCCGCGCCGACGTCGTGGTGCGCGTCGAGAACCCGAGCGTGCTGCTGGTCGCGCTGGCCCGCGACGGCCTGCGCGTGCGCCAGGAGAACGCGGCCGAGCTGGTCGTCGAGACCGCCGACACCGGGCGGGTCGCGGCCGTCGCCGCGCGAGCCGGGGTGGGCGTGCGGGAACTGTTCGTGCGCCGCAGCGGTCTCGAGGACGCGTTCCTCGCCGCCACCGCGGCCGCCGTCGCGCACCGGGGGGAATTGCCGTGAGGAACGCGCTGGCCTACGAACTCGTGCGGGTCCGCACGCTGCGCTCGACCTGGGTGCTGCTGCTGAGCGCCGGGTTGCTGCAGTTCGCCTCCGGGCTCTACTGGGGACTCAAGCGCGACCTCGGCGACCTCGACGCGTTCGCCTCGGCCTTCGGGCTGGTCGACCGCCTCGGCGCGCTGCTGGTCGCGGCGGTCGGCGTCGCCGCGTTCGGGCTCGACCACGAGCACGGCACCCTCGCGACCACCCGGCTGGTGCTGCGCTCGCCGGTCCGGATCGTCGCCGCGCGGGCGCTGGTCACCGCGGGGCTCGGGCTGCTCGCCGGAGTCCTGATGGTGGTGTTCACCGCGGCGGGCGTGGTGACCGGGGGAGGGGCCCTGCCCGCCGACGCGGGGGCGGCGGGCCGGGTCGCCTCCGCGGTGCTGCTGCTGACCGTCCTTTCCGGACTCGCCGGGGTGGCGCTCGGCGGGCTGCTGCGGCACACCGCGCTCGCTGTCGGGATCTTCGCGGTGTGGGTGTTCGTCGCGGAGACGACGTTGGCCGCACTGGCCGACGTCCCGGTGACCGCGTTGCCGATCAGCGGCACGGCGTTGTCCGCGGTGCCGGGAACGCTGGGGTACGCCGCGCTGGTCCTCGTCGCGCTCGGGGCGACGACGTTCACCCTGGCTCGTCGTGACGGCTGACGGGGCGCGCCTTAACCTGAGCACGATGAAGCGATGGCTGAGCTGGTGGGACGGCCGCGTCGCCCTGCTGGCGCTCGACGTCGCCGTGGTGGCCGGCGTGATCGTGGTGACCCTGACCGGCGGCGACCCGCGCGATCCGCACCCGGCGCTGTACGTGCCCGCGGTGTTCGCCTCCGCGATCGCGCTGCTGGCGCGCCGCCGGTGGCCGTTCGTCGTGCTGCTGGTCGCGGTGGCGTGCCTGCCCGCCGGGGTGACGCTGTTGCCGGTGACGGTCGCCGCCTACTCCGTCGCGGCCCGGTACGGGGTGAGCCTGAGGACCGCCGCCGCGGTGGTGGTGTCCGGCATCGCCGGGAACGTCCTGCAGGTGCTGCGGGAGCCGGCGGACGTCACCACGGTCGTGATCGTGCTGGTGATGTTCGTGTTCGGTCCCGCGCTGGCCGGGCTGTGGATGCACCAGCGGGCCGTCCTGCTCGAAGTGCTGCGCGACCGGGCCGACGAGGCCGAGCGCACCCGGACCCTGCTGGCCGACCAGGCCGTGTTCGCCGAGCGGCGGCGGATCGCGCGCGAGATGCACGACGTCGTCGCCCACCGGGTCACCGCCGTCGCGCTGCAGGCGGGCGCGCTTTCCCTGCGGGCGCCGGACGAGCGGACCGAGCGGGCCGCCGAGACGATCCGCGCCACCAGCGCCGCGGCGCTGGACGAGCTGCGGGACATCCTGCGGGTGCTGCGCGACGACGCCCCGGACACCGCGAGCCCGGGCGTCCTGGCGTCGCTGGAGGACCTCGTCGAGGAGGTCGCGGCGACCGGCGCGCGGGTCGAGCTGAAGCTGCCGGACCCGCTGCCCGCCGTGCCGGACCAGGTCGGCCGGGCGGTCTACCGCGTCGTGCAGGAATCCCTGACCAACGCGGGCAAGCACGCGCCGCACGCCGCCGTCGACGTCCGGCTCGCCGCCGAGCCCGACCGGCTGGCGGTGGAGGTCACCAACCGGCTGACCCCGCGCGGCAGCGCGGTCCCCGGCTCCGGCTACGGACTGGTGGGGATGCGCGAACGCGTCGAGCTGGCGGGCGGCGACCTGAGCACGGGCCCGACCGGCGACGGCCGGTTCCGGGTGCTGGCCCGGTTCCCGGTGGGGGTGGAGGCGAAGTGACGGTCAAGGTCGTGCTGCTGGAGGACGAGGAACTGGTCCGCAGCGGCATCCGGATGATCCTCGAGTCGGCCGACGACGTCGAGGTGGTCGCCGAGGACGGCACGGGCGCGCGGGCGGTCGAGCTGACCGACCACCACCGGCCGGACGTGGTGCTCACCGACGTGCAGATGCCGAAGGTCGACGGGCTCGAGGTGGTCCGCAGGCTGGCCGGGCACCCGGCGGCCCCGGCGGTGGTGGTGCTGACGACGTTCGACGTCGACGAGTACGTGTACGCGGCGCTGCGCCACGGCGCGGCGGGGTTTCTGCTGAAGGACACCCCGCCCCGCGAGCTGCTGACGGCGGTCCGGGTCGCGGCCCGCGGCGAGGCGATGCTGTCGCCGAAGATCACGAAGCGGCTGCTGTCGGAGTTCGCCGCGGGCGGCGGAACGTCGCGGGCGCGCGCCCGGCTGTCGGCGCTGACCCCGCGCGAGCACGACGTGGCCGTCCACATCGGACGCGGGCTGAGCAACGCGGAGATCGCGCGGGCCCTGGTGGTCAGCGAGTCGACGGTGAAGGTCCACATCGGACACATCATGGCCAAGCTGGAGGCCGCGAACCGCACCCAGGTGGCGATCCTCGTCCACGACGCCGGGCTGAGCTGAGCTGAGCGTAACCCGGCGGCGATGGAGGCCGCGACGATCGTGGCGACAGGCGGTGACCGCCAAGGCGCACAGCATCGCGAGCAGGTCCGGGCTGAACGCGACCCCGAACGCGGACAGGCCACGCCGATGCGAAACCGCGCCGCCGGTAAGCGTCACCGCCTGGCGCGGCGGTCGAGGACCTTCAGCGACTGCTCGCACCAGCGCAGGTTCTCCCGCTCGAACGACAGCCCCCGCATCAGGGTCAGGTACGGGCCGATCCGCTCGGCCTCCGCGAGGTAGTCGTCCTCGAAGCGGCCGTCCAGCAGGCGGGCCCGCAGCTTCTCGTAGCGGGCGATCTTCACCTCCGCCCGCTGCCTCCGCTCCTCGAGCGCGCGCCGGACCGCCGGCTCGTCGCCCGCGTCCAGGGCCTGGACCTGGACCAGCAGCTCGTCGCGGATCACCCCCGGCCGGGGCGGGCGGGCGGTGAACTCGTGCAGTGTCCGGCGGCCCGCCTCGGACAACGAAAACAGCCGCTTGTCCGGCCGCCGCTCCTGGTGGACCACCCGGGCGTGCACCAGGCCGTCCGCCGCCATACGGTCGAGTTCGCGGTAGAGCTGCTGCGGGGTTGCCGCCCAGAAGTTCGCCACCGATGCGTCGAACCCCTTCGCGAGGTCGTAGCCCGACGCCTCGCCTTCGAGCAACGCCGCCATCAGCGCGTGGCGCAGTGCCATACTCAACTAGTTGACCGCTTCGCGCTGAATCCGGTCGAACTGCGCGGCCATCGCCTCGGCCAGCGCCTGCGCGGCCGACAGCGGCCGGACCATCACCGTGAACTCGTCGATCAGGCCGTCCTCGTCGAGGTGCAGGAAGTCGCAGCCCTCCACCCGGACGTCGCCGATCCGGGCCTCGAACACCAGCGCGTGGTCCCGGCCCTCGCCGCCGTCGAGTTCGCGCACGTACCGGAAGTCCTCGAACACCCGGAGCACGCCGCGCAGGATCGCGGCCGTGATCGCCTTGCCCGGGTACGGCCGGAACGCCACCGGGCTCCGGAACACCACGTTCTCCGCCAGCGTCGCGGCCATCGCGTCGGGGTCCCGCGCCTCGACGGCCTTCCGGAAGCTGTTCATCGCGCCCACCTCTTATAGTCAATTAGTTGAGTACCGTAGGAGCTTACCGTGGTGCAGGCGAGCCCCGGTAGGCTGCGTCGGGCCACACACCCCGGCGCCGGAAGGGATCCCGCACCCATGGAGGACCTCGACGACGCCGCCGCCGTCTTCGGGCAGGTGCGGCCGCGGCTGTTCGGCATCGCCTACCGCATGCTGGGCAGCGCCGCCGACGCCGAAGACCTCCTCCAGGACGTCTGGCTGCGCTGGCAGGCCTGCGACCGGTCCGCGGTGACCAACCCCGGCGCCTACCTCGCGACCACCACCACCCGGCTGGCGATCAACGCCACCAAGACGGCGTACGCGCGGCACGAGACGTACGTCGGCCCGTGGCTGCCGGAGCCGGTGGACACCTCCGCCGACCCGCAGCTGGGCGCCGAACGGGGCGCCGCACTCGAATTCGCCGTGCTGCTCCTGCTGGAGAAGCTCACGCCGACCGAGCGCGCGGCCTACGTGCTGCGCGAAGCCTTCGACTACCCGTACCGCGAGATCGCCGAGATCGTGCAAACCAGCGAAGCCGCGGCACGCCAGCACGTCAGCCGGGCGCGCAAGCACCTCGCGGCGGGCCGCCGCACCCCGGCCGGGCCCGAGGAGCAGAAGCGGTTCCTGACCGCCTTCGTCGCCGCGGCCCAGTCGGGTGACCTGCCGACACTGGAACGCCTCTTCGCCGCCGACGTGATCAGCTACTCCGACGGCGGCGGCACCGTGCGGGCCTCGCGCATCCCGGTGCGCGGCGCGACCACCGTGGCGAAGTACGTCCGCGCGTTCGCCGGCCACTTCTGGACGGGTGTCACCGTGACCCCGGCCGTCATCAACGGCGCGCACGCGATGCTGCTTTCCCGCGACGGCGAAGTCTTCACGGTGCTCACCGTGACCGCGTCGGCCGACGGCATCGACCAGGTGCTGTGGATGATGAACCCGGGCAAGCTGGCGGCCGCCGCCGTATAACGCCCTACACGGCCGCGCTTCGTGGTTCGTACTGGGCGCGCAGGGCCTTCTTGTCCGGCTTGCCGAGCCCGGTCATCGGCAGGGACTCGGCGACCACCACCTGCTTGGGCACGTGAACCGGGCCCTTGCGCTCCCGCACCGCCGCCTGGATCTCCGCGGTCAGGCGGTCGATCGCGGCTTCGTCGCGGGCGGCGTCTTCGCGCAGCACCACGACCGCCGTCACGGCTTCGCCCCACTTCTCGTCCGGGGTGCCGATCACGCCGACCTGCGCGACCGCCGGGTGCTCGGCCACGACGTCTTCGACCTCGCGGGGGAAGACGTTGAACCCGCCGGTGACGATCATGTCCTTCACCCGGTCGACGATGAACCAGAAGCCGTCCTCGTCCTCGCGGGCGACGTCGCCGGTGTGGAGCCAGCCGTCGCGGAACGTCTCGGCCGTCTGCTCGGGCAGGTTCCAGTAGCCGCCGGCCAGCAGCGGGCCCGCCACGCAGATCTCGCCGGGTTCGCCCGGCGGCACCGGTTCGCCGTCCGGGCCGAGCAACGCCGTGCGCAGGAACGCCGACGGGCGCCCGCAGGAGGCGAGCCGCGCGTCGTCGTGGTCGCCCTTGGCGAGGTAGCTGATCGCCATCGGCGCCTCGGACTGCCCGTAGTACTGGGCGAAGATCGGGCCGAACCGGTCGATCGCCTCGCGCAGCCGCACCGGGTTGATCGACGCGGCCCCGTAGTAGACCGTCCGCAGCGACGACAGGTCGCGCGTGCGCGAGTCGGGGTGGTCCATCAGCGCGTAGAGCATGGTCGGCACGAGCATGGTCGCGGTGATCCGCTGCTCTTCGATGATCCGCAGGATCTCGCCGGGGTCGAACTTCGGCACGACGACCAGCGAGCCGCCCTTCAGCAGCGTCGGGGCGAAGAACGCGGCGCCCGCGTGCGAAAGCGGGGTGCAGATGAGGAACTTCGGTGCCTCGGGCCACTCCCACTCGGCCAGCTGGATCTGGGTCATGGTCGCCATCGCCCGCGCGGTGCCCATGACGCCCTTGGGCTTGCCGGTGGTGCCGCCGGTGTAGGTGATCGACACGACTTGGTCCGGCGGCAGCTCGACCGGCACCAGCGGGCCGGGCTCGAAGGTGGCGGCGGTCGCGGTCAGGTCGGTGCCGACGTCGGCGAGCTGCTCCGGCACCGGCCCGATGGTGAGCACCTTCGTCAGCCCGGGCACCTTCTCGAGCAGGCCGAGCGCGCGGTCGACGAAGGCGGGCACCGGGTCGATGACGAGCGTGGTGATCCCGGCGTCGGCGAGGATGTAGGCGTGGTCGTCGAGCGAGCCCAGCGGGTGCAGCGCCGTGCGCCGCGACCCCTGGACCTGCCCGGCGGCGATGATCAGCAGGACCTCGGGCCGGTTCAGCGACAGCAGCGCCACCGGCGCGCCCGTGCCGGCGTCGAGCGCGTCGAAGGCCTGGACGTACTGGCTGACCTGCTCGGCGGTCCGGCCGCCGGTCATCGTCGTCTCGCCGAGCACCATGACCGGCGCGTCCCGATGGCGTTTCAGCGCGGAGACGACCAGGTGCCCGAGGTGGTTCGGATACCGCATCGCCTGCTCGTCCATCCCGGCCCCTTCCGAAACTAGAACACGTTCCCGTTCTGGGCACTATAGCGCCATGGGACCCGGGTGCCTATGAATGGAACAGGTTTCATGGAACGGGGGCGGCCACGGCGCGCGCGACGGCCTCGTCGCGGTCCGGCCGCAGCAGGTACCCGGCGCGCAGGGCCCGGTCGGCCGCCGCCGTGAACGCCGCGACGTACGCCGCATGGTCCGGGTACAGCCGCCGGATCCGCTCCGGTGACAACGGTGTCGTCGTGCCGAGCAGCAGGCACGCGCCCGGCACGTTGCCACCGCTGTTGTTCGGGGCGTAGGCCGCCACCGGCACGTCGAGGTCGGGGAGCCGGACGCCGCCCCGCGCGTTCTGGTCGGCGTCGCGCACGATGATGAGGTTGAGCAGCATCGAGATCGGCGGGGCCACCGGCGGGGCCGCGCCGCCGCGGGCCCAGCGGTCCAGGTGCGCGAAGGCGGCGTTCTCGGCGTACCGGGACGTCATGCTGTTCACCGGCTTGTCGCACGTCGTCGGGGCGCCGTCGTTGATCGACCGGTCGCGGGCGTTGGCCGCGTCGTACAGGTCCAGCCCGTACCGGTCGGCGTGCGCGGTGCCGGCCACCTCCCAGGTGCGCACCAGCGCGGTGTCCTGCCGGACCGAGGCCGAGGCGACGACGTCGGTCTCGGACTGCAGGACGAACACCGGGACGCCGAGGTCGGTGCGGATGCGGGCGGAGAGCGGGCCGAGGACGCCGTCGCCGATCGGGGCCGCGAGCGCCGCCCGGCCGTGGATCATGAAGCCGTCGTAGGCGTGGCGCACCGGCTGGATCGCGTTGGCGTAGGTGGTCAGCCGCAGCGCGGACTGCGAGTGCCCGGTGCCGAGCACGACCGACGGCGTCCGGCCACCCAGCAGCGCCGGGTTCGCCCGGACCGCCTGCGCGGCCTGCGAGAAGACGTCGTAGGAGAGCGCGTCGCCGCTGAGGTCGACGGCGCCGTAGCGGGCCGGGTCGAGGCTCTTCAGCTTGTCGGCGCCCGCCTTCTGCGTCGTCACGCCGACGTAGGCGTGGCCCTCGCGCAGGAAGTGCTCGTACGACTGGGAGAAGTCGACCGGGATGTCGACACCGAAGCTGACGTTGAGCCATTCGACGACGACGGTCCCGGTGAAGCGCGCGGGGTCGCGGGGGCGCACCACGACCATCCGCGTGGTGTAAGGGTTGCCGGTGGAGGCGACGCGCGTGGCCCAGCGGCCGTCGTCGGTCCACAGGCCCGCCTGGGCGTACGTGTCGGCCTGGCCGGAGAGCAGGTACTCCTCTTCGACGTACCCGCGGGCGGCGAGGTCGAGCACGCCTTCGGCGCCACTGACCGGCCAGCCCTTCCCGGCGTCGGCGGGCACCGCCGTCACGGTGGGGGCGGCTTCGGCGGTTCCGGGGACCACGACGGCCGGCAGGAGCACGGCCAGCAGGAGGCACAGCAGTCTGCGCATGGGGGACACCCTCCGTCCACATCGGACACGGATGCGGTCGCCGTCCCGGCCACCGCTCTCCGTCTTTACCGGGCGGGGCGGCGGGGAGGCAACGACGCACCTGCGTGACCCGCTGAACACCCGCCCGGGTGCTCAGCGACCTGACAAAAGCCGGGTGCGGGACACTCATGCGGAACAAAACCGGCTTTCGCGGCCGTCACCTTGCGCGGCGGCAGCGGGTGCGCGACTATCGCGGGACGTTCTGCACGTGCAAGCGCACGGGCGAGGGGGTGTGGTGACCGAGGTGGCGCCGGCGGTGGCCGGGACGGCGGACGTCCCGAGCGACGCGGCCTTGATCGAAGCGGTGCGCGGCGGGGACATCGCCGCATACGGCGAGCTCTACGACCGGCACTACGTCGCCGCGCGCCGGGTGGCGGCCGCGATCGCCGCCGACGAGGCCGAGCGCGACGACCTGGTCGCCGAAGGGTTCACCCGCGTCCTGCGGATCCTGCGCGCCGGAGAAGGTCCGGACGAGGATTTCCGCCCCTACCTGCTCACCACGATCCGGAACACGATGATCAGCTGGCGGCGGCGCGACTCGGCCGTGTCGCTGGTCGCCGAGGTGCCGGACGTCGCGCCGGGCGGGGCGAGCGACGAGCCGGTGGGCAGCCGGATGCACGCCACCGTCGCCGCGGACGCGTTCGCGAGCCTGCCCGAGCGGTGGCGGACCGTGTTGTGGCGGACCGAGATCGACGGCGAAGCGCCGTCGCTGATCGCCCGCGACCTCGGGATGACGCCCAACGGCGTCGCCGCGCTCGCCTACCGCGCCCGGGAAGGCCTGCGCCAGGCCTACCTCGACCAGCACGTCCCCGCCGCGCGCCGGCGCACCTGCCGGATCGTCTCCGGCCAGCTCGCCCGCTGGGTCCGCGACGGCATCGGCGACCACAAGGCGCACCGGATCACCACCCACCTCGACCGCTGCGCGGACTGCCGCGAGCTGGCCAGCGGCCTCCGGCAACTCAACGAGGAACTGCCCGCCACCGTCGCCCCGCTGATCCTGGGCGTCCCGGTCGTGACGCAGTGGCTGTCCACCACGGGATCGCTCGCCTCTTCCGGAGCCGCCGCGGGCACGAGCGCCTTGTCGTGGGCGACCGCGGCGAAGGTGGCCGCCGCGGGCGCGGCCCTGGTCACGACCGTGACGATCGGCGCGAGCACCTCGGTCGACGCGCCGCCCCCGGTGCGTGGCGAGGAAGGCGCGACGGTGCAGCCCCTCCAGACCGTGCCCCGCAGTGGCGTCGCCGCGCCCACCCGCTCGGCCGGGCAGTCCCCGGCGGCCACACCGTCCTCGTCGGGGCCCGCGGCCGCCGGGACGACCGGGCCGCCGTCCGGGAAGCCCGCCGTGGCGGCGGACCCCGAGAAGCCCGAGGTGGCGGCCGACCCGGAGAAGGGCAAGCCGTCGACCAAGGCGGGCAAGCGGCAGAACGAGGACAAGACCAAGCCGTCGAAGACGCCCGGCCCGAGGGAGTGACCCGGCCCCGCGGGGCCGGGCCCTCCGCTCAGCAGGGCTGCAGCAGCCAGCAGAGCCGGTAGTTCGCCTTGTAGATCGCCGACGTCGGCGGCGCGACGATGTTCTGCGTCCGCGCCCCGCCGTGCGCCCAGCTCGTGAAGGCGTACTTCAGGTTGAGCGGCGGCAGGTTCTGCGGGCTGTTCGCGCTGATCGAGTTGACCGACCCGGCGATCACCGTCCGGGAGAACGGCGTGCGCTGCTGGGTCCCGCCGACGGTGAGCATCGCCTGGCTCGGGTTCGAGGTGAAGTTCAGTGTCACCGTCTTCGGCTGCAGGTCGATGGTCTTCGAGCCGGTGCGGCCCGTCGAGTCCGTCGCGGTCAGCGTCAGCTGCAGGTAGGACGGGTACTCGTGGTCGGGGGCGACGAACGACCCCGCGGCCACGCCGACGAAGTCCTGCACGTTGTGCGTGTGGCAGGTGCCGTTGGCCGCGCAGTGCCGGATGGCGAGCCGCCAGGACAACGCCGAGGGCGGCAGGTCGCCGTCCTGCGCGTCGACCGCCCGGCCCGCGAAGGACACCACCTGCCCGACCGACCACGTCAGCGCGGGGTCGGGCGCGTCGATGACCGGCACCGGGTCGAGACCGACCGGGGTGCCGATGGTCACCCGGACCGTCGTGGCCGCCGTCGCGCCGTGGGAGTCGGTCACCCGCAGCCCGGCGTCGACCGCCGCCGCGCTCGTGTAGGTCCAGGTCGGTTTCGGTGCGGCCGAGTCGTCGTAGGCGCCGTCGCCGTCGAGGTCCCAGGCGTAGGACAGCACGTCACCGGCGTCCGGGTCGGTGGACCCGGTGCCGTCGAACTGGACGGTGAGCGGAGCGGGCCCGCTCGACGGCGTCGCCGTGGCCGCCGCGACCGGGGGCCGGTTGGTGCCGCCGGGGTAGCTGACCCGGCGCAGCTCGCCACTGCCCAGCGCGACGTAGAAGAGGTCGCCGCCGGGGCCGGTCAGCAGCTGCACGGGCGCGTTGACCCCGGTCACGAACGGCACCAGGCGGCTCGGGCTGGGCTGCCCGGAGACGGTCTGCATCGCCCAGATGCAACCGCGTGAGGAGTCCGCGAAGAACAGCGCACCGGCGTACTCGGCGGGGTAGTTGCTGCCCGACTCGAACGCGATGCCGCTGATCGAGGAGCCGCCGGTGGGACACGGGTCGCCCGCGACGACCTTCGCGTTGTGGTTGTAGGTGTAGTACGGCGCGGTCTGCCCGCCCGAGGCGTAGAGGGACTCGCAGCGGTCGAGGTTCGCGCCGTCGTAGCCCGCCTGCCTGCCGGTGCCCTCGAAGCAGGGCCAGCCGAAGTTCTCCGCCACCGCGTCGCCGGCGTTCGGGACGCGGTTGATCTCTTCCCAGGTGTTCCAGCCGACGTCCCCGGCCCACAGCTCGCTCGTGCCCGGCCGGAAGCCGAACCGGAACTGGTTGCGCGAGCCGTAGGCGATCACGCGCCGGGCGTCGGCGTCGGCACTGCTCACGAAGGGGTTGCCGGGCAGCCCGGCGCCGGTGTCGGGGTCGATGCGCAGCAGCGCGCCGTTGAGCAGCACCGGCTGCCCGGCGGGACGGCGCGGGGACTGCGACCGCAGCGCGCCGCCTTCGGCGTTCGGCGGCGCGAGGTTCGTCCCGGCCGGCGACGGCGGGTCGGCGCACGGGTTGCCGGTCTGGCCGTAGTCGGCGTAGTTGAAGCTGGCGCCGTCCCCGCCACCGGCGTACAGGGCGCCGTCGGGGCCGAAGGCCAGCGAGCCGACGGAATGGCTGGGGAACTGCTGGCACCAGCCGGTGACCAGCGGTTTCTCGCTGAC
The DNA here is from genome assembly GCF_030264295.1 of Amycolatopsis nalaikhensis. GTDB lineage: Bacteria > Actinomycetota > Actinomycetes > Mycobacteriales > Pseudonocardiaceae > Amycolatopsis > Amycolatopsis nalaikhensis. The sequence continues at coordinate 8,712,719 of NZ_CP127173.1, read as the reverse complement.
GGCGGTGCCGCCCGCGCCCATGGTCAGCTGCGAGACGCGGCCGGTGACCACGCAGCCCTTGTCCGTCGCGCCCGGCGGCGTCGGGCACGTGTCGCCCCACTGCGGCGCGGTGCCGCCCGGCAGGGCGTCGAGGGTGTAGGAGACGTAGACGTACGGGCGGGCCGGGAACGCGGGGTCGACGGCCAGCCCGAGCAGGCCCCGGTCCCAGAAGTCCTGGGTCTGCGTGCGCAGGTCGGCGAACACGGTCGCGGTCGGGTCGGCCAGGTTGTCGAACACCTTGACCAGGCCGCTCTTCTCGGCGACGAACACCCGCCCGTCGGGCGCGAACGCGGCGGCGGTCGGCGAGGTCAGGCCGCCGATCGCGACGGTGTCGGCGAACCCCGTCGGCACGGCGGCCGCGGGCGCCGCGGCGGCGACGGCCACGGCGAGCGCACCGGCCAGGGGCAGGACCACCGCCGTGGCGAGGGCACGCCGGGATCTTCGCGGGAACGAACGGGAACGCATGCGGAACTCCTCACGGCGGGGACCGGGCAAAAGCGTCGATGCTGCCCGATATGCCGCCGGACGTCCGGAAGGTGTTACGCCCGGGCCCGGCAGTGCACACGAATGACCGCGCACGAACGGCCGGAATCCGGTACGGGGAAATAACTCACCGGCGTCCCAGCCACTCGGCGAGCAGCGCGCGTTCGGCGTCCGTGAGCCGCGCGTCGGCGGCTGGAAAACCGGCCGGCGCGTCGGTGAGGATCTGCCGGGTCACCGCTTCGTACATGGCGTCGGCGAGGGCGGGGTCGCGGTCGTCCGGGGGCGTGGCCAGCAGGGTGAGGACCGCGCCGGTGCCCGCGGCGTGCAGCAGGTCGACCGCCCGGCGTTCGGGGACCCGGAGCCGTCCGGCCGCGGCGACGCGGTGCACCCGGGCACGCAGGACCGCCAGCCCCGCCTCGGCGGCCGGGGAGACCCGCCCGGGCGCGACGAGCAGGCCGAACAGGGCCGCGTTGGCGAGCCCGAAGCCGATGTGCGCGTCCCAGCCCTCGCGGAGGTCGGCGACCGGGTCCGGGTCCGGTTCCGCGGTGCTCTTCGCGGCGACGTAACCGGTGAAGACGTGCTCGGCGACGGCGTCGAGCAGGGCGTCCTTGTCCTCGAAGAACCGGTAGATGGCCGGTGGCTGCAGCCCGGCCGCCTGGGCGACCGCGCGGATGGTCACGGCCGCCGCGCCGTCGTCCAGCAGCCGAGCCGCCGTCTCGACGATCTTCGCCCGCGTTCCGCTCCGGTCCACCTTCATGGTTCCGATGATAACTCATACTTGCTAACGGTGTGGGTAACGTGGTTAGTATCGACGTAACCAACCGAAGGGGAACACCATGATCGTGCTCACCGGGGCCACGGGAAAGCTCGGCTCCCAGGTCGTCGACCACCTGCTCCGCCGCCTTCCGGCGGGCGAAATCGGCGTCAGCGTCCGTGATCCCGGGCGTGCGGCCGCGTTGGCCGAGCGCGGCGTCCGCGTGCGGCGCGGCGACTTCGCCGATCCCGCCTCGTTGGCCGAGGCGTTCGACGGGGCGTCGCAGGTGCTCGTCGTGTCGACCGACGAGACCGGCGAGACGGCTGTCGCGCGGCACGCGGCGGCGATCGACGCCGCGCGCGAGGCGGGCGTCAAACGCGTGCTGTACACCAGTCACCAGGCGGTGGCGGGGGATTCGCTCTTCTCGCCGATGCCCGACCACGCCGCGACGGAACACCACCTCGCGGCCTCAGGCGTCCCGTTCACCGCACTGCGCAACGGTTTCTACGCTGCCACCGTCCCGCTGCTGCTCGGCCGGGCGTTGGAAACGGGCGAACTGATCGCTCCGGCCGACGGGCCGGTGTCGTGGACCGCGCACGCCGATCTCGCCGAGGCGGCGGCCGTGATCCTCGCCGACGAGGGCCGGTTCGACGGGCCCACGCCGCCGCTGACCGCGCCCGTGGCACTCGACCTCGAAGCTGTCGCGGCGCTCCTGACCGAGATCACCGGCCGGGTCGTCCGCCGGGTGGTCGCCGACGACGGCGAGTGGGTCGCGGGCCTGGTCGCGCACGGCGTACCCGAGGATCGCGCCGCGCTCCTGCTCGGCATGTTCCACGCGGCTCGCCGTGGGGAGTTCGCCGTCGCCACCAGTGACCTCGAAGACCTGCTCGGACGGCCCGCGACCCCGCTGCGCTCCGTGCTCGAAGATCACTATGAACGGGGTGTATAAACTCCGGCTATACACACGGTGTACAGTCCTCAGCATGTCGATCGGACACACCCTGCTCGGGTTGCTGGAGAACGGGCCACGGCACGGCTACGACCTGAAACGCGCCTACGACGACCGGTTCGGGCACGACCGCCGCGTCCACTACGGTCAGGTCTATTCGACCCTCGCCCGCCTCCTGAAGCAGGGGCTCGTCGAGGCCGACGGCGTCGAGGTGGACGGCGGCCCCGAGCGGAAGCGCTACGCGATCACCGAAGCCGGGGTCGCCGACGTCGCCACCTGGCTGGCGACCCCGGAGAAGCCCGACGCGTACCTGCACAACACGCTCTACACGAAGGTCGTGCTCGCGCTGCTGTCCGGGCGGCCCGCCGCCGAGGTGCTCGACGTCCAGCGGTCGGCCCACCTCGACGCGATGCGCGAGCTGACCCGCCGCAAGACCGCCGGCGACCTCGCCGACCAGCTGATCTGCGACCACGCCCTGTTCCACCTGGAGGCCGACCTCCGGTGGCTCGAGCTGACCGCGGCCCGGCTCGACCAGCTGGCGGAGGCGGTCTCGTGAACGACGTCCTGCTCGAAGCGGCGGAGATCGGGAAGGCGTACGGGCCCACCGAAGCCCTGGTGTCGGCGAGCCTGCGGGTGCGCGCGGGCGAGGTCGTCGCGCTGATGGGCCCGTCCGGGGCGGGCAAGTCGACCCTGTTGCACTGCCTGGCCGGGATCGTCCGGCCCGACTCCGGCCAGGTCCGCTACCGGGGCGCGGACCTGGCCGGGATGTCCGACCGCGCGCGCTCGGCGTTGCGCCGCACGGACTTCGGGTTCGTCTTCCAGTTCGGCCAGCTCGTCCCCGAGGCTCACGTGCCTGGAGAACGTGGCCTTGCCGCTGCGGCTGAACGGCGAACGTGGCCGCGTGGCCGCGGGGCGGGCCCGGGCGATGCTGGACGAGCTCGGCCTCTCGGCCGTCGCGGGCCAGCGGCCGGGGGAGGTGTCCGGTGGGCAGGGGCAGCGCGTGGCCGTGGCCCGCGCGCTGGTGACCGGCCCGCGCGTGGTCTTCGCCGACGAACCGACCGGTGCGCTGGACTCCCTCAACGGCGAGCAGGTGATGCAGCTGCTGACCGCCGCGGCCCGCGACCGGGACGCGGCGGTCGTCCTGGTGACGCACGAGGCCCGCGTCGCGGCGTACTCCGACCGCGAGGTCGTCGTGCGCGACGGGCGGACGCGGGAGCTCGAGGTGACCCGGTGATCCGGCGCTGGACCGCCGACCTGCTCCTGGGGGTGCGACTCGCGCTCGGCGGTGGCGGCGCGCGGACGTCGTTGGTACGGCTGGGGTTGACTGCCGTCGGCGTCGGGCTCGGTGTCGTCGTGCTGCTCACGGCGACGTCGTTGCCGACCATGCTCGGCGCCCGCGCCGAACGGTCCGCCGCGCGCACGCCCGGCGCCGTGGCCGTCGAGGGCGTCGACCCCGTGTACGCCGTCAAGCGGGACGACGAGTTTCGCGGCCGCGGGCTGACCGGGTACCTCGTGCAACGGACCGGGCCGCACGCACCGGCCCCGCCCGGCGTCGACCGGCTGCCGGGGCCGGGGGAGGTGGTGCTTTCGCCGTCGCTCGCCGCGCTGCTCGCGTCGCCGGAAGGCGAGCTGCTGCGGCCGCGGTTCTCCCAGCGGGTGATCGGCACGATCGGCGACGCCGGGCTGACCGGGCCGAACGAGCTGTATTTCTACCTCGGCTCGGACACGGTGGCCGGGCAGCCGGAAGCGGGCCCGGTGAGCCGGTTCGGCGGCGAAGCGAACCGGCGCGGATTGTCGTCGATCGAGCTGCTGCTCGTCGTGGTGGGTGCGACGACGTGTCTCGCCCCGGTGTTCGTCTTCGTCGTCACGAGCACCCGGCTCGCCGCCGCGGCCCGCGACCGCAGGCTCGCGGCGTTGCGCCTGATCGGCGCGGACCGCGGCCAGGTGCGCCGGATCGCCGCCGGGGAAGCCCTGCTCGGCTCGTTCGCCGGACTGCTGGTGGGCGGGGCGCTGTTCCTGCTGGTGCGCGCGCTGGTCCCGAAGATCACGGTGTCCGCGTTCCGCGGCGGCATCTTCGGCGTCGACGTCGTGCCGGACTGGCGCCTCGGCGTCCCCGCGCTGGTGGCGTTGCCGGTGCTGGCGTGCGCGGCGGCGGTGTTCGCGCTGCGGCGGGTGGTGATCGAGCCGCTGGGCGTGGTGCGGCGCGGGACGCGGCTGCGGCGGAAACTCGCGTGGCGGTTCATGCCCGCGGTGGCCGGGGGAGCGGTGGTCGGGACCGGGCTCGGCACGGCGAACGCCGACCCCGTCTTGGCCGTGGGGGTGGTCCTGATCCTCGCGGCGATCCCGTTGGTGCTGCCGTGGCTGGTCGAGCGCTGCGCGGGGGTGCTCGGCGGCGGCTCGCCCGCATGGCTGCTGGCCGTCCGGCGCCTCCAGCTGGACAGTGCGACGGCGGCGCGGCTGGTCAGCGGAATCGCCGTGGTGTTGGCCGGATCCATTGCCCTGCAAGGGGTGTACGCGCGCGCCGAAAGCGAGCAGCCGCGTCCGGCGGCCGCGCAGGTGCTCGCGAGCCACTTCGCCACGAACCTCGCGGACGCCCGGGCGTTCGCCGACACTGTGCGCGCGTTGCCCGGGCAGGGTGCGTTGCCGGTGCGCGTCGGTGGCCTGATCGAGAACCAGGCGGGGGCGATGGCGTCGATCCTGGTCGGGACGTGCGCCGAACTGCGAGCCCGTACGGGACTCGCGGACTGCCGCGACGGCGAGGTCTACACCACGCCGTCGACCGACCGCTACCAGCCAGCGCCGGGAGATCGCGTCTGGTTTTCCGGGGCCAGGAAAGCGGATCCACGCATCACTCCACAGTGGACCATCCCGGCAGTACACCAGGCGACCTTCGACGACGCGACGCTGCTCGTCACCCCGGGAGCACTGGCCACGGCGACGAGCGTCGGGCTGGTCTCGACGGTGACCATCCCCGGCGCCGGTCCGGATCTGGTGGAGCGGGTCCGGAACGCGGTCGGCTGGAACGGCACGGCGTACTCGCTGGGCACCGGCCGCGACGGCACGTACGCGCTGATCACCCGGGTGCTGTCGATCGGCTCGGTCCTGGTGCTGCTGCTGGCCGCGGGCAGTCTGCTGATCGCGGCGTGGGAGCAGCTGCGCGAACGGCGGCGCAGCCTCGCGGCGCTGATGGCCAACGGCGTCGGCCGCGGCGTGCTCGCCCGCTCCCTGGTGTGGCAGCTGGCGATCCCGGTGGCGGTGGCGGTGGTCGTCGCGGTGCTCGCCGGGGTCGTGCTCGACTGGCTGCTGCTCACGCTGGTGGTCCACCGGCCGATGCTGGTCGACGTGGGGGCGATCATCACGCTGGCGGCGACGGCGGCGGTGGCGGTCCTGCTCGTCACCGCGGTGACGCTGCCCGCTCTGTGGCGGACCACCAGCTTGGAGCACCTGCGGGAGGAGTGAGCGTCAGGCGGTCAGCCAGCTCGTGCACCACCACGCGCCCTGCTTCTGGCACGCGCGGAAGCTGGTGACCGGGTTGGCGGACGTGCCGGGGAAGACGGCGCTGCAGCCGGAGCTGCTGCCGTTGGCGTCGTCGACGTAGCCACTGGCGCCGCTGCGGAGCCGGTACTCGGTGCGGAAGCCGTAGCCGTCGCTCGCGGTGTCGCAGGAGTAGACGCGGGTGTGGCTGTTGGTGACGCCGCCGTAGCCGCAGCGGAACTGGCCTTGGTAGCCGCAGCCGTAGACCTCCCCGATGGCATCGTGCGCCGAAGCGGCGGGCGCCACGGCGACGGTCCCGGCGAGGGCCAGGAACGCTGCGGCGGCGAGGGTGGGCAGGGAGCGGATCGGCACGGTTCCTCCTGGGATCGGCGGTGACGCGCGGACAACTCCGGAGGGGGCGGACCGGTTGGGGGAGAGGTGGTGACGTCACCTGATCGGCGGAGCGCCGCGCATGGCTCGCGCTGCGGCTTGCCCCGGGGCCGGGCCGCCCCGCCGAAGTGGCCTTGCGGCCACCCTGCCGCCGCCCCGCCACCCTGCCGCCGCCCCGCCACCCTGCCGCCGCCCCGCCGCCCTGCTGTCGCCGCGTGGACCCGCCGCCCTGCCGCCCGCCGCCCCGCCGCCGCCGCCGAGGTGGCGGGGCACCTGGGCCCGCCGACCGGTTCTTGCCCGAGCCGCTAGTTCGACTGCCTCCGGCCGGTCGCTCATCGCTATGGCCCGCTCCCCGCCGCGCTCCGCCGCGCCGTCGCCCGGCGTCCGCTCTTGCCCCCTCGGGCTCGCCAACCAGCTCGAGCCCGCCCCGCAAGCTCGACCACTCCTCACCTCTCCCGCCCGGCCGCCCAAGCGTCGCGAATGACTCATTCGAGACCTCCGACGTCCCGAATGAGTCATTCGCGACCCCGGCCGCACCCGAGCGCACCCGGCGGAGTCGCTCCGATGCGTTCCGTGCGGTGTTGACACAGCCGCGCGGCGGGTGCCAGTATCAGGATTAATCCGATTGGAAACGTTTCCAACACCGGCTTCCGGACTTGGAAACGTTTCCAAACCCAGACTCGAGGTAGAAGCGACGATGACGTCAACACGCGCCACGCTGCTCCAGGTGGCCGAGCGCGCCGGGGTCTCCCTGGCCTCGACCTCCCGCGCGCTGCACGGGACCGGGGCGAGCAAGGCCATGGTCGAGCGGGTCCGGGCCGCGGCCGCCGAGCTTGGCTACAGCGCCGATGCCATCGGGCGCTCGCTCCGGCTGAAGAAGACCTTCCAGGTCGCCTTCGCCGTCGCCGACATCGGGAACCCCGTCTACGTCGAAATGATGCGGGCCATCCACGAGGTCCTCGAACCGCACGGCTACCGGGTCGTCGTGATGACCACCGGCGACACCGCCACCTCGACCACCGAACTCGTCCGCAGCCTGAACAGCGGCTTCGTCGACGGCATGATCGTCAGCCCGCTGCGCACCGACGACCGGCTCATCCGGGAGATCCAGCAGGCACCCGTCCCGGTCGTGGTGATCGGGCGGGCGATGGACGACCGTGGCATCAGCTCCGTCTCCACCGACTCCGCCGGCGGGATCGGCGAGGCCGTCCGGCACCTGCACGCTATCGGGCGCCGCCGGGTCGGCTTCCTCAACGGCCCGCTCGACACGACGCCGGGTGCGTCCCGCCAGCGTGGATTCGACGCCGCCACCGAACACACCGCCTTCGAGCGCGTGGACCGGGAGGTCGCCGCCGACTTCACCGTCACCGCCGGGCTCGAGGCGGCCCGCGCCCTGCTCGCCCGCGGGGACTTCGACTCGCTCGTCGCTGCCAACGACCTGCTCGCCATCGGCGCGATCCGGGCCGTCCGCGAACGCGGCCTGTCCGTGCCCGAAGACGTCGCGATCACCGGCATGGACGACACCGAGCTCGGCCGGGTCTTCCAGCCGAGCCTCACCAGCGTCTCCCTCGGCTCGACCGAACGCGGGCGCGCGGCGGCCCGCATCATGCTCCAGCTCACCGACGATCCGGACCACGAGGCGCAGCAGATCGCCGTCGGCCCGGAGCTGATGGTGCGCGAGTCGACCGGAGGTGCGCGATGACCGCGACCCTGACCCGGCCCGCGCCGCCGGCCGGGAAGAAGAAGCCCGCGATGGCCCGCACCCGGCGCCGCGAAGCGATCGCGCTGGTGCTGCCGTCGCTGATCCCGATCCTCGTGCTCAGCGTCGCCCCGCTCGTCGTCGGGATCTTCCTGGCCTTCACCGACGCGCGCCTCGTGCGCCACCCCGACTACAGCTTCGCCGGGGTCGACAACTTCACCAAGCTCGTCGGCAACGACCTGTTCTGGGACTCGCTGCGGATCGGCATGATCTGGACCGTCGGCGTCACGCTCCTGCAGCTCGCCGCCGCGATGGGACTGGCGCTGCTGCTCAACTCCGGGCTGCGGCTGCAGGGCCTGACCCGGGTGCTCGCGCTGATCCCGTGGGCGATGCCGCCGGTCGTCGTGGCGATCATGTGGCAGATGATCTACTCGGCCAACGGCGGCCCGCTCAACGCCTTCCTCGGCAGCGTCGGCCTCCCGGACGACATCAACTGGCTCGGCGACTTCTCGACGGCGCTGCCCGCGGTGATCGTCGTCGGCGTCTGGGTCGGCATGCCGCAGACCACCGTGACGCTGCTGGCCGGCCTGCAGCAGATCCCGGCCGAGCTGCACGAAGCCGCGGCGGTCGACGGCGCGGGCGCGTGGCGGCGGTTCACCGCGGTCACCTGGCCCAGCCTGCGCCCGATCGTCACCTCGATCACGTCGCTGAACTTCATCTGGAACTTCAACTCGTTCTCGCTCGTCTACGTGCTCACCGCGGGCGGGCCGGGCGGCAAGACGATGGTGCCGGTGCTGTTCATCTACCTGGAAGCCTTCAAGAACCGCGAGATCGGCTACGCCGCCGCGATGGGCCTGGTGCTCGTCGTCGTGGTCGTGCTGATCCTCGCCGTCTACCTGCGGTCGCAGTTCCGCGACGACCGCGCCGTGAAGGGGCGTTGATGCGAGTCCTCCTGCGCCCGGCCCAGTACCTGGCCCTCGCGCTCTACATCCTGTTCCTCGGTTTCCCGTTGCTGTGGCTCATTTCCGCGTCGGTGAAGTCGTCGGGGGAGCTGAACTCGCTCACCGTCAGCCTGCTGCCGGACGAGTGGCACTGGGACAACTACACCGAGGCGCTGACCAAGCAGGGCCTGGTCCGGTCCGCGGCCAACAGCCTGGTCGTGGCGCTCGCGTCCACGGCTTTGTCGGTCGTGATCGCCGTGCCCGCCGCGTACGTGCTCGCCCGGCTCAAGGGCAAGGTGCGGGCCGCGGGCGTCGGCTGGATCCTCGTCAGCCAGGTCTTCCCGGTCGTGCTGATCATCCTGCCGCTGTTCCTGATCCTGCGGACGCTCGGCCTGGCCGACAGCCTCGTCGGCCTGACGCTCGTGCACACGACGTACATGCTGCCGTTCGCGCTCTGGATGCTGCAGGGTTACGTCGCGGCGATCCCGGTCGAGCTGGAAGAAGCCGGCGCGATGGACGGCGCGAGCCGGCTGACCGTGCTGCGCACGATCGTCTTCCCGCTGCTCGCGCCCGGCGTCGTCGCGACCGCGATGTTCAGCTTCGTCTCGTCGTGGAACGAGTTCTTCTTCGCGCTGGTGCTGCTGCAGTCGCCGGAGAACTACACGTTGCCGATCACGCTCAACATGTTCGTCGGCGGCGAGGGCAAGGTCGCCCTCGGGCCGCTCGCGGCGGGCGCCGTGCTCGCCGCCATCCCCAGCATCGTCTTCTTCAGCATCCTGCGGAGGAAGCTCACCAGCGGCCTGATGGCCGGGGCGGTGAAGGGATGAACCCCAACCCCACCAGAAAGATCCGAAAGGTCGGTCGATGAAGACACGACGCATGGTTGCCGCCGCCTGCCTGATGGTCGCCGGCCTGCTGCTCACCGCGTGCGGTTCCGGCAGCGGGGACGGCGGCGGGAGCGGGCCGGTCACCCTCACCTTCCAGTCCCTCTCCGACCAGCCCGCCGCGATCGCGGCGACGCAGAAGATCGTCGGCGACTGGAACAAGGCCCACCCCGACGTGCAGGTCAAGATCGTGCAGGCGGGCTGGGACGGCGTCTACGACAAGCTGATCACCCAGTTCAACGCGGGCTCGGCGCCCGACATCGTGCACTACGAGGCGGCCGGGGTCGCGCCGTTCGCGGCCGACGGCTACCTCGCGGACCTGACGCAGTACCTGCCGGAGCAGAAGCGGGCGGACATCCCCAAGGGCGTGCTCGACTCGGTCACCGTCGACGGCAAGGTGATCGCCGCCCCGACCGAGCTGCAGTCCTATGTGGTCTTCGCGAACAAGACTCTGCTGCAGCAGGCCGGGGTCACGGTCCCGACCGGGAACTCGATGAGCTGGGACCAGCTGCGCGAGATCGCGAAGGCGACCACGAAGGACGGCAAGTACTGCCTCGGCTGGGGCCTGTCGAGCCCGACGGCGGCGTTCGTCGCGCTCGCTCCCGGCTTCGGCGGCAAGTACTTCGAAGGCACCGGTGACAAGGCGCAGCTGAGCGTCGGCCAGGGCGAGCAGGCGCTGCCGCAGCTCGTCGACGCGATGGCGCACCAGGACCACTCGATCCTGCCGGTCACGCTGACGCAGTCGGGCACCAAGGCGCTCGCGCCGTTCTACGCGGGCCAGATCGCGATGACCGTGCAGGGGTCCTACCAGGCGGCCAACATCGCGAAGGACGCGCCGAAGGGCTTCGACTGGGTCGTGCTGCCGCCGCTGGCCGGGTCCGCCGGTCCCGCGCAGGCCGCCAACCCGCAGACGCTGTCGGTGAACAAGGACTCCCAGCACGTCAAGGAAGCCGCCGAGTTCGTCGACTTCTTCACCAACACGGAAAACCTCGCCGCCATCAACGAGGCGGACGCCCTGATCCCGCCGACCACGTCGGCGCGTCAGGCCCTGACGACCAAGCTGGGCGCGAAGAACGGCTGGAAGGAAATCCTCGCCTCCGGGGAGTACCTGACGTCGGCGCCCTACCTGTTCGCCGGCAAGTACGCGCAGTGGAAGGACACCGTCGCGACGCCGGCGTACCAGCAGTTCCTCGCCCAGAAGATCGACGCGGCCGGCCTCGCGAAGCAGCTCGAGGACGGCTGGAAGAACGTGAGCAAGTGACAGGAGCGGATTGGTGACCTGGCTGGAAGACCGGGCCGTCGCGGTGATCACCGGTGCGGCCGTCGGGGACGCCCTCGGCGGCGCCACCGAAGGGTGGACACCCGAGCAGATCGAAGAGCGGCACGGCGGCCGGGTGACCGGTGTCGTCGGGCCGTGGTACCCGGACTGGCGGACGGCCCGCCCGATCGCGCCGTACCACAAGGGCGACGGGCACGTCACCGACGACACCCTCATGACGCGGGCGCTCGTCGAGGTGTACGCGAAGCGCCGCGCGCACCTCGACGCGTACGCGATGGCCGAGGATCTGGTGCCGCTGATGATCGGCGAGCCGCGCTGGGTGCCGGAGCTGGAGTCGACCGCGCTGCTGCTGCAGCGGGTCTTCCTCGCGGAGAAGTGGATCGTCGCGAGGCTCCACTACGGACACGTCGACCCGCGCGAAGCGGGCGTGGGCAACGTGGTCAACTGCGGCGCGGCGATGTACGTCGCCCCGGTGGGCGTGGTCAACGCGGGTGACCCGCGGGCCGCGTACGCCGAGGCGATCGACCTCACCGGCGCGCACCAGTCGAGCTACGGCCGCGAGGCGGCGGGCGTGCTGGCCGCGATGGTGGCGGCCGCGGTCGCCCCGGGCGCTTCGCTCGACGACGTTGTCGCGGCCGCGCTGGACGTGGCCCACGACGGGACGGCGGCGGCGCTGCGCGCGGTCGTCGAGGCGTTCGGTGGCCGGACCGTTCCCCCGGCCACCGACGACGAGGAGCGCGAGCTCGCGGCGCTCGTCCGGGAGACGGTCGCGCCGTTCGACTCGGTGGGGCCGCACTACCGGGAGATGTCGATGGACGCCCGGCGGCCGTCGCGGACGAAGTCGATCGAGGAGCTGCCCGCCGCGCTGGCGTTCGTGCTCGCGCACCGGGGCGACTTCCGGGGCGCGGTGCTGGCGTCGGTGAACTACGGCCGGGACGCGGACTCGATCGCCGTGATGGCGGCGGCGATCTGCGCGGGCCTCGGCGGGACGGCGGTCGTGCCCGCCGAGTGGGTCGACGAGATCGGCGAGGCCAGCCGGATGGACCTGCGGGAGACCGGGCACCTGCTGGCTTCGGCGGCCGCGGACATCCTGAAGGCCGACCGCGAGCGGGCCGCGGCCCGGGCGGCGTTCCTGGAGGCGACGGCGTGAGGCTGACCTGGGCCCGGCCCGAGGACCTGCTCCCGCACGAGCTGGTGCAGTCCGCGGCGGAGGGCAAGGACGTCACGGCGGTCCGGGAGCGGTGGGTCGCGGCGGGCGGCGACCCGACGCCGGTGGTCGGCGGGGCGGGCCCGGAGCGGCCTTCCCTGCGTCAGCTGGCGCGGGAGCTGCTGGACGAGCTGGACGCGCCCGCGGCCGCCCCGGACTGGGAGACCGTGCTCGCGGCGCTCCCGCCCGCGCCTGCGCTCCCGGTCGCGTTCCGCGGCCGCGAGCTGGGCGCGTGGACCGGGCGGGCGGCCGGGTGCCTGCTCGGCAAGCCCGTGGAGAAGATCCCGCGGGAGGGCATCGAGGAGATCCTGCGCGCGACCGGCCGCTGGCCCCTCGACGGCTGGTTCACCGCGGTCGGGCTGCCCGCCGACGTGGCCGCGCGATGGCCGTGGAACCGCCGGTCGGCACCGACGTCGCTGGAAGAGAACATCGACGGGATGCCGGAGGACGACGACCTCAACTACCCGATGCTGGCGTTGACGTTGCTGGAGGCGCACGGCCGCGGCTTCACGACCGACGACGTCGCGCAGCTGTGGCTGGACAACCTGCCCGCCGGTCGGGTGTTCACGGCGGAGCGCGCGGCGTACCGCAACCTGCTGGACGCGCGCCCGGACACGGCGACGTATCGGAACCCGTTCCGCGAGTGGATCGGCGCGCTGATCCGCGCGGACGTGTTCGGCTGGGTGTCCCCGGGCGACGTGCGAGCGGCGGCGCGGATGGCGTGGACGGACGCGCGGCTGAGCCACACGCGCAACGGGGTGTACGGCGCGATGTGGGCGGCGGCCCTCGCGTCGGCGGCGATGGTGTGCGACACCGTGGACGAGGTTTTGGACGCGGCCGAGACGGTGATCCCGCTCGGCAGCCACCTGGCGGCGGCGGTCCTGCTCGGCCGCTCGGCGGCCGAGCAGGGTGACGTCGCGAGTGGACTGGATCGCCTGCACGCGGAGTACGGGGACTTGCATTGGGTGCACGTGCTCAACAACGCGGCGGTGATCGCGTACGCGCTGGCGAAGGGCGGCGGCGAGTTCGGGCCGAGCATCGCGATCGCGGTGACGGCGGGCTGGGACACGGACTCGGCGGCCGCGACGGTCGGCGGGGTGGTGGGCGCGCTGAGCGGAGTGCCGGATTACTGGGCACGGCCGCTGGACGGGCGGATCGCGACCTCGCTGCCTGGCGGCGAGCGGCGGATCACGGAGCTGGCCGCGCGAACGGCGAAGCTGGCGGAGGAGACCCGATGACCGGTCTGACGTCCGGGCGTGTTGTCGTCGTCGGGTCGGCCAACGTCGACCTCGCCGTCGATGTGCCCCGCCCACCGAAAGCGGGGGAGACCGTTCTCGGCGGGCGGCTCCGCCGGAGCCCCGGCGGCAAGGGTGCCAACCAGGCCGTCGCCGCCGCGTTCGCCGGGGGTGCCGACACCACCTTCGTCGGCGCGCTCGGCTCCGATGAGGCCGCCGATCTCGTCCTCGTCTCGCTCGGCGGGGCCGGGGTGCGGACCGATCTCGTCGAACGGGCCGACGCCCCCACCGGCACCGCCTTCGTCACCGTCTCCCCGGACGGCGAGAACGCGATCGTCGTCGCCCCCGGGGCCAACGACCACGTCCGGATCGGGGCCGCGCAAGCCGAGCGGATCGCCGACGCCGATGTCGTGCTCGCCCAGCTGGAAATCCCGCTCGACGTCGTGGCGGCCGCCGCCGCGGCGAAGCGGCCCGGGGCCCTCATGGTGCTCAACGCCGCCCCGTCGCGGGAGCTGCCGGACTCGCTGTGGGACGTCGTCGACCTGCTCGTCGTCAACGAACACGAAGCCGCCGATCTCGCCGGGGAGCCCGAAAAGCTGCTCAAGCGGGTCCCCGCCGTCGTCGTCACCCTCGGCGGTGAGGGCTGCGCCGTCCTGCGCCGCGACCAGGAACCCGTGCGGATCCCCGGCATCCCCGTCGACGTCGTCGACACCACCGGCGCCGGCGACACCTTCTGCGGCGTCCTCGCGGCCGCGCTCGCGCAAGGCCGGGACCTCCCCGAGGCCGCGAAACGGGCTTCGGCCGCGGGTGCGCTCGCCGTCACCCGGCCCGGCGCCCAGGCCGCCGTCCCCACCGCCGCCGAGGTCGACGCGCTCGGAGGAAAGACACCATGACCTACACGTTCGACCCGCTCGTCCCGCGCCCGATCGACCGGCCCACCGAGGTATGCGGCCCACTGTCCGATTTGGACGACGCCAAGATCTTCGCCGCGCCCGAAGACCCGGCCGAGCGGCCCGCGTGGCGCGCGAAGCTCACCGAATGGCGTGAAGACGCCCGGCGGCGCCACGCCTACACCGGCGCCGCCTACGAGCGTCCCCAGGCGACGTGGGCGGCGACCTGCCACACCGTCGCCCAGGTCTGGCTCTGGGACGAGCTCCTCTACTCCTTCGAGGACCACCGCTTCACCCCCGAGCGCTTCCTCGCCGACGCCCGCGACCGCTTCGGCGGCCTCGACGCCGTCGTGCTCTGGCACGCCTACCCGGTGATCGGCCTCGACGACCGCAACCAGTGGGACTTCTACCGCGACGTCCCCGGCCTCGCCGAGCTGATCGAGACGCTGCACCAGGAAGGCCTGCACGTCTTCGTCGACTACAACCCCTGGGACGTCGGCACCCGTCGCGGTGACGACGACCTGACCGAGCTGGCCGCCCTCGTCGAGGACCTGAACGCGGACGGCGTCTTCCTCGACACGCTCAAGAAGGCCGAACCGGACTTCGTCGAGCGCCTGGAAGCCGCCCGGCCCGGCATCGTCCTCGAAGGCGAGTCCAAGCTGCCGGTCGAGCGGATCGAGGACCACACGGCGTCGTGGGCGCAGTTCTTCGCCGACTCGCCCGTGCCCGGCGTCCTGCGCGCCCACTGGTACGAGCGGCGGCACATGCAGCACCACGTCCGCCGCTGGCACCGCGACCACAGCGAAGAACTCCAGTCGGCCTGGCTCAACGGCGTCGGCGTGATGGTCTGGGAGGTCGTTTTCGGCGTGTGGGTCGGCTGGTCGCCCCGCGACGCCGCCACCGTCCGCCGCATGGTCACCCTGCAGCGCGCCGCGGCCGACCTGCTCCTGGAGGGCGAGTGGACGCCCCTGGCCGAGCTGCCGCCCGAGGCCGAGGCGGCGGGCGTGTACGCGTCGCGCTGGCAGCTGAACGACCGGACACTGTGGACGCTCGTCAACCGCGGCGATACCGACTACCACGGCCCGCTCCCCGGCATCGACCTCCTCGGCGGGGTCCCGGCCCGGGGGATCGGCGCCACGGTCGAAGGGTGGCGGCCCGATCTCCCCGAGTTGCCCCACGACCCCGACGCCCGGTTCCCGCACCGGATCGCGACCCGGATTCGTCCCCAGAGGACGACCGGCGTGCCCGACGCGGACGCCGTCGTCGTCCCGGCCGGGCCGTACGTGCTGACCGTGCGGTACCGCGCCCGGGAGACCGGCATGTACCAGGGTGCGCCCTATGTGGACGAATGGAAGCCACTCCCGCCGCGGCTCCACGACGCCCGCACCCTGCAGCGCGAAGGCGAGCTGGCGACGGCCGTCGCCGTCGGGGCCACCGAGGTGACGAACGCCCAGTTCGCCGAGTTCGTCGCCGCCACCGGCTACCGGCCCACGTACCCGCACCGGTTCCTCGCACACCCGGGAACACCGGACGAGCCGGTCACCTACGTCGACCTCGACGACGCGCGCGCGTACTGCGCGTGGCGCGGCGGGCGCCTGCCCACCGAGGACGAATGGCAGCTGGCGGGGGAGACCGGCGGGCTGCGCCGCGGCACCCCCGCCGTGTGGAACTGGACCGAAAGCGAGCACACCGACGGGCGGACGCGGTTCGTGATGCTCAAGGGCGGCGGCGACTACGCGGCCGAAGGCTCCGAGTGGTACGTCGAAGGCGGCGTCAAGGCCGCGGACTACACCGTGAAGCTCCTCCTGCCCGGGCTGGGACTCGCGCGCGCCGCCACGGTCGGCTTCCGGTGCGCTTGGGAGGTGACGGCGTGAGCGTCTCCCGCGATCCCGCCACCGGCGCGCTGGCCGGGCTGCGCGTCGTCGACGCGTCGACGCTGTTCGCCGGGCCGATGGCCGCGATGCACCTGGGCGACATGGGCGCCGAGGTGGTCAAGGTCGAGCATCCGCGCAAGCCCGACCCGTCGCGGACCCACGGCGCCGCGAAGGACGGCGTCAACCTGTGGTGGAAGACCCTGGGCCGGAACAAGCGCACGATCACCGCCGACCTGGGCAGCGAAGGCGGCCGCGAGGTCTTCCTCGCCCTCGCCGCGACCGCCGACGTCGTCATCGAGAACTTCCGGCCCGGCACCCTCGAACGCTGGAACCTCGGGTACGACGAGCTGGCGAGCTGGAACCCGAAGCTCGTGCTCGCCCGCGTCACCGGCTTCGGGCAGTTCGGTCCCTACCGGACCCGGCCCGGCTTCGGCACGCTCGCCGAGGCGATGAGCGGGTTCGCCGCGACCACCGGCGAACCGGACGGCCCGCCGACGCTGCCGCCGTTCGGGCTCGCCGACGGCGTCGCGTCGCTGGCCACGGCGTACGCGATCATGGTCGCGCTCGCCGCGCGCGAACGCACCGGGCGCGGGCAGGTCGTCGACACCGCGATCATCGAGCCGATGCTGGCCATGCTCGGCCCGCAGATCACGCGCTGGGACCAGCTGCGGACCGTCCAGCCGCGCACCGGCAACCGGTCCACCAACAACGCGCCGCGCAACACCTACCGCACCGCCGACGGCGAGTGGGTCGCGGTGTCCACCTCGGCCCAGTCGGTCGCCGAGCGCGTCGTGCGGCTCGTCGGGCGGCCGGACTTCGTCGACGAACCGTGGTTCGCCAGCGGCGCCGACCGGGCCCGCCACGCCGACGAGCTCGACGAAGCCGTCGGCAAGTGGATCGGGCAGCGCACGCGCGACGAGGTCGTGGCCGCCTTCGAGGAGGCGCAGGCGGCGATCGCGCCCATCTACACCGCCGCCGACATCGTCGAGGACCCGCAGTTCCGGGCCCTCGGCACGATCCACGAGATCGACGACGACGACCTGGGCCCGATGCTCATGCAGGGCCCGCTTTTCCGGCTTTCGGGCCACGACGGCGTCATCGGGTTCACCGGCCGCGCGCACGGCGCCGACACCGACGCCGTGCTGGCGGAGCTGGGGTTCTCGCCGGAGCGGATCGCCGAACTGCGCGAACGGGGTGCGGTGTGAGCCCGGCACTGACGTTCCTCTACGCCCCGGCCGACCGGCCGGACCGCGTGCGCAAGGCCCTGGAGTCCGAGGCCGACGTCGTGCTCGTCGACCTCGAGGACGCCGTGGCGCCCGCCCACAAGGACGAGGCGAGAGAGAACGTCCTCCGGCTGCTCGCGGATCCGGCGCGGCCGGTGCAGGTGCGTGTCAACCACCCGAGCACGCCGTGGCACGAGGCCGACCTGGCGGCGGTCGCCAGCCTGCCGCTCTCGGTCGGGGTCCGGCTGCCGAAAGTCGAGACACCGGACGAGGTCCTGGCCGTCGAGCGGGTGCTGCCGGGCCGCGCGCTGCACCCGCTGATCGAGTCGGCCCTGGGCGTGGAACGGGCATTGGAGATCGCCACGGCGTCCCCGGCCATCGCCTCGATCGGCCTCGGGGAAGCGGACCTGCGCTCGGACCTCGGCGTCGCCGACGACGCCGGGCTGACGTGGGCCCGCAGCCGCGTGGTCGTCGCCGCGCGAGCGGCGCGGCTGGTTCCGCCCGCGATGTCCGCTTATGCGAACGTCCGCGACCTGGACGGGCTGGCGGCCTCGTGCCGCGCGGGCCGCGCGCTCGGCTTCCGCGGCCGGACGGCGATCCACCCGGTGCAGCTGGCGACGATCCGGGCGGCGTTCCTGCCGACCCCGCAGGAGGTTTCGCGCGCGCGTGAGGTGATCGCGCGGGTGGCCGGGGCGACGGCCGCCGGGGTCGGCGCGATCGCGTTGCCCGACGGGACGTTCCTCGACGTGGCGATGGTGGAACAGGCGCGCACGGTGCTTTCCCTGGCCGACTAGTACAAGAACCGTACAAGCCGCGGTGTACGAAATTTGGACCCGCGTCTGCCGGAATGACGCCCATGCGAATTCCGAAACTGGTTCTTCTCGTGCTGGCCGTGGCGGCCGGCGCACTGGCGCTGCCGGGGACGGCGAGCGCCGCCTACAGCGATCCCCTGACCACGACGACCAAGCAGGGCCTGGTGTGGCACGCCACCCCGGCCGCCGCGCTCACCGCGCTCGACAGCGCGCTGCCGAACGTCAGCCTCAACACCGTCGTCAACGACCCCAGTTACGCCATGACCGGTTGCACCAGCGCCGAAAAGGCCGCGCTGCCGAAGGCGCCGGTGGCCACGAAGTCCCTGTGCTGGGACAGCGAACGGGCGGGCAGCACGTCGTGGGTGCCGCAGGGCATCACCACCTCGGGTGACGCCGACGACGACGGCATGTGGGGCGCGGACAAGATCATCCTGTCCGGCTGGCACGGCACCGACGCGCTCGGCCGCTACAACGACGCGCGGATCCAGGCGGTCAACTACGACGACCCGGCCTCGGCCGCGCACCGGATGCTGTACCTGGCCGTGCCGAACAGCACCGGCAGCAGCTTCACCGCGGCGAAGGCGCACATGGGCGGGATGGCCTGGTACGGCGACAAGATCTACGTGACCGCCGTCGGCAACACCTCGACCGCGATCCGGGTCTTCAGCACCAAGCACATCCTGCAGATGACCGACACCACGTCGAACGCGATCGGCAAGACCTCCGGCGGCTACGCGGCCTACACGTACAAGTACGCGATGATGCAGATCGGCTACTACACCTACGCCGGCGGTACCTGCAGCATGGACTCCGACACGGGCGTGCCGTGCTTCTCGTCGCTGTCGCTGGACCGCAGCACGTCCCCGGCGTCGATCGTGACGACGGAGTACTTCTCCGACCAGACCAAGCACGGCCGCCTCTACCGCTTCCCGATGGGCGAGGACTACCTGCTGACCGGCACCGCGACCGAGGCGTTCCGCAGCTCCGTCGGCAACATGCAGGGCGTGCTGTCCCACTACGGCAAGTGGTACGTGGCCCACAGCTCGGCGACGATCAACGGCCAGCTCTGGGCCCAGACGACGGCGGCGAGCACGTCGGCGACCTGCGGTTCCACGACGGCCTGCTGGGCGGTCCACCCGGAGGCGCTGACCTACGACTGGTCGACCGGGCTGGTGTGGTCGCAGTCGGAGTGGTCGACCGCGGACTGCGCGGCCAAGGACCAGGTCTGCGGCCGGTCGGTGTTCGCGGTGCCGCTGTCCTCGCTGGGCTAGCTGTGATGTCCAGGGACGTTGTTCCGGGTTGAGGTGACCCGTTGGTGGCCTGTCGTGCGGACAGGTGAAGGCCTCCGGTTGTGAAGTGGAGCTGTCTAGGAACCGCTTCGTCCACCGGGGGCCTTCGTGTCCGGCTGGGCCCGGTCCAGATCGCCGGCTGGCTCAACCTGCCGTCCTCGACCGTGCACGCAGTGCTGGTGCGCTGCCGGATCAACCGGCTTACCCGCATCGACCGGGTCACCGGCGAACCCCTGCGCCGCTACGAACACGACCACACCGGCTCGCTGATCCACGTCGATGTCACCAAGTTCGGCACCATCCCCGACGGCGGCGGACACCGCTTCGTCGGCCGCGCCCAAGGCGACCGCAACCGGGCCGCGACACCGGGCAAGCCCCGCAATGCCGATCACCCGGCTGACCAACCTCCCCGGACAGCACAGCTAGCCGCCGAGGAGGGACGTTCCGAGCGCCGTGGTCAGGTACAGCACCCGGCGCCCGGAACGGTCCCGGTCCACCAGCCCGTTTTCGCGCAGGACGGCCAGGTGCTGCGACACCGCGCTGGGCGTCACGCCGAGCGCGCGGGCCAGCTCGGTCGTGGTGGCGGGGGAGCGGAGGGCTTCGAGGAGCCCGGCCCGCGCGCGGCCGAGCAGCCGGACGGTGCCGTCCGCCGGGGGCTGCGTGCCCGCCGTCCACAGGGCGCCGCGGCCGCGGGCCGGGTAGCGGATCGTCGTCTGGGTGGACGTGCTCCGCTTGACCAGCACGTGGGGAGAGCCGAGCACGACGGGGATGAGGACGAGCCCGCCGGGACCCCGGTGCACCGGGCGGTCGCCGGTCAGCAGCAGCCCGCCGTCGCGCCAGCGCAGGTCCGGGTGCAGGCCGTCGAACAGCTGCGCGGCGCCGCCGGTGGCGAGCACCCGGGCGCGGTGGGCGACGTCGGCGTCGAGAACGGCCCGGATCCGCGGCCAGTGCGGGGCGATCAGCCGGTCGTGCGCCTCCCGCAGTTCGTCGGCGATCGCCTGCACCCCCTCCGACGGCCGCTCGGCGAGTTCGGCGGTCGTCCCGCGGAGTTCCGTGCCGAAGACCCGGCCGAGACTCCGCCGGACCTGCCGCGCGGTGGTCCGCCGGAGCGCGGCCAGATCGTCCTCGATGGACGGACCGGCGCCGCGAGGCGCGGGCACCAGGAACTCCGGCCAGCCGGGCCGGTCGTTGACGATCAACGGCCACGTCCACGGTAGGTCGAGCGGAGCCCGGGCGAGTTCGTCCTCCGCCCAGCGCAGCCACGGCAGCGCGCTCGCCTGCCGCTCGCGCCCGCCCAGCTGCTGCAGGCACGCCACCGTCTCGGACAGGGGCGAGATCGCGAACCGGGTCGCCGCCAGCTCCGCGACGTCGAGGTCGATCGTCAGGGCCATGCCCTCGAGTATGTAGGGCTGGGCTAAATGCTGTCCCACTCCCGCGCGGGCCAGCAGGATCGCCCACCATGACCCTGCCGAAGGCGTTCCGGCGGCTGTGGTGGGCCACCGGCATCGACAACCTCGGCACCGGCGCGTTCACCGCGGCGGTGCCCCTGCTGACCGTCACGGTCACCCACGACCCGAGGCTCGTGTCGCTCGTCTCGACCGCGGCGTTCCTGCCGTGGCTGGTGCTTTCCCTGCCCGCCGGCGCCCTCGCCGACCGGTACGACCGGGCCGGTTTGATGTGGCGCGCGCAGGCGGGCCAGGCCGTGCTGGCCGGCGCGACCGCGGTCCTCGTGGCCTGCGGTGCCGCCGGGATCCCGGTCCTCGCCGTCGCCGCCTTCGGGCTCGGCGCGGGCGACGTCGTGTTCGGCACGGCGGCGCAGGCCGTCCTGCCGGATCTGGTGGCGAAACCGTTGCTGCACCGGGCGAACGGCCACCAGCAGGCGATCACGACGATCACCGCGCAGTTCGCCGGGCCACCGCTCGGCAGCCTGCTCTTCGGGGTGGCGGCCGCACTCCCGTTCGGGCTCGACGCCGTCTCGTTCGCCGGGTCCGCGCTCCTGGTCCGGACGTTGCCGCGGCAGGCGCGGAGCCGCCCGGCGCGGTCCGCCGTCCGGGACGGCCTGTCGTGGCTGCTGCGGCACCGGGCGCTGCGGACGCTGGCCGCGCTGCTCGGCGTCAACACCTTCGGCGGCCAGCTCGCCAACGCGACCCTCGTCCTGCTCGCCACCCAGGTGCTGCACGTCGGCACCGCGGCCTACGGCCTGCTGCTCGCCGGGGCGGCACTCGGCAGCGTCCTCGGCGGGCTGGTCAACGCGCGCGTCGTGGCCCGGATCGGGGCCAGGGCGGCGCTTCTCACCGCGCTGGCGGTCAACGTCGTCGCGTTCGCGGGCGTCGGCCTGAGCCCCGGCGCGCTCGTGCTCGGCGCTTTCCTCGCGGTGAACGGCTTCGCGACGACGCTGTGGAACATCGTCACCGTCGGCCTGCGCCAGCAGCTTGTCCCGGCCGAGCTGCTCGGCCGCGTCACAAGCGCGTACCGGCTGCTCGGCTGGGGCCTGATCCCGGTGGGCACCCTCGTCGGCGGGCTGGTGGCGCACGCGCTGGGCCTGCGCGCGCCGTACCTCGTCGCGGGCGCAGTGCGGGGGATCGCGCTCGTGGCCGCGCTGCCGGTCCTGGTGCGGGCTGAAGGGGACGTTCATCGCATCTGATGCGCTGAAGGGGACTTTCCTGTCATCTGATGAGAGCAAAGTCCCCTTCAGCCCGGCTCGGCCGGGGTGCCTCAGGCCTGCAGGCCGTGCCGGGCCAGTTCGTGACCGGCCAGCTTCTCGATGATGTCGCGGTCCCGCTGCCGCCAGCCGGTCGCGACCTCGCCCACGGAAGCCAGCCGCCGCAACGGCTGCGTCGCCAGTGCCCGCAACGCCAGCAGGTCCAGACCTTCGTCGCCGAGGGCGCGCAGGCGCGCGGCCGCCGTCGCGCGGCGGGTGAAGTGCCAGCGCAGCGGCAGCCAGGTCGCCACCAGGGTCAGCACGGGCAGCGCGATGATGATCGCCGCCATCCACCACGCGAGGTTCTCGACGGCCTCGATCTGCCAGCGGCCCGCGTCGGCCAGCCTCGTCCCGACGTCCGATCCGCCGTGCAGCGCCTTCGCCAGCGCGTCCCCGACGAGCGGGATCCCGTCGGCGGAGTTCGCGGCGTTGTCGAAAGTCCCGCGCAGTCCCGTTCCCGCGTCGACGAGCCCGTCGCCGGGCGCGCGCAGCTTCATCACCTCGTCGTACACCGACGTCGCCAGCCACACCGCGAAGACGACGAGCAACACGGCGAGCAGATCGCTGACGAGCTGGGCGGTGCGGCGGATCGGCCGTTCGGCGTAGAACTGCATCGGGACGCCTTTCGCGGTGGGGGGAGCGCGGGCCACCGCAACGTACCCGCGCTCCGCCCCGCCGAACCGTGCTTACCGCCGGGCCGCCACCGGCAGCTCTTCGAGCCCGCTCAGCGCCGGGGGCAACGGGTCCCGGTGCAGGACCCCGAGCCGCTGGGTGGCCCGGGTGAGCGCCACGTACAGCTCGGCCGCCCCACGCGGGCCGTCGGCGAGGATCGCGGCCGGCTCGACCACGAGGACGGCGTCGAACTCCAGGCCCTTCGTCTCCGACGGCGGCACCGCGCCCGGGACGCCCGGCGGCCCGATCACGACGCTGGTGCCTTCACGACCGGCTTCCTCCCGCACGAACTCCTCGACGGCCGCGGCCAGCTCGTCCTCGGTGACCTGCCGCGACCACGGCGGCACGCCGGACGCGCGGACCGAATCGGGTGCCTTGACCCCGGGCGCGAACTCGGCGAGCACGTCGGCGGCGACGGCCATGATCTCGGCCGGGGTGCGGTAGTTCACCGTCAGGGACCGGTAGACCCAGCGGCCGGGCACGTACGGCGCCAGCACCGCGTCCCACGACCGCGCCCCGGCTTCCGACCGGCGCTGCGCGAGGTCGCCCACCACGGTGAACGACCGGCCGGGGCAGCGCCGCATCAGCACCCGCCAGTCCATTTCGGACAGTTCCTGCGCCTCGTCGACGACGACGTGCCGGTAGGTCCAGTCCCGGTCCGCGGACGCGCGTTCGACGAGCGTGCGCGTGTCGTGCTCGACGAAGCGCTCCGCCAGGTCCTCGGCGTAGAGCAGGTTCTCCGCCGAGAGCATGATGTCCTCGTCCATCTCCTCCCGGTCGAGCTTCATCACCTCCATGACCCCTTCGGCGTACTCCGCCTCGGCCTGCCGCTCGCGCTGAGCGGCCTGCTCGGCGGCCTTGTCGGCCGCCTTGTCCCGGCCCAGCAGGTCGACCAGCTCGTCGAGCAACGGCACGTCCGACACGGTCCAGGCGTCGCCTTCGGTCCGCAGCAGCGTCTGGTCGGCCCCGGCCGCGCGCAGCCGCTCCGGTGAGGAGTACAGCTCCGCCAGCAGCTGTTCCGGTGTCATGATGGGCCACAGCTCGTCGAGGGCCGCCGTGAACTTCTCGTCGGCGGCGAGCTCGGCGAGCAGGCCCGCCCGGAACTGCTCCCACTCCTCCCGGTCGTCGCGGCTCAGCCAGCCCCGGCCGATCCGGCCGATCGCGCGCTCGGTGAGCACGTACGTGACGATGTCGGTGAACACCGCGCGGGCCTCGTTGTGCGGCAGCCCGCTGTCGCGCGCCTCCTGCCGCGCCCACTCGGCGGTCTCCGCGTCGATCCGCACCGTGACGTCCTTGAGCTGGACCGGGATCGGCTCGGCCGGCAGCCGCTGCCGGTCGGCGACCGCGGCCTTCAGCACGTCGAGGATCTTCAGCGAACCCTTGAGCCGGGCGGTTTCCGGGGCGTCTTCGGCGGTGACGTGCAGGCCCGGCACGAAGCCGCCGGTGGTGGTGAACACGACGTCGGTCTCGCCCAGGGACGGCAGGACGCGCCCGATGTGGTGCAGGAACGCCGGGTTCGGCCCGACGACGAGCGCGCCGTGGCGTTCCATCCGCTCCCGCTGCGTGTAGAGCAGGTAGGCGACGCGGTGCAGTGCCACCACCGTCTTCCCGGTGCCCGGGCCGCCTTCGATCACCAGCACACCCGGGTGGTCGAGCCGGATGATCTCGTCCTGCTCGGCCTGGATGGTCGCGACGATGTCGCGCATGCCCTCCCCACGCGGCGCGTTGACCGCGGCGAGCAACGCCGCGTCCGGGTCGCCGTCGCCGTCCTCGCCCGGGCGGCCGAGGACCTCGTCGGTGAAGCCGAGCACCGCGCGCCCACGCGTGTGGAACTGGCGCCGCCGCCGCATGTCCTCCGGGTTCGCGCCGGTGGCGGTGTAGAACGGGCGCGCCGCGGGCGCCCGCCAGTCGAGCAGCACCGGCTTGTAGTCGTCGTCCTGGTCGAACAGGCCGATCCGCCCGATGTAGGACCGCTCGCCGGAGACGGCGTCCAGCCGCCCGAAGCACAGCCCGTTGTCCACGACGTCCAGCCGCTTCACCTCCCGGCCGAGCGCGCGCACGCCGACGTCGCGCTCCATCGCGCCCGCGCCGTCACCCCGCAACGCCGCCTCGTACTCGCTCTTCACCCGCACGCGTTCGGCGTCGAGCCGGTCGTAGAGCCCTGCCACGTGGGCGCGCTCGGCCCGCAGTTCTTCTTCGTACCCCTGTGCTGACACAATCCCTCTTAGTCGTCGGAGCAAAGCGTTCAGGCGGTGGGCGCGCCGAACCACTTCCGCAGCGCGTCCGCCAGTCCGGTGTCGTCTTCCCCGGTCCAGGCCACGTGGCCGTCCGGGCGCAGCAGCACCGCGGGCACGTCCAGCTCCTCGCTGACGTCGACGACGTGGTCGACCCGGTCCGCCCAGCCCGCCGCCGACAGGGCGCCGGTCTGGTCGAGCAGCAGCCCGCGGCCCTGATGCAGCAGCGAGTAGAGGCGCCCGCCCTTGAGGCCGATGTCGCGCAGCCGCTTGCCCAGCAGCGGGTGGCCGTCGCCGAAGTCGTAGCGGATGCCGGTCGCGATGATCTTTTCGGTGAGGTAGCGGTTCACCTCGTCGAACTCCATCAGCTCCGCGAGCAGCCGCCGCGCCGCCTGCGGGCCCGGCTCCAGCTGCATCAGCTCCATCTGCGCGCGGGTGTTGTTCAGCACGTCGGCGGCCACCGGGTGGCGTTCGGCGTGGTAGCTGTCGAGCAGCCCCTCCGGTGCCCACCCGCCGACCTCGGCGGCGAGCTTCCACCCCAGGTTGAACGCGTCCTGCACGCCGAGGTTGAGCCCCTGCCCGCCGGTCGGCGGGTGGACGTGCGCCGCGTCGCCCGCCAGGAACACCCGGCCCACCCGGTAGCGCTCGGCCTGCCGGGTCGCGTCGCCGAAGCGCGAGAGCCAGCGCGGCGAGTGCACGCCGAAGTCGGTCCCGGCGGTCTTGCGCAGCTGCTCCTTGAGCTCCTCGAGCGTCGGCGGCGTCCGGCGGTCCTCGGCGACGCCCTCGGCCGGGACGCCGACGCGGTAGGTGCCGCCTTCGACCGGCATGAAGCCGAACCGCTTCTGGGTCTTGCGGACCTCGACGTTCGCGGTGTCGATCACCTCCCGCGACACACCCACCTCGACCTCGCCGAGCAGCGTTTCGATCCGGCTGGGCTCACCGGGGAACGCGACACCGAGCAGCTTGCGCACGGTGCTGCGGCCACCGTCGCAGCCGACGAGGAACCGCCCCCGCTCGCGCGAGCCGTCGGCCAGCTCGACCGTGACGCCTTCCTCGTCCTGGCTCAGCCCGGTGACCTCGTGCCCGCGCCGGATCTCGGCGCCGAGCTCGAGCGCGTGCTCGGTCAGCAGCCGGTCGATGACGGGCTGGTGGATGCCGAGCGTGTAGCCGTGCGCGGTGTCCAGCTTTTCCGGTGACGGCTTCGGGATTCCGGCGAAGAAACCCCCGACCGGGTATTTCGTGCCCAGTTCGAGGAACCGCTCCAGCAGCCCCCGCTGGTCCATCACCTCGATGCTGCGCGCGTGCAGGCCGAGCGCGCGGACGACCTTCGTCGGCTCCGCGTCCCGTTCCAGCACGAGCACCTCGACGCCGTGCAGGCGCAGTTCGGCCGCCAGCATCACGCCGGTCGGCCCGCCGCCGGCGATGATCACGTCGAACAAAAAGACCCCCTTGAATCACCCGCGTTCGCGCAGGTAGTGGCTTCGGCCGAGAATTGTGCGGCACGACCGGGGTCTTGCCGCAAGCCCGGGGGTGCGCTATACGTTAGACATGGAGGGGAGTGGTTTTCCGCCCTCCGGCCTCCGGGACGTTCTCCCAGATCAACCCCTTCTCATCACCTCAGGTCCTTCGTCGCGCTCGTGATCTATGACAGCCGTCATAGTGTGCTTCGCGTCGCATCGTGCTCTCATGGGACTATGACAGCTGTCATGGAGATCCGGGAGCTGGGCGACCGCCCGGCCGACCGGGAGTGCGTCGCTGCGCTGGTCGCGGCCTGTTCGCCGGAGAGCCTCCGGCAGCGCTTCCTCATGGGCGGCCCGGCTCGCCCCGCGGAGGTGTTCCAGCGCTACCAGCGCTTCCTGCTCGCCGGCGTCACCCTGCTGGCCACCCGGGACGGCCTGCCGGTGGGACTGCTCAACTTCGTCTCGGAAACCCCGGGCGAGGCCGAAATCGGGATCCTCGTCCCCGACGCGTGGCAGCGACGTGGCATCGGGAACGCGCTGAGCCGATGGCTGTGGGCGTCCGGGCGGTGGCCGGGCTGGACCGTGCGCGCCACCGTCCGCACCGGCAACAAGGGCGCCGAAGCACTCCTGCTGCGCCAAGGGTTCCGCCCGGTGCCGTCCTACGAACGCGGCGAACGCGACTTCGCCGTCGTCGTCCCGGACTGGGCTACCATGACGGACGTCATGAAGGAGGCAGCCGATGACGAGGACACCGCGCGAGCGGATGGTGCTCAGCGCCGCGCAGCTGGTGCGGGTCCAGGGTGTCGGGGCGACCGGCCTGCGGGACGTGGTCGCCCACGCCGAAGCCCCGCGGGGGTCGCTGCAGCACTACTTCCCCGGCGGTAAGGACCAGCTGATCTCCGAGGCGATCGCCTGGGCGGGGGACTACGCCGCCCGGCGCGTCGCCCGCGTCGCCGCCAAGCTCGAGGACCCGACCCCCGGGAAGCTCTTCGCCGCGATGGCCGCCCAGTGGCGCGACGAGTTCACGGAGACCGGCTTCGACGGCGGCTGCCCGCTGGTCGCGACGGTCGCCGACACCGCGGCGACCAGCGACACCCTCCGCGAAGCCGTCGGCAAAGCTTTCGAGGGCTGGCGGCGCCCGGTCGCCGAGACGCTCGAGCAGCTCGGCGTGCCGTCCGCGCGCAGCGCGTCGCTCGCGGTCCTGATGCTCAGCGCGCTGGAGGGCGCGATCGTCCTGGCGCGGGCGCACCAGGACGTCGCGCCGCTGGACACGGTGGTCGAGGAGCTGCGGCCGCTGCTCGACGGCGCCGTCGCACCCCGCCGCCGTCGAGCGTCCACAAGGGACTAGCGGCCGCGGAAGAACTCCCGGACGTCACGCACCAGCTCCTCCGGCGCCTGCAGCGACGCGAAGTGGCCGCCGGTGTCGTACTCCGTCCACCGGGTGATCGTGTTGGACAGCGCGGCGAGACCGCGGATCGCGTGGTCACCGCGGAAGTTCGCCACCGCCGTCGGCACCCCCGACGGCGCCGGGCGCTCGCCCCAGCCGTCCTGGCCCGCCTCGAGGTAGAGGCGCGCGGCCGAGCCCGCGGTGCCGGTGAGCCAGAAGATCGTCACGTTCGTGAGGATCGCGTCGCGCGACACCGGAGTCTGCTCGGTGGCGGCGGGGTCCCAGTCCACGAACCACTCCAGGTTCCACGCCAGCTGCCCGGCGGGGGAGTCGTTGAGCGCGTAGGCCAGGGTCTGCGGCCGGGTCGCCATCTGCGTGGCGTAGCCGGAATGGCCGTACCACCACGCTTCGTTCTCCTTCGCGACCTTCCGGTCCGCTTCGGACAGCCGCTCGAGGTCGCCGGGTGCGGTCGGGACACCGGCGTTCGCGACGGCGTTGACGTGCACGCCGAGCACCGCCTCCGGCGCGACCCGGCCCAGCTCGGGGGAGACGATGCTGCCGAAGTCGCCGCCCTGGGCACCGTAGCGCTCGTACCCGAGCCGCCGCATCAGCTCGGCCCACGCCCGCGCGACCCGCCGCGTGTTCCAGCCGCGCTCGCGGGTCGGGCCGGAGAACGCGAAGCCGGGCACCGACGGCGCGACGACGTGGAAGGCGTCGGCCGGGTCGCCGCCGTGGGCGCGCGGGTCGGTGAGCGGGCCGAGGAGGTCGAGGAAGTCGGCGACCGTGCTCGGCCAGCCGTGGGTGAGGATCAGGGGCGTCGCGTCGGGCTCGGGCGAGCGGACGTGGAGGAAGTGCACGCGCTGGCCGTCGATGGTGGTGGTGAACTGCGGGTGGGCGTTGAGCCGCGCTTCCTGCGCCCGCCACTCGAAGCCGTCCCGCCAGTACGAGACGAGCTCGGCGAGGTAGGGCTCGCTGACGCCGTAGTCCCACCCGGCGCCGGGCAGCTCGCCGGGCCAGCGGGTGCGGGCGAGCCGGTGGTGCAGTTCGTCGAGGTCGGCCTGCGGGACGTCGATGCGGAAGGGTTCCATGCCCCGCACCCTCTCGCGGGTGTAGGACAGTTCCGGTCCGCATTGGCTGAGAAGCGCCGGCGAAGTCCCGAGGGGGCGGCGCGGCGAGGGTCGCGAATGAGTCATTGGCGGCGCTGGCGGTCCCGAATGGGTCATTCGCGACGCCGCGGCCCTGGCTGCGACCGGCGGGCATCGGCCAAGCGGGCGCGGGCTGCCCGCGGGTCGTGGCGTTCGTCGTGGGCATGCTCGACGTCGCCTTCGACGTGGAGTCGCCGCCGTCACGGGGGATTGATGGCGTCGAGCATGCCGAGGAGCTTCCACGGCCGCGGCCCGAACGCGGCGAACTTGCCGCCGAGCAGCGGCTTGACCAGACTCTGCCGTCCGATGAAGACCAGCATGAGCGCCGCGGGGTCGGCCCGGAGGTAGGCGTCGGCGAGGCAGCCGGTGCCGAGGGTCAGGCAGCCGCGGTCGAAGTCGAGCACGGTGCGGCCGCCGCCACGCAGGCGGACCTCGATGCGCCCCCGGAAGTCGCTGCCCTCTTTGACGAACGCCGTGGGCGGCAGGGCAGCGATGAGCGGCAGCACGCCGCCCTCGATCGCCAGCAGGGCGTGCCGCCGCCGGATCGGCCACGGGCGCCCGGTCGCCGCGGCGATGTCGTGCCCGTGGATCAGGCACTCCTCGAGGACGTGACCCGCGACGACCGACGGCGGCAGCGGAACACCTTGCAGCCAGTCGACGTGCGGTGCTTCCACCGCGACGTCGTCGAACCCGTCGGCCAGGGCGGCGAGACGATCGGCGAGGACGGCCGGGTCCCGGTCCCCGTCGTCCGCGAGGAGTTTCGCGTTGAGTTCGGCCATGCCCGGTGCCGTCACGACAGCTTCCGGCACCGGGTTTCCGGCGATGGCGTCGATGTCGAAGCGGAAGACGTGCGAGAGGTGGGCCGCGACGTCGGCGACGGTCCAAGTGCCGATCCAGGGGGCCGCCCTGTCGGGGATGCGGCGAACCAGGTCGACCACATCGGGGACGACCTCCCGCACCGCCGCACGGATCTCGTCCAGCTCGGTCATCGGCCCCTCCTCCGGTTCCGCCGGATGGTGGCACGTCCACTTGAGAATGTAAAGTGGACGGATGAGTCGGAGCTACGGCCAGTACTGCGGGCTCGCGCGGGCGCTCGACGTCGTGGGGGACCGGTGGAACCTGCTCGTCGTCCGGCAGCTCCTGGTCGGTCCCGCCCGCTACCGCGACCTGCTCGACGGGCTGCCCGGCGTGGCCACGAACCTGCTCGCCGACCGGCTGCGCGACCTCGAATTCGCGGGCGTCGTCGAGCGGCGATCCGCCGACGAGGGCAACGCCGTCGTGTACGCCCTCACCCCGTGGGGCGCCGAACTGCGGGAGCCGGTCGAAGGCCTCATCCGCTGGTCCACGCCGCGCATGACGAGCGGGCCGGGCGGTGACCACTTCCGCGTCGACTGGCTCGCCGTCGCCCTCCCCGCGCTGCTCACCGGATCCCGGCCCGCGACGGTGGGAATCGCCGTCGGCGACGACCTGCTCCAGGTGCGCTCGACCCGCACCGGTGCCGAGGTCGGCCGGCACGACGGCCGCGACCTCGAGGCCGTCCTGCGTGCGGACGCGCCGATCGTGCTCGGGCTCGCGGCGGGCGTGCTCACCTTCGACGGCACCGCGGGCCTCGTCGACGTCGAAGGAGACGAAAGCGCCGTCCGGGCCGTCTTCAGCCGCGCCTGATCAGGTGTGCGTGCCGCCGTCCACGCGGATCTCCGTGCCCGTGATGAACTCGCCGTCGTCCGACGCCAGCATCGCCACCACGCCCGCCACCGCTTCCGGGCGGGCCACCGGGTTTCCCACCTCCGTCGTCAGGCCCGTCGGGAGGATCGGCAGCAGCCGCCCGAACAGCGAAAAGTCCACGTCCTGCGGCAGCCAGCTCGCCGCCGAGTCCGTGATGCCGCTCTTCACGCTCCCCGGGGCGACGCT
Source organism: Amycolatopsis nalaikhensis (assembly GCF_030264295.1). Lineage (GTDB taxonomy): Bacteria > Actinomycetota > Actinomycetes > Mycobacteriales > Pseudonocardiaceae > Amycolatopsis > Amycolatopsis nalaikhensis. The sequence goes on along the minus strand of NZ_CP127173.1, from coordinate 8,681,787 downwards.
CACCGCGCGCAGCCCCTGCTTGCTGTACTCCAGCGCCAGCGAATGCGTGAACGCCTGGATGCCGCCCTTGCTCGCGCAGTAAGCCGCCATGTACGGGTGCGCGAACGACGCCGACGTCGAACTGAAGTTCACCACCACACCCTTGCCGCTCTCCAGCAGCGATGGCAGGGCCGCGCGCGTCACCAGGAACGTGCCCGTCAGGTTCACCGCCAGCACCCGGTTCCACAGCTCCAGCGACGTCTCGTGCGTGTGCGACGCCAGCAGGATGCCGGCCGCGTTGACCAGCACGTCGAGTCCGCCCAGCGTCTCGACGGCCGCGGCCGTGCCCGCGGCGACCGAGTCCTCGTCGGCGACGTCCATGGTCACCATCGACAACCCGGGCGCCGGCGGCAGGTCGAGCCCCGTGACGTCGGTGGCGACGACCCGGGCCCCTTCCGAGAGCAGGCGGAGCGTGGTGGCCCGGCCGATGCCGGAGCCCGCGCCGGTGACCAGGATCCGGCGATCGCGCAAGCGGTCCATGGCGATCACCGTAGCCAGTCAGGCGAGTTCGGGCACCCGTTCCGACACCGGCGGCGGGGGCGGCGGGGTCCCGTCGCCGAACGGGCGGCCGCCGAGCTGCTCGCGGTCGTGCGGGGTCAGCCAGCCGGACACGTCCGGCCCCAGCGGCACGATCCCGGTCGGGTTCACGTTCTTGTGCACCACGTAGTAGTGCTCCTTGATCTGCGCGAAGTCGATCGTGTCGCCGAACCCGGGCGTCTGGAACAGGTCGCGCGTGTAGGCCCACAGCCCCGGCAGCTCGGTGAGCTTCTGCCGGTTGCACTTGAAGTGGCCGTGGTACACCGCGTCGAACCGGACGAGCGTGGTGAACAGCCGGACGTCGGCCTCGGTGATCGTGTCGCCGACCAGGTAACGCTGGTTCGCGAGCCGCTCCGAAAGCCAGTCGAGGCGGTTGAACAGCTTGTGGTAGGCGTGTTCGTACGCTTCCTGCGAGCGCGCGAACCCGCACTGGTACACGGCGTTGTTGACGTCGGTGAACACTTTCCGCGCGACGTCGTCGATCTCGTCCCGCAGCTTTTCGGGATACAGCTCGGGCGCGCCTTCGCGGTGGTAGGCGACCCATTCGGTGGACATGTCGAGCGTCATCTGCGCGAAGTCGTTGGTGACGACCTGGCCGCTCGGGATGTCGACGAACGCCGGCACCGTGATGCCGCGCGGGTACTCCGGGTCGCGCTTGAAGAACGCCTCCTGCAGCCGCTCGATGCCGAGCACCGGGTCGCGGCCGCCGGGATCGAGGTCGAAGCTCCAGCTCCGCTCGTCGTGGACCGGCCCGGCGATGCCCATCGACAGTACCGGCTCCAGGCCGAGCAGCCGCCGCACGATCACCGCGCGGTTCGCCCACGGGCACGCGCGCGCGACGACCAGCCGGTAGCGGCCGGCTTCGACCGGCCAGCCGTCGCGGCCGTCGGCGGTGATGCGGTCGGGGATGTAGTTCTGGTCGCGGCGGTACTCGCCCTTGTCGCTCATCGCGTCCTCAGCAGTCGTCGGATGGGGGAGCGGCGTCGAGCGCCGCGGCCAGCCGGGCCAGCACCGGCCCGGCCGTGCGGATGTCTTCGGTGCTCAGGTGGGCGAACACCGACGCGCGGACGCGGCTGAGGTGGCTCGGGTAGGCCGCCTTCAGTTTGGCCAATCCCGCGTCGGTCAGCACGGCGTTGGCCGCGCGCCCGTCTTCGGGGCAGCGGCGCTTCTCGACCAGCCCGCGGCGGGTGAGGTCGTCGACCACCCGGCTGATCCGGCTCAGCGACAGCGCGGTCGTCGCCGCCAGGGCCGAGATGCGGAGCAGGTGGTCGGGGGCCTCGGACAGGGCGACGAGCACCCCGTAGTCGGAGACGGTGAGCCCGGTCTCGGGCAGGAACTGGTCTTCGAGCGCGCGCGGCAGCACGGTCGCGACGCGGATCAGCGGTCGCCAGAACGCCGCTTCGTCCTGGTCGAGCGCGGTCAGGTCACCCATACCGGTCAGTCTAGCGAAAGCTTGCTTGCGCAACCAGCCAAATTGAGTACAATGTTGTTGAGCCCTCAATCACCCGGGGGGACACCACGCAGAGGAGAAGCAAAGTCATGACCACCGCGACCACCTACCCCCAGCTGACCGGCGAGTACACCCTGGACGCCGCCCACTCGCGGATCGGGTTCGTCGCCCGGCACGCGATGGTGACCAAGGTCCGCGGCAGCTTCAACGAGTTCGCCGGCACCGCCACCATCGACGGCGACGCGCCCGAGAAGTCGTCGGTCCAGGTGACGATCCAGGCGCACAGCATCGACACGCGCAACGCCGACCGCGACGGTCACCTGAAGAGCAACGACTTCCTGTCGATGGACGAGTACCCGCAGATCACCTTCACCTCGACCGAGATCAAGCAGACCGGCGACACGAGCTTCGACGTGACCGGCGACCTGACGATCAAGGACGTGACCCGTTCGGTCACCGTCCCGTTCGAGTTCGAGGGCTCGGCCAAGGACCCGTTCGGCAACGACCGGATCGGCTTCGAGGGCTCGACCACGATCAGCCGCAAGGACTACGGCATCACCTGGAACGCCGCCCTGGAGACCGGCGGTGTCCTGGTCAGCGACAAGGTCACCCTGGAGTTCGAGATCTCCGCGATCAAGTCCGCCTGAGCCGGGGAGCGGGAACCGGCGTCAGGCCCGGTTCCCGCTCGCCTTCAGGTTTTCGATCCCGACGTCGAGCGCCGCTTCGAGGTGGTCGATGCGCCCGGTCGAAAGCATCACCACGACGCCGCCCTGGATGCCCGCCAGCAGGGCGGCCGCCCCGCGTTCGGCGTCCAGCTGCGGGCCGATCTCGCCGGTGCCCTGCAGGTGCCGGACGCCGGCGGCGATTTCGTCCTGCCAGCGCCGCAGCATCTCGCTCACCACGGCCTGCGCGCCCGGCGTCACCCGGCCGAGCTGGGAGATCAGGACGTTGAGCGGGCAGTGCTGCCCGCGCCCGCGGTAGTGCGAGACGACGGTGTCGCGCCAGCGCCGCCACGCGGCCCACGACGTCAGGCCGCCCAGCTGCGGCTGCTGGACGGCGAGGACCTGGTCGGCTTCGTACCGGGCGACGGCCAGCAGGAGCCTGTCCTTGCCGTCCGGGAAGTAGTGGAACAGCTGGCTCTTGCTGGTGCCGGTGCGCGCCCGGACGTCGTCGAGCGTGGTGACGGCGACCCCGCGCTCGCGGATCTCCGCGGCGGCGCCTTCGATGATCCGCTGCCGCGTCGCGGCGCCCTTCGGGGTCAGCTTCGTCGTTGGACTCACCGGTCCACTTTAAACCGGTGTCGCGAATCGTGCCGGGGACGCGACAATCCGGGCATGTCCACCGTGACCCCCTTCGCGTACGTGGCGGTGGTCAGCGCCGTCTCGGGCGCGATCACCGCGTGGTGGCGACTGCGCCGGGACGCGCCCGCGCAGGTGGTCACCCCGGCGGCGCCGCCGGAGCCGGTGGACGCCGAAGTCACCGCGCGGCTGATGGCCGACGAACGCGCCGATCGCCTGCGCGGCCTCGGGGAACTGGCCGAGGAGGCGGACGCCGACCCGGAACTGCGGCAGGAGTGCGTCGACGAGCTCGTCGCCCACCTCAGCCACGTGTGGCCCGAGTGGGCCGCGTGGCAGGCCGAGGTCTGGGACCTGCTGCGGCCGCACCTGAGCCCCACCTCGCCGCGGTTCTGGCCGGGCATGGACCTCCACGTGGAGGATTTCCAGCTCCACCGGGTGGACCTGCGAGGCCTCGAAGTCCGCGACGCCGTCTTCCACGAGGTGTGGTTCGCCGGTGACGCCCGGTTCGACGACCTGATCTGCACCGGGCTGGTGAGCTTCGCAGGCGCGCGGTTCACCCGGCACGCCTTCTTCCGTGGTGCGCGGTTCGAGACCGGCGCCGACTTCGAGGACGTCGTCTTCACCGCCACGGCGGCGTTCGACGGCGTCACCGCGGGCGGCCCGATGTGGTTCGACGGCGTCCGGTTCTCGGCGCGCACGGACTTTTCGTCGGCCGAGTTCGCCGATGTCTCGTTCGTGGACGTGGGTTTCGCGGGCCGGACGACGTTCCGCGGCGCCCGGTTCGCCGACGCCGTCTTCGGCGAAGCCCGGTTCAGCGGGCACGCCGACTTCACGGCGGTGACGGCCGAGGGCTTCGACTTCACCGGGACGCGTGCCCGGACGGACGTGCACGTGGTCCGGACCTGGCCGCCGGGCTGGACGCTCGGCCCGTCCCGGCCGCGCAAGCCGGGGCAGTGGGCCGACTTGCGCCCGCCCCGGCGGTCTTGAATGACAGAGAGGATGTGGGTGAGCACCTCCCGCCGGGGCCTGACCCTTTGAATGACTGACTCCGGGTCTTTACCGAGATCTGTCGCCCCCGGCCGGGAGGTGCTCGCGCACTCACCGGACGGGCGTTGGTGACTTCATAGGAGCCTGGCCAGAGGCCCCATCTCTGTCTTGTCCCGCGTTGCCCGGCTGGTGCGTGCCGCCCTGCCCACGGTCAGCAACGACAGGACGACAATGCCCACTATCGCACCCCACCCCCGGCAACCGCCCGAGGTCACCGGTGGCGTCGACACCCACCTCGACACCCACACCGCAGCCGTGATCGACCCGATCGGACGGGGCCTGGGGACCCGGCAGTTCCCCGCCGACCCGGCCGGGTACGCCGCCCTGCTGGACTGGATGCACACGTTCGGACGACTAACACGGGTCGGGGTCGAAGGCACCGGAGCCTACGGAGCCGGACTGGCCCGGCAGCTGCACCGCAAACAGGTCGAGATCATCGAGGTCGACCGCCCCCACCGCAAAACCCGCCGGTTCCAGGGCAAGTCCGACCCGATCGACGCGATCGCCGCCGCCAAGACAGCCCTGGCCGCAGAACGCACCGCGACCCCCAAGCAACGAGACGGCCGCATCGAGGCACTGCGCACCCTGCGGGTCGCCCGCCGCAGCGCCGTCGAGCAGCGCGCCGACACCCAGCGCCAGATCAGGGCCCTGATCGTCACCGCACCCGACCCGCTACGCGAGCACCTCCGCCACCTGAAGCTCCCGGCACTGATCACCACCTGCGCAGGATGGCGCCCCGACCGCACCGACACCGCATCCCCGGCCACCGCCACCCGGCTCGCCCTGCGCTCCCTGGCCCGCCGCCACCAGCAGCTCACCACCGAAATCACCGATCTCGACCAGCTTCTGGCGCCCTTGGCGGCCACCATCAGCCCACGCCTGCTCGCCGTCCCCGGCGTCGGCACCGACGTCGCCGGCCAGCTCCTGGTCACCGCCGGGGAAAACCACGACCGGCTCACATCCGAAGCCGCGTTCGCCATGCTCTGCGGCGTCGCCCCAATCCCGGCCTCATCCGGCAAAACCACCCGCCACCGCCTCAACCGCGGCGGCGACCGGCAAGCCAACGCCGCCCTCTACCGTGTCGTCCTCACCCGCCTGCGCTGGGATGACCGCACCCGCGCCTACGTCGAACGACGCACCGCTCAAGGCTTAACCAAAAAAGAGATCATCCGCTGCCTCAAACGCTACGTCGCGCGCGAGCTCTACCAGATCATCACCACACGCGACCCCGAACCCGCCACTTGACATCCATAGGAGCATCTCATTCAGGGCGTCGGAGGTCCTGAATGACTCATTCAAGACCCGCGGGCGGGCCGCGCTAGGGCGTGTCTGACAATGTTTTGGTCCAGGTGATCACGGCGTGGAGGACGACTGCTGAGCGGTAGACGATGGCGAGCTTGTCATAGCGGGTGGCCAGGCCTCGCCATTGTTTGAGCAGGTTGAACCGGCGTTCGGCAACGTTGCGGCCGCGGTAGTCCACCGGGTCGAAGGCGGGCGGCCGCCCGCCGCGGGAACCGCGGCGTTTGCGGTGCCCGGCCTGATCAGCAGGCTCCGGGATCACGGCGGTGATGCCGCGGCCGCGCAGATGACTGCGGATCGCTCGCGAGGAGTAAGCCTTGTCACCGCGGACCCTGTCGGGCCGGGTACGAGCCCGACCGTGTCCAGTTCGAGGGATCCGCAGGTGCCGCATCAGATGCGGGAACATCGGCGCGTCCCCGGCCTGGCCCGGCCCGACCAACATCACCAGCGGCCGGCCGTTCCCGTCGACGAGGTGGTGCACCTTGGTGCTCCACCCGCCGCGGGATCGGCCGATCGCATGATCAGGCGGCTCGGCGAGCAGATCCGTGTAGTTCGACCCAGCCCCCTGTGGGGCGGGTGATGTTGGTGGCGTGCTGATGCGCTCGGGCGATCGTGGAATCCACCGACACCGACCAGTCCACCATGCCCGCGGCGTCGGCTTCGGTGAGCAGGCGCTGCAGGACGGTGTCCCAGGTGCCGTCACCGGCCATCCGGCGATGCCAGGTCCAGATTGTCTGCCACGGACCGAACACCGCCGGCACATCCCGCCACGCCAGTCCGCACCGATACCGATAGATGATCCCCTCGACCATCGCCCGTGCATCCGAGAACGGCCGCCCACGCTTACCGGTGCGGGCCGGCAGTAGATCCTCGATCAACGCCCACTGAGCATCCGAGAGCAACTGAAACCGCGACACGACCAACAGCATCCCAGCCACCATCCAGAATGTTTGTCAGACACGCCCTAGGCCGATCGGGCGGTTCCCGGCCCGTGGATGTGTGGCCGGCGCCCGGGCTGGGAACTCGCCTCCTCGGCCTGGGGAGGGAACATGGTTCTGGACAAGCTTTTCTTCGACGGCGAGCCCGCGCAGGTCCGCAGGGTCCGGGCTTGGGTTCGCGACCGGCTCGCCGCCGCGGAGGAGGTACCCGAAGACGTCACCGCGACCGCCGTGCTGGTCGCGGGGGAGCTGGCCGCGAACGCGGTCCGGCACGCGACGGCTCCGGCGTGCGCCCTGCTGACGTGCGCCGACTCGACGGTCTGGATCGGTGTCGAGGACTCCGGCGGCGCCGCCTGGTTCGACCCGGCCGCCCCCGACGTCGCCCCGGTCGGCACCGGGCTGGCGCTCGTGGCGGCGTGCAGCAGCCGTCGCGGGCACTTCCACCGCCGCGACGGCGGCCGCACCGTGTGGGCGGAGATCCCGATCGGCACCTGACGTCCGTCAGCCCAGGGCGGCCGCCATCGAGCGCGACGGCACCGCGTTCAACGCCGCGAGCGTCTCCGCGTCGAGCACCAGCTCGCCCGCGGCGAGGTTCGCCTTGAGGTGGGCCGCACTCGCCGTGCCCGGGATGAGGTGGACGTTCGGCGCGTGGTGCAGCAGCCACGCCAGCCCGACCTGCTCCGGCGTGACGTCCAACGCGGCCGCCGCGGCGCGCACCGCCGGTTCGTCCGTGACCTTCGGCAAGCCGGGGAACGCGCCGCCCAGCGGGAAGTACGGCACCCACGCGATGCCCTCCTCGCGGCACAACGCCAGCAATTCCTCGTCGTCGCGGGAGACCAGGCTGTAGGCGTTCTGCACGCACGCGATGCCCGCCGGGAGCGCGTGGCGCAGCATCTCGAGCGTCACGCTGCTGAGCCCGATCGCGGCGATCTTGCCCTCGTCGCGCAGGGTGATCAACGTCGCCAGCTGGTCGTCGACGTCGACGAGCTGGTCACCCTCGGCCAGTACGCCGGGACGGCGGTCGGCGCGGCGCAGGTTGACCAGGTCGAGCCGGTCGGTGCCGAGGCCGCGCAGGTTGGCCTCGACGCTCGCGCGCAGCTGCTCGGGCCGCTGGGCGAGGCGCAGCGGGACCGGGCCGTCCGGGTCCGGGTCCGCGCCGACCTTGGTGGCGACCAGGACGTCGTCCCCGGCCACCTCGCGGATGACGTCGTTGACGAAGCCGTGGCCGTAGAAGTCGGCCGTGTCGAGGTGGTCGACGCCGAGGTCGAGGGCCCGGCGCAGGAGGGCGACGGCGGCCGAGCGGTCGTCGCGGAGGCGTTCGAGCTGCATGGCGCCGTAGCCGACGCGGGTGACGGTCCGGCCGGCGAGGGGTGCGGTGGAAGGCATGGTGGTCCCGCTCTCGTGCGATGATGGGGGAAGCGGAGGTGCCTCCGCTAACCCGACCGTAGCACAACCGGAGGGACCTCCGTTTTGTCTTCGCCCGAACCCGCGCGTCCGGTGCGCGCCGACGCGCGCCGCAACCGCGAGAAGCTCGTCGAGGTCGCGCGGGCCGCGTTCGCCACCGACGGCGCCGTCGCGCTCGAGACCATCGCCCGTGAGGCCGGCGTCGGGATCGGCACGCTCTACCGGCACTTCCCGACGCGCGAGGCGCTCGTCGAAGCCGTCTACGCGGCCGAACTCGACGACGTCACCGCCAGCGCCCCGGCCCTGCTCGACCAGCACCCGCCCGCGGTGGCGCTGCGCGCCTGGATGGACCGCTACGCGGCCTTCTTCGCGACCAAGCTCGGGATGGCCGACACGCTCCGCGTCAGCCTCGGGACCGGCCGGATCGTGACGGCGGAGACCCGCGCGCGCATCGTCGCGGCGATCGGCGCGATCCTCGACGCGGGCGCGAAAGCCGGGACCTTGCGCGACGACGCCGACCCGGAGGACGTCACGTTGCTGCTGCTCGGCGCTTTCCTGTCGGCCGGACAGGAGCCGGAGCGGATCGGGCGGATGCTGGACCTGCTGGCGGCCGCCCTGCGGCCCTGATTCACTCCGGGCGGATCGGCAGCTGCGCGCCGTCCCGCAGGAACACCGGGATCCGCTCGGCCGGAGCCGCCGCCTCGACCGTGGTCCCGCCTTCGTGACGCGCGCCGGTCACCGCGTCCGTCCACACCGGACCCGACGGCAGGTAGACGCGCCGCGACGTCACCCCCGGCTCGAGCACCGGGGCCACCAGCAGGTCCGGGCCGAGCAGGAACTCGTCCGAGACGTCCCACGCGGCGGCGTCGCCGGGGAAGTCGACGAACAGCGGCCGCATCGGCGGGACGCCCTGCTCGTGCGCGACCCGCATCTGCGCCATCAGGTACGGCCGCAACCGCTCGCGCAGCCGCAACGACTCGGTGATCGCCTCCAGCGCCTCCGGGCCGTAGGACCAGACTTCGTTGGGCCCGCCGGTCATCTCCGGCCCGAACCCGGGACGCGGGTCGCGGAAGCCGTGCAGCCGGAAGAGCGGGCAGAACACGCCGTACTGGAACCACCGGACCATCAGCTCGCGGTACTCCGGCGAGTCCGGGTCGCCGCCGTGGAAGCCGCCGATGTCCGTGGTCCACCACGGGATCCCGGCCACCGCGACGTTCAGCCCGGCCCGCACCTGCGCCCGCAGCGACTCCCACGTCGCCCCGACGTCGCCGGACCACAACGCCGCCCCGAACCGCTGGCTGCCCGCCCACGCCGACCGGGACAGCAGCACCACCTCGTCGTCGCCCTCGGCGCGGATGCCGTCGTGGAACGTCTGCGCGTTCGCCTGCGGGTAGAGGTTGAACACCTCGGCGCCCGGGCCCGCGTGGAAACCGAGGTTGTGCGGGTGGCCCGGCTGGATCTCCGGCTCGTCGCCGTCCAGCCACCACGCGCGCACGCCCAGGTCGTAGTAGTTCTCCTTGACCTTGCCCCAGACGAACCGCCGCGCCGCCGGGTTGGTCGCGTCGTAGAAGGCGACCGGCATCTCGACTCCGAACCCCTTGTCCTTCCAAGGCGCGTGGAACGGGACGCCGTTCTCGGCGGCGACCAGCAGCCCCTGTTCGTGCAGCTCGCGGTAGTTCTCCGACAGCGGGCTGACCGACGGCCACACCGACACCATCAGCTTGACGCCCAGCTCGCCCAGCTCCCGCACCAGCCCGGCCGGGTCGGGCCACTCGGCCGGGTCGAACTTCCAGTCGCCGAGGTGCGTCCAGTGGAAGAAGTCCGTCACGATCACCGAAAGCGGCAACCCGCGCGAATGGTACTCACGTGCGACGGAAAGCAGCTCCTCCTGCGTCCGGTAGCGCAGCTTCGACTGCCAGAACCCGGCCGCCCACTCCGGCAGCATCGGCGCGTGGCCGGTGGCGTCGGCGTAGTGGCCGAGGATCTCGCGGGGGCCGTCGCCGGTGGTGACCCAGTAGTCGAGCTGGCGGGCGTCGTCGGCGACCCAGCGGGTGCCGTTGGCGGCGAACTCGGCCCGGCCGACCGCGGGGTTGTTCCACAGGAACCCGTAGCCGCGGCTGGAGAGCAGGAACGGGACCGACACCTCGGCGTTGCGCTGCACCAGGTCCAGGACCAGGCCCTTCTGGTCGAGCCGCCCGTGCGTGTGCTGGCCGAGGCCGTAGATCCGCTCGTCGTCGTAGGCGGTGAACCGCTGCTCGAGGCGGCCGTACCCGTTGCGGGACGGCATGAACAGCCGCGCCCCGGGCCACCAGAAGTGCGCGCGCTGCTCCGACAGCAGCTCTTCGCCGGTGTCGGTCCGGACGAACTTGAGCTGGGCGTCGATCCCGGTGTCGGTGTCGGCGATCTCGACGACCGCGGTGAGGGCGCCGTTGACCACCCGGCCGGTCCGCCCGTCCGCCTCCGCGGTGGCGGCCGACGGCTTCGCGGGCAGCAGCGCCCCCGGCACGTCGTCGAGAATCCGGTGCCGCCCGGCACGCACGCGCAGGCTGTTGGCGCCCCAAGGCTCGACGCGCAGGACTTCGTGCCGCACGGTCACTTCGAGCGAGCGGCCGTCTTCGGTCGTGGCGATCACGCGGTCTCCTTAGTCTTTGACGGCGCCGCTGGTCAGCCCGGCGACGACGTACCGCTGGGCGACGACGAGCAGGACGGCCGCGGGGATCGCGGCGAGGACGGCGGTCGCCATGATCCCGTTCCAGTCGGCGGACTGGTTGCCGACGAACCGGTAGATGCCCACCGTGATGGGCTCGAACGACTGCCCGGTGGTGAGGGTGACGGCGAACAGGAAGTCCGCCCAGGCGAACAGGAACGAGAACAGCCCGGCGGTCACCAGCGCGTTGCGGCTGACCGGCAGGATGATCGAGAAGAACGTGCGCCAGTACCCGGCACCGTCCACTCGGGACGCTTCGGTGAGCTCCTTCGGCACGGAGATCATGAACGCCCGCAGCAGGAGCACGGCGAACGGGATGGTCGCGGTCGAGTCGGCGAGTACCAGCCCGAGGTAGTTGTCGATCAGGCCGAGGTTGCCGAACACCGTGTACAGCGCGTTGGCCATCACGATGCCCGGGATCATCTGCACGATGAGCAGGACGAACACCAGCACCGGGCCGCCGCGCACCTTGAGCTGGGCCAAGGCGTACGACGCGGGCGCGGCGACGGCCAGCGAGACGAGCACCGCGCCGAGCGCGATGACGACGCTGGAGAGCAGGTTCGGCCCCTGCGTCGCGAGGGCCTCGCGGTAGCCGTCCAGAGTGCCGCCGATCGGGAAGAACGCCGGGTCCGGGCGCAGCAGCGCGCCGCCGGGCTGCAGGGACGCGTTGACCATCCAGTACAGCGGGAAGAGCAGCACCGCGACGATCAGGACGCCCAACACCGTGCGGGCCTTCACGCCGCCGCCTCGGCCAGCGTCGCCTTCGCCGAACGCAGGTACAGCAGGCCGAAGACCGTCGCCACCAGGATGAGGACGTTGCCCACGGCGGCACCCTGCCCGAATGCGAAGTCCCCGAAGCTCAGCCGGTAGGACCACGTCGTCAGCGTCTGGGTCGCGTTGGCCGGCCCGCCGCCGGTGACGACCATGATCACGTCGAACACCTTGATCGTGTAGACCAGCCCGAGCATGAGCACGATCCCGGTGACCGGCCGCAGCAGCGGCCAGGTGACGTGCCGGAAGCGCTGCCACGCGTTCGCGCCGTCCAGCGACGCGGCTTCGTAGAGCGACGCCGGGATCGCGCGCAGGCCGCCGTGCAGGATGACCAGGTTGAACGGGATGCCGATCCAGATGTTGGTGAGGATCACCGCCGGCAGCGCCCAGCTCGTGCCGCTCAGCCACGGCACCGCGTCGAAGCCCAGGAACCGCAGGCCCGCGTTGAGCACGCCGTGGTCCTGGTCGAACATCCACCGCCAGACCGCGCCGCTGACCACCAGCGGCAGCAGCCACGGCAGCAGGAGCAGCGACCGCAGCAGCGAGCTGCCGAGGAAGCGGCCGTTGAAGAACACCGCGAGCGCCAGCCCGATGCCGAACTGGAAGACCAGCGACCCGGCGGTGAACAGGACCGTGTTCAGCGCCGCGGTCGAGAACAGGGGGTTGTCCAGCACGGCGGCGTAGTTCGCGAGGCCGACGAAGGGCGCTTCGCCGGTGTAGAACGACTTCACCGTGTAGTCCTGCGTGCTCATCACCAGGTTCGCGGCGAGGGGATAGCCGAAGAACACGACGACGTAGGCCAGCGCGGGCAGGAGGAACAGCCACGCGGCGAACCGGTTGTCCCGCCGGGACTTCCGGCTCGCGCGCGGCGGTGCCGTGACGGCCGGGGCGGCGAGCGTCACGACCCGCTCGTCTGCTGCGCGGTCTTCAGCGCCTGGTCGGCGGGCTGCTTCCCGGTCAGGGCCGCCTGCAGCGCGTCGGCCAGCGCCTGCGAGACCTTCGGGTACTTCTCGCCGAGTTCGGCGGTGCGGGAGCGGGCCGAGCCGACCTCGTCGACGAACGCCTGCATCGCGGGCTGCTCCGCACCGAACTTCGTCGCGGTGGCTGTCTTCGACGGGATGTAGGCGTGTGCCTTGCTCCACTCGAGCATGGTCGGTTCGGACAGGATGCAGGCGAGCACCTTGCCCGCGGCCTGCTGGGCGGGACCGCTGGTGACCGGCACCGTGCCGACCTCCCCGCCGAGGGCGACCACGGGCTTCCCGCCCGCCCGCGGCACCGGGATCGGCACGACGCCGTAGTGCAGCGACTGCTGTTCGTCCAGCCGGGCCAGGTTCCACGACCCGTTGATCATCATCGCCGCGTTGCCCGCGACGAACTGGTCGGCGACGTCGTTCTGGTTCCAGGTCACCACGGACTTCGACGCCGACCCCGAGTTCACCAGGTCCGTGACGTACTGCAGCGCCTGCGTGGCCTGCGGCGAGTCCAATTGGGACAGTTCGGCGCCGTTGCTCCAGAAGAACGGCAGGAACTGCCAGGTGCCCTCTTCGGACGGGATCGCGGAGAAGGCGAGGCCGTACTTTCCGTCCTTGGTCAGCTTCGCCGCGGCCGCCTTCAGTTCGTCCCACGTCTTCGGCGGTTGCACCCCGGCCGCGGTGAGCAGGTCCTTGTTGTAGATCAACGCGAGCCCGTTGACGCCGGGCGCGACGCCGTACACCTTGCCCTGGTAGGTCCCGGCCTTGACGATGCTTTCGTAGTAGCCGTCGGTGGTGATGCCGTAGTCGGCCAACGGCGTCAGCGCGCCGGTGGCGGCGACCTGCTGCAGCGTCGGGTTGTCGGTGAAGAGCAGGTTCGGCAGCGTCTTCGAGCTCGCGCCCTGCAGCACCTTCGGCAGCATCTGCGCGGTCGGCACCTTCTGGCGCTCGATCTTGATCCCGGTCTGCGCGGCGCACGTGTCGAGGATCTTCTGCCAGGCGGCGGAACCCTGTTCGTCGGCGTAGTAGTCGAAGCTCGGTGATCGACGAGGCGGGCTGCGCGCCGTTCGCCGTGGACGGGGCCGGGCTGGGGCTGCACGCCGCCAGCAGCGCGGCACTCGCCGTCAGGATGAAAGCGCGACGGACTACGGACATGGCGATTCTCCTTCGGCGGTGGAGCAGAACCGGGTGTCAGGCGCGCGGCGCGGCGGTGCTGTCGCGCCGGGTGAGGCGGGGTCCGAGCAGCCGGACCTCGGGCGTGGTGTGGCCGGCGAGCCGGCGCATGGTCATCTCGACGGCCTGGGCGCCGACCTCCTCGGCCGGGATCGCCACCGTGGTCAGCGCGACGGCGTGCTGCGCGGCCATGCTGTCCGGGCACACCGCGACGACCGAAATGTCTTCGGGCACCCGCAGGCCGCGGTGGCGCAGGTCCGACAGCAGCCCGGGCAGCACGGCCTCGTTGTGCACGACCAGGCCGGTCAGGTCCGGGTCCTCGGCGAGCAACTCGTCGAGGCAGGCGCTGACCGCTTCGTAGGAATGAGCGCACGGGCGGGACACCGCACGGATTTCGCGGGTCTTCGCGGCTTCCTCGAAACCGCGCAGGAACCGCGTCGCGTAGCTCGTGCCGCGCCGGTACACGGCGGGGGAGGCGCCGATCAGCGCGATCGAGCGGTGGCCGAGGTCGGCCAGGTGCGCGACGCACGCCGAGCCGGCGGCGGTGAAGTCCAGGTCGACGCAGCTCAGCCCGGCCGGGTGGTCGGGCACGCCGATGAGCACCACCGGCAGGTCGAGCGCGATGAGCATCGGCACCCGCGGGTCGGCGGCTTCGACGTCCATCACCATCAGCGCGTCGGCGATCGCCGACGACGCCACCCGCTGCAGCGCGGCGGGGCCTTCGTCCTTGGTGAGCAGCAGCAGGTCGTGGTCGTGCGCGCGGGCCGCGGTGACCGCCGAGGCGACGAACTCCATCACCACGGCGACGTTGAGGTCCGTGCGCAGCGGCACGACCAGGGCGAGCACGTTGGTCTTGCTGCTGGCGAGCGCCCGGGCCCCGGCGTGCGGGTGGTAGCCGAGCTTGCGGATACTCTCCTCGACCAGCCGCCGGGTCTTCGGTGAGATGGACCGCTTGCCGCTGATCACGTACGACACCGTGCTGGGTGCCACGCCCGCCGCGTTGGCGACGTCGTTGATCGTGACCACGGGCGGCCTCCTGAGGACGGTGCGGGAGATCGGAGTCGAAGCGCATCGACGATGGCACGAAGGTAAGTGACACCCGCCCGAAACACAAGCAGGATTTGCCGCCGGCGGATATTCGATTCCCATTCGACGGCGGTGGTTCTTGTCGAAACTGTCGAACGTGCCTGATGGCGGATCTTCCCCCAGCTCAAGGACGGGTTTCCCGAGTGGTCCGGACATCCTGGGAGCGCGCCCAGGAAGTCTTGACCCCGCCCTAACGCGGCTGTAATAGTCGTCACCATCCTCACCTTCGACGCGAATGTTCCGCGCCGCACTGTCGAAACGATTCGACGAATCCGGGAGGCCGTCCGTGCGCCAGTCCCCGCTCCGCCGCGCCCTCGTGCCGGTGGTGACCGCGACCCTGCTGCTGGCGCCGTCCCCGGCGCTCGCCGCGTCCCCACCGCCGTTCCGCGACCCGGCGTTGCCGCTGGCCACGCGGATCGACGACCTCCTGTCCCGGCTGACCGCGGACGAGAAGATCTCGCTGCTGCACCAGTACCAGCCGGCCATCCCGCGCCTGGGCATCGGCGTCTTCAAGACCGGCACGGAAGCCCTGCACGGCGTGGCGTGGTCGACCGACTACGACAACAACGGCGCCGTCGTCAAAGCGGACGGAACGGTGTTCCCGCAGGCGATCGGCCTGGCCTCGACGTGGGACCCGGCGCTGGTGAAGCAGGTCGGCACGGCCGTCGGGCAGGAGGCGCGCGGGTTCAACGCGCGCAATCCGACGCTGTGGGGCCTGAACCTGTGGGCGCCGGTGGTGAACCTGCTGCGCGACCCGCGCTGGGGCCGCAACGAAGAGGGCTACTCGGAGGATCCGCTCCTCACCGGGGAGCTGGCGACCGCGTACGGCCACGGGATCCAGGGTGACGACCCGCGGTACCTCCAGGCCGCCCCGACGCTGAAGCACTACCTCGCCTACAACAACGAGGTCAGCCGCGACACGAGCAACTCGTCGGTGCCGCCGAAGATCCTGCACGACTACGACGAGCAGGCGTTCAAGATCCCCCTGGAAGCGGGGGCGGCGAACGCCGTCATGCCGTCGTACAACCTGGTCAACGGGCGGCCGAACACGGTGAGCCCGGACCTCGGCGGCCTGCTGCGGAAGTGGGCGCCGCAGGACATCGCCGTCGTCAGCGACGCGGGTGCGCCGTCCAACCTGGTCAACTCCGAGAAGTACTACGCCACTAAAGCCGAGGCGGACGCCGCGGCGATCAAAGCGGGTCTCGACAGCTTCACCGACAACGACACCAACGGCTCGATCACGGTCACCGCCGTCAAGGAGGCACTGGCCAAGGGCCTGCTGACCATGGCCGACGTCGAAACGGCCGATCGCCACCTGCTGTCGCTGCGGTTCCGGCTCGGCGAGTTCGACCCGCCGGGCCGCAACCCGTACGCGAAGATCACCCCGGCCGTCATCGGTTCGCCGGAGCACCGGGCGCTGGCCCGCGAGACGGCCGACGAACAGATGGTGTTGTTGCGCAACAACGGGAACGCGCTGCCGCTGGACGCGGCGAAGACGAAGAAGGTCGCCGTCGTCGGCCCGCTGTCCGACACGTTGTACGAAGACTGGTACAGCGGGGCGATGCAGTACCGCGTCACCCCGGCGCAGGGGATCGCGGAGCGGCTCGGCTCCGCGGGCACCGTCGCGTCGTCGGAAGGCGTCGACCGGATCGCGCTGAAGGACCTGGCCACGGGCCGGTACCTGACGGCGCCCGCCACGCCGGGCAAGGTGACCGCGGGCGGGACCGTCGCGGGCACCGCGGAGTCCTTCGACGTGTTCGACTGGGGCGCGGGCAAGAACACCCTGCGCGCGGCGGCGAACGGCCGGTACCTGAGCTACTCGGGCGGCGCGCTGGTGAACGACGCCGAGCAGCCGACGGGCTGGTTCGTGCAGCAGCAGCTGAAGCTCGACGCGCAGCCCGACGGCAGCTACGTGCTGGAGTACGCGGGCAACGAAGTCACGGAACCGTGGTTCGGCCCGAACCGGTACGCCGTCGTCGGGGCGGACGGCGTGCTGACGATTTCGTCGCCGGACGCGGCGCACGCCACGAAGTTCGGCCGCGAGGTGCTGGGCAGCGGGGTTTCCGCGGCGGTGGACGCGGCCCGCGGGGCGGACACGGCGGTCGTGGTGGTGGGCAGCATGCCGTTCATCAACGGCCGCGAGGCGAACGACCGGACGAGCACGGAGCTGGCTCCGGCCCAGCGAGCGCTGATCGAGGCCGTGCGGAAGGCGAACCCGCACACGGTGGTCGTGGTGGAGAACAGCTACCCGACGACCGGGTGGGACACCCTGGACGTGCCCGGGATCGTGTGGACCAGCCACGCGGGCCAGGAGACCGGCCACGCGGTGGCGGACGTGCTGTTCGGCGACGTGAACCCGAGCGGGCGGCTCACGCAGACGTGGTACGCGTCCGACGCGGGCCTGCCGAGCATCCTGGACTACGACATCGCGAAGACCGGCCTGACGTACCAGTACTACCGCGGGAAGCCGTTGTACCCCTTCGGGTACGGGCTCAGCTACACGACCTTCCGCCACGGCGCGGTACGGGCCTCGCGCACCGGTGCGACGGTCGAGGTCAGCGTGGACGTGACGAACACCGGCGACCGCGCGGGGACCGACGTCGTCCAGCTGTATTCGAAGAACTCCGGCGTGCAGCGGCTCCGGGACTTCACCCGGGTGACGCTGGCGCCGCACGAGACGCGGACGGTCCGGTTTTCGGTGCCGGTGAAGGAGCTGGCGTCCTGGGACGTCTCGCGGGACCGGTCCGTGGTCGCCGCCGGGGTGTACGAGTTCTCGGTGGGGCACAACGCGGCGGATCTCTCCGCGCCGCAGCCGGTGTTCGTGCCGGGGGAGCGGGCGCTGCCCCGCGACCTGAACCGTCCGACGGCGGCGCAGAACTTCGACGACTACGCCGGGACGACGTTGACGGACACGTCGAAGACGTCGGGCACCTCGGTGGCGGCCGTCGCCGGGAGCTGGGTGGCGTACGAGAACGCCGCCTTGGCGGGCCCGGCGCGGTTCACGGCCTCGGTGTCCACAGTGGAGGGAGCACGCATCACGGTCCGGCTGGGGTCGCCGACGGGCCGGATCCTGGGCACGGCGGCGGTCCCGCCGACCGGGGACCGCTACGCGTACACGAGGGTGACCGCTCCACTCGCCACGACCACCGGCCGCCAGGACGTCTACCTGACGTTCGACGGGCCGCTGAACCTGGCGACGTTCTCCCTGCGGTGACGGCCGCCGTGGGGGTCGTGAGTGTTTAGGGCGGTTCTAACCGCCCTAAACACTCACGACCAGCCACGCGCGGACTCAGGGTTTCCGGCCCACTCCGGCGTACGGCAAGGTGTTGATCGCGGGGTCGTCGGACATGTCGCCGACGCCCTCGGGCTTCCACATCGCGCAGCCCACCACGCCCGGCTCGACGACCTCGAAGCCGTCGAAGAAGGCGAGGACCTCGTCGTGCGTGCGGGGGACCGGCTGGTTCTGCTGGTCCTGGTTGGTCTTGTACACCTCGACCGCCTCGTCGAGCCGCTCGGACTCGGAGTCGGCCGCGACGTGCGTCACCGCCAGGAAACTGCCGGGGGCCAGCCGGTCGCGGTAGCGGGCCACGATGCCCGCCGGGTCCCAGGAGTCCGGCACGAAGTGCAGCAGCAGCAACATGAACACGCCGACCGGCTCGTCGAAGTCGAGCACCTTGGCGGCGCCGTCGAAGATGTCGTTGACGTCGCGCAGGTCGGCCTGCAGCACCATGCAGTTCTCGTTGTCCTGCAACAGCAGTTCGCTGTGCGCGACCGCGACGGACTCGCGGTCGACGTAGACCACCCGGCACGCCGGGTCGGCCTGCTGGACGATCTCGTGCAGGTTGCCCACGGTCGGGATGCCGGAGCCGATGTCGAGGAACTGCCGGACGCCGGCGTCGACCATGTACCGGGCCGCGCGGCGCAGGAACGCGCGGTTGAGCCGGGCCGCGTCGCGCACACCCGGCATGATCTTGAGGATCTGCTCGCCGAGGGCCCGGTCGGCGGCGAAGTTGTGGTCCCCGTCGAGCCAGAAGTCGTACACCCGCGCCGGGTTCGGCACGGTGGTGTCGATCTCCGGCGGTACCCAGCTCAGCTCCCCGGTCACGGGACCTCCCACCCTCGCGGACTCTGGAGTGGCGGAGTCTAGTCCCCGCCGTGCCGCTAAGGTGTCCCGGTCCACGAGGAGACGAGGCCATGACGAACCCGCGTCCCGTTCCCGGCGGCTGGCCCGTGCTCGGGCACACGGTGCCGCTGCTGCGCGACCCGCTGAAGTTCTTCGCATCCCTGCCCGCGCACGGAGATGTCGTCAAACTCCGGCTCGGCCCGCTGCCGGTCACCGTCGTCACCACCCCCGAGCTGTCGTGGCAGGTGCTGGCCACCGACGCCGACAAGTTCGACAAGGGCCTGGTCTTCGACAAGATGCGCCCGCTCTTCGGCGACGGCCTGGCCACCTCGAACGGCGAGCTCAACCGCCGTCAGCGCCGCCTGGTGATGCCCGCCTTCGGCCGCGCCCGGATCGCGGGCTACGCCGAGCACACCATGACGAAGCTGGCCGACGAGCTGGCGAGCTCGTGGCGGCCCGGCGAAGTCGTCGAGTTCGACCGGTGCATGCAGGACCTCGTGCTCACCATCGCCGGGCAGACGCTCTTCTCGACCGCGCTCGGCGAGGACGCCCTGCGCGAGATCCAGCGTTCGATCCCGGTCATGCTCAAGTACGTGCTGGTGCGGGCGTTCTCGCCGAAGTTCGTGGAACGGCTGCCGATCCCGCCCAACCGGAAGTTCGACGCCGCCGCCGCGCGCCTGCGCGAGGTGATCGGCGAAACCGTCGTCACCGCCCGCGAAGAGGGCGCCGACCACGGCGACCTGCTTTCGATGCTGCTGCTGGCCCGCGACGAGGACACCGGCGAAGGCATGTCCGACCGCCAGGTGCACGACGAGGTCATCACCATTCTGACCACCGGCGCCGAAACCACCGCGGTCGCGCTGGCCTGGTTCTTCCACGAGCTGGGGCAGCACCCGGACGTCGAACGGCGCTTTCACACGGAGGTCGACGAGGTCCTCGGCGGGCGGCCCGCGCGCTTCGAGGACCTGCCGGATCTGGTGTACACGCACCAGATCGTCAACGAGATCGTCCGCCGCACGCCGCCGCTGATCCTCATGCGGCGGGCCCGCGAAGACGTCGAACTCGGCGGGGTCCGGGTGCCGACGGGCACCGAGGTCGCGGTCAGCCAGCACACGCTCCACCGGGATCCGCGCTGGTTCCCGGACCCGGACCGGTTCGACCCGGACCGCTGGTCGCCCGGCCACACAGCGGAACTGCCGAAGGGCGCGTACATCCCGTTCGGCGCGGGCGCCCGGTTGTGCCCGGGGCACGTCTTCGCACCGACGGAGATCGGCATCGTCGCGGCGACCATCGGGGCGCGGTGGCGCCTGGTTCCGGTGCCGGGCAAGAAGGTGTACGCGCAGCTCAAGGCGACGATGCAGCCGAACCGCCTGCCGATGACCGTGGTGCCGCGGACCTGACGGTGCCCGTTCCACTACCGGGTGTAGTGTTCTCGGGTCCCGAACAGCCACCCCCCTTCCGGAGGAGTACGGCGTGAGACTGCCGGTCAAGCTGACGTCCGCGTTGTTCGCCTGCGGGGTGCTCCTCGCCTCGCTCACCGCCGCGATGCCCGCCGAGGCGGCCGCGATCTCCTGCACCGACACGGATCTCCCGGTCGGCGGCCCGGGTCTGCCACCGCTGGTGCCGGGCACGCCCGCGACCGTGTACGGCAGGCTGTGCCTGCCCGCCGGCGAGGCGCCGGACACCGTCCAGCTGCTCGTGCACGGCGGGACGTACAACAGCGCGTACTGGGACCTGCCCTACCAGCCCGAGCGGTACTCCTACCAGCGCGACATGGCCGCGCACGGGTACGCGACGTTCGCCGCGGACCAGCTCGGCGCCGGCGCCAGCAGCCACCCGCTGAGCCTGCCGCTTTCGGTGTGGGCAGCGGCCGAGTCGATGCACGAGGTGGTCGGGCACCTGCGGGCCGGGCGCGTCGGCGGGGTGCCGTTCGCGAAGGTGGTCATCGTCGGGCACTCGGTCGGGTCCGGGGTCGTCGCGGTCGAGGCGTCGACCTACCACGACGTCGACGGCGTCGTCCTCACCGGCATCACGCACCTGCCGGCGCTGCCGGTGCTCGCGCTGGGCGCGGCCCTCGGTCTCCAGCCCGCGCTGCTCGACGGGCAGCTCGGCCGGCTGGGCAGCGACCCGCTGTACTTCACGACGAAACCGGGGGCGCGCGCCGGGTTGTTCTACGCCGGCGGCGACGCCGACCCGGCCGTGATCGCGGCCGACGAAGCCACGAAGGACCAGGTTTCGGTGCCGGGGATGGGCACGGTCGCGTTGTTCGGGATCGTGCTGCCCGCGACGAAGGGAATTACCGCACCGGTTTTGCAGGTGGTGGGGGAAAAGGACGTCCTTTTCTGCGGACTGCTCGCGTTGCGTGACTGTGCGCACCCCGACGTCTTGCGCGCGCAGGAAGCGCCCTACTACGCCGATCCGTCGAAACTGTCGATGTACGTTCTTCCGGGTGCGGGTCATTCCGTTGCGTTGCACGAAAACGCGGCGGACTACCGGGACGCCACCCGGTCGTGGCTGCGGGACCGGCTGGCGATCGCTCCGCAGGGTTATCACTCGATTGGGTGAATCCTGTTTCGTGCGCCGGACACCAATTCGCGCCAAGATATATCGGTTACCCGAACGCGAGTGTGTGCCGATAACCAGGACAGGCTGAGGTGACTGCTCCCCATCCCCGTGGCGACGTCCCGCGGAAGAAGCCGTCCGCCGAACGGGCGGCGAAACGGCTGTCGACGCTCGCCCGCAAATGGGGTTACCTGATCAGCACCACGGCGTACGTGCCGCACCCGCCGGACGAGATCGAGCGCGAGCTGCGCGTGCTGGCGGGCAGCCTGTTCGACGCGGTCGTGAGCGAACCGCCGGACCTCGAGGCGGCCGCGGCGGCGGGCGGACGGCTCGTCGAGCTGCGCTGCGTCGGCTCCGACAGCCTGCGCCGCAGCCTGGAGATCCTCGGCAAGGCGCTGCTGCGCGAGCCGGAGCTGCACCGCGTCGACGGGCTCGCCGAGCGGGTGGTGCTCGTGCTCGGCGCGTTGAGCTCCGGCTACGGCGAGATGCTGCGCGAAGACATCCAGAAGCGCCAGGAGGGGTTGAGCCGCGCGCTGCTGAAAGTCGAGCAGGAGACGCGGCAGAAGCAGGTCATCACGCGCGCGCAGTTCGAAGCGGTGTTCACCGGCTCGGCCAGCGGTGTCGCGCTCACCGAGCTGGACGGCCGGGTGCTGCGCGCCAACGCCGCGCTCGCGAAGACGCTCAACCGCACGCCCGCCGAGATCGCGTCTATGACGTTGTTCGACCTGGTGCACCCCGAGGACGTCGAGCAACTTCGCGAGGACTACCGCGACCTGGTGGCGGGCAAGCTGCACCGGCTGCGCGCCGGGCGGCGCCTGGTCGGCAAGGACGGCGAACCGATGTGGGCGACGTTCGCCGCGTCCGTCGTCCGCGACGCGGTCGGCGCGCCCCGCCAGCTGATCACCATCGTCGACGACGACACCGAGGTGTCGCTGCTGCAACGGCGGCTGAGCCACCAGGCACTGCACGACGTGCTCACCGGGCTGCCGAACCGGCAGTTCTTCAGCACCCGCTTGGAAAACCTGCTGCGCGAGGCCGACCCGGCCCGCGGCGTCACGCTGTTCCACCTCGACCTCGACGGCTTCTCGCGGATCGCCGGCGGGCTCGGGCCGGACCTCGGCGACCGGGTGCTGCGCGGGGTCGCGGCGAAGCTCAAAGCGGTGTTCGAGGGCGAAAAGGCGCTCGTGGCGCGACTGGGCGCCGACGAGTTCGGCGTGCTGGTGCAAAACGGCGAGGACACGCCGGGGGTGGTGGCGCTCGTCCGCCGGATCACCCACGAGCTGGCGGAGGCGGAGTACGTCGACGGCGACCGCGGGGTCGCGGTGTCGGCGGCCATCGGCGTCGTCCACCGCCCGCCCCGCGACGTCACGCCCGCGGAGCTGCTGCGCGCGTCGGACCTGACACTGCGGCGCGTCCAGGCGGCGGGTGGCCAGTGGGGGTTGTTCGACCGGGAGCTGGACCGCCGCGACCGCCACGACTTCGGGCTCGCGGCGTCGATGGCGGGCGCGTGGGAGAACGGCGAGATCGACGTCGCCTACCGGCCGCTGGTCCGCCCGGACGGCGAAGAGGTGGCCGGGGTCGAGGCGCGGCTGCGCTGGACGCACCCGGCGGAAGGCGTGCTGTCCCACGAGACGTGCGTCCGCCTGGCCGCCGAGACGGGGCTGGCCCTGCCGCTGGGCACGTGGCTGCTGCGCACGGCGGCCGAGCGCCTGGCGGCGTCCGGTGCGTCGGTGCCGCTGACAGTGGAACTGACGGCCCAGCAGGCCGCCGACCCGGAGTTGGTCGGCGAGATCCGCCGGATCCTCGACGAAACGGGCCTGGCGCCGGAGAACCTGCGCCCCGGCTTCCCGGCGGCGACGCTGACGGCCGACACCGGCGAAGCGGCCGACAACCTGAACGTCCTGACGGAAATCGGGGTGGGCGCGGAGATCCACGACTTCGCCGACGTCACGTGCCTGACGGAGTTCCCGGCCCGCACGGTCCGCCTGGCGCCGGGCCTGGTGGCCCGCCGCGAACACCCCGTGGCGGCGCGGGCGGTGACGGCGTTGATCGAAGCGGCGCACCTGGCCGGCGCCGAAGTCGGGGTCGCCGGGGTCGAGTCCGCCGAGCAGGCCGCGTGGTGGCGGGAGCGGGGAGTGGACCGGGTTTCGGGCCCGCCGTTCACCGCGGTGCCGGGCGGGTTGCCGCGCTGCTGAGTCAGATCCGGACGAGGACCTCGTCGAGGGGTTTGCGCCGCGACGCTGTCGGCGGCCGGGGACCGACCGGGATCACCGCGAACGCCTTTTCGTTGCGCGGACGGCCGAGCAGCTCACCGAGGAACCGCATCGGCGACGGCGTGTGCGTCAACGCCGCCAGTCCCGCCACGTGCAGCGCGGTGAGCAGCATGCCGACCGCGATGCCGACGGATTCGTCGACGTAGTAGTGCTTGCGGACGCCGCCGTCGTCGTCGAGGGCGAACCGTTGCTGGAACACCACGATCAAGTACGGCGCTTCCGTCAGGTGGGGCTTGACCGCGTCCGTGCCGAGCGGCCGCAGCGCGTCGAGCCAGGCGTCGCCGAGCCGCCCGTCGTAGGAAATCCGTTCCTCCGCCTCGGCGGCTTCGCGGATCCGCCGCCGCACGGCCGGATCGGTGACGAGGACGAACGTCCACGGCTGCTGGTGCGCCCCGCTCGGAGCGGTGGCGGCGACCGCGATCGCGTCGAGCACCGCGCGTTCGGGGACAGGGTCGGGGGAGAACATCCGCACCGAGCGCCGGGCTTCCATCCGCTGCCGCAAAGCGGCGGCCTGGGCGAGCCCTTCGGCGGCGGGCAGCCGGGCGGGCCGGTAGGGCACGGGGTGGTAGGTCATGCCCGGATTGTGGCGAGGGCCGACCGGCGGCAGCAGGGCCGAACGTCGGTGCTCGCCACGGCCACCTCGCGCCCGCGCGCAAGCCAGGCCGACACCGTCACCTGCTAGATGTCCGCCCCTTGCCCTCGAGCGACGCCGCGCGAGTGGTGAACGGACTCGACGTCCGGAGGATTGATCGGCACCCAGACCGACTGTTCGAGTCCCGGGCCGACGAACAGGCGCCAGTCCTTCGCGTCCATCGCGTTCCGCAGGCTCGGATTCGCCGACCGCCCCTCCTGCCAACCGGCGGCTTTCAGGTCCTTCACCAGCTCATCCGCCAGCCTCTTGGCTTCACTGCCCACGTCAGGTCCTCCCGTCGCCGCGGCACGGTGCGCCGAGCAGCTGTGCGATTCGCGAGGCACCAGTATCCGTTCTGCGGACGGGAAGGTGATCCTTCCTTCGATTTTTACGCCGAACGGTCCAATGTAACTAGGCCATTTGGTCCTGTCGCGCGAAGTGAGCTCCTCATTACCCTCCAGTAGCAGGCAGTGGTGCCGATCACAGTCGCTCCAGGAGGCCCCATGGCGTCGCGCGTGCGAGGACCCGGCTCCGAAGACCGGCGCGAACTGCGGCTCAGGCACATCGCCGGCTGCCTCTCCTGCACCCTCAAGTGCGGGTACTGCGGGCTGCCGGTGCGGCTCACCGGGCCAGGGGCGCACCCCGGCTACGGCGTCGTCGAAGAAATCGGGGCGGAACTGGTGCTGCTGCACCGGTTCTGCCGCGGCGCGCTCGGGCGCTGCCGGACGCGGGGGTGCGTGCTGCGGCGCGCCCACCTCGGCCGCGCGACCGAGCGGTACGAAACCGGCCACCGCCGGCCGGGGCGCTACCAGCGCCTCGGCGTCCGGTGGTCGCCCGACCTCGATCTGTACCGGAAACACTGGCGGGTCGCGAAGATGCGGTACGCGTGCAAGGCGTGCCGGTACTACACCGGCTCGCACTGAGCCGGTCCTTCCATCACGACGCGGAGGACTCGTGCTCGTTCGTCTCATCCTCGGCCTGCTCATGACGGTCGTCGGCCTCGCCGTCGCCGGCAAGCGCGTGGCCTTCCTGTACCAGCTGATCAAGGCCGGTCAGCCCGACACGAAGCGGTCGAACGAGCTGGGCGCCCGCCTCTTCGCGCAGGTGCGCGAGGTGTTCGGCCAGCGCAAGCTGCTCAAGTGGTCGGTGCCCGGCGCCGCGCACTTCTTCACGTTCTGGGGCTTCGTGATCCTCGCTTCGGTGTACCTCGAGGCGTACGGGGCCCTCTTCGACGAGAAGTTCGCCATCCCGTGGATCGGGCACTGGGCGGTGCTCGGCTTCCTGCAGGACTTCATCGCCGTCGCGGTCGCCGTCTCGCTCGGCGTGTTCACGGTGATCCGGATCCGGCAGGCGCCCGAGCGCAAGGACCGGGCGTCCCGGTTCTACGGCTCGCACACCGGCGGCGCGTGGCTGATCCTCTTCATGATCTTCAACGTCGTCTGGACGATGTTCTTCTTCCGCGGCGCGTCCTCGGCGTCCGGCAACTTCCCGTACCAGTCCGGCGCGTACGTCTCGCTCGGCGTCGGGAACCTGCTGGAGCCGCTCGGCCACTCGACGACCGAGGTGCTCGAGACGGTCGGCCTGCTGCTGCACATCGGCGTGATGCTGGTGTTCCTGTCGATCGTGCTCTACTCGAAGCACCTGCACATCTTCGTCGCGCCGATCAACGTGTCGGCGAAGCGGCTGCCGGACGCTCTCGGCCCGCTGCTGCCGATGGAGTCCGGCGGCGTCGCGATCGACTTCGAGGACCCGGGCGAGGACGACACGTTCGGCCGCGGCAAGATCGGCGACTTCACGTGGAAGGGCATGCTCGACTTCGCCACGTGCACCGAATGCGGCCGCTGCCAGTCGCAGTGCCCGGCGTGGAACACCGGGAAGCCGTTGTCGCCCAAGCTCGTCATCATGAACCTCCGCGACAACCTGTTCGAGGAGGCGCCCTACATCCTCGCGGGCACCGAGCACGAAGAGGCGCGCCCGCTGGTCGGCCCGGAGGCCGACGGCGGCGTGATCGACCCGGACGTCCTGTGGTCGTGCACCACCTGCGGCGCGTGCGTCGAGCAGTGCCCGGTGGACATCGAGCACGTCGACCACATCGTCGACATGCGCCGCTACCAGGTGATGATCGAGTCGGCGTTCCCGACCGAGCTGGGCGGGCTGTTCAAGAACCTGGAGACCAAGGGCAACCCGTGGGGTCAGAACAACTCCGAGCGGCTCGCCTGGACGAAGGACCTCGGCTTCGACGTCCCGGTGTTCGACGGGCAGCTGGGCGAGGACGTCGAGTACGTGTTCTGGGTCGGCTGCGCGGGCGCGTTCGACGACCAGGCCCGCAAGACCGTCCGCGCGACGGCGGAGCTGCTGCACATCGCCGGGGTCAACTACGTGGTGCTGGGCAACGAGGAGTCGTGCACGGGCGACCCGGCGCGGCGAGCGGGCAACGAGTTCCTGTTCCAGATGATGGCCCAGCAGACGGCGGAGACGTTGAACGCGGTGTTCGAGGGCCGCGAGCCGAGGCTGCGCAAGATCGTCACGACCTGCCCGCACTGCCTCAACACGCTCAGCCGCGAGTACCCGCAGCTGTACGGGCACTACGAGGTGGTGCACCACACGCAGCTGCTGAACCGCCTGGTCCGCGGCGGCCAGCTGACCCCGGTGAAGGGCGTGGACGACGGACCGCGCGTCACGTACCACGACCCGTGCTACCTCGGCCGGCACAACAAGGTCTACACGCCCCCGCGCGACCTGGTCGGCGCGGCGGGTGCCCAGCTGACGGAGATGCCCCGCCACGCGGACCGGGCGCTGTGCTGCGGCGCGGGTGGCGCCCGGATGTGGATGGAGGAGCAGATCGGCAAGCGGATCAACCTGGAACGGGTCGACGAGGCGATCGCGACGGACGCCGAGACGATCGTGACCGGGTGTCCGTTCTGCCGGGTGATGCTCACCGATGGGCTGGTTCAGCGGCAGAGCGAGCAGAAGGCCGAGAACGTCGATGTCCGGGATGTCGCCCAGCTGCTGCTGGAGCGGGTGAAGACCCCGGAGGCCGCACCGAAACCCTGATCCCGGTATTTCCCGCCGCCCGTCCCGGCTCCGAAGGGAGTCGGGACGGACGGGAGGGACCATGGGGAACCGGGACGCGGCGACGATCGAGACGGTTGAAGGTGCGGTGGCGAGGCTGGCGGTGCGCCGCGGCTCATGGCTCGTCGGCCGCGGGCCGGAGGCGCACCTCAAGCTCTACTCCGATCACGTGAGCCCGCGGCACGCGTGGCTGCGCCGGGACGCGCGCGGCACCTGGGTGTCGGACGCGGGCTCCCGCACCGGCACCCGAGTCAACGGCGAGCCCCTCGCCCCGGGACTGGCCCGTCTCCTGCGCGACGGCGACCGCGTCACCTTCGGGACCATCACCACCGTCTACGCCGACAGCCGCCCCGCCGCCGACGAGCCGCCGGTCTTCGCGAAAACCGGTACCGGCAAGGGAATCCGGCGGCTGGGCGTGCTCCTCGGACCGCCGCTCATCGTGGCCGGGTTCGGGCTGGGCGTCTCCCGGGTGCTCCACTTCCTCACGGCGGGGGCACCCGGCGACTTCCGGCTCGGTGCCGTCCTCTTCGCGCTGGGACTCGCGATCACCGTGCTCAGCCGTCCACAGTAGAGGCGACCACAGTGGACGGTGCCGCCGTCGCCGGTGCCCCGAGCCGCGCGGTCGGCACCTGGTACGTCTCCCGGGCCGTCGCGGCGGCGCCCGCCGCCACCACGCACACTGCCGCCGTGAAGATCGCGACCCCGAGCCAATCCTCCTTCGCCGAGCCGATCGCCGCCACGACGCTCGGGGCGAATCCCGCCACCGCGAAACCGATCTGAGTGCCGATCGCCATGCCCGACAGGCGGACCCGCGCGCTGAACATCTCGCCGTAGAGCGACGGCCAGACGCCGTTGACCCCGGAGTAGGCCACGCCGAACAGCACGATGCCGAGCACGAACAGCAGCGCGTACGAGCCGATCGAGATCGACCACAGGTACGGGAAGATCAGCACGCCGCACAGCAGGCACCCGGTGATGAACACCGGCTTGCGCCCGACCCGGTCGGCGAGCCCGGCCAGCAACGGGATCGCCGCCAGCGCGACGACGTTGGCGAGCACGCCCACCCACAGCATCGGCGTCCGCGCCAGGCCGATCGTGTTCACCGCGTAGCTCAGCGCGTAGACGGTGAAGATCGTGCTCACCGAGGCGATCGTCGCCGCGACGATCACGCGCAGGACGTCCGCCCAGTGGTCCCGGAACAGCACCGCGACCGGCAGCTTCGCGACGTCGGTGCGTTCGAAGACCGGCGTTTCGTCGAGCTTGCGGCGGATCACGAACCCGACCACCACAACCAGCGCGCTGCACCAGAACGGCACCCGCCAGCCCCAGGTCAGCAGCTGCTCCTGCGGCAGCGCGGCGACCGGGAGGAAGATCGCGGTGGCCAGGATCTGGCCGGCTTGGGTGCCACTCAGGGTGAAGCTCGTGAAGTACGCGCGGCGGTGCTCAGGAGCGTGTTCGAGCGACATCGAGTTCGCACCCGCCTGCTCGCCGGCGGCGGAAAGTCCTTGCAGCAGCCGGAGAACGACGAGCAGCACCGGCGCGGCGACGCCGACGCTCGCGTACGTCGGGAGGCAGCCGACGCAGAACGTCGCCACGCCCATCAGCAGCAGCGTGAAGACGAGGACGCGCTTGCGGCCGAACCGGTCGCCGACGTGGCCGAGGATGAACGCGCCGACCGGCCGGGCGAGGTAGCCGACGCCGAAGGTGGCCAGGGCCAGCAGCGTGCCGGTGGCGGGGGAGGAGGCGGGGAAGAAGACCTTGTTGAACACCAGCGCGGCCGCGGTGCCGTAGATGAAGAAGTCGTAGTACTCGAGCGCGCTGCCGATCCAGGCGGCCAGCGCCGCCTTGCGGGGCATCGATCCGGTCACGGGGACGAACTCCTGACGTCCGTGCTTCGTTGCGCAGAGTCGGCGGGGAAGCAATGTACGGTCTAGTTAGTTAATAGACTGTGCGAGACGGATCCCCGGGTGTCAAGAGGCGGTTCGCGGCTCGCCCGCCTCGTCCCGCGCCCGGGGACGCCGGGCTGAAGGGTCCTTTGCTGGCGTCAGATGAGAGGAAAGGACCCTTCAGCGCACCGGATGCGATGAACGTCCCCTTCAGCGCGCGCCGGGCGGGCCGGGGTCAGGCCGTCAGGTAGTCGATCACCAGGTCGCCGAGCATGGTGCGGTAGTGCTCGCGCCGGGCCGGGTCGAGCATGTCGCGGCCGAAGATCGCCTGGAACGTGTGGCGGTTCGCCAGCCGGAACACGCAGAACGAGCTGATGATCATGTGGATGTCGAGCGGGTCGGCGTCGGCGCGGAAGCGGCCGGCCGCCCGGCCGCGCTGGAGGACGACCGTCAGTCCGCCGAGGGCCGGGTCGGCCAGTCCGGCCAGGATCTCGGACTGCGCGAGGTGCTCCGCGCGGTGGATGTTCTCGATGCTGACCAGCCGGATGAAGTCCGGGTTCGCCTCGTGGTGGTCGAAGGTCAGCGCCGCCAGCTGCCGCAGGGCTTCCTCGGGCTCGAGGTGCTCGACGTCGACCTGCCGCTCCAGGGCGCGGATCGCGGAGTACGCCTGCTCCAGCACGGCGATGTAGAGCTGTTCCTTGCCGCCGAAGTAGTAGTAGATCATCCGCTTGGTGGTGCTCGTGCGGGCGGCGATCTCGTCGACGCGGGCGCCGGTGTAGCCCTTGTCCGCGAACTCGCGCATCGCCACCGCGAGGATGTCGGCGCGCGTGCGCTCCTTGTCGCGTTGCCGTTCGGCCTCCGACGATGGTGCGGCCACCGGGCTCCCTCCGCTGCAGGTGAACGGCCCCAACTCTAGCCCAGCCCTTCCGTCCGGGCGGGTCCCGCGCTACCGTGAACTCACTAGTTCGTACATTAATTCCGGAGGACGCGGCGTGACCAGCTACCTGATCGGACTCGTCGGCTCGGGCATCGGGCCGTCCGCCAGCCCGGCGTTGCACGAGCGCGAAGCCGACGAGCTCGGCCTGCGCTACGTCTACCGCCTGCTCGACCTCGACGTGCTGCGCCGCCCGGTCGGCGACGTCGTCGCGGCCGCCCGGCTGGCCGGGTTCGACGGGCTCAACGTCACCCACCCGGCCAAGCAGCTGGTCCTCGAGCACCTCGACGAGCTCTCCTCGGAAGCCGAAGCGCTCGGCGCCGTCAACACCGTCGTCTTCGAACGCGGCCGCGCGATCGGCCACAACACCGACGCCACCGGGTTCGCCCGCAGCCTCGGCCGCGGCCTGCCGGACGTCCGGATGGACGACGTCGTCCTGCTCGGCGCCGGGGGAGCGGGCGCCGCGGTCGCGCACGCGCTGCTCTCCCTGGGCACCGGGCGGCTGACGATCCACGACGTCGATCGGGCGCGCGGCGAAAACCTGGCCGAGGCCCTCAATGAACGGTTCGGCGAAGGTCGTGCGGAAGCAGGAGACCTGGCCGCGGTGGAGAACGCCGACGGCTTGGTGCACGCGACGCCGACCGGGATGGCCGCCCACCCCGGCTCTCCCGTCGCGGCCGAGCTGCTCCGCCCGGACCTGTGGGTGGCCGACATCGTCTACCGGCCACTGGAAACCGCGCTGCTGGCCGCCGCCCGCGCTCGCGGTTGCCGCGTCCTGAACGGCGGCGGCATGGTCGTGCTGCAGGCCGCCGAGTCGTTCCGGCTGTTCACCGGCGTCGAACCGGACCCCGCGCGGATGCTGCGCCACTTCGACGCCCTCGAAGGGGAGGCCGCCCGTGCCGCCTGAGCCGCGCACCGCGATCGCCACCGTCTGCCTCTCCGGCACCCTCGAAGACAAGCTCGCCGCGGCCGCCGCGGCCGGGTTCGACGGCGTCGAGGTCTTCGAAAACGACCTGGTCGTCTCGCCGTCGAGTCCCGCCGAGATCCGCCGCCGCTGCGCCGACCTCGGCCTGACGATCGACCTCTACCAGCCGTTCCGCGACTTCGAGGCCGTCCCGCCCGACGTCCACGCGGCCAACCTCCGCCGCGCGCGGCGCAGGTTCGACGTCATGGCCGAGCTCGGCGCCGACACCGTGCTGGTCTGCTCGTCGGTCTCCCCGGACGCGATCGACGACGACGACCTGGCCGCCGAACAACTGCACGCGCTGGCCGAGGTCGCGGCCGGACGCGGCATGAAGGTCGCCTACGAAGCACTGGCGTGGGGCAAGCACGTCAGCGGCTACGAACACGCGTGGCGCATCGTCCGCCGCGCCGCGCACCCCGCGCTCGGCGTCTGCCTCGACAGCTTCCACATCCTGTCGAAGGGCCACGACCCGGCGCCGATCCGCGCGATCCCCGGCGAGAAGATCTTCTTCCTCCAGCTCGCCGACGCCCCGCGCCTGCCGATGGACGTCCTGCCGTGGAGCCGTCACCACCGGCTCTTCCCCGGCCAGGGCGACTTCGACCTGACGGCGTTCACCGGGCACGTGCTCGCCGCGGGCTACCGGGGGCCGCTGTCCCTGGAGGTCTTCAACGACGTCTTCCGCCAGGCCGACCCGCGTCCGGCCGCGGTCGACGCGATGCGGTCGCTGCTGGCGCTCAAGGAGTCCCTCGGCGTCCTGGACCTCCCGCCCGCACCGGCCCTGACCGGGCACGCGTTCGCCGAAGTCGTCACCGATCCCGGCGCGGGCCGGGTGCTCGCGTCCCTCGGCTTCGCCCGCACCGGCGTGCACCGCACCAAGCCGGTCGAGCTTCTGGGAGCAGGGTGACGCCCGCGTGGTCGTCAACGAGGGCGGCGGGGAACACGGCGCCGTCGGCGCGGTCGCGCTCGCCAGCACCGACCCGGCCCGCTCGGCCCGCCGGGCGGATGCCCTGCGCGCGCCGGTCCTGCCGCGCGTGCGCGGTCCGCGCGAGGCCGAGCTGAACGCGGTCGCGGCGCCGGACGGCACCGAGGTCTTCCTGTGCGGGAACGACGACTGGCGCGCCGACTTCGTGCCGACGGGGGAGACCGCACCCGGCACCGGCGTCCTCGGAATCGATCACGTGGCCCTCACGCAGCCCTTCGACCACTTTGAAGAGGCGGCTTTGTTCTACCGGTCGGTGTTCGGGCTGACGCCGTCGCCGGTGGCCGAGTTCGCGGCGCCGTTCGGCCTGGTCCGCAGCCGGGCCGTCGCGGCGGGCGGGGTGCGGTTGACGCTGGACGGCGCCCTGGTCCGGCGCGGCGAATGGGCGCCCGCGGTACCCGAGCCACAGCACGTCGCGTTCGCCTGCGCGGACGCGGTCGCGACGGCGGAGGCGATGCGCGCGCTGGGGGCTCCGTTGCTGGAGATCCCGGGCAACTACTACGACGACCTCGAGGCGCGGCTCGACCTCCCGGCGGCGCGGCTGGCCGCGCTGCGGGCGAACTCGGTGCTCTACGACCGCGACGAGGACGGCGAGTTCCTGCACTTCTACACGGCGCTGGCCGGGGCGCGGGTGTTCTTCGAGGTGGTCCAGCGGGTCGGCGGCTACCGCGGGTTCGGCGTGGCGAACGCGCCCGTGCGGATGGCCGCGCACCGCGCCCGCCGACATGTCGTGCCACCAGCGAAAACACCAGCCTGATCACGGTCGCCGCCCCGGGAGTCCTTTCCCGGGGCGGTTTTTTCGCGCCCGCCGGGCGCGGCCACGCCGGAACCCGGCTTCCTGCCGTGAAAAACGGCCCGGACACCTTCCTATTCGGACGACTTCTGGCGCCCGGGTCACCGACGCGGGTAACCGTCCGGCTACTGCGCGTCAGACTCCCCGGTGCGTTTACAACGTTCCGGCAACCGCCTTGACAGGGCCTGTGGTACGTACCACTCTAACCCCAACATTGGTCTACACCATTTGGGGAGCCTGGCCGAGGTGGCCGGGCATGGAAAGGACGGCATCGAGTGAAACGCTGGCTCAAGCTGGCGGCGGGCGCCGCCGCATTCACGCTCGCGACCGCTGGTTGCGCGGGCTCCGGCGGCACCGACACCGCGGCCTCGTCGAGCGGCAGCGGACCGCTGAGCGGCACCGTGACGGTCTGGCTGATGACCGGGTCCGCGCCGGCCACCCTGACCGACGCGCTCAACAAGGAGTTCGAGACCGCGCACCCCGGCGTCAAGGTCAAGTACGAAATCCAGCAGTGGGACGGCATCCAGCAGAAGCTGACCACCGCGCTGGCCGGTGGCACCCCGCCCGACGTGATCGAGGTCGGCAACACGCAGACGCCGGCCTTCGCGTCGCAGGGCGTCCTCACCGACCTGTCGGGCGACAAGGACAGCTTCAACGGCGGGCAGTGGCTGAAGGGCCTCGCGGCGTCGGGCGAGTACGACGGCAAGACCTACGGCGTCCCGTTCTACGCGGCCAACCGCGAGGTCATCTACCGCAAGGACATGTTCGAGCAGGCCGGCATCACCAAGCCGCCGGCGTCGAACACCGAGTGGCTGGACGCCATCACCAAGCTGAAGGCGAAGTTCGGCTCCGACCCCGACTTCCAGGCGCTCTACATGCCGGGTCAGAACTGGTACGCGCTGCTGTCGTTCATCTGGGACAACGGCGGTGACATCGCCAAGGCCGAGGGCAAGGGCTACAAGGCCACCCTCGACACCCCCGAGGCCAAGGCCGGCCTGGAGTTCTACAAGCAGCTGGTCGACGCCTCCGGCACCAAGGCCCCGAAGGACGCCGACGAGGCCAAGCCGCAGCAGGCGACCGTCTACGGCGCCGGCAAGGTGGCCATGATGATCGGCCTCCCGTGGGAGCTGGCCACCGCGGCCAAGACCGACGCGAGCCTGACCGACAAGACCGCCGCGTTCGCCATCCCGAGCAAGACCGCCGGCCAGAGCGCCCCGGTGTTCCTCGGCGGCTCCAACCTGGCGATCCCGGCCAACAGCAAGAACGTGGCCGCGGCCAAGGAGTACGTCAAGCTGCTCTCCAGCGCGAAGTACCAGGGCCAGCTCGCCGCCGCCGGCGTCGTGCCCGGCACGTCGACCGACACCAGCGGCCTCGACAAGGACGCCCTCGGCAGCGTGATGGCCAAGGCCTCGGCCAACGGCAAGGCCGTCCCGGCCAGCCCGAAGTGGGGCGACGTCGAGTCCGGTCAGAACCCGATCAAGGACATGCTGACCGCGTACGTGACCGGCAAGAAGACGCTCGACCAGGCGACCGCCGACGCCAACGCAGCGCTCGACAAGCTCATCGGCGGATGACGGCGACCGCGAACATCACGATGCCGGCGGGGGCGACCCCGCCGGCATCGGCGCGGACGCCGGGAGCCCGCAAGCGCCGGAAGGGCCGGTTCGGCGACCGGATCCTCCCGTACCTGCTCCTGCTGCCCGCGCTGGCCGCCATCCTGGTCCTGCTCGCCTGGCCGCTGGTCCAGGTCCTCGGGATCAGCCTCCGCAAGCTCGACATCGGCGAGCTCGTCTCCGGCAAGACCGTCTGGGTCGGGCTCGACAACTACACGAACACCCTGGCCGACCCGGAGTTCTGGACGGTCACCGTCCGGACGCTCGTCTTCACCGCGGCCATCGTCGCCGCGACGATCCTCGGCGGCCTGCTGCTGGCGGTGCTCATGCGCCACCTCGGCCCGGTCGTGCGGATCATGGTCCAGGTGACGCTGGTGCTGGCGTGGGCCACGCCGGTGATCGCCACGACCACGGTGTTCCAGTGGATCTTCGACGAGCAGTACGGGATCCTCAACAAGACCCTCGACCGGCTCGGCTTCCACGGCTTCATCGGGTTCTCCTGGTTCTCCAGCGGCGCCAGCACGCTCACCGTGATCGGGCTGCTCATCGTGTGGCAGGCCGTGCCGTTCGTGACGTTCTCGCTGTACGCGGGCATCATCGGCGTCCCGCGCGAGCAGTACGAGGCGGCCGGCATCGACGGCGCCGGCCCGTGGCAGACGTTCCGCGCGGTCACCTGGCCCGCGATCCGGCCGATCACCACGATGGTGACGTTCCTGTCGGTGCTGTGGGACTTCAACGCCTTCGCCCAGATCTGGGCGATCCGCGAGGGCGGTCCGGACGGCGAGAGCACGACGCTGGCCGTGGTCCTGTACCTCAAGGGCATCGCGGGCAACCACTTCGGCGCGGCGGGCGCGATCGCCACGCTGATGCTGATCGTGCTCGCGCTCATCACCGGCCGGTACATCCAGCTGCTGGTCCGGACCCCGGAAGGTGATCTCAAGTGAGGAAGTCGCTGCCGCAGCGGATCGCGCTCTCGGTCGTGGGCGTGGTCGTGGCGCTGCTGATCCTCTTCCCGACGTACTGGATGTTCGTCACGTCCCTGCGGACGCCGGGTGAGATCCTCTCGCCGAAGTACGACCTGATCCCGACGTCGTTCTCGTTCGGCAACTTCACCACCGCGCTCGGCAAGGACAACTTCCCGACGTACCTGCTCAACAGCCTGATCGTCACCGTCGGGTCGGTGCTGTGCGCGTTGGTGGCCGGCACGCTCGCGGCGATCCCGCTGTCGCGGTTGCGGTTCACCGGCCGCAAGGGGTTCCTGGTGCTGGTCATGGTGGCGCAGCTGGCGCCCGTGTCGGCGCTGTTCATCCCGCTGTTCCTGCTGATGCGGGACGCCGGGCTGCTCAACACGCTGCCGTCGCTGCTGCTGATCTACTTCGCCACCACGCTGCCGTTCACGGTCTGGATGCTCTACGGCTTCGTCAACGGGATCCCGTACGAGCTGGAAGAGGCCGCGATGATCGACGGCTGCAGCCAGACCGGCGCGTTCCGCCGGGTGACGCTGCCGCTGCTCGGCCCGGGCCTGGTCACCACCTCGGTGTTCAGCTTCATCACCGCGTGGAACGAGTACCTGTTCGCGCTGGTCTTCATCCAGGACAAGCCGAAGGAGACGTTGCCGGTGTGGCTGGCGTCGTTCCGCACCGCGTTCGCCACCGACTGGGGCGGCGTGATGGCGGCGTCGGTCATCTACGCGATCCCGGCGCTGATCTTCTTCCTGCTCGTGCAGCGCAAGCTGGTGTCCGGCGCGACCGCCGGCGCCGTGAAGGGGTAGTGCGGTGACCTCACCGGAGAAGCTCGCCGAAGCCGTTCTCCTGCCCGGGTTCGCCGGCACGACCGCGCCGGACTGGCTGCGCCGCCGGATCGACGGCGGCCTGGGTGGGGTGGTGCTGTTCGGCCGCAACGTCGTCGACGACGAGCAGGTCGCCGCGCTGACCACGCAGCTGCGTGGCGGCCGCGAAGGCGTCGTGGTCGGGATCGACGAGGAAGGCGGCGACGTCACCCGCCTCGACGTGAACACCGGGTCGTTCGTGCCGGGGCCGCTGGCCCTGGGCGCGGCCGACGACCCGGAGCTGACCACGGCGGTCGCCGCCGCGCTCGGCGAACGGCTCGCGGCCTGCGGCGTCACGGTGAACCTCGCGCCGTGCGCGGACCTGACCCTGGCGGCCGAGGACCCGATCATCGGCGTCCGGGCGTTCGGGTCCGACCCGGCGAAGGCGTCCCCGCACGTCGCGGCGTACGTGACGGGGCTGCAGAAGTACGGCGTCGCGGCGTGCGCCAAGCACTTCCCGGGCCACGGCGCGGCGACCGAGGATTCGCACGTGGCCCTGCCGGTGCTGCCGCGGACCCTGGAAGAACTGCACGAGATCGAGCTGGTGCCGTTCGCGGCGGCGATCCGGGCGGGGGTGCGCGCGGTGATGTCGGGCCACCTGGTGGTCCGGGCGTGGGGCGACGAACCGGCGACGCTCAACCGGACGGCGCTGACGGACGTCCTGCGCGGTGAGCTCGGCTTCACGGGTGCGGTGATCACCGACGCGCTGGAGATGGGCGCGGTGTCGGGCGCGTACGGGCGGCACGACGGCCTGGGTCAGTCGGCGGTGCGTGCGCTGGCGGCGGGCGCGGACGCGCTGTGCCTGGGCGGGGCGGCGTTCGAGGCCGAGCACCTGGACGCGTGCGTGTCGGCGATCGTGGCGGCGGTCGCGGCGGGGGAGCTGCCCCTGGAGCGCCTGGCGGAGGCGGCATCGCGGACGGCGGCACTGGGCACCGACCCGGCCCCGGCCGCGGTGGGCCCGGTGGACCGCCGGCTCGGCTTGGAGGCGGCCCGCAAGGCGCTGCGCATCCGGGGAGACGTCCGGCTGGACGGCCCGCCACTGGTCGTCGACGTCCAGACCGAGCCGACGATCGCGGCCGGGCCGATGCCGTGGGGCCTCGGCGCGCACCTGGCCGAGCTGATCCCGGGAACCCGGGCGATCTCGGCGACTCCCGACGACGTCGCGGCGATTCTCGAAGCGGCACAAGGGTTCTCGAGCGTCGTGGTGGTGACGCGGGAGGCGCACCGGCACCCGCGGGTGCGCGACCTGCTGGCCGAGTTGTCCTCTGTGGACTACATCAGGGTCGAGACGGGCGTGCCGGGCCCGGCCGACGGCGACGGTCCGCGGATCGACACGTTCAGCGGCTCGTACGTGAGCCTACGCGCGGTGGCCGAGTACCTGGCCTGAGCCGGGCGTCCGGAAGCCCCGCCGGAGACGTCCGGCGGGGCTTCGTCCTTTTTGCCGCATCTTCACAGGGCGTTCGCGCTTTTGTACGAGCCTTGTACCGGCCATCGCCATGCTGTCCCCACCACGAAATCCTGGAGGGACGGACACATGAGAATTCGGATCGGGAAGCGGACGGCGGCCGTGGTCGGGGCGGCCGCGGCTATCGTGCTGGCCGGCGCCACCCCGGCCCTCGCGGCGACCGGGACCGTGCACACCGACTCCGGTGCGCCGCTGACCGTGCGCTCGGCTCCGAGCACCGGGGCGACCTCGACCGGGACGGTCGCCGACGGCACCGCCGTCACCATCGACTGCCAGACCACCGGCGAGACCGTCACCGGCAAGTACGGGACCAGCAACATCTGGGACCACATCCCCGGCGGCTACATCACCGACACCTACGTCTACACCGGTTCCGACGGCCGGATCGCGCCGGACTGCACCGATGTCCCCACCCCACCGACCACCGCGTGCTCCACCTCCGGGCTCGGCGACCCGAACACCTGCGCCCAGGCCGTCACCAAGGCCAAGTCGCGTGTCCACACCAACTACGACTCCTCCTACGACGGCTGGTGCGACCGCATCAACGCCCAGAACTACGGCTTCAGCGCGAGCGGCTCGACCACCGCGTACGTGCACTGGACGCAGATCCCCAGCTCCTACAAGCACGCAGGCAGCACCGACGTCCCGGCGGGCGGGCTCGCCTTCTTCTCCAACGGCGGTGCGGGCCACACGATGATCTCGATCGGTGGCGGCAAGTTCCTGTCGAACGACATCCACGGCGCCGGCACCTACACCGAGACGACGATCTCGGAGATCAAGAGCAAGTGGGGCCAGACCTACCTCGGCTGGTCGCAGCCCTGGTTCAAGGTGAACCACTGACCTGACGTACGACGGACCCCTGTCCCGCCTCCCCGGGACAGGGGTCCGTCCGCGTTCAGGGTTTCAGGTGGTGCAGGACGAAGATCCCGCCCAGCGCCGGGCGGTCGAGCCGTTCGTGGTCGGTGGCCACGTACTCGTCCAGCACCGCGAGGATCCGGCGGTCGAGCTCCTCGACCTCGGCGGGGGACAGGTGCAGCAGGAACTTCTCGTGCACCGCCACCGACTCCGGGCCCGCCGCCCGCACCTCTTCCTGGAAGATCTCGATCGGCGCGAACCGCGTCTCGGCGTCGGCGCCGGACAGCGGGCCGTCGAGCCACCACGTCTCGTTGTTCGAGCGGTACGGCTTCTCCAGCGCGCCGCTCGCGCCGGTGCGGACGGGCGCCGGTTCGAGCAGGCCAGCCGCCACCAGCTGCCGGACGTGGTGGAGGACCGTGCCGGGGTCGCGGTCGAGGCGGTCGGCCAGCTGCTTGTTCGTCAGCTCCTCCACCAGGCACAGCCGCATGATGCGCAGCCGCAGCGGGTGCCCGAGGGCCTTCGCCTCCTCGGGCGTCGCCGGGCGCCGGCGGCGGGGTTCGCTCATGAGCGGAGCGTAGTCCATCGATGGAATCCAGTCACATCGATGGAGAAAACCCCATCGATGTGCGATCCTCCATCAATGAGCGCCACCTTCTGGCGGCTGTGGACCGCCGCCGGCCTGTCCAGCCTCGCCGACGGCGTCCTCAAGGTCGCCCTGCCGCTGGTCGCGGTCGGGTACACGCGGTCGCCCGCCCTCATCGCCGGGCTCGCCTTCGCCTTCACGCTCCCGTGGCTGCTCTTCGCACTGCCCGCCGGCGCGCTGGTCGACCGGCTCGACCGCCGACGCGCGATGCTCGGCGCCAACGTCGTCCGCGGTGGCCTGCTCGCGGCCGTCACGCTGCTGACCGCCTTCGGTGCGGGGTCGATCTGGGCGCTCTACGTCGTCGCCGCGGCGACCGGGACGGCTGAGACGATCTACGACACGGCCGCGCAGTCGATCGTCCCGCAGGTCGTCGGGCGGGCGGAGCTGGCGCGGGCCAACGGCCGGGTGTTCGCCGCCGAGCAGACGGCCAACGAGTTCGCCGGTCCGCCACTGGCCGGGGTGCTGGCCGCGGCCGGAGCCGTCGCCGCGTTCATCACGCCGGTGGCGCTGTGGGCGGTAGCCGTCGCGGCCCTGCTGCTGGTGCGCGGCACTTACCGGGTCCCGCGCGAGCGACGCACGACGCTCCGCTCCGACATCGCCGAAGGCCTGCGCTTCCTGGTGCGGCACAGAGTATTGCGGACGTTCTCGGTCATGGTCGGCACGTTCAACTTCGCGACCGGCGCCGTCTTCGCGGTCCTCGTGCTGCACGCGGTCGGGCCGGACTCGGCGATGGGGTTGTCGGAACCGGCGTTCGGGCTGCTGATGGCCACCATCGCCGCGGGCGGCCTGGCCGGGTCGCTGCTCGCCGAGCGGGTGGAACGCCTGCTGGGTCGCGTCCGCGCGCTCTGGGTGTCGTGGCTCGCGGGCGGGCTGCCCGTCGGCGCGCTCGCGGTGACGACGAACCCGTACGCCGTCGGCGTGGCGTTCTTCGCCGGTGGCGCGGGAATCCTGGTGTCGAACGTCGTGATGGTGTCCCTGCGCCAGCGGCTCACGCCCGACCGGCTGCTCGGCCGGCTCAACAGCAGCCACCGCCTGGTCGCCTGGGGCACCAAGTCCCTCGGCGCGCTCGCCGGCGGGGCGATCGCGCAGGCCTTCGGGTTGCCGGTGGTGTTCGCCGTGATGGCGGTGCCCGCGTTCGCCGTGGTGCTCGGGCTCTTCGTGGTGACCGAACCCGCCCTCGCCGCGGCCGAACGCGAACCGGGGTGCCGCGGCCTCGAGAGCGAGACCGCGGCACCCCGGGAACCGGGCCGCGGGTGACCCGGCGTCACGCGCGGCAGGTCCGCCCGCGGTTCACGCAGTTGACCAGCCCGTTCATGATGCGCTGGGACATCACGTTGGCGAAGTCGTCGTGGTCGGACAGCGGGTTGTGCTTCTCCTGCGGGAAAGCGTCCACTTTGTACTGCTTCTTGACCTGGACGTCGTGCGGGATGTCGTAGGTCAGCGAGATCTGCAGCTGCGGCACGGCCTTGAACCCCTTCGCGCACCGGCCGAACTGATCCGGGAACACGATGTGCGTGCGGTGGTTGGCGCTGTCGGTGTTCTTCCCGTCCCAGCAGCTCGGGAACGTGTGGATCCGCTTGACCTTGCTGTTCTGCGGGCAGATCGGGTACTTGTCGGTGACGCGGTTCTCGAAGCCGGTGCACGTCCAGCTCGCCCGTGCGTTGGCCGGGCCGTTGGTCGACACCTTCGCGTCGCCGTAGAGCACGCGCAGGAACCGCGGCATCGCCACGACCTTGCCCACCGGGCTGCCGCGGAAGGTCAGCTGGACTCGTTGCGGGCGCTGGATTTCCCCGTCGTTGCCGGGCAGCTCGTTGTTCTCGTCCTGGCCGGGCAGCGCGCCACCCGCCGTGGTGCTCGGCGGCGGTGTCGGCGTGCCGGTGTCCTTGCCGGGCTTCGGGGCGCACGGCGCGAGGCCGCCCAGGTCGCCCGGCTTCGGCGCGAACCGGCCGATCGCGATGGCGATGCGGTCGATGATCGCGGCGCGGCGGTCCTTGAGCGGGTTCAGGATCGCGTTGCGCACGAAGTCCGCGCCGCCCTGGCCCTGCGTCTCGGCGATGCGCTTGTTGGCCTCGTCGGTCTGGGTGTCGAGCTGGTCGAGGTTGGCGTCCACTTCGGCCATCGCCTGGTCGGGGACGTCGGCGAGCTTGCTGGCGACGTCCGGGCAGGCGACCTGGACGGTCTTGGCCTCCTGGTCGGCCTGCGCGCGGTCGGCGTCGGGCTTCTTCGCGGGCTCGTTCTTCTCCTCTTCGCCGGTGTCGATGCGCACGACGGGCCAGAAGTAGGCGGACTTGTCGCCGTTCCGGCACGTCGTGCCGGCCCGCACGAGGCTCTTGTTGTTCGAGTCGGCGTTCGTCGAGAGGTTGCCGACGTAGTCGTGCAGGTGCTGGGCGCCGTTGCGGACACCGGGCTGGGCGATGAAGTTGTCCGGGTTGAAGTGGCCGTTCTCGTTGCGGCCGCAGTCGACGGTGAAGGTGCCGGTCGACGCGCCGGTGACCGGGCGCGGGTCGAACTGGTTCGGCTTCACCTTCAGGATGTCGATGTAGAACGCGGGATCGGCTTCGTCGGCGCTGGCTTCACCGGTGGTGCCGGTGGTCGTGGCGACGACGATGCCGCCGACGGCGATCGCGAGGGCGAGGCCGCCGGTGGCGATCTTCGTTCTGCGGGAAAGGCGATGCCGTCCTTGGGTGCGGGACATGCGGAAATCCTCCGGGTGTCGGGCTGGCGGGAACGCACGACACTGAACGGGCACGCGCGTGCCCGTGAGTCGGCGACGGAACGCCCGGCGGCTGGTCCACTGACCCGACATCAGTGGGCGCGCGGTCACCTGCCCGTGGCCGCGCCGTCAACCGGCTGGTTATCGTTCCGTGATGGAACCTACACGGCGTTTTGACACCGGGCAAGAACTGTTTTAGCCATTACGAGCCGTCATGACCGCTTTCGGTTTCCGTAGCCGGGCAACGGGTTTGCCCAGGTCGCGACCGCTCGGGAAAAAAGTTTGAACCGATCCGAACCCGGGTCCGTACTACTCGGTGAAGCGCCAGGAATGCCCTCCGGTCGAATTGTCACGCGGAAATAGCGGGAATGCGCCCTTTTTCGTTCAGCGGAGTGCGGCGGGAACCGCCGGGATCGCCGACAACGCCGAATCGAGCCGGTGGCCCACCGCCAGGCCCACCTGGTCGCGCAGTGCGGCCAGCTTTTCGACGTCGATGCCGGTCGCGATGCCTTCGCCGTGGAAGAAGTCGACGAGGTCGTCGGTCGCGACGTTGCCCGACGCGCCCGGCGCGAACGGGCAGCCGCCGAGCCCGCCCAGTGCCGAGTCGAACCGGCGGATCCCGAGCGCGAGCCCCTCCCACGCGTTGGCCGCCGCGCGGCCGTAGGTGTTGTGCAGGTGCAGCCCCAGCGGGACGTCGGGCAGCTCGTCGCGCACCGCGGAGACCGCGGCGCGCACCTGGCTCGGCCGCGCCGCGCCGATCGTGTCCGCGAGGTGGACCACGCGCGCGCCCATTTTCCCCAGGCGCGCGGCCACGTCGGCCGTGCGGTCGGGGTCGGTGTCGCCGTCGAACGGGCACACGAACGCCGTCGCCACCGACGCTTCGATCGCGACGCCCGCTTCGGACAGGAGTTCCGCGCACCCCGCCAGCCGGTCCAGCGCCGCGTCGGTCGGGACGCCCGCGTTGGCGGTGCTGTGCCCGTCGCTGGCCGAAACCACCAGCCGGACCGCTCGCGCGCCCGCGTCGATCGCCTGCCGCGCCCCGCGTTCGGTGAACACCAGTGTGTGCAGGGTCGCGGGCACGTCCGGCAGGAGGGTCCGCAGCACGTCCCCGGTGTCGGCCATCTGCGGCACCCGGCGCGCCGAGACGAACGAGCCGACCTCCAGCGACCGCACGCCCGCGTCGATCAGGCCGCGGGCGAGCCGCACCTTCTCGTACGTGGGAACGGTGACGGGCTCGTCCTGCAGCCCGTCCCGCAGCACGACCTCGGTGATGAGGACTTCGGTCATGGTCAGATCACTCCGTTCTCGCGCAGGCGGGCGACCGCCTCGCCGGGGACGCCGAGCTCGGCGAGCACGGCCTCGGTGTGTTCGCCCAGCTCC
The DNA here is from genome assembly GCF_030264295.1 of Amycolatopsis nalaikhensis. Taxonomy (GTDB): domain Bacteria; phylum Actinomycetota; class Actinomycetes; order Mycobacteriales; family Pseudonocardiaceae; genus Amycolatopsis; species Amycolatopsis nalaikhensis. Next base: position 8,638,353 of record NZ_CP127173.1, on the reverse strand, counting down.
GGCCCGAGCGCGCGGGTCCGGCCGGGCCGCTCGGTCAGGGTCGGCACGATGCCGGGGAAGGTGACTTCGGTTTCGCGGTCGCCGTCCAGGCGGACGCGGTGCCGCTCGTGCATGCCGCGCGCCTCGAAGTGCGGGTCCTTGGCGATGTCGGGGGCGGTGAGGATCGGTCCACACGGGACGGACGCCGCCCGCAGCACGGCCTCGGCGGCTTCCTGGGTGAGGGTCGCCGTCCACGCGCCGATCGCGTCGTCGAGCAGCCCGGCGTGCGCGACGCGGCCGGCGTTGTCCGCGAACCGCGGGTCGTCCGCCAGGTCGGCGCGGCCGACGGCGTGCATCAGGCGGCGGAAGATCGCGTCGCCGTTGCCGCTGACCACGATGTACTTCCCGTCGGCGCAGCGGTAGGTGTTGGAGGGCGCCACCCCGGGCAGCGCGGAGCCCGCCGGGCCGCGCACGACGCCGAACGCCTCGAAGTCCGGGATCAGCGACTCCATCAGCGAGTACACGGCTTCGTACAGCGCGACGTCGACCACCTCGCCCGGGTTCGCGCCCGGCTCGCGGTCGCGCCGGAGCAGGCCCATCAGCGCGCCGATCACCGCGTAGAGCCCGGCGACGGAGTCGGCGAGGCTGACGCCGACCCGCGTCGGCGGCCGGTCGGGGTAGCCGGTGAGCGCGCGCAGGCCGCCGATCGCCTCGGCGACGCCGCCGAAGCCGGGCCGGTCGCGGTAGGGGCCGGTCTGGCCGTAGCCGGACACGCGGACGACGACCAGCCGCGGGTTGAGCGCGCGCAGCTCGTCCGGGCCGAGGCCCCAGCGTTCCAGGGTGCCGGGCCGGAAGTTCTCGAGCAGGACGTCGCTGCGGGCGGCCAGCGCGCGGACGATGTCCTGGCCTTCGGGGCGGCGCAGGTCGACGGTCACCGAGCGCTTGTTGCGGCCCAGTGTGCGGAACAGCAGGGAGGTGTCGCCCGCGTGCAGCCGCCAGCGGCGGAGCTCGTCACCGGTGCCGGGGCGCTCGACCTTGACGACGTCGGCGCCGAAGTCGGCCAGGAGGCGCCCGGCCGTGGGCGCGGCGATGAAGTTGCCCAGTTCGACCACCCGGATGCCGGAGAGCGGCCCGGTTTGTTCACTCATGCCCGACTCCAAACCACTATGTGAGTTGCTAACTCAGAATACGGGCGCGAGTCGCGGAGTCAACCGGTTCGAGCGTGGATAGACTGTGCGGCACACCACGGGCACGGGGCGGGGCGATGGCGGACGAAGAACGCAGCGGCACGACGCCGGTGCTGGTGCTGCGCAAGTTCAAGCAGATCCTCGAGTCGTTCACCATCGACAACCCCGAGCTGACGCTGCAGCAGATCACCCGGTCGACCGGGCTGCCGGCGAGCACGTGCCAGCGGCTGGTGCACAACCTGGTGCGCGAAGGGTTCCTCGACCGCTACGACGACACCTACCGGGTCGGCCTCGGCCTGGTCCGCTGGGCGGCGCCGGGCACGTTCGGCCTCGACCTGGTCCGCCTGACGCGGCCGGTGCTGCACCAACTGCGTGACGAAACGGGCGAAACGGCCTGCCTGTACGTCCGCGACGGCGCCTACCGCACGGTGATCTCCCTGGCCGAGTCGCGGCACCCGGTGGTGCGGCTGTTCGTGGTCGGGATGGTGATGCCGCTGCACGCCGGCTCGGCGGGCAAGGTGTTCCTGGCCTGGGACAAGCTGGCGGTCAAGGACGCGATCGGCCACGGGCTGGCCCGCTTCACCCCGCGCACGGTCGTCGACATCGAGCTGCTGTCCGAGCAGCTCCGGCAGATCCGCGAGGCGGGGTACGCGTCGAGCTTCGAGGAGCGCGACCTCGGCGCGGCGTCGCTGAGCGCCCCGGTGTTCGGCTTGAACGGCGAGGTCAGCGCGGCGATCGGGATCGGCGCGCCGACCCAGCGGATGACCCCGGCCGACGTGCCGCGGCTGGCGCCGATCGTGGTGGAGGCGGGCCGCCGGGCTTCCGAGCGGCTCGGGTACCGGCCGGGCGTGGAGCAGGTCGCGGGTCTCTGACCTTCTTTTCCGCCGGTTCGCCACTGTTGTGCCCTGATGCCCGGATTGTCCCCCGAGTGGAGGGCGGTTCGGGCCTGACTCATCCTGTCTTCGGTCCGCGAGTCCTTGACTCCGCCCGCCGCACGTCACATTATGAGTCGGCCAACCACATAGTGGAGAAGTCAAAGGAGACGACGGATGGCGAACATCCCCGACGCCGCCGTGCCGGACGCCGGCACCATCGCGGGCCGGCTCGACCGGCTGCCCATCACCCGCACGCACCGCCGGGCCACCGTCGCCGTCGGGCTCGGCCTGTTCTTCGACTTCTACGAGGTCTTCCTGACCGGCGTGCTGAGCTCGGTGCTCGTCGAAGAGTTCAACCTGACCAAGGCGGAGCTGCCGCCGCTGCTCGCGTCGACGTTCGTCGGCATGTTCTTCGGCGCCCTGCTGCTCGGCAGGCTCGCCGACCGCTACGGCCGCCGCGGCGCGTTCCTGCTCAACCTCGGCCTGTACTCGTTCTTCTCGCTGCTCGGCGCCTTCAGCGGCGGCGCGCTGATGCTGCTGGTGACGCGGTTCTTCGCAGGCATCGGCCTGGGCGCGGAGCCGCCACTGGCCGACACCTACCTCACCGACCTGCTGCCCGCCCGCAAGCGCGGCCGCTTCATCGCCTGGGCGTACACGCTCGCCTTCTGTGGCTTCCCGGTCGTCGGCTTCCTGGCCCGCGGGCTGACCGAGCACGAGATCTTCGGCATCGCGGGCTGGCGCTGGCTGTTCGTGATCGGCGCGCTCGGCGCGGGCGCGGTCTTCCTGCTGCGGCGCGGGCTGCCCGAGTCGCCGCGGTGGCTGGAGTCGGTCGGCCGCACCGAAGAGGCCGAGCACCTGGTGGCCGGCATGGAGGCCGAGGCCCGCGGCGGCGTCAACGAGAACGTGGCCCCGCCGCGCGGCACCACCCGCAAGCGCGCCGCCGCGCCGGTGCTCGAGCTGTTCGCCCCCGCGCAGCGCCGCCGCACCTGGATGATGGTCGTCTTCCACATCCTGCAGACCCTCGGCTACTACGGGTTCGGCACGCTGGTGCCGCTCGTGCTGGCCGCCAAGGGGTACGCCGTTTCGCAGTCGCTGCTGTTCGCCGCGCTGACCTACCTCGGCTACCCGGTCGGCTCGGCGCTGTCGCTGCCGATCGTGGAACGCGTGGAGCGCAAGTACCTCGTCGTCGGCTCGGTGCTGGCGATGGCGGTGTTCGGCATCGCGTTCGGCTACGCCGGATCGATGGCGCTGATCCTCGTGTTCGGCTTCCTGTACACGGCGACCAGCAACGTGTTCTCGAACGCGTACCACATCTACCAGGCCGAGATCTTCCCGACGGCGTTGCGCTCGACGGCGTCGAGCGGCACGTACTCGCTGTCGCGCCTGGCGAGCGGCGCGATGCCGTTCGTGCTGGTGCCGCTGCTCGCCGCGCACGGCCCGACGACGCTGTTCCTGGTGGTCGCGGGAGCGCTGGTGGTGGTCGCGCTCGACATCGCGGTTCTCGGCCCGAGGACGACGGGCCGCCGCCTGGAGAGCGTGAACGACGACGTCCCGGCCACGGCCCCCTCGCAGCCGATTCGCTGACCGCCGCCGCCTCGTCGATCGGCAACCGGGCGGTGCCGACGACGAGGCGGCCACAGTGGACTTTCCCGCTCGCGGCCTACGAAGCTTCCCGTTTCTGCGCGAGCAGCCCGCGCCGCAGGGTGGTCAGCGCGCGGTGCTGGGCCACGCGCACCGCGCCCGCGCTGCTGAGGCCGACCGCCTCGGCCGTCTCCTCCGCTGTCATGCCGAGGATGATCCGCAGCACCAGGATCTCGCGCTGGCGCGGCGGGAGCGTGTCGAGCAGGCCCTCGGACCAGTCGAGCGCGGCGGAGCGTTCGACCTCCTCGCCGGTCGGGTCCGTGCCCACCCAGCGGTCGGCGGGCGGCTCGGCGACCGGGCTCGTGCGGTCGCGGGCCCGCCGCCGGTGGACGTCGGACACCTTGTGCGCCGCGATCCCGAACACGAACGGCAGGAACCCGTCGACCTTGTAGCGGTAGCCGGGCAGCGCGCGGACCACCGCGAGCAGCACGTCCTGAGCGCAGTCCTCCGCGTCCGACGAGCCGTCCTGCCACGTTCCGAGCCGGCCGAGGCAGTAGCGGAACACGATCGGGCGCAGTTCGCGCAGCACCGCGGCCACCGCCGCGCGGTTCCCGGTCATCGCCGACCGCACCAGCTCGGGGGCGAGGGCGAACGTCGCCGCGGGCGCGCGGTCACCCTCGGCGGAGTGCGGCGGCATCGGGCTTCACCTCTTCCCCGGACGGCAACGGACCGTCACGACGCTAGGTGACGCCTAGTGCCCGTGACACCGGCCCGAAGGCCGCGACGACCAGGGTCTTCCGGCCCTGGCGCGCGGCCCTCCGGCGTGCCTCGCGCGCCGTCGCGCGGGTGGCCGGGCCGAACGGCCCTATCGACGGACCGCGCGGACCGATCACGCTTGCCCTCCGGGGTGGACGACGGAGAAACACAGGTTGACGATGGTGGATGACGTGGGCTTCGGGCTGCTGCTCGACCGGCAGCAGTGCCTGGCGCTGCTCCGGACGGCGAGCCTCGGCCGGGTGATCTTCACCCACCGCGCGATGCCCGCGGTCCGCCCGGTGCGGTTCGCGGTCGTCGACGACGCGGTCGTGTTCGCCGCGCAGGCGGGCAGCCCGCTCTACGCAGGGGCGCGCGACGCCGTCGTGGCGTTCGAGGCCGACGACTTCGCCGACGACCTGGGCGCCGGCTGGTTCGTCAGCCTGCTGGGCCGCGCCACCGAGTCCACCGACGTCGCCGAGATCGCCTGCCTGTGCCCCTGCCGGGGCGGCACGGGCCACCGCTTCCTGCGCATCCCCGCCGAGACCATCACCGGGCACCGCATCGCCTGTCACGCGGAGTGATCCGCCGATCGCCGTAACAGTGGCCGTCCCCCGATCGACCCACCGGATGGACGAACCGGATTGGGCCGTCACGGGCAGTGGCTTGTGGCACCCTTGACGGCCCGGGGCAAGCCCGGGATCGGGTCGGAGCCGACGGGGTCGACGGGACGTGGCGGACGAAATCAGCATGCCGGCGATCCTCGCCGCGGTCGGGAGCATCGCCCGCGAACTCGAGCTGCCGTCGCTGCTGGAACGCGCGGTGACGGCGACGGGCGAGCTGCTCGGCGCGCGCCGCGCCCGGCTGGAGCTGGCGGAAGGCGGCGTCGCCGAGTACGGCCGGGGCAGGCCGGGGGACGGCGCGGTCGAGCTGCCGGTCCGCGCCGGGACGCGCACGTTCGGCACCCTCGTGGTCGAGCCCGGCGACGGCGGCGAGTTCAACCGCCGCGAACGGGAGGTGCTGAGCGCGCTCACCGCGGCGACCGGGATGGCGGTCGAGAAGGCACTGCTCGTCGACCAGATGCGCCGCCGCGAACGCTGGCTCGAGGCGTCCTACGACGTCACCGAAGCGCTGCTCGGCGCCCAGGACCTGCGCGCCACGCTCCGGCTGATCGCCGAGCGGGCCCGCGTCGTCGCGGGCGGGACCGCGGGCGCCATCGCGCGGCCCACCGGGCCCGCCGAGCTCGTGTTCGACGTCGTCGAGCCGCCGGGGGAGGACGCCGACCGGCTCATCGGCCTGACCGTGCCCGCCGAAGGCACCGCGACCGGTGTCGCGTTCACCACCCGCCGCCCGGTCGTGGTCCGCGACTACGGCGAACGCGTCCAGGAACAGCAGCGCGACCGCGCCGGGCCGATGCCGGCCATGATCAAGGACCTGGACTCGGCCATCTCGGTGCCGCTGCTCGTCGGCGAAGACACCCTCGGGGTGCTGGTGGTGGCCAAGTTCCGGGACAAGTCGCCGTTCACCGACTCCGACGTCCAGCTCGCCGAGACGTTCGCCGGGCACGCAGCGCTCGCCGTCGAGTTCTCCCGCGCGCAGGAGGCGCGCCAGCGGCTGGCGGTGTTCGAAGACCGCGACCGGATCGCCCGCGACCTCCACGACCTGGTGATCCAGCGGCTCTTCGCGACCGGCCTCGGCCTGGAGGGGGTGAGCAGGCTGATCGCCGACCCGGCGGTCGCCGCGCGCGTCGCCGGGTTCGCCCAGGACCTCGACGGCACGATCCGCGAGATCCGCAACAGCATCTTCTCGCTGCAGGCACCGGCGCAGGCGCAGGGCAGCCTCCGCGCGGAGCTGCTGCGGGTGGCCCTCGACGCCCGGGACACCCTGGGTTTCGAGCCGCGCGTCGGCTTCGACGGGCCCCTGGACGCCGCCGTGCCGGACGCGGTCCGCACCGACCTGACCGCGTCCCTGCGCGAGGCGCTGACGAACGTCGCGCGCCACGCCGGGGCGACCACGTGCTCGGTCGAGGTCACCGTGGACCCGCTCGGCAGGCGGCTGAACCTGGTGGTGCGCGACGACGGGGCCGGGCCGCCGCCCGGACCCGGCCGGGTCAGCGGGCTCGCCAACCTGGCGGCCCGTGCGGCACGGTGGAGCGGGAACTGCGGGCTGGTGGCCGCCGAGGGCGGCGGTTCCCGGCTGGAATGGACGGCCGAGCTGCCGGCGCACGCCGGCGAGCATGGGAGTGGACGATGACGATCTCGGTATTCCTGCTCGACGACCACGAGCTGGTCCGGACCGGGCTGAAGACCGTCTTCGAGTCCGAAGAGGACATCGACGTTGTCGGGGAGGCGGCGACGGCGGCCGAGGCGCTGGTCCGGATCCCGCAGTCCCGCCCGGACGTGGCGATCCTCGACGTCCGGCTGCCGGACGGCCAGGGCGTCGAGGTGTGCCGCGAGATCCGCTCGACGGTCGAGCCGCCGCCGGCGTGCCTGATGCTGACGTCCTATTCGGACGACGACGCGCTGTTCGGCGCGATCATGGCGGGCGCGGCCGGGTACATGCTGAAGCAGGTTTCCGGCCGGTCGCTGGTCGAGGCCGTCCGCACGGTCGCCGTCGGCGGGTCGCTGCTGGACGCGAACTTGACGGCCTCGGTGATGAACAAGCTGCGCGGGGCGGACGTCTCGGCGCCGGACCCGCGGTACGAGCAGCTCAGCCCCCAGGAGCGGCGGGTCCTCGACCTCGTCGCGGAGGGCCTGACGAACCGCCAGATCGCCGCGCGGCTGTTCCTGGCCGAGAAGACGGTGAAGAACTACGTGTCGTCGGTGCTGCACAAGCTCGGGGTCGAGCGGCGCACCTCCGCAGCCGTCTACATGTCTCAACGGCGCGGCGAGCCTGGTCGATCGGGCTGAATTTCCGGCTGTTCGGCCGTAACCGGTGGGGGGTTCGACGTATCCAGGCGCCGATGCAGTACACCTGTCGGGTGACCGCACGGGTTCCGTGCGCGGCGGAGGGGACGGCATGGCGGGGTTGTCGAGCGGGGACTATGTCACGCGGCAGATCCGGGCACTCGCGGAAGCGGTGCTCCGGGAAGGAGCGGGAGGGGTCGGGACACGCAGCTTCCAGCTGGCGGAGCACCTGGCGGCGGAGGGCGGTGTCCACCGTGGAGACATCATGACCGCCACGGCGACGCTCCTGGCGATGACGGCTTGGTGCGACGGTGAAGCCGAGTCGGCGTCCCGGTTCGCGGAGCTGGCCGGTGAGCACGACGAGGAGTCGCGCGAGCTGGTGACCCATCTGCTGCGCCTGGAGGCCGGCGCGCACCAGGGATGGCTGCCGCGGGAGCAGGTGGAGGCGTTGCTGGAGTACGCGCGCCGGGCCCGGCGGGGTGATCTGGTGCTGCGGATGCGGGTGATCACCGGCAGCCGCAGCGGCGGGCGGCACCGGCGCGAGGACTAGGCGGGCGGGTTTTGGGACGGCCGCGGGTATCGCGCCCGTGGCGCCCGGCTCGGCGAGGAGCTAGCCCGGCAGCGGCGCCGCCGGGTCGGCGAGCCGGTCCGCGTCGACCGGTCGGCCGTCGGCGATCAGCTTGCGCACCGCGTCGAGGCCCTCGTCCCACTGGTTCACGTGCATTCCGGCGACCACGCGGCCGTCCGCGAGCCAGTACGCGTGGAACGCCTCGTCGGTCCCGCGGGTCACCACGCGGTCGTAGCCGCCGGGCGGGAACCAGCCCGTGAACTCCATGCCCACGTCGTACTGGTCCGAGAAGAAGTACGGCAGCTCGTCGTGGACGACTTCGTGCCCGAGCATCGAGCGCGCCGCCGCCGGGCCGCCGTTGGTGGCCGCCGCCCAGTGCTCGACCCGGATCCGGCGCTCGTACGCCGGGTGCCACGCGCTGGCGACGTCGCCCGCCGCGAAGATGTCCGGGTCCTCCGTGCGGAACCCGGCGTCGACGCAGACGCCGTCGTCGACGGCCAAGCCCGCCTCTTCGGCCAGCTGGGTCTCGGGGCGCGCGCCGATGCCGACGACGACCGCGTCGGCCGGGATCTCGTCTTGGTTGGTCTGGACCGCCGTGACCGCCGAGTCGCCCGCGAAGCCCGTCACGGTCGTGCCGAGCCGCAGGTCCACGCCGTGGCGGCGGTGCAGGTCGGCGAAGAACCCGCCCAGTTCCGGCCCGAGCGCCGCGTGCAGCGGCGATCCGGCCGGTTCGACGACCGCGACCTCGCAGCCGTAAGTCCGGGCCGCGGCCGCGGTTTCCAGCCCGATCCAGCCCGCGCCCGCGACGACGACGCGCCCGCCGGACGCCAGCGCGTCGCGCAGCCGATCGGCGTGCGCGAGGCGGCGCAGGTAGTGGACGCCCTTGAGGTCGTTGCCCGGCACGCGCAGCCGTCGCGGCGACGCGCCGGTCGCGAGCAGCAGCTTCGTGTAGCCGAGGCGCTCGCCGCCGGCCAGCTCGACTTCGTGGGCGGCGCGGTCCAGGGCCGTCACGCGCCGTCCGGTCAGGACTTCGACGCGCTGGTCGGCGTACCACTGCTCGTCGTGGACGAACACCGACGCCCGGTCGTCCTGGCCGAGCAGGTAGCCCTTCGACAGCGGTGGCCGCTCGTACGGCAGGTCCGGCTCCGCGCCGACCACGACGACGCGGCCGGAAAACCCTTCGGCGCGCAGGGTTTCCGCGGCCTTGGCGCCGGTGAGCCCGCCTCCGACGATGACGTGGGTGTCCATGGCGGCCTCAGCCGTGCACGCCGGTCAGGGCGAAGAACTCCTGCCGGGTCTTGGGTTCCTCGCGCAGCATGCCGTGCAGGGACGACGTCACGGTCAGCGCCCCGTTCGCCCGCACCCCGCGCAGCGACATGCACAGGTGCTCGGCCTCGATCACGACGCCGACGCCCTTCGGGGCCAGGTGCTCCTGCAGCCAGTCGGCGACCTGCTTGGTCAGCCGTTCCTGCACCTGCAGGTCGCGCGCGAACAGCTCGACGACGCGGGCGAGCTTCGACAGCCCGAGGATGCGCTCGCCGGGCAGGTACCCGACGTGCGCGACGCCGCGGAAGGGCAGCAGGTGGTGCTCGCACAGCGACTGCACGGGGATGCTCTTCGCCAGCACCAGCTCGTCGTAGCCCTCGTCGTTGGGGAACGTCGTCAGCTGGAAGTCGCGCGGGCGCAGCATCTCCGCGTACGCGTTGGCCACGCGGCGCGGGGTGTCGTGCAGGTGCTCGGAGCCGGGGTCCTTCCCGAGCGCGCGCAGCAGGTCGGCGACCGCGCGTTCCGCCGCGCGCAGGTCCATCGCGTCACGGTCGTGAACGACACCGAGGTGCCGCAGCGGAATGGGTTCGCTGACGGGTTCGACGGTCACGGAAGCCTCCTTGTAAAACCAAGTCGGGCCGACATTAGAAGCCCGCGGGGGTTTTCGTCAACGATTATTTGTTTTAGAGTGCGGAGATGCACAAGTCCCAGGCCGGCGCGCTGGCCGCGGTGGCGGCGCTCGACGAGCCGACCCGGCGCCGGTTGTACGAGTACGTCGTCCGCCAGCCGGAGCCGGTGAGCCGGGACGACGTCGCCGCCGCCCTCAGCGTGCCGCGTGCGACCGTCGCGTTCCACCTCGACCGCCTGGTGGACGAACGGCTCCTCGCCGTCGGGCACGAGCGCCGCACCGGGCGCAGCGGGCCGGGCGCGGGCCGCCCGGCGAAGCTCTACCGCCGATCCGACCGGCAGGTGTGCGTCTCCCTGCCCGAGCGGCAGTACGAACTCGCTGGTCAGCTGCTCGCGGGGGCGATCGAGGAAGCCGACGAGACCGGCGGCTCGCCGCGGGAAGTGCTGGGGCGCCGGGCCCGTGAGACGGGCGCGGAGCTCGCCGAAGGCGCCACGGAGATCATCGGCACGCTCGAAGAACACGGCTTCGAACCGCGCACCGAGGACGGCGAGGTGCTGCTCGCGAACTGCCCGTTCCACCGGCTCGCCCGCACGCACACGCGGCTGGTCTGCGAGATGAACCTCGGGCTCGTCGAAGGCATGCTGGCCGGCGTCGGCGAGCGCGGCCTGCGGGCGAAGCTGGCCCCGCGCCCCGGCTTCTGCTGCGTCCGCCTCACCCGCGCCTAGCTCTAAAACTGACAGAGGTTGTTGACAGTCTGGGCTCCTGATCAAGGGAGGCCCATGGCTGAGCGAGTATGGAGTGAGAAGGACCTGGTCAGGCGTGCAAACCGGCGCCTGGCCGTCCTTCGTCACGCCGAAGAAGTCAGCGGCAACGTCGCGGCGACCTGCCGCTACTACGGCATCAGCCGGACCGTGTTCTACCGGTGGAAACGCCGCTACGAGGACGAGGGCATCGACGGGCTGAAGGACCGCTCGAGCGCCCCGCTGCACTGCCCGACGATCACTCCTCCCGAGGTGGTCGAGAAGATCATCCACCTGCGCCAGCACTACCACTTCGGCCCGCTGAAGATCGAGATGTACCTGCGCCGCTATCACGACCAGGAGATCGGCCACTCCACGATCTACCGCATCCTCAAACGCCTGGGCATGAGCCGGCTGCCGGCGTCTCAGCGCTACAAACGCCACCAGCAGCGGTGGAAGCGGTATGAGAAGCAGCGCCCCGGCCACCAGTTGCAGATCGACGTCAAGTTCGTCGAACCGATCACCACCGACGCCGGCCGGAAGAAGCGGTACTACCAGTACACCGCCATCGACGACTGCACTCGCCTGCGGATCCTGCGGATCTATCCCCGCTCCGATCAGAAGACCGCGATCCAGTTCTTGGACTACGTGCTGTCCCGGCTGCCGTTCCAGGTCGAGAAGATCCAGACTGACAACGGTGCGGAATTCCAGTCCGCGTTCCACTGGCATCTGCTCGACCAAGGCATCGGGCACGTCTACATCAGGCCCGCCACGCCGCGGCTCAACGGGAAGGTCGAGCGTTCGCACCGCATCGACGCCGAGGAGTTCTATCGGCTGCTCGACGGTGTCGTCCTCGGCGACATCGGCGCCTTCAACGACAAGCTCAAGGAATGGGAGGACTACTACAACTACCACCGCCCGCACGGCGGCCTGGACGGCCAGACCCCGTATGAGAGGCTGCTACAGAAGACCCAACCCCCATCCCAGGGTGTCAACGACCAGAAGCAGCAGCACACCTAGCCGCGTTTGGCCAGGTGCTCGGCCAAGGCGTCGTGGTAGGCGAACAGCGCGGGCACGCCGCCGCTGTGCAGCACCACCACGCGGTGCCCGGCACCCCAGCGCCCGGCCGCCTGGTGGGCGAGGAACCCGGCGAAGGTCTTGCCGCTGTAGACGGGGTCGAGCAGGACGCCTTCGGTGCGCGCCAGCAGGAGGATCGCGTCGAGGCACGCCTCGGTCGGGTCGCCGTACTCGCGTCCGACGAACTCGTCGTGGATCTCGACCTCCGGCGGCGGCGCGCCGATCTCCAGCAACGCGGTCAGTTCGCCCCACCAGTGCCGGTAGTCCGCCTGGCACGCGTCTCGGTCCTGGTTGACGCTGATGCCGATGACCGGGCACGGGAAACCCTGGTCCCGCAAGGCGAGCGTCACCGCGGTGAAGATCCCGCCGGTGCCGAACGGCAGGTAGACGGCGTCCGGGCGCTCACCGCGTTCGCGCAATTGGGCGGCGAGTTCTAGGCCGGCCCGGACGTAGCCGAGGCAGCTGTGCGGGGTGGTCCCGCTGATCGGGACGGCGTGCGGCCGCCGCCCGGCCGCACGCAGCTCGTCGCACACCGCCTGGACGTGGGTGTCGAGACCCCAGTGGTCGGCGACGTCGACGACCCGGACGTCGGCGCCGAGCAGCCGCACGGTCAGCAGGTTGCCCTGGAACTCGTCGTAGGCGTCGCGGCTGAGCACGACCGTGCAGTCCATGCCGAGCCGCCGGGCGGCCGCGGTGGTCAGGCGGGCGTGGTTGCTCTGCATCGAGCCGCACGTCACCACGACGTCCGCGCCGTCCCGGCGGGCGCGGGCGAGTTCGTATTCGAGCTTGCGGGGTTTGTCGCCGCCGAGGGCGAGGCCGGTGAGGTCGTCGCGCTTGAGCAGGACGCGGGGGCCGAGCTCGGCCGAGAGACGGGAAAGCTCGTCCAGCGGGGTCGGGGTCAGGGCCAGGTGTTCGCGCGGGAAGCGGGCGAGCCGGGTCGTGAGGTCCACGGGCACGTCCTTTCTGGCGACGGAGCCTTTCTAGCGCGGGAGGAACGGCAGGGTGAAGAGGAAGCCGCCGAAGCCGACCAGTGCGGCGGAGGCGACGCGGTGCAGGTGCTGTCCCCGGAGTCGTCTGGCCAGGCGGGTTCCGAGGAACGTGCCGGCCCCGGCCAGCACGCCGAGGGCAGTGCCGAGTCCGAAGTGGACGGACCCCTGCGCCGCGTAACCGAGCGTCGCGAAGCCGACGAGCGGGAGCTGGATCAGCTGCCCGGCCGCGATCGTCGTCAACGCGGGCACGCCGAGCGCCAGCAGCACCGGCACCAGGAGCACGGGCCCGCCGGTGCCGGTGAGCGCCGAGCCGAACCCGACGGCCGCGCCGACCCCGACCGCCGCGGCCGCGGGCAGTTCCCGGGCCTCGCGCGGGCGGGCCCAGAGGTTGTACCCACCGGACCCGGCGGTCACCACGGCCAGCACGAGCCAGAGCGCGGTGGCCGGGACGAGGCCGTTCACGAGCGCGCCGGCCGCGGCGGCCGGGGCCGCGCCGAGGGTGAGCAGGCCGCCGAACCGCCACGGCATCGCCTGGTGCCGGGCGTAACCGAGGGTGCCGACGAGCCCGGTGAACAGGAAGCACCAGCTGCTCGTGCCGGCCGCCGCGTGGATGTCGAGCCCGGCGAGGCCGGTGAGCGCGGGCGGCAGCAGCACGCCGCCGATGCCGACGGTCCCGATGCACACCCCGACCGGCAGTGCCACGAGCAGGACGCCTAGCACGACTCTCGGAGCCGGTGCAGCCGGCGCAGCTGGGACGGCGGCAGGGCGGGGCAGGCGGCGGCATTGTCCACAGCGGACAGCAGGTGCCGGCGTGCCGCGGCGGCCGCGGCGTCGCCGTCCCCGCGGGCGAGTGCGGCGACGACTTCGCGGTGGTCCGCCGTCCAGGCCCGGGCCTGCCGGGCCCCGTCGGCCCACGCGGCCGCTTGGGTTTCCCGCCAGACCGGGCCGGACGCGCGTTCGAGCAGCGTCCGGACTTGCTCGCGCAGGTCCGGGTTCCGGCAGACCCCGGCGATGGCGGCGTGCAGCCGGTGGTCGGTGTCCGCCGGGATCGTGTCGCCCGCGGTCACGAGCGCCATCCCGGCGACGGCGTCGTGCGCCTCGTCGAGGGCGGCGGGGTCCGGATCGGCCGCGGCGAGCCGGAGCACGGCCGGTTCGAGGACGAGCCGCGCTTCGAGCAGGTCGACGACCTCCTCGAAGGTTCGCGCGGCCCGGACGTGCCGGGCGGCACCGGGAACGGGCGAGCCGCCGAGCACGACGGTGCCGCGCCGCCGCCGTGGCTCGACGTACCCGGCGAACTGGAGCGCGCTGAGGGCCTCGCGCACCGACGGGCGGCTGACCGCGAACTCGGCGGCCAGCGCCAGTTCGGTGGGCAGGACGGTCCCGGCGGGCCAGCGCCCGTCGTCGATGCGAGCCCGTACCTCGGCGGCGATCCGCAGCCCGGCGGAGGTGCCCTGGGTGGCTTCCACGGGTCCCGACGGTAGCACGATATGTAAGACATATCAGCCAAGAAAGTCGGACAAGTCGCCCGCCGCTGTTGTCGGGTCGCCAGCACCCCAAGGCGGCCTTGGTTGCGTCTCACGCACCGAAGGCCGCCTTGGGTGCGTCTGACGCAACCAATGTGGCCTTGGGGCGCTTGGGGCCGGTCCGGCGCGGGAGGACCGGTCGGCGGCGATTCGGCGGTACCGTCTCGGGGTGGTGAGACAGCGCGAGACGGAGGGGGCCAGGGTGGTGGACCGGGCGAAGGCGGGGGAGCAGGCCAGGACGGTGCCGCCGGGGTCGCGGCAGCCCAGCCTGGCCGACGTCGCCGGGATGGCCGGGGTTTCGCACATGACCGTCTCCCGGGTGGTCAACGAGAGCGGCCCGGTGCGGCCGGAAACCCGCGAGCGGGTTCTCGCCGCCGTGCAGAAGCTCGGCTACCGGCCCAACACGGCCGCGCGGACGCTCGTCACCGGCCGGTCCGGGACGCTCGGTGTCGTCGCCCTCGAGTCGAACCTCTACGGGCCCGCGAGCACCTTGTACGGCATCGAAAACGCCGCGCGCGAAGCCGGGTACGGGATCGCGATCTGCAGCGTCACCCGCCCCGGCCGGACGTCGATCGGGGACGCCGTGGAAAGCCTGCGGCGCCAGGCGGTCGAGGGGATCGTGGTGATCGCCCCGCACGTCACCGCCGGTCGCGCGCTGGCGGCCGCGCCCGCGGACATCCCGCTGGTGGCCGTGGGTGGCGGCGAAGCCGCGCCGGTCCCGGTGATCTCCGTCGACCAGTACGACGGTGCCCGCCGCGCCACCGAACACCTGCTGGCACTGGGCCACCGGACGGTCTACCACCTGGCGGGCCCGGAAGACTGGCTCGAGGCCAGGGACCGCGAACGCGGCTGGCGCGAGACGCTGGAGCGGCGCGGCCTGCGGGTCCCGGCCGTGGTCCGCGGTGACTGGAGCCCGCGCTCGGGCTACGAGGCGGGCCGGGTCCTGGCGGGCAAACGCGGGCTCAAGGCGGTGTTCTCGGCCAACGACCAGATGGCGCTGGGCCTGCTGCGGGCGTTCACGGAGGCGGGGATCCGCGTCCCGGAGGACGTCCACCTCGCCGGGTTCGACGACGTCCCGGAGGCGGCCTACTTCACGCCGCCGCTGACGACGGTCCGCCAGGACTTCATCGAAGTCGGCCGCCGGACGTTCGGGTTGCTCGAAGACCGGATGGGCGGCGGCGACGTCCGGGTGCGGCACCTCGTGCCCGCCGAGCTGATCGTGCGGGAGAGCACCGGCCCCCGCTGACACCCGCGTCTTGAATGAGTCATTCAAGACCTCCGAAGACCTGAATGAGTCATTCAAGACACTTCGTGCGGACTGTTAGCGCTAACACAACCTCGGCACTGATCCATCCCGGTGTTGTGTCTTGACCGCTTCTGTTGGATCGGCAAAGGATCGTGTTCGGTTCAGTGCCGTTCCCGGAGGTCCCCCGCATGCGCCTCGCCCGCCGTTCCCGGACGCTGTTCGCCGCCTTCCTCGCCGTCGTCTTCGGCCTCGCCGGGGTGACCGTCCCGCAGGCCGCCGCGGCGGCCCCGCAACCCGCGGGCCACACCGTCACCTACGACGGCTACTCCTTCCTGGTCGACGGGCACCGGACCTACCTGTGGTCCGGCGAGTTCCACTCCTACCGGCTGCCGAGCCCGGACCTGTGGCTCGACATCTTCCAGAAGATGAAGGCCGCCGGGTTCAACGCGACGTCGCTCTACTTCGACTGGGGCTACCACTCGCCGCGCCAGGGCGTCTACGACTTCAGCGGCATCCGGGACCTCGACAAGCTCCTCGACATGGCGCAGCAGGCCGGGCTCTACGTCATCGCGCGGCCCGGCCCCTACATCAACGCCGAGGTCGACGGCGGCGGCTTCCCGACCTGGCTGTCCACCACGCCCGGCCACACCCGCAGCGCCGATCCCGTCTACCTGAAGTACTCCGACGAGTGGCAGACGCAGATCGACCGGATCATCGCGCGCCACCAGCTGACGAACGGCACCGGCAGCGTGCTCGCCTACCAGGTCGAAAACGAGTACTACAACGGCAACGCCGACGGCCGCGCGTACATGAAGCACCTCGAGGACAAGGCCCGCGCCGACGGCATCACCGTCCCGCTCGTCGGCAACAACAACGGCACCTTCAACTCCGGTGCGGCCGCGCTCGACGTCGACGCCGCCGACTCCTACCCGCAGGGCTTCGACTGTTCGAACCCCACGCGGTGGAACGGCGTGCCCGACATCAGCTACGACCACGTCCCCGGGAAACCGCTGCTCACCGCCGAGTTCCAGGGCGGCGCCTTCGACCCGTGGGGCGGCCCGGGCTACGAGAAGTGCGCCCAGCTGATCAACGACCAGTTCGCGAACGTCTTCTACAAGCAGAACATCGCGGTCGGCGCGACCGGCCAGAGCTTCTACATGCTGCACGGCGGCACGTCGTGGGGCTGGAGCGCGATCCCCCAGAACTACACCTCCTACGACTACGGCGCCGCGATCACCGAAGCCCGCCAGTTCGACCCGAAGTACGACGAGGACAAGCTGATCGGGTACTTCACGCAGTCGGTCGCGCCGCTGACCAAGACCGACGGGCTGGCGGGAGCGCCGCTGACCGACCCGGCCCTCACCGACACCGCCCGGATCAACCCGGACACCCGCACGCAGTTCCACACCCTGCGCCACACCGACTCGACGTCGACCGCGACGAACACCACCAGCCTCGCGCTCGACCTCGCCGCGCACGCCGGGTACACCTACGACGACCGCGCGCCCGAGGTCGGCTACACCGGCACCTGGAGCCACGTCGGACCCGAGGTGAACTACACCGGCGGCGACTACCAGCACACCGAGTCCTTTTCGGAGGTCACCGGCGACAGCGTGAGCATCCCGTTCACCGGCACCGGAATCCGGTGGGTGACCTCGAAGGACGGCAACCACGGCATCGCCGACGTCTACCTCGACGGGGCCAAGGTGGACAGCGTCGACCTCTATTCGGCGAGCAAGCAGAACCAGGTGACCGGTTACGAGGTGCGCGGCCTGCCCGCCGGGGCGCACACGCTGAAGCTCGTCGTCACCGGGCAGAAGAACGCCGCGGCGACCGGGCCGTTCGTGGTCGTGGACGCCGTCGACCTGCTCTCCGGCAGCGCCGACTACTACCCGGTGGTACCGCAGCAGCCCGGCACCGGCGTCACGCTGAACGGCCGCCAGTCGAAGATCCTGGTCGCCGGGTACGACCTCGGCGGGACGCGGATGCAGTACTCGACGTCGGAGATCATGACCACCGCGGCCATCGGCGATCGCGACGTCGCGGTGCTCTACGGCGACCACGGCGGCCCTGGCGAGACCGTCCTGCGCTTCGCGCAGCAGCCGTCCGTGCGCGTGCTCGACGGAAACGCGACGTCCACTTGGGACGCTACCCGCGGTGACCTGCGGCTGAACTACACCCATGACGGCCTGACCCGGGTGCTCGTCACGGCCCCCGGCGCGCGGCCGCTGCTCCTGCTGCTCGCCGACAAGGCGACGGCGGCGACGTTCTGGCGCCAGGACACCGCGGCGGGCCCGGTGCTGATCCGCGGCACGCACCTGGTCCGGACGGCGGCCGCCGGGTCCGGCACCCTCGCCTTGACCGGCGACACCGGCACCGACGGCGCGTTCGAGGTCTTCAGCACCGCGAAAACCCTGTCCTGGAACGGCTTCCCGGTCTCGGTGACGCCGACGCCGAGCGGCAGCCTCACCGCCACGGCCCCGACCGCGAAGCCCGTGACCCTGCCCGCCCTGACCGGCTGGAAGCACCAGCAGGAGTCGCCCGAGAGCCAGCCCGGCTTCGACGACTCGGCGTGGCCGGTGGCCGACAAGGACACCACCAACAGCTCGACGGCCCTCGGCACGAAACCCGTGCTCTTCGCCGACGACTACGGCTTCCACACCGGCAACACCTGGTACCGCGGCCACTTCACCGGCGACGGGCGGCAGACCGGCATCACCCTGGCGAGCCAGAGCGGCGGCCCGGCGGGCGCGTTCTCGGCGTGGCTCAACGGCGTCTTCCTCGACAGCTCGAAGGACCCGCAACACACCTTCGCCTTCCCGGCGGGCGCACTGCGCCAAGGGGACAACGAGATCTCCGTGCTGACCGTCAACATGGGCCACGAAGAGGACTACGGCGCCGCCAACGGCAACAAGGCCGCCCGCGGGCTCACCGCCGCGCGGCTGACCGGGACGCCGCTGACGTCGGTCACCTGGCGGCTGCAGGGCGTCCGGGGTGGCGAGACCGGGCTCGACCCGGTCCGCGGCCCGCTCAACACCGGCGGCCTCTACGGCGAGCGCGCGGGCTGGTCGCTGCCCGGCTTCCCGGACGCGCGCTGGACGGCCACGACGCTCCCGGCCCAGGACACCACGCCCGGCGTCTCGTGGTACCGGACGACCGCCGACCTCGACCTGCCGCACGGCCAGGACACTTCGCTCGGGCTCACCATCACCGACGACCCCGGGCGGCAGTACCGGGCGCTGCTCTTCGTCAACGGCTGGCAGCTCGGCCAGTACGTCAACTACCTCGGGCCGCAGCACAGCTTCCCGATCCCCACCGGGATCCTGAACCCCAACGGCCACAACACGATCGCCGTCGCGGTGTGGAACCTCGACGGCAGCACCGGCGGGCTCGGCAAGATCAGCTGGACGAACTACGGCAGCTACCGCTCGTCCCTGGCCGTCCGGCAGAACGCCTCGCCCGGCTACGACGCGGTGCGGTACGCGATGCCGCCCGCGCCGACCGCGGCGGTCGCGTTGACCGCGCCGGACACCGTGTCGGGCGGCGAGCGGTTCGCCGCGTCGGCGACCGTGCGGGTGCCCGCGGACGCGCCGACGGTGTTCGACGTCAAGCCGGTGCTCACCGCCCCGGCGGGCTGGACGGTCGGTGCCGCGTCCCCGCCGTCGGTCTCGCGGATCGAAAGCGGGCACGAGGTGACGTTCTCGTGGCCCGTCACCGCACCTTCCACAGTGGACACCGCGGCGCTGAAGGTCGCCGTGGCCTACCGGCAGGCGGGCAAACCGGGGTCGGTGACCGGCGAACGGATCGTCGGCGCCGTGCCCCCGGCGCCTCCCGCGGGCCAGGTCGCCGTCAGTTCGCTGCCGTTCCTGACCGCGACGAATGGCTGGGGCCCGGTCGAACGCGACACGAGCAACGGCGAGGCGGCCGCGGGCGACGGCAAGCCGATGACCATCGGCGGGGTGGCCTACGCGAAGGGCCTGGGCGTGCACGCGGCCAGCGACGTGCAGCTCTACCTCGCAGGCACGTGCACCCGCCTCACCGCCTCGGTCGGCGTCGACGGCGAAACCGGCACCGGCGGCAGCGTCGCCTTCAGCGTGTCGGTCGACGGCGTCACCCGCGTGACGACGCCGGTGGTCAAGGGCGGCCAGGCGGCCGTGCCGGTCGACGTCGACGTCACCGGGGCCCAGGTCCTGGACCTCCTGGTGAGCGACGGCGGCGACGGCAACGGGCTCGACCACGCGGACTGGGCGGTGCCGACGCTGACCTGCGTCACGCCGCCCGGTCGGTGAGCGACGGCAGCGGCCGGAGCAGGAAGGTGGCGCGGACCTGCCGGCGTTCGCGCCACAGGTGGTACACCGCGAGCCCGAAGATGATCGAGCCCACGACGTTCGCGACGAAGTGCCACCAGACGCGGTAGGTGGTCAGCCCCGGACCCGGGTCGACGAGACCGAAGAACGTCGACAGCCCGATCGCCCGCGGCGCGCCGAAGGCCACCGACAGCGTCAGGACCAGGTGCTCGAGCCCGTGCAGGCCCTGCATCCAGACGCCCATCTTCGCCCACCGGCGGGCGCGGGTGCCCACGGCCCGCCGCGTGATCACCATGACCCCGGCGAGCCCCGCCAGGAAGATGAAGTTGCCGGTGAGGTGCAGCAGTTCCATGCCGAACGTCTTGCGGGCGGGCAGCAGCATCTGCAGCCCGTCGGCCAGCCCGGTGCCCCACGGCGTCATCCAGGCCGGGGCGTTGGGGTGGCCGAGCCAGTACCCGGCCTGCGCGATGTGCTCCTGGACGTGCCCGAGCTGCCCGAGCACACCCAGGCCGATCACCGCGACCGCGCCGCGGTACACCCAGGGCCGCACCGGGCCGCGGTTCGCGTACGCCAGCACGCCCACCGCGGCCCACATGGCGAGCGCCCACAGCACGAGCAGCGTCGCCCCCGCGACGTCCCACCCGGACATCGCCGTCATCGGCATGGTCATGGCCGCCTCCCGTCCTCGGTTCCCCGAGACTAGGCGGGCACGCGGCCGGGAGACGTCTTCCACGGTGCGGCGGAGAACAGGACAAACTGTTACACCGCAACGGTTTTTCGCTCAACCGAGGACAAGTCGGACGGCCAGGGCGGTGATCACCGCGCTCGACACGAGTGCCGTCGTCAGCCGTCCGCGCGGCCCGGTGAGGAGCCGCCCGAGCAGGGCTCCGCCGCCGGCCAGCAGGGCTTGCCAGCTCGCCGAGGCGGCGAACGCGGCGACGACGAACACGCCTTGCTCGAGCACCGACACGGCGGTGCCGGCGCGGTCGCCGACGACCAGCGCGGTGAAGTAGACGACCGTCGTCGGGTTCACCAGCGTGATGCCGAGCAGGCTGACGTAGGCGCGGCCGGGTGCGAGCGGGGTCACCGGACGCGCGGTGGCGGCCCGGTGCGAACGCAGCGCCTGCCAGGCGCCGCGAACCGCCAGGACGACGAGGACACCCGCCGAAACGAGCCGCAGCGGACCGGCGACCGGCGTCACGACGCCCGCGATCGCGGCCCCGCCCAGCACGGCGACCAGGGCGTACAGCCCGTCGGCGCTGGCGACGCCGAGCGCGGCGGCCAGCCCGGTCCGCAGCGACGTGCGGGCGGTGAGCGCGACGAGGTAGGTGGCGACGGCGCCGACCGGGATCGCGATGCCGTAGCCGGCCAGCAGGCCGGCGACCAGCGCGCCGGTCACGGCAGCGGGCGGGAGGGCCTCCGCGGACGGCACGGCTGCTGCTGGACCGGCGCGGTGGTCGCGGCGACGGTCGGCAGGAGCGGCATGCGGTGCGTGGTCATGGGGCAGATGGTGGCGGCCGGGCCCCCGCGGCGGCAACCGGATTTCCCAGCCGGTGCGGCCCGGCGAGCTGTGCTTGAATCGGCCCGAGGGCGGGACGAGGCGAGAAAGGGCTTTCACGCATGCGGGTCGACCTGAGCGGGAAGACGGCGCTGGTCACCGGGTCCACCCAGGGCATCGGCGCGGCGATCGCGGCGGGGCTCGCGGGCGCGGGGGCGCGGGTCGCGATCAACGGCCGCAGCGACACCGGTGTCCGGAAGGCCATGGCAAGCCTGAAGGAGACGCTGCCGGACGCCGACCTGCTCGCCGCCCCGGGCGACGTCTCCGACGAGGCGGGTGCCGCCCAGGTCGTCGAAGCGGTGCCCGACGCCGACATCCTGGTCAACAACCTCGGCATCTTCGGCGCCCAGGAGCCCCTCGAGATCACCGACGCCGACTGGCGGCGCTACTTCGAGGTCAACGTCCTGGCCGCGGTCCGGCTCACCCGCGCCTACCTGCCCGGCATGACCGAACGCGGCTGGGGCCGGATCCAGTACATCGCCAGCGACTCCGCCGTCGTGATCCCGGCCGAGATGATCCACTATGGAGTGTCGAAGACGGCGCTGCTCGGCGTGTCCCGCGGGTTCGCCAAGCACGCGGCGGGCACCGGCGTCACGGTCAACGCGGTGATCGCGGGCCCGACGCACACCGGCGGGGTCGAGGAGTTCGTCTACGAGCTGGTGGACAAGGACCTGCCGTGGGACGAGGCCCAGCGCGAGTTCATGAAGCGGCACCGGCCGCAGTCCCTGCTGCAGCGGCTGATCGAGCCCGAGGAGATCGCGAACCTCGTGGTGTACCTCAGCTCCCCGTTCGCCTCGGCGACCACCGGCGCCGCGGTGCGCGTCGACGGCGGGTACGTCGACTCGATCGTGCCCTGACGACGCCGGGGTACCCCGCGCAGGGGTCGCCCGGACGAGGGCGCCGGCTGGGCGGATCCGGCTCCGTGGTTCATGATCGAGTTCATGGACCACATCGAGACACCGGCGAAGCCCGCCCGCGGCCTGCGGCGCGTCCTCCTCGCGGCGGCGACGGGCGCCTTGCTCGCCGCCGCCGCGTGGGTGGCGCTGTGGCTGGCCATGAACGTCTGACCTACGGCGTGACCGGGATGTTCGTCAGCCCCGACCGGGCGTTGGTCGCCGTGTTCGAGGCGTAGACGACGTTCGGGTTCGCCGAGCACTTCGACACCGAGCTGATCTTGATCGCGTAGGCGCCTACGCCACCGAGGTCGGACTTGTTGTCGCGCCAGACGTTGCCGCAGCCGTTGTCGAACGACGGGCTGGTGCTCGGGTTGTGGTTCTCGTAGCCGTTGGCGAACGTGCCGGGCGAGGTGAACGTGCCGGTGTTGCCCTCGATGGTGTAGCCGATGCCCTTGACGTCGATCCAGGAGT
Source organism: Amycolatopsis nalaikhensis (assembly GCF_030264295.1). GTDB lineage: Bacteria > Actinomycetota > Actinomycetes > Mycobacteriales > Pseudonocardiaceae > Amycolatopsis > Amycolatopsis nalaikhensis. The sequence goes on along the minus strand of NZ_CP127173.1, from coordinate 8,615,803 downwards.
CGGCGGAGTTCTGGCCGGTGATCCCGCGGCCGTCGAACGTGTTGCCGCGGATGAGGCCGCCGGTGGTGCCTTCCTTGACGTCGACGGCCTCGGCCGCGACGAACGGGCCGATGTGGTTGTCCAGCACCTGGATCCGGTCGCCGCGGTCGACGCCGCCGGAGTTGCCGTGGCAACCCCAGTTCGAGTTGGCCGAGCCGAGGTAGACGCCTTCGCCGTAGCCGGGCTGCACGAGGCCGGTGTAGGTGATGGTCGAGTTCTTCACGACGCTGTCGGCCGAGGACCGGCGGAAGTGGATCGCCTCTTCGTCGACGTGGTTCACGGTGACGCCGTCGATGGTGGTGTGCGGCGAGGCGTCCACCACGATGCCCTTCTTCGACTCCCGCACGGTGAACCCGGACAACGTCCAGTAGGGCGCGCCGGACAGCCACAGGCCGTACCCGGGATCCCAGCCCGGGGTCGGGGCCGGGCAGTCCGGCGCGTCACCCGACGGGCCGTCGTTGATCAGGACCGCGTCGGCGGGGCCGGACAGGCTGATCGGGTTGGTGGCGGTCCCGGCCTTCGTCGTGACGAACGAGCCGCGGTAGGTGCCGGAGGCCAGCTTGATCGCCTGGCCAGGGGCGGCGTTCGCCAGGGCCGCCTGGAGTTCGGCGGCGGTGGACACGTTCACGACGTCGCTCGCGGACGGGGGAGTGGTCGGGGTGGTGGTGACCGCGACGGTGAAGCCGAAGCTCGCACTGGCCCCGGGCCGGACCGTGCCGTGGCCGGTGGTCCAGACCGAGGTCTGCGCGAACGTGGCGGACAATCTCGCCGAGGCGGCTCGCGCGGCCACCCCGCCGGTCAGGGCGACGACGACGGCGGTGGCGGAAACGGTGGCGGCGCCGAGGAAAACGGCGCGGCGGAGCGGAGTGCGTGGGGACACCAAGGGCCTCCGGAGGAAGATCAGCGGAGGTGTTGCGGCGTACACCCGGACGTCCCTTTATAGGTCAGCCCGGTGACGTGCGTCAACAGTCTGAACCGCAGTCAGGTACGTGAACGTGACACTTTCCGGTGACCCTGGACGTAACCGGTGCCGGACGGGGAATCTCCTCCAGCACAAACCCCTGGCCCGCAGGGAGATTGCGGAAGGAGAGCACGATGAAGACCCGAATCGCGTCCTGGGTGGCGGCTGCCGCGCTCACGGTTTCCGCGGTGGTCGCCACGGCCGTGCCGGCGTCGGCCGACCCGGTGCCGGGGAACCCGAACCAGTTCTACGCCTATTGCTCCGTCGACATCCTGGGCGTGCCGCTCGCGTGCACGGAGACCGACGCCGAGCACGCGTCGCACATCTGCCAGTACGTGCTCACCTCGCTGGGCCTCGGCCTCGACTGCATCCTGCGCTGACGCCGCCGGTTGCCCGAAAGTACCCGGTGGTCCGGACCATCGGGTACTCGTCGGAAAATGACCGACCGGATAGCCTTGTTCTTCGCCACCGGCGCGTCCATACTTTGTTGCCATCCACAACAAATAGGGTGCCGGTGAGCCGCCAGCCGTCGCCCGCGGACGAAGAAGAGGCGACAATGACGTCGACCAGGAACTCCCGCCGGTGGTGGCGGACGGCCCGGCTGCTGGCCGCGCCCGCGACCCTGCTCGTGCTCGGCGCGGTGGTGGCCGCCCCGCAGAGCCAGGCCGCCCCCAACGCGGTCCTCGCGAGCTTCTCCGACGACTTCGACGGCCCGGCGGGCAGCGGGGTCGACGGCGGGAAGTGGGTGCACGAGACCGGCGACAACGTCAACAACCACGAGCGGCAGTGGTACACCGACGGCACCGCGAACGCGGCGCTCGACGGCCAGGGCCACCTCGTGATCACCGCGAAGAAGGAGAACATCGGCAAGAACTGCTGGTACGGCACCTGCGAGTACACCTCCGCGCGGCTCAACACCTCCGGCAAGTTCTCGACCAGCTCCGGGCACGTCGAAGCCCGGATGAAGCTGCCGCGCGGGCAGGGCATGTGGCCCGCGTTCTGGATGCTGGGCACCGACATCGGCACCGCGGGCTGGCCGCAGTGCGGCGAAATCGACGTCATGGAGAACGTCGGGTTCGAGCCGAACACCGTGCACGGCACCATCCACGGGCCGGGTTACTCCGGGTCCGGCGGCATCGGCGCCGCCTACACCGGGCCGAACTTCTCCGACGACTTCCACACCTACGCCGTGGACTGGTCCACCGACAAGATCGTCTGGTCGGTGGACGGCAACGCCTACCAGACGCGCACGCCCGCCGACGTCGGCGGCAACCAGTGGGTGTTCAACCACGAGTTCTTCGTGATCCTCAACCTCGCGGTCGGCGGCTACTGGCCCGGCGACCCGGACGCCAGCACGCAGTTCCCGCAGCAGCTCGTCGTCGACTACGTCCACGTGAGCTGACCCCCGGACCGCGGGGCGCCGCTCGCGCGCGGCGGGCGGCGCCCCGCGCCTTCTTTGGTACAGAACCGCGACATTTCTGGTTCAGACCTGTCGAACAACCCCGACGGACCGGCGATCTTCTCCGGACAGAGTGATCGGTGTGCGCTCGAGAAGCGCACCCCGGCACCCGGAGGAAACGCATGGCCCGTACCCGAATCCCGCCCGTCGCCGGTGGGCTCGCCGCCGCCGTGGCGGTGGTGCTCGCCGCCGCCTGCTGGGTCGTCTTCCCGCCCGAGATCGCCGGCCGGGCGCTCGCGCGGCCGGACGTCGACCTGGCCTTGCCGTGGCCCGACGAAGGGCAGGCGAGCGCCGAGGTGCAGGGGCTCGGCTCGCTCGGCAGCCGCGGTGAGCGCGGGCCGGTGCCGATCGCCAGCGTCACCAAGGTGATGACCGCCTACGTGGTGCTGAAGGACCACCCGCTCGCCCCGGGCGAGGCGGGTCCGGAGATCACCGTCGACGAGCAGGCCCAAGCCGAGTCGACGGCGCCCGACGAATCGACCGCGCCGGTCCGCGCGGGCCGACGGATCAGCGAACGGGACCTGCTGGCGCTGATGCTGATCCCGTCCGGCAACAACATCGCCCGCCTGCTCGCCCGCTGGGACGCCGGCAGCCAGGAAGCCTTCGTCGAGAAGATGAACCGCGAGGCCGCGGCCCTCGGCATGACCGACACGACCTACACCGGCGCCAGCGGGGTCGAGGACTCGACCACGAGCACCGCCGAGGACCAGCTGCGCCTGGCCCGCGAGGTGATGAAGAACGAGGTGATCCGGTCGATCGTGGCGACCCGGAGCCTGCGCGTCGACGGCGTCCCCGGCTCGGTGGTCAACACGAACACGCTGCTCGGCCGCAACGGCGTGATCGGGCTGAAGACCGGCTCCTCGACCGCGGCGGGCGGCGCGCTGATGTGGGCGGCCGAGGTACGCGGCGGGGCGTTGGTCCTCGGTGTCGTGCTGCACCAGAACCCGGGCGGCTCCCCGGCGGCGGGGCTGCGGGCCGCGCTGGAGAACAGCGAAAAGCTCATCGCGGCGATCCAGCGCGAGCTCCCGGCGGCGACCCGATGACCGCGATCACCGAGCCGATCACCGTGCCGCCGACCCCGGAGCGCCGACCGGGGACTTGGCGCCGGGGCCGGGTGATCGCCGTCTTCGCCGTGCTCACGGCGGTGCTGATGCTCGCCCACCGGCTGGTGCCGAACTGGGCGGTCAACGCGGGCAGCCTGCTCGAGACGGTCTTGCCGTGGCTGGGGCTGCTCGTCGTGGCGCTGCTCGTCGCGGCCGCGGTCCGGCGGTCGGCGCTCGCACTGGTGGCGCTGCTGCTGCCCGCGCTCGTCTGGGGTTTCACGTTCGGCGGACGGCTGCTCGACCGGCGGGCGGCCGGGGGAGACTTCACGATCGTCTCGCACAACGTGAACGACGAGAACCCGGACCCGGCGGGCACCGCGCGGGCGCTCGCCGCGTCGGGCGCGCAGGTGATCGCCTTGGAGGAGCTGAAGAAGTCCGAGATCCCGAAGTACGAGGACGCCCTCGCCGCCGGGTACCCGCACCACTCGGTGCAGGGGACGGTCGGGGTGTGGAGCACGTTCCCGCTCCACGACACGCGCCCGGTGGAGATCATGCCGTGGACGCGCGCGCTGCGGACCACAGTGGACACTCCGCGGGGTCCGGTGGCGGTGTTCGTGGCGCACCTGCCGTCGGTGCGGGTCCGGCTCGACGCGGGGTTCACCGCGAACGGCCGCGACGCGGCGATCGGCAGGCTCGCCGACGAACTGGCCGCGGCCCCCGCCCCGCGCACGGTGCTGGTCGGCGACTTCAACGGCACCACCGACGACCGGGGCCTCGACCCGATCACCGCCCGGCTGCGCCCGGCGCAGGACGAGGCGGGCGACGGCTTCGGCTTCACCTGGCCCGCGTCGCTGCCGCTGGCGCGCATCGACCAGATCTTCGTCGGCGGGGTGCGGCCGGTCGCGGCGTGGACGTTGCCCGCGACGGGCAGCGACCACCTGCCGGTGGCGGCTTCGCTGGCGCTCTGACCCGCCGAACATGCCCCTTGAACACCGCCGCGCCGCACGGCCGGTGAAAAACAAACGAGTCTCCCCGCAGGTCGGGGCCCTGAAGTGCGAGAGCGGCCTGCTCCGGGTCACGTGACTAGACCGTTACGCGACCCGGGGTTGACCGCGTCGGTGTTATCGCTAACACTACTCCTCGCCGTCACCGGTTCGGGTGACGGGGACCACGTCAGGGCCGACGAAAGGGGACACCGGTGGCCGAACGACCGCGCTCCGGCGGCCCCGCCAGGGTGGCCGCCACCGGTACGCGGCAGCCGAGCCTGACCGACGTCGCGGGGGTCGCGGGTGTTTCGCACATGACCGTCTCCCGCGTCATCAACGGGACCGGCCCGGTGCGCCCGGAGACCCGCGCCCGGGTGCTCGCCGCGATCGAGGAGCTGGGCTACCGCCCCAACTCCGCGGCCCGCGCCCTGGTCACCGGCCGGACCGGGACGCTCGGCGTCGTCGCGCTCGAGTCCAATCTGTACGGTCCGGCCAGCACGCTCTACGGGATCGAGAACGCCGCCCGCGAAGCCGGGTACGCGATCACGATCTCCAGTGTCAGCCGGCCCGGCCGGTCCTCGATCGCCGACGCGGTGGAGAACCTCCGCCGCCAGGCGGTCGAGGGCATCATCGTCATCGCGCCGCACGTCAGCGCGGGCCGGGCGCTCGAAGCCGCGCCCGCGGACTTCCCCGTCGTCGCCGTCGGCGGCGGCGAGGCGGCGCCGGTGCCGGTGATCTCCGTCGACCAGCGCGACGGCGCCCGCCGCGCCACCGAGCACCTGCTGGCCCTCGGCCACCGGACCGTCTGGCACGTCGCCGGTCCGGAGGACTGGCTGGAGGCCCGCGACCGCGAGCTCGGCTGGCGGGAGACCCTGGAACGCCACGGCGTCGCGGTGCCGCGGGTCATCCGCGGCGACTGGAGCTCGCGCTCCGGCTACGAGGCGGGGCGATCCCTCGCCAAGGACCCGGACCTGGACGCCGTCTTCGCCGGCAACGACCAGATGGCGCTCGGCCTGCTGCGCGCGTTCGCCGAAGCGGGCATCTCGGTGCCGCGGGACGTGCGCGTCGCGGGCTTCGACGACGTCCCCGAGGCGGCGTACTTCACGCCGCCGCTGACCACGGTGCGCCAGGACTTCATCGAAGTCGGCAGGCGCACGTTCGGCCTGCTGAGCGAACGGATGGGCGGGGGCGACCGGCACGCGCGCGCCCTGGTCGTGCCCGAGCTGATCGTCCGCGAAAGCACCGGGCCCCGGTAGCGCGGCGACCGCGGCCCACCCGAGAGCCCCACCTTGGGATGTTAACGCTAACAAAAATGATCACCGTCGATCGAGGAGTGAACGTGCTGAAGAAGCGATGGGCCGCCGCGGCGGCCGCGGCGGCCGGACTCGTGCTGCTCACCGCCTGCGGGAGCGGGGGTTCGTCCGGCTCGTCCGGCGGGGCGATCACGCTCGGCTTCGCCCAGGTGGGCGCCGAGAGCGGCTGGCGGACGGCGAACACGAAGTCCATCCAGGAGTCCGCGAAGACGGCGGGCATCGAGCTGAAGTTTTCCGACGCGCAGCAGAAGCAGGAGAACCAGATCTCCGCGATCCGCTCCTACATCCAGCAGAAGGTCAAGGTCATTGCCTTCTCGCCGGTCGTCGAGTCCGGCTGGGACACCGTGCTCAAGGAGGCCAAGACGGCCAACATCCCGGTCATCCTCACCGACCGCGCGATCGACTCGCCGGACAAGTCGCTCTACAAGACCTTCCTCGGCTCGGACTTCGTCGCCGAGGGCAAGAAGGCGGGGGAGTGGCTGACCAAGGAGTTCGGCAGCGCCACCGGCCAGGTCAACATCGTCGAGCTGCAGGGCACGACCGGTTCGGCCCCGGCGAACGACCGCAAGAAGGGCTTCGCGGACGTCATCGCGGCGGACCCGAAGTACAAGATCGTCGCCTCGCAGACCGGTGAGTTCACCCGCGCCAAGGGCAAGGAGGTCATGGAGGCCTTCCTGAAGTCCCAGCCCAAGATCGACGTCCTCTACGCGCACAACGACGACATGGCCCTCGGCGCCATCGAGGCGATCGAGGCCGCGGGCAAGGTGCCGGGCAAGGACATCAAGATCGTCTCGGTCGACGGCGTCAAGGACGCCCTGCAGGCGCTGGCCGACGGCAAGATCAACCACGTCGTCGAGTGCAACCCGCTGCTCGGCCCGCAGCTGATGGACCTGGTGAAGAAGGTCGCCGCCGGCGAGCAGGTGCCCGCCCGCATCGAGACCCAGGAAACCGAGTTCGACCAGGCGTCCGCCAAGGCCGCCCTGCCGCAGCGCCAGTACTGACCCGTCCCAGGCGGTCGTGAGTGTTTAGGGCGGTTCTAACCGCCCTGAACACTCACGACCCCACCGCCACCCCGGAGCACACGTCATGCCTGAACCGCAGCCCATGGTGCGGATGAGCGGTATCCGCAAGGAGTTCCCCGGCGTCCTCGCCCTGGACGGGGTCGACTTCCGGATGTTCCCCGGCGAGGTCCACGCCCTGATGGGCGAGAACGGCGCCGGGAAATCCACCCTCATCAAGGTGCTGACCGGTGTCTACGGGGTGGACGCGGGCACGATCGAACTCGACGGCGACGAAGTCGCCTTCAACGGACCGGGCTCGGCCCAGCAGGCCGGCATCAGCACGGTCTACCAGGAGGTCAACCTCTGCCCGAACCTGTCCGTGGCGGAGAACGTCTGCCTCGGCCGGGAACCCCGCCGCTTCGGCCGCATCCAGTGGGGCCCGATGCGGCGGCGGGCCGAGGAGCTCCTCGCCCGGCTGGACGTCCACGTCGACGTCTCGGCCGAGCTGAGCCGCTGCTCGATCGCCGTCCAGCAGTTGGTCGCCATCGCCCGCGCGCTCGACGTCGACGCGCGGGTCCTCGTCCTCGACGAGCCGACGTCCAGTTTGGACACCGGGGAGGTCGAGCAGCTGCTGAAGGTCGTGCGGTCCCTGCGCGACCAGGGCATGGCGATCCTGTTCGTCTCCCACTTCATCGACCAGGTCTTCGCGATCGCCGACCGGATGACCGTGCTGCGCAACGGAAAGCTCATCGGCGAGTACCGCACGGCCGACATCACGCCGGTCGAACTGGTCACCCGCATGATCGGCAAGGAGCTGCAGGTCCTCGAAGACCTGGAGGACTCCGGGCCGACCCGCGCCGAGGTCGCGGACGCGCCGGTGCTGCTGGCCGCCGAGGACCTCGGCCGCAAGGGCGGGGTCGCGCCGTTCAGCATCGACGTCCACGCGGGTGAGGTCGTCGGGCTGGCGGGGCTGCTCGGGTCCGGGCGGACCGAGCTGGCCCGGCTGCTGTTCGGTGCCGACCACGCCGACAGCGGGTCGGTGAAGATCGACGGCGAGGCCGCCTCGCTGCGGACCCCGCGCGCCGGGCTGGACCACAAGATCGCGTTCCTGTCGGAGAACCGCAAGGCCGAGGGCCTGGTCGAGGAACTGACCGTCCGCGAGAACATCGTGCTGGCGCTCCAGGCCTCCCGCGGCTGGGCGCGGCCGCTGTCCCGCCGCCGCCAGGACGAGATCGCCGAGAAGTACGTCAAGGCCCTCGACATCCGCCCGGCGAACCCCGAAGCGCTGGTGGGCAACCTGTCCGGCGGCAACCAGCAGAAGGTGCTGCTGGCCCGGTGGCTGATCACCGAGCCGCGGCTGCTCATCCTCGACGAGCCCACCCGCGGCATCGACATCGGGGCCAAGACGGAGATCCAGCGGCTGGTCACCCAGCTCTCGGGCGACGGCATGGCCGTCGTCTACATCTCCGCCGAACTGGAGGAAGTCCTGCGGCTGAGCCACCGCGTCGTGGTGCTGCGCGACCGGAAGGTCGTGGCGGTGCGCGAAAACCAGGCGCTCACCGCGGACGACATCATGGCCACCATGGCCGAGGGGGTGCAGGCGTGAAAGGCATGACGAAACACCGGCTCTTCTGGCCCGTGGTGGCGCTGCTGGTGCTGCTGCTCGGCGATCTCGTCGCGAGCCCGTCGTTCTTCAAGGTCGAGCTGCGCGACGGGCACCTCTACGGGAACCTCGTCGACATCCTCAAGAACGGCGCCCCGCTGGTCCTCATCGCGATCGGCATGACGCTGGTGATCGCCACCCGCGGCATCGACCTCTCGGTCGGCGCGGTCGTGGCGATCAGCGGCTCGCTCGCCTGCCTCTGGGTGAGCGGGCACCCGGACGGAGTCGGGACGACGCTGGTCGCGTTCGGGCTGGCGCTCGGCCTGTCGCTGGTGCTCGGGGTGTGGAACGGCTGGCTCGTCGCCGCGCTGGGCATCCAGCCGATCATCGCCACGCTGATCCTCATGGTCGCCGGGCGCGGGATCGCACAGCTGATCTCCGACGGCCAGATCATCACCGTCAACTCCCACTCCTTCGAATGGATCGGCAGCGGGTTCCTGTTCACCCTGCCCAGCGCCATCCTCATCGCGCTGGCGGTGTTCGTGCTGGCGTCGGTGCTCGTCCGCCGCTCCGCGCTCGGCATGCTCGTCGAAGCCGTCGGCGGCAACCCCGAGGCCAGCAGGCTCGCCGGGCTCCGGTCGGCGCGGCTGACCTGGCTCGTCTACGTCTTCTGCGGGCTGTGCGCGGGCATCGCCGGGCTGATGATCAGCGCGAACGTGCACAGCGCCGACGCCAACCACGCCGGGCTGTTCATCGAGCTCGACGCGATCCTCGCCGTCGTCGTCGGCGGCACTCAGCTGACCGGCGGCCGGTTCTCCCTCGGCGGCGCGGTCATCGGCGCGCTGCTCATCCAGACGCTGACCACCACCGTCTACGCCCTCGGCATCCCGCCCGAGGCGATCATGCTGTTCAAGGCCGTGGTCGTGCTCGCGGTGTGCCTCCTGCAGTCGCCCGCGTTCCGCCGGAAGCTCCGGCGCAGGCACCGGGCCCATCCGGTCACCCCGGCGCCGTCGCCGGAGAAGGTCGAGGTCGGGGTATGACCACGCTCGCCGCCCGCGTCAAGGGCTACCGGCCGCAGCAGCGGCACCTGCCGATCCTCGCCACGATGGCGCTGCTGATCGGGGCGTACATCTTCGGCGCGTCGAGCTACGAGGCGTTCGGCTCCGGGCAGGTCATCCTCGACCTGTTCATCAACAACGCCTTCCTGCTCGTGGTCGCCGTCGGGATGACGTTCGTGATCCTCACCGGCGGCATCGACCTGTCCGTCGGGTCGGTCGTCGCACTGTCCACAGTGGTCTCCGGCGACCTGCTGCAGAAGCACGGCTGGCCCGCGTACGCGGCGATCGCCGTGGTACTGGTGATCGGCGCGCTGCTCGGCGCCGGGATGGGCGCGCTCATCCACTTCTTCGAGATCCAGCCGTTCATCGCGACGCTGATCGGGATGTTCTTCGCCCGCGGGCTCTGCTACACGATCAGCACCGAGGCGTACTCGATCGACAACCCGACGATCGCCACCCTCGCGCAGACACAGATCCCGTTGGGCGGCGAGCTGCACATCTCGATCAGCGTGGTCGTCGCGCTGGTGGTCGTCGCGGTTTCGGCCTACGTCCTGGTCTTCACCCGGTTCGGCCGGACGGTCTACTCGATCGGCGGCAACGCGCAGTCCGCGATGCTGATGGGTCTCAAGACCGGCCGGACGAAGATCGCGGTGTACACGATCAGCGGGTTCTGCTCGGCGCTCGGCGGGCTCCTGCTGGTGCTCTACAAGTCCTCCGGCGACCCGCTCAACGGCGTCGGCCTCGAACTGACGGCGATCGCCGCGGTGGTCATCGGCGGCACCATCCTCACCGGCGGCTCCGGCTACGTGCTGGGCACCGTGCTCGGGATCATGGTGCTGGGCATCATCCAGACGCTGATCACCTTCGACGGCACCCTCAACTCCTGGTGGACCTCGATCATCACCGGGGCCCTGCTGTTCGTCTTCATCGTCCTGCAACGCCTCGTCACCCGCCGAACCCGCTAGCGCGAAAGCGTCACTTTCCCTACGAAAGTGGCGCTTCCGCACCCCCAGTCGTGTGAGCGCTAACGCTCGAAGGAGAGCCATGCCCCACAGATTCCGGCGCCCCCTGGCCGTGCTCGCGGCCCTGACCCTGTTCTCGGCCCTCCCCGTCACCGCCGCCTCGGCGGCCGAGCCCGAGCCGGGCCTGGCCGGGCACTGGACGTTCGACGAAGGCAGCGGCACGACCGCGGCCGACACCGCGGGGGACCACCCCGCCACCCTGAACGCGGGCGCGGGCTGGGGGCCGGGCATCCGCGGCGGTGCATTGACCACCGACGGCGCCGGCGGGTTCGCCGACGCCGGGGCACCCGTGCTCGACACGACGAAGAGCTTCTCCGTCAGCAGCTGGGTCAAGCTCGACAAGACGTCCGGTTTCCAGACGTTCGTCAGCGTCGACGGCACCCAGGTCAGCAACTTCTTCCTGCAGTTCCGCGACGACTCGCGCCGCTTCGCCTTCACCCGCCTCGCCGGGGACGCCCCGGCCGACGGTGTGGTCGCGTCGGCGAACTTCGACCCGGTCGTCGGCCAGTGGTACCAGCTCACCGGCGTGTTCGACGCGGCCGCGTCGACGCTGGCCCTCTACGTCGACGGCACCCGCCAGGCGACCGTCGCCGCGCCCGCGGGCTGGGCCGGCACCGGCCACCTGGTGATCGGCCGCGGCAAGTACGGCGGCAACCCGGTGGACTACGTCGACGGCTCGATCGACGACGTCCGCGCCTACTCCGGCGCACTGACCGGCGCCGACGCCGCCCGCCTGGCCATCGCCGGGCACTGGGGTCTCGACGAAGGCACCGGCACCACCGCGGCCGACGACTCCCTCGACGCGCGCACCGCCACCCTGACCAGCGGGGCCGCCTGGGGCGACGGCGTCGTCGGCCCGCACGGCGCCGTGTTCAACGGCACCGACGCGGCGGCCGACGTCCCGGCGCCGGTCGTCGACACCGCGCAGAGCTTCTCGGTGTCCGCGTGGGTCAAGCCGACCGCGGCCACCGGTTTCCGGACCGCGGTGAGCGTCGACGGCTCGGCGATCAGCGGCTTCTACCTCCAGCGCGCCGCCGACGGCCGTTTCGCCTTCACCCGCCGAGCGGGCGACGGCGACACGGCGTCGTCCTCGGCGGTGTCCACCCTGCCCGCGCAGGCCGACCAGTGGCAGCACGTCGTCGGCGTCTACAACCGCGCGGCCGGAACGCTTTCGTTATACGTCAACGGAACCCTGCAGCAGAGCGTCCCCTTCACCACGCCGTGGACCGCGTCCGGCCACCTGGTCATCGGGCGCGGCAAGTGGGCGGGCGGCCCGGCCGACTGGTTCGCCGGGGGAGTGGACGACGTCCGCGCGTACCCGACACCGCTGACCGCGTCCGCCGTCGCCGCGCTGGCGGCCAGTGGGTCGTGGCACTTCGACGAGGGCACCGGCACGGTCGCTCACGACTCGAGCGCGAACGCGGCCGACGGAACGCTGAAGGGAGCCACGTGGACCGCGGGCGCGGCGGGCAAGGCCGTCCAGCTCGACGGCAAGTCCACTGTGGACATGGGTACGTCGCCCGCGTTCGACACCGGCACCGGCTCGCTCTCGCTGGCCGCCTGGTTCCGCACCACCGCGGACGGCAACGTCGTGGACCACGGCGACGGCTACGCCCTCGGCGTCACCGGCGGCAAGCTCACCGCCCGCGTCGGCACGATCCAGGTGACCACCACCGGCGGCGGGCTCGCCGACGGCAACTGGCACCACGCGGCTCTCGTCCTCGACCGCGCTTCGCAGCGGCTCACCGTCTACGCCGACGGCGACGCGGCCGCGGTCACCACCACCTGCGGCACGCCCACCGGCACGACCCTGGACGTCTCGGCTTGCCCGGCTTCGGGTACCGCGGCGGCCCCGTTCACCGTGGGGTCCGGCTTCACCGGCGCGATCGACGAGGTCGAACTGCGCCGCTTCCCGCTGACCGCCGCCCAGATCGGCACCCTCGCCGGGGCCAACCAGCTCGCGGTCGACGCCAACGTCGTCCGCGCCAACACCCGCCCGACCACCTACGGCTCGATCCTCGAAGACATCAGCCACTCCGTCGAAGGCGGGCTCTACGCGGAACTGGTCCGCAACCGCACCTTCAAGGAGGCCTACCAGCGCGGCAGCGGCGCCGGGGACACGCCGGTCCCGTACTGGTCGCTGCTCACTTCGCCCGGTGCCACCGGCACCTACGCGATCGACACCGCGACGCCGCTCAACACCGCGCTCGACCGCTCGCTGAAGCTGCACGCCGACACGGTTCCGGCCGCCGGGCGCGTGGCGGCGGCCAACGTCGGCTACTACGGCGTCGCCGCGAAGCCGTCCACGAAGTACACCGGCAGCTTCTTCGCCAAGGGCACGTGGACCGGCGCGGTCCGGGTCAGCCTGGAGAAGCCGGACGGCACCGTGCTGGCGAGCAAGGACGTCCAGCCGGTCGGCGCCGCGTGGGCGCAGCAGACGTTCAGCTTCACCACGCCGTCGACGATCACCGCCTCGACCGACAACCGGATCGTCGTCTCGCTGGTCAACAAGGGCAAGACCGCGCTCAGCGGCGACGCCTGGTTCCAGCAGGTCTCCCTGTTCCCGCCGACCTTCAAGAACCGGGCCAACGGCGTCCGCGCCGACCTCGGGCAGAAGCTCGCGGCGATGAAGCTTGGCCTGTTCCGCGTCCCCGGCGGCAACTACCTCGAGGGCAACACCCTCGACACGCGGTTCGCGTGGAAGAACACCATCGGCCCGCTCGAGCAGCGGCCCGGCCACCAGAACACCGCGTGGGGCTACTGGTCCACCGACGGCTTCGGCATCCTCGACTACCTCAAGCTGGCCGAGGACATCGGCGCCCAGCCGCTGCTGGCCCTGTTCGCCGGGTACACGCTCAACGGCCAGCACGTCAGCCAGGCCGACTACCCGCAGTACGTCCAGGAAGCCTTGGACGAGATCGAGTACGCCATCGGCGACCGCTCGACGACGTGGGGCGCCAAGCGGATCGCCGACGGGCACCCGGCCCCGTTCGACCTGCACTACGTCGAGGTCGGCAACGAGGACTGGTTCGACGGCTCGGGTAGCTACGCCTGGCGGTTCACCGACATGTTCAACGCCATCAAGGCGAAGTACCCGCAGCTGACGGTCATCGCCACCACCGGCGGCCTGCAGGGCGGGGCCGCGTCGAGCACGTCGACCGGGGTGCGCCCGGACGCCGCGGACGACCACTACTACCAGTCGCCGCAGTGGTTCACCGACAACTCGACCCGCTACGACACCGCGGACCGCTCCGGCCCGGAGATCCTCGTCGGCGAGTACGGCGCCCAGGACGGCCGGCCCACCGGCACCCTGGCCGCCGCCATCGGCGAGGCCGCGTTCCTGACCGGGCTGGAACGCAACAGCGACATCGTCATCGGCTCGATGTACGCGCCGGTGCTGGTGCACGAGAACCAGTCCAACTGGCCGGTCAACCTGATCGGCCTCGACGCCGGGAGCAGCTACGGCTCGCCGTCGTACTGGGTGCAGCAGATGTTCTCCAGCACGCTCGGCAAGCAGATCGTGACCAGCCGCCTCAACCAGGGCAGCCCCCTGCGGCAGGTGGTGAACGTGACCACCAAGAACGGCCGGAAGACGTTCACGGTCAAGCTCGTCAACCCGACCGGCCAGGTGCAGACGGCCCGGCTGGCGCTCACCGGCGTCACCGCGGTCGACGGCACCGGGACGCTCACCACGCTCACCGGCGACCCGACGGGGCGCAACAGCCTCGCCGCGCCGACCGCCATCGTGCCGCAGACCAGGGAGATCACCGGATTGGCGGCGACGTCGAAGCTGACGCTGCCCGCCAACTCCGTGACGACGCTGGTCTTCACCGGCCGCTAGAACCCCGGGGCGCGGCGCGACCACCGCCGCCCGCGCCGCGTCCCGGTCACCAACCAGGAGGGAGGACACCGTGGGAGAACCACTGACCGTCGGCGTCGACTTCGGCACGCTGTCGGGCCGCGCGGTGGTCGTGCGGGTCCGGGACGGGGCCGAGCTCGGCTCCGCCGTTTTCGAGTACCCGCACGGGGTGCTCGACGAGACGCTGCCCGCCACGGGCCGCGCGCTGCCGCCGGACTGGGCACTGCAGGTGCCCGCGGACTACGTCGGAGTGCTCCGCAACGCCGTACCGGCGGCGCTGCGGGACGCGGGCGTCGACGCGGGTGACGTCATCGGCGTCGCCACCGACTTCACCGCGTGCACCATGGTCCCGACGACCGCCGACGGCACGCCGCTGTGCGAGCTGCCCGGGTTCGAGGGCAACCCGCACGCGTACGTGAAGCTGTGGAAGCACCACTCGGCGCAGCCGCAGGCCGACCGGATCAACGAGCTGGCGCGGCAGCGCGGCGAGAAGTGGCTGCCGCGCTACGGCGGCCTGATCTCGTCGGAGTGGGAGTTCGCGAAGGCGCTCCAGGTGCTCGAAGAGGCCCCGGACGTCTACGCCGCGATGCGCCACTGGGTCGAGGCGGCCGACTGGATCGTCTGGCAGCTGACCGGGACCTACGTCCGCAACGCGTGCACCGCCGGGTACAAGGGCATCCTGCAGGACGGCCAGTACCCGAGCCAGGACTTCCTGCGTGAGCTGGCGCCGGGCTTCGAGTCCTTCGTGGCCGACAAGCTCGAGCACCCGCTGGGCGAGCTGGGTTCGCGGGCCGGTTCGCTGACCGCCGAAGCCGCCGCCTGGACCGGCCTGCCGGAAGGCATCGCGGTCGCGGTCGGGAACGTCGACGCGCACGTCACCGCGCCCGCCGCGAACGCCGTCGAGCCCGGCCAGATGGTGGCGATCATGGGCACCTCGACGTGCCACGTGATGAACGGCGCCGAACTGCGCGAAGTCCCCGGCATGTGCGGGGTCGTCGACGGCGGCATCGTCCCCGGGCTCTGGGGCTACGAGGCCGGGCAGAGCGGCGTCGGCGACATCTTCGGCTGGTTCACCGGGCATTTCGCCCACGACGGGCACGAGCAGCTCACCCGGCTGGCCGCCCAGCAGGAGATCGGCGAACACGGCCTGGTCGCCCTCGACTGGCACAGCGGCAACCGCTCGGTGCTGGTCGACCACGAACTGTCCGGCGTCATCGTCGGGCAGACCCTCGCCACCCGCCCCGAGGACGTCTACCGCGCGCTCCTGGAAGCCACGGCGTTCGGCACCCGGAAGATCATCGAGACCTTCACCGAGGCCGGAGTCCCGGTCACCGAGCTGATCATCGCGGGCGGGCTGATGAAGAACGCCTTGCTCATGCAGATCTACGCCGACGTCACCAACCTCCCGCTGTCGGTGATCGGCTCCGCGCAGGGACCCGCGCTCGGCTCGGCCATCCACGCGGCCGTCGCCGCCGGGGCCTACCCGGACATCCGCGCGGCCGCCGCGGCGATGGGCTCGGTCGAACGCGCGGTCTACCGGCCGGTGCCCGCGCACGTCCACGCCTACGACGAGCTGTACGCCGAGTACACGACGCTGCACGACTACTTCGGCCGCGGCGGCAACGATGTCATGCACCGCCTCGCCGCCCGCCGCCGCGAAGTCGCGAAAGGACGGTCCTGATGTCGCTGACCGGCGAAGTCCTCGACACCGTCGCGGAACTGCGGGAGACCGTGGCGAACCTCCACGGTGAACTGACCCGCAACGCCCTGGTCATCTGGACCGCGGGCAACGTCTCCGCGCGGGTCCCGGGCCGGGACCTGATGGTCATCAAGCCCTCGGGCGTGTCCTACGACGATCTGTCCGCCGAGACCATGGTCGTCACCGACCTGCACGGCGAACTCGTGCACGGCGAGCTGGCGCCGTCCTCGGACACCGCCGCGCACGCCTACGTCTACCGGCACATGCCGGAGATCGGCGGGGTCGTGCACACTCACTCGACGTACGCCACGGCGTGGGCCGCCCGCGGCGAGCCGATCCCGTGCGTGCTCACGATGATCGCCGACGAGTTCGGCGGGGAGATCCCGGTCGGGCCGTTCGCCCTGATCGGCGACGACTCCATCGGCCGCGGCATCGTCGAAACGCTGCGCGCGAGCCGCTCGCCCGCGGTGCTGATGCGCAACCACGGCCCGTTCACCGTCGGGCGGACCGCGCGCGCCGCGGTCAAGGCGGCGGTGATGGTCGAAGACGTGGCCCGCACGGTGCACAAGGCCTTCGAGCTCGGCACCCCCGAACCCCTCCCACCCGAGGACGTCGACCGGCTCTACGCCCGGTACCAGAACGTCTACGGCCAGCACTGAACGCTCCAAGGAGAACGATGACCCGCGCGTCGAAACCCCAGCTCTGGTTCCTCACCGGCAGCCAGGCCCTCTACGGCGAGGAGACCCTCGAGCAGGTCGCCGGCCAGTCCCTGCGCATCCAGCAGCTGCTGGCCGCCTCCGGTGGGATCTCCGCCGAGATCGTCGGCAAGCCGGTGCTGACCGAAGCCGCGTCGATCCGCCGCGTCCTGCAGGAGGCCAACTCCGACGCCGCCTGCGTCGGCGTGATCGCGTGGATGCACACCTTCTCGCCCGCGAAGATGTGGATCACCGGGCTGGACGCGCTGCGCAAGCCGCTGCTGCACCTGCACACCCAGCTCAACGAAGCCCTGCCGTGGTCGACCATCGACATGGACTTCATGAACCTCAACCAGGCCGCGCACGGCGACCGCGAGTTCGGGTTCATCCAGACCCGGCTCGGCGTGCCGCGCAAGACCGTCGCCGGCCACGTGTCCGACCCGGTCGTGGTCGCGCGGATCGACGCGTGGGCGCGCGCCGCCATCGGCGCCGACCACCTGCGGAACCTCCGGCTGGCCCGGTTCGGCGACAACATGCGCGACGTCGCCGTCACCGAAGGCGACAAGGTCGAGGCCGAGCTGCGGTTCGGCGTCTCGGTCAACACCTACGGCGTGAACGAGCTGGTCGAGCAGGTCGACGCCGTGTCCGATGTGGACGCGTTGGTGGCGCAGTACGCCGAGGACTACGACGTCGTCCCCGAACTGGCGGCCGGGGGAGCGCGGCACGAGTCCCTGCGGTACGCGGCGAAGATCGAAGCCGGGCTGCGGAGGTTCCTCACCGACGGCGGCTTCGGCGCGTTCACCACGAACTTCGAGGACCTCGGCGGCCTGCGGCAGCTGCCCGGCCTCGCCGTGCAGCGGCTGATGGCCGACGGCTACGGCTTCGGCGGCGAGGGCGACTGGAAGACGTCCGCGCTGCTCGCCGCGGTCAAGGCGATGGGCGTCGGCAAGAGCCTCGGCGCGTCGTTCATGGAGGACTACACCTACCACTTCGGGCCGGGCACGCCGAAGATCCTCGGCGCGCACATGCTGGAGGTCTGCCCGAGCATCGCCGCCGCGAAGCCGTCGTGCGAGATCCACGCCCTCGGCATCGGCGGCCGCGAGGACCCGGTCCGGCTGGTCTTCGACGCCGCCCCCGGGCCCGGCGTGGTCCTCGGCCTGGTCGACCTCGGCGACCGGTTCCGCCTGGTCGCCAACGAGATCGAGGTCGTCGCGCCGGACGAGCCGCTGCCGAAGCTGCCGGTGGCGCGCGCGGTGTGGGAGCCGGCGCCGTCGCTGTCGACGTCGGCCGAGTCGTGGATCACCGCCGGCGGCCCGCACCACACCGTGCTCACCCAGGCCGTGGGCACCGAAACCCTTCGCGACTTCGCGAACCTCCTCGGCGTCGAGCTGCTCGTGATCGACCAGGACACGACCCCGCACGGCTTCGCCGACCGCATCCGCTGGAACCAGGCCTACCACCGGCTCGCCCAGGGCTTCTGAGAAAGGAAGAAGGAACAATGAAGTTCACCAGAGGAATCGCGGCACTCGCCGCCGCGGGGCTCGCGCTGACGCTGTCGGCGTGCGGCTCGAGCCAGAAGACGGCGGACCAGACGGCGGCTCCCGGCGCTGACGCGGCGGGCAGCCTGGTCGGCGTCACCATGCCGACGAAGTCGTCGGAACGCTGGATCCACGACGGCGACAACATCAAGGCCGCCCTGGAGAAACTCGGCTACAAGGTCGACCTCCAGTACGCCGAGAACGACATCCCCACCCAGGTGAACCAGATCGAGAACCAGATCACCAAGGGCGCCAAGCTGCTGGTGGTCGCTTCGATCGACGGCACCGCCATCACCACCCAGCTGCAGGAGGCGGCCGACCGCAAGATCCCGGTCATCGCCTACGACCGGCTGATCCGCAACTCGCCGAACGTCGACTACTACGCCACGTTCGACAACTTCAAGGTCGGCGTCGAGCAGGCGAACTCGCTGGTCAAGGGCCTGGGCAACGGCCCGGGACCGTTCAACATCGAGCTGTTCGCCGGTTCGCCGGACGACAACAACGCCACCTTCTTCTTCAACGGCGCGATGTCCGTCCTCAAGCCGCTGATCGACAGCGGCAAGCTGGTGGTCAAGAGCGGGCAGACCGACTTCGCCCGCGCGGCCATCCTGCGCTGGGACCCGGCCACCGCGCAGCGGCGCATGGAGGACCTGCTCACCAAGACCTACACCGGTGGCGCGAAGGTCGCGGGCGTGCTCTCGCCGTACGACGGCCTGTCGATCGGCATCCTCTCGGCGCTGAAGAGCAACGGCTACGGCACCGCCGGCCAGCCCTACCCGATCGTCACCGGGCAGGACGCCGAGGTCGCCTCGGTCAAGTCCATCATCGCCGGTGAGCAGTACTCGACGGTCTTCAAGGACACCCGCAAGCTCGCCGACACGACCGTCAAGATGGCCGACGCGGTGCTCAAGGGCGGCAAGCCCGAGGTCAACAACACCACCGACTACGACAACGGCAAGAAGGTCGTCCCGTCCTACCTGCTGCAGCCGGTCACCGTGGACAAGTCCAACTACCAGAAGGAACTCGTCGACTCCGGCTACTACACGGCAGGTCAGCTGAAATGACCGAACTGCTCGGCATGCGCGGGATCACCAAGACCTTCCCCGGGGTCAAGGCGCTGTCCGACGTCACGCTTTCCGTGCGCCAAGGGGAGATCCACGCGATCTGCGGGGAGAACGGCGCCGGGAAGTCCACCCTGATGAAGGTGCTCTCGGGCGTCTACCCCCACGGGACGTACGACGGCGAGATCACCTTCGACGGGCAGCGGTGCGAGTTCGGGTCGGTGCGCGACAGCGAGCGGCGCGGGATCGTGATCATCCACCAGGAGCTCGCGCTGTGCGGACAGTTGTCGATCGCGGAGAACATCTTCCTCGGCAACGAACAGCAGAAGCGGGGCTGGATCGACTGGAACCGCACCAACCACGAGGCCGACGCGCTCCTGCGGCGCGTCGGCCTCGCCGAAAACGCGACCCGGGCGGTGCAGGAGATCGGCGTCGGCAAGCAGCAGCTCGTCGAGATCGCCAAGGCGCTGTCCAAGGACGTCAAGCTGCTCATCCTCGACGAGCCGACGGCGGCGCTCAACGACGACGACTCGGCGCACCTGCTCGACCTGCTGCGCGGGCTGCGTGACGAAGGCGTCACCTGCGTGATCATCTCGCACAAGCTCGGCGAGGTGACCGCGATCGCCGACACCGTCACGATCCTGCGGGACGGCCGCACCATCGAAACCCTCGACGCGGCCGGGCTCACCGAGGAGCGGATCATCACCGGGATGGTCGGCCGCGACCTCGAGCACCGGTTCCCGCCGCGGGAGCCGGACATCGGCGAGGAGGTGCTGCGGATCGAGGACTGGACGGTGCACAGCCCCACCCAGGCCGGGCGGGTCGTCGTCGACCGCGCGTCGCTTTCCCTGCGGCGCGGGGAGATCGTCGGCCTGGCCGGGCTGATGGGCGCGGGCCGCACCGAACTCGCGATGAGCGTGTTCGGCCGGTCGTGGGGCAAGGACATCTCCGGCCGGATCCTGAAGCACGGCAAGGAGATCGACGTCCGGTCGGTGCAGGACGCCGTCCGCCACGGCATCGCCTACGCCACCGAGGACCGGAAGCGCTACGGGCTCAACCTGATCGAGGACGTCCAGCGCAACGTGTCCGCGGCCGGGCTCGGGAAGCTGGCGAAGCGGGGGTGGGTGAACGAGCACGCCGAGCACGACACGGCCGCCCGGTTCCGCCGCGACCTGCGGATCAAGGCACCGTCCGTGCGCAGCGTGACCGGGAAGCTCTCCGGCGGCAACCAGCAGAAGGTCGTGCTGGCCAAGTGGATCTTCACCGACCCGGACGTGCTGATCCTCGACGAGCCGACCCGCGGCATCGACGTCGGCGCGAAGTTCGAGATCTACACGATCATCAACGAACTGGCCGCGCAGGGGAAGGCCGTCCTGGTCATCTCCTCCGAGCTGCCGGAGCTGCTCGGGCTCTGCGACCGGATCTACGCGCTGTCGGCGGGGCGGATCACCGGCCAGGCGACCCGCGAAGAAGCCACCCAGGAACTGCTCATGCAGTACATGACCAAGGAACGGGAATGACCACGACCGAAGCGCGGCCCGCCGCGCCCCCGGCCGAGCGCTCCGCCCGGCGGATCTCGATCAACCCGCGCCAGAGCGGCATCTACGTCGCGTTCGCGCTGATCGTGGTGCTGTTCGAGGTGCTCACCGGCGGCGCGCTGCTGGAGCCGCAGAACATCTCCAACATCATCGTGCAGAACAGCTACGTGCTGATCCTCGCGATCGGGATGATCCTGGTGATCATCTCCGGGCACATCGACCTCTCCGCCGGGTCGGTCGTCGCGATGACCGGCGCGGTGTCGGCGGTGCTGATGGTGAACTGGCAGCTGCCGTGGTTCTGGGCGGTGCTGATCACCCTCGTCGTCGGCGCGGTGATCGGCGCGTGGCAGGGCTACTGGGTCGCCTACTTCGGCATCCCGGCGTTCATCGTGACGCTGGCCGGGATGCTGGCGTTCCGCGCGCTCACCCTGACGGTGCTCGGCAACCAGGGCATCGGCCCGTTCCCGGACGCGATCCGCACGCTGTCCAACGGCTTCACCGACGGCTACCTGGGCAACATCGGCCTCGGCCCGCTGGGTGGTGCCGACCTGGTGTCCCTGCTGGCCGGGGTGGCGGCGGTGGCCGGGATCGCGTTCACCCAGTGGCGCAAGCGCTCGGCGCGGCTGGGTTACGGCCAGGACGTCGACCCGTTCCCGGTGTTCGTGCTGAAGATCGTGGGCATCGCGGTGCTGGTGCTCGCGCTGGTGGTGCAGCTGGCGCGGTTCAAGAACCTGCCGTGGGTGCTGATCCTGCTGGCGGTGCTGGTGCTCGGCTACTCGCTGGTGGCGGGCAAGTCGGTGTTCGGCAGGCACATCTACGCGGTGGGCGGCAACCTGCAGGCGGCGACGCTGTCGGGCGTCAAGGTCAAGTCGGTGACGTTCTGGATCTTCGTCAACATGGGCGTGCTGGCGGCGCTGGCCGGGATCATCTTCGCGGGCCGCCTCAACCAGGCGGGCCCGACGGCGGGGGTGAACTTCGAGCTGGACGCGATCGCGGCGGCGTTCATCGGCGGCGCGGCGGTCCAGGGCGGCGTCGGCAAGGTGGTCGGCGCGATCACCGGCGGCCTGATCATGGCGGTGATCAACAACGGGATGTCGTTGATCGGCGCGCCGAGCGAGCGGGTGATGCTGGTGAAGGGCGTGGTGTTGCTGGCGGCGGTGGCGTACGACATCTGGACCAAACGCCGCGCGGCTTCCTGAGTGCGTGCCGTTCGGAAAGGGGCTTTCCTCGTTCGCGGGGAAAGCCCCTTTTTTTCGAAGTTCTCGAATTGCTTGACCGGGTGGTAACGGGGCGGCCATAGTGCTGGTGAATCCCTCACCGTGGAGGCCTTCCCCATGCGTAAAGTCGTGCGTTCCCTCGTGGTTTCCTTGACTGTGGCCGCTTCTGTGGTCGGATTATCCGGCGTGGCAACCGCCGCGACGTGGTCGTCTTCGGACAAATGGGCGACCTGGTCCAATGGCGGGTACACGATCCGCAACGATGTCTGGGGCAGCGGGGCGGGCCCGCAGACCATCTGGGCGAATTCGTATTCCAACTGGGGTGTCTGGTCGGATCAGCCGAACACCGGTGGCGTGAAGTCGTACCCGCATTCGGCGAAGAACGTCGGCAAGAAGCTGAGCGCGCTCGGAAAGGTGTCGAGCAGCTTCAACGTCAGCCGCCCCGGCAGTGGCGCGTACGAGACGGCGTACGACATCTGGGCGGACAACAACGCCTACGAAACCATGCTGTGGATGAACAAGCAGGGCGCGGTCGGCCCGCTCGGCACCCAGCAGACGACGGCGACGGTCGGCGGCCACACCTGGGACGTCTACAAAGGATCGAACGGGTCGAACGCGGTGTTCTCGTTCGTGCGCACGTCGAACACGAACGCGGGCACGGTCGACGTCCTGGCGGTGCTGAACTGGATCCGCGCCCGAGGCTGGTTCGGTGACGTGACCCTCGGCGAAGTCCAGTTCGGCTTCGAGATCACGTCGTCGGCCGGTGGGCTGAACTTCGCGGCGAACAGCTATTCGGTCACCGCGTCCTGAGGGGCCGTTATTCGTTCGTTATTTATGGAAAGTGAAGGAAGTTCACGTCTGCGGGTGTGATCGCTAACATCGGATCATGGTTCGGCGGGGCACGCTCGGCGTGATAGCGACGGGTTCGACGGCCGCGGGCCCGGTCTTGCACGGCCTCCGCGCGGCGGCCCGGGAAGCGGGTTACGGGCTGAGCGTGTTCAGCGTCCCGGGCCGCGGCGAGGCGGCTCTGGCGGCCGCGGCGGCGGGGCTGCGGCTGCAGGGCGTGGCGGGGATCGTGGTGCTGGACCCGCACCTGGCCGCGTCGCCGCCACCAGTGCCGGGGATCCCGCTGGTCCCGGCGGCTTCGGCGGACCAGTACGAAGGCGCCCGGCGCGCGACGGAACACTTGATGGACATGGGCCACCCGACGGTCTGGCACGTGGGCGGCCCCGAGGACGGCCCGATCGCCCGCGCCCGCGAACTGGGCTGGCGCGAGACGTTGGAGCGCTACGGGGCCGAGGTGCCACCGGTGGTCCGGGGCGATTGGTCGGCCCGGTCGGGGTATCGAGCGGGGCAGTCCCTGGCGGTGGAGGCGGGGGTGTGCGCGGTGTTCACGGCGAACGACCACATGGCGCTGGGCCTCCTGGCGGCGTTCACGGAGGCGGGGATGCGGGTGCCCCGCGACGCGCACGTGGTGGGTTTCGACGACGTCCCGGAGGCGGCTTACTTCGCGCCACCGTTGACGACTGTGCGGCAGGACTTCGTCGCGGCGGGCCGCCAGACGCTCGCCCTGGTGACGGCCCGCATCGACGGCTCGCCCAGTCCGGTGCGGGAGATGGTCGCGGCGGAGTTGGTGGTGCGGGAGAGCAGTCGCCCAACCCGGGTCTGAGGGTCCGGACTCAAGCGCCCCAATGTGGCCTTCGGTGCGTGAGACGCACCCAAGGCGGCCTTCGGTGCGTGGGACGCAACCAAGGCCGCCTTGGGGCGCTTGGCCGGAACCGTCCTCCATCCTTGCCGGGCCGCCTACGCTGGGCCCATGGCGCGTACCTGGGGGACATCGCCCGCTTTCGACGAAGCTCTGGCCGTCGTCGCCCGACGGGCCGAGGACTTCACCCGGCTCCGGCACATCCCGCCGGACGTCGTCGACCTATTCCGGCGTGCCGGGTTCTACCGGGCCACCACCCCGAAGTGCTTCGGCGGCGATGCCCTCCCGCCCGCCGAGTTCCTGCGGATGGTCGAACGGCTGTCCGAAGTGGACGGCTCCGCGGGCTGGGTCGCCAGCTTCGGCTCCTCGGGCGTCTACCTCGCCGCCCTGCCGCCGGACACCCAAGCGCAGCTCTACGCCGATGGCCCCGACCTCGTCTTCGCGGGCGCACTGTTCCCGGTACAACCCGCCGAGGAAGTCCCGGACGGCTTCCGCGTCCGCGGGCGATGGCGCCTCGCGAGCGGCTGCCGAGCCGCCGACTACCTCGGCGTCGGCATCGGGACCGGCGGCTCCGGCCGCCCGCGCACCGCCGTCCTGCCCGCCGCGCAGGTCGACGTCCTCGACACCTGGGACGCCCTCGGCCTGCGCGGCACCGGCAGCCACGACCTCCGCGTCGACGACGTCTTCGTCCCCGCCGACTGGACCTTCGTCCGCGGCGGTCGCCCCACCATCGACGAGCCCCTCTACCGCTACCCGACCCTCGCCTTCGCCTCCCAAGCCCTCGCCGTCGTCACCCTCGGCCTCGCCCGCGCCGCCCTCGACGAAGCCGCCCGGCGCGAAGGAGTGGCCGGCCGCCCTTACGCCCGCACCGCCTTCGCGAAAGCCGAAGCAGAAGCTCCGTTCAGTAAGGGCTTTCTTCTACGAAGCCACCGAGGAGGTCTACGAGACGGCTTTGGCGACAACGCCCCAGCCAGAACAGGTCAGCCTGCTCCGCCTGGCCGCCGCACACGCCGCTCACGTCGGCTTCGACGTCGTCAAAGCGGCCTACGAACTCGGCGGCACGGCGGCGATCGCGGCCGACCACCCCCTGCAGCGCCACCTCCGCGACGCGGCCGTGGTTCCGCAACACGCCTTCCTCAACGAAGGCATGTACGACGGCGCGGGCGCGGTTTTCCTCGGCGCGGAACCGTTCCCCGGCTACCTCTAGAGCGTCAGCCGGTCGCCCAGCTCGCGGATGTGCTCGGCCGACCCGCAATCGAGGTCGAGCTGGCGACGCCGTTCCGCGACGAACGCACGACCCAGCCCCGTCCGGTCCGAAGTGGACATCGACCGCCGCAGCTCGTTCAGCAGCCCGCGCTCTTCACCGCGCACGTGCGCGTCGACGACGTTCTCCAGGCGCAGCAACGCCTTCTCGAAGTCCTCGGCTTCCAGGACCGCCAACAGGTCGTCGGCGAACGGCTCGCCGGACACCGAAGGCCGGACGATCCGCTCGGTCGCCGTCGCGTGGGCGACCAGCAACGCCGCCAGCTCCGCGACCAGCGCCGGGCGGTCCGCCTCCGCGTTGCGCAGGTCGCGCAGCAACTGCTCGAACCGGCGGTGGTCGGCCAGCAGCACCTCCACCAGGTCCGACCCCGGCGCGGCCGCCGTCGGGCCCGGGCGCATCCAGCCGAACGTCAGCTCCACCGCCTGGCGCCAGTGCCCGTACTCGCTGTCTCGACGGGCCGGGTCCATCGCCGGCAGCCATTGCCCGGCCCGGTGCCAGTTGCGCCGCAGCCCCTCCAGGTCCGGCCAGTAGCCGACCGACAAGCCCGCCGCGTACGCCGCGCCCAGCGACACCGTCTCCGCCACCATCGGGCGGACCACCGGCACGTCGAGGACGTCGGCGATGAACTGCATCAGCAGGTTGTCCGCGGTCATCCCGCCGTCGACCTTCAGCGACGACAGCGCGAGCCCGGAGTCCGCGTTCATCGCGTCGACCACCTCGCGCGTCTGCCAGCCGGTCGCCTCCAGCACGGCCCGCGCCAGGTGGCCCTTGGTGATGTACGACGTCAGCCCCGCGATCACCCCGCGCGCCTCGCTGTGCCAGTGCGGCGCGAACAGGCCGGAGAACGCGGGCACGATGTAGCAGCCGCCGTTGTCCTCGACCGTGCGGGCGAGGGTCTCGATCTCGGGCGCGCTGCCGATCAGCTCGAGGCCGTCGCGGAACCACTGCACCAGCGACCCGGTGACGGCGATCGACCCTTCGAGGGCGTACACCGCCGGCTCGTCGCCGATCTTGAACCCGACCGTCGTCAGCATGCCGTGCGTGGACAGCACTGGCGTCGAACCCGTGTTGAGCAGCAGGAAGCTGCCGGTGCCGTACGTGCACTTCGCCTCGCCGGGCGCGAAGCAAGTCTGGCCGAACAGCGCCGCCTGCTGGTCGCCGAGCGCCGCCGCGATCCGGATGCCGGGGACCACGCGGGACGTCGTGCCGTACACCTCCGTCGACGAGCGGATCTCCGGCAGCATCGCGCGCGGGACGTCGAAGAAGTCCAGCAGCTCGGTGTCCCACGACAGCGTGCGCAGGTTCATCAGCATCGTGCGCGAGGCGTTGGTGACGTCGGTGACGTGCACGCCGCCCTCGGCGCCGCCGGTGAGGTTCCAGATCAGCCAGCTCTCGATCGTGCCGAACAGCACGTCGCCGCGTTCGGCTCGTTCTCGCAGGCCGGGGGTGCGTTCCAGCAGCCAGCGGATGCGGGGCGCGGAGAAGTACGTCGCCAGCGGGAGGCCGCACAACTGGCGGACGCGGTCGGCGCCGGGCTCGCGCGCCAGCTGTTCGAGCATGGCGTCGGTGCGGGTGTCCTGCCAGACGATCGCCCGCCCGATTGGGTTGCCGGTGTGCCGGTCCCACAGCACGGTCGTCTCGCGCTGGTTCGCGATCCCGAGCCCGACGACCTGGTCCGCGGTGACGCCGGCGTCGGTCAGGGCCTGCGGCACGATCCGCGACAGGTTCCGCCAGATCTCGACGGCGTCGTGCTCCACCCAGCCGGGCCGGGGGAAGTGCTGCTGGTGCTCGCGCTGCACGACCGAGACGAGCCGGCCGCGGGCGTCGAACAGGATGCACCGGGTGGAGGTGGTGCCCTGGTCGATGGACATCACGTACCGCTGGACCATCGTCCTCCCTTCACCACCGGGACGCGCCGAGGTCACGGGAGACCGCGCGCGCCGCGTCGCGCACGTGGCCCAGCAGCCGGGGGCTCGGGCCGCCGTCCGGCTCGCAGATGCGCTCCACCGGGCCGGACACCCCGATCGCGCCGACCACGATGCCGCCGTGCCCGCGGATCGGGGCCGCGATCCCAGCCTCGCCGGAGATCATCTCGCCGTTCTCCACCGCCCAGCCGGCCTCGCGCACCTTGCCGCAGGCGCGCTTGATCGCCGTCTGGGTGACCAGGGTCCGGCGCGTGTACGCCTCCGGTTCGCCGGTGCGCAACGATGCCACGAGAGTCGTGTCGTAGGCCAGCAGCACTTTCCCGAGCGCCGTCGCGTGCAGCGGCAGCAGCGTGCCGACGTCGAGGGTCTGCAGGCTGTCGTCCGGCCGGAACACGTGGTGCACCACCAGCACCCGGCCTTCCAGCGGCGCGCCGATCCGGACGGCCTCGCCGCTGCGGGCGGCCAGCGCGTCGGCCCAGTTGATGGCCCGGGACCGCAGCTCGTTGACGTCGAGGTAGCTCGTGCCCAGGTGCAGCAGCGCCGCGCCGAGCTGGTACTTGCCCGTGTCGCGGTCCTGCTCGACGAACCCGACGCCCTGCAGCGTGCGCAGGATCCCGTGCGCGGTGCCCTTCGCCAGTTCGAGGGACTCGGCGATTTCGCCGACGCCGAGACGGCCGGAGCCGCGCGCCAGCAACCGCAGGATCGCGGCGGCGCGCTCGATGGACTGGATCGGACCGGGCACGGCGCCAACCTAACCCGACCGGCCCTGATTCGACAATGTCGAACATCCACTTCGGCCGTTCGACAATGCCGACCGGCGTCCGTTGACCGCCCCGCCGGGCGAACCTAGCTTTCACCCACCGGGGGAATGAACGGTCCTTTGTGGAGGAAGCAATGGTGCGAAACCTCAAGGCCCACGGGCTCGTCGGCGAGATGGCCGCCGAGTTCGTGGGGACGATGATCCTCATCCTGTTCGGGTGCGGGGTGGTGGCGCAGGTCGTCGCCGCGGGCATCGGGGACCACGACAGCATCGCCTGGGCCTGGGGATTCGGCGTCACGCTCGGTGTCTACGTCGCTTCGCGGATCAGCGGCGCGCACCTGAACCCCGCGGTCACCGTGGCGCTCGCGGTGTTCAAGGGCTTCGAGTGGCGCAAGGTCGCCCCGTACGCCCTGGCCCAGACCGCCGGCGCGTTCCTCGCCGCGCTGCTGGTGCGCTGGAACTACACCGAGGTGCTCAACGCCAAGGACCCCGGCCTCACGATCAAGACGCAGGGTGTGTTCTCCACCCTTCCGGGTAACGGCACGCTTCCGGTGGGTGACTGGGGCGCCTTCCGCGACCAGATCATCGGCACCGCGATCCTCGTCCTGGTGATCTTCGCCATCACCGACCTCCGCAACACCTCGCCGGGCGCGAACCTCGCCCCGGTCGTCGTCGGCTTCCTCGTCGTCGCGATCGGCATGGCCTGGGGCACCGACGCCGGCTACGCGATCAACCCCGCCCGCGACTTCGGCCCGCGCTTCGCCTCCTGGCTGACCGGCTACGACACGGCCTGGTCCGATCAATACGGCTTCCCCTACTGGTGGATCCCGATCGTGGCCCCGGTGATCGGCGCGGTGATCGGCGGCGCGATCTACAAGTTCTTCATCGAGCGGTACCTGCCCGCCGGGGAGCCGCTGGACGCCATGCCCGCCAAGGACTTCGAGCCCGCCAACTGACTTCAGGAGAACGACCATGCCGGACTACGTAGGCGCCGTCGACCAGGGCACCACCAGCACCCGCTTCATGATCTTCGACCACGGCGGCAACGAAATCGCCCGCCACCAGCTCGAGCACGAGCAGATCCTGCCCAAGCCGGGCTGGGTCGAGCACGACGCCACCGAGATCTGGGAACGCACCCGCTCGGTCATCGCGACCGCGCTCAACAAGGCGAACCTGGCACACAGTGACTTGGCCGCGCTCGGCATCACCAACCAGCGCGAGACCACCGTCGTGTGGAACCGCCGCACCGGGCGCCCGTACTACAACGCGATCGTCTGGCAGGACACCCGCACCGACCGGATCGCCTCGGCGCTGGAGCGCGAGGGCAAGGGCGACGTCATCCGCCGCAAGGCCGGGCTCCCGCCCGCGACGTACTTCTCCGGCGGCAAGCTGCAGTGGATCCTCGAAAACGTCGACGGTGTGCGCGAGGACGCGGAGAAGGGCGACGCGCTCTTCGGCACCACCGACTCGTGGCTCATCTGGAACCTCACCGGCGGCCCGGACGGCGGCGTGCACGTCACCGACCCGACCAACGCGTCGCGCACGATGCTGATGGACCTCGAAACCCTCGACTGGGACGACGAACTGCTGTCGTTCTTCAACATCCCGAAGCAGATGCTGCCGGCGATCCGGCCGTCGTCGAACCCCGGCTTCTTCGGCACCACCCGCGCCGACGGCCCGCTCGGCGGCGAGGTCGCGCTCACCGGCGTCCTCGGCGACCAGCAGGCGGCCACCGTCGGGCAGGTCTGCTTCCGGCCCGGCGAGGCCAAGAACACCTACGGCACCGGCAACTTCCTGCTGCTCAACACCGGCCACGAGCTGGTCCGCTCGAAGCACGGCCTGCTGACGACGCTCTGCTACCAGTTCGGCGACCAGAAGCCGGTCTACGCGCTGGAGGGCTCGATCGCCGTCACCGGTTCGGCCGTGCAGTGGCTGCGTGACCAGCTCGGCATCATCAGCGGCGCGGCCCAGAGCGAGAGCCTGGCCCGCCAGGTCGAGGACAACGGCGGCGTCTACTTCGTCCCGGCGTTCTCCGGCCTGTTCGCGCCGTACTGGCGCTCGGACGCGCGCGGCGCGATCGTCGGGCTCACCCGCGCCACGACGAACGCGCACATCGCGCGGGCGACGCTGGAGGCGATCTGCTACCAGACCCGCGACGTCGTCGAGGCCATGCAGAACGACTCGGGCGTGACGCTGGACGTGTTGCGGGTGGACGGCGGCGTGACCGCCAACGAGCTGTGCATGCAGCTGCAGGCGGACATCCTCGGCGTCCCGGTGTCGAAGCCGGTCGTCGCGGAGACGACCGCGCTGGGCGCGGCCTACGCGGCCGGGCTGGCCGTCGGCTTCTGGAAGTCGACCGACGAGCTGGAGCAGAACTGGAACGAGGACAAGCGCTGGGCGCCGACGTGGACCGGCGAGCAGCGCGCCGAGGGCTACGCGGGCTGGCAGAAGGCCGTCGGCCGCACGCTCGACTGGGTCGACGTGCAATGACCATGAGGAGGAACACCGTGACACCGCTTTCCCCGTCCTACCGCGCGGACACCTTGCGGAAGCTGGTGAACGAGGAGGTCGACGTGCTGGTCGTCGGCGGGGGAGTGACCGGCGCGGGCGTCGCGCTCGACGCGGCGTCGCGCGGGCTGTCGACCGCGTTGGTGGAGGCGCGGGACTTCGCCGCCGGGACGTCCAGCCGGTCGTCGAAGCTCATCCACGGCGGGCTGCGCTACCTGGAGCAGCTGGACTTCAAGTTGGTGCGGGAAGCGCTGAAGGAGCGCGGGCTGCTGCTGCAGAAGCTCGCCCCGCACCTGGTGCGGCCGGTGAAGTTCCTGGTGCCGCTGCGGCACCGGGTGTGGGAACGCGGGTACATCGGCGCCGGGGTCACGCTGTACGACACGCTCGGCGGGGCGCGGGCCCTGCCGCGGCACCGGCACCTGTCCAAGCGCGGCGCGGCCAAGGTGGCACCCGGCCTGGCCGACGACGCGCTGATCGGCGCGATCCAGTACTACGACGCCCAGGTCGACGACGCCCGCCACACGATGACGATCGCGCGGACGGCGGCCGAACAAGGCGCTTCGGTGCTGACGCGGGCGCGTGTGACGTCGCTGCTGCGTGACGGCGAGCGGGTCGTCGGCGCGAAGGTCGTCGACCGCGAGAGCGGCGCCGAAATCGAGGTGCGCGCGAAAACGGTGGTCGCCGCGACGGGTGTCTGGAGCGACGACATGGCGGAGGCGGCGGGGATCCCGGCGCCGTTCACCGTCCGCGCGTCCAAGGGCATCCACCTGGTGGTCCCGCGGGAGAAGATCGACCTCGACACCGGGCTGATCCTGCGCACCGAGAAGAGCGTGCTGTTCGTCATCCCGTGGGGACGGCACTGGATCGTCGGCACCACCGACACCGAGTGGGACCTCGACCGCGAACACCCGGCGGCGAGCCGCGCGGACGTCGACTACGTGCTGGAGCACCTCAACGCCGTGCTCAAGACGCCGGTGACGCACGACGACATCGAGGGCGTGTACGCGGGGCTTCGCCCGCTGCTGGCGGCGAAGGCGGCCGCGACGACGAAGCTGTCGCGGGAGCACGCCGTGGCGCACCCGGTGCCGGGCCTGGTGATCGTGGCGGGCGGCAAGTACACGACGTACCGGGTGATGGCCGCGGACGCGGTCGACGTCGTGGTCGAGGAGCTGGGCCGCCCGGCCCCGCCGTCGTGGACCGACCGGCTCCCGATCGTCGGCGCGGACGGCTACCACGAGCTGTGGGAGGACCGGTTCGGGCTCGCGTCGCGGACCGGGCTGCCGCTGGTGCGCGTCGAGCACCTGCTGCGGCGGTACGGGACGCGGATCTGGAACCTCGTGGACCTCATCCGCGACGAGCCTTCCCTGGCGTCGCCGATCACGGAGACGTCGGAGTACCTGCGGGTGGAGGCGGTCTACGCGGTTTCCCACGAGGGTGCGCTGCACCTGGAGGACGTGCTCACCCGGCGGACGCGGATCTCGATCGAGGAACGCGACCGCGGGGTGGCGGCGGCCCCGGTGGTGGCGGAGCTGATGGCCCCGCTGCTGGGCTGGGACTCCCACCGGACCGACCGGGAGGTCGCGAACTACCTCGCCCGGGTGGAGGCGGAGCGCTCGGCCCAGGAAGCACCGGACGACGCGGCGGCGAACGCCACCCGCCTCGCGGCCCCGGCGCTGCTGCCGAGCTGATCCGGCGTGCTCACGGAGCCGGGCGGCTCGCCGAGCGTCTTGAATGAGTCATTCAGGTCTTCGGAGGTCCTGAATGACTCATTCAAGACGGGCCCCGCCGCCCCGAGCCGGGCGGCAGCCCAGCTCCGTGAGCACGTGCCGGGCGTTGCCCGAGATGACCGGGTTGGTGTGCCGGTAGTACGGCAGCTGGATCACGGCCATCGACAAGGCCCGGCCGCGGCCGCGCGCCCAAGTCGCGTCGTCGGCTCCGACGGCCTCGCGGAAGGTGTGCCGGGTGTCGGCGGTCAGCAGGTTCCACGCGGGGATCAGGTCGCACGCCGGATCGCCGACCCCGGCTGTCGCCCAGTCGAGGACACCGCTCAGGCGGCCGTCGCGGAGCAGCAGGTTGCTCGGCATCAGGTCCGCGTGCACCCAGCTCGGCGCTCCTGTCCACTGTGGAGCTTCGAGCGCCTCGGCCCAGGCGGCGAGGGCCGCCGCCGCGTCGAACGGCTCGTCGGTGCGGCGCAGCTCCTCGATCGCCCGGCGGGTGGCCGTGTCCACGTCCGACAGCGGCTTCCCGCGGCGGGTCGGGGGACCGTCCGCCGGGAGCGCCCGCAGGGCACGCACGAACGCCGCCAGGTCGCGCGCCGGTGCGTCCCGGCCTTCCAGCGCCGGTGAGCCGTCGAGCCAGCCGTGCACCGCCCACGCCCACGGGTAACCCTCGGCGGGTTCGCCGAGCGCGACGACGGCCGGCACCGCGACCGGCAGCCCGTCGAGCGCGGTGAGGATCCGGGCTTCCTTCGCCAGGTCACCGGCGCCGCCCGCGGTCAGGGGAAGCCGGACGGTCAGGCTGTCGCCGAGGCGGTACACCGCGTTGACGGTGCCGCCCGAAGCGAGGGGCGTGACCGGCAGGTCCGCCCATAGCGGGAACTGCCCGCGCACCAGCCGCCGGACGAGAGTGGTGTCGATGGCGTGCTCGTCGGCGTGCATCCGGCCCATGTGATCACCGAACCACGCACGTCAACGGGGTTTCCGTGACGCCGGGCACCCCGGATTGCACGGTGATGCATCGGCGTGCATAATCATTCGCATGTCCAAGGTGCTCACTTCCCTGCCCGTCGGCGAGCGTGTCGGTATCGCCTTCTCCGGTGGCCTCGACACTTCCATAGCGGTCGCGTGGATGCGCGACAAGGGCGCGGTGCCCTGCACCTACACCGCCGAC
Organism: Amycolatopsis nalaikhensis; assembly: GCF_030264295.1. GTDB lineage: Bacteria > Actinomycetota > Actinomycetes > Mycobacteriales > Pseudonocardiaceae > Amycolatopsis > Amycolatopsis nalaikhensis. The sequence goes on along the minus strand of NZ_CP127173.1, from coordinate 8,582,660 downwards.
ATCGGCCAGTACGACGAGCCCGACATCGCGTCGGTGCCCGGGCGCGCCACCCAGTACGGCGCCGAGCTCGCGCGGCTGGTCGACTGCCGGGAAGCCCTCGTCGAAGAGGGGCTCGCCGCGCTGACCTGCGGCGCCTTCCACATCCGCTCCGGCGGCCGCAGCTACTTCAACACCACCCCGCTCGGGCGCGCGGTCACCGGCACGCTGCTGGTGCGCGCCATGCTCGAGGACGACGTCCAGATCTGGGGTGACGGCTCGACCTTCAAGGGCAACGACATCGAGCGGTTCTACCGCTACGGCCTGCTGGCCAACCCCTCCCTGCGGATCTACAAGCCGTGGCTCGACGCGGACTTCGTCACCGAGCTCGGCGGCCGCAAGGAGATGTCGGAGTGGCTGCTCGCGCACGACCTGCCCTACCGGGACAGCACCGAGAAGGCCTACTCGACCGACGCCAACATCTGGGGTGCCACCCACGAGGCCAAGTCGCTGGAGCACCTGGACACCGGCATCGAGATCGTCAAGCCGATCATGGGCGTGGCGTTCTGGGACCCCGAGGTCGAGATCGCGCCCGAAGACGTCACGATCGGCTTCGAGCAGGGCCGCCCGGTGACGATCAACGGCAAGGAGTTCGCCACCGCCGTCGATCTCGTCCTGGAGGCCAACGCCATCGGCGGCCGGCACGGGCTCGGCATGTCCGACCAGATCGAGAACCGCATCATCGAGGCCAAGAGCCGCGGCATCTACGAGGCGCCCGGCATGGCGCTGCTGCACGCCGCCTACGAGCGGCTCGTCAACGCCATCCACAACGAGGACACCCTCGCCAGCTACCACAACGAAGGCCGCCGCCTCGGCCGCCTCATGTACGAAGGCCGCTGGCTCGACCCGCAGGCCATGATGCTGCGCGAGTCGCTGCAGCGCTGGGTCGGCACCGCGGTCACCGGCGAGGTGACGCTGCGGCTGCGCCGCGGCGAGGACTACTCCATCCTCGACACGCAGGGCCCGGCGTTCAGCTACCACCCGGACAAGCTGTCGATGGAGCGCACCGAGGACTCGGCGTTCGGCCCGGTCGACCGGATCGGCCAGCTGACCATGCGCAACCTCGACATCGCGGACTCGCGGGCCAAGCTGGAGCAGTACGCCAGCCTCGGCATGGTCGGCGGCAACTCGCACCCGAAGCTGATCGGGGCCGCCCAGGCGGCGTCGACCGGCCTGATCGGCGCGATGCCCGAGGGCGGCGCGGAAGCCATCGCCTCGCGCGGCAAGGCGGGCAACGACGCGCTGCTCGACAGCGCCGCGATGGAGTTCGGCACCGACTGACTTCACGGGACCAGCACGACTTTGCCCGTGACAGTGCCGGATTCGGCCAGGGTGAGGGCTTTCGCGGCTTCGGTGAGCGGGAGGCGTGCGGCCACCTGCGGCTGCAGGGTGCCGCACGCCGCCAGGCCGAAGACCGCGGTCAGGTCCTCGGCCAGGCGGGCGCGGAAGCGGGGGAGGTTCCGCTTGCCGCCCCAGACGTTGTAGAAGTGCGCCCGGCGCCGGTTCGGCAGCGCGTTCCACCACAGCAGCCGTGCGAGCAGCTTCAGCACCGGCAGCCGGGAGTTGCCCGGGTCGTCCTTTGTGGACGCGCTGCCGTAGGCGACCAGCGTGCCGCCGGGAGCGAGCAGCCGGAACGAGTCGACGATGCCGGGGCCGCCGACGTGGTCGAAGACCGCGTCGACCCCGGCGGGTGCCAGTTCGCGCACCCGGGCCGGGACGTCGCCGCGGTAGTCGACGGCGGTGGCGCCGAGCGCCGTCACGACGTCCTGGTTCCGGGCCGACGCCGTGCCGATCACCGAAATCCCCGCCGCGCGGGCGAGCTGGACGAGGGTCGTGCCGACGCCGCCGTTCGCGCCGTGGACCAGGATCGTGCCGCCGCGGCGGACGCGGGCGCTGCGGTGCAGCATCTGCCAGGCCGTGATGCCGTTGACGACGAACGTCTCGGCTTCGGCGGCGTCGAGCCCGTCCGGCACCGGGACGAGGTCGGCGGCGGGCAGCACGACGTGGCTGCGCCAGCCGCCGGTCTTCGTCAACGCGGCCACCCGGCGCCCGGCCAGCGTGGGGTCGTCGGCTTCGAGCACGGTGCCGACGACGTCGTAGCCGGGCACGAACGGGAACGGCGGCTGGTCGTAGTACTTCCCGCGCCGCATCTGCTGTTCGGCGAACGAGACGCCGGTGGCCTCGACGCGGATGAGGGCTTCCCCCGCGCCCGGCCGCGGCAGCTCGCGGTGCTCGACGCGCAGGCCGTCGGGCTCGACGATGCCCGGGAGGACGATTTCGGTGGTGGTCATGGTGGTTCCTTCCGATCGTGAGTGACTGATCAATCACTCGATGGGCGCGAAAAGCGGCCCCTGGACGGGGCCCGCGTCAGTTCTTGCCAGGGTGGCGGATCCCGGCGGAGAGGACGGCTGCCCACTCGCCGGCGTGCTCGTCGAGGTCGAGGGTCGCGATCAGGTGGCAGAGCTGGCCGTAGGCGATGAACCGCTGCACCTGGTCGCCCTCGGCGCCGGAGCGCGACCGGGCGAACTCGGTCACCTTGGCGAGCCCGCGCCGCACGGCGTCGGCGACCTCCGGGGTGTCGACGGCGGACTGGGCGTGCACCTGCAGCAGGAGCAGGTTCCGGTCGGCGATGAGCTCGGCGTAGGCGCCGCCCATCTCGTGGAGGATCTTTTCGGGGTCGGCGTCCCCAGTGCGGGCGGCGCCGTTCGAGAGGGCGTGTACGACCAGCTCGTAACACCGGTCGAGCGCGGCCACGAACAGGGAAACCTTGCTGGGGAACAACTTGAAGACGTAGGCGGGGGAGATGTCGGCCTTGGCGGCCACGGCGCTGATCGGCGTGCTGTGGTAGCCGCCGCGGGCGAACTCGGCGATGGCCGCCTCGACGACGGCGTCCCGCCGGGCGTCGGAGGTGGAGAGAGTGGCACCGCGCTTCGTCATGTGAGTGACTGTACACTCACTCTCGCCGGAAAGGCAAGGTTGCCCGGCGAGTGCGTGGACGCAGGCCGCGTGCACGGTTTGGGGATCTCCGGCGGGCCCGGGTGGCGAGATCGGGCTCGGCAGGCCTGCGGATCTAGCGACGCTGGGTTTCGGCGACGGCGTCGGCGACTCGGGTGGCCAGGTCGGGATCGCCCGGGTCCGGCAGCAGCCGGTCGATCGGGGTGAGACTGGCCAGCGCATGGGCGCAGGCCGCATGCACGTCGAGGTGGGCCTGCAGATCTGCTGCGGGCAGCCCGGCCCGCAGCAGCCCCGGCAGCGCCAGCAGCGGCGCGACCGGGTCGCCGGGTGTCACCACCGCCGGGCCCGGGCCGGGATCGTGGCCGCCCAGCAGGTCGACCACGACGTCCACGTCACGGGCGACCCGGGTCAGCGGGAACGCCGCCGCGTCGGCCGGGTGCCACAGCATGATGTCGGCCGTGCCCGCGGCGACCAGCACGGGGACGAGCAGGGGCGCGGCGGACGGCCCGGCGATGAGCACCCGGGCGTCGGCCGGGGTCCGGTCACGCCGGTGGAGCGCGACCCGGACCGCCGCCGCGATCGCGATCGCGAGCGTGTCCTCCTCGGTGAGCACCGAGACTTCCCCGGCCAGGGCGAGCTGGGTCGCGCGGGCCTGGTCGCGGTCGGTTCCGGTGAGGAACACCGCGTCCGCCGCCAGCGCCCGGACGGCCGCAGTCAGCCCGGCCGGGTCCGGCGGCACCGGGACGGCGACGGCCTCGAGTGCGGTGAAGGCGGTGAGCAGCCGGGCGGTCTCGTGGACCCGGGCGGCCCGGTGACCCGCGACCGCGAGGACGAACTCGGTCACAGCGGCACCCTTTCTCCTGGGGCAGAGGCCGGCGGCCCGTCGGTGTAAGCTCTTCAGCAATTGCGAATGTTAGCAAGTCCGTAGGGCTGCGGCGGGAGGGTGATCGGCCGTGAAGGAATTCGAGAAGACCTTGCGGGGCCGCGTCGGCGTCGTCTACACCGAGCTCGCCGCGGCGCGGGAAGGCGGCGAAGACTACGCCTGCGACCTGCACGCCGCCCGGCTCGAGGAGCTGTTCGACCTCGCCCGCCGCCACGGGATCGACGCGACGACGTGGGTCGACCTCGACGTCGCGATCCCGCGGCAGTGCTCGGCCTGAGCCCGCCGGGGAGCGGGCCGCGCGGCCGGCCGGGGGACACGGCAGGATCAGCGCATGCGCACCATCGGACGGCACGGCGGGGAGGGGCGCCCGTGAGCAGGCCGCTGTACCAGGTCAAGGCCGAGTTCTTCAAGACGCTCGGGCACCCGGCCCGGATCCGGATCCTGGAGCTGCTCAGCGAACGGGAGCACGCCGTCTCGGAGCTGCTGCCGGAGATCGGGATCGAACCGGCGAACCTGTCCCAGCACCTCGCCGTGCTGCGCCGGGCCGGGCTGGTCGCCACCCGCAAGGAAGGCTCGGCCGTCCACTACTCGCTGACCAGCGCCGACGTCGCCGAGCTGCTCGCGGTGGCCAGGAAGATCCTGACCGAGGTGCTCAGCGGCCAGATCGAGCTGCTCGGTGACCTGCGGACGGCGCCGGTCGCCGCCCGGCCCCGGGAAGGCTAGGCACGGTCGGGCGAGCCGCCCATCATGCGGAGCATGCCGACACCGCCGGTGCGGACGAAGCGCGTCACCAACGCCGCCGCGAGGAGCAGGAACGCGATGTTCAGCCACGTCGTGTAGTTCCACGACACGCCTTCCCGCATCACCGTCGCCGAGCGCTCGGCCGGGATCAGGCCCGCGGTGCCGAAGAGCAGTTCCACGACGTACCCCGCGCCGACCATCGCGGCGTAGAACGTGCCGAGCAGCACCAGCGTCATGCGGACGCCGTAGTACTTCCGGTAGATGTTCAGGATCGGCAGGATCAGCAGGTCGGCGAAGATGAAGGACACGACGCCGCCGAAGCTGATGCCGCCGTTCCACAGCACCGCGGCGAGCGGCACGTTGCCGATCGAGCAGACGAACGCCAGGATCGCCACCACCGGGCCGATGATCGGGCCCCACACCGCCGACGCGACCGGGTGGTCGGTGAAGAACAACGCCCGCCACCACGACTCGGGCACCCACGCGCCGACCGCGCCCGCGATCAGCAGCCCGATCACCAGGTCGCGCAGGATCGCCGCCCACTCCATGACGAACACGTGCGCCACCGAGGTGAACCCGTCGGCCGAGAACAGCCGCTGCCGGAACGTCCCCGGGCCCTGCACGGACATGTCCATCGCCGCGTGGCCCTCCATCGACCCGGCGACACCCTTTTCGGCCTGCTCGCGGGCCTTCTCCAGCAGCTGCCGGCGGACGAAGAGGCGGAACAGCACGGCGAGGAACACGATCATGATCGGCCCGCCGACGAACTCCGCCGCCGTGAACTGCCAGCCCATCAGCAGGGCCAGGATGATGCCCAGCTCGACGACAAGGTTGGTCGAGCCGATCTCGAAGGCCATCGCGGCGGTGAAGTGCGCGCCGCGCCGGAAGAGCGAGCGGGCCAGCGCGACCGCGGCGTAGGAGCAGGACGACGACGCGGCACCCAGCAGCGACGCCACGGCGAGCGTGCGCGGCCGGTCGTCGCCCATCAGCCGCACGATCGTGGACTTGCGCACGACCGCCTGCACGACGGCCGACAGCAGGAACCCGAGGATCAGGGCCCACAGGATCTCCCAGGTCATCGACCCGGCCAAGGCGAGCGCTTCGAGGACTTCACCCACGGAACGGGGACCCTACTCCCCGCCGCGCCACCGCGCCCGCCGTGTCCACAGTGGACACAGCGGGCGCGGTGGGGAAGGGCTCAGACGCCCGCGGTGGAGGAGATCCAGTCGCGGTACTTCGTGATGTTGATGTAGGCGGTGTAGGACTGGCGGTCGCTCGTGGACGCGACGCCGACCTGCTTGCCGTTGGCGTACATCGGGCCGCCGGAGTCGCCGCCCGCGGTGATGCCGTCACCGCGGTTCGCGCACACCGAAACCCCGGCCGCGCCGTCCGGGCAGTCGATCGAGGTGACGCTGACCTTCGCGACCTTCAGCAGCTGCGACTGGCACTCGATCTCGGGCTTGTCGGTGCAGGTCGCGCCCCAGCCGTAGACCTCGGCCTGGTCGCCGACCTTGACGTCGCCCTCGGACCCGAGCGGCGCGTACTCGGTGTCGACCTGCTGGTCGATCTGCACCAGCGCGATGTCCGCGTCCGGCGCCTCGTGCACGGAGGTGGCGTTGACGGTGGTGCCCTTGGTCTGGTCGAGGTCGCCGACGTGGAAGCTGATCGGCTTGCCGTCGGCGCCCTGGGTGCAGTGGCGGGCGGTGAGGACCCAGTCCGGCGCGATGATCGTCGCCGAGCAGATCTCCTGGCCACCGGCGAACATCCGGGCCGCGGAGTGGAGCGAGTCGGCGTTGCCGCCGTCGATGATGGCGGGCTGGGCGGCCAGGGACGGCGCCGCGGCCGCCAGGGCCGAGAACAACACACCGGAGACGACTACGCCGGTTCGCGCGATACGCACTTTAGGATCAACCTCCTGCCGCGGACCGGGGTCTCGCGGTGACGGGCGGTCAGGGACCCACCTACCGTCACCGCTGTGGGTGAATCCCCGAAACCCGCCGATAGTCGGTTGATCCAAAACACGACTTTCGTCGTGAGCCGATCGGCGCACCCCCGCGATCAGGCCGGTTCGGCAAACGAGTGACGTCCGCGGCGCCGGTGTCCCGAATGTCGGCGAACCACCCACAAGCGGCGCGTCTCGCCGGATACAGTCCGCCCGGCTGGGGCGCCGCCTGGGGCGGCCGCCGGAACGGGGTGCGCGATGGGACCTGAGGTGCGGTTTCACCTGCTCGGACCGCTGACGGTGACGGTCGGCGGCCGTCCGCTGCCACTGGGCGGGACCAAGCAGCGGGTTCTGCTGGCGCACCTGCTGCTCAACGCGAACCGCATGGTCCCGCCCGGCCAGCTGGTCGACACGATCTGGCCGGCCGACCCGCCGACGTCCGCCACGGCCAACCTGCAGACGTACGTGTGGCGGCTGCGCCGGCTGCTGCCGGACGGGGCCGCCCTCCGCACGCACGGCGCGGGGTACTCGCTGGCGGTCGACCCCGGCGACGTCGACGCGCACCGCTTCACCCGGCTCGTCGGCGACGCCGAGCGGGCGGCGAAGGACGGCTCGCCCGAGAAAGCCTTGACACTGCTGGCCGAAGCGGAAGCGATGTGGCTCGGTGATCCCCTGGAGGACCTGCCGACCGCGCCCGCCTGGGACGCCGAGCTCGGGCGGCTCGTCGACAACCGGCTCGCCGCCGTCGAGGAACGCCTTGCGCTGCAAGTGCTCCTGGGCCGCCACGACACCGCGATCGCCGAGCTGACCGTGCTCCTGGCCGAACACCCCTACCGCGAACGGCTTTGGCAGCAGTACCTGCTCGCGCTCACCGGCGCGGGCCGCCGGGCCGAGGCACTGCAGGCGTATTCGACGGCCCGCGAGCGGCTGGTCACCGAGCTCGGCGTCGAACCGGGGCCGGAACTGCGGGCCCTGCAGGCCGCGATCCTGGCCGGGGAGCCGCTTCCCGGGCCGTCACCGGTCGCCGTCCCGGCGCCGCTGCGGCAGCTGCCCGCCGACCTGCCCGACTTCACCGGCCGCGAGGACCACGTCCGGGAGCTGGCGGCCGCACTGGGCCCGGCGCCGGTCGTGCTCACCGGCGCGCCGGGCACCGGCAAGTCGGCGCTGGCCATGCACGTCGCCCACCGGCTCGCGGACGAATTCCCCGACGGCCAGCTGTACGTCGACCTCGCCGGGACCGGCGCCCCGCGCGACCCGGCCGAGGTGCTCGCCGACTTCCTGCACGCGCTGGGCGTCACCGGGAACGCCGTGCCCGCCGGGCTGGACCAGCGGGCAGCGCTCCTCCGGTCCCGCCTGGCCGGCCGCCGCGTGCTGCTGGTGCTCGACGACGCCGCGAGCGCGTCGCAGGTCCGGCCGCTGCTGCCGGGCGACGCCGGGTGCGCGGTGCTGGTGACGACCCGCGGCAGGCTGCCCGACCTGGCCGGCGCGAAGCACGTCGAGCTGCCGGTGTTCGGCGAGACGGACGCCTTGCGGCTGCTGGCCGGGGTCGCGGGCGCGGACCGCGTCGTCGGGGAACCGGCGGAGGCCGCGGCCATCGTGCGCTGCTGCGGGTACTTGCCGCTGGCGATCCGGATCGCCGGGGCGCGGCTGGCCGGGCGGCAGGCGTGGAGCCTGCGCACGCTGCACGACCGGCTCGCCGACGAGTCGAGCCGGCTGAGCGAGCTGCGCGTCGGCGATCTCGGCGTCCGGCCCAGCTTCGAGCTGAGCCTGCGTCAGCTGCCCGCCTCGGCGAGGACGGCGTTCTGCCGCTCCGCGGTACTGGGCGCGCAGGACTTCCCGAGCTGGGTGGTCGACGCGCTGCTGGACCGCGGTGGGGCGCACGAGGTGCTCGACGTGCTCGTCGACGCGAACCTGGTTTCCTTGGCGGGCCTGGATTCCGGCGGCCACCCGCGGTACCGGCTGCACGACCTGCTGCGCTGCTACGCGGCGGAGCTGCTGGGCGCCGAGCCGCTCGCGACGCGGCGGGAGACCCTGGCCCGCGTGCTGTCGGTGTTGCTGGCGTTGGCGAAAGCCGCCGCGGCGGGTCTGCCACCCGCGTTCGGGGCGATGACCGGGCCCGCGCTCGGGGCGCCGCTGCCACCCGGGCTGACCCGGCTGGTCGCCGACCCGCTCGGCTGGTTCACCGCGGAACGGCGGCTGCTGGCGGCCGCGGTCCCGCTCGCCGCCGACGCGGGCCTGGCCGAGCTGGCCTGGCAGCTGACCGCGGCCGCCGTCCCGTTCTACGACCTGCGCGGGCTCTACGACGACTGGCGGCGCGGCCACCTCACGGCGCTCGCGGCGGCGGAGGCGGCGGGCGACCGCGCGGGCGCGGCCGTGCTGCACCGCGGCCTCGGCCAAGTCCGGCTCTACCACGACGAATACGCGGCGGCGGTGGCCGACATGGAACGCTCGGCGGCGTTGTTCGCCGACCTCGGCGACGTCCGCGGCGAGGCGCTGGCGGTGGCCGGGCTGGGGACCGTCGCGCGGGTCCGCGACCGGCCGCGCGACGCGCTCGGGTTCTACCGCCGGGCCCTCGACGGCCTCGGCCGCGCGGGTGACCACAGCGGTGTCGCGCAGATGCGCAACTCGCTGGGCTCGACCTACGCGTTGCTGGGGGAGTTCGGCGAGGCGGAGACGTGGCTGAGTCGAGCGCGCGAGCTGGCGCGGGAAATCGAGGACCCGCACCGGGAAGCGAAGGTGCTGACCGAACTGGGCACCTTGCACCGGGACACCGGGCAGCTGCCGGAGTCGCTGACGTGCCTGCGGCTGGCGCTGAGCATCCTCGAGGGCCTCGACGACGAGCGGTGCAGCGCGTACGCGTTGCTCGGCATCGGCCAGACGCTGCTGGCGGCGGGCGAACCGGTGCAAGCGCGCGGGGTCTGCGACCGGGCGCTGCGGGTGTTCCGGGAAACCGGCAACCGGCAGGGCGAAAAGACCGGCCTGGAGCTGCTGGAGCAGGCGCAACGCCGGCGCAGCCCATCGGCCGCGGCGCGCGGCTGACGTCGTCGCGCGAGGCGGCCGCCGGGCACCCACCCGTGCCCGGCGGCCCGGCCCGGTCAGTTGCTGTTGCCCGGCTTCCAGCCCAGGTAGTGGCTGAAGTAGCCCTGGCGGGCGTGGCCGATCGCGCCGTTCACGCTCGTCGCCCAGACCCCGCCGTTGCCGTCGGCGATGCCGACGTGGCCGTACGCGGAGATGTTCCAGAACACGAACGCGCCGCGCGGCGGCGTGCCCGTCGTGTGGCGGGCGCCGTCGGAGGAGCGCCAGTGCTCGATCGCGCTCGCGTGGTGGGTCGTGCGGTTCCAGGCCAGGCGCACCGCGCGCTCGCAGTAGCCCTGGTAGGCCGTGCTGCCGTTGCGGCTGGAGAACCAGGCGATCGCCTGGTTGGCCGTCCGCGCGGCGGTCAGGTCGGCGGCCGAGTCGGTGATCACCGCGCCCGGGTCGGCGATGTCGGCGGCGGTGACCTCCGAGTACACCTCCGACGGCGGGGCGGTCGCGGCGGAGGCGACGGTCGCGCCGCCGAAGAGCAGGGCGGCCGAGAGCGCGGCCGCCTGGTAGATCGTGCGCATGGGTGTCTCCCTCAGTGGGCCGGGCCCGATCGGCCCGGCATCGACGGGACGACCTTGCTCGGCGCCGCTACACCGGCACTACACCGCCGCTCTCGCCGGTGCGTGACAAATACGCGAACGAATACCTCGGCTCGGCATGACAAAAAACCGGGAAACAAAAACGCACAATGGCCGGTTGGAGAGTTTCCACCTAGTATCCGAATCGCCATTCGACGACGAAAGGACCGACATGACGGAAACCCTTGTCCGGAAAAAGCGATTCCTGGGAATGGCGCTGGCCGCCGTGGTGGCGGGCGCGCTCGCCGTGGTTTCCGCGGGACCGGCCGCCGCGGCCGAGAAAACGCTCACCTACAAGGGCGGGTTCCCGCTCATCGGCGACCAGACGGTCAGCGTCGTGGTGAAGGCCGACATCCCCGCGACGGCCACGGCGGGCGAGCCGGTTTCGGTGCCCTTCAGCCTCGACGTCGACGCCGGGCAGGCCGCCGGCGACGGCCTGCGCCTGGTCGGGGCCACCAAGATCTCGGGCACCATCGAGTCCAAGGTGAACGTCGCGATCAGCGGCCAGTCGGTGGCCATCCCGGTCGAGCTTCCCGATCCCGGAGACGCCGGTGCCCGCCGAGGGCACGCTGAAGTTCACCGCGCAGGGCCAGGTCGACTTCACCATCCCGGCCGGCACCCCGGCGGGCGAGGCGACCAGCAGCGTCGACGCCGCGGCGACCACGCACGTGGCCACCGACTCGAGCCTCGGCGAGTTCGACGTCGAGCTGGCGCTCGACCCGCCGGACCAGGACGCCACCCTGGGCACCACGACCATCGGCTGACCACCCGGCCCGCCGCCGCCGGAATCCGTCCGGCGGCGGCGAGCCGATGCCGGAATCCGGCACCCGGGAAATGCCGGGATCCGCCGGAAACCGTTCCCTCCCAACGTGATCCTCCCAAAGTAGGTACCGGGACGACGGCCGCGTGCGGAGTATTCCGTGCCACCAGGTCGCCTCTTCACCGACTGGAGGACCACTTCGTGAAAACCACTTCAGGAGTCCTACGTGGACTCGCGGCGGTCTCTGCCGCGGCCGCCGCCGTCGTCGCGCTGCAGGCGCCGGCCGCGGCCGCCGCGGCGCAGTCCGACGTCGGCATCACCATGCAGGCGCAGCAGAAGGACCAGTGGTGCTGGGACGCCAGCGGCAACACGATCGCCGACTACTGGGGCTACTCCCTGACCCAGACCCGGTTCTGCCAGATCGCGCACAACGAGTCGGGCAGCGACTGCTCGAACCAGCAGGGGTACCTGTCCGACCAGCAACGCGTGTTCCGCTACCTCGGCTTCACGAACATCGGGTCGTACAACTCCGGCGGCCAGGTCCTTTCCTTCACCACCATCAAGAACCAGATCGACGCCGGGCAGCCGATCGGCACGCGCATCGGCTGGCGCTCCGGTGGTGGTCACATGCACGTGCTCTACGGCTACGACAACGCGAATGGCGCGACCCGCGTCGAATACGGCGACCCGTGGCCCAGCAACAGCCGTTACAACTCGATGAACTACGACACCTACCGCTCGAACAGCCAGTTCCAGTGGACCCACACGCTGTACGGGATCGAGGGATGAGCATGCTGAAGAAAGCGCTGGGCGCGGCCGTGGTGGCCGGCGCCGCGATGCTCATGACGGCCGGGGCCGCGGACGCGGCGAGCGGGCCCGCCGGCACCCCGACGGCGGCCGACACCGCCGCGATCGGGCAGCTCACCGGCGGCGCGGCGACGCTCGACCGGCTGGCGTCGACGAAGTTCCCCGGCGCGCACCCCGCGGCCGTGGCTCGCGCGGCCGCCGCCGACCCGCGCACGCAGGTGCCGGTCTACGAGCCGACGGCGGAGTTCGTCGCCGGGAAGTCCGACGTCCCGGCCGCGCTCGCCTACGTCGCCGTGCCGGCCCGGACCGGCGACGGCACCCCGGCGACCGTGTGGGCCGAGCGGCAGGGCGCGGCCTGGACCGTCGTGAACGTCGCGTCCGGCGACTACGAGCGCCAGTACGCCCAAGCCGCCGCCGGTGGGTATCTCCTGCACGAGCCGCAGGTCAACGCCTGGTACGCGGTGCACGGCGACTCCGTGACGGTGCTCGACGGCTCGGTCACCGGGCTGGCCGCGGGCACGAAGCTCGCCCTCGCGGACTACCGCGCGGCCCTGCACCAGCGGTACGCCGACAAGCTGCCGGGCTCGGCCTACGACCGCGACGGCGCGGGCGGCGGCTACGGCGGCCGCGAGCGGGCCGTCCCGGCCGCGGACCCCGGCGACGTGCCGGTGCTGCCGTTCGTCGTCGGCGGCGTCCTCGTGCTGGCGGCGGGCGCGGTGGTCGTGCCGCGGCTGCGGCGGCGGTAGGGACGGCGAGGGCCGCCGGCCCGCCCCGGCAGACGTCTTGAATGACTCATTCAGGTCCCCGGAGGTCCTGAATGACTCATTCAAGACAGCGGTGAGCGGGTGCGTCCGGCGGCCCTTGGCAGGTGATCATGATCAGGTCACAATGCGCCATGCCCGTTTCGCCCGCCGCGCAGCCGGAGCGACCGGGGCTGAGCGCCTCGGACCTCGCGCTGGTCGAGGCGCTGCAGCGCGACCCGCGGGCGCCGTGGACGCGGATCGCGGCCGCGGTGGGCACCGACGCGACGACCGCGGCCCGCCGCTGGGACCGGCTGCAGGCGGCCGGGCTGGCCTGGCTGACCGCGTACTCCACGGCCCCGACGACCACGGTCGGCTACGTCGACCTCGCCTGCCGCCCGGACGCGCTGAGCGAGCTGACGCGGGAGCTGTGCGGCTGGCCGTCGGTGTTCAGCGTCGAGCGCACCACCAGCCGGTTCCCGCTGTTCCTCGGCCTGGCCGCGCGCGATCTCGACGCGCTGGACGCGCTGGTCACCGGCCGCATCGGGGCCTTGCCCGGGGTGCGCGACGTCCGGTTCGCCGTCGCCACCCGCGTCTTCCGCGAAGGCAGCGGCTGGCTGGTGAACGCGCTGGCGCCGGAACAGCGGGCGGTGCTCGACGAAACCGCCGTGCAGGCCCGGCTGGTTGTCCCGCAGCAGTGGAACGACCAGGACCTGCGCGCGCTCGTCGAGTCCCTCGGCGAAGACGGGCGGCGCAGCTACGCCGAGCTCGCCAGGGACTGCCGGATGAGCGAGTCGGCGGTGCGGCGCACGCTCGCGCGCATGCTGCGCAACCACGAGCTGGACTTCCGCTGCGACATCGCGCACGTCCCGGCGGGCTGGCCGGTGATCGCGAACTACCGCGTCGACGTCGGCCCCGGCGGGCTCGAGCGGGCCGGGACGGCGGTCGCGCAGCTGGCGGAAACCCGTCTGTCGGCCGCGGTCGTGGGCGAGGGGAACCTCGTGGTGTCGGCGTGGCTGAAGGTCCCGGCCGACTGCACCGGGTACGAGACGCGGCTGGCCGCGGCCGCGCCGGGCGCCCGCATCCTCGACCGCGCGATCACCCTGCGGATGCCGAAGCGGATGGGCAGGCTGCTCAGCCCGCACGGCCTGGGCGGCACGCACCAGGCGATCATCCCGGCTCGCTGAGCCTGGGTAGGGTCGAGAGGAGGATCCGGCAGCGGGGAAGGACGACACTTGGGCGAGTCGAACTGGGCGGGCAACCACGCCTACGCCGCGGACGAGGTGCTCGCCCCGCGAACCCTCGACGAAGTACGCGAAGCCGTCGCGGCCGCGACGCACGTCAAGGCGCTGGGCAGCCGCCACTGCTTCAACGACATCGCGGACTCACCCGGCGGTGTCCTGCTCGACCTGAGCGCGCTCGAGAGCCGGGTTGAGATCGCCGACGGGAAGGTGACGGTCGGCGGGTCCGCGCGGTACGGCGACTTCGCGGCCCACGTGCACGCCGCCGGGTACGCGTTGCCCAACCTCGCGTCCCTGCCGCACATCACGGTGGCCGGCAGCGTCGCCACCGGCACCCACGGCTCCGGGCGGCGGCAGCCGGGGCTCGCCGCCGCCGTGTCGGCCATGCAGCTGGTCACGGCGGACGGGAGCATGCGCGAGTTCACCCGCGCCGACGACGTCTTCCCCGGCCTGGTGGTCAGCCTCGGCGCACTGGGTGTCGTCACCCGGCTGACGCTCGATCTGGTGCCCGCCTTCGACGTGCGGCAGGACGTGTTCGACGACCTGCCGTGGGACGCCGCGTTCCGGCACTTCGACGAGATCGAGGACGCCGGGTACAGCGTCAGCATGTTCACGAACTGGGTGAACGACGCCGTCGACCAGGTGTGGGTGAAGAGCCGCGTCGACGCCTTCGCCGAGCGGGCGGACTGGTTCGGCGCGGTCCCGGCCGACGGGCCGCGGCACCCGGCGCACGCGGCGGGCGTCCCGGCGGACAACACCACGGCGCAGCAAGGGATCCCGGGCCCGTGGCACGAGCGGCTCCCGCACTTCGCGCTCGCGTTCACCCCGAGTGTCGGGGACGAGCTGCAGTCGGAGTACTTCGTGCCGTACGAGCACGCCGTCGCCGCGATCGAAGCCGTGCGCGGCATCGGCGACCTCGTCGCCCCGCTGCTGCTGGTCTCGGAAATCCGCGCGATCGCGGGGGACGAGCTGTGGCTGAGCCCGTGCCACGGCGGCGACCGCGTCGCCCTGCACTTCACGTGGCAACCGCGCCAGCCCGAGGTCGAAGCGGTGCTGCCGGTGCTGGAGCAGCGGCTGGCCCCGTTCGGCGCACGCCCGCACTGGGGCAAGCTCTTCCACGGCGGCGGCTCGTACCCGCGGCTGGCGGACTTCCGCGCGCTGGCCGACGACCTGGACCCGGGCGGCAAGTTCCGGAACCCGTTCCTGCGACGGCACGTCTTCGGCGGCTAGCCTCCCGGCGGGGCCGTGGTGGCGCGGACGATCAGGTAGGTGTCCAGCACCTGCGTCGTGTGCTCGTCGGCCTCCCCGTCGAGCAGGCCGAGCAGGATCGTGACGGCCGCGCGGCCCGCCGCTTCGGTCGGCATCGCGATCGTCGTCAGCGGCGGCGCGGAGATCGCGGCGAAGACGAGGTCGTCGAACCCGACGAGGCTGATCTCGTCCGGCACCGGGACCCCGCGCGCGTTGAGCCGCGCCAGCGCCCCGAACGCCACCAGGTCGTTGTAGGCGACGATCGCCGTGACGTCCGCGGCCAGCGCCAGGTCGGCGCCCTGCAGCCCGCCTTCGAACACCGGCGGGAACGGGCCGAACTCGACGACGTCCGTGCCGTGCCGCTCGGCCGCCTCCACCAGCCCCCGCTTGCGGGCGTGGTTCGCCCACGACGTCCGCGGGCCGCCGAGGTAGGCGCAGCGGCGGTGGCCGAGCGCGGCCAGGTGCTGGATCGCCTGCCGCATCCCGTCGGCCGCGTCCATCACGATCGACGGGATGCCCGGCACCTCGCGGTTCAGCAGCACCAGGGCGGTCTGGCCGGCGAGCGCGCGCAGCTGGTCGTCGGTCATGCTCGGGCTGCACAGCACGACGCCGTCGACCTGCCGCGCCATCCGCCGGACGAGGTTCTGTTCCATGGCCGGGTCTTCGTCGCTGTTGGCGAACAGCACCGCGATGTCGTCCTGGCGCGCGCGGGCCTGGACGCCGTTGAGCACGCCGGTGAAGAACGGGTTGCCGAGGTCGGAGACGACGATGCCGATGTGCCCGGTGCGCACCGCGGGCACCGGCTGCGCCGCGGCCGCGGCGTGGTAGCCGAGTTCGGTCGCCGCGGCGAGCACCCGGGTGCGGGTCTGCCGCCGCACCAGATCCGGGGACGTGAACGCCCGCGAGACCGTCGAGATCGACACGTTGGCCCGGCGGGCGACGTCGTGAATGGTCACGCTCACGGCAACTCCTCGGCAGGCTCCTGCCACATCATGGAAACGCCTGGCAGTGTTGTCAACAACGGTTGTGGGTTCCGCCGAAAATCCTGCAAATCGTCGACCGATCACGTGGTAACCCACGGCTGAACCCCGAGTTCCCTCCGCACAGCAAGGGGTTTCGGCGTCGCGGCACTCGGCGCGGAGGCGGGAGTTCACGATTCGTCGATGTGAGAGTAAGCGCTTACTCAAACTGGTCGCCGCCGGACGGAGTAGCCGGTTTTCGATGAATTCGACGTCGGTGTCCCGCATATTGACACGTTCGTCGGGAACGCCCTACGGTGACGATCGGAAGATTTCCCTCCAGCTCCGCACCCTTCGTCAGTTCCGCGCGGCCGGGTGGGCCGCGCCGATCGGAGACCCATGCCGGGGAGCAGGCGCCGCACCGTCGCGGACCCGCCGAGGCTGGCGGTGGTCGGCACGTCCGGCTACGCGTTCAGCTACCTGCACCGCGCGCGCATCCTGCACGACGAGGGCCTGGTGTGCTTCGCGGGCATGGCCGACGTCCGGGTGCCGTCGGCCGCCGCCGTCGCGCTGCTGCCCGAGGGTGCGACGGCGCACGTCGGGGTCGACGAGCTGCTGCGCCGGTGCCGCCCCGACATCACCGTGGTCGCCACCCCGCCGCACGCGCACGTCCGGGTCGGCGGCGCGGTGCTGCGGGCGGGCAGCGACCTGCTGCTGGAAACACCGCCGGTGCTGGACCTGGCCGGGTTCACCACGCTGACGCGGCTGGCCGCGGAGAGCGGAACGGCCTGCCAGACCGGGTTCCAGAGCTTCGGCTCCCCGGCGTTGCCGGTGCTGCGGGCGGCGATCGCGACCGGACGGCTCGGCGGGGTGGCCGGTGTCGGCGCGGCCGGGGCGTGGATCCGCACCGACGCCTACTACCGCCGCAACCCGTGGGCCGGCCGCCGCTGGCTGGACGGCGAGGCGGTCGTCGACGGCGCGCTGACCAACCCGTTCTCGCACGCGGTGGCCACCGCGCTGCTCGTCGGCGGGGTCGCCGCGGACGACCCGGCGGAGATCGCGCTGGAGCTCTACGGCACGCGCGACATCGAAGCCGACGACACGGCGTGCCTGCGCATCCGGTTCGGCGACGGGCCGGAGATCGTCGTCGCCGCATCGCTGTGCGCCGAGCAGGACCACGAGCCCTACGTCGTCGTGCATGGCAGCCGAGGCCGGGCGAAGTTCTGGTACAAGAGCCACCGGCTCGAGCTCGACGACGTGCGCGTCCACCTCGGCGAGCCCGTGGACCTGCTGCGCAACCTGGTCGCCCACCACCGCGACCCGGCCGGGGTGCCGCTGCTCGCGCCGCTGTCGGGGACGCGGGCGTTCGCGTCGGTGGTCGAGGCCGTCCGGGACGCGCCGTCGCCGTCGCGGATCCCGGCGGGCTGGATCCGCACGGTCGGGGAAGGGGCGAGCCGGCACCCGGTGGTGCGGGGGATCGGCGAGGAGGTCGCGGTCGCCGCGGACCGGCTCGCGTTGTTCTCCGAGATCGGGGTGCCGTGGGCGAGTGCGGCGGGGGCCGCGGAACGCACCGGATAGTGGAGCCGGTGCCGTCGCGCTGGCAGCCCGGAAATCCCGCCCGGTCGCTGTAAGCGCTTTCTCAGCGTGCCCATTCGTCGCTGAAAACGTTGTGGCGCAACGACTATCGTCCGGCGTAGGCCGTTGACACCGGTGCGCCGCACTGCTTACCGTGAGCGCGCTGACAGCATTTTCAGAAAAGCTGACCGGCCGAGAACGGAGAAGCCTGATGCGTCGGAGTGGAGAGCGCCGGACCCGCGGGGTCGCCGCGCTGGCCGTGGTGGTCCCGTTGCTGCTGACCGGGGTGGCCGCGTGCGGCTCGGACTCCGGCGACGGCGGCGGCGACGTCACCATCACCTTCGTCTGGTGGGGCAGCGACGGCCGCGCGAACCTGACGAAGAAGGCCGTCGAGCTGTTCCAGCGGAAGAACCCGAAGATCAAGGTGCAGACGTCGTTCTCGGCGTACGCGGCCTACTGGGAGAAGCTGGCGACGCAGACGGCCGGGGGCAAGCCGCCGGACGTGCTCAACGTCGACACGCGCTACCTGGCCGAGTACGGCGGGCGCAACGTCCTGGCCGACCTGAACCAGGGCGCCGGCAAGGCGATCTCGCTGACCGACATCAACCCCGAACTGGCGGCCACCGGTGTGTACCAGGGCAAGCGGTACGCCGTGCCGTGGGCGCAGAACACCCCGGCGATGCTCTACGACCCCGCCGCGTTCACGGCGGCGGGCGCGGACCCGGCGAAGGGCCTGACCTGGCAGCAGTACGCCGACGCGACGCAGAAGGTCAGCGCTGCCGGAGGAGCTCGCGGCACGACCGACTTCGGCATCCTCGACACGGCACTGGAGATCTGGCTGCGCCAGCAGGGCAAGCAGTTCTACACCCCGGAGGGCAAGCTCGGCTTCACCGCCGACGACCTCCGCCGGTACTGGCAGCTGGCGAGCGGGTTCCGCGACGCCAAGGGCGCGTCGCCCGCCGACGTCACGGCGTCCTACAACACCTCGCCCGAGCAGTCGCCGCTGGGCAAGAAGCTGACCAGCTCCGAGTTCGCCTACGACAACCTCCTGCCCGCCTACAAGAAGGCGAACGGCAAGGAGCTGAACGTGGCGCCGTACCCGACGGACGTGCCAGGCAACACCGGGCAGTACCGGCGGCCGTCGATGTTCCTCGCGGTGTCGGCGCGCAGCCAGCAGCAGGAAGCGGCCGCGAAGCTCGTCGACTTCCTGGTCAACGACCCGGAGGTGGGCAAGATCGTCGGCACCGACCGCGGGCTGGCGCCCAACCTCAAAGTGCGCGCGCAGCTGGCGGCGTCCGCGACCGGCAACGACAAGACGCTCTACGACTTCGAAGCCGCGCTCGAGCCGAAGCTCGGGGCAGCGCCGCCGGTGCCGCCGAAGGGCGCGGGCGCGATCCAGAAGCTGCTCCAGCGCACCTACGAGGAAGTCGCGTTCGGCCGGATGAGCATCGACGACGCCGTCGGCCGGTTCATGTCCGAAGCCGAGAAGGGACTTTCGTAGCCGATGACGACCGTGCGCACCCCGGACCCGCCGGTCGCCACGGAGGCGGCCGCGCGCGTCCGGCCGATTCGGCGCCGTCGCAAGAGCCAGCCCGAGGCCTTCGCGTTCCTGACGCCGTGGCTGCTCGGCGCGGTGGCGCTGACCGTCGGCCCGATGGTCGTCTCGCTGTACCTGTCCTTCACCGACTACGACATGTTCACCTCGCCGGACTGGGTCGGGTTCGGCAACTTCACGCACATGTTCACCGACGACGACCGCTACCTGCAGTCGGTGAAGGTGACCTCGATCTACGTGCTGGTGTCGGTGCCGTTGAAGCTGACGGTGTCGCTGCTGGTGGCGATGCTGCTCAACACGCGCCGCGGGGCGAACGGGTTCTACCGCGCGGCGTTCTACGCGCCCTCGCTGCTCGGCGCGAGCGTCGCGGCGGCGCTGGTGTGGCGGGCGCTGTTCATGGGCGGCGGCCCGGTGAACGAGGTGCTGGCCTTCTTCGGCTGGCACACGCCGAGCTGGGTCGACGACCCGCAGTTCAGCCTCGCGTCGATCGTGCTGCTGACGGTGTGGCAGTTCGGCGCGCCGATGGTGATCTTCCTGGCCGGGCTCAAGCAGATCCCGGCGGAGCTGCACGAGGCGGCGGCGATCGACGGCGCGGGCGCGTTCCGCCGGTTCCGGCACATCACGCTGCCGATGCTGTCGCCGGTGATCTTCTTCAACCTGGTGATGGAGGCGATCCACGCGTTCCAGGCGTTCACCCCGGCGTTCGTCATCGGCGGCGGCCGCGGCGGGCCGGCCGACGCGGACCTGTTCTACACGCTCTACCTGTTCGAGGTCGGCTTCCAGGACTTCCGGATGGGCTACGCGTCGGCGATGGCGTGGGTGCTGCTGGCGGTGATCGCGATCGTCACGGCGATCGTGTTCAAGACCGCGAAGCTCTGGGTGTTCTACGACGACGCGGAGGAGCGCCGATGACCGTGGTGCCGCGCTCGGCGCGTTCGGTGGGGTGGCACGTGCTGTGCGTGGTCATCGTGGCGGTGGTGCTGTACCCGTTGGTGTGGCTGGCGTTCGCGTCGGTGAAGCCGCCGGACGAAATCCTGTCCCGGCTGGCGCTGCTGCCGACCCGGTTCGTGTTCGACGGCTACACGAAGGGCTGGGAAGGCGCGGCCGACGTCGGGTTCGGCCGGTTCTTCCTGAATTCGTTCCTGGTGGCGGGGCTGTCGGTGGTGGCCAACGTGCTCTCGTGCTCGCTGGCCGCGTTCGCCTTCGCGCGGTTGCGGTTCCGGTTCCGGGGCGCGCTGTTCGCGTTCATGATCACGACGTTGATGCTGCCGTACCACGTGACGCTGATCCCGCAGTACGTGATCTTCCAGCAGGCCGGGCTGGTCAACACGTTCGTGCCGCTGATCCTGCCGAAGCTGCTGGCGACGGAGGCGTTCTTCGTGTTCCTGATCGTCCAGTTCATGCGCGGGATTCCCCGCGAGCTCGACGAGGCGGCGACGATCGACGGCTGTTCGGTGTACCGGACGTTCTGGCACGTGGTGCTACCGCTGTCGAAACCGGCGCTGGTGACGACGTCGATCTTCACGTTCATCTGGACGTGGAACGACTTCTTCACGCAGATGGTGTACCTGAACGACACGGAGAAGTTCACGGTCCCGCTCGGGTTGCGGCTGTTCGTGGACACGAGCAGCCAGTCGAACTTCGGCGCGATGTTCGCGATGTCGGCGTTGGCGCTGGTCCCGATCGTACTGTTCTTCCTCGCCTTCCAGCGGCTGCTGGTGGAGGGCGTGAGCACCAGCGGTTTGAAGGGGTGAGGCGAATGCGCGCGGTGACGTGGCGGGCGGGGCTGGGGGAGTTCTCGGACTGCCTGGTGGTCGGGCTGGTGGTGGCTGTCGCGTCGATCCCGGTGGTGACGGCGGCGCCCGCGGTGGTGGCGGGGTGCCGGGCGATCGGCCGGACTCGCAGTGGTGTGGGTGGTCCACTGTGGACGACGTTCTGGGCGGACTTCCGGGCGGTGCTGCGGGGCGGGCTGGCCTTCGGTCTCGGGTGCCTCGCGGCGGGGGTTCTGCTGGCGGTGGACTTCGAGGTGGCGGGGGAGCTGCCGGGAGCGGGGCTGCTGCGGCCGGTGTTGGGAGTGCTGGGCGCGGCTGCGGTGGTGATCGCGGTGCGAACCTGCCAGGTTGTGTCTTCGGGTGAGCTGTTCTGGCGACGAGCTTTGATCACGGCTGCTAGGGCGACGGCCGCGGCACCTGCTCAAGCTGCACTTCTTGCCGCTGCCATCGGCCTCTCCGCCGTGCTCGTCTGGATGCTGCCGATCCTCGCCCTGGTCGTCGCCGGACCGCTCTGCCTCGCCGCCGTTGCTACAGGCGGGTCCCGATGATCCCCGCCGTCGTCGTCTTCGGGACCGCCGGGCATGCCCTCACCCACCTTCGCCGGGCCCGCGCCCTGCACGACCGGGGCGAGATCGTCCTCACCGGCGCCTGCGACGTCCGCGAACCCTCGGCCGAGGCCCGCGCCCTCCTCCCCGCCCACGCCGACATCACCCGCGACCCCGCCGATCTCCTGGACGGCGCCGACATCGCCGTGATCGCCACCCCGCCCCACACCCACCTGCCCCTGGCCCGCCAAGCCATGAACGCCGACTGCCACCTGCTCCTCGAGAAACCGCCCGTGCTCGACCTGGTCGCCTTCGACGAACTCACCGAACTCGCCCGAACCCGCGGCCTCGCCTGCCAAACCGGCTTCCAGAGCTTCGGCTCGGCGGCCGTCCCGCTCATCGGAGACACCGTCGAACGCGGCGAAATCGGGACCGTCACCGGGATCGCCGCCGCCGGGGCGTGGATCCGGCGGGACCGGTACTTCGGGCGCGCCGAATGGGCGGGCCGCCGCCGCGTCCGCGGCCAGCCCGTCGTCGACGGTGCCCTCACCAACCCCTTCGCGCACGCCGTGGCGACCGCTCTCCTCCTGAACGGCACCGCGGCCACCCTCCCGGACCGGATCACCGTCGAGCTGTACCGCGCCCGCGACATCGAAGCCGACGACACCGCGTGCGCCCGCCTGAGCTTCGAAGGCGCGCCGGACGTCGTCGCCGCGGCCACGCTCGCCGCCGAGGCCGACCACCAGCCCTACGTGCTCGTCCACGGCACCGACGGCCGCATCCGGTGGGACTACAAGACCGACCTCGTCGAGGTCCGCGGCGAACCGGTGACCGCGGGCCCGCCCGAGGACCTGCTCGTCAACCTCGTCGGCCACCTCCGCGACGCCGTCCCGCTGCGGGCGCCGCTGTCCGCGACGCGCGCCTTCACCGCCCTGGTCGAGGCCGTGCGGGACGCGCCCGACCCGCGCCCGCTCCCCGCGGACCGGGTCGAAATCACGGGCGCCGGGCCCGAGCGGCACTTCGTCGTGCCGGGCATCGACGCCGCCGTCGACACCGCCGCCGAGCGGCTCGCCCTCTTCTCCGAACTCGCCCTGCCCTGGACCGGCGCCGGTGCGCGCGCCTGACGCGGAAGTGAGGTGATGGCGGTGCGCCGCCACGCGATCGTCGGCCTCGGCTCGCGGGCCCAGCTCTTCGCCCGTGCCCTGCACGGCTCGCCGCGGGCCGAGCTCGCGGCCTTCTGCGACACCAACGAGACCCGCATGCGCGTCCACAACGACTGGCTCGGCACCCGCGTGCCCGCCTACCGCGCGGCCGACTTCACCGCGATGCTGGTGAAGGAACGCGTCGACGTCGTCGTGGTCTGCACCCCGGACCACACCCATGCGGACTACGTCGTCGCCGCGCTGGAGGCGGGCTGCGACGTCGTCACCGAGAAGCCCATGACGACCGACGTCGACGGTGCCCGGCGCATCCTGGCCGCCCGCCGCGAGACCGGACGCTCGGTGCGCGTCGCCTTCAACTACCGGTACAACCCCGTCCACCGGCGCGTGCGGGAACTCCTCGCGGCGGGCGCGATCGGCGAGATCGGGTCGGTCGAGTTCAGCTGGCTGCTCGACACCGTCCACGGCGCCGACTACTTCCGGCGCTGGCACCGCGAGAAAGCCAACTCCGGCGGCCTGCTCGTGCACAAGTCGGGCCACCACTTCGACCTGGTCGACTGGTGGCTCGACAGCGGTCCCGAGACGGTGTTCGCCCTCGGCAGGCTGTTCTTCTACGGCGAGGAGCACGGCTCCGCCGACGACCGCTTCGCACTGGACCTCGTGGCCTCGCCCAGGCTGCGCGCGCTCTATCACGACGCAGCGCACGAAGACGGCTACGTCCGGAACCAGGACGTCTTCGCCCCCGGTGCGACCATCGAGGACGACATGTCCGTGCTCGTGCGGTTCCGCGGCGGCGTGGTGCTGAACTACCACCTGCACGCCTACTCCCCGCGCGAGGGCTACCGCGTCGCGTTCTCCGGCAGCGAAGGACGGCTGGAACTCGACGTCCGGGAGAACGAGTTCGCGGCCGGGGCGGCGAACAACGAGCCCGGCCGCGCGCGGCTCACCCTGCAGCGGCACTGGGCGCCGTTCGAAGTCGTGCTCGACGACGTCGTGGGGGCGGGCCACGGCGGCGGGGACGAACGCATGCTCGCCGAGCTGCTCGGCGACGCCGAACCCGATCCGCTCGGCTGCGCGGCCGACCACGACGCCGGGTTGAAGGCGCTGCTCACCGGATTGGCCGCCAACCGGTCGCTGGCGACCGGCCGTCCCGTGTCCGTCGACGAGCTGCTCGGGGAGATCGGGGAACCGGCGTGAGCCGGGCGGCGGTGGGGGACGGAACCTTGGAGCTGGCCGAAGAAGACGACGGCCGGGTGCGCGTCCACCTCGGCGACGTCGTGCTGGCCGAGTACGTGGTGACGCCGCCGACCCCGGCCGGGGATTCGCCGAAGCCGTACCTGCACCCGGTGCGCACCACCGCCGGCGAGACCGTGACCGCGGTCCGGCCGCACGACCACACCTGGCACAACGGCCTGCAGTTCACCATGGCCCACCTGTCGGGGGAGAACTTCTGGGGCGGCCGGACGTATGTGCGCGGCCGCGGCTACACCCCGCTCGACAACAACGGCACCGTCGGGCACGTCGGCTGGGAAAGCATCGTCTGCGCGGCCGGGCACTGCGAACTGCGCCACGAACTGGCCTGGCGCACCGCGGCCGGGCGGCGGTGGCTCAGCGAGCACCGCACGCTGCGCTTCGGCGACGTCTCGGTCGACGGCGGGCACTGGACGCTGACCTGGTCGAGCCGCCTGCGCAACACCAGCGGCCGCGAGCTGCGCTGGGGGAGCCCGGTCACCGAAGGCCGCGACACCGCGGGCTACGGCGGGTTGTTCTGGCGCGGTCCGCGCTCGTTCGTCGGCGGCACGGTCCGGACGCCGGACGACCGGCCCGCGGCGGCTGCGATGGGTCACCGGGCGCCGTGGCTCGCCTTCACCGGGCGGCACGACGAAAGCCTGCGCAGCTCGACCCTGCTCTTCGCCGACAGCCCGGCCAATCGCGGTTTCCCGACGGCCTGGTACGTGCGCGCCGAGCCGTTCCCGGTGGTCAGCTTCGCCGCGACCTACCACCGGCCGTGGCTGCTCGAACCGGGCGAAGAACTCACCTTGACCCACCACGTCGTCGTCATCGACGGCGATCCGGACACCGCCAAGCTGTCCGAGCTCGCGGCCCGGGCGGCCGGATGAAGGAGCTGACATGCGCTGGAAGGCTTTCGCGGGGTGCCTGGCCCTGCTCGCCCTGACGCTGACCGCGGCACCCGCGTCGGCGCACGGGCGCGACCCCGGCCGGGTCGTGCTCGGCCCGCGGGACGGCTGGGCCGCGGCGACCACCGGGACGACCGGAGGTGCGGCCGCCGCGCGTGCCGACGTCCACACAGTCACCAAACGCTCGGAGCTCGCCGCCGCGCTGGCCGCGCACCCGGGCGCGCCGAAGATCATCTACGTCCGCGGCACGATCGAGGGCAACGTCGACGCCCGGGACCGGCCGATGAGCTGCGCCGACTTCGCCGACCCCGGCTACAGCCTGCCCGCCTACCTGGCGGCCTACGACCCGGCGACCTGGGGCAAGGTCGAGCCGTCGGGACCGCTGGAGGAGGCACGGGCGCGCTCGCAGGCCAACCAGGCCGCGCAGGTGGTGCTCGACGTCGGTCCGGACACCACGATCGTCGGCCTCGGCGCGGCCACCCTGCACGGGCTCACCCTGCGCGTCACCGGGGACAACGTGATCCTCCGGAACCTGGTCTTCGCCGACGCGCACGACTGCTTCCCGCAGTGGGACCCGCTCGACGGCGCCGACGGCAACTGGAACTCCGAGTACGACAACCTCGACCTCGTCGGCGCGACGCACGTCTGGGTCGACCACAACGAGTTCAGCGACGGCGGCAACACCAGCCAGCCCAAGTACTTCGGCCGGAAGTACGAAGTCCACGACGGACTCTTGGACATCGTCAACGGCTCGGACCTCGTGACGGTGTCCTACAACCGCCTGCACGACCACGACAAGACCATGCTGATCGGCAACACCGACAAGCCCACCTACGACGTCGGGAAGCTGCGGGTTTCCGTGCACCACAACCTCTTCTCGGAGATCGGCCAGCGCGCGCCACGCGTGCGGTACGGGCAGGTGCACGTGTACGACAACCTGTACGCGGTCCGGGATCCGGCCGCCTACACGTATTCGATCGGCGTCGGCGTCGAATCGCGGATCTACGCGGAGAACAACTTCTTCCGGCTCCCCGCCGCGGTGCCGCTGGGCGCGCTGGTCGAGTACTGGAAGGGGACGGTGCTGCACGCGACCGGAACTCTCGCCGTCACGGGCTCGTCGTGGCCGCGGCCGGTCGACCTGCTGGCCGAGTACAACGCGGCCAACGACCCGGACCTCGGGCCCGACGTCGGCTGGACCCCGGTGCTGGTGGACCGGCTCGACCCGGCGTGGGAAGTCCCCGCGCGGGTGCTGTCCGGCGCCGGTCCCGGTCGGTAGGGGATTCGGTTTTCTGAAAACGCCGCCCGGCGGCGACCATCCGGGCGACTTGCCCGGCGCTGCGGCGAACGACATTGACACAGACTGTCCGCAACCCGAAACTCGGTGACGAGAAAGCGCTTTCACAACCCGGTCGGACGTTTCCCGGCAACGCCGATTGACCGACGAGACCAGGGAGTGGTGCATGATTCCCCCAGTGATTTCCCGGGCCACCCGCGTGGTGGCCGTGGCCGCGCTCGCCGTTTCGGCGGCGGTCGGCACCGGCGCGACCGCGTCGGCCGCATCGTGGCCGAACCCGAGCACAAGCGTGCCGGTCGGCGCGACCATCAAGGTCACCAGCGGCACCTACGACGGCGGGCTCAAGCGGTTCTACGGCACCGGCGACCTCGGCACCGGCGGCCAGGACGAGGACCAGGGCCCGATCTTCGAGCTCGCCAACGGCACGACGCTGAAGAACGTC
Organism: Amycolatopsis nalaikhensis; assembly: GCF_030264295.1. Lineage (GTDB taxonomy): Bacteria > Actinomycetota > Actinomycetes > Mycobacteriales > Pseudonocardiaceae > Amycolatopsis > Amycolatopsis nalaikhensis. Next base: position 8,556,205 of record NZ_CP127173.1, on the reverse strand, counting down.
GTGCTGGGCAACCCGGCCGCCGACGGCGTGCACTGCCTCGGAACGTGCACGCTGCTCAACGTCTGGTGGGAAGACGTCGGCGAGGACGCCGCCACCTTCAAGGGCACGTCCGCCTCGCAGACGATGACCATCGACGGCGGCGGGGCGCGCAAGGCGTCGGACAAGGTCTTCCAGCACAACGGCCCCGGCACCATGTACATCCGCAATTTCCAGGTGAACGACTTCGGCAAGCTGTACCGCTCCTGCGGCAACTGCAAGACGCAGTACAAGCGGAACGTCGTCGTCGACAACGTCACGGCCACCGTGCCCGGCAAGGCGCTGGTCGGCATCAACACCAACTACGGCGACACCGCGAGGCTGACCCGGATCACCATCGTCGGCGACACGAGCCGCAAGATCGAGCCCTGCCAGAAGTACCAGGGCGTCACCAGCGGCGAGCCGACGAAGATCGGCAGCGGCCCGGACTCGACGAACTGCCTGTACACGACCGCGAACATCACCTACCAGTGAGCCCCGGGCGCGGGGGCGCCGGCCGCCGTCCGGCGCCCCGTCCCGGCCAGGAGGTGCCATGCTGAAGACTCTGCTCCTCACCGCGCTCGCCGCCGCCTCGCTGACCGCTCCGGCGGCCGCGGCCGTCAACGTCGTCGTCGCGAAGGACGGCACCGGGAACTTCAAGACCGTCCAGGCCGGGATCGACGCGGTTTCCGCGGGTGGCACGGTCTCCGTGAAGCCCGGGGCCTACCACGAGGTGATCTCCGTCCCGGCGAGCAAGACCGGAATGACGTTGCGCGGCACCACGGGCAAGGCGTCCGACGTCGTCGTGGACTACGACAACGCCAGCGGGACGAAGAAGCCCGACGGCTCGACGTACGGAACCTCCGGCAGTGCCACCGCGACGATCGCGGCGAACGGCTTCACCGCGAGCGCGCTGACGTTCCGGAACTCCTTCGATCGCAACGCCCACCCCGAGATCACCGCCACCCAGGCGGTCGCGGTCAAGACGACGGGTGACCGGATGGTCTTCGACAACGTCACGTTCCTCGGGCACCAGGACACGCTGTACGCCGACACGGCGGCGGTGGGCACCGTGGGGCGGCAGTACTACCGGAACTGCTCGATCAGCGGGGACGTCGACTTCCTGTTCGGCCGGGCCACCGCGGTGTTCGACCGGGCGACGATCACCGCGCTCGACCGCGGGTCGAGCACGAACAACGGCTACCTCACGGCGGCGAGCACGCGCCGGAGCAACCCGTACGGCTTCTTGATCGTGGGCAGCACGGTGCTCAGCTCGGCGGCGCCGGCGAGCTTTCACCTGGGGCGACCGTGGCATCCCGGCGGCGACGTCGACGCGATCGCGCAGGTCGTCGTCCGCGAGACGAGCCTGCCCGCGGCGATCAAGCCCGCGCCGTGGACGGACATGTCCGGCTTCTCGTGGAAGGACGCCCGGTTCTTCGAGTACCGCGACACCGGTCCCGGCGCGGGGACCGGGGCCGACCGGCCGCAGCTGACCGCCGCGCAGGCCGCGACCTTCACGGCCCAGCGGTACCTCGCGGGCGGGGACGGCTGGAACCCCGTGCACTGACGGCCGGGGAAAACCCGCCGGGCGGCCCTTGACGGGCGGCGTTCGAACGGGAACATTGTTAGCGCTAACAGAACGTCCGGGATCAGCGTCGAACCGAGGACAGCCATGAAACCGCACCGCCTGCTCGCCGTCGCCGCCGTGGCCGCCGCCCTGCTGAGCGCGCCCGCCGCCCAGGCCGCGGACTACCCGAACCCCGGTTACGTCACCGGCGACATCGAGGCGGTGCACGACCCGTCGATGATCCGCGCGGCCGACGGCAGCTACCTGCTGTACTCCACCGACCAGTACCTGCAGGTCCGCCGCTCGACCGACCGGATCCACTTCACGAAGATCGGCTCGGTGTGGCCGAACGGCGCGCCGTGGACCGCGCCGTTCACCGACCCGGCCCACCCGGGGTACCTGTGGGCGCCGGACATCTCGTTCCACAACGGCAGGTACTACCTGTACTACGCCGCTTCGACGCTCGGCTCCCGCAACTCGGCGATCTTCCTGGCCACCAGCCCGACCGGGCTGCCCGGCAGCTGGACCAACCAGGGCATCGTCGTGCAGACGAGCACCAGCAACGACTACAACGCCATCGACCCGAACCTGTTCGTCGACTCCTCGGGCCGCTGGTGGCTGAGCTTCGGCTCGTGGTGGACGGGCATCAAGCTGATCCGGCTCGACCCGGCCACCGGAAAGCGCAGCACCACCGACACCGCGTTGCGGAGCATCGCCCAGCGCACGGGCAGCACGACCGCGGAGGAAGCGCCGTACATCGTCCAGCACGGCGGCTACTACTACCTGTTCGTCTCGTGGGACCTGTGCTGTCAGGGCACGAAGAGCACCTACCGGGTGATGGTCGGCCGCTCGACGTCGATCACCGGGCCGTACACCGACCGCACCGGCGTCCGGCTGACCTCGGGCGGCGGCACGCAGATCCTGGCGAGCCACGGCGACGTCCACGGGCCCGGCCACGTCGCGGTGCTCCACGACTCGGACGCCGACGTGCTCGTCTACCACTACTACTACTCGGACGCGACGCCGCTGACCGGGAAGCTCGGCATCAACCTCATCGGCTACGACAGCGCGGGCTGGCCGTACGTCTACTGAAACCCCAACCGGTAAGGGAAAACCGATGCGCCGAGTCCTCACCGCGGTGGCCGCCCTGCTCGTCGCGGCCGGGTTGTGTGCCGCGCCGGCGGCGACCGCCGAGCCGCCGAAGCACCAGGTCACGTTCGACAAGTATTCGCTCATGCTGGACGGCCGCCGCCAGGTCGTCTGGTCGGGCGAGTTCCACCCGTTCCGGCTGCCCAGCCCGGACCTCTGGCGCGACGTGCTGCAGAAGATGAAGGCCACCGGCTACACGGCGGTCTCGATCTACTTCGACTGGAACTACCACTCGCCGGCGCCGGGCGTCTACGACTTCACCGGCGTACGCGACATGGACCGGGTGCTCGACCTCGCCGCCGAAGCCGGGCTGTATGTCATCGCGCGGCCCGGCCCCTACATCAACGCCGAGGTCACCGGCGGCGGGTTCCCCGCCTGGCTGAGCACGCAGGCCGGACGCGCCCGCGGCGACGCGCCGGACTACCTCGCGGCCGCCGACGAGTGGCTGACGCGGATCGACCGGATCATCGGGCGGCACCAGTACACCGACGGCCGCGGCCCGGTGATCCTGTACCAGATCGAGAACGAGCTGGCGGCCACCGGGACGGCGCAGCGCAACTACGTCGCGCACCTCTACGACAAGGTGCGCGCCGACGGCATCGACGTGCCGGTGTTCCACAACGACAAGGGCCGCAACGGGATCTGGGTGCCCGCGGACTCCGGCGTGCCCGGGACCGTGCCGGGCAAGGTCGACCTCTATGCCTTCGACGGCTACCCCGGCGGCACCTGCCGGACGGACGCGACACCGGGCAGCCCGAACGCGGCGCCGGACTGGGGCACCTACGGGCCGGGTGGCGCGAAGGGCGGCGCGAGCGCGTCGCCGAACACCCCGGGGTTCGTCGCGGAGTTCGGCGGCGGCTGGTTCGACTACTGGGGTAGCAACGGCACCTACCCGTGCACCGCCGTCCGGCAGGGGCCGGGTTACGAGCGCGTGTTCTACGGCACCAACCTGGCGAACGGCCTGACGCTCCAGAACTTCTACATGACGTTCGGCGGGACGTCGTGGGGCTGGCTGCCCGCCCCGGTCGTGTACTCGTCGTACGACTACGGCGCGGCGATCGACGAAGGCCGTCAGCTGCGGCCCAAGGCGCTGACGATGAAGGAGCTGGGCTACTTCCTCGCGGCCGTGCCCGATGTGGCCAAAATGGACCGCGCGGCGCCGGTGACGCCGTCGTCGGCGGCGGTGAAGGTGTACCACAACGTCAACCCGGACACCGGTGTTCATTTGTATGTGCCGATGCACTCACCGTCCACTGTGGTCACCGACGACACGTTCACGTTCCCGCTGTTCACACCGGACGGTGACTACACGGTGCCGCTGCGGCTGGCCGGGCAGGACGCCAAGCAGCTGGTGGCGAACTTCGACGTCGCGGGCCAGCACCTGGTGTACTCGACGTCGGAGCTGATGGCCCAGGCCGCCGGGGCCGTGCTGCTGCACGGCAGGCCGGGCGAGGACGGCGAGACGGTGCTCCGGTACGCGACGCGCCCGCGGGTGGACGTCCTCGCCGGGAACGTCACCGCCACCTGGACCGGGAACGACCTGAAACTCGGCTACCGGCACGACGGGCTGGCCCGGGTCCGGATCAGCGGCGGCGGCCGCCCGGCCGTCACGCTGCTGCTCGCCGACGACGCCACCGCCGACACGTTCTGGCTGGCTTCGGGTCTGCTCGTGCGTGGGCCGGACCTGGTGCGGACCGCGCAAGGGTCGTCGTTGACCGGCGACACCAAGGGGTCGAGGGACCTCGAAGTGTGGGGCGCCCGCGGCCCGGTGATGCGCTGGAACGGCACGGCGGTGCCGATGCGGCCGACGGCTTCCGGCAGCCTGCTCGCGCTCCGGCCGTTGCCGGGCCCCGCCGACCCGCGGCTGCCCGCGCTCACCGGCTGGCGCTCCGCCCCCGGCTCCCCGGAAGCGGACCCGGGTTACGACGACTCGGCGTGGACGGCCGCGGACCACACGACCACGAACAGCACCACCCCGCCGCCGTCCGGCCAGCCGGTCCTGACCGCGGACGACTACGGCTTCGGCGTCGGCGACGTCTGGTACCGCGGGCGGTTCAGCGGCACGCCGGGGGAGCAGGTCAGCCTGCGCTACGGCGGTGGCGGCGCCGGGATGGTCCAGGCGTGGCTCGACGGGCAGTACCTCGGCCAGGACGTCCTGCCGTCGGCGCTGGCCGCACCGCCGACGACCGGCACGGCGACGTTCCCGGTGCCGCCCGCCCTGCGCGGCGAAGGACCGCACGTGCTGTCGGTGATGGTGCGGAACGACGGCCACAACGAGGACGGCGGCGTCAACGACGCGCACAAGGAGGGACGCGGGCTGATCTCGACGTCACTGCCGGGCGTGGTGTGGAAGATCCAGGGCGGGACGGCCGACCCCGTGCGCGGGCCGCTGAACAACGGAGGCCTGGCGGGCGAGCGAGCGGGCTGGCACCTGCCCGGCTTCCCGGACCGCGGCTGGGCTCCGGCAGAAGTGCCGTCGGCGACCGCCGCGCCGGGGACGACGTGGTACCGCACGACGTTCGACCTGCGGGTGCCGGCCGGACAGGACACCTCGATCGGGCTGACGCTCGGCGACCCGGCGAAGCCCCGGTCGGGTGGCCGGTACCGGGTGCTGATCTTCCTCAACGGCTGGAACGTCGGCCAGTACGTCGCGGATGTGGGGCCGCAGCACACGTTCGCGTTGCCGACCGGGGTCCTGGACGCCCACGGCCGCAACACGCTGGCGTTGGCGGTGACGAGCGACGGCGGCGAGGGCAACGGGCTGGAACGGGTCGCGCTCACCGACCTGGGTTCGGCGCGGGGCGGGGTGCCGGTGCGGCCGGTGGCGTCGCCCGGCTGGTAGTGCGGCGCGGGCCCGGTGCGTCGCACACACCGGGCCCGTGCCGTCACTTGGCCTTGTTCTTGGCCTGCTTGGCCTTTCCCTTGAGGGTGCCCTTGGCGTCCTGCAGCGGGGCGTAGGTGCCGTAGAGCGCCGGGTCGGGCTTGGGCGCGGTGCCGGGTCCGCCGAGCGGCTTGGGGTCGGTGAGGTATTCGATGCCCGCCTCGGTGGTCCAGCCGCCGCGGGGGCCGTCGGGTCCGTCGGACAGACCCCAGATCGTGTTGTTGTGGGTCTGGTCTTCTTCGTCGAGCAACGCGTTCGGCGCGATTTCGCCCTCGAGGCCGTCGGCTTCGAGCTCCTCGATCGCGGCGAGCCACTGCCGCTGGTGCACCGTGTCGCGGGCGAGGTTGAACTGCAGCATCGCCTTGACGCCGGGGTCGTCGGTCATGTTGTAGAGCCGTGCGGTCTGCAGCCGGCCCTGCGCTTCGGCGGCGGCGTTCGCGCGGAAGTCGGCCAGGAGGTTGCCGGAGGCGATGATGTACTTGCCGTTCCAGGGCGTGCCGTTGCTGTCGGCGGGGAGCGCGCCACCGCCGGCCACGATGGCCTGCTGGACGTCCATGCCGCCGATCATCGCGGCCATCACGGGGTCCTTGACGGCTTCGGCGGTGGCTGTCGCCGGAGCGCCTTCCAGCAGCCGGGCGACCATGGTGGCGAGCATCTCGACGTGCCCGATCTCCTCGGTCGCGGTGTCCATGATGAGGTCCTTGTACTTGCCTTCGATCCGGCAGTTCCAGCCCTGGAACAGGTATTGCATGGTGACGGTCATTTCGCCGAAGGCGCCGCCGATGAGTTCTTGGAGCTTGTGGGCGTAGACGGGGTCGGGCTTTTCGGGTTTGGCTTCGAACTGCAGGAGCTTGGTGTGACGGAACACGCGCGGTGCCCCCTTCGTCAGCGCCGTGGTTCCCGGGGTGGAACCGGTGGCCGGGTCCAGCGCATTCCCGGGCACCGGGGGGATAACCCCGGAAATCGGGATTTCCCGGACAGGGCACGGGTTTGGCGGCGGCGCGAAGCGGGTAGGAGTCGATCACGGACGTACGCGCGTGGAAGGGAGAAGCCTCGGATGAGTGAGCTGTCCGCCCTGCTGCTGACGGTGACGACCGCGGAGCCCCGGCCGGGCACGGCCAAGGTGACCGTGACGGGCGAGATCGACATGACCACGCGGCCCCGGCTCGAAGAGGAGCTGGACCGGGTCTTGGAAACAGCGCCGCGGCGAGTAGTGGTGGATCTGCTCGGCGTCGGTTTCTGCGGCGTGACGGGCGTGGCGGCGCTCGGCCGCTTGCGAGCGCGCTGCGCGGACGCGGGGATCGAGCTGGTGCTGAAGCCATCCCACGTCGTGCGGCGCGCATTGGACCTCGCGGCGGTGGGTTCGCTGTTCCGGCTCGAGGGGCGTGAGGCGGAGGAGCGGCTGGTCGCGCGCTGAGGGCTGGGTTCATTCGGGGCCGAGTGCGGCGCCCGCGACGGCGCCGCCGGGTTCCTTCAGCTCGACGAAAATCGAGTGCGTCGGCGTGGTGCCGACGTTCTCCCCGGAGTGCTCCTGGGCGGAGAGCCAGCGCACCTGTCCGGCGGGCAGGTCGACGCGCACCTCACGGCCACCGGCGGAGATGCGGCGGCTGAAGGAGCTGATCGTGACCATGACGGAGTCCGGGTGCCGGTGCGGCGCCGTGCGGTCGCCCGGGCGGTCCAGGTACTCGAGGACGCGCACCCGCTCGTTTTCGAAGACGACCCGGTAGAGGTCCGGGTTCGTGTCGGCTGGATCAGCGGTCATGGCCGCCTCCTTCGTGGGACGTGAGTACCATGATGGCATGGAGGTGCCATATGAGTCCACGGGCAGAAGCAGGCAGAAGGGCCGGACGAAGACGGCGCTGGTGACGGCCGCGCACGCGTTGCTCGCGGAGGGCCGCTCCCCGACGGTGGAGGACGCGGCCGAGGCGGCGGGGATTTCCCGCACCACGGCGTACCGGTACTTCCCGAACCAGCGCGAGCTGCTGCTGGCGGCGTACCCCGAGATCCAGGACGACGCGAGCTTGCTGCCGGTCGACGCGCCCGACGATCCGGTCGCGCGCCTGGACTTGGTGATGCGGGAGTTCATCGGCTTCACGCGGCGGTGGGAGCCGCAGTTGCGCGCTCAGCTGAGGTTGTCGCTGGAGCCGGGGTCGAGTCGGCCGGTGCTGCGGCGGGGGCGGGCCGTGCGGTGGATCGAGGAGGCGCTGGAGCCGCTGGCCGCAACGCATCCGGGGATCGACGTGCACGGTCTCGCGGTCGCGATCCGGTCGGCGACGGGCATCGAGTCGTTGGTGTGGCTGGTGGACATCGGCGGGCTGGATCGCGACCGGGCGGCGGAGGTGCTGGCCGGTTCGGCGCGGGCGATCCTGCGGGCGGCTTTGGACGCGGAGTCGGCTGAGCCTGGGTGACGTGATCGGTCGCCCGCGAGGGGGCACGCGCGGATGCCGCGCGGCCGGGGTCCGGGTGGCGCTCGGCCGGGGTCGCGAGCGGGTCGAACCAGCCCGGCGCCGCGCTCCGTGCGGGCGGCCCTCGACCGCGGACCGGGCCCCGGCTGAGCTGATGCCGCGCCGAGACCTACCCCGCCAGCCGCCGCCCCGCAACCCCCGGGTCAGCTGATCGGGACCGTCGCCGTGCAGGTCGCCGTGCCGCTGTCGAACGTCGTCGATGCCGTGCCGCGAGCCGTCATCGGGATCGTCAGGCCCGTCGGAAACGCCTCTGCCTGCTCGCCGTTCGTCGCCGCGCTCAACCTCGTGTAGATCGTGCGCGTCGTAACCCCTTCGCGGTACGAAATGCGCATCAGCCGCGTTCCCGAGTCGCCGATGTACGGCCCCGACGTCGTGATCGCCCCGATCGGGCGGTGGTAGCCGCCGGAGGTTTCGTAGCGCAGTGTGAACGTGCCGCCGAAGTCGCCGTCGTGGCACGTGCTCGTGACCTGCTTGATCGTCGCCGCGTCGGCGGGCGCCGCCAGCAGCGTCGTCCCGGCCAGCGCCAGCGCCAGTGCCGTCAGCCCGGCGCGCACCGCAGTCTTCATGGGTCCTCCCAGTCGTCCCGGCCCATCCTGCCGGGCCCCGCTTCCGTCCCGCTTCTCCCTCAGGCCGTGGTCCGGACCAGGTGCACGGGGCAGGCCGCGTGGTGCAGCAGCGCCTGACCGGTCGAGCCGAGCAGCAGGCCGGGGAACCCACCACGGCCGCGGTCCCCGAGCACGACGAGCTGCGCGGCCGCGCTGCGCTCGACCAGCTCCCGGCGCGGGTGGGCCCGGACCACGACCTGCTCGACGGCGACGTCGCCGGTCTCGTGCGCGAGGATCCGCTCGTCGAGCAGGCGTCGTCCGGCATCGGTCATGCTGCGCGGGTCGTCGTGAGGCGGCGGCGTGTCCGCCCACGCGTGCAGCACGACGAGGGGAGCGCGACGCAGGCCCGCCTCGGCGAGCGCGACTTCGAGGACGCGGGTACCGGCTTCGCTGCCGTCGATGCCGGTGACGACCGGGCGTCCGGCCGCGTCCGGCTCGTCCCAGCTGTCCCCGCGCACCACGACCGTGTCGCAGTGCGCGTGCGTCCCGACGGCCGCCGCGACCGACCCGGCGAGCAGGCTCGTGAACCTCCCGTGCCCCGCCGCGCCGACGACGAGCAGCGCCGCGGTGCGCGACGCCTCGATGAGCGCCTGCGCGGCGCGGTCCGAGTCGAGCCGGGTCGTGACGTCGGAGACGCCCTGTGCGACGGCGAGTTCCCGCGCGGTCCGCAGCGCACGTCGACCGCGGGCCCGGAGGGCGTCCACCATTTCTTCGGGCGGGGGCACCACGCCACCGGCGAGGAGGGCCGGCAGGTCGAGGGCGTGCACGATGTCCAGCGGCGCGCCCCGGAGCCGGGCGGCGCGAGCGGCCCACCGGACGGCGTCGAGCGACTCGGCCGACCCGTCGACGCCGGTGACGATCGACCCTCCCGCTGCGGCGGTCATCCGAAGACTCTAAGCCCGGGCGAGCGTCCGCCGCGCGGAGTAGCCGAGCAACCCGAGTTCCAGCGCCGCGAACCCGGCGAGCACCACCGCCCCGGAGGCGACGAGCATCGCGAGCCCGACCACCAGCACCGGCAGCACCAGACCCGCATACGCGGCAAGGAAGAGCGCGGCCAGCACCTCCCCGCGGGTGAGGTCGTCCGCGAGCGCGGCCACCGCGGCGACCGACGCCCGGAACCCCAGCCCGAACCCAGCGCCCGCCAGCACGCTGGCGCCGAAGAACAACGGGAGGTCGGCGGTGAACGCCGCCACCGCCAGCAGCACCAAACCCGTCGCCATCAGCACGTAGCCGGACCACAGCTGCGGCCGCGTGCCGACGCGCGCGAACCCGATCTGCGCGAGCGCGGCGCTGCCCAGCATGGCGAACGGCGCCAGCCCGGCGACCAGCCGCGACGGCTCGTGCAGTTCCTGGCTCAGCAACGCGGGTGCGAGCGCCATGAACAGCCCGCTGAGGGCGAACGCCGCGAACACGCCGATCGCGGCCCCGGCGAACCGCGCCCGGGCGGCGTGCGGCAGCGACAACCGTTGCGGCCGGTACGCCGGGCGCTCCTCCCGGCGTTCGACCGTTTCCGGCACCAGGCTCACCGCGATCGCTTCCAGCAGCAGGACCACGAGGAACACCGCGTACGGCGTGGAAAGCGGGTGGTCGGCGTACCGCGCGAACACCCCGCCGACCAGCGGGCCGAGCGCGAGGCCACCCGCGTTCACCACCGTCGCGACGAGCCCGGAGCGCCCGAGGTCTTCGTCCGGCCGGGCCTGGGCACGCAGCTCGGACAGGTGCGCGGTGGCCGTCGCGGTGATCGCGCCGATCCCGGCGCCGCTGACCAGCCGCGCGATGACCAGGCCGGGCACCTCCGGCCAGAGCAGGAACAACGCCGCGGCGAACGCTTCGGCGAGCAGTCCGGCGAGCAGCACGCGGCGCCGCCCCAGCCAGTCGCTGACGTGCCCGGCCAGGTACAGGCTCAGCATCACCCCGACCGCGTACGCGGCGAAGACCACCGTGACGACGAACGGGGGAAAGCCGTCCCGCCGCTGGTAAAGCGCGTACAGGGGCGTCGGGACGGTGGAGAACGCGAGCGCCGTCGCGAACGCGACCGCGACGACGCGGAAACCCAGGCCGTGGCTCACGCGGAACCGGGCCGGGGAAAGGGTGACGGTCATCGGGACCTTCCGGGTGTTTCGGGATCTTCTCCCTCCACGATGTCCCCGCCGACTCAGCAAGTCCAACGAAAAGTCCTGGTCCCAGTTATCGACTGAGGCGATAGATTGAGGGCATGGAGACGCGTCAGCTCGAGTACTTCGTCGCCGTGGCCGAGGAACTCAGCTTCACCCGGGCCGCGCAGCGGATGTTCGCCGTGCAGTCCACGGTGTCGGCCGCCGTCCGGGCCCTCGAGACCGAGCTCGGCACCCGGCTGTTCGACCGGTCCACCCGCCGGGTCGCGCTGTCGCCGGCGGGTGCCGCGTTCCTGCCGGAGGCCAAGAGCGCGATCGAGGCGCTCGAACGGGCGCGCGCGACCGTCCAGGAGGCGTCGGAAGGCCTGCGCGGCAGCCTCCGGATCGGCACGCTGACGTCGATCGGCGGCGTGGACCTGCCCGCGCTGCTCGGGGCGTTCCACCGGCGCTACCCCCTCGTCGACATCCACGTGACCGTCTCGATCACCGGGTCGACCGGCCTGGCGGGGGAGGTCCGCCAGGGCAGGCTCGACGCCGCGCTCGTGGGCCTGCCCGAAACCGACCTCGCGGGGCTCGACGTGCTGCGCGTCGACACGCGCCCGTTCGTCGTGGTGCTGCCGGCGGACCACCGGCTGGCGGCGCGGCGCGCGGTGCGGCTCGCGGACCTGGCCGGCGAGTCGTTCATCGACACGCCGCGGGGGTTCGGCAACCGCGTCGCCATGGACCGCGCGTTCGACGCCGCCGGCGTGCCGCGGCGGGTCACCGTCGAGGTCGCCGACCTGCGCACGGTGCCCGGATACGTCCGGGCCGGGCTCGGGCTCGCGGTGGTGCCGGACCTGCCCGCGCCGGACGAACCGGACCTCACCGTGCGGCCGCTGGCGGGCGCCGGGCTGGACTGGCCACTGAACCTCGTCACGGCGGGGGCGAAGCGGCCGAGCCGTGCCCTGCGGACGCTGCTCGACCTCATCGAAAGCGCCCGGGAGAGTTGAACACGTTCAACTCTGCGGTACGGTGGGTGGGTGAAGGTCGTGATTCCGGGCGGCACCGGTCATCTGGGCCGGGTGCTGAGCCGCGTGCTGGCCGCGCGGGGAGACGAAGTCGTCGTGCTGACCCGGCGCGAAGCCGGGCCGGAGCCGAGCGTGCGGTACGTGCGGTGGGACGGGCGCAGCGCCGGGCCGTGGACGGGTGAGATCGACGGCTGCGACGTCGTGCTCAACCTGGCGGGCCGGTCGGTGAACTGCCGGTACACCAAGGAAAACCTGCGGGAGATGTGGAACTCGCGCATCGACTCGGCGCGTGTCGTCGGCGGCGCGATCGAGCGGGCCGCGCGGCCGCCGGGTGTGTGGCTGCAGATGAGCACGGCGACGATCTACGCCCACCGCCACGACGCCCCGAACGACGAAACGACCGGCATCCTCGGCGGTGACGAACCGGGTGTCCCGCCGTATTGGGCGTACAGCGTCGACATCGCGCGGGCGTGGGAACGCGAGCAGGAGCGGGCGGACACGCCGCGCACGCGCAAGGTCGCGTTGCGGACGGCGATGGTGATGAGCCCGGAGCCCGGCGGCGCGTTCGAGATGCTGCTGCGGTTGACGCGGCTCGGGCTGGGCGGTCCGGTCGCGGGCGGGGCGCAGTACATGTCGTGGATCCACGAGGACGACCTCGTCCGGGCGATCGACTTCCTCGTCACGCGTGACGAGGTGAGCGGGCCGGTGAACTTGGCGGCGCCGGAGCCGTTGCCGTATCGGGAGTTCCTGCGTGCGCTGCGGGCCGCCGCGGGTGTCCCTTTCGGACTGCCCGCGACGAGGTGGATGGCGGGGATCGGCGCGTTCGTGCTGCGGAGTGATCCCGAGCTGCTGCTGAAGAGCCGTCGCGTGGTGCCGGGGCGGCTGCTGGAGGCGGGGTTCGCGTTCGAGTACCCGGCGTGGTCCGCGGCGGCGGAGGACCTGGTGCGGCGGTCGCGGAGTCCTTTGAGGACGGTCAGCTGAGGTCGGCGTTGTCCCGCAGCCGCCGCGCCATGAGGGCGAGGTGCAGGCGGAAGCGTCCGGCAGGGGAGTCGACCTCGAACCCCAGCACGGCTTCGGCACGCGCGAGCCGGGCGGGCATGGTGCTGTGGTGGCGGTGCAGCACGGCGGCGGCTTTGCGGGCCGAGCCGGTCGCGCACAACGCGGTGAGGGTGGCGAGCGTGTCGCCGGACTCCGCGGCGAGCCGGTCGAGGGCCTGGACGTCGGCGAATTCGGCGAGGCCGGGCTGACCGTCGAGGGCGGCGAGGACGCCGAGGTTTTCCCACCACACCACGGGTTCCGCGGTGGCGGTGAACCGCAGCGCCGTCCGGGCGGCGGTCCAGGAGCGGGCCGCGTCGATGGCCGCCACCTCGGGGCCGATGCCCGCCCGCCCGCCGTCGGCGAGCAATGCGGGCGACAGGTCACCCGGCACGGCCGGACCGGCGCCCGTTCGGCGGCCGTCGGCGAGGGATGCGGGCGGCGGGTTCCGGGGCGTGCTCGGAGCGGCGCCCGTTCGGCCGCCGTCGGTCAGCGATGCTGGCGGCGAGTTCCGGGGCGTGGCCGGACCCGCGCCGGTTCGGCCGCCGTCCAGCAGTCCGTTGGCCCGCCCAGCAGCCGCGTCGGTGCCGGAGTAACCCGGCAACTCGGTCGCCAGCACTGCCCGGACGGATCCCAGCACCGCCGACCGCCCGGCGAACGAACCCGCCCCCACGACCGCCAGCACCCGCAGCCGCGTCGATGGCCCGATGCCCAGCAGGTGCAACGCCCTGGCGCGTTCAGCCGTGCCCGCGTCCTCGGACAGCACCAGCTCCACCAACGCCGGGTCGCCCAGCTCGGGCCGGGGCACGCCCGTGTGCTCCAGCAGGATCGCCGTGGCGATCGCGAACCTTTCCAGCAGCATGTCGTCGAGAGGGATCGGCGCTCCCGTCCGCGCCACCCACACCACCACGCCACCCTCGAGCTCGCGCGTCGCCGCGCCCGGCGGCGGTGCGCCCGCCGCTTCGACCGGTGACTCCGGCTCCGCGCGCAGCGACAGCCCCTGGCCCGGCGCGTGCACGCCCACCGGGCAGCCCGCGAGGTCGGCCGTGCTGCGGACCAGCGCGTCCAGACCGGCGCGCCCGGCGATCAGGCGGTCGAAGAACCCGATCACCCGCACGGCGTTCTCGGCGTCGGCGTCGAGCCCGGACAGCCTCAGCAGCAGGCCTTTCATGCCGTCACGATAGGCGCGTCCGCCGCCGGATGGCGAGGTCCGCCGCCGCAACGCCCGCCGCGTGGCGGTGGCCGCGCCCCGCCTTCGCGGCCCAAGATCGGTCCATGACCTACGCGATCGATCCCGAGCTCCTGCCCTGGCTGGACATGCTCCCCGGGGTGGCCCTGACCGACTACGACAGCCTGGTCGCCGCCCGCTCCTCGATGGGCCAGCTGACCGACGTCCTGCCTGCCTACGAGCCGGTCCACCCCGTCGACTTCCGGGACACGACCGTGCCCGGCCCGGCCGACGCGCCGGACGTCCCGGTCCGCGTCTACTCCCCGGCGGACCGCACCGGCGCCGTGCCCGGCCTGCTCTACATCCACGGCGGCGGGTTCGTCCTCGGCGACCTCGAGATGTTCCACGCCTCCCTGCTGAAGCTGGTCGACGAGCTGGGCATCGTGATCGTCTCGGTCGACTACCGGCTGGCCCCCGAACACCCCTTCCCGGCCCCGGTCGAAGACTGCTACGCGGCCCTGAAGTGGGTCGAAGCCAAGGCGGCCGAGCTGGGCATCGACCCGACGCGGCTCGGCGTCGCCGGGGAGAGCGCCGGTGGTGGCCTCTCCGCCGCCGTCGCCTTGCTCGCCCGCGACCGCGGCGGCCCCGCGCTGTGCTTCCAGTACCTCGGCATCCCGGAGCTGGACGACCGCCTGGACACGCCGTCGATGCGGGCTTACACCGACACGCCGCTGTGGAACCGGCCCAACGCGATCTTCAGCTGGACCAGCTACCTCGGCGCGGAACCCGGCGGCGACGACGTTTCGCCGTACGCCGCCCCGGCACGCGCCACGGACCTGGCGGGGCTGCCGCCCGCCTTCGTCACGACCTGCCAGTTCGACCCGCTGCGCGACGAGGGGATCCAGTACGCGCAACGGCTCGCGCACGCGGGCGTGCACGTCGAACTGCGCCACTACCCGGGCACGTTCCACGGCTCGGGCCTGGTCGAGACCGCGCGGATCTCACGCCGGATGTTCGCCGACGAGGTCGACGCGCTGCGCCGCGGCCTGCGCATCACGACCGGCTGAAGTCAGGGCTTCGGCAGCTTGGCGATGAGCGCTTTGCCCATCGCCACGGCGGTGTCGCAGGGGTCGCCGCCGGTGGTGCCCGCGGTGATCCGGACGTGCTCGGCCAGCCGTTCGGTGGCTTGCCGGTGGCGCCAGGTCACCACGCACGACTCGCCGAGCGCGCGCCGGGTCGCCGTGACGCCGCCGAGGTCGACCGGGGTGCCCTCCGCCGGCACGTCCGCCGTCCGGTCGAACACCAGTCCCGCCGACGGCTTGCCGGACCACTCGCAGTCGCGCATCCGGGTGAGCGTGCCCGTCCCGACCCGGCCGATCGTGGCCGGTTCGACCAGTGCGCACGGGTCCAGCGGCAGCAGGGAACCGGGCGGGAGGTCGAACCGGGAATTGCCCTCGCGGATCCGTTCGACGGCCTCGCCGAGGGCGGCCTGGGCGAATTCGCACGTGTCGGCGACGGTCGTCACGCCCAGCCCGGGCTGGGCCGGCAGCCGCAGCGTCGCCTCGCACGTGCTGCCTCCGACTGTGCTGAGCACCACCGGCCTGCCGTCGAGGTTGCCGGGCGGCTGGGCGTTCAGGACCGTGAACTCCTGGCCCAGCCGGAGGGTCACCGTCGCGCCGGAGCGCGCGCGGTAGTCGCAGCGGTCGATGTCGGGGTAGTCGGTGTTCGGCGCCTTCAAGGTCCCGGCACCGCCGACCGATACGTCGGCCAGCACCCGGCAGGGATCGGTGCGCCGCAGCGTGTCCAGGCTGACCGGGTCGAGGTTCGCGTTCGGGACCTCGGCTCCGGCGCCGGTCACCTTCACCGCGACCAGGGCACCGGCGGCGAGCGCGGCGACGGCGGCCAGCCCGGCGGCCACCGGCACCCAGCGGCGGCGACGCCGGGGCGGCGCGGGCGCCGGCGGGGGAGCGGGCCACGACAGCACCGTCCGGACGGCGGCCTCCTGTGCTCCGATCAGCTCGTGCACCGCCGGTGGCCACGGCCGCGTGCCGGGCGCCACCGGGCCGAGGAAGTCGAGGATCCGCTGCGGGGTCGGCCGCCGGGCCGGGTCCTTGGCCAGGCACGGCTCGATGAGCGCGCGGACCTCCGGCGGCACCGCTGTCAGGTCGGGGACGGCGTGCACGACGTTGTAGAGCAGCTGCGCGGTCGTCGTCCCGGCGAACGGGCCACGCCCGGTCGCGGCCATCACCAGCAGCCCGCCGAGGGAGAAGACGTCGCTCGCGGGCGTCAGCGGACGGCTTTCGGCCTGCTCGGGGGACATGAACGCGGGCGAGCCGACGATGCCGCCGGTGCCGGTGAGCTCGGCGCCGCCCTCGGCCGCGCGGGCGATGCCGAAGTCGATCACCCGCGGGCCGTCGCCGGTCAGCAGGACGTTGCCGGGCTTGAGGTCGCGGTGGATCAGGCCGACCCGGTGGATCTCGGCGAGCGCCGTCGCCAGCCCGACGGCGAGCCGCCGCACGGATTCGACCGGCAGTGGCCCGGTCGCTTCGACGGCCTCCTTCAGCGACGGCCCGGTGACGAACACCGAAGCCAGCCAAGGAGTTTCGGCGTCCGGGTCGGCGTCCATGACAGCGGCGGTGTACGCGCCGGACACCCGTTGCGACGCCTGCACTTCCTGCCGGAACCGGGTGCGGAAGCGGGCGTCGCGCGCGAACTCGGCGTGCACCTGCTTCAGCGCGACCAGGCGGCCGTCCGGGGCGACGCCGAGCAGGACGCGGCCCATGCCGCCTTCGCCGAGCGCGGCGACGAGGCGGTACTTCCCGGCTTGCCGGGCGTCCCCCGGCTCCAGTGGCTTCACGGTTTCGGCAGCCCGGTCCGGGCCGCCTTGGCGAAGTCCCGCACGTGGCGGCAGACCTCCTCGGGGGTGCGCGAGCCGCCGGCCGCGGAGTAGCCGATGACGACGTTTTCGGCGGAGTCTTCGTCGAGCTGCCGGTGCGCCCAGGTCAGGTCGCAGCTCACCTGGCCGGGGAACCGCTTGGTGGTGAAGTACGCGGTGACGCCGCCGAGGTCGACGGTCCCGGCCGAGTCGTAGTAGGCGTCCTTCGACTGGAACGGCCGGGTGCCGCGCTCGAGCGACAGGGAGACGCGGCCGTCGACCTGCCACTCGCAGGCGTGCAGCCCGCGTGGTTCGACCTTGGTGACCGGCCCGACGATCGGTTGCGCGGCCGCGGGGGAAACGAGGGCGCAGGGGTCCACCGGGGCCAGGCTTCCCCGCGCCGCGGGCGGGCTCGCGTTGCCCGCGCGAAGGCGTTTGATCGTTTCGGCGAGGCCCGCTTTCGCCGCGTCGCACGGTTTGGCGAACTTCGCGGCCGAGCCCTCGGCTTCGACGGCGATGGTCGTGTCCGGGCGGCCGACGACCGCCACCGAGGCGGTGCAGCCGCCGTTCTTCTCGTCGATGGCGAGCGGCAGGCCTTCGAGGTCCCCGGACGGCGTGCCGTCGGCGGTCACCGGCCCGCCGACGGCCAGGTCCAGCCACTGCCCCTGTTTCGTCTCGTAGGTGCACTCGAAGAGGTGGACGTCGATCTTCGGGGTGAGCGTGCCGACGCCGGGCACCGACGGCAGCACCTGGCAGAGGTCGACGCCACGCAGCTTGTCCGGACCCAGCGGGTCCGGGTTCGGCGCGGACGTCGTGGCCACCGGGGCCGGGGCGGGCGTGCTCGCGGGCGCGGCGGTCGCGCCGTCGTCGCCGCTCGTGAGCGTGATCGCGGTGATCGTGCCGCCCACGACGACCACGGCCGCCGCCGCGGCGAGCGCGACGCGCAGCCCCCGCCGCCGCGGCTTCGGCGGCTTCTTCACGACAGCCGCGACTTCGGCCTGGTGACGGGCGACGAGCGCGTGCACGGCGGGCGGCCACGGGTGCTGGACCGGCGGCAGCGGGCCGAGCAGCTCGAGCAGCCGCGCGGGCGTCGGCCGCCGGGCGAGATCCTTGGCGAGGCACGGCTCCGCGAGTGCACGGACCTCCGGCGGCAGGCCCCGCAGGTCCGGGTGCGTGTGGACGACGTTGTAGAGCGACTGTGGAGCCGATGCCCCGGCGAAGGCACTGCGCCCGGTCGCGGCGAGGACGAGCAGCGCGCCGAGCGAGAAGACGTCGCTCGCCGGGGTCAGCGGCCGCCCGTCGGCCTGCTCCGGCGACATGAACGCGGGCGAGCCGAGGATGACGCCGGTGTGGGTCAGGTCGGTGCCGCCCTCGGCGGCGCGGGCGATGCCGAAGTCGATGACGCGGGGGCCGTCGTCGGTGAGCAGGACGTTGGCGGGCTTGAGATCCCGGTGCACGAGCCCGGCCCGGTGGATGCCGGCCAGCGCCGACGCCAGCCCGGCGGCCAGGTGCCGCACCGCGGACGGCGGCAGCGGCCCGGTCGCGTCGACGGCTTCCTGCAGCGACGGTCCCGCGACGAACACCGAAGCGAGCCACGGCGTCGGCGCGTGCGCGTCGGCGTCCATCACCGCCGCGGTGTAGGCGCCGGAGACCAGCCGCGAGACGTCGACTTCGCGGCGGAACCGTTCGCGGAATCCGGGGTCGTGCGCGAAGTGCCGGTGCACCTGCTTGACGGCGGCGAGCCTGCCGTCGGGCGCGACGCCGAGCAGCACCCGGCCCATCGCGCCCTCGCCGACCGCCGCGAGCAGCCGGTACCGCCCCACCTGCGCCGGCTCACCCGGACCCAACGGCTCCACAGCCACCTCCGCGGGCGATCGTAGAGCGTGCGGTCACGGCGGTGGCCGGGAACGGCCGGATCGGCGCGGGCCGGTGTGGGGAGTACCACCGGCCCGCGCCTTCCTCCCCCGGGTCCGGAGCGGGCTGAAGGGTCCTTTCCTGGCATCACATGCGAGGAAAGGACCCTTCAGCGCATCAGACGCGATGAACGTCCCCTTCAGCCCGTGCCCACCCCCGGTCAGGGCACGACGTCGGTCACCGTGTCCTTCACCACCTGCCACCGGCCGCGGTCGTGCACCAGCGTCAGGCTGATCGTGTAGTGCCGGTCGATGCCGTGCGACGGCTCGAGGTAGTGCGCGTCCAGGATCGCGAAGCCCATCTGGCAGTTCTCGACCACCGTGTGCACCACCGTCCACGGCATCGAGTACTCGTATGGCACCTTGAACTGCTCCAGCACCGGGTTCACGTTCGCGTCGTAGCCGATGTAGAGGTTGCCGCGGCGGCCCACCGTGACCATGTCGCGGTGGATGATCGCGCGGTAGCGGTCGGCGTCGCGCTTGTTGTAGCTGTCCATGTCCTCCCACACGGCGTGGTCGAACGCCCGCCGGCAGTCGTGCCCGCCACCCCCGGCCTGCTCGCCGTCGGCGGCCGCGGCCGGCGTGGCGAGCACCGCCGCGGCCAGCGCCGTCGTCAAGGCCGCGTAACCCCACTTGCGCATCTGGTTCCTCCGGTGTCCGTCGTGGTCCGGCCCCGGACACTGCCCGGCCGGTGCATCACAGCTGCATCACTTCCGCACCGGTGCCGCGCGCGGGCCGGTTAACCTCGCCCGCGGGGTGAGCCATGGAGTTCCGCGTCCTGGGGCCGGTGCGAGTGCTGGCGGGCGGGCGGCCGATCGGGCCGTCCGGGCCGCGGCAGGAACGCATCCTGGCGGCGCTGCTGCTCGGCGCCGGCCGGGTGGTGCCGGTCGCGCGGCTGGTCGACGTCGTGTGGGACGGCGAACCCCCGGCGACGGCGGTGCGGCAGGTCCGCAACCTCACCACGGCCCTGCGCCGCACGCTCGTCGCGGCCGGGGCGGGCGACGACGTCCTCACCGCCGACGGCCCCGGGTTCACCCTGCGGCCCGGCGCGTTCGACCTCGACGCGTTCGAGGAACACGCCACCCGCGGCGAATTCCGGGAGGCGCTGGCCTGCTGGCGCGGTCCCGCGCTCGCCGGGGTGGACAGCGCCGCGCTGCGCCCCGACGCCGAACGCCTTGAGGAACGACGGCTGGCCGTGCTGGAGCGCTGCCTGGCCGCCGACGTCGAAGCCGGTCCCGCCGACGTCGTCGCCGAGCTGAGCGCGCTGGTTTCCGAGCACCCGCTGCGTGAAGGACTCGTCGGGCTGCTCATGCGGGCCCTGCACGGCGCGGGGCGCCAAGCCGACGCGATCGACGTCTACCAGCGCGCGAAACGGCGGCTGGCCGAGGAGCTCGGGATCACGCCGGGCGCGGCGCTGCGCGCGCTGTACGAACAGCTCCTGCACGAGGAACCCGTGCCGGGACGGTGTTTCCTGCCGTACGACGTGCCGGACTTCACCGGCCGCGCGGCCGAGGTGACCCGCGCGCTCGAGGCGTTGCGCGCCGGGCGGCCGGTGGCCGTCGACGGCATGGCCGGGGTCGGGAAGACGGCGTTCGCGGTCCGCGTCGCGCATCGAGCGGCGCCCGGCTTCCCGGACGGGCAGTTGTTCGTGGACCTGCACGGCCACACCCCGGGTCGTGACCCGCTGCCCGCCGAAGCCGCGCTCTCGGCCCTGCTGCTGCAGACCGGCCTGCCCGCGAGCCGCCAGCCCGACCGGCTCGACGAGCGAGCCGCGCTGTGGCGGTCGAGGGTCGCCGGGCGCCGTCTGCTCGTGGTGCTCGACAACGCCGCCGACGCCGCGCAGGTGGTGCCGCTGCTGCCCGGCGGCCCGGCCGTCGGGGTGCTGGTCACCGGACGGCGGCGGCTGGCGGCCGTCGACGGCGCGACCGCGATCAGCCTCGACGTGCTGCCGCCGTCCGAAGCCGAGGCCCTGTTCGCCGCCGCGGCGGGCGGCCGGTCCGGCGGCGACGTCGCGAAGCTGTGCGGGTACCTGCCGCTGGCGCTGCGGATCGCGGCCGCCCGGCTCCAGGCACGTCCACTGTGGACACCCGCCGACCTGGTGGCGCGGCTCGGCTCCGAACGGCGGCGGCTGGGCGAGCTGCGCGCGGGCGGCCGGGACGTCGCGGCCGCCTTCGCCTTGTCCTACCGGGATCTCACGCCCGCGCAGCGGCGGATGTTCCGGGTGCTGGGCGCCCACCCGGGTGGCGACTTCGCGGTGGCCGCGGCGGCCGCGCTGTACGGCACGGACGTCACCGAGGCCGAGCGGCTCCTGGAGGACCTGCTCGACGCGCACCTGCTGCGGCAGCCCGCCCCGGACCGCTACGGCTTCCACGATCTCATCGCCGAACACGCGCGGGCGGAGGCGGACCCGGCCGAGACCGCGGCGGCCCTCGATCGCCTGCTGGACCACTACCGCGATGCCGAGCTGCCGTTCGCCGCCGAGCGCGCCAACCTCGTCGCGGCCACCGAGTCCGCCCTCGAGACGGGCCGGAACGACCACGCCTGGCGGATCGCCGACCGCGCCGTGGCGGCGTTGCGCGAGCGCGGCCACCGCGACGAGCTGACCGCGCTGGCCCACGCGGGCGTCCGGGCCGCGGCGCGGCTGGGCGACCCGGACGCCCGGCAGCTGAGCCTGGCGAACCTCACCACGGCGCACTGGGAAACCGGACGGCTCACCGAAGCCGTGGACGCGACGGCCGAACGGCTGCGGCTGGTCCGTGAGTCCGGGGACCGCGCGGCCGAAGCAGCGGCTCTCGCCCGGATGGGCGCGCTGCACGGCATGCTCGGCCGGTACGCCGACGCGGTCCGGGACTACCGGCAGGCGCTGGTGCTGGCGGGGGAGACGGGCAGCCACGCGGTCGCCGCGCTGGTCTGGGGCAACCTGAGCAACGCCCAGGAGGTGCGGGGGCAGTTCGAGGACGCGCTCACGTCGGCGTCGCGGGCCGGGGCGATCCGCGAGGAACTGGGCGACGGTGACGGCGCGATCCTGGCGTCGGCCCAGCTCGGGCTGGTGCTGGCCCGGCTCGGCCGGTTCCCGGAAGCCCTTGCGGTGGCGGAGAAAGCGGTGCGGACGGCGGTCGAGTCGGGGTACGCGTTCGGGGAGGCGTGGAGCCGCATCGACTGCGCGGAGGTGCTGCTGGCGGCGGGCCGCGCGGCGGAGGCGCACGACCACGCCGAACGCGCGTGCGCGATCCTCGCGCGGCTCAACCACCCGTTGCTGCTGACGATGGCGGCCAACAGCCTCGGTGCGGCCAGCCTCGCGCTCGGCGACCCGGCGGCCGCGTCGGCGGCGCACGGCGTCGCCCTGACGACCGCACGGCGCATCGGCTACCGCGCCCAGGAAGCCCGGGCGCTGACCGGACTCGGCTCGGCCTGTGCCGCGTCGGGGCGCGACGCCGAGGCTTCGCGGCATCTGCGAGCCGGTCGGGAGCTGTCCGGCGAAATCGGTGAGCCGGTCCGCGCGTCCTGACCGATCATGGGGCCATGGGAACTTCGATCGGGTTGCTGCACCCGGGGGCGATGGGGGCCGCGATCGGCGGGCTGCTCGCCGACCGCCATCCGGTGTCGTGGGTTTCGGCGGGGCGCGGGCCCGCGACGCGACGGCGTGCCGAAGAAGCCGGGCTGACCGAGGTCGCGGACCTGGCCGCGCTGGCCGGGTGCGACGTCATCCTCAGCGTTTGCCCGCCGTCCGCCGCGCTCGACGTCGCCCGGAGCGTCGCGGGGTTCACGGGCACCTACGTCGACGCCAACGCGATCAGCCCCCGCCACGCCGAGGAGATCGGCGAAATCCTGCCCCGGGCGACGGTCGTGGACGGCGGGATCGTCGGGCCGCCGCCGCGCACGGCCGGGACGACCCGGCTCTACCTGTCCGGCCCCGCGGCGGGCGTCGCGGGCCTGTTCGACGGCACCGCCCTGCGGGTGGTGCCGCTTGACGGTCCGGTCGGCCGCGCGTCGGCGCTCAAGCTCGCGTTCGCCTCCTACAACAAGCTCACCTACGCCCTCGCCGCTCAGGCCCACGCGTTGGCGGAGCGCCACGGTGTCGGCGGCGAGCTGCGGGAGCTCGCCGCCGACGTCCTGCCGGACACGCCGTTCGGCGCGCCCGGCGGGATCACCTCCGCCGGACGCCGGGCTTGGCGTTGGGAGGGCGAGATGGCCGAGATCGCGGCCGCGTCCGCCGACGCCGGGCTGGCACCGGAGCTGGTGACGGCGGCGCAGGCGGTGTTCGCCCGCTGGCGTGACCACCGCGACGACGACGGCGTCGACCTCGCCGCGCTCCTGCGCGCCTTGGTTACTTGATGTCGATCAGCACCTTCCCGGTGACGCCCTCTTCGGACGCGCTGTGCGCCTTCGCGGTGTCGGCCAGGGAGAAGCGGTGGACCGGGACGCCGCGGTCTTCGCCGAGCCGCAGGGCGCCGTCGGCCATCGCGGCGGTGATGTCCTCGGCTCCGGCACGCAGCTTGTCCGCGCCGACCGTGTAGAGCACCAGGAACTGGTAGCGCGAGTTCAGCCAGAGGTTCGCCCCGAAGTCGAGGCTGAGGGTTCCGGTGCCGCGGTCGTCACCGTAGACCGCGACCGTGCCGCGCGGGCGCAGCACCTGCGGGTGCAGCGCGGCGTTGACCCCGGCCGCGACCTCGACGACCAGGTCGACGCCGTCCGGGGCGACGTCGCGGATCCGCGCGGCCAGCTCCGGATCGGGGTAGCGCAGCACGTGGTGGGCGCCCGCCGCGCGGGCGAGGGCGGCCTTCGCGTCGCTGCTGACGGTGGCGACGACTGTCGCCCCGGCCCAGCGGGCGAGCTGGATGGCGGCGTTGCCGACCGCGCCGGCGCCACCGCTGACCAGGACGGTCCGGCCGTCGAGCGCGCCGGGGGACAGGCGGGACGGCCCGTCTTCGGCGACGGTCAGCGCCCGGTGCGCGGTCAGCCCGGGGACGCCGAACCCGGCGCCTTCGTCGAACCCGACGCCGTCGGGGAGGCGGACGAGCTTTTCGGCCGGGAGCACGGTGTACTCCTGCGCGGTGCCGGACGCGGGCCCGTAGGCGCCGGCGATGATCAGCCACACGCGGTCGCCGGGCGCGAAACCGGTGACGTCCGGGCCGACGGCGTCGACGACTCCGGCGCCGTCCTGGTTGGGCACGGTCTCGGGGACCTCGGTCCCGGCTTCGGCGCCGCGGCCGTTGCGCTGCTTCCAGTCGGTGGGGTTGACCGCGGACACGACGATCCGGACGCGGACCTCGCCGGGCCCGGGATCCGCGACGGCCCGGTCGGCCGGGGTGAGCACCTCGGGGCCGCCGTGGCGGCGGAAGACGACAGCTTTCATGACCGGTCCAATCCCGCGTGACCCGGGGTTATTCCCGGCGAGCGCGGAAATGGGAGGTGCGGGAAATCGTTTATCGCGGTCCGGCAAATCCGAAATCGACCGCCACGCGGGTGATCCCCCGCCCGGGCGATTTTCGGTGTTGCCCGAGCGGAATCGGCCGTCGCCCCGGAAACTGGGCGCGTGGGAGAGGAAAAGCGCACTCCGGGGGACGAGCGGCCGAAGCGCGACGACGGTGAGCCGACGCCGATCTTCGACGCCGTGTTCAGTGCGACGC
This sequence comes from Amycolatopsis nalaikhensis, assembly GCF_030264295.1. GTDB lineage: Bacteria > Actinomycetota > Actinomycetes > Mycobacteriales > Pseudonocardiaceae > Amycolatopsis > Amycolatopsis nalaikhensis. Next base: position 8,531,781 of record NZ_CP127173.1, on the reverse strand, counting down.
GAGCGCGGGCGAATACCCAGAATCCGGCGACCGAGCCGGGCGAAACGGGGCGGTGAGCGAGCCCGAAACGGTTCCGGCCGGGGGAGGGGCTGATGCGCGAGGGGTGGGCGTGGCGAGCCTTGGCGGCGACGTACGCGGTGGTCGCGGCGGCCCAGGTGTACCTCGCGGCGACGACCGGGGTGGTCTGGGCGGTGGCACTGGCGACGGTGTGCCTGGCACTGGCGATCGGCTGCGGTTTCGCGGCCAGGAACCTCGGCCGCTGAACACTTTGCTGGACGTCCGCAGGGAAGATGTAGCATCTCGGGTGCACGTGCATCTGCGGGTGAGGAGTGAAGCGTGGCAGGCGTGGTGAACAGCATGATCGCCGCCGAGTACGCGGCGGGAGCCACGATCTCGGAACTGGCCGAACGCTGGGGCATCGACCCACGCCAGGTGGTCGAACGCATCTCGGCGGCCGTCCGCCCCTGAGCCCCTTCCGGCAGGGCCCGCCGGGCTGAAGGGGACGTTGCTCTCATCTGATGCGCTGAAGGGGACTTTCCTGCGATCACATGCCAGCAAAGTCCCCTTCAGCGCACCAGCCCGCAACCTCGCCTAGATCGCGCGTTCTCCCTTGCCCAGCACGACGATCCCGCCCGGGCTGACGTGGTAGTGCCCGCGGTCCCGGGCCAGGTCCACCCCGATGTGCGCCCCCGGCGGCACGACCACGTTCTTGTCCAGGATGGCCCGCCGCACCACCGCGCCGCGGCCCACGCGGGCTCCGTCGAGCAGCACCGAGCCCTGGACCACCGCGCCCTGCTCCACGATCACGTCCGGGGACAGCACCGAATCGACCACCTGGGCTCCGGAAATGATGCAGCCGTTGCTGACGATCGACTGGTTCGCCGAGCCGCCCTCGACGAACTTCGCCGCCGCGCGCTGGCCCGGGTGGGCCAGGATCGGCCACTTGCGGTTGTACAGGTTGAAGATCGGGTGCGTCGAGATCAGGTCCGTGTGGGCGTCGTAGTAGCTGTCGATCGTCCCGACGTCGCGCCAGTAGCCGTGGTCGCGCTCGGTCTCTCCCGGCACCACGTTGCCGCTGAAGTCGTAGACCGCCGCCTCGCCGGACTTCACCAGCGCCGGGATGATGTCGCGGCCCATGTCGTGGTGCGACGCCGCGTTCTCGGCGTCCGCGTGCAACGCCTCCAGCATCACCTTCGTCGTGAAGATGTAGTTGCCCATCGACACGTACGACTCGTCGGGGGAGTCCGGCAGGCCCGGCGGGTCGTCCGGCTTCTCCATGAACGCGTCGATCATCAGCCCGTCGGTGGTCCGGATGACGCCGAACGAGCTCGCCTCCGCCCGCGGCACGCGGATCCCGGCCACCGTGACGCCCGCGCCCGACGCGATGTGCGCGTCCAGCATCTGGCGCGGGTCCATCCGGTAGATGTTGTCCGCGCCGAACACCGCGATGTACTCGGGGTCCTCGTCGTAGACCAGGTTGAGGCTCTGGTGGATGGCGTCGGCGCTGCCCTGGTACCAGCGCGGCCCGAGCCGCTGCTGGGCCGGCACCGGCGTGACGTACTCGCCGGTCAGCGACGACAGCCGCCACGTCGTCGAGATGTGCCGGTCGAGCGAGTGCGACTTGTACTGCGTCAGCACGCACAGCCGCCGGAACCCGCCGTGCACCAGGTTCGAGAGCACGAAGTCGACCAGCCGGTGCACCCCGCCGAACGGCACGGCGGGTTTGGCGCGGTCCGCGGTGAGCGGCATCAGGCGTTTGCCCTCGCCACCCGCGAGCACGATGCCCAGGACGTCGGCTCCACTGTTCACGAAGACCTCCCGCACGCCTCGTAGAGCGCGACCGTCCGCTCGGCGATCGCCTTCCACCCGAACTCGCCGACCGCGCGCTCGCGGCCGGCGGTGCCCATCGCGGCGGCCCGCTCCGGGGAGCCGACCACCTCGTTCAGCGCGGCCGCCAGCCCCGCCTCGAACCCGCGCGCGTCCCGCTCGTCGTAGTGCACGAGCAGGCCGGTCCGACCGTCGTCGACGACTTCCGGGATGCCGCCGACGTCGCTGGCCACCACCGCCGTGCCGCACGCCATCGCCTCGAGGTTCACGATCCCGAGCGGCTCGTAGACCGACGGGCAGGCGAACACGGCCGCGTGCGTCAGCAGCTGCACGACCTCGTCGCGCGGCAGCATCTCCGGGATCCACCGGACGCCGGTGCGGGTCTTCTCCAGCTCGGCGACCAGCCCGCGGAACTCCGCGTCGAGCTCGGGGGTGTCCGCGCCGCCCGCGCACAGCACCAGCTGGGTGCCCGGGTCGAGCGACGCGCCCGCGCGCACCAGGTGCGGCACGCCCTTCTGCCGGGTGATCCGGCCGACGAACAGCACGTACGGCCGGTCCGGGTCGATGCCGTGCTTCGCCAGCGCGTCGGTGCCGGGGTCGGGGCGGTAGAGCGTGGTGTCGATGCCGTTGTGGATCACGTGCACGCGTTCGGGCGGCACCGCCGGGTAGGCGGCCAGCACGTCGCGGCGCATGCCGCCGCTGACCGCGATGATCGCGTCCGCGGCTTCGTAGGCCTCGCGCTCGATCCACGACGAGACGCGGTAGCCGCCGCCGAGCTGCTCGGCCTTCCACGGCCGCAGCGGCTCCAGCGAATGCGCGGTGACGACGTGCGGGATGCCGTGCGTCATCTTGGCCAGGTGCCCGGCCAGGTTCGCGTACCAGGTGTGGCTGTGCGCGAGGTCGTGGCCTTCGAGCGCGTTCGCCATGGACACCGCGATGTCCATGGTCGTGAACGCGGGCTGGCGGTAGCCGTGGGGATCCGTGTGCCCGGTGGCGTCGGCGCGGTCCGCGCCCCAGCAGTGCACGTCGAGATCGACCAGCGGCCGCAACTCCCGGGCGAGGAACTCCACGTGGACCCCGGCGCCGCCGTAGACCTCCGGCGGGTACTCCCGGGTGAGCAGGCCGACCTTCATGGTTCGAACCCTATGGCCTTTTCGGCCCGCGGCGCAGTCTGGCGTCCAGGGGAAATCGGACGAGTTTCCGGTCACCGCTCAGATGAGCGGCAAGATCACGGCTCGCGGGTGAGCGTGAAGTGGCCGACGCCTTTCGCGGTGGAGAAGACCTGCCAGCTGTCCGGTCCGGTGGCCGGGCCGGCGCCGTACCGCAACCGGTAGTCCGGCCGGTGGGGCGCGATCGAGGTGTCCAGCCAGTGGTAGTTCACCCGCAGCGCCAGGCTCATCAGCGGGTTCGCCGTCGCGATCCGCCGTTCGACCAGCTCCACGGCGTGGCCGCGGTCGGAGAACTCATCGATGATCGCGCACTCGCAGTAGTAGGCGAGGGTGCCGATCTCGCCGGGGCTCGCGACGCTCGCGCCGTTCAGCCGCGCGCCGAGCTCCCGGCCCACCCGTGCGTAGTCCGCGGCGCTGGCCCAGTTCCCGAAGATCACCGGTGACTTCCAGGGCAGGCCTTGGGCGGCGTCGACGGCCGCGCCGCAGAGCACCAGGACACCGGTGAGCCCGAGCGCCAGGACGGGAGGCCCGGTCCGCAAGGCCGCCCGCTCGCGCGCCTGGGCGTACCAGGTGCCGAAGGCGGCGACGGCGAAAGCGCTCGCCGCGGTCGTCGGCGCCACGTAGTACCAGTGGAACGGGCCGACCCCGATGAACGAGTACGCGACGTAGTAGAGGACGCCGCCCGCGGCCAGCGCCGCCACCGGGCCGAGCGCCGGGAACTCCGGCCACCGCACGCCGAAGCGCGCCGCCGCCCACGCGGCGAGCGCGATCACGCCGAGCACGGCGGGCAGGAACGACACGAGCACCGTGATCGGCCAGCCGAGGTAGTACATCACCGGCCCGGTGCCGAACGTCCACGGCGCGAACAGGCCCGCCTGGGCCTGCTTGATCGCCAGCGTGTCGGGCACGAACGAACCGAAGGCGAACCAGCTGACGGCGAACCACGGCGCGGCGGTGAGTACGGCGACCCCGCCGGCGGGCAGCAGCCGCCGCCGGATCGCGGGCGTGCCGAAGGCGATCACCAGCACGAACACGATCAGGTCGAGCCGGGTGAGGACGGCGAGCCCGGCGGCGACGCCGAACCGGACCGGCCGAGCTTCGAGCGCGAAGACCGTCAAAACCAGCAGGACGGCCGGGATCAGCAGCACCTCCAAGCCGATCGCCGACAGCACGAACGGGTTGAGCAGCACGACCGCGACCCCGAGCACGCCCGCCGCGGGCGGCAGCGCCAGCACCCGGCCGAGGCGCTGCCACGCCCAGCCGAGCACAGCGCCGCACAACACGGTCAGGACGCCGAGCGCCACGACGGGGTGCGGATCGCCCGCCACCCGGGTCAGCAGGGTCAGCGCGCCGAGGAGCAGGACGTTCAGCGGCGACGTCGCCGAGTTCGCCGGCGAGCCGGGGATGATGCCCCATTCGCCGTGCACGGCCAGGTTCTTCGCGTAGGCGAGGGTGATGTAGGCGTCGTCGGTGAGGCTGCCGCGCACCAGCAGGAAGACGGCGACGCCGAGCACCGCGCCGAAGACGGGCAGCCACCGTCCCCGCGCGCTCGTCCGCTCCGCGTTCGCCTCCGGAAGCACCGCCCCACCTCGCGGACGCACTGTCGCGACGCCCGCCCTCTGCCCGATCGCCATGACCCGGGAACCGTAGTGGCGGCGCGTTACCGGGGTGCTACGCCCGTGTTAGGGCCGCCGGTCCGGTTCCGATCGTGGCACGCGCGGTGGGAGTCCGCAGTCTGGCGACCCGCGTCCAGGACGTCCGGTGAAGTCCGTCGGCGTGCACCCGGCGAGCGCGCGGAAGTCGCGGTTGAGGTGCTGCTGGTCGGCGTAGCCGCAGTGGTGCGCGATCTCGGACCACGGCAGGCGCCCGGTGAGGGAGGCCGCGTGCTGGAGCCGCAGGATCCGCGCGAAGGCCGATCCCGCAGGCCCAGCACGGGGGAGACCGGCAGGCCGCCGCGCGACGGCGCCGTGAAGTCGAGCGTCACGGTGACCACGCCGAGTGCGGTGAACCGCCAGGGCAGCTCGTCGGCGTGAAGGAAGTCGTGGAAGACGTAACCCAGGACCGGTCCGGACAACTTCGGGTGCGGGCGGACCGGGCGGCGCTCGGCGGGCGCGCGGGCGGCGTCACGCCGCCGCCGAAGCCCGCTACTTCGCCGTCTACGACCACGCGATGAGCCTGTGCCCGGAGCCCGCCGAAGTGCTCGACGTCGGCACCGCGCACGGCACGACCCGCGTCTACCGGTTCGGCGAAGGCGACGCCCCGCCGCTGGTGCTGCTTCCCGGGCTGGGCGCCACTTCCGCGTGCTACGCCGACCTGCTGCCCGCGCTGGCCGCGACCGGCCCCGTCTACACCGTCGACACGCTCGGCGAACCGGGCCGCAGCGTGCAACGCGCCCGGCTGACCACGCACGCCGACCGGGCGCGCTGCCTCGACGACGTGCTCGGCGAGCTCGGGCTCGGCGAGGTGCACCTGGTCGGCGGCTCCACCGGCGGCTGGCACTGCGTCAACCAGGCCGTCCACGCGCCGGAGCGGGTCGGGTCGATCAGCCTGCTCGACCCGACGTCGGTCACCGCGCCGTTCGGCCGCGCGGTGGTCGCGCTCGGCCTGCTGTGCGCGGTGGTCCGGACCGAGCGGGCGCTGCGGTGGTTCGTCGGCCGGGTCGCGGGCCGGGACGCGCTCGAGAGCGCTGTCGTGCGGCTGGTCCTCGCCGGGATCCGGGAGTACCGGCCCCGGGTGCCGTTCCCGGCCCGCCCGTCCGAGGACCGGCTGCGAGCACTGCGGCTGCCCGTGCTCGCGGTGTTCGCCGGGCGCAGCGCGGTGCACGACGCCGGGCTCGCCGCCCGCCGCCTGCGTGCCCTCGTTCCGCACTCCGACGTCGAGCTCCGCCCGGACCTGGCCCACGCCCTGCCCCTCGGTCCGGGGGAACGCGATCGGTTCACCGCCCGCGTGGTCGCCTTCGCCGGACGGGCCACAGTGGACGGACCTGGGCCGATGAAATCCGGGTGAACCGCGGTGTCCTCCCGGGGCGGGATGCGCCCGCGCGGCGGAGTTCCTAGGCTGGGGCGGTGCGGGCGAGGGTGGTCAGCGGGGTCCGGACCCGCCTGGAGGCGAGCCTCGGCCGGGCGGGGATCGCGCTGCCGTGGTGGATCCCGGTGGGGGCGACCGCCGTCGGCGTGCTGCTCGTGGTGGTCTCGGCCGCCCAGCGCGGGCCGACGCTCCTGTCGGTGGTCGCCGGACTGCTGGCGCTGGCGACCCAGCTCGGCTGGGCGCTCACCGGCGCGATCGCGCCGTCGTGGCTGAAGACGCTCACCGTCCTCGGTGCCGTCGGGCTGCTCCTGTCCGATCCGGTCGTCCCGGACTTCTCGCCTGTCCTGCTGGTGGTGCTGGCCGCCGAAACCGCCCTGATCAACCGGCCCGGGTTCGCCTTCGCCGCGACCGCGGCGAGCCTGGCGACGCTCGGCGTCGCCGCCGCGTGGGTCGGGCTCGTCGGGTTCCCGGTGTACTCGGCCGCGGTGCTGCTCGGCCTCTCGGGCGGGCTCATGGGCCGCTGGTACGGGCGGGCGCTGGACGCCGAGCGCGCGGCCCGGGACGCCGTGCGCGACCAGGCCGTCCTCGCCGAACGGCAGCGGATCGCCCGCGAGGTGCACGACGTCGTCGCCCACTCGCTGAGCATCACGCTGCTGCACCTGACCGGCACCCGGCACGCCCTGCGGCAGGACCGCGACATCGACGAGGCCCTCGACGGGCTCGAGGAGGCCGAGCGCGTCGGGCGGACGGCGATGGCCGACATCCGCCGGACCGTCGGGCTGCTCGCCGAAGCACCGGCCGGCACGCGCCCGCTGCCGGACGCCCGCGACATCTCGGCGCTGGTCGAGCGCACCCGCGCGGCCGGGCTGGACGTGCGTTACGAGCAGGAGGGCGACTTGGCGGAGGTGCCGGACCTGGCCGGGCTCGGGCTGTACCGGATCGCGCAGGAGTCGCTCGCCAACGTCGCCAAGCACGGCGGCGGCGCGCCCGCCCGGATGCGGCTGGCCGTCGGCCCCGCCGGGGCGCGGCTCACCGTCCGCAACCGGCTGCCCGCCGGTGCGGTGCCCGCCGAGGGCGGCTCCGGCGTGACCGGGATGGCGGCGCGCGCGGGACAGCTGGGCGCCGAGCTCAGCGCGGGACCGGAAGGGGCGGACTGGGTGGTGGCGGTGAGCGTGCCCGCGGGCGTCCGGCCGGTCGCCCCGTGACGGCGGGCGAGGGTGAGCCCGTCCGCGTGCTGCTCGTCGACGACCAGGAGCTGGTCCGCTCCGGGCTGCGGCGGATCCTGCGCCGCCGCGACGGGTTCGTCATCACGGGGGAGTGCGGCGACGGGGCGGACGTCCCGGCCGCGCTGGCCGCCGCCGAGGCCGACGTCGTCGTGATGGACCTGCGGATGAAGCACGTCGACGGGATCGAGGCGACCCGGCGGCTGCGGCGCGCCGGCCGCCGCCCGCCCGTGCTGGCGCTGACCACCTTCGACGACGACGAGCTGCTGGCGGGCGCCCTACGCGCGGGCGCGGTCGGCTACATCCTCAAGGACTCGTCCGCCGAGGAGCTCATCCGCGCCGTGCGGGCGGTGGCCGCGGGTGACGCCTGGCTCGACGCGGCGGTGACCGCTCGCGTGCTCACGACCTACCGGCGCGCCGCCGTCGACGGGCCCGCCGGGGTGCCGCCGAACCTGCTGACGCCGCGCGAGCTGGACGTGCTGCGCGCGGCCGGGCGCGGGCTGACCAACGCCGAGATCGCCGCGGCGCTGGTCGTCTCCGAGCTGACGGTCAAGAGCCACCTGAGCCGGATCTTCGCCAAGCTGGGGCTGCGCGACCGCGCCGCCGCCGTCGTGTACGCCTTCGACCACGGGATCGTCAGCCCGCGGACGGTGCGCCCGCCCGTCGAGTCCATTGTGGACGACGCGCCGCCGGTGCCGGTCCGCGAGCCGGAGCCGGCGCCGGGCCTGCGGTTCTCGGTGCTGGGCCCGCTGCGCGCGTGGCGGGGCGGCACGCCGCTGGACCTGGGCCCGGTCCGCCAGCAGGCCCTGCTGGCGGCGCTGCTGCTGCGGGTGGGCGCCACGGTCAGCCAGTCCGAGCTGCTGCGCGACGTGTGGGGGCTGGAGCCGCCGGGCACCGGCCTGCGCGTGCTGCCGGTGTACGTGCACAAGCTGCGCAAGTGCCTGCGCGGGCCCGGCGAGCGGACCCCCGACTCGGTGATCGGCCACACCCGCGGCGGCTACCGGCTGGCCGCCGACGGCGTGCGGACCGACGTCGCCCGCCTGGCCGAGCTTGACGCGGACGCCGGGGCCGCCGAGGAGGCGGGCGACCTCGAGGCGGCGGTCGCGTCCTGCGCGGCGGCGCTCGGCCTGTTCCACGGCGAGCCGCTCGCGGGGTTGCCCGGCCCGTTCGCCGACGGCCAGCGGCTGCGGCTGACCGAGCGCCGGAGCACGCTGTGGACCCGGAAGGCGCGGCTGCAGCTGCGGCTGGGCCACGCGGCCGAAGCCGCCGACGAGCTGGCCGCCGTGCTCGCGCTCGAGCCGTTGCGCGAGCCACTGGCCGTGCTGCTGATGCGGGCGCTGCAGGCCACCGGCCCGCCGCGCCGAGGCGATCGCGGTGTACGGCCGCATCCGCGACCGGCTCGCCCAGGACCTCGGCGTGGAGCCGGGGGACGAGCTGCGGCGGACCCACCGGGCGGTGCTCGACGACGTCGTCCACCGCGACTTCCTCGGCAGCCCCTAGCTCCGGTCCACTGTGGACGGCCGGGCAGCGATGCACAAGCGTTGCATGGTGGGAAGAGTGTCGCCGGTCTCCGGGATGGCCGGATCGGCGATGGCGAAGGGCGGCTCGCCGCCGCTCGTCCCACCGCACGTCCCTCCGGTGGGTGGCAGCGCGCCGTTCGCCGTGTCGTCCCCGGCCCGGCACCTTTGTCGTCGCTAAGCTTCTGCCACTTCCGGCGAAGGGAAGCGGTGGAACCCGAAGACGTCGACACGCCGCCCGTCTGGGCGCCCGGCAAGGTGGCCGAGCTGCTCGGCGTGTCACCGGTGACCCTGCGCAGCTGGAGCGCGCGCTACGGGATCGGCCCGCCGGTCCGCGGCGCGGGCAGGCACCGGCGGTACTCCGACGCCGACGTCCGGCGCCTCCAGCACATGCGCCGGCTGGTCGCGCGCGGGATCCCGGTGCGCGAAGCGGCGGCCACCGCGTTCGGGGGTCCGTCGGCGGAGCGGCCCGAGTTCCCGGCGGCGCGGCGGGTGCGTGAGCTGGCCGAAGCGGCGGACGACCTGCGGTCGGCGTCGATCGCCGGCCTGCTGGACGAGACGCTGTCGACGCTGGGCCCGGCGGCGGCCTGGACGGACGTGCTCGCCCCGGTGCTGCGCGGTCTCGGTGACCGCTGGCAGAGCGGCGACCTGTGCTTCGCGTCGGAGTGGACGCTGACGACGGAGATCTCCCTGGCGCTCGAGCGGTTCAGCCGGCGGTTCCCGGAGGCGGTGCCGGGCCGCCCGGTGCTGCTGGCGTGCTGCCCGGCGGAGCGGCATTCGCTGCCGATGGAGGCCCTGCGGGCGACGCTCGCGGAGGCGGGGGTTCCGGTGGCGTACCTGGGGCAGCTGGTCCCGGCGGAGACGGTGGCGGACCTGGCCGAGCGCCTCGACCCGGTGCTGGTGCTGCTGTGGTCACTGGCGCCCCCGACCGCCGACGACCTCCTCGCGGCGCGGGTCCGCGACCTGGGCCGGGCGGTCGGGACGGCCGGGCCGGGCTGGGAGCGGCTCGGCGACCGCGGGTTCCCGCGGGTGAACGACCTGCCGTCGGCGGTCCGGCTGGCGGTCGAGCACGCGCGGGCGTAGCGGCCCGCCTCGCCCCGAGCGTCTTGAATGACTCATTCAGGTCGTCGGAGGTCCTGAACGACTCATTCAAGACACCGGGTTCGTTGCGGAGTCGATGCGATCTGCCGCCGTGCTCCGCCCAGCGGGGCAAACCACCCACCCGCAGACATCGATGTCATTTTTCCGAATTCTTGTCCTCCTTGTCTTCTTGACGGTCACTGCGAGCGCGGCGGAAGCTTCCTGGCAACGTTGTCAGCCCCGCCGGCGCGGCCAACTCCGCGAGGTCCTGCGTCCAGCACGGCTGCCGCTTCGAGAACGGAGTTCGCATGGCGGAGGAGTACGGCATCGGCACGGACGTCGAGCCCGCGGAGGTGGCCGCGGTCTCGCGGCGGCACGTGCTGGCCGCCGGGACCGGGCTGCTCGCCGGGTTCGGCCTCGCGGCCGTCCTGCCCGGGGTCGCGTCGGCCGCGCCCGCCGCGGCCGAGACCCCCAAGACCGACCTGGCCCTCTTCCGGCCGGTGCGGGTCTCGTCGACCGACTACGCAGCGACGCCGGCCGAGTTCGCCGTCGACGGCCTCGCGCAGGTCGGGGTCAAGGGCTCCGGCTGGCGTGCCGCCCAGGGGGACAACCAGTGGATCGTCGTCGACCTGCAGGGCTCCTGCAAGATCGACTCGGTGGTGCTGACCTTCGAGGCCCAGCCCGGCGACCCCGCCTTCGACGCGGGCGCCTCCCGCAGCCACACCAGCGGCTTCGAGATCCAGTCGAGCTACGCGACGGCGTTCGACCTCGACGTCTCCGACGACGGCAAGGCCTGGCGCACCGTCCACCACACCGACGCCGGCGCCGGCGGGGTCGTGACGATCCCGCTCGCCGTCACCGCGCGCTGGGTCCGCTTCACCGCGAGCGGCCGCTCGACGACCAACCCGCTGGGCCTCAACGGCTTCCAGGTGTTCGGCACCAGCCGCGACACCCGGCCCGCGGTCCGCGGCTGGACCAGCTTCCCGGTCCGCCCGAACGACACCCCGCCCGCGCTCGCCGTGGCGGCCGACGGCACCGTGCCGCTCGAGTCCGGCTGGGTCCTCACCATGGACGACTGGGCGCCCACCGGCGACGGCAAGGCGCTCTCGGCGGAGACCGTGGACACGCGGGGCTGGCTCCCGGCGACCGTCCCCGGCACCGTGCTCGCCTCGCTCGTCGAGCAGGGCCAGCTGCCCGACCCGGTGTCGGGCATGAACAACCTGCACGTGCCGGAAGCCCTCTCCCGCCACGCCTGGTGGTACCGCCGCCGCTTCGGCCTCCCGCGCGGCCTAGACACCTCGCCGGGTCGCCATGTCTGGCTCGAGTTCGACGGCGTCAACCACGAGGCGCAGATCTGGCTCAACGGCGCGCGGATCGCCACCCAGAGCCACCCCTTCGGCCGGGGCGCCTACGACGTCACCGCCGCCCTCCGGCGGACCGGCGACCAGGTCCTCGCGGTCAAGATCGCGCCGATGCCGCGACCCGGCAGCCCCGGCGACAAGGGCTCGAACGGCAGCTCCTGGGTCGACGCGGGCAGCACGATGTTCGACAACTCGCCGACCTACCTCGCCGTCTCCGGCTGGGACTGGATGCCCGCGGTCCGCGACCGCGCGTCGGGCATCTGGGACCACGTCCGCCTGCGCTCCACCGGCGCCGCCGTGCTCGGTGACGTCCGCGTCGACACGAAGGTGCCGGACCCGGCCACCGCCGAGGTGACCCTCACCGTCCCGGTCCGCAACGCCGCCGCGACCGCCCAGCGCGTCAAGGTCAGCGCCGCGTTCGGCCCGGTCAGCGTGTCCAGCACGGTCACCGTGCCGGCGGGGGAGACCACCGACGTCGTGTTCCCGAAGCAGGTGGTGAAGAACCCGAAGCTGTGGTGGCCCAACGGCTACGGCGACCCGAACCTCTACGACCTGACGCTCACCGCGGCGATCGGCGCGTCCACGAGCGACCGCCGGAGCGTCAAGATCGGCCTGCGCGAGATCGGCTACCAGTACGACCTGCCGATCGTCATCGCCGACGGCCGCGCGACCCAGACCGTCGACCTCGCCCCGCAGAACGCCCGGTTCGTGCGGATGCTGGGTCTCAAGCGGGCCACCGGCTGGGGCTTCTCGCTCTGGACGATGTCGGTGCTGGACAGCTCGGGCACCGACGTGGCGCAGGGCAAGGCGGCCAGCTCGTTGTCGGTGGCCGACGGCAACCCGCCGGAACGCGCGTTCGACGGCGACCCGAACACCCGCTGGACCTCGGCCTACGAAGACAACCAGTGGCTGCAGGTCGACCTCGGCACCGCGACGGCCTTCGAAAAGGTCGTGCTGACCTGGGAAACCGCCTACGCGGCAACCTTCAAGATCCAGGTGTCGCAGGATGGCGACACCTGGACCGACGCGGCTTCGGTCGACAACAGCCCGAAGCCGCTCACGTTCCTCGTCAACGGCGTCAAGATCTTCGCCCGCGGCGGCAGCTGGGGCTGGGACGAGCTGCTGCGCCGGATGACCGCCGAGCGGACCGACGCCGTCGTCGCGATGCACCGGGACATGAACTTCACGCTGATCCGCAACTGGGTGGGCTCCTCGTACCGGCAGGAGCTGTTCGACGCCTGCGACAAGTACGGCATCCTGCTGTGGAACGAGTTCTGGGACGGCTGGTCGACCGACCCGGCCAACCACGACATCTTCCTGGCGCAGGCGAAGGACACCGTGTTGCGCTACCGCCACCACGCGTGCGCGACGGTCTGGTTCGGCTGCAACGAAGGCACCCCGCCGCCGGTCATCGACAACGCGCTGCGCGACATCGTCCACACCAACACCGACCTGCTCTACCAGGGCAACTCGGCGGGCGGTGTGATCACCGGCGACGGTCCGTACTACTGGCAGGACCCGAAGCGGTACTTCACGGGCGAGGCGACCGGTGGCAAGGCCGGGTTCTGGAGCGAGATCGGGCTGCCGACCGTGTCGGTGGTCGAGAGCATGCGCAACCTGGTCGGCAAGGACGACCCGGGCTGGCCGATCGGCGCGCCCTGGTTCCTGCACGACTGGTCGACCAACGGCAACCAGTCGCCGCAGAGCTACCTCGCGGCGATCGACGCGCGGCTGGCGCCGTCGACGAGCCTGGCGGAGTTCTGCCGCAAGGCGCAGTTCGTCAACTACGAAAGCATGCGCGCGATCTTCGAGGCGTGGAACGCGAAGCTGTGGAACGACGCCACCGGCGTGCTGCTGTGGATGTCGCACCCGGCCTGGCACAGCACGGTCTGGCAGACCTACGACTACGACCTCGACGTCAACGGCAGCTACTACGGCGCGCGCAAGGGCTGCGAGCACTACCACGTCCAGGCCGACCTGACGACGTGGCAGGTGCGGGTGGTCAACCACACGCCGGGCGCGCTGTCCGGCGTCACCGCGACCGCGCGGCTCTACGGTCTCGACGGGAAGGCGCTGGGCCAGGCGCAGGAGCAGAAGCTGGACGTGGCCCCGATTTCGGCGGCGGCCGCGTTCGGCGTGCCGTTCGCCGACGGGCTGCCCGACCTGCACCTGCTGCGGCTGACCCTGACCGACGCGACCGGGGCGGTGATGTCGGAGAACACGTACTGGCGGTACCGGACGGACGCGGCGATGCGGGCGCTCAACCAGCTCCCGGGCGCGCGGCTGACGACGTCGATGCGGGCCGACGGCGACGCGTACACCGCGACGATCCGCAACGACGGCAGCACGGTCGCGGCGATGATCCGGTTGTCGCTGCGGGAGAAGAACGGCACCGACCGCGTGCTGCCGACCCGCTACGGCGACAACTACTTCTGGCTGCTGCCGGGGGAGAGCCGCACGGTCCGCGTCGAGCCGCGGCGCAAGGTGTCGAGCGCGCGGCTGCTGGTCGAGGCGTACAACGTGGCGGCGAAGCTGACTACGTGACGGGTGCGTCGTCGTCTTCCTCGTCCTCCGGCGGCACTTGCCGGCGGGCGAGGAAGATCAGCAGGGCGATGATCGCGACCGGGCCGGTGAACAGGGCGATCTCGTCCCAGCCGCCCTGGTGCATCATCACCACCCGCGCCGCGGTGTCCACTGTGGTCATGCGCCCGACACCAGGGCGATGCCGACGGCGGTGTAGCCGACCATCAGCGCGAGCAGCGGGTACTGGCCCACCGTCCGGTACCCGGCGCGCAGCAGGCCGAGGGCGCGGTCGTGCGCCGAGCCGACCGCCAGGACGTGCCCGAGCACGATCGCGCCCACCTGCACCAGCGCGATGACCGCCGTCGAGACCAGCGTGTAGTCGGCCACGGCGGGGTCGAAGCCGCGCTGGCCTTCGAAGAGCGCGAACGAGAAGTAGTGGGCCACGGTGTAGCCCACCATGATCGGCACCAGCGTGTGCGCGAACCCGGTGTACGGCTCGGTGCCTTTGCGCAGGTACGGCCGCGTCAGCCGGATGCCGCCCACATACGCGGCGGCGGTGAGGGCGATCGCCGCCGCGAGCCCGGCGGTGGCGAGCGGGACCGACGGTGTCAGGTCGTTCCAGAACGGCAGCCGCGTCAAGCCGTCGAACGCCGTCGAGCCGAGGACGACCAGGATCAGCGGGGTCAGGCCGGGGGAGCGGCCGAGGGCGAGCAGCCCGTCGAGCGGCGAACGCACGACCAGGCGTCCGTCGGCCCGCCGCCCGAACGGTGACAGCCCGGCGATGAGCACGGCGTAGACCTCGAAGCCGTCACCGCGGTCGAACCAGCGCGGCCCGAACACCGCGCCGCACGTCACGTGCACCACGGCGTACAGCGTGACGAACCCGGCGATGAGCCGCGGCGAGTCGGAGTGACCCGACGCCAGTTCCAGCCAGAGGAACGCGAGCAGGCTGACGACGGCGGGCCGGTACCCGAGCCGGTCCGGCAGCTCCCGCCGTGCGGGTCCGAACAGCGAAGCCAACGTGCGCAACGGGTTCATGCGCCGCCAGACCGGCCCGGCCAGCAGCGACAGCGGCACGAGCCCGACCCAGAACCACACGTAGAACCACGCGGGCGCCGGGTTGGCGGCCGAGGTGCCCGGGCCGGACCAGGCCATCGCGAGGAACCCGGCGAGACAGACCAGGCCGAGTCCCTTGAGGACGATCGACGTAGCCCGGGCGTCGACGACGCGGGCGAAGGGGAGAGGACGTCCGGCGTCGGCCCCCCGCAGCCGCGGCGTCTTCCACAGCAAGGTGAGCGCGACGAACGACGCGAGCACCGCGGCGGCGCCCGCGTAGAGCGCGAGCCAGAGCGGGACCGGCAGGTCGGACCGCCCGCCGAGCCCGTGGGCCAGGACGATCGTCACGCGCCGACCCGCAGCTGGGTCAGCTTCGCGCCGCTGTGGTGCAGCTCGACCTCGAACAACCCCGGCACGTCGGCGGTGAACGCCACCGAACCCGGTTTGCCCGCCGTCAGCTCCACCTCCTTGTCGTAGCCGTGGACGTGCAGCTCGTCGTCGGCGTCCGTGGTGACCTCGATCCGGACGGCCTGCCCGCGGGCGACCTCGAGCCGCTCGGGTCCGGCCACCCGCTTGCCGCCCTGCACGGTGAACCGCGCGAGCTGTTCACCGGCGGCCGGGGGCGCCGCCGGACCGCCGCACCCGGCCACCAGCAACGCCGCCACCAGCACCGGCGCCAGGATCCGCCGCATCGAGCCGTCCTCTCTCACCTGCGGGATGTCCGGTTGCGGGCACCCCGGGGTTGCCCGGGCGGTTCGCCCGGCTTATCGTGTGACCAACAGTAACAGTTACTTTGGTTCACGGAATCGGCCCTCGACGAGGAAGGCACGTGCGATGGTCCTGGCGCAGGAGAGCAGCCCGCCTGCCGGAGGTGCCCAGTTCGGCCAGATCGTCGTCGCCGGGCTGATGTTCCTGCTGGTCTTCTTCCCGCTGGCGATCTTCGTCCTGCGGGCGCGGGCGGGCAAACGGACGCTCGTCGGCCGCCTCGCCGACTGGTCGGGCGAGCTGTCCGGCCTGCCGCGCTGGGCGGCGCTGCCGATGTTCGTCGCGTTCCTCTCCGGCATGGCCGCGCTGATCGGCGTCTACTGGGACGTCCCGATCCACATGGAGCTCGGCCGCGATGAGGGACCGCTGGCCAACCCCTCGCACTACCCGATCTACTTCGGGCTGATGGGCATCTTCGCCAGCGGCGTGCTGAGCGCCGCGCTCGCGAAGGGCAACCTCCCGAAGCGCACCTTCAAGCTCGGCCCGCACTGGCGGGTGCCGATGGGCAGCGTCCAGATGATGCTGACCGGACTCGTCGGCATCGGCGGCTTCCCGCTCGACGACGTCTGGCACCGCCTCTTCGGCCAGGACGTCACCGAGTGGGGCCCGACGCACGTGCTCATGATCGGCGGCGGCGTCGGGGTGGTGATCGGGCTGCAGCTGCTGCTCGCCGAAGCCCGCCAGGTCGGCGCCACCGGCCCGGTCGTGCGGCTGCTCGGCCCGGTGCTGGCGGGCGCGTGGATGATGGGCGCCTCGGCGTTCCTCATGGAGTTCGACCTCGGCGTGCCGCAGTTCCCGATGCTCGCGCAGGTGGTGCTCGTCGGGCTGATCGGCAGCTGGACGCTCATCTGCGGACGGCTGTCGTGGGGCCCGGGCGGCGCGCTGATCGTGGTCGCCGTGCTGCTGGTCTCCCGTGCCGTCTTCTCGGTGATCCCGCTGGTGGCGGACCTGCACGTCGCGTCGCTGCTGCCGTACGTCGCCGAAGCCGTCGTGATCGAGGTCGTCGCCTTGCTCGTGCGCGGGCCGCTCTTCCCGGTCGCGGCCGGGCTGGCGAGCGGCACCCTGGGCCTGCTCGGCGAATGGGCGTTCTCGCAGTGGCTGATGCCGGACCCGTGGCCCGCCGCGGAGCTCGGGCTGTTCCTGCTCTTCGGCGCGGCCGCGAGCGTCGCGGGCGCGCTGGTGGGGGCGTGGCAGTACCAACGGATCGAGGACGTCGCCGCGGGGATCCGCCGCCGTCAGGCGTTCGGCGCCCGGCATGGCGCCGGGCTCGTCGGCGCGCTCGGCGCCGTCGCGCTGATGGCGACGGTCGCCGTCCCGCTCGCCCCGCCGCCGGGACTCGCCGCCGACGTCCGGCTGACGGAAGCCGCGGCGGGCCAGGAGATCTCCAACCCGCACGGCGGCGGCACGCCCCGCTGGGTCGACGCGACCGTGACGATCACCCGGGCCGACCTCGCCGACGACGCTGTCTGGCTCACCGGATTCGCTTGGCAGGGCGGCGACTTCTACTCCGCGCCGCTGGAGAAGATCGGCCCCGGCGCCTACCGCACGGCCGAGCCGCTCCCGGTCTTCGGGCAGTGGAAGACGGGGATCCGGCTGCACGTCGCCAACCGCATGATGGCGCTCGCGCCGATCTACGCGCCCGCCGACCCGGCGGCCAACGCCCAGGTCATCGCAGCCGAGTCCGGGAAGCGCGACTTCGTCTCGGAGATCTCCTTCCTGCAGCGGGAACGCAAGACCGACACCCCGCTCGTGCTCTGGACGGTGGCCTACGTCGTGGTCGGCCTGATCTTCGCCGGGATGTGGGCGGTGTTCGCGTGGCTCTACGCGGCGGCGGCGTCCGGCAACCCGGCGCGACGCCGCGAGACCGCGAGCTAGTGGCCGCGGACGAACTCGGGGGCTGATTTGGTGCCTGCCGACGAACTAGGCTGGGGTCTGCCCGCCTAGCTTCGGGAGGTGCTCGTTTCGGTGAACCTGCGCCCGCACGCCAGCCTCGGCCGCGTCCTCGACGACCTGGGCGGCACCCTCCTGGACCTCGTGCTCGGGGACGGTGACCGGCCCGGCGGCATCGGCGGCGTCGCCATCCACGACCCCCTCGACGAACCCGCGCTGCCGCAGCACGCGCTGGTGCTGGGCGTCGGACTCGCCGAGCCGGACGAGGTGGTGCGGCAGCTGCGCACCCTGTCCCGCCACGACGCGGCCGGGCTCGTGCTGCGCGCGCCCGTCACGGTGACGGCCGCGATCAAGGCGGCCGTCGAGGAAACCGGCGTCGCGCTGCTGAGCCTCGCCCGCGGCGCGTCCTGGGCGCAGCTCGCGGCGATGCTGCGGTCGCTGCTCGCCGAGGGCGACGTCGGCGACGCCGAACCCGAGACGCTGGCCGGATTGCCGTCGGGGGACCTGTTCGCGGTGGCCAACGCGATCGGCGCGTTGATCGACGCGCCGGTGACGATCGAGGACCGGCGCTCCCGGGTGCTCGCGTTCTCCGGCCGCCAGGACGAAGCCGACCCCTCCCGCGTCGAGACGATCCTCGGGCGGCAGGTGCCGGAGCGGTTCTCCCGGATGCTGGCCGACCGAGGGGTGTTCCGCGAGCTGTACCGCACCGACCAGCCGGTGTACGTCGACCGGCCGCAGGGGAGCCCGGACGGGTTCATGATCCCCCGCGTCGCCGTCGCGGTCCGCGCGGGTGACGAGGTGCTGGGTTCGATCTGGGCCGCGGTGCGCGAACCCCTGACCCCGGACCGGACGCAGGCACTCTGCGACGCGGCCCGCCTGGTCGCGCTGCACCTGCTGAGGGTCCGCGCGGGTGCCGACGTCGAACGGCGGCTGCGAGCGGACCTGCTGAGCACGGCGCTGGAGGGCGGGGCGGGCGCGCGCGAGGCGTTGAGCCGCCTGGGTTTGGGGGACCAGCCGGTAGTGGTGCTCGCGTTGGCGGTGCTCGAAAACGGCGAGGAGGACGCCGAACTGGCCACTGAACGGCAGCGCTTGGCCGACGGCTTGGCGATGCACCTGAGCGCGGTGCACCCGCGTTGTGCGGCGGCGCTCGTCGGCCAGACGGCCTACGGCCTGGTGCCGGTATCGCGCGACGCGGACTGGGAGCGGCGCGCTTCGCGGATCGCGAAGGACTTCCTGGACCGCGTCGGCGACCGCATCCGCGCGGTGATCGGCATCGGCCCGGTGGCGCGCAGCGCGGCCGAGCTGCCGGAAGCCCGCGACAGCGCCGACCGGGCGTTGCGGGTGCTGCGATCGGGCAGCAGGGCGGGCCGCCGGGTCGCGCTGCTGGCCGACGTGCACGTCGAGGCGCTGCTGCTGGAGCTGCAGGATCTGGTGGCCGCCCGCGGTGATCGCCCGACCGGCCCGGTCGCGCGGCTGCTGGACTACGACGAGCAGCACCACGCGCACCTGGTCGAGACGTTGCGAGCCTGGCTCGACGCCTTCGGTGACGTCATCGCGGCTTCGGCGGCGGTCCACGTGCACCCCAACACGTTCCGGTACCGCCTGCGGCGGCTCGCTGAGGTGGGCGGCTTCGACATGACCGACCCGGAAGCGCGGTTCGCCGCGATGCTGCAGCTGCGGGTGGTCGCGCCGCCCGCGTCCTGAAGCCCTCTGTCCGAAATGTCGGTGATTAACCACCGGTTGGCCGATGCTATGTGGTGAGTTACCTACTTTCAGCCGGTGTGCCGCACCTTCGGGGCATGTGACCCTGCTCGGACTTCACGACAGGTGATCAAGCTTCCACGGAGGTGTACCGGGTGTCACGCAAACGGATCATCGCAGGGACGGCGGCGGTGAGCGCGGCCGTCGTCGCGGTGTCGCTCGCCACGACTAGCTCGCCGGCCTACGCGACCATCGCGCAGCCGTCGATGCACGCGGTGGACTCCCTCGCGATGCCGTTCGGCAGCGTCCTGCGGTCGCAGCAGGAGATCGGCGGGGTGCCGGTGTTCGGCGGCCAGCTGGTCCAGCTGCGCGACAAGGCGGGCGCGGTGCTCGCGACGCACGGCCGGACCACGAAGAAGACCGCGGGTGCCTTCCCGGACAGCGACGCGGGTGCCGCCGACGCCGCCATCGCGGACGTCGCGAAGCGCACCGGCCTGCCCGCGAACACGCTGAAGGCCGACGCGCCCCGCGCGTACTGGTACGACGCCACCCTCGGCGGCGCGAAGGGCGACGGCGTCGCCGTGCCGACCTACCAGGTCACCGTGCACGGCGAGAAGCTGAACGACAAGTGGACCGAGGTCGTCAAGGCCGGGACCGCCGACATCGTCACCTCCTGGTCGGAGGTCCGCGAGGCCAACCGCGACGTCTGCGACGCGAACCGCAAGGTGGTCAGCGGGTCCACCGCCTCGGTCCGCTGCGGCACGGCGTTCGACGTCACCCGCACGGAGGGCGGCGCCGAGTCGAGCGTCGCCGACGTCAACAACGTCTACACGTTCTTCGGCCAGGCCTCGGACTTCTACCAGAAGTACGTCAACGTCGACCTCACGAAGCTGATCGGCGCCGACTACCGCGACGGCACCGGCAAGGCGCTGCGCGGCACCGTCCGGATCTGCGTCGACGGCGAATGCCCGTTCGCCAACGCGTTCTGGGACGGCGAGCAGATGGCCTTCGGCGAGGGCGTCACCACCGACGACATCACCGGCCACGGCTCACCCACGGCGTCACCCAGCACACCTCCGGGCTCAGCGGCGGCCAGGCCGACTCGATCAACGAAGGCCTGTCCGACGTCTTCGGCAAGTTCATCGGCATCACGTCGAACGACCCCAACGACACCGGCGAGAACCGCTGGCTGATCGGCGCGGGCTCGTCGCTGGGCGCGATCCGGAACATGAAGGACCCGCGCTCGTCGCTCAAGCCCCAGCCCGACATGGTCAACGGCCCCGGCTGGGACACGAACAACCCGGACGAGCACATCAACGACGGCGTCGTCAACAAGGCCGACTACCTGATCACCGACGGCGACACGTTCAACGGCCAGACCGTGCGCGGCCTCGGCCTCGACAAGTCCGTCCAGATCTGGTGGGGCGTCGAGAACACGCTCACCCAGAGCGCGACGTTCAAGGACGTCGGCGACGCCCTCAACTCCTCGTGCGCGGCGCTCGCCAAGGCGGGCACGGCCGGGATCACCACCGACGACTGCGCGCAGGTCGGCAACGCGGTGAAGGCGACCCAGCTGGACCAGGACCCCAGCTGAGTCCCGCGCGAAAGGCCACCCCGGCGCGTCCGGGGTGGCCTTTCGTGTACGCGGAAAACCCGTTGGCGGCCGGGCGGGCCGCCAGTACTCTGCTCCGGAACCAGACCGCGTCGAAGGAGGGGAGCGAGCCGTGCGCATCGCCGTCGTTCCCCGTCCGCGGTCCGAGGTGATCCTCGTGTCCCCGCGCTCCCGGTGCCTGCCGCGCGGCTCGCACCGGCACCCGTGACGCACTCCACTGTGGACTGACGCGCACGGGCGAATCGCGCTGCCCTGCCCGGATCATCCACAAAGGACCGCGCCATGCGCACGCACGACCTCACCACCGTCCGCAACCTCGGCATCCTCGCCCACGTCGACGCGGGCAAGACCACCGTCACCGAACGGATCCTGCACCGCACCGGAGCCACCCACAAGACGGGCGAGGTCCACGACGGCACCACCGTCACCGACTTCGACCCGCAGGAACGCGACCGCGGCATCACGATCTTCGCCGCGGCGGTCAGCTGTACCTGGGACGGCCACCGGCTCACCCTCATCGACACGCCCGGCCACGTCGACTTCACCGCCGAGGTCGAGCGGTCGCTGCGGGTCCTCGACGGCGCGGTCGCGGTGTTCGACGCGGTGGCCGGTGTCGAGCCGCAGAGCGAAACCGTGTGGCGGCAGGCGGACCGGCACGGCGTGCCGCGCATCGCGTTCGTCAACAAGCTCGACCGCGCGGGTGCGGACCTCGACAGAGCGGTCGCGTCCATCCGGGCGCGGCTGCACCCGGCGCCGCTGGTCGTGCAGCTGCCGATCGGGCGCGAGGACGGCTTCCGCGGTGTCGTCGACCTGGTGCGCTTGCCGTCGGACGCGCCGGACGAGGCGCGGCGACGGCGTCGGGTGCTGGAAGAGGCGGTCGCCGAGCTGCATCCGGTGGCGCTGGAGGAGTTCTGCGCGACCGGGAGGGTGTCGGCGGAGACGTTGGAGAAGGCGTTGCGCGAGTTGACGTTGAGCGGCGACGGGCTGGTGGTGCTGTGCGGCGCGGCCTACCGCGACCACGGGATCGAGCCGCTGCTCGACGCGGTGGTGGCGTACCTGCCGTCCCCGGCGGACGTCCCGCCGGTGCGGGCCGACCGGCCCGCGAACCCGGCGGCACCGGTGGCGGCGCTGGTGTTCAAGGTCGTCGCGACGGCGACGGGACGGCTGACGTACGTGCGGGTCTACTCGGGAACGCTGCGGAAGGGGGACCAGGTGCGCGACGCGGGGCGGACGGAACGCATCGCGCGGGTCCTGCGCGTCCAGGCCGACCGCCATTCCGAAGTGGACTGTGCGGTGGCGGGCGACATCGTGGCGGTGGCGGGCCCGAAGGCGGCGCGCGTCGGCGCGACGCTGTGTGCACCGGAGGCCCCGGTGGTGCTGGAGCCGCCGGTGACGGCGGACCCGGTGGTCTCGGTGGCGGTGGAAGCCCGTCGCCCGGGCGACAGCGAGCGGCTGACGTCGGCGTTGGCCGGGTTGGCCGAGGAGGACCCGTCCTTGGTGGTGCGGTCCGACGCGGAGACGGGCCAGACGGTGCTGTCGGGGCTGGGTGAGCTGCACCTGGAGGTGGCGGTGGAGAAGCTGCGCCGCGACCGCGGCCTGGAGGTGGCGGTGGGCCGGCCGTCGGTGGCCCACCGCGAGACGGTGGTCCGCGGGGTGGCCGGCATGCTGTACCGGCACGTCAAGCAGGACGGCGGCGCGGGCCAGTTCGCGCACGTGGTCTTGGACGTGTCGCCCGCACCGGAAGGGTTCGAGTTCACGTCGTCGGTGGCCGGCGGCCGGGTACCGCGGGAGTACATCCGCGCGGTCGAGGCGGGCTGCCGGGACGCGCTGGCGGAGGGACCGCTGGGCGGCCACCGGTGACGGGCTTGCGGGTCCGGCTTTCCGACGGGGCGACGCACCCGAAGGACTCGTCGGAGCTGGCGTTCCGCACGGCGGGCCGGTTGGGGTTGCGCGCGGCGTTGCGGGCGTGCGAGCTGCGGCTGCTCGAGCCGGTGGCGGAGGTGGCGGTGACGGTGCCATCGGAGGCGGTCGGCGGAGTGCTCGGCGACTTGGCGGCCCGCCGCGGCCGCGTGGCGGGTTCGACGGTGCGGTCGGGCACGGCGCTGGTGACGGCGACGGTGCCGGTGGCGGAGCTGTTCGGCTACGCGGACCGGCTGCGGAGCCGGTCCCAGGGCCGGGGCACGTTCACCGCCCGGCCCGCCGGGTTCGCGCTGGTGCCGTGAGGTGAGGGTGGTGGGTCGGGAGATCCGGTCCACCACCCCACCCAGCCCGCCTCACTCAGCCGCCCGACCCCGCCCGCTTCACCCCGCCCGCTTGGCCCAGCCTGCTTGAGCCCAGCCCGTCCAACTCCGCGCGCTTGGCCCAGCCCGCTTGACTCAGCTCGCCCGACTCCGCGCGCTTGGCCCAGCCCGCTTGACTCAGCTCGCCCGACTCCGCGCGCTTGGCCCAGCCCGCTTGACTCAGCTCGCCCGACTCCGCGCGCTTGGCCCAGCCCGCTTGGCCCAGCTCGCCCGACTCCGCGCGCTTGGCCCAGCCTGCTTGACCCCAGCCCGTCCAACTCCGCGCGCCTGACCCAGCCCCCTGATCCAGCCCGCCCTACTCCGCCCGCCCGTGCCAGAGGAGGTCGCGAATGAGTCATTCGCGACCTCTGGCGCCGCGAATGACTCATTCGCGACACCCGCCGGGCCGCCTCGGACCCCCGGGGAAGGTCTTGAATGAGTCATTCAGGTCTTCGGAGGTCCTGAATGACTCATTCAAGACGCGCCGGGCGGGCGACCCCAGCACCCCCGGCGGGTGATGCTCAGCCGCGGGGGACCGACTCCACCCCGGCGAGCAGCCGGTCCACGTCGTCCTCCGTCGTGTACGGCGCGATCCCGGCCCGCACCGCACCCGTGTCACCCAGCCCCAAATGCCGCGAACACTCGATCGCGTAGAAACTCCCCGCCGGGGCATTCACCCCTGCCGCCCCGAGGTGCTCGTAAACCGCCTGCGAAGCCACCCCGTCGACGGAAAACAGCACCGTAGGAGTCCGATGCCGCGCAGCCCGTCCATACCGGGTCACGCCGGGAATCCCCGCCAACCCGGCATCAAGCCGAGCGAGCAGCGCGCTCTCGTACGCCTCCAACGCGGCAAGAGAAGCGACAAGCCGCTCCCGCCGCGCACCCGACCCGGGAACCAAACCGGCAAGAAAATCCACCGCGGCGGTCGTGCCCGCCAGCAGTTCGTAAGGCAGCGTCCCCAGCTCGAACCGCTCCGGCACCGCATCCGTAGAGGGCAGCAGCTTGTCCGGCCGCAGCGTCTCGAGCAGCGAAGGCGCCGCCACGACAAGCCCCAGGTGCGGCCCGAGGAACTTGTACGGCGAGCACGCGTAGAAGTCGGCGCCCAGGGCGCTGACGTCGACGGGCGCGTGTGGGGTCAGGTGGACGCCGTCGACGTAGAGCAATGCTCCCGCCTCGTGTACGGCCGCGGCGATGGCCGGGATGTCCGGTCGCGTCCCCAGCAGGTTCGACGCCGCCGTCACCGCCACCAGCCGCGTGCGGGAAGACAGCAGCGCGGCGATCTCGGACGGGTCCAGCTCACCCGTCGCCGGGTCGAACGACGCCCAGCGCACCGTCGCCCCGGCCGCCGCCGCGGCCTGGACCCACGGGCGGATGTTCGCGTCGTGGTCCAGGCGGGTCACGAGCACCTCGTCGCCCGGGCCCCAGCTCTTCGCCAGCGTCCGGGAGAAGTCGTACGTCAGCTGCGTCATGCTGCGGCCGAACACGACCCCGGCCGGGTCGGCCGCGAGCAGGTCGGCGACGGCCTGGCGCGCCTCGGCCACCACCGCGCTCGCCCGGCGCTCGGCGGCCGTGACGACGCCGCGGTTGGCGATCGCCGCGCAGAGCGTCCCGGCCACGGCCTCGCCGACGACGTCGGGAACCTGCGAGCCGCCCGGGCCGTCGAAGTGCGCGGCGGACAGGCTGGGGAAGTGCTTGCGGATCGTCTGCACGTCGTAGCTCATGGCGCCAGCGTGCCAGGAACTCAGCGGTTGCGGGGGTGCCGGCGGGCCTGCCGCTCGTTGCCGTGCTTGTAGTTGCCGGTCACGCGGGCCATCAGCAGCTGCGGGTCGTCGCCCCGCTCGGCGGCGGCCAGGAACCGTGCGGCGGCCGCGCCGCGCAGGGTGCCGGCCGGGCGGCCGTGGTGCGTGATCGTCACGGTGCCCTGCTCGTCGGTGCGGAAGGCGAAGCCGGTCGGTGTCCCCATCCGCCCAGCGTGGCACGGCGGGCAACGGGTTTTCCCGGGTTCCGTCCGGGGGTTTCCCGGATGGCGCCCACGCCGGGAACCGACAGAATGCGAGAGGTGATCAACGGGGTGCGGGCCAAGTACGCGCTGGTGGGGGCGCAGCTGCTGGTGCTGGCGGTCGTGCTGGTGTCGTACAACGACGGCCGGGTGCGGTTCCCGGCGTACCGCGTCGACCTGGACGTCTACCGGCTGGGCTCGGCGGCTCTGCTGCACGGCGAGGCCCTGTACGGCACGCTCCCGCCCACCGGCGACGGCCAGCTCCTGCTGTTCACCTACCCGCCGTTCGCCGCGATCCTGCTGGCCCCGCTGAGCGTGCTCCCGTACTGGGCCGCCTGCCTCCTGGTCACCCTGCTGACGATGGGGCTGCTGGCCCTGGTCCTGGTGACGGTCCTGCGGGCGCTCGGCGCGCGGTGCGACTGGCAGCGCGTCGCGGCGCTGCTCCTGGCCGCCGAAGTGCTGGAGCCGGTGCTGCGCACGGTCTACGCGGGCCAGATCGACCTCCTCCTGCTGGCCCTGGTCGTGCTGGACGTCCTCGTCGACACCCCGCGGTGGCCACGCGGGCTGCTGATCGGCATCGCGGCCGCGATCAAGCTCACCCCGGCCGTGTTCCTGCTGTACTTCCTGCTCCGCCGGGACGGCCGCGCGGCGCTCACCGCCGTCGTCACCTTCCTGGCCGCGACGGCCCTGGGCTTCTTGCTCGCCGGGGCGGACTCGGTCCGGTACTGGACCGGCGCGCTCTGGGACACCGGCCGGGTGGGGGAGCCGACCTACGCGGGCGACCAGTCGCTGCTGGGCCTGCTGGCCCGGCTCGGCGTGCCGCCGGACGCGCGCACCGCGTGGTGGCTGCCGCTGGTGGCGCTCGTGCTCGTGCTGACCGCGTTGGGTGTGCGCCGCGCGCTCGCCGCCGGGGAGCGTGTCGTCGCGCTCGGCCTCAACGCCGTCGGCGGGCTGCTCGTCTCGCCGATCTCCTGGACGCACCACTGGGCCTGGGCCGTGGTCGTGCTGCTCGGCTGGGCGGAGCTGGCACGCCGCACGCGACGGCGCGGGTTCGCGGCCCTGGCCGGCGTGGGTGCCGTGCTGTTCGTCGGGGGCCCGCAGTGGTGGTGGCCGCGCGGTGGTGAGGTCGAGAGCCGGTGGAACTTCGTCCAGCAGCTCACCGGGAACGGGTATGTCCTCTTCGGACTGGTCGTGCTGGTCACCGCCGTCGTGGCACGGTTCCCGCGCGACGACGTCAGCGGCGCCGTCCCGGCCCGCGCCGCAGCCAGCCCGCTCCCAGGATGAGCATCGCCGTCCCCAGGCCGAGCGCGAGGCAGACGCCCGCGGTGTTCATGGGCAGCACGTCGGTGACCGTGGACGGCAGCGGCAGCAGCCCGGCGAGCCCGGCCACCGCGTAACCCGTGCCGGCGGCGACCAGGAACCAGGCGGCCAGGCGCGAGGAGCGCGTGCAGAACACGGCGGCGGCGCCGGTCAGCAGGTGCACCAGCGTCCACGGCCCGGACACCGCGAAGACCCCGAACAGGCTGCGCGCGGAGCCGTCGCCCACCGTGACCCCCGGCATCAGCTCGAACGCGCCCAGCACGAGGAACAGCAGGCCGATGAGCATGCCCATGCCCTGCACCGGAGCGGGGCCCCGCTTCGGCACTCTGGCCTCGGGTTCGGTGGTCGCCATGCTGTTCGGATTCCCCGTCCGGGGGCTTTTAATGCACCGCGGCGGGGGTAACCGGGGGCGGAACCGGCCGAGGAGGAGCTGACGATGACCGAGTACCGCCACACCGCGACCGCCGACGTCCCCGCCGACGAGCTGTTCGCCTTCCTGAGCCACCCCGAGAACCTGCCGCGGTACTTCCCGGAGATGAAGGTGGCCGAGCCGAAGGGCGGCGACAGCGTGCACGTCGAGGCCGAGGTCCACGGCGACCGCGTCGCCGGCGAGGCGTGGCTGCGCACCGACTCGGCGACGCGCTCGCTGACCTGGGGCGCGGAAGGCCCCGACGACTACCACGGCGAGCTGCGGATCGACGAGCAGAGCCCGACGTCGTCGGAGATCACGGTGACGCTGCACAGCGTCCGCGAAGCCGACGGCGACGAGGTCCAGCAGGGCCTCGAGCGCACGGTGGCGGCGATGACGCACGCGGCCACGGCCGACGCCGACGTGGCGGCCGCCGAGAGCCAGGGCGGCTGGAGCTCCTACGACGACAAGGGCGGCTCGCCCAGCTGAGCCGGTCAAGACCAGGAGGAGCGGACCCCGCCGCGCAGACGTGCGTATAACGACCTATACCGCATCGCTTCCGACAACTCCCCTCCGCCGGAGTCCCGAAACCAGCGCGGCGACGCCGAACAGTCCACAAGCGACACCCGCGGCCGGGGAACCGAACCCGTTGTACCGGCGCGGAGCCCAGTACGTCGGCGCCAGGCTGGTGCTGCGGTCTGGCATCGTGGGGGAGTGAGCGAGCGACCGGCATTCGTGCTGCACGAGCACTGGCGCCCGCGGCACCACTTCGACCTGCGGCTCGAAGAGGACGGCGTGCTGCGTTCGTGGGCGGTGCCGCGCGGGCTCCCGCCGGACGCGGCCGGCGACCGGCTGGCGGTCGCCGTGCCCGACCACGCCCTCGACCACCTCGGGTACGAGGACGAGACGAAGAAGATCGCCGACACGGGCTGGTGGGAGGAGCACGACCGCACGGACCGGCGAATCCTGTTCACCCTGCACGGCCGGGCGGGCGCGGTGCGGTACGCGCTGATCCGCACGGCCCGCGACTGGCTGCTGCACCGCACCCGCGACCAACCGGGAGGCGCCGATGCCCCGCGCTGAAGTCCTGTCCGCGACCCCGACGCTCTTCCGCGACGACGGTTCGTTCGACGAAGCCGCCAACGTCGCTCTGTTGACTCGGTTGCACGGCCGGGTCGACGGCGTCTTCGTCGCGGGGACGACGGGGGAGTTCCCGGCTTTGGACCGGGCCGAGCGGCGCAGGCTCGCCGAACTGGCGCTCGACGTCTTCGGCCCGGCGCGGACGATCGTGCACGTGGGCGCGGCGAGCACGCGGGAGGCGGTCGTGCTGACGGCGGACGCCCTGGCGGCGGGGGCCGCGCGATTGGCCGTGATCACGCCGTATTACCTGCCCGCGGACGCCGACGCGGTGCGGCGGCACTTCGCCGCGGTGAGTGACGCGGCGGGGGACGCCGAGGTTTACGGCTATCTCTTCCCGGACCGCACGGGTGTCACGGTGACGGCGGAGGAGTTCGCCGCGACGGGTCTGCGGGGCGGGAAGTTGTCCGGGGTCGCGGCCTTGGAGTTCGCCCGGTTTCGCGAGGCCGCGCCCGAGGCCCGGTTCTGGTCGGGTGCGGATACGGATCTGGCGGCGGTGGCGCGCGGTGGTGGGGTGGGCATCGTGTCGGGTTTGTCGTCGGCGTTCCCGGAGCCGTTCACGGACCTGGCGGCCGCGGTCGAGGCTGAGGATGGGGAGGCTGAGCTGGTGGCTCAGGCTCGCGCTGATGAGGTGCTCGCTGTGCTGGGCGGGACTGTGGGTGGGATCAAGGAGGCGGTGCGGCAGCTCGGCATCGGTTCTGGGGTGACGCGGATGGCGGTGCCAGTGCCGCCGGTCGAGCGGATCGCGGCCTACCTGCGGGGCTGAACCCGCGCGGGCGAGCCACCTACGCCCGCGCCTGCGCCCGCCCCGGCCGCATCGCTCGGTGCGCCCAGTGGCCCAACACCGCGAGCAGCGCGATCTCCAGCACCATCATCAGCCGCTCCACCAGGCCCGTCGCCACCGTCGGGAGGTGGCCGCCGAGGAGGACGTTCACCGTGAACGGCACGATGAACGGCAAGTAGAACGGGATCGCCGCCAGTGCCAGGCGCCGCGACCACGTCGCGAACCGGTGCCAGCGCGGGTCGTCGCGGTGCCGCCTGCCCAGCGCCCAGCCGACCACCGGCAGGCTCAAGCATGTCACCGCCGAGGCGTACAAATGGATCTTGCCCGTCGCCGTGATCGCGCCACCCTGCGGGTCCTTCGCGAAGACCGCGACCGCCAGCAGGCTCACGCACCACAGCACCTTCGCCGCCACCAGCGCCGGGTTCGCCAGCAGCCCACGACGGCGCAACGCGACCAGCAGCACCGCCGACCCCGTGCTCGTCAAGATCAGCGCGCCGTCCCACAACCAGCGTCCGGGGACCAGCGCGTAGTCACTGAGCATCGCGCTGACCGGGTCGAGCGGGGCCAGGCTCCGGTCGAGGTGCAGCACGGCGAGCAGCACGAGCGCGACGGCGAACGCGGCTTGGGCGCCGGGCACGAGCAGCCGGGCGCGGAGACGGGGACGGACGGGTGCGGGGGCCAGCATGCAGGAAAACACTCCGGGACGGCTCGGCTGGTTCAGGCGGAGCCGCGGACGCTACCCGTGACCATTCCGTGACCACCGCGCACCCGGGCCCGGTGTGACGCAGCCCTCAGTGCTCGCCGTCGGCGGGGATCTCCGCCGAGTCCGTCAGCCGCAGCTTGCGGCGCGCCCGCTGGTAGAACGTCGTCATCCCCAGCCGGACCACCCGCGCCGCGCTCGGGCGGGCGCGCAGGTCGAGGCGGTCGCCGGGGGAGACGTACCCCGCGACCTGGCCGTCGACCTCGACCGCGAGCCGTCCGCTGGTCGGCAGCAGCTCCAGCGTCACCTCGTCGCGCACCGACAGCACCACGCCCCGGCTGTACGCCGAGTGCGGCGCCGCCGGCGTCACCAGCAGCGCCTCCACCGACGGGCTGGTGATCGGGCCGCCGGCGGAGAAGCTGTACGCCGTCGAGCCGGTCGGCGTCGCGACGACTACCGCGTCCGCCGAGTAGCTGACGAACGGCTGTCCGCCGACGCGGACCGCGACCACCGCACTGCCGTCGCCGGGCACGCGGACCACGGCGATGTCGTTGAACGCCGTGATCTTCCGGCCCTCCAGGACGGCGTCGACGGCCAGCCGCGGCTCCACCGTGAACTGGTGGTCGTCGATGGCCGACAACGCACCGGGCAGGTCGGGCACGTCGACCTCGGCCAGGAACCCCAGCTTGCCGAGGTTCACCCCGAGCACCGGCGCGCGCTGCCCGTCCGCCAGCCGCATGGCCCGCAGCATCGTGCCGTCGCCGCCCAGGCTGACCACCAGGTCGGACCGGCGGCCGAGCTCCTCGGCCGTCACCCCGATCGCCGCGCAGTCGAGCCGGACGATCTCGTCGGCGATGCCGAGGATCTCGATGCCCCGGTTGCCCGCCCAGCCCAGCACGGCTTGGACGGCGGCCGCGGAGTCGCGGCGGGGGTGCAGGACCAGGCCCGCGCTGTGCATGTCAGTGGCTCCGGGGGAGCGTGCCGAGCGTCATGCGCCCAGTCTGCCCGCTCCCGCCGGTCGTCGCGAGAAGCGCAGGGCGCCGTCGTCGATCTTGCCGTGCCGGAGCTTGACGACGTCGTGCGCGTAGCTCATGCCCAGCTGCCACGGCGCCCGCGAACCCGCCTTCGGGAACTCGTCGATCGACCGCTGCACGTAGCCCGCGTCGAAGTCCAGCAGCGGCCGCTCGGTGACGGCCGGGTCGTCGTTGACCGGCACGGCCTGGTCGAGCCCGTGGCGGTCGAGGTGGCGCAGCAGCCGCACGACGTACTCGGCGACGAGGTCGGCCTTCAACGTCCACGACGCGTTCGTGTAGCCGATCGTGAAGGCGAAGTTCGGCACGCCGCTGAGCATCATCCCCTTGTACGCCATGGTTTCCGGCAGCTTCACCGGGTCGCCGTCGACGACCAGGTCGATGCCGCCGAAGGCCAGCAACCGCAGCCCGGTGGCCGTGACGACGACGTCCGCTTCGAGTTCGTCGCCCGACTCGAGCCGCAGCCCCTGCTCGGTGAAGGTCGCGATCCGATCGGTCACGATGGAGGCGTCGCCGCGGCGGATCGCGCGGAACAGGTCGCCGTCCGGGACCAGGCAGAGCCGCTGGTCCCACGGCTGGTAGCGCGGCTTGAAGTGGGTGTCGACGGCGTACCCGGGCGGCAGCTGCTTCATCGCGGCCTTGCGGATCATCGCCTTGACCACGCCCGGGCGGCGCCGGCTGAGCTGGTAGATCAGCGTGCTCACCGCGACGTTCTTCCAGCGCGCGATCGGGTAGGCCAGCCGCGCGCCGAGCAGGCCGCGCAGCCGGTTGGCCAGCGCGTCCTCCGACGGCAGCGACAGGATGTAGGTGGGGGAGCGCTGCAGCATCGTCACGTGCTCGGCGCGATCGGTCATCGCCGGGACGAGCGTGACGGCGGTCGCGCCGCTGCCGATCACGACGACCTTCTTGCCGGTGTAGTCGAGGTCCTCGGGCCAGTGCTGCGGGTGCACGACCGTGCCACCGAAGTTCTCGATGCCCGGGAACTCCGGCGTGTGCCCGGACGCGTAGTCGTAGTAGCCGCTGCACAGGTAGAGGAACTTGGCGGTCAACACCACGGGCTGGTCGTCGTGCACCGCCTCGACCGTCCACAGTGCGTCCTCTGTGGACCATTCCGCGCGGACCACCTTGTGCCCGAACCGGATGTGCCGGTCGATCCCGCCTTCGGCCGCGGTGTCGCGGACGTACCGCAGGATCGACGGGCCGTCCGCGATGGCCTTCGCGTCGGTCCACGGCCGGAACCGGTAGCCGAGGGTCTGCATGTCCGAATCGGACCGGACACCCGGGTAGCGGAAGAGGTCCCAGGTGCCGCCGATGCCGTCGCGGGCCTCGAGGATCGTGAAGGTCTTGCGCGGGAACGCCGTCCGCAGGTGGTGGGCCGCGCCGACGCCGGAGAGCCCGGCGCCGACGATCAGCACGTCGACGTGGTCGGTCATCGCACGGCCTCCGTCCGCCGCGGGCGCCTCATCACGCGCGAGAGCACGGCGTTGTAGTGGGTGGGGGTGATGCGCGCGAGCGCGTCGAAGAGGTAGGCGTCCGGGCCGACGAGGATGCGGGCCTTCCCGCGGTCGACCCCGGCGTGGATGACCGCCGCGGCCTTGTCCGGCGACGTCATGGTCATGGCCTCGAACTGCGCGGCCAGCTGCTCCTGGGTGCGGCCCAGTCCTTGCGGGTCGCGGCGCACCCTGGCGTTGCGCGCGATGTTCGTCGTGATGCCGCCGGGGTGCACGGTCACGGCGCGGACCGCGGAGCCGCGCAGCTCCTGCCGCAGCGACTCGGTGAACCCGCGGACGGCGAACTTCGCCGCGCAGTACGCGCTCTGGTATGGCACGCCGAGCAGGCCGTACACGCTGGAGGTGTTGACGATCGCGCCTTCGCCCTGCTCGACCAGGATCGGCAGGAACGCGCGCGTCCCGTGCACCACGCCCTTGAAGTTGATCTCGTGCAGCCAGTCGTCGTCCTCGGGGACGGCGTCGAGCACGGTCGAGGTCACCGCGACCCCGGCGTTGTTGAACACCGCGGCCAGCGGCGCCGGCAGCCAGTCCTTGACTTCCGCGGCGAACCGCAGCTGGTCTTCGGCGTCGCGGACGTCGAGCACACGCGTCAGCACCTTGCCGTGCAGGGCGGCGGCGGTGGCCTTCAAGCCGTCCGCGTCGACGTCGGCCAGCGCGACCGGCGAGCCGAGCCGGGACAGCCGGGTCGCCAGCGCCCGGCCGATGCCGGACGCCGCCCCCGTGATCACCACCGGTCGGCCGGTGAGGCTACGAGGCCGGGACATCGCTGCTCCTCGCGTGCTTGTCGATGAGGTCGAGGACGGTCGGCCACGCGCCTTCCGGCAGGTCGTGCCCCATGCCGCGGATGGTCTCGAGGCGGGCGCCGCGGATCGCGCGGGCGGTCGCGGCGCCGCCGGTGGGGTGCACCATCCGGTCGCGGTCGCCGTGGACGACCAGCGTCGGCGCGGTGATCCCGCGCAGTTTCGCGGTCCGGTTGCCGGACTTCATGATGGCGGCCAGCTGCCTGCCGACACCGCCCGAGGTCGGGTCGCGGTCCCAGCCCGTCCCGGCCAGCTCGCGGACGAAGGCCTCGTCGAACGGGAACCCGTGCGAGCCGATGTGCCGGAACATCCGGACCGCGCTCTCGACGGCCTCTTCGCGGGTGCGCGGCGGCTTCGCGCCCATCATCCGCAACGTCGAGAGCGCGGGGCGGCCGAGCAGGCGCGACCCGGTCGTCGACATGATCGACGTCAAGGTGCGCACGCGCGTGGGGTGCAGCGCCGCGACGGTCTGCGAGATCATGCCGCCCATCGACACGCCCGCGATGTGCGCGGTCTCGAGGTCCAGCGCGTCGAACAGGCCGACGGTGTCGGCAGCCATGTCGGTCAGGTCGTACTGCTCCGGCGGGAACCGGCCCGCGAGCATCCCGAGCAGGCTCGGCGGCCGGAACCGCGGGTGGGTCGAGCGCCCGGCGTCGCGGTTGTCGAACCGGACGACCTCGAAGCCGCGCCCGGCCAGCTGCACGCAGAAGGCGTCGGGCCAGCTGTGCAGCTGCTGGCCGAGCCCGGCGACCAGCACGACCGGGTCGGCGCCGCGGTCCCCGATCCGTTCGTACGCCAGGGAAATGCCCCGCCCGACGTCGGCGATCTCTTCGGTCACGAATCTCCTCCGGTGCTCCGGCGGCGCACCACCGCGCGGCCGCCCTTGGCGGGGGCGTAGGCCACGCCCCGCGAATGCCAGCGTTCGCCCGCCTCGGTGGTCGGCACGAGCGTGAAGTCCCGCAGCAGAGTCCGCAGCACGACGGACATCTCCATGGTCGCGAAGGCGGCGCCGAGGCAGCGGCGAGTACCACCGCCGAACGGGATCCACTGGTAGAGGTCCGGGCGCGCGCCGGCGAACCGGTGCGGGTCGAACTTCGCCGCCTGCGGGAACACGGCGTCGTCGTCGTGGATGAGCGCGATGCTGACGAGGACCGCGTACCCCTTCGGCAACGTCCACCGGCCCAGCTCGAAGCCGTCCTGCTTGACCTGCCGGGCGGTGAGGTCGATGACCGGGCGGGTGCGCTGGACCTCGAGGATCGTGGCGTCGAGCAGCTTGCTGTCGCCGGTTTCGAGTTCCGCGAGCAGCGCGGGGTGACGGCGGAGGCGTTCGACGGCCCAGGCCAGCGTGGTCGCGGTGGTCTCGTGCCCGGCGGTGAGCAGGGTGAGGAGCTGGTCGGAGATCTCTTCGCGGCTCAGCCCGGAACCGTCGTCGTACCGGCTCTGCAGCATCATGGCGAGCACGTCGTCGCCGTCCGGGCTCGCCTTGGCGATCAGCCGGTCGACGATCGCGTCGTACTCCCGGCGCATCTTCTCGAACCGGCGCCAGGGGTTGAAGCGGCCGCGTTTCGTGATCGGCAGCACGGCGAGCCGCGAGCCCAGGGTGACGAACGGCGGGAGCAGCTCGCGCAGCTCCGCGAACTCGGCCCCTTCGGCGCCGAACACCGCGCGGAGGATGGCGTTGAGGGTGATCCGCATCATCGACGGCAGCGTCGCGAACGGTGTGCCCTCCGGCCAGGTGGCCAGCTCGCGGACGGTTTCCTCTTCGACGATCCGCTCGTAGGCCGCCAGCCGCTTGCCGTGGAAGGGCGGCACCAGGAGCTTGCGTTGCCGTTTGTGCTCGTCACCGGAAAGGGCGAACATCGACCGCGGGCCGAGCACCCGCCCGAGGTTGACCTCGAGGTTGTCGACGAGCTCGGGCCCGGAGGTGAACAGCTGCTTGATCTCGGCGGGGTCGCTGATCACGACGGCGTTGCCGAAGATCGGCACGTTCACGGTGAAGGCGTCGCCGTAGCGCGCTCTGAGCCGCCGCATGCCGCGCAGCGGCTGGGTGAGCGCGTAGGCGCCTTGGACGGCGCGCGGTGCGGCCGGCCCCGGTGGCAGCGCCACGGGGCGCGTCATGGTCGTCATCGACCCCTCCCGAACTGGTGGTACGCGAACGTACCGTCGGTACGGTACGCCGGTGTACCATCCGGTTTCAAGAGGAGGGATATACGGTGGCTCTCGTGGACGTCGACACCCGCCGGCACCGGCAGCGGCTGCTGGACGGGCTCGCCGCGTCGATCACCGAGGCGGGCTTCCGCGACACGACGGTCGCCGACATCGTCCGCCGCGCCCGCACGTCCCGCCGGACGTTCTACGAGCACTTTTCCAGCCGTGAAGAGTGCTTGATCGCGTTGCTGGCGGACGCCAACCGCGCGATGATCCAGCAGATCTCCGACGCGGTCGACGCGCGCGCCCCGTGGGCGGTCCAGGTCCGCCAGGCGATCGAGGCGTGGATCGCGTGCGCGGAGTCCGAACCGGCGATCACGCTGAGCTGGATCCGCGACGTCCCGGCATTGGGCATCGCGGCCCGGGAGCTGCAGCGCGACGCGATGGAGGGGTTCATCGCGATGACGCAACGGCTGACGGACACGCCGGAGATGCGCGCGGCGGGGATCAACCCGCCCTCGCGCCAGCTGTCGATCATGCTCCTGGGCGGGCTGCGGGAACTGATCGCGACCACGGTGGAGGACGGCGGCCGGGCGAGCGACGTCACCGAAGTCGCGGTGCGGGCGTCGATCGCCCTGCTCGGCCCGGCCTGACCGCTAGCTCACGTCGACGGTCAGCTTCGGGGGATCGCGCAGCTCGTCGTCGACCTTGTCCAGGCGCGCGGTCAGCTGCTCGATCGCCGCTCGGGCGTCGTCGCAGATCTTGTTCGCGGCCACCAGGTACGAATCGCAGATCTCCCAGTAGTTGGCGCCGCCGATCGCCGCGGGGTCCTTGCGCCGCTGCGCGCCCTCGACCGCGTCGGCGAGCACCCTGTCCAGCTCGAGGACCTTGTCGAGTTCGAACGGGAACTTGCCCAGCACCCAGTCGCCGATGGCCTTGAAGACGGTCAGGCCGACCCGCTCGAAGCCGGGGTCGGTGAACGTCTGGGCCTGCAGGGCCCCGACGAACTGCTTCATGACCTTGACCATGTCGGCCCGCGCCTGCTCGAAGATCTGGGAGTACGCGATGAGGCACTGGCCGAGTTTGCCGACCGCGAGGATGTAGGGCTCGCTGTAGTTCTCCAGTTCTTCGCGGTAGGTCTGCACCCCCACCGCGATGTCGCCCGCCCACCGGCCGAGTGCCGCACCGAGCGCGCTGTCGAGGTTGTTGAGGACGTCGATGCCGGGGTGTTCTTCCGCGGCCGACTTGTAGCGCAGCTCGTCGATGGCTTGCCACGTCTGGTGCATGACCTGGATCTGCTGCTGCGCGATCACATCGGACGGGTAGAAGAACCGTTCGAACGGGTAGTTGGCCCAGCGGTCCGGATGTGGGCCGGTGGGGCCGTATTCGTGGAGCAGCCAGTCGACCCAGCCCGCCACCCAGCGGGCCCACAGCGCGACTTCGCCGCACTGGCCCTCGTACCGGTCGAACTGCGGGTAGTGCCCCGGCGGCCGATCGGGGAAGTACGGCGGCTGCATCAGCGGTGCCCCCCGTCCGTCCAGGTTTCCCCGATACGCCGGAACCGCTCGCTCGCGGCCGCGTCCGACTCGGCGTAGAGCTTCGACGCACCCTGCAAACCGCTCTGCAGGCGCCGTGCCGTGTCGACGAAGGCGTCATTGTGCGAAATGAGCTTGTCGAAGATTTCCTTGAACTTCTTGTCGAACCTCTCGCAGGCGTGGAAGAACACCCCGGCGTCGCCGTAGTCGCCCAGCAGGGCGGAATTCCCCTCGACCACGGCCTGCGCCTGCTTGACGGCCGAAGCGTGCGCCTCGAAATGCGTCACGGCCTCGGTCGCCCGCTCGGCGGCGTGCTGGACCAGCTTGGGATCGACTTCGAATCCTTGCACCATCTTCCCCCTTCGCGACCACGGGTCGCGGCGCGGGCGCAACCCGGCAAATCGGTCTGGATGGTACTCCCGTCGCACGCCGCCGGAGGGGACTTCCGGAGAACTCAGGCGTCGAGGTCCCGGGCGATCAGCTCGGCCAAGGCGTCGACGGACACCTGAGCGGCGTCACCGTCGGCGGTCAGCTCCACCTCGTCGCCGTGTCCGGCGCCCAGGGTCATCAGCCCCAGGACGCTGGCCGCGTCGACCGGTTCGCCCGCCACCCCGCCCACGATCTTCGCGATGCGAACCTTCGCCGGCTGACCCGCCGCCGTCTTCGCGACCAGCCCCGCGGGCCGGGCGTGCAGCCCGACCGCGCTGGCCACGAGGGTGCGTCGTTGGTACACAGTGGACTCCTTCACGCGTTGACAGTCTGACCGGACACCGCGGCGGAGCGCGACGCCGCACGGAAGCGGACCTGCTTGAGCGCGATCACCGACCCGGCGGCGACCACCGTCCCGGCGACCAGCGCCACCAGGAACAACAGCGGGCTGCCGATCAGCGGGAGCACGAAGATCCCGCCGTGCGGGGCGCGCAGCGTCGCGCCGAACGCCATCGACAACGACCCCGTCACCGCCGAGCCGAGCATGATCGACGGGATCACCCGGAACGGGTCCGCCGCGGCGAACGGGATCGCACCTTCGGTGATGAACGACGCCCCGAGCAGCCAGGCCGCGCGACCGTTCTCGCGCTCGGCCTCGGTGAACAGCTTCTTCCGGACCGTCGACGCGAGCGCCAGGGCCAGCGGCGGCACCATCCCGGCCGCCATCACCGCGGCCATGATCTGCAGCGACGCCGTCGCGCCCGTGGTCAGGCCGCCGACCGCGAAGGCGTAGGCGGCCTTGTTGACCGGCCCGCCCATGTCGAACGCCATCATCAAGCCGAGCAGCGCGCCCAGCAGCAGCGCGCTGGCGCCGCTCAGGCTGTTGAGCCAGTTCGTGAGCCCGGTCGTCGCCGCGGCCATCGGCTTGCCGACCACCACGTACATCAGCACACCGACCACAATGGACCCCAGCAGCGGGTACACCACCACCGGCATGATGCCGCGCATCGCCTTCGGCACCTGGATCTTCTTCAGCGCCATGACGACACCACCGGCCAGGAGCCCGGCGACGAGACCGCCCAGGAACCCGGCGCCGACGGTGACGGCGATCGCGCCGCCGACGAACCCGGGCGCGATCGCCGGGCGGTCGGCCATCGCGAACGCGATGAACCCGGCCAGGACCGGCACCAGGAAGTCGAACGCGGCACTGCCGATCTGGAACATCAGTGCCGCCCAGCCCGCGACCGAACCGGCGTCGAAGTGCTCGGTGACCTTCGGCGCGTCGACGATCCGGTACCCGCCCAAGGCGAAGCTCAAGGCGATCAGCAGCCCGCCCGCCGCGACGAACGGGATCAGGTAGCTGACACCGGTCATCAGCCACTGGCGGACCTTGGTGCCCGCCTTGTCGTTCGCGCCGACCTTCGAGGTCAGCTCCGGGGCGGCCGCGGGGGCGACGGGTTCCCGGGCCGCGGCCTTCGCGCGTTCGAACAACCCGGCGGCGTCGTTGATCGCGGCCTTGACCGGCGCCTCGACGATCGGCTTCCCGGCGAACCGTTCCCGGCCCCGCACGGCGAGGTCCGCGGCGAAGATGACGGCGTCCGCACTCGCGATGTCCTCTGTGGACAGTGGTTCGGACCCGGCGGAGCCCTGGGTTTCGACGACGATCGTGTCGCCGTTGGTCTTGGCGGCCTGCTCCAGGGACTCCGCGGCCATGTAGGTGTGGGCGATCCCGGTGGGGCAGGCGGTGATGGCGACGAACTTCATGGTCAGGCCACCTCCTGGCGGATGTAGTCGGCGACGACGTCGGCGTCGGTGGCGTCCAGGAGGGTCTGCTTGAACTCCGCCCGGACGAGCCGCCGCGCGAGGGCGGCCAGCACCTTGAGGTGGTCGCTGCCGCCGCCTTCGGGCGCGGCGATGAGGAAGATCAGCTTGGCCGGGCCGTCCGGCGCGCCGAAGTCGACGCCGGTTTCGCTGCGGCCGAACGCCAGCGTCGGCGTGGTCACCGCGGCCGAGCGGCAATGCGGGATGCCGATGCCGCCTTCGAGCCCGGTGGCCATCTGCTCCTCGCGGGCGGCGACGTCCTTGAGGAAGAGGTCGAGGTCGGTCACCCGCCCGGCGTCGACGAGCCGCTGCGCGAGCGCGCGGGTGGCGCTGTGCTTGTCGGCGGCGTCGAGGCCGAGGTCGACCAGGTCGGCGGTGATCAGGTCTGCGGTGGTCATGCGGCGGCTCCGCTTAGGGTGAGGGTGGGGTCGGCGTCGAGCACGCGCACCTGGTCGGGGTGCACGTCCTCGGGCGTGGGCATGCGGCTGCCCTCCTGCGTGACCGCGGCGGTGCCGTAGGCGACCGCGGTGCGCAGGGCTCGGGGGCCGGTCCCTCCCGCGTGGAGGAACCCGGCGAGTGCGGCGTCTCCGGCGCCGACGGTGCTGCGCACGGCGACCAGCGGGCCGAGCGCGTGGCGGGTTTCGGTCGGCTCGACCAGCACGGCGCCGCGCGCGCCGAGGCTGACCAGGACACTGCCCACCCCGCCGTCGACGAGCTCGCGGCAGATCGCGACGACGTCGCCGAGCAGCGGCAGCGGGCGGCCGGCGAGCTCGACCAGCTCGTCGAGGTTCGGTTTGAGCAGGTCCGGGCCGCCCGCGACGGCCGCGGCGAGCGGGGCGCCGGAGGAGTCGACGGCGACCTTCGCCCCGGCGTCGCGCGCGAGCTTGGTAAGTCGCGCGTAGAAGTCGTCGGGTACGCCGGCGGGCAGGCTGCCGCAGCAGACCAGCCATTCGCCGCGCGCGGCCAGCTCGACGGCGCGGCGTTCGAGAGTGGCCAGCTCGGCGGGGGAGATCTCCGGCCCGGGCTCGTTGATCTTCGTCGTGGTCCCGTCGGCTTCGACGAGCGTGATGTTGCTGCGGGTCGTCCCGGCGATCGGCACCGCGACGACCGGAACGCCCTCGGGGGCGAGCAAGTCGGCCAGCCGATCGCCGACGAGGCCACCGGCGGGCAGCAGCGCGACGGTCGGCGTCCCGGCCGCGGCCAGTGCGCGGGCGACGTTGACGCCCTTGCCGCCCGGGTCGAGGCGTACGGCTTCGGCCCGGTTCACTTCGCCGCGGCGGAGTTCGACGAGGCGGGCGGTCCGGTCGAGGCTCGGGTTCGGCGTCACGGTGACGATCACGCCAGCACCACCTCCGGGCCCGCCTCTTCGAGCTCGGCCACCGCGCCCGCGTCGATGCCGCTGTCGGTGACCAGGACGTCGATCTCCGAAAGGCGTGCGAAGCGGCTGAGCTGGTCGGTGCCGTACTTGCTGTGGTCGGCCAGCAGCACCCGCTTCCGCGCGGCGGCGACCACGGCGGCCTTCACCGCCGACTCCGCCATGTCCGGCGTCGTGCAGCCGTGCTCGGCGGAAAAGCCGTTGGCGCCGAGGAAAGCGACGTCGACGAGCAGGCCGTCGAGCGCGTGCAGCGTCCACGCCTCGACCGCGGCGAGCGTCGTCCCGCGGACGCGGCCGCCGAGGATGTGCAGGGTGACGCCGGGGCGGGTGGCGAGGATCGAGGCGACCGGGATCGAGTTGGTGATCACCGTGAGGTCGCGGTCGGTGGGGAGCAGCGTCGCGAGCCTGCTGGTCGTGGTGCCCGCGTCGAGCAGGATCGAGCCGCGGTCGGGCACGAGGTCCAGTGCGGCACGGGCGATCGCGTCCTTCTCGGCGGCGTTCGTCTGGTCCCGCTGGGCGACCTCGGGTTCGAAGTCGAGCCGCTCGACGGCGACGGCGCCGCCGTAGACGCGGCGGACGACGCCCTGGCGTTCGAGGACGCCGAGGTCGCGGCGGATGGTCTCGGGGGCGACACCGAGTTCGGCGGCGACGTCGTTGACGTCGACACGGCCGTCGCGACGTGCGCGTTGCGCCAGGAGCTGATGCCGTTCGGCGGCGTACATGCCCGTTCCTCTCCGATGTTTGCCCGTTGCCGTTTGATTGTGCCCGTTGTTACCGTACTGTCAATCCCCAGTTACGAGATCCTTTGCTCCTGGAGGTCCCGCGATGTCGTTGTCCGGAGTCGGAGTCAGCCCGGGCCGGGTGTCCGGCCCGCGTGTCGTAGTAGCCGCTGACCTGCCGGAACCCAGTTCTGCGCCGGTTCCGGACGCGCTCGACGTCGAAGCGGGCAAGATCGGGCCCGCGGCGGCAGCGGTGGCGGCCGAGTTGTCCGATCGTGCCCGTTCCGTGTCCGGAGACGCCCGATCGGTCCTGGAGACGACGGCGGCGATGGCGTCGGATCCGGCGCTGATCGCGTCGGCGGAACGGTTGGTCCGCGAGCGCTCGCTACCCGCGCCGCGCGCGGTGTGGGAAGCGGCGGGGGAGTTCATGACGGCGCTGCGGGCCGCGGGCGGCTACATGGCCGAACGGGCGACCGACGTCGCGGACGTCCGGGACCGGATCGTGGCGTCGCTGCTGGGGCTGGCCCCGCCGGGGGTGCCCGAGCTGAGGTCGCCGAGCGTGCTGGTGGCCCGCGACCTGGCCCCGGCGGACACGGCGGGCCTCGACCCGGACTTGGTGCTGGCACTGGTGACGGAGGAGGGCGGCCCGACGAGCCACACGGCGATCTTGGCCAGGGCGCTGGGAATCCCGGCGGTGGTGGCGTGCGCCGGAGTTCTCGCATGTGACGCTCCCGGCCTCACGGTCGACGGATCGGCGGGCGAGGTGACGGCGTCCGACGGCGTGGTGCGGGCATCGGCCCGGAAGTCACGTCCGGAGTGGGACGGCGTCGGCCGCCTCGCCGACGGGCACCGCGTGAAGCTGCTGGCGAACGTGGGGTCGCCCGCGGACGCGCACGCGGCCATCGCGGCGGGAGCCGAGGGAATCGGGTTGTTCCGCACGGAGTTCTGCTACTTGTCGGCCGAGGAGGAGCCGACGGAGGCGGCGCAGCGAGAGGCGTACGCGGCGGTGCTGGCCCCGTTCGCCGGCCGGCCGGTGGTGGTCCGGACGTTGGACGCGGGGTCGGACAAGCCGTTGGCGTTCTTGCCGATGGGCGCCGAGCCGAACCCGGCGCTGGGCGTCCGGGGGCTGCGGATCGCGTTCGACCGCCCGGAGTTGCTGGACCGCCAGCTGTCAGCGATCACAGCGGCGGCGGCTGACACAGGCGTCGAGCTGTCGGTGATGGCCCCGATGGTGGCAACGGCCGCCGAAGCGGCTTGGTTCGCGGCGCGCGCCCGAGCGGCGGGGATCGGCCGGGTGGGGGTGATGATCGAGATCCCCGCGGCGGCGCTTTGTGCTGAGGAGATCCTCGCCGAGGTGGACTTCGTTTCGTTGGGGACGAACGACTTGGCGCAGTACGTGTTCGCGGCCGACCGCCAGCTGGGCGCGGTGGCGTCGTTGAACGACCCGCACCAGAAGGCGTTGCTGCGGCTGGTGGGCATGGTGGCGGCGGCGGGAGTGGAGGTGGGCAAGCCGGTGGGGGTGTGCGGCGAGGCCGCGGCGGACCCGTCACTGGCGCCGGTTCTGGTGGGCGCGGGGGTGACGTCGTTGTCGATGAATGCGGTGGCTTTGGCCGGGGTGGGTGCTGCGTTGCGCGAGGTCGACCTGGAAGCTTGCCGCGCTTTGGCGCCTTAGCTCACGGTCGGATCGCCGAAGGCGAGTTCGGGCGGCCGTCCGCCTCGCCGCGTGACGACGACGGCCGCGGAGCCGAAGGGCGAGGCGGTGACACCGGGCCGCGCCATCTCGAGCCGCAGCAGACGGGCACCGGAGACGTCGAGGTCGATGGTGGCCGGCTTCCCGGCGGCGACATCGTGTTCGGAGCGCGGTGTCCCGTCGAGGACAACGCGCACCCGCCCGACCTGGAAGGCGTCGGTGGCGTCGTCGAGCACCCCGGCGACCGTGGTGAAGCGCTGGTAGTGGCCACCCAGATCGAGCTCGACGAATCCCGGCCCGGCGGCGGTCGGGGTGGTCGGTCGCAGGACGATGCTGTGCTCGTACTGCACACCGTCGATCGACGCCGCACCGCGCCGCACGCCCTTGCTGGCGCACAGCCACGGTAGTTCCTCTGCTGCGACTTCCGCGGGTTCGCAAGCACCGCCGAGCCAGGTCCCGCGCTCGGGCATGGGGTACTGGCCCTGGCCGGTGATCGCGGAGAGCAGGTCGGCGACGCCGTCGTCAGTGAACTCCACGATCTCGTACCGCGTCGTCGAGTAGGGGTTGAGGAACTCGGGGATGTCGTCGATCGAACCGCCGGGCAGGACGACCGGCAGCACCCGGCGGGTGCCGTCCTCGATGTCCTTGGTCAGCTTGTTGCGGATGATGGCCGTCTCGAACTGGGCGCCGCGACCTTCGTCCGGCGCCGCGTCGCCCTCGGCTCGCGCCCGGTACAGGGGAGACGCCACGACCAAGACGTAGTCCGCCGCCTTGAGGTTCCGGGTGGCCCACAGCGACCAGTCGGTGCGGAAGTTGTCGTGCCACTGGTCGAGGATGACTTCGAGGCCGATCCGGCTGCGCAGGAACGTCGCGAACCGCCGGACCTGGTCTTTGTGCTCCGGAGTGTCGTGCGAATAGCTGACGAAGACCCATGGTGCGTCGTGCTCGGGCATCGGCTTCCCCTCGGGATCGGTCGGTGATTCACCGATCCGGGAGATCGGTATTCCGGAGACGCTTCGCGACTTCGTTTGCCTCCGACTGTCATGTATCCGCGCTGGGTCTCTTTGTCAAGATGCATTTTCCGACCGCGTGGCGGAGGTGGCCAGTTATTGTCCTGGATCTGTCAGGTTTCACGCCTTCTTCGATGATGTACGGCGGATCTAGGATCGGATCCGCCTGGTGGGGAGCGGTGAAGGAGCGAAGACACGCGTGTACGAGTACGACGTGTTCATCAGTTATCAACGCTCCGGCCACGATGTCCCGGCGTGGGTGCGAAATCATTTTCACCCACGGTTGACCGAAGTGCTGGACAACAACCTTTACCGGGACGTCAAGGTATTCCTGGACGACCAGATCCCGACGGGGGCGAACTGGCCCGGTCAGCTGCGATCGGCGCTCTTGCGGACCCGCGTGCTGGTGCCGGTGTGCTCGCCGAAGTACTTCAAGGACGAGTGGTGCCTGGCCGAGTGGCACTCGATGGCGAAGCGGGAAGAGCTGGCTGGCGACGGTCATCCGCGTCAGCTCATCTACCCGGTCATCTTCTGCGACTCGTGGAACTTCCCCGACTACGCCAGCGAGCGGCGCATGCGTGACCTGCACAAGTGGAGCCAGCCGTTCGAGCACTACCAGGCCACGCCGGAGTACATCGGGTTCAACGAGCAGATCGGGCAGATCGCCAAGGAGTTGGAAGAGCTGATCGAACTCGCACCGGACTGGCGTGCCGACTGGCCGGTGCTCACCCCGGCCCCGGAACCGCCGAAGCGGGCGCGGATGCCGAGGTTCTGACCCATGCCAGGATCGGTGTTCACCTTCTACTCCTTCAAGGGCGGGGTCGGGCGGAGCTTCACGCTGGCCAACGTCGCCGTGCTGCTCGCCCGCTGGGGCCACCGGGTGCTCTGCCTGGACTGGGACCTCGAGGCGCCCGGCCTCGTCGACTACTTCCGCCCGCGGCTGCCCCGCGGCCCCGGAGGCGGCGTGGTCGACCTTGTCGACGACTTCCGGCGCGGCCGGTTCGCGCCCGGGGCGCACGTCCTGCGGCTGAAGGACGTCGGCGAGCTCGACTTCATCGCGGCGGGGCGTGAGGAGCCCGGCTACATCGGGCAGGTGCAGGAGATCGACTGGGAAGGCCTGTACGACGAAGGGTTCGGCGAGTACCTCGACAAATGCCGTGAGCAGTGGGCCGCGGACTACGACTTCGTCCTGATCGACAGCCGGACTGGGATCTCTGACATCGGCGGGATCTGCACGGCGCACCTGCCGGACCATCTCGTCCTGCTGTTCACGGCGAACCGGCAGAGCGTCCTCGGCGCGATGGAGGCGGCCCGGCGCGCCGACGCGGCACGAAACCTGCTGCCGTTCGACCGCGCGCGGCTGACCGTGCTCCCGGTGCTGTCGAGGTTCGACAACCGGGAGGAGTACGACCGGTCGGAGGCGTGGCGCCGGATCGTCGTCGAGGAGACAGCCGAGCTGTACCGGACGTGGCTCGACCAGG
The DNA here is from genome assembly GCF_030264295.1 of Amycolatopsis nalaikhensis. GTDB lineage: Bacteria > Actinomycetota > Actinomycetes > Mycobacteriales > Pseudonocardiaceae > Amycolatopsis > Amycolatopsis nalaikhensis. The sequence goes on along the minus strand of NZ_CP127173.1, from coordinate 8,486,852 downwards.
CGGTCGAGCCGGAGACGATGTCGCGTCACCTCACGTTGCCGTACGTCTCCTACTGGAGTTTCGGCGAGCAGCTGCCCGTGCTGTCGGAGAAGACGCCGAGCGCCGACCAGATCGGGTTCGCCCTGGAGACGGTCGCGGCCGTGATCGCCTGCCGGCTGGACCGGACCGACCTCCTGGCCGAGAACCGCGACGCCTACGTGGCCGCGGTGCGGGCGAGCCGGCAGCAGTTCAAGCACGAGCTGCGGGTGAGCACCCCGCGCACGGCGTTCGGCACCGCGACCGAGCTGGTCTCCGAACTCGAAAAGCGGGACGTCCGCGCGGTGAAGTCGCTCTCGGGCGATCGTTCGCTGCTCGCGCGCACCGACGACGACGCGCGGCACCTGTGCCTGGTCGTCGACGGCAAGGTGAGTCGCTGGCAGGCGGCGGAGGTCGAGTTGTTCCTGCACCGCACCCTCGGCCAGGACCGCCGGGTCATCCCGATCCTGACAGCTGGCACCGAAGCGGCGGCGTTGCCGGGCTATGTCGGCAACCTTCGCTACCTGCGGCTGAGCGCGTCCCGCGGTCCGGCCGAGGTGGCCCGCGACCTGGTCGGCCAGCTGAAGGGCTTCGCCCCGCTGGTGGACACCGACGAAGACCTTGATCTGGTGGCGCTGCTCGGCCAGGCCCGCGGCGCCCGGCTGCGCCCGTCCCGTTGGGACCTGGTCGACGAGCTGGTGACAACCCTGCAGACGGCCGTCGGCGCGGGTGACGGCGACCGGACTCGCGACCTCGCGACGGAGCTCGCGGTGGTGGTGAAACCCCGCACCCCGAACGGCGACGACCACCACGCGGCTCCACCGAGGGTCCGCCAGTCGATCGACTGGCTCCTGCGGACTCTCGACGCCCGCGCCCAGACCACGACGAAGCCGAACCACCGGAAGGATCTCGGATGACCGACCGCTTGGGACACAAGCAGACCGCGGCGATGTTCACGTTGATGGTGCTGGGCCGGGAGGTGCCCAACAAGGAGCTGGAGGAGACCGTGGGGTTCACCCTCACGGGCAAGGACCGGACGCACCTCGACGAGCTCGGGTACGTCGCGAGCGAGCCGACGGGGCCGAGGAGGAGCTTCGTGCACCAGCTGAGCGATCGGGGATGGGCCTGGTGCGAGGACGAGCTCGCCGTGGGCAGCCCACCGCCGCCTCGGGGACACAGCACGCTGGCCGCGGCCCTGTACGTGTTGCTCGGCGGCTTGCACGAATACCTCGTGCGGGAGGACAAGCGGCTGTTCGAGGTGTTCGGCCCGGCTGGGTTGCGGCCCGCCGGGCCTGTTCAGGAGCGGGAATCGGAAGACACCTCGGTCGGCAACCTCGAGGACCGCATCCGCATCGCCTATAAGGAGCTCGTGAAGGAACCCCGTGGCTGGGTGGGGTTGGTTGACCTGCGGCCGAAGCTCGGCGCGCCCGCGGCGGAGGTCGACGCCGTGCTCAAGGAACTGAGCCGCGACGGAAAGGTGCACCTCGTCCCCGAAGACAACCGGAAAGTCCTGACCGCCGCCGACCACGAGGCGGCGATCCGCATCGGCGGTGAGGACAACCATCTGCTCTCGATCGAGGCGTTGTGATGGACGAGCTGAAAGCGCTGGCGACCCTGAGCTTCGACTGGGCGGACACTCCCGACCACGTCTGGCGGGATTCCCCCTACCACGTCGACGGTTTGCACGCCGAGGCGCTCGCCGCGCTCGACACGGGCATCCGCGACGCGGCGACCAGTGACGGGCCCAGCCCGATCGGACTCGTTCTGCGCGGCTTGAAGGGAGTCGGGAAGACCCACTTGCTCGGTCTCGTCCGACGCCACGTGCACCGCGCGCGAGGGTACTTCTTCCTCGACGACGTGACCGCGGCCGAGGCGTTCTGGGAGAACACAGCCGAGGCCTTGCGCCGCGGGCTTTCCCGCCCGGACGATTCGGGTGAGTCGCAGCTGAAGAGCTTCCTGCTGCGGGTATGTCTGCGCGCCCACGTGGACGCCGAGGTCGAGGCGAGGATCCGCCGCGGCCGCGGGCTGACCCGGGACGACGTCGAAGCGTTCGTCGACGGGGTGGCGTCCCTCGACGCGATGGTCGCGGACGAATGCGGCGACACCGCCCGGGCTCTGGTCCTCATCGCCAGCCGGGACCGCGCCGCCAAGTACATCGGCGACGACTACCTCGACGGTGACGCCGAACTGACGTCCGAAGCCCGCGAGTGGAACATCTACTCGCGGCCGAAGCCCTCCCGGGTCCTCGTGCAGGAGATCACGCGGCTGCTCGCTCTCACGGGCCCGGTCGTGATCGCCGTGGACCAGCTCGACACCCTCGTCGCACGGTCGATGAAGCGCACCCAAGAGATCGGCGACCGGGCCGAGGAAGACCTTCTTGTCGCCCAGATCGCCGACGGGCTCATGGGACTCCGGGAGGTCACCCACAAGACCCTCACCGTGCTGGCCTGCCTGCCCAGTACGTGGGACCAGATCAAGTCGACGGCGGCCGCGACCGTACCCGACCGCTTCCGCGAATCCGTGACGCTCGGCCGGATCGTCGATGCCCGCCTCGGCCGGGCGCTGGTTGAGAGACGGCTGGGGGTGGCTTACCAGTCCATGGGCTTCACGCCGCCGCATCCCACCTGGCCGGTCGCACTCCCGGCGTTCGACGAACCTTGGGAGCAGTGGACGCCGAGGGAGCTGCTGAAGCGGATCGGCGCGCATATCGATCTGTGCTTGCGCGCCGGGGAGGCCAGGGAACTCACCTCCTTCGACGAGAAAGCCGTGGTGCCGGTCCCCGCGGCCCGATCCGCGGTTGAGACCGACCGCTTCGCCGAACTCGATTCCGAGTTCGAGAAGCTGAAAGCGGAAGCCGATCCAGGCGGCCTGCTCACGGAGAGGACCGTGGACAAGGTCATGCCGGGTCTGCTCTCCGCCGCCTTGCGGTGCTGGGTCACCGAAGTCGGGGACGACGACCTCGAATGGTCGTGCGAACGCCAGAACGGGCGGAGCGAGGTGCACGCCTGGCTCACGCGGACCCTGGACGAGCGCGCGGATCTCCAGGAGCACTGGGCGTTTCGTGCGATCGCGGCCCGGGATCCGCGTGCGGCCCTGAGCCGGTTCCGCAAGGCCCGCTCGGCCGCCGGCCAGTTGCAGGGCGCGGACAACCGCCACCTCGTCATCCTCCGGGACGCCTGGGGTCGTGGGGCGAAGACGCGGGAGGAAGTCGCGAAGTTCACGGCGGCGGGCGGGCGGACGGTTCCGCCCACCGCGGACGATGTGCGGACCTTCTGGGCGCTCGACCGGATGCTCGCGACGGGCGGGCGGGAGCTGCACGAGTGGCTGATCGACCGCCGACCCGCAAGCCGGTCCGAACTACTCTCCGCCGTCTTGCCGGAGAAGCCGTCGGGGCAGCCTGCCGAAGGCACTCACCCGCCACCCGCGGATGACGAGATCACCCTCGGCACCGTTGTCGGCTCCGGGGAGCCCGTTCGGGTCGAACTCTCCGCTCTTCGCAAGCACGCCGCCGTCTTCGCGGGGTCCGGTTCGGGGAAGACCGTGCTGCTGCGGCGGATCGTGGAGGAGTGCGCTCTGCTGGGGGTCTCCGCGATCGTCCTGGATCCGAACAACGACCTCGCCCGGCTCGGTGATCCCTGGCCCACTCCGCCCGATGGCTGGGGTCCTGATGACGCCCAGCTGGCCAAGCGGTACCTGGCCGAGACCGACGTCGTCGTCTGGACGCCCGGCCGCGCGACCGGGCGGCCGCTCGCCTTCCAGCCGCTGCCGGACTTCGCCGGTGTGCTCGACGACTCCGACGAGTTCGCCGCCGCGGTCGAGGTGGCCGTCGCGACGCTGGCGCCGCAGGCCCGGCTGACCGGCAGCACCGCCAAGGCGAACATCGGGCTGGCCGTGCTGCGCCAAGCCGTCGTACGGCACGCTCGGACCGGGTCGCGCAGTCTGCCCGAGCTCATCGAGCTGCTCACCGACCTGCCCGAGGACGTCAGCAACCTCAACGACGCCAACCGCATCGCGGCCGGGCTGGCTGAGACGCTCAAGGCGGCGATGGTCAACGACCCGCTCTTCGCGGGCGGTGGCGAACCCGTCGACCCGGGTGCGCTGCTCACCCCCGCCGACGGCAAGCGTGCACGCGTCTCGGTGATCAGCTTCGTCGGCTTGCAGGCCGAGGAGCAGCGGCAGAACTTCGTCAACCAGCTGCAGATGGAGCTGTTCGCGTGGATCAAGCGCAACCCGGCGGGCGACCGGCCGCTGGGCGCGCTGTTCGTGATGGACGAGGCGCAGACGATGGCCGCGTCGGGCACGCTCACCGCGAGTACGCGCAGCACGATCGTGCTCGCCTCGCAGGCCCGCAAGTACGGGCTGGGCCTGCTCTTCGCCACCCAGGCGCCGAAGGGACTGCACAACCAGGTCGTCGGCAACGCGATGACGCAGTTCTTCGGCCGCCTTAACAGCCCTGCCCAGATCGCGGCGGCCAACGAGCTGGCCAGGGCGAAGGGAAGCCCGGTGGCGGACATCTCGCGACTGGAGCGCGCCCAGTTCTACGTGGCGGGGGAGGCCTTCGGCTTCCGCCAGGTGGCGACGCCGCTGTGCCTATCTCACCACCCGGCCAGCCCGCTGCGGCTGGAGGAGGTGATCGCCCGGGCACGGGAGGAGTGAGGCTGTCGATTCCGGCGGGGTTCGTTCGACGCGTGGGTGAAGCGAACCCGACCTGAGGAGCCCCCATGATCCGCCTCTACATGACCATGTCCCTCGACGGCTTCATCGCCAGCCCGGATGATCGGCCGGGGCAGGAGCTGGGGGAGGGTGGTGGGCGGCTCTTCAACTGGCTGGACGACCGGCACGGGGACGGCCCCAGCGGGCAGGTCTTCCGGGAAGCGCTGGCCACCGGGGCCCTCATCTCGGGCCGCCGGACCTTCGAACTCGCCGGGCGGTGGGGCGGGGACCACCACGACGGGGTCCCGATCCACGTGCTCACCCGCCACGTCGATCCCGCCGATACCCCGCCCGGGAGCGCGCGGTTCTTCACCGACGTCACCGCCGCCGCGGAGGAAGCGCGGGCTGCCGCCAGGGAGCGGGATGTCATGGTGCACGGGGCGAGTGCCGCGCGCGCCCTCCTCGATGCCCGGCAGCTCGACGAAATCGAGGTGCACCTCGTCCCCGTGCTCCTCGGCGCGGGGCGTCGGCTCTTCGACGGCGCCAAGGCCGAGCTCGAACTCGTCCGGCGGCTCGAGGACCGCGACGTGCTGCACCTGCGGTACCGGGTGCGGTGACGACTGTCCTCACCGGACGGTGCCCGGCCCCGGCAACCGGGACCGGGCCGCGCGTCAGTCCCCTTCCGGGAAGTGGATGTCGGTGATGTGCAGGTCCACCACCTCCACGTCGAGGCCCAGGTACTGCTCGACCGCGTCGATCACGGTCACCCGGATCCGCTCGCCCACCACCTTGATCGCGTGGCCGAACTCGAGGACCAGCGGGATCGTGATCCACGCGACCTCGTCGGCCAGCTCGACCTTGATGCCGTCCGCGTCGAGGCTGTGCACGCCCTCGGCCCGCGCCGCGACGCGGGTGATGATCTTCGCGACCACGCCGTCCGCCACCGTCGTGCTGCCCCGGGTGCCCGCGGCGGGCCGGGCCGCGACCGGTTCCGCTTCGGCGATCACGGCTTCGGCCTCCGCGACGACGGCCTCGGCGGCGGGCTCGGTTTCGGCGACCGGCTCGGCTTCCGCGACCGGCTCGGCCTCGGCGACGTCCTCGGTCTCGGTGACATCGTCCGCGGCGTCCGAGTCGGTCTCGGCCTCTTCGGTGACCGCGTCCGCGTCGTCCCCTTCGGACTCCCCGGCGTCCACCTCAACGGTGGCGTCCTCCGCGGTTTCCGCGGCCGTCTCGGTCTCCGGTGCGGATTCCGTTTCCTCGACGACCGTGGCCGCCTCTTCGGACTCGGGCGCGGCGGCGGCCTCCGGCTCGGCCGTGCCGTAGGCGTACTCGCCGGAGCCGGTGTTTTCGTTCTTGGGGCGGCCGAAGATGCTGTTGATGACGTCGGACATGGTTTCCCTTTCCCGGGAGCGACGACTTCCTGTGGGGACGAACAGACGGGCGCCACTATAGGGTGAAGGCTGTGACGCGCGGCACAGGCCCCCGCCTTCGAGACTCGCTTGTGTCCCAACAGATATTGCCGTCGCCGGGCTGATCACCGTCCGTCAAGCCGGGTTCGGCGATCAGTGATGACCGGTCCGAAAACAGTCCCGTAATTGTCCACTTTCCGCCCGCTGGACATTTCTTTCAGCTTGCTCGGAATAGCTGAACCGGAACGCTCGAACCCAGCGCGCGATATCCTGCCGGATTCAGGTGGAGGTGGTCGCCGACGTCGTAAGCAGGCAAGAGGCGCTCCGGGGTCGCCGGGTCTCGGGCCACCCGGTCGAAGTCCAGCACCGCGTCGAAATGGCCCGGCTCGCGGATCCACGCGTTCACCCGCTGCCGCGCCGCTTCGCGCTCCGGGGTGTCGTAGCCCGTGTTTCCGCCGAACGGGGTGATCGTCGCGCCGTACACGCGGATCTCCTGCGCGTGTGCTCGGACCAGGATCTGGTCGTACGCGTCGATCAGCTGCGCCGCGACCGTGTCGGCGTCGGCCGGTGCGGCCGTGCCGATGTCGTTCACGCCCTCGAACACGATCGCCCACGACACTCCGCTCGTCGCCAGCAAGTCGCGGTCCAGGCGGGCCAGCACGTTCGGGCCCAGGCCGTCCTGGAGCACCCGGTTGCCGCCCGCCGCCTGGTTGACCACCGCCGACGGGATGCGCGATGCCAGGATGTCGGGCCAGCGGTCGTTGCCGTTCGTCGTCGAGCCTCGGCCGTCGGAGATCGAGTCGCCGATCACCGCCACCGCCGATGCCGGGGACAGCGTCTCGATGCCGCTCAGGAAGTACCAGTGGTCCACCGGCGTCGCGCCCGGCAGGTCCGGCGCCGACACCTGGTCGCCCGCCAGCAGGTACGACGTCGTCCGCGAACCCGGGTGCGAAGTGATCGACAGCGACGCCTGCCCGTGCGCGAGGTAGGCCGTCACCGCGATGTTCTCGCCCGCGCGCACCGGGAACGGCAACGGGTCCGACACCACCTGCGCGCCCATCGGCACCACCGTCGACGGCTTGCCGTGGAACGTCACCGGCACCACGCTGTCCGGGACCACCGCCGATACCCCGGCCGCGCCCCCGGCGGGCCGGGCCACCGACACCGCCGACAACGGCAGCACCGCGCCACCGAAGGCGTTCGAAAACCGCAGCCGGATCCGCGGGCCACCGACCGACACGTGCGCCGTCTGGCGCACCGAAGCGTTGTCCAGCACCCGATCGGTCCCCGTGAACGGCGCCGGCGGCATGTTCGACGGCTCCGTCAGCTGCGGCATCGACGTCCACGTCGCCACCCAGTGCGACGACGGCGGCCGCCCGGAAGCGCCGACGAACAAGGCGGTCAGCACCGCCAGCACGGCGATCAGCGAAGTGCGTCTCACGACGAGAACTCCGGGGCGAGGACCCGGTCGAAGCCGACGGCCCGGCGCGGGCCGGAAAGCGTGCAGTGCAGCGTCGCCGCGAACGACTCGCTCGACGTTCCCACCCGCAGTTCGACGTCGCCCGGGTCGACGATGCGCTCGCCCGCGCGACCCGTGTAGGACGTCAGGTCCGCGTGCAGGCCGATGTCCACGACGACCGTCGCGCCCGGCTCCAGCGCCACCCGGCGCGCCGCGATCAGCTGCCGCTCCGGCCGGGCCACCTCGGCCACCGGGTCGTGCAGGTACACCTGGACCACTTCGGTGGTCGCGACGGCGTGGTCGTTCCGGAGCGTGACGCGGACCCGGCAGACGCCGTCGGTCGGCCAAAGCGACCCGGTCGCGCTGACGTCCAGCCAGGTCGCCGGCGCGTAGGACAGCCCGTGCCCGAACGGGAACAGCGCCGACGGGTCCACCGTGCTCACCTCGCTGCGGCGGCCCAGCGGCGCCGCGAGGTAGGTCGACGGCTGGCTCGCCCCGGCCGCCGGGAAGCTCACCGGCAGCCTGCCCGACGGGTTGATCCGTCCACTGAGGACTCCGGCCAGCGCGGCCGCGCCCTCTTCGCCCGGGTAGAAGCCGCAGACCACCGCGGCCAGCCGGGAAATCTGACGGGACAGCTCGTACGGCCGTCCGGACAGGAGGATGACCACGACCGGCTTCCCGGTCGCGAGCAGGGCTTCGAGCAGTTCCTCCTGACGGCCCGGCAGCCGCAGGTCCGGCGCGTCGCAGCCTTCGCCGGACGTCCCGCCGCCGAACAGTCCCGCGTGGTCACCGAGCACCGCCACGCACACGGACGCGTCTTCGCACGCGGCCACGGCCTGCGCGATCCCGTCGTCGTCGCCCCCGGTGACCGGGCAGCCCAGCGCGTAGGTGACGTCGAACGAAGACCTCATCGCCTCCACCACCGTCGGCACCGAGACCCCGAACGGGACGTCCGGGTGGTGCACGCCGACGTGCAGCGGGAACGAGTAGCAGCCGAGCATCGCGCCCGCCTCGTCCGCGCGCGGCCCGACCACGGCGACGCGGGCGCCGGGGGAGAGCGGCAACGTCCCGTCGTTGTGCAGCAGCACGATCGACTTCTCGGCCACCTCCCGGGCGATCGCGCGCGATTCGGCGTCGTCGAGGTCGACCTCCTCGGGCACCTCCGGCGCCCAGTCCGCGTCGAGCAGGCCCAGCTCGCACTTCTGCCGCAGCACCCGTTCGAGGGCGCGGTCGACGGCGGCGGCGTCGACCGCACCCCCTTCCACCGCGGCGAGCAAGGGCTCGCCGTAGCAGTCCATGGTGGGCAGTTCCACGTCGATGCCCGCGGTCAGCGCCTGCCCGGCGGCGTCGCCGGGCCCGGCCGCGACCCCGTGCAGGCGGTGCAGGAACGCGATGGAGAAGTAGTCGGCGACGACGGTGCCGCCGAAGCCGTAGGTGTCGCGCAGCAGCCCGGTCAGCAGGGACGCGTCGGCGGCGGACGGGAGGCCGTCCGTGTCGGTGTAGGCGTTCATCACCGACCGGGCGCCCACGCGCAGCGCCAGCTCGAACGGCGGCAGCAGGACGTCGGCGATCTCGCGCGGCCCGGCCGAAACCGGCGCCAGATTGCGCCCCGCGCGCGAGGCGGAGTAGCCGACGAAGTGCTTGAGCGTCGCGATGATCCCCGCCGACTCGAGCCCGGCGACGTACGCGCTGCCGATCGTCCCGACCAGGTACGGGTCTTCGCCGATCGTCTCCTCGACGCGGCCCCAGCGCAGGTCGCGGGCGACGTCGAGGACCGGCGCCAGACCTTGGTGCACGCCGAGTCCCCGCATGGTCTCGCCGATCTTCGCCGCCATCCGGCGCACCAGGTCCGGGTCGAACGTCGCGCCCCAGGACAGCGGTGCCGGGTAGATCGTCGCCTGCCACGCGGCCAGCCCGGTCAGGCATTCCTCGTGCACCACGGCCGGGATGCCGAACCGGCTGCTGGTGACGATCTGGCGCTGGGTGCGGGCCAGGCTGTGCGCGCCGACGACCGGGTCGACCGGCCGGGTGCCGAAGACGCGGGTCAGCTGCCCGATGCCGTGGCGGACCAGCTCGTCGAAGTCGACCTCGGGGTCGACGAAGTCGTGCTGGTGCGGCGCGACTTCACCGCCGGAGTCGATGCCGACCCAGATGCCGTAGAGCTGCGCGAGCTTCTCGCGGAGGGTCATCCGCGCCATCAGGGCACGGACGCGTTCGCCGGTGCCGGCCGCGGGGTCGCGCCACGGCTCGGGAGCCGTGGCAGGCTGCGTGGTCAAGGCTTTCCGCCCTTCGTCGGGAAAGGAGCCGCCAAGGGCTCCGGGTGGCACTGGTTCAGGAGAGGGCCCGGGTCGAGTGCCGCACCACGAGGCCGGTGTCGAGGGTGACGTGGGTGCGCTCGACGTCGTCGCCGTTGATCAGCGCGATGAGCATGCTGATCGCCCGGTGGCCCATCTCCCGGATCGGCTGGTCCACTGTGGTCAGTGGCGGGCTGCAGAGCGCGGATTCGGGCACGTTGTCGAAGCCCACCACGGAAAGGTCGTCGGGGACCGAGAGCCCCAGCTCCCTGGCCGCGTCGACCGTCGCGATGGCCGAGATGTCGTTCGCGGCGAAGATCGCCGTGGGCCGGTCCGGGCCGGTCAGCAGGGCGTGCGCCGAGGCCGCGGAGACCTCGGGGTCGTAGGCGCCGTCCCGGATCAGGGTTTCGTCGGCGGGCACCCCCGCCGCTTCGAGGGCGCGCAGGTAACCCGCCTTTCGCAGGGTCGCCGACTCGAGGTCGGGGCGCCCGGCGAGGAACGCGATCCGCCGGTGCCCCAGCTCCAGGAGGTGCTCGGTGGCCAGCTGCGCGCCGCGGAGGTTGTCGGAGTCGATGGTCGGCAGGTGCGACGGCCCGGTGTGCGGGTCGACGGCGACGACGGGCGTGCCCGGGACCGCTTCCAGCGAGACGGCGGGCGTGACGAGCACGGCGCCGTCGACGAGGGTGCCCGAGAGCCGGGACAGGTAGCGCTTCTCCCAGCCCGCCGGGTCGCCGGTGCGCCCGCCCGCGGAGTAGACGACGAGTTCGAACCCGCTGCCGCGGATGGCGTCCGCGGCTCCCTTGAGCAGCTCGGTCGAGAACGGTTCGAGGTCGGCGACCAGGATCCCGATGACGTTGGTCCGGTGGTTTCTCAGGCTCTGCGCCACGAGGCTGGCCTCGTAGCCGAGCTCTTCGATGACGGCGCGGACCTTCGCGAGCGTCGCGGCGGAGACGCCGTAGCGCTCGTTGATCACTTTTGAAACCGTGGCCACCGAGACGCCGGCACGGGCGGCGACGTCACGGATGGTCACCCTCGAACTGGGCTGCATCGGCTCAGACTAGCGATGGAAAACGTTATCGACAACGATTGACATCCGTTTTGCCCGGGAGCAAACTCTTCGCCAACCCGGGCGCTGTCACGCCCCGTCCAACTCGGCCGAAGTCGTCAGGAGTGGACCCACGATGTCTGTCAAACGCCGGATCCCCGTTTTCGCCGCCCTGGCGGCCGTAGTCCCGCTCGCGCTGTCCGCGTGCAGCGGGGGGAGCGAAGCACCCGCCCAGCCGAGCGGGCCGGTCACCCTCACCTGGTGGCACAACGGAACCACCGACCCGATCAAGTCGATCTGGGAGAAGGTGGTCACCGACTACCACCAGGCACACCCCGATGTCACGATCAAGGCGCAGCCGCTGCAGAACGAGGACTTCCCCACCAAGGTGCCCCTCGCCCTGCAGGGTGCGGAGCCGCCGGACGTCTACCAGTCCTGGGGGGCCGGCGAGCTCGCCTCGCAGGTCACCTCGGGCAAGCTCGCCGACATCACCGACGCGACCAAGTCGTGGATCGGCCAGGCCGGCAAGTTCGCCGAGAGCTGGCAGGTCGACGGCAAGCAGTACGGCGTGCCGTTCGCGCAGCACTTCGTCGGCTTCTGGTACCGGAAGGACCTGTTCCAGCAGGCCGGGATCACCGCGCCGCCCAAGACGATGGACGAGCTCAACGCCGCCGTCTCGCAGCTGAAGGCCAAGGGCATCGCCCCGATCGCCGTCGGCGGCAAGGACCGCTGGCCGGACGCCTTCTACTACAACTACTTCGCCGTCCGCGAGTGCTCCGCCGACGTGCTCAAGCAGTCGGTGAAGGCGGTCAAGCTCGAGGACCCGTGCTGGACGAAGGCCGGGCAGGACCTCAAGAGCTTCCTGGCCACCGAGCCGTTCCAGACCGGCTACGCGGGCACCCCCGCGCAGCAGGGCGCCGGCAGCTCCGCCGGCCTGGTCGCCAACGGCAAGGCGGCGATGGAGCTGCAGGGCGACTGGGAGCCCGGCACGATGTCCTCGCTGACCGAGGACAAGGACCTCGACTCGAAGATCGGCTGGTTCGCGTTCCCGTCGGTCGCCGGCGGTCAGGGCGACCCGGCGGCCGTGCTCGGCGGCGGCGACGGTTTCGCCTGCACCAGCCGCGCCTCGAAGGCGTGCGCGGACTTCCTGCAGTACCTGAACTCCGAGCCGGTGCAGACCCAGCTCGCGGCGCAGGGAACCGGCCTGCCGGTCAACGCGGCCGCGGCGAAGTCGCTGAAGACCGACACGCTCAAGGAGGTCTTCGACTACGGGACCAAGGCGCCCTACCTGCAGATGTACTTCGACAAGGCGTTCCCGACCGCGGTCGGCGCGGCTCTGAACGACGCCGTGGCCAACATGTTCGCCGGCCAGGGCACCCCCGAGGGCATCGTGGCCGCCGTCAACCAGGCCGCGGCGGGCAACAAGTGACCACGGCGACGAAGCCGGTGCGGACGGCGGCGCGGCCGTCCGCACCGGCGGCGCGGCCCCGGGCCAAGCGGTCCAGCCTGGGCAAGCGGCTCGAGCTGGCCCTGCTGCTCGGGCCCGCCCTGCTGCTGTTCGCCGGGTTCGTCCTGGTGCCGATCGGCATCGCGGGCTTCTACAGCCTGTTCCAGTGGAACGGCTTCGGCCCGCTCGACGACTTCGTCGGCTTCGACAACTACGTCGACGCCTTCACCGGCGAGGTGTTCCAGAGCGCCATCGTGCACAACCTGATCATCGCCGGGCTGTCGATCGTGGTGCAGCTGCCGCTGTCGATCGGGCTGGCGATGCTGCTGAACCGCAAGCTGCGCGGACGCGCGGTGCTGCGGGCCCTGGTGTTCGCACCGTACGTGCTGTCCGAGGCGATCACCGCGGTGATCTGGGTGCTCATGCTGCAGCCCCACGGGTTCGCCGACCAGGTGCTCCAGGCCGCCGGACTGGGCGGCCTGGTCCACCAGTGGCTGGCCGACCCCGGGATCGTGCTCTACACGCTCTTCGCGGTCGTCACCTGGAAGTTCATCGGCTTCGGCATCATCCTGCTGCTCGCCGGGCTGCAAGGGGTGCCGGCGGAGCTGCGCGAGGCCGCGGCGCTCGACGGCGCCTCGGCCTGGCAGACCACCCGGCACGTCGTGCTGCCGCTGCTCGGGCCGACCATCCGGATCTGGGTCTTCCTGTCGGTGATCGGCTCGCTCCAGCTGTTCGACGTCGTGTGGATCATGACGACGGGCGGGCCGGCGAACGCGTCGACGACGATGGCGACCTACCTGGTCGACCACGGGTTCAAGCGCTACGAGTTCGGGTTCGGCTCGGCCGTCGCGGTGATCCTGTTCGTCTTCTGTTTCGTGTTCGCGCTGCTGTACCAGCGGTTCGCGCTGCGTCGCGACACCGAGGGCGCCCTGACGAGGATGGTGGGCTGATGCACTCGCGCAAGTTCGGCGTGGCCGCGGGATACCTCGGGGCGATCGTCGTGATCGGCGTGACGGTGGTGCCGCTGCTGTTCGTCGTGTTCGGCGGGTTCCGCACCAACGCGCAGATCAACTCGGACCCGGCCGGGCTGCCCGGCCCGTGGGTCACCGACAACTACGCGTCGGTCCTTTCCTCCAGCGCGTTCTGGAAGTTCCTCGGCAACAGCGCGCTGATCGCCGTGATCGCGACCGTGGTCGCCGTCGGCCTGGGCTCGATGGCGGGGTACGCGCTGTCGCGCTACCAGTTCAAGGGCCGCGAAGGCGTGTACACGCTCTTCACCCTCGGCCTGCTGTTCCCGCTCACGGTGGCGACGCTGCCGCTCTACCTGTGGCTGCGCCAGCTGGGCATGCTCGAAAGCTTCTGGGGCGTGGCGATCCCGGAAGCGGCGTTCTCGCTGCCGGTGACGATCGTGATCCTGCGCCCGTTCATGCACGCCATCCCGGGCGAGATCGAGGACGCGGCCGTGCTCGACGGCGCGAGCCGCCTGGGGTTCTTCTGGCGCATCCTGCTGCCCCTGTCGACACCCGCGCTGACCACGGTCGCCGTGCTCGCCTTCGTCACCAGCTGGAACGCCTACCTGCTGCCGTTGTTGGTGTTCAACGACTCCGCGCACTTCACGCTCCCGCTCGGCGTCGCGACGTTCCAGTCCCAGTACTCCCAGGACACCGCCCGCGTGCTCGCGTTCACGGCGTTGTCGATGATCCCCGCGCTCGCGTTCTTCGTGCTCGCCGAACGGCGCATCGTCGGCGGGCTGACCGGATCCGTGAAGGGCTGACACAGGAGGTCTGCCGTGCCGTCCGAGGTCCATCGTCGCGCCTTCTTGCAGTTGCTCGCGCTGGCCGGGGCGGGGTCGGCGGCCCTGCCGGGTCTCGCGGAAGCCGGGTCGGGTTTTCCGTTGGTGGCCGGGAAGAAGGCCGCCACGATCGTCGTCAGCTCCGGCGATTTCCCGGGGGTGCGCCGGGTCGTCGGCGACCTGGCCGCCGACGTCGAGCGCGTCACGGGCGTGCGGCCCGCGGTGTCGTTCGACGTCGTGCCCGCGGACGGGCCCGTCGTGCTCGTCGGCACCCTCGGGCACAGCCCGCTGGTCGACTCGCTCGTCGCGGCGGGCCGCCTGGACGTCGGCGGGATCGCCGGGAAGTGGGAGACGTCGCTGAGCCAGGTCGTCGACGGACGGCTCGTGCTCACCGGCAGCGACCAGCGCGGCGTGATCTACGGCGTGTACGAGGTTTCGCGGCGCATCGGCGTCTCGCCGTGGTACTGGTGGGCCGACGTCCCGCCGCGGCGCCAAGCCGAACTGCACCTGCCGGGGGAGCGGTTCAGCCTCGGCACGCCGAAGGTGAAGTACCGCGGGTTCTTCATCAACGACGAAAACCCGGCGCTGGGCACGTGGGCGCCCGCGTACTTCGGCCCCGGCAAGGCACCGGGTTTCCCGAACGGCTTCAACCACCTGTTCTTCGCCAAGGTCTTCGAGACGATGCTGCGGCTGCGGGCCAACTACCTGTGGCCGGCGGTGTGGGGTCGCGCGTTCGCCGAGGACGACCCGCTCAACCACGCCACGGCCCAGGAGTACGGCATCGTCATGGGCACCTCGCACGAGGCGCCGATGATGCGGGGCATCGAGGAGTGGAACCGGCACGCGGTCCCGGCTGTCCGCGACTCGTCGGGGACGATCGTGACGCCGGGCCACGACCCGTACGGCGGGACGGGGGAGTGGAGCTTCCGCCGCAACGGCGACGCCATCAAGGCCTACTGGACCGACGGCATCCGCCGGATGGCCCGCGAGGGCTTCGAAGGCGTCGTCACACTCGGCATGCGCGGCAACGGCGACGTCAGCCTGCCCGACGGCGACGGCATCGAGCTGATGCGGGAGATCATCGCGGCGGAGCGGGAAATCCTCGCTCGCGAGCTGAGCACCGACGTCCCGCAGGTGTGGACGCTGTACAAGGAAGTCCAGCGGTACTGGGCGCAGGGGCTGCAGCCGCCGGACGACGTCATCGTCGTGTTCACCGACGACAACTGGGGCAACGTCCGCAAGCACCCGGACCTCTCCCTCCCGCCGCATCCGGGCGGGTACGGGCTGTACTACCACTTCGACTACGTCGGCGGCGGCCGCAACTACAAGTGGGTCGACACGGCGCTGATCGCGAACACGTGGGAGCAGCTGAACCAGGCGGTTTCGTACGGCAACGACCGGTTGTGGGTCGCCAACGTCGGCGACATGAAGGGCAACGAGCTGCCATTGCAGTTCTTCCTCGACTACGCCTGGGACCCGGCGGCTTGGCCGGTCGACCGGCTGTCCACCTGGGAGCGTTCGTTCGCGGCCGAGAACTTCGGCGCGGGGCTGGCTTCCGACGTCGCCGGGGTGCTGCACGACTACGGGCGGCTGCAGTCGCGGCGCAAGCCGGAGCTGCTCAACCGGCTGATCACCGTGAACCCGGACGGCTCGATCGGCTACGACGACCAGGCGTCGCCGTTCAGCCTGGTGAACTACCGGGAGCTGGACCGGGTCACGCAGGAGTGGCAGGACCTTTCCGCGCGGGCGCTCCGGATCGCCGCCCGGGTGCCCGCGGCGTGGCGGGACGCGTTCTACGAGCTGGTGCTGTACCAGGTCCAGGCGTCGGCGAACCTGTACGCGCTGCGGCGCGCCGAGTTCACGAACCTGTTGTACGCGGCGCAGGGCCGGGCGTCGGCGAACGGGCTCGCCGCCGTCACCGAGGCCCGGTTCGCCGACGACCTGGCGCTGGCGGAGAAGTACAACACGGGCATCGCGGGCGGCAAGTGGAAGGGCTTCCAGACCCAGCCGCACATCGACTACGGCGACGTCGCCCGCTACGGGCCGAACGCGCCCTGGCAGCAGCCGGAGCTGAACAACGTCGCGCTGCCGGACGTGATCTTCCCGGCGGTCCGGCGGGTGGACCTGCCCGCGGCGGCGTCGCTGGGGGTGGCCGTCGACGGGTCTTCGGAGGCGTGGCCGGGCGGTCCGGGACGTCCGGTGCTGCCGGAGTTCAGCCCGTACCAGACCGCGCCGCAGCAGTACGTCGACGTGTTCAACCGCGGGCGGACGCCGTTCCGCTGCACCGTCTCCGCCGGTGCGCCGTGGGTGCTGGTCGAGCCGCGCGGCGGCCGGGTGGAGGAGGAGCTGCGGATGACCGTCCGGATCGACTGGGCCCGCGCCCCGCGCGGCACGACGACCGTGCCGATCGCGGTGACGGGCGCGGGAGAGTCGGTGGTGGTGGACGCGGTCGTCCGGAACCCGGCGGGACCGGTGCGCGGGTTCGTCGAAGCGGGCGGGTACGTGTCGATGGAGGCCGAGCACTGCAGCGCGAACGTCGGCGCGCCGGGCGCGGCCTGGCGCCGGATCCCGGACCTGGGCCGCACGGGCGCGGGGATGACGCCGTTCCCGGTGACGGCGGCGAGCCGGCCACCCGGAGCGGGGCCGCGGCTGGAGTACCGGATGACGCTGTTCACGGCGGGGCCGGTGACGCTGTGGGCGTACCTCTCCCCGCGCAGCAACGTGCTGCAGGGGGACGGGCTGCGGTACGCGGTGGCGTTCGACGACGCGGAACCGCAGGTCGTGAACATCACGAAGGCCACGGGTGCCGACGACATGACCATGAACCGCCAGTGGGAGCGGACCACCTCGGACAACGTGAACCTGACCTCGACCCGCCACGTGATCGGGCAGGCGGGGACGCACGTGCTCAAGGTGTGGATGATCGACCCGGCGGTGGTGGTGCAGAAGCTGGTGGTCGACACGGGCGGGCTGCGGCCGAGCTATCTGGGGCCGCCGGAGAGCAAGCGGTTCCCATGGTGACCCGGACGACGCGGGCGACTCGGGCGACGCGGGCGACCCGGGCGACTCGGGCGCGGACCGAAGCGCCCCAATGTGGCCTTCGGTGCGTCAGACGCAACCAAGGCGGCCTTCGGTGCGCAAGACGCAACCAAGGCCACATTGGGGCGCTCGGGTCGCGCGGAACGGGAGCGGGCCGGTCAGCCCGTGAGGGCTCGGGGCCCCGAGTGGGCCGGGGCCGCCGTGCTGTGGCGGACCACCAGGCTCGTCGCCAGCTCCAGCCGGTGGCTCTCCGGGTGCGTTCCCCGCGCCAACGCGATCGCCAGCCGGGCACCGGCCGCCGCCATCTCCTGCAAGGGCTGGCGGACCGTGGTCAGCTCCGGGGTCAGCCAGCGGGCGATCGGCAGGTCGTCGAAACCCACCACGCTCAGGTCGTCCGGGATCCGCAACCCGGCGTCGCGGGCCGCCTCGTACACCCCCAGCGCCTGCAGGTCACTTCCGGCGAACACCGCCGTCGGGCGGTCCGGGAGCGTGAGCAATGACGCCAGCTCCCGGTAGCCCGACCGGACGTGGAAGTCGCCGCGGCGGACCAACGCCGGGTCGAACTTCAGCCCGGCCGTCTCCAGCGCCGTGCGGTAGCCGTCGATGCGGGCTCGGCTGCACAGCACACCTTCCGGCCCGCCGATCATCGCGATCCGGCGGTGACCGAGGCCCACCAGGTGCCGGGTCGCGGTCAGCCCGCCCTGCCAGTTGGTCGCCCCGATCGACGGGGTCTCCGGGCCGGGGGCACCCGCCGGGTCGACCACCACCAGCGGGATGTCGCGGGCGCGCAGCTTGGCCAGCTGCCCGCCGGTGAAGTCGGAGCACACCGACACGATGCCCACCGGCCGCCGGGCCAGGACGCTCTCCAGCCAGCTCTGCCCCGGCGTGTGCCGCCCCGACGATTCCGCCAGCACGACCGCCATTCCGTTTTCGCGGGCGACGTACTCGACCCCGCGGATGATTTCGAGGGCCCACGTGCTTTCCAGCTCGTGGAACATCAGCTCGAGCAACCGGGAACGCCGCGACCGTTCGTCGGCCCGGCGCCGGTATCCGTATTTCCCAATCACCGCTTCGACCCGGGCGCGGGTGCTTTCGGCGACGTCCGGGCGGCCGTTCAGCACCTTCGAAACGGTCGGTACGGAAACGCCGGTCTCGGCGGCGATCCGGGCGATCGTGACCCGGGTCGCGGAGGGCTCGAGATCCTCGGACTTCGTTGTCATGAAGGAGATTCTAGGTCATCGAAACCCGTTAGGAAACGCTCGAAACTTTCGCTGACGAGGAAGGTCGAACATGCTCAGAACAATTCCTAAAAAACGTGTCGTGCTGGCGGTCGCCGCGCTCGCGGGTATTGCGGTTTGGCAGGCGCCCGCAGCGTCGGCCTCGGTTCCGCTGCAATACACCACGAACCGCTACGTCGGGAGCGCGGTCGCCGCGTCCTATCTCGCTTCGGAACCCGATTACCGGGCCGTGCTCACGCGGGAATTCGACAACGTGACGCCGGAGAACGAGATGAAGTGGGGCACCATCGAAGCGGTGCGCGGGCAGTACGACTGGTCGGGCGCCGACGCGATCGTGCGGTACGCGCAGCAGCACCACAAGACCGTCCGCGGCCACACGCTGGTCTGGCACTCCCAGCTGCCCGACTGGGTCGCCGCGCTGCCCGCCGACGAGCTGCGCCGCGTCCTGCGCGACCACATCACCACCGAAGTCAAGCGGTACAAGGGAAAGATCCGCGCCTGGGACGTCGTCAACGAGATCTTCAACGAGGACGGCACGCGCCGGGACACCGTGTTCCGGCAGAAGCTCGGTGACGGCTTCGTCGCCGACGTCTTCCGCTGGGCGCACGCGGCCGACCCGCACGCGACGCTCTACATCAACGACTACAACATCGAAGGGCTCAACCCGAAGAGCGACGCCGTGTACGAGCTGGTGAAGACGTTGCGCAAGCAGGGTGTCCCGATCGGCGGCGTCGGGATCCAGGCGCACCTGTCGACCCAGTACGGCTTCCCGGACGGCTACCGCGCCAACCTGGCCCGGTTCGCCAAGCTCGGCGTGGACGCCGCGATCACCGAGGCGGACGTCCGGATCCCGACCCCACCCGACGCGGCCAAGCTCGCGACCCAGGCGAGCTACTTCGGCGAGCTGTGGGACGGCTGCCAGTCGGTGCGCCGGTGCGTCGAGTTCACCACGTGGGGCTTCACCGACCGGCACTCGTGGGTGCCGGACGTCTTTCCCGGCGAGGGCGCGGCCTGCCTGTTCGACGAGAACCTGCGCCCGAAGCCGGCGTACTTCCGCATCAACCCCTGACCGGGCCGGGCCGCAGCCCGCGGGCGGCGAGTCCGGCGAGGATCCTGGGGACGGCGGCCAAGGTGGCCGGGCGGCCTTCGTGCATGAGCACGACACCGCCCGGCTCGGCCGCCGCGGCCGCGGCGACGATCTCGTCCGCGGGCGCGCCGTCCCAGTCGCGGGTGTCGACGCTCCAGAGCACCTCGGTCAGCCCGTGCGCGGCGATGGTCGACGCGACCGCGGCGTCGGTGTCGCCGTAAGGCGGCCGGAACAGCACCGGACGCGTGCCGGTGAGCTCGGCCAGGAGGTCCTGCGTGCGCCGGACCTCCTGGTCGCGGGCCCCGGCGTCGAGGCCGGTCAGCCGCGGGTGCGTCCAGCTGTGGTTGCCGATCTCGTGCCCGGCCGCGGCGATGTCCCGGACCAGGCCGGGGTGCGCCGCGGCGTGCTCGCCCCACAGGAAGAACGTGGCCCGCACGCCGTCGAGGGCGGCCAGCAACCCAGGCGTCGTCTCCGGGTACGGGCCGTCGTCGAAGGTCAGCGCGACGGTGGTCACCGGGCCATGGCCGCCAGGCGCTTGGCCGTCGGCCACCGGACGTTCCACGCCCAGCCCAGCTTCTCGAACACCCAGATGACCCTGGCCGAGACGTCGAGCTGGCCGCGCAGCACGCCGTGGCGGGCCGACGTCGGGTCCGCGTGGTGCGTGTTGTGCCAGGACTCGCCCATCGACAGGATGGCCAGCGGCCAGAAGTTCGCCGAGCGGTCGCGGCTGGCGAACGGGCGCTCGCCGATCATGTGGCAGATCGAGTTCACCGACCACGTCACGTGGTGCTGGAAGGAGATCCGCGCCAGGCCGGCCCAGAGGAACGCGGTCAGCGCGCCCCACCACGACAGCGTGATCAGCCCGCCGAGCAGCGGCGGCAGCAGCAGGCTCGTCACGACCCACAGCGGGAAGAGCCGGTCGACGATCCGCATGTCGCGGTCGGCGGCGAGGTCCGGCGCGAAGCGGTCGACGTTGGTCTTGTCCCGGCCGAAGAGCCAGCCCATGTGGGCGTGCCAGAACCCGCGCGCCAGCGCGACGGCGGAGGTGCCGAACAGCCACGGCGAGTGCGGGTCGCCGTCGCGGTCGGAGAAGGCGTGGTGACGGCGGTGGTCGGCGACCCAGCCGATCACCGGCCCCTGCGCCGCGAGCCCGCCGGCGACGGCCAGCGCGATCCGCAGGGCCCGCTTCGCGCGGAACGAGCCGTGCGTGAAGTAGCGGTGGTAGCCGACCGTGATCCCGAGCGTCGAGACGACGAAGAACGCGCCGCCGATGGTCAGGTCGAGCCAGCTGACACCCCACCCCCAGAACACCGGGACGGCCGCGGCGAGCGCGAGGAACGGGACCAGCAGGAACGTGCGGATGGTGATCAGCTCGGCCAGCGTCTGGCGGCCGGAGAGCACGGGCTTCGGGATCGGACGGGGAGCCTTCACGGAGGCGGTCATGCACTACTCACTTCGAGGTCTGCGCCGCGCCGGAGCGGGCCGGGCGCGGAAAGCCCGGGGGCGGAAACACCCGGGGTGTGCGGTCGACGGGTGGCCGGGGCACGTCACCGCTCCTGTCGGCGATCGGGCTCGGTGGCCACGGCGAGAGTGAAACGGCCGGACGCCGGCATACGGGGTGCTCTCGCCCCACCCACGGTACCCGACCGTGGTGAACCTGCCGTGTGACCGCGCACGAGAAAGGCCCCCGCCCCGGTGCGGGGCGAGGGCCTTCGTGCCTCGTGGCTCAGATGACGCTCACGCGCTGGGCCTGCGGGCCCTTCTGGCCCTGGCCGATTTCGAACTCCACGCGCTGGCCCTCGTCGAGCGACTTGAAGCCGTTGCCCTGGATCTCGGAGTAGTGGACGAAGACGTCCGGACCCCCGCCGTCCTGCGCGATGAAGCCGAAGCCCTTTTCACCGTTGAACCACTTGACACTGCCCTGAGCCATACCAATACCTACTCTTTGTAGTGAGCCTGGGCGTCCCGTTCGGACGCCCGGTCTCACCACCATCCTTCCATCAATGCCCGCGCGGGGCACGCCCGGTCTCAAACACCCCAGTCGGGACGCAGCGGCATGCCCATTCCGCCCTCCCGGTCGGTGCGGACGCCGAGGATCTGGTGCAGCTCGATCTCGCGCCGTTCGAAGGCCAGCCGGCAGGCCGCGAGGTACAGCGCCCAGACCCGGCTCCGCCCGGCGCCGGCCTCGCGCACGGCCTCGTCCCAGTGCTCGTCGAGGTTCGCGCACCACCCGGCCAGCGTCAGCGCGTAGTGCTCACGGAGGTTCTCCGAGTGCCGCACCTCGAGCCCGGCGTCGTGCATGGCCGTGACGAGCTCGCCGGGCGCCTCCAGTTCGCCGTCCGGGAAGACGTACCGGTCGATGAACCCGCGCGAGCGGTGCGCGACGCTGGTGTCCGGGTTGGTGATGCAGTGGTTGAGCAGCCGCCCGTGCGGCTTGAGCTTCTCCGCGAGGAACCGGAAGTAGCCGGGCACGTTGCGGGCGCCGATGTGCTCGGTGAGCCCGATCGAGGAGATCGCGTCGAACCCGGTCTCGGTGACGTCCCGGTAGTCGAGGTGGCGGATCTCGGCGCGGTCGGCCAGCCCGAGGGCGACGATGTTCTTCTGCGCCCACTGGGCCTGCTCCCGCGAGAGCGTGACGCCGAGCGCCTCGACGCCGTAGTGCCGGACGGCGTGCGCGACCATGCCGCCCCAGCCGCAGCCGACGTCGAGCAGCTTCATCCCGGGCTGGAGGCCGAGCTTGCGGCAGACCAGGTCGAACTTGTGGTACTGGGCCTCCTCCAGCGAGGCGTCCGCCTCGGGGAACACCGCGCACGTGTAGGCCATCGACGGGCCGAGGACCAGCTCGTAGAACCGGTTGGAGACGTCGTAGTGGCTGGCGATGGCCTCGCTGTCGCGGCCCTTCGAGTGCCGCAGCGCGGTCAGCCCGCGCCGGAACCGGCTCGGGTGCTCCTCGGCGGGCGGCTTGACCACGCGCAGGTGGCGCGGGCCGAGCTTGCGCAGCAGCCACAGCCGGTCGGCCGCGCTGAGCTGGTCGACCTGGGCCGACAGCGCGTGCAGCGCCGTGTAGAGGTCGCCGGTGACGTCGAGCGCGCCCGCGACGTACGCGCGGGCGAGGCCGAGGTCGCCGGGGGAGGACATCAGGTAGTCCAGGGCCAGCGGCGAGCGGACCTGGATGGCGACCGGGGCGTCGGCCGGGCCGCTGCTGCTGCCGTCGTAGGCGGTGATCGACACGGTGGCGCGGGGGCCGAGCAGCCGCTCGAAGACCTCGCCGACCGGGATGCTTGCCTGGGTCACGTTCGTTCCTTTCACCGGCGGCGGACGCATTTTTCGTAGAGGCCCAGCAACCGCTCGTCCGGGTCGTAGGCCCGCTTGAGCTCGCGGTAGGCGTCGCCGTTGTACAGCCGCCAGAACTCGTCCTCGGCGTAGAAGCTGTCCGAGTACAGCGACTTGTGCCCGCCGAGGCGGGTGACCTCGGCTTCGATCATGCGGTTGTGCACGCCGTCCCGCTCGCCGGGGTCGAGGGGGACGGCCGACCAGAACCCGAAGTTGACGTACAGCTCTTCGGGGTCGAGTTCGTAGAGCGGCCAGCGGACGCCGCCGGGCCGCTGCCGCAGCGGGCAGATCCAGACCGGGCTGATCGGGATCTCGCGTTCGAAGAACTCGAGGAACTCCGCGGCCCGGTCGAGCGGGACCTCGATGTCCTGCACGATCGTCTCCTCGGGCGGCATCCGCCGCAGCTTGAGGAGCCGTTCGGCGATCTTGAACCGGCGGTCGAGCGCGACGACCTTCCAGTACACCGACGACCGCAGCAGCCGCCGTCCGAGCAGCAGCCGCGGCAGCCGGTGCTGGACGCCGAACGCGCGCGAGCACCAGAACCAGTCGGTGTCCCAGCGCCACAGGTAGTTTCGGACGGTGAGGTGGTCGGTCTCGCGGGTCCGGATGGAGCGGTAGTAGATGTCCAGCCAGGTGTAATCGCTGGTCGCGGGCGCGGAGTCGGTGAACTTCCCGAGTGTCAGGTACAGCTCGTCCTTGCCGAAGACGGTGCCGTCGACGAAGTCGTGCTCGCCGCTTTCGCAGACCTCCCGCAGCGCGCGGAAGTAGGTGTCGCGGTCGTGGTAGCGGACGTGGCGGAGCTCGACGAACGGCTTCACCGGCTCGAGCAGGATCCGCAGCCGCAGGGCGTAGCCGAGGGTGCCGTAGGAGTTGGGGAAGCCGTGGAACAGGTCCTGGTGCTCGTTGTCCGGCGTGGCGACGACGATCCGGCCGTCCCCGGTGAGCACCTCCAGCTCCAGCACCGACTCGTGCGGCATGCCGTTGCGGAACGACGAGGACTCGATGCCGAGGCCGGTGACGGCGCCGCCGAGGGTGATCGTCTTGAGCTGCGGCACCACCAGCGGCATCAGCCCGTGCGGCAGGGTGGCGTCGACGAGCTGCTCGTAGGTGACCATCCCTTCGACGTCGGCGGTGCGGGTCTCCGGGTCGACGCGCAGCACGTGGCGGAACCCGGAAACGTCCAGGCCCGGGTGCTCCGCGGCGGCGCGGGAGCGGAAGAGGTTCGATGTCCGCTTCGCCAGCCGCACGGTGGCTTCGCCGCTCATGGCGGTGAGCTGCCGCCGCAAGGCGTCGACGCGGGCTTCGTGCTCAGGGAAGGCCGGCCCCGGACGGGCTTCGGGCACCCCGGCCTGATCGATGGTCACGCTCCCGATCCTGCCTCACGGCGACGGCGAACGCACTGTCTCGACGTGCTCGGCGTCCCGTGCCGTGGGACCCGGGTGCCCGCGCGGAGCGCTCAGGCGACCGCGCGGAGCGGCTTTTCCGCTGCCAGCAGGGTTTCCGCGTCGGCGAGGACGGCGTCGACCGCGCGCAGCCGGGCCGCGGTGCGCCGCTCGATCTCGGCCAGCCGCTCGACGCGCTGCCGGGCGTCGTCGACAAGCGCGGCGGCGTGGGCGCGGGCGTCGGCTTCGCGGCGTTCGGCCGTTTCCTCCGCCTCGCGGACGATCGCCGCGGCCCGCTGCCGGGCCGTGCCGGTGATCCCAGCCGCCTCGGCGTGCGCGAGGTCGAGCATCCGGCGGACCCGGTCGCCGACGGCCGCCGGGTCGGCCGGGGTGCGGCAGAGCCGGTCCACGCGCGCCCACAGCTCGGCGTTCTCGGCGCGGGCCTCGTCGAGCCGTCGCGCCAGGGTTTCCGCCTCGGCGACGGCCGCGTCGCGGTCGGCGGTCAGCAGGGCGAGTTCGGCGAGCAGCTCGTCGATGCGCTCGTCGACCTGGGTGCGGTCGTAGCCGCGGAACGTCAGCGCGAAGCTCTCCGGGAGGGGCAGGGGCGCCGTCATCGGGTGGCGAGCAGCGCGGCGAGCTCGGCGGCGTCGCCCGCGGCGCGCAGCGGCACCGGGTCAGGCCGCCCGACGGTGTGGTCGTCCTGGCGCAGTGCGGTGACGAACCGGGCGACCCGCCGCGGCGACGGGATCACGGTCGTGCCGCCGAGGTAGCGCAGGACGATCAGGTCCTCGCCGGAGTGCGTCTCGACCGCCGCCGACCAGCCGCATTCCTCG
The DNA here is from genome assembly GCF_030264295.1 of Amycolatopsis nalaikhensis. GTDB lineage: Bacteria > Actinomycetota > Actinomycetes > Mycobacteriales > Pseudonocardiaceae > Amycolatopsis > Amycolatopsis nalaikhensis. Next base: position 8,461,826 of record NZ_CP127173.1, on the reverse strand, counting down.
TCCCAGAGCAGGGCGACGTCGCGGTCGGGGTAGTGCGGCAGCCGGGTGTCGAGGGCGACGTAGGCCGACACGGGGGAGTCGTGGTCGACGGTGCACGACTCGAGGCCGATCCCCAGTTCGGCGGTGACGTCGCGGAGGTAGCCGAGCAGGGCGGGGACGGCGGGGTGCTGGTAACCGGTCGGCAGGGCGATCGATGCGGTCACGGGGGTGCGAAACCTTTCTCGGAGGGGTTCGAACTCTTCTTCGTTCTAACATGTCATCGGAACGATGACAAGAAAGATGTCGCCGGAAAGATGACATCGCGGGTGGCGGAACCGTGCGGTTGAGTGCGGCGACGGCGGGGTATCCGGCGCTCGGACCGCGGGGATCCCGCGGCGGCACAAGGAAAGCGAGGCGGCGTTGAGCATTCTGATCGACTTCGGGCGCGACACGGAGTTCTCGTTCGAGCGGCGGCTGCGCGGGTACCTGGGCGCGGTGGCCAAGGCCGTCGGAGTGGGACTGGAGTCCTGCACGCTCGACGCGGGCACGCCCGCCGCCGCCTACATCGCCCTCGACTGGCGGCTGGCCAGGTTCCCCGACCACGACTTGGCGCTGGTCTGGGACGAGGTCCACGGCTGGGCGGCGGCGATCGAAGACGCCACCAGCGACGCCGTGACGGTGCTGGCCTACCTCGGCGGTGAGGTGCTCCCCGAACCCCGTGCGGTGGTCAAGTTTCTCGCGGCCCTGCGGGCGGACGACCCGGGGGCCGGCACGCTCGAAGCCCCGGTGCTTCGTGAAGCCGGTGACCACGAGCGGTTGCTGGCGATGGTCCCGGCCGCGGGGTGATGGCAGAGTGGGGGCATGGGGGAACTGACGGCGGAGGCCGTGGTCGACCGGATGGTGCCTCGCGAACCGCAGGTGTCTCCCGACGGCCGGTGGGTGGTGTTCGTGAACGCCCCGGCGGGGCACCCCGGAGAGCGTCCGGTGAGCGGCCTGTGGGTCGGGCCCGCCGACGGGAGCGAGCTGCCCCGGCACCTCGCGCCGAGTGCGGCGGAGGACCGGGAGCCGCGGTGGTCACCGGATTCCTCGTGGGTCTACTTCCTTTCCGACCGAGCCGAGCGCGGGAAGCGGCAGCTGTACCGGGTGGACCCGGACGGTGGTGAGCCGGAGGAGCTGACCGACCGGCGTGCGGGGGTGACGGCGTGCGCGCCGATGCCGGACGGTTCGGTGGTGCTGGTGGCGCCGGAGGAGAAGGCGGCGGCCGCCGATCCCCGGGTGCGGGTCGTTCGATCACCGTCGGCGGACGCGGTCGCGGCCGGTCCAGCCGACGCTCCTCCCACGTGGGACACCGTCGACCCGCCCGACCGGCTCTGGCTCCTGGATCCGCGAACCCGCACCGTCCACCCCCTCGGCGACTTCGGCGCCCGGCACGTCGTCGAGGCCGCCGCGCGGCCGGACGGCCACACCGTCGCCGTGCTCACGTGGTCCGTCGCCGATCGGGAGCCCGGGCGCTTCGACCCCGGCCTGGACCTCGTCGACCCCGCCACCGGTGCCCGGCAGGACCTCGGCGTCCCGGCGCACGAGGCCGGCTCGCTCACCTGGTGGCGCGACGACGCCGGCTGGCACCTGGCCTACCTCGGCGTCACCCCGCCCGGCCTGATCGGCGGCAACGCGGTCTTCGACGCCGACGGCCACCGGAACCTCACCGCCGGGATGAGTGTCTGCCCGATCGAACTGGCCGCGTCCGGCGACGGCTCGCTGCTGGCGCTCTTCGCCGAAGGTCTCGACACGACGATCCGGCGCCTCGACCCCGCCGCCGGCACCTTCACCGAGCTCCTCCTCGCCACCGGCAGCCTGCACGACCTGAGCGCGGGTGGAGGCCGGGTCGCCGTCGTCGGGAGCACCGCCACCGAGCCGGACGCCGTCCACTGCGGACCACCCGGCGGCCCGCTCACCCGGCTCGGCGAACCGCCGCTGCGCGGGATCCGCTGGGGCAGCCAGGAACGCCTGTCCTACCGGGCCGAAGACGGCCTGGAACTCGACGGCCTCCTGGTCCTCCCGCCCGGCCGAACCCGCGCCGACGGGCCCTTCCCGCTCGTCACCCTGGTCCACGGCGGCCCGTACGACCGCTGGGCCGACCGGTTCCAGCTCAACTGGTTCCGCTGCGGCCAGTGGCTGGCCGCGGCCGGGCTCGCGGTGTTCCTGCCGAACATGCGCGGCGGCATGGGCCACGGCCACGCCTTCGCCGCGAGTGTCGCGGGCGACGTCGGGGGCGCGGAGTTCACGGACCTGCTCACCGGAATCGACCTCCTCGTCGAGGCCGGTGTCGCCGACGAAGAACGGCTCGGCATCGGCGGCGGCAGCCACGGCGGGTTCGTGGCCGCCTGGGCCGTCACGCAGACGGATCGCTTCCAGGCGGCCGTCGTCAACGCGGGCGTCATCGACTGGCCGCTGCTCGCGGCGACCGGGGAGCACGGCCGGTTCGACGCCGCGCTCGGCGGCCGGGAGAACAGTCCCATCGAGTACGCCGCGAACATCCGCACCCCCGTGCTGATCCTGCACGGCGAGGGCGACACGAACGTCCCGCTGTCGCAGGCCGAACTCCTGCACCACGCCCTCGGCGACCGGCCGCACGAGTTCGTTGTCTACCCCCGGGAGAACCACTCGCTCCGCGAGCGCGCGCACCAGCTCGACTGCCTGCACCGCACCCGCGCCTGGTTCTCACACTTGCTCGCCTAGCTTGTACTCCGCCCCGGCGGTGAACGAGAAGCCGTCCGCCCCGACGGTGACGTCGGCTTCGCGCGGTTCCGCCCGCGCGACGACCGGCTGGACCACGCCGTCGAGGTCGAGCACCACCGACGCGTCGGTGTACCAGCTCGGCACCACCGGGTTGCCCCACCAGTCACGGCGCTGGGCGTCGTGGACGTCCCACGTGATCACCGGGTTGTCCGGGTCGCCCGTGTAGTAGTCGTGGGTGTAGATCTCGATGCGGTGCCCGTCGGGGTCGCGGACGTACAGGTAGAACGCGTTCGACACGCCGTGGCGACCCGGTCCGCGCTCGATCGTGCCGGGCTTGCGCAGCGCGCCCAGGTGGTCGCAGATGTGCAGGATCTGGTGCCGCTCGTGCGACGCGAACGCGATGTGGTGCAGCCGCGGGCCGTCGCCGCCGGTCAGGGCCACGTCGTGGACTGTCGGCTTGCGGAACATCCAGGCCGCGTACACCGTGCCTTCGGCGTCCTGGATGTCCTCCGACACGCGGAAACCCAGGCCCTCGTAGTACTTCCGGGCCGCCGGGACGTCGGGCGTGTCCAGGTTGAAGTGGTCCAACCGCGACAGTGCCCCGGCGCCGTGGACGTCGTAGCGCTGCGTGAACCGCTCGACGTGCTCGGCCTCGTGGAAGAACTCCACCGGGAACCCGAGCGGGTCGAGCACGCGCACCGCCTCGCCGATGCCGCGGGTCGCGCCCGCCGGACGCCGTTCCACCCGGACGCCCAGCGCGCGGTAGTAGGTCTCGGCCAGGTCGAGGTCCGCGGCACTCCGGACGCGGTAGGCCAGCACGGCGAGCGCGGGCGCCGGGCCCTTCCGCAGCACCAGCGAATGGTGCAGGTACTCCTCGAACGCCCGCAGGTACAGCGCCTCGGAATCCTCGTGGGTCACCACGAGACCGAGCACGTCGACGTAGAACGCGCGCGACGCGGCCAGGTCGGTGACGACGAGCTCGGCGTACGCGCAGCGGAGGACGTCCGGCGGGACGGCGGTCATGACTGTCCTTTCCGGACGGTGCCGAACCGGGGCGCGTGCACCGGCCCGAGCGAGACGTGGATCGCCTGCTGGTGGGTGTAGAAGTCGAGCGAGCGGTAGCCGCCTTCGTGGCCGAGGCCGGACGCCTTGACGCCGCCGAAGGGCGTGCGCAGGTCGCGGACGTTGTGCGAGTTCAGCCAGACCATCCCGGCCTCGACCGACTGCGCGAACGTGTGGGCCCGCTCGAGGTTCGACGTCCACAGGTAGGCGGCGAGCCCGTACTTGACGTCGTTGGCCAGCGCCAGCGCTTCGGCTTCGGTGTCGAACGGGGTCAGCGCGACCACCGGGCCGAAGATCTCCTCCTGGAAGATCCGCGCGGTCGGCGGCACGTCGGCGAACACCGTGGGCGCGACGTAGTTGCCGGTGTCCAATCCGGACGGACGACCGCCGCCCGCCAGCAGCCTGCCCTCCGACTTGCCCAGCTCGACGTAGCGCATCACCTTCTCGTAGTGCTCCGGGTGGACCAGCGCGCCGACTTCGGTGGCCGGGTCGTGCGGGTCGCCCACGACGATGTCGGCCGCCCGCTCGGCGTACCGCGCGCAGAACTCGTCGTAGACCGGGCGCTCGACGAGGATGCGGCTGCCCGCGGTGCAGCGTTCGCCGTTGAGGGAGAACACGCCGAACAACGTCGAGTCGAGCGCGGCGTCGAGGTCGGCGTCGGCGAACACGATGGCCGGGGACTTGCCGCCCAGCTCCATCGACATGCCCTTGAGGTGCGTCGCGCAGTTCCGGTAGATCGTCTGCCCGGTCGTGGTTTCGCCGGTGAAGGAGATCAGCGGGACGTCCGGGTGTTTCACCAGTGCGTCACCCGCTTCCTCGCCGAAGCCGTTGACCAGGTTGAAAACCCCGGGCGGGAGTCCGGCGTCGGCGAAGATCCCCGCCCACAGGCTCGCCGACAGCGGCGTGAACTCGGCCGGTTTGAGGACCACCGGGCACCCGGAAGCCAGCGCGGGCGCGAGCTTCCAGCTCTCCAGCATGAACGGCGTGTTCCACGGCGTGATCAGCCCGGCGACGCCGACCGGCTTGCGGTGCACGTAGTTCACCTGCCGCCCGGGCACCTGGTAGGTGTCGTCGGACTGGGCGACGACCAGGTCGGCGAAGAACCGGAAGTTCTCGGCCGCGCGCTGTGCCTGCCCGAGCGCCTGGGTGATGGGCAGGCCGGTGTCGAACGTCTCCAGCTCGGCGAGCCGGGCGTCCTGGGCCTCGACGGCGTCGGCGATCCGGTTCAGGACCCGCGCGCGGGCCCGGGGGAGCAGGCGCGGCCACGGGCCGTCGGTGAACGCCGCGCGCGCCGCCGCCACCGCCCGGTCGACGTCCTCGGCCTGGCCCGCGGCCGCCGTGACGTACGGCGTGTTGGTCACCGGGTCGAGGACGTCGAACGTCTTGCCGGACACGCTGTCGACGAGTTCGCCGCCGATGTAGTGCTTCAGCTCGCCCGGCAGTCCGTCCGGGACGTGGTGGGTCATCCTTTTCCTCCCAGGGTGAAGCCGTCGACCGGGCTGAGGTACCGGGAGCCTTCGGCCATGAGGTCCTTGATCCGCGCGACACCGGATTCGGACGGCGGGATCAGCGGCGGCCGGACGTGCCCGGAGGCGATCAGCCCGCGCTGCTCCAGCACCCACTTGCCGGGCGCCGGGTTGGTCTCGACGAACAGCAGGTCGACCAGGGGGTGCAGGCCGTAGTGGAGTTCCCGCGCCCGTTCGTGGTCGCCGGACTGCCACGCCGTGTACAGCTCGGCGCACGCGGCCGGGGCGATGTTGGCCGTCGCGCTGACGAACCCGGCACCGCCCAGCGCGAGCAGCGGCAGGCAGAGCAGCTCGATCCCGGACCACACCAGCAGCTCCCGCCCGCACCGGTGCAGCACGCGCGAGAAGTGCTCGAAGTCCTTGGTCGTCTCCTTGATCCCGACGAAGTTGTCGCACGAGCGGTACAGCCGCGCGACGGTTTCGGGCGCGAGGTCGACCGCGGTCCGGCTCGGCACGTTGTAGGCGACGATCGGCAGGTCCGGGAACTCGCGGCAGACGGTGCGGTACCAGACGAACAACGCGTCCTGCGTCGGCCGCGCGTAGTACGGCGTGATGACCAAGGCGGCGTCGATCCCGGCGGCGCGCGCCGCGGCCGTCAGTTCCAGGGTTTCCTCCAGCTTCGCCGAGCCCGTGCCCGGGACGAATGGAACGCGGTCGCCGACCTCCGCGGCCACCGTGCGGATCGCTTCGGCGCGCTCGGCGACCGTCTGCGAGCCGGGTTCACCGGTGGAGCCGCCGATCGAGATGCCGTGCGAGCCCGAGGCGAGCTGCCAGCGCACGAGGTTCGTCAGTCCCTCGTGGTCGACCGCGCCCGCGGCGGTGAACGGCGTCATCAGCGGCGCGATCGACCCGCGGATGGCCTGGGGGTCGGAGCGGAAGCGCATGGGTGTCCTTCCTACGGTCGGGTCAGCGCTTTTCGAGCCAGGTGGCGTACTTCGCGCGCCAGTGCTCGTCCATCGGGTAGAGCCCCTCGACGCGCTCGCCCGCGGCGACCCGCTCGGCGATGAACGTCTCCTGCCGCTCCTGCTCGACCGCCGCGTCGACGACCTCCTCGACCAGGTGCAGCGGGATGACCAGGACCCCGTCGCCGTCGCCCGCGATGACGTCGCCGGGGCACACCGCGGCGCCGCCGCAGGCGATCGCGACGTCGACGTCCCACGGCACGTGCCGTCGGCCGAGCACCGCCGGGTGCGGGCCGGCGTGGTAGGTGGGGATGTCCAAAGCGGACACCGCGGCCAGGTCGCGGACGCCGCCGTCGGTGACGATCCCGGCCGCCCCGCGCACCTGCGCCCGCAACGCCAGGATGTCGCCGACCGTGCCGGTCCCGCGTTCTCCGCGCGCCTCGATGACGAGGACGTCGCCGGGGCCGAGGCTGTCGACCGCCCGCTTCTGCGCGTTGTAGCCGCCGCCGTGCTCCTTGAACAGATCCTCGCGGTAGGGCAGGTACCGCAGGGTGCGGGCGCGGCCGGTGAGCCGGGTGCCCGGCCGGGTCGAGGTGAGCTCGTCGATCGACACGGCGTCGTAGCCGCGCTTGCGCAGCTGGGCGGACAGCGTCGCGGTGCCGACGGACTCGATCCGCTCGCGCAGCTCCGGTGTCAGGTCGAAGCCCGGTTCGGCCGTCCCGTACGCGTCCGCGCGGTGCTGCTCGTCAACGCGGGGGAGGGCACCGTACGGCCCGAACGGGACGGTTCCGGCGGCGACGGTCGTGACCAGGCGGCCGGTGGTGTGCCCGGCCGTGTCGACCTCCACCTCGACGATGTCGCCGGGGACGGCGACCGACGCACCCGCCGGGGTACCGGTCAGGACGACGTCGCCGGGTTCGAGGGTGATCAGCTGGGAGAGGTCCGCGACCAGCCGCCCGAAGCCGAACAGCAAGCCGGCGGTGGTGTCCTCCTGGACCAGCTCGCCGTTGAGCCACGTGCGCAGGCGCAGGGCCGCGGGATCGATGTCCGCCGCCGGCAGCACCGCCGGGCCGAGCGGGGTGAAGCCGTCGCCGCCCTTGGACCGCAGGTTGCTGCCCTTGTCGGCGTACCGCAGGTCGTAGACGCCGAAGTCGTTGGCGGCGGTGACCCCGCCGACGTACGACCAGCCGTCTTCGGGGCCGACGCGGCGGGCGGTGCGGCCGATGACCAGCGCGATCTCTCCTTCGAAGCCGAGCAACTCGGTCCCGGCCGGGCGTTCGAGAACGGCACCGCTCGCCGCCACCGACGTCGGCGGCTTGAGGAAGTACGACGGCTGCTGCGGCACCCGGCCGCGCTGGGCGGCGCGGGACCGGTAGTTGAGGTGCAGCGCGATGATCTTGCCGGGCCGGAACATATCCCAAATCATATACGATCGGCGGCGGAAGGGAACCCCTTCGCCGCGTCAAGGCTCGCGGGTCCACAGGGGACGGTCTGTGGCCACCCTCCACTGTGGATAGTCCACTGTGGACCTGACGACGGGCATGACGAAGGCCGGTGCCGCCGGGAGCGCGCGTCACCGGGCGCCGCGGCCCGCGTTCAGCCGAACGGGGTAACGCGGCCGGATGGTCTGGGAGAGAAGGAAAGGCTTGCGAGCACCGCCTGGAGAACGCTCGTGGACACGGGCGCGGCTGGTTGCTCAACCGTTGCCCTGGAGTCTAGTGCAGTTGCACTATGCTGGACCATCCGGTGTGCACATCGGAACGGCGCCGGGGCGCCGAAAACCGAAGAAACGGGTGGCGGATGGGTGGGGCAATGGTCGAGGGGACGCGCCCGGGTGCCAACGGCGCGGTCGCAGGCGTGGGCGAGGCGGGGGAGCAGGAGCTGCGCCGGTTGCTGGCCGGCCTGACCGCCGTGCGCGACGGTGACTTCGGCATCCGGCTGCCCGGTGGGGCCGATGGGCTGCTCGGCGAGATCGCCACCGTGTTCAACGGCATGGCCGACCAGCTGTCGCTGTTCACCTCCGAGGTCACGCGCGTCGCGCGGGAGGTCGGCAGCGAGGGCCAGCTGGGTGGCCAGGCGAAGGTCCCCGGCGTGTCCGGCACGTGGAAAGACCTCACCGACTCGGTGAACGCCATGGCGGGGAATCTCACCACCCAGGTGCGCGACATCGCGCAGGTGGCGACCGCGGTGGCGAAGGGCGACCTGTCGCAGAAGATCGACGTCGACGCGCGCGGCGAGATCCTGGAGCTGAAGGACACCGTCAACACGATGGTGGACCAGCTGTCGTCGTTCGCGGACGAGGTCACCCGGGTGGCGCGTGAGGTGGGCAGCGAAGGCCGCCTCGGCGGGCAGGCCCAGGTGCCCGGCGTCGGCGGCGTGTGGCGCGACCTCACCGACTCGGTGAACTTCATGGCCGGGAACCTGACCGACCAGGTCCGCAACATCGCCCAGGTGACGACGGCGGTCGCGAAGGGCGATCTCTCGCAGAAGATCACCGTCGACGCGCGCGGCGAGATCCTCGAACTCAAGAACACGATCAACACGATGGTGGACCAGCTGTCGTCGTTCGCCGACGAAGTCACGAGAGTGGCGCGCGAGGTGGGCACCGAGGGACGGCTGGGCGGCCAGGCCGACGTCAAGGGTGTCTCGGGCACCTGGCGCGACCTCACCGACTCGGTGAACTTCATGGCGGGCAACCTGACCGACCAGGTCCGCAACATCGCCCAAGTCGCCACCGCGGTGGCCAAGGGCGACCTCTCCCAGAAGATCAACGTCACCGCCCGCGGCGAGGTCCTCGAAGCTCAAGGACACGCTGAACACGATGGTGGATCAGCTGTCCGCGTTCGCGGACGAGGTCACCCGGGTGGCGCGTGAGGTGGGCACGGAAGGCCGTCTCGGCGGCCAGGCCGACGTCAAGGGCGTCTCCGGCACCTGGAAGGACCTCACCGAGTCGGTCAACGTCATGGCCGACAACCTCACCGCGCAGGTCCGCTCGATCGCGCAGGTCACCACCGCGGTCGCGCGCGGTGACCTCTCGCAGAAGATCCGGGTCGACGCCCGCGGCGAGATCCTCGAGCTGAAGGACACCATCAACACGATGGTCGACCAGCTGTCCGCGTTCGCGGACGAGGTCACCCGGGTGGCGCGTGAGGTCGGTACCGAGGGCAACCTCGGCGGCCAGGCCACGGTTCGCGGCGTGTCCGGGACCTGGAAGAACCTCACCGACAACGTCAACGTGATGGCGTCCAACCTGACCGGCCAGGTGCGCTCGATCGCCCAGGTCGCCACGGCGGTCGCGCGCGGTGACCTGTCCCGCAAGATCACCGTCGAGGCCAAGGGCGAGGTCGCGGCGCTGGCGGACGTCATCAACACGATGGTCGACACGCTGTCCGCGTTCGCCGACGAGGTCACGAGAGTGGCCCGCGAGGTCGGCACCGAGGGCATGCTCGGCGGGCAGGCCCGGGTGCCGAACGTCGCGGGCACGTGGAAGGACCTCACCGACAACGTCAACTCGATGGCGAACAACCTCACCGGGCAGGTCCGCAACATCGCCCAGGTGACCACCGCCGTCGCCCAGGGCGACCTGACCCGCAAGATCGACGTCGACGCGCGCGGCGAGATCCTCGAGCTCAAGACCACGATCAACACGATGGTCGACCAGCTCTCGGCGTTCGCCGCGGAGGTCACGCGGGTGGCGCGCGAGGTCGGCAGCGAAGGCCGCCTCGGCGGCCAGGCCGAGGTCGAAGGCGTGTCCGGCACCTGGAAGCGGCTCACCGAGAACGTCAACGAGCTGGCCGGGAACCTCACCCGGCAGGTCCGCGCGATCGCCGAGGTCACCAGCGCCGTCGCGGAGGGCGACCTGACCCGCTCGATCACGGTCGACGCCTCGGGCGAGGTCGCCGAGCTGAAGGACAACATCAACTCGATGGTGGAGTCGCTGCGCGAGACGACGCGGGCGAACCAGGAGCAGGACTGGCTCAAGTCCAACCTGGCCACGATCACCGGGCTGATGCAGGGCCGCCGGGACCTCGCCGTCGTCGCGGCCGCGGTGATGGACGAGCTGGTCCCGATGGTCAACGCCCAGTACGGGGCGTTCTACCTGGCTGACGACACCGCCGAGGTGCCGGAGCTGCGGCTGATCGGCGCGTACGGACACCCCGACGACGGCGACGGCCCGGCCATCCGGTTCCGGATCGGCCAGTCGCTGGTCGGGCAGGCCGCGCGCAGCCGCCGCCCGATCGTCGTCGACGACGTCCCGCCCGGCTACGCCACGATCTCCTCCGGCCTCGGCCGGACCGCGCCCGCCAGCGTGATCGTGCTGCCGATCGTCGTCGAGGACCAGGTGCTCGGCGTGCTCGAACTGGCGTCGGTGCACGGCTTCACCGCCGTGCACCGGGCGTTCCTCGAACTGCTGATGGAGCAGATCGGCGTCAACGTCAACAGCATCGTCGCCAACGCCCGCACCGACGAGCTGCTCGGCGAGTCGCAGCGGCTGACCGCCGAACTGCAGGCCCGCTCCGAAGAACTCCAGGCGCGGCAGGAAGAACTCCAGTCGTCGAACGCCGAACTGGAGGAGAAGGCCGCGCTGCTGGTCACGCAGAACCGCGACATCGAGACGAAGAACCTGGAGATCGAGCAGGCGCGCCAGGAGCTGGAGGCCCGCGCCCAGCAGCTGACCCTGGCGTCGAAGTACAAGTCGGAGTTCCTGGCCAACATGAGCCACGAGCTGCGCACCCCGCTCAACAGCCTGCTCATCCTCGCCCAGCTGCTCGCGCAGAACCCCACGCGCAACCTCACCGCGAAGCAGGTCGAGTACGCGGGCATCATCCACTCCGCCGGGTCGGACCTGCTGCAGCTGATCAACGACATCCTCGACCTGTCGAAGGTCGAGGCCGGGAAGATGGACGTCACCCCGGAGCAGGTGCCCCTGCGCGGGCTGCTGGACTACGTCGAGGCGACGTTCCGGCCGATGACCTCGCAACGCAACCTGGACTTCCGGATCACCGTCGCGCCGGGCTCGCCGTCCGAGCTGCTCACCGACGACTCGCGGCTGCGGCAGGTGCTGCGCAACCTGCTGTCGAACGCGGTGAAGTTCACCGAGGTCGGCGGGATCGAGCTGCACATCGAGCCGGTGGACCCGGAAACCCTGCCCCGGCCGCTGCGGGCGTACGGGCCCGCCGTCGCCTTCCGGGTCACCGACACCGGGATCGGGATCGCCGAGCACCAGCTGGAGTCGATCTTCGGCGCGTTCCAGCAGGCGGACGGCACCACCAGCCGCAAGTACGGCGGCACCGGGCTCGGCCTGTCGATCAGCCGGGAGATCGCCCAGCTGCTCGGCGGGTTCATCACCGCCGAAAGCACCCTCGGTGAGGGCAGCACGTTCACCTTCTCGCTACCGGTCGCGCGGCCGGACTTCGCGCCGCTGCCCGCGGGCGAGCACACCCGGATCGCCGTCACCGGCGGCGACTCCGGTGCCACGCCGTCGGCGCCCCGCGCGCACCGGCGGCTGCTCGTCGTGGAGGAGCGTCAGCACGGGCTGCTGACGCTCGTCGCCGAGAGCGCCGCCGCAGACCTGGCCGACAGCCGGGACATCGGCCTCTCGCCCGCCGACGTCGAGATCGTCACGGCGGTCGGCACCGAGGAGGCCGCGGCCGCGCTCGCCACCGACGCCTACCACTGCGTCGTGCTCGACCTCGACCTGCCCGACCGGACCGCGTTCGGCTTCCTCGACGCGATGCAAGGCGACAGCGCGCTGCGGCTGGTCCCGGTGCTCGCGCACAGCAGCCGTCGCCTCGACGTCGAGCTGGCGCAGCTGGTGCAGTCCCGCGCGGACATGCAGTCGCTCGAAGTGTTGTCGGGCCTGGACGAGCTGCGCGAGCGGATCGCGCTGCACCTGTCGGCCGAGGAGCCCGGCGCGGTGCTGCCGCTGGTCCGCCCGGAGGAGCCGGCCGCGCCGGTGCGGGCGGCCGACGTCGACACGACGCTGGCCGGGCGCACGGTGCTGATCGTCGACGATGACCCGCGCAACGTCTACGCGCTGACCGGGATCCTGGAGCTGCACGGGATGCAGGTGCTGCACGCCGAAGACGGCCGCAAGGGCGTCGAGACGGTCGCGGCGCACCCGGGCATCGACCTGATCCTGATGGACGTGATGATGCCGGAGATGGACGGCTACACCGCGACGGCGACGATCCGCGCGATGCCCGAGCACGCGGACATCCCGATCGTCGCGGTGACGGCGAAGGCGATGCCGGGCGACCGCGAGAAGAGCCTTGCCTCGGGCGCGACGGACTACGTGACCAAGCCGGTCGACGCGGACGACCTGATCGCCCGCATCAAGCGGCACGTGACGGCGTGATCGGGTGACCGCCGAAGAGGAGACCTTCCCGGTGCTCGCGCCGCCCGCCGAGGTGTCCGCCAACCTGGCCCGGCTCGCCGACACCGTCGCGCGGCTGCGCGGCGAGGTCGACCACGCGCAGGCCGTCGCGGACGGCCGTGCGCTGATCGAGCTGGCCAAGGGCGTCCTGATGGAACGCCTGCACTGCACGCCGTCCGACGCGGCGCGGCAGCTGGAGTCGCTCGCCGAACGCGCGGGGATGACCCCGCTCGAGTTCGCCGCGGACGTCGTCGGCGAGGCCGCCGAGGACCGGATCACCGAGGTGGCACAGGAGTTCCTGGCCCAGACCGAGCGCGACGGTTCGGTCGCGGTGCGGCTGCGCACGGCCGAAAGCGGCGTGCTCGCGGCGGGCGACACCCAGCGCGTCGCGGAGTCCATTTTGGAGCACGCGCTGCGGCCGCTCGGCGCGACCGCGGTCGCCGTCTGGCTGGCCGGGCCCGACGGGTCGTTGACCCTGGCCGGGTCGGCCGGGTTCTCGGCCGAAGAGGCGGCCCGCTGGCGGTACGTCCCACCGGGTGTGGCGACCCCGGCCCGCAGCGCGTTGCTCGAGCGCGACACGGTCTGGCTCCCGACGTTGTCCGCGGCCGGGCTGCCGTCGATCGGGCAGCACACGCTGGGTGCGGGCGGCCGGGTCGCGGTCCCGACCGGCACCGGCGGGCGCATCATCGGCGTCGTCGAGATGTGCTGGCCGGACCCGCTGCCCGCCGAACCGGGGCGGCAGCGCCGTCAGCTGGAGGCGTTGGCCGAGCTGTGCGCGCACACGCTCGACACGTGGGACGGCGTGATCGCACCGGTGGCGGCCGACGGTTCCGGCGACTTCCTCGGCGAGCTCGTCGACTTCATCGACGGCCTGCACGACCCGGCGGTGCTGCTGTCGCCGTGCCTCGACGGCGGGCGGTTGAGCGACTTCCGCATCCACCACGCGAACGTCCGGTTCGCCGACCCGGGCGGGCGCCCGCGCAGCAGGATCGTCGGCACCCGGCTGCTGGAGGCGTATCCGCTGGCCGCGGAGGAAAGCGGCCTGCTGGACAAGATCCAGCGCGTCTACGCGACGGGCGAGCCGTTCCGCGCGGACAGCATGGCGGTGACGACGCTGGTCGACCAGGTGCCGCTGACCGTCCTGACCGACATCAGCGTCACCCGCTTCGCCGGAAACGTGCTGCTGATCCTGCGCATCCAGGACGACGCGGCGAAGCTGGCGGTGCTCCTGCAGCACGCCCAGCGGCTGGGGCGCATCGGCGGTTTCGAAGAGAACGTGGTGACGGGCGAGATCACCTGGAACACGGAGCTGTTCTCGCTGTACGGCCTGCCCCCGAACGCGACGCCGTTGTCGCTGCACGACCTGGCGGCGAACGCCCACGCGGACGACGCCCAGGCGATCGGCCGGTTCCTGCGCGCGGTCCTCCACCACCGGCGGCCGTCATCGACGGCGTTCCGCCTGCAGCGTTCCGACGGGGTGGCCCGCCACATCCGGGTGGTGGCCGAGCCGGTCGTCGACGGCCGCGGTGAGCTGATCGCGGTCCGCGGTGCCTACCAGGACGTGTCGGCCCAGCACTGGACCGAGGTGGCCCTGGCGGCAACGCGCGACAGGCTGGCCGAAACCGAGCAGGAGGCGATCGAGCGCAACCGCTTGGCCCTGCAGCTGCAGCACGCGATCATGCCCCCGGCGAGGGCACCGCTGGACATGCCGGGCTTGCGAGCTGCGGTCCGCTACCGGCCGGCGGAGAAGGAGCACCTGGTCGGCGGCGACTGGTACGACGCGGTGGCGTTGCCGACGGGGGAGATCCTGCTGTGCGTGGGCGACGTGGCGGGCCACGGAATCGACGCGGCCACTGGCATGGTGAGCCTGCGCAACGCCCTGCGCGGCCTCGCGGCGACCGGCGCCGGACCCGCCCAGCTGCTCACCTGGCTCAACCTGGTGGCCTACCACCTCACCGACCACGTGACGGCGACGGCGGTCGCGGCCGTCTACGACCCGGCCCACCGGAAGCTGCGCTGGGCGCGGGCCGGGCACCTGCCGCCGATCGTCCGGCACGCGAACGGCGAGGCGACGACGTTGCCGCTGATCCGCGGCTCCCTGCTCGGCGCGGTCCGGGACGTGTCCTACCAGGAGGAAGAGGTCCAGCTCGGCGAGGGCGACATCCTGCTGATCTACACCGACGGCCTGATCGAGCGCCGCGACCGGCCGGTGCAGGAGTCGGTGGCGCGGCTGGTGACCCTGGTGGAGGGCCACGACGGCGGGCTGGAGCACCAGCTGGACACCTTGCTGACGTTCAGCACGGCCGACACCGACGACGACACCTGCGTGGTCGGCATCGAGGTCACGAAGGCGCCGTGAGCGCTGGCTTCGGCCCGGCCGCTGTGCTGTGCTGGACGCCATGGCCACCGTGAGCGTCCGGTACATCGTCGACGACGTCGATGCCGCGATCGCCTTCTACCGCGAGCACCTCGGGTTCACCGAGCGGATGCACCCCGCGCCCGGTTTCGCGATGCTCGCGCGGGGCGACCTCCGGCTGTTGCTCTCCGCGCCGGGCGGCGGCCCGGGCGGTGGGGCCGCGGTCGGTGGGGTCGCGCCCGCGCCGGGCGGGTGGAACCGGTTCGCCCTCGAGGTCGACGACCTGGCCGCCGAGGTCGAGCGGCTGAAGGGCGCCGGAGCGGTGCTGCGCGGCGAGATCGTGCACGGCGTGGGCGGTGACCAGGTGCTCGTCGAGGACCCGTCGGGCAACCCCGTCGAGCTGTTCCAGCCGACCCGCCCCGAGGCGCGCCTCAGGGGTTGACCGCCAGGACCAGGAACCCGGCCAGCAGGACCAGGTGCACGCCACCCTGCAGGCGGGTGGCGCGTCCGGGGACCACGGTCAGGACGCTGACCACCACGGTCAGGGCCAGCAGGACGATCTGCGTCGAGCCGAGGCCCAGCAGCAGCTCGGTCGGCAGCCACACGGACGCGAGCGCGATCGCCGGGATCGTCAGGCCGATGCTGGCGATCGCCGAACCGTAGGCGAGGTTCAGGCTGATCTGCATCCGGTCGCGCTGGGCCGCGCGGACCGCCGCGAGCGTCTCCGGCAGCAGGACCAGCAACGCGATCACGACGCCGACGAACGACTGCGGGAACCCGGCCGCGCGCACGCCCGCCTCGATCGCCGGGGACTCCACCTTCGCCAGCCCGACCACCGCGACCAGGGCCACCAGCAGCAGGGCGAGGCTGCCCAGGGCCGCCCGGTTCGACGGCGGGTCGGCGTGGTCGTCCTCCTTGACCTCGCCGTCGGCCGCCACCGGGAGGAAGAAGTCGCGGTGGCGGACCGTCTGGGTCAGCACGAACGTCCCGTACAGCACGAGCGACGCGAGGGCCGCGAACGTCAGCTGGGCGGGGGAGAACGCCGGGCCGGGGGTGCTGGAGGTGAACGTCGGCAGCACCAGGCTCAGCGTCGCCAGCGTCGCGACGGTGGCCAGCGCGGCGCCGCTGCCTTCGGGGTTGAACAGCGTCGCGCCGTAGCGGCGGGCGCCGACGAGCAGGGCGATGCCGACGATGCCGTTGGTCGTGATCATCACCGCGGCGAACACCGTGTCCCGCGCCAGCGAACCGGCTTCGGGGCCGCCGGAGACCATCATCGTGACGATCAGCGCGACTTCGATGACCGTGACCGCCACCGCGAGCACCAAGGACCCGAACGGTTCCCCGACCCGGTGCGCGACGACCTCGGCGTGGTGCACGGCGGCGAGCACGGTCGCACCGAGCGCAACGGCGACGACGGCGACGAAGACCGGTCCGAGGTCGCGGCCCCAGGCCAGCGCCAGCACGACGACGGCGAGCACGGGCGTGACGGAGGTCCAGGACGTCAGGAAGGATCTCAGCGCGGCCATGCTTTCACCCTGGCACACGCGAGGTGATCTCGCGGGTCCGCCGGGCGTGTCTCACATCGTCCCTTGTGGACGGTCGAACGAGTCGAGCACGTGCCGGCGGAAGGTTTCGCTCAACGGCGGGAGGGTCCGCCCGGCCGCCCAGGCGAGGCCGATGTCACGCGCGGCGTCCACATCGGTCAGTTCCAGGTGCGGTGCGGGGAACTCCGCGGAGTGCGGCAGTGGCAGCACGGACACCCCGAGCCCGGCGGTGACGAGCCCGCGCAGCGTCTCGACCTCGTCTCCCTCGAACCCGATGCGCGGGGTGAACCCGGCTTCGGCGCACAGCCGCTCGGTCGTCTCGCGCAGGGCGTACCCGGGCCGCAGGAGGATGAACGTCTCGTCCGCGACGTCGGCGAGGCGGACGCGGCGGTGTCCGGCGAGCCGGTGGTGCGGCGGGACGGCCAGCCGCAGCGGCTCGACGAGCAGGCGCGTCCACTCCAGCTGGGCGTGCCCGGGGTCGCCGCTGGTGATGACGAGGTCCGCGGTGCCGTCGAGCAGCTCGGCCTCGAGCCCGGCCTCGCCGTGCTGACGCAGTTCGAAGCGGGCGCCGGGGTGCTCGGCGAGGAACCCGCTCAGCACCTCGGGCACCAGCCACGTCCCGAACGTGTGCAGGAAGGCCAGCGGCACGACCCCGGTGCCCGGCGCGACGATCTCGCCGACCTCGCGCAGGCCCTGGTCGAGCTGGTCGAGCACGAGGTCGACGTGCCGCTTGAAGGCGTGCCCGGCCGGGGTCAGCCGCAGCACCCGGCCGGACCGGCGGAACAGCTCGGCGCCGGCGTCGTGCTCCAGCCGCCGCAACGCCCGCGAGAGCGCGGGCTGGGTGAGGTGGCCACGCGCGGCGGTCTCGGTGACGGTCGCGCCCGCGGCGACTTCCCGGAAGAGCCGCAGCGTCTGGACGTCCATGCGCCCAGTGTATGGATTTTCCCCCAATCAGGCATTGGACGCATGCGTCGGACCAGGCCACCCTGGAGGTATGGCAACGGTGGCAGAACAGCTGGTCAGGACCCTGCGGGACGCGGGGGTCGAACGCATCTACGGCATCGTGGGCGACAGCCTCAACCCGATCGTCGACGCGGTCCGCCGCACCGACGGCATCGAGTGGGTGCACGTCCGCCACGAGGAGACCGCCGCCTTCGCCGCAGCGGCCGAAGCGCAGGTCACCGGCAAGCTCGCGGTGTGCGCGGGCAGCTGCGGGCCGGGCAACCTGCACCTGATCAACGGCCTCTTCGACGCGCACCGCTCGGGCGCGCCGGTGCTGGCGATCGCGTCGCACATCCCGTCCACCCAGATCGGCACCGGCTTCTTCCAGGAGACCCACCCGGACCGGCTCTTCGCCGAATGCAGCCACTTCAGCGAGGTCGTCGCCGACCCGGCGCAGCTGCCGCGGCTGCTGCGGATCGCGACCCAGGCCGCCGTCGGCAAGGGCGGCGTCGCGGTGCTGACCATCCCCGGCGACCTCGCCGACCGCAAGGCCACCGGCCCGCTCACCGAGCGGCTCCCGCTGGTCACGCCGTCGCCGGCGGTGCCGCCCGCGGAGGTGGTCCAGGAGCTCGCCGACCTGCTGAACTCGGGGGAGAAGGTGATGCTCTTCGCGGGCGCGGGGGTCCGCGGCGCGCACGACGAGGTCATGGCGGTGGCGGAGAAGCTCGCCGCGCCGGTCGGGCACTCGCTCGGCGGCAAGGAGTGGATCCAGTTCGACAACCCCTTCGACGTCGGCATGAGCGGCCTGCTCGGGTACGGCGCCTGCTACGACGCGATGCACGAGGCCGACCGGATCGTCCTGCTGGGCACCGACTTCCCGTACGACAAGTTCCTGCCGCAGGCCCGCACGATCCAGGTCGACCACGACGCCTCGCGCCTCGGCCGCCGCACGCCGCTGGACCTGGCCGTGCACGGCGACGTGAAGGAGACCCTCAAGGCAGTGCTGCCGCTGCTACGCCCGCGTGCCGACCGCGGGTTCCTCGACCGGATGCTGCGCGAGCACGTGCGGAAGCTGGAGAAGGTCGTCGGCGCGTACACGGGGAAGATCGAGCAGCGCCGGCCGATCCACCCCGAGTACGTCGCTTCGGTGCTCGACGAGGTCGCCGCCGATGACGCCGTGTTCACCGTGGACACCGGCATGGGCAACGTCTGGGCCGCGCGGTACCTGACCCCGAACGGCCGTCGCCGTGTGCTCGGCTCGTTCCGGCACGGCAGCATGGCGAACGCGCTGCCGCACGCGATCGGCGCGCAGCTCGCCCAGCCGGGCCGCCAGGTGGTGTCGCTGTCGGGCGACGGCGGGCTCGCGATGCTGATGGGCGATCTGCTGACGCTGCCCGCCTACGACGTCCCGGTGAAGGTCGTGGTGTTCAACAACGCCACGCTGGGCATGGTGAAGCTGGAGATGCTCGTCGACGGCCTCCCGGACTTCGGCACCGACCACCCGCCGGTGAACTTCGCGGCGATCGCGGCGGCGTGCGGCATCCACTCGGCCCGCGTCGAAGACCCCGGCGACGTCCGCGGCGCGCTGGAGAAGGCGTTCGCCCACCCCGGCCCGGCCGTGGTCGAGGTGGTGACCGACCCGAACGCGCTGTCGATCCCGCCGCGGATCACCGGCGAGATGGTGCGCGGCTTCGCCCTCGGCGCGACGAAGACCGTGCTCAACGGCGGGGTCGGCAAGATGGTCGACCTGGCCCGGGCCAACCTGCGCAACACCCCGCGCCCGTAGCGGCTCACGGGTCGGCGATGATCACGCCGG
This sequence comes from Amycolatopsis nalaikhensis, assembly GCF_030264295.1. GTDB lineage: Bacteria > Actinomycetota > Actinomycetes > Mycobacteriales > Pseudonocardiaceae > Amycolatopsis > Amycolatopsis nalaikhensis. The sequence continues at coordinate 8,442,584 of NZ_CP127173.1, read as the reverse complement.
TGGCGGCGAGGTGCTCCAGTGCCGCCACCACCCGCGCCCGGGTCGTCTCGCTCAGCTCCGCGGCGTCGAGCGCGTCGCGGGCCGTGGCGTGCATGACCAGGTCGCGGACGAAGCGGACCACGTCCGGGGTGCCGAGCAGGCACCCCTCGCGGCGCTCGCACTGGTGGGCGAGCGCCTCGAAGGGACCACGCGGGTTGACCCGGTACGGTGCGTCGAGGTCCACTGTGGACACCCGTCACGCGTGGACGATCACACCGCGGATGTTCTTGCCGTCGCGCAGGTCCTGGTAACCCTCGTTGACCTGCTCGAGGCTGTACTTGCGGGTCACCAGCTCGTCGAGCTTGAGCTGGCCGGCGTCGTAGAGCCGCAGCAGCCGGACGATGTCGTACTGCGGGTTCGCCGAGCCGAACAGCGTGCCCTTGATCGTCTTCTCGAACAGCGTCAGCACGCCGCCGGAGACGTGCACGGTGAGCTTCTCCGGGTTGGCCAGGCCGGTGATGACGACGGTGCCGCCCTTGCCGACGACGTTGAACGCCTCGTTGACGACGTCTTCGTCGACCGTGCCGACGGTGATCAGCGCCTGGTCGGCCAGCTGGCCCCAGGTCAGCTCGGCGACCTTCTCGGCGGCTTCGGCCGCGGTGGCGAACGCGTGGGTGGCGCCGAACTTGAGCGCCGCCTCGCGCTTGAACTCGACCGGGTCGACCGCGACGACGTACTTCGCCCCGGCGTGCTTCGCGCCCTGCACGGCGTTGATGCCGATGCCGCCGATGCCGTAGACGACCGTGGTGTCCCCGGCCCGGACGCCGCCGGCGTAGTTCGCCGTCGCCCAGCCGGTGGGCACGCCGCAGCCGACCAGCACGGCCGTCTCCAGCGGCAGCCAGTCGTCGACCTTGACGACCGAGTGCTGGGAGATCGTGGCGCGCTCGGAGAACGTGCCGAGCATGCACATCGCGCCGAAGTCCTGGCCGCCGCCGTGGAAGCGGAACGTCCCGTCGGGCATGTGGCCGTCGAGGATGGTGGCGCCCATGTCGCACAGGTTCTGGCGGCCGGTCGAGCAGTAACGGCAGGTGCCGCAGTTCGGGATGAAGCTGCAGACGACGTGGTCGCCGGGCGCGACCTTGGTGACGCCGGGGCCGACCTCCTCGATGATCCCGGCACCCTCGTGGCCGCCGATGATCGGGAACCGCGGCACCAGGTCGTTGTCGATCAGGTGCAGGTCCGAGTGGCACAACCCGGCGGCGGTGTACTTGATGAGCACCTCGCCGGGGCCGGGACCGTCGAGGTCCAGCTCCATGATCTCGAACGGCTTACCGGCATCGAACAGTACGGCTGCCTTGGTCTTCACGGCCATCTCCTCCACGTGCGGCGGTGCACCCCTCGTGGCTCGATTGTGGGAAGCCGCGGCGGCGGTGGAGTGTCCAAATCCCGGACACCGGGCTCGGCGTCAGCGGACCCGCAGCGCCCGCATCCGGTTGTAGAGCGTCGAACGGCTGATGCCGAGCTGCTTCGCCGCCCGGACCTTGTTGCCGTCGCAGGCGCGCAGCGTCCGGACGATCACGTCGTACTCCGCCTGCTCCCAGCCGCTCAGTGCCGCGCCCGGGGCCGTCTCCGCGCAGCCCGGGGCGACGTCTTCGGCCGTCAGGTCACCCGCCGAGCGGCGGTCGGCCGCGCCCGCCAGTACCCCGGCCAGCTCCCGCAGGTTGCCCGGCCAGCGCTGCGAACCCAGCAGCTCCAGCGCGCCCGGCGTCAGGCGCAGCGAGTCGCCGAACCCGCGCAGCAGCTCGCGGGCGATCGCCGGGATCTCGTCGCGGCGCTCGCGCAGCGGCGGCAGCTCGATCCGCCGGTGCACCCGCGCGGCGAGCGTCGCCTGGTCGCCGCGCAGCTCCGACGGCGGGCCGCTGACCAGGGCGAACCACGCCGTCGTCGTGTCGAGCAGCCGGGCCAGGCGGACCGCGGCCAGCGGGGTCAGCAGCTGGATCCCGTCGATCACCAGCAGGCCGCGCTGCCCGGTGGCGGCCTCGACCCGCGCGCACCAGGCGGCCTCGCCCGCCACGACGTCGGAGGCGTCGAACTCGTGCAGCGGCTCGTCCCCGGCGACGACGCGGACCGCCGTGCTGCGGCCCGCACCCGGTTCGCCGCAGACGAGCACCCGGCGCCGGGCGTGGCCGGCCCGGCGGAGGCGCTCTTCGATCGACGCCGGGAAGAGGCCGCGCGTGGCCCGCGGCCGCGACACCACCGGGCTCGCCGGGCGCACCGGCGCCAGCTCGAACAGCAGGCCCGCGCTCGCCGAGACGGCCTCGACCCGCACCTCGACCGGCGTGCCCGACGTCAGCCGGAGCCGCCGGAGCCCCCGCTGGGTGCGGCCCAGCTCCTGCAGCAGCCGGTGGTCGGCGGTGTCGACCAGCTCGGTCGCCGCGGTGTTGGCGAGCACGACGTCCTGGCCGAGCGCCAGCACCGCGTGCGCCCGGTGCTGCACCGACTGGAACGCGGCCAGAAGCTGCTGTTCGGCGAGCTTCGCACCGTCGAGCAGCCGCCGCTCGATGTCGGCGACCGCGCGCCGCAGGAAGGGCGCGAGCAGCGGGTTCGCGTCGCCGGCCGGGCCGGTGATGTCGAGGACGCCGGCCAGCCGCCGGGTCGCGGGGTGCACCACCGGGTGGCCGTAGCAGGTGAACTGCTTCAGCGCTTCGAGGAAGTGTTCGTCGCCGTCGACCGACACACCGCGGCGGGTCTCGAACGGCGTCGCCAGCGAGTTGGTGCCGGTGCGCTCCTCGAGGAACTGGCAGCCGGGCACGGCGCTGATGCCTTCCAGGGCCAGCTCGACCGACCGCTCGCTGAACCGCCGGGCCACGATCCGGCACTCCTCGTCGGCGAGCACGACGCAGAAGCGCGTGCCGGCCAGCTGCCGGGCCAGTTCGTCCAGCACGGGCGAGGCGGCGCGCAGCAGCCGGCTGCGGCTGTCGACGTCGGCGACGTCCAGCCGGTCGACGGCCGACTCCGGCGAGAGCCCGGACAGCTCCGCCCGCCGCCACGACTGCGCGATCTCGGTCCGCAGGTCCACTCGCACTCCTCGTCGAGCCGTTCGGTGTCCCCGGGCTGCCATCATCACACGGACGGGCCCGCCGGTGAACCTCTCCGATCGGACAGGGGCCCGCCCGCTCCGACCGGACGGTTTCCGGCCCGTGCGGTTCCCCTTGCACGGCAACGCAAATAGCGTCCGGCCGGTGACCAGGACGCTGGACCCGCTCGCCCCCGGCCACCGCGGCTGGTGGGAAAGCGGCGACCTGCTGGTCTGCCACGCCGACGGCGTCGCGGTGCCGAACGCGCTGACGGCGCGGCTAACGCCAACCCGGGTAACCGAGCACTTCCGCGTGTACGCCCTGGGCACGCGGATCCTGGTGGCGCACCGCTACCGCGGCGACGAGCTCGACGACGACCTGGCCGGGCACCTGGCGGCCGAGCTGCCCGGGCTGGCGCCCCATTTCGAGCGCATCTTCACCGGCGTGGTCCGCACGACCGTCCACGACCCGTTGCTGGCGTGGACCCTCTTCTACGCCAACACCCTCGCGGCGTTGCGCCACCCGTCCCGCGCGGGCGCGATCGCGTCGATGGCGCCTGTGCACTCGCGCGCACTGAACCTCGTGCGCGGCCGTTCCGTGCTGGACCTGGGGTCCTGCTTCGGCTTCCTGCCGTTGCGGCTGGCCGCCCAGGGGCTGCGCCCGATCGCGTCGGACCTCTCGCCCGGGACGATGGAGCTGCTGTCGCGGGTCGCGTCCTGGCTCGGGTCCCCGCTGCCGGTGCTGACCTGCGACGCGGCCGCCGTGCCGCTGGCCTCCCGAAGCGTCGACACGGTGCTGGCGATCCACCTGCTGGAGCACGTCCCGCCCGCGCACGCGGCCGCCGTGGTGCGAGAGATGCTGCGGGTGGCGCGGCGACGGGTGGTGGTGGCGGTCCGGTCCGACCCGGTGGACGCCGGACAGCTCCTGGCGTGGGGGCGGGCGTCGAGGGAGCCGTTCACCGTCTTCGAGCACCACGGTGGCTGGCTGGTCGTGGACCGGGACTGACGATCAGATCAACGCCCGTTTCGAAGCCGCGTAGACCGCCTCCGCCCGGCTGCTCACCGCGAGCTTCCGCATGATGTTCCCGACGTGGAACTTCGCCGTGGTGGGCGAAATGAACAGCTCCGCGCCGATCGCCTGGTTCGACAACCCCTGCGCCAGCAGCTTCAGCACCGTGAGCTCCCGGTCCGTCAGCTGGTGCGCGTCCGGCTGCTCGCGGCTCGACAGCGTCCGGACCACCGACGTCATGCTCCGCTCGTCGAACGCGGTCTCGCCGCGGGACACGGCCTTGATCGCGTTCGCCAGCGCGGTCGTGTCGACGTCCTTGACGACGTAGCCGCGCGCGCCCGCCTGGACCGCGGCCACTACCAGGTGGTCTTCGAGGAACGTCGTCAGCACCAGGACCGACGGCGACGGTTCGGCCGCCGTCAGCTCGCGGCACAACGCCAGCCCCTCCGAATCCGACGACGTCGAGAGCTTCAGGTCCAGCAGCACCACCGCGGGCCGCTGGGCGGCGACCACCGCCTGGGCCTCCGCGGCCGTCGACGCCTCGCCGACGATCCGCAGCAGCGGGTCGAAGCTCCAGCACCGAGCGCAGGCCCTGGCGCAGGATCGCGTGGTCGTCGACGAGGACGATCGTGATCGGCTCGGTCATCCCAGCGGCACCCCGACCACGATCTGGACGCCGCCGATCCGCGAGCGCCGCACCGAGAACGTCCCGCCGAGCTCGCGGGCGCGCGCGTCCATGTTCGCCAGGCCGCGGTGGGCGCCGTCGAGGTCGTGGCCGCCCGCGACGCGCAGCACCCGGCGCAGCACCTCCGGCTCGCCCGAGCCGTCGTCCGAGACGGCGAGCACCACCTGGTCGGTGCGGTAGGTCAGGCGGATCAGGGCGCGGCGCGCGTGCCCGTGCACCGCGCTGTTGAACAGCGCCTCGCCGCAGATCCGGAACAGCGAGTGCTCGGCCGCGGCGGGCAGGTCCACCGGCTTGCCGCCGATCCGCAGCTCCACGGCCAGCTCGGCCGGCAGGTGCACCTCCGTCAGCTGTTCCAGCAGCTCCGGCAGGCTGGCGCGCGTGCCGTCGCGGTCGTGGCTGAGCGCGTGGATGACCGACCGCAGCTGGTCGACGGCGCCGCGGGTGAGGTCCTTGGCCGTGGTGAGCCGCTCCGCCGTCTCGCCGTCCGCCTCGGCCCGGCACAGTTCGATCTGCATGCCCGCCGACAGCACGGACTGCGTGACGCTGTCGTGCAGCTCGCGCGCGATCCGGTTCCGCTCGGAGTCGATCACCTCGCGCTGGCGGGCGGCCAGCAGCTCCTGCTGGGCGCGTTCGCTGCGCCGGTGCAGCGACGAGTTGTGCAGCGCCACCACGCTCTGGCTGGCCAGGATCCGCAGCACGGCCTCGTCGGTCTCGTCGATCCGGCGCCCGTGCGGCGCCCACAGCAGCAGCCCGCCGACGACCTCGCAGGCGAGCGTCACCGGCACGCGGAGGTGGCGGCCGGGCTGGCCGCCGTCGTCGTCGAAGCCGAGCTGCCCGGCCAGCACCCGGGTGAGGCACTCGCGGACGTACGCCGGCATCGGGTCCACAGTGGACAGCTGGCGGCCGCCGGGTCCGATGATCGTGCACCGCGGCTCGGCTTCCGGCAGCACGGAGTCGGCGACGGCGAACAGCGCGTACTCCGCGTCGACGTGCTCGGCCGCGGTCCGGACCGTCGCGCGCAGCAAGTCGTCCTGCTGCTCCACCGTCCGCACGAGCGTCCGGGAGATCCGGTCCAGCGCGTGGATCACGCCCTCGAGGCGCTCGATCGACGTCACGTACGCGGGGTAGAACGACCGCTTGCCCGACCGGACGCCGGTCAGCTCGGCCAGGTAGCCGGGGCCGTGGCCGCCGGTCACAGCGCCGCCCGGAACAGCGCCTCGATGTCCGCGACGTCGGCCGCGCGCGGGTTGGTGGCCAGGCACGCGTCGTGGAGGGTGGTGCGCGCCAGCACCGGCAGGTGCTCGGCGGTGACGCCGATCTCGCCGAGGCACTTCGGCACGCCGACGGCGTCGGCCAGCGCCCGCACCCGGTCGGCGACGGCGAACCCGGCCTCCTCCGGTGGCATCGCGTCCACGGGGAGGCCCAGCGCGCGGGCGATCGGCACGTACCGCCCGGGGTGCGCGCGGGCGTTGAACCGGACGACGTGGGGGAGCAGCACGCCGTTGATCACGCCGTGCGGCAGGTCGAGCAGCCCGCCGACCTGGTGGCTCATGGCGTGCGCGGCGCCGAGGATCGCGTTGGTGAACGCCAGCCCGGCCTCCAGGCTGGCCTGGGCCATCAGCAGCCGGGGCGTCCGCTCGGAAGGCTCGTCGATGCTGCGCACGAGGTTGCCGTTGACCAGCGCCACCGAGGTGAGGGCGTGGTGGTCGGTGAGCAGGTTGTGCGCCCGGGAAACGAACGCCTCGATGCCGTGGGTGAGCGCGTCGAGGCCGGTCGCCGCGGCCAGCCAGGTCGGCATCGTGGTGAGCAGCCGCGGGTCGGTCACCGAGACGTCCGGCACGAGGGTGCGGCCGATGATCGTGATCTTGGTGCGCTGCGCGGTGTCGGTCACGATGCAGAACTGCGAGACGTCGGCGCCGGTGCCCGCGGTCGACGGGATCATCACCATCGGCGGGATCGGCTGGCGGCTGCGGTCGACACCCTCGAAGTCGAGGATGTTCCCGCCGTTGGCGGCCAGCAGCGCGACGCCCTTGCCGGCGTCGATCACCGACCCGCCGCCGAGGCCCATGATGACGTCGCAGCCGGCCTCGACGTAGCGCTCGTGGCCCGCCGCGATCTCGTGGTCCTTCGGGTTGGGGGTCAGGCCGGACCACACGGTGGGCGTCAGGCCCGCGGCGCGCAGGTGCCCGACGAGCTCGTCCACCCACGGCGTCGCGAGCAGCCCGGCGTCGGTGACCAGCATCGGCCGCCGCGCGCCCAGCCGCGCGGCGACGTGCCCCGCCTCGGCGAGGGCGCCTTCGCCGAAGATGATTTCGGGCGCGTGGAACTTGGCGATCGTGGGGGCCTCGGGCCCGGGTGGCGCGGTCGCGGCGGCCTCCGGTGCGGCCGGCTGGATGAGCCCGCTGTCCGGCCAGGCGCCGCCGTCGTCGGCCACCCGGGAGGGCCGGCGGGTGAGGACCACGGACGCTCCAGATGTCAAGTCGGCGATGACGTCCGGCCAGGCTACCCCGCCGGACGGCGGAATCGGCCCGTCCGTTCGGGTAGCCCCCGAGAGCGACTACGCACGGTGGTGTTCGACCACTCGTTCGGCTGCTGGGGGAGCGGGTGGTTCGCCTCCTACCGTCGAAGGGCGCTCGCCGTTCTGTCGCTGGGGAGGTGTGGCCGCGTGCTGGTGGCACTCCAGCGCACGGGTGAGGACCGGGCCCTGCCCACCGCGGCGGAGCACCTGGTGCGGCTGCTGCGTTCCTGGGGCCCGGGCCCGGACCACCTGCCGGGGCTGGCGTTGGCGGGCATCACGGTGCCGAGCCGCCTGGGGCCGCGGTTCGTGGACGCGCTGGTGTTCACGCGGAGTGGAGTGGTGGTCATCGCGGCGCATTCGCCGGGGCCGCAGTTGTCGCCGCTGCCGGGGGCGGGGGAGCGAGCGGGCGCCGGGGTGGCGGCGGCGAAGGGAGCACTGGCCGGGCACGACGGCGGGCGGTTCGTGACGGGGTTGGTCGTGGTGGTGCCGCCGAGATCGGTGGCGGATCCGCGCGGGGACGGGGCTGCTGAGCGGGCCGGAGCGGGTGTGGGCTCATCGGCGGAGGAGCGCCCATCGGCGGCGCGGGTGGAGGGCGGATCGGCCGGGGCGGGTGCGCGCACATCGGCGGCCGAGCGCCCATCGGCGGCGCGGTCGGAAGGTGAGTCGGCCGAGCGGGCCGGAGCCGGATCGGCATCCGCGACGCCGCAGCACGGACCCGCAGCGGACCTGGTGTCGCACTGGCCGGAACCCGAGGCCGTGCCCGGGGTGGCCGTCGTGTTCGCCGATTCCCGCGGCTTGCGGCGGATCATCGCCCAGCACAACCGGTGGCGCACCGTCTGGTCCGCCGACGACGTCCTCGACGCCTGCTACGCCCTCTCCCTCGCCCACCTGGCCCCGTCGCGGTCCGCCCTCCTCGCCGACGGCTTCCCGGCCCGCCTCCCCGCCGTCACCCAGCTGCCGCAACTCCCGGCCGTCGTCACCGTCCCTCCCGACCCGCCGAGCCCGACCGAAGACGAGCAGCCCGCAGCAAGGCCACGAGGGTCCGCCGTCGCCGTCTTCCCCCGGCCCCGGCCGATCCGGCAGGTTCCGTGGGGGCTTCTCGTCTTCCTCACCCTGCTCGTCGCCATCGGGGTCGTCGCCGCCGTTTTCGTCAACCAGGTCTTCCACGGTTCCTGAGCTGCCACGATCCTTTCGCGCCAACTACGCCATCTGCACCGTTTCCGTCGCGACGACTCTGGGCACCTCACGGGAGACGTGAAAGGGGTTCACGATGTCGCGCACCCGAGCGCTCGTCCTGCTCGCCGTCCTCGCCTCCGTCACCGCCTGCAAACCACTTGTCGAAGCGCAGCCGACCACCGCCGCCCCGCCCGTCGCCCCCGCCGAAGCGCGGACCCAGCTCGCCGCCCTCAAGATCGCCGTCCGCGGCACCCTGGACGGCTACAGCCGCGAGAAGTTCCCGCACTGGGACGACGTCGACGGCGCCTGCGACACCAGGGAGCAGGTCCTCAAGCGCGACGGCAAGGACGTCACCACGAACTCCGACTGCGCCCCGAAGTCCGGCACCTGGCTCAGCCCGTACGACGGGAAAACCTGGTCGAAAGCGTCCGATGTGGACATAGACCACCTCGTCCCGCTCGCGCAGGCGTGGGTGAGCGGGGCCAAGGCGTGGACCCAGCAGCGCCGCGAGCATTTCGCCAACGACCTCGTCCGGCCGCAGCTGCACGCCGTCACCGACAACCTCAACGAACAGAAGGGCGACAAGGAACCCGACCAGTGGAAGCCGCCGCTCGTGTCGTACTGGTGCACCTACGCCACCGATTGGATCGTCGTCAAGCGGAACTACGGCCTGACGATCACCGTCCCCGAGAAGACGGCGCTGGAGACCATGCTCAGCCGCTGCTGACCGACCGCGCCGCCGCCAGCGCCTGCGCCGCATACGACTGTCCGAACAGGACAGTGTGCACCAGCAGCGGGAACAGCTGGTGCAGCCCGATCCGCGACACCCAGCCGTCGGCCAGTGGCGTGACCTCCTGGTACGCGGCGAGCACGCGGTCGAGGTGCGGGCAGCCGAACAGGTGCAGCATCGCCAGGTCCGTCTCGCGGTGCCCGCCGTGCGCGGCCGGGTCGATCAGCCACGCCTCGCGGCCGTCCCAGAGGACGTTGCCGTTCCACAGATCTCCGTGCAGGCGCGACGGCGGCTCCGCGAGCGGCGGGAACCGCTCGCACGCGCGCTCGAACACCGCCGCCTCGGACGGGCCGAACGTGCCCGCGTCGACCGCCTGACGCACGTACGGCAGCACGCGGTGCTCGGCATACCACGACGCCCAGTCGTCACCCGCGACGTTCGCCATCGGGGCCAGGCCGATCCACGCCCGCGACGGCCCGCCAGGGGGAGCGGCACCGACCGCTGGCGCGCCGGACGCGTGCAGCCGCGCCAGCCCGCGGCCGAGCCGTTCGGCCGCCGCCGCGGACGGCTGCCCCGTCGGCACGCGGTCGAGCACCAGCCAGTCTTCGTCGTGCCCGTGGACGGCGGGCACCGGCACCGCCTCCGCCGCGGCCAGCCAGCGCAGGCCCGCCGCCTCCGCGGCCGCCGCGCCCGGGGCGTGCCCGCGCTTGGCCACCACCACGCGCCCGTCGTCGAGGACGGCTTCGCGGACGTCGCCGGACAGCCGCCGCGTCCCGGTGACGGCGTGCCCGGTGAGCCGGGCGACGGGCTCGCTCATGTCCCGCACCGTACCGGCGCGCTACGGTGGTCGCCGGAAGGCGAGGGGGTCACGGTGACGGTGCGGGTGGACGAGTTCGAACGGGTACTGGGCGCGCTGGCGGAGGTCCAGCGCTCGGAAGCCCGCGACTACTCCTCGTTCAGCGTGCGCGGCAAGCGGTTCGGCTACTACTGGCCGCGGACCCGCACCGTCGGGCTCAAGCAGACCATCTCCGAGCAGCTGGCGCTGGTGTCCGAGCGGCCGGACGTCTTCGAGGTCCAGTTCACCGCGGGCGGCTTCGGCTGGGTGGTCGTCTACCTGGACGGGATCGAGGTCGACGAGCTGGCCGAACTGGTTTACGAAGCCTGGCGGCTGTCCGCCCCGGACGAGCTGATCGCCGAGGTGCCCTTCACCAGGATCGCCCGCGCGTAGAGCAGGTCGAACCCCTGCCGCTGGACGTTCTGCTGTGACTTCGACCCCGGCTGCGTCGTGACGACGGCGATGTCGCACCCGGCCTCGGCGGCCACCGCGAGCCGGGCCCGCAGCAACGCCGTCTGCACGCCGCGGCGGCGGTGGACGGGCACGGTCGCGGCGCCGGTGAACTGCGCGATCCCGTCGGTCACCCGGAAGCTCGCGCCCCCGGCGAAGTCGCCGTCCCGCTCCGCGACGAACCGCAGCACCCCGGCCATGTCCCGCATCGCGTCGATGACCGTCCCGCGCGGGAACTCCTCGTGCGACGGCAGGCCTTCGGTGTCGGCGACGGCGAACGCGTCGGCGACTTCCGCCAGCCACGTCTCCAGCTCGTCGTCCCGGCAGTACCGGACGCCGTCGGGGAAGGTGGCGTCGCCGACGCGCCTGCCGAGCACGTTCTCGTACGACTCCAGCCGGTAGCCGCGGCCGGTCAGGAACGCGCCGACCGCGGCGTCGGCCAGCTGGCACAGTTCGATCTGCACCGGCGCGCCGAGTTCGGCGAACGCCCGCTCGATCTCGTCGAGACTCGGCGGCGTCCGGCACCCCGGCGAAGCCGAGCCCGGCGACCTTGTCGAACGGCGAGTCCGCCTCCGCGAAACTCGCCACCCCGCCCGCGAACGGCCGCGCGAACCCCACCGAGTCGCCCCGGCGGGCCCGCGCGGCGCCGCTGCTTTCGGCGATCAGTCGGGCCTCGGCGCGTTCGATCCTCGCCGCCAGCGCGATGTCGCAGAAAAGCCGTTCCCCGTCCACACCCTCACGGTGGCGGATGCGGACGGGGAACTCCAACCGGTTTTCTCAGCCCTCCACGCGGTGCGCGGCCCAGAACGACGTCAGGTCGGTCGATCCGGCCGCCGCCTGCGCCGCGGCCTTGAACTCGGCCGTGGTCGACACGCCGTACCAGTGCGCCTGCGCGTACGACTTCAGCAGGTTCGCCATCGCCGTGTCGCCGATCAGCCGGCGCAGGTCGTGCAGGGTGCACTTGCCGTAGTTGTAGACCACCGTGGAGTACCGGGACGAGTGCGCGTCCCAGTAGGCCATCGAGTTGGTCAGCTTCTCCGCGCTCGACTGCCACGTGATGCCGCAGCCGCTGCCGGTGACCCCGCGGTAGAGATCGGTGGCGTAGTCGGTGAAGCTCTCGTCGAGCCACGGCGAGGTGTACTCGTCGTCGCCGACGATGCCGTACCACCACTGGTGGGCGATCTCGTGCGGCAGCGCGGTGTTCGACACGAGGTCGAGCACGAAGCCGGGGTACTCCATGCCGCCGAACCAGAAGTTGTTGTCCAGCACGACATCCAGCTCGCCGTACGGGTAGTCGCCGAACCGCCCGGCGTGCACGTCGACGGAGTCGGCGGCCAGCGACAGCATCGAGTTCGCACTGCTGGTGGAGATCCCGCTGACCGAGTAGACGTTCACCCGCACGCCCTTGCCGGACGTCGTGCTGATCTTCGCGAACGGGCCCGCGGCCCACGCGAAGTCCCGGACCTTGTTCGCCACCGCGTGCGTCGTGGTCGTGCTGCCGCTGGTCGTCTCGGTCGAGGTGCCCGTCGCCGGGGTCAGCAGCGACGTCGGGTGCGCCAGCGTGACGTCGAAGTCGCCGATCACCGTGTAGAACGACTCACCGTTGTTCGTGTACGGGTCGAGGTGCCAGCCCGCGCCGTCGCGGACCGCGAGCACCGGCAGCGCGTTGCCGATCATGTTGTACGCGCCGTCGTGGCCGAACCGGTCCGCGCCGCTGGGGACGACGATCTTCAGATCGAACCCGATGGTCGCCGACTGGCCCTGTGCGAGCGGCGTGGGCAGGGTGATCTTCATGGCCGTGCAGTTCACGCTCAGCGCCGACGGCGTGCCGCCGGTGACGTTCGTGACCGTGATCGGCGTCGTCGGGCAGCTGCCGTGGTAGTTGTCCCAGAGCCGCAGGTAGACCTCCGGCAACGCGGTCGCCGACCCGTTGGTGAAGGTGACGCTCTGGTGGCCGTTCCACGTGTCGCCGGCGGTGTTCGAGGTCAGGTTCACCGTGTACGCGGGGTTGATCGGCGTGCGCGTCGCGTCGGCGGGCGCGGCGGTGACCGTCCAGGTGAACGTGGCGCTGCCGCTGTTGCCGGCCGAGTCCTTCGCCGTCACGGCGACCGAGGACGTCCCGGCCGTGGTCGGCGTGCCGGTGATCTTGCCCGTGCTCGCGCCGATCGCGAGCCCGGCGGGCAGGCCGGTCGCGCTGTAGGTGAGCGCGTCGCCCTGCGGGTCGCTCGCCTGGACCTGCAGGGACACCGCCTGGCCGACGGCGCCGGACTGGGCGCCCGGCGAGGTGACGACCGGCGACTGCGGGTTCGACGAACCGGTGGTGGTGAGCGAGAAGTCGTCGAGCAGGAAGTTGGTCGCCAGGCTGGAGTCTTCGGTGCCGGTGATCTTCAGCGTCACCGTCTGGCCGAGGTAGCGCGACACGTCGACCGTGCGCTGGACGTACCCGGTGTTCTTGTCGAGGTTCGAGTAGCTCGCGAGGGTGTCGGTGCCCGCCTGCACGACGAGCTTGTCGTAGGCGGTGCCGGTCGTCGTCTCCTTGGTGTCGATGTGCGCCCACCAGGACAACGTCGCCGACGCGCAGCCGGCGGGGAGGGTCAGCGACTGCGACAGCGTGTCGGTGTGCGAACTGCCGTAGCCGTCCAGCCAGGCGTCCATCGTCCCGCCGTGCGCCGGTTCCGCCGCGGTGGCGGCGGAGATGACCCCGGCGGTCTGGGTCCACGGCGCGGTCCCGCTCTCGAACCCGCCGTTGCCGACGATCTGGTCACCGCAGACCGCGGCGGCCTGGGCCGGCGCGGCGACGACGACTGTGCCCAGCAGGCCGACGGCCGTGCCGAGCGCAGCAGAAAGCACCCTCGATCTCATGGAGGCTGTCCTTTCCCGGCTCCACCCGTGGGAGCCCCGGAAAGCGTCCTCCGCGGCCGGGGCTGCAACAACCCGCCATGAGTCGGGTTCCGCGCTCAGGCCTGCTGGAGCACGTTGAGCAGGATGACCAGCAGGACGACGGCGCCGGCGACGGCGAGCGTGGCGGAGACGGTGCTCCGGATCCACTCCCCGAAGCCCTTGGCCGTGCGGGCGCGGTAGGAGGTGTAGGCCACGCGGGCGTCCCGCGCGGTCTTGACGCGGCTGCCGACCAGCAGCCCGGCGGCCAGCGCGAGCAGCACGGCGATGAAAACGGACACGAGCGGTTTCCTTCCGGATCGGGAACGGTCTCCATTCCTAGACCCGACGGACGAAATGCGCCATGGCTTATCGGCGGCGATTTCCGGGCCGGTCGGCCCTGGTGCCGCCGGGTCCTCGCGTCCCCTCCTCGCCGGGCACGGATATCCGTCGTTTTCCGTGCCCGGCAAGGGGAAATCAGCCGTTCGCGGCGAGTCCTTTGTGGCGTTCCCGCAGTTCCCGCTTGACGATCTTCCCGCTCGGATTCTTGGGAAGACGGTCCGCGAACACGACGTACTTGGGGCATTTGTAACCGGCGAGTTGTGACCGGGCGTGGTCGATCACTTGCGCTTCGGAAAGGGTGACGCCTTCGCGCGGCACGACCACCGCGGTCACCGCTTCGATCCAGTGTGGATGGCTGATCCCGAACACGGCGACCTCGGCGACGCCGTCGAGCAGGTAGAGCGCCTCTTCGACCTCGCGGCTCGCGACGTTCTCGCCACCGGTCTTGATCATGTCCTTCTTGCGGTCCACGACGGACAGGTAGCCGTCGGCGTCGAGCACGCCGAGGTCGCCGGAGTGGAACCAGCCCGCGCGGAACGCGTCCGCGGTCTTCTCCTCGTCGTGGTAGTAGCCGAGGGTGGCGTGCGGGCTGCGGTTCACGATCTCGCCGACGACACCCGGCGCCACCGGGTTGTCCTCGTCGTCGACGATCCGCGTCTCGACGTTCAGCGACGCCCGCCCGGCCGACCCGGCGCGGTCGAGCTGCTCGTGCGGGCGCAGGATCGTGGCCAGCGGCGCCATTTCCGTCTGGCCGTAGAAGTTCCACAGCGCGACGTCCGGCAGCCGCCGGCTCAGCTCGCGCAGCACCTCGACCGGCATCGCCGACGCGCCGTAGTAGCCCTTGCGGAGGCTGGAGAGGTCCGTCGTGTCGAAGTTTTCGTGCCGCAGCAGGGAAATCCACACCGTCGGCGGCGCGAACAGCTTCGTCGCCCGCTCCCGCTCGACGGCGGCGAGCACGGCGGCCGGGTCCGGGCCGGGCAGGATCACGCTGGTCGCGCCGAGGTAGACGTCGACGGAGAAGAAGCAGTCCAGCTGGGCGCAGTGGTACAGCGGCAGCGAGTGGACCTCGACGTCGTCGGCGGTCATGCCGCCGTCGACCACGCACGAGACGTACTGCGCGATCAGCGACCGGCTCGACAGGAGCACGCCCTTCGGCCGCGACTCGGTGCCGGAGGTGTACATGATCCGCAGCGGGTCGTCGTCGGCGACGAGGACGTCGGGCGCGGTGGAGTCCCCTTCGGACAGCCAGGTGCCGACGTCCGCCCACTCGCCGCCGTCGCCGATCCGGCCGCGGACGACCTCGCCCAGCCCGGCGAGCTCGAGGGCTTTCCGCGCGGTCGGTTCGAGGGCGTCCTCGGCGACGAAGGCCGCGACGTCGGCGTGGCGGAGGATGTAGGCGATCTCGTCGGCGCCGAGCATGAAGTTGACCGGCACGAGCAGTACCCCGAGCTTCGCGGTGGCGAAGGCGAGCGCGCCGAACTCCCAGCAGTTGTGGCTCAGCAGCGCGAGCCGGTCGCCTTTGCGCAGGCCGCGGGCGGCGAGGGCGTTCGCGCACCGGTTGGCGGCCGCCTCGAACTCGGCGAAGGTGAGCCGCCGGTCGCCGTCGACGACGGCGAGCTTGTCCGGCGTGCGCAACGCGGTGCGGCGGAGCAGGTCGCCCAGTGCGTGCTGCCGGGCGCGGTCCACAGTGTGCTGGTCCATCCGGGCAGTCTCGGCCGGGGCGCGGGAACGCGCAAGCTGTCCGGTTCGCGCCGCGTGTACGGATCTTGTACGCCGGGTTGCGAGCTTGGGGCCGGAAACAGGGAGGAAGACATGGTCCCCAAGATCAAGGCGCTCACCGTGGGGCTGGCGGCGGTCGGCGCGGTGACGCTGGCCGGCGGTCCGGTCGCGCACGCCGAGCCGCTCGCCGCCACCGGCATGGAAGCGATGTTCAACAACCCGCCCGAGAACGGCGACCGCGACCACTCGATCGAAACGCGGCTCGTCCAGCTCGTCGACGGCGCGCCCGCCGGTTCGGAGATCCACTTCTCCGTCTACAGCTGGACGCGGCCGGCGGTCGCCGAGGCGCTCAAGGCGGCGCAAGCACGCGGCGTCAAGGTGCGGATCGCCATCGACGGCGGCGCCGACGACGACCCGGCCAACACGGCGATGCCGATCCTCAAGTCCGCCGGGTTCACCCAGCTCGTGTTCTGCGGCACCGGCGGCACCAACACCGGCTGCATCGCCCACGGCGGCAGCCCGCACTCGATCAACCACGACAAGCTGTGGATGTTCTCCGAGACCGAGGGCAAGAAGGCCGTCGTCGTCATCGGGTCGCACAACCTGACCACCACCCAGGGCAACCTGTTCAACAACGCGCTGCTCACCTACGGCGACCCCGACCTCTACGGCTTCTACCTCGGGCACGTGCGCAAGATGCTGGCGCAGCAGAAGAACAACGACTACTTCGACAACGGCGGCTACCACAAGTCACCGGACAGCAAGGTCACCAGCTACCTCTCGCCGCGTGCCGACTCCGGCGGCGGGACCTCGGAGGAGTTCGCCACCGACACGTGGGCGCAGTTGCTGAAGTGGATCACGAAGTACGAGTCCGGCTGCTCGCTCAACGTCGTCCAGGCGAACATCGCCGACTCGCGCACCCCGGTCGTCTCCGAGCTGGTCCGGATCGCCAAGCTCGGCTGCCAGGTGCGGATCGTCTACGACGACATGGGCACGGCCGCGCTGGCCGCGCTGAAGGGCAAGGCGAACATCACGCTCAAGCGCTTCAGCACGACGGTGAACGGCCGGGAGATCTCGGTGCACTCGAAGTACATGCTCTACACGGGCCACTACAACGAGACCGCCCACCGTTCGATCGTCTTCACCGGCTCGCACAACGTCTCCGGAGCCGCCCTGCGCGACAACGACGAGATCCTGATCAAGGTGGCGAACCCGGCCATCAGCACGGCCTACCAGCAGAACTTCTCGACGATCCTGGCCCGAGCCAAGTGCTCCGCCCCGCCGACCGGCACCTGCTGACCGCCTCGGCGCAAGTTGTCGTGAGTGTTTAGGGCGGTTCTAACCGCCCTAAACACTCACGACGAGGGCGACGGGAGCGATCAGCCCGTCAGGACCCGCTCGGCGCGGACTTCCAGGGGGCGGTAGCCCGAGGCGGCGGCGAGCTTGGCCGCCGCCTCGGCGTGGACGCGGGCCGTGTCGGCGTCGCCCGTGGCGAGCGCGGCTTCGGCCAGCCCGGTCAACGCCGCCGCCTCGCACCAGGTGAAGCTGGTTTCGCGGGCGATGTCCAGTGCCGCGGCCAGGTGTTCCGCCGCGTCCGCCGGGTGGCCCAGGTTCAGGCACGTCTCGCCACACGCCGCCAGCGCCGAGGCCTCCGTGCCGCGATCGCCGATCCGGCGGGTCAGCTCGACGGCTTCGGCCGCGTCGGCGAGCGCGCGGGTGCCGTCGCCCGAGCGGGACTCCAGGACCGCGCGGCCGGACAGCGCCGCCGCTTCGCCGTACTGGTAGCCCAGCTCGCGGTTCGCCGTCAGGGCCCGTTCGTAGAACTCGGCGGCCACGGGGTTCCCGAGGTCGCGGTGGATGTGCGCCAGGTCGACGTACAGCACGGCCACGCTGAACCGGGCGCCGTCGCGTTCGGCGATCTCGAGCCCGCGCCCGAAGTGGTGCAGGGCTTCGTCGAGGTCGCCCACCTGACCGCACGCGAAACCCAGGTTGGCCAGCGCCATCGTGACGCCGGGGATCCCGAGCTCTTCGCACAGCCGCAGGGATTCCGCGCCGCACGCGATCGCCGCGTGCGGGTCGCCGAGCCGCTGGTGGACCGCGCTGAGGTTGTTGAGCGCGGCCGCGCGGCCGGCGGGCCAGTCCGCCGCGAGCCCGTCGTCGAGCACGGTCGTGAGGTGGGTGCGGGCGTCGGCGTACTGCCCGCTGTTGACGCCCGCGAGCGCGATCGAGAGCCGCATCGCGGCCTGCGCTTGGCGCGCTCCCGCGACCCGCGCGGCGGTGAGCCCGGTCGTGGCGGTGTCGACCCACTCGGCGTGGTGGCCGCGGTGGTGGAAGAACGCCCGCAGCGCGTCGGCGAGATGCCACGCGAACTCCGCCGGGCCGTGCGCGGCGGCGTGCTCGACGGCCGCGGCGAGGTTCGGCCATTCGGTGTCGAGCCAGGCCAGCGCGTCCTCGGTGCCCTCGAACGGGTTCGGCGTCTCGGGCCGGGGGAGCCGCAGGAAGTGCGGGATCAACCGGCGGCCCGCCGCGTCGGCCGTCGCGAGGTAGTAGTCGAACAGCCGCCGCCGTGCCGCGTCCCGGCCGGTCTCGGTGTCGTCCTCGGCCACCCGCCCGGCCGCGTAGCTGCGCAGCAGGTCGTGGAAGCGGTAGCGGCCGGGCAGGTGCCGTTCGACGAGGTTCGCCGCGGCGAGCGCCTTGAGCTGCTGGGCGGCCCGGCCTTCGGGGACGTCGGCGAGCCGCGCGGCGACCGGCGCGGTGAACGTCTGGCCCGGCACCAGGGCGAGCCGCCGGAACAGCAGGCGGTGTTCGGCGGGCAAGGCCCGGTAGGACACGGCGAACGCCGTCGTGACGGCGCTTTCCTCGGCACCGTCAACGCTCAGCCCGGCCAGCGGGTCGCCGTCGGCGAGTTCGCGAGCCAGCTCGGCGATGCCGGATGCCTCGCCGGCGCCGAGGTTCGCCGCGGCCAGCCGCAGGGCGAGCGGCAGGTGCCCGCACAGCCGCGCCAGCTCCGCGGCCGCGTCGGGTTCGGCTTCGACGGCGGGCGGGCCGAGCACCGTCTCGAGCAGCTGCCGGGAGTCGTCCGCGGGCAGCACCGGCAGCGGCACCGGGCGGGCGCCGGTGCGGGCGATGAGGTCGCCGAGCCGCTGACGGCTGGTGACCAGCACGGTGCCCGACGGCGGCAGCAGCGGCGTCACCTGCGCGCTGTCGCGGGCGTTGTCGAGCAGCACCAGGACCTTCCGGTCGGCGAGCAGCGAGCGCCACAGCGCCGTGCGGCCGTCCGGGTCCGGCGGGATCGCGCGCGGGTCGGTGCCGAGGGCCCGCAGCAGCTGCGCCGCCGCGACCGCCGGGGTCAGCGGCTCGTGTTCAGGGTCGAAGCCGCGCAGGTCGAGGTAGAGCTGGCCGTCGGGGAACCGGTCGCGGACGCGGTGTGCCCAGCGCACGGCCAGCGCGGTCTTCCCGACGCCCGCGGTGCCGGTGACGACCCGGATGTCCGGCCCCGGCCCGGCGTCGGCGGGCTCGTCGAGCCGGGCCAGCTCGGCCGCGCGGCCGGTGAAGCCGCGGACGTCGTGGGGCAGCTGGGCCGGGCGCACGGGTTCGGGCGGCGGCTCCGGCGCGGGGTCGAGGGCCGGGTCGCCGGCGAGGATGGCGGCTTCGAGGCGGGTCAACTCGGGCGCCGGGTCGAGCCCGAGGCCGTCGGCGAGCCGGGCCCGCAGGCCGCGGAAGGCGGCGAGCGCGGCGTCGGTGCGGCCTTCGCGGTGCAGGGCGAGCATCAGCTGGCCGACGAACCGCTGCCGCAGCGGGTGCGCGGCGACGAGCGCGGTGAGCTCGGCGAGCACGTCCCGGCCGCGGCCGAGCCGGAGCTGCGCGTCGATCCGGTCTTCCAGCGCGCTCCAGCGGGCTTCGACGAGCCCAGCCAGCAGCCGCTCGGCGACGTCGGCGGACGCGGCCCCGGCGAGGGCGTCACCCCGCCAGAGCGCCAAGGCTTCGTCGAGCAGGGCGACGGCGGTTTCGTCGTCGGCCGCGCGCGCCCGGCGGACGAGCGCGGTGAAGCGGTGCGCGTCGACCGTTTCCGGGTCGGTGCGCAGGACGTACCCGGGTCCTTCGGTGACGAGCTCGGGGCCGCCGTGGGCGCGGAACACCGCGCGCAGCCGCGAGATCAGCGCCTGGACGGTGTTGCGCGCGCTCGCCGGGGGAGCGATGGGCCAGAGGAGGTCGACGAGCCGGTCGAGCGAGACCGGACGGCCGCCTTCGAGCAGCAGCACGGCGAGGACGAGGCGCTGTTTGCGGGAGCCTAGGTCGACCGGGGTGCCCTCCGCCGTCGCCTCGACGGCGCCGAGGACGCGGAACTCCACCCCGTCACCTCCGCTCACCCGCTCGTGGCGTGCAAGCGTACTGCAAGCGCGGTGCAGGCCGGTTCCGCGATCCTGACCGGGCTGAAGGACAAGTCCCCGACGATGTCCACGGCCGGCTCGGTCGCCCGGTGTCACCGGCGGGTTCGGCTGTCGTCCATCCGGGCGGCACGAGCTGGGGGTAGGGCCACCTCGGCGACCCCTATCCCCGGTCGCCGTGGTGGCCCTTTGTGCTGTTCAGCGGGCGGACTCGTCGATCTGCACGGGATAACCGGCCCGGAGCACGGCGATCGTGGCCGGTGGGGTCAGCACGGGGACGGTGCCTGCCCGGGGCAGCGGCTGCCGCGTGCCGTAGCCCGCGGTCGTCCACTCCGCGAGGTGGCCGTCGACGACCAGTTCGGGGTGGCGGCCGCGGAGCACGAAGACGCCGTCGGGCAGGCCGGTCCAGGGGAGTTCGTGCAGGCGGCGGGTGTGCGTGCCGCGGACGAGGCGTTCGGCGTGCAGCCGCCGGTTCATCGCGGTGGCGGAGGGACGGCCCGGCCAGGCGTCGCGGTAGGCGGTGTAGGCGGGACGGCGGCACTCGCCGCAGGGCCGGTGCCCGGCGGCGAAGGAGACGGCTTCGTCGTGGAAGTAGAGGTGGGTGTAGTGGTTCGGCAGCCACTGCTCCCGCCACCGGCCCCGGAAGGCGAGCGCGCAGGCGATCCACAGGTCGCCGGCATGGAAGCGGACGATGTCGTGGCCGTCGTGCAGGACGCCGCGGTTACCGGTCCAGGCGCCGCGCAGGGGGATGTCGACGACGTCGCCGGTGGGGGTCACGCGGTTGCGCACGCGGGGCCTCCCGGTTTCCGGTGGCGGAGCGGACGGGTGCGTCGCAGAATGCGCGCATGCAGCCGTCGGAGGTCCGGGTGGCGCGCCTGTTCGACCCGGCCGGGCCCGCCGACGGAGTCCGCGTGCTCGTGGAGCGGCTGTGGCCCCGGGGAACGGCCCGCACGGCGGTGGTCCTGGACGGCTGGTACCGGGCACTGGCGCCGTCGGACGAGCTGCGCACCTGGTACGGCCACGACCCGGACCGGTTCGCGGAGTTCGCGGAGAGGTACCGGGCCGAGCTGAAGGAACCGGATCGGGCGGCGGCGTTGGAGAGGCTGAGGGAGCTGGCCGGAGGTGGCCGGGTGACGCTGCTGACGGCGAGCGGCTCGCCGACGATCAGCCAGGCGGCGGTGCTGGCGGGCGTGCTGAGCGGCGAGGAGTGATGCCCGGGCCAGGCGGCGGGCGGCTTGCGTGGCGGTCGCGGTTCGCTGGGGCTCGCCGGGTCGGCGCCGCGGCGGGGCACCGGCACCACGACCCGCAGCCGTCATGAGCGCGACCCGCCCGCCGCGCTCGTCCCGTTCGCCTCGGTCGCGGTGACCGTCGCCGTCGCGACACCCAGCACCTCGTGCCGGGCCGTCAACGTCAGTGTTCCCGTCGGTCCCGCGAACGGCCGCACCCACACCGCCGCCGCGCCGCCCGTCGCCCCCAGGTCCATCACCCGGTCGCCGATCAAGTCGCCCGGGCCCGTCAACGTCAAGCTCACCTCGCCCGTCGCTCCCGCTCGCACCACCCCGAACCGGTCCGTCGCCGCGATCACCACCCGTGTCGCGTCGCTTCCGTCCGCCCTGAGCCGCGTGTCGTCCGGGGTGCAGCTCAGCACGTCCCGGCTCCGGTCGCCGCTGAACCGGCGTGTCACCACCAGCCGCCCGGCCGTGTAGCCGTCGATGCGCAGCTGGGGCCGTTGCCCTCGGCGCACCGTCAAGTCCACCGCGAACGGCGGGTGCGCCAAGTGCGGGAAGTCCGCCCGGCGGCTGCGGGCCTCGCCCACCGGCCGGTCGTCGAGGAACAGCGCCAGCCGGTCGCAGTTCGACCAGATCGTCGCGCCCGGACCCGGGCCCGTCGGCGACGCCGTGAAGTCCCACGCGAAACCCGGCTCCACCACCGCGCAGACGAGCGGGTCGCCCTGCGACGCGTAGAACGCCGCCGCGGGCTTGGGGATCCGGAAGATGTCCGACACCCCCGCGTACTTCGACCCGTCCACCGACCGCTGCCAGCCCGACGGGTAGTCGAACGCGCACCACGCCAGCAGCCCGCAGTACCGGTCGTCGGCCGCGGCCAGGTCGTGGGCCTTCGCGTGCAGCTCCGCTTGGAGCCGGGCCGCCGCCGGGTCGCTCCGGCGGTACGCGCGGGCTCCCGCGAGCGTGCCGATCGACTCCGTCACCAGGTACGGCACCCCCGGGCGCGGTGGGCGCAGCTGGAACGGCGCGCCCCGCCGGGCCGTGTAGTCGTTGTACGCCAAGACTTCGATGTCGTCTCCCGCGTACCGCGCGAGCGTCGTGCTCGCCAGCGCCCCGCTCGTCGGCCGCGACGGGTCCAGCTGCCGGGCCAGCCGCCCGGTCCGGCCGTAAAGCGCCGTCGTGCCGTTCGCCTCGTTCACCCGCGTGCCCCAGATGACGATGCTCGGGTGGTTGCGGTCCCGGGTGATCATCCCCGTGACGTCCCGGAGGTTCTGCTCCTGCCAGACGTCGTCCCCGACCCGGCCCCACCCGGGGATCTCCTCCCAGACCAGCAGCCCCAGCTCGTCGCAGGCGTCGAGGAACGCGCTCGACTGCGGGTAGTGCGAGCAGCGGACCATCGTGCAGTTCAGCTCGCGCCGCAGGATCTCGGCGTCCCGCCGCTGGACGCGGTCCGGCAGCGCGCCGCCCGCGAACGGGTACCACTGGTGCCGGTTGAGGCCGAACAGCTTCAGTCTTCTGCCGTTGAGGAAGAACCCGTCCGGGGTGAACCGCGCCTCGCGGAACCCGGTCCGCACCACCCGCTGGTCCAGCTCCCGCGGCCCGGACCGGAGGCTGACCACGACGTCGCACAGCGCGGGGTCCTCGACGTCCCACAGGCGGACCGCGCCGAGCCCGCCGACGTCGAACTCCACCGTGGTGCCGACCACCGGAGCGGTTGCGCGGGCCAGCTCGCGACCTCCTTGGCGCACCGACGCGGTCACCTCGCCCGTCACGGGCCCGTCGAGGGTGCACGTCAGGTGCAGCGACCGGCCGGGCGAGAGGACGTCGACGGGCCGGGCGAAGACGTCGGCCAGCCGGACCCGCGGCACCGCGCTGATCGCGGCCGGGCGGTAGATCCCGGCGGGCTGGTAGAAGTCGATGACCGACGGGCCCGCACTGCGCGGGAGGTTAGGCGGGACGTCCAGCGCCCACCGCCCGTCGACGACCACGGCGAGGACGTTGTCGCCCTGGACCACCCCGGGCAGCTCGACCTCGAACGGCAGGTACCCGCCCTGGTGGGTGGCGACGAGGCCGCCGTTGAGGTGCACCTCGGCGTTCGTCATGACGCCGTCGAAGCGCGCGACGAAGCGTTCGGCCGCGGTGCCGGTGAAGTGCTTGCGGTAGATCCACCGGTCCTGCCACGAGGACGGCTGCCAGCCGGTCCACGAAAGCGGCGTCACGCAGTGGGGGAGCTGCACCGGGGCGAGGTCGGTCTCGTCGAAGCCGGGTTCGGTGGCGCCGTCGGCGTACCGCCCGAACAACCAGAAATCGCCCAGCCGTCCCCAATCCGGGTCGGGGGAGGCGTTTCCGGCCGACCCCGCGACGACCGCGCCGAGCAGCGCCGCCCCGCTCGCGGCCAGGAACCCGCGCCGGGACAGCCGCGGTTGCGAGTCGGCCCTTTCCGTATCGGCCACTGACGACCTCCGTGCTCGGGCTCCCCGGTGATATCGGTTGTGCTCGTTCAGACGTCACAAACGATCTACGGGTTGCTCAGCGCAGGGTCGATGCCCGAACCACGAGCTCCGGGGTGAACACGACCTGCCGGTGCTCGTGCCCGGTTTCGGTGGTTTCGGCCAGCAGCAGCTCGGCCGCGGTCCGGCCCAGCCGGCGGCGGGGCTGGCGGACCGACGTCAGCGGCACCGCGGCCGCCGCGGCGAACTCGATGTCGTCGTAACCCGCGATCGCCAGGTCCTCCGGGACGCGCATGCGGAGGTTCGCGCACGTCTGCAGGAGGCCGAGGGCGACCAGGTCGTTGGCGCAGAACGCCGCGGTCGGGCGGACCGAGGCGGGCAGCCCGGCGATGCGCTCGCCCGCGCCGCGGCCGTCGGCGACGGTCAGCGCGCTCGTCGTGAGGTCGACGAGGTGGTCCGGGCCGAGCCCGGCGGCCTGCAACGCCCGCAGCGCGCCGAGCCGCCGGTCGCGGACCTGGCCGACGGAGGTGTGGTTGCCGATGAACGCGATCCGCTCGTGGCCCTGCTCGATCAGGTGCCGCACGGCGATCTCGCCGCCGTAGACGTCGTCGACCGCGACCGAGCAGTGCGCGGTGCCGCCGGGCGTCCGGTCGACGACGACCACCGGCGTGCCGCGGTGCGCGATCTCCGCCAGCAGCGGCGCGTCCGGGTCGACCGGCGTGATGAGGATGCCCTGCACGCGCTGCTGTTCGAGGCGCCCGAGGTAGGCCGCCTCCCGCTCGGGCTGGTGCGCGGAGTTGCAGAGGAACAGGGAAAGGTCGCCCGCTTCGGCGGCGTCCTCCATGCCGGCGGCGACGTCGGTGAAGAACGGGTTGCTGCCGTCGAGCATCACGTAGGCCAGCAGCCGGCTGCGCCCGGCCCGCAGCTGCCGCGCGGACTCGTTGCGCACGAACCGGAGTTCGGCCATCGCCGCCTCGACCTTCGCGCGCGTGGCGGGGCTGACGCGGTCGGGCCGGTTCAGCACGTTGGAGACCGTGCCGAGGGAGACGCCCGCGGCGGCCGCGACGTCCTTCATGCCCGCGGCTTTCGGCTCGGCGCCGGACTCCTGGACCGTCATCGGACCCCCTCCTTGAAACGTAACACTGACACGAACTCGTCGGTCGCGAAGCCATTTGGCCACGGTTGTGCGGATGCATTGACTTGTTCTTCGATCGCATAGTAGCGTCACCGCACCAAGTTTGTGAAACCTTTCAATCCGGAGGTCGCGATGACGCGGCAGGACCCGGTCCGGGCTCCTCTGCTGGAGGTGCGCGGCGTGACGAAGTCGTTCGGCGCGGTCGCGGCGGTCGCCGGTGTGAGCTTCGGCCTGCACGCCGGGGAGGCGCACGCGCTCGTCGGGGAAAACGGCGCCGGCAAGTCCACGATCGTCAAGATGCTCGCCGGCGTGCACAAGCCGGACGACGGCACGTTGCTGCTGGACGGCGAGCCGGTGGAGTTCGGCTCCCCGGCCGACGCGAAGGCCGCCGGCATCGCGGTGATCTACCAGGAACCCACGCTGTTCCCCGACTTGAGCGTCGAGGAGAACATCGTGATGGGCCGCCACCCGCGCAAGAGCCTCGGCCGGATCGACCGGGCGGCGATCCGCGCCGAGGCCGAGCGGCTGTTCACCCGCCTGGGCGTCCGGATCGACCCGGGCCGCCCCGCGCGCGGCCTGTCGATCGCCGACCAGCAGATCGTCGAGATCGCCAAGGCGCTCAGCGCCGACGCCCGAGTACTGGTGATGGACGAGCCGACCGCCGCGCTGAGCCAAGTCGAGGTCGAGCGGCTCTTCACCGTGGCGAGGACGCTGCGGAGCGAAGGCGCGGCGATCATGTTCATCTCGCACCGCTTCGAGGAGATCACCGAGCTCTGCCAGCGCGTGACGATCATGCGCGACGGCAAGCACGTCTCCTCCGACGCGATCGAGGACGTCACCGTCGACGAGATGGTCAAGCGCATGGTCGGCCGCGACCTCGACGCGCTGTTCCCCAAGCAGGACGTCGAACCCGGCGCGGTGGTGCTGGAGGTCGAGGGCCTGGCGCGGGAAGGCGTGTTCCGCGACATCTCCTTCTCGGTGCGGGCGGGGGAAATCGTCGCCTTCGCCGGGCTCGTCGGCTCCGGACGGTCCGAAGTGGTCCAAGCCGTGTTCGGAGTGGACGAACGCGACGCCGGGGTCGTGAAGATCGGCGGCAAGAAGCTGAAGGCGCACTCGTCGCGGGCCGCGATGGCCGCCGGGATGGCGCTGGTGCCCGAAGACCGCCGCCAGCAGGGCCTCATCATGGACCTGTCGATCGAGCGGAACGTGACCTTGCCGCGCTCGCGCGCCCTCTCGAAGCTCGGCTTCCTGACCGGCGCGAGCGAACGGCGGGAAGCGCGGCATTGGACCGAGAGGCTGCGCACGAAGTACCGCCGCCTCGCCGACCCCGTCGGCACGCTGTCGGGCGGCAACCAGCAGAAGGTCGTCCTGGCCAAGTGGCTGGCGATGGCGCCGAAGGTGCTGATCGTGGACGAGCCGACGCGCGGGATCGACGTCGGCACCAAGGCCGAGGTGCACCGCCTGATGTCGGCGCTGGCCGCCGAAGGCGTCGCGATCGTCATGGTGTCGTCCGAACTGCCCGAGGTGCTCGGGATGGCCGACCGGGTGCTGGTGATGCGGGAGGGCCGGATCGTGGCCGAGCTCCCGCGCGCCGACGCCACCGAAGACGCCGTGATGTTCGCGGCGATGGGCCAGGGAGCCGCCGCATGACCGTGACCAAGGAGGCGCCGGTGACCGGGGCCGCACCCGTCCACTCCGGACGCTCGTGGACCGCGAACGTGTTCAAGGCGCGCGAATCCGGCATCGTCCTCGCGCTGATCGTGCTGGTCGCGTTCACCGCGACGCAGAACTCCCGGTTCCTGTCCGGGCAGAGCATCCGGGACATCCTGCTCGGCACGGCGATCCTCGCGGTGCTGGCGGTCGGGCAGGCGATCGTGATGATCACCCGCAACATCGACCTTTCGGTCGGCTCGGTGCTGGGCCTGTCGGCGTTCGCCGTCGGCTCCCTGATGCGCGACAACCCCGGGCTGCCGGTGATCGTCGCGCTGCTGGCCGGCCTCGCGGTCGGCGCGGTCTGCGGGCTGATCAACGGGGCGACGGTCCGGTTCGGCCAGGTCCCCGCGCTGGTCGTCACGCTCGGCACGCTCTACGCCTTCCGCGGCGTCAGCTACTTCTGGGCGGGTGGCCAGCAGATCAACGCCGACAAGCTGCCCGCGTCGTTCCTCGAGTTCGGCACGGCGTCGGTGCTCGGCGTGCCGTGGCTGGTGCTGATCGCGGTGCTGGTCCTGGTGGTCGCCGGGATCGTGCTGCGCGGCTACCGGGCCGGGCGGGAGCTGTACGCGATGGGCTCGAGCCCGCAGGCCGCGCAGCTCGCCGGGATCAAGGTGGGCCGCAACACGAGTGTCGCGTTCCTGGTCAGCGGCGCGCTGGCCGGGCTGGCCGGCGTGCTGTTCGCCGCGCGGTTCGGCACGGTCGACGCCGCCGCGGGCACCGGCTACGAGCTCAACGTCGTCGCAGCCGCGGTCGTCGGCGGGGTCGCGGTGTTCGGCGGCAGCGGTTCGGTGTGGGGCGCGGGCCTCGGCGCGCTGCTGCTGACGGTCATCGGCAGCGCGCTGGCCGTGCTCGACATCAACCAGTTCTGGCAGCAGGCGATCGTCGGTGCGCTGATCCTGCTGGCCATCGGTGCCGACCGGCTCGTCGCGGTCCGCGTCGCCAAAGCTCTGAAGAAGAGGGATTCCCATGTCTGACCAAGGGAACCGGCTCGGCAGGCTGCTCAGCTGGGACGCCGCCGTCGTCCTGGTGACGGTGATCGTGCTGATCGTCGCCTCCGGCGCCGTCGAGAACTTCGGCACCAGCCGCAACTTCACGTTCCTGCTGCTCGACCTGCTGCCGATCGCGCTGGTCGCGCTGCCGATGACGTTCATCATCGTGACCGGCGAGATCGACCTGTCGGTGGCGAGCACGCTCGGGCTGACGTCGGCGGTGATGGGGTCGCTGTGGGACGCGGGGATGACGATCGAGACGATCATCCCGCTCTGCGTCGTGCTCGGTGCGATCCTCGGCGCCCTGAACGGCTTCTTCGTCACGGTGCTGAAGCTGCCGTCGCTGGCCGTCACGATCGGCACCCTGGCCCTCTACCGCGGCCTCGCCTTCGTCGTCCTCGGTGACGGCGCGGTCGCCGATTTCCCGCGCGACTACACGACGTGGGTCACCGGGACCATCGGCGACGGCCCGGTCCCGAACGTCCTGGTCCCGCTGGTCGTGGTGGCCCTGATCTTCGGCGTCGTGCTGCACGCGACCCCGATCGGCCGCGGCGTGTTCGCGGCCGGCGCGGGGGAGCAGGCGGCCCGGTTCGCCGGCATCCGCACCGGACGGCTCAAGTTCTGGCTGTACGTCGTCAGCGGCGCGGTCGCCGGCCTGGCCGGTGTCCTGTGGACGCTGCGGTACTCCAGTGCCCGCGCCGACAACGGCTTCGGGCTGGAGCTCGCGGTCGTGGCCGCCGTGCTCCTCGGCGGCGTGTCCATCTTCGGCGGCAAGGGCACGCTGCCCGGCGTGCTCGCCGGGGTGGTCCTGCTGGCCTCGCTGCAGAACGCCCTGCGCCTGCAGGACGTCTCGAACGAGGCGCTCAACATCGTGACCGGCGTGCTCCTCATCGTGTCGGTCCTGCTCCCCAACATCGTGTCCTCGGCCCGCACGGCGCTCCGGCGCCGGCACCGAGCGCCGGTATCCCCAGAAAGGTGACGAAGATGTCCCGACGGTTCCTCACCGGCGCAGTGTCGGCCGGGCTGGTGCTCGTGCTGGCCGCCTGCGGCGGCACGACGAAGAACGACAGCGCGGGCTCCGGTGGCCAGCAGTCCACCGCCGCGGCGAACCCGAACGCCGCGGCCAAGGAGGGCGTCAAGATGGCGTTCCTGCCCAAGCAGCTCAACAACCCCTACAGCGACATCGAGGTCAGCGGCGGCAAGGCGGCGCTCGAAGAGCTGAAGGGCGAGTACAAGCTGGTCGGGCCCAACGACGCGAGCGCGTCGTCGCAGGTCAGCTACATCAACACGCTGATCCAGCAGCAGCAGGACGTGATCGGCATCGCCGCGAACGACCCGAACGCGGTGTGCCCGTCGCTGAACCAGGCGCGCAGTGCCGGCATCAAGGTCGTGGCGTTCGACTCCGACGCGGCCAAGGACTGCCGCGACGTCTTCATCAACCAGGCCACCACCCAGGGCATCGGCGAGGCGCTGGCCAAGCAGGCCAAGGAGCTCTCCGGCGGCTCGGGTGAGATCGCCGTGCTGTCGGCGACGCCGAACGCCACGAACCAGAACGCCTGGATCGAGGTCCTCAAGAAGGAACTCGCCAAGCCGGAGTACTCGGGCCTGAAGCTGGACAAGGTCGCCTACGGCAACGACGACGACCAGAAGTCGTTCCAGGAGGCCCAGGGCCTGCTGCAGTCGTTCCCGAACCTCAAGGTGATCGTGTCGCCGACCACGGTCGGCATCGCGGCCGCCGCGCGGTACGTGAGCTCGTCGAGCTACAAGGGCAAGGTCGCGGTGACCGGCCTCGGCACGCCGAACCAGATGCGCGCGTTCGTCAAGGACGGCACGGTCAAGCAGTTCGCGCTGTGGAACCCGGCCGACATCGGCTACCTGGCCGCCTACGCGGGTGTCGCCCTCAAGTCCGGGCAGATCACCGGCAAGGAAGGCGAGAAGTTCAAGGCGGGCAAGCTCGGCGACTACACGATCGGCGCCAACGGCGAGATCGTCCTCGGCCCGCCGACGACCTTCGACGCCGGCAACATCGACAAGTTCAACTTCTGAGACTCCCGGCCGGGTCGCGGGTCGCGGCCCGGCCGGGCTCCACAAAGGACGGACTGTGCCCCGATACTGCTTCTGCCTCCAGGTGAAGCCCGACCGGATGGCCGAGTACGCGCGGCGGCACCGCGCCGTCTGGCCGGAGATGCGGCAGGCGCTGCACGACACCGGCTGGCGGAACTATTCGCTGTTCCTGCGCGAGGACGGCCTGCTGATCGGCTACGTCGAGGCCGACGACCTCGACGCCGCGCAGGCGGCGATGGCGAAGACCGAGGTCAACGCCCGCTGGCAGGCGGAGATGGCGGAGTTCTTCACCGGCCTCGACGGCGGCCCGCCCGATGAAGGCTTCCAGCTCCTGCACGAGGTCTTCCACCTCGAACCCCCCACCGTCGCGGAAGGACAGTGATCGCCGTGGGCGACTTGACGGCCGTCAAACAGGCTCTGCGGGCACAGCGGATCGAGACGCCGTCGTGGGCGTACGCGAACTCCGGCACCCGGTTCAAGGTGTTCCCGCAGCCCGGGGTGCCGCGCACCCCGGAGGAGAAGATCGCGGACGCCGCGACCGTGCACCGGTTCACCGGGGTGGCGCCGAGCGTGGCCCTGCACATCCCGTGGGACCGGGTCGACGACTACGGCGCCTTGACCGCGTACGCGCGTGACCTGGGTGTCGAGATCGGCGCGATCAACACGAACGTGTTCCAGGACGAGGACTACAAGCTGGGTTCGGTGACGAACCCGGACCCCGGCATCCGGCGCAAGGCGACCGACCACCTGCTCGAGGCGATCTCGATCATGGACGCCACCGGGTCGCGGGACCTGAAGCTGTGGTTCTCCGACGGCATCAACTACCCGGGCCAGGACGACATCCGCGACCGGCAGGACCGCCTGGCCGCGGCGTTGAAGGAAACGTACGACCGGCTCGGCCCGGACCAGCGGATGCTGCTGGAGTACAAGCTGTTCGAGCCCGCGTTCTACGCGACCGACGTCCCGGACTGGGGAACCTCGTACGCGCACTGCGTCGAGCTGGGCGAGAAGGCGACCGTGTGCATCGACACCGGCCACCACGCCCCGGGCACGAACATCGAGTTCATCGTGGCGTTCCTGCTGCGGGCCGGGAAGCTGGGCGCGTTCGACTTCAACTCCCGCTTCTACGCCGACGACGACCTGATGGTCGGGGCGGCGGACCCGTTCCAGCTGTTCCGGATCATGTACGAGATCGTGCGCGGCGAAGCGCTGGACCCGTCCTACGGGATCGCGTTCATGCTCGACCAGTGCCACAACATCGAGGCGAAGATCCCGGCGATCATCCGGTCGGTGATGAACGTCCAGGAGGCCACGGCCAAGGCACTGCTGGTGGACCGCACGGCGTTGCGGGCGGCGCAGCAGGCGGGTGACGTGCTCGGCGCGAACGCCGTGCTGATGGACGCCTACAACACCGACGTCCGGCCGTTGCTGGCGGAGCTGCGCGAGGAGGCCGGGCTGGACCCGGACCCGGTCGCGGCCTACCACCGCAGCGGGTACCAGGAGAAGATCGTGGCCGAGCGGGCCGGTGGCACGCAGGCCGGATGGGGAGCATGAGCATGACCGTGCCCGAGGAACTCGTCGCGCGCAGCAACGCGCTCGGCGCCGACCCGCGCAACACGAACTACGCCGGCGGCAACACCTCCGCCAAGGGCGAGGTGACCGACCCCGTCACGGCCGAGCCGGTGGAACTGCTGTGGGTCAAGGGCTCCGGCGGTGACCTGGGGACGCTGACCGAGGCCGGGCTGGCGGTGCTGCGGCTGGACCGGCTGCGGTCCCTGGTGGACGTCTACCCGGGTGTCGAGCGCGAAGACGAGATGGTCGCCGCGTTCGACTACTGCCTACACGGCCGCGGTGGCGCCGCCCCGTCGATCGACACCGCGATGCACGGTCTCGTGGAGGCCGCGCACGTCGACCACCTGCACCCGGACTCGGGGATCGCACTGGCCACGGCGGCCGACGGGGCCGCGTTGACCAAGGAGTGCTTCGGCGACCGCGTCGCGTGGGTCGACTGGCGGCGGCCCGGGTTCCAGCTGGGCCTGGACATCGCCGCGGTCAAGGCGGCGAACCCGCAGGCGATCGGCGTGATCCTCGGCGGGCACGGCATCACCGCGTGGGGCGCGACGTCGGAGGAGTGCCAGCGCAACTCCCTCGACATCATCCGGACGGCGGAGAAGTTCCTCGCCGAGCGCGGCAAGGCCGAGCCGTTCGGCGCCGTGGTCGCGGGCTTCGAAGCCCTCCCCGAAGCCGAGCGGCACGCCCGTGCCGCCGCGCTGGCCCCGGTGGTCCGCGGGCTGGCCTCGACCGACCAGCGGCAGGTCGGGCACTACACCGACAGCGACGTCGTGCTCGAGTTCCTGGCCCGGGAGAAGCTGGCCCCGCTGGCCGCCCTGGGCACGTCGTGCCCGGACCACTTCCTGCGCACCAAGGTCCGGCCCCTGGTCGTCGACCTGCCCGCGACCGCACCGCTCGAGGACGTCGTCGCGCGGCTGAAGGAACTGCACGCCGAATACCGCGACGAGTACCGCGCTTACTACGAGCGTTACGCGACGCCGGAGTCCCCGGCGATGCGGGGCGCGGACCCGGCGATCGTGCTGGTGCCCGGGGTCGGGATGTTCTCCTTCGGCAAGGACAAGC
Source organism: Amycolatopsis nalaikhensis (assembly GCF_030264295.1). Classification (GTDB taxonomy): domain Bacteria; phylum Actinomycetota; class Actinomycetes; order Mycobacteriales; family Pseudonocardiaceae; genus Amycolatopsis; species Amycolatopsis nalaikhensis. The sequence goes on along the minus strand of NZ_CP127173.1, from coordinate 8,410,589 downwards.
AGACCGCGCGCGTCGCGGGGGAGTTCTACGTCAACGCCATCAACGTCATGCGCGGCGCCGAAGCCGTCTCGACCTACGCACCGATCGCCGAAAGCGAGAAGTTCCGGATCGAGTACTGGGCCCTCGAAGAGGCCAAGCTGCAGCGGATGCCGAAGCCCAAGCCCCTGGCCGGGCGGATCGCGCTGGTGACCGGCGCGGCGTCCGGGATCGGCAAGGCCATCGCCGAGCGGCTGGCCGCGGAAGGCGCGTGCGTCGCCATCGCGGACCTCAACGCCGAGGCGGCCCAGGCCACCGCGACCGGCATCGGCGGGCCGGACAAAGCCGTCGCCGTCGCCGCGGACGTCACCGACGCCGAGGCCGTGCAGGCGGCGATCGACGCGACCGTGCTCGCCTTCGGCGGCGTCGACCTGGTCGTGAACAACGCCGGGCTGTCGATCTCGAAGCCGCTGCTGGAGACCACCGAACGCGACTGGGACCTGCAGCACGACGTGATGGCCAAGGGCTCGTTCCTGGTCGCGCGGGCGGCGGCGAAGGCGATGGTCGACCAGGGCATCGGTGGCGACATCGTCTACATCTCGTCGAAGAACTCGGTGTTCGCGGGCCCGAACAACGTCGCCTACGGCGCCGCCAAGGCCGACCAGGCCCACCAGGTGCGGCTGCTGGCCGCCGAGCTGGGCGGGCACGGCATCCGGGTCAACGGCGTCAACCCCGACGGCGTCGTCCAGGGCTCGGGCATCTTCGCCGGCGGCTGGGGCGCCCAGCGCGCCGCGGTCTACGGCGTGCCCGAGGAGAAGCTGGGCGAGTTCTATGCCCAGCGCACCATCCTCAAGCGCGAGGTGCTGCCCGAGCACGTCGCCGCCGCCGTGTTCGCGCTCACCGGCGGCGACCTCACCCACACCACCGGCCTCCACGTCCCCGTGGACGCCGGGGTGGCCGCCGCGTTCCTGCGCTGAAGGAGGACCGATGACCCTCGACCGCATCACCCCGCGCCGCACGCGCGTCGGCCTCGTCTCCGGCGGGCTCGGCGCGTACTGGCCGCAGTTCCCGGCGCTGCTGCCGCAGCTGGAGGCCTCCGCGCGGCGGGTCGCCGAGCGACTGTCCGGAATGGACTGCGAGGTCGTCGACGCGGGGTTCGTCTCCGACGCCCAGGAGGGGGCGGCCGCCGCGGAGAAGCTGCGCGTCGCCGGGTGCGACCTGATCATCGGCTTCCTCACGACGTACTTGACGTCGAGCATGCTGGCCCCGGTCGCGCAGCGGTCGGGCGCACCGGTCCTGCTGCTCAACCTGCAGCCCACCGAGGTGATGGACCACGAGACCTTCGACACCGGCGCGTGGCTGGCCTACTGCGGGGCCTGCCCGCTGCCGGAGATGGCCAACGCGTTCCGCCGCGTCGGCGTCGAGTTCCGCTCAGTGTCCGGTTACCTCGAAGACGAGCGGGCCTGGACGCGCATCGAGCGGTGGATCAAGGCGGCCGGGGTGCGGGCGGCGCTGCGGCACGGGCGCCACGGCCTGCTCGGGCACCTCTACCCGGGCATGATGGACGTCTCGACCGACCCGACCCTGGTGTCCGCGCAGCTCGGCGGGCACGTCGAGATCCTCGAGGTCGACGACCTGCGCGTGCGCGTGGAGAAGGTCAACGACGCCGAAACCGAGGCACGCGTCGCCTTGGCACGCGAAGTGTTCACTGTGGACGAGTCCGTGGTGGACGAAGACTTCGCGTGGGGCGCGCGGGTGTCGGTCGCGCTGGACCGGCTCGTCGAGGACTTCTCGCTCGACTCGCTGGCCTACTACCACCGCGGCCTCGACGGCGAGACGCACGAACGCGTCGGCGCCGGGTTCATCCTCGGCGCGTCCCTGCTGACCGCGCGGGGAATCCCGGCGGTCGGGGAGTACGAGCTCCGGACGTCGCTGGCGATGCTGGTCATGGACCGCCTCGGCGCGGGCGGCTCGTTCACCGAGCTGCAGGCGCTGAACTTCCGCGACAACGTCGTCGAAATGGGGCACGACGGCCCGGCGCACCTCGGGATCAGCGCTCGCAAGCCGCTGCTGCGCGGCCTGGGCGTCTACCACGGCAAGCGGGGCTGGGGCGTGTCCGTCGAGTTCGACGTCAAGCACGGGCCGGTGACGCTGTGCGGGCTCGGCCAGCGCCGCGACGGGACGTTCACGCTCATCGCGTCGGAGGGCACGGTCGTGCCGGGTCCGCTGCTGCGGATCGGCAACACGACCTCCCGCGTCGACTTCGGGTGCGACCCGGGGGAGTGGACCGACGCGTGGTCGGCCAGCGGCATCGCGCACCACTGGGCGCTGGGCACCGGCCACCGCGTCGCCGAGCTGACCGCGGTCGCGGACCTGCTCGGCCTGGAGCTGACCGTGGTGCGCGCGTGACGCGGGTGGCGGCGGTCGACCTCGGCGCGTCCAGCGGGCGCGTGATGGCCGGGACGGTCGGGCCGTCGACGCTCGCCCTGGAAGAGGTGCGGCGGTTCCCGAACGGCGGCGTCCGCGCGGGACCGGCGTTGTACTGGGACGTGCTGGGCCTCTACCGCGAGACCCTGGCCGGGATCCGGGAGGCCGGTCCGCTCGACGGCGTCGGCATCGATTCGTGGGCCGTCGACTACGGGCTCCTGGACGAGCGCGGTGCGCTGCTCGGCAACCCCGTGCACTACCGCGACACGCGCACCGAGGGCGTGCCCGCGCAGGTCGGGGCGAAGGTTTCGGCGCGGGAGCTCTACGACGTCACCGGGTTGCAGCAGCTGCCGTTCAACACGCTCTACCAGCTGGTGGCCGAGGGCGACCGGCTCGACGCCGCGGACACGCTGCTGCTGATCCCGGACCTGCTCACCTACTGGCTGACCGGCGAAATCGGCGCCGAGCGGACGAACGCGTCGACCACGCAGCTCTACGACGTCCGCGCCCGGACGTGGGCCGTCGACCTCGCCACGCGCGTCGGCATCCCGCCGCGGCTGCTGCCACCGCTGCGCGATCCCGGCACCGTGGTCGGCCCGGCGCGCGAGCTGTCCGGGCTGCCGGTGGTCGCGGTCGGCTCGCACGACACGGCGTCCGCCGTGGCCGCGGTCCCCGCCGAGCCGGGGACGAACTTCGCCTACATCTCCTCGGGCACGTGGTCGCTCGCCGGGCTGGAGCTGACCTCGCCGGAGCTGAGTGACGCCGCGCTCGCCGCGAACTTCACCAACGAAGGCGGCGTCGACGGGACGATCCGGTTCCTGCGCAACGTGATGGGTCTCTGGGTGCTCTCGGAGACCCTGCGGACGTGGTCCACATCGGACCTTCCGGGCTTGCTCGCGGCGGCGGCCGCGTCGCGCGGGCTGGCCGCGGTCGTCGACATCGACGCCCCGGAGTTCCTGGCGCCGGGCGACATGCCGGCGCGCATCGTGGCGGCCTGCCGGGCCACGGGCCAGCGGCCGCCGGAAGGCCGGGCAGCGGTGGTCCGGTGCATCGTGGACAGCCTGGCGCTGGCCCACCGGCGGGCGATCCGGGAGGCGGCCTCGTTGAGCGGCCGCGCGGTCGACGTCGTCCACATCGTCGGCGGCGGCGCGCGCAACGAACTGTTGTGCCGGCTGACGGCGGACGCGTGCGGGGTGCCGGTGCTGGCCGGGCCGGTCGAGGCGGCCGCGCTGGGGAACGTGCTGGTGCAGGCCCGGGCGCTGGGGGAGGACCTACCGGACCTGGCCGCGATGCGGGCGCTGGTGCGCGAGACCCACGAAGTCCGGCGGTACGAGCCGTCCGGTGCCGGCGACTGGACGGCGGCCGAGGCCCGGCTGGCCGGCGGCTGAAGGGGACTTTCATCGCATGTGGTGAGCGGAAAGTCCCCTTCAGCGCATCAGATGAGACGAACGTCCCCTTCAGCGCGCGCGGAGCGTGGGTGCCGCTCAGCGGGGCGGGTTGCGCGTTCGTCCTCCGGCGGGGGTGGCGGTCGGGCACACTCCCGGCACCCCGGTTGCGGCCCCCCGGCAGGCCCTCGACCGTGGGAGCAGACCACCGACCGAGGGAGAAACCGCGATGGCGCACCGCACCCGCACGCTGGCCGCCGCTGCCGCCGGCGCGCTGGCCCTGTCCCTCGCCGCCCCGGCGACCGCCTTCGCCGACCCGCCCGGCGCCTTGCCCGGCAACGCACCCGACTTCGAAAAGACGTTCCAGCCCGCCTTCGACTACGACAAGGACGGCTGCTACCCGACCCCGGCGATCGGCCCGGACGGCACGATCGCCCCGGGCCTGTCCCTCGGCGGGGACACCAACGGCCACTGCCGCGACTCCTGGGACCTCGACAACACCAACTCGTACGCGCGCGAGAAGTGCGACAACGGCTGGTGCGCGGTCATGTACACGCTCTACTTCGAGAAGGACCAGGCGTCGCTCGGCCCGGGCAGCGCCGGTCACCGCCACGACTGGGAGCACGTCGTCGTGTGGGTCAAGGACAACCAGGTCGAGTACGTGGCGACGTCGCAGCACGGCGGCTTCGCGGTGCACGACCGGGCGAGCCTGCGCTTCGACGGCACGCACGCGAAGGTCGTCTACCACAAGGACGGCGGCTCGACGCACTGCTTCCGCGCGGCCAACGGCAACGACGACCCGCCGGAGAACCACCAGGGCGCCTGGCAGTACCCGACGCTGGTCGGGTGGGACGGCTACCCGGCCGGGATCCGCGACAAGCTGACCCAGGCGGACTTCGGCAGCGCGACCTTCGGCATCAAGGACGGCTCGTTCACCTACAACCTGGGCAAGGCGAAGCCGGGCGGCATCCCGTTCGACGAGAACGCCTAGAGCCAGCCGCGGTCGTCGGCGATCCGCACCGCCTCGACGCGGTTGCGCGCGCCGGTCTTGGTGATCGCCGCGGAGACGTAGTTGCGGACCGTGCCTTCCGAAAGGTAGAGGCGGGACGCGATCTCGGCGATCGTGGCGCCGGTCCGGGCGGTGATGAGCACGTCCCGTTCGCGCGCGGTCAGCGGCGACTCGCCCGCGGCGAGGGTGGCGACGGCGAGCGCCGGGTCGACCACTCGCTCGCCGTCGCGGACCCGGCGGATCGCGTCGGCGAGGACGTCGGCAGGGGCGTCCTTCACCACGAACCCCGCCGCGCCCGCTTCCATGGCGCGGCGGAGGTACCCGGCGCGGCCGAACGTCGTGAGCATGACGACGCGGCAGTCCGGCACCTGCGCGGCGAGCACCGCGGCGGCCGCGAGCCCGTCGAGGCCGGGCATCTCGATGTCGAGCAGGGCGACGTCGGGGCGGTGTTCGCGGGCCGCGGCGACGACCTCGTCCCCGCGGCCGACCGAGGCGACCACCTCGAAGTCGTCCTCGAGCGCGAGCAGCGCGCACAGCGCCTGGCGGACCAGCTCCTGGTCGTCGGCGAGCAGCAGGCGGATGGTCATACCGTCACCCGCAGCCGCCAGCCTCGTGGCCGCACCGGTCCGGCCTCGAGCCGTCCGGCGGCAGCTTCGACGCGCTCGCGCAGCCCCGCCAGCCCAGAACCCGGACTCGCCGTCCCGCCGATGCCATCGTCGACAACCTCCACAGTGGACGCCGAGAGCGTCACGGCGCAGCGCGTCGCGCGGGCGTGCCGGGCCACGTTCGTGAGTCCTTCCCGCACCACCCAGCCGAACAGCTCCTGGTGCGCGGGCCCGACGACGTCGGTGGCCGTCGGCAGGTCGGCCGCGACCCCGCACGCGCGCAGCAGTTCGCGGCCGCGGGCCAGTTCCCCCGCCAGCGTGACTTCGCGGTAGCCCGACACGGCGGCCCGGACGTCGGTCAACGCCTGGCGCGCCAGCGTCTCGACCGCGCTCATCTCTGCTCCAGCCCGCTCGCCGTCTGTGGTGACCAGCCGCCGGGCCAGGGTGCTCTTGACCGTGATCGCGGTGAGCGAGTGGCCGAGCAGGTCGTGCAGGTCACGGGCGATCCGGGTGCGTTCGGCCTCCGACGCCAGCCGGACGACCTCGGCGCGGGCCTCGACCAGCGCGGTGTTGGCCCGGATCGCCTCGGCGAAGGCCGAGACCATGAGGACGGTGAACACGAGCGCCACCGCCTGCGTCCAGCCCGGCCCGTCCGGCCAGGGCACGAGCACGGCGGCGAGCGCGGGCACGGCCACCAGGACGACGGCGAAGCGCCGGGGGAGCCGCGGCACGGCGAGGGAAAGGACGACGGCAGCGAGGAAGAAGGCGTCGGCGTGCGCGGCCGGGATCGCGGCGAGGAACAGCACGGCGCAGCCACCGACCAGCAGCCAGAACAGCCGCGCGGCCCGGCGAGCCGCCGCGGCCGCGGCGAGGAGGTAACCGACGGCGAACGCGCCCACGACCACGCAACCCACCACGGCGGTGGGCCCCGTCGCGTGCTGGAGGACGGCCGCCACGGTCACCGCGGGGTAGACGAGCAGGCCCGCGTCGAGCAGCCGCAGCCGCCAGCCGCGCACCCAGCGCTGCACATCGCTCGTCCGATCCACGTTCGAACGCTACCGCGAACGACGGCCGTTGATCAGCACCGTGACGCCGAGCAGCAGCAGCCCGCAGACGGCCTGCTCGACCCGCAGCCACACCGGGAACAACCCGGGCAACGCGACGATGACGACGATCGCCACGAGCATCACCGCCGAGACGATCCGCAGCCGCAGCAGCCCTTTCCGCGATCCCCGGGCGGCACTGCGGGCGAAGGCGAATGTCAGGAGCGAGCTGCCGACGACGATCGTGGCCCGCACCCAGACCGCGTCGGTCACCATCGCGGGGTGGTTCCGGAACAGGACGATGACGACGAGGGTGAGCACGGAAAGCGCGGCGTAGGTCCCGGTGAGCAGCAGCACCGGGCGGGTCGTGGTGGTCATGCCGGAAATGCTCGTCACCCGGGCCCGTGGGCGGCAGTGCCGTCCCGCACCGGCCACCCGTGACATTTGTCAGCGGCGCGGCACTGGGAGAGCGCTCTCACAGCGTGCTACAAAGGACGGGTGACGACGCAGCCGCCGACCCTGGAGGACGTCGCGCGGGTCGCCGGCGTCTCGCGCGCGACGGTGTCGCGCGTGGTCAACAGCGTGCGCAACGTCGACCCCAAGCTGCGGGAGACCGTCGAACGCGCCATCGCCGACACCGGGTACGTGCCCAACCGGGCCGCCCGCTCGCTGGTCACCCGGCGCACCGGCGGGATCGCGCTGGTCGTTTCCGAGCCGGAGCGGCACGTCGAAGCGTTCACCGGTGGCGTGTTCGGCGACCCGTTCTTCGGCCGGGTCGTCGAAGGCGTCGTCGCGCACCTGCGCCCCCACGGGCTGCACCCACTGCTGATGCTCGTCGACAGCGACGAAGAGCGCGCGAAGCTCGTGCCGAAGCTGCGGCAGGAACAGGTCAGCGGGGTGCTCCTGATTTCCCTGCACCCGGCCGAGGACCCGCTGCCGCGCACGCTGACCGACGCGGGCGTCCCGACGGCGTTGTTCGCGCGCCCGGCCCGGCCCGCCCCGGTCTGCTACGTCGACGTCGCCCACCAGGACGGCGCCCGGCTCGCCGCCGACCGGCTGGTCGCGCGCGGCTGCCACCGGGTCGCCACGATCGCGGGCCCGGCGGGCACCCCGGCCGGCCAGGACCGGCTGGCCGGGTTCCGCGACGCGATGGCCCGCCACGGCCACGCGTACGTGGCGGTCGCCGAGGGCGACTTCACCGAGCACGGCGGCGAACGCGCGATGGAACGGCTGCTGGCCGAGGAACCGGGGCTGGACGGCCTGTTCGTCGCGAACGACCTGATGGCGTACGGCGCGTTGACGGTGCTGCGGGAGGCGGGCAAGCGGGTGCCGGCCGACGTGGCGGTGGTCGGCTTCGACGACAGCCGGATCGCGCTGAGCTGCCGCCCCCGCCTCACGACGATCCGCCAGCCCGTGGAGGAGATGGGCGCGGCGATGGCCCGGATGGTCCTCGACCGGATGGCCGACCCGACCCTGCGCGCGGAGTCGGTGATCTTCGACCCGGAGCTGGTGGTCCGCGACTCGGCCTGAGTGGTTGGATCGGCCGCATGGCCGAGACCCAGCGCAAACCCGTGCCGCGCAACGACGACGGCGAACTCGACACCGCGACGGCGTTCCTGGCCTTCGCCCGCGAGTCCGTCCTCAAGAAGACCGACGGGCTCACCGAGGACCAGCTGCGCCGGGTGCTGGTCGGCTCGGGCACGACGTTGCTCGGGCTGGTCCACCACCTCACGCTCGCCGAGCGGCTGTGGTTCGGCAACCACGTCGCGGGCGGCGAGGACCCCGGCGACGTGGACATGACAGTCCCCGAAGGCCGCACCGCGGCGGACGTGCTCACGGGGTACCGCGCGGCGATCGCGGAGAGCGACGCGGCGATCCGGGCCGCGGGCGACGCGGACCGCCCGGTGGCCGTCGCCGTGGCGGGCACCTTCCACACGCTGCGGTGGGTGCTGGCGCACATGACGAGCGAGACCGCGCGGCACGCCGGGCACGCGGACATCCTGCGGGAACAGCTCGACGGGGTCACCGGCCGCTGACCTGTCCGGGACAGGTCCGGTGGGCGGTCTGGACAACGAGCCGTCCCGCGTGCTCAGATTCTGAACGGCTTTTCCAACGTTGTAAAACGGTCCCCCTACCGGAACAGGAGTCCGCCGTGCGGACGAGAAGACCGAAGATCCTCACTTTGGCGTGCGCGCTCGCCGTCGCCGCGGGTGCCGCCGTGGCGGTCGCGACGCCGGTCGCCGCCGCGAGCCAGACCGTCACCGCCGGGAACGCCCGGTTCCAGGTGCTTTCGCCGACCCTGATCCGCACCGAGTACGCCGGCGACGGGCACTTCCAGGACTCCGCCACCTACAACGCGGTCGGCCGCGGCGGGTTCACGCCCACGCCGTTCACCACGACGACGTCCGGTGGCGTGCTGACGATCCGCACGAGCGCGGCGACCCTGACCTACCGGCTGGACTCCGGCCCGTTCGACGCCGGCAACCTCCGCCTCCGCACCACCGCGGGCCCGGCGGCGGTGACCGCCGCGCCGTGGCGCCACCTGACCTGCGCGGTCGGCGCCCTGTGCGAGGCCGAAGACCTGGTGGCCGACGGGCTCGGCGTCGCGACCGACCACACGGGCTACACCGGGGAGGGCTTCCTCGCCGGGTTCGAGAGCACCGGTGCCTCGGCCACGGCCGACGTCCTCGCCACCACGGCCGGGACGTACGCGCTGACCGCCCGGTACGCCAACGGCCTGGCGGGCGACGGCCAGCACGTCGCGCGCACCTTGAGCGTCTCCGTCGACGGGGGTGCGCCGCAGAAGCTCACCCTGCCCGTGACGGCCGACTGGAACGCCTGGGCGCTCGCCTCGGTCCCGGTCACCCTCGGCGCGGGGCACCACAGCGTCCGGATCGTCCGGACCGCCACGGACTCCGGCAACGTGAACGTCGACGGCGTCGCGGTGCTCCCGTCCGGCGCGCCGTACCCGCCCGCCTCGGCCCGCGCGTTCACCGGCTGCGCCCTGGAGGTCAGCTGCGAAGCGGAGTCCGGGCTGCGGACCGGTTCGGCCGTCGTCGCCTCCGACCACACCGGGTACGCCGGGCGCGGCTTCGTCGCCGAGCTCAACCGCGGCTCGTCGCTCACCCACCGCGTCGTGGACGTCCCCAGCGCGGGCACCTACCGGCTGGACGTCCGCTACGCCAACGGCATGGGCGGCGACGGCCGCCACGAGACGAGGACGGCGTCGGTCAGCGCGAACGGCGTGAGCCGCACGCTGAGCCTCCCGGCCACCACCGACTGGAACACCTGGGGCGCGGCCTCGGTCGCGGTCGACCTGCGGGCCGGCACGAACGACGTCGTCCTCGGCTGTCCCGACGACACCAGCTGCCACGTCAACCTCGACACGGTGGCGGTCAGCCCGGCGGGCGCCGCGGCGCCGCAGCCGCACCTCGCGCTCGGCGGGTACCGGCGCGGCCTCGACGGCGTCAACGGGGACAACGGCTCGCCGTCGCTCACCGAGGGGCTGCTGCACCAGGACGGCTGGTACCTCCTGGACGACACCACGTCGGCGTTGTACGACACCCGCACCCGCGCGGTGACGCAGCGGCCGTCGCACGGCGGGAACCCCTACCAGGACGGCTACCTCTTCGCGTTCGGCCACGCCTACAAGACGGGCCTGGGCGACCTGGCGACCCTGACCGGGCCGCCGCAGCTGCTGCCGCGCTGGGCCTACGGCGTCTGGTACTCGGAGTACATCGACCGCACCGCGGCCGACTACCGCGACACCATCCTGCCGCGCTTCCGCAGCGAAGGCGTGCCGCTGGACGTCCTGGTCACCGACACGGACTTCAAGGCACCGGACACGTGGAACGGCTGGCAGTTCGACACCACGAAGTTCCCCGACCCGGCCGGATTCTTCGCCTGGTCGAAGTCGCAGGGGCTGCACAACAACCTGAACATCCACCCGAGCATCATGGGCTCGGACCCGCAGTTCGCCCGCGCGCAGGCCACGGCCAAGGGCAAGCTGACGAAGTCCGGCTGCGGCAGCGACTGCTACGTCTTCGACTGGGGCGACCCGGACCAGCTCAAGGCGTACCTCGACCTGCACGCCGGGATGATGAAGCAGGGCAACGACTTCTGGTGGCTGGACTGGTGCTGCGACGCGTCGCGCTCGAGCCTGGCCGGCGTCACCCCGGACGCGTGGATCAACCAGCAGTACGCCGACCTGGCCGCGCCGGCGACCGGCCGCGGGTTCGTCATCTCGCGGGCGTACGGGTCGCTGCAGGCGGGCGGCTACGGCGGGCCGACCGGGCTGCCGACGGGGCCGTGGGCGGACAAGCGCAGCACGCTGCACTTCACCGGTGACACGTCCTCGACGTGGGGCACGCTCCGCATGGAGGTGGGTGCGACGCCGGGCGAGTCGGCGGCGACGGGCATGTCGGCGATCAGCCACGACATCGGCGGCCACAACGACACGACGGGCCTGCGCGGCAGTGAGACGTACACGTCGGGCGGGCAGCAGCGCCAGACGTTCAAGCTGCCGGACGACCTGTACGCGCGGTGGGTGCAGCTGGGTACGTTCCAGCCGGTGGACCGGCTGCACAGCAACCACAGCGACCGGCTGCCGTGGCAGTACGGCGACGCGGCGAAGGCGTCGGCGACGAAGTTCCTGAACCTGCGCGAGAACCTGGTGCCCTACACCTACACACTGGCCCAGCAAGCGGCGACGACGGGCGTCCCGGTGGTGCGCCCGACGTACCTGGAGTACCCGGAGGAGCCGGCCGCGTACACCGCGGCGGCGAGCGAGTACTTCTACGGGCCGGACATGCTGGTGGCTCCGGTGACCACGCCGGGCGCGTCGGCGGTGACGTCGGTCTGGTTCCCGCCGGGCCAGTGGACGGACTACTTCACGGGCAAGACGTACGCGGGCGGCACGACCCAGCAGGTGACGTCCGACCTGGGCACGATGCCGGTGTTCCTGCGTGCGGGCGGCATCTCGGTGACGCGCACGGCGGACGTGACGAACGACGTCCAGAACCCCCTGAACCGCGCGACGGTGACGGTGGCCACGGGCGGCACGGGTGCGTTCTCGCTGTACGAGGACGACGGAACCTCGTCGGCCCGGAGCGCGAAGACCCAGATCACGTACACCGAGCGCGCGGGCGCGCACACGGTGACGGTGGCGCCCCCGCAGGGCGGCTACCGAGTCGGGGCGGGTCGCGAGTGGACGGTCAAGTTCCTCGGCGTGGCTTCGGCACCTTCGCGGGTGAAGGTCGGGACCGGGTGGGCACCGTCGTCGAGCTGGAAGTGGGACAAGGCAACGCAGTCCCTGACGGTGACGGCGTCGCAGCACCCGGGCTGGGGACCGGTGACGGTGACGTACTGAGCCACCGGCGGGCGGGCCGGTAATGCCGTCGAGGCCACCGCTCACGGTGGCCTCGACGGTCCCCGGCTCGGCCACCATGTGGGTGATGGCCTCAGCGGCCCGGGCGGGGCTTCCACACCCCACCCGGGCCGCTGCTCATGGGCAGACCCGCCCCCGCGCCCTCCGACCGCGTCACTTTCCCTACGAAAGTGACGATCGCGCATCTTTCCCTACGAAAGTGGCGATCGCGCATCTTTCCCTATGAAAGTGGCGCCTGAGCCGGTTCTCTCTTAGGCCGTCTTCGTCAGGAGCTGCTCCTGACGCGTCCCTTCCGCGCTGACCTCCGCGGCCAGCCGCTTGGTCTCCGCGTCGGCTCCGGAAGCCTGCTCGCCGCGCGCCAGCACCACGACCTGCGCCGCGTGCGCCCGCAGCAACGCCACCCACCGGCCGTCGAACTCCGCTCCACGCCCCGTCCGCAATGCCACCAGGTCGGCCTCGGTGACCATGCCCGGCATCTTGTGTCCACTGTGGATGTCCGCCGCCGGGAGCCCGGCGCGGTCGCGGGCCGCCTTCAGCCGGGCCAGCAACCCCTCTTGCGCGGGCACGACCGCGGCCGCCGCCGAACGAACCGCCGCGCTCGAAGCGTGGTCCGGTGCCAGCCGGGCCGCCGCCAGTGCGTGTTCCGTCATCGGCACGACCAGCTGCAGCCACGCCACGTCCGTCGCGTTGAACGCGGGTGGTGGGGGAGCGGCGGTGGCGGCGCACCCGCCCATGGTCAGCGCCACCACCACCGCCCCCGGGAGCAGCCGTCTCACGGACGGCCGGGCAGCCGGTAGTTCGGCCCCAGCACGCCGCCGCGGTCCGGCTTGTACAGGTCGAACCCGCGCGGGTCGCACTGGAGGCCGCCGTTGATGCAGTGCGTCACCAGCGCCGCCAGCGTCTCCGGGTCCCACGCGTTGAAGAAGTCGTAGTGCCACGAATACCCGCGCCCGCTGGCCAGGTGCACCCCTGACATGTCGCCGCTGACCGGGAACGCCATCTTGAACTCGAGCATCGGTACCGGCACCGGGTGGTCGGCCGGGCACGTCAGCGTCGCCCGGTCCGGGTACGCCATGTGACTCTTGTGGTCGGCCGAGTCGAGGTGGACGCCGTCCCAGCAACTCGGTGCCTGGTAACGGATGTTCAGCTGGCTGCCCTCGACGCACCGCACGGGGATGTCCCAGTTGTGGAAGCTGTCCCCGCACTCCCAGCCCTCGATGGCGCCGGGTGCGTGCTGGAACTCGTCCTGCGTCGCCGTGACGCTCCCGGCGACGTACCGCAGGCCGGGCGGGAACGGCACGACCTTGGTGTAGTCCAGGATCCCGGACTTGTAGTAGACGACCTGCGCGAAGTTCGGCAGCACCACCGAACTCCCGTTGTAGACGGTCGGGAACCAGTACGCCGACAGGTCGTCCGGCGCCAGGCAGGTCGTGTTCCCGACCCCCGCGGCCTGCAGCGACTGCGTCGTGCTGGCCGCGTTGGTGGTCTTGTTGCCGAGGAACGTGTGGTCGTGCGACGCGCCGGGCAGGCCGGGGAAGACGATCGGGTCGTCCGGCTGGTGGTGGCTGGGGGAGCAGTTGACCTGGAACTCGTGGTGGGTCACCAGGTCGTCGGCCCCGGCGGGCGACCAGGTGGCCGTGGTCAGGAAGGCGCCTGCCAGCACGGTGGCGGCGGTGCAGGCGAGGAGCGCGGCTTTCGTTGCCAAGGGTCCTCCACGGTGAGGGTGCCAAGGATGGGAGAGCGCTCTCCCAGAGCATGCGGCTCCCGTCGACGCCTGTCAAGGAGCACCCGGATGTCGGGGCGGGAAGCCATTGTCCGATTCGAGACGGGAACCTTGACAACGCGGGCGGCGGTGCCGAACCATCGGCTGCGCCGGAGAGCGCTCTCCCTCCGTCGTCCCCTGCCGTACGGGAGTCATCGTGGACCGACCGTCGCTCCGCCGCGCCGTCCCGGCGCTGGTGGCCCTGCTCTTGGCGGGCCTGCTCGCGGGCCCGTCACCGGCGCACGCCGCGACCTTGCTGTCCCAAGGGAGACCGGTGACGGCGTCGAGCACCGAAGGCGCCGGCACCCCGGCGTCGGCGGCCGTCGACGGCGACCCCGGCACGCGCTGGGCGAGCGCCTGGAGCGACCCGCAGTGGCTGCAGGTCGACCTCGGCGCGCCCGCCGACCTCAGCGAAGTCACCCTGAGCTGGGAAGCCGCCTACGCGACTGCATACGAAATCCAGATTTCGGACAACGCCTCGTCTTGGCAGACTGTATACAGCACGACCACGGCGACCGGCGGCACGCAAACCCTCGCCGTCACCGGCCACGGCCGCTATGTCCGCCTCTATGGCACCCACCGCGTCGGAGGCTACGGCTACTCGCTCTGGGAATTCCAGGTCAAAGGCGCGACGGCCACCCAAGACGGCCCGGGCGTCACGCGGGTGACCGGCACCCAGGGCAACTGGCAGTTGACGGTCGACGGTATGCCGTGGACCGTCAAGGGTCTCACCTGGGGACCGCCGGTCGGGGAAGCGGCCACCCGGATGCCGGAACTGCACGCGATCGGCGTCAACACGGTCCGCACCTGGGGCACCGACGGCACGACCCAGCCGCTCCTCGACGCCGCCGCGGCGAACGGGATCAAGGTGGTCAACGGCTTCTGGCTGCAACCGGGCGGCGGCCCGGGCAGCGGCGGCTGCGTCGACTACACGACCGACGCGAACTACAAGACCACGATGCTCACCGAGATCCGCAAATGGGTGACCGCCTACAAAACCCACCCCGGCGTGCTGATGTGGAACGTCGGCAACGAGTCGATCCTCGGCATGCAGAACTGCTACTCCGGCACGCAGCTGGAACAGGAACGGATCGCCTACACGCGCTTCGTCGAAGAAGCGGCCCAGGCGATCCACGCGATCGACGCGAACCACCCCGTCACGTCGACCGACGCGTGGACCGGCGCCTGGCCGTACTACAAGGCGTACGCGCCGAGCCTCGACCTCTACTCCGTCAACTCCTACGCCCAGGTGTGCCAGGTGAAGCAGGACTGGCTCGCGGGCGGCTACACGAAGCCGTACATCATCACCGAAACCGGCCCGGCCGGCGAGTGGGAGGTGCCGAACGACGCGAACGGCGTCCCGACCGAACCGACGGACCAGCAGAAGCGCGACGGTTACGTCACTGCGTGGAACTGCGTCCTGGCCCATCCCGGCGTCGCCCTCGGCGCGACGCTGTTCCACTACGGCACCGAGGGCGACTTCGGCGGCGTCTGGTTCAACATCACCACGGGCAACGAAAAACGCCTGTCCTGGTACGCCGTCCGCAAGCTCTACAGTGGACAGACGGGCGGCAACACGCCGCCGGTGATCGCGTCGATGAACCTCAGCCGCAGCACGGACGTCCCCGCGGGCGGCACCTTCACGCTGACGGCGAACGTGTCCGATCCGGACGGTGACCCGATCGGTTACACGATGGGGTACAACAGCAAGTACATCACCAACGCGTCGGGCCTGATCCCGGCGCAGTTCACCGGGTCGGGGACGTTCACCGTCACGGCGCCGCAGCAGCTGGGCGTCTGGAAGATCTACCTCTACGCCCGCGACGGCCACGGGAACGTCGGCATCGAAACGCGCTCGCTGCGCGTCGTCGCGCCGCCGGTCCCCGGCATGAACCTCGCCCGCGGCGCGGCGACCACGGCGTCGAGCTACCAGGCCGACGGACCGGGCGCGCCCTACCCGCCGCAAGCCGCGACCGACGGCAACACCGCGACGCGCTGGGCGAGCGCGTGGAGCGACCCGCAGTGGCTGCAGGTCGACCTGGGCCGCAGCCAGGCGTTCGAGCACGTCCAGCTCGTGTGGGAGGCGGCGTTCGGCAAGGCGTACGAGATCCAGGTCAGCGACGACGCGGCGAACTGGCGCCCGGTGTACGCGACGACGTCGGGCGACGGCGGCGCCGACGACCTCGCGATCTCGGCCACCGCGAGGTACGTGCGCGTGCACGCGACCCAGCGCGGCACGGCGTACGGGTATTCGCTGTACGAGTTCGGCGTCTACCACTCCTGACGGCGCGGTGGCCCCTCCGTCCCGAGGGGCCACCGCGGGCTCAGCCCGGGATCAGGCAGAAGAGGTGGCCTTCCGGGTCGGCGAGCACGACCCAGTCGGTGCCGCCGGGCTGGAAGTCCGGCTTGGTGGCACCGAGCGCTTCGAACTCCTTGACAGCACCGGGCAGATCGGTGACCCGGAGGTCGAGGTGGGCGTGCTTGGCGGCGTCCGGCCAGCCCGGGCCACGGTAGCCCGCGACGCGCTGGAAACCGAGGCCGACCGGGCCACCGCCGAGCTGCACGGTGTCGTCGTCCTGATAGGTCACCTCCCAGCCGAGTGCCTTGGCGTAGAAGGCGGCGAGGGCCGCCGGGTCGGCGCAGTCGAGGACGACCGTGGTGAGTTCCGCGGGCATCGGGTGACTCCTTTCGTCTTTGTCGTGCGGCAGCCTGCCCGCGACCCGCACCGCCGTCTTGAAGATCTTTGCGGCGCCGGAAACTGTCGTACCCCGCGCGTACTGTCCGGAAGGTGCTCGAAGCAGTCGAAGTCGCGGCCCGTCCCGGGTACGCCGTGAGCGTGGTGACCTGCGCGGACGACCACGCAGGCTGGTCACCGCCGGAGGAAGCGGCCGCCCACCGCGTGGTGCTGGTGCGCCGCGGCCGGTTCCGCCGCCGTGCCCGAGGGGTGGTCGCGGGAGTCGACCCGACGCTGGGCTACCTCGTCGAACCGGGTGACGAGGAGGGGTTCGCGCACCCGGCGGGCGGCGACGTGTGCACGGCGGTGACGTTCGGCGCGCGGCTGTGGCGGAGCCTGGCGGGGGAGCGGTCCGCGGGCCCGGCGGTGTACGTCGACGCCGCGCTCGACCTCGCGCACCGCCGTGCGGTCGCGGCGGTCGCCGATCCCGATTACGCGCTGGCGGAAGAGCTTCTGACGTTGGTGGGCCGCGCGATCACGCAAACGGCTCGTGCGCCGACACCCGCGTCGCCGACCCGTGCCGACGACCGGGCGTGGGTGGCGCTGGCGCGGGAGGCGATCGTCGCGGACCACCCGGCGGCGGGTGGGCTCTTTTCGCTTGCCGAGCTGCTGGGGGTGTCGCCGTACCGGTTGAGCCGCGCGTTTCCGCGGGAGCTGGGGGTTTCGCTGACGCGGTACCGGAACCGGGTCCGGGTGGGTCGGGCGCTCGACCGCCTGGAGGCGGGCGAGCGGCGGTTGGCGGTTCTCGCGGCGGATCTCGGGTTCGCCGACCAGGCCCACTTGACGCGGACGGTCCGCGAGCACGTGGGGGTGACGCCTGCGGTATTGCGCCAGTTGCTGGCGAGCTGACCAGGCCCACTTGACCCGCGCGGCCGCGAGCACGTTGGCGCGACATCCGCGGCTCTGCGCCGGTCGCTGGCGACCCGGCGAGGCCGGGCGGCCAGGTCTGCCCGGCGGCGAGGGCGTCGCGGTGCGGGGCCGGGAGGGCCGAGAATCCCCGCCACGGCGGCACTTTTGCCGCACCGCGACACCCCGGCGATCCCTACCGTGTCGGGGATGTCGGAGACCCGCGCCGTCCCACTCTCCCACGCGCGCCGCTGGACGGCGGTCCTCGTGGTCGTCGCCCTCGGGTTCGCGGCGTGGCACGCCTATGGCATCACCGTCGCGCCCTCACGGCCGTTCTTCTGGATCGGCGTCGCGCTCGACCTCCTGGTCGCTCTGGTCGCCTGGCTGCTGGGCCGCGCCTGGCCGCCCGAGGCGCGGTTCGAGCCGGATGCCGTCGTGCTCGGGAAGTCCCGCGTTCCGTACGCCGCGATCACCGATGTCCGGCGCGGTGCCGTCTCGGCCAAGCCGTTCTGGGTCGCGTTCTGGCTGCCGACGTCGCTGCTGGTCGGCTTGATCGTCGCGCTGCGCCCGTCCGGGGACTTCGACCGGCAAGTCGTCGAAGTCGGCCGGGTGCGCGTCCGCTGGCGGGACTACCGGGCTGCGGACGCGTTCATCACGGGTCTGCGCGAGAAGCGGCCCGACGTCGAGGTCCACCACGGCGTCGACCCGGCCACCTACGCCCAGGACCGTTCACCGCGGCTGGGTGTCGGCGGCGGCTTCCTCGCGGCCGGGCTCGGGTGGTGGCTGTTCCTCAGCGGGTGGTTCGGGCTGCAGTTGTTCGACCAGTCGCTCTACAGCGGCCCCTTCCCGGCCGAGCCCACTGCGTCGGCGATCCGGGATCTGACCGGCGACCTCACCGGCTTCGCGCCGCTGCCGGACGCCTCCCGCGAGCTCACCGAATGGCCCTGCGACCGCAAGAACGACCTGATCCTCGGCCCGGACCCGGACGCGGCCGATCTGCACCTGAAGCTGCAGAGCCGCACGCTGCCCGCGGACCGCGCGGGCGCCGTCGAGGACCGGCTGCGGGCGGCGGCGGGAATGGCCCCCGGCGACTACCTGTACTGGTACGGCCCGGACGAACTCGACTTCGCGGTGGACATCCCCGAGGACGACGACCTCTACGTCGAGTTCTCGACGGGTTGCGTGACCGGCGACGCGGTGCCGTCGCTGCGCGAGGAACTCGGGAAGCTGGCCACGGCGATGGGAGTGGGCTGAGGAGGGGTGGCGCGGCGAGGGACGGGGCCGGCGCGTGGCCACCCCCAGCGACCACGTGACACACCCCGTGGCCGCAGCGCCACCCCGGGCCCGGCTGTCCCGTTTCCGAAACACCGAACGGGAGTATCGTAGTCTTTCCGGGACAGGGTGTGTCAAGTTTTCGGAACAGCTACGCTGTCCGGTGTCACGTTTCATGGTTGAAGGTGGTGTGTGGTGAGCGAGGAGCGCAGTTTCGCCGAACGGCTGGCGCACTTGATCGCGACCGTGCACCCGCCGGACCGCAAGCCCTACTCGTACCGGGAGATCGCGCACGGCGTCGCCGAGCAGACCGGCGTCACGATGTCGGCGACCCACGTGCAGCAGCTCGCCGTCGGGGCGCGCAAGGACCCCAAGCGGTCGCACATCCAGGCGCTGGCGCAGTTCTTCGGCGTGCCGGTCACGTACTTCTTCGACGACGAGGTCGCCGGCCAGGTCGACCGGCAGGTCGAGGACGTCGTCGCGTGGCGCGACAGCGAGGCGCGGAACCTGGCGCAGCGCGCGATGCGGCTCTCGCCGCGCGACCGCGAAACGGTGACGGCCCTGGTCGACCAGCTGGCCGGCTACGACGCGAACCGGCGCCGCGAGGGCCGGCGGCGGAAGCCGGAGTGAACCCGCGCGGTCGGCTACGATGACCTCGTCCGTGATCGCGCCCCGGTGCACCCGGCTGGCGCCCGCTGACCGGGGAGGACCCATCGACGAGCGCGGCCTGACGCAGCTCCGTGCCGGAGCGCGGGAGCGGGTGCGGAGTGTCCTCGCCGCCGTGCCGGTGCCGCGGCCGTGGTCGATGAACGCGTGGGTCGACCGCCTCGAGGCGTGGCGCGGGCGCGAGATCGACCTCGTCCCGATCGCGTACCGGCCCGGTCAGCCGTCCGGGGCGTGGCAGGCCCGCCCGGACTACGACCTGATCGCCTACACCGAGCACACGTCGGCGCTGCACCAGGACCACATCATCGCCCACGAGCTCGCCCACATGCTGTGCGCGCACACCGGAACGTGCCAGCTGTCGGAATCCGAGGCGGCCTCGCTGGCGCCGGACCTGGCTCCGGCGGCGCTGTCACACCTGCTCACGCGCGTGACGAGCGGCGCCGACGAGTACGAGGCCGAGCTGATCGCGGTGCTCCTGCTGAGCGCGGCGACCAGTGAGCCACCCGCCGTTCAGCCGGGTGCGTCCGGCCGGGCGGCGGACCAGGCTAGGCGGCTGGCAGCACTCCTGGGATAGTCCGGTCCCGTGATCGACATTCTGTTCCTCGGGGTCGGGGTCTTCGCGCTGGCGATCGGCGTCTGGCGCGCGATCCGCGCCCGCCGCACCGGCGCGGGCGCGGGCGTGGCCGTCTCACTGATCGCGCTGGGCGCGGCGTTCTGCTTCCTGTCCAATCGCGCGCAGCTGCTCGAAAGCGAGCTCTACCCGAGCCTCGGCAGGCTGCTGTCCAACCTGGCGACGATGGTCGCGGCGTACGGGATCGGGCTGACGGTCGCGGAGATCAGCGGAACGCGCGACCGTGGACGGCGCACCCGCCTGGCCGCGCTCGGCGTGGCGTTGACGGTGCTGGTGGTGACGTTCTTCAGCACGTCCGGGCTGCCGCGGGGCATCGGGGTGTTCGACGAGCTGTACCGCACGCACCCGACGCTCGTGGTCTACGTGTTCACCTACACCGTGTACCTCGGGTTCGCCGTCCTCGACATCGCGGTGGTGGCTGCCGTGACGGTCCGGGTGAGCGGTGGTGCGTTGCGCGCCGGGCTCGCGTTGCTGCTGCTGGCGTCGGCGGTCGCGGTCGCCTACCTCGGCGGGAAAGTCGTCGCGACGCTCCGGGCCGTGCAGGCCGACCACCCGGTGAAGGCCTTGTGCAGTGGGCCGTTCTCGACGTTGCCGTGTGCGCTCGACGTCGGATTCCCGGCCGTGTCGGTGCTGCTGATCGTGCTGGGGCTGACGATCCCGTCGGTGCCCGGGCTGGTGGCGGCCCGCCGCGACGCGCGAACGCTGCGGTTGCTGCGGCCGTTGCGCGCGCACCTCACCCGGCGGTTCCCGGAGATCGTGCGGATCGACACCGGGGGCCGATCCCGTCGCGAGCGCCTCTTGACGGCGATGAGCGAGACCAACGACGGGCTGATCCTGGCGGGGGTGACGCCGCAGCTGCCGGCGGTGGCCGCCGCGCGGCTGGTGCGCGACTTGCGGGACGAGCCGGGCGAGGAGGAACCGCCTGCCGCGGATGGGGAGCCGTTCGCGGCGGACGTCGCGCGGTTGAGGGCGATCGCCCGCGCGTACCGCGAGCAGGCGGCGACGGACGAGGAGCCCAGCCGCGCCCAGTGACCGCCGCCGCGGTCACCCGCCGAACGGTGCCGTGAGCCGCGGCTCCCAGCCCCGCTCGCCGAGGGCCACCAGCTGGAGTGCCTCGGCGCGATCGGTGCGCGGCAGCAGGGGCCGCACCTGGTCGGCCACCCGCGAAAGCGTCTCGTCTTCGCCGCCCATCGCGACGGTCACGTGCGCCGCCGGGCGCGGACCGAACCGGCCGCCGTACGGGGGCACCTCGGGCCAGCGTGCGCAGACCGCGTCGGCGATCGGCTGAAGTTCCGGCGTCGGAATCGCCGCGAACCCGGGCGCGGTCACGAGCTCGGCGAGACTCACCTCGGCCGGAGCGAACCCCGCCGCCACGGACCTGACTGCCGCGAACACCTCGGACGTGAGCGAGGAAGAAGGCAAGAACGGATAAAGCGCGGTCACGTGCGCGGGCAGACCGGGCCGGACGAGGGCGGGATCGACCCGCCGAGCGGCGTCGAGCACGGGCTCGGCGGCGGGCAACAGGATCACCAGCGCGGTGGTTCCGGGTTCAGGCACCCCCGCATGATCGCAGTCAGGCCGCGGCGGCACTCTCCGGGAACCGCCCGGACCGCGCCAACGCGAGGCTGCGCCGGCACAGCTCGACGAGCTCCCGGTTCGCCCGGCTGCGCGGCGCGCGCCCGCAGAGCCCGCACCGGATGGCGACCTCGCCGGTCAGCTCGTCGACGGCGACGAGCGCCTGGTGGTCGCACTTGCGGCACCACCGGTAGCCGATGGCCGGGTTCGAGTGCACCGGGGACGACACGCACTCGTGCAGCCAGCGCCGGTGCGTGCGGCACGTGACGCGGTCGGTCGGGTCGAGCCTGCCGCCGTCCTCGGCGTGGTCTTCGCGGACCAGCGTCGAAGCCAGCAGGGGCTGCCGCGCCGCGGCGGGCTTGTCCTGCGGGTTCGGGCTGGCCCACGCGTGGTGGTCGCCGCATCGGCACTTCTCGGTCATGTCGCCCCCAGTGGTCGGGCTGGTCGATGCCCCGAGTGTGGGCGCGCCTCCGGACGGTGGACAACCGGGAAAACGCTCAGTTTCGCCCGGCGGCACGACGGCCGCGGCGGGCGGATGAGCGGACTTCGGCGCCCGTGTATGCGAACATATGTTCTATGACGGACGAGGGGCCCATCCTGCACGCCGACCTCGATTCCTTCTACGCCTCGGTCGAGCAGCGCGACGATCCGGCGCTGAAGGGCAGGCCGGTCATCGTCGGCGGCGGGGTCGTCCTGGCCGCGAGTTACGAGGCCAAGGCCTACGGCGTGCGCACGGCGATGGGTGGTGCCCAGGCCCGCAGGCTGTGCCCGCACGCGGTGGTCGTGCCGCCGCGGATGTCGGCCTACCTGGCGGCCAGCCGCGCGGTCTTCGAGGTCTTCCACGACACGACGCCGTGGGTGGAAGGCCTCTCGATCGACGAGGCGTTCCTCGACGTCGGGGGGCTGACCAGGATCGCCGGGCGGCCGAGCGACATCGCCGAACGGCTGCGCGTGGCCGTCGCCGAGCGAGCCGGGTTGCCCATCACCGTTGGGGTGGCCAGGACGAAGTTCCTGGCCAAGGTCGCCAGCCGCGTCGCCAAGCCGGACGGCCTGCTCGTCGTCCCCCACGACGCCGAACTGGAGTTCCTGCACCCGCTGCCGGTGTCGGCGCTCTGGGGCGTCGGCAAGGTCACCACCGAGAAGCTCCGCGCGCGCGGGATCACGACCGTCGGTCAGCTCGCGACGTCCGAACAGGTGGACTTGACCGGGCTGCTCGGCCGGGGCGCCGGGCGGCAGCTGCACGACCTGGCGCACAACCGGGATCCGCGCCGCGTCGAGCTGGGCCGCCGGCGCCGGTCGATCGGCGCCCAGCGGTCCCTCGGGCGCGGCCGGCGGAGCCCCGCCGAGCTCGACGTCGTCCTGGTGGCGCTGATCGACCGGATCGCCCGGCGGCTGCGCGCGGCCCACCGCGTCTGCCGGACCGTGACGATCCGGCTGCGCTTCGCCGACTTCGAACGTGCGACCCGCTCGCACACGCTGACCGAGCCGACCGCGGGCACCGGTGTGCTGCTCGCCGCGGCGCGGGAGCTGCTCGGGGCCGCGCTGCCGCTGATCGCCGACCGCGGGATCACGCTGCTGGGTGCCACGCTGTCCAACCTGGCCGACGAAGACCCGTTCCAGCTGGCGTTGCCGTTCGAGCGGCAGCGGGCGACGCAGCTCGACACCGCGCTGGACGCGGTGCGGGACCGGTTCGGGAAGGCGGCGCTCACCCGGGCGATCCTGCTCGGCCGCCCGGACGACATCGAGATGCCGATGCTGCCCGACTGACCCGCGAACGCCGCGTCGCGTCGGAAAAGTGTTCAGCTTCGGCCGCCCGGGTTTCCCGGCCCGCCGGGAATGCGCGCGTGGGCCAGCGCGGAAAGGGCCGCGGGGCGCAGTGCGTCGGTTCGGTTCCACAGCCCGGGGGCGACGCTGTCGCGCTGCCCGGCCTGTTCGACGGGTTCGAAACCGGCCTGGCGCAGCAGGTCCGCCACGGCGGCGGGGGAGAGGAAGGTGCGCCACGGCTCGCCCTGTTCCGCGGCCACCGGCGCCACGGCTTCGGCGTAACCGTTTCCGGCTTCGTCGCGCAGTTCCGGCGGCAGCAGGTGATCGGTGACGATTTCCGATCCCGGTGCGAAACCGCCGAGATCCGTCAATGTGGCGAGAATCGCCGCCCGCGTCAGGTACACGGTGACACCGAGCCAGCTGACGAACACGGGACGGAACGGGTCCAGTCCACTCTGGACGAGCCGTTCCCGGAGCGCGCCCGCCTCGAAGTCCACCGGGACGAAGGTCACCGAAGGCGGTTCGGCGATCCCGGCGGCCGCGAGCAGTTCCCGTTTGACCGCCTGGGTCGCCGCGTGGTCGACTTCGAACACCCGGAATCGTGCGCCGACGTCCCGGTAGGCGGACGAATCAAGGCCGGCGCCGAGAATCACATACTGGTCTATACCGGAATTGGCGCGGGCGAGCCGTTCTTCGGTGAACGCGCTGCGGCACACGGCCTGGGCGCGGGCGCCGGCCAGGACCGGGTGCGTTCCGTGGAGCCGGTGGTACGCCAGCAGTTCGTCGGCGCGGTCACCGAGCAGGCGCGCGGCGAGGGGATCGGCGAAGATGACGGGTTCGGCGTCGACGAGCAAATGCGCGGCCCGCGCGGCTGCCGCGGTGAAGGCCGTGCGGCTGGCGCGGGGAGCAATACCGGGAAAGTCGGCGGTGGTCATGTGATCCACGGTACAGATTCGATTTCAATCATATCACAAAAACAAATATTCGACAAGACGACGCGCATTCCGGCTCGGTTGCGGTCACCCTGGGACGCGGGCGACCCGTTCGCCCGGGCGGCCATTGTGGACGCTTCACGGGTGTCGCGCGTGCCGGACGTGATTCGACAGGTTAGGGTCTGTCCGACCGTGTTCTGGAGAAGATGAGGAACGACGAACCATGGCGCAACGGGTGCACGTCGAGATGGTGGACGATCTCGACGGGAGCGAGGCTTCGCAGACCGTCCCCTTCAGCCTCGACGGGGTGACGTACGAGATCGACCTGTCCGAGGAGAACGCGGCGGCGCTGCGCGACGAGCTCGCCCGCTACGTCGCGGCCGCGCGCCGGATCGGCGGCCGCAAGGTCCGCCTCGCGACTGGCCAGTCGCTGTCCGGCTCGTCGAGCTCGGGCACCGACCGCGAGCGCAACCGGCAGATCCGGGAGTGGGCGCAGGCCAACGGCTACGAGGTCGCCGAGCGCGGCCGCCTCTCCAGCGAGATCATCGCCGGCTTCGAGGCCGACCAGGCGTCGGCCGCCGAGCCGGCCGACGCCAAGCCGGCGCGCAAGCGCGCCACCCGCAAGAAGGCCTGACCCGGGTTCGTCGGCCCGCGAGCTCGCCGGGAACCCCTCGTCTAGGCTCGCGGGCATGCCGGACACCCAGTACGAAGACCTGCTCCGCCACGTGCTCGACACCGGTGCCCGCAAAGAGGACCGCACCGGGACGGGCACGCGGTCGATCTTCGGGCACCAGCTGCGCTACCGGCTCGCCGAGGGTTTTCCCTTGATCACCACGAAGAAGGTCCACTTCCGGTCGATCGCCTTCGAGCTGCTGTGGTTCCTGCGCGGCGACGGCAACGTCAAGTGGCTGCAGGAGAACGGCGTCACGATCTGGGACGAGTGGGCGGCGCCGGACGGCGACCTCGGCCCGATCTACGGCGTCCAGTGGCGGTCGTGGCCGACCCCGGACGGCGGGCACGTCGACCAGATCGCCGAAGTGCTGCGCACGCTGCGCGAAAACCCCGACTCCCGGCGGATCATCGTGTCCGCGTGGAACGTCGCCGACATCCCGCGGATGGCCCTGCCGCCGTGCCACGCGTTCTTCCAGTTCTACGTCGCCGACGGCGAGCTGTCCTGCCAGCTGTACCAGCGCAGCGCGGACCTCTTCCTCGGCGTGCCGTTCAACATCGCCAGCTACGCCCTGCTGACGCACATGATCGCCGAGCAGGTCGGCCTCCGCGTCGGCGACTTCGTCTGGACCGGTGGCGACTGCCACGTCTACGACAACCACGTCGAGCAGGTCCGCACGCAGCTCGCCCGCGACGCGCGGGAGTTCCCGCGGCTGCATCTGAAGCCCGCGGACAGCCTGTTCGACTACACCTACGAGCACATCGCGCTCGAGGGCTACGACCCGCACCCGGGCATCAAGGCGCCGGTGGCGGTGTGATCGGTCTCGTCTGGGCGCAGTCGGCGAACGGTGTCATCGGCCGTGACGGCGCGCTGCCGTGGCACCTGCCCGAGGACATGAAGCACTTCCGCACCCTGACCGCGGGTGCGACCGTCCTCATGGGCCGCCGCACCTGGGAGTCGCTGCCGCCGCGGTTCCGGCCGCTGCCGGGGCGGCGCAACGTCGTGCTGTCGAGCACGCCGCAGGACGGCGTCGAGACGTTCGCCGATCTGGCGCCGGCGCTCGCCGCGATGTCCGACGACGTCTGGGTGATCGGCGGCGCGGCCGTGTACCGGGCGGCCCTGCCGTTCGCGGACCGGATCGTGGTCACCGAAATCCGGGAAGAGTTCGAAGGGGACACCCGCGCGCCGGACGTCGGGCGCCCGCCGGACTCCGCGGGGGAGTGGCAGGAGTCGTCGACCGGGTTGCACTACCGGTTCCTGACCTGGCGGTGACCCGGATGGTCCCGGTCGCGCGCTGAGCCGTTCGGCGGCCGGTTTCGCCAAGGCCAGGCCGAAACCTCGGCCGCCGCGGCACGTCCCGCACGCGAAAAGCTTGTCGGCCGTCGCTCCGATGGCCAGACTGTCAGTGCTCCGCGCGGCCGGTACCGCGCCGGAGCACCGGCCCGGTGGCCGCCTCCTCCCTCGATGGCCACCGGGCCGCCCCGGCCCGTCCGTCGACGGGTACTTCCCCCTCCTCGAGAAAGCGTGTTCACGCGGGTGGACATCCGGCCTCGACAGGCGCACACTCAGACTACTCCATACTGCATACAATCTTCAGTCTGGTCTGAGGAGGCGGTCACCATGGCCGAGGTCCGCGAGCTCCGGGACGTCTACGGGCGGCGCTACCGCGTCGGGGAGTCCGACCGGGAGCTGCTCGGCAGGCCGCGGACGTGGGTCACCTGGCTGGCCGCGGCCGCGATGCTCGCCGCCGGGGTGCAGCAGTACGGCTTCGGCGCGATCGTCCCGGCGCTGAGCCGGGCGCACGGGTGGACGTTCGGCGGGATCGCGCTGTCGCTCGCGGTGTGGGCGATCTGCCAGGCCGGGGCGGCTTTCCCGGTGGCGTGGCTGCGCGAACGCGGAGTGCTGCCCGCGCCCGCGGCGATGGTGGCGGGCGCCGTGCTGTGCGCCGCCGGACTGGTGACGCTCGGCCACGCGAGCAGCCTGACCACGGTGTTCTTCGGGTACGCCGTGCTCGGCGGGCTCGGCACCGGCCTGGTCTACGCGACGTGCGTCGGCGCCGTGCTCGCGTGGTTCCCCGAGCGGACCGGTCCCCGTGCCGGGCTGGTGAGCGGCGCGTTCGCCTACGGCAGCGTGCCGTTCGTCGTGCTCGCCGCCGCCCTGCCGACCGCGCGGCCGGCGCTGCTCGACGTCACCGCCGGCGTCGTCCTCGCCGTGATCGCCGGGTGCGGGGTGCTGCTGCGGTACCCGCCGCGGCACTGGTGGCCGGCGACGCCGGAGCCGCGCACGTGGGCGCTGGACAAGGCGCACAACCGGCGTCCGGCGGTCCGGCACTACCGGCCGGCGGAGCTGTTCCGCTGCCGGACGACGCTGGCGTTGTACCTGGTCGTCGTGCTCGCGGCCGCCGTCCTGCTGTTCGACCTCGCCTACCTGGCGACGTTCGTCGCCGAGCGCAGCGGGCCCGGGCTCGCCGCCGCCGCGCTGGCCCTGCTGGCCGCGGCCACGGGCAGCGGTCGGGTGCTCATCGGCCGCCTCGCCGACCGGCTGGGCCGGCACCGGATCCTGCGGTTCGCGCTGCTCGCGGGCGGGGTCGCCCAGTTCGTGCTGTTCTACTCCGGGGAACACCGGCACGCCGTCGGCCTGCTGCTGGGCGTCGCGCTCGCCGGACTCGGCAACGGCTGCTGCTACACGCTGCTGGTCGGCCTGGTGCGCGAGTACTTCGGCGAGGAGTCGGCGGCGCAAAACTTCGGGATCCTGTATTCGGCGAAGGCCGTGGGGGCGGCGGTCGGGATCGGGCTCGCCGCGCTCGTCGTCACGTCGCACGGCTTCGTCGGCGCGTTCGCCGCGGCCGGCGTGCTGAGCCTGGCGGGTGCGGTGCTGTCCGGGCGGCTGTCCCAGCCGGGCCGGCCCAAGTCGCTGCTGCCGGTGGCCTGACGTGGGGCGGATGACGAGCAGGCGCCGGGTGCTGCGTGTCCACGACGGCACGCACACCGCGCGGCCGGACACGCTGACGGTCGAGGAACCCCTGGAGATCCGGGTCGCCGGGAAGGCGCTGTCGATCACGATGCGCACGCCGGGCGACGACTTCGACCTGGCGGCCGGCTTCCTGGTCGGCGAGGGCGTGGTCCGCGCGGCGGCCGACATCCACTCGATCCGCTACTGCGCCGGCGCGACGGCCGACGGCGGTAATACGTACAACGTCCTGGACGTGGTGCTGGCACCCGGCGTCGCGCCGCCGGACGCGTCGGTGGAGCGCAATTTCTACACGACGTCCTCGTGCGGGTTGTGCGGCAAGGCGAGCCTCGACGCGGTCCGGACGACGGTGACGTGGCCGATCGGCGACGACCCGTTCGGCACGGACGTCGGGACGCTGTCGCGCTTGCCGGACGAACTCCGCGCGGCCCAACGGGTTTTCGACCGCACGGGCGGGCTGCACGCGGCGGGGTTGTTCGACGCGGACGGGAAGCTGCTGTGCCTGCGTGAGGACGTCGGGCGGCACAACGCGGTGGACAAGGTGGTCGGCTGGGCGACCCGCGACGGCAGGCTTCCGTTGGCCGGGACGGCTCTGATGGTCAGCGGCCGGGCGTCGTTCGAGCTGGTCCAGAAGGCGGCGATGGCCGGGATCCCGTTGCTGGCGGCGGTTTCCGCGCCGTCGTCGCTGGCGGTGGACCTGGCGGCGGAGCTGGGCTTGACGCTGGTGGGGTTCCTGCGCGGGAGTTCGATGAACGTCTACACGCGACCGGACCGGCTGGGCCTTCAGCCGAGCTGAGCCAGCACGGCGGCGAGGCCGGGGGAGAGGCACGCCGGATGCACGACGGCCAGCTGCCACGGCGGGGGCTGCGCGAACCGCCGGACGGTGAGATCCGGGAAGCGCGCGGCGACCGAGGCGGGCAGGAGACAGGCGGCGAGACCGGCCCGCACGAGCCCGGCGGCGACGGCGAGATCATCGACTTCGAGCGTGACCCGCCGGCGGGGATGCGCGTGGTCGACGGCTTCCCGGATCGCCCAGCCCGGCGGGAAGTCGACGAGGGACAGCTCGGAGAGGTCGGCGGGGGCGGACCGGGAACCGCCGGGCGCGGTGGCGAGCACCAGCTCATCGGCGGGTAGCGGGGTGGTGACGAGGTCGAGAGCGGGTCCATCAACCGCAACCGGCGCCACACACCCGTCCGCCACCGTCAACGCCACGTCCACAGTGGACCCCGTCACGGCATCCCGCACCGACCCGGCACCCACCTGCCGCACCTCCACCACCAACCCCGGATGCGTCTGCCGCAACGTGGCCAGCACCCGGTGCAAGTCCGCGAACAACCCCGGCCGCACCCCCACTCGCACCAGCCCGCCCACCGGGGAAACCGCCGCCCGGGCGCGCTCGGCCGCTTCGAGGGCCGCCCGCGCGGCGGGCACGAAGGCCTCGCCGGCGGGCGTCAACACCACCCGGTGCGTCGTGCGGTGGAACAACGGTGTCCCCAAATCGCGCTCCAGCGCGCGGACCACCGTGGACACCGTCGACTGCACCGTGCGCAGCCGGTGCGCGGCGGCCGTGAAGCCGCCCTCCTCGGCCACCGCCACCACCACCGCCAGCTGCCGGAGGTCCATCAGCACCGGACCTCGTCGAGCGCGCCGGTCCGCTCGTCCAGCACGAACCCGCGCACCTCGCCCGTGTGCGGCAGGAACGGGCTCGCCCGCAGCCGCGCGACGCACTGCCGGACGTCCTGGGCCGGGTCCGTGAACGTCTCTGCCGCCCAGCCCGGGCGGATGCCCGTCCGTTCCTCCAGCCGCCGCGCGAACTCCGTGTCCGTGAACGTCCGCATCCCGCAGTCCTGGTGGTGGATCAGCACGATCTCGCGCGTGCCCAGCAGGTACTGGCTCACCGTCAGCGACCGGATCGCGTCGTCGGTGACCGCGCCGCCCGCGTTGCGGATCACGTGCGCGTCGCCCTCGCGCAGCCCGAGCAGCCGGTACACGCTGATGCGCGCGTCCATGCACGCCAGCACCGCCACCTCTAGCCGCGGCCGTCTCGGCGCGTCCGCGAGCGGCACCCGCGGGCGCGACACCAGCGCGTCCGACGCGGGCATCAGCCCAGTACCTCGCGCGCCAGCGCCGCCGTCTCGCTCGGCGTCCGCCCCACCCGGATCCCCGCCGCCTCCAACGCTTCCTTCTTCGCCGCCGCCGTGCCCGCCGAGCCGGAGACGATCGCGCCCGCGTGGCCCATCGTCTTGCCCTCCGGGGCGGTGAACCCGGCGACGTACCCGACGACCGGCTTCGAGACGTTCGCCTTCACGAACTCCGCGGCCCGCTCCTCCGCGTCGCCGCCGATCTCGCCGATCAGCACGATCAGGTCCGTGTCGGGGTCCTTTTCGAACGCCTCCGCCGCGTCGATGTGCGTCGTCCCGATGATCGGGTCGCCGCCGATGCCGACGCACGTGGAGAACCCGATGTCGCGCAGTTCGTGCATGAGCTGGTAGGTCAGCGTGCCCGACTTCGACACGAGCCCGATCCGCCCGGGCCCGGTGATGTCGGCCGGGATGATGCCGGCGTTCGACTTGCCGGGGGAGATGATGCCCGGGCAGTTCGGGCCGATGATCCGGGTCCGCCCGCCCGCGGCGACGGCGTGCGCCCACAGCCGCGCGGTGTCGTGCACCGGGACGCCCTCGGTGATCACCACCGCGAGCCCGATCCCGGCGTCCACGGCTTCGACCACCGCGTCTTCGACGAACGGCGGCGGCACGAACAGCACGCAGACGTCG
This sequence comes from Amycolatopsis nalaikhensis, assembly GCF_030264295.1. Classification (GTDB taxonomy): domain Bacteria; phylum Actinomycetota; class Actinomycetes; order Mycobacteriales; family Pseudonocardiaceae; genus Amycolatopsis; species Amycolatopsis nalaikhensis. The sequence goes on along the minus strand of NZ_CP127173.1, from coordinate 8,380,162 downwards.
GCGCCGGTCGACTCCATCGACTCCGCGACAGTGCCGAACACCGGCAGTTTCGCTCCGCCGATCTCCACGTTCTGCCCGGCCTTGCGCGGGTTCACCCCGCCGACGACGTTCGTCCCGGCGGCCAGCATCCGCCGCGTGTGCTTGGTGCCCTCGGAACCCGTGATGCCGGAGACGACGATCCGGCTGTTCTCGTCCAGGAAGATGGCCACGACTCAGACCTCCGCGATCGCGAGCTTGGCCGCCTCGCGGGCGGCGTCGTCCATGGTGGCCACCACGGTGACCAGCGGGTGGGCGGCTTCGCCGAGGATCCGCCTGCCTTCGGCGACGTTGTTTCCGTCGAGCCGCACGACCAGCGGTTTCGTCGCCCGCTCGCCCAGGATCTCCAGCGACCGCACGATCCCGGTCGCGACGGCGTCGCACGCGGTGATCCCGCCGAACACGTTGACGAAGACGCTGCGCACCTGCGGGTCGCCCAGGATCACCGTCAGCCCGTCGACCATCACCTGCGCCGACGCGCCGCCGCCGATGTCGAGGAAGTTGGCGGGTCCGCGTGCCCCGGCTTCGGCCGCCGCGGCCGCGACGACGTCCAAAGTGGACATCACGAGGCCGGCGCCGTTGCCGATCACGCCGATGTCGCCGTCGAGCTTGACGTAGTTCAGGCCCTTCGCGCGCGCCTCGCGCTCGAGCGGGTCGCCGTCGGACGTGTCGTCGTAGGACGCCGACCGGCGGAAGGAAGCGTTGTCGTCCAAGGTGATCTTGCCGTCGAGCGCGACGATCCCGGTGGCCGTGCTCGCCAGCGGGTTCACCTCGACGAGCGTGCAGTCCTCGGCGACGAACACCTCCCACAGCTTCTCGACGACGCCGGCGACTTCGGCGCGGACGTCGGCGGGGAACCCGGCGGCGACGGCGGCGGCGTCGACCCCGGCGAGCGGGTCGACCGGCACGCGCACGAGCGCCTCCGGATTGTTCGCCGCGACCTCCTCGATCTCCATCCCGCCCTGCACCGACGCCATCGCGAGGAACGTGCGCGCGGCGCGGTCGAGGAGGAAGGAGACGTAGTACTCCTCGGTGATCTCGCTCGCCTCGGTGACCAGCACGCGGTGCACGGTGTGGCCCTTGATGTCCATGCCGAGGATGTCGTCGGCGGCCTGTTCGGCGTCGTCGGCGGTCCGCACGACGCGGACGCCGCCCGCCTTGCCGCGGCCGCCGGTCTTCACCTGGGCCTTGACGACCACCGGTCCGCCGAGCGCGGCCGCGGCGGACCGGGCGGTGGCGGGGTCGGCGGCGACCCGGCCGCGGGGGACGGGTACGCCGTGTTTCTCGAAGAGATCACGGGCTTCGTGCTCGAAGAGGTCCATGCGGGGGCGTCCTTTCCACGGCGGGGCAGGGCAAGGAGGTCCGCCGTGTCCGGGCACGCGGTGGTGGTCCGCGGGGGCGGGGTCGAGGCCCGGGAAAAACCCTGCGGATGGCCCTGGACACGGGCTGCTTGAAGAGTGACTATATGCCTACCCCATACGGTATGCAATCTACAGTCTGCCGCGAAGAGGCCGCTGACCTCGGAGGACGCGGGCGGCGGCACGAGCGGACCGGGATACGGAGCGCCGGACAAGAGAGATCCGGCGGCGGACCAGAGGAGTTGAGCAATGGCGCTGACAACGACCGGCACCACCGCGGGGGAGAGTGCCGCGGCGACGAACGGCGCCGAGCCCGCGCCGGCCGAGATCTCCGGCGGCCACCTGGTGGCGAAGGCTTTGAAGGCCGAAGGGGTCGACACGATCTTCACCCTGTGCGGCGGCCACATCATCGACATCTACGACGGCTGCGTCGACGAAGGCATCGAGGTCATCGACGTCCGGCACGAGCAGGTCGCGGCGCACGCGGCCGACGGCTACGCGCGGATCACCGGCAAGCCCGGCTGCGCCGTGGTCACCGCCGGGCCGGGCACCACCGACGCCGTCACCGGGGTCGCGAACGCCCTGCGCGCGGAGAGCCCGATGCTGCTGATCGGCGGCCAGGGCGCGCTGACCCAGCACAAGATGGGGTCCCTGCAGGACCTCCCGCACGTGGACATGATGACGCCGATCACCAAGTTCGCCGCCACCGTGCCGCACACCGCCCGCGTCGCCGACCTGGTCAGCATGGCGTTCCGCGAGGCCTACGCGGGTGCGCCGGGTCCGTCGTTCCTGGAGATCCCGCGCGACGTCCTCGACGCGCGCGTACCCCTGGAGCAGGCACGCATCCCCGAAGCGGGCCGCTACCGCGCGTCGACGAAGAACGCGGGCGACCCCGCCGACATCGAGAAACTGGCCGACCTGCTCGTGCACGCGAAGAAGCCGGCCATCCTGCTCGGCAGCCAGGTCTGGACCACGCGGGCGACCGGCCCGGCGACGGAGCTGGTGCGCACGCTCAACATCCCGGCCTACATGAACGGCGCGGGCCGCGGCACGCTGCCGCCGGGCGACCCGCACCACTTCCAGCTTTCGCGCCGCTACGCCTTCGACAACGCCGACGTCATCGTCATCGTCGGCACGCCGTTCGACTTCCGGATGGGCTACGGCAAGCGGCTGTCGAAGGACGCCACCGTCGTCCAGATCGACCTCGACTACCGCACGGTCGGCAAGAACCGCGACGTCGACCTGGGCATCGTCGGCGACGCCGGCCAGGTGCTCGCCGCGGTCGCCGAGGCGGCGTCGGGCCGCACCGACAACGGCGCCGTGGCCCGCAAGACGTGGCTCGAGGAGTTGCAGGCCGTGGAGGAGAAGGCGAAGCAGAAGCGCCTGCCGCTGCAGCACTCCGACGCGAGCCCGATCCACCCGTACCGGCTGGTGCACGAGATCAACGACTTCCTCACCGAGGACTCGATCTACATCGGCGACGGCGGCGACATCGTCACCTTCTCCGGCCAGGTCGTCCAGCCGAAGTCGCCCGGCCACTGGATGGACCCGGGGCCACTCGGGACGCTCGGCGTCGGCATCCCGTTCGTGATGGCCGCGAAGCACGCCCGCCCGGACAAGGAGGTCGTCGCGCTCTTCGGTGACGGCGCCTTCAGCCTCACCGGCTGGGACTTCGAGACGCTGGTGCGGTTCAACCTGCCGTTCGTCGGGATCGTCGGCAACAACTCGTCGATGAACCAGATCCGCTACGGCCAGGCCGCGAAGTACGGGCTGCCGCGCGAGCGCGTCGGCAACACCCTCGGGGACGTCCGCTACGACGAGTTCGCGCGGATGCTCGGCGGCTACGGCGAAGAGGTCCGCGACCCGGCCGACATCGGCCCGGCGCTGCTGCGGGCCCGCGAGTCCGGCCTGCCGTCGCTGATCAACGTCTGGGTCGATCCCGACGTGTACGCCCCCGGAACCATGAACCAGACCATGTACAAGTGAGCGGAGGACAAGCCATGGGTAAGGCACTGGAAGGCGTCCGCGTCCTCGACATGACGCACGTGCAGTCCGGTCCGTCGTCCACGCAGCTGCTCGCCTGGCTCGGCGCGGACGTGATCAAGCTCGAAACCCCCGGCCGCGGGGACATCACCCGCGGGCAGCTGCGCGACCTGCCCGGCGTGGACAGCCTCTACTTCACGATGCTGAACTCCAACAAGCGCAGCATCACGCTCAACATGAAGAGCGACGAGGGCAAGGAAGTCTTCGAGAAGCTCGTGTCCGGTGTGGACATCCTCGTGGAGAACTTCGGCCCGGGCGTCGTCGACCGGTTCGGCTACCCGTGGGAGAAGCTGGCCGCGCTCAACCCGCGGCTGATCTACGCCTCCATCAAGGGGTTCGGGCCGGGCCGCTACGCCGACTTCAAGGCCTACGAGGTGGTCGCGCAGGCCATGGGCGGAGCGATGAGCACCACCGGGTTCGAGGACGGGCCGCCGACCGCGACCGGCGCCCAGATCGGCGACTCCGGGACCGGCATCCACCTGGTGGCCGCCATCCTCGCCGCGCTGTACCAGCGGACCTCCACCGGCCGCGGCCAGCGCGTCGCGGTCGCCATGCAGGACGCCGTGCTCAACCTGTGCCGGGTCAAGCTGCGCGACCAGCAGCGCCTGGCCCACGGCCCGCTCGGCGAGTACCCGAACGACCACTTCGGCGAAGAGGTGCCGCGCTCGGGCAACGCCTCGGGCGGCGGCCAGCCCGGCTGGGCGGTCAAGTGCGCCCCCGGCGGGCCGAACGACTACATCTACGTGATCGTCCAGCCGCCCGGCTGGGCCCCGCTCGCCCGGCTGATCGGCAAGGCGAAGCTCGCCGACGACCCGGCGTGGGCCACCCCGGAGGTTCGGCTGTCCAAACTGGACAAGATGTTCGCCCTCGTCGAGGAGTGGACCGAGAAGCACACCAAGTGGGAAGTGATGGAGAAGCTCAACGCCCACAACATCCCGTGCGGCCCGATCCTGTCCACGAAGGAGCTGATCGAGGACGAGACGCTGGCCGAGCTCGGCTCGGTCGTCGAGGTCGAGCACCCGGAGCGCGGGACCTTCAAGACCGTCGGCTGCCCGCTGAAGCTGTCCGACTCGCCGGTCGAGATCGAACGGTCGCCGCTGCTCGGCGAGCACAACGACGAAGTACTGACCGAACTGGGCTACAGCGAGGCGGAGCTCGAGAAGTTCCGCGCGGCGGGGGTGATCTGAGTGGCGGATCGTGCGGCGGTCGAGAAGATCCTCGACCAGGCGGCGGCCGAAGGGCGTTCTTCGCTGACCGCGCCCGAGGGGCGTGCGGTCTGCGAGGCCTACGGCATCCCGACCCCGGCCGAGCGGCTGGCCACCACCGCGGACGAGGCGGTGGCCTTCGCCGAAGAGATCGGGCTGCCGGTAGTGCTCAAGATCGTCTCGCCGGACATCCTGCACAAGACCGAGGCCGGTGGCGTGCTCGTCGGACTGAAGGACGCCGACGCGGTGAAGGCGGGCTTCACGACGATCGTCGACAACGCGAAGGCGTACCAGGCCGACGCACGGATCGTCGGGGTCCAGGTGCAGCAGATGCTCACCGAGGGCCAGGAGGTGATCATCGGCTCGGTCACCGACCCGACGTTCGGCAAGGTCGTCGCCTTCGGTCTCGGCGGCGTGCTGGTGGAGGTGCTCAAGGACGTCACCTTCCGGCTCGCGCCGACGACGACCGAGGAAGCGCTGTCCATGATCGACGGCATCCAGGCCGCCGAGATCCTGCGCGGCGTCCGCGGTTCGGACCCGGTCGACCGCGACGCCCTCGCCGCGGTCATCACCGGCCTCGGGCAGCTCGTGGCCGACTTCCCGCAGCTGTCCGAAGTGGACCTCAACCCGGTGCTCGCCACCGCGCGCGGCGCCACCGCGGTCGACGTCCGCATCCTGGTCGACGCGGACGCGGCGAAGGAGCCGGTCCGGTTCACCCAGGAGGAGATCCTCGCCTCGATGAACCGGATCATGAAGCCGGCGTCGATCGCGGTGATCGGCGCGTCGGCCGAGGCCGGGAAGATCGGCAACTCGGTGATGAAGAACCTGGTCAACGGCGGGTTCGCGGGCGAGATCCACCCGATCAACCCCAAGGCCGCCGAGATCCTCGACCGCAAGGCCTACGCCAGCATCGCCGACGTACCCGGCGACGTCGACGTCGCGGTCTTCGCCATCCCGGCGAAGTTCGTCCCCGCGGCGCTGGAAGAGGTCGGCAAGAAGGGCGTGGCCGGCGCGATCCTCATCCCGTCCGGCTTCGGCGAGACCGGCAACATCGAGCTGCAGAACGAGGTCGTCGCGATCGCGCGCAAGCACGGCGTGCGCATCCTCGGGCCGAACATCTACGGCTACTACTACACGCCGGAGAACCTGTCGGCGACGTTCTGCACGCCGTACGACGTCAAAGGCGGCGTCGCGCTGTCGTCCCAGAGCGGCGGGATCGGGATGGCGATCCTCGGCTTCAGCCGCTCGGCGAAGATGGGCGTGTCCTCGATCGTCGGCGTAGGCAACAAGGCCGACATCGACGAGGACGACCTGCTCACCTTCTTCGAGCAGGACGACAACACCCAGCTCGTCGCCATGCACCTCGAAGACCTCAAGGACGGCCGGTCGTTCGCGGAGACGGCGAAACGGGTCTCGAAGCACAAGCCGGTCGTGGTGCTCAAGGCCGGGCGGACATCGCAGGGCGCCAAGGCGGCCAGTTCGCACACCGGCGCGCTCGCCGGCGACGACAAGGTCTACGACGACATCCTCCGCCAGAGCGGCGTCATCCGGGCACCCGGGCTGAACGACATGCTCGAGTACGCCCGCGGCATCCCGCTGCTGCCCACGCCGAAGGGCGAGAACGTCGTCATCATCACGGGCGCGGGTGGTTCGGGCGTGCTGCTCTCGGACGCGTGCGTCGACAACGGGCTCAGCCTGATGGAGATCCTGCCGGACCTCGACACGGCGTTCCGGAAGTTCATCCCGCCCTTCGGCGCGGCCGGCAACCCGGTGGACATCACCGGCGGCGAGCCGCCGTCGACCTACCGCAACACGATCGCGCTGGGCCTCGAGGACGACCGCATCCACGCGCTGATCCTCGGCTACTGGCACACCATCGTCACCCCGCCGATGGTGTTCGCGGAACTGGTGTCCGAAGTGGTCGAGGAGTACCGGGCCAAGGGCATCCACAAGCCGGTCGTCGCGTCGCTCTCCGGCGACGTCGAGGTCGAAGAGGCGAGCGACTACCTCTACGACCACGGGGTGGTCGCCTACCCGTACACGACCGAAAAGCCGGTCGCGGTGCTGGGCGCGAAGTACCGCTGGGCGCGGGCCGCCGGCCTGCTTTGAAACGTCCTCCACAGGGGCTGGTCCATCTACGAGGAAAGGACGAAGATCCACCGCACGACGGCAAACAGAGGGACATGAGTCAACGGTGACGAAAGAGAACTCTTATGACCGCAGCCACATACCAGGAGATCACTGACCAGAACGGACGGGTGTACCGGATAGGCGAGTCGCCGCACGACATCATGGGGCGCTCACGCAGCTGGATGGTCTGGCTGCCCTGGATCGCCATGATGGCGGTCAGCGTGTTCGAGTACGGCTGGGGCGCCGTCGAAGGCACCCTGGAGGAGAAGTACGGCTGGACGCTGTCCGACGCGTTCTGGCTGGCGAGCATCTGGGCGGTCTTCCAGGCCGGGGTCGCGTTCCCGGCCGGCCGGCTCCGGGAGAAGAACATCGTGTCGGCGAAGACGGCCATGCTGACCGGCGCGGTGTGCAGCGGCATCGGCTACTTCACCATCGCGCACAGCGGGAACCTGGCGCTGGCCTTCATCGGGTACTCCGTCCTCGGCGGCACCGGCGCCGGGCTCGTGTACGCGACCTGCATCAACATGGTCGGCAAGTGGTACCCGGAGAAGCGCGGCGCGCGGACCGGGTTCGTGAACGGCGGCTTCGCGTACGGGTCGGTGCCGTTCATCTACCTCTTCAGCGCGTTCCTCGGCCACGAGAACGTCACCGGGGTGCTCGACGGGATCGGCCTCTACATGCTGATCGTCGTCGGCGTCTGCGGGTTCCTCTTCAAGGACCCGCCGAAGAGCTGGTGGCCGAAGGAGATCGACCCGCTGACGTGGGCGAGGGACAAAGCCGGGGTCAAGAAGAGCCTGGCCAAGAACCCGCCGGCCGTCCGCCAGTTCACGCCGATGGAGGCCATCCGGACCGGCATGCTCCCGCTGATGTGGGTGTGCCTGGTGATCATCGGCGGGGTGTCGCTGTTCGGGATCAACTTCCAGGTGCCCTTCGCCAAGGAGAGCCACTTCGGCGCGTTCGTCGCGGCCTCCTCGGCGGGTGTGCTGGCGATCGTGAACGGCACCGGTCGCGCGGCCGTCGGCTGGGCGTCGGACAAGATCGGCAGGCGGCAGACGCTGACCATCGTGCTGCTGATCGCCGGCGGCGCGCAGTTCGGCGTGTTGTACGCGGGGAACACGCACAACCTGTTCCTGTTCATGGTGTTCGCGTTCCTGACCGGGTTCGGCGGCGGCGCGTTCTACCCGCTGTTCGCGGCGCTGGTACCGGACTACTTCGGCGAGAACAACAACGCGTCGAACTACGGCCTGGTCTACAGCGCGAAACTGGTCGGTGGCGTCGGCGGCGGCGGGCTCGCCGCGGGGGTCATCAGCGCGTGGGGCTACACCGGCGCGTACGTGCTCGCCGGGTGCATCGCGGTGTTGTCGGCCGTGCTGACGCTGTTCCTGCGCCAGCCGGGCCGGACGCGCCACCAGCTCGCCGAAACCGAGCTGGTGGCGCGGCCGTCGGCGGCGGCGGGCGGGTAAGCCCGCCGCTCGCCGGATGGCCCGGTTTCCCGCTCCCCGGTCCTGCCGAAATCAGGATCGGGGAGCTTCCGGACGTTCGTGGTAGGCCTGGCGGGTCCGTTCGGTGTGCTTGGCCATGATCTTCTCGGCCGACTCGACGTTCTGGTTGGCGATGGCGTGGATCAGCTCGTCGTGCTCGTGCCAGGCGTCCTGCCCGCGGGGCCGGGCGATCGGCGTGTAGTACCAGCGGACCCGGCGGTCGACCAGGCCGATCAGCTCCGCGAGCACGGCGTTCCCCGAGAGCTCGGTGATGAACGCGTGGAGCGCGGCGTTGGCGGCCACCAGGCCTTCGGTGTCCTGCTCGGCGAGTGCTTCCAGGCCGGTTTTCTGCAGGTCCCAGAGCCGTTTGACGTCTTCCTCGGTGGCCCGCCCGGCGGCGAGCTTCGCGGAGTGCGTCTCCAGCACGCCGCGGACGCTCAGCAGCTGGTCGGCCTCCTCCTCGGTGGGCAGGTGGACGAACGCGCCCTGGGCGGGGCGGAGGTCCACCCAGCCTTCGCTCTGGAGGCGTTGCAGGGCTTCGCGGACGGGCTGCCGGCTGACGCCGAGGTACTCGGCCAAGTCGGCCTCGACCAGGTGCTGCCCGGGTTCGAGGGTGCGGTTGATGATCAGCTCGGCGAGGGCCTCGTAGACGACCTGCCGCAGCGGCGCGGGCCGTTCGACGCGCTTGGCGGCGGTCGAGCTGAGTGAGCCCTTGGCCGTGCGGCGGCCGGACGGGCCGCGGTCGGGAAACGGGGAAGCGGGCTGGCTCACGGGACACCTCGGGAGGGAGAGGAACGCGATGATCTCTGCTCAGGATACAGGTTTTGGTATGCAAAATCCCAGAATCTCACCCTGTCGGGAGTTTCACGTCGTTTCCCGCCGCTGAGGCCTGGTCTCCACGCCGGATCCAGGATACTGTATGCAATCACGTGCTGGACCTTGGAGGCTCATCATGAAGGTGGCTGTTCTCGGGGCCGGGGCGATCGGTGCCTACGTCGGGGCCGCGCTGCACCGCGGTGGGACGGAGCTGCACCTGATCGCCCGGCGGGCCCATCTCGCCGCGATGCGCGAGCACGGCGTCCGCGTGCTGAGCCCGCGCGGCGACTTCACCGCGCACCCGCACGTCACCGACGACCCGGCCGAAGTCGGCGAGGTCGACTTCGTGTTCCTGGGCCTGAAGGCCAACTCGTACGCGTCGTGCGGGCCCCTGCTCGCCCCGCTGCTCGGCCCGGACACCGCGATCGTGGCCGCGCAGAACGGCATCCCGTGGTGGTACTTCCACGGACTGAAGGGCCACCCGCTCGAAGGACGCCGGGTCGAGACCGTCGATCCGGGTGGCTCGGTGACCGCGGTGCTCGAGCTGAGACGGGCGATCGGCTGCGTCGTCTACTGCTCCACGGTCATCGAGGAACCCGGCGTGATCCGGCACCTCGAGGGCACGCGGTTCTCCCTCGGCGAGCCGGACGGTGAGATCTCCGCGCGCTGCAAGGTGCTCAGCGCGGCGATGATCGCCGGCGGGCTCAAGGCGCCGGTCGAGCCCGACCTGCGCACCGACATCTGGGTCAAGCTGATGGGCAACGTCGCCTTCAACCCGCTGTCGGCGCTGACCAGGGCGACCATGGCGCAGATGTGCGAGCACGAGGACACCCGCGCGCTCGTCGCCACGATGATGACCGAGACGCTGGAGATCGCCCGCGCGGCCGGCGCGGACCCGCAGATCTCGGTCGAGAAGCGCATCGACGGCGCCTGGCGCGTCGGCCACCACAAGACGTCGATGCTGCAGGACCTCGAAGCCGGCAAGCCGCTGGAGATCGACGCCATCATCGGCGCCGTCGTCGAGCTCGCGGAGCTGACCGGCGTCGCGGCGCCGGCCCTGCGCCACGTCCACGCCGCCATCGGCCTGCTCAACCACACCAGCAACACACCCGTTCCCGTCGGGTCGCACTGACCGGAGGTACCCCGTGAAGCGCAGGAAGACCGAGCCGTACGTCCGGCTCACCCAGCCACTGGTGCGCGACTCCGGCGTGCTGCGGCCGGCGACCTGGGAGGAGGCCCTCGACCGGGCCGCCGCCGGGATCCGCCGCACCCTCGACGCGCGGGGTCCGGAGGCGTTCGGGATGTTCTCGTGCGCCCGCGCGACCAACGAGATGAACTTCGTCGCGCAGAAGTTCACCCGCGCCGTGATCGGCACGAACAACGTCGACTCGTGCAACCGGACCTGCCACGCGCCGAGCGTCGCCGGGCTGGCGCGCGTGTTCGACAGCGGCGGCGGGACGTCGTCCTACCAGGAGATCGAGGACGCCGACGTCATCGTGATCTGGGGCGGCAACCCGCGCGAGGCGCACCCGATCTTCTTCCACCACGTGCTCAAGGCCGTCCACAAGGGAGCGAAGCTCTTCGTCGTGGACCCGCGGCGGACGAGCACCGCGAGCTGGGCGCACCGGCAGCTGCAGCTCGAGGTCGGCACCGACATCCCGCTGGCGCACGCGATCGCCCGGGAGATCATCCACTCGGGACTGGCGAACGAGACGTTCATCGAACGCGCCACCGAGGGGTTCGCCGAGTTCGCCGCGTCGGTCGAGCCGTGGACCCTCGAGGTCGCGGAGAAGACGACCGGCGTCCCGGCGGAGCTGATCCGCGAGCTGGCCCACACCTACGCCCGCGCCGACCGCGCGCAGCTGTCGTGGACCCTCGGCATCACGGAGCACCACAACGGCACCGACAACGTGCTGTCGCTGATCAACCTCGCGCTGCTCGCCGGGCAGGTCGGCCGCTACGGCGCCGGGCTGAACCCGCTGCGCGGGCAGAACAACGTCCAGGGCGGCGGTGACATGGGCGCCATCCCGGACCGGCTGCCGGGCTTCCAGGACGTCCTCGACGCGGACGTCCGCGCGAAGTTCGACACCGCGTGGGGCTCGTCGATCCCGCCGCACAAGGGGCTCAACCTGACCCAGATGCTCGACGCGATGGAACGCGGCGACCTGACCTGCGTGTACATCATCGGCGAGAACCCGGTGCAGTCCGAAGCCGACTGCGAGCACACGATCAAACGGCTGTCCAACGTGGACCACCTGGTCGTGCAGGACATCTTCCTCACCAAGACCGCGCAGCTGGCCGATGTCGTGCTGCCCGCGTCGGCGGCCTGGTGCGAGAGCGACGGCACGTTCACCAACTCCGAACGGCGCGTCCAGCGCGTCCGCAAGGCCCTCGAACCGCCGGAGGGCGCGCGCGACGACATCGAGCTGCTCTCGGAGCTGGCCCGCCGCCTCGGCCACGACTGGCACTACACCGGCGGCGAGGAGGTGTGGGACGAGCTGCGCTCGCTGTCGCCGATGCACGCCGGGATGTCCTACGCCCGGCTCGAGGAGCTGGGCGGCATCCAGTGGCCGTGCTACTCGGAGGACACCCTGGAGCCGACGTTCCTGCACGGGCGCCTGTGGGCCGAGGACCCGGCCGAGCGCGGCCGCCCGGCGCCGTTCACGGTGATCGAGCACAGCCCGCCGGTCGACCTGCTCACCGAGGAGTTCCCGATCCGGCTCACCACCGGACGGCGCCTGGACTCCTACAACACCGGCGTGCAGTCGGGCGGGTTCCCGTCGCCGATGCGGCAGGGCGAGACCCTCGACCTGTGCCCGGAGGACGCCCGGTCGCTGGGCGTCGAGCCGGACGAGCTGGTCCGGATCTCGTCGCGGCGCGGCGAAATCGTCGCGCCGGTGCGGCTGGACAAGGGGCTGAAGCCGGGGCTGGCGTTCATGACGTTCCACTTCCCGGACGAGATCGACGTCAACATCATCACCATCGAAGCGACCTGCCCGATCGCCGGAACCGCCGAGTACAAGGCCGCGGCCATCCGCGTCGAGAAGCTCTCGGAAGCGGGAGTCTGAAGTGGACCTCAAACTCCTCGACGCCGTCGCCTCGCGCGAAGAACGCGACGCCGTCGCCGCGTTCGCCGGGGGCGGGCGCGACCAGCTGCTGCCCGCCCTCCACGCGGTCAACGACCGGGTGGGCTGGATCAGCCAGGGCGCGCTCAACCTGATCTGCGAGACGCTGCACGTGCCACCGGCCGACGCGTACGGCGTGGCGAGCTTCTACTCGCTGTTCGCCCTGGAGGAACGCCCGGAACGGGTGGTGCACGTGTGCACCGACCTCGCCTGCCGCGTCAACGGCGCGGAGACCGTGTGCGACGTCCTCACCGAGCACGTCGGCGCCGCGGGGAAGGCGCGCGGCGGGGTCACGTGGCTGCGCAGCCCGTGCCTCGGCGTCTGCGAACGGGCCCCCGCGGCGCTGACGTTCCAGGCCGGCGACCCGGCGACGGCGGAGCTGGTGGCCCCGGCGACCGGCGCGTCGGCCGTACTGGCCGCTCAGCGCACACCGGCTGCCTCGGAAGGCGCGCCGCCGGTGATCCACCAGCGGGACGGGCTGCGGCTGCTGCGCCGCGTCGGCGTCGTCGATCCCGCCAGTTTGGACGACTACCGCGCGACCGGCGGGTACGCCGCGCTGCGCAACGCCCTGCGGATGGGGCAGGCCGCGGTGCTCCGCGAGGTCACCGACTCCGGCCTGCTCGGCCGCGGTGGGGCCGCGTTCCCCACCGGGCGCAAGTGGGCGGCCACGGCCGCGCAACCCGCCGGGCCGCACTACCTCGTGTGCAACGCCGACGAGAGCGAGCCGGGCACGTTCAAGGACCGGGTGCTGCTCGAAGGCGACCCGTTCGCGCTGGTGGAGTCCATGACGATCGCCGCGTACGCGATCGGGGCCCGGCAGGGCTACATCTACCTGCGCGGCGAGTACCCGCGGGCGCTGCGGCTGCTGCGGAACGCCCTCGACGTCTGCCGCGAGCGCGGCTTCCTCGGCGTGGACGTCATGGGCCACGAGGGGTTCTCGTTCGACATCGAGATCCGGCGCGGCGCGGGCGCGTACATCTGCGGCGAGGAGACCGCGATCTTCAACTCGATCGAGGGCTTCCGCGGCGAACCCCGCACGAAGCCGCCGTTCCCGGTCGAGCAGGGGCTCTTCGGCAAGCCGACGGCGGTGAACAACGTCGAGACGCTGGTGAACGTGCCGCTGATCCTCACCGAGGGCGCGGCCGCGTACCGGGCGATCGGCACGGAGGCCTCGGCCGGGCCGAAGCTGTTCTGCCTGTCCGGGAACGTCGAACGGCCGGGTGTCTACGAAGTGCCGTTCGGCACGACCCTGCGGGAACTCCTCTCCTTGGCCGGGGGAGTGCCCGAGGGCCGCTCGCTGCGCGCGATCCTGCTGGGCGGCGCGGCGGGCGGCTTCGTCCGGCCGGACGAGCTGGACCTGCCGCTCACCTTCGAGGACGCGCGGGCGGCGAAGACGACGCTCGGCTCGGGCGTCGTCCTGGTGCTCGACGACCTGGCCGACCTCGGCGGGTTCCTGCTGCGGATCGCGGAGTTCTTCCGCGACGAGTCGTGCGGGCAGTGCGTCCCGTGCCGGATCGGGACGGTGCGCCAGGAGGAGGCGATCCGCCGGGTGCTGGCGGCGGGCTCGGACGAGTGGCCGCTGCTGCGCGAGGTGGGCGGGGTCATGCGGGACTCGTCGATCTGCGGGCTCGGCCAGACGGCCTGGAACGCCATCGAATCCGCCATCGACCGGTTGGGAGCACTGCAGTGACGATTGTGGACATCGGGATCCCCAAGCGGCTGGTCGAGTTCACCGTGGACGGCTCGACCGTGCGCGTGCCCGAAGGATCGACGATCCTCGACGCGTGCACGGCGGCGGGCAAGGACATCCCCACGCTGTGCTACGGCGACACCCTCGAACCGGCGAACGCGTGCCGGGTCTGCATGGTCGAAGTGGAGGGCTCGCGGACGCTGGTGCCGTCGTGTTCCCGCAAGGCCGAGCCGGGGATGGTGGTGCACACCGATTCCGAGCGGACGCGCACGAGCCGCAAGGTGGTCCTGGAACTGCTGGCGTCGGCGACGGACCTGTCGACGACACCGGGCGTCGCGGAGTGGATGGAGGAGGCGGGCGCGGACCCGGACCGCTTCGGCCCGGACGCGGCGACGGTCGCACAACCGGCCATTGTGGACAACGAGCTGTACGTCCGCGACTACGAGAAGTGCATCCTGTGCTACAAGTGCGTCGACGCGTGCGGAGAGCAGTGGCAGAACTCGTTCGCGATCACCGTGGCGGGCCGCGGCTTCGACGCGCGGATCTCGACGGAGTTCTCGAACCCGTTGCCGGACAGCGCGTGCGTGTACTGCGGCAACTGCGTCGAGGTGTGCCCGACGGGAGCGCTGAGCTTCAAGCGCGAGTACGACAAGCGGTCCGATGGTTCCTGGGACGAATCCCGGCAGACGCAGACGACGACCGTGTGCACGTTCTGCGGTGTCGGGTGCAACCTCACGCTGCACGTCCAGGACAACGAGATCGTGAAGGTGACCTCGCCGCACGACAGCTCGGTGACGCACGGGAACCTCTGCATCAAGGGCCGCTTCGGCTGGCAGCACGTCCAGAACCGGTAGCGGCACCCGTTCGCCCGAAGGCGCCGTGGCTCGACGAGCCGCGGCGCCTTCGTCGTTCCGGCGCTAGTGCGGGCCGAAGTCGGGCAGGTCCTGCTCGGACCGGATGGTCTTCCCGTCGGCGGCCGGACCGGCCGAACCTACCGCGGAGGCGGCCGCTCGCCGTTGACCCCGAGCCCGTGGACCAGCTATTCTCGATATGCGAAAGAAAGATTCCGGATAGCGAAATTTGAGGTCGCGATGCCAGAAGAGGGGCACTCCCTGCCGTACGTCGCCAACCTGTCGATCCTGTTCAAGGAGGTACCGCTGCTCGAGCGGGCCGCCGCCGCGCGGGAAGCCGGGTTCACCGACGTCGAGTACTGGTGGCCGTTCGACACCGCGGTCCCCGCGCGCGACGAGGTCGACGCGTTCGTCAAGAGCCTGGACGGCGTCCACCTGCGCGGGCTGAACTTCTACGCCGGCGACATGGCGGCGGGGGAGCGCGGCCTGGTGTCGTGGATCGGCCGCGAGACCGAGTTCGCCGACAGCCTCGTCGTCGCGCTCGGGATCGCCGAACGCACCGGCTGCCGCAGCTTCAACGCGCTCTACGGCAACCGGCTCGACGGCGAAGACCCGGCCAAGCAGGACGACCTGGCGCGGGCGCACCTGGACAAGGCCGCCGACGCCGCCGCGAAGATCGGCGCGCAGCTGGTGCTCGAACCGCTCTCCGGCGCGGACCGCTACCCGCTCAAGACCGCCGCGGACGCCGTGGCCGTGCTCGACGACCTCGGGCGCGACAACGTGCGGCTGCTGGCCGACCTGTACCACCTGGCAGTCAACGGTGACGACCTGGACGCGCTCGCGACGACGCACATCTCCCGGATCGGGCACGTGCAGATCGCCGACGCTCCCGGCCGCCACCAGCCCGGCACCGGCGAACTCGACATCGAGGGACACCTCGCGAAGCTGCAGAACGCGGGCTACGCCGGGTTCGTCGGGATCGAGTACGTCCCGGAACCCGACACCGTCACGTCGCTGGCCTGGCTGCCGAAAACCCGAAGGGGACGAGCATGAAACTGGGATTCATCGGACTGGGCGTGATGGGCGCCCCGATGGCCGCGCACCTGGTCGCGGCCGGGCACGACGTGAGCGGCTACGACGTCACCGCCGCCGCGGGGGAGAAGCTCGCGGCCGCGGGCGGGCGCGCCGCGACCGGGGTCGCCGACGCGGTGGCCGACGCGGACGTCGTCGTCACGATGCTGCCGAACCACCCGCAGGTCGAGGAGGTCGTGCTGGCCGCCGGTGGCGTGCTCGACGTCGCCGGGCCCGGCACGCTCGTGATCGACATGAGCACCATCCGGCCCGAGACCTCGATCGCGATCGCGGAAGCCGCGCGGGACAAGAAGATCCGCGTGCTCGACGCTCCCGTGTCGGGTGGGCAGGCCGGCGCCGAACAGGCGTCGCTGTCCATCATGGTCGGTGGCGACGCCGCGGACTTCGAGGCCGCGAAGCCGGTGTTCGACGCGGTCGGCAAGACCATCGTCCACGTCGGACCGCACGGCGCGGGCCAGGTGGTGAAGGCGGCCAACCAGCTCGTGGTGGGCGGCATCTACGGGCTCGTCGCCGAGGCGATCGTGCTGCTCGAAGCGTCCGGTGTGGACGCCGCGACCGGCCTCGACGTGCTCGCCGGAGGGCTCGCGGGCAGCCGGATCCTCGAACTCAAGCGCAAGTCCATGGTGGACCGCCAGTTCGCCCCCGGCTTCCGGATCGACCTGCACCACAAGGACATGGGGATCGCGCTGGCCGCCGCCCGGCAGGCCGACGTCGCGCTCCCGCTGACCGGGCTGGTCGCCCAGCTCGTCGCCGCCGGCCGTGCCATGGGGTACGGCTCCCTGGACCACTCGGCCTTGCTGAAGGTCGTCGAACAGTTGTCGGGCCGCGTCCCGGCGGAGGTGTGACATGCCCAGAATCCCCGCGATGCAGGCGGTCGTCGACGTCCTGGAAAGCGAAGGCGTCGACACCGTCTTCGGCTGCCCGGGCGCCGCGATCCTCCCGCTGTATAACGCCCTGCAAGGCCGGGCGATCGAGCACCTGATCGTCCGCCACGAAGAAGGCGCGACGCACATGGCCGACGGCTGGGCCAGGACGAACGGCAACGTCGGCGTCGCCATCGGCACGTCCGGCCCGGCCGGGACCAACATGATCACCGGGCTCTACACCGCGCACGCGGACTCGATCCCGATGATCTGCATCACCGGCCAGGCCGCGACGACGAAGCTGCACCAGGAAGCCTTCCAGGCCGTCGACATCGTCGAGATCGCCAAGCCGGTGACGAAGTGGGCGGTGCAGGTCAAAGAGGCCGCGCAGCTGCCGTGGATCTTCCGCGAGGCGTTCCGGATCGCGCGGTCCGGGCGGCCGGGCCCCGTGCTCATCGACCTGCCGATCGACGTCCAGAAGCAGGACATCGAGTGGGACTCGTCGATCGACTCGCCGCTGCCGGTGGCATCGGTCAAGCCCGCGCAGGCGCGGGTCGAGCGGGCCCTGGACATGCTCCTGGCGGCCGAACGCCCGATCATCCTGGCCGGTGGCGGGGTCGTCCTCGGCGAGGCGAGCGAGCAGCTGCGCGCCGCGGCCGAGCGCCTGGACGTCCCAGTGCAGGTGACGCTGATGGGCAAGGGCAGCTTCCCCGAGGACCACGAGCTGTTCGCCGGGATGGCGGGCATCCAGACGTCGCAGCGCTGGGCGAACGCGGCGTTCCTGGAGTCCGACCTGGTCCTGGCGCTGGGCGCGCGGTTCGGCGACCGGCACACCGGTGAGCTGTCGGTGTACCGGGGCGAGCGGAAGTTCATCCACGTCGACATCGAGCCGACCCAGCTGGGCAAGGTGTTCGGGCCGGACCTCGGGATCGTCTCGGACACGCGCGAGTTCCTCGACGCGCTCCTGGCCGCGCTGGACCAGCGCTCGGTGACGCCGCGGCGCGACTGGGTCGGCCGGATCGCGGAGCTCAAGGAAGCGCTTCCCCGCCGGGAGGACTTCGACACGCTGCCGATCAAGGCGCCGCGGGTGTTCAAGGAGATCAACGAAACCTTCGGCGAGGACACCTACTTCGTCACCGCGATCGGGCTCTACCAGATCTGGTCGGGCCAGTTCCAGAAGGCGCACAAGCCGCGCCACTACCAGGTGTGCGGCCAGGCCGGTCCGCTCGGCTGGGAGATCCCCGCCGCGATCGGCGTCAAGAAGGCCCGGCCCGAGGCCGAGGTCGTCGGCGTGGTCGGCGACTACTCGTTCCAGTTCCTCGTCGAGGAGCTGGCGGTCGCGGCCCAGTACGACGTCGGGTTCGTCCTGATCATGCTCAACAACGAGTACCTCGGGCTGATCCGGCAGGCCGAGACCGGGTACGACATGAACTTCGAGGTCGACATCCACTACGACACGAACGGCACGGACAACGTCAAGATCATGGAGGCCTACGGCTGCTCGGGCACCCGCGTGCACGAGCCGGGCGAGATCCGGACGTCGCTGGAGTGGGCCCGCAAGGAAGCCGAGCGCACCAGCCGCCCGGTCCTGGTGGAGATCATGATCGAACGCGAGGGCAACGCCGCCATGGGTGCCGCCCTCGACGCCGTCAAGGAGTTCGAGCCCGCGTAAGCAGTCTGCCGCGGCTTGTCGTGAGTGTTTAGGGCGGTTAGAACCGCCCTGAACACTCACGACCGGTCAGGTGACCACGGCCGCCGTACGAGACCCCGACCTCGTGCGGCGGCCTTTCCGCGTCCATCGGCGGCCGGTTGTCGGAAAGTACAAACGCGGGCCCGAAATTCACCCGCCTTTCAGGGGTTTTGCCGTGGTCCCGGCCACAGCCGAGCGTGTGTACTTCTTGCCGAAGCAGCCCCGAAAGGACGTCCACAGTGGAATTCCTCCGACCCGCCTCGCTGGCCGACGCGCTCGCCGCGAAGGCCGCGAACCCCGGTGCGGTCCCGATCGCCGGCGGCACCGACGTGATGGTCGAGCTCAACTTCGACCACCGCCGTCCGGAGGCCCTGCTCGACCTCGGCCGGGTGGCCGAGCTGCACGAGCACGGCACCGACGGCGGCCGGATCCGGCTCGGCGCGGCCGTGCCCTACACCCGGATCATCGCCGAGCTGGGCGACCGGCTGCCCGGCCTCGCGATGGCCGCGCGGACCGTCGGGTCGCCACAGATCCGCAACCGCGGATCCGTCGGCGGCAACCTGGGCGCGGCCTCGCCCGCGGGCGACTCGCACCCCGCCCTGCTGGCCGCGGATGCCGAGGTCGAGATCGCGTCGGTGCGCGGCACGCGGATCGTCGCGGCGAAGGACTTCTACACCGGCGTCAAGCGGAACGTCCTCGAGCCGGACGAGCTGATCACGTCGGTGCTGATCGAACCGGCCACCGGACCGCAGCAGTTCAGCAAGATCGGCACGCGCAATGCGATGGTCATCGCCGTCGCCGCGTTCGGGCTGGCCCTGCACCCGGCGCAGCGGCGGGTCGGCACTGGCGTCGGCTCGGCCGCACCGACCCCGCGCCGGGCGCTCGAGGCCGAGGAGTTCCTGGCCGGGGAGCTGGACTGGGACGCGCCGAAGGCCCTGGCGGACTCGGTGAAGCGCCGCTTCGGCGACCTGGTCGCCGGGGCCGCGGCGCCGATCGACGACGTCCGCGGCAGCGCCGCCTACCGTCGCCATGCCCTGGGGGTCATGGCGCGCCGGACGTTGACCTGGGCCTGGACCGAATACTGCGGAGGGAGCGCGAAGTGCGCGTGAACGTCACCGTCAACGGCGAACCCCGCCGGGCGGACAACGTCTGGGAAGGCGAAAGCCTGCTGTACGTGCTGCGTGAGCGGCTCGGCCTGCCGGGCTCGAAGAACGCCTGTGAGCAGGGCGAATGCGGTTCGTGCACGGTCTACCTCGACGGCGTCCCGGCGTGTGCGTGCCTGGTCGCGGCCGGGCAGGCCGAGGGCCGCGACGTCGTCACGGTCGAAGGGCTGGCGTCGGGGGAGGCGCTGGACCCGGTGCAGGAGTCGTTCGTGGAGCGCGGCGCCGTCCAGTGCGGCTTCTGCACGCCCGGGCTGCTCGTGGCCGCGCACGACCTGATCGAGCGCAACCCCGAGCCCAGCGACGTCGAGATCCGCGAAGCCCTCGCCGGGAACCTCTGCCGCTGCACGGGGTACGAGAAGATCCTCGACGCCGTCCGCGACGCCGCCGCGAAGAAGGCGGTCCGATGAGCGCCCCGGCCCGCTCCCCGCAGGAGCTGCACGACGCGATCGCCGGCGGCATCGGCGAAAGCCCGCTGCGCCCGGACGGCACGCTCAAGGTGCGCGGCGAGTTCGCGTACTCGTCGGACCTGTGGCACGAGGACATGCTGTGGGGCGCCACCCTGCGCAGCCCGCACCCGCACGCCCGGATCGTCCGCCTCGACGTCTCCCGCGCGCTGGCCCAGCCGGGCGTGCACGCCGTGCTGACACACGAGGACGTCCCCGGCGAGAACGTCTACGGCCTCAAGTACCAGGACACCCCGGCGCTGGCCGAGGGCGTGGTCCGCTACCAGGGCGAGCCGGTGGCGATCCTGGCCGCCGACCACCCGGAGATCGCGCGGCAGGCGCTCAAGGAGATCGTCGTCGAGTACGACGTCCTCGAGCCGGTCACCGACCCCGAGCGGGCGGCGCACGACGACACGCTGCCGAAGCTGCACCCGGGCGGGAACCTGGTGCGCCACCAGCGGATCGTCAAGGGCGACCCGGCCGCCACCGCGGACGTGGTCGTGTCGGGCGTCTACGAGATCGGCATGCAGGACCAGGCGTTCCTCGGCCCGGAGTCCGGCCTCGCGGTCCCGGCGGACGACGGCGGCGTCGACCTCTACCTCGCGACGCAGTGGTTGCACGTCGATCAGCGGCAGACGGCGAAGGCACTCGGGCTGCCGCTGGAGAAGGTCCGGCTGACGCTGTCCGGCGTCGGCGGTGCGTTCGGCGGCCGCGAGGACCTGTCCATGCAGATCCACTCGTGCCTGCTCGCGCTGCGCACCGGCCGCCCGGTGAAGATGAGCTACAACCGCCTGGAGTCGTTCTTCGGGCACGTCCACCGGCACCCGGCGAAGATGTACTACGAGCACGGGGCGACGAAGGACGGCAAGCTCGTCTACGTCCGGGCGAAGCTGTATTTCGACGGCGGCGCGTACGCGTCCAAGACCCCGGTCGTGGTCGGCAACGGCACCACGCTCAGCGTCGGACCCTACGACGTCCCGAACGCCCACATCGAGGGCTGGGGTGTCTACACGAACAACCCGACGTGCGGCGCGATGCGCGGACTCGGCGCCGTGCAGCCGACGTACGCCTACGAGTCCCAAATGGACAAGCTCGCGGCCGCGCTGGACATGGATCCGGCGGAACTGCGGATCCGCAACGCGCTGAGCGAAGGGTCCACTGTGGTCACCGGCCAGGTGGTCGACTTCCCGGCGCCGGTGGCGGAGCTGGTGCAGCGGGTCCGCGACCTGCCGCTGCCGCCCGAGCCGTCCGGCGAACGCGACATCCGCGAACTGCCCGGCGGCGCGTCCAACACCACGCACGGCGAGGGCGTCGTCCGTGGCGTCGGCTACGGCGTCACGATCAAGAACATCTCCTACGCCGAAGGCCTCGACGACTACTCCACCGCCCGCGTGCGGCTCGAGGTGATCGGCGGCGAGGCGGTCGCGCTGGTGCACACCGCGGCGGCCGAAGTCGGCCAGGGCCTGGTGACGCTGCAGCAGCAGATCGCGCGCACCGAGCTGGGCGTGACGCGGGTGAGCGTGCACCCGGCCGACACGAGCGTCGGTGACGCCGGGTCCAGCTCGGCGTCACGCCAGACCTACGTCACGGGCGGTGCGGTCCGCAACGCCTGCCGCGCGGTCGCCGACGCGGTCTACGCGCGGCTCGGCGTCTCCTCCGAAGGCATGACCCTGAACGGCGGCAAGGTGGTCGCGGCCGACGGCGAAGTCGTCGCGGACCTGGCCGAACTGCTCGGTGACACCGCGATCGAGGAGACCCGCGAGTTCCACCACCGCCCGACCTACCCCCTCGACCCGGAGACCGGCCAGGGCGACGCTCACGTCCAGTACGGCTTCTCGGCCCACCGGGCGGTGGTCGACGTCGACCTCGAGCTGGGCCTGGTCAAGGTGGTCCAGCTCGACTGCGCCCAGGACGTCGGCAAGGCGATGAACCCCGACGCCGTCGTCGCCCAGATCCAGGGCGGCTCGGCGCAGGGCCTCGGCCTGGCCGTGATGGAGGAGATCCTGGTGCAGGACGGCAAGGTGCGGAACCCGTCGTTCACCGACTACCTCATCCCGACCATCCTCGACATGCCGCCGATGCGCGTCGACGTCCTCGAGCGGCCCGACCCGCACGCGCCCTACGGCGTCCGCGGCGTCGGCGAACCACCCACGATCTCGGCCACGCCCGCGATCGCCAACGCCATCCGCGCGGCCACCGGCCTCGAGCTGCCGCGCGTCCCGATCCGTCCCGAGCACATCACCGGAGTCTGACCATGACCACTGTTACACGCCGGGGCTCCGCCCCGGGCCGGGGGCGCCGCCACCCGGACCCCCGCAAAGACACGTCGATTTCCGTCGAGCAGGACTGGCTCGACGAAGCCGTCCGGATCGCGACGCAGAACGTCGAAAACGGCGGCGGCCCGTTCGGCGCGCTGATCGTGAAGGACGGCGAAGTCGTCGCGACCGGCGTCAACCGCGTCACCGCGAACCTCGACCCGACCGCGCACGCCGAAGTCGTCGCGATCCGCGCGGCCTGCCAAGCGCTCGGCACGTTCAAGCTGGACGGCTGCGTGCTCGTGTCCAGCTGCGAGCCATGCCCGATGTGCCTGTCGTCGGCGCTGTGGGCGCGCGTGGACAAGGTGCTCTTCGCCGCCGACCGCGACGACGCCGCCAAGGCGGGCTTCGACGACCGCGCCTTCTACGAACTCTTCGACCGTCCCCGTGAGACGTGGACGGTACCCGTGACGCGACTGTCCGCAAAGGACGGTTTCGCCCCCTTCGCGGCCTGGCTCGACAAGAGCGACCGCACCGACTACTGACCCACAAGGCCAGCTGACCGGAGCACAACCCAATCGAACGTCCCGCTCGCCCAGGCACGGCGCTGTGCCTAGGCCTGGCCGAGCACACCCGATGAGGATTATTCAGCCGTCGCCCGGCGCAAAGTCCCTGTTGGGTTGCACGCGCAAGTCCGTTGCGCCGGGCTAGCCCGAATAACCCTCACCGGCAAGGGCAGGACGCATGACCCAGACCGAAGTCCCCACCCCAGTAGTCGACGAAGTACCCCCGCAACGCCGGCCGCTGCTCGACAAGCTGTTCGAGCTGCGGGCCCGGCAGAGCACGATCGGCCGCGAAGTCCGCGGCGGCGTCACCACGTTCGTCGCGATGGCCTACATCGTGCTGCTCAACCCGCTCATCCTCGGCGCCTCCGCCGACATCACCGGCGCCCGGCTCTCGGCCGCCCAGGTGACCACGGCGACCGCGCTGGCGGCCGCGGTGATGACCGTCCTCATGGGACTCGTCGGCAACGCGCCCCTCGCGCTGGCCGCCGGGCTCGGCATCAACGGCATCGTCGCCTTCCAGATGGCGCCGTCGATGACGTGGGCGCAGGCGTTCGGGCTGGTCGTGCTCGAAGGCGTGTGCATCGTGCTGATGGCCGTCAGCGGTGTCCGCGAACGGATCATGAACGCCATCCCGCGGCCGCTCAAGATGGCGATCACCGTCGGGATCGGGCTCTACATCGCCCTGGTCGGGCTGGTCAGCGCCGGGTTCGTGACCCGGATGCCGGACGCGGCGCAGACCACGGTCCCGGTGCGCCTCGGCGCGAGCGGGCACCTGCACGGCTGGCCGATCGTGGTGTTCTGCTTCGGTCTGCTGCTGATGATCGTGCTGATGGCCCGCAAGGTCCCGGGCGCGGTGCTGATCAGCATCGGGGTGGCGACGGTGTTCGCGGTCGTGCTGCACGAGGGGTTCGGCGTCGGCGGCTGGGGCCTGACCACCCCGGCCCTGCCCGACCACGTCGTGGCGGCGCCGGACTTCGGGCTGTTCGGCCACATCGACCTGTTCGGCGGCTTCGCCTCGGCGGGCGCGCTCGCGGCCACGGTGTTCCTCTTCACCCTGGTGCTGTCCGGCTTCTTCGACGCGATGGGCACGATCACCAGCGTCTCCGACGAGGCCGGGCTGTCGAAGAACGGCAAGGTCCCGCGGATGGGCCGGATCCTGCTGGTCGACGGCGCGGGCGCGATCGCGGGCGGCGTCACCGGCTCGTCGCCGAACACGGTGTTCCTCGAGTCCGCGGCCGGCGTCGGGGAGGGCGCCCGGACCGGGCTGGCGAGCGTCGTCACCGGCCTGCTGTTCGCCGGGACGCTGCTGTTCACGCCGCTCGCCGGGGTCGTCCCGGCTCAGGCCGCGGCGCCCGCGCTGGTGGTCATCGGCGGCATGATGGTCGCGCAGTGCCGGAACATCCCGTGGCACGACCCGGACTACACGATCCCGGTGTTCCTGACCGCCGCGTTGATCCCGTTCACGTATTCGATCACCAACGGCGTCGGTGCCGGCCTGATCGCGTTCGTGCTGATCAAGATCGGCCGCGGCAAGTGGCGCGAGGCCGGCTGGCTGCTGTCCCTGCTGGCGCTGGTGTTCGCGGTGTACTTCGCCGTGGACGGCGTCGAGGCCCTCTTCCGTTAGGAGTTGCGGTGACCCTGATGTTCTTCAACGGCGGCGCCATGCGCGGCGAACCCCTCCACCACCTGTTGAACGGCTCGCCGTTCGTGCGGACGGCGGAGACGGCGCCGAAGTACCGGTTCTACGCGGTCGGCGACCAGTGCCCGGCGCTGTACCCGGTATCGCACGGCGGCGCGGCGGTCACCGGCGAGGTATACGACGTCTCGCTGGACGACCTGCGGGACAAGGTGCTCCCGGCCGAGCCTCACGAGCTGGAGCTGGGCGTGGTCGAGCTGGCCGACGGCAGTTCGGCGTTCGCGATGCTGCTGCGGCGGCCGTACACCTCGCACGTCGCCCTGCGCGACATCACCGAGGTCGGCGACTGGCGGGCGTACAAGGCGAGCGCGTGAAGGTGCTGGTCGCGCCGGACAAGTTCAAGGGGTCGCTGACCGCGGCCGAGGTGGCGTCGGTGGTGGCCTCGGGCCTCGCCGACGTCCACCCGGGCCTCGAGGTCCGGACGCTCCCGGTGGCCGACGGCGGCGACGGCACGGTCGACGCGGCCGTCACCGCCGGGTTCCGCCGGGTGCGCGTCCCGGCCCGCGGCCCGACGGGTGCGCTGGTGATGGCGTCCTACGCGGTCCGCGGTGACACGGCGGTGGTCGAGTTGGCCGAGGCATCGGGCCTGCACCGCCTGCCCGGCGGCCTCGAGCCGCTGACGGCGTCGAGCGCGGGCACCGGCGACGTGATCGCGGCCGCCGTGGGCGCGGGGTGCCGCCGGATCGTGCTGGGCGTCGGCGGCAGCGCGTGCACGGACGGCGGCGCGGGCATGCTGACGGCGCTGGGTGCCCGGCTCCTCGACGGTTCCGGGCACGAACTCCCGCGAGGCGGTTTTGCCTTGTCCCGGTTGGCATCGCTGGACCTTTCGGGCCTCTCACTGTCCGATGTGGACATCGAGCTGGCGAGCGACGTGGACAACCCGCTGTTCGGGCCGAACGGTGCCGCGTTTGTCTACGGCCCGCAGAAGGGCGCGTCCCCGGACGACGTCGAGACGCTCGACGCGGCGTTGCGGCAGTGGGCGTCGATCGCCGGGCCGGAGTTCGCGTCGCGGCCAGGAGCCGGGGCAGCCGGGGGAGTGGGTTTCGCGGCGATGGCGGTGCTGGGCGCCCGGATGCGCCCGGGCATCACGCTGCTGCTGGACCTGCTGGGCTTCGACGACGCCTTGGCCGAGGCGGCGCTGGTGGTGACGGGCGAGGGCTCACTGGACCGGCAGACGTTGTCCGGCAAGGCCCCGGCCGGAGTGGCCAGGGTCGCGGCGGCCAAGGGAATCCCGTGCGTGGCGGTGTCCGGGCGCTGCCAGCTGTCCACAGGGGAGCTGGCGGAGGCGGGCATCGCGGCGGCGTACGCGTTGACGGACTTGGAACCGGACCCGGCGCGGTGCATGGCGGAGGCGGCGCCGCTGCTGCGCCGCCTCACGCACCGCCTCGCGGTCGACCACCTCAGGTCATGACCTACTTCTCGCTGTCCAGGTGGGCGAGCTGGGCGTCGGCGTACCGGCCGCCCGCGGCGGCCCCGGCCGGGACGGCGGCCTCGATCTCGGCCAGGTCGGCGTCGGTCAGTTCGACGTCGGTGGTGCCGAGGGACTCGGCCAGCCGGGCGCGGGTACGGGCGCCGACGAGCGGGACAACGTCGTCGCCCTGGGCGGCGACCCAGGCGATGGCCAGCTGCGCGGTGGTGATGCCCTTCGCCGCGGCGAGCTTGGCCAGGGCGTCGGTGAGAGCGAGGTTGCGGTCGAGGTTCTCGCCGCGGAAGCGCGGGCTGTAGCCGCGGAAGTCGCCCGCGGCCAGCTCCCGCGACGGCGACCAGTGGCCGCTCAGCAGCCCCCGCGAGAGGACGCCGTAGGCGGTGACGCCGATGCCCAGCTCGCGGGCGGTCGGCAGAATCTCGGCTTCGATTCCGCGTGAGAGCAGCGAATACTCGATCTGCAGGTCGGAGATGGGGTGGACGGCGGCAGCCCGGCGCAGGGTGTCCGCGCCGACCTCCGAGAGCCCGATGTGCCGGACGTACCCGGCCTTCACCAGCTCGCCGAGGGTCCCGACCTGGTCTTCGATCGGCACGGCGGGGTCGAGCCGGGACGGCCGGTAGACGTCGACGTGGTCGGTGCCGAGGCGGCGGAGGGTGTAGGCGAGGAAGGTCTTGATCGCCTCGGGGCGGCTGTCGTAGCCGAGCCAGGAGCCGTCCGGGCCGCGCAGGGCGCCGAACTTGACGCTGATGACGGCGTGGTCGCGGTTGCGGCCGCGGAGGGCGTCGCGCAGCAATAGTTCGTTGTGGCCCATGCCGTAGAAGTCCCCGGTGTCGAGGAGGGTGACGCCCGCGTCGAGGGCGGCGTGGATGGTCGCGACCGATTCGGCGTCGTCGGCCGGGCCGTAGAGGTCGGACATGCCCATGAGTCCGAGGCCGAGGGCGGAGACGGCCGGACCGGTCCGGCCGAGGGTGCGGGTAAGCATGACATCTCCCTGTTTCCGATGTTACTGATCTGACCGTATCATCGATACCGAACGCCTGCTACCCAACTTTTGTTATCATCGGAACCATGGCAACGAAGACGGCGGTGGACACCCGCGAGCGAATCCTCGAAGCGGCGGCGGCGCTCCTGGTGGCCGAGGGTCGGGACGGGCTGTCAACGCGCGCGGTGAGCGCGGCGGCGGGAGTCCAGCCACCGGCGTTGTACCGGCTGTTCGGAGACAAGGACGGCCTGCTCGACGCGGTGGCGGCGTACGGGTTCGACGAGTACTTGAGGAGCAAGCGAGAGCTGGGGTCGACGGGCGACCCGGTGGAGGACTTGCGCCGAGGCTGGGACCTGCACGTGGAGTTCGGCCTGTCCCGCCCGGAGTTCTACGTGTTGATGTACGGAGACGCCCGCCCAGGCCGAACCTCCCCGGCGGCGCGCGAAGCGGAGGCGATGCTGCGAAGCATCGTGGAGCGAGTGGCGGCGGCCGGGCGCCTGCGGGTGAGTGTGGAACGCGCGGCACGGCTGGTCCACTCGACGGGGATGGGTGTGGTGCTGTCGTTGATCGCGACGCCGGAGGAGGACCGCGACGCCGAGCTGTCGGCGACGGCGCGAGAGACGGTGCTGGCGCGAATCCTCACGGGAGCGGAGGAACCGGCAGGCTCGGACCTGCCGGAGCGAGCGATAGCCCTACGTGCGGGACTGGACGGGGCAACGGCGCTCACGGAGGCCGAGCGCGTCCTGCTGGCGGAGTGGCTGGACCGCATAGCGGACGCGTAAAGATCGGCCACGAAACCCAGACCCCCCGCAACCCCGATACGAAGCCGTAGTCACAATCCGGCTTCGGGGTGGCGTAAAACGTGAGCCGTCCGAATGATCTCGGGCCGTGACTCCCCGGCCCCGGTCATACTGTCCGGATGGTGGATTCTTCCGAGACCGCGGACTCGCCGAATTGGACAACGGGAGGCTTCGTCGAGTTCCAGAGCAACCTCGACTACGCCAGGGATTTGATCAGCGGCGGCCGGCACCTGCAACGACTCCAGGTCGGGGCGTTCGATGTCGCGGACTTGTACCGCGCGGCGTGGGTTCAGGCGGTTTCGGCCTTGGATCATTGGGTTCACCGCGAACTGTACGACCGTGCGCTCGGGTTCGCGATCACCATGTCGGAGCAAAGTCCCCCGAAGAAGTTCTTGAAGCTACGTATCCCGCTCACCTTGTTCGAGGGTGTCCGCCGCGAGCCCGAGAACCTGCCCACGGCCTTCGCCGCGTACCTGCGAGATCAGTTCGGGTGGCAGTCCTTCCAAGCACCGGACAAGATCAAAGACGCGTTGAGCCACGTCAGCGACGTCTCGTTGTGGCAGTCCGTCGCCGGGTGGATCAGCCGCGATCGTGAGCAGGCCGTCTCGCAGACGCAGGTCCAGGAGATGCTGCAACAGATCGTCAATCGGCGGAACAAGATCGCGCACGAGGCCGATCGAGACCCGGAGCGGACGGACGCGAAGCGGCCGATCACGGCCGCCGAGGCTTCGGAGGCGGTCGACGCCATTCACCTGGTGGCCAGTGCGATCATCCGCGTCATCGGACCGCCCCCGGCGATGCCGGAACAGTCCGGTGAAGACGATCTCACCCCGGCCGTCACTGGGACGGCCAAGTCCGCGCTCTACCAGAAGTTCTGGTCCCGATTCGCCCCGATCGCCAAGGAGCGCGGGTGGAGCAAAGCGGCCCCGCCGACGGTGAACTGGTTCCAGATGCCATCCGGAATCGGCGGCGTGAACTGGGTGGTGTCGTTTTCGAAGTTCGGCTGCCGCTCGGAGCTCTACTTCGGCGACCCCGACGGCGCACTCAACTCCCGACGCTGGCAGGCGCTCGCAAATCGGCGCGAAGAGATTATGGATCGGTTCGGTGAGAACCTGATCTTCGACGATCTGCCCAAGAACATCGGCTGCCGGATCGAGGCGCGTCTGCTCCGGCCCGCCATCACCGACGAAGACCATTGGGCGGAGGTGCTGCGGTGGATGGTGGACACGCAGGCGCGGCTGCGCGCGGCGGTCGGTGACCTCTCGGTCCTCAAGAGCCTCTGACCCGGCGGCGCCCGGGGATAGCAACGCTGCGCCGACCGGTCGAAGGCTGAATCGATCCAGCCCGATCGGACATTGCCTGTCATCGGAACATCGCCCAATATGTTGCGACCCACAACATATTGAGCGACAACGCCGTCGGAGGTCCGAGATGATCAGGTGGAAAGCAGTCCTGGCCTGCGCGGGAGCGGGAGTCCTCCTAGCCGGAGCACTACCGGGAACAGCCCTGGCGAGCGGCACGGCAACGGACTGCTGCGGCGGCGGAGCATCCTGGGCAACGGGCAACAAGTCAGCTTTGGGCACGTCGACAACCACGACCAGCCCGGTGTGGTTCACGGTCGCCAACGGCGTCACATCGGAGGTCTTCTACCCCCGAGCCGACGTGGCGAACATGCAGGACATGCAGTTCGTGGTCACGGACGGCAGTACGTTCGTGGATCTCGAGCGCGACGCGACGAACCACGTAGTGACCATGCCGGACGAGAAGGCACTCCAGTACACGGTCACGAACACGGCCAAGAGTGGCAAGTACCGGATCACGACGAACTACGTGACGGACCCGTCCCGAGCAACCCTGGTCACGAACACCCGCTTCCAATCCCTGGACGGCGGAACCTACCGCCTCTACCTCCTGGCCAACCCGTCGATGGCGGGCGGCGGAGCGAACGACAACGCGTGGTGGGA
Source organism: Amycolatopsis nalaikhensis (assembly GCF_030264295.1). GTDB lineage: Bacteria > Actinomycetota > Actinomycetes > Mycobacteriales > Pseudonocardiaceae > Amycolatopsis > Amycolatopsis nalaikhensis. Next base: position 8,350,487 of record NZ_CP127173.1, on the reverse strand, counting down.
CGGCAGCGGGCTCCTGGCCAGCGGCACGGAGACGCTGTTCGGCGGAACGGCGACCACGGTCGTCTCGGCACTGCGAGTCTCAACCGGCTTCACGGCACACGACAACGGCTACACCGGCGCGGCGAGCGACTGCCTGGTGGACCTTCGCGCGGACAAGAACCTGAACAACCAGTTCGACAACATCTCCGGCACGGGCAACGTGGTCCAGTGTGGACAGATCCCGGTCGGCGCGGACACGACGTTCACGGTCGCCCTCGGCTACGGCGGCACGGCCGCGGCAGCAACCTCGGCCGCGAGCGGGTCGCTGAGCAGCGGCTTCACCAGCGTCGCCAGCTCCTACCGCAGCGGCTGGAACTCCTACATCGGAAGCCTGAAACCCGCTCCGAACAGCGTCTCCGGCGACACGCAACGCCGCCGCGCCTACTACGTCGCGGCAATGGCACTGAAGACCGCGGAGGACAAGCAACACCCGGGCGCGAGCGTGGCCGGGCTGGCCACACCGTGGGGCGACTTCACCAACGGCGACCACCTCAACGACGGCTACCACCGAGTCTGGGGCCGAGACCTCTACCAGCAGGCGACGGGCCTCCTGGCCGCCGGAGACCCGGCGCAGGCCAAGCGCATGGCCCAGTTCCTCTGGAACTCACAATGGATCGGCAGCCCCACGGCGGGCGACGGGACGACCTATCCAGCCGGTTCTTTCCCGCGGTACAGCCCGGTATCCGGGGTCGCCGGGGCGAGCGCCCAGCAACTCGGCTGCTGCGAACAGCTGGACCAGGACGCCGACGCGATCCTCCTGGCCTGGCTGACCGGCCTCACCGACGCGTCGACGTACACGAAGATCAAGACGACGGCGAACCACATCGTCGCCACCGGCCCGGACACGACCGAACGCTGGGAGGAGCAGTACGGCAAGTCGCCGTCGTCGGTGGCCGCCGAGATCGCCGGGCTCATCGCCGCGGGCGCCATCGCGCGAACCAACGGCGACACCGCGAGCGCGACGTCGTGGGAGTCCACAGCGGACAGCTGGCGCACCTCGCTGGCAGGGTGGACCGTGACGACGTCGGGCTACTGGGGTGGCCACACGTACTACGAACGCCTGGACCGTAGCGGCAACCCGAACGACACCGGCACGATCTGCTTCGACGAAGGCTGCTTCTACGAACGCGACGTCACCGACTTCGGGTTCCTCGACTTGGTGCGCCTCGGCATCCGGCCGGCGGGCGACGCCACGATCGCGAACTCGGTCGCGCCGACGGCGGCGGCCTACGACGGCAACGCGCCGATGCAGGTGACGCTGCCCAACGGCGACGTCTACTTCCACCGCTACCCGCACGACAACTACGGCGAAAGCACCGCGAACTGCAGTGGCTGGCCCGCCAACGGCAGCCAGCGCTTCGGGCGGCTGTGGCCGGTGCTGTCGGGGGAGCGCGGCCAGTACGAGCTGGCCAACGGCCGCTCGGCCGCGGTCTACCTCAAGTCCATGGCGGACTCGGCCAACGACGGCTACTTCGTGCCCGAGCAGGTCTGGGACCGCGGCGACGTCGGCTGCTTCGGGCTGGGCCGCCCGACCGGCAGCGCGGGCCCGCTGATGTGGGCCGAGGGCCAGTACCTGCGGCTGGCGCAGAGCATGGACGCCGGCCACAACCTCGACACGCCGTCGATCGTCAAGGCCCGCTACGGCACCTGACGTCCCTCACCGCACCAGCCGGACGACCTTCGCCGCGGGGGCGAAGGTCGCCGTCTGGCCGCGGGTCAGGGCGACCGTGTCGGCTTCGAGGCCGTCGCCGAACGCGACCAGGCGGTCGGACTCGACCTCCACCGTCAGCGACGTCTTCGTCAACTCGCCTTCCGTCCAAGAAGTCCCCGTGGTCGGCGACGGCCACGCCTCGCGCACGAACCAGACCAGCCGGGCCTCGCCGGGCGCGGGCAGGCGCAGCGCGCTGCCGCGTTCCCGCCACACGGAGCCGCACCAGCCGGTCGCGCCGGTGCCGGTCCCGACCAGGATCCCCGACGACGCCTGGCGTTCCGCCGTCCCGCTGCCGACCCCCAGCCGGTAGCGGGCCGTCTGGTGCCCGGCGTGGCCGAGGTAGATCTCGTTGAGCGCGAGCAGGCGCTGGCCGTCGTCGGCGGTCAGCTCGGCCATCGTCCGGTGCTCGACGTCGCCGGTCGAGCGCAGCAGGTCCGCGACGGCGCCGGCCGGGTGCTTGACGAGGACGCCGGGCGCGCCGGGCGTCACGCCGATCACCGGCTGGCCGTCGAGGTACTTGGCCACGTTGGCGATCAGCCCGTCCTGGCCGACGACGACCACGACGTCTTCCGGGGTGAACAGGAACCGGTCGAGGTCCGCGCGTTCCACCTCGCCGCGGCGCCAGTCGAGCGGGATCGCCGCCGACGCCGCGGCGAGGGCCGCGCGCACGGCGGCGTCGGCCTCGGTCACTTCGGTGAGGTCCCGGCCCCGCGTGCGCAGGAAGAACTCCGCTTGGCCGCGCGTGCCGTGGCGGGCCACGAGCTCGGCCAGCTCGGTGCGCCGGTGCACCAGCACGACGCGCGGGGCGAGGCTCACCGTCCGCCCAGCTTCGTCAGCAGCGGGGTGAGCAGGTCCGGCGTCAGGACCAGGCTGTCGATCTGGGGCAGGTTGCCCGCCAGCTCCTTCAGCGCGAGCCCGGTCAGGACGCCCTCCGGGAGGTCGCGGTAGGCGGCCAGCCGGGCGGCTTCGCCCGCCGCGTCCGCCTCGCCGAGGGCCCGCTTGCCCGCGGCCTTGACCTGCGTCAGCCGCTCTTCGCGCGACGCCTGCGCCTCGGTCTCGATCCGGCTCGCCGCGGCGGCTTCTTCGGCCTGGCGACGGGCGTTCGCGCCGCGCTGGGCGAGCAGCTGCTCTTCGCGGCGGGCCAGCTCGATCTGGTTCTGCAGCTCGTTTTCCCCGATGGCGCGCTCGCGTTCGACGGCGAGCGCGCGCCGCTCGTAGGTGGCGCGGTCGGCTTCCTGCTGCACCTTCTCCCGCGCGGTCGTCTGCAGGGCCTTCTCGACCTCGGGCTCGGCCCGGATGGCGACGACGCGGACGTCGACGACGGCCGAGCCGGTCTGCGCGAGCCGGGTGTCTTCTTCGGCGAGGCCGGCGCGGATCCGGTCGCGGACCGCCCGGACGCCGTCGACCAGCGCGGTTTCCAGGGGAGTGCGGGTGAGCACCTCGACGGCGTACTGCTGGACGTTCTCGGTGAGCAGCCCGCTGATCTGCGCGAGGGGATCACTTCGCCAGCGCCCGGTGTCGGGGTCGATGGAGAAGTCGATCCGCTGCGCGGCCAGCGCCGGGTCCTCGATCCGGAAGGTGAGGGCGAGCTGCACGGTGACGTCCTGGAAGTCGGCGGTGCGGGCGTGGAAGAGCAGCGGCAGCTCGCGGTCGTCGACCGGCACTTCCGAGACGACCGCGGTCAGCGGCCGGTACCAGAACGACAGCCCGACGCCGTCGTGCGCGAGCTTGCCGCGGCGGTAGTGGCGGATGTGCACGGTGGGAGCACCGCGCAGGTGCCGGAACCCGAACCGGCGATCGATGTCGGCCATGAAGCCCTCCTCTTATCGTCGTTGTGACGATATGGGGTGGACGTCTAATCGTCAAGCTGACGATTACGGGGTAGGGTGGTGGCATGGGTCACCCGCCGTTCGCCGTCACCGTGGACCTGGTCGTGCTGACCCTGACCGGGGACGAGCTGTGCGCGCTGGTGGTGCGCCGGGGGATCTCGCCGTACGAGGGGGAGTGGGCGCTGCCGGGCGGGTTCGTCCGGGCCGACGAGGACCTGCCCGACGCGGCACGGCGCGAACTGGCGGAGGAGACGGGACTGGCACCGGGCACCGTCCACATCGAACAGCTGGCCGGGTACGGCGCACCGGACCGCGACCCGCGGATGCGCGTGGTGACGGTCGCGTACTTGGCGCTGGCCCCGGACTTGCCGACACCGCGGGCGGGCACGGACGCGGCGGAGGCACGCTGGGCGCCGGTGCGTTCCCTGGTGACGGAGCGGCTGGCGTTCGACCACGATCAAATCCTGCGCGACGGCCTCGAGCGGGCCCGGGCCAAGCTGGAGTATTCACCGCTGGCGACGGCGTTCTGTCCGCCGGAGTTCACGGTCGCGGAGCTGCGGAGGGTGTACGAGCTGGTCTGGGACACGCGCTTGGACCCGCGCAATTTTCACCGGAAGGTGACCGGAGCGGAGGGGTTGCTGGAGCCGACGGGCCGGACGACCACTCGCGACGGCGGCCGCCCGGCCCGGTTGTATCGGCGGGGGAAGGCGGAGCTGCTGTACCCGCCGATGCTGCGCGCCTGACCCGCCTCAGTCGGTTTCGGCGACGACCTCGACGGTGGGCAACGCGCCGAGCTGCGCCGGGGTGAGCTTCGAAGCCGCGGCGAAGACCGTCTTCTGGTGCTCCTGGATCCGCGTGTCGACCTGGCGGCTCAGCTCGAAGGCCAGCCGTCCGGTCTGCCGGACCGTCACGTCGTCGACGAGCGGGCGCGGGGCCGAGGTGACGACGACCCCGGCGGCCTGGCCTTCGGCGGACTGGGACACGCCCACCGCGTAGGTCTCCCGCGGGTTGACCGGGCCGTCGAGGGAGAAGTCCCGGATCCGCCCCAGCAGTTCGTGCCACTCGACGACCTCACCCGGCACCCCGGTCGCCTCGACGTCGGCCACGGTCAGGTGCAGCCCGCGGTCGCCGGTCCGGAAGCACCGCGCGTAGGAGTTGAGCGCCGACACCCACAGCGCCTCGACGAGCACCGCGTCCACCCGCGGCCGGGCGAGCTCCGCGACCAGCCGTTCGCAGCACTTCAAGGTGAACTGCAGGTCGTCGAAGATCGCGACCAGGTCCGCCAGGCCGAGCGCGCCGGGCGTGGCCAGCAGCCGCGCGCTCGAGGGGGACGTCGTGGAAGAGGTCACCGGGACGCTCCTGTTCGTCGGGGCCTCAACCACACCGCATCCGGCCACGCCCGGATGTCTCAATTTGCGACAGCCACCCGCCGGAACTCCAGCGTGAACGCCGTCTTCTGCGCCACCAGCCGGTACCGCGGCAGCACCCCGGGCCCGCAGGACGCCGTCCCGAGGCCGTGCTGGGCCGTGTCCAGCGTCAAGTGCACCAGGGGGCCCGGGACCAGGTCGTCCGTGTGCCGGGCCGCCTCCAACGCCGCCGTGTCCCAGCGTCGCGCGGTGAACGCGAACTCCGGTTCGCCCGTGATGTGCACGCCCGCGCCGTCCGGGGTCGTGAAGCGGGCCCAGCGCACCGCCGCCCGGTTGCCGTTCTCCTGCGGGTACACGTACGGCGTCTGCAGGCCGTCGACGCTGCTGGAGAACCGCCCGATCCGCGCCGCCTGGCAGCTGTCCGCGTACGCCTCGCCCGGGCCGCCGCCGAACCACTCCGCCGTCCCCAGCTCCGCCGGGACCGCCATCGTCACGCCCAGGCGGGGCAGCGTGCCCGGGTAGTCGTCCGGCGTCACCTCCACCCGGAGGCGGAGACCGTCGTCGAACGCCGTCCACGTGTAGTCCGCGAACAAGCCGAACGCCTGCGCCGGGGGAGCGACGCGCGTCCGCACCACCAGCTCGTCGCCGTCGGCGTCCACCTCGATCACCCGGTGCTGCATCCGGTGCAGCCCCGCTTCCCGCCACTGCGATGCCTCCGCCGGCCCCGGTGACGAACCGCGGTCGTTGTCCGTCGTCGCCCGCCAGACGTCGAGACGCGGACCCCGCACTTCAAGTCCGCCCAGTGCCGTCAGCACCCCTGTCGCCGGGTCAAACTCGCCCGGTCCCAGCACGAGCCGTCCGGCCGTGTGGAACACCGGGCCCCGCGCGGGCCGCACGGGCCGGACGCGGGGCGGTGACACGGGCAGCTGGCCCCAGCCGACCACGTGCCCCGCCGGGGCCCACGACGTCGCGGCGGTCAACGAAGCCGACACCGTCAGCCACGACTCGCCCGAAGTCGTCGGCAACGACGGAAGTGGCACCGAGACGCTCTGTCCGGAATGGACGACCGGGACGTCGAGAACACCCTGCGCAACAGGGATTCCTTCATCCTCGAGCACCCAGGAGAACGTCAGGTGCTCAGTGGACAGGAAATCGTAGTGGTTCGCCACGCGGACGCCGTCCGGGTCGGCGGAGATCCGGACCGGCTCGATGATCTTCGCGTACTCGAGCAGCCCCGGTGACGGTGTCCGGTCCGGGAAGACCAGGCCGTCGATGACGAAGTTGCCGTCGTGGATCGGCTCGCCGAAGTCACCGCCGTAGGCGAAATGACCGTCGGCAGCCAAGCCGTGGTCGATCCATTCCCAGACGAACCCGCCCTGGTAGTTCGGGTACCGCTCGAACAGCTCCCGGTACTCCAGCAGGCTACCCGGCCCGTTGCCCATCGCGTGCGCGTACTCGCACAGCACGAACGGCAGCTCCCGGCGCCGCTCGTTGTCGTCTTCGCGGCGGCCGATCGCGTCCACTTCGGCGTGCGTCGCGTACATGCGACTGTGGACGTCCACATAGGAACAGTCGTGGTCGCCCTCGTAGTGCACCGGCCGCGTCGGGTCCCGGCGCCGCGTCCACTCGGCCATCCGGGCCAGGTTCTCGCCGGTGTGGCTTTCGTTGCCGAGCGACCAGAGGATCACGCTGGGCCGGTTCTTGTCCCGCTCCACCGTGCGCCGCATCCGGTCCAGGTACGCCTCGGCCCACATCGGCTCGCCACTCGGGTTGCGGTCCCAGCCCAGCGGCCCGAAGCCGTGGGTCTCGAGGTCGCACTCGTCGACCACCCAGAGGCCGTAGGCGTCGCACAACTCCAGGAACTCCGGGGCCGGCGGGTAGTGGCTGGTCCGGACGGCGTTGACGTTGTGCCGCTTCATCAGCAGCACGTCCTCGAGCGCGAGCGCGCGGGACACCACCCGGCCGGAACGCGGGTCGTGTTCGTGGCGGTTCACCCCGCGCAGCAGCAGCCGTCGGCCGTTGACCTTGAGCTGCCCGTCCTCGATCGTGACGGTCCGGAACCCGATCCGCACCGGCACCCGTTCGGCCACAGTCGACAGCGTGCCGTCGTAGAGCCGCGGTGACTCCGCGCTCCACGGCTCGACCGGCAGCTCCAGCGGCTCCCCGGCCGGGTGCGCCGTGACGCCGAGTGCGGGAACGTCCAGCACGACGTCCGGTCCGGTCTCGACGCGGATCGTGCCCAGCCCGGTCGTGTGGTCGTAGTCCGCGCGGACCCAGTAGTCGCCGATGCCGCCGGACGGCCGCGCGAGCAGCGTCACCGACCGGAAGATCCCGGACAGCCACCACATGTCCTGGTCTTCGAGGTAGCTGCCCGCCGACCACTGGTGCACGCGCACGACCAGGACGTTGCCGCGTGGCCGCAGCAGCGGGCCGACCTCGAACTCCGACGGCAGCCTGCTGCCCTTCGTCACGCCCAGTTCGGTGCCGTTGAGCCAGATCCGCCCGCACGAGTCGATCCCGTCGAACCGCAGCACGGCGGACCCGGCGGGCCAGCCGCCCGGCAGGTCGAACCGCAGCCGGTGGTCGCCGGTCGGGTTGTCCGACGGCACGTGCGGCGGGTCGACCGGGAACGGGTAGTGCACGTTCGTGTAGGCGGGCTCGCCGTGGCCGTGCAGCTGCCACATCGAGGGCACCGGCAGCTCGTCCCACGCCGAGTCGTCGAAGCCGTCTTCGAAGACGTCCGGGGGAGCGGCGGCGACGCTCGGGGAGAGCCGGAACCGCCAGGTGCCGTCGAGGGACAACGACGGCGCGTCGGAGGTGAAGGCCGCGCGCGGGGGCAGCGAACCGTGGCCGGGGCCCGGATCTTCGACGTACGACATGGAGTCCTTTCAGCCCTCGAGGGCACCGGCGGCGATCGCCCGTGAGCGCTCCCGTGAACGTTCACGGAACGCCCGGAAGTCTGCGTGGCGACGGGACCGGGTGTCAAGGGATCAGGCGGATTCGCGCAGGTGGAGCCGGGCGCGGATGATCAGCTCGCCGGGCTCGAGCGGCTCGGCACCGGTCACGAGCCGGGCCGCCTCTTCGACGGCGAGGGTCCCGAGCGCGCGGGTGTCGATGGCGACGCTGGAGAGCTCCGGCTCGACGAGCGTGCCGAGTGCCAGCCCGTCGAACCCGATCACCGCGAGGTCGGCGGGCACGCGCAGGCCGAACCGGCGGGCTTCCCGCAGGGCGCCGATGGCGATGACGTCGTTGAAGGCGAACACGGCGGTGACGTCGGGGTGGGCGGCGAGCAGGCCGGCGAGCGCGGCGCCCCCGCCGTCGACGGTCTGCGCGGCGCGCGTGATCCACCCCGGCGCGACGGCGAGGCCGTGCTCGGCGGCGGCCCGGCGGAACCAGTGCTGGCGGATGCTCGGCTCGGGACGGCGGTCGTGGTCGAGCATCCCGATCCGCCGGTGGCCGAGGGAGACCAGGTGGGCGACGGCTTCGCGGACGCCGTCCTCGCCGTCGATCGTGATGCCGCTGAACCGCGCGGCGCGGGGCTCGCGGCCGATCAGCACCACCGGGACGCCCGGGGTGAAGCGGTCGAGGTCCTCGTCGGACCGGCTGAAGTAGCCGACGACCGCGTCGACCTGGGTGCCGATCACCCGGAGCGTGGCCAGCTCCTGCTCGGCGTCGTCGGCGGTGTCGTAGACGACGACGTGCCAGCCGCGGGACCGGGCCGCCTCCAGCGCGCCGGAGGCGACCTCGGTGAAGAAGGGGTTGAGCAGGTCCGGCACGACCAGGCCGATCGTGGTGGTGTCCTGCCGGACCAGGCCGCGGGCGAAGCGGCTCGGGCGGTACCCGAGCGCACGGGCGGCGTCGAGGACGCGCTGCTTGGTCGAGCCGTCGATCTCGGCCTTGTCGTTCAGCGCGCGCGACACCGTCTGCCGGGAGACCCCGGCCGAGCGGGCGACGTCGTGGATGGTCACCCGCCGCGGTTCCGTGCTGCTCGAGGACACCCGCTGAGTATGCCCGCCCGCGGCCGGGCCGCTACCCGAGCGGGGTGCGTTCCCGCCGTTTCGCGATGACGCGCCAGCCGACCGCCAGCACCACGGCCAGCACCGGGATCGAGTAGAACGCGATCTTCTCGGCGCCGTCGGAGAAGCCCATCAGCACCACGACCAGCGCCAGGAACGCGAGCGTCGCCCAGCCCGAGTACGGCGCCCACGGCATCCGGTAGGAGGGCCGTTCCAGCTCGCCGCGCAGCGCGGCCTGGCGCAGCCGCATCTGGCAGAACACCAGCGTCGCCCACGTCGTGATCACCCCGAGCGAGGCGATCGCGATGGCGATGTCGAACGCCTCCTTCGGCACGAGGTAGTTGAGCACCACGCCGAAGAGGTAGGCGACCGAGGTGAAGAGGATGCCGCCGTAGGGCACGTGCCTGCTGCTCATCCGGCTGACGAACGACGGCGCTTCGCCCTTCTCGGCCAGCGAGCGCAGGATCCGGCCGGTGGAGTAGAGGCCGGAGTTGACGCTGGAGAGGGCGGCGGTGAGCACGACGGCGTTCATGACGTCGCCGATGCCCGGGATGCCCAGCCGCGAGAAGACGGTCACGAAGGGGCTTTCGTCGCCGTTGTAGAACGGCCAGGGCAGCAGCATCGCCAGCATCAGCACGGACCCGACGTAGAACACGCCGATCCGCCACACGACGCCGTTGATCGCCTTCGGCAGCACCTTGCGGGCGTCCTTGGTCTCGCCGGCCGCGATGCCGACGACCTCGATGGCCGAGTAGGCGAAGATGACCGCCTGCAGCGTCATCAGCGCGATGCCGATGCCGGCCGGGAAGAATCCACTGTGGTCGGTCAGGTTGTGCACGCCGGCGGGCGTGCCGCCGATGTCCGCGCTGCCGATCACCAGGCCGATCGCGGTGACCAGGAAGACCACGATGGCCAGCACCTTGACCACGGAGAACCAGAACTCCAGCTCGCCGAACAGCTTGACGCTCAGCAGGTTCACCGCGAGCAGCACGCCGAGGGCGACGAGCGCGGTGATCCACTGCGGCACGTCCGGCAGCCACTTGTGCACGTAGATCGCCACCGCGGTGATCTCCGCGATGCCGGTCATCGCCCAGTTCACCCAGTACATCCAGCCGGAGGCGAAGCCGGCCCACGGTCCGATGAACTTCCGCGCGTAGGTGACGAAGCTGCCCGAGCTCGGCTCGTGCAGGACGAGCTCGCCGAGGGCGCGCATCACGAAGTAGGCCGCCACCCCGCAGATCGCGTAGGAGAGGATCAGTGACGGGCCGACCTGGTGGAGCTTGCCGCCGGCGCCGAGGAAGAGCCCGACGCCGATCGCGCCGCCGATGGCGATCATCTGCACTTGGCGGTTGCCCAGCGCTTTCGAGTAGCTTTCACCTTTTTCGGTGAGCAGCGAGGAATCCATGGTCCACGGACGCTAGAGCTTGTGCGGCAAGTCACCAAGCACACTAAGGAAGACTTAAGGTGTGCGGGAGATCACGGCGGTGGTTTTCCCGGTATTTCCCGGTTTCGATTTGACAGGGCCGCCCGCGACCCGGCCGGAGGCGGCTTCTAGGCTACGGCCGTGGACCTCGCGGCGCTGCTGGACCGGATCGCCGACGACGTCGCGCCGGAGGTCGGCCGCGGCGCCGTCGCGGACTACATCCCCGCCCTGGCCCGGGTGCGGCCGCGGCAGTTCGGCATGGCGGTGGCCGAAGTGGACGGTGCGGTGCACGGCGTCGGCGACTGGGAGCGCCCGTTCTCGGTGCAGAGCATGTCCAAAGTGTTCACGCTGGCGCTGGTCCTCTCCCGCGGCGACGGCGTGTGGGCCCGGGTGGGCCGTGAGCCGTCAGGCGACCCGTTCAACTCGCTGGTCCAGCTGGAACACGAGGACGGCATCCCGCGCAACCCGTTCATCAACGCGGGAGCCCTGGTGGTGACGGACGAGCTGGCCCGCCACGGCGACGCGGCGGACGCGTTGCTGGCGTTCCTGCGCGAGGAGAGCGGACGGCCGGAGATCGCGGTCGACCCCGAGGTGGCGGCCTCGGAGGCGGGGCACGCGGACCGCAACCGGGCACTGGCGTACTTCATGGCGTCCTACGGCAACATGCGCCACCCGGTGCCCGCGGTGCTCGACCAGTACGTCCGCCAGTGTTCGATCGCGATGAGCTGCGCGGACGTCGCCCGCTCGGCGGTGTTCCTGGCCCGCCACGGAGTCCGCAACGACGGAACCCGCCTGCTGGGGCTGAGCGCGGCGAAGCGCATCAACGCGGTGATGCTGACGTGCGGCACCTACGACGCGGCGGGGGAGTTCGCCTACCGCGTCGGGTTGCCGGGGAAGAGCGGGGTGGGCGGCGGGATCGTCGCGATCGTGCCGGGGCGGTGTGCTGTCTGCGTGTGGAGTCCTGGGTTGGACGCGCGGGGGAACTCCGTGGCGGGGGTGTCCGCCTTGGACCGGTTCACCACGCTGACCGGCTGGTCGATCTTCTGACTCAGCGTTCCGGCAAGGCAGCGGCGAGGACGTCGAAGTACCGCTGGTTCCGCCACCGCTTCCGATCGCCGATCACGTACAGACGACGCTTCGCCCTCGAGACCGCGACGTTGAGCAGGTTGGGCGTTTCCGCGGCCCACCGACGGGCTCGTTCGCTGTTCGCGGCACTGCCCAGCACCAGGACGACGACGTCGGCCTCCTGACCCTGCACCGTGTGGACGGTGCCGACGTTCGTGCGCGCGAACCGGTCGCCGAACGCCCGCCTCGCCACCTGTTTCGCGCCGCTGACGACCGCGCGGAACGGGCTGACGATCCGGATGTCACGAGCGTCCACCCCGTGCGCGCGCAACTCCTCCAGCAGCTGGGCCAGCGCCTCGCCTTCGGCGGGGATCCAGTTGGTGCTGGACTGGCCCGAGGGGACGTCGATCCACCGGTTCCGATCGGGGTAGTCCGGTCGCGGCCCGGTGCCGTAGACCATGAGGGTGCCGCCATAGGCGATCTGGTTCGAGATTTCGAACATCGGCCGATCGCACCTTCGGTGCACGCGCAACGGTGCACCGACCCAGGTCGAACCCTCGCCGACGGGATCGGGCAGGAACGTGCCGTACCTGTTGAGGCGATCGGCGACGCGCTGGGCCGACACGGCATCCGGCAGCCACTCTTCGGCGACTTCATAGCGCTTCAACAGGGCTCGCTGCGCTGTCGAAGGCAAGGTGACGATCGGCTCCAGCTGCTGCGGATCGCCCACGATCACGGCACGGCGAGCACGCCAGAGGCCTCCGGCGACCTGCTGGGGCGCCGCCTGGCCCGCTTCGTCGACGAACAACCAGCCCAGTGCCTCGCGTCCCAATCGACCGAAGAGCCGGGGCAGGGACGCGAACGTCGTGGAGATCACCGGCACCACGAGGAACAGCGTTTGCCAGACGGCGAGCAGCGCGGGGTCGGTGAGGGCGGGGTTCCCGCTGAGCACCGCCTCGGCGGCAGTCAGGTTGTCGCGCATCGGCGCTCCGGCCCTGACGACGAATTCTTTGTGCAGCCGGAGGGCTTCGAGCGTGACCCGGTTGCGAGCGGCCGTGAACTCGGGGTCGGCCCAGGGCGTGCCCAGCTGGAACGCGTCCTGGTCGGCGCCGGGCGCCGGCGGTTCGGGAAGGCAGCCGGGCCACCGATCCCGTGCTTCCGCGAGCGCGGTGGTGACCGTGGCGAGCACGGCGGCGGCGTGGTCTCGGGCGGCAGTCTGTTCCTGGAGCCGAGCCGTCAGTGCGGCACCTTCGGCGTTCAGCTGGTGAAGTGCCGCGGTCCACTGGCCGAGCACGTGCTCCGCCTGGTCACGGGCGGCTTTGAGGCGTCGGTGTTCGGCGTCCCACTCGCGCCCGGCCCGGAACAACGTCGACAGGGAAACCCAGAAACCGGGCTTGTCCCCGCGGTGGTCGTGGTGCGCGGTCGCGGCGCGCCGCAGTTCGGCCGAGGCCGCGGCGTGACCGTGGTGGATCCGCGCGGACTGGTCCCGCAGGGCGGTTTCCTGGTGCCGGAGCTGAACCAGAGCCGCGTCGGCCGCGCGGAGCCCGCGTTCGATGTCCGGCCGTTCCCGCAAGGCACGCGCCACCTCGGCGCGTTCTGCCGCCAGCCTCGTGACGAGTGCCTCGGCGTCCCGGAACCGCGTCACCGCCTCCTGCCAGGTCCCGGCAGCGCTGGGTTCGTCGCGGGCGCGGCGGAGGATCTTCTGCATCCCCTGGACGTCTTCGGCGGGCGGTCCGCTGTCCGCGGAGGCACGGGCACGACCGGCTTCGTCGCCCCACCAGAACCGTTTGGCGAACACGCCGCAGTTCTTCCGGCTGCCGAGCGTGGCGGCCAGCAACCCCCACGCCGGGGCGTCGAGGACGTGGGAGGCGAGGTCGGTGAAGTAGTCGGCAGCGGTCGCGTCGGCCTCGGCGCCGGCCACGGCCGCGAGGCCCGGGATCTCGGCGGTGACGTTGGCGGCGGCGGTGTTCCCCGCCGTGGCGACCAGGATTTCGGCTCCGGTCACCGAGGCGGCCAGGCGACGGACCGGCACGGAATACCGGTCGTTGATCTTCACCCGCTCGATCTCGCCGGTGAACGCGTCGGCCGGGTTCGACAGGTTCGCCAGCGCACGGGCCCGGGTGACGACGATCGCGGCGATGACGTCCCGGAGCAGGGTGGTCTTGCCGGTACCGGGAGGCCCGTTGACCGCGAACACCCCGGCACCGTCCCCGAGATCGGCCATGATGCGGTCGACCGCGAACTGCTGGCTCAGCACCAACGGCTTGGTGACCGCTCCGGGCCAGCGCCCGGTCGGCTGGGCCGGCGGTTCGACTCCCTCGATCACCGCATGCGGCCGGTCGCGGACATCGATGCGCTCGACGTGCCGAGCCGAAGAGCCGCTTTCCAGGTAGCTCCGGAGCCCGATCCCGATGTCGTCGCGCCGGACCGCTCGTTCGATCTTCGCGAGGTCGTCGGCGATGAAGCTGTTCAAGAAGGTCTGGTCGGCCGCTTCGGCGGAGTTCTTGACGCGGACCTTCGTGCACTGGATGCGGATTCCCTGTGGGGCCAGGACGTCGGCGACGCCCAGCGCCGCGGCGAGTTCGGCGGCGAATTCGTGGAGGGCCTCCGCGGTGAGCGAGAACCGGGGCGCCCGCGGCTCGGTGCTCCCGTCGGCGGGGGCCACGGCTTCCTTCTTCGGAAGAGTCAGCAGCTTCTCGGCGAAAGTGCCGGCGACCGCACCGGCGATGCCGCCGACGACCGGGCCGGCGACCGACCCCACGGCGGCGGCCGCGGCCGTGGTGACCGCCGCACCCGTGGCCTTCGCCCCGGCGCCGGCCGCGTCGATGGCCGCTTTCTTCGCGTGTTCGCCGAGCGCCCGCACCGCCGAACCCGGCCCCGGCGGCGAATCCGTCTCGGGTTTCGGGGGCGCCAGCCGGTCGAGGCCGGCCGCGAAGGCCTGGTTCTCGCGTTCGAAACCGTCGAGCCAACTCGGCGAGCCCGGTCCGGGGTCGCCGAGCCTGCCGAGAGCCCAGGCGCACGTCGACAACGTCCCGGAGTTTTCGACCACGAAGCCGTCCGCGTCGACCGAAAGCGCGAACAGAGCGGCATAGCCGCCCTTCCGCGCTTCGGCGGGCTTGTCGTCGTCCCCGAACGCACGCGAAAGAGCGTCGCGGATCGACGAGAGGTCGTACATGCCGCCGTAGACCGTGAACTGCCAGGCGAGGTGAGCGGGCAGGGGCTCGGCGGTGAGGGGGTGCCCCCGCTCCCACGGCGTGATCTCGTCGGCGTCGAGGTCGAACACCCGCTGTTCGGCGTCGCGTCCGCCGCGTTCGACCTTCGGCACGGTGGACGGGCTGAGCATCTCGACCGCACGCCAAAACCCCACGGTGCGCGCAGAGTCGTCCCGCTGCATGAGTCCCCCTCACGTCTGTGGCAGGGGTCACTGTACGCCATCTCCGTCACAGCGGGTCACCGACCGGGTGACCCACGTCAGTGCGACTGACTCAGCGCAGGTAGTTGTAGACGCTGGCGCGAGAGATCCCGAGCAGGTCGGTCAACGCGGGCACGGCGTTCTTCAGCTCCAGAAACCCGCGCGCCTTCAACGACCGCACCAACTCCTTCTTCGCCGCCGTCGGCAGGGTTCGCGGGGTGTGGCCGCGCTCGGTCGCGTAGTCCTCCACCAGTGCTCGCAGCTCGTCGCTCGTCCTGGCGCGCAACGTCTCCGCCAGCGGGGGCGGGTCGTCCGTGCGGGCCAAGCGCGTCAGCGCCTGTGCCGCCGAACCGAGCAGGGACACGTCGAGGTTGAGGCACAACGCCGCCACGTACTCGCCTTCCGCGTTGCGGATGCCGATCGACGTGCTCTTCGCCGGGCGGCCGTCCGGGAAGCGGTTCGGGTAGTTCTGCAGCACGTCCGGGAAGCCCGGGTCGGCGATGCGCGCCAGGCCCAGCTCGGTCGCCGGGTCGCCGACCGCGCGGCCGGACAGCCCGCCCTCGATCGCGCGGACCGCGTGGGCCGGGTCGCGCAGGTCGTGCAGGACCACCTCGCACAACCCCGGGAACATCCGGCCGACCGCGTGCGCGATCTTCTCGGCCTCGCGCAGCAGCAGCTCGTCCTCGGTCATCCGATCAGCTCCCGCAGCTTGTCCGGCGCCTTCAACCCGGACCCGGTCAGCACCACGACCGTGGTCTCGCCCGGCCGGATCGCGCCGCGCTCGCGGAAGACGTCGATCGCCGCGGCGGCGGTCGCGCTGGTCGGTTCCGCGTACAGCCCCGCTGACGCGAGGCGGCGGGCGGCCGTCGCGATGGTGTCCTCGTCGATCGCCGCCGTGTCGCCGCCCGACCGGCGGATCGCCGCGACGACCTCCGGGAGCCGCACCGGGTGGCGGATCGCCGTGCCCTCGGCGACCGTCGGCGCGAACGGCGGAGGCTCCCGGTCGTGGACGGCCGCGTCGATGGGGGAGCAGTTGCGCGGCTGCGCGACGAGCAGGCGCGGCCGCCGGGTGATCGACCCGGCCGCCAGGAGCTCGCCGAACCCGAGGTCGCAGCCGAGCACGAGGCTGCCCGCGCCGGCCACCGTGACGACCGCGTCCGGCGCGCGGAAGCCGAGGTCCTCCCACAGCTCGTAGGCCAGCGTCTTGGTGCCCTGCAGGAAGAAGGGGTGCCAGTTGTGGCTCGCGTAAGTCGTCCGCGCGGACCGGCGGACGGCTTCGGCGGCCGTGTCGTCGCGCGTGCCCGGGACCAGTTCGACCGTCGCGCCGTACGCCCGGGTCTGCAGCACCTTCGCGGCCGACGTCCCCTCAGGGGCCAACACGGTCGCCGCGATCCCGGCGGCGGCGCTGTAAGCCGCGACTGACGAGCCGCCGTTGCCCGAACTGTCCTCCAGCAGTTCCGTCACGCCCGCTCCGGCCAGCGCGGAGACCATCACGCTCGAGCCGCGGTCCTTGAAGCTGCCGGTCGGGCTGAACCACTCGAGCTTGAACCCGACCTCGACGTCGCCCCAGCGCTGCGGGACGAGCGGAGTCCGGCCTTCGCCGAGCGAGACGGGCCGCAGGTCGCCGGGCAGGGCGGCCCGGTACCGCCAGAGCGAGCGGACGCCGGTGTCGACGTCGCCGGGGCGCAGGCCCGCCAGCGGCTCGACGGTCAGCGGGGCGCCGTCGTCGCCGCGCCACCGCAGCGGGTCACCCGGGTAGCGCGTTCCCGAGCGCTCGTCGGTGTACCAGTACTCCACGACCACCCCTCACGTTGGACATCGAGTCCAAGCATAGACGATCCGTCTAATGTTACCGACAGGTACGCGAATGCCTTTCAGGTCCGTCTCAGGAAAATTTGTCACGAAGTTCGAGGTTTTCGACCGCTGGGCGCTGTGCGGGCAGCTTGGGATACCGAAGGTGTCCGGTCGAATACCGGCCGTCGTCCGGCTCGTCCGGCGGGACGGGCGCTGTCGTGGGTCGTTCGTACCCGCTGGTCGTGGATCGTGTGAGCACGCGAAACCCGGGCGCGCCCTGAATCCACAGTGGACCCATGCGTGGACGGGTGTGGCTCGCCCGGGCTTTTCGTCCCTACTTTCGGCTGTGGGTAAAAGTGCCGGGTGAGCATTAGGCGTCACTCGCCAGAAATGCCGTGCAAAAGGAATGGCGAAAATGGTCGCGCGTCGCCGCCGGATTTACTGTGGCGACACTTGTTCGTGGTGTCCGGGAAACAGTGGACCCTTCGGATGGCGTGGTCCGGTGTGGGCAGGGGCGCTGCGTCCACCGGGTGAGAAGCCTTGCTCCATCCGGGGTGTATGCCATGCGGACCACAGGCTTCCACCTGGTGGTACATGACGTACACGTTAATTCTTGCGCTCTTCGCCAGGTCCGTCCGGCATTTTCTGAACGAGCCGCACTAAATCGCGGTGGGTTGTTGACGGAACGGAGTGGAGCCGCTTAAGTAACACCCCGTTGCTGATCACCCTTTCGTGCATAGCGGGAGTTCCCATGCGTGTCTCGAAAGACGACCGCGTCCCGGTCGTCGCCGTGTCGCCACTGCGGTGGCCGTCGGCGCGCGGGGTCGCGGCCGCCGCGCGCGGGGGCGGGCTCGGCGTGCTCGACCTGACCGGCGGCACCGCCGCCGCGGACGAACTCGCGCTGCTGGTGGAATGGAACGTCCCCGAGTTCGGCGTCCGGCTCACGACGCCGCCCGCGGAGCTGCCCGATGCCGCGACCACCGTCGTGCTCACCGAAGACTCCCCGGGTACGGCGCGGGACTTCCCCGGACGCCGCGTCCTGGCCGAGGTCACCTCGCGCGCCGGGGCGGCCCGGGCGGTCGCCGACGGCGCACACGGGCTGATCGCGCGCGGGCACGAATGCGGTGGCCGGGTGGGGGAGCTGAGCACGTTCGTGCTGCTCCAGGCCCTCCTCGACGACTTTGACGTCCCGGTGTGGGCCGCGGGCGGGATCGGACCGCACACCGCCGCGGCGGCGATCGCGGGCGGCGCGGCCGGGGTCGTCGTCGACACCCAGCTCGCCCTGCTGCCGGAAGCCGAGCTGCCGTCGGCGCTCACCGCGGCCCTGACCGGCCTCGACGGCTCCGAAACGACCTTTGTGGACGGTGTACGGGTCCTGTCCCGGCGGGGCGCCGAGCCGGTCGAAGTCGGCCAGGACGTCTTCCTCGCTACGAGGTTCCGGGACCGTTGGGGCACGGTGACCGCGGCCGTGCGCGGCCTGCGCGACGCCGTCGACGAGGCCTTGCGGACCGAGACCCGGATCCTCGGGCCCGGGAGCGCGGGCAGCCGCGCACTCGGCACGGCGCTGCCGGTCGCGCAGGGCCCGATGACGCGCGTTAGCGACCAGCCCGCGTTCGCCGCCGCGGTGGCCGCGGGCGGCGCCCTGCCGTTCGTCGCACTGGCCTTGTCCGGCCCGGACCAGACCCGCGATGTGCTGGAACGCACTCGCGAAGCGGTCGGCGACGCGCCGTGGGGCGTGGGGGTCCTGGGGTTCGCGGCCGACGACGTCAAAGCCGCGCAGCTCGACGTCATCCGCGACGTGCGGCCCACCCACGCGATCATCGCGGGCGGCCGCCCGGCACAGGCCGCGGCCCTGGAGGACGCCGGGATCTCGACGTTTCTGCACGTGCCGTCGCCCGGGCTGCTGCGGCAGTTCCTGGCGGCCGGGGCGCGCAAGTTCGTCTTCGAGGGCTCGGAGTGCGGCGGGCACGTCGGGCCGCGCACCAGTTTCGCGTTGTGGGAAGCGCAGCTCGGTGTCCTCGCGGAGTACCCCGACGCGGACCTTCAGCTCCTGTTCGCGGGCGGCGTCCACGACGAGCGCTCGGCCGCGATGGTGGCCGCGCTCGCCGCGCCGGTGGCGGCTCGCGGCGCGGCGGTCGGCGTCTTGATGGGCACCGCCTACCTGTTCACCCGCGAGGCCGTCGACGCGGGCGCCGTGCTCCCGGTGTTCCAGCGCGAGCTCCTGGCCGCGCGGCACACCGACCTGCTGGAGACCGCGCCCGGCCACGCCACCCGCTGCGTCCGGAGCCCGTTCACGGTGGAGTACGCGGCGGTCAAGGCGGACCTCGCCGAGCGGGGCGTGCCGAGCCGCGACGCGTGGGAACAGCTGGAGACGCTCAACGTCGGGCGGCTTCGCCTGGCGAGCAAGGGGATCGAGCGCGTCGGCGCCGAGCTGCGCGCGGTGGCGGAGGACCGGCAGCTCGCCGAGGGCATGTTCATGGCCGGTGAGGTCGCGGTGCTGCGCTCGGCCGTCACCACGATCGCGGACCTGCACCACGCCGTCGGCGAGGGCGCGCACGAGTTCCTGCGCGCCCGGGCCGCGTCCTTCGGCGGCGCCACGCCGGAGCCGCCCGCACCCGAACCGCTGGACGTCGCGATCGTCGGCATGGCCTGCATGTTCCCGCAGGCCCCGGACCTGGCCGCGTTCTGGGCGAACGTGCTGTCCGGAGTGGACGCCGTCACCGAGGTGCCGCCGCGGCGCTGGGACGTCGGCCTGTACTACGACCGCGACGGCCAGGGCGAGCGGACGCCGTCGCGGTGGGGCGGGTTCCTGCCGGAGATCGGGTTCGACCCGCTGCAATACGGCATCCCGCCGTCGTCGCTGGCCAGCATCGAGCCGGTGCAGCTGCTGGCGCTGGAGGCCGCGCACCGGGCGCTCGTGGACGCCGGTTACGGGGACCGCGCGTTCGACCGGGCCCGGACGTCGGTGGTGTTCGGCGCCGAGGCGGGCAGTGACCTGTCGAACGCGATGACGCTGCGGACCGTGCTGCCGTCCTATGTGGGCGAACTGCCGTCCGAACTGGACGAACGGCTGCCGCGGCTCACCGAGGACTCCTTCCCGGGGGTGCTGGCCAACGTCATCGCCGGGCGGATCGCCAACCGGCTCGACCTCGGCGGGGCGAACTACACCGTCGACGCCGCCTGCGCTTCGTCGCTGACCGCGGTCGACGTCGCCTGCAAGGAGCTGACCGCCGGCACCAGCGACCTCGTCCTCTGCGGCGGCGCGGACCTGCACAACGGCATCAACGACTACCTGCTGTTCGCCTCGGCGCACGCCCTCTCGCCGACGGGCCGGTCGGCGACGTTCGACAGCGCGGCCGACGGCATCGCGCTCGGCGAAGGCGTCGCGTGCGTGGCGTTGAAGCGGCTCGCCGACGCCGAACGGGACGGCGACCGCGTGTACGCCGTGATCAAGGGCGTCGGCGCGGCTTCCGACGGGCGGGCGCTGGGGCTGACGGCGCCGCGGCCGGAGGGCCAGCACACCGCGCTGACCCGCGCTTACCGCAACGCCGGGGTGTCGCCCGCGCGCGTCGGGCTGGTCGAGGCGCACGGGACCGGCACCATCGTCGGCGACCGGACCGAGCTGGCCACACTGACGAAGGTGTTCACCGAGGCGGGCGCGTCTCCGGGTGGCTGCACGATCGGGTCGGTCAAGTCGCAGATCGGGCACACGAAGTGCGCCGCGGGACTGGCCGGGCTGATCAAGACCGCACTGGCTCTGCACACCGGCGTCAAGCCGCCGACGCTGCACGTCTCCTCGCCGAACCCGGGGTGGGACCCTTCGACGAGCCCGTTCGTGTTCCGGTCGGCCGCGCAGCCGTGGGCCGCGCCGCCCGCCGAGCGGATCGCCGGGGTCAGCGCGTTCGGCTTCGGGGGCACCAACTTCCACGTGGTGCTCGCCGCGCACGACGGCGTCCCGCCTGCTCAGACGGCCGACGAATGGCCCGCCGAGCTGTTCACCTTCGCCACGGAGTCGGCGGCCCAGGAGTTGCTTGGCTTGGTTTCGGAAGGTCCGTGGCGGCTGCGGGACCTGGCGTTGGCCGCGTCCCGGCGGGCGCAAGGACGACCGGTACGGCTCGCCGTCGTGGCGTCCACTGTGGAGGAACTGACCGGACTGCTGCGGCGCGCGCTGTCCGGTGAGGACGGCCCCGGGGTGTTCCGCGCGGACGACGCGGAGCCCGGCTCGGTCGCCGTCCTGTTCCCGGGCCAGGGGAGCCAGCGGCCGGGGATGTTCGCCGAGCTGTTCGTCGCGTTCCCCGAGCTGCAGCGGTACCTGCGGCTGGATCCGGCGACGGCGTCGGTGGTGTACGGCCCGGCGGTGTTCGAGGAGGACGAGCGGCGGGCGGCTGCCGCTCGCGTCACCGACACCCGCGTCGCGCAGCCCGCGCTCGGGATGGCCGGGCTGGCCGCGTTCCGGCTGCTGACCCGGGCGGGGGTGCGGCCCGCGATGCTGGGCGGGCACAGTTACGGCGAGCTGACGGCGCTGGCCGCGGCGGGCGCGTTGACCCCGGAGGCGTTGCTGCACGCGAGCCACGCGCGGGCGGCGGCGATCCTCGACGCGGTGCCCGCCGGGGATCCGGGGGCGATGGCCGCGGTCGCGGCGTCGGCCGCCGAGGTGCGCGCGGTGGTGTCCGACGTGGTACTGGCGAACCACAACTCGCCTCGTCAGACGGTGATCTCGGGCGCGACGGCTGCGGTGGAGGCCGCGGTTTCGCGGCTGCGGGCGGCCGGTCTCGGAGTGAAGCCGCTGCCGGTCGCGTGCGCGTTCCACAGCCCGCTGGTCGCTCCGGCCGGGGAGGCGTTGGGCCGCGCCTTGGACGCGATCGGCGTCGTGACGCCTTCCGTGCCGGTGTATGCGAACCGGACGGCGGCGCCGTACCCGGCGGATCCGGACGGGATCCGGGGCGAGCTGGCCGCGCAGGTGGGGGCGCCGGTGCGGTTCGTCGAGCAGGTCGAGGCGATGTACGCGGCCGGGGCGCGGGTGTTCGTCGAGGCGGGGCCGGGTGCGGTGCTGTCCGGGCAGATCGCGGCGATCCTCGGCGACCGTCCCCATCGGACGGTCGGGTTCGAGCAGGCGGGCCGCCGAGGGGTGCCGGGCTTCCTCGACGTGCTGGCCCGGCTGACGGTGGCGGGGGTGCCGGTCGAGACGGAGTGGTTGTTCCGTGGCCGCGACGCCGTGACGGTGCCGCCTGAGCGTCCTGGTTGGACGGTGGATGGGCACTTGGTCCGGGCGGCGGATGGTTCGATCCCGGCTGGTGGTTTGCGTCCGGCCGAGCGGGTCTCGCTTGGTTCTCCGGCTTCGGCTCCATCATCTTCGGAGGCGATGATTGCCGACTTCCTGCGGACGAGCCGGGAGATGATCGCGGCCCAGCGGGATGTTCTTCTGGGCTTCTTCGGCGGTGAGGCGCCGGTGATCGAGTCGCCGCCGGTGGTGGTTCCGGCCGCGCGGACCGTGCTCGAGACGATCGTGGAGGTGATCGGGGAGCGGACGGGCTATCCGGTGGAGATGATCGAGCCGGACCTGGATCTGGAAGCTGATTTGAGTGTGGACTCGATCAAGAGGGCGGAGATCGCGGGCGAACTGGCGGCCCGGCTGGGGGCCGGGGACGTGGAGGAGCTGGCGAAGGCCCGCACGGCGGCGGCGATCGCCCAGCTGGTCGGGGAGGAGCGCCCCAATGTGGCCTTGGTTGCGTCTGACGCACCGAAGGCCGCCTTGGGTGCGTCTCACGCACCGAAGGCCACATTGGGGCGCTCGGTGCTGGAGGTCGTGGTCGAGGTGATCGGGGAGCGGACCGGCTATCCGGTGGAGATGATCGAGCCGGACCTCGATCTGGAAGCTGATTTGAGTGTGGACTCGATCAAGCAGGCGGAGATCGCCGGTGAGCTGGCCGCTCGGCTGGGTGCCGGGGATGTGGAGGCGGTCGCGAAGGCCCGGACCGCGGCCGGGATCGCCGACGTGCTCGGAGGGGCTGGAGCGGACCGCACCGGGGTGGCTGAGCCTGGCGGGGTAGCTGAGGCAGTGGTAGGTCTCGCGCGGTCGGCGGGGCCCACCGAGTCGGCCGAGCCGGTCATCGTCGCACCCAAGCGGTACGTCCTGGCTGAAGTCGACCTGCCTCCCGCGGCAGCGCCCGACATCTCCGGCCGCCGCTTCCTCATCCTCGGCGCCGGGACCTTCGCCGAGGCCGTCCGCACAGAGCTGACCGACCACGGAGCCACCGCCGAGATCGGAGACGATGTCCGTCCCGGCTTCGACGGCTACCTCCACCTCCCCGCCACCGAGACCGTCCTCCCGGCCGCCTTCCCGCTCTACAAAGCCGCCCTCGCCACCCGGCCACGGTGGCTGCTCACGGCCGGACCCGCCAAAGGCCTCCGCGGTTTCTACCGCAGCATCTCCCGCGAATACCCCGACACGATCGCCCGGGTCGTGGAAAACCCCAACCCCGCAGAGCTCGTCGCGGAGCTGTCCACGGTGGACCGCGAGCCAGTCGTGATCCGGGCCGAAAACCGCCGCATAGGGCTCAAAGCCACCGAAGAAGGACTCGGTCTCCTCGGCACCAGCGGCGCTGGTCCGGCCGGGGACGGCGCAGCCGAGGCAGCAGCGATCGGCCTGGACCGGGAATCCGTTGTCCTGCTCGTCGGCGGCGGCAAGGGCATCACCGCCCGGTTCGCCGCCGCCCTCGCCGGAGCCGCGCGCTGCCGCATCGAACTGCTCGGGCGGACCCCGGTCGCGAATGACGACCTTCCCGACGAACAGAACCTCCGTGCCGCCCTCATCGACCGCGGGATGCGGCACCCCGCCGAGATCGAAAAAGCCGTCCGCCGGATCACCGGTGAACGTGAGATCCGCCGGACCCTCCGGAAACTCGACGAACTCGGCAGCCCGGCCCGCTACCAGTCCGTCGACATGCTCGACGCCGAGGCCGTCCACCGCGCGGTCAAGGAGATCCACGCCGAGCACGGCCGCCTCGACGGGATCGTCTACGCCGCCGGGGTCATCGAAGACAAGCTCGTCGCCGACAAGACCCCGGAGTCCTTCGCCCGCGTCTACACCACCAAAGCCGACGGCGCCCGGACCCTCCTCGAAGCCACGGCCGACCTGCCGGACGAGCCGAAGTTCGTCGTCCTCTTCGGCAGCATCGCCGCCGCGCTCGGGAACCGGGGGCAGGCCGACTACGCCGCCGCCAACGACGCTCTCGAACACCTCGGCAGGCGGTGGCCCGCCGGACGCGCCGTCACCGTCCACTGGGGACCGTGGGCGCCCTCCGGCAGCGGCATGGTCACCCCCGAGCTCATGCGCGAGTACGCCCGCCGCGGCGTCGCGCTCATCGATCCCGACGAAGGCGCCCTCGGCCTCCTGCGCGAGCTCGCCTGGGGCCGTCCGGACACCGACGTCGTCGTCCACACCGCTTCCGGGTGGTGACGGCGATGCGCGTGGCGATCGTCGGCATGTCCGTGCTGCTGCCCGGCGCCCCCGACCTCGACACCTACTGGCGGAACCTCGTCGGCGGCGTCGATGCGATCACCGACGTCCCGCCGGAGAAGTGGGACAGCGCGCACTACGCGCCGGACGAACGCCGGGCCGACCGGGTCTACTGCCGGCGCGGCGGGTTCGTCGACGAACTGGCCGAAGTGGACGTCACCGGGTTCGGGATCATGCCGAACTCCGTGCCCGCCACCGAACCCGACCAGCTGATCGCGTTGCGGGTCGCCGCGCAGGCCGTCGCGGACGCCGGTGGCCCGGACCGGCTGCCCGCCGATCGGGCGAAAGTGGGCGTCGTGCTCGGCCGCGGTGGCTACCTGACGCCTGGGCTGGTGCGGCTCGACCAGCGCGTCCGGACCGCGACCCAGCTCGTGCGGACGCTGGGGGAGCTGCTGCCCGACCTCGACGAAAAGCGGCTCGAGGCCGTCCGGGAAGTCTTCACCGACCAGCTCGGCCCCGAGGCGCCGGAGTCCGCGATCGGGCTGGTGCCCAACCTCGCCGCGTCACGGCTGGCCAACCGACTCGACCTGCGCGGCCCGGCGTACACCGTGGACGCCGCCTGCGCGTCCTCCCTGATCGCCGTCGACCACGCCGTGCGCGAGCTCGCCACCGGGCGCTGCGACGTCGTGCTCGCCGGCGGCGTGCACCACTGCCACGACATCACCTTCTGGAGCGTCTTCACCCAGCTCGGCGCGCTGTCGCCGACCGAGCGGATCCGGCCCTTCCACCGCGACGCCGACGGCGTGCTGATCGGTGAAGGCACCGGCGTCGTCGTGCTCAAGCGGCTCGCCGACGCCGAACGGGACGGCGACCGCGTTTACGCCGTGATCACCGGCACCGGCGTCGCCTCCGACGGGCGGACCGCGAGCCTCGCCAACCCCGACTCCGGTGGCCAGGTCCGCGCGGTCCGCCAGGCCTGGGCGGCGGCGGGACTGGACCCGGCCGACCCCGAGTCCCTGGGCCTGCTCGAAGCGCACGGCACGGCGACCCCGGCCGGGGACGCGGCCGAACTCGCCACCCTGAAAGAGGTCTTCGGCCGCGAGGGCACCGCTGTCCTCGGCTCGGTCAAGTCGATGATCGGCCACACGATGCCCGCCGCCGGGATCGCCGGGCTGGTCAAGGCGGCACTGGCCGTGCACCACGGCGTCCTGCTGCCGACCCTGCACTGCGACGACCCGCACCCCGCGCTCGCCGAGACGCGCTTCTCCACTTTGGACGTCGCCAAGCCGTGGGACGCGCCGGTGCGCCGGGCCGGGGTCAACGCGTTCGGCTTCGGCGGCATCAACGCCCACGTCGTCTTAGAGCAGGCGCCGCACCGCGTGACGCCGGTCGTGGTCCACGAACCCGAGCGCGTGCTGCGGCTCGCGGCCAGGAGCGTCGACGAGCTGCGCGCCCTGCTCGACCGGCCCGGCACGCCCGTGACCAGCGACGGCCCGGTCCGGCTCGGGATCGTCGACCCGACCGAGAAACGGCTGGCCCTGGCTCGGAAGGCGGTCGGCCGCGGACGGCCGTGGCGGGGGCGCAACGACGTCTGGTTCACCGACCGCCCGCTGCTCGGGCCGGGTGGAGGGAAGGTGGCGTTCGTCTTCCCCGGCCTGGAGTCGGACCTGACCCTGAACTGCGGGGACGTCGCCCGCCACTTCGGGCTGCCCTGGCGGCACGCGGAAGTCGAGGTCGGCGACGTCGGACGGCAGGGCGCGGCGGTGTTCGAGCTGGGCAGGCTCCTGCACGCGGCGCTCGGGCGGATCGGCGTCACGCCGGACGCCGTCGCCGGGCACAGCCTCGGCGAATGGACGGCGATGGCCGTCGCCGGGATGCACGCGGAAGCCGAGGTCGACGCGTTCCTCGCCGGGTTCGACCCGGACGCGCTCGTCGTCCCCGGCCTCGCCTTCGCCGCGGTCGGCGCGCCCGCGAACCGCGTGCTCGACGAGCTGGCCGCGCGTGCGGACGTCGTGCTGTCCCACGACAACTCCCCGAACCAGGCCATGGTCTGCGGCCCGGCGGCGGCGGTCGAGCAACTCGTGACGAAGTTCCGGGACGCCGGAGTCGTCGCGCAGGTGCTGCCGTTCCGGTCCGGTTTCCACACCCCGATGCTGCGGCCGTACCTCGGCCCGATCCGCGACGCGGCCGCCCGCTTCACCCTGCACCCGCCGAAAACACCGATCTGGTCGGCCACCACCGTGGCGGAATACCCGGCGGCCGAAGCCGAGGTCCGCGAGCTGTTCGTGCGGCACCTGCTGGAACCGGTCCGGTTCCGGCCGCTCGTGCGAGCGATGCACGACGCCGGGTTCCGGGCGTTCGTCCAGCTCGGCGCGGGCCAGCTCGGCTCGCTGGTCGGGGACACCCTGCACGGCGAGGAACACCTCGTCGTGGCGGCGCACTCGGCTCACCGGCCCGGCCTCGCGCAGCTGCGCCGGGTCACGACCGCGTTGTGGGTCGACGGGCTCGACGTCGCCCGCCTCCCGGGCGAACGTCCGGCCGCGCCCAGGGCCGTCAAACTCGACCTCGGCGGCCGCCTGATCTCCCTGGACGACGGAGTCCGCGCGCACCTCGCGCTCCCGGCCACCCGCCGGTCCACAGTGGACGACCTGGCCGGGAAGGGGCCGCTCGCCGCGGAGCTCGCCGCCCTCCTGGCCGACACGGCCGACCTGGCGTCCACGGTGCTCGCCGCCCGCCCCGACGCGGAGCTTTCACGTGAAAGCTCCGTCCTGGGACGCGTGAAAGCTCGGCCGCCGCGGGAGCTGGACACGAGCCTGACCGTGTCGGTCGAGACAATGCCGTACCTGCTGGACCACTGCTTCTTCAAGCAGCCGCCGCAGGCCGACCCGGGCGATCGGTGGCCGGTCGTCCCCGCCACCACGGTCATCGACCACCTGATGGGCTTCGCCGAGCAGGCCGCGCCCGGCCGCCGCGCGGTCGCCGTGCACGACGTCCGGCTGACGCAGTGGATCACCGCGGTCCCGCCGGTCACCGTGCCCGTGCGGGTGCGGCCCCAGGGCGCCGACCGGGTGCTCGCGGCCCTGGTGGGCTACTCCCAGGCCGTCGTCGAACTGGCTCCCGCTTATCCTGCCGACGCGCCCGCACCCTGGCGCTTCCCGGCGTCGGAGGAACGCGTCCCAGAAACCACCGCGGCCCAGCTCTACGCCGAGCGCTGGATGTTCCACGGCCCGCGTTTCCAAGGCGTCACCGAGCTGACCGCGGTCGGCGAACGCCATGTGCGGGCCCTGCTGACGACGCCCGCCGCGCCCGGCGCGCTGCTCGACAACGTCGGCCAGGTGCTCGGGTACTGGATCATGTCCCGGCTGCCGGAACGCACCACCGTCTTCCCGGTCGCGATGCGCGAAATCCGGTTCCACGGCCCGCACCCGGCGCCGGGCGAACGCCTGGAGTGCCTGGTGAAGATCACGTCACTGACCGAAGAGTTCCTCGAGGCGGACATGCAGCTCGTCCACAACGGACAGGTCTGGGCCGAGTTCACCGGCTGGCGCGACCGCCGCTTCGACAGCACCCCGCACATCCGGCAGGCCGACCGGACGCCCGAGCGCTCGACGTTGTCCCTCGAACAGGCAGGCGGCTGGGCGCTCGTGCGCGAGGAGTGGCCGGACCTGGCCACCCGTGAGCTGATCATGCGCAACTACCTCGCCGGGGCTGAGCGGGAAGCGTACGAACGCCGTCCGCCGCGCGGGCGCCGCCAGTGGCTGCTCGGCCGGATCGCGGCGAAGGACGCCGTCCGCCAGTTCCTCTGGGCCCGCGGCGAACCCGAGATGTTCCCGGCCAGCTTCCGCATCGGCAACGACGACGCCGGTCGCCCCCACGTGACCGGGGGTTACGGCCGGGAGCTGCCGCCACTGACGATTTCCGTGGCCCACCGCGGGGAAGTCGGCGTCGCCATCGCCCGCCACGGCCCGTGCGGCATCGACGTCGAAGAGGTCGCCGCCCGCACGGAGTCCACTGTGGATGCCGCGCTCGGCGCGGGGGAGCAAGCCCTGTTCGCGAGCCTGCCCGGGGATCCGGAACGCTGGTTCGCCCGCTTCTGGACCGCGAAGGAAGCCGTCGCGAAGCTGCTCGGCACCGGCCTTCGCGGCGAGCCCCGTGACTTCGAGGTCGTCGCGGCCGCGCCGGACGAGCTGACGGTGCGGGCCGCCGGGCGCGACCACCTCGTCCGCTGCGCCGACGTCGCCCGCTACGTCGTCGCCTGGACCGAAGAGACGAAGGAGACCGCCGAATGAGCATCGAAACCACCGCCACCGGCGAGGCGGCCGTCCTCGCCCAGCTGGGCGGGATGCTGCGCGAGCTGCTCGCGGAGTACGGCCTCGACGACGTCGAGATCACCATGGACACCACCTTCCACGACGATCTCGAGCTGGAGAGTGTCGACCTGGTGGCGCTGTCCGGCCAGCTGCGCGAGCACTACGGCGACCGCGTCAACTTCGCCACCTTCATCGCCGAGCGCGACCTGGACGAGATCATCGCGCTGACCGTCGGCGAGCTCGTCCGGTACGTCGTCGCGTCGCTGCGGGCGAGCGCGTGAGCCGGATCCGGGCGGGGGAGCTGGACGTGCACGTCCAGCGGCTCGCCCCGGACGTGCCGCTGGACGGCGACGCGCCGGTCGTCGTGTGCGTCCACGGCCTGCTCACCGACAGCCTGGCCAGCTACTACTTCACCCTCGGTCCCGCCTTCGCCGAGCGCGGGCTCGACGTGCTGATGTACGACCTGCGCGGGCACGGCCGCACGACCCGGCCCGAGTCCGGGTACCAGCTGGAGCGGTTCGTCGACGACCTCGTCGCCGTCCTCGACGCCTGCGGGGTCACGCGGCCGGTGCACGTCGTCGGCAACTCGTTCGGCGCGTCGGTCGCGTTCGGCCTCGCCGCGGCCCGGCCCGACCGAGTGGCGAGCGTCGTCGTCATCGAAGGCGAGCCGCCGACGCCGGAGTGGACGCGGCACATGGCCGACGGCCTCGCCGACGCGAAGAACCGGCTGGCCGTCGACGAGGTCATCGAGTGGATCGAGGCGAACCACGGCGCGCACACCGCGCGGCTCTCGAAGGCGGCGAACAAGATCCTCCAGACCACCACGATCGCCGAGGACATCCCGCGCAGCGCGACGATCGCGCCGGACCTCTCGGCCGTCCGCTGCCCGGTGTTCGCGGTCTTCGGCGGCGACTCGGGCCTGGCCGCGCAGGTGCCGCACTTCGAGACGCACTTGGCGCGCTGCCGCTGCGTCGTGCTGCCCGGCCAGGGGCATTCGGTGCTCGTCGAGCGGACCGCCGAGGTGATCGAGCTGGTCTTCGGGTGGGTCCGCGACACCTCGCGCCCCCCGGCGCGGGCCCGCTAGTGGCCCGGTTCCTGTTCGTCGTCCCGCCGCTGGTCGGGCACGTCAACCCGGCGGCCGGGGTGGCGGCCGAGCTCACCGCGCGCGGGCACGAGGTGGCCTGGGCCGGCCACGACGAGCTGCTGTGGCACCTGGTCGGCCCGGACGCGCTCGTGTTCGCCTGCGCCGTGCCCCCGGCGCCCGAGCGGCCGGCCGGGCTCAAGGGACCCGCCGCGCTGCGGTTCCTCTGGCAGGACTTCCTCGTCCCGCTCGCCGACGCGATGGCGCCGGGCGTGGGCGCGGCCCTCGACGCGTTCGAGCCGCACGTCGTCGTCGCGGACCAGCAGGCACTCGCCGGTGGGCTGCTCGCCGAAGCCCGCGGGCTGCCGTGGGTGACGTCGGCGACGACGTCGGCCGAGCTGGCCGACCCCCTCGCCGGGATGCCGAAGGTCGCCGACTGGGTCACCGGGCTGCTCGCCGACCTGCGCGGCCGGATCGCCGGTGGCCGCGGAAGCGCCGACCCGCGGTTCTCCCCGCACGGCGTCCTGGCGTTCACGACGCGCGAGCTGCTCGGCGCGGTCACGCTGCCCCCGCGCGTCCGGCTCATCGGACCGGCGCTGGGGTCGCGTCCGTCCACAACGGACTTCCCGTGGGAGTGGCTCGACCCGCTCCGGCCGACCGTGCTCGTGTCGCTCGGCACGGCGAACACCGAAGCGGGCGCGGGATTCCTGACGGCCGCGGCGGCGGCGTTCGCCGGGACGAGCACGCGAGCGGTCGTCGTGGATCCGGGCGGCGTGCTCGACGCGGTCCCGCCGAACGTCCTGGTGTGCCCGCGCGTTCCGCAGCTGCCGCTGCTGTCCCGAGTGGACGCGGTGCTGTGCCACGCGGGCCACAACACCGTCTGCGAGGCGCTGTGGCACGGGCTGCCGCTGGTGGTCGCGCCGATCCGCGACGACCAGCCGATCGTCGCCGCGCAGGTCGTCGCGGCGGGGGCGGGCGTCCGGCTGCGGTTCGGCCGGGCGGACGCCGACCGGATCGCGGCGACGGTCGAGGAGGTGCTGACCGAGCCGTCGTACCGGCGGGCCGCCGAGACCGTGGCGGCGTCGTTCCACGCGGCGGGCGGCGGCGCGGCGGCCGCCGGGCACCTGGAGCAGCTCGCGCTGGAGAGCCTGGCGCACCTGGGGCCGTGAAAGTCGAAATTTACACCGAAAAATGAGCCCGATACCGTGCTGGGCATGACTGTTTCGGTGTGCTCGGCCGAAGACCTGCCCGCCTTGGTGGCCTCCGCGGCCGCCCTGTTCGCCGAGGACGGCGGACGGCACGACCCCTTCATGGACACCAGCTGGCCCGACCGCGAAGGCCCGGGCTACTACGCGGGTCTCATCGCGGACCCGGACTGCCTGTGCCTGCTCGCCCGCGACGGCGGGGGACACCTGGTCGGCAAGTTGAGCCGGCCCGACCCGCTGCGGCCCGGCGTCGTGCGCGCGGTGCTCGAGAGCATCCGCGTCGCGCCGGAACGCCGTCGCGAGGGCGTGGGTGGTGCGCTGGTCGACGCCTTCCTGGCCTGGGCGCGGGAACGCGGGGCGAACGAGGTGAGCGTGACGGCCTTCGCGGGCAACGAACCGGCGCTCGCGTTCTACGACTCCCACGGCTTCCGGCCGTTCCTCGTCACCTTGACGCGCGCGTGAGCCTCCTGGACGGCCGGGCCGTCGTCATCACCGGAGCCGGGCGGGGCCTGGGACGGGCCTTCGCGCAGCACGCGGCCGGGGCGGGCGCGGCGGTCGTCGTCAACGACGTCGACGCCGAACCGGCCGAGGAAACCGTCGCCGCGATCGAAGGGGACGGCGGCACGGCGGTCGTGAGCGTCGGCTCGGTCGCCGACGCCGGTTACGCGCGGAGCCTGATCACCCTGTGCGGCAAGCGGTTCGGGAAGCTGGACGGCCTCGTGAACAACGCGGCGATCGGCTACCACGCGCCGCCGTGGGAGGACGACGACGCCGAGCGCACGCGGGCACTCGTCGAGACCAACGTGCTCGGCCCGCACTTCTGCGGCACGGCCGCCGCGAAGGTGATGTGCGGCCAGGGGAGCGGCGTCATCGTCAACGTGACGTCGGGGTCGATGATCGGCCAGCGCGGGGCGGCCGCGTATTCGGCGTCGAAGGGCGCGGTGGCCTCGATGACGTACTCGTGGGCGGCCGACCTGGCCCGGTTCGGCGTGCGCGTCAACGCGGTCAGCCCGATCGCGTGGACCCGGCTGATGGCCGCCGACCCCAAGGGGAACCCCGACGCGGACCCGCCCGAGCGGGTCGCGCCGCTGGTGACCTACCTCCTCAGCGACCTTTCCGCGCACGTCACCGGGCAGGTACTGCGGCTCGCCGACGGGCACCTGCACGCGATCCGCCAGCCCGCGATCATCCGCCCGGTGCTGCACCAGGAGGTCTGGACGCCCGAGGAGATCGCCGCGGCCGTCGACGGCGACCTGGTCCTCGAGTCCCCGCCGCACGACCGCTGGACGCTCTGACCGGCCCGGACCACCGGAACGGGTGGCTATCCACAGTGGACGGCGCGCACTAGCCTCGGAGGCCGAGCGAGGAGGGTGCGGATGACGGCCACCGCGGAGGTCGCCCAGGAGCCGGCACCCGCGGCGCTGAGCCGCGGCCGGGTCAACGCGGTGTTCGGTGCCGTGCTGCTCGGGATGCTGCTCGCCGCGCTGGACCAGACCATCGTCGGCACCGCGCTGCCCACCATCGTCGGCGACCTCGGCGGTGCCGGCCACCTCTCCTGGGTCGTCACGTCCTATCTGCTGGCCGAGACGATCATGACGGTCGTCGTCGGCAAGCTCGGTGACCTCTTCGGCCGCAAGCTGATGTTCCAGCTGTCGGTGATCGTGTTCGGCGTCGGCTCGTTCTGCGCCGGGTTCGCCGACAGCATGGTGTGGCTGATCGTCTGGCGCGCGGTGCAGGGCCTCGGCGGCGGCGGGCTGATGGTGACCTCGACCGCGTTGATCGCCGACGTCGTCCCGCTGCGCGAACGCGGCAAGTACCAGGGCGTGCTCGGCTCGGTGTTCGGCGTCGTGACCGTGGCGGGCCCGATGCTGGGCGGGTTCTTCGTCGACCACCTGTCGTGGCGGTGGGCGTTCTACGTCAACATCCCGCTGGTCGTCGTGGTGCTGGTGGTGGCGTCGTCGGCGATGCCGAACGCGCGCGCGGTCGTCAAGCCGGTCATCGACTACCTCGGCATCCTGCTCATCGGCCTCGCCGCGACGGGGCTGACGCTGGTCACGAGCTGGGGCGGCACGCAGTACGCGTGGGGATCACCGGTGATCATCGGGATGGCGATCGGCTCGGTGGTGCTGCTGGCGGCGTTCGTGCTCGTGGAGTCGCGAGCGAAGGAACCGATGCTGCCGATGCGGCTGTTCCGGAACCCGGTGTTCACCGTCGGCGGGATCATGAGCTTCGTCGTCGGCTTCGCGATGCTCGGGGCGCTGTCGTACCTGCCGACGTACATGCAGTACGTGCAGGGCACGTCGGCGACGACGTCCGGGGTGCGGCTGCTGCCGATGGTGCTGGCGCTGCTCGTCGCGTCGATCGCCGCGGGCAACGCGGTGAGCCGCACCGGGCGGTACAAGATCTTCCCGCTGGTCGGGGCGGCGGGCATGACGATCGGGCTGTACCTGCTGTCGCGGCTGGACACCGACACGGGGTTCTGGGAGGCGTCGGCGTACATGGCGGTGCTCGGCCTCGGCATCGGGCTCGGCATGCAGGTGCTGACCATCGCCGTGCAGAACACGGTCGACTACGCCGACCTGGGCGTCGCGACGTCGGGTGTGACGTTCCTGAGGTCGATCGGCAGTTCGTTCGGCGCGGCGATCTTCGGGACGGTGTACGCGAACCAGCTGACGCCGAAGCTGGCGGCGCTGCCGGTGCCGCCGGGCGTCGACCCGCGTGCACTGCAGGTGCCGACGGCGTTGCACGCGCTGCCGGAGTCGGTATCGGCGCCGGTGATCAAGGTGTACAGCGACTCGCTGCACGTGGTGTTCCTCGCGGCGGCACCGGTCGGGCTGCTGGCGTTCGCGCTGGCGTTCTTCTTGAAGGAGGTCCCGCTGCGCGACACGGCCCGCGCGGCGGCCCCGGACCTCGGCGACGGGTTCGCGATGCCGGAGGCCCGCACGGACGACCGCGAGCTGGAGCGCGCGGTGGCGACGCTGTTCTTCCGCGAGCGCCGCAAGGTGGCCCCGGCGATCGTCGCGCGCGCCGGATCCGACCTCGACGAGGGCGGGATCTGGTGCCTGCTGCAGGTCCACCTGCGTGAGCGCCGCGGCGAACCGGCGACGCTCAAGGCGATCGGCGCGCACTTCGGCGTGCCCGCACCGGTGCTGGAACCGGCGTTCAACCGGCTGGAGCTGACGGGGTACCTGCGGTACACGGGCGGGCGGTGGGAGCTGACGCCATCGGGGCACGAGGAGTTCGCCAAGGTGGTGCGAGCCTGGCACGACTGGCTGGCGGAGCGCTTGGGTGACTGGGGAACGGGAAGCCGAGCGGAACTGGACGCGGCGATCGGCCGGGTCGCGGCCCGGCTGCTCGACCAGAGCGCGGAGTCCCGGGCCTACGGGCGGCACGCGCTGGCCTGAGGACCGGAGCTTTCACGTGAAAGCTCGGGGTTCAGCGGCGCCAGAAGTCGTGGGGGGTGTCCCTATGTGGTTGTCAAGCCGCGGCGGGGGCCGGAGCGGGTTCGGGGTGTCGGTAGTGGGTGCCGTTGCGCAGCATGGCGTAGAGGACGTCGCAGCGGCGGCGGGCCAGGCAGATCAGCGCAGCGTTGTGTTTCTTGCCCTCGGCCCGCTTCCGGTCGTAGTAGGCCCTGCTGGTCGGGTCAGACAACGCGGCGAAGGCGGCGAGGAAGAACGCGCGTTTGAGCTGGCGGTTGCCCGTCCGAGCGGGATGTTCGCCCTTGATGCTGGTGCCGGAGCTGCGGGTGACCGGGGCGATGCCCGCGTAGGCCGCCAGATGCCCCGAGCTGGCAAAGTTCGAGGCGTCGCCGACCTCGAGCAGGATGCGGGCTGCGGTCCTGACCCCGACGCCGGGCATCGAAGTCAGGACCCCGGCAAGAGGGTGCGCATCAAGTATCCCCTCAACCTGCTCAGCGACCTGTTTCCGTTGCAGGAGAACCGTTTTGAGGCTGTCGGACAGCCGCGGCAGGACCGTGTCCGCGGCGGCGGTGCCCGGGACGGTGACGGTCTGCTCGCCCAGCGCGGTCATGATCGCCTCGACCAGCTTGCCGCCGAGGCGGGGCGCGTGGACTTTGGCGATGGCGGTGAGTTTGCGGCGGCCGGCCTTGGCGATGCCGGCCGGGCCGCCGCAGCGGGAGAGGATCTCCAGCACCGCTGGGTGGCTGATCCGCGGGCCGATGGCGTGTTCGAGAGCGGGGTGGATGCCGGTGAGCAGCCCACGGATCCGGTTGCTGATCCGGGTGGCTTCGCCGGCCAGGTCGTCGTCGAACCCGACCAGCACCTCCAGCTCCGCCAACGCCTCGTCATCGACATCGACCGGGCGCAGGGTGTGCGGCAGGGAGCGGGCGGCATCGGCGATGACGAACGCGTCCCGGGCATCGGTCTTCGCGCGACCCGGATAGAGGTCGGCGATGCGGCGCATGGCCAGGCCAGGCAAATACGCCACCTGGTGTCCTGCGGCGCGGGCGACCGCGACCGGCAACGCCCCGATCGTGGCGGGCTGATCGACCACGACCAGCAGCGGTCCGTGCGCGGCGAGCTTGTCGAACAGGGCCTTCAGTTTGGGTTCGGTGTTGGGCAGCGGGCCGTCATGCAACCGCTTGCCGTCCGGGGCGAGGCCGACCGCATGATGGGCTTCCTTGCCGACGTCCAAGCCGAGGAACACCCCGAAGCTGCTGCTCATCCACCAGCCGTTCGTTCGTCGCGTCGTGGTCACCGGGTTGGGCATCGATGGCCGGCACCCACGTTACGACGAGACCTACCTGGTGGTGGCCGTGTCCCTATCAGCGGTCCCTCGATGCCACCAGGCCCGGTGACACCACCCCCCGGATCATGCCTTCGACTGGGGGCGCAAGTCATGCCGGGCCTGGTGACCACAACTCCCTGGTCGGGAGCCACGAAAAAGGTAACGGGGGTGCGGCCCGGGCGGAAGCCGGACGCCTCGACCATCGCCGCCGCCTCGGGGAATCCGTGGCCGACCAAGCCCGGCTCGTGGGCGTCGCTGCCGAACGCCACCGCGTCGCCGCCCTCCTCGAACCACCACCGCACCACTTCGCCCGGCAGTGGCACCTTCGTGTTGACCTCCAGCGCCCGGCCGCTCGCCGCGAGGGCTCGCAACACCGTGCGGAACTCCTCCTCGTAGTCCGCCGCCACGAACGGCGGTCCCTCGGCGGGCCACGAGCGTAACGCGTAGTCGAGGTGGGCGAGCACCGCGAAGTCCGCTGTCGACTCGACAAGACCCAGGACTTCCTCGAGGTAGGCGCGGAGGATCTCGCCGGGCGGGCGGCCCGAGATGACGGTCAGCTCGTGGTGGTGCCCGCCGTCGCCGGGCAGGGAGTGCACCGAACCCAGCACCCGGTCGAACTCGTGCGCCGCGAGCAGGGCGTCCGCGCGCGGGCGGTGCCAGTGCGGCTCGCTCAGCTCCACCCCGGACAGGATCCGCAACGACGGGAACCGCTCGCGGCACTCCTCGACGCACGCCAGGTAGCCCGCGACGTCGAGGTCCGGCGGCTCCAGGACGCCGTCGGGGCGCAGGCGCACCCGGAAGTGGTCCGGGAGCAGCGGCCGGATCGGCTCCGGGATCAGCCACGGCGTCAGGTCCGCGTGCTCGGTGAACGCCACCGACGGCAGCCCCAGCTCGAGGGCCCGCTCGCACGACCCGATCATCGACCCGGTGACCGTGTCCCAGGACCATTCGGTGTGGACGTGACCGTCCGGCGGCAGCACCATGAACGTCACGGTAGCGGTGGTTTTGGGCTACGGTCGGGCCCATGGCGCAGAAGTCTCCGTCGGTCGAGCTGGAGGTCGGGCCGCACACCGTGCGGATCTCCAACCCGGACCGGGTCTACTTCCCGGCCCGCGGCGAGACGAAGCTCGACCTGGTCAACTACTACCTCTCCGTCGGCGACGGCATCGTCAACGCCCTGCGCGAGCGGCCCTGCATGCTGCACCGCTTCCCCTCCGGAGTCGCGGGGGAGAAGGTCCACCAGAAGCGCGTCCCGAACGGCGCGCCGCCGTGGCTGGAGACCGTGCGCGTCGACTTCCCCCGCTACGGGCGGCATGCCTACGAGCTGTGCGTGACGGACCTGGCGCACGTCGTGTGGGCCGTGCAGATGTCCACTGTGGAGTTCCACCCGTGGAACTCCCGGCGCGCGGACACCGAGAAGCCCGACGAGTGGCGCATCGACCTCGACCCGATGCCGGAGTGCGGTTTCGACCGCGTCCGCCGGGTCGCGCACGTAGCGCACGAGATCCTCGACGAGCTCGGCGCCGTCGGCTGGCCGAAGACGTCCGGCGGCCGCGGCCTGCACATCTACGTCCGGATCGAACCGCGCTGGGGGTTCCAGGACGTCCGGCGCGCCGCGCTGGCCTTCGCGCACGAAGTCGAGCGACGCGCACCCGACGACGTCACGACCACCTGGTGGCGCAAGGACCGCGACCCGAAGATGCTCTTCGTCGACTACAACCAGAACGCCCGCGACCACACGATCGCCAGCGCCTACTCCGTCCGCGGCAACCCGGAGGGCACCGTGTCGGCACCGATCCGCTGGGACGAGATCGACGACGTCGAGCCGGGCGACTTCACGATCGCGACCATGCCCGCCCGCTTCGCCGAGCTCGGCGACCTGCACGCGGGCATCGACGACGCGGTCTTCTCCCTGGACCCGCTGCTGGAGTGGGCCGACCGCGACGGCGTCGAGGAACCACCCGAGCCGGACTGACGTCGTGAGTGTTTAGGGCGGTTCTAACCGCCCTAAACACTCACGACGCGGTCAGTCGAGGCGCTCGATGATCGTCGCGTTGGCGAGGCCGCCCGCCTCGCACATCGTCTGCAGGCCGTAGCGGCCGCCCGTCTGCTCCAGCACCGACAGCAGCGTCGTCATCAGCCGGGCGCCGCTGCCGCCCAGCGGGTGGCCGATCGCGATCGCGCCGCCGTTGACGTTCACCTTCGCCAGGTCCGCGCCGATCTCGGCCTGCCAGGCCAGCACCACGCTGGCGAACGCCTCGTTGACCTCGAACGCGTCGATGTCGGCCACCGAAAGACCCGCTCGTGCCAGGACCTTGCGCGTCGCCGGGATGATGCCGGTCAGCATGTACAGGGGGTCGTCGCCGGCGACGGCGAAACTGTGGATCCGGGCCCGCGGCCGCAGGCCGAGCGCCTTCGCCGTCTCGGCGCTGGTGATCATCAGCGCGGCCGCGCCGTCGTTGATCGGGGACGAGTTGCCCGCCGTGACGTGCCAGCCGAGATCCGGGAACCGCTGCTCCCAGACGTCGGCGCGGAACGCGGGCTTCAGCCCGGCGAGGATCTCCGGCGTGGTGCCCGGCCGCACGGTCTCGTCGGTCGTGACGTCGACCAGCGCGCCGTCGGGTCCCGGTGCCTTCAGCGGCGCGACCTCGCCGGCGAACTTCCCGTCCGCCCACGCCTTCGCGGCCCGCTGGTGGCTCTCGGCGGAGTACTCGTCCAGCTGAGCCCGGCTGAAGCCCCACTTGGCGGCGATCAGCTCGGCGCTGATGCCCTGCGGCACCAGGCCGTCCGGGTAGCGCGCGGCGACCTGCGTCCCGAACGGGTCGCGCCCGGCCACCTGGCTGCCCATCGGCACCCGGCTCATCGACTCGACGCCGGAGGCGATCACGACGTCGTACGCGCCGGCGATGACGCCCTGCGCGGCGAAGTGGACAGCCTGCTGGCTGCTGCCGCACTGGCGGTCGACCGTCACCGCGGGCACCGACTCCGGCAGCCCGGCGGCGAGCGCGGCCCAGCGGGCGGTGTTCATGCTCTGCTCGCCGATCTGGCCGACCGCGCCGCTGATCACGTCGTCGATCCGGGCCGGGTCGACGCCGGTGCGCTCGACGAGCGAGCGCAAGGCGTGTGCGTGCAGGTCGACCGGGTGCACCCCGGCCAGGCGGCCGTTCGGCTTGCCCTTGCCGATGGGGGTCCGTACCGCGTCGACGATCACCGCGTCCGTCATGGCGTCTGCCTCCTTGCAGATCGGGGATACCCTCGGTATACGCCGTGTGAGTTGGATTCCACAACTCACCTGTTCGGCACGTCACACGCGGTTGACGTGCTAGGTTGGATTTTCAACCCCGTGGAGGTGGCATGGTCCGGCGTGGTCGCGAGTGCTCGGTCGCCGAGGCCCTCGAGGTCGTCGGCGAGCGGTGGAGCCTGCTGGCCCTGCGCGAGATCATGCTGGGGGAGCGGCGGTTCAACCAGATCGCCGAGAACACCGGCGCCAGCCGCGACATCCTGGCCGCGCGGCTGCGCAAGCTCGTCGACGCGGGTGTGCTCGAGAAGGTCCAGTACGAGGCCCACCCGCCGCGCCACGAGTACTACCCGACCGAGGCCGGCCGCGCGCTGCAGCCGATCCTGCTCGGCCTGATGGCCTGGGGTGACCAGTACGTCCACCAGGGCGAACCGCCCACGCTGTGGCGTCACGCCTGCGGCGAGGAGCTGCACCCGGTGACTGTCTGCGCCCACTGCGGCGAACCGGCGAACGCGCCGGGCACCCACGCGATCCGCCTGGGCGCCGTTCACTCCTGACACTGCCGTCCGTCAAGGGCACTCTCCTGGGCGTTACGTCCAAGAGGGTGCCCTTCCTGGCATTGGGCGTTGACTTGTGGCCGCCGTCACTGTAAGTCTTGAACGAATCAGTGCAAGAACCTGACAAGACCGCGAGAAATTGCGGCACGAGTCAGGAAGATTCCGCCCGACCCTCAACGAAGAGGTCTTCATGACGTGCTGCCCGCGCGCGCCCCCCGTACCGCGCCCCGCGTGTCCCCGGTCCCTGGTTTCCGCCGTCCCGAGTCGTCTCCCCTCCTCCCCGGATCAGAGGAACCCCATGAGAACGAAGCGACTTCTGTCGCGCGCGGCGCTCTACGCCGCCCTGTCCCTGCTCCTGGCCGTGCCCGCGGTCGCGGCGAGCGGTGTCCCGGCCGCCGTCCCCGCCGCCGCCGAAGCCGTCCAGCCCGCCGCCCAGGCCGCCGTCGCGACCTACACCGCCAGCAGCCAGCTCGCCGGCTACCCCGTCTCGAACGTCGGCGACGGCAACCAGGCCACCTACTGGGAAAGCACGAACAACCAGTTCCCGCAGTGGATCCAGGCCGACCTCGGGACGGCCACGAACATCGCGCAGCTCGTGCTCAAGCTGCCCGCGAACTGGGAGGCCCGCACCCAGACGTTCTCCGTGCAGGGCAGCACGAACGGCACCGGCTTCAGCGACCTGGTCCCGTCGGCGGGCTACCGCTTCGATCCGGCGACGGCCAACACGGTCACCGTGAACCTCACCGCGAACACCCGCTACGTGCGGCTAACCATCTCGGCCAACACCGGCTGGCCCGCCGCGCAGCTGTCGGAGTTCGAGGTGCACGGCCCGGCCGGCGGTGACACGCAGCCGCCGTCCGCGCCCGGGAACCTCGCCTACACCCAGCCCGCGAGCGGCCAGATCCGGCTGACCTGGTCGGCCTCGACCGACAACACCGGCGTCACCGGCTACGACGTCTATGCCAACAACCAGCTGCGGGGCAGCGTCGGCGGCACCGTCCTGACCTACACCGACAGCCAGCCCGACGGCGCGAGCGTGTCGTACTTCGTGCGTGCGAAGGACGCCGCGGGCAACCAGTCGGCGAACAGCAACACCGTGACGCGCCCCGGCACCCAGGCCGGGACGAACCTCGCGCTGGGCAAGCCGATCACGGCGTCGTCGACGGAGTTCTCCTTCGTCGCGGCCAACGCGAACGACAACTCCCTGACCACGTACTGGGAAGGCGGCGGCGGGACGTACCCGAACCTGCTGACCGTCGCGCTCGGCTCGAACGCCGACCTCAACCAGGTGGTGGTCAAGCTCAACCCGGACCCGATCTGGGGCCCGCGGACGCAGACGATCGCCGTCGAGGGCCGGGACCAGGCCGGGACCGCGTTCACGACGCTGGCCGCCGCGCAGACCTACACCTTCGACCCCGCGACCGGCAACACCGTGACCATCCCGCTCACCGGCCGGGCCGCCGACGTCCGGCTGCGGGTCACCGCCAACTCCGGCGCGGGCGGCGGGCAGGCCGCGGAGTTCCAGGTCTTCGGCGTGCCCGCGCCGAACCCGGACCTGACGGTCTCGGGCGTGTCCTGGTCGCCGCAGAACCCGGTGGAGACCGACGCGATCACCGCCTCGGCGACGATCCGCAACGCCGGGACCGCGGCTTCGGGCGCGACGAGCGTCAACCTCTACCTGGGCACGACGAAGGTCGGAACGGCGAACGTCGGCGCGCTCGCCGCCGGGGCGTCGACGACCGTGTCGGCGAACATCGGCACCCGCGAGGCGGGCAGCTACCAGCTGACCGCGAAGGTCGACGAGGCCAACGCCGTCATCGAGCAGAACGAGGCCAACAACGCCTACACCGCCGCGACCGCGCTGGTCGTCAGCCCGGTGCAGAGCTCCGACCTCGTCGCGGCGACGGCGTGGTCACCGGGCAACCCGTCCGCGGGCAACGCGGTCACGTTCACCACGACCCTGCGCAACCAGGGCACCGTGGCGAGCGCGGGCGGCGCCCACGGCGTCACGGTGACGATCACCGACCAGAACGGCACCGTCGTCAAGACGTTGAGCGGCAGCTACTCCGGCGCGATCGCCGCGGGGGCCACCGCGACGCCGGTGACCGTCGGCACCTGGACCGCCGCGAACGGCCGGTTCACGGTCAAGACGGTCGTCGACAACGACGCCAACGAGCTGCCGGTGAAGCAGGGCAACAACACCAGCACCCAGGCCCTGTTCGTCGGCCGGGGCGCGAACATGCCCTACGACATGTACGAGGCCGAGGACGGCGTGCTCGCCGGCGGCGCGGCCGTCGTCGGGCCGAACCGCACCATCGGCGACCTCGCGGGCGAGGCGTCGGGCCGCAAGGCCGTCACGCTGAACTCGACCGGCTCGTCGGTGGAGTTCACCACCCGCGCGTCGACGAACACCCTGGTCACCCGGTTCTCCATCCCGGACTCCGCGGGCGGCGGCGGGATCAACGCCACGCTGAACGTCTACGTCGACGGCACGTTCCTCAAGGCCATCGACCTGACATCGCACTACGCGTGGCTCTACGGCGCCGAAACCGGCCCGGGCAACTCGCCGGGCGCCGGGCCTCGCCACATCTACGACGAGGCGAGCATGCTGCTCGGCACGACCGTGCCCGCCGGGCACAAGATCAAGCTGCAGAAGGACGCGGCCAACAGCACGAACTACGCGATCGACTTCGTGAACTTCGAGCAGGCCACCGCGGTCGCGAACCCCGACCCGGCGCACTTCGCGGTGCCCGCCGGGTTCACGCAGCAGGACGTGCAGGCGGCGCTGGACAAGGTCCGGCAGGACACCACCCTCACCGGGGTGTACCTGCCCGCCGGGACCTACTCGCTGTCGAGCAAGCTGAACGTCTACGGCAAGGCCGTCACGGTCACCGGTGCCGGGCCGTGGTTCACGAAGTTCTCCGCGCCTTCGGGCCAGGAGAACAGCGACATCGGCATCGACGTGCAGTCGAGCGCGAACGGCTCGACGTTCAGCGGGTTCGCCGTCTTCGGGAACTACACCTCCCGGATCGACGGGCCCGGCAAGGTGTTCAACCTGACGAACGTCGCGAACCTGACGATCGACAACATCTGGGTCGAGCACCAGGTGGTCATGGTCTGGGGCACGAACGTGGACAACACCACGATCAAGAACTCCCGGATCCGCGACACCTTCGCCGACGGCGTCAACCTCACGAACGGGAGCACCGGCAACCACGTCGTCAACATCGAAGCCCGGTCCACCGGTGACGACAGCTTCGCGCTGTTCGCCGCCACGGACATCAACCAGGGCAACCAGTACGACAACGTGTTCGAGAACCTGACCGCGCTCACCCCGTGGCGCGCGGCCGGGCTGGCGGTCTACGGCGGGTACAACAACACCTTCCGGAACCTCTACATCGCGGACACGCTGACGTACTCGGCGATCACGATCAGCTCGCTCGACTTCGGCTACCCGTTCCTCGGGTTCGGGCCGCAGCCGACGACGGTCCAGAACGCCTCGCTCGTCCGGGACGGCGGCCACTTCTGGGGCCAGCAGACGTTCCCGGCGATCTGGTTGTTCTCCGCGTCCAAGGAGTTCCGCGGCATCCGGGTGTCCGATGTGGACATCCAGAGCCCGACCTACAGCGGCATCATGTTCCAGACCAAGTACAACGGCACCACGCCGGAGCACCCGGTCGAGGACACCGTGCTGACGAACGTGTCGATCACCGGCGCGCACCGCAGCGGGGACGCCTTCGACGCCAAGTCCGGGATCGGGATCTGGGCCAACGAGCTGCCGGAACCGGGTCAGGGCCCGGCCGTCGGCTCGGCGACCTTCACCGGGCTCACGCTGAGCGACAACGACGAGGACATCCGCAACAAGACGACCACGTTCACCATCAACCGCAACTGATAAGACGGTGTGCTGCCCGCCGGGAAGCCGTTTCCCGGCGGGCACGCACCGTGCCAGGATGACGCCGGAGGTGGTCGACGTGCGGATCCTGGTCACCGGCGGCACCGGGCAGCTCGGCTCGGCGGTCGTGGCGTGGCTGCGGGCGGCGGGCGAGGAGGTCCGCGTGCTCAGCCGCCGGGCGGCCCCAGACGTCGTCCGCGGCGACCTGCGGACCGGGCGCGGCGTCGACAACGCGGTGGCCGGGGTGGACGCGATCGTCCACTGCGCCACGGATTTCCTGCACGAGACCGCGCTCGCGCGGACCCTGGTCGAGGCGGCCCGCTGGGCGGGTGCCCCGCACCTGGTCTACGTCTCGATCGTCGGCGTCGACCGCGTCCCGCTCGGCTACTACCGGGCCAAGCACGAAACCGAGCGGCTCATCGCGGCTTCGGGCCTGCCGGTCACGATCCAGCGGGCCACGCAGTTCCACGGATTGGTCCGACGGCTGCTCGCGAGCGCGACCCGGCTGCCCGTGGTGCCGGTGCCGCGGATGTCGTTCCAGCCGGTGGACGTCCGGGACGTCGCCGCGCGGCTCACGGACCTCGCGCTGGACGATCCGGCCGGCCGCGTGCACGACTTCGGCGGTCCGGAGATCCTGACGGCGGCGGAGCTGGCCCAAGCGGTCGGCGAGGCGAGCGGGCGGGTCCGGCGGATCGCGCCGCTCAAGGTGCCGGGGGAGACGTTCCGGGCCTACGCCGACGGCGGTCACCTCGCGCCCGAGCACC
This sequence comes from Amycolatopsis nalaikhensis, assembly GCF_030264295.1. Taxonomy (GTDB): domain Bacteria; phylum Actinomycetota; class Actinomycetes; order Mycobacteriales; family Pseudonocardiaceae; genus Amycolatopsis; species Amycolatopsis nalaikhensis. Next base: position 8,306,576 of record NZ_CP127173.1, on the reverse strand, counting down.
GCGAAGGCCGGATCACGTTCCGCGAGTACCTGTCCGACCACGCTCGGATGTAATCGGATTAATTCCGAAGATTCTTGACCTTGGATCCGGATAGGTCATATGTTTGGCGGGCTGCACGCCGGTCCCGCCTTCAACGCCGAACGGATCCGACATGTCGAACCCTCCCTCTCGCCGTACCTTCTTCAAGCTCGGTGGCGCGGTCGGCGCCGGTCTCGCCTTCAGCGGCATTCCTCCTTTTGCCGCAAGCGCGGAGGTGCTGCGCCCGGCCGCCGCGGACCTCGTGCCGGACGACCGCGCGACGACGCTGTGGTACCCGGCTCCCGCGGCCGAGGACAAGATCATCGAACAGGGCCTGCCGATCGGGAATGGTCGGATCGGTGCGCTCGTCGGCGGGGACCCCGCCGCCGACTTCCTCTACCTGGCCGACGCGTCGCTGTGGACCGGCGGCGCCAACGACGTCCTCGAAGACGACGGCCAGTTCCCGTACGAACGCGAGAAGTTCGGCACCCTCGGCCTGCTGGCGAAGGTGCGGATCTCGGTGCCCGCGCACACCGGCGTCACGGACTACCGCCGCACGCTCGACCTGAGCAACGGCGTCGTCGTGATCACCTACCGGCACCAGGGCGTGCGGTACCGCCGCGAATACTTCGCCAGCCATCCCGACGACGTCATCGTGATCCGGTTCAGCGGCGGGCCCGTCACCGGCTCCGTCTCGCTGGAGCCGACGCGCGGCGAAACCATGTCCGGTGCGGGGTTCACCGGCACCTTCGCCAACGGCTTGAAGTACGCGTGCGCCGCGTCCGGCGGGACCACGTTCAGCGGCAGCCGGGACGTCGTCGTGGTGCTCAGCGGCGGGACGAACTACGTGCCCGACGCGGCCCGCAAGTTCCTCGACGCCTCCCTCGACCCCCTGGCGTTGGCGAAGGACAAGGCCGCGAAAGCGCTGCGCGCCGGGGGAGACGCGCTGCTGGCCACCCACGTCGCCGACTACCGGCGGCTCTACGACCGGATGAGCGTCGACCTGGGCCGGTCGCCGTCCTCGAAGCGGGCCCTGGACTCGTGGTCGCGGCTGGTCGCGTGGCACGACGACCCGGCGACGCCGGACCCCGAGCTGGAGGCGAGCTACCTGCAGTTCGGCCGCTACCTGACGATCACCGGGTCGCGCGACGGGCTGCCGATGGGCCTGCAGGGGTTGTGGCAGAACAACAACACCCCCGACTGGATGAGCGACTACCACACCGACATCAACCTCCAGATGAACTACTGGCTCGCCGACCGGGCGGGGCTGCCGGGGAGCTTCACTGCCCTGGCGGATTACTGCCTCGCGCAGCTTCCCGTGTGGACGGACAGCACGAAACGCCTGTTCAACGACCCGCGCAACAGGTTCCGGAACACCAGCGGGAAGGTCGCGGGCTGGGCGGTCGCGTTCTCGACGAACATCTACGGCGGCTCCGGCTGGTGGTGGCACCCCGGCGGCAACGCGTGGCTGTGCAACTCGCTGTGGGACCACTACGCGTTCACCCAGGACAAGGCGTACCTCGCGCGGATCTACCCGCTGCTCAAGGGCGCCGCCGAGTTCTGGGACGCGCGGCTGGTGACGACCACCGTCGACGGGCGCGAGGTGCTCGTCGACGACCACGACTGGTCACCGGAGCACGGCCCGCAGGACGCCCGCGGCATCACCTACGCCCAAGAGATCGTCTGGGACCTGTTCGAGCACTACCGCGAAGCCGTCGCCGTGCTCGGCCGCGACCGCGCGTACGGCGACCGGATCGCCGGGCTGCAGCGGAAGCTGTACCTGCCGAAGGTGAGCCCCGCTAGCGGCTGGCTCGAAGAGTGGATGTCGCCGGACAACCTCGGCGAAACCACCCACCGGCACCTGTCCCCGCTCATCGGCTTCTTCCCCGGCGACCGGATCGCCGCCGACACCTCGCCGCCGGAACTGCTCGACGGCGTGCGCAACCTCCTCGTCGCCCGCGGGATGGACAGCTTCGGCTGGGCGACCGCGTGGCGTTCGGCGTGCTGGGCGCGGCTCAAGGACGCCGACCGCGCGTACCAGCTGCTGCTCACGGTGCTGCGGCCGTCGGTCGCGAACGGCAACGGGACCGCGCCGAACTTCTTCGACATGTACAGCCAGGGCAGCTACACGATCTTCCAGATCGACGCCAACCTGGGCGCGCCCACGGCGATGGTGGAGATGCTCGTCTACTCGCGGCCCGGGGTGATCGAGCTGCTGCCCGCGCTGCCGTCGGCGTGGGCCGCGTCGGGCCGCGTGACCGGGATCGGCGCCCGCGGCGGCTTCGAGGTCGACCTGTCCTGGCGCGACGGGAAGGTGACGCGCGCGGTGATCCGCAGCGTCGGCGGGACGAGAACGGAGGTGCGGGCCGGGACCTGGCGGCGCATGATCACGCTGCGGCCGGGCGCGTCCGTCACGGTCGAGCCGAGGTGAAGAAGCCGACGAGCGGAGGACCGATGAGCGTGACGCTGCCCGGTGGCCAGGAAGTGGCCTACACCGACCACGGCGGGTCCGGCCCGGTGGTCGTGCTGCTGCACAGCTTCCTGATGGACGGCCGGATGTTCGAGCCGCAGCTGGCCGCCTTCGACGGCTTCCGGTGCGTCACGGTCGACGAGCGCGGTCACGGCGGCACACCGGCGTCCGGTCCCTTCGACTACTGGGACGTCGCCCGCGACGTCCTGGGCGTGCTCGACCACCTCGGCGTCGAGCGCGCGGCGGTCGTCGGGACGAGCCAGGGCGGGTTCGTCGCGCTGCGGATGGCGTTGCTGGCTCCCGAACGCGTGACGGCGCTCGCCGTGCTGGGCACGTCGGCGGCCGCGGAGGATCCCGCCGTCGCGGCCGGATACCGGGCCGTCCTGGACGCGTGGGTCGGCGGGGGTGCGCCGCCGGAGGTGCTGGACGGCGTCGCGCGGATCTGTTTCGGCGAGTTCGACGCCTCGGAATGGCGGAAGCGCTGGCCGCACGTCCCGGCGGACCGGCTCACGCGCACCATGAACGCCCTCGTCGACCGGGACGCCGTGCTCGACCGGGCCGGCGAGATCGGCTGCCCGGCCCTGGTCCTGCACGGCTCGGCGGACCTGGCCTATCCGGTCGAGCGCGCGGCGGAGCTGGCGGCCGCGTTGCCCGCGGCGGAACCGCTGGTCGTCGTCGAGGGCGGCGCCCACTTCCTCAGCTACACGCACCCGGACGAGGTGAACCCGGTGCTGACGAGGTTCCTCACCACGCACGCGTAATACCGTGGTCGGCGTGGATGTCGACCTGCGCAAGCTGCGGTACTTCGTGGCGGTCGCCGAAGAGCTGCACTTCGGCCGGGCCGCCGCGCGGCTGCACATCGCCCAGCCCGTGCTCTCGCGGCAGATCCGGGCGCTCGAAGGCGAGCTGCGGGCGCAGTTGTTCGTGCGGGACAAGCGATCCACCGCGCTGACCGAGGCGGGCCGCCGGTTGCTGGAGGACGCGCGGCCGTTGCTGGCTTCGGCCGAAGCGCTCCGGCGCCGGGTGGCGACGGCCGCGCGCGGGACGTTCACGGTGGGCTTCATGCCGGGGCTCACGGTCACCGACGCCGTCCGGGACCTGACGGCCCGGCACCCCGAAGTCGCGGTGGAGCTGCTGCGCACGACGTGGGAGGACCAGATCGAGGTGCTCCACGACGGCCGCGCCGACGTCAGCCTCGTCCGGCTGCCGATCGACCGGCGCGGGCTGAGCGTGCGGCCGCTGTTTTCCGAGCCGCGGGTCGCGGTGCTGCGGGCCGACCACCGGCTGGCCGGGAAGGAGTCGGTCCGGGTCGCCGACCTCGCCGCGGAGCACCTGCTCAACCACCCGGACGCGGTGCCGGAGTGGCGAGACGTCGCCACGAGGCTGCGGGACGGCACCGCGCCGCCGTGGCGTGAGTTCCGGAGTGTGGAAGAGAAGCTGGAGCACGTGGCCGCCGGGCAGGGGATCGCCGTCGTCCCGCTGTCCACGTCGGCGTACTACACGCGGCCGGACGTCGTGTGCGTCCCGGTGGAGGACCTGCCGCCGAACGAGGTCTGCCTGGCGTGGGTGGCGAGCCGCCGGTCGCCGCTCGTCTTCGCCTTCACCGAGGCTTGCGTTCGGTATAACCGTATAGCAGAGTGACCGGATGACTCGCTGGGCGACGTTCGACTGTTTCGGCACGCTGGTGGACTGGCGCCACGGCATCGCCACCGGGATCGAGCTGCTGTTCCCGGGCCGCGGCGCGGAGCTGCTGGAGGTCTACAACCGGTTCGAACCGCAGGTGCAGGCCGAGCAGCCGGTGCGGCGGTACCGGGAGGTCCTCGCGGAGTCGCTGCGGCGCACCGCCGCCGAAGCCGGGCTCGACCTCGTGCCCGACGACGCTTCGGTGCTCGGCACGGGCCTGCCGTACTGGCCCGTCTTCCCGGACACCCGCCCGGCCCTGGCCGCGCTGCGCGCGGCGGGCTGGCGGCTGGCGCTGCTCACCAACTGCGACCGCGACCTCATCGGCGAGACCCAGCGGCGGCTCGTGGTGCCGATCGACGCGGTCGTGACGGCCGAGGACGTCGGCTCGTACAAGCCGGGGCACGCCCACTTCGAGCGGTTCGCCGAATCCTTCGGGGCCACCGCCGAAAACTGGGTCCACATCGCCCAGAGCCACTTCCACGACATGGTGCCGGCGCGGGCGCTCGGCATCCCGAGGGTGTGGATCAACCGGCACGCGGACCCGCACGACCCCGCCGTGGCCGACGCCGTGCTGCCGGGCCTCGACGGTCTGGTGGAGACGGTCGAGCGGGTGCACGCGGCCTGATGGGGCTGCAGACGACGACCACGCGGGACGCGCTGGTCGCGGAGGTGCGCCGCCGGATCCTCAGCGGCTCGCTCGAACCGGGCACGCCGCTGACCGAGCAGGGCCTGGCGACGACGTTCGGCGTCGCGCGCCCGACGGTCCGGTCGGCGCTGCAGGAGCTGGTCGCCCGGCACCTCGTGGTGCGGGCGGGCCGGTCGCTGCGGGTGCCGCTGCTGACCGGCGACGACGTCCGCGACCTCTTCACGGTCCGGCTGCCCCTGGAGATCACGGCGACGCGCCTGATCATCGAGCAGGCGCGGCCGATGGACGCGGCCGAGCGGGCACTGGCCGGGCTGGAGTCCCTGCCCCCGGCGGCCGGGTGGAGTGAGCGCGTCGAGGCGCACACGGCGTTCCACCTGGCCCTCGTCGACGCGGCCGGGAGCCCGCGGTTGAGCCGGATCTATCCGCCGCTGCAAGAGGAAATGCAGCTGTGCCTCGCCCGGCTGCGCGAGTCCTACCCGGACCCGCGCACGCTGGCCGTCGAACACCGGCCGCTGCTCGAGGTGATCGCCGCCGGTGACGTCGCGGCGGCCGAGGCCGAGATGACCGACCACCTGGCGCGAGCGCGCGACGGCCTGCTCGCGCCTTGATCCGTCACCGCGTCAGGCCGTGCGGCACCCCGATCCGCCGGGCGGTGAACAAGCCCGCCCACAGCGCCGCCCACGTCCGGGAAGGCGGGCGGGGCGGGCGCGGTGCCGGCGGGGGACCCGCCCGGTACTCCATCTCCACCCGCACCCAGTCGTGGATCCAGTCGCCTCGCATGGTTCCTCGTTTCTCCGATGAGGAACCCCACGGTCGTCCTGAGGGCCACGGCCGCGCATCGGGTGAACGCGCACTCCGGCCCGCCCGAACCCTTACCCGCGGAGTTCGGCCAGCGCGTCGAGGTGGCGCGGCCGCCAGCCCAGCTCGCCCTGCGCGCGCGCCGACGTCAGCCGCTGGTCCAGCGCGAACGCCTCCGCGATCGGGCCCATCCGCGCCGAAGCCTCGGCCAGGGACAGCCGCGTCACCCGCCCGGGACACCCGGCCGCGTGGGTAAGGGCTTCGACGATGTCCGCCAGCGGAAGGTTCTGCCCGCTCACCCCGGCGTACACCGACTTCGCCGGTGCGCGCAGGGCGAGCGCGTACAGCTCGGCGACGTCCTCGACGTGCACGAGCGCCCAGTGGTTGGCGCCGTCGCCGATCAGCGGCACCGCACCCTCTTCGCGGGCCGGGGCGACGAAGAACGTGTCGATGAGCCCGCCGCCCAGGCCGTAGACCAGGCCGGGCATCACCAGCACCGGGTGGCCGCCGTGGGCCAGGACCCGCTCCTCGTTGGCCCGGCGCCACGCCGTGATCGCCGGCGGGCGCTGCGGCGCGTCTTCGTCGACCACGCCGTCGGTGTCGCCGTAGACCCAGACGCCGCCGGTGTGCACGTACGGTCCGCGGTCGCCGAGGCCGTCCTGCAACGCGTCCGCGGCCGCGCGGTCGACCTCCGCCGTGTCGGGGCCGTAGTGCTGGCCGAGGTGGATGACGCCGTCGGCCTCGGCGGCGGCCGCGCGCAGCACCGCCGCGTCGGTCAGCCCGCCCGCGACCGGGGTCGCGCCCAGCTCGGTGAGCACCCGCGCCGCGGCGTCGCTGCGAGCCAGCGCGCTCACCTCGTGACCGTGGCGCACGAGCGCCGTGACGGTGGACCGGCCGACGTAGCCGGAGCCGCCGGTGAGGAAGACCTTCATCGTGGACCTTTCGGGATCGTGGTGGTTCCCCTCCGACTTTCGGCCGTCGAGGGGCACCGCGTCCAAGACCCTTTCCGCCCGCTGTGATACCCCGAGGGCATCAGCGGACGGCGTCGAGGTGCTTCACGAGCTCGGCGAGGACCTCCTCGGCATGGTCGGTGACGAAGAAGTGGCCGCCATCGAACACGCGGAGCGTGCTGGCGCCCTCGGTGTGGATCCGCCAGGCTTCGGCTTCCGCGATCGGCGTCCCCGGATCGCGGTCGCCGGTCAGCACGGCGATCGGTGCCGCGATCCGGCGGCCCGGCTCCCAGCGGTAGGTCTCGATCGCCGTGTAGTCGCCGCGCAGCGTGGGCAGCGCCAGCTCCAGGAGCCCCTCGTCCTCGAACGCCGCCGCGTCGGTGCCGTCGAGCCGCCGCAGCTCGGCGAGCAGGCCTTCGTCGGCGCGGTCGCGGATGTGCTCGTCGCGGGCGGCCGATGGGGCTCGCGCGCCGGAGACGACAAGGGTGGCGGGCGCGTTCGTCCCGGCCTGTTCCAGCCGGTAGGCGGTCTCGAACGCGAGCACCGCGCCCATGCTGTGCCCGAAGAAGACCGTCGGCTTCGGGGTCAGCGCGGCGAGCTCCCCGGCGATCCGGTCGGCCAGCTCGCCGAGGTCGGTGACGCAGGGCTCGCGCCACCGGTCCTGGCGGCCGGGGTACTGCAGGGCCACGACGTCGGTCGCGGGCGAAAGCCGCGCCGATACCGGGTGGAAGAACCCGGCCGAGCCGCCCGCGAACGGGAAGCAGACCAGGCGTGCCGTGCTGCCGGTGGCGTCGTGGAACCGGCGGACCCAGTCCGTCGTGGCGCCGTCGTCGATGCGCAAGCCGTCCCCTTCCCGGATATCGTGGCGGCGACCAGTGAAGCACGACGGGGAGCCGCCGGTGGCCGAGACGACGTACCTGTTCGTCCCCGGCGACCGGCCCGACCGCTTCGCCAAGGCCGTCGCCTCGGGTGCGGACGCGGTGATCATCGACCTCGAGGACGCCGTCGCGCCGGAGGACAAGGATTCCGCCCGCGAGCACGTCGAGGCCTGGCTGGCCGGTGGCGGCCGCGCCCTGGTCCGGATCAACGCGCCGGGCACGCCGTGGTTCGAGGCCGACGCCGCGCTGGTGACCGCTCGCGGCGTCGCGGTCGTCGTGCCGAAGGCCGAAACTCCCGGTGTGCTGGCGGGGTTCCGCGAAGTCGTCGCGCTGGTCGAGACGGCGCTGGGGGTCGAACGCGCCGGTGAGCTGGCGGCCGTGCCGTCGGTGACGCGGCTGGCGTTCGGCAGCGTCGACCTGGCGGCGGAGCTGGGCGTCGCGCCCGAGGACCACGAGCCGTTCGCCTACGCCCGCTCGCGGCTGGTGGTCGCGTCGGCCGCCGCGGGGGTCGCGCCGCCGGTCGACGGCGTCACGACGGACCTGCGCGACGACTCGCGCTTGGCCGCCGACGTCCGCTACGCGCGCCGGATGGGCTTCGGCGGCAAGCTCTGCGTCCACCCGCGCCAGGTGGCGCCGGTCCGGGCCGGGTTCGCGCCCACCGAGGCGGAACGCGAGTGGGCGCGCCGGGTCCTGACGGCGGGCGCGTCGGCGTCCGTTGTGGACGGACGCATGGTGGACCGGCCGGTGCTCGAACGGGCGCGGCGGATCCTCGGGGACTGAACCCGCGCTACACGACGCCTTGACGCCGCAACGCTTCCGGGTCGAAGCCGAACTCCGCCAGCACCGCGTCGGTGTGCTCGCCGACCGCCGGGACCGGGTCCATCCGCGGCGCCCGGCCGGGGACGGTGATCGGCGGCAGGGTGGCGCGGACCGGCCCGGCCGACGTCCCGACCTCGGCGAACCGGTCGCGGGCCGTGAGCTGCGGGTGCGTCAGGACGTCGGGCAGCTCGCGGCGGCGGGCGTGGGCGATCCGGCCCGAGGTCAGGCGCGCTTCCAGCTCGGCGCCGGTCAACCCGGCGAAGATCTCGGCGATTTCCCGTTCCAGCTCGGGACGGTTCGCGACGCGCGCGCTGCCGGTGGCGAATCGCGTGTCGGTGACCCAGCCCGGCCGTTCGACGGCGTGTTCGCAGAACGCCGCCCATTCGCGCTCGTTCTGCACAGCCAGCACGACTTCGGTGCCGTCGCCCGCGGTGAAGGTGCCGTACGGCGCGATCGCCGGGTGGCTGGTGCCGGTCCGCGGCGGCGGCGTCCCGCCGTAACCGGCGTAGTAGAGCGGGAATCCCATCCACTCGACCAGGGAGTCGAACAGGCTGACCTCCAGCTCGGTGCCCTGGCCGGTGCGTTCCCGGTCGTAGAGCGCGGAGAGGATGCCGGAGAAGGCGTACATGCCGGCACCGATGTCGGCGGCCGGGATGCCGCTCTTCGCGGGCTCGTCCGCGGACCCGGTCACCGACACGAGCCCCGCCTCGGACTGGATCAGCAGGTCGTAGGCCTTGGCGTCGCGGTACGGTCCGCTCGAACCGTAGCCGGACACCGAGCACGTGATCAGCCGCGGGCGCGACGCGCGGATGTCCGCCGCGCCGAGCCCGAGCCGTTCCGCGACGCCGGGCGCGAAGTTCTGCACGAACACGTCGGCCCGGTCGAGCAGCGCGGCCATCACCGGACCCGCGGCGTCGCTCTTGAGGTCGAGCGCGACGCTCTCCTTGGACCGGTTGAGCCAGACGAAGTGGCTGGAGAGGCCGTGCACGGTCTCGTCGTAGGCGCGGGCGAAGTCCCCGGTGCCCGGCCGCTCGATCTTGAGCACGCGGGCGCCGAGGTCGGCAAGGTGCCGGGTGGCCAGGGGCGCGGCGACCGCCTGTTCGCAGGACACGACCGTGACGCCGTCGAGGGGCAAGGTGGGCATGGCCGCATCCTGCCACCCGGCTCAGATCGCGCGGGCGATGGCGATGTTCCCGGCGAGCCGCGCGCCCGCCTCGTAGATCATGTATTCGCGGCCTTGGTAGGTGCCGAAACTCGGGGCCGCGCACCGGCCGTTGTCCGGCGCGCCGTCGAGGGACGCGTGGAAGACGCCGAGGTGGTTGCGCTTCGAGAAGTCGTTGCCGACTTCGGTGATCATCAGGTTCCCGCCGTGCGCGATGTCGGTGTTGTAGACGACGTAGGTGCTGTTGTTGCGGTACAGCAGGTGCGGGCCGCCGATGTCGGAGGCGCCGACGTCGGTGTGGCGCACCAACGGCGTCTGGGAGAACGTCCAGTTCCGCGCGTCGGGCGACCAGCCCCAGCCGATGTCGCGGTGGTTGGTGGTGTTGTTGAGCATGAACACCATGACGTAGCGGGCGTTCTTCGACGGCAGGTCCTGGCGGAACACGCGCGCGTAGGACGTCTCGGTGGTGCCGGCGGGCTGCAGGCGCGTGGACAGGACTTCCTTCTCGTAGGTGAAGTGGATGCCGTCGGCGGAGCTGGCCAGCCGGGTGACGGTGTTCTCGCCGTGGAAGTAGAGGTAGATCCGCTTGACGTCGTCGTTCCACAGGGCGTGCGGCGAGGAGACGTGGCTGACCGAGTACTCGCCGGGCCAGGAGTTCGTGATGATCGGGTTGGCGGGGTACTCGGTGAACTCTTCGTCGAGGGAGTTCGCGTACGCCAGGCAGATCCCGCCCGGGGCGTCGTGCGGCGCGTAATAGAGGTAGTAGGCGCCGAGCGCGTTCGGGATGCGGTCCTTGGTGCCGCGGACGCAGGGGAAGATCAGCTCGCCGGTCGGGTTGTAGCGGAGCTTGCTCTTCACCAGGGCGAGCCGCTGGTAGCGGTAGTCGGGGAACCCGGCCGGAGCCGCTTCGGCGGTGGGGAGCAGGGCGCTCGCGCCGAGCGCGACGGCGCCGGCCAGCAGGCCGCGTCGGGTGAGGGTCATGACCGCTCCTTCGAGGTCGGATGTGCGGCGACGGTGCCACGCGTTCGGGGGCGGGTCAATGGAGTAATACGTATTAGTACGGTCGGGACAGGTTTGCTGGAGTTTCGGGCAAAACGGTTGACGGGTCCCGGGACGGCTTGCACGCTGAATCGGATCAGCTGGCCCGCGACCCCGAGCGAGGTACCGATGGGCAGGGTGCGGCGGATGCCCCGGCAGGCCGACATCGCGCGCGTCGCCGGGGTCTCGCAGGCGACGGTTTCGGTGGTGCTGGGCGGGAACCGCACGGGCGTCCGGCTGTCGGAGAGCACGCGGCTGAGGGTGCTGGAGGCGGCGGAGCGGCTGGGGTACGTGCCGGACCCGGTGGCCCAGCGGCTGGCGGCGGCGCGGAACAACCTGTTCGGCGTCTACACGTTCACCCCGGCGTTCCCGGTGGACGCGAGCGACGCGTACTACCCGATCCTGGCCGGGGTGGAGGCGGAAGCGGCGACGCTCGGCAAGGACTTGATCATGTTCACGGCCTCGAGCGCGGCCCCGGACCGGATCCGCCGAACCCGCCTCGCGGACGGCTGCCTGTTCCTCGGCAGGCACGTCCCGGCGGACGCGATCGGCGAGCTGCTCGCGAGCGGCTTCCCGATCGTCTACATCGGACGCCGCACGGAGCTGGGCGGGCGCATCCCGCACGTGGGCGCGGACTACGTGACGGCGTCGGCGGAGGTGGTGACCCGCTTGGCGCGGGCGGGTCACCACCGGATCCGCTACGTGCGCGAGCCGGACGACGCGCCTTCATCGGGAGACCGCGAGCGCGGCGTCCGCACGGCTGCGGCCGCGGCCGGGATGGCGCTGAAGGTGATCCGGACGGACGGAGCCGACCTCGACGCGTCGGTGGTCCGGGGCTGGCTGGCGGACGGGGTGACGGCGCTGGTGGTCGAGGAGACGGACACGGGAGCGGTGTTCCAGGCGACCTGGCGAGCCCTGGCCGCGGCGGGGGTCACGGTGCCGCGCGACCTTTCGTTGGCGGTGCTGGGGCGTCCGCCGGGTGCGGTGGAGGGGCCGGTGATCAGCGGGTTCGAGGTGCCGCGGCGGGCGTTGGGCCGCGCGGCGGTGCGCCTGCTGGCGTCCATGGTGGAGCCGGGGGAGGGAGAGCCGCTGGCACACCGGTTGCTGCCGTGCCCGGCGGTGGCGGAGGAGACGATCGGGCCGGTCCCCTGACCCCGAGCGCCCCAATGTGGCCTTCGGTGCGTCTGACGCACCCAATGTGGCCTTCGGTGCGTGAGACGCACCCAATGTGGCCTTCGGTGCGTGAGACGCACCCAATGTGGCCTTCGGTGCTTTAGACGCACCCAAGGCGGCCTTCGGTGCGTTAGACGCAACCAAGGCCGCCTTGGGGCGCTGGCGAACCGGCAACAGCGGAAGGTGCCGTAGCTGTCAGCCGTTGGCGAGGGTTCCGATGTCGCCGTTCGCGTTGGCGATTCCGTAGCCCTGGGCCGTCGCTTCCTTGAAGACCTTGCCGTCGACCTCGATCGTCACCTTGATGCTGCCGGATCCGCCGCCCTGGGCGAGGATGCTGACGAACTGCAGTGCCTGGTCGCCCGGGAAGCTCGATCTTCTTCTCCCACGGCAGCTTGACGTTCGCCTCCTGGCTGGTCGTCGTCATGCCGTCGGTCGTGTAGGTGATGCTGCTCGCCTTGCCGGAGCCGGTCACCTTGTACACGACCGTGTGCTTCGCCGCGGCCGGTGCCGAGCTGGCGGCGGGCGCCGAGCTTTCCGCGGGCGCCGGGGCGGCCGCCGCGGGGACCGACGGGACCGTCGGGAGCGAGTTCGCCGTGTCCGCGACGACCTTGCCGAACGCGGCCGCCCAGATCACGCAGATCACGAGCCCGATCGCCGACAGCACGACGCCGGCGAGCGCGAGGCCCTTGTTGGTGGCCGCGCCCTTGTTGGCCCGGCTCAGGCCGACGAACGACAGGACCAGGCCGATGATGACCAGCGGCCAGGCGATCACGCCGATCAGCGGGATCGGGGAGAAGATCAGGCCGATGAGGCCGAGGACGAAACCGGAGGTGCCGAGTCCGTTGCGGGGCGGGGCGGCGGCCGGGGGCGGCGGGTAGGGCAGGTGGGCGGTCACGGAGTTCCTTTCGAGACAGACAAGTGCCTAGTCGTCTCCGGACCGGACCGTTGTTACGGCAGTTATCCGTTCGTGTCATCAAGGTGCGCTCGGTCACAGACAGCCCGCGAGCGCGGTCAACAGCTGGGTTCCCCGGTCGTCGACGTCCTCGGACTGCAGCTCGCCCGTCGTGAACGAGAACCCCAGCTCCGCCTCCGGCCACGCGCCGTGGCGGCCGCCGCCGGCGCCGGAATGGCCGAACGCCACCCCCACCGGGCCGTACGTTCCCAGCGGGTCCGGCAACTCGTAGCCGAGGCCGAAGTGGACCGGGCGGTCGTTGATCGCGTCCGTGCCCGATGACCACGTCCGCGTCGCCTCGGCCAGCACCGGGGCCGGGATCAGGCCCGCGCGGATCCGGTCGTAGAGCCGGGCCATCGCCGCCGCGGTGCCTGTCGCGCCGCCAGCGGCCAGCTCAGCCCGGCGGTACGACGCCGCGTTGATCGTGTCCGCGTCCAGGAGCCCGCGGTACATCTTCTCGACGATCCGGCGCCGCCGCGGGTCGTGCAGGAACGTGCTGATCCGGTAGTCCGGCGACCGCGTCAGGCGGGCGACCCGGTGGTCCTCCGACGGCGGTGTTCCCAGGTGGATGTCGACGTCGCCGAGCAACGAACGCAGCACCGCGCCCACCGACCGGCCGGTCACCCGGCGGATCAGTTCCGTGCACAGGTACCCGAACGTCGCCGCGTGGTAGGCGACCCGAGTTCCCGGTGTCCACAACGGACGCTGCGAAGCCAGGGCGAGCGCGTTGGCTCGGTTGTCCAGAAAGGACACGTCGGCCGCGACGTACGGCAGGCCGACCGTGTGGGACAGCACGTGCGACACCCGCGCGTCGCCGCTCGAGAACTCCGGCCAGTACGCCTTCACCGGCGAAGAAGGGTCGATCCGGCCCTGCGCCGTGAGCAGCGCCATCAGCGTGGCGACCACGCCCTTCGTGCCGGAGAACAGCACCACCAGCGTGTCGCGCGTCCACCCGGGCCCGCCCCACAGCTCCACCAGGACCTCGCCCCGGCGCACGACGCTGAACGCCGCCCCGCCGGACGTCCGCGCCAGCACGGCCGAGAACGCCTCCCGCACCGGCTCGAATCCCGGTGCCACCGTGCCCTTCACAGTCGCGGCGTGGCGGCGAGCAGCTCGCGCGTGTAGGCGTGCGACGGCGCGTCCAGCACCGTCCGGACCGGACCCTCCTCGACGATCGACCCGCCCCGCAGCACGGCGATCTTGTCCGCGACCTCGCCCGCGAGCGCGATGTTGTGCGTCACGAACAGCATCGCCATCCCCAGCTCGCGCCGCAGCTCGCCGAGCAGCTCGACGATCGTCGCCTGCACCGAAACGTCCAATGCGGACGTCACCTCGTCGCACACCAGGACGTCCGGCGTGGTCACCAGCGCGCGGGCGATCGCGGCCCGCTGCCGCTCGCCACCGCTGAGCTGCTCCGGCAGCCGGTCGGCCAGCGCCCGGCCGAGCCGGACCCGGTCGAGCATCTCCTCGACCCGCGCGCGACGCTCCGCCCGCGACAGCGACGTCAGCCGCGTCAACGGCACCTCGATCGACTGCGCCACCGTCTTGCGCGGGTTGAGCGAGGAGAACGGGCTCTGGAACACGTACTGGATCCGGCGCCGCTGGTCGTCCGTCCGGTGCCGCGTGGACGTCGCCAAGCCGGTACCCGCCAGCGACACCGTGCCGGTGTACGTGCTGGTGAGGCCCGCGATGCACTGTGACAGCGTCGTTTTCCCGGAGCCGGACTCGCCGAGCAGCATCAGGCATTCGCCGCGCGCGACCGAGACGTCGACCCCGCGCAGCACCTGGTGCTGTCCATAAGAGACACACACGCCGCGAGCGGCGAGCACTGGGTCTTCCGGCGGTGGCGGTGCGGAAAGAGCGTCCGGATCGGGCACCGCGTCGAGCAGCCGTCGTGTGTAGGCGTGCGACGGCGCCCGCAGCACCCTCTCCGCCGGTCCGCACTCGACGATCTCGCCGTGGTACATCACCGCGACGCGGTCGGCGATCTCGGCGACCACCGCCAGGTCGTGCGTGATGTACAGCGCCGCGACGCCGTGTTCGGCCGTCAACGCCCGCACGGTCTTCAGCACCAGGGCCTGCGTGACGACGTCCAGCCCGGTCGTCGGCTCGTCCAGGACCACCACGGCCGGGCGGCACGCGAACGCCATCGCGATGCCGACGCGCTGCTGCTGCCCACCCGACAGCTGGTGCGGGTAGCGGCGCCGGTACGCCGGGTCGGCCGGGAGGCCCACTTCGGCCAGGACCTCGCCGACGCGCTCGTCCACCGAGCCCGAGTGGCCGTGGGTTTCGAGGACTTCGGCGATCTGGCGGCCGATGCGCAGGGCCGGGTTGAGCGACAGCGCCGGGTCCTGCGGGATGTAGGCGACGGTGCTCCCACGCAGCCGCCGCCGGGCCGCGCCGTCCAGGGAGAGCACGTCCACGGCGTCGGGTCCGGCGGTGATCCGTCCGCCGGACACAGCGAGTCCGCGGCGGAAGTGGCCGAGCGCGGCCAGCCCGGCGGTCGTCTTGCCCGAGCCGGACTCGCCGACGAGGGCCAGCACTTCACCGGGCGCGACGGCGAACGAAACGTCGGAGAGCACCGGCGCACCGGCCACTGTGGACACCGTGAGCCCGGTGACTTCGAGGGCGTTCACGCGCGGACCTCCCGCTTCCGGCCGGCGGCGGCCGAGGCGAGGGCGTCGGCCACCAGGTTGGTCCCCACGGTCAGCGCGGCGATCGCCAGCACCGGGAGCAGCACGCCCCACGGCTGGACGACCAGCGCGATCCGGTTCTCGTTGATCATCAGGCCCCAGTCGGCGGACGGCGGCTGGATGCCGAGCCCGAGGAACGACAGCGACGCGATGTATCCGATCGAATAGGTCAGCCGCAGCCCGATCTCCACCATCAGCGGGCCGGTGATGTTCGGCAGGATCTCCCGCAGCAGGATCCGCGACCGTGGCACGGCGTACATCTCGGCCGCGCGGATGTAGTCCTGGCCCGCCACGGCGACGGTCGCCTGCCGCGCGACGCGGGCCGTGCGCGGCGCGTGCGTCAGGCCGATGACCAGTACCAGCAGCCAGCCCTCCGGTCCGATCACCGCGATCGCCAGCAGCGCGATCACCAGCTGCGGGAACGACAGCAGGACGTCGTTGCCGCGCATCAGCAGGCTGTCGAGCCTGCCACCGCCGTACCCGGCGACCATGCCGAGCAGCGCGCCCAGCACGATGCCGAGCGCGGTCGCGAGCACCGCGTAGAGCAGCAGGGTCGTGCCGCCGGCGAGGAACCGGGTCAGCACGTCGCGGCCGAGGCCATCGGTGCCGAAGACGCCGTCGTGCTTGAACGGCTTCCCGGCGAAGTCGGTCGTGGTGTGGCCGGTCAGCACCGGCCCGAGCCACGGGCCGAGCAGGGCGATGAGCGCGACGACCAGCGTGAGCACCGCGCCTATCCGGGCTTGCGGGAACGTCCACGCGGTGCGGAAGAGCCCGCCGGAGCGGACCGGCGGCGCGTCCGCGGTGACCGTGCGGGGGAGTTCGACGGCGGTCATCGGCCCGCCTCCGTCCGGAGCTTGGGGTTCGCCAGGATGCCGACGACGTCGGCGAGCAGGTTCACCACGATGTACACCGCGGCGATGAGCAGCGTGATCGCCTGGACGACGGCGACGTCCCGCTTGGCCACCGCGTCGATCAGCGCCTGGCCGATCCCGGGGTAGCGGAACAGGAACTCGACGACCACGACGCCACCGGCCAGCCACGCCAGCTGCAGCGCGACGACCTGGGCGACCGGGCCGATCGCGTGCGGCAGCGCGTGCCGGACCAGCACCGTCCGCTCCCGCACGCCTTTCAGCCGGGCCATTTCGACGTAGCCGCTGTCGAGGACCTCGTTCATCGTCGCCCGCATCATCCGCGTGATGTACGGCGTCACGACCAGCACCAGCGTGAGCACCGGCAGGACGAGCTGGGCGGGCTGGTGCCAGACGGCCTCGCCGGGCGCGGTGATCGTCACCGACGGAAAGATCTTGAGCACCGTCGTGGAGAGCAGCACGACGAGCGCGACGCCGATGACGAACTCCGGCAGCGCGGCGACGACCAGGCTGACCCCGGAGATCGCCTGGTCGGTGGCGCGGCCGCGGCGGATGGCGCTCCACGTGCCCAGGCTCAGGCCCAGCGGCGTGGCGAGCACCGCGGCGACGACCAGCAGCACCAGCGACGCCGAGATCCGGTCGCCCAGCAACGCTGTCACCGGGCCCTGGGTGGACGTCGACGTGCCGAGGTCGCCGGTGAACAGGCCGCCGAGCCAGTCGAGGTAGCGCTGCCAGACCGGCAGGTCGAGGTGCAGCTGGTGCTGGAGGGCGGCGACGCGCTCGGGAGTGGCCTGCTGGCCGAGGATGGCCCGCGCGGGGTCGCCGGGCAGCAGCAACGTCGCGACGAAGACCAGCAGGGACACCACCCACAGCACCAGGAGGCTGACGAGCAGCCGCCGGACGATCAAGCGCGCCATCTCAGGCCTCCCCGCTCGTGCCGAGCCACGCGGTGCCGAACCGGTAGCCGCTCAGCGAGATCCCGGTGCGGTCCGGGACGAGCCCGGCGACGTACTTGCGGTGGGCGTCGACCTGGTTGACGAAGCCCCAGACGATCAGCCCGCCGCGGTCGTACTCGATCCGTTGCGCGCGTTTGAGCAGGTCGGTGCGCGCGGCGGCGTCCGTCGTGGACCCGGCCCGGGTGACGAGGTCGATGAACTCGGGGTCGTGCCAGTGGGTCTCGTTGTAGGGCGAATTCGGCAGTGAGCCGTTCGCGACCTGGGGGAGGTAGTTGCGGGTGTACCAGAAGTCCTGCGCGAAATCCCAGGACAGGTAGTTCTCGCCGTAGAACGTCGTGGTGTCCAGCTTGCGGATCCGGACGGTGATGCCCGCCGCCTTGGCCTGCTGCTGGAACACCTGCGCGGCTTCGACCGCGCCCGCCTGGATCGGCGCGGTGACGAGCTCGACATCCAGAGTGGAGTGCCCGGCTTCGGCCAGCAGCCGCTTGGCCGCCGCGATGTCCTGCTCGCGCTGGGGGAGTTCCTTGGCGTAGGCGGGATCGAAGGGCGCGTAGAGGTCGTTGCCGAGCCTGCCCTGTCCACTGAGGACCTGGTTGATCATCTGCTCCCGGTCGACGACCAGGCGCATGGCCTGGCGCACCCGGACGTCGTCGAACGGCGGCCGGTCGACGCGCATGGTGAACGGCAGCCACGTCCCGGTCTCGGCGGCGAGCACCTGGATCCGCGGGTCGCTGTTCAGCACGTCGACCAGCGCCACCGGGACCTGGTCGATCGCGTCCACCTGGGACGAGAGCAGCGCGTTGATCCGGGCGTCGTCGTCGGCGAAGTTGATCAGGACCAGCTCGTCGAGGTAGGGCTGCCCCGGCCGCCAGTAGTGCTCGTTGCGGGTGAAGGTGCTCTGCTGCCCCGGGGTGAACGAGCCCGCCTTGAACGGGCCCGTCCCGATCGGGCGCTTCAGGTCGAAGTCCGCCGGGACGATGCCGAGGGAGTACTGGCCCAGCAGGTCGTCGAAGCCCGCGTTCGGTGTGGTCAGCCGGAACTCGACGGCCCGGTCGCCGCTCGGGACCACCTCGCCCAGCATGGTCAGCCCGGCCGCGCCGCTCTTGGGGTCCTTCGGGTCCATGATCCGCTTGAACGTGGCGACGACGTCGGCGGGGGTCACCGGGCGGCCGTCGTGGAACTTGACGTCGTCGCGCAGGACGGCTGTCCAGGTCCGGGCGTCCGGCGACGCGGTCAGTGACCGCGCGACCAGCATCTCCAGCCGGTAGTCGTGGTCGCGGACCAGCAGCGGCTCGTACAGGTTGATCACCCGGGCGATGTCCGGGTTGGTCGCCGGGGTGTGCGGGTCGAGGGTGTCGGACGCCCCGCCGCCGGTGACGCCGACGCGCAGCCTGCCGCCGGACCGGGGCGGCCCGGTGGGCACCGGCGCGGCGTACGTCGTGCCGCACCCGGCGGCGAGCACCGCGACTCCGGTGGCGGCGAGGAACCGGCGTCGGCTGAGGGAACTGCAACGCTCTTCCATGGTGGGGACTTCCGGTGGGAGCGGGTGTTCGGTCAGGCGATGGCGCGCCCCGCGTAGTCCGGGACCGGGTTGAGGTACTCCGCCAGCCGCTCGGCGACGGCGTCGGGCAGGGGCGACGCTCTGCTCGCGGTGACGTGGACGGCGAGGAGCTCCTCGGTGGCCACGAGGTCGCCGCCGACGCGCAGCTCGTGGCAGAGCCGGACCTTCCTGGCGCCGATGTCGAGCACGCTCGTCGTGACGTCGAGCTCGGCGTCCGGGCCGACCTCCCGCAGGTACCGGACGTGGGCTTCCACGGTGTACAGGGAGGAACCACTGCGCTCGGGGCCGAGGCCGACGGTGTCCATCAGGTGCGTCGTCGCGTCCCCGAAGACCAGGACGTAGTAGGGCTCGGAGAGGTGGCCGTTGTAGTCGATCCACTCGGGACGGACGCGGTCGCGGTAGGACAGTTCAGCCACGGCGGGCCGCCTCGACCGCACGCTGGATGGCGATGACCGCCCGGTCGCGTTCGGCGACCAGGTCGGCGATCGTGCGGGCCCCGGCCTCCTCTTCACAGCCTTCGACCACGGCGTCGCGGAGGGCGGTGGTCAGCTCCGGGGCGTCGAGGCGGGTCCACGGGGACTTCAGCGACGGGCCGAAGTGGTCGAGCATGTGCGCCATGCCGCCCTCGCCGCCGGCGAGGTGGAAGGTGAGCATCGGGCCCTGCACCGGCCAGCGCAGGCCGGGACCGGCCGTGATGGCGGTGTCGATCTGCTCGACGGTCGCCTCGCCGTTCGCGACCATGTGCAGGGCCTCGCGCCAGAGCGCCTCCTGCAGCCGGTTCGCGATGAAGCCGGGCACCTCGCGGTCCATGGTGATCACGGTCTTGCCGACGCGCCGGTAGAAGGCCGCGGCGTGCTCGACGGCCCACCGCGCGGTGCGTTCGCCGCCGACGACCTCGACCAGCGGGATGAGGTACGGCGGGTTGAACGGGTGCCCGACGACGAGCCGCTCCGGCGTCGCGGCGTCGGCCTGCATCTCGGTCATGCCGTAGCCGGACGTCGAGGACGCGACGACCACCCCGGCCGGGGTGGCGGCGTCGATCTCGGCCAGCAGCTTCTGTTTGAGGGCGAGGTCTTCGGGAGCGCTCTCCTGGACGAAGGTGGCGTCCGCGACGGCCTCGGCGAGCGTGGGCGTGACGACCAGGTTGTCCCGGCTCGCGCCCTCGGCCAGGCCGAGCGAGGTGAGCGCGGGCCAGGCGGCGTCGACGAGCCTGGTCAGCTTGCCCTCGGCGTCCGGCGCCGGGTCCCAGGCTCGGACGTGGAAGCCCTGGGCGAGGAAGTGGGCGACCCAGCCGCCGCCGATGACCCCGGCGCCGACGCACGCGACGGTCTCAGGCATGGACACGCTCCTTCAGGCCGAGGATCTCGCGGGCGCGGGAAGCGCTTACCACGGTGGCGCCGAGGTTCTCCACGATCCCGACCGCGCGCTCCACGAGCTGGCCGTTGGTCGCCTTGACACCCTTGCTCAGGTAGAGGTTGTCTTCCAGGCCGACCCGGACGTGCCCGCCGAGCAGCACGGACTGCGCGACCCACGGCATCTGGTCGCGGCCGATGGCGAAGGACGCCCACTGCGCGTTTTCCGGCAGCAGGTGGACCATCGCCTGCAGCAGCCCGGGATCCGGTGGGGCGCCGTAGGGGATGCCCATGCAGAGCTGGAAGAGCGGGGGAGCGTCGATCAGGCCTTCTTCGACCATTTTGGACGCGAACCAGAGGTGCCCGGTGTCGAAGATCTCCAGCTCGGGCTTGACGCCCAGCTCCTGGATCCGCTTCGCCCCGGCACGCAGCATGTCCGGAGTGGACACGTAGAGCTGGCTGCCTTCGCCGAAGTTGAGCGAGCCGCAGTCGAGGGTGCAGATGTCGGGCAGCAGCTCTTCGACGTGGGGGAGGCGGTCCAGCGCGGTGACGAGGTCGGTGCCGTCGACGGGCTTGAGCGGGTCCTCTTGGTCCAGGACCAGGTCGCCGCCCATGCCCGCGGTCAGGTTGACCACGATGTCCACTTCGGACTCACGCACCAGCCGCACCACCTCGCGGTAGAGAGCGACGTCCCGGGACGGCGCCCCGGTTTCGGGGTCGCGGACGTGGATGTGCACGACGGCGGCCCCGGCGTTCGCGGCCTCGACGGCGCTCGCGGCGATCTGCGCGGGCGTGACGGGCACGTGCGGGCTGCGGCCGACGGTGTCGCCGGCGCCGGTGAGGGCGCAGGTGACGATGACCTCGTGGTTCATCAGTCTCCCTTCACGATCGACCTCTCGATGAAGTCGCGGAGGTGCTCACGCATGCTTTCGGCCGAGCTGCCGGGCCGGCCGGTCAGCACCTGGATGCCGAGGCCGTCGATCAGCGCGGTGAGGCGGGTGGTGGCGGCGTCCGGGTCGGTCACCCGGAACACGCCCTGTTCGCGGCCGGTGCGGATGGTCATCGCGATCGTCCGGTACCAGCGGTCGATGGAGTCGGTGTAGAGGTCGCGGAACGCCGGGTCGAGCGCCACCTCGTTCCACACCTGCAGCCAGACCGACCACTCGGCGCGCAGGACGCCGTCGGTGGGCAGCTGCAGCTCGACCAGCCGCAGGAGCCGCTCGTGCGCGTCGGAGATCGAGTGGAGCTCGGCGACCTGGCGGTCGAACGCGAGTTTCACGTTGCGCCGCAACGCTTCGTTGAGGACTTCGGTCTTGCTGGGGAAGTGGTAGTGGATGGCCGCGGTGCTCGTGCCGCACGCCTCGGCGATGTCGGCGATGCGCACCTTGTGGTAGCCGCGTTCGGCGATCAGCGCCCAGGCCGTCTCCAGGATGCGGCGGCGCGGCTCGGACTGGGCGAGGTGGTCGGGGTCGTCGCTCGCCAGGCGGGCGGCGGGCGCGGGCACCGCCGTGACGGTGACCGCGTCGTCGCTGCCGTTGAGCAGCCAGTTGACCGTGACGCCGCAGTGCTCGGCGACGCGGACCAGTTCGTGCGGCGAGAACCGGCGGGTGCCGTTCAGCGCCTTGGACAGCTTCGTCTCGTCGAGCCCGATCGCGGCGGCGAACTCCCGCTGGGCTCCCGGCATGGCCTTGACCAGACCGCGGATCCGGTCCCGCAGGTCGGCGGTTTCGTCCATGCCAGGAGACGGTAACCCCGCGTTGCGATAATCGCAATCCTTGACTGATGAGTCAGTCGAAGCGCAAGATTGCCGGACGCTAGCGCGGCACCACCGTGAACCGCCGCAGCGCCAGCGCCGGGTTCTTCGCCCGCACCTCGGCGATCCGCTCGGCGGACACCTCCCCGACGGCCACCCCCGTCTGCTCGCCCAGCGACGTGACGACGACGCCCATCGGGTCGACGAGCATGCTGGTGCCCGACCCCGTCGGCGCGGCTTGACCCGCCGCGGCGACGTACAGCGTGTTCTCGATGGCGCGGGCGCGGATCAGCGTGCTCCAGTGGTATTCCTTCAGCGGCCCGGGCACCCACTCGGCGGGCAGCAGCACGACGTCGGCGCCCGCGTCGGCGAGCCGCCGCGTGACCTCTGGGAAGCGGAGGTCGTAGCAGGTCTGGAGGCCGAAGCGGATCCCGTCGACCTCGAACGTCTCCGGCTCGGTGATGTCCCCGGCGCGGACGACGTCGGACTCGCGGAACCCGAAGGCGTCGTAGAGGTGGATCTTGCGGTAGAGCGCGGTCACGCCGTCCGGTCCGGCCGCGACGAGTGTGTTGGAGATGCGGGAACCGTCGAGGCGTTCGTTCATGCCGCCGACGATGGTGAGCCCGTGGTCCTTCGCCACCGCGAGCAGGCCCGTCACGAACTCGCCGTCGAGCGGCTCGGCGGAGTCGACGAACCGGTGGTCCATCGCCGGGACCGTGAACATCGCGTACTCGGGCAGCACGACCACGCGCGTGCCGCGGTCGGCCGCGTCGCCCACCAGCTTCGTGATCAGGGCGAGGTTGGCGGCCTTGTCGTCGCCGGGCGCGTACTGCGCCAGTGCCACGTGGGTCATGCGGTTTCCTTCCGGGGAGCGGCGGGCATGCGGTCGAGCTTGCCGAGCACGACCGTGTAGCAGAAGATCCCGGCGAGCAGCACCACGCCGGTGACGAGGAACGCGCCGGCGAACGAGCCGGTCACGTCCACGACGGCGCCGGTCACGATCGGCGCGGCGATGCCGATCATGTTGGCCACGAAGTTGACCAGCCCGCCGAGCGTGCCGGAGCAGCCTTCCGGCGCGATGACCGCGACGATGCTGGACCCGGCGGGCACCGACACGGCGAGCCCGGCCGCGCCGATCGAGAGGAACACCAGCGCCACCGCGACGGACCCGGCGTAGGCGGCACCGGCGACCGACAGCGAAACGAGCATGCTGATGACGAGCACGATCCGCCGCGCCTTCGTCTCGTCGCCGCCGCGGGCGATCAGCCGGTCGAGCACGACCCCGCCGACGAGGAACTGCGCGAGCACCGCGACCAGCCACGGGATCATCGTGTAGAAGCCACCGGCCAGCAGCTTCACGCCGAACTGCTTCTCCAGGTAGCCGGGCAGCCAGGTGAGCAGCACGTAGTAGGCGTAGGTGTAGGACGCGTACCCGAGCGCCAGGCCCCAGGTCTTGCGGCGGCGCAGCAGGTGGCCCAGCCCGGCGAGCGAACTCGGGGTGGGCGCGTCTTCGTCGTCGGCGCCGCCTTCGCGCAGGTAGGCGTACTCCTCGGGCGACAACCGGCCGCGGGCCAAGGCCTGCTTCGGCGTCAGGTAGAGCAGCCACCACACGAGGAGGTAGCCGAGGCTGAGGACGCCGGTGAAGACGAAGGCCGCGTGCCAGCTGAACGCCGTCACGAGGAACGCCATCACCGGGATGCCCAGAACGTTGGAGATCTTGGCGCAGCCGTCGAAGACCGCGGTGGCGCGGCCGCGCTCGGACCGCGGGAACCACTGGCCGATCGCCTTCCAGCCCGCCGGGATCGTCGGCGCTTCCCCGAACCCGAGGACCAGCCGCGAGACCAGGAGCAGGCCCAGCCCGCCCGCGGACGCCGTCAGGAAGGACGCGACCGCCCACAAAGCGGCGGCCGCCCGGTTGACCCAGCGGACGCCGATCCGGTCGATGATCGCGCCGATCGGCAGCTGCAATACCGCGTACGTCCAGAGGAACGCCGAAGCCACGACGCCGAGCTGGGCCGCGCTGAGGTGGAACTCCCGCATCATCTCGGGCCCGGCGATGGAGAGGTTGACGCGGTCGACGTAGTTGACGAACGAGCCGACGCCGAGCACACCGGCGATCGTCCAGCGGGTCTTCGCCCGGGTCTTCGTGCGGACCGCCGTCGTCATCGGGCCTGCTCCGCAAGCGACATCGTCTCCTCGAAGGCCGCGGTGAGCCCGGCGGCGAGCGCGCCGTGCTGCATGGTCAGCGCGAGCTGCCCGGCGCCGTGGGCGAGGGCGAACTCCTTCTCCTCCCGGCTCCACGCGGGCAGCACCCACGGCTTCCCGGCCGCGCGGGCAGCGTCGGCGACGCGCTCGAGGTCGGCGAAGTCCCCGGGCTCGCGGGTGTAGGCACCCCGTTCGCGGCGCAAGGACAGGTCGGACGGGCCGACGAAGACACCGTCCACTGTGTCCAGTGCGAGGATCTCGGCGATGTCCTCCAGCGCGCCGGCGTCCTCGATCATCGGCAGGCAGCGGGTGCCGCGGTCCTGCGCGGCGACCCACTCGTCGCTGAAGCCGCGGTAGCCCGTGGTGCGCCCGCCGGCGAAGCTGCGGTCGCCCAGTGGCGGGAACTTCGCGAACGCCGTGACGGCCTTCGCGTGCGCCGCGTTCTCGACGTGCGGGATGACGACCGCGTCGGCGCCGAAGTCGAGCGCCTGCTGGATCGGGCCGCGTTCCGGGCCGAGGACCTTGGCGAGCACCTCCAGGCCGAGCGCGCGCAGGAACGGGATGAACCGCTCGAGGTCGGCGAGGCCGAACGCGCCGTGCTCGATGTCGAGGACGGCGGCGCCGTAGCCGATCCCGCGGGCGATCTCGGCCGCGGCGAACGAGGGATCGGAGAGCCAGACGGCGTAGCGCCGGTCGGCGGGGACGGGGGACATCGGAACCTCCTCGGTGTTGTGTGCACCGTGTATACACGATGGATATCCGACGGTCCAGGCGCTAAGCTGACGGCCGACGAGGGGAGAGGCATGACGACCAGCGCACCGGCCGGGCCGGCGCGGGACCGCGTGTACGCCTGGCTGCGCGACGGGATCATCACCGGCGAGCTCGAAGGCGGCCGGTTCCTGGACGAGCAGTGGGTCTCGGGCGTGGTCGGGGTGTCCCGGACGCCGGTCCGCGAGGCGTTCCACCGTCTGGAGGCCGAGCGCTTCATCAGCCTGCTGCCGCGCAAGGGCGCGCAGGTCCGCACGGTCACCGCGCGCGAGCTGGAGGAGGTCTACCAGAGCCGTCGGCTGATCGAGGGGCACGCGATCAGCGAGGTGTGCGCCGCTCGGGCAGGCGCGCCCGCGGAGATGGCCGGCCTGATCGAGGAGATGGACCGCGCCGGGAAGGCCCGCGACTGGTTCGCCGTGTCGGGCCTGGACCGCTCCTTCCACCGCGCGATCGTGAACGCGGCGGGGAACTCGGTGCTGACGGAGCTGTACGACACGCTGCGGTCGCGCCAGCAGCGCGTCGCCGTGCGGGCACTGGAGGCCCGGCCCGAGCGATTGCCGGTGATCGACGCCGAGCACCGCGCGCTGGTGGCCGCGTTGGACGCGCACGACGCCGAAGAGGCGCTGCGGATCCTCAACCAGCACCTGCGCCCGGTGTCCGAAGTGGTCTCGGCCCTCGACCGCGGCTGAAGGGGACGTTCATCGCATGTGACGCGCTGAAGGGGACGTTCATCGCATCTGATGCACTGAAAGTCCCCTTCAGCCCGCGCCGGGGCGGGTCCCACGCGCGGCGGTACCGGGCGGGCGAATGATAGGAATGGCCGGTGACCGAACCGAACCTGATCGAAGCCGCCGCGGCCGAGGCCGTCACGCTGACCAGCGAACTCCTCCGCATCGACACGACCAACACCGGCGACCCCGACACGCTGGTCGGCGAGCGGGCGGCGGCCGAGTACGTCGCGGAGAAGCTCACCGACGCCGGCTACGAGATCACCTACGTCGAGTCGGGCGGGAAGAACCGGCACAACGTGATCGTCCGGCTCGAAGGCGCCGACCGGAGCCGGGGCGGGCTGCTGATCCACGGCCACCTCGACGTCGTGCCCGCCGATCCGTCGGAGTGGTCGGTGCACCCGTTCTCCGGCGCGGTCCAGGACGACTACGTGTGGGGCCGCGGCGCGGTCGACATGAAGGACATGTGCGGGATGGCGCTCGCGCTGGCCCGGCACTACAAGATGAACGACATCGTGCCGCCGCGCGACCTCGTCTTCGCCTTCCTCGCCGACGAAGAGGCCGGTGGCAAGTTCGGCGCGCAGTGGCTGGTCGAGAACCGGCCGGAGCTGTTCGAAGGCGTCACCGAAGCGATCAGTGAGGTCGGCGGCTTCTCCATCACGCTCAAGGACGACGTCCGCGCGTACCTCATCGAGACCGCCGAAAAGGGCATCCGCTGGATGAAGCTGCGCGTGCGCGGCACCGCGGGCCACGGCTCGATGATCCACCGCGACAACGCCGTCACCAAGCTGTCCGAGGCCGTCGCGAAGCTCGGCAACCACCGCTTCCCGCTGGTGCTCACCGACTCGGTGAAGGAGTTCCTCGCCGGCGTCACCGAGATCACCGGCTGGGACTTCCCCGAAGACGACCTCGAGGGCTCGGTCGCCAAGCTGGGCAACATCTCCCGGATGATCGGCGCGACCCTGCGCGACACGGCCAACCCGACCATGCTCACCGCCGGGTACAAGTCGAACGTCATCCCGTCGGTGGCCGAGGCCGCGGTCGACTGCCGCATCCTGCCGGGCCGCCTGGAGGCCTTCGACCGCGAGCTCGACGAGATTCTCGGCCCGGACATCGAGAAGGAGTGGATGGAGCTCCCGCCGGTCGAGACGACGTTCGACGGCGCGCTCGTCGACGCGATGACCGCCGCCGTGCTCGCCGAGGACCCGGGCGCGAAGACGTTGCCGTACATGCTTTCCGGCGGCACGGACGCGAAGTCGTTCCAGCAGCTCGGCATCCGCAACTTCGGTTTCGCGCCGCTGAAGCTGCCCGCGGACCTCGACTTCTCGGCGCTGTTCCACGGCGTCGACGAGCGGGTCCCGGTCGAGGCCCTGAAGTTCGGCACCCGCGTGCTGGACCGGTTCCTGCGCACGAGCTGATGACCGCGTTCGCGCTCGCCGACGGCACGCCCCTGCAGGTGGTCCGCAGGGGCGACCCGGCCGCGCCGGTGACGGTGGTGTTCGTCCACGGCTACGCGCTCGACCAGCGCAGCTGGGGCCGGATCGCGCCGCTGGTGCCGGACGCGGCCGAGGGCCCGGTGGCCGTGCTGACCTACGACCAGCGCGGCCACGGCGGGTCCGGGCGGGCGCGCCGCGGCACCGCGACGATGGCGCAGCTCGGCGACGACCTCGCCGAGCTGCTGGCGGGCGAGGTGCCGGACGGGCGGATCGTGCTGGTCGGGCACGACATGGGCGGGCTCGCGATCATGTCGCTCTCGCAGCGGCACCCGGATCTGTTCGCCGCGCGGGTTTCGGGACTGGTGCTGCTGGCGACGTCGTCGGGCACGCTCGCGGCCGAGGCGTCGGCGGCCTGGCCGAACGCGCTGGGGAAGCTGGCCCGGGACCTCGAAGCGGTGCTCGGCTCGAAGGTGTTCGGGGTCGTGCGCGAGCACACCAGCCGGGCGGTCAGCGCGGGCCTGCGGTGGTGGCTCTTCGGCGACGACCCCGACCCGGACCTGGTCGAGCTGACCGTGAAGATGATCCGCGGCAACTGGCCGCACACCGTCTCGCTGTTCCGCCCGGCCCTGGACGCCTACGCGCGGGACGCGGCGCTGGCGCAGGTCGGCGGCTTGCCGGTGACGGCGATCGTGGGGGAGCGGGACCGGATCGTCCGCGCGTCCGACGTCGAGCAGTGGGTCGGTGGGCTCGGCAACGGGACCGCCGTGGTGCTTCCCGGTGTCGGGCACGTCGTACCG
Source organism: Amycolatopsis nalaikhensis (assembly GCF_030264295.1). Taxonomy (GTDB): domain Bacteria; phylum Actinomycetota; class Actinomycetes; order Mycobacteriales; family Pseudonocardiaceae; genus Amycolatopsis; species Amycolatopsis nalaikhensis. Next base: position 8,278,871 of record NZ_CP127173.1, on the reverse strand, counting down.
CTGGAAGCGGCGGCGCAGGTGCTGCCCCGCGTCGTCGCCCTGGTGAACGCGAGCTACCGACAAGACCACGGTTCTTGACAAGTTCTTTGTTCGGCTGGATGCTGGGCGCATGTACTCCGTGGCGGTGATCGAAGACCCGGCCGCGGCCGAGGTGTCGCTGGACCCGATCCGCGCTCGCCTCCTGGCCGAGCTGGCGGAACCGGCGTCGGCGACGATGCTGGCCGCGCGGGTCGACCTCCCGCGCCAGAAGGTCAACTACCACCTGCGGGCGCTGGAGGCGCACGGCCTGGTGGAGCTGGTCGAGGAACGGCGCAAGGGCAACGTGACCGAGCGGATGATGCGGGCGACGGCGTCGTCCTACGTCATCTCGCCGACGGCGCTGGCCGCGGTGCAGCCGGACCCGGCCCAGTCGCCGGACCGGCTCTCGGCCCGCTGGCTGCTCGCCGTCGCCGGACGGCTGGTGCGCGACGTCGGCCTGCTGATCACCGGGGCCGCGAAGGCCGAGCGGCGGGTGGCGACGTTCGCCCTCGACGGCGAGGTGCGGTTCGCCTCGGCCGCCGACCGTGCCGCGTTCGCCGAAGAGCTCGCCGCCGCCGTCACCGCGCTGGTCGGGAAGTACCACGACGAAACGGCCGAGAAGGGTCGCAAGCACCGCGTGGTCGTCGCCGTCCACCCGAGCGTTCCGGAGGAGGCCACCCGTGGGGCGTGAGTTCGAGCAGGCCGACACCGCGGAGGTCGCCGCGACGCCGGAGGAGATCTGGGACGCGATCGCGACCGGGCCGGGTATCGACTCGTGGTACATGGGCCGCAACGAGGTCGAGGGCGGTGCCGGCGGCGTGGTCCGCGGCGCGTTCGGTGGGTACCAGCCGGAGTACCGGATCCGGGAGTGGGACCCGCTGGAGAAGCTCGTCTACGGCAGCGACCCGGAGCCGGACGGCCGGCGGATCGCGTTCGAGTTCCTCATCGAGGGCCGTGACGGCGGCAGCTCCGTGATCCGCTGCGTGACGAGCGGCTTCCTGCCCGGCGACGACTGGGAAGACGAGTTCGAGGCGATGACCGCGGGCAGCGCGATGTTCTTCCGCACCCTGGTCGAGTACGTGTCGCACTTCGCCGGGCGGACGGCGGTGCCGGTGACGGTGTTCGGGCCGCCGGTGGCGGATTGGGACGTTGCCTGGTCCCGGCTGGGGGAGGCGCTGGGCTTGCCCGCACGGCCCGCCGAGGGCGACCGGGTGCGGATCTCCCTCGACGGCCGGGCCCCGGTCGAGGGCGTCGTGTACGCGGTGAACGAGCAGACCGCGGGCGTGCGGACGCCGGACGCGATGTACCGGTTCCTGCAGGGCTTCCATGGGCCGATGGTCGCCGCGCACCACGTCTTCACGCCCGGCGCGCGGGCCGACGTCGAGGAGAAGGCCTGGGGCGACTGGCTGAACCGCGTGTTCGGCTGACCGCGTCGGCTAGGTCGGGAGCGCGCCGGGCAGGCTTTCCGAGGTCTTCTTGCGGCGCAGCCAGACCCGCCGCGTCCCGTCGGCGTAGAGCCGCACGGTCCGCAGTTCCCAGCCCGCGAACTCCGCGTGGATGGAGAGCTGGATCGCCGCCGCACGCCGGGACACGCCCGGGGGGAGGTGCAGGCGGCGATACTCCCAATCCCCTTCGACCACCGCCTCGCTGACCGTCGTCATGGCTGGATCACCTGGGTCCCTTCTCCGGCGGCCGAGCCGACGATCACCCGGCCGCTCTTCTCGTCCACCCCCACCGAGTCCGGCTGGCGCACGGTGGGGAACCGGTACTTCTCGACGGGCTCGCCGCCGCGGACGTCGAACCCGACCACTTCGTTGCGCCCGGTGAGCGTGACCCAGGCGAGGCTGCGCTGCGCGTCGTAGGCGATCCCGTACGCGCCGCCCGGCACCGGGAAGCGCTGCCGCAGGATCAACGGCCAGGCCGAGAACGCGAGCAGCGCGCCCGCGCGCGCGTCGGTCACCAGCACCCGGCCGTAGGAGTCCGCCACCGCGTTCGCGGCCCCGTCACCCGCGCGCAGGCCCTCGCCGACCGTGCCGCCGGCGACGTCCACGGAGAACACCGCCGTCCGCAGCCGGTCCAGCACCACGACGCCCTTGCCGGTGTCGACCAGGTCGTCGGCGCTGTAGAGCTGCCCGCCGATCGTCCGCGCCGGACCCGCCGCGGGCAGCACCTGGATGTCCTTCGCCGCCCCCATCGCGACCAGGCGGTCGGTACCGAAGGCGATGCTCGACGCGGGCTGCCCGCCGGTCTTCGTCTCGGTCAGCTTCCGGTCCGCCAACGACAGCTGCTGCACGACCCCGGCACCCGGCTCGGCGATCTCCACCCGCCCCGGCGCGACGGTCAGCTTCTCGGCTTTGCTGTATAACGGCATATTCACCGGGGCTGACGCGAGCGCGGTCAAGTCGTAGAGCCGCAAAGACGGCGGTTGAGCGAGGGCGACGACGAGGGTCCCCTCGGCGACGGCCACCGCCGACACGGCTCCGGTGGCCAGCACCTGACCGGCGGGCTTCACGGTCACGGCGGGGGAGGCCGCCGGTTTCGCCGCCACGGGGTTCGCGACGATCTGCAGCTCGTCGCTGTCGGACTTGACCGACGAGCAGCCCGAGAGCACCAGGACACCGGCGAGCGGGATCGCGATCCACGACACGGCGGCGAACCGACGCACGTTGCGGCCTCCAGGTGTCCCTCGACGGGCGGTCCTCACCAGCATCCTCCACGATCGTCTTGCCGTCACGCGCATGTCACCCAACAGACACCTGACGCGGCCACCTAGTGCGGCCAGCGTTCCGGGTAGCCGACGTCGATGGCGCTGACGTCGTCGAGGGCGGAGCGGATCGCGGGCGGGAGGGTGATCTCCTCCGCGGTCAGCGACCCGGTGAGCTGGCCGGTGTCGCGGGCGCCGACGACCGGGGCGACGACGCCGGGCCGGTCGCGGACCCACGCCAGCGCGACGGCCAGCGGGGACGTGCCGAGCCCGTCGGCGGCGGTCGCGACCGCCTGCACGATCCGGGCGGCGCGGTCGGTGCGGTGGTGTTCGACGTAACCGGCGTACGCGCTGTTCGCGCCGCGCGAGTCGGCGGGCGTGCCGGTGCGGTACTTGCCGGTCAGCACGCCGCGGCCGAGCGGGGCCCAGGGCAGCAGGCCGATGCCGTGGTGCTCGGCGGCCGGGACGACTTCGCGGTCCACCCCGCGTTCCAGCAGCGAGTACTCGACCTGGGTGGAGATGATCGGCGCGACCGCCGAAGCGCCGGCGGCGGCCGTGGCCAGCTGCCAGCCCGCGTAGTTCGAGACGCCGACGTAACGGACCTTTCCGCTGGTCACGGCGTGCTCGAGGGCGGCGAGGGTCTCGGCGAGCGGCACGCACGTGTCCCAGGCGTGCAGCTGCCAGAGGTCGATGTGGTCGGTGCCGAGCCGCTTGAGCGAGCCGTCGAGCGCGGTGAGCAGCGCGCCGCGGGAGGCGCCGCCGCCGAACGGGCCGTCGTCGCGGCGGGCGACCGCCTTCGTGGCGAGGACGATGTCGTCGCGGGGCACGAGGTCGCCGAGCAGCGAGCCGAGCACCCGCTCGCTCTCGCCCTCGCCGTAGATGTCGGCCGTGTCGACGAGGGTGCCGCCGGCGTCGACGAAGGCGACCAGCTGGCTGGCCGCTTCCTCCGCGTCGGTGTCGCCACCCCAGGTCATGGTGCCGAGCGCCATCCGCGAGACGCGCAGTCCCGAGCGGCCGAGCAGTCGCTTTTCCACGACCGCCGAGCCTAGTGGGCGGGCCCCGGCGAACCTGACCAAGGTGAGTCGTGTCGCGCCCAAGGGCCCCCGTTAGGGTCTGGCCCCGTGCGACTCGGACTCAACCTCGGCTACTGGGGTGCGGGGAACGACCCCGCGAACCTGGCACTGGCGAAACAGGCGGACGAACTCGGCTACGCGGTCGTGTGGGCGGCGGAGGCCTACGGCTCGGACGCCGTCACGGTGCTCACGTGGATCGCCGCGCAGACGTCGCGGATCGACGTCGGTGCCGCCGTGCTGCAGATCCCGGCCCGGACCCCGGCGATGACCGCGATGACGGCCGCGACCCTGGACACGCTGTCGGGCGGGCGGTTCCGGCTCGGCCTGGGCGTGTCCGGCCCGCAGGTGTCCGAGGGCTGGCACGGCGTGCGGTTCACGTCGCCGCTGGGCCGCACTCGCGAGTACGTCGAGATCGTGCGGACGGCGTTGCGGCGGGAACGGCTGAAGTTCGAGGGTGAGCACTTCACGTTGCCGCTGCCGGACGGCCCCGGCAAGGCGCTGCGGCTGACCGTCCGGCCCGCGCGCAAGCACCTCCCGGTGTACCTGGCCGCGATCGGCCCGAAGAACCTGGAGCTGACCGGGGAGATCGCCGACGGCTGGCTGCCGGTGTTCTTCTCACCCGCGCACGCGGGGGAGCAGCTGGCGCACATCCGCGCCGGTGCCGAGCGGGCGGACCGGTCGCTGGACGGGTTCGACGTCGTCCCGACGGTGCCTCTCGTCGTCGGTGACGACTGGAAGGCCTGCGCGGACGCCGTCCGCGGTTACGCGGCGCTCTACCTCGGCGGCATGGGCAGCCGGGAGAAGAACTTCTACAACCAGCTGGCCTGCCGGATGGGCTTCGAGGCCGAGGCCGCCGAAGTGCAGGAGAAGTACCTGGCGGGCGACCGCGCGGGCGCGATGGCCGCGGTGCCGCCGGCGTTCCTCGACGCGACGTCGCTGCTGGGACCGACGGAACGGATCGCGGAGAAGATGACCGAATTCGCCGAGGCCGGCGTGACGACGCTGTCGGTGTCGCCGTTCAGCCCCGACCCGGCGGCCGCGCTGCGGACCGCCGCCGACGCGATCGAAAAGGCGGGGGTGGCCTGACGTGGGCTGGTTCGAAGCACTGGTCCTCGGCCTCGTCCAGGGGCTGACGGAATTCCTGCCGATCTCCTCGAGCGCGCACCTGCGGATCGTCGCGGCGCTGGCCGGCTGGGACGACCCGGGCGCGGCGTTCACCGCGGTCACCCAGATCGGCACCGAGCTCGCGGTGATCCTCTACTTCGGCAAGAAGATCGGCCGGATCCTGCAGGCCTGGTTCTTTTCGCTGTCCAAGCCGGAGTGGCGCCGCGACCCGGACGCCCGCCTCGGCTGGCTGATCATCGTCGGCTCCCTGCCGATCGTGGTGCTCGGGCTGCTGCTGCAGGACGAGATCGACAGCGCGTTCCGCGACCTGCGGATCACCGCGACGGTGCTCATCGTGTTCGGCCTGATCCTGCTGCTCGCCGACCGGATCGGGAAGCAGGAGCGCACGCTCGACGACCTGACGGTGCCGCACGGGCTCGGCTTCGGGTTCGCGCAGGCCCTGGCCCTGATCCCGGGGGTGTCCCGCTCGGGCGGCACGACGAGCGCGGGCCTGCTGCTGGGCTACACCCGCGCCGAGGCGGCCGAGTACTCGTTCCTGCTGGCGCTGCCGGCGGTGTTCGGCTCGGGGGTGTACAAGCTCAAGGACATCGGCTCGGGCGGCGTCCCCGCCCAGTGGGGCCCGACGATCCTGGCGACGCTGGTCGCGTTCGGCGTCGGGTACCTGGTGATCGCGTGGCTGATGGCCTACATCAAGAAGCGCAGTTTTGTGCCGTTCGTGGTGTACCGGCTGGTCCTGGGCGTGCTGCTGTTCGTGCTGATCTTCACGGGTGCGCTGGACCCGAACGCGGGCCCGGTCAGCTCCTGATCGGGCGTCGCGAATGACTCATTCGGGACGTGGGTGGTCCCCAATGAGTCATTCACGACGTGCCGGGAGACGCGCCCACGGGTGCCCGGCGCCGGAGTGGGCGGCCGGTGATGGCGCGGCCTCCGGGTCCGAGTCGGCCGCCCGCGCCGGTCGCGCGGTAAGGGGCGGACCTTGGGCCGGGTGCCCGCGGCCCGCGCAGGCGGCCGGTGAGCGGCTGCCCCGCGCTGCGACGCCCTCGGGCCGAGGCTGGGGCTCCGCAGGCGGCCGATGGCCCTGCGGCCCCGGGCGGCTACGCCCTGGGGCCGGGGTTGGGGCTCCGCAGGCGGCGGATGACCGTGCGGTCCCGGGGCCGAGTCGGCCGCTCGCGCCCGGCCCGCGGCGATACCGCGCCACCCGAGCGGCTCGGCGCCCCCGACCCAACGCGAGCCCGCCGCCCCTGCCGCCGCCTGTCGTGAGTGTTGAGGGCGGTTAGAACCGCCCTCAACACTCACGACGGCTGTGGTGGGGACGGGCCCGGTGATCGTGTCCACGTAGGGTGGGGCCCGTGAGTACGGTCATTCTGGTCCGGCACGGCAAGTCGACGGCCAACGGCTCCGGCGTCCTCGCCGGGCGGTCCCCGAAGGTGCACCTCGACGACACCGGGCGCGCCCAGGCGGAGAAGCTCGTCGAACGCCTCGACGGCGTGCCGCTCTCGGGGCTCGTCGTGTCGCCGATGCTGCGGTGCAAGCAGACCGTCGCGCCGCTGGCCGCCGCGCGGGGGCTGGAGAAGGTCGTCGAGCCCGGGGTGTCCGAAGTGGACTACGGGGACTGGACCGGCAGGGAGCTCAAGCACCTCGCGAAGGAGCCGCTGTGGCGGGTCGTGCAGGCGCACGCCTCCGCGGCCGTGTTCCCCGGTGGGGAGGGGCTGGCGCAGATGCAGGCGCGGTCGGTGGCCGCCGTCCGCGCGCACGACCGGCGGATCGCCGCCGAGCACGGTGACCACGCCGTCTGGCTCCTGTGCAGCCACGGCGACGTGATCAAGTCCATCCTCGCCGACGCGCTCGGCCAGCACCTCGACGCGTTCCAGCGCATCGTCGTCGACCCGGCGTCGATCTCGGTGGTGCGCTACACCGAGACGCGGCCGTTCGTCATGCGGGTCAACGACCACGGCGGCGACCTGCGTGGTGTCGTGCCGCCGGAACCCAAGCCGAAACGGGGCAAAAAGGCCGCTCCGAGCAGCGACGCCGTCGTGGGCGGTACCACCGGGCCGTGAGGTTGGCCACCTCCGGAAAGCGCTGACATCCGCGCCGGGGGACCCCGTAGGGTGGCGGGACCGAGTGTTTCACCCCGAGGAGCCCGCACCGATGATTTCGCCGGACAACCCGTTCGCCGCGCCCAGCGAGTTGCCGTACGCCCTGCCGCCCTTCGACCGGATCGCCGATGAGCACTACCGGCCGGCGTTCGAGGCCGGACTGGCCGAGCACGCGGCGGAGATCGAGCAGATCGCGGCGCAGGACGCCGAGCCGACGTTCGACAACACCATCGTGGCGCTCGAGCGCGCCGGTGAGCTGCTGGGCCGCGTCGCGAGCGTCTTCTACAACCTCTCCGGCTCCAACAGCACCGACGAGATCCAAGCCATCCAGGCCGAGTTCGCGCCGAAGCTGGCCGCCCACCACGACGCGATCCACCTGAACCCGAAGCTGTTCGCCCGCATCGACGCCCTGCACGTGCGGCGCCACGAGCTCGGCCTCGACGAGGAGTCGCTGCGGCTGCTGGAGCGGCGGCACACCGACTTCAGCCGGGCCGGTGCCGGGCTGGGCGAGGCCGAGCAGGCCCGCCTGCGCGAGCTGAACGGCGAGCTGTCCACGCTGCAGACCCGCTTCCAGCAGAACCTGCTCAAGGACACCAACGACCTCGCGGTCGTGATCGCCGACCGCGCCGAGCTCGACGGTTTCGGCGACGGCGCGATCGCCACGGCGGCCGAGGCGGCGTCCGCGCGCGGCGAGGACGGCAAGTACGTGCTCACCCTGACCCTGCCGACCAGCCAGGCGTCGCCGCTGGAGACGTTGCGCGACCGCGACGTCCGCGCGCGCATCCACACCGCGTCGATGGCGCGGGGCAACCGCGGCAACGAGTTCGACAACAACGCCGTCGTCGCCGAGATCGTGCGCCTGCGCGCCGAACGGGCCGCGCTGCTCGGCTACCCGAACCACGCGGCGTACGTGATCGCGGACGAGACGGCGAAGACCGCCGAAGCCGCGCGCGGCCTGCTGGAGCGGCTGGCGCCGGCGGCGGTCGCGAACGCCCGCACCGAGGGCGCGGAGCTGCAGAAGCTGCTCGAAGCCGACGTGCCGGGCGCGACGCTGCGGCCGTCGGACTGGGCGTACTACGCGGCGCAGGTCCGCCGGGAGCGCTTCGACGTCGACACCGAGGCGCTGCGCCCGTACTTCGAGGCCGACCGCGTCTACCTCGACGGCGTCTTCTTCGCCGCCACCAAGCTCTACGGCCTGACCATCACCGAGCGCCACGACCTCCCGGTCTACCACCCGGAGGTCCGGACGTTCGAGGTCTTCGACGCCGACGGCACCCCGCTCGGGCTGTACCTGCTCGACCTCTACACCCGCGACTCCAAGCGCGGCGGCGCGTGGATGAACACGTTCGTCGACCAGTCGGAGCTGCTCGGCCGCAAGACGGTCGTGGTGAACGTCCTCAACGTTTCCAAGCCGCCGGCGGGGGAGCCGACCCTGCTGACCTTCGACGAGGTCGTCACGGCGTTCCACGAGTTCGGCCACGCCCTCCACGCGCTGCTCTCGTCGGTGCGCTACCCGACGTTCTCCGGCACCAACGTGCCGCGCGACTTCGTCGAATACCCGTCGCAGGTCAACGAGATGTGGATGCTGTGGCCCGAGGTGCTGGCCAACTACGCCAAGCACCACGAGACGGGCGAGGCGCTGCCGCAGGAGCAGGTCGAGAAGCTGCTCGCGGCCCAGCAGTACGGCGAAGGGTTCTCCACGACGGAGTACCTGGCGGCGTCCCTGCTCGACCAGGCCTGGCACGGCCTCGGCGTCGACGACCGGGTGGAGGACGTCCAGCGGTTCGAGACGGAGGCCCTGGTGAAGGCCGGTGTCGCGGTCGAGGCGATCCCGCCGCGCTACCGCACGACGTACTTCGCCCACATCTTCAGCGGTGGCTACAGCGCCGGGTACTACTCGTACATCTGGAGCGAGGTCCTGGACGCCGACACGGTCCAGTGGTTCCGGGAGAGCGGGGGACTGACCCGCGAGAACGGCGACCACTTCCGCCGCACGCTCCTGGGCCGGGGTGGCAGCACGGACCCGATGGACGCGTTCCGGGCCTTCCGCGGCCGCGACCCCGAGATCGAGCCGCTGCTGAACCGGCGCGGGCTCACCGGAGTCTGATTCTCTGAGTGTATAACGACCTATACTGCGGGGCCAGTTTCGAAAAACTGGCCCCGCAGTCGTTCTCTGCTACCAAAAGAAGCGGAGAACAGAGAGGTCAGGCCGTCGCCGCTTGGGCGCCCGTGACGATGTGGTCGACGAAGCCGTAGGTGAGGGCTTCGTCGGCGTCGAACCAGCGGTCGCGGTCGGCGTCGGCGGTGATGCGCTCGACCGGCTGGCCGGTCTGGCGGGCGGTGATCTCGGCGATGCGGCGCTTCATCTTGCCGAAGACCTCGGCCTGGATGGCGATGTCGGTGGCGGCGCCGCTGATCCCGGCGCTGGGCTGGTGCATGACGATCCGCGTGTTGGGCAGCAGGTAGCGCTTCCCTGGGGTGCCGGAGGAGAGCAGGAACTGGCCCATGGAGGCGACGAAGCCGAGGCCGTAGGTGGCGACGTCGGGTTTGACGAGCTGCATCGTGTCGTAGATGGCCATGCCCGCGGTGACGGAGCCGCCGGGTGAGTTGATGTAGAAGGTGATGTCGCGGTCGGGGTCGTCGGCGGCGAGCAGGAGGAGCTGGGCGACGATCCGGTTGGCGACCTCGTCGTTGACTTCGGTGCCGAGGAAGACGATGCGGTCGCGCAGGAGCTGGTGGTAGACCGAGTCGTCGGGGGACTGGGTGGGTGCCTGCATGTCGGGTACGGCGAGAAGGGTCATGATCCCGACGCTAGGGCCGGGACGTCGGGGCGGGGACGCGGTTTCGCTGTGAGCGTGCCGTGTTCGCCGGACGCGAAAGGGGCCGCCGTCCGGTGTGGACGGCGGCCCCTTCACAAAATCGCGTGGGTCTCAGATCAGGCCGAGCTTCTGGACCGTGTCGCGCTCTTCGACGACTCGGCGACGGAGGCGTCGATGCGGGCACGGGAGAAGTCGTCGATCTCGAGGCCCTGGACGATCTCGTACTTGCCGTTCTTGGCGGTGACCGGGAAGGACGAGATGAGGCCCTCGGGGACGCCGTAGGAGCCGTCGGAGACGACCGCGGCGGAGGTCCAGTCACCGGCCGGGGTGCCGTTGACCCAGGTGTAGACGTGGTCGATGGCGGCGGAGGCGGCCGAGGCGGCGGAGGAGAGGCCGCGGGCTTCGATGATGGCGGCGCCGCGCTTGGCGACGGTCGGGATGAAGTCGCTCTCGAGCCAGGCCTGGTCGACCTCGACGCCCTTGCCGCCGACCTCGGCGTGCTGGACCGAGGGGTACTGGGTGGCGGAGTGGTTGCCCCAGATGGCGAGCTTCTTGATCTCGGTGACCGGGACGCCGAGCTTCTTGGAGAGCTGGGCGAGGGCGCGGTTGTGGTCGAGGCGGGTCATCGCGGTGAAGCGGTCGGCGGGAACGTCGGGGGCGTGCGAGCGGGCGATGAGGGCGTTGGTGTTGGCGGGGTTGCCGACGACGAGGACCTTGACGTCGTCGGCGGCGCCGGCGTTGATGGCCTCACCCTGCGGCTTGAAGATGCCGCCGTTGGCCTCGAGGAGGTCGCCGCGCTCCATGCCCTTGCTGCGGGGGCGGGCGCCGACCAGGAGGGCGACGTTGGTGCCTTCGAAGGCCTGCTTGGGGTCGTCGAAGATGTCGGTGCCCGCGAGGAGCGGGAACGCGCCGTCTTCGAGCTCCATCGCGGTGCCCTCGGCCGCCTTGACCGCCTGCGGGATCTCGAGGAGCCGCAGCTTCACCGGGACGTCCTGGCCAAGGAGCTGACCGGACGCGATGCGGAAGAGCAGCGCGTAGCCGATCTGCCCGGCGGCGCCGGTGACGGTCACGTTGACAGGGGCTTGGGTCATTGCGGTACTCCAGCTTGAGACGACTTTGGCTAGTGAGTGGAGCCTATCCCTCCCGGGCGTCGCTGTTCGGGTGCGTCCAGTCACTCTCGCTGAATCGATCAGGCCGGGCGCGCCGTGGTTGGGCGGTGGCGCGGAGGCGGGCGGGCGCTGCCGGACCGAGGCGCGTGCGGCGACCTCAGCTCGGCTGCTCGGCGCCGTCCTCGGTGACGTTCGCCGCCATGCGGTGGAGGAAGTCGGCGAGCTGGGCGATCTCCGTGTCGGTGAAGCCTTTTCGCATGCGTTCGTCGTGGGCGATGGCCGCGGAGGCGAGGCGGAGGAACAGTTCGTCGCCCTGGGGGGTGAGGGTGACCAGGTGGACGCGGCGGTTGGCGGGGTCGCGGCGGCGGGTGACGAGGCCGGCGGTTTCCATGCCGTTGAGGTGGTGGGTGAGGGTCGCGCCTTGGATGCCGACGGCGTCGGCGAGTTCGCGCTGGTTGGCCACGGGCCGCGTCTTGAGGGAGATGAGGATCTGCCAGACGGGCTGGGAGCCGCCGGCGGCGGCGAGGGCTTGGTCGAACGCGCGGCCCGCGGTTTTGGCGGTGCGGGCGAGGACGACGCCGATGGGGGCGGTGACGGGTGCTGGCACGGGTGCACCGTACCGCAGATGCCGAGAGGTCTAAGCGTTTGACATCGAACGGTTAGACATCTAACGTTGAGGGCATCGACGGAAGGGGAACCCGATGAGCACCGAAGAGCAGGTCCGCGAGTTCGGCCGGGTCTGGGCCGCGGCCGAGGAACGCGGGGACACCGAGACCCTGGCCGGGCTGGCCGCCGACGGCTTCCGGCTGGTCGGACCGCTGGGCTTCGTGCTGGACCGCGACCAGTGGCTCGCCCGCTACAGCGGCGGCGACCTGGTCACCGAGAAGCTGGACTGGTCCGATGTGGACGTCACCGACTTCGGCGGCACGGCCGTCGCGATCGGCGTGCACGAACAGGTCGCGCGGCACCGGGGGAACCCGGTGAACGGCCGGTTCCGCGGCACGCACGTGCTGGTCCGCGACGAGGACCGCTGGCGGCTGGCGAGCATCCACCTCAGCCCGATCGGTGGCCCGCCGCCGTTCGCGACGGCCGGGGAGCAGCGATGAGCGTCGAACTGAACCACACGATCGTGTGTGCCACCGACCGGGAGAAGTCGGCGGAGTTCCTGGCCGGGATCCTCGGCCTGGCGGTCGGCCCGGTCACCGGGCCGTTCCGGCCGATCCAGCTGGCCAACGGCGTGACGCTCGACTACCTGCGAGTCGAGCGGGTGACGAGCCAGCACTACGCGTTCCTGGTCGGCGAGACCGACTTCGACGCGGCGTTGGCGCGCATCCAGGCGGCCGGGATCACGTACTGGGCGGACCCGTTCCACCAGCGGGCCGGGGAGGTCAACGACCTCGACGGCGGCCGCGGCGTCTACTTCGAAGACCCCGACGGCCACAACCTGGAACTGCTCACGCGGGCGTAGGGAGGACTGGTCATGCGGTTGAGCATCGGGGTCACGGACTTCTCGTGGCCGGACAAGCTGACCGACGAGCTCACCACGGTCGCGGTGGCGGCCGAGGACGCCGGGCTGGACACCCTGTGGGTGGCCGACCACCTGCTGCAGGCCGACCCGAACAGCACGCCGGACTCGGCGATGCTCGAGGCCTACACGACGCTCGGGTTCCTCGCCGGGCGCACGAGCCGGATCGGGCTGGGCACCATGGTTTCGGCCGTGACGTTCCGCCCGCCGGCGCTGCTGGTCAAGGCGGTCACGACGCTGGACGTCCTCTCCGGCGGGCGGGCGCGGTTCGGGATCGGTACCGGGCACCACGACGGCGAGGCGCGGGCGATGGGCCTGCCGTTCCCGCCCGTCGGTGAGCGGTTCGAGCGGATGGAGGAGACCATCCGGCTCGCGCTGCGGATGTGGGCGGGCGACACCTCGGCGTTCGAAGGCAACCACTACCGGCTGGAGCGGCCGGTCGGGAACCCGCTGCCGGTGCGGCGGCCGCGGGTGCTGATCGGCGGGGCCGGGGAGCGGAAGACGCTGCGGCTGGTCGCCCGGTACGCCGACGCCTGCAACGTGTTCGACATCCCGGACGGCGGCAAGACGGTGCGGCACAAGCTGGACGTCCTGGCGCGCCACTGCGCCGAGGTGGGGCGGCCGTACGGGGAGATCGAGAAGACGATCAGCACGCGGCTGTCGCCGGGGGAGACCGCGGAGTCGTTCGCGCGGCGGTGCGCGGAGTTCGTCGCGTGGGGGATCGACCACGCGGTGGTGATCACGGCCGGGCCGTGGCCGGTGAGCGGGATCGAGACGCTGGGGCGGGTCACGGCCGAACTGGACTGACCGGAAAACGCGGGGGTGGCGGTGCCGGTGAACGGGGGGACCGGCGGCGCGAAATCGTTTTCCGTCCGCATTCTTCGCGCGGGTGCGGAATGGCGGGTTTCGGAATTTGTCGGAACGTGAGCAATGTCGCGCGGTGGGACGGTTACGCCGCGTTGCTCCGTTCAGCGGGGTTTGCTTCCATGATCCTTTCGCTACCATGGTCCGGCCCCCGTTACCCAATGTGAATGTATTGGGAAGGATTCCGATGCTGTCTGCGGTCGTTGCTGCCGTAATGGCGCTGTCCTCTGTGGTCGCCCCGCATTCGTGGAACACTCCTCCGCCGCCCGACAAAATCGTCATCGACGTCGTGAACGCGATCGGCTCGGGTTGTCCGCCGAACACGTCGGCGGTGGCCGTTTCGCAGGACAACACCGCGTTCACCGTGACCTACAGCGCCTACACGGCGTTGGTCGGGATCGGGGCCGGGCCGCTGGACGCGCGGAAGAACTGCCAGATCGGGCTGCGGGTGCACGTGCCGCAGGGCTTCACTTACGGAATCGCGCAGGCCGACTACCGCGGTTTCGCGCACCTGGAACGCGGTGCGACCGGCCTGGAAAGAGCGAACTACTATTTCCAGGGCAATTCTCCGACGGCGTACGTGCAGCATCCGCTGACCGGTCCGTTCGAGGACGACTGGCATTTCACGGATTCGACGGAGGTCGGCGCGATCGTGTTCAAGCCGTGTGGTGAGGAACGCAATCTGAACATCAACACGGAATTGCGGGCCGCGGTCGGGACGTCGGATCCGAAGAAGACCACGAGCTACGTCACGATGGACTCGACCGACGGCAGCATCACCACGGTGTACCACTTCGCGTGGCTGGCCTGCCCGTGACCGGAGCACCCTGAGCACCGGGGCGGCGCACCGCCCCGGTGCTCACTTCGCCGCCGCGCGCGGGTCGGTGGCCTGGACGCCGAAGACGCGGCCGAGGGCGACGAGGGCTTCGTCGAGGTGGCTGAGGCTGGAGAGGACGGCGCGGGTCTCGGCCTGCTCGACGCGGTCGGAGACCGGGGTGCCGTCGTCGCGCACGAGCGTGCCGGGTGTGGGGCCACCCGGCGCTTCGAGCGCCTTGCGGAGGACGTCGATGTTGGCCAGCAGCCGTCCGGTGAACAGGCCGAGCCGCTCGGTGTCGGCGCCGGCGAGCTGGCCGGGCTGGGCGCGGGCGGCGACGTGGCGGGCGCGGAAGGCGATGGTTTCGAGCGTGGTGAGCACGTGCCAGCCGTAGTCGCGGCGGGCGCTGCGGAGGTTGACCGGGTGGGTCAGCGGTTCGATGGTGGTGCGGACCTGCTCGACCGCGCGGTCGAGGTCGCGGGACAGCTCGATGATGTTGACGTTCTCTTCCCCGGCCAGCAGCCCGCGGGTGTGCTCGATGAACTCTTCGAGCTCGTCGAGGACTGCGGTGATGTCGTCGAGCATGACCGAGCGGGTGCGGACCGGGACGATGACGACGGCGGCGAGGATGCCCGCGGCGGCGCCGACGGCGGTCTCGGCGACGCGGATCCAGAGCACTTCAAGGCTGAACGTGCCGAGCAGGCTGTAGAGCAGGCCGAGCATGCTGGTGATGAAGAAGGCCATCACCACCTGGGAGACGCGGGCGGTGTAGACCATGCCGAAGACGCAGACCAGGATCAGCGCGAGGGTGGCCGGGGTGGAGCCGGTGACCATGAAGGCGAGCACGACGCCGCCGACGATGCCGATCAGGGTGCCGCCGAGGCGGCGGACGCCCTTGACGAAGGTGGCGCCGGCGCTGGAGGCGCCGATGAACACGACGAACACCGTGAGCACGGCCCAGTACCAGCGCTGGTGGGAGACGAGCTCGCCGCCGAGCACGGCCAGCCCGCCGCCGACGACGGCCTGGATGGCGCTGCGGGTGCGGTTGTCGTAGGCGAACTTCGGGGTCGGCTCGTCGTCTTCTTCCTCGAGCGGTTCCGGCGCGGCTTCCGGGGTCGCGGCGCGTTGCGCGCGGTCGTCGGCCAGCGCCAGTTCGGCGAGGGCTTTGCGGACGCCGTCGCCGGGAGCGGCGTGTTCGTCGATGCGGCTGCCTTCGACGAGCATGCGGCTGTACTCGCCGGTCTGGCTGATCAGCGGCAGCTCGCGCGGGTCGCGTTCCATCAGGGCGCGGAAGCGGGCCAGCCGCGCGATGAGGTCGTCGCGGACTTCGGGGACGGCTCGTCGGAGCAGGTGCGCTGGACGGTGATGGCCAGCCACTGCACGGCGAGCTCGACCTCGATGGCGCGGCGGCGGAGGCGGTCGGCGGCGCGGGCGTCGACGACGTCGGGAGCGGCGTCCTCGATGAGCAGGACGCATTCGTGGAGCCGGTTGATCGAGCTGCGCAGCTGCTTGCGGGTGCGTTCGCTGCCGTTGACGGCGAGGTAGGCCTCGGTGGCGCGGACGACGGCGCCGAGGCGGGCGCGGAACGCGCGGCGCACCCTCAGGAACTCCGCCTCGGCGTTGTGCCGCAGCAGGACGAAGCGGACGAGGGCGTTGGCCAGGACCCCGACGGCGAGCGCGAGCAGCAGCTGCGGGACCTGCTTGAGGTGGGCCTGCAGGAACATCGGGAAGAAGAACAGGAAGAAGCCGATCGAGCCGAGCGCGGTGCCGCGCGCGCCGAAGCGCTGGGCGTAGACGGCGACGAAGATCAGCAGCACGAACACGACGCTGTCCAGCGGCGGCAGCGCGGAGCCGAGGCTGGCGACGGTGATCGACGCGGCTCCGGTGAGGAACGCCAGGCCGAGGGTGACGGCCTGGGCGCCGGGGGTCGGGTCGTTCACGGTGAACGCGGTCATCATCGCGGCGATGGCGCCGACGAGCATGACGGTCAGCGGCAGGTGGGCGGGCAGCAGCGCGGCGACGGCGAGGACGATGCCGAGGACCGCGGACCCGGCCAGCCGCAGCCGGACCAGGCCGGGGTCGGCCGCCGCGAGCCGGTCGAGGGCGGCGGTGCGGAAGTGGTTCATCGGGCCAGCAGCTCCCACTGGGCGAGGGTCGTGCGGCGGCCGCGGGTTTCGGTGACCCGCAGCCGGTAGCGGCCGTGCGCGGCCGGGGTGGCGAGGGCGAAGGGACGGGTCTGGCGGCGCCAGCGGAACAGCTCGCCGGTGCGTTCGTCGAGGGTGGTCCACTCGGTGCCGTCGTCGGAGCCTTCGAGGACCCACGCGCTCGGGTCGCCGCGGCCGTCGCCGGAGGTGAGGGTGTACAGCGTGACTTCGCGGGGTTCGCCGGTGACGGTGAACTCGACCTCCGGGGTGCCGCTGCGGAAGGTGACCTGGGTCCGGGTGGTGTCGTCGAACAAGGCGGTGACGTTCGTGCCGTCGGCACTGGTCGCCGTCCCGGCGAGGTCGGCGACCGGCGACGGCTCTTCGGCGGGCGGCGGCGGGGCGCCCCAGGTCGTGGGTTCGGTGGTGAGGTCGAAGACCAGCTCGGCACCGCCCGCGAGGGTGGCGTGCGCGATCGACGTCGCCTCGTGCGGCTGCCCGTCGACGGTGAGGCCGCGGACGTAGACGGTCTCCTCGGTGTTTCCGGGCGCGCGGACGACCAGCGTCTTGCCCCCGCCCAGGTGCACGGTCGCCTTCTCGAACAGCGGTGACCCGATCGCGTAGCGCGGGCTGCCCACAGCCAGCGGGTAGAAGCCCAGCGCGCTGAAGACGTACCACGCGGACATCTCGCCGTTGTCCTCGTCGCCGGGGTAGCCCTGGCCGATTTCGCTGCCGAGGTAGAGCCGCCGCAGCACCTCCCGCACGACGCGCTGGGCCTTCGCGGGTGCCCCGGCCAGGTTGTAGACGTACGGGATGTGGTGCGAGGGCTGGTTGGAGTGGCCGTACTGGCCCATGCGGACGTCGCGGGCTTCGGTCATCTCGTGGATCAACCCGCCGTACGCGCCGGGCTTGCGGCCGGTTTCCGGCGTGGCGAAGAACGTGTCGAGCTTGGCTTCGAGGCCCGCGTTGCCGCCGTGGAGGGCGGCGAGGCCGGGGCCGTCGTGGGGTGCGGTGAAGGCGGTGTTCCAGGCGTTGGTCTCGACGAAGTCGCCGCCCCACGCGGCGGGGTCGTAGCCCTCGGGCGCGAAGCGGCGGCTGCCGTCGCGGTTGCGGCCCTGGAAGAACCCGATCTTCGGGTCGAAGTGGTGGACGTAGTGCTTCGCGCGCTCGCGGAAGTAGGCCGCGTAGTCGGCGTACATCCGTGCCCGCGGCCCGGCACTTTCACGTGAAAGTGCCTCCGAGAGGTTGGCGAGGCCGAAGTCGTTGATGCAGCCCTCCAGCGCCCAGGACAGTCCTTCGTGGACGGACGTCGGGGTGTAGCCGAGGAAGATCGACTCCGCCAGGCCCTTGCGGCCGACCGAGCGGTGCGGCGAGGTGACCGTGGCGTTCTTCAGCGCCGCGTCGTAGGCCGCCTCGACGTCGAAGTCGCGGACGCCCTTGAGGTAGGCGTCGGCGAACGCGACGTCGGAGCTGGTGCCCGTCATCAGGTCGGCGTAACCGGGGGAGGACCACCGGGAGATCCAGCCGCCTTCGCGGTACTGCTGGACGAACCCGTCGATCATCCGGCCGCAGTGTTCGGGGGTGAGCAGCGCGTACGCGGGCCAGGTGGTGCGGTAGGTGTCCCAGAAGCCGTTGTTGACGTACAGCTCGCCGTCGACGACCTTCGCGCCGGTGCGCTTGCGGGTGCTCGGCCACCACCGCCGCCGGACCGGGCTGGCGTGCCGGACCCCCTTCGGCGTGTTCTCGTGCGCCACGTTCGGGTACAGGAACAGCCGGTAGAGGTTCGAGTAGAGCGTCGTGCGCTGGTCCTCTGTGGCGCCTTCGACTTCGACGCGGCCGAGCTGCTCGGCCCACAGCTCCCGCGCCCGTGTGCGGACCTGCTCGAACGTCGTCCCGGCCGGGATCTCCAGCTCCAGGTTCCGCTTGGCCTGGGCGAGGCTGATCAGCGACGTCGCGATCCGCAGCGTCACGTCCGGGCCGTCGAACTCGAAGTACCCCGCCACCCGCCGCCACGGCTTGCGCCGGATCTTGCCGCCGGTGGTCGCCGGGGCGTCGGTCACGGCGTGGACGAACATCCGCCGCGCCCCGGCCGACAGCCGGCTGCGGACCCAGGTGTACCCGGTGACGACGCCGGTGTCGGGGTTCAGGCGCAGCCCGCCGCGGTTGCCGACGTTGTCGAACAGCAGCCACCCGTGCTTGTCCGGGAAGGTGCAGCGCAGGATCGCCGCGTGCGACGTCGGCGCGAGATCGGCGGTGACGCCGTTGGCGAACCGGACGCCGTAGTGGTGCGGCGAGTCCGTCTCGTCGGCGTGGGAGAACGGCAGCGCGCGCTTGCGGCGGTCCGGCTCGACCGGGCCGGTGCCGGGCAGGATGTGGAAGGTGTGCCGGTCGCCCATCCACGGGCTCGGCTGGTGCGACAACGCCAGCGCCTGCAGCGCCGGTCGGTTCTCCGCGTCGTTGTGCCGGTGGTAGGAGTAGATCCAGTTCGTCACCCCGGCGTCGGTGACCGGGGTCCAGAAGTTGAACCCGTGCGGCACCGCCGTGGCCGGGAAGTTGTTGCCCCGGGAATACTCGCTGCTGGAGTGCGAGCCGCGGGTCGTGCGGACGCAGTCGACCGGGTCCCGCGGCGGCTCGGCGCGGTCGCCGACGCGGACGTCGTCGAGCCAACCGGTGACGTCCCCCTCCGGCACGGCGGTGCGCAGCACCAGCCGCCGCACCCGGCGCCCGGCGAACGCCCCGAGCGGGCGGCGCACCGGGTTCCACTGGTCCACCCACAGCGTCTTGTCGTCCACCGGCGCGAACCCGGCGGAGGTGCCGTCGGCGAACTCGACGTCCACGCTGACCCGGGTGGCGAGGTAGGCGGGGATCTCGCCGTCGGCGGCCGGGAAGACCACATAGGACAGCTCGGTGCGCTCGGTCACCGGCAGGTCCAGCTCGAACAGGACGGCCTCGGGCCGCGCGGTGTAGCGCAGCGCCCGCAGGCCGGTGAAGCCGACACCGGTCTTGGCCGTGGGGGAGCGGTCCGGTCCGCTGTCGACGCGCAGCGCGGGGTCCGCGGGCTGCGGGTCGCCGGATTCGAAGGAGGAGAAGAACACGGCGTCGGGCATGCGCTACACCGTATCGGCCGAACGGCGTAGCGGGCCGGACCGGCGCGGGACCGCGATGTGCTGAAGGGGACTTTAATCGCATCCGATGCGATGAAAGTCCCCTTCAGCCCTCGCCGCCCACCCCTCGGCGCCCCGAACGCCGTGAAGGCCTCCTCCCCGGCCACAGCAACCGGGAAAGAGGCCTTCACGGGCCTACCGCTGGACTAGAGCTTCGCGCACTGCCCGGCGGCGGGGCCGCGGACGGTGTTCGGCAGGTCGTAGTCCGTCGGCACCGGCGTGTTGAGCGCGCACGCCAGCGGGCCCGCCACCGTGCTGGACGTCAGCACCGGGCCGTGGTTGGCCGTCAGCGCCAGCGGGCCGCCGAAGTCGGTCAGCTCGATCGACACCGGGCCGGTCGTCCCGGTGATCGCCACCGGGCCGGTGACCTTCGTGCGGTCGAGCACGACCCGGCCGGCGCCGGTGGCCGCGAGCGGGCCCTCGATCGTGCCGCCGCGCACCACCAGCGACGCACCCTCGGCGACGGTGACCGGGCCCGACACCGCCGCGTCCCGCAGGCACACCGTGCCCGAGGTGACCGACAGCGGCCCGGAGGCGCCGGTGACCGTCTTCGTGCAGGCCGCGTCCGGCTGGCCCAGCAGCTCCACCTCGGCCAGCTGCGCCGGGGCGCCGGTGCTGGTCGCGGTGACCTCGAGCCGGTAGTAGGCGTAGTGCGCCGGGTTGGCCACCTTGAACGCCCGCGTCTGCTGCCGCCAGCTGAACGCCTGGTTCTCCTGCTTGTCGGCCACGGCCCAGGTCTTGCCGTCGTAGGAGCCCTTCAGCACCCAGCTCTTCGGGTCGCCCGCACCGGTCTGGGACGTCAGCGTGTAGTGGCTGACGGCCTCCTCGGTGTTGTTGAGCTGGTACTGCACGGCGCCGGTGACGGCGGCCTGGGTGCGCGAGGTGTTGTCGAACAGCGCACCGGCGTTCGAGCCGTCCGAAGTGGACAGCGTGCCCTTGCCGGCCCCGGTCTCGTCGTGCAGCGGCGTCGGCACCGCGTCACCCGAGGTGATCGACTTCGGCGCGTCACCGGGGGCGGTACCCCACGACGACGGGTTCGGGCCCATGTCGAAGTCGATCGTCCCGCCCTTGGCGATCAGGTCGTGCGGCAGCGACGTCGAGGAGTACGCCTTGCCGTTGACCTTCACGCCCTGGACGTAGACGTTCTTCGCGCTGTTCTTCGGCGCGTTGATCACCAGGTCCTTGCCGCCGGCCAGGTGGACGGTGGCCTTCTTGAACAGCGGCGACCCGATCGCGTAGTTCGGGCTGCCCATCTGCAGCGGGTAGAAGCCCAGCGCCGAGAACGTCCACCACGCCGACTGCTCGCCGTTGTCCTCGTCACCGGCGTAGCCCTGGCCGATCTCGCTGCCGGTGTAGAGCCGCGAGAGCGCCTCGCGGACCTTCTCCTGCGTCTTGGCCGGCTGGCCCGCGTAGTCGTACATGTAGAGCGTGTGGTGCGAGGCCTGGTTGGAGTGGCCGAGCTGGCCCATCCGCACGTCCCGCGCCTCCCGCATCTCGTGGATCACGCCACCGTAGGAGCCCGGGAAGTTCGCGGTCTCCTGGTCGGCGAAGAACGCGTCCAGCTTCTTCGCCAGGCCCGCCTGGCCGCCGTAGAGGTTGGCCAGGCCCTGACCGTCCTGCGGCACGGAGAACGCCATGCCCCAGCCGTTGGTCTCGGTGTAGTCGATGCCCCACACCCGCGGGTCGTACTGCTCCGGCGACCGGCTGAACTTGCCCGCCGCGTCGCGGCCCTGGAAGAACCCGACACTCGGGTCGAACAGGTTCACGTACTGCTGCGCGCGGCTGGTGAAGTACTCGTAGTTGGCCAGGTACTCCTGCTTGCGCGGGTCGCTCGCCGGGGCTTCGTCGTAGAGCTTCTTCGACAGGTTCGCGATGCCGAAGTCGTTGACGTAGCCCTCGATCGACCACGAGAACCCGTGGTCGGCGGTGTTCGGCGCGTACCCGAGGAACATGCCCTGGTCCACGCCCTTGCGGCCGACCGCGTTGTTCGGCGGGGTCACCGTCGCGTCCTTCAGCGCCGCGTCGTAGAACGACTTGACGTCGAAGTTGCGCACGCCCTTGAGGTAGGCGTCGGCGAACGCGACGTCCGCGCTGGTGCCCGTCATCAGGTCCGCGTAGCCCGGCGAGGACCAGCGGGAGATCCAGCCGCCGTCGCGGTACTGCTGGACGAACCCATCGACCATCTTCCCGGCCATGTCCGGGGTCAGCAGCGAGTACGCCGGCCACGTCGTGCGGTAGGTGTCCCAGAACCCGTTGTTGACGTAGGTCTGGCCGTCGACGATCTTCGCCCCGGTCTGGGTCGGGGTGTCCGCCCCCGCCTTCGGCGAGACGAAGCTCGCGTACTGGTACTTCGGCTTCTCCGGGGTGCCGGTGTTCTCGAACGCCGAGTTCGGGTACAGGAACAGCCGGTACAGGTTCGAGTACAGCGTCGTGAGCTGGTCCTTGGACGCGCCCTCGACCTCGATCACCTTCAGCTGGTCGTCCCAGGCGCGCTGGGCGGCGTCGCGGACGGAGTCGAAGGTCGCGTTCGGGGTGATCTCCTGGGCCAGGTTCTTCTTCGCCTGGTCCACGCTGATCAGCGACGTCGCGATCTTCATCGACACGGTCTTGTCCGCGCCGGCGTCGAACCGCAGGTAGCCGGTGACGTTGTCGCGGCCCTGCCCGGTGATCTTGCCGCCCGCGGTGACCGGCTTGTCGAAGGTGGCGTAGACGAACATCCGGCCCGCCCCGGCCGACAGGCCGCTCTTGACGTCGGTGTAGCCCGACAGCGTGCCGCTGGCGGTGTCGAGCGTCAGGCCGCCCTGGTTCTTGTAGTTGTCGAAGAGCAGGCTCGAGTCACTGCCCGGGAAGGAGAACCGGAACACCGCGGCGTGGTCGGTCGGGGCGATCTCGGTCTTGATCCCGTTCTCGAACTGCACGCCGTAGTAGTGCGCGCGGGCGACTTCGTTGTCGTGCTTGAACGCCAGCGCGCGGGCGTCGCGGTTGGCGTCCGGCACCCCGGTGGCCGCGGACGGCATCACCTGGAAGGTCTGCCGGTCGCCCATCCACGGGCTCGGCTCGTGGCTGACGCTGAACGCCTGCAGCTCCGGCAGGTTCTGCTCGTTGTTCTGGCTGTGGTAGTTGTACATCCACCGCACGTCGCCGTTGTCGGCGTTCGCGTCGGTGACCGGGGTCCAGAAGTTGAACCCGTGCGGCACCGCGGTGGCGGGGAAGTTGTTGCCGCGGGAGAAGGTGCCGTTGGCCATCGTGCCGCGCGTGGTGAGCACGTTGTCGCTCGGGCGGGTGCTGGCCGGCGGCGTCGGCGTCGCCGAGATCTTCACGTCGTCGAGCCAGCCCTGCAGCGAGCCGGGGCCGTCGGGGTTGTCGAAGCCGACCAGGATCCGGTCGATCGTCTTGCCCTGGGCGACGGTGCCGATCGCGGAGCGCACCAGGTTCCACTGGTTGGTGTAGAGGACCTTGCTCTTGCCCTGGCCCTCGGGCGTCAGCGGGAAGCCGTACTGGTCGGTGGCGCCGAGGTCACGCAGGTAGGTGCCGTCGGTGAAGGCCAGGTCGATCGCGACGTTCGTGCTCTGGTACTTCAGGTCGCCGGTGATGAACTGCGGCTGCACCTTGTAGGACAGCTCGGTCGAGGCCACGACCGGGACGTCGACGTCGAAGACCTTGTTGTAGGACCAGCCGTGGGCCTGGGTCTGGCTGCCCGAGTAGCGGAAGGCCTTGAGCCCGGTGAAGCCGACGCGGTTCTTGTTCGTGTAGCCGCTGGTCGGGCCCGAGTCGGTAAAGGTGCGCATGTTTGGCAGCGGCGGCGGTGCCGGGTCGTCGTTGGCCAGCAGCAGCTCCGACACCTGCAGGATCGGACCGCCGTTGTTGCGGGTGATGTCCAGCCGGAAGTACTTGTACGCCGCGCTCGGCGCGGCCAGCTGGTAGTCCTTCTGCTGGAACCGCGCGGTGAACGCCTGGTCAGCCTGCTTGTCCAGGTCGGTCCAGGTCTGCGCGTCGTTGGAACCCTGCAGGGTCCAGTCCTTGGGGTCGCGCTCGGCGAAGTCGTTGGCCGAGGAGAGCGCGTAGTGCGTGATCGAGGTCGGCTCGGACAGCGTGATCTGCGCCCACGCCGTCGGGTCCCACGACAGCCACTTCGTGTCGGTGGTGCCGTCGACGAGGTTCGAGACGACCTCGCCGCCGCCGGTGTTCTCGCTGCTGGCGCTGGACTCGGTCACCTTCCCGCGGATGTCACCGGGGATGGCGGTGCCGTTCGCGCCGTTGATGCCGGACGCGCGGGGCTTGCCGGCGGCGTCGGTGTCGACGGTGTCGGTCCACGTCGGCTGGACGTCACCGGGCTCGAAGGAGGAGGTGAAGTCGGCGGGGAGGGCTTCTTCGGCGGCGGAGGAGGCCGCGGGGAGGGCGACCAGGCCGGCGGCGACCACAGCGGCGGTCACCAGGAAAGCGACCGGCGGTCTGGCGCTTCGGGGCATCGTTGCTCCAAGCTCTGGAGGGTGAACGGGGGACCGACGGACGGGGACCGGCGGTGCCCAGGAAGCGAAACGCGCGGGTGACATCGATGTCAAGACCGGTCGGCAAACCTGGCCAGAACTGGACAACCGAGGGGAAGGGGCCCCAATGAGACCAGTCCGGATCTTCACCGCCGTCCTCACCCTCACCCTGGCCACCGCCGGAATCGGCCCGGCCACCGCCCACGCCGCGGCGGATTCCGCCGTCCGGCCCAGCTCCGCCTGCGTCGACCTGGTCCGCGGCTTCACCCTGCCGGGCGCGGCCACGCACGTCACCGAGGCCACCGTCGTCGCCGCGACCGGCACCGACCCCGAGTACTGCGGCGTGCGCGGCTACGTCGAACCCGCCGTCCGCTTCGAGCTGCGGCTGCCCACCAAGACCTACGCCGGCCGCTACCTGCAGTACGGCTGCGGCGGCTTCTGCGGCGTCATCACCCCGCCCGCCTTCGCCGACTGCGGCCTGCCCCACGGCGCCGACGTCGCGGTCGCCGCCACCGACGACGGCCACGTCGGCCGCACCCCGTTCATCGTCGACGACGGCAGCTGGGGCGCGAACGACCAGGCCGCCCGCGACGACTTCGAGTTCCGCGCCTCCCACGTCGTCTCCCGCGCCGCGAAGGCGATCATCAAGGCCTTCTACGGCGCCCCACCGAAGAAGTCGTACTTCACCGGCTGCTCCGACGGCGGCCGCGAAGGCCTCCAGCTCGCCCAGCGCTACCCCGGCGACTTCGACGGCATCGTCGCCGGCGCGCCCGCGAACTACTGGAGCCCGCTGGTCGGGGTGTTCCAGACCTGGCTCGCCCGGGCCAACACCGGCGCCGACGGCCGCCCGATCCTCACCGCCGCGAAGCTGCCCGCCCTGCACAACGCCGTCCTCGCCGCCTGCGACCGCCTCGACGGGCTCACCGACGGCCAGCTCGACGACCCCCGCACCTGCCACTTCGACCCCGCGACGCTGACCTGCCCGGCCGGCACCGACACCGCTGACTGCCTGACCCCGGCCCAGGTCGGCGCGGCCCGCAAGATCTACTCGCCCCCGGTCGACGAGCGCGGCACGCTGCTCTACCCGGGCGGCGAACAGCCCGGCTCGGAGCTCGCCTGGGCCGGCTGGATCATCGGCGTCCCCGAGACCGGCGGCGCCGCGTTCGCCCGCAACCTCGCCGACAACTACCTGCGCTACCTCGGCTACCCGATCGGCGCCCCGGCCTCGACCGTCGACAGCTTCGCCTTCACCCGCCGCGAGTTCGACCGGCTCACCCCCGTCGGCGTCCGCTACAACGCGATGAGCCTGGACCTGACGGAGTTCCGGCGGCGCGGCGGCAAGCTCGTCCTCTGGCACGGCTGGGCCGACCAGGCCATCCCGCCGACCGGCACCCTCGACTACTACCAGCGCCTGACCCAGCGCTCCGGGGGCCTCACCCAGACCCAGAGCTGGGCACGGCTGTTCATGGTGCCCTCGCTCTACCACTGCGGCACCGGCAGCACGCTCACCGAGTTCGACCCGCTGCGCGAACTGGTCGCCTGGGTCGAGCGCGGCACCGCCCCGACGGTGGTGACCGCGACGGGCCGCGACCCGGCCGGGGCCGTCACCCGCACCCGGCCGGTGTTCCCGTATCCGCTGCGGGCGGCCTACGACGGCAGCGGCAGCGTCGACGACGCCGCCAACTTCCGCCCGGCACCCCCGGCCGCGCCCCCGCACGACTTCGTCCACTGGGCCGGTGACGGGCTCTACGCCCTGCCCGGGCCGGTCGCCCGGTAAATCGGGTCACGCGGGTCCGGCGTCGTCGCTAAGGTCACGATCATGACGACGCCGGACCCCGCCGACCGCGTACTCGCCCGCGCCTCCCTCGCCGAAGGCAGCCCGACCGCGTGGTTCGACCAGCTCTACACCGCGGCCGCGCGCGGCGAGGCCGAAGTGCCGTGGACCCGCGGCGCGCCGAACTCCGACCTCGCCGCCTGGATCACCCCGGGCGAGGGCCGCCGCGCGCTCGTCGTCGGCAGCGCCCTGGGCGACGACGCCGAGCTGCTGGCCTCCCGCGGCTGGGCGGTCACGGCGTTCGACGTCGCCCCGACCGCGGTCGAGGCCGCCCGCGCCCGGTTCCCGGAGTCCACAGTGGACTACGTCGTCGCGGACCTGCTGCACCCACCCGCGGACTGGCACCACGCCTTCGACCTGGTTGTGGAGATCATCAACATCCAGGCCATGCCCCGCGACTTCCGCCCCGCCGCCATCGCGTCACTGGCCGGGTTCCTCGCCCCGGGCGGCACCGCCGTGGTGTCCGAAGTGGCCGAGGAGAGCACCGACGCCGAGCACTGGGAAGGCCCGCCGTGGCCGTTCAGCCGCGCGGAAATCGAGTCGGTCGCCCAGGACGGCGTCCGGCTGGTGAGCCTCGAGACCGTCCGCGAAGGCACCCGCTACTGGGCCACCTTCACCCGGTGACGACCCGGCGTGGTGCCGACGACCGCGCTGAAGGCCGCGATGAAGTGACTCGGGTTCGCCCACCCACAGGCGTGCGCCACCTGAGTCGTGTCGTGCCCCTCGGCGAGCAGCACCAGCGCGTGCCCGATGCGCAGCTGCGTCCGCCACTCCGGGAAGGTCAACCCGAGTTCGTCCCGGAACAACCGGCTCAGCGTGCGCGCGCTCGCCCCGATCGCCCGGCCCAGCTCGGCCAGCGACGTGGTGTCCCCGGGGTGCTCGTAGAGCCGCCGCGCGATCGCCCGCAACCGATCGTCACGCGGTTCCGGCAGGTGCAGCGGCCGCTCCGGCGCCGCCCGCAGCTCGTCGGCGAGGACCCGGTGCAGCCGGGCCGTCGCCGCGCGGTCGTACTCCCGCGGCCCGGTCAGCGCCAGCACCACCTCGCGCGCCAGCCCGGACGCGGTGAACACGGCCGGGTGCTCCGGCAGCAGCCGGGCCGCCGGGAACACGATCCGCATGTCAGTGTCCCCGTGCGCGCGGTGCCGGTGGACCACCCCGGCCGGGGTCCACGCGACCCGGTTGGCGGGCACGATCGACGTCCCCTCCGCCGTGTGCACGGACAACACCCCGCGCGCCGCGTAGACGAGGTGCCCGCGGGTGTGGGCATGCGCCTCGCTGGCGCCGCCCGACGGCCAGAAGTGCACGCCCCCGGACGGCCAGATCCGGGACTGGCGAGTTTCGGGCATGGTCTGACATGTTACCGGTGGTCGGCCACCCGTCGCGGCGGCGAAGGTGGACCCATGACGAACACGATGCGAGCCGCGGTCTGCGTCCGGCCGGGCGGCCCGGAAGTCCTGGAGATCCGCGAGCTGCCGATCCCCGAGGTCCGGCCGGGCTGGAGCCTGGTGCGGGTGGCCGGGGCGGGCCTGAACCGGTCGGAACTGCGGACCCGGCAAGGACATTCGCCGGACGTGACCTTCCCGCGCGTGCTCGGGATCGAATGCGTCGGCACGATCGCCGCCTCGGCCGACCCGCGCCTGCCGGAAGGGACGACCGTCGCGGCGGTGATGGGGGAGATGGGCCGCGCCTTCGACGGCGGCTACGCCGAATACGCCCTGCTGCCCGATCCGCTGCTGATGCCGGTCACCACGACGCTGCCGTGGGAGGTGCTCGCCGCGCTGCCCGAGACCTACCTGACCGCCCGAGGCGCACTGGACACCCTCGACGTCGGCCCGGGCACCCGGTTGCTGATCCGCGGCGGGACGTCGTCGGTCGGCATGGCCGCCGCGTCGATCGCCGCCGGGCTCGGCGCGGAAACCGCGGCCACCACCCGGCGGCCCGGCAAGACCGCCGCCCTCACCGCCGCGGGCGTCACCCACGTCCTCGTCGACGACGGCGAGCCGCTCGCGGTCGACCGGATCTGGCCGGAAGGTCCGGACCACGTCCTCGACCTCGTCGGTGCCGACACCGTCGCCGGCTCCCTGCGCCTGGTCCGCCGCGGCGGCACGGTGTGCGTGGCCGGGTCGCTCAGCGGCTGGCTCGTCCCGGACTTCGAACCGATCGCGCGGATCCCGTCCGGCACCAAGCTGACCGCGTTCCACAGCAAGGACGCCCGCGGCCGCACCGAGGTCCTGCAGCGGGTCGTCGACGACGTCGAGTCCGGCACCTACCGCCCCAACGTCGACAAGGTCTTCGGCCTCGACGACATCGCCGCCGCCCACCGGTACATGGAGGACAACGCCGCCGCCGGGAAGGTCGTCGTCGTGCCCTAGCAGGTCTCGAGGAACCGGGACAGCACGCGGGTGCCGAAGTGCAGGCCCGCCACCGGCACCCGCTCGTCCACCCCGTGCGCCATCGCCCGGTACGGGAACCCCTTCGGCAGCCACAGCGGCGCGAACCCGTAGTTGGCGATCCCCAGCTGCGCGAACGCCTTCGCGTCGGTGCCCCCGCCCAGGCAGTACGGCACCACCACGGCTTCGGGGTCCTCCGCCCGCAACGCCGCGGCCATCGCGTCGAACCACGGCGAGTCCACCGGCGCCTCGACCGGCGGCTGGTGCGCGACGAACTCCCGCGTCACGCCTTCCCCGAGCAGTTCGTCCAGCACCGCGAACAACGACTCCTCGGTCCCCGGCAGCACCCGCACGTCCACCTGCGCGGTCGCCGTCGACGGGATCACGTTCACCTTGTACCCGGCGTCGAGCATCGTCGGCGTCGTGCTGTTGCGGACCGTCGGCGCCACCAGGTGCCCCGCCGGGCCCAGCGCGGCCACCGCCGCGTCCACCCCGTCCGGAGTGGACAGATCCACCGGCACACCCAGCGCCGCGCCGGTCCGTTCCAGGAACGCCCGCACCGTCGGCGTCAGCGCCACCGGCCAGCGGTGCGCCGCGATCCGGTGCAGCGCCCCCACCAGCCGGGTGACGGCGTTCTCGTCGTTCGGGCGCGAGCCGTGCCCGGCCCGGCCGCGGGCGGTCAGCCGCAGGTGCGCCGTCCCGCGCTCGGCCGTCCCGACCGGGTACAGGTGCACGTCCCGGCCGTCGGCCGCGGGCACGTGGTAGGTGTAGCCGCCGGACTCGCTGACCGCCGCCACGCAGCCGTCGAACAGGTGCGGGTGCTCGGCGACCAGCCAGTGCGCGCCCCAGTCGCCGCGGTCCTCCTCGTCGGCGACGAACGCCAGCACCAGCTCCCGCCGCGGCCGCAGCCCGTCGGCGAGCGCGGCGAGCACCATCGCCACGAAGTCCTTCATGTCCGTCGCGCCCCGGCCCCACAGGTAGCCGTCGCGGATCTCCCCGGAGAACGGGTGCACCGACCAGTCCGCGGCGTCCGCCGGGACGACGTCGAGGTGCCCCTGCACCAGCAGCGCCGGCAGCGACGGGTCCGTCCCGGGCACGCGGGCGACCACACTGGCCCGCCCCGGCGCGGCTTCGAGGATCTTCGCCGGGATGCCGAGGCCGTCCAGGAACGTGGCGACGTACTCCGCGGCCGGGCGCTCGCCCTCGGCGTCGTTGCCGCCGCGGTTGGTGGTGTCGAACCGGATCAGGTCCGCGCACACCTGCACGACGTCAGCCATAGATACCCTGCACCGCCCCCGCCGCGATCGCCGTGACGACCTTGAACGCCTTCATCGCCTCGGTCATGTTCGGCGCGTCGAACCCGACCCGCCGGGTGCCGATCTGCTCCACCGTCGGGATCACCGCCGCCGCCTGCGCCAGGTGGCTCGCGTCGAACTCCACCTCGATCCGGTGCGCCCCGACCTGCCGCTCTTCCCGTCCCGCCCGCGCCATCGCGTCCGTGGCGGCCCCGGTCAGCAGCTCCGCCGTGCGCGCCGGCGGCAGGCAGATCGCCGCGTACCGGCTCACGCACTCCTTCACCGCGACCAGCTCCGCCTCCGGCGCGTAGTCGCGCGCGTCGTCACACGTTTCGTCGTCACCCGAAACGAGGAGGACCGGCACGCCGTACTCCGCGGCCACCGCCGCGTTCAGCCTGCCCTCGCTCGCCGGGACGTCGTCCAGCCACACCCCGGTGATCTGGTTCTCCAGGTAGGTGTGGGAAAGCACCCCGTCGAACCCGGCACCGGCGTGGTAGCCGAGGAACACCACACCGTCCACACCGGAGTCGATGCCCTGCATCATCGACAGCGGCTTGTGGCGCCCGGTGAGCATCCGCGCCCGCGGGTCCAGCTCCTCCAGCAGCAGGTTCCGCTGCGACGAATGCGCCTCGTTGACCAGCACGTCACCCGCCCCGGCCGCGAACAGCCCGGCCAGCACCGCGTTGACGTCGCCGGTGAACAGCCGCCGGAAGCGGTCCCACTGCGGCGAACCGGGCACGACGTCGTCGGTCCAGGTGACGCCGGTGGCGCCCTCCATGTCCGCCGAGATCATGATGCGCATGCCGGGCACTCTAGCCACGCCGCCGGCGGCCCGGACACGGAATCCCGCCTTCCGCTTGTCACGGTCGGTCACCGGAGGCGCTCGATAACGATCGGACACCTGCCGAGGCGGCAACATATTGCGCGGTTGTCCGGGTATGTGGTTACTTCTCGTCCTTGGGGAGGCTCACAGCGAGAACGATGGGGTGGTTTTTGGTGCATTTCCAACGCAGAGTCGGGCGGCTCGCCCGCGTGGGCGCGGTCGCCGCGGCCGCGACACTGGCGGCGATCCCGCTCGCCGTGCCCGCGCAGGCCCAGCAGGGCAAAGTGCTGCGGGTCGCCCTGACCACCGGCATCGACCACCTCAACCCGTTCACCGCCGTGCTCGCCGCCTCGACGCAGATCGGCCGGTTCACCTACGAGTTCCTCACCGTCCCGAACGCCGAGAAGGCCGAGGCCTCGCCCGCCCTCGCGGAGTCCTGGACCCCGTCGCCGGACAAGCTCACCTGGACCTTCAAGATCCGCACCGGCGTCAAGTGGAGCGACGGCCAGCCGGTGACCGCCAAGGACGCGGCGTACACGTTCAACCGCATGCTCACCGACGAGAACGCCCGCACCGCCAACGGCAACTACGTCGCCAACTTCGAGACCGTCACCGCGCCCGACGACACCACCCTCGTCATCAAGACCAAGACCGTGCAGGTCAACATGAACCTGCTCGACGTCCCGATCGTGCCCCAGCACATCTGGGAGCCGGTCAAGGACCTCAAGGCCGCCGACACCGACGGCCTGGCCATCGCCGGCGTCTCCGACGGCCCCTTCCAGGTCACCGAGTACAAGCCGAACGAGTACGTCAAGCTCAAGGCCAACAAGGACTACTGGCGCGGCGCCCCCAAGATCGACGAGCTGCAGCTGCTGCAGTTCAAGGACACCGAAGCCGCCGTCAACGCCCTCAAGCAGGGCGAAGTCGACGTCATCAACCGGCTCAACCCCAACCAGTTCGCCGCGCTGCAGGGCCAGGACGGCATCACCACCAACGCCGCCCCCGGCCGCCGCTACGACGAGCTGGCGATGAACTTCGGCGTCGCCGACAACGCCAACAACCCCATCGGCGACGGCAACCCGGTCCTCAAGGACATCAACGTCCGCAAGGCCATCACCCAGGCCGTCGACACCCAGACCCTGGTCGACAAGGTCCTCAAGGGCCTCGGCCAGGTCGGCGGCGGCGTCGTGCCCCCGATCTACGCCGACTACCACTGGGACCCCAGCGACACCGAGAAGGTCAAGTTCGACCTCGCCGCCGCCAACGCCACCCTCGAGCAGGCCGGCTACAAGAAGGGCGCCGACGGCGTCCGCACCGCCCCCGGCGGCGCCAAGCTCGAACTGCGCCTGACCGGCCACGCCAACCGCAGCTACGACCAGGGCGTCGCCCAGTACGTCGCCGGCTGGCTCAAGGAGATCGGCATCACGGTCAAGCAGGACCTCGTCTCCGACGACGAGCTGTCCGACCGCACCGCCACCGGCAAGTACGACCTGGCCATCGGCGGCTACGGCACCAACCCCGACCCGGACTACGCGCTCTCGCTGCACACCTGCGCCGCGCGGCCCACCCCGGACGGCAAGGGCGGCAGCACCGACACGTTCTTCTGCGACGCCCAGTACGACGACCTGTACAAGAAGCAGCTGACCGAGACCGACGACGCCAAGCGCGCCGACTACGTCAAGCAGGCCCAGGCCCGGCTCTACAGCCAGTACCCGACGATCGTGCTCGACTACCAGAACGCGCTCGAGGCCTACCGCTCCGACAAGTTCTCCGGCTTCACCACCCAGCCGCAGCCCAAGGGTGCCATCCTCGAGCAGACCGGCTACTGGGGCGTCTACGGCGCCACCCCGGCCGGCACCACCAACGCCGCCGACTCCGGCAGCGGCAACACGGTGCTCTGGATCGTCATCGGCGCGGTCGTCGTGGTGGTCCTCGTCGGCGGCGGCATCGCGCTCAGCCGCCGGAACAAGACCTCGGAAGACCGCGAGTAGGAATGACCACGCCCGACCAGGCCGCGGTGCTCGTCGACCCCGACGAGCACCGCGGCGGGACCGGCACCGCCCGGTTCGTACTCAAGAAGATCGTCGAAGCCCTCATCAGCATCGTGCTGGTGATCGTCCTGTTCTTCTTCCTCTTCCGGATGCTGCCCGGCGACCCCGTCGCCGCGATGACCCGCGACCGCGTCACCAGCCCCCAGCAGATCGCCGAACTGCGCGAGAAGATGGGCGTCGACAAGCCCGTCCTCGTCCAGTTCGGCAACTACTTCTGGAACCTGCTGCACGGCGACCTCGGCGAGTCCCGGCTGCTCAACAACGGCCGCCCGGTCGCCGACATGATCGCCGAGCGGCTCTGGCCGACCATCCTGCTCGTCGGCAGCGCCACCGTCCTCGCCGTGCTCCTCGGCCTGTGGCTGGGCATCCGCGCCGCCTGGCGCCGCGACAGCTTCTTCGACCGCAGCCAGACCGGGATCGCGCTGACCCTCTGGTCGGTCCCGCAGTTCTGGCTCGGCCTGATGCTGCTCGTGGTGACCAACGGCCTGTTCCCCAGCCGCGGCATGCACTCCCCGGACGCCGCCCCCGATGTGCTGTCCCAGACCCTCGACGTCCTGCACCACCTGGTGCTGCCGTGCCTGACGCTGCTGGCGGTGTTCTACGCCCAGTACATGCTGATCATGCGGTCGTCGCTGCTGGGGGAGATGAACGCCGACTACCTCACCACCGCCCGCGCCAAGGGCCTGCGCGACGACCTCGTCCGCCGCCGCCACGCCGTCCCCAACGCGCTGCTGCCCACCACCACGCTGGTGTTCATGCAGTTCGGCCAGGTCGTCGCCGGCGCGGTCACCGTCGAGGCCGTGTTCAGCTGGCCCGGCCTCGGCCAGCTCACCTACGACGCCCTCCACGGCCCCGACCTGCCCGTGCTGCAGGGCGTGTTCACCGTGCTGGCCAGCGCCGTGGTGCTGATGAACCTGCTCGCGGAACTGCTCTACCGCGTGCTCGACCCCAGGGTGCGTACCTCATGACCACCGCTGAGACGCCACGGCAGATCGCGTGGAGCCGCCGCCGCGCGTCACTCGCCCGTACCTGGCAGGAGTTCGCCGCCCAGCGCGCCGCGCTCATCGGGCTCGTCCTGCTCGGCGCCACCGTCCTCGTCGCCCTGCTCCTGCCGCTGATCAGCGACGAGAGCGGCCTCGACGTCACCAAGGCCACCGGGGCACCGCTGTCCCCGCCGAACGCCGACTTCTGGCTCGGCACCGACAACTTCGGCCGCTCGGTGCTGCTGATGACCGTCTGGGGCACCCGGATCTCCCTGCTCGTCGGGTTCTCCGCCGCCCTGCTCTCGGTAGTGATCGGCACCCTGATCGGCATCACCGCCGCGCACTTCGGCGGCTGGGTGTCGGCGACGCTGCTGCGGTTCACCGACTTCTTCCTCGTGCTGCCCTCGCTGATCCTCGCGATCGCGCTCTCGGCGGTGCTCCCGAAAGGCGTCGGCACGATCATCCTCGCCATCGGCCTCACCGCCTGGCCCAGCACCGCCCGGCTCGTCCGGGCCCAGACGCTGACCATCGAAAGCCGTCCCTACATCGAGCGCGCCCACGCCCTCGGCGGCGGCCACCTGCACGTCATCGGCAGGCACGTCCTGCCCGGCGTCATGCCCCTGGTCCTGGCCAACACCACCCTGGTGGTCGGCAACGCCGTCATCGCCGACGCGACCCTGTCGTTCCTCGGCGTCGGCGACCCCAACTCCGTCACCTGGGGCCTGGTCCTGGAAAGCGCGCTCAACAACGGCGCCATCAGCCGCGGCGCCTGGTGGAACGTGCTCCCGCCCGGCATCGCCATCGTCCTCGTCGTCCTCTTCTTCACCCTGGTCGGCCGGGGCCTGGAGACCGTGTTCAACCCGAGGTTGAAGAAGTGACCACCCCGCTGCTGCAGCTCCAGGACCTGAACGTCACCTACGAGGTGGGCGACAAGGAAGTCCCCGCCGTCCGCGGCGTCGGCCTCACCCTCGACCCCGGCGGCACCCTCGGCGTCGCCGGCGAGTCCGGCTCGGGCAAGTCCACCGTCGCCATGAGCGTGCTGCGGCTGCTGCCGCGCACGGCGAAGATCACCGGCGAAATCCTCCTCGACGGCGAAGACGTCACCGAGATGAAGTGGGGACGGCTGCGCGCGGTCCGCTGGGCCGAGGCGTCGGTGGTGTTCCAGGGCGCCATGCACGCCCTCAACCCGGTCCGCAAGATCGGCGAGCAGATCGCCGAACCCCTGCGCCTGCACCCACCGGCGGGGAAGACGCCCACCGACGCCGAGATCGACGCTCGCGTCGCCGAGCTGCTCACCCAGGTCGACCTGCCCCCGAGCCGCGCGGGCGCCTACCCGCACGAGCTGTCGGGCGGGCAGAAGCAGCGCGTCATGATCGCCATGGCACTGGCCTGCTCACCCCGGCTGATCATCGCCGACGAGCCGACCACCGCGCTCGACGTCATCGTCCAGGCCCAGGTTCTCGCCCTGCTGTCCCGGCTGGTCGCCGAGCAGGACATCGGCCTGATCATGATCAGCCACGACCTGTCCGTGCTCGCCGCCACCTGCGAACGCATCGCCGTCATGTACGACGGGCAGATCGTCGAAGAAGGCCCCAGCGCCGAGGTCATGGGCGCCCCGAAGCACGAGCACACGCGGGCGCTGGCCGCGGCGTTCCCCACGGTCGGCGACCCGGTGTCCCGCTTCGCCCCGGCGACCACCAACCCGCTGCCCCCCGAACCCGAGGACCGCGTCACCGGCGAGCCCCTGCTGGAGGCGGAAAACCTGCGGGTCTCCTTCCGCGACCGCACGGGCAAGCGGATCGACGCCGTCGCCGGGGTCGACCTCACCGTGGCCCGCGACGAGATCGTCGCGCTGGTCGGCCAGTCCGGCTCCGGCAAGACCACCCTCGCCCGCACGCTGCTCGGCCTGCAGAAAGCCGACTCCGGCGTCGTCCGCTACGCCGGGAAACCCGTGCCCACCGGGGGAGCGGGGCTCAAGGCCTACCGCCGCCAGGTCCAGCTGGTCCTGCAGGACCCGACGAGCGCCCTCAACCCGGCCCACACGGTGTACGAGGCCGTCGCCGAGGGACCCCGGATCCACCAGCTCGCCGACGAGCGCGCCGTCGTCCACCGGGCCCTGGAGGCCGCCGAGCTGCGGCCCGCCGCGAAGTTCGCCGACCGGCTCCCGCACCAGCTCTCCGGCGGCCAGCGCCAGCGCGTCGTCATCGCCGGAGCGCTCGCGCTGGAGCCTTCGGTGGTGGTGGCCGACGAGCCCGTCGCGTCGCTGGACGCCTCCGTGCGCGGCGAGATCCTCGCCCTGCTGCTGCGGCTGCGCCGCGAACTCGGCCTCGCCGCGCTGGTGATCACCCACGACCTCGGCCTGGCCTGGAACATCGCCGACCGCGTCGCCGTCATGTACCGCGGCGAACTCGTCGAAACCGGGACGGTGGAACAAGTCCTGCTCGACCCGAAGCACGAATACACGAAGTCCCTGCTGGCCGCCCTGCCCGGCGGCACCGCCCAGCGCCGCACCGTCGAAACCTGACACTGCGGGAACCCCGCTCAGGTGCGGTGTGTAACCTCCGAACGGAAATGGCGACCACCACCGACCCCGCGCAGAAGCCCTCGACCACGCTGGCCGAGCGGCTCCTCACGCCTTCGCGATTCCCCTACCGCACGATCGCGATGGGCACAGTCGGCAGCACCTTGCTCATGCTCGCCGCGTTCGGCGCCGGCGGCATCCTGATCAAGGACCCCGTGCTCGGCCACGGCCCGCTCTCGTGGATCCGCTACGGCCACGGCCGCATGCTCGCCAACGCCGTCCTCTACACCGGCTTCGGCCTCGTCGTCTGGGCGTGGGTCCGGCTCGGCCGCTACGTGCTGCTCGGCCGCGTCGGCAGCCGTCCCGTCCTGGTCGCCGCCGGCTGCTGGATGGCGCCGCTGCTCATCTCCCCGCCGCTGTTCACCCGCGACGTGTTCTCCTACCTCGGCCAGGGCGCCCAGCTGCTCTACGGGCTCGACCCGTACGCCAACGGCCCCGCCGAGCTCGACGTCCTGCCGAACGTGGTGCAGAACGTCCACCCGCTGTGGCAGACGACACCGGCCCCGTACGGGCCGCTGTTCCTGCTGATTTCGAAGGGCGTGGTCGCCACCACCGGCGACAACATGATCCTCGGCGTCATCCTGATGCGCGTCGTCCTGCTGGCCGGGCTCGCGGGGACGCTGTGGGCGCTGCCGCGGCTGGTCAAGCACCTCGGCGGCAAGCTCCCGGTGGCGCTGTGGCTCGCGGTGGCCAGCCCGATGATGGTGATCCACCTCTTCGGCGGCCCGCACAACGACCTGATGATGCTGGCGTTCCTCACCATCGGCGTCCTCGCCGCCCTGGAGCGCAAGCACGTGCTCGCGATCGTCCTGGTGACGATCGGCATGCTGATCAAGCCCACCGCGGCGATCGCCCTGCCGTTCCTGGTCTGGATCTGGGCCAACCACCTCGAAGGCGACTCGAAGGTCCGCAACTTCTTCCGCGCCGGAGCGGCCTCGGTCGGCCTGTTCCTCCCGGTGTTCGTCGCCGGGACGTGGATCTCGCTGGGCTCGCTCAACCTCGGCTGGTGGTCCGGCCTCAAGGCCCCGCAGCTCATCGCGAACTGGCTCAACATCCCCACCGGCATCGGCGAGGTGTTCTACAACCTGGTCCACCTGGTGGTCGACGTCCAGGTGTCCCCGTTCGTGACGGTCGCCCGCGCGGCCGGGATGCTCCTGCTGATCGCCTTCGGGGCCCGCCAGTGGTGGCTCGGCCGCGGCGGCGGCACGGAGGCGGTCTACCGCGCCGGGATTTCGCTGCTGGCGGTGGCGATCCTCATGCCGCCGACCCTGCCGTGGTACCTGACCTGGGGATTCGTGCTGCTGTCGGCGTTCAAGTGGCAGCCGAGGCACCTGGCGGTCGTGGTCGCGGTGTCGGTGTTCGTGACGCTCGTGTACTACCCGACGGGCGAGCAGGCGCTGTACGACTGGTGGTTCATCGCCCTGGTCGTGGTGGCGAGCCTCTACTCGGCGGCGTCGCTGCTGCGTCCGGACCCGCTGGGGCTGATCGACGCCTGGCGCCGCCCGGAGAAGTTCCTCCGCGACTGACCCTCGTGAGTGTTCAGGGCGGTTCTAACCGCCCCAAACACTCACGAGCCCGCCCAGCCGCTCCACTTGCGCACCCGGGTGACCACCACCGCGTGCTCCGGCGGCCGCGCCGCGTACTGCTCGTACTTCGCCACCAGCCACGAAACCGGCTCCGCACCCGGCGGCAGCACCCGCGCGGTCCCGTCCGCCCGGACCCACCACAACCGTGACCAGTCCTCGTCGTAGCCGTCGGTCAGGAAACACACCGCGGGATTCGCCTCGATGTTCGCCAGGCGCCGCAACGCCACCGAAGACTTCGGCTTGTGGTCCACCGCGAACACGACCTCGTCACCCCGCACCGCGAACGTCACCGGCACCAGGTGCGGCACCCCCGCCGCCGACACCGTCGCCAGCCGCGCCACCCGCTCTTCAGCAAAACGCGAGCGGGCCTCCGGCTCCGGCAACCTCATGTCAGCGCGGGGGAGTCGAACGTCAACGTCCGCAGGTCCGCGTCCAGCGTCACCGGCACCCCCAGCGGCAGCGTCGGCGACGACGGCACGTGCCCGAACCCGAACTCCTCCACCATCGGCACTCCCAGCGGCCCGAGCCGTTCCAGCA
Organism: Amycolatopsis nalaikhensis; assembly: GCF_030264295.1. Lineage (GTDB taxonomy): Bacteria > Actinomycetota > Actinomycetes > Mycobacteriales > Pseudonocardiaceae > Amycolatopsis > Amycolatopsis nalaikhensis. The sequence goes on along the minus strand of NZ_CP127173.1, from coordinate 8,240,852 downwards.
GCAGCTCCCGCACGTCCGCCGGGTCGCCGCACGCCGCCCATGAACCCAGCACGATGCCGCGGACCCCCGCGAACCAGCCGCTGCGCAACAGCTGCGTCAGCATCCGGTCCAGCCGGTACACGCTCTCCGTCACATCTTCCAGCAGCACCACCGCGTCCCGCGCCGAACCCTGCTCCGGTGTCCCGAGACCGGCCGCCAGCAACGACAAGTTCCCGCCCGTCAGCACCCCCGACGCCCGGCCCGGCACCAACGCCGAACCGCCGCGCACCACCAGGTTCCGCTCCGGCTCGAACAGCGACCGCCGCAGGTGCTCCACCGCGAAGTCGTCGAACAGCACGCTCGCCGGCATCGGCGAGAACACACTGGACAGTCCCAAGTGGACGTTCACCGCCCGGTGCAGCGCCGTGATGTCCGACGACCCCGCCAGCACCTTCGGCCCCGCCTCCCGCAACGCCGCCCAGTCCAGCAGGTCCAGCATCCGCTGCACCCCGTAGCCGCCGCGGGCGGCCAGCACGCACCGCACCCCCGGATCCAGCCACGCCTCCGTGAACTCCGCCGCCCGCGCCTCGTCCGAACCGGACAGATACGGCGGCGACCCGGGCGAAGCACGCACGCACGGACCCACCCGCACCTCGACACCCCAGCCGCGCAGCACCGGCAACGCCTTCTCCAGCAGGTCCGCCGGCACCGGCCCGGCCGGCGCCACCACCGCCAGCGTGTCGCCGGCCCGCAACCGCGGCGGCCTCACCGCGACAGCTCCAGCCGCGCCACACCCGGCGTCTCGAACCCGAGCACCTGACCGTAGAACGACAACTCCGCCTCCAGCGCCGCCACGATCGTCGCCGCCTGCCGGAACCCGTGCTGCTCCCCGGCGAACCGCTGGTAGGCGTACGGGATCCCGCGCCCGGCCAGCCCGGCCACGAACCGGTCCGCCTGCTCCGGCGGGCAGATCTTGTCCTCCAGTCCCTGCTGGAACAGCACCGGCTCGGCCAGCGACGCCGCGTTCGCCAGCGGCGACCGGTCCACGTACCGTTGCCTCTCCGCGGGCAACGGCCCGACCAGCCCGTCCAGGTACCGCGACTCGAAGTCGTGCGTGTCGCCCTCGGTGCCGGTCCACCCGGCCAGGTCCAGCACCGGGTACATCACCGTCCCGGCCCGGTAGGTCTTCGTCGTCGTCAGCGACGCCGCCGCGGTGAACCCGCCCGCGCTGCCGCCGCGGATCGCCAGCCGGTCACCGTCCGCCAGCCCGGCCGCCACCAGCGCCTCGGCCACCGCGACGCAGTCCGCGACGTCCACCACGCCCCACTGCTCCCGCAGCCGCTCGCGGTAGGCCCGCCCGTACCCGGTCGACCCGCCGTAGTTCACCGCCGCCACGGCGATGCCGCGGCTGGTGAAGTACGCGATCGACAGGTCGAGCACCGGGAAGCTCTGGCCCGTCGGGCCGCCGTGGACGTGCACCAGCAGCGGCGGCCGCTCGTCCTCGGGCGCAGCGAAGTCCGGGTTCGCCGGCAGGTACAGCGCCACCGGCACCGTCTCGCCGTCGTCGGTGGTGAACACCCGCTCCTCCGGCACCGGCAGGTAGGCCGACGGCAGCTCCGGCTGCGGCGTCAGATCCGTCAAAACGCCTTCGCCGAGCGAGAAATGCACCACCGCGGCCTCGCGGACCGGGCCCGCCGCCACCCCGGCGATCCCGCCGTCGTGTACCGCGAACCCCGACGACGACCACGCCGTCAGCTCCTCGGCCACCGGCGTCACCGAGCCGTCCGCCTCGTCGAGCACGGCCAGCCGCCCGGACGCCAGCACCGCGTGCCGCCCGCCGCCGAGCGGGACGAACCACCGCGCCCCCACCTTCCACAGCGGCCCGCCCAGCTCGCGCTCCACCGGAGCCAGGTTGACCAGCGACCCGTCGAGGCCGACGCGGTGCAGGTTCCACCAGCCGTCCGGGTCCAGCAACGCCAGCAACGTCGACGACGTCTCCCACTCGACCTGGCACACGCTCACGTCCGCGCCGCCGGCCAGCACCCGGTGCGGCCCGAACGAACCGTCCGCCTCGACCGGCGCCACGCACAGCTCGGTCCCGTCCCACGGCATGGCCGGGTGGTCCCAGCCGAACCAGGCCGCGTGCCGCCCGTCCGGGGACAGCTTCGGCACGGTCAGGAAGTGGTGGCTCGCCGCCAGCACGCGCTCGCCGCCGTCCAGGGCGATCGCCACGAGCTCGCGTTCGATGTCGGTCGGCCGCGGCCCGACACTGCGCTCCCGCACCGCCCACACCTCGCCGGGCCGCCCGGCCCGCAGGTCGCCGTACCGGACCGATTGCGGCTCTTCGGGCTCCGGTGTCAGCGGCGCCACACCGGTTTCGCGCAGGGCGTACACGCGCTGATCTGCCCAGTGCGTGAACACCACGACACCGTCGGCGACCGCCCACGGCCGACCGCCGTACTCGTGCAGCCGGTTGCGGACGTTCCACGGCGCCGGCAGGACGTCCTCCGTCCCGCCGGGAACGGCCTTCACCAGCGCGACCCGGCCCTGCTCACCGGGCCGCGCCTCGGCCCACCACACCTCGTCCCCGACGACGTCGAGCCACTGCGGGCCGCCACCGGCGGCGGCCACCTCCGCGGCGGTGATGGGCGAAGACCAGGTTCCGTACGACGCGATCCGAGACACCCCCAGAGGCTAGCGGCCCGCGAAGCGGGGGCGGCGGATGCCGATCATGCGCCGGTGGCCTAGGGTCGACAGTGCTATGTCTCGCGTAATCCACGTCTTCCGCCAGCCGGATCGGTTCGTCGCCGGCACCGTCGGCGAGCCCGGCGATCGCACGTTCTACCTCCAGGCGTCCGAGGACGTGCGCACCATCAGCGTCACCATCGAAAAACAGCAGGTCGTCGTCCTCGCGGAGCGCCTCAGCTCGCTGCTGGAGGAGGTCGCCAGCCGCTTCGGTGCCGACGTGCCCGACGACACCCCCGACGACCTCGTCGACCTGGACCCGCTCACGGTCCCGGTCGAGGAGGAGTTCCGCGTCGGCACCATGGGGCTGGGCTGGGACGCCGACAGCAGCGCGGTCGTCATCGAGCTGCTCGCCATCACCGAGGGCGAGGTCGACGAAACGGTCGTGCTCGACGACACCGAAGAGGGCCCGGACGCCGTCCGCGTCTTCCTCAGCCCCGCCGCCGCCCGCGCCTTCGCCGAGCGCGCCGACCGGGTCGTCAACGCCGGCCGGAAGCCCTGCCCGCTGTGCGGCGAGCCGCTCGACCCCACCGGCCACATCTGCCCCCGGCAGAACGGCTACCGGCGCGAGACCGACGCGGGCGAAGACTGACCATGGCGAGCACCCCCGCGAGACACCCCGACCCGGCCGACCCGGCGTCCCGCGAGCTCGTCACGCACGGCCGCATCGACGTCGAAGGCCGCCTCGTCGACGCCTCGAACGTGACGCTGTTCTGCGCGATCGAGCTCGACGGCGTCACCGGCCAGGTCGTCTACAAGCCGGTGTCGGGGGAGCGGCCCCTGTGGGACTTCCCCGACGGCACCCTCGCCGGGCGCGAGGTCGCCACCGCGATCATCGCCGAGACCGCGGGCATCGGCGCGATCCCGCCGACCGTGCTGCGCGACGGGCCGTTCGGCCCCGGCATGGTCCAGCTGTGGGTCGAGACCACCGAGGACGACCTGGTCGACGTCCGGGCGCCGGAAGAGCTGCCCGAAGACTGGCGCGTCGTGCTGCACGCCCACGACCGCGCGGGCGAGCCCGCGGTGCTGGCCCACGCCGACCACCCCGGGCTGCGCGACCTCGCCGTGCTCGACATCGTCGTCAACAACACCGACCGCAAGGGCGGGCACCTGCTGGCCGGCGTCGACGGCCGCGTCTACGGCGTCGACCACGGCATCTGCCTGCACACCGACCCCAAGCTGCGCACCGTCCTGTGGGGCTGGATCGGCGAGCCGGTGCCGCCGGACACCGTCGAGAAGCTGCGCAAGCTGCGTTCGGAGATCGACGGCGGCCTCGGCAAGACCCTCGCCGAGCACATCACGCGGTTCGAGATCCGGGCGCTGGCCGAGCGCACCGACCTGCTCCTGGCCGAAGGCATCTTCCCGGAGCCGGGCGACGACTGGCGCGCCATCCCGTGGCCGCTGTTCTGATCGACGACGCCGCCCGCGCGCGGCTGGCCGCCCGGTTCGGCGCGGACGTGGCCGAACCGTGGTGCGACGCCCTCCCGGACCTGGTCGCGCGGCTGACCGCGAAGTGGAACCTCGAGGTCCGCGAAGCCCGGCCCGGCAACACGGGCCGGACGTTGCTGTGCACCGGACCCGAAGGGGACCTGCAGGTCCTCAAACTCACGCCGGACCCCGACATCGCCCGCCTGGAGTTCGCCGGGCTGCGCGCCTGGACCGGCTGCCCACGGGTGGTGCAGGTCCTCGACACCGACCTCGACGCCGGCGCCATCCTGCTCGAAGGCCTGGTCCCCGGCACCGAACTGCGCGGCCGGGACGTCCCCTGGCCGGAGATCGGCGCCCTCCTCTCCGAACTGCGCAGCGTCGCGCCCCCGGCGGACCTGCCGCCGCTGACCGACCGCGTCACGTTCATGTTCGACATCACCGAACGCAACCTCCCGGGCTCACCCGTCGAGCCGTACGTGACTCCCGGACTGCTCGCGCGCGCCCGCGACCGCGCACTCGCCCTCGCCGCGGACGGGCCGGTCGCGGTCGTGCACGGTGACCTGCACCCGGGCAACGTCCTCGACGCCGGTCCCCGCCGCGGCGTGGTCGCCATCGACCCGCGCCCGAGCGTCGGCGACCCGGCCTTCGACCTCGCCGACTGGCTCTACCTGCCCTTGGCCGCCGGCGGCACGCTCGACGACGGGATCGAGGCACTCCGCCCCCACCTGCCCGGCCTCGACCCCGACCGAGCCCGCGCGTGGTGTGCCGCCCTGGCCCCGCTGGCCGCCCACGCGCCGCTGCGCCGCGGCGAGCACACGCCGTTCACCGATGCCCTGCTGGAGATGGCGCGCTGACCGGCGTGGCATGACCCGCCCGGGTGCCCGCGACCACTAGGTTGCCTGGTCGTGCGCTCCCACTCCTATGACGACGTGCTCGCCGGCCCGCGCCGCAAGAAGGTGCCGGAGGTCCCCGCCGAACCCGGCCTCGTGGTCGAGGACCCGGCCAGCGGCTACTGCGGCGCGGTGGTGAAGATCGAGTACGGGAACGTCGTGCTCGAGGACGCCAAGGGCCGCCACCGCGTGTTCCCGCTCGCGCCCGCCGGGTTCCTGCTCGAAGGCAAGCCGGTCACGCTCGTGCCCTACCGCGCCCCGGCGAAGGCGCCCGCCCGGCAGATCTCGGCGTCCGGCTCCGTGCGCGTCGAAGGACTGAAGGCCCGCGTCGCCCGCGACTCGCGGATCTGGGTCGAAGGCAAGCACGACGCCGAGCTCGTCGAACGCGTCTGGGGCCACGACCTGCGCGTCGAAGGTGTCGTCGTCGAGCCCCTCGACGGCGTCGACGTCCTCGCCGACCGGATCGCCGAGTTCGGCACCGGCCCCGGCCGCCGCCTCGGCGTCCTGGTCGACCACCTCGTGCCCGGCAGCAAGGAGTCCCGGCTCGTCGAGGCCATCCGCGACGAGAACGTGCTGGTCACCGGCCACCCCTACATCGACGTCTGGGAAGCCGTGCGCCCCGAAGCGGTCGGCATCCGGGCGTGGCCGAAGATCCCGCGCGGCACCGAGTGGAAGCAGGGGATCTGCGACGCGCTCGGCTGGGGGCAACCTTTCGAAGGCTGGCAACGTGTCCTGAGTGGGGTGAGCAGTTTCCGCGACCTCGAGACCCCGCTCATCGGGGCCGTGGAACGGCTCATCGACTTCGTCACCGAGCCGACGGAAGAAGGCTGAATGTCCGAATTGTCCAAGGTCACGCGTAGGTCACGTCCCGTCACCGCCCCGGTGCGAACCGGCGCGATCTGAGAGCATGAAGCCATGTCCTGGGCACTGGTCTGGTTGATCGTCGGCATCGCCTTGATGATCGCCGAAGTCGTCTCCGGCGACTTCGTGCTGATCATGCTGGGGGTCGGCGCGTTGTTCGGAGCCGGCGCCGACGTGCTCACCGGGAACCTGTTCATCGACGTCGCCGTGTTCGCCGTCGCTTCGGTCGGCATGCTCGTGCTGGTGCGGCCCGCGCTGAAGCGGCGCTTCCTCGCCGGGCCCGCCCACCGCACCGGCGTCGACGCGCTGATCGGCGCCCGCGCCGTCGTCGTGTCCACAGTGGACTTCGAGGCGGGGCAGGTGAAACTGGCGGGCGACGTCTGGTCGGCCCGCAGTCTCTCCGAGCACCACCCGCCGATCCAGCCCGGCACGCCGGTCACCGTCGTCGAGATCTCCGGCGCCACCGCCGTCGTGTCGGCCGAGCCGTGAGCCTGGGCTTCGTCGCCGTCCCCGATGGCCGCGCCGCCGTGGTCGAACGCGGCGGGCGGTTCCACGCGGTGCTCGGCCCCGGCCGGCACTTCGTGCTCCCGTTCGCCGACCGGGTCCGCGCCCGCGTCGACCTGGGGGACCAGGTGCTGTCCGCGCCGCCGCGGGCGGTCGTGACCGGCGACGGCAAGGAGGTCCTCGTCGGTTTCGAAGTCACGTTCGCCGTGGTCGACCCGCGGCTGGCGACCTACGAGATCACCGACCCGGCGCTGGCGGTCGAACAGCTGACCTGCACCGCGCTGCGGCAGGAAGCGAGCCTGACGACGGCCGAGCGCGCCGTCGCCGCACCGGGGGACCTGCACCGTACAGTGTGGACGGTCCTGCACGACACCACCGGCCGCTGGGGCGTCGCCGCGAAGGAGCTGAAGCTCGAAGTGAGCAGGCCCGCGGCGCCCGAAACGCCGTCAACCGCGCAAGAATGGTACTAGGTAAGGGGAAGATCTCTTGACCACCACAGTAGCGATCGTCGTGGTCGTGTTACTGGCCTTGTTCGTGATCATCACGGTAGCCAAGGCGATCATGGTCGTGCCGCAGGCGCAGTCGGCCGTGATCGAGCGGCTGGGCCGGTTCCGCACGGTGGCGTCGCCGGGCCTGACCTTCCTGGTGCCGTTCCTCGACAAGGTGCGCGCCCGGATCGACCTGCGCGAGCAGGTCGTCTCGTTCCCGCCGCAGCCGGTGATCACCGAGGACAACCTGACCGTGTCGATCGACACGGTCGTGTACTTCCAGGTGACCGACTCCCGCGCCGCGGTGTACGAGATCTCCAACTACATCGTCGGTGTCGAGCAGCTGACCACCACCACGCTCCGCAACGTGGTCGGTGGCATGAGCCTCGAGCAGACGCTGACCTCGCGCGACTCCATCAACACGCAGCTGCGCGGCGTCCTGGACGAAGCGACCGGCCGGTGGGGCATCCGCGTGAGCCGCGTCGAGCTGAAGGCGATCGACCCGCCGCCCTCCATCCAGGACTCGATGGAGAAGCAGATGCGCGCCGACCGCGAGAAGCGCGCCATGATCCTCACCGCGGAAGGTCAGCGGGAGTCCGCGATCAAGACCGCGGAAGGCCAGAAGCAGAGCCAGATCCTCGCCGCCGAGGGTTCCAAGCAGGCCGCGATCCTCGCCGCCGAGGCCGAGCGGCAGTCCCGTATCCTGCGCGCTCAGGGTGAACGCGCCGCCCGGTACCTGCAGGCGCAGGGCCAGGCGAAGGCGATCGAGAAGGTGTTCGCCGCGATCAAGGCCGGCCGCCCGACCCCGGAGGTGCTGGCTTACCAGTACCTGCAGACGCTGCCGCAGATGGCGCAGGGCGACGCGAACAAGGTCTGGATGATCCCCAGCGACTACGGCAAGGCGCTCGAAGGCTTCGCCCGCGCGCTCGGCGCCCCCGGCGACGACGGCGTGTTCCGCTACGAGCCGCCGAAGGAGGAGCCGACCGACAAGCCGGACCTCGAGGACGAAGAGGTCCAGGGCTGGTTCGACACCTCCAGCGACCCGAAGGTCGCCGAAGCCGTCGCGGCCGCGGAAGCCGTGGCACGCAAGGAGGTCCCGGCCCTCGGCGCCCCGGCGTCACCGCCGGCGCGGCCGTCGATCCCGCGGCCGGTGCAGCAGCAGCCCGAGCCGCAGGCCGACGAGGAGCAGGGCACCGAGGTCACGCCCGCACCGCAGCAGCCGCCGACCCCGCAGGCCGGGTTGCCGCAGCCGCAGGCCCCGGCGGGCCCGCCCCCGGGCGGCCAGTACCAGGGCCCGCCGCCGCAGTCCCCGCCGCCGGGCCAGTTCGGCGGCCCGCAGCAGCAGAACCCGGGCAGCGGGCCGTTCCCGCAGCAGCCCCCGTTCGGCGGCCCCCAGGGCGGCCCGCGCCGCTGACGCTCCAGCCCACGAAAGGGGGGCTCCCACCTCGACTCAGGTGGGAGCCCCCCTTTCATGTCGCCTGGCCCCAAGCGCCCCAATGTGGCCTTGGTTGCGTCTCACGCACCGAAGGCCACATTGGGTGCGTCAGACGCACCGAAGGCCGCCTTGGGGCGCTGGCCGGTCGCCAACGACGACGTCAGGTGCGCTGATAGACCGTCACGTCGTCGATGTCGGCCTTCGAACGGTCCTTCAGGAAGATCACGCAGAGCACCGTGACCACCGCCGACAGGATGATGTAGCCCGAGATCGAATACGGCGTCCCGGTCGTGTGCAGCAGCCACGTCGCCAGCAGCGGCGCCGGACCGCCTGCGAACACCGACGCCAGCTGGTACCCCAACCCCGCGCCGCCGTAACGCAGGTGCGTCGGGAAGCTCTCGCCGATCAACGCCGCCTGCGGGCCGTACTGCAGTGCGTGCGGGATGAACGACACCACCACCGCCACGAACACCAGCGCGTGGCTGCCGTGCGACAGGATCGTGAAGTACGGGAACGCGATCACGCCGGTGACCACCGCCCCGGTCAGGTACACCTGCTTGCGCCCGAACCGGTCCGACAACGCCGAGAACAGCGGGATCAGCGCCAGCTCGCACGCCGCCCCGACGAGGACCGCGTTGAGCACGAACGTCTTGCTGAACTCGTGCCGCGTCACGACGTAGATCAGCACGTAGCTGGTGAACAGGTAGAACGGCATCTGCTCGCTGAACCGCACGCCCGCCGAGAGCAGGATTTCCCGCCAGTGGTGGCGGATCGCGTCGAGCACCGGGGTGCGCGCGGTCTGCCGGTTCTCCACCAGCTTCGCGAACATCGGCGTCTCGAGGATCTTCAGCCGGATCACCAGGCCGACCGCGACGAGCACCAGGCTGGCCAGGAACGGCAGCCGCCAGCCCCACGAGTCGAACGCGTCCGGCGAGAGCGTCGCCGACAGCAGCGTCATGCCGCCGGTGCCCAGCACCAGCCCGACCGGGACGCCGATCTGCGCGAAACTGCCGAGCAGGCCGCGTTTGCGCTGGTCACCCCACTCCATCGCGAGCAGCACTGACCCGCTCCACTCGCCGCCGATCGCAATGCCCTGGACCAGCCGCAGCAGCACCAGCAGCAGCGGGGCCGCGAACCCGATCGCCGACGTCCCCGGCAGCATGCCGACGATGCCCGAGGAGATGCCCATCAGCAGCAGCGTGACGATCAGCGTCGCCTTCCGGCCGATCCGGTCACCCCAGTGCCCGAAGATCGCCGCCCCCACCGGACGCGCGGCGAACCCGACCGCGTACGTCGCGAACGACTGCATCGCCCCCGCGTACGCGCTCGACGCGGGGAAGAACAGGTGCGGGAAGACCAACGCCGCCGCGGTGTTGTAGAGGAAGAAGTCGTACCACTCGATCGTCGTGCCGATCGCGCTGGCCAACGCTGCCCGCCGTACTTGGGCTCGTCCCGATCTGCTGTCCGGCTCCACCTTGTGAGTGACGCCGTTGTCTCCCAAGACCATCTCGCAACACCTCCGGTGACCGATGTCACACAACAGTGTGACGCCCGTCGACGAATTCGGCGATCGATGGCCGGTTTTTCGTCCGGTACGGGAAGAACCTCCTATCCGCGCAGCCGGGCGTTGAGCCGCGCGGCCTGCCGGGTCAGGTGCTCGCGCTCGGGCAGGTTCGGCGCGAGCGCGGCCGCGTCGGCGTACAGGCGGGCCGCGGTGGCCAGGTCCCCGTCCTTTTCGTGGAGGTACGCCGAGGCGGCGGTGTGGCGGGGCAGCGCGGGGTCGAGCTCGGCCAAGGCGGCCAGGCCGGCCCGCGGCCCGTCGGCCTCGCCGAGCGCGACGGCCCGGTTGAGCCGGGCCACCGGGCTGCCGGTGAGCCGGACGAGCTCGTCGTACCACTCCACGATCTGCACCCAGTCGGTTTCCTCGGCCGTCTGCGCGTCGGCGTGCAGCGCGGCGATCGCGGCCTGGGCCTGGAACTCGCCCAGCCGGTCCCGGGCCAGCGCCGCCTGCAGCACCTCGACGCCCTCGGCGATCAGGCGCGTGTCCCACCGGCCGCGGTCCTGCTCGGCCAGCGGCACCAGCCTGCCGTCGGGACCGGTGCGCGCCGGGCGTCGCGCGTGGTGGAGCAACATGAGCGCGAGCAGCCCGGCGACCTCCTCATCGGACGTGCGGGCCGCCAGCTCGCGGGTGAGCCGGATCGCCTCGGCGGCCAGGTCGACGTCGCCCGAGTACCCCTCGTTGAAAACCAGGTACAGCACCCGCAGCACCGTGGTGACGTCGCCGTGACGGGTGAACCGGACGTCCGAGACGGTCCGCTTGGCCCGGCTGATCCGCTGCGCCATCGTCGCTTCCGGCACCAGGTAGGCCTGCGCGATCTGCCGGGTGGTCAGCCCGCCGACCGCGCGCAGCGTCAGCGCGACGGCCGAAGCCGGGGTCAGCGACGGGTGCGCGCACAGGAAGTACAGCTGCAGCGTGTCGTCCACCGCCTCGCCCTCACCCGGCTCCGGCTCGCTCTCGACGCGTTCTTCGCGGTGCCGCCGCGAGGTGTCGGCGCGCGTGGCGTCGAGGAACTTCCGCCACGCCACCGTCACCAGCCAGCCCTGCGGGTCCCGCGGAGCGTCCCCAGGCCACACGCGCAACGCCTCGACCAGCGCGTCCTGCACGGCGTCCTCAGCCGCCGCGAAGCCGGCTCCCCGGCGGACCAGGATGCCGATCACGGTGGGGATGAGGGTGCGCAGCAGGCCGTCGTCCACTCGGGTCACTCCGTGATGGTCTGCGGCGCGCCGTAGAACGGGCGCAGCTCGAGCCACTCGTTGATCGGCTCGCCGCCCGCACCCGGTGCCGCGGACAGCTCGGCGGCCAGTTCCAGGGCCCGCTCGTAGCTGTCGACGTCGATGATCGTCCAGCCGGCGATCAGGTCCTTGGTCTCGGCGAACGGGCCGTCGGTCACCGGCTGCCCCTCGCCGCCGGCGCGGACGAACGTGCCGCCGGGGGAGAGGGCCTGGTGTTCGACGAACTCGCCGGTGGCCTCCAGCCGCTCGCCGAACTCCTTCATGTAGCGGATGTGGGCGGACACCTCCTCCGGCGTCCACTGGTCCATCGGCACGTCGTTGTCGGGCGTCGGCGCGCCGCGGTAGTGCTTGAGCAACAGGTACTTCGCCATGGTGGTCTCCTCGGTGCGGTACGGCCATTTTGGCCGGTTCGGGTGGCGGGCGCGGGATTTCAGGCGTGCTGGCGTTCTTCGCGCCGCCGCACCAGCTCTTCGACGGCGCTGGGCAGGGTGTTCTCGAAGTCGATCAGCTTCGCCCAGGTCGGGGTGACGACGATGCGGACCATGCCGTCGTAGAGCGAGCGCACCTCGGCCTCCCACGCGACCCGCTGCTCGGCCGTCATCTCGTAGCTGCCGTTCATCCGCAGGTACTCCTCCGGGATGCCGTCGACGACGTCGAGCTCGGCCCGGCCGCGGATGAGCAGGATCTTCGGCGGGTGCACCTCGGTGTCGATCGTCAGCGCCACCATCGGGTTCGCCCGCAGCGACGGCAGCTTCGGGGCGTTCTTGGTGGTGCACATGACGATCTCGGTGCCGTTCCAGGTGAACGCGATCGGGACCGCGCGCGGGGTACCGTCCTGGGCGACGTAGGCCAGCCGGGTCAGGTCGCGGGACAGCAGCTCCCGGCTCAGCGGGCGGTCGAGGACCTCGGTGACTTCGTTCTGCTGCACGGCGTGCCTCCTGCGTCGGGGCGGCTCTCGTGGCCGCTCGTGCCCCGGGGACGGAGCCCGCTCGACGTTCTCGACACGGCTCGCCGAAAATTCTCAAACTTGCAGAATCTGCAACTTTGCAGAGTTGGCAAGTTTCGGTACGGTGGAGTTGTGGACATCGACGGCGCCGGACTCCGGGAGCGCAAGAAGCAGGCGACGCGGATCGCGCTGAGCTGGGCGGCGATCCGGCTGACCGTCGAACGCGGCCTGGACAACGTCCGGGTCGAAGACATCGCGGCGGCCGCCGGGGTGTCCACCCGCACGTTCAGCAACTACTTCGGCAGCAAGGGCGAAGCGATCGTGGCCCGCCACCACGACCGGGCCCGCGCGATCGCCGCGGCGCTGCGGGAGCGCCCGGCGGACGAGCCGATCTGGACGGCCATCACCCACGCCGCGCTGGCCGGGTTCGCCCTCGGCGAGCCGGTCACCGAGGGGCGGCCGCCGGACCGCTCGTGGGTCGAAGGGCTCCGGCTGATGGTCGCGGAACCCGCGCTGCAGAGCGAGTTCCAGAAGGCCGGGGCGGCGGCCGAGGCCGAGATCGCCCTCGTCGTCGCCGAACGCACCGGCACGGACGCCGCCACCGACGTCTACCCACGGCTCGTCGCCGGTGTCGTCGGAGCGGCGCTGAGCGTGGTCACGCAGCAGTGGCTGGTCACCGATCCGCCGCGGCCGATGGAAGACCTGCTGCGCGACGTCTTCGGCCGGCTCGCCGCAGGCTTGCCCGAACCCCGCTAGTCCCCGCGTCACCAGGACGCCCGCACCGGACGGGCTGCTTCGCCATGCCCATTTTTCCTGCCACCGCAAGGAGTTCCGCCATGGAAGACGTCGTCATCGCCGGTGCCGGGCCCAACGGCCTGATGCTCGCCTGCGAGCTCGCCCTCGCCGGCATCCGCCCGCTGGTCCTGGAACGGCTGCCCGAACCGACCACCGAAAACCGCGCCAACGGCCTCGTCGGCCAGGTCGTCCGCCTCCTCGACCGCCGCGGCCTGCACGAGCGGCTCGCCGGCCCGATCGGCCCGCCCGCCCCGGCCTTCGTCTTCGGGGCGATGCGCTTGGACCTCACCCTGGCCGAGCACAACTCGCTGCACATCCTCGGTGTGCCGCAGCGCGAAGTCGCGGCCATGCTCACCGAACGCGCCGGGGAACTCGGCGTCGAAATCCGCCGCGGCCACGCCCTCACCGGTCTGGCCCAGGGCACCGACGCCGTCACGATCGACGTCGAAGGCCCGGACGGCGGCTATCGGCTCGACGCCCGGTACCTCGTCGGCGCGGACGGCGGCCGCAGCGTCACGCGCAAGCTCTCGGGCATCGGCTTCCCCGGCGTCACCGAGGACCGCACCCTCTCCTGCACCGCGCACGCCACCGTGCCCGCCGACCTCGTCGACCCGATGACCGGCGAGCTGCGGGTGGCCGGGCACGTGATCCCGCCGTTCTTCCACTACCGCACCGAAACCGGGCTCTTCGTGCACGCGCCGTTCCCCACCGGGAACCTCGTCACGACGATGGAGTGGACCGACGACGAGATCGACGAAGACCGCCCGATGACCCTCGAGGAGATGGCCGAGAGCATCCGCCGGGTGCTCGGCACCGACCTGCCGATCGGGCCACCCGAAGGCGACGGGCCGCACCTGCTGCGGCGGCTGCGCGGGCGCAACACCCGGCTGGCCGACCACTTCCGCGCCGGACGCGTGCTGCTCGTCGGCGACGCGGCGCACGTCCACTCCGCGATCGGCGGGCCCGGGCTCAACCTCGGGCTGCAGGACGCGGTCGGCCTCGGCTGGAAGCTCGCCGCCGAGCTGCACGGCTGGGCCCCGCCCGGGCTGCTCGACACCTACGAGCGCGAACGCCGCCCGGTCGCCGAGCGCGTCGTCATGCACACCCAGGCCCAGGCCGCGCTGATCACCCCGGGCGGTGACGTCACGGCCCTGCGCGAACTGTTCGGCGAACTGCTGCGGCAGCCGTCCACCGTGCAGCACATCGCCGACCTCATGTCCGGCGCCGACGTCCGCTACGAGGCGGCCACCGGCCACCCGCTCGACGGCCGCTGGGCCCCGGACCTCGTGCTGGCCGACGGTACCCGGCTCGCCGAGCTGACCCGCACCGCCCGGCCGCTGCTGCTGGACTTCACGGCGTCACTCGGCGAGGAGCTGCGCGGCTGGACCGACCGCGTCGACCTCGTCGAGGGCAAGGCGGACGGCGACGCGACCGCACTGCTCGTGCGTCCCGACGGGTACGTGGCCTGGGCGTCGAGCTCGTCGGAGCCGGACGAGACCGAGCGGAAGGCCCTGCGCGCGGCCCTCGAACGGTGGTTCGGGACCCCGCTTGACGTGTAGGAGATTTCCTACGTATTGTCGGCGGCATGACGATCACCCACGTGCAGTTCCTGACCCTGCCCGTCGCCGACCACGCCCGGGCGCGGGACTTCTACGTCGGCAAGCTCGGCTTCGACGCCCTCGTCGACCGCCGCACGCCCGAAGGCGGCCGGTTCGTGATGGTGGCGCCGAAAGGCGCGCAGACCGGCATCGTGCTGACCGACCAGCCGGTCACCGGGATCGAGCCGGGCCCGCGGCACTTCCAGCTGCAGACCACCGACCTCGACGCCGACGTCGCCGCGCTGCGGGCCGCCGGCGTCGAGGTGGCCGACCCGGAAGACCGGCCGTGGGGCCGCGCGACGTCGTTGCGCGACCTCGACGGCCACACGCTCGGCCTGCTGGAGCCGAGCGACTTCGGGGCCGTGCCGCGCTGATGCCGGTCAACGACGACGTGTTCGCCGCGCTCGCCAGCCCGGCGCGGCGCGAGGTGCTGCGGCTGCTGCTCGACGGCCCGATGGCCGCCGGCGCCATCGCCGAGCGGTTTTCGATGGCCCGGCCCAGCCTGTCGGAACACCTTCGGGTGCTTCGCCAGGCCGGGCTGGTCAGCGAGCAGCGGCAGGGCCGCAACCGCGTCTACCGTTTGGACGCCGCCCCGCTGGAAGAGGTCGCGGACTGGCTCACGCCGTACGAGCGCTTCTGGCGCAGCAAGCTCGCCAACCTGCGTGACCTGCTGGACGAAGAGGAGGACCTGTGACGGCCGAGGACCCGACCGCGATCCACGTCGACCAGTTCCTCGCCCACCCGCCCCGCAAGGTCTGGCGCGCGCTGACCGAGCCGGACCTGCTGGAGCGCTGGATCAACATGCCCAACGACATCAAACCCGTGGTGGGCCACCGGTTCGAGCTGCTCGCCGAGCCGGTGCCCGCGGCCGGGTTCGCCGGCGGCCCGGTGGCGTGCGAAGTCCTCGAAGTCGAGACCGAGCGCACCCTGAGCATCCGCTGGGGTCCGCAGTGGACGGTGACGTGGCGGCTGGTCCCGGAAGGCACCGGGACCTGGCTGTTCCTCAGCCACGAGGGCTTCGACCCGGACGACGAGTTCCAGCGCGTGTCGCGGCGGATCATGGGCGGCGGCTGGCGATCCCACGTGCCGCGCGCGCTGGCCCGGTTGCTGGACACGCTGCCGGACGCGCCCCCGTTACCATCGGGTGGTGACCCCCGCCGCCGCTGACCCCGCCGACTCGAAGCCCTTGCGCGCCGACGCCCGGCGCAACCGGGCGCGCGTGCTGGAGGCGGCCGAGAGCGTGTTCGCCGCCAAGGGCACCGGGGCCCCCACCGAGGAGGTCGCGCGCGCGGCCGGCGTCGGCATCGGCACCGTGTTCCGGCACTTCCCGACGAAGGAAGCCCTCCTCGAAGCGGTGCTCGTCGCCCGGCTGCAGCGGTTCGCCGACGAGGCCGAAGCCGTCGTCGCGGCGGACTCGGCCGACCCGGGCGACGCGTTCTTCGCGTTCCTGACCAGCTGGATCGAGATGTCCAGCGCCAAGAACGCCTACTTCGAGGCGCTCACCGCGGCCGGGGTCACCTTGCCGGTCGCGAAGTCCGGCATCGGGGCCCGCCTCGTCGAGGCCCTCGGCGTGCTGCTGTCGCGGGCGCAGGACGCGGGCGCGGTCCGGAAGGACCTCGTCGCCGGCGAGCTGATCACGGTGATCATCGGGGTCGCGCGGGCGGCCGAGTACGCCGGCCCGGACGCGCGCCTGCGCGACCGCGTCGTCGAAATCCTCTTCGACGGCCTCCGCCCGTCAACGGGGGAGCGGCGCTGAGCCGACCGGCTCCAGCGTCGGGCGCTTCGCGGTCATCGTGTCCCCGGAGGACTCGCCCCGCAGGCGCCGCCGCACCCACGGCAACGCGTGTTCCTGCGCCCACTGGAGGTTCTGGCGACGGCGGGCGGCCGGGCTGAGCACCTCGCGCGGCCCGAGTTCGGCTCCGGTGAGCGGGTGCTCGACCCCGAGCGCGGCCAGCACGGCGATGGCGACCTCGGTGTGGCCGAAGGCGTTGAGGTGCAGCCGGTCCGGCGCCCAGAGCCGCCGGTCGCGCAGCTGCCGCATCGCCCACATGTCCACGAGCAGCGCGCCGTGGCGGGCGGCGATGCCGCGGACGAACTCGTTGTAGATCGCGACCCGGCCGCGCATCTTCCGGAAGAGCGCGTCTTCGACCCCGTCGACCCCGGTGAACAGCACGAGCCGGGCCCCGGTGCCGCGGATCCGGGCGACGGCGGCCTCGTAGTCGGCCATCAGGCGGTCGATGTCGACCTTGGGGCGCATGAGGTCGTTGCCGCCGGCGTAGAGGGTGACGAGGTCGGGCGCCAGGGCGAGGGCGGGCTCGAGCTGTTCGGCGAGCACCTGCCCCAGCAGCTTGCCGCGGATGGCGAGGTTGGCGTAGCGGAAGTCCGGCTCGCGGGTGGCGAGCTGTTCGGCCGTGCGGTCGGCCCAGCCGCGTACCCCGTTCGGGGCGGCCGGGTCGTCGTCCCCGACGCCTTCGGTGAACGAGTCCCCCAATGCCACTAAGCGCCTGCTCATGTCGGTCAGTTTAAGCACGCCGATCAGGCCGGTGGCACCGCCCGGTCGTTCTCCTCCTTGATGGCCCGCAGGTGCGTCCACGCCTCGACGGTCCGCACCCCCGGCAGTGCCCGCAGGCGTTCCAGCGTCGCCAGCACTTCGTCGAGCGAGCCGACGCGGATCGTGCCGATCGCGTCGCACCAGCCGGCTCCGGTGGCGAGGCAGTCGATCTCGGCCAGGCCCGCGACCTTCCGGGCGACCGGTTCGGCGTCGCCGGTGAAGGTCAGCGCGAAGCCCATCGTGTAGGTCCGGCTCAGCGGGGTCAGCCGGACCAGGGCGCCGACGTGCACGACGCCCGCCTCGAGCAGCCGCAGCACCCGCACGCGCGTCGCGCCGGGTGACAGGCCCGTCAGGCTCGCGAGGTCGGCGAACGACGCGCGGCCGTCGGTCCGCAGGTGCTCGAGCAACGCGTGGTTGGCCGCGTCGAGGTCGATGTCCGCCAGCGGGCCGGGACTTTCCAGCGGCCCGGGCGGGAAGTACGGGTCCTTCCAGATGCGCAGGTAGGTCATCGTCTGCGCCGAGCGAACCCCGGGCACGGCCTGGACGCGGGCGAGACCGCGGGCGAACGCCGCCATGTCCGCCGCGCGCAGCTCGGCGGTGACGGCGAACCGGCCGGCGGTCGTGGTCACGAAGGAGACTTCGTCGATCTTGGCGACCTCGTCGGCGACCGGGCCCGCCGGGCCGTCGGTCTCGATGATCACGTGGCCCAGCTGGTGGAGCCCGAACACCGCGGGGTGGATCGCGCCGACCAGCCGGAGCGCGCCTTCGCGCAGCAGGCGCTGCACGCGGGCTTTCGTGGTCGAGCGCGCGAGGCCGACGACGCTCGCGAGGGTCTCGTAGGAAGCCCGGCCGTCGTCCTGCAGGGCACGGACGAGCCGCTCGTCGATCTCGTCCAGGTTCACGTCCACGGGGTCAACCTAGCGTGTCGTCGACGATCGGACCACGAGGACACGTCAACGAAGACGTAACGACGGGACTAGGCATGAACTATCGTCGAATCGTCTCTTGAACCACCGGGTGTGCGGATGTAACGTCTGCCGCCATCATCGGGTCGGCGCGAAGGGCGACGAAAACAATGGGGAGCAAGCCACCGGATCGGACGTTCTTCGGCCAGCCACGCGGCCTGGTCGGACTGTTCTTCGCCGAGGCGTGGGAACGGTTTTCCTACTACGGCATGCGCGCGTTGCTGCTGTTCTACATGACCGACCGGATCCTCGACGGCGGCCTCGGCATCGACTCGGGCAGCGCGAAGTCGATGATCGCGGTCTACGGTTCGGCCACCTACATGGCGGCGATCCTGGGCGGCTGGATCAGCGACCGGGTGCTCGGCGACCGGCGGGCGACGCTCACCGGTGGCGTGCTGATCATGTGCGGGCACATCTGCCTGGCGATCCCCGCCGGCGCGGGAGCGCTCTTCGCGTCGATGATCTTCATCGCGGGCGGCACCGGCCTGCTCAAGCCCACGATCTCCTCGTCGGTCGGCGACCTCTACGCCGCCGACGACCCGCGGCGCGACTCCGGTTTCAGCATCTACTACATGGGCATCAGCGTCGGGGCGGTCGCCGCGCCACTGGTCGTCGGCACCGTCGGCCAGGAGTACGACTACCACCTCGGCTTCGGCATCGCCGCGGTCGGCATGGCGCTCGGCCTGCTCGTCTACGTCCGCTCCCAGCACCACCTCAGCCCCCGCAGCAGTGCGCCGAAGAACCCCTTGCGGTTGAGTGACGCGCCGCGGTCGCGGGTGATCACGGTGTCCGCCGGGGTAGCCGCGCTCATCGGGGCGGTCGCGATCGCCGTCGCGACCGGGGTCCTCGACGCGGGCGGGATCGTGGACCTCATCAGCGTCGTCGCGATCGCCCTCCCGATCGCCTACTTCACCGTCATGCTGCGCAGCAAGCGCACGACCGCCGCCGAGCGGGCCCGGGTCCGCGGGTACATCCCCATGTTCGTCGCCGCCGTCGCGTTCTGGTGCATCCAGGAGCAGGGCGCGACGGTCATCGCCCAGTACGCGGACGAGAGCACCGACCTGGACGCGTTCGGGTTCGCGATCCCGGCGTCGTGGTTCCAGTCGGTCGGGTCTTTGGTACTGATCGTCCTGACGCCGGCGTTCGCGGTGATGTGGCTGCGGTTCGACCGGTCGCGGCGGGCGCCGTCGACGGCCCACAAGTTCGCCGTCGGCCTGGCGATCGCGGGCCTGTCGTACCTGCTGCTCGTGGTGCCGGCGCAGCATCCGGGCGCCACGAATCCACTGTGGCTGGTCGGCAGCCTGGCCGTGGTCACCGTGGGCGAGATGTGCCTGTCGCCGATCGGCCTGTCGGCGACGACGCGGCTGGCGCCCGCCGCGTTCGCCACCCAGACCATGGGGCTGTGGTTGTCGTCCAACGCGGCCGGTCAGGGCATCGGCGCCCAGCTGGTGAAGTTCTACGACGCCGGATCGGCGGCCGTCTACTTCGGACTGCTGGGCCTCGGCGCGGTCGTGCTCGCCGGGATCCTCTTCGCCATCGCCCCGTTGATCCGGCGGCAGGCCGAACGCCGCGAATCCACTGAGGACGCGAGCCTCGCCGGAGCCCAGCGGTGAAGCGCACGGTCTTCCGGGGCGGCACCGTCTACGACCCCGCGTCGCGGACCGCCGGTTCCGCCGACATCGCGGTCGAGGACGGGTGGATCGTCGACGTCGGCAGCGGCCTCGAGGGCGACGAGGAGGTCGACTGCACCGGCCGCGGGGTGCTGCCGGGGCTGATCGACTGCCACGTGCACCTGACGATGACCGGCTCGGACGTCTTCGAGAGCGTGCAGCAGCCGTTTTCGCTGCAGTTCTACGAAGGCGCCGTGAACATGGCGAAGACGCTCGCCGCCGGGGTGACGACGGTCCGGGACGCGGCGGGCGCGGACCTGGGCATGCGGGTCGCGCAGGAACGCGGGCTCGTGCCGGGCCCGCGCATGCAGGTCTCGCTGAACATGCTGAGCCAGACGGGTGGCCACGGCGATCCGTGGTGGCCGTCGACGTGCGTGGTGGACCTGCTGCCGCCGCACCCGGGCCGGCCACCGGTGATCGTGGACGGCCCCGAGGAGATCCGCCGCAAGATCCGGGAGCTGGTGCGCGCGGGCGCCGACGTCATCAAGGTCGCGACCAGCGGCGGAGTCGTGTCCAGCGGCGCCGGGCCGAAGATCCCGCACTTCCGCGACGACGAGATCGCGATGATGGTGACCGAAGCCTCCGCCGCCGGGCGGCACGTCATGGCGCACGCCCACGGCGAGGGCGCGAAGGCGGCGGTCCGCAACGGGGTCCGCTCCATCGAGCACGGTCACTTCCTCGACGACGAGACCCTGGCGATGATGGCCGAGCGCGGGACCTGGCTGGTGCCGACGCTCAGCGCGGGGGTCGGCCTGCGGCGTGCCCTCGAAGCGGGTGTCCCGTTCCCGGACCACATCGCCGAGAAGATCCGCGAGCGAGCGGGCGGCAGCGTGCGGCGGGCCGCCGAGGCGGGCGTCCGGATCGCGATGGGCACGGACGCGCCGTTGCTCCCGCACGGCGAGAACCTGCTGGAACTGGAGTTGCTGGTCGAGCAGGGGCTGTCCCCGGCCGACGCCCTGCACGCCGCGACGCTGTCGGCGGCCGAGCTGATGGGCGTGGCGGAGATGCTGGGCTCGCTGACCCCGGGCAAGCGCGCGGACCTCGTCGTCGTCGACGGCGACCCGCTGGACGTGCAGGACCTCGGCAACCGGATCGTGGCGGTGTACCAGGACGGCCGGGCGGTGCACGTCGCCCCGCCTAGGCGCTGACCTGCCGGGCCCGGTGGTCGGCGACGTGCACCCGGGTCGCGCACCGGGTCGAGCAGAACCGGCGTCGGCCGTTGCGGGAGGTGTCGACGTAGGCGGTGTCGCAGCCTTCGCGGTGGCAGATCCCGAGGCGGTCCGGGGCTTCGCACACCAGGTGAGCCAGCCCGCCCGCGGTGTACGCCCGGACCCGGCCGACCGGTCCGGCGTCGGCGGCCGAGTAGTGCAGGTGAGGTGGTTTGCCGTCGTGGGTCGTGATGTAGGGGCGGCAAGCCGCTTCGCCCAGCAGGTCGTTGACCAGACCGGGGCGCGCCGCGGGCTCGGCGGCGAACACCGGCCGCAGGCGGTGGGCCCACTCCGCGATCCGGGCCGCCTCGTCGTCGGTCAAGGCGGGGATGACCATGCCGTTGCGGACCATCCCGTCGAGCAGCTCGCTCGCGGAGCCCGCGTTCACCAGGTCGGCGGCCACGAGCGCGGCCGGGCCGCCGTAAGGGTTGAAGTGCACTGAACCATTACACCACGATCGGGGCATGAATTCAGAAGCCTGCCCCCGCTGCGGCTGGCCGCTGGCCGAACTGCCCGGCGCCGCGACCCGCCCCGCCACCCACCGGCTCGAGTACGTGCGCTGCGTGTGCGGAAGCTGGCTCGCCCGCCTCGACGGCGAGGTTGTCGGTGCGACCCAGGCCCGGCTGACCCGGTGAGGCAGTCGGCACAACCCGGCTCGGCTGCCCGGCGAGACCCGCACCAGGCGGACCCGCTCGCTCAGAGATCGAGCACACCTGCGGCGTTGTCGTTCCACTGGTCGACCCGCCGGATGTACTCGTAGAGCGCGCGGCTGCCGCGCACCCAGCGGCCCTGGTCGGCGATCGCGAGGTCGTCCGCTCCGGCCCGCCGGGCCTCGGTGGCGAACCCGGACCGCAGGGAATGCCCCGTCACCGGGTACGGCAGCCCAGCCCGGACCCCCGCCCGGGTCAGGATCTGGTTGACCCCCGTGGTGGTCAACGCGGGCTCGCCGACGTTGCCGTGCCGGTCGACCCGGCGGAACGCGGCGCCCTCGGTGATCCCGGCCCCGGACCGCCACGCGTGCCACGCCCGCACCGGGTCGGTGTCGGGGTTTTCCCGGCGCGGGACGACCATGTCGCCGGTGCTCTTGCCGTGCCGCACGGTCACCGACAGCCCCCGGTCGTCGACCGGCTGCACGTCCGTGACCAGCAGGTTCGCCAGGTCCGAGCAGCGCGCGGCGATCGGGAAGCCGATCAGCAGCATCGCCCGGTCGCGTGCGCCGGCGAGGGTGTCGGGGCAGGCCCGCGACATCGCTCGCAAATCCGCGAGCGTCACCATCGTGGCCTTGCCGCGGCCGCGCTGGATACCCTCGCGGGCCAAGCGCTGCCGGTACCCCTTCAGCGCCCGCCACGCTGCGCGGCTCGCCTCGGGATCGACGACGACCTTGTGGTGCCGGAGCCCGGCGAGTGCACCGGTGAGGCGTCGTTCGATCGTCGACGGCGCCGCCGGGGCGGCGCGTTCCGGGACCTCGGGCACCGTTCGCTCGTCCGGGCGCAGGGTGCGGCCGCGTTCCAGCCACACGACGAACCCCGTCAGCGCCCCGATCGACGCCGACAGCGTCGGGATCCCGGCTTCGGCGGTGTAGTCGCACCAGACCTGCCAGTCCTGGGCGTAGGCCTTGAGCGTGTTGGGCGGGCGCTGGTCCTCGACGTGCCGGGCGGCGGCTTCGTCCAGCAGCGCCAGCCGTTCCTGGGGACTCGCGTCGATCACCGGTTCCAGCTCGGGCACGCGCCGAGGTTACGGGAAGATGATCCCGGGACGCTGTCGATCCGGCCGGGTGCCGTTCGTGTCACCGGTGAACGCACCGACCCGAGGGAGACGTCATGAAGCAGTACCTGCTCAGCATCTACCAGCCCGACGGCCCGACCCCGCCGCCGGAAGTGCTCGACAAGGTGATGGCGAAGCTCGACACGCTCAACGCCGACCTCAAGGCCGCCGGGGCGTGGGTGTTCGCGGGCGGCCTGCACCCGCCGTCCACGGCCACCGTGCTGCGGGCGGCCGACGGCGAAACGCTCGTCACCGACGGCCCGTTCACCGAAGGCCGGGAGCACCTCGGCGGGTTCACGATCATCACCGCGCCCGACCTCGACGCGGCGCTCGAGTGGGGCGGCCGCCTCGCCGACGCCGTCGCCCCGCTGCCGGTCGAGGTGCGGCCGTTCGCCGGATGACCTCCGAGATCGAGCGGGTCTTCGCCGCGGAGTACGGCCGCGCGGTGTCGGTCCTGGTGCGCGTCTTCGGGAATATCGACGTCGCCGAAGAAGCCGTCCAGGACGCGTTCGCCGAAGCCGTCCGGCGGTGGCCGTCCGCCGGGCTCCCACCGAGCCCGGCGGGCTGGATCATCACCACCGCCCGCAACCGCGGAATCGACCGGCTCCGCCGCGAGGCCGTCCGGGCGGACAAGCACGCCCAAGCGGCGCTGCTGCACGCAGAGACTGAGCACGTGGAGGAGGGCGCCGTGCCCGACGAACGGCTCCGGCTGATCTTCACCTGCTGCCACCCGGCGCTGGCCCCGGCGGCTCAGGTCGCGTTGACGTTGCGGCTCCTCGGCGGCCTGACCACCGCGGAGATCGCGAGCGCGTTCCTGGTCGCCGAGCCCACGATGGCCCAGCGGATCGTCCGCGCGAAGAACAAGATCCGCGACGCCGGGATCCCGTACCGCGTCCCGCGCGACGCCGACCTGCCCGCCCGGCTGGCCGCGGTGCTGGGGGTGCTGTACCTGATCTTCACCGAGGGGTACGCGGCCAGCGCGGGGGAGGAGCTGGTCCGCGAAGACCTGTGCCGCGAGGCGATCCGGCTCGCCCGCGTCCTGGCCGCCCTGATGCCGGACGAGCCCGAGGTGTGGGGCCTGCTCGCGCTGATGCTCCTCATCGACGCCCGGCGCGCCACCCGCACCAGCCCCGACGGCGACCTGGTGCTGCTGGCCGACCAGGACCGCTCCCGCTGGGACAAGGACTTGATCGCCGAGGGCCACGAGATCGTCCGCCGGTGCCTGCGCCGCGGCCGTCCGGGGCCGTACCAGATCCAGGCGGCGATCCAGGCCGTCCACACCGACCCGCCGACGGACTGGACGCAGGTCAAGGCCCTGTACGACCAGCTGCTGGCCGTCACGCCGACACCGGTGGTGGCGCTGAACCGGGCGGTCGCGGTGGCCGAGGTCGACGGCCCGGCGGCGGGGCTGGCGCTGGTGGCGGACCTCGACCTGCCGCGGTTCCCGCTCTACCACGCGATCCGCGCGGATCTGCTCGAGCGGCTCGGCCGGGCGGAGGAGGCGGTGGCCGCGTACACGACGGCGATCGGTCTCACGCGCAACTCCGCCGAGCGGGCTCTCCTCGAACGCAAGCGCGCCGCGGCGTCAACCCGGGGTTGACGTCCGGGGGTACCCAGTTTTTCGGGGCCTGATTTCGCTCTCTCGGCGTCCTGGGCCGTCCTGAGTTGGGATATGTGACCTTATCCAAATTCAGTCCGTCATCGTGTTCTGTTCTGATTTTAAACAGTGCCTTCTAGTTCTGATCAGAAGCTTTGATAGGGTCTGATCATGACGGAAGACGCAGGTCAGACGCGGGTGTGCGAATACCGGCGATGTGGAGCGCCGCTGCCACCGGCGGTGGGACGGGGAAGCCGAGCACGCTTCTGTCAGGACGGGAAGACCTGGGGTCGCCGCAACCTCAGCTGCCGCGACGCCGAGGCCGTGCTGTCGGACGCCGAGTCGTTGCGGGAGAGCGACACAGAGCTGGACGACACCGCCGTCACGGCGCTGGCCGATCAGGTCGACCGGGTGCTCGAACCGGCCCAGGGGCTCATCGAGACGCTCACGACGCTGCGCCACCAGCTCGAGGCGACCACGGCCACCGCCCTCGCCGAACGGGACGCCGCCCTGGCCGAAGCCGACGACCACCGCCGTCAGCGCGGGCTCGCCGAAGCCGAAACCGCCCAGGCGAAGCGCGCGGCCGAGGAAGCTGTCGCCCAAGCCGAGGCCGCCGAGAAGGAGAAAGCCGCGGCCCTCCGGGAGCGCGACGAGGACCGCGCGGCCCGGCGCGCCGCCGTGCAGGAGCAGCAGCGAGCAGAAGGCCAGCTGGCGGCGGTCCGGGATGAGCTGGTGCGGGTCGCCGACCGGGCGGACGCCACCGCGGCTCTGGCCGGTGAGCGGGCCGCCACCATCGCCACGTTGACCGCCGAACTGACCGCCGTCCGCGCTGCGCTCGACGAGGAGCGCGAGCGGGCTCGGGCTGCCGCCTCGCGAGCCGAAGCGGCCGAGGCTCGGGCCGACGCCGCCACCGGACGGCTCGACGTCACCCGCGAAGAACTCGCCCAGGCAAAGCGGGCGCAAGAAGCTGCTCTCGAACGAGCGCGGGCCGACGCCGACCGGCTGCGTGCCGGGTTCGACCAGCGGTTGGCCGAGCTGCAGGCCGCGCACGAACAGACCGTCCGGTCGATGCACGAGACGACCACGAACCTCGGCGCCGAACTGCGGACCTGCACCGCCCGGGCCGACGCCGCCGAACGCGAGCTTGCCCAGGTGCTGGCCGAGATCCAGCCAGCGGACGAGACACTTAAGTAGTTACTTGACTATCGACGGGCCGAGGCATAACTTAAGTACATGCTTAACCATGATGAGTCGCTGGACCTGGTGTTCCGCGCGCTGGGCGACCGGACGCGGCGGGCGCTGGTGGAGCGGCTCGTGCGCGGTCCGGCGTCGGTCAGTGAGCTGGCCGAGCCACTGACCATGTCGCTGGCCGCGGTGGTGCAGCACCTCCAAGTGCTGGAGTCCGCCGGCATCGTGCGGTCGGAGAAGGTCGGCCGCGTGCGCACCTGCCGGATCGAGCCGGCTGTGCTGCGCGACGGCGAGCACTGGCTGGGGCGGCAGCGCACCACGTGGGAAGGCAGGCTCGACCGGCTCGGCGACTTCCTCGCCGGGCCCGGCACCTCGGAAGGGAGCACGTCATGACGGTCAAGCACGCCACCTTCACGCTGGAACGCACCTACCCCGCCCCGCGGGACCGGGTGTTCGCCGCGTGGGCCGACCCGGCGGCCAAGGCCCGCTGGTTCGTCCCGGACGGCGAGCACACGCTCGACTTCCGCGTCGGCGGGAAGGAAACCGTCGACGCCACGGGACCGGGCGGCACGGCCTTGTCGGTCGTCTCGACCTACCACGACGTCGTGCCGGAGCAGCGGATCGTCTACTCCTCGACGCTCAGCGGCGGCGACGCGCTCGCCACCGTCTCGGTCACCACGGTCGAGTTCGCCGACGAGGGCGGCGAGACGCGCGTCGTCCTCACCGAGCAGGGCACCTTCCTCGACGGCGCCGAGGACCCGGCGTGGCGCGAGCAGGGCACGGCGGACTGGCTGGACCGGCTGGCCGGGGAGCTCCGGTGACCGCCGCGGTGACCGCGCTCGTCGAAGAGCGAGCCGCGGCCGTGGCGGCGAAGGACATCGAGACGCTGGTCGCGCAGTACGCCGAGGACCTCGTCCTGTTCGACGCCCTCGATTCGTTGCGCGACACCGGCCGCGACGCCGAGCGCGCCCGCTGCGGACGTGGCTCGACGCCTACCGTTCGACGATCGACCTGCGGATCCGCGACCTCGAAGTGGTCGCCGGTGACGACGTCGCCTTCGCGCACTACCTGTTCCACGTCAGCGGCACGATGGTCGACGGCACCGAAGTACGGATGTGGGTGCGCTCCACGGTCGGGTTCCGCCGGGGCGGCGACGGCTGGAAAGTCGTGCACGAGCACAGTTCCGTGCCCTTCGACGGCACCACCGGCCAGGCGCTCATGACGCTCGAGCCCTGACCCGGTACCGCTGGGGACTGACGCCGAACTCGCGTTTGAAGGCGGCACTGAGCGCGAACGCGCTGCCGTAGCCGACCTGGTGGGCGATCGCCCCGATCGTGGCGTCCGGTTGCTGGCGCAGCAGGTCGGCGGCGAGGGCCAGGCGCCAGCCGGCGAGGTAGGCGATCGGGGGCTCGCCGACGAGGGCGGTGAACCGCCGGGCCAGCGCCGCCCGGGAGACGCCGGTGTCGGCGGCGAGCTTGGCGACGGTCCACGGTTCGGCGGGCTGGTGCTGCAGCAACCGGAGGGCGTGGCCGACGACGGGGTCCGCGTGGGCGCGGTACCAGGCGGGCGCGGAGGTGCCGGGCCGGTCGAACCAGGCCCGCAGCGCCGCGATCAGCAGCAGGTCGAGCAGGCGGTCCAGGACGGCTTCCTGGCCGGGCACGTCCTTGCCGATCTCGTCGGCGAGCAGCCCGGCCAGCGGCGTCGGCCAGTCGGCCGCGCGCAGGACGATCAGCGGGGGCAGGGCGGCGAGGAGCCGGTCGCTGAGTTCGCCTTCCATGCCGTAGGTGCCGGTGAGCAGGACGTCCGGGCCGTCGGTGCCGTGGCCCCAGGTGCGGACGCCGACGTGGGTGAGTTCGGTGAGGTGCCCGCCGTCGGGGGTGCGGCACTCCTGGCCGGGCAGGATGTGCGCCTGCGGCGGGGTTTCGGGGTGGTCGGCGACGACGTACGGGTCGGGGCCGCGAGCGATCGCGACGTCGCCTTCGCCGATGAGGACCGCGTCGCCGGTGTCGGGCACGATCCACGCCCGGCCGCGCACGGCCGAGACGACGGTCAGCGGCGCCCGGTCCTCGATCCGCAGCGACCACGGCGGGGTCAGCACCGAGCGCAGCAGGAACGCGCCGTGGGCGCGGGGTCCGTCCAGCAGTGCGGCGAGCGGGTCCATGGACGGCGAGTGTAGACGCTGAAACATGCCATCGAGGTTGTGAACCATGGAGAGTCTCACGTGGGCCTGTTTGACTCGACGTCGTGACGACGATCGTGAGGGAGAGACCGATGTCCACAGTGGTACTGGTGGCCGCCCTGGTCGCGGCCGGGCTGATCGCCGGGTTGTTCTACGCCTACGCGTGTTCGGTGATGCCGGGGCTGGCACGCGCCGACGACAAGACGTTCGTGGAGGGCATGCGCGGGATCAACGTCGCGATCGTCAACCCGGTCTTTCTCGCGACGTTCCTCGGCGCGCCGCTGCTGGCGGGCGTGGCCGTGTTCCTGAAGCCGGGCCCGTGGGTGATCGCCGGGTTCGCGCTGCTGGTGGCGATGGTGGTGATCACCGGGGTGGTGAACATCCCGCTGAACAACGCACTGGAGAACGGCGGCGACGACTACGCGGCCCTGCGCGCCCGGTTCGAGACGGTGTGGGTGCGCTGGAACATCGTGCGTGCGGTGGTGAGCACGGCCGGGTTCGCCTGCCTCGTCGCGGCCGTGGTCACCCGGCGGTCGTGAGTGGCGATTCGGGTTCTAACCCGAATCGCCACTCACGACGGCTAGTCGTCGAGGCGGAACAGCAGGTCGGTCACCCACCGCGTGGGGTCGGGCTCTTCGCGCGGGTCGGTGCGCAGCACTTCCAGGCGGCCGCCCCACTCCTCGCCGTCGGGGCCTTCGCGGCGGTCCCACACCAAGCCCTCGGCCTCGCCCCAGGCGAGCACCGACGCGGTCGCGGCGGCCAGGCCGTCGGGCGCGCCGACGTAGGTGTCGAGGACGTACCTCCCGGCCGGGACCTCGTCGAGGAAGGCAGGCTCGTCCGGGGTGAACTCGCCGTCGATCGGGACGGCGGCTTCGACGGTGAACCGCATCCCGGGGTGGAGTACCCGGTAGCGGAAGAACGGCGGCCCGGCCGGGGTGACGCCGCGTGCGGCCAAACCACCGATCAGCGGGGGCAGGCGGTCGGCGATGCGCGGGAACTCCGGGATGGCGAGGGTGGCGCGCTCGGCGACGTAGCGCTGGGCGGGCCGGTCGATGACGGTGGGCATCAGGCGAAGTCCTCCGGGCCCAGGATCGGGCGGACCTCGATGCTGCCGTAGGTCGCCGCGGGGTGGCGGGCGGCGATGGCGAGTGCTTCGTCGAGGTCTTCGCAGTCGAGGACGACGTAGCCGCCGATCTGTTCCTTGGCCTCGGTGAACGGCCCGTCGGTGAGCAGGACTTCGCCGTCGCGGACGCGGATCGTGGTCGCCTCCGAAGGCGGGCGGAGACCACCGCCGCCGCGGATCTTGCCCTGGCGCTCCAGTTCCTCACCCCAGCCGTCACAGCCGTCGTTCTGGTGTTCCGCGGCGGACTCGTCACCGGCGATCATCAGCAGGTATTGCATGTCAACGTCCTTCCAGCACTTCGCGCAGACGCGCGGCGAAGGCGACCGGTTCGGCGGAGAACCCGCCGTGGTCGCCGGGGAACGGTTCGGCGGTGACGCCGAGGGCGGCGGCCAGGCCGAGGCCCGCTTCACCGGCGGGCTGCCCGGCCGATTTTTCGCCGACGCCGACGACCAGCCGCGTGGTGGTCGCGCGCAGGGCGGCCAGGTCGGGGTCGTAGGCGCCGACGGCGGGCATGAGGTGGCCGAAGAAGTAGGCGAAGTTGCCTTCCGCGCCCGGGTCCAGCGGCGGGGCGGGGTCGATGCCCAAGGTCGCCATGAACGCGGCGAAGGCCGCGCCGAGGCCCTGTTCCCGGTAGAGCGCGGCGACGTCGGGGCCGTCGAGGGTTCCCACGGGCAGGTACCGGGTGATCGGGGGTTCGTGCAGCACGAGCGTCCGGACTTGGCCGGGGTGGCGCACAAGGTGCGTCAGCATTGTGATGGCGCCGCCGCTGCTGGCGAACACGTCGGCGGGACCCACTTCGGCGAGCAGCCGGTGCACGTCGTCGGCGTGCTCGCGCAGGACGTCGGGGCCCGGTTCGCCGTCGAGGGGACTGCGGCCGAGGCCGCGCGGGTCGAAGGTGACGACGGTGTGGTCTTCGGCGAGCACGGGCCGGATGGACGTGAACACGGCGGCGTCGGCGGGCCCGCCGGGGACCAGCAGCAGCACCGGGCCGCGGCCGGTGACGTCGTAGGTGAGAGTGGCGCCGGGGACGGCGAGGGTGGTCATGGGCGTTCCTCCGGTGATCGGGGTTCGCCCTCCCGACGATCGGGCTCGCCCGAGACCGACACGGCTTCCGAAATTCGTCGCGTGAGGTACGCGCGTTCGGCGTCGGTGGGGGCCAGGTCGCGGGCTTTCGCGTACCACTGCGCGGCTTCGGCGTGGCGGCCGAGGCGACGGAGGAAGTCGGCGCGGGTGGCCGGGAGCAGGTGGTAGCCGTCCATGGTCAGGCCGTCGAGGAGCGCGAGCCCGGCGGCGGGGCCCTCGGCCATGCCGACCGCGACGGCCCGGTTCAGTTCGACGACGGCGCTGGGCACGTGTTTGCGCAGTTCGCCGTAGAGCCCGGCGATCTGGGCCCAGTCGGTGTCGGCGGGCCGCGCGGCGGTGGCGTGGCAGGCGGCGATGGCGGCCTGGATCTGGTACGGGCCGGGCCGCCGTCGGCGCAGCGCGGTCTCCAGGACCTGCGTGCCTTCGGCGATTTCGCTCGTGTCCCAGCGGCCGCGGTCCTGGTCCTCCAGGGGGACGAGGACGCCGTCGGGGCCGACGCGGGTGGCGCGGCGGGCGTGCTGCAGCAGCATCAGCGCGAGCAGGCCGAGGACCTCGGGTTCGTCGGGCATCAGCTGGGCCAGGACGCGGGCGAGGCGGAGGGCTTCGGCGGCGAGGTCGGGGCGCAGCAGGTCGGGGCCCGCGCTGGCGGAGTAGCCCTCGTTGAACGTCAGGTAGAGCACGCCGAGCACGGCGGCGGTGCGTTCGGGCAGCAGGTGCGCGGGTGGGACTCGGTACGGGATGCTGGCGTGGCGGATCTTGCGCTTCACCCGCACGAGCCGTTGCGACATGGTCGCTTCCGGCACGAGGAAGGCGCGGGCGATCTCGGCGGTACTGAGCCCGGCGAGGGTGCGCAGGGCGAGCGCGACCTGGGCTTCGGTGGCGAGCGCGGGGTGGCAGCAGGTGAAGATGAGCCGCAGCCGGTCGTCGGTGACGCCGCTGTCGTCGGGGCCGGGTTCTTCCGTGACGTCCATCAGCGCGGCCTCCCGGAGCTTGGCGACGCCGAGGGCGTCGCGGCGGAGCCGGTCGGTGGCGCGGTTGCGGGCGGCGGTGGTGAGCCAGGCGCCGGGGCGGCGCGGGACGCCGTCGCGGGGCCACGTGCGCAGCGCGAGCGCGAAGGCTTCCTGGGCGCACTCTTCGGCGAGGTCCCAGTCGCCGGTGATCCGGATGAGCGTGGCCACGACCTGGCCCCACTCTTCGCGGAACGCCTCGGCGACGGCGGTCTCGACGTCCACCACCCGCTCCTTTCCCCGTGTCCGGTCACCCTGCCGACGAACGGGCGGGCCGGTTACCGACACCTACCCGGTCGCGGCCGCGTGGCAGGCGCCGAACCCGTCGGCGCGCACGACGATCCGGCCGCCTTCCACGCGCACGGCGGTTTCGGTGGCGTCGCTGACCGCGGTGACGCCGGCGGCCGCGGCGAGCTCGCCGCCCGCGTCGCAGACGATCCGCAGCCGGGGCCGCGGGTCCGGGGCGATCGCCTGGTCGAGGCAGCCGCGCAGGTCGGCGACGGCGAGGCGGGCCAGCGGGGCCAGCTCGCCGGGGTCGCTGGTGACGAGCACGGCGGTGACGTCCACGCCGGTGCGGACGGCTTCTTCGAAGGCCGAGGCGCGGTGCAGGCCCAGGACGGCGATGACGCCGTCGCCGGGACGCACGGTGTCGCCGGTGAGCAGGTCGGTCGCCGCCGGTGGGGTCCACGGCTCGTCGGCGGGGCGGGCCTGGCTGGTGATCGGCGGGGTGCTGGGCCAGTCGTCGCTGAGGTCCAGGTCGAGCAGGGCCGCGCAGGCGGTGACGATGTGGAACGGCTCGCCGAAGCCGGGTGCGGCGGCGGCGAGCTGGCTCGCGCCGTGCAGGGTGGTGAGGGCGGCTTCGGCGACGCGGACCAGGCGCCGTCCCGGGCGGACGCGTTCGAGGGCGAGCCCGAGCAGGACCGCGTTCACGCGCATGAGCTGCGCGAACGGTCGCCGGGTGTGGTCGTCGGCGAGGATCTCGGGCAGCAGGTCGCGGGCGAGGCGGGCTTCGTCGCTGTCGCTGTCGGTGGCCAGGGGCAGGCGGGCGACCCAGGCGCGGGCGAACGCGGCCAGGACGTCGGCCGCGTCGGCGTTCGGCGGCGGGGTGGCGAGCCTCGGTGCGCGTTCGGCGAGGTCGGCCAGGACGGCGAAGTAGAGCGCCCGTTTGCCGGGGAAGTTGGAGTAGACCGCGCCGCGGGTGAGCTCGGCGCGTTCGGCGATGACGTCGATCTTGGCCTCGCGGAAGCCGCGGCGGGCGAACTCGTCCCGGGCGGCGGAGAGGACCTTCGCGCGGTTGCGTTCCTGGGTCTCCGCCCTGCTGAGCCTGACCATCGTCCTCCTTGCCGCGGTGTCGCGAGCCAAGCTACCGTGACCACTGAGATGATAAGACCATCTGATGTGAACATCTGGAGTGGCATGACCCCCGAGATCGACCTGACCGACTTCAAGGTCCTCACCGACCCCTTCACCGCCTACGACCAGGCCCGCGAGGTCAGCGCGGTGGCGAAGCTGGTGATCCCCGGCTTCGGCCCGTTCTGGGCGCTCACCCGCTACGCCGAGGCCCGCGCGATGCTGGCCGACCCGCGGTTCGAGGTCCGCGCCGGGAGCTTCATGCGACCGCCGGGCATCCCCGAGCACTGCCTCGAGTACATGCGGACGATGGCCGAGCAGGACGGGCCCGAGCACCTGCGGCTGCGGCGGCTGGTCGCCCCCGCCTTCACCCCGAAGCGCGCCGCCCAGCTGCGCCCGCGCCTGGCGGCGATCACCGAGCGCCTGCTCGACGAGCTGCCCGCGCACGCCGAGGACGGGGTCGTCGACCTGGTGCCGCACTTCGCGCGGCCGCTGCCGATGGACGTCATCTGCGAGCTGGTGGGCATCCCCGACGCCGACCGCCCGCGCTGGCGCGAGTACGGCGCCGCGGTCGCCGGCGGCGCGGGACCGGACTTCGCCGCGGCGATCCCCGAGATCATCGCGGGCGCGAAGGACGCGGTGACCCGCAGCCGCGCCGAACCGGGCGACGACCTGATCGGTGACCTCGTGCACGCCCAGGACGACGACCGGCTCACCGACACCGAGCTGGTCACGCTGGTCTGGCACCTCGTGCTCGCCGGGCAGACGCCGGTGAACCTGATCGCCAACGCCGTCGAAGCCCTGCTGCGGCACCCGGACCAGCTCGCGGCCCTGCGGGCGGATCCGGGGTTGTGGCCGGGTGCGGTGGAGGAGCTGATGCGGTTCTGCAGCCCGCAGCTGCTGACCACGCCGCGGTTCGCGCGGGAGGACGTCGAGATCGACGGGTCGGTGATCCGCGAAGGTGAGCGGGTGACGGCGGCGATGGTGGCGGCCGACCGCGACCCGCGGGTGTTCGCCGACGCCGACCGGCTCGACGTCACCCGGTCCGGGCCGTCGCAGCTGGGCTTCTCGCACGGGCCGCACTTCTGCCTGGGTGCGTCGATCGCGCGGGTGGAGACGGAGGTGGCGTTGTCGGGGCTGTTCGCGCGGTTCCCGGACTTGGCGCTGGCGGCCGAGGACGTGCCGCGGGCACCGGACGGCGGCACGTGGCGCCCGGCGGAGCTACGGCTGCGGCTCTGAGCGCGCGCCAAGTTGTCGCGAATGACTCATTCGCGACGCTGGCGGTCCTGGGCTTGACCCGGTTTGGCGGACACCTCTGATCAGGGGCGGGAGCCCCTGGAAGGGATGTCCCTCATCATGGAACCCATGGCGAAGAAGAAGCCCCGGGCCCGGCAGCGACCTCGGCGGGTGTTCACGCCTGAGTTCAAAGCCCAGATCGTCGGGCTGGTGCAACGCGGCGAGCGGACGGTGCCGGAGGTGGTCCGGGACTTCGAGCTGACCGACTCGGTGGTCCGGAAATGGATAGTGCAGGCCGAACGCGACGCGGGGATCCGCACCGACGGGCTGACCAGCGACGAGAAGGCCGAGCTCGCCGCGCTGCGGAAAGAGAACACCCGGCTGCGTGAGGACGTGGAAATCCTCAAACGGGCGACGGCTTTCTTCGCGAAGGAGACCCGGTGAACGTCTACCCGTTCATCGAGGCGGAGAACGCCCGCGGCGCAGGCACGGTCACGCGTGCCTGCGCCCTGCTGAAGGTCTCCCGTGCCGCCTACTACGCCCACCGCACCGGTCTCTCGCAGCGTGCCCACGAGGATGCCGCCCTGACCGAGAAAATCATCGAGGTGCACGAGGAGTCCCGCGGCACCTACGGGTCACCACGCGTGCACGCCGAACTGCGAGCCCAGGGGCACCGCCATTCCCGCAAACGCATCGCCCGGCTGATGCGCCAGGCCCGACGAGCGGGACGGGCACCGAAGCGATGGCGCACCACCACCGTCGCCGACCCGGCCGCCCCGGCCCGCCCGGACCTGATCACCCGCGACTTCACCTGCCACCCCGAGGACATCAACACGCGGTGGTGCGGGGACATCACCTACATCCCCACCGGGGAAGGCTGGCTCTATCTGGCCACCGTGATCGACATCGCCTCCCGGCGAGTCGTGGGCTGGGCCACCGCCGACCACCTGCGCACCGACCTCATCGACACCGCGCTACGCACCGCTCTCACCCAGCGCCGCCCCGCTCCCGGGGTGATCTTCCACTCCGACCGCGGCTGCCAGTACACCTCGGCCCAGTTCGCCCGCACCGCCGCCGACGCCGGAGTCCGGCTCTCGGTCGGCCGCACAGGCCAGTGCTGGGACAACGCGGTGGCCGAGTCGTTCTTCGCCACCATCAAAACCGAACTGCTCGACCGACAGCCCTGGCCCACCAAAGCCGAGGCTCACCAGGCGATCTTCAGCTACATCGAAGGCTGGTACAACACCCGCCGCCGGCATTCCAGCCTCGGCTACCTCAGCCCCAGCATCTACGAAACAGCCACCCAGCCGGCCACCGAAGCTCAGATAGCCTGATTCCACTCATCAACCCCGTCTGCCAAATCGGGGCATGCCCAGTCCCGAATGAGTCATTCGCGGCACTCCGGCGGCGGCTGTGGCTGGCTGGCGCGGACGAGCGGCCCGCGTGGCGAAGGTCGCGAATGAGTCATTGGCGGCGCTGGTGGTCCCGTATGAGTCATTCGCGACGCTGCGGCTCCGAGCGGCGGGCGTCGACCAGCAGCTCGATCCCGTCGAGGATACGGGTGAGGCCGAAGCGGAACGTGTACGCCGGGTTCTCCGCCGCGTCGTGGGCTTGGCCCGCGGCCGTGCCGACTCGGGAGGAGATCGGGTAGTGCGCCGCGTCGGCGGCCGGGATTCCGGCCAGGACCGGGGCGGCGCGCTCCCACCACTGCGCGTCGGTCATGCCGCTGGTGCGCACCAGGCGGGCGTTGTCGAGTGAGCTGCGCGCGGTCGTCCGGACCAGGCCGGTGACGAGGCTGACCACGGCGTCCATCTCGATGTCGTCGAGTCCGATGCCCTCGACCGCGCGCAGCTCGTGTTCGTACTTGGCGAAGCTGTGCGGGCCGAGCGCCGAGCGGCTGGTGGTGACCTGCAGCAGCCAGGGGTGGCGGTGGAACAACTCCCACTGCGCTTCGGCGATCGCGGTCAGGGTCTCGCGCCAGCCGTTCGGCTCGGGCACCGGCAGCTCGCCGTGGGCGTGGTCGATCATCAGGTCGAGCAGCTCGGCGCGGCCGGGCACGTAGGTGTAGAGCGACATGGGGGAGACGCCGAGCTGCTCGGCGACGCGGCGGATGGTGACCGCGTCGATGCCGTCGGCGTCGGCCAGTGCGATCGCGGCGCGCACGACGTCGGCCGTGGCCAGCTTGGGTTTCGGGCCGCGTTTCGGGGGTGCGGAGACGCCCCAGAGCAGCTCGATCGTGCGTCGCGGGTCGCCGTCGCCGTTGTCCTCGGTGCTCACGCCGGTCATTCTGCCCACCTGATTTCCGTACGTCGTACAGAGTTGTGCTAGCCTGTTCTCCGTACAACGTACAGAGTTAGGAGCTGGATGACTCCGCAGATCCACGCCGAGGGACTGCGCAAGCGCTACGGCGCCGCGTACGCCCTCGATGGGTTCGACCTCTCCGTCCCGGCGGGCACGCTGTGCGGCCTGCTCGGACCGAACGGCGCGGGCAAGACGACCGCGGTCCGCGTGCTCTCCACCCTGCTGCGCCACGACGAGGGCGTCGCCCGCGTGGCCGGGTTCGACGTCGCCACTGAATCAGCGAAAGTGCGCTCGGCGATCGGGCTGGTCGGCCAGCAGGCGGCGGTCGACGAGATCCTGTCCGGGCGGCAGAACCTGATCCTGTTCGGCCGGCTGCACCACCTGGGCCGGCGGGAGGCGGCGCGCCGGGCCGACGACCTGCTGGAGCGGTTCGGCCTGGCCGACACGGGGCCGAAGCCCGTGTCGGCATACTCGGGCGGGATGCGGCGACGGCTGGACCTCGCGGCGTCCCTGCTGGCGGCGCCGCGCGTGCTCTTCCTCGACGAGCCGACGACCGGGCTCGACCCGCGCAGCCGCCTCGAGGTCTGGAAGGCCGTGCGATCCCTGGTCGCCGACGGGACGACCGTGCTGCTCACGACGCAGTACCTGGAGGAGGCCGACCAGCTGGCCGACCGGATCTCGCTGGTCGAGCACGGCCGGGTGATCGCCGAAGGCACCCCGGCCGAGCTGAAGGGCTCGCTCGGCGCGACCCGGATCGAGCTGGCGGTCACCGACCCGGACGCGCTCGGCGCGGCGACGGCGCTGCTGGCCCGGGTCACCGGCGCCGAGCCGGTCACCGAGGAGCTGCGGGTCAGCGCGGCGGCCGGGGCGTCGGCGCTCACCGACGTCGTCCGCGAGCTGGCCGCCGACGGCCTGGCCGTGGCCGACGTCGCGCTGCGGCACCCCACGCTGGACGAGGTGTTCCTCGAGCTGACCGGAAAGGTGGCGCGATGAGGTGGGCTCTGGCGGACGGCTGGACGCTGACCGGGCGCTACCTCGCGCAGCTGGCCCGGCGCCCGGCCCGGCTGGCGACGGTGGTGGCGTTCCCGATCCTGATGGTGCTGATCTTCGCCTACCTGCTCGGCGGCGGGATGAGCGTGCCGGGCGGGGGCTCCTACCGCGAGTTCCTGATGCCGGGGATGTTCGCGATGACGATGGCGTTCGGGTTGTCGGGCACGATGATCGCGGTGCTGGATGACGCCACCAAGGGCGTCACCGACCGGTTCCGGTCGCTGCCGATGGCGCCTTCGGCGGTGCTGACCGGGCGGGTGGCCGCGGACCTGGTGAACGCGGTGCTCGCGCTGGCGGTGCTGCTCGGCTGCGGGTACGCGGTCGGCTGGC
Source organism: Amycolatopsis nalaikhensis (assembly GCF_030264295.1). Classification (GTDB taxonomy): domain Bacteria; phylum Actinomycetota; class Actinomycetes; order Mycobacteriales; family Pseudonocardiaceae; genus Amycolatopsis; species Amycolatopsis nalaikhensis. The sequence continues at coordinate 8,203,788 of NZ_CP127173.1, read as the reverse complement.
GGCCGCACGGCTCACTCGCCGAGACCCTGGCCGCGTTCGGGCTGCTGTTGCTCCTGCGGACCGCGCTGGTGTGGGCCGGGATCTACCTGGGCCTGCTGACCACCGATCCGGCGATGGTGACGCTCGCGCAGACGCTGGAGTTCCCGTTCGGGTTCCTCTCGAGTGCGTTCGTGGCGACCGCGACGATGCCGGCGTGGCTGGGAACCGTGGCGGAGTGGAACCCGTTGTCTTCCACGGTGACGGCGGCGCGGGTGCTGTTCGGCAACCCCGGCGCGGCCGGGACGTCTTGGGTGAGCGCCCACCCGGTGCTGATGGCGGTGGTGTGGCCGCTGGTGCTGCTCGCGGTGTTCGTGCCGTTGTCCGTGCGCCGATACAGGAGGCTGGGGAACTGAACATCCACTTCGCGCCGAGCGATCCGCCGCGGGCGGGACGGCTCGTCGTCGACGGCCGTGATCTCTCCATTGTGGACGGGTTGCCGGAGCTGCTCGGCGGGGCCGACGCGTTCTGGGCGACCGCGGCGACGGCGGCGTTGCGGCTGGTCGCGGCGGGCCGCCTGCTGCCGGGGGTCACCGAAGGCGGGCACGACGCCTGGCGGGCCGGGCCGCTGGAACCCGCGGAGGCGGCGTGGCTGCGGGACCTCGCGGCCGCGATGCCGCCGGACGAGCGCGCGCCGGGGCCGCTGCTGCGGGCGTTCCTCGACGCCGTCGCCGACACGCTGCCCCGCACGCCCGCCGCGGCGAAGGCGGCCGGGGCGCGGTTGTTCGCCGCCGTCGCCCCGCAGCGGGCCGAGGCGGTGCGGGACTGGGCCGACGAGCTGGCCGCGGGCCTGGACTCGGGGATCCGGGTGTCGCTGCGGGTCGAGGCGCCCGGCGGGTTCGACGCGGGCCACTTCCGCGCCGTCGTGCAGGTGCACAGCCTCGCCGAGCCCGGCCAGATCGCCGACGCCGCCGAGCTGTGGGAGACGGGCCGGTTCGGGCCGCGGGCCCGCATCGACGTCGTGCTGGCGCTGCGGCGCGGCGCGCAGGTGTGGCCGGCCTTGGGACCGTTGCTGACCTCGGCCGTGCCGGACGCGCTGCCGCTGGGCGAGGACGACGTCACCGAGCTGGTCGCTGCGGCGGCGCCGCGGCTGGCGGCCGTGGGGATCGACGTGCACTGGCCGGTGGAGCTGGCGGGGTCGCTGACGGCGCGGGCGGTGGTGAGCGCCGGGGACGCGCCGGGTGACCTGCCGTCGTTCTTCGGCGGCGGGCGCGCGCTGGCGTTCGACTGGCAGCTCGCCTTGGGTGGTGAGGTGCTGACCGAGGCGGAGCTGGACGCGCTGGCCGAGGCCCGCCGTCCGGTGGTGCGGCTGCGGGACCGGTGGGTGCTGGTCGACCCGGCGCTGGCGGCCAAGGCGCGGGAGCGGACGTTGAAGCCGCTGACCCCGGTCGACGCGCTGGGCGCGGTGCTGACCGGCAGCACCGAGGTCGACGGCGAGCCGGTCGAGGTCGTCACCGACGGCTGGCTGGCCCGGCTGCGGGAACGGCTGTCCGCGCCACCGGAGCCCCAGGCCCCGCCGCCGGGGCTCGCCGCGACGCTGCGGGACTACCAGCTGCGCGGGTTGCAGTGGCTGGCGACGGTCACCGGGCTCGGGCTCGGTGGCTGCCTCGCCGACGACATGGGCCTGGGCAAGACGGTCACGCTGATCGCGCTGCACCTGCACCGGGCTTCCGGCCCGACGCTGGTGGTGTGCCCGGCTTCGCTGCTGGGCAACTGGGAACGCGAGATCCGCCGGTTCGCCCCCGGCGTCCCGGTGCGGCGCTTCCACGGCAGTGCCCGCTCCCTCGACGACCTCGACGGGTTCGTGCTGACCACCTACGGCACGCTGCGCGCGGATCCGGCGCCGCTGGCCGGGGTCCGGTGGGGGCTGCTGGTGGCCGACGAGGCCCAGCACGTCAAGAACCACCGTTCCGGCACGGCCAAGGCGTTGCGGCTGGTGCCCGCGGCCGCGCGGGTGGCGCTGACCGGGACGCCGGTGGAGAACACGCTCTCGGAGCTGTGGGCGATCCTCGATTGGTCGGCGCCGGGGCTGCTGGGTTCGCTGAGTGAGTTCCGGGCGCGCTGGGCGAAGCCGATCGAGGCTGGGGACCCGGTGGCAGCCGAGCGGTTGTCCCGGCTGCTGCGGCCGTTCCTGTTGCGGCGCCGCAAGTCCGACCCCGGGATCGCGCCGGAGCTGCCGGCCAAGACCGAGACCGACCGGCCGGTGGCGTTGAGCCCGGAGCAGGTCGCGCTCTACGAGGCGGTCGTGCGGGAGATGATGGCCGAGATCGCGGCGAGCGACGGGATGGCGCGACGTGGCCGGATCGTGAAGCTGCTGACCGCGCTCAAGCAGATCTGCAACCACCCGGCGCAGTACCTCAAGGAGCCCGGTGGCCGTTCGGGGAAGCTGGAGCTGCTCGACGAGCTGCTGGACACGATCCTCGCCGAGGGCGGCGCGGTGCTGGTGTTCACCCAGTACGTCGCGATGGCGCGGCTGCTGGAGAAGCACCTGGCCACGCGCGGGATCGGGACGCAGCTGCTGCACGGCGGCACACCGGTCGCCCGCCGCGAAGACCTGGTCAAGCGGTTCCAGGACGGCGAGGTGCCGGTGTTCCTGCTGTCGCTGAAGGCGGCCGGGACGGGGCTGAACCTCACGCGCGCCGACCACGTCGTTCACTTCGACCGGTGGTGGAACCCGGCGGTCGAGGACCAGGCGACCGACCGGGCGTACCGGATCGGGCAGACGAAACCGGTGCAGGTGCACCGGCTGGTCGCCGAGGGCACGATCGAGGACCGGATCGCGGCGATGCTGCGGGAGAAGCGGGCCCTGGCCGACGCGGTGCTGGCCGGTGGCGAGGCGGCGTTGACGGAACTGTCGGACACCGAGCTCGGCGGAGCTCGTCGAGCTGAGGAGCCGCGGATGAGCGACGAGCGGGTGCGCGGGTTCCCCGCGTTCGGGGCGGCCGGGGCGCGCGGGCGGTTCGCGAAGTCGTGGTGGGGCCGGGCGTGGCTGAGCGCGATGGAGGATACGGCGCTGGACCTGCAGCAGCTCAAGGCGGGCCGCCGGTACGCCGCGGCCGGGCTGGTCGGGCCGATCACGGTGAGCCCCGGCCGGATCGCGGCTATGGTCGACGACGCCGACGGCGGCCCGTACCGCACCGAGCTGCGGCTGGCCGAGCTGTCCGAAGTGGACTGGACGCGGTTCCTCGACCGCGTCGCGTCCCGGGCGGGGCACCTGGCGGCGTTGCTGGACCGGGACATGCCGCACGACCTGGTGGAGGCGGCCGACGACGCGGGCGTGCACCTGCTGCCCGGGATCGGCGACCTCGATCCGGAGTGTGACTGCCCGGGCTGGGAGCTGCCGTGCAAGCACGCGGCCGCGTTGTCGTTCCAGGCGTCGTGGCTGCTGGACGCGGACCCGTTCGTGCTGTTGCTGATGCGCGGCAAGGGTGAGCGCGAGATCCGCGAGGAGCTGGAGAGCCGCACGGCCCCGCGCGACGAGTTGGCCGCCGTCGACCGGGCGCCCGGTGAGCTGCCGGACCTGGCCGCGTTCCAGCCGACGGGCGCGCCGTCGCTGCCCGCGGCGCCGGGGGTGCCCGCCGAGGCGTTCGCGCTGCTGGTCGCGAACGCGTCGGCGCGGGCACGGGCGGTGCTGGCGAGGGAGCCGTGGCCGGGGCGGCGGCACGACGCGGTCCGGCTGGCCGCGGAGTTCCCCGACGCGGCGGATCGGCTGGGTGACGGGCCCGAGTTCCGGCGCGCCGTCGCAGCCTGGACGCACGGCGGTTCCGCGGGACTCGACGTCCTCGAAGGGGCGTGGACTCCGCCGAAAGCCGCGCTGGCGGCGGCGCGGACGGCGCTGGCCGACGTCACGGACGAGGAGCCGGTGTTCGACCGCAACCGCTGCACGGTCGGTGACGTGCAGGTGCGGCTGGACCACCAGGGCCGCTGGCACCCGTACCGCCTGGAGGACGGCACGTGGTGGCCCGCCGGGGCGCCGGAGACCGATCCGGGTCTGCTGCTGGGCTGAACCCGCCGGAATTCCCGGTATCCAGCGCGGCACTCAGTGCCTCCTGAGCCCGTGACGGCGGTTTCACGCCGGGGCCCGCTGGGGGTGCGGGCGCGCGGGCTCCCTCCCGCGCGCCCGCCCGGTTTCCCTCGCGAGGGCGGCTAGCCGACCGGCGTGGCCGCGTAGTCCTTGACTCGCATGGAGTCGTGCATGCGGACGCCGCCGGTGTTGAGCTTGGCGAGAGCCGTCGTCATCCGGGCGGGCAACGCCGAGACCAGCTGCCCACCGCGAGCCAGCGCCCACGCCCCGAACCGCGAGCCGGGAATGAGACTCCGGGCGGCACCGACGGCGAACGCCCGGCTCTTGGCGACCAGGTCGGCCATTTCGCGTTCGTAGGCGGCGAAAGCCCGCTCGTAGTCGCCGCGAGCGTCGGCCAGCTCGCCCGCCAGGACGTACGCGCCCAGCACCGCGAGGCTCGTGCTGCCGCCGACGGCCGGGCCGGGGCAGTAGCCCGCGTCGCCGACCAGGGTGACGCGGCCGCGGGACCAGGTGTCCAGCCGCAGCTGGGTGATCGAGTCGAAGTAGAACGGGCCCGGGCCGTCCAGCTCGGCGAGCCAGCCGTCGACCTGGGGGTGCATCCCGGCGAACGCCTCGCGCAGCAGCTCCTTCTGCCGCTCGGTGTTGCGGTGGTGGTAGTGGAGCTCCTCGGTGCGGCGGAACAGGAACACCGCGCGTGCCTCGTCGAGGTGGCGGGCGCTGTAGATCCCCGCGCAGCGGCCGGCGCCGAGGTGCATGACCGTCTCGCCGTCGAGGCCGAGGGTGTCCGGCAGGGACAGGACCGCGAGGTAGGCGCCGATGAACGTGGTGAACCCGGCTTCCTCGCCGAAGACCAGGCGCCGCACGTTCGAGTGCAGCCCGTCGGCGCCGACGACGACGTCGAAGCGGCGGGGTGCGGCGTGTTCGAAGGTGACGTCGCCGTCGGGGGAGATGGCCGTGATCGAGTCGCCGAAGAGGTATTCGACGTCGTCGCGGCCGGCGTCGTAGTAGATCTCGCTGAGGTCGTCGCGCATGATCTCGACGTGCCGGTCGGAGGTGGCCTGGTAGATCTTCGCCAGGTCCACCCGTGCGGGCCGCCGGGCGCCTTCGCGGTGCAGCGTCATCCGGGTCGTGCCGGTCTTGAGCGCTTCCACCCGCGGCAGGACGCCCATCTTCTCCGTGATGTCCATGGCGGGCCGGAACAGGTCGACCGCGTGGCCGCCGGTCTTGCGCAGCGCCGGGGCGCGCTCGACGACGGTGACGTCGAAGCCGTGCCGGGCCAGCCAGTAGGCCAGCACCGGGCCCGCGATGCTGGCGCCGGAGACGAGTATCCGCATGACAACCTCCCTGACTTAACGGTAGGTAAGTTGTACCACAGGTGCTTACCTATCGTTAAGTCAGTTATGCTGGGGCGGTGCCGAAACCCTCCGACACCAAGCAGCGCATCCTCGACGTCGCCCGCGACCTGTTCACCACCCATGGCGTGCAGCGCACCAGCCTGCAGGACATCGCCGACCGGCTGGGCATCACCAAGCCCGCGCTCTACTACCACTTCCCGTCGCGCGACGAGCTGGTGCGCAGCATCGTCGCCCCGATGCTCGACGACGGCGAGCGGTTCCTCCTCGAGCAGGAGGCCCGCGGCGACGCGCCGGTGCGGGAGCTGATCGAAGGGTTCTTCGACTTCAACTACCGCCACCGCGCGGACGTCATCATGCTGCTCGCGGAGATGCCGACGCTGGCCGACCTCGGCCTCATCGACAAGGCATTGGGCTGGCGGACCCGGCTCACCCGGCTCATCTGCGGGCCCGACCCGGGCCTCGAGGCGCAGGCCCGCGCGATCCTGGCGCTCGGCGGCCTGCAGGACGTCTGCATGCAGTTCCCCGACGCCCCGGTCGACGAGCTGAAAGCCGCCGCCGTCGCCGGGGCCCTCGACGCGCTGGGCCGCTAGCGCACGGCCGCGCGCGCGATGATCGCCGCGGTGTCGACCCCGGCGGGCAGGGTGCCGAACGCGATGCCCCAGTCGCCGCCGAAGCGGGACGCGCAGAACGCGTCCGCGACCGCCGGGTCGCCGTGGCGCACCAGCAGCGAGCCCTGCAGCACCAGCGCCATCGCTTCGACCAGCCGCCGCGCCCGGTACTCGATGCCGTCGAGGTCGGTCAGCTCCTTGCGGACGCGGTCGACGGCGTCGTCCAGCCGCGCGTCCCCGCCGGCGGCCTGTTCGACCTCGGCGAAGAACGCCGCCACCGACTCCGGCTGCTTGCCCATGGCGCGCAACGCGTCCAGCGCGGCGACGTTGCCCGAGCCTTCCCAGATCGACGACAGCGGCGCCTCGCGGTAGAGCCGCGGCATGCCGGATTCTTCGACGTACCCGTTGCCGCCGAAGCATTCGAGCGCTTCGGCCGCGTGCATCGGGGCCCGCTTGCACACCCAGTACTTCGACACCGCCAGCCCGAGCCGCCGGAACGCCTGCTCCTGCGCGTCGCCCGGCCGGTCTTCCGCCGCCGCCAGCCGCATCGCGACTGTCGTCGCCGCCTCGGACTCGAGCACCAGGTCGGCCAGGACGTTGGCCATCAGCGGCTGGTCGACCAGCGCCTTGCCGAACGCCCGCCGGTGGGTCGCGTGGTGGATCGCCCGCACCGCGCCCAGCCGCATGCCCGACGCGCTGCCGAGCGTGCAGTCCAGCCGGGTGTTGTTGACCATCTCGATGATCGTGCGGACCCCGCGGCCCTCCTCGCCGACCAGCCAGCCGACGGCGTTGTCGTACTCGATCTCCGACGACGCGTTGGACCGGTTGCCCAGCTTGTCCTTCAGCCGCTGCAGCCGGATCGGGTTGCGCGAGCCGTCGGGCAGGACGCGGGGGAGCAGGAAGCACGACAGCCCGCCGGGCGCCTGGGCCAGGGTCAGGAACATGTCCGACATCGGCGCCGAGGTGAACCACTTGTGCCCGACGAGGGTGTAGCTGCCGTCGGCGCTCGGGGTCGCGGTCGTGGTGTTGGCGCGGACGTCGGAGCCGCCCTGCTTCTCGGTCATCGACATGCCCGCGATCAGGCCGCGCTTGGTGGTCGGCTCGCGCAGCCCGAAGTCGTACTCGGTCGCCGCCAGCAGCGGTTCGTACCGCGCCGCCAGCTCGGGGTTGGCGCGCAGGGCCGGGATCGCCGCGTAGGTCATGGAGATCGGGCAGCTGTGCCCGGCCTCGACCTGGCCCCACACGTAGAACTTCGCCGCTCGCGCCGCGTGCGCCCCGGCGCGGGAGTCCCGCCACGGCGTGCCGTGCAGGCCGTGCGAGACCGCGACCGTCATCAGCTCGTGCCAGTGCGGGTGGAACTCGACCTCGTCGATGCGGTGGCCGTAACGGTCGTGGGTGCGCAGCACCGGCTCGTTCTCGTTGACCAGCCGCCCCCACTCCTGGGCCTGTTCGCCGCCGGCGAGCCGGCCCAGCTCGTGCACCTCGTCCGCGGCCCACCCGGCCCCGGCCCGCTCCAGACCCTCCAGCAGCGCCGGGTCCGCCCCGACGTCGTGACCCACGAGCGGCGGGACCTGGTTGGTGACCTCATGCGTGGCGGGCATCGGAACCTCCTAGAGCGCGGACGACGAACGTGCGGCAGCTCGGCGACATCACCGGCGTTTCCGCTGGTCAAGGGACCGATCAGGACTTCGGCGGCGGCACCGACGAGCGCGGCGGCGGTCAGCTTGCCGTCCTGCGGCGGCAAGGCACCCTGCCGCACCCCGGCGGTGACGTGCTCGGCGACGACCTCAGTGAACGCGCGCCGGAACTCGAGCCGTTCGGCGTCGATCAGCGCGTCGACCGGCTCGGCCAGCAGCGCGTACGCCTGCCGGGGTGCCTTCAGCGCGCGCTGGGCGAAGGTCTCGAACACGGCCAGGACCCGCTCGGCGGGCTCACCGGGGGCCGCGGACGCCTCCCGGACCGCCGCCACCTCCCGCGTGACGACCTGCCGGAACACGTGCACGACCAGGTCGGCCTTGGTGGGGAAGTGCTTGTACACGCTGCCGACGGCCACCCCGGCACGCTCGGCCACCGCGGCGACGGAACAGCCGCTGTAGCCGTGTTCGGCCAGCTGCCGCGTCGCGGCGGCGATGATCGTCTCGCGCTGGGCGTCGAGGCGTTCCTGCACCTTCGGGGTGCGGCGGTAGGGCACGTCAAGAAGTGAAGCACTGATTCATTGCTTCAGCAACCGCGTCGCGCCCCGCGCCTCGATGTCGGCGGGCAGCTTGCGCCGCAGCACGGGCTCGGCCAGCCAGCGCAGGGGGGTGGTCGCGGACCGGCAGCGGCGCCCTCTACAAGCACTTCCCCTCGACAGCCGCCCTGCTGGAAGCGGCCGTGCACGACAACCTGGATCGCCTCACCGCCCGCACCGCCGAGACCCCCGACGACCCGCGGGAAGCCCTGCGCGTCCTGGCCGACGTCGCTCGACTCCTCGGTCGCGGCCCTCAACCTCCGCACCCGAGCCCTTGCGCTGGAGCGCACTCCAGCTCCTACCGTCGAAACCATGACCACCCCGCAGCACAAGATCGGCTCCGGCTTCGGCGCCACCAGCACCGCCGCCGAAGTACTCCACGGCATCGACCTCACCGGCAAGCTCGCCCTCGTCACCGGCGGCTACTCCGGCCTCGGCCTCGAAACCACCCACGCCCTCACCCGAGCCGGCGCGCACGTGATCGTCCCCGCCCGACGCCGCGCCACCGCCGAGGCCGCCCTCGACGGCATCGCCGACGTCGAGATCGACGAACTCGACCTCGGCGACCTCGGCAGCGTCCGCGCCTTCGCCGACCGCTTCCTCGCCACCGGCCGCCGCCTCGACATCGTCATCACCAGCGCCGGCATCATGGCCGCCCCCGAAACCCGCGTCGGCCACGGCTGGGAAGCCCAGTTCGCCACCAACCACCTCGGCCACTTCGCCCTCGTCAACCACCTCTGGCCCGCCATCGCCGACGGCGCCCGCGTCGTCTCCGTCTCCTCGCGCGGGCACCACTTCTCACCGATCCGCTGGGCCGACCCCCACTTCGAGACCGGCTACGACAAGTGGCTCGCCTACGGTCAGGCCAAGACCGCCAACGTCCTGTTCGCCGTCCACCTCGACCGGCTCGGCCGCGACCGCGGCGTGCGCGCCTTCGCCCTGCACCCCGGCTCGATCCTCACCAACCTCGCCCGCCACATCCCGCACGAGGAACGCCTCGCCCAAGGCTGGATCGACGAAAACGGCACCCCCAGCGGCTACTTCAAGACCCCGGAAGCCGGGGCCGCCACCCAGGTCTGGGCCGCCACCTCACCCCAGCTCGACGGCATGGGCGGGGTCTACCTCGAAGACTGCGACATCGCCGAACCCGCCCCCGACGGCGACGGCGTCACCGACGTCGGGCTCCGCGTCGGCGTCCGCGACTACGCCATCGACCCGGAACAGGCCGCGCGCCTGTGGACGCTCTCGGCCGAACTCACCGGCGTCGACGCTACTTCCCGGCGATCACGCCCACCGCGATCCCCAGGATCGCCGTGTTGTAGACGAACGACACCACGCTGTGCGTCAGCACCGTGTACCGCACCGGCCGCGCCCGCACCTCCACATCGGACGTCGCGAACGACGTCCCCACCGTGAACGCGAAGTACGCGAAATCCAGCAGGTTGGGCCGCTCCGTCGCCGGGAACCGCAACCCCGGCCCCGGAGCGGCCCGGTAGTGCAGGTGCGCGTACCGGTCCGCGTACCCGAAGTGCAGCAGGATCCACGCCGCCAGCACCGCCGGCACCGCACTGATCTGCAGCACCAGCGCGTACTCGTCGTCCTCCTCGGCGATCGCGTTCGCCACCAGGATCAACCAGCCCGCCGACATCCCCACCACGCTCACCAGCAACGTCGCCGCGAAGCTCGACCGCCGCCCCAGCAGGCTGTGCAGCCACTCCGGCTCGCCGTCGGCCACCAGCCGGTACCGGCGGATCCGCAGCCACCGCGTCACGATCACCGCCACCGCCAGCAGGTCCCACGCCAGCAGGAACACCACATCCAGCCCCGTGTCCGGCGCGAGCAGCCACCCCAACCCCAGCAGCACCAGCAGGAAATCCGCGCACTGGTACCAGAACCTCCGCAGACGACGCACCGCGCGAAGCTAACCGCCCCCGCCCGCCACGGCACCCCGGATCACCCGCTCAGGTGGCCCGCTTCACCAGTGCCACCAGGTACCGGCAGGGGAGCGGACCCGGGTTCACGAACACGCAGTCCGCCGCCGGACCCAGCTGCAGGCAGTCCCCGGCGGCCAGCTCGTGCACCTCGGTGCCCTCGTGGAACCGCAACTGCCCGTCCAGCACCCAGATCTGCTGGTGCAGGAACGTGTACGTGCCCGCCGCCAGCGGAACCTCCGCGCCCGGCGGCAACTCGACCTCCACCAGCTCCAGCGGACGCCCGCCGGCGGGGGAGACCGCCCGCCGCCGGTAGCCCGTCTCCGGGTCCACCCACACCGGCTGCTCCGCCGCGCGCACCAGCCGCCGCTCGTCACCCTCGGCCCGCGCGATCAGCTCCGACAACGTCATGCCCAGCGCGGCCGACAGCCTCGCCAGCAACGCAGCCGTCGGCTGCACGTCACCCCGCTCGATCTTGCCGATCATCGCCCGCGAAACCCCGGACTGTTCGGCCAGCGCTACCGCGGACAGGCCGCGCGACGTCCGGGCCGCGTGCACGGTGGCGGCCAGGCGGGCAGTCAGGGGATCAGTCATAACCGGGATACTATACGACTCAGTCTGGCTACCATCTGAGCCATGATTCGAGCCGCCACCACCCGGGACGCCGCCGCCTGCGCCGCCCTTTACGCCCCCTACGTCACCGACACCGCCATCTCCTTCGAAACCGAGCCACCCGGCCCCGAAGAAATGGCCCGCCGCATCACCCACGCCCACGCCTGGTACGTCCTCGACGAAGACGGGCACATCGCCGGATACGCCTACGCCACCCCGTTCGCCCCGCGCGCCGCCTACCAGTGGTCCTGCGAGACCAGCATCTACCTCGAACGCGGCCGTCGGCGCACCGGTGCCGGGCGCGCGCTCTACGAGACGTTGTTCGAGCGGCTGCGCGAACGCGGGTTCCACCGCGCCTTCGCGGGCATGACCCTGCCCAACGACGCCAGCGCCGGCCTCCACCGCGCGCTCGGCTTCGAACCGGCGGGCGTCTACCGACGCGTCGGCTGGAAACTCGGTGCCTGGCACGACGTCGCCTGGGTCCAGAAGGACCTTCACGCAACCGATGGTTGCACTCGCCCGCCGGAGCCGCTAACGTGACACGCAACCAAACGTTGCACAAGGAGCCCGGCATGGAACACGGCACCATCGAACGCGAAATCCACATCGACGCCACCCCCGACGTCGTCTTCGACGTCGTCAGCAGCCCCCAGCACCTCCGCGAATGGTGGCCCGACGAGGCCGAATACCCCGTCGAACCCGGGGGAGCCGGCCGCATCGGCTTCGGCGGCCACTGGGTCCAGTTCACCGTCGTCGACGCCGTCCCCGAAACACTTCTCCTTCCGCTGGACCCACGAAGCGGGGGAGACCGCCGCACCCGGCAACTCGTTCCTCGTCGTCTTCGAACTCGAACCCACCGCCACCGGCACCCGCCTCCGGATGACCGAAACCGGCTTCCGCGAACGCGGCTGGGACGAAGCCAAGATCGCCGCCGAGTACGCCGACCACGTCAGCGGCTGGGACCACTTCCTGCCGCGCCTGCCCGGCTACGCGACCAAAGTCGGCAGCAAGGCATGAGCACCGCCGTGGACGACGACCTCTGGTCGGCCATCGGCGACCCCACCCGCCGCCGCCTGCTCGACCTCCTGCTCGCCGACGGCACCGCGACCGCCACCAGCCTGAGCGAACACCTGCCCGTCACCCGCCAGGCCGTGGCCAAGCACCTCGCCGTCCTCGACCGCGCCGGCCTCGTGCACGCCGCCGCCGCGGGCCGCGAAAAGCAGTACCGCGTCGACGAAACCCAGCTCGCCCGCGCCGTCGCCCAGCTCGCCGAAGTCGGCAACACCTGGGACGCCCGGCTCCGCCGCATCAAGCGCATCGCCGAAACCATCGAAAGGAACCGCTGAACCATGGACATCCTGCACCGCATCGGCATCCACGACGCCACACCCGAGAAGGTCTACGAAGCACTCACCACCCTCGACGGCCTGTCGGGCTGGTGGACCGAGAAAACCGTGGGGGACACCGAACCCGGCGGCGTCATCGCCTTCCGCTTCATCCCGGGTGGCTTCGACATGAAGGTCCTCGAGACCGTCCCGGGCAAGCTCGTCCACTGGGAAGTGGTCGACGGCCCACCGGAGTGGCTCGGCACGACGATCCGCTGGGACCTCGAACAGCGCGACGACTACACGATCGTCCTGTTCAAGCACGAAGGCTGGCGCGAGGCGGGCGAGTTCATGCACCACTGCAGCACGAAGTGGGCGAGCTACCTGCTGAGCCTCAAGCAGCTCGTGGAGACCGGGGAAGGAGCCCCGAGCCCGCGGGACGTGCAGATCAGCGACTGGCACTGACGTTACTTGACATAATGTACATTATCGGCACTTGGTGACCAGCTGCGCCGAAGTGCCGAGAGGGGCGGAAGAAGGCCGGGACGCGAGCGAGTTCGTCAGAACGGCTTCTCCTCGGGTTTGGCGCCGGGCCTGAGACGCGAGTCCTCGTTCCGACGGTTTGAGCTGGCTACCGGCCGAGCCTGCAGGACCGAGAGAATGTCCCCTGGAGCTGCGGATCCAACGTCCTGCCACTCGACCTCAAAACGTCACGGTGACGAAACTAGGTTGAGTTCGCGGGTGTCGCAGAGAGCTTCGATGGGCGCCGAGGTCGACTCTCGTGAGCCACCTGGTCCCAGCCCGGACCCTCGACGATCTCGCCTGCCGCCAGTCGAACACGCGTGCGATTCCCTGTTGTGTGCGCACAGGAGGCGTCTGAGGCCCCGAAACTGCCTCAGGCGAGACCTCGGATCCCCCGGGAGCGGATTCCCGGCCATCCCGACGTTTCATGCATAATGGCAATTATGCATGAAACGTCAGGTCCGAACCCGGCCACGGAAACTGTCGGTGCCGTGCGGTACAAGATCCACATGAAGGTTTCCGAGGCGCAGCAAGCCTTCTTCGCCGCCCGCCGTCCCCGCAAGGACTCCCCGCACACCACCGACGCCTACCGCCGGGACCTCGCCGGGATCACCACTCTCCTGGCTTCGGAGCTGGGCCGGGACGCCGAAGACCTGGAGGTGGCCGATCTGACCGGTCCGGCGCTCCGGTCGGCGTTCGGGGTGTTCGCGGACGGGCACGCGAAGAGCTCGGTGCTGCGGGCGTGGTCGACGTGGAACCAGTTCCTGACGTTCTGCGTGGCCGACGGGCTGCTGGCCGGGAACCCGATGGGTGCGGTGGCGCGGCCGCGGACGCCGGCGTTGACGCCGAAACCGTTGCGGGGTGAGGAAACCCCGGAGCAGCTGCTCTCGGCGGCGGCCGCGGGTTCGCGGCGTGCGCGGGACCCGTGGCCGGAGCGGGACGTGCTGGTGATCGCGCTGGGACTGGTGGCGGGGTTGCGGGCGGCGGAGATGCGGGCGCTGACGTCGCGGTCGCTGGTGGGGCGCGCGGGTGAGCCGCGGTTGCACGTGCGGGGCAAGGGCAGCCGGGACCGGTCGATCCCGGTGCAGCCGGTGCTGGCGGAGCTGATCGAGCGGTACCGGGAGTCGTGCCGGGCGCGGTTCCCGGGGATGCGGTTCTCCCCTGGTTCGCCGTTGCTGCTGGACCGCTCGGGTGAGCCGATCGGGCGGGGTGCGCTGGAGTACCTGGTGAAGTCGTGTTACCGGGGTGCGGGGTTGCACGACCGGGTGCCGGCGGGGGCGAATCTGCACGCGTTGCGGCACACGTTCGCGACGCGGTTGGCGGAGGACGGGGCGACGGCGTCGGAGATCATGGCGTTGCTGGGGCACGCGAGCTTGGCGACGAGCCAGAACTACATCGAGGCGACGGGCCGGGAGCAGCGTGCGGCAGCGGCGAGCAACCGGACGTACCGGGCGTTGGACGGTTTGGGCTGAGTCCGTGCGCGCGCGGTCGTGAGTGGCGTTTGGGGTTCTAACCCTAATTGCCACTCACGACGTCGGTGGGCTCCCCCGTGCGGGTGGTCAGCGGAGCTGTTCGAGGTCTTTGGCGGCGCGGGCGATTTCTTCGGCCAGTGTGCGGAGTTCGCGGGGGTCGGCGTCGTCGTCGACGGCGGTGACGATGTCTTCGGCCGCGCAGCGCAGCTGGAACAGGCGGTCTTGGAGGGCGGCGATTTCGGTGTCGGAGAGCACGACGGCGTCTTCGGGCAATCCGCTTCGCTGCAGGGCGGTGCGGCGTTCGTAGGCGCGCTGGCGGCAGGATTGGCCGCAGTAGCGGCGTCGTCGGCCGACGTTGCCGGCTTCGGGCAGGCGGCGGCCGCACCAGCCGCAGTGCTTCGGGGCGCCGCGGCGGGCGGGGGCGGGTTCGAGCTGGGTCAGTTCGGCGGCTTCCCTCACCCGGGAGACCCTAGCTGGCCATCGTCCGCTCATGCCGGGGTCATGCCGGAAGTGCACACTTGAGGGATGCACGCGTCGTTCCCGTACTTGGCCGATCCGCTCCCCCGTGCGTTCGCCCACCGCGGGTGGCACCTGGACGAGCTGGAGGGGTTGGAGAATTCGCTGCCGGCGTTCCGGCGGGCGTGTGCCGAGGGGTACCGGTACCTGGAGACGGACGTGCACGCGACGGCGGATGGCGTGGTGGTGGTGCACCACGATCCGAACCTGGACCGGACGACGGACGGTTCGGGGCCGATCGCGACGAAGACGTGGGACGAGCTGAAGAGCGTCAAGGTCGCCGGGAAGGTGCCGTTGTCGCGGCTGGAGGACCTGCTGGAGGAGCTGCCGGACGCGCGGTTCAACGTGGACGTGAAGGCGGATCGGGCGGTGGAGCCGTTCGTGCGGGTGCTGGAGCGGATGAAGGCGCACGACCGGGTGGCGGCGGCGGCGTTTTCGGACGCGCGGCTGGTGCGGTTGCGGAAGCTGGCGGGGCCGAAGCTGGTGACGGCGATGGGGCCGCGGTCGGCGTTCGCGTTGTGGGCGCGGGGGAAGCTGCCGTTGCTGCCGCTGGGGCGGCTGGTGCTGGGGGCGATGGCTCAGGTGCCGGTGCGGCAGGGGGCGTTGCGGGTGGTGGACAAGGCGTTCCTGGCGATGGCCGGGCGGTCGGGCATCGAGGTGCACACGTGGACGATCGATGATCCGGCGGAGATGCGGATGTTGCTGGACCTGGGGGTGCATGGGATCGTGACGGACCGGCCGGACCTGCTGCGCGAGGTGCTGATCGAGCGGGGCGCGTGGCAGCGGTCGCAGGAGTCGTGAGTGTTTAGGGCGGTTAGAACCAGGCGGTTAGAACCGCCCTAAACACTCACGAGGGGGTCAGCGGGGTGGTTTGCCGGTCCAGGCGGCTTCCCAGGTTTTGGGGCCGAGGAGGCCGCTGTCCTTGATGCCGTTGGCGCGCTGGAGGTCGAGGACGGCGGTGCGGGTCTTGTCGTAGTAGCAGCCGGTGCCGGTGAAGCCGTAGCCGAAGGCGTTCATGCGGAGCTGGAACGCCTTGAGCGGGGTGGCGCAGTCGCCGTAGGAGTAGACGACGCCGGGCCAGGCGGGTTTGGGGCCGCTGCCGGGTGGTGGGGCGGGCAGTCCTCCCCCGCCGATGTAGGCGGATTCGGCGTAGGTGGGGACGCGCTTGCTGCGGGCGTCGGCGTCGCCGGCGAGCTTGAGCATGCCGGCGCATTGCCAGGGTTGCCAGCCGCGCATGCGGTAGAGGTAGAGGGCGCGGTAGTCCTGTTCGGCGGGGGCTGCCTGGTCGGGGCGGCCTTGTCCGCCGACGCTGCGCCAGGTGGGCAGGTCGAACTGGTAGGCGCCGTAGTAGCCGTTGCCGGTGTTGGTGGCGTAGCGGCCGCTGGACTCGCACATGCGGAGCTTGGCCCAGGCGCTCGACGCGGGGTCCGCGGAGGCCGTGGCGGGGGCGGTGAGCGGCAGACCCAGCGCGGTGATGGCGAGCAGCAGGAGTCTGGCGACCGTGCGTCTCCGGTTGTGGATCATGCGAGCACAGTAGGAGTGTGTCCCTTTGACCACAAGAGACACACTGCGCGCCTCAGTCTCACATGAAACTCTGTTCACTCGGGTTCGCGACACGCCGTGGGGGGTCGACCGTGATCTCCCCGGAAGTGGCGAATGATCACGAAGCGACAAAGCGGACACGGTTTGGGCGGCCCGGTCCTTCGTGTTGCGAAGCACCAGTAGTCTCCGCGCTGACCTGGAAGTTCTCGACACCGAGGAGCCGTGGATGACGCTGGCCGGGACGCGTTCGACGAGGCGCGAGCGCTGGGGCTGGTATTTCTACGACTGGGCGAATTCGCCGTTCTATTCGTCGACGACGACGGTGTTCGGGGCCCTGTCGATGAGCTCGATCGCGGCGGCGGACGCGAAGACGAACATCACCCTTAACGGGGACCGTCCGTGCGTCGACGCGGCCGGGAAGGCGGACACGCTGCAGCACTGCGACGTGTCGTTGTTCGGGCTGCACTTCCCCGCCGGTTCGGTGTGGGGGTACCTGCTGTCGGTGGCGACGGTGGTGCAGGTGCTGGTGCTGCCGATCGCGGGTGCGGTGGCCGACCGCAGCCACAACAAGCGGCGGATCCTGGGCGGGTTCGCGTTCCTGGGCGCGGCCGCGGCGGCGGCGATGTTCTTCCTGGCGGGCTCGGACTGGCAGCTGGGCGTGGTGCTGTTCATCGTGGCGAACATCGGGTACGGCGGTTCGCTGGTGATCTACTACTCGTTCCTGGTCGACATCGGCGGGCCGGACGAGCGGGACGCCATCTCGGCGAAGGGCTGGGCGTTCGGGTACCTGGGTGGCGGGCTGGCGCTGGCGCTGCAGCTGGGGTTCTACCTCGGGCACGACACCTTCGGGGTGAGCGAGGGCCTGGCGGTGCAGATCTGCTTCCTGACGTCGGGGCTGTGGTGGGCGGCGTTCACCGTCCCGGCGGTGCGGGCGCTCCCCCGGCGGCACACGCCGGTCGACGTCGCGCCGGGCCGGTCGGTGCTGCGGGCGGGGTTCGCGGAGCTGCGGCAGACGGTGGTGTCGGCGAAGGCGTTCCCGTTGACGCTGGCGTTCCTGGGCAGCTACCTGGTCTTCACCGACGGGATCAACACGGTGGTGACGGTGTCGGCGCAGTACGGGAAGGACGAGCTGGGGTTCGGCAACAGCGTGCTGATCGTGACGATCCTGGTGATCCAGTTCGTGGCGTACCTGGGCGGGACGCTGCACGGGCTGGTGGCGCGGCGGATCGGGGCGAAGCGGACGATCCTGGGCAGCCTGGTGCTGTGGGTGGTGGTGCTGGCCGGGGCGTACTTCGTGCAGCCGAAGCAGATGTTGCAGTTCATCGCGGTGGCGGTGGGGATCGGGCTGGTGCTGGGCGGGACGAACGCGTTGTCGCGGTCGTTGTTCAGCCAGATGATCCCTAAGGGCAAGGACGCGCAGTACTACTCGCTCTACGTCGTGGGTGAGCGCGGGACGTCGTGGCTGGGCCCGCTGTTGTTCGGGGCGGTCGGGCAGGCGACGGGGTCGTTCCGGCTGGCCATCGTGGCGCTGGTGATCTTCTTCGCGGCGGGGCTGGTGCTGGTGTGGCTGGTGCCGGTGCGGCGGGCGATCGTGGCGGCGGGCAACACCCCGCCGGAGGTTCTGTAGGCACCGATAGGGTCGGGCGTCGTGACCTTGGTGAACGACCGTCCAACCGGCCCCGACCCCACCGATGCCCTCTCGTCGGTTCCCGCGGCCGGGTCGCGGCGCGGGACGCCGCCGGTGGGCAGGCTGAAGTTCTGCTACGGGCCGATGGACTGCGGGAAGTCGACGCTGGCGCTGCAGATCGACCACAACCACGCGCGGCAGGGGCGTCGTGGCCTGGTGCTGGTGCGCCACGACCGGTCGGGCGCGCCGCAGATCTCGAGCCGGATCGGGCTGAGCAGGCAGGCGGTGGAGGTCGGCGAGGACACCGACGTGCGGGAGCTGGTGCGGCAGGAGTGGGCGCGCGGGCAGCACGTGGACTACGTGGTGGTGGACGAGGCGCAGTTCCTCTCCCCCGGTCAGGTCGACCAGCTGGCGGAGCTGGCCGACGAGGTCGAGATCGACGTGTACTGCTTCGGGATCGCGACGGACTTCCGGAGCCGGTTGTTCCCAGGTGCCGCTCGTCTGTTCGAACTGGCGGACGAGTTGCAGCCGGTTCAGGTGGAGGTGTTGTGCTGGTGCGGGCTGCCCGGGCGGTTCAACGCGCGGGTGCTCGACGGCGAAGTGGTGCGCGAGGGCGACACCGTCGTGGTGGCAGATACCGAACAATCCGTAGTTGAATCTTCAGCTTCAGCGCGTTTTGAGGCCGAATCCGCTACCGTGCGTTATCAGGTATTGTGCCGCCGCCACTTTCGGGCGGGTGACTTGGGACCGGTTACCGCTCATCACGGTCAGTTACGGTTGACCTGAGCTGGGCGCCAGTAGCCCATCCGGGGGATATCAGCACTAAGAAGGCCGTATTGACGTCACGCCGGAGCGCGAAACGCCTCCTACTAGAGGAAGCTGATCCCGGCGGGTGACGCAGCTCATCGTGAGCAACGACATGGCTTCCCGGGAATCCCCGGGGCCCCCGAGTCGTTGCATAGGGTGAGCATCACCCTGGCTCCACCCCGGAGCTGACTGAAAGGACCCCCATCATGGCCGACCGTGTTCTTCGTGGAAGCCGGCTGGGAGCGGTCAGCTACGAGACCGACCGCAACCACGACCTCGCCCCACGGCGCACCGTGCGCTACGCCTGCCCGAAGAACCACGAGTTCGAGGTGCCGTTCTCCGACGACGCCGAGATCCCGACGGTCTGGGAGTGCCGCCTGCACGGAAGCGAGTCCGAGATCGTCGACGGCGGGCAGCCCGAGCAGAAGAAGGTCAAGCCGCCGCGCACCCACTGGGACATGCTGCTCGAGCGGCGCACGATCCCCGAGCTTCGAGGACCTGCTCAACGAACGTCTCGCCGAGCTGAAGGGCCGCCGGACCTCCCGGTCCGCGTAGCGCTCCAGGAGCTCGGCCCGTAGCCACCGCTCCCACCACAACGAAGAGCCCCCGCGACCTCCCCCCGCGGGGGCTCTTCCGCGTCCTGGGGTGGTGTCTTGAATGAGTCATTCAGGTCTCCGGAGGTCTTGAATGACTCATTCAAGACGCGCGGCTCGGCGGCTGGATGGGCCGGTGGGCTCAGCCAGTGCGCCTCGCGCGTGGGCGCGCTGCAGCGGCTCGGCCGACCACTGAACCGCCGGGCCGCTGCGACTGCTCGGCGCGCCCGCGAATGCCGGGCGGCCAGGGCTCGGCTCGCCGTCCGCTGGGGCGATGGCGGACCCTCGAGAGCTACTCGCGCGGGCTGAATGGCCCGTTCAGCGCCGCCCACTGCAGGAGCATGATCGTCTTCGCGTCGGCGATCTCGCCCGTGTCGATCATCTTCACCGCCTCGCCGAACGGCAGCTCCACCACCTCGATGTCCTCCCCCTCCTCGGCGAGCCCGCCGCCTTCGCCGCGCTCCGCCGGGCGGTACGGCGCCGCGTAGCAGTGCAGGCGCTCGGTCACCGAGCCCGGGCTCGTGTACACGTCGAACACGTGCTCCAGCTCCCCGATGCGGACGCCCGTCTCCTCCGCGGCCTCCCGGCGGATCGCCGTCTCCGGGTCGTCCTCGTCCAGCAGGCCCGCGGCCGTCTCCAGGAACATGCCGTCCGGGTGGTCGTTGACGTACACGGGGTAGCGGAACTGGCGGGTCAGCAGGACCGTGCCGCCCTCGAGGTCGTACAGCAGCACCGTCGCGCCGTTGCCGCGGTCGTACGTTTCGCGCTGCTCCGTCGTCCAGCGGCCGTCGCGGTGCTGGTAGTCGAACGTCGTGCGGCGCAGCACGTGCCACGCCTTGGCGATCAGCTCGACCTTCGTGACGCGCACCCGCGGGTTGCGGGCCGGGGCGCTTGTGGGAGAACTCATGCCTCGACCATAATGTGCATGAGTCGGAAGAAACAAGGAGGATCGTGCATGCTGGTGGGCGAACGCCGTGACCTGCTGCTGGCCCGGCTGGCCGCCGACGGCAAGGTGCTGGCCAAAGACGTCGCGGCCGAACTGGGCGTCTCCGAGGACAGCATCCGCCGTGACCTGCGGGATCTGGCCGCCGCCGGGCTCTGCCAGCGCGTCTACGGCGGGGCGCTGCCGGTCTCCCCCGCCGTCGCCGACTACGCGAGCCGGACGTCGATCGCCGTCGAAGGCAAAGATCGGGTGGCCGCCGTCGCCGCCGGGCTCGTCCGGCGCGGCTCGACCGTCATCCTCGACGGTGGCACCACCACCCTCGCCGTCGCCAAGGCGCTCCCCCGCGACCTCGAGGCCACCGTCGTCACGCACAGCCCCACCGTCGCCGTCGCGCTGCTGGAGCACGCGCGCGTCGAGGTCTTCCTGCTGGGCGGGCGGCTCTTCCGGCACTCGGCGGTCACCTGCGGCGCGGCCGCCGCCGAGGCCGCCCAGGCCATCAGCGCCGACGTCTTCCTGCTCGGCGTCACCGGCGTGCACCCCGAGGCCGGGCTCACCACCGGCGACGCCGACGAAGCCGCGATGAAGCGGACACTCGCCCGGCGCGCGGCCGACACCTACGTCCTCGCCAGCGCCGAGAAGCTCGGTGCGGCTTCGCGCTTCCCTGTGCTGCCCTTCGTCGACGTCGCGGGCGTCATCACCGACGCCGACGACGCAAACGTGCAGAAACTTGCAGAGTCGGGTGTGAAGGTCCTCAAGGCCTGACTTCGACGTACCACTCGCGGCCCAGCACCAGCGCGAACACCGGCACCGGCAGCCACACCAGCACCCGCAGCACCGGCGCGAGCCGCCCCGTGCCGCGGACGTCGGACACGTGCGCGGCCAGTGCCGCCTGCTTCCGCGCGGCGAACCGCCGCACCAAGAACCGGTGCGTGATGGCTGAGGCCGGGCTGTAGGCGCGGCTCAGCGCGGCCACGTCGTACCGGAACGGGATCCGCAGCGCCCGGATCAGGCGGACCAGGCGCACGACGACGTCACGCGGCATCGTCGCCTCCAGCAGCCGCGTGCCGGTCAGCCGGGCCGCGCGGCGGGCGACCTCGTGCACCTTGACGTGGTCGGGGTGGCCGTAGCCGCCGTTGGGGTCGTAGCCGAGCAGCAGGTCGGCGCGCTCTTCGTGCAGCACGGCGGCGAGCCGGTGCGCGGCCTCCTCGGTGTCGGCGCGGACGAACCGCTGCCGTCCCGGCGGGTCGGGGTACAGCACCGGCCCGTGGCCGCTTTCGGCGTACCCGAGGTGCACCACGCGCCGGACGCCGAGGATGGCCGCCGCGGCTTCCAGCTCGGCCCGGCGCGGCGTCGGGCACTCCTCGCCCATGCCGTCGGTGGCCACCACGACCACCACCCGGTGCCCGTCGGCCGCCGCGCGGGCCAGTGTGCCGCCCGACAGCAGCGCGGGGTCGTCGGCGTGGGCGTGGAAGGCCACGATGGTCGTCATCCGCCCCATGATGGCCGAGAACGGGAGAAGACGGCATGACTGAGCACCGGGTCCGGTTCGCGGCGATCTTCGACGCGGAGGTCCGCAGGCAGAACGACCGCTTCCGCGCCGCGGCCGCCGTCCGGCCCGGCGAAGACGTCCTCGACGTCGGCTGCGGCACCGGCGAGTCGACGCGGGAAGCCGCGGCAGCCGGCGCGAACGCGCTCGGCGTCGACGTGTCCGAGCAGGCGATCGCCAAGGCCCGCGAGCTGGGCGGAGCGGCGTTCGAAGTCGCCGACGCGCAGGCGCACCCGTTTCCGGCCGGGGCGTTCGACGTCGTGCTGTCCCGGTTCGGGGCGATGTTCTTCCCCGACCCGCCCGCCGCGTTCGCCAACCTCGCCCGCGCCCTGCGCCCCGGCGGCCGCCTGGTGCTGCTGGTGTGGCAGACACGCGACCGCAACGAGTGGTACTCCGTGCTGCACGACGCCGTGGCGCCCGGCAGCACCCCGCCGCCGCCCGGGCCGCACTTCTCCCTCGGCGACCCGGACGCCACCCGCGCGCTGCTGGAGGGCGCCGGGTTCACCGACGTCGTGTTCACCGAGGTGGCCGAGCCCGTCTGCTACGGCCCCGACGCCGCGACGGCGTGCGAGTTCGCACTCGGCCTGCTCGACGTCAAGCAGCTGCTCGACCACGGGGACGAGCAGTCGGTGGCCCGCCTGCGCGACGCCTTCGCCGCACACGAAACCCCCGAGGGAGTGCTGCTCGATTCCCGGACGTGGCTGGTGACCGCGCGGGTCAGCCGCGCTTGACCAGCCGCCGCAGCTGCTGCCAGCGGCGCTCGAGGCCCCACTTGGCCACCCGCAGGAACGCCTCCTGGATGATCGAGCCGCTCATCTTCGACTCGCCGATCTCGCGCTCGGTGAAGGTGATCGGGACCTCGACGATCTCGAACCCGGCGTCGGCCGTGCGGATCGTCAGGTCGATCTGGAAGCAGTAGCCGTGCGAGACGACCTCGTCCAGGGCCAGCTTCTCCAGCACCGGACGCCGGTAGGCGCGGAACCCGGCGGTGATGTCGCGGACCCGCATCCCCAGCGCCAGCTGCGAGTAGAGGTTCGCCCCGCGCGAGAGCACCTGGCGGTTCACCGGCCAGTTCACCACGCTGCCGCCCGGCACGTAGCGCGAGCCGATCGCCAGGTCGGCGTCGCCGACGGCGTCCAGCAGGCGCGGCAGGTCCTCCGGCGCGTGCGAGCCGTCGGCGTCCATCTCGACGATCGTGTTGTACTCGCGCGCCAGGCCCCAGCGGAACCCGGCGATGTAGGCGGCGCCGAGGCCCGCCTTCTCCGTGCGGTGCATGACGTGGACGTGGTCGTTCGCGGCCGCCCGCTCGTCGGCCAGCTCACCGGTGCCGTCCGGGCTGCCGTCGTCCACCACGAGCACGTGCACGTCCGGGAGTACCTTGTGCAGGCGATCCAGGATCGGGCCGAGGTTCTCCCGCTCGTTGTAGGTCGGGATCACCACCAGCACCGGCTCGATTCCCCGGGCCCCCCGCGGCGCCTGCGACATCCGTGCTCCTCCGATATCCGCGGCGGTCAGTCCGCCGCTTCCCCTGCTGCCGTGCCGGCGCTCGCGCGCCGGGTGCGAAAACGGAGTACGAGCCCACCGGCCACCCCGGCGATCGCCAGTGCCAGCAGCCCGTACTCCGTCCACGCACCGAGTCGATCCGACAGCGTAGTCTGCGTCCGCAGCGGCACGCGCCCGACCAGGGAGTCCGCCGTGAAAAGGCCCGTTGAGCTGGTCACGGACCCGTCCGGCGCGACGATCGCGCTGACGCCGGAGACCGCCGACACCACGACGGCCCGGCCGTGCTCGACCGCCCGCAGCCGCGACATCGCCAGCTGCTGCAGGCTCATCTCGCTCTCGCCGTACCACGCGTTGTTCGTCGGGACCACCAGCAGCTCCGCGCCGTCGCGGACGGCGTCGCGGGCCGGGTAGTCGAACGCCGCCTCGTAGCAGACGAACACGCCGACCTTCGTGCCCGCCGCGGGCATCGTCTGGTTGGCGCCGTCGCCGGGGACCATGTCGACGGTCTCGGCGTCCAGGAACGGCGTCACCAGCTCGGCGACCTTGCGGGCGGGCACGTACTCGCCGAAGGGCACCAGCTGCTGCTTCGCGTAGCGCGCGCCGGGCCCGGTGCTCGGGTCCCAGTCGATGACGGAGTTCTGCAGGTGCCCGTCGGGCAGCTGGTAGATCGCGCCGATCAGGGCGGGCACGCCGAAGTCCGCGACGAGCTGGTCGACCTGCGGGTCGGGGCCGGTGACGGTGGTGGCGCTTTCGGGCCACAGCAGCAGGTCCGGTTTCGGGACCCGCCCGGCGCGGACGTCGGCCAGCAGCCGCTCGCTCTCCGCGATCGTGTTGCGCCGCAGCAGCCCGCGCTCGCCTTGCAGCGCGAGCCCGATGTCGGGGGCGTTGCCCTGCACGGTCGCGACCGTGCGCTCGCCGTCCTGCGCGTCGGTCCCGATCGTCGGCCACAGCGCCAGCCCGGCGATGACGGGCAGCACCGTCCCGAGAGCGGCGAACGCCACCGGGCGGGTGACTTCGCGCCGCTCCCACATGCGGGCGGCGAGCGCGGCCAGGCAGAAGCCGGTGAACACGACGGCGAGGCCGACCAGCGGCGCGCCGCCGATCGAGGCCAGCGGCAGGAACGCGCCTTCGGGCTGGCTGAACGCCACCCGGCCCCAGGGGAAGCCGCCGAAGGGGAACCACGCGCGGGGCGTCTCGAGCGCGATGAACACCAGCGCGGCCCACAGCGGCGCCGCGGGCAGCCGGGAGACCCACGTGATGAGTCCGCCGGCGAGGCCGTAGTAGAGCGCCAGCGCGAAGGACAGGCCCAGCCACGGCCACGGGCCGAAGTCGGGGCCGAGGAAGTCCAGCAACCAGGTCAGCAGCGGCAGGAAGAACACGAACCCGAACGCGAAGCCGTAGCCGAACGCGCCGCGGAAGGTGCGGCCGCGCAGCACGAGGGCGAACCCGGCGAACGCCAGCGGCGCCAGCCACCACAGCGGGCGCGGCGCGAAGCTGAGGTAGTAGGCGAAGCCGGACACCAGGGCCGTGGCCAGGCGGAGCAGCCAGGCGCGCGGGAAACGCCGGGTTCGGGCGGGTTGGTGCGGGGCGCCCGGTTCGGGGTCCGCCACGGTGACTGCCACGGAAGACAACTCTAGGTGATGGCGTCGTGGACGATCTCGCCCGCGCGCACGGTCCGCAGGCACCGGGGCAGTTCGGCGCCCGGTTCGAGCCGCGGCAGCGGCGGCACCCCGGCCCGCGGGTCGGTCGACCAGCGCTGCACGCGGCTGTCCGGCGTCGCGACGACGAGGTCCGTCGCGTCCCAGATCGCGTAGTGCGCCGGCGCGCCTGGGGTGAGGCTGCCGGTGACGCCGTCGTTGACCCCGGCGGCGCGGTGCCCGGCCCGGGTGTGGGCGGTGAACGCCGCCCGCGGTGACAGGCCCGCGCCCGGCGTGCGGTGGTAGGCGGCGGCGCGGACGCTGCCCCACGGGTCCAGCGGGGTCACCGGCGCGTCGGAGCCGAAGGCGAGCAGGACGCCTTCCGCGGCCAGTGCCGAGAACGGGTTCAGCCCGGCCGCGCGGTCGGGGCCGAGCCGCTCGGCGTACATGCCTTCCGGGCCACCCCACAGGGCGTCGAACAGGGGCTGCATCGACGCGACGGCGCCCCAGCCCGCCAGCTGCTTCGCCTGTTCGGCGGTGACCATCTCCAGGTGCTCCAGCCGGTGGTGGCGGGCCGCGAGCGCGCGCTGGCCGACTTCCTTTTCGGCCAGGCGGAAACCTTCGACGACTTCGGCGACGGCGGCGTCGCCGATGACGTGGAACCCGGCCTGCAGCCCGGCTTCGGTGCACGCGGCCAGGTGTTCGCCGATGCGCTGGGCGTCGAGGTAGCGGGTGCCGGAGCCGTCGTGGTCGGCATACGGCGTGGTGAGGGCCGCGGTGTGGGAGCCGAGCGCGCCGTCGACGAACAGGTCACCGGCCAGGCCGCGGGCGCCCAGCTCACGGGCGGTGTCGACGGCGCCGAGTTCGCCCCAGTAGCCGACGACCTCCGGGGTGCCGGGACCGGCGAGGGCGAGCAGGGCGGCGAGGTCGTCGCGGCCGGAGATGTCGGGGCCGGCGCATTCGTGGACGCTGGCGATGCCCTGGCGCGCGGCCTCGGCGAGGAAGGCCCGCTGGGCGCGTTCGCGCTGCTCGGGGGTGACGGCGGCGCGCACGGCCGCGCGGACGGCGTGGTGGGCGGCGCGGGTCAGCGGGCCGTCGGGCGACCAGCCGTCGGCGTCGCGGGCGGCCGGAGCCAGCTCGACCAGCGCGGTCGAGACGAGCGCGGAGTGGACGTCGACGCGGCTGAGGTACACCGGCGCGCCTCCGGCGGCGGCGTCGAGTTCGGCCCGGCTGGGCAGGCGCGGGTCGGCCCAGGTGCTCTCGTCCCAGCCGTGGGCGAGCAGGACCTGGCCGGGGACGACGGCGTCGCGCACGCGGGCCAGCAGGTCGGCGCCGCCGCGGACGCCGGTGAGGTCGAGGCCGGTCAGGTGCAGGCCGGTGGCGGTGGCGTGGACGTGCGCGTCGACGAAGGCGGGGGCGACGAAGGCGCCTTGAAGGTCGACGATCTCGGCGCCGGGGTGCAGGGCGCGGGCGGGGGCGTCCTGGCCGACCCAGACCACGGTGCCGCCGGTGACCGCCATCGCCGTGGCGTCCGGGCCGGCGGGGGTGTAGATGCGCCCGCCGAGCAGGAGCGTCGTGTGTTCGTCCGTCACGCCCCTGAGTCTGCCCCCTGCGTCCACGTGGGGGACGGCGACCCAGCAGGCAGGAAGATTTACTCCGTGAGAACGTTATGACAGGATATTTTCACGCGTTCCCGACGACTAGGAGTACAAGTGACTGCGACCCAGGAACCTGTGACGCCTGCCGCCGCCTTCGACCAGCCCTACGAGTACGCCCGCGCCGAGCTGGTGGAACCCGACTGGCGCCGCTTCCCCGGCTGGCACGACGTGACCGAGGCCGAGTGGCGTGACGCGCAGTGGCAGCGGGTGCACTGCGTCCGCAACGTCAAGCAGCTGCGCGCCCTGATGGGCGACCTGCTGGAGGAGCGCTTCTACGACGACCTGCTCGCCGACCAGCGCGAGATGGCGACGATGTCGATGCTGCTGCCGCCGCAGATGCTCAACACGATGGCGCCGCACGCCGGCACCGACCCGGCCAAGGTGACCGAGGCGTTCTACGCCGACCCGATCCGCCGCTACATGCTCCCGGTGCGCAGCGACCGCGACCCGGTCTGGGCGAGCCACCCGCACTCCGAGCGCGACTCGCTGCACGAGGCCGAGATGTGGGTGGTCGAGGGCCTGACCCACCGCTACCCGACCAAGGTGCTGGCCGAGATGATCTCGACCTGCCCCCAGTACTGCGGCCACTGCACGCGGATGGACCTGGTCGGCAACTCGACCGAGCAGATCGAGAAGCACAAGCTGACGCTCAAGCCGGTCGACCGCCAGGACGCGATGATCGCCTACCTCAAGAAGACCCCGGGCGTCCGCGACGTCGTGGTGTCGGGCGGCGACGTGGCCAACGTGCCGTGGCCGCAGCTGGAGTCGTTCCTGATGCGCCTGATGGACATCGACACCGTCCGCGACATCCGCCTGGCGACCAAGGCCCTGGCGGCGCTCCCCCAGCACTGGATCCAGCCGAAGGTCGTCGAAGGCCTCGAGCGCGTCGCGGTGACGGCCCAGCGGCGTGGGGTCAACCTGGCGATCCACACGCACGTCAACCACGCCCAGTCGGTGACCCCGCTGGTGGCGGAGGCAGCCCAGACGGCGTTGAACGTGGGCGTGCGCGACGTCCGCAACCAGGGCGTGCTGATGCGCGGGGTCAACGCGACCCCGGCGGCGCTGCTGGACCTGTGCTTCGCGCTGCAAGGCGAGGCGAACATCCTGCCGTACTACTTCTACATGTGCGACATGATCCCGAACGCCGAGCACTGGCGGGTCGCGGTGTGGGAGGCCCAGGAGCTGCAGCACGCGATCATGGGCTACCTGCCCGGGTACGCGACGCCGCGCATCGTGTGCGACGTGCCTTATGTCGGGAAGCGGTGGGTGCACCAGCTCGCCGAGTACGACCGGGAGCTGGGGATCTCGTACTGGACCAAGAACTACCGGACCGGCATCGAGCTCGACGACCCGGAGGCCCTGCAGCGGCGGTACCCGTACTACGACCCGATCTCGACACTTCCCGAGGCCGGGCAGCGGTGGTGGAGCACCCAGGGGAACTGACTCCGCGCGGTCACGGAATGGGCCTCAGCCGAGCCGACTGGGGCCCATTCGTGTTTTCCCGCTGGACTGTCGGGGTGACCGGACACCATTTCCGCGCGGGCGATCTTCCGCGTCCCTAATCTCGCGTCATGGCGAAAGGTTTGGTGATCACGGCGATCGGTGTCGTCTCCAGTGTGCTGGGCATCATCACGTTCTTCGGGCCGAAGAACGTCCACGACGTGGCGAAGCCGAGCACGCCGACCAGAAGTGCGACCGCGGCGCCCGCCCCCGTGACGGATCCCGGCGAAGGCAAGTGGGACTACATCCACGCCGCCGACCGGGCCTGCTACGCCGCGACCGGGAAAGTCGGCACCGCCGGGAACTATTCGAAGAAGCAGCCCGGCGTGTGGCCGGCCGCCATCGGAAAATTGCGCGCCGAGATGGTCGAGCAATGGAAAAAAGTCGGCGAACCAGACGATCCCTCCGACCCCGCTTTCGACGATGAAACGAAGAAAGTCTGGGCCGACTACCGGGACGCGAACTGGTGGTGGACGCAGATGACCGGCGAACTGCGGCGCGGGCTGTACGACGACGCGCACGACTCCTACGAGAAGTTCAAGATCTACGACGACAGCGCGATCAAGGGCGCCACCAAGCTGGGCTTCGAGACCTGCAACTACGCCTGGCCGCGGTTCACCGCCTGGTGACGCCCCCGCTCAGTACTCCACCCGGCTGCCCGCGCCCGTCTCCACCGCTCTGGTGTGGACGAAGCGGGCCGCCGCGAGGTCCTGGATCGCCAGGCCCACCGACTCGAACACCGTGATCTCCCCCTCCGACTCCCGCCCCGGGGCCCGGCCCAGCAGGACCTCGCCCAACGGCGTCAGATCCGACGGCCCGATCACCCCCGCGCGGGCCGCGAACACGTAGTCGCCCGCCTCGTTGACCGCCGACTCCAGGGAGTCCACGAACACCCTCGCGGCAGCCATCGTCGGCGGGTCCAGCTCGCGCGTGTGCGCGACGCACGAGCCGACCGCGTTGACGTGCGTGCCCGGGCGCAGCCACTCGCGCCGCAGCACCGGCTCCGGGGCGTTCGTCGCCGTCACCACCACGTCGGCGCCGCGGACCGCCTCCTCCGCCGATGACGCCACCTCGATCGGGAGGTCCAGCTCCGAAGACAGCTCCGCGCACACCTTCGCCGCCCGGACGTGGTCGCGGGCCACCACCCGCACCCGGCGCCACGACCGGACCGCCGCCAACGTGCGGATGTGGGCCGCGCCCTGGACGCCGATGCCGATCACCGTCAGCTCCGCCGCGTCCGGGCGGGCCAGCGTCTCCGTCGCCACCGCCGTCACCGCCGGGGTGCGCAGCTCCGTGAGCACCGACGCGTTCAGCAACGCCAGCGCCTCCCCCGTCTCGCCGCTGAACAGCAGCATCGCGCCCTGGTGGGCGTCCAGTCCGAGTGCGGTGTTGCCCTCGAACAAGCACACGATCTTGACGCCGTACCCCGCGTCGGGCGTGTGGGCGGGCATCATCGCCAGCAGGCCCTTGGCGCCCTCCGGGGCGACCACCGGCCGCAACGGCTGGCACACCTCGCCCCGCGCCAGCGCCATCAGCGCCTCGCGCATCGGCGCCAGTCCCTCCTTCGGCGGGAACAACGCGCGGACGTCGGCCCCGGAGAGCACCAGCAGCGTCATCGCGTGCCCGCGCCGAACAGCTGCTCGTCCAGCCCCGCCGGCCGCACCGCTTCGGGGATCGAGCGCGTGTAGTAGTTCATCGTCACCACCGCGCGCAGCGCGTCGTCGGTCCGCAGCGGCTGGACGTAGTGCGGGTGGAACCGCGCGTCGAAGAAGAACAGCTGCCCCGCGCGCGGGTAGATCACGGCGGCGTCCTCGTCGACTTCGGTCACGTCGCGGGCGTGGCGGTTGCGGGAGACGACCAGGCCGCCGCCGGTCTCCTCCGTGCAGTCGGTCAGGTACAGCAGGCCCTCCATCGGGTTGCTGTCCACGTGGCACGGGTAGCGCATGGTGATCCCGCGCTGCACGTTGAGGCTCAGCGCCCGGTTGGCGGTGCTGGTCAGCTCCAGCGGCTCGTCGATCAGCCGCTCACCCAGCTGCCGGAACCAGCCCGCGTACAGCTCGTTCACCCACGGCGCCTGCTCGACGAGCACCTCGCCGTCGACCGACTCCAGCGGGATGACGGCGTCGGCGGTCTCGCGCGCGGTCGTCATCGTCGGGCGGAAGCTGCGCTGGGCCGCCTGCTGCCGCGCGACGTCCAGCAGGGCATCGGTCCAGCCCTCCGGCAGCGCGCTGCCGACGTCGTAGATGTGCCAGTGGAACGGCAGGTCCCGCGGCGGGGTCCAGCTCGCGAACAAGCCCTGGTCGATCGTCGCCGTCATGGCGTCTCTCCTTCGGTCGATCCGTCCTCAATGGACGTTCAAGTGCGCCCGCAGGCGCTCGGCCACCTCGGCCGTACGGTCGAACGGGAAGCTGTGGCCGCCGTCGAACACGGCCGCGGCGAACCCGGCGCTCGTGTAGCCCGCCCACTCCGCGGTCACCGCCTCGGACGTCGACGGGTCGGCGAGGCCGTGCCAGGCCAGCAGGTCCACCGGCACCGGCTCGGCGCGCACGCGCTGGTATCCGGCCAGCAGCCGCAGATCCTCGCGCAGGGTCGGCACGAACAACGCCCGCATCGGCGAGTTCCGGGCCGCGCGATCGGCGAACCCGAGCGCGACGAGCCCGTCGAGGAACTCGTCGTCCTCGGCGTCCAGCAGCCCCGTCACCGCGGCGCCCGAACTCAGGTGTGGCGGGCGGGCCGCGACGACGACGAGGAACTCCGGCGGCGCCAGCGTGCCCTCGGCACACACCTGCCGCGCCAGCTCGTAGGCAATCAGGGCGCCCATGCTGTGCCCCGCCAACGCGTACGGCTCGTCCGCCGGGATCCGCGCCATCAGCCGGGTGGCGGCCTCGACGAGGCTCGACACCGGCGTGTCGCGGCCGCGACCCGGCAGGTTCAGCGGACGGACAGTCAGCTCGGGAGCCAGCGCGGCCACCCACGGGCGGAACGCGCGGGCCGAGCCGCCGGCCCCGGGCACGCAGAGCAGCTCCACCGGCCCTCCTACTTGTGCAGGCTGCCGGCCGCGACCGGGTGCACGGTCAGCTCGCCGGGCCGTTCGTTGGGCGTCAGCAGCGGGTACAGCGTCCGCCGGACGTCCTGTTCGGACAGTGCGCGGGTCTCGTCGACGTAGACCGCCAGCCCGAGCGCCCCGGCGTGCTCGTTCGCGGGCGGGGTGACGACCGCGCGCAGGACACCGTCGAGCCCTTCGGCCGCCTTCCGCACCGAGGACAGGGACACCTTGTCGCCGCGCACGATGGCGAAGTCGGAGATCCGCCCGCTCAGCCACAGGTAGCCGTCGTCGTCGAGGCGGCCGACGTCGCCGGTGGCGATCGTGTCCGGGCCGACCAGCTTGCCGCGCGACACGCCTTCGCCGACCCCGACCTTGGCCCGGTACACCGTGTCGGCGGTGACGAGCACCTCCTGCTGGTCCGGCCCGCGGCCGACGTCGCGCACCCCGAGCCGGACGCCGTCGAGGGGTGTCCCGGCCGAGGCGTAGCGGCTCGGCCGCTCGCGGTGGGCGGCGAGCGTCGACACGCGCGGCCCGGCTTCGGTGAGCCCGTAGGTCAGGTACAGCTCGAGTCGCGGGTTGTCGGCGAGCAGCCGGGTGGTGCGGGCCGGGTCGAGCGCGTGCCCGCCCACACCCAGCACGCGCAGGCCCGCGGGCAGGCGCCCGTCGTCGGCCTGCAGGTCCGCGACCAGCAAGGGCGTCAGCGCGGACACCGTCACGTCGTGGGCGGCCACCACGTCGCGGTACCCGGCCGGGGTGAACGGCGGGCCGGTGACCACCAGGGACGCGCCGGTGACGAGCCCGGCCAGCACCTGCGCGACCAGGGCGTAGGAGTAGTGCATCGGCAGCGTGACGAGCATCCGGTCCTCGCGCCGCAGCCCGATGCTCGCGGCGTGGCGGGACGCGTTGCGCCGCAACGCGGTGATGTCGTGCAGGCAGCCGGTGGCCATCCCCGACGTGCCCGAGGTCAGCAGGATCGCCTGACCCGGCCGATGGGTCCGAAGTGGACCGTCCGCGAGGTGGGTGAGGGTGACCTGGTCGGTTCCGGTGCTCGCCGCGCGCACGAGCCCGGCCGCGCCCAGGCGGCGGGCGGTCGCGCGCAGCCGGGCCGCCGGGGTCGAGGCCGCCAGCAGCGTCGGCACCAGCCCGGCCAGGACGAGGGCGAAGAACACCCGGATCAGCCGGGTGCCGTTGGGCAGCGCGACCAGCACCACCGAGCCGGGCGCGAACCCAGTCGCGGCGAACCGCTCGGCCAGCTCGCCCACGCCCGCGCAGCCGCCGGTCGCGCCCGGCCACGTCGTGCGGGCCAGCAGGTCCTCGACCTCGCCCGCGGTCACCCCGGTGTTCACGCCGCCTCCAGCAGTTCGCAGGTACCTCGGTGGGTGCCGGACCGGTCGACCTCGTGCGTCACCAGCAGCACCGCCGGGGCCGCGCCGGAAAGCCACCGCGCGGCCAGCACCCGCGCCACCGGCAGGCCTTCCGCCGGCGGCATCGTGAGCAGCAGGCTCGGCCCGTGCAGCCCGAACTGCAGGCAGCTCAAACCGACGAGCGTGCCGGGGCTCGCCGCGACGAACCGCAACGGCGACACCGTGCCCTTGCCGACGTCGGCCGCGACCCGGCGCAGCGTGTCGCCGGTGGCGTACTCGCTGACCCCCAGCACGGCCAGCGGCCCGCGGTCGCCGGGCCAGTCCCGCAGGGCCCGGCCGACCAGGTCGCACACCAGCCACGCGGCCGGGTCGGCGTAGCGGACCTGGGCGTCGGGCGGGCGGGGCGCGTCCGGGGCGCGGGTCCCGGTGGTGATCACCTCAGGCATCGGGCCCCCGTTCGAACAGCAGGCACGTGTTGAACCCCCCGAAGCCGAGGGTCAGCGAGATCCCGAAGTCGCCCTCGACCGCGTGCGGCGCGTCCCGCGCGACCGGCAGCCGCAGCTCCGGCATCGGCCGGGTCAGCCCGAGCACCGGCGGCACCGTCCGGTCCCGCAACGCCAGCAGCAGCGTGATCGCTTCGACGACGCCGGTCGCGCCCAGCGAGTGGCCCAGCGCGCCCTTGGTCGCGAACACCACCGGCGGGCGTTCGAGGTCTCCGAACAGCCCGGACAGGCAGGTGGCTTCGGCTTCGTCGTTGAGGACCGTCGCGGTTCCGTGGGCGTTGACCACGGCGACGTCGGCCAGTCCCAGCCCGGCCACCTCGACGCTGCGGCGGACCGCCCGCGCGGCCGCCTCGCCGTCGCTCTTCGGCGCGGTCATCCCGGCCGCGTCGTTGGTGGACCCCCAGCCGCGCAGGTAACCCAGCGGGCGGGCCCCGCGCCGTCGCGCCGACTCCTCGCGTTCCAGCACGACGTAGGCGGCGCCGTCGCCGGGCAGCATCCCGGATCGTTCGGTGTCGAACGCGCGGTGCAGCGTCGGCGACAGCGTGCCGAGCAGCGAATGCCCGAGCCGTTTGCCTTCGGTCAGCAGGTCGACGCCCCCGGCGACGACCACGTCGGCGTAGCCCGCCTCCAGAAGCTCGGCCGCGACGGCGATCGCGTCGGAACCCGACGAGCACGCCGTCGACAGCGAAACCGGCGCCCGGGTCAGGCCGAGCCGCTTGGCCGCCTCGGCCGTCCAGTCGTGCAGGGACCCCGGATCCGGGTCGTCGATGTGCGGGCCCAGGCTGGTGCCGAGCACCAGGACCGGGTCGGCGTCCTCGGCTCGCAGTCCCGCGTCGCGCAATGCGGCTTCGGCGGTGAGCGTGGCGAGTTCGACGTGCCGCTCGCGCGGGCCGCCGTCGGCGGGACCGTCGGGCAGCAGGCCCGCGACGAAGCTGCGCAGCACCGTCGCCCCCGGGACCACGCGGTGGCCCGACCGCCCGGCGAGCAGGTCGGCCCACACCTCGTCCCGGTCGGCGCCGAGTGACGTGCGCCAGGCGGCGCCCGTCACGCAGAACACCCGGTCGCGGTGCCGTCCTGCGGTCAGCACGGGACCTGCTCGACGATCGCGAACGCGTTGGTGCCCCCGATCCCGGCCGACATGACCCCGGCCCGGCGCGGACCCGGCGGCGTCCAGTCCCGGCCCTCGGGCAGGATCGAGAACCGGTCGCCGCCCGCGGTCAGCTCCTCGATCGGGTCGGCGGTGTTCGGGGTCGCGGGCAGGTACCCGTGCTCCACCGCGTAGGCGGTCTTGATCAGCGCGGCCAGCCCGGCGGCGGTGTCGGTGTGCCCGATGCTCGCCTTCACCGACCCCACGGCCAGCGGCTGGCCCGCCGAGCCGAGTGCCTCGGTCAGCGCGGTCGCCTCGATCTGGTCGTTCATCGGGATGCCGACGCCGTGCGCCTCGACGTAGCCGAGGTCGGCGCCGGTCACCCCGGCCTCGGCCAGTGCCCGCTCGACGACCCGGATCTTGCCGGGCACGCCGGGGATGGTGAACCCGGCCTTCTGCCTGCCGTCGTTGTCGACGACCGTCGAGCGGATCACGGCGTGGATCGGGTCGCCGTCGGCGAGGGCGTCCTCGAGCCGCCGCAGCAGGACCGCGCCGACGCCGTCGCCGGGGACCGTGCCGGTGGAGGCCCGGTCGAACGGGCGGCAGACGCCTTCGCTGGAGTAGATGCCGTTGGGCGTGTACTCGTAGGTGCCGTCGGTCTCCATCACCGCGACGCCGCCGGCGAAGGCGTAGTCGCTGGCGCCCAGCCGCAGGCTCTGGCAGGCCAGGTGCACCACGACCAGCCCGGTCGCGCACGAGGCGTCGATCATGATGCTTTCGGCCTGCAGGTCGTGGAAGTAGGAGAAGTGCGGGCCCGCGAACGTCGCGTCCAGGTCCGCGGTCTCCTCGAAGGTGCCGCGCACGACGTGCTTGGTGCGCGACACCCCGGCGTAGACCGCCGTCGAGCGGCCGATGTCCGACAGCCGCAGCCCGGCGTCCTCGGCCGCCGCCCACATCGCCTCGAAGAGCATGCCGTGCTGCGGGTCCCGCTCGGCCGTCTCGCGCGTGTAGCCGACCAGCCCGGCGTCGTAGAGGTCGCGGTCGGGAATGAAGCCCCACGCCGCGATGTCGCGCGGCCCGTCCCCCGGCGGCACCGGCGCGCCGCGGGTGAACCGGTCCCGGCCGGACCGCAGGTTGTCCCAGAACTGCGACGCGCTCCCGGCGCCGGCGTACCGGCAGCCCATCCCGACGATCGCGATGGCGTCGGATCCCGGCTTCCCGCTCATGCCGCGGCCTCCATTTCCTCGACGGTCTCCGGCACGGCCCGCTCGGCGGGCAGCGTCCGGCGCAGCCCCAGCACCAGCACGGTCGCGACGACGCTGAGCGCGATCATCACGCCGACGAACACGGCACCGGACCCGAACGGCAGCAGCGCGCCGGCCAGCGACGGGCCGATCACGGCGCTGGTGGACAGGGTGATCGAGAACAAGGCGTTCGCCCGGCCCCGCAGGTCTTCCCCGACCGCGTTGTTCAGCAGCGTCGTCAGCAGCGGGACGACCAGCGACTCCCCGATCGACAGCAGGATCACCGCGACCGTGGCCAGCACCAGCGCCGTCATGCCCGTGTGGCCGCCGGCCAGGAGCACGAACACCCAGCAGGCCGCGAACATCACGCCGCTGCCGGCGACCAGCAGTGTCCGGGAGAACCGCTCCAGGTGCGGCATCACCGCGAACTGCACGACCGCGCAGAGGATGATGTTGACGGCGAAGGCGAACGACAGCCCGCTCGCGGTGATCGCGCCGGTCTGCGTCAGGTAGCCGGGCAGCCCGGCGCGGAACTGGCCGAAGGACACCAGCGCCGAGAGCAGCAGCACCGCGAGCAGGGCCAGCAGGGCGGGCTGGCGCAGCACGGCCCGGTAGCTGCCGCGGCCGCCGCCTGCCTGGCTTTCCTTGTGGTGCACCCGGTTCGGCAGCACCTTCACCGTCGCCACGGCCATCACGAAGAACGTGGCCGCGTCGATCGAGTACATCAGGAAGTACCGCCCGACCGGGCTGAGGAACGCCAGCGCGGCGAACACGCCGCCGAGGATCACGCCGATCCCCATCGCCACGTTCAGCACGCCGTAGTCCGCGGAGTAGGCGGTCTCGCGCTGCTCGGGGGTGGTCGTCGCGCCGTAGGCCGCGCGCACGGCAGTGCCGACCCCGCTGATGCCGAACCCGAACACCACCGCGGCGGTGACCGCCACCCACGCCTGACCGGCGAAGGCGAACAGCAGCGTCCCGATGCCGGCGTTCACGTTGGACAGCGGCACGACGACGTTGTAGGGCAGCCGGTCGAGCAGCGCGCCGTAGGCCAGGCCGCCGAAGACGGCCGCGAACGCCTGCACGGCCAGCGTCGCCGCGGGTACCCAGGTCGGCAGGTGCCGGACCTCGGTGAGGTAGATCCAGAGGAAGGGCATCACCATGCCCGCGCCCAGCGCGCTGATCCCGTTGGTGGCGATCAGCAGCCGCGCGGCCCGCGGCAGCGCCGCGATCCGCTTCAGGCCCTTCATGCCGCGTTCGCCTCCAGCCGGGCGGACACGGCGGCGACCAGCGTCGCCACCGTCTGGTGGTCGAAGAGCATGCGGACCGGCAGCCGGGTGCCGACCGCGCGGCCGAGGGCGGCCATGATCCGGGTCGCGCCGAGGGAGTTGCCGCCGACGGAGAACCAGTGGTCGTCGTCGGTGAAGCGGTCGTGGCCCAGCACGCGGGCCCACGTCTCGCGGACCAGGGTGGTGAGGTCGGGGTGCGGTGTGGTCACGGCTGGGCTTCCTTCTCTCGGGACTGTTCGGCGAGGTGGTCGGCGAGACGGCGCGGGGTGGGGTGGCCGTAGAGGTCGCGGATGCCGACCGTCAGGCCGGCCTCCCGCAGGGCGGCCAGTGTCTTCGCGGCGAGCAGCGAGTTGCCGCCGGAGTCGAAGAAGTGGTCGTCCGGGCCGACGCCGTCGCCGAGGACCGCGCGCCACGCGGCCAGCACGACGTCCGCGTCGCGGTCGGTGTCCGTGACGACCGGGGTGCCGCCGAGCACCGGCTCGGGCAGGGCGGCTTCGTCGAGCTTCCCGTTGACCGTCAAGGGAAGCGCGGGCACGGCCGTGAACGTGGTGGGCACCATGTACGCGGGCAGCAGCGCGGCCGCGCGGGTCCGCAGCCCGGCCGTCGCCGAGGCGGGAGTGCCGTCGGCCAGGACGACGTAGGCGTCGAGGCGCGCTTCGGCGGTGCCCGGGGCGGCGAGCACGACGGCCGCCGCGACGACCTCCGGCTCGGCCAGCAGGACCCTGCGGATCTCGTCCAGCTCGATCCGGTAGCCGCGCAGCTTGACCTGGCTGTCGAGCCGGCCGAGGTGTTCGAGCCGCCCGTCGGGCAGCAGCCGGCCCAGGTCGCCGCTGAGGTAGCGCCGCTGCCCGGTCGCCGGGTCGGTGACGAACCGCTGCGCGGTCAGCTCGGCCCGCCCCAGGTAGCCGTGCGCGAGCCCGGCCCCGCCGACGGCGATCTCCCCGGGCACACCCGGCGGCAGGGGGCGCAGGCGCGGGTCGACGACGCTGATCTGCCAGCCGGGGATGGCCCGGCCGACCGAGCGCGACCCGGCGAGCGCGTCCGCGCGGGTCACGGTCTGGGCGGTGACGTGGACGGTGGTTTCGGTGATGCCGAACATGTTCACCAGCCGGCACCGCGTCTCCGGGTACCGATCGAACCACGGCAGGAGCGCGAAGGCGTCCAGGGGTTCGCCGCCGAAGATCACCAGCCGCAGCGCGAGGTCGTCGAAGCGCCGCAGCTGTGTTTCGGTCACCTGAGCGAAGCTCGACGGCGTCTGGTTGAGGACGGTGACGCGTTCGTCCCGCAGCAGCGCGGCGAACTCGTCCGGCTCACGCCGGGTCCACTCCGGCACGACGACCAGGCGGCCGCCGGTGAGCAGGCAGCCCCAGATCTCCCAGACGGAGAAGTCGAACGCGACCGAGTGGAACCACGTCCAGACGTCGTCCTCGCCGAGCCCGAAGCCGTCGGCGGTGCC
Organism: Amycolatopsis nalaikhensis; assembly: GCF_030264295.1. GTDB lineage: Bacteria > Actinomycetota > Actinomycetes > Mycobacteriales > Pseudonocardiaceae > Amycolatopsis > Amycolatopsis nalaikhensis. The sequence goes on along the minus strand of NZ_CP127173.1, from coordinate 8,165,815 downwards.
GGTGATGAGGTCGACGACGTTGCGGTGCGGGACGACGACGCCCTTGGGCCGCCCGGTGGAGCCGGAGGTGTAGATGACGTAGGCCGGGTCGTCCGGCGCGGCGAGCGCGGCCGGGACCGGGCCGTCGGCGGGCAGCTCGGCCGCGGTGACGCAGGGACGCCCGGGCAGGCGCTGCGCGGCGGTGCCGTCGGTGACGACGAGGGTCAGCCCGGCGTCGTCGGCGATGTAGGCCAGCCGCTGGTCGGGGTAGGCCGGGTCGAGCGGGACGTAGACCGCACCGGCCCGCAGCACGCCGAGCAGGATCGCGACCAGTTCGGCGCCGCGCTCGTGCACGATCCCGACCCGGTCGCCGGGCCGGACCCCGCGTTCGCGCAGGCCCGCGGCGTACCGCTCGGCTCGCTCGGCCAGTTCGGTGTAGCCGAGCCGGCCGTCCTCACCGGACACCGCCGCGGCGCCGAGGCGCAGCGCGACCTGCTCGGCGAAGACGTCGGTGATCGTGCGCGGGTCCCCCGTGGCTTCCGGGGCCGCCACCGGCGGTGCTTCGAGGGCGATGTCGGACAGCGGCCGGTCCTGGTCGCCGTTGCGCAGTTCGTCGAGCACAGCGGCCAGGTGGCGGCCGAGCTGGTCGGCGGCCCACGGCGCGACGGCGTCGGCGGCGAAGTGGCCGGTGGCCCGTTCCCCGTGGATGTGCACGGTCAGGGCGTAGGGCGTGGCCGGTGCCGAGCGGAGCCGTTCGGGTACGAGCTGTTCCTCGACCACGATGCCGACCGTGGGCCGGTCACGGGTGGTTCCGGCGGGAGCGGTGGCCGTCTGCTTGCGGAACACGCCGACCGGCTGGTCTTCTTCGACCGTGACGAGCACGGCCCCGCCGGGCACCCCGAACGCCACCGTGGTGGTCCGGGCGTAGCGGCTGAAGACGAGGCCGAGCGCCGCGAGCACGTCGGCGGGATCGGCCCGCCCCAAGTCCACAGTGGAGGGACGTGACGGTCCGGCCAGGTGCGTGAGCGGGTCCCGGACGGCCGCCGCTTCGGCCAGCGGGCCCCGGGGCTCCGGTACCGGCACGTCCGCGATTTCGCCGTCGATGACCGCGAGGGCGAGCGCGTCGGGGACCGGCGCGGTCACGACCAGCTCGCGGTCGCCGTTGTCGAAGGACAGGACGACGAGCCGGGCGGGGCCGGGGCTGCCGCGGCGCAGTTCGCGCTCGCGCCACCGGTCCGCATCCGCGCTGGGCACGCGCTGGAACCACGCGGTGGTGCCCAATGCGGATGCGCGGGCGACGATGGTCTCGTCGCCGAGCCCGGTGGGCAGCCGGTACAGGGCCGCGCCCATGGAGACGTTCTGCACTGCTCCTCCTCGCCCGCTTCAGCGGCTCGTGAACCCGCCGTCGACGGTGACGACCCCGCCGGTGGCGTGCCGGGACTCGCCGGTGGCGAGCCAGACGACGGCCGCGGCGACGTCGGCGGCCTCGACGAGCTCGTTGGTGGGCTGGTCGCGCACGAACGTCGTCTCGTGCTCGGCGACGTCCAGCCCGAGCGCGCGGGCGATCTCCGACAGCATCCGGCCTTCCAGCGCCGGGTCGTCGCGGACCGAGCCGGGGCACACGGCGTTGACGCGGACCTTGTGCGGCGCGAGGTCGAGCGCGGCGGCCCTGGTCAGCCCGAGCACGCCGTGCTTGGCCGCGACGTAGCCGGCGAAGTTGCGGTACCCGACCAGGCCCGCGGTCGAGGCGATGGTGACGATGCTGCCGGAGCGCTGGGCGATCATCGTGGGGGCCACGGCCTTCACCGCCCGCCACGGGCCGGACAGGTCGACGTCGAGCATCAGGTCCCACTCGGGCTCGGTCATCTCGTGGACCGCCTTGCCCGAGGGCGCGGCGATGCCGGCGTTGTTGACCAGCACGTCGATGCGGCCGAAGCGGTCGACGGTCTTGCGGGCCACGGCTTCCAGCGCGCCGAGGTCGCGGACGTCGGCGGCCACGACGAGCGTCGCCGCCCCGAGGTCCGTGCACAACGCGGCCGTGTGGTCCAGTTGGCTGGCCGTGCCCGCCGGGTAGCCGAGGCCCTCGATCGGCGCGGCGACGTCGAGCAGCACCAGGTCCGCGCCTTCGGCGGCCAGTGCGGTCGCGCAGGCCCGGCCGATCCCCCGTGCGGCGCCGGTGACGATCGCGGTCCGTCCGGTGAGCCGGCCGGTCACGACCGGGCTCCTTCGCCGGCGAGCTCACGCTCCAGCAGCGCGACCAGCGGGCGCCACTGCTCGACCAGGTACATGTGGCCGCCGGGGAACTCCCGGGTCGTACACCCCGCCGACGTCACCTCGCGCCAGCGCCCTGCCGCTTCCGCGGACACCAGCGTGTCGTTCTCGCCGCGCACGGAAACCACCGGGAAGGCCACCGGTGGCGGGTCGCCGGGCCGGTAGCTCTCGTCGACGGCGACGTCGCCGCGCAGAGCGGGCAAGAGCAGCTCGCGCAGGTCGGGGTCGTCGAGGGCGGCGTGCCGGTACCCGGCCAGCTCGGCGACGGCCACCACGAACTCGTCGTCGGGCAGCCCCCCGATCGGGGCCGACCGCGGCACGCCGGGCCGCGGGGCGCCACTGGCGAACAGGGTCAGCTCCGTGCCGGGCCGTTCCCGTGCCACCAGCCGCGCGACCTCGTAGGCCACCAGGGCGCCGAAGGAGTGGCCGAAGACGCCGACGCGCTCGGCGGTGCCCACTTCGCGCAGGACGTCTTCGGCGACGGCGTCGAGCAGCTGCGCCATCGTGGTCGCCGGTGGCTCGGCGAACCGCCGTTCCTTGCCGGGCAGCTCGACCGCGGCGAACCGGATCGACGGCGCCGCCTCCGGCCAGGCCTGGAAGAAGCTCGGTCCCGCCCCGGCGGGCGGGAAGCACAGCACGGGCACGCCAGCGCTCATCGTCATCCCCTCACTCGAACCGGTTGCCTTCGGCGGTGAACGCGTCCGCGGCGAGGTAGGCCGCGCGCAGCTCGTCCCCGGTGGCGCCGTCGAGCCAGACGTTCTGCAGGCGGCCGTTGGTGCCGGTCCGGTAGTCGGGCTCGTCGCCGACCGCGCACCGGACGTCGACCCGCCACACGCCGGGCTGCCGCATCAGCTCGGCGGGGTCGGCCAGCGCGGTGATCCGCCCGCCGGTCGTCGGGCAGTGGGTGAACGCGCAGGCCGCGTAGCCGTCGGCGACCACCGGGCGGCGTTCGGCCTTGCCGACGGCCGCCTCCAGCACCAGCCGGACCGGGTTGAGCTCGCTCAGGTGCGGCACGATCGACGAGAGGAACCCGCCGAGGCGGCCGTTGACCTCGATCAGCCGCGGCCCGGTCGCCGTCAGCTTGAACTCCAGGTGCGAGACCCCGGTGGTGACGCCCAAGGCGCTCAGGATCGCCCCGGCGCGCTCACCCGCCAGCCGCTGGGTTTCCCACGGCAGCAGCGAGGGCCCGGTCATCCCGGTCTCGCGCAGCGGCGGGATCAGCGGGAACCGGTCCGACACCCAGAAGGGCCAGTGGTCGTCTTCGCCGAGGGAGAGGACTTCCACCGAGAAGTGGTCGCTCAGCCAGTCGCCCGCCGGGTGCGGGACGCCGATCAGGCGTTCCTCCAGCAGCCACTTCTGCGCGCCGCTGGACCCGTGGCCCAGCCGGAAGTTGCCGCGGCTGGTGGGCGCGGTGCCGGTGGCTTCGGCCAGCGCGGCCCGCAGCCCGGCTTCGTCGTCGACGGTGTAGACGTTGAGGCTTCCGTTGCCCCGCACCGGCTTCAGCACCGCGGGGAAGCCGACGGCCGCGATCGCGGCCACCAGCCCGGCCTCGTCGGTGAACGCCGCCGCCCGCACGCCCAGCCCGGTGTCCGCGAGCCGGGCGCGCTGGACGTCCTTGTGCGTCACCGCTTCGGCGGCCGCTTCGGAGTGGTAGGGCAGGTCGAGGCGGGCGGCGACCGCGGCGACGAGCGGGATCCACTCGTCCTCGAGCGTCACCACGCCGTCGACCTCGAGGGCGGCCAGCTCGGCGGCGACGTCGGCCGCGGGACGGCCGGCCGCGTCGACGACCTCGGCCAGGTCCGCCACGCCTTCGCGCTCCTCGGCCGTCCACGGCTGCGGGCCGGCGTTGACCACCACGAGCTCGCACCAGTCCGCCGCGGCGTCGAGCAGGTCCGGCAGCCCGGACGCGTCGGCCGATTCGAACACCGCCACCTTGGTCATGACCCGGCCTCCCGCCGTTTCGCGTACCTGCGGGTCTCGCCGTCGGAGCCGAGGAACGCGAACCCGGTCTTCTCCAGCACCCGCCGCGACGGCAGGTGGTCTTCGTCGGTTTCGGCGCGCACCGCGGTGACGCCGGGCTGGCGGAACGTCCACGCCAGCAACGCTTCGACGACTTCGGTGGCCAAGCCGCGGCCCTGGTAGGCCTCGATCAGGCCGTAGCCGATCTCGGCCTCGCCCGCCGCGTCCGGGGCCGAGTGGAACCCGATGTCGCCGACGGCGAGCCCGGACGCGCGGTCGACGACCTGGTAGAGCCCGAAGCCGGGCCGGTAGGCGTCGGCGGCGACCATCCGCACCACGAGCTTCGCGCCGCCGACGGTGCCGTCGAACGGGTAGCCGGGCGCCCACGCCCACCGGTCCGCCGCGGGTTCGCCGGCGATGATCGCCCGCACCTCGTCGAACGGGACCTCCCGCAGGGTCGTCCGCCGTGTCTCCAGCACGGTCAGCGGGGCCACGTGGGGGTGCTTGGTTTCCTGCGTCATGCCGCCTCTTCGTCAGGGGTCACCGCGCTCATCGCGCGGTAGACCTCGGTGTTCTGCAACCACAGCTTCGGGAACAGCGGGCGCACCGCGAGCCGCTCCAGGTCGGAGATGGACTTGCCGCGCATGCTCGTCGGCCGCTCGCCCGCGTCGGTCTCCTCGTCGGCGGCGCGGGGCTGGCCCCCGAGCATCTGCCAGACGAGGTTGATGTGGACCTGTTTCCACTCGAGGACCTGCGAGTCGAGCCGCTGCAGGCCGGTCATGACGTCGGCGAGCTGCATCGTGGCCGGGGCGGCGGAGGTGTCCGGGCCGGTGGCCTCCACCAGGTCGGCGAAGGTGACCCCGGCGGCGGCGACGGCCGCTTCGAACTCGGCCCAGACCGCGTGCGCGGCGCGGCGGATGTTGCGCGAGCCGGGCGACGCGAGCCCCGAGGCCGCTCCGGCCAGGTACTGGCGCATCCGCAGGAACGACACCTGGGTGAGGGAGTTCATCATGACGCGCAGGCATTCGACGGTCAGCGCCGCGGTGTCGGTGCAGCGCACGAGGTGCCTGCTGGCGGTGATCGGGTCGCCCTTGGCCAGTGCCCCGGTCAGGTCGCAGAGGCTGTGGTGCACCGCGACCCAGCAGTACTCGGTCAGCAGGTGCACGATCTGGAAGAAGCGGTGGTCGGAGTGCAGCAGCTCGTCCTCGGGAATCAACGCCGACAGCGCCGCGGTCAGCCTGATCTCGGTCTCGTAACCACTGCCGCGGTCGAATTCGTACCGCAGGCGCGGATTCGACTGGGACGGATTGAGCGTCCGCACCTTGCGGTCGCCTTCTTCGCCTTCCCACGGTGCCACGAAAAGACCCCCCAAAGCGTGAATTCGGCGGCAGATCACCGCTGGTGTCCCAGCGTGGCAGTTACCGCTCGACCACAGCAACCGCCACGATCAGTGACGGAGATCACAGCAATTCAGAATACGTTTTCCGCCACGCCGATCCGCCTTCCCGTGATCGGCAGAAATGGAGAAGGACGGTTGTCGGCCACTCGCTAACGTCGAATGCGGCAGCGAATCGAGCGGGGGGCGGAAGTGCCGGAATCGAGCGAAAACACCCATGTCGCCGTGGTGAACGACGAGGAGCAGTACGCGGTCTGGCCCGCCGGGCTCGCGCTCCCGCCGGGCTGGCGGGCGGCCGGGTTCGCCGGCACCGAGGAAGCCTGCCTCGACCACATCGCCGAGACGTGGCGCGACATCACGCCGCGCTCGGTCCGCCGGGCCGCATGAGCCGGCACGCGGTCCTCGGCGCGGGCGGGGTCGGGCTCGCGCTCGCCGCCGCGCTGGCCCGCGGCGGCGAAGACGTCACCCTGCTGCTGCGGCCCGCCTCCCTCGCGCGGTACCCCGGCACCGTGACGGTGCACCACGGCCTCCGCGCGGGCTTCGCGGTCGACGTCCCGGCCGCCGCGACCCTGACCCGGCCCGCCGACGTGCTGTGGGTCTGCGTCAAGCACCCCGACCTGACCGGCGCCCTGACGAGCGTGGCCGCCGACGTCGGCGTCGTCGTCCCGCTGCTCAACGGCACCGCGCACCTGCCCCCGCTGCGCGAGCGCTTCGGCGACCGCGTCGTCGCCGGGACGATCCGGATCGAAGCCACGCGCACCGCGGTCGGTGAAGTGCGGCAGGAATCCCTGTTCACCGAGGTCGAGCTGGCCGGCGCGCCCGGTGTCGTCACGGCGGCGCTGGCCGCGGCCGGGATCGGCTGCACCGACGGCGGCTCCGAAATCGACGTGCTCTGGCGCAAACTCGCCCTGCTCGCCCCGCTCGCCCTGGCCACGACGTGCGCGGCGGGCGCACTGGACGCCGTCCGCGCCGACGAGGACCTGACCCGGCTGATGCTGGCCTGCGCCGAAGAGGCGTGCGCGGCGGGCCGGGCCGAAGGCGCGCGGCTCGACCGCGGCCGTGTCCTGCGCGCGCTCACCCGCGCCCCGGGGCGCACCCGCACGTCGCTGCAGCGCGACGTCGCACAGGGACGCGCGGGCGAGCTCGACGCGATCGCCGGCCCGATCCGCGCGGCCGGCGCCCGGCACGGAATCCCGACCCCGGCCACCGACGAGCTCGCGCACCGGGCGCGGACGGACGCGGGCACGCCGCTGCCCGCCGGAACCCGAGAGTGAGGCAAGCGATCATGTCGCCGAAGACCGCCCTGGAAGACACGCTGCGGGAGATCCTGGTCGCCGACCTGTACGTCGACGTCCCGGCCGAGGGCATCCAGCCCGACGACAGCCTGCAGGAGACCCTCGGGCTCGACTCGCTCGGGTTCGTCGAGCTGCGCGCCCGCTGCGAGCAGCAGTTCGGCGTCGCCATCTCCGACACCGACTTCACGCCGGTGAACTTCCGGTCCATCAGCACGATCGCCGACTTCGTCGTGCGGCGGCAGGCCGGGAACTAATTCTTTCGACCGCGAGAGGACCACTGTGATCGAGGCGCGTAGGCCGGCGACGGCGGAGCAGACCGAGGTGTGGCTCGCCATGCAGCGGGAGCCGGAGTCCGCCCGGTTCACCATCCCGCTCGACCTGGAGCTCACCCCCGGCGTCGACGTCGCGGCACTGCGGGCCGCGCTCGGCGACGTCGTCGGGCGGCACCCGAACCTGCGCAGCGCCTTCGACGCCGAAGACGGGGAACTGGTGCAGGTCGTGCACGACGAGCTGCCCGTGCCGTTCGTCGAGCACCGCCGTCCCGGCCGCTACGACCGGGCCGCGGCGCTGGAGTGGGCGGCCGCCGTCGCGTCCCAGCCGTTCGACCTCGCCTCCGCGCCGCTGGTGCGCGGCACGCTCCTGCACGCCGACGACGGCGCGCTGTTCGTGCTGGCGGTGCACCACATCGTTTCCGACGGCTGGTCGCAGAACGTCCTGGTCCGCGACCTCGTGCACGCCTACCGGGAACGGCTCGCCGGACGTCGTCCGTGGGACGCGCCCGCCCCGGCCGCGGAGTCCACTGTGGACGTCCCGGCCGCCGAGCTGGCCGGGTACTGGTCGGGGCTGCTGGCCGACCAGCCGCCGTCGCTCGCGCCCATCGCGGACCGCAACCGGCCCGGTTCCGTGCCGGGCCCGGCGGGCTTCCACGAGATCGTGCTGACCGAAGACGTCCTCGACCGCGTCCGCGCGGTGGCCCGGGAGCGGATGGCCTCCCCCGCCGTCGTCGTGCTGAGCGCCTGGCTGACCCTGCTGCACGCGTGGAGCGCCACCGCGGACGGGACCACCGGCATGCTCTTCGCCGCCCGCGCCCCCGAAGACGAGGACCGCGTCGACCTGCTCGCCCGCGTCCTGCCGGTCCGCAGCGCGCTCGAGCTCACCGACACCTTCGCGGCGCTGGTCGACCGCGTCCGCGACCAGATGCTCGACTCGCTGGAGCACTCAGCCGTGCCCTCGGCCCAGTTGCGGGAGATCCGTCGCGACGGCGGTTCGGCGCTCATCGACAACAGCGTCTTCATGTACTTCCCGGAACAGGAGCTGGCCTGGACCACCGGGGACACGACGATCCGGGTCGTCGAGCACGAGACGTCGGCGGGCAAGTACGACCTGTCGCTGGCGGCGCTGGAAGGCGAGTCCCACATCCGGCTGCGGATCGACCACGACACGCTGGTCTACCGCGACAGCACGGCCGAGCTGCTGCTGGCGCAGCTGGTCAAGCTGCTCACCGACGCCGTCGCCGACCCGGAAGCGACCTGCGGCGCGCTGGTCGCGGCGTGCGACCCGTTCGTGCCGTCCCGCCCGGCGACCGAGTGCGAGCCGGTCAACCGCGTGCTGCTGCACGACATGGTGCGCCGCCAGGCCGAGCTGCGCCCGGACGCGGTGGCCGTGCGCTACCACGACGAAGTCCTCACCTACGCCGAGCTCGTCGCGCGGGCCGCCGAGGTCGCGAACTGGCTGCGTGCCGAAGGGCTCGGCGCCGAGTCGCTGGTGGCGCTGCTGCTGCCGCCGGGCCCGGCGTCGGTCGTGTTCTGGCTGGGAACGCTCATGGCGGGCGCGGCGTACCTGCCGCTGGACCCGGCCTACCCCGACGCGCAGCTGCAGATGGTGATCGACGACGCGCGGCCGCGGCTGGTGGTCGGCGCACCCGGCTTCGTCGAGCGGGTACGGCTGCCGAAGTGCCCGATCTACCTGGTCGACGAGGCGCTCGCGGAAGCCGCCCGCCACCCGAGCACCCCGCCGGAGGTCGAGATCGACCCGGCGACGGTGTTCAACGTGCTGTACACGTCCGGGTCGACGGGCCGGCCGAAGGGCGTGGTGTGGCCGCACTCGGGGTTCATCCGGCTGCTCAACCGCCCGGACTTCGTGCCGTTCCACCACACCGACGTCGTCTCGCAGCTTTCGCCGTTGAACTTCGACGGCGCGACCTACGAGGTGTGGGGCGCGCTCACGCACGGCGCCGAGCTGGTGATCTTCGACAAGGAGCTGACGCTGAGCCCGCCGGAGCTGCGGACGGCGTTCCGCGAGCGCGGGATCACGACGCTGATCGTGTCGACGCCGCTGCTCAACCGGCTGATCGAGGACGTCCCGGACCTGTTCACCAGCCTGCGGCGGGTGTACTTCGGCGGGGAGATCATCTCGGTGCCGCACCTGGAGAAGGCGCTGCGGTGGAGTGCGCCGGGGACGATGCTGCACAGCTACGGGCCGACGGAGAACTCGTTCACGACGACGTGGATGCCGGTCACGGAGATCGAGGAGAACACGCGGACGCTGCCGATCGGCTCGGTGGTCCCGGAGACCGACGGCTACGTGGTGTTCGACCACGCGACGATGCGCCAGGCACCGCGAGGCGTGCCGGGCGAGCTGCTGCTGGGCGGCAGGGGCGTGACGCGCGGCTACCTCGGCAACGCGCGCGAGACGGCGCGGCGGTTCATCCCGGACCCGTATTCGAGGGTGCCGGGCGCGCGGCTGTACCGCACGGGTGACCGGGTCCGCCGGCTCCCGGACGGGCGGCTGGAGTTCATCGGCCGCAACGACAACCAGGTGAAGATCCGCAGCCAGCGCGTCGAGCTGGGCGAGGTGGAGTCGGCGCTGGCGGCGCACGCGTCGGTCGAGGCGGCGTTCGTGACGGTGTGCTTGAACAGCCGCAAGGAGAAGGAGATCGCGGCGTACGTGGTGCTCGGGCCGGGCGGCACGACCGAGGAGTTGCGGCGGCACGCTCGTGAGGTGCTGCCGGTGTTCGCGGTGCCGCGGTACCTGGTGGCGCTGGACCGGATGCCGCTGACGCCGAACGGCAAGATCGACCGCCGCCGGTTGCCGGAGGCCAATGCCGCGGCCGCCCCGGCCCCGGCCCCGGCCCCGGCTGCGGTCATGCCGGCCGCCCCGGTGGCCGCGGTGGCGGAGTCCACTGTGGATCTGGTGCGCGAGGCGTGGGCGGAGCTGCTGGAGCACGACACGTTCGCGATGGACGACAACTTCTTCGACGTCGGCGGGCATTCGCTGATCCTGGTGAAGCTGCAGGCGGGGCTGCGGAAGCGGTTCACCACGGCCCCGACGATCGGTGAGCTGCTCCGGCACACGACGGTGCGGGCGCAGGTGGCGTTGCTGGCGAACGTGGCGACGGTGAAGGGCGCGGTGGGCGGCCCGGCCGACGCGGATCGCTCTGCGCAGGCCGCCGCGGCAGCCGCAGCGGGCAGCCCGGCAGCCGCGGCGGGCAGCCCGGCAGCCGCGGCGGGCAGCCCGGCAGCCGCAGCGGGCAGCCCGGCAGCCGCAGCGGGCAGCCCGGCAGCCGCAGCGGGCAGCCCGGCAGCCGCAGCGGGCAGCCCGGCAGCCGCGGGTGGCTCGGCGGCGGTGCCCTCCGCCGCCACTCCCGCGGGCGGTAACAGGGGCGCCACCGAGCCACCCGCGGCCGCGACCACCTCGACCGGCGACCAGGTCATCGCCGTCTCGGCCAGGTCCGAAGCCGCCCTTGCCGAGGCGCGGCGGCGGCTCGCCGACCACCTCGACGCCATGCCCGGCCTCGACCTGGCCGGAGTGGCCGCGACCCTCGATCGCGGGCGGGAACGGTTCACGCACCGGTTCGCCGTCGTCGCCGGGTCCCCCGCCGCGGCCGCCGCCGGGTTGCGGGACGGCGTCCTCAGCACCCTCCCCGTCGCCGCCGGGGTCGTCGACCGGACCCGGGATGCCCGGCTCGTCCTCGCCTTCGGCCCCGGCACCCCAGAAGACCGCCTCGGCGAGACCGATCCCGGCCTCTCCCCCGCCGCACGCGTCTTCTGCGCCCAGCACACTGCCGTCACCGACCTGACCGGCCGGGGGGCCGTGCCCGACGTCGTCACCGGGACCGGGGTCGGGCACCTCACCGCCGCCGTCGTCGCCGGGCTCCTGTCCTACGCCGACGGTCTGCGGCTCGCGATCGCCCTCGACGAACCCGCCACCCTCACGGCGACCGTCGAAGCGGTCGACTTCGCCGCCCCGGCCGTCCCCATCGCCACCGCCGACGGCATCGCAGCCGCCGGACGGCCCCTCGACGCCAAGCTGTGGGTCAAGCACCTCACCTACCACGGCGACCCGGCGGAGCTGCTGGCCGCCGCGACCGGCACCCGCCCGGCGGTGGTCGTCGACCTCGGCGACGGCGGTTTCCTCACGGCCGCCTCCGCGCGGCCGGACCTCACGGGCGTCCCCGGCGGCGATGCCCTCGCGGCGTCGGCCCGGTTGTGGTGCACCGGCGTCGACATCGGGCTGACCGACGGCCGCGCCCGCCGAGTCCGGCTCCCCGGCTACCCGTTCGCCCGGCCGGACACCCCGGAACCACCCGCGCCGGCGCCGGTTCGCGACACCCTCGCGGCCGCTTGGGAGGCGGTCACGGGCGAACCGCCGCGCGGGACGTTCCCGCCGGCCCGGCTCGCGCAGCTGCACCATCGGCTCCGCCTCGCCTTCGACGAGGTCCCCGACGTCGCCACCATGGCGTCCACAGTGGACTTCGACGGCCTCGCCGCACTGCTCGCCGCCACGGCGAAGGTCACGGCTCGTCCCTTGGGCGGGTGACCCGGCACGACTTCGTCCCTTCCGGGTGATCTCCGGACGGCGGCGGCCCGCCACCCTGGGCCGCCTGCGCCGGGCGGCACTTTCACGTGAAAGTGCCGCCCAGGGGCGTGCCGCCGCCGTCTGCCTGTGGAGGGTGCCGCATGGTGCGAGTCTCGCTCACCGATGTCCCGGTCCGAGTACCCGTGCGGGGACGGCGACGGCGGTCCACCGGCCGCGGGCAGCCGCCGCCGATCCCGTTGCCGCCACCGGACTCCCGCGGCACCTCCGCCCCGCCACCGCGGGCCCTGGTCGTCCTGCTCGGAGCCGCGGCCGCGGTCGTCGTGCTGGCCGGGCTGCGTGCCGTCGCCTGGCTCGCCGGGCCCGTGTTCCTCGCCCTCGTCGTCGTCATCACCCTCGATCCCGTCCGGACCTGGCTGCGCGGCAAGGGGCTGCCGCGCTGGCTCACCGTCGCCGTGCTGGTGGCCACCGTCTACACGGCGCTGCTCGCGGTGTTCGTCGTGGTCGTGGTGTCCCTCGCGCAGCTGTCGGCCGTGCTCCCGCGCTACGCCACCCGGATCGACGCCCTGCTGCGCGACGGCCTCACGGTCCTCGGGGTCGGTCCCCAGCAGGTCCGCGACCTGCTGACGTCGGTGGACGCGGGCAAGCTGGCCGGCCTGGCCGCGTCCCTGCTGGCTGGCGTCGGCAGCCTGGTCACGAACCTCGCGTTCCTGCTGGCCCTGCTGTTGTTCCTGGGCACCGAGTCCGCGTGGGCCGGGCAGCGGCTGGGCCGCATCGCGCGCGATCGGCCGTGGATCAGCGCGGCCCTGCGCCGTTTCGCCACCGGTACCCGCACCTACCTGCTCGTGACCACCGTGTTCGGCGGCCTGGTCGCCGCGCTCGACACCGCCGCGCTCGCCGTGCTCGGCATTCCCGGGTCCGTGCTGTGGGGACTGCTGGCCTTCGTGACGAACTACGTCCCCAACGTCGGCTTCGTGATCGGCGTGGCCCCGCCCGCCGTGCTCGCACTGCTCGACGGCGGCTGGCGGCCCATGGTCGTGGTGCTCGTCGTCTACTCGCTGCTGAACTTCGTGGTGCAGTCCCTGATCCAGCCCCGGTTCGTCGCGGGCTCGGTCGGGCTGTCCACTCTGGTCACCGTGCTCGCGCTGGTGTTCTGGACGTGGCTGCTGGGCCCGCTCGGCGCCGTCCTCGCCGTGCCCGCGACGCTGCTGGCCAAGGCGCTGCTGGTGGACGTCGACCCGCGGGCCGGATGGGCGGACGCGCTGCTCTCGGCACCCGGGCGGGAGTGAGGTTCAGGTCAGGCCGTGCTGGCGAGCGACGACCACGGCCGAGCGGCGGTTGTTCACCCCGAGCTTGCCGTAGATGGCCCGCACGTGGGTCTTCACCGTGTTGACCGAGACGGTGAGGTCGGAGGCGATCTCATCGAGGGACCGCTGGGACGGCAGCCGCTGCAGCACGACCTGTTCGCGGTCGGTCAGCTCGCTGGGCGGGGCGTGCGGGACGAGGCGGCCGCGGACCGACTGCGCGAACCGGTCCAGCGCTCCGAACCCGCCCGAGTGGTCGATCAGCAGGTGCCCGACGCGGGGTTCGGCGAGCGCGAACGGGCGGGTCAGCGAGTTCGGCCGGGCGAGGGTGAGCGCACGGTCCAGCGCGTGCAGCGCCTTGGTCCGCCGGTGTGAGCGCAACGCGAGCGCCGTCTCGGCCAGGCACGTGTCCACCGGGGTCGCGGGCAGCAACGCGGGTGTCGCCGTCGTGTGGCGGAGGACGGCTTCGGCCGCGTCGGTCTCGTCGGCGGCGAGGTGGGCGCGCACCTGCAGCAGGGCCAGCTCCGCGGTGCCCGGCAGCCGCTCCTGTGCCCAGGCCAGCACTTCCGCCGCGTGCAGGGCTTCACCGAGTGCGAGGGCCGCGTGGTGTTCGGCCACGGCGCACACCGCGGTCAGCTCGCGGGGCAGGTCGAGTCCGGCGAGCCGGTGCCGGGCCGCGCGCATCGCCTCCGAGCCCGCCGCGCGCTCGCCCTCGTCGAACCGTGCCACGCCTTCGAAGAAGCACCGCAGGCGCTCGATCACCGGTGCGGCGCCGGGTACTTCCGCCCGCGCGGCCTGGGCCAGTTCGCGGCCGGCGGCCACCGGTTCGCAGCGCATGAGATCGTCGTAGGACAGCATCAGGTGGCACTCGGCGACGCCGGGAGTGCGCCGCCAGCCGTGCCGCCGCGCGACGGCGAGGGCGCCCGTGCAGGCCCGGCGCATCGCCGCGTGGTCACCGGCCAGCGCGGTGGCGACGGCGAGCGCGAGCCTGCTGTGCAGCACGAGGTGGTCGAGCCGCTCGCCGTGGGCCAGCCGGAGGGCTTCCGCGGCGCGGGTGACGGCGTGGCGGCGGGCACCCCGGTACAGCGACCGCCAGGCGAGGTCGAGGGTTTCCCACGCGTCGATTTCCGGGGACCGCTCCGTCGGCGGTCCGGCCGTGTCCGACGGCCGCTTCCCGGTCAGCATGGCGAGATGGCGGACGGCGAGCGGACGCAGGCCGTCTTCGCCGCCGGGGGCGCCGAGTTCGGCGGTGGCCGCTTCGAGCTCGCCGCGCTGCAGGTGCTCAAGCGCCGAGGCCAACCGCAGCCGCGGGCTGGCGGCGACCGTCGCCGCGCCGAGGTGGGTGAGGGCGACGCGGACGGGTTCGCCGTCGCCGGTCAGGACCAGGCGGGTGGCGTGGTCGCGAGCCAGGGTCAGCACGCGTTGCCGGTCGTGGCCCGCGACGGCGTGGGACAGCGCGTCGCCGAAGCGTCCCTCCCCGGCGTACCAGCGGGCGGCGGTGCCGTGCAGCCGCCGCACCCGTGCCGGGCGGCGCCGGGCCAGTTCCGCGCGCAGGAAGGCGCGCAGCAGCGGCGGCAGCCGGTAGGTGTCGGCCGGGGTGCGGGTCACCAGCCCGGTCTCGCGTTCGAGCTGGTCCAGCGTCTCCCCGGCGTCGGTGCGGCCCGACAGCCGTGCGGCGAGGGCCGCGCTCACCGTGTCGCAAACGCTGATGCACAGCAACAGGTCCGAGGTGGACAGCGGCAGCCGCGAGAGCACTTCGTCGGCGAAGAACCGCGCCACCGCTCGTTCGTCGCCGCTGACGGAGGCGACGAGCTCGTCGGCGTTCTCGGCGTCGCGCACCGATACCGCGGCCCAGCCGAGGGCGGCGGCCCAGCCCGCGGTGCGTTCGGTGAGCTCGCGGACGCGGTCGTCACCGACCGCGGCGCCGGTGGCCCGCAGCAGGTTCGCCGTTTCCCGGGCGCTGAACCTCAGGTCGGCGGCGCCGACGCGGGACAGCGTGCCCTCGACGTGCAGGCGCGCGAGCCGCAGCCTCGGCTCGACGCGGGTGACCAGCACCAGCCGCGGTCCCGGCGGCAGGTGACGGGCCAGCGCGGCGAGGGCTTCGCGCGCCTCGGCGCCGACGATCTCGTGGAGGTCGTCGAGCACCAGGCGGACCGTGACGCCGGTGAGGGCGTCCCCGAGGTCGGCGAGGAACTCCGTGCGCTGCCCGGGTCCCGGCGGGTCGAGCCGGTGCAGCGGGTTGGCGCCGGGGACGGCCGGGCAGCGGCGCAGCGCGGCCAGGATCGCCGCCCAGAGACGGTGTTCGTCGTTGTCGTCGCGGTCGAGCGACACCCAGGCGACGTCCCGGCCGTGCCCGGCCCAGCCGGCCAGCGCCGTGGTCTTGCCGGACCCGGCCGGGGCCCGGAGCACAGTCACCGGCCGGCGGGTGGCGCGGTCGAACACGGCCGCGAGCCGCGGGCGGGGCACGAAGATCCGCGGCACGCGCGGCACCGTCACCTTGGCGCCGGGGATGCGCCGCGACCGCGACGTCGTTCGAGCGGGCACGGTCACCTCTCGGCTGGGGAAGGGGGAACGACTGTACTGATCAGCGGTCACCAGATTTCGTAGGTCGCCTCGTCGCCGTGCACGATGACGGCCCAGATGACCAGGACGTCGAGGGCGATCACGACCACCCCCCAGACCGGGTAGGCGGACAGGAACGCCAGCTGCGCCAGCGCGTTGAAGCCCGCGAGGGCGACGGTGACGACGCGGGCCCACTGAGCGCCGGTGAACAGCGCGATGCCGGCGAGCACGGCCAGGACTCCGACGATCAGGTGCACCCAGCCCCAGCCGGCGAGGTCGAAGACGAGCAGGCCCGACGGTCCGAGCACGTAGTAGTTCCGGTCGAACAGCGCGACCAGCCCTTCGACGACGTTGAACAGGCCGGCCAGCACCGTGATCGCCCCGGCGAACCAGATCCAGCCGACCCGCCGCGACCGGGCGACGGCCCGGTTTCCCGGCGGGGGCGGCGGGGGCGTCCCGGCTCCGGGTGCGCCGGAGCGGTGCTGCGTGTGTTCGCTCATGGTCCCTCTCTCCGTGGGGTACGGGCGGTGCGGACCGGGGCGATCATGGTCGGTCCGGCGTCCGGACGGCCTCGCCCGCGCCAGGTGAGATCAGGGCGTCCGGCGGAGCGGGCGGACTCATGCGGGCCGGGCGATGCCGCCGCCGCGGGCCGGGAGCACAGTCCCGCCCGGACGAGGAGAACCCCGACCGGAAGGACGAACCATGACTTCGCTGACCGTGTGGACGTTCCCGGCCGCCGACGGCGCCGATAAGGCACTCGGGTTGCTGCGGCAGCTGAGCAAGCAGCAACTGATCTCGATCACCGACGCCGCCTGCGTGAGCTGGCCGGAAGGGCGGAAGAAGCCGAAGACCACGGACCTGGGCTCGCTGACCGGCGCCGGCGCGCTCGGCGGCGGGTTCTGGGGCCTGCTGTTCGGATTGATCTTCCTGGTCCCGTTGCTGGGCATGGCCGTCGGCGCGGCGATCGGGGCGCTGACCGGGTCGCTCGCGCACGTCGGGATCGACGAGCAGTTCATCGACACCGTGCGGGCGCGGGTCACGCCCGGGACGTCGGCGCTGTTCGTGATGGCGAGCGACACGGTGGTGGACCGGGTCGTCGAGCCGTTCAAGGAGACCGGGGCGTCGCTGCTGACGACCAACCTCTCCGCCGAGGAGGAGGCGCGGCTGCGCGAGGCGTTCGGTGACGCCCCGCGGCCGCACCACGCATGACCGGGCCGGACCGCGGCGACGCCCCCGAGCGCCGCCGCGGCCACCCGCGAGGCCGCCCTGCCCGGCCTCCGCCGCTCACGTTGCCCGCCGCGCGCCGCGCGGTCGTCACCCGTGGTGGATGACCCGCGCTTCACCCCGCGTGGGCGACGCCCCCGGCGTCGCGGCGGCCGAAGATCCCCCCATGCCGCACACCGGGACGGACTCCGCCGAACGTGTCGCCTGTGGCCGCGCCGCCCGCTCCGCCGTCGCGCGGTCGGAGCATGCCGAGTTCCCCGCGCCCGGTGCCCGGGCCGATCCCCTGGTGCTGCTGGCCCGCCAGGATCACGGGCGGGTGCCGGAACTGCTGCCGGTCCGCTACGGGCGGCTGGCCGCCTCCCCGCTGGCCTACTTCCGCGGTGCCGCCCTGCCGATGGCCGCCGACCTGGCCGCGACCCCGCGCACGGGCCTGCTGGTGCAGGCGTGCGGCGACGCCCACCCGGGCAACTTCGGCCTGGTCGCCGCGCCGGGGCGGCGGCTCGTGCCCGACCTCGTGGACTTCGACGAAACCCTGCCCGCGCCGTGGGAATGGGATGTCAAGCGGCTGACCGCCGGGCTCGAGGTCACTGGGCGGGAGACCGGGCACCCCCCGGCGCAGCGCCGCCGCACCGCCCTGGCCGCGGTCGAGGCCTACCGCGAGGCGATGCACGGCTTCGCGGGCCGGACGGCGCACGAAATCCGCCACGCCCGCCCCGATCCCGGTCCGCTGCGGGTGGTCGCGGGCCGCCGCCCGGCCGGGCGGGTCCGGCCCGGGCCGCTGGTGCCGGCGAGCCGGATCGGTGGCGACGGCGACCCGGCGACGCTGGCCGACCGGCTCGGGTCCGTGCTGGCGCGGTACCAGCGTGGGCTGGGTCCGGGCCGCCGGGAGCTGCTCGCGGGGTACCGGCTGGCTGAGGTCGCCCGCCGGGTGCCCGACGTAGGCCGCATCGGTACCCGGTGCTGGCTGGCGGCACTGGTGGGTCCGGGCGCGCCGCTGGTGCTGCAGGTCAAGGAAGCGGGGAGTTCCGTGTTGCAGGAGTACACCGGGGCCGCGCCGGGGTGCGCGGGCCGGCGGGTGGTCACCGGACAGCGGCGGACGCAGGCGGTCGGCGACGTCTTCCTCGGCTGGGCCCGCACCACGCGGTTCGACGGCCGGGCGCGGGACTTTTCCGTCCGCCGCCTGCCGGACGGGCGGGCCGGCACCGACGTCGCCGCCATGACGCCGAACGTGCTGCGGGCGCACGCCCGGCTGTGCGGGTGGACGCTGGCCAAGGCCCACGCCCGGACCGGCGACGCGGTGGCGATCGCCGCCTACCTCGGGTTCGGACCGGTGTTCGCCGAGGCCGTCCGGGAGTTCGCGGTGGCCTGCGCGGACCAGAACGAGCGTGACCACGCGGCCTTGCGCGCCGGGATCCGCCGCGGCGACGTCACGGCGGCGACCCGGTGAGTCATTCCCGAATCGGCATTCCCGGAAATCGGCGGGTCACCCGCCGGGCAGTTCGCGGACCCGGTGCACGGAGTCCACTCGCATGCCGAGTGCTTCGAGCGTGCACAGGATCCGGGGAATGCTCGCCGGGTCGGCGACGGTGCCGAAGACGATGGTCTCCGGCGGAACGGGAACGACGAGCATTCCCCGGAAATCCTCGACGGTCGCGGACCGCGGCGGAATGGGGCCACTGCCCCGGAAGACGTAATCGACTGCGGCTTTCGGTCCACCGCGGAGTGGCCGGCTCACCGGGCGCGCTTCCCGTGCCCGGCCGCGTACCAGGCCGCGGCCACCACGACGACGTCGAGCAGCACCACGGCCGCCGACCAGGCGTGCGTCGGCAGGAAGAGCAGGCGGCCGACCAGGTCGACGGCGGCGCGGACACCGAGCCGGACCGCGGTGACGCCGGTCAGCGCCGACAGCAGCAGGACGAGCGACAGCACCACGGCCTCGGTTCCGATCCGGCCCGTCCGCACCACGTCGAGCACCACCAGTTCGCCGGGGCCGACCCAGAAGAACTGCGTTCCGACGAATCCGCACCGCGGCCCGATGGACACGGACCGGCTTTTCCGGGAATCTCCACAACCGTTCACGGGGCCACACGATTCTGCGCCGGACGAACGTTTTCCTCGCCCGCGGCGGGTGAGCCGGTCGAATTGCGTGACACACTCCGCCGCCTTGGCGGGAAACCGACCCGGAGAAGGAGGCAGCATGCCGGACAGCCGCGACGTTTCGCCGCGAAGACGGGTGCCCAAGACGAAGGTCACGATCCCCGCGCGGCCCAGGGATCTGGTGGACCGGCCACGGCTGCGGGAGCTCCTCGACGGCGTGCGGGACGCCGCGGTGGTGTTCGTCGGTGCTCCGGCGGGGTACGGCAAGACCGTCCTGCTGGCCGACTGGGCCGCCCGGCGACGGGGTCCGGTCGCGTGGGTCTCGGCCGATGCGGAAGACGACGACGACCGGCTGTTCTGGTCGGCGGTCCTCGACGCGCTCGGCGGCTGCGTCCCGGCCGTGGCCTCGTCGCGGCGGCTGGCGGTCCCCCGCCGCCCGGGCACCGATCTCGGGTTCCTGGCCCGCGTCGCCGACGCGCTGGACTCGGCGCCGGAACCGGTCGTGCTCGTGCTCGACTCCGCCCAGGAAGTCACCGCCGACCGCACGTGGCGCGGCCTGCGGGCGCTGGTGCGCCACCACCCGGCCGGTCTGCGTCTGGTGGTCTCGAGCCGCCGGGAACCGCCCCTGCCGCTGGTGCGGGCACGGCTCGCCGACCGGCTGGTCGAAGTCGGGGCGGCCGACCTGCGGTTTTCCGCCGCGGAGGCCGCGGCCTTCCTCGAAACGTCCGGCGCGGCGATCCCGCCGGACCAGATCGGCCCGCTGGTCGCCCGCACCGGCGGCTGGGTGGCCGGGTTGCGGCTGGCGGTGGCCTCGGCCGAACGGCACGGGAGCCTGCGCGAGTTCTTCGCCGGCCGCGACCCCGCTGTGCTGGACTACCTGACCGACGAGGTGCTGGCCCCGTTGAGTGCCGCCCAGCGCACGCTGCTGCGGGCGATCAGCATCTGCGACGACGTCCCGGCCGGGCTCGCGGCCGCGCTGTCGGGCCTGCCGGACGCGGAGTCGATGCTGCGTGAGCTCGGTGAACCGGCCACCCGGGCGGTCCGCTCGGACGGGACGCCGCCACACCACCGCCCGGCGCCGCTGTTGCGCACGTACCTGCGGGCCGAGCTGTGCCGCCGGACACCGGACCGGGCCCGTGCCCTGCACGCCGCGGCGGCGCGGTGGTTCGCCGAGCACGACCGGCCCACGCCCGCGCTGCTGCACAGCGTCCGGTCCGGCAACACCATCCGCGTCGGCGAGTTGCTGCGCCGGCACGCCGTGACGCTGTTCCTCACCGGCGACCACGATGTGCTGCGGCTGGCGCTCGGGGCGCTCGGTGACCGGCCGGTGTCCGCCGATCCGTTGCTGGCCTTGGTTTCGGCCGCACTGTGCCTGGAGACGGGCGAGACGTCGGCGGCCGGGCTGCGGCTGGCCCGCGCGGAGGCGGCGTGGCCGGACGACCCGCCCGCGGAGCTGATCGTGCTGCGGCAGGTGGCGTATTCGCGGCTCGCCCAGCTCGACCTCGGTCCGGTGCGGGCGCTGCGCGCGGCCGAGCGGGTCGACGAGGAGCTCGCCGCGGGCACGAGCCTGGCCGGGCTGGCGGCGGTGCACCGGGCGGGGATCCTCGTCGCCCGCCACGAGGGCGGCGCGGCGCGGGCGAGACTGGTCCGAGTCCTCGGCGACGCCGAAGAGCGCCACCACGACTTCACCGTGACCCAGTGCCTGACCACCTTGGGCAATCTCGCCTGCTACGACGGCGACTACCGGGTGATGGACACCCTGGCGCGCCGGGTGGTGGCCCGGCGCCCGGCCCTGGATCAGCGGCGGTCGCTGGAGGGCGCCCAGGTCTGTGCCCTGCTCGCCTACGGCGCGTTGCTGCGCGGGGAACCCGCCGAATGCGTGGAGCACGCCAAGCGAATCGGGCGGCTGCTCGGGGACGCCCCGGCCCGCGCGGCCCGCGACCTCCGCCTGATCGCGGAAACCCTGCACGGCGCGGCCGAGTTCGAGCTCGGCGGCTGGCACGCGGGGTTGCGCCGGATGCGGCGCGCCCGCACGCACCTGGGCACCGGTCGGGCCCGCCCGGCCGAGCAGGCGGCGCTGTGCGCGGTCTTGGAGCACCGCGCCGCGCTGCGGCTCGGCGCGGCGGGCCAGGCCCGCGAGACGGTGCGGTGGGCACAGCCGATGCTCACCGGTTCGGGTGAGCTGCTCCTGATGCGGGCCCGCACGCAGCTGCGGCTGGGCAGGCAGGGCGCGGCGAGTTCGGTGCTGCGGTCCTTGGTGGACGACGAGGCGCCGATGTGCCTGCCGTGGGTGTCGATCGAGGCTTCGCTGGTCGGGGTGCAGGCGGCACTCTCGGCGGGGGCGCAGGAGCGGGCGGTCCGCCTGCTGGACCAGGCGCTTCGGGCCGCCGAACCGGGTGTCGTCCGGTTCCCGTTCGTCTTCGCCTCCGGCGAAGTCGTCGGGTTCCTCACCTCGCGGCTGGGCCGGCTCGGCGCCGGGGAGCGGTTCGCCGGTGAGGTGCTGGCGCTGCGCCGCCGGTTGCGCACCCCGCCGATGCCCGCGCCGTTGACCGACCGCGAACGCAGCGTCCTGCGCCTGCTGCCGACGCAGCGCTCGATCGACGAGATCGCCCAGGACCTGACGGTTTCGCCGAACACGGTCAAAACCCACGTCCGCGGCATCTACGCGAAGCTCGACGTCCGCAGCCGCCGGGACGCCGTCGCGATCGCGCTGCAGCGCGGCCTGCTCGACACCGACGTCACCGACTTCACGGGCTGATGACCGCTCGCCTCACCCGCGCCGGGTGAGGCGAGCGCCCGCGGAATCCGGTCGAGTGAACCGCCCCGATCCCGGTGTGAGGAGATGTCATGGCGTTGGCGAGCGCGGAGTACCCGTTCCTCGATCTGATGTGGACGATGCTGGTGTTCTTCTGCTGGGTGGCCTGGTTCTGCCTGCTGTTCGTCGTGTTCGGCGACCTCTACCGCAGGCCGGACGCGTCCGGCTGGGCTAAGGCCGGGTGGACGGTGCTGGTGCTCGTGCTGCCGTTCCTCGGGGTGCTGCTCTACCTCGTCACGCAGGGCAGGCAGCTGGCCGAACGGCGGCGGGCCCGCGAGGTGGCCGCGCACGAGCGGTTCGACGACCACATCCGGTCGGTGTCGGCGGGCGACCGGACCGGCGCGGCGCAGATCGCCGAAGCGAAGCGGCTGCTCGACCAGGGCGTCATCGACGAGCAGGAGTACCACGCCCTCAAGCGGAAGGCCCTCGCACCTTGAGCCGGCGCTGGGTGGTGCTGCGGCCGGTGCTGACGGTCACGGCGTTGCTGTGCGTGTACTACGTGCTCCCGGTCGACCAGCAGGTACGGCCCTGGAGCGTGGCGGTGTTCACCGGCGGCTTGGCCGTCGTGGTGCTGCTGGTCGCCGGCGAGGTGCGGCTGATCCTGCGCTCGCCGTACCCGGCCTGGCAGGGGGTGCAGGCGCTGGCGTTGGTCGTCCCGTTGTTCCTGCTGCTGTTCGCCGACGGCTACTACGTGCTCGGCCACGACCGGCCGGGCGCGTTCGGCTCGCCGTTGACGCGGACTGACGCGCTGTATTTCACCGTCACGGTGTTCGCCACGGTCGGGTTCGGCGACATCGT
Source organism: Amycolatopsis nalaikhensis (assembly GCF_030264295.1). GTDB lineage: Bacteria > Actinomycetota > Actinomycetes > Mycobacteriales > Pseudonocardiaceae > Amycolatopsis > Amycolatopsis nalaikhensis. The sequence continues at coordinate 8,143,300 of NZ_CP127173.1, read as the reverse complement.
CCCGGTTTCGGCCGCCGCACGGGTGCTGGTGACCGTGCAGATGGCCGCGGACCTGGTGGTGCTGGGCATCCTGCTGCGGGTGATCGTCACGGCGGTCACGCGCCGGCAGTCGTCCACATCGGACACCTCACGTCGGGCGCGGGAGCAGCAGGGCGGCGACGAGCCCCACCACGGCCGCGAGCGCGAGGGTGGCGAGGGCGAGCGCGAACGACGTCCCGCCCGGGCCGGACGTGCCCGCCAGGACGGACCCGGCCAGCGCCGTGCCCACCGACGAGCCCAGGTTGGACACGCAGCGCGAGACCCCCGAGATGTCGCCCTGGGCCGAGTCCGGGCCGCGGGACTGGACCAGGTTCACCGACGCGGTCAGCATGATCCCCACGCCCGCGCCGAGCAGGAGCAAACCCGGCACCGCGCTCGGCACCCCGGAATCGGCGCGCACCAGCAGCAGCACGAGCGCCAGCCCCGCGACGGTGAGGACGAAGCCGCCGCGGACGAGCCGGCGCGGTGAATGCCGCCGCGCCAGCCGGCCCGCGGCCGCCGAGGCGCCCAGGATGCCGATCGTGGCGGGCGTCAGCGTCAACCCGGTCTCGATCGCGTCGTAGCCGCGCACCTGCTGCAGGAACACGGCGATCACGAAGAACGAGCCCTGCAGGACCAGCCACTGCACGTGCTGGGTGAGCAGGCCCAGCCGGGTGACGCGGTCGCGGAAGAGGCCGGACGGCACCAGGGGTTCGCGGCCGGCTCGCTCGCGCGCGCGGACGTGTGCGAAGAACCCGGCGAGGATCCCGCCGCCGGCACCGGCGAGCACCCACACCGGGGAGGGCCCACCGGCCGGGAGCAGCACCACCTCGGCGACGATCCAGTCGGCCCGCGAGACGAGCCAGCCGTAGGTACCGGCCTGCAGCACCCCGGACACGACGAAGAACAGGCCGGTGGCCGAAAGGACCGCGCCGGCGACGTCGAACGGCGTCCGCCGCGGCCGGCGCGGGTCGTCGATGCGCCGGGCGAGCACGAGGACCCAGCCGACGAGCAGCACCTGCAGCAGGAACGACGCCCGCCAGCCGAACCAGGTCGTGACCAGTCCCCCGACGAGCGGCCCGGCGGCGGCGCCGAGCGCGCCCGCGCCGCTGACCACGCCGAAGCGCCGGGCCCGCGCTACCAGGTCCGGGCTGGTCGCGGTGACGAGGATGTAGATCGGCGGGATCATCAGCGCCGATCCGATCCCCTCCAGCACGGAGTACCCGAGGACCAGCAGCCCCAGCCCCGGCGCGGCCGACGCGAGCAGGGCGCCCGTGCCGTAGACGGCGAGCCCGGCGGTGAAGCAGCGTTTGCGGCCCAGGACGTCGGTGAGCTTGCTGCCGGGCACCATCAGCGAAGCCATGGTGAGGGTGAAGAGCGTGATCGCCGTCTGGACGCCGAGCACGGTGGTGCCGAGGTCGGCGGCGATCACGCTGACGGCGACGGTCATGGTGGTCGCGGCGTAGCTGGCGACGAACTGGGCGAGGGCCAGGGGCAGCACGGTCATCGTTCCTCCTCGACGGTGCCGCACAAGGTGGCGTGGCCGTCGCCGGGCCACCTCACCCCACGCGGATGAGGCAGCACGCGCCGGCCGGGACGACCGTGATCGCGACCGCACCCCCGAAGGAGGAACCATGACCGAGACCGCGATCGCCGAGCACGGGCTGATCGGTGACCTGCAGACCGCCGCGCTGGTCACCACCGACGGGTCGGTCGACTGGTTCTGCTGCCCGCGGTTCGACTCGCCGTCGGTCTTCGGCGCGCTGCTGGACGACGAACGCGGCGGCCGGTTCCGCATCCGCCCGGCGGGCCCGCACACCTCCGTCCAGATGTACTACCCGGACACCGCGGTGCTGATCACCCGCTTCTCCGGCGCGGACGGGATCGGTGAGGTGGTGGACTTCATGCCGCCGTGCGGCGAGGCCGTCACCGGCACGCACCGGATCGCCCGGCTGGTGCGCTGTGTGCGCGGGCGGATGGCGTTCGAGGTGCTCGTGGCACCGCGGTTCGACTACGGCCGCCGTCCGCACGAGGTGGTGCTGACCGGGCCGGGCGCGGTCTTCGTCGCCGACGAGCGTTGCCTGGCGCTGCACGTGGTCCGCGAGCCGGACGACGCGCACCTCGCCGAAACCCGCGTCGAGGGCGGCGACGTCCACACGCGGCTGGTGCTGGAGGCGGGGCAGGTCCGGGGTGTCGTGCTGGAGTCGGACCCGGCACGGTCACCGCACGAGATCCGCGTCGGCGAGTTCACCGAGCTGTTCGAATCCACTGTGGACTGGTGGCGGACGTGGCTGGCCCGCTCCACCTACCGCGGCCGCTGGCGGGAGATGGTGGCCCGCTCGGCGATCACGTTGAAGCTGCTGACCTACGCGCCGACGGGCGGGCTGGTCGCGGCGCCGACGTTGGGGCTGCCGGAGGAGCTCGGCGGCGAGCGGAACTGGGACTACCGCTACACGTGGGTGCGGGACGCGTCGTTCTCGGTGTCGGCGTTGCTGGCGGTGGGGTTCACGGAGGAAGCCGCGGCGTTCGGAGCCTGGCTCGGCGAGCGCATCCGCGAGGGCGACGGCGGTCCCTCGGGTCCGCTGGCCGTGCTCTACCGCGTCGACGGTACGACGGACCTGCGGGAGGAGCCCCTCGGCCACTGGTCGGGGTACCGCGGGTCGAGCCCGGTCCGCATCGGCAACGACGCGGCCGGGCAGCTCCAGCTCGACATCTACGGCGAGGCGCTCGACAGCGTCTGCACGGCCGACCGGGCGGGGTTCGGGCTGCCCCACCGCGGCTGGACGGCGGTCCGGGCGGTGCTCGACTGGCTCGGCGAGCACTGGGACCAGCCGGAGGAGGGAATCTGGGAAACCCGCGGCGGCCGCCGCTGCTTCACCTATGGCCGGTTGATGAGCTGGGTGGCGTTCGACCGCGGAATCCGCCTGGCGCGGGCCCACGGCCGCCCGGCCCCGGTGGAGGACTGGACGTGGCAGCGGGACAGCATTTACGACCAGATCCTCAACCGCGGCTGGCACCGGACGCGCCAGGCGTTCGTCCAGCACTACACGGGCGACGACCTGGACGCGGCGCTGCTCCGGATGCCCCGCACGGGATTCCTGCCGCCTCGTGACCCGCTGTGGATCTCGACGTTGGACGCGATCGGCACGGACTTGGTGACCGACACGCTGGTCCACCGCTACGACCCGGTGTCGTCCCCGGACGGGCTGGCGGGCTCGGAGGGGACGTTTTCGTTGTGCAGCTTCGCGTATGTCGACGCGCTGGCCCGGGCGGGGCGTCTGGAGCAGGCGCGGGCGGCGTTCGAGAAGATGCTCACCTACGCCAACCACGTCGGGTTGTACGCGGAGGAGATCGCGCCGACCGGGGAGCAGCTGGGGAACTTTCCGCAGGCCTTCACGCACCTGGCGCTCATCGATGCCGCGGTGACGCTCGACGCCGCGCTGGGGTGACGGTGGGGAGCCGGTTCCCCACGGGTTTCGCGAATTCGACCGAACGGAAACCGGCCCGAGACCAAGGCCGGTAACAAGGGACCGGGCGCCGACGTCATCAGACCCACGCGATGCGAGAGGGTGGACATGACAGCGACCGCGCCGATCCGAGAACGTTCCGAAACCGAGTCGATCCCGCCGAACCCCGGAACCGACCCGGAGAGCCCGCCGCGGTCCCGGCTGCTGGGGCTGTGCGGCTACCTCTTCCTCTTCGTCTGGCCCCCGGCGGTGCTCCTGCAGGTGTGGTTCGAGCACCTGCCCGGCTGGCTCTACGGCGTTCTGCTGACCTGCGCGGTCCTGTTCTACGGCCGCGTACTGCTCAACATGTTCACGGCGAAGCTCGCCAGCGCCGAGGCCAAGAAGCGCGGAAGCCTCGACGGGTCCGGCGACGTGGGCGCGGTGGAAGAGCTGGCGAACGACCTCCGGGACGACCTCGACGTCATTTCCGTCGAGCACCTGCAGCAGTTTGCCTGGTCGTTGCTCACACCCGCCGCGGTCCGCCGGAGGGTCACCGACGAGTACACGCCGGATCACCGGACGCTCCGCAAGTCCGTGACCATCGAGTTCTCCTTCGACCGGCGGTTCCATCAGTGGCCGGCCGAGCCGGATCACCGCGCGGCGCCGGTGCGCTGGTGGCGATCACGATGCCGAAGAAAGGTCAGTTGTACGACCACTTCAGCATCACCGATGCCGCGGGCACCCCGATTCCCCGGCTTCTCCAAGGCGAGTACCGGTTGCTGGTGGCGAAAACCTTGCGCGCGATGCTCCGCGCGGCTTTCGGCAACACGCCGCTGAGCCCGGAAGCCCTGGAAGCGGAACGGGAAGCCCTCGAGGAAATCGTCCGGGTGGGGCTCCCCGCTCAGCACCGCGACGAGTCCGAAAGTGATTTCCGGATGCGCTACCAGGACCACCTCGATCGCCGCTTGCGCGTGCTCGAGAAGATCCGGCGGCTGGTCATTCCCGACGGCTGCGATCACGGATTCCTCCGGCTCGCCGTAGAGCTGGTCTCGAAGCTGTCGCTCAACTACGCGGTCGTGGCGGCCATACCCGGCGACGGCGCCCGGTACGTCGTCAAATACGACTACACCCTGATCCCCGACCTCGAACTGAGCAAAGTCACCCGCCGGCGGGGTATCCGAAGCCGCCTGCACTTCCTCCTGGGCACGCGGCCGGTGTTCCTGTCGGTGAGTGCGCGCAACGCCGCCTACTGCCAGAGCTACCACCTGGCGATCAACGCCGCGTCGAACCTCTACGTCGGCGACTTCGACATCACGGCCGTCACGAACCACGTCGACGCCCAGGTCGCCACGACCAGGCAGAAACCGCTGTGGCGGGTCCGCGGCCGCCGCGGACAGCACTACTTCCACCTGCACACCCGCGGCCTGCAGATCCGCGGCAAGCAGGCCGACGCGGACAAGCTTTCGGTGAAGGTCAAGTTCTTCGAGGTCCCGCCCGGTTCGCTGGGCCACGCCGGGATCGCGGCGCTGGCCTGCCTGGCGATCGTGACCGCCGTCGGCTGGACGGTCACCACGGTGACCGATGTGGACCGGATCGACACGCAGATCGCCGCGTTCCTGCTGGCCTTCCCCGGGCTGGCGGCGGCGTGGCTGGGCTTCGAGGCGAAATCGGCGCACCTGTTCGAGGGGAGCCTGACCGCGCGCCTGTCGTCGGCGGCGACGTTCCTGCTGTCGATGGCGGCGAGCGTCCTGCTGCTCCTGACGGTCTCGCACGTCGTGCACCAGCACCGGGTGCGGCTGTTCGTCTTCGGGACCGCAGACGGGCCGTGGTCGGTCCTGGTCGCCCTGGCGGCTCTGCACGCGGCGGCGATCTGCGCCATCTGGTGGCAGCGCGCCGCGATCTACCGGCGGCTGGCCGTGCGGCCGGTCGGCAGTTCCGGTTCCCCGGCCACGTCCTCGACCGAGTCTTGACGGAGGCGACGATGTCGAAGTCCGACTTCCCGCGCACGATCCGGCGGCTGGTCCTCGGCCGCCAGAGCAGCGACTACCGGGACGCCGCCCGCGCGGAGCGGCAGTACAACCGCCGGGTCCGTGCGGAGGTGGAAGAAGCCCAGTGGACGGTAGAGACGGTCGACTGGCCGGTGAGCCACCCCGACGACGTCGCCGACGACGACGGCTTCCGGCTCCTCGGCAGCACGGCCTACGTCCAAGCGCTGGACGGTCTGGGCGCCAGCTACGCCGGGCAGCCGGTGGCCGGGCCCGCCGATCAGCCCACGGGCTGAGCCGTGGTGCTCAGCCGCCGTGGGTGGTGTCGCTCTGGTAGCTCGTGTACGTGTACGGGTTGTCCAGGATCTTCGTCTCCGGGACGTCCGGGTTCATCCCCTGCCGCCACGCCTCCTCGCCGAGCTGGGACCTCAGGTACTCCACCGTGGACTCCACCGTCCGCCGGACCGCCGCGAGATCCACGTCCACCAGACGCCCGTCGCGCTTCACCACCCGCCCGTTCACCAGCACCGTGTGCACGTCCCCGCGCTGAGCCTGGAACGCCACGTGGCCGTACGGGTTCAGCAGCGGGAACGACACCGGTGAGTGCTCGTTCTTCAGCAGCACCACGTCGGCCTTCTTCCCGACCTCGAGGCTGCCGATGTCCGACCTCCCCAAAGCCGCCGCGCCGCCGCGGGTCGCCCACTCCACCACCTGCTCCGCGCGCAACGCCGCGTGCGTCACCGTCTCGCCCTTCGCGTGCGCCTCCAGGTGCTCGCGCGAGCGGTCCGCGCCCAGTGTCGTGCGCATCGCCGTGAACAGGTCGCCGCTCCACCAGACCGAGGTGTCCATCGACAGCGACACCGGGATGCCGTACTTGCGCAGCGCCCAGGTGGGCGGGTAACCCTGGCCCGCGCTCTGCTCGCTCTCCGTCGACACCGACACCGACCCACCCGTCGCGGCGATCCGGTGGTAGGAGTCCGCCGACAGCGACGCGCTGTGCACGTAGATCGTCTCCGGTGTCATGAACCCGTGGTCGTGCATCAGGCGGATCCCGTCGTCGCCGGTCGCGCCCCACACCCCCGCGTGCGTCGTCACCGGCACGCCCAGCTCGCGCGCCACTTCGAACGCCCCTTTCTCCGGGAACGCCGGGTCTCCCGTGACGTCGAACGCGAGCTGGAAGCCGAGCAGGTCGTCCCCGGTGATGCGGCGGGAGACGAAGTCGCGGAACTCCGGGGTCGCGGTCCAGTGCGCCGGGGAGTCCTGGATGTTGCCGTAGGCCAGGACGAACCGGCCGGGCACCGCCTGCAGCGCGTCGGCCGCGGCGTCGGCGTGCTGGGTCGTCCGCAGCCCGTGCGACCAGTCCACTGTGGTCGTGACGCCGGCTTCGAGCGCTTCCAGCGCGCCGAGGAGGTTGCCCGCGTAGATGTCCTCGGGGCGGAACACCTTGCCCCATTCGAGGTAGTACCAGACGAAGTACTGGGTCAGCGTCCAGTCGGCGCCGTACCCGCGCATGGCCGTCTGCCACAGGTGCCGGTGGGTGTCGATCATGCCCGGCATGACGATGCCGCCGGCCGCGTCGATCTCCGTCGTGCCCTCGGGGACCTCGAGTGCCGGGCCGATCGCGGTGATCCGGTCGCCTTCGACCAGGACGTCCGTGCCGGGCAGGACGCGGTGGGCGTCGTCGAGCGTCAGTACCGTGCCACCCCGCAGGACGATCGGACCGGGCATGACTGCCTCCTGCGTACACTCGTCCGACAGGCGGACATCGGGTGGGTGTGGCCACTTTTGCCCAGTGCCGCGCCGGTGTCAATCCCCGCCGCTACGCTGCGGTCAGGACCACGGCAGGAGGAGGTCGCGATGCCACGCGAGGGAACCGGTCCCGACTTCATCGAGGCGCTGGCCCGCGGGCTCGAGGTGATCACGGCGTTCCGGCCGGGCCGGGACGCGCTGACGCTGGCCGAGGTCGCCACCGCCGCCGGGCTGGCGCGCCCGACCGCGCGCCGGATCCTGCTGACCCTGGAGGAGCTCGGGTACGTCCGCACCGACGGGCGCGGCTACTCCCTGACGCCGCGGGTGCTCGACCTCGGTGTGGCCTACGTGCGGTCGAAGGGGCTGTGGGAGGTCGCCCGGCCGCACCTGGAGCGCCTGGTCGAGCGCACGAACGAGTCGTGTTCGATCGCGCAGCTCGACGGCTCGGACATCGTCTACGTCGCGCGGGTGGCGGTGCCGAAGATCGTCGGGCTGACCGTGCAGATCGGCACCCGGTTCCCGGCGCTGCCGACGTCGCTGGGCAAGGTGCAGCTCGCCGCCCTTCCGCCGGACGAACTGGAGAAGGTGCTGGCCGAGCCGACCCGCTCCGGGCTGGTCGCGCGCTGGCAGCCGGAGAAGGCCGAGCGCGACGCCGAGCTGCGCGAGGTGCGGGCCCGCGGCTGGGCGCTCACCGACGAGCAGCTCGCGCTGGGCATCCGGTCGGTGGCCGCGCCGCTGCGCGACGGGTCCGGGCGGGTGATCGCCGGGGTCAACGTCAACTGCCACGCGGCGGAGACGTCCGTTGAACGCCTGCTGGAGCACCACCTGCCGCTGCTGCTGCAGACCGCCGGGGACATCAGCGCCGACTTCGCCCGGCTCGACGACGTCCCGCACGTCACCGTCCCGGCCGTCTCGTGACGCCTTGACCGGACGCGCCCGCTGTCGCAGACTTGCGGACACAAGTCCGTCAGACGGACAGAAAGTGAGGATTGCCGTGGGTCCGCTGTCCGGTCTGCTGGTCGCGGACTTCTCCCGGGTGCTCGCGGGCCCGTACGCGACGATGCTGCTCGCCGACCTGGGCGCCGACGTCGTCAAGGTCGAAGGCCCGCAGGGCGACGAGACACGCACCTGGATGCCCCCGGTGCGCGGCGACGTCTCCACCTACTACCTCGGCGTGAACCGCGGCAAGCGGTCCATCGCCCTGGACCTGCGCGACGAAGCCGACGCCGCGGTCGCCCGCGAGCTGGCCACCCGCGCGGACGTGGTGATCGAGAACTTCAAGCCCGGCGGCCTGGCGAAGTACGGCCTCGACTACGACGCGGTCAGCAAGGCCAACCCCGGTTCGGTTTACGCCTCGATCAGCGGGTTCGGCTCCGGCGTTGGCGCGCACGTGCCCGGGTACGACCTGATGGTGCAGGCGATCTCGGGCCTGATGAGCCTGACCGGTGACCCCGACGGCCCGCCGTACCGGGCCGGGATCTCGGTGTTCGACGTGATGGCGGGCAACCACGCGGTGATCGGCATCCTCGCCGCCCTGCGCCACCGCGACGCGACCGGCGAAGGCCAGCACGTCGAGGTCAACCTGCTGTCCTCGGCGCTGACCGGGCTGGTGAACCACAGTTCCGCCTACGCCGCGGGCGGGGTGGTGCCGTACCGGATGGGCAACGCCCACCCGAGCGTCTTCCCCTACGAGCCGCTGCCGACCGCCGACGCCGACCTGATCGTCGCCGCGGCCAACGACGGGCAGTTCCGCCGCCTGTGCGAGGTGCTCGACCTGCCGGACGTCCCGGACGACCCGCGGTTCGCCCGCAACGCCGACCGCACGAAGAACCGCGAGGAGCTCCGGCCGATCCTGGTCGAGCGCCTCAAGACGCGCACCGCCGTGGCCTGGTTCGACGCGCTGACGAAGGTCGGTGTCCCGTGTGGACCGATCAACACGATCGACGGCGGGTTCGCGATGGCCGAGCGCTTCGGCCTCGACCCGATCGTCGAGGTCGGCGACGGCGACCGCGCGGTCCCGACCACACGTCACCCCATCCGGTTCTCCGCGACCCCCGCGGCCTACCGGCTGCCCCCGCCCGAACTGGACGAACACGGCGCCGAGCTGCGCGCCTGGCTGGAGGCCGAGAGTGCCTGACCCCGTCTACGAAACCGCGCTCGGTGCGTCCACGAAGGACAAGATCACCCTGCTCGGGCACGACCTCGCCGAGGACGTGATGGGCACGGTCGGGTTCGGCGAGCTCGCGTTCTGGCTGGCCACGCAACGACGTCCGGCCACCGGGGAAGCCCGCGTCTTCGAAGCGGTTTTGGCCGCGCTGGCCGACCACGGGTTCACCCCGACCGCGATCGTCACGCGCCTGACCTACCTGTCGGCGCCCGACTCGGTCCAGGGCGCGCTCGCCGCCGGGCTGCTGGGTGGCGGGTCGCGGTTCCTCGGCGTCACCGAGGACTGCGGCCGGTTCCTGCACGCCGTGCTCACCGAAGCGGGCGAGCTGCCCACCGACGAAGCCGGCTGGGACGCGCTGGCGTTGAAGACGGTCGAAAACAGCCGTGCGGAGAAGAAGTTCGTACCCGGGCTCGGGCACCACGTGCACAAGGACGGCGACCCGCGGACCCGGCGGCTGTTCGCGATCGCCGACGAGGAGGGCCTGCGCGGCCCGCACCTGGAGCTGTTCGCCGCGATCGGCCGGGTGCACCCGCGGGTGCTCGGGAAGACGCTGCCGCTCAACGGCGCCGGTGTCTGCGGTGCCGCCCTGGCCGACCTGGGGCTGCCGCTGGAGCTGCTGCGCGGGTTCGCGCTGCTGGCCCGCACGGCCGGCCTGATCGGGCAGCTCGCCGAGGAGCTGCGCCACCCCGTCGCGAACGACATCTTCCTGTCGGTGGACCTGAACAACCGGTCGGTGCCACCGGACCCACAGCAGTGAGAGGAACGCCGATGCAGCTCGTCACCGAGGACAACATCACCGAGCTCGCCGCGCAGCGCTGGGCGAGCGCCCACGACCCGCGGACCGCGGAGCTGATGACCGCGCTGGTCCGGCACCTGCACGCGTTCGCCCGCGAGGTGCGGCTCACCGAGCCGGAGTGGATGGCCGCGATGCGGTGGCTGACCGAGACCGGGCAGATCAGCGACGAGAAGCGGGAGGAGTTCATCCTCGCCTCCGACGTGCTCGGGCTGAGCATGCTGGTGGTGCAGATGAACCACGCCTTCGACGCGAAGGCGACCCCTGCGACCGTGCTGGGCCCGTTCCACATCGACGGCTCGCCGGAGAAGGACTTCGGCGGCGACATGTCCGACGGCCTGCCCGGCGCGCCGCTCTACATCACCGGCACCGTCCGCGGCCTCGACGGCTCCCCCGTCGGCGGCGCGGTCCTCGACGTCTGGCAGGCCGACGAGGAAGGCGCCTACGAGTCGCAGATCCCGGACATCGACGAAGCTAGGCTGCGCGCGAAGTACGCCACCCGCGCCGACGGGTCCTACTGCCTGCGCACCATCGCGCCGAAGGGGTATTCGATCCCGATGGACGGCCCGGTCGGGCAGCTGATCGGGGCCACGGACATCTCCCACTTCCGGCCCGCGCACGTGCACTTCCTGATCAACGCCGCCGGGTACGAGCCGCTGATCACCCACCTGTTCCAGGAGGGCGCCGAGTACCTCGACAGCGACGTCGTGTTCGGCACCAAGCAGGAACTGGTCGTCGCATTCGAGCAGCGGGAGCCGGGGCCGACGCCCGACGGTGGCGAGTCGGCGGAGCCGTGGCTCGAGGCGCGGTACGACTTCGTGCTGCAGCCCGTCTGACGCCGTGCGCGCGGCGGAGATCCGGGCGGCGGGGCGGCCGCCGGTGGTGGCCGAGCGGGCGGTGCCCGAGGCGGGGCCGGACGGCGTCGTGGTGGAGGTGACGGCCGCGCCGATCACGCCGCTCGATCAGCTCTGTGCGTCGGGGACGTCGTACTTCGGGGTTCCGGCGACGCCGTACGTGCCCGGGGTGCAGGGCGTGGGCGTGCTGACGCGGCCGACGCCGTCGCACCCGGCGGGAACGCCGGTCTGGTTCGCGACGGCCGCGGGCATGCGGCCCGGGGACGGCAGCATGGCCGAGCACGCCGTCGTGGCGCCCGCCGACCTGGTCGTCCTGCCGCGGGAGGCCGAGCACGCGCTGGTGGCGGCGCTCGGGTTGTCGGCGGTCGCGGCGTGGCGGTGCCTGACCGCGACCGGCGGGCTCACCGTTGGGGAGACCGTGCTGGTGCTGGGCGCGGGCGGAGTGGTCGGGCAGTCGGCCGTGCAGCTGGCGCGCATCGCCGGGGCCGGGCACGTCGTGGCGTGCGCGCGGACGGACACCGCGCTGGAGCGGGCACGGCGCTTCGGGGCCGACCACACCGTGCGGCTCGACGAGGACGAAGACGTCGAGGACCTGGCGCGCCGGTTCGGCGAGCCGGACCTCGTCATCGACCCCGTCTGGGGCTTCCCGGCGGCAGCGGCGTTGCGGGCGTTGCGCCCGGGCGGGCGGCTGGTCAACCTGGGCAGCGCCGCGGGCGAACAGTGCCCGATCCCCTCGGCCGTGCTGCGCAGCCGGTCGCTGCGGGTGCTCGGCTACACGAACAACGCGCTCACCACCGAGGAACGCCGGGAAGCGCTGCTGACCGTGGTGGACCACGCGGTGGCCGGGACGCTAACCGTCGACTTCACGCGGGTGCCGCTGGCGGACGCGGCCGGGGCGTGGGACCGCCCGGGCCGCGTCGTGCTGGTGCCGTAGGGCCGGTTCGAAATCGGTCGGAGCCGTTCGGCGATCTCGGCCCGGCCCGTCAAAGGTCTTGAATGAGTCATTCAGGTCTTGGGAGGTCCTGAATGACTCATTCAAGACGTCGGCGCGGGCCCCCCGGCTGTCCGTGCCGGGCACCGGCGCCGACTGCGATACCGGCGCTAGCGGGCGTAGCCCTCGGCGGCCAGGCGCTTGCCGATCTGGTCGTAGACGGCCTGGTCGTCGGGCGCGACCGTGGCAAGCCCGTCGACGTAGCGGTTGAACAGGCAGAACGACGCCGCGATCAGCACGGTGTCGTGGAGCTCGACGTCGGTGGCGCCCTCGGCGCGGGCGGCGGCGATCAGCTCTTCGGTGACCGCGCGGCCCGTCTCGCGGACGGCGAGCGCGATCCGGAGCAGGGCCTTGAGCTTCGCCGACACGGGCGCGTCGTCGATCCCGCCGCACGCGGCGTCGACCACCGCGCGGCCGCCGTCGATCGTCTCGGCCGCCGCGGCGGCGTGGCTGCCGGTGCAGAAGCGGCACTCGTTGCCGTTCGAGACGACGGTCGCGATCAGCTCGCGTTCGCCGACGGTGAGGGAGTTCGGGCCGCGCAGCAGCACCTCGGCCAGCTGCCCGAGCGGGGCCGCGGTCTCCGGCCGGTAGGCGAAGAGCGCGCTGATTCCCGGCAGCTGCGGGTCGAGCGGGATGTGCGGCATCGGTTCCTCCTCGCGGGGGCGGGCGATCTTCTCCCGCAGTCTTTCGGCGGGCGGCGGCCCGGCCAACCTCCACGTTGCCCAACCGGGCCGCCGCCGAATGCCTCAGCCGAGGGCGAAGTCGTCGGCGTAGACGGCACTTTGGCCGTACCAGCCGTGGACGTAGACCGTCACCGCGCCCGACCCGCCGGTCGTGAACGGCACCGACAGCCGGGTCCAGCCGCCGCTGGAGGTCCAGGTGCTGGCGGTGGCCCCGCCGCGAACGCCGACGTAGGCGTAGCTGCCCTGCACCCACGCGGTGAGCGTGTAGGCGTGGTTCGGGGCGAGCGTGACGTTCTGCGCCGTTTCGCCGGTGGCCGACGCCGTGGGCACCACCTGCAGCGCGTGGGTGCCCGAATGTGCCGGCGAGGAGACGATCGCGTCGCCGGTGGCGCTCCACGGGCTCAGCGCGCCGGTTTCGAAGCCGCCGTTGACGACCCCGCCCGCCGGTGGGGTGCCGTTGATGGTCAGGGTGAAGGTGGTGCTGTGGCTGCCGGAGGCCGCGGTGCCGGTCACGGTGAGCGGGTAGACGCCGGGGACGGCCGCTGTGGTGGTGGCGACCGACAGCGTCGCGGTCCCGCCCGCGGTCACCGAACCCGGGCTGACCGACGCGGTGACCCCGGCGGGCGCCCCGGTGACCGCCAGCGTCACCTGTTGCGCGGACCCGGAGGTGACGGCGGTGCCGAGGGTCGCGGTGGCCGAGCCGCCCGGGTCGACCGCGGCCGACGCCGGGTTCGCCGTGAGGGAGAAGTCGTTGCCGGGCACGGAGGTGCCGCCGGTGAACGGCTCGAAGGCGTGGCTGAAGAACCAGGTGTCCTGGGCGATGCCGGAGCAGTTGTCCGCGGCGGCGCCGCCGGGGCAGCTGCCGTTGTCGCGTTGCAGGGCCCAGAAGGAGATTTCGTTGATGCCCTTCGAGACGGCCCAGTTGTAGACGGTGGCGGCGTCGGCGGTGGTGAACGTCTCGGCCGGGCCGAAGTCGTCGACGCCGATCATCTCGGTGACCCCGACCATCCCCCACAGCTGCGCCTGCGTCTTGCCCGGGTAGAGCGCGCCCAGCTGGGAGACCAGTCCGGCGGCGGCGGTCTGGGTGTCGGTGGCCATCTGGTGGGCGGCGTTGTCGTAGTAGTCGAAGGTCATCAGGTTCACGACGTCGACGCGGGTGCCGTTGGCGACGGCGTTGCGCAGCACGGCCAGGCCGCTGTCGGCGAGGCCGCGGGTGGTGGTGGGCAGGGTGTAGGAGATCTGCAGGGGACGTCCGGACGCCGCGGCCCAGTCCTGGACCTTCTTGATGGCCTTGTTGCGGCGGTCGATGCCGGCGGTGTTGGTGAGGGAGTTGTCCTCGATGTCCATGTCGAGGCGGGGGACGTCGTAGGTGGTGATCACCGACTCGTACGCGGCGGCGATCGAGTCGACGTTCGTGCAGCTGTCGGCTATTTCGGTGCCGGTGTTGTCGGCGGTGTAGCCGCCGAAGGACGGGATGACGTCGCCGCCGCGGGAGCGGATCGTGGTGATGTCGGAGCCGAAGACGCCGGTCGAGATCGGCATCCCGGTGTCGCCGTTCCAGTAGGTGGTGCAGGAGCCTTTGGTCGCGGCTTGGAGGAACGCCATCGTGAGGTGCTTGGCGCCGGACTGCTGGGCCAGCGCGGCCGGGCTTTCGCCGGTCCAGGCTTCGAAGTAGGGCGCGAAGACGTGGGCGGGCAGCGGTGTGGCGGCCTGCGCGGTGCCGGCCGCGGCGACCAGGGATCCGGCGGAAACCGCTGTCAGGGCAAGGAAAACGGACATTCGGGAGAAAGGTCTGCGTCGACGCATCTGCGCTCCAGTGCCGGCGGGGAGCCGTGCCGCGGCGGTGCACGGCGGAACGCCTTCAGGATTGGACCAGACCAATCCGGGCGTCAAGGTTCCGCGCGGTAAACCGGCCGGATGGCGGCCGCCGTTGGTCGCGTCGGCGAACACGGCGGGTGAGCAACGATCGCGACAAAAACGTTCCAACCCGCGCGGTATCCCGGTAGCGTCCGCGTCCATGCGGGTGACCCGGGGGACGATTGGACAACGCAGAGTGACGATGCCGTGGCGGGCGGCCCCGAAGGCCGCCCTTTCCAGCCCGCTGACCCTCGTCGTCGCGGCCGTGACCGCGCTGCTGGCCTGCTTCCTCGGCACCGCCGCGGTCCTGCAGTCCTCCGCCGCCGGCGGCGCGGCCGTGACCTACCAGACCGGTATCACCTGCCCCGACAGCTACGGCCCGGTCTTCGGCAAGGGCAACATCCCGGTGCGGGACATCCCCGTGCTCACCCAGGCCGTCCAGCGGCACGCCGCCGCGCACGGCTTCGGCGCCCCGGTCGTCGGCCAGTACACGAACGTGCTGCCCGGCACCGAGTTCAACGGCGACCCGCACTACAAGGTCCGCCTCGCCTACCGCGACCAGGCCGGTCTGGACAACCTGACGCTGCAGCAGGGCACCCGCGCGCCGGGGCTGTGGCTGGGCAACGTCGTGGCCGACGCCGAGCACATCGGCGTCGGCACCCGCCCGAGCCTGCAGGGCACCCCGCTGCCGCCGGTCACCGGGATCTACCGCGACCTGCTCGACCCGCCGCCGCGGTGGTGGTGCTCGCAGCAGTCGGGCGCGGTCGTGGACCGGCTGGCCAACGACCCGATCGACTCGATCGTCTTCGCCACCGACCGCAAGACCTTCGACACCGCGGTCGCGGCCATCGGCCTGCCCACGATGCAGTACTTCCACATCTCGTTCTACGAGCCGGCGCCGACGACCCTCAGCGGCGCCGAGGACCTGCTGCGGCGCTCGCGCGACCTCGTGGCCGACGTCCGCGCCGACCTGACCGCCCAGGGCCGCGGCTCGCTGGTCGCCGCCGACGTCCCGACGTTCGAACGCTCGGTGCAGATCGCGCGCCAGGCCCAGGAGAACGTGTTCGTCTCGATCCTGCCGCTGGCGCTGATCAGCGTCCTGGTCGGCTGCGCCGGCCTCGGCACCGTCGCCCTGCAGTGGTACCAGCGGCGGCACGCGCAGCTGCGGCTGCTTTCCGCCCGCGGCAGCGGCCCGGGGGCCCTCGGCGGGCTCGCGGTCGCCGAGCTGGGCCTGCCGATCCTGCTGGGCGGCGCGCTCGGCGCCGCCGCGGCCCGGCTGCTGCTGGGCGTGTACGGCCCACCCGGCGCGCCCGATCCGGCCTCAGAGCTGCGCGCGGGCTTCGTCGCAGCGGGCACGCTGGCGGTGTCGCTGGCGTTGCTGGCCCTCGTCGTCGCCGTGCGCGCGCACCGGGAGTTCGAGCTGGGCCGCGTGCGCCGCAAGGGCGCCCGGGTGCGGCTGCTGGCCTACTTCCCGTGGGAAGCTCGCGACGGCGGGCATGGCCTGGCTCGGCTGGACGCGCCTGACGCACTACGGCACCGCCTCACGCCTCGGAAATCCGTTACCCCAGGTCGACCCGCTGGCCCTGACATACCCGGTGTTCGTCGTGCTCACCGTCGGGCTGCTGACCGCGCGGCTGGCGTGGCTGGCCCTGCACGCCTCGCACCGGGCCCGGTTCTGGTCGCGCCCGGCCCTGCAACTGGCGATCCGGCGGCTGGCCGGCGCCCGCGCCCCGGTGACCGGGGTGCTCGTGATCGGCACCCTCGCCATCGGCACGCTCGCCACCGGCATCGGCATCGCCCGCGGCCAGGAAGAGGCGCTGGACACGAAGTCGGCGATCTTCGTCGGCAGCAACGCCCGCCTCGACACCGACAGCCCGCTCGGGATGGGGAAGGTCGCGATGCCCGCGTCGCTGGCCGGGTCCAGCACGATCGTCGGCGAGCTGACCGGCACCGGCAGCGTGGTCCTGGTGGTCGACCCCGCCACGTTCGCCCAGGGCGCCGCCGTCGACGCCGTCCCCTCCGACGACCTCGAAGGCCTGCTGGCGAAGATCGCCCACCCGGACCCGCACGGCACGCCGGTGATCCGCGTCGGGCACACGGCCAAGCAGACCGGGCAGCTGCCGGGTGGGCTGGCCGACGCCGTCCCGGTCGGTGACCTGCCGGTGTTCCCGATGATCGGCACCTCCCCCGGCTACGTCGTCTCCCGCACGGTGCTCAGCCCGGCGCAGCTGTCCGCGGTGCCGAAGTGGAGCGTGCTGACGACCGCGTCGATGACCGACGCGACCACCGCCCTGCGCGCGGCCGGGGTGTTCATCCCGAACCGCGTCAGCCGCGAGACGGCACTGGACGGGCTGCCGTTCTTCGTCGTGTCGTGGACGTTCTCCTTCGTCGCGCTGCTGGGCGCGGTGCTCGGGGTGGTGGCGATCCTGGCGCTGCTGGTCGCGGTCGAGGTCAGGCGGCGCCAGAACGCCCTCGCCGGGGCGCTGGTGCTGCGCATGGGCATGCGGCCGCGGACCCTGCTGGCCAGCCACCTGATGGAACTGGGCGCGCTGAGCGGGCTCGCGATCGTGGTCGGCGTGGTGTGCGGGATCTCGGTGGCCGGGTTGTCGGTCCCCCGCTTCGACCCGGCGACCTTCCTCGCGCCGCGCTCGGAGCTGCCCGACCCGCTGCCGTTCGTGCTGACCGTGCTGGCCATCGGCGTGCTCGTGGTGGGCCTGGCCGGCTGGATCGCGGTGCGCTCGGTGCGCACCGCCCGGACCGCGGAGCTGATCCGTGCCTGACAAACCGATTTTCTCCCTGCGCGGCATCGGCGTGGACTACCTGACCCCGGCCGGGGTCGTCACCGGCGTCGACGACGTCAGCATCGACGTGCCCGCGCGCGGGATGACCGTGCTCGCCGGGCCGTCCGGGTCCGGGAAGTCGACGCTGCTGCGCGTGCTGGGCCTGTTCGAACAGCCCGCGCGCGGCACGCTGACGTTCCAGGGCGCCGACGTCCGCAAGCTCAAGCACCGCGAACGGCGGGCCCTGCGCCGCCACCACCTCGGGCTGGTGTTCCAGAACCCGGCCGACAACCTGCTGGGCTACCTGAGCGTGGCCGACAACCTCCGCGCCGCCGCGGAAGCCGCGGGAACCGACTGCACCCCCGATGACATCCTCGGGCAGCTGGGCCTGCACGGCACCGGCGGCTGGAAGATCTCCGCGCTCTCGGGCGGGCAGCAGCAGCGGCTGGCGTTCGGGTGCGTGCTGGCCGCGCGCTCGACGGTGGTCCTCGCCGACGAGCCGACGTCGCAGCTGGACGAGGCGTCGGCGGACCTGGTGCTCGACACCTTGCGCTACCTGGTGGACCAGGACTTCGCGGTCCTGGTCGCCTCGCACGACGAACGCCTCATCGACCTCGGCGCGCGAGTGGCCCGGCTCCACAAGGGCGTGCTCGAAGGCGTCGAAGAACAGGAGCCCCGGCCATGACCCTGGTGGAAGCCGTCGGGCTGCGCCGCAGCTTCGCCCACCCCAGCGGCGACATCGAAGTGCTGCGCGGGCTCGAGCTGCGCGTCGGCGCGGGTGAACTGGTGACCGTGTCCGGCCGCTCGGGGTCGGGCAAGAGCGCGCTGCTCGCCCTGCTGTGCGGGTTCGACTCCCCCGACTCCGGCTGCGTACTCCTGGACGGCGTCCCGATCAGCGGGGCACCGCCGTGGCACACCTGCGCGGTGCTGCCGCAGGCGCTCGGGCTGGCCAACGAGCTGACGATCGCGGAGAACGTCGCCCTGCCGCTGCGGTTGCGGTCCGACATCCCGCGCCCGGCCGCTCGCGAGATCACCGCGCGCGTGAGCGAGCTGCTGGACGAGCTGGGCATCGGCGACCTCGGCGACCGCTACCCGCTGGAGGTGTCGTTCGGGCAGCAGCAGCGGGTGGCGCTGGCCCGCGCGGTCGCCGGACGGCCACGGGTCCTGCTGACCGACGAGCCGACCGCGCACCTCGACGCGGGCAGCACACCGCGGGTCCTGCGGCTGCTGCGCCGCTGCGCGTCGGAGGGCGCGGCGGTGATCGTCGCGACCCACGACGACGAGGTGCACCGCATCGCCGACCGCCGCGTCCGGCTGCTGGACGGGGTCCTCACCGCGCTGCTCGACTGAAGCTAGCCCGCCTCGGTGAGGTCCGTCGTCTCCGCCAGCTCCACCGCGACCTCCACGATCTTCGGCACCGCCGGGTTGTCGTGGCCCGGCGCCCACACCAGCTCCGTGCGGGCCACGTCCCCTTCGAGCGGCACGAACGCCACCCCGCCGCGGCGCAGGCTGTGCGACGAACGCGTCAGCCGCGTCACGCCCACTCCCGCCGCGACGAGACCCAGCAGCCCCTGCACCGTCGCCGCGCGCTGCACCACCCGCGGCGTGAAGCCCGCCGCCGCGAAGTCCGCGTCATAGCTGCGATGCCACGGCTCCCACGAACTCCGCGGCGTCAGCACCCACGGCTCGTCCGCCAGGTCCGCCAGCCGCACCGACGAACGCCCGGCAAGGGGATGGTCGGCGGGGAAGACCGCACAGACCTCCTCGGTCAGCAACGTCCGCGACGCCAGCCCCGCCACCAACGGCGGCCGCGTGAACGCCAGGTCGAACCGGCCCTCACGCAGGCCTTCGACCAGCTCGGCGATCGACGCCTCGGCCGTCGTCACCGCCAGGTCGGGGAACCGCTCGCGGACCGCGCGGACCACCGGCGGCAGCAGGTAGTTCGCCGTCGTGGTGAGGAACGCCAGCCGGACCGTGCCGATCTCGCCGCGGACCGCCCGGCCGACCGTCGCGACGGCTTCGTCGGCGCGGGCCAGCACCGCCCTCGCCTCCGGGAGGAACAGCTCCCCGACGGCGGTCAAGCGGGCACCACGCGCGCCACGCTCGAACAACCGCGCGCCCAGAGTCCGCTCCAGCACGGTGATCTGCTGCGACAACGACTGCTGCGCGATGTGCAGCCCGGCCGCGGCCCGCGTGAAGCTCGTTTCGTCCGCGACGGCGACGAAGTAGCGAAGGTGCCGCAGCTCGGGAGTCACAGGCCCAGACTGTAGCCCCGGCAGGACACCGGTGTTGGCGGCCCGGCGGAGATCGACACCAGGATGGGAGCAGGGAAACCACTGGGAGGAAGGCGAAGATGACGAACACCGACGGCCGCGTCTGGCTGATCACCGGCTGCTCCGCCGGCTTCGGCCGCGAGATCGCCCTGGCCGCGCTCGCCGCGGGCGACCGGGTGCTGGCCACCGCGCGGCGGCCGGAGACCCTGGCCGACCTGCGCGACCACGGCGGCGACCGGGTCCGGACCGCGGCCCTCGACGTCACCGACCCCGGCCAGGTCGACGCCGCCGTGAAGACCGCGCTCGAGGAGTTCGGCCGGATCGACGTCGTGGTCAACAACGCCGGCAACGGCTCGGTCGGCGCCGTCGAAGAGCTGACCATGGACGAACTGCGCGCCCTGATGGAGGTGATGTTCTTCGGCGCCGTCGCGGTCACCAAGGCCGTGCTGCCGCACCTGCGGGCCCAGGGCAGCGGCACGGTCGTGCAGATCAGCTCGATGGGCGGCCAGCTCTCCCCGCCCGGCTACGGCGCCTACTGCGCCTCGAAGTTCGCCCTCGAAGGCATTTCCGAAGCGCTCGCCGCCGAGGTGGCACCGTTCGGCGTGCGGGTGCTCATCGTCGAGCCGGGCGCGTTCCGCACCGAGTTCGGCGGCGGCCGGATGCACCGCTCCCGCACCATCGACGCCTACGCGGTGTCCACCTCGGCCACCCGCCAGGCGGTCGAGACCATGGACGGCACCCAGCCGGGCGACCCGGCCAAGGCCGCCGCGGCGATCGTCCGCGCCGTGGACAGCGACAACCCACCGCTGCGGCTCGCGCTCGGCGCGGACGCCGTCGACGCCATTCGCGCCCACCACGCCTCGCTCGCCGCGGACCTGGCCGCCTGGGAAGACGTCAGCCGGGCGACCGCCCTCGGCTAGAACGCCTTGGCCGCGTCACGGGCCGATTCGTGGGCGATGCGGCTCAGCTCGTCCGCGTCGCCGGTCAGGGTCGGGTGGTAGCGGATCTCGGTGACGTCGTCGATCCCGGCCCAGTTCAGCCAGCCGGTGAAGAACGGCGCCTGGAAGTCCCGGCCGAACTCCGGCCCGAGACCCGGACCCCACACCGCGCTGGTGTAGATCACCGCGGCCCGCTTGCCGCGCAGCAGGCCTTCGTACCCGGTCACCGCGTCGACGCCGAACACCAGCCCCGGCTGCGACACGACGTCGATGAACTGCTTGAGCACGTACGGCACGCCCGAGTTCCACATCGGGACGCTGAAGAGCACCCGGTCGGCGGCGTCGAACCGCGCGAACGCGGCCTTCGCCGCCGACCACGCTTCGGCTTCCGCGCCCTGCGGGACGCCGCCGCCGAACACGGTCATCTTGGCGCGCGCCGCGGCCGGGCCGAACGACGGCAGGGAACCGTCCCAGAGGTCCCATTCCTCGATCTCTGCCTCCGGGTGCACCGTGCGGTAGGTGTCCAGGAAAGTAGCTGCCAGACGCAGCGACTGGGAGTCTTCCCCGCGCGGGGACGCGGAAATGTGCAGCAAATCAGGCATGACAGTGCTCCTCGATGGGGTGTCGGCTTCCGCCGGACGAAGAATCGGACTAGAGTCCGCTTATGTCTTCGAACCGTAGCGGACCGGAGTCCGCTTCGTCAACGCCGGTCGAACTGCCCGTCCTCGGCGCCCCCGTCCGCGAACGCGCCGACGCCGCCCGCAACCGCCTCCGCGCCCTCACCGCCGCCGAAACCCTCTTCGCCGAACGCGGCGTCGACGCCGTCACCATGGACGACGTCGCGAACGCCGCCGGCGTCGGCAAAGGCACCCTCTACCGCCGCTTCGGCGACAAAGCCGGCCTCGCCATGGCCCTGCTCGACGAACGCGAACGCGAACTCCAGGACCGCATCCTCACCGGCCCGCCACCCCTCGGCCCCGGCGCACCCCCCACCGACCGGCTCGCCGCGTTC
The DNA here is from genome assembly GCF_030264295.1 of Amycolatopsis nalaikhensis. Classification (GTDB taxonomy): domain Bacteria; phylum Actinomycetota; class Actinomycetes; order Mycobacteriales; family Pseudonocardiaceae; genus Amycolatopsis; species Amycolatopsis nalaikhensis. Next base: position 8,121,754 of record NZ_CP127173.1, on the reverse strand, counting down.
GTCGAGGCCTACCTCGACCTCCTCACCCGCCAGCTCGACCTCGTCCTGCTGTCCGAAACCGCCACCACCGGCGCCCGCTTCCGCACCGGCGCCCACACCCTCTGGCGACAGCACGCCCGCCACCTCCTCGACGCGGGCGGCGCGCCCGACGCCGAAATCGCCGCCGACGTCCTGCTCGCCGCACTTTCCGCCGAACAAGTCCGCCACTGGCTCCGCGACCGCGAACTCGACCCGGCCACCCTCGCCGCATCCCTCGTGGCACTGGTGCGAACCTGGACCGTGACCTGAGCCCGACCGCACACCGCCGTCCGTAGAATCGACCGCGATGCGACGTCTTCGGTGGTACTGGGGGGCCTTGGTCCTCGCGTGCGTGGCCCTGCTGGCCGGCTTCTTCGTCTTCTTCGGCTCCGAAAGCCAACCCGGGCGACCCCAGCCCCGCCAAGGCCCGCCCGGCACCGGACCGCTCACCGTCGTCGCCATGGGCGACAGCACCGTCTCCGGCGAAGGCGCCGGCCAATACACCCCCACCACCAACGGGCAGGGCGGCAACTGGTGCCACCGCTCCCCCAACGCCTTCGTCGAAAAGATCGCCGTCCCCGGCGTCACCGCCCACGTCAACCTCGGCTGCTCCGGCGCACCCGCCGAACAGGTCGCCCTCGGCGACGTCAAGCAGTGGACCGAAGGATCGCAAGCGCAGCAGCTCGCCGCGGTCGTCAAAGACCACCGGGTCACCGCCGTCGTGATCGCCGTCGGCGCCAACGACGAACCCAAGTTCTCCAACCAGGTCACCGAATGCTTCAAGGCCTGGTTCAACGCTGGCGGCCCGTCGTGCAGCACGGCGCTCAAGCAGAACTGGCAGTCCAAAGTGGACGCCATGGTGCCGAAGGTGGCGAAGGCGGTCTCGGACGTCAAAACCGTGCTGGCCCAAGCGGGTTACGTCCCCGCCGACTACCAGCTCATCCTGCAGTCCTACGCCGCCCCGATCGGCCCGGACCTGCCGGAGGACCTGCGCAACCTCAACGGCTGCCCGTTCCGCGTGGAAGACCTGCGCTGGATCTCCCAGACCGGCATCGGCGTCCTGTCCGCCGGGCTGAAGGCGGCCGCGCAGCAGAGCGGGGCCCGGTTCTTGGACCTGGCCAAGGCGGGCGTGAAGCACGAGGCGTGCAGCGGCGGCCCGAACCCGGCGACGGAGTGGTTCACCCGGCTGACCCTGCAGCTGGCGGACCTCGGCCAGGCCGACCGCGCCGGGCACGCGCTGCAGGAGTCGTTCCACCCCAACGCGGCCGGGCACACGGCGATCGCCAACTGCGTGACCGAGTTCATCGTCGCCCGCGAAGGCAACGCTTCATGCCTCGCGGGCGCGGACGGCAAGCTCCACGCGGCCCCGGAGGTCGTGGCTCGCTGAGAGGCTCCCCGGTCCTGAGCGGGTCTTTGTTCTTGTCCCGGTTTTCCTGAAACTCGCCCAGTGGTATAGGGCGTTATACACTCAGAGATCGAGTGCCGCACGCAACGCGATGTCGATGCGCTCCTGGACGTCCTGGTCGATCTCGGCGACTCGCTCGTCGAACCAGGGCCGGTAGAGCCTCGTCAGGTTGAGCGTCGACACCCAGTAGCGGGCGTCGATCGCCACCCCGAGGATGTCCATCGGGTCGCGCTCGAGCAGTTCGGTGCCGAGCAGCCAGGGCCGCTCGGACTCGTTCACCCCGTCCGAGGACAGCAGCACCACGGTGCGCTGCCGGGCCGGTTCGGTCGGGGGTGGTACGTCCAGACTTCACCCCTGCGCACGCAGATCCTTTTCCGCCGCGCTGCGCTCGGCCTCGTCCGATTCCGCGACGGCCGGTTCCGGCTTCTGCGGGGTGTAGCCGGTGCGAACCGCCTCGCGCCGGGCCGCCTTCGACAGCCAGGACGAGACCGAGATCCCGTGTGCTTTCGCGGCGCGTTCGGCGAACTCCAGTGCGCCGCTGTCCAGCGAAAGAGTGACCTTACGTGTTGCCATACCTTTTACCGTACCAGCGCCCCGGCCACCGGGCGGGGCGCCGGCGTCAGAACGTGGGCGAACGTCCCTCGAACGGCGTAGAGAGCACCACCGTCGTGCGGGTCGACACCTTCGCCGCCTCCCGGATCCGGCGCAGCAGGTCCTCCAGGGCCAGCGGCGACTGGACGCGCACCAGCAGGATGTAGGACTCGTCGCCGGCGACCGAGTAGCACGACTCGATCTCCTTGATGTGCTGGATCCGCTGCGGGTAGTCGTCCGGCGCCGCCGGGTCGTTCGGCGTCAGCGAGATCAGGGCCGTCAAGGGCAGGCCGATCTGCTCGCCGTCGAGCCGGGCGGTGTAGCCGAGGATGACCCCGCGCTGCTCGAGGCGGCGCACCCGCTGGTGCACCGCCGACACCGACAGCCCGACACGCTCGGCCAGATCGGTGAAGCTGCGCCGCCCGTCGGCCGCGAGCTCCTGGACGATCGCCTGGTCCAGCGGCTCCAGGCCGCCGGTCGTCATGCGTCCAGCACGACGAGCTCGTGCGGCTGGTTGTTGACGGACTCGACGCCGTCCGCGGTGACGATCACGATGTCTTCGATCCGGGCGCCCCAGCGACCCGGCTGGTAGATGCCCGGCTCGACGCTGAAGGCCATGCCCGGCTCCAGCGGCAGCGCGTTCCCGGCGATGATGTAGGGCTCCTCGTGCACGTCCAGGCCGATGCCGTGGCCGGTGCGGTGGATGAAGTACTCGCCGAACCCGGCCTCGGCGATGACGTCGCGCGCGGCCGCGTCGACGGCCTCCGCCGTCACGCCCGGCTTCACCGCGGCCACCGCGGCGGCCTGGGCGCGCTGCAGCACCGCGTACGTCTCGGCCACGTCGGCGTCGCGCGGCTCCCCCACCGCGTACGTGCGGGTGGAGTCGGAGTTGTAGCCCGCGGGCAGCGGGCCGCCGATGTCGACGACCACGACGTCACCCTTCTCGATGACGCGGTCGGAGACGTCGTGGTGCGGGCTCGCGCCGTTCGGGCCGGAGCCGACGATCACGAAGTCGGCCTGGGCGTGGCCCTCCTCGACGATGGCCGCGGCGATGTCGGCGCCGACCTCGGCCTCGGTGCGGCCCGGCCGCAGCCACTCGTGGACGCGGGCGTGCACGCGGTCGATCGCCGCGCCCGCCTCGCGCAGCGACGCGATCTCCGCGGCGTCCTTGCGCATCCGCAGCTCGCGGACCACCGGCCCGGCCAGGGTCTGCTCGGCCTCCCCCAGCGCCGCGCGCAGCGCCAGCACGTGCAGGGCGGGGGTGAAGTCGCTGACCGCGACGCGGCCGGGCTTGCCGAGCCGGTCGGCGACCAGCTTGTACGGGTCGTCGCCGTCCACCCAGGTCAGCAGCTCGACGCCGAGCTCGCCGGTGGGCACGTCGGCGTAACCCGGCGCCTCCAGCTTCGGCACCACCAGCGCGGGCGTGCCGTCGGCCGGGACGACGAGCGTGGTGAGCCGCTCGAACGAGCCGCCGGCCTGGCCGATCAGGTAGCGCAGGTCGGAGCCGGGCGCAATCAGGAGCGCGTCGGTGTCCGCGGCGGCCGCGGCGGCGCGGGCGCGGTCCAGCCGGGCGCGGAGGGCGGTGGCGTCGGGGGCGGGCGTGTGGAGGGATCGGCGCGACATGGGAGCGAGCCTAGCCGGGCGCCCCGGGTGATCCACTCGCCCGGGCCCGCGACATGCCGGACGTCGCCCGCAACTCCCAGGCTGCTCTCGTTCCGTGCCGCGGACGCGTGGCATGCCGTCGCCGGGGCGCCGGGCGTGGGAGGCTGTGCGGGTGACCGGACCACTTGCCCTGCTCGACTCCGCGAGCCTCTACTTCCGCTCGTTCTTCGCCCTGCCCGACTCGATGCGCGCCGCCGACGGGACGCAGGTCAACGCGGTACGGGGGTTCGCCGACACGATCGCGCGAATCCTCACCGACCGGCACCCAGCCCGCCTCGTGTGCTGCCTGGACGCGGACTGGCGGCCGAAGTTCCGCACGGACCTGCTGCCCAGCTACAAGGCGCACCGCGTGGCCGAGGAGACCGGCAGCGGCAGCCCCGACGTCGAAGAGGTCCCCGACACCCTGACCCCGCAGGTGCCGATCATCCTCGACCTGATGGAGGCCTTCGGGTTCGCCACCGCCGAAGCCGCCGGCTACGAGGCCGACGACGTCATCGGCGCGCTGGCGACCCGCGAGAAGGCCGACCCGGTCGAGGTGATCACCGGCGACCGCGACCTGTTCCAGCTGGTGCGCGCCGAGCCGACGCCGACGTCGGTGATCTACGTCGGCAAGGGCTGGGCCAAGGCCGAGGTGCTCGGCCCGGCCGAGATCGCCGAGCGCTACAGCCTCCCCCGCGACACCGCCGGCCCGGCGTACGCGGACATGGCGGCTCTGCGCGGCGACCCGTCCGACGGGCTGCCCGGCGTCGCCGGGATCGGCGAGAAGACCGCGGCGAAACTGATCACGCAGTTCGGGTCGCTCGAAGCACTGGTCGAGGCCGCGTCGTCCGGGGACTCGCGGGTGCCGCTCAAGACCCGGCTGCGGCTGTCCGAAGCGGCGGACTACGTGGCCGTCGCCCCGACCGTCGTCCGGGTCGCGGTCGACGCGCCGGTCGAGCAGTCCCGCCCCGACACCGTGCCGTCGGTGCCCGCCGACCCCGCCCGGGTCGCCGAGCTGGCCGAGCGGTGGAACCTCGGCAAGTCCGTCGAGCGGCTCATCGAGGCCCTGCCCGGCACCTAGCTGTGACGTCCGGGGAGGGCTCAACCGCAGCCGCACGAGCGCACCAGGTGCTCGGGGCTGCGGGCCGAGCTGTGGCGCGGATGGCAATCCCGGCCACGCCTTCGACGCGGTAACGGCCGGCCCTCCTCGCGTCGGTCTTGGGCGCGACCACGAACATCTTGCCGCCGCGGCGCAGGTCCAGCCCTGCCTCCGGAGACGTGAAGCGGTTCCTCGACAGCTCCACTTCACAACGGGTCACCTCAACCCCCGGGGGGGTGTCCCTATGTGGTTGTCAAGCCGCGGCGGGGGCCGGAGCGGGTTCGGGGTGTCGGTAGTGGGTGCCGTTGCGCAGCATGGCGTAGAGGACGTCGCAGCGGCGGCGGGCCAGGCAGATCAGCGCAGCGTTGTGTTTCTTGCCCTCGGCCCGCTTCCGGTCGTAGTAGGCCCTGCTGGTCGGGTCAGACAACGCGGCGAAGGCGGCGAGGAAGAACGCGCGTTTGAGCTGGCGGTTGCCCGTCCGAGCGGGATGTTCGCCCTTGATGCTGGTGCCGGAGCTGCGGGTGACCGGGGCGATGCCCGCGTAGGCCGCCAGATGCCCCGAGCTGGCAAAGTTCGAGGCGTCGCCGACCTCGAGCAGGATGCGGGCTGCGGTCCTGACCCCGACGCCGGGCATCGAAGTCAGGACCCCGGCAAGAGGGTGCGCATCAAGTATCCCCTCAACCTGCTCAGCGACCTGTTTCCGTTGCAGGAGAACCGTTTTGAGGCTGTCGGACAGCCGCGGCAGGACCGTGTCCGCGGCGGCGGTGCCCGGGACGGTGACGGTCTGCTCGCCCAGCGCGGTCATGATCGCCTCGACCAGCTTGCCGCCGAGGCGGGGCGCGTGGACTTTGGCGATGGCGGTGAGTTTGCGGCGGCCGGCCTTGGCGATGCCGGCCGGGCCGCCGCAGCGGGAGAGGATCTCCAGCACCGCTGGGTGGCTGATCCGCGGGCCGATGGCGTGTTCGAGAGCGGGGTGGATGCCGGTGAGCAGCCCACGGATCCGGTTGCTGATCCGGGTGGCTTCGCCGGCCAGGTCGTCGTCGAACCCGACCAGCACCTCCAGCTCCGCCAACGCCTCGTCATCGACATCGACCGGGCGCAGGGTGTGCGGCAGGGAGCGGGCGGCATCGGCGATGACGAACGCGTCCCGGGCATCGGTCTTCGCGCGACCCGGATAGAGGTCGGCGATGCGGCGCATGGCCAGGCCAGGCAAATACGCCACCTGGTGTCCTGCGGCGCGGGCGACCGCGACCGGCAACGCCCCGATCGTGGCGGGCTGATCGACCACGACCAGCAGCGGTCCGTGCGCGGCGAGCTTGTCGAACAGGGCCTTCAGTTTGGGTTCGGTGTTGGGCAGCGGGCCGTCATGCAACCGCTTGCCGTCCGGGGCGAGGCCGACCGCATGATGGGCTTCCTTGCCGACGTCCAAGCCGAGGAACACCCCGAAGCTGCTGCTCATCCACCAGCCGTTCGTTCGTCGCGTCGTGGTCACCGGGTTGGGCATCGATGGCCGGCACCCACGTTACGACGAGACCTACCTGGTGGTGGCCGTGTCCCTATCAGCGGTCCCTCGATGCCACCAGGCCCGGTGACACCACCCCCCGGATCATGCCTTCGACTGGGGGCGCAAGTCATGCCGGGCCTGGTGACCACAACTCCCTGGTCGGGAGCCACGAAAAAGGTAACGGGGGGCAACGTCGCTGGACATCACACCTAGAACAGCGTCCCGTTCCACGGCGCGGTGACCGTGGTGAACAGCTCGTCGGCCCGCGCGACGGCGGCCGGGTCCCGCACTTCGACCCGGCCCGCCTGCGCGAGCGCCGTCGCGCTCCACTGCCCGAGGTACAGCATGCCGAGCGTGTCGACGTCGAGGGCCAGGTCCGCGGCCGCGTCCGTGCGGCGGGCACCGTCCGGGCCGACCTCGTAGTGCCCGGTGTTGGCCGCCAGGATCCGGTCGGTCACGGCGAGCACGACCGGCTCGGCCGCGCGGTAGGTGCGGGCGTCCAGCGCGGCGGCGACGTCGACCGGGCGCAGCCACAGGTCGTCCTCGACGTCGAGGGTGCGCGCGTGCCGGTGGTCGGTCAGCATCGCGGCGAGAGCCTCGTCGACCGGGCGGTGGCGTGCGTGCACGGCCGAGACCAGGTCGACCGACAGCAGGAACCGCCAGAGCCCGGCCGCGGCGACCGGGTTCGCCGCGTGCAGGTCGCGGACCTTCAGCACCGCGCCCGCGTCCGGGTCGTCGAGGGTGCGGGTGTCGACCGTGTCGTACACGACGTAGCCGTCGTCGCCTTCCGGTCCACTGTGGACGGCGACGACGTGGCTGCCGTCCGGGCCGACGTGCCGGTCGTGCGTGGTCGGCCACCACAGGTCCGGCCGCTCGATCATGCCCGGCCGCGTCAGCCCGATCCGCCGGTACAGCCCGGGAATCTCCTTCACGGCCTCCTCGGGCGTCAGCATCCGCACCTCGCCGCCGGACGGCACGCGGTCGTGCAGCCGCGCGGCGGGCCGCGCCACCCGGACGGTCTTGGCCAGGGCAGCCGAGCCGTAGCCGAACCGCCCGTAGATCGTCGGCTCGCTGGCGTGCAGCGCCGCCAGCGGGATCCCGCGCTCGGCGAACTCGGCCAGCTGCGCCGCCATCAACGCGCTCAGCACCCCGCGCCGGGTGCGGTCGGCCCGGACCCCGACGCCGTCGACCGCGGCGAGCGGCAGGACCCGCCCGCCGGGCACCGCGATCCCGGTGTCGAAGGAGCTGGTGATCCCGATCGGCGCGCCCCGCTCGAACACGCCGAACTTGTGCGCCGCGGGCCAGGACTCCCCCACCCGCGCCCAGGTGGTGTCGCTGACCCGGTTGCTGTGCAGGGCGCGGCCGAGCAGGTCGTAGGTGGGACGGCGTTCGTCCTCGGTCACCGGGCGGACGTCGAAGGCGGTCATGCCGCCGATCTTGCCGTCCGGCCCGGCGCGGGGCACCCGGATTTCCGGCGCGTCAGAAGTACGTGCCGCTCCAGGACGCCACGCGGGTGCCGAAGAGCACGTCGGCGGCCACAGCCGCGGCCGGGTCGCGCACCTCGATCCGCCCGGCGTCCGCCAGCGCCGACGGCCGCCAGGTCCCGAGGTACACCATCGCGAGCGTGGTGACGTCGAGGCGCAGCGCGGCCGGCTCGTCCGTGCGCTCGGCACCCTCCGGCGTGATCCGATAGGCACCGCCGTTGCCCGGCAGCAACGGATCCACGACCTCCAGCACGACCGGAGCCGCGTGCCCGTACTCGCGGCCGGCCAGCGCGCGCGGGACGTCGACGAGCCGGATCCAGTGCTCGTCGGCGATCCGGTCGACGCTGCTGCGGCGGTGGTCGGCCAGCAGCAGCTCGATCGGCTCGTCGAGCGGCCGTTCCTCGGCGACGACCCGGTCCACCAGGTCGACACCCAGCAGGAACCGCCACAGCCCGGCGAACGCGGCCGCCGAGCCGGTGAACAGGTGCCCCACCTCGAGCTGCTTGGTCCACGGGTGGGCGTGCAGGCCTTCGACCCGGTAGGTGGCGAACCCGTCCGGCCCGTCGGGGCCGTGGTGCACCAGCGCCTTCGTCGGCTGCTCGTGGCGGCGGGCCTGGTTCTCGTAGAACCGCCACAGCACCTCGGGCCGGGTCATCATCCCCGGCCGGTGCGGGAGCCGCTCGTAGACGGCGGGCAGGACCTCCACGGCGCGGTCCAGGTCCAGCAGCTCGACCTCGCCGCCCACGGGCACCTCCGGCCGCAGCCGCGCCCGGTGCCGGTCGACGCTGTAGGTCCGGGACCGGGTGGCCAAACCGTAGCCGAACCGGCCGTAGATCGACGCCTCCGAAGCCAGCAGGTTCGCGAACACCACGCCCCGCTCGGCGAAACCCTCCAGCTGCCCGGTCAGCAGCGCCCGCATCACGCCGCGCCGGGTGCGGTCGGCGCGGACGCCGACCGAGGTCACCCCGGCCATCGGCAGCCGAGCCCCACCGGGAACGGTCAGCTCGGCGTCGAACGAGCGGGCCGTGCCGACCAGCTCCGGGTCGAACGCGCCGAGCGTCCCACCCGGCTGGTACGCCCGGGCCGCGCGTTCCCACTCGGCGTCGTCGGCCGGGCGGAAGTGCACGGTCTCGCGGAACAGGTCGCTCGCGGCGCGGTGCTCGGCATCGGTCAGCGTCCGGATCTCGAAGTCGCTCATACCCCGGATCATCGCCGGAGACGGCGAAGTCCGGCCACCGGAATTCCCGGCGACCGGACTTCGCGCCCGCGCTACTTCGCGGCGGGCGGGGAAACCTCGTAGTTCCCGCCGTCGCCCTTCACCGTGATCTGCACCTGCTGCGGCTTGCCGGCGATGGTGGCGGTGCACTCGAACTTCGCACCGTCCTCCACCTTCTGCTCGGCCGGGCAGGTGACCGCGGTGACGCCCTCGATCTTGTACGTCTCGGTCAGCAGCTTCTGCACGTCGGTCTGCATCTGCGTGTTGTTGAAGACCTGCGTCTTGAAGAACCCGGGCGCCACGAACCCGAGCACGCCGACCACCGCGACGACCACGACCAGCACGATGATGCCGATCAGCAGGCCCTTCTTGGACTTCGCCGGCTTCTCGCCCTCCGGCGCGCCCTGGCCGGGGAACTGCTGCTGGCCGTAGTCGTACTGGCCCTGCGGCGGCTGCTGGCCGTACTGCGGCTGCTGCTGGGGCCCGCTCTGCGGGTACGCGCCACCCGGCTGCTGCTGCCCGTACTGGGGCTGGGCCTGCGGGCCGCTCTGCGGGTAACCCCCACCGGGCTGCTGCCCGTACGGCGGCGGCTGCTGGCCCCACTGCGGCTGCTGCGGCGGCGTGTACCCGCCGGGCTGCTGACCCCACTGCTGCGGTTGCTGGGGCTGCTGCGGCTGGCCCCACTGCTGTTGCTGGTTCGGGTCGTACGAAGGCGGCTGCTGCCCCCACTGCGGCTGTTCCTGCGGCCCGCTCGGCGGGTACGCGCCGCCCGGCTGCTGCCCGTACTGGGGCTGCTGTGGGTCGTTGCCGCCATACGGCGTGCTCATCGTCTGCCTCCGCCTGCTTCGCTCATCTCGCTGTCCACCCCGAAACCGCCGTCAAGCCGCGTACGCACGGTGTCGCAGGCGATCCAACCACAGGTCGGAGCCGAGCACACGTGTCCACGCTCACCGCCTCCGCCGTCCGGAGCAGGGCTAACACGGAGTTCACGCGGCACCCGCGGCGACGACACCCCGCCGCAGCGCCTTGACCGCGTCGGCCGCCGCCGCGCCCACCGGATCGGCCTTGCCGAGCACGTCCCGGATCTGGTCGAGCAGGTCGATCACCTGCCGCGACCACCGCACGAAGTCCCCCGCCGACAACTCCTGCCCGTTGGCTTCGGCGGCCGTGAGCACCTTCTCCAGCGACTCGCCGCGCGCCCACCGGTAGACCGGCCACGCGAAGCCCGCGTCGGGCTCCCGCGTGCGGTCCAGGCGGTGCCGCCGCTCGTCCTCGGTCAGGTCCACCCACAGCTTCACCGTCTCCTGCCACGCCTCCGGCACGGCCCCGCCGGGCAGCCGCGGCTCCCCCGCCGTGTCCCGCCGGGCCTCGAACACCAGCGTCGAGACGACGGCGGCCAGCTCGGCCGGACCGAGCTTCCGCCACACGCCGTGCCGGATGCACTCCGCGGCCAGCAGGTCCGACTCGCTGTAGAGCCGGGTCAGCCGCCTGCCGTGCTCGGTGACGCGGTCCTCGCCGTCTCCCGCCGACTCCGGCCCCAAGTAGCCGCGCTCGCCCAGCAGCGCCAGGATCCGGTCGAAGGCCCGCGCCAGCGAGTGCGTCGTCGCCGCGACTTTCCGTTCCAGCTGCTGGGTTTCCGCCGCGAGCCGCTGGTACCGCTCGACCCACCGCAGGTTCGCTTCCCGCTCGGCCAGTCCGTGGCACGGGTGCGACCGCAGGGCACGCCGCAGCGCCGCCAGCTCACCGTCCTCGTTCGCGCCGGACCGCCGCTTCTGCCTGCCCGGCAACGAAATCCCGGCGTTCCGCAGCGTCGAGGCGATGTCACGCCGGGTCTTCGGCGACCGCAGCTCGATGTGCTTGGGCAGCTTGATGCGGCCCAGCGCCTCCACCGGCGCCGGGAAGTCCGCCACCGACAGCGGTCCGGACCACCGGTCCTCGGTCACCACGACCGGCCGCGGCTCCCGGATCGGGTCCAGCCCCGGGTCGACGACCACCGCCAGCCCGGCCCGCCGCCCGGCGGGCACCGCGATGACGTCACCCTTGCGCAGCTTCTCCAGCGACTCCGCCGTCCCCGCCCGCCGCACCGCGGTGTTCTGCCGCGAAAGCGCCTTCTCCCGCGTCGAGATCTTCGCCCGCAGCTCGACGTACTCGAGCATCTCCTCGAAGTCCCCGGTGATCGCGGCCGCGTACCCCTTGAGCGCTTCCTTGTTGCGCTCGATCCGGCGTGCCGTGCCGACCACCGACCGGTCCGCCTGGAACTGCGCGAAGGACTGCTCCAGCAGCTCCCGCGCCTCGGCCGCGCCGACCTGCGCGACCAGGTTCACGGCCATGTTGTAGCCGGGCCGGAACGACGACCGCAGCGGGTAGGTCCGCGTCGAGGCCAGCCCCGCGACCTGCTTCGGGTCGACCCCGGGCTGCCACGCGACGACCGCGTGCCCCTCGACGTCGATGCCCCGCCGCCCCGCCCGGCCGGTCAGCTGCGTGTACTCCCCCGGCGTCAGGTCGACGTGCGCCTCGCCGTTGTACTTGACCAGCCGCTCCAGCACGACCGTCCGCGCGGGCATGTTGATCCCCAGCGCGAGCGTCTCCGTCGCGAACACGACCTTCACGAGGCCGCGGACGAACAGCTCCTCGACCGTCTCCTTGAACGCCGGCAAGAGCCCGGCGTGGTGCCCGGCGATCCCGCGCTCCAGCGCCTCCCGCCACTCCCAGTACCCGAGCACGCCCAGGTCGCCCTCGGGCAGGTCCGACGTGCGCTCCTCGATGATCCGGCGGATCTCCTCGACCTCGGCCGGCCCGTTGAGCCGCAGCCCCGACCGCACGCACTGCCCCACCGCGGCGTCGCAGCCCGCCCGCGAAAAGATGAACACGATCGCCGGCAGCAGCCCGGCCCGGTCCAGCTGCTCGACGACGTCCACCCGCGACGGCGGCCGGTACCGCGGCATCCGCGGCGGCGCACCTCGCCGCCCGCGCGGGCCCCGCAGCCCGGCGGGCGCGTGCAGCCGCCCGACCTCCTCGGTGCGGCGCAGCAGCGTCGGGTTGATCCGCAGCTCGGCCCCCGGCGCGTGGGTGTCCTCGCCCGCGAACAGGTCCAGCAGCCGGTTCCCCACCAGCATGTGCTGCCACAGCGGCACCGGCCGGTGCTCGTCGACCACGACCGTCGTGTCGCCGCGCACCTCGACCAGCCACTCGCCGAACTCCTCGGCGTTGCTCACCGTGGCCGACAGCCCCACCACGCGGACGTGCTCGGGCAGGTGCAGGATCACCTCTTCCCAGACCGCCCCGCGGAACCGGTCGGCCAGGTAGTGGACCTCGTCCATGACCACGTAGCCGAGGTCGGTGATCGTCGAGGACCCCGCGTAGAGCATGTTGCGCAGCACCTCGGTGGTCATCACGACCACCTGCGCGTTGCCGTTGATCGAGGTGTCCCCGGTCAGCAGGCCGACGGCGTCGGGGCCGTAGCGGGCGACGAGGTCGGCGTACTTCTGGTTCGACAACGCCTTGATCGGCGTCGTGTAGAAGCACTTGCGGCCCTCGGCCAGCGCCAGGTGCACGGCGAACTCGCCGACGACCGTCTTGCCCGCCCCGGTGGGCGCGCACACGAGCACGCCGTGGCCGCCCTCGAGGGCCTCACACCCCCGGATCTGGAAGTCGTCGAACTCGAAGGACGCCTCCGCGGCGAAACGCGTCAGCTGGGGGTACTTCCCGCGGCGCAAGGAGGCCGCATAGGCCTCGGCCGGGGACGGAGAAGGGCTACTGGCCACCTCGTCAGGGTTCCACATCCCCCCGCCGGTCCGCACGCCGCGTGACCGACGGCGAGTCGCTCCTGGTCCCCGCGGGTTTTTTCGGCGGCTCGGACCCGTGCTGATCAAGAAACCGGCCCGGCGGTATAGGTCGTTATACACCTGAATGTGCCGGGAACCGGTTCGCGTCGTCCGTCGTCGGAGCGGCGTGAGGAGGCCCCGATGACCGAACCGTGTCCGAGCTGCGGCCAGCTCGACCAGGTGCAGCACGTGCCCGCGGTGTACCAGGGCGGGCACTCGTTCTACCGCGGCCAGGGCCCGACGGTCGCCGTCCCGGCCGGTGACGGCGTCGTCTACACGAGCTCCCAGGTCAGCGGGGTCTCGGTGACCGCCGTCGCCCGCTCACTGGACCCCTTCCCTCCCCCGCGCCGCAACGGCGGACTGCTCGCGGCCGTGATCGCGCTGGCGCTGGTCGGCAGCTGCTTCCTGCTGCTGCCGTTCTCGGCGGCCGACGACCCGCCACCCGGCGGCCCGGGCGCGAAGGTCCTGGGTTTCGCCGTGCTGGCCCTGCCCGCGGTGGGCGTCTACGTCGCCGCCGGCGTGCTGATCTGGCTCTACGTGCGCAAGCTGCGGGCGCACCGCAAGCAGCGGCGTGGGGTGCCCGCGGCCCAGCAGGTGTGGGAGCAGGGCTGGTTCTGCCACCGCTGCGGCGGGGTCTACTTCGCCGACGCGGGACGGCTGCTCACCCCGGCGCACTTCCGCCAGCTGGTCGCGCGGGCCGGGGGCTACGACGCCTAAGCGAGCACGGTCAGCGCGCCGGGGACGCAGCTGGCCGTCACCGGGACACTCCCCTGCGGCTCGCCGTCGGCGTAGGCCGGCCAGGTGTTGCCGTCCAGGGAAACCGAGCGGGCGCGCAGCGTGCGGACCGCCGGGTGCGTGAGGTGCTTTCCGGTGCGCAGGCCGGGCAGCATCCGGATCAGGCCGCGGCGGGTGGCGTGACCGATGATCGTGACGTCGAAGACGCCGTCCTCGGGGTCGGCGGTCGGGCAGATCGGCACGCCGCCGCCGTAGAACGGGGTGTTGCCCACGGCGACCAGGGTCGCGTCGAGCTCCAGCCGTTCGCTGCCGGTGTCGACCACCACCGGGCGGGCGCGGAAGGCGGCCAGCTCGGCGAGGATCGCCACGTCGTAGCGGCGCGGGCCGGACGGCCAGCGCATCCGGTTGGCGCGTTCGTTGACGCTCGCGTCGAAGCCCGCGCACAGCACCGTCGCGAACCAGGTGTCGCCGATGCGCCCGAGGTCGATCCGCCGCCGCGCGCCGGACTTCAGGGCCGCGACCAGGGCATCGACCGCCGCGAGCGGCTCACCGGGGACGCCGAGGGCGCGGGCGAAGTCGTTGCCGGTGCCCGCCGGGACCAGCCCGAGCGCGACGTCGTGGTTCGCGCAGAACTGGACTCCCTGGTGAGCGGCGCCGTCGCCGCCGAGCACGATCAGGACGTCGAGGCCCGCGTCGTGCGAGGTCCGCATCAGCTCACGGGACTCTTCGACGCTGGTGGCGACCAGGACGTCGAGGCGGTCGACCGCCGTGCGCAGCCGCTCGGCGACGGTGTCGGCGATCCGGGCGGCGGCGCCGTGCCCCGAGGCCGGGTGCACGGCCAGCGCGGCGTGGATCCCCACTACGTGACGTCGTCGGTGCTGGCCCGGCCGCCGGACGCGGTCGGGGTGGACGGCTCGTCGTCGATGGTGCTCGGCGTGTAGTCGAACGGCGCGGCTTCGTCGTCGGCGAGCTTGTCCCAGCCTTCGTCCTCGCGGGCCTGGTCGAGCTTCCGGTCGTGGAAGCGGGCCATCTGGACGGCGATCTCGAACAGCACGGTGAGGGCACCGGCGAGGCCGAGCATGGAGAACGGGTCGGAGCCGGGGGTGGCGAAGGCCGCGAAGACGAACAACGCGAACACGATGCCGCGGCGCCACTTCTTGAGCTGGCGGTACTTGACCACGCCGACGCGGTTGAGCATCACGACCAGCAGCGGCAGCTCGAAGCTGATCCCGAAGATGACCAGCAGCGACAGCATGAACGAGATGTACTTGTCCGCGGTCAGCGCCGTGATGAACTCGCCCTGGCCGAAGCCCATGAGCAGCTGCAGCGCGTGCGGGAACAGGATGTAGGCGAGCACGGCGCCCGCGGCGAACAGCACCGAGGCGAACCCGACGAACGTCAGCGCGTACCGGCGTTCCTTCGAGTACAGGCCCGGCGCGATGAAGGCCCACAGCTGGTAGAGCCACGCCGGGGACAGCACGACCGCACCGGCGGCGACACCCACCTTGATCTGGATCATGAACGCTTCGAACGGCACCGTCTGCAGCAGCTGGCAGCCCGCGGCGCCGTTGAGCCGGCGATCCGCCGGGATGGCGCAGTAAGGCGCCTTCATGATGTCGCCGAGCGACGGGATCGGGCCCAGCTTGGTGCTGAACCAGATGAACCCGAAGATGCCGCCGATGACGACGGCGAGCAGCGCGAAGCCGAGACGGCGGCGGAACTCGTAGATGTGCTCGATGAGCGTCATCGTGCCGTCGGGGTTGCTGCGACGGCTGCGCTTGCGCCGCTTCGACCGGCGGCTGTCACCGTTACCGGAGGCGGGTTCCGCCACGGGATGTTCCGTTCTCGTCGGTGTCCGCCGGAGCGCGCCGGGGCCGGCGCGCTCCGTGGACCAGGGACCGGGTGTGGCCCAGCCGTCAGCTGGCGTTCTTCTGCGGCTGGTCGGCCGCCTGCTGCTTCTTCAGCTCGTCGAGCTGCCGCTGCAGGTCGGCGACCTGCTGGTCGGTCGAAGCCGGGGCGGCGGGGGTGGCCGGGATCTGCTTCGTCTCGGCGGGCTCGGCGTCATCGTGCGCCGCGGACTTGTCGCCGGTGAGGTCCTTGGTCTCGGCCTTGAAGATCTTCATGGACTTGCCGATGGACCGGGCCGCGTCGGGAAGCCTCTTGGCCCCGAACAGCAGCACGACGACGAGCACCAAGATGATCAAATGCCACGGCTGCAATCCGTTCAGCATGGTGGCCTCCTATCTGCGTCTGGTAGGGATGTTACTGGTTTTCCGGAGACCGGCGGCGTTCCGCGAACGCGACGCGCAACGCAGCCGTCCGGGCGCGGATCAACCCCGCCCGGTCCTGGGTGTTCGTAGCCACCATGCTTGCGGTCCGCCGGAAAGCACGCAAGACCTTGACGGTCCGGACCAGCAGAAGCAGGAGCAGCAGCAGGCCGATCGCGGCGAGCACGATGGTGGGCAGGTACGGCACGCGGTCAGCCTAGTGGTCGCAGGTTGACGGAAGGTGACGGGCTCGGGCCACGGCGTCGGCGGCCCGGCGGCCGACGTCCGACGCGAGGTCGGCCGGGCTCTCCACCAGCGCTTCCCCGCCGAGTCCCAGCACCAGGCGCACCATCCAGGACTGGTCGGCGTAGCGCATCCGGATCCGCAGCCGGCCGCCGTCGAGCTCGTCGAGCTCCTCGCACGGGTAGTACTCGGCTACCCAGCGTGCGTCCGGGTCGAGGACCAGCACGGCCTCCCGCTGGTCGGGCCGCTCGCGGAAGACGCCGTCGGAGATGTCGGTCGGGTGGGCGTGCGCGGGCGGCCGGGACGGCTCGTCGAGCACCGTCAGCTCGTCGATCCGGTCCAGCCGGAACAGCCGGACGCCCTCGGCGCGTCGGCACCACGCCTCCAGGTAGCCGACGGCCTGGACGATCAG
This sequence comes from Amycolatopsis nalaikhensis, assembly GCF_030264295.1. Lineage (GTDB taxonomy): Bacteria > Actinomycetota > Actinomycetes > Mycobacteriales > Pseudonocardiaceae > Amycolatopsis > Amycolatopsis nalaikhensis. The sequence continues at coordinate 8,105,315 of NZ_CP127173.1, read as the reverse complement.
CAACCGCATCGGGTCGACCGTGCGCTCGGTGATCTGGTCCTTCGACGCGGTGTAGTAGCGGATCCGCAGCGCCCGGCCGTCCTGCAGGGCCTGGGCGACCTCTTCGCGGGTCCGCGCGGTCTTCTTGCCTTCGCGCACGCCACCGCCGACGACCACGCCGGCGGGCTGGGCCTGCCCGGCGGCGGACTCGATCTTGGCGATGGAGCGGCGGACGGCGTCGCCGTCGACCACGCCCGGCGTCTCGGCCAGCGCCCGCAGCGCGACCAGCAGCGCGGTCGCCTCACCACCGGTGAGCCGCAGCGGGCGGTTCATCCCGGCGTCGTGGGTGACGACGATCGTGTCGCCCTCGAAGGACAGGTCGATCAGGTCGCCGGGCCCGTAGCCGGGCAGCCCGCACATCCACAGCAGCTCGAGGTCCTTGCGCAGCTGCTTGGGCGTGACGTCGAAGTCGTGCGCCGCCTCGTCGACGCGGATGCCCGGGCGCGCGAGCAGGTACGGCACGAGGGCGAGCAGCCTCGACATCCGGTCGGTGGACCCGCTCACCGGCCGCTCCCCTGCCGGGCCACGACGGCTTCGAGCCGGTCCTGGACGGACTTGGCCAGCACGTCGGGTTCGAGCACGACGACGTCGGGGCCCTGCGCGGCGATCCAGTCGGCGGCGGACTCCGGGAAGTAGAGCCCGATCTCGACGAGGTCGCCCTCTTCGCCGTCGACGGTGCACCGGCCGACGACGGTGCCGCGGCGGCGGACCCCGGCGGCCCGGCCGTCGGCGACCCACAGCCGCGCGGCCGTCACCGGGCTGGGCTCGGACTCGCCGGTGACCGACACGAGCTTGAGCAGGTTGACGCCCTCGGGCCGCTTGACCTCGCCGGGCTTGCCGACGGTGCGGACCTGGCCGGTGACGCGGGAGAGGCGGAAGCAGCGGGTGGCGCCGCGGTCGCGGTCGTGCCCCACGACGTACCAGCGGGCCTTCCACGACACGACGCCCCACGGCTCGAGGGTGCGCACCCGGCGTTCCGGCGAGCCGCTGCGCCGGTACTCGAACTTGACCACCTGGCCGTTCTGCACGGCGGCGAGCAGCGGCCCGAACGCCGGTTCGGCGCGCACGCGCGGCTCGACGACGGTGGGCGCCTGGTCGTCGACCTCCAGCCCGGCGGCCCGCAGCTTCACGAGGGCGCCCTGCGCCTGCCCGGTCAGCTCCGGGGAGTCCCACAGCCGGGAGGCGAGCGCGACGGCGGCGGCTTCGTCGGGGGCGAGGTCGATCTCGCCGAGCTCGTAGTCGCGGCGGGCGATGCGGTAGCCCTCGATGGCGTCGAAGGCGGAGTTGCGGCCGGTTTCCAGCGGGATGCCGAGCTCGCGCAGCTCGGTCTTGTCCCGTTCGAAGGTCCGGAAGAAGGCGTCGTCGCTGGCCGCGTCGCCGTAGCCGGGCACGATGCCGCGAATCCGCTCGGCAGTGAGGTACTGCCGGGTGGACAGGAGGGCCAGCACCAGATTGACCAGCCGTTCGGCGCGTGCGGTGGACACCCGGTAGAGCCTAGCTCGCGCCGCCCGGCCCGATCGTGAGGTCCGGGGTGCGCGCGTCGTAGTCGGCGCGGGCGCTGCTCACGGCGTCGAAGTTAGCCTCGGCCCACCCCTTGAACCCGGCCATCAGCGCGCGCAGGCTTTCCCCAAGCGGCGTAAGGGAATAGTCGACGCGGACGGGCACCGACGCGGTCACTTCGCGGCGGACGAGCCCGTCCCGTTCGAGGACCCGCAGGGTCTGGGTGAGCATCTTCTGGCTGACCCCGGCGATGCGCCGCGAAAGGTCGCTGTAGCGCTGCGGGCCGTCACCGAGCGCGACCAGGATCAGGCTGACCCACTTGCCGGCGATCTCGTCCAGGAGCTTCCGGGACGGGCACGCCGAGAGGTAGGCATCTCGCTGGTCCGCCACCGGCTGCCTCCTTCGTCGCGGGACCCGCTTCCTGATGGAGAGTAGCTCCCCGCGCGTTCGCGGGGCTAGCCTGACGGCATGGATGATCGTGTTCTCCTCGTGACCGGCGCGTCCCGCGGCCTGGGGGCCGCCACCGCGCGGCTGGCCGCCGCGGCCGGGTTCCGGCTCGCTCTCGTCGCACGCAAGGCGGAGTCCGTCGCCTCGCTCGCCGCCGAGCTCGGCGAAGACCGGGCGCTGGCCCTCGGCGCGGACGTCGCCGACTGGCCCGCGATTTCCGGAGCCGTCGCCGAGACGGTGGACCGGTTCGGCCGCCTCGACGCGGCGTTCGCCAACGCCGGGATCGGGGTGGGGACGTCGTTCTTCGGCACCGACGACCCCGACCCACGGGCGTGGGAGGACATGGTCCGCACGAACGTGCTGGGCGCGGCGTACACGGCTCGCGCGGCGCTGCCCGCGCTCAAGGAGACGGCGGGGCACCTGCTGATCACCGGCTCGGTGGCCGGGCGCTACATCCGCAACGCGAGCCTCTACTCGGCGACGAAGTGGGCCGTGACGGGGATGGCCGGGGCGATCCGCGAGGAGGCGGTCGGCACGGGGGTGCGGGTGACGCTGATCAACCCGGGCATCACGGACACGGACATCCTCACCGACGCCCAGCGAGCCAAGCCGATGCTGGCGGCCGAGGACATCGGCCGCGCGGTGTTGTACGCGCTGCAGCAGCCGCCGTCGGTGGACGTCAACGAGATCATGGTCCGGCCGACGGGCCAGGTGCTCTAGCGGCCCAGGCGGGCGACGCGGCCCTGGACCCCACTGGCCCAGCAGCTCCCCGACCCCGTGCAGTCCACGGTGTCGAAACTGCCCGAGTCGAACGCCGTCCAGTGCCGTCCACCGTCCCGGCTGAGGTCACTTCCGCCGGGGCCGACCCCGAGCACCGTCCCACCCCGCCAGGCCACGCCCGACCGATAGCCGGCCGGGTACTCACTCGGCGTCGCCCACGTCCGGCCGCGGTCGTGGCTGAGCGCGACCGCCGGGCCGGGCGCCGTCGGGTTCGCGTAGTCGCCGCCGATCGCGATGCCCTGGCCCGGGCTCCGGAACGCCACCGCGAACACCCCCGCCGACGCGCTGCTCGGCAACGGCGTCGCAGCGGCCGTCCAGTGCCGTCCGCCGTCGCCGGAGTGCAGGACTCGAGCCTTCGCGCCGCCGCCGGTGGCCAGCCACGCCTCGAACGGCCCCGCCGTCGTGACGCACTGGCCGCTCGCCGCGAAGCCCGCCTCGCCCGGCAACGCGGGCGGGAAACCGCTGTCGGGGACCTGGCGCCAGCTGCGGCCGCCGTCGAAGGTGGCCTGCACCCGGAACCGGCCGTCGACCGGGTCGCTCATCGCCAGCCCGCGCCACGGGTCGAAGAAGGCCAGGCAGTCGTAGAACGCCGCCGCCTCGGTGTTCTGGAACGTCTGGCGCCAGTGGGCGCCGCCGTCGTCGGTCCGGTAGACGCGGGAGTCCGTCCCGGGCCCGATCGACAGGACCACCGCGCGCTCGGCGTCGAACGCCTCGATGTCGCGGAACTCGAGCGTCCCGGTGTCCGGCGGGCCGACGGACTTCCAGGTCGCCCCGCCGTCCGTGGTCCGCAGCACCGTGCCCTGGGTGCCGCTGACCCACGCCACCCGCGCACTCACCGCGGACAGGCCGCGGAACTGGGCGGTGACCCCGGTCGGCGTCAGCTCCCACTTCGGCAGGCGCTCCCCCGCCGACGCGGGCACGGCGACCGACACCAGCAGGGCGCACACGAGCAGCACGACACGCATGCGCCGATCCTGCCGCACCCGCCCGGCGACTTTCGTAGGGAACGCCGGGCGGGCGGGCCGGTCAGAGCGAGCTGATCAGCCGTTCGACGCGCTCGTCGACCGAGCGGAACGGGTCCTTGCACAGCACCGTGCGCTGGGCCTGGTCGTTGAGCTTCAGGTGCACCCAGTCGACCGTGAAGTCGCGCCCGGCGGCCTGGGCGGCGGCGATGAAGTCGCCGCGCAGCTTCGCCCTCGTCGTCTGCGGCGGGGTGTCCTTGGCCGCCTCGATCTCGCCGTCGTCGGTGACCCGGCGGACCAGGCCCTTGCGCTGGAGCAGGTCGAAGATGCCCCGGCCACGGCGGATGTCGTGGTAGGCCAGGTCGAGCTGCGCGATGCGCGGGCTGGACAGGTCCAGGTCGTGCTTGTGCCGGTACCGCTCGACCAGCCGGTGCTTGATCGCCCAGTCGATCTCGGTGTCGATCTTGCTGAAGTCCTGCTGCTCGACCGCCTCGAGCGCCCGGCCCCACAGCTCGACGACGCGCTCGTTCGCCGGGGTCGAGCCGTTCTCCTTGAGGTGCTGGACGGCGCGGGCGTGGTACTCGCGCTGGATGTCCAGCGCCGACGCCTCGCGCCCGCCGGCCAGCCGCACCTGGCGGCGGCCGGTGAGGTCGTGGCTGATCTCGCGGATCGCCCGGATCGGGTTGTCCAGGGTGAAGTCGCGGAACTGGACGCCGGCCTCGATCATCTCGAGCACCAGGTTCGCCGAGCCGACCTTGAGCATGGTCGTCGGCTCCGCCATGTTCGAGTCGCCCACGATGACGTGCAGGCGCCGGTAGCGCTCGGCGTCGGCGTGGGGCTCGTCGCGGGTGTTGATGATGGGCCGCGACCGCGTGGTCGCGCTGGAGACGCCTTCCCAGATGTGTTCCGCACGCTGGGAGAGGCAGTAGACCGCGCCGCGCGGGGTCTGCAGCACCTTGCCGGCGCCGCAGATGAGCTGGCGGGTCACCAGGAACGGCAGGAGCACGTCCGCGATCCGGGAGAATTCACCCGCCCGGGTCACGAGGTAGTTCTCGTGGCAGCCGTAGGAGTTGCCCGCCGAGTCGGTGTTGTTCTTGAACAGGAAGATGTCGCCGCCGATGCCCTCGTCGGCCAGCCGCCGCTCGGCGTCGACGAGCAGGTCCTCGAGGATCCGCTCACCCGCCTTGTCGTGCGTGACCAGCTGGACCAGGTCGTCGCACTCGGCCGTCGCGTACTCGGGGTGCGAGCCGACGTCGAGGTAGAGCCGGGAGCCGTTCGACAGGAACACGTTGGAGGAGCGTCCCCACGACACGACTCGCCGGAACAGGTAGCGCGCCACCTCGTCGGGCGAGAGCCTGCGCTGTCCGTGGAAGGTGCACGTGACCCCGAACTCGGTCTCGATGCCAAAGATCCGCCGCTGCATCCCACCAGAGTAGGCGCTGCACCCCCTTCGACGGTGCGCCGTTCGGGCGTCGACACGCCCCCAGTAGGCCACAGACGGTGAATTCACCCTGAATACGGCACGATTGGAGCACGGCTCTTGACGGCGCGCGGAAGGCGGACCCTTTGTCACACCAGCTCATCCGGGCCTTCCGGCGGGTCGGGCGGACCGACCGCGCCTTGATGCGGCGCAGTGCGGCGTTGCCCGCTTCACGAGCCGATGACGCCCTGATGGCACTGTCGAGATCGGCGAACAAGTCCCGCCTGTGGTGGGGCGTCGCGGCCCTGCTGGCCACCAGGAAGGGCGAGACGCGCCGGGCCGCGTTGCGCGGGGTGGTCGCGATCGCCGGGGCCAGCGCCGCCGCGAACCTCATCGGCAAGCCGCTGTTCCCGCGCCGCCGCCCGGCCGAGGAGGAGGTGCCCATGCACCGCCGCCTGCGGAAACGGCCGACGTCGTCATCGTTCCCGTCCGGGCACTCGGCGTCCGCCGCGGCCTTCGCGACGGCGGTGGCGATGGAGTCCCCGAAAGCGGGGCTCGCCGTGGCCCCGCTGGCGCTGGCGGTCGCCTACTCCCGCGTCCACACCGGCGTCCACTGGCCCTCCGACGTGGGGGTCGGCCTGAGCATCGGGGTCGGCGTCGGGCTCGCGACGCGGCACTGGTGGCCCCTGCACGACGACATCCCCGGCCGCACGGCCCACGACGCCGAGGCCCCCGAGATGGTCGACGGGGAGGACATGCTCGTCGTCGTCAACCCCAGCTCCGGCGTGGCCACCCACGACCCGACCGACGAGGTCCGGTTCGCCTGGCCCAAGGCCGCCCTGCTCTACCCGGACCCGAAGCAGGAGCTGCGCGCCCAGCTCGAGGCCGAGATCGACGCGCGCGGCACGGTCCGCGCGCTCGGCGTCGCGGGCGGCGACGGCACCGTGGCGGCGGTCGCGTCCGTGGCCGCCGAGCGCGAACTGCCGCTCGCGCTCATCCCGGCCGGGACGTTGAACCACTTCGCCCGCGACGTCGGCGTCCGCGCGATGCCCGACGCCGACGCGGCGACCGAGGTCGGCAACGCCGTCGGCATCGACCTGGGCGAGGTCGAGATCGGCGGATCGAACGGCGCCGATCACCGATGGTTCGTCAACACGGCCAGCCTCGGCGGCTACCCGGAGATGGTGCGGCTGCGCGAGAAGCTGCAGGAACGGCACCCCAAGTGGCCGTCGGCGGCGATCGCGCTGGCCAGGACGCTGCGGCACGCCAAGCCGCTGACCGTCCGGCTCAACGGCAAGCTCACCCAGGTCTGGCTGCTTTTCGTCGGCAACGGCACGTACGCGCCCAAGGGGTTCGCGCCCAGCCGCCGTCCCGCGCTCGACACCGGCTTGCTCGACATCCGTTACCTGCGCGCGGACCTGCCCTACTCCCGCGCCCGGTTCCTGCTGGCCATGCTCACCCGCAGCCTCGCGGCCAGCCACGTCTACCAGGAAGCTCGACCTGCCGGAGCTGGACGTCGAGCTGCTCGACGGCAACCGCCGCGTCGCCACCGACGGCGAGGTCGGCCCGCTCGGCAACCGGTTCCGCTTCCGGTCCCGGCCGAGCGCCCTCACCATCTACCGCCTTTAATCGCTCTTTACCTTCTCTCAACGAACCCACAGGTGCCCCTGGCTAGCGTCATGATCGAGATGCGGGCGACCCTGCCCGCGGCCAGGGGACGAGCGGGGGTTCGATGGACGGGCACGGCTGGGCGAACGCCGTGCACCGGGCCGCGACGGACCCGGTGCTGCCTGGCGACATCACCGCCCGAGCCCGCGACCTGGGCCCGCTCGAGTCACCGCTCATCTGGCTTTCGCTCGCCTCGGCGGCCGTCGCCGTGCTGGCCGTGGTGATCGCGCTCGGGCACCGGCGCCGGATCCGCCGCTGGGGCTCGACGGCGTTCGGCGTCCTCCTGCTGCTCGCGGCGGTGACGTGCCTCAACAGCTACGTCGGCTACGTGCGCACCACCGACGACCTCGCCCGCCTGCTCCAGCGCGGCCCGGGGGTCGTCAACCTCGCCGGACGCCTCCTCGACGACGGCAAGGAGGCACCCGAAGCGAGCGCCGCCGCACCGCGGGCCGCGGTGAGCGCCGGTCAGCGCGTCGACGTGGTGAACCTGCCGGATCCGGCGCACGGGATCCCGTCGGGCAGCAACTACGTGATCCTGCCGCCGGGGTACACCACGGACACGGCCCGCCGCTACCCGGTGGTGTACCTGATCCACGGCTACCCGTTCGGCGGCCCGCGAGACTGGCTCACCTCGGGCGACGCGCCAGGCACGCTCTTGGCGCTGCAGCAGGCCCACGTGATCGCGCCGATGATCGTGGTGAGCGTCGACCTGACGGCGGGCAACCCGGCCACGGACTGGGAGTGCCTCGACGTCCCGGGTGGCCCGCAATTGGAGACTTACCTGGCCCGTACGGTGGTCCCGGCGATCGACCACCGCTACCGCACGATCCCTGACCGTGGTCACCGGGCGTTGGGCGGCATGTCCGGGGGTGGCTTCGGTGCTTTGAATATCGGGCTGCATCATGTCGATGAGTTCGCCACGCTGGTGATCGCGCTGCCCTACGACGATCTCAATGACTCTGTAGGGGTTCTCGACGGCAATCAGGCCGCCATTGCTGCCAATACGCCGCGTCGGTACCTGCCGACCATGGCGTTTCCAGCGCCGATCTCGGTGATGTTGGCTGTGGGGACTGGGGCGCCTACCGATGTGACCACTGCCCATCGGATCGCGGATGCTCTTCGGGCTCGGGGGCAGGAGGCTGTTGTGCATGCCGAACGCGGGTTCAACCACACCTGGCACACCGCTCGGGCTACGTTGCCTTACCTGCTGGCGTTTGCCGATCAGGCCTTTCGGGCTTCGCCTGTGGTTTCTTGACCTCGTTCTTCGAGCGCGAACGTCCACAGGCAAAACATGTCCTCGCCGGACGGGCAGGCTCCGGGATGGCCGGGGCTTCGTAGCCTTCTTGCGTTCTCGTGGGGGCCGCTGGGTGGTCATCCCGTCGCCTGATTGAGGCCTATCACTTTGAGCCAGGCCCGCAAGCCTCCGTAGCCAACTCGCGTTCTGGGAGTAGTTGCGGGCCTGGCTCAAAGTGATTTGACGGCCTCAGGCGACGGGATGACCACCCAGCTCCTTTGTCTAAGTTGGGCTCTCCGTCCCCACGAAACAGGGGCGCGGCCACTGGCCACGCCCCTGTTTCTGAACCTCACTCGCCTTCCGGCTTGCTCTCTGGCTCCTCGCCCACCGGGTCCGGGACCGGGAGCAGTGCGTCCAGCGCCGCTCCCGTCAGGCGGCGGAATGATCGCCTCGGGCGGTCCCGGTCCAGGACCGCCACCTCCAGCTTGATCGGGTCCGCTTCGCCGTTTCCGTTCGCCGCCGGGGTGCTCGATGACGAGCCTGCCGATGACGACGTCGACGACGCCGGCTGGCTCGGGGTTCGCAGGGCCGCCACCGCGACGCCCAGCGCCGCCTGCAGCTCCAGGCCGTCCTCGAACGTCTCCTTCAGCTTTGCCGAAATCTTGTCCGCCTGGCCGCCCATCACCACGTACTGCGGCTCGTCGAAGATCGACCCGTCGTACGTCAGGCGGTACAGCTGGTCCTCCGCCGCACTCGCGCCCACCTCCGCTACGCAGATCTCCACCTCGAACGGCTTCAGCTGCTCGGTGAAGATGCTGCCCAGCGTCGCCGCGTACGCGTTCGCCAGTGCCCTTGCGCTCACGTCACGCCGGTCGTACTGGTAGCCCTTCAAGTCCGCGTGGCGGATGCCCGCCACTCGCAGATTCTCGAACTCGCTGTAGCGGCCGACCGCCGCGAAGCCGATCCGGTCGTAGATCTCGGACACCTTGTGCAGCGTGGCAGACGGGTTCTCCGCCACGAACAGCACGCCGCCCGCGTACTTCAGCACCACCACGCTCCGGCCGCGCGCGATGCCCTTGCGCGCCAGCTCGGAACGCTCCCGCATCAGCTGCTCGGGAGAGGCATACAACGGCATCGTCACGGTGTGCGCTCCAGGTCTTTCGGTGTTCCTACGTTCACTGGTCCAAGCCCCGCGTCAGGACAGCCGGCGCTGCTGGCGCTCGATGCGGCCCTGGACCACGGCCTCGGCGACCGCCGCGGTCTCCGACTCGGACAGCTGCACGGCACCCTGCTCCGCCGTGATCGTCACGACGCTCGGGAAGATCCGGCGCACCAGGTCCGGGCCGCCCGATGCCGTGTCGTCGTCCGCCGCGTCGTACAGCGCCTCCACCGCCACCCGGACCGCGCCTTCGACGTCCGCGTCCGGGTCGTGCAGCTTCTTCAACGCCGACTTCGCGAACAGCGAACCCGAACCGATGCCCGCGTAGCCGCCGTTCTCCTCGTAACGCCCGCCCGCGGCGTCGTACGAGACGATCCGGCCCGCGTGCTTCGCGTCCTCGGCCTCCAGGTCGTAGCCCACGAACAACGGGATCGCCGCCAGCCCGGCCATCGCCATCTCGAGGTTGCCCTTGACCATCCCGGCCAGCTTGTTCGTCTTGCCGTCCAGCGACAGCGAAACGCCCTCGATCTTCTCGTAGTGCGCCAGCTCGACCGCGTACAGCCGCACCATCTCCACGGCCAGCCCCGCCGTGCCCGCGATGCCCACCGCCGAATACTCGTCGGTGACGTGCACCTTCTCGATGTCCCGGCTCGCGATCAGGTTCCCCGACGTCGCCCGCCGGTCGCCCGCGATCAGCACCCCGCCCGCGAACGTGCAGGCCACGATCGTCGTCCCGTGCGGGATGTTCAGCTCCGCCGCACCCGGCGCCACCCGCCGCTGCGGGAGCAGCTCCGGTGCCTGCTCACGCAGGAAATCGGAGAACGACGACGTCGCCGACGAGAAGTACGCGGCAGGCAGCGCGGGACCCGAGATGCCCCTGGTGTTGTCCATACGTGCTCAAAAATCCCATCTGTGCGGGCCGGGGCCCCACGGCCGGCGACCCGCAGGGGTCACCGCCACGCGGAACCCCGGCCGCCGGCTGAACGGTCGGCAAGGGCGCGGCGCCCGAGCGGCTTACTCGCCGCCCTTCTGCACGTAGGCCCGGACGAAGTCCTCGGCGTTCTCCTCGAGCACGTCGTCGATCTCGTCCAGGATCGTGTCCACGTCCTCGCCGAGCTTTTCGCGCCGCTCCTGACCCGCCGCGCCGGTGTCGTCGAACTCCTCGTCGGAGTCACCACCGCCGTGCTTTTCGATCTTTTCCTGGGCCATCTCGCCTCCCGGTGTGGCTGATGTTTCCTAGCCTACCCAGCGCCCCCGACATTCGGGGTCACGCCGCGATCGCTGGTGCGTCCCGCCTAGTCCGAACCGGTGAGCGCCTCCACCAGCTCTTCAGCGGTCGCCGCGTTGTCGAGCAGCTTGCCGACGTGCGCCTTCGTCCCCCGCAGCGGCTCCAGGGTCGGGATCCGCACCAGGGACTCCTTGCCCACGTCGAAGATGACCGAATCCCACGACGCCGCCGCGATCGACGTCGCGTACTTCTCCAGCGCCCGGCCCCGGAAGTAGGCCCGCGTGTCCGACGGCGGCGTCGTCACCGCGGCCAGCACCTCTTCCTCCGACACCAGCCGCTTCATCGACCCGCGCGTGACCAGCCGGTTGTACAGGCCCTTCGCCAGCCGCACGTCCGAGTACTGCAGGTCGACCAGCCGCAGCCGCGGTGCGCCCCAGGCCAGCTGGTCCCGCTGCCGGTAGCCCTCCAGCAGCCGCAGCTTGGCCGGCCAGTCCAGCCGGTCCGCGCACTCCTGCGGGTCGCGGGCCAGCGCGTCCAGCACCTCGCCCCAGACCCGCAGGACCTCCTTCGACGCCTGGTCCGCGCCCGTGCGCTCCAGGTTCTGCGAGGCGATCTCGTGGTAGGCGAACTGCAGGTCCAGCCCGGTGTACTTCTTCCCGTTCGCCAGCGCGACCTGTGTCTTCAGCGTCGGGTCGTGGCTGATCTGGTGGACCGCCTTGACCGGCTCGTCCAGCTTCAGGTCGTCGAACCGGATGCCCGACTCGATCAGGTCCAGCACCAGCGCCGTCGTCCCGACCTTGAGGTACGTCGAGTACTCCGACATGTTCGCGTCGCCGATGATGACGTGCAGCCGCCGGTACTTGTCCGCGTCCGCGTGCGGCTCGTCGCGGGTGTTGATGATCCCGCGCTTCAGCGTGGTTTCGAGGCCGACCTCGACCTCGATGTAGTCCGCACGCTGGGAGAGCTGGAACCCGGCTTCCTCGCTCTGCTGGCCGATCCCGACCCGGCCCGAGCCGGTCACGACCTGCCGCGACACGAAGAACGGCGTCAGCCCCGCGATGATCGCGGTGAACGGCGTCGACCGCGCGCACAGGTAGTTCTCGTGCGTGCCGTAGCTCGCGCCCTTGCCGTCGACGTTGTTCTTGTAGAGCTGCAGCTGCGGCTGCCCCGGCACGGAGGCGGCCTTCATCGCCGCCTCCTCCACGACGCGCTCGCCCGCCTTGTCCCAGATGACCGCGTCGCGCGCGTTCGTCACCTCGGGTGCCGAGTACTCCGGGTGCGCGTGGTCGACGTACAGCCGCGCGCCGTTGGTCAGGATGACGTTCGCCGCGCCGAGGTCCTCGACGTCCGGGTCGTGGCCCGGCCCGCCGGGGCCGGTCAGGTCGAACCCGCGCGCGTCGCGCAGCGGCGACTCCACCTCGTAGTCCCACCGCGCGCGCCGGGCGCGCGGGATGTCGGCCGCCGCCGCGTAGGCGAGCACGACCTGAGTGGAGGTGAGTACCGGGTTCGCCGTCGCGTCGCCCGGCACGGAGATGCCGTACTCGACTTCGGTTCCCATGATCCGCCGCATGTCCACCACCCTACGGGGTCGCCCTAGTGGAACGATGCACCCATGCCAGGCAGTGACGAACTCGTTGCCCTCTATGACCAGGCGGGCTCGGTCGTCGGCACGGCCACCCGCGCCAGGGTCCGCGCCGAGGCCCTGTGGCACGCCGCCGGCGTCGTACTGGTCCGTTCGGGTGACGGCCGAGCCGTTTACGTGCACCTCCGCACCGCCGTGAAGGACGTGTTCCCCTCGACGTGGGACTGCTGGGCCGGCGGCGTGGTCGCCGCCGGCGAAACCCCGGCCGAGTGCGCCCGCCGCGAGCTCGCCGAAGAGCTCGGCGTCCACGGGGTGGAACCCGTGCCGCTGTTCACCAAGGTCTACGACGACGGCCGCAACCGCTGCCACAACTTCGCCTTCGAGGTCCGCTGGGACGGCCCGATCCACCACCAGGCCGAGGAGATCGTCGAAGGCCGCTGGATCCCGCTGGAAGAACTCCGCGCGTGGATCGACGACCCGGCCCCGGAGCTGCCGTTCATCCCTGACGGCCGCGAAGGCGTCCAGGAGTGGTTCCGCCGCTACGGCTGAGCGGTCAGCTTCGCCGTCATCGCGGGCAGGAGCCGCTTGGCCGCGTCCATCGCGCGCGTCTCCGTGCTCGCCGAGACGGTCAAGCCCGACACGAGGTTCCCCTTGGCCAGCAGCACGGTGCAGGTCTTGCCTTCGCACCAGGCGCGTTGCAGGTCCACGCCGGACTGCGGCGGCACGGTCACCGTCTTGCCCGCGCACTCCGCGTTCGCCACGGCGTCGACGGCGACCCGCTCGGGGTAGGCCGCGACGCGGTGGCGCAGCACGGACCCACTCGGGTAGCGCCAGGTCGCGGTGCGGCTGCTCGTCGACACCCCGGCGGTCAGGCAACCCGAAGCTTCGCCGGAACCCGGCTGCACACCTTCTTCGGCGACGTCCGCGTCGGATAGCAGCGCTCGTTCCGCGAGCAGACCGGGGTCGGGAGCGGCGACGGCCGGCGTGACCGGAGCGGCCCTCGCCGGGCTCACCGGAGCGGCCTCGACCGGCGCCGACGTGGGCGCCGGATCGTCGTAGTACGTCTCCAGGTTGTTCGGATCCGGCCCGTCGCAGGCCGTCAGGCCCGCCAACGCGACCGCGGCCAAGGCGACCACCTGACGATGACGCACTCGCTCCGGCCTCCTGTCGTCCGTTGGTGCCTGCGAAGGGTAGTGCAGCGGCTCACCGCCACTGGAGGGAGGACCGGTGTCGCCAGTACTCCTCGGGATTCTCCGCGAGACCCGCCAGCGCGGCCTCCTCCTCTGTGCTCAAGGAAAGCGTGGTGGCCCGCAGGTTCGCCGCCAGCTGGGCCGGGCTCGCCGGGCCGATGACGGCGCGGTCCACCCAGTCGCGCGCCAGCACAGCGGCCACCGCGACCGCGTCGGCGCCGGTCCCGTGCGCGGCCGCGACGTCGAGGACGGCCCGCGGCGCTTCGACCACGAGCCTGCCGTTGGCGAGGGTTTCCTTGACCAGCACCCGTTTCCCGGCCGCGTGCGCCGCTTCGAGCGCCCGGCCCACCGACGGTTCCAGGACGTTCCACGTCGACTGCACCGCGGAGAACACCGGCCGCCCGGCCACTTCCAGCGCGAACGCCCGCTCGATCGCGTCCGCCTGCCGCGGCCCGGACGTCGAGAACCCGACCGCGACCCCGTTCGCGGCCAGCTCCGCCAGCGCTTCGAGGAGCGGCTCGTCGGTGAACAGTGGACTGTCCACAGTGAGCGAATGCACCTGGTAGAGCGAGACCCGGTCCCCCAGCAGCGCCAGGGTTTCCGCCCACTGCGCGGCGAACCGCGCCGCCGAGTGCTCCTTCACCTCGTGGACTTCGGCGTCCATGCGCCAGTCCCCGACGTAGGCGTAGCCCCACTTGCTGGACACCTCGACGTCGGCGTGGCCGCGTTCGGCGAGCCAACCGGCGAGGAACTCCTCCGAGCGCCCGTAAGAGCGAGCGACGTCCACGTGCCGGACGCCCGCGGCGTAGGCGTCGTCGAGGACCTCGAACGTCGCCGCGCGCATCGACTCGACGTCCCGCACCGCGGGGAGCGCGTCGTCGCGGCCGAGGTTGATGTAGGCGGGACGGCCCAGCGCCGCCAGGCCGAGCGCGACGCGCTCCACGGGCGCCTTCACGCCGTCTGCTTGTGCCGGAGGATGGCCAGCCACTGGCCCGACGTCTGCGCCTGGCGGTGCAGCTTCTCCAGGCGCGCGGCGGGCGCGCGGACGTAACCCTTGCCGAAGACGGGCGCGATCTGGCGGAGGCTGGCCCCGCTCTCGCGCGCGGCGAGCAGCAGCCAGTCCGACGCGTCGGCGCAGGCCGCGGACGCGCGGCGCAGCTCGCCGAGCAGGTCGATCAGTTCCTGGGGCGCCACCTCCCCCGCCTCGACGGCGGCGGCCGTCGTCTCCAGCCAGGCCAGGACGTCGGCTTCGGTGATGGGCGCGCGGGGCCGGGAATCTTCGGTCACGCCGGTGAGTATAGGTCGTTATACGCGAAGGTCCGGGGAGCACACGCCGGGGCCGGTTATGCTGATCTCGAAGCCCATGACGACGCACACCGAACCCGAACCCGACGTCGAGCCGCTGCTCGACGTGTTCAAGGCGCTCGCGAACCCGGTGCGGCTGCAGGTGCTGCGGTGGCTGCGCGACCCGGTGCGGCACTTCCCGGTCGAACGGGCGATCGCCGATCCGGTCGAGGTCGGCGTGTGCGTGACGCACATCCAAGAGAAGACGGGGCTCGCGCAGTCGACCGTCTCGGCGTACATGGCCGAGTTGCAGCGCGCCGGCCTTGTCCGCGCGACGCGCGTCGGCAAGTGGACGCACTACAAGCGGGACGAAGCCCGGATCGCCGAGTTCGTCGCCGTCCTCGGCCGGACCCTCTAGCTCCCCTCCCCGCTTCGTCACCCCTGCTTGTCGTTCATATCGTAAATCTGCGATACTTCGATTTATGGATACGATCGACAAGACGCGGCTGGGCCGCTACGGGATCTGGACGTTCGACTTCGAGGACCAGCCCGCGAGCCTGATCCGCGATTCGGCGCAGGAGCTGGACGAACGGGGCTGGCCCGCGCTCTGGATCCCGGAAACCGAGAAGCGGGAAGCCTTGACCCACGCCGGGTTCCTGCTGTCGGCGACGGAACGGATCACGGTCCTCAACGGCATCGCGCAGATCTGGGCCCGCGAAGCCCGGTGGACGCGCGCCGCGGCCCTGCTGCTGGCGGACGCCTACCCCGGCCGTCACGTGCTGGGCCTCGGGTTCGGCGGCGGGAAGCCCGGCGCGAAGCCGCTCCAGGCGATGAACGACTACCTCGACGCGCTGGACGGCGCCCCGATCCCGCGCCTGCTGGCGGCTTACGGCCCGAAGATGCTGGAGCTGGCCCGCGACCGGTCGGCGGGCGCGCACACGTACCACGTGACACCGGAGCACACGGCGCAGGCGCGCGAGATCCTCGGCGACGGGCCGTTCCTCGGCGTCGAGCACGCGGTGCTGTTCGAGACGGACGCGACGAAGGCCCGCGAGATCGCCCGCGCACACCTGCACCGGTACCTCACGTCGAAGTACAACGTCGCGAAGTACCTGCGGCTCGGCTACACGGAGGCGGACATCGACGGCGGCCGCGGCAGCGACCGGCTCATCGACGACCTGGTGTTCTGGGGCGACCTCGACACGATCACGGGCAAGCTCGCGGCGCACGTCGACGCGGGCGCGGACCACGTGGGCGTCCAGGTCATCGGGGTCGAGCCGGGTACGTCGGCCATGCCGCACTGGCGACGGCTGGCCGACGCGCTGCTACCCGCGTAACCCGAACCGCGCGGTGCAGTGCCAGAGGCGCTTGAGCACCTGGGGGTCGTGCGTGCCGGCGCGGACGGCGTCGCCGATGACGCGGGCGTCGAGCCAGCCGTCTTCGGCGATGTCCCTCCCGGCCCGCACGACCTCTTCGCCGCGGAAGTCCGCGTGCTCGGCCAGCACCGCCACCGGCAGCCGGAACCCGTGGTGCCAGTACACCGGGAACGAGAACTCCCTGGCCACCGCCTCGATGTCGGTCCCCCGGTACGCCGGGTCCAGCACGAGCGCCTCGACGTTGCCCGCCAGCGGGAGCGGACCGTGGACGTGGGCCTCGATGTGGTCGTCCAGCTCGTCCAGGTCACCCGCCTCGGCGAGCGGCAGCAACGGCATGTGCGCCGGGGTACCGAAGTCGACGGGCTCGGTGCAGCTGTCCGGGTAGCAGAACGTCGTGCGCCGCAAGACCTCCCGCTTGAGCCGGAAGTGGCACGAGCCGAACCGGACCGACCCGCCCGCCGGACGGCGCCGGTAGTTCAGCGAGCCGTACTTCGGCCGCTCGGACGGCGGCAGCCGGTCGTAGACCCCACCGAACATGCGGCTCTCCCACCGCCAGCGGTCACCGCCGTCGTGCGCGGTCAGGCCGCCGTTGCTGGTGCCCGTCTCGAACTGCGAGCGGTAGACGCCGTCGGTGACGAGGTGGCGCAGCAGTGGCACGCCGCCCACGAGACGGTCCGGGTGGAAGTGCAGTGTGACACACAGGTCTTCAGGCAGCGGCGGTCCGGAAACCCGGCTCGCGACGTACCTGACGGCGTCCTGCCAGCGTGTTTCTCCGCTCCCCCAGCCCATGGGTTCCATTCTAGCCCCACCGTATAGGCCGTTATACGCAGGACAGCGTCCGAAAACCGCTGGCTTCGCGCGCGGCCGCCCGGCTTGACTGCGCCCATGCGACTGGCGGGTTTCGGGGTCACGGTGCGGTTCGCGCTGCTGGCGATCGTCTGGGGTGCGAGTTTCCTGTTCATCAAGGTGGGCCTGGGCGGGCTCTCCCCCGCCCAGGTCGCCTTGGCACGCGTCGCGCTGGGCGCGTTCGCCTTGGCCGCGGTGCTCGTGGTGCGGCGGCGGCCACTCCCCCGCGATCCCGTGCTCTGGGGCCATCTCGCGGTCGTCTCGATCCTGCTGTGCGTGGTGCCGTTCCTGCTGTTCTCGTGGGCGGAACAGTACATTTCGTCCGGTTTGGCGAGCATCTTCAACGCGACCACGCCGCTCATCACGATGCTGCTGGCGGCCGCAGCCCTGCCCGAAGAGCGGTTCACGCCACCCCGGGTGCTGGGGTTGCTGCTCGGATTCCTCGGCGTGCTCACGATCGTCGGGGTGTGGCACGGCGTCGACGTCTCGCACCAGCTGACCGCGCAGCTCGCGTGTCTCGGCGCCACCACGTGCTACGGCGCGTGTTTCGTCTACATGCGCCGGTTCGTCTCACCCCGTGGGACGGACCCGGTGGTCGTCGCGTTCGGGCAAACCGCGTCGGCGACGGTCATCCTGGGCGCGCTCGCCCCCGCCATCGCGGCCACGCCGGTGCAGCTGGACTTCGCGGTGGTGGCGAGCATGCTCGCGCTCGGGGTGCTGGGGACCGGCCTCGCGTACGTCTGGAACGTCCGCATCATCGCGGCCTGGGGCGCGGCCAACGCCTCGGCGGTGACCTACCTCACACCGGTCGTCGGGGTGCTGCTGGGCGTGCTCGTGCTCGGCGAACCGGTGAGCTGGAACCAGCCCGCGGGGGCCTTGCTCGTGGTGCTCGGCATCCTCGCCGCCCACGGAAAGTTGCGCGCCCGCCGCGCAACCCGGCGGGAAGCCGAACTGGTCGGCCGCTAGACACGCCGATGGGGCGGCTGCCGAAGCAACCGCCCCATCGAGGTTCGGACTTACAGGTACTGACCGGTGTTCGTGGCGGTGTCGATCGCCCGCCCCGAGTCCTGGTTCTTGCCGGTGACGAGCGTGCGGATGTAGACGATCCGCTCGCCCTTCTTGCCGGAGATCCGGGCCCAGTCGTCCGGGTTGGTGGTGTTGGGCAGGTCCTCGTTCTCCGCGAACTCGTCGACGATCGCGTCGAGCAGGTGCTGCACGCGGAGACCCGGCTGCTTGGTCTCCAGCACCGACTTGATCGCCGACTTCTTCGCCCGGTCCACGATGTTCTGGATCATCGCGCCCGAGTTGAAGTCGCGGAAGTACAGGACTTCCTTGTCCCCGTTGGCGTAGGTCACCTCGAGGAACCGGTTCTCGTCGCTCTCCTCGTACATCCGCTCGACGGTGTGCTGGATCATCGCGTCGAACGTCGCCTTGGCGTCGCCGCCGAACTCGGCGAGGTCGTCCGCGTGGATCGGCAGGCCTTCGGCCAGGTACTTGGAGAAGATGTCCTTCGCGCCTTCGGCGTCCGGACGCTCGATCTTGATCTTGACGTCGAGCCGGCCCGGCCGCAGGATCGCCGGGTCGATCATGTCCTCGCGGTTGGAGGCGCCGATGACGATGACGTTCTCCAGGCCTTCGACACCGTCGATCTCCGACAGCAGCTGCGGCACGATCGTGGTCTCGACGTCGGACGACACGCCCGACCCACGGGTCCGGAAGATCGAGTCCATCTCGTCGAAGAACACGATCACCGGGGTGCCCTCGGAGGCCTTCTCCCGCGCCCGCTGGAAGATCAGGCGGATGTGCCGCTCGGTCTCCCCGACGAACTTGTTGAGCAGCTCGGGGCCCTTGATGTTCAGGAAGTAGGACTTCCCGTCCGCCGCGTCGCCGCGGGCCTCGGCCACCTTCTTGGCCAGCGAGTTCGCCACGGCCTTGGCGATGAGCGTCTTGCCGCAGCCCGGCGGGCCGTAGAGCAGGACGCCCTTCGGCGGCCGCAGCTGGTACTCCTGGTACAGGTCGGCGTGCAGGAACGGCAGTTCCACCGCGTCCCGGATCTGCTCGATCTGCCGGGTGAGGCCACCGATGTCCTCGTAGCGGACGTCCGGCACCTCCTCCAGCACCAGGTCCTCGACCTCCGCCTTCGGCACGCGCTCGTACGCGTAACCGGCCTTGGAGTCGACCAGGAGCGAGTCGCCCGGCTTGAGCGGCTGCTCCGCCAGCAGATCGGAGAGCAGGACCACCCGCTCCTCGTCCGCGTGCCCGACCACCAGCGCGCGAAGGCTGCCGCCCTCGACGTCGGCGGCGAGCACCTCGCGCAACGCGCACACCTCGCCGGTGCGTTCGAAGCCGCCCGCCTCGACCACGGTGAGCGCCTCGTTGAGCCGCAGCGCCTGGCCGCGCCGCAGCGAAGACAGCTCGACCGCGGGCGAAACGGACACCCGCATCTTGCGCCCGGCGGTGTAGACGTCCACCGTGTTGTCCTCGTACGCCTCGACGAAGACGCCGTACCCGGACGGTGGCTGGGCCAGCCGGTCGACCTCCTCACGGAGAGCGAGGAGCTGTCCTCGCGCCTCACGCAGGGTTTCGACCAGTTTGGTGTTCCGCTCGGTGAGCTGGCTCACCCTTTCCGAGGCCTCGGCGAGCCGCTGTTCGAGAACTCGGTTCTGCCGTGGCGAGTCGGTCAGTTTGCGGCGCAGCAGCGCCACTTCCTCCTCGAGAAAACGGATCTGCCGAGCCTGCTCGTCCGCCGTCGTCCCAGCTCCGGATGTTGCTGAAGGGTCGGCCTCCTCGCGCCGACCTCCGGGAAGGTCATGATGCATCGGGCACCTCCTCGGAGTGCTTTTCATTCCACGGTACCGGCGATCACCGACAAGAAAAGGCCTTTCCGGATCACAAGATCGGCGCGTCGCGGTTTCCCCGCCCCGTCCAGCACGGACATTCCCGCAGCGCAAGCGGCCATTTCGGTGCCGTGACCCGGGTGTGTCGCGGGGCCGGCCGAGCCGGGACGAAGCAAGCACGTCGGAAGTACCCCGCCGCCGAGAGCGCCAACCCTGGACGACTCGGGCACTTCCGGCGAGTTCCGCCCTAACCGCGCGGGCGACACGCCCGGTGGCTAGCATCGGGCCGACATCGGCACCGTCTGCCGAGTCTCACGCGAAGGACGCTAGGGGGCACCACTCATGACCTATCCGCCGCAGCAGCCGGGCGGCTACGGCCAGCAGCCCGGTGGCTACGGGCAGCAGCCCGGGCCGTACGGCCAGCCCCAGCCGGGCGGCTACCCCCAGAGCGGCCCCCAGCCCCAGCCGGGCTACGGCGGCACCCAGCAGTTCGGGCAGCCCGGTCCGTACGACCAGCCCGGCCAGGGCGGTTACCCCCCGCAGACGGGCCCTCAGCCCCAGCAGGGCCACCCCCAGTACGGCCAGCAGGACCCGCAGGGCTACCCGCAGTACGGGCAGCAGGACCAGTGGGGCCAGCAGCCGCAGCAGGGCTTCGGCGGTTACGACCCGTACGGGGGCGGCGGCTTCGGCGACGCGCCCCCGCCCAAGAAGAAGAAAACCGGCCTCATCGTCGGCATCGCGGTCGGCGCGGTGGTGCTCGTGGGCGGTGGCGTGACCGCCGTCGTCCTCGCCACCAGCGGCGATGACGGCACCACCGCGGCGCCGCCCGCCAGCAGCAGCTCGGCCGCGCCGACGTCCGCGCCCAAGACGTCGACGCCGAAGAGTAAGACCACCTCGCCGACCAGCCCGTCGACGAAGAGCTCCAAGCCCGCGGGCGGCCCCGCCCCGGCCGGCAAGCCGAGCTCGCAGGAGCTGTTCGACACGACGATCGCCGCCTACAACGCCAGCGACGAGAAGGCGCTCGCCGACACCATCTGCCGCAGCGTCTTCGAGGGCACCACGGGTGACATCCCGAAGGTGACGGTCAAGCTGACCGGCACGCCGACCGACACCGGCGACAAGTCCACGGTGCGCTACTCGGCCACCGACGGCAGCAAGACCAAGGTCGGCACGATGTCGGCCCAGAAGGAGTCCGGCCTGTGGTGCCTGTCCAACGTGAAGGCGGACGGCTCGTGAGCCGCCGCGGGCGGTGAACCGCGCGCTCGCCGCCGGGCTGGTCCTGCTCGGCGTGGCCGGCGCGGGTGTGGTGCTGGGACTGCTGCTCGTCGCGCCGTCCGGTGCCCCGCCCGCGCCGTCGAGCACGCCACCGCCCGCGACCCGCGCGTCGACGTCCACCCCGCCGGACGCGGTGGACGCGGCGGCGGTGACGGTGCTGGCCAAGGCGATCGTCGACGCGATCGCCCGGCACGACTCGGCGGCGTTCGGCAAGCTGACGTGCCGCCCGCAGAGCGCCGAGGCCTTGGCCGCGCTTCAGCGCACCTGGGACGCGGCGGGCCCGGTCAGCGCGACGCTGGCCGAACCGCCGGACCTGCGCGGCGAGTCGGCGACGGCGAAAGTGCACGTCGAAGCCGCGGGCGGGACGAAGGACACGCCCTTCCCGCTGCACAAGGAGAACGGCCGCTGGTGCGTGCCGGGCTGAGTCAGCCCTTGCCCTTGCTCGGCCGCCGCGACACGCGCGGGGACACCGTGCCGTCCGCCAGCCGCCGCGCCGTGAGCAGGAACGCCGTGTGCGCGACCATCCGGTGGTCCGGGCGCACCGCCAGGCCGACGACGTGCCACGGCCGCATCAGCGTTTCCCACGATTCGGGCTCGGTCCAGCACTGCTGCTCGCGCAGGGATTCCGTGACGCGGGACAGCTGCGTGACGGTCGCGACGTAGACGGTCAGCACACCGCCCGGCACGAGGTGCGCGGCCACGTTCGGCAGCTGGTCCCACGGGGCGAGCATGTCCAGCACGACCCGGTCGACCTCGCCCTCGTGCGAAGCCAGGTCCGCGACGGTGAGCGACCAGTTCGCCGGCTTCTCGCCGAAGAACTTCTCGACGTTGCGCTCGGCGTGTTCGGCGTGGTCTTCGCGGATCTCGTAGGAGTGCACGTGCCCGGCCGGGCCGACCGCGCGCAGCAGCGAGCACGTCAGCGCGCCGGAACCGGCGCCGGCTTCGAGGACGCGCGCGCCCGGGAAGATGTCGCCCCACATGACGATCTGCGCGGCGTCCTTCGGGTAGATCACCTGCGCGCCGCGGGGCATCGAAAGCACGTAGTCCGGCAGGAGCGGGCGCAGCGCGAGGTAGGTCGAACCGCCCGCGGACGTGACGACCGAGCCTTCGGGCCTGCCGATGAGGTCGTCGTGGGCGAGCGCGCCGCGGTGGGTGTGGTACTCACCGCCGTCGGCCAGCGTCAGGGTGTAGTGCCGCCCCTTCGAGTCGGTCAACTGCACCCGATCACCCGCGCGAAACGGTCCGCTGACCGACAACACTTCCTCCTGTACCCCGAATGGCCGACGACAGATCTTCGCAGGCCGGTCGCGCCCCGGGCTCAGCGGGTACGGCGGTTCAGCGCGGCGCGCAGGTCGTCGCGGCGCAGCACGCCGGCGGGGCGGCCTTCGTCGTCGACGACGAGGAACTGCCACGCGGCGGTCTCGCGCACCCGCTCGACGACGTCCTCCCCCGGTTCCGAGGCGAGCAGGACGGTCTCGGCGCGGATCGGCTCGGCCGCGAGTTCCGCCGGGGCGTGCGGCGACGAGCCAGCGAGCCGCTCGGCGGCGCCGGTGTCGAGCAGCCCGGCGGCGACCCCGTCGGCGCGGACGAGCACCACGCCGCGGCCCGCCGACGCGGCCAGCGCGTCGGACACCGGGCTCTCGGCGGGCAACTGCAGGACCGGCCGGACGAGCTCGCCGAGCACGAGGCCTTCCGGCCAGGTACGCCGGGCTTCCGCGGCCAGTTCCGAGCGGGCACCGAGGATGACGAACCAGGCGGTGACGACGCAGACGCCGAGCCGCAGCCAGCGGTCCGGGCTCGCGGTCGCCAGCCCCCACAGGGCCCACACGAGCAGCCCGGCGGCGACGACGGCACCCCCGGCGACGGCGGCCCGCGTGCCCTTCGCCCGGATGCCGGTGGCCGCCCACACTCCGGCGCGGACCAACCGCCCGCCGTCGAGGGGCAGCCCGGGCAGGAGGTTGAAGACGCCGACGGCGAGGTTCGCGACGGCACACTCGGCGACGAGCAGCCAGACGGCCCCGTCCGGTGGAACGGCGAACATCAGCAGGCCGCAGAAGCCGCCCAGCAGGAGCGAAACGGCGGGCCCGGCCGCGGCGACGAGCCCTTCCTGGCCGGGGCGCTTGGGGGTGCGGGCCACTTCGGACAGGCCGCCGAGCAGGAACAACCGCAGCCGCCGCACGGGAATCCCCAGCCGCAGCGCGGCCAGGCAGTGCCCGAGTTCGTGTGCGAGGACGGAGAGGCCCAGGAGGAGCGCGAAGGCACCGGCGAGCAGCCACGAGGTGAGCGCGGAGGCATCGGGCAGCAGCCGCCCGACGAGCGGCGCGTAGAGCACGACGACGATCAGCGAGCCGATCCACCAGGAGGGCGCCAGCAGGACGGGCACCCCGGCGACGCGGAACAGCAGGAGCCCACCGTCGGAGACGACGGCTTGCCGGGTGCCCCCGGTGCCCTGTTCACTGGTCGCGGCCATGCCCGAGAGCCTAGAGCCCCGGGTGTGGGGACCGGGTGATCCGGTCCGGGTGGTGTCGCGGCGGGAAGGTGGAGGCAGTCGGCCGAGCCACCCGGCGGCTTGCGGCTGCGGCGGCTCAGCGGCAGCCCGGCGGCCGAGCTGCGGCGGCATGGCGGAGCCACCCCGTGCCAGCCCGGCGGCCTGGTGGCGGCGGATCGGCAGCGGCTCGGCTGGTGTCATGAATGACTCATTCAGGACCTCCCAAGACCTGAATGAGATGCTCCTATGGATGTCAAGTGGCGGGTTCGGGGTCGCGTGTGGTGATGATCTGGTAGAGTTCGCGCGCGACGTAGCGTTTGAGGCAGCGGATGATCTCTTTTTTGGTTAAGCCTTGAGCGGTGCGTCGTTCGACATAGGCGCGGGTGCGGTCATCCCAGCGCAGGCGGGTGAGGACGACACGGTAGAGGGCGGCGTTGGCTTGCCGGTCGCCGCCGCGGTTGAGGCGGTGGCGGGTGGTTTTGCCGGATGAGGCCGGGATTGGGGCGACGCCGCAGAGCATGGCGAACGCGGCTTCGGATGTGAGCCGGTCGTGGTTTTCCCCGGCGGTGACCAGGAGCTGGCCGGCGACGTCGGTGCCGACGCCGGGGACGGCGAGCAGGCGTGGGCTGATGGTGGCCGCCAAGGGTGCCAGAAGCTGGTCGAGATCGGTGATTTCGGTGGTGAGCTGCTGGTGGCGGCGGGCCAGGGAGCGCAGGGCGAGCCGGGTGGCGGTGGCCGGGGATGCGGTGTCGGTGCGGTCGGGGCGCCATCCTGCGCAGGTGGTGATCAGTGCCGGGAGCTTCAGGTGGCGGAGGTGCTCGCGTAGCGGGTCGGGTGCGGTGACGATCAGGGCCCTGATCTGGCGCTGGGTGTCGGCGCGCTGCTCGACGGCGCTGCGGCGGGCGACCCGCAGGGTGCGCAGTGCCTCGATGCGGCCGTCTCGTTGCTTGGGGGTCGCGGTGCGTTCTGCGGCCAGGGCTGTCTTGGCGGCGGCGATCGCGTCGATCGGGTCGGACTTGCCCTGGAACCGGCGGGTTTTGCGGTGGGGGCGGTCGACCTCGATGATCTCGACCTGTTTGCGGTGCAGCTGCCGGGCCAGTCCGGCTCCGTAGGCTCCGGTGCCTTCGACCCCGACCCGTGTTAGTCGTCCGAACGTGTGCATCCAGTCCAGCAGGGCGGCGTACCCGGCCGGGTCGGCGGGGAACTGCCGGGTCCCCAGGACCCGTCCGATCGGGTCGATCACGGCTGCGGTGTGGGTGTCGAGGTGGGTGTCGACGCCACCGGTGACCTCGGGCGGTTGCCGGGGGTGGGGTGCGATAGTGGGCATTGTCGTCCTGTCGTTGCTGACCGTGGGCAGGGCGGCACGCACCAGCCGGGCAACGCGGGACAAGACAGAGATGGGGCCTCTGGCCAGGCTCCTATGAAGTCACCAACGCCCGTCCGGTGAGTGCGCGAGCACCTCCCGGCCGGGGGCGACAGATCTCGGTAAAGACCCGGAGTCAGTCATTCAAAGGGTCAGGCCCCGGCGGGAGGTGCTCACCCACATCCTCTCTGTCATTCAAGACGCGGCAGCGCGGCGAACGGCGGCCCGAGGTCGACGGAACCCGGCGCCGGGCGTTGCGGTCGCCGGAACTGTCGGACCCCGGCGTTACGCTCTGCCCATGCCCGACGCCGACACCGTCACCACGGATCTCGAAGCACCCTCCGCCGTCGCCACCGAGGTGCGGCGGCGGCCCGCGTTGTCGCCGTCACGGGCCAGTGACTTCAAACAGTGCCCGCTGCTCTACCGGTTCCGCGCCGTCGACCGGCTGCCCGAAGTCCCGACCAAAGCCCAGCTGCGGGGCACCCTCGTGCACTCCGTCCTCGAGCGCCTCTTCGCCCTGCCCGCCGCCGAACGCGTCCCCGAGCAGGCACGGGAACTCCTCGGTCCCGCCTGGACAGACCTGTCCGCGGACCGTCCGGAGTGGACCGAGCTCTTCGACGGCGAAAAGCCGGACGACCACGCGGAATGGCTGCGCTCGGCCGAAAAACTCCTCGACGCCTACTTCGACCTCGAAGACCCGCGGCGGCTGGAACCCGAAGCCTGCGAGCTGCACGTCGAGATCGAGCTCGGCTCCGGTGTGCTGCTGCGCGGCTACATCGACCGGCTCGACGTCGCGCCGACCGGGGAAATCCGGGTCGTCGACTACAAGACCGGGGCCGCGCCGCGCGAGATCGGCGAGGCCAAGGCCATGTTCCAGATGAAGTTCTACGCCGTCGTCCTGTGGCGGCTGCGCGGGGTCGTGCCGCGGCAGCTGAAGCTCATGTACCTCACCGATGGCCAGTCCCTCGCCTACACCCCCGACGAAGCCGAGCTGCTGCGCTTCGAGCGCACCCTCGAAGCCATCTGGCAGGCCATCCTCAAGGCGGGCAAGACCGGCGACTTCCGGGCGAACAAGAGCAAGCTCTGCAACTGGTGCGACCACCAGGCGCACTGCCCCGAGTACGGCGGCACGCCACCCGAATACCCCGGCTGGCCGGAGCCCGACGCGGGCGACGAAACGCCGCTGGACCGGGCCGACTGATGGCCGACGCCTTCTACGTCCCGCTCGGCGAAGACCGCTTCTCCGCGACCGGCCACACGGCCGGGCCGTGGTCGTCCGACTCGCAGCACTTCGGCCCGCCGTCGGCCTTGCTCGTGCGCGCACTCGAAAACGTCGAACCCGCGCATCCCGCGGAACTGGCCAGGGTGACCGTCGAGATCCTCGGCCCGGCCCCGGTCGCCGAGCTGACCGTGCGCGCCCGCGTCGAACGGCCCGGCCGCTCGGTCGAGCTGCTGCAAGCCGAACTGGCGAGCGCCGAGCGCGTCGTCGCCCGCGCCTCCGCGTGGCGCATCGCGACCTCCGACACCGCCGAAGTCAGCACCGACGCCGGTCCGCTGCTGCCCGCCCCGGACACCGTCACCGAGTCGCCGTGGCCGGAAGGCTGGCAGAGCGGCTACCTCGACGCGATGGAGTGGCGGGCGGTCCGCGGCGGCATGGACGTGCCCGGACCGGCCGCCGTGTGGGCCCGGCAGCGCGTCCCGCTCGTCGACGGCGAAGAGCCGAGCGGCCTGCAGCGGCTGTTCACCGTCGCCGACTCCGGCAACGGCGTGTCGAACTTCCTCGAGCCGCGGAAGTGGTGGTTCATCAACTCCGAGCTGACCGTGCACCTGCGGCGGCCGCCGTCCGGCGAGTGGATCGGCCTCGACGCCGTCACGCTCGTCGGCAAGAACGGCATCGGCACGGCTACCAGCATCCTGCACGACGCCGACGGCCCGGTGGCCACCGGCGCGCAGGCACTCCTGGTGCGACCGCGACAGGCCGGGGGCGGATAGCCACCCACAACGGGCCCGCATCCAATAACCTTCGCGGAACGACCGACTTGAGGAGCGCTCCGGCATGCAGATCACCTCGGTGGTCAACCAGAAAGGCGGGGTCGGCAAGACCTCACTGAGCGTCGGCACCGCGGCCGCACTGGCCGAGCGGGGCCGGCGGGTGCTGCTCGTCGACCTCGATCCGCAGGGCCACGCGACGACCGAGATGCTCGGCCTGTCCGAGGTGCCCCCGGACCAGCCGAGCCTGGCGAAGGCACTGGCCAAGACGTGGAAGGGTTCGATCGACGAGCTCGTCGTCCCGCACCCGCGCAGCAACCTCGGCAAGGGCGGCGCGCTCGATGTCGTGCCGACGTCGCCGGGGATGTTCGACCTGATCCGGCGGCTCGACTCGTTCCGCGTGCCCGGCTGGCAGCTCGCGCGCGTCATCCAGTTCGCGAACTACGACCACTGCATCATCGACTGCCCGCCCGCGCTGGACGTCCTGACGAACAACGCGCTCGCGGCGTCGCACGGCATCCTGGTGCCGGTCCAGCCGGACAAGACGAGCATCCGCGCGCTGCGGCTGCTGGCCGACCAGGTGCGCTACGTCGAGCAGACCGTCGGCAGGCAGCCGCTGTCGTGGTTCGGCCTGGTGCCGAGCCTCTACCGGCGGCCGATTTCGCACTACGCGGCCGCGGCGCTGCAGGAGATGTACGAGTTCGGCATCCCGATGCTGTCGCACCTGCCGCTCGGCGTCGTGATGAACGAGGCGGCAGCGAACGGCGTCCCGGTGACGACGTACGCGCCGGAAACCCTGCAGGCGCTGTCGTTCCGCGAGATCGCGGCGACGCTGGACGGCTACCTGGCGCAGAACTCGGCGCCCGCGGTGGTGCCCGCCGACGAGGAGTTCGTCTTCGAGGACTTCATCTCCGAGGTCGCGGTGGCCCGCAACGTCAACGACAACGGCGCCCGCAAAGGTCTGTACGACCTGCTCCCGAAGAAACCCAACCGCCCGCGCTGACGCTGTCGTGAGTGTTTAGGGCGGTTAGAACCGCCCTAAACACTCACGACAGCGGTACGTCAGAGGCGGCAGGAGCGGATGTCCGACGCCAGGATCGCCTTCGCGCCCACCTCGGCCAGCTCGTCCATGATGAGGTTGACCTCCTTGCGCGGCACCATCGCACGCACCGCCACCCAGTCCTCGTGGGCGAGCGGGGCCACCGTCGGCGACTCGAGGCCCGGCGTGATCGCGATCGCGCGCTCGACCAGCGACCGCGGGCAGTCGTAGTCCAGCATCATGTACTGCTGCGCGAACACCACGCCGCGCAGGCGGGCGGCCAGCTGCGACTTCGCCTTGCTCTCCGGCGTCCCGCGACGCTGCAGCAGCACGGCTTCCGACACGCAGATCGGGTCGCCGAACGCGACGAGGTTGTTCTGGCGCAGGGACCGGCCGGACTCGACGACGTCCGCGATCGCGTCCGCCACGCCAAGCTGGATCGAGATCTCGACCGCGCCGTCGAGGCGGATCACCTCGGCCTCGACGCCGTGGCGGGCGAGGTCGTCGCGGACCAGCCGCGGGTACGACGTCGCCAGGCGCTTGCCCTGCAGGTCCGCCGGCTTCCAGTCGCGGCCCGCCGGGGCGGCGTAGCGGAACGTCGAGCCGCCGAAGCCGAGCGCCTGGATCTCCTCGACCGGGGCGCCGGAGTCGAGCGCGAGGTCGCGGCCGGTGATGCCGAGGTCGAGCTCGCCGGAGCCGACGTAGATCGCGATGTCCTTGGGCCGCAGGAAGAAGAACTCGACCTCGTTCACCGGGTCGAGCACGGTCAGGTCGCGCTGCTCATGCCGCTTGCGGTAGCCCGCCTCGCCGAGCATCTCCGTCGCCGCGGCGGCGAGGGCTCCCTTGTTCGGCACGGCAACACGCAGCATTTCGCTCTTCTCCTCGTTCCTCGCCCGATCCAGCACCGAGCGACCCGTCACAGGTAGCGGTAAACGTCCTCGGTCGACAGGCCGCGGCCGAGCATCAGCACCTGCACCCGGTACAGCAGCTGGGAGATCTCCTCGGCGAGGCGCTCGTCGGACTCGTGCTCGGCGGCGATCCACACCTCGCCGGCTTCCTCGAGCACCTTCTTGCCCTGGGCGTGCACCCCGGCGTCGAGGGCGACGACGGTGCCGGACCCGTCGGGACGGGTACGCGCGCGCTCGGCAAGCTCCGCGAACAGCTCATCGAAGGTCTTCACGGTCTGCAGATCCTTCCATCCCGGACCCGCGCGCGCCCCTCCGGGATGGCCCGGGTGCCACCGATCTCACACCGGAGCGGGCGCCGCCTCCCGAGGAGTGGGACGGCGTTCGAAGTCGAGCAGGTAGCGCTTGCGCTCCAGACCGCCGCCGTAGCCGGTCAGCGAGCCGGTGGAGCCGATCACCCGGTGGCACGGCACGATGATCGAGATCGGGTTCTTGCCGTTGGCGAGCCCGACCGCGCGGGCCGCCGACGGGCGGCCGAGCAGCTGGGCCAGCTCGCCGTACGACGTCGTCTCACCGAATGGGAGTTCGAGCAGCGCCGACCACACGGTCCGCTGGAACGGCGTGCCCGCGAAGGCCAGCGGGAGGTCGAAGTCCCGGCGCTGCCCGGCGAAGTACTCCTTCAGCTGGGCCTCGGCCCGGTCGAAGATCTCGGCTCCGGCGGACGGCGCGCCGAACGTCGCGTCGGCGGGGCGGTGGCGTTGGTAGTCCATGTACAGCCCGGTGAGCGCGTCGCCCTCGGCGACGAGGGTCAGCGGGCCGCAGGGACTGTCCACGACGACGTGGGTGGGCATGGTTCTCCTGTCGGAAGCTAGGCCGCGGGCATCCGGTTGATCGCGTGGTCTCCGGTGGCCCACAGGTGCTGGGTGGCGTAGGCGCGCCACGGGCGCCACGCCGCGGACCGGGCGACGACGGCGGCCTGCCCGCCGAGCCCGAGGGTCTCCGCCGCGTACTTGATGCCGAGGTCGGTGGGCAGGAAGGCGTCCGGGTCGCCGAGGGCGCGCATCGCGATGCTCTCCACCGTCCACGGCCCGAATCCCGGCAACGCGGTCAGCGCGGCCCGGGTCGCGCCCCAGTCGCTGCCCGCGCCGAGGTCCAGCCCGTCCGTCAGCGCCTCGACCAGGGCCAGGAGCGTGCGACGTCGGCTGCGCGGCATGGCGAGCGTCTCGGGGTCGAGGGACGCCAACGCCTGCGGAGACGGGAACAGGTGCGTCAGGCCGCCTTCGGGATCTTCGATCGGTTCGCCGTGCGCGACGACGAGCCGGGCCGCGTGGGTGCGGGCCGCCGCCGTCGAGACCTGCTGGCCGAGTACCGCGCGGACGGCGAACTCGGCGCCGTCGACCGTGCGCGGGACCCGGCGCCCGGGTGCGGCCGCGACCAGCGGGGCCAGCAGCGGGTCGGCGGCGAGCTGGTCGTCGACGGCGACCGGGTCGGCGTCGAGGTCGAGCAGGCGCCGGCAGCGGCTGGTCGCCGCCGGCAGGTCGCGCAGGTCGGTCAGGGAGAGGCGGCAGGCGATGTGGCCGTCTTCGGGCCGCAGCGCGACGACGCCGTGGCCGTGCGGCAGCCGCAGCGTCCGGCGGTAGGCGCCGTCCCGCCACTCCTCCACGCCCGGCACGCCGGTGGCCACGAGGTGGCCGAACAGGTTGTCCGGGCACAGCGGCTTGCGGTAGGGCAGCCGCAGCACGAGCGCCCCGGCCGCCGAGGGCTTGCCCTTCGCGCGCTGCCGCAGCTCGGTCGGTGACAGGGCGAACACCTCGCGGACGGTGTCGTTGAACGTCCGGATGCTGCCGAACCCGGCGGCCAGCGCCAGCTCGGTCATGGGCAGCGTGGTCGTCTCGATCAGGGTCCGCGCGGTCTGCGCGCGCTGGGCCCTGGCCAGCGCCAGCGGCCCGGCGCCGAGCTCCGCGAACACCTGCCGCTGAACCTGCCGGACGCTGTAGCCGAGCCGCGCGGCGAGGCCCTGGACGCCTTCGGTGTCGACGACGCCGTCGGCGATCAGCCGCATCGCCCGCGCCACCAGGTCGGCGCGCTCGTTCCACAGCGGCGAGCCGGGGCTCGCGTCGGGGCGGCAGCGCTTGCAGGCCCGGAACCCGGCCTGCTGGGCGGCGGCCGCACTCGGGTAGAAGCTCATGTTCCGCGGCTTCGGCGGTACCACGGGACAGCTGGGGCGGCAGTAGATCTTCGTCGTCAGCACCGCCGTGTAGAACCACCCGTCGAAGCGGGCGTCCTTCGCCTGGACCGCCCGCACGCACCCCTCGAAGTCCTCATGCACGCCGACCAGCATCGCGGACCCGGCGGGGCGCGGCTAGCGGAAATGCGACGTGGAGGTGGTCAGACCAGCAGGGCCGCCAGGGCCGGGACGTCGATGCCCACCAGGGAGTCGCGGAACACGCGCCGCTCCCCCGGCTCGACCGGGACGTCGTTGGGGATGACCAGGACCGTGCAGCCCGCGGCCACCGCCGACGCCGTGCCCGGCGGCGAGTCCTCCACCGCGACGCACCGCTCGGCCGAGACACCGAGCAGCTCGGCCGCTTTGAGGTACGGGCGCGGGTGCGGCTTGTTGTTCCCCTCGACCTCGTCACCGCACACGGTGACGTCGAAGAAGTCCCGGCCGATGGTGTTCAGCGCCAGCTCGGTCAGGTCGCGTTCGGTCGAGGTGACCAGCGCCGAGCGCAGCCCCGCTTCCCGCACCGCCGTCAGCGCTTCGCGGGCGCCGGGGCGCCACGGCAGCTCGTCGTTGAAGAGCCCGGCCGTGCGACGGCGGATCTCCGCGCCGGTCGAGGCGATCGACTCCGGCGTCACCGGACGGCCGACAACCTCGAGCAGGTACGCCGAGGTGTCGTCCATGTTGGACCCGACGAGGGTCAGCCGCTGCTCCTCGGAAAGCTTGCCGCCCAGCCACTCCGTCGTCTCGTAGAGCGCGACGTCCCACAGCTTCTCGGAGTCGACCAGCGTGCCGTCCATGTCCCACAGCACGGCATCGAGTCCGTCCACAGTGGATCTCCCTCAGGTGTTGAAGTACTTGGCTTCCGGGTGGTGGCAGACGATCGCGTCGGTCGACTGCTCGGGGTGGAGCTGGTACTCCTCGGACAGCTTGACGCCGATGCGGCCCGGTTCGAGGAGCGCGACGATCTTCGCCCGGTCCTCGAGATCGGGACAGGCGCCGTAGCCCAGTGAGAACCTCGCTCCACGGTAGCCGAGCTTGAAGAACTCCTCGACGTCGTCCGGGTCCTCTGAGGCGACCGCCACACCGCCGGGGAAGGTCAGCTCCTGCCGGATCCGGCAGTGCCAGTACTCGGCCAGCGCCTCGGTGAGCTGGACGCCGAGGCCGTGCACCTCGAGGTAGTCGCGGTAGGCGTTGGCCGCGAACAGCTCGTTCGCGTAGTCGGCGATCGGCTGGCCCATGGTGACGATCGTGAACGGCACGACGTCGACCTCGCCGGACTCGCGCGGCCGGTAGAAGTCGGCCAGGCAGAGCCGCCGGTCGCGGCGCTGGCGCGGGAAGGTGAAGCGCACGCGCTCGGGCGCGTCGGGCTCCGGCTCGGTGAGCACGACCAGGTCGTCGCCCTCGGCCACGCACGGGAAGTAGCCGTAGACGACGGCCGCGTGGGCCAGGACGCCGTCGGCGGTCAGCCGGTCGAGCCAGTACCGCAGCCGCGGCCGCCCCTCGGTCTCGACCAGTTCGTCGTACGTCGGCCCGGCGCCGCCGCGGGCGCCCTTGAGCCCCCACTGCCCCATGAACGTCGCCCGCTC
This sequence comes from Amycolatopsis nalaikhensis, assembly GCF_030264295.1. Taxonomy (GTDB): domain Bacteria; phylum Actinomycetota; class Actinomycetes; order Mycobacteriales; family Pseudonocardiaceae; genus Amycolatopsis; species Amycolatopsis nalaikhensis. The sequence continues at coordinate 8,072,894 of NZ_CP127173.1, read as the reverse complement.
GTCGAGCATCGCGGCGTAGTCGGCGACCGCGACGCCCTTGACCACACGGGAGCCCCAGAACGGCGGCGTCGGCAGCGGGACGTCGGTCGCCACGTCCGACCGCGCGGGCGGCGGGCCTTCAAGGGCTTCTTCCTCGGCCTTGCGGGCTTTGCGCGCCTCGGCGATCCGCAGCGACCGCTCCCGGCGTTCCTTGCGTTCCAGGCGCTTCTTCTCGGCGTCGGCGTCCACCAGCGGCGACTCGCCGCGCTTGGCGGCCATGATCGCGTCCATCAGCCGCAGCCCCTCGAACGCGTCGCGCGCGTAGCGGACGTCGCCGAGGTACAGCTCGGTCAGGTCGTTCTCCACGTAGGAACGGGTCAGCGCCGCGCCGCCGAGCAGCACCGGCCAGCGCGCGGAGACGCCCCGGGAGTTCATCTCCTGGAGGTTCTCCTTCATGATCACCGTGGACTTGACCAGCAGCCCGGACATCCCGATCGCGTCGGCGCCGTGCTCCTCGGCCGCGTCGAGGATCGTGGTGATCGGCTGTTTGATGCCGAGGTTGACGACCTCGTAGCCGTTGTTGGACAGGATGATGTCGACGAGGTTCTTGCCGATGTCGTGGACGTCGCCGCGCACGGTGGCCAGCACGATCCGGCCTTTGCCGGAGTCGTCCTCCTTCTCCATGTGCGGCTCGAGGTGGGCGACGGCGGCCTTCATCACCTCGGCGGACTGCAGCACGAACGGCAGCTGCATCTGCCCGGACCCGAACAGTTCGCCGACGGTCTTCATGCCGGACAGCAGCGTGTCGTTGATGATCTGCAAAGCGGGCCGCTGCTCGAGGGCGGCGTCGAGGTCGTCGGCCAGTCCGTTGCGCTCGCCGTCGACGATCCGGCGTTCGAGCCGTTCGAACAGCGGCAACGCTGCCAGCTCCTCGGCCCGTGACGCCTTGGACGACGCCGCGCTGACGCCCTCGAACAGGGCCATCAGCTCCTGCAGCGGGTCGTAGCCGTCACGACGGCGGTCGTAGACGAGGTCGAGGGCGACCGCGCGCTGGTCGTCGGGGATCCGCGCCATCGGCAGGATCTTCGACGCGTGCACGATCGCGGTGTCGAGCCCGGCTTGGACGCACTCGTGCAGGAACACCGAGTTCAGCACCTGCCGCGCGGCCGGGTTGAGCCCGAACGAGATGTTGGACAGCCCGAGCGTGGTCTGGACCTCGGGGTGGCGGCGCTTGATCTCGCGGATGGCCTCGATCGTCTCGATGCCGTCGCGGCGGGACTCCTCCTGGCCGGTGGCGATGGTGAAGGTCAGGGCGTCGATGATGATGTCGGACGTCCGCACGCCCCAGTTTCCGGTGATGTCCGCGATCAGCCTCGAAGCGATGTCGGCCTTCTTCTGCGCCGTGCGCGCCTGGCCTTCTTCGTCGATGGTCAGGGCGACGACGGCGGCGCCGTACTCGCGCACCAGCTCCATGACCTGGGTGAACCGGGACTCGGGGCCGTCGCCGTCCTCGTAGTTGACGGAGTTGACCGCGCAGCGGCCGCCGAGCCGCTCCAGGCCCGCGCGAAGCACCGGGACCTCGGTGGAGTCGAGCATGATCGGCAGGGTGGACGCCGTGGCGAGGCGCCCGGCCAGCTCGGCCATGTCCGCGGTGCCGTCGCGCCCGACGTAGTCGACACACAGGTCCAGGAGGTGGGCGCCGTCGCGGGTCTGCTCGCGGGCGATCTCGACGCAGTCGTCCCAGCGGCCCTCCAGCATCGCGGTGCGGAACGCCTTCGAGCCGTTGGCGTTGGTCCGCTCGCCGATCATCAGCACGCTCGCGTCCTGCTTGAACGGCACCGCCTGGTAGAGCGACGACACGCCCGGCTCGGGCCGCGGCCGCCGGGGTACCGGTTTCGTCTCGGAGACCGCCGCGGCGAGCTGCCGGATGTGCTCGTCGGTGGTGCCGCAGCAGCCGCCGACGAGGCCGACGCCGAACTCGCGGACGAACCCGGTCAGCGCCTCGACCAGGGCTTCCGGGCCGAGCGGGTAGACCGCGCCGTCCGGGCCCAGCTCGGGCAGGCCCGCGTTCGGCATCACCGAGAGCGGCACGCGGGCGTGCTTGGCCAGCTGCCGCAGGTGCTCGCTCATCTCGGCCGGGCCGGTGGCGCAGTTGAGGCCGATGACGTCGATGCCGAGCGGTTCCAGGGCGGCCAGCGCGGCCCCGACCTCGGTGCCGAGCAGCATGGTGCCGGTGGTTTCGACGGTGATCGAGGCGAGGATCGGCACCTGCCTGCCCTCGGCGGTCATCGCCCGCTTCGCGCCGATGATCGACGCCTTCGTCTGGAGGATGTCCTGGGTGGTCTCGACGATCACCGCGTCGACGCCGCCGGCGAGCAGACCGCGGACCTCTTCGCGGTAGGCGTCACGCAGCGTGGTGAACGGCGCGTGGCCGAGCGTCGGCAGCTTCGTGCCCGGGCCGACCGAGCCGAGCACGAACCGCGGACGGTCCGGCGTCGCGAACTCGTCGGCCGTCTCGCGGGCCAGCCGGGCCCCGGCTTCGGCCAGCTCGAAGATCCGCCCGGTGATGTCGTACTCGGCGAAGTTGGCGAAATTGGCCCCGAAAGTGTTGGTTTCGACGGCGTCCGCGCCCGCCTCGAGGTACCCGCGGTGGACCGAACGGACCACGTCCGGCCGGGTGACGTTGAGGATCTCGTTGCAGCCTTCGAGGCCGTCGAAGTCGGCCAGGCTCAGGTCGTGGGCCTGCAGGGCGGTGCCCATGGCGCCGTCGGCCACGAGAACGCGCGAGCGAAGGGCTTCGAGGAAGGGCGACGACAGGCGGTCGGACATGCTGAACAGGGTAAGGCCGGTGGTCGTAGGCTGGTCCGGTGAGTGAGCCCGTCGACGAGACCCCGCGGCCGCCCGGCGACCGCACCGAACCCACCCGCCCGCTGATGGTCGTCGCCTTCGAAGGCTGGAACGACGCGGGTGACGCGGCCAGCCGCGCGGTGGAGCACCTGCAGCTGAACTGGGACGCCACGCCCCTGGCCGAACTGGAGCCCGACGACTACTACGACTTCCAGGTCAGCCGCCCGACCGTCCGGATGGTGGACGGCGTCACTCGACGGGTGGACTGGCCGACGACGACGCTGTCGGTGTGCCGCCCCGACGGGTTCGACCGGGACGTCGTGCTGGTGCAGGGCCCCGAGCCGAACATGCGCTGGCGTGCCTTCTGCGCCGAGCTGCTGGAGCACATCAAGCAGCTGGACGTCGCGACGGTGGTGACGCTGGGCGCGCTGCTCGCCGACACCGCGCACACGCGGCCGGTCCCGGTCACCGGGACGGCGTACGACAAGGACACCGCGTCGCTCTACGGGCTCGACCTGAACAACTACCAGGGCCCGACCGGCATCGTCGGGATCCTGCAGGACTACTGCGTGCAGGCGGGCATCCCGGCCGTGTCGATCTGGGCCGCGGTGCCGCACTACGTGTCGCACCCGCCGTCCCCGAAGGCGACGCTGGCGCTGCTGCACAAGCTGGAGGACATCCTCGACGTCGAGATCCCGCTCGGCGCGCTGCCGGAGCAGTCCGAGGAGTGGCAGCGCACGGTCAGCGAGATGGCCGACGAGGACGAAGAGATCAGCGAGTACGTCCGCAGCCTCGAGGAGCGCGGCGACGCGCAGAGCGAGGTCGCGGAGCAGGACGTCAGCGGCGACAAGATCGCCGCCGAGTTCGAGCGCTACCTGCGCCGCCGCGGCCGCGGCGGCGGGCAGGAAGGTTTCGGCCTGCGCTGAAGGGGACGTTCAGCGCATCTGACGCGCTGAAGGGGACTTTCCTCGCATCTGATGCCAGGAAAGTCCCCTTCAGCCCGCGTCACTTGCGCCAGCTGGTGGCGAACGCCCGCGCGGGGTTCGCCACCAGCATGGCCGTGACGACGTCGCCGCCGAGCAGCGTCGTCAGCCGCGGGGCCAGCGTCGTGAGCAGGTAGGACGCGCCCGGCTGGAACCGGGCCGCCGCGGTGGTCGTGTCGCCGCCGAGCAGGATTTGCCCGCCGTGCCCGGCCTCGACGAGCGCCTCGAGGCCGTCGAAGAGCCGCCAGTCGGTGGCGTGGTTGGCCCGCGACGGGCCGTCGAAGCCGAGGAACACGCCGGTCTCGGCGATCTCCCGCTGCAGCCGCGCGTCCGGGTTCCGGTTGAGGTGCCCGAGAATCACCTTTTCGGGTGGAACGTCCAACTTGCCGCACAGCAGCTCGACCGTCTCCAAGCCCGCCGTGCCGAGTTCGAGGTGCACCGCGATCGGCGCGCCCGTGTCCTGGTGGGCGACCGCGGCGGCGGTCATCGTCAGCCGGGCGTGGGGGTCGATCGTGTGGAACGCGCCCGCCACCTTGACCAGCCCGGCGCGCGGGCCGGTCCGCGGCTCGTCGGGCAGGTCGGCGGGCTGGGTGCCCTCGGTCAGGTCGGCGACGAACTCCTTGACCAGGCCGTCCACGACACGGCCGAGGATCGCCGGGTTGTAGTGCTCGGCGCGGTGCAGGCCGGTCGCCGCGACCACGTGCACGCCGATCTCCCGCGACATCCAGGCCAGTTCGCGGGTCCGCCGGGTCAGGCCGTACGGCGTCCATTGGACGAGCGCCGAGCCGCCCCGCGTCTTGAAGTCGAGGAGCGCCTCCGCGGCGGCGGCCGGGTCGTCCAGCTCCTGGCCGGGCAGCAGTTTCGAGGCGAAGAAGAGGTGGTCGTGCGAGTCCGTCACGCCCAGTTCGGCCGGATCGATGTCGCCCAGCACCGTCCGCACCCGTGGTTCCCCAGTCACACGGCCGAGTGTAACGCCTCACCCGTTACGATGGCGAAGTGTCCGAAGAGTTCCGCCTCGACATGGGGGCGCCCTGGCTGAACCTGCTCGCCACGCGCGGGCGGCACTTCGGGGCGCGGCCGGTCGAGCGCATCCCGTCGCCCGAGCGCCTGCGCGACTGGCTCGAGCAGGTCGAACTGGCCCCGCTCGCCCCGCTGACGCACGCCGACCTCGCCGCGGCCCACCGGCTCCGGGAGGTCCTCCGCGAACTCGCGCTGGGCGCGGTCGACGCCGTTTCGCCGCGAGCCGACCAGGTCAGCTCGCTGGCAGCGTTTCTCAAGCCCGAGCCCGTGCACCTGGCCGCACTGGACCGGCTCCACCGCAGTGCCCCGCCGACGGCGTCCGATGCGTTCGCCCGGCTGGCGCACCAAGCCGCGGACTGGCTCACCGGGCCGTTACGCAACGACCTGCGGGCCTGCCCGGAGCAGGACTGCCGCGGGGTGTTCGCCGACCCGGGCGGGCGGCGGCGGTGGTGTCCCTCCCCCGCTTGCGCGAGCCGCGGCCGGGTCCGCGCGCTCAGGGAACGGCGTCGCGCGGACTCATGACGGCCAGAGGATCCGGCGCAGCGGCACCGGTCCGCGGGCCCGCTTCCGCCACTCCCGCGGGTAGCCGAGGGAGACCTCTTCGAAGCGGACGCCGTCGGCCTCGGTGGTCCGCGGGATGTGCAGGTGGCCGTAGACGGCGATCTCCGCGCGGTAGCGCAGGTGCCAGTCCTCGGTCTTCGTCGTGCCGCACCACAGCGCGAACTCCGGCCAGTACAGCGGCGCGGTCGGGTGGCGGTGCAGCGGCCAGTGCGACATCAGGATCGTGCCGTGGTCCTCGGGGATCGCGTCGAGGCGCCCGGTGCTGATCTTCAGCCGGTCCTCGCACCACGCCTGGCGGCTCGGGTACGGGTCCGGGTGCAGGAAGTACTCGTCGGTGCAGACCACCCCGGCCTCACGCGCCTGGCGCAGGGCCTCTTCGAGAGACTTCCCCTCGGCCTCCGGGGTGCGCCAGCTGTAGTCGTAGAGCAGGAACAGCGGCGCGATCGTCAGGGGGCGGGGACCGTGGCGCCAGACGGGAAACTCGTCCTCCGGCGTCACGACGTCGATCGCGCGGCACTGCTCGACGAGGTACTCGTAGCGGGCCTGGCCGCGCAGCTGGCATTCGTCGTTCTTGGTCGTCCACAGCTCGTGGTTGCCGGGCACCCAGACGACCTTCGCGAACCGCTCGCGCAGCGTCTTCAGCGTCCCGATGACCGCCTCGGCCCGCTCGGCGACGTCGCCCGCGACGAGCAGCCAGTCACCGGGGGTCTCCGGGACGACGTCGTCGAGGATCGGGCCGTTGCCCTCGTGGGTCACGTGGAGGTCGCTGGTGGCGAAGAGGTGCGGCACCCCTCCACCGTAGCCACCGCGCCGCGCTTCCCGGCCAGCGCCACGACACCCGCGACGACGTACACCCCGGCCTGAACGTTGAGCAGCACCGCCGGTCCGGTGACCGCGACGAGTGTCCCGGCCAGCAGCGCGCCGAGCGTCGTGAAGGTGGCGACGGCGGCGAACGTCGTGCTCAGCACCCGTCCGGCGCGTTCGGGCGCGACCGCGCTCTGGATCTCCGACAGCGCCCCGGCACCGACGACCACGCCGGGTGCGCCGACCAGGACGAACAGGCCGACGTAGACGCCCAGCGCCGTGGTCACCAGCGACAGGTTCCAGATCACCGCGGACAGCAGGCCCAGCGCGACCGAGCCCCAGCCGAGCAGGGCGGGCGGCGCCACCCGCCGCGCGATCGTGGCCAGCGCGAACCCGGCGGCCAGGCCACCGAGCGCCTGCACGCCGCGCAGCAGCCCGGCGTCAGCCTCGCTGCCGCCGAGCACGTCCAGGACGTACACCACGAACAGCACCAGGAACATGCCTTGCGCCAGCGAGGTGAAGACGAGCGCGAGCCCGGTGCGCCACAGACGGCGGTTGTGCGTCAGCTCGCGGAGGCCATCGAGCCAGGCCCGCACCACGGGTTCGGGCTCGGCCGCCGGCGCGGGCGCGGCCACCCGCCGGAACGGCTTGGCCAGCAACGCCGCCGCCACCGCGAGCACGACGAGGTAGCCGGTGATGACGTCGGCGAGCCCGCCGAAGCCCAGCAACGCGCCCCCGGCCCAGCCACCGGCCAGCCGGGCGACGCTGCCGTTGACGCTCATGAGCCCGTTCGCGCCGGTGACCTCCTCGACGCCGACCAGTTCGGGAACCAGCGCGTTGCGCGCCGGTTCAAACACCGACGCCAGCGCCGCCTGCGCGGCCATCACCGCGTAGACGATCCCCACGTTCGGCTCGGCCAGCAGCGGCAGCACGACGACCGCGAGCCCGCAGCAGACCGCGAACAGCACGGCGCGGCGGTTCCACCGGTCGGCGATCACGCCGGCGACCGGGCTCAGCAGCACCGCGGGCAGCAGGCCGAGCACGATGCTCAGCGCCGTCGTCGCGGCCGAGCCGGTGCGCTGGAAGACGTACACGGGCAGCGCGACCTGCAGCATCCATTCGGCCGTCTCGCCGAAGAACGCGGCCACCCACAGCCGCGCGAACGCCGGTACCCCCAGCAGCTGTTTCACGCCTCCGCCTTCCCCGAGTGTTCGATGCGCGGGAACGCCCGCAGGCCGACGTGCACCGAGCGCGCGTCGGCGGGCGCGTCCGTCCGGATCGCGCCGACGTACGGGCGGACCAGCGCGTCGATCGCCTCGACCAGGCGGGTCAGCTCCTCCGGCGTGACGCGCAGCGCGTACGTGGTCAGGCCCGCCACGGCCCGCCAGGCCGGGTCGAGCGTGTCGAGGGAGTCCAGGTACCGCTGGGTCAGCTCCTGCTCGTGGGTGAGCGTCGCGCCGACTACGCCGAGCTGGGCCGCCCGCTGCGCCGGGTCGTCGGCCAGCTCCCCCATTTCGAGGCCGACCTGGCGGGCGCGCCACGGCCGTTCGCGGCCGTCTTCGGCGTCGGCCCGCTCGACCAGCCCGTACTGCGCGAGCTGCCGCAGGTGCCAGCTGCAGTTGGACGCCGTCGAGCCGACGGCTTCGGCGCACTCGCTCGCGGTGCGCGGCCCGACGGCCGTGAGGTGGTTCAGCAAGGCCGACCGCAGCGGGTGCGCCAGCGCGCGCAGCAGCTCGACGTCCTCGATCCGCTTGCGCGGCGGCAGCTCGGCCATCGGCCGTCCTTTCTGAAAGAGATGTTTCGAAAGACTTCTTTCATACTTGGTCCCGCCTGCGGGTTTGTCAAGGAAGTCCGCTATCGTTCGCGGGGCAGTCACTGCGCGAGGCAGTGACTGCGTCGTCACAACCTTGGATGGACGTTGCCCGACCAGCGCGAACTCGCCACCGCCGCCGCACTCGCCCTCCCCCGGTTCGTGGGTTCGACCGCGCTCTTCCACGCCGCGGTCGCCGAGCGGATGGCCGTCACCCCCACCGAGCTGCACTGCCTGCACCTGCTCCACGGCGGCGTCAGCGACTCCCCGACCGAGCTCGCCCGGTTGCTCGGGATGTCCACCGGCGCGTTCACGCGGCTGCTCGACCGGATGGAGCGCCACCGGCTCGCCGAACGCGCGCCGGACCCCGCCGACCGGCGCCGGCTCGTCGTCCGGCCGCTGCCGGACCGGATGGCCGAGCTCGCCGAGCTGTACGCGCCGATGGCCCGGTTCGTCGGCGAGCGACTGGCCCGCCTTGACCGCCGCCAGCTCACGGCGTTGCTGGAGTTCCTCACCGACGGCACGGCGGCCGCCGAACGGTCCACGGGCCAGCTGCCGGATGTGACCCACGCCATAACCCGTTGACTAACTCTACGGTTGTTGCGTTAACCTGGTTCCACTATGAGGAACTGAACCGCGCCCATCCCGCTTCCGAGGCGGCACCCGGTCGAGCCGACGCTCCCGCGTGCCACGACGCCCGGCGGGATTTCCGCTTTCTTCCCCCAGGGCTCGGTGATCACCCATGGCAACCCTCTTTCCCTTGCAGGCCAAGGACGTCGTCTTCGGCTACGGCACCCGCACGGTGCTCGACGGCGTCTCGCTGACCGCGTCGGCCGGGCAACGGCTCGGCCTGGTCGGCGAGAACGGCACCGGCAAGTCCACCCTGCTGCGCCTGCTCGCCGGGCTCGACGAACCCCGCTCCGGCGAGGTGCTCCGCGGCCCCGACGTCGGGTTCCTGCTGCAGGAGCTGCCGTTCGGCATGGACGCGACCTTCGCCGACGTCCTCGACGACGCGCTCGCCGAGATCCGCGCCGCCGCGGCCCGGCTCGACGAGCTGACCGCGGCGATGACCGACCGGCCCGACGACCCGGCCGTGCTCGACGAGTACGGCCGCGTCCTGGAGTGGGCCCAGGCCCACGACCTCTGGGACGCCGACCGGCGCGCCAAGCTCGTCTGCGACGGGCTCGGCCTCGGCGGCGTCGAGCCGGACCGGCGGCTGGGCACGCTCTCCGGCGGGCAGCGGTCCCGGCTCGGCTTGGCCGCACTGCTGATCCGGCGGCCGGAGACGCTCCTGCTGGACGAGCCGACCAACCACCTCGACGACAGCGCGATGGCGTTCCTGGAGCACCACCTCACGGAGCTCACCGGCATCGTCGTGCTGTCCTCGCACGACCGGGTGTTCCTCGACGCCGTCTGCACCGACATCGTCGACCTCGACCCGGCCGCCGCCGACCGGCAGGCCGGCGGGGCGGTCCGCTACGGCGGCAGCTACACCGACTACCTCGGCCACAAGAAGGCCGAGCGCGCCCGGTGGGAGCAGCGGTACGCCGAAGAGCAGGAGGAGCTGAAGGAGCTGCGGGAAACCGTCGCGGTCACGGCGCGCAACGTCGCCTACGGCCGCGGTCCCCGCGACAACGACAAGTTCATCCACGCGTTCAAGGGCGCCCGCGTCCAGAAGACGATCTCGCGGCGGGTGCGCGACGCCGAGCAGCGCCTGGAGAACCTCGAACGCGACCAGGTGCGCAAACCCCCGGCGCCACTGCGGTTCCGGGCCGAGCTGACCGGCCGCGCTTCCGGCGACGGACCGGCGATCTCGGTGCGGTCGCTGGAGGTGCCGGGGCGACTGCGGTTGCCGCGGCTCGACGTCGACGGTGCGGCCCGGCTGCTCGTGACCGGCGGCAACGGGGCCGGGAAGTCGACGCTGCTGTCGGTACTGGCCGGGCGGCTCGCGCCCGCGGCCGGGACGGTCCACTTCGGACAGGGCGTGCGGGTCGGCTTGCTGGAGCAGGACGTGGTCTTCACCGAACCCGAGCGGAACGCGGCCCGCGTGTACCGGGACGCGCTCGGCGAGGACGCTCCCCCGCTGAGCCAGCTGGGCCTGCTGGCGTCCCGGGACCTCCGGCAGCCGGTCGGGGCGCTTTCGGTGGGCCAGCGACGTCGCCTGGCACTGGCGATCCTGCTGGCCGAGCCACCGGACGTGCTCCTGCTGGACGAGCCCACGAACCACATTTCGCTGACCCTGGCGGAAGAACTGTTCGCCGCGCTCGATTCGGCGCCGGGCGCGGTCGTCATCGCGTCTCACGACCGCTGGCTACGCCGAGACTGGTCAGGCGACCACCTGGAGCTGGCCGACGGCCAGCCCGCCGCGGTATAGGCCGTTATACACAGGGAGGGGTGGCACTTTCACGTGAAAGTGCCGCCCTCCCTTGGGTCAGAGGGTGATGCCGAGGAGAGCGTCGACCGCGATGCGGATCAGGCCCGGGGCCGCCGGGTCGGTGCCGTCGCGGCGCAGGGCCTCGCTCGCCCACGCGTCGATCGCCGCGAGGGCCTTCGGGGTGTCCAGGTCGTCGGACAGGTGGTCGCGCAGGCGGGCGACGGTGTCCTCGGCGGACGGGCCTGTGGGCAGCGAGACGGCCTCGCGCCAGCGCGCCAGCCGGGTCTCGGCCTCGGCGAGCAGCGCGTCCGTCCACGGACGGTCCTCGCGGTAGTGCCCGGCGAACAACGCCAGCCGGATCGCGCCCGGGTCGACGTTGTCGGCCCGCAGCCGCGAGACGAACACCAGGTTCCCGCGCGACTTCGACATCTTCTCGCCGTCGAGGCCGATCATCCCGGCGTGGACGTAGTGGCGGGCGAACGGGCCGTCCTTGGCGACGGCTTCGGCGTGCGCCGCGCTGTACTCGTGGTGCGGGAAGATGAGGTCCGAACCACCGCCCTGGAGGTCGAACCCGAGGCCGAGGCGGTTGACCGCGATGGCGCTGCACTCGATGTGCCAGCCCGGACGGCCCGGGCCCAGCTCCGACTCCCACGACGGCTCGCCGTCACGGGCCACGCGCCACAGCAGCGCGTCCAGCGCATGGCGCTTGCCGGTGCGGTCGGGGTCACCGCCGCGCTCGGCGAAGAACTTCCGCATCGTCGGCTCGTCGTAGTTCGACTCGTAGCCGAACTTCCCGGTCGCCGAGTGGTCGAAGTAGATGTCCGGGAACTCCGGGTCGTCCGCGCGGTAGGCGGCGCCGTTCGCGACCAGCTTCGCGATGACCTCGACGATCTCCGGGATGCTCTCCACCGCGCCGACGAACTGCCGCGGCGGGATGACCCGCAGCGCGGTCATGTCCTCGCGGAACAGCGCCGTCTCGCGCATGCCCAGCACGACCCAGTCGTCCTGGTCGCGCTCGGCCCGCTCCAGCAGCGGCTCGTCGATGTCCGTCACGTTCTGCACGTAGTGGACGTCGTGCCCGTTGTCCCGCCACACGCGGTTCACCAGGTCGAAAGCCAGGTACGTCGCGGCGTGCCCCAGATGCGTCGCGTCGTAGGGCGTGATGCCGCAGACGTACATCCGGGCGGTGGCGCCGGGCGCGGTCGGGCGGATCTGCCCGGTGGCCGTGTCGTGGAGCCGCAGCGGGCGGGGGGTGCCGGGGATGCGGGGCACGTCGACCGATGACCAAGTCTGCATACCCTCGACTGTAAGCGCTGCCTCCGGCGTCCTCCCGCCCGGTGGGACTCGTCCCCCACACGGCCGTGCCGCGCGTGTCACCCCGGCCGAAGCCCCGCCCGCGGTTAGCCTGACACGATGAACGCCGAGGTCACGGTGGGTGGCGCGGGCGCCGTGATCCTGGTCGTCGCGGCGGCCGTCGTGCTGCTGCGGCTGCGCCGCACCCGGCTCACGCGCGGATCCGGCACGCTGCGAGAACCCGTGACGCGGCTCACCCGCGTCCCCCGCGAGCCGCTCTCGGCCGTGTTTCGCGGTGGGCTGCGAGCCCGGATCGAGGAGACGTTCGCGTCCGGCCGCTTCTGCGTGCTGCTCGGTGGTCCGGGCACCGGCAAGACGCACCTGGCTGCCGCGTACGCCCGGGACTGCCGCGCCCCGGTGGTCTGGGTGACGGCGGACCCGGCCCGGGCGTTCGCCGAGCTGGCGGAGGCGGGTGCCGACGCGGGTCTGGCGTGGGTCGACAGCCTCGACGACGCGCTCGTGGTCTTCGACGACGCGACCGACCCGGACGCGCTCACCCGCTGGCTGCCCGCCCGCGCACGGGTGCTGGTGACGACGACGGTGCCCGACTTCGAAATCCTCGGCGGCACGGTGCCGGTGGGCGGGTTCACCGAGCCCGAAGCGGTCGGGTTCCTGTGCGCCCGCTCGGGCCACGACGCCGACGAAGCCGCGCTGGACGTGGTCAGGGAGCTGGGCTGCCTGCCGCTCGCGCTGGCCCAGGCGGGTGGGGTGCTCCGGCAGCAGGGGCTGAGCTTCGCGTCCTACCTCGACCGGGTGCCACACACGCCGCCGTTGGAACGCGAGCCGGGCGAAGCGCACCCGGCCTGTGTGGAGGACACGACGCTCGCGGCGTTGGCCACGGCGGCGGCCCAGGACAGCCGGGCGCAAGGGGTCGCCGAGGTGCTCGCGCTGCTCGCGGCCGGCGGTGTCCGCCGCGAGCTGGCCCACCGGATCGGCCCGGACCCGGTCGCGGTGGACGCGGCGCTGCACGGGCTGGCGGAGGCGTCATTGGCCGAGTTCGACGTGCCGGGCGAGCTGGTGAGCACGCACCGCCTGACGCGGCGGGCGATCCTGGGCAGGCTCCACGGCGAAGAGCGTCTAGCCCCGGCGCTGGACCGGGCGTTCGACGTGCTCGAAGGGCCGACGGCCGACCTCGCCGACCACACGGCCGCGCTGTGGCGGCATTTCCGGGCCCTGCCGTCGGCGGAGCTGGGGCCGAGGCTCGGGCGGATGTTGCGGTTGCGGCGCCGGTCGGTGGACGAGCTGGTGGCTTCCGGGGCGGCCGCGCAGGCTCGGGCGCTCGGCCGCGAGGTGCTCGCGGACCACGAGGCGTACCTGCCGCCGGATCACGAGGACACGACGCTCGCGGCGGAGTCCCTGCGGAGAGCGGGCGCACAGCGGGTGGAGCCGGTGCCGTCGCGCCACGGCCGCCGCGCGCGGAGGTAGCCGCGGCTCAAGTTGTCGTGAGTGTTTAGGGCGGTTCTAACCGCCCTAAACACTCACGACTGCCTAGGTGACCACGACGTCAGCGGCGGCGGGTTCGCAGGTAGTCGCCGACCACCGCCGCGCCCAGGCCGTCCAGGTCCGGGGCCACCACTCGGCCGCCCGAACGGCGGGCGATCAGGTCGACGAACGCCGTCAGCCTCGGGTCGTCGCCCAGGCGGAACACCGTCACCGATGCGCCCAGCTTGGCCAGGCGGTCCACTTCGGACAGTGTCTTGTGGAGCGTGCGCGGCTGGGGCGGGTAGTCGAAGACCGCCTCGCCGTCCGGTTCCAGGTGGGCCGTCGGCTCGCCGTCGGTCACCATCAGGACCACCGGTTGCGCGTCCGGGTGCCGCCGGAGATGCTGCCCGGCCAGGAGCAACCCGTGGTGGGCGTTGGTGCCCTGCTCCCACGCGCCCTCCAGCCCGATCAGCTCCGGCAGCTCCACCGACTGCGCGTACCGGCCGAACGTGACCAGTTGCAGCGCGTCGTTGCGGAACCGCGTGCTGATCAGCTGGTGCAACGCCAGCGCCGTGCGCTTCATCGGCAGCCAGCGGCCCTCCTGGACCATCGACCACGACGTGTCGACCAGCAACGCCACCGCCGCCCGCGACCGGTGCTCCGTCTCGACCACTTCGACGTCCTCGACGTCGAGCCGGACCGCTCGCTCCCCCACCGACACCGACCGCAGCACGGCGTTGCGGATCGTCCGCGGCACGTCCCACGGCTGCATGTCCCCGAACCGCCACGGCCGTGACGCCCCGGTCGGCTCGCCCGCCGCGCCCGCCGACTCCGTCTCGCGGTCGCCGGTCTTGCCGCGCAACGCGTTCACGATGTCGGCCAGTGCCGTCTCGCCGAGGCGCCGCAACGCCTTGGGCGACAACCGCAGCGTGCCGTCGGCGGCCCGTTCGAACAGGCCTTGACGGCGCAGCTCGCGCTCCAGTTCGGACAGTCGCCGCGCGTCGACCCCGGCGTCCTTGCCGAGCTGGCGCTCGAGGGCCTCCAGGTCGATGTCCTCCAGGCTCGCGCCCGGGTAGGACTGGCTCAGCTGCTCGGCCAGCGCGTCCAGCTCCGCCAGATCGGCCATCGCCTGGGCGCCTTCGCCCATGCCCAGCGGGTTCTTGCCGCGGAAGCGCTCCGAGCCCGTCCAGTCCTCGCCGGGCCGGGCCGCGCGCAGCTGCGCGTCCAATTGGGACAGTTGCTGCGCGAGCCGCGGGTCGCCGAACGCCTGCTGGGTCAGCTCCGCCAGTTCGGCGCGCTGCTCGGCCGACATCGAGTTGAGCATCCGCTGCGCCGCCGCCGACCGCTCGGCCAGCGCGTCGATCAGCTCTTCGACGTTCCGCGGGTTCTCCGGGAAGAACTCGCCGTGCTGGGACATGAAGTCCTCGAACCGCTGCTGGACGTCCTCGGCGCCCTGCGCGTGCGCCGCGAGGAGGTCGTTGAGGTCCGAGAGCATCTCGTTGATCCGCTCGACGTCCTCGGGCCCGGCGTTCTGCAGCGCCTGCTTCATGCCCTGGAACCGCGACTCCATCAGCTCCTGGCCGAGCAGGTCGCGGATGCGCTGGTAGTTCTCCCGGCCCTGCTCGGAGCGCCAGTCGTAGTTCGCCAGCTCGTTGACGGCCGCGGCCGTGCCGGACGGCAGCGCGTCGAGCTGGGCCTCGCGGAACCGCGCTTCGTCGTCCGGGTCCGGGAACAGCTCGCGCCGTTCCGCGTCGAGGGCTTCCTGCAGCAGGCGCTGGACCTCCTGCAAGGTGCCGTTGAGGTTGTTGCGACGCTGGATCTGCGACCGGCGCTGCCACAGGCGCCGGGTCAGCTCGTCCAGGCCCGCGGTGCGCTCCGTACCGCGCCGGAGCAGTTCTTCCAGCGCGGAGCGCGGCGACGACCCGGCCATCACCTCGCGGCCGATCTCGTCGAGCGCGTCCCGCAGGTCGGCCGGGGGCGCGAGCGGGTCCGGCCCGTCGTGCCACGGGCCGTAGGAGTAGCCGTCGGGAAACGGGACCGCGGTCATCGGCCGTAGACGGTCGTCGCGTCGTCGGAGTCCTTGGCCAGCCGCCGCGCCAGGAACAGCGATTCGAGGGCGAGTTCGACGGCGGCCGCGATCCGCCCGGCGGGCTCGTCGGCGGCGACACCGGCCCGGGACGCGACCTCGTGCAGCACTGGCAGCTCCGGCAAAGCCGCGAGGACGTCCTTGGCCGGGACGCGCTCGCCGGTCGCGACCAGGTGGCCCTCCTCGACGGCGTCGGCCAGCGGACGCAGGTCCAGCCCGGCGAAGCGGGCGCGGGCGGTCTCGGCGATCGCCCGGCGCATGAGGTGCACGAGGTGCTCGATCTCGCGGCCTTCTTCGCCGGGTTCGAACTCGATCTTGCCCCGCAGCACGGACGGGACGGCGTCGAGGTCGACCGGGCGCGCCACGGCCGGTTCCTCACCGGTCAGCGCCGCGCGCCGCAGGGCCGCGGCCGCCACGGTTTCCGCCGCGGCGACGGCGAACCGCGCCGACACGCCGGAGCGCTGGTCGATGACGGTGGATTCGCGGAGGTTCCGGACGAACCGGGCGAGGACCTCCAGCAGCGGCTCCCCGACCTCGGCGACGAGGTTCGCCTCCTGCTTGACGACGGCGACCTCGGCCTCGACGTCCAAGGGGTAGTGCGTGCGGATCTCGGCGCCGAAGCGGTCCTTCAGCGGGGTGATGATCCGGCCGCGGTTGGTGTAGTCCTCCGGGTTCGCGGTGGCGACCAGCAGGACGTCCAGCGGCAGCCGCAGCGTGTAACCGCGGACCTGGATGTCGCGCTCCTCCATCACGTTGAGCAGCGCGACCTGGATGCGCTCGGCGAGGTCGGGCAGCTCGTTGATGGCGACGATCCCGCGGTGGGCGCGCGGGACGAGACCGAAGTGGATGGTCTCGGGGTCGCCGAGGCTGCGGCCTTCGGCGACCTTCACCGGGTCGACGTCGCCGATCAGGTCGCCGACCGAAGTGTCCGGGGTGGCCAGTTTTTCGGTGTAGCGCTCGGAGCGGTGGCGCCAGGCCACCGGCAGGTCGGCGCCGAGCTCGGCGGCCCGGCGGATCGACGCGGGCGTGATCGGCTGGAGCGGGTGTTCGCCCAGCTCCGAGCCCTCGATGACGGGCGTCCACTCGTCGAGCAGGCCGGCGAGGGTGCGCAGCAGGCGGGTCTTGCCCTGGCCGCGTTCGCCGAGCAGGACGACGTCGTGGCCGGCCAGCAGCGCGCGCTCGAGCTGCGGCAGCACCGTGCGGGAGAACCCGACGATGCCGGGCCAGGCGTCCTCGCCGTTCTTGAGGGCGGTCAGCAGGTTGTCGTGGATCTCTTGGGCGATCGGGCGCGGCTCGTACCCGGCCGCGCGCAGGGCCCCGGCGGTCCGGGGAAGAGCGTCTGGAACTGCGTTCACCCGTTCGACGCTACTGCCGGATCGGCGGTGCGTCGACGTGGAGCGACTCCAGCGTGGCCGCGCTGCTGCAGTGCGTGCCGGACCGGTAAAATAGGGCGTCGTGTGCCGTCCCAGTGCGACTTTCGCCGTCTGGTCCTCCGCGTGGCTGAACGGAGCCGCGGCGTCCGACGATGTGCTCGACGCCCTGCTCGCGTGGGGTGAGGCCCACGACGTGGTCGCCGCCGACGCGGCCGCCGCGGAGGCGTTCGAGCTCCCCTTGGCCTTCAACCGGGCGGCCACTCCCGTGCAGCTGCTGATGGCGCTGCGTTCGCAGGGAGCGAAAAGCATGCAGCTGGTGCTGCCGGTCGCGGGCGACGTCCGCGGCCTCGGCGGCGGCGGTCCGTTCACCGAAGCGGCGTTGCGCGCCGGTGACGCCGTGGTGCTGCCGGAAGCTCGGGTTCGGGCTGGTGCCGGAGCCGATCGCCGAAGGCCTGGTGCGGTGGACGGTCTATTCCCTGGCCACGCCGTCGCGGCCCGAGTACGTCGGGCTGGGCGAAGCCGAGCACGGCCTGACCGACGCGATCCGGAACAGCGCGGGCGCGCTGCAGTCACTGGACGTGGCGTCCGACCGGCCCGGCGTGCGCGCGGAGCTGTCGGCGCACCTGCGGTCGCGGCCGAACGTCGACTGGCCGGGCGGGACGCCGGGCCGGGCGCTGCGGGTGCTGCAGCGGGCCGAAGAGATCGCGGCGATCCTGGCGATCGCGTCCGCCGACGACCCGGGCGGCGCGCTGTCGGCGTCGGCTTCGACGTTGCGGGCACAGGCCCTGCGGCCGCTGTCGGAAGCGGTCCGGACGGCCCGGTGCGCCGCGGTCAACGAGGCGGTGCGGGTCTTCGCGGAACAGACGGCCCGCGAGGGGTGACCGAGCCCGCGGTGCGTCCCGCCCGGCCCGCCGACCTCCCGGCGGTGGCCGGGCTGCGGTGGCGCTGGGTGGCCGAGCGGGACGGCCTGCCCGAGGGCGAGCGGGCCGGGTTCGTGCGCGAATTCGCCGCCTGGGCGAGGGAAAACGCCGAGACCCACCGGTGCCTGGTCGTCGCGCGCGGGGACGAAGTGCTCGGCATGGCGTTCCTCGCGATCACCGCGCGGGTGCCGACGCCGCCGGCGTTCTCCCGGGCGACGGGTGACGTGCAGTCCGTGTACGTCGTGCCCGAAGCGCGCGACAGCGGCCTCGGTGGCCTGCTCATCGACGCGACCTTGCGCCTGGCCGCGGATCTCGGGCTGGAGCGGGTCACCGTGCACTCGTCGTCGCGCGCCGTCCCGGCCTACGAAAGGCACGGCTTCGCGCGGTCACCGCACCTGCTGCAGGCGGACGTCAGCGAGCCGGGCGCTTGGCGGGTTCGCAGCAGCCGACCGCGCACGGCGCGCCGTTGACCGTGCAGCCCGCCGCCGGGAACGGCGACAGCTTCCGCGGCTCGGCCCCGTGCGTGTGCTCGCGGACCAGCTCCACCACCAGCTCCGCGAACCGCGGGTCGGAGCCCGCCGACGCCGCGCGGGCGAACGCCATCCCGTGCTCCGCCGCGCGTTCCGCCGCCTCGTTGTCCAGGTCCCAGATCACCTCGAGGTGGTCGGACACGAACCCGATCGGCGAGATCACCACGCCGCGGACGCCGTCGGCGTGCAGGGCGTCGAGGTGGTCGACGATGTCCGGCTCCAGCCACGGGACCTGCGGCGGCCCGGACCGCGACTGCCAGACGACGTCGTACTCCGCGATGCCCGCCTCGGCCGCGACGAGCCGGGCCGCTTCGGCGATCTGGCGCGAGTAGCGGCGGCCACCCTCGGCCGGCGGACCCGAGGCGAGGTCCGCGCTCTCCGGCACCGAATGCGCGGTGAAGACCGTGCGGATCCCGGGCTCGTTCCCCAGCGACGCGTGGGCCGCGCGCACGCCGTCGGCCACCGCCGCGACGAACAGCGGGTGGTCGAAGAACTGGCGGATCTTCACCAGTTCGGGGGCGCCGTCACCGACCGCGGCGCGGGCGCGTTCGATGTCCTCGTCGTACTGGCGGCAGGCCGAGTAGCCGCCGTACGCGCTCGTGGGGAACACCAGGACCCGCTTCGCGCCGGCTTCGGTCAGCGACGCGAGGGTGTCCTCGACCATCGGGTGCCAGTTGCGGTTGCCGAAGTGCACCGGGAGGTCCATCCCGACCGCCGCGAGCTGCTTCTCCACCGCGGCCATCGCGTCGCGGTTCAGCTTGTTGATCGGCGAAACGCCCCCGAAGTGCCGGTAGTGCTCGGCGACCTCGAGCAGCCGCTCCCGCGGCACGCCCCGGCCCCTGGTGACATTCTCGAGGAACGGCATGACGTCGTCGGGTCCTTCCGGACCGCCGAACGAAAGCCACAGCAACGCGTCGTATCCCACCCCGTCATCTTGCCGATGTGGCGGCCCGCACGCTGACGGGGGCCCGTTGTGAATCGATCAGTCCAAAACTCTGCTACGGTGGTCCCATGGCCAGGCCACGGGAGTTCGACGAAACCGCTGCCGTCGAGAGCGCGATGCACGCGTTCTGGGAGCGCGGCTACGAGGCGACGTCGACACAGGACCTGTGCGAGGCCACCGGGCTCGGCCGCAGCAGCGTCTACAACACCTTCACCAGCAAGCGAGCCCTGTTCCAGCGCTCGCTGGCGCACTACACGAACACCCAGCTCGGCAAGCGGCAGGCACTCCTCGACGGCCCGGGCACCGCGGCCGAACGGCTCGCCGCGGTCCTCTACCAGGCCATCGACGACGACCTCGAGGACCGCCGCCGCGGCTGCCTCGTCGTCAACACCCTGGCCGAACTCGGCGTGCCCGACGACGAGGTGGGCGCGGCACTGCGGAACGACACCGACCGGAACCTGGCCATGTTCGCCGAATGCGTCCGCGAAGGGCTGCTCGACGGCAGCCTCCGGGACGGCCTCGACCCGGCCGAGGTGGCCGAGTTCCTGCTCGGCACCACCTCGGGGCTGCGCGTGATGGCCCGCCGGGGTACGAGCCGCGACAGCATGCGCGCCGTCGCGAAGCTGGCACTGGCCGCCATCACGCGCTGAGCCCAGCACGCCACGGGCTCCGCGCGCCCTGATTTTGAACTGAACGATACAGAACTGGGAGGGACCCCATGCCCCTGGCCGTCTTCGTCCTCGGGCTCAGCGTCTTCGCGCTGGGCACGTCCGAGTTCATGATCACCGGCCTGCTCCCCGGGATGGCCGCCGACCTCGGGGTGAGCATCCCCGACGCCGGGCTGCTGATCTCGGCGTTCGCGATCGGCATGGTCGTCGGCGCGCCGCTGCTGGCGATCGGCACCCTCCGCCTCCCCCGCCGCCGGACGTTGCTGGCGCTGCTCGGCGTCTTCGCCGCGGCGCACGTCGTCGGCGCCCTCGCCGATGGCTACGCCGTCCTCTTCGCGACGCGGGTGGTCGCGGCCCTCGCCTGCGCCGGGTTCTGGGCCGTGGCACTGGCGACGACGATCGCGCTCGTGCCCGTCGAGCGGCGCGGGCGGGCGATGGCGGTGCTGGTCGGCGGGCTGACCGTGGCGAACATCGCCGGGGTGCCCGCCGGGACGTTCCTCGGCCAGCACGCGGGCTGGCGGACGGCGTTCTGGGCGGTGGCGGTGGTGACGGTGCTCGCGGTCGCCGGCGTCGCGCTGCTGGTGCCCGAGACGACCGGTGGCGCGGTGGGCGTCCGCCGTGAGCTGCGGCTGTACCGCCGCGGCCGGGTCTGGCTCGCGCTCGGCGTGATCGCCTTGTGCCAGGCCATGATCTTCGCCGCGTTCAGCTACCTGGCGCCGTTGCTGACCGAGACCGACGGCCTGCCGGGCGAGTGGGTGCCGGGGGTGCTGGCGCTGTTCGGCGTCGGGGCGCTGATCGGGATCAGCGTCGGCGGGCGGCTGGCCGACCGGCGGCCGATCGCGACGCTCTACGGCTGCCTCGCCCTCGCGCTGGCCGCGTTGCTGGTGCTCGCGCTGACCACCGACGCGCTCGTCGCTGTCGCGGCCGTGCTCGCCTTCGGCGTGGCCGGGTTCGGCGCCAACCCGGCGCTGAACCTGCGCGCCTACCAGGCCGCGGGCGACGCGCCGACGCTCGTCGGCGCCAGCACGACGTCGGCGTTCAACGTCGGCAACACGGTCGGCCCGTGGCTGGGCGGGGTCGCGATCGACGCCGGGCTCGGCTTCCCGAGCGTGGCCTGGACCGGCATGCTGCTCGGCGCGGCCACGCTCGCCGTGCTCACGGTCGCCGCCGCCGTCCAGCGCAGCGACGACCGTGAGCCGGTGGCCGTGTGAGACTCAGACGCCGAGGAAGTGGACGCCGCCGTCGACCATGATCATCGAGCCGGTGGTGGCGGGCAGCCAGTCCGAGAGCACCGCGCAGACGCTCTTGGCCACCGGGTCCGGGTCCGTGCTGTCCCAGCCGAGCGGCGCGCGCTCGCCCCAGCCGTCCTCCAGGTCGACGAAGCCCGGGATGGACTTGGCCGCCATGGTCTTCATCGGGCCCGCGCTGACCAGGTTGACGCGGATGCCCTGCGGCCCCAGTTCCTTGGCCAGGTACCGGTTGACCGACTCGAGCCCGGCCTTCGCGACGCCCATCCAGTTGTAGACCGGCCACGCGACGCGCGCGTCGAAGTCCATGCCGACGTACGAGGCACCCCGGCCCATCAGCGGCAGGCACGCCTTCGCCAGCGACATGTACGAGTACGTCGAGATCTCGATCGCGGTCTTGACGTCTTCGGCGGGCGCGTCCATGAACGGCGCGCCGAGGCAGGTCTGCGGGGCGAACCCGATCGAGTGCAGCACGCCGTCGAGGCCGTCGACGTGCTCGCGGACCTTGTCGGCGAGCCCGTCGAGGTGCTCCTGGTTGGTGACGTCCAGCTCGATCACGGGCGCCTCTTCGGGCAGCCGCTTCGCGATGCGCTCGACGAGCGACATGCGGCCGAAGCCGGTCAGCACCACCTTCGCGCCCTCCTGCTGCGCGATCTTGGCCGCGTGGAAGGCGAGCGAGGCGTCGGTGATGATGCCGGTGATCAGCAGGCGCTTGCCTTCGAGCAGTCCGGGCACAGGTCCTCCAAGTCTTGGTTCTGGGTAACGGGAATCAGTGGCCGAGGCCGAGGCCGCCGTCGACGGGCAGCACGGCACCGTTGACGTAGCCGGCTTCCTCGGAGGCCAGGTAGCGCACGGCGGCGGCGATCTCCGACGGCTCGGCGTACCGGCCGGAGGGCACCTGCGCGAGGATCTCCTTCTTGCGCTCCTCGGGCAGCTCGTCGGTCATGTCGGTGTGCACGAACCCCGGGGCGATGACGTTCGAGGTGATGTTGCGCGACCCGAGCTCGCGGGCGAGCGAACGCGCGAAGCCGACGAGCCCCGCCTTGGACGCGGCGTAGTTCGCCTGGCCGGCCGAACCGGAGAGGCCGACGACGGAGGAGATGAAGATGAACCGCCCCCACTTGCCGCGCAGCATGCCCCGGGAAGCACGCTTGGCGACGCGGTAGGCGCCGGTCAGGTTCGCGTTGACGACGCGCTCGAACTGGTCCTCGCTCATCCGCATCAGCAGGGTGTCATCGGTCAGCCCGGCGTTGGACACGAGCACCTCGACCGGACCCTGGTGCTCCTCGACGAGCTTGAAGGCGGCGTCGATCTGCTCGGAGTCGGTGACGTCCGCCTGGACCCCGAAGAGCCCATCGGGCGCCCCCGAACCACGGTGCGTGACGGCGACCCGGTGCCCCTGCTCGGCGAGGTCCCGGGCGATCGCCAGACCGATGCCCCGGTTGCCCCCGGTGACCAGAACCGACCGTCCCACAGTGTTCTCCCTCTTCGTCGACCGTGCGCTGATGTCGGGCACGAGGTTATCGGCAGCGCCGCCGGGTCGCGCACCCGCGTTCGCGGTGTCCGCGACCGTCCTGAGCGGGCGTCCGGAACGCGCCCGCCGGGCACCCAGAACCCAATCAAAGAACGCACCGGTAACCAACGGTCACCGATGCGTTGTTGCACACAACCCGTCGGTAACCCGCGCGAGCCGACCTCCGTCCTAAGCGGGTGTTAGGAACTCCCTCCCGGCCTTGCCGCTCCCCTCCCCCGTTGGTCACCGTGTGTCGCAACACAGGAGGTCGACGATGACAACCCGGATCAGCCCCCCGGCCACGGGGGCCGTCAGCGAGAAGCGCGTGATCGGGAACGTGCTCCGCGGCTCGATCGGCAACTTGATCGAGTGGTACGACTGGTACGCCTATGCGGCGTTCACCACCTACTTCGCCAAGTCCTTCTTCCCCACGACCGACACCACGGCCGCCTTCCTGGGCACCGCCGCCGTGTTCGCCGTCGGGTTCCTCATGCGGCCGCTCGGTGGCTGGATGCTCGGGCGGTTCGCCGACCGGTTCGGGCGCCGCAGTGCGCTCGTGCTCTCGGTGACCTTCATGGCGGGCGGTTCGCTGCTCATCGCCGTCACGCCGAGCTACCACACCATCGGCATCGCCGCGCCGATCCTGCTGCTGGTCGCCCGGCTCGTCCAGGGCCTGTCGGTCGGTGGCGAGTACTCCACCTCGGCGACCTACCTGTCCGAAGTGGCCACTCCCGGCAAGCGCGGCTTCTACTCGAGCTTCCAGTACGTCACCCTCTACGGCGGCCAGCTCCTCGCGCTCGGCCTCCAGCTGATCCTGCAGGCGATCCTGACCGAGCAGCAGCTCACGTCGTGGGGATGGCGGATCGCGTTCGCCGTCGGCACGGTCGCCGCGCTCACCGTCATGTGGCTGCGGCGCGGCATGGACGAGTCCGAAAGCTACGAGCGCGAAGCCGGCGAAAACAAGGGCGAGCGCGGGACGCTGCGCACGCTGGCCAAGTACCCCAAGGAGATCGCCCTCGTCGTCGGCCTCACCCTCGGCGGCACGGTCGGCTTCTACACCTTCGCCACCTACAGCCAGAAGTTCCTGGAGAACACCGCGCACATCCCGCGCCGGCAGGTCACCATCGTGCTGTTCTGCGCGATCCTCGTCGCGGCGATCCTGCAGCCGGTCGCCGGGCGGCTCTCCGACCGCATCGGCCGCCGCCCGCTGCTGCTGTTCTTCGGCATCGGCGGCACCCTGCTCACCGTTCCGCTCATGACCGTGATGGGCTCGACCCGCAACCCCGTCGGCGCGTTCTTCCTCGTGCTGGCCGGCCTGGTGATCGTCGCCGGGTACACCTCGATCAACGCGATCGTGAAGGCCGAGCTGTTCCCGACGAAGATCCGCGCGCTCGGTGTCGGGCTGCCGTACGCGCTGACCGTCGCCATCTTCGGCGGGACCGCGGAGCTGATCGCGCAGGCGCTGAAGAGCGCCGGGCACGAAACGGTGTTCTTCTGGTACGTCGCGGGCTGTGTCCTGGTCTCCCTGATCGTCTACGGCACAATGCGGGAAACCTCGAAGACCTCGGAGCTGGACGAACGCTGAGAAGGGGATGACCGTGCGCGTGCTCCTCGTCGAAGACGACGCGGGTGTCGCCGGCGCGCTCGCCGAGTCGCTGCACGCGCGCGGTCATCCCGTCACGCTCGTCGGCCGCGGGGCCGACGCCCTGCACCGCCACCGCGACGCCGACCTGGTCCTCCTGGACCTCGGCCTGCCGGACCTCGACGGGCTCGACGTGCTCCGGAAGATCCGGGCGGTCTCGCCGGTGCCGGTGATCGTGCTGACTGCCCGCGGCGACGAGCGATCCGTCGTGCGCGGCCTGCGCCTCGGCGCGGACGACTACCTCACCAAGCCGGTGCGGCTGGCCGAACTCCTCGCCCGGATGGACGCCGTCGTGCGGCGCGCCGTAGCCCGCGCCACCCCGGCCGGGGACGTCGTGCGCGTCGAGGACGTCGAGATCGACCTCGGCGCCCGCCGCGTGCTCGTCGCCGGGCAGGACATCGGGCTCACCACCAAGGAGTTCGAGGTGCTCGCCGTGCTCGCCGCCCGCCCAGGCACCGCCGTCAGCCGCCAGCAGCTGATGGACGAGGTCTGGGGCGACGCGTACCTCGCGGTGTCGCGCTCCCTCGACGTCCACCTGACGGCCCTGCGCGCGAAGCTCGACCGGCCGGGCCTGCTCACCACCATCCGCGGCTTCGGCTACCGGCTCGGCCGGGACTGACCCGTGCGCACCCGGCTGCTGGTCGTCCTGGTCGCCTTGGCGCTCGCCGTCGTCGCCGCGTTCGCGCTGCCGCTGCTGACGGCCACCGCCGAGCAGCGCACCCAGCAACTGGTCATCTCCCGGACCGCCGACGTCGACCGGTTCGTCGTGCTCGCCCAGCAGGCCGTCGACACGCGGGATCCGGCGGCGCTTTCGGCCGACGCGGCCCGCTACGCCGAGCTGTACGGCGAAGGCGTCGTGATCGTCGATGCCCGGCGCCTGCCCCTCGTTCAAGCCGGTGGGCTGACCGCGGCCGACCCGGCGGTGCACGCCCTGGTCGAGGCGACCATGCGCAACGAGCCCGCGCCGCGCGTCGACGGGCTTTCCCCGTGGTCGGCCGAACCCGCCTACTTCGCCCGCCCGGTCGGCACCGGCACCCGCGTGTCCGGCGTCGTCGTGCTGCGGGCGTCGGTGACGGCGGCGGCCGCGGACGTCGCCACCCGGTGGGCCACCATCGGCGCCGGGGCGCTGCTGGTCGCCGTGGTGTTCGTGCTGCTCGCCGTGGTGCTGGCCCGGTGGATGGTGCGGCCGCTGCACGAGCTGGAGACCGGGGTGCTCGCGGTCGCCGCCGGGCACCGCGCGCACGTCCCGGAACGCACCGGGCCGCGGGAGCTGCGGGCACTGGCCGGGCAGGTCAACCGGATGTCCGAGGCCGTCTCGGAAGCCGCCGACCAGCAGCACCGGCTGGTCGCCGACGCCTCCCACCAGCTGCGCAACCCGCTGGCCGCGCTGCGGCTGCGCGTCGACTCCCTGGCCCACCAGGTCGAGGGCGACGGCGCGACCTACCGGGCCACCGTCGCCGAGGTGGAACGGCTGGAGAAGCTCCTCGACGGCCTGCTGGCGCTCGCCCTGGCCGAGAGCACCGCGACGCGCGTCGCCGCGGGCGGCGCGGATGAGGCGTGCGACCTCGCGTCCGTCCTCGCCGAACGCGTCGACGCGTGGCGCCTGGCCGCCGAGGACGCCGGGGCGGTGATCGTGCCGCCGCCCGGCCACGCCGAGCCGGTGACCGTGCGCTGTCCCGAAGGCGAGCTGGCCCAGATCCTCGACGTGCTGCTGGACAACGCCGTCCACTACGCCGGGCGCGGCGCGAAGATCACCGCGGACTGGGAAGCCGACGACGACACCGCGACGCTCGTCGTCGCCGACGACGGACCCGGTCTGTCCACTGAGGACCGGGCGCGGGCGACCGAGCGGTTCTGGCGTGCGGGCGGCGAGGGCGCGCCGCGCGGGACCGGGCTGGGCCTGGCGATCGCGCACCAGCAGGTCCGCACCCGCGGCGGCGTCCTGGAACTGCGCCAGGCCGAACCGCACGGCCTCGAAGTCCGCGTCACGCTGCCGCGGCAGGAGGTGCCGCGATGACGCTCACCCGCCGCACCGCCCTCCTCGGCGGCCTCGGCCTCGCGCTGGCCGGCTGCTCGACGTCCGGCTACCCCGGCCCGGAGCGCACGGTCACCATCGCCGCCGGGGAACGCGGCGGCTTCTACCTCGCCTTCGCCGAACTCCTCGCCGCCGAGCTGAACCGCGCCGAGCCGCGGCTGCACGCCACCGCCGTGCCGACCGAGGCGAGCGTCGCGAACGTCGACCTCGTGCGGCGCGGCCAGGCCGACCTCGGGCTGGTGCTCACCGACGTCGCCCAGACGGCGTTGCGCGGCGACGCGCCGTTCACCGGAGAAGTGCCGCTCCTCGCGCTGGGCCGCGTCTACGAGAACTACCTGCAGCTCGTCGTGCGCGCGGACGGGCCGGTGCGCCGCCTCGCCGACCTCGCGGGCCGCCCGGTCTCCCTGGGCGCGGGCGGCTCCGGCGCGGCCCAGCTCGGCGAGCGCCTGTTCGCCAAGGCCGGGGTCGCGGTGGACGCCCGGCACCTGCTGTTCGACGACGCCGTCCGCGCGCTGGCCGCCCGGCGGATCGACGCGATGCTGTGGTCCGGCGGGGTACCGACGCCGAAGCTCGCCGACCTGACCCGCACGACGCCGATCGCGTTGCTCCCGCTCGACTCCGTCGTCCCCGCGCTGCGCGCCGCGTACGGGCCGGTGTACGACCAGGTCCAGGTGCCGGACGGGGCGTACCGCGGGGTCGGCGCGCCGGGCACGATCGGCGTGGCGAACCTGCTGGTCTGCTCCCCCGCCCTGCCCGACGACGTCGCCGCCGCGGTCGTCCGGCTGCTCGTCGAGCGCGCCACCGCGCTGGTGCCCGCGGAGGCCGTCGGGACGCAGTTCCTCGACGTCCGGCCCCTGATCGGCACCCAGCCGGTGCCGCTGCAGCCGGGCGCGGCGGCCGCTTACCGGACGCTGCACGGCTGACCGCTAGATTGGGCTGGTGACCGAACCCCGCCGTCCGATCGTCGAGATGCCGTTGCGCGTGCGCTACCACGAGTGCGACGGCCAGGGCATCGTCTTCAACGCCCACTACATGGCCTATGTGGACATGTGCGCCTTCGCGGCCGAGAAGGCGTTGTTCGGCTCGCACGACGAGTTCCTCGCGCACGGCACGGACGTCGTGGTCGCGGAGGCGAACCTGAAGTTCCGCGCGCCCGCCCGCTACGACGAGGAACTGGTCGTTTCGCAGTACCTGACCCACCTCGGGACGACGTCGCTGGTGTTCGACTTCGAGATCCACCGCGGCGAGACGCTCGTGCTGGCGGCGAACGTCCGGTACGTGTTCATCGACCCGGCCACCGTGCGGCCGACGGCGCCGCCGGACGCGGTCCGCAAGGTCTACGCGGCCCTGCTCGGGGACTGAGCCGTGTTCCGGGTTCTCTTCTACCACCCCGAAATCCCGCCGAACACGGGCAACGCGATCCGGCTCGCCGCGAACACCGGGTGCGAGCTGCACCTGGTGGAGCCGCTCGGGTTCACGTTGGAGGACAAGCAGCTCCGCCGCGCCGGGCTCGACTACCACGACCTCGCGCGGGTCCACGTGCACGCCGACCTCGACGCGGCGTGGGCGGCGTTGCTGCCGGCGAAGGTGTACGCGTTCAGCGCGTCGGCGACGCGGCTGCACACCGACGTCGCCTACACCCCGGGCGACGTGCTGATGTTCGGGCCGGAGTCGGTGGGGCTGCCCGTTTCCGTGCAGGGGGCACCCGAGGTCACCGACCGCGTGCGGCTGCCGATGCTGCCGACGAGCCGGTCGCTCAACCTGGCCAACACCGCGGCGATCGCCATCTACGAGGCGTGGCGGCAGAACGGGTTCGCGGGCGCCTAGGCCATGACGGATTCGTAGGCGGCGAGCACGGCGTTCACGCCGCGGGTGTAGCCGTCCTCCCAGAGCACCTGGTTCATCACGTAGGCCACGACCATGCGGTGCTCGACGTCGACGAGCACCACCGAACCACCCCAGCCGCCCCAGGAAGCCGAGCGGTTCTCCAGCCGGTAGCCCAAGCCCCAGCGGATCGGCATGCCGAGAACGCGGTCGACGCCGTGGAACTGTTCCTCGAACACCCGCTCGCCCCCGGCGGCCGACAGGAGCCGCACACCACCGGTGACGCCCCCACAGGCCAGCGCGGATTGCACGGCGGCGACCGAGCGGGCGTTGCCGTAGCCGTTGACGGCCGGGATTTCCGCGCGCCGCCAGGCTTCGGTGAAGGAGTCCGAGACGCCGACGAGGAACCCCGGCGGCTTGTCGCCCTTCGGATCGGGGATCAGCTGGGCGACGCGGTGGTCGTGTTCGGGGGCCAGCCCGATGTGGAAGTCGGCGCCGGTGGGAGTGACGATCTCTTCTTGGAAGAACGTCCCCAGGGTGCGTCCGGTGACGCGGCGGACGACCTCCCCGACGAGGAAGCCGAAGGTGACCGAGTGGTACCCGGCGGCCGTGCCGGGTTCCCACTTCGGTGTCTGGGCAGCCAGGCGAGCGGTGGTCCCCGCCCAGTCGGTCAGGTCGGCGACGGTGATCGGGTCGGCGAAGTCCGGCAGGCCCGCGGAGTGCCCGAGCAGGTGCCGCACGAGCACGGTTTCCTTGCCGGCGGCGGCGAACTCGGGCCAGTAGGCGGCGACGGGCGCGTCGAGGTCCAGGTCGCCGCGGTCGGCCAGGACGAGCGCGCAGAGGGCGGTCATGGTCTTGGTGGTGGACCAGACGGTGGTGATGGTGTCCCGGCCCCACGGCGTGGTCCGGGCGGCATCGACGTAGCCGCCCCAGAGGTCGACGACGGGTTGACCATCGACGAAGACGGCGACGCTGGCCCCGACGTCGTCGGTGTCGAGCGAGGTCGCGAGCACATCGCCCACTTTCGCGAACCGCCCGTCACAGCTGCCCTGGATGTCGGCCACGGCGGCCAGCCAACTCCCTCCGGCCGCGCGGGGCCACCGAATTTCCCGGTGATCCCGCCGGGCCAACCACGCCTGGTACGAGCGGCACTACACCAACCCGGCCACGATCGCCTACGACCACGCCGTCAACCCTGGCGCGAGCGCGTGGTTCGAGGCCCACGGTGTCCGCTGGGCCAAGCTCGTGTCGCCCAGCCTGCCGGGCGAGGTCATCTACGAAGACGATGACCAGATCGTCGTCGTCCCGCACGGCGGCGGGCGCCGGGACCAACCTGGCAGGGTCGAGCGCGAACCGGCCTGACCGGCGGCCGTCAAGATCGGCTCCGGTAGGTTCGCCGGATGCGACAGCAGTTCCTGGGGGCGCTCATCGGCGCCGCGTTCGGTGCCGTGTTCGTTCTGGTCAACTCCGGGGACCCCGTCCCCGCCGCGCTCGGCTGGGTGCTTCGCGCCCTTGCCGTCCTCGCGCTCGCCGCCGTTCTCTTCCTCGGGCTTCGGGCCGGTGGGCGGCCCACCCTCGACGGGCGGCCGATGTTCGGTCCCCGCTACCGAATCGTCGTCATCAGTGAGGTCGTGCTGCTCGTCGCCGGGTTCTTCGTGCTCAGCCTGCTCGACGCCCCCGTCCAGGCGAACGTCGCGTGGATCGCCACCGTCGTCGGGCTCCACTTCGTCGCCCTCGCCTCCGCCTGGAAGACCCGGTCGATCCTCGTCGTCGGCGTCGTCCTGACCGTGCTCGGTGTGGTCGGACTGGCGCTGCTCGGGAGCCCGGCCCTGCCGTGGGTGCCGTTCGTCAGCGGGGTGCTCTCCGGGGTGACCCTGCTCGGCGGAAGCCTCTACGGCGTCCGCCGAGCCTGAGTCACGGGAGTCTCTGCCCCAGGAACAGGCTGGCCGCCGCGCCGATCATCAGGATCAGCGTTCCGACGACCACCCACGGCTTGCTCGCGTCCGCGTCCTTGATCTCGTAGCCGATCTGCTCGCCGAGGTCCCCGTAGACCTTCTTCAGCTCCTCGGCACTGGCCGCCTTGTAGAAGTCGCCGCCGGACAGCCGGGCGATTTCGCGCAGCGACTCGTCGTCCACGCTTACCGGCTGGGCCTTGCCCTCGATGTCGACCGAACCGTGCGTCGTGCCGAAGGAGATCGACGAGATCGGCACGCCCGCCTGCTTCGCCGCCTGGGCCGCCGTGTAGCCGCCGCGGGCCGCGTACAGGTCCTCGGGCACCGTCTGCTTCCCGTCGGACATCAGCACTATCCGCGCCGGCGGCGGCCCGTCCGCGCCGCCCACGACGCTGGAGAAGCTCTCCACCGACTGCAGGGCCGCGAAGATGCCCTCACCGGTCGCCGTCGACTGGGCCAGCTTCAGGTTCTCGATCGCCTTGATCACGCCGTTGCGGTCCGTCGTCGGGTTGACCAGCACCGTCGCCGTGCCCGCGAACGAGATCAGGCCCAGGTTGATGCCCGGGGTCATGTTCTGCGCGAACTGCGTCGCCGCGTCCTGCGCCGCCTTCAGCCGGGTCGGGGCGACGTCGGTGGCCTCCATCGACAGCGACACGTCGATCACCAGCATCACGGTCGCCCGGTTGCGGGGCACCTTCTGCTCGGCCGTCGGCCCGGCCAGCGCCACCGTCAGGATCAGCAGCGACAGCACGATGAGCACCGCGGGCAGGTGCCGGGTCCAGCCCTGGCTCTTCGGCGCGACCCGCTCGAGCAGGTCGAGGTTCGCGAACCGCATGGTCCGCTTGCGGCGCGCGCGCTGCGCCAGGACGTACCCGACCGCGACCGCCGCGACGGCGATCAGCAGCAGGAACCACCACGGCGCCGTGAAGCCCGTCAAGCTCATGCGCACACCTCGCTGACGCTCGGTGCGGCCTGAGTCGGCAGCGCTGTGTTGGATGGTTCGGTCGCAAGCTCCCTCACGCGACACCCCCGGACCAGCGGCGCTTGCGGGCGACGACGAACCGCACCATGTCGGCGATCCAGTCGGCGTCCGTGCGCAGCGTCAGGTGCGCCGCACCCGCGCGCCGCAGGCCGGCCGCCACCTTCTGCCGGTGGGCGTGGGCCGCGGCCCCGAACTCCTTGCGCAGCAAGGCCGAAGCGTGCACTTCGCGCTGTTTCCCTGTCTCCGGGTCGGCCAGCACGACGGTGCCCACCTCGGGCAGGTCGACGTCGCGCGGGTCGAGGACTTCGATCGCGATCAGTTCGTGGCGCCCGCCCAGCGCCCGCAGCGGCCGCTCCCACGAGCTGTCGCCCAGGAAGTCGGAGATCACCACGGCCAGCCCCCGGCGCCGCGGCGGGCGGCGCAACGCCTCCAGCGCCTGGGCGAAATCGCCCCGGGTGCCCTCGGCCGCGCGGGGCGTCTCGGCCAGCTTCCGGACCAGCCCACGTGCGTGCGCCAGGCCGCCGCGGGCCGGGATGCGGGTG
Organism: Amycolatopsis nalaikhensis; assembly: GCF_030264295.1. Lineage (GTDB taxonomy): Bacteria > Actinomycetota > Actinomycetes > Mycobacteriales > Pseudonocardiaceae > Amycolatopsis > Amycolatopsis nalaikhensis. The sequence goes on along the minus strand of NZ_CP127173.1, from coordinate 8,041,484 downwards.
GTGTCCGCGCCGGTGGAGATCAGCGCGCCGATCCGGTTGCCGCCGCCTCCGGTGAGGTGCGCGACCGCCGCGACCGCGCAGACCACCAGGTCACGCTTCTCGCAGAGCGCCGTGCCGAAGTCGAGGCTCGCCGAGAGGTCGGCGACCACCCAGGTCTCCAGCTCGCGGTCAGCGACCGTCTCGCGGATGTGCGGGGTCGTGGTGCGCGCGGTGACCGCCCAGTCCATCCGGCGCACGTCGTCGCCGGGCTGGTACGGGCGCGCCTCGCCGGGCTCGGACCCCGGCCCGGGCACCAGGCCGAGGTGGTTGCCCTGCAGCAGCCCGTCGAGCCGGCGGCGGACGTCGAGCTCCAGCGTCCGGAGCCCGGCCTCCATCCGGTCGCCGCGCAGCACCGGCGGCGCCCACGAAGGGCGGTCGCCCTTCTCGTTCTTCGCCATCGCCGGGTTACCTGACCGGCGCGCCCGCCGGGACCGGGCCCTGGCCGGCGCCGCCCTGCGGCCGGGCGGAGACCTGCGGCAGCGGCACGGTCTGCAGCACGCGCGTGATGATGTGGTCGATGGGCACGCCGTCGGCCAGCGCGTCGTAGGACAGCACGAGCCGGTGGCGCAGCACGTCCGGCACGACGTCGACGACGTCCTGCGGCAGCACGTAGTCGCGGCCGCGGACCAGGGCCAGCGCCCGCGCGGCCGCGATGATGCCCAGGCTCGCGCGCGGCGAAGCACCGTAGGACACCCAGCCCGCGACGTCGGCGAGGCCGTGCTCGTTCGGCGTCCGGGTGGTCAGCACCAGCCGCACCACGTAGTCGACGAGCGCGTGGTGCACGAACACCTGCGACGCGACGCCCTGCAGCCGGACCAGCTCGGTCGGCGAGAGCACCTCGTGCGGGGTCGGCGGGGTGACGCCCATCCGGTAGATGATCTCGCGCTCCTCCTCGGCGGAGGGGTACTCGACGACGATCTTGAACAGGAACCGGTCGCGCTGCGCCTCCGGCAGCGGGTACACGCCCTCGTTCTCGATCGGGTTCTGGGTGGCCAGCACGAGGAACGGGTCGGGCATCGGGAACGTCTGCCCGCCGATCGACACGTGCCGCTCGGCCATCACCTCGAGCATCGCCGACTGGACCTTGGCGGGCGCGCGGTTGATCTCGTCGGCGAGCACGAAGTTCGCGACGACCGGGCCGAGCTCGACGTCGAAGCGCTCGGCGCCCTGGCGGTAGATGCGGGTGCCGAGGATGTCGGCCGGCACGAGGTCGGGGGTGAACTGGACGCGGGAGAACGACCCGCCGACGACCCGCGCGAACGTCTCGACGGCGAGGGTCTTCGCCACGCCCGGCACGCCTTCGAGCAGCAGGTGGCCCTTGGCCAGCAGGCCGACCAGCATGCGTTCGACCAGGCGGTCCTGGCCGACGATGATCCGCTTGACCTCGAACACGGTCCGCTCCAGCAACTGGGCGTCCCGCGCCGGTGTCGCCTGCTGGCCGTTCCCGCCCTCGGCGTAGCCGGGCTCGGTCACTCTGCCTCCTCGAAAGTTCGTGCGCCGCCCCCGCGACGATCATCACGCGGTGCGACCGTACTGCGTTCCCCGGTCGTCCGTCCGTCCGGCACGCGGACGCGCGGGTCGGCCCTCGAGTAGCCAACACCCTTCCCGGTGTGACATCTGTGAAGACCTTGCCCGGCCCGCCGCGGCGATCGAGGATGCGGAGATGACCCGGGTCAGGCTCGCCGAGCTGGTCGCCACCCTCTCGCTGGTGGCCGACCTCGGCATGGGCCGCCCGATGGAGCGGGTCCTGCGCCAGACGGTGATCACGCTGCGGCTGGCCGAGGCGGCCGGGGTCGAGGACGGGATCCGGGCCGCGGCCTACTACACGTCGCTGCTGACCTGGGTCGGCTGCGCGGCCGACACCAGCGAGCTGGCCGAGCTGTTCGGGGACGAGACGCAGCTGTACGCCGACAGCCACGACGACGACCTCGCCGGGGTCACGATGGCGGTGTTCATCGCGCGCCACCTCGGCGGCGGCAGCTCGCGGCTGCGCCGGGCCGGGATGGTCGGCAAGTTCCTGGCCACGGCCGGGAAGTCGGTCCAGCGGGTGATGCAGGCGCACTGCCAGGGCGCCAGCGAGCTCGCGGACCGGCTCCGGCTCGGCGACGACGTCTGCCGCCCGCTGCTGCAGGCGTTCGAGCGGTGGGACGGCCGGGGCGTGCCCGGGCAGGCCGGCGGCGACGATCTCGCGCTCGCCACGCGGCTGGTCCACCTCGCCGACAACGTCGAGGCCTTCCACCGCACGGCCGGGGTCGAGGGCGCGCTCGCCGTCGCCCGCGAACGCCGTGGCACGCAGTTCGACCCGCGGCTCGTCGACTGCTTCCTGGACCACCACGCCACCGTCCTCGCCGGGCTCGAGGAGATCCAGGCCTGGGACGAGGTGATCGCGCTCGACCCGCGCCTCGGCGAGCAGCTCCCTGACGACGAGCTCGACCAGGCACTGCGGGCCTTCGGCGACTTCGCGGACCTCAAGTCGCCCCACCGGCTCGGGCATTCCCGCAGCGTCGCCGAGCTCGCCGCCGCCGGTGCCGCGCAGCTCGGCCTGGCCGAGGCGGACGTCGTGGTGGTGCGCCGGGCGGGGTGGGTGCACGACATCGGGATGATCGGCGTGCCGAGCGCGGTGTGGAACGCGGCGAAGCCGTGGACGCTCGCCCAGCGCGAGCGCGCCCGGACCCACCCGTACCTGACCGAACGGATGCTGGCGCGAGTGCCCGCGCTGGCGTCGGTCGCGCGGTGCGCCGCACAGCACCACGAACGGCTCGACGGCTCGGGTTACCCCCACGGCCTCTCCGGCGACGCGCTGCCCATGACGTCGCGGGTCCTCGCGGCCGCGGACGTCTACCATGCGCTGGGCGAGTCCCGCCCGCACCGCGAGGCCCTGCCCGCATCCGCCGCCGCGGAGGTCCTCGCCGGCGAAGCCCGGGCCGGCCGCTTCGACCACCGGGCGGTCGACGCCGTGCTGACCGCGGCCGGACGGCGCGTGCGCCGGACGCTCACCGACCGGCCCGGGCTGACCGCGCGGGAGACGGAGGTCCTGGTGCAGCTGGCGCGCGGGCTGTCCAACCCCGAGATCGCGAACGCGCTGAGGGTGTCGCGCAAGACCGTCTCGACCCACCTGGAGCACATCTACGCGAAGCTCGGGGTCTCGACGCGGACGCAGGCGGCGCTGTTCGCGATGCGCCACGGTCTTGTCGGGTAGTTGCCCGATCCGCCGGGCCGCCGCCGCCCGTAGAACTGGCGCATGACCACACACACGGTTCCCCGGTTCGCCGGAATCTTCCTCGACGGGCTCGCCGGTCAGGACTTCGCGCGGCTGGCCGACGCGCTGGCCGACGACGTCCAGCTCAGCGCCCTGGTCCCGCGCGGCCTGCGAGAGGCGCGGGGCGCGGACGAGGTCCGCGCGACCTTCACGCGCTGGTTCGGCGACACGGACGCCTTCGAGCTGGCCGAGGCGGACGTGGACGAGATCGGCGCGCGGCTGCACCTGCGGTGGCGGGCCCGGCTGCGCGCCGCCCGGCTCGGCGACGGCTGGTTCGCCGTCGAGCAGCAGGCGTTCGCCGACACCGCCCCGGACGGCCGCCTCGCCCGGATCAGCCTGGTCTGTTCCGGCTACTGCCCCGACCACCACTGACGAGATCGGAGACCACCATGCCCCGCTACCTCATCGAGCGCGAGATCCCCGGCGCCGGCCGGATGACGGCCGACGAGCTGCACGCCATCTCCGCGAAGTCCAACCAGGTGCTGGCCGGGATGGCCGGGCGCGCCCAGTGGGTGCACAGCTACGTCACCGACGACGCGATCACCTGCGTCTACCTGGCCGAAGACGCCGATGCCGTGCGCGAGCACGCCGACTGCGGCGGCTTCCCCGTCACGACGATCCGCGAGGTCGCCGCGGTGATCGACCCGGCCACCGGGGAGCCCGGCTGAGCCCGTGGCTCAGCGGTGGCGCTCGAGGTCTTCCGGAGTGTCGATGTCGTCCGATTCGCCCCGTTCGGCGGCGACTTCGGTGATCCGCAGGCCGCCGAGCACGCGGCGCAGCGACGCGTTCTCGACCCGCTCGGGCAGGGCGGACTTCACGGCCGCGACGCGCCACGCGCCCAGCAGCCACTGCCGGGCGCCGTCGGCGTCGACCAGGACGGCGCCGTCGGCGTCGCCGACCGCGGCCACCAGCTTGTCCACTGTGGACCGGCGGACGCCCGGGAGGTCGGCGGCCAGCACCGCGACCAGCTCGACGTCGTCGGGCACGAAGACCAGCCCCGCGGCCAGCGCGGCGACCGGGCCGGTGCCGGGCACCGGCTCCCGGGTCCACACGACGTCGAAGCCGGGCCGCCGCGGCCCGACGGCGACCACACGCTCGGCGCCGTCGAGGGCGTGGATCGCGCGGGCCAGCAACGGTTTCCCGCCGACCGACAGCGCTGGCTTGTCCACACCGGACAGTCTGCTGGCCGCACCGCCGGCCACCACGATCCCCGCGTAGCGCATCCGAGGAACTTAGCGGGCCAGCACGAGGTAGGTGAAGCCCAGCACGCCGCGGTAGTCCCGGACGTACTCGCGCAACCGCCGGTCGAGCCACTCCCGGACCTCCGCCGCCCGCGGATCGTCCGGGTGCGCCGCCTGCCATTCCTCCCAGGCCGCTCGCGACGTCGACTCGAAGTCGTCCCATTCGAGCTGGTCGGCGGTGCTGAAGTGGAGCACGCGCCACCCGGCGGCGCTCGCCGCGTCGAGCAGCTCGGGCAGGGTCAGGATGTCCGGGCCGAAGATCTCCCGCGCCGTGGCGTTCGGCGATGCCACCCAGAAGCCGTCGCCGTAGAGCAGCCGCCCGGACGGCAGCACCACCCTGGCCAGCGCCTCGAGCGCCGCTTTCGTCGAGCCGAAGGCGTGGGCGGAACCGATGGAGAAGGCCCGCTCGGCGGGAACGTCCCAGGTCGCGGCGTCGGCCTCGGCGAAGTCCACGGCCAGCCCCCGCTCGGCGGCCGCCGCCCGGCCCCGCTCGAGGCCGGTCACGTCGGTGTCGACGCCGGTCGCCCGCAGGCCCGGCGTCCGCGCGGCCGCCCGCAGCAGCAGCTCGCCCCAGCCGCAGCCGAGGTCGACGAGGTGCCCGTCGCCGAGCGCCATCCGGTCCAGCAGGAGTTCGGCGTGGGGCTCGGACAGGGGCGTGTTCCAGCGCATCCGCGAGCGCCGCAGCGCGTTCAGTTCGTCGTCCACGGGCTGATCTTGGCGGCTCGGCGCCGCCGCGGTCGACCGGGTTTCGCCCATACTCGGGGCATGACCTACACCGTCGAACCCCGCGTCGACGCCTACATCGACGCCCTGCCCGAGTGGCAGCGGGCGATCTGCCGGGAGGTCCGCGAGCTGGTCCACGCGGCGGACCCCGAGGTCGTGGAGACCATCAAGCGCACCCGGCAGCCCTACTTCGTGCTGCAGGGCAACATCTGCGCCCTGCTGGCGGCGAAGGACCACGTCAACGTCTTCGTCTACGACGGCGGCATCGTCCGCGACCCCGAGGGCATCATCACCGCCGGGCACGAGAACAAGACCGCGCGGACCGTCGCCTTCCGCGAGGGCGAGAAGATCAACGCGCCCGCGCTCACCGCGATGTTCCGGCAGATCATCGCGAACAACCGGGCGGGCGGCTGGCGCAAGCTCAAGGCCGAGCGCGGCCAGGCGGGCTGAAGGGGACGTTCACCGCGTCCTACGCGCTGAAGGGGACTTTCCTCGCATCACATGCCAGGAAAGTCCCCTTCAGCGCGGCCAGGCGGGCTAGCCGATCAGGCGGGTCGCGTACGGCATGATCCCGCCGTAGCGGACCGGCGCGATCCGGACGCGCAGCCCGGACTGCGGGGCCTCGACCATCTGGCCGCCGCCGAGGTAGAGCGCGACGTGGTGGATGCCACCCGCGCCGCCCCAGAACAGCATGTCGCCGCGGCGCATCTGCGACAGCGGGACCCGCCGCCCCGACGTGTACTGGTAGCCGCTGTAGTGCGGCAACGACTTGACCCCGGCGAACGCGTAGATCATCAGGCCGGAGCAGTCGAAGCCGATCTTGTTGTAGTCGCCGTAGCGGTCGGCGACGCCGCCGTCGCGGATGCCGCGCGTCGGGCCGCTCGCGTTGCCGCCGCCCCAGGCGTACGGCGTGCCCAGCCGCGACAGGGCCCGGGCGATCACGGCCTCGATGGACCGGCCGGCGGGAGCCGACGGCGCGGGACCGGATGACGGCCGGCCGCCACCCCCGGACGAGCCGAGCGCGGCCTGGCGGGCGCGTTCCTCGTCCTCGCGCTGCTTCTGCGCGAGCCAGTCCTGGTAGCGCTGGCGCTGGCCCTGCAGGCCGTTGACCTTGGCCTGCGCCGCGTAGAGCTGCTGCTCGACGTCGGACTTGTTCTTCTCGAGCTGGGTGTTCTGCGACGCCTGGGCGTCCTGGGCCTGGACGGCGGCCGTCTGCGCGGCGTCGGCGCTGTTCTTGGCCTGGCGCGCGGCGTCCTGCTTCTGCTGGGCGATCTCCGCGGCCTTGCGGGCGGCGGCGTCCTTGTTCGACTTCTCGGTCTGCGCCTGCTGGAGCCGGTCGAGGGCGTTGAGCCGGTCGCCGCCGACGGCGTCGAGCAGCTGCGCGCGGGCGAGCATGTCCTTCGGGCTGTCGGCGCTCAGGTACGCCGAGAGCGAGCCGACCGTGCTCCCCTGCTGGAAGCTCGCGGCGGCGAACGTCTTGAGGTCCGCGCGGGCCTTCTCGATGGCCGCCGACGCGGCGTCGGCCTCGGTGCGGGCCGCCCGGGCGTCGTTCTCCGCCTGCGTCGCCGCGTCCTGCGCGGACTGCAGGTCGACCAGCGCCTTGTTGGCCTCTTCCTGCTTCAGCTCGACGTCGTCCTGCAGTTGCGACAGCTTCTGCTCGGCCTGCGCGAGCTGGTTGGTCAGCCTGCCGACCTCGCCCGCCTTCGCGTTGGCGTCGGCCTTGCTGGAGTTCAGCTCGGAGTCACTGGGGTTGGGCGGCGGTGGCGGTGCCGCCAGCCCGGTGCCGCCGGCGCCGAACAAGATCACCAGCGTGAGCGCGCTCACGGTGAGTCCACGGCGAGCTCGCGGCACCTCCGGACCCCCACGCCGTCCCGCCACGACCGCCCACCTCCGCTCACCAGCGCACATCGCGCGTCACTGCAGTCACACCACTATCACAAGCATCACCGGAAACTTACACACCGTAGGCATCAATTCCCCTCATTGAGGGACCCTCCGGACCCCGCGTGTCCGGATGGCGCAGCACACACCGCGTGTCGTCTTGAACCGCAAACAGGACACGCGTACTGTTTGGGGCATCGCGAGGTGTGCCATCCCGAATCCGGCCCTACGGTGGGGGTGCGCAAGACTCGCTCCCACCGAACCGACCGAACTGACCCGGGACTCGACCGCCGCACCGGCGCGGAAGTCCATGCCACTGGAGTTAGACGTGACCGCACCTGCCAGCAAGGACAGCTTCGGCGCCAAAGACACGCTGAAGGTCGGCGACGCCTCGTACGAGGTGTTCCGCCTGAACAAGGTCGAGGGCGCCGAGCGGCTGCCCTACAGCCTGAAGATCCTGCTCGAGAACCTGCTGCGCACCGAGGACGGCGCGAACATCACCGCCGACCACATCCGCGCCCTCGGCTCGTGGGACCCGAACGCCGACCCGTCGATCGAGATCCAGTTCACGCCCGCCCGCGTGATCATGCAGGACTTCACCGGCGTGCCGTGCGTCGTCGACCTCGCCACCATGCGCGAAGCGGTCACCGACCTCGGCGGCGACCCCGACAAGGTCAACCCCCTCGCCCCGGCCGAGCTGGTCATCGACCACTCGGTCATCATCGACGTCTTCGGCCGCGCCGACGCCTTCGAGCGCAACGTCGAGATCGAGTACGAGCGCAACCGCGAGCGCTACCAGTTCCTGCGCTGGGGCCAGGGCGCCTTCGACGAGTTCAAGGTCGTCCCGCCGGGCACCGGCATCGTGCACCAGGTCAACATCGAGCACCTGGCGCGCACCGTGATGGCGCGCAACGGCCAGGCCTACCCCGACTCCTGCGTCGGCACCGACTCGCACACCACCATGGTCAACGGCCTGGGCGTGCTGGGCTGGGGCGTCGGCGGCATCGAGGCCGAGGCGGCCATGCTGGGCCAGCCGGTGTCGATGCTCATCCCGCGCGTCGTCGGCTTCAAGCTGACCGGCGAGATCCCGGCCGGCGTCACCGCCACCGACGTCGTGCTCACCATCACCGAGATGCTGCGCAAGCACGGCGTGGTCGGCAAGTTCGTCGAGTTCTACGGCGAGAGCGTCGCCCAGGTGCCGCTGGCCAACCGCGCCACCATCGGCAACATGAGCCCGGAGTTCGGCTCCACCGCGGCGATCTTCCCGATCGACGACGAGACCGTCCGCTACCTCAAGCTGACCGGCCGCTCGGCCGAGCAGGTCGCGCTGGTCGAGGCGTACGCCAAGGAGCAGGGCCTCTGGCACGACCCGTCGCACGAGGCGTCCTACTCCGAGTACCTCGAGCTGGACCTCTCGACGGTCGTCCCGTCGATCGCCGGCCCGAAGCGCCCGCAGGACCGCATCGAGTTGTCGGACGCGAAGTCGTCCTTCCGCAAGTCGATCCACGACTACGTGGACGGCGAGCAGGTCACCCCGCACACCAAGGTCGACGAGGCCGTCGAGGAGTCGTTCCCGGCGTCCGACCCGGCCGCGCTGTCGTTCAAGGACGAGGACGCGGTCGACATCCAGTCGGCGGCCAACGGCGGCAACGGCCGCCCGACGAAGCCGGTCAAGGTTTCCTCGGCCGACCGCGGCGAGTTCATCCTCGACCACGGCGCCGTGGTGATCGCCTCGATCACCTCCTGCACCAACACGTCGAACCCGTCGGTCATGCTCGGCGCCGCGCTGCTCGCGCGCAACGCGGTCGAGAAGGGCCTGTCGGTCAAGCCGTGGGTCAAGACGTCGATGGCGCCGGGCTCGCAGGTCGTCACCGACTACTACACCAAGGCCAACCTGTGGCCGTACCTGGAGAAGCTGGGCTACCACCTGGTCGGCTACGGCTGCACCACGTGCATCGGCAACTCCGGCCCGCTCTCGGACGAGATCTCCGCGGCGATCCAGGAGAACGACCTCACCGCGGTTTCGGTGCTCTCGGGCAACCGGAACTTCGAAGGCCGGATCAACCCCGACGTGAAGATGAACTACCTCGCGTCGCCGCCGCTGGTCATCGCCTACGCGCTGGCCGGCACGATGGACTTCGACTTCGCGACCCAGCCGCTGGGCCAGGACACCGACGGCAACGACGTCTTCCTGAAGGACATCTGGCCGACGGCGCAGGAGATCCAGGAGACCATCGACTACTCGATCACGCAGGAGATGTTCACCAAGGACTACGCGGACGTCTTCGACGGCGGCGAGCGCTGGAAGTCGCTGCCCACCCCGGAGGGCAAGACCTTCGAGTGGGACACCGAGTCCACCTACGTGCGGAAGCCCCCGTACTTCGAGGGCATGACGCCGGAGCCGGCCCCGGTCACCGACATCACCGGCGCGCGCGTGCTGGCGAAGCTGGGCGACTCGGTCACCACCGACCACATCTCCCCCGCCGGCGCGATCAAGCCGGGCACCCCGGCCGCGCAGTACCTGACCGAGCACGGCGTGGAGAAGAAGGACTTCAACTCCTACGGCTCCCGGCGCGGCAACCACGAGGTGATGATCCGCGGCACGTTCGCGAACATCCGGCTGCGCAACCAGCTCCTGGACGACGTGCAGGGCGGCTACACCCGCGACTTCACGCAGGAGGGCGCCCCGCAGGCGTTCATCTACGACGCGGCGCAGAACTACGCGAAGGCCGGCACCCCGCTGGTCGTGCTGGGCGGCAAGGAGTACGGCTCGGGCTCGTCGCGTGACTGGGCGGCCAAGGGCACGTCGCTGCTGGGCGTGCGCGCGGTGATCACGGAGTCGTTCGAGCGCATCCACCGGTCGAACCTGATCGGCATGGGCGTCATCCCGCTGCAGTTCCCGGCGGGCGAGTCGGCGGCGTCGCTCGGCCTCGACGGCACCGAGACGTTCGACATCTCGGGCATCACGGCGCTGAACGAGGGGTCGACGCCCCGCACGGTGCACGTCACGGCGACCAAGCAGGACGGCTCGAAGGTGGAGTTCGACGCGGACGTCCGCATCGACACCCCGGGCGAGGCGGACTACTACCGCAACGGCGGCATCCTGCAGTACGTGCTGCGGAAGATGACGCAGGCGTAAGGGTTTTCCCTTCGGAGGGCCTCCCCGCTCGGCTGAGCGGGGAGGCCCTTTCCGTTACGCGGGCACGGCTTCCCAGCGCACGCTGGACACCGACGGCTCCAGCGAAAGCCGTGACACAGCCGCCTCCATCTGGGCGTCGTCGCGCTGGTCGCCGACCAGCTCGGCGCGCACCTCCACCGTGCGGTCCTCGCGGTCCGTGCTCAGCACCGACAGCAGGCGGAAGTCCGTGCGGGTCAACGACTGCACGAGCAACGCCCGCACGTGCGCCTCGGTCGCGTCGCGGGTCACCGCCTGGAACGCGTACCTCGTCGGCGTCTCGTCCCCGGCGTCCGGGCGGCGGTCGACGACCCGGCCGAGCGGCCGCAGCACCACGTTCACCCCGACCACGACCGCCGTCCCGGAAGCCGCGATCGCGTACAGGCCCGCCCCGGCCAACGCGCCCACCGCCGCCGAGCACCACAGCGTCGCCGCCGTGTTGAGGCCGCGGACGTTGAGGCCGTCGCGCAGGATCACCCCCGCGCCGAGGAACCCGATGCCCGAAACGATCTGGGCCGCCACCCGGGTCGGGTCGGCGTCGCCGCTCGTGGACAGGCCGCCGAAACCGTGGGCCGACAGCAGGACGAACAAGGTCGCGCCTACCGCGACCAGCGCGTTGGTGCGCAGCCCGGCCATCCGGGCGCGGAACTGGCGCTCGACGCCGATGACGGCACCCAGGCCGACCCCCGTGCCGACGCGCAGCAGCATTTCGAAGATGGTCATGATCCGGCTCTTTTCCGGCGTGCGCGCACTGCCGGACAGGGGGCGGCCGGACTCAGCCCAGCCGGAAACCTCCGGTGAGCGCGCGCCCGGCCGTCCGATGACTGTCCGCTGGCATGTGCCGCTCACCTCGCTTCCCGTACTCGTGTTGATCAAGCCTCGCCACTGTACCGGACGCGCGAAGGCCGGGGCGACGTCGAACGCGTCACCCCGGCCTTCGCGAAGCTCAGCCCTGGGCCGCCGTCTCGAACGGCTGGACGTTCGGCTGGAACACCTGCCCGTTGGCCGGGACCTTGAGGTCGGTCAGGTAGTCCGCCACGGCCTGGTCGACGCCGAGGGCGTCACCGAGGATGCAGTGGCCGAACGCGTCGACCGACAGCAACCGGCTGTTGCCCAGCTCCGCGGCCATGCGCTGCGAGAACTTGTACTGCGTCGCCGGGTCGAAGAAGTTGCCGACCACGACCACCGGCACGTCGGTCTTCGCCCGCCACGGCCCGCGGTAGACGTCCGGGTGCTTCGCCGGCCACACCGGGCAGCCCGCCGTGTCCGCGAACGCCTGGTACCGGCCGAACGTGGGCGATTCGCGTTCCCACTTGGCCGCGATCCCCGGCACCTGCTCCTGCTTGATCTTGAACGGCTTGTCGGAGCAGTTGACGGCGAAGTACGAGTCGTCGCTCGTGTAGGGGCTGTCCGGGTTCTGGTCGGCGAGACCCTGCTTGCCGGCGGTCAGCACCTTCATCTGCCGCGGCTGCAGGGTCTGCGTCTGCGCGCCCGCCGGGTGGATGGCGGTGTAGAGCGCCTGCAGGTCCTCGGCCAGGCCGGGGAACGCCGACGGCGAGTACAGGACGCTCGAGACGCCGCCGGTGAACTGGTTGATGTCGACCGAGCCGCCGCCCGGGATGGTGATCGGCTGCTTGCGCAGGTACTCCCGCAGCTCGTCGAACTTCGCCCGCGGGGTGCCGTCGCTGAACGCGCACTTCGCGCCCACCTGGTCGCATCGCTTCAGGAAGCCGTCGAGCGCGATCTCGAAGCCCTGCGCCCGCTCCCGGTCGTACTCCACGCCGTCGCTGGTGCGTAGCGCCGGGTCGACGTTGCCGTCGATGACGATCGCGCGCGACTGCTTCGGGAACATCGACGAGTAGGTCGAGCCGATCAGCGTCCCGTACGAGAAGCCGACGAAGGTCAGCTTCTGGTCGCCGACGGCCGCGCGCAGCGTGTCGAGGTCGCGCACGACGTCCTTGGTGGACATGTGGTTGAGCAGCGAACCCGCGTTGTTCTTGCAGAACTGGCCGTAGTCGCGGTAGCTGGCCAACGTCCCGGAGATCTCGGTGCGGCTCAGCGGCACCGGGATCTGCGCGGCGAGGACCTCGTCCGCGTCCTCCTGGGTGGTGAAGCAGCGCAGCGGGTTGCTCTGCCCGACACCGCGCGGGTCGAAGCCGATCAGGTCGAAGCGGTCGAGCACCTGCGGCTGGAAGTAGTACTGGCCGCTGATCGGCATCCGCAGGCCCGAGCCGCCGGGACCGCCGGGGTTGAGGAACAGCGAGCCGACGCGCGCGTCCGGCGTGCGGGCGGTGCGCTTCAGCAGGGCGATGTCGATGGTGCCGAGTGCGGCGTTGTCGTGGTCGATCGGCACGCGGTAGCGCGCGCAGCTGTAGAACTTCACCTGGTCCGCGGGCACCCCGGCGAGCGTGGCGGGCGGACAGGCGCCCCAGTTCGGTGCCGCGGTCGCGCCGACCGGCGCGGGTTTGACGGCCTCTTCGGCGGCGGTGGCGACCCCCGCCGCCCCGGTCGCGCCGAGACCGGCCACGAGTGCCCCCACCAGCGCGAACGAGCGCACCCGGCCCCTTGTGGATCTCCGCAAGACGTCTCCTCCCTAGGTCACGCATCCGCCGCGCGGTCAAGACGTCACGGCGCGTTACCCGGGAGAGACTGGCACAAATCGGTGAATACCGTCACCGTCCGAAAGGATGGTGGGAACCTATCGGGTGACGCGTTCGAGTACGAAAACGGGCAACGGGCGGCCCGCCTCCTTCTGCTCCATCGCATACCCCGGCCAGAAGGCCAGCAGCTCGGCCCACATCCGGTCGTACTCCTCGCCGGTGAGCTCCCGCGCGACCACGTCCACCGGCCGCCCCGCCAGCGCGACCGAGGCCTTCGGGTTCGCCCGCAGGTTGAGCGCCCACGCCGGATCGTGCTGACGGCCCCAGTTGGAGGCCGTCAGCACGAACCCGTCGCCGTGCGGGTAGTAGAGCAGGTTCGTGGCTCGGTCCAGCCCGCTCTTGCGGCCCGTCGTGGTCAGGCGCAGGGACGGCAGCCCGGCGAGCGCCACGAGGCTCACCCGGCCGCCGAACGCCTTGTGCAGTTTCTTGTCCGCCCAGACGACGAACCGCGACGTGCGCATCAGCCACGGCTTGGTGCCGACGGCCCGGGCGAGCGCCCGGAGAGGATTAGCCACGCACGGATTTTGCCAGGCTCACGCCGAACCGCTGCTGGGAGTCGGTCCACCACCGCTCGAGGGCGAACCCGGCCGCGGCGAGCTCGGCCTCGATCCCGCTCGGGCGGAACTTCGCCGAGATCTCCGTCCGGATGTGCTCGCCCGCCGCGAAGGACACCTTCAGGTCCGCGCCCGGGATGTCGACCGTGACGTCGTGGCGGGCCCGCAGCCGCATCTCGACCCACTCGTTCTCCGCGTCCCAGTACGAGACGTGGTCGAACTCGTCGGGGTCGAAGTCCGCGCCGAGCCGGGCGTTGATCACCCGCAGCACGTTCTTGTTGAACTCCGCCGTGACGCCCGCGGCGTCGTCGTACGCGCGCTCGAGGATGCCCGCGTCCTTGACCAGGTCCGTGCCGAGGAGCAGCCACTCCCCCTCGTCCAGAACCTCCCGCACCGACCGCAGGAAGGCCGCGCGCTCGGCGGGCAGGAAGTTGCCGATCGTGCCGCCGAGGAAGGCCACCACCCGCGGCTGACCACCGGGCAGCAGGTCGAGGTGCTGGGTGAAGTCGCCGACCACGCCGCGGACGGTCAGCCCCGGGTAGTCCTTCGAGATCGCCTCCGCGGCGTCGGCCAGCGCGGACTCCGACACGTCGAGCGGGACGAACGCCTCCAGGGTGCCGTGCCCCGTGAGCGCGTCGAGCAGCAGCCGGGTCTTCTCACTCGACCCCGAGCCGAGCTCGACGAGCGTGTGCGCGCCGGTCAGCTCCGCGACGTCGCCCGCGTGCGCGGCCAGCACCTCGCGCTCACTGCGGGTCGGGTAGTACTCCGGCAGCTGGGTGATCTTCTCGAACAGCTCGCTGCCTTCGGCGTCGTAGAACCACTTGGGCGGCAGCCACTTCCGGTCCGCGGTGAGCCCGGCGACGACGTCCGCGCGCAGTTCCGCGGTGACGGCGTCGCCGGAGCGGTGGTGGTCGAGATCGACTTCGGTCATGAACGCTCCTCGGTCAGGGGAAGCAGGGCGACGCCGGCCGCGGTGACGTGCACGGCGTGGTGGTCGGGGACGGGCTTCCAGCGCGGGTCGCCGTCGCAGGGCTCGGACGACAGGAGCACGCCCGCCGGGGTCTCCAGCACGGACAGCGCGTGCGTCCAGGCCGTGCCGATCAGCGTTTCGCCGTCGGTGAGCAGGAAGTTGAGCCGGGAGCCGGGCGCGGCCGCCTCGACGGCGGCGGTCAGCCCCGCCACCGCGCGCAACGGGTCCTCCCCCGTGGCCAGCCGGGCGCGCAGCATCGCCCAGAGCACCGCCGAGTCGGTCGGCGCCTCCAGGGTGAGCAGCTCGGTGACCGGCAGCTCCTTGGCGAGCTCGGCCAGCGAGCCCGGCCAGCCGCGGACGACGCCGTTGTGGCTGAACAGCCAGGGCCCGGCGGTGAACGGCGCCGCGGCCGCCTCGGTCACCGGCATGCCGGTGGTGCCGTTGCGGACCGCGGCGACGAACGCGCCCGTGGTCAGGGCCGCGGCCAGCGGCGGCAGCGTCTCGTCCGTCCACAGTGGAGTGGACCGCCGGTGCCGCAGCGGCGCCGAGCCCGGGCCCGGGTACCACCCGAGCCCGAACCCGTCGGCGTTCACCGAGCCGCCGCCGCGCATGTCGGCCGGCGCGTAGGACTGCACCAGCAGCGAATGCGGCGCGCGGAAGAGCACCTCGGCGGGCGACACGGGCTCGCCGAGGTAGCCGATGTGACGGCACATGCGCCTAGCCCACCTCGCCGGGGGCCGCGTCGCGAGCCGTGCGGAAGCCGGCGAAGATCTGCCGCCGGATCGGGTAGTCCCAGTTGCGGAACGTGCCCCGGATCGCCGCCGCGTCGGTGCCGAACGACCCACCGCGCAGCACCTTGTACTCCGGCCCGAAGAAGACCTCCGAGTACTCGCGGTACGGGAACGCCGAGAAGCCCGGGTAGCCGTGGAAGTCGGTCGAAGTCCACTCCCAGACGTCGCCGATCAGCTGGTGCACCCCGGTCGGCGACGCGCCGGCCGGGTACGCGCCCGCGGGGGCCGGACGCAGGTGCCGCTGGCCGAGGTTCGCGTGCTCGGCCGACGGTTCCTCGTCACCCCACGGGAACCGCCGCGACCGGCCGGTCGCCGGGTCGAACCGGGCGGCCTTCTCCCACTCCGCCTCGGTCGGCAGCCGCCGCCCGGCCCAGGCCGCGTACGCCTCGGCCTCGTAATACGAAACGTGCACGACGGGCTCGTCGGCCGGGACGCGCTCGTACACGCCGAACCGGGTGCGCCACCAGCCGTCCTGCTCCCGCTTCCAGAAGCGCGGCGCCGTGATCGAGTGCTCCGTCCGGTACGCCCAGCCCGCCGGGCTCCACCAGCGCTCGTCGTCGTACCCGCCGCCGTCGAGGAACGCCGTGTAGGCGCCGGCGGTCACCGGCACGGTGTCCAGCCAGAACGCGTCGACGGCGGTCTCGTGCGCCGGGCGCTCGTTGTCCAGCGCCCACGGCTCCGCCGACGTGCCCATCGTGAACGCGCCGCCCGGGACCAGCACCTCCGCCGGGAGAACCCCGGCCCGGGCGGGCGGCGGCTCCGGCGCGTGCAGCACCGGATCGCCCTGGCGCAGCTGGTGGGTGGCCAGCATGGTCTCGTCGTGCTGCTGCTCGTGCTGGGTGATCATGCCGAACGCGAAGGCCTGCTCGGTCAGCCGCCTGCCTTCCAGCGGCACTCGCTCCAGCACGTCGAACGCCTTCTCACGCACCTCGCGGACGTACGCGCGGGCCTCGGCCGGCCCCAGCAGCGGCAGCGCCGGCCGGTCGGCGCGGGCGTGCTGGAAGGCGTCGTAGATGTCGTCGATGTCCGGCCGCAGCGGCTCGCGGCCGCCGACGTCGCGGACCAGCCACAGCTCCTCCTGGCTGCCGATGTGCGCGAGGTCCCAGACCAGCGGCGACATCAGCTTCGAGTGCTGGCGGACCAGGTCCTCGTCGTCCACGGCGTCGGTCAGCGCCACGCTGCGCGCCCGGGCGCGGGTCAGCGCCTCCGCCGCGCGGGCCCGCAGGTCCTGCGCGCTCAGGTCACCCAGTGCTTCCGTGCTCATGCTTCTTCGCTCCTCGATCGGTTCGCGCGCCCCTGCACGCTTTCGCTGATCTCGGTGATCGACTGCCCGGTCAGTCCCGTCGCGCCCAGCTCGGCGCAGCCCAGGTCGGCCAGCTCGGCCGCGACGGCCGCCAGCTCCGGGTCGGCCAGCCCGGCCCGCGCCGCCGTCGTCCAGCGGTCCGCGACCGGCGCGCACACCGCGCGCACCTTGTCCACAGTGGACGGCCGGGCGAGCAGGGCGGCGACCAGCGCCACCGGCGCCAGCCACGCGTCCGGCGGCTGGGCGTCCAGGTACCGGATCTCCAGGTACCCCTGCGGGCGGACGGGGGTGAACATCGTGGTGAGGTGGTAGTCGAGATCCGCCGCCGTCGGCTTCGGCAGCAGCGCCGCGGCGCCCCGGCCGTCGATCCAGTCGGCGAACGTCAGCCCCTCCGGCGCGTCCCACGGCCGGTCGCCGCGGCGCAGCACCATAAGCGGGGTGTCCATCAGGCGTTCGGCCCACGCCGCGGCGGGGTCGTCCGGCACGCCGGAAGTGCGCGTGCGTACCGCTTCCGTGTCGTGCACCGCGAGCCACCGGGCCGACGCGTGCCCGGTGTCCCGGCCGGCGTGGACGCGGGAGTTGGCGAACAGGGCCAGCAACGGCGGGCCCATCGCGTGCGCCGCCGCCCACCGGGCCGCGTAGTGCTCGGGCTCCCCGGTGTCGACGCAGACCTGCAGGCCGGCGGTGCTGCACATCATCGTGAGGCCGCCGGGCCCGATCGGCGCGAACCGGCGCTCCATCGCCGCGTAGCGCGGCGTGTGCAGGACCCGCCGCGGCGCGCGGTGCGCGTCGATCCCGGTTTCGCCGAGCACGAGGCCGTGGGCGGCGAGGCGGTCGCGGAGGTGGTGGAGGTCGGCCGTGACGGCTGCGTCGAGGTCGCGCAGCGAGGCCTGGGGAAGAGCGGAAATCTCGACCTGGCACCCGGGCTCGAGGCTCACGGGTGAGCCGGCCGGGAGCGGGGAGGCGGGGCTGTCGGGGCGGAGGGTCCGCGGGGTGTGCGGACCCAGGGCCGTCGCGAGGATGTCCGGATCGAGGGGTCTGGCCGGGTCGTCGGCATGGTGCACGGTGAACTCCAGCTCCACGCCGGTCAGGCGGGGTGGTCCGTGCTTGAAGCACACCGATGCGACGTACGCCTCCCCGGCCGCGCGGTCCGCCAGGACCCGCGCGGTGCGGTTCGACGCACTACCCGACTTCTCGGGAAAATCGTGCACCGTCTGCATGTCCGTTCCTGTTCCGTGTGGTGGAACTTCTTGACTTCGGACGCTACACGCGGGGTACGACAAAATCAGGGCTCGTCCTGACCGGCAGGACGAGATCACCACTTTGTAAGAAGTCCCGGATCAGGGCAAAGCGGACTCGGTGCCCAATCCCAGCTCGGCCGCCGACGCCCGGACAGCCTCGATCACCAGGTGCAACGCGGGGCGCCGGAACGCGGTCCGCCGGAAGGCGATCGACACGGTCCGCAGCAGCGGCGTCGTGAGCGTGACGACGTCGATCCCGGGCGGCCGCAGCAGCCGCAGGCCCAGGTCCGACACGAGGGTGATGCCGAGGCCCGCGCCCACCATCGCCATCGCCGTGGACTGCTCCTCGACCTCGTGGTTGATCTTCGGCGCGAAGCCGTGCCGCTGGCACGCCGTGCGCATCGCGCGGCCGAAGTGCGACTTCGGGCTGGCCAGGATCCACGGGTGCTCGGCGAGGTCGTCCAGCGACGCCGACCCCGACGGGACGGCACCCCGCGGGACCGCCGCGTGCAGCCGCTCCACGGCCACGACGGCGCGTTCCAGCCCGGCGTCCCACGTCGTCGGGGCGTCGGAGTACTCGATCACGAACGAGAGGTCGAGCGTGCCGTCCCGGACGGCCTCGGCGGTGTCCTCCGGCGCCAGCTCCCGGGTGCGCACCTCGATGCCGGGGTGCTCGCCGGCGAGCGCGGTCAACGCCGTCGGGAGCAGGCCGGACGCGACCGAGGCCCACACCCCGGCGGTCAGCCGGACCGTGCGCGCCTCCTGGGCCTCTTCGAGGGCGAGCGTCGCGCGTTCCACCGAACCGAGGATCTCTTCGGCGTGCTCGGTGAGCAGCTTGCCGAGCTCGGTCAGCTGGACCCGGCGGCCGAGCCGTTCGAACAGCTTCGCGCCGACGTCACGCTCCAGCTGCGCGAGCTGCTGCGACACCGCCGACGCGGTGTAGTGCAGCGCGGCGGCCGCCGCGGTGACGGTGCCCCGGCGGTGCAGCTCGCGAAGCATCCGGAGCCGGTGCAGCGAAAGCTCCATGCACCAAACCTAAACGAGATCGTGCAGCGACGGTAAATGGACGCGCGGGCCACCCCGGGCGCACGCTCGTGGAGGCGGTCACGAGACCGCCCCGGACTTCTCTGGAGGTGAGTGGCCTGATGACCCCGCGCAACGCCGAGCCCCTGATGCGGCTCACGTGGACCGACCCCGTCACCGGCGCGCACGGCTACCTGGTCGTGCACAGCCTGGTCTCCGGCGTCGCCACCGGCGGCACCCGGATGCGGGCGGGCTGCACCATGACCGAGGTCGAGGACCTCGCCCGGGGCATGGCCAACAAGACCGCCACCTTCAACCTGCCGGTCGGCGGGGCCAAGGGCGGCATCGACTTCGACCCGAAGGACCCGCGCGCGTTCGACGTCCTCAAGCGGTTCTGCGCGTTCCTGCGGCCGTGGCTGGACGCGCACTGGGTGACCGCGGAGGACCTGGGTGTGCCCCAGCACCTGATCGACTCCGTGTTCGCCGAGCTTCGGGCTGGAGCAGTCGTACCACGCGGCGATCCGCCGTTCGGCCGACCCGGCGCGCACCCTGCGGCGGGTGCAGGCGGGCCTCAACGCCCCGGTGCCCGGCGGGCTCCTGCTCGGCGACGTCGTCGGCGGCTACGGCGTCGCTCAGGCCTGCCTCGGTGTCGCGTCGGCGTGGGACTGGGACGTCCGCGAGACGACCGTGGCGATCCAGGGCATCGGCACCATGGGCGGCGGCGCGGCCTGGTACCTGCACGAAGCCGGGATGAAGGTGGTCGCGGTCGCCGACGCGGCGGGCACGCTGTACGCGCCGGAGGGGCTCGACGTCCCGGCGCTGCTGGAGCTGCGCGACCGCTTCGGCGAGGTCGACCGGACCCGGCTGCCCGACGGCGTCCGCGTGCTGCCGCGGGACTCGGTCGTCGGCATCGACGCGGACATCTTCGTTCCCGCCGCGATCTCCTACGCGCTGCGGCCCGACAACGAGAACCTGGTGAAGGCCAAGGTGGTCGTCGAGGCGGCCAACGCGGCGACGACGCCGGAAGCCGAGGCGGCGCTGTCCGCGCGCGGGGTCGCGGTGGTGCCGGACTTCGTCGCCAACGCGGGCGCGGCGGCGTGGGCGTGGTGGCTGCTGCTGGGCGAGGTCGGCGCCGACCCGGCCGACTCGTTCCTGCGGCTGCGCACGGAAATGCAGGCGAAGGTGGCGCTGCTGCTGACGGAGTGGAACATGGACCGGCTGCCGCTGCGCATCACCGGACTGCGGCTGGCCGAGGCCAACCGCGCCCAGCGCGCCGAGGCGGCGCTCGCGCCCGAGGGCGAGCCGCAGCTGCTCATCCCGTGAGCCGGGGGTTCCGCGCGGCGCCTCGGGTGGGGGCGCCGCGCGGTTCCTTCACCGCGCGAAGCGGTCGGTCGCGCCGACCAGGACGTCCTGCATCGAGGGGTCCTGCGTGGAATGCCCGACGTTGTCGAGCATGACCAGCTCGCTGCCCGGCCAGCCGTGGTGCAGCAGCCACGGCGTGCCGACGATGTTGCTCGTGTCGAGAATCCCCTGCGCCAGCACGGCCGGGATCCCGGCGAGCTTGCCGAGGTTGCCGAGGATTTCGCCGTCCGGCAGGAACGCCCGGTTGCTGAAGTAGTGCGTGACCAGCCGCGCGAAGCAGAGCTGGTAGGCCGGGTCCGCGAAGGCCTTGTACGGGGGCACGCCCGGGAGCATCGCGTCCTCCCAGGCGCACCAGTCGTCGGCCGCCTTGTGGTGGACCGCCGGGTCGGGATCCATCAGCAGCCGGTGGTAGGCGGCGGACAGGTCGCCGTCGCGCTCGCTCTCCGGCACGCCTTGGCGGAACCTCTCGAAGGCTTCCGGGAAGTACGCCCCCAGCCCGCGGATGAGCATTTCGATCTCGATGAACCGGTCGGTCGCGAGGCCCATCAGGACCATTTCGCTGACCCGCTCGGTGTGCCGCAGGGCGTAGGTCAGGCTGAGCACCGAACCCCAGGAACCGCCGAACAGCAACCACTTCTCGATGCCCAGGCGCGTCCGCAGCAGTTCGAAGTCCGCGACCAGGTGGTCGGTGGTGTTGGCGGACAGGTCGGCGACCGGGGCGCCGGCGTGCGGGGTGCTGCGGCCGCACCCGCGCTGGTCGACGAGCACGACCCGGTACTTCGCCGGGTCGAAGTACCGGCGGAGGTTCGCCGAGCAGCCGGTGCCCGGGCCGCCGTGCACGACGAGCGCGGGCTTCCCGTCCGGGTTCCCGCAGGTCTCCCAGTAGATCTCGTGCCCGTCACCGACGTCGAGCAGGCCGTGGTCGTACGGCTCGATCTCGGGGTACAGCATCAGCGCGTCCTTCCACCGGAATACAACAGCGCTGTCACGTTAGCGTCGGCGGAAGCTCCGCGCGCGCGGTTTTCCGGTCAGACGAGGGCGCCGGCCAGCTCGGCGAGCGTGTCGGCCAGCTCCTTCGGCCCCGCCGGGCCGATGTGGATCACCTCGTCGTCGCCCGCACCGGAGGTGTAGCTGAGGTAGCGCCCCCAGTCGGTGTCGGCGTAGTGCAGCGGCTGTTGCAGGCAGGTGTGGCGGCCGACGTCGTCGCGACGGCCGACGTAGAGCTCGCCGCTGCCCGACACCGGCCGCTGCACGAGGCTGACGACGTCGGCGATGGCCGCGGGCAGCGGGTAGGCGTCCTGGCCGCGGCGCGCCGCCTCGGCCAGGTCCGCCACCCGGACGGTGCGCGGGTGGCCGCCGCCGGGACCGACCGGCGGCAGCTGCTCGACGAGGGACTCGGCGAGCCGGTTCCGGTCGATCTCCTGCACGCCGACGTGCGTCCCGTCGGAGACGGCCAGCACGGCCTGCAGGCCTTTCGCGGCGGCGAGCACGCCGTAGGTCTGGCCGCCGGTGCCGACCCAGCCGTAGCACTCCCGCGCCGGGCTGACCAGCAGCGGCAGCCAGTCGAGGAAGTCGACGGTGGCCCGGCCGCGCGCGTCGACCAGGCCGGCCTCGGCGAGCGCGGCCTCGACCCGCTTGTCGGCCTCTTCGCGCTCGGCGTCCGAAAGCCACAGCGGCTCCGGGCGCAGCGTGATGTGCAGCTGACCGACCTGCTCGCGTTCGGCCAACGCGGCCAACGCCTCGACCGGAACGTCCACCCGGCCTGTTGCCACGTCCACCCGCCTACTCGCCGATGACCGGCGGGCTGGTCCGCTGGTCGGTGCCGAAGATCGCGTCCGGATCCGCTTCGATCAGGAAGTCCGGGCGCTGGTGCTCATCATCGTCCTCGCCCTCGCCACGCCGGCCCCCGGGGCCCATCGGCCCCATCTGCCCGGACCGCCCGGCGGCCGACCGTGCGGCGGCGGCCTCCGCGGCGGCCGCGTTGCCGAGGCTGCCCATGCCGGAGCCACGGCCGCTGCCGAGCCCGCGCTCCCCCGCGGCACCGCTGCCCCCGGCCCCACCACTCCCGCTGCCGCCCCCGATCGGGCGGCCGTTGGAGTCGAGGAGCCGGCTCCCCGCGTTGCCGCTGTTGGGCCCGCGGGTGCTCGAGTTGGGGTCGCTGCCGAAGGTGTTCGAGTAGTTCTGCCCACCCCCGGTGTTGGTCGGGTAGTAGTTGATCCCTCCGTCGACGTTCGGCGGCGTGTTCCCGGGGCGGTCGGTGAGCTGCCCGGGCCGCGTCGGCGTGGGACGGCCGGTGCCGGTGGTGTGGGTGTCGTCGGCACCGGGCACCACGGGACCGGGCGGCTCGACGATGCCGATCGGCCGGTCCGTACCCCCGGGCCGGACGGTCCCACCCGGGCGGTCCGTCCCGCCCGGACGGTCGGTCCCACCGGTGCGCCCCGGGTCGTCGACGCTCGAGGTCGTGGTGTGGTCACCGTCCCCGGGGTCGCCGCCCCCCTCTTCCGGGTACCACTTGTGTTCGTCGACGATGATCGGCGGCCGGGGAGGCTTGGGCGGCTCCGGCGTGTTGACGGCGATGGAGGCGCCGTCGGACTCGAGGACGCCGTAATTCGTCGGCATCGTCGCGGTCGTGCCGTTGGTGGCCGTGCTGTACTGGTCCATCACCCGGACGTTGGTCTCGTTCGCCGCGTTGTACCTGGCCATCCCCTCCTGGTAGGAGTCGATGTCGTCCTTGGCCATGAACGGCCCGGCGATCGGGATGGCGGCCTTGAGCCCGGTCGTCCACGGGTTGGGCTTGTCCGGCTTCGGCGGCACTTCGACGACGCTGTTGCCGGAATGGTCGAAGACGGCGGCCTGGGTGTCGACGGAGAACTTGGTCTCGTCGAGCGGCAGGGCGGTCTCGGCGAACGCCAGCTCGAGCGGGCCCGCCCCGGCGTTGGCCGCGTCGGCGGCGTCACCGGTCCAGGCACTCGTCATCCGCTCCTGCAGGGATTTGATGCTCTCCGCACGGGTCTTGTAGGCCTCGGAGAGCTTGTTCACCGACTCCGACATCTGCCGGAGCCCCTGCGTGTCGCCCTGCTTGAAGTTGTCGTAGATCTGCTTGCCGTCCACTCGTCATGCCCCCTTGAGTGTTCTGACGATCCCGGCCGCGGCACCTTGCGCGGCGTCACAAGAATCCTGCTGTCCCTCGTAGCCCCCGGTGACCACGGAAACCGCCAGGTCGTCGGCGATGCCGATCGCCATGCTGCAGTTCCCGGTCGCCCGCCGGTCCCGCGTGTCCCAGTAGATCGCGGGGTATCCCTCGACATCGGGAGCACGCTCGAGGAACTTGGTCACGCCGTTCGGGCGTTCGTAGTCCGCCTGAATCCCGGCCAGACCACCGCCGCCGCGGTCGCGGTTCCCGGTTCCGAGGATGACCAGCAGGCTGATCCCCTCGCCCTTGATCTTCCAGCCGCAGTTGGGACCGGCCTTGTTCTCGGCGCTGCCGTCGTTCTGGCGCGGTTCCCCGGGGTCGGTGAACTTCAATCGAGCCAGCTCGTCCGCGGGGACGAGACCGCACGGATCGCTCTCGTACTTCGACGCGTCCAGGGGCGAGGCCACCTTCGGGACGTTCGCGTCCGAAGTCGGCTCCGACGACGCCCCCGGCGAAGACGGGGCCGGCGTGGCCGCGCCCCCGGTCGTCGAAGTGCAGCCGCTCACGAGCGCGGAGCCCATGAGGAAAGCCCCGGCGAGAACGCTCGCGCGGGTGGTCTTGCCCAAGCTCACGTCGCCTGCCTGAAGGTCTCGGACATGCTCTCGTCGGTCACGACGGTCTTGCTCTGCGCCGCCTTGAGCTTCTTGATGTAGCCCTGCACGTACTTGCGCATGGACTCGTTCTGCTCCTGCAGGGACGCGATCGAGTCGTGGGCCGTCGACACGAACGTTCCGCTGGCCGGATCCTGTCCGGGAGGGACCGCCGCGGCCCTCAGTGTTTCGATCGTGCGCCCGTCGTCGACGATCTTGTCCAGCTCCGCTTCCCACAGCCCGATCACCGAGGCGAGCTCCTCGGGGTCCATCTTGAACTGGCCGCCCTGGCCCCCGCCGCCGTAGACGTGGCCCCGGCTGCCCAGCAGGTCACCCCAAACCGCCTGTGCCGCCTGCCCGGCCTCACCGATGATCACGCCGCGCACCTTCCCCTCAGTTCACCCACCGTGATGTGGCAAAGACTAGCCAACCGTCTCACGAGCTGTCAGCGAATCGCCGCAACGTTCCGACGTCGGGGTGGCCCTTTCGGTTCCCGCGCACTCCGGGTCACAGTACGTACGTACGGATTGCGAGATGACCGTCCGCGATGCCAGGATTTCAGGATGCCACGCGTTAGCCAGGATCACCTCGACGCACGCCGGCGCCAGATCCTCGACGGCTCGCGCGTCTGCTTCGCGCGCTACGGCTACGAAGGTGCCACAGTCCGGCGCCTCGAGGAAGCCACCGGGCTCTCGCGCGGGGCCATCTTCCACCACTTCCGCGACAAGGAGTCGCTCTTCCTCGCCCTCGCCGAGGACGACGCCATCCGGATGGCCGACGTCGTCGCCGAACAAGGTCTCGTGCAGGTGATGCGCGATCTCCTCGCCGGCGACGGCGAGCACCCCGCCGACTGGCTCGGCACCCGGCTCGAAGTGTCGCGGCGGCTGCGGACCGACCCCGAGTTCCGGGCCCGCTGGGCCGAGCGCTCCGAACAGCTGACCACCGCGACCCGGCTGCGCCTGCTGCGCCAGCGCGAAGCCGGGAACCTGCGCGACGACGTCGACGTCGACGTCCTCACCGCCTTTCTCGAACTCGTCCTCGAAGGACTCGTCTCGCACCTGGCCATGGGCCTGCCCGGCGCCGGTCTCGGCCCGGTGCTCGACCTCGTCGAGGAGACCGTGCGGCGGCACCGGCCCGGCACCGCCTGAGCGGGCCGTGTTCCAATGGCCGCGTGGATCTTCTCGAGGCGCACGGCCAGGCGTTGCGGGCCTTCGGCGACGCCGTGCGCACCGCCGGCGCGGCCGACTGGGGCCGCCGGACGCCGTGCGCCGCGTGGACCGTCCGCGACCTGGTGAACCACGTCGTCGCCGAGCAGCTGTGGGCGCCTTCCCTGCTCGCCGGCGCCACCCTCGACGACGTCGGTGACCGCTTCGACGGCGACGTCCTCGGCGCGGACCCCGTCGCCGCCTGGGACTCGGCCGCCGAGGCCGCCCGCGAGGCCTTCCTCGACGACGGCGTCCTCGAACGCGCCGTCCACCTCTCCTCCGGACTGGCGCCCGCGCGCGAGTACGCCTGGCAGATGACCATCGACGCCGCCGTCCACGCCTGGGACCTCGCGACCGCGCTCGGCCTGCCCAACCCGGTCACCGAACCGCTGGCCTGGCGGCTGCTCGACGTCGTGCGGCCCTGGGTCGACGACTGGCAGGGCCTCGGCCTGTTCGACCCGCCGGTCGCGGTGCACCGCGACGCCGGGGCCGCCGCCCGCCTCGTCGCCCTGCTCGGCCGCGACCCGCGCTGAACCACCCGGGGTGGTGAGCGCGCCGACACACCGGTAACCCGGCGCCCGATGGCCCGGACACGTTAAGATTGTCCGCATATTCGCAGTACACGCCGATTTCCCCGTAGGAGTGACCGTTTCGTGCGCGCAGCGCAGTCACCCGGTGACAGTACCGGGCCGGGTGACCGACCCGGCTGTCCGATAGGTTCATCCCCCGCCGCCTTGGCGGGTGCGGAATGATCCAGATCCTCTTCGCCGTGCTCGGCGTCCTCCTCTTCGTGCTGCTGACCGTCGGCACCGGGCTGGCCGTCGCCGCCGAGTTCTCCCTGACCGCGCTGGAACGCAGCACCGTCGACGCCGACGTCCGGCAGCACGGCGACCGCCGCGCGCTGACCGTCCAAAAGGCACACCGGACGCTGTCGTTCCAGCTCTCCGGCGCCCAGGTCGCGATCACGCTCACCACGCTGATCACCGGGTACCTGGCCGAGCCGCTGATCGGCGAGCTTGTCCGGCCGCTGCTCACCGGCGTCGGGCTGCCCGCCGAGTTCGCCGCGGGCGCGTCGATCGTGCTCGCGCTGGTGCTGGCCACCTCGCTGTCGATGATCCTCGGCGAAATGGTGCCGAAGAACCTCGCGATCGCCCGGCCCCTGCCGACGGCGCGCGCGGTCGCCGGCTACCACTCCCGCTTCTCGGCGCTGTTCCGCTGGCTCATCACGCTGATGAACAACAGCGCGAACTTCCTCGTCCGCAAGTTCGGCGTCGAGCCCCAGGAAGAGCTGCGGTCCGCGCGTTCGCCGCAGGAGCTGGGCTCGATCGTGCGCTCCAGCGCCGAAAGCGGCACGCTCGACACGTCGACGGCGGAGCTGCTGGACCGCTCGCTGCGGTTCGGCGAGCGCACCGCGGAAGAGCTGATGACCCCGCGCGTGCAGCTCGAGGCCCTCGCCGTCGACGACACGATCGAGGACCTCATCGACATCTCGCGCCGCACCGGCTTTTCGCGGTTCCCGGTGCACGCCGAGGACCTCGACGACGTGCGCGGCGCCGTGCACGTCAAGCAGGCCTTCGCCGTGCCCGCCGCGGACCGCGCGGCCGTGCCGATCGGCTCGGTCATGCGCCCGGTGCCGACCGTGCCCGAGTCCCTCTCCGGCGACGACCTGCTGCTGCGCCTGCGCGACTCCCGCTTCCAGCTGGCCATCGTCGTCGACGAGTACGGCGGCACGGCCGGGCTGGTGACCCTGGAGGACGTCGTCGAGGAGATCATCGGCGACGTCCGCGACGAGCACGACGAGCGCGAGGCGCCCGCGTCGCAGCAGGTCGGCACCGACAGCTGGCTGGTGTCCGGGCAGCTGCGCGCCGACGAGGTCACCGACGTGACCGGGTTCCGGATGCCCGACGGCGACTACGAGACGATCGCCGGGCTGATCCTGGAGCGGCTGGGCAAGATCCCCGCCGAGGGTGACGCCGCCGAGGTCGACGGGTGGCGGCTCACCGTGACCACGATGGACAAACGCCGGATCGCCGAGGTCGAGGTCGCTCCGGTCCGCGCGGCCGCGGAGCAGGAGGTGGCTCCGTGAACGACTGGCTGAACATCGCCCTGATCGTGGTTCTGTTGCTGGCCAACGCTTTCTTCGTCGGCGCGGAGTTCACGCTGATCTCCTCCCGGCGCGACCGGCTCGAGGCGCTGCTGGAGCAGGGCAAGACGCGCGCGAAGATCGTGATCAACGCGAGCAAGCACGTGTCCCTGATGCTGGCGGGCGCGCAGCTGGGCATCACCATCTGCTCGCTGCTGCTCGGCCGCCTCGGCGAGCCCGCGGTCGCGCACCGGCTGTCGGCGTTCTTCGACCTCTTCGGCCTGCCCGAAGCCCTGCTGCACCCGATTTCGTTCGCGATCGCGCTGGCGTTCATCACGGTGCTGCACGTCCTGATCGGCGAGATGGTGCCGAAGAACCTCGCCATCGCCGAGCCGGAGCGGCTCGCGCTGTGGCTGGTGCCGGTGCACGTCGCGTGGGTGAAGGTGGCCAACCCCTTCATCTGGCTGCTGAACTTCGTCGCGAACTCGCTGCTGCGCGCGGTGAAGGTGGAGCCGAAGGACGAGCTGGAGACGGCCTACACGTCCGACGAGCTGGCCGAGCTGCTCAGCGAGTCGCGGCGCGAAGGACTGCTCGACCAGTCCGAGCACCAGCGGCTGGCCCAGACGCTGTCGTCGGTGCAGAAGACGGTGGCCGACGTGCTGGTCCCGACGGCCGAGCTGACGACGCTGCCGTGCGGCCCGACGCTCGGCGACGTCGAGCGGGCGGTCTCCTCGACGGGCTTTTCGCGGTTCCCGGTGTGCACCGACGACGGACGGCTGACCGGCTACATCCACGTGAAGGACGTCCTCGACCTGGCGGGCGAGGACCCGGCGACGATCGTGCCGCCGGCGAAGACGCGCCCGCTGACCGAGCTGCGCGCCGACGCCCGGCTCGACGTCGCGCTGTCGGCGATGCGCAAGGAAGGCAGCCACCTGGCGCGGGCGCTGGACCCGAGCGGGAACGCCGTGGGCGTCGTCGCGCTCGAGGATCTGGTCGAGGAGTACGTGGGCACGGTGCGCGACGGCACGCACGTGGGCGCATGACCGGCGTCGAGGTGCTGGCCTCGCCGGAGTGGCAGGCCCGCGAGGCGGCGCACGTCGCGCGCATGCGGAAGTGGACGGTCCCGCACCAGGAGCGGCGCGCGCGGGGCGAGAAGCACCCGGTGCTGGATTTCCTGTTCACGTACTACTCGTACCGGCCGTCGCACCTGGAGCGGTGGCAGCCTGGACCGGGCGTCGCGCTGGCCGGACCCGAGGCGCACCGGTTCCTGGACCGCAAGGGCTACGTCTCGACGGCGGACGGGGTGTTGCTGGACCCGGCGGGCTTCGGCGCGGGAAAGGTAAGGACGGCCGAGTTCGTCCTGCGCCTGCTGACGGCGACGGCGTCCCGCGCGCCGCGGCTGAGCTGCTTCGGGCTGCACGAGTGGGCGATGGTGTACCGCGAGCCGGCGGATTCGGTGCGCCACAACCAGGTCCCGCTCCGGCTCGGCTCGGCCGGGACGGACGAGGTGGTGGAGTCGCTGGACATCCGCTGCGGGCACTTCGACGCGTTCCGCTTCTTCACCGACGCCGCGCGGCCGCGCAACGAGCTGACGCCGTCGAGGGAGACACAGGTCGCACTGGAGCAGCCCGGGTGCCTGCACGCGAACATG
This sequence comes from Amycolatopsis nalaikhensis, assembly GCF_030264295.1. Taxonomy (GTDB): domain Bacteria; phylum Actinomycetota; class Actinomycetes; order Mycobacteriales; family Pseudonocardiaceae; genus Amycolatopsis; species Amycolatopsis nalaikhensis. Next base: position 8,012,540 of record NZ_CP127173.1, on the reverse strand, counting down.
GACCTGTTCAAATGGGCGTACAAGCTCGACCCGTTCGTGCCCGCGGAGTCGTGGCGGACTGTTTCGAGCTGGCGGTCGAGATCCGGGAAGCTCGACATGCGGGCGAGCCCGTACGACCTGGCGGAGCTCGGCTACCCGCCGGTGCGGATCGAGACGGCGGCGGGGCGGGCGGAGTACGCCAGGGCCCAAGCGGAGTTCGCCCGCCGGGCGGCGCCGCTGCGTCATCGCCTGATTGCGCATTGCCATCGCCTGGTCAGCGCAGCACCCTGAGCGCGGGCAACTGTGAGTCAGATTATTCTCTCACCGATACTCACCTGTTAGGGTGATAACAGTTTGATTGCATCGCAGCGCGTGCTTGGCATGCGCTCACCCGCGAAAGGATGACGATGGGGCGACACTACCGGGACGAGGAGCCGGTGCCGCACCCTCTGGACCGCACGCCGCGCGTCCCCGCCGAGGGTCGCCCTCCCCACGGGGAGGTGTCCGGTTCGCACCCCGTCGTCGGCCGCAGTGAGGCCTCCGGGGCCTTCCGGACTCCTGGGCGCAGCTCCATCTCGGACGCTTTCGGTATCGCGGGTCGTCCCACGGGTGCCTCTCGGGTGCCCGGTCGTGGTGAGTCATCCGGTTCCTATCCCGTCGCCGGGCGCGGTGATGCTCCGGGCGCTCGTCCCGCCGCGAGGCGCAATGAACGGTCTGGTTCGTACCCGGTTGTCGGGCGCGGCGAGACCAGCAGCGCCCACCCGGCCGTCGGCCGCGGTGAACGAACTGGTTCGTACGCCGCCGCCAACCCTGGCGAGGCCAGTGGGGCCTATCCGGCGGTGGGCCGCAATGAACGATCCGGTTCGTACCCGGTCGCCCCCAGCCCCGGCGCCGGGCGCAATGAACCATCCGGTTCGTACCCGGTCGCCCCCAGCCCCGGTGCGGGCAGCAATGAACGAACTGGTTCATTCACCACCGGCGGCCGTGGCGAGACCAGCGGTGCTCACCCCGCCGTCGGGGCTGGTGAACGATCCGGTTCGTACCCCGTCTCCCGGCGCGGCGAAGCCTCCGGCAACTACCCGATCACCGCGCGGAACGCGCCCGCCCGTCAACCCGAGAGTGCCGCCGAGCGGACCGAGGTCATCACCCGCCACGGGGAGACCTCCGGCAACTACCCCGTCACGGCCCGGAGCGAAGCCACCGGCTCGGCCCGCACGGTGAGCCGCGGCGGGGAGGACCGCACCGCCGAGCCCGCCGACGAAAGCCCGCGCCGCCGCCGCGCGGGCGCCGACAAAGACTCCCGCCGCCGCCCCGCCGACGAGAACCCCGGCCGCCGCCGGGTGCCCGGCCGCAGCGAGACCACCGGCCCGCACCGCACCGCCGACGCCAGCGAGACCGGCTCCCACCGCACCCTCGGCAGCAGCGAAACCACCGGGTCCCACCGGACCCTCGGCAGCGAATCCACCGGCTCCCACCGCACCGTCGGCAAGAGCGAAGGCACCGGCTCCCACCGCATCGTGGGCAAAAAAGCCCCCCGCCGCCGGATCGCGACATGGCCCATCGCCTGTCTCGTGCTCGCCGCCCTGCTCGGGCTCGGGATCATCGGGTGGAACTGGGCCGACAGCGAACTCAACAGCCGTGCCGAGGCGCAGGCCGCCAGCTGCTCCGGTGGTACCTCGCACATGCGGATCATCGTCACCCCGAGCGTGCAGAAGCCGCTCACCGCCGCCGCCGATCGGTGGAACCAGGCCGCCACCGTCGTGCACGGGCAGTGCGTGCACGTCATGATCGAAGCCAAACCGTCTTCGCAGGTGCTCGACGCGCTCGTCGGCCGGTCCAACCTCGACGCCATCGGCGGACTGCCCGCCGCCTGGCTGCCCGAATCCTCGTACTGGGTCAGCGAGCTCACCACGAAGAAGCCCGAGATGATCGGCTCGCCCGCCCAGTCGGTGGCCAACGCGCGCTCGGCGGACTACCCGTTCATCGGGCTCACCGGGCCGGGCATCGACGACACCGTGCTCCGCGCCGCCCAGACCTTCCGCGAGTACCTCGAGCAGCCCGCCCAGCAGGCCGACTTCACCGCCGCCGGGATCAAGTCCGCCTAGACGCGCGTGCCGTTGTCGAGCTCGGCCACCACGGCCAGGTCGTCGTCGGCCAGCTCGAAGTCGAAGATCCCGAAGTTCTCGCGGGTCCGGGTCGTGGTGGCCGACGCCGCCACCGCGACCGTGCCCTCCTGCAGGTGCCACCGCAGCACGATCTGCGCCGGGGTCTTGCCGTACTTCGCCGCGAGCGCGGTCACCGTCTCGTCGGCCAGCAGCCCCGCGTTCGCGGCCGGGCTCGACGCCGCCGTCAGGATGCCGCGCTCCGCGTGGAACTCGCGCAGCGGGAGCTGCTGCAGCCACGGGTGCAGCTCGACCAGGTTGACCGCGGGCACCACGCCGGTCGCGTCGATCAGCCGCCGCAGCTCGGCGACCCCGAAGCCGGCGACGCCGATCGCGCGGACGCGGCCGTCGGCGCGCACCCGGGTCAAGGCCCGCCAGGTGTCGGTGAACGCGCCCTTCGTACCGTCGAGCAGGCACAGGTCGGCCCGTTCGACGTCGAGCGCCGTCAGTGCCTGGTCGGCCGCGCGGCGGGCGCCGTCGTAGCCCTGCGCGGGCACGTGCACGCTCACGAACAGCTCTTCGCGGGGCACGGTGGTGAGCGCCGCGCCCACCGCCGTCTCGGTCCCGGGTGCGGTGTCGATGCCGCGGTAGCCGACGTCGAGGGCGATGCGGACGGCCCGGCCGGTTTCGGCCGCGGACAGTCCCGCGACACCGAACAGCAGCTGGGGGATGCGGACTCCGTCGGACAGGGTGAGCGAAGGCGGGACGGCCATGATCCTCACTTCGGATGCGCGGGGAACCCCATCATTCCACCGACGCGGCCCGCTCGCGCAGAAACGCGGCCGTCGCCGGGTCGGCCGGGAAGAACGACTCGATCACCAGCTCCGCCACGGTGACGTCCAGCGGGGTGCCGAACGTGGCCACCGTGCTGAAGAACGTCAGGTCGGTGCCCTCGTGGCGGAAGCGCAACGGCACGAAGATGTCACCCGGTCCGGGGACCTCCACCTCGGGCACCGGCTGGTCGCACGGGTACCCGCGCAGCTCGTCGAGGAGCTCGGCGAGGCCGGTGTCGGCGGTCTGGGTGACCTGGCGCCGCAGCCGGCCGAGCAGGTGGGCGCGCCACTCCCCCAGGTTCAGGATGTGCGGGGCCATGCCGTCGGGGTGCAGGGTCGCGCGCAGCACGTTGCCGGTCAGCTCGGGCGCCACCCCGGCCACGAAGAGCCCGATGCTGGCGTTGGCGTCGACGAGGTCCCAGTTCCGGTCGACGACGGCGGCCGGGTACGGCTCGTGCCCGGCGAGCAGCTGCCGGACGGCTTGGCGGACGGCGCTCATCTCCGGGTCCCCCAACGCGTTCTCGGTGTACGCGGGCGCGTACCCGGCGGCCAGGAGCAGCCGGTTGCGTTCGCGCAGCGGGACGTCGAGGTGCTCGCCGAGGCGCAGCACCATGTCCCGGCTCGGCTTGGACCGGCCGGTCTCCACGAAGCTGAGGTGGCGGGTGGAGATGTCCGCCGAGATCGCGAGGTCGAGCTGGCTGATCCGGCGGCGGTCACGCCATTCCCGCAGCAGCTCGCCGACCGGCCGCTGTCGCGCGGCCGCCTGCACCGTAGTCGTCACGCGGCCGACGCTACGGCGAGCACGGCACCGCTGCCATTACTTCGGACGTAATGCCCAGGCATTACCTCTCGCGTAATCGACGCGCCGCCGCCGGTCCGCCAAAGTCGGTTCCAGCGCAGGACGACGAAACCCGTTGTCCCCCAACCGAAGGAGCACCACCATGACCGACGTCCGCGGCCTCGTCGAGCAGTACATCGCCGTCTGGAACGAAACCGACGGCGACAAGCGCCGCGCCCTCATCGCCGACCTGTTCACCGAAGACGTCCGCTACACCGACCCGCTCGGCGCCGTCGCCGGGCACGACGGGATCGACCAGTTCGTCGGCGGGGCGCAGCAGCAGTTCGCCGGGCTCACCTTCAGCCTGCCCGCCGAGCCGGACGCGCACCACGACCTCGCGCGGTTCCAGTGGTACCTCGGCACGCCGGGCACCGAGCCGGTCGCCATCGGGTTCGACGTCGTCGAGCTCGAGGACGGGAAGATCGCCAAGGTGCACGGCTTCCTCGACAAGCTGCCCGGCTGAGGACACGACGTGCGGGCTCCCGGGCAGGGGAGCCCGCACGTCATCCGCGCCTAGCTCTTCAGCGCGCCCCGCCAGCGCACCGTCGGGCGCAGCTTCTCCGGGTTCACCCGGTGCTTGTTCGCCCCCACGATGTCGAACATCGACTCGATCAGCGTGTCCGAAAGCAGGTGCGGCGCCAGCCCCAGCTCGACCAGCCCGGTGTGCTTCACGTTGTAGTAGTGCTCCGGCGCCTCGGTTCGCGGGTTCTCCAGCTGCTCGATCTGCACCGGGCCGGGGAACCGCTCGGCGACGAGCTCGGCGATCGCGGCCACGGACATGCTCTCGGTCATCTGGTTGAAGACGCGGAACTCCCCCGCCTCGGCCGGGTTCTCCACGGCGAGGCGGATGCACTCCACGGTGTCGCGGATGTCGATCAGGCCGCGGGTCTGGGCGCCCTTGCCGTACACGGTCAGCGGCTGGCCCAGCACCGCCTGGATGACGAACCGGTTGAGCACGGTGCCGAACACCGCGTCGTAGTCGAACCGGGTCGCCAGCCGCGGGTCGAGCGCCGTTTGGGGTGTCTGCTGGCCGTACACCACGCCCTGGTTGAGGTCCGTCGCCCGCAGCCCCCACGCGCGGCAGGTGAATTCGATGTTGTGCGAATCGTGGACCTTCGTCAGGTGGTAGAAGGAACCCGGCCGCTTGGGGAACAGCACGCGGTCCTTGCGCCCGTTGTGTTCGAGGTCGAGCCAGCCTTCTTCGATGTCGATGTTCGGCGTGCCGTATTCGCCCATCGTGCCCAGTTTGACCAGGTGGATGGCCGGGTTGATCTCGGCGATCGCGTACAGCAGGTTCAGCGTGCCGACCACGTTGTTGTGCTGGGTGTAGACCGCGTGCTCGCGGTCGATCATGGAGTACGGCGCCGACCGCTGTTCGGCGTAGTGGACGACGGCGTCCGGCGCGAAGTCGCGCACCGCGTCGAAGAGGAACTCCGCGTCCAGCAGATCGCCTTCGTAGCTGGTGATCTCCTTGCCCGAAACCTGCCGCCACGCGGCGATCCGGTCGTCGAGCGACTCGATCGGGACCAGGCTTTCCACGCCCAGTTCGGCGTCGTAACCGCGGCGCGCGAAATTGTCGAGAACGGCCACGTCGTGGCCTTTGTCCGATAAGTGCAGCGCGGTCGGCCAGCCCAGATATCCGTCACCGCCGAGAACCAGCACCCGCATTGTGCCGCCTTTCCTGCTCGTTTACGCCACAAGCGTGCCGATCATGCGAAAGAGCAGAGGCTTGCGGGAACCCGACAGTGCAATAGCCGGGGCTTCGCCCCGGGCCGGGGGCTCCGCCACCCGGAGCCCCCCGGACGTTATCGATCACGTCCTGATGAAGACCTGGCAATAGGCTGTGAATCTCCTATGCGTAGGGGGCCCGGACGGCGGCGCGCCCGGCCCGCGGGGAGGATGGGGGCATGACGACCGTAACCAACGGCGTGCGGCCCCGCACAACGGACGAAACCCGCCGCCGCGGCTGGGCCCGGCTGGCGCGCGCCGCCGCGACTTCGGTCGCCGCCACGGTCCTCAGCCAGGTCGTGCTGCTGGCCGCGCTGGCCACCGGCGGGGTCCCGGCGCTGGCGAGCTCGCTGGCCTGGGCCGCCGGCGCGGTGCTGAACTTCGTGGTCACCCGCCGCTGGGTGTGGGGCCGCACCGGGCGCCCGCGCGTGCGGCGCGAGCTGCTGCCCTACCTCGTCGTCATCGGGCTCGGCGGGCTCTCCTCGATCGGCCTGACCACGCTCTCCGGCTCGCTGCTGACGCGGCTCGCGCTGCCGCACTTCTGGTGGGTCGTGCTCGTCGACGCCACCTACGTCGCGAGCTACGCGCTGGTGTTCGTCGTCAAGTTCACGCTGCTCGACCGGCTCGTGTTCGGCCGCGGCGCAGCACATACCCCCGCCACCACGTCCCGGTCATGACGCGGGCGTAGTTGGCGCCGTAGACGAGGCTGCCGCCCTTCTTGCTCTTGCCCGCCTTCCGCAGCCGCATGCTCATCGGCAGCTCGACCACGCGCGCCCCGCGCGCGGTCACCCCGAGCAGCAGCTCCGAAGACTGGTACTGCGGCTCGTTGAGCGGCACCGAACAGGCCAGCTCCGCCCGCATGGCGCGGAAGCCGAACGACGTGTCGGTGATCCGCCGCGCGGTCAGCACCGACGCCAGCACCGCGAACACCCGCACCCCGAGCCACCGGACGCGGCTGTCGGCCTCTTCGTGCCCGAGCCGCCGCGAGCCGGTGACGAAGTCCGCGGTGCCGTCGACGACCGGGCCCGCGAGGGCCGCCAGCTCGCTGTTGTCGTACTGGCCATCGGCGTCGGTCGTCACGACGTACTCGGCACCGTGCTCAGCCGCGAGGTGGTAGCCGAGCCGCAGGGCGGCGCCTTGGCCGCGGTTGCGCGGTGCGACGCAGACGTACGCGCCGTGCTCCTCGGCGATGGCGGCCGTGTCGTCCGTGCCGCCGTCGACCACCACGAGCACGTCGACCCGCAGCCCGAGGCATTCGTCCGGCATCTTCTCCAGGACTTCGCCGATGCCGCCGGCTTCGTTGTAGGCGGCGATGACGACGGTCAGCGGGGCCAGTGCGAGACCCGGGTGGCGGTCGCGGAAGTCTGCCAGGGCGCCCCGGTCGACGTCGTCGGGGAAGGCGGCCAGGCGTTTCCGGCTGGCCGACGTCAGCGTCGTGAAGCCGAGTGCCCCCGCGAGCGGCAGCAGCACCAGCGCGGGGATCTGGTAGCGCCAGGAGAACTGGAACACCGCCGAGGCGAAGAGCAGGACCAGTCCGCTCGACGCGGCGAGCAGGGCGCCCGCCTGAGCGCGGTCCAGCGGCTTCTTGCGGCGGAACACCGTCAGGAGCCCGAGGAGCGCGCCGATGCCGAGCACCGCGCCCGGGACGTACCCGCCGCCGAGCTGGTAGTCGCGCAGGATCTTCGCCAGCGGCTGGTCGACGCTCGCGACGACGCCGTCGTTCTGCAGCGTGACCAGGTCGATCAGCGATTGGTCGGCCCACTGCGGGTAACTCAGCTGGAACTGCCACCGGTCCAGCGGGACGTCGGTGGGGTCCTGCTCGCGGGTCCAGGCGAAGCTCTTCGAAAAGTCGTTCAGGACCGCCTCGGCGACGTCGCCGGGCTGCGCCTTCAGCACGGCGATCGCGAACTCGTGGGCCAGCGCGGCTTTGTCCGCACCCGGCGGCAGCGGGCCCGGCCAGTTCGGGTCGAGGTCGGCGTGCGTGTAGTTGTCCACCAGGCGCGTCTCGCGCGGCTCGGCCGGGCAGAACACCTGCAGTTCCGGGGCCAGGTGCAGGTTTGCGCAGTCGGCGACGGCGGCGGTGCGGCCGTAGAGCATGTTCCCGGACGGCCCGGTCAACCCCCACTTGCCGGTCTCGGAATGGACGCGCGCCGAGTAGGGCACGAGCACGACGAGGAGGCCCAGCAACCCGATCCCGGCGCGGCGCCAGCCCGCCCAGTTCCGCCACGCGCCCCCAGCGACGACCAGGAACACCAGCAGCGGCAATGCCAGCGAGATCCCGATCAGCCGGGTCAGCACGCCGAACCCGAGCAGCAGGCCCGCGGCCCCCGCGCGTTTCCAGCCCGGCGCGCCCTTGCCCAGCAGCAGCCACAGCAGTCCGAGCAGCACCGCCTCGAACGTCACCTCGGACATGATGTTCTGCTCGATCTGCAGCTGGTAGGCGTCGAGCAGCACCGGTGCGGCGGCGAGCGCGCCCACCCACGGGCGGCCGCCGAGGCGCAGCACCAGCCCGTACACGCCGATGGCGATGAGCAGTCCGCCGACGTGCTGGACGGCCGCGACCCAGGCCAGCCCGCCGACCGCCAGCAGCGGGCGCAGCACGAGGTCGTAGCCGATGGGGTCGAGCTGGTCGGCGCGCAAGGCGTGCAGGTTGTCGATGTAGCGGAACGAATCGATGAACAGCAACGCGGGCCGGTAGGCCAGCCAGGTCAGCACCCGCAGCACGATCGCGGGTACCAGCAGCAGGAGGAGCGGCCAGTGGCGGCGCAGGAACGCGGTCACGGTGTCGCGAGGCTCGAGAAGTACTTCCAGGCCGTGGCCAGGCCTTCGGCCAGGGAGACTTCCGGCCGGTAGCCGATGGTTCCGGCGCTGGCTGAGACGTCGACGACCACCGCGGGCATCTCCCCGGCCGGCGCCTCGACGTGCTCGACGGGCAGCTCGGCGCCGGTCACCTCGCGCACGGCCTCGACCATCTCCAGCACCGAAACCGACCGCCCGGCGCCGACGATCGCGCGGCCGGAGTAGCCGCTGTCGAGGGCCAGCAGGATCGCGCGGACGACGTCGTCGACGTGCACGAGGTCGCGGCGCTGGCGGCCGTCGCCGTAGATCTTGACGCCGCCGCCGGACAGCGCGGCCCGCATCATCCGCGGCACGAAACTGTCCTTGTGGGACATTCCGGGCCCGTAGACGTTGGTGAACCGCAACGCGCACGTCGTCATGCCGTACGCGCCGGAGTAGCCCGAGAGCAGCATCTCGCACGCGGCTTTGGTGGCGCCGTAGGGCGTCAAGGGCCGCAGTGGGAGGTCGGGAGTGATGGTCGCGGTGCCCACGTTCCCGATCACCGCGTTGGTCGAGGCGAGCAGGAACCTCGGCACCTCGTGCCGCCGGGCCAGTTCGAGCAGTTCCTGCGTCACGAGGACGTTGTCGGCGAAGGTCTGCTCGGGCAGCTCGACCGAGCGCAGCACCGACGTCAGCGCGGCGAGGTGGACGATGCCCGCGGTCTCCGCCGTGACGGCTTCTTCGCGGACGGCGGCTTCGCGCAGTTCCCCGGTCACCACGCGGACGCGGTCGAGCTCGTCGGGGAACGGCACCCGGTCCACGACGGTGACCGGGACACCCCGGTCGCGGAGGGCTCGCACGACGGCCCGGCCGATGAAGCCACTGCCGCCGGTGACGACCACGGACGTCCGGTCAGGACCGTGCGCACTCAGCATGGCGCCAACCTATCCCCCGAACCTGTGCGCCCGGTGCGGGGCGTCGCGTGTTGCCGCCTCGGCAACGAATTTTGCGCGCACACCGAGCTTGCCAGGAGCCTGGCGAGCACCGCACCCGACTCACCGAGGGAACCCTGATGCCGCACGACTTCTCCGGCCGCACCGCGCTCGTCACCGGAGCCACCTCCGGCATCGGCCGGGCCACCGCCGTCGCCCTCGCCGAACGCGGCGCCGCCGTCGTCGTCCACGGCCGCGATCCCCGGCGAGCGGCCGAAACCGTCGCCCTCATCGAGGAGAAGGGCGGCACGGCCCGCTTCGAGGCCGCCGACCTCGCCGATCCGGCGGAGGTGACCCGCCTCGCCGCGCGGGCGGGCTCGGTCGACGTCCTCGTCAACAACGCCGGGATCTTCCGGTTCGCGAGCACCGCCGACACGGACCAGGCGACGTTCGGGGCGCACCTCGACGTCAACCTGCGGGCGCCGTTCCTGCTCGTCCAAGCCCTGGCCCCGGCGATGGTGGCCCGCGGCCGCGGCGCGGTGGTCAACCTCAGCAGCGGCGCCGCCGCCACACCCGGCTTCGGCACCGGTGTCTACGGCGCGTCCAAGGCGGCGCTGGAGTCGCTGACGCGGGTGTGGGCCGCCGAGTTCGGCCCGGCGGGCGTGCGCGTCAACGCCGTCGCCGCCGGTCCCACCCGCACCGAGGGCACCGCGGTCCACGGCGAGGCCTTCGAAGCGGCCGCCCAGTCCGTCGCGCTGCGGCGGCTGGCCGACGCCGACGAGATCGCCGAAGCGGTCGTGTTCCTCGCCTCCGACGCCGCCGGCTACGTCAACGGCGCCACGCTCAGCGCCATGGGCGGGCTGCCCGCTCTCGGCTGACGCGTCAGGCGAAAGCCTCCGGTGGCGGGCAGGAGCAGACCAGGTTGCGGTCCCCGGCGGCACCGTCGATGCGGCGGACCGGCGGCCAGATCTTCTCCGTGCGCGTCCCGGCCGGGAACACCGCGGTCTCGCGGCTGTACGGGCGGTCCCAGTCGCCCACGACGCAGCTCGCGGTGTGCGGGGCGTGCCGCAGGGGTGAGTCATCGAGCGGCCACTCCCCCGCCGCGACCTGGTCGATCTCGCCGCGGATGGCGATCATCGCGTCGCAGAAGCGGTCGAGTTCGGCGAGGTCTTCGCTTTCGGTCGGCTCCACCATGAGCGTGCCCGCCACCGGGAACGACATCGTCGGCGCGTGCAGGCCGTAGTCCGCCAGGCGTTTCGCGACGTCGTCGACCGTGACGCCGGTGGCCTTCGTCAGCGGACGCAGGTCGAGGATGCACTCGTGCGCGACGAGGCCCTCGCGGCCCGCGTACAGCACCGGGTAGTGCTCGGCGAGCCGCCGGGCGACGTAGTTCGCGTTGGCCACCGCGACCAGCGTCGCCGCGCGCAGTCCCTCAGCGCCCATCATCCGGACGTAGGCCCAGGAGATCGGCAGGATCGACGCGCTGCCCCACGGCGCCGCGCTCACCGGACCGACTCCGGTGGCCGGTCCGGCGACCGGCTGCAGCGGGTGGTTCGGCAGGAACGGCGCCAGGTGCGCGCGGACGCCGATCGGGCCGACGCCGGGCCCGCCGCCGCCGTGCGGGATGCAGAACGTCTTGTGCAGGTTGAGGTGTGACACGTCGGCGCCGAAGCGGCCGTACTGGGCGACGCCGATCAGAGCGTTGAGGTTCGCGCCGTCGACGTACACCTGGCCGCCCGCGTCGTGCACCGCCGCGCACACCTCGCCGACGGTGTCCTCGTAGACCCCGTGCGTCGACGGGTAGGTCAGCATGATCGCGGCCAGGTCGGCGCGGTGGTCGTCCACAGTGGAGCGCAGGTGCGCGAGGTCGATGTTGCCGTCGTCGTCGCAGCGGACGACGACCACGCGCATGCCCGCCATCACCGCGCTCGCCGCGTTCGTCCCGTGGGCGCTCGCCGGGATCAGGCAGACGTCTCGCGCGTGCTCGCCGCGCGAGCGGTGGTAGGCGCGGATGGCCAGCAAGCCCGCGAACTCGCCCTGGCTGCCGGCGTTGGGCTGCAGGGAAACCGTGTCGTAGCCGGTGATCCGCGCGAGCCAGGCGGCCAGGTCGGCGACGACCGTCAGCAGCCCGGCGGCGTCCTCGGCGGGCGCGAACGGGTGCAGCCCGGCGAACTCCGGCCAGGTGACCGGCTCCATTTCGGCCGTGGCGTTGAGCTTCATGGTGCACGAGCCGAGCGGGATCATGCTGCGGTCGAGCGCCACGTCCTTGTCCGCCAGCTGCCGCAGGTAGCGCAGCAGCGCGGTTTCCGAGCGGTGGCTGTGGAACACCGGGTGGGTGAGGAACGCGCTGGTGCGCCGCAGCGGCGGCGGCAGCGCGTCCGCCGTGTCCGCGTCGAGGCCGTCCACATCGGACACCGAGACGCCGAACGCCTTCCACACGCGGGAAAGCCGCTCACGGGTGGTGGTCTCGTCACAGGCCACACCGACGTGGTCGTCGTCGACGCGCCGCAGGTTGACCCCGAGGTCGCGCGCCGTCTCGACGACCGCGTCGGCCCGGCCGGGAACCGCGGCGGTGATCGTGTCGAAGAACTCGCCGTGCACGACGTCGACGCCGCCCTCGGCGAGCCCGGCGGCGAGCACGGTGGCCATCCGGTGGGCGCGTACCGCGATCGCGCGCAGCCCGTCGGGTCCGTGGTACACGGCGTACATCGACGCCATCACGGCGAGCAGGACCTGCGCGGTGCAGATGTTCGACGTCGCCTTCTCGCGGCGGATGTGCTGCTCGCGGGTCTGGAGGGCGAGCCGGTACGCGGGCGCGCCGTCGGCGTCCTTCGACACGCCGACCAGGCGTCCGGGCAGCTGCCGTTCCAAGCCCTTGCGCACCGCCAGGTAGGCGGCGTGCGGGCCGCCGAAGCCGAGCGGGACGCCGAACCGCTGCGTCGAGCCGACGGCGACGTCGGCCCCGAGTTCCCCGGGCGGCCGGAGCAGGGTGAGGGCGAGCGGGTCGGCGGCGACGATGACGGCGGCGCCGTGGTTCTTGGCCTCGGCGATGGTGAGGTCCGGCTCGCGGACGGCACCGGACGCGCCCGGGTACGAGAGGAGCACGCCGAAGAAGTCCCCGCCGAGGCCGAGCCCGGTCAGGCCTTGGGAAAGGTCTTCGACGACCAGTTCGATGCCGAGCGGCTCCGCACGGGTCCGCAGCACGGCGAGGGTCTGCGGCAGGGTGTCCTCGTCGACGACGAACCGGGTGGACGTGGACTTCCCCGCGCGCCGGACGAGCGTCATCGCCTCGGCGGCGGCGGTGGCCTCGTCGAGCAGGGAGGCGTTGGCGACGGGCAGCCCGGTGAGGTCGGCGACCATCGTCTGGAAGTTGAGCAGGGCTTCGAGCCGCCCCTGCGAGATTTCGGGCTGGTAGGGCGTGTAGGCGGTGTACCAGGCCGGGTTCTCGAGGACGTTGCGCCGGATGACGGGCGGGGTGACGGTGTCGTGGTAGCCGAGCCCGATCATCTGCGCCATCGGCCGGTTCCGCGCGGCGAGCTTCCCGCAGCTCGGCGAGGGCTTGGGCTTCGGTGGCGGCGGGCGGCAGTTCCAGTGGCTGCGCGGAGTCCCGCAGCGACGACGGCACCGCGCGCTCGGCGAGTTCGTCGAGGGAGGCGACGCCGATGACGTCGAGGATGCGGCGGAGGTCGTCCGGACCGGGCCCGATGTGCCGGTCGGCGAAGGGGATGCCCTGTTCCAGCGAGGCGAGTGAAGGATCCACGGAGGCCTCCTTGAGACGGCGGGGCTGGGCCCGGACTTCGCTGTCCTGGCCCTCCCCACTCTGTCCGTACCCGAAATGGGCGCCTGAGAGTTTCGCCCGCAGTTTGCCGGGCTTGCACCGTCGGCGGGGCCATCAGGCTGTGTTCTGACGACCCGCTTTCCAGAGGCGTCTCGTCCGCGCGGTCCAGGGTGCCTGAGAGGTTCCGGGGAGGACTTGCTCCTTCGGCGCCGAACTCACTATGAGGTTCGGACTCTCCCGCGCGGATTCGTCGACCGCAGGGAGAACCTTACTCCGTCCGCCTCGGCGGTGATCAACCGGTCTTGCGGGCGTTGCGGCGCTGGGTCAGCTCGTCCGGTTCGTGCGTCTCGACGACGCCGCCGTCGGCGCGTTCGGCCGGGAACTCGTGGATGGTGCCGCTGATCTCCTGCATCGCCCCGCTGACCGCGATGCCGAAGACGCCTTGGCCGCCCTGGAGCAGATCGACGATCTCCTCCGGGGACGTGCATTCGTAGACCGTGGTGCCGTCGGAGAACAGCGTGACCCGGGCGAGGTCGCGGACCCCGCGGACGCGCAGGTGGTCGACGGCGACGCGGATGTTCTGCAGCGAGACCCCGGTGTCCAGGAGCCGCTTGACGACCTTGAGGACCAGGATGTCCTTGAACGAGTACAGCCGCTGCGAGCCGGAGCCGTGCGCGGTGCGGATGCTGGGCGCGACCAGCTTCGTCCGGGCCCAGTAGTCGAGCTGGCGGTAGGTGATCCCGGCGATCTGGCACGCGGCCGGGCCGCGGTAGCCCACCAGCTCGTCCGGCAGCGAGTTGTCGGGGAACAGCTCACCCTGCTCGCCACTCGCGACCTCAACAGGCTGCTTCTCGGAACCAGCCTCGACCACGCAAGCCTCCCCTCGCCCGACCTGGCGGCCGGCGAATGACAGCCGGACGGCCCCAGGAGCGGGGCCCGCCGGAGGTCGACCGCCACGGTCCGGCCCCAGACCGCGAATCACACCGTGGCGATTTACCTCCTTCGACGGTAAGCGCCCGGACTGGACCGGTCAACGCGACGCGCGGCAAGCCTCAACGGACGGATGAGCCTTTGAGCCGTTCGCCGTACCCCGTGGGCCGCGGTTCAAACCCGCTCGACACTTTTACTCAGCCGTGTTAATTTTTACTCATGCAAGTAAACACCGACCTCATGGCGGAGCTGGGGCTCAGCGTCACCGAGGCCGCGCGGCGCGCGCAGATCATCGGCGCGACGATCGGCGTCATCGCCGACCTCGGCTACCGGAAGACCACCTTCGCCAAGATCAAGGAGCGCGCCGGGCTCAGCAGCACCCGGCTGATCTCCTACCACTTCACGAACAAGGCCGGCCTGATGCAGGCGGTGCTGAGCACGGTCGTCGAGACGAAGAACGAGTTCCTCACCGCGCGCACCGGCGGCGAGCTCGACCCGGCGGACCGGCCCGGCTACCTGCGGGCGCACATCGAGACGTCGATCGCGTTCCTGCGCGCGTACCCGGAGTGCGTCCGGGTGCTCACCGAGCTGGCGGCCAACGCCGACGACGCCGACGGCTGGGTGATGACGAAGGTGCTGGTCGACGACATGCGGGTGCACGGCCTCGCGCGTCAGCTCAAGCAGGGGCAGGCCGAAGGGCTGTTCGGCGAGTTCACGCCGGAGGTGATGGCGATGTCGATCGCCCAGGCCATCGACGGCGTCGCCGCGGCCTACGCGGCCGACCCCTCCCTGGACCTGGAGAAGTACGGCCGCGAGGTCGCGGACACCTTCGTCAAGGCGACGGCGCCATGAGGGCCCGGTCGAGCCGCTCTTCGATGCGGGCCTTCGGGAACGCGCCGACGATCGTCTCGACCGGCTCCCCGTGGCGGAAGAGAATCATCGTCGGCAGCGACATGACCTGGTAGGAGCGGGTGGTCTCCGGGTTCTCGTCGGAGTTGATCTTCCGCACGGCGAGCGTCCCGGCGCGTTCGGCGGCCAGCGCGTCGAGCACCGGGGAGACCATCCGGCAGGGCGGGCACCAGGTCGCCCAGAACTCGACGAGCACGGGGACGTCACTGCCGAGGACTTCGGCGAAGGTCGCATCGGTGACTGCGGTGACTTCGGACATCGGGGGGCTCCTTCAGGGGCGCGGGGAATCGGGCACGACACACGGATCGGGGGCCTGCCGGGCGAGGGCGGCGACGAGCTTCGCGGTCAGCTCGGCGCGGATGCCGCCGAGTTTCGCCAGCAGCGCGTCGGCTTCTTCGAGCTTGCGGCGGTACACCTCGATCGAGCTTTCGCACGCGTCGCCGGTGTCGTGGCCGCTGCGCAGGCACTCGACGAACGGCCGGGTCTCCTCCAGCGTCAGCCCGACCGTCTGGAGGGTCTGGATCTCCTTGACCAGCTGGAGGTCGTCCTCGTCGTACTCGCGGTAGCCGTTCGCCGAGCGACGGGCCGCGAGGAGGCCCTGGGCCTCGTAAAAGCGCAGCGCACGGGTGGTGACACCCGTGCGCTGTGCGAGTTCTCCGATCCGCATGCCTCCGACGCTAGACGTTGACGTCCGCGTCAAGGCAAGAGATCAGGTGTCGGCTCCGCGGAAGTCTTCCGGCGACACGGAGTCGAGGAACTCGCGGAACTTCTCGACCTCGTCCTCCTGCTCGTCCGGGATGATCAGGCCGGCCTCTTCCAGCACCGCGTCCACGGCGTGGATGGGGACGCCGATCCGCAGGGCCAGCGCGACCGAGTCGCTCGGCCGGGCGGACACCCGGATGTCGCCGTCGAAGACCAGCTCCGCGAAGAACGTGCCTTCCTTCAGATCGGTGATGACGACCTGCTCCAGCTCCCGGCCCAGCGCTCCGATGACCTCTTTCAGCAGGTCATGCGTGAGCGGACGGGCGGGGCGGAC
The DNA here is from genome assembly GCF_030264295.1 of Amycolatopsis nalaikhensis. Lineage (GTDB taxonomy): Bacteria > Actinomycetota > Actinomycetes > Mycobacteriales > Pseudonocardiaceae > Amycolatopsis > Amycolatopsis nalaikhensis. The sequence goes on along the minus strand of NZ_CP127173.1, from coordinate 7,996,697 downwards.
CCCCTGCTGCTCCAAGGCGATGGCGGTGGCTTCGACCGAGCCGATCCAGATCGGCAGATACCGTTCACCCTCGGTCTCCCGCAGCAACAAGATCGGCTGATTCGCGGGCAGCTCGACCCGCACACCGACGACGCGCATTTCGCTCATCGGGTTTCGCCTCCCTCTCGTGCACACGGGCTTCAGCGTTCGAACGGCTTCGCGCCGCCACTGCCGACGCTACCCGTCATCCGTGCGCTGTGCTCGCTGTCCGGACTCTCTCGGTTCGCCTGCCGCAAACCCTGCTCTCACGGTACGGCATGCGGGTCCGAACATTCAGTCATTGACATGGGACCGCAAAGAGGATCTCACTGCCCCGTTACGATCAACACCCGGCGACGCCACGGATTCCGGCCTTGACGAGGAGCGTGTGCAGCGTCACGGACAGTGCCGCGAGCTCCCTGACCACCTCGTCCGCCCTCGCCCCGGCCTCCGGGTCACGATGCCGGTACACCGGCGTCACGATCTGCTCCAGCAACCCCACCTCGCGGTCGGCCGCGGCGCGGAAGGCACGCAGATGTCTCGGCTCGATACCGAATTCGGTCATCGCCTTCACCGTGCGCGCCACCAGCACCGCGTCGGGGTCGAAGAACCCCGCCGGGCCCGGCCGGACCAGGCCGTACTGCTGGAGGTCGGCCAGCGCGGCCTCGTCGATGCCGGCCCGCTCCAGGAGCTCCTCCTGGGTCAGGCGCAGCTCCTTGCCAGCGGCGAAGTCGTCCGCCACCGGCAGGCCGACGTTCTCCGCGGGCGCGTCGATCGGCACCAGCCGGCGCGGCGGGCGGGGCAGGGCCGCGGCGGGCCCGGCACCCGAGTCCGCCGCGTCCAGCTGCTCCTTGATGACCTTCAGCGGGAGGTAGTGGTCCCGCTGGGCGGCCAGGACGAACCGCAGGCGCTCCACGTCCGCCGCGGCGAACTGCCGGTACCCCGAAGGCGTCCGGCCCGGCGTGACCAGGCCTTCCGCTTCGAGGAACCGGATCTTGGAGATGGTGACGTCGGGGAAGTCGGCGCGCAGCTGCGCCAGAACGGCCCCGATGCTCAACCCGTGGTTCTGTGGCCGCCCGGCCGCCGTCACTGCGCCCCCTGGCCCCCGTGCCCCGGGCCGGTCAGGAAGACCAGGCGGAACTTCCCGATCTGGACCTCGTCGCCGCCGGCGAGGACGGCCTGGTCGACCGGCTCCCGGTTGACGTAGGTGCCGTTGAGGCTGCCGACGTCGATGACGACGAACTCGCCGCCCTCGCGCCGGAACTCCGCGTGCCGCCGGGACACCGTGACGTCGTCCAGGAAAATGTCGCTGTCCGGGTGCCGCCCGGCGCTGGTGGTGTCGCGGTCGAGCAGGAACCGCGAACCCGCGTTGGGCCCGCGCTTCACGACCAGCAGGGCCGAACCGGGCGGCAGGGCGTCGACGCCCTGGACCGGAGCTTCCGCGGCCGGGGCGGGCTCGTGGCCTTCGGCTTCGGCCAGGAAGTCGGCCCGGAAGACAGAGGTCCGCTCCGGAGACTGCTCCGGGGGAACGCCGCCGGGCCCGTCGTTCGTGCTCACCTGAGCTCTCCTCCACACATGCTGTGATGCCTAGTACTCAAGAACGTGTAGCTGCCAACGTACCGTGCCTGATCGATTCTCCGAGCCCCGGCTCCCCGAACCGGCGGAGCGGGCTTCAGCCCTTGGTCAGCGCGTCGTACGCCTCGGCTTCGAGCAGGGCTTCCAGGCCCGCCGAGTCGTCGAGCCGGATCTCGATCAGCCAGCCCTCGCCGTACGGGTCACTGTTGATCAGCTCGGGCGAGTCGGCGACGGCGTCGTTGACCGCCACCACCTCGCCGTCGACCGGCGCGAACAGCTCGGAGACGCTCTTGGTCGACTCGACCTCGCCGAAGACGTCGCCCGCGCTCACCTGGCGGCCGACCTCGGGCAGGTCGACGAACACGACGTCGCCGAGCTGGTCTTGCGCGTACTCGGTGATGCCGACGCGGACGAGCGTCTCCTCGCGGGTGGCGACCCACTCGTGTTCCTCGGTGTAGCGAAGCTCTTCAGGAGCGGACACCGCCGGTCCCCTTTCATGCCCTCACTGGCGAAAACGTGCTGGGCGAAGTCTTACACCCACACGGCGCAGCCGCCCGGCACGACCCGGGGTAACGGCGTCGCGCTCAGTCGTCGCCGGCGCCGCGCAGCGCGTTGCGCGCCTGCACGACGTACAGCACGCCGGACCAGAGGTAGAGGACCGCGCCCCAGATGGTGAAGGCGTAGCCGATCGGCCGGGCGACCGCGGCGACGTCGGAGCCGCCCTGCGCGAGCAGCAGGAACGGGAAGGCGTACATCAGGACGAAGGTGGCGCCCTTGCCGATGTAGGTGACCTCGGGCGGCGCGAAGCCGCGGCGGCGCAGCGTCATGACGCAGACGCCGAGGACGGCCTCGCGCAGCACGAGCGGGACCACGACCCACCACGGGATGATCTCGCGGACCAGGAACGCGATGAGCGTCGCCAGGATGTACAGCCGGTCGGCCGCCGGGTCGAGCAGCTGGCCCAGCCGGGACATCTGGTTGAGCCAGCGGGCCAGCTTGCCGTCGAGCCAGTCGGTGAGGGCGCTGAACACCAGCACCGCGAGCGCCCAGCCGTCCTCTTCCGGGCCGAGCAGCAGCCAGAGGAAGACCGGGACGCCGGCCAGCCGCAGCAGGGACAGGATGTTCGGGACGTTCAGGGCCTGCCGCAGCAGTGACGGCTCGGCGCTCGCCTGAGCGGCGGGTTCGGGGGCGGCTGTGCTCACCCGCCCAGCCTAGAGTGCGCCGGTCAGCACGCCCGGCGGCGGCTCCAGCCGCGTCGCTGCAGCTCGGCGCTGCTCAGCGCTTCGGGGCGGCCGCGGTAGTCGGTGCCCATCCAGCGGGCGCGGCCGGGGCGCGCCTCGAGGACGTACGGGCGGCCGCAGCACCAGACGACGCTGCTGGGCACGGTCGGCGGACTGGACGGGTCTTCGGTGTCGCCGCCTTCGGGGCTGGTCACTGCTTCGGCGTTCATCGCTCTCACGGGCTCGGGACGGGTGTCGGGGACGGGGAAGCTCTTCGGCCTCCACCGGGATCTTCGGCACGCGCGGCCCGGATGTTAACGGGCACGGCGGGAATTAGACCGATCGATTCTCGATGACAGCGCGAGGTTTCGGAGCGTGAACGGAATGTTAATCGTCCATTGTGGACGGTGTTGGGGCGGGCACCGGACGGGCCGCCACCCGGCTGGAGTAATCTGCCGCACACCCGTGGGCACGTCGCCCCGCGGGGCCCACCGGGGAGGAAGGATCGCGGTGCCCCACCCGACCACCACGAGGAAGTGGCTCGCGGCCTGCCTCGCCGTGCCCGCGCTGGCGGCGTGCTCCGGCGCCCCGGCCGCCCCGGCGCCGCCGTCCCCGCCCCCGGCGACGTCGTCCCCCGTTCCGACGACGACCGGCACGCCCCCGCCACCGCCCGCGACCGGCGGCTCGTCCACGCCGGCGCCGGTGTCGAAGCCGTCCGGGGCACCGCCGTCGGTCCCCGGCTCGTGCGGCACGGTGACCGCGGCCAGCGGGCTGACGCTGTACGTGTTCGACAGCGGCTCGGCCGGCGTCAGCTGCGCGGCGGCGACGAAGCTGGTCGGCGACTTCCACCGCAAGATCGCCGGGCGCCAGGGCGCCGGGTCGAACGACGCGGTGAACGAGACCGTCGACGGCTGGCTGTGCACGTCCGGGCCGCCCGCCGCGCAGGGCGGCACCACCTGCACCAAGGGCGAGCAGACGGTGTTCGCCGCCGTCGTGCCGTCCGAGTGACCCGTTCCCGTTCCCGTTCCTGAAGGGCCCATGAAGACACTCGCGTACCCCTTGCTGCTCGTCGCCGCGACCGCCGTACTGGCCGGCTGCGGCGGCGACCCGGCGCCCGCCACGCCGACCCCCGGCGGGCCCGCCCCCGCCGCGGCCGCCGCGGCCGAGTCGACGGCCCCTGGCGTGCCCTGCGGCGACGTCACGGGCACGGGCGGCGCGAAGACGGCGGTGGTGGCGCACGGGAAGGTCGACTGCGCCGCGGCGACGAAGCTGCTGAAGGACTACTTCGCGAAGCTGACCCCGGCCGAGGCGAACGCGCCCGACGGCCCGGGCCCGGTGGTGCTCGACGAGTGGACGTGCGGCAGCGGCCCGAACGACCCGGTGACAGCGTGCTCCACCGAGGACGGCCGCCAGGTCGAGGGCACCCGCGGCTGAAAGCGCCCCAAGGCGGCCTTGGTTGCGTCAGACGCACCGAAGGCCGCCTTGGTTGCGTCTGACGCACCGAAGGCCACATTGGGGCGCTTGGGCCCGTCAGCTCTTGAGGTCGGGGAAGTCCTCCTCGCGGTACTCCGTCGACTCGGCGCGCTTCGGGTCGTTCTCGCGGCCGCGCAGCTCGACGCGGCGGATCTTGCCCGAGATCGTCTTCGGCAGCTCCGCGAACTCCAGCCGCCGGATCCGCTTGTACGGCGCCAGGTGCTCGCGGCAGTACGCGAGGATCGAGCGCGCGGTCTCCGCGTCCGGCGAGAATCCGGACGCCAGCACGACGTACGCCTTGGGCACCGCGAGCCGGATCGGGTCGGGGGCCGGGACGACCGCCGCCTCCGCCACCGCCTCGTGCTCGATCAGGACGCTCTCCAGCTCGAACGGCGAGATCCGGTAGTCCGACGCCTTGAACACGTCGTCCGTGCGCCCGACGTACGTGATGTAGCCGCGCTCGTCGAGCGAACCGACGTCGCCGGTGTGGTAGAAGCCGTTCGCGAAGGCCGCCGACGTGCGCTCGTCGTCGTCCGCGTAGCCGGTCATCAGGCCCACCGGGCGGTGCTGGAGGTCCAGGCAGATCTCGCCCTCGGTCGCGCGCTCGCCGGACACCGGGTCGACCAGGGCCACCACGAACCCGGGCAGCGGGCGGCCCATCGAGCCGGGCACGACGTCCTGGCCGGGCGTGTTGGCGATCTGGACGCTGCTCTCCGTCTGGCCGAAGCCGTCGCGGATGGTGACGCCCCACGCCTTCTCGACCTGGTCGATGACCTCCGGGTTCAGCGGCTCCCCCGCGCCGACGACCTTGCGCGGCGGCGACTTCAGCGCCGTCAGGTCGGCCTGGATGAGCATCCGCCACACCGTCGGCGGCGCGCAGAAGCTCGTCACGCCGCACCGGTCCATCTGGGCCATCAACGCGGTCGCGTCGAACCGGGTGTAGTTGTAGAGGAACACCGTCGCCTCGGCGTTCCACGGCGCGAAGAAGTTGCTCCACGCGTGCTTCGCCCAGCCGGGTGAGGAGATGTTGAGGTGGACGTCGCCGGGCTCCAGCCCGATCCAGTACATCGTCGACAGGTGGCCGACCGGGTAGGAGACGTGCGTGTGCTGCACCAGCTTCGGCTTCGCGGTCGTGCCGGAGGTGAAGTACAGCAGCAGCGGGTCGGCCGCCTTGGTCGGGCCGTCCGGGGCGAACTCCGGCGACTCGGCGAACGCCGTCGCGTACGAGTGCCAGCCCTCGACCGGCTCCCCCACCGCGATCCGCGTGTAGTCGCCCGCGACGCCGTCGAACTTCGGCGCGTCCACCGAGCGGACCACGACGTGCTTGGCCGCGCCGCGCTCCACCCGGTCGGTCAGGTCGGCCGGGCCGAGCAGCGTCGACGCCGGGATGATCACCGCGCCGAGCTTGATCGCGGCGAGGATGGTCTCCCACAGCTCGCCCTGGTTGCCCAGCATCAGGATCAGCCGGTCGCCGCGGCGGACGCCCAGGCCGCGCAGCCAGTTCGCCACCTGGTTGGACCGCCCGGACATCTCCGGGTAGGTCCAGCGGTTCTCGGAGCCGTCCTCCTCGACGATCCACAGCGCAAGCCGCTCGGCGTTGTCGGGGTCGTGCGCGACCACGTCGAACCAGTCGATCGCCCAGTTGAACTCGTCGAACTCCGGCCAGGCGAAGTCGCGGTAGGCCGTCTCGTAGTCCTCGCGGTGGGTCTGCAGGTAGTCCCTGGCCACGCGGAACGCGTGGTGGACTTCCGAAGCGCCGTTGCTCACCCTGCCTCCTCGGGAGTGTCTATTCGCCCTTGAACTCCGGCTTCCGGCGCTCCATGAACGCCTGGACCGCTTCGCCGAGGTCCTTGCTGGGCAGGAACGCCGAGTTCCACGCCGCGACGTACCGGAGGCCGTCGGCGACCTGGCGCTCGGTGTTCGTGGCCAGTACCTGCTTCGTACCCTGCACCACCAGCGGCGGGTTCGCAGCGATCTCCCCCGCGAGTTCCCGCGCGGCCTTCAGCAGGGCGTCCTGGTTCTCGTGGACGTCGTTGACCAAGCCGATCTTCTCGGCGCGGGCGGCGTCGATGTCCTTGCCGGTCAGGGCGAGCTCCCGCAGGTGCCCCTCACCGACGATGGAGGCGAGGCGCTGGAGGCTGCCGAGGTCCGCGACGATGGCGACGCGCACCTCGCGGACGCTGAACTTGGCGTCGGCGCTGGCCAGCCGGACGTCCGCGGCGGCGATGACGTCGACACCCCCGCCGATGCACCAGCCGGAGACGGCCGCGATGACCGGTTTGCGGCATTCCGCGATCGAGCTGACCGCCGCCTGCAGGGAGCGCACCTGGTCGAGGAAGGCCGTGCGCGGGCCGGCGAGGGCGTCGCCGCCCAGCATCGGCGCCCAGTCGCCCATCATCGCCGGCAGGTCGAGGCCGTAGGAGAAGTGCGCGCCGCTGCCGGTCAGCACCACGGCCCTGACCTGCGGGTCGGCGTCCAGCGCGCGGAACACCAGCGGCAGCTCGCGCCAGAAGTCCGGCCCCATCGCGTTGCCCTTCGACGGGCCGAGGAGCGTCACTTCGGCCACGTGGCCTTCGACGTCGACCTTGAGGGAGACGAGGTCGGGCAGACTGTCAGCAGTAGCGGTCATGGGGTCATCTTGACCCATGCCCGCGGCCACCCGCCATTGGCACGTTGTCAATTGACGCCCCCGTCACTGTGCCGACCTGGTCGGGGGATGCTTTCCTGGAACGACTGACGCCACGACGCGGGGAGGACGGTGGGACATGAGCCCGGCCAGCAGTGCGACCGTGATCGAACCGGAGTCCCCGGCGACTCCCGTCCGGCGGGCCTCCCGCCCGATCGAGCTGACCGGCTCGTTCGACCACGAGGGACACCGGCTCTGGTACACGGAGTTCGGCAGCGGCGACCGCGTCGTCGTGCTCACCCACGGGATCATGCTGACCCGCCGGATGCACGCGCCGCTGGCCCGCCGACTGGCCGGCGAGGGCTTCCGCGTCATCACCCTCGACCTGCTCGGCCACGGCGACTCCGACCGCCCCACCGAGTCGTGGCTGTACTCGATGCCCTCGTTCGCCGAGCAGACGCTTGCCCTGCTCGACCACCTCGAGGTGGACTCGGCGGTGATCGGCGGGACGTCCCTCGGCGCGAACGTCTCGCTCGAAGTCGCGGTGCTGGCCCCCGACCGGGTCCGCGGGCTGATCGTCGAGATGCCGGTACTGGACAACGCGATCGTCGCCGGGCTGATCACGTTCGCGCCGCTGCTGATGGCGGCGAGGTTCCTGCCGGTGACGGTGCAGGCGGTGGCGCTGGCGGCATCGCTGGTCCCGCACGGCAACCAGTGGGTCGACGTCGTCACCGACACGCTCTCGCAGCGCCCGGCCCCGATGGCGGCGTTGCTGCACGGCGTGCTGTTCGGCCGGATCGCGCCGCCGAAGGCGGTCCGCCGCAAGATCACCGCGCGAGCGCTGGTGATCGGGCACCAGAACGACCCGATCCACCCGTTCGGCGACGCGGACACCCTGGCCGTGGACATGCCGGACGCGGAGTTCGTCCAGGCCCGCAGCCCGGTCGAGCTGCGCCTCGACCCGACCCGGCTCACCGAGGCGATCCGCGACTTCGCCGCGAGCTGCTACGAAGACTGAGCGGCACGAAGGTCGACGGGCGAGGTCGCCGCTACGGCCGCTCCGGCGCGAGCCCGGCCACCGGGCCGATCACGATGACCGCCGGTGGGCGGACCCCCGATGCCGCCGCGTCGGTGACCACCGTGTCCAGCGTCGAGCGCAGCGTGCGCTGGGTGCGCATCGTGCCGTCCTCCACGATCGCCACCGGGGTGTCCGCCGGGCGGCCGCCGTCCAGGAGGGCCTTCGCGAACTGCGGGAGCCGCTCCACGCCCATCATCAGCACGATCGTGCCGCGCAGGCGGGCCAGGAGCTCCCAGTCGACCAGCGAGCGGTCGTCGCCCGGAGCCACGTGGCCCGATACGACCACCACTTCGTGCGCGACGCCGCGGTGCGTAACCGGGACGTCGGCGACCGCCGGCACCGCGAACGCGCTCGTGATGCCCGGGACCATCGTCACCGGCACGCCCGCCTCGACGCAGGCCAGCACCTCTTCGAAGCCGCGGCCGAACAGGTACGGGTCGCCGCCCTTCAGCCGGACGACGAACTTGCCTTCCTTGGCTTTCTCGATCAACGTCTGGTTGATGACGTCCTGGCTGGCCGCGCGGCCGTAGGGGATCTTCGCCGCGTCGACGATCTCGACCTCGGGCGCGAGCTCGTCCAGCAGCTCGCGGGGGGCCAGCCGGTCGGCGACGACGACGTCCGCGCGGGCCAGGAGCCGTCGGCCGCGGACCGTGATCAGCTCCGGGTCGCCCGGGCCGCCGCCGACCAGGGCCACGCCCGGCAGGGTGCCCTCGGGGTGGGGCTGGCGGCCGTCCTCGATCGTGCCGTTGTGCAGGCCGTCCAGCATCGAGTCGCGGACCGCGGCCGAGCGCAGCGGCTCACCGCCGGAGAGCACGCCGAACAGGAGGCCGCCGTGGCGCCCGGACGCCGGGGTCACCGCCGATCCCGACTCACCCTCGTCGGCGCGGACGCAGAACACCCGCTCGCGCTCGGCCTCGGCGCAGATCGCCGCGTTGACCTCGGGGTCGTTCGTGCAGGCCAGGGCGTACCACGCGTCGCGCAGGTCGCCTTCGGTGTAGCGGCGCTCATGCCAGACCAGCTCGCCCGCGTCCACCATCCCCTGCACCGACGGCGTCGTGTGCGGTGACACCAGTTCGACGCGGGCACCCGCGCTGATCAGCCTGGGCAGCCTGCGCTGGGCCACGGTGCCGCCGCCGAACATCACGACGCGGCGGCCCGTGAGCTGGAGGCCGGAGAGGTAGTGCGGGTCGTCCATGCGCCGGAGTTTATTGGGGGTTCACCGCCGCGCCAGCCCAGCGTGGGTCACGCCACCCGGAGAGGCTTCCGGGTGGCGTGACACCGTCAGCTCGTGCGACCCGACGACGGGTACGGCAGCAGGGCCATCTCCCGCGCGTTCTTGATCGCCGTCGCGACCTGTTTCTGCTGCTGCGGCGTCAAGCCCGTCACGCGGCGGGCGCGGATCTTGCCCCGATCCGAAATGAACTTCCGGAGCAGGTCGACGTCCTTCCAGTCGACAGCCCTGATCCGGTTGGCGTGCAACAGGTTCACCTTGCGCTTGCCCGGGCGGTCCCGGTTCGGCTTCGGCATCCGGATCACCAGCTCGACTTCGACACGCCGGGCAGCTCGCCGTTGTGTGCGGCCTGCCGCATCTTGACCCGCGACAGCCCGAACTTCCGCAGGTAGCCGCGCGGGCGACCGTCGGCGGCGTCCCGGTTGCGGATGCGCGTCGGGCTCGCGTCACGCGGCAGCTTCTGCAGCGCGACCACCGCCGAAGCCTTCTCCTCCGTGGACGAGGACGGCGAGGCGATGACGGCCTTGAGCTCCCGGCGCCGGGCGACGTACCGCGCCGCGATCACCTTCCGCTGCTCGTTCTTGGCGATCTTGGACTTCTTGGCCATCAGCGCTCTTCCTTGAACTCGACGTGCTCGCGCGCGACCGGGTCGTACTTGCGCAGCACCATCCGGTCGGGGTCGTTCCGCCGGTTCTTCTTCGTGACGTACGTGTAGCCGGTCCCCGCGGTGGACCGCAGCTTGATGATCGGCCGGACGTCGGTGCTCTTGGCCATTACAGCTTCACTCCCCTTGCCTTCAGCTCGGCGACGACGGCCTCGATGCCGCGCTTGTCGATCGTCTTCAAGCCCTTGGCGGACACGCGCAGGCGGACCCAGCGGCCCTCGCTCGGCACGAAGTAGCGACGGTTCTGCAGGTTCGGCTCCCAGCGCCGCGAGGTGCGGCGGTGCGAGTGCGAGACCTGCTTGCCGTAGCCCGGCTTGCGGCCGGTGACCTGGCACACGGCGGACACGGACCCTCCCGAGTTGGTAGTGGTTTTCGTTTTCATCTACTCTACGCACCGTACCCCGTCCGTATTCCTGGAGCCCTCGTGACCCCTGATCCCCGCGTCCCGCTCGTCCTCGTGAGCGGCCTCGCCCCGGGCCCGAACGCCACGCTCGCCGAACTGCTGCGGGCCGCCGGGCCCGGCACCGCCGTCGTCCACCACGACCTGCGCGAGATCCACTCCGGTGTGGTCCGGCGCCGCCTGCGGCTGGGCGAGCGCGACGAGCTGACCGTCCTCGAGCTGGCGCACGGCTGCGTGTCCTGCACCCTGCGCGAAGACCTGCTCCCCCTGCTGCGGCACCTCGCGCGGCGGCCCGGGGTGCGGCGGGTCGTCGTCCGGCTCGACGAGGCCATGGAGCCGGAGCCGGTGAGCTGGGCGATCCGCACCGTCCTGGTCGGCGACCACCCGGTGAGCGACGACGTCGACCTGCGCGCGGTGCTCACCGTCGTCGACTGCGCGACCTGGCTCGCCGACGCGACCGGCGACGACGTCCTGGCCGAGCGGAACCTGCAGGCCAGCCCGGAGGACGAGCGCACGGTCGCCCAGGTGGCGCTCTCGCAGGTCGAGTTCGCCGACGTCCTGGTGCTGGCCGGCGCGGCTCCCGACGCGTGGACCGCGGCGAAGGCGTCCGCGGTGCTCGACCGGGTAGCGCCGTCGGTCCCGCGGGTCGAACTGGCCCGGACCGACGGCCACGGCGTGCTCGACGTCGTGCCGGCCGACGCGCGCCGCGGCGAGGTGACCGACATGCACGGCGCGCTGCTGCGCGGCGAGCCGCCACTGCACGTCGACTGCGGCATCGGCCTGGTCACGTTCACCGCGCAGCGGCCGTTCCACCCCGAGCGGCTGCACGACGCGCTGGACGTGCTGCTCGACGGCGTCGTCCGCACCCGCGGGCGCGCCTGGGTGGCGAGCCAGCCCGACGTCGCGTTCTGGATCGAGTCGGCGGGCGGCGGGCTCGGCATCGGCCACGCCGGGCCGTGGCTCGCCGCCCCGGACGGTCCCGAGTGGACGGACGTCTCCCCCGAGCGCCGCACGCTGGCTTCCCTGCGCTGGGACCCGGTGCACGGCGACCGGGCGCAGGAGCTCGTCGTGGTGACGGACCAGACAACGCCCGACGAGATCGACGCGGCCCTGCGCGGCGCTCTGCTGACCGAAGAGGAACTCGCGGCAGGACCCGAGGCGTGGGCGCGCTACCCCGACCCGTTCGGCGACTGGCACGAAGAACCGTGCGAGGACACCGAACCCGACCCGGCGCGGCACGACGCGACCGCGGCGAACCGAAAGGAAGACCAGTGAAGAACGGAATCCACCCCGACTACCACCCCGTCGTGTTCAAGGACTCGTCCACCGGCGACAGTTTCCTGACCCGCTCCACCATCACCTCCGAGAAGACGATCGAGTGGTCCGACGGCCGGACCTACCCGCTCGTCCTGGTCGACATCAGCTCGTGGTCGCACCCGTTCTGGACCGGCACCCAGCGGATCATGGACAGCGCCGGCCAGGTCGAGAAGTTCCACCGCCGTTACGGGAAGCGGGAGAAGCGCTGATGGCCGTCCCGAAGCGCAAGAAGTCGCGCAGCAACACCCGGTCCCGGCGGTCGCAGTGGAAGGCCGCCGCGGTGGACCTGGTCCCGATCAAGGTCGACGGCGAGGTCCAGCTCGTCCCGCGCCGCCTGATGCGGCACTTCCACTCGTGACCGTCCCGGTCACCGTGCTGTCCGGCTTCCTCGGCGCGGGCAAGACGACACTGCTGAACCACATCCTCGCCAACCGGGCGGGGCTGCGGGTGGCGGTGATCGTCAACGACATGAGCGAGGTGAACATCGACGCCGCGCTCGTGCGCTCCCAGGAGCGCCTTGTCGAGCTGACCAACGGGTGCATCTGCTGCACCCTGCGGGAAGACCTGCTCGACGAGGTCGCGGCCTTGTGCGCGGACGACCGGTTCGACCACGTGCTCATCGAGTCGAGCGGGATCTCCGAGCCGATGCCGGTGGCGGCGACGTTCACCTTCCTCGGCGCGGTGGCCCGCCTCGACACGATGGTGACGGTGGTGGACGCGGCGAACTTCGCCCGCGAGCTGGCCGCCGGGGACTCCCTCGCCGAGCGGCGGCTGGACCAGTACGAGGACGACGAGCGGACGGTCAGTGACCTGCTCGTGGACCAGGTCGAGTTCGCCGACGTCCTGCTGCTGAACAAGACCGACCTGGTCCCGGCGCCCGACGTGGACCGCCTGGTGGCGACGTTGCGGCGGCTCAACCCCGCCGCCGACGTCGTCACGGGCAGGTTCGGGAAGGTGCCGCTGGAGCGCGTGTTCGGCACCGGACGCTACGACGCGGAGCGGGCCCAGGAGGCGCCCGGCTGGGTCGCGGAGCTGAACGGCGACCACGTGCCGGAGACCGAGGAGTACGGGATCTCGAGCGTGGTGTTCCGCGCGTCCCGGGCGTTCGACCCGGCGGCGTTGTGGGACTTCGTGACGCGGCGCCTGGACTCCGGCGAGTTCGGGACGGTGTTGCGCTCCAAGGGGTTCTTCGCGCTGACGTCCCGGCCCGGGGTGACCGGGCTGTGGTCGCAGGCGGGCGCGGTGGCGCGGTTCGAGCCGCAGGGGGTCGCCGGAGAACCGCGGCAGGAGCTGGTGTTCATCGGCGTCGACCTCGACGGCGAGGCGCTGCTCGCCGCGTTGCGGGACTGCCTCGGCGAGGTGGCGACCGGGCCAGACCGGTTCCCGGAGTGGGACCCGGTGCACGTCCACTGACCGTCGTGAGTGTTTAGGGCGGTTCTAACCGCCCTAAACACTCACGACCGCTTCGTCCGAGTTGATAAACCCAGGTTTATCAGTCTAGGTTGACGATCGTGACCGACGAGGACCTCCTCCAGGCGAGCACCGATCTGCGCGTCGCCCTCGGGCGTCTGGTCCGGCGGCTGCGGCAGGGCTACGTCGTCGGGGAGCTGACCCTGCCCGAGCGCTCGGTCCTCTCGCGGCTCGACCGGGAAGGCCCGGCCACCCCCGGCTGCCTCGCCGACCTCGAACGCGTGAAACCGCAGGCCATGGGCGTCACCCTGGCCGGGCTGGTGGACCGCGGGCTGGTCGAGCGGCGCAAGGACGACTCCGACGGCCGTAAGGTGCTGATGTCGGTCACCGAAGCCGGGGTCCGGCTGCTGACCGACCGCCGCTCGCGGACGACCCGGCAGATGGCGACGGCGCTGGCCGAGAAGTTCACCGAGGCCGAGCAGCGCGAGCTGATCGCGGCCATCCCGCTGATCGAGCGGCTGGCGGACGAGCTGTGACCGTGACGGCGGCCCCGGCGAGCCGCTACAAGTGGGTCGCGCTGTCCAACACCACGCTCGGCGTGCTGATGTCCGCGCTCGACGGCTCGATCGTCATCATCTCGCTGCCCGCCATCTTCCGCGGCATCGGCCTCGACCCGCTCGCGCCCGGCAACATCGGCTACCTGCTCTGGATGATCCTCGGCTACCTGCTGGTGCAGGCCGTGCTGGTGGTGACGCTGGGACGGCTCGGCGACATGTTCGGCCGGGTCAAGATGTACAACCTCGGCTTCGTCGTCTTCAGCGCCGCGTCGGTGGCATTGTCGTTCGACCCCTTCCACGCCGGCGGCGGCGCGCTGTGGCTGATCGGCTGGCGGATCGTGCAGGCGGTCGGCGGCTCGATGCTCACCGCGAACTCCGCGGCGATCCTCACCGACGCCTTCCCGGCGCGGCAGCGCGGCATGGCGCTGGGCGTCAACCAGATCACCGCGCTGGCCGGGCAGTTCCTCGGCCTGGTCGTCGGCGGGCTGCTCGCCGAGATCGACTGGCGCGCGGTGTTCTGGGTGAGCGTGCCGTTCGGGCTGCTCGGCACGATCTGGTCGATCCGCAGCCTCCGCGAGGTCGGCACGCCGAGCCGCGCCAAGATCGACTGGGGCGGCAACGTCACCTTCGCCGCGGGCACCGCGGTCCTGCTCGCCGCGATCACCTACGGCATCCAGCCGTACGGCGGCGCCGCGACCGGCTGGGGCAACCCGCTGGTGCTCGGCGGCATCGGCGCGGGTGTCCTGCTGCTGGCGCTCTTCGGCGTCATCGAGACGCGCGTCGCCGCCCCGATGTTCCAGCTTTCCCTGTTCAAGATCCGCGCGTTCGCCGCGGGCAACGTCGCCGCGTTGCTCACCTCGGTGGCTCGTGGTGGCATGCAGTTCATGCTCATCATCTGGCTGCAGGGGATCTGGCTGCCCCTGCACGGCTACGACTACGAGCGGACCCCGCTGTGGGCGGGCATCTACCTGCTGCCGCTGACCGTCGGGTTCCTGGTCGCCGGGCCGGTGTCGGGCTACCTCTCCGACCGGTTCGGGGCGCGGCTGTTCTCCACCGGCGGGCTCCTGCTGGTCGCGGCGGCGTTCCTCGGGCTGCTCGCGCTGCCGGTGGACTTCCCCTACCCCGTGTTCGCCGCGCTGCTCGTGGTCAGCGGGATCGGCCAGGGCATGTTCTCCGCGCCGAACACCTCGGCGATCATGAGCAGCGTCCCGACCGCGCAGCGCGGGGTCGCCTCCGGCATGCGGGCGACGTTCCAGAACTCCGGGACGTCGCTGTCGATCGGCGTGTTCTTCTCGCTGATGATCGCCGGGCTCGCGTCGTCGCTGCCGCAGACGCTCACGAGCGGCCTGCAAGCCCACGGCGTCCCGGCCTCCGTCGCCGACGGCGTCGCCCAGCTGCCGCCGGTGAGCACGCTGTTCGCCGCGTTCCTGGGCAGCAACCCGGTCGGGCACCTGCTCGGCCCGGGCGTCCTGGCCGGGCTGCACCCGGCCGACCGGGCGGAGCTCACCGGTGGCGAGTTCTTCCCGCGGCTGGTTTCCGGACCGTTCCACCACGGCCTCGTCGTCGTGTTCACCGCGGCCGCCGTGATGGCCGTCGTCGCCGCGGTGGCCTCCGCCTCGCGCGGCAAGCGCTACTTCCACACCCCCGAGGGAACGAAGGAGAACCGATGACCGACGAGATCGTCGCCGGGACCGTCAGCATCAGCGGCCACGGCGGGGACGAGCTCGAGGCCTACCTGGCCAAGCCGACCGACGCGACCCCGCGCGGCGGCGTGGTGGTGATCCACCACATGCCCGGCTACGACGCGGCGACGAAGGAGATCGTGCGCCGCTTCGCCGTCGAGGGCTACAACGCGCTCTGCCCCAACCTGTACACGCGCGAGGCGCCGGGAGCGGACTCGGACGACGCGGCCGCGACGGTCCGCGCGCTGGGCGGCGTCCCCGACGACCGGCTCGTCGGCGACGTCTCCGGGGCCGCGGACTACCTGCGCGCGCTGGAGAACGCGAACGGCCGGATCGGCGTGATCGGGTACTGCTCGGGCGGGCGCCAGGCGTTCCTGTCCGCCTGCTCCCTGGACCTCGACGCGGCGGTCGACTGCTACGGCGCCTTCGTCGTCAACGACCCGCCGGAGGCCATGAAGCAGATGAAGCCGCTGCTGGGGCTGGCCCCGCAGCTGTCGTGCCCGCTGCTGGGCATCTTCGGTGCCGAGGACCAGTTCCCGAGCCCGGACGAGGTGGCCGTGCTGGCGGCCGAGCTGGAGAAGCTGGGCAAGAAGCACGAGTTCCACACGTACGCGGGCGCGGGCCACGCGTTCTTCGCGGTCGACCGCCCGAGCTTCCGGCCGGAAGCCGCCAAGGACGGCTGGGACCGCATCCTCGACTTCTACTCCCGCACGCTCACCGCCTGAGAGGACCGCACCATGTGCACTTACCTGACGGAGAAGTTCACGCTCGAAGGGAGCGGCAAGGGTGCGCGCGGCTGGTTCCGGCTGAGCGAAGGCACCGTGTACGTCGACCACCCGGTCCACGCGCCGTACGCGCACACGGTGAACATCGACTTCCGCAACCCGGAGCTGGGCGCTTCGGCGAGGGTCGCGCTCGAACTCACCGAAGAAGACGCGCTGGCCCTCGCCGACGCGATCCACGCGGCGGTCAAGTCCGCCCCCGCGGGCCTGGCTTCCCGCAACCAGTGAGGCGGTCGTGAGTGGCGATTCGGGTTCTAACCCGAATCGCCACTCACGACGGGGTGTAGAGCGCGCCGAGGAACTCCAGGAGGAGGCGTTCGCGCAGGGGCGCCGGCGCCGTCGCGAGGAGGGCGTTGATCGGGGCCATGCGGTCGGGGAGGCCAGAAGCGCCGCCGAGGCCCGCCGCCGCCAGCAGGCCCGCGAACTGTTCCGGCGTCAGCGTCGCCGGATCCAGGGCCGCGACGAACTCGGCCACCGCCGGGTCGACGACCACCGGGCCCGCCGCGCGCGCCGCGTCCACTGAGGCCGCCAAGTCGGCCAGGAACTCCTTCTCGCTGCCGTGGTTGGCCGCCGTCACCGTCAGGTGCAGGTTCACCGGGGACGACAGGTGCGCGAACTGCGGCTGGACGTACCAGCCGCGTGCCTTCATCTCGTCGGCCACGGTGAACAGGTCGAAACCGTCGTCGCCGGTGAACGCGATCAGCGTCGAGATCGGGTCGCCCAGTACCCGCAGGCCGTCGATCTCCGTGATGCCGGAGCGGATCCGGGAAACCGCTTCCCGGGTCGACGCCGCCAGCTGGAGGTAGCCGTCCGGACCGAGGTGGTTCACCACCGCCCAGGCCGCCGCGAGCGGGCCGCCCGAGCGCGTGCTCTGGATCGTCGTGTTCAGCATCGTGTACCCGGGCCACGAGGCGCTCGCGAAGTAGTGCGAACGCCGCAGCTCGGCCGATGCGTGCAGCAGCACCGACGTCCCCTTCGGGCAGTACGCGTACTTGTGCAGGTCCACCGAGATGCTCGTGACGCCGGGAACGCGGAAGTCGAACGGCGGGACGTCGGCGCCCAGCCGCGCGAAGTACGGCAGCACCCAGCCACCGATGCAGGCGTCGACGTGCATCCGGACGCCCCGCTCGCGGGCCGCCGCCGCGACCTCCGGGATCGGGTCGAGCACACCGTGCGCGTAGGACGGCGCGCTCGCCACCACCAGGACCGTCGAGTCGTCGATCGCCGCGGCCATCGCCGCCGGGTCGGCGCGGAACGTCACCGGGTCGACCGGGACGTCGATCCGGCGCAGCCCGAACAGGTGCGCGGCCTTGTGGAACGCCGCGTGCGCGGTGGTCGGCAGCACGATCGACGGCGCGGGCCGGTCGTCGCGCGCGGCGAGCACGGCCAGCAGGCACGACTCCGTCCCGCCCGAGGTCACCGCCCCGACCACGCCCGGGACGCCGCCGAGCAGGCTCGCGGCCTCGGCCACGAGGTCGTTCTCCATCTGCAGCAGGCTGGGGAACGCCGTCGGGTCGAGGCCGTTGGCCGACGACGCCAGCGCGTGCGCCGCCGCGCCGAGGGAGTCCACTTCGGACAGTCCGCTGTCGTAGACGTAGGCCAGGGTGCGGCCGCCGTGCGTCGGCAGGTCGCCCGCGCGCAGCTCGCGCAGCGCGGCGAGGACGTCCTCAGGCGGGTTCATGACGCGGCTCCAGCACCGAGCGCCGCAGCAGCGGCAGGGCCAAGGCGATCAGCACGCCGGGGATGACCGACGCCCCGATCAGGATCGCCAGGATCGCGCTGTGCGGCTGGTTCGCCGTCGCGTCCGTGCTCGACACGTACCCGCCGACGGCGAGGATCAAAGCCCACAGTCCGCCGCCGAACGCCAGCCCGAGCGTCTCCCCCGCCGTCCACACACCGGCCGCGATCCCCGCGCGGGTCTCGCCGGTGCGCTCCTCCTCGGCCGTGATCAGGTCGGGCAGGATCGCCAGCGGGAACACCGAAATCCCGGCGTACCCGACCCCGCACAGCGCCACGAACACGAAGGACACGACCAGCGGCAGCTCCCGGGCGAAGACCAGCCCGAGCAGCCCGATCGCGAACGCCGCGGTGGCCAGCCGGAAACCGTTGAGCTTGCCGACGCGGTCGCCCAGCCGGGGCCACAGCGGCATGGTGACCAGCGCCGGGCCGACGAAGATGACGAACAGGATCGTGCCGTAGCCCTCGTCGCCGAGGATGCGCTGGGCGAAGAACGGGATCGCGGCGAGCACCGTGCCGATCCCGAGCGCCTGGATGAAGTACGTGCCGAGCAGCCACCGGAACGGCCGCCACGCGGTGAGCGTCCGCACCAGCTCCTTGAGGCTCACCGTGTTGGGCCGCAGCGAGCCGACCGGGGCGTCCTTCAGCCCGAAGTACACCAGCAGCGTCGCGGCCAGCACGATCAGCCCGATCACCACGGCCATGATCCGGTAGCCTGCGACCCCGCCGATCCCCGTGCTGATCGCCGGGGCGCCGCCACCGCAGACCAGGATCGTCACGGCCAGCACGCCGATCCGGACGCTGGTGAGCTTCGTGCGCTCGGTCGCGTCTTCGGTCAGTTCCGCGGGCAGCGCGTTGAACGGCACCTGGAACAACGCGTACGCCGTGGCGCAGGCGGCGAACGCGATCGCCACGTAGAGCGCGTCCGGCAGCGGGTCGCCGAAGCCGGGGTGGGCGAACATCGCCGCGAACAGGATGGCCACGCCGATGCCGCCGATCAGCAGGAAGCGGCGGCGGCTGCCGGTCTTGAGCAGGTCGGCGTCGGACAGCCGGCCGGCGACCGGGTTGAACAGCACGTCCCAGGCCTTGGGCACGAACACGATCGCGGCGGCCCAGCCCGCCGGCACCGCCATGGTGTCGGTCAGGTACTTGACGAGCACGAGGCCGGGGACCGTGCCGAAGGACCCGGTGACGAACGAGCCGAGCGAATAGCGGAACCTCGTCCGGCCGGACAGCGTCGCCATGGTCCTCCTCGCAGAGCGGATCCCGATGAGGCGATCAGTAGTGGATCTCGGCCCGCACCGGGTAGTGGTCGGAGGGAATCGTGCCACCGTCGTAATGCACCAGCCGTACCGGGCCGACCTCGGCGCGTCGCAGCGAGCCGACGTAGTCCAGCGAGTCGCGGTAGCCGGCCGGGACGGACTTCGCCGCGTTCGGGTTGGTCGCCGCGTCGAAGGTGTACTCCCCCGCGCCCGTGGTCTCGAGCGTGCCGCCGAGTGCCGCCTCGCCCTGTTCCGCCTGGGTGCGGCCCGCCGCGTCCCGGCGGTCCTGCCCGGCCCAGTACTCGATGTTGAGATCACCGGCGACGGCCACCGCGTCACCGTCCGGGACGTGGGCGGCGGCGAGATCGCGCAGTTCGCGCAGCTGCGCCATCCGGATGTCGTGGGCCTTCGGCAGGGTTTCGGGTCCTTCGTCGGCCTGCAGGTGCGTGCCCGCGAGCCAGAGCGCCTTGCCGTGCGCGAAGATCCGGACCAGCGCGGCGCCCTTGTTCGAGAGGTAGTCCGCGGTCCCGGAGTACGAGTTGCGGTAGACGAGCTGGTGCTTTTCGGTGATCGGGTACTTGCTGAGCACCGTGACGCCGCCGTTGACGACGAACGGCGAGTTCGAGCAGTTCCCCGCGATGGACGTCCAGCCCGGCGACGTCGAGCAGTACTGCCCGACCAGCGGCGTCTGGAAGGGGTAGGCGTCGGCGAGCCGGTCGCGCAGGTCTTCGGCCTGGTCGCTGAAGGCCTCTTCGAGCACGACGACGTCGGTGTCCTGGGCGCGGATGACGGATTCGGCGGCTTGCGCCCTGGCCTGCTTGTCGGCCGTGTCCGGGTTGGCGATCCACGGCAGCTGCCAGAGGTTGAAGCTGAGCACGCTCACCGCGGCTTCACCGGCCCGCGCGGGCGCGGCCAGGAGGCTGAGGGCGGTGACGGCGGCGGCGAGAATGGCGGTCCTGCGCACGCGGGGTCCTTTCATGAGACGAGGAAGGCGCGGGAAGTCCCGCTCAGCTGGGCGATGGCACCGGTGAGGCCGTGCTTCCACGCTCCGAAGTGGACGACGCGGTACTTGCCAGCCGGGGTGTTCGCGGGGATGTCCCAGGTGACCTCGGCGCGGGACTCGCTCACGAACGTCCGCGTCCAGCGGAACTTCGTGGCCCAGTCGCCGTCGTCGGCGTGGCGGATCCAGCGGCCGTCGGCGTAGCGCTGGACCTCCAGGAAGGTTCCGTCGCGGCGCAGGTCGTTCTTCGGGTGTCCGGTCACGAACGCGACCGACACCCGCTCGCCGCGCCGGTAGCTGCTCTGCGCATCGGTGACGACGTCGCCGAAGCTCTTCAGCAGAGGCGCGCTGTCGAACACCACACCGGGTTGGAAGTTGACGAGCTTGCCGCGCAGGTCGCGCGGCACCGGCCCGTGCGGCACCGGAGAGCCCGCCTTCATCGCGGCCGCGAGCTTCGCGAACTCCTGCTGGTAGGCCGGGAGCGTGTAGCGGCCGAAGAGCGTCGACGCGCCTTCGTACTGCTGCGAGTCGTACTCCTCCGGCGTCGTGACGTACTGGCTGTAGGCGTTCGCGTAGCCCTGCATGAGGACGTTCTCGAGCGGCACGCCCAGCGTCTCGGCCACCGTGCGCCGGATCCGCAGCCCGGCGACGATCGTGTACTCCGCGGGCCCGGCGACCAGGTGCAGGTGTCCGATCCGGATGATCTGCAGCGGCAGCACCTCGGGCGCCCACGGGTACGGCTGCATCGCCCCGAACGGCACCGCGACGACCTTCGGCGCCTGCGCGTCGGCCAGCGCCTGCGGGATCGGCGCGTCGATGCCGCCGAGCCAGTCGATGAACGGGTTCTTCACGCCCTCGGGCAGCGGAAGGCCGGGCCCGTCTTCGGTGCTGCCCGCCAGCATCGAGACGCCGATCGCGGCGGTGCAGGTCCGGTGCGGACGGCCGTCCGGGGTGAACCGGCCGTCGACGTCGACGGCGGACATGTCCACGTAGCACATCCGGTGGTCGACCCCGCCGGTGATCGGCTCGCTCGCGGCGTCGAACGCGCGTTTCGCCGCCTGGAACTGGAGTTCGCCGATCCGCCGCGTGTTCTCGAACTCCGTCTCGGGCGTGCCGGGCTTCAGGTCCAGGTTCGGCGTCATGTCGCCGGAGTTGGTCTGCGCGAAGGCGGCGACGAACCCGGGCGGGCCGTCGAGGTAACGGACGCCCGCGTGGTCGTGCTCCCACGCGTAGGCCGCGTACCCCTTGTTGTCGCTGCTGATCAGGTGGTTGCCGTTGCTCATCGACGTGCCGTGCGTCGCGAACCAGGTGATGGCGCCGACGTCCTTGCCGCCGCGGCGGAACCGCAGCACGGTGACGGCGGGGTCGATGGCGAGCGGGAAGTGGTCCTTGTCGGGGTTGCGTTCGAAGGCGACCCGCGACCGGTTGGCGCTGGCCTCGGTCAGCTCGGTGCGGCCCACTGCGAGCTCGCCCGGCGCCAGGTCGTCGTGGGCGCGGGTGATGGCGTCGACGACCCCGGCGACGACAGCGTCGTAGGTCTGCTGCTGGAAGCCGAGGATCGACAGGTCGTAGGCCGCGTAGTGCGAGTCGCCGCCGCACGCCGAGTGCGTGTGGGTCGCGTTGAGCAGGACGTTCTGCTCGGTGTAGCGGTCTCCGTAGCGCGTGGCGAGCTCCCGCAGGACGCCCTGGTGCACGGACTGGAAGAGAGCACCCAGCTCCGCGGTGACGAAGACGATCCGCCGGGTGCCGTCGTCGACGATGTAGGCGCGGGCCCGGGTGCGCAGGTGGATGCCCGCGGTCTGCTGCTGCGGCATCGAGTAGCCCATCATGCCGTTCTCGGCGGCGGGTCCGGTGACGTCGCCGATCCCGACGCCGACGCGCAGCCCGGTCGCGGCGGCCGCGGGTCTCCCGGCGACGGCGGCGAACGGCAGCGCGGTGGCTCCGGCCAGGACGGTACGACGACTCACCCGCATGCGGTCTCCCGACTAACGTGAACGACATTCGCGTTAGTCGGGGACCGTACGTGACGGGCGCCACCCGGGCAACCCGACGAAAGTGCCGTCAGCCGAGCGCGTCGGCGATCTTCGTCAACGTCGCCGCGTCCCCGCGCAGGAGCAGCTGGGTGACGACGGTTTCCTCCCACGCCCGCAGCTCGTCGCGGATCTTCTCCGGCGGCCCGATCAGCGACGTGTCCTCCACCAGCGACGTCGGGATCGCGGCCGTCGCCTCGTCCTTGCGCCCGGCCAGGTAC
This sequence comes from Amycolatopsis nalaikhensis, assembly GCF_030264295.1. GTDB lineage: Bacteria > Actinomycetota > Actinomycetes > Mycobacteriales > Pseudonocardiaceae > Amycolatopsis > Amycolatopsis nalaikhensis. Next base: position 7,974,414 of record NZ_CP127173.1, on the reverse strand, counting down.
AGCTCCTGGACCTTGTCGGCGACGTCTTCGTAGCCGAGCCGGGCGAAGACGTCGTGGTGGAAGTTGACGCTCTTCGCGCCCATCCCGCCGATGTAGAGCGCCAGCGACGGCTTGATCCACGAGGCCGCCTCCTCGACGTCGTCGTGGACGATCACCGGGAGCGAGCACGGGACCTCGAAGGTCTCCAGCGTGTGCCGCGCCCCCGGCCGCGCGAAGCCCTCCTCCAGCGCGGCCTTGTAGAAGTCGTTGCTCTTCGGCGAAAAGAACAGCGGCAGCCAGCCGTCGCCGATCTCGGCCGACAGGGCGACGTTCTTCGGGCCCTCCGCGGCCAGGTAGATGGGGATCTCCTTGCGCAGCGGGTGGACCGTCGGCTTCAGGGCCTTCCCGAGCCCGGTGCCGCCCTTGAGCGGCAGCTGGAAGTGGTCGCCGTCGAGGGTCACCGGGGCTTCGCGGGCGATCACCTGGCGGACGATGTCCACGTACTCCCGCGTCCGGGCCAGCGGCTTCGGGTACGGCTGCCCGTACCAGCCCTCGACCACCTGGGGTCCGGACGCGCCCAGCCCGAGCACCATCCGGCCGCCCGAGAGGTGGTCCAGCGTCATCGCGCTCATCGCCGTCGCCGTCGGGGTGCGCGCGGCCATCTGGACGATGTTCGTGCCGAGCCGGATCCGGCTGGTGGACGCGCCGTACCAGGCCAGCGGCGTGAACGCGTCCGAGCCGTACGCCTCCGCCGTCCACACCGAGTCGAAGCCCAGCTCTTCGGCCTTGACCACGGCCTCCAGCGTGCCCGGGGTCGGGCCGGCGCCCCAGTACCCGACGTGGAATCCCAGCTTCACGAATGCCTCCTAGACGTTCGGCGCGTAGTGCTCCGGCTTGCCCCGCTCGGACAGCGGCGGCAGGTTCCTGCGTGGAGTCTCGACCAAGGGCGCGTCCGGAGCCACCTCGCCGCGCACGCGACGCCAGCCGGCGCGGGCCCGCGGGTGGTAGCGGCGGTCGTGCGGGACGAGCTTGAACACGGTGTTGATCAGCTTGCCGACGCGCCGGTGCCGGCGGGCGTCGCGCTCGGTCCAGCGGAAGCCGAGCAGGTCGCGGACCTCGCGGTCGTAGAGGCCGATGGTCAGCCAGCGGAAGTTCTTCGCGACCAGCGCGCTCACCGGCCGCCAGAGCGCGTCCGGCAGCCAGGGCAGGAACGGCGGCTTCGCGATGCCCCGCAGGTCGAGGACGTCCCTGGTCGCCTTGTTGTCCTCCAGGACCTCGGCGCACATGTGCTTCCAGTAGCGCTGGAAGTCCTCCCAGCTCTCCGGTACCGGCCGCATGGTCATGTCGTACATCCGCCACCACGTGACGTGCTCGTCGAACAGCTTCCGCTTCTCGGCTTCGCCGATGCCGCCCATGAAGTGGTCGGCGATGAGGATCGTGCTCACGAAGAACGTCGAGTGCGCCCAGTAGTAGGTGTCCGGGTCGAGTGCGTGATAGCGCCGTCCCTGGGCGTCGACGCCCTTGATGCGGTCGTGGTAGCCGCGGACCTCGAGAGCGGTCTGGTGCGCGCGCGGGCCGTCGTAGACGACGCCGCCGATCGGGTAGAGCGAGCGGAACAGCCGCTGCCAGCGCTCCTCGAAGAACCGTGAGTGCTGCTCGACGCCGGCGCCGAGGCCCGGGTGCATGTTCTGCATCGACCCGGCCCACAGGGCGATGAGCAGGCCGCGCCAGTCGCCGAAGTACTTCCACGTCAGCGAGTCGGGGCCCAGCGGTTCGGGTGCTTCCCTGCTCATCGGCGCGCTCCTCGTCGAGTCCGAACTGACTACGGCTGTTGTCAGGCTAGGATCTGACAACAGTTGTAGTCAACCGAGGAGTGACCATGCCGGGCCGCACGTGGGCGGGCACGACCCTGGACGACCGGAAGGCGGCACGCCGCGAACAGCTCGTCTCCGCCGGGCTGGAGCTGCTGGGCACCGAGGGGTCGGCGGGCACGAGCGTGCGCGCGGTGTGCCGCCACGCCAAGCTCACCGAGCGCTACTTCTACGAGAGCTTCGCCGACCGCGAAGAGCTCGTCGCGGCGGTATACGAGCACGTCGGCGAGCAGGCGCGGCAGGCGCTGGTCGACGCGGTCCGGGACGCGCCGAACCCGACGCTGCGGGCCGAGCACGCCGTGCGCGCGTTCGTCGAGCTGATCGTCGACGACCCACGCAAGGGCCGGGTCCTGCTGCTCGCCCCGCTGACCGACCCCGCGCTGACCCGCCGCGGCCTGCACCTGCTGCCGGTGTTCGCGGCCCTGGTCGGCGAGCAACTGTCGCACGGCGACGAGACCGAGCGGCAGATGGTCGCGGTCGGACTGGTCGGCGCGCTGAGCAACGTCTTCATCGCCTACCTCGACGGCTCGCTGAAGGTTTCGCGCGAGCGCCTGGTCGCGCACTGCGTCAAGCTCGTCCTCGGCGCCGACGACCACTGACCCACCTCCTGCCGACCGGGTGACACTCGCGCGGCGGATCGGGCACACTCAACCCATGCGTACCGCTGGGCGGAACGACGGCGCGAGCGGCGACGGCCTCGTCGCGGCCCGGCTCGCCGCGCTCCTCGAGGCCTTCCGACCGGGTGACGAGACCCTCGGCGTCTCCGAGCTGGCCCGCCGCACCGGCCTGGCGAAGACGACCGTCCACCGGCTCGTCGGCCACCTCACCGACACCGGCCTGCTCGAACGCGAGGACAGCGCGGTGCGGCTGGGCCTGCGGCTGTTCGAAATCGGCCAGCTGGCCTCGCCCCGGCGCGGGCTCGTCGAGGCGGCCCGGCCGTACCTCGCCGACCTGCGCGAGGCGACGCGCAACACCGTCCACCTCGCGATCCTCGAAGGCACCGAAGTCGTCTACCTCGACGTGCTGCGCGGGCCGGACGCGCCGACGCTGCCCTCGCGCATCGGCGGCCGCTTTCCCGCGCACGCCACCGGCGTCGGCAAGGCGATCCTGGCGTTTTCCGCGGAATCCGTGGTGAACCAGGTGGTCGACGCCGGATTGCCGCGGATGAGCCCCAAGACGATCACGGCACCCGGCCTGCTCCGGCGTCAGCTCACCCGGATCCGGGAAGACGGGATCGCCTTGGAGCGCGAGGAATCCGGCGTCGGCGTCGTGTGCGCGGCCAGCCCGCTGCTCGACGCGCGCGGGGTCGCGGTCGCCGCCGTCTCGATTTCCGGCTGGGCCAACCGGATGCGGACCGAACGGGTCGCCCCCGCCGTCCGGACGGTCGCGCTCGCGTTGACCCGCACACTCTCCGGATCCACTCCGGACGGTCGGAAATAATCTTGCGGGACAACGCTTTCCCCGCCGCTGAGCCGTCCGGCTGACCCGTGCCGGACCGGGGCGCGGGGGCGGCTACGATCCACCGCGATGGCCCAGCACAGCCGGGGGACGCCCGTTTCGGGCCGCTCCCCCGCGACGCCTCCCGGGCCGACGGGCACCCGGTCCCCGGCGGCACACCGGTTGCTGTCCCTCGACGTCGTCCTCGCCCTGCTCGCGCTCGTGGGTGGCCTGCGCGTCCTCTACTCGGGCGCGGCCACCCCGGTGCTGCCCGCGGAAGCCGCGAACGTCGCCCACGCCTACGCACTCGGCCACCTGACGCCGTTCACCGGTGCGGACGACGCGGGGGCCAGCCCGTTCGGCTGGGCGCAGCTGGCCGCGTACACGATGGTCTCCGGCGCGTTCGGCCGCTCGGGCACGGCCGTGGCCGCGGTCCGCGAAGCCGTGCTCGCCGCCGCGCTCGCCGGTGCCCTGCTGCTGTGGTTCCTGGCGCGACGGCTCGGCTGCCCGCGGTGGGCGTCGGCGGCCGCGGTGCTGCTGCTCGCGGCGTCGCCGCTGGCGCTCGGGCTGCAGCGGCTGGTCGTCGTCGAGCACCTCGCGGTCGGGTGGGCCTTGGGCGGGCTCCTGCTGGTCACCCGGCCCGACGCCCGGATCCGGCACGACGCCCTCGCCGCGCTCTGCCTGCTCGCCGCGGTGCTCACTTCGCCGCTGGCGCTGGTCTTCCTGCCCGCGGCGGGCTGGCTGCTCATCCGGCGGTCGCCGGTGCGGGCGGCACTGGTGGCCGTGCTGCTGAACCTCGGGCTGGGCATCGCGTTCGGGCCCGCGGCCGGGCTGCTGCGGCCGCACCTCGCGGCCGCGGGACGGCCCACGGTCGCCGACTGGGTGGCGCTCGACCCCGCCTGGGCCGTGCTGTCCACGGTCGCGCTGGTCGCCGCCGTGGGCGTGAGGTCGTTGCGGCCGTTCGCGCTGGCGGGCCTGCTGCTCGCCGCGACCCTGGTCGTGCCCGGCGTGCCGGACACCGCCGTGCTCGCCCTGCTGCTGCCGCTCACACCGTTGCTGCTGGCCGGGGTCGCGCAGGCGGTGACCCGCCAGCGCGTCGCCCCGGCGGCCGTCGTCCTCGTTGTGGTCGTCGCCGCGAGCTGGAGCTACGGCTACCCGGCGCCGCGGCCCGCCACCGACCGGTCCGATCCGCTCGTCGGCGCGCGGGACTGGCTGCGGGCCAACGCTTCCGGCGCCCGGCTGCTGGTCGACGACGCCGCGTGGGCCGAGCTCGCCGGGGTGGGCTGGCCGACCGGCATGCTGGCCACGCCCGCCGCGTGCGAGCCAGCGTGCCCGCCCGCCGAGTGGGCCGTCTTCGGCGAGGACCGGGACGAGCTCCAGCACCGCCACCCGGGCTTGGCGCGGGTCTTCGCGACCGCGCAACCGACCGCCGTGTTCGGCACTGTCACCGTCTCGCGCCTCGGGGTGCCGCCCGACGGCCCGGCCGCGGCGTCGGAGGCTTCGGCCCGCGCCCACGCCGGGGCGGCGCTGGTGGACTCCACCCGCATCACGCTCACGCCCGAGGCGGCCGCGGTGCTCTACGCCGGGAACGCCGACCCCCGGCTCATCGCGACGATCGCCGCGCTCGCGACCCTGCAGCCGGTCCGGGTGGCGGCGTTCCCCGAAGCCCCCGGCGAGGACCCGGCCGGGCAACCCCGCCGCCGGGTGCTGCTGACGGGCGGCGAAGACGGCGCGGCCGCGTTCTACGCCGGCCGGCGCGACCTGTTCCGCCCGTCCTCGGTCACCAGGACCGGCAGCGGCGTGCTCGTCACCTACCCGCTGTTCGCGCCGCCGGGCCTGCTGGTCCCGTTCTCCTCCCCCTGACGGCCTAGGACTCCTTGAGCAGCCCGCGCCGCGCCAGCTCGGGCCGGACACCGTCGCCGAACCAGTACGCCTCCTCGAGGTGCGGGTAGCCCGACAGCACGAACTCGCTGACGCCGACGTCGTGGTACTCCTCGATCAGGTCCGCGACCTCGTGGTGGCTGCCGACGAGCGCGGTGCCCGCCCCGCCGCGGACCAGGCCGATGCCCGCCCACAGGTGGGGGTGGATCTCCAGCCCGCGGACGCCGCCGTCGAGCTTCCCGCCGTGCAGCGCGACCATCCGCCGCTGCCCGATCGACTCGCTCGCGGCCAGCTGCGCCTGCGCCTTCGCGACCTGGTCCGGGCTCAGCGCGTCCAGCAGCTTCTGCGCCTCGGCCCACGCTTCGGCCGAGGTGTCGCGGGAGATCGTGTGCAGCCGGACGCCGAACCGGATCGGGCGGTCCCCGGCCAGCTCGCGCACCTTCGCGATCTTCTCCGCGACCTGCGCGGGCGGCTCGCCCCAGGTCAGGTAGACGTCGGCGTGCCGCGCCGCGACCGGCAGCGCGGCAGGCGACGACCCGCCGAAGTACAGCGGCGGGACGGGATCCGGCGCCGCCAGCGTCGTCGCGCCCTCCACGCGCAGGTGGTCGCCTTCGAACGTGAACGGGTCCCCGGACCAGACCCCGCGCACGATGGTGAGGAACTCGTCGGTGCGGGCGTACCGCGCGTCGTGGTCGTGCCAGTCGCCGAACCGCCGCTGCTCCACCGCGTCGCCGCCGGTGACGATGTTGAGCAGCACCCGGCCGTTCGACAGCCGCTGGAAGGTCCCCGCCATCTGCGCGGCCAGCGTCGGGGAGATGACCCCGGGGCGGAACGCGACCAGGAACTTCAGCCGGGTCGTCTCGCGGATCAACGCGGCCGTGGTGAGCCACGCGTCCTCGCACCACGTGCCGGTCGGCGTCAGGACACCTTCGAAGCCCTGCCGCTCGGCGGCGCGGGCGACCTGCGCGAGGTAGTCCAAGTCGGGTACGCGCTGGGCCGACGGCCCCTGGGACCGGTTGGCGTGGAAGCGTTCCACGATCGTGCGGCCGTCGCCGCTGGTGGGCAGGAACCAGTGCAGGGTGATGCTCATCCGTTGCTCCTCGCCTGGTCCAGGTCGGGACCGAACCGCCGGTCGGCGAAGGCGGCGAAGTCCACCTTGCCCGGCAGCGTCGTCTCTTCGGTGAAGGCGTCCGCGAGCTGCTGCTCGGACGCCACCACCGCGTCGTCCAGCGGGATCGGCAGGTCGCGGCCGGCGTCGACGGCCTTCTGCGCGACCTCGAGCTTCAGCCCGGTCTCCTTCGCCCACGCCCGCGCCCACTCGGTCCGGTGCGTGTCGGCCCACTTCTGCGCCTTGACGACCCGGATCGCGAAGTCGCGCAGCGCCGCGTTCTTGCCGGGGTCGGCCAGCGCGGCAGTGCCCGCGGTCAGGAAGCCAAGCCCGTTCGAGGCGCCCCGGCCGTCGGCCAGCACCCGGGCGTGCGCTTCGAGCTGGACTTGCGCGGTGTAGGGGTCCCAGATCGCCCAGGCGTCGATCGTTCGCTGGGTGAACGCGGCATAGGCCTCCGACGGCTGCAGGAAGCTCAGCTTGACGTCCTTCGTGGACAGTCCGTTCCGGTGCAGCGTGTTCAGCAGCTGGCCGTGCGCCGACGTGCCCTTCGCGACGCCGATCGTCTTGCCCTTCAACGCGGCGACGTCGGGCAGCGTCGAGCCGGGCGGGACGAGGATGGCCTCCCGCTCGACGTTGCTGCGCGAGACGCTGATCACCTTGATCTTCGCCTTCGCCGCGGCCGCGAAGATCGGCGGCGTGTTGCCGACGCGGCCGGTGTCGATCGCGCCCGCCGACGCGGCTTCGAGCAGCGGCGGCCCGGAGGTGAACGTCGACCATTCGATCCGGTACGGCGTGCCGTCCAGCTGCCCGGCGGCGGTCAGCAGCGACTTGACCCCGCCCTTCTGGTCGCCGACCTTGAGGGTCACCTTCGCCAGGTCTGCCGCGCTCACCGGGCCGGGCACGGCCGCCTGATCGGCGCCGGTCGCCGAGCCGCACCCGGCCAGGGTCAGTGCCGCCGCGACCACCGCGATTCCCTTACGCCACTGCATCTTCGGTCACTCCCAGGTCGGCCAGCACGCGCCGGCGGAGGTCGTCGTGGTCGGCTTCGCGTGGACGGTGCTCGGCCACGATCCGGCCGCCGTCGAGCACCAGGACCCGGCCGGCGAGCCGCAGGGCCTCGTCGACGTCGTGGGTCACCAGCAGCACACCGGGCCGGTGCCGCCGCCACAGGTCCACCACCAGCCCGTGCATCGCGATCCGCGTCAGGGCGTCGAGGGCGCCGAACGGCTCGTCCAGCAGGAGCAGGCCGGGTTCGCGGACCAGGGCGCGCGCCAGCGAGACGCGCTGGGCCTCGCCGCCGGACAGCGTCAGCGGCCAGTCGTCGGCGTGGGCGGCCAGGTGGACTTCGGCGAGCGCTTTCTCGGCCAGCGCGCGGTTGCGGGACTTCGCGACGCCGTCCTGGCGCAGGCCGAGGACGACGTTGCGCCAGACCTTCCGCCACGGCAGCAGCCGCGGCTGCTGGAAGGCGACCGAGACGGTCCCGGCCACGGTGGCGTGGCCGTCCACGTCGTCGTCGAGGCCCGCGAGCACCCGCAGCAGCGTCGACTTGCCGGAGCCGCTGCGGCCCAGCAGCGCGACGAACTCGCCGCGCTCGACGGTCAGGTCGAGTCCACTCAGGATGGTCCGGTCGCCGAACTTCTTCGTCAGGTTCCGGACTTCCGCTACCGGGTTCGCCACCGCAGCACCTTCCGTTCGAGCAGCCGGACCAGCGCGTCGGTGACGAGGCCGAGCACGGCGTACAGGACGAGCCCGACGACCACGACGTCGGTGCGCAGGAACTCTCGCGCGTTGTTGATGAGGTAGCCGACGCCGGCGTCGGCGTTGACCGTCTCGCCGACGATCAGCGCCAGCCAGGCGATGCCGAGCGACTGCCGGAGCCCGACCAGCGCCTGCGGCAGCGCACCCGGGAGGACGACGTGCCAGAGCCGTTCGGCGCGGCTGAACCCGAGCGCTCGCGAGGCTTCGACGAGGTTCGGGTCCGCGCCGCGGATTCCCGAGTGGACGTTGAGGTAGAGCGGGAACGCGACGCCGAGCGCGACCAGCACGATCTTCGTCTCCTCGCCGATCCCGAACCACAGGATGAACAGCGGGATCAGGCCGAGGAAGGGCAGCGTCCGCAGCATCTGCACGGGCGGGTCGACGAGCGCCTCGCCCCAGCGGGACAGGCCGGAGACGATGCCGAGGAAGACGCCCACGGCGGCACCGATCGCGAACCCGGCGCCGACGCGGCCGAGGGAGACGGCGAAGGCCTCGCCGAGCTCACCGCTGCGCGCGACTTCGACGCCCGCTCGCACGACCGTCCACGGTGAACTGAGCTTTTCCGGTGGCAGGGCACCGGTGGCGCTGGCCAGCTGCCAGGCCGCGACGAGCGCGACCGGGCTGAGCCAGCGCCGCAGATCGGGGCGCCACAACGCCTTGCGAGGCGGTCCTTCGGCGGTGTTCCGGGCGCGCGTCAGCACGCCCGTGGTGGAAATCGACACGGATTTCTCCCGGGGAGGGGGACGATCGGGATTGCGTGATCCCGACCATCGGGCCCCGGGCGGGCGAAGTCAATCGGTGCCCAATCCGTGAAATCGCGGGGTTTCAGCCCGTGGAACGCACTTGCTCAGCCGCCGAACATGACCTTCCATTCGTCGAGCGACCGCGGCCGGTAGACGAAGTTGGTGCGCTTGACTTCGGACAGCGCGGCCGACGGCTCGGCCGAGTACTGGTGCCCGGGGTAGACGACCGGGTCGCCGTCGAGGCTCGCGAGGGCCTGCAGGCTGCGGTAGATCTCCTCGGCGTCGCCGCCGGGGAAGTCCGTGCGGCCGCAGCCTTCGAGGAACAGCGTGTCGCCGGAGACGAGCTTGTCCTCGACGAGGAAGCATTGACTGCCGGGGGTGTGGCCGGGCGTGTGCAGCATCCGGATCGGGATGGCCCCGACTTCGAGGACGTCGTCGTGGTCGTGCGCGCGCAGGTCGGTCCCGGACACGCCGGTGACGCGGCGGACCCACTCGGTCTCGGCGCCGTTGACGTGGATCGGCACCGGCCGGATGGCGAGCAGCTCGGCGATGCCGGGCAGGTCGAAGCCCAGCATCGCGCCGCCGACGTGGTCGGGGTGGTGGTGCGTGGCGAGCACCCCGGTGAGCCGCATACCGTCAGCTTCGAGCACGTCGACGAGGTCCTGCACGGCGTAGGCGGGGTCGACGACGACGGCGTCGCCGGTTTCCCGATCGCCGATGAGGTAGGCGAAGTTCACCATCTGCGTCGCGACGGGATCCCCGACGGCGAAGTCGCGGCCGGCGAGCAGCTGCCGGAAGTAGAGCCGATCTGCCATGGCCACACCCTACGGGGTCAGTCGGCCGCCCACTGGTGGACGCTCCCCCGGTGCAGGGCGACGTACGCCCGGTCGCGCAGGACGTTCGCCTCGTGGTCCGACAGCGTCGTGCTGATCGGCCGGAGCACCAGTCTCACCAGCAGGTTCTTCTGGTCCGGGCGCGCGCCGAGGCGGGCCAGCGCCTGCGGTGGCAGCTCGGCGCACAGCGTCTCCTGGCGGATCTCGACCGACTCGACGACGTCCGCGTCTTCGCCGAGGGCGTCGCGGACGCGGTCGCCGAGGTCTTCGGCCCGGTCGTCGGCCGCCACGGCGATGGAGAGGTCCCGGCGGACCGGCGGCAGGGCGGAGACCGGTCGGTACGGGGCGAGGTCCGTCAGCTGGGCGGCGACCGCCGGGTCGGACGAGCGCAGCAGGCGGATGTCCGGGATGCCCTTGAGCAGCATGAGCATCCGGTCGAGGCCCATGCCGAGGGCGAGCCCGGACCGGTCCGCCCCCAGTCCGGCGCGCGCGAGGACAGCGGGGTGAGCCAAGCCGCACTCGGCGATCTCGACCCAGGCGCCGTCGTGCTCGACGTCGAGCTGGGCACCGTCCACTGTGTACGGGTGGCGGCGTGGTTCGAGCCGCCACGGGCGCCCCGGCAGGAGTTCGCCCACCAGCTTCGCGACCATGTCGCGGAGATCGGCTGGGGTCATCGGGTGGCGGGTGATGCGCCAGAGGTCGAGCTGGTGGGGCGTGCCGCTGTGCAGCCGGTCGATGCTGTCGCGCCGGTAGACGACACCCGGGCAGACGAGCAGGACGTCGTCGGCCGGGTTGGCGGCGAGCGCTCGCAGGGCGGCCGGGATCATCGCGCTGGAATGGCTGCGCAGCACGTGGTCGGCGTCGACGTAGCGGGTGTAGCGCGCGTCGCGGGTGACGTCGGCGGGGTCGTAGCCGAGGTTGTCGTAGTTGTCGGCGACGGTGACGATCCGGTCGCCGGGCCACCGCCGCACCGCGCAGGGCCACCGATCGGCGAGGGCGCCGACGGCCCGGTCGACGACGAGCTGGACGGCGTGCGGCCCGGCGGCCGGATCGGCGAGATCCCGGACGGCGAGGTCGCGGGCGAGCTGGGCGGGGGTGAGCGTTGCGGGCATGACGGAACCTCCGAGGTGAGCGGGACGGATGAGGGAGGTGCTCCCCCTGGCCCGGACACCCGGCGAGGTCGATGCGGCTTCAGTCGCGTCGAAAGACGGAGACCGCGCGGTGCGGCGGAGGCGGTGTGCCTCAGGCAGCGCCGACCGCGGGCGTGGCACCGGAACCCCGCTGGCACCCGAGAAGGGCCAGGGGGCCGGTAAATCGGCGGTACTCCGCGACGACGGCCACGAACCCAGGATAGCCGCGAGGTCACGCGGTTTTCCGGCTTCGGCCGCGGGTGGCCCGGGCGCAGCCGACCGCTCGCGCCGCCGCCTGCGCGCGCCGGGTCTCTCACACGGCCGCCGGGCGACCCGCGCCCTCCTCACCCCTACGTCACTCGCCCACCTCCCCGTCGGCCAACTCGCGCAGCACGTCCAGGTGTCCCACGTGCCGCGCGGTCTCCTGCACGACATGAGCCAGCACCCACCGCACGGTGAACTCCGACCGCCGCCGGGTCCGGTCGTCCGGGCTCACCCCGCGCAGCGCCTTCTCCACCCGCGCCCACTCGGCCTTGTACGCCGCCACCACCGACTCCGGCGTGTCCTCCGCCGTCAGGTCCCAGCTCGGGTCCGGCGAACCCGCCCACAGCGACGGCAGATCCGCCCCACCGGCCTCGATGCACAGCCACCACCGCTCGACCGCCGTCAGGTGCTTGACCACCCCCAGCGCACTCATCCGCGGCGACACCGGCAACGGCGTCGCCGCCGCCTGGGCCCGGGACAGCCCGGCCAGCTTGTTCACCGCCGTCGCGCGCAGGAACTGCAGGAAGTCCAGCTGGAGGCGCAGCTCGTCGAAGGCCAGCCGCGGTGGCCAGGACCGTCGCACCTTCGAACTCGTGTTCGACATGACCGGAACCTACCGCACGGGTCCGACAAAATAGAGTGATCGGCATGTGGTGGGGACTGCTCTGCGCCTTGGGCGCCGCTTGCGCATACGGCGTCGCCTCGGTGATGCAGTCCGTCGCCGCTCAGGCGACCGATACCGGGGCCGACGGCGTCGATCCCAAACTGCTCGTCCGGGTGCTCGGGCAGTGGAAGTTCGTGCTCGGCCTGTCGCTGGACGTGCTCGGCTTCGTCGCGCAGATCGTCGCCCTGCACGTCCTTCCCCTCTTCGTCGTGCAGGCCGCGCTCGCCGCGAGCCTCGCCGTGACCGCCGTCGCCGCGCGGTTCCTCGGCACGCGGCTCGGGCGGCGGGAATGGGCCGCCGTGGCCGTCGTCTGCGCCGGGCTCGCCCTGCTCGGCGCCGCCGCCGAAAGTGAGGGCTCCGATCCCGTCGGCCTCGGTTTCCGGCTCGGCCTCATCGGCGCCGTCGCCGTGCTCGCGGTGGCCGGGATCGCCGCCGGGAAGGCGAGCCGCCGGGTGCGGACGCCCGCGCTCGGGCTCGTCGCCGGGCTCAGCTTCGGCGTCGTCGCCATCGCCGGCCGGATCATCCCCAGCCTCGCGCCGCTGGACCTGCTCACCGATCCCGCGACCTACACCGTCGCGGTCGCCGGCGGGATGGCCATGCTCTTCTACGCCACCGCGCTGCAACGCGGGAGCGTCACCACCTCGACCGCGATGATGGTGCTCGGCGAGACGGTCTTCCCGTCGCTGGTCGGCGTCCTCGTCCTCGGCGACCGGACGCGGCCCGGGTTCGTCCTGGTCGCCGCGGCCGGGTTCGTGCTCGCGGTGGCCGCCGCGCTCGCCCTCGCGCGGTTCGGGGAACCGGCGACCGAACCGCGAACTGAGACGAAGCCGACCGCCGCCCCGTAACTCCTTTACTTAGACTAGCCTTACCTATCCACGGAGCAGGACAGGGAGGCGCGGGTGAGCACGACCGGACGGGAAGTCCTCCGCCGTTCGATCGCCGGGCAACGACGATCGGTGGCGCTCGCCGCGCTGCTGACGGCGGGCCACCAGGGCGGCGAAGCCCTGGTACCGGTGGTGATCGGCGTGGTGATCGACCAGGCCGTCGCGAACGGCTCGACGAGCACCCTGCTGCTGTGGCTGGCGGTGCTCGGCGTGCTCTTCGCCTTCCTGTCGACCAGCTACCGCCTCGGCGCCCGCTTCGGCGAGCGAGCCGCCGAACGCGCCGCGCACGACCTGCGCCTCGACCTCGGCCGCCGCGTCCTGCACCCGGCGGGTGGCGCCGAGTCCGGCAACCTGGCGGGCGAGCTGGTGAGCATCGGGACGTCGGACGCGAAGCGCGTCGGCCAGCTCAACAGCGTCCTGCCCTTCGCCGTCGCGGGCCTGGCCGGGCTGCTGGTCAGCGCCGTCGTGCTGCTCACCATGAGCATCCCGCTGGGCCTGCTGGTGCTGCTCGGCACGCCGCCGATGCTGTACCTGGCGCACCTGATCGGCAAGCCGCTGGAACGCCGCAGCGAAGCCGAACAGGAACGGTCCGCGTTCGCCTCCGGCATCGCCACCGACCTCGTTGCCGGGCTGCGCGTGCTCAAGGGCGTCGGCGCCGAACGCGCCGCCGTCGACCGCTACCGGCGCACCAGCCGGGACTCCCTGCGCGCGACGTTGCGCGCGGCCCGCGCCCAGGCCTGGCACAACGGCGCCCTGCTCGCGCTGACCGGCGTCTTCATCGCCCTGGTCGCGCTCGTCGGCGGCAATCTCGCCGCGGCGGGCGAGATCAGCGTCGGCGACCTCGTCGCCGCGGTCGGGCTCGCGCAGTACCTGACGACGCCGTTCCTCATCTTCTCGTGGGTCAACGGCGAACTGGCCCAGGGCCGCGCGTCGGCCGGGCGGATCGCCGTCGTGCTCAACGCCCCGCCCGCCGTCGGCGCCGGGGACGCCACCCTGCCGGACCCGCCCGCCGGGCACGTGCGGCTGTCCGCGCTGAGCCGCGGTGCCCTGCGCGCCGTCGACTTCGAAGCCCGGCCGGGCGAGCTGCTCGGCGTGGTCGCCACCGACCCGGCCGCCGCGACCGACCTCCTCGACTGCCTCGGCCGGGCCGCGGACCCCGCGGCCGGCTCGGTGTCCGTCGACTCCGTCGACCTGTCCACTGTGGACCCGAGCCGGGTCCGCGAGGTGGTGCTCGTCGCGGCGCACGACGCCGACCTGTTCGCCGGAACCGTCGCCGAAAACGTGGCAACCGGCCCGAAAACCGCCGAGGCGATGACCGCGGCCGCCGTCGACGAGGTGGCGAGTGCGCTGCCCGACGGCGTCGCGACGGCGGTCAGCGAACGCGGGCGGTCCCTGTCCGGCGGGCAGCGGCAGCGAGTCGCGCTGGCCAGGGCGCTCGCCGCCGACGCGCCGGTGCTGGTGCTCCACGACCCGACGACGGCCGTCGACACGGTGACCGAAGCCCGGATCGCCGCGGGCCTGGCCGAATTGCGGCGCGGCCGCACGACGATCCTCGTGACCACCAGCCCGGCCCTGCTCGCCGCGACCGACCGCGTCGTCTTGCTCGACGACGGGCGGATCGCGGGCGAAGGCAGCCACACCGAACTGGCCGGCCGGGCCGACTACCGGGCGGCGGTGCTGTCATGACCCGTGAACTCCTCCCCGTGGCCGACGGCCGCCGGATCCGCGCCGTCCTCGGCGAACTGGTCGGGCACGCCAAGGGCCGCGCGATCGCCGCGGCGACGATGCTGGTCGCCGCCACCGCCATCGGCCTGCTCACCGCGCCCCTGCTCGGCCGGGTGGTCGACCTGGTCGCGACGCACCGCCCGGCGACCGACTTGGTCACGCCGGTCGTCGGCCTGGTGCTCGTCGCGCTCGCGCAGGCGGTGGCGACCGCGATCGGCGTCTCGCTGGTCGCCCGGCTGGGCGAGACGATCCTGGCCGAACTGCGGGAACGCTTCGTCGAGCGGGCCCTCGGGCTGCCGCTCGAGCAGCTCGAACGCGCCGGGTCCGGCGACCTCACCGCCCGCGTGACGAACGACGTCTCCGTCGTCGCCGAGGCCGTCCGGCAAGCACTGCCGGAGCTGGGCCGCTCGGTGCTGACGGTGCTGCTCACGCTCGGCGCGCTGGCCGTGCTCGACTGGCGGTTCCTGCTGGCCGCCCTGGTCGCCGTGCCGATCCAGCTCTGGACCGTCCGCTGGTACGTGCCGCGCGCGAAGCCGTTGTACGCCAAGCAGCGCGAGGCCGTCGGGGCGCAGCAGCAACAGCTGCTCGACACCATCGGCGGCGCGAAGACCGTCCGCGCGTTCCGGCTGGCCGACGCCCACCTCGAACGGGTCCGGAAGCGCTCCGACGGCGCCGTCGACCTCGCCCTGCGCGGGATCCGGCTGGTGACACGGTTCTACGCGCGGCTCAACCTGGCGGAGTTCGTCGGGCTGTCGGCGGTGCTGGCGATGGGGTTCCTGCTCGTCGGGGCCGACGCGGTGACGGTCGGCGTCGCGACGGCCGCGGCCCTGTACTTCCACAGCCTGTTCGGGCCGATCACGACGGCGCTGGCGCTGGTCGACGACGCGCAGGCGGCCGCGGCCAGCCTCGCGCGGCTGATCGGCGTCGCGGACCTGCCCGCCGAAGCCGCCCCCGAGCGGCCCACGCGCCCGGTCGACGCCTCGGTGAAGACGGCGGCGACCGGCTATTCCTATGTGGACGGTCATCCGGTGCTGCGCGACATCGACCTCGACGTCGCCCCCGGCGAGCGCGTGGCCCTGGTCGGGGCGAGCGGGGCCGGGAAGACCACGCTGGCCAAGCTGATCGCCGGGATCCACCGCCCGGACACGGGTTCGGTGACGCTCGGCGGCGTCCCGCTCGACGAGCTGGGCCCGGAGGCCACCCGCCGGACGGTCGCGCTGATCAGCCAGGAGGTGCACGTCTTCGCCGGGCCACTGGCCGACGACCTGCGGCTCGCGCGGCCGTCGGCGACCGACGCCGAACTGCGGGCGGCGCTGGCGAAGGTCGGCGCGCTGTCCTGGGTGGACAGTCTGCCGGACGGGCTCGCCACGGTCGTCGGCGAAGGCGGCCACCAGCTGACGGTCACCCAGGCCCAGCAGCTCGCCCTGGTCCGGCTGGTGCTGGCCGACCCGCCGATCGCGATCCTCGACGAAGCCACGGCGGAGGCGGGCAGCGCCGGGTCGCGGGTCCTGGAGTCGGCGGCCGCGGCGGCCCTGGAGGGACGTACGGCGCTGGTGGTCGCCCACCGCCTGACGCAGGCGGCGGCGTCCGACCGGGTCGTGGTCCTCGACGCGGGGGCGGTGGTGGAGTCCGGCACGCACGACGAGCTGGTCGCGGCCGGGGGCCAGTACGCGAAGCTGTGGGCGGCCTGGTCGGGCCAGCGCGCCTGAGACCGCACGCGAAAGCGCCGGAAGCCTTCGTCGGCTTCCGGCGCTTTCGTGTTTCCGGAGTGGTCAGGAGTCCATGGCGTCGGCCAGCGACTTCGGCCGCATGTCCGTCCAGTTCGCTTCCACGTGGTCCAGGCAGGCCTGGCGGCCGTCCGGGCCGAAGGCGACGGTCCAGCCGGCCGGGACGTCGACACGCTCCGGCCACAGGCTGTGCTGGTTCTCCGCGTTGACCAGCACGAGGTAGGTGCCGTCGGCGTCTTCGAACGGGTTGGTCATGCGGGCCTCCTCAGGCGGTGATGTCCGTGCGGGCGCCCTGGACGACCTCGGTCAGCTTCCGGATGACCGGGGCCGCGAGCACCGGGTTGAACCGGGGTTCGGTCGACCAGTCGGCGAGCTGGTTCGCCTTGACGGCGGGCAGCTGCGCCCACGTCGGGATCGCGGCCAGCTGCTGGCGTGAGAGCGCGTACGTGCGGCTGTCGGTGAGGATCAGGTCCGCCGGGTACTTGCCGGCCTGCTCCCAGCTGAGCGTCTCGAAGTAGTCGTCGGTGCCGCCGCCGTTGACGATGTCCAGGCCGAGGTCGCGGTAGTAGGCGAGGTCGGCGAAGAACTCGGGCTTGCAGACGTACAGGTTGTCCTTGTCGCTGGACACGACGAGCACCTTGAGGCCGGGCTTGGCCTTGACGGCGGCCTTGAGGTCGTCGGACGCCTTCTGGAAGTCTTCCTTGCCCTTCTTGATGACGTCGGAGTTCGCGTCCCCGCCGAGGGCGACGGCGAGCTGTTCGTACCGCTCGATCACCTTCGGCAGCGTGACCTTGTACTCCGACATGGCGACGATCGGCGCGACCTGCTGCACCTTGGGGCCGAGGTCGTCCTTGAGCACCCACAGGTCGGTCGGCTTGGCCCCGGTGAGGCCGGTGACGACCAGGTCCGGCTTGGTGGCGGCGAACTTCTCCATGCTGAAGTCGTCCCAGGCGTTGCCGATCGAGGTGACGGCGTTCAGGTCGATGTTCCCGGCCTGGAGCTCCTTGGCGCCGTCGGCGGTCTTCTGCGGACCGAAGACACCGACGGGCCGGACACCGTAGTCCCACAGGGCGGCCGCGGAGCTGACGTAGGCCACGACGCGGCTCGGGCGCGCGTCGCGCGAGGCCTTCTGGCCCCGGTCGTCGGTGAACTCCCACGGACCGGACGCGGCGTTCGCGGGCTTGTCCTCGCTGCCGCACGCGGTGAGGACGACGGTCGCCGCGAGCCCGCCGGCTCCGATAAGGAATCCACGCCGGCTGAGCCCGGCAGCGCCTTGAAACACGGACATGAGCACCTCTCGACGACTTTAGGGTAGGCACACCTTATTTAGGTGAGGCTGCCAAAAGCAACAGCGGCGGCGGACCTGTGGTCACGCCCACCCGCGCTGTTCCGGTGACGCCGGACGCGCTCGAGAACGGCGGCAGCTCCTGCCCACCTGGCGGCAAGCCCGGGCCGACCGCCACCCCGGCGGATCGGCGTGCCCGAGGGGGCGGTGCGGCCCGGCGGTCCGCGGCAGTCCTGTCCGCCGCCCTCGCCCCGCCCCGTCCCGTCGTGAGTGGCGATTCGGGTTAGAACCCGAATCGCCACTCACGACGGCTTTTCGGTCGCGTCGGCGAGGTCCTCGGGGTCCGGCGCCCGACCGCGTCAACTCCGGCCCGAGAGCTGCGCCTCGGCGCCCGGCACCGGCTCGGCCGGGTCATGCCCCAAATGCACCTGCCGGTTGTCCGCATCCACATGCACCACCCGCGGCCGGTGCGCCGCACGCTCGGCCTCATCGACCTGGGCGTACGTGATGATGATGACCAGGTCACCAGGGTGCACGAGGTGCGCGGCCGCGCCGTTGACGCCGATCACGCCCGTCCCCGGCTCGCCCGTGATCGCGTACGTCTCCAGCCGGGCCCCGTTGGTGATGTCGACGACCTGGACCTTCTCGCCTTCGACGATGTCCGCCGCCGCCATCAGGTCCGCGTCGATCGTCAGGGAACCCACGTAGTGCAGGTCCGCCTGGGTCACGGTCGCGCGGTGGATCTTGGCGTTCATCAAGGTGCGGTGCACGGGTTACCTCGCGTCTCGGGTCAGCAGCGCGGCGAGGCCCGCCGCGGTGGGGGTGCGGAAGAACTCGGCGATCTCCAGCTCGGTGCCGAGCCGCTCGGTGATCCGGTTGCGCAGGACCACCAGCAGCATGGAGTGCCCGCCGAGGGCGAACAGGTCGTCGTCGGCGCCGACCGCCGGGACGTCCAGTACCTCCGCGAAGATCTCGCAGAGGGCTTTCTCCACCGGGGTTTCCGGGGCCCGGCCGCGGGCCTCGAACTCGGGTGCCGGGAGCGCCGCCTTGTCGAGCTTCCCGTTGGGCGTCACCGGGAACCCTTCGAGGGGCACGATCGCCGCGGGGACCATGTACTCCGGCAGCGACCGGGCCAGGAACTCCCGCAGCCGCGCGGGATCCGCGGTCGCCGGGGTCGTGTACGCGACCAGCCGCTCGTCCAGGACGGCCACCAGCGCCTGCGTGACGTCGTCGTGGCGGGTCAGCGCCGTCTCGATCTCGCCCGGCTCGATGCGGAAGCCGCGGACCTTCACCTGGTCGTCGGTGCGGCCGAGGTACTCCAGCTGCCCGTCCGGGCGCCAGCGCACCAGGTCGCCGGTGCGGTACATCCGCTCCCCCGGCTCGAACGGCGAGGCGACGAACCGTTCCGCGGTCAGCGCGGGACGATCGTGGTAGCCGCGGGCCAGGCCCGCGCCCGCCAGGTACAGCTCGCCGGGCACCCCGGCCGGGACCGGGCTCAGGCCCCCGTCGAGCACGTACGCGCGGGCGTTGTGCACCGGGCGGCCGACCACCGGCCGGTCCGCGTCGGCGAACCGGCCGACCAGCGCGTCCACTGTGGCCTCGGTCGGGCCGTACAAGTTGTACGCCGCCGTGCCAGGCATCGACCGCAACTGCTCCCACAGCGTCTGGGACACGGCCTCACCGCCGACGCCGACGACGCCCAGCGCGCATTCGCCGTCTTCGACAACCCCGGCCGAAGCCAGCTGCGCGAAGTGCGACGGCGTCAGCTCCAGGAAATCGAGCCGCCGTTCGCGCACGACCGCGGCCAGCCGGTCCGGGTCGCGGCGGGTCTCGTCGTCGACGACGTGCACCTCGTGCCCGTCGAGCAGCCACAGCTGCGGTTGCCACGACGCGTCGAAGAAGAACGCCCACGCATGCCCGACCCGCAGCCGCCGCCCGCCCGCCGCGGCGACCGCCGGGCGGTACAGCGTCTCGCGGTGGCTGTGGAACAGGTTGACCAGGCCGGAGTGCGGGATGACGACGCCCTTCGGCTTGCCCGTCGAGCCGGACGTGTAGAGCACGTACGCCGGATTCGCGGGCGACGGCGGGGTGAGCGCCGCGTCACTGTCCACAATGTCCTCGACGAACAACGCCCCAGGCAGCCGCGAAGCCAGCACACGGCTGGTGAGCACCAGGGACGCACCGGAGTCGGCGAGGATCGCGGCGATCCGGTCCCCCGGCTGGTCCGGGTCCACCGGCAGGTAGGCCGCACCCGTCTTGAACACGCCGAAGATCGCCTCGACGACCGCCGCCGACCGCGGCAGCACCAGCGCGACGACCTTTTCGGGGCCCGCGCCCTGCGAGGCGAGCCACCGCGCCAGGCGGTCGGTCCGCGCGGCGAACTCCGCGAAGGTGACACTCGACGTCGCGTCGCTCAGCGCGGTCGCGTCGGGCGTCGCCGCCACCTGGGCGGCCAGCCGGTCGACCACGGTCGGCGCCGACAGGGTCAACGGCGCACCGGCACCCCACTCGCCGACGATCCGGTGCCGCTCGGCCGGGTCCAGGACGTCGATCCGGCTCAGCGGCCGGTCCGGGTCCGCGACGACCGCCGTCATCAGCCGGACCAGACGCTCGGTGAGCGTCCGGGCGGTCGGCTCGCCGAACAGGTCGAGGCTGAACTCGAGGTCGCCGTCGATGCCTTCGGTCGTTTCGACCAGGTCGAAGGACAGGTCGAACTTCGCCTGCCGCAACCCGGTGTCCCGGTAGGCCGCGTCGAGCCCGAGCAGCCGCTCCGGCTCCGAGCCCGAGTGGTACACCGCGAGCATCACCTGGAACAGCGGGTGCCGGGCCAGCGACCGGGCCGGGTTGAGCAGCTCGACGAGGTGCTCGAAGGGCAGGTCCTGGTGCGCGTACGCGGCGAGGTCGGCCTCCCGGACGCGTGCCAGCAATTCCCGGAACGTCGGGTCGCCGCCGGTGTCCGTGCGCAGCACCAGCG
This sequence comes from Amycolatopsis nalaikhensis, assembly GCF_030264295.1. GTDB lineage: Bacteria > Actinomycetota > Actinomycetes > Mycobacteriales > Pseudonocardiaceae > Amycolatopsis > Amycolatopsis nalaikhensis. Next base: position 7,954,151 of record NZ_CP127173.1, on the reverse strand, counting down.
TGTTGACGAAGAACCCGGCCAGGTCCTCCAGCGCGTGGTCCGTGCGCCCGGCCACCGGCGTCCCCAGGGGGATGTCGGTGCCCGCGCCGAGCCGGGTCAGCAGCGCCGCGAGGGTCGCCTGCAGGACCATGAACGTGCTGGTGTCGCTGCCGTGGGCCAGTTCCTTCAGTCCACGGTGGACGTCGGCGGGCACGGTGAACGGCACGGCCGCACCGCGGTTGGTCGAACGCGCCGGGCGCGGCCGGTCCGCCGGGAGCGCCAGCTCGTCGGGGATCCCGGCCAGGGTCTCCCGCCAGAACGCCGCCTGGCGGCCCAGGACGCTGTCCGGGTCGTCGGCGCGGCCGAACATCTCCCGCTGCCACAGCGTGTAGTCCGCGTACTGCACGAGCAACGGCGTCCACTGTGGACGTTCGCCGCGCAGGCGGGCCGCGTACGCGGTGTCGAGGTCCCGCTTCAGCGGTGGCAGCGACCAGCCGTCGCCCGCGATGTGGTGCACCAGCAGCACGAACACGTGCCGCTCCGGCCCGGCCGAGACGAGCGTGGCGCGGACCGGGATCTCGGCGTCCAGGGTGAAGCAGTAGGACGCCGCGGCCGTGACGCGCTCGTCGAGGTCGGCTGCCGGTTCGACCACCAGCTCCGGGCGCGCGCGGTCGTCGCCGGCGTCGAGCACGACCTGCCGGGGCGTGCCGTGCTCTTCGACCAGGATCGTCCGGAGGACCTCGTGCCGGGCGACGACGTCGCCGAGCGCGGCCCGCAGCGCGTCGACGTCGACCGGTCCGGTCAGCTCCCACGCCCACGGGATGTTGTAGGTCGCGGTCAGGCCGTCGAGGCGGTCGAGGAACCACAGCCGCTGCTGCGCGAACGACAGCGGCAGCACCTCGGGCCGCTCGGCCGGGACCAGCGCGGGACGGCTCCGGCGTTCAGGATCCAGCAACTCGGCCAGGCGGGCCGGGGTCGGCGCGTCGAACACCGCCCGGATCGGCACCTCGACGCCGAGCAGCGCGCGGATCCGGCTGACCAGCCGCGTCGCCAGCAGGGAGTGCCCGCCGAGGGTGAAGAACCCGTCGTCGGGGCCGACCGCCGGGACGCCGAGGACGTCGGCGAACAGCTCGCACAGCGCCTGCTCGGCCGGGGTCCGCGCGACCCGGGCGAACGTCCGCACCGCCGGGTCGGGCAGGGCGGCGCGGTCGAGCTTGCCGTTGGCGTTCACCGGCAGCTCGGGCAGCACCACGACGGCCGAGGGCACCAGGTACTCCGGCAGCCGCGCGGCCACGAGCGCCCGGAGCGCCACCGGGTCGCCCGACGGCGCCACGTAAGCGAGCAGCCGGTTTTCGCGGGCGATCACGGCCGCGCGCGCCACCGACGGGTCGGCCGTCAGGACGGCTTCGACCTCCCCGGGCTCGACGCGGAAGCCGCGGATCTTGAGCTGCTGGTCGGCGCGGCCGAGGAACTCCAGCGCGCCATCGGGCCGGCGGCGGACGACGTCGCCGGTGCGGTACATCCGCTCCCCCGGCTCGAACGGCGACGCGACGAACCGTTCCGCGGTCAGCGCCGGTCGGCCGAGGTAGCCGCGGGCGAGCCCGGCACCGGCCAGGTACAGCTCGCCGCGCACGCCCGGCGGCACCGGCCGCAGCGCTGCGTCGAGGACGTACGCGCGGGTGTTCGCGATCGGCCGTCCGATGGCGACCGGGCCGCAGACCTGGGCGAGGCTGTCGCCCGCGACTTCCGAGCAGCCGTAGAGGTTGACCAGTTCCGCCGACGGCCACCGGGCCGCGACCTTCTCGGCGAGGGCGTCCGACAGCGGTTCGCCACTGGTGATCCAGGTGGTCACCGAAGCGAACGCGTCGGCCGGGGCATCCTCGGCGAAGCTGGCGAGGAGGCTCGGCACCACGGTGAGCACCTGCGCTCCGGAATCCCGCACAAGTTCGGCGAGCTCGATCGGGTCGGTGGCCGTGGCGTCGTCGGCGAGAACCACCGGGTCGCCCGCGACGAGCCCGCCGAGCAGCTCGGTCGAGCCGTCGATGAACGTCAACGCGCTCTTCGCGACACGCACGCCCGACACGAGGTCACGACCCCAGTGCAGCCGGTTGGCCAGCGCGCGCTGGGTGCCCGCGACCGCCTTCGGCCGCCCGGTCGACCCGGACGTGAAGATGACGTACGCCGGGTGGTCCGGGCCGGTCTCCGGCCACGCGGCCGGTTCCTCGGCTGTCGAATCCGGGCGCACCAGGCGGTCACCGAAGCCGTCCTCGGCGACGACCAGGTGCGGTGCCGCGTCGGTGAGCATCAGCTTGAGGCGTTCGGCCGGGTGGTTGAGGTCCAGCGGCAGGTACGCGGCGCCGGTCTTGAGCACCGCCAGCAGCGCGACGACGAGGTCAGCCGACCGCGGCAACGCGACCGCCACGACCCGCTCGGGTCCCGCACCTCGCGCCAGCAGCGCGCGAGCCAGCGCTGTCGCGCGGGCGTCCAGCTCCGCATAGGTGAGCCGCTCGGTGCCGAACACCAACGCGGTCGCGTCCGGCGTCCGCGCCACCTGCGCCGCGAACAGCTCGGCGGGCGTCTCCGCCGGAAGAGGAGTCGCCGGGTCGGCGGCGAGCTGGTCGTGCTCGGCGTCGGTGAGCAGGTCGACGGCGCCGATCCGGGTGTCCGGGTCGGCGACGACCGCCCGCAGCAGCAGCCGGAGCCGCTCCAGGATCGCGTCGACGCTCGCGCGGTCGAAGACGTCGCTGTTGTACTCGGCCGTGCCGCGGATCCCGGCCTGGTTGCCGGGCCGCTCGCCGACGAAGAACACCAGGTCGGCCCGCGCGGTGCCGGTGCGGACCGGCTCCTCCGCGACGCTCAGGCCGGGCAGCGCGAGGTCGGCGACGGCGTTGTTCTGCCAGGCGAGCATCGTCTGGAACAGGGGGTGGTACGCCAGCGACCGGACCGGGTTGAGCGCCTCCACCAGCCGCTCGAACGGGACGTCCTGGTGGGCGTAGGCGTCGAGGCTGCGGTCCCGCACCCGGGCGACGAGGTCGCGGAACGTCGGGTCCCCGCCGGTGTCCACGCGCAGCACCAGCGTGTTTACGAAGAAGCCGACGAGGTCGTCGAGGGCCTGGTCGGTGCGCCCGGCGATGGACGTGCCGATCGGGATGTCCGTGCCCGCGCCGAGCCGGGTGAGCACCGCGGTGAGCCCGGCGTGCACGACCATGAAGACGCTGGCGCCGCAGGCGCGGGCCAGCTCGACGAGTCCGCTGTGGAGCTTCCGCGTCCCAGCCGAAGGCGAACTGCTCGCCGCGGTAGGACGCCTCCGCCGGGTGCGGCCGGTCGGTCGGCAGCTCGATCCGCTCCGGCAACCCGGCGAGGGCTTCGCGCCAGTAGGCCAGCTGCGGCTCGATCACCGGCTCGCCGAGGACGTCCCGCTGCCACAGCGTGTAGTCCGCGTACTGCACCGGCAGCGGCGTCCACTCGGGAGCCTCGCCGGACCGGCGGGCGGTGTAGGCCGTGGCGAGGTCCCGCCACAGCGGCGCGGTCGACCAGCCGTCCGAGGCGATGTGGTGGAACACGAGCACCAGCACGTGCTCACGGGCCCCCAAGCGCAGGAGTTCCGTGCGCAGCGGGATCTCCGACTCCAGGTGGAACACGGCGCGGGCCGCCTCGGAGACGGCGTCGGCCAGGGTCGCGTCGGTGACCGCGTGCACGGGCAGCGGGATCGTGACGTCGTCGAGGACCAGCTGCCTGGCTTCGCCGTCGACCTCGGGGAAGACCGTGCGCAGGGCCTCGTGGCGGTCGACCACATCGGACAGTGCGGTGCGTAGGGCGTCGACGTCGAGGTCGCCGGTCAGGCGGACCGCCGTCGGCATGTTGTAGGTCGCCGATGGGCCTTCGAGCCGGTGCAGGAACCACAGCCGCTGCTGGGCGAACGACAGCGGCAGCACGTCCGGCCGCGGCTCGGCGCGCACCAGCGCGGGCCGTGCGCCTTCGGAGTCCGCTGTGGACAACAGAGCGGCGAGCCCGGCCACGGTCGGCGTCTCGAACACCGACCGGACCTGGAGCTCGACGCCGAACACCGCGCGCAGCCGCGCCACCAGGCGGGTCGCCATCAAGGAATGGCCGCCCAGGGCGAAGAAGTCGTCGTCGACGCCGATCGAGGGCGCGTCGAGGACTTCGGCGAAGAGTCCGCACAGGACCTCTTCGACCGGGGTCCGCGGTGCCCGGCCGGCGGTGACGGCCTGCTTGTCCGGGCTCGGCAGCGCGCGGCGGTCGAGCTTGCCCGAGGCGAGCAGCGGCAGCCGGTCGAGCACCACGAACGCCGAGGGCACCATGTACTGCGGCAGCCGGTCCCGGACGTGCGCCCGCAAGGCCGTGACCAGGGCACTCGTGTCACGCTGTCCGGCCGGGTGGTTGCCCAGCGCGGCCAGTGCGGCACGCACCGGGCGGGTGCGGTGGATCCGCGTCGGCTCACCCGTGGTGAAGACGACTTCCAGCGAACCCTCGTCGGCGGTCAGCGTCGCGTACACCCGGTAACCCCGGCGGGCGCCCAGTTCCTGCAGCGTCTCGGGATCCACGCCATCCCGGCCCGCCAAAGAGGACAGTGCGGCCTCGGCGTCCCCGTCGGCGAGAGCGCGGACGGCGGCCAGTTCCCCGGACAGCCGGGCGTTCGGCACGCCGGTGACGCGCAGCCGTGCCGGACGCTCGTCGAGCCGCCGCTCCAGGTCGGCCAAGGATTCGAACGCGACGACGTCCTCGGCGGCCGGAGCCGGTTTCGGCGCCTTCCGCAGGACGACGTCGTAGCGGTGACGGGTCAGCTCGTTGTGCGCCTTCCCGCGCTTCACCCAGAGGTCGACGTCGTCGAAGCCGTCCAGCTCGCGGGCCAGTGCCGCGAAGAAGTCCGGGTCGAGCACCAGCTCGCCCTCGCGGGCGATGGCCTGGTCGACCGCGGCCGGATCGCGGCGGCCGTGCCGCAGCTCGGTCGCCGTCCGGAACGCCCGCAGCGAGCGGAGGTTCCGGATGTCGCCCAGGAAGATCACGCCACCCGGCCGGACGTGGGCCGCGGCCGTGCGGACGACCTCGGCGAGGTAGTCGACGCTCGGGAAGTACTGCGCGACCGAGTTGATGATCACGGTGTCGAAGTCGGGCAGCTCACCCAGGTCGTGCGCGGGCCGCGCGGCCAGGTGGACCTTGTCCGCGTACGGCGTCGCCGCGAGTTCGCGACGGAGGTTCGCGATGGCGCGCTCGGACAGGTCGACACCCCAGTACGCCTCGGCGTCCGGGGCGATGCGCGACAGGATCAGGCCACTGCCGACGCCGATTTCCAGCACCCGCTTGGGCTGCAAGGCCTGGATCCGCTCGATCGTCGCCGCGTGCCACTCGCGCATCTCGTCGAGCGGGATTTCGGCGCCGTCGTAGCTGGAGTTCCAGCCCGTGAAGTTCTCTTCCAGACCACCGGAAGCGGCGTCGGTGAAGACGTTCTCGTGCAGCTCCCGCCATTCGCCGACGTGGTCCAGCTCGGCTTCTTCGTCGCGGGCCGCGGCCGGGACGGCGTAGGCGATGAGCCGCCCGTCCTGGGCGAGCACGACGGACTGCCCGACGGCCGGGTGCTCGGCGAGCACGGCTTCGATCTCACCGGGCTCGATGCGGTAGCCGCGGATCTTGACCTGGTCGTCGGCCCGGCCGAGGAACACCAGGCGTCCATCCGGCAGCCATTTGACGAGGTCACCGGTGCGGTAGAGCCGTCCACCCGAACCGAACGGGTCGGCCACGAACCGCTCCGCCGTCAGCCCCGGGCGGCCGAGATACCCGCGCGCCAGCCCGGATCCGGCGAGGTACAGCTCCCCCACCACGCCCGGCGGGACCGGCCGCAGCCCGGCGTCGAGGACGTACGCCCGCGTGCCGGGGTCGGGGATGCCGATCGGGACGACCGTCGCGTCCGCCAGCTCGACCGGGTCGCTCTCGCCGAGCGTCGAGTTGGTGGTCGCCTCGGTCGGGCCGTAGGCGTTGAACATCCGCCGCCCCGGCGCCCACCGCTTGATCAGCTCCGGCGACACGCGTTCGGTCCCGGCCAGCAGCACGCTGTCGCGCGGCAGGTCGCAGTCCTCCGGCATGGCGTCGAGCAACGCGGGCGGCAGGATCATGAAGTCGACGTCGTGGGCGAACGCGTACTCGCTCAGCGCGGGCCCGGCGACGCGGCGCTCGGCCGGGACGACGACCAGGCGGCCGCCGGAGAGCAGGCCGAGGCACAGGTCCCAGAACGCGACGTCGAAGCTCGGCGACGCGAACTGCAGGACCCGGCTGTGCGGGCCGACGCCGAACCGTTCGACCTGTGTGGCGACCAGCTTCGCGACGCCGGAATGCTGCAGGACGACACCCTTCGGCCGTCCGGACGAGCCGGACGTGTAGATGACGTACGCCGCGTTCTCCGGCTTCACCACCACCGACGGGTCCTCAGTGGACATTCCGGCGAGCGCAGGATCGTCGAGGAGCACCCGCGGCACGTCGGCGGGCAGCTTCGCGTCGGTCTCGCGCGTGGTCACCACACAGACCGGGCCCGCGTCCTCCACCATGTAGGCGATGCGGTCGCCCGGGTAGTCGACGTCGACCGGCAGGTAGGCGGCCCCGGCCTTGAGCACGGCCAGCTCCGCGATGATCATGTCGAGCGACCGCGGCACGGCCAGCGCGACCACCCGCTCGGGCCCGGCACCCCGCTCGCGCAGCAGGTGCGCGAGCCGGTTGGCGCGGGCGTTCACCTCGGCGTACGTCAGCTCGACGTTCTCGAACACGAGGGCCACCGCGTCGGGCCGTTCGGCCACTTGACGGGCGAACAGGCCGGGGAACGTCTCCGTGCCGGCCGGTTCGAGCGAACCGGCCCACCGCTCCAGGACCCGCTCGCGCTCGTCCCCCACGAGCAGGTCGAGCGCGCCGACCGGCCGGTCCGGCTCGGCCAGTGCCGCGCGCAGCAGCACCTCCAGGCGGCGCAGGATCGCGTCGGCGCCCGGATGGTCGAAGACGTCGGTGTTGAACTCCAGCACGCCCGCGATCCCGGCTTCGCGCTCGGTCAGCGAGATCGACAGGTCGAACTTCGACGTCCCGGTGGTCACCGGGATCTCGGTGACGGTCAGGCCGGGCAGGGTCACCTCGGCGCGGGCGTTGTTCTGCCCGGCGATCATCACCTGGAACAGCGGGTGGTACGACAGCGACCGCGCCGGGTTGAGCAGCTCGACGAGCCGCTCGAAGGGCACGTCCTGGTGGGCGTACGCGTCGAGGTTGCGCTCGCGGACCCGGGCGACCAGGTCCCGGAACGACGGCTCGCCCGCCGTGTCGACGCGCAGGACGAGCGTGTTCACGAAGAACCCGACGAGGTCGTCCAGCGCCTGGTCGGTGCGGCCGGCGATGGGCGAGCCGATCGGCACGTCGGTGCCCGCGCCCAGCCTCGTGAGCAGGGCGGCCAGTGCCGCGTGCACGACCATGAACACGCTCGCGCCGCACTCGCGGGCCAGCGCGGCCAGCCCGGCGTGGAGGTCGGCGTCCCAGGTGAAGGTGTGCAGCTCGCCGCGGAAGGTCGCGGTCGCCGGGTGTGGCCGGTCCAGCGGCAGCTCGATGCGGTCCGGCAGGCCGTCGAGGGTGTCCCGCCAGTAGTCGAGCTGCGCGTTGAGCACGCTGTCCGGGTCGTCCTCGCTGCCGAGCAGATCCCGTTGCCACAGCGTGTAATCCGCGTACTGCACCGGCAGCGGAGTCCAGTGCGGACGCTCACCCGAGCGGCGGGCGGCGTAGGCCGTGGCGATGTCGCGCCAGAGCGGGGCCATCGACCAGCCGTCGGAGGCGATGTGGTGGAAGACCAAGGCCAGGACGTGTTCGCGCTCCCCGAGGCGCAGCAGCTCTACGCGCATCGGGGCGTGGTTTTCCAGGTCGAACGGACCACGGACGAGGTCGGTAAGCGCACCGTCGAGGTCGCTGACCTCCCGGACGGGCAGCTCGACTTCACCGGCCGGGAGGACGTCCTGGTACGGGACGCCGTCGCGCTGCGGGAACCGCGTGCGCAGGGCTTCGTGCCGGGCGACCACATCGGACAGTGCGGCACGCAGGGCCGCGACGTCGACCTCGCCTTCGAGGCGCATGATCAGCGGCACGTTGTACGTCGCCGACGGGCCTTCGAGGTGGTGCAGGAACCACAGCCGCTGCTGCGCGCCGGACAGCGGCACCAGCTCGGGCCGAGCCATCCGGACCAGCGGCGGGCGCGCGGCCCCGCTGCCGGTGGCGAGCAGCTCGGCGAGCCCGGCGGCGGTCGGCGTCTCGAACACCGACCGGACCTCCACCTCGGCGTCCAGCACCGTGCGGATCCGCGCGATCAGGCGGGTGGCCAGCAGCGAATGCCCGCCGAGGGCGAAGAAGCTGTCGTCCGGACCGACCCGCGGCAGGCCGAGGACGTCGGCGAACAGCTCGCACAGCTGCCGTTCGACGGGCGTGCGCGGCTCCCGGCCGGACGTCGGCACGACCGGGTCCGGGGACGGCAGGGCACGGCGGTCGAGCTTGCCGTTGGCGGTCACCGGCAGAGCGTCGAGCACGACGATCGCCGAGGGCACCATGTGCTCCGGCAGCCGGCCGGCGGCCAGGGCCCGCAGGTCCGCGGTCAGCGTGCTGATCCGGCGGAACCGGCCGGGGTTGCCCGTGTAGGACAGGAGCGGCCCGCTGCCGGGCCGGAACGCCCCGGCGGGGTCGCCGGTGGTGAACACGACGTCGACCGAGCCGTCGCCTTCGGCGGACCAGGTCACGACCGTGCGGTAGCCGTGCGCCTCGCCGAATTCGTACCAGTCTTCGGGATCGACGCCGTCCGGTGCGGTGCGGGCGTTCGGAACCCGCTCGATCCGGCTCGGCCCGGTGACCTCGTCCACAGTGGAGAGATCGGCTCCCCACACGAGCTTGGGGACCTCGGGTGCCGCAGCCGAACCCGCCCGCAGCACCACGTCGTAGCGGAACTGGGTCAGCTCGTTGACCGCCCGGCCGCGCTTGACCCGGATGTCCGCGGTGACGCCGTCGAGTCCCGCGAAGAACTCGGGCGCGACCAGAAGCTCCTTCTCCCGCAGGAGGTTCTGGTCGACGTCGCCCCCGCGGGCGTCGGCCACCGCAGTGTGGAACGCCCGCACCTGACGCAGGTCGCGGACATCACCGACGAACAGCGCCCCGCCCGGCGCGAGCAGGTCGAGTGCCTTCCGCAGGACGTCCAGAAGGTAGGTCCCGCTCGGGAAGTACTGGACGACGGAGTTGAGCACGATGGTGTCGAAGAACCCGGACGGCAGCCCGGAGACGTCCGCGGCATCGCCGGTACGCAGTTCCACCCGATCGGCGAGCCCGGGGTCGGCCGCGACCCGGCGCCCCAGCGCCGCGATGACCTCGGCGGAGAAGTCCGTGCCCCAGTAGGTCTCACAATGCGGCGCCAGTTCCCTGAGCAGCAGGCCGGTGCCGACACCGATCTCGAGCACGCGTTTCGGCTTCAGCGACCGGATCCGCATGACGATCGCGTCCCGCCACTCCCGCATCTCGTCGCGGGGAATGGGTTCTCCGGTGTAGCTGGAGTTCCAGCCCTCGAATTCGTCTTCGGCGCCGGAGTACATCGCGTCGTACAGCTCGCGCCACTCGCCGACCTGCTCGGTCTCGTCCGGGGGTGACAGTTCGGCGGGCACGACGTACCCGACCAGGCGGACGTCCCCCGGCCGGTCCTCGCGGGCCACGACCACGGCGTGGGCGACGTCGTCGTGCGCGGCGAGGGTCGCGGCGATCTCGCCAGGTTCGACGCGGAAGCCGCGGATCTTGATCTGCTCGTCGCCGCGGCCGAGGAACTCGAGCACCCCGTCCGGGCGGAAGCGGGCGAGGTCGCCGGTGCGGTACATCCGGGACCCGGGCGGGCCGTACGGGTCGGCGACGAACCGTACGGCGCTGAGCCCGGGGCGGCCGAGGTAGCCGCGCGCCAGCTGGACCCCGGCCAGGTACAGCTCGCCGGGGGTGCCGGGCGGGACGGGCCGCAGCTCGGCGTCGAGCACGTAAGTCCGGGTGTTCCACACCGGACGTCCGATCGGGACCGAACTCTCTTCCGGCGAGGTGGGCCAGGACGTGACGTCGACCGAGGCTTCCGTGGGGCCGTACAGGTTGTGCAGTTCGGCGTCCAGCACCTGGCCGAACTGAGTCACCGCGTCGGCCGGGAGGGCCTCGCCGCTGCAGAGCACCCGGCGCAGGCTCGTGCACTCCCCCGCCGTCGGCTCCTGCAGGAACACCTGCAGCATCGACGGGACGAAGTGGACGGTCGTGATCCCGCGGTCGCGGATCAGCCGGGCGAGGTAGGCGGGGTCCTTGTGGCCGTCCGGCCGGGCCAGCACCTCGGTGGCCCCGGTGATGAGCGGCCAGAGGAACTCCCACACGGAGACGTCGAAGCTGGACGGCGTCTTCTGCAGCACGCGGTCGTCGCCGGTCAGGCCGTACTCGTCCTGCATCCAGAGCAGCCGGTTGACGATGCCCGCGTGCGGCACGACGACGCCCTTGGGACGCCCCGTCGACCCGGACGTGTAGATGACGTACGCCGGGTTTTCCGGCCGCAGCATGACATCCGGCAGCGGCTCGGCCGGGACTCCGGCGAGCGTGGCGGGGTCGTCGAGCAGCAGCGCGCCCGCCACCGCGGTTTCCGCCGTCGCCAGCACCAAGGCCGGTCGCGCGTCGTCGAGCATGAACGCGATGCGGTCGGCCGGGTAGCCCGGGTCGAGCGGCAGGTAGGCCGCGCCGGTCTTGAGCACCGCGAGGATGGCCGTCACCAGGTGCGTCGAGCGCGGCAAGGCCAGAGCCACCACGCGCTCGGGCCCGGCACCCCGCTCGGCCAGCACGCGGGCGAGGCGGTTCGAGACGGCGTCCAGCTCGGCGTAGGTCAGCTCTTCGTCCTCGAAGACCAGGGCGACCTGGTCCGGCGTCCGCGCGACCTGGGCGGCGAACAGCTCGGGCACGGTGACGGCGGGGACGTCTTCGAGCGCGCCCGACCAGACCGCCTCGAGCCCGGCCCGTTCCGCCGGGGTGAGCACGTCGAGGGAACCGAGCCGACGGTCCGGCGCCGAAACCACTTGGCGCAGCAGGACTTCCAGGCGGTCGAGGAGGCCGGTCACGGTGGCCCGGTCGAACACCTCGGCGTTGAACTCGGCCTGGCCGTCGATGCCGTCGGCGCGCTCGGTGAAGGAGAACCAGAGGTCGAACTTGGCCGTACCGGTGCCGACGGGCCGCTCGGTGGCGGTCAGCCCGGGCAGCTCGACGCCGCTGCCCGGCGTGTTCTGCCAGGCCAGCATCGTCTGGAACAGCGGGTGGTGCGCCAGCGAGCGCACCGGGTTGAGCACCTCCACGAGCCGCTCGAACGGCACGTCCTGGTGGGCGTAGGCGTCGAGGCTGCGCTCGCGCACCCGGGCGACCAGCTCCCGGAAGGACGGGTCGCCGCCGGTGTCCACGCGCAGCACCAGGGTGTTGACGAAGAACCCGACGAGGTCGTCGAGCGCGGGGTCGGTCCGGCCGGCGATCGGCGTGCCGATCGGGATGTCGGTCCCGGCGCCCAGGCGTGACAGCAACGCCGTCAGGCCCGCGTGCACGACCATGAACGGGCTCGCGCCGCACGCGCGCGCGAGGTCGACGAGCCCGGCCTGCAGGCCCGCGTCCCAGCCGAAGGTGAAGAACCCGCCGCGGTAGGCCGACACCGCCGGGTGCGGCCGGTCGAGCGGGAGGGTGATCCGCTCGGGCAGCCCGTCGAGCGCGTCCCGCCAGTAGTCGAGCTGGGACTGCTCTTCGGCGGCCAGGCGGTCCCGCTGCCAGAGCGTGTAGTCGGCGTACTGCACGGGCAGCGGCGTCCACTCGGGAGCGTCACCGCGCAGCCGGGCGCGGTAGGCCGTGGCGACGTCGCGCCACAGCGGGGACAGCGACCAGCCGTCGGCGGCGATGTGGTGCACGACGACGACCAGCACGTGCCGCCGCGGGTCGACGGTCAGCAGCGCGGCCCGCACCGGCACCCCGGCGCCGAGGTCGAAGACGCCCCGGACCAGTCCGTCCACCGCCTCGTCCACTTCGGACTCCGCGACCACGTGGACCGCCAGCTCCACCGTGCCCTCGGGCAGCACCCGCTGGTAGGGCACGCCGTCGGCGGTCGGAAACACCGTCCGCAGCGCCTCGTGCCTGCCGACGACGTCGTTCAGCGCGGCCCGCAACGCCTCGACGTCCAGTTCGCCGGACAGCCGCATGACGAGCGGGACGTTGTAGGTCGCCGACCCGCCCTCCAGGCCGTGCAGGAACCACAGCCGCTGCTGCGCGAACGACAGGGGCAGCCGCTCGGGCCGTTCGGCGACGCGGGTGAGCGGGCGGCGCTCGGTCCCGTCGACGGACCCGGCCACCAGGTCGGCGAGCGCGGCCGGGGTCGGCGCGTCGAACACCGCGCGCACCGGCACCTCGGCGCCGACGGCCGCGCGGATCCGCTGGATCAGCCGGGTCGCCAGCAGCGAATGCCCGCCGAGGGCGAAGAAGTCGTCGTCCGGCCCGGCCTGCGGCAGCCCGAGCACGTCGGCGAACATCTCGCACAGCAGCTGCTCGACCGGGTTGCGGGGCGCGCGGCCCGGCCCGCCGGTGAACCGCTCCGGGCTCGGCAGGGCCTTGCGGTCGAGCTTGCCCGAGGCGAGCACCGGCAGCTTGTCCAGGAGGACGAACGCCGACGGCACCATGTACTGCGGCAGCCGGTCACCCACGTGCGCCCGCAGGGACGCGACCAGCGCGCCGGTTTCCCGCCGGGCCGCCGGGGCGTTGGCGTACGACGCCGGGCTGCCCGCCGGGCGCACCGGGCGGTAGGCGGCCCCACCCGAGCGCCCCAACGTGGCGTTGGGTGCGCTGGACGCACCCAACGCCACATTGGGGCGCATGAAGACGGCCTCCAGCTCGCCGGGCTCGGCGGCCCAGGTCACGGCGACCCGGTAGCCCGCGCGGTCGCCGAGCCGGTGCAGGGCCTCCGGGTCGACGCCGTCACGCTGCTCGAGCGCGGCCTGCGCACCCTCGACGTCGCCCTCGTCGAGGGCGCGAACCGCCGCCAGCTCGCCCGCGAGCCGCGCGTCTGGGATGCCGGTGACCCGAAGCCGCTCCGGCGTCTCGGCGGCCAGGAACCGTTCCACCGCACCGAGATCGTCGAACGCGACCACCTGTTCTGCCGCCGCGGCCGGTTTCGGCGCCCTCCGCAGCACGACGTCGTAGCGGTGCCGGGTCAGCTCGTTGTGCGCCTGACCGCGCTTCACCCACAGGTCGACGTCGTCGAAGCCGTCCAGCTCGCGGGCGAGTGCCGGGAAGAAGTCCGGGTCGAGGAGCAGCTCGCCCTCACGTGCGATCGCCTGGTCCACCGCGGCGACGTCGGCCCGGCCGTGCCGCAGCTCCACCGCGGTGCGGAACGCCCGCAGCGAACGCAGGTTGCGGACGTCGCCGAGGAAGATCGTGCCGCCCGGTGCGAGGTGCCCGGCGACGGTACGGACGACCTCGGCGAGGTAGTCGGCGCTGGGGAAGTACTGCGCGACGGAATTGATGATCACAGTGTCGAAGTCCGGCAGCTCGCCCAGGTCGTGCGCGGGCCGGGCGGCCAGGTGGACCTTGTCCGCGAACGGCGTCCCGACGACCTCGCGGCGGACGTTCTCGATCGCGCTCTCGGAAAGGTCGACACCCCAGTACGCTTCGGCGTCCGGGGCGATCCGCGACAGGATCAGCCCGCTGCCGACACCGATCTCGAGCACGCGCTTCGGCCGCAGCGACCGGATCCGCTCGACCGTCGCCGCGTGCCACTCCCGCATCTCGGGCAGCGGGATGTCGGCGCCGTCGTAGCTGGACGTCCAGCCCGCGAAGTTCTCCTCGATGCCGGTCGTCCCCGCGAGCATCTCCTCGTGGACCGCGTGCCACTCCTCGACGTGCCCCTGCTCGGCCGCCTCGTCGCGGTCGGGCACCGGCACGGCGTAGGCGACGAGCTGCCCGTCCCGCGCCACGACGACCGACTGGCCGACGCGGGGGTGCTCGGCCAGCACCGACTCGATCTCGCCCAGTTCGATGCGGTAGCCGCGGATCTTCACCTGGTCGTCGGCCCGGCCCAGGAACACCAGCCGCCCGTCCGGCAGCCACTTCACCAGGTCACCGGTGCGGTAGAGCCGTCCGCCGGAACCGAACGGGTCCGCCACGAACCGCTCCGCCGTCAGCCCCGGCCGCCCGAGATATCCCCGTGCCAGGCTGGATCCGGCGAGGTACAGCTCCCCCACGACGCCGACCGGGACCGGCGCGAGGTGCGCGTCGAGGACGTAGGCGCGGGTGCCGGGATCGGGGACGCCGATCGGCACGGCCGAGCCCGGCGCGATGTCCGGGTCGCACAGCCCGAGCGTCGAGTTCGTCGTGGCCTCGGTCGGGCCGTAGGCGTTGAACATCCGCCGCCCCGGCGCCCACCGCCGGACCAGTTCCGGCGACACGCGCTCGGTCCCGGCCAGCAGCACACTGTCGCGCGGCAGGTCGCAGTCCTCGGGGAACTCCGCCAGCAACGCGGGCGGCAGGATCATGAAATCGACGCCGTGGGCGTGGGCGTACTCGGCCAGCTCGGGGCCGGGCACGCGCCGCTCGGCGGGGACGATCACCAGCCGTCCGCCCGAAAGCAGGCCGAGGCACAGGTCCCAGAACGCGACGTCGAAGCTCGGCGACGCGAACTGCAGCACGCGGCTGTGCGGGCCGACGCCGAACCGCTGCGACTGGGTCGCGACGAGCTTCGCGACGCCCGCGTGGGAGACGACGACGCCCTTGGGCCGCCCGGTCGAACCGGACGTGTAGATCACGTAAGCCGCGTTGGCCGGGACGATCGCCGCGGCCGGGTCGGTGTCCGGGACGCCGTCCAGGCTCAGCTCGTCGAGGAGCAGCACGTCACCGTCGAAGCGGTCGGCGAGGTCGCTCGTGGTCACCACGCACACCGGGCGCGCGTCGGCCACCATGAAGGCGATCCGCTCGGCCGGGTAGTCCTGGTCCAGCGGCAGGTACGCGGCCCCGGCCTTGAGCACGGCCAGCTCGGCCACGACCATCTCGACCGAGCGCGGAACGGCGAGGGCGACGACGCGCTCCGGCCCCGCGCCCCGGCCGATGAGGACGTGGGCCAGCTGGTTCGCGCGGGCGTCCAGCTCGGCGTAAGTCAGTTCCTCGTCCTCGAAGACGAGAGCGACGGCGTCCGGTGCCTCCCGGACCCGATCGGCGAACAGCTCCGGCAGGGTCGCCAGCGGCGTCGCGAGGTCCGTGTCGTTCCAGTCCTCGAGGAGCTTCCGCAGCTCCGTCTCGCTCATCAGGTCGAGCCGATGCACCGGCCACTGTGGACGGTGCCGCGCGTCGGCCAGCAGGTGCTCGAGGTGGTCCAGCATGCGGTCCACAGTGGACGCGTCGAGGACGTCGGCGCGGTACCGCGCCACCAGCTCGTCGCCGTCGACGCTCAGGTTCAGGTCGAGCGGGAGGTCGGTCTCGGCGCCGAAACCGACGTTGACGAGCACCGATCCCCCGCGTCCGGGCTCCGGATCCACCTCGGCGACCAGCTCGCCGAACGGAACCTGGTGCGCCAGCGCCTCGTCACGGGCTTCGCGCACGCGCGCGACGACGTCCGCGAACCCGGGCGTGCCTCCGAGATCCACCCGGAGCGGCACCAGCGAGCCGATGCCGAGGACGACGTCGGCCGTTCCCGCGTACCGGGACAGCAGGACGGTGAACGCCGCCAGCAGCGTCACCTCGTCGGCCGCGGGGCGCGGCCGGGCGCGCCGGGCCACGACGGGCTCCGCGGCATGCGGCCGGTCGACCGGCAGCGGCAGCTCCTTCGGCGCCGAGGCAAGGCGATCACGCCAGAAACCGAGGTCCGCGACCTGCTGCACAGCGTCACCGTTGCTCACCGGTAGACCAGCCTCCCGCTGCTCACGGCGCCCGGAACCGGGCGCGGACTTAGGCGAACCTAACAAACGGATGGTGAGAATGCACTCCTGTACCATCGGTTAGCCTTACCTAAAATCAGTACCAGTCGGAGGTGCGGTGCGAACAGACCCCGGAGGGATCGCTCTCACGCGACGCCCGCCACATTCGGGCCGCGCACTCGGCCTCCTGGCCGCCCTCGCCGTCCTGGTTTTCCTGTGCCTGCTCAGCGTCTGGCTCGGCTCGAAGGAGATCTCGTTCGGCGCGGTCTGGCAGGTGCTCTGGCACGACGACGGCTCCGCGGACGCGGTCATCATCCACAGCGTCCGGATGCCGAGAACCCTCCTCGCCGTGCTGGTCGGCGCCGGGCTCGGGCTGGCGGGCACGGTGATGCAGGCGCTGACCCGCAACCCGCTGGCCGACCCGGGCCTGCTCGGCGTCAGCGCCGGGGCCGCGTTCGCGATCGTCTTCTCCATCACCGTGCTCGGCGTCAGCTCGCTCTACGGCTACATCTGGTTCGCCTTCGCGGGTGCGCTCGCCGCGACCGCCGTCGTCTACTTCCTCGGCACGCGGGGCCGGGCCGGGTCGAGCCCGGTCAAGCTCGCGCTCGCCGGGGCGGCGGTGACGGCGTTGCTCGCCTCGTTCACCAGCGCGATGGTGCTGGCGGACCCGGTGGCGCTCAACCGCTACCGCTTCTGGTCCGCCGGTTCCCTTTCCGGCGTCGACGGGACGGCGTTGCTGCAGGTCCTGCCGTTCTTCGCGGTCGGCGTCGTACTGGCGATCGCGAGCGGCCCGGCACTGAACAGCCTCGCCCTCGGTGACGACGTCGCCATCGCGCTCGGCCGCAAGCTGGGCCCGCTGCGGTTGCGCGGCGCACTGGCGATCACCCTGCTGACCGGCGCGGCCGTCGCGGTCGCCGGCCCGATCGTGTTCCTGGGCTTGATCGTCCCGCACGCGGTGCGGTTCGTGATCGGCCCGGACCACCGGTGGCTCCTGCCCTACACGGCTGTCCTCGCACCCTGCCTGTTACTCGCCGCGGACATCCTCGGCCGGATCATGGCCCGGCCGGGCGAGATCCGCGCGGGGGTGATCGTGGCGTTCCTCGGCGCGCCCTTCTTCATCTACCTCGTCCGCCGCCGCAAGCTCGTGGAGTCCTGACATGAGCCTGCTGCAGATGCGGCGCGACCGCGTCACCTTCCGCGCCGGTTCGGTGTCCGGCCGGGTCCGGCCCCGGCTGCTGCTCGTCTCGATCGTCCTCGCGGTGCTCGCGTTCGTGCTCTTCTGCGTGGGCATGACGATCGGCGACGTCCCGATGAGCGTGTCCGAGGTCCTCTCGGGGCTCTTCGGCGGCAGCGACAGCTACATCGTGCAGGAACTGCGGTTGCCGCGAGCCCTCACCGGGTTGCTGGCCGGGCTCGCGTTCGGCGCGTCCGGCGCGGTGTTCCAGACGATCACGCGCAATCCCTTGGCCAGCCCGGACATGATCGGCATCAACGCGGGCGCGGCCACGTTCGTCGTCGCCGGGATCGCGTTCGGCTTCGGCGACGGGCTCGGCACCACCACGCTCGGCCTCCTCGGCGGCCTGCTCACCGCGGTGCTGGTGTACGCGCTGGCGTGGCGGCGCGGCACCACGGGCTACCGGATCCTGCTGGTGGGCATCGGGATCTTCGCGATGTGCACCAGCCTCACCGACTACCTGCTGAGCAAGGCGCAGATCACCGAGGCGCAGGCGTCGCTCGGCTGGCTGGTCGGCAACCTCGCCAACCGCGGCTGGGAACACGTCGTGCCGCTGTTCTTCGCGCTCGTCGTGCTGCTGCCGGTGGTGCTGGGCCTGGCCCGGTGGATGAGCACGCTGCTGCTCGGCGACGACGTCGCCGCCGGGCTCGGCACGCCGGTGCAGCCGGTCCGGCTCGGCCTGCTGCTCGCCGGCGCCGGGCTCGTCGCCTTCGCGACGGCGTCCGCGGGCCCGATCTCGTTCGTCGCCCTGACCGCACCGCAGATCGCGCAACGGCTCGCGCGGCTGTCTTCGCCGCCGATCACGGCGTCCGCGCTCACCGGCGCGGTCGTGGTGCTGGGCAGTGACCTCATCGCGCGCTCGCTGACCGCGTCGCCGCTGCCGGTCGGCATCGTGACCGGCGTGCTCGGCGCCCCGCTGTTGCTCTGGCTGCTGGCCAGGGCCAACCGATCCGGCTCCGGAGGCTGAAGATGACACCGTCCCTGCGCGTGCGCGACCTGCGCGTCGCCTACGACGACCGGATCGTCATCGACGGCCTCGACCTCGACGTCCCGGCGGGGCAGATCACCGCGATCGTCGGGCCGAACGCCTGCGGGAAGTCGACGCTGCTGCGCACCCTCGCCCGGCTGCTGACGCCGAAGTCGGGCGGGGTCTACCTGGACGGCCAGTCGATCCACGACCTGCCGACGCGCCAGGTTGCCCAGCGGCTCGGGATCCTGCCGCAGTCGCCGGTGGCCCCGGAAGGCATGACGGTGGCGGACCTCGTCGGCCGCGGCCGCGCCCCGCACCAGAGCTGGTGGCGCCAATGGTCCACTTCGGACGAAGGCGCCGTCGCGTCCGCGTTGGCCGCCACCGAGATGACCGACCTCGCGGACCGCCCGGTGGACGAGCTGTCCGGCGGCCAGCGGCAACGCGCGTGGATCGCGATGGCCGTCGCGCAGGGCACGCCGGTGCTGCTGCTCGACGAGCCGACGACGTACCTCGACCTGGCGCACCAGATCGACGTGCTCGACCTGGTCGTCGACCTCAACCGCGCCGAGGGCCGGACGGTCGTGATGGTGCTGCACGACCTGCCGCAGGCGTGCCGCTACGCCGACCACGTGATCGCGATGAAATCGGGCCGGATCGTCGCTTCGGGCAAGCCGGTCGAGGTGATCACCGAGGACCTGGTGGACGAGGTCTTCGACGTCCGCTGCCAGATCACCCCGGACCCGGTGAGCGGGACACCGCTGGTGATCCCGATCAGCAGGCACCACCCGGCACCGGTCGAGTAGCGCTATCCTGGGCGTGGCCCGCCTCGTGCCGTCCCGAGGTCCGTCCGGCCACCACCCCAAACCCAGGAGAGCAGACCTGTGTTCGTGCTGCCCGAAATCACCACCGGCCCCGAGCGTCACCTGCTGGAGGCCACGATGGACCGCAACCGGCGCGCGGTGATCGACACCGTGCGCGGCCTGTCGGAGACCGACGCCCGCGCGCGGCTGGTGACGTCGCTGACCACGCCGATCGGGCTGGTCAAGCACGCCGCGATGGCCGAGCGCCGGTGGTTCCAGCTCTTCCTGCTCGGCTTGCCCGAGGCCGAGTGCGACGGCCCCACGACCCCGGGCGACCCGAGTTTCGTCGTCGCCGACGGCGAAACCGTCGCCGACGTGATCGCCGACTTCGAGCGGGCCAGCGCGCGCTCCCGCGAGATCGCCGCGGGGTTCGACCTCGACGACACCTGGACCCACGACGTCCTCGGCGAGGTCAACCTCCGGTTCGTCTACCTGCTCCTGGCCGAGGACTTCGCCCGCCACGCCGGCCACGGCGACATCCTGCGGGAGCAGCTCACCGGGCGCTGACCGCGTACTCCCCCGCCGGTTCCGCGACCACCCGGCGCTCCACAATGGACTGGAGGATCTCCCCCACCCGGACGGCGGTGTTCGACAGCAGCGACGACGTGATGCCGTGCGTGTGCTCGGTCCCGCCCTGGAGATAGATCCCGCCGCGCAGGGGCGAGTCCGTCGCGAGGCGGTAGTCGCGCTCGACGCGGAGGCGGCCGGACTCGTCGCGCAGGAAGCGCGCGCCGAGGTCGCCGAGCAGCGGCGTCGGGTCCGCGGGCCGGTAGCCCGTCGCGTAGACGACGGCGTCGGCGTCCAGCACCGTGCGCTCGCCGGTGGTGAGCGACTCGACCGTCACCGTTCCCGAGGACGTGACCTCGACCGGGCGCGAGACGTTGAACAGCCGCAACCGTTCGACGCCGAGCACCTTCTCGCGGTAGACGCGCCGGTAGAGCTCGTCGATCAGGTCGATGTCGACGGCCGAGTAGTTCGTCGCGCCGTGGTAGCGCATCAGGCGGTCCTTGACCGGCTCGCCCGCGCGGTAGAACTGGTCGACGGCGTCGGGGTCGAAGATCCGGTTCGCGAACGAGCTGTCGTCGGCCGGGCTGTAGCCGTAGCGCGCGAAGACAGCACACACCTCGGCGCGCGGGAACTCGTCGTGCAGCAACGCGGCGACCTCCGCGGCGCTCTGCCCGGCGCCGACCACGACGAACCGCTTCGGGTCGGCGTCGCGCAAGGCGTCGACACGGAACAGCAGCTCACTGTTGTGCCAGATCCGCTCGCCCGCGGTGACGCCCTCGGGCAGCTGCGGCCGCAGACCGGTGCCGACCACGAGGTTCCGAGCACGCAGGGACGAGCCGTCGGAGGCCTCGACGTCGAAGTAGGCCACTTCGGAGCCGTCGTGCACCGGCTTCACGGAGACGACTTCGGTGCCGTACGAGACGACGTCGTCGACCTTCGCGGCCGCCCACTCGAAGTAGTCGTGGAACTCGACCCGCAGCGGGAAGAGGTTCTTGTGGTTGATGAAATCGACCAGCCGCCCGGCCGCGTGCAGGTAGTTGAGGAAGCTGAACTCGCTGGTCGGGTTCCGCATGGTGACCAGGTCCTTGAGGAACGACACCTGCATGGTCGCGGTGTCGATCAGCATCCCGCGGTGCCACCCGAAGCGGGGCTGCCGCTCGAGGAAGTGCGCGGTCACCGGCTCGCCAGGGCCGGCGTTGTGCTCGGCGAGGGCGATCGCGAGTGCCAGGTTCGACGGTCCGAAGCCCACACCGACGATGTCGTAGATCGGGACCTCTGCAGTCATGTTGCTCCCTCGCGCGCTCCGGTACCGTTCAGGGAACCCTAACCTAACTTAGGCGAGCCTCGCCTAGTACGTTCGTGGTGATGTTCGTCCCCGATCATGAAAGGCACCTTCGAATGCGCGTGGCGATGTTCGGCTACCAGACCTGGGGGCACCGGACCCTGCGGGCGCTCATCGACGCCGGTCACGAGGTCGCCCTCGTGGTCACGCACCCGAAGAGCGACCACGCGTACGAGCGGATCTGGGCCGACTCGGTCGCCGACCTCGCCGCGGAGAACGGCATCCGGGTGCTGCTGCGCACCCGCCCGGACGACGCGGAACTGCTCGCCGAGCTGAAGGCGGCGGACCTCGACCTGATCGTGGCGAACAACTGGCGAACGTGGCTGCCGCCGGAGATCTTCGAGCTGCCGCGCCACGGGACGCTGAACATCCACGACTCGCTGCTGCCGGCGTACGCGGGCTTCTCGCCGCTGATCTGGGCGATGATCAACGGCGAGCCCGAGGTCGGCGTGACCGCCCACATGATGGACGGCGAGCTTCGACGCGGGTGACATCGTGCTGCAGCGGGCGATCCCGGTCGGACCCACCGACACGACGACGGACCTGTTCCACCGCACGGTGGACCTGATCGCGCCGATCACGGCGGAAGCCATCTCCCTGATCGAGACCGGCTACACGCCGGTGCCGCAGGACCGGTCGAAGGCGAGCTTCTTCCACAAGCGCGCGGCGCGGGACAGCCTGATCGACTGGACGTCGTCGCCGTCGGACATCGAGCGGTTCGTGCGCGCGCTGTCGGACCCGTACCCGAACGCGTTCACCTACCACCGGGGTGAGCAGCTGCGGATCCTTCGGGCGTCCGTGTCCCAAGGCCACTACGGCGGAACGCCGGGCCGCGTCTTCATCCGCGAAGGCGACGGCGTGGTGATCGTGGCCGGACCGGACGCGCGGCGCGGCCAGTCGCCGGGGCTGGTGGTCGAGCGCGTCCGCACGGCCGACGGCACGGACCTGGCCGCGACCGAGTACTTCAAGACGATGGGCGGTTATCTCACCGATCGGCCTTGATCGGTGCGCGGGACATCCCTTGGCCGCCGGGCGGCCCGGCGCCGGGATGTCCCGCCGCCCGACTCGCGCCCGCGAAGCCACCCCACGCGGGCCCCGCCGCCCACTCGCGACGTGCGGCCGCCGCGGAGCCCCTCCAGCCGCTCGCGGAAGAGAGCACCACCCAATACAGAGAGCACTGCTCACTTACTTACTCCGCGGGCACCGTTCCGAATCGAGAGCACCGCTCACAACCGTGAGCAGCATGGCCCACCCGGAGCACCGCTAGCTGACCTTGCCCCCGTCGACCTCGAGCCGCCGCGTCACGTGCACCGCGTCGACCTGGGCGGCTCGGCGGCGGGATGTCCCGTCGCCCACCTCGCGACCGTGAAGCCACCCCGCGCGAGATCCCCGCCGCCCACTCGCGACGTGCAGCCACCACGCGGAGCCCCGCCAACCGCTCGCGTTAGAAAGCACCACCCAACACAGAGAGCACTGCTCACTTAGCCGCCCCGTGGGCGCCGTTCCGAATCGAGAGCACCGCTCACAACCGTGAGCAGCATGGCCCCACGCGGAGGCTCACCGCTCGCTGACCTTCCCCCCGTCGACCTCGAGCCGCCGCGTCACGTGCACCGCGTCCAGCATCCGGCGGTCGTGCGTCACCAGCAGCAGCGTCCCAGGGTACTTGTCCAACGCCGACTCGAGCTGCTCGATCGCGGGCAGATCGAGATGGTTCGTGGGCTCGTCCAGCACCAGCAGGTTCACCCCCCGAGCCTGCAGCAAGGCAAGCGCGGCCCGGGTCCGTTCCCCCGGCGAGAGCGTCGCAGCGGAACGAAGCACATGCGCGGCCTTCAGCCCGAACTTGGCCAGCAGAGTCCGAACCTCGGCGTCGGCAAGCTCCGGCACCTCCCGCGCGAAGGCCTCCGCGAGCGGAACATCCCCGAGGAACAACCGCCGAGCCTGGTCGACCTCACCCACGACGACTCCCGGCCCGAGCGCCGCGGCACCGGAGTCCAACGGGACCCGGCCGAGCAGGGCGGCGAGCAGCGTCGACTTGCCGGAACCATTGGCACCGGTGATGGCGACCTTGTCCGCCCAGTCGATCTGCAGGTCGACCGGCCCGAGCGTGAACCCGCCCCGCCGGACGACCGCGCCGCGCAGGGTCGCGACCACCGCGCCCGCTCGCGGGGCCGCGGCGATCTCCATCCGCAGCTCCCACTCCTTGCGCGGCTCCTCGACCACCTCCAGCCGCTCGATCATCCGGTCCGTCTGGCGCGCCTTCGACGCCTGCTTCTCCGTGGCTTCCGTGCGGAACTTCCGCGCAGCCTTGTCGTTGTCGGGCTGCTTCCGGCGCGCGTTCTTGACGCCCTTCTCCATCCACGCCCGCTGCATCCGCCCCCGAGCCTCCAACGAGGCCTTCGTGTCGGCGTACTCCTCGTACTCCTCGCGCGCGTGCCGCCGCGCGACCTCGCGCTCCTCGAGGTACGCCTCGTACCCACCGCCGTAGACGTTCACCTGCTGCTGCGCCAGGTCCAGCTCGACGACCCGGTCGACCGTGCGCGCCAGGAACTCGCGGTCGTGGCTGACCAGGACCGTCGCCGCCCGGAGGCCGGAGACGAACCGCTCCAGGCGGGCCAGCCCGTCCAGGTCGAGGTCGTTCGTCGGCTCATCCAGCAAAAAGACGTCGTAGCGGCTCAGCAACAGCGACGCGAGCCCGGCGCGCGCCGCCTGGCCGCCCGACAACGACGTCATCGGCTGGTCGAGATCGACCGCGAGCCCCAGGTCGGCGGCCACTTCCGCGGCGCGGTCGTCGAGGTCGGCGCCGCCGAGGGCGAGCCACCGGTCGAGCGCGGCGGCGTACCGGTCGTCCGCGCCGGGTGAGCCCGCCGTGAGCGCCTCGGTCGCCGCGTCGAGGTCCGACTGGGCCGCCGACACGCCGGTGCGCCGTGCCAGGAACGCCCGCACCGACTCGCCTTCGCGCCGCTCGGGCTCCTGCGGCAGGTGGCCGACCGTCGCCGTCGGCGGGTTCAGGCGGATCTCGCCGTCGTCCGGTTTCGCGAGGCCCGCCAGGGTGCGCAGGAGCGTCGACTTGCCCGCGCCGTTGACGCCGACCAGGCCGACGACGTCGCCGGGCGCGACGACCAGATCCAGTCCGGAGAAGAGGGTGCGGTCACCGTGGCCGGCGGCCAGGTCCTTCGCGACGAGAGTTGCGCTCATGAGGTAGCCGAGTCTACGACCCCGTGGTGAACTGTCAGATCATGGTCAAAGACACCGACTGTGTGTGTCCGGTGGCGCTTTGATCACTCAGTGTGGGTAACCTGTTCGGTTGTCAGTCCCGCAGCAGTGAGGTCGGTGAAACAGCATGGGCGAACCCGCTCCCCCGGTCACCCTCGGCCGCAGGCCGAAGCCGAGGGAAGGCCGCCCGTCCGCGCCCCGGCCCACGGTCAGCCGGCGCCGCGAGGTGAGCCACGCCAGCGCGCGATCGTTGCTGATGACCGTGCTCGGCGAGTACGCGTTGCCGCGCGACAAGCCGGTCTGGACGTCGATGCTGGTCGAGGTGCTCGGCATCCTCGACATCGAGGAGAAGTCGGCGCGGCAGGCGCTGGCCCGCTCGGCCGCCGAAGGCTGGGTCGTCTCCGAGCGCGTCGGGCGCCGCGTCCGCTGGTCGCTGACGCCGCCGGGGCGCCGCCTGCTGACCGAGGGCGCCGACCGCATCTACGCGTTCGGCCGCGAAGAACGCCGTTGGAACGGCCAGTGGCTGATGCTCATCGTCTCCGTGCCGGAGGCCAAGCGCGACCTGCGCCACCGCCTGCGCACCCGGCTGACCTGGGCGGGCTTCGGCTCGCCCGTGGCCGGCGTGTGGGTCAGCCCGGACCTCAGCCGCCAGCGCGAGGCCCAGCAGATCGTCAGCGAACTGGGCCTCGACGCCCAGGCGATGTCGTTCACCGCCGCGTACGGCGAGGTCGGCGAGCAGGAGACGATGGTCGCCCGCTCGTGGGACCTCACCGAGCTCAAGGACCGCTACGAAGACTTCATCGACCGCTTCACCGGCCTGCACCCGACCGGCGGCCGCGCGGTGCTGCGCGCGCAGACCGAGCTCGTGCACGAGTGGCGGCGGTTCCCGTTCCTCGACCCGCAGCTGCCCGCCGAGCTCCTGCCGGCGAAGTGGAGCGGCACGAAAGCGGCGGAACTGTTCCATCACAAACACGTCGACTGGCGCCCCGAGGCCCAGCAGTATTGGGACGACATCGTCGCCGCCGAAGAAGCAGGGTGAACATGACGCAGCAGGTCCGCCTCGACCGTGACGGCGGGCTCGCCGTCCTGACCATCGACGCCCCGCCGTTGAACCTCTACACGGCTTCGCTGCAGTCGGACCTCGCCGAGGCCATCGGCTCTCTGGAGGACAACCCCGCGCGAGCGCTGCTGATCCGCGCCGAGGGCAAGATCGTCAGCGGCGGCGTCGACGTCTCGCTGTTCGACGCCCAGGGCTCGCCCGCCGAGGCGAAGGTCCTCTTCGACGAGATGCTGGCGGTGCCGGACCGGATCGCCGCGCTGCCCTTCCCCACCGTCTTCGCCGCGCACGGCCTGTGCCTGACCTGGGCGTTCGAGGTCGCGGTCGCGTGCGACGTCATCCTCGCCGCCGCGCGCGCGAAGTTCGGGCTGGTCGAGAAGGTCGTCGGGCTGACGCCGACCATGGGCGGCACCCAGCGGCTGGCCGCGCGGGCCGGGGTCGGGCGCGCCAAGGAGTTCGTGATGACCGGCGACACCTACGACGCCGCGACCCTCGAACGCTGGAACGTCGTCAACCGCGTCCTGCCGGACGAGGGCTTCGACGCGGCGGCCCGGGAGTTCGCCGCGCGGCTGGCGGAGGGCCCGACGCGCGCCCACGCCGCGACCAAGCGCGTCCTGGACCACTTCGCCGCGGGCGGCGTCCCGGAGGCGAACGCGCACATCACCACGATCGCGGCGGAGCTGTTCGAAACCGAAGATCTCCGGAACGCCGTGAAGTCGTTCCTGGCCGACGGGCCGGGGAAAGCCACCTTCTCGGGGCGTTAACAGTCCGTTCGGACACCCGTTTCCGCCGTTCGGGCGTGCGCGGTTCTCCCGGCACCGGATTACATTCGATGTGGTCTAGACCACATCGTCCCCGCCTCGTGCCGCTTGGAGAACCGCCATGAGACGCACTCCCGCACGACTACGTTCCGCACTCGCCGCCTTGCTGATCGCCACCGGCGGCGTCGCGGCGCTCGCCCCGCCCGCCGCCGCGGCCGGTTCGCTGACCGCCACCCTGGCGATGAACGGCACCACCGGCACCTACACCGTCGCCAACACCGGCACCTCGTCGGTGAGCAACTGGGCGATCACCTTCACCCTGCCCGCCGGCGTCACCGCCAGCACCGGCGAGAACGGCACGGTGACGCAGAACGGCACCCAGGTCACGCTCACCCCGGCCTACTACATCGCGACGCTGGCGCCGGGCCGCACTACGTATCCCTACAGCCCGACGTTCCGGCTCAGCACGGCGGCGACGCCGACGCAGTGCCGCGTCGACAACGCCAACTGCGACGGTTCACCGGACACTCCCCCGAGCGCGCCGACGAACCTGCACCTCGTCGCGAAGACCACCAAGAGCGTCGCACTGGCCTGGAACGCCTCGACCGCCGGTTCGCTGCCGGTGACCGGCTACGACGTCTACCAAGGCGCTTCCCTGACCACGTCGGTGACCGGGACCAGCGCCACGATCAGCGGGCTGACGCCGGGCACGGCGTACTCGTTCACGGTGAAGGCCAAGGACGCCAAGGGAACTACGTCCCCGGCGAGCGCGGCGCTGGCGGTGACCACCAACAACCCGGCCGACGACACGCAGGCGCCCTCGGCGCCCGGTTCCCTGCGCTCGACCGGCGCCGACTCGGGCAGCGTGACGCTGACGTGGGCGGCGTCGACCGACAACACCGGCGTGGTGAGCTACGACGTCTACCGCGGGTCGGCGTTGGCCACCACGGTGACCACGACGTCCGCCGTCGTGACCGGGCTGGCACCGTCCACTTCGTACACGTTCACGGTCCGCGCGCGCGACGGCTACGACAACGTTTCGGCGCCCAGCAACGCCGTCACCGCGAAGACCGGCGACATCGTCTCGGGGTACGCGAAGGTCGGGTACTTCGTGCAGTGGGGCATCTACGGGCGCCAGTACTTCGTGAAGAACCTGGAAACCTCCGGCGCGGCGGCGAAGCTGACGCACCTGCTGTATGCGTTCGAGAACATCGACCCGGTGAACCTGACCTGCCTCTCCGGTGTCACGAAGGGCACCACGGCGAACCCGCAGGACCCCAACCAGGGTGACGGCGCGGGTGACGCCGAAGCCGACTACTCGCGGCCGTTCTCGGCGGCGCAGTCGGTCGACGGCGTGGCCGACACGGGCTGGGAGTCGTTGCGCGGCAACTTCAACCAGCTCAAGAAGCTCAAGGCGAAGCACCCCAACCTGAAGGTGCTGGTCTCGCTGGGCGGCTGGACGTATTCGAAGTACTTCTCGGACGTCGCGGCCACGGACGCGTCGCGCAAGAAGTTCGTCTCGTCGTGCGTCGACACGTGGATCAAGGGCAACATCGCGCCCTACGGCGGCGCGGGCGGGCCGGGCACGGCGGCCGGGATCTTCGACGGCATCGACATCGACTGGGAGTGGCCCGGCAGCCCCGACGGCCACCCCGGCAACCACTGGTCCCCCAATGACAAGGCGAACCTGACGGCGCTGCTGGCCGAGTTCCGCACGCAGCTCGACGCGTACGGCGCGACGACCGGCAAGCGCTACCAGCTGCACGCGTTCACCCCGGCGGACCCGGCGAAGGTCGCGGCCGGCTGGGACGTCCCGCGGATCTTCGACTCCCTGGACGTCGCGAACGTGCAGGGGTACGACTTCCACGGCTCGGGCAGCGACAACTCGTGGGAGCCGAACCGCACGGGCCACCAGGGCAACCTGTACGCCGACGCGGACGACCCGTACAACTTCCACTTCAGCGCCGAAGTGGCGATCAACGCGTACACGAACGCGGGCGTCGACCCGCGGCGGCTCACGCTCGGGCTGGCGTTCTACGGCCGAGGCTGGCAAGGCGTCGCCGACGGCGGGAAGTACGGCGAATGGCAGTCCGCGACCGGCGCGGCGCCTGGCCAGTTCGCCGAGGAGGCGGGCACCCGCGGGTACGCGAACCTCGTGGCCAGCGTGCCGGGCTGCACGGTGCACCACGACACGGCCGCGGTCGCGACGTCGTGTTACACGGGCAACGGCGGCCAGTGGTGGACGTTCGACGACGCGTGGTCGATCGGGCTGAAGACGACGTGGCTCAAGTCGCGCGGCCTGCTCGGCGTGATGGCGTGGGAGATGTCCGGTGACACGGGGGCGTTGCTGAACGCGGTCACCGCCGGGCTCGGCTGAGTTCGTTCAGCCCGCTGAACGGAAAAGGCGCTCCGTTCAGCGGGCTGAACATTTCCGGCGCTATTTCTTCATAACGCGAACAAAGGACTCTCCCAGGGTTGACGCGCGGTGGTCTGGACCATGAAACTGAGCGCAGCGCGCGCAGGTGCCCCAAGACACCGTCGTCTCGAGGAGAGCCATGTCCCGCTTGAGA
Source organism: Amycolatopsis nalaikhensis (assembly GCF_030264295.1). GTDB lineage: Bacteria > Actinomycetota > Actinomycetes > Mycobacteriales > Pseudonocardiaceae > Amycolatopsis > Amycolatopsis nalaikhensis. The sequence continues at coordinate 7,925,711 of NZ_CP127173.1, read as the reverse complement.
AAAATCGTCACGCTCGCCGCCATGGTCCCGCTCGCACTGGGCCTGGCGGCCACGCCGGCGCCCGCGGCACCGGCGACGTTCACCCACCCCGGCGTGCTGGTGAGCCGCCCGCAGCTGGACTTCGTGAAGGCCCAGGTGAAGGCGGGCGCCCAGCCGTGGAAGGCGGCGTACGACCAGGCGCTGGCGAGTTCGTACGCGTCGCTTTCCCGCACCCCGAAACCGCGCGCGGTCGTCGAATGCGGGTCCTATTCGAACCCGAACTACGGGTGTACCGACGAGCGGGAAGACGCGATCGCGGCGTACACGGACGCGTTGATCTGGTACATCTCCGGCGACGCCCGCTACGCACAGAAGGCGATCGCGTTGATGGACGCGTGGTCGGCGACGATCACGAGCCACACCAACAGCAACGCCCCGCTGCAAACGGGCTGGGCGGGCTCGTCATGGCCCCGCGCGGCGGAGATCATCAAGTACACCTATTCCAGCTGGCCGAATTCGGGCCGGTTCGCCACGATGCTGCGCAATGTGTACCTGAGCAAGGTGATCAACGGCAGCAACAGCAACGGCAACTGGGAACTGTCCATGATGGAGGCCGCGGTAGGGATTTCGGTGTTCCTGGAGGACAAGACGAGTTACGACAAGGCGGTGGCCCGCTACCGCAACCGCGTCGCGGCGTACGTGTACCTGTCATCGGACGGCGCGCTACCGAAGACGGTGCCGGGCAGCGGCCTCGACACGCGCGACGAGATCGTCGGCTATTGGCAGGGCCAGTCGACGTTCGTGGACGGCCTGTCCCAGGAGACGTGCCGCGACTTCACCCACACGGGCTACGGCATAGCGGCGATAGCGGACGTGGCGGAGACGATGCGCATCCAGGGCGAGGACGTGTACGGAACGGACGTCGGCGAGCGGCTGCGCCAGGCACTGGGATTCCACTCGAAGTACCAGCTGGGCACGGCGCCGCCGTCATGGCTGTGCGGCGGTTCGCTGAAGCTCGGCCTGGGCCCGGTGACGGAGGTGGGGTTCAACGCGATGCACACGCGCCTGGGGATCGCGATGACGAACACGCAGACGTTGACGGAGCGCCAGCGCCCGGCGGGCACGAACAACCTGTTCGTGGCGTGGCAGACGCTGACGCACGCGGGCAACACGGCGTGATCTTCCCGGCCCCATCCGCCTGGCCTGTTTGCGCAGGTCAGGCGGATGTGGGCCCCGGCTGCAGGGGTGGTTCGGGGGCACGCTAGAGTACTCGTACGCACTTACGGAGTGCGGGTCCGGGCTGTGGCGCAGTTTGGTAGCGCACTTGACTGGGGGTCAAGGGGTCGCAGGTTCAAATCCTGTCAGCCCGACGGACAGGCCACGTTTACGCAGGTAGACGTGGCTTTCTTCATGTCTGGGACACGCTGGAGCGCCGCCGAGCGCGTCCTCACCCCGGGGTGCACTCCGCCATCGCGGCCACCACCTCCTCCAGGTGGTGGCGCAACACCGGCGCCGTCCGGGCGGCCAGGTCCTTCACCTCCGGTGACCACCCCGACCGCGTCTCCACCTCGCCCTCCGCGAGCCCCCGCAGGTGTGCCGCCAGCTGGTCGCGCAGCCAGGCCGTGTCGAAGTCGTCGCCCGACCGGGTTGACAGGTCCGCGATTCGCGTCAGCTGGCCGGGATCGGGCACCGAGTACAACGTTGTGTCCGTGCGGGTGGCGACGCCGATCAGCTCGGCGTCCAGTGCTGTGTGGTGCGCGGCGAACCGCGGCCCCAGCTCCCGCACCCTGGCGCAGCCGCCCCGGTCCACCAGATTCCCCGCGACGATCTCGAACAGGTTGTTCTGGTGCGCCTGGTTCAGGTACGCGCGGTCCTGTGCGGACACGTCGACCCGGACCGCGGCCGCCGCGGCGGGCGCCGTCGCCAGCAGGACACCCAGCGCCGCTGCGGTGACCACTGTGGACCGAACATTCATCGCGTTCTCCTCGCTCGGGGTTTCGGGGCAGTCCGATCGTCGGGGATCCGTTGCGGTGCGGGCAATCCATGCCCCGAACCCGCGCGTCCGAACCGGTCACTCCGGTGCGCAGTGGTCGAACGCCTCGACCAGGATCCGGCTCGCCGTCTCGACCACGTCGGCCGTCACGTTCAGCGGTGGCAACAACCGGACTACGGCGTCGTCGCGGCCGCCCAGCTCGAGGATGAGCCCGTTCCGCAGGGCGTGCGCTCGCACCGCGCGGGCGTAGCCGCCCGCCGGACGGCCGTCGTGCGGGGAGGACAGCTCGATCCCCCACATCAAGCCGATTCCGCGGACTTCCCGCACCCACGGCCGGTCCCGCAGCACCTCCAGCAAGCGGGCGAGCTGCTCGCCCCGCCGCCGGACGTTGGCGAGGACGTTGTCGCGCCGCATGATCCGGACCGTCTCCGCGCCGGCCGCGAACGCGGCCTGGTTGCCGCGGAACGTCCCGGTGTGCGCGCCGGGCGTCCACACGTCCAGGCGGCGGTGGTACAGGATGACCGCCACCGGCAGGCCCATCCCGCTCAACGCCTTCGACGCGACGACGACGTCGGGCTCGATGTCGTACCGCTCGAAGGCGAACCAGGTGCCGGTGCGCCCGCCGCCGGTCTGGACTTCGTCGACGACGAGCGGGATGTCGAGCTTCCCGGGTCACCGCGCGGACGCGCCGGACGAACTCGCCGCTCGCCGGGACCACCCCGCCCTCCCCCTGCACCAGCTCCATAACGACAGCGGCGGGCCGGGGCACGCCGCCGAGCGGGTCGCGCAACGCGCGTTCGAGCAACACCGCGCAGTTGGTCTCGCAGCTGTCCGGCGTCAACCCGAGCGGGCAGCGCGCACACGACGAGTACGGGAAGAAGTGCACGCCCGGGACGCCGTTGGCGATCGGCTGCTTCTGCCGGACCAGCCCGGTCAACGCCATCGCCGCGTGGCTCGCGCCGTGGAATCCGCCCTGGAACGACACCACGTCCCCGCGTCCGGTCGCGGTCTTGCAGAGCTTCAGCGCGGCGTCCACCGCGTTCGCCCCGGCCGGGCCGCAGAAGTGGATCTTCATCTCCGACCGCATCGCGGCGGGCAGCATTCCCAGCTGCGCGTCGACGAACGCGCGTTTCGCCGGGGTCGGGAAGTCCAGCCCGTGCGTGAGCCGCTCGAGCTGCTCGCGGGCGGCGCGCAGGACCTCCGGGTGGTTGTGGCCCAGCGCGAGCACCCCGGCGCCGGAGAGGAAGTCGATGAAGACGTTCCCGTCGACGTCCCGCACGTGGCTGCCGTCCCCTTCGGCGAGGGCGATCGGCAGGTTCCGCGGGTAGACGCGGGCGTTGGACTCCCAGCGTTCCTGGTGGGCCAGGTACTCGGCCGAGCGCGGGCCGGGCAGGTCACCCGCGACGCGCGGCCCGGCGATCACGACCGCCTCCCAGGGACCGGCCGGACAGCCGGTTCCGTGGCCGGGTTGCCCCGCCACCGCGTGCGCGGCGGGGTGGCGAAACCCTTCATCAGGAACGCGTCGGCGTCGACGACGCTCTCCTCACCCATCGTGACTCCGTAGTGGACGAACGCGCCGACACCGATCGTGCAGCCGGCGCCGATGCTCGTGCGGTCGGACTTGAACGTGCCGTCCTCGAGCGAGTGGCACTGGATGACGCTGCCCGCGTTGAGGGTGGCGTCGTCGCCGACGGTGACCAGCGACTTCTCCGGGATCGCGCACCCGTCGTCGAAGACGCGGCGGCCGATGCGGACCCCCAGGAGCCGCCACAGGAGCGGCTTGGCCGGCGTGCCGTCGAACAGTCCCAGGTAGCGACCGGGACTCAGCTTCCAGAAGCGCTCGTGCCGCCAGAAGACCGGGTCGTAGATCGAGCAGAACCGCGGCCGCAGCCGCCGGAAGCCCTGCGCCGCGCGCTCGGCCAGCACCAGGAACAGCACCGAGAACACCAGCGCGGCCATGATGCCCCCGGCCGTCGCGGCCGCCCCGAACCGCGGGTGCAGGGCGCCCGCGACGGTCCCGATGCCGACGATGCCGGTCAGGTTCAGCCACTGCGCGGCCACGTACCAGCCGAGGGTGAGCGTGTTGTGGCGCAGCTTGGCGGCCAAGCCGCACCGGCGGGCGGCGCCGGTCCACAGGTGGTCGAAACCCCGGTCCCGCCGGACCGACCGCGGGATCTCGAACGGCGGCGAGCCGAGCAGGCCGACGTCCTCCCGCACCGGCCCGTCGAGCGGCACCAGGACCTTGGTCGCCAGCAGGCAGTTCCGGCCGACGCGGGCGCCCGGCGGGTAAGCGATGTCGTTGCCCAGGAACGCCTCCGGCGCGACGACCGTGCGGCGGAGCCGGAACGACGACCCCGAGAAGTCCGCGTTGAGGAGGGAAAGCCCGTCGGAGACCATGGTCCCGGTGCCGACCGTGCTCAGGAACGGCGTCTCGTGCTTGACTTCGACCCCGAAGTTCGACCCGGTCTGGCGGACCGCGGGCAAGTCGTACCCCAAGGCTTTCAGGTAGTGCACGATGTAGCTGCTGTCGCCGAACAGGTAGGTGAACGTGCGGATGTTCGTCAGCCGCGCGATCGCGCGCTGGACGGCGTGCCGGAACCCGTAGAGCGGGTAGACCCGGTCCGGGACCAGGAACCGCGTCAGCAGCCGCGGCACGGTCACTGCCACGGCGAGGCCGCCGATCAGCCCGCCGAAGTAGAGCACTGTCGATTCGAAGAGCTGGGCCCGGGCGAACGCCCAGCCGGTGAGCTCGGTCGACGGCTCGGCGAAGCGGGCTACCGCGACCGCGACCGCGAGCGTCGCCGGGGCCGTCACCAGCAGGAAAGTCGCCAGCTGCGCCACGGCGAACGCCGCGCGTCGCCACCGGGGGGCGAGCCCGGCGGGCAGCGCCCGGTAGTCCACTGTGGAGGGACGGCCGGGTGAGCCGTGCCAGGACTCGCCGGGCGGCACGGTCTGTCCGGCGGCCAACGACGACGAGTGGCCGAGCTGGGCGTCCGCACCGACCACCGTGTCGACGTCGAGAATGGCTGTCTCACCGACGAACGCGCGGTGTCCCACGGTCACCCGGCCGGTCCGGATGCCGCCCGCTTCGGCGCGGTAGCAGGCGAAGGAGCTGTCCTTCCGGATGACCGCGCCCTCGCCGACGGTCAGGAGGTCGGTACACACCGGCGGCGTCCGCGACAGGATGACCGCGCCCGCGCCGATCTTCGCTCCGAGCAGCCGCAGGTACAGCGAGTACAGCGGAGACCCGGCGAACATGGCCAGCGGGCAGAACCGCATCGCCGTCTTGACGGTCCAGAACCTCAGGTACGCGAGGCTCCAGAGCGGGAACTCCCCCGGTTTCCAGCGGCCGACGAGAAGCCACTTCACGGCGATCGGCGCGACGCAGAGCGCGGCGAACCCGGCCACGGCGGCGGTGACCGCGCGCAGGTACCCGTCGAGCGGGCCGCTCGCCACCGAAACCCACGCGTACGCGGCGTCGGCGAGCACCGCGGACGCGGCCACGTAAGCCAAGAAGAGCAGGAGCTGGTACAGCCCGCACAAGGCGTGGGCCGCGGCGCCAGCCCGGTGCGGAGCCACCGCCGGGGCCGCCGGGACGAGCGCGGGCCCGGCTGCCGAGCACGCCAGTTCGCGGACCGTCGGGTGCAGGTACAGCTGCTTCACCGGCAGCGGGGCCAGCTCGCCGGACTCCCGCACCCGTGCGCAGAACTTCGCCAGCAGCAGGGAATCCGCGGCGAGGTCGGCGAAGAAGTGCGCGGTGACCGAGACCCGATCGAGCCGGAGCACCTCGGCGAGCGCGTCGGCCAGGATCCGCTCGGTCCGCGTCTCCGGCGGCACGTACGCGGCTTCGCCCGCCGAGGCCCGCGGACCGCTCGGCGCCGGGAGGTTCGCCCGGTCCGCCTTGTGGCTCGGCGTCATCGGGATGCGGTCGAGCCGCTCGAAGTACACCGGTACCAGGTAGCCGGGCAGGCACTCGCGCAGGAGACGGCGCAGCTCGCCGACGTCGACCGCGGTCGTGTCCCCGCGCAGGCTGTAGTACGCCACCAGTTCCGTCGTGCCCGGCTCCGGCGAATGCGTACCGACGACCGCCTGCGCGATCCCCGGCGCCCGCAGCAGGACCGACTCGATCTCGGTGAGCTCGACGCGGTAGCCGCGCACCTTGACCTGCGTGTCGGTCCGGCCGTGGTATTCGAGCTCACCGTTCGCGGTGATCCGGCCCAGGTCGCCGGTGCGGTAGATCCGCCCGGACGGGTTGTCCTCGATGCCGAGGAAGTCCGGGACGAACGCCCGCTCGGTCAGGTCCGGCCGGTTCAGGTAGCCCGCCGCCAGCCCGATCCCGGCGATGCCGATCTCGCCGAGCTCACCGGCGGGCAGCGCCCGCGGCGCGTCCGGATCGAGGACGACGACGGAGTACGTCGGCAGCGGCACCCCGATCGTCACCGGCCGGTCCGGGTGCAGGACCGCCCAGGTCGCGGTGACCGTCGTTTCGGTCGGGCCGTAGACATTGAGGAAGCGGCGGTCCGGCCGGTACCACCGGGCGACCAGATCCTCCGGGCACGCCTCGCCGGAGACCAGCAGGAACCGCAGGCCCGGCAGGTCGTCGTCGAGGGTGGCCAGCAGCGTCGGCACGCAGCACAACGCCGTGACGCGCCGGTCGCGCAGGAAGTCCCGCAGCTCGGCACCGGCCAGGGCGGCGCCGCCGGGGCGCGGCACCAGCGTCGCCCCGGACAGCAGGGGCACCCAGATCTCCTCGACCGAGAAGTCGAAGGCGATGGTCATGCCCTGGTAGACGCGGTCCCCCGGCTCGAGGCCGTAGCCGTCGGCTGCCACGCGCGCGAAGTTGGCGATCGCGGCGTGGTGGATCGGCACGCCCTTCGGCCGCCCGGTCGAACCGGACGTGTAGACGACGTAACAGAGGCCGCCCGCCGCGGCACGGCGGTCCGGCCGATCGCCGGAGCGGGCGGCGATCCGGTCCGCCTCCTCGTCGAGGCATAGCAGGTCGACGTTCGCGAACCGGTTCCGCAGCGACGACGTCGTCAGCACCAGGCCGACTCCGGCGTCCCGCACGATGAAGGCCAGCCGGTCGTCGGGGAACGCCGCGTCGAGCGGCACGTACGCCGCGTCGGCCTTCAGCACCGCGAGCATCGCGGCATACGCGCGCACGGGCTCGTCGACCAGCAGGCCGATCCGGTCGCCGGGCCGCACGCCCCGCGCCCGCAGGTACCGGGCGAGCCGGTTGGCTCGCGCGTCCAGCTCGGCGAACGTCAGGCGGAACCCGTCCGCGTCCACGGCGAGCCGGTCGGAATGCCGGTCGCAGCGCTCCTCGAAGAGGCGGTCCAGCCGGTCGCCGTCGGGGGGAAGCGGCGCGGCCCCCGCACACGTGAGGACGCGGCCGTCGGCGGTCAGCACGCCCGTGGGCGTCTCGTGCGGGGTCACGGCCTCGCCTCCACCGGCCGGTCGAGGTGGAACGACCGGTGCAGGGCGCGGACGGCGCCCTCGAGCCGGTCCAGCGGCAGCACGGCGGTGAGCCGGACCGCGGAGATCGCCATCGCCGGCGTCGTCGCGCCGAGCTCGCCCGCGGTGCGCAGGACTTCGGCGAGCAGGTCGGGCCGATCGAGCAGCCCGGTGCCGACCACCGACAGCGCGCCCAGGTCGTCGTCCACCGTCCAGCGGGCACCGAGCTCTTCGACGAGCGCGCGAGCGGGTCCGGTGAACGGCGCCGAGCCGCGCAGGGTGAACCGCAGCTCGCCGGAGTCCGGCCAGCTCAGCGTGTCCGGACGCAGCCCGTGCGCGGCCAGGCCGGCCAGCAGCCGGGCCCCGCGGTCCGCGGACGGCCCCGGCGCCTCGATCCGCAGCAGCCGCACGTCGCGGTCGTGCGCGATGCCGACGACCTCCGCACCGCGCTCCAGCGCCGGCTCGGCGGCCCGCACGCGCGTGCTCGGCCCGGTGCGCGACGAGTGCCGCACGCGCACGGTCATGCCGTGCCGTCCGGCGAGCTCGACCGATCTCGGGTGCAGGACGCGCGCTCCGCCCCTGGCGAGCTCCGCCATGGCTTCGTAGGAGACCGACGGCACCGCCCGGGTGTCCGGCACGATCCGCGGATCCGCGGTGCGGACCCCCGGCACGTCCGTGCAGATCTCGCACTCGGACGCGCCCAGTGCGACGGCGAGGGCGACCGCCGTCGTGTCGGAGCCGCCCCGGCCCAGCGTCCGCAGCTCGCCGCGGCCGTCGCGGCCCTGGAACCCGGCGACCACGACGACGCGCCCCTCGCCCAGCGCGTCGAGGATCCGGTCCGGGGCGACCCGGACGATCGTGCCCGCGCCCGCCTCGCCGGTCACCTCGATGCCCGCCTGGTCACCCGTGAGCGAAACGGCGTCGACCCCGCGCCGGATCAACGCGAGCGCGAGGACCGCGGCCGACACCTGTTCCCCGGTCGCCAGCAGCTGGTCGAGCTCCCGCGGATCCGGCCGCTCGGCGAACTGCCCGGCGAGCGCGACCAGCCGGTCGGTGGCGTCACCCATCGCCGAAACAACGACGACGACGCGGTTTCCCGCCCCAGCCAACGCCGCGACCCGCGCCGCCACCCCGCGCACCAGGTCGGGAGTGGCCAACGACGTCCCGCCGTATTTCCGCACCACGACCCCCGCGGTTCCCGGACTGTTGCCGACGTCCGGAATGCCGGGTTCCGCCGTGCCACATGATTTATTCACCAATCACCCCTCCGCTGACGGCAAATCGTTTTTCACACCCATTCCGCCCGGACGACGAGGGCGGCGGATTTCCGAACGTAGTGCGGGGTTTCCCGGCCGGGTACCCCCGTCTGCGGGAACCGGAACACCGGCGGATATCGGCCCGTCATACCTGCAACCGGCGACTCGGCCGAAATGCCTACGCGTTCCGGACGACGTCTTCGCAATTCGTCGGAATGCCGAGCGCACGACCGCAGGTAACCGATTTCGACCGAGAGGGAACGGCGAATTTCGCGTCGCCTTCCCCTCATCCGGGGGTGGTTTCCCCGAACCATGGCGGCGAACGGCGGAAAGGACGGGTGCGAATGCCGTCGTACACAATGATGAATCACCGTGGGTGAGCGGTTTTTCCGGTATCGTCGCCAGCGGCCATCGCCCCGACTCCGGGAGTGACCCGTGCAGACCGCCACCGCGACCGTGCTCGCGCAACAAGCACTCCTGCGCTTCGGCGCCGGTGACTTCGCCGGTGTCGCGCACCTTCTCGCGCCCCGCGTCGAGTGGCGCGGCCCGACGCCGTCGCGTCCCGATGGCACCTGCGGAACGTGCACGCGTCGGCAGATCGAGTCGTTCCTGTCGGCCTTCGATTCCGCGATGACCGTGGCCGGGCTCAGCGTCGGCCGGTGGGTCTGCGAAGACGACACCGTCGTCGTGCTCGGCCGGGTGCGCTGTCAAAGCCGGGCCGACGGCGCGGAATCGGCCTTCGACTTCGCGGTCTCCCTGACGGCGGGCGCGGACCTCGTCGATTCGTGCTGGCTGCTCGCGCACCGCGCGGGCCCGTGACGGGCACCGCCCGCGGCCGCCGGACGCGGGAAGACCTGGTCGGCGCCGCCGCGGTCATCTTCGACCGGGACGGTTTCGCCGGTACCACGCTGGAGACGGTCTGCGCCGAAGCCGAAGTGACGAAAGGCGCGCTCTACTGCCATTTCCCGTCCAAGGCGGCCTTGGCCGCCGCCGTGGTCGAGCGGTACTGCCCGCTGTGGTGGGAGCTGGCCGGGCGGCTGTCCGCGCGGCACGCCAGCCCGGCACGGGTCCTGGTGGAACTGACGCTCGAAGTCGCCCGCCGGGTGCAGCACGACCCGGCGTACCGCGCGAGCGTCCGGCTGCCGCTGCACGCCGAGCTCGCGGACCAGCTCGCCCCGGCGCAGTTCCTGGGCTGGCTCGCGGTGGTGCGCGAGCTGCTCCGCCGCGCGCGGCGGGCGGGCGAGCTGCGCGAGGGCGTGGACGTGCGGACGGCCGCCGAGAGCACGGTCGCCGAGCTGGCCGGGACGCAGCTGGTCACCAGGGCGGCTTCGGCCGACCACGACCTGGTGGGCCGGGTCCGCGCGATGTGGCGGCTGCGCCTGCCCGAGCTGGTCGTGCCCGAAACCGTGGCGCGGCTGCGCTTCGACCCGCCGGTTCCGGAGCGCGACTGACCGGCGGCCGCCGCGAATGACCCGTCCGGAACCTCGGGAGTCTCGAACGAGTCATCCGCGGCATCCACTGCGCCCTCCCTCGCCTGCGGCAACGTACGAAGCCGCGGGCGGCGCCGACTACCACTCGCCGGGTGATACCCGGGGAACTACCCCACCCCGAGCGCCCCCGTCAGCATCGGGAACGACTCGTGCAGGGACCGCTGCCACCACGGCCAGTTGTGCGTGCCCGGCCCGTAGAAGTCGGTCGTGACGGTCGCGCCCACCTCCCGCAGCCGCCGCGCGAAAGCCGTGTTCATCTCCGCGCACAGCGGCTCGATGAACAGGTCCGGCGGGGTCCCCGGCGGGTCCAGCACGCCGGGCGTCCCGTTGCCGCACGCCAGGTACAGCGGGATCCCCACCAGTTTCGCGGCCAGGTCGTACGGGTTGTGCGCGGCCCACACACCCGCGTTCAGGTTCGGGTCGCCCCACAACGCCGTGGGGTCGTAGCCGTCTTTCACGAGGACGCCCTGGATCAGGCTCGTGCCCCGGGTTCCCTGGTACGTCGTGTGCAGCACGCCGCTGTAGGCCGCCGCCGCGGTGAACAGGCCCGGGTTGCGCCCGGCGTAGGCCATCGCGCCGAGTCCGCCCATCGACAGCCCGGCGATCGAACGGACGGTTCCGGCGCCGTACCCCCGTTCGAGGATCTGGCGCAGCTCGGTCAGGTGGAACGTCTCCCAGCGCGGCGGGCCGCCCGCGCCCCGGTTGAACCAGTCCGAATAGAACCCGTCCCGGCCGCCCGAGGGCATCACCACCAGCATCTCCGTGCCCTTGGTCAGCGCGGCGACGTCGGTCGAGCGGGTCCACGACGTGTAGTCGTCGCCCGCCCCGTGCAGCAGGTACAGGACCGGCCAGGTGCGGGTGGCGCCCGGTGTCCAGTCCGCGGGGTGCAGCAGCCGCACCATCGCCGTGCCGGCCAGTGCCGGTGAGTCGATCGTCAGGTCGAGCATCGTGGGACTCAGCCGGTGTTCCGCGACCACCCGGGCGCCGCTGTCGGACGCCGTGGCGGCACTCGCCGTCCGGGGCATCGCGACGGCCAACGCGGACAGTCCCGCGGCCGCGCCGAGGACGAACTTGCGGCGGGTCACCCGCGAGGGTTCCCGCTCGAGTGCTGCCGCACGGGGCTGGATCTGCCGGTCTTCGACGGGCCTGGGCATCGTTGCCTCCAGGGGTGGTGGGGGGCGGGACCTGGCGTCCCCCGGCGTGCTCGGGCGCGCCGGTGCGACCGGCCGGGGGACGCCAGGCGGACGGGAGAGCGGACGGCTCTCCCGGGCCCGCGCCGGGCGTGGTCCGGCGCGGGAGTCGGGGTCCCTGGCTTCAGGGCAGCCGGGACTCCCCGTCGCGCCGGGCAAGGGCGCGCGGGCAGGGGTGTTCACCCGGGGGCCGGTGAAGGGCCACCCGGGATCGGGGGTGCGGAACGGCTATCGCGACCGGCGCTCGGCGTAGCGCAACGCGGACCGCTGCAGCTTGCCGCTGGGCGTCTTCGGCAGCTCCGGGACGAAGTGGACGATCCGCGGGTAGGCGTGCGCGGCGAACCGGGACTTCACCAGGTCCTGCAGTTCCGCGGCCAGCTCCGGGCCCGCGTCGCGGCCGGGGCGGACGACGACGTGGGCCGCGACCACCTCGCCGCGCAGCTCGTCCGGGACGCCGACGACCGCGGCCTCCGCGACCGCGGGGTGGCCGAGCAGCACGGACTCCACTTCGGACGGTCCGATCCGGTAGCCCGCCATCAGGATGATGTCGTCTTCGCGCGCGGTGAAGGTGAAGTTCCCGTCGGCGTCCTTGGCCGCCGTGTCGCCGGTGAGGTACCAGCGCCGGTCTTCGGTGAACCGCCCGGGCGCGCCCCGGTAGCCGGTGAACCACATCAGCGGGCTGGCGGCCAGGTCGACGGCGAGCCGCCCGCGTTCGCCGGGCGCCGCGGGCTCGGCCGCGTCGGACCGGAGCGCGTCGAGGCGCCAGCCCGGCAGGGCGCGGCCCATCGACCCCGGCCGCCGCGCGGTGCGCAGGTCCGGGTGCCAGGCGTTCGCGATCACCATGCCCAGCTCGGTTTGCCCGTAGTGGTCGAGGATCGGCACGCCGAGGACGCGTTCCGCCCAGTCGCTCACCTCCGGCGGCAGCGGCTCGCCCGCCGACGAGCAGTGCCGGAGCGCGAGGTCCGGCGGCCGCGGATCCGCCGCGGCGCGCAGCGCGCGGTACACCGTCGGGCCCGCGGTGAAGTTCGTGACCCGGAAGGCGGCCAGCACGGCCCAGGTGAGCGCGGCGGAGAATCCACTGTGGAGCAACAGGCTGCGCCGCCCGAGCCCGAGCGGGCCGAGGATCGCGTGGTAGAGACCGTAGGCCCAGCCGGGGTCGGCGGCGTTCCAGAACACGTCGCGGTCCTGGTGGTCCAACCCGAACTCCTGGTAGCCGAGCATCGAGGACACCGCCCACAGCGGCACGGGCACGGCTTTCGGCGCGCCGGTCGTGCCCGAGGTGAACAGCTCGACGAGCGTCGCGTCGCCGCCCAGTGCGAACGGGGACGGTTGCGGCGGCGCTTCCAGCAGCCGCTCGAAGCAGTGGTCGCCGGGGTGGCCGCCGGTGGTGATCACGGTCAGCCGCCAGTGTGCGGGAATGTCTTCGTTGGGGCCGAGTTTGGCGCGCTGCGCGGGTTCGGTGACCACGAACCGCGCGCCGCTGCCGGCGAGCCGGGTCGCGATCGCCGGCGGGGCCAGCGCCGTGAACAGCGGCACGTGGACCGCGCCGATCCGCCAGATCGCCAGCAGCGTCACGACCAGTTCGGCGGACTTGCCGAGCAGGGTCGCGACGCGGTCGCCGGGGCACGCGCCGAGTTCGGCCAGTGCCGTGGCCAGCCGGGCGGACCGGGACCGCAGCTCGCCGAAAGTCCAGTCATGCCAGGACAGATCGGGCTCGACGACGGTGAAGGCCACCGCGTCGGCGGGGTGGCGGTCGCACAGGAGGTCCGCGGCACAGGCCCGCGGCCGGTCGAAAAGCTTCACCAGGTCCTCGACGTGGCGGTGGCTGCTCGTCATGGCGACCTCCTGGAGCTACGCGATACCGCCGCGGTGCCGTACCGTGGACAAAATGTCCCATCGCGGCAAGGACCCAGCTACCCCCGGCTGAGGGGAGCGGTCCCCGTTCGTGACGATTTCCCGAGGAGGCGGGCGTGCACCCGAACGCCGCGGCCGACGACCGGCCGGAGATCTACCGAGCACTGGCCCGGATGCGCGACGCGACGGGGCTGCCGCTGACGTTCGGCGGCGAGGTCGGCGCCGGACGGCAGGTGAAGCTCAGCCAGATCGCGGGCCCGAACACCGGCGCGCTGCGCGGGGTCAGTCTCGAGTACGGGCGCGGGCTGGGCGGGAAGGCGGTGGCGCAGCGGCGGCCCGTCGTCGTCGACGACTACGTGCGCTCCCCCGGCATCAGCCACCACTACGACCACATCATCGTGGCCGAGGGGCTGCGGGCGATGGTGGCCGTGCCGGTGGTGGTGACGCGGACCGTGCGCGGCGTGCTCTACGGCGCCCTGCGCAGCTCGATGCCGCTGGGCGACCGCGTGGTCCAGTCCGTCGTCGAGGCGGCGCGCGAGCTGGAGCAGAGCCTGGCCGTGCGCGACGAGGTGACCCGGCGGCTCGCCTGGCTCGACCGGTACGACGCGACCGACTGCAACCGCCCGCACTGGGAGCTGGTCCGCGAGGCCTACGCCGAGCTGCGGATCCTCACCCAGGACGTCGACGACCCGGTGCTGCGCGACCGGGTCCGCGCGGTGTGCGAGACGCTGTCCGCGGTCACCGGCAGGCCGCGGCGGCGCGACACCGTCCCGGAGCTCTCGGCGCGGGAAGCTCGACGTGCTCGCCTGCGTCGCGCTCGGCTGGACCAACCACCAGATCGGGGAGGACCTCGGGATCACCACCGAAACCGTGAAGAGCTACCTGCGCAGCGCCATGCGCAAGCTCGTGGCCCGCAGCCGGATGGAGGCCGTGGTCGCCGCCCGGCGCTTCGGTCTTCTCCCGTGACGGTACGAATTGGGGTACGGTAGTACCGCGCGCCGCCGCCGACCGGCCGGTGTGCGAGGCTACCGAACCATGACCGCGAAGCCACCTTGGATGACGCCACCGGGAGCGCGCACGGCGCGAAGCCGACGCATGTCCGACGCCAAGCGCGAGGAGCTGATCCTGCGCCTGGAACGGCTCTTCCTCGACGAGGGCTTCGCCCGGCTGACCGTGGACGACCTGGCCGGCCGGCTGCAGTGTTCCAAGTCGACGCTGTACGCGGTGGCCGGCAGCAAGGAGCAGCTCGTCGTCGTGGCCGTCCGGCACTTCTTCCAGGGCGCGGCCGCGCGGGTCGAGGAGAAGGTCGGGCCGATCACGGACCCGTCGCAGCGCATCGCCGAATACCTCGCGGGCCTGGGCGCCGAGCTGCGGCGGATGTCGCCGGAGTGCTACGCGGACCTGCTCACCTTCGAGGCCACCGCGGAGCTCTACGCCCGGCACTCGCTCGCCGCCGCGCACCGGGTCCGGGAGTCCATTCAGGACGGTGTGGCCTCCGGCGCGTTCCGCGCGGTCAACGCGGACTTCGTCGGCGCCGCGGTCAGCATCCTCATCGACGGCATCCAGCACGGCGAGCTGCTCGACCGATCGGGACTGTCCATGGCCGACGCCTACACCGAGCTCGGCGCGCTCGTGCTGGCCGCGCTGGCGAACCCCGCCGAGCAGTAGCTTCCGGTCCGCCGGGTCTTGCGCCGTCGCCGCACGTGTGTCTAACGTACGGAATCCGGTACTGAAGTATTCGATCTCGTACCCACTCGACGCCGACGTCGGCGGAGCGGAGGCCTTGATGCCCGCACGCACGGAGACTGACCGGCACCACGAAGTCGTGCTCCGGCGCGACGTCCGGATCCCCACCCCCGATCCGGGGGTCACCCTGTCCGGCAACCTGTTCCTGCCCACCGGCCCCGGCCCGTTCCCGCTCCTGGTGACCGTCCTGCCCTACCGGCGCGACGTCGCCGCGCTGACCGGGTCGCCGACCGAACGCTGGTTCGCCGAGCGCGGCTACGCGTCCCTGCTCGTCGACCTGCTCGGCACCGGCTCGTCCGACGGCGTCCAGCGGCCGCCGTTCGACCCCGGCGACGCCGACGACGCGATCGACGCCATCCGCTGGGGCGCCGCCCAGTCGTGGTGCACCGGCGCCGTCGGCATGTGGGGTGGTTCCTACGGGGCCATCACGACGTTGCGGGCCGCCGCCCGGCGGCCCGCGGCGCTGCGCGCGGTCATCGCGCTCGAAGGGCCGACCGATCCCGGCCGCGACTTCGTCCACCCCGGCGGCTCGCGCGGCGCGTTCTCGCCGCTGGCGTCGTGGGCGGTGAGCACGCTGTTCAACCAGCTCCTGCCGCCGGTGGACGACTTCACCGACCCGGACGAGCAGGCGCGCTGGCACCGGCGGCTGACGTTCGCGCCGTACCTGCTGGACATGTTCCGCAACGGCCCCGGCTCCCCGGTGTGGGCGCGGCGGCGGATCGACGTCTCGACGGTCGAAGTACCCGCGCTCTGCGTCGCCGGCTGGCGGGACCTCTTCGTGGACGGCGCGATCCGCGCGTACGAAGGCCTGCGCGGGACCAAGCGGCTCATCGCCGGCCCGTGGATGCACGTCATGCCGCAGGAGTGCCCGTTCACGCCGATCGACTTCCTCGAGATCGCCCGGTCCTGGTGGGACCGCTGGCTGCTCGGCGTCGAAGGGACCGACGACGCGCCCGCCGTCCGCGTGTATGTGCAGGGACACCGCCCGCGCTGGCTGGGATTCGCTTCCTGGCCACCGAAAGGCACGGTCCGCACCGAGGACCTGTCCGGCTGGCAGCGGTCCGCGCCACCGGTGCCGGACCCGGCCGCCGGCCTGCAGTCCGGGCTGTGGGCCACCCCGGCCGGCCAGTTCGGGCTGCCGCTGGACCAGCACGGCGACGACAGCCGCGGGCTCAGCTACACCTCGCCGCCGCTGCCGCGCCCGCTGCTCGTCAGCGGCCGTCCCGTGGTGGAGCTCGCCCAGGCGTGGCCGCGGGTGTCGGTGAAGCTGACCGACGTCGACCCCGCCGGCCGGTCCCTGCTGATCTGCGCCGGGCTCGAAAGCCCCGGCGAGGGCGAGGTCGCCGTGCCGCTGACGCCGACCACCTACGAAGTGGCCGCGGGACACCGGCTCCGCGTCGTCGTCGCCCCCGGGGATTTCCCCCGGGTCTGGCCGCAGGAGCCGCCCGAAGGGTGGCCCACCGCGCGGCGGCTCCGGCTGCCGCTCCCCGCCCCCGGCAGCGGCACCGAATGCGCGGTGCCGGAACCGGCCGAGCCCGCGCTCACCGACCTCGAAGAACGGCTCGACGGCGGGTCCGGCGACCAGACCGCGTTCTGGGAGGTCACCGAAGACCTCTTGCGCGACACGGTTTCCCTGCGCCTGGCCGGCGGCAACCGGATCGGCCCGGAGGACGTTCCCGGCGGGCGGCACACCCTGCGGGTCGACCAGGAGCTCGTCGCCACCGCGCACCGGCTCGACGTGGCCGAGTCCACCGTCACCGGGCGCATCACCGGCACGGTCGACACCGCGACCGGCGCCCACGTCACGGTCGAGGTCGCGGTCACGGCGACCGAGACCACGCTCGACGCCTCCGGGAAGGTCACCCAGGACGGCGTCTCCCTGCTCGACCGGCACTGGCGCGGCTGAACGCCCGCCGGTCCCCAGCCCGAAAGGTCTCCCATGTCGTCCGCCGCCGTCCTGTCCCGCCGCGAATTCACCGTCGGCGGCCTGCTGCTCGCGACCGGGCTCGCCGCCGCCGCGTGCGGCGGGCCGTCCGGCTCGCCCGCCGTCGGCCGCACCCTCCGCATCGGCCAGTTCTGGCCGCCGACCAGCCTCGACCCGGGCAAGGCGGGCGGGGAGTCCCAGTTCTTCCTCCAACCCGCCTACGACCCGCTCATCTACCGCTCCGCCGACGGCAGCTACCAGCCGAGACTCGCGACCGCGTGGCGTTACCTCGGCACCGGCAACACCGAGTTCGAAATCACGCTGCGAGACGGCGTGACCTTCGTGGACGGCAGCCCGCTCACCGCCGACGGCCTCAAGGCGAGCATCGAGCACTTCCGCCGCTCGGCCGGGCAGGCGGCCGCCTTCCTCGCCCCGATCGCGACGATGACCCCGCGAGGACGCCTGGTTCTGCGGCTGAAGCTGAACCAGCCGCACCCGCTCCTGCCGTCGCTGTTCACCCAGGACTTCCTGGCGGGAGACGTGATCAGCCCGGCCGGGGTCGCCGCGCCCGCCGAGCTCGCGACCCGCTCCGCCGGGGCCGGGCCGTACGTGCTGCTGCCCGGCGAAACCGTGGCGGGCGACCACTACACCTACGGCCCCAACCCGAAGTACTGGAACCCGGCCGGCCGGTTCTACGACAAGATCACCATCAAGGTGCTGCCCAACGAGAACACCGCCCTCGCCGCGCTCAAGACGGCCCAGGTCGACGTCGTCGCGGGCAGCTACGCCATCGCCGGCGGCGCGAAGGCCGCCGGGTTCAAGGTGGCCTCGAGCCCGGCCATCGTGATGGGCCTGCAGCTCAACGACCGGGCCGGGACGCTCAGCCCGCCGCTGGCCGACGTCCGGGTCCGGCAGGCGCTCAACTACGCGGTCGACCGGGCCAAGATCACCTCGGCGCTGCTCGGCGAGTACGGCGTTCCCGTCGACCAGCCCTCGGCGCCCGGGGAAGACGGCTACAGCGAACAACCCTTCTACACCCACGATCCCGGCAAGGCCCGGCAGCTGCTGGCCGCGGCCGGGGTCGGTGGCGGGTTCGCCCTGCCGGTCGTCGTCCCGTCCACCCCGGCCTTCCCCGGCGAACTGGTCCAGGCGATCGCGTCGGACCTCCAGCAGGTCGGCGTGACGCTCCGGATCACCGCCAAGGAACCGGCCGCCGCCAACAGCTCCCTGACGCAGTTCCCCGCGTCCAGCATGGGCTGGGGCGTGCTGCCCGCCTACTTCATGGGCCGCGGGCTCTGGCTGCGGGACGCCATCGGGATGAACCCCTTCCACAGCAGCGATCCCGAGCTGGAGAGCCTCGACCGCCGGGCCGCGGCCGCCGACGAGCACTCCCGGCCCGCCCTCGACAAGCAAATCGTCCGGCGCGTGGTCGAGCTCGGCTGGTTCCTGCCGGTGTGCCTCAGCCCGGGACTGCTGTTCTACCGCGACACCGTCGGCGTCGACCCGGTACCGGGCAAGCCGTTCCCCAGCATCGCCTCCTGGCACCCGGCCGGCTGACATGAGCGAACCGGATCTCGCGTTCCCGCCCGGCTTCCGGTGGGGGGTGGCCACGGCCGCCTACCAGATCGAAGGCGCGTGGGACGCCGACGGCAAGGGACCGTCCAACTGGGACACCCGGGCGCACCGGCCGGGCGGCCTGGCCGGCGGCGCGACCGGCGACGTCGCCTGCGACCACTACCACCGCTTCGCCGAGGACCTCGACCTGATGGCCGGGCTCGGCGTGGACAGCTACCGGTTCTCCGTGTCGTGGCCCCGGGTGCAGCCCGCCGGGCGCGGCCGGTGGAACAGCCGCGGCGTCGGCTTCTACGACCGGCTCGTCGACCGGCTGCTGGACTTGCGCATCGACCCGATGGTCACGGTCTACCACTGGGACCACCCGCAGCCGATCGAGGACGCCGGTGGCTGGGCCGACCGCGACACCGCCGCCCGCTTCGCCGACTACGCCGAGGGGCTCGCCGTCCGGCTCGGCGACCGCGTCCGGCACTGGATCACGCTCAACGAACCGCTTTCGGTCATGCACGCGGAAATGACCGGGCCGCCGGGGGACCCGGTGCGCCGCCACGGCCTGCGCGTGGCCCACCACCTCCTGCTGGGCCACGGCCTCGCCGTGCCCCGCCTGCGCGCCCGCGTGCCGGACGCGGAGATCGGGATCAGCCTCAACCTCGCCGGGACGACGCCGGCGAGCGAGCGGCCGCAGGACAACACCGCCGCCGCGCGGGCCGACGCGTACGAAGACCGGCTGTTCCTCGATCCCCTGCTGCGCGGCGACTACCCCCACCTCGACGGCGGTCCGGTGATCGAAGCGGACGCGGCCGACCGCGCGATCATCGCCGCGCCGCTCGACTTCCTCGGCGTCAACTGGTACGCCCCCGCGCGCATCGCCGCGTCGCCGTCCGGGGTTTTCGGCTACACCCGCGTCGAGATCCCCGGCGCGAGCACCAATCTCCTCGGCTGGCCGGTGGTGCCGCACGGCTTCGGCGCGCTGCTGACCTGGCTGCGCGCGAACTACCCGGACCTGCCGCCGATCCAGGTCACCGAAAACGGCTACCCCGGCCTGGACGAGCCGGACGTCACCGGCTCGGTCCAGGACCTGCGGCGCATCGCCTACCTGCGTGGCTGCCTGCACGAGGTGCGGGCCGCGCTCGACGCCGGGTCGGACATCCGCGGCTACCACGTCTGGTCGCTGCTGGACAACCTCGAGTGGGAGCACGGCTACCGCCCGCGCTTCGGGCTGGTGCACGTCGACTTCGCGACGCTCGCCCGCACGCCCAAGGCGTCCTACCGGTGGTACCGGCAGTTCCTCTCCGGGCAGCGGCGCGACGGGACGGAGGTGGCGACGTGCTCCGGCTGATCACCCACCGCGTGGTCGTGTCGGTGGCGCTCGTGTTCCTCGTGTCGCTGCTGGCCTTCCTCCTGCAGTCGGCCGCCCCCGGCGACCTCGCGCGCTCGATACTGGGGCAGAACTTCAGCGTCCCGGCCTACGACCAGCTGCGTCACCAGCTCGGCCTCGACCAGCCGGTGCTGACGCAGTACGGCCACTGGCTGCGGGACGCGCTGCGCGGCGACCTCGGGTCGTCGCCGGTCAGCGGGCTGTCGGTGGCGGCCGAGATCGGGAACCGGCTGCCCGTCACGCTTTCGCTGATCGGCTGCGCGACGGCGGTCACCGCGGTCGTCGGCGTCGCGCTCGGCGTCGTCAGCGCCGTCCAGGGTGGCCGGATCGGCCGGGTCGTCGACGTGCTTTCCCTGATCGGGTACGCGCTGCCCAGCTTCTGGTTCGCGCTCACCATGGTGACGCTGTTCGCGGTGACCGTGCCCCTGCTGCCCGCCACCGGGTACGTCGCGCTCGGCGCGTCACCGGCCGGGTGGGCCCGCAGCCTGGTGCTGCCGGTCGCGACGCTGGCGCTCCCCGGCGTCGCCGTGTTCGCCAAGCAGACCCGCGACGCGATGCTGGACGCGCTCTCCCGCGACTACGTCACGGCGTTGCGCGCCCACGGGGTTCCCGAGGTGTCGGTGGTGCTGCGGCACGCGCTGCGCAACGCGGCGATCCCGGTGGTGACCCTGGTCGGGCTGACGTTCATCGGGTTGCTGAGCGGGACCGTGTTCGTCGAGTCCGTGTTCGCCATGCCGGGCCTCGGCGGCCTGGCCGTGCAGGCGACCTCCCTGCACGACATCCGGATGATCCAAGGCGTGGTGGTGGTGTTCACGGTGATCGTCGTCGTGGTCAACCTCGTGGTGGACCTGGCCTACGGCCTGCTCAACCCGAAGGCGCGGGTCCGGTGACCGCGGGCATCGAGGAGTTCGTCGCGCGGGGCGTGCGGCCCGGGCGGCGGTGGCGGGCCGCGCTGCGCCGCCCGCTCGCCCTGCTGCCGCTGGGGTACCTCGCGCTGCTGGTGACCGGTTCGGTGCTGGCCCCGGTCCTCGCGCCGGACAGCCCGGTGGCGACCGACCTCGACGACGTCCTCGCCGGGCCGGGCCCGCGCCACGTGCTCGGCACCGACGCGCTCGGCCGCGACGTGCTCACCCGGCTCATGTACGGCGGGCAGATCAGCCTGCTGCACGCGGGCATCGTCGTCGTCACCGTGGTCGGCGTGGGCGTCACGAGCGGGATCGTCGCGGGCTACCTGGACGGCTGGTTCGACCGGGCGTTCACCTGGGTCGTCGACGTCCTGCTCGCCATCCCGGTGCTGATGACGCTGCTGGTCGTGCTGGCCGTCGTGGGCGAGCACCAGACCGTCGTGATGGTCGCGCTCGGCATCCTCGTCTCGCCCGGGCTGGCGCGGGTCGTCCGGGGCGCGACTTTGGCCGTGCGCAAGGAACTCTACGTCGCCGCCGCGCGGGTGTGCGGGCTGCCGCACCACCGGATCGTGACCGCGCACGTGCTGCCGCGGATCGCCGGGCCGATCATCGTCCAGGTCTCGCTGCTGGCGGGCGGGGCACTGCTCATCGACGCGGGCCTGAGCTACCTCGGCTTCGGCGCGCAGCCGCCGGACCCGACGTGGGGCGACATGATCGCGCAGGCGGCGTCGGTGATCGACCGCCAGCCGTGGCTGCTGGTGCCGCCGGGCGTCGTGCTGGGCCTGGCGATCCTGGCGTTCGGCCTGCTCGGCGACGTCGTCCGCGACGCCACCGCCGAGCGCACCGAGCCGCGCCACCACCTGCCGCGCCCGCCCGCGCCGTCGCTGACCCCGCGGGACGAGCCTTCGACGGCCCTGCTTTCGCTGCGGGACATCGAGGTCACGCTGCCCGGCGACCTCGTCGTGGTGGCGGGCGCCGACCTCGACATCGGGCGCGGCGAGGCCGTCGCGCTGGTCGGTGAATCCGGCTGCGGCAAGTCGATCACCGGCCGCGCGGTACTGGACCTGCTCCCGGCGGGCGGCGCGGTCACCGCCGGGAGCCTCCATTTCGACGGTGAAGACCTCGCCCTCGCCGGGCCGCGGGCGGTGCGGGCCCTGCGCGGCTCGCGGATCGCGCTGATCTCGCAGAACCCCGTGGGCGCGCTCGACCCGGTGTTCACCGTGGGCCACCAGGTGGACGAGCTCGTCCGGCTGCGCCACGGCGGGACCCGCGCGCGGGTCCGGGAACGAACGCTCGCCCTGCTGCGTGACGTGAACCTGCGGGAGGACGTCGCCCGCCGCTACCCGCACGAGCTGTCCGGCGGCATGGCCCAGCGCGTCGCGATCGCGATGGCGCTGGCCGGGGAGCCGAGCCTGCTCATCGCCGACGAGCCGACGACGGCGCTGGACGCATCCGTGCGGGCCGAGGTGCTCGCCCTGCTCCGGCGGCTGCGGGCCGAACGCGGGATGGCGATCCTGCTCATCACCCACGACTGGGCGGTGGTGGCGGACTTCTGCCGCCGCGCCTACGTGATGTACGCCGGGCACATCGTGGAGTCCGGTCCGGTCGGCGAGTTACTGACGCGGCCGCGGCACCCGTACACCGAGGGCCTGCTCGGGGCGATGCCGGGCCGCGCGCCCCGCGGCTCCCGGCTCGCCGCCATCCCCGGGTCGGTCCCCGAGCCCGGGCACTGGCCCCGCGGCTGCCACTTCGCGCCCCGGTGTCCCCTCGCGACCGCCGAATGCACCGCGGCGCCGGTGCCGGTCGCCGAACCCGCCGCCGGGCACCGCACCCGCTGCCTCCACCACGCCAAGCTGTCGCCGGGAGGCGAACGTGCCTCTGCTTGAGATCCGCGACCTCCACGTCGAGCACCGCCCGGTGTCCGGAGTGGACCTCACCGTGCGGGAGGGCGAAACGCTGGGACTGCTCGGCGAATCCGGGTCCGGGAAGTCGACGATCGGACACGCGGTCGTCGGCCTGGTCCGGCCGTCGGCGGGCCGGATCCGGTTCCGCGGCGAGGACATCACGCACGCGACCGCCCGGCGACGGCGGGCGCTGAGCACGCGGCTGCAGATCGTGTTCCAGGACCCGCACGGGTCCCTGAACCCGTCCCGCACGGTCGGCAGCACCCTGGCCGAGCCGCTGCGGGTCGTCCACCGGCTGCCGCGCCGGGCGGCCGAGGCCCGGGTCGCGGACGTCCTGGAGCGGGTCGGGTTGTCCCCCGCCGCGGCACGCCGTCACCCGGCTGCCTTCTCCGGCGGCCAGCTCCAGCGCATCGCGATCGCCCGCGCGCTGGTGCTGGAGCCGGAACTGGTCGTCTGCGACGAGCCGACCAGCGCGCTCGACCTCTCGGTGCAGGCCCAGATCCTCAACCTGCTGCTGGACCTGCAGCAGCAGCTCGGGCTGAGCTACCTGTTCATCTCCCACGACGTCGACGTGGTCCGCTTCCTGTGCCACCGGGTGGTCGCCCTGCACCACGGCCGGATCGTCGAGCAGGGCCCGGTCCCGCAGGCGGGCTGAAAGGCCCTTTCCTGTCATCTGATGACAGGAAAGGGCCCTTCAGCGCGTCAGATGAGACGAACGTCCCCTTCAGCACACGCCTCCAGGACCTTCACCGCGTGGCCGGTCCCGTCCTCCGCGCGGACCAGCTCGCCCAGCTCCCGGGCGCGGGCCGGTGCCGTGCCCGCGACGGCGTCGCCGATCGCCCCGGCCAAGCCGTCCGCCGTCAGCTCCCGCAACGGCTGCGGGTTCGGGGCGACGCCCAAGGCGAACAGCCGCCGGGCGAAGTAGGGCTGGTCGAACATGAACGGGCAGACCACCTGCGGGCGCCCGGCCGCCAGCGCCGCGGCGGTCGTGCCCGCGCCGCCGTGGTGCACCACCGCCGCCATCCGGGGGAAGAGCCAGTCGTGCGGGGCCTCCGTCAGGCAGTACGCGTCCCGGCCGAGGCCGTCCGGGCGGATGCCGCCACGGCCCAGGGCCACCACCGCGCGGATCCCGGCCGCACGCACGGCTTCGGCGACGATCCGCCCGGTCCGGCCCGGGTCGCTGCCGACCATGCTGCCGAACCCGAGGTAGACCGGCGGCTCGCCGGCGGCGAGGAAGGCCGCCAGCTCGGCGGGCGGCGTCCACGGGTGCCGGGGCGGGAGGAAGAAGAACCCGGGTGTGTGCACGGAATCCGGGTACCGCGCGCGCGGCGGCAGCACGTGCCTGCTGAACGCCTGCAGCACCGTGGTCCGCCCGCCACCGGGCCGCCGGAGCGGGTCGTGAGCGAAGCGGCGGCGGGGCAGGCCGAGCCCCTCGCGGCGGAACCGGCCCGGGTTGCCGGTGAGGGCCCGAACGAACGTCCTCGTCGACGCGTACGAAACCCGGTTCAGCACCGTGGGCAGCGGGAACGGGAACAGCGGGTCGGGGAACGACGGCGTCGGCACCCAGAACGGCTGCAAGCACACCGGAACCGCCGGGACGCCGAGCAGCTCGGCGAGCGCGTGCCCGGGCACGTTGACCTGGTGCACGACGACGTCGACGTCGTCCTCCTCGGCGAGCATCCGGCCCAACGCCGCGAGGTCGCCGAACACCCGCGCCATCGCGATCCGGTTGCGGCGCGCCAGCCGCAGCCCGAGCCGTTTGCCGCGCAGGCCGCGGAAGTTGCGCTCGACCGCCTCCCACGCCGCGCGGTCGTCGACCAGCTTGTTGGTCCCGTCGTCGAGCGGGACCAGCCGGCGGCAGAACGGGTCCGCGAGCGCGGCCGACGACGCGGGCGCGGCCAGCACCACCTCGTGCCCGGCGCCGGTCAGGGCCGCGGCCAGCGCGGCGAACGGCTGGACGTCGCCGCGGCTGCCGTGGGTCAGCAAGAGCGCCTTCACGCCGACGCACCGACGATCAGCAGCTGCTCGTGCAGCTCCCGGACGAGCCGGTCGACGTCGCCGCGGGTGAAGAACCGGTCGGTGAACACGTGCAGCACCGTCAGCCGGTCCCGGTAGGTCGAGACGTAATAGCCGGGGAAGAACGTGTCGCCGACGGTGTTGAGGATGTGCAGCTCGGTGAACTCGACCCCGGACGGCGCCGGGAACTCCGCGACCACGCCGAGGTTGCTGATCAGCGCGAAGGAGAGGTTGCGCCCGAGCGCGTCCTCCATCGGCGCCGGATCGCGGACCCCTTCCGCCGCCGAGAGCACCTCGTCCATCCGCGCCTTCACCGCCCGGCCGACGAGGACCGGGCTCAACCGCGGGGAAACGCCCGTCTCGGCGACGTACGACATCATGAAGTTGGTGGTCTCGAGCTTCGCCCACCGGCGGGTCGACCCGGCGCCGGAAGTCGACCGGCGAAACGCAGTACATCGGCACCGGGTCCCGCCCGCCGGCCAGGACGCGCTGGGCGACCAGGATCGCGCCGGCCACCAGGCCGTGCACCGTCGTCTCGTAGCGGCGCGCCGCGCGCTTGAGCCACCGCGTCTCCTCGGCGCCGAGGCGCAGGTAGCCGCTGAGCAGCCCGGCCGTCCCGGCGGCCGGCTCGGGCGGGGTCGCGGAGTGGAACAGCCGCCGGTCGTACGGGATCAGCCCGAGCCGCTCGTGGAAGAGCGCCGCGGGAGGCGCGGGCAGGGCCGTGCCCGGCTCGCTCACCGGCTCCTCCCCCGACGCGAACGCCGTGTACCACCGCAGCAGCTCGCGGAAGGTGCCGAGCCACGCGTTCGCGTCGGTGATCGAGTGGTCGGTGCGCAGCGCCACGAACCCGTGTCCGTTCCCCTGGACGAGCACGAGGTCCGCGACGCCGGCCGTGGCGTCCCACGGCAGCCCGGCGATCTTCGCCAGCGCGTCCGGTTCCTCGTCGAGGACGACCAGCCCCGGTTCGTGCTCGGGCGAAACCGCGAGCAGCGCGTCGGGGGCGCTGCCGCGGACGCGGGCCCGCAGCACCGGGTGCACCGTCCACAAGTGACGGAACGCGCGGGCGAGCACGTCGGCGTCCAGGTCGCCGCGGTACTCCGCGGCCATGATCACGACCCGGTCGAGGTGGGCCAGCTCCAGGTAGTTCAGCGGACGTTCCAGCGTGGTCAGGTCCATTTCCACTCCCGCGTGAAGAACTGGGTGCCGTTGACCAGCACCTCGGCCGTGACGGCCGCGTCCGCGGCCCCCATCTCGATCCCGGCCCGGACGACGACCCGGTCGCCGTCCGGGGTTTCCGCGGTCTTCTCGCCGGTCGCGGTCATGCGCGCCGCCGCCGGGTCGTGCTCGGGCACGCCGAGGTCGACCTGCGTGGTCATGGCGAGGAAGTCCCGGGCGTCGCCCGGGAAGCGGATCCGGTCCCGTTTCTCCACCGTCAGCCGGACGGCCGAGCGCAGGTGGTCGCGGGCGATCTCCCAGCGGTCACGCGGCACCGCCGCCGAACCGCGGCGGCCGGGCGGCACCAGGACGTCGGTCAGCGCCTCCGGATCGGCGGCGGGCAGGCTGAGCGTCGTGGCCTGGTGCCCTTCGTACTCTTCGGCGGCGAGGCCGACGTAGTCACCGGGCCCGCGGATCACCCGGACGCCGAGCAGCCCCGGTTCGGGCGCGGGCCACAGCCGCGGGATGTCCGCCTCGGCCAGCACGAGCCGCACCCGGTGCCCGGCGGCGACCTGGTAGCACGTCGGGTCCAGCCGCACCTGGACGACGTCGTCGCGCCGCACCGGGCCGGTCAGGTCCACCGTGCCCGAGGAGATCAGCAGCGAGCGGTCCTGCTCGTCGACGTCGGTCACCTTGAGCACGCACCGGGTCGCGGTCGTGCCCGGCCCGAGGAGCAGCCGCACGCTCGGGCGCCCGGCGACCAGCAGCGGCTCCGGCAGCGGCGCGCTGGTGAAGGCGAGCGTCCTGGCGTCGTCGTCGTGCTGGTCCAGGGGGTAGCCGAACCGGTCGGTCGGGTGCTTGGTGAGGCCGCTCAGCGCGCCGACGGTCGGGTCGCCCCGGCCGGTCACCGTGGCGGCCGCCGAGGGACGGCCGCCCGGCGCGGACCGGTAGAGGTGCCTGGAGCGGGACGCGACGAAGACGTGCTCGGCCTTCTTCTCCGGCGGCCACTGCTCCGCGCGCACCCAGCGGGCACCGGCGCCCTGGACGAAGAACGTGGCGGTCCGCTCGGAGCTGCCCGCGCGCGGCGCCCGGCCGTGCAGCCACCGGTCCCACCACGCGCAGGCCAGCACGGCCGACGGGAACGGCCCGACCGGGGCGACGTCCGGGAACGTGTGCAGCCACGGCCCGGCGATCAGCTGCTTGGGCGCCCGGATCTGCTGGTACGCCTCGATCATCCCGTCGCAGAACAGGTCCCGCCAGCCCGCGACGCACAGCGACGGCACGGTGATCCGCCGCGCGTCGATCCGGCGCTGTGCCCACACTTCGTGGCCCGGCGGGTGTTCCCAGGCGTCGGCGAACCACGGCTCGAACTTGTCCAGCCGTTCCTTCCACACGTTTTCGTAGGTCTCGCGGTCGTCGCCGCGCAACGGGGGCAGCAGCGCGCAGAAGATCTGGTACAGGCTCAGGTGCCCGAACATCCCGATCCCGCCGCGCTGGCCGGCCGGGTGCACGAGGTCGCGTTCGACGTCCGTCCAGCCCATCACCGGGAAGATCGCCTTCAGCGCGGGCGGGCGCCGCGCCGCGACGGCCAGCGTCGTCATGCCGCCGTGCGAAAGGCCCCACATGCCGACGCGGCCGGTGCACCACGGCTGCGCGGCGGCCCACTCGACGACCGACACACCGTCGGCGACCTCGCCGGGCGACAGCAGCGGCCGCGGCGTCCCCTCGGACGTGCCGATGCCGAAGCAGTCGACGTACAGGACCGCGTAGCCGCGTTCGGCGAAGTAGCGCAGGTAGCGGCTCGCGGCGATCCCGCCGAGCCCGTCCTTCCGTCCTGTGTGGAGGGTCACCAGCGCGGGCACCCGGTGGGCCGCCTTCGGCAGGTAGAGGTCCGCGCCGAGGGTCAGGCCCGGCTCGCTCGACGGGATCCGCACGTCGCCGAGCACCTCGACCTCGTGGGTCGGCGGGCGGGAGTGCGGCACCCGGACCGGGGGCCGGATCACCGGGAGCTCCCCCGGCTTGCGCGGCCGGGTCCAGCGGAGGGTGGCCCCGCCCCAGCTCATCCCGCCGCCGAAGGCCACGAGCAGCACGACGTCGTCGTCGAACAGGAGGCCCGCGCGGACGGCGTCGTCGAGGGTGATCGGGACCGACGCCGCCCCGGTGTTGCCGTACCGCTCGACCGTCAGGTGCAGCTGCCCCGGCCGCAGGTCCAGCGTCTTGGCCAGGTCTTCGAGCATTCGCCCGTTCGCCTGGTGCGGCACGATGAGGTCGATCTCCGGCACCTCGAGCTCCGCCGACTTCGCGACGTCGACCACGAGGTCCGGCAGCACCCGCGACGCGAGGTCCCGGACCTGCCTGCCGCGCATGGCGAAGAAGTGCTCGCCCGCGGCCAGGGTCTCCTCGCTCACCGGCCGCCTGCTCCCGCCGCCGGGCACGGTGACGAAGTCGGCGGTCGTCCCGTCGGACCCGAGCGCGCTCGACAGCAGGCCGCGGCCGTTGCCGCGCTTGCCGAGCACGACGGCGCCCGCCCCGTCGCCGAAGAGCACGCACGTGCGCCGGTCCTCGTAGTTCAGGATGCGGGAGTAGGTGTCCGCGCCGATGACGAGGGCGTTGCGGGGCAACGGATCCGCTTCCAGCAGAGCGTGCGCCGTGACCAGGGCGTAGACGAAGCCGCTGCAGACGGAATCGACGTCGAACGCCGCGGCGCGCATCGCGCCGAGGTTGGCCTGCACGGCGCAGGCCGTGGCCGGGATCGGCTGGTCGGGGGTCGAGGTCGCGACGATCAGCAGGTCGATGTCGGTCGCGGCGAGGTTCGCCGCGCGCAACGCGTGCTCGGCGGCCCGCGTGGCCAGGTCCGACGTCGCCTCCTCCGGGCTCGCGACCCGGCGTTCGGCGATGCCGGTCTTGTCGAAGATCCACTGTTCGCCGACGCCGAGACGGCGGCCGAGCTCGGCACTGGTGAGCACGGTCTCCGGCAGGTACGAGCCGGAGCCGAGAATGGCGGTGTTCATGACGCTGGCGCCTTTCCTCGCGCTATTCCGCGACTTTCGTGCGGTCGCACCAGACGAAGACCGCGCCGTCTTCCGGTACCGACTGGGGACGGGGTTCGGGGACGAAGTGCTCGTAGCCCGCCCGGTACGGGATCTTCAGCCGGTTCGACACGAGGTCGCCGCGGCGGACGAGCACGGTTTCGGGCATTCCGTCGGGTGCTCCCTTCAAGGTCACTTTCACGGTCGGCTCGGCAGAGCCCATGGCCGTTCACCTTTCGGATCGGGGCGTCATCCGACGCGCCGGTGGTAGGCGCGGATCGCCAGGGGGAAGAACACGAAGAGCACGGCGGCCGACCAGGCCAGCGCCCCGGTGAGCGGGCCGGTGACGGGGCCGCCGTCGAGCAGGCCCCGCACGGCGTCGGCGAGCAGGCTCACCGGGTTGACGCCGGACCAGGCCCGCAGCCAGCCGGGCATGGTGGCCGCAGGGACGAAGACGTCGCTCGCGAACACCAGCGGCATGAACAGCGCGACGGCGCTGCCCTGCACGGCGTCCCGGTCGCGCAGCACCATGCCGAGGAACACGGTGACCCAGCAGAAGCACAGCCCGGCGACGACCAGGACCGCCGTCGCCGCCAGCACCTCCGGCACGCCGGTCCGCACGCGGTAGCCGAGGACCGTGCCCGCGCCGAGCAGCACGGCGATCGCGACCAGGTAGCGGACCGCGCCGGCGAGCACCACCCCGGTGAGCGGGGCCGACCGGGCGATCGGCATGCTGCGGAACCGGTCGAACACCCCGCTCCCGGCGTCGCTGTTCAGGCCGACCCCGGCCGACAGCGTCGCCATCAGCACGCTCGGCACCATCAGGCCGGGCACGAGCTGCTGGAGGTACGCGCCGGTGCTGCCCGCGATGGCGCCGCCGAACAGGTACCCGAACATCACGAGGAACAGCAGCGGCTGCACGGTCACGTCCACCAGGTGCTCGGGGTTCCGGCGGATCTTGAGCACCCCGCGCCCGGCGAGGATCAGCCCGTGCCGCAGGGCGGCCGCGGGCGGGACGCGGCCGGTCATCCGGCACTCCCTTCCCGCGCGGGCGTCCCGTCCGGTGCGGCCGGTTTCCCCGTCAGGGCCAGGAAAACCTCGTCGAGGCTCGGCAGCCGCAGGCCCACCTCGGCCACGGCCAGCCCGGCCTGGTCGAGCTTCCGGACCAGGGTGGCCAGCACCATCGGGTCGGCGGCGGGCGCGGTGAGCAGCCCGCTGCCGAAGTCGCGGGCCGGGGTGGTCCCGGTCAGCCTCCCGAGCACGCGCGCGGTCGCGTCCATGTCCCCGGCCACCGCGGGCCGCACCTGCACCGTGCGGCCGCCGACGCGCCTCTTGCAGCTCGCCGGGGCTGCCGTCGGCGACGACGCGGCCCGCGTCGAACACCGTGACGCGGTCGGCGAGCCGGTCGGCCTCCTCCAGGTACTGGGTGGTGAGCAGCACCGTGACGCCTTCGGCCACGAGTCCCGCACCACCTGCCAGAGCTCCCGCCGCACGTGCGGGTCGAGGCCGGTGGTCGGTTCGTCGAGGCAGAGCACCCGCGGCCGGCCGACCAGGCTGGCCGCGAGGTCCAGCCGGCGGCGCATGCCGCCGGAGTAGGTCGACGCGGGCCGGGCGGCGGCCGCCCCGAGCTCGAAGCGCTCGAGCAGGTCCGCCGCCCGGTCCCGCGCCGCGGGCCGGGACAGCCCCAGCAGGCGGCCGAGCAGCACCAGGTTTTCCGTGCCCGTGAGGTCCCCGTCGACGGACGCGTACTGGCCGGTGAGCCCCAGCAGAGCACGAACCCGCGCCGGTTCCCGCTCCACGTCGATGCCCCCGACCCGGACCAGGCCGCTGTCCGGCCGCAGGAGCGTGGCCAGCACGCGGACCATGGTCGTCTTCCCGGCACCGTTCGGCCCGAGCACGCCGACCACCGTGCCCGCCGCGACGGCGAAACTGACGCGGTCGAGCGCTGTGGTCCGCCCGAACCGCTTGACCAGGTTCTCCACCCGGATCATCGGCGGCACTTTTCCTCCTTCACGCGTACCCGTTTCCGGCTGGGCGGGGAACCCCGTTTCCCGCCCGAGGTCCATGATTCCGCGGCGGGCACCCGCGCCGACATCCGAAAAGCGAACAATTCCACCCGTCCGCGGAACTCGGAGCGGGCACGAAAAAAGGTGCCGCCCGCGCACGCGGACGGCACCCTATTTCCGGGCGGAATTCACCGGCGGAGCGTTTCCGACGGCCGTTCCCCGAACCGCTGCTGGTACCGGGCGGCGAAATGCCCCGCGTGCAGGAACCCCCATTCCGCGGCCACCTCGGTCACCGTGACGGCGTCGGACTGGGCCGCGCGCAGCTGGTCGCGCACCCCGCGCAGGCGGATCTCCCGCAGGTACTCCATCGGGCCCATCTTGAGGTGCTTGCGGAACCCCAGCTGCAGCGACCGCTCGGTGACGTCGGCCTCCCTCGCCAGGCTGGCCGTCGTGTGCCGCCACTTCGGGTGGTTGTCGATCCACTCCAGCGCGATGCTCACCGCGCGGGTCGGCGCGGCGGGCACCTCGCCGTCGAGCATCCGGGTGTAGTTGCTGGGGTGGCCCATCAGCAGCGCGGTGACCAGCGTGCGCTCGAACATCTCCGCGACCGCGTGCCGCTCGATCAGCGAGCCGGGACGTTCGAGCTCGGTCACCAGCATCCGCAGGCCCCGCAGCCAGCTCCGGCCGTTCCCCGCGTCGACGGCCATCACCGGGGCGAACCGCAGCGGCTTGCGCAGCGGCGCGCCGAGCAGGTCGCTGAGCCGGGCTTCGAGCCCGGTCCGCTCCAGGCGCACGACCAGCTGCGCGCAGTCGCCGGGCCAGCGCAGGACCACCGGGTCCGCGGGCGAGAGCACCGCGGCGGTCGCCGTCGTCAGCCGCACCCGGTCGCCGCCGCAGCGCGCCTCCGCTTCGCCGGCGATCGGGACGAACACCGCGAAGAACGTTTCGGCCGGCTCGGAGTCGAAACGCACGGACCCGCCGTAGTGCAGCACGCTCATCGACATGTCGCGCAGCCGCACGTAATGCATTCGCGCGTCGAACCGCTCGCCGCCACCGAGCACCCGCAGGGTGTGCGGCGCCAGAACGCGGCTCACCTCGTCGCGCACATGATTCGGATCACAAGAACGGAAGAGCTCGTAACGCGCGAGCGGCAATCCCGACGCGGAGCCGTCTTCCCTGGACAACACCGACCTCCGTCCACTGTTCACGATTTCCGGATCGGAAGCCGCCGCACCGCGTCTTCCTCGGATCTCCGCGCGCACCCGCGCGCGACCACCACCGGGACTCCGAATTCGGAACCGCACCGGCCGCGAATCATGGTATGAGGACCGTCGCCGCGACCGCATCGGTCGAAAGAACGAATATCGACGATTTCACACGATCCCGAGGTCGCGGGCCAGCGCGGCCAGCTGCGTCCGGCTGCGCAGGTCGAGGCGCGCGAGCATGCGGGACACGTGGGTCTTGATCGTCGACTGGCTGAGCCCCAGCTCCGTCGCGACCTCCAGGTTCGAGCACCCCCGGGCGACGAGCCGGAGCACGCTCAGTTCCCGGTCGGTCAACGGGATCCGCGTCCGTTCGGGCATCCCGTGCGGCACCCGGCCGCGGAACTCGTCGAGCAGCTCCCCGGCCGCCGCGGGGGCCAGCCAGCCGCCGCCGGCCGCGACGGCGCGGACGACCTCGGCCCACGCGCAGGGTTCGGCGCCGTCGACGACGTAGCCCCGGACCCCCGCCCGCGCGGCGGGGACGACGTCCTTCGGGTGGTAGGTGTCGGCCAGCAGCACGACGGCGGGTGGCCGTCCGCCGCGGGCGATGTCCCCGGCGACGGTGACGCCTTCGGCGTTCAGCACGGTCCGGTCGAGCACGACGACCGACGGCGAGAACTCCTCGAGCGCGGTCATGATGTCGCTCCAGGTCCGCGGCGCCCGCGACCGCACCTCGATGTCCGCCTCCTCGGCGAGCTGACGCCCGATCCGGCGGGACCGGCGGGCGCAGGACAGGATCAGGAGGACGCGGATCACGGTCGCGGCGACCCGCTTCCACCGCAGTGGTACGGACCAATGACCCCGGACAAACCGCTTCACCTCCGCGCTCGACGACGACTCCGGAACGTAGCGCAGTGACGACGAAGCGCACCAGCGGCACACCGCTGATCTTCGTCCCATTCGCGTACGTCACCGGTTCGCCGCAGCGGGGTGCGCCGTCCGGTTCACCCGGTCGGCGCAGAAGGACGCACGGCGCCGTCGCGACCGTCCTGAGTGGACAGTTGGGTCACTCCTCGCCCGAGAAGCGCTCCCACGCCGACTGGCGGGTCATCCCCAGTGCTTGGCCGATCTGCGCCCACGTGCCACCCAGGGACCGCGCCTTCGCCACCCAGGCCGCCAGGTTCTGCTGGACCTGGCTGGTCGCCGCCGAGACCGGGCCCAGGTTCGACAGCACCTGCTCCAGCGGCAGGTCGTGCTCCCACGGGGCGATGAGGGGCGCGTCCGCGGGCTTGCCCTCGATGGCCGTCACGCACAGCTGCACGCAGCCGTCGCAGATGAAGACGCCCGGGCCGCCGATCAGGGTTTCCACCTCGGTGTTCGGCTTCGCGCAGAACGAACAGCGGGCGATCACAGCGTTGCTCATCACGACCTCCTTGTCAGGCGGGACCTTACAGCCGTAAGGGTTCGCCTGACAAGAGGAACGCCGACGTCCAGTCCGCGAGCTCGGTGAACCGGACCAGCAGGTCCTCGATCTCGGCCCAGCGGCGGTGTTCCCGCTCCAGGTCGGGCACCAGGAAGTCGTCGACGAGCAGCAGCAAGGTCGCGATCTCGTAGGCGACGTCGGCGAGCTGCAGGAACGGCCGGTACTGCGCCTCGGTGCCGGTCCCGTGCCGCGCGGCCCACTCGCGGGCCCCGAGCCCGGCAGTGCGGCAAGCGGACTCGACCGAACGCCGGATCGCGCCGCGCCGGGAGTCGGGCCTGCCCTCGGTGAGCGGGGCGATGTTCCACGCCACCGACAGCAGGCAGCACCCGGCGTCGTCCATCGAGTTGTGCTTCACGCGACGTACTCTGCGGACATGCGGGCACAACCACGCCGTTCCGACTCGCCGGGTCAGCCCATCGAGTGAAGAACCGGCCCGGATCGGGCGAGCATCGGCACCGAGACGAAGTCGGCGAGCGCCTGCTGGCCCGCGGCGTTGGCGTGGATGCCGTCGCCGTTGTCGTAGGCCGGCAGGATGCTGTTGGGCTTCAGCGGGTCCTTGAGCACCTGGTCGAAGTCGACGACACCGGAACACGTGCCGCCGCAGGTGTTCCACCGCGAGACGAACAGGCCGATCTCGTGCCGCGCGAGGTTCGCCTGGTCGTTGTAGCCGGGCCGGGGCGTGCTCGGCGTGACGTAGACGGCGATCCCGGCCGCGCGCAGCCGCTGGAACACGTCCCGGTAGCTGTCCAGGATCGCCTTCGCGTCGCAGCCGTAGGCGAGGTCGTTCGTGCCGTAGTAGTAGATGACGGCCGTGACGCCGTGCAGGGCCAGCACGTCCCGGTCGAGGCGGCTCGCCGCGTCCAGCCCGGCGACCTGCGGCGGCATGCCGGGGCAGGTCTTCGCGCTGGTCGTGCCGGAGACCCCGGCGTTGGCGACGGCCAGCCGCGCCGACTCCGCCACGATCCGCCGGGCCAGGTCGTCGGTCCAGCGGCGGTCCGCGCCGAGCTGCGTGCAGCCGGGGCCGCAGTTGGTGCTGCCGATGCCGTCGACGACGGAGCTGCCGAACGGGACGACGGTGCCCTGCAAGGCGGGGTTGCGCACGTCGACCGCGCTGACGACGTACGTCGAGCCGACGGTGCGGGTGAAGGCGGCGGACCCGGTGTCGGCGGCGTGGTCGCCCGCGCCGGGTTCAGTGAGGTAGTTGTCCCGGAGGGCCGCGCCGTGGCGGCCGGGGACCGCGGTGCCTTCGACGGACAGGCTGACCGCGAGGTTCGTGTCCGGCCGCGTCGCCAGCCGCGTCTCGTCGCTCCAGACCTCGCCGCCCGCCGGGATCGTGACGGCGCGGTTCCCGGCGAACGTCAGGTCGTGGGGTTGGTCGACGGCCGCACCGGCGGTGGTGAGCCCGGCCGTCGCGTGCCCGACGGTCAGCGGGCCGGTGCCGAAGGTGTTCTGCAGCCGGACGCGCACCGCTTCGCCGCCCTGGCTGAGGTGGGTGATCATCCGCAGCGTCTGGCTGGTCACGGGCGCGTCGGCCCGCCCGTCCTGGGACTGCGCCCACGAGGTGAACCAGGCACGCCCGGCACCGGAGGCACCCGGCGCGGAGGCGACGACGGCCGCGGCCACCGAAACCACGGTCAACAGGGCGATCCTGCGCACGGCGCCTCCTCGTCCACAGTGGACATTCGTGGGTGACCCGAGCCGATCGTAAGCAGCCGATCACGGAGACGACAAGCATTTGTCCGATCTTGTCAGCGGCGGCGGCCTTCGGTTCGATGGCGGACATGACCGAACCCCGCCTCTTCGGCGAACCGCACGAGACCTCGGACGGCACGACGGTGATCACGGTGACCAGCCCACCGGGGGTGTTCGTGATCCGCGAGGGAGCGGCGAAGTGGGAACCCGCGGTCGACGCGACCCGCGTCGCGGTGCTCGCGGTGTCGACCGGCCTGGTGGCGGCGACGCTCGGCGCACTCGCCGTCCTGCACCGGCCGCCGTGGCCGGACCTGCGCCGCTCGCGCTAGGACCCGTTCCGGGTAGTCTTGCCCTGGCTGCGATCCCGGCGCCGCAAAGACGGGCGATCGGGTGCCGGACGCCGGGAGTTTCCGTCACTCGCGCCCGTACCACCCGCTAGGCGCCTTTGGCCAGGGCCTGGACCCGGCCGATCGGGCCGTTGTAGTAGTTCTGGTCCCCCGGCAGCCCGCCGCCGCGAGCGAACTGCCAGATGCTGTGCTTGTCCCAGCCCGCAGGCAGCTCCCCCACCTCCGGGCCGTACCGCGCCAGCCACAGCGGGTCGGTGTTCCCGAACTTCGCCGTGTTGCCCGTGCACCGCTTCCACCACGCCGTGCTCGTGTAGATCAGCGCGCTGCGCTTGACCTTCGCGAGGTACGTCCGGGTGAAGTCTGCGATCCAGGCCGTCATGTCGGCGGCGCTCTTGCCGTAGCAGACATCGCCGTACGGGTTGTACTCGATGTCCAGCGC
Source organism: Amycolatopsis nalaikhensis (assembly GCF_030264295.1). Lineage (GTDB taxonomy): Bacteria > Actinomycetota > Actinomycetes > Mycobacteriales > Pseudonocardiaceae > Amycolatopsis > Amycolatopsis nalaikhensis. The sequence goes on along the minus strand of NZ_CP127173.1, from coordinate 7,889,697 downwards.
GCCCGGGAGTGTGGTGCCGTCGGGGCTCCAGCCGCCGCCGTGGGCGATGAAGTACTCCGCCTGCGCCGCGCCGCTCGAGACGTCGGGGCGGGCGAAGTGGTAGGCGCCGCGGATGATCCCCGCCGCGTGGGCACCGTCGTACTGGCCGATGAACTGCGGGTTCACGAACCCGGTGCCCTCGGTCGCCTTGACGTAGGTGAACTTCGCCCCCGCGGCAGCCGCGGCGGGCCAGTCGACGGGGCCCTGGTGCCCGCTGACGTCGTGGCCGAGCGTCTGCCCGGCCTGGTCCGCGCGCGGGGTGCCCTCGATGCCCTCGTGCGCCGCGATCTGCGTGCCCGCGAAGTTGGAGTCCGCGCGCGAGTAGTCCGGGGGCGCGGGTTGGGTGGGTGCGGTTTGAGCGGACGCCTCTTGCGTGGGCCCGCCTTGGACCGGCACGGCTTGGGTGGGTGCGGCTTTGCCTCGCGCGGCTTGGGTTGCTTGGGCAGGCGCGCCTTGGGCCAGCGCAGCTTGGCCAGAAGCCGCGGCGGGCGCCTTCTCGAGGGCGGCGTGACCCGGCGTGGCGTGAGCAGGCGTGGCGACCACCGCCATCGCGAGGGCGGCCACCGCACCCGCCCCCGCCAGCCTCACCCGCCACCGGCGCCGCTGTTCGTCGTGTCCGGCAACGGTTCGGCTCATCGGGGCTCCGATCTCGGTACTGGCACGTCCGGGCCCCATGCTGCCTGCCCGCGTCGCTCCCCGCGAGCGATCTGTCACTCGATGTAGTGATCTTGGTTCAGAGTTCGGTGGTGATGATCGCCTCCACCAGCACCTCGCCCGCGGGCGTCAGCTCCACCACGCCCTCCTCCGGCCGCAGCCGGACGAGGCCGCGCGAAGCCAGCGCACTGAACTTGCCCAGCCACGGCGGGGCGAACAGCGAACGTCCCGGGAACCGCGACCGGTGCACGGAGTCCCGCAGCGGCCGCAACGTCGTCAACGCCATCTTCACCGCCCGCGCCTCCTGTGCTTCGGGGGTGAACCGCGTCGCCGAGCCCAGCGGGATCCGGCCGTCCGTCACCGTTTCGGCGTACCGGCGGGAGTTCACGTCGGTGATCGCCTCCGACGCTCGGCAGCTCGAGCTGCCGCCCAGCCCGATCGCGACCTCCGCCTCCTGCTTGTCCTGGTCGACCATGATCGACTTCCACTTCTCGGGGCCGCGGCCGTCTCGCGCGAAGTACATCGTCGGGTGCTCGGTGTACCCCGCCGCCCGCAAGCCCTCCGTCAGCAACTCCCGCATCTGGTACTGCTCGCCGAGCGGCGGCCAGCGGTGGCCGTCGTGGACCAGCTTGTCCCGGTACGACGGCAGCTGCCACGCCGCCGGTTTCTCGCCCGTGACGCCGGTGCGCGTGTCGCTGTAGGACGCCAGGTGCAGCTTCGTGCACACCACCGCCGTGACCTCGTTCTCCAGCACCACGTCCAGGTCCCGCCGGACGCTGTCGACGCTCTGGTCGAGCAGCCCGTACATCAGGTCGATGCTCACCCACTCGAACCCGGCGGCCCGGGCGTCGCGCACGAAGTCGACGCACATCGCGGCCGTGTGCTCGCGCCCGCACAGCTCGAGCACGTGGTCGTCGAACGACTGGACGCCGCTCGACAGCTTGGTGCAGCCCAGCTCCCGCAGCAGCTCGAGCTTCGCCGGGGTGAACGTGCTCGGGTCGCCTTCGAAGCGGATCGTCGTGTCCGCGGTGAACCCGAACTCCGCGCGGTAGAACTCGAGGAGACGGCGGATCTCCCGCTCCGGCAGCAGCGACGGCGTCCCGCCGAAGACGTTGAACTCCCCCACCTCGGCGCCACGCAGGTTGGGCACGGCGTCGAGCCACAGCCGAGCTTCGGCGATGTTCAGGTCGACCCAGTGCCGAGCCTTTTCGTACGCCACTTCGGGTTTCCCCTTCACCAGCACGACCGGGTACTGGCAGAACCGGCAGCGGTAGGCGCACGTCGGGATGTAGGACCACAGGTGGATCGGCCCGGAGGTCGCCAGCTGCGCGTCGAGGTCGCGCAGGAACTCCTCCGGCGAGCCGGGGACGTTGCCCGGGAACACGTGCGCCCCGAACGGATCCTCCTGCACGAAGTCCAGCAGGTGTCGGTTCTCCGGCGCCTCGAGGACGTCGAGCACCGCGGGCCGCGGCCACGCCGGGTCGAGCGCGTGGAGCGAGCCGAGCGCTTCTTCGTAGGCCAGGGTCATCAGAACACCCCTCCGTTGCCGAAGTAGTTGTGGGCCTCGCCCGACTCGCGGTCCTCGCAGTAGTAGCGGACGAATTCGGTGAACCGCTCGGCCGGGACCTCCGCCAGGCACGGCGGCAGCGGTGGCGGGTAGCCGATGTCCTCGCCGACGTGCCGCCGCAGGCACGCGAACAGCTCGTCGGCGAACTCGAAGTACAGCCGGTACGACGGCGTCTTGTACGCGTGGATCGGCGTGAAGTCGACGACGCGCATCTCGTCGCGGATCTCGGCGATCCGTCGCGCGAGCCGGGCGGCCAGGTCCGCGCCGAAGAACGCGATGACCGCGTCGTCCTCCAGCAACGCCGGGGTCAGCAGCACCGGCAGGATGGTGTTCTTCGGCGTGAAGTCCTTGATCGAGAACTCCCACGCCTGCTTCGCCTCCGCCTCGGACAGGTCCGCGGCGACCGCGGGGGCCGACGGCCGGATGTCGCGCATCACGATGATGCCGTCCGAACCGTAGGCGCGGCCGGTGATCACCTCGTCGATGGCGTGGTCGACCCGGCGCGGGTTGATCTCGACGCGCGAACGCGGGACGTAGGTGATGGCGTCGCCGCCGCAGGCGACCTTGATCCCGAAGTCCCAGTCGTCGGAGAGGTGGTTGACGAACTTCCCGTCCTGCAGCTGGTAGAAGATCTCGATGCCGCCGGCGCGCTCGTAGGCGTCGCGCTCGACGGCGAAGCCCTTGCCGTCGGGGAAGCCGCCGAAGAGCGAAAACGTCACCGCTCGGCACCGCAGCGTCCGCTGGATCGCGTCCCACAGCCGCGGCCGCCCGGCGAAGTGCGCGGGATCGTAGTAGTAGTCGCAGACGCCGATGGCGGCCTTGCTCGACTCCATCGCGGCGAACAGCTCGCTCAGCCAGTGCGCGTCGACGTGGCAGTCCGCGTCGGCGGACACGAGGTAGAACCGCGCCCCCGGGTCGGTGTCGGGCCGGTTGCGGCTGCGGGCCGCGGCGAAGTCCATGCCCGCCCGGCGCGCGCACGAAACGCCTTGCTCCGGCTCGTGGATGACGTGGAGGGCCAGGTCCGGGCGCGCGGCCGCGAAGGCGTGCGCGAGGGCGACGGTGTCGTCGGTCGAGTTGTTGTCGACGAGCACGATCTCGTACCGGCTCTTGTCCAGCGGCGCGTCGCCGTCACGCTGGTCGTAGAGGGTCTGCAGGACTTCCCGCAGGGTGGCGGCTTCGTTGTAGACCGGCAGGACGACGCTCAGCCGCGTGCCCGCCCCCATCGGCGGCGGGTACAGCCGGTCGACCAGGTCGTCGACGACCCGCGTGCCGAACCGCGCCCGCCCGAGTTCGGAGTTCACCCGCACCACTTCGGCCCGCTTCCCTTCGTCGGTGATCAGTTCGGCCACTTCCCGCGCGAACGCCGCGTCCGGCAGGTCGCGCGCCCGGATGTCCAGCACCGGCGCCCGGAACCCCTGGCCGCCGTAGACGACGTCGTAGAGCTCGTACGCGCTGGTGATGTACGGCGTGCCGGAGGCGATCGCCTCGCTGACCGGGTTGCCGTAGCTCTCGTAGTCGTACGAGGTCAGGAACGACACGACCGACGCGTGCGCGAGCAGGTCGCGCACGGAGTACCGGCCGGGCAGGGCCGTGTCGTACGGCGTCAGCCAGCCGCCGAAGACGACGCGGTCGCGCACGCCGAGCCGGGTCGCCAGCTCGGTGAGCCGGGCGTGTTCGGCGGGGGCCTCGGCGACGTCGCCCGCGACGAACAACCACACCCCGGGCAGCAGCGTGAGCAGGTGCAGGTCCCGGTCGACGCGCTTCTGCGGGATGATCCGCGTGATCCGGGCCAGCAGCGGGACGCCGTCCGGGATGCCGTGGTCGCGCCGGAAGCCCGCGTTGCGCTCGTCGATCCGCGCCGGGGCGATGGTGAACGCGTTGGGCAGCACGTCGAGGTTCCGCAGCCCGGGCACCCACTCCAGCGTCCGCGCCTTCGCCTGCTCGTGGAGGGCGAAGTAGTGGATGTGCGGCGAGTTCCGCGGCGCGGGGACGCCCGGGTACGGGAACCGGCCGTACTTGGCGATCCCCGGTTCGCTCTGCCACATCAGGTCGTGGTCGCGCCAGAACACGAACCGGCCGAGCCGGTGGCGGGCACCGTAGCGGGCGATCGCGCGGTAGAGCGCTTCGGTGTAGGCGATGTTCTCCGGGAGGGTCCCGTTCTCCACCATCACCATCGTCACGCCGAGGCGTTCCCAGGTGGCCTCGATCCGCCCGGCCAGCTCGAACGCGATCCGGTCGATCTCCGGCCGGAGCGTCTCGTCACCGGCTTGCACGACTTCGGTGAGCACCCGTTCGACGAACGCGCGGTCGTAGCCGCGGATCTCGTCGACGCCCTCGACGCGATCGAGCGTGACCCACGCGGGCAGCAGGCTCGCTTCGTCGCGGTAGGGCCGGAAGAAGGCGCCCTTGTCGGCCTTGATGTCGTAGCCGAGGTCGAGGTGCACGGCCAGGCCGCGGGCGGCCGGGCGGCGCGCCGTCTTGAGGAACTCGACCACGACCCCCGACAGCGGGGTGGCGTCGAAGGACACGCCCCAGAGCACTGACATCGATGTCGGACCCCCGTCTCGGCTTCGCCGTCGAATCCAGCCTAAGCGGCGGGGCGCGCCGCGGCCGCGTGAACGGGAAGCGCTTTCCGCCGGGGAAGGTGGTTGACCGCGGGCGCCGGACACCCCAGAGTGACCGCATGAACCGGGCCCTCGGGGTGCTGACCTGCGGCGCCTTCCTCTCCATCGTGCTCGGGGTCCTCGGTTCCGGGGAGCCCGTGCTCTCCCTCGTGCTGGGCGCGGTGTTCACCGCGCTCGCGACGATCGGCTTCGGCTGGGTCCGCGACCGCGGGCGGCTCGCGTGGTCGGCCGGCTACGTCGCCGTCCAGCTGCCGCTGGCCTTCGTCACCTTCACGATCAACGCCGGGGTCGGCGCGACGCTGTTCCTCGTGGTGCTGGTCAGCCAGTGCGTCCTGGTGCGGTTGCCGCTCCCGGTCGTCGTGCTGGTGATCGCCGTGGTCCCGCTCGTGCACCTGGGCATGTCGGTCGGCGAAGGGCTGCGGGAAGGGCTCGGCACGCTCGTCTCCGTGACGTTCGCGGCCATCATCACCGAGCTGCTGCTGCGGGAACAGCGCTCCCGCACCCAGCTCGCCGAGGCGCACGCGAAGCTGCGCGACTACGCCGCCCAGGCCGAGCGGCTCGCGACGGCGCAGGAGCGCAACCGCGTCGCCCGCGACATCCACGACGGGCTCGGGCACTCGCTCACCGTCGTCCAGATGCAGGTCAAGGCCGCCCGCGCGGTGCTGCCGACCGACCGCGACAAGGCCGACGAGGTCCTCGCGAAGGCCCAGGAGCAGGCGGAGAACGCACTCGCCGAGGTCCGCCGGTCGGTGAAGGCGTTGCGGGAACCGCGCACGATCCCGCCCTTGCCGGAGGCACTGAAAGCCTTGGCCGCGGAGACGTCCGCCACCGGGGTTCCGGTCGAGCTGACCGTGTCCGGGACCGAACGGGCCCTGCCGGACGAGCGGCACGAAGCCCTCTACCGGGCGACGCAGGAGGGCTTGACGAACGTCCGCAAACACGCGGATGCCGGACACGTCGAGATCGTGCTGACCTACGCCGAGACGTCGGTCCGGGTCGAGGTCCGCGACGACGGCACCGGCACCGACGGCGGCCCCGCGACCGGCTTCGGCCTGGTCGGGCTGCGGGAGCGCGCCGAGCACCTCGGCGGCAAGCTCGACTTCACCTCGAACCCTGGCCAGGGCAGCACCTTGAGCATGGAGGTCCCGGGATGAGCCCGGTCCGCGTCCTGCTGGTCGACGACCAGGCCCTCTTCCGCGAAGCGCTCGCCACCCTGCTGGCCACCCACGACGGCATCGACGTCGTCGGCGAGGCGGGCGACGGCGACGAGGCGCTGAGCCGGGCCGCGTCGCTGGCGCCCGACGTCGTCCTGATGGACCTGCGCATGCCCGTACTCGACGGAGTGAGCGCGACCCGGCGGCTGCGGGCGGAGCACCCCGGCGTCCGCGTCATCGCGCTGACCACCTTCGACGACGACGAAGACGTCTTCGCCGCCCTGCGCGCGGGCGCCGTCGGGTACCTGCTCAAGGACGTCTCCTCGGCGCGGCTGGTCGAAGCCGTGCTAGCGGCCGCGCGCGGGGAGTCCGTGCTGCAGCCGTCCGTCGCCGCGAAGGTCGTCGCGCGGTTCGCGCAGCTGCCCGACGCGGCCGAGCCACGACCGCAGCCGCTGGTCGTGCCGCTGTCGGAGCGCGAGCTGGAAGTGCTGCGCCTGCTGGCCGACGGCCGCAGCAACCGGGAGATCGCCGCCGCGTTGTTCCTCGCCGAAGGCACCGTGAAGAACCACGTCACGAACGTGCTGGGCAAGCTCGGGGCGCGGGACCGCACCCAGGCCGCGTTGCGGGCCCGGGATCTCGGCCTGCTGCGACCATGACCCGGGTCATGACTTCCGGCACCTGGCAGCACGCCCGGCACGCGCGATTCTCGTCCAGGAACACACCTGGAGGGAACCATGACCACCACCGCACCGACGCGGACCACCGCTCGTAAACTCGCCCGCTTCACCGGTCACTACGTCGAAATGGTCGCCGCCATGCTCATCGGCATGGTCGCGCTCGGCCCGCTGTGGCCGGCCGCCTGGCTGGTCCGGCCCGACCTCGACGCGCTCGTCATGGCCACGAACATGACCGTCGCCATGGTCGCCGCGATGGCCCTGCGCAAGCACTCGTGGCCGCGGATCACCGAGATGGCCGCCGTGATGTACCTGCCGTTCGTGGTGCTGCTCGTGCCGTACTGGCTGGGCGCGCTCTCGGGCGGCGCCCTGATGGTCGCCGGGCACGTGGTCATGTTCCCGCTGATGCTGGCGGCCATGGTCTGGCGCCGCGCCGAGTACTGGCACTGATCATGCGGACCGTCCTGAAGTGGTTCGCGATCGTCCTGGTGGTGCTGGCGGTTCCCGCCGTCGGCGCGACCGTCTCCGCGCTCTCGGCGTTCGGCGCGCTCTACACGCCGGGACCGGACCGCCCGGCTCCCGCGGCCCCGCCGCTCCCCCACGACCCGGCCAAGCCGACCGCCGTGGTCCTCGTCGGCCAGGAGGGCGCCGTCGTCTCCGATGTGCTGGCACCCTACGAGATCCTCGCGACGACCGGCCGGTTCAACGTCTACACGGTCGCGCCGGAGCGGGCGCCGAAGCCGCTCACCGGCGGGCTCGACCTCGTGCCCGACCTGAGCTTCGCCGACCTCGCCACCCGGCTCGGCCCGAAGGCGCCGGACCTGGTCGTCGTCCCGGCCCTGCCGGACGTCGGCGAGCCGAGCACCGACGTCGTCAAAACGTGGCTGCGGGAACAGGCCGGGCGCGGCGCGAAGCTGCTGAGCGTCTGCAACGGCGCCGGCGTGCTCGCCTCGGCGGGGCTGCTCGACGGCCGCCCGGCCACCGCGCACTGGCTGAAGGTCGACACCTGGGCCGACCAGTACCCGGCCGTGCAGTGGGTGCGCGGGCAGCGGTTCGTCGACGACGGCGACGTCGTCACCACCGCCGGGATCCTCTCCGGCGTCGACGGCACGCTGCACTGGGTCGAACGCCTGGCCGGGTCCGCGGTGGCCGCCGACGCCGCGACGGCCATCGGCTGGCGCCGGTACGGCACCGCGGTGCCGGTGACGCCCGCCGCGTCGATGCCGGACGCGGCCGCGATCGTCAACGCCGCCTTCCGCTGGAACCCGGACGAGATCGGGGTCCTGCTCACCCACGGCGTCGGCGAGATCGAACTCGCGTCGGTGTTCGACACCCAGGGCCAGTCGTTGTCCTCGCGCACCCTGGCCGTGAGCGCCGACGGCGCGCCGGTCCGGTCGCGGCACGGGCTGACGTTCCTGCCCCGCGCGAGCCTCGCCGACGCGCCGGGCCTCGACCGGCTGATCGTGCCCGGCTCGACGCGCGGGATCACCCCGCCGCCGGGCGGACCGGCCCCGGAGTACGTCCACGACCGGCCCGGCTTCGCCTACGACACCGCGGTGAGCGCGCTCTCGCGCCGCACCGACGTGGCGACCGCCCGGTGGACCGCGAAGGTCCTCGAGCTGCCCACCGACGGCGTCGTGTTCGAAGGCCGGGCCTGGCCGTGGCTGCCCACGGTGCTCCCGCTCGCCCTGGTCCTGCTGGGCGCGGCGGCCGTCACCGCGGTCCTGCGGATCCGGCGGCGTCAGGGCGCCCAGGGCTGAGCGACCGCCCAGCTGACGTCGTCGTTGTAGGACGCCGCGCTGTCGAAGGCATGAGTGCCGCTGGTGTCGGCGATGTACACCGTGTTGTTGTAGTGCCGCAGGTACTTCCCGGGGTAGTTGTACGACCGGAACGACGTGCCCTGCCCGCTCTTCCCGGCGACCGGGCAGAACGTCGCGTCCGCGCGGAAGGCCGCGCTGCCGTCCATCGGCTGCCGGTAGACCTGGAAGTTGAAGTGGCGCAGGAAGTCCCCGGGGTAGTTCCGGGACTCGAACGACACGCAGGAGGCGTCCGCGAGTCCCTTCCGGACGATCCAGGTGGCATCGTTCTTGTCCAAAGTGGAGCTGACGGTGGAGATCACCGCGTTGTTGTTCTGGTGCCGCAGGTAGTCACTCGTGCAGCACGCGGTGGTCGCCCGCAGCGAGATCTCCGAACTCGGCGCCAGGGAGCCGGTGACGCCGGTGGGGCCGCCGTAGCCGACCGAGACGACGTTCGCCTGCACCGCGTTGTCCGCCGCGTCGGTGGGCAGCCCGGCGGTCATCACGCCTTCGAAGAACGACCCGATCGAGCCGTTGCTGTTGTCGCCGCCGGTGCCCAGCACGATCGCGCCCTCCTGGTGCATCGGCGAGTACCCGGCCCGCGTCGGCTCCGGCCCGGAATACGTCGTGCGGAGCCCGCCGGACTGGGCGTTGCCGTCCTTGAGCGCGAAGAAGTTCTGCCCGTTGTTCTTCAGCAGGGCCGTGACGAACGGGGCCGAGATCCCGGTGTTCGCCGGGTTCTGGCTGCCGCCGGCACTCGACTGGAACAGCCCGTTCTCCAGGTCGGCCTGCACCCACGGGCCCGGGCCGTAGCAGGGCTGGAACCAGCATTCGGTGCCGAAGTTGAGCGCGTCCATGTGACCGTTGCCGGTGTCCTGGTTGTTCGTTTCGGCGTTGCCGTAGTCGAAGCAGCAGGCCCCGTTGACGTGCGTGCCGGAGGTGATCATGTACATGCCCTCGGGCTGGCCGTTCCTCGCGACGCCGGAGGTCGAGTTGTCGCGGTAGCCCATCCGGCCGGAGAACGAGGCGCCGTAGACCTGGTGGCCGCCCGCGGTCACCGGCAGGGCGTCCGCGGGCACACCGGTGTCCTGCCCGCCCGCGCCGCCGGGACCTTCGATCGTCAGGTCGTTGTGCCGCGGCGACTGGTCGTAGAGCTGGGTGATCAGGCAGGTCGTGCCCGCGCAGAAGGAATCCTGCGCCGCCGCGTTGGCGTAGCCGCCGGTCGCGAGCAGGCCGATGTTCGTCTTCGCGCCGTCGGACGCGCGCTGGACCTGGTAGAGCGGGCCGTTGTAGGCGGCGTAGAGGGCCCGCGTGGTGCTGTGCGCGGCCACGCACGGCGTCCCCGCGGCCCCGTAGATGTCGCACGGCAGCGACGCGGCTGCCGAGGCCGTCGACGCGGTCGTCAAGCTCGTGAGCGCCAGTGCCGCGACACCGGCCAAGGCGAGCAGAATCTTCCGGATATTGTTAGCGCTAACATTCTTGCCGTCTCGGCGTTGAGACATAAAAGCCTCCATGGCTTGGCCGAATGATGTGAGCGTTACCAGCGAGCACTATCCAGATCGGCTCCGGTTTCGTCAACGCTCCCATCAGGCGCAAAACGGACAGCGTCGTGACCTAAAACGATTTAGGAATCAGGGCATCCGTCGCGGCCATTCACCAGCCGTGCGCCCCGGTGGAGTATTGCCAACGTGTGAGTTCGTGATTACAGTCACGTATCACGTTCAGCTTGAAACGTTCAAATCGTCGCCTCATCCCCGCCACCAGGGAGCCCGTATGCTGCCCTCCAAGCTTTGGCGCACGACCACCACGACGCTCGCCGCGATCCTGGTCCTTTCGGCCGCCGCGGTTCCTCCGGCCGGCGCCGCGCCGCCGGTGGAGCTGACCGGCGCGCACTGGATCTGGTACCCGGAAGGCACCGCCGCGGCGGCCACCCGGTACTTCCGCACGACGTTCACCGTCCCCGCCGGAACCGTCAGCGACGCCCGGTTCGTCGTGACCGGCGACGACACCACCGACGTCTGGCTCAACGGGACGCCGCTGGCCTCGTCGGCCCGGACCGCGGACGCGTGGCGCACGGCGTTGTCCGTCGACCTCCGGCCCGCCCTGACCCCGGGCGTCAACACCCTCGCCGTCGCGGTCCGCAACGCCGGTGGCCCGGCCGGGCTGCTCGGGCGGCTGCGGGTCACCACCGGCTCCGGCACCACCGACCTGACCACCGGCAGCGGCTGGAAGAGCGCGGCGACCGCGCCGGAAGGCTGGGAGCAGCCCGGCTTCGCCGACGGGACCTGGGCCGCCGCCGCGGATCTCGGCGCCTACGGCACCGCGCCGTGGGGCACCCGCGTCGGCACGCCGAGCCCGTCGACGCCGACACCGCTTTCGGTCGCGAGCGCCACGGTCGGGAACCGGGTGAACCCCCTCGGCGTCGACCCGGCGCAGCCGCGGTTCGGCTGGAAGCTGGCGTCCTCGGCCCCGCAGCAACGGCAGTCGGCGTACCAGATCGTGGTGTCCGCGGGCGATTCCGACGTCTGGGACAGCGGGCGCGTCACGTCCGCGAAACAGGCCGACGTCGCCTACAGCGGCCCGGCACTCGGCTCGCTCACCGCGTACACCTGGCGCGTGCGCGTCTGGGACGGCGAAGGCCGGATGAGCGGCTGGAGCCCGGTGCAGCGCTTCGAAACCGCGTTGCGCGCCCCGGCGACCGAGTGGACGGGCGCGTTCCTCGGCCGCGCCACCGCCGGGCCCGACCTCGCGGGCGCGAACTGGATCTGGTACCCGGAGGGCGACCCGCTCGGCGGTGTCCCGGCGTCGACGCGGTTCTTCCGGAAGACCTTCGACCTCACCGCGGCGCCGTCCTCGGCGACCTTGGTCGTGACCGGCGACGACACCGCGACCGTGTGGGTCAACGGCACCCGCGTCAGCGACTCCCCGCGCGTCACGGACTCGTGGAAGACGGCCGCCGTCGTCGAGGTCGGCAGCCTGCTGACGGCGGGCGCGAACACCGTCGCGATCAGCACCGAGAACACCTCGCAAAGTCCCGCCGGGACGGTCGCCAAGCTGACTGTCCCGAATGGACCGACCATCGTCACCGACGGCTCGTGGAAGGCGAGCCAGACCGGCCCGGACGGCTGGCAGGAACGTGGCTTCGACGACAGCTCGTGGCCCACGGCGAAGTCGCTGACCGCGTACGGCACCGGTCCGTGGGGCGCGAACGTCGCCGTGAGCGCCCCCGCTCCCCTGCTGCGCAAGAGCTTCACCGTGGCGAAGCCGGTCGCGAGCGCGCGGCTGCTCACCACCGCGCTCGGGCTGCAGGAGACGCACCTCAACGGCGTCAAGGTCGGTGCCGAGGTGCTCGCGCCCGGCTGGACCGACTACGCGAAACGCGTCCAGTACCGGGTTTCCGACGTCACCGGGCAGATCCGGGCCGGGGAGAACGTGCTCGGCGCGCTGGTCGGCAACGGCTGGTACTCCGGCAGCGTCGGCATCGCCGGGAGCCAGAAGTACGGGACCGAACCGTGGTACTCCGCGCAGCTGCGGCTGACCTTCACCGACGGGACGAGCACCACGATCGCGACCGACGGCACCTGGAAGGCGGGCACCGGGCCGATCCGCGCCGACGATCTCTACCAGGGCGAAACCTACGACGCGCGGCTCGCGGTGGCGGGCTGGGACAAGCCCGGTTTCGACGACCGCGGCTGGGCCGCCCCCCGCGTTCGGAGTGGCGCCAAACCGAACCTGGTGTCCCAAGTGGACAACGGCGTCACCGTGCAGCAGGAGTTCAAGCCCGTCGCCTGGACCCAGCCGAAGCCCGGCGTCTGGGTGGCCGACCTCGGCCAGAACTTCAACGGCCGGGACCGGCTGTCGGTGACCGGCCCGGCGGGCACCACGGTGACCGTGCGGCACGCCGAGGTGCTCAACCCGGACGGCACGATCTACACGACGAACCTGCGCGCGGCGCAGGCCACCGACCGGTTCACGCTGGCGGGCACCGGCGGCGCGGAGACGTACGAGCCGCGGTTCACCGTGCACGGCTACCGGTACGTCGAGCTGTCCGGACTGCCCTCGGCCCCGACCGCGGCCACGCTGACCGGCCGGGCGATGTGGACCTCGGGCGCGCAGACGGGCACGTTCACGACGTCGAACGCGCTGGTGAACCAGTTGCAGCACAACATCCTCTGGGGTGAGCGCTCGAACATGCTGTCGGTGCCGAGCGACTGCCCGCAGCGCGACGAGCGGCTCGGCTGGACCGGCGACATCGGCATCTTCGCCGGAACCTCGACGTTCAACCTCGACGTGGCGAACTTCCTCGGCAAGTTCAGCGACGACCTGGTGGACGCGCAGCACGCGGACGGCTCGTTCACCGACGTCGCCCCGGACGTGCTGGGCGGCTCGGGCACGGCGGGCTGGGGCGACGCTGGCGTCATCGTGCCCTACACGCTGTGGCAGCGGTACGGCGACACCGGTGTGATCGACGAGCACTTCGCCGCGATGGTCAAGTGGGTCGAGTACCTGCGCTCGACGTCCGGCGCCGACCTGATCCGGAACCACCAGACCTACGGGGACTGGTTGAACGTCAACGACAACACGGCGCAGGACCTGATCTCGACCGCGTTCTTCGCGTGGTCGTCACGGCTGGTGTCGCGGATGGCGGCGGCGACCGGCCACACGGCCGAAGCGGAGAAGTACGGGACGCTGGCCGACCAGGTCGGGGCGGCGTTCACGAACCGGTTCGTCGCGCCCGACGGCACGATCGGCTCGAACTCCCAGACGGGGTACGTGCTCGCGCTGGCGTTCGGGCTGCTGCCCGCTTCCCTGGTCCAGCCCGCGGCGGACAAGCTGGCCGGGCGGGTCGCGGCGGCGGGCGGGCACCTCAGCGTCGGCTTCCTCGGCGTGGAGAACCTGCTGCCGGTGCTGGCCGCGCACGGCCACGCCGACGTCGCGTACCAGGTGCTGCTGCAGCCGGACTTCCCCGGCTGGGGCTACATGATCGGCCACGGCGCGACGACGATCTGGGAGCGCTGGGACGGCATCAAGCCGGACGGCTCGTTCAACGACCCCGGGATGAACTCGTTCAACCACTACGGTCTCGGTTCGGTGGGCGACTTCCTGTACCGCTCGGTCGGCGGGCTCGCCCCGGCGGCCCCGGGCTACGCGGCCCTGCGGATCGCGCCGAGCCCGGGCGGTGGGTTGACGTCGGCGAAGTCGTCGTACGAAACGCCGTACGGCGGCGCGGTCAGCGACTGGTCGGTCTCGGCCGGGAGGCTGACGCTCCGGGTGACGGTCCCGGCGGGCAGCTCGGCGACGGTCCAGGTGCCGACGGCCCAGCCGGGCTCGGTGGTGGCGCCGCCGGAAGCGGTGCCGTCGTCGCCGGGGACGTACTTCGTCCCGTCGGGTTCGTACGTCTTCACGGCTCCGGCGTGACCTGACCAGCGCGCCCCAATGTGGCCTTGGTTGCGTCTGACGCACCCAAGGCGGCCTTCGGTGCGTCTGACGCACCGAAGGCCACATTGGGGCGCTTCAGGCCGGGAACAGGTGGAACTTCAGGTGGAAGTTGTCCAAGGTAGCGGGCAGCGTCCGGTCCGGGGCCAGCACCGGGCCGGACGCCTGCTCGAAACCGTGGTCGCGCACCAGGTTCGCGAGCAGGGTGCTCACGCAGAACTGCACGAGGTCGCGGCCGGGGCAGACGGCGGGGCCCGCGCTGAACGGGACCAACGCGGGGTTCCCCTCGGCGCGGCCGTCGAGCCAGATGTCGGGCTCGAAGCGGTCGGCGTAGTCGAGGTCGGCGTCGCGGTGGAAGAACGGGGTGAAGATCAGGACGGTCGTGCCGGCCGGACCCCAGGACGTTTCCTCGGTGGTCTCGCGCAGCAGCATCGGCGTGGTCGGCCAGAGCCGGACGGTGTCCAGCACGCACGCGCGCAGGTAGCTCAGCTGGTGCGGTTCGGCGGGGTCGGCGTCGCCGAGGTCGGCGCGGGCGCGGTCCAGTGCCGCCGGGTGGGTGGCCAGCAGGGCCAGGGTGCGGAAGGCGACCATGCCCGCCGCGTCGAAGGCGAACAGCCAGTGCGCCACCTGGTCGGCCGCGGTGCCGTCGTCCCCGGCCTCGGCGATCGCCGCCGCCAGGCTGCCCGGCTCGGCGCGGCCGAGGTGCGCGGTCAGCCGGTCGCGGAAGCGCGCGTGGACGTGCTTGCGCCGCGGGTGCAGGTAGGCCCAGTTCGCGTCGAGCCGCAGGCGCGCGAGGAGGTCGGTGAGTTCGTCGTCGTCGCGGGCGGCGGTGCCGAGCACCAGGCGCCGGACGAGCCGCCACCAGGCGACGTTGAAGGCATCCCAGGTCAGCTCGCCGTCGTGGGTGGCTTCGCTGAGCAGGACGGCGGTTTCGTCCGCGACGACCTTGGCGAACGGCGCGGCGAGCTCGTGCAGCGGACGGCCGGGCTCGAGCACGGCTTCGGTGAACCGGCGGCGCGAGCGCCGATCGGCGGCGTCCGAGATCAGCACCCCGTGTGGCTGGAAGTGGCCGAGCGCGGCGCGTTTCTCCCTTGTGGACGGACTGAACGGCGTCGGCGCCCCGGCCAGCAGGGTCCCGACATCGGCACCGGACAGCGCGAGTTCGACGGACCGGCCGGGAACGCGCAGCTTGAGCGGCCGCCCGTGGTGGCGGGCGCGAAGCTGCCGCAGCAGCTTGACGGCGGGCCGGTCGAACCGCAGCTTCTCGGCGACGGCCATGGCGGCCGGACGGCGCTTGATCACACCCCCGGCCAGCGTAGGCAGCGCCACCTCGACGGCGACCCGCAGGGTTTCGGCGACCGACGCGGTCACCGGCTCGGTCCGCTTGAGGTTCCCGTGCGTGGACGTCATGGCGTCCGGCTACCCCGGGTGGAGTGAGGGGAAACCCCGCCGGTCACGCAGCGCAACGTTCGGCACTTGCTCGCGCAGCCCGGGGCGACGGCGCCCGGTAATGCCCGCGCCTGCCGATCCCGCAGCCTTCACCGCTGCGCAAGCACCCTCAGTGGCGCAGGGCCAGGTTCAGCACATCACCCGCGTGGTCCAGGCAGTCCACGCAGATCACCGCGTCCCGGGCCGCGCAGTCCACCCGCAGCAACGGCCGCCGCAAGCCCAGGAACGTCCGCCTCTCCCGGCGGCCGCAGAACTCGCACACCGCCGCCAAGGGCGATGTCACCGCCGCCAGGACGTCGCCCGCCGTGGTCTGGCGGTCCGCTCCGTCGCGGGCCACCCTCAGGCCCGCCCGGACGCAGTCGAGGCAGATCGGCCCCTCCTTGCCCGGCACCCGCGGGCCGCGCACTCCTCCGCAGAACCGGCACGGCCGACCCGCCCCGTTCGTCGCCGTCACCGCGGCCTCCTCCCGGTTCGCTGGCCTCTCCCGCCACGCTACTCGGCTCCGCGCCCGGCGGCCGATCACGCTGCGCCCGCCCGGACCCCGGCTTACGCTCACCTCCCGCCGATCACGAGACCACGAGCGGGCAGGAGGGAACCCCCTTGTCGTCCTTGACGGTGCTGTTCGGCGTCGCGGGGCTGCTGGCGCTCGCCGCCGCCATCGTCCCGAAGCTCGTCGCCGACCGGCCGTTCTCGGTGCCGCTGGTGATGCTCGGCGCCGGGATCGGGCTCGGCCTGCTGCCGCTGCCCGCGCCCTACGGTGACGGCTGGAGCGACCCCGCCGCCCACCTGCACGGCGTCGAATCCTTCACCCAGCTGGGCATCCTGGTCGCGCTCGCCGGCGCGGGCCTGTCCGTCGACCGGCCGTTCGGCCTGCGCCGCTGGGGCTCGACCTGGCGGCTGCTCGCCCTCACCATGCCCCTGTCGATCCTGCTCGTCGCCGTGCTCGGCCACTGGTGGCTCGCGCTCACACCCGGCGTCGCGCTGCTGCTGGCCGCCGCCCTCGCCCCGACGGACCCCGTGCTGGCCGGCGACATCGGCGTGCCGCACCCCGACGTCGAGCCGGAACTGGCCAGGGACAACGAAATCCGCTTCACCCTGACCACGGAAGCGGGCCTGAACGACGGTCTGACCATGCCGTTCGTCCTGCTCGGTCTCGCGCTGGCGGGCAGTGAACCGAAACTCGACGTCTCCTGGGTGCTCGTGGACCTGCTGCTGCCGATCGCGACCGGCGTCGCGATCGGCGTGGCCGCCGGGTGGCTGCTCGGCTGGGCGATCTTCCGGACGCCGTCGGACCGCCTTCGCCTGGCCGAATACGCCGACGGCCTGGTCCTGCTCGCACTGGCGTTCCTGCCCTACGCGCTCGCGGAGCTGGCCCACGGCAATGGGTTCGTCGCCGTGTTCGTCGCCGCGGTCGCCGTCCGCACGCAGGAACGCTCGCACGAGTACCACGGCGTCCTGCACGCCTTCGGCCGTCAGCTGGAACGTCTTTTCGTGCCGCTCGCCCTGCTCGGGCTCGGGCTGGCCGTGGGCGACGGGCTGCTGCGCGGCCTGCGCGTGATCGAAGTGCTGATCGCCGTGGTGGCGGTGCTCGTCGTCCGGCCGGTGGTCGGCTGGGTCTCGCTGCTCGGTTCGTCCGCGGGGCGGCCGGCCTCGCTCGCGATCGCGTTCTTCGGCGTCCGCGGCATCGGCACGCTCTTCTACCTCGCCTACGCGCTGAACCGGATCCCGGTGCCGCAGCAGGACGTGCTGTGGCGGGTCGGCGCGGTCGCCGTGGCGGTGTCGGTGCTGGTCCACGGCGTCCTGGCGGAACCGGCCATCCAGCGGATCGAGCGGATGGGCGGGCACCTGCCGGACCGG
Source organism: Amycolatopsis nalaikhensis (assembly GCF_030264295.1). Classification (GTDB taxonomy): domain Bacteria; phylum Actinomycetota; class Actinomycetes; order Mycobacteriales; family Pseudonocardiaceae; genus Amycolatopsis; species Amycolatopsis nalaikhensis. The sequence goes on along the minus strand of NZ_CP127173.1, from coordinate 7,872,447 downwards.
TGACCCCGGTTGGCGGACCCGGCCGCGGGGTATTCGCCCGGCGTGCGCGTGACATCCGAGGTGCTGGTGTGGTGGCTCGGCCTGACCGGCCTGTGGCTGCTGACCTTGGTGACGCCTTCGCTGCCCGAGACCGTGGCCGCGGCCGTGGTGGCGCTACCGTGCGCGTTCGCCGCGCGGGCGGCGCGACGAGCCGTCGGCGAGGTCTGGCGGCCCCGGGCGCGCTGGTTCCGCTGGCTGCTCCGGGTGCCCGGCAACGCCGTCCGGGAGTCCGGGCAGGCCCTGGTCAAGCTGGTGCGGCACCCGCGTGCGGGCCGGTTCGCCACCGTGGACCTGCCCGACGAACCCGAGGCGGTGCACCACGCCCGCGTGGCGGCCGCGGCCGCCGTCGTCGGCAGCACGCCGGGCACGATGGTCGTCGCGACCCCGCCGGACGACCGGGAGCTGGTCGTCCACCGGCTGCTCGGCGACTCCCGCCTGCTCGACGAGGTGCGGCGGTGACGGGCTGGCTGGTCGCCGCCGTGCTGCTCATGGCGGGCGGCCTCGGCCCGGCGCTGTGGCTGGCCGCGCGGGGCGACGCGATCACCCGGCTGGCCGGGCTGCAGCTCGCGGGCCCGGTCACGGTGCTGACGATGCTGCTGTTCGTGCAGGCGTACGGCCCGTCGAGCGCGGTGATCCTCCCGCTCACCCTGACCGTGCTGGCCTTCGCCGGCACTCTCGTCTTCATCCGGCTGCTCGGGACGACGCGGTGATCGCGCACGTCCTCGTCTTCGCCGGGGTCGCCGTGGTCGTGGCCGCGTCCGTCGCGATGCTGCGCGCCGACGGCCTGCTCAACCGGCTGCACCTGCTCGCGCCCGTGACCACTGTCGGCGCTCCCCTGGTCGGCGCGGGCCTGGCCGTGGCCAACGGCTGGAGCCTCGGCTCGGGAGCCATCCTGCTCACCGTCGCGCTGCTCGCGGTGACCGGGCCGGTGCTGTCGTCGGCCGCCGGGCGCATCGAAGCTCGGCGGCGGGGTGTGGTCGACGAGGACCTGCCGTCGTGACGACGGTGGTGCTGCTCGTCGCCCTCGCGTTCGTCGCCGTCGCGGGGTTCGTGGTGGTGGCCACGCCGGATCCGCGGCGGCAGGCGATCACGCTCTCCCTGTTCAGCCTTTGCCTGGCCCTGCTGTTCTTCGCGCTCCAGGCCCCCGACGTCGCCCTTTCCGAGCTGGCCGTCGGCTCGGCCGTCGTCCCGCTGCTGGTGCTGCTGACGATCCGGAAGGTGGGCGGGCGATGACGCTGCGGGCGCGGACGTGGCTGTGCGCGGCGGGCGCGCTCGGGGTGGCCGTGCTGCTGGTGACAGCCTTCCTGCGGATGCCGGAGTTCGGCGGCTCGGCGCACGTCTACCGCGACCTCGCGCTGCCCGCCGCGCTCGCCCACGCGACGCCGAACCTGGTGTCGTCGGTCAACTTCGACCTGCGCGCCCTGGACACGCTCGGCGAAGAGACGATCGTGGCGGCGGCCGTCGTCGGCGCGCTTTCCCTGCTGCAGCCGACCAAAGAGGAGCGACGGCGGATCGAGCCCACCAGCGGCTACGTCATGCCCGTGGTCAAGCTCGGCGGCTACCTGATGCTCCCGGTGACGCTCCTGCTCGGGGCGGACGTCGTGGCGCACGGGCACCTCACCCCGGGCGGCGGCTTCCAGGGCGGGGTCGTGCTGGCCACCGGCTGGCACCTGCTCTACATCTCCGGCAGCTACCCGGCGCTGGCGAAGCTGCGCCCGATCGACTGGTGCGAGTACGCCGAGGCCGCGGCGACCGGGCTGTACGTCGTCACCGGGCTCGCCGGCCTGGTCGCCGGGAGCGCGTTCCTGGCGAACGTCCTGCCGCCGGGCGAGTTCGGCTCGCTGCTGTCGGCGGGCACCGTGCCGGTGCTGAGCGTGCTCATCGGCATCGAGGTGGCGGCCGGGCTGGTGGTGCTGCTGGCCCAGTTCCTCGGCCAGGGCCTGATCCGGGAGGAGCGCGCGTGACCGTCGTCGGACTGGCCTGCTACGGCGTGGCCGCGTGGCTGCTGCTCGCCGGGTCGGTGGGCATCGTGCGCAGCCGCCACCTCGTCCACACCGTCGTCTCGCTCTCGGTCGCGCAGGCCGGGACGTACGTGCTGCTCCTCGGCATCGGCTATCAACGAGGGGCCGGGGCGCCGATCGTCGCCCAGGACCAGCGGCAGCCCGTCGTCGACCCGATGGTGCAGGCGATGACCCTGACCGACATCGTCGTGTCCGCGACGATCACCGCGCTGCTGCTGGCCCTGACCATCCAGATTTCGAAGCGGCACGGCACGGTCGACCCCGACGACCTGCGCGCCCTGCGCGGCTGAGGCGATGACCGCGCTCCCGGCCCTCGTCGTCGCCCTGCCGCTGCTGGCCGCGTGCGTGCTGCTCGGGCTCGGCCTCAAGTTGCCGCGCGTGGTGGCCGACGGCCTCGCGACGGCGACCGCCCTCGCCGTCACCGTCCTGACCGCGGTGCTGCTCGTGGGCGTGCAGCACGGCCGGGTGGTGAGCTGGCTCGGCGGGCACCGGCCGGACGGCACGCGTTCGCTGGGCATCGTCTTGGCCGCCGACGGGCTCAACACCACCCTCGCCCTGCTGGCCTCGTTCCTGACGACGTGCGCGCTGCTCTACAGCTGGCACTACTTCGAGGCGGTCGAAGCCCGCTACCACGCGATGATGCTGCTGTTCCTCACCGGCATGCTCGGCTTCCTGCTCACCGGCGACCTGTTCACCCTCTTCGTGTTCTTCGAGCTGATGAGCGGGGTCGCCTACGCGCTCACCGGGTACCGGGTCGAGGAGGCCGACTCGGTCCAGGGCGCGCTGAACTTCGGCGTGGTGAACTCCCTCGGCGCGTATTTCACGCTGATGGGCATCGGCCTGCTGTACGCGCGCGGCGGGCAGCTCGGGCTCGCCCAGCTCGGCGTCGCGCTCGACGGGCGGCCCGCGGACGCGCTGGTCCTCGCCGCGTTCGTGCTCGTCTGCACCGGCCTGTTGGTCAAGGCGGCGGCCGTGCCGTTCCACTTCTGGCTCGCCGACGCGCACGCCGTCGCCCCGACGCCGGTGTGCGTGCTGTTCTCCGGCGTGATGGTCGAACTGGGGGCCTACGGCGTGCTGCGGGTGCGGCGCACCGTGTTCGGCGGGGTCCTCGACGACGGCGCGTTCGCCCGGGTCCTGCTGGTGCTCGGCATCGCCAGCGCGCTGCTCGGCGCCGTCCTCTGCTTCACCCAGCGCCACCTGAAACGGCTGCTGGCCTACTCGACCATCGCCCACACCGGCTTGTTCCTGTGCGGTCTGGCGGCCACCGGCGGCGAGGCGAGCGCCGGGTTCGTGCTCGCGGTCGCCGGGCACGCCGGCGCCAAAGCGGCGCTGTTCCTGCTCGCCGGGGTCCTGATGGACCGCTACGGCAGTGTCGACGAGGACGAGCTGTTCGGCCGGTGCGGGCATTCGCGGCTGGAAGCCGGGTTGTTCCTGCTGGCGGCGCTCGCGTTGGCCGGGTTGCCGCCGTTCGGCGTCGCGTTCGGCAAGGCCGTCGCCGAACACGCGCTCGAGCGGAGCGGGTACGGCTGGCTGGTGGCCGTGTTCGTCGTCGTGTCCGCGGTGACGGCGGCCGCGGTGCTGCGCGCCGGGCTGGGTGTCTACTTCGGACTCGGCACGCCGCCGCGGCGGGACGACGGCGACCGGACCCCCGGGACGGACGAGGAACCGGAGACGGGCCGTCCGATCGCGCGCACGCCGGTGACCATGACCGCGGCGATCGTCGCCCTCCTGGCGGGCGCGCTGGCCGTGGGCACGCTCCCCTGGGTGGGCGAAGCCGCCACCACGGCCGGACGCCAGGACGCCGACCGCGGCGGGTACCTGCACGACGTGCTGCCCGCCGTCCCCGCGCCCGGCCCGCCCGCGCCCGTGACGGCGGAGTGGTCCGCGTCCGGCGTGTGGTTCGGCCTGCTCACGGTGCTGCTGGCGCTCGGCGTCGCCGCGGCCGCGCTGTGGCCCCGGCGGCTGCCGTCCTGGCCACGGCCGGTGCGGGCGGCCCTCGAAGTGCTGCACCGCGGCCATTCCGGGCACGTCGGCGACTACGTCGCGTGGCTGCTCGCCGGGGTGACCGTGCTCACGGCCCTCGTCTGGTTGTGATGTGTACGGGCGCGTCCAGGGGGTAACCGACCGGCAAGGCCCCTCACGGAAGGTGCACTCATGAACGACAAGTTCGAGAACAAGGGCGAAGAGCTGAAGGGCCGGGCCAAGGAAGCCATCGGCGACGCCACGGACAACGAGCAGTGGCAGGCCGAAGGCAAGTCCGAACAGGCCAAGGGTTCCCTCAAGCAGGCCGCCGACAAGGTGAAGGACGCCGTCAAGGGCGTCAAGGACAAGAACTGATCCGAGATCCGCTGCCGCACCCCGGGCGCCGGGGTGCGGCAGCATCCGTCTGGGGGTGGCCATGTTCGAAGGCTTCACGCTGGACCACGTCGACGTCGGGGATGTGACGCTCCGGGTCCGCCACGGCGGTTCCGGTCCGCCGCTGCTGCTGGTGCACGGGCACCCGCGCACGCACACGACGTGGTACCGGGTCGCGCCGCGGCTCGCGGAGCGGTTCACCGTGGTCTGCCCGGACACGCGCGGGTACGGCGAATCCACCAAACCGCCGACCGACGCCGACCACATGCCCTACAGCAAGCGCGTCATGGCGGCCGACTGCGTCGCGCTGATGCGGGAGCTGGGCCACGAGCGGTTCTTCGTGGCCGGGCACGACCGCGGCGCACTCGTCACGACACGCCTCGCGCTCGATCACCCGGACGTGGTCCGCGGCGCGGCGATCCTCGACTCCATCCCGGTCGGCGAAAGCCTGGCCCGCTGCCACGCCGAGTTCGCGCGGGCGTGGTACCACTGGTTCTTCTTCGCCCAGCCGGAGCGGCCGGAGCGGGCGATCACCGCCGACCCGGACGCCTGGTACAACGTCGCCACCAAGAACACGCCGGAGCGGCTCGGCGAGGAGAACTTCGCCGATTTCCACCGCGCGATCCACGATCCGGCGACGGTGACCGCGATGCTCGAGGACTACCGCGCGGGCCTGGGCGTCGACCGCGCCCACGACGACGCCGACAAAGCCGCCGGGCGGAAGATCACGTGCCCGGTGCTGATCCTCTGGTCCAGCCTCGACGACCTCGAAGAGATGCACGGCGACATCCCGGCCATCTGGCGCGAGTGGACGACCGACCTGCGCGACGCCTACGCCATCGAGTCGGGGCACCACATGGCGGAGGAGAACCCGGAGGCCCTGGCGAAGGCGCTCGACGGCTTCTTCAGCGGCCTGCCCGCTGGCTGACCCGCTCCCGCTGCGGCACCACGACGTACTTCGGGTCCTTTGTGGACGCCACGCCGGCCGCGTAGACGCCGAACCGCGTGCACAGCCCCGAAGCCAGGTACGCGGCTCCGGCGAGCGCTCCGGCCACGCGGCTCCGCCCGGCCACCAGCGACAGCCCGGCACCGGCGGCGGTGAGGGCTTTGGCGGCCTTCAGCAGCTTGCCGGCCCGCCCGGTGCGGTACGGCTCCGACGCCAGGCCCAGCCCGGTCTCCAGGTGGTGCTCGGCCACCAGCTCGGCCGCCGCCCCGGCCAGCCCGGCCCGCACGACCGGCCCGGTTTCCCCCGCAAGCAGGGCCGCCCCCGCGCCGCTGGTCAGCGCGCTGCCCGCGAACAGCACCGGCAGCGTGCCGTGGGCTTCGTGCCACGACGGCGTCGCCGTGTCGGCGAGCAGCACCGCCGTGTACGTGCACATCGCGGGCCCGAGCACCCCCGCCCCGACTCCGGCCAGCCGTCCGATCACCGGCAGTTTCCCGGTGACTTCCGACGCCGCCGCGACGGCGGCCAGGCCCGAAAACGGCGAGAGGATCCACGAGCCCACCGAGAGCGGCGACGTCGGCTTCAGCACCCGCAGCATGTGCAGGAACCGCTCCGGCCGCCCCAGGTCGTGGATCAACGCCCCGACACTGGCGACCGAGCCGCCGGACGCGACCAGCCTGCCGATTCGCGCCAGCCGCGGCCGCCCGGTGACGTCGGCCAGCGCCGCCATCGTCGCCGACGCGCCCGCCGCGCCGCCGAGGAACAGGTACAGCGGCACGTCCGGCTGCTTCCACGCCGGCTCCTTGAGGATCGGCTTGCCGTAGTACGACCGGAACTCGGCGGGCTCGACCATCGCGCGTTCGCGGCGGGGGCTCATCGGCGCCGTCCCAGGAACGACGCGGCGACCGCCACGGCGACCCCGGCCGCGGTCACCGCCGCCCGCTTCCACATCGCGGGCAGGTCGCGCGTGGTGACGACCGGGTCCGGCGGCAGCCCGTAGACCTCGGGTTCGTCCAGCAGCAGGAAGAACGCGCCGTCGCCGCCGACGCCGTCATCGGGGTCGCGGCCGTAGAGCCGTGCCTCCGGCACGCCCTCGTCGTGCAGCGTCTTGACCCGCTCGTCAGCGCGTTCGCGCAGCTCGTCCAGCTCGCCGAACTGGATCGAGTCGGTCGGGCACGCCTTCGCGCACGCCGGTTCGAGCCCCGCGCCGAGCCGGTCGTAGCAGAGGGTGCACTTGAAGGCGCGGCCGTCGGACTCGCGCTTTTCGATGACGCCGTACGGGCACGCCGGGACGCAGTAGCCGCAGCCGTTGCAGATGTCCTGCTGGACCACGACGGTGCCGAACTCGGTGCGGAACAGCGAGCCGGTCGGGCAGACGTCGAGGCACGCGGCGTGCGTGCAGTGCTTGCAGACGTCGCTCGACATCAGCCAGCGCACGCCGGGGTCGTCCTGCCCCGGCGCGCCGACGTCCGGCATCCCGAGGTCCACAGTGGACTTCGGCTGTTCCACGAAGGCGACGTGCCGCCAGGTGTTCGAGCCGAGCGCGCCGGTGTTGTCGTACGACGTGCCGAGCAGGTCGAGCCCGCCCGCTTCGGGCACGCCGTTCCACTCCTTGCACGCGACTTCGCAGGCCTTGCAGCCGATGCACACGGACGTGTCGGTGAAGAACCCCATCCGCGCCTGTGCGCCGTACTCAGCCATCGGCCCGCCTCCGATACTCCTCGACCATGGCCGGCAGCGCGGCACCGCGGGGCCGCCGTCCCGGCCGGATGTCGCAGGTGGCCGCCTTCGACTCCTGGATGTGCACGTTCGGGTCCAGCACGATCGACAGCAGGTCGTTGGCCGCGTCGCCGCGCGAAAGCCCGTTCGGACCCCAGTGGTAGGGCAGCCCGACCTGGTGGATGGTCCGGCCGCGGACCTTGAGCGGCTTCACGCGCTCGGTGACGAGCACTCGCGCCTCGATCGCGGTCCGGGCCGAGATGATCGTGGCCCAGCCGCCGTTTTCGAGGCCGCGCTCGGCCGCCAGCGCCGGGGACACCTCGCAGAAGAACTCCGGCTGCAGCTCGGACAGGTACGGCAGGGTGCGGCTCATCCCGCCGGCGGTGTGGTGCTCGGTGAGCCGGTAGGTCGTGAAGACGTACGGGTAAACCGTGCTCCGCGCCGGGTTGTACGGGTTCGACGGGCTGTCCAGGGTCTGGCGCGTCGGCGACTCCTGCCGGCCGTAGAGCGCGTTCTCCACCGGGCTTTCGAACGGCTCGTAGTGCGTGGGCAGGGGGCCGTCGGCCAGCCCGGCCGGGACGTAGAGCCACGCCTTGCCGTCGGTCTGCATGATGAACGGATCGCGGCCGCTGAGCGCCTCCTGCGCCTGGGCGCCCTCGGGGGGCACGTGGTCCGGCGCCTTCGTCGGCTCGAAGTCCGGGACGTCGGGGCCGACCCACTTGCCTTGCCGCGCGTCCCAGCTGAGCAGCTTCTTGCGCTCGCTCCACGGCTTGCCGTCCGGGTCCGCGGACGCGCGGTTGTAGAGGATCCGCCGGTTCGCCGGCCACGCCCAGGCCCAGCCGTTCGCGATCCAGTCCTGTTCGGCGCCCGGCTGCCGGTTGGCCGCCTGGTTCTTCCCGTCGGCGCGGACCCCGCAGTAGATCCAGCAGCCGCAGGCGGTCGAGCCGTCGTCCTTCAGCTGCGTGTACGCCGAGAGCGGGCCGTCCGGGCCGTGGCCGTTGATCTCGGCGAGCACCGACTCCGCGCTCGGGTCGTCCGTCGGCCCCTCGACCGGGTAGCTCCACGTGAGGTCGCGGATCGGCGCGTCGCGCGGGTCGTCGCCGATCCGCTCCCGGATGAGCCGGCCGAGGTGGTAGTAGAACCACAGGTCGCTGCGGGCGTCGCCGGGCGGCTCGACGGCCTTGTGGTGCCACTGCAGGAGCCGTTGCGTGTTGGTGAAGCTGCCGTCCTTCTCGGTGTGGGCGGCCGCGGGCAGGAAGAAGACCTCGGTGCCGATCTCCTCCGGCGTCAGCTCGCCGGTCTCGACCTCCGGGCCGTCCTTCCAGAACGTCGCGCTCTCGATCAGCTGCAGGTCGCGGACGACGAGCCAGTCGAGGTTGGCCAGGCCGAGCCGCTGGAACTTGCCGTTGGCCGAGCCGACCGCCGGGTTCTCCCCGACCAGGAAGTAGCCCTTGCACTCCCCTTCGATCTGCTTCCGCACGGTGGCGTAGGTGCCGTGGTCGCCGGTCAGCCGCGGCAGGTAGCCGAAGCGGAAGTCGTTGTGCGGCTGGGCCGAGTCGCCCCAGTAGGACTTGAGCAGGCTGACCGTGTAGGAGCGCATGTTGCCCCAGAAGCCGGTCTTGCCGGCGTCGGCCTCGACGAACTCGTCGAGGCTCTGGTGCTGGTGCGCGTGCGGCATCGGGATGTACCCGGGCAGCAGGTTGAACAACGTCGGGATGTCGGTGGAGCCCTGGATGCTGGCGTGCCCGCGCAGCGCGAGGATGCCGCCGCCGGGACGCCCGATGTTGCCGAGCAGGGTCTGCAGGATCGACGCCGTCCGGATGTACTGCGCGCCGACCGTGTGCTGGGTCCAGCCGACCGAGTACACCCACGCGGTCGTCCGGTCGCGGCCCGAGTTCTTCGTGATCGCCTCGGCGATCTCGGCGAACTGCTCGACCGGCAGGCCGCAGACGTCCGCGACGACCTCGGGGGTGTACCGCGCGAAGTGGCGCTTGAGCACCTGGAAGACGCAGCGCGGGTGCTGCAGCGTCTCGTCCGTCTTCGGCTTGCCGCCGATCGCCGCGCCCCCGCTGCCGTAGGTGTCCGCCCTGGCCGACTGCTGGTGCGCCTCGCCGCCGTGCTGTTCGGAGCCCGGTTCGCCCGGCTGCTCCGGGTCGGTGGACCCGGCCGCGGGCAGCGTCGGCGCGCCTTCGTACTCCCACGAGGACATTTCGTAGCGCCGCTTCTCCGGGTCGTAACCGGAGAACAGCCCGTCCAGGTCTTCGGTGTCCTGGAAGTCCTCACGCAGGATCGCGGCCGCGTTCGTGTAGGCCAGCACGTACTCCCGGAAGTCGAGGTCGTTGCTCAGCACGTGGTTGATCAGCCCGCCGAGGAACGCGATGTCCGTCCCGGCGCGCAGGGCCGCGTGGACGTGCGAAACCGCGCTCGTGCGGGTGAACCGCGGGTCGACGTGGATGATCTTGGCGCCGCGGGCCTTCGCCTCCATCACCCACTGGAACCCGACCGGGTGACACTCGGCCATGTTCGAGCCCTGGATGACGATGCAGTCGGCGTTGGCGAGGTCCTGCTGGAACGTCGTGGCGCCCCCACGACCGAAGGAGGTCCCCAGACCGGGAACCGTGGCGGAGTGTCAAATACGGGCCTGGTTTTCGATCTGTATCGCGCCGAGCGCGGTGTACAGCTTCTTCATAAGGTAGTTCTCTTCGTTGTCCAGGGTCGCCCCGCCCAGGCTGGCGAAGCCGAGCGTGCGGTTGAGCACGCGGCCCTGGTCGTCGACGTCCTGCCACGTCTCGGCGCGGGTCTTCAGCACCCGGTCGGCGATCATGTCCATCGCCCGCTCGAGCGGCAGGCGCTCCCACTCCGTGCCGTGCGGGCGGCGGTAGAGGACCTCGGTGACGCGGCTCGGGCTCGTCACGAGCTGCTTGCTCGCCGACCCCTTCGGGCAGAGCCTGCCGCGGGAGATCGGCGAGTCCGGGTCACCTTCGATCTGCGTGACGCGGCCGTCCTTGACGTAGACCTTCTGGCCGCAGCCGACGGCGCAGTACGGGCAGACGGAGCGGACGACGCGGTCGGCGTCTTCGGTGCGCGCGTGCCATTTCTCCGAACCGTCCGATTTGGCCGCGGCGGCGCGGGCGGTCCGGTCGGGTCCGGTCAGCTGCCGGTACACCGGCCAGCCTTCGACCCACCGCCGTACACCCATGCCTGGCACGGTAGTAGCGATACCCCGCCGCCGCAGCTCCAACCACCGCACCGGCGGGCTGAAGGGGCCTTTCCTGGCATCTGATGCGAGGAAAGTCCCCTTCAACGCATCAGACGAGACGAACGTCCCCTTCAGCGCGGCCGGGCCACGTTTTCAGGGTGTCCGCGAGACCCGGCGCGTGCCGTCGCCGAGGGGTTCGGTCCGTCCGGCCGCGTCGAGGCGCTCCAGCAGCGGGACCACGACCCGCCGGGTGCTGTCGAGCGCCTGCCGCGCCTGGGAGACCGTGAACGGCTGGGCCACTCCCCGCAGCACGGCGACGGCCCGTTCTTCGGCGTCCGGGCCGAGCACGACGCCCTCGGCGACCGCGGTCAGCCGGCCGAGCCGGACGGCCGCCGCCAGCTCGCGGCGGCCCAGGCCCAGCGCCCGCAGCTCGTCCGCTTCCGGGGCCCGGAACGGGTGCTCGGCGAGGTGTTTCCCCACCTTCTCGACGGCCCGTTCGACGGCCGGGTCGAGCCCGGCGCCGGGCCGCCGCACGAGCCCGCCCGCCACCTCGAAGCCGGTGCCCGCGAGCACCGGCGCGACGAGTTCCGGCGCGGGCAGGCCGAGCCGCTGCCGCAGTGCCTCCACCGGCACGCCGGCGGCGAGGCTGTCCCACTCGCGCACGATCGTGGCGGCCGCCGCGCGCACCTGCGCGATCCGTTCGGCGTCGGCGAGCCAGTCACCCCAGCGGACGCCCGTCTCCGGCAGGCCCATCGCGGCGAGGTCCCCGGCCTTCGCGAACCCGATGCGGCGCAGGTACGTCGCGGCGAGGTCCGATCCGGCCAGCTCGGCCGCGCGCGCCCGGGCCGCGCCGCGGCGGGGCAACGGCGGCGGGTCGACGTCCAGGACGTCGAACCGGGCGGCGATCCGGTGCTCGCCGGGGTCGCGCAGCAGGCCGCGGTCACCCACGCGCAGCGGCAACGCCGTCGCGGTGGTCAGCCGCGCCGTGTCCGTCCCGAGTGGACGGACCCGCACCGGCACGGCCGCGGTGCCGAAGTGCAGCACCAGGTGCCGGTGCGGGTCGGGGCCGCGCAACCGGACGTCGAACTCGGTGGTGGTGCGCCAGCGGCCGGGCGTGAGCAGGACGTCGCCACGGCCGACGTCGCCGCGGGCGGTGCCGCGCAGGTTCACCGCGACCCTGGCCACGGCTTCGACGCGGTCGCGCGGCTCGCCGAGGGCCTGCAGCCCGCGGACCTTCACCCGCGACTCCCCCAGCCGCAGCTCGTCGCCGACGGCGATCGTCCCCGCGGCGAGGGTGCCGGTGACGACCGTGCCCGCGCCGGAGACGGTGAACGCCCGGTCGATCCAGAACCGGACGTCGGCGTCCGGGTCGGGTGGCGGCAGGCTCTTCGCCAGCTCGGCGATCGCCGCGCGCAGCTCACCGAGGCCCGCGCCCGTGGTGCCGCTGACGGCCACGCTCGGCACGGCACCCAGCGACGTCGCCGCGATCTCGCGCCGCGCGGCCTCCGTCGCGGCGGCCGGATCGGCACGGTCGGCCTTGGTGACGACCAGCAGTCCGCGCGCCACGCCGAACGCGTCGAGGGCGGCGAGGTGCTCGGCTGACTGCGGCATCCAGCCTTCGTCCGCGGCGACGACGAACAGCACCGCGGGCGCGGGTCCGGCGCCGGCCAGCATGTTCGGCACGAACCGTTCGTGGCCGGGCACGTCGACGAACGCGACGTCCTCGTCGCCGATCCGCGTCCAGGCGAACCCGAGGTCGATGGTGAGGCCGCGGCGGCGCTCCTCGGCCCAGCGGTCCGGTTCCATCCCGGTGAGCAGGCGGACGAGCGTGGACTTGCCGTGGTCGACGTGCCCGGCGGTGACGATCACCCGCATCGGCGGACGGCTTCCAGGAGTTTCACGTCCTCTTCCGGCCGCACGGTCCGCAGGTCGAGCAGGCAGCGGTCCTTGACGACGCGGCCGACCACCGCGGGCTCGCCCGTGCGCAGGGCCGTCGCGTACCGGACGGGCAGGCTGACCGCGGCGCTGGGCAGTTCGACGCCCGGCGCACCCCCGCCGCCGACGGCCGCCACGGAGGCGACGAGGTGCGCGTCGACGCCGTCCAGTGCCCTGACCAGTGCTTGTGCGCGATCTCGCAGGCTTTCGACGGACGCTTCGAGCGCGGCGCGCATGGGTGGCAGTGGTCCGCGCACAGTCGCTTCGAGAGCGGCCAGCGTGAGCTTGTCGACGCGCAGGGCTCGTGCGGCCGGGTGGCGCCGCAGCCGTTCGACGACGTCCGCGTCGCCGAAGAGCAGACCGGCCTGCGGGCCGCCGAGCAGCTTGTCCCCGCTGGCCGTGACGACGGTGGCGCCTGCCCGGAGTGCGGTCGCCGCGTCCGGCTCGTCGGGCAGGAGCGGGTGCGGGGCCAGCAATCCCGAACCGATGTCGACGACCAGCGGCACGCCGAGGCTCGCCAGTTCGGTGATCGGCGCTTCCGAGGTGAAGCCGGTGACGCGGTAGTTCGAGGGGTGCACCTTGAGCACGAACCCGGTGTCCGGGCCGAGCGCGGCGGCGTAGTCGCGGGCCGACGTCCGGTTCGTCGTGCCGACCTCGCGCAGCCGGGCACCCGTCGACTCGAGGAGGTCCGGGATGCGGAAGCCGTCGCCGATTTCGACCAGCTCACCGCGGCTGACGACGATCTCCCGGCCCGGCGCCAGGGCGAGCGCGCAGAGCAGCAGGGCGGCCGCGTTGTTGTTGACCACGTGCACCGCGGCGGCATCCGGCACGGCGGCGGCCAGTGCGGCGAGCGCACCGCGGCCGCGGCGAGCCCGGTCACCGGTCCCGAGGTCGAACTCGACGTCGGTGGTGCCGCCCGCCGCGACCAGGGCGTCGAGCGCGGACGGCGAGAGCGGCGCCCGGCCGAGGTTGGTGTGCACGACGACCCCGGTCGCGTTGACCACCGGGCGCAGCGAAGACGCGCCCGCCGGGAGCCGCGCGAGAACCACGTCAACGACGTCGTCCGGCGCGATTTCCCCCGCCCGGGCGACCTGCTGGACGTCCTTGACCACGGATTTCACCAGCTCGCGCCCCAGCACCGCGGCGGCCTTGGCGATCCGGGGCTCGGCCAGCAGGGCGTCCGTGCGCGGGATCGCGCGGCGGGGGTCAGGCATGGCGGAGGCGGACGGGAATCGAACCCGCCAGCGGCAGGACCTGCCGCTCGACGATTTTGAAGACCGTGCCGGTCACCAGGCCGGATACGCCTCCCTGCACCATGGGTGCCATCCTGCCAAGCCCGGGCGCGGCGGGCAGGATGAACCGGTGGGTTACCGGCTGACGCAGTACGCGCACGGCGGCGGCTGTGCGTGCAAGATCCCGCCCGGCGAGCTGGAGGAGGCCGTCCGCGGCCTGACTGGCACCGTGCCCGTCTCCCCGGCGGGCGAGCTGCTCGTGGGGCTGGAGACCGGGGACGACGCGGCCGCGGTCCGCATCTCCGGCTCGACCGCGCTCATCGCGACGACGGACTTCTTCACCCCGGTGGTCGACGACGCGTACGACTGGGGCCGGATCGCCGCGGCCAACGCGCTGTCCGACGTGTACGCGATGGGCGGGACACCGGTCGTGGCGGTCAACCTGCTCGGCTGGCCGCGGGAGGTGCTGCCGTTTTCGCTGGCCGCGGAGGTGCTCCGCGGCGGCCTCGACGTCTGCCGCTCGGCGGGCTGCCACCTCGCGGGCGGGCACAGCATCGACGACCCGGAACCGAAGTACGGCCTCGCGGTGACGGGAGTGGCCGCGCCGGATCGCCTGCTGCGCAACGACGCCGGGCGCGCCGGGCTGCCGCTGACCCTGACGAAGCCGCTCGGCGTCGGCGTGCTCAACTCACGCCACAAGGCGACCGGTGAGCGGTTCGAGCAGGCGATCGACGTGATGACGACGTTGAACGACGACGCGTCCCGCGCGGCGTTGGCGGCCGGAGCGACGTGCGCGACGGACGTGACCGGCTTCGGTTTGCTGGGGCACCTGCACAAGCTGGCCCGGGCGAGCGGCGTGACGGCGCGCCTCGACCCGGCGGCGGTCCCGTACCTCGAGGGCGCGCGGGAGGCGGTGCGCGACGGGTACGTCAGCGGCGGCACCCGGCGCAACCTGGACTGGGTCCGCCCGCACACTGACTTGTCGCGGGTTCCGGAGGAGGAGGCTCTCCTGCTGGCGGACGCGCAGACGTCGGGCGGGCTGCTGGTCGCGGCCGAGCTGCCGGGCCACCCGGTGATCGGCGAGCTGGTGCCGCGCACGGACCACACGATCGTCGTCGGCTGAGTTTCCGCGCGGCCGGCGGCGGGTAAGCCGCAAGCATGTCTGCTCCGGACCGATCAAGCCTCGAAAAGCACTTGGCCGAAGCGGAGTACCCGTGCGGCCGCGAAGAGCTCCTGCGCCGAGCGGCCGCGGCCGGCGGCGGCGACTCCGTGCTCGGCTCGTTGGGTGGCCTGCCCGACACCGACCGGTACCGCGACTTCGACGCCGTGTGGGAAGCCGTGTCGGCGAAGCACATCGGCGGCGCGCCTTAGTACTGCAACGACACTTCGTGATGGATTGATCCGCGTGTCGGTTAGGCTCTGGTTCGTTGGTCGTGTAGTTGATCTTGTGTGCTGGAGATGGTGACGGACTGGTCGGCGCGTTTCGCTGCGTTCGCGGGGCGGTTCGCGACGCGGTTTTCCCGGGTGGAGCCCCGGCGGCAAATGGTGTCCTACCTGCGGGGCCTGCTGGCGGAAGCCGAGCGCAAGAACGGCTGGACCCTGGCCGAGATGGCGGGCGAGGCGGGTCCGCAGGGCATGCAGCGGCTGCTGAACTTCTACGCCTGGGACGCCGAGGGCATGCGTGATGACGTGCGTGATGCGGTGGTCGACGTGCTCGGGGACGCCGAACGCGGCGTGTTGATCGCCGATGAGACCGGATTCGTGAAGAAGGGCACGAAATCCGCCGGCGTGGCGCGCCAGTATTCGGGCACGGCCGGGCGAGTCGAGAATTCGCAGATCGGCGTGTTCTTGGCGTACGCCTCGGATCGGGGACGAGCTTTGATCGATCGCGAGTTGTACCTGCCGAAAGAGTGGATCGCGGATCGGGGCCGGTGCGCTGCGGCCGGCATTCCCGACGACGTCGGATTCGCGACCAAGCCCGAGTTGGCACAACTGATGGTGGAACGCGCGCTCGCCGCGAGAATCCCGTTTGCGTGGTTCACCGCTGATGAAGCCTACGGGCAGGTCGGGCGGCTGCGGCTCTGGCTGGAAGAACACGATATCGCACATGTACTCGCCGTACCCAAGTCCCAAATGGTGATTTCCATGGATCTGCGGCAACGACGCGCCCGCGCCGTCATCGCGGAGGTCGAACCGGCCGCCTGGCAACGTCTGTCCTGCGGCGATGGAGCGCACGGGCAACGGATCTACGATTGGGCGGTGGTCGACATCCGGCCTCTACGCCGACAAGAAGTCGGCCACTGGCTGCTGGCCCGCCGCTCTGTCAGCGATCCCACCGATATCGCCTATTACATTTGCTTCGGCCCCGCCGGCACCGACATCCGCGAACTGGTGCGCGTCGCCGGAAGCCGCTGGGCAATCGAAGAAAGTTTCCAAACCGCGAAAAACGAAACAGGACTCGACCACTACCAGGTCCGCCGATACGAAGCATGGTATCGGCATATCACTCTCTCCATGGCGGCAGCGGCGTTTCTCGTCCTCACTCGAGACGCCGCGAAAAAAGGGGATCCACACCCGGCCTGATACCGCTCACCTCCAACGAAATTCGCAGACTGCTCAACCGCGTCACCGCACCGATCCGCCGCACAAGCCAGCATGCGATGCACTGGTCACGATGGCGACGAGCCAGCCAAGCCCGGGCGCGTGCCAGCCACTACCGACGACGCGGCCATCACGAAGTGTCGTTGCAGTATTAGGCGAGCCGCTCCACGGCGTCGCGGGCTTCCTTGAGGTCCGCGCCGGTGCGTTCGCGGTAGACCTTGATCGCCTGGATCTTCTTGCCTTGCCGCAGCAGGGCGGTCACCTCGGGGATGTCGGGTTCTGCCGTGGTGACGCCGAGGTGCGCGGCGATGGCGTCGAGCTTCCGTTCGACGCGGTCGAGGCGTTTCCCGAGCCTGCGTTCGGTGGCCGAGGAACTCAGCCCCACGACGGCGACGAGCAGGACGATCCCGAGCAGCAGCATGCCGTAGTCCATGGCCGGGCATGCTAGTGCGCGAAAAGTGTCGGTGCCCGCGGTTAGGGTGAGGCCATGACTACGTTGACCGACCGCCCGAACACGGCCCTGCTGGTCGTGGACGTCCAGAACGGCGTCATGCGCGTCGCCCACGAGCGCGATGCCGTCGTCGCCAATATCGCGGCTCTGGTGTCGAAGGCGCGCGCCGCGGGGGTGGATGTCGTGTGGGTGCAGCATTCCAGTGAGGAACTGCCGCGCGACAGTGAGACCTGGCGGTTCGTGCCCGAACTGGAGCTGCGACCGTCGGAACCGGTGGTGCACAAGGAGTACGGGGATTCGTTCGAGGCGACGGACCTCGAGGAGGTCTTGGCGGCGCGCGGGGTCGGGCGGTTGGTCGTGGCCGGTGCGCAGACCGATGCCTGTATCCGGTCGACCCTGCACGGGGCTATCGCTCGGGGTTACGACGCGGCTTTGGTCGCCGATGCGCATACGACGGAGGACCTGACGGCTTATGGGGCGCCGTCGCCTGCCGCGGTTATCGCGCACACGAATCTTTATTGGCAGTTCCAGACGGCTCCGGGGCGGACGGCCGGGACGGTGCCGACGGCCGAGGTGGACTTCTCGGTGAAGGCACCCGCCTGAGGCTTCGCGCGGCGGCTCGGTGAGGTCGGCTCGGTCGGCGGTCGGCCGCCGCGGCGGGTAGGCCGTGCTGCCTGCGGGCGACCCGCGCGGCGCGCGAGCGACCCGCGCAGCTAGCGGGCAGCCCGGCGGAGCGGGCGGTCCGGCCCCGAGCCGGGCTGGCCGGGCCGAGCCGGGCCGAGTCGGGCCGGGCCGAGCCGAGCCGAGCCGGGCCGAGCCGGGCCAGGCCGGGGCGGGCCGAGTCGGGCCAGGCCGGGGCGGGCCGAGCCGGGCCAGGCCGGGGCGGGCCGAGTCGGGCCAGGCCGGGGCGGGCCGAGCCGAGCCGGGCCGAGCCGGGCCGAGCCGGGCCGAGCCGGGCCAGGCCGGGGCGGGCCGGGCCGAGCCGAGCCGAGCCGGGCCGAGTCGTCGGTGCGGCGCGGCCGCAGTACCCCGAGGTCGCGAATGACTCATTCGCGACCTCCAGCGTCCCGAATGAGTCATTCGCGACTCCGTGGGCCCGCGCGAGCCCAGGTCCGCGCCTTCTCACCCGCCGCGCAGGTGGTCCCGCAGTGTCCGGGCCACCCGGGCCATCAACACCTCCGCCTCGGGCTGCAGCACCGCCGGGACCCGGGATTCCGTCAGCGCCACCACCGCGAACACCCCGCCGTCCGCGTGCTCGACCACCCCGGCCTCGTGGCGCATCGTCAGCAACGTCCCCGTTTTCGACGACCACTTCGCCGAGTCGGAAGCGAAGTCGGGCGTCAGCCGATGCCGGATCATGTTGTTCGCCATCAGGTCTCGTACGCCCGCCGCCACCACCGGGTCCATCTTCGACGGCCGCCACAGCTCCTGCAGCAGCTCGAGCATCGCCCGGGCCGACGCCGCGTTCGCTCTCGTCACGTCCAGTTGCGGCAGCCGGTGGCCCTGTCCCGCCGTGCCCGCGCCGATCGCCAGTGCGTGCGCCAGGTCGACCTCGCCGTCCTCGAACCGCTCCGCCGGGGTGTCCACCAGGTCGCGCATCAGGTGGCGCACCGCGATTCCGTGGAGACCCCACTCGGCGAGCATGCGCGTCACCTCGGCCGGGGGCGTCAGGTCGAACAGCACGTCGGCCGCGACGCCGTCGCTCAACGACGTGCTCAGGTAAAGCAAGTCGTCCACCGCGATGCGGGCCGGGTGGCGGAAACGCGTCAGGCCGATCGGGCCCGGCGTCGTCACGCCGCCCGGGGCGACCTCCAGCTGCGTCGCGCCGTCCAGCTCGCCGCGGCGGATGCGCTCCAGGGTCGCGGCCGAGAGGGGGACCTTCACCAGGGACGCGATCGGGTACTCGCGGTCCGGGTCGATCCCGATCTCCACGCCCGTCCGCAAGTCGCGGACCAGGAACGATCCGCGCAACCCGCCTTCGGCCAGCTCGTCTCGCAGGTCCCGGACCAAAGCCATCACCGCGCCACCCCCAAGCAACGCCCGACGGCGTCGTGCAGCACCGTGCGCAACCGGTCGGCGTCCTCGCCCGAACCCGCGGCGACGCCGTAGCCGCGGGCGAGGTCGAGCGCGCCCAGCGGACGCCAGTGCAGCCCCAGGTCCTCCGCCTGGACCGCCGAGCACAGCAGCAGGTCGGCCGAGCCGAACACCGCCGCGGCCGCCGACGTCAGCGACCCGGCCACCGCGACCTGGGCCGGTTGCAGGCCCACCGCGTCGCGCGCCCGCAGCACCCGGTCGCGGACGTGCGGGACGTCGTCCTCGGGCTGGATCCACACGCGCCGCCGGGGCCCGCCGGACCGCCCGGCCCGCAACGTCTCCAAGTGCACGACGCGGGACGGCGGCGACGTCACCCCGGCCAGGCCCAGCGGCACCGACCAGACACCTTCCCCGGCCGGGACGGCCGTGAGCGCGGCCCGCACCTCGTTCGTGCGGACGGCTCGGCCCGCTCCCCCGGCGCCGCCGTCCGGAACTCCAGGTGGACGTCCAGCGCGCGGGCCTCGGCGGCGAGCTCGGCGAGGTCGCGCACCCCGCACGTGTCCGGGACGGCCACGCGCAACGGCCGCAGCCGGGCGCGCTTGGCGTCGTGCTCCATCGCGTCGGCCAGCTGCACGAGCCGCTTGGCCGACGGCAGCACGTCCCGCCCGAACGGCGTGAGCCGCGCACGGCGGGTCGAGCGGTCGAAGAGCCGCTCGCCGAAGTGGCGCTCCAGCGCCGCGATCCGCCGGCTCGCCACCGGCTGCGGGATGCGCGCGACCGCCGCGCCCGCGGTGAAACTCCCCGCCTCGCTCACGCTCACGAACGCCCTGCAGCCGCCGACCAGGTCCACGACCCCACTTTATGCCAGTTCCGCATCGAACCCTCCGATTCCGTCTTGGACAGCATGGACGAACCCGGTGAGACTGCGGATGTCGATCAAGACCGGAAGGATCCACCGTGCCGTTCCCCCACGTCCGGCGGGCCGCGCTCGCCGCGCTCGTCCTCGTGCCGCTCACCGCCTGCGCCGCCGAAGCCCCGGCCCCCGCACCGCCCACTCCGGCGCCGACGTCGTCCGCGACCACCGCCCCGCAGCCGGACTTCGCGCCCCTGGAGCGGGAGTTCGACGCCCGGCTCGGCCTGTACGCCGTCGACACCGGCTCGGGCCGCGAGCTCACCCACCGCGCCGACGAGCGGTTCGGTTACGCCTCGACGCACAAGGCGTTCTCGGCCGCCGCCGTGCTCCAGCGCACCAGCCTCGACGGGCTGGGCAAGGTGCTGAAGTACACCCGCGCCGACGTGCAGGCGAACTCCCCGATCGGCGAGAAGCACGTCGAGACCGGGCTGTCGCTGCGCGAGGCCATGGACGCGGCGCTGCGCTACAGCGACAACACCGCCGCGAACCTGCTGTTCCGCGAGCTCGGCGGGCCGCAGGGGCTCGCCGCCGCGCTACGCGGGATCGGCGACACGACGACCCACGTCGACCGGATCGAGCCCGGCCTCAACGACCTCGCCCCGGGCGACATCCGCGACACGAGCACGCCGCGCGCGATGGCGGCCAGCCTGCGCGCGTTCGCCCTCGGCCCCGCGCTGCCGCCGGAGAAGCGGACGGTGCTCACCGACATGATGCGCGCCAACCTGACGGGCGCGAACGTGATCCGCGCGGGCACACCCGCGGGCTGGGCGGTCGCCGACAAGACGGGCACGGGCGAGTACGCGACGCGCAACGACATCGCGATCGTCTGGCCGCCGGGACGCGCACCGATCGTGCTGGTGGTCATGTCGGACAAGAAGACCGAGGACGCCAAGCCGGACGACCGGCTCATCGCCCGGGCGGCGAAGCTAGCCCTCGACAGCCTCCGCTGAGCGGGCTGCCGCGGAACGGACGCGACCTCGGCTACCCCGGGAGGACCCGCGCCGTCAGATCAACGCCATTCGACCCGGTGACCTCGGCCCGCACCAGCGCGCCCGGCTCCGGCGTCCCGGCCGGGAACGTCACGTGGCCGTCGATCTCCGGTGCCTGGTGCGCCGCCCAGCCGCGGCCGCCGGTTCCGACCAGCACCTCGACCACCGAGCCGACGCGCTCCTGCGCGCGGCGGGCACCCAGCTCGTCGGCGAGGACGGACAGCTCCTCGACGCGCCGCGCGCGCACCGGCGACGGCACCTTGTCCGGCAGGCCCGCGGCCTCCGTGCCGTCCTCGTCCGAGTAGCCGAAGACCCCGGCGACGTCGAGGCGAGCCTCCTCCAGGAACCGCTTCAGCTCGGCGAAGTCCGCGTCGGTCTCGCCCGGGAAACCGGCGATGAAGTTGGAGCGCACCCCGGCTTTCGGGGCCAGTGCGCGGATCCGGTCGAGCAACCCGAGGAACCGTTCGCGGTCGCCGAACCGGCGCATCCGGCGCAGCACCGGACCGCTGGCGTGCTGGAACGACAGGTCGAAGTACGGCACGACCCCGGAGGTCCCGGCGATCGTCTCGACGAGGCTCGGGCGCAGCTCGGCGGGCTGCAGGTAGCTCACGCGGACGCGGTCGACGATCCCGGCGAGCTTCGGCAGCAGCTTCTCCAGTGCTTGGAGGTCACCGAGGTCCTTGCCGTACGACGTCGAATTTTCGCTCACCAGCACCAGTTCCCGCACGCCGTGGCCGGCCAGCCACTCGGCTTCGGCGAGGATCTCCGCGGGCGGCCGGGACACGAACGCGCCGCGGAAGCTCGGGATCGCGCAGAACGTGCAGCGCCGGTCGCAGCCGGAGGCCAGCTTGAGCGGCGCGATCGGGCCGCCGCCGAGCCGGTGCCGCAGCACGCGCGGGCCGCTCGCCGGGCCGTGCCCCGGCACGTGCGCGGCGACCGCGGCGGGCCGCTGGACCGGGGTGAGCGGCAGCAGCGTCCGCCGGTCGCGCGGGGTGTGCGCTTCGGGCGGCTTGCCGTGCAGGACGTCCTGGATGCGGTCGCCGATCTCGGGGTAGTCGTCGAACGACAGCACGGCGTCGGCTTCCGGCAGGGCGTCGGCGAGTTCGCGGCCGTAGCGCTCGGCCATGCAGCCGACGGCGACGACCTTCGCGCCCTTGCCGGAGGCGGCGAGGACGGTGTCGATGGACTCCTTCTTCGCCGCCTCGATGAAGCCGCAGGTGTTCACCACGACGACGTCGGCCTCGGCGCCGGGCTCGGCCAGCCGCCAGCCGGACTCCCCGAGGCGCGCGGCCAGCTCGTCCGAATCGACCTCGTTGCGCGCGCAGCCCAGGGTGACCAGCGAAACGGTGCGCACGACGGTCAGTACGCGACGACGTCGCCGTGGCCCGGCTGGTCGCCGCCGGCGGGCGAGACGAGGATCCCGGTGCCGACGGGCGCGTCCCCGATCGCCTTGGTCTGGACCAGCACGGGCGAGTCGACGGCGGGCGCGAGAACGCCGGCCGGGAGGTAGGCGGTGATCACCATGCCACTGGCGAGCAGCACACGGGCGATCCGGCGGCGCCGGTCGCCGACTTCGCGGACGCTGACGCAGGTCCCCCACTGCTGCCCGGCCGGGGCTTCCGGGGTGGCCCCCTGACGGCGACGACGGTCTTCGGCCATCCGCTCGAGCATGCTCACGGGTCCCCCTCGGTTCCTCCGGTGGCGGTCGGGCCGAGAATCGCACGGTGCCGGAAACCCGATCAAGGTCTGCGCCGGAAGTGGCCGGAACCGGTCAGTGACCACCGAACAGTGTCCGCACTTCGGCTTCGACGTCGTCGAGCCACGCCGCCCGGCGGTCGTCGTCCGCGTCGGCCACCACGCGCAGCACCACCCGGCGCACCTCCGGTTCTCCGAGGTACGGCGCGAGGCAGCGCCGCCAGATCGCGTCGAGCGGGTCGCCGAACAACGTCCGCTCGCGGTCCTCGGTGGTGTCGGAGGTGTTCACGACCAGCAGCCGCCGCAGGGAGAGCAGCGGTTCCGGCGCGCCCCCGGCGTCGTCGAGCCGGTAGGCGACGCCGGGGACGAGGATCCGGTCGAGCCAGCCGCCGAGGATCGCGGGCGGCTTGCCCCACCAGTTCGGGTGCACGGCGACCAGCCCGCCCGCGTCCCGCAGCTCTTCCCGGTGCCGCCGCACCAGCGGATCCGGTTCGGCGGCGAGGAACTCCTCCGCCCGGGTCCCGCTGGTGTAGGCCTCCTCCGCCTTGAGGACCGGGTCGAAGCGTTCGGCGTACAGGTCGTGGAACCGCACCGGCACCCCGGCCCGTTCCAGCGTCCCGACGATCCGCGCCGCGAGGGCGTGGTTGAAGCTGCCGGGCCGCGGGTGGGCGAGGAGCACCACGACGGGTGCGGTCATCCGGTCATCGCCACGAGGATGCGCCGCTTGCCGGTGAACGGCTCGCGGCCGTGGGCCATCAGCATGTTGTTGATCACCATGATGTCGCCGGGCTGCCACGGGAACGCGTAGCTGACCTCATCGTAGACCTCGCGGATCTTCGCCAGGTCGGCGTCCGGGATCGGGCTGCCGTCGGCGAAGTACGCGTTGCGCGGCAGGTCGGCCTCCGGGTACAGCTCCAGCAGCGCCTCGCTGACCTCCTCGCCGAGGCTCGAGACGTGGAACAGGTTGGCCTGGTTGAACCACACGGTCTCGCCGGTGTGCGGTTCCTCCACAAAGGACGGCCGGACGTGCCTGGTGCGCAACCCTTCCTCGGTCCATTCGAAGGTCTGCCCGTTGCGCGCGCAGTAGTGCTCGACGACGGCGCGGTCCTCGGTCTGGAAGGCCTCCTGCCAGGTCAAACCGAGGCCTTCCCGGAACGCGCGCGCGTAGGTGACGCCGCCCGCGAACCGCTCGCGGAGGTCTTCGGGCAGCATCCGGTACACCGCCCGGCTGTCCGCGATCGGCGTCGCCCCGCCGGTCTCCGCGGCGGTGTCGCACAGGAAGAACAGCCGCGCGGGCCAGCTCGCGGAGTAGGAGTTCTCGTTGTGCATCGGGATCGACTCGGCGGGCGGGTACTCGGTCGAGGTGTAGATGTTGCCCGCCACGGCCGAGCGCGGGGTCGACCGCTCGGTGTAGGTGAGCAGGGCCCCGCCGATGGTTTCGGTGACCCGGTTGAACAGCTCGAGGTCGACGGGCAGGCCGCGCAGCAGGACCGCGCCGTGGTCGCGCAGGTGGGCCCGCAGGTGCGGCAGCTGTGCCTCCACCGCCGCGAAGTCCGCGGCCGGGAAGACGGCGATCTGAGTGTGCTCGTTGCCCTGCAGCTGCCCTGAAGGCGCGGCGAGATCGGCGGTCATGCGTTCTCCAGTTCGAATCGGACCAGCTTGGTGGCCTCGGCGTGCAGGGCGGCCAGGTCGTCGGCGTCGGCGAACCCGGCGACGAGGACGTTGACCGCGTAGATCTCCTGGTCGTCGGTCAGAACCTGGCCGGGGGAAACGATGGTGACGACTTCGAGGACCTCGGGCAGGTCCGTGACTTCGGCGGTGCCCTCGACGCGCACCAGCCGCCCGGAGCCTTCGGCGTAGACGATCAGGTAGCCGACCGGCACGGGCAGGCCGGTGCCCCGCGCGGGCGGCGGGGTGCCGAGGGCGAGCGAGACGGCTTCGGCGGTGACGTCGATGCCGGTGGCGAGCTTCAGCAGCGCGGGCTGCGCTCCCCCGGCGGGCCGCCCGGCGTTGACCTCGACGACCACCGGGCCGCGGTCGGCGTCGTCGATCACCTCGACGTGCGCGCACGTCTGGTCGAGGCCGAGGGCGAGCACCGCGGCGGACGCGGCCGACCGAATCGCCGCCGCCCGGTCCTCGGTCAGCCCGAACGGCGGGACGACCATGCCCAGCTCGAACTTCCGCTCGTCGATGAGCGGCTTGCCGACGACGGTGACGGTTTCGGCCATACCGTCGCGGACCAGGACGTCGACCGCGTACTCCGGTCCGCGCAGCAGGCCTTCGACGAGGAACACCCGCCGCGGGTCGAGCCCGTTCGGCAGCGGCCGGTGGTAGCGCGCGTCCGCGTTCTCCGGCAGCCGGGTGGCGAGCAGGTCGTAGGCCGCGGCCAGTTCCTCCACTGTGGACACCGTGCGGACCAGGGTGCTCGCCGCGCCGTTCACCGGCTTGACGATCGCCGGGAGACCGACCTCCTCGGCGATCCGCGCGGCGTCACCCGCGCCGGCGAACAACGCGGCCGGCGGCCCCGGCAGGCCCGCCTCGGCGAGCGCCTGGCGGACGGCGAACTTGTCGTGCGCCAAGGTGAGCGCGTCCGCCGAGCAGCGCGCGACACTGAGCAGTTCGGCGACCCGGGCCGTGCTCGCGATGATTCCCTCGGCCCCCGTCAGCACCGCGGCGGGCGCCCGGTCCCGGAGCGCGTCGGCGACGGCCGGGGCGTCCCGGACGTCGTCGACGACCACGAAGCCCTCGACGACCGAGGCCAGCTCGGCCCGCTCGGCGTCGTCGAGGGGTTCGGTGACCAGCTCAGGCCGCAGCCCCGCGTCGCGAACGGCCTGCGCGAAGTCCCGGATCCAGTGCCCACGTGTCTCGCGGACGATGAAGGCGGTCTTCATTCCACCTCCAGCCGGATCAGCTTGCTCGCCTCGGCGTGCAGGGCGGCGAGGTCGTCGTGGTCGGCGAACCCGGCGACGACCAGGTTGACCGCGTAGGTCTCCTGCTCGTCGGTGAGCACCTGCCCCGGCGACACCGTGGTGACGACGTCGACCACCTCCGGCAGCTCGGCGACCTCGTCCAGCCCGCCGACCTCCTTCAGGCGGCCGGAACCCGAGGCGTACAGGATCAGCATGCCCAGCGGGATCGGCAGTTTCGCCGGTTCCCGTGCCGGTGGCGGCGCGCCGAGAGCGAGGGCGGTCAGCTCGGCGAAGACGTCGATGCCGGTGCGCAGCTTGGCCAGCAGCGGCATGATCGAGCCCGCCGGGCGGCCCGCGTTGACCTCGACGATCGTCGGGCCGCGGTCGGCGTCGTCGATCACCTCGACGTGCGCGACCGTGTTGTCCAGGCCGAGGGCGCGCACCGCGGCCGACGCGGCGTCGGTGACCAGCGCGGCTCGCTCCTCGGACAACCCCGCAGGCGGGCAGGACAGGGCCAGCTCGAACTTGCGCTCGTCGATCAGCGGCTTGTCGAGAATTTCGACCGGCTCGACGACACCGTCCCGGACGAGCACGTCCACCGCGTACTCCGGGCCCCGCAGCAGACCCTCGACGAGGAACGTCTGCGCCGGGTCGAGGGCGCCCAAC
Organism: Amycolatopsis nalaikhensis; assembly: GCF_030264295.1. Lineage (GTDB taxonomy): Bacteria > Actinomycetota > Actinomycetes > Mycobacteriales > Pseudonocardiaceae > Amycolatopsis > Amycolatopsis nalaikhensis. The sequence continues at coordinate 7,846,746 of NZ_CP127173.1, read as the reverse complement.
CGGCGGCGGTAGCGCGGGTCCGGCGACTCGGGCAGCCGCGCGGCCAGCAGCTCGTAGGCCGCTGCCAGTTCCTCCACTGTGGACACCGTCCGGACGAGGTTGCTGCCCGCCCCGTTGACCGGCTTGACGATCGCGGGCAGCCCGACCCGCTCCGCCACGGCGGCAGCTTCCGCAGCCGACGAGATCAGCGCGAACGCGGGCCCCGGCAGCCCGGCCGCCGCGAGGGCTTCGCGGACGGCGGACTTGTCGGCGCACCGGGCGAACACCGAAGCCGGGCAGCGGGCGACGCCGAGCAGCTCCGCGACCCGGGCGGTGCTCACGATGGCCCCGTCCGAGCCGGTCACGACCGCGGCCGGGATCCCGAAAGCCGAGCAGATCTTCGCTGCGACGGCTTCGGCGTCGTAGACGTCCTCGACGGCCACGATCTCGTCCACGACCGTGCTGAGCGACGCGCGTTCGGCCGCGTCGATCGGCGGCGCGAGCAGCACCGCCCGGTGGCCCGCCGCGTGCACGGCGGCAGCCACTTCCCCGACCCAGTGCCCGCGAGCCTCCCTGATCAGCACCACGACGCTCACGCCGCCTCCTTCCCGGCGAGCTTGCGCTCCCGTTCCTGCGCGCCGACCAGGTCGTCCGGCAGCGAGTCGGGCACCTCGGTGTCGAACCGCCGCAGCAGCCGCACCGCGAACCCACCGGCGTTGATCAGCAGCAGGATGAGTGCGTAGACGACGTACGCGAGCCCGACCCCGCGGCCTTCGCCGGTGCCGAGGACCGAGCCGACGGACCCCGCGAGGGCGCCGCCGGGCGCGAGCAGCGGCGAGAACCAGCCGACGGCCAGCGGCGCGAGCACCGCGAACCCGATCGGCAGCGTGGACCAGGTGATCGTCTGGTTGATCGCGAACACCCGGCCGTGGAACCGCTGCGGCACCTTGACCTGCACCAGCGTCGCGTAGATGCCCTGCGACACCGCCATCGCCGCGGCCAGCAGGAACACGCCCGCGGCGACCACGACCAGCGACGGCCGCAGCCCCATCACGAGGCTGCCGAGGGCGATGCCGACGTTGCCGACGAGCACGCCGACCATCCGGCGGTGCCGCGGGCCGCCCCACAGCGCCATGCCGATGCCGCCGGCCACGGCCCCGACCGCCTCGGCCAGCGCGACCTGGGCGACGTCGGTGACCGTGCCGAACGACAGCACCAGCGGCGAGACGAGCACCAGCGCGGGCGCCAGGAAGACGTTGGCCAGCGCGAAGTACAGCAGCATCGTGCGGAACCCGCGGTGGTTCCACGAGTACTTCAGCCCGCCCGCGATCGCCGTCAGCAGCGGCTCGCGCGGGCGCCAGCCGAGCAGGTCGGGGAACCGGACGAACAGCAGGCTGACGATGGCGAACACGTAGCTCGCCATGTCGAGGACCAGGATCCCGGTCAGCTGGATGGCCGCCAGCAGTCCGGCCGCGATCACCGGCATGAGCAGCTGGGCGAAGCCGTTGGACAGCTGGGCGAGGCCCATCGCGTGGCCGAGGTACTGCTTCGGCACCAGCTGCGCCACCGACGACTGGTAAGCGATGCGTTGCAGCGAGCCCGCCACCGACCCCAGCGGGATGAGCAGGTAGATGAACCACAGCTGCGGGGTTCCGGTGGTCAGCAGCAGCGCGAGCACCAGCTGGATGAGCCCGGCGACGGCGCTGGCCGCGATCATGATCTTCCGCCGGTCACCGCGGTCGACCAGCGCGCCCGCGACCGGCAGCACCAGGACCCCGCACAGCAATGCGAGCGCCCAGAGGAGGCCGAGGTCGGTGACCGAGCCCGTCTTCGTGTAGAGCCAGATCGGCACCGCGAACGACGTCAGGGCGGAGCCGGTCGAGGACACCAGCTGGCCGACGGTGACCGTGACGAACCGGGCCAAGCTCGGCTTCACCGCGGGCTTCTCGTCCACTGTGGACGTGTGGGTGTCGTGCACCGCCCAGCCCGCGTCCTCGCCCCGGGCCGAGACGTGCAGCTCGCCGGGGTCGTCCAGCGCGGGATGCACCTTGGTGAGGATCTCGGCCAGCTCGTCCGCGCGGTAGCGCAGGAAGAAGTGCCCGGCCTGGTCGAGCACGACGAGCGCGGTGCGGTCGGTGAGGAACTCCCACTCGCGGTACCGCTCGGCGTAGTAGTCGGTGACCGGGTCCTCCGAGCCGACGACCGAGACGATCGGCGCGCGCAGCTTGGCGACGCGGGCGTCGAGCAGGCCGCTGAAGTACTCCTCGGCGGCGCGGCTGTCGGCCCGCATGGTGCTGATGATCCGGTCGGCCTGCGCCGGGTCGAGGTCGTCGGTGTCGACGCCCATGCCCTTGAGCCAGTTCGCGTAGTACCGGTTGCTGCGCAGCTTCTCCAGCCGGGTCCGCAGCGTGCCGACCGCGCCCTTGATCCGCGCGAACGGGAAGATCGCGCCGATGTGGACGACCTCGAGCGCCCGGCCGCGTTCTTCGAGCCGCCGGGCGACGCCGACGGCGAGGGCGTTGCCGACACCGCAGTGCCCGTAGATGGCCAGCGGGCCGTCGATCCGCTCGAGGACCTCGTCGGCGAGGCGCTCGACCAGTTCGTCGAACGGCACGGCCTCCTCGGACAGGCCGACGTCGTGGCCCGGGATCGCCACCGAGAACAGCGAATACCCGCTGGGCAGCGCGTCCGCGAGGGGCTGGTAGACGATCGCGCTGCCGCCGCCGTACGGGAAGCAGACGTACGTCAACGTCGGCTTCGCGACCGGCTTGGTCAGTTCGTAGAGCAGGTGCCCCGAGTCGTCGCGGTCGCCTTCGAGGAACGTCGCCAGGTCGCGGATCGTCCGGTGCTGGAACAGGTCCATCACGCCCGCTTGGTGCCCGGCCTTCGCGATCCGCGCGACGACCTGGGTGGCGAGCATCGAATGCCCGCCCAGGTCGAAGAAGTCGTCGTCGATGCCCAGCTCGTCGACCTTGAGCACGTCCCGCCAGATGTCGGCGAGCAGCACTTGCAGTGGGGTCGACGGCTCGACGAGGGCCGTGCTCGCGTCCCGCGCGGCGACCGGGGCGGGCAGGGCTTTGCGGTCGAGCTTGCCGTTCGGCGTGAGCGGCAGCTCGTCGAGGGTGACGAACGACGGCGGCACCATGTAGTCCGGCAGCGTCTGCTTCAACGCCGTCCGCAGCGCGGCGGGGTCGGCGTCGCCGACGACGTACCCGACCAGCCGCTTGTCCCCCGGCGTGTCCTCGCGGACGAGCACCGCCGCGTCCCGGACGCCGTCCTGCTCACGCAGCGCCGTCTCGATCTCGCCCAGCTCGATGCGCAGGCCGCGCAGCTTGACCTGATGGTCGAGCCGCCCGAGGAAGCCGAGGGTGCCGTCCGGGCGCCAGTGCGCGAGGTCGCCGGTGCGGTACATCCGGCCGCCGTGGAACGGGTCCGGGACGAACCGCTCGGCCGTCAGCTCCGGCCGGTTGTGGTAGCCCAGCGCCAGGCCCGTGCCCGCGATGTGCAGCTCGCCGGGAACGCCTACCGGGCACGGGTTGCCGCGCTGGTCGAGGACGTAGATCCGGGTGTTGCGGATCGGCGCCCCGATCGGCACCGATGACACCTCGGCCAGCGCCTCGGGCGTGCAGTGCCAGGCGGTGACGTCGATCGCGGCTTCGGTCGGGCCGTAGAGGTTGTGCAGTTCGCAGTGCGGCAGCCGCCGGACGAACTCGCGGGCGGTGTCCAGCGGCAGTTCTTCGCCGCTGCAGACGACCCGCCGCAACGCCGTCACGGCATCGACCCCCGGCTCGGCGAGGAACAACGTCAGCATCGACGGCACGAAGTGCGCCGTCGTGATGCCTTCGGTGACCAGCAGCTCCCGCAGGTAGGCCGCGTCCTTGTGGCCGCCGGGCTCGGCGAGCACCAGCCGGGCACCGGTGAGCAGCGGCCAGAAGAACTCCCACACCGAGACGTCGAAGCTCGCCGGAGTCTTCTGCAGCACCGCGTCCGAGCCGTCGAGCCGGTAGGCGTCCTGCATCCAGCCGAGGCGGTTGACGATGCCGCGGTGCCCGTTCGGGACGCCCTTCGGCCGCCCGGTCGAGCCGGAGGTGTAGATGACGTACGCGGGATCTTCCGCGCTCGCCAGGGGTTCCGGTGCCGTGGCGGGCTGCCCGGCCGTCTCGGCGAGGTCGTCGAGCACGACGACGGTCGCGGTGGTTCCGGGCAGGGTGTCACGCAGGGCGGCCTGGGTCAGCACGACCGGCGCGGCCGCGTCGCCGAGCATGAACGCGAGCCGGTCGGCCGGGTACTCGGGATCGAGCGGCACGTACGCGCCGCCCGCCTTGAGCACGCCGAGCAGCGCGACGACGAGCTCGAACGACCGCTGCGCGAAGACGCCGACCAGCGTGCCCGGCCCGACGCCGAGGTCCCGCAGGCGGTGGGCGAGCCGGTTGGCGCGCTCGTCCACCTCGCGGTAGGTCAGCGACTCGCCGCGGAAGGTCAGCGCGGGGGCGTCCGGAGTCCGCGTGACCTGCGTTTCGACCAGGCCGTGGAGCGTGCCCGGCGGGATCTCCCCCGCCGTGGCGTTCCAGCGGTTCAGCACCAGGTCCCGCTGCGCGCCGAGCAGGTCCAGCTCCGACACCGGCCGGGCCGGGTCGGCGACGATCGAGCGCAGCAGCGTGACCAGGCGGTCCGCCATCCCGGCGACCGTCTCCGCGCCGAACAGCGCGGTGTTGTGCACGAACTTGCCGATCAGCCCGGTGGAGACCTCGATGGCGTGGAACTCGAAGTCGAACCGGGTCGCGGGCAGGTCCATCGGCAGCCACCGGAAGTCCACCGCGGACTTCCCGGCCGCGTCCAGCCGGCCCATTTCGTAGTTCTGCAGCGCGAACATCGCCTGGAACACCGGCGACCGGCTGACGTCACGCGGCACGCCGAGCGCCGTGACCAGCCGCTCGAACGGGACGTCGGCGTGGTCGAACGCGTCGAGCACGTGCCGCCGGGTCCGCGCCAGCAGCTCCGCGAACGTCGGGTCGCCGTCGAGCTGGGCGCGCAGCGGCAGCATGTTGATGAACATGCCGACGACGCCTTCCAGCTCGGGCAGCCCGCGCCCGGCCGACGACGACCCGACCGCGAAGTCCTCCTGCCCGGAGTACCGCGCCAGGAGCACCTGGTAGGCGGCCAGCAGCGTCATGAACAGGGTGACGCCGTGCTCGCGGCTCAGCTCGCCGAGCGCCCGCGCGAGATCCTGCTCGACGAAGAACTCGTGGATCGCGCCGTCGAACGTCTGGGTCGCCGGCCGCGGCCGGTCGGTCGGCAGCTCCAGGGGTTCGACGCCGCGGAGGGTGTGCTGCCAGTGGTCGAGCTGGCGGTCCAGCTCGGTGCCGGTCAGGGTCCGGCGCTGCCAGTGCGCGAAGTCGCCGTAGCCGATGGTCAGCTCCGGCAACGCGCCCGCCGTGCCGTGGTAGTGCGCCGCGAGGTCGCGCAGCAGCAGGTCGACCGACCAGCCGTCACCGACGATGTGGTGGGTGCACACGGCGAGGAGGTGCTCGTCGTCCGAGATCCGGGCGAGGGTCGCGCGCAGCAGCGGGCCGGTGGCCAGGTCGAACGGCTCGGCCGCGGCGGCGTCCACGGCGGCTCGCGCCGCATCCTCGTCCGCGGCATCCACAATGGACAGCGGCATGGTGACCGTCGGTTCAATGTGGATGGTCGGCTGCCCGTCGTCCCCGGCCGGGAACCGCATCCGCAACGCCTCGTGCCGCACCGGCAGGGCGTCGAGGGCCGCTTGCAGCACGCCGACGTCGAGCCGTCCGGTCAGCCGGATCGGCACGGGGATGTTGTAGGACGTGGTGCCGGGCGCGAACTGTTCCATGAACCAGACGCGTTCCTGCTGGTACGACAGCGGAACCGGGTCGCCGTCCGGACGCCGGGTGATGGTCGCGGCGGGTTCGGCGCGCCGCCGCAGCCGCCGTTCCAGCAGGGCGCGGCGGGCGGCCGCGCTGCTGGTCTCGTCGATCGTCGTCACGCCTGCTCACCTTCGGCCAGCTGGGCGCGGACCTCTTCGTCGCTGAGCGCTTCGAGGTCGGCTTCCAGGCGCCGCTCGACCTCGGCGGCCAGCCCGGCCACCGTGGTGAACGAGAACAGGCCGCGGACCGGCAGGTCGACGCCGACCTGCTTGCGGATCCGGGCCATCGCGCGGATGGCCAGCAGCGAGTTGCCGCCGTGGGCGAAGAAGTCGTCGTGCACGCCGAGCTTCTCCACGCCGAGCAGTTCGCCGAGCACCTCGGCGACCAGCTCCTCGGCCGCCGTGCTCGGGGCGACGTATTCGGTGTCCCCGCCGAGCTCGGGGTCGGGCAGCGCGGCCCGGTCGAGCTTGCCGCTCGCCGCCACCGGCAGGGCGTCGAGGGTGACGAACACGGTCGGCACCAGGTACTCCGGCAGGGTGGCGCGCAGGGCTTCGGCCGCGCCGTCGGCGTTCCCGACGACGTACCCGACGAGCGTTTCGTCGCGCACCGCCACCGCCGCGTCGCGGATGTCCGGCAGTTCCCGCAGCGCGGCTTCCACTTCGCCGGGCTCGATCCGGTGGCCGCGCAGCTTGACCTGGTCGTCGGTGCGGCCGAGGTACTCGAGGGTGCCGTCACGGCGCCAGCGCGCGAGGTCGCCGGTGGCGTACATCCGCCCGAACGGGCCGTCCAAGAATCGTTCGGCGGTCAGCTCGGGTCGCCCGAGGTAGCCCTGGGCCAGCTGGATACCGGCGAGGTGCAGCTGCCCGGCGACACCGGGCGGGACCGGCCGCAGCCGGTCGTCGAGGACGTAGACCCGCGTTCCGGGTGTCGGACGGCCGATCGGCACCGGCCCGCTGACGGGCCCCTCGAGCCGGTGGACCACGCAGCCGACGGTCGCCTCGGTCGGGCCGTATTCGTTGGTGACCGCGATCCCGGAGAACGGCCGCACGGCTTCGCCCAGCAGAGCCTCACCGCCGAGCACCAGATCTCCGGTGGGGTAGGACTCCTCCGGCAGCACGGCGAGGTGGGTCGGGGTCGCCTTGACGAAGTCCGGTCGTCCGGTGTCCACAAGGGAACCACCGGCCGTGAGCGGGCCCAGCAGCGTGGTCACCGTCAGGTCGAACGAGGCCGACGTGTGCAGCAGCGCCCGGCCCGCCAGGCTCGGGTACGCCTCGCGGGCCCAGCCGAGGTAGGTGGCGAGCGCGCGGTGCGCGACCTGGACGCCCTTCGGCCGCCCGGTCGAGCCGGAGGTGTAGATCACGTAGGCGAGGTCGTCCGGTCCCGGCCGGGCCGGGTTCTCCGGGGACGAGTCCGCCCACCCCGCCGGGTCGTCGAGGGCGAGGGTCTCCCCCTCGACCGCGACGTCGCCCGCGGTGAGCACCACGCGCGCGCCGGCGTCGGCCAGGAGCAGGGCCCGCCGCGCGGCCGGGTCGGCCGGGTCGAGCGGGAGGTAAGCCGCGCCGCTCTTCAGCGCGCCGAGCACGCCGACGACCAGGTCGGCCGAGTTCGGCGCGCAGATCCCGACGAGGCCACCGGCGCCGAGGCGGTGTGCGACGCGGTTGGCCCGCGCGTTCAGCTCGGCGTAGGTCAGCCGGACCCCGCCGAGGTCGATGGCGACGACGTCGGGCGTCGCGCGCACCTGGTCCTCGAACCGCTCGACGAACAGCGGCGAGTCCTCAGTGGACGAACCGCTCCACTCCTCGAGAACCTGGACGCGCTCGGCGTCCGAGAGCAGCGGCAGGTCGGCCACCGCGACGGCCGGGTCGTCGACCGCGGCCACCAGGAGGCGCAGGAACCGGTCCACCACGGACTCCGCGGTCGCCCGGTCGAACAGGTCGGTGCGGTACAGCAGCCGTCCGCCGGTCGCGGTGAGGTCGATCGCGACGTCGTCCTTGGCCGTGGCGTACCGGACCGGCTCGATGCCGGAGTCGGGGATGAAGTTGAACCCGAGCTGGTACAGCGCCTGCACCGCCGGGTCACGCTCCGGGCGCACCGCGTCGGCGACCAGCTGGAACGGCACGCGCCCGTGCTCGATCGCGTCCAGCACGGCCGTGCGGACGCGGCCGACCAGGTCGGCGAAGGACGGCTCGCCCCCGCAGTCGACGCGGATGGCGAGCTGGTTGACGAACATGCCGATCAGCGGGGCCAGCTCCGGCAGGTCCCGCCCGGCGACCGGCACCCCGACGACGACGTCGTCCGTGCCGGAGAGCCGTGACAGCAATGCGGTGTACGACGCCAGCAGCACCATGAACGGCGACGCCGACAGCCCGCGCCCGACTTCGCCGACTTTGTCCAGGAGTCCGTCGGGCAGGGTGAAGTCGACCTGGTCGCCGTCGAACCCGAACTCGGCGGGCCGCGGCCGGTCGGTCGGCAGGCTGTGCACCGGCGGCACCCCGGCGAGCCGCTCGCGCCAGTAGTCGAGCTGGGCGCGCACGAGCGGCAGCTGCCCGCGCTGCCACGCCGAGTAGTCCGGGTACTGGATGGCCAGCTCGGGCAGCTTCGGCAGCCGTCCTTCGGCGGCCGCGTTGCAGGCCTCGTTCAGCTCGCTGGTCAGCACCGGCACCGAACCGGCGTCGAACACCGTGTGGTGCACGACGAAGGTGAGCAGCCAGTCGGCGTCGCCGAGCCGGGCCAGCTGGGCCCGCCACGGCGGGGCGGCGTCCAGCGGGATCGGGCGCCGCGCGATCGCCTCGGCCAGCCGGGCCGCTTCGGCCTCCCGGTCCGGGTGCGCGCGCAGGTCGTGCACCTCGGGCTCGATCGGGACGTCGGCGTGCACGACCTGGACGAGCGCCGCCGCCGTCCATGCGGAACGCCGTGCGCAGGGCCTCGTGCCGCCCGACGACCACGCCGAGCGCGGCCCGCCACTGGCCTTCGGTGAGCGGCAGGTCCTGCCGGACCTGGCAGGGCAGGTTGTACACCGGGGACGCCGGGTCGAGCTGGTTGGACAGCCAGATCCGCTCTTGCCCGAACGAGGCCGGGAACGTCCATTCCTTAGTGTCGGTCATGGTCTCCTGCTTCAGCGCTCGAGCTTGGGGATGGTGGTGGCGGCCGGTTCTTCCGCGGCGGGCGCGGCACTTTCACGTGAAAGTGCCGCCTGCAGCTCCTCGATCCGCTCGACCAGGGCGGCCACCGTGGAGGATTCGAACAGCGTCTTCATCGCCAGCCGGGCGCCGGTGGTTTTGCGGACCTGCGCGATCAGCTGGATGGCGACCAGCGAGTTGCCGCCGAGCGCGAAGAAGTCGTCGTGGACGCCGATGCGCTCGACGCCCAGCACCTCGGCCCACTGGCGGGCGATCTCCGCCTCGAGGTCGGTGCGCGGGGCGACGTAGCCGTCTTCGGTGAGTGGCTTGGCGACTTCGGCGACTTCTTCGGTCTCCTCGATCAGCTCGGCGGTCACGCGGCGGGCGAACAGCTCGCGCACCGGCCGGGTGCTGATCACGACCTGGCCCCCGAGGCCGGGGGTCAGCGCCCGCAGGAACGCCTCGGCGCCGTCGACCGGCCGGATGCCCGTCGACTCCACAGTGGACTGACGCGGGGTCGCCGCGAGCCCGCCGCTCACCGCGCCTTCGTCGACCTGGCGCAGCACGAAGTCCTCGATCTCGACCAGGACGCGGCCGTCGTCGCCGCACAGCGTCAGGTCGGCGGCCACGACCTGGTCGCCGCCGGAGTCGCGGTACCGCAGGTGGCTGTGGAAGCTCGCCGGGAGCGCGTCGTGCACGACCACCCGGCCGTAGCTCATCGGCAGGTAGGTGCCGCTCCCCCGGCCGCGGCCGAACGCCGTCGCGACGTCGAGCATCGCCGGGTGCAGCCCCCAGCCGGTGTCGGCGGCGGCCGCCTCCGGGGCCACGAGCGACGCGAGTTCCTCGTGCTCGCCGACGTGGTGGGTGCGCAGGGCGGCCCACCGCGGGCCGAAGGTGACCATGCTGGTCCGGCCGGTGCCGAAGGCGTTGCCGTCGTCGAGCACGGTGGTCCGGCCCTTCACCGCGTCGAGGTCCACAGTGGACGTCGACGGCGCCGGGACCCAGCCTGCCGAGCCGCGAACGTGCACCTTGGTCACCCCGGCTACCCGGCTGGTCACCGTGAACTCGCCGCCCTCGAAGCCGACGCGGTACTCCGCGACCGCGCCCTCGGGCACCGAGAACGGCTCCAGGAACGCGACATCCCGCAGTTCGACGACGTGGCCGTCGCCGGGCTTCGGCAGCGCGGCTTCGACCGCGGCCCGCACGGACTCCAGGTGCCCGGTGCCCGGCACGACCGGGACCCCGGCGATGCGGTGCTCGTCGAGCAGCCAGTGCCCGGCGGCCGAAACCAGGCCGTGGCAGGCGTCGCCGGTGCGCGTGCTCAGCACCGGGTGCGCGACCGGGCCGTCCGCCTTCGCGCGGGTCGACCGGATCGTCGTCGGCGCGGCCACCTCGGCGGCCATGCCGACCTCGTCCCAGCCGCCCCAGTCGTGCGAGACCACCCGGGCGCGCCAGCCGTGGTCGCCGCGGGCGTAGGCGTCGAGGAAGGTGTTGGCCGCGCAGTAGTCGACCTGCCCGAAGTCGCCGGAGACCGCGGTGACCGACGAGCACAGCGCGACGAAGTCCATCGGCAGGTCGGCGAACGCCTCGGCCAGGGCCAGGGTGCCGCCGACCTTCGGGCCGAGGACCGCTTCCGCGGCCGCGCGCTCCTTGACTTCGGCGACGCCGCCGCCCGGCAGCCCGGCCGCGTGCACGATGCCGTCGAGCCCGCCGAACTCGCGCTCGGCCAGCTCGCGGACCTCCCGCAGCCGCACCGGGTCGGTGACGTCGGCGGCCAGCACGTGCACCAAGGACCCGGCCGCCTCCATCCGCCGGACGGCGAGCATCGCGCGTCCGGCGCGGTCGGTGCCGCCGTGGGCGGCCAGGTGCGCGTCCCACTCTTCCCGCGGCGGCAGGCCACCGCGGGTCAGCAGGATCAGCTTGGCCCGCACACGCAGGGCGAAGTCCTCGGCGAGCGTGACACCGATGCCCCCGGTGCCGCCGGTGATCAGGTACCGGCCGCCCTCCCGCAGCACCGGCGCAGCCGCGGGAACGGTGACCTGCGAATACTCGAGCACCCAGCGGCGATCGCCGCTCAGCGCCACCTCCGCCGGGGCGTCCGCCGGGCGGAACAGCTCCGCGACGACCGCCGCGCAGACGTCGTCGACGTCGATCCGGCGCACCACCGTGCCGGGGACCTCCAGCGGCAGCACCCGCGCGATGCCCGCGAGGGTCGCGTGTTCGGGCCGGGTCAGGCCGGTGCCGGTGACGTCGGCCGTGCCGGTGCTCAGCACGTCGATCCGCACCGGCTCGCCCCAGGCCTGCACCAGGTTGAGCGCGCTGAAGAACCCGCGGTCCTGAGCGGCCATCCCGGTCTCGACACCGCTGAGCGCCCACGCGTGGACCACGCGCTCGGGGCGGTCGCCGAGCGCGGCGACCAGCTCGTCGTAGTCCTCGCGCACCCCGGGCCGGATGGTGAAGCCGGTGTCGGTGACGGCGAACGCGGGGCCCGGCCGCACCTCGGTGACGGCGACCCCGGCGTCGCGCAGCAGCCCCGGGAGGACGTCGTCGTCGACGAACGCGAGGCACGCGGTGAACGGCTCGCGCCGCAGGTCCGGCCCGGCCTGCCGCCACGACGGCACGGCGAACCACTCGTCGAGGGGCAGCGGCCCGCTCGGCCGCTCGGGCTCGACGTGAGCCCCCTTCGGGTCCGGGTCGACCCAGTACCGCTTGCGCGCGTAGGGATATCCCGGCAGGGGCACGCGGTGCCCGGCCGTCGTGGCCGCCACCGGCACCCCGTCTGTCCACAGCAGACCGGCGGCCGCGAGCAGCGTTTCGACGTCGCCGTCGCGGTCGGTGCGGCCGGGCAGGCTCGGCCGCGGCGCGGGCAGGCCCTTCGGCACCTGGCCGCGGGCGAGCCCGGCCAGCTGGTGGCCCGGCCCGCACTCGACGAGCGCCCACCGCGCGCCGCCGTCGAACAGCGTCCGGACGCAGTCGCCGAACCGGACGGCCTGGCGCAGGTGCGCGGCCCAGTAACCCGGATCGGTCGCCTGGGCGTCGGTGATCCAGTCGCCGGTCAGGTTGGACAGGAACGGCAGCGACGGCGCCGAGCGCGGCACCGCAGCGACGGCTTCGGTGAACTCCGCCAGGATCGGGTCCATCATCGGCGAGTGGAAGGCGTGCGAGGTCACCAGTTCCCGGCACTGCACGTCGCTCGACTTGAGCAGTGCGGCGAAGTCCGCGACGGCTTCGCGCGGCCCGGCCACCACGCAGGTGCCGGGTCCGTTGACCCCGGCGATCGCGAGGTTGTCGGGCAGCCGCTTCGCGACGGCCTCCTCGTCGAGCTGGACCGCGAGCATCGCCCCGGCGGGCATCGCCTGCATCAGCTCGCCACGCCGGACGACCAGCCGCAGCGCGTCGGCCAGGGTGAACACCCCGGCCACGGTCGCGGCGACGTACTCGCCGACGGAGTGGCCGATCATCGCGCCGGGCCGGACACCCCAGCTGCGCCACAGCATCGCCAGGGCGTATTCGACGACGAACAGGGCGGGCTGGGTGAACCGGGTCTCCCGCAGCTTCGCGTCGCCGCCGCGCTCGAAGATCAGCTCCTTCAGCTCCGGGATCCCGGCCAGGTCGCAGCACTCGTCGACGGCCGCGGCGAACACGGGCTCGGTGCGGTAGAGCTCGGCCCCCATCCCCGCGTACTGGGCGCCCTGGCCCGAGAACAGGAACGCCACCTTCAGCTCGTCGGCGTGCCCGGAAACCAGGCGCCGCGGGTCGCGCAGGCCGTCGACCGCGTCCTCGGCGTCGCGGGCCACGAGGACGGCCCGGTGCGGGTGTTCGGTGCGCCCCACCGCGAGGGTGTGCGCGACGTCGGCGAGGTCGAGGTCGACGTCCCCGGCCAGCCGGTCGGCGAGCCGGTCCACCGCGACCGCCAGCGCGTCCGCCGTCTTGGCCGAGACGCGCAGCAGGTGCGCCGGGCGCGGGCGGCGGGTGCGCTGCGGCACCGGCGCCTCCTCCAGCACGACGTGGGCGTTCGTGCCGCCGACGCCGAACGAGCTGACGCCCGCCCGGCGCGGGGTGGGGCCCGCCTCCCACTTCGTCACGGTCCGCGCCGGGTAGAACGGGCTGCTCGGGAAGTCGATGCCCGGGTTGGGGGTCTCGTAGTTGATGGTGGGCGGGATGAGCCCGTGTTCCATCGCCAGCACGGTCTTGATCAGCGCGACGACCCCGGCCGCCTGCGAGAGGTGGCCGATGTTGGACTTGACCGAGCCGATCGCGCACCAGCCGGTGTCCGGCACGCCGTGGCCGTACACAGTAGACAGCGAGGTGATCTCGATCGGGTCGCCCAGCGCGGTCCCGGTGCCGTGCGCCTCGACGTAGCCGATCGTGCGCGGGTCCACCCCGGCCATGCCGACGGCCTGCGCGATCGCCTCGGTCTGCCCGGCGACGCTCGGCGCCGAGAACCCGACCTTGGTCGCGCCGTCGTTGTTGATCGCGTTGCCCAGCACCACCGCGCGGATGTGGTCGCCGTCTTCCAGTGCCTGCGCCAGCCGCTTCACGAGAACCACGCCGACGCCGCTGCTCCACACCGTGCCGTTGGCGCCGGCGTCGAACGCGCGGACGTGCCCGTCCGGCGAGGTGAAGCCCTCGACTCCCATGTAGCCGATGCCGTGCGGCATCTCCAGGTTCACCCCACCGGCCAGCGCCATGTCGCACTCGCCGTTGCGCAGGGCCTCGCACGCCAGGTGCACCGCGACCAGCGACGTCGAGCAGGCAGTGTGGACGGCGAGGCTCGGGCCGCGCAGGTTCAGCTTGTAGGACACCGACGTCGTCAGGTAGCTCGGCTGGTTGCCGGTCGACATCCCGATGCCGCCGTGCTGCGAGGCCATCACGCGCTCGTTGCGCAGGAGGTTTTCGATCAGGTAACCGGTCCGGCCGGTGCCGCCGTAGACGCCGATGGCGCCGGCGTAGCGGGCCGGGTCGTAGCCGCCGTCGGTCAGCGCCGAGTGGCAGGCTTCGAGGAACACGCGGTGCTGCGGGTCGGTGATCTCCGCCTCGCGGCTGGTCATGCCGAACAGGTCGGCGTCGAACTCGTCGAAGCCCTCGACCACCGTCGTCGCGTTGACCCAGCTCGGATCGTCCAAAGTGGCCGGATCGGCGCCGCGGGCCAGCAGTTCCTCGCGGGTGGCGGGCTTGATGGACTCGACACCGTCGACGAGGTTGCGCCAGAACTGCCGGAGGTCACCGGCACCCGGGACGCGGGCGGCCATCCCGACGATGGCGATCGGTTCCGCGCCGGCGTCGGGTTCGAGGTCGTGGGTCACTGGTTCTGCTCCTGTTCCTGGCCGGTCGTGCCGGCACCGCGGCGGGGTCTTCTGGACGGGGTGCGCCCCCGGCGGGCGGCGACGCGCTCGGCGGCGCGGGCGAGCTCCGGGTTGGGCGCGGCCCCCGCGTGGAGGTGGGTGGCGAGGGCGCGGACGGTGGGGTGGGTGAACAGGTCGACCATCGGGATGCGGCGGCCGAGCCGGGCGGTGACCTCGGCGTGCACCTGGACCAGGGCCAGCGAGTGCCCGCCGATGTCGAAGAAGTTGTCGGTCACCCGTACGGAGTCGAGGCCGAGCACGGCGCGCCAGGTCGCCGCGATGAGCGCCTCGGTCGCGGCGAGCGCGGCCGGATCGACCTGCGCCCCCGGGGCCGCCTGAGGTTGCCCGCGGGTGGACGCGCCCGGCGCGGCGGTGCGGACCGACGCGCGCGGAAGCTCCGGCGCGCACGCTCCGGCGGGCCCGTCCGGCTCGGCGACCAGTGCGGCGAGCAAAGCCGTGAAGTCCTCGGCGAGGGCCGCCATCCGGGCCGCGTCGAAGAGGTCCGGGTTGTAGAGCAGCTCGACCCCGCGGTCGAGGACGTAGACGGTCAGGTCGAACGGCGACCCCGGCTTGGCCACCGGCACCCACGCCGACCGGACGCCGGGCAGGTCGAGCGCGGGTTCGGTGAAGTTGAGGACGTTGACCATCACCTGCACCAGCGGTGCCCGCGTGGGGTCGCGGGGCACGCCGAGTGCGTCCACGAGCCGGTCGATCGGAGCCGCCGGGTGTGCGGTCGCCGCCAGCAGCTCCTCGCCGCCCCGCCGCGCGAGCGTGGCGAAGTCTTCGGTCCCGGCCCGCAGCCGCACCGGGACGATGTCGACGAAGAACCCGGCGACGTCCTGGGTTTCGGCGAGCTGCCGGTCCGCGACGACGGTGGCGACCAGGTGGTCGTCGCCGCCGGTGAGCCGGGACAGCAGCTGGCCGAACGCCGCCAGCACCACCCCGGCGCGGGTGGTGCCGGTGCGGGTGGCCAGGTCGCCGACCGCCGCCGCGACGCCGTCGGGGAAAGCCTCGAAGTGGGTCGCGCCGCGGTAGGTCTGCACCGGCGGGCGCGGCCGGTCGCGCGGCAGGTCCACTGTGGACGGCGCACCGGCGAGGTGCTCGGTCCACCAGGCCAGGTCGACGGCCTCCCGGCGGCGGTCCCGGTCGGCACGCCACACCGCGTAGTCCGCATAGGACACCGGAAGGGCGGGCAGCGCTTCCCCGCGGTAGGCCGCGGTGAGGTCGGCGCACAGCAGCTCCTGCGACCAACCGTCGAACACGGCGTGGTGCAGGGTGAAGCCGAGCACGTGCTCGTCGGGGCCGAACTCGTAGAGCCGCACCCGCCACGGCGGTTCCCGGTCGAGGCGGACCGGTGCCGCGGCGTCGGCGGCCAGCCGGTCGGGCAGCGCGGCTTCGGTCACGGGCACGACCGCCAGCGGGACGTCGCCGGGCGGCAGGCACTCCGCCACCGGAACGCCGTCGACCGGCCGGATCCGCCAGCGCAGCACGTCATGCCGCTCGGCCACGGCGCGAAGGGCCGCTCGTAGCGTGCCGACGTCCAGCGGCCCGGAGAGCCGGAACGCCATCGCGATGTTGTACGGCGCCGCGTCGGGCGCGAGCTGGTCGAGGAACCACAGCCGCCGCTGCGGCGGGGACAACGCGGGCGCGTGCCCGGTGGTCAGGCCCGGGCCGGTGAGCGGAGCGGCTGCGGCGACCCGCCGCATGAGCCCGTCGAGAGTTCGCCCGGCGAGCACGTCTTCGACGGACACGTCGGCGGCGAGGTCCTTCCGCAGGGCCGCGACCAGCCGCATCGCCGCGATCGAATCGCCGCCCGACAGCAGGAAGTCGGTCCCGGCGCCCGGGCCGAGCACCTTCCGCCACACTGCCTCGACCGGCGACGCGGGCTCCTCCACGACCTCGGGTTCGCCTTCGGCCAAGGCGCGCAACGCGGGCCGGTCGATCTTTCCGGTGACGGCGTTGACCGGCAACACGGCCAGGCGCCGGATCACCGCCGGGCGCATGGCTTCGGTGAGCCGGGACCCGGCGTGGGCGTGGATGTCCGCATCGGACGGAGCCGACTCCGGGGTGAGGAAGGCGACCAGCCGGGTGCCACCGGGGCCGGGGACCGCTTCGACCGCGACCGCCTCGACGTCCGGGTGCGCGCCCAGCGCGGCCTCGACCTCGCCCAGCTCGATCCGCTGCCCGCGGACCTTCACCTGGCGGTCGGCGCGGCCGGCGAACTCCAGCCTGCCGTCCGGCCGGAGCCGGGCCAGGTCCCCGGTGCGGTAGAGCCGCTCCCCCGGGGTGAACGGGTCCTCGACGAACTTCCGCGCGGTCAGCTCCGGGCTGTTCAGGTAGCCCGCGGCCAGCCCGGGTCCGCCGACGAGCAGCTCGCCGACCTCGCCCGGCGCGACCGGCCGCAGCTGGTCGTCGACGACGTGCGCGCGGTGGTTCGGCGTCGGCGTGCCGAGCGGCAGGGAATCCGACGGCAGGCCGGTGACCTCGTCGGTGACCACGACGACGGTCGTCTCGGTCGGGCCGTAGACGTGGAAGAACCGGCGGCCGGGCAGCCAGCGGGCGGCCAGCTCGGCGGGCACCGGCTCGCCGCCGCAGGCCACGACCCGCCAGCCGGGCACGTCGGCGGGGCCGAGCAGCGACAGCAGCGTCGGGGTGATGAACCCCCAGTTCACGTCGTGCTCGACGAGGAACCGCCGCAGCCGTTCCGGGTCCGCGCGGTCGGCCGTGCTCGCCAGCTGGACCGAACCGCCGACCGCCAGCGGCACGAAGACGTCCATCGTGAACGCGTCGAACCCGAGCGAGGAGATGCCCAGCGTGCGCGTGCCGGGGCCGAGGCCGAGCCGCTCGGCGAACCCGGTAATGAACGCGACGATGTTGCGGTGGGTCGTGCGCACGCCCTTCGGCCGCCCGGTCGAGCCGGAGGTGTAGAGCACGTGCGCGGTGCCGTCCGGCGAGGCCGGGCAGTGCCCGGGCGCGGCGGGTGGCGGCACGTCGAGCGCCGCGATCCCGGCCACCGCACCGAACTCCGCGACCGCGGCGTCGCCGATGACGACGGAAACCCCGGCGTCGGCGGCGATCCCGGTCAGCCGGGCCCGCGGCCCGCCGGGGTCGAGCGGGACGTAGCAGCCACCGGACAGCAGCACGCCGAGCACGGTGGCCACCAGCGCGGGCCGCCGGTGAGCGCACACCCCGACCCGGGTTTCCGGGCCGACGCCGTGCTCGCGCAGCGCGGCCGCGACGCCCCAGGCGGCGGCGACGAGCTCAGCGTAGGTGAGCCGGGTGCCGCCCTGCCGCACGGCGAGCGCGTCCGGCGTCCGCCGGGCCCACGCCAGGACCAGTCCGGCGACCGTCGTGTCCGGATAGGACAGTGGCGGGCCGTGGATGCCCGCGACGGGCAACGTGTCGGTCACGGTGAACTCCCCAGTTCGGCCCGGCCGCGGTGGCGGCCGGGTGGTCGTGCGTGCGGCTCACGGGTGGTGTCCCGGCGCCGGCGGGTCGATCCAGAACCTGGCGCGCTGGAACGGGTAACCGGGCAACGGCACCCGGCCCGGCTCCGCGCCGTCGGGGCGGGCCGCCCAGTCGACGGCGGCGCCACCGGCCCAGCGGACGGCGAGCTCCCTGGCCGCACCGGGTGGTCCGGCGACGTCGCCGTCGCCGGTCAGCAGGGTGCCGAGGGACTCGACCGCTTCAGCGGCGGTCGTCGCGACGACGGCGGCGCGGCAGGCGAACTCCCGGCGTCCGACCGCCAAGGTGTAGGCGACGTCGGCCAGGTCCGGCGGATCGGTGGCAAGCCGGTCCCGCAGCGCGGAAAGCGCCTCGCGCAAGGCATTCCGGTCCCGCGCCGACACGGGCAGGACGTACGGGCCGTCGGCGGTGACGCGCGGCCCGGCGCCGGGCGCCTCCTCGACGACGACGTGGACGTTGGTCCCGCCCATGCCGAACGCGCTGACCCCGGCCACCCGCCGCGGCGCGTCCGGCCAGTCGACGGCCTTGACCGGCACGTAACAGGGCCCGCCGGCCAAGTCGACCTCCGGGTGCGGCGAGGTGAAGTGCAGGTTCGGCGGGATCACGCCGCGGCGCACCGCCAGCACCGCCTTGATCAGGCCGGCCACCCCGGCGGCCGCGTCGAGGTGCCCGATGTTCGTCTTGACCGAGCCGAGCGCGCACGTCCCGGGCGGGACGTCCCGGTACACCCGGTTGAGCGCGGCCACCTCGATGGCGTCGCCCAGCGGCGTGCCGCTGCCGTGCGCCTCGATCAGCCGGACCTCGGCCGGGTCGACCTCGGCGACCGCGAGCGCCTCGGCGACCGCAGCCGCCTGGCCCGCCGGGCTCGGCACGGCGTACCCCGCGCGGTCGGCGCCGTCGTTGGTCATCGCCCAGCCGGGCAGCACGGCGTGGATGTGGTCGCGGTCGGCGAGCGCGTCCGAGAGCCGCCGCAGCACCACGACCCCGGCGCCGGACCCGAAGCCGGCGCCGTCGGCGGCGACGTCGAACGAGCGGCACCGGCCGTCGCGCGAAGCCATGCCGCCGGCCCGGTACCGCGGCCACGTGACGCTCACACCCCCGGCGATCGCCAGGTCGCACCGGTACTCGGCGAGGCTCTGCGCGGCCAGCCCGACCGCGGCCAGCGAGCTGGAGCAGGCGCTTTGGACCGACACCGCGGGCCCGGTCAGGCCGAGCCGGTAGGCGACTTGGCCGGGCAGGTGGTCGGTGAGCTGGCGGCCGAGCAGCCTGCCCTCCCAGTCGTCCGGGTCGACGTCCCCGCCCACGGCCGGGTTCCCGAACAGGTGGAACAGGAAGTACCGGTTCACCCCGGCGGAGGTGAAGACGCCGACCGGGCCGTGTTCCTTCGCCGGGTCGCGGCCCGCGTCCTCCAACGCCCGCCACGCCGTCTCCAGGAAGAGACGGTGCTGCGGATCGGTGCGCGCGGCTTCGTCCGCGGTGAAGCCGAAGAACTCCGCGTCGAAGTCCTCGACACCTTCGAGGCGGCCGCCAGCGCGCACGTGTGCCGGGTCGGCGCGCAGGCCGGGACCGATGCCGAGCGCGGCCAGCTCGTCGTCGGAGTAGTCGTGGACGGCATCGACGCCCGCGCAGAGGTTCCACCAGAACGCGTCCGCGTCCGGCGCGCCGGGGAACCGGCAGGCGAGCCCGACGACGGCGATCAGGTCGCTGCCCGGCTCGTCGTCCGCCCCCTCGGCGACGACCGGCGAATCGTCCGAAGTGGACGAATCGAGGTAGGCCGCCTGCGCCGCGACGGTCGGGTGTTCGAGGAGGCCGAGCAGCGGGACGGCGACGTCGAATTCGGCGGCCAGCCGCTGCTGGACGCGGCCCAGCAGCAGCGAATGCCCGCCGACGTCGAAGAACGCGTCACCGGTGCCGATCCGGTCGTGCCCCAGCACCGCGCACCAGATCGCGTGCACCCGGCGCTCGGCCGAGGTCATCGGCCCGGCCGTGACGGGCGCGGGCGGGCGCGGGTCCGGCAGCGCGTCCTCGTCCAGCTTGCCGGTGACGGTGAGCGGGAACGCCGGGACCGCGGTGACGGCCGAAGGGACCGCGTGCGCGGGCAGCACGGCGGCCAGCGCGTCCCGCAGGGCCTTCCCGTCCGGGCGTTCCGGTCCGGCCGGGACGACGTAGGCGAGCAGCTCGCCGTCGCGGACGATCGCGCGTGCCTCGGCCACTTCCGGCAGGTCGCCGAGCCGCGCCTCGACCTCGGTCAGCTCGACGCGGAAGCCGCGGACCTTGACCTGCCGGTCCAGGCGGCCGAGGCAGACGAGCGTGCCGTCGGGCAGCACCCGGCCGAGGTCCCCGGTGCGGTAGGTGCGGACGCCGCCCGCGCCGGTGCCGAACGCCGGGCTCGGCCGGCCGAGGTAGCCGTCGACGACGTACTCGCCGCTCACTTCGAGCTCGCCGCCGTCGAGCACGGTGAGCGTGTAGCCGGGCAGGGCCGCGCCGATCGGCAGCGGGCCGGTCGCGTCCGGGTCGACGGCGGCGGCGGTGGTCCGGTACTGCGCGGCGAAGGTCACCTCGGTCGCGCCGTAGCCGTTGACGTACACGCAATCCGGGGCGAAACGGCCGCGGCGGACGTCGGCGTAGGTGGCCTGTTCGCCGCCGAGGAGCACGGTCCGCACCGACGGGAGGTCGCCGTCGAGGGCGTCGAGCAGGTAGCGGTAGACCGTCGGCGTCGAGTGGTAGACGGTGACCCGGTGCCGCGCGAGCTCGCGCGCCGCGTGGGCCACGCCGTGGGCGCGGACGTCGATCGGGACGACGGCGGCGCCGGTCAGCAGCGCCGGGTAGAGGTCGGGGATCGCGGCGTCGAAGCCGAAGGAGGCCAGCAGGCTGATCCGGTCGGCGGCGGTGATGCCGAGGGTGGCGATCTGGTTGTCCACCACGTGCAGCAGGTTGCGGTGGGTCTGCGCGACCGCCTTGGGCGTGCCGGTGGACCCGGAGGTGAACAGCACGTAGGCCGTCGCACCGGGGTCCGGATCGGGCACGGGCAGCGGCGCGGTGTCCGATC
This sequence comes from Amycolatopsis nalaikhensis, assembly GCF_030264295.1. GTDB lineage: Bacteria > Actinomycetota > Actinomycetes > Mycobacteriales > Pseudonocardiaceae > Amycolatopsis > Amycolatopsis nalaikhensis. The sequence continues at coordinate 7,825,904 of NZ_CP127173.1, read as the reverse complement.
CGGACCGGACCACCCGCGTGGACCCGGTGCGGCACAACGCTTCCGCGAGGTCCTCGTGGTCGGGATCGGTGAGCACGGCGGTGACGTGGGCCGCCGCGACCTGGTGGGCGAGGCGGTCCCGCGGGAAGGTCGGGTCGAGGGGGACGTAGGCGCAGCCCGCGGCGAGGGTGCCGAGAATGGCGGCGATCGCGGCGGTGCCGTGCCCGGTGACCAGGCCGACGAACTCGCCCGGCCGGACACCGGCGTCGAGCAGCCGGGCGGCGTGCCCGCCGGCCAGTTCGGCCAGGCGGGCGTAGCGCACCAAGGAGTCGTGCTCAACGACGGCGATCCGGTCCGGCGACTGCCGCGCGATTTCCGCGAAACGTCTGATGCAGCCGGCGTGCGTCATCGCTCGGCGTCGGCCCCCGACGGTGAATGGGCGCGCGAAAACCACGGCGGTGACGTCGACTTCATCTCACTCCCCAGTGCGATTCATGACGAAGAATCACGCAACACTAAAGCGCAAGACCGCACTGTGGGATACGCAATCCGCAGAGTTGGGCCGAATGCCCTATCGATCCTGGACCGGACGCAGCAGTTTCCCACGTCATCCTCAGTGCCGACCTGCGGCGTCAACCACTGTGGACACCCGATCGACTACCGGAAGTCACGACGCCGAAATGCCCCGTCCGTCCGGTCGGATATTCACCGACAGGCTTTTGGTCCGCATTTGTTCCCGCACGGAAGTGGTGGCATTTTCACGAAATCGATCCAGTCGCCAAGATCCGCGCGACGCGGACCGCGGTGTCCACACTGGACTGCGGGTTCTGCCCCGTGACGAGGTTCCGGTCCACGACGACCGTGCTCGACCACGCCGCACCCGGCGTCACCGCGGCGCCCTCCTCGCGCAGCCGCGACTCGACGAAGTACGGGCTCTTCTCCCCCAGGCCGCCCTGGCGCTCCTCTTCGTCGCTGAACGAGGTCATCGCGCGGCCGGCGAAGGTGAACGTCCCGTCGGCGCGGCGGGCCGAGAGCAGCCCGGCGGCACCGTGGCAGAGGGCCGCGACGACCTTGCCCGCGTCGTCTGCGGCGGTGAGCAGGCGGCCCAGCGCGGGGTCGACGGCCAGGTCGGTCATCGGCGCGTGGCCGCCCGGCAGGTAGAGCGCGTCGTAGCCGTCGACACCGACGTCCGCGAGCTTCAGCGGCGTGGCCAGGCCCGCGAGCGACTCGAGGTACGCGCGGTACTTCGCGCCCGCGCCGTCGAGGCTGATCGGGTCGGCGGACGGCCGCCGCCCGTCCGGGGTCGCGATGTCGACGTGGTGCCCGGCCTCGGTGAGCACCCGGTGCGACTCGGCGACCTCCTCGGCCCAGTAGCCGGTCGGGTGGTCGGTGCCGTCGGCGAGCCGCAGGTGCCCGGCGGCCGAAACGATCAGGAGAATCCGTGCCATGACTGAGTTTCCTTGTCCGCGGAGCCCGGTGCCCCGCACGCCGGGGTCAACCTCGCGGACCACGGCGGTAGTCCGCGACGGGCGCTACGATCCATAACGTTCCTTATGGAAGGAGACTTGCGTGCCCAGCCTGGATCTGCTGAGTACGTTCCTCGCGGTGTACCGCCGCGGCTCCCTCTCGGCCGCGGCGACGGAGCTGGGCCTGACCCAGCCGGCGGTGACGGGCCAGCTGTCCCGGCTGGAGAAGGAGCTCGGTGAGCCGCTGTTCACCCGCTCCCGCCAGGGAGCCGCCCCGACCGCGCGGGCGGTGGAGCTGGCCACCCGGATCGGCACCCGGATCGACGAGCTGCGGGGCGTGCTGGCCGCGGACCCGGACGACGCGGCGCTGCTCGACCGCGTCGCACTCGGCGGGGCGAGCGACGCGGTGGCGGCCCGGATCCTCCCGGCGCTCACCCCGCTGACGACGCGCGGGCTGCGGCTGGAAGTGACGCTCGGCCTCGCCGACGAGCTGCTGGCGGCGTTGCAGGCGGCGCGCCTCGACCTGGTGGTGTCGTCGGTCCGGCCACGCGACCGCGCCCTGACGGCCACGCCGATGATCGACGAGGAGTTCGTGCTGGTCGCCGCCCCGGCACTGGCCCGCAGCATCGACCCCGCGCGGCTCGCGGCCGAACCGGTGGCGGCGCTGGCCCACCTGCCGCTGGCGGCGTACGCCGACGAGCTGCCGATCATCCGCCGCTACTGGCGCACCGAGTTCGGCAAGCGGCCCCCGAACCGGATCGCGGTGGTGGTCCCGGACCTGCGCGCGATCCTGGCGGCGGTGATCGCGGGAGCGGGCGCGACGGTCCTGCCCCGCTACCTGGCGGCGGCGGCCCTGGAGGCGGGCTCGGTGGAGCTGCTCCACGAACCGGCGGCCCCACCGCTCAACACGTGGTACGTGGTGACGAGGACAGCGGGCCCACCGCGCCCGGCGGTCACGCTGGTCAGGGACCGGCTCCTGGACCGCGCCCGCGCGTGGGGCTCGCTCTAGCCGGACCATCCGAGCGTCTTGAATGAGTCATTCATGTCGCCGGAGGTCCTGAACGACTCATTCACGACGCCACCCGGCGCGCTCAGCAGTGTTGGCCGCGTCCACCACCCGCGCCGCCCGGCCCGCGCGCTGAGCCGCGTTGCTTGCGTCCACCGCGCCTCCGAAGCCCGCTCAACCCGGGCCAGGCGCGGTCAGCCCGCGTTGGCCAGCACGTTCGACCCCGCGGGGGTGCTCTCCATCAGGCACGCGTGGCACGGCATCCCGCGCAGCCCGTCGAGCACCTCGGCCTCGGCCGGGAAGATCGCCTCGCCGCACAGGGCCGTCAAGTGCCCCGATACCGGGCCGGCGGGGACGGGGATCAGGTGGCAGACTCGTCTGCTCTCGCCCACGACGCCTCGGCGCAGCCGCACCAGCGCGAGCATCCCACCGTTGTCACCCATACGCCGAACGTAGGCCGAACGGGCGACCCGCGCTTCGTGCCGTCGACCCAACGATCTTCGGCACCGGTGGTCCCGGACACCAAAGTCACGCCGGGGACAGCACCGCCGCGCCCAGCCGGTGGCACAGGTTCAGCGCCAGCTCGACGTCGAGGCGGCCGTCCGCCAGGCCGCGCGGCAGGACCTCCTGCGCCTTCCGGACGCGGTACTGCACCGAGTTCTTGTGCATCGTCAACTCGGCCGCCGCCGCCGTGTAGCTGCCGCCCGAAGCCAGGAACACCCTCAGGGTGTCGCGCAGCCTCGCGCAGTTCTCGTCGTCGCCCGCCAGCGGGCCGAGCGTGCTCGCGACCCACAGCCGGGCCGCGTTCAGGTCCGTTGTCATCAGCGCCGCCGTGCCCACTTCACGGAACGTCAGCACTCGATCACAGTGCGGGCCCGCGGCCAGCGCCAACGCGTGCACCCGGCGGGCCTGCTGGTGGGTGTCGCGGAAGCCGACGACGCCCGCGCCGGGGTCCCCGACCGTCACCCGGACGCCCGGTTCGGCGCCGGCCAGCGCCGCGTCGAGGTCTTCGCGGCGGACCGACGCTCCCGCCGGCAGGGGGAGCCACACCCACGCGCTGGCCTCGTCCCGCGGCACGAACAGCGGACGGCCCTGGCCCCCGACCCTCTCGAGCACCGCCCCCGCCGCCGACTCCAGCTGCGACAGCACGTCGTCGACGTACGCCTCGGAGGCGTGCCAGACGATCATCCCGACGTGCGTGCCGCGCAGCCGGTAGCCGATCACCGCCTCGGCCGCGTCGACGTCGGGCGGGCCGCCGTTCTCACCGAGCAGGTCGAGCACCTTCGCCGCCCGCGCCGCACTCCGGTTGAGCAGCCACTTGTCGCGTTCGTCCTGGTAGACCCCGACGAGCTGGCGGACCACCCGCGTGATGAACTCGTACCCGATCCGCAGCAGCCGGCGCATCATCTCGCCCAGCAGGGCCGCGTCGTCGACCAGCCGGATGCACTCCTTGAACCCGAAGTCGAGCATCGCCGCCTGGCCGAGGTCGTAGGCCAGGATCAGGTCGAACACGGGCGTGCCCCGCTGCGCCAGCCGCCGCGCGTACTCGACGGCGGCGGCCGGCGGCTCGACGGTCCCGGGGTCGATCCCGTGCCGGAAGATCTGCAGGGCGGTCTCGATGTTCTGGTAGACGCTCGCCGACAGCAGGCTCACCATGCGCTCGTCGTCGTTGACCAGCTGCGGCAGGTCCGTGGCGTACAGCTGCACCAGCTCACCGGTGAGCTCATCGGCGCGGCCGGCGAGGGTGTCGGCGATCTGCCGGATGCGCTCCGACACGACTTCTTCGTCCACCATGGAGCCACCTTACGGGTAATGGCTCAAACCCATCGAGGATCTCCTCGATCTTGTCGAACGTTTTGGCCGGAGCTTGAGGCGCGGACCCGCCGCCCCCTGCCGCGCGACCCCGGGTTCGGGCGCCGTCGCCGCGGCGGTGAACAGCGGGAGCGCCGTCGAAAAGAATCGGAAACATTCGCGAAACCGGACCAATTCTCCAACTGGTCTGGACCACAATGGCGAAGATCACCCGTCCGGCGGTTTTCCCTTGTCCAGCAGAGCAGAAACCACGCCGCGAGGCAAGAACAGCGTTCGCTTTGCCGCCCGTTCGCGATTTCCGCTGAACCGGTTACGCGACTTTAGAGGGGTGCAGACATTCACCACGGGCGGTATATCTGAAAGGGCCGAATCCGGACCGGCCCACCGCACTCCCCGCCCGCCCCCCGTCCCCGGAGGCACCCATGCACCGCCTGGACCCGGCCCGCGAGCACGTCATCGGGCTCTACCGCATCGTCATCGGCTTCCTCTTCGCCTGCCACGGGCTGAAAACCCTGTTCGGCCTGTTCGGCGCGAAGAGCGCCGCCGCCGTCGGGGCGTGGCCCGGCTGGTGGGCGGCGGTCATCCAGCTCGTCTGCGGCGCGCTGGTCTGCCTCGGCCTCGGCACCCGCTGGGCCGCGCTGCTCGGCTCGGGCTCGATGGCCTACGCCTACTTCACCGCGCACCTGCCGGACGGCCTGTTCCCGATCCAGAACGGCGGCGAGGCGGCCACGCTGTTCTGCTGGGCCCTGCTCGTCGTCGCGTTCGTCGGCCCCGGCCGCTTCGCGCTCGGCAACCTGCCTGTGCTGCAACGGGTTTCGGCGCCGTCGCGGCCCCGCGTGACGGCCTAGGAGCGGGAAATCCCGACGCCGCTGCGCGCGTCGGGGCCGTACTTCGCCAGCTCCGCCGCCAGGTCCAGGCGCCCGATCGCGCTGCTCTTCGCCCGGTCTTCGTCGGTCAGCAGGTCCTTCGGGATGATCCAGACCACTTCGAACTCGAGGCCGTTGGGGTCCTTGGCGTACAAGGACTTCGTGGTGCCGTGGTCGGAGGAGCCGACCAGCGCGCCCGCCGCCTCCAGGCGCCCGGCGACGCGCTCGAGGTCGCCGAGCGTGTCGACCTCCCACGCCAGGTGGTACAGCCCCACCGACGTCCGGCCCGCGCCCGAATCCTCGGCGTCGGCACCGATCTCGAAGAGGCCGAGGTCGTGGTCGTTCGTCGAGCCGGGCGCCCGCAGGAAGGCCGCGCCGCGGTGGGCGTCACCGCCGTCGATGTAGTCGAAGCCCAGAACGTCGCGGTAGAACGCCACGCTCTCGGTCAGCTTGCGCACGTACAGCACGGCGTGGTTCAGGCGAAAGATCGACATCGGACTCCCCCGGTGCGGTACCGCGCGAACAGGTTGAAGTTTCAACTTGAGGCTAGGCGCGAAGCCGAGGGCGGTCAAGCGACGAAGGACGTCACCCAGAGCCGCCCGAGCCAGGCGGCGTACCGCTCGTCGGACCAGCCACGGCGTTCGACGAACTGGTGCCAGAGCGTCCCGTCCGTGGTCGACCACAGCACGTCGCGGCACTCCTCCTCGGAAACCGCCAGCCGCCCGGTGGCCGCCGCCTCCCGGGCGTGCTCAGCCATGCTCTCCAGCCGCTGCCGGTCGATCTCCTCGAGCATCGCGGCCGCCGCCGGGTCGCTCGCCGCCGCACCGCGCACGGCGACGTGCAGCCGCGCGGTCCGCCGCATGACGGCGGTGTTGAAGACGGCGAAGGCGGTGAACCGGGCCCGCAGGTCGGGCTCGGCCAGCAGGGCGCGCAGCGCCGGCCGCTCGAGCATCGGCACGTCCTCGTCGTCCCCGCCCACGGTGACGTCCCAGGTGCGGTGCAGCAGCGCCGGCTTGTTCTTGAACGCCGCGTAGACGGTCTCGGGCGCGACCCCGGCCTCGGCGGCGACGTCCGCGATCTTCGTCCGGCCGTAACCCTTCGTGACGAACAGGTCGTGCGCCGCGGCCAGGATCCGCCGCCGGGTCTCCCCGGCCTGCTCCCGGCGACGACTGGAGTCGTAACGGCGCTTGACCGGCCCGCTCATCCGATACATCCTCACTGTATTGAAAACAGTCCGACTGTATTGGAGTCATCATGCCATCACCCACCGAGGAGTTCCTGGCCGACGTGCTGCCGCGGCAGATCGCCGCCGAACGCGCCGTGCACCAGGGCGACGCGGGCCCGCGCACGGCGCTCTGGTCGCACGCGGACCCGGTGAGCCTCTTCGGCGCCTGGCTGCCGGTGCGCACCGGCTGGGCCGACGTCGGCGACGCGTTCAAGCGGGTCGCGGCCCAGTTCTCCGACTCGCGCGAGTACCGCTTCGAAGTCGTCGCGGCCGGTGCGAGCGGGGACCTGGCCTACACGATCGGGTTCGAGCACAACACGGTCTCCGTCAACGGCAGACCGACGACGTACACCCTGCGCGTCACGCACGTGTACCGGCGCGAGGACGGCGAGTGGAAGATCGTCCACCGCCACGGCGACCATCCACCGGACGAGCCCGCGCCGGACGTCGAACTCGGCCCGTGACCCACTCTCGGTAGGTCCGGTGTCCGACCGGGCGACAAACCTTCGACACCGCATCGAGGCCCTGGTCAGGCGAGCGGACGCTGCATAGTGTGGGTCCACCGCAGGACGCCGTGTCAGCCGTCCCGCGGGCGGTGGTGCCCCCGGATCCGACCTTTCCCCGAAGCCAAGTCCCGGGGCACCACCGAGCCATCTCAGCTCAGCTGATGATGCCGCTCTCCCACCACCAGCTCTGCGAGCCGTAGGGGTACTCGACCCGGCTGTCGACGTGCTGGTGCGCGTCCGAGAGCGTGTAGCGCTCCAAGCCGGAGAAGCCGCAGGCCTCGGCGAGCACGTAGACCTGGCGGGTGCTCAGCCCGCTGACGTAGATGTCGGCCGCGACACCGTACAGGTGCATGCTGTTCGACGCGCCGCCCACGGACTGGTTGTGCGCGATGCTGCGGAAGCCCGAGGAGATCGTGACCGCGCGGCCGCCCGCCTTGAGCCGCAACGCTTCCAGTTTGTACATCAGCCGCCGGACGTTCTCCTTGACCGTGGCGGAGCCGACCTTGCCGCCGCCGAAGCCCGAGCCGTCCTTCGAAGTGAACTCGCTCCATTCGAAGTGGGCGGTCGAGCCGTCGGCCGATTCGAGGGCGTTGAGGGCCGAGAAGTCGTCACCGTCGGCGACGCCGGTGGCGGGCAGGTGGTTCGCGGTCTGGAAGCGCGTCAGCGCGGCGGCGGTGGCGGGCCCGAAGTCCCCGTCGACGGCGACGTACGTCTGCTTCGGACTGTCCGCGGCCCAGCCCGCGACGCGGATCTGCAGTTCCGCCACGGCGGCACCGGTCGAGCCGGACCGCAGCGAGGACGGCCAGGTGTAGGCGGCGGCGACCCCGGGGAAAGCGGCGGTCGCGGCCACACCACCGGCGAGGACGACTCCGGTCTTGAGCAGGGTGCGGCGGTCGAAACCGGCGGGACGGGACGGGCGCATCGAAGCCTCCGGGTTCTCGGCGACGGGGGCCCGCAGCAGACACCGGGGGGCCAAAGATCCGCCAACCCGGGCTTCCGGCACGGCGTCACCCGGCGAGGTCCTCGTGAATTCCTGACGACTCAGGCCAGCCCCAGCTCCCGACGGCGGTCCGCGTCGTCCTCGAGCACACTCCAGGCGCGGACCGCGTGCCCCGCCACCTCGGCCGTCCAGATCACCGGCAGGTCCCGCTCGTCCTCGTCCGGGAGGCCGAGGTGCGATCCGACCGTGTAGCCCAGCACCGCGACCCGCTCCCCCGCTTCGGCGATCCGAAGTGGACAGATCCGGTACGCCGGGAAGGACGCGAAGTACCCGCGCCACGCCGCGACGTTGGCGTCGCGGCCGCGCACCGGCGCCTCGTCGTGCACCCGCAGCTCGTGGTCCGCGGTCATCAGGCGCGCGAGCCCGGCGAGGTCGCGGTGGTTCACGCGGTCGACGAAAGCCACGACCACGGCGACGGGAGGTCCTCCACCGGCAACCACGGACGTCAGCCTAGACCGCAGTTACATACATACGCCATGTATGTAACTATGGATCGCATGACGCGACGAAGCGAATCCCTGGGTCAGGAGCACCGGGTCCGGCTGCCCGCCGGTGAGGTGCGGTACTTCGAGCGGGGCTCGGGCGCCCCGGTGGTGTTCGTCCACGGGGTGCTGACGAACGCCGAACTGTGGCGGAAGGTCGTGCCGGACGTCGCCGACGCCGGCTTCCGGTGCCTGGCGCCCGACCTGCCGCTCGGCTCGCACGACCTGCCCATGCGCGCCGACGCCGACCTCTCCCCCACCGGCAACGCCGACGTCATCGCCGACTTCCTCGAGGCCCTGGACCTCCACGACGTCACGCTCGTCGCGAACGACACCGGCGGCGCCCTGACACAGATCCTGCTCAGCCGCCGCCCCGAGCGGGTCGGGCGGGTCGTCTTCACGCCCTCCGACTGCTTCGACTACTTCTTCCCGCCGATCTTCAAGCCGCTGCCGCGCCTCGCGCGGATCCCCGGCTCGATGGCCGTGCTCGGCCAGCTGCTGCGGATCCGCGCCCTCTACCCCTTGCCGATGCTCTTCGGGTGGGTGGTGAAGCGGCCCCTGCCCGACGCCGTCGCGCAGGCCTACCTCTCGCCGCTGCGCAAGTCCGCCGGGGTGCGGCGGGACCTGCGCAAACTCCTGCGGGACGTGCACCCGCGGCACACCCTCGCCGCCGCGGAGGCGCTTCGCCGCTACGACCGGCCGGTGCTGCTCGCCTGGGCACCGGAGGACAAGCTCTTCCCGATCCGGCTCGCCCACCGGCTCGCCGCCCTGCTGCCGGACGCGCGCCTCGTCGAAGTGCCGGACTCCTACACCTTCGTCTCCGAGGACCAGCCCGCGGTGCTGGCCCGCCACGTCGTCGAGTTCGCGGGCGTCATGGCAGATTAGGCGGGTGCGACGTACCCAGCAGGACCGTTCCGCCGGCACGAAGGCTGCCTTGGTCGCCGCCGCGCGCGAACTGTTCGCCGCGCGCGGCTACCAGGCCGTCCCGGCGGACGAGATCACCCGCGCCGCCGGTGTCACCCGCGGCGCGCTGTACCACCACTACGCCGACAAGCAGGGCTTGTTCCGCGCCGTCGTCGAGGAGCTCGAACGCGAGCTGACCGAAGAGGTCGAAGCCGCGTTCGCGGGCGGCACCGACCCGCTGACCGGCATGACGCTGGCCCTCGGCGTCTTCCTCGACGCGTGCCTGCGCGAGGACGTCCGCCGCATCTCGCTCACCGACGCGCCCGCCGTGCTGGGCTGGGAAGTCTGGCGCGAGATCGAGGCGGAGTACGGCCTCGGCCTGCTGGTCACCGTGCTGGAGCGGGCCAGGGCGGACGGGCTGATCGTGGACACACCCGTCCGCGCGCTGGCCCAGCTCGTGCTCAGCGCGGTGATGGAGGCGGCGCGGATGATCGCCGCGGCGGACGATCCCGCGCGGACCCGCGCCGAGGTCCAGCAGGTGCTGGGTGGCTGGCTCGCGAGCCTCCTGCGGACCTAGCGCGTCCGGTAGGTGCTCAGCACGGCGGGCCCGACGACCGTGCTCGACACCAGGTCGAGGTCCGCGGGTGCCGCGCCGTCGAAGAGCCGCCTGCCCGCCCCGGCGACGCTCGGGAACACGAGCAGGCGGTACTCGTCGACCAGGCCGCGGCGGGCCAGGGTCTGCGCGATCCCGACGGACCCGATGACGATCACGTCCCGCTCTTCCCGCGCGACCGTGTCGACGAGATCTCCCCGCAGCAGCACGGAGTTCCGCCACGCGGAGACATCGGACAGCGTCCGCGAGGCGACGAGCTTCGCGGACGCGTTGAGCCGGTCGGGGAACTCGCCCGAGCGGCCCGGCCACAGCTTCGCGAACAGCTCCCACGTCGTGCGGCCGAGCAGCAGCACGCCGGTGTCGAGCCGGTCGCCGAGGCGGAACTTGTCCCCGGCCACCGCCTCCGGCCCGTGCCGGAACGCCCAGCCGCCGGTGGCCGTGCCCCCGGACCCGTCCGGGTCCTCGACGACGCCGTCCAGGGTGACGAACTCGACGACGATCACGCTCATGACTGCTCCCGGTGGTTCCCGCCGCGCCCCGGTGGCGCGGCTCGCCCGGGTACCTACCGGCGGCGGCCGCGGAACTCATCGGCCGCCGCCGGATTTTTTTGCTAGGCCGTGACCAACGAGAGGCCGTAGGTCTGCAGGATCTCGTTCACCGGCTGGAACCACGTCTCGCCACCGGAGCCGCAATTGCCCCAGCCACCGGAGGTGACCCCCTGGGCCTGGTCACCGGTGATGAACGAGCCACCGGAGTCGCCGGGTTCGGCGCAGACGTTGGTGCGGGTCATCTGGTAGACCGCACCCTGGGAGTAGTTGACGGTTTCGTTGAGCCCGAGCACGGTGCCGCAGTGCCAGTGCGTGGTCGAGCCCGAGCGGCACACGGACGTGCCGACCGGCGCGACCCACGACCCGCGGACGAGCGCGTCGCTCACGGTGCCCCAGCCGAGCACGACCGGCGCGGTCCACCAGCCGTTGCCGATCCGGATGAACGAATAGTCGTTGCCGGGGAAGGAAGAGCCCGCGAAGCTGCCCATCGCGGAGCCGTCCCAGCCGACGACCGAGCTGCCCACCCCGCCGCAGTGCCCGGCGCTGACGAAGCCGCCCTGCACGGAGAAGCCGATGGAGCAGCGCGTGTTGCCGTTGATGTAGTAGGGGTCGCCGCCGACGGTGCCCGCCGAGAACGGCTCGGCGGCCGGGGCGGTGGCCACGGTGACCGGTCCGGCTTTCCGCGCCCGGGCCAGGAAGGAGTCGACGTCGGCGCCGTGCGCCCCCGGTCGCAGGGTGACCACGACGCTGCCGGCCCGCGGGTCGGCCCGCCACCCGCTGACGGCGGCGGGCGCGGGGTCCGCCTTGGCCGAGGCGTCGATGGCGGCCTTGGCGGCGTCGAGCTTCGCCGCGCTGATCCGGGCGGTGGTCGGCTCGGCACCGGCCTGCCGGACGGCGTCGGCCGCGGCCGGGTCGGTCACGCCCACGACGAGCTTCCCGCGAGCGGGGTCGAACCAGGCCCCGCCGAAGGCGGCACCGGCCGCCGACTGGGCGGCGGGCAGCACGCGCGCGGCCGTCAGTTCCTGCCCGAGCCGGGCTTCGGCCTGGGTGGCGGTCAGGCCGAAGTCCCGTTGCATGGCGGCGATCAACCCGGGTGAGGCGATGGCCGGGCTGAGCGACGCCGAGGCGAGGCTCGCGGTGAGGACGGCGGCGCCGCCGATGGCCATGGTGATTCTTCGACGCATGAGGTTCTCCTCCAAGGCCGGGGGAAAGAAACACACTGTGCGCCGAGTGTGCGGGCCCGCTCCCGGGTGGTCCAGGTTTGTCCGGTCTTCTGTCCGGAATTCGCGGAGGCGAACGGTTGTCCTCTGTGGATTTCCTTTGTGCGCCAACGGGTTTCGCGCATGCCGAGGAGCCGCGGACGGGGTGCCGCCGTGGCTCGGGGCAGCCCTTCTCGCGGCGTCGCGGAGAGGTCTGGACCAAGTGCAGCACACGTCGGCGGGCGGCGCCCCGAATCGGAGACTGGCGGGCACCAGATCTGCCTGAGTGTCCCTCGGCGCGGCCGCCGCACATTCCGCGGACACGACACCGTCCGGCCACCCGGGGAACGGGTGGCCGGACGGTTCTGCGCACAAATCAGATTTCGTCGACCTCGTAGGCGTAAACGCGGGCCGGAACCAGGAGGGCCCCGGAGCATTCCGCGACCGCCGGACCGAATCCGTACGGCACGAAATCACCGACCACGAACCAGAACGCACTGCCGTTCGAGCAGTGCGCGATCACCCGGTACCCGTAACCCTCGCCGGGGAAGCAGCTGACCGAAACCCCCTGTCCGAACAGGATCCCGTAACGCTCACCGAAGCAGCCGGGTGGCGCGAAGTCGCCGCCGGCCGCGGACGCCGGTGCGACCGACAGACCCAGCAGCGAAAACACAGCGACCGCGAGAACCGCCAATTTCCTTCGCATGAACACTCCTCAACGCGGAAAACCCGACGTCAATGAGCGTAGAAGTGCCGAAGAATTACCGGCAATTCATCGGGCCAGTGAATCCGCGCGCAGCGGAACGTCACGACGCTGCTCCATCCGGGCTAGCCCGCGACCCTGGACGGATGGGCGGCGCGGTCAGCGCGCGAAAGCCGTCAGAAAACGGTCACGGAAAGAATCCATCTTCCACACCGGCGCCCGGGCACCCGGGTGCAGGCCGTCCTGCCAGCCCCAGTCCGCGATCCGGTCCAGCACCTTCGGGTCCTTGGCCACGATCGTGATCGGCACGTCGTGCACCGCGCCCTGCGGGGTGACCACCGGCGGCTGGTGGTCGCCGAGGAACACCAGCACCAGGTCGTCGCCGCCGTAGTGCTGCACGAACGAGATGAGCGTCTTCAGCGAGTAGTCGGTGGCGTCGCGGTAGGCGTCGCGGATCTTCGCGGGGTCCTTCCACACCGACTCCGGTGCCTCGCCGGCCGACGGCATCGGCGCGAACACCGAGCCGTCGCCGACCTGGTTCCAGTCCACCAGCCACGGCCGCGGCGACCACGGCGCGTGGCTCGAGACGAGGTCCACCTCGGCCATCACCGGCCGCTGCCCCGCCTTCGCGAGCTCGGTGCGCTGCAGCATCGAGAACGTGAACTGGTCGGGCATCGTCGCGTAGGCGAACCCGGGCCCGTGGTACCCGATGTTCCGCGCGTCGTAGTAGGCGTCCGGGTGGTAGAACTTCTGCCCCTCGGGCCAGTCCTTCGTGTGCGCGGGCACGTCCCAGACCGTGCGCCAGCCCGCGCGCTGGAACGCCCCGCCGAGGGTGAGCCGGTCGCTGCCGAGCAGGTCGTTGTAGCGCTGCTGGTTGTCGATCCACATGCCGGACTGCACGGTCGAATGCGCCAGCCAGCTCCCGCCGCCGAAGGTCGACGACGACAGGAACGCGCTTCTCGCCCCGATGCCCGCCGCGCGCAGCTGCTCGGTGCCCGCGTCCAGCGTCGCCCCGATCTTCGGGCCGAACGCCGGGTCGTCGAGGGCGATCCGGCCGTAGCTCTCGACGAAGGTGAGCACGACGTTCTTGCCGCGTAACCCGGCGAGCAGCTGGTCACCGGGCGTGCTCCGGAACGCGTCCTCGGCGGCCACCTCGCCGAACGGCCGCTGGTCGCGCAGGTCGGCGCCGACCTGGCGCAGGTCGCCGTAGGCCAGGGCGGCGGCGCTCTGCGCGGCCACCGGCTGCCCCGGCGCGATCTCCACGCCGAACACCGAGCAGACGATCCAGATCACGCCGAGCACGGCCACCACCCGCGTCGCCCCGGTCCGCCTGCCCGCCGCGACGCGGCTCAGCCGCAGCATCGCCAGCACCATCAGCACCACGACGGCGACCGCGAGCAACCCGGCGCCGACGAGCGCCGCGAGGGTCCCCGCCTCACCGATCTGCCCGGCGAGGAACTCGACACCGGCGTGGAAGAAGCTCCAGTCGTAGATCGGGTCGAACGGCTTCTCCAGCGTCGCGTAGAACCCGGTGTCGAGGGCCTTCAGCAGGGTCAGCAGCCCGAGGACCAGCCCGACGGCGACCGCGACGACGCGGCGCGCCCGCGGCGGCAGGACCAGCAGGAACGCCGCGACGACGAGGCCCTCCACCGGCACGCGCACGAGGGCCTCGGCGGAGAAGGCCGTGAGGTCGTCCGGGGCGAGCAGCCCGAACAGCACGAGCAGCGCGGCGAGCACCGTCAGCACGCGGTTCGCGACGACGTGCCGGGTCCGCCCCGGCCGGGGCAGCCCGAAGTCGGGCAGGGACGGGCCGCGGCGCGGCAGTCCGGTGGTTCCAAGCATGCGGGCCTCACGTCGTGGTTCACGGCGGCGACCGCGCGTGCCCCCGCGGCGGGGGTTCGGCGGTCCTCACCCGGTATACGGGCCGCGGCGGCACCCGGTTCAAGGCGCCGCCGCGACCGGTCACGCCGCGGGCGGCCAGACGTAGAGCTTTTCCGGGACGATCCGGACGACCAGCCGGTGCGCGTCCGGTTCCGGCGGCGGCGTCGCCCCGCCCATGTACCGGGCGTACATCTCGTGCAGCAGCAGCTTGTCCGGGTCGGCGGTGGCTCGGCCCGCCCGCGGATCTCGACGTACCGGCCCGGGTTGCTCGACACCAGCAGGCTGACCCGCGGGTCGCAGCGCATGTTGCGGGTCTTGAGCCGCCCTTCGATGGTGCTGAAGACGACAGTGTCGCCGTCGCGCTTGACGAAGATCACCGACGACTGCGGCCTGCCGTCGGCGTTCACCGTCGCGATCACCGCGGTGTGCGGCCCGTCGAGCACCTCGCGGGCGGCTTCGGTCAGCACGACGCTCATCGGGGGTTCCTTTCGGTCAGCCAGCGGCGGAAGGTCAGCAGGCCGGGGTGTAGTTTCCGGACTTCGGCGGGATCGCGCGCCCCCGCGTACGCGGTTTCGAAGTCCTGGGTGAACCGGAACATGTTCGCCAGCTCGGCGGCCTGCGGGATGCCGAGACTTCGGAGCACCTCGAGCGGGACGTCCTCGTACCGCACGGGCTCGCCGAGCACGTCGGCGAACGCGGCCGCGAGCTCGGCGCCGGTGAGGTTTTCGCCGGTGATGCTCACGGTCCGGCCCGCCAGGTCCGGACGGCGCAGGATCGCGTACGCGCACCGGCCGATGTCGGCCACCGCGATCCCCGGCAGCCGCGCGGACCCCAGCGGCAGGGCGAGCCGCCGGACGCCGTCCTCGTCGCGGGCCGGGCCGCCGCCGTCGAGGAGGTTCTCCCAGTAGAACGCCGTGCGCAGGAACGTCGTCGGCACGCCGCGGAACTCCGCGTCCGAGGCGCCTTTCGCGTCGTAGTGCGGGACGCGGTATTCCCCGTGCAGCACCGGCATCCGCTCGTCGCCGGGCGGGAGGAACGCCCGCGTGTCCTCGAACGTCGACCAGACGACGTGCGCGAGCCCGGCGGCCCGCGCGGCCGCGGCCATCGTCGCCGCGTGCGCGCGTTCCCGTTCCGGCGGGTGTTCCTGCGCGGCCGTGACGCAGAAAGCGCCGTACGCGCCCGAAAACGCCGCTTCGACGGAACGGGCGTCGTCGAGATCGGCGACCACCAGTTCCACCCCGAGCGCGGCCAATTCCTTCGCCTGCGGAGATTCCGGGTCCCGGGTGAGCGCGCGGACGGCGAACCCGTCGTCGGCTTCGAGGATCGACCGGACCAGCCCGCCACCTTGCCGCCCGGTGGCGCCGACGACGGCGACCACCCGTTTTTCCTTCGTGGATGTGCTCATGCCCGTACCGACCGGGCCGGACCCGAAAAGGTGTCGCCGTTACCCGAATCCGCCGGGTTCAAACCCGCGACCGGGGCTTTCACCCGGGAAAGGGGCGCGAATACCCACGACAGGTGAGTGCCCGCAGCCATTCGGTTGCACGCCCGCTGCTCCGGTGTTCTCCTCGGAAGGGTCCGAAGATCGGATTCCGAACGGGAGGCCCGAGGCCATGAATCTCTTCGACAAGGCGAAGGAAGCGATCGGCAAGAACCCGGAGAAGGCCGACCAGGGTGTCGACAAGGCCGCCGAAGCCGCCAAGCAGCGGTTCGGCCAGCACGCCGACAAGATCGACCAGGGTTCGGACAAGGTGAAGGACTACCTGCACCAGCAGGGTGGCGGCCAGCAGGACGCCCCGCCGCAGTGACCGGGGACCGGTGATCGCCCGGCCGACCGGGGGAACCACGCTTGGCACCCCCGGCGGCTGGGTACCACCGGCACCGTGGTCGCCACCTACCTCGTCCCCGTCCGGACCGCCCTCATCCTCTTCCCGGTGCTCGTGCTGGCCGTCATGCTGCCGGCGGCGTTCGTCAGCTACCGCCGCCGCGGCCGCGCCGGCGGGTGGCCGACGTTCGTGTTCTACGCTTTTCTCTTCTACCTCTTGGCGATCGCGACGCAGACGGTGCTGCCGCTGCCCGCCGACCCGGACTACTGCGCGGGGCACACGTACGCCAGTTCTCCGCAGCTGCGGCCGTTCTACTTCATCGAAGTCGTATCGCAGCGGGCCCGCGGGCACTGGAGCCCCGGCGCGCTGCTGCACAACCCGGCGGTCTGGACCACCGCGCTGAACGTCGTGATGCTGGCCCCGCTCGGGTTCTACGCCCGGTACGCGCGGCGGATGCGGCTGCTGCCCGCGACGCTGATCGGCTTCGGCGTCTCGCTCTTCTTCGAACTGACGCAGCTGACCGGGCTGTGGTTCGTCTACCCGTGCCCGTACCGGCTCTTCAGCGTGGACGACCTGCTGCTCAACACCACCGGCGTCGTCGTGGGCTGGCTGCTGGCCGGCCCGCTCGGCCGGCTGCTGCCCGCTCTGGAACCGGAGCACGACCGCCGTCGCTACGCCGCGAAGGTCACGTTCACCAGGCGACTGTTCGCGCTGGTCACCGACCTGCTCGGGTTCGCCGCGCTGCTCGGGTTCCTCTTCGGCATCCTGACGCTCTTCGGCGAAGACCTCGCCCACCGCGACACGCCGGTCGTCATCCTCGCCCTCGTCTGGTTCGTGGTGCTGCCCGCGGTGACCGGCTCGACGCCCGGCAAGCGCGCGATGCTGCTGCGCGTCGCGCGGCGCAGCGGGCGGCGGGCGGGGCCGATCGCGCTGCTGGTCCGCAACGGCATCCTGCTCTCGCCGCTGTGGCTCACGTGGCTGGTGCTGGACCTGGACCGCTGGGACCTCGGCCACCACCCCGAGCAGCTGCTCCTGCCGGTCGCGCTGGCGGCGTCGGTGTTCGTGGTGGGCGTCTGGACGCCGCTGGCGGTGCTCCTCGACGACGAGCACCGGGCGCCCTACGAGCGGCTGACCCGCACGGTCGACGTCGCCATCGTGCCGCCGGCCGCCGCGACGCCGGAGCCCGCGGCCGAACCCGATACTGTCCTCAAAGGACAGTGACGGGCGCGCCGCGCTGCCCGCGCGGGACGGCGCTGGTAGATTGCGACGGGAGTAGGTTGAGCCGCCAGCCCGCGACCCCGATCCCCGATCCTGGAGTCGTCATGACCACCGACGCGACGCGGCCACGGCAGCGGTCCTCCGGTGAGGGCTGGTCTCTGGAAGCCGACGAAGCCCCCGAGCTGAGCGTCTACCGCCTGCGCGGCGAGTTCGACTTCGCGGTTTCACCGAAGCTCGCCGACCTGTTCCCCGCCGACCCCGGCGCCCGCCGGGTCGTCGTGGACATGACCGAGGTCCGGTTCTGCGACTCGAGCTGCCTGCAGGCCCTGCTGCGGCTCGCCGGGCGGCTGGCCGAGGCGGGCGGCCGGTTCGCGATCGCCTCGACCGTGCCCGCCGTGGTGCGCCCGATCGAGCTGCTCGGCCTCGGCGCCGTGCTGCCGGTGCACCCGAGCGTCGACGCGGCGCGCGCCTCCTGGGGCGAAGAGACGTGACGGCCTCCGGGACCCGGTGGACCGGACCGTCCGCCGTCCGGCACGAGCTGGGCATCACGGCCGAGCTCACGGAACTGGCCAAGGTCCGCCACTGGGTCCGCGCGGTGCTGAGCACGTTCCCGGCGAACGTCGTCAGCACGGCCGTGATGGTGGTGGACGAGCTGACGTCGAACGCGTTGCGCCACGGCCACGCACCGTTCCACGTGCGCCTGCTGCCGGGCGCGGCCCGCCTGCGCATCGAGGTCGACGACGGCGCCCGCGAACCGGCCCGCCGCCGAGCCCCCTCCGACCAGGGCGGCCGCGGGTTGCTGCTGGTGGAGCGCTGCGCCGCGGCGTGGGGGCAGCTGCGCCGTCCGGGCGGCAAGACGCTGTGGGCCGAGCTGCCGACCGACCCGGGCCCGGCGGGCGCCCGTGGCTGACCCGGCGCACCCCGCGTCGGCGACGCCCCGCACCGGTGCCCCGGGATGGGCCGCCACACCCGCCGCCGACCACGCCGACGCCGATTCGGAGCGCGACACGCTGACCACCTCACACTCCGGCAGCCGCGGTTCGACCACCGACCACGCCAGCCGAACCCCGCAGCCCAATCCGCACACCACCGACCCCAGCTGGACCACCGCGCCCACACCCGCGGTGGTGGCCGACGCATCCGGGCTCCTCCAAGACCTCAACTCAGCCGCCCGCGCGCTCTTCCCCGAAGCCAGCCCCGGCGCGCCCCTGGCCGCGATCGCGAACTGGCTCGGCGAAGCCCACGCGCGCGGCACCAACGACATCGTCCGCGGCGAGGCAGCCGACCGTGCGTTCGCCGCGCACCCGGTGCCGCACGAAGACGGCGTCACCTGGTGGCTGGTCGACGAAACCGACCTCCACTCGGCCCGCGCGGCCCTCGCCGAAGAACAGGAACGGACCGCGTTCCTCAGCGCCGCCTCCGCCGCGCTGCTGGGTTCGCTCAACCTCGACCGCTGCATGGAGGTCGCCGCCCGGCTCGCCGCGCAGCACCTCGCCGACGCCGCGCTCGTCGTCGCGCCGGCCGCCGGGGGTGGCTACCCCGCCGTTTCCTGCGTGCGGGGCGGCGAACCCGTCCGGACCCGGCTGGAAATCGACCCGGACGAGCTGCCGGGCCTCGGCGAGGCCCTCCAGGGGTTCCCGCCCGTGCCCTCGCGCTGGCTCGACCCCGGCTCCGCGCCCGCCTGGGTGCGGCCCGGCGGCTTCGGGCCGCCCGGTTCCGTCGTCGTGACGCCGCTGCCCGGCCACGGTGTCCCGGCAGGCGCGCTGGTCCTGCTGCGCCGCGGCGACCGGGCGTCGTTCAGCGAGCAGGAAGAGCCCTTCGCGCGGCTGTTCGCGGCCCGCGCGGGGGCCGCGATGTCCGCGGCCCGCGTGTTCGCGCTCCAGGCCTCGATCACCGACACCCTGATGCGCGAGCTGCTGCCGCCCGCGCTGGAACAACTCGGCGGCGTCGAGTTCGCCGGCCGGTACCGCCCAGCCCTCGACGGCGAACGGATCGGTGGCGACTTCTACGACGTCCACCCGGCGGTCACGACCGAGGCCGACGAGTCGCTCGCCGTGCTCGGTGACGTCTGCGGCAAGGGCCTCGACGCGGCCGTGCTGACCGGCAAGATCCGCACCACGCTGCGCGCGCTGCTGCCGATGGCCGGTGACCACCACCGGCTGCTCGACCTGCTGAACCGCACCATCGGCGGCAACGCGGACGCCCGCTACGTCACCCTGGTGCTGGCCTCCGCCCGCCGCGAAGGCGCGTCGGTCCGGCTGCGCGTCACCTGTGCCGGCCACCCGCCGCCGCTGGTCGTGCGGGCCGACGGCCGGGTCGAGGAGGCCGACAGCCGCGGCAGCCTGATCGGCGTGCTGCCCGAGATCACCTCGGTGAGCGCCGACATCACGCTCGCGCCGGGCGAGACCTGCCTGCTCTACACCGACGGGATCATCGAGGCCAAGGGCGGCCCGCTCGGCGACGAGATGTTCGGCGAAGACCGGCTCCGCGACGCCGTCGCCGAGTGCGCGAACATGCCGGCCGACGCCGTCGCCGAGCGCGTGCAGATGCTCGCCTCGCAGTGGATCGGGCGCGGCACCCACGACGACATGGCCGTGCTGGCGATCACCGCGCCCCGCGGGCAGCACCTGGCCGCGGTCGGCGGCCACGGCCCCGGGAGGTACACCGCATGAGCACGACCACCGCCACCGGCCGGACCGGCGTGGCCGAGCACGCCGAGCGGCTCTGGCAGGCCGTCACGACCGGCGACGAGTACGCCGCGGGCGACATCGTGGTCCAGGCGCTGGGCGACGGGACCGACCCGGAGAGCGTGCTGCTCGACGTGATCGGCGCCGTGCAGCGGCGGGTCGGGCAGGAGTGGGCGGCCAACCGACTCACCGTCGCGCAGGAGCACACGGCCACGGCGATCAACGACCGCGTGATCGCCGCGTTCGGCTACGTGCTGCCCCGGCCGGAGCCGCGCCTCGGCCGGGTCACGGTCGCCTGCGTCGACGGCGAATGGCACGCGATGCCCGCCCGGCTGCTCGCCGAGGTGCTGCGGCTGCGCGGGTTCCACGTCGACTACCTCGGCGCGCAGGTCCCGGCCCCGCACCTGGTGGCCCACCTGCACCGCACCGGACCGGACGCGGTCGCGCTGTCCGGCTCGATCGCGACCCGGCTGCCGACCGCGCACGCCACGATCACCGCGTGCCAGGCGGCGGCGACCCCGGTCATCGCCGGAGGTGCGGCGTTCGGTCCCGACGGCCGGTACGCGCGGCTGCTCGGCGCCGAGGCGTGGGCGCCCGACGCGCGGTCGGCCGCCGACCGGCTGGCGCGGCCGCTCCCCCGGCCGCAGACCGGGCACCAGCCGCTCGACGACCTGCCGCACCTGGCCGACCAGGAGTACACGCTGGTCACGCGCACGTCCGGGCGACTCGTCAAAGCCGTGCTCGCGGGGCTGGAAGAGCGGATCCCGGCCATGCGGACCTACACCGAACAGCAGCGCCGGCACACGGCCGAGGACGTCGCGCACATCGTCGAGTTCCTGGCGACGGCGCTCTACGTCGGTGACGCCGAGCTGTTCACCGGATTCCTGACCTGGACCGCCGGGATCCTCACCGCCCGCGGCGTCCCGGCGGCCTCGCTGGTGCCCGCGCTCGACCTGCTCGAGGCGGAGCTGCGCGACTTCCCGCGGGCCACGGGCCTGCTCCGCGACGCCCGCGCGGAGCTGACGGCATGACGTGGACGTGCGCCTGGAGCTGCCCCGACGGCGTGACGGCCCGCGTCACGCTCGACGGCGAACTGGAGTTCGCCACGGCCGCGCGACTGCCGCGGCTGGTCACCGACCGGCTGGCCGACCACCCCGGCGTCCGCGAGGTGCGGCTCGACTGCGCCGGGATCGTCTTCTGCGACTCCTCCGGACTGTCGGCCCTCCTGCGGGTCCACCGCGTGGTCACCGCCGCGGGCGCCCGGCTGCACCTGGACAACCGCCCGCCCGCGCTGGACCGGCTGCTCGCCCTCACCGGCACGACGGCCTACCTCACAGGCGAGGACGGCGGCGCACGCGTCCGCCGCGACTCCTAGTCGGTCGCCCTCGCCAGCTTCGACGGCCACCAGACGCGGCGCCCGACGTCGACGGTCAGGGCGGGCACGAGCAGCGAGCGCACCAGCAGCGTGTCCAGCAGGACGCCGAACGCGACGATGAACGCGATCTGGGCGAGGAACAGGATCGGGATCACGGCGAGCGCGGAGAACGTCGCCGCGAGCACGACCCCCGCCGACGTGATCACCCCGCCGGTCAGCGTCAGCCCGCGCAGCGTCCCGTCGCGCGTGCCGCGGGTCAGTGCCTCCTCGCGGACCCGGGTCATCAGGAAGATGTTGTAGTCGATCCCGAGCGCCACCAGGAAGACGAACCCGAACAACGGCACGACCGGGTCCGCGCCCGGGAACCCGAAGACGTGGTTGAACACCAGCGCCGACACGCCCATCGTCGCCGCGAACGACAGCACCACCGTCGCGATCAGCAGCAGCGGTGCGAGCAGCGATCGGAGCAACAGGGCCAGCACCAGGAAGATCACCAGCAGCACGATCGGGATGATCAGGGCGCGGTCGCGTTTCGAGGTTTCCTGCGTGTCGAGCTGGATCGCCGTCGGGCCGCCGACCTTCGCGTTCGCGCCGGGCACCGCGTGGACGGCGTCGCGCAGATCGGCGACCGTCGCCACCGCCGCTTCGGAGTCCGCCGGGTCGGTGAGCACGGACAGGATCTGCACGCGCCCGTTCACCACCTTGGGCTGCCCGTCCGGGCCGGGCAGCGGGAACGACCGCGCCACTCCGTCCATTGTGGACGCCTGGAGCACGGCCGGCAGCGCACCGGCGTCGGCGGTCGTGATCGCGGGCGCGCCCAGCCCGCCCGGGAAGTGCCTGCCGAGGACCTCCTGGCCGGTCGTCGATTCGACCTCGGTGAGGAAGACGTCGGACTGCGCCGTGCCGGACGCCTTGAGCTGCGGCAGGAACGCGACGCCGACCCCCAGCACGAGCGCCGTCACCACCCAGACCGCGCGCGGACGGCGGCCGACCAGCCCGGCCACACGGCCCCAGAGCCCCGACGTCTCCGGGTGCGGCGAGCCCAGCGCGGGCTTGAACGGCCAGAACGCGCCGCGCCCGCACAGGGCCAGCGCGGCGGGCAGGAACGTCGTCGACGCCAGCAGCGCGGCCCCGATGCCGATCGCCGCGACCGGGCCCAGTCCCTTGTTGGAGTTGAGGTCGCTGAACAGCAGGCAGAGCACGCCGAGCACGACGGTGCCCGCCGATGCGGCGATCGGCTCGAGCGTCGCGCGCCAGGCGAGTTTCAGCGCGTCGAACCGGCTCGGGGTGTCGCGAAGCTGCTCCCGAAACCGCGCGACGAGCAGCAGCGCGTAGTCCGTCGCGGCGCCGAAGACGAGGATCGACAGGATGCCCTGGCTCTGGCCGTTGAGCGCGAGGACGTCGTGCTTGGCCAGCAGGTAGACGACGAGGCTGGCGAGCCCGAGCGCGAACACCGCCGACAGCAGCACCAGGAACGGCAGCAGCGGGCTGCGGTAGACCGCGACGAGGATCAGGGCGACCACGCCGCCCGCGACCAGCAGCAGGATGCCGTCGATGCCGCCGAAGGCCTTCACCAGGTCGGCGATCTGCCCGGCCGGGCCGGTGACCAGCACGGTGAGCCCGGCCGGAGCACCCGCCAGGCGCGTGCGGACCTCCTTGACGACGTCGGCCGGGTTGCCGTCGGCGAGGATCGGGACGGCCAGCTGCATGGCCTGGTCGTCACGCGGCGCTTTTTCGGGTTGCCCGAGTGGCCCGGCGACCCCGGGGACGCCGCCCAGCTCGCGTGCCTTGGCGTCGAGGAAGCTCCGGTCTTCGGCGTTCAGCCCGCTGGTGCGCTCGGCGACGACGGTCGCGGGCAGGACCTGGCGCGGGCTGAACGCCTTCTGCTCGTCGGAGACCTCGGTGGCCTCGGCCGAGCGCGGCAGGAAGGCGGCGTTGTCGTTCTTCGCGACTTCGCTGAGCTTTCCGGCGAACGGCCCGCCGAACCCGCCCAGCGCGAGCCAGGCGATCACCAGGAGGGCCGGGATCAGCCAGCGGAGGCGGCGCGGGTTGTCGTTCATGGTCGCTAAGGTCCTTTCGCGTGGGACACGACCAATTGTTCAGCAGGCTGAACATTCTGCACGACGACCCGGAGTGACGGTGAGCACATCCCCCGAACCCGATCTGAGCACGTGGCCGACGGGCCGGTTGCTCTCCGTGGCTGCCCGGCTGGTGGAGCAGCGCTGGGTGACCGTGCTCGCCGACCTCGGGCTCACCCACGCGGGGCTGATCGCGCTGCACACGCTGGGCGACGGGCCGCTCCCCCAGCGGACGCTCGCCCAGCGCTGCCAGGTGACCGACCAGACGATGAGCCGCACCCTCGACCGGCTCGCGAAGGCGGGGTTCGTCACCCGGACGCCGGACCCGGCCGACGCGCGCCGTCACCTGACCCGGTTGACCCCGCACGGCAAGGCGGTCCACGAACGGGCGGTGCGGGCCGAACCCGCCCTGCTCGGCGTGCTCGGCGATGACTCCGCGTTCCGCGCCGGGCTGCTGGAGCTGATCACCCGGTTGTCCGCGAGCGGTTGAGACCGGGCGGGGCTGGGTAGGTCTGTGAACATGTGGATCGCGGTGAGCACCCCAGTGGCCCTCCTGATCGCAACCGTGCTGATGGAGCGGTTCGAGCGACGATGCACGCCGCTGTCCGCCGCGAAGCCCGAAAGTCCGAGGCCGGTGAGCGAGGCACGCTGACGACTCCGCGGGCCGGGCGGGCTGAAGGGGACGTTCATCGCATCCGACGCGGTGAAGGGCCCGTTCCTCGCATCTGACGGGAGGAAAGGGCCCTTCAGCGCACGCCTGGCCGGGCGGGTGGCCCGGTTCAGCAGGTCTTCCACGCGAAGTGGTAAATCGTGTCCACGCTCGCGTGTTCGGAATCCATTTCGATGTAACTCGCGCCGCCCGAGGATCCGGCGTCGGCGCGCAGTTCCGCGTTGATGTTCAGGTTGCGGTCCTCGCCGCACGGCGCGAACACCAGTTCCGCGACTTCGGTCGTGTCGCTCGCCCGCCACACGCCGTGGAACGGGCCGGGGAACGTGTGCCGCACGCGGGCGGTCGGCGCCGTCCCGGTGAAGTAGTAGTTGGCCTGCTCGAGCGCGCTCGCTCCGCTCTCGATGTGCGCGAAGCCGCGGTAGTCGGCCCGTGCGATCGCGTACGTGAACCCCTGCGGGACGTGGACGAGCACGTTGATCTGGCAGTTCTTCCGCGCGTCGAGAGCCGAGGCGCCGCCACCCGCCTTGGCCGTGAAGTTCGTGTAGTGCACCGTGAACGACGTGTTGTCGGACGCGACGTCGGCCGACGCGGTGGCCGTGCCCGCCGGGCAGCCGGACCCGTTGATGGTCTTGATGTCGAGCGTGATCTTTCCGGCCGGAGCCGATTCCGCCGGGGAATCGACGGGCGCGGCGAGGGCGGACAGAACCATTCCGGCGACGACCAGGATACCGAGCATGACACTCCTCCAAATGGGCCACGGTGCCTTTTGCTGAGAATGATCGCGCGCGGAACGGATCGTAGCGCGGGCACCACGTTTTCGACGGCCACTGAACGGAGTAACACCGCCACCCGGCGTGCGGGAAATCCATTTCACGCCATTTCAGGTTTCAACAGTTGAAGTATTCGAAGAATCGAAGACCCTACTGGTCTGAACCAGTATCGTGGCGCAGCGAGAACGGCGGTGTCGAGCCGCCGAGCAGCGCTTCGGCGTCCAGGGTGACCGCGCCGCTCCCCCGTTCCGCGAACCGGCGCGCCACCAGCGGTCCCGGGTCGGCGACGTGGTCGGTGCGGCCGGACAGGAACGCCCATTCGTGCTCGTCGGACCCGAAGTACAGCACCGTCCCGAACACTTCGCGGAACCGCCGCCACGAAGCCAGCAGCGTTTCGTTGCGCCACAACGTCGGGCAGCCCGCCTGGCAGGTCACCACCCCGCCCGGGGCCAGCAGACGCGCGCAGCGGCGCAGGAAGTCCGTGCCGTACAAGCGGTTGTGCTGCGCGTCCGGGTCGGCGTTCTCGTCCGGCAGGTCGATCACGACGACGTCGTAGCTCCCGGCGGGCGCCGCGGCCAGGAACGCCCAGCCGTCCGCAAAGGACACCCGCACCGGGCCGTCGCCGTTCGTGGCCCGGTCGAGGTCCGCGGTCGTGTAGCCGTAGGGCAGGTGTTCGGCGCAGGCGCGGACCGCCTGCTCGTCGATGTCGACGTGGTCCACGTGCGACGCGCCGTGCGCGACCGCCAGTTCCGAGGCGACGCCCTCGCTCGACCCGATGATCAGCACCCGCCGGACCCGCTCGGCCAGCAGCAGCGCGGGCACCATCAACGCCTCGTGGTACACCAGCTGACTCGCTTCGGTGCTCTGGCGCTCGCCGTCGCAGAAGAGGGAAACCCCCTGCGCCGTCTCGCCGATGAGCACCTCCTGGTACGGCGTGCGGGCGTGGTAGCGGACGTCGCCGACCTCCCACGCGCGGGTGAGGCCGGGGCCGACCGGTTCGTGGATGACGGGCATCAGCGTTCTCCCCGGTGGAGGACGGACAGGTGGACCGAAGCGGCGTCCAGCGACTTCGCCAGCAACCGCAGCGCGTGCTCGGGATCGGCGCGCTCGCCGCAGGTGAACACGTCGGCGAACAGCGAGCCGTGCTCGGGGTAGGTGTGCACCGACGCGTGCGACTCGGCCAGCAGTGCGATCACGGTGGCGCCCTGCGGCGCGAACCGCTTGGCCACGACGTCGACGACCGTCGCGCCCGCCTCCGTCACCGCCGCCCGGAGCAGCTCGCCCAGCCGCGCGGCGTCGTCGAGCAGGCCCGGGTCGACGCCGTGCAGCTCGGCCAGGACGTGGCGCCCGGTGAACCGGCCGACCTCAGACATCGCCCCACCGCCCGACGCAGTACGTGCGCAGCGGCTCGATGCCGTTGAACCCGACCGACGCGTAGCTCGCGGTGTACGCGCCGGTGCCGGGCAGGTCGACGCGGTCGCCCGTGCGCAGCGACAGCGGCAGCTCGTACGGCGTCCGCTGGTAGAGGACGTCGTCGCCGTCGCAGGTCGGCCCGGCGAGCACCACGGGCCCGGCCGGTCCGGCCGCGCCGACCGGCTCGAACCGGTAGGCGATCGCCTCGTTCTCGGCCTCGGCGAGCCCGTTGTAGCGGCCGATGTCGAGGTACACCCACCGCCGCCCGCTCCGGTGCGCGACCAGCACGACCTCGGTGCGCAGCAGTCCCGCGTCGGCGACGAGCACGCGGCCCGGCTCCAGCAGCAGCTCGGGCGGGTTCGCCGGGAAGTGCGTCTCGAGGGCCGACGCGATCGTCGCCGCGTAGGCGTCCAGCGACGGCACCGGAACCCGGTGGGTCGTCGCGAAGCCGCCGCCGAGGTTCAGCCGCGTCATCTCGACGCCCTGCGCAGCGGCTTCTTCGAACAACTTCGCCGCGGTCGCGATCCCGATCTCCCACGCGCTGACGTCCGGCTGCTGCGACCCGACGTGGAACGCGAGGCCGGGCCGCAGCCCGAGCGCCGCGGCGCGCAGCACGAGGTCGAACGCCTCGGCCGGGTCGCAGCCGAACTTCCGGCCGAACGGCGTCACCGAGTCGGGCGCGTCGAGCACGACGCGGATCGACACGGCCGAGCCGGGCGCGTACCGGCCCAGGTGGTCGACGTCGCCGGGCGCGTCGGAGGTGAACTCCCGGACGCCGCGCTCGAAGGCGTAGGCGATGTCGCGGGGCTTCTTGATCGGGTTGCCGTACGCGAGGTCGGCCGGGTCCGCGCCGCGCTCGAGGCACAGCGCGAGCTCCGCGGGCCCGGCGACGTCGAAGCCGATCCCGGCCGCCACCAGCGCGTCGAGCACCGGGGGCGCCGGGTTGGCCTTGACGGCGTAGCGGATCAGCGCGCCGGGGAACGCCGAGCGGAACTCGCGCGCCCGGGCCGCGACGACGTCGGTGTCGACGACCAGGCACGGGGTCGGCGGGTTCCGCTCGTCGAGGAACCGGCGGATGGGGTCGGCGCACACGGCGCCAGTGTCGCAAACGGCGTCAGACGAACCGCCAGAGGTGGTCGGGAGTGCCGTTGTCGTCCCACTGGGTCACCTGCGCGCCGTCCGCCGTGGACTGCTGGTCGACGGCCATGACCTTGCCGCTGCGGACGTTGACCAGCTTCGACCAGCCGCCGCCGGCGTCGACGATCCGCCAGTTGTGGTCCGGTGTGCCGTTGTCGCGGTACTGCTGGACGTGGGCGCCGTTGTCGAGGCTCTGGTCGTGCACCGCGAGCACCTTGCCGCTGTTGCGGTTGACGATCCGGACGGTGCCGTCGCCGTTGTCGGCCACGGCCCAGAGGTGGTCGGCGGTGCCGTTGTCCGCCCACTGCGTGACCTCGGCGCTGTCGGCCAGCGACATGTTCGACACGGCGAGCACCTTGCCCGAGCGCTGGTTCTGCAGCTTGCGCCAGACGGTCGTCGACGCGGCCGGGCGGGTCAGCAGGGCCAGGTAGCCGCCGGCGACCGGGCGGGCCTGGAAGCCGCGCTGGGTGGCGTCGGCGACGACGTACCAGTCGCTGAACGGCACGCGCTGCGGCGTGGTGTTCGCGAAGCTGTAGACGCCCTCGACCAGCGTGGTGCGGATATTCGGCTGGTCGGTGAGCCACGCCGCGGTCCACAGCTCCCAGTCGGCCTTCGTGTAGTTGTTGCGCGGGTCGAGCAGGACGCCGTGCGCGCCGGCCCGCGACTGGTACCAGGCCGCCTCCCGCGCCGCGACGCCGAGCGGGACCAGGTCGAGGCCGAGGACGCGGTCGGCGAACCCGTTGTACTTGAGGCTCCAGGTGCCGGGCTGGTCGTAGGCGAGCCGCAGGTGCTGCCCGTCGTCGGCGAGGGTCACCCACTGGCTGACGTAGGCGCGGGACGTCGACCGGTAGCGCTGGGCATCGGCGGTGTTGCCGACCGCGGTGGCGATGATCCCCATCGCGCCGACGCCGATGATGCCCTTCAGCGCGAGGTTGGCGCTGTGCGCGATGAACCCGGTGAAGTCGTCGGTCTGGTTCTGGTAGCCCGGGTCCAGGGTGGTGCCGATGAGGTATTCGGCCCACTGGCGCAGGATCCGGTAGTGGGTGGTGGCGAAGGCGCTCGCCTCGGCCGACGGCAGCCGCTGCACGAGCGCGGCGGCCATGATCAGCAGGTTCGCCGATTCCTCGACAGGCATGCTTTCTTCGTTGCCGTCGTTGTGGCCGGTGGCGTCCGGGTAGTGGGTGCCGAGGTCGTGCTCGGCGAACTGCATCGGCCAGCCGCCGCGCTCGGCGTAGTCGAGCAGCGGTTCCAGCAGCAGCCGCAGGTAGGCGGGCGACAGGTACAGGTAGGCGGGGAACGCCGGGTAAGTGACGTCCACAGTGGACATGTTGCCGTTGGAGGAGATCTCCTTGAGGAACGCCCAGGGCGCGCCACCGCGGTCGACCAGTTCGGTGCCGCCGAAGGCCTGGCGCAGGGCGAGCGCGCAGATCCCGGCGTAGTGCTCACCGGTGCTCCCGCCCCCGGCGGCGGCGACGGCGTCGTCGTGCAGCCGCTGGTCGATCGCGGTCGCGGCGGCCAGCGCGGCGGCGTAGTCGTTCGCGAACCAGACGGCCATGTCCGGCCAGCTGCCCCAGTAGTGCGTCCACCAGGGGTTCAGCGGAGTGCCGAGGTACCGGACGGCGGGGGTGCGGACGTGCCCGATCGAGAGCGTGAACGGGCTCGACGAACCCCCGGCCGCGATGGTGCCGAGGTTCCGGTTGAAGGCGAGGACGGGCCAGCGGTCGTTGATGGCGCGCGGCTGGGCGGAGTCGCTGGTGTTGTTCAGGACGCCCTGGCTCGCCGACGCGGCGCGCACGACGGTGTCCTGGCCGATCTGCCAGGTGGTGCCGGACGTCGGCGCGGCGAGCACGAGCGAGCCCCAGCTGGCCTGGTCGCCGTTCTCCTGCAGCACACCGGGGCTCGCGGGGGTGCAGCTGAGGAGGGTGTAACCGCCGGACTGCTGCCGCGTCCAGGTGACGGGGGTGGCGGTGTTGCCGTGCACCCACTCGGCGGAGGTGTCGAAGTGCAGGTCGACGGCGTGCGCGCGGCCGTCGGCGCTGGCGGCCTGGAGGGTGACGTAGCCGAAGGGGACGCACTGGCGTTGCAGGTTCGCCGGGTCGACGGGCGAGAAGAACGTGACGGTGAGGTTCACGCCGCCGGCGGTGAGGACGTAGGTCGAGCGCGTGCCGGTGACCTGCAGGCTGACCTGCGTCATCGGGGTGAGGGCGGGACTGCCGGGCGCCCCGGCGAAGAGGTAGGCGGCGCCGTCGATGCGGGCGATGCCGCAGAGGGCGGTGGTGTGGCCGGTCCAGAAGCTCGACCAGGTACCGGTGAGGTTGTCGGCGGCCTGCCAGGTGGAGAGGTAGGGAGAGCGGACGACGAGCGGGGTGGCGGGCGGCCGGAGCGGGCTGAAGGTCCCGGCGGAGGCGGACCCGGGCAGCCAGAGAGCGGCGGAGATGGCGGCGGCGGTGCCTCCGGCGAGGCGGAGGAGGTCGCGGCGGGTGAGGTGATCGCGTTCTCGGGAGGACATCGGTGGCCCCTTCCACGGGTGTGCGCGTGGGCCTTTTTTACATCGTTGGTACAACGTTGTAAATCCGCCGTTGGTCGGGGTGTGGTGTGCGGGCGGACCAGTGGAGCCGCAGGTCCGGTGCGGTTTTTGCCGCAGGTGTGCGGGGAGGTGGGCGGGCGGGGCCTGGCGGCTAGGGCGGGCCTCGCCGGGGATGGGCGGCGTGGGCGATTCAACCGCGCCGAGGCGGGCAGGCGAGCCAGGGTCGCCGCCGCGAAGGCGGCCCCACCACCTCAGGCCACCCGACACGGCCGATCCGAGGGCGGCCACACATACGGCAGATCGGGCGGTACCCCCGGGAACTGCGCCCCATAGTGGTCGGGATCCTTCCGCACCAGCGCCGACTGGTGGCTCCGGTGCAAAGCCTCGTCCCCGAGCCACGGCGGCACCTCCCCCGAGGCCACGAGCTCCGCCTGCGTCCGCACGCCTCGCCCGCCGAAAGAGCCCGCGTACTCGTCCACGAGCTTCACCGCGCACGTGTCCGCCCCGCCCGAGGCACACCACACCGCGCACACCTCGAGGCCGTAGCGGGTCAGGGCCTCCTCGTACCCCGTCCACATCTTCGCCGCCGGGTGATGGCGCCAGCCGTAGCCCGGCACCACCAGCGCCCGCAGCACCTGCAGCGCCTCCACGCGCTGCTTGCCGAGCCGGCGCCGGTCGAGCGTCCGGGCGCTGGCCGTGAATTCCGCGCACGGGAGGAACGTCTGCATCCGGGCCGGGTACCCCCGCGGCACCGCGGTGATGCGGGAAGATCGGCTCCATGCCCGCCGACCTCGTGTTCACCGGTGGCCCCGTGCACACCGGTCGCCGCCCGGCCGGGTTCGCCGCCGTCCGCGGGGACCGGATCTCCGCCGTCGGGGATGACCCGCGTCCGGTGATCGGGCCGCGGACCGAGGTCGTCGACCTGGACGGGCGTCTGCTGCTGCCCGGGTTCCAGGACGCGCACGTCCACGCCGTCGGCGCCGGGATCGAACTCGGCCGCTGCGACCTCACCGGTGCCACCACCGTCCGGGAGTGCCTCGACGCCGTCGCCGCGCACCCGGGCTCGGGCTGGCTCGTCGGCAGCGGCTGGTCGATGGAGATCTTCGAGGGCGGCCTGCCGCACCGGCGGCTGCTCGACGACGTCGTCGCGGACCGGCCCGTCGTGCTCGTCAACCGCGACCACCACGGCGCCTGGCTGAACGGCGCCGCCCTCGCCCGCGCCGGGATCACCGCCGCCACCCCCGACCCGAGCGACGGCCGCATCGAGCGCGACACCGACGGCTCCCCCACCGGCGTGCTGCACGAAGGCGCGATGGACCTCGTCACGCGGCTGCTGCCGCCGGTCACCGACGCCGAGAAGTTCGCCGGGCTGCTGCGGGCGCAACGGCTGCTGCACTCCTTCGGCGTCACCGCCTGGCAGGACCCGCTGCTCGGCGACTACGGCGGCATGCCCGACCCCGCCGGCACCTATGCCGACGCCACCGCGCGTGGCCTGCTGACCGCCCGGGTCACCGGCGCGCTCTGGTGGGACCGCGACCGCGGCGCCGACCAGCTCCCGGACCTCCTGGCGCGCCGGGATTCGTTGCGCGACAGCGGTTTCCGCGCCGAGAGCGTGAAGATCATGCTCGACGGCGTCGCCGAGAACCACACCGCGGCGCTGCTCAGCCCGTACCGGTGCACCGGCCGCAGTGGACTGAGCTTCGTCGATCCGGTGGCGCTGCGCGAGTACGTGACGCTGCTGGACGCGCACGGCTTCCAGGTGCACTTCCACGCGCTCGGCGACCGGGCGGTGCGGGACGCGCTCGACGCCGTCGCCGCGGCGCGCGCCACCAACAGCCCGTCGGATCACCGGCACCACCTCGCGCACGTGCAGGTGGTGCACCCGGACGACGTCCCGCGGTTCCGGCGGCTCGGCGCGACGGCGACCGTGCAGCCGCTGTGGGCTGTGCACGAGCCGCAGATGGACGAGCTGACCATCCCCTTCCTCGGCGCCGAACGGGCGGCGTGGCAGTACCCGTTCGGCGCCCTGCTGCGGTCCGGGGCCATGCTGGCGGCCGGCAGCGACTGGCCGGTGAGCAGCCCCGACCCGCTGCAGGGCATCCACGTCGCGGTCAACCGGGTCCCGTACGGCGAGGACGTCCCGCCGTTCTTCCCGGACCAGCGGATCGACCTCGCCGCGGCGATCACCGCGTACACGGCCGGGTCGGCCTACGTGAGTCACTTCGACGACGCGGGCACGATCCGGCCGGGCGCGCGCGCCGACCTCGTCGTGCTCGACCGCGACCCCTTCGACGGCCCCGAACGCGAAATCGGGGCCGCGGGGGCCGCGATGACGTTCACCGGAGGCCGGTGCGTCCACGAGCGGTGACGGCCGGTTCGGGCTCGACGCTCACCCGCGGGCGCAGGGGCAGGTTTTCCAGCCCCTCGACGTCGAGCACCAGGAACCAGTGGGCGTTGGCCGGGATGTGGATCTTGAACATCGGTGCGGTGGCCACCCCGCCGTGCATCCGGTAGTACTGCCGGCGCCGGTAAGCCTGGAAGTTGACCTCCGTCAGGAGCCTGACGTTGGCCATCGCGTCCAGGCGGACGGTGACCACCGCGTCTCTTCGCACCTTCCCGAGGTCGAACACGTTCGCTTCCATTTCGTCCCTCTTCCACGCGTGGGTTTCGGTTCGGTTTCGGCTGGTCGCGGGCAGCGCGGAGCACGCCGCGGACCGCGCGACGAACGGAGGATCGGGACGGGTCTAGCCCGGGCCGGTGCCGGGTTCGCACGCCCGCCAGAGCGGCACGAACTCCCCGTGCGACAGGGTGAAGCCCGCGGTGGCGCGGGGGCCGGGGTCCGGGTTCAGGACGGCGACGGGGGAGCTGAAGGCGGTCCCGAAGGCGGCGTCCGCCGGGGCTGGAGTGTGCCTGGTGGGGGCGGTCGGCGCCGGGGTGTTTTCTTGCCGTGGTGCCGTGGGGTGGTGCGCGGGTGAGGCCCCGCAGTCCGGGACGGTTTCGACGGCGGCTTGGTCTTGGCTGCCCTCGGCGGTGGCGGTCGCTCGCGGCTCAGCTGCGACGGCGGTGAGGGGAAGTTGCGGCTGGGGGTAGATCGCCTCGCCTTGCGGACGATCGTTGACGGGGCTGAAGACCAGGGTGGGGCTGTCGATCGCCGGGTCGGCGACCGGGTTGGCCACGGGGGTGACGATTGGCTCCGCGACCGGGGCGAGTGCGCCGGTCACCGGGGTGAGGATCGGCCGGAGGACGCCATCCACGACGGGCTCGAGGACGGGGGTCAGCGCGCCGGTCACCGGGGCGACGACCGGGCGGACGACACCGTCCACGACCGGCTCGAGCACACCGGCCACGCTCGCTACGACCGGCCGCGCAATTCCGGCGATGGCTCCGGTGACCGGGGCGGCCACCGCCCGAGCGGTCTTCGACAGCGGCGCGGTCGCCCGCACCACAGGCTCGGCCACCGCGGAGGCGACCCCGGCAACCGGCGGGACAACAGCGCGCTCGAACGGCGCGACGACAGCACCCGCGGTCCGAGCCACGGGCGAAACCGCCGCCTCGACCACACGCGACACCGGCTTGACCGCGCGGTCCGGCAGCCGAACGGCCGGGCTCTTCCGCGCCACGGATTCCCGGTGCACCACTCGTGAAGCGATGTCACCAACCGGGTCCGGCACAGGCTCCCCGCGCACGACCCGCGAAACCAGGTCGTCAACAGGGCCCGGCGCCACCCGTGAAACCACCCCACCGACCGGGTCCGGCTCCCCCGCCGCCTCGGCCTGGCCGGACACCAGCCACGACACCAGCCAGAAGCCCGCCACCGCTCCCGCGACCACCAGCAGCCTGCGCGCGGCGACAAGCACGCCGTCCACGTCGCGAGCCCGGGTCACGTCGGCCTACCTCCAATTGTGGGAGCACAGGACTTACCCCTCAACGGCCCTCGTCACACCCGCGCTACGCCTCCCCCGGCGCTTCCACTCGACCGGCCTATCAGCAAGCCTGAGTGAAGACTCCAACCGGGCGATTCGGATACCCCAGGCGCGCCTTTGATGTTCCTCGCCCGGACCTCAGGCTTCCTGCGAACGCCGGTGGTCGGACAACGCTCCCAGCGCCGTCACCCCGTGCTGGAGCCCCTCGCGGAACGTCGCTCGCTGGCCCGGGCTCAGGTCGGCCAGCAGCGCGTCCTCCACCTCCGCCACCGCCGGGGCGCACTCCGCCAGCAACGCACGGCCCGCGTCCGTCAGGCCCGCCAGCAGGACTCGCTTGTTGTCCGGCTTCGGGGTCCGCGCGATCAGTCCGCGCTTTTCCAACGCCAGCACCATCTCGTGCATCGTCTGCGGCCGCAGGAACGACCGGCGCGCCAGCTGCGCCGACGACAGCGCGCCGCTCGCTTCGAGCACCGTCAGCGCCGTGTACTGCAACGTCGTGAGCCCGAGCGGCCTCAGCGCGTCGTCGAGCAGGGCCCGCACCACCAGCTCGAGCCGCTTGACCAAGTACAAGGTCAGCGGCGCGCCCGCGGGCTGCGGCTCGGCAGAGGTGCTCACGCCGCCCATCATGGCACGCGGTGGCCGTTATGCTGCGATCATGGACCTCGGTCGGCGGACCCGTGTGCGGCAGGCGTTCGACACCTTCTTCGCCCCACCCGAGCCGCCGTCCGAAAGTCACCTTCTCGATCTGTTCCACAAGACCGCGGAAACCGTGCCCGCGTACCGGAAGTTCCTGCGGGAACACGGGATCGCCCCCGGCGAAATCACGACCATGGCGGACTTCCGCACCCTGCCGCTGGCCGACAAGGCCTCCTACCACCGCAAGTACCCGCTCCCCGAGCTGTGCCGCGACGGCACCTTCGCCGGCTGCGACATGATCGCCGTCTCCTCCGGGTCGAGCGGGCAGCCGACGATCTGGCCCCGCGCCCTCGAAGACGAGCTGCACGTCGCCCGCCGCTTCGAAACCGTGCTCGTCGATGCCTTCGAAGCCGATCGGCGCAGCACCCTCGCCGTCGTCTGCTTTCCGCTCGGCACCTGGGTCGGCGGCCTCTTCACGACGGCGTGCGTGCGCCACCTCGCCGCCAAGGGCTGCCCGATCACCGTTGTCGCGCCGGGCAACAACAAGGCCGAAATCCTGCGCGTGCTGCCCGAACTCGCGCCGCACTTCGAACAGGTCGTGTTGCTCGGCTACCCGCCGTTCGTCAAGGACGTCGTCGACACCGGGCTCGCCGAGGGCCTCGACTGGCCCGCCTACGCGATCAAGCTCGTGCTCGCCGGCGAGGTCTTCAGCGAGCAGTGGCGGGACCTCGTCGGGCAGCGGGCCGGCGTGACCGACCCGGTCCGGCACATCGCGTCGCTCTACGGCACCGCCGACGCGGGCGTGCTCGGCACCGAAACCCCGCTCTCGGTCGCCATCCGGCGGTTCTTCGCCGACCGCCCCGAGCTGGCGCGGGAGGTCTTCGGCGACGCCCGGCTGCCGACGCTCGTGCAGTACGACCCGGCGAGCCGGTTCTTCGAGGTGCACGAGGGCACGCTGCTCTTCTCCGCGGACGGCGGGATCCCGCTGATCCGCTACCACATCGCCGACGACGGCGGGCTCCTCCCGCACGCCGAACTGCTCGCTCTCTGCGCCCGGCACGGGTTCACGCCGCCGCCCGGCCCCGAGCTGCCGTTCGTGTACGTCTTCGGGCGGTCGCTGTTCACCGTGTCGTTCTTCGGCGCCAACGTCTACCCGGAGAACGTCACCGTCGGCCTCGAGCAGCCCGGCATCAGCGACACCGTCACCGGCAAGTTCGTCATCGAGGCGGTCGAGGACGAAGACCGCGACCGGCGGTTGCGGATCACCGTCGAGACGGCGCCGGGCGCGACCGCCGACGCCGCGGCGATCGCCACCGCCGTCCGCGAACAGCTGGTCCGGCTCAACAGCGAGTTCGCCCACTACGTCCCGGAAGAACGCCAGCAGCCCGACGTCGTGCTGCGCCCGGCGGGCGACCCCGAGTACTTCCCGGTCGGGGTCAAGCACCGCTACACGCGGCCGTCCTAGGCGGGCTGGGCCAGCTTCCGGAACCGCTCGCGCCGCTCGCCCGCCGACGAGCCGTCGGCGATGTCGTCGTCGAACCACGCGCCGAGCGCCGCCCACAGCTCGGCGCACGCCAGGAAGTCGTCGGCGGCGGGCCGCTCGACGATCTCGGCGATGTCGGCCGCGAGGTGGTCGAGCCGCTGGTCGCACAGCCGCACGTACTCGCGCACGACGATGTTCGCGTCGAGCCCGGCCTTCACCCGCGGGCCGGCCGCGCCGCGCAGCTGGGCGTGCAGCCGTTCCTCGCAGTAGAGCGGGAAACCGGCGATCGAACCCGGGTAGCCCGAGTCCGCCGACCACTCGCGGAACGCGCAGATCGCCTGATACCGCGTGTACCAGTCCTGCTTGCCGGTGGCCAGCTGCGCGAGCTTGCGCCAGGCGTCCCGGTCGGCCGAGCGCCAGCGCGCGAGCGTCCGGTCGTCCGGCGCGGCTTCGCGGGTCCGCCAGAAATGCGCGCGGCAGGCGGCGATTTCGCCGACGAGCTGCCGGACGTAGCTCACCTGTTCCCACACGTGCGCGCGTTGCGGCCGCAGCGGGGCCGCGCGGTCCGGGGAGAAGGTGACCATCTCGAAGACGCGGAACAGCTCGTGGCCACGCAGCGCGGCGAGGTCCGGGTCCTCCCCCATCACCCACGACCGGCGCTCCGGCAGCCGCCCGCTGTGGCTGATGGTCGCGGCGTGGTACAGCTCGCGGATCGCGCGGCGGGCCACTTCGTCGCGCGCTTCGCCGGTGAGACGCGGGTTGCGCGCGCGGTCGCGCAAATCGCGTTCGCCGCGCGGGCCGACTTCGAGCATGGCGACGGCGTACACGCTCGCCGCGTTGTAGCACTCTTCCCACGTTTTCCGCGGTCCCGCGGCTTCGACGGTTTCGTCGAGCGCGCGCGGGTCCGGGGGCCAGCGCCGGTCCGGGCAGACGTCGGCCAGCCGCTCGCGGCTGCCCGGGTAGGCGGGCTGGGGCACCGGGACCGCGCCGGTGACCGGCTCGATGTCGGCCATCGCGCGGCGCACCACCGTCCAGACCAGCGACAGGTCGAGCGCGCGGTTCGTCAGCTGCTGCCAGCTGCGCCGCCAGCGCCTGCCGAACCGGCGGTAATCCTCGATGAGCCGCTCGATCTCGTACTGCGACAACGCGCCGAGGTACGAGCGGAGCTCCGCGGCGCGCTGGTTGTACTCGGCCAGCTGCTCCGGCGTCGCCTCGTTGACGACCAGCTCCTTCACCGGCGTCCGCAGCACGCGCCGGTGCAGCTCGAGCCGCTTCTCGCGCGGGATCGCGTACGGCCGCACGCGCACGTCGAGGTCGACGTACCGGCGGAACCGCAGCTCCAGCGCGGCCCGCAGCTCTGCGCGGCGGGCGGCCCGCGCGTCGTCGGGCGCGCCCGCGGTGGTGCGCCGCACCCACCAGGACCCGGCCACGGAGTCGCCGTGACCCATGACGAGCGCGTGCCGGTAGCGGGCGATCAGCAGCGCGACGTCGCGGCCGCGGCCCGCGTGGCGGGGCTGGCGCGCGAAGTCCGGGCCGATCCACCAGCGGGCCAGCGTCGGATGTCCCCTGCTGCACACGGTGATCACGTCGTCGTAGGTGGCGAGCGCGTCCAGGTGCAGGTCGAGTTGTTCTTGCAGCGCCGCGATTTCGAGTCTGATGTAGACGTTCGACGGGTCGAGGCTGACCGCCCGGTAGTACTCGGCGAGCGCCTCGTCGTAGCGGCGGTAGGTGACGAAGTGGTTGGCCCGCTGGTAGGCGTCGAAGAGCTCGTACGGGATCTTCGCGTCGCGCCAGGCGGCCCAGTGGATGTTCGTGCGGACGTAGGCGCTGCGCGGGATGACCAGCGCCGCCACGGCGTTCGCGGCCCGGTGCAGCACGCGCGGCCAGTTCTCGTCCTCGATGACCAGCGGGCTGGCGGCGAACCGCGGGACGCGCACGAGCTCCAGGATGAGCTGGTAGCGGCCGGCGGTGTTGCCGGGCCGGATCGTTCCGGTGACGGTGAACGCGGCGGGCGGCTGGGCGAGCCGGATCAGCTTGGTGGCGGCCTTCCACCAGCCGTCCGCGGAGTCGCCGGCGTGCTCGACGATCTGGATGAAGTCGTAGGAGCTGCCGACGCCGGGAACCGGGGTCGGCGTGTAGAGGCGCGAGTCGTTGAGGAACCGCTTGAAGGTCGCGGTCAGCTCGACGGCGGAGTCGATCTCGCGGTCGTGGCTGTCCGCGGGCCGCTCGTCGACGAACAGGCGGATGTCGATCTGGTTGGCCCGGAACGCGGCGGCTTCGAGCCGTGCCTTGCCGACGAAGTACAGCGTGAGAACGGCGGAGACGATGACGACCGACGTCTGCAGCACGGTCCAGGTGATGACACTGGCGATCTTCGGGTCGCGGACGAACGTCCAGCTCTGGAAGAACGGCAGGTAGGGCACGACGGCGGAGCTGATCGCGACGAGCCCGGCCGTCACCGCCGCCAGCCACCACCTGATCCGGTGAGCCTCCGGCAGTTCGGCTTGGTCGACGCCGCCGTGTCGTCCCGCGGGCACCGGCGATCACCCCCTCGTGTCGCCAGGTTACTCGCGGAGGGGGTGTGCGTCGTTACGGGCCGTGATCCGCGACGTCGGCGATGACCTGGGCGTGGCAGGGCTCGGGGACGCACCAGCAGCCGAGCCGCCGTCCGCGCAGGTCCGGCAGCAGCGCCAGCAGGTCCGGCCGGGACAGCAGGTACTCGCGGTACTTCTCGAGGACCTCTTCGCGGGTGCCGTCCTTCCCGGGCTTGAAGGGGCTGGCGAGCTTCGAGCCTTCGAGGTGCCAGCCGCCCCGGTGCATCGGCCGCCCGACGTAGACGACGTCGGCGTAGTCCGGGTCGCCCCGGTGGCCCTTCAGGTTGACGACGGTGGTGGGCATGCGCGCTCCTTCCTCACCGACCAGCCTGGCGGCCCCGCGCCGGGGCCGCCAGGCGGACGTCACGGCAGCTTGACCCCGAGCAGGTCGATCTCCCGGATGTCCGGCGGCGCGGCGAGCGTCGTCGCGGCGGCCTCGGTCAGTGCCGCGGCGATCCGGCCTTCGAGGTGGGCGCGCCGGCCCGCCTCGTCGCCGAAGGTGTCGAACACGCCGAAGGTCGTCGCGTCGACGCGGAACGCGAACCACGCCTGGGTGTGCTGTTCGGCGTTGGCGAGCTCGACGGCGCCGCCGAGCATGGCCGCCACCTCTTCGGCGTGCTCGGGCTTGGCCTCGATGGTGGCCAGCAGACCGATCTTCATCTTCACTCCTCGGTTCGTTCGGACGTCCTCAAGCTAGGGCCGCGGCGGGGCTCGGCGTCAGTGGCAGAAACGACACGTTTGCTACCGTTTCCGACATGAAGGTCGCGGTCCTCGCCTACGACGGCGTGTTCGACTCCGGGCTGGCGGCGCTGCTCGACGTGCTCGACGCGGCGAACGCCATGCGCGGCGAGCTGGCCCAGCCGCCGCCCGCCTGGGAAGTCACGACGGTCGGGGCGAAACGGCGGGTGCGGACCGGCGTCGGGCACCTCGTCGCCACCGAACCGCTGCGGCAGGCCGCGGACGCCGAGCTGCTGATCGTGCCCGCGCTGGCCGAACGGCGGCCGGAGGAGCTGCTGGCGTACGTGTCCGGCCCGGCTTCCGCGGCGGGACGGCGGACCGTCGCCGCCGCGCGCGCGGCCGGCACGCCGGTCGCGTCCGCGTGCACCGGGACGTTCCTGCTCGCCGAAGCCGGCGTGCTCGACGGGCAGCGGGCGACCACGAGCTGGTGGCTGGCGCCGGTGTTCCGCGCCCGCTACCCCGCCGTCGAGCTCGACCAGACGCGGATGGTGGTCAGCTCCGCCGGGGTGACCACGGCCGGCGCGGCGTTCGGGCACGTGGACCTGGCGCTCGCGATCGTCCGGCACCGCAGCCCCGCGCTCGCCGACCTGATCGCGCGCTACCTGGTCGTCGACGAACGCCCGTCGCAGTCGGCGTACACGATCGCGAGCGCGCTGGCCGGGCACGACCCGACAGTCGCGGCGTTCGAGAGCTGGGTCCGGGCCCACCTCGCCGAGCCGGTCAGCCTCCCGGCGGCGGCGCGGGACCTCGGGGTCAGCGAACGCACGCTGCAGCGCGCGGTGCGGCGCACGCTCGGCACGTCACCGGTGCGGTTCGTGCAGGACCTGCGCGTCGAGCAGGCCGCGCACCTGCTGCGCACGACAGATCTCTCGCTGGAGTCGATCGCCCGGAAGGTCGGCTACGAGCACCCCGGCACGCTCCGGGAGCTCCTGCGCGACCGCACCGGAAAGCCGGTCGCTTCGCTGCGCGGGTGAGGCCCGGTGGTTCACCTAGTGCGAATGCACTATGCTGCGGGGGTTCCACGGTTGAGCCGTCAGCCGACGCCGGACGACTCGCGCCCGGGCAGGCAGGCTGCCGCCTACGGCACTGCGACCCGCGTCCGGCCCACCCCACCGCCCGACGAAAGGGTGTGCCGCGATGGTTCCCGAACCACGCTCGGCCGACCACGAACTCACCGACTGGATGAACGCCGACGGCCACATGTCGCTTCGCGTACTCCGTCCCGGACACCGCACGGTCTCCGTCCGCGTCACCGGGGAGGTCGACCTGTGCACCGCGCGCAGACTCGACGAAGTGCTCCGGTCCCGCATCCGCAGCCAGGTCGAAGAGGTCGTCATCGACCTCTCCGGCGTCACGTTCTTCTCCGTCGCCGGGCTGAACTCGCTGCTGCGCGCCCAGCTGCTCGCCGACGCCGCCGGCGCCCACCTCACCGTGGACCCCGGCCGGTCGCGCGTGGTGCGGCGGCTGTTCGCGCTGCTGCCCGCGGACTTCGACGGCGTCGCCGACGCGCACCGCGTCCGGTGACCGGTCAGTCCGGCGGCTGAGCTCCCCAGCCGCCGGACGGCCTCGACGATCGCCGTGTTCGGCGCGCCCTTCACCAGGTACTCGGTGACCCCGGCCGCGGCGAGCCCGGCGATCGAGACGCGATCGGCGTAGGCCGAGAAGGCCAGGATGGCGGTACCCGGGCTGCGTCGCGCGATCTCGCGCGCGGCCCGCGCCCCACCCCCGCCGGGCATCCGGACGTCCAGGACCGCGACCTCGGGCCGGTGGCGCTCGGCGAGCCGGATCGCCTCGTCGGCGTCGGCGGCGACCGCGACCACGGCGATGCCGGACTCGGAGTCCAGCACCTCCTTGAGGACGTCGCGGATCATCACGTCGTCGTCGGAGATCAGCACCCGCAGCTCGGTCACGACTCCGGTCCCGTCACGTCGGGCAGCATCGGCAGCCAGAACTCGACGGTCGTGCCGCCGCCGGGCGTGCCGGTCACCGAAAGCCAGCCGTGCGCGGCTTCGGCCCGCTCGTGCATCTCGACGAGCCCGAAGTGGCCGGCCCCCGCGTCTTCCCCGGTCGTGCCGACGCCGTCGTCGGTGATCCGCACGCGCGTCCCGTTGTCCACTGTGGACAGGACGACGTCGACCCTGGTGGCCCGGGCGTGCCGGTGGACGTTGCTGAGCGCCTCCTGGCAGATCCGGTAAACCGTGATCGCCGCTTCCGGCGACGGTTCGGCCGTCAGCTCGTCCCGCACCGAATGCGCCAGTCCCCAGTGGCCGGCGACCTCGTCGACGTAGCCGGAGACGGCTTCCACCAGCCCGCTGCGGTCCAGCTCCGGCGGCCGCAGCCGGGAGACCAGCGCCCGCAGCCTGCCGATGGCCGCCTGCACCGACTCGTCGAGCCCGGCGACGGCGGCGGCGTGCGGCTCGGGCAGCCGCGAGGCGAGCAGCTGCAGGCGCATCCCGACGGCGACCATGGATTGGATCGACTCGTCGTGGACGTCCCAGGCGATCCGGCGCCGTTCCACCTCCTGCGCGTCGACGAGGTGCCCGACCAGACGGCGGCGTTCGCGCAGGGCCTGCTCGGCGTTGCGGCGCTCGGTCATGTCGCGGGTGACCTTCCCGAAGCCCCGCAGCCGTCCCTGCTCGTCGAACAACGCCGTGATCACCACGTTCGCCCAGAACCGGGTGCCGTCCTTGCGCACCCGCCACCCCTCGTCCTCCAACCGCCCCTGCTGGACCGCGATTTCCAGCTCGCGCGCGGGTTTGCCGACCGCCACGTCCTCCGGCGGGTAGAACACCGAAAAGTGCTGCCCGATGATCTCCCCCGCCGACCACCCCTTGATCCGCTCCGCGCCCGCGTTCCAGCTCGAAATCCGCCCCTCCGGATCCAGCATGAAGATCCCGTAGTCCAGCACCCCCTGGACCAGCAGCCGGAACCGCTCCTCGCTCTCCCGCAACGCCACTTCGGCGTCGCGGCGCTCGGTCACGTCGCGCGTGACCTTCCCGAACCCCTGCAGCTGCCCGTGTTCGTCGTACAACGCTGTGATCACCACGTTCGCCCAGAACCGGGTGCCGTCCTTGCGCAACCGCCACCCCTCGTCCTCCAACCGCCCCCGCTCGACGGCGATTTCCAGCTCCCGCGCGGGTTTACCGGCCGCCACGTCCTCCGGCGGGTAGAACACCGAAAAGTGCTGCCCGATGATCTCCCCGGCGGACCACCCCTTGATCCGCTCCGCACCGGCGCTCCAGCTCGAAATCCGGCCCTCGGGGTCGAGCATGAAAATCGCGTAGTCCAGCACGCCCTGCACCATCAGGCGGAACCGGTCGTCGGGCGGCCGACGCGCATCGTCCATGCGCCAACTCTGCCGGATCGCCGCCCGCCGGGCACGGCGTGGCGCGCGGCGCTCAGCCCGCGAGTTCGGCGGACGTGGCGGGCAGCGCACACCAGACCACTTTCCCCCGGCCGTGGCTCGCGGTCCCCCAGGCCAGGGAGAGCCGCTCGACCAGGGCCAGACCCCAGCCGCCGTCGGCGCCCGCCTGCCGCCGCACGGGTGGCTTCGGCTCGTCGTCGAAGACTTCGATGCGGACGTGCGCGGCCCCGACGCTCAGCCGCAGCACGGGCGACCCGCGCCCGTGGCGCAGGGCGTTCGTCGCGAGCTCGGTGACGATCAGCAGGGCGTCGTCGATCGCGGCGCCGC
Organism: Amycolatopsis nalaikhensis; assembly: GCF_030264295.1. Taxonomy (GTDB): domain Bacteria; phylum Actinomycetota; class Actinomycetes; order Mycobacteriales; family Pseudonocardiaceae; genus Amycolatopsis; species Amycolatopsis nalaikhensis. The sequence continues at coordinate 7,782,949 of NZ_CP127173.1, read as the reverse complement.
ACTCCCAAGCCAGCAGGGTGAGGCGGGTGAACCGGCGCACGACGGCCAGTCCGCCCCCCAGGTCGGTGAGGGCGCACTCCGCGGTGAGCGGGGCCGGGATGTCCACGGGCTCAAGGATGCTCCGCGGCGCCGGGCCGCACGAGATGCAAACCGCGACGCCGTGCCTGGTGCACCTGCATCAGCCGATGAGGCCCTCCCGGCGGGCCACCGCAACGGCTTCGAGCTTCGAGCGCGCGCCGAGTTTCTCCAGGACGCGCTGGACGTGGTTGCGCGTGGTGTTGCGGGAGACGCCCAGCCGCTGCCCGATCTCCTCGGTGGTGGCGCCTTCCGCGAGCAGGTCGAGGGTTTCGCGTTCCCGCGCGGTCAGGGCCGCACCGCCGGCCGGCACCCGGCCGGTGAGCCGGTCGAACACGCCGGGCAGCAGCTCCGCGTCGAAGACGACGCCGCCGGCGGCCACGTCCCGCACGGCGTTTTCCAGCACGCCCAGCTGCGACGACTTGAGCAGCAGCCCGGCCCCGCCCGCCTTCGCCACCTGGACCGCGATCGACGGGGTCGCGTCGCCGGTCAGCACCAGCACCCGCGCGCCGCCGGAGCCCAGCTCGGCGATGACCCCGAGGGCGTCACCGTCGGCGAGCCGCCGGTCGAGCACGACGACGTCCGGGGCGTGCTCGCGGGCGTCGGCGACGGCTTCGGCGCGCGAGCGGGCGCGGCCGACCACGGTGATCCCGTCGGCGCGGTCGAGGGCCAGCTGCAGCGCCTCGGCGACCATGTCGTGGTCCTCGACGAGGAGGACGCGGACGGGACTGGATTCCTCGGCGCTGCTCACGGGGTTCCCTCGCTGGACCGGACGGTGCCGGCCCATCCTATGCGCTCGGCGCGGTGCGGTCCCGTCGGTCACCAGGCCGGGGAGCTCGGCCGCAGCAACCCTTCCGGCCCGGTGACCGGCAGCCGCCCGACGAGGTCCTCGTGGTGCCCGGCGGTCCGGAACACCGGCGGGCACTCCGGGCCGGCGTCGTCCAGCGCGTCCAGGAACCGGGCGACCACGGACGGCGACGGCAGGACGTCGTTGCCGCCGAGGTAGGCGAGCACCTCCGCCGCGCCGCCGCACGCGGGCTCGGCGACCGCGGCCCAGCCGTGCACCTCGTCCCAGACGAGGGCCAGGTCCTCGTCCGGCCGGTCGCGGCGGGTCCGGTCGAGCGCCACGTAGGCGGAGCTGGGCAGTCCGAAGTCGAGCGAGCAGGACTCGAACCCGACCCCGGCGGCATGGGCGACGCGGGCGAGGTAGGCCCGCAAGCCGCGGGCGAAGTGGTACTCGACGTCCCGGCCGAAGTCGCTGAGCGTGTTCATCAGTCGCCTCCCACCCCCGCCGGGCGCGGGTACCCGCTGCCGTCGCGGCTACTCCTCGATCGCGCCGCCGACGGCACGCAGGTGCGCGCGGAAGGTCAGGGCCGGGTCCGCCTCGCGGGCGGCGAGGAAGTCGGCGAACCGGACCTGTTCCCGCAGCGGCTCGCCCGCCCGGATCCGGTCGGCCTGGCGGCGCTCGGTGTCGCGAATGGACTCGGCGAGCCCGAACAGCTCGCCCGCCCTGGCCAGCGGGAGGAAGAGGACGCCGTCGTCGTCGCCGGCGACCAGGTCCGACGGCCCGATCCGCCAGGTGCCGACGACGGCTTCGGCGAGCCCGCCCTCGACGCGCGGGCCGAGGCTCAGCGGGCCGGTGGGGAGCGAGCCGAGGCTGAAGACGGGCAGCCCGATGGCCCGGATGTCGGCGGTGTCGCGGTGCAGGCCCCAGATCACCACGCCGGAGAGCCCGGCGGCCCGCGCCTCCAGCACGACGAGGTCGCCGACGCAGCTTTCGTCGAGCCGTCCGCCGTTGTCGACCACGAGCACCCCACCGGGGGTCGCGTTCTCGAAGGCCTCGAGGAAGACGTCGACGCTGCCGACGTGCCGCGCGGGAACAGCGGGACCGAGCAGCCTGCTGCCGGGCACCACGGCACGGGTCGCCGACGGCGCGCAGCGCACCGGAAGCCCGGCGCGGATGCAGGCGTCGGCCAGGTGCGCGGTGGTCAGCGTCGCGAAACGCTGCCTCAGTTCGTCCATTCCCTGACCCTAGTCAGCTAACCCCGGGTTTCGGCAGTCAGCCAGGCCAGGTATTCGGCGCTGCCGCCTTCGATCGGGGTGGCGATGATTTCGGGCAGGTCGTAGCCGTGCAGCTGCTTGAGGTGCACGGCCAGCGCGGCCACCCGGTCGGCGGTCGTCTTGATCTCGACGCGCCACTCCTGATCGGTCCGGACCGCGCCTTCCCAGCGGTAGACGCTGGTGACCGGGCCGACGACCTGGGCACAGGCCCCCAGCCGCGCGTCGATGGCCCGCGCGGCCAGCTCGCGGGCCGCCGCTTCGGAGTCGGTCGTGGACGTCACGATCACGTGCTCTGCCGCCATGCCGCGAAGGCTACCGGCGCGGGCGGTTTGCGTGTGCGGCGCAAGGTGGCGTTGGTTGTGTTGGATGGGCGCGGCGGCGCGAGGCGCCTCCGGTGAGGGTGGCGGTGGGGCACGGGTGGAGCACCCAATGTGGCGTTGGGTGCGTCTGACGCACCCAATGTGGCGTTCGGTGCGTCTGACGCACCCAATGCGGCGTTCGGTGCGTCTAACGCACCCATGGCGGCCTTCGGTGCACCCCACGCACCCAAGGCGGCCTTCGGTGCGTCTTACGCAACCAAGGCCGCCTTGGGGCGCTTGGGGTCAGGTCGTCGGCGTTGTCGTGGTCGTCGGCGTTGTGGTCGTCGTCGTGGGCGTTGTGGTCTTGGTCGGGGTCGTCGTCTTCGGCGGGGTCTTGCGGCGGGTCGTGGGCGGGGGGTTCGTGTGCTGCGGGACGGCCGTCGGCTCCGCCGTCTCCGGGGATGGGAGCGTCACCAGCGTCGGGGTCTCCGTCGCCGAGGTCGGCGGCGGTGTCGTGCCGCCCGTCGGGGTGCCGCCGGAGCTGCTCACCGCCACCGCCACCCCGCCGATCGCCACCACCGCCACCGCGCACAGGCCGACCACCACTCCGCGCCGCGAGGCCCGTCGCGCCGGGCTCGCGCCGTCGGACTTGCTCCGGCCCAGCGTCGGCGGGGGCGATCCTGCGCCGAACCCCGGGCGGGGCTCCTCGCGCGGCGCCGGGACCCGTACCGGCTCGGGCCGCGGCGGTGGCACCGGCTGCGCCCGCGTCGCCTGCACCAGCCCGGACCGGCCGGAAGCGAGCGCGGCGGCGCCGAGCGCGACGCCGTACTTCGGGTGGATGTCCACCGCCGTCGGCCTGCCCAGTTCCGCCGACACCAGCTGGGACACCAGCGGGATCCGGGACGACCCGCCGACCAGCAGCACCGCGCCGAGGTCGGCCGGACGGAGGTTCGCCGACCGCAGCGCCCGGTGCAGCGAGCCGATCGTCGCCGTGATCGACGGGCGGATCATCTCCTCGAACTCGCCGCGCGTCAGCCGCACCTCGGTCTGCACCGACGGCAGCAGCACCGGGATCGCCGTTTCGGTGTCCGCCGACAGGGCTTCCTTCGCCAGCACGCATTCGTGGCGCAGCCGCACGACCGCGGCCACCGCGCCCGCGTCGTCCGGGTCGATCCGCGACAGCTGCCCGTCGAGCGCGCGGTCGACGTGCCCGAAAACGGCCTCGTCGAAGTCGATCCCGCCCAGGCCCTCGATGCCTTCGGGGGTGCCGAGGATTTCGAAGCCGCCGCCGCGTTTGCGCAGCACGGTCGCGTCGAACGTGCCGCCGCCCAGGTCGTACACCGCGACGACGGCACCGTCCTCCAGCCGCTCCTGCGCCGCGTAGTGCGCCGCCGCCGCTTCGGGCTCGGTGATCAGGCCGACGCGGTCGATCCCGGTCAGCCGCGGCACCTGCGCGAACAGCTCCCGCTTGTACGGGCCCCAGTTCGCCGGGTGGGTCAGCGTGATCCGGTCCGGGCGGCCGCCCTGCTGCCCGGCGACCGTCCGCACGACGTACCCGAGCAGGTGCGCCATCAGCGACGCCACCGAGTGCGGGGCGCCGCCGAGCAGCACCGGCGTCGGATCGCCGAGCCGCCGTTTGAACTCGCGCGCCACCCGGTCCGGCTCGACGGCCGCGCGCCGGCTCGCCGCGTCCCCGACCAGCACGCCGCCGTCGGCGCGCAGCAGCACCACCGACGGAATCGCCGCCGTGCGGTCGCCCAGCGACACCATCTCGACGTGGCCGTCGCGGTCGACGGCGGCGGCCGTGAACGTCGTGCCGAGGTCGATGCCCAGTCCGTAGCCCATGTCAGCCTCCGCCGCCCGTGTGCGCGTGGTCCAAAGTCGGGTCCTCGCCGGGCGCCGGTGGCGGCTCCTCGGCCTGGTGTTCTCGGTCTTCTTCCGGTACCGGCGGGCCGGGCGGCTCCACCGGGGGCGGCGGCTCGGGTGGCGGGTCCACCGGGAGGTGCCCCACCTCCGGGTGCGGCTCGGGTTCCGGGTGCCGCGGCGGCTCGAACGGCCGCTCGTCGTGCACCGGCCGGGAGCCGGTGACCTCACCGGCGTCGTGGTGCGGTGGTTCGCGGTCGGTGGCGAAGCTGTGCCGCGCGACCGGGTGCTCCGCGAGCGTGGCCGACGCCGCCAGCGTCGTCTCGACCGCGCCCGGCGTGGCGTCCACAGTGGACGACTGGCGGCTGAACGCGACCACCGGCGCCGAGGGCGGCCCGGGCAGTGACGGCGCCGGGGCGGTGACCGACGCGGTCACGGTGGCGCCGCGGCCCTTGTCGGCGATCACCTCGGTCTGGTGGATGACCGGCCCGGCGGGTTCGCCGAAGGGGTCGTCGGCCTTGGCCTGCTCGTCCACGCTGACGCCGACCTCGATCCCCGGCGGCCCGGTCTCGGCCTCGTCGAGCAGGACCGTCTCCTCCTGGAACACCTCGATGTCGCCGTGGCCCGGCGCGTCGGGGGTCAGCTCGTAGCTGAGCGAGCCCTCGTGCTCGACGGTGATCGTGCCGTCGGGGTTCTCGTGGATGACGATGTCGGCGTCCTGGACGATGTCGATGTCCGTGGCGCCGGGGGTGCCGTCGCCGGGCACGACGAGGTGCTGGTGGTCGACGTACACCTCGTCGTGGCCGTGGTTGTGCACCACGAACCGCTCGGTGGCGTCGATGATGAAGTTGCCGAACTCGTCCTCGCGCACCTCGATCTGCTCGAACTCCTCGACCGTGGGCAGTTCCTCGAGCGGCAGGCCGTCGGCGGTCTCCGGGTGCCAGACCGTACCCGTCTGCGCCTCGACCGAGCCGTCCTCGCCGCGGGTGACGCTGGTGACCTCCACCTCGGGCACGTACTCGTGGTCTGGGGCCTCCTGCGCGGCGGCCGCCGGTTCCGGCTGCCCCTGCGGCGTCGAGCCGGGGGTGAGCGCGTTGCCGACGGCTTCGGACGCGACGGCACCGGCCACGGCCGCCGCGGCCCGCTTGATCTTGGACTTCGGCTGCTCGGTCACGACAGGACCTCCGCCCTGGCTTCGCTGAGCAGGATTCCCTCGCAGGTGCGCACCAGGACGCGGGCCGCGTCGCGGACGTCGCGCGGGGACGCCGGGTGCTCGGCGCGCCGCTGCCACCTCAGCAGCTGCGCGCCGAGCGCCTGCCGGATCGCGGCGCGGCTCGCGTCCGCGGGCAGGCCCAGCCGGCTCGGCACGTCCACCCCGGCCGCGCCGAGCAGCCGTTCGGCGTCGCGGGCTTCGTCGGTGGTGAACAGGACGACGCCGAGCCGGATCGAGTCGATCAGCTGGATCTCGGCGAACTCGTGCGCCCCGGCGACGATCCGCTCCCATTCGTGCAGCAGCCCGCCGGTGCGGTCGGGGTAGGCGCGCAGCACCTGCTCCGCGGCCTGCAGGGCCGAGCGCGCCTTCAGCACGTCGGCGCGCGCGGCGAACTGGGACGTCAGCAGCGAGCGCAGGCGGTGCAGGCCGCTTCGGGCCAGCAGCTCACCCGACAACGCCCGCGCGCCGGTCACCAGGCCGCCGCGCGTCAGGTCGGTCGCCAGCCGGACCCCGAAGAGGCCGTAGCGCGCCAGCAACTCGGCGCGTCCGGCCGCCGGGAGGTCCACTTCGGACTCGCCGCGCGCGAACCGGTCGGCCGACGTCAGCAGCCGCGCGACCTCGGCTTCCGGGGCGGCGGCCAGCAGCCGGAACGCGCGGTACTCGGACTCCGTCAACGACGCGGCGGAGCTGGCCAGCAAACCGGCCACCGGAACGACGGTCTGGCACAGGCCGCGGACGCGGGAGTCACGGGCGTAGCGGTCGGCGATCTTCGCCGCCGAATCGAGCGCGTCCGTGCGGGCGTGCCCGACCTCGTCCGCTTTGGACAGCACGCCGATGGTGTTGACCGGGCGCCGCCCCGCCGGGTCGTCGTGGAAGGCGTCGAGGAACCGGACGTCGTCGCCGTGCACGTGCCGCATCAGGTACACGACGGCGTCCGCGGTGCCCACGCCGTCGCCTTCGGGCACGAGCGCCGCCTCCGTGCGTCCGGAGACCTCGGCCCGCGCCGAGCCCAGCCCGGGCGTGTCGATCAGCGTCATCGCGCGCAGGGCGGGCGACGGCCAGTCGACGACGAGCCGGTCGACGTCGCCGGGCGCCATGCCGAGCTCGAGGCCGAGCGTGCCGCTGAGCCTGCCGAACGGCAGCTGGCGCGGCACGCCGCGGACCGGGTGCAGCGTGATCCGGTACGTCGGCCCGTTGCGGTACCAGGTGACGACGCGGGTGCACTCCCCCGCGTCGGTCGCCGCCAGCTCCTGCCCGACGAGGGCGTTGAGCAGAGTCGACTTCCCGGCCTTGACGCGGCCGGCGATCGCGACGCGCAGCGGCTCGGCGAGCCGTCCGGCGATCTGCCGCAGCGCGGGCTCGGCGGGCGTGCCGGCGTACCCGGCGCAGGCGCGGGCGACGAACCCGCGGACCTGGACGTGGAGCGGGGTCATCGGGTCACCGCCTTCGGCGCGCTGCGCGTGGTGAGCTTCCTCGGCCCGGCGGCCGAGCACTTCGAGGGCTTCGATGTCGGCCTCCAGCCGCTTGAGCTCACCGGCTTCGGACTCGTCGTCGACGACGGCTTTCTTCGCGTTCGCCAATGCCTCGGTCAGGGAGCGCTGGAGTTCTTCGACGCGGGCGCTGTAGGCGTCGCGGAGTTCTCTTTGGACGGTGCGCATGGCGTCGCGGGAGTCCTTGCCGACCTGGAGGTTGAACTCGTCGACGAACCGGCGGACCGCGGTCTTGGCCAGGCCGCGGCGCTTCTCCAGCTGCCGCTTGCGTTCGTCGAGGAAACCGGAGCGGCCCATGAGCAGGCCGGCCGCGACGCCGAACGGGGTCGGGATGGCCAGCGCGGCCATCTTGGTGAGCATGGAGAACATCAGGAACCCGCTGTAGGCCTTCTGGAACGCGGCCATCCCGGTGGCGCCGCGGGTCTTGACGCCGGTGAACGACGAGTCGATGGCGATCTCCTCGACGACCCGCACGGGCGCCTGGACCTCGCGCGGCAGGACCGCCTGGGATTCGGCGAGCTCGAAGTGCTCGGCGACGCGCGTGGCGAGCGCACGCGCCTGCCTCACGAAGGTCGTGTAGTTCTCGAGGGTCTCGTTCGCCAGCCGCTGCCGCAGCCACTTCTCGAACTCGGCCCAGTTCTTGGCGGGATCGCCGTCCTCGATGGCCTCTTCGGCCTCATGCAGCACGCCGCGGGAGCGGGCGCGCAAGTCGTAGTCCACATCGGACGAAATGTCGGCGAAGCCGTCGAACAGCAGCTGCTGCCACTTGGCGGACTGGCTGCGCAGCGCGTCGACGCGGTCGTTGACCCGGCCGAGTTCGGCGATGAGCGCCGCGGACTGCTCGGGGTGGGCGAGCGCGGTGCGGCGGGCGCGCAGGGTCGCGTGCAGCTGCCCGACCGCGGACCCGACGTGCAGGCCGACGGCGTTGAGCGCGGACCGCTCGGCGTCCCCGACCACGCCCTGCAGCCGCTTGACCAGCTGCGGGAAGCCGGATTCGACGTTCATCTCCTGGTCGGCCGACCGGGCGGCGACGGTGCGCAGCTCGGAGGACACGGCGACGGTGTCGATGGTGATCCCGCGGGCCTCGAGGTGGCCGGCGTTGAGCTCGAGGATCCGCCGCCACTGCGGGTAGAGGTCGATCTTGGTGAGGACGAAGAAGACGCTCGGGCACAGTTCCTTGACGGTGCCGAGGAACCGCAGCTCGGCGCCGGTGAGTTCCTGGGAGGCGTCGGAGAGGAAGAGGACGGCGTGCGCCCGCGGCAGCGAGCTGACGGTGACGGCGTTGTGCAGCGAGCCGAGCCCGCCGACCCCGGGGGTGTCGACCAGCACGAGCCCGCCGGAGAGCAGCTGGCGGCTGATCGACGCGGTGACCGACCGGAGCTTCCGGACGTTCCCCGGGTTCCCGGCCTCGCTGACGTGGGCGGGCAGGTCGTCGAGGGAGATCCGCTCGGTCCACGGCGGCGACGACGGGTCGGCCGGTTCGTAGGTCGCCAGAGCCCCGGACTCCGGCGCGTAGCGGACGACGGTCGGCACCGCGGTCGCGATGTCGTCATCGACCGGGCAGATCTTGGCGGTCAGCAGTGCGTTGATGAGAGAACTCTTGCCCTGCTTGAACTCCCCGACGACGTAGACGGTGACGTCCGGTTCCGACAGCAGGCGCCGGGCGTCGGTGAGGCGCTGGACGAGATCGTCCCGCCCGTAGGCCTTCGCCCCCTTGACGGCGAGATCGAGAGTGTCGAGGGCGATGCGCCCCCCGCCGCTCGGCTCCTGCATGACCGCTCCTCGGTGCTTACGCCGCCTCAGTAGTGGTCGACGTCGTGGTGGTGGTCGGCGTGGTGGTGGTCGACGTGGTGACCGTGGTCGTGGTGCTCGTGCTCGTGGTGGTGCTCGGTGGCCGCCTGCTCGTTGAACTGGTTGCCGCCGTGGCCGTGAGCCTGCTCGTTCTGGAAGATGTTGCCGTGGCCGCCCGTGGAGGCCTGCTCGTTGAACTGGTTCCCGCCGTGACCACCCGAGCCCTGCTCGTTCTGGAAGATGCTCCCGTGGCCACCCGTGGAGGCCTGCTCGTTGAACTGGTTCCCACCGTGACCACCCGAGCCCTGCTCGTTCTGGAAGATGTTGCCGTGGCCGCCCGTGGAGGCCTGCTCGTTGAACTGGTTCCCACCGTGACCACCCGAGCCCTGCTCGTTCTGGAAGATGCTCCCGTGGCCACCCGTGGAGGCCTGCTCGTTGAACTGGTTCCCACCGTGACCACCCGAGCCCTGCTCGTTCTGGAAGATGTTGCCGTGGCCGCCCGTGGAGGCCTGCTCGTTGAACTGATTGCCGCCGTGACCACCCGAGCCCTGCTCGTTCTGGAAAATGTCACCGCCGCGGCCGCCCGTGGACGCCTGTTCGTTGAACTGGTTCCCACCCGAGCCACCCGAACCCTGCTGGTTCTGGAAGATGTCGCCACCGTGGACACCGGTCGAAGCCTGCTCGTTGAACTGGTTCCCGCCGGAACCACCCGAACCCTGCTCGTTCTGGAACACGTCGCCGTGGTGGCCCGCCGAGGCTTGTTCGTTGAACTGGTTGCCGCCGCGGCCCGCGCCCTGCTCGTTCTGGAAGATGTCGCCGCCGCGGCCGCCCGTGGACGCCTGCTCGTTGAACTGGTTGCCGCCCGCGCCCCCGGCACCCTGCTCGTTCTGGAAGATGTTCCCCGAGCCGCCGGTGGCGGCCTGCTCGTTGAACTGGTTCCCACCCGAGCCACCCGAGCCCTGCTGGTTCTGGAAGATGTTCCCCGAACCACCCGTCGACGCCTGCTCGTTGAACTGGTTGCCGCCGCCAGAACCCTGTTCGTTCTGGAAGACGTCGCCCGATGAAGTCGTCATCCCTGCACTCCTGACCTTCGGATCGGTGAAGCCCTTGCCCCTCCGTTGTCATCCAGTCTTCGGCCACCCGAGCCGACAGTCATGAGTAGCGGCCTACTCGGCTTTCCCGCCCGCGCCGTCGTGATCTACCTATGGCCCCTCGTCCGGGCTACTCCCCGGCTCCGGCTGCCCCACCACCGACGCCAGTTCACGGCGCCCCGAAATACCCAGCTTCGCGTAGACCCCGTGCAGCACGTTGTCGACCGTCCGCACCGACACCACGAGCCGGTCGGCGACCGCACGGCTCGTCAAGCCCGTCGCCACCAAGCGGGCGATCTCCAGCTCGCGCACCGTCAAGTCCAGTGGCGTGTCCAGCAACGCCAACGCCGGCGTCGCCGCGTCCTCACAGGACACCAGCCACGCCTGGGCCCGCTGCGCCGCGCCGACCGCGCTGCCCAGCTTCCCCGCCGCCCGGTAGGCCCGCGACGCCTGCGCCGCGGCCTCCGCGGCCAGCAAGCGCGCACCCGAGTCGGCGAACGAACGAGCGACGGCGTCCAGGCCCGCCGCGTCCCCCGCCGCCAACGCGCGCGCGTGCTCGACGTACAACGACGACAGCAGCCCACCCGGCGATGGCGGAGGTTCCGCCGGGACGCCGAACCGGACCAGGTCGTGGCGGATCTCGGCCGCCACCGCCGACCGGCCCGCGGCTTCGGCCGCCGAGGCCGCGGCTGCCGCGAGGTCGGCCGCCCGGGTCAGCTCGCCACTGGCCGCCGCCACCCAGGCCGCGTCCCAGTCGCCGACCGGCTCCGCGGGGCGTCCGCTCATCGCCGTCGCCCTCGCCAACGTCGCCGCGATCGCGGGCCGGAACTCGTTCGGGCGGTCGTGCCCTTCCACCGCGAGCGCCTCCCGCAGCCAGCGGACCGCGCCGCGGATGTTGCCGTACGCCAGCGCGACCGTGCCCAGCGACGCCGACGCGCCGGCCAGCGCCGGGCCCCAGCGGTCGCCGACCGCCTCCCGGTAGTCGTCGCCCGCGTGGTCCTCCGCCTCCTCGAGCCGTCCCGCCCGGCACAGCGCGACGACCCGGGCGTGCTCCAGCCGGACTCGCGCCCCCGGCGCCGAAGCGTCGGTGATCCGCGCCGCGATGCCGAGTCCCTCCTCGACGACGCCGAGGCACGCCTCGGTCCGCCCGGACTCGGCCAGCGCCCCGGCCGTGACCGCCAGCGCCGCGAGCCGCAGCGCGTCGCCGCGGCGGTTGCGGTCCAGCACTGGCCCGATCAGGGCGAGCGCCTCGCCGCACTCACCGGCCGCCGCGCGCAGCGCCGCGCGGGCGGTCACCAGGTCGTCGGCCGGGCCCGACACCGCCGTCTCCGCGGTGTCCAGCACCGCTTCGGCCTCCTCGACGCGGTTCAAGCCGAACGCCAGGGTGAGGGCCCGGGTCGCCGCGACGCGCGCGTGCTGCGCGTCCGAGACCGTCTCCCCCGCCAGCTCGGCCAGCAGCGCGTCGGCGTCGGCGTGGCGGCCGCCGGCGATCCGCACCTGGGCGAGCAGGAACTTCGCGCCGAACCCGCCACCCAGCCGGACGGCCTCCGCCGCCAGCTGCTCGGCCTGCGGGAAGTCCTTGCGCAGCACCGTTTCCGCCGCGGTCCGGACGAGCTGCGGGTCGGTCGGCAGCCCGGCGGCCAGCCGCCAGCGCACCAGCCGGGGCTTGTCCTCGGCGCGCCGCGCGCCGGTCAGGTCCAGGGTCTGGGTGAGGATCCGGTAGGTGTCGCGCTGGCGCAGCGGCGACGTCCGGCGCCGGATCACCTCGGCGTAGAGCGGGTGCGCGAGCCGGACGTTCAGCCGCCGCCCGGTGCGTTCGGAGACGACCAGCCCGGCCTGCTCGGTCGACGCGAGGACGCGCGCCGCCCCGAGCCGCACCAGCGGTTCGCTGCCCAGCGGCTCCCCGAAGGCCAGCAGCTCCAGCAGCCGCCGCTCGTCGGCGTCGACGCGGTCGGTGCGGGTCTCGATCAGCTCGACCAGCCGCGGCGTCGCGCTCAGCGCGCCACTCCACCGCCACACGCCGTCGTTCGCCGACAACGCGCCGCTGTCGAGCCCGCCCTGCACGAGTTCGCGCAGGAACAGCGGGTTCCCGAGGGTCAGGTGCCACAGCCGGTGCTCGGCGCCGTCGTCGAGCCGCCCGCCGAGCGCCGCGGTGATCAGCTCGATGGTCTGCGGCCGGGTGAGCTCGGGAACGTCCAGCCGTTCGGCGACGCGGTCCTTCCACATCGCGAACACCGGGTCGGGCACGCTCACCCCGTGCGGCGCGATCACCACCACGAACGCCGACGCGGTCGCGGCGAGCTGGTGCACCAGCGTCGCGGACAGGTCGTCGAGCAGGTGCGCGTCGTCGACGCACAGCACCAGCCGCCGCCCTTCGGCCCCGCGCGTGAGGTGACCGGCGACCTGGTTGAGCCGGTGCGCGCGATCCGCCGTGCCGTCGGCGCTGCCGGGCAGCAGGTGCGCGAAGGCGCCGAACGGGATGGTCGAGGCGGACGACATCGCGCGCACCCAGTGCGTGCGCGCGCCGCCGTCGGCCAGCTCGGCCAGCAGCACCTTGGCCAGCCGGGTCTTGCCCGCCCCGGCGCGCCCGGTCAGCAGCAGCCCGCACACCTCGGCGTCGGCCACCGCCCGGCGCGCGAACGCCAGTTCCTGTTCGCGGCCGACCAGCGGCCAGTCGTTCCCCACACCCACTGCCTCCCCACGTGCGCACAGCCGTTCTCCGGATAATGACGACGGCGGGACCCGCGAAGTACCGGATCCGCACAAGGATTTGGCATGAATCGCCGAACGGCTCGGCAAACCGGACATACCCGGTATCCGATCTTCGATTTCGTGAGCATTTCCCGGCCATTCGGGACACGTCGAGATCATTGCTTTTCCGGTGATTCTTTTGCGCTGTTCACCCGGAATTCGAGACAGCGCAGCCGGCGGACGGCCAAGATGGGGCGCCCGATCCCCGACGTGAGGACTTCGAGGATGACCCGCTTGCCCGCGCTGGCCGTCTCCGCTCTCGTGACCGCCGCGGTCCTGACCCCGGCCACCGCCCACGCCGCGAGCCCGCCGTTCACCGAGTCGGTGTTCCGGGCCACGCACAACAGCTACTCCGGCGACGTCGACGGCGCCAAGAGCTCGCTGACCCACCAGCTCGACCACGGCATCCGCTTCCTCGAGTTCGACGTCCACGACAACGGCTACGCGACGACCCACGACTACGCCGTCGGCCACGACTCGCCCGGCGACGCCGTGGACCACAGCGGCGGCAACCCCGCGTCGAACAACCTCCGCGACTGGCTGACCACGGTGAACACCTGGTCGGCCGCCCACCCGGCCGCCGCGCCGATCGTGGTGATGCTCGACCTCAAGGACGACCTGACCGACAACCCGTCCTACGCCGCGGGCAACCTGACGGCGGTGAACCAGGAACTGGAGTCGGTGTTCGGCGGCCGCCTGCTACGGGCGAAGGACTACCCGGCCGGTCAGCCGTCCGTCGACGCGCTGCGCGGGCGCGTGCTGCCACTGCTGTCCGGCGACGGCAAGAGCCGCGCCGAGTACAAGCGGGACGTCGGCTACCACCCGGCCGTCACGCTGAACGGCCGCGGGCAGGTCGTCGAGGTGCACGACTCCGGGGCAGGCGCCCTCTGGTACTGGACCGGGACCTACGGCGCCGACGGGCGGGTCACCTGGCTGCGGCACGGGAAGTACGACAGCGGCCAGACTCCCGCCGTCGCCCTCAACGACAACGGTGACCTCGTCGAAGTCCACCAGTCGCAGAGCGCCACGACGCTCTGGTACCACGTCGGCAAGCTCGGCGCGGACGGCGAGATCACCTGGCAGGCCAGCCACCAGTACGACAACGGCGTGCTGCCGACCGTCGCCTTCACCGACCCGGCCGGGACGCGCCTGCGCGAGATCCACCGGAGCCAGAGCAGCAGCCAGAACTGGGACTGGGACGGCGTCCTGTCGGGCACGACGGTCTCGTGGACCGGCAACGCCAAGACGTCGGACCCGCGGTTCGCCAAGGCGACGGCCACCAGCGGCACCGCCCGCGTCCGCGTGTGGACGGGCGCGGACGGCCCGACCCCGGCGCAGACCCTGCGCGTCGACACCGACCGCGTCGCCGGTGACCGGATCCGCTATCGGCAGGTCGCGTTCGACGAGTTCCAGAAGGGCGACAGCGCGGAACTGCAGCAAGGCGCGTTGTTCTACGGCGCCCCGGCGACCGAGTCGGCGTTCATCACCTCGGCCCGCCAGGCGGGCAAGCTGGTCCGCGGCTGGGACTTCGACTCGGCGAGCGAAGCCACGACGCCCTTGGCGAACTACCCGGCGACGAACCACCCGTACGACGCCTGGTACCAGACGCTGCTGACGGGCGCCGCCGAGTAGCCGTCAGGGCTTCGTCAGGGACCCGTAAGCGTCCCTGGCGAAGCTCGACGGCATGAAGAACCTGAACGTCCTCATCTCCGGCGCCAGCATCGCCGGACCCGCGCTCGCCCACTGGCTGACCCGCTACGGCTGCACCGTCACCGTCGTCGAACGCGCGCCGTCGGTGCGGCCCGGCGGCCAGGCCGTCGACTTCAAGGGCGCCACCCACCGGACCGTGCTCGAGCGGATGGGCATCCTCGACGACGTCCTGAAGCACCAGACCGGCGGCACCGACCAGACGATCATCGACGCCGAAGGCCGTCCCCGAGCCGTCATCCCGGGTGAGTTCACCGGCGGCGAGATCGAGATCCGCCGCGGCGACCTGGCCGAGATCCTCTACCAGCACACCGACTGCGAGTACCTGTTCGGCGACACCATCATCGCGCTGACCGAGACGGCGGACGGCGTCGACGTCACCTTCGCGAACGCCGCGCCACGCCGGTTCGACCTGGTCGTCGGCGCCGACGGCATCCACTCGAACGTCCGGCGGCTGGCGTTCGGGCCCGAGCGCGACTACGTCCGGTTCCTCGGCCACTACTACGCGCTGGCCGAGCTCGGCGAGGACGTCGCCGACGGCGAGCCGGTGATGTACAACGAGCCCGGCCGGATGGTCGCCGTCGGCGGGCCGAAGGCGTCGGCGTTCTTCGTGTTCGCCTCGCCGGAGCTCGACTACGACCGCACCGACACCGCCCACCAGCGACGGCTCCTGGCCGACGCCTACCGCGGCACGGGCTGGCGGGTACCCGACCTGGTCGCGAAGATCCCGGACGCGCGCGAGTTCTACCTCGACTCGCTCGCCCGGGTCACCATCGACCACTACGCACGCGGCCGCGTCGTGCTGCTCGGCGACGCCGCGTACGGCAACACCCTCGGCGGCTTCGGCACCGGCCTCGCGATCGTCGGCGCGTACGTGCTCGCGGGCGAGCTGCTCGCGGCCGACGGCGACCACCGGGTCGCCTTCGCCCGCTACGAGGAGCTCTTCCGCGGCTACGCCAAGGTCTCGCAGCGCGGCAGCGCGGGCCCGTTCCTCGCGCCGCCGTCGCCGCTGCGGATCAAGCTGCGGGACTGGACGTTCAAGTCCCGCTTCCTGCTCGGCCTGATGCTCAAGGCGACCGACAAGTTCGCCACGGACATCGAGCTGCGGGACTATGCCCCGGGCTCGTAGGCCAGGTTCGGCCGCAGCCACTGCTCGACCTCGGCGACCTCGACGCCCTTGCGGCGCGCGTAGTCCTCGATCTGGTCGCGGCCGAGCCTGCCGACGGTGAAGTACCGGGAGTCCGGGTGGGCGAAGATCAGCCCGGACACGCTCGCCGCCGGCGTCATCGCGAACGACTCCGTCAGGCCCATGCCCAGCTCCCCGGCCGCCAGCAGCTCGAACAGCTCGCCCTTCTGGCTGTGGTCGGGGCTGGCCGGGTAGCCCAGCGCCGGGCGGATCCCGCGGAAGCGCTCCGCGTGCAGGTCCTCGAGCTTCGGCTCGGCGTCCGGCTCGAACCAGTCGCGGCGGGCCTTGAGGTGGATGTGCTCGGCGAACGCTTCGGCGAGCCGGTCGGCCAGCGCCTTGACCATGATCGCGCGGTAGTCGTCGTGCTCGGCCTCGTAGCGCGCGGCGAGGTCTTCGGCGCCGTGGATGGCGACGGCGAAGCCGCCGAGGTGGTCGCCCTCGGGCGCGATGTAGTCGGCGAGGCAGCGGTTCGCGCGGTCCTCGGGCTTCGACGTCTGCTGCCGCAGCATCGGGAACCGGACGTGGGAGAACTCGCGCTCGAGCACGATGTCGTCACCCTCGCTGTGCGCCGGCCAGAACGCGTACGCGCCCTTCGCGGTGAAGCTGCCCTCGGCGATGATCTCGTCGAGCATCGCGTTGGCGTCGTCGAACAGCTCCCGCGCCACCGGCTGCTCGAGGATCGCCGGGTACTTGCCCTTGAGCTCCCAGGCCAGGAACAGGAACTGCCAGTCGATCATCTCGCGCAGGGTGGCGATCGACGGCTCGACCACGCGCACGCCGGTGAACAGCGGCTCGGGCAGGTCCGCGAACGACACGCGCTCCGGGTTCGCCTGCGCCTGCTCCAGGGTGAGCATCGGCCGCCGCTGCTTGCTCTCGTGCTGCTCGCGCAGCACCTCCTGGTCGGCGCGGTTCTTCTCGGCCAGCGCGATCGACCGGTCCGGGTCGAGCAGGTCGGACACGACGCCGACCACGCGGGACGCGTCGAGCACGTGGATCGTCGTGTTGTCGTAGACGGGCGCGATCTTCACCGCCGTGTGCTGGCGGGACGTCGTGGCGCCGCCGATGAGCAGCGGCATCTTCAGCCCGCGCCGCTGCATCTCGGTGGCGACGGCGACCATCTCGTCCAGCGACGGCGTGATCAGCCCGGACAGCCCGACGGCGTCGGCGCCTTCGGTGACCGCCGTGTCGAGGATCTTGCCGGCGGGCACCATCACGCCGAGGTCGATCACCTCGTAGTTGTTGCAGCCCAGCACGACGCCGACGATGTTCTTGCCGATGTCGTGGACGTCGCCCTTCACCGTGGCGAGCACGACCTTGCCCTGGCCGCCGCCGGTCGAGGGCAGCGTGCCCGCCAGGCGCGCCTTCTCCTTCTCCGCCTCCATGAACGGCTCGAGGTAGGCGACGGACCGTTTCATCACGCGGGCGCTCTTGACCACCTGCGGCAGGAACATCTTGCCGGAGCCGAAGAGGTCGCCGACGATCTTCATGCCGTCCATCAGCGGGCCCTCGATCACGTCGAGGGGCCGGGCCAGCTGCTGCCGGGCCTCCTCGGTGTCGTCTTCGATGTAGTCGACGATGCCGTGCACCAGCGCGTGCGACAGCCGTTCGCCGACCGTGCCTTCGCGCCACGAGAGGTCGACGACGCGCTTGGTGCCGCTGCCCTTGACGTTCTCGGCGAAGCTCACCAGCCGGTCGGTGGCGTCCTCGCGGCGGTCGAAGAGCACGTCCTCGACCAGCTCGAGCAGGTCCTTCGGGATGTCCTCGTAGACCGCGAGCTGGCCGGCGTTGACGATGCCCATGTCCAGGCCGGCCTTCACGGCGTGGAACAGGAACGCCGAGTGCATCGCCTCGCGGACGATGTCGTTGCCGCGGAAGGAGAACGACAGGTTCGAGATGCCGCCGCTGATGTGGACGCCGGGACAGCGCTCCTTGATCCGGGGCAGCGCGTCGATGAACGCCTTGGCGTAGCCGTTGTGCTCGGCGATGCCGGTGGCGACGGCCAGGACGTTCGGGTCGAAGATGATGTCTTCGCCCGCGAACCCGGCTTTCTGCGTCAGCAGGTCGTACGCGCGGCCGCAGATTTCGACCTTGCGGTCGGCGGTGTCGGCCTGGCCCTGCTCGTCGAAGGCCATCACGACGACGCCGGCGCCGTAGTCGCGGATCTTGCGGGCCTGGGCGAGGAACGGCTCCTCGCCCTCCTTGAGGCTGATCGAGTTGACCACGCCCTTGCCCTGCAGGCAGCGCAGGCCGGCTTCGAGCACGCTCCACTTGGAGCTGTCGATCATCACCGGGATCCGGGCGACCTCCGGCTCGGTGGCGATGAGGTTGAGGAACGTCGTCATCGCCTGCTCGGACTCGAGCAGGTCGGCGTCCATGTTGACGTCGAGCAGGTTGGCCCCGCCGCGGACCTGTTCGAGTGCGACGTCGACGGCGGCCTGGTGGTCGCCGGACTCGATGAGCCGCCGGAACCGCTTGGAGCCGGTGACGTTGGTGCGCTCGCCGATCATCACGAACCCGGTGTCGGCGCCGATGCCGAACGGCTCGAGCCCGCTGAACCGGGTGTGCGTGCGCGGCGCGGGAACCTCGCGGGGGCTGATGCCCTTCGCCGCGGCGGCGATCTGCGCGATGTGCGCCGGGCTCGTGCCGCAGCAGCCGCCGACGAGGTTGACCAGGCCTTCGCGGGCGAACCCACCGATCAGGCCGGCGGTCTCCTCCGGCGTCTGGTCGTAGCCGCCGAAGGCGTTGGGCAGCCCGGCGTTCGGGTGGCAGGCGACGTAGGCGTCGGCGATGCGCGAGAGCTCCTCGACGTGCGGGCGCATCTCCTCGGCGCCCAGCGAGCAGTTCACGCCGACGACCAGCGGCTTCGCGTGCTCGATCGAGCTCCAGAACGCCTCGACGGTCTGGCCCGAGAGCGTCCGGCCGCTCAGGTCGACGATGGTGACCGAGATCCACAGCGGCAGGTGCGGCGCGACCTCGCGGGCGGCGGCGATCGCGGCCTTGCAGTTGAGCGTGTCGAAGATGGTCTCGATCAGCAGCAGGTCGACGCCGCCCTCGTCGAGGCCGCGGATCTGCTCGGCGTAGGCCGCCTTGACCTGCTCGAACGTGACGGCCCGGTATGCCGGGTCCTCGACCTTCGGCGACAGGCTGAGCGTGACGTTGAGCGGGCCGATCGACCCGGCGACGAACTTGCCGCCCGCCTCGTCGGCGGCCTGGCGGGCGAGCTGCGCGCCGCGGACGTTCATCTCGTGGACGTGGTCCTGCAGCCCGTAGTCGGCCTGGCCGATGCTGGTGGCGGTGAAGGTGTTCGTCGTGGTGATGTCCGCGCCGGCCGCGAGGTACTGGCGGTGCACGTCGAGGATGACGTCCGGGCGGGTGAGGTTCAGCAGGTCCGGGTCGCCGGTGACGTCGTGGGTGTGCTCGCCGAAGCGGTCGCCGCGGTAGTCGGCCGGGGTCAGCCCGGCGCCCTGCAGCATGGTGCCCCAGGCGCCGTCGAGCACCGCCACCCGCTGGTCGAGCAGCGCGCGCAGGCGGGCCTCGGACTCGTGTGGGGTGATCGGGTTCACCGGCAGCCTCCCTCGTTCGGGAGGCGCCCTTGGGTGGTGGTTCCCGGCCGAGCGTGGCGGACCCGCGGGTCCGTTGCAGCGCCTCTCGGCCTGTGGTCCACGGTACTGGAAACGGGCAGGCGAACGCCATCCCGCCCAGCCGAGGCGTCCACTTGCTGGGACACCGTGGGTCCACAATGGATTACCGACTCCACCCTGCCTCCGTGTCTTCCCGGGTCTCGTCCACGGTGGCGCGTCCGGCGCCCCCGCTCTGCTCCCCGGCTGCGCACCCGGGACCCCTCGACCATCGTTCGAGCGGACTTCGACGTTACCCTCCGAGTTCACCTCGCCACTTTTCGCGGCCACGAAGGCCCCGCAGTCGACTCGGGACTGGTATCGCACCGGAGGCTGAACAGCGGGCCGGGCGTGGCTCGCGGCGGGTGAGCCGTTGGACCGCCGGCGGCGGTCTCCGCCGGACCCTCCGGCGCCGAATGCCGTCCCGGCATCGGAAATCCCCCGAACGCCCGCGGCGCGGACCGGTGACGCCGCGCGGTAACTCCGCAGCGTCACCATCGCCCGTTCGGTCGCGCCCGACCTTGGGGGCGACTTTTCCCAACGGACGTGCGCCTTGCGAACTAGAACACGTTCTAATACGCTCCTCGCGTGGACTACGGAATCGTGCTGTTCACCAGCGACCGGGGCATCACCCCGGCCTCCGCGGCGCGCGCCGCGGAGGCCGCCGGGTTCGCCACCTTCTACGTACCCGAGCACACCCACATCCCGGTCAAACGCGAGTCGCCGCACCCGCGCACCGGGGACGCGTCCCTGCCCGACGACCGCTACAGCCGGACCCTCGACCCGTGGGTGGCGCTGGCGACGGCCGCCGCCGTCACGACGCGCATCCGGCTGTCCACCGCCGTCGCGCTGCCGGTGGAGAGCGACCCGATCACGCTCGCCAAGACGATCGCCAGCCTGGACCACCTCTCGGGCGGGCGCGTCACGCTCGGCACCGGGTTCGGCTGGAACGTCGACGAGCTGACCGACCACGGCGTGCCCGGGAACCGGCGCCGCACCGCGCTGCGCGAGTATCTCGAGGCGATGAGTGCACTGTGGACGGAAGAAGAAGCTTCCTACGCCGGGGAGTTCGTCTCCTTCGGCCCGAGCTGGGCCTGGCCGAAACCGGTCCAAGCGCACATCCCCGTACTGCTCGGCGCGGGCCCGACGGTGAAGACGTTCCGCTGGATCGCCCGCCACACCGACGGCTGGATCACCACTCCGGCCGACAGCGACCTGGACGGGCACGTCGCACTGCTGAAGGAAATCTGGCGCGACGAAGGCCGCGAAGGCGCGCCGCGCATCTGCGCACTCGGTGAGCGACCGGACCCGGGCCGGTTGGCCCACCTGGATTCCCTCGGCGTGACCGAGACGATCTTCGGGCTGCCAGACCGCGCGCCCGAGGAGGTCGAAGCGTGGATCGGCCGCCTCGCCGGCAAACTGGGCCTGGGCGAGGCGGCCGTCCAGCCGGTCAGCTCTTGACCGCCGCGCCCTGACGCGCGCGCAGGTCGAGCTCGATCTGCTCCAGCGTGCGGCCCTTGGTCTCCGGCACGAGCCACTTGGTGAGCACGAACAGCACGACGTTGATCCCGGCGAACAGGAACATCGAACCGCCGATGCCGAGCGAGCCGGGGTCGGAGATGAGCGGGAACACCGCGCTCACGATTCCGGTCGCCGCCCACAGCACGACGCTGCTGACGCCCATGCCCGCCGCGCGCACCTTGAGCGGGAACACCTCGGACATCATCACCCAGACGACCGCGCCCCAGCCGAGTTCGTAGCCCACCAGGTACAGCACCATCATCACGAGCATCAGGATGCCGCGCAGCCCGGTGTCGTGGACGTTCAGCACCACCAGCCCGGCCGCGGCGAGCGTGACCACCATGATCACGTTGCCGATGAGCAGCAGCGGCTTGCGGCCCCAGCGGTCGACGACGAACACGACCCACGCGGTGAACAGGAACTTCGTGACGCCCAGCAGCACGCCGGACAGCAAGGCGGCCTGCGTGGCGAAGCCGAGGCCGATCAGCATGGTCGGGAAGTAGGCGTTGATCGCGTTGACCCCGCTGAACTGCTGGCCGATGGCGAGCAGCACGGCGACGACCAGCATCGGCCGGACGAACCCGGAGAACAGGTCGCGGAAGCGTGGCTTTTCTTCGGTGTCCATCCGGATGACCTCGCGGATGGTGCCGATTTCCTCGTCGAGGTTCACGGTGTTGCCGTGCGCACTCGCCAGCACCCGCCGGGCCTCGTCCTCACGGCCGTTCTTGACCAGCCAGCGCGGGGTTTCCGGCAGGAACACCAGGCCGATGAGCAGGATCGTCGCGGGCACGATCGCGCCGGCGAACATCCAGCGCCAGGCCGCCGACGGGCCGAGCCAGTAACTCACCAGGAACGCGATGAGGATGCCGAGCACGATGAAGATCTGGTTCAGCGCGCCCATCGCGCCCCGCAACCGCGCGGGCGCCAGCTCGGACAGGTACGTCGGAACGGTCGACGAAGAAAGGCCGATGCCCAGTCCGATGACCAGGCGCGAAACCACCAGCAACGCGAACGTCGGCGAAAAGCTCGCCGCCAGCGTGCCCACGATGACGATCGCCGCGGCGACCATGATCGCGCGGCGCCGGCCGAGCGCTTCGTTGGTGCGGCTGGAGAACAGTGCGCCGACGATCGCGCCGACCGACAGGCTGGCCGTGATCACCCCCTTGTCCCAGCTGGTCAGCGACCACGCCTTCCCGATGAACGGGAGCACCCCGGAGATCACGCCGAGGTCGTAGCCGAACAGGATGCCGCCGAGGGCGCCGAAGAAGTACAAGGTGGTCCGGCTGATGTGCCGCGCCGGAGCTGTCTGCGTCATGGCCGGGTCGCCTCTTCCATAGGTCCAGTCCAACCAGCGGGCACCACACTCACACGCCGCAAAAAGCCGGGCAAGACAGTTGCCGATAACAATTCAGAAACCTGATCGACGTTCACATATGTGACACGGCGAATCGGTACACAATGGACACGGCGGCCGGTGCCGAACGGTTCGAATTCCTTTGTGGACAGTGCGGGCGGTGAAATCGTCGAACGCTTTCCCGCGCGCCGAGGCCGGGTTTACCTTCCCTATCCGGGAGGGGAGCAGCTCGGCTAGCTTCCGGCCGGACGACGCGGGCGGGACGTGATCATCGGCGAGTCCGGAGGGTGACGTGCCCTCTCAAGGGCCTGGAGCCGAGCGCAGCGCCAGACGCGACGGTGCCGGGCCGGGCCGTCCAGGCTCGATCGCCCACCAAGGTGTCTTGAATGAGTCATTCAGGTCTTGGGAGGTCCTGAATGACTCATTCAAGACCTCCGCCGGGACCGCGCGGCGGGGCGGGAGGGCGAACAGGCGAAGGGGGTTTCAACCCACCCCCAGGCGGTTGAAACCCCCTCCCCGCGCCCCCAGTCCGGGTCGTCGCCCCGAGCGGCCGCGGCCTGCTCGGGCGATGTCCCGGTGACCATCACTCTTCCTGGTGCGGTCATCGGCCGCCATTCCTGCCGAAAGGGGACTTTTTCGCCCCACCTCACCCCCGCTGAGCTGCGGAAACACCCGCCCGCGGCGAGAGATATACCCAGCCGGGACGGCAAAAGTTACCCGGGCTCAGTCGCTCTCCAGGACGACCTTGCCGAGGTGCGTGCCGGACTCCAGGTGCTTGACCGCCTCGGCGACCTCCTCGAAGGCGAACCGCCGGTCGATCACCGGCCGCATCCCGGTCGTCTCCACCGCCCGGTTCATCGACTGGAACGTCTCCCGCGACGCGTTGGTCAGGCCGCGCAGCGTCAGCTGCTTGACCAGCACCAGGATCGGGTCGGCGGCACCCTCGTGGGTCAGCACCCCCGCGACGCTGACGTGCCCGCCGTACCGCGCCGCGATCATCGACTGGCCGATCGTCCCGCCGCCGCCGACGTCGACCACGTGGTCCGCTCCGCCGCCCGTCAGCTCCGCCGCCGCCGCTCCCCACTCCGGGGTCGTCGTGTAGTTGATCGTCTCCGCCGCGCCCAGCTCGCGCAGCCGTTCCAGCTTCTCGTCGCTGCTCGACGTCGCCACCACCCGGGCGCCGCCGAGGACCGCGAACTGCAGCGCGAACGTCGACAGGCCGCCGCTGCCCATCGTCAGCACCGTCTGGCCGGGCACGACCCGCCCCTCCTCGACCACCGCGCGCCACGCCGTCACGCCCGCGCTCGGCAACGTCGCCGCCTCCGCGAAGTCGAGGTGCGCCGGCACGGCGACCAGCGCGTCCGACGGAAACACGCAGTACTCCGCGAGGACGCCGTCGAGCGTGCCCGCGAGGTCGTTCGCCGTCTTCTCCGGTGTGCCCGGGCCGGACTGCCAGTCCGGGAAGTACGTCGCCGCCACGCGGTCGCCCGCCGACCACGCGCTGACGCCGTCGCCGACCGCGACGACTTCGCCCGCGCCGTCGGACAGGGGGACCACGTCCGGCTTCACCGGCTTCGGGTAGAAGCCCTTCAGGATCATCAGGTCGCGGGCGTTGACCGCCCACCCGCGCATCCGGACCAGCACCTCCCCCGGGCCGGGCTCGGGCGTGTCGCGCTCGCCGATGACGAGTCCGGCGCCGGGACGGGGCAGGGAAAAGAACTTCACAGCGGCTCCAAGGGTGCGGGACGTCCTCAACGAGGCCAGTGTGTCGAAGTCGCGAGCTTCTTCGTCGACGATCGCCAGGAGTTCCGGGGTCAGTTCGGGCAGGGACGCCGCGAAGTGCCGGACGCCGTACTCGGCCATGAACTCCCGCTGCCGGGCGTGGGCCGGGCTCGACGGGAACCCGATGAACCCGGCGCCGTGCGCGCGGGCGTCCTCGGCCACCCGGCTCACGTCGTCGACGAAGACGATCTCGTCGAAGCCGACGCCGAGCACCGTCCGGGCGATGTGGTCGACGCCGGGGCGGTGCTCGTTGATGCTCACGTACGGCACCTCGGGGTCGAGCAGGTCGATGAACTCGCCGAGGTACCGGTCGAAGGTGTGCTCACGGGTGCGGCCGCCGTAGCAGACCAGCCGCACCGGGAGCTTCGCCAGCGCCGCCAGGCAGTCCCGGACCCCGTCGGCGACGCGGATCGGGTGCTCGGCCAGGTAGTCCTGCCGTGCCGCCCACAGCTGCTTGAGCGTCTCCTCGGCGGACTGGTCCAGACCGCAGAGCCGGGTGACCTTATCGGCGACGACGATGTCGCGCAGCCCGATCACGTCCCGCTCGGCCGCGGCGTCGTACACCCCGCCGTGGTCGGTGACGAACCGGGCGATCATGGCCAGGTAGGTGTCGTCGATGAGCACGCCGTCGCAGTCGAGCGCGACCGCGCGCAGCTTCCGGAGGCCGGTCACCGCTGCGCGAACACTTCGCGCGCGGCCGCGATGGCGTTGAGCGCGGCCGGGAACCCGCAGTAGAACGCCAGGTGCAGCACGGTCTCCACGACTTCCTGCTCGCTGCCGCCGACGTTGAGCAGGCCGTGGATGTGCACCTTCAGCTGCGGCAGCGCGGTGCCGAGCGCGACGCACGCGGCGATCGTGACGATCTCGCGGCGGCGCAGGCTCAGGTGCGGGCGCGGGTAGATCTCGCCGAAGGTGAAGTCGACGATGTAGGTGGCCAGGTCGGGCGCGATGTCCTGCAGCGCGGCGGCGACCTTCTCCCCCGCCTCGCCGTCGACCGCCTTCATCGCGGCCAGGCCGCGCTCGTGGCGGTCTTCGATGCTCGCCCACGACGGCGCTTCGGCGTCGGGTTCGGGCGACGTCTCTTCCGCGGGCAGCGTCTCGAAGAGGGCCTTCAGCTCCCCCAGCGCGTTGAGCGTCGCCGGGAAGCCCGCGAACGAACTGACGTGGATGACCGCCTCGACCAGCTGGCGGCGGGTGCAGCCGACGTTGAGCGCGGCCTTGGCGTGGAAGCGCAGCTGCGAACCCGCGTACCCGAGCGCGGTGAGCGCCGCGACCGTCGCCAGCTGCCGGTCCGGCAGCGCCAGGCCCGGCCGGTGGTAGACATCGCCGTAGATGAACCCGACGCACCGCTCGCCGAACTCGGCTTCCCCGATGCTCTCGAACAGGTCCAGCACGGCGGGCCGGTCGGCCCCGCCGAGCTGCTGGATGAGTTTCAGGCCCTGGTCGAAGGACGTGTCCCGGACTTCGGACATCGTGGTGTGGTTTCCCTTCCGGAGTGGGTTCGGCTCAGCCGAGGCAGGCCCGGGTGGCTTGGTCGGCCTTGCGGCGTTCGAGCGCGTCGATGCGCCCCTGGCCGATCATCGAGTACTCGATGACGGCGGTGGCGACGGTGCGCCCGTGCTGGCGCACCGCCGTGGTGGCGCGGAACTTCAGGTGGGTCTCCCGGCTGAGGTCGGACTCTTCGATCAGCGACTCGACGGTGGCCGGCAGCGGGAACAGGAAGTCCTGGAACGACAGGTCGATCCGCTTCCACACCCCCGCGTAGGCCGCCGGGCCCAGCCCGGGACGGACGGCGGTTTCGAACTGCGCGATGCAGATCTGCCGCATCGCCTCGACGATCACGATGCCCTGCACGTGCTCGCCGGTGTGGTGGTCGAGGATCAGCTCGTTGTCGCGGTGGATCCGCAGCTCGGCGAGGCAGTGCGTGGCCACCGGGCTGTGCACGCCCGCCAGCAGGACGTTCTCGGCGCGGTCCTTGTGGACGACCCCCGGCCGTTCCGGTGGCCGCCGGAACGTCGCCGGGTCGGCCAGGCGCACCGTGTCCCCGCTCTTCGCGCAGGCCGCTTCGAGCAGCTCGTAGTCGGTGCCGTCGAGGCCCTGGCCGGCGTGCACCACCCAGTGGCAGCCCGCGACGTCGGGGCCGTCGGCGGCGATCAGGGCCAGCAGGCCCGACAGCGTGAGCACCTGGTCGCCGCGGGCGAAGCGGGCGAACCGGTCGGCGACCACGACGACGTGCCGCCGGGTGTGGCCGTCGAGCGCCCAGGCGCCGTCGTCGGGGGTGTCCGGGCGCTCGGCGGCGTCCGGGGCCGCGCGCGGCAGGTCCGTCCCGGTGGGTTCGCCCGTCACGGCCGCGCCGAGGCGTGGGCGTCCAGGACGGCTTCGGCGAGGTTCCTGGCCGTCGCGGCCGACCGCCAGCGCGGGCCGGCCAGCTCGGCGGCCAGGATCTTGAGCATCGCGCGCACCATGTCCGGCTGCTTGCCGACGTCGGTCGCCAGCACCGGCTCGACCTGCGCGGCGGCGCCGTCGAGGTCGTCGAGCCGCAGGTGCGCGCGGCCGGTGTCGATCCGGATCATCGGGTCCATGGCCTCCCAGCGGTGCTCCAGGGACAGCTTCTCGTAAGCCTCCCTGGCGGTGGTGAACTCGCGCAGCGCGGCGGACGCCTGCCCGACCGAGAGCAGCGACGTGCCCGCCATGTAGTGCCGGCGGTCCTTCGTGATGTTGAAGAACGCGTCGTCGCCGCCCGCGCCCAGGTCCGGGTTCTCGATGGTGGTCCAGCGCGCGATGGCGTCGAGCACCTGCGGCTCGGCCTGCACCGACGACCAGCCGCGCGCCTCGGCGAGGATCAGCGGCGCGTCCGTGAGCCGCCCGCCCACGTGGTAGTTGAGCCCGTCGGCCGCGAGTTTCGCCGACTCGACGCCGTTGCCGGCCCAGAACGCCACCCGCGCCTGCGACGTGCGCACCCAGCGCCGGGCGAGGAAGTCGTCGGCGTACTGGGTGTAGAGCCAGGCCGCGGAGCTGAGCTCGCGCGAGAGCCGGTACCGCCCGAGGTCGCCCGCGATCCACGCCATCATGGCCGTGGACTTCGCCCCGATCAGCAGCAGGTCCTGGGCCTGCTTCGGCCGCTGCCTGCCCTTGAGCAGGGCCGAGGCGCGCTCTTCGATGACGGCAAGCTGGCCGAGGATCGACTGGGGCGCGGTGCGCGTGTACGCGCCGCCGAGGAAGTCGAGGTCCGCCCACAGGTCGTCGAGCTGGGCGTCGTCGACGTTGGTCTTGGTCAGCAGAATCGCGTCATCGAGTGCACCTGCCCCGATTTCCTCCTCGGGCCGGGTCTCGACGAGGGCGACCGCGCGGGCCGGTGGCGAGGCGACGGACTCGGGCGCCTGGGCCGCGACCGGCTCGGCCTCGGCGTGGTACTCGGCCAGGTCCTTGGCCGGCAGCTGCTCGAGGTCGCGCAGGCCCAGCAGGGACTTCCAGCTCGTGCCGTACACCTGCGCCAGCACGCGCAGGGCGGCGACGGTGGGCCGGACCCCGCGCTCGGGCCACTGCTCGTACTCCCAGATCCGGGTGCCGCGCATGCCGGCGCGGGGGTCGCCGGTGACGGCGTTGTACTGGTGCGCCGCGACGTCGAGGGACAGCTCGGACGCCAGCCGCCACGCGGTCCGCGGCGGGACCCCGCATTCGACGATCAGGTTCTCCGCCACCTTGGCCGGGATCGCCTCTTCGGGGAAGCCCAGCGCGGCCAGCCGGTCGCGCAGCTGTGCACGGTACGGCTTACTCCCGGGCTTGACCTGTCGACTCATCGTTCATCCAACGATTTCCGGCGTCCTGGTGCACACCGACGACCCTACCTCAGAGGCACCGGGGCGCCCAGATCATCACCGGCGATCGGGATCATGCTTGCCCCCCAAGAGGTTGAGCCCGCAACGAAGACCGGTCCGCGACCGCGTCCACAGAGGACTCCGACGTCGGCCCTTCCGTGAGAGCGCTCCCATTCGGCGGCATGCGGCCCTCCGGAACCCGGGCAGCGACACCCGGCGGCGGATCGCGCCGAGATTCCCGGATTTCACTCCAACGGCCGCATCCTCGGCGCCACGGTGATCGCCCGGCGCGATCACCGGATCCTCAGCCTCCCAACGGGTTCGGCCGTTCAGGAGCGTTAAGCGGCGGCTCGGCGGCGAACGGCCGCGGAAAACGGACCACCGGATCGGCCCGGGTCCGGGTCCCGCTTTACAACGGCGTCACGCCGGGGTTACCTTTCCGGCGGCTGGAAGCGCTCCCATGCCAGGTCGCCTCGACAGAACGCGGCCACCACCCAGGGGCGCCGTGGTGCAGGCCACGGCGCCCCTGTCCGCGCCCCGGGAGGAAACCCCCGATGACCAGGTTCGCCGGCGCCCTCGCCGCCCTCTGCCTCGCCGCGGCGGGCACCACCGCGCTCGTCGCCGGCCCGGCCACCGCCGCGCCCGCCTGCTCGGTCGGCTACCGCGTCAACCAGTGGCAAACCGGGTACACGGCCGAGATCACGGTGACCAACGGCGCCACCCCGCTCTCGTCCTGGACGCTCACCTGGCACTACGCCGGGAACCAGACCGTCACCTCCGCCTGGAACGCCACCGTGCGCCAGACCGGCACCGCCGTCACCGCGGAAAGCCTGTCCTACAACGGCGCCCTGCCCGCCGGCGGCTCGGTCTCCTTCGGCCTCCAGGGCACCTACAGCGGGACCAACGCCGAGCCCGCGGACTTCGCGCTCAACGGCGTCGCCTGCGGGGACACCACTCCCCCGGCCACGACGACGCCCACGACACCCACGACCACGACGTCCGCGCCCCCGCCCGCCGGGTGCACGGGAGCCGTGCTCTGCGACGACTTCGAGCAGCAGACCGGCACCACCCCGGGCGCGCCGTGGACCGTCGGCGCGGCGAACTGCCAGGGCACCGGCACGGTCACCGTCGACGGCTCGGTCGCGCACTCCGGCACGCGGTCGGTGAAGGTCGCCGGTCAAGGCGGCTACTGCAACCACGCGTTCTTCGGCAGCGGCCTGACCACGTCCGGCCCGCTGTTCGGCCGGTTCTGGGTCCGGCACACAACCCCGCTGCCCGCCGGGCACGTCACGTTCCTGGCCATGCGGGACGCCACCGACGGCCGCGACCTGCGGGCCGGCGGGCAGAACCGGGCCCTGCAGTGGAACCGCGAGTCCGACGACGCGACCCTGCCCGCGCAGAGCCCGGCCGGGGTCGCGCTCAGCGCCCCGCTGCCGACCGGTACCTGGTCGTGCTTCGAGTTCCGGCTCGACGGCGCCGCCGGCCAGCTGCGGACGTGGCTCGACGGCACCGAGGTGGCCGGGCTCGTCGTCGACGGCGTGCCGACCGCCGACGTCGACCAGCAGTGGCTCGCCCGGTCCTGGCACCCGTCGGTGACCGACCTGCGGCTCGGCTGGGAGAGCTACGGTGGCGACGCCGACACGCTGTGGTTCGACGACGTCGCCGTGTCCACGTCGCGGATCGGCTGCTGACGAGGGCTAGCCCAGGATCCGGTCGATCTCGGCCAGCTCGTCGTCGGCGAACTCGAGGTTCGCGGTGGCCGCGACGGTGTTCTCGAGCTGGGCGACGCTGCTGGCGCCGATCAGCGCGGACGTGACGCGGCCGCGGCGCAGGACCCACGCGATCGCCAGCTGCGCCAGGGTCTGCCCGCGCCGCTTCGCGACGTCGTTCAGGGCGCGGATCGTCGCCAGGGTCTCCTCGGTGAGGCGGTCCTCGGTGAGGAACGGGCTCGCACCCGCCGCGCGCGAGTCGGCCGGGACGCCGTCGAGGTAGCGGTCCGTCAGCAGGCCCTGGGCCAGCGGCGAGTACGCGATCGAGCCGACGCCGTGCTCGTCGAGGGTGTCCAGGAGGCCGTCCTCGACCCAGCGGTCCAGCATCGAGTACCGCGGCTGGTGGATCAGCAGCGGCGTGCCGAGGTCCTTCAACGCGGCCAGCGCGGCCGCCGTCTGCTCGGGCGAGTAGTTGGAGATGCCCGCGTAGAGCGCTTTGCCCGACCGGACCGCCGTGTCGAGGGCACCCATCGTCTCCTCGATCGGCGTCTCGGGGTCCGGGCGGTGGGAGTAGAAGATGTCGAAGTGGTCCAGACCGGTCCTCGCGAGGCTCTGGTCGAGGCTCGCGAGGAGGTTCTTGCGGGAGCCCCACTCGCCGTACGGGCCGTCCCACATCAGGTACCCGGCCTTGGACGAGACCAGGATTTCGTCGCGGTACGGGCGGAAGTCGGCGGCGAAGTGCCTGCCGAAGTTCGCCTCGGCCGCGCCCGGCGGCGGGCCGTAGTTGTTGGCCAGGTCGAAGTGCGTCACGCCGAGGTCGAACGCCCGCCGCAGCACCGCGCGCTGGACGTCGAGGGGCTTGTCGTCCCCGAAGTTGTGCCACAGGCCGAGCGACACGGCGGGCAGCTTGAGCCCGCTGCGCCCGGCGCGCCGGTACGGCATGCCCGAGTACCGGTCTTCGGCGGCGACGTGAGGCGACATGGTTCTCCTTGTCCGGAAGTGTCCGCGGGCAGTCTAGCGACGCGGGCGCAGCGCGCCGGCGAACGACGCGGACGGCGGCAGCGCGGGCAGGAGCGTCGCCTGGTAGGCGTGGTAGATGTCCGGTTTCCCGGTCCAGACCGTCGCGGCCGGGTGGTTTTCCGGGTCGAGCTCGTGGTGCCACGAGCCCAGTTCCCGGTCGACGAAACACGCCTCGGCGTGGTCGCACCACTCGCGGAACCGCTCGAGGTAGGCCGGGTCGCCGGTCTCCTGGTGCAGCGTCCACGCGGCGGCGATCGCCTCCGCCACCACCCAGTGCAGGCGGGTGCGCACCACCGGCGTCCCGGCGAAGTCGGTGGTGTAGACGAAGCCGGGGCGGCCGTCGACGGCCCAGCCGTCCTCGGTCGCGGTCGCGAACAACGCGGCCGCGTCGGGGACCAGCCACGAGGGCGCGTCGTCGCCGAGCGCGCGCTTGAGGTGCACGGCGAGCCGCGCCCATTCGAAGAGGTGGCCGACGGTGGCGCCGAACGGGCGGAACGGGTGCGCGGGCTCGTCGCGGTTGAACTCGGGGCGCACGTGCCAGCCCGCGTCGTAGTGCTCCGGGAGCCGCCAGCCGTGCGCGCGGGCCTCGCCGTGCACCAGGTGGTCCACAATGGACAGCGCGCGGGTGGTCCAGACCGGGTCGCCGGTGACGTCGGCGGCGGCCAGGAACGCCTCGACGGTGTGCATGTTGGCGTTGGCGCCGCGGTAGTCCTCCAGACTCGTCCAGCCACGGTCCCAGACGTCGGCGACGCGCCCGTGCCCCGGCTCCCAGAACCGGCGTTCGACGACGTCCAGGGCTTCGGCCAGCAGCGGTTCCGCGCCGTCGGCTCCGGCGGCCACCGCGCTGGACGCGGCGAGGACGACGAAGGCATGCTCGTAGGCGCGCTTCTCCGACAACGTTGTCGACGCGTACCAGCCGCCGTGCTCCGGGTCGTGGAGCAGGCCGGTCAGCGCCGCGACGCCGTGGGCGACCTGCTCGCCCGTGTCCGCACCCCGCAGGGACGCCAGCGCGAAGACGTGCGTCATCCGGCAGGTGATCCAGGTTTCGACGGGCCGGTCGAGCACCGGGCGCCCGGCGTCGTCGAGCCAGGCGAACCCGCCGCCGGGGTGCGCGGCGCGGGCGGCGAAGCCCAGCAGCCGGGCGGGTTCGGCGCGCACCCAAGACGGACTTTCCACGCTGTGCCTTTCTCGGTGGTCGACGGCTTCCGCCAAGGTAGGGCAAAGCGGCCGCGGCGGTCACCGCGGGCTGTTCCGGAAGTGACCACCACCGCGTATCCTGACCTTGAGAGCGCTCCCAGTCTTCGACGCACGCTACCCGACGAAGGGACTGACGTGACCAGGAGACGAAGTACGATCCTCGCCGCCGTCACCGTGGTGCTGGCGAGCTTGACCGCCATCCTGCTGAACACCGGCACCGCCGAAGCGCACGGCGCCATGATGAAACCGGGCAGCCGGACCTTCCTGTGCTGGCAGGACGGGCTCAGCTCGACCGGGCAGATCATCCCGCAGAACCCGGCCTGCGCGGCCGCGGTGAACACCAGCGGCGCGAACTCGCTGTACAACTGGTTCGCCGTGCTGCGCTCCGACGGCGCCGGCCGCACGCGCGGCTTCATCCCGGACGGGAAGCTGTGCTCCGGTGGCAACCCGGGGTACGCGGGCTTCGACGGCGTCGGCGACTGGCCGCTGACCCACCTCACCGCCGGGGCGACGTTCGACTTCTCGTACAACGCGTGGGCCGCGCACCCGGGCTGGTTCTACACGTACGTGACGAAGGACGGCTGGGACCCGTCGCAGCCGCTCACCTGGGACTCGCTGGAGGACCAGCCGTTCCTGACCGTCGACCACCCGCCGGTGACCGGCCAGGTGGGCACGGTCGACGGCCAGTACAAGTGGACGGGCGCGCTGCCGTCGAACAAGTCGGGGCGGCACATCATCTACTCGGTGTGGAAGCGCTCCGACAGCGCCGAGACGTTCTACGGCTGCTCGGACGTGGTGTTCGACGGCGGGCACGGCGAAGTCACCGGCCTCAAGGACCCGGGCACGCCGACGACGACCCCGACGACCCCGACCACGCCGACGACGCCCACCACCCCGACCACGCCCACCACCCCGCCCGGCTCGTGCATGGCGATGTACGAGATCACCAACGCCTGGAGCGGCGGGTACCAGGCGACGGTGACGGTGATGAACCATGGGACGACGGCCTACACCGGGTGGCAGGTGGGCTGGACGCTGCCGTCGGGCCAGACGGTGGGCAGCGTCTGGAACGGGACGCTGAGCCAGAGCGGTTCGGCGGTGACGGTCCGCAACGCCGACTGGAACGGCCGGATCGCCCCGGACGGGCAGACGACGTTCGGGCTGGTGGTGAACGCGGCGGGGAGCAACCCGGCCCAGCCGTCGTTGACCTGCCAGGGAACCTGAGCGAGTCCGGTGTGGACAGCACCGGTCCCGTCAGCGGGCGGGGCCGGTGCTGCCGCGCGTGATCAGCCGCGGCCGCGAGGCGCAGACGTCGCCGGGGTCTTCGCGCGCCAGGACGTCACGCAGGAGCGACGCGGCGAGGGCGCCGAGCTCGGCGAGGGGGCGCCGGACCGCGGTGAGGGCCGGGCGGACGAGACGGCAGAGCGGGGTGTCGTCCCAGGAGACGACCGAGAGGTCACGCGGGACGCACAGGCCGAGTTCGTGGGCGGTGGCCACCGCGGCCACGGCGAGGCTGTCGGTGTCGCAGAGCAGGGCGGTCGGCCGGGGGTCGGTGGCCAGGACCCGGCGGATCACCTCGGCCGACGGTTCGCAGTGGACGGTCGGCGGCCGGGAGACCGCGGGAGGCGCCCAAGCCGTGGGCACCACGCCGAGATGACGGACCTCACCCGGCCACCGGCACGCGCGGGCGCTGTCGGCGGACCGCGCGACGAGGTCGTCCGCCGGGACTTCCGCCAGCCCCAGCCGCCGCACCGCGGCGGTGAAGACGTGCTCGCGCTCCCACGAGTCCACAAAGGGCGCCGGGCCCGCGACGCGCGCCACGCGGCGGTGACCCAGCGCGGCGAGGTACTCCAGCGCCTCCGCCGCCCCGGCGACGTCGTCCACCCACACCGACGGCGCGCCCGGCACCCCGCCCGCCCCGCCGAGCACCACCGCGGGCAGGCCGATCGCGGCCAGCTCGGCCGCGCCGTCCGGGCCCGTGAGCAGCACCCCGTCGACCCGCCGCTCCGCGTGCCAGCGCCGGTACACCGCCACCGCCGCGTCGTGGCCCGTAGCGACGCGCACGAGCAGCTCGTCCTCGAAACCTTCGAGCAGGGCCGGGAAGAACGCCTCGGGCGGCCGGTCGAGCACCAGCCCGATCGCCCCGGTCCGGCCACCGGACAACGCCCGCGCCGGGCCGCTGGGCGACCAGCCCAGCTCGCGAGCGATCTCGGTGATCCGCCGCCGCGTCGCCTCGGAAACGCCGGGGCGGCCGTTGAGCGCGTAGGACACGGCCCCTTTGGACACTCCCGCCTCGCGCGCGATGTCCGTGATGGTCGGGCGCTTCACCGCGTCGCTCCCGTGTCCGGGCGGACACCCGCCGTGGCGCCGCTTGACACCCGGCGCACCCGGAAACGAGACTCGCCCCGGGAGCGCTCCCAATCACGAGGGAGTGAGTCGCGAGGGAGTGCGCGCACATGAAGCTGATCCGAAGACGGCTGGCTTTCGCCGTCACCTTCGTCCTGCTCGTCCTGACCGGCGGGTGCGGTCCCGCCACCCCGGAACAGATCACGCTGACCCTGGCGACGTTCGGCCAGTTCGGCTACGAAGACCTGATCCCCGGCTACGAGTTCACCCACCCCGGGATCACCGTGCGGCAGGTGCGCACCGAGCAGGGCGGCCCGTACCACCAGGACCTGCTGGCCAAGCTGGCCGGCGGCCAGGGCCTCGCCGACATCCAGGCCGTCGAGGAGGGCCACCTCGCCGACGTGCTCGCGCAGTCCGGGAAGTTCGCCGACCTGGCGAAGGTCGGGCCCGCCGACGTCAAACCCGGCCGGTGGCTGGAGTGGAAGTACGAAGCGGGCCGCAGCAAGGACGGCAAGCTCGTCGGCTACGGCACGGACATCGGGCCGCTGGCCATGTGCTACCGCAAGGACCTCCTCGAGGCCGCGGGACTGCCCACCGACCCCGGTTCGGTGAAGACGATGTTCGCCAGCTGGGACAGCTACTTCGCGGCGGGCGAGAAGTACGTCAAGCGCTCGCACGGCAAGGCGTGGTTCGACTCCGCGGCGCAGAGCTTCAACGCCATGGTCAACCAGCTCCCGGTCGGCTACCTCGACCGCGAAGACCACTCGACGCTCGAGACGAACACCGCGCTCCGCGACGCCTGGACCAAGGTCACGACGGCGGTGAAGCAGGGCCAGTCGGCCGGGCTCACCGCGTTCGCCGACGACGGCAACAACGGCCTGCGCCTCGGTACCTTCGCGACCAAGGTCTGTCCGGCGTGGATGCTCGGCATCATCGAGCAGCAGGCCGGGCTGGGCAACGCGGGCAAGTGGGCGATCACCGACGCGTTCCCCGACGGCGGCGGCAACTGGGGCGGCTCCTACCTGACCGTCCCCGAAGCGAGCCCGCACCAGAAGGAGGCCGCGGCGCTCGCCGCGTGGCTGACCGCGCCGGAGCAGCAGCTGCACGCGTTCCGGGTCAGCGGGAACTTCCCCAGCCAGGTCGACGCCTTCACCTCGCCCGACCTGCTCAGCGAGATGAACGGCTACTTCGGCGGCGCCTTGAGCGGGCAGGTTTTCGTCGCGCAGGCGCAGAAGGTCGGGAAGCCGCAGTACAAGGGCCCCGGCGACGGCAAGATCCAGGAGACGGTGATCGCACCCGCGCTCAAGTCCGTCGAGCGGGGCGCCGACCCGGCCGCGGTCTGGCAGCAGGTGCTGATCGGCGTGCACCAGGTGGTGCCCTGACCGGAAACCCGCTGGAACGCGACGGCGACCGCGGGCAGGGTGGCCGGTATGAGCACCCTGCCGCCGCTTCTCGGCCACCCCGTCCGGCACCCCGGCCCCGACGACCACCTGCCCGTCCTCGCCGTCCTCGACGAGTGGTGGGGCGGGCTCGGCGGTGAAGAAGGTTCCCGCCAACGCGCCCTCCTGCTCCCGAAGCTGATGTTCCAGCACTTCACCGGCAGCAGCTTCCTGGTGACCGCGGACGAGCGGATCGTCGCGTTCCTGATCGGGTTCCTCTCGCCGTCGCGGCCGGCCGAGAGCTACATCCACTTCGTCGGGGTCGATCCCGCCGAGCGCGGCCGCGGGCTGGGCGCGGCGCTGTACGAGCGCTTCTTCGCCTACAGCCGCGCACACGGGCGCTCGGTGGTGCGGGCGATCACGTCGCCGGTCAACAAGGGTTCGCACGCGTTCCACACCCGGATGGGGTTCGTCACCGAACCAGGGCCGAAGGAGTTCGAGGGCCTGCCGGTCCAGCCCGACTACGACGGGCCGGGCCTGGACCGGCTCAGCTTTCGCAAGGACCTGTGATGGAGCCCGGGCCGGGCGGCGGCTGCGCGGCACCGCCCGGCCCGGGGGCTGTCACTGCACCGGCGGGTAGGCGTTCTGGACCAGCTGCTCGAACTGGGCCTGGAACCACTTGCCGGACAGCGGGGCGTTCGGCAGGGCGCCGGTCAGGTTGCCGCCGTTGGCCTGCTGGCTGCCGTGGAAGGTCGGGTCGCACATCTGGTCGAAACCCTTGCCTTCGTCGTTCGGGATCTGCTGGCTCGCGCCGTCGGACTCACCCGGCGGCTTGATCCAGACGTAGGCGTCGAAGTGCGCCGCCGGCGAGGCGGTCGGACGCTCGCCCAGACCGGCTCCGCTCTGGTTGCACCAGTTGCCGCGGTGCAGCCGCCGGTCGATCCGGCCGGAGTTGACGTAGGCGTCCACAGTGGACCCCGAGGCGCCCGACGGCCGGGCCGAGCCGCCCCAGCCGTTGCGCGAGGTGTCGACCAGCATGCCGATCCCGCTCGGCAGGCCCGCGGAGACGAACGCGTTGTACATCGCCGTCGCGAACGGCACCTCGCTGAAGTACGGGTTCCACTGGTAGAAGGTCGCCGACTTCAGCTGCTGCCCGCCGACGTTCAGGTTCGGGTCGGGCAGGTTCGGCTCGGTGAGCGGGGTGTAGTTCGCCGTGTCGCTGATGAAGCCGTCGACGCTGTTCACCCCGGCCGTCGTGCCCTGCAGCGTCTGCTTGATCAGGTTGACGAACGGGCCGAAGTTGCTGTCCCAGCCCAGCCACGCCGAGTGCGCGATGTCCAGGTAGTTGTAGACGTTGGAAATCGCGTGCAGCTTGTTCAGCGCGTACTGGATGCCCTGCACGTACGCCCCGCTCGACTGCGCCTCCGCGCACTTGGCCGTCGCGGTGTTGGTGATCAGGTTGGGCAGCGAGTCCGGCTCGACGACCGCCACGATCCGCAGCGGCGCGTACTTCGCGTCGGACAGGATCGAGGCGATCGGGTCGATGTACTCGCTCTTGTACCGGGCCAGGCCGTTCTGCGCGACCTGCAGCTCACCGTTGGACGCCAGTGCCGCGCAGTCGCGGTTCGGCAGGTCGTAGACGACGATCTGGATCGTCACCGGCGTGCCGCCGCTCTGCTGAGCCAGCGCCGCGTCGAGGTGCCCGCGCAGGCCGCGCGCGCTCGACGTGCCTTCGATCGCCGCGATCCGGTCGAGCCAGACTGCCGTGGAGGTGTTGGCCACCTTGGCCATCTGGGCGCCGAGCGTGCCGCCCGTGGTCGCGGCCGCCGATGTCACCGACGCCGACCAGTCCGGGTTCACGTAGCCCTTGGCCCCGGCGTACGGGTTCTCCACGTGCGTCCCGGGCTGGGGCGTCGTCGTCGTGGTCGGCCCCGTCGGGGTGGTCGGGGTCGTGGGCGTGGTCGGCGTCGTCGGGGTCGTGCTCGGGCCGCCGGTGCTGCCGTCGCAGTGGACGCCGTTGAGCGAGAACGACGCCGGGATGTCGTTCGTACCCGAGAACGAGCCGTTGAAGCCGAAGCTCGCCGTCGCGTTCGAGCCCAGCGACCCGCCCCACGACGGGTTCTTCGCGCTGACGTGCTTGCCGGACTGGCTGAACGTGGCGCTCCAGCCCTGCTGGACCTGCTGGTTGCCGCCGAAGTCCCATTCGACGTTCCAGGAGGAGACGGCGTCACCGAGGTTCGTCACCGCGACGTTCGCGGTGAACCCGGTGTCCCACTGGTTGACGGTGTAGGTGACCTTGCAGCCGGTGGCGGCGGTCGCCGGGCTGCCGCCGGCCACCAGGAGCCCCGAGACGACCGCGGCGGCCGTCACCGAGGAAGCCGCGGCGAGCCGCACCTTCCTCTTCGGGGACCAGAATTCACTCCTCATCGAGTGTGCTCCTCTTCGTTGTCGGGTTACGAGGTGCAGGAGGTGGCGCCGACGGCGAACCCGGTCGGTGTCCCGCCGGAAGGGCCGGTCGCTTGGAAGCCGATGGCCACCGAGGCCCCGGCGGCCAGGTCGGGCGCCCAGGTCGGTGCCTTGGCCGTGGCCTGCTGGCCGGTCTGGGTGACCGTCGCGTTCCAGCCGCTGGTGATCTGCGTCCCGGACGGCTCGGTCCAGCCGAGCGCCCAGCTCTTGAGCGGCGACGTCCCCGTGTTCTTGAGGGTCACGGAGGCGACGAAGCCGCCTTGCCAGCTGTTGTCGACGTGGTAGGTGACGGCGCACGACACCGCGGGCGGCGGATCCGTGGTACCCCCGCCGCCGACCGGTGGGATCAGGTAGGGCTGCAGGATGGCCTGCTTGGCCTGGTTGACCGTGGTCCAGTCGTCGTTGAGGATGCCGCCGGTGTCCCCGGAGTTCGGGTTCCACGACCAGTACGTGAAGCTCATCCCGGTCGCGCCCGTCCCGGCGTACTTCATCAGCTCCTGCAGCCATGTCTTGTCGCGCGGGTCGGCCAGCGTCGAGCCGAACTCGCCGAGCAGGACGGGTGCGACGTTCTGCTTCTGCAGGTAGCCGAAGAAGTGGTCCCACAACGCGGGCAGGTTGGCCGGGAACGCCGGGTCGGAGAACCACGGCTGGGCGAACACCGACGTCGCGTACTCGTGCGCCGAGTAGACGAGCTTGTCCGGTTCGGACAGCCGCACCGGGAACTGCCGGGCCCCGGAGAGGTTGCCGCCCCACCAGCCGCACTGCGGATCGCCGGTGCCGCTGACGCAGTCGACGCCCTCGACGACGATCAGCCAGTCCGGGTTCGCGGCCAGCACGGCGTTCCCGGCGCGTTCGGCGGCGAGCCGCCAGTCGGTCGCGGTGTCGCCGCAGCCCCAGCACGCGCCGCCGCCACCCTGGATCGAGTGCGGTTCGTTGTGCAGGTCGGCGCCGATCACTGTGGTGTTGCCCCGGTAGTGCTGCGCCAGCATCGTCCAGTCGGAAATCCAGCGGCTCTCCGAGTACGCGCTGGTGTACCAGAGCGGGGACTGCGCGCCGGAGTCCGGCCGGTGCCGGTCGAGGAGCACGCGCATGCCCTTGGTGCCGGCGTAGGCGATGATCTTGTCGAGCACCTGCAGCCCGGACAGCCCCTGCAGGTCCGGGTTCTGGACGGCGTCGATGCTGGTCGGCTTCGACCCGGCGTCGAACAGCTGGTTGGAGTACGGCAGCCGCAGC
This sequence comes from Amycolatopsis nalaikhensis, assembly GCF_030264295.1. Taxonomy (GTDB): domain Bacteria; phylum Actinomycetota; class Actinomycetes; order Mycobacteriales; family Pseudonocardiaceae; genus Amycolatopsis; species Amycolatopsis nalaikhensis. Next base: position 7,743,980 of record NZ_CP127173.1, on the reverse strand, counting down.
GTGTTGTAGCCGAGGCTCGCCATCTGGTCGAGCATGTCCTTGTAGTTGCGGCTCCACAGGCCGTGCGGCGAGTAGTTGCCGGTCTCGGCGCCGAACCAGTTGATCCCGGTCATCCGGACCGGCGCACCGGTGGCGTCGACGAGCTGGGAGCCGACGGCGTGCCAGTACCCGGTGCCGGTTCCGGCGAGGCCGGAGCTTTCACGTGAAAGCTCCGGGGCGGGGGCCGCGGTGGCCGGGGACGCCGTGAGAACGGCGCCCCCGACCAGTGCGGCGACCGCCAGTGCGAGCAGTCGCTTCATCGAGTGCCTTTCAGCCGAACAGGGCGACGTGCGCGGCGAACGCCGTGGCGATCTCCGACTGCGCCCAGAACCGGTGGTAGGTGAACGTCGGCGCGGCGCCACCGTCCAGGTAGGACTGGACCTTCGGCCACTGCGGATCGCTCTTGTAGAACGAGCGGATCGACAGGAACGTGGAGCTGGAGCTGATCGCGTCGCCGTTCGGCATCGTGCCGGTCCAGCCGCTCGGGACGTACAGGCCCTGATCGGTGGTGGCGTTGTAGGCGTCGTCGAACCGGTTGTAGTCGCTCCGGGTCTCCGGCACCGCGATGCCCTTGGTGTCCGCGTTCGCCGAAAGCGCGGTCAGCAGCTGCTCGCCCACGCTCTTGGCCTGGGCGTTGGCCGACCCGGACGCGTAGTAGAGCAGCGTCTTGGCCAGCGAAGCGGCGACCCCGACGTCGTTGCTGTAGTTCTTCACCGCGACGTGGAGGCCGGTGTTCGAGCCGGGGCTGGTGGCGTTCCAGGTGTCCGGCGCGCCGCTCCAGGTCAGGTCGGACGGGATCTGGAACGAGCCGCCCGCGCCGACCGTCGTGTTCGCCAGCGCCCACGGGACCCACTTGTCGAGGATCTTCTTGGCGCGGGCGTCGTTGGTCGCCTGGTAGTACTCGGCGATGCGTTCCATGCCCCACGTCTGGAAGCCGAACCACTGGTTGCTCGGCGGGTCGTGCCAGACCGGCTGCCAGTCGTAGAACATCCCGTAGAACGTCGGCGTCCCGCTGGGCGGGGTGCCGTACTGGCCGTCCCAGCTGTTCGTCGCCCCGCCGGCGAGCCCGCCTTCGGACGACTGCAGCCACTGCAGGAACTCGAGCTGGCGGCCGAGGCTGGTCGCCCAGTCCTGCGCGCCGGTCGCCGACGTGACCTTCAGGCCGGGGTCGGCCGACAACGCGTACGCGGCCAGCGGGTTCTGGTAACCCTGGTGCGCCGCACCGTCGCCGATGCGCCACGCCCACGCGCTGGCGGAGTCCATCGAGCCGCCCCAGGCGTAGTACCAGGAAACCAGGTAGTGCTCGCTGTCCTTGCCGGTGCCCGCCGCGCAGCTCGACGCGCCGACGCAGTTGCCGATCTTCTTGAAGTACTTGTCGAACAGCGAGTACCGCAGGTAGTCGCCCATCTTCGACGCCTTCTTGACGACGGCGGCGATGTCGGAGCTCTTGCCCTGTGCCGCGGCCCACTTCTCGGCCTGGAAGGCCACCTGCACCGCGCGGGCGTCCGCGTCGGGCGCGTTGGTGTACTTCCACTGCTTGGCGTAGGACGAGTCGCCGGTGAACAGGTCGAGGTAACCGTTCTTGCCGCCGAACTTCAGGACGTCGCAGCTGGGCTGGGTGACGGTCTCCCAGACCGACTCCTGCGAACCGCGCTGGAAGGTGTTGATGAACGCGGGCGCGGTGTTCGTGCCGTCTTCGCAGTGGCCGAACTGGTAGATGTTGTCCACGTCGAGCAGCCAGTGCATGCCGTAGACGTCCGCCGAGCCGTAGGCCGCCTTGAGCTCGGCCGCGATCGGGTCGGCCCCGACGGACACGCCGCTCTGCAGCTGCGACGGGTACGACTTCGGGCTCGGGTACTCCGCCGCGTAGGTCGCCGGCTTGCTCGCGTTGTAGCCGGAGTTGCCCGGCTGGTCGGCGGCCGACGGGATCGCGTACGTCTCGATCGACGTCCACGCCTGGTTGAACGGGGCCCAGTCACCGGTGATCCGGCCGTAGGACGCCTCCAGCCACAGGTAGTAGCTGAACGCCTCCGACGTCGTCTCGTGGCCGTGGTCCGGCGCCTCGACGATCAGCGTCTCGATCGAGTGGTAGGGCACCAGGATGTTCCCGAACTTGCGGAAGTAGCCGTTGTTCGGGTCCTTGATCTTGTTGTACTGGGTCAGGAACGCGAGCTGGTAGTCCGAAGTGGACGACGAGATCTCGTTGACCGTCACCGTCGCGGCGGCGTAACCGCTGCTGCTCGCGATGAAGGTCGCGCTGCCCAGCTCTCCCCCGTTGTCGGCGCTGGTGACCGTGACGTTCTGGGCCACGTTCCAGTTCGACGGGGTGAAGGTGAGGCTCGCCGGGCTCGCGGTCAGGTCCGTGCTGCCCGCGGTCCGGGCCACGGCGACGGTCACCGGCGCGGTGGGCGCGCCGGCGAGGGTGAGCGCGAACGTCGTCGTCCCGCCCTGCTTGACCTGGGCCGTCGCCGGGGCGGCGACGATCGTGGGTCCGGAAAGGACCTTCACGCTGACCGGCGCGGACGTGGTCGAGGCGTTCTTGTTGTCGTAGGCCTTGGCGGTGACCGAGTACGTCCCGGCCGGGACGTTGGCCCAGCTCCCTTCGAACGGCGCGGCCGTGTCCGTGGCGAGCAGTGTGTCACCGGCGTAGAACTCGACCTTGCTCACGGTGCCGTCGGCGTCGGCGGCGGTCGCCGCCAGCGGGATCGTCGCCGGGGCGTAGTAGGTGCCGGTCGACGCGGGCGAGGTCAGGCTGACGGTCGGGGCTTTGTTGGCCCCGGTGCACGCGGTGCCGTTGACGGAGAAGTCCGTCGGCGGGCGGTTGGCCGACCCCTTCGAGCCGTTGAAGCCGAACGACGTGCTCGCCCCGGTGCCGAGGTGGCCGTTGTACGACATGTTGGTCGCGGTGACCGCCGCGCCGGTCTGGGCGAAGGTGGCGCTCCAGCCCTGCTGGACCTTCTGCCCGTCGAGGAAGGTCCAGCCGACCTGCCAGCTGTCGAGCGGGGCGCCGTCGTTGCGCAGCGAGACGTTGGCGGTGAACCCGGTGTCCCAGTCGTTGGTGGTGTAGGTGACCGAACAGGCGACGTCGGCGCCGAGCGCCGGGGGTGGGGCGACGAGCGCGGCGGCGACCGCCACCGTGGCCGTGGCCAGGGCGAGCGGTCTGCCGCGCAGGCGGCGCATTCGGGGAGAGGAACGCATGGCTGCGGAACTCCTTTGTCCGTAGGGAGCCAGCGATCTGGGAGCGCTTCCAGGCGCAGACGGTAGCCAGCCGGAAACCTGGATGTAAAGAATCGAGTCAGAAGGACACCGCGCCGCCGGACGTCACTTCGGCGCGTCCGGCGAAGGAGGAGGCACTGAACACTCCTGAACAGCCGCCACCGATCGTCGGCAGTTCACTCGAACGGCCTAGCGTGTCGATCACATTGAGTTGCGAAAGAACAGCGTTTAGGGCCGAACGCGTACATCTCACCAGCCCGGGCTGAAGGGGACCTTCAGTGCATGTGGCGCGCTGAAGGGGACTTTCCTCGCATCTAACGCCAGGAAAGTCCCCTTCAGCTCGCGGTCAGCTCGACGCGCGGACCGCCAGCGAGACCGGCAGGATCTGCTGCCGCGGTTTCAGGTTCTGGTCGTCGAGCAGCTGCATCAGCGTCTCGACCATCGCGTGCACCTGCTCCCGCGGGTCCTGGTGGACCGACGTCAGCGGCGGGTCCATGGCCGGGGCAAGCGTCGCGTTGTCGTCGAAGCTGACCACCGCGACGTCGTCCGGGATGCGGCGACCGGCCGCGTCGAGCGTCCGCAGCGCCCCCACCGCCATCATGTCGCTCGCGACGAACACCGCGTCGAGGTCCGGGTGGCGGGCCAGCAGCGCCGACATCGCGTTCGCGCCGCCGGACAGCGTGAAGTCGGCCTCTTCGGCCAGGTCGGCGGGGTCGAGCCCGGCGTCGAGCAGGGTCTTGCGCCAGCCCGCGAGCCGGTCGATCGGGGCGCTCTGGTCCTGGGGGCCGGCGATCGTCGCGATCCGCCGCCGCCCGTTCGCGACCAGGTGCTCCACCGCCAGCCGGGCGCCGCCCTCGTTGTCGAAGTCGACGACGTGCACCCCGCGGCGGATGCCGGCCGCCTGGCCGCCGAACACGACCGGGATGCGCAGCAGCCGCAGCGCCTTGGGCAGCGGGTCGGCGCGGTGCGGGGCGAACACCAGCGCACCGTCGACGTGGCCGCCCTCGAGGAACCGGACCGTCTTGCTCAGGTCCTCGCGCGTGTCGCTGAAGATGAGCACCATCTGGCGGCCGACGTCGGCGAGCTCGCGGTACCCGGCGCGCATGACGGCCGTGCGGTACGGGTCGTCGAGCAGCCGGGCCTCGGGCTCGGAGAGCACCACGGCGATCGCGCCGGTGCGGCGCGTGACCAGCGACCGCGCCGCCTGGTTCGGGGAATAGCCCAGGTCACGGGCCGCGGCGAGGACCTTCTCGCGCGCCGTCGCGCTGACGTACGCGTCGTCGTTCAACGCCCGTGACGCCGTCGACCGCGACACGCCGGCGAACGCCGCGACGTCCTCCAACGTCGGACGTTCCTCATCCCCTGCTCGAGGCCCCACGGCACCGCCCTCGCTCACCCACGACCACCCTGACGTCGACAGCTTAACGGTCACGGACAGCCACGTCCGGGAGCGCTCCTCGCAGGAAACGCTCCGGTTACGACCTCTTGACACCGGTGAAGCCCCCCACCAGACTCTCCGACACCTGGGAGCGCTCCCAGTCGGCCTCCCAGCAGTGAGAGCGCTCATTCCCGTCAACAAGGTGGTTGGACACGTGAGAACGATCCGGAACGGCCTGGTCCTCGCACTGGGCATCACGATGACGGCGCTCGGCGCCACGGCCTGCAGCGGGGGCGGTGACCAGCAGACCCCGGCCGCGGCGGGCCCGAACGAGCACGTCGACCTGACGCTGGCGACGTTCACCGAGTTCGGCTACGAGGCCCTCATCCCGGAGTACGAGCGGCTGCACCCCAACATCAAGATCACCCACCGCAAGACCGGCCAGGGCGGCCCCTACCACGAGGACCTCGTCACCAAGCTCGCCGCCGGCTCGGGCCTCGCGGACGTGACGGCACTCGAAGAGGGCCACCTGTCCGACTTCCTCGACAAGGGCTCGAAGTTCAACGACCTCAGCAAGATCGGGCCGGCCGACGCCTCCCCCGACCGCTGGCTGCCCTGGAAGTACGAAGCCGCCAAGACCAAGGACGGCAAGCTCATCGGCTACGGCACCGACATCGGCCCGCTCGCCATGTGCTACCGCAAGGACATGTTCAAGGCCGCCGGCCTGCCGGACGACCCCGAAGCGGTCAAGCCGCTGTTCGCCACCTGGGACAGCTACTTCGCCGCCGGCGCGGACTTCGTGAAGAAGTCGAACGGCAAGGCCTGGTTCGACTCGGCCGCCCAGAACTTCAACGCCATGGTCAACCAGCTCCCCCAGGGCTACATCGGCAACGACGACAAGCTGGCCGTCGAGAGCAACCAGGGCATCAAGGACGCCTGGACCAAGGTCACCGACGCCGTCGCCAAGGGCGAGTCGGCCAAGCTCACCGCGTTCAGCAACGAGTGGAACACCGGCTTCAAGCAGGGCGCGTTCGCCACGAAGGTCTGCCCGGCCTGGATGCTCGGCGTGATCAAGGAGCAGGCCGGCCCCGAGAACGCCGGCAAGTGGGCGGTCACCGCGGCGTTCCCGGGCGGCGGCGGCAACTGGGGCGGCTCGTACCTGACCGTGCCGACGCAGTCGAAGCACCCGAAGGAGGCCGCCGAGCTCGCGGCCTGGCTGACCGCGCCGGAGCAGCAGATCAAGGCGTTCCAGGCCAAGGGCACCTTCCCGAGCCAGGTCAAGGCCCTCTCCGACCCCGCGCTGCTGAGCAAGACCGACGACTACTTCGGCGGCACGAAGGTCGGCGAGCTGTTCGCCGAGCAGGCCAAGAAGGTCCAGAAGCCGCAGTACAAGGGCCCGGGCGACGGCCAGATCCAGGAGAACGCGTCCAGCCCGGCCCTGCAGGCGGTCGAACAGGGCAAGTCGGCCGCGGACGGCTGGAACCAGATGGTCGAAGCCGCGAAGAAGATCACGCGCTGAGCCGATGACCGTCCTCGACAAGGTCGCGCCGGAAAGGAGCAAGGCCGGGGAGCGCACGTCTCCCCGGCCCACCTTCCGGCACCGGTTGAGCCGGTGGGACGTCAAGGTCTCGCCGTACCTCTACATCGCGCCGTTCTTCATCCTCTTCGGGATCGTCGGCCTGTTCCCGCTGCTGTACACCGCGTACGTCTCGCTGTTCAAGTGGGAGGCGGGGAGCGACGACCCCGACTTCATCGGGCTCGACAACTTCAAGGGAGCTCTTCGCCGACGCGCAGTTCTGGAACGCGCTGACGAACACGATCAGCATCTTCCTGCTCTCCAGCGTCCCGCAGCTCATCATCGCCGTGCTGCTGGCGGCCCTGCTCGGCGCCCGGCTGCGCGGCGCGACCGGCTGGCGGGTGGGCATCCTGCTGCCGTACGCGGCCAGCCTCGTCGCCATCGGCATCATCTTCGCCAACCTCTTCGGCCCCAAGTACGGGCTGATCAACGGCGTGCTGCAGACCATCGGGCTGGACCCGGTCGACTGGCAGGCCAGCCGCTTCGGCAGCCACGTCGCGATCGCGATCATGGTCAACTGGCGCTGGACCGGCTACAACGCCCTGATCGTGCTGGCGGCCATGCAGGCCATCCCGAAGGAGCTGCACGAAGCGGCGCTGATCGACGGCGCCGGCACATGGCGCCGCTTCTTCAACGTCACGCTGCCGCTGCTCAAGCCGACGCTGATCTTCGTCACCATCACCTCGACGATCGGCGGCCTGCAGATCTTCACCGAGCCGAAGCTGTTCGACGCCATGCCGGGGTCGAACAACGGCGGCTCCACCAACCAGTTCCAGACCGTGACGCTGTACCTCTACCAAACGGCTTTCCAGAACGCCGATCTCGGCTACGCCTCGGCGATCGCCTGGGTGCTGTTCGTGATCATCGTGCTCATCGCGCTGGTGAACTTCTTCCTCACCGGCCGGATCGCCCGCACCCCGGCGGTGAAGAAGAAATGACCACACTCCAGAGTGGACTGCGGCGGAAGGTCGCCACGCTCGGCAAGCCGCGCAAGGCGACCTACGTCGTGCTGGCGATCTTCGTGCTCGGTTCGCTGTTCCCGTTCTACTGGTCGTTCCTGGTGGCCAGCCGCGACAACGGGATGCTCACCGAGCGCATCCCGCCGTTCGTGCCCGGCGGCAACTTCTTCGCCAACGCCTCGCGCGTGTTCGACACCGTGCCGTTCTGGAAGGCGCTGGCCAACAGCCTCATCGTGTCCGGCACGGTGACGCTGACGACGGTGCTGTTCTCCTCGCTGGCCGGGTTCGCCTTCGCGAAACTGCGGTTCCGGGGACGCAACAAGCTGTTCGTGTTCATCGTCGTCACGCTCGCGGTGCCCACCCAGCTGGGCATCATCCCGCTGTTCATCGCGATGTCCGAACTGGGCTGGGCGGGCAGCCTGACGGCGGTGATCGTGCCCAACCTGGTCACCGCGTTCGGCGTGTTCTGGATGCGGCAGTACACAGTGGACGCGCTGCCGTACGAGCTGATCGAGGCCGCGCGCGTCGACGGCTGCAGCATGATCCGGATCTTCTGGAACGTCTGCCTGCCCGCGGTGCGCCCGGCCGCCGCGATCCTCGCGATGTTCACGTTCATGATGTCGTGGAACGACTTCCTGTGGCCGCTCGTCGTGCTGGACGCGGGGAACCCGACCGTCCAGGTGGCGCTGGAGAAGCTCCAGAGCGGCTACTACGTCGACTACTCGCTGGTGCTGGCCGGAACGACCCTGGCCACCATCCCGATCCTCATCGTCTTCGTCCTCCTCGGCCGCCAGATCGTGGCCGGGATCATGCAAGGTGCCGTGAAAGGGTGAACATGTCCGTACATCCCGACAGCGTTCGGGCGGAGACCGCGTTGATGTTCCCGCCTGGCTTCGTCTGGGGCGCCGCCACGGCGGCGTTCCAGGTGGAAGGAGCCACCACGGCCGACGGGCGCACCGACTCGGTCTGGGACGTCTTCGCGCGCCGTCCGGGTGCGGTCGTGGGCGGCGACACCGGCGACCCGGCGGCCGACCACTACCGGCGGTACACCGAAGACGTCGCCCTGATGCGGCGCCTCGGCCTCGGCGCCTACCGCTTCTCGCTGGCGTGGCCGCGGGTGCGCCCGGACGGCGGCGAGCCGAACGCGGCCGGGCTGGCGTTCTACGACCGGCTGGTCGACTGCCTCCTCGAGGCGGGCGTCCAGCCGTGGGCGACGCTGTACCACTGGGACCTGCCGCAGGCGCTGGAGGAGAAGGGCGGCTGGACCAACCGCGACACCGCCTACCGGTTCGCCGAGTACACCGAGACGGTGCTGGCCCGGCTCGGCGACCGCGTCGCGAGCTGGTCGACGCTGAACGAGCCGTGGTGCGCGGCGATGCTCGGCTACGCGGGCGGCATCCACGCGCCGGGCCGCACCGAGCACCCGGCGGCCGTCGCGGCCACCCACCACCTGCTGCTCGGGCACGGGCTGGCGATGGACATCATCCGCCGCCACGCCCCGGAGGTCCCGGCGGGCATCACGCTGAACCTCTACCCGGTGGCCCCGCACGACCCGGCGAACGTCGCCGACGTCTCGGCGTGCCGCCGGATCGACGGCCTGCAGAACCGGCTGTTCCTCGACCCGGTCCTGCGCGGCGGCTACCCGGACGACCTGGTGACCGACCTGGCCCCGTTCGGGCTGGAGTCCGTGGTCCGCGACGGCGACGAGGCGACCATCGCGGCGCACGTCGACTGGCTGGGCGTGAACTACTACCGCGACTACCGGGTGGCGGGCCGCCCGGTGCCGGGCAGCGAGCCGGCGGGCCCGGAGTGGGTCGGCGCGGGCGACGTCCACTTCGTCCCGGACCCGGCGGCCCCCCGAACGGACTCCGGCTGGGAGGTCCAGCCGGCCGGCCTGACGGAGTCGCTGCTGCAGGTCCACCGCGGCTACCGCTCGGTACCGCTGTACATCACGGAAAACGGAGCGGCGTACCCGGACGTCATCGGCGACGGAGGCGACATCGTCGACACGGACCGGGTGGCGTTCTTGGATTCCCACCTGAGGGCGGCGCACGACGCGATCCAGGCGGGCGTCGACCTGCGCGGGTACTTCTACTGGTCCCTGCTGGACAACTTCGAGTGGGCGGAGGGGTACGCGAAGCGGTTCGGCTTGGTCCACGTGGACTACCAGACGCAGCGGCGCACGCCGAAGCAGAGCGCGCACTGGTACGCGAGGGTGATCGGGCTGAACGGCCTCGGCTGAGCCCGGCGGTTCCGCGGCGCCGCCCTGACCGGCGCCGCGGCCGCCCGAGGGGTGCGGCCGGACCCGGGTCGCCGGGGCCCGGGCCCGGCCGCCGTCCCGCGCACGTTGGTCGCGCGGCCGAGATTCGCCCGCACGCCGCCGAGGTCGCCCGCGCACGGCCGCCGGTTGCGCCGCGCGGCGGAGGTTCCCCGCTCCGCCGAGGTCGCGAATGACTCATTGGGGACCGCCGAGGTCGCGAATGAGTCATTCGCGACCTCGCTGCCGGGGCGGGCACTCCGCGGGTGACCGGCGCTGGCTCTCCCCCGTGCCGAGCGCGGGCAACCTGCACAGCCCGCCCGCGCCGGGCGCGGGAAGCTCGCATGCCGCACAGCACCCAGCGCGCGGGCGCGACCCGGTCCTGCCCGCATGGCCGCACCGCGCCCCGCGCCCCGTGCGCCCAACCCCGCCTGCACTGCGCGCCCCGCTCGGCGCCGCCGCGCTCACCCGGCGCGCTCCACCCCCGCCCGCAGCGGCGCACGCCCCGCTCGACCGCCGTCCTGAATGAGTCGTTCAAGACCTCCCAAGACCTGAATGACTCATTCACGACGTCTCGGCGGGGGCGTGCATTCCGCGGTCCGCGTTGCCAGACTGGCCGGTATGGGACTGCGCAGCGAAGCTTGGTTCGACAACCCCGCCGACCCCGGGATGACCGCGCTCTACCTCGAGCGGTACATGAACTGGGGTCTCACCCGCGAAGAGCTGCAGTCCGGGAAGCCGATCATCGGGATCGCGCAGACCGGCTCCGACCTCACCCCCTGCAACCGGCACCACCTGCAGCTGGCCGACCGGACCCGGGAGGGCATCCGGGAAGCGGGCGGGATCGCCATCGAGTTTCCCGTCCACCCCATCCAGGAGACCGGCAAGCGCCCCACCGCCGCGCTGGACCGGAACCTCGCCTACCTCGGGCTCGTCGAAACCCTCTACGGCTACCCGATCGACGGCGTCGTGCTCACCACCGGCTGCGACAAGACCACCCCCGCCTGCCTGATGGCCGCCGCGACCGTGGACATCCCCGCCATCGTTCTCTCCGGCGGGCCGATGCTCAACGGGTGGTTCAACGGTGAGCGCACCGGGTCCGGGACCATCGTCTGGAAGGCCCGCGAACTGCTCGCCGCCGGGGAGATCGACGATGCCGGGTTCATGGAGCTCGTCGCGTCCTCCGCGCCGTCGCCGGGGCACTGCAACACCATGGGCACCGCCTCCACCATGAACGCGCTCGCCGAAGCCCTCGGGATGAGCCTGCCCGGCTGCGCGGCCATCCCGGCTCCGCACCGCGACCGGGCCCGGATGGCCTACCGCACCGGGCTGCGGATCGTCGAGATGGTGCGCGAAGACCTCAAGCCGTCGGACATCCTCACCCGCGAAGCGTTCGAGAACGCCATCGTCGTCAGCTCCGCCATCGGCGGCTCCACCAACGCGCCCATCCACATCGGCGCGATCGCCCGGCACATCGGCGTCGACCTGCCGCTCGAGGACTGGCAACGGCTCGGGTACGCCGTTCCGCTGCTGGTCGACCTGCAGCCGGCCGGCAAGTACCTCGGCGAGGAGTTCCACCGGGCGGGCGGGGTCCCGGCCGTGGTGCACGAGCTGATGCGGCACGGCCTCGTCCACGAGGACGCGCCCACCGTCAACGGCCGCACCCTCGGCGAGAACTGCCGCGACGCCGAGGCGGGCGACCGCGACGTCATCCGCACCTTCGACACCGCGCTGACCGAAGACGCCGGGTTCCTCGTGCTGAAGGGCAACCTCTTCGACGCCGCGATCATGAAGTCCAGCGTGATCTCGCCCGAGTTCCGGCGGCGGTACCTGGCCGGTGGCGTGTTCGAGGGCACCGCCGTCGTCTTCGACGGGCCGGAGGACTACCACGCCCGCATCGACGACCCGGACCTCGGCGTCGACGAGCACTCGCTGCTCGTCATGCGCGGCACCGGCCCGCTCGGCTACCCCGGCTCGGCGGAGGTGGTGAACATGCGGCCGCCCGCGGAGCTGATCAAGCGGGGCGTGCACGAGCTGCCGTGCCTCGGCGACGGCCGCCAGTCCGGCACGTCCGGGTCGCCGTCGATCCTCAACGCCTCCCCCGAAGCCGCCGCCGGGGGTGGGCTCGCCGTGCTGCGGACCGGCGACCGGGTCCGGATCGACCTCGGCGCGGGCACCGCGGACGTGCTGATCCCGGACGAAGGCTCGCCCTGCGGCACAAGGAGCTGGCGGAGGCGGGCGGCTACCCGGTGCCCGAGTCGCAGACCCCGTGGCAGGAGATCCAGCGGTCGATGGTCGACCAGCTCTGCGACGGCATGGTGCTGCGCCCGGCCGTGGCCTACCAGCGGATCGCGGCGACCAAGGGCATCCCCCGCGACAACCACTGAAGGCGCGGCACTTTCACGTGAAAGTGCCGCTTCGGACGGGCGTGGAGCGGGTATCCCCGGAGTAGCCGAGGCGAGGAGGATCCCATGTTGCCGGAACGCGAACGCCACGCCCTCCGCGAGATCGAGGCCGAGCTGCAGGCGAGCGACCCCGCGTTCGCCGCCGCGCTGAGCGGCCGCACGCTGCGCGAGAAGTGGCGCGCCAACCTGCTGCTCGTGCTCTGCGACGTCACGGCGGTGGTGATGCTGATCGTCGGCCTGTTCGCCAGGAACGCCGGCCTCGTGCTGTGGGGCACGGTCGCCGCCGGTGCCCTCGTGGCGTGGCACATCGCCCGCGCCGAGTCGGCCCGCAAGTCCACTGCGGACAGCTCCACAGTGGACTAACCGGCCGCCTTCGCCGCGCCGGCGACCGCCTCCGCCACCGACGGCACCAGCTCCTCGTCGAACACACTCGGCACGATGTGCCCCGCGTCCGCGTCCTCGCCGACGACGTCCGCCAGCGCATGCGCGGCCGCCAGCAGCATCGGCGCGGTCACCCGGGGCGCGCCGGAGTCGAGCAGGCCGCGGAACATGCCGGGGAACGCCAGCACGTTGTTGATCTGGTTGGGGAAGTCGCTGCGGCCGGTGGCCACGACCTCCGCGTGCTCGCGCGCGGCTTCGGGGTCGACCTCCGGGTCCGGGTTGGCCAGCGCGAAGACGATCGCCCGGTCGGCCATCGTGGCGACGTCACCCGGGTCGAGCAGGCCGCCGGCGCTGACGCCGATGAACACGTCCGCTTCCCGCACCGCGTCGCGCACGCTGCCGGTGACACCGCCGGAGTTGGTGTTCTCGGCCAGCCAATGCTTCTCCCCCACCAGGTCGCGGCCTTCGTGCAGCACGCCTTCGCTGTCGCAGACGACGAGCCCCTCGGACCGGTACCCGGCGCGCAGCAGCAGCCGCGCGATGGCGCTGCCCGCGGCGCCCGCCCCGGCGATGACCACGGACGTGCCCTCGGGCTCGCGCCCGGTCAGCTTCAGTGCGTTGTGCAGGGCGGCGAGCACGACGACGGCCGTGCCGTGCTGGTCGTCGTGGAACACCGGGATGTCGAGCTCGTCGTGCAGCCGCCGTTCGACGGTGAAACAGCGCGGCGCGGCGATGTCCTCGAGGTTGATCGCCCCGAACGACGTCGCCAGGTCCTTCACGGTCCGCACCAGGTCGTCGGGCTCCCGGCTGACCGGGCAGATCGGCCACGCGTCGACGTCGGCGAAGCGCTTCAGCAGCGCCGCCTTGCCCTCCATCACCGGCAGGGCGGCGGCCGGGCCCTGGTCACCGAGCCCGAGCAGGGCGGACCCGTCGGAGACGATCGCGACGGAGTTCGCCTTGACCGTCTCGCGGGCGAGCACCGACGGGTCGTCGGCGACCCGCCTCGCCTGGTCGGCGACGCCCGGCGTGTAGTGCTCGGCCAGGTCGTCGGGGCCGTCCAGCGCGACGCGGGTCGCGACCTCCACTTTTCCTCGGCTGCGCGTCATACCCTTCGGGTACCCGCGCGGCTCGCCGGGGAATCGGGAACCGATCAGTCGTAGGACAGCGCCTCGACGAGCTCGCCCGCCGTCGGGTTCGACAGGGCGCGGGCCACGTCGGCCTGCGCGACGATGCCGACCAGCTCGTGGCCGTCGATCACCGGCAGCCGGCGGACGCGGTGCTCGGACATGGTCCGCAGGATCTCCTCGGCGTCGTCGTCCGCGCCGATCGTCACGGCCTCGCCCTGGGCCAGCTCACCGACGTGGACCGCGCGCGGGTCCTTGCCCTCGGCCAGCACCTTCACCACGATGTCGCGGTCGGTGATCATGCCCTTCAGCTTGTTGTCCTCGCCGCAGATCGGCAGGGCGCCCACCCCCTTCTGCGCCATGGTGACCGCGGCTTCGTGCACGGTGCCCGACGCCTGGGCGCAGGTCGCGTCCGCCGTCATGATGTCGCGTGCGGTGGTCATCGTGAACTCCTTTCCTTCCGGTCGGTTACGCTTCGGCTACCCCGGACCCGCACGTTTACCCGCACGGCTCGAGGGGAATTTCCCGGCACATGCCGGATTCCCGCGGTGCCGAGCCGCCGGACACCACCGACCTCGACCGGTTGCGGTCGGCGGCGTCCGGCTGTCACGGCTGCCCGCTCTACCAGGACGCGACGCAGACCGTCTTCGGTGAAGGCTCCCCCGAGGCGAAGGTGCTGGTCGTCGGCGAGCAGCCGGGCGACAAGGAGGACGTCGCGGGCGAGCCGTTCGTCGGGCCGGCCGGGAAGCTGCTCGACAAGGCCTTCGCCGAAGCCGGGTTCGACCGGCGGTCGCTGTACGTGACCAACGCGGTCAAGCACTTCAAGTTCAAGCGCGACGAACGCGGCAAGCGCCGGATCCACCAGAAGCCGGGCCGCACCGAGGTGGTCGCGTGCCGCCCGTGGCTGCTGGCGGAGCTGCGCGCGGTGCGCCCGGAGCTCGTGCTGCTGCTGGGCGCGACGGCCGCGCAGTCGCTGCTGGGCCCGAAGTTCCGGCTCACCGCCCACCGCGGCGAGCCGGTGGACCCGCCCGAAGACGTCGCGGACCTGGTGCCCTCCGCGGTGGCGACGGTCCACCCGTCGGCGATCCTGCGGGCCCCCGACCGCGACGAGGCCTACGCGGCCTTCGTCGCCGACCTCAGAGCCGCGGGCAAGACCCTCAAGTGAGCTGCTTCAACGCCGCTTCCGCCGAGGCGGCGTGCTGGTCCAGATCGCGCCACGGATCTTCCTTGCGCGCCATCCGCTGCTTCTCCTTCGCCAGGCCCCAGCCGGCCGGCTCGGCCTTGCCCAGCTCGCGCCAGTCCAGCGGCGTCGCGGCGGCCGCGCCGGGGCGGGCACGCAGCGAATAAGGCGCGACGAACGTCTGCGCGTAGCCGTTGCGGTTGGCGTCCAGGAAGATCCGGTCGCCGCGCTTCTCCTTGCGCTGGGCCGTGGTCAGGCGGTCCGGGTCGTCGGCCGCGACCGCGTCCGCGAGCACGCGGGACAGTTCCAGCACCACCTCGGTGTCCGACTTCGCGTCCAGCGGCGCGAGAACGTGGAACCCGCGGCCGCCGCTCGCCTGGACGAACGCCGTCAACCCGGCCCGTTCGTAGTGGTCGCGGATCCGCCGGGCCACCGCGCGCAGCTCGGCGACCGGCGTGCCGTCCGGCGGGTCGAGGTCCAGCACCATCCGGTCCGGCCGCTCCGGGGCGTCCACGGTGGACAGCCACACGTGGAACTCCAGTGTTCCTTGCCCGGCCAGGTATTCGAGCGTTTCCGCGTCGTCGCAGACCACGTAGTCGTCGGTGCCGCCGCCGCGCCGCGGGACGCTCTCGACGCGGATCGAGTCCGGGAAGTGCTCGCCCGGGTGTTTCTGGAACCAGCCCTGGCCCTCGATGCCGTCCGGGAACCGCCGCAGGGTCAGCGGGCGGCCGCGCAGGTGCGGCAGCATGACGTGGGCGACCGCGCGGTAGTACTCGACGACGTCGCCCTTCGTCAGCCCCTCACCGGGGTAGAACACCTTGTCCGCGTGGGAAATCTCCATGGTCACGCTCGCTCCCGTACGACGTCCGCCGCCTTCTTGTCCTCGCGCAGCCCGGCGAACCGCGGGTGCCGCAGCCGCCCGTCACGCGTCCACTCCGAGAAGTCGATCTGCGCCACCAGTTCCGGCCGGACCCAGTGCGCGCCGCGCTCCTTCACCGGTCCGGCGAACGGCGAGCTCCGCGTCTCCCGCTTCCGCAGCTGCGCGTGCAGCGACGCCAGGAGCTTCTCGTCGAAGCCGGTGCCGACCTTGCCGGCGTACTTCAGGCCGCCGTCCTCGTGATAGCCGAGCAGCAGGGCGCCGAAGCCGTGGCGGGCGCCCTGCGGGTCGGTGAACCCGCCGATGACCAGCTCCTGGCCCTGGGCGCACTTGAACTTCAGCCAGTCGGGTGACCGGCCGTGGTGGTACGGCGCGTCGGCACGTTTGGCGATGACACCCTCCCACCCGCGGCGGCAGGCCTCCTCGTAGAACTTCTCGCCCTCGGCGTTCCGGTGCGCCGACAGCCGGAGCGGGTCTTCGAAGTCGAACGCGTCGCGCAGCAACGCCTTCCGCTGCCGCAGCGGCAGTGCGGTCGTGTCGTGCTCGTCGTAGTAGAGGAGGTCGAACAGGTAGTAGTAGACGCGGACGCCGGTCGCGCGGGCGCGATCCGGGTCACTCACGTGGATCCGCGGCTGCAGCGCGGCGAAGCTGGTGTCGTCACCGTCGAACGCCACGATCTCGCCGTCGGCGACGAACCGCGGTCCACCTTGCGCCGCGAGGGCTTCGACGATCTCCGGGTAGGCGTTGTCCATCACCTTGTGGTTGCGCGAGTAGAGCGTCGGCGTGCCCGAGTCGCGTACGCAGATCGCCCGGACGCCGTCCAGCTTGCGCTCGAAGATCCAGTCCTCGTCGGAGAACCGGCGATCGGTGAGGGTGGCCAGCGTCGGCTCGCGCCAGCCGGGCCCGTTCAGCCGAGGTCCCGGTCGGTGATCCGCCATGGTTCCTCTCACGTCGGTCAGGACGCCTTGAGCGCCTTCTCCAGCTGGGCGCGCGTCATCTTCGACCGCCCCTTCACACCCTGCTCGCGGGCCAGCTTGTCCAAATCGGACTTCGACAGGTCACCGAGGTCCTGCCGCTTCTCCTGCTTCTTCGCCCCGCCGCCGCCCTTGCGGTTCTTCACGCTGCGCGAGAGCGCCTCGAACAGGTCGACGACGTCGGCCGAGGGCTCCGGCTCCTCCTCGTGCGTGATCTCCTTGCCCGCCTTCTTCGCCTTGATCAGCTTTTCGACGCGGCCGGAGTACTCGTCGCGGAAGTCCTCGGGCTTCCACGGCGCGGTCATCTCGTCGACCAGCGCGAGCGCCATGTCGAGCTCCTTCGGCCGCGCTTTCGGCAGCTTCGGCAGCCCGCCCATGACGTCCTTCGGCTTCCGCAGGTCGGCGGCGAAGTGGAGGGTGTTGAGCACCATGACGTCTTCGCCCGCGCGCACCGCGCAGAGGTATTCCTTGCCGCGCAGCACGAACTTGGCGACCCCGGCCTTCTCGCTGCGGTCCATGGCCTGCAGCAGCAGGCCGTACGCCTTGGCGAAGTCCTCTTTGGCCGGCTTCAGCCAGTACGTCTTGTCGAAGAACCACGGGTCGATCTCGTCCAGCTCGACGAACTGCTCGATGTCGATCCGCCGCGACCGCTCGGGCGCGATCTCGTCCAGCTCGTCCGGCTCGACGAGCACGTGGTCGCCGCCACCGAGGTCGTAGCCCTTGACGATCTCGTCCTTGTCCACCTCTTCGCCGGTCCGCTCGTTGACGCGGCGGTTGCGGATCCGGTCCGAGGTCCCGCGTTCGAACTGGTGGAAGTGGATCGTGTGGTCCGCCACCGCCGGGTACAGCTCCACCGGGACGGTGACCAACCCCAGGCTGAGCGCCCCGCTCCAGACGGGCCTGGCCATGTCGACCTCCTCGCCTGCCGCCGGTCAGGCGACTTCGCTGCCGCGGTCGCCGCCGCGGTGCAGGCCCAGCATCTCCAGCAGCTGCGCGCAGTCGTCGGCGTCCGCCGCCCGCGCCGCGACGGCCAGCGCGGCCTTGCGCCGGGTGCGCGCCTGCTCCGGTGAGTCCCCGCCGTCCAGCAGGAGGTCCGCCACCGGCCGCAGGTCGTTCCGCTTGTCTCGCATCTCGGCTCCCCTCCGGTACTCCCCGTGAACCCTTCGACGGCTGGTTACCCCGGATCACTGCACGAAACACAAGAGGCCCCGATGGTGACCAGGAGACGCCGGACGTTAGGCCGAATGAGTGAATTCGGCCGGTTCCGGCCTCGGAACGGGCATGGTAGGTGAGACCCACGTCACACCAGGAGGCCGGATGGGCACCCAGATCCGCATCAGCCGCGAGGACGGCTCGCTGCCGTGCGAGGTCTGCGGCTTCCAGACGATGCACGTCGCCCAGGTCGTCGCCGACGACGGCAAGGTGCTGGGCCGCACGCTGATCTGCACGACGTGCCAGCGCAGCCGGCACCGCCCGGACGCGGTGGCCGAGACCGAGTCACCCCCGGACGAGGTACCGGCCGGCTAACGCGGGCTGAAGGGGACGTTCAGTGCATCTGACGCGAGGAAAGTCCCCTTCAGCGCATGTGATGCCAGGAAAGTCCCCTTCAGGTCGTCGCCACCGCCGCCACGAACTCCGCCGCCACCTCGTGCAGCTTGCGGTTGCCGTCCTGGGAGCGCTTGACCAGGCGCTGGAAGGCCTCCTCGGCCGTGATCCGGTGCGCCGCCATCAGGATCCCCTTGGCCTGGTCGATCACCGCGCGGGTCTCCAGGGCCCGGTTGAGCTGGTCGACCAGCTCGCGCGCGGCGAAGTAGCGGCGGGCGCTGCGGAGGCCGAACACCACCGTCGCGGTGTACAGCTCCAGGATCTTCGTACCCAGTTCGCTGAAGCCGTGCTCGCCGAAGCCGAACAGGTTCACCGCGCCCGACATGTCCTCGTCCACGGTCAGCGGCGCGGCGAGGAAGCTCGCCACGCCCAGCTGCTCGGCCGAGGACACGAACTGCGGCCACAGGTCTCCGACCGCGCCGACGCCGACCCGCACCGGCTGCCCGGTCTCGGCCGCGCGCAGGCAGGGGCCGTCCCCGATCCGGTACTGCTCGCGGTCGAAGTTCACCGCCCGCTGGTCGGTGCTGGCCACCGTTTCCGGGACGCCTTCGCGCACCAGCGTGATGCTCGCCATGTCGGCCCCCGGCACCACCTGCACCACGTGGTCGCACACCGCCTGCAGCATCTGGCCGAGATCGAGCTCGGTGTCGAGCATCGCGGTCAGCGACTCCATCGCGACCGTGACCTCGTCCAGCCGCGCGGTGAGCTGCTCATGGCCGCCCGTCATCCAGAAACGCCCCTCTTCCGTTCCTCAGGGCGCATTGGACCGGGGAAGGACCCAGGGCGCGCGCCCACCAGTGGGCCGCTAGCGCTTTAACGGGTCCGGCGCGAGATTACTGCATCCCGGTCAGGGCGGGCACAAGCGGTCACCACCGCGGCGCGGCGGGCCGCCCATTCGGAGCAACGTCGGTTGCGACCGGTGCGAGCGCGGTTAGGCTCGGGTGACGGTTCAGCCCAGCAGCCGGCCTCGACCCCCTCGAGAGCGCGGTGCCCCGGGCGCCGCACGGAACGGTGGCGAACGGCCATGACCCTCCTCCGCGCACGACACCCCGGCCTCCGGCTGCGCACGACGTGGCCCGCCCCGCACGCGGTCCTGGTCACCGTCCGCGGCGACCTCGACAGCGCGACGGCACCCGACCTGGCGAGGATGGTGTCGGACCGCCTGTGGGCGACGCCGGAGCGGCTCGTCCTCGATCTGTCCGAAGTGGACTTCCTCGGCGTGGCCGGGGTCCGCGTGCTGGTCCACGCGGCGATGCGGGCCGAGCAATGCGGCACCGAGCTGCTGGTGGTCACCGGCCCCAACCCGATGGTCCGGCGCGCGCTCGAGGTGACCGGGGCGGACGAGCGCCTCCGCTGCGCCGAGAAGCGCGCCGAGCCCGCGCCTGCGTGAGGGCGAGGGCAGGTCGGAGCTTGCGAGCGCCGCTGCCGCGCGCGGAAACACGCTAGCCCCGCCCGCCCAGGCTCAGCGAGCGGCCCCCGCCCACCTGAGAGCTGGGCCCCGCGGCCGACGAGCGCCACCGCGCGGCGCCGAGCGCGCACCCGCCTGAGACCGCGACCCACCGAGCCCGCCAAGCACCACTCCCCCGCGCAAGAACCAGGCCGAGCGCCCGCCCGACCTCGCTCAGCGAGCCGAGCCCGCCGTCCCCGCGTGCTTGCCGCGCGAGCGCGGCATGTCCTTCTCCCGCGCCAGTGCCCGCTTGGACCGCACGTACCGCTCCTCCTTCAGCCGGTCGACGACCTCCGGGTGGTGCAGCTCGAACGCCGGGCGCTCGGAGCGGATCCTCGGGAGGTCGAGGAAGTTGTGCCGCGGCGGCGGGCACGTCGTCGCCCATTCGAGGGAGTTGCCGAACCCCCACGGGTCGTCGACCAGCACCTGCTCGCCGTAGCGGTAGCTCTTCACCACGTTCCAGATGAACGGCAGCGTCGACGCGCCCAGGATGAACGCGCCGATCGTCGAGATCGTGTTCAGCACGGTGAACCCGTCCGTGGACAGGTAGTCGGCGTACCGGCGCGGCATGCCCATGTCGCCCAGCCAGTGCTGGATCAGGAACGTCGTGTGGAAGCCGATGAACGTCGTCCAGAAGTGCCACTTGCCGAGGCCCTCGTCGAGCATCCGGCCGGTCATCTTCGGGAACCAGAAGTAGATGCCCGCGAAGGTGGCGAACACGATCGTGCCGAACAGCACGTAGTGGAAGTGCGCGACGACGAAGTACGAATCGGTGACGTGGAAGTCGATCGGCGGGGACGCCAGGAGCACCCCGGTGAGCCCGCCGAACAGGAACGTCACCATGAAGCCGATGGACCACAGCATCGGCGTCTCGAAGGTGAGCTGCCCCTTCCACATCGTGCCGATCCAGTTGAAGAACTTGATCCCGGTCGGCACCGCGATGAGGAACGTCATGATCGAGAAGAACGGCAGCAGCACCGCGCCGGTGGCGAACATGTGGTGCGCCCACACCACCGCCGACAGCCCCGTGATCCCGACCGTCGCGAACACCATCAGCCGGTAGCCGTACAGCGGTTTCCGGCTGAACACCGGCACGATCTCGGTGATGATCCCGAAGTACGGCAGGGCGACGATGTAGACCTCGGGGTGTCCGAAGAACCAGAACAGGTGCTGGAACATGATCGCCCCGCCGTTCTGGGGGTCGAACACGTGCGCCCCGAGCCGCCGGTCCGCCTCGAGGCCGAACAACGCGGCCGTGAGGATCGGGAACGCCAGCAGGATCAGGACGGCGGTGAACAGGATGTTCCAGGTGAACAGCGGCATCCGGAACATCGTCATCCCGGGCGCGCGCAGGCACACGATCGTGGTGATCATGTTGACGCCGCCGAGGATCGTGCCGAGGCCGGACACGATCAGGCCCATGATCCACAGGTCGCCGCCGATGCCCGGCGAGTGGACGGCGTTGGACAGCGGCGTGTAGGCCGTCCAGCCGAAGTCCGGCGCGCCGCCCGGGGTGAGGAACGAGCTGATCACGATCAGCCCGCCGAACAGGTAGAGCCAGTAGGCGAACGCGTTCAGCCGCGGGAAGGCGACGTCGGGCGCGCCGATCTGCAGCGGCAGGATGTAGTTGGCGAACGCGAACAGGTTCGGGGTGGCGTAGAGCAGCAGCATGATCGTGCCGTGCATGGTGAACAGCTGGTTGTACTGCTCCTGGGAGAGGAACTGCAGTCCCGGCCGGGCCAGCTCGCCGCGCATCAGCAGGGCCATCGCGCCGCCGGCCATGAAGAAGCCGAACGACGTCACCAGGTACAGGATGCCGATCTGCTTCGGGTCGGTGGTGCGGAACAGCGCGAGCAGCGTCCCGCCCTTCGGCCCGCGCCGCGCCACGGCCAGTGGCACCGCTCGAAGGGTCGGCTCCGGCTTCACGTCGGTCATCCGCAACTCCCGCCGCTGGATTGTCCCGTACTGCGCGTAATACCCCTGATCGCTCGCGATGGCCCTACCCCGAACGGGTGAAACTACTCCCGCAGGGCCGGGAGCAGCTCCTTTTCGGCGAAGTCCAGGAAGCCGTCCTGCTGGTCACCGCCGATCTGGATCAGCGCGACGTCGGTGAAGCCCGCCTTCTCGAACTCGCGCACGCCCTCGACGATCGGCTCGACGTCCGGGCCGCAGGCGATCGAGCCGGCGACGTCGTCCTCGCGGACGAACTGCGTCGCCCCGGCGAACCCGGACGGCCCCGGCAGCTCGGCGTTGACCTTCCAGCCGCCGGCGAACCAGCGGAACTGCTCGTGCGCCCGCTTCACCGCGGCCTCCCGGTCGGGGCCCCACGACACCGGCAGCTGGGCGATCTTGCGCGACGGCGGGCCGAGCTTCGTCGCGTCCCACTCCTGCGCCAGCTCCACCTTCGGTTCGACGGCGATCATCGCGTCGGCGACCGGCGCGAACCGCTTGACCGACTGCGAACCGGACACGGCGATCCCGATCGGCGTCCGCTTCTCCGGCAGGTCCCACAGCTTCGCGGAGTCGACGCGGAAGTGCTTGCCCTCGTAGTCGAAGTAGCCGCCGTCGAAGAGCCCGCCGATGATCTGGACGGCCTCGGCGAGCATGTCGTGGCGGACGTTCGCCGGCGGCCAGCCGCGGCCGACGACGTGCTCGTTGAGGTTCTCCCCGGCGCCGAGCCCGAGGGTGAACCGGCCGCCCGACAGGGCCTGCACGGTCGCCGCCTTCTGCGCCACCACCGCCGGGTGGTAGCGCATGGTCGGGCAGGTCACGAAGGTCATCAGCTCGGCGCGCTCGGTGCTCTGGGTAACCGCGCCCAGCACGCTCCAGGCGTAGGGCGAGTGGCCCTGCTCGGCCAGCCACGGCGAATAGTGGTCGCTCATCACCTCGAAGTCGAAGCCGGCGTGTTCCGCCTCGGCGGCGAACCGGACGAGGTCGTTCGGGCCCGCCTGCTCGGTCATCAGGGTGTAGCCGATCCGCATCGGCGCCTCCTCTCGCGTCAGCTCCCCGCATACCCGCCCCGCGCCGTGGGTAACCGGCCGTCATGGCCCGGACGCTCGCGCGGAAGCTGATCGACGACCACCTGGTCGACGGCGAGCCGGTGGCCGGTCACGAAATCGGCCTGCGCGTCGACCAGACGCTCACCCAGGACGCCACCGGCACGCTGGTCATGCAGGAGCTGGAGGCGCTCGGCCTGGACCGGGCGAAGACCGAGGTGAGCGTCCAGTACGTCGACCACAACCTGCTCCAGGCCGATGAGAAGAACGCCGAGGACCACGCGTTCCTCCGCTCGGCCTGCCGCCGGTACGGGCTGTGGTTCTCCAAGGCGGGCAACGGCGTTTCGCACCCGACGCACATGCAGCGGTTCGGCAAGCCGGGCCGGACGCTGGCCGGGTCGGACTCGCACACCTGCGCCGGTGGCTCGCTGGGCATGCTGGCGATCGGCGTCGGCGGCCTCGAGGTCGCCCTCGCGATCGCGGGCGAGCCGCTCCACCTGCGGATGCCGGAGATCTGGGGCGTCCGGCTGACCGGGTCGCTGCCGGAGTGGGTGTCGGCGAAGGACGTCATCCTGGAGCTGCTGCGCCGCCACGGCGTGCGCGGCGGGGTGCACCGGATCCTCGAGTACCACGGTCCCGGCCTGGCCGGGCTCACCGCGATGGACCGGCACGTCATCGCGAACATGGGTGCCGAGCTCGGCGCCACCGCGACGGTCTTCCCGGCCGACGACGCCGTCCGCGCCTTCCTGCGGGCCGAGGACCGCGAAGCCGACTTCACCGAGCTGGCCGCCGACGAGGGCGCGACCTACGACGTCGAGGACGAGATCGACCTGGGCTCGCTCGAACCGCTGGTCGCGAAGCCGTCGTCGCCGGGCAACGTCGTCCCGGTCCGCGAAGCCGCCGGGACGCCGGTCGACCAGGTCGTGCTGGGCTCGTCGGCGAACCCCGGCTTCCGCGACTTCGCCGTCGCGGCCGCGATCGTCAAGGGCCGCCAGACCGCGGACTCCGTCAGCTTCGACGTCAACCCGACGTCCCGGCAGATCCTCGTCGACCTGACCCGGGCCGGGCACGTCGCCGACCTCGTCGCCGCGGGCGCCCGGATCCACCAGACCGGGTGCCTCGGCTGCATCGGGATGGGCCAGGCCCCGGCGCCCGGCCAGACGTCGCTGCGGACGTTCCCGCGCAACTTCCCCGGCCGCTCGGGCACCACCGACGACGCCGTCTGGCTGTGCTCGCCGGAGACGGCCGCGGCCTCGGCGCTCACCGGCGTCCTCACCGACCCGCGCGGCTACGCCGCCGACCACGACCTCGCCCACCCGGACCTGACCCCGCCCGCGCGCTCGGCGGTCAACACCGGGATGCTCGCCGAACCGCTGCCGGCCGAGGAGGCGGCCCGCGAGGAGCTGGTGAAGGGGCCGAACATCTCCGGCCTGCCCGAGTTCGACGCCCTGCCCGACCGCCTGGAGGCCCCGGTGCTGCTCGTGGTCGGCGACGACGTCTCCACCGACGAGATCTCCCCCGCCGGGGCCCGCGCCCTGCCGTTCCGGTCGAACATCCCCAAGCTCGCCGAGTTCACCTTCACCCGCATCGACGAGGACTACCCGCGGCGGGCCGCCGAGACCGGCGCGCACTTCGTCGTCGCCGGCTCGAACTACGGACAGGGCTCGTCGCGGGAGCACGCCGCCATCACCACCCGCCACCTCGGCCTGCGCGCGGTCCTCGCGGTGTCCTTCGCCCGGATCCACGGGCAGAACCTGGTGAACTTCGGCGTCCTCCCGCTCGAGTTCGCCGACGAAGGCGACCGGGGGCGGATCTCCGCCGGCGACACGCTGGTCCTCGACGGCCTGCGCGACGCCCTCGGCGGCGGCGAACTGACCGTCCGCAACACCACCAGGGACGAGGAGTACCGCGTGACGCACCGGCTGTCCGAGCGCCAGGTCGAGGCCGTGCTCGCCGGCGGGCGGATCCCGCTGCTCGCCCGGACGTGACGTTTACCCGGTGATCGACCGGGTACCCGGGCCGCGGAGAAGGGAGTGGTCATGCCCCAGTCGTGGAGCACCAAGCGCGAACGACAGTACGAGCACATCAAGGACTCGGCCGAAGACCGCGGCGCGAGCACCAAGCGGGCGAAGGAGATCGCCTCCCGCACGGTGAACAAGAACCGCGCGCAGGCCGGCGAGTCCAAGCAGGCCAGCAAGACGTCGCTGAAGGACAAGTCGCCCCAGCGCCGCGGCGGCGAGCGGTCCGGCAACCGCAAGGGGCCGGGCGGGCCGACCAAGGACCAGCTGTACAACGAGGCCAAGAAGCGGAACATCGACGGCCGGTCGAAGATGACCAAGAAGGAACTCGAACGGGCGCTGGGCCGTTGATCACGCCGGAAATCCCAGATCAGCAAGTGTCGACGTTCGCCCGGTTGGGTAGTACCCCCGGCATGGAAGAAACGCGAAGTGGCGGCCCGTACGGCGGCAAGCCGGCCGCCGACGGGGTGCTGGACGAACTGGTGGAGCTGCGGGTGCCCGCCATGGCGGAGCAGATCCCGCTGGTCCGGATGCTCACGCACGGGATGGTCTCCCGTGCCGACTTCGGCCTGGACGCCATCGCCGACGCCAAGATGGCCGTCGACGAAGCGTGTGCCCAGCTCGTCCAGCTGGCCGAGCTGGGGTCGCAGCTGCACTGCCGGTTCCGGCAGGCCCCCGACGGCCTGCACGTCGTCGTTTCGACCCGCTCCGCCGATCCGCGGCCGCCGAGCGACCGCACCTTCGGCTGGCACGTCCTGACCACCCTCAGCCGGTCGGTGACCGCCCACTGCGACGTCCTCCCCGGTGGAGGCGCGGGAATCGTCACCATCGAGCTGGTGCTCAACCCGGGAACGAGCGCGTGAGCGCCGAGCGGAAGACCCTCCTGCACCGCCCGGACGAGTACGCCCACTGCGAGCCCCTGTTCGACGAGCTGGGCACCCTCGATCCGGACGACCCGCGGCGCGAAGCCGTCCGGAGCGAGCTGGTCACCGAGCTGCTCCCGCTCGCCGAGCACATCGCGACCCGGTTCTCCGGGCGCGGCGAGCCCCGGGAGGACCTGGTCCAGGTGGCGCGGATCGGCCTGATCAACGCCGTCGACCGGTTCGACCCCACCCGGGGCCACGACTTCCTGTCCTTCGCCGTGCCGACGATCATGGGTGAGGTCCGGCGGCACTTCCGGGACACCGGCTGGTCGGTGCGGGTGCCCCGGCGGCTCAAGGAGCTGCACCTGTCCCTGAGCCAGGGCTCGGCCGTGCTGTCGCAGCGCCTCGGCCGCGCGCCGACGCCGACCGAGCTGGCCGAGCACCTCAACCTCGACCCCGACGAGGTGCGCGAAGGCCTGCTGGCCGGCAACGCCTACCAGGCGCTGTCGGTGGACAAGCCCGTCCACGACGACGCCGAGGCCCTGTCGCTCGCGGACACGATGGGCGAGCCCGACCACGAGATGGCCATGGTCGAAAACCACGAGGCGCTCCAGCCGCTGCTGCAGGAGCTGCCCAAGCGGGAGCGCGCGATCCTGGTCATGCGGTTCTTCGGGGGACTGACGCAGACCCAGATCGCCGAGCGCGTCGGCATCTCCCAGATGCACGTCTCCCGGCTGCTGTCGCAGACGCTCGAGCAGCTGCGCGGCAAGCTCACCGGCGACGTCTAGGGGGACCGGCCGGGCACCCGGCCGGTCCCCGTTCCTTCAGAGCCAGCCGGGGCGGGCGCCCTTCCCGAGCCGCCGCCACTGTCCCGCGAACCGCTCGCGCAGCTTCTCCGCCGTCTCGGCGTCCCGGGCGTAGAGCAGCCCGAAGGTGAACGTGTTCTGCCCCTCGCCGTGC
Source organism: Amycolatopsis nalaikhensis (assembly GCF_030264295.1). GTDB lineage: Bacteria > Actinomycetota > Actinomycetes > Mycobacteriales > Pseudonocardiaceae > Amycolatopsis > Amycolatopsis nalaikhensis. Next base: position 7,717,725 of record NZ_CP127173.1, on the reverse strand, counting down.
CCGGCGATGGTGAGGTGGCGCAGGACCTCCCGGCCGACCACGGTGTCCTGGTGCTCGCCCAGCGTGCTCTGGACGGCCTTGACGTTCTTGCGCCACTTGCGCAGCTTCTTGCCGTAGACCGGCTTCGCCGTGTCGGCCGCGTAGCGGGCCCGCTTCGCCTTCTTGCGGACTTCGTGCAAGGCCCTCTCCAGTTCCTCGCCTTCGCGTCCGCGCGCCGCGGCTTCGGCGCGACGCAGCTTCTTCGCCGCCTTGCGCACCGGCGCCCGCAACCCGGCCTTCGCGGGCTTGCGCGCCTTCTTCGTGAGGGCCGGTTCCGCCAGCACGGCGTCCAGCGCGCGCAGCAGGTTCAAGTACCGCTTGCCGGTCAGCGCCGCCATCGTCCGCGTCCGTGCCTCTTCGGCTTCCCGCGCGAAGTGGCGGGTGAGGTACTGGCGCAGCGGCCCGAGCACCAGCTCCGCCGGTACGTCGTCGAGCCGTTCGCGCAGCCGTTGCTCGGCGACCTCGGTGTCGCGCGCCGGGGCCAGCTGCCGCCCGAGCCACTTCAGCTCGGCCGCCAGCGGCGCGGTCGCGTCTTTGTCCACAATGGACCCGAAGGTGCGGAGCGCGCTGCGCAGCTTCCGCGTCGCGACGCGCAGCTGGTGCACGGAGTCGTCGACGTCCAGCCGGACCCCGATGTCGGCCCGGCGCAACCGGCCGTAGTGCTCGCGCAGCGAAGCCAGCACGACGTCGCCCGCCGTCGGCTTCTTGCCCGCACGAGGCGGCTCGGGGACGCGGTCGCCGATCAGGCGGCGCAGCTTCGACGGCCACGGCGACGCCGAGGCACCGGCGTCGGCCAGCGCGCGGTCGAACTCGTCGAGCCGTCCCGGCTCGGTCCCGGGGTCGAGCTCCAGCTCCAGCTCGCGCCACTCGTCCAGGCGGGCGGTCTCCCCGCCCGCCTCGCCGGTCACGTGGTCGTCGGTCAGGGTCGCGACGGTCCGGCCGTCGCCGTCGGCGAGGCGGTGGGCGAACCGGTCGGTGCGCAGGTGCGCGATCGGCACCAGCTTCTCCCCCAGGGTGTAGGCGCGCACCAGCCGCCGCAGCCGGCCCGGCACCTTGTTCGGGTCACCGCCCAGCGGCAGCTGGATCTCCTGCCGCTCGTCGGCGGAGACGGGCAGCTTGAGGTGCCAGCCCGCGTCGGGCCCGCCGACGCGCCGCCGCAGCGTGATCCCGTTCCCGGCCAGCCGGAACGACTCGGTGTCGTAGTACGAAGCGTCGAGGATCTGCTCCACCGGATCGTCCTGGGTCTCGACGCCCGCGACGCCGACGAGCCGCGGCACGCCGGTGCCCGCGACGATCTCGTACTTGCGCTCGCGCTCGGTCACCGACGACGGCGCTGCCATGGTCATCCTCCTCGAGAGCCGATGTGCCCGACGGGTACCCACAAACCCTCCGGCCGACCCGGGATTCGGCTCCCGAGCAGCGGGTATCCGACCCGGGAACCCCCGAGCCCGGACCAGGAGCGTGCATGAACGGCAGCCAGCCCGCAACCGACCTCACGACCGTGCTCGACGGCGACCACCGCGAACTGGACCGCCTGTGCACCGAGCTGGAGCTCGGCCAGGGCAGTCCGGAGAACCGCCGGGACCTGGCCGACCACCTCATCGCGGAGCTGGTCCGCCACGCCGTCGCCGAAGAGCCCTACCTCGACGGCGAGGGCGATCTCGCCGAGGCCGACCGGCTGATGCGCCGGCTGGAGGGCACCGGACCGCAGGAAACCCGCTTCGAGCGGTTGCTCAGCGGGCTGATCCACGCGGTGCGGCGGCACGTGCGCGACGAAGGCCCGGCCGCGGTGCGGCGGCTGCGGGGCGGCTGGTCCCCGGAACGGCGGGCCGAGCTCGGCAAGCGGGTCCTCGAGGTGCGGGACGCGGCGCCGTCGTTGCCGCACCCCCACCTGGCCGACCGGATGCCGCAGGCCGACCAGCTGTGGCCGGGGCCGGGCTTCGTGGACCGGGCGCGGGCCGCGCTGAACGGGGCGGCCGAGGACACCGGCTCGCCCGGTTGACCCGGAAATCGGGTTGAATGGGGAACCATGACTGTCGGCGAAGACGAGTGGTCCCGCGACCGCGCCCGGTTCGGCTTGGACGGCGAAGCCGTACCGGGTCCGCTGGCTCGGCGGTTCGCCGACCTCACGAAGGCCCTGCTCGACGGGGCGCCGACGGTCGGTGGCGTGCTCGAAGTCGTCGTGGCGGCGGCCGCGGCGATCATCCCGGACGCCGACCTGGTGAGCGTGACGCTGCGCTCCCCCGACGGCCGGTTCCACACCCCGGTCGAGACCGACCCCGTCGCGGTGCGGCTCGACCAGGTGCAGTACGACCACGGCGAAGGCCCCTGCGTGGAGTCGGCCCGCCCGGACGGCCCGGCGCTCGGCCGGTCCCCGGACCTCGGGCACGACCCGCGCTGGCCGTCGTTCGGCCCGGCCGCCGCGGCCGCGGGCTACCACTCCGTGCTGGCGACGGCCCTGCTCCCGGACGCCCGGCCGCCCCGGCTTTCCGGCGCGCTCAACGTCTACGCGAAAAAGCCCGGCGCGTTCGACGGCCGGGCGATCGACACCGCGCTGCTGCTGGCGACGCACGCTTCCCTCGCGCTGGCGCACACCGAAGCCGTCGCCGCGGGTGACCTGGCGGCCGAGCACCTGCGCCGCGCGGTCGACAGCCGCGACGTCATCGGCCAGGCGAAAGGCATCCTGATGCAGCGGCGCGGCATCACCGCCGACGAAGCCTTCGATGTGCTGCGCCGCGCTTCACAGGACCTCAACGTCAAGCTGGCCGAGGTGGCCCGTGCGCTCACCGCGCAGCACACCGAAGGGGTCACGGGGCCGAGTATGGGGACCGGTTCTCCAGCGACGGGCTGACGTCCGGGTACCGGCCTTCCTGGCCGGGCACCGGCGTGACCGTCGGGGCCTGCAGTTCCGGGTCGACCCGCGGCTGCGGCCGGCTGCCGCGCTGGACGACGGCCTCGACCTCCTGCTCGCCGCGGATGCGGGCCAGCGCGCCGAGCGTGATCGCGTGCGCCAGCGCCAGGATCAGCAGCAGCACACCGAGGCGCCCGACGACCCCGGGCAGGTCGCTGCCGCCCAGGTTGATGGTCGAGATGAGCGCCAGCACCCCCAGCGTCGCCAGGTGGAACAGCACCGTGACCAGGCGGGTCATCGACGCGCCCGCCGCCGGGTCGCCGTAGGAGTTCTCCAGGTACCGGCGGCCGCTGCGGTAGATGACCTGCCCGTCTATCAGGACCAGCGCCACTCCGATCGCGAGAAACGACAGGTACGCGTTCGTGGTCATGCCGGACGCTCCTTCCTGGGGGACCTCTCCGGAAGAGGTACCCGGCGGGTTGCGCAGGGAAACGCCGCGGTCACCCCGTGAAAGTGTCGGGGTCCGGGCCGGTGCGCCTGCCGTCGTCGAGCTTCCCGATCGCCGTCATGTCCTCGTCGTCGAGCTCGAAGCCGAACACGTCGATGTTCTCCCGCATCCGCTCCGGCGACGACGACTTGGGGAACACGATGTTCCCGAGCTGCAGGTGCCAGCGCAGCACGACCTGCGCGGCCGTGCGCCCGTGCTTCTCCGCCAGCTCGGCGAGCACCGGGTCGGCGAGGATTTCCGCCTGTGCCAACGGACTCCACGCCTCGGTCGCGACGCCGTGCGCCTGGTGGTACGCCCGCAGCTCGTGCTGCTGCAGCGCGGGGTGCAGCTCGATCTGGTTCACCGCGGGCACCACGGTGCTCTCCTCGGCGAGCCGGTCGAGGTGCGCGGGCTGGAAGTTCGACACACCGATAGCGCGGGCCTTGCCCGCCCGCAGGATGTCTTCGAAGCCCTGCCACGTGCGGACGTAGTTGTCCTTGTGCGGCAACGGCCAGTGGATCAGGTACAGGTCGACGTGGTCGAGGCCGAGGCGCCGCAGGCTGCCTTCGAGCGCGGTGATCGCGTTGTCGTGCCCGTGCGCGTCGTTCGCCAGTTTCGTCGTGACGAACACGTCTTCGCGCGCGCAGCCGGATTCCGCGATGCCGGCGCCGACCCCCTCTTCGTTGCGGTACATCTGCGCCGTGTCGATGTGGCGGTAGCCCGCTTCCAGCGCCGTCCGCACGGCCCGCGCGGTTTCCGCCGGCGGGATCTGGAACACGCCGAACCCGAACTGCGGGATCCGCACGCCGTTGTTCAGCTCCACGGTGGGGACGTCGGCTGTGGTCGTCATGCCCACGGCCTACCCGGGTGCTCCGAACGCGAAACACGGCGGGACGGTGACCGCCCCGCCGTGTTGCTCGCCGGAATCTTCTACGTGCCGGGGCGGTCCACGTCACCGCGCCACGCGCCGGACTCGTGCCCGCGCTGCTCGATGAACTCCTTGAACCGCTTCAGGTCGCCCTTCACCCGGCGGTCGAGGACGCCGAGCTTGTCGGCGACGTTCTCGGCGAAGCCCTCCGGGTCGATGTCCATCTGGGCGGTCACCCGGGTGTGGGCGTCGTCCAGGCGGTGGAACGTGATCACGCCGGCGTGGTCCGGACCGGAGTCGGACGTCCACGCGACCCGTTCGTCGGGGTGCTGCTCGGTGATCGTCGCGTCGAACTCCCGGGTCACGCCACCGAACTTCGTCACCCAGTGGGTGTGCGTGGCGTCCACCTGGCGGATCTCTTCGACGCCTTCCATGAACTTCGGGAACTCCTCGAACTGCGTCCACTGGTTGTAGGCGGTGGACACGGGGACCTCGACGTCCACGATTTCGGTGATCGTGCTCATCCACTCCTCCTCGTCGTGTGGTCGAGTGCTTCGGCTACCCGGTGACGCAACGGTCAAACCCGGCGTGGTTGACGCTGCGTGGTGGCGGGTACACGGCGGCCAGGCAGAGGAGGTGTTCCGTGATCGAAGAAGCAAACAAGAAGCCCGCCGCCGACCGGTCGGTCGGCGAGCTGGTGACGGACCTGACCGACGAGGTCAAGCGGCTGGTCCGGGACGAGATGCGGCTCGCGGTCTTCGAACTGCAGCGCAAGGGCAAGAAGCTGGGCCTCGGCGCCGGCATGTTCGGGGCCGCCGGCCTGTTCGCGTTGTTCGGCGCGGGCACGCTGGTCGCGGCCGCCGTGCTGGCGCTCGCGCTCGTCGTCCCGGCCTGGCTGGCCGCGGTGCTCGTCGCCGTCGCCCTGTTCCTGGTCGCCGGGATCGCCGCGCTGGTCGGCAAGAAGGAAGTCACGCAGGGGGTGCCACCGGTGCCCGAAGAAGCCGTCACCGGCGTCCGGGAAGACGTGGACGTCGTGAAACAGGGAGTGCGCACATGAACGGGGACTTCCCGAAGAACGCCGAAGAGGCGCGGCTCGACCGGGACACGACCCGCGAAGAGCTGACCGAGACCTTGGAAGCGCTCGGGCAGAAGCTCGACGTCAAGACCCGGGTCAAGGAGAACGTCGACGAAAAGCTCGACCAGGCCACGGCGAAGGTCGCCGATGTGACGAACGCGCCGACCGCGCTCCGGTTCCGCCAGGGCGCCGACGCCGTCCGCAGCAACCCGCTGCCGGTCTTCGCCGGCGTGCTGGGCCTGGTGATCCTGATCCGCCTGATCCTGCGCCGGAGGAACCCGTGAACAAGGTCCTGTACAAGCCGTTGAGCTGGGTGGTCGGTGCCCTCGGCGGCATCCTGGCCGGCCAGGTGTTCAAGCAGGTCTGGAAGCGCGTGGCCGGCGAGGACGACGCGCCGGACGCCACCGACCGCGACTACACCTGGCGGCAGGTGCTCATCGCGGCGGCGGTGCAGGGCGCGATCTTCGCCGCCGTCAAGGCCGCCACCGAACGCGCGGGCGCCATCGGTTATGAGAAGGCGACCGGCGACTGGCCGGACAAAGACTGACTGTGACATCAGGGGCTTCGCCCCTGGCCGGGGCTCCGCCACCCGGACCCCCGGACCAAAGTGGACAGTGGACAGCCGGGAGGCGTGCCACCGAATGGCGATCACGCCTCCCGGCCGGGCTCGGGCACCGGGGTCACCCCGGCGACGGCGCCGCCGACGCGGGGGTGGATCTCCAGCAGCAGGTCGGCACCGGTGGCTTGCAGCGACCGGGCGACCGCGTGGCCCCCGACGACCACGGCGAACTCGCCGCGGGCGCTCGCCTGCAGCAGGGCGCGGACGCCGGCGCAGCTGAGGAAGCCGACCCGGCTCAGGTCGGCGACCAGCCGGCCGCCCGGGGCCAGCGCGTCTTCGAGGGTGCCGACCGTGGCGGCGTCGATGTCACCCACCAGAGTGACAACGCGGACGCCGTCCGGGCGTGCGGTCGTGGTGACGGTGAGGCCGGACGGTTCGTCGATCGTGCGGAAACAGTCGTACATGGCGCTCCCTATCGCAGCGTGCAGGGGCGCTGACCGGAGCACGTTTCTGAACAACAGCCAACACACTCGACCGTACGCCCTTGCGGCGGCAGGTCAACCCCGCGGGTTTCCCCGCTCCGGCCTCGGGTAATCGCGCAGGACGTGCACCCGGCCCGGAAGGAGATCCATGCGTGTCGTGATCGTCGGCGGCGGTTTCGCCGGCTACCACACAGCGAAGAGCCTGCGGAAGGCCGCCGGTGAGGACGTCGAAATCGTCGTCGTGAACCCGACGGACTACTTCCTCTACCTGCCGCTGCTGCCGGAGGTCGCGGCCGGGATCCTCGACCCGCGGCGGGTGACGGTCTCGATTCCCGACACACTGCGCGGGGTCCGCCTCGTGCTGGGCGTCGCGACCGGCGTCGACTTCGACGCCCGCCAAGTGGCCTACACCGACCCCGAGGACCGGGAACACCGGATCGGCTACGACCGGCTGGTGCTGGCCGCCGGGAGCGTCAACAAGCTGCTGCCCATCCCGGGCGTCCCGGAGTACGCGCACGGCTTCCGCGGCGTGCCGGAGGCGCTCTACCTGCGTGACCACATCACCCGGCAGATCGAGCTCGCCGCGGCGGCCGAAGACCCCGCCGAGCGCGACGCGCGCTGCACGTTCGTGGTGGTCGGCGCCGGCTACACCGGCACCGAGGTGGCCGCACAGGGCCCGGCGTTCACCGAAGCGCTCGCCCGGCGCCACCCCGAGCTGGCCGGGCAGCGGGTCCGCTGGCTGCTGCTCGACGTCGCCGACCGCGTGCTCCCGGAACTCGACAAACGCCTCGGCAAGACCGCCGACGACGTCCTGCGCTCGCGCGGGGTCGAAGTGCTGATGAAGACCTCCGTCGACCACGCCGACGCCAAGGGCGTCACACTCACCAACGGCGACCCGGTGCCGACGCGCACCCTCGTCTGGTGCGTCGGCGTGCGGCCGGACCCGCTGGTGGCCGACCTCGGCCTGGCGACGGCGAAGGGCAGGCTGGTCGTCACCGAGCAGCTCAACGTCCCCGGCCGCGACGACGTCTTCGCGTGCGGGGACGCGGCCGCCGTGCCCGACCTCACCCGCCCCGGCGAGTACACCGCGATGACCGCGCAGCACGCCGAGCGCCAAGGGAAACTGGCCGGGCGCAACGTCGCCGCGTCGCTGGGCTACGGCCGCAAGGGCACCTACCGCCACCACGACCTCGGCTTCGTCGTCGACCTCGGTGCCGGGGCGGCCGCGGCGAACCCGGTGCACATCCCGCTGTCCGGGCGCCCGGCGAAGGCCGTGACGCGCGGCTACCACCTGCTGGCGATGCCGGGGAACCGGGTGCGCACGGCCGCCGACTGGGCGCTGGAAGCGCTCACCGGCCGCCAGACCGTCCAATTGGGACTCGTCCGCTCCGGCGCCGTGCCGCTGGACACCGACTCCCCCGAACTCCCCCGTCGCTGAAAGGAATGCCCATGGCCCCCGAACCCGTCCGTTCCGAAGGCCCGTCGGTCGTCACCGCGGGCGACCAGGCCGGCCCGAAGGTGGTCGTCCTCGACCCCGCCGGCGCGGCGAAGCACGACGAACTGCCCGCCACCTGGCGGCCGCTGGCGGAACGGCGCGGGGTCGTGTGGTGCCGGGTCCCCGCCGGGGGCGCCCTGACCGACGCCGACGACGTCCTCGGTGACACCGGTCCCACTGACCCCGAGATCGCGGTCGTGGCGAGCGGGCCCTTCGCGGCGGAAGCCTTGCAGCTGGCCGAACGCCACCCGGGCGCGGCCGCTCACCTGCTGCTGGTCGACCCGGCCTCGGACGCCTTCCTGCCCTCCGGTGACGCGCGGAAGGCCAACGAAGCCTGGCTGGCCGAACACGACGACGTCGTCGCGAAGCTGCGCGAAGCGGGCACGGACGTGCGCGTGGTCGCGTCCAGCACCGAAGGGCCGGAAGACCGCGTGCCCCCGCCGCTGCCCCTCGGTCACCCGGACGTGGTCGCCGCGGTCCGGTCGGCGCTCGGCGACGTTTAGCCCACCGGGGCGGGCGGTAACCGCCCGGCATGAGCCACACCGTTGCCGACCACCTGCTGGCCAGACTGCGCGAATGGGACGTCGACCAGGTCTTCGCCTATCCCGGGGACGGGATCAACGGCCTGGTCACGGCCTTCGGCGAGGCGGACAACGTGCCCCGGTTCGTCCAGGCGCGCCACGAAGAGATGGCGGCGTTCGCCGCGGTCGGATACGCGAAGTTCAGCGGCCGTCCGGGCGTCTGCATGGCGACGTCCGGGCCCGGCGCGATCCACCTGCTCAACGGGCTCTACGACGCCAAGCTCGACCACGTCCCGGTGGTCGCGATCGTCGGCCAGACCGCGCGCAGCGCGATGGGCGGCAGCTACCAGCAGGAAGTGGACCTGCAGGCGCTGTTCAAGGACGTCGCGAGCGAATACCTCGTCGAGGTCAACGTGCCCGAACAGCTGCCGAACGCCTTGGACCGGGCCATGCGGACGGCGATCGCGCAGCGCGCGCCGACGGCCGTGATCATCCCGGCCGACCTGCAGGAGCAGGAGTACGAGGCGCCGCAGCACGCGTTCAAGCACGTGCCCTCCAGCCCGCCGGACCACCCGCGGGCGAGCGTCGTGCCGCCCGCGGACGAGCTGGCGAAGGCGGCCGCGGTGCTCAACGCGGGCGAGCGCGTCGCGATCCTCGTCGGGCAAGGCGCCCGCAACGCCGTCACCGAGCTGCGCGAGCTCGCCGAGCTGACCGGCGCCGGGATCGCGAAAGCGCTGCTGGGCAAGGACGTCCTGCCCGACGACCTGCCGTACGTGACCGGCGCGATCGGCCTGCTCGGCACCCGGCCCAGCTATGAGCTGATGCGCGACTGCGACACGCTGCTCATCGTCGGCTCCAGCTTCCCGTACAGCCAGTTCCTGCCGGAGTTCGGCCAGGCGCGGGCGGTGCAGATCGACGTCGACGCGCGCTTCCTCGGCCTGCGCTACCCCACCGAGGTCAACCTGCTCGGCGACGCGAAGGGCACCCTCGAGCGGCTGCTGCCACTGATCGAGCGCAAGGCCGACACGTCGTGGCAGGGCAAGGTGGCGCACAACGTCGCCGAGTGGCACGAAACCGTGACGCGGCAAGCGATGCTGCAAGCCGAGCCGGTGAACCCGATGCGGATCGTGCACGAGCTGTCCGAGCGGGTCCCCGACGACGCGATCATCACCGCCGACTCCGGCTCGGCCACCAACTGGTACGCGCGCAACCTGCGCTTCCGCGGCCGGATGCGCGGCTCGCTGTCCGGGACGCTGGCCACCATGGGCCCGGCCGTGCCGTACGCGATCGGCGCCAAGTTCGCCCACCCGGACCGCCCGGTCGTCGCGCTCACCGGCGACGGCGCCATGCAGATGAACGGCATGGCCGAGCTGCTCACCATCGCGCGCTACCGCGAGCTGTGGGCCGACCGGCGGCTGGTCGTCTGCGTCTTCCACAACGGCGACCTGAACCAGGTCACCTGGGAGCTGCGGGCGATGGGCGGGGCCCCGAAGTTCGAGGAGTCGCAGGCGCTGCCCGAAGTGTCCTATGCGGACTTCGCGCTGAGCATCGGGCTGGGCGGCATCGCGGTCGACGACCCCGACGCGCTCGGCGACGCGTGGAGCACCGCGCTCGCCACCGACGTGCCGACGGTGCTCGACGTCCGCTGCGACCCCGAGGTGCCGCCGATCCCGCCGCACGCCACGACCGAGCAGCTGAAGTCGATGACCGAAGCGGTGCTCAAGGGCGACCCCAACGCCTGGCACCTGTTCACCCAGGGCATGAAGACCAAACTGCAGAGCTCCTGCCCTCCAAGCGCTGAAAGGAGTCCACGATGGACACTTCCGCGTTGCGCGACCTCACCACGGCGGGCGGGCCGTTCGCGTCCGTGCACTTCGACGCCTCGTACGACACCGAGGACGCCGCCAAGCAGCTCGCGCTGCGATCGAAGGAGATCGAAGCCGCGCTCAGCGACCAGCGGGCCGACCGCGAGACGGTGACCGCCGTCCTGCGCGCGATCCGCGACGGCGAACGGCCGGTCGGCAAGGCGGGCCGCAGCATCATCGCCGCGCACGGCTCGGTGCTGCTCGACCGGCACCTGGCCGCGCCGCCGCCGTCGCAGGTGGTGCGCTACTCCGCGCTGCCCTACCTGCTGCCGCTGGCGACCCACGTCGAAGAGACCCCGCGGTACGTCGTGGTCGTGACCGACCGGGTGGGTGCCGAGGTCACCGAGCACGGCCCGGGCGCGCCGCGCACGGAGACCGTCGAGGGCACCGACCACCCGGTGCACAAGGTCCGCGGCGGCGGCTCCGCCCACCACGACATCCAGAACCGGGCCGAGGAGACCGCGCGGCAGAACCTCGAAGAGGTCGCCCGGCACGTCGCCAAGGCGGTCGAGCGGTCGCGCGCCGAGTTCGTGGTCCTCGCCGGCGAGGTGCAGGCCCGCTCGGAGCTGCACGGCCTGCTGCCGGAGGCGGTCCGCCGGATCACCACCGAGGTCGACACGGGCAGCCGCGCGCCCGGCTCGTCCCGGGACGAGCTCGACCGGCGCGTCCACGAGCTGGTCACCGGCCGCCACCTGGCCGACCTCGACGACGTCGCCGAGACGTTCCGGGCCGAGTCGGGCCGCGAGTCGGGCCTGGCGGTCAGCGGCCTCGAAGCCGTGACGACCGCGCTGGCCGAGGCCAACGTCGCCACGCTGCTGGTCGGCTCCCCCGGTGACACGGCCGTGTTCGCGGGGCCGGAACCGGCTCAGGTGGCCGTCGGCAAGGCCGGGCTGCAGGCGCTCGGCGTGGCCGAACCCGAGCAGCGCCGGGCCGACGAAGCCATCCCGTTCGCGGCGGTCGCGACCGGGGCCGAGGTCGTGGTCCTCGACGAGCGCCTCGACCTGTGGGAGGGCTTCGGCGCCCTGCTGCGGCACACCTGAGCCACCGCCCCTACTGGGCGGCCAGGTCCGACGGGTGCGTGGCCAGCGGCGTCACCTCGATCTTCATGAACGGGTACAGCGGCAGCGTCGACAGGATGTCGTGCAGCTCGTCGTTCGTGGCGACGTCGAAGACGCTGAAGTTGCTGTAGCGCCCGACGATCCGCCACAGGTGCACCCACACGCCCGCGCGCTGGAGCTCCAGCGCGCGGGCTTTTTCGGCCGCGACCCGGTCGGTCACGTCGAGGCCCGGCGGGATCGCGACGTCCATCCGCACGTGGAACAACATCTCAGCGCCTTTCCAGGCGGCGCACCGCCGCCATGTCGAGTTCGACGCCCAGCCCCGGCCCGTCCGGCAGGTGCAGCTCGCCGTCGGCGTAGCGCAGGGGCGTCGTCAGCAGTTCTTCGCTCATCAGCAGGGGCCCGAACAGCTCGCTCCCCCACGTCACCGCCGGGGCCGTGCAGGCCAGCTGCAGGGAGGCCGCCGTGCCGATCGGGCTTTCGATGGAAGTGCCCGCGTGGCACGGGATCCCGGCCGCGGCCGCGACCTCCGCGATCGCCCGCGTCGCCCGCAGGCCACCCGACTTGGTGGTCTTCAGGGAGAAGACGTCGGCCGCGCGGGTCCGGGCGAGCCGCAGCGCGTCACCGGGGGTGCGGAGGCTTTCGTCGGCCATCACCGGGATCGGCAGCGCGCGGTTGATCTCGGCGAGGGCCTCGACCTCGGCACCGGGTACCGGCTGTTCGATCAGGTCGACACCCGCGTCCGCCAGCCGCGGCAAGTACGTCAGCGACGTCAGCAGGTCCCAGCGCGCGTTGAGGTCCACGCGGACGCTCGCCACGCCGACCAGCTTTTCGGCGACCGCCCGGATCCGCGCGACGTCGGCCGCGGGCTCCTGGGCACCCATCTTGAGCTTGAAGCTGGTGTGCAGGCCGGAGTCCAGCTTCGCGAGGGCCTCGTCGACGACCACCGGCGCCGGTTCGGTGCCCAGCGCCCACGTCACCGGCACCGACCGCCGCGCGAGCCCGCCCAGCAGGGTGTGCACCGGGACGCCGAGGCTGCGGGCCCAGGCGTCGTGCAGGGCCACCTCGACCGCGGTCTTCGCGTAGAGGTTCGCCGCGACGACGTCGCCGAGGTCGCGCAGGATCCCCGCGATGTCGTCGACGCGCCGTCCGAGCAGCACCGGGGTGAAGTACCGCTCGACGACCAGCCGCATGGTCTCCACCGACTCGCCGCCCCACCACGGCCCGCCCGGCACGACGCCTTCGCCGACGCCGACGGCGCCGCCCCGGGTGTGGACGAACACCAGCAGCACCGGCTGCGCGGACATGCCCGTCCGCGCGAACCGGTGCGGCCGGCGCAGGGGCACGTCGAGCAGCACCGTTTCGACGCGCTCGATCCCCAGCTCGGTCATCCGCGCTCCAGCACGAAGTCGTACGTCGCGCGCAGCCTGCCGTCCTCCTGCGGCCGCGGGTCCAGCACCAGCTCCGGTTTGGTGGCTTCGGCGACGTCGCTGTCGAGCCACTCCCCGCCCTGGAAGTACAGCTGCGTGGTGATCGTGCGGTAGCCGGGCGCGCGCACCATGAGGTGCAGGTGCGCGGGCCGCCACGCGTGCCAGCCCGCCGCCGCGATCAGCTTCCCGGTCGGGCCGTCGGTCGGGATCTGGTACGGCGCGGGCCGCACGGTGGTGATCTCGAACCGGCCCTGGCCGTCGGTCACCACGACGCCGCGCAGGTTGCCGTCGGGGATGTCCGGCGCGAAGCCGGAGTAGTAGCCGTCGTCGTCGGCGTGCCAGATGTCCAGCTCGGCCGCCGCGACCGGGGTGCCGTCGACGTCGCGGACCTGCCCGGCGAACACCAGCGGTGTCCCCTTCTCCCCCGGGCGCATCGGCAGGCTCGCCTGCCACGGCAGCTTCTCCTGGTCCGGCAGGTAGTACGGGCCCTGGATGCTGCCCTTGGTCCCGTCCTGCGTGCGGGCGGCGACCTCTTCGACGACGTGCTCGACGAACACGTCGAGGAACAGCGGCCACTCGCCGCCTTCGCCGACGTCCATCAGCCACTGCTTCGCGGCCTGGAACTCCGGGTAGGTGACGTCGTGCTCGCGGATCGCCTGGTGCACGCCGCGCAGCACGGCGCGGGCGACCGTGTCGACGCGCTCGGGCGGGACGTCCTGGGTGGTGCGGGCGGCCGCGCGGAAGGCGGCGCTGGCGGAGCTGCCCGAGCCCGCCGCGGTGGGTGTGTGGTGTTCGGTGGTGGTCATGGCCGGTCCTTCGTCAGCGGGAAAGGGAGGTGGCGCCGGGGTTGTAGAGGTCGGGGACGGTCCAGCCGCCGAGGTCGTACTCGGCCATGCACTGCTCGGCGAAGCCCTTCATCGCCTCGGCCGAGCCGGACTGCTGGGCGGCGAACAGCAGCTCGGCGCGCACGCCTTCGTGGTTGCCGGAGTAGTTGCGCTCGTAGAGGCTCGTGGCGCCCGCCGAACTCGCTGCCGATCGAGTCCCAGATCAGCTTCATCAGCTTGACGCGCTCGACGGCGCTGTAGCCGTTGGAGCCGCGGACGTACTGGTCGAGGTACGGGCGGATCTCCGGCGAGGAGAAGTCCTTCGCCGACGACGGCAGGTAGATCAGCGCGGACCCGAGGTCCTGCATGATGATCTCGCGGATGCGCGGGTAGCCGAGCGTCATGAACCAGCGGTAGGCGAGGCCGTAGTCCAGGTGCGGCAGGACCGCGCCGTTCTTCCACTCGTCCGGGTTCGCCGCCATCGCGTCCGAGAGCGCCCAGAACAGGTTGCGCCAGCCGATGACCTCGCCGACGCGGGTCTGGATGCCGCGGAAGTCCTTGGTGCCGGTGACCTCCACGCCCTTCATCAGCAGCCCGGCGATGAAGTCGAGCTTGACCGCCAGCCGCGCGACGCCGTGGAAGGTGAAGCGGTGCAGGAAGCCCGAACCCGGGAAGAACGTGCTCGCCTTCTCGGCGTCGCCGTAGATGAAGACGTTCTCCCACGGGATCTTCACCTTGTCGAGGATGAAGATCGTGTCGTTCTCGTCGAACCGGCTCGAGAGCGGGTAGTCGAACGGGCTGGACGTCGCGTCGGCGACGTTCGAGTAGGAGTTGCGGCAGATCAGCTTCATGCCCGGCGCGCCCATCGGCACCGTGCAGACGAGCGCGAACTCGCGCTTCTTGATCGGCAGGCCGTAGTGGGCGATGAAGTTGTAGTTGGTGATCGCCGAGCCGGTCGCGACGACCTTGGCGCCGGAGACGATCAGGCCGTCGTCGCGCTCGTCCTCGACGTGGATGAACAGGTCCTTGACGTCGTCGGGGTTCTGGTCGCGGTCGACCGGCGGGTTGATGATGGCGTGGTTCCAGTACAGGACCTTTTCCTGCGACTCGGTGTACCAGCGCCGGGCGTTGTCGGCGAAGGGCTCGTAGAAGTCGGAGTTCGCGCCGAGCGTGCCGAGGAAGGCGGCCTTGTAGTCGGGGCTGCGGCCCATCCAGCCGTAGGTCATCCGCGCCCAGGCGACGATCGCGTCGCGGTCGGCGAACAGGTCCTCTTTGGACTTCGGGGTGCGGAAGAACGGGTGGGTGAAGCCGCTGCTGCCGGTGTCGGTCGGCGCGGTGAGCACGGACTGCTGGTCGGGGTCGTGGAGCGCGTCGTAGAGCCGAGCGGTCATCCGCACCGAGTTGCGGAACGCGGGGTGCGTGGTGACGTCGTCCACCTTGTCCCCGTAGATGAACACCTCGCGGCCGTCGCGGATGGACTCGATGTACTCGTCGCCGGTCATCGGCCGCGTGGTGCGGGCCTTCGCGGGCGCGTCGTGCTCTTGGATGGTCATCGGTGAACCCTTCGTCGTTGAACGGATTGCACGGTCAGGAAGCTGCGGTGGCGAGCGGGGCGAAGCCCTCGGCCGAGCCGAACCAGCCGAGGTCGGGGCAGTCGACCGAAGCCGACCAGTGGGCGCAGCCGCGCGGGCCGAGTTCGCGGAACCCGCCGGCGAAGAACAGCAACGGGTCGGCGTCGCTGGTTTCGAGGTGCTCGACCTCGCCGATGACGATGAGGTGGTCACCGCCGTCGTAGAGGCGCCACGGACGGCACGAGATGGTGGCCGCGGTGCCGGTCAGCACCGGCGCCACCACGCCTTCGGCCCACTCCGGCGCCCGGTCCTGCGGGCGGCCGGCGAAGTGCCACGCGGTGTCGAGCTGGTCGGCGGCGAGGACGTTGACCGCGAACGGCGCGCCGTCGAGGTACCGGCAGGCCTTCGACTTGCGCGTCAGCGTCACCTGGCACAGGGCCGGGTCCAGCGAGACGGCGGTGAAGGCGTTCACCGTCGCCCCGTGCGGTTCGCCCTGCTCGTTGCGGCACGTCACCACCGTGACTCCGGTGGCGAAGCGGCCGAAGGCGTTGCGGACTTCGCGCTGGTCGAGCGTCATCGCTCCCACTTCCTGTACGCTGTGCGTACATCTTGAACGCTATGCGGACACGGTAGGAGAGTCCCCCGGCGCGTCCGCGTTGTCAAGACGGGATGCGGAAAGATGAGGCGATGGAGACCGACCGCGACCACATCCAGAGCATCGAACGCGGCTTCGCCGTGCTGATGGCGTTCGACGCCGAGCGCGCGAACCCGACGCTCGCCGAGCTGGCGACCGCGACCGGCCTGTCCCGCCCGGCCGTCCGGCGGATCCTCCTGACGCTGCAACGGCTCGGTTACGTCCGCGGCGACGGGCCGCGCTGGTCGCTGACCCCGCGCGTGCTGAGCATCGGCCAGCACTACTCGGCGTCCCACGGCATGATCGAGACGGCCCAGCCGCGGCTGCTGAGCCTCGCCGAGGAGACCGGCGAATCGGCGTCACTGGCCGCGCTGGACGGCGCGGAGGTCGTCTACGTCGCCCGCGTCCCGGTGCGGCGGATCATGAGCATCAACGTCTCGATCGGCACGCGCGTGCCCGCCCACGCGACGTCGATGGGCCGGGTGCTGCTGGCCTGGGCCCCGCCGGCGCTGGTGGACGAGGTCGTCGCGGCCGGGCTGCCGCGGTTCACCGCGCGGACGATCACCGACGAGGCCGACTTCCGGAAGGCGCTGCGGACGGTCCAGGACCAGGGCTGGGCCCTGGTCGACGAGGAGCTGGAGGAAGGGCTGCTCTCGGTGTCGGCGCCGGTGCGCGACGCCAGCGGCGCGGTGGTGGCGGCCCTGGCGTCGTCGACGTCGAGCGGGCGGTCGGACGTCGAGAAGCTGCGCCAGGAGGTGGTGCCGCTGGTGGTGCGCACGGCCGCGCGGATCAGTGCCGACCTCGGGCACCGGGTCCCGCCCGCGAGCGGCCGCGAAGGGTTCTTCTGAGTCGTCGGCTCAGTCGTCGTCGAACACGGACAGGGCCTGGCGGCGGTGCAGCATGGCGACGGCGGCGTCGAGCTGGCGTTCGAGCTCCTTCAGCCGGGTGCGCTCGTCCGGGGTGAGGCCACCGTGGTGCAGCGCGGCGGTGCGCAGCCGGTACTCCTCGTCGATCAGGTCGGCGATGCGGTCGGTGATCTCGTGGCCTGCCATGGGAAACGCCCTTCGCCGGGGACGTCCGCGAGCTTACGCCGCACGGCCGCGCGTGCCATCATGGCGACGGCGAAGGGGGAAGCCGATGGGGGACGTCGACCGCCGGGCCTTTCTCGCGTGGCTCGGGACCGGAGTGCTGGGGGCCACCGCGAGCCTCGCGCTGCCGGGGAAAGCCGAGGCGGCCGGGGAAATCACCGTGCTCACGCACGCGACGCTGATCGACGGCACGGACGCGCCGCCGCTGCGGGACGCGACGATCGTGCTGGCCGGTGACCGGATCGCCGCGGTCGGGCGCGGGGTGCCCGCGCCTGCGTTGGCCGGAGTGCGCGTCGTGGACCTTTCCGGCAAGTTCGTCATCCCCGGTCTGTGGGACACCCACACGCATTACACCGAGCTGGCGCGGACGTTCCCGCCGATGCACCTGGTCAACGGCGTCACGTCGGTCCGCGACATGGACGGCAGGCCCGAGACCCACGACGTGCGGCGCCGGATCGAGCGCGGCGAGCTGACCGGGCCGCGGCTGGTCATCGCGAGCGAGATCCTCGACGGCGGGAACTCGTTCGTCGACGTCCACCGGCTGGTCGCCACGCCCGACGAGGCCGCGGTGGCCGTCCGGGACGCGAAGTGCGTCGGCGCCGACCTCGTCAAGGTGTACTCGTTCATGAGCCCGGCGATCCACGCGGCGATCGCCGCCGAGTCCCGGCGCCACGGCCTGCGCTACGGCGGGCACGTGCCGATCCAGCTGCCGGTCCAGGACGTGCTCGCCCGCGGCCAGCACTCGGTCGAGCACATGTTCGCGTTCCACGCGTCGACGTCGGCGAAGAAGGACGAGTACTACGCGCGGCTGGCTCAGCTGCCCGACACCACCTACGACTGGCCGAGTGCGCTCGGCCGGATCGACCGCGAGGCCGTCGCGACGCACAGCGCGGCGCTGACGCGCGAGCTGGCGGGGCGGTTCCGCGCCCACCGGGCCTGGCACGTGCCGACGCTGGCCGTGCTCGCGCGGACGTCGTCGCCGCCCGCGGACCTGCCGAAGGACCCGGTGCTGCAGGGGCTCGCCGACCGGTACCTGCCGCGGTCCGTGCGCCAGGAGTGGCTGGACTACGCGTCGGCGTGGCCGGTCTGGCCGCCCGACCGGATCGCCCAGGAGGCCGCGTACTTCGAGGCGGTCCTGGCGCTGGTGGGCGAGCTGGCGGCCGCGGGCGCGCCGCTCGCCGCGGGCACGGACAGCGGGTTCTTGTACACGTTCCCGGGTTTCGCCACGCACGACGAGCTGGCGCTGCTGGTGCGGGCCGGGCTCTCGCCGAAGCGGGCGGTGCAGGTGGCGACGCGCGACGCGGCTCGGTGCGCGGGGCGGGCTTCGTCGGGCACGGTGACGGTCGGCGCGGACGCCGACCTGGTCGTCCTCGACGCGGACCCCCTGGCCGCGATCACGAACAGCCGCCGCATCCACGCGGTCGTCAGCCGCGGGAGCTACCTGGGGCCCGCAGAGCGGCAGCGGATCTTCGCCGACATCGAACGCGCGGCCCAGGAGGAGACGACAGCTCCGGCGCTGCGGTCGTCGTGCTGCCTGCCCGGGTGACGGTCACCCCCGCGCCAGCTCCACGAACGCCCGCACCACCGGCGGCACCGACCCCGCCCGCCAGGCCAGCCCGAGATCGATCACCGGCACCGGATCCTCCAGCCGCCGGAGCACCACCCCGCGGCGGCGCAACCCCCGCGCCCGGTGTTCCGGCACCGCCGCGATCCCCGCGCCCTCGGCGACCGCGCGCATCAGCTGCTCGTCCTCGGGTTCCTCGCGCACGATCGGCGGCACCCCGCCCGGCCAGACCTGGCCGCTGATCGCGTCGTACTGGCCGGGCCCGTTGTCGCGCGGCCAGAACACCACCGGCTCGTTCGCGATCCACGCCCGCTTCAGCCGGCCGCGGCGGCGGGCGAGCGCGTGCCCGGACGGCAGCGCGATCAGCACCTCCTCCGAGCCCACCACCGCCACCTCGATACCCGGCGCTCGCACCGGCGGCCGCACGAACCCGGCGTCGATCTCGCCCGCCGCCAGCCGGGTGAGGTTCAGGCTCGTCCAGCCCGTCTCCAGGGCCAGCTCGACGTCCGGGTGGCGGGCCCGGTACGCCGCCACCAGGTCACCGGCCAGCGGGCCGGGCGCCGAGCGCGTGTAGGCGATCCGGAGCTTCCCGGCCTCGCCACGCCCGGCCGCCGCGATGACGCCCCGCGCCCGGTCCAAGCGCTCGAGCAGCTCCCGCGCCTCCGCCGCGGCGACCCGGCCCGCCTCCGTCAACGCGAAGCGCGGGCCAGAGCGGTCGAGCAGCGCGACGCCCAGCTCCGCCTCGAACGCGCGGATCTGCTGGCTCAGCGACGGCTGCGACACGAACAGCCGCGCCGCCGCGCGCGTGAAGTGCATCTCCTCGGCCAGCACGGCGAAGTAGTGCCATCGGCGCAAGTCCACCCAGCCACTATAGGGCGAACCTATGGTTCGAGAAGGACGAAGTCTTGGACGTCCCGCCGCCACCCCTGCTGTCCTGGCCCGGTGACCGACACCCGCACCGAACGCAAGCTGCACGCCCTCGCCGCCGCGGCCCGCCAGGACCTCGTCGCCCCGATGGCCGGGTTCGTCGACCTCGCCGGGGTCCGCGAAGCCGTCGAGGACCTGACGAAGGCGTTCGCCCCGCTCGGGCGCGTCCAGCACACCGTCGCCGCCAAGGCGTGCGGGCTCGCGCCGCTGCTGCGGTTCCTCGGCGACCTCGGGGTCGACGCCGAGGTCGCCAGCCCCGGCGAGACGGCGGTCGCCGAAGCCGCCGGGCTCCGCGGCGCGCGGCTCGTCCTCGACTCCCCCGCCAAGACCACGGCCGAGCTCGCGCACGCCCTCGCCGAGGGCACCGCGGTCAACGCCGACAACTTCCAGGAGCTGGCCCGGCTCGACGCGCTGGTCGGCCCGACACCGCCGCGGTCGGTGCTCGGCGTGCGGGTCAACCCGCAGGTCGGGACCGGCCGGATCGGCGACACGAGCACCGCGACCGCGACGTCCAAGTTCGGCATCCCGTTGCGGGACAACGGAAACCGCGCCCTCCTGCGCGACGCCTTCGCGCGGCGGCCGTGGCTGACGCGGCTGCACGTCCACGTCGGCTCGCAGGGCTGCCCGCCCGAGCTGATGGCCGAAGGCGTCGCGGCGGTGTACGAGCTGGCCGAGGAGATCAACGCCTCGACCGGGCACCGCCAGGTCACCAGCATCGACCTCGGCGGCGGCCTGCCGGTGGACTTCACCTCCGCCGCCGGCGGCCCGACGTACGCCGACTACGTCGCGACGCTGCTCGACCGCGTCCCGGCGCTCGCCGACGGCCGCTACTCCTACGTCACGGAGTTCGGCCGGTCGCTGCTGGCGAAGAACGGCTTCCTGGTCAGCGCGGTCGAGTACACGAAGGTCGCGGGCGGCAGGCACATCGCCGTGACGCACGCGGGCGCCCAGGTGGCGGCCCGCACGGTGCTCCAGCCGGAGCACTGGCCGCTGCGGCTGGGCGCGTTCGACGCGGCGGGCGTGCCGAAGACCGGACCCGAGGTGCCGCAGGACATCGCCGGGCCACTGTGCTTCGCGGGCGACCTCCTCGCCCGCGAACGACCGCTGCCGCTGCTCGCGCCCGGCGACCTCGTCGTCGCGCACGACACCGGCGCGTACTACTTCGGCGCGCACTACGCCTACAACACGCTGCCGCGCCCGGCGGTGCACGGCTTCACCGTGTCCGAACGCGGAGAGGTCCGGTTCACCCCGATCCGCCGCGCGCAGTCGCTGACCGAGCTGGTCGCGGACGCGGGCGCCGAATACGTCGGAGCGCTCCCGCGGGCTTGATCCCCGGCGTACGATCCGCTCACGCCGAGGGGAGACTGCCATGGGGGCCGGTCGCACGCGAGCTTTTCGGGGGTCCGGGTGGCGGAGCCCCCGGCCCGGGCCGGAGGCCCGGACGCCACAGCACCTATCGCCGTTCGCCGCGCTGCCAACCGGGATCGTCGTCGCGGTGCAGGCGGTGGTGCTGACCGCGTTTTCCGGTCGCTACGGCTTCCACCGCGACGAGCTGTACTTCGTCGCCTCCGGACACCGGCCGGACTGGGGCTACGTCGACAACCCGCCGCTCACGCCGTGGCTCGCGCGCGCGTCGACGGCGGTGTTCGGCGAGACCCCGACGGGGCTGCGGGTGGCCGCGACCCTGCTCGGCATGGCGACCGTCGTGGTCGCCGCGCTGCTGGCCCGCGAGTTCGGCGGCGGCCGCGGCGTGCAGCTGTTCACCGCGGTGGTGACGGCGTTGTCGTCGTACGTGCTGGTCGTGTCGCACATGCTCGCCACCAACTCCGCGGATCTGCTGCTGTGGTGCCTGATCGCCTGGTTCGGCCTGCGGCTGCTGCGCACCGGCGACGGCCGGTGGTGGCTCGCGGTCGGCGCCGCCGCCGGACTCGGCTTGGTCAACAAGTGGCTGGTCCTGCTCCTGCTGTCCGGGCTCGGCGTGGGCGTGCTCGCCGCCGGGCCGCGCCGGGTGTTCCGGACCTGGTGGCTCGCGGCCGGAATCGCCGTCGCGGTCGTGCTCGCCGCGCCGGTGGTGCTCTGGCAGGCGTCGCACGGCTGGCCGATGCTCACCGTCGCGGGCGGGATCAGCGAGGACGACGGCGGCGAGAACCGCCTGCTGTTCGTCCCGATGCAGCTGGTCCTGCTGTCGCCGGTGCTGGTGCCGGTGTGGGTGGCCGGGCTCGTCCGGCCGTGGCGCGACCCCGCGGTGCGCTGGGCGCGTGCCTTGGCGATCGCCTACCCGGTGGTCTGCCTCGAACTGCTCGTCGTGGGCGGGAAGCCGTACTACGCTGTCCCGCTGCTCCTGCCGCTGGTCGCGCTCGGGGCCGAACCCGTGCTGCGGTGGCTGCGGCGCGGCCGGGCGACGCGGCGGGTGCTCACCGGCGCGGCCGCCGCCGTCTGCCTGGTGGTGTCCGTCCTCATCGGACTCCCGGTGGTCCCCGCGCCCGCGTTGAACGGCGCACTGCTGGCCATGAACAAGGAACCCGGCGAGCAGGTCGGCTGGCCGGAGTTCGCCGGGAACGTCGCGGGCGCGTGGGCGCGGATCCCGGCCACCGAGCGCGACACCGCGGTGATCCTCGCCGCCAACTACGGCCAAGCGGGCGCCATCGAGCACTACGGGCCGGAGCGCGGGCTGCCCCGGCCGTACTCTCCGCACATGTCCTACGCCGACTGGGGGCCGCCGCCGGACCGCCTGGTCGGCCCGGTGCTGCTCGTCGGCCGGTTCGTGCCCGGGTCGCCCGCGGAGCGCGTGCTCACCGGCTGCCGGGCGGCGGGCGTGCACCACAACGCCGACGGCGTCGACAACGACGAGGAAGGCGTCCGGTTCTCGCTGTGCACGCTCACCGAGCCGTGGTCGACGGCGTGGCCCCTGCTTCGCGAATACTACTGACCGCTTCGTCCGGTTCGGCTACCCTCGGGCCCATGGTGGCGACGCGCACGGCGGTGGTCGTGGTGGGGGCGGGCCCCGCCGGGTTGACGGTGGCGAACCTGCTGCGGCGCGCGGGGATCTCCTGCGTGCTGCTGGAGGCGGAGAGCCGGGCGTTCATCGAACAGCGGCCGCGGGCTGGGTTCATCGAGGAGTGGGCCGTCCGCGGGCTCGAACAGCGTGGGCTCGGCGAGCAGCTCGTCGCGAAGGCGCCCCAGCACGAGAAGTTCGAGTTCCGGTTCGCCGGGCAGCGGCACGCGTTCCGCTACGGCGACGTCACCGGGCAGCGGCATTTCGTGTACCCGCAACAGCTTCTGGTGACCGACCTGGTCGCGCAGTACACCGACGGCGGCGGCGAAGCGGTCTTCGAAGTCTCCGACGTCCGGCTGCACGACCTGACGTCGGACTCCCCCGCCGTCACCTTCACCACTGCCGACGGCGAGCACCGCATCGACTGCGACTTCATCGCCGGCTGCGACGGCGCCCGCGGCGTCACGCAGGGGTACCTGCCACCGGAATCCACCGTGAAGTCCCACCACGACTACGGAATCGGCTGGCTGGCCCTGCTCGCGGAAGCCCCGCCGTCCGCCGACGGGGTGCTGTTCGGCATCCACCCGCGCGGGTTCGCCGCGCACATGGCCCGCACGCCGACCGTGACGCGCTTCTACCTGCAGACTGCGGAAGGCGAGACCGAGGCGGACTGGCCGGACGAGCGCGTCTGGCGGGAGCTGCACGCGCGGCTCACCGTTCCCGACGGAGAAATCATCGAAGGCAGGCTGTTCGAGAAGCGAATCCTCGACATGCACAACTACGTCGTGGAGCCGATGGCGCACGGCCGCCTGTTCCTGGCCGGCGAGTCGGCGCACCTGGTCGCGCCGATCGCGGCGAAGGGCATGAACCTCGCCCTGCACGACGCGTTCCTGCTCGCCGAGGCGTTCCAGGCGCACTACGAGGGCGACAGCTCCCGGCTGGCCGGGTACTCCGACGCGTGCCTGCCGCTGGTCTGGCAGTACCAGGAGTTCTCGCAGTGGCTGTCGGACATCTTCCACAACACCGCGGCCACGGGCGAAAACCCGTTCGCGGCACGCATCGCGGAGGCCCGGATGCGCCGCTTGCTGGGTTCGCCCGCGGCCGCGGCGGCGTTCGCGGAGCTCTACATCGGCAAGAACGCCGACCTCTAGCTCCAGGCGATCTTGAACACCCACGTGTAGCGGCCCGCCTGCCGGGCCGCGGCCGGGACGTCGATCACCAGCGAGCCGTTCTCCACGGTCCAGTGCAGGGTGCCCCGGTAGCCGAGCATCGTCACCCGGTCACCGGCGCGGATCGGCACCGGCGCGTCGACGACCAGGCGGCTGCCCGGCGCGGCGAGCGAGTGCACGTAGAACGCCTCGTTCGGCTTGACGGTGAACCGCAGGTCGCCGAGCTGCGCCATCCGCGACCAGTAGGTCGTGTCGTAGATGGCTTCGCCGTTGACCTTCAGCCACGCGCCCGCGTCGCGCAGGTGCTTCTGCATGACGTCCGGGATGGTTCCGTCGAAGTCCGGGCCGATGTCGAGCAGGAAGTTGCCGTTCTTCGACACGATGTCGACGAGGGTCCGGACCACCTCTTCCGCCGTCATGTACCGGTCGTCGGGGGTCGCGCGGTTGTAGCCGTAGGAGAACGGGTCCAGGCCGCGGCTCGCCTCCCACTTCGCCACGACGGTGTTCGGGTAGGTCGTGTACTCCGGCGTCGTGAAGTCGTGGTCGGGGATGCCGCCGCGGTCGTTGTACGTGACGTCCTTCGGGCGCAAACGGTTCTTCGCGCGGTTGAAGTACTCGGTGAGCACGGTCCGGCTGTCGTTGACGCCGCCGATGTCGAACCACAGCACGTCGGGGTCGAACTCCGAGATCAGCTCGAGCACCTGCGGCGCCTGGTAGTCGCGGACGAAGTCCTTCCCCGCCGTGTAACCGGTGTAGGGCAGCGGCGCGCCGGTGTAGGGGTTGCGCGGCGCGTGCCCCATCCACGGGTTGTCCGGGTTGAACCACTCCGGCAGCGAGAAGTACAGGCCGTTGCGCAGCTGCGGCGTGTACTGGCGGGACGCGGCGAACAGCTCGGCGATGATGTTCCGCTTCGGGCCGAGCTTGACGGAGTTGCGGTCGCTGACCTTGGTGTCCCACAACGCGAAGCCGTCGTGGTGCTTCGAGGTCAGGACGTAGTACTCGGCGCCCGCGTCGGCGATCAGCTTCAGCCAGGTGCGCGGGTCGAACTTCGCCGCGGTGAACATCGGGATGAAGTCGTCGTAGGCGAAGTCCTCGCCGTACTTCTCGCGGTGGTAGGCGTAGGTCGCGCCGTTCGGGTCCTGCTGGTTCTGCCAGTACCACTCCGCGTACTGCTGCCCCACCGGCGCCCACGCGGGCACCGCGTAGACGCCCCAGTGAATGAAGATGCCGAACTTGGCGTCGGTGAACCAGTACGGCGCGCGGTGCGTCGACAGCGACGCGTCGGTCGGCCGGAAGTCCGGGATGCCGAGCGTGATCGGGACCTGCTGGGTCGCCAGCGTGCCGCGCCCGGCGGTGACCCGGATCTGGCCGTTCGTGGTGGTGCCGGGCGGCACGGACGCGTTCGCCGCGAGCCCGAGCCGGACCGTCGCCTGCTCCCCCGGCGCCAGCGCGCGGATGGCAGCGGGCACGGCGGTCCGGCCGCCGGGGACGTCGACGGTGACGCTCACCCGGTCGCCCGCGCCGAGCCACACGGTCCCGGCGTTGACGATGGTCGCCTCCGCGGCCTGCGGACCGCCGTCGGTGAGCAGGTTCGCCGTCGACCGGCCGTCCAGCACCAGCGCCGAGCGGCCGACGGCCACCGGCTGCAGCGTGAGCGCGAAGACGTGCAGGCTGGAGACATTGGGCGCCGGATTCGCCGTGACCGGCAGGGTGAGCGCGACGGCTTCGCGAGCGGGGTCGACCCAGACCTGGCCGGTGGCCAGGGAAACCGGGTTGTTGTCGACGACGCCGCCGGGTGCGTACCGGAACGGCGCGACGAGGGCGCCGGTGCCGGTGTACCAGTCCGGGCCGGACAGCGAGCCGGTGCTCGTGCTGCCGTCGGCGTAGTGCACGGTCGCCGTGCCGCCGGTGGCGCCGTAGCTGGCGGCGACCAGGAAGTACGCGACGAAGTAGCGACCCTTCGGCAGGTCGATCTTCTGCCCGGTGGCGGCGATGTCGTTCTTCGCCCCGGCCGCGGCGGACCCGAGCCGGAACGGGACGCCGCCGACGGTCGCGGTCCGGCCGACCGGCAGGTGCTCGGCCGGGAAGGTGTAGCCCGACCCGTCGAAGTCGCCGCCCGTGGCCGAGGCGCTGTCGATGCCGTCGTTGGAGAACCAGGCGTCCAGCGGGACCGGGACGGGTGGCGGGGGCGGGACGATCGGGGTGTCCGGGCTGTCGGGCGCGGCGTCCACCGGGACGGCGGCACCGGCCGGGGTGAGCCCGGCGGTGCCCAGCGCCACGGCGCCTCCCAGTGCGATGCCGAGGGCTTGACGGCGGGGCAAGGTCGTCACTGAACCTCCAGGGATCGGATGACTACGGCGGAATGACGGCAGAGTCGTCCCCCAGAGGGCGCCTCTGTCATTGGCGAAGCTGATTCATCCGATGACTGACCCTGCTCGTTGCTCCACCCGGTGTCAAGAGGCGATCGAAGTGAACCTGCCTCGCGCCGGGCGCGTGGTCCTCGGTAACGAGCTGCAGCACCTCGCCGCCAGAAGCCCAGCCGCACCGAAAGGCCAGACCGATGCCCGCCTCTCCCGAGGCGTTGAGCCGCCGCGCGATCGCCATGCTCAAGGCGGTCCGCGAGGGCCGCGCCGAACTCCGCCGCAGCTGCGAACCCGACCTCCGCGTGGACGGGTTGTCCTGCTGCGACCAGAACACCGCCCACCACCTCGCCCGCGCCGGCTTGATCCGCGCCGTCGGCACCCCGGCACCCGGCCAGTGGGCATCCGCCGAACTGACCGACGCGGGACACCGCGCCCTGACGGGCCTTCCCGCCGCCGCTTGACGCTCGTCCCGCGAGAAAGCCGAAACCGGTCTGAACCGGGCGGCGCCGGTGGCCGTGCTCTGGGTGAGGGCGTTCTCGCACACGCCCTCCGGGGTCGCCACGACGCAACGATCCGGGCCAGCCTCCGCCCGATCGGGACCGGGCACTCCGGCGAGCGGCCGTCGCGGCAACGGCCACCTCGCGCGGGCCCGTCCGGCATCCCCAGAATCCCGGACGGGCCCGCCCCTCGCTGTCCGGGATCCTGTCCACTCCCTCACCTGATCAGCGGTCGCTGGGTCCCGGCAAAAGCGACACCGTGAAAGCCATGCGACGCTTCCTGGCCGTGAGCGCGGCGATCCTGGCGGGGCTCGGCATCCTCACGACGTCGGGCAGCGCGAATCCGGAAAGCGCTCTCCCGGCCGCCGCGCAGCACGCCGTCGGCGGCTGGGTCGGCACCTGGGCCGCCGCCCCCGCGGCCGCCGTGGCGAACACCCCGGACGGCTACCCGGGTTATTCGATCCGCAACGTCGTGCACACTAGCGCCGGCGGCGGCCGCGCCCGCGTCCACCTCTCCAACGCGTTCGGCGCCACGCCCCTGACCTTCGGGCACGTGACCGTCGCGGTCCAGGGTTCCGGCCCGGACGCCGTGCCCGGCACCCTGCGGTCGCTGGCGTTCGGAGGCGCACCGAGCGTCGTCGTCCCGGCCGGCGGCGAGGCGCTGAGCGACCCGGTGGAGCTGCGCGTGCCCGCCGACGCCAACCTGCTCGTCACGACGTACGTGCCGACGAAGTCCGGTCCGGTCACCTACCACCCGGCGGCGGCGCAGACGTCGTACTTCACCCGCGCCGGCGACTTCGCGGCCAGCGAGTCCGGCGCGCCCTACACCGAGCAAACGTCGGTGTGGCACTACGTTTCCGGCGTCGACGTCCAGGGCGGCGCCGAGGCGTCGATCGTGACGCTGGGCGATTCGATCACCGACGGCGTCGGCTCGGTGGCCGGGGCCAACCACCGCTGGCCCGACTTCCTCGCCGACCGCCTGCACGGCCGCTTCGGCGTGCTCAACGCGGGCATCAGCGCGAACCGGCTGCTGCTCGACGTGCCGGGGTCCGGGGCGGGCCAGAACGCGTTGTCCCGCTTCGACCGCGACGTGCTCAGCGTGGGCGGCGTGCGGACGCTGATCGTGCTGGAGGGCATCAACGACATCCAGCAGGACCCGCACCAGACGGACCCGGCGGCGATCACGTCGGCCTACCGCCAGCTGGTCGCGCAGGCCCACGCGCGCGGCATCCGCGTCCTCGGCGGCACGCTCACGCCGTTCAAGGGCTGGCGCGTCTACGACGAAACCCTCGAAGCGACCCGCCAGGCCGTGAACACGTTCATCCGCACCGGCGGGGTGTTCGACGGCGTCATCGACTTCGACGCCGCCGTCCGCGACCCCGCCGACCCGCTGCGGATGCTTCCGGCCTACGACTCCGGCGACCACCTCCACCCCGGCGACGCGGGCTACGAGCGGATGGCGCAGGCCGTCCGCCTCGACCGGCTGTGATCACTCCCGCGGGATGAACACCACCGCGATCAGGCTGATCAGCGCCACCGCCACCAGGTAGAGCGAAACCGACAACGAGGTCCCGGTCGCGCTCTGCAACGCCGTCGCGATCAGGGGTGCGAAGCCACCGCCCAGGACCGCGCCCACCGCGTACGAGAACGACGCGCCGCTGTAGCGGTAGCGCGGTTCGAACAGCTCCGCGAACAACGCCGACTGCGGCCCGTAGGTCGCGCCGAGCCCGATGTTCAGCACCACCACCGCGACGATCAGCCACGCCGCCTGGCGCGTGTCGACCAGCAGGAAGAACGGCACCGGCCAGACGAGCAGCAGCACGGACCCGGCCAGGTACACCGGTTTCCGGCCGACCCGGTCCGACCACGCGGCCGTGACCAGGATGCTCACCAGCCACGTCACGCTGCCCACGATGACCACCACCAGCAGGGTGGTGCGGTCGATCTTGAGCACCGACGTGCCGTAGGAGAGCAGGTACGCCAGGAAGATGTACCCGATCGCGGTGTTCGCGATGAAGCTGCCCGACGCCACCAGCAACGCGCGCGGCCGCTCGCGGAAGACCTCGAGCATCGGCAGCCTGCTGCGCGCTTCGGCCTGCCGCAGCTCGGCGAACACCGGCGTCTCCTCGATCCGCAGCCGGATCACCAGGCCGACGCCGACGAGCACGATGCTCGCCAGGAACGGCACCCGCCAGCCCCACGCCGCGAACTGCGCGTCGGTCAGCGCCCGGCCGAGGACGAAGAACATCAGCTGCGCCAGGATCAGCCCGGCCGGGACGCCGATCTGCGAGAACGCGCCGTACCGCCCGCGCCGTCCTTCGGGCGCGTGCTCGACGGCCATCAGGGCCGCGCCACCCCATTCGCCGCCCGCGCTGAGACCTTGGAGCAGCCGCAGCACGAGCAGCAGGATCGGCGCCCAGACGCCGATCGCGGAGTACGTCGGCAGCACACCGACACCGACCGTGGCCACGCCCATCAGCAGCAGCGACAGCACCAGCATCGCCTTGCGGCCGACGCGGTCGCCGAAGTGTCCCCACAGGATCCCGCCGACCGGGCGGGCCAGGAACCCGACGCCGAGCGTGGCGAACGCGGCCAGCGTGCCGGACGCGGGCGAGAGCGTGGTGAAGAACAGCTTGCCGAAGACCAGGGCGGTCGCGGTGCTGTAGATGAAGTAGTCGTACCACTCGATCGTGGTGCCGACCGCGCTCGCGACGGCCACCCGCCGCAGCTGCCGGGTCACGACGACCGGGGCCGCCGAGACGTCGGGGTTCATGAGGCGGTCAGTGCGGCCGCGGGAACCAGGTCGTCGGCGAGCAGGTCCATCAGCAGCCCGTCGTGCCACGAGCCGTCGGGGCCGCGCTCGTAGGAGCGCATCCGGCCGACCGGCTGGAAGCCGAGGGACTGGTACAGCTTGATCGCGGACTCGTTGTCCGCGGCGGGGTCGATCACCACCCGGTGGTGCCCGCGCACGGTGAACAGGTGCTCGGCCAGCGTCCGGATGGCGTCCGAACCGAGGCCGCGGCCCTGGAAGTCCGGGTGCACGGCGATGTCGATGCCGGCGTGCCGGTACTGCGGGTCCGCCTCCTCGAAGGCGAGCTCGATGCCCACGACGGTGCCGTCCACGTCATCGAGCTCGATGGCGTAGGTCGTGGTGCCCTCGTCGGGGTCCAGCAGGTAGGACACCTGGGCGGCCACCGGTTCCTCGGCGTCGGCCCACCAGCGGGCGACTTCGGGATGCGACAGGATCTCCTCGAACCGGGCGGCGTCCGGGGCGGCGGCGGGCCGCAGCCGGACACGGCTTCCGGTGATCAGGCCGGTCATCGGCCCAGTGTCGTCCCCCCGGCGCCCGGTGTCGAGCCCCTCACCAGGGGTTGTTGTCCTCGTCGTCCGCGGCGGCGGGCCGCCGGGGCGGCGGCGAGGCCTGCGGGGCCGACGGCGCCTGCGGATCGGCGGGCGGCGGCGGCACATCGGCGGGTTCGTCCGGATCGGGGAACCGGCCGCGCAGCGAGTCGAGCAGCGCGGTGCGGGTCTCGCGGTCCTCGTCGCCGAGCTGCTCGGCCATCACCCCGGCGACGCGCTCGGCGATGCCGGACTGCGCGCGCCGCATCGTCGTCAGGATCTGCCGCGACAGCTCTTCCAGCGGGAACGACTTGACCTTGTTGGTGAAGGTGAGGTCGGTGACCGTGCCGTCCGCGCCGACGGTGACGCTGACCGCGCCGTCGGAGCTGGTCGCGGTCAGCCGCAGCCGTTCGGTCTGCTCCTGCGCCGCCTGGTACCGCTCGGCTTTCGCCGCGAAGCCGGCCGCCCAGTCGTCCATCCGGCGGATCGTCTCGTCCGGATCCCGCATCAGGTCACCGAGGCCGTTCGGGCCCGTCATGCCTTCACCCTCTCCGTGGCCGCTTCCGCGCGCGGCGCGGCCGTGAGCTGCCGTTCGAACGGCTGCGCGTTGCCCTGTTCACCGTCGCGATAGGACTGTGCCGCGGTCCGGACGTTGTCCGAGAGCCCGCGCACGCCCTCGATCGACGCGCTCAGCGTGTCCTTCGCCTTCTCCCCCGTCGGCCGGATGATCGGCGGGAGGAACGCGCAGAGCAACCCGTAGGCGTGGTCCGACATCGCGGTGTCGGCCGCCGCGACGGCCGTGTTCAACCGGTCCACCAGGCTTTCGACGTGACTCGCATGCGCGACCAGGTCGTCCGGTTCGACTTCGAAGCCGCCGGCCGTCATGCGCTCACTTCCAATCCTGGTTCTTCCAGTCGCCGATCACCGGCGGCGCCACGACCTGCTCGCCCGCGAAGAAGTTCGGGTCGTCGCTCTCGAGGTAGTCGGCCGCCTTGTGTTCCTTGTCGTCTTCCTTCTTGCCGCCGCGGGCCCCGGCACCCATGCCGCCCATGCCCGGGGACCCGGCCGCACCGGCCGCCCCGCGGCCCGACATCGCGTTGCGCGCGGCGGCCGCTTCGGCTTCCGCGGCCGCGCCGGACGCGGCGCCACCGCTCAGGTTGCCCGCGCCGCGCATCCCCGCGCCGCCGGCCGCGCCACCGCCGACACCGCCACCACCGATACCGCCGCCGCCCGCGCCGCCGCCGATCCCGCCGAGCCGGCTCGCGATGCTGTCGCCGTTGATGCCGCCGCCGCGGCCGATCGTCGGCATCTTGCCGGTGCCGTTGAGCCCGCCGGTGCCGGTGGGCAGCCCGGTGATCGGGTCGATGCCCGGCGGGGTGAACCCGCTGATCGGGCCGATCCCGCGGCCGGTGCCGCCGCCGCTGTTCGGGATGTCCGGGATCGGGATGTTCGGCGGCGTGTAGCCGGGGCCGCCGGTGTTCGTGCCGCCGATCCCGGAGGGCGTGAAGCCCGACGACGTCGTCGAGTCGTCGAAGTGCGGCATCGAGGACCCAGGGATGCCCGCGCCGCTGAAGTTCCCGCCTTCGGGGATGTCCGGCACCTGGAAGTTCGGCGGGGTGTAGCCCGCGCCGCCCGAGGCCCCGCCGCCCGCACCACTGGCCGCCGGGATGCCCGCGCCGGAGAAGCCGGAGCCACCGGCCCCACCGCCGACTCCGCCGCCGCCCGCGCCTTCGCTGCCCGGGATACCGCTGCCGGAGAACCCGGCGCCGCCACCACCGGGGATCCCGGCGCCGCTGCCGCCCGGGATGCCCGCGCCCGTGCCGTCGAGTCCGGCACCCGCGCCGGCCGCGGTCCGCGCGTCGGCGGCGGTCAGGCCGTTGGCGTCGGTCCGCGCCAGCAGCGGCTTGTCGGGTGTGGCACCCGCACCCGCCGGGCTGACCGCCTGGCGCGCCGTGGCCGTCGGCAGCTTCGGCGGTGCCGGGAACCGCGGGGTCGCGACCGCGCCGCCGATGGTGTCGTCGTACTGCGTCATGATCTGCGCGGCGTGCTCGCGGGCCGCCTGCTGCGCCCGGTAGGTCTGCATCGCCTCGCCCGCCGCGGCCGCGTACTGCACCGGGTCGGTCATCGACATCAGCCGCTGGTTGGTGCTCTGCAGGTCGAACTGCACCGGCGGGTTCGCGGCCATCTGCCGCTGGGTCTCGTTGAGCGCCTGGGAGTGGATCTCCTGCTGCCGCCCGGCGAGCGTCGCGCCCTGCGCGGTCGCGCCCAGCCACTTGCCGACGCCGGCGAGGTGCTCGCGGACGGCGTCGCCCGCGTCGCCCTGCCAGTTGCTGGTGCTGGCGTTGATGGCGTCGGCCAGCGTCTGCTGGTGCGTGCCGAGGTCGTTGCCGACCCGCACCCACTCCTCCGAGGTCTCCGCGACGGTCGCCGGGTTGGCGTCCTGCGTGATGGCCTCGTTCATCTGCTCGTGGGTGGCGTTGTCCCAGAGGGTGCGCGGCGCCCCGCCGTTCTCGCGCATGGCGAGGCCCTCGTCGAGGCCCTTCTTCGCGTCGGCCAGGTGCTGCTCGTACAGGTCCTGGATCTTCTGGTCCCGCAGCACGGGGTCGACGGCGGGGCCGAGCCAGCCGCGCCGGATCTCGTCGTCGATCTGGCGGGTGGCCATCTCGCGGATCTCGTCACCCGAAGGCGAGTTGTCCGCGGTCAGCGGCCCGACGTAGTACTTGGACGACGAATCGGCCGTCACGTCGTAGAGCGGGCTGCGCGGGTCGTAGTCCGGGGACGAGGGGTCCGACACGGAATCGGCGGTGGGTGCCACGGTCTCCCTCAGCTCTGGTCGGCGGTCGGGAGCGAGGTCAGCGTCGCGCGCGTCGTCTCTTCCCGGGACTTGTAGTTCTGCTTCGCCAGCTTGATGGCTTCGATGTAGGTCGGGAACTCCTGCCGCGCCGCCTGCAGCTGGGTGAGCAGGCCGTGCTCGTCCCCGGCGGTGTTCTGCATGTGCGCGGAGACCCACTGGCCGGTCGCGGTCCGGCTCATCGCGGGCGCGTCGTGCAGGCGCTGCAGCGCGGCCCAGCGCGCCTCCAGCGACTCGAGCACGCCTTCGAGGGCCTCGATCAGCTGGTTGCCGGTGGTGTCGTCGACCGCGAAGCCGCCGCTCTGGGCGAGCCGCTTCATCTGGGCGCCGGCCAGGCCGACCCGCGCCATGGTCACCGCCTGGAGCGCGGGCGTCGCCGCCGCGTCGTCGGTCATCGGGACTGGTTCCTTCCGGATCAGTAGACGGCGGCGATCGCGTCGCGGATCGCACGGGCGAGGTCGGCGCGCCCGGCGGGCACGTACTCCGCCGTCAGCTCCCCCGCCTCGCCGGTCTTGGTGTGCACCAGGTAGCGCCCGTCGGCGGTGTCCAGCCAGCTCAGCGGGTCGCCCGCCACGCGCTCGCCCCGCCTGCCCTGCGCGGTGACGGCGATGTGGCCGCCACCGAGCCGCGGCTCGGCGAGCACCCGCTCGAGCACCGCGACGTCGGCCGGCTTGGGGGCGGGCGGACGGCGGCCGGGCCGCACGACGGCCTTGACCTCGATCATGCCGAAGGCGTCGGTCTCTTCTTCGTCGAACTCGGCGTCGGCGATCCGCTTCGCGGTCATGGCCGAGACCTCGCGCCCGGCCGCGCGGTGCACGACGTGGCGGCCGGTGGTCGCGGCCGGGGCGGGCGGCAGCACGCCGGTGACGACCTCGACCAGCTCCTCGTCCGCGAAGAGCGAGAAGAGCAGTTCGTCGGTGTCCGGGGCCTGGGTGATGCCGAGCGCCTGGGCGCCGTCGCTGACCACGAGCACGGCGACGTCGGCGCCGAGTCCGTCGATCCCACTCACCGCAACCGAAACCCGCGGCTCGGCCAGCAGCTCGAACGCCGTCCGCACCCCGGGGTGCAGCTCGCCCGACACCGAAAGCCGCCGTTCCTCGAGCGCGTCGTACACCTGGCGCGCGACCCGGACGAACCGGACCGGGTCCGCCGGGAGGTTCCCGGCGCGCAACGGGTACCGCCGGACGTCGCCGCCGGTCGCCCGGCCGACGACGAGGGCTTCGACGACCTCGAGGACGAACTCGAACCTGTCCGCCATTTCCCCTCGCCGCTTCGTTTCGTCAAACCTTCAAGCAAACTCTCCTGACGAAGATTAGCAGTGCGCGATCGCCCCGCGTCGGCGCCGCCACCCGGATGCCCGAAAGACCACGATTCCTGGACTGCGCGGGCAAAAACGCCCTAGGTGATCATGTCACCCGATGCGGTGCTGGTGCACCCGCAACTGCAGGGTGACGAGGTCGAGAAGGGGAACGGAGACGCCGAGTTCCCGGGCACGCGCGGTGAGATCACCGAAGATCTGCTCACCCTCGACCGAGTGACCGCCGAGCAGATCCCGGTAGAGCGAAGAACCACCCCCGCCGGGGTCGGTGACGGTCTTCCGCGTGGCTTCGAGGTCGGCGGCGGGCACGGGGTACCCGGCGGCCTCGGCTACGGCGGCGGCTTCGGCCACGACGGCCTCGGCGAAGCCGGTCCCTCCGGGCACGGCGACGACGTCCGCGATCGAGCCGCGCATGAGGCTGTTCACGGCCCCGATGGCGGCGATGAACACCCATTTCGCCCACATCGCCTCGGTGATCCGCGCATCGAGGGCGGCGTCGAACCCGGCCCCGGTGAGGGCGGCGTCGACATCGGACAGCCGCGCGGGAGCGGGCTCGGTGCGCGCGCCGTAGCCGAGGCTCTGCAGCGGCCCGAGCCGCCGGATGGCGCCGTCGTCGTCGATGGTGGTCTGCACCTTCGCAACGCCGCCGAGCACGGCGTCCTTGCCGAAGCGCGCGTCGAGGGCGTCGAGGTGCGCGAGGCCGTTGAGGAAGGGCAGGATCAGCGTGCCGGGCCCGACGGCGGGGGCGAAATCGTCGATGGCGGAGGTCAGGCCGGTGGCTTTGACGGCGAGCAGGACGAGGTCGTAGGTCGAGTCGAGGGAACCGGTCTCGACGAGCGAGGGCCGCAGGACGGAGTCTTCCCCGAGCCCGACGATCCGCAGGCCACGATCCCGCAGAAGTTTCGCTCGCCGGGGCCGCACGAGAAAGGTGACATCCCGCCCGGCTCGCGCCAGCCGTCCACCGAAGTACCCACCGGTCGCCCCGGCACCGACCACCAGAATCTTCAAGTCGTTCACGACGCGACGCTACGCCTGCCACAGCATCCGCACAGGAAGACACAGCGAACGGACAGGTAAATCCGGCTGTCGAGGCACGCGTTCCGGCCGTTGACCGGACATGGGAAGACGGGTCCGGTGGACGCTCGCGATCACGGCAGCGGCGGCGACGGCCGGAGTGCTGGTGGCACTCCCCGACCGCCAGGCGACCCCGGTGGTGGCGGCGGTAGCGCCACCGGACGACACGGCGATCAGCCCGACCCCGGTGACATCGGAGGTGCGGTACCCGGACTTGACCGAGGTGGCGAGCAACGTGGCGGCGGCGGTGACATCGGCATCCCCCGGAACGACCACGGGTTTCGTGGTGTACGACCGAGAGTCGAGCCGTGAACTGGCATCCCTGGAGGCGGACCGCCAGTTTTACACGGCATCGGTGGTCAAGCTCCTGATCGCGATCGACGAGGTCCACGACGAGAGGACGGACACGTGGGCCCTGCCGGACGCGGAGTTGACGAACATGCTCGCAGGCAGCAATGACGCGATCGCCTCGGCGTTCTGGGAGCGAAACGGCGGAACCGCGATCGTGACGCGGACGGCGGCGTTGCTCGGACTGTCGAACACAACACCGCCAACGGACCCGACGCAGTGGGGAATGGCGAAGACGAGCGCTTCGGACGTACTGGCGACGTATGAGTACTTGGAGGAGGTGGTCCCGGACGAAGTGGCGGCACCGTTGTTGGCGGCGATGGGCAACGCCCGCAACCCGGCCGACGACGGGTGGGACCAGTACTTCGGGATCCCCGACGGGTTGCCGGGGATGGCTTGGCAGATCAAGCAGGGGTGGATGGTGCTGCGCAACGCTTTGGTCCTCAACACGACGGGGGTGGTGGGTGGGCGGTTTGTGGTGGTGTTGTTGACGCAGCAGCCGCTGGTCAGTTCGGCGAAGGGGCGAGCCGCGGTTACGGCGGGGGTCAAGACGCTGGGGCCGTTGTTGGCTCAGCTGGACGCGACTTAGCGCTGGGGGTTGCCGAATCGGGACGGTTGGAGGCAAAAGGTTCAAGTCGGGCTGGCCTCCGGCGAATACGCTTGGCGGTGCATCCGGAGCGGATACGGGATGTGGCTCCGGCGCGGGAGCGGATCGGGCAAGGCGCGGTTGCGGGAGCGCGGTAGGTCGGGGCACGAATGCGGGAACCCGGCGGCGCGTGCGGGCAAGACCGGGTGGAGTGGCAGCCGCACGCTGCGGCAATGGTCAGTCCATCGCTGCAGAAAGCGGTATCTGGCGGCGTCCTACGGCGTGCCAGGGTCATCTAAGCGGTCGCCGGGGTGGGCGTGATGCAGCGGCTTGTTTGGGGCGTGGGTGTAGGCCCGTAGCCGGTGGCTGCGGGCCTTTCCCGTTGTTCGGTTGTCAGGCTGCGAACGGCAGGGGTTCATGGATGTTGTTGCGGCGGGGTTTTCGGCGTTTGTCCAGGTAGACCGGTGGGAGGAATTCGGGGAGGCCGTCGGCGGCGATGCGGACGTGCCAGCCGGATCGGTGCAGCAGGCGGTGGTGATGGCCGCAGAGCAGGACCATGTTGCCCAGGTTGGTGGGGCCGCCGTCGGCCCAATGCCGGATGTGGTGACCCTGGCAATGCCGCGGTGGACGGTGACAGCCCGGGAACGCACAACCCCGATCCCGCAGGTAGAGGGCTCGGCGAAGCCCGGCCGAGATCAGGCGGCGCAGGCGGCCAAGATCGAGGGGTTCGCTTTTCTCACCCAGCACCGCCGGGATGATCATGCTGTCGCAGGCGTGCACCCGCGCCTCGGCCGCGCTCATCGTCCCGGTGTCGCCCAGGGTGGCGGTGCCGAGACCCGTCTTCAGGTCGTTGAGGGAGACCGCGACCATCACGTGCGCGCGTTCCCCCGCCTGCATCGGCAGCGTCGGACAGTTGAGCGCCAGGTCGATGGCGTCGGAGAACGCATCCCCGTAGCGAGCCTGCGGGGAACGGTGGTCGGGGCCGTCGTCGCTGTGACGGCGTTCGGCGAGGGTGTCGAGCAGGGCGCTGGCTCGGGTGCCGGTTTCGTCGTCGAACCGGCCGGATAGTTCCCAGATCCCGGTTCGTTTGCGGCGCAGGAACAACTCCCGAGTGGGGGTGGCGGGTTCGGTGTCCTCAGGCGCCGGGCCGTCGGGATCCAGGTGCGCCAGGATCCGGGCGCCCAGGGCGGCGACCTGCTTGTGCCCGGCGTCTTCGGCTAAAGCGAGCAGGTGCTGTTCGGCGCCCTCGCGATGTTCGACCGGGATCTGCTGCAGGGTCTCGACGATCACATCGATCATCGGGGCACTCAGGGTGCCGCGGGCGGCGGTGCGGCCGGTGGCGGCAGCGACCGGGGCAAGAGGGGTGCCGTCGAGGTTGCGGCCGGGATTCAACGCCCGGGCCCGCTTCACCACACGTTCGGCGGCAGCTTTCGGGACGTCGGCGAGGTGCTCGTAGAGGCGGGCCACCGAGCGGTAGCCGAACAGGTCCATCACCCCACGCGCCTCGATTTCCACCAGCAGCGCACCGAGTTCGGCATCAGCGGCACGGATGGTGGCGAGCAGCTCACCGACACGGTCGGCCAACGCCACCGCACCCGCCCGCCGCATCGCCATCTCGTCCATGCACCCAACAATACCCAAAGCTCGAACACCTGTTCATCACACAAACAGGTGGCAATAGAACCAAGTGTTCAAGGGAGGTGACACCAGGAGCAAGAGCGGCAGAGGAGATCGTTGCGTGGGGAATCGGCGCTGGCGACCACAAACAGAAAGCAACCAAAGAGAAGCGCCGATTTCCCACGCCCCGGCGAAGCCGTATCTTTAGAAAGCAACCGAGCGAGCCCGCTCAATATCAGGCCCCCGATAAAGCCGTTCAGGGATCCGAGCGAGAGTAGAAGGATGAACCTGCTCCCCCAACCCGTAGAGCTTCTGAAAGCTCATGATCAAAGGCCGCCAGGCATCAGGATCAATATGATCATCGGTCCCGGCAAGCCGAATCGAGTCATGAACGAACACCCGCTGAACCCGAACCTCAATGGCAACAACCCCACCCCGCTGCAAAGGATCATCATCGGCAATGGGATGAACGGCTTCGACAACGGCCTCCATGGCAACAGGACACTCAGCGACCCGAGGCGGAGAAACGGTAGAGGAGGCAACCGGAGTCAACCCAGCCCGCTCGAACTTCTCAGCCACATGGAAGTAACCCCGCTTGACCTTCCCAGGAGGAACAGGGTCAGAACCAGTGGTGAGAGCCAGCCGATCAACAGCGGCGGCAAGAGAGTCCGAAGGCAGGTTCAGAACACATTCGCGAGCACGCAGAAGGTTCTGAGTGGTCTTGGAACGAGCCCCCAGGCCAAGCATGGCCCGCCAACCGAGCCAGAAAGCCGACGACATCGGAGCCAGGTTGGCCGACGAGTCCTCATTGGTGCTGGAAATCAACACGACCGGAGTGCCGAAGTACAGAATACCGGGCTCGATGGCCGTATGCGCAAAGGTCTTCACAACCCCGATCCTGGCGAAGCAGACCCACCCACGCTGGCGGGAATCGGCCGTCGCGATCACCGGCGGCCGAACGGACGCCGGTGATCGCGGAACGACGAACTCAGCCCGCCTGGGTCAACGCCCGACGCGTCAGAACCCGAGCCAGGTGACGGCGGTACGCGGCCGTCGCGTGGGGCTCGTCCGGTGGGTTCGTCCCCTCCGCCGCCAGTTCGGCAGCCGCGGAAACCTCCGCCCCCGACGCCAACGCCTCCTCGGTCGCCGTCGCGCGCAGGGGTACTCCGCCCATGTTCACCAGGCCGACTCGTCCTCCAACCACCGCCACCCCGACCATCGCCCAGTCGATCGCGCGGCGGGTGAACTTCTGGAAACCCCAGCCCTGGCCCGCCTGCGACGGCAGCCGGATCTCCGTCAGCAGCTCCGTCGGCTCCAACGGCGTTGTGAACGGTCCCAAGAAGAACTCCGACGCCGGGATGCGCCGCTCGCCCGACGGACCGCGCGCCACCAGCACCGCGTCCGACGCCAGCACCGCCGCCGGGAGGTCGGCCGCCGCGTCCGCGTGCACCAGGGAGCCGCCGATCGTTCCGCGGTGGCGGACCTGGCGGTCGCCCACCGAGGCCGACACGTGCGCCAGCAGCGGTGCGTGCTCCAGCAGCACCGGGTCCCGCACCAGGTCGCTGTACCTCGACAGCGCCCCGATCGCGACCTCGCCGCCCTCGACCCGGACGTACCTCAGCTCGTCCACCGGCCCGATGTCCACCAGGTACTCCGGGGCGGCCAGGCGCAGCTTCATCAGCGGCAGCAGGGAATGCCCGCCCGCCAGCACCTTGGCGTCGTCGCCCAGCGACGCCAGCCGGGTCAGCGCGTCGTCCACCGTGGACACACGCACGTATTCGAAGGAAGCCGGGATCACCGGTCCACCTCCTGACCCGACGCGTCGATCACGGCGCTCACGATGTTGTGGTACCCCGTGCAGCGGCACAGGTTGCCCTCGAGCCCCGCGCGCACCTCGTCGCGCGTCGGCTTCGGGTTGTCGGCCAGCAGCGACACCGACGCCATGATCATGCCCGGCGTGCAGAACCCGCACTGGAGCCCGTGCTGCTCGCGGAACGCCCGCTGCACCGGGTGCAGCTCACCGTCCGAACCGGACAGTCCCTCCACCGTCGTCACGGCGTGGCCGTCGGCCTGCGCGGCCAGCACCGTGCACGACTTGACCGACTCGCCGTCGAGCAGCACCGTGCACGCGCCGCAGGACGTCGTGTCGCAGCCGATGTTCGTGCCGGTCAGCCCCGCGGTGTCGCGCAGGAAGTGGACCAGCAGCGTCCGGTCCGGCACCTCCTCGTTCACCGGCCGCCCGTTGACCTCGATCGAGACCTTCACTGCGCGTTTCCCTCCGAAAGTGCGGCCCAGACCCGGATCGGGGTCGTGGGCATGTCCAGGTGCGTGACGCCGCGCGCGGACAGCGCGTCGACCACCGCGTTGTGCACCGCCGGGGTCGAGCCGATCGTCGCCGCTTCGCCGATCCCCTTGACGCCCAGCAGGTTCCGGTCGGTCGGGGTGGCCATGTCGACGAGCTCGAAGTCCGGCAGCTCGACCGCCGTGACGAATGAGTAGTCCGCCAGTGTCGCGGTCGTCGGGTTGCCGTCTTCGTCGTAGGTGACGACCTCCATCAGCGCCTGCGCCGCGCCCTGCCCGAGCCCGCCGTGGCGCTGGCCGCGGAAGGTCAGCGGGTTGACGATCGGGCCGGCGTCGTCGACCGCGACGATCCGGCGCAGCTCGACCTTGCCCGTCTCGGTGTCGACCTCGACCACCGCGAGGTGCGCACCGAACGGGAACGTCGGCTTGCCGCCGCCGAACCAGACGTCGGCGGTGAGCTTGCCCTCCGACGCCCGCTCGGCCACCTGCGCCCAGCTGAGCACCGCGCTCGACGGCGCGCCGCGGACCTGCCAGACGCCGCGTTCGGCATCCAGCTCGAGGTCGTCCGGTGCCGCTTCCAGCAGCTCCGCCGCCAGCTCACGGGCCTGCGCGATCACCTCGTCCGCCGCCTGCCGGATCGCCGAGCCGCCGAGCTGCAGCGACCGCGAGCCGAACGTGCCGATCGCCTTCGGCACCTCGTCGGTGTCGCCGTGCCGGACGGTGATCTTCTCCAGCGGCACGCCGAGCTGGTCCGACAGCAGCATCGCCAGCGACGTGTCGAGCCCCTGCCCGTGCGGAGAGCTGCCGGTCCAGGCGACGACCGTGCCGTCGGGGTGGATGTCGACGCGGCCGCTCTCGCCACCGCCGTCGCCGCCGGTGATCTCGACGTACGCCGCGATCCCCAGCCCCAGCTCGACCGGGTCGCCCGCGTCGCGACGCCGCTTCTGCTCGGCGCGCAGCTCCGCGTACCCGGCGGCCTCCAAGGCCTTGTCCAGCGCCGCCGCGTACTCGCCCGTGTCGTAGGACGCGCCGGTCGGCGTCCGGTACGGGAACTCCTCCGGCCGGATGAAGTTGACCTTCCGGACTTCGGCCGGGTCCTTGCCGACGGCGTTCGCGAAGACGTCCATCGCCCGCTCGAGCGCGGCCGTCGCCTCCGGGCGCCCCGCGCCGCGGTAGGCCGCGATCGGCGTCGTGTTCGTGACGACCGCGCGGCTGCGCGTCTCCACCTTCGGGAACCGGTAGACGCCGACGGCCATCAGCTCGGTCAGCGTCGGCAGGAACAGCGTCCGCGGGTACGCGCCGGCGTCCTGGATGACGTCGAGGCGGTACGCCAGCACCGTGCCGTCGTTCTTGCCGCCGATGGTCACGGTGTTCTGCTGCGCGCGCCCGTGCGTCATCGAGGTGAGGTTCTCGCTGCGCGACTCGACCCAGCGCACCGCGCGCCCGAGCCGCTTGGCGGCCCAGCCGAGCACGGTCGCTTCGGGATCCGCGCCGATCTTCGCGCCGAAGCCGCCGCCGACGTCCGGCGCGATCACGCGCACCGACTCCTCGCCGACGCCGAGGCTCGCGGCCAGCTGCGTCCGGGCGATCTGGGCGTTCTGCGTGGAAAGCCAGATCGTCAGGCGGCCGTCTTCGCCCCACACGCACGACGCGCCGCGCACCTCGAGCGGCGCCGGCGCGACGCGCTGGTTGACGATCGTCTGCGACACGACGACGTCG
Source organism: Amycolatopsis nalaikhensis (assembly GCF_030264295.1). Lineage (GTDB taxonomy): Bacteria > Actinomycetota > Actinomycetes > Mycobacteriales > Pseudonocardiaceae > Amycolatopsis > Amycolatopsis nalaikhensis. The sequence continues at coordinate 7,676,210 of NZ_CP127173.1, read as the reverse complement.
CAGTCCGCGAAGATGTCGTCGTCGAACTTCTCCGCGCCGTTGACCTGCATGACGTTGCTGCCGGTCTCCGGGTACAGCAGCGTCTCGTCCGCCAGCGCGGCGTCGATGCTCGCGACGGCGTCGAGGGGTTCGTAGTCCACGTCGACCAGCTCGGCCGCGTCCGCCAGCTGGTAGCGCTCCTCGGTGAGGACGAGCGCGACGGGCTCGCCGACGTAGCGCACCACGCCGTCGGCCAGCCACGGTTCCTTCACCGGTCCCGCGTCGTGCGGGTCGAGGCCGAGGTCGGCGGCGGTGAACACGCCGAGCACCCCCGGTGCCGCCTTCGCCTCGCTCACGTCGATGCTGCCGATCCGCGCGTGCGCGATCGGACTGCGGACGAACACCGCATGTGCGGCGCCGGAAAGCGCTTCCTCCCGCAGATCGTCCACGTAGGTGCCGCCCGCGGTGATCAGGTTCCGATCCTCCTGGCGGACCACCCTGGTCCCGACAATGCTCATCTGGTCTCCTGCTCGCCGATACCCCGCCGATCATGCCTTGTCCGGCGGGCCGGCGTCACGCGGCGAAGGCTTGCCAGCCCAAGACGATCGCGAGACCGAGCCCGGCGACGCCGATCCCGATGCGCAACGGCGTCGCGGGCAGGTGCCGCACGAGCGTCGACCCCAGCCACGATCCGCCGAGGGAGCCGAGGCACACGGCGAGCGCGGCCGTCCAGACGACTTTGCCGGTGACGGCGAAGACGATCGCCGCGAGCAGGTTCGCCGAGCCGGTGACCAGGTTCTTCGCCGCGTTCGTGCGGGCGAGCGGCTGGGTCCACACCGACACCAGCAGCGCGAGCATGAGCACGCCGGCGGCCGCGCCGAAGTAGCCGCCGTAGATGCCGATGAGGAACGCGGTCACGCCGGTCGCCGGGCTCAGCCCGTGGTGCTCGGCGCCTTCGGCCAGCCGCCGCAGCCGCGGGCCGGCCATGAGCACCAGCGACGCCCCGCCGATCAGCCACGGCACGATGACGGTGAACGCGCCCGACGGGGTCAGCAGCAGGACGAGCCCGCCGCAGGCGCCACCGATGGTGGTGATGACGCAGAGCGGGACGAGCCGGGCCCGCTGCCCGGCCAGTTCGGGGCGCGCCCCGGCGGCCGCGCCCGCGGTGGTGCCGAGCATGGCGACGGTGTTGGTGACGTTCGCGGTCACCGGCGGCAGCCCGGCCGCGAGCAGCGCCGGGTAGGAGACGAGCGAGGCCAGTCCGGCGGTGGCGCCGGTGAGGCCGGCGCCGACCCCGGCGAGCACGAGCAGCAGCAGCACGGCGGGGTCGGTGATCACGTTGTCATCTCAACACGGCCCGGCGCCCGTGCCGCGGTGAGCTTGGTCCCAGTGTCGATCCGGGCGCTCGCCGTTCGTGTGGGCGGTGGAACCGGAAGGAGAAACCCCATGCGTTCGATCAGCGTCACCATGAACGTCACCCTCGACGGCGTCGTGCAGGGCCTCGGCCGTGCCGACGAAGACACCCGCGGCGGCTTCACCCACGGCGGGTGGGGCACCCGCTACCAGGACGACGTCATGGCCGCGGAGATGGCCGCGGGCATGCGCAGGCCCGGCGACCTGCTGCTGGGCCGCCGGACCTGGCAGGACTTCACCACGGCGTGGGGCGGCCGCGAGGACGGGAACCCGTTCACCGCGCACCTGGACGCCGCCACCAAGTACGTCGCCTCGACGACCCTCGACGACGTCGCCACCTGGCAGAACTCGATCCTGCTCCGCGGCGACGCCGAGAAGACCGTGGCCGGGCTGAAGGCGGAACCCGGGCCCGCCCTGTCCGTCATCGGCAGCGCCTCGCTCGTCCGGAGCCTGCACGCCGCCGGGCTCGTCGACCACTACACGCTGCTGATCCACCCCCTGACGCTCGGCGCCGGGGCGCGCCTGTTCGACGCCGCCGCCCCGCTCACAGAGTTCACCCTCACTCGGAGCGTCACGACGACCAAGGGCGTCCTCATCGCGTACTACGACCGCCGCTGAATAGGGCGTTATACGAATTAGCCAGTCGTTGTCCGAAACCGGACGGGTTCGGCCGCCGGTCTTGCCCGGCGGCCCGGCGGCGTCACAGAATCCCGCGATGACAAGGTTGTCAGCGAGTGGAGGCCGAAGCGATGGGTGAGCTGGACCGGCGGCGGGCGATCGGCCTGCTGGGTGGCGGCGCGGCGGCACTGCTGGCGGCGGGCCTGCTGCCCGGGATCGCGCGGGCAGCCACCGCCGACGCACCCGCCGGCGGGCCGCCCGACCCCGTGGCCGCCACCTACCTGCGCGTCCTGCTGCGGCACACCCGGTGGGCCGAGCAGCAGTTCGACCCGGCCGCCGGGATCTACCCGGCCCGCGACTTCACCTTCGCCGTCGTGCTCGGCAACGCCGTCCTGCTGACCCGCGACGGCTACGACGCCGAGATCGCCGGGGTCGACCGCGACACGCTGCGCGCCCACACCCTTGCCACGATCCGGCACTTCGCCGCCTCGAACCTGCTCACCGGCGGCAGCGAGTGGGGCCGCCGGCTGTTCTTCGACACGACGTTCCAGTCGTACTTCCTGCTCGCGGCCCGTCTCTTGTGGACGGACCTGGACGCGGCGACGCGGGCGAACGTCGAGCGGATCACCACGGAACAGGCCGCCTACACGACCGCGCTCGGCACCGGCGACGACCCGACGTCCGGCAGCTGGACGCCCAACGGCCTGCGCGGTGGGCACGTCGGCGACACGAAGCTCGAAGAGATGGGCGTCTACGCCCAGTCGCTCGCCCCCGCTCTCGCGTGGGCACCGGGCGACGCGCGCGCCCAAGCGTGGCGGGACGCCTTCGGGACGTGGAGCCGCAACGAAGGCGGGCTGCCCGCCGCCGACCTGGCCAACCCGCGGCTCGTCGACGGCCACCCGATCAGCGCGAACACCGCGGAGAACCTCTACGACACCTTCCTCGTCGAGAACCACGGCTCGTTCGGCCCGCACTACCAGGAAGAACTCTGGCGCACCTCCGGCCGCAACGCGATGCACTTCCTCGCGGCGGGGACCCCGCTCCCGGAAGTCCTGACCGCGCAGCCGAACGGCGAGCTGCTCTGGCGCACGATGCTGCTGATGACCAGCGACGCCGGTGAGCCGCTGATGCCGATGGTCGCCGACCGCGAGCACCTCTACGGCCGCGACGTCATCCCACTGGCCTTCCGCGCGCAGGTGCTCGGCGACCGCCACGCCGCCCGCGCCGAGGCGCAGCTGGCCGCCCGTCTCGAGCCGTACCAGGCCTACGCGCCCGCCGACCGGATCACGAAGTTCTCGGGTGAGCCCAAATACGAGCCCGAAGCGCGGGCCGAACTCGCCATCAGCTACCTGCTGCACGAATGGCGCGCCGCGCACGGCGGTCCGCTGTCGCCGGTGAGCGTCGCCGAGTTCGACGCCCACGCCGCCGGGGTCGCCGACTTCGGTGCCGGGCCCGGCCTGCTCGCCCACCGCTCCCCCGCCGCCTGGGCCGCGACCGTCAGCAAGGCCGGGTTCGTGAAGTTCGCGTGGCAGCCGCACCACGACGACTGGCTGTTCGTGCTCGGCGGCGCGAACCCGATGCTGCTGCCGACGGCGAACCTGCCCGTGCGCGAGCGGCACACCACGGTCCACCGGCGGGTGCGCGACGGCTTCGACGGCACCGTCGGCGTCCTGCGGTTCGACGCCGGGTACGCCGCACTGGCCACCCTCCCCACCGGCGCCGCCGTCTACGCGAGCACCGGGGTCGCCGAGAGCGAAGGCGTGCTGAACGTCTACAACCTCGTGATGCCGGGCGTTCCCGGCCTCGACGGAGACCGCGCCTACACCGCCGCCGAAGGCACGGTGACGATCAAGGCACAGGCCGCCCCGTCCGGCGCGCGGACCGACGAGCTGACGTTCGCCGCGGTCACCGCCCGGCACGTCCGCATGCTCGGCGTCCAGCCGGATCCGCAGTACGGCTACTCGCTCTGGGCGTTCGAGGTCCGCGAGGGCGACGGCCCCGACCTCGCACGATCCGGGACGGCGTCGGCTTCCTCGGCATCGCCGGGCAAGGAGGCGAAGTACGCCAACGACGGCAACCCGGCCACCCGCTGGGCAGTGTCCACATCGGACCGGCCGCGGGCCGACAGCTGGCTCGCGGTCGACCTCGGCACACCGAAGACCGTCGACCGGGTGCGGCTGAGCTGGGAAGCGGCCGCCGGGCGGAAGTACCGGATCGAGACGTCGGCCGACGGCACCACCTGGACGCCGGTCGCCACCTACCCGCAACCCGCGCTGAGCAGCACGAAGGGCTGGCTCGACATCGACGGCCGCGCCGGGTGCGTCGTCTCCGGGCCGAACCCGGTCACCGTGACCGGCGACCGCGTCACGCTCTCGGACGGCCCGGCCGCGCCCTTCCTCGCGGAGCTGTACCCGGAGCCGGTCGGCGCGCGGCCGTCCGGGCGCGTCACGACCAGCGCGCCGGGTGTCCAGGCGAGCGTGACCGACGGCTTCCTCGTGCTGGTCAACCTTTCCGCCACCGCGGCGCGGGGCACGGCGAACTTGCCCGGGGCACGGCTCTACCGCGGCGAACAGGTCCTGACCGCGACCGGCACCACCTTCACCGTGGACCTCGCGGCCGCCGAAGGCCGCGTCGAACCCCCGCGCTTCACCGTGCGCGGCCCGGCCGGGCTGAAGGCGGTCGTGCGCGACGCGAGCCGCGTCGACCTCACCGCGCCCGGCTTCCTGCCGGTGACGGTCACGGTGACGCCCGACGGCGGCCGCCCGCGGACCGTGGTGCTGCCGCCGCGCCGGAGCGTGCCGGTCGTGTTCGGCGACGTCCGGACGTACCCCTTGGCCGATCTCGCGCTCGGCTCGGTCACCTTCCCCGCCGAGCCACTGCCACCCGGGATGTCGAGCCCCGGCGCGGCCGTCGACGACGATCCCGCGACGGCGTGGCGGCCCGGCCCCGGCGGCCGGATGGTCGTCGATCTCGGGGCGGCGACGGCGGTTTCGGCGGTGGAGCTGGCCTGGACGCCCGGCCGCGTGCCCGAGACGACGGTGGAAACCAGCACCGACGGCCGGACGTACACGACCGCGGCGCGGGCGGGCGATGGCCGCACCACCACGGTCGCCGTCACCGGGACCGCCCGGTACGTCGCGGTCCGCACGGACTGGCGGACCGGCGACGCGAGCCTCGCGCGGTTGTCCGTCCGGACTTGATCGATCTCGGACCGCTCGCGGCGGGCCCGGGTGCGAGTACCTTGGCACCACAGGGCTCGGCTCCCGGGAGGACGGATGCGCGTCACGATCGCCGAGGTCGCCCGCCGCGCGCGGGTGAGCAAGACGACCGTGTCGAGGGTGCTCAACAACAAGTCCGACGTCGACGCGGCGACCGCCATCCGGGTCCGCGAGGTGATCGCGGCGACCGGCTACATCCCCAGCGCCGGCGCGGTCGGGCTGGCACGCGGGGTGACCCGCACGGTCGGAATGCTGGTGCCCGGGCTGACCTGGCCGTGGATGGGTGAAGTGCTGCAAGGCGTCGCGGACGTCGTCGAGTCGAAGGGCTACGGCCTGCTGCTCTCCACGGCCAACCGCGGTGCCGACTCGCTGGACGAGTTCGCCCGGCAGGTGTCGGCGAAGGCGTTCGACGGGCTGCTGCTCGTCGAACCGCCGGACGCGGTGCGGCACCTGCGCGTGCTGCACGACTCGGGGCTGCCGGTGGTGGTGATCGACGACCGCGGCCGCCGTCCCGCGTTCCCGTGGGTGGGCACGGACAACCGGCAGGGCGGCGCGGCCGCGGCCCGCCACCTCCTGCGAACCGGGCGGCGGAACCTCGCGACGGTGACCGGACCTCGCGACTTCGGCTGCACGAGCGATCGCCTCAACGGGTTCCACGCCGCAGTCCTCGAGGCGGGGCTCGACCTCGATCCACGGCTGATCATCGAAGGCGACTTCACGAGCGAGAGCGGCGAGGCGGCGATCCTGCAGCTCCTGGCGACGGGCCCGGAGTTCGACGCGGTCTTCGCGCACAACGACCTCACCGCCGCGGGGGTGCTGGCGGGCCTGCGGAAAGCCGGGCGCACGGTCCCGGATGACGTCGCCGTGGTCGGCTTCGACGACATCCCGCTGGCCGCGCACACCCAGCCGCCGCTGACCACCATCCGCCAGCCGTCGCGGGAAATGGGCGAAGCGGCGGCCCGGCAGCTGCTCGCGCGGCTGGCCGGGTCGCCGCCCCCGGACGATCCCGTGATCGTGCCGACGTCCCTGGTGGTCCGGGAGTCCAGCTCAGCTCACTGGTAGACCCGCACGTAGTCGATCACCATGTCCTGCGGGAGCACGGTGCCCGCGCCCGGCGGGCCGGGGAAGTCGCCGCCGATGGCGTTGTTGAGGATCAGGAGGAACGGGTGGTCGTACACCCACGGCCCGCGCGTGCTTTCGACCGTGGACCGGTTGATCGTCTGGAACGCGGTGCCGTCCACGGAAAACGTCATGTGGTCGGCGTCCCAGTCCAGGCCGAAGCGGTGGAACCCGGCCGAGACGTCCTGGCCGAGGTCGTACGGCGCGCCGACGCCGCCCGCGCCGTTGTAGGCCGGGGCGTGGATCGTCGAGTACGCGAGGTTCGGCGACTTCCCGACGTGCTCCATGATGTCGATCTCGCCGCAGTTCGGCCACGGCGTGCCGCTGAAGAAGTTGGCGCCCAGCAACCAGAACGCGGGCCAGAGCCCCTGCGTGCCGGACACCTTGATGTTCGCCTCGACGTGGCCGTAGGTGAAGCTGAACTTGCCCGCGGTGTTGATCCGGCCCGAGGTGTACTGGCAGGTGGTGCTGCCGCTGATCGGGTCCGGCGGGCAGGCGCTGCCCGGCGTGGCTTCGCGGCGGACCTGGATGACGAGGTTGCCGCGGCCGTCCTGCTTGGCGTTGTTGTTGTTCGTGTAGTACTCGAGCTCGTTGTTGACGCCGGGGCCGGTCTCCGCGGTCCACTTGCTCGCGTCCGGGTTCGCGCCGGCGGCGCCGTTGAACTCGTCGCTCCAGACGAGCGTGCCCGGGAAGTGCGGAGCCGGTGGTGCGGGCGGCGGCGTCGTCGGGTTCCCACCGGTGCCGTAGACGTCGAAGCCCCACAGCGAATAGCCGTAGCCGTTGGACCGCGCGGTGCCGTACATCCGGACGTACCGGCCGGACCCGTTGACGGTCAAGGTTTCCTTGAAGCCCTTGCCGCTCGTGGTCGAGTAGAGCGACGTCCAGTTCGCGTTGTCGTTCGACACCTGGATCTGGTACGCGACGGCGTAGGCCGGGTCCCACTGCAGGACGACCTGGTGCACGGCCGCGGGCGCGCCGAGGTCGACGGTGATCCACCCGGGGTCGACCCAGCCCGTGGTCGAGCTGGTCGCCCAGCGGGTGGCCGGGTCGTGGTCGAACGCCTTCGCCGGGACGCAGCCGGGGCAGGCGCCGTCGTCCTGGTACGAGGACGCCGTGCCGGGCTTGCCGTAGGACAGCAGGACGTCGCCGGGCTGCGTGGTGCCGCCCCCGCCGTAGACCTGCAGCTCCCACAGCGAGTAGCCGTACTGCGTGGCTCGCTGGGTGCCGGTGAGCCGGACGTACCGGCCGCTGCCGGTGACGGTCAGCGTCTGCGTCCCGCCGGTGCCCGTCGTGGTCGAGTAGAGGGACGTCCAGGTGGCGCCGTCGGCGGACGCCTGCAGCGTGAACGCCTTGGCGTAGGCGGCTTCCCAGCTCAGCACGACCTGGGACAGCTGCTGGGTGGCGCCGAGGTCGACCTGCAGCCACTGCGGGTCGGCGAAGGCGCTCGACCAGCGGGTGCCGGGGTCGCCGTCGACGGCCGCCGAGGCGGGGAAGGCGACGGACTCGGTCGAGGACGCCGTCACCGGACGGCCTTGGGAGAGCAGGACGGGCGCGGCCTGGGCGGCCGGCGCGGGGAGCAGGGCGGCCAGGGTCAGGACGAGGACGGCGAGAACCCGGGTTCTCGGCAGGCGGCGTTGCATGGGACCTCCACGGCGAACCGGCACCGGGGCGGCCTTGCCCCGGCGCGGATCGGCTCACGTGGCCCGCGGCGCGGGTGTGGGCCCCGCCGTCGGCACGCTCTTAGTTCAGGATATAAATAAAGAGCCGTAATATGTCAACGGCGGTGCGCCGGACGGTCGGCGGACTGGTCCGGGTGAACGAATCCGCGCCGGATCCTTGACGCCGCCGACGATCGCGCTGTTAACTGCGATCCGCCGGACGGAACCGGTTCCGTGACCGCCACCGGGACGGTTCCGCCGCGACACGCACCTTCTTCGGGCTGACCGGTTCGCGCCGTCGCACCCGTCTCGCACCGCTCCCCGGCTCACGGCGCCGGGCGGGCGCGACCGGGCGCGAACCCGCCGCACCACCCGACACCGGCGCGAGCTGTGGGGCTCGCCCGGCCCGCCGTCACGTCCGTTCCACCCGTCTTCCCCCGATCAGGCAGGCAGATGAGATCAACGACGTTCTCCCCGCTATCCCGCCTCCTCGTCCTCGCGACCACCCTCGTCACCGCGGTGACCACCGCCGCCGTCGTCGGTTCCGCTCCGGCGGCGGCCGCCGCGTGCGGGACCGCGAACCTCGCGCAGGGTCACCCCGCCACCGCGTCGTCCACCGAAAACGGCGGCACCCCCGCGTCCGCCGCCTTCGACGGCAACGCGGGCACGCGGTGGTCCAGCGCGTTCAGCGACCCGCAGTGGGTCCAGGTCGACCTCGGCTCCGCGCAGCAGCTGTGCGACGTCGTGCTCACCTGGGAAGCCGCGTACGCCAAGGCGTTCAGCGTGCAGCTCTCGGCCGACGCGAACACCTGGACCTCGGCCTACTCGACCACCACCGGCACCGGCGGCACGCAGACCGTGTCCCTCGGCGGCACGGCTCGGTACCTGCGGGTCTACGGCACGCAACGGGCCACCGGCTACGGCTACTCCCTGTGGGAAGTGGCGGTGCACGGCACCGGCGGCGGCACCACGATCCCGCCGACCGACCCGCGCAACCCGGACCTCGGGCCGAACGTGTCGGTGTTCGACCCGTCGACCCCGGCCGCGACGATCCAGGACCGGCTGACGCGGATCGCGAACCAGCAGCACACCAACCAGTTCGGCAACGAGCGCTACGCCGTGCTGTTCAAGCCGGGGAACTACGACGCCGACGTCAACCTCGGCTTCTACACCCAGGTCGCCGGGCTCGGCCTCTCCCCCGACGACGTCAACCTCAACGGGCACGTCCGCGTCGAAGCGGACTGGCTGCAGCAGGGCGACAACCCGAACAACAAGGGCAACGCGACGCAGAACTTCTGGCGCTCGGCCGAGAACCTCTCGGTGACCCTGCCCGCCGGGCAGGTCGAACGCTGGGCCGTCGCGCAGGCGGCGCCGTACCGCCGGATGCACCTGCGCGGCAGCCAGATCCAGCTGTGGAACGGCGGCGACGGCTGGGCCAGCGGCGGCCTGATCGCCGACAGCAAGATCGACGGCGTCGCCGTGTCCGGCTCGCAGCAGCAGTTCCTCACCCGCAACAGCGAACTCGGCGGCTGGCAGGGCGGCGTGTGGAACATGGTGTTCGTCGGCTCGACCGGCACCCCGCCGCCGTCGTTCCCGAACCCGCCGGAGACCGTCGTCGGGCAGACGCCGGTGCTGCGGGAGAAGCCGTTCCTCTACGTCGACGGCTCGGGCTCCTACAACGTGTTCGTGCCCGCGCTGCGGCAGAACTCGGTCGGCACGAGCTGGGGCCACGGCGCTCCGGCCGGGCAGTCGATCTCGCTCAGCGAGTTCTACGTCGCGCACCCGTCCGACTCGGCCGCGACGCTCAACGCCGCGCTGGCCGCCGGGAAGAACCTCCTGGTGACGCCGGGGGTCTACCACCTCGACCAGGCGCTGAACGTGACGCGCCCGGACACCGTGGTGCTCGGCCTCGGCCTGGCGACGCTGATGCCGACCAACGGGACGGCGGCGATCACGACGTCCGATGTGGACGGCGTGAAGATCGCGGGGCTGCTGGTCGACGCGGGCGCGGTCAACTCGCCGGTGCTCGTGCAGATCGGCCAGCCGGGCTCGGCCGCGAACCACGCGGCGAACCCGACGTCACTGCACGACGTGTTCTTCCGGATCGGCGGCGCCGCCGTCGGCAAGGCCACGCAGACGCTGGTGGTGAACTCGAACAACGTCATCGGCGACCACATGTGGCTCTGGCGCGGCGACCACTCCTTCGGCGTCGGCTGGAACGTCAACACCGCGGCCAACGGCCTGGTCGTCAACGGCGCCAACGTGACGATGTACGGGTTGTTCGTCGAGCACTACCAGCAGTACGAAGTGCTGTGGAACGGCAACGGCGGGCGGACGTACTTCTTCCAGAACGAGATGCCGTACGACCCGCCGGACCAGGCGTCCTGGTCCAGCGGCGGCGGACGGCAGGGCTGGGCGGCGTACAAGGTGGCCGACTCGGTGACCAGCCACGAAGGCTGGGGCCTCGGCAGCTACTGCTTCTTCAACACGAACCCGTCCATCGTGGCCAGTCACTCGTTCGAGGTCCCGAACACCAGCGGCGTCCGGTTCCACAACCTGGTCTCGGTATCGCTGGGCGGCGTGGGCACGATCGCCCACGTCATCAACGACACGGGCGACGCGGCCAACACCGCGCACCAGGTGAGCCCCCTGGTCGCCTACCCCTGACCCGTCGTGAGTGTTTAGGGCGGTTAGAACCGCCCTGAACACTCACGACCCGGTGGCGCGGCGGAGGGCGGCCTCGACCTCCGCCGCCGACGGGTCGGACAGCACAGCCGCGACGTACGCGTCCGGGCGGACCAGCCAGGCCTCGCCCGGACGCGCGCCGAGCGCCCCGCCCACCGGGATCTCCGCGGACCGGAACCCGCCGGGGTCGACGCCGGGCGTGGTCAGCAGCAGGAACCCCGGCCGGGCGAGGTCGCGCAACCGTCCACTCGCGACGGTCACGTCCGGGAGCAGGATCCCGGGGCCCGGTGGCGGCACCGCACCGCGTGGCGGGCGCCCGGCGAACGGACGGCTCGGATCCGGCGTGGTCAGCGGCGAGCCGGTGTACCAGAACGGCTCGGCCAGCCGTCCGGAGTCGACCTGCTCGCAGGCGGCCGGGTCGGTGGCCGCGCGGGTGAGGACGTCGAGGCGCCGCGCGCGCTGGGCGTCGTCCTGCGGCACCAGGAAGTCCATGGTCGCCGTCGTCACCGCCGCGTTCTCCACGGCCGCCGCGTGCCGCTCGGCGTGATAGCTCTCCAGCAGGCCCTCCCCCGCCTCCCCGCGCAGGACCCAGGCCAGCTTCCACGCCGCGTTCACCGCGTCGGCGACGCCCGAATTGAGGCCGCGGGCGCCGAACGGCGCCACCAGGTGCGCGCAGTCGCCGGCCAGCAGCACGCGCCCGGCCCGCATCCGCGGGACCAGCCGGGTGTGGAACCGGTAGACCGAGCGCCACACGACCTCGTACGGCACGGACCCGATGATCGCCCGGATCCGGGTGTCCAGCGCCCCGCCGGACTCCTCGGCGCTGAGGTCGTAGTCGTCCGGGACCTGCCAGTCGATGCGGAACTGCGAGCCGGGGCACGGGTGGATCAGCACCTGACGGCCCGGGTTCCAGGGCGGGTCGAAGTGGAACCGGCGCTCGGCCGCCCAGCCCGGCAGGTCCGCGCGGATGTCGCAGATCAGGAACAGGTCGCGGAAGGACACCCCGGCCAGGTGCAGCCCGAGGGCCCGCCGCACCGCGTCGCCGCGCGCGCCGGTGCACGCGATCGCGTAGTCGGCCTCGATCCGGCGCGGCCCGTCCGCCGTTGCGCACTCGACGACCACGCGGCCGGGCTGGGTCAGCCCGGTGACGCGGTGGCCGCGGCGGACGTCGATCAGCGGCTGGGCCGCGATGAGCTCGTCGAGCACCTCTTCGACGCGCGCCTGCGAGAGGTTCACGAACGGCGGCAACGCGGACCCGGCGTCGGGCAGCTTCAGCGAGAACAGCTCCTGGCCGCGGTGGTAGGTCCGCGCCGTCGTCCAGGTGAGCCCCTCCTCGACGAGGCAGCCCGCGCCGAGGGACGCCCAGACGTCCAAAGTGTCCCGTTGCTGGCAGATCGCCTTGGACCCCACGGGGTCACGCACCTCGTGCTCGTCGACGAGCACCACCGGCACGCCCCGGCGCGCGAGCAGCAGCGCGGCCGTCTGGCCGACCGGGCCGCTGCCGAGGACCGCGACGCTCATCCTTGGAGCTGGTCCCAGACCTCGCGGTCGCGTTCGGCGGTCCAGATCACCGGCCGCTCCACACCGGACAGTTCGTCCCACAAGCGCGAGACGTCGAAGGGCAGGCAGTGCTCGAAGATCGGCCACTGGCCGTACTGCCCTTCGAGCGCCGCGTGCGTGCGCTCGAAGGCTTCCTTGAGCGTGCCGCCGCGCTCCCGCACCGCCCCGACCTCGCGGATCATCGTGGTGAGGAAGTGGCGGGTCTGCGCGATGGCGGCGTCGACCGCGTCGCGACCGCGGCTCACGCCGCCGCGGCCGCCGATCAGCACCTCGGCCCCGAACGCGGCCACCCGGTCCAAAGTGGACGACGACCAGTCGCGGTGGAAGGCGTCGCCGGTGTACAGCGCGGCTTCGGCTTCGACGAGGTCACCGGCGTAGAGGATCCGCTGCCGCGGCAGCCAGGCCACGATGTCGCCTTCGGTGTGGCCGCGCCCGCAGTACTGCAGCACGAGGTCGCCGCGGTCGCCGCCGAGGTCGATGGTCAGCCGGTCGGAGAAGGTGAGCGTCGGCCAGGTCAGCCCCGGCACCGAGTCCGCGCCCTTCGCCAGCCGCGGCATCCGGCCGAACTCGCTCGCCCAGTCCTCCTTGCCGCGTTCGGCGACCAGGGCGCGGGTGTTCTCGTGCGCGACGATCACGTCCGCGTCGAACGCCGACGCGCCGAGCACGCGCACCGCGTGGTAGTGGCTGAGCACCAGGTAGCGCACGGGTTTGTCGGTGTGCTCGCGGAGTTTCGCCAGCCACTCGGCGGCCGCGACCGGCGTGGCGAGGGCCTCGAAGCAGACGAGGAAGTCCTCCCCTTCGATGGCGCCGATGTTCGGGTCGCCTTCGGCGGTGAGCGCGTAGACGCCGTCCGCGAGGACTTCGAGGGTTTGCGCTTTCTCCGCCAGGTCGGCCGAAGAGGCGAAGGCTTTCTTCGTCACGACGAGCGCTCCTTTGGTCGTCAAAGGTTTGACCAACGTCCCGGCCAGGCTAGTCCGCCGGGCCGCCACGCGGAACCCCTCGTCGCCGGGCACCGGTGGGCTGAAGGGGACGTTCAGTGCATCTGATGCGATAAAAGTCCCCTTCAGCGCATCAGATGCGAGGAAAGTCCCCTTCAGCGCGCCGCGGACCGGCCGTGGGAGGGGCTCGCGTGGCACGGCCTAACCTGGCCGCATGACCGACCGACCGGCCGAAGGCTCGACTACCTCTCGTTCGTCGACTACGCGATCGGCAAGACGCAGGCCGAGCTGCCCGCGACCGATCCGGTGGCGATGCGCCTCGGCCTCACGCTGCACCGGCTGGCCGGCGCGCTGGTCTACGACTGGGAGTCGACGGTGCACCGCCCGCGCGGGCTGAGCTGGGGCGGGTTCCGGGTGCTGTTCGTGCTGTGGCTCGCGGGCCCGCTGGAGTCCCGCCACGCGGCCCGGCTCGCCGGGATGAGCCGCGCGGCGGTGTCGGCACTGGTCAAGACCCTGGAGCGGGACGGGCTGGTGACCCGCACCCAGGTGCCGGAGGACCGCCGAGCGGTCCGGCTGACGTTGACGGAAGCGGGCCACGCGGCGGTGACGGACGCCTACCAGGCGCACAACACCCGCGAACGGGCCTGGGCGGCGTCGCTGACGCCCGAAGAGCAGACGGTCCTCATCGGACTGCTGGAGAAGCTCACCACCGGGCCGGCGGCCGCGGCGGCCCAGCGCCTGGCCTAGCTGGCGAGGCCGGGCAGGGTCAGCGTGTGCCCGGTCTGCTCCACCTTGGCCCGCAGGTACCGGACGTTGTTCTCGGTCGCGAAGACGCCGGTCGCGACGCGCTCGCGCACGGCGATCCCGGCCGCTTCGAGCTGGGCCGCCTTGTCCGGGTTGTTCGACAGCAGATCGACTTCCGCGACCCCGAGCGCCTGCAGCATCTGCGCGGCGACAGTGTAGTCCCGCGCGTCCTCGGGCAGGCCGAGCGCGGCGTTGGCGGCGTAGGTGTCGAGGCCGCCGTCCTGCAGGGCGTAGGCGTCGAGCTTGTTGTAGAGGCCGATCCCCCGGCCCTCCTGCCGCAGGTACAGCAGGTACCCACCGGCCTCGGAGATCCGCGCGACGGCCTCGGCCAGCTGCGGGCCGCAATCGCAGCGCGCGGAGCCGAAGACGTCCCCGGTGAGGCATTCGGAGTGCGGCCGCACGAGCGGCACGTCGCCAGGAGTGCCCAGGACGAAGGCCAGGTGCTCGCCGTCGTCGGCCAGGCCGCGGAAGGTGACGGCTTCGGCGTCGACCGCGACGCCGCCGTCGAGCCGCAGCGGGATCCGCACCCGCGTCCGCACCTCAGCCGTCATGCTCTCTCCCCTGGGATCGCCCACAAGATCGACCCTACCGGAAGTTCGAATTCGAACAGTCTCGATGGGCTCGACACCACGTCCCCAACAGCGGCGGCGCACGGCTTCTTCCCGATGGTGACGAGAAAATCACTGGCGACCGGGTCGTATGCTCGCGGCATGATCCCCGGTGCCACCGCCGCCTCGTTCCTGCTGGTCGTCGTCCTGGGAGCGATGTCGCCCGGGCCGGACTTCGTCGTCGTCACGCGGTCTTCACTCGCCGGGGGCAGGCGGGCCGGGATGGCCGCCGGGGCCGGGATCGCGCTCGGGGTCTTCGCCTGGGTCGTCGCCATCGCGCTCGGCGTCGCCGCCGTGCTCACCGCGTCCGCCGTAGCGTTCACCGTCGTGAAGCTCGTCGGGGCCGCCTACCTCGTCTTCCTCGGGGTCAAGGCCTGGCTCGCCGTGCGCCGCGGCGAATACCGGGACCTCGGGCCCGCCAAGGACACCCAGCCGCTCAAGGCCGGGGCCGCCTTCCGGCAGGGGCTGTTCACCAACCTGCTCAACCCCAAGGTCGCCGTCTACTTCCTCGCCTTGCTCCCGCAGTTCCTGCCCGCCGACGGCTCGACGTTGCAGACGCTCGAACTGGCCGCCATCGCGACCGCCGGCACCGTGCTCTGGTTCGTCACCCTCGCCGCCGTCGTCGGGACCCTGCGCCGGTTCTTCAGCGACGGCCGCGTCCGCCGCGGCCTCGACGCCGTCCTCGGCGGGGTGCTCGTCGCACTCGGCCTGAAGGTCGCCGCCGAGACCGCGTGACGCTCAGCCCAGCTTCTCGGCCGCCAGCTTCGTGCCCTCGACCCGCGCCGTGATCTTCGCGAACGCGATGTCCCGCGACGTCGACGTGTCGTCGGCGAACGGCGAGAACCCGCAGTCGTCGCACGTGCCGAGCCGGTCGGGCGCGATGAACTTCGCCGCGGTGAGCACCCGGTCGCGGACCTCCTCCGCCGTCTCCACCCGCGGGTCGATCGGGTCCGTGACGCCGATGAACAGCCGCTGGTCCGCCTTGAGGTTCTCGGCGATCACGCCCAGCGCGCGCTCCGGGTCGGCCTCGCTCGCCAGCTGCACGAAGAAACGTCCGGCCTTCAGGTCGAACAACGCCGGGAGCAGGCCCGCGTAGTCGACGTCGAGGCTGTGCACCGAGTCCTGGTCGCCGCCCGGGCAGGTGTGGACGCCGATCTTCGCGCGCTCCTCCGCCGTGAACCGGTCGAGCACCGCGTTGTTCAGCTCGACGAACTGCCGCAGCAGCCCGCCGGACGGGTCGAGCTTCAGCGACAGCCGCCCCTCGGTGAAGTCGATCTGGACGCTGTCCGCGCCCGCCTCCAGGCTGCGGCGGATGTCCGCCTCGGCCTCGTTCACCAGGTCGGCGACGAACTGCTCCTGCGAGTACCCCTCGATGCCGTCGGCCGGGTAGATCAGCGACAACGCCGACGCGGCGATCACCGCCTGCTTGACCGGCTTGCCCGTGAGCGCCTTCGCCCGCGTCAGGTACTCGTCCGCGTGGGTCGCGTAGCGGAACGGGCCCGCGGTCAGCCGCGGCAGCTGGCGGGTGTGCCCGTCGGCGAACGGGATGACGACGCCGTCCGGGGCCAATGCGGTCAGCCCGGCCAGCGGGTACGTCGCGAAGCTCGGCTTGCCCTGCTCTCCGTCCGTGACGACCGGCGACCCGGTCTCCTCGAACCGGCTGATCGTGTCGGCCAGCGCCCGGCTCTCCAGCTCGGCCAGCGCGGCGGCGTCGATCCGGCCCTCGGCGAAGTCGCCGAGGCCCGCCACGAGGTAGTCCGGCCGCGGGATGCTGCCGATCGGTTCGGTGGGCAGGGTCATGAAGTCCTCCGGCTGGTTGAAGGGTCCGGCCGGGTGCGCCCGTCGCGCGGAAAGGAAACCGGGCCCCCGACCCCCCACGGCTGCCCTCGCGGGCACCCCCTCCGCCGTCCGGGCCAACCGGCCTCGTCGAAGGGGAACCTAGCGTGCCCGAAACCGGTCACGGAGCGCAGATCACCCGGTCGGAGCAGCGAAAAGCACGAAATGAGAAGACGTTCGGCGGTTCGTCCGGGGGACGATTGGGTATTCGCTCAGGCGATACGGCGGGTTCGGCGCCGAAGGAGTACCCCGATGCTCAGCCACCACGACCGCACCGAGCTCGCGAAGATCGAACGCAGTCTCGAGCTCAGCGACCCCGACCTGGCCACCGCCCTACGTGAAGGGCGGTGCCGGAAGCCGCGTGCCCTCCGCACGGCCCTGCTGGTCGCGCTGGACATCGCCGCCGTCACCCTGCTGGTCGTCGGGCTCGTGCTGCCCGACCCCGGCGTCACCCTCTGCGGGATCATCGCCTTCACCGGGACGGTGTGGACGCACGTCGCCGGCCACCGCCTCTGACGGTTCTGGGGCAGACTGGGCCGGTGAAGTGGGTTCTGCACGTCGACCTCGACCAGTTCATCGCCGCGGTCGAGATCGCCCGCCACCCCGAGCTGCGGGGCAAGCCCGTCGTGGTCGGCGGCAACGGCGACCCCACCGAACGCGCCGTCGTCGCGACCGCGTCGTACGAGGCGCGCGAGTTCGGGGTCCAGTCCGGCATGCCGCTGCGCGTCGCGGCCCGGCGCTGCCCCGACGCCGTCTTCCTGCCCAGCGACCCGCCCGCCTACCTCGAGGTGTCCGAGCACGTGATGGCGACGCTGCGGGAGTTCCCGGTCGTCGTGCAGGTGCTGGGGTGGGACGAGGCGTTCCTCGCCGCTGAGGCCGACGACCCCGAGGCGCTGGCGGAGTCGATCCGGGAGGCCGTCGCCCGCGAGACGGGCCTGTCGTGCGCGGTCGGGATCGGCGACAACAAGCTGCGCGCGAAGCTCGCCACCGGCTTCGGCAAACCGGGCGGGATCTTCCGGCTCACCCAGGAGAACTGGTGGGACGTGATGGCCGCGTGCCCGACCGACGCGCTCTGGGGCATCGGCGGCAAGACCGCGAAGAAGCTCGCGGAGCTGGGCATCCACACCGTCCTCGACCTCGCGGGCGCGGACCCGGCGGAGCTGGCCGCGCGGTTCGGCCCCAAGACCGGCCCGTGGCTGCGGCTGCTCGGCGGCGGCATCAGCGACGCCGACGTCAGCGCGACGCCGTACGTGGCCCGCTCGCGCAGCCGCGAGACGACCTACCAGCGCGACCTGACGGACCCGGCGGAGATGGCCGCGGAGGTGTCGGCGCTGGCCAAGCGCGTCACGCAGGACGTCCTCGACGAGGGCCGCCCGGCGGCACGGGTCGCGGTCAAGGTCCGGTTCGTGCCGTTCCTGACCCACACGCACAGCATCACGCTCCCGGAGCCGACGTCCGACGCCGCCGAGATCGACCGGGCGGCGCGCGAGGTGCTCGGGATGTTCGAGCTGACCCGCGCGGTGCGGCTGCTGGGCGTGCGCGCCGAGTTCCCGCGCGAAGCGTCGTGAGTGTTCAGGGCGGTTAGAACCGCCCTGAACACTCACGACCGGGCTAGAGACCTTCCGGCAGCGGCAACGGCCGGTCCGGGTCCAGCTCCACCCCGCCCTGTTTCAACGTGTGGTCGAGCATCGCCCAGATCGTGCCCGACAGCTGGGCCGTCAGCTGCTCCAGGCTCAGCGCGCCCGGGTGGTCGAGCCAGCGGGTGGTCGCCGACTCGACGTAGCCGACCAGTCCGAACGCGATGGTGTCCGCCGGGGCCGGGTCGAGGCCGAACGCCGTCAAGTAGCCGGTGAACAGCCCGCTGAGGTGCCGGGCGATCGCGCCGCGGACGTCCGGGCGGCCCTCCGGGGTGCTGCTCGGCAGTGCGCGCACGAGGTACCGGTGCAGGTGGGCGTGCTCGGTCAGCCAGCGCAGGTGGGTGGCGATGACCGTCGCGATCATCTCGTTCGGCGACCCCTCCGGGTGCCACAGCGGCGCCAGCTCGGCGGTGACCAGCTCGGCCGCGCGTTCGGCGATCGCGCGCTGGAGGTCGGCCGCGCCGTCGAAGTGGCGGTAGAGCCGGGTGCGGGCCACGCCGGCGCGCTCGGCGATCTGCTCGGTCGAGACGTCCGGGCCGTGCTCGGCGATGGCTTCGAGGGCGGCGTCGACGAACTCCGCGCGCCGCCGTTCCTGCTGCCCGGCCCAGCGCGCCGCCCGTCCGTCGACCTTGGTCACGGCGGAAGCCTACTCAGGGCCCGCGCGCCGGTGTACGCTCCCGAAGTAGCTAGTACAGCGTGTACCCCCTACTTCCGGAGGTCGCCATGGGCGTCGAGGCCCAGGACCGGGACGTCACCGCGGCTCGCCTGCTCAAGAGCTCGGCGAAGAACTCCTACGACCCGTACGTCGACATCGACTGGACGGCGCCGCTCGCCGAGGGCAAGGCGTTCATGCCGCTGGAACGCGTCTCCCTCTACGGCACGGACCTCTGGGCGAAGCTGACGCCCGAGCAGCGCATCGAGCTGTCCAAGCACGAGATCGCCAGCATCATGAGCGTCGGCCTGTGGTTCGAGATCGTCCTGATGCAGCTGCTCGCGCGGTACGTGTTCGACCTGGACGCGCGCAGCGAGCACGCGCAGTACGCGATGACCGAGATCGGCGACGAGACCCGGCATTCGGTGATGTTCGCGCGCACCGCCGAGCGGCTCGGCGTCCCGCGCTACGGCGTCCCGAAGGTCGTGCACCGCGCGGCGAAGGTGTTCGGCGCGACCGCCGCGGGCCCGTCGATGTTCGCCAGCGTGCTGGTCGCCGAGGAGACCACCGACCGGCTGCAGCGGTCGATGATGGACGACGACGGCATCCAGCCGCTGATCCGCTCGGTCAACCGCATCCACGTCGTCGAGGAGGCCCGGCACGTCCGGTTCGCCAAGGAGGAGGTGCTGCGCGAGACGCCGAAGCTGTCGAAGGCGGCGCTGCAGCGGCACCGGGTCCGCACGGCGCTGGTCGCCTTCGGCGTCATCGACAGCATGGTCGACCCGCGGATCTACCGGAGTGTCGGGATCGACCCGCGCGAGGGCCGCGCGGCGGCGCTGGCGAACCCGCACTTCCACGAGACGCGGCGCTGGATGGCCGAGAAGATCGTGCCGTTCCTGCGTGACGCCGGGCTGATCGGCGGCCGCTCCGAGGGCATCTGGCGGCGGGCACACCTGATCTGAAATCACTCGCGCCGCCTCGGGGTTTCGGCCAGGATGCCCCGGTGATCACCATCAGGACGGCCCGCGCCGACGACGAAGCCGCACTGGCCGGGATCGACCAGCGCACCTGGACCGCGGTGGTGTCCCCCGCGCCCGCCCCGCCGCCCGGCACGCCCTTCTTCGACGAGGACGCGCGTCCCGAGGACTTCCTCGTCGCCGAGCACGACGGCGCCGTCGCCGGGTACGTCCGGCTCGCCGCGGGGTTCGGCATCCCCGCCCACCGGCACGTCCTGGTGATCGGCGGCCTCGCCGTCGACCCGGACCGGCAGCGGCTCGGCATCGCCCGGCGGCTCGTCGACGCCGCCGTGGCCGAAGCGCGACGACGCGGGGCCCGCAAGCTCACCCTGCGCGTGCTCGGTCACAACACCGCCGCGCGCCGGGTCTACGAACGCTGCGGATTCGTCGTGGAAGGCGTGCTGCGCGGGGAATTCCGCGTCGACGGCGCCGACGTCGACGACGTTCTCATGGCCTGCGCGCTCGCTTGACAGCCTCCCCGCGGCTTTGCCAATCTGGAGCCCGGGCCGAGAGGCGCTGCGACGGAACTCTTTCCGCCACGCTCGGCCCGGGACCACGACTCCAAGGGCGCCTCCCGCGAGGGAGGTGCTTTTTCTTTGTCCACACGGACTTCCGTCCTGCCTCCCGAGCGTTCCGCCGACGAACTCCGGAGTGCACCGAGCAATGAGTGACAAGCTGCAGAACCGCAACGGCCTCGACTTCGCCGTCGCGGACCTTTCCCTCGCCGACGCCGGCCGCACGCAGCTGCGGCTGGCCGAGCACGAGATGCCCGGCCTGATGGCGATCCGCCGCGAGTACGCCGCCGCCCAGCCGCTGAAGGGCGCCCGCATCGCCGGGTCGCTCCACATGACCGTCCAGACCGCCGTGCTCATCGAAACCCTGGTCGCGCTCGGCGCCGAGGTGCGCTGGGTGTCCTGCAACATCTTCTCCACCCAGGACGAGGCCGCCGCGGCGGTCGTCGTCGGCCCCGAGGGCACGGTGGACGCTCCGGCGGGCACGTCGGTGTTCGCCTGGAAGGGCGAGACGCTCGAGGAGTACTGGTGGTGCACCGACCGGCTCTTCGCCTTCCCCGGCGGCCGAGCGCCGAACATGATCCTCGACGACGGCGGCGACGCCACCCTGCTCGTCCACAAGGGAGTCGAGTTCGAGGCGGCCGGTGCGGTGCCGCAACCGTCCGAAAAGGACCCCGAGGAGTACCGGATCGTCCTGGAGACGCTGCGCGCGAGCCTGGCCGCCGACGGCGACCGGTTCACCCGGATGGCCAAGGAGATCCGCGGCGTCACCGAGGAGACCACCAACGGCGTCAAGCGGCTCTACAAGCTGGCCAAGGACGGCGAGCTGCTCTTCCCGGCGATGAACGTCAACGACTCCGTCACGAAGTCCAAGTTCGACAACAAGTACGGCATCCGGCACTCCCTTGTGGACGGCCTGAACCGGGCCACCGACGTGATGATCGGCGGCAAGCGCGTCGTCGTCTGCGGCTACGGCGACGTCGGCAAGGGCGCGGTCGAAGCGCTGCGGGGCCAGGGCGCCCGGGTCGCGGTCACCGAGATCGACCCGATCTGCGCGCTGCAGGCGGCGATGGACGGCCTCGACGTGGTCGAAGCTCGACGACGTGGTCGCCGACGCCGACATCTTCATCACCACCACCGGGAACTTCGGCATCGTCTCCGCGGACCAGATGAGCCGGATGAAGCACAACGCGATCGTCGCGAACGTCGGGCACTTCGACAACGAGATCGACATGGCCGGGCTGGCGAAGCTGCCCGGCGTCGTGAAGACGGAGATCAAGCCGCAGGTGCACGAGTGGACGTTCCCGGACGGCCACGCGATCATCGTGCTCTCCGAAGGGCGCCTGATGAACCTCGGCAACGCGACCGGGCACCCGTCGTTCGTGATGTCGAACTCGTTCACCAACCAGGCCATCGCGCAGATCGAGCTGTTCACCAAGCCCGGCGAATACGCCACCGACGTCCACCGGCTGCCGAAGCACCTCGACGAAAAGGTGGCCCGGCTGCACCTGGACGCACTCGGTGTGAAACTCACCAAGCTCACGAAGGAACAGGCGGACTACATCGGCGTCGATGTCGCCGGTCCGTACAAGCTCGACCACTACCGGTACTGATGCAGGGTTGCTCCGTTTGACGCAGTTTGGCGCATCGGGAAACTGGCCATCCTCACGGGGAGAGCGCATCCGCCCGGTCGGCAAGGCCGGTCGGGTCCCATGCGAAGGAGTGTGTCAAGTGATCATTCTCGGTGTAATCCTCCTGGTCATCGGGTTCATCGTGGGTATCCCGGTGCTGTACACCATCGGCATCATCCTGGCGGTGGCCGGCATCGCACTCGCCATCCTCGGTGGCACCGGCCGCCGGATCGGTGGCCGTGCGCACTGGTACTGATCCGTGACCCCGGAACGGCCTGGCGGCGGCGTCAGCAGCAATGCTCGCCCCGCCAGGCCGTTCTGCCTTCATTCACCGCCACCGCGGCGATCGCGAGGGCGACCACCGGGTCGGCCCACCACCAGCCGAGCAGCGCGTTGAGCAGCAGCCCGGCCAGCAGCACGCCGGAAAGGTAAGTGCAGAGCAGGGTTTGTCGCGAATCCGCGACGGCGCTGGCCGATCCCAGTTCCCGCCCCGCCCGGCGCTGCGCCGCGGAAAGGGCGGGCATCACCACGAGGGAAACGGCGGCGAGCACGATTCCGGTGCGTGAAGTTTCCGGTGCCTTGCCGCCCAAGAACGTGGTGACGGCTTCGAAAGTGACGTAAACCGCGAGCGCGAAGAATGACGTCGCGATCACTTTCAGCGCCCGCCGTTCCCGGGCTTCCGGGTCGGCGCCGGAAAACTGCCACGCGACCGCCACCGCGGACGCGACCTCGATCACCGAATCGAGCCCGAACCCGATCAGCGCGCCCGACGACGCCGCGGTCCCGGCCGCCAGGGCGACGACGGCCTCGACGACGTTGTAGGTGATGGTCGCGGCCACGAGCAGCCGCACCCGGCGCACCAAGACCGCGCGGCGCTCCGGCGCCACCACCGCGACCGGCCCGCAGCAGCCGTCGGCGCACCCGTCCGGTTCGGCTGTCATCGCACCACCACCGCGTCCTCTTCGGCGCAGTCCTCCCCCGGCTCGACCGCGAGCACGACCTGGACGAGCTCGCGCAACGCCCGCGCGAGGTGCGCGTCGGCGATCTCGTAGCGCACTTGGCGGCCCTCGTAGCCCGCCACGACGAGCCCGCAGCCGCGGAGGCAGGAAAGGTGGTTGGAGACGTTCGACCGGCTCAGGCCGAGCTCCTCCGCCAGCCGTCCGGGGTACCGCGGGCCGTCGAGCAGCGCGGTCAGGATCCGGCAGCGCGTCGGGTCGGCCAGCGCCCGGCCGATTCGGGACAGCGCCGACTCCCGCGTCTCACATGTCACCATGAGGTGAACTGTACAGCGACCGCTGACGTATCCACAACGGACCGGTCCCGGACATGAAAGGGTCCTCCGGCTCCGAGGGGGAGGGAGAGCCGAAGGACCCCGTTAGTGTTAGCACATCGCCCAGCCGCTGTACACAGCTGCATACACGATCGTGTTATGCGCTTGACGCCTTCCACACCCCGAGGAGGCCTCCCCGTCCGGCGGGGACGCCCGGCGGGAAGACCTCCACGGATCCTGGCGGGAGGCTCAGGAAGCTTGGCGCACCAAGGTTTTCCCCGGCGCGGCGGCGCACCCGCAGCCGGCGCCGAGGGCCTGGCAGTCGACGATCAGCCCGTGCCGGACGCGGTCGGCGTCCACACAGGCCGCATCGGTGCACTCGGTGAATCCGCCTTCCGGGTGCACCACCAGCGTGCCGTGGCAGTGGTCGATGCCCGCATCACACGAAGCACATTCCATAAGCCCTTGGTACCACCGGGAAGCGGCCGGTTGTGGTAAAGGGACGGCGTGTCGGGACGACCACCCGTCCGGGGACGCGGTCAGGCGGACTTCGGGGCCCGCTTGCGCGGCGCGGCCTTCTTCTTCGCGGGCGGCTTGGCGTCCTCATCGGACTCCTCCGAAGAGGACTTCGCGTCGCGCGACTTCTTCGCCGCGTCGACGCTGGCCTGCAGGGCGGCCATCAGGTCGACGACGTCGGCCTTGGCGGTCACCGCCGCCGGCTTGGTCGTCTCCTCCCCCGCCACCTTGGCCTCGATCATCTGCTCGAGCGCCTCACGGTAGTGGTCGCGGTACTTGTCCGGCTCGAACACCGGCTCGGCCAGCGAGTCGATCAGCGACCCGGCCATCGACAGCTCCTGCGGGCGGATCTGCGGCGGGTCGTCGCGCAGGAACGGGAAGTCGGGCTCGCGGACCTCGTCCGGCCACAGCATCGTCGTCATCACCAGCACGTCGGCGTGCACCCGCAGCACCGCCATGCTCTCCCGCTGCCGGACGGCGACCTTGGCGATGGCCACCTGGCTCGACTTGTGCAGCGCGTCCCGCAGCACCACGTACGGCTTCACCGCGTTCTTCTGCGGCTCCAGGTAGTACGTCCGGTCGTACTGGATCGGGTCGATCGACTCCAGCGGCACGAACTCCAGCACGTCGATCGTGCGCTGGGTCGGCAGCGGCAGCTCGGCCATCTCGGCGTCGGTGATCACCACCATCTCGCCGTCGGGCAGCTCGTAGCCCTTGGCGATCTCGGCGTACGGCACTTCCTCGCCGTCGATCGTGCAGAACCGCTTGTACTGGATGCGGCCGCCGTCGGCCTCGTGCACCTGGCGGAGCGAGACGTTCTTGTTCTCGGTGGCCGCGTAAAGCTGGATCGGGATCGACACCAGCCCGAAGGACACCGAGCCCTTCCACATCGCCCGCATGCCGCGTACCTCCGAGGTCGTCTTCACGCTACGTAGTTACCGTAGCCCGAAACGTCCCTCCGCGACAGTCTGGCCCGTGCTCGATCTAGAGCTCTGCCAGGTATTTCTCCCAGAGTGCCGGATCCATGAACCAGTGTTGGAAGTCCGTCGGGTCCGTGAACCCGTTCGCGAACCGCTTCGCCACGGCCGGGTTCTCCCCCGCGACGCCGAGGATCTGGAGCACGTGCGGGGGCGGCGGCTGCAGCAGCGCGTTCGTCCATTCGGTGACGTGCCGGGCGTACGCCCAGTAGCGCTCGAACGTCGCGTCCATCCACTCGGCGTCGAACGGCCGGTCGGCGTGCTCGAGGATCGCGTCCAGGTAGGTCGCCGCGCAGTGGCTCGCGTTGTTCGAGCCCTGGCCGGTGATCGGGTCGTTCGCCACCACGACGTCGGCCATGCCCAGCACGATCGCCCCACCCGGCAGCCGGCCGACCGGGTTGCGCACCACCGGCGTGTACCCGCCGGCCAGGGTGGCCTTCGCGTCGGTCAGCTCGGCGTCGCGGCAGCGCTCGTACTCCCACGGCACGAACTGCCGCATCAGGTCGAGGATCCGCACGAAGTGCTCGGCCGGGCCCGGGCGGTCGTCGAAGCAGTCCAGCGGCCCGCCGGGGACGCCCTCGAAGAACAGGATGTCGCAGTTCCCGCTGAGCGTGTACGCGGGGATCATGAACAGTTCGCCGACCCCGGGCACGATGTTGAACCGCACGGCCATCTTGTCCGGGTGCTCCGGGCGCGGGCGCACGCCGTGGGCGTAGGCCAGCGAAAGCGCGCGCATCGGCTGCGTGTACGGCGACCGCTCGGGCACGCGGTCGAACAGCTGGACCAGCTCGCCCTTGCCCGCCGAGATGATCACCAGGTCGTACAGCCGGGCCAGCGCGTCCAGTTCGGACGTCATCACCCCGTGGATGACGAGCTTGCCGCCGCGCTCCTCGAACAGCTCCAGCCAGCCCGCCATCTTCACGCGCTGGTCGACCGACTGCGCGTAGTGGTCCAGCTCGGCGAACCAGTCGAGCGCGCGGCCGCCGTCCGGCGCGGCCACCGACACCCCGAGGCCCTCGACCTTGACGGTGTCGGCCTCCCACTGGTTCAGGCCGAGGTCGCGCTCGTGCTGCAGCGCGTCGTTGAACATGCACTGGGTCGACATCACGCGCCCGGCCCGGATCTCGTCCGGCGTCCGCGCCGACATCACCGTGACGTCGTAGTCCTTCGCCAGCAGTCCCAGGGCCAGCTGGAGCCCGGACTGGCCGGCGCCCACGATCAGGACTCTGCGCATGAAGCTCTTCTCTCCTCGTTCACTCAGACCTGGGGGACGCTGCCGGCCAGCTCGCGCGGACCGGAGAGCACGGCGAGCGACAGCGTGTGGCTGACCAGTTCGGTCAAGGTGGCGATCGTGGACGCGCGGTCGCGCGCGTCGCAGGTGACCAGCGGGACGCTCGGGTCGAGCGCGAGGGCCTCGCGCACCTCGTCGAGGTCGTGCACCGGCTTGCCCTCGAACTGGTTGACCGCGACGACGAACGGCAGCTCCGAGTCGTTCTCGAAGTAGTTGATCGCCGCGAACGACTCGTCGATCCGGCTGGTGTCGACCAGCACCACGGCGCCGAGCGCGCCGCGGCTCAGGTCGTCCCACAGGAACCAGAACCGCGCCTGGCCGGGCGTGCCGAACAGGTACAGCAGCAGGTCCGGGCGCAGCGTGATCCGGCCGAAGTCCATCGCGACGGTCGTGGTCGACTTGCCACCGGGCGGGATCTCGTCGATCCCTTCGCCCGCCTCGGTCATCCACGCCTCGTTGCTCATCGGCGGCACTTCCGACACCGCGCCGACGAAGGTGGTCTTGCCGACACCGAAGCCCCCGGCGACGACGATCTTCGCGGAGATCGTCAGCAGATCGCCCTCAGGCGGGGAGCCGCTTGAGCCCATCAAGGATCCTCTCGAGCACGTTGGTGTCGTGGTGGTAGGCGTGCGCCGTGGGGTGGACGAACACCGCGCCCTGGGACGCGAGGTCGCCGATCAGCACCCGCACCACGCCCAGCGGCAGGTCCAGCCCGACCGACAGCTCGGCGATCGAGCACCGCGTCCGGGCGCGTTCGTAGAGCGAGCGCGACTCGGGCATGAGCGTGTCGCTCAGCGCCGGGTCGTACTGCGGCACCGAGACCAGCGTCTCCACCAGCAGCTGGTGGCGGGTGCTGGTCCGGCCGCCGGTGAGCGCGTACGCCCGGATGCGGCGGCTCCGCCGCGGCAAGGCGGTGTCCTTCTTGGACACTGACATCACTTCCTCGTCGGGCACGACCATCACACCCGCGGGCGGCGCGCGGTGAGCACCTGGCGCAGTTCGGCGCGCACCTCGGGGGTGAGCGCGTGGCCGGCGTTGGTGATGAACTGGGTCATCTCGTAGGCGACCACCTTCATGTCCGCCTCGCCCGAGGTCAGCACCGCGAGCCCGGCACCGGAGCCGATGCCCATGAACAGGAAGTAGCCGTGGGTGAGCCGGATGATGATCTGCTCGCAGGCGCCCTTCCCGAACAGCGCCGCGCTGTTGCCGGCCAGGGAGAGCAGGCCGCTGGCGATGGCCGCGAGCTGCTCGGCCTCGGCTTCGCCCACCGAGTCGGACGCGGTCAGCGGGAAGCCGTCCACGCTCATGATCAGCGCGTGGCTGACGCCGTGGACCTTGCGCACGAAGTCGTCGAGCAGCCAGGCGAAGTTCGCCGGCGTCGGGTGGGGGGCGCTCACGAGGCGGTTCCTCCGGGCGTCTCGTCGTGCCGGGTGCGGTTGTTCTCGTCGAGGGCCGCCCGCTCGCCGTCGGCGAACGCGCCGAGGTCGGCGAGCAGCTGCTCGTGCCCGGACGACGCCTCCGCGGCCGGTGGCGGTGGCGGGGGTGGTTCCGGGGCGGCGCCGCGGATGCTGCCGGGCACGCGGCGCGGGAGGCCGTTGGCCGTCATGCCGCCGTCGACCTGCTCGACCGGCCGGGGCCGGGGGCTGGGCTTGCGCGGCACGGGCGCGGACTCCTCTCGCGGGAAGGCGCCGGGGCGGCGGCGCGGCAGGGTGCCGGCGGCGACCGGCTCGCCGTTGACCTTGACCGGCTCGACGGTCACGGTGCGGGTGCCCGACCAGGCGTTCTCGGACAGCTCGGTGACGACGCCGGTGGGCAGCAGCACCGTGGCCACGGTGCCGTGCGGGCTGCGCCGGTCGAGCTTGACCGTGACGCCGTGGCGCGCGGCGAGGCGGGCGACCACGGCGAGACCCATGTGCCGGGCCGCGGCGTCGTCGAGGTCACCGCCGGCGGCCAGCCGCGCGTTCAGGCCGTCGATGCGGTCGGCCGGGATGCCGATGCCCTCGTCCTCGATCCGGACGAGCACGCTGCCCTGCTCGGTCAGGTGCGCGCTGACGTGCACCGGCGAGCTGGGCGACGACTGGTTGGCGGCGTTGTCGAACAGCTCCGCGAGCACCCGCCCGAGGTCTTCCGCCGCGAAGCCGACGACGCCGAGGTTGACGACCCGGCCGATGGTGATCCGGGCGTAGTGGTCGATCGAGGACATCGCCGCGCGCATCAGGTCGAGCACCGAGGTGGCGCGGGCGGCGTCGTCGGTGGTGTCCTGCCCGGCCAGCACGCGCAGGTTCTCGGCGTTGCGGCGCAGCCGGGTCGCGAGGTGGTCGAGCTGGTAGAGCTCGGCGAGGCGGTGGTGGTCCTCTTCGCCGGCTTCGAGCTCTTCCAGCCGCGAGAGCAGCTGGTCGAGCAGGTTGAGGTCACGCAGGGCGACGCTGGCGCAGATCTCGGCGAGCACAGCCTCGTCGGCGGGCGCGCGTGTCGGCTCGGCGTCCGGAGCCTGCTCCGCCGGCTGGGCGGGCGGCAGCTCGGCGATGGCCGGTCCGGCGGCGGGCGCGTACCCGGGGTGCTTCGGCGGCGCCGTCAGGAACTGCGCCGCGGCGACGCGCGAACGGTCCAGCAGGACGCGTGATCGATCCAGGAGTTCCCGGGCCCGGCTCGCCATGTGTGGTCCCACTTCTTCCTTGCTCAGGTACCGAAACGACAGTGCGCGCCGAACCCCCGGGCGGCGACGCCGGACATGCAAGCAGATGTGTTCGGCAGATGTCCACAACCGGTCCCCGCGCGATCGCGCGTAGTGAGCGTGATTTCGGAGCGTCGCTGCTGGTGAGCGCAGTGCGCTAGGCCAATCGGCTCAATTTCGCAATTTGCACGCCACCACGCAGCGCACACGACCGCCGATACCGCAGGTCGCGCGGGTTCGCACGGCGAATCCCGGGCCGTGAGAACGCGGGCACCAATCGCGCTGGGTCGACCACGGAACGTGTTCGCCCACAGCGTCCGTCCGCCCGCGTGGGCTGAAGGTCCCCTTCATCGCATCTGATGCGCTGAAGGGCCCTTTCCTCCCGTCACATGCCAGGAAAGTCCCCTTCAGCCCACCCGGGCGACACCTCCGCCGACTGTCCGGTTTGCCCCAATTTTGCGTGCCACGCAATTTTTTGCGCGACACGCAAGTTTTTCGCTACACTCCGTTCATGCCGCCGGAAAACCAGCCGAAGCTGACCCTGCGCGAGCGCAAGAAGCGGGAAGCCCGCCGCGCGCTCGCGCAGGCCGCGCTGCGGCTCACGCTGGAACGTGGGCTGGAGAACGTGCGGGTCGAGGACATCGCCAATGAAGTGGGCGTCTCGCCGCGCACGTTCAACAACTACTTCTCCAGCAAGGAGCAGGCGGTCTGCGCCATCGTCGTCGACCGGCACGAGGGGATGCGGGAGGCCCTCCTCGCCCGGCCCGAAGGCGAGCCGCTGTGGGAGTCGGTCAAGCAGGCCGTGATCGAGCAATATTCGCGTGAGGGCGAGCCCGATCGCGCGTATGTTGCGCGTATCCGGGAGCTGATGGGCCAGCTCATGCTGCGCGGCGAGTTCCTCAACGCCCACGCGTCGGTCGAGCGCGTCCTGGCGGAGACGATCGCGAAGCGGGCGGGCGGGGCGGACCACCTGTTGTGCCGGCTGATGGCCTCGTCCGTGGAAAGCGCTGTCCGGGTCGCCTTCTTCAACTGGTTCATGAGCGAAGGCGAACCGTTCCTGCCGACCCTGGTGCGGTTGCTGGACGAGCTCTCCACGGGCCTGCCCTCCCTGACCGGCGGCGCCCCGCCGAAACCCGAACCGAAGAACACCACCACTCCACTGGGGGAACCGTTGTGCTAGTCAAGCTCCTGCGCAGTCACCTGCGCCCGTACCGGAGCACGCTGTGGGTGATCGTCGCCCTGCAGCTCGTGCAGACGATCGCCATGCTCTACCTGCCGACGCTGAACGCCGACATCGTCGACAACGGGCTGATCAAGGGCGACATGCCCTACATCCTGCGCGTCGGCGCGATGATGCTCGCCGTCACGCTGGCCCAGATCGCCGGCTCGATCGGCGCGGTGTACTTCGGCGCCCGCACGGCGATGGCGATCGGCCGCGACATCCGCGCCGGCGTCTTCCACCGGGTGCAGGACTTCTCGGCCCGCGAGGTCGGCCAGTTCGGCACGCCGTCGCTGATCACCCGCACCACCAACGACGTCCAGCAGGTCCAGATGCTGGTGCTGATGACGCTGACGCTGATGGTGTCGGCGCCGATCATGTGCGTCGGCGGCATCATCCTCGCGCTGAACCTCGACGTGCCGCTCTCCTCGCTGCTGCTGGTCATCGTGCCGGTGCTGGCGGTCGCGGTCGGCACGATCATCGCGAAGATGCGGCCGGCGTTCCGGCTGATGCAGGAGCGGATCGACCGGATCAACCAGATCCTGCGCGAGCAGATCATGGGCATCCGGGTGATCCGCGCGTTCGTCCGCGACAAGCACGAGCGCGAGCGCTTCGACGTCGCCAACGACCAGCTGCTCACCGTGTCGCTGCGGGTCGGGCGGCTGATGGCGCTGATGTTCCCGATCGTCATGCTGGTGATGAACGCCTCCAGCGTCGCCGTGCTGTGGTTCGGCGGGCAGCGCATCGACTCCGGCAGCATGCAGATCGGGGCCATGACGGCGTTCCTGTCCTACCTGCTGCAGATCCTGATGGCCGTCATGATGGCCACGTTCATGTTCATGATGGTGCCGCGCGCGGAGGTCAGCGCCGAGCGGATCAGCGAGGTGCTCGACACCGAGTCGAGCGTCCGCCCGCCGGTGTCGCCGATCCGGCCCGGCCAGGTGCACGGGCACCTCGAGCTCACCGGCGTCGAGTTCCGCTACCCCGGCGCGGAAAAGCCGGTGCTGCAGGACATTTCGCTGGTCGGGCGCCCCGGGGAGACCACGGCGGTGATCGGCTCGACGGGCACCGGCAAGACGACGCTGCTGAACCTCATCCCGCGGCTGATGGACGCCACGAAGGGCACGGTCAAGGTCGACGGCGTCGACGTGCGCGACCTCGACCCGGCGGTGCTCGCCCGCGCGGTCGGGCTGGTGCCGCAGAAGCCGTACCTGTTCGCCGGCACGGTGGCGAGCAACCTGCGTTACGGCAACCCGGACGCCACCGACGAAGAGCTGTGGCACGCGCTGGAAGTCGCGCAGGGCAAGGACTTCGTCGAGGCGATGCCCGAAGGCCTGAACGCGCCGATCGCCCAGGGCGGCACCAACGTCTCGGGCGGCCAGCGGCAGCGGCTCGCGATCGCGCGGATGCTGGTGCACAAACCGGAGATCTACCTCTTCGACGACTCGTTCTCGGCGCTCGACTACGCGACCGACGCGGCGCTGCGCCGCGCGCTGGTGTCCGAAACCGCCGACGCCACGGTGGTCATCGTGGCGCAGCGGGTCAGCACCATCCGCAACGCCGACCGGATCATCGTCCTCGACGAGGGCCGCGTCGTCGGCACCGGCACCCACCACGAACTCTTCGACGGCAACGAAACCTACCGGGAGATCGTGCTGTCCCAGCTGACCGAGCAGGAGGCGGCGTGAGCACGACCGAATCGCCCAAGGCCGCCGTCACCGAGGCCGGCGAACGGCCGACCGCCGAGCGGCACAAGAACACCGGGGCCGCCACCGCGGGGCCGGGCCGGTGGATGGCGGGCGGCGCGCCGCCGGAGAAGGCCCTCGACTTCAAGGGATCGCTGAAGCGGCTGCTGCGGCTGCTCAGACCGCAACGGGCCGCCTTGATCGCCGTGCTCGTGTTCGGCGCGGCGAGCGTCGCGCTGACGGTGATCGGGCCGAAGATCCTCGGCCAGGCCACCGACGCGATCCTCGCCGGGGTGCTCGGCAAGCAGGTGCCGCCGGGCGTCACCAAGGAGCAGATCGTCGCCGGGCTCCGCGCCCGCGGCGACAGCACGCTGGCCGACATCTACAGCCGCGTCGACCTCGTGCCGGGCGTCGGCATCGACTTCGACAAGGTCGGGCAGATCCTGCTGACCGTGCTGGCGCTGTTCGTCATCTCGTCGTTCTTCGGGCTGATCCAGGCCCGGCTGACGACCACGCTGGTGCAGCACGCGGTGTACCGGCTGCGCGAGGACGTCGAAGCGAAGTTCGCCCGGCTGCCGCTGAAGTACTTCGACCGCCAGCCGCGCGGCGAGGTGCTTTCCCGCGTCACCAACGACATCGACAACCTCGCCCAGTCGCTGCAGCAGACGCTGTCGCAGATCGTCTCGTCGCTGCTGACCGTCATCGGCGTGCTGATCATGATGTTCCTGATCTCGCCGCTGCTCGCCGTGATCGCGCTGCTCACGGTGCCGCTGTCGGCGGTCATCGCGGCGAAGATCGGGAAGCGGGCGCAGCCGAACTTCATCAAGCAGTGGTCGACGACCGGGAAGCTCAACGCCCACGTCGAGGAGATGTACACCGGGCACTCGCTGGTCAAGGTGTTCGGCCGCCGCGAGGAGTCCGCGGCCATCTTCGACAAGCAGAACGAGACGCTCTACCAGGCGAGCTTCAAGGCGCAGTTCATCTCCGGCATGATCCAGCCGGCGATGATGTTCATCGGCAACCTGAGCTACGTGCTGGTGGCCGTGATCGGCGCGCTGCGCGTCGCGTCGGGCAGCCTGACCCTCGGCGAGGTGCAGGCGTTCATCCAGTACTCGCGCCAGTTCAGCCAGCCGGTCACGCAGATCGCCAGCATGGCGAACCTGCTGCAGTCCGGCGTCGCCTCGGCCGAGCGGGTGTTCGCGCTGCTCGACGCCGAGGAGCAGGCGCCGGAGCCGGAACACCCGGAGCGGCCGTCGGTCATCCGCGGGCGCGTCGAGTTCCAGGACGTCTCGTTCCGCTACCTGCCGGACAAGCCGCTGATCGACGACCTCTCGCTGACCGTGGAACCCGGCCAGACGGTGGCGATCGTCGGGCCGACCGGCGCGGGCAAGACGACGCTGGTCAACCTGCTCATGCGGTTCTACGAGCTGGACGGCGGCCGGATCACGCTCGACGGCGTCGACATCGCGAAGATGAACCGCGAGGAGCTGCGCGACCAGACCGGCATGGTGCTGCAGGACGCGTGGCTGTTCGGCGGCACGATCGCGGAGAACATCGCCTACGGCGCGGACAACCCGAGCCGGGAGGAGATCGTCGAAGCGGCGAAGGCGACGCACGTGGACCGCTTCGTCCGGACGTTGCCGGACGGCTACGAGACGGTGCTCGACGACGAGGGCGGCACGGTCAGCGCCGGTGAAAAGCAGCTGATCACGGTGGCACGGGCGTTCCTGGCCAAGCCGGTCATCCTCATCCTCGACGAGGCGACCAGCTCGGTGGACACCCGCACCGAGGTGCTCATCCAGCGGGCGATGAACTCGCTCCGCAGCGGGCGCACCAGCTTCGTCATCGCGCACCGGCTCTCCACGATCCGCGACGCCGACGTGATCCTGGTGATGGAGCACGGGCGGATCGTCGAGCACGGCGACCACGAAACGCTGCTGCACAGCGGTGGTGCGTACGCGCGGCTGTACGCGGCCCAGTTCGCCGAAGCCATGGCGGAAACGGACTGACCGGTCCCCGGGCTCCCGTCCTGCGCACGACGGGAGTCCGGGCGGCCCGGCCCAGGCGGTAACCTGGTGGCTCACCGAGCGAAGTGGGGGTGCCGGTTCCGCGATGGCCGACCGACTCGACGAGTACCGGCGCAAGCGGCATCGGTCCCGTACTCCCGAACCGTGGCCGGAAGGCCCGCCGGAGCCCGGCAACGACGACCTGTTCGTCATCCAGGAGCACCACGCCACTCGGTTGCACTGGGACTTCCGGCTGGAACGCGACGGCGTCCTCGTGTCGTGGGCGGTGCCGAAGGGCCTGCCGCTCTCCCCCGGCGTCACGCGGCTGGCGGTGCACACCGAAGACCACCCCATGGAGTACCTCGACTTCGAGGGCGAGATCCCGGCCGGCGAGTACGGCGGCGGGTGGATGGCGATCTGGGACACCGGCCGCTACGAAACCCTGCACTGGAACAACCACAAGGTCGAGGTCGTCTTCCACGGCGGCAAGGCGAACGGCAAGTACCTGTTCCTCAACCGGCACAACCCGGAGGACGAGGGCGACTGGACGCTGCGCCGCCTCGACCCGGCCGAGGACGGGCACGAGGACTCCCCCGAGTTCCTCGAGCCGATGGCCGCGGTCGACGGCGAGCTGCCGCCCTCGGCCGACGACGAAGACTGGGCCTACGAGTTCGACTGGGGCGGCGCCCGCACGATGCTGTGCGTGTCCGGCGGCCGCATCGCGGCGCACGACGACACCGGCGCCGACGTCATCGGGCGCTGGCCGGAGCTGCACAAGCTCGGCGAAACCCTGGGCTCGACGGAGGTCCTGCTCGACGGCGAGATGGTCGTCGTCCGCGACGGCCGCCCGGATCCCGAGGGGCTGGTGCAGCGCAACCGCGCCGAAGGCACCGACGCCAAGCGGATGGCCAAGCACTGCCCGGCGTTCTTCTTCGCCTACGACCTGCTGCACTACGAAGGCCGCGCGACGCTGGAGCTGCCGTACGTCGAACGGCGGGACATGCTCGCCGACCTCGGCCTGACCGGCGGCAACTGGCAGGTGCCGCGGTACTTCCGCGGCGGCGGCGAAGCCGTGCTGGCGGCCGCGCGCGAACACGGCCTCGGCGGGATCTACGCGAAACGCGCCGACGCCGAGTACCGCCCCGGCAAGGCCGACGGCGACTGGCTCCGGATCCGGACGTGAAAACGGCCTCCCCGGCCGGAACCGGGGAGGCCGTCACCGACGGAACCTCAGTGCGCCGAAGGCGTCCGCTGCTCCGGAACCACCTGCAGCTGCCCGCCACCGCGCTTGCGCAGCAGGGCCACGGCCAGCACCAGGCCGACGGCCGCGAAGATCACGCACGCCACGAAGCCCTGCGTGAAGCCGTCCATGACCGCCGCCGGGCTGGTCGCCGCCTGCGCCATGTGCGAGGCGATGATCGTCGAGACGATCGCGACGCCGATCGCGCCGCCGACCTGGAACGCCGCGGTGTTGAAGCCGGACGCGATGCCCGCGTCGCGCTTGGCGATGCCGTTCAGCGCCGCCGCCGCGAGGGCGACCGGGCCGCCGCCGAGTCCGAGGCCGAACAGGACCAGGCCCGGGAAGACGTCGGCCCAGTAGGTGCCGGTCGGCGAGATCCCGGTCAGCAGGAAGCACCCGGCGCCGAGCAGCACCACACCGGTGACCGCGACGGCACGGATGCCGATGCGGTTGAGCACGGCCTGCGCGATGTACGCGCCGACCACGGCCGCGATCGGCATCGCTGACTGGCTGAGCCCGAACTCGAGCGCGGTGTAGTGCAGCACGCCCAGCGAGAACTGGGAAATCGCCACGGACATGCCGAACGCGAGCGCCGCGACGATCGCCGTCACGACGTTGCCGCCGACCAGCGCGGGCGAGCGGAACAGCCGCAGCGGCACCAGCGGCGCCGCCGAGCGCTTCTCGATCACCAGCGTCAGCGCGACCAGCACGAGGAACACCACGCCGAGGCCGAGGGTGTGGAAGCTGACCCAGCCCTTCGTGGGCGCCTCGACGAGGATGTAGACGAGCAGGCCCAGCGCGGCGGTGCTGACGACCGCGCCGGCGAGGTCGAACGTCCGCTGCTTGCCGGCGTCCTTGCTCTCGCGCAGCAGCACCGGGCTCAGCACCAGCATGAGCAGCGCGACCGGGACGTTGACGAAGAAGATCGACTGCCAGCCCAGCCAGTCGATGAGCGTGCCGCCGAGCAGCAGGCCGACGGTGGCGCCGATGGAGGCGATCCCGGACCACGCGGCGAACGCCTTGTTGCGCTCCCGGCCTTCGGGGAAGGTGTTGGTCAGGATGGACAGCGCGGTCGGCGCCATCAGCGCGGCCGAGACCCCGTGCAGGGCACGGGCGACCAGCAGGACCTCGGCGTTCCAGGCGAGCCCGGACAGCAGGGACACCAGCAGGAACAGCGCGGTGCCCGCCATGAACACCTTCCGCCTGCCGAGCAGGTCGGCCGCGCGGCCGCCGAGGAGCAGCAACCCGCCGAACGTCAGCAGGTTGGCCGAGAGGGCCCACTGCGCCGCGACGGGCGACAGCTTGAGGTCGGCCGAGATCGACGGCAGGCCCATGATGACGATCTGCGCGTCGAGGATCACCATGAAGTTGGCCGTGCAGAGCAGAATGAGGGCTTTCCAGCGGCGCGGGTCGAGACCCGACGCCACCGATGCGGGTGCTGCTTGGGCGACGTTCACTGCTCTCTCCTTCGAGCGGAGACGGCGTTTCTCCGCGGTCCGTAGGTCTGCGTCGACCGTACGGAGAAGGAGGGGCAGTCACCTTCCTCCGGATTGCACAGCGATTTCTTCCCGCGTGCGGTTTCGCTAAAGCGCCTTCAACAGCTCCATCGCCCGCGCCGGGGAGGCGGCGTGGTCGGCCATCCCCGCCCACGGATCCTGCTTGCGAGCCAAGCGTTCCTTCATCCGCTTCGGCGTCCAGCCGTCCGGCTCCGCCTTGCCGAGTTCGTGCCAGTCCAGCGGGGTGGCGACGCCGGCGGACGGCCGCGCGCGCAGGGAGTAGGGCGCCACGAACGTCGACGTGTAGCCGTTGCGGAGGATGTCGAGGTAGACGCGGTCACCGCGCTGGTTCTTCCGCACGGCCGTGGTGAGCCGGTCGGGGTCGAGCCGGGCGAGCACTTCGGCGGCGACCTTGGCGAGGTCGCGGACCTCTTCGTAGGTGTAGCTGGGTTCCAACGGAGCGACGACGTGGAAGCCGCGCCCGCCGGTGGCCTGCAGGTAGGGGGTGAGCCCGGCGGCGGTGTAGACGTCGCGGACGAGCCTCGCGATCTCGCGAAGGTCCGCGACGGTCACGTGGTCCGGCGGGTCGATGTCGATGAGCACCATGTCCGGGTGCTCCAGGTCGTCCACTGTGGACGACCAGATGTGGTACTCGATGGCCGCCTGGTTGGCCAGGTAGACGAGGGTGGCGGCGTCGTCGCAGATGACGTGCCGGACGTCGCTGGTGGTCCGCTGCGGGATCGCCTCGACCCGGATCCAGGACGGCAGCTTCGGGCTGGCCTCCTTCTGGTACCAGGTCTGGCCGGCGATGCCGCTCGGGTAGCGGCGCAGCGTCAGCGGGCGGCCGCGCAGGTGCGGCACCATCGCCTCGGCGACGGTCCGGTAGTGGCCCACGACGTCGCCCTTGGTGAGCCCGGCCTCGGGGTAGTAGATCTTGTCCGGGTTCGAGGTCGTGATGTCGGCGGGGTCCACCGGTCCTCCCAGGGGTCGGCGGCGGGCCCGTCCACCCGCACGCGCTCCTCGCCGGAGCCTGCCCGGTCGAGGTGCGGCGCGTCCACTCGGAGCGTGCTCAGGCCCGGTCCACCCGGGGGTGGGCTGAAGGGCCCTTTCCTCGCATGTGGCGGGAGGAAAGGGCCCTTCAGCTCATCAGATGCGACGAACGTCCCCTTCAGCGCGCTCAGCTCTCGCGGGCGAGCACCGCGATCCCGGCCACGACGACCACCACACCGGCGACTACGTTGCCGACGAGCGCGGCCGTCGACGGCGGCGTCTCCCCCGCGTGCCGCAGCAGCCACGGCGAGGCGGCCGCCCACGCGCCGAGCACCGGCACGACCCAGCCGAGCAGGCGCACGCGCCGCGTCGCCGCGCGGGCGATCGCCAGTGCGATCAGCACCAGCCCGACGAGGGAGTTGCTGAGGGCGAGCACGCCCGCGCCGCCGAAGCCGGCGATCCACGGGGCGAGCACGAGGTACAGACCGGCCAGCAGCACGAGTCCCGCCGCCGCGCCGATCACCGGGCCGGCGGCGCGGGTCCGCTGCCGTCCGGCCGGGGTGCTGTGCGAAGTCATCTCCTCACCTCCACCCGGAGAGGTACCCCCTCGTCGCAGCCGGTAACCGGGGCCTGCCCGCAGCCCTCGAAGCGGGCAGGCCCCGGCCCTCAGCAGCCGCAGGTGTAATACGTGATGTCCCAATGGTTGCCTTCGTCGCAGTAGAGGTTGCCGGACGCGGCTTTCCACTGCGGGTAGCCGTCGCCGCGCAGGCCGATGTAGCTGAAGTTGTTCTTGATGTAGCCGTCGATGCAGCTGTTGTGCGAGATGTCGACCTTGTAGCCGTTCCAGTGGCTGTAGGTGCCGGACGCGTGCCCGGTCTCGGTGCCGCCGGTGATGTTGATGGCGCAGCCGCTGGCCCGCTTGAGCGTGATCACGCCGCTGACGGTGCTCTGGTTGATCTGCTCGTAGGACGTGCAGGTCGAGTTGTAGCGGTCCGTGCAGCCGCCGCTGGACGAGTGCGTGACCCCGGCCGCGGACAGCTGCGACGCGGCCTGCGCCTGGGTGAGCTTGGTGACCTCGACGCTCGCCGACGCGGTCCCGATGGTGGCGAACACCACCGTCGCGGCCGACGCGGTCAGGCCGACGGCCACCCGCGCCAGCATCCGTTGTCCCGGCATGACTTGCCTCCTCGGTCCGACGATCCGTTGGCCGAGAGCCAAATCGGGACACCCATAACTTCGCCAAACACCGCGCGCGCGGGTAGGGGTGCGGCCGACGTCAGGTCCTGATCTTCGTCAAGACTTCACGAGCCCGGTCCCGCGCCGGCGACTCGCTCGAGACGGCGTTCAGCTCCCGCAGGGCTCGCAGCTCCCACAGCGGGAACCCCAGCTCCCGGAAGAGGTCGGCGGACGTGCGCAGCAGTCGTCCCGCCTCGGCCGCGGCGCCGTCGTCGGCCTGGGTGCGGCCGAGGCTGAGCAGCGCGTACCCCGCGCCGCGGCGGTCCCGCAGCTCGCGGAACACGCCCATGGCGAGCCGCAGGTGCCGCCGTGCGCCCACCGGATCGCCCGCGCGGCGGCGCGCCTCGGCGAGGCTGCGGTGGGTGTAGGCGGCGGCGTGCCGGTGCCCGATCCCCTCGAACAACGCGAGCGACCGCGTCAGGCAGCGTTCGCCGTCGCCGAGTTCCCCGGCCTCGGTGTGCAGGTCGCCGAGGCTGCGCAGGACGTGGGCCTCCCAGTGCCGTTCCCGCGTGCGGACGGCACCGCCGAGCGCGCTGGTGAGCAGGTCGGCCGCCTGGTCGTGGCCACCGTGGCGGCGCAGGACGTCGGCGTAGCGCTTCGCGGCCTGGTCGTGCCAGCGGCCGTCGTCGCATTCGCGGGCGAGCAGCATGCTGACCTCGAAGCTCTCGACGGCGCGCCGCACGTCCCCGACGTCTTCGG
Source organism: Amycolatopsis nalaikhensis (assembly GCF_030264295.1). Classification (GTDB taxonomy): domain Bacteria; phylum Actinomycetota; class Actinomycetes; order Mycobacteriales; family Pseudonocardiaceae; genus Amycolatopsis; species Amycolatopsis nalaikhensis. The sequence continues at coordinate 7,637,027 of NZ_CP127173.1, read as the reverse complement.
CGAGCGAGCCGAGCTGAGCGGCGGCGGCCGCCTGCCCGCGACGGTCACCGCAGTCGCGCAGCAGGTCGAGCGCCTCCCGCAGCTCGGCCTCGGCGGCCCGCGGATCGCCGCCGTCGAGGTGGACGTCGGCGAGTGCGGCCAGCACCGCACCGGTGCCCCGCGGGTCGGCGAGGTTCCGGAACCGGGTTTCGGCCATGACGAAGTAGGTCCGCGCCTGCCGAGCCCGGCCGTGCTGCCAGTGCACGGAGCCGAGGTGGTAGAGCTTCTCGGCTTCGGCACGCGGATCCCGTCGACGCCGGGCGGCGGCCAAGCCGAGCACGGAGACGGCGCGGGCGGCCTGCCCCAGCCACGGCGTGCCCGCGAGCGCGGTGCAGGCGTCGGCGAGCCGTTCGGTGAGTTCGTGCCAGCCGTGCGCCCCGGCCACCCGCACGGTGGCGGCGACGAAGCCGGTCTGCTCGGCTGCCCAGCCGGCCGGGTCGGCCGAAACGCGGCGCAACGCCGCCGGATCCGGTCGGGCCAGGCCGGACACCGGGAGGCCACGGGCGTGTTCGGCGAGGACGAGGGTGACTTCGCAGGCCCGGCGAAGGGCGGCCGGGTCGGGGGCTTGCTCGGCCAGGACGAGCCGGACGAACGGCGGCACGGACCACCGCGCGTGCGGGAGATCCGCGGCCGAGTCGAGCAGGTGCGCGCCCGCCAGGGTCTCGAGCCAGTCATTCGCCTCCGCCAACGGCCGTCCCAGCAACGCCGCGGCGCACCAGTCCGGCACCGCGCCGTCGAATTCCGCCAGCAACCGCAGCAACGACACCTCCGCCGCGGGCCGGTCGCGCAATGCCGACATCACCGCCGCCCGGACCGACAAGTCGCCAGTGGCCAATTCGTCGAGGCGGCGGCGGTCGTCCGCGAGCCGCGCGGCCAGCTCGGCAACCCGCTGCCCCGGCCGAGCCGCGAGCCTCACCCCGGCGATCCGAATCGCCAACGCCAACCCCGCGCACTGACCGAGAAGACGTTGCGCCGCTTCGGGTTCCGCCCGCAACCGCGACTCCCCCGCGATCGCCGCCAGCAACGCCCAGCCGTCCTCTGTGGACAAAGGGAGCACCGGAACCGGATGCGCGCCACACAATCCGGACAGCTCCCGGCGAGCCGTGACCACCACCGCGCAGCCTGGCCCGCTCGGCAGCAACGCCCGCACCTGCGCCTCGGTGACCGCGTCCTCGAGCAGCACCAACAACCGCCGGTCGGCGGTGTAGCTTCGCCACAGTCCCGGCAGGCCGGACCGGTCGGCCAGCTCCGCCGGCGTCGCCCCGAGCAGGCGCAGGAACCCCGTCACCACCGTCGCCGGGTCGGCCGGCGTCCCGTCCTGGCCGCGCAGGGATGCGCACAGCTGCCCGTCCGGGAACCGGCGGCGGGCCCGCCACGCCGCCTGGACCGCGAGCGCGGACTTCCCCGCTCCTGCAGCACCGTGCAACACGACCGGCGCCGGGCCGCGCAACGCCCGGCCCACCTCGGCCAGCTCCGCCGCGCGGCCGGTGAAGTCCGGCACCGCGGGCGGGAGCCCGGCGGGCGGCCCCGGCGTCGTCCACTCCGTCCCCGCGATCCGGCGGTACACCGCGACGAGATCCGCGCCCGGCCAGACCCCGGCCTCTTCCCAGAGCGCCCGCCGCGTCCGGCGGAGCACCTCCAGGGCCGACTCGCGACGGCCGACCGTACCGAGCGCGGCGGCCAGCCGAGCCGCGAAGTGCTCGTCGGCCGGACGGGCCGCGACCACCGGGCCGAGCCGCTCGACCACCGCGCGGCCGTCGCCGTCGGCCAGCTCCAGCTCGACCAGCTGCCGCAGCGCCGCCGACCGGCGGTCCTCCAGCCACAGCTTGTGCGCCTCCAGCAGCGGCCCGCCCGCGACGTCGGCGAACGCGTCGCCCCGCCAGCACTCGAGAGCCCGTTCCAGTGCACGCCGCCGCTGCGCGCGGTCGTCGGCCCCCGATGACAGCAGCGTCAGGAACTCGTCCGCGTCCAGCTCCCCCGGCTCGACGACCAGCGCGTAGCCGCGCGGCCCCGACCGCAGGCGCTGCCCGGCCTCGGCGGCGCCGAGACCGGGCGAGAGCGTCTTGCGCAGCTTCGACACGGTGACCTGCACGATCGCCGCGGCGCTCGACGGCGCGCCGTCCGGCCACAGCTCGTCGACCAGCGTGTCGCGGCCGACGAACTGGCCGGCGCGGGCGAGCAGGACGGCGAGCAGCCGCCGCGGCTGGGCCGCCGACGGCAGCGGGACGGAGGCCGTCATCGGGCCGAGGACCTGGTACCGCACGGCTACACCCCACCCGCGAGATCACCTGATCGAGCGAGCTGAATCTAACCGTCCGCTCCCCGGTCCGAACCCCGATCACCCGGATGGCCGACGACGTCGGTCAGGTGTGCGCGAGCAGCTTGTCCCGCAGCGCCGGGTTGCCGGCCAGCCCTTCCCGCAGCGTGTGCTCACGCAACGGTTTGAGGTCGCCGTACGGCTGGTTCGCCCAGTCCAGGGCACCCTGCGGCGGCTCCGGGTCGTACTCGATGGCGAACTGGACGTTCGTCGCGACCTGCCGCCCGGCCAGCCGCTCCACCAGGTGCAGCGCCAGGTCGATCCCGGCCGAGACGCCCGCCGCGGTGATCACCCGGCCGTCCGCGACCCAGCGCTCGGCGACCGGCGTCGCGCCCACCCCGGGCAGCAGGTCGCGGAACATCCAGTGCGTCGTCGCCCGCTTGCCCTCGAGCAGCCCGGCGGCGCCGAGGACCAGCGAGCCAGTGCACACGGACGTCAGGAGCGCCGCGCTCGCGGCCGCGGTGCGCAGCCAGGCGAGGAGGCGCTCGTCCGCCATCGCGCGCAGCGTCGGCACCGCGCCGCCGGGCACGAGCACCGCGAACGGCGACGGCACCTCGTCGAAGGTGTGGCTCGGGGCGATCCGCAGCGGCGTGTCGGTGTCGAGGGTGTCCTTCGCCGCCCCCACGACGACGGTCCGGTAGGTCGGGTCGATCTGCGCGAGCGCGGCGAGCACCTGCAGCGGGCCCACCAGGTCCAGCGGCGTCAGGCCGGGGTACACGACGAAGGCGATGGTCTTCTGCTCATCGGTCATGGGCCCGACCTTGGCGGGCGGCGCGACCGGCCGGGACGGCGATGTCCGAATTCCTGCGAACCGCGTCCGAGCGCCGGTCCGGCTGCTAGCGTTCGATCATGCCAGGCTCACCCAGACGGGTTGCGATCGTCGGTTACGCCGACGCGGAACTGCTGGACATCGCCTGCCCCGCCGATGTGTTCGACGCCGCCAACCGGCTCGGCGCGCGGCCGCCGTACGACCTGCAGCTCGCCTCCGTCGACGGCCACGGCATCCGCACCTGCGCCGGACTGGTGCTGCAGCCGCACCTGCGGCTCGACCAGGTCGCCGGCGACCTCGACACGCTGGTCGTCGCGGGCGGCTGGGGCAGCACGGCCGCCGCGGCCGACGAGCGCGTCCTGGCCCACGTCCGGCGGCTCGCGCGGACCAGCCGCCGGGTCGCCTCGGTGTGCACCGGCGCGGAGGTGCTGGCCGCGGCCGGGCTGCTCAACGGCCGTCGCGCGACAACGCACTGGCGGTACGCGGCCCGGCTGGCGCGGGACTACCCGTCGGTGACGGTGGACCCGGTGCCGCTGTACGTCCGGCACGGCAACGTCTACACGGCGGCGGGCGTGACGAGCGGCCTGGACCTGACGCTGTCGCTGGTGGAGGAGGACCACGGCCCGACGCTCGCCCGCGAGGCCGCCCGCGCCCTGGTGACCTACCTGCAGCGGCCGGGGAACCAGGCGCAGGTGAGCCTGTTCCTGGCCGGGCCGCCGCCGGAGCACCGCGAGGTCCGCGACCTGACCGCGTACATCGCCGAGCACCTGGACCACGACCTCGGCACCCCGGCCCTCGCGGCCCGCGCCGGGATCAGCACCCGCCAGCTGACGCGGCTGTTCGACGCGCACCTGGGCACGACGCCGGGCCGCTACGTCCGGACGGTCCGCACCGAGCAGGCGGCCCGGCTGCTGTCGGGCACGGACCTCCCGCTGGCCACGATCGCCCGCCGCTGCGGCTTCGGCTCGACGGAGACGCTCCGGCAGGCGTTCCTCGACCACTTCGACACGCCACCGTCGGCGTACCGGCGGGTCCACGTCCGCCAGGCCTACGGCTGAGCCGCGCACGGGACGAACCGGACCGTCGGCGGCCCCTCGCGCGGGGTGGCGGCTCCCGCTGTCAGGATGTGCGGGTGGACCGCCCCGACCTGGACGACGACGAAACCGGCCCGATTCGCCGGATCACGGACGAGGTGTCCCCTTCCCTGGCCCGCGGCGCGTCCGGAACGCCGGGAACGCCCCGGAAACCCGCCCGCCGCACCCCGCCGGAAGGCACCCGGCGCGCGGCGGAGGCACCTCGGCGGCGCGCCGACACAGGACCGCAGCGAGTGCCCGGCGACCGCCGTGGTGAGACCGGCCAGCAGGCGGTGCCCGGCGACCAGCGCCCCGGCGCCGGAAAGCAGCGTGGCCGCCGCGGCGACACGGGGCCGCAGCAAGTCCCCACCGCCGATCGGCGCACGGGCGCCGACCGGCGCAGCGACACCGGACAGCAGCAAGTCCCCGCCACGGGCGACCGCCGCGGCTCCGGCGGCGATCGTCGCGGCGACACCGGCCCGCAGCGGGTGCCCGCCGGCGGAGACCGCCGCGGCGACACCGGCGAGCAGCCCGTGTCCAGCGGCCGCCGAACCGACACCGGCCCCCAGCGCGCCGCACGGCGCGGCGACACCGGCCCCCAGCGGGTCCCGGCCGCGACCAAGCGCCCCGCGAAACCCGATCCCCCCGCCGAAGCCGGCCACGGGCACGGCCATGGACACGGCCACGGCCCCGCCGCCCCCGCGTCGCGGCGCGTCCGGATGCTGCTCATCTGGCTGCTCGCCCCGCTGGCGCTCGCCACCGTCGTCGGGATGATCGTGCTCTACCCGTGGGGCAAGGCGTCGCCGACGAGCGTCGTTCCGCAGGGCACGCCCGTCTCCGCCGACATCACCGCCACCGCCACCGGCCCCTGCCTCGCCCAGGGGCAGGTCCAGGTCGGCGACCAGGCGGACCCGAACGCCAAGCCCTGCCTGACCGTCGACCTCACCATGACCGACGGCCCGGCCTCCGGGAAGCAGTTCAAGCTCACCGTCCCCATCGAGCCGAGCACCCCGCGGTTCGCCGCCGGGGACGCCGTCGTGCTCGCCTACAACGGCGGGAACGCCGCCGATCCCGCGAGCTTCCAGCTGGTCGACTTCCAGCGCGGCACCCCGCTGCTGGTGCTGGCCGCCCTCTTCGCCGTCGCCGTGCTGGTGCTCGGCCGCTGGCAGGGCCTCGCCGCGCTCGTCGCGCTCGGCCTGTCCTTCGTCGTCATCGCCCTGTTCATCCTCCCGGCCATCCTCGCCGGGGAGAACCCGCTGCTCGTGGCGATCGCCGGGGCCGGCGCGATCATGTTCATCGCGCTGTACCTGACCCACGGGCTGTCCGCGAGAACGTCCGCCGCCGTGCTCGGCACGCTCGTCAGCCTCGCCCTGATCGGCGTCCTCTCGGCCATCTTCTCCGCCGCCGCGTCCCTGACCGGCCTCGACGACAGCACGTCGACACTCATCGGCTCGCTCGGCCACGGCATCGACTCGCGCGGGCTGCTGCTCGCCGGGGTCGTCATCGGCGCGCTCGGTGTCCTCGACGACGTCACGGTCACGCAGACCAGCGCCGTGTGGGAGCTGCGCCGCGCCAACCCGGACCTGAGCTGGCAGGAGCTGTACCGCTCGGGCCTGCGGATCGGCCGCGACCACGTCGGCTCGGCGGTGAACACCCTGGTCATGGCCTACGCCGGGGCCGCGCTGCCGGTGCTGCTGTACTCGTCGATCTCCGGGGTCGGGCTGGGCGCGCTGCTCGGCAGCGAGGAGATCGCGCAGGAGATCGTCCGGACACTCGCCGGCAGCGTCGGCATCGTCGCGGCCGTCCCGGTGACGACCGTCCTCGCCGCCCTGATCGCCTCCCGCGAGCCCGCCGCCTACCTCAGCAGCACCACGAAAGCCGTTCCGTCACACCCGTAACACCAGCGCACCCCGACCGCACCGGACCAGGGAGAACGCGGTAGGAAGGCAGCAGCCCACCCGGGAGGCGCCATGTTCGTGCTCGTCGGCCCGCGCCAGGTCGTGCGCGGCGCGCTGCGGGTGGTCACGGCCACCGTCCAGGCCGTCGAATCCCTGCCGCGCATCGCGGCCGCGCTGGAGGACGTCCGGGCCACCCTGCACCAGGTCGAGCGTCTCGCCGCCTACATCGCGCAGGAGGTCCCGGAGCTCGTCTACCAGCTCGAGCAGCTGCGCGAAGAGGACCTCAGCCGAGAGTCGCCACGAACCGGCTGACAGCCTCCATCGTGAACCGCTGGACGTACTTGCCGGAGGGCGCCACCGACGCCAGCCGGTAGAGCGGCCGCTCCGCGACGCCGGAGCCGCGCGCCTCCGCCTTGCAGCTCGGCCACCAGCAGCTCCCCGAACACGAGGCCGTTCGCCTCGGTGTTGTTCATCAGCGCGTTCGCCAGCTTCCGCAGCTGCAGGATGCCCAGCTCGCGCCCGCCGGTGCCGGAGAACACCGCGAGGTCGACCTTCGCGACCTTCCCGCGCTGACCGGCGTTGACCAGGAGGCTCACCGTGCGGGAGCCGCGGACGTCGCCGACGACGAGGTCGAGGCGGGTCGCGGTGACCAGGTCGACCCGGCGCAGGCCCCAGGTGCGCACGAGCAGCGTCGAGCCCTCCAGCCACACGCGGCGCCGGATGCTGACCGCCATGACGTACAGCAGCGGGAGGGCGATCACCACGGCGACGACCAGGCCGGTCACCGTGCCGCCGATCAGGCCGGCGATGCCACCGAAGGCCGCGGCGACGATCACCACGCCGATCAGCCCGGAGATCCCGCGGCGACGGCGGCCCTTCGGGTCTTCTTCGAACAGCGCCAGCCGCTCGGTCGGCTCGTCGGCCACGCTCACGCCCCCGTCCCGGCGAGGAACGGGTTGCCCGCGCGTTCCCGGCCGATCGTCGTCGCCGGGCCGTGGCCCGGCAGCACCACCGTCTCGTCCGGCAGGCTCGCCACCAGCCCGCGCACGGACTCGGCGACGTCGCCGCGGCCGACCGACCCCGCGAAGAGCGTGTCGCCGGTCAGGGCGACCCGCCCGCCCTCGGCTGTCTCCAGTTCCAGCACCACCGACCCCGGTGTGTGCCCCGGCACGTGCCGGACGTCGATCGCCAGCCCGGCGAAGGTGCCCGCCTCGAGCGGCACGCTCTCGCCGTCGTACAGCGGGACATCTGCCGGGTGCAGGTGCAGCCGGACGCCGTGTTCGGCCGCCAGCGAGGCAGCCGAGGCGACGTGGTCGGGGTGCCCGTGGGTGGCCACGAGAGCCGCCGGGACCAGCCGGTGCTCGGCGAGCGCGGCGGCCAGCGGGGCGGCGACCTCCTGCCCCGGATCGACGACCACGCACGGCCCGCCGGCGGCCTCCGCCAGCAGGTAGCAGTTGGCCTGCAGCGGGCCGCTGCCGAACCCGACGACGAGCACCGAACGCCTCCCGGACATCCGCGCCGGATGGCGCCGATCACGATCGGGTTGAGACTAGCGGGCCCTGTACATGGTCCTCACAGGCTGTGCCCATACACTGCCGCTACCTCAGACGTGTGACACGAGCGGAAACCTGGAGGGTACGGGGTGGCGACCAACCAGCAGCGCCGCGAAGCTGCGAAGCGCAAGCTCGAGAGGCAGCTCGAGCGCCGATTGGAGCAGCAGAAGCGACGCCGGAGGATCGGCGCTGGTGTGGTCGGTGTGGCCGTGCTCGTCGTCGCGGGTGTCGTGGTGTGGATCGTGAGCGCGAACGGCGGCGAGAGCACCGACACCGCCGCCTCGTCCTCGGCCGCGCCGCCGCCGACCGACATCCAGATCCCGACGCAGCGCATCGCGATGCCGAAGCGGACCACGCCGCTGCCGAACCCGACGACGTGCGACTTCAAGGCCGACACGACGGGCAAGGCGCCGAAGAAGGTGAACCTGCCCGACGGCAAGAACGTGCCGTCGACCGGCACGGTGAACGTGACGCTGAAGAGCACGGCGGGCGACATCCCGCTGACGCTCGACCGCGCGCTCGCGCCGTGCGCGGTGCAGAGCTTCATCAGCCTGGCGAAGCAGAACTTCTACAACGACACCATGTGCCACCGGCTGGGCACCGAGGGCCTGCAGATGCTGCAGTGCGGTGACCCGTCGGCCACCGGCGACCCGACCCAGGACGGTCAGGGCGGCCCCGGCTACACGATGCCGGACGAGGCGTTCCCGGAGATCAAGTACGGCCGCGGCATCCTCGCCATGGCGAAGACGCAGGCCCCGAACTCCGGCGGCAGCCAGTTCTTCATGGTCTACGGCAACGCCGAGGGCCTGCCGGCGGACTACTCGGTGTTCGGCAGCATCAGCGACGAGGGCCTCAAGGTGCTCGACGCTGTCGCCAAGGCCGGCATCGCGAACCCGAACCCGCAGGACGGCACGGGTGCGCCGACCAAGCAGGTGAAGTTCACGGGCGTCACCGTCTCCTAGTGGCGGTCCGTTCCGAGCTGAACGGGGTCCCGCTCGGCCCGGACGCCTCCGTCGCGGCGATGACCTCCTACGGTCACTTCACCGCGATGCAGGTCCGGGACGGGCGGGTCCGCGGGCTCGCCCACCACCTCGAGCGGCTGAGCGCGAGTACGCGGCTGCTGTTCGGCGCCGAGCTTCGACATCGACCTCGTGCGGGCGTACGTGCGCCAGGCCGTCGGGGACGAACCCGCGCTGTCGGTGCGGGTCCTGGTGCTCACGCGGTCGTTCGACGAGCCGATGACCCCGGAGATCCTGGTCCGCACGCTGCCGCCGCACCCGGCCGATCCGGCGCCGCTGCGGCTGCGCACCGTGCGCTACCAACGGGATCTGCCGCACGTCAAGCACTTCGGCACGTTCGGCCTGATCCACCACGCGCGGCAGGCGCGCCTGGCCGGGTTCGACGACGCGGTGTTCGTCGACCACTCCGGCCGGGTCAGCGAGGCATCGATCTGGAACGTCGGTTTCCTGGCCGGGGACACCGTGGTCTGGCCGGAAGCCGAGGTGCTGCCGGGCATCACGATGCTGGTGCAGCGGGAAGCACTCGCCCGGCTGGGCGTGCCGCAGGAGACCCGCGAAGTCCGCCCGGCCGACCTGCCGGGGTTCGACGCGGTGTTCCTGACGAACTCGGAGACGCCGGGCCGTCCGGTCGCCGCCGTCGACGACGTCGTGCTGCCGCCCGCGGACCGCGCCGTGGAGCTGCTCGCGCGGGCGTACGAAACCGTGCCGTGGGACGAAATCTGAACCACGCCCTCCCCCGCCCCGTGTAGAGGGGCAACACCGGGACCCGCCGGGTCGCCGGGGAGAGGCGGGAGACGATGGGCGGAAACCGGGTTCCCGCGGTGCGCCGCGTGCTCGGGCGGGCCGGTGCCGCCGGGGTCCTGCTCGCCGTGCTCACCGGCGGACCCGCGCTCGCGCAGACCACGCCGCCGCCTCCGCCGTCGGTGAAGTACTACATCGTGCCGCACGCGGACGACCCGGACGACATCACGTTGTTCAAGATCGCCGAACGCGCGCTCGGTGACGGGCGCCGGTTCCCGGAGATCTTCCGGCTCAACCAGGGCAGGCCGCGGCCGGACGGGACGCCGTTCACCGACGCCACCCGGATCGAGCCCGGCCAGGTGCTCCAGCTGCCCGACGACGCGCGCGACCCCGCGGTGCGGTTCGGTCCGCTGCCGCCGGCCCCGCCGCCCGCCGTTCCCCAGGCCGCCCAGGAGACGTCGAGCCTCGGCGTCGGGCTCGCGTCGGCGGTCAGCGGCACCGGGGGCCTGCTGACCGGCCTGATCGCCGGGCTGTGGTGGCGGCGCCGCCCGCGGCTGGTCCCGCCGCCGCCGTTCGAGCCGCCCGCGCCTGAGGAGGACGACGAGCTGTCCGGCTCGGTCAGCGGGACCTTGCCGATTCCGGTCGTGCGGCTCGAGCCGCACGAGGAGCCGATCACGGCCGAGCACTCGATCATCGTGCTCGACACGGCCGACACGCAGGTGATCGCCGCGATCCGGCCCGGCTCGCGGTTCCACTTCAAGCTGGGGGCGCGACCGGACTTCGCGGACAGTTCCACTCTGCTGGTCGTCGACGAGGACGGCGACGGATCGTGACCGCCGTCCGTGCGGGGCGGGTCACTCTGCGCTGAACGGCTCAACCGCCGCCCGAACGCTGGCCATCGGCCCGCCGGTGCCGCGATAGTCGAACGATGACCTGGGATCCGTTCGGCACCCTGCGGAAGGCGCTGTGGATCGGCGGCGCGCCGTGGACCGGGAAGTCCACCGTCGCGCGGCTGCTGGCCGCACGGCACGGCCTGACGACGTACCACCACGACGACCGGGACGCCCGCGGCCCGGCCGTCTTCCCGGACGGCGTCACGGCCGGGGACCTGCTGACCGAGACCATCGCCGAGGCGCAGCTGCGCTTCGACTCGGCGCTGGCGGACCTGAGCGCCCTCACGTCGCCGCGGCCCATCGTCGCCGAGGGCCAAGGGCTGCGCCCGGACCTCGTCGGGCCGCTGGTGGACTCCCCCGGCCGGATGGTCGTGCTCGTGCCGACCGAGCTGTTCCGCCAGCACCAGCTGCGGCACCGGCCGGACGGCCCGGCGATCCCGGAACAGCGCACGCGCCTGACGCGCGACCGGATGCTCGCCGCGCAGGCGGTGCGCGCGGCGCGGGAAGCTCGGCATCCGCGTCATCGAGATCGACGGCAGGCTCGACCCCGCCGGGGTGACCGACGTGGTCGCCGACCACTTCAAGGAGTACCTGGACGCGTGAGTCCGATGTGGATGGTCAGCGGAACGTGAAGCGCGGCGGGCGGCGCTCGAGGAACGCGGCGACGCCCTCCGCGTAGTCCTCGCCGTGCAGGGCTTCGGAGCGGATCTCCTCGACCTCGGCGTCCGAGGTCTCCTGCCCGGCCACGATCTTCTCGATGATCCGGTTCATCCCGCGGACCGACGCCTGCGAGCGCGAGCACAGCGTCGCGGCGAACCCGAGTGTGGCGGATTCCAGGTCCTGGGCCGGGAAGACGTCGTTGAGCAGGCCGATTTCGCGAGCCCGGACGGCGCTGATCAGCTCGCCGGACAGCAGGAAGTACTTGGCGTGCGCCGGGCCGACGAGCGACACCAGCTGGCGCGTCGAGTCGAAGTGGTAGACGATGCCGAGCTTCGCCGGGGTGATGCCGAAGCGGGCGTCCTCGGCGGCGAACCGGAAGTCGCAGGCGACCGACACCTGGCAGCCGCCGCCGATGCAGTTGCCCTGGATCATCGCGACCGACGGCTTCCGCATCGCGGTCAGCGCGGCCACCGCGCCCTCGACGGCCTTGTCGTAGCTCGCCGCGCCTTCCGCCGTGGTGCGCAGCTCGCCGAACTCGCTGATGTCCGCGCCCGCCGAGAAGTGCTTCCCGGCGCCCGTGATCACCAGGACCTTGAGCGCCGGGTCGGCTTCGACCTCGGCCACGACGTCGGGGATCGCCGCCCACATGCCGTAGGTGATGGCGTTCATCTTCTCGGGTCGGGTGAACGTCAGGCGCGCGACTTCGCCGTCGCGGGTGAGGTCGAATCCGTCGGTCATGAACGGCACCATAACGCTCGCCCTCAGCGAAACCGGCGGTGTGTGACGCGGTCGGGTGGCTAGCTTGGGTCCCATGGCGATGATCGAGGTGGGCGGGACGGCGTTCGGCTACGACGAAGCGGGTGAGGGGCCCGCGGTGGTCCTGCTGCACGCCGCGATCGGGGACCGGCGGATGTGGGACCCGCAGTTCACCGCGCTCGCCGCCACGCACCGGGTGATCCGCTACGACCGCCGCGGCTTCGGCGAAACGGCCGACGTCCCCGGCGAGTACGCCCACTACGAGGACCTGCTGGCCCTGCTCGATGCCCGGGGGATCGAGCAGGCCGCGCTGGTCGGGGCGTCGATGGGCGGGGCGTGCGCGCTGGACGCAGCCCTCGCCGCGCCGGAGCGGGTCACCCGGCTCGTGCTGCTCGGCTCGGGCCTGACCGGGCACACCTGGCCGGACCACATGCAGGCGGACATCGCGCGGCTGACGGCGGAGGCCGTCCCGGCCGAGCGGCTGGCCCGCTACGCCGCCCGCGAGGCCGAGGTCGACCCGGCGGACGTGCGGGCCATGGCGGAGGCCAACATCCGCTACCTGGTCGCCGGGCCCGAGCGGGACGTCTCCGTGCTGCCGCCCGCGATGCTCGCGCTGGTGCGGGAAATGTGCGAGCAGGTCTACCGGCACGACTGGACGGCTCCACAGTGGACGGAGCGGATCCCGGACACCCGCCACCGGCTGGCCGAGATCACCACGCCCGCCCGGGTGGTGATCGGCCTGGCGGACGCGCGGGGCCTGGTGGAACTTTCCCGGCACCTGGCGGATTCCCTGCCGGAGGCGGAGCTGGTGGAGCTCGCGGACACCGGCCACCTCCCGGCGATGGAGCGACCGGAGGAGGTCAACGCGATCCTGCGGAAATTCCTCCAGGCGCCCGCGGCGAGGTCTTGAATGACTCATTCAGGTCCTCGGAGGTCCTGAACGACTCATTCAAGACGCCGCCGGGATGCCGGTCAGGCCAGCAGCTTCGCCGTCAGCTCGCCGCGGCTGCGGACGTCCACCTTGCCGAACACCGATTTCAGGTGGTCCTGCACGGTGTGCGCCGAGATGGCCAGCCGCGCCGCGATGTCCGCTGTGGACCGGCCCGCCAGCACCTCGCGGCAGACGTCGCGCTCGCGGGCGGTGAGGCCGTACGCCGCGAGCAGGACGCCGAGCAGCTCGGCGCCCGAGGCCCGGTCGACCGTCACCACCGTCTCGGCGTCGTCCTCGCCCAGCAGCCGGCTCGCGTGCAGCACGATCCAGCCGCCGTGGGCGTCGCGGACCCGGGCGCGGAAACTTCCCGTCGCGGCCGCGCGGGCCCCGACGACCACCGCGCGCAGCAGCACCGCGAACCGGCCGGGGGCGATCTCGTCCAGTTCGGACCGCCACGCCGCGGCCGCCGCCGTGGCCGCGCGCTGCCTGCCGTCCGGGCCGACCACCACGATCGCCGGTTCCGCCCGCTCCCCCTCGCCGCGCGTGCGGGCGGCCACCCGCGTCGCCGAGGCCAGGGCCGGCGCGATCGACGCCAGGAATTCGACCTCGCGGTCGCTGAACTCGCCGCGCCGCACCAGGCCGGCGGCGGCCCAGCACATACCGTCCACCCGGAACACCGCGCGCAGCTCGTGGCCGAGCCCGAGCGGCCGCCAGACCTCGTTGAGCCGTCCGCTGCGCTCGGCGTCGCGGCGGGGCAGGTCCCACAGGCGGGCCACCGGCACCGGGCGGGCGGCCAGCTCGGCGAACGTGTGGGGCTGGGCGCCGTCGTACTCGTAGGTCGCCAGCAGGGGCTCGTACTCGCCCGGGATGCGCGCCCGGCCGCTGGTCATCGAGCTGATCACCGCGGTGTCCGGGTCCAGCGAAGCCCAGCAGGTGAGCTCCGCCGGGACCACGCGGTCGACCAGCTCGATGGCGGCGGCGTGCAGCTCGGCGACGCCGAGGCCCGCCGTCGCGAGTGCGGCGACGTCCCGCCGCACTCCCTGCGCCCGGCCCTCCCACATGGACGCAGTATGCGCCGCCGCCCGGCCGCCCGGGTATCCCAGAATCCGGGGATGCCGGTCCGCTCCCCCGCTGCCTAGCGTCGGCGCCATGACGCACTTCAGCTCCCCGGGCGAAGGCCCGGAACTCGACACCGGCGACGCGCGGATCACCGTCAAGGTGGGCGCGGAGCACACCGGCGACGCCTACGAGGTGTTCGAGGTCGACGCGCCCCGCGGCCCGTCGGTCCCGCCGCACGCCGAGCCGTGGGCGAAGACCTTCTACGTGCTGCACGGGCGCATCACGGTCTACGTCGACGGCGAACTGCACGACCTCGGGCCCGGCGCGTCGATCAGCATCCCGGCGGGCGCGGTCAACACGTTCACCGTGCACACGTCCTCGGCGCAGTTCCTGGCCGTGAGCCTGACCGGCGGGATGGGCCGCTTCTTCCGCGAGGTCGACCAGGGCTCGCCGGAGCAGGCCCCGCTGATCGCCGCCCGGCACGGGATCGAGATGGCGTCGTGAACGCCGTCGCGCAGGTCTTCGCCGGGCTGGCGGTGCTGGTGCACCTGCTGGCGTTCACCTGGGAGGTGCTGCTGTTCGAACGCCGGGGCGTGCACGAGGGCATCTTCAAGATCCCGACGGCGAACCTGCCCGCCACCCGGCTGTGGTCGTTCAACGTCGGGTTCTACAACCTGTTCCTGGCCGCCGGGCCGGTGGTCGGGCTGGTCCTGCTGCACACCGGCGACGCCGGCGCCGGGCGGGTCCTGGTGCTCTACACCTGCGCGTTCATGGCGCTGGCGGGGATCGCCCTCGGTGTGTCGGACGTGCTGGCGCTCAGCCGTCCCCGCGGCGCGGGCCGCGGCGGCGCCCTGGCGCAGACGGTGCCGCCGCTGGCCGCCCTGGTCGCGGCGCTGTTCTAGCCGGACGTCAGCAGGTGCTCGCTCCAGGAGCGGATGGCCGCGGCCTGGTCGGGCGTGAGCCGGTCGAGGGCGAATCGGCGGATGTTGGCGCCGTGCGCCAGGGTGGCGCGCTCCGCCGTACGACGGCCCTCTTCGGTCAGCTCGACACCGGTGCGCCTGCCGGTGGCGCCGGCTTCGGTGCGCGTCACCAGGCCGCGGTTTTCCATGCGCGTGAGCAGGTGCGCGACCCGGCTCTTCTCCCAGTCGAGCGCGTCGGCCAGCTCGCCGACGCGCATCGGCCGTCGCAACGTCATCAGCACGCTGAACTCCGCCTTGGAAATGCCGCAGTCGCGCTGCAGGCCGCGGTCGAGCTTCCCGCGCGAGCAGCCGCTGCGCGCGCATCCAGGTGTCCCAGAACTCCCACTCCGCCGGGTCCAGGGTGTCGCTCATGGCGGTAGTCTACGCTGGAGTTGACACGTCAACTTCTGGAGGGACCTCGATGAAGACACTGGTGCGCGGCGGCGTGGTGGTCAGCATGGATCCGGCGGTCGGGAACCTCCCCCGCGGCGACGTGCTCATCGAAGACGGCCGGATCGCCGCCCTCGGCGCCACGCTCGACGTCGACGCCGAGATCGTCGACGCGACGGGGAAGATCGTGCTGCCCGGCTTCGTCGACACGCACCGGCACACCTGGCAGACCGCGTTCCGCGGGCTCGGCGCGGACTGGACGTTCGACCGGTACCGCACCACCGTGCACGGCACGCTCAAGCCGCACTATCGGCCGGAGGACGTCTACCTGGGCAACCTCTTCGGCCGCCTCGAAGCGCTGAACTCCGGCGTCACCACCATGCTCGACTGGTTCCACTGCGCCCACCACCCGGAGAACGCCGACGCCGCGATCGCCGGGCTGCGCGACGCACCGGGCCACTCGATCTTCTGCTACGGCGCCGACGGGCCGGACATCGCGCCGGAGATCCGGCGGGTGCGGGCCCTGCTGCCGGGCGAGGACATGGCGTTGGGCCTGCGCGGACCCGTGATGTCCACAATGGACGAGACGGCCGCGGATGTCGCGCTGGCGCGGGAACTCGGGCTGCGGGTCAGCGTGCACGTCCACGGCACCGGGGGCTGGCCGCACGGCGACCGGCCGATCGAGGGCATGCGCGAGCGGGGCCTGCTCGACGACCGCACGACCGTCGTGCACGGCAACGACCTGTCCGACGACCAGCTCGTGATGCTGGCCGAGGCGGGGTGTTCGGTGTCGGTCAGCCCGGACGTCGAATTGAAGATGGGCTTCGCGCCGCCGGTGACCGGCCGGGCCCTCGCCGCCGGTATCCGCCCGACGCTGTCGGTCGACGACTGCCTGTCCGCCGGTGGTGACCTGTTCGGCGCGATGCGCACGGCACTGGCCGCCGAGCGCGGCGGCGTCACGGCTCGCGACGTCCTCGAATTCGCCACTGTGGACGGCGCACGGGCCTGCGGACGCAACGGCGGCCGCCTCGCCGTCGGCCGCGACGCCGACCTGGTCCTGCTCGACGCCGAGGACCTCTCGGTCTTCCCCGTCGGCGACCCGGTCCGCACCATCGTCAGCGCTGGTCACCCCGGGCTCGTGGACAGCGTCTTCGTCGCCGGGAAAGCGGTCAAACGGCACGGCCGCCTGCTCGACGTCGACTTGGCGCCGCTGCGTGCGCGGCTCCTGGAGTCACGCGAGCGGATCGCCGCGGCCGCCGGTTTCTCCTGGACTCCCTAGGACGCCGACGTCACGCGGTAGACGTCGTAGACGCCTTCCACGCCGCGGACCACCTTGAGGACGTGGCCGAGGTGCTTCGGGTCGCCCATCTCGAACGAGAACCGGCTGACGGCCACCCGGTCGCGGGACGTGGTCACCGAAGCCGACAGGATGTTGACCTTCTCGTCGGCCAGCACCTTGGTGACGTCCGAGAGCAGGCGGTGCCGGTCGAGCGCCTCGACCTGGATCGCCACCAGGAACACCGAGGACGCCGACGGCGCCCACTCGACCTCGACGAGCCGCTCGGGCTGGGACTTCAGGTCACCGGCGTTCGTGCAGTCCGTGCGGTGCACCGAGACGCCGCCGCCGCGGGTGACGAAGCCGAGGATCTCGTCGCCCGGCACCGGCGTGCAGCAGCGGGCGAGCTTGGCCCAGACGTCGCTGGCGCCCTTGACCACCACGCCGACGTCGTTGGAGCCGCGGCGGCGGGTGACGGTCGAGGGCGTCGCCCGCTCGGCGAGCTCCTCCTCCGCCGCGTCGACGCCGCCGATCAGGGCGACCAGCCGCTGCACGACGTGCTTCGCGCTCGTGTGGCCCTCGCCGACGGCCGCGTACAGCGACGAGATGTCGGCGTGGCGCAGCTCGGTCGCCACCGCGCCCATCGACTCCGCGGAGACCAGCCGCTGGATCGGCAGGCCGACCTTGCGGATCTCCTTGGTGATGGCTTCCTTGCCGCCCTCGATCGCCTCGTCGCGGCGTTCCTTGGCGAACCACTGCCGGATCTTCGCGCGCGCCTTCGGCGAACCCGCGAACTGCAGCCAGTCGCGCGACGGCCCGGCGTTCTCCGCCTTCGACGTGAAGATCTCGACGACTTCGCCGTTCTCCAGCTTGCGTTCGAGCGCGACCAGGCGGCCGTTGACGCGGGCGCCGATGCAGCGATGCCCGACCTCGGTGTGCACGGCGTAGGCGAAGTCGACCGGCGTCGAGTCGACGGGCAGCGTGATGACGTCGCCCTTCGGCGTGAACACGAAGATCTCGCGCGCGGCCAGTTCGTAGCGCAGGGACTCGAGGAAGTCACCCGGGTCCGCCGCTTCCCGCTGCCAGTCGAGGAGCTGGCGCATCCACGCCATCTCGTCGACGTCCATGGCGTTGCCGGTGTGCGTGCCCTTGGTTTCCTTGTACCGCCAGTGCGCGGCGATGCCGTACTCGGCGGTCCTGTGCATCTCGTAGGTGCGGATCTGCACCTCGAGCGGCTTGCCGTCCGGGCCGATCACCGTCGTGTGCAGCGACTGGTAGACGCCGAAGCGCGGCTGCGCGATGTAGTCCTTGAACCGGCCGGGCACCGGCTGCCACAGGGCGTGCACGACACCCATCGCCGCGTAGCAGTCGCGGACGTCCTCGACCAGGATCCGGACGCCGACCAGGTCGTGGATGTCGTCCAGATCGCGGCCGCGGACGATCATCTTCTGGTGGATCGAGTAGTAGTGCTTGGGCCGGCCCTCGACCTTGGCGGTGATCCGCGACGACACGAGGTTGCTGGTCAGGTCCGTGATGACCGACCGCAGGTAGATGTCGCGCGAGGGCGCGCGGTCGGCGACCAGGCGCACGATCTCGTCGTACTTCTTGGGCTGCAGGATGGCGAACGCGAGGTCCTCCAGCTCCCACTTCACCGTGGCCATGCCGAGCCGGTGCGCGAGCGGGGCGAGGACTTCGAGCGTCTCGCGGGCCTTGCGGGCCTGCTTCTCCGGCGGCAGGAAGCGCATGGTGCGCATGTTGTGCAGCCGGTCGGCGAGCTTGATGACCAGGACGCGGGGGTCCTTGGCCATCGCGATGACCATCTTGCGGATCGTCTCGGCCTCGGCGGAGGTGCCGAGCTTGACCTTGTCCAGCTTGGTGACGCCGTCGACGAGCTCGGCGACCTTCTCGCCGAAGTCGGCCTTCAGGCTCTCGACGGCGTAGCCGGTGTCCTCGACCGTGTCGTGGAGCAGGGCCGCGACCAGGGTCGTGGTGTCCATCCCCAGCTCGGCGAGGATGGTCGCGACGGCGAGCGGGTGCGTGATGTACGGGTCGCCGGACTTCCGCCGCTGGTTGCGGTGCAGCTCCTCGGCGACGTCGTAGGCGCGCTGGAGCAGCCCGAGGTCGGCGTTGGGGTGCAGCTCGCGGTGGATGACGGCGAGGGGTTCGAGGACCTGCTTGACCGGGGCGGCGCGCTGCGCGGTGATCCGCCGGGCGAGGCGCGCCCGGACGCGCCGGGTCGCGGACGGGTTCGGCGCCGCGCCGTTCGGCCTCGGCGGCGCGGGCTGTGCCGCCGCCTGCCCGTTCTGCTGGGCGCCCTCTTTCGCGGGCACCGCGGCGTCGAGCTTCCTGGCTCACCCGCACCTCCTGCTGCTCGTGCGGCCTTCGGAACACCAGGGTAGCCGTTGCGCCTCGCGGACCTGTGGGGTGCGCCCGTTCAGGGTGATGCGAAAGCCCCGACCAGCGCGTTCGCGGTCGTGAGTGTTTAGGGCGGTTAGAACCGCCCTAAACACTCACGACAAGGTGAGGGAGAGGTCAGCAGGTGCGCAGGGCGTGGACCTTGCGGTCACCCAGCACCTGGCGGCCGCCCAGGGCGCCCAGCTCCAGGACCACCGACACGCCGTCGACCACCGCGCCCGCGTCCTCCAGGAGCTTGCCCGTGGCCGCCACCGTGCCGCCCGTGGCCAGGACGTCGTCGAGGATCGCGACGCGCTGGCCCGGCCGGACCACGCCCGCCGGGAAGCTCGACCGTCGCCGTGCCGTACTCCAGCGCGTAGTCCACCCGGCCGGCCACCTGCGGCAGTTTGCCCGGCTTGCGGATGAGCACCACGCCGAGGCCGCGGGCGTACCCGACGGCCGCGGCGAGGAGGAACCCGCGGGCCTCCACGCCGGCGAGCGCCTCGACGTTGTCGTCGAGGCCGCCCGCCAGCGCGTCGGTCACCGCTTTGAACGCGCCCGCGTCCGCGAAGAGCGGGCTCAGGTCGCGGAACAGCACGCCGGGCTCGGGGAAGTCCGGCACCTCGGCGATCAGGCCGAGGGCGTCGTCCAGCTCCACGTCAGCGCTTCCGCTTCCCCGACGGCTTGCCCTGCGGACGCTGCTTCTGGATCCGGGCGGGCACGCTGGCCGCGGCCGCGTACGCCTTCTCCTTGCGCAGCTCCTTCGCCAGCGCGTCGTCGTCCGAGGCGTCGAAGTCCTCGCCCGCGGCCTTGCGCTCCTGGCTGACCCGGCGCTGCCGGACCCGCTCGGCCTGCTGCTTGTACTTCGGGTCGCGCATCTTGAAGTCGACCAGCAGCGGGGTGGCCAGCGCGACCGACGACAGCACGCCGACCAGGGTGCCGGTCAGCTGCACCAGCGCCAGGTCCTGCAGCGTGCCCGAGCCGAGCAGCACGTACCCGACGATGAGCAGGCCCAGAATCGGCAGCAGCGCGATGAACGCCGTGTTGAACGACCGCATCAGGGTCTGGTTCAGCGCGAGGTTCGCGGCCTCGCCGTACGTCCGGCGGGTCAGCCCGAGCAGGCCGCGCGTGTTCTCGCGGACCTTGTCGAACACCACGACCGTGTCGTAGAGCGAGAACCCGAGGATCGTCAGCAGACCGATCACGGTCGCCGGGGTGACCTCGAAGCCGACCAGCGAGTACACGCCCGCGGTCACCAGGATGTCGTGCAGCAGCGAGATCAGCGCCGCCGCGGCCATCCGCGCGTCGAAGTAGATCGCCAGGAAGATGACCACCGCGACGAGGAACACCGCGAGCGCGATCAGCGCCTTCTGCGAGATCTCCCCGCCCCAGGACGCGCTCACCGCGCTGTCGCTGATCGCCTGCACGCTCGGCTGGCCGTTGCTGCCCTTCGGGCCCAGGTCGTCGAACAGGCCCTGCTTGACCTTCGCGACCTCGGCGGCGTCGAGGGTGTCGGTGCGGATCTGGATGGTCGACGCGGCACCGGTGCCGACCTTCTGCGCCTCCGCGGCCGGGCGGCCGAGCGCCTTCTGGAAGGACTCCTTCGCCTGCTCCTCGGTGATCACGCCGTGCGTGCCGTTGGCCGGCATCTGGATCTGCGTGCCGCCCTCGAACTCGATGCCGAGGTTGAAGCCGCGGAAGATCATCGACGCGAGGCAGATCAGTACCAGCGCGGCGAAGAACATGTACCAGCGCTTGCGCTTGCCGACGACGTCGAACGCACCCGTGCCGACGTAGAGCCGGTGGAAGACGCTTTCCTTCTTGCCGGGCTTGGCGGCCACCTTCGCGTTGCCTTCGGCGTCCGTGCCCAGTTCTTCGACCCCCACGTCAGGCCTCCTTCACGTTCGCGCGGCCGACCGAGGTCGACTTCTTCCGCGAACCCACTTGCTGCACGGCACCGAGACCCAGATGCCTCGGATTGGACAGGAACGCGTTCTTGGACGTGGACACCATGGCCACCAGGGGGTGCGTCACCAGGTACACGACGACCAGGTCGAGCACCGTGGACATACCCAGGGTGAACGCGAAGCCCTGGACGTCGCCCACCGCGATGACGTACAGGATGGCCGCGGCGAGGAAGCTCACCGCGTCCGAGGCCAGGATGGTGCGCCGGGCGCGGACCCAGCCGCGCGGCACCGCGGACCGGAACGTCCGGCCCTCCCGGATCTCGTCCTTGAGCCGTTCGAAGTAGATGACGAACGAGTCCGCCGTGATGCCGATGGCGATGATCAGGCCGGCGATGCCCGCGAGGTCCAGCGTGTAGCCGATCCAGCGGCCGAGCAGCACCAGCACCGCGAACACCAGTGCGCCGGACAGGGCCAGCGACAGGATGGTGAGCACGCCGAGCAGCCGGTAGTAGAACAGGCAGTAGATGAAGACCACCAGCAGGCCGATGCCGCCGGCGATCAGGCCGGCCTGCAGCGAGGCCAGGCCGAGGGTCGCCGACACCGTGGTCGCGTCCGAAGAGGCGAACGACAGCGGCAGCGAACCGTACTTCAGGATGTCCGAGAGGTCCTTCGCCTCGGACTGGGTGAACTTGCCGGTGATCTGGGTGTTGCCGTCCAGGATGGCCACCTGGATGTTCGGCGCCGACACGACCTGCGTGTCGAGGACGAACGCGGCCTGCTGGTTGACGTTCTTCGAGGTGAAGTCCGCCCAGATCTTGGTGCCCTCGCTCTTGAAGCTGAGGTTCACCACCCACTGGCCGCGCTGCTGGTCGTAGCCCGAGGTCGCGTCGGCGATCTCGGTGCCCGGCAGGAACTCCGGCTCCAGCAGGTACTTGTACGTGTCGTGGTCACCGCAGGCGACCAGCGGCAGCTTCGGGTCGTCGTTGCCCTCGAGCGGGTCCTTGGCGTTCGGCGCGCAGGTGAGCGACGCCATCGCCTTCGCGAGCAGCTCCTGGTTCGGCTGGCCGTCCGGGCCGATCAGGTCCTTGTTCTGCCGCAACGCCTTCGCGGCCTGGATCTCCTGCGCGGTCTTGGCGTCGACCGAGCCGTCGGTGGGTGCGGGCGCCTGGCTCGACGACGGCGGCGGCGTGGTGCTGCTGCTCGGCGGGGCCGGCGTGGAGCTCTGCTGCTGCGCGGGCGCGCCCGCGGCACCGCCACCACCGGCGGCCGGGCTGGACGGCGGCGCGCTCGACGAAGCCGGCGGCGCCGAGCTCGAAGGCGCGCCGGAGGTCGGCGGCGTCGAGGTGGCCGGCGGGGTCGTGGTCTGCGGCGGGACGACCGGCTGCGTCGCGTTCGCGACGACCTTCCGGAAGCCCAGCTTCGCGGTCTTGCCCAGGTTCTTGGCCTGGTCGCCCTGCTCGCCGGGAACGGTGATGACGACGTTGTTGCCGTCCAGGAGGACCTCGGTGCCGCTGACGCCGATCCCGTTGACGCGCCGTTCGATGATCTGGCGCGCCTGGTTCAGGGACTCCCGCGTCGGCTGGCCGCCGTCGGGGGTGCGGGCGGTGAGCGTGACCCGGGTGCCGCCCTGCAGGTCGATGCCCAGCTTCGGGGTCGGCTTGTGGTTGCCGGTGAGGAACACCAGCGCGTACAAGACGATCACGATCAGGGCGAACAGGGCGAGATAGCGTCCCGGGCGGAGATGCCCGGCTGAAGCTGCCACGGTGCTTCGGTCTCCTCGGACGGGGTGGACCCCAACGTTGCGGTGCCCGCCCGGAGGGTTACCGGGAGGGACTGTGTGCGATTCACTCCCGGGCACGGGTATGACGGCGGACACGCACGCAGCACCGAGACACTACTCGGTGCTGCGTGAGCCCGGCGTTGCAGGCCGCACCGACTTTCGTCGGGGCTTTCCGGCCCGGCCCGGTGTGCCCGCGGGGGCTACTTCTTGCCGTGCTCCAGCGGCGGCGCCACCTGGGCGGTGGTCTGCGGCTCGTCGTCCTTGATGCCGGAGGTCGGCTCGATGATCGACTCCTCGGCGGGGGCCTCCGCCTCGTCGACCGAGTCCTCTTCGGTCTCGACGACCGGCTCGACCTTCTCGCGGACCGCCAGCCGCAGCCAGGTCGTGACGACGCCCGGGGCGATCTCGATGTCGATCGTGGTGTCGCCGGACGCGTCGGCGACGGTGCCGTAGAGACCGGAGGTGGTCATCACGCGGTCACCGGGGGCCAGGCTGTTCTGCAGTTCCTGCTGCGCCGCCTGCTGCTTCTTCTGCTTGCGCGTGCTCATCACCAGCGGCACGGCGAGGACGAGCACGAGGAGCAGGGGCAGCAATAGACTTTGCATGATTCTCCGTTCGACGGACACCGACCCATGTCGAAATGTCCGGTTCTTGGGTATGTGCTCCTGTCAAGTGTGCCAGGTACCAGCGCGGACGCCAGCACCCACCCGCCGGTACGAGCCGCTCAGTCCTGCTCGAACAGCGACGGCCCGCCCTGGTCCGGGCGCCCCGGGAGGTCCGCGGGCGGCACCATGCCGAGGTGTTCCCACGCGGCCGCGGTCGCGACCCGGCCGCGCGGGGTGCGGGCGAGCATACCGGCGCGCACGAGGTAGGGCTCACACACCTCTTCCACGGTCGTCGCCTCCTCCCCCACGGCCACCGCGAGCGTCGAGATGCCGACCGGCCCGCCGCCGAACGACCTGGTCAGCGCGGTGAGCACGGCCCGGTCGAGCCGGTCGAGGCCCAGCTCGTCGACGTCGTAGACGGCCAGCGCGGCACGGGCGACGTCGCGGGTCACCTTGCCGTCGGCGCGGACCTCGGCGTAGTCGCGGACGCGCCGCAGCAGCCGGTTCGCGATCCGGGGCGTGCCCCGCGAGCGGCCGGCGATCTCCGCGCAGCCGTCGCGGTCGATCGGGATGTCGAGGATCGTCGCCGCGCGGCGGACGACCAGCTCCAGCTCGGCGTCGGTGTAGAACTCCATCTGGCCGGTGAAGCCGAACCGGTCGCGCAGCGGGCCGGTCAGCGAGCCCGACCGCGTGGTCGCCCCGACCAGCGTGAACGGGGCGATTTCGAGCGGGATGCTGGTCGCGCCCGGCCCCTTGCCGACGACGACGTCGACCCGGAAGTCCTCCATGGCCAGGTACAGCATCTCCTCGGCGGGGCGCGCGATGCGATGGATCTCGTCGATGAACAGGACGTCGCCGGGCGCCAGGTTGGACAGCATCGCGGCGAGGTCGCCTGCGCGCTCGAGGGCCGGGCCGGAGGTGATCCGGATGGCCGCGCCCAGCTCGGCGGCGACGATCATCGCCATCGACGTCTTGCCCAGCCCGGGCGGGCCGGACAGCAGCACGTGATCAGGCGGCACCCCGCGCCGCCGCGCGCTCTCCAGCACCAGCTCGAGCTGCTCGCGCACGCGCGGCTGGCCCACGAACTCGTCGAGCTTGCGGGGCCGCAGCGTGCCCTCGACGTCCCGGTCGCCGGTCTGGGCCCACGCCGAGAGGGCCTCCTCCTCGTCCACGGCTTCATACTCCACGGCCCGCGCCTACCGCTTCCGGCCGAGGGTGGCCAAGGCGGCGCGCAGCACGCTGGACGTCGTGTGGCCGTCGCCGTCGGCGAGCACCTTGTCGACGGCCTGCTCGGCCTGCTTGGCCGGGAAACCGAGCCCGGCCAGCGCTTCGACGACCTCCGAGCGCAGCGCGCCGGGCGCGGTGACCGCGGGCGCGTCGCCGGTGCCGCCGAGCGCGGTGACCTTGTCCCGCAGCTCGAGGGTGAGCCGTTCGGCGCCCTTGCGGCCGATGCCGGGCACCGACGTGAGCACCGTGATGTTGCCTTCGACCAGCGCGGCCCGCAGCTTGTCGGGATCGAGGACGGCGAGGGTGGCCAGCGCGAGCCGCGGCCCGATCCCGGACACCGTCTGCAGCAGCCCGAACAGCTCGCGCGCGTCGGCGTCGGCGAACCCGAACAGCGTCAAGGAGTCCTCGCGCACGACCAGCGCGGTGTGCAGCCGGGCTTCTTCGCCGCGGCGCAGGGTCGCCAGCGTCGCGGGGGTGGCCTGCACGGCGAAGCCGACCCCGCCGACCTCGACCACGACGTGGTCCAGGCCGACCGACAGGACTTCCCCGCGTACCGACGAGATCATCGTGCTGCTCCTGGGTTCTTGGCTTGTTTCGCGGCCGCGGCGAGGCGGGCCTTGTGGGTGCGCGCCATCTCGGCCGCGCGGGCTTCGGCCTCGGCGAGCCGGGCCCGCATCGGCTCCCGCCAGAGGTGGCAGATGGCGAGGGCGAGCGCGTCGGCGGCGTCCGCGGGCTTCGGGGCGACCTCCAGGTTGAGCAGCCGCATCACCATGGCGGTGACCTGCGCCTTGTCGGCGCGGCCCGACCCGCTGACCGCGGCCTTGACCTCGCTCGGGGTGTGGAAGACGACCGGCAGCCCGCGCCGCGCGGCGGCCAGCGCGACCACGCCGCCCGCCTGGGCGGTGCCCATCGCGGTCCGGACGTTGTGCTGGGCGAAGACCCGCTCGACCGCGACGGCGGCGGGCTTGTACTTGTCCATCCACCGCTCGACCTCGTCGGAGATGCCGAGCAGCCGGTGCGCCAGGTCGGCGTCGGGCGGTGTCCGCACCACGTCGACGGCGACGCAGCGGACGGCCCGGCCCTTGCCGCCGTCGACCACGCCGAGGCCGCACCTGGTCAGACCGGGGTCGACCCCGAGCACCCGCACAGTTTTCCCTTCCCGCCGCGAACATCCGTTCGAGCATGCAGGCTACTGGGGCGCTCCTGCGGCAGGATGGAGGACATGCCGCAGCCCTCGGATTTCGTCACCCACCTGGGTCTCCAGCCGCTCCCCGTCGAAGGCGGGCAGTGGGCGCAGAGCTGGCGCTCGGCCGACGGGTCCGCGATCTACTACCTGCTCGTCGCGCCCGAACGTTCCGCGCCGCACCGGCTCGACCGCGTCGAGGTGTACGCGCACCACGCGGGCGCACCGGCGGAGATGTTGCTGCTGCACCCGGACGGCTCGGTCGAGCGGCCGGTGCTCGGCACCGACGTCGCCGCCGGCGAGCGGCCGCAGGTCGTCGTGCCCGCCGGGACCTGGCAGGCGACCGTGACGCGCGGCCCGTGGAGCCTGCTGGGCACCGTCGTCGTCCCGCCCTACACGGAAGACTGCGTCGAGTTCGCGGCGGCCGCCGACCTGGCTCTGCGGTTCCCGGAAGCGGCTGCCGACCTGCGGAAGTTCTAGGGGCCGTCGACGCCGGGGGTCCAGCTCTCGGGGTCGCCGCTGCCGGTGAGCACCGGCTGCCACTGCGCGAAGCCCTCCGGCGCGTCCGGGTGCCAGGGGAACTTGCCCTCGGGCGTCGCGACGATCAGCTGCAGCGCCGGGAAGTCGCCGTCCGGGTAGATGAGGAACGCCGAGCCGAAGTACTGCGGGTAGTGGCCCTTGTGCACGCGCTCGAAGACGACCGGGACGCCGTCGAAGAAGTCGTCGTAGCGCTTGCCGACCTCGAAGATCTCGCCGTTGGCCGCGCGGTCGACGTAGGCGTCGAGCAGGACCGGGCCCATCTGCTCCGGCAGCCCGACGACGACGGCCTCGGGCACGTTGTGCAGCGCCCACGCGCAGGCGGTGAAGCAGTAGTTGGCACCTTCGTCGTCACCGGCGACGGTGATGACGGCGTTGCCGCGTTCCTTCGCCTGCGTCTCGATCCATTCGATGAGGCGCTGTTCGTCCACGGTCAGCTCGGCGGCGAGATCGGCGGAGGAGGCGGGGGTCGTGGAGGTCACGGCGCACATTCTGCCCGACCGGGCCGCCGGAGCCCAGTGCCCGGGCCGGAAAGTTTCCGACCCGGGCACGAAAGCGTTGTGGCACAAGGAAAAACTCAGCCGACTTCGGCGAGCACCTCGTCCGACACATCGAAGTTCGCGTACACGTTCTGGACGTCGTCGCAGTCTTCGAGGGCGTCGATCAGCTTGAAGACCTTCTTCGCGCCGTCCGCGTCGAGCGGGACGCTCACCGACGGCAGGAACGTCAGGTCGGCCGACTCGTACTCGAACCCGGCGTCCTGCAGGGCCTTGCGGACCGGGACCAGGTCGGTCGCCTCGGAGACGATCTCGAAGCTCTCGCCGAGGTCGTTGACCTCCTCGGCACCCGCGTCGAGGACCGCCATGAGGATGTCGTCCTCGCCCGCGTCGGCCTTGGGCATGAGCACGACGCCCTTGCGGTTGAACAGGTACGCCACCGAGCCCGGGTCGGCGAGCGAGCCGCCGTTGCGGGTCAGCGCGGTGCGGACCTCCGACGCCGCGCGGTTGCGGTTGTCGGTGAGGCACTCGATCAGCACGGCGACGCCGTTCGGGCCGTAGCCTTCGTAGGTGATGGTCTGCCAGTCGGCGCCACCGGCCTCTTCGCCGGCACCGCGCTTGCGGGCGCGCTCGATGTTGTCCTGCGGGACCGAGTTCTTCTTGGCCTTCTGGATGGCGTCGTAGAGCGTGGGGTTGCCGTCCGGGTCGCCACCACCGGTGCCCGTGCGGGCGGCCACCTCGATGTTCTTGATCAACCGCGCGAAGAGCTTGCCGCGCTTCGCGTCGAGGTTGGCCTTCTTGTGCTTCGTGGTGGCCCACTTGGAGTGGCCGCTCATCTCTCCTCCATCTGTTCCGTACCCCGGCCGGGCACCGCGTCTCAGGCAGCCTGTCGCACGAGGTCGACGAACAGCCGGTGCACCCGCACGTCGGGCGTCAGTTCCGGGTGGAACGCGGTCGCCAGCACCGCCCCTTGCCGGACCGCGACGATCCTAGCGGTGTCGTCTCCCACACCGGGCACACCGCCGACCGTGGCCAGCACCTCGACGCCGTCACCGGCCTTCTCGACCCACGGGGCCCGGATGAACACCGCGTGCACCGGGCCACCCGGCACCTCGGCGAAGTCGAGGTCCGCCTCGAACGAGTCGACCTGCCTGCCGAAGGCGTTGCGCCGGACGACGACGTCGAGCCCGCCGAGCTGCTGCTGGTCCGGCCGCCCGTCGAGGGCTTGCCGCGCCAGCAGGATCATCCCGGCGCACGAACCGAAGGCGGGCAGCCCGTCGGCGATCCGCGCCCGCAGCGGCTCCAGCAGCTCGAAGCTCTCCAGCAGCCGCGACATGGTGGTCGACTCGCCGCCGGGCAGCACGAGTCCGTCCACTTCGGACAGCTCACCGGGGCGGCGCACCGGCATCGCCCGCGCGCCCGCTTCTTCCAGCATCGCGACGTGCTCCCGCACGGCGCCCTGCATGGCGAGCACCCCGATCACCGGCACTGACGACAACCCGACCTCCCGAAAAACCTTCCCACCAGCCTAGACGCCCTCCCCCGCAGCCTCCCCAGCAGGTCAACCCCGGTCCCGAGCGCCCCAAGGTGGCCTTCGGTGCGTGAGACGCACCGAAGGCGGCCTTGGGTGCGTAAGACGCAACCAAGGCCGCCTTGGGGTGCTGGCGACCGGACAACAGCGGGAGCCTCAGGGCACCCCGGCCAGGCGCAGCAGGGCCGCCGTCGCCGCGGCCGCCACCACCACCAGCACGAACGGTGCCTTCCGCCACGCCAGCACCCCGGCCACCAGGACCCCCGCCGGGCGCGCGAAGCCCGCGAAGCCGTGCCCTTCGGTCAACGCGCTCACCGCGACCAGCGCGGCCAGCAGCACCACCGCGGCCAGCGCCATCAGGCGTTCGGCGCGCGGCGACAGCTTCACCCGGCTGCGCAGCACCGGGCCCGCGAACCGGAAGGCGAACGTCCCCAGGGCCAGCACCACCGTGCCGACCAGCAGCTCCACCCCGTCCATCAGCGCGCCTCCTGCAGTTCGGGTTCCTTCGCCGCGACGCCCGCCAGCACCCCGGCCAGCGCCAGCAACACCGGCAGCCCGGCGGGCAAGAACGGCGTCGCGGCCAGGGCGACCAGCACGCCGATCAGCACCGGCAGCCGGGCCGCCCGGTCGCGCAGCGACGGCAGCACCAGCGCCAGCAGCACCGCCGGGAACGCGGCGTCCAGGCCGAACACGTCCGTGTCGCTGATCGCCGTGCCCGCGAACGCGCCGGCGACGACGCCGATGTTCCAGCAGGCGAACAGGCCGATCCCGCAGGCCCAGTACGCCGCCCGGCGCCGGTGCGCCTCCCGCTGGGCCAGCGCGAACGCCACCGACTCGTCGATCATCAGGTGGCTGCCGGCCAGCCTCGCGGCCCACCGCCGGCCCAAGACGTCGCCGATCGCGAAGCCGAACGGCAGGTGCCGCGCGTTGGCCAGCAGCCCGGCCAGCACGGCCGCGAACGGGTTGCCGCCCGCCGCCACGATGCCGATGAACATGAACTGCGACGCGCCGGCGAAGACCAGGAGCGACATCAGCATCGGCAGCCACAGCGGGAAGCCCGAGCTCACCGCGATGGCGCCGTAGGAGACGCCCACGAGACAATCGGCGAGACAGACCAGGCCGATGTCGCGGGCGAGACCCCGATCGAGTGTTCGCCAAATCGAACGCATGTGTTCTATGGTGAACACAAGCCGCCGTGTTCGTCAAGGCGAACAGAACGACTGATGGAGCGAACGGCATGTCGCAGGAAGCCACGGGCGCGCCGCTGGAGATCATCGCGGCGTCGCTGCGCCGGGAACGCACCCGCGCGGGACTGTCCCTGACCGAGGTCGCGCGCCGCGCGGGCCTGGCCAAGTCGACGCTGTCCCAGCTCGAGTCCGGGACCGGCAACCCGAGCGTCGAGACGCTGTGGGCGCTCGGCGTCGCCCTCGACGTGCCGTTCTCGCGGCTGGTCGAGCCGGAGCGGCCGAAGGTGCGCGTCATCCGGGCGGGCAAGGGCCCGACGGTGTTCGCCGAACACGCCGACTACGCGTGCACGCTGCTGTCGGCCTGCCCCCCGTCCGCGCGGCGGGACATGTACCTCATCCGGGCGGAACCCGGCACACCGCGACGGTCCGACCCGCACATGACCGGCGTGATGGAGCACATCGTGCTGTGCGCGGGACGCGCCCGGGTGGGCGTGCTGGAGGCACCGGAGGAGCTGAACCCCGGCGACTACATCTCCTACCCGGGCGACGTCCCGCACATCTTCGAAGCCCTCGAGCCGGGCACTTACGGCGTCGAGATCTCCGAATACGTCTAGAGGATCACCAGCCGGACTCCCGTGCCGCAAAAAGTACCGCGAACAATCCGTCCACGAGGCCTATTCTCCGGACCATGAGCAACAGCTCCGGCGCCAAGGCACGCCGAGAAGAAGAGATCGCCTTCTTGGCTATGGAGCAGATACTCGGCGTCGACATCCGGCTTGCCGACGCCGGCGCCGGGGACAAGATGCCGGATGGCTCTTGGGTGATGCCCGACGGCCAGGGTCGAGGCATCGTCGAGGTCACTTCGCCCCCGGCCACGAAACTCATGGCTGATTGGGCAAGGGCGAAGAAGGAAGGCCGACCTCAGACGGAGAGCGGGTCGGTCCCGCTACGTATGAACGAACTCGCTGCCGTATGCACTGAACTCCTGGAGACGAGCTGGGCGCTCGAGAACATCAGGAAACTGCAGAACCAGCACGCGAATGAGCGACATCTTTTCCTCTTCGCGCGAGGTCACGACGTGGGTCACTACTTCTATCGCCTGTCCGACTCGTACGGCGACAGGTCCGCGGAGACAGTCGAGGACCTCGTCCTGCCGGACGGGATCTCGGACGTCTGGTTCCGAGGTCGGGCCAGCCGAGAGCCCGACCGGCCGTTGGGAGCGGCCCAGGTCCGGTTGGCGCGTTTCCAAGCCGGGGTCGGCTGGCAGTGCCACGTGGTGGACATCGAAGAGCGGGACCTGCCCTCACCAGCCTCCGGCATAGTGGCCGACCACGTGCCGGCCGACATGCGACATCCCCAAAACCGAAGCCCCCATCGATCGCAACGTTGATGCCTCAGCATCCCTCCGGAACCGACGGCGCGCTCAAGTGCCCAGCACGATGCCGGGCCGGGCATCGGAAAGCAGGGAGCCCTGGAACCGTTCGGCTCCAGGGCTCCCTCGTCTTCACCCGTCGACCGCGGGAAAGACCGGCGTCACCAGGGCGGTAGCCCCGTCCGCACTCACCAGCCGCGCTCGGCGAGGCGGTGCGGCTCCGGGAGCTCCTCGACGTTGATGCCCACCATGGCCTCGCCCAAGCCGCGCGACACCTTCGCCAGGACGTCCGGGTCGTCGTAGAACGTCGTCGCCTTGACGATCGCCTCGGCGCGCTGGGCCGGGTTGCCCGACTTGAAGATGCCCGAGCCGACGAACACGCCCTCGGCGCCGAGCTGCATCATCATCGCCGCGTCGGCCGGGGTCGCGATGCCGCCCGCCGTGAACAGCACCACCGGGAGCTTGCCGGCCTGCGCCACCTCCTTGACCAGCTCGTACGGCGCCTGCAGCTCCTTCGCCGCGACGAACAGCTCGTCCTCGGGCAGCGTCTGCAGCCGCCGGATCTCCTGGCGGATCTTGCGCATGTGCGTGGTGGCGTTGGAGACGTCGCCGGTGCCCGCCTCGCCCTTGGAGCGGATCATCGCCGCGCCCTCGGTGATCCGGCGCAGGGCCTCGCCGAGGTTGGTCGCGCCGCAGACGAAGGGCACCGTGAAGGCCCACTTGTCGATGTGGTTGGCGTAGTCGGCCGGGGTGAGTACCTCGGACTCGTCGATGTAGTCGACGCCGAGGCTCTGCAGGACCTGCGCCTCGACGAAGTGGCCGATGCGGGCCTTGGCCATCACCGGGATCGAGACGGCCTCGATGATGCCGTCGATCAGGTCGGGGTCGCTCATCCGCGCGACGCCGCCCTGGGCGCGGATGTCGGCGGGCACGCGCTCCAGCGCCATCACCGCGACCGCGCCGGCGTCTTCGGCGATCTTGGCCTGCTCGGCGGTGACCACGTCCATGATCACGCCGCCCTTGAGCATCTCGGCCATGCCGCGCTTCACCTTGGCGGTACCGGTGACGGACTGGACCGTGCCGTTGGAGGGGGTGGTCTGCTGCTCGGACACGACGGGGCCTTTCCACACGAAATCGAGGGGTACGCCTCCGAGGGTAGGTCGGTGGTGGACCCTTCAAGCAGGCCAGTACGCGGGTATCTCAGCAGTCCACTTCGCCGGTGCCCGCGACCAGGGCTTCCGCGAGCCGGGTGCGCGCGTAGAGGACGTGACGTCCGGCACGATGCCCGCTGACCAGGCCCGCGGCCTTCAGGGCGCCGAGGTGCTGGGACACCGCGCCGGCGGTGAGGCCACTCCGGCGGGCGAGCTCGGCGGTCGACGCCGGTGCGGCCAGCTCGGCCAGCAGCATCGCCCGGCCGCGGCCCACCACGGCGGCCAGCGCGCCGGGCGCGGCGGCGCTGCCGGTCTCCCACAGCGTGGCGATCCCGCGCGGCGGGTAGCGCAGCACCGGCTGCCAGCGCGGGTCGGTCTTGGAGAACACCCGCGGCCAGACGAACGCCGAAGGCACCAGCACCAGGCCGCGCCCGTCGAGCGGGACGGCGGCGTGCAGGTGCCGGTGCGCCACCGTGAGCGTGCCGCCCTGCCAGCGGACCATCGGGGTGAGGTCGTTGAACAGCTCGGCGGCCCCGCCCTGGGCCAGCAGCCGCGACCGGTGCAGCACGTCGGCTTCGAGCAGCGCGCGGATCCGGGGCCACTCCGGGGCGAGCACCAGCTCCCAGTACCGCTCCATCAGCGTCGCGAGCCGCTCGAGCCCCGCTTCGGGGTCGCGGTGGAACCGGTTCAGCGCGGGCGTGCGCGGCCCGGCCATCGCGTCCAGCTCGCGCCGGACGACGCGGGCGGGCACGTCGCGGAGGTCGGCGAGCTCGTCGGCCAGCTCGGGCAACGGCGTCGAGGGCGTCCCGGCGAGGAAGCCCGGCAGGTGCCGGACGGGGACGAGGTCGCGCAGCAGCGTGATGTCCAGCCCGGCCGCGTCGAGGGCCGCCGTGGCGCGCTTGACCCACGGCAGGTGCAGGGCGTGCTCTCCCGGCAGGTTCAGGACGCGCACGCTCGCGACGATCTCCCACGCCGGGGAGAACGCAAACCGGGTGTGCGCCAGGTCCTCTGTGGAGAATGCCAGGTCGAGCACGCGCTGCCTCTCTGCCGACGTGCCGCGGAGTCTACGTCCCTCCGATGTGGACAGTCGAGCGGGCCGCGGAAAGCCCTTGCGGGAAAGCGAAAATTCCTCGCGGGTCATACTTCCGGGCGACAGCGCGCAGCCGCTCCGCGTTCACCCCGTAGTACGCGTGCGCCCAGTCCGGCATCTCCGGGTCGAGGTAGTTGACGTACCCGGTGGTGCCGAACTCCGGCCCGAGCCCGTCGCGGACCGCGGCGAGCGACCGCCGCGCCCCGGCCAGGCCACCGTCGGCGGGTTCCGCGCCGTGCAGGAACTGGAGGCTCGCCAGTGCCTTCCGGTGCGGGAACGGCGTTTCGCGGACGCCGACGCGGGCGATCGCGCCGCCACCGGAGTCCACGATCGTGCGGACGCCGGGGTCGCGGGTCAGAACCTCGACCACGGCCGCCGGGTCTTCGGCCGGGCGCGTCAGCATCCGCGACGTCCCGGTGTAGGCGTAGCGGGCCGCCGCGGCGGCACCCGGCCGGGAGTCGTGGTCGTCGAAGGTCCGCATGGCGGTCAGGTGGTCCTGGACGGCTTCGTGCCACTCGACGGGCTGGGTGCCGACCCGCCGGACGAGGTCTTCGAGCAGCTCGTGCATCCGGGCTCGCGGGCCGAGAAAGGTGCCGCCGAGCGACGCCTCGTTCCAGGCGAGGCCCATCCCGGACCACAGCTCGTCCGGCGCCGCGGGCTGCCACTCCTGCCAGGCCGCGAACAGCGCGGTCCGCGCGTCCGCCGGGAACTTGAGGTCGAAGGTGGCGACGTCGGCGATCGGCACGGTCCGGAAGGTGAAGCCGGTGACGATGCCGAAGTTCCCGCCGCCCCCGCCGCGCAGCGCCCAGAACAGGTCCGGCTCCGCGGCCGCGGAGACCGTGCGCACCCGGCCGTCGGCCGTGACGATCCGCGCCGCCTCCAGGTGGTCGCAGGTCAGGCCGTAC
Organism: Amycolatopsis nalaikhensis; assembly: GCF_030264295.1. Lineage (GTDB taxonomy): Bacteria > Actinomycetota > Actinomycetes > Mycobacteriales > Pseudonocardiaceae > Amycolatopsis > Amycolatopsis nalaikhensis. The sequence goes on along the minus strand of NZ_CP127173.1, from coordinate 7,603,328 downwards.
TTCCGGTCGAGGACGCCGACCCCGCCACCGAGGGCGAGCCCGGCGATGCCGACGGTGTCGCAGCTGCCGGCCGGCAGCACGCGCCCCGCCGCGGCGAGCGTCGTGGCGATCGGCCCGAGCTTGGCGCCGGCACCGATCACCGCGCGCCCGTCCGGCCGCACCTCGATCCCCGAAAAGCGGCTCAGGTCCACGACGATCCCGCCGTCCACAGTGGAGTAGCCGGGGTAGCTGTGCCCGCCGCCGCGCGCGGCGACCGGCAGCCGGTGCCGCGCGGCGAACGCGACCGCGAGCTGGACGTCCTCGACGCACGCGGCGCCGACCACGGCCGCCGGCACGCGGTCGTCGTACATCGTGAAGAAGACCAGCTTGGCGTCGGCGTAGCCGGGGTCGCCCGGCCGGAACAGCGGCCCGGCGAGCCGCGCGCGCAGCCGCTCCCAGTCGTCCGGCGGCGGCCAGCCCGCCAGCCCCGCCACCGGCACCGCACCGGAAACCCGCAAGAACGTCCGCCTGTCCATGCTCTCCCCCTGCCCCGTGTCCCCCCGGGCATTCGGCTGGTCCCGGAAGCCCTGCCTTGCCGTGACCAGGGTAGCGGGTGTGTGATCGAGGACACATCCCGTACACCAGCCGTTCGCCGAGGAGTCGTCATGGCAGACAAACAAGCCAGGAACGCCGACACCGGGGCCGCCGTCGCTGTGGACGACCCCGCGAAGGTCCGCAACGTCGTGCTCGTCGGCCCGTCCGGCTCGGGGAAGACGACCCTCACCGAGGCGCTGCTCGCGGCGTCCGGCACCGTCCCGCGCGCGGGCTCGGTGGTGGAGGGGACGACGGTATGCGACCACGACCCCGCGGCGGTGCGCCAGCAGCGTTCGGTCGGCCTCTCGGTCGCGCCGGTGCTGCACCAGGGCCACAAGATCAACCTGATCGACACGCCGGGCTACGCCGACTTCGTCGGGGAGCTGCGGGCCGGGCTGCGCGCGGCCGACGCCGCGTTGTTCGTCGTCTGCGCCGCTGAAGGGGTCGACGCGGCGACGGTCGCGGTGTGGGAGGAGTGCGCGGCGGTCGGGATGCCGCGCGCGGTCGTCGTCTCCCGGCTCGACCACCACCGGGCCGACGCGATGGCCGAGATCGCCGCCTGCCAGGCCGCGTTCGGCGCCGGGGTGCTGCCGCTGTACCTGCCCGCGGGCGACGGCCTGGTCGGGCTGATCACCCAGCGGTACTTCGACTACTCCGGCGGCCACCCGCCGAAGATCGGCGAGCCGGACCCGGCCGACCTGGAACGGATGGCCGAGGCCCGCAACGAGCTCATCGAGGGGATCATCGCCGAGAGCGAGGACGAGACCCTGATGGACCGCTACCTCGCCGGGGAGGAGATCGCCGAGGACACGCTGATCACCGACCTCGAGACGGCCGTCGCGCGCGGGTCCTTCCACCCGGTCATCCCGGTCTGCGCGACCAGCGGGATCGGCTTGGCCGAGGTGCTCGACGGGATCGTCCGCGCCTTCCCCTCCCCGCTCGAGCACCAGCCCCCCGACGTCACCACACCGGACGGCGCGCCGCACGCCGCGCTCTCCGCCGACCCCGCGGGCCCCCTCGCCGCGGAGGTCGTCCGCACGGCCGCCGACTCCTACGTCGGCCGGGTGTCCCTCGTCCGGGTGTTCTCCGGGACGCTGCGGCCGGAGCGGCCGGTGCACGTGTCCGGGCACGGCCTCGCCGAACGCGGCCACGAGGACCACGACGCCGACGAGCGCGTCGCGCACCTCTATTCGCCGCTCGGCGCGAACCTGCGCGAGGTGCCCTACTGCGTCGCGGGTGACCTCTGCGCGCTGACGAAGGTCGGGTCGGCGGAAACCGGCGACACGGTTTCGTCGCCGGACGAGCCGCTGCTGATGGAGCCGTGGGCGATGCCGGAACCGCTGCTGCCGGTGGCCGTGGTCGCGAAGACCCGCAGCGACGAGGACACGTTGGCGCGCAACCTGTCCCGGCTCGTGGCGGGTGACCCGACGCTGCGGCTGGACCGCAACGCCGAGACCAACCAGCTGGTGCTGTGGTGCATGGGCGAGGCCCACGCCGACGTCGTGCTGTCGCGCCTGCGGGCGGGCGGCGCGGACGTCGACACCGAGCCGGTGAAGATCAGCCTGCGCTCGACGTTCACCAAGCCCGCCAAGGGACACGGGCGGCACGTCAAGCAGTCCGGCGGGCACGGCCAGTTCGCCGTCTGCGACATCGAGGTCGAGCCGCTGCCGCGCGGGAGCGGGTTCCAGTTCGTCGACAAGGTGGTCGGCGGCGCGGTGCCGCACCAGTTCATCCCGAGCGTGGAGAAGGGCGTGCGGGCCCAGCTGCAGAAGGGGCTGGCCGACGGCCACCCGGTGGTCGACGTGAAGGTGACCCTGGTCGACGGGAAGGCCCACAGCGTCGACTCGTCGGACGCGGCCTTCCAGACGGCGGGCGCGCTGGCGTTGCGGGAGGCGGCGGCGAACGGCCACATCACGATGCTGGAGCCGCTCGAAGAGGTGGCGATCCGGCTGCCGGACGAGCACCTCGGCACGGTGCTGGGTGACCTGTCGTCCCGGCGCGGCCGGGTGCTGGGCACCGAGGCGGGCGAAGGCGGCCGGACGGTGATCCGGGCGGAGGTCCCGGCGACGGAGCTGGTCCGCTACCTGATCGACCTGCGCTCGATGACCTCGGGCACGGCGACCTTCACCCGCCGCCACGCGAGGTTCGAGCCGATGCCGGAAGGGATGGCGGTCCACTAGCCGCGCGCCCGGTCGTGAGTGTTCAGGGCGGTTCTAACCGCCCTAAACACTCACGACCGGGTCAGAAGTCGAAGCCGCCGGGGCGGTCGTTGCGATCGGCGATCAGCCCGGCCAGGGTGGCCAGCGCGATCTCGGGCGGCGTCCGGGAGCCGATGTTCAGCCCGACCGGCCGGTGCACCCGGGCGATGTCCTCCTCGGCCACGCCGAGGCCCTGCAACGCGGCCACGTGCGGGCCCGGGTGACGCGGGTTGCCGAGCACGCCGACCCACCGCGGCTGCCCGGCCAACGCCGCCTTCAGGACCTCGCCCAGCTCGGGCCGGTGGTGGTCGGTGACGACCACGTCCGCCGCCCCGTCGAGCGGCGGCAGCGCGGTGTCCGCCGCGAAGCCGTCCGGCACGTCGGTGACGCGCGCGGGATCGGGCTCGAACAGGGCCACGTGGTAGCCGAGGTCCTTCGCGAACTTCAGCAGGTACCGCGACACCGGCGACGCGAAGACCGCCACCAGCGTCCGCACGCCGGGGTCGGCCGGAGCCGTGCCGTGGGCGACGTCGCAGCTCTCACTCATCCGCTCAGTCTGTCAGCCGCCGACCTGTTCGCCCAGCGTCACCCGGAACTGCCACACGTCGGTCTTGCCCTTGACGAGCACCAGGTAGCCGTCGCTCACCCGCAGCACCGTCCGGCCCTGCGGCGACCACGGCCGCGGCGGCCGGTGCTGCTTGGCCAGCAGGTACGCCTCGCCCTCGGCGACGTCGCGGCCGGGGTACGGCGCCGCGTCGGCGACCGACCAGCCCCGGCCGTCGCCCGTGCCGCCCTGCTCTTCGATGACCACCCACCACGTCGAACCCATGCCGCTTCCGACGCGGCCGGGGCCCGGGTGGTTTCAGATCTCTTCGAGCACGCTCAACCGGAAGTGGAACGTCGACGTCCGGCCCTCGACGACCACCAGGTAGCCGCCGGGGCCGCGCAGGACCTGCCGCGACTTCGGCGACCACGGGTAGGCGGGCTGGTACTCCCGCGCCAGCCGCAGCGCCTCGGCCTCGGCGGTTTCCCGGTCGGCGAAGGGAAACCGCTCCGACAGCGACCAGTTCCGGTTTTCGCCCATGCCACGCTGCTCTTCGACGACCACCCACCAGCCCACGGCCTCAGTCCTCCGGCTCGGCCAGGGTTTCGCCGAGGGTGACGCGGAAGTGGAACGTCTGCGTGCGGCCGGTCGCGATCACGAGGTAGCCGTCGCCCACCCGCAGCACCTTCCGCTCCTTGACCGACGACGGGTGCACCGGCTCGTGCGCGAACGCCAGCCGTCGGGCGACCTCGTCCGCGTTGGCCCGGTCCCCGCCCGCCGGCTTCGTCTTCGTGACGGCCCAGGTGCGCGCGTCGCCCCCGCCGCGCTGTTCTTCGACGACCACCCACCACATGTCAGACCTCCGGTTCGGCGAACTCGAAGTACTCCGGCTGCGGGGCCGTCCCCGCGAGCCGGAAGTACCGCACCTTGCGACGGCGCCGCAGCCGCAGCGTGTCGCGGACGGCGTCGTTGTGGACGCGGCGGGCGATCACCACGCGGTGCTCCGCGTCGGTCAGCTCCTCGGCCAGCTCGGCGGGCAGCCCCGCCCGGTCGATCCGGCTGAGGTGCAGGGTCAGGTCCCCTTCGAGGGCCTCGCGGTCGGCTCGCGGCGCAGCTTCGGCGCGCTCGGCCGACGTCCGCAACGCCGTGTCGCCCAGCACCGCCGCGACAGCGCGCGCCACGACCGCGCGGCGGGCCAGCGCCGCGTCGAGGGCGGCCCAGCCCGCGTCCATCCGGACGTGCAGCCGGTCGAGCCGGTTCGCGGTCGCCACCAGGAACAGCCCGCCCAGCACGACGAGGAGCGCGAGCAGCGGGAGCAGCCAGCCGAGCACGGTCACCGGGCGAGCTCCCGCTCGGCCGTCGCCGCGACGCGCCGCGGGTCGGCGGCCACGGCCGTCTCGTAAACCCGCAGCACCTGCGTGGCCACCACCGACCAGTCGTACATCGTGACCCGCTCACCCGCCGCCGCGGCCAGCGACGCCCGGCGCGCCGGGTCGCCCAGCAGCTCACGCAGGCCGTCCGCGAGCGCGCCCGGGTCGCCGGTTTCGACGAGCATCCCGGCGCGGCCGTCGTCCAGCACGCGCCGGAACGAGTCGAGGTCGCTGGCCAGCACCGGGGTGCCGGCCGCCATCGCCTCGGTGAGGATCATGCCGAAGCTCTCGCCGCCGGTGTTCGGCGCGCAGTAGACGTCGACGCTGCGCAGCGCCCGCGCCTTGACGTCGTCGTCGACCTGGCCGAGCAGCTCGACGTGCGGTGCCAGCTCGGGCCCGGCCTCGCGCAGCAGCTGCTCGGCGTCGCCCCGGCCCACCACGACCAGCCGCAGGTCCTCGAACTCCGGCAGGATCCGCCGCAGCGCCTCCAGCAGCACGCCCATCCCCTTGCGCGGCTCGCCGAACCGGCCGACGAACCCGAGGGTGCCGCCCGCGCGCGGGTAGCCCGGCAGCGGCGTCGCCGAGGAGAAGAACTCGACGTCGACGCCGTTGGGGATCTCCACCGCGTCGCCGCCCGCGTGCTCCACCTGCACCCGGCGGGCCAGGGCGGACACCGCGATCCGCGCGGTGATCTTCTCCAGCAGCGGCCGCAGCACCGGCTGGAACGCCGAGAGGGTGCGCGAGCGCGTCGTCGCCGTGTGGAACGTCGCCACGATCGGGCCGTCCGCGATGAGCAGCGCCAGCAGCGAAAGGCTCGGCGCGGCCGGCTCGTGCAAGTGCAGGACGTCGAAGTCGCCGTCGCGGATCCAGCGCCGGACGCGCGCGTAGGACACCGGGCCGAACTGCAGCCGCGCGACCGAGCCGTTGTACGGGATGCCGAGCGCCTTGCCCGCCGGGTGGACGAACTCCGGCAGTTCCGCGTCCTCGTCGGCGGGGGCCAGCACGGACACCTGGTGCCCGCGCGCCAGCAGCGCCTTCGTCAGGTCGATGACGTGGCCCTGCACCCCGCCGGGCACGTCGAACGAGTAGGGGCAGACGATCCCGACCCGCATCGGGCGCGTGGCCACGCTCAGCTCGCCTCTTCGAGGCTGACCCGCTCGGCGGCCTCGAGGTCGGCGGGCCAGAACTTCTGCACCATGTGCCAGTCGGCCGGGTGCGCGGCGATGTCGCCGGCGAAGATGTCCGCCAGCGCCTGGGTCGCCGCCGGGACCTCGGCCCGCGCGGTCACCCGGATCCGCGGGTGCAGCCGGATCTGCCAGCCGTCCTCGGTGAACCAGCAGCCCGCCGGGATCAGGGCCGCCCCGGTCGTCGCGGCCAGCCGGGCGGGCCCGCCGGGCATCCGCGCGGGCTCGCCGAAGAACTTCACCGGGATCCCGGTGCTGGTCAGGTCCCGGTCGCCGAGCAGGCAGACGGCCTTGTTCTCCCGCAGCCGCTTCAGCAGCACGCGCATGGCCGAGCTGTCACCGGTCAGCGGGAGGATCTCGAAGCCGAGCGACTCGCGGTAGGCGACGAACCGGCGGTAGAGCGACTCCGGCTTCAGCCGCTCGGCGACGGTCGTGAACCCGCCGAGGTAGTCGGCCAGCCAGACGCCGGCGACGTCCCAGTTCCCGCTGTGCGGCAGCGCCATCACCGCGCCGTTGCCCTCGGCGAGCGCGGCGTCGAGGTTCTCCACGCCGGTGATCGACGCCGCGACCTTGCCGCTGACCTCCTTGTGGTCCATCGACGGCAGCCGGAACGTCTCGTGCCAGTACCGCGCGTACGAGCGCATCGCCCGCCGCGTCAGCTCGTCCAGCTCGGCCGGGTCGGCCTGCGGCACCACGCGGGCGAGGTTCGCGCGCAGCTGCCGCACTCCCCCGCCGTCGCGCCGGACGGCGAGGTCGGCGCCGAGCGAGAAGACCGTGCCGCCGAAGCCCGCGGGCAGCCAGCCGGCCAAGCGCCAGCCGGCCGCGTACCCGAAAGCGCTCAGCCGCTCGGACACCTTGCTCATGCCGAATGCTCCCCGGCGGCGGCCTCGCGGGCCGCCTTCGCTACCGCGAAGAAGCGCTGCAGCAACGTGATGACGGAGCCGATGGCCAGCAGCCAGAGCGTCACGTCCACGGTGTACGGGATGCCGAAGCCGTGCAGGCCGGTGCCGACGAGCGCGATGATCAGCCGCTCCGCGCGCTCGACGAGCCCGCCGTCGACCGGCAGGCCGGAGGCGTCGGCCCGGGCCTTGACGTAGGAGATGACCTGGGCGAGCACCAGGCACAGCAGGGCCGCGGCGGCGGCCGGGTGGTTGTCGTCGACGACGAAGCACCACCAGGCGATCGCGGCGAACAGGGCGCCGTCGACCAGCCGGTCGCAGGTCGCGTCGAGCACCGCGCCGAACGGGGTGCCGTAGCCGCGGGCGCGGGCCATGGCGCCGTCGAGCAGGTCGAGCATGGCGAAGCCCCACACCGTGAAGGTGCCCCACAGCAGGTGGTCGTTCGGGAAGAAGACCAGGGCGCAGACGACCGCGCCGGCGGTGCCGAGCACGGTCATCACGTTCGGGGTCAGCCCGGCCCGGACCAGCGCCTGGCCGATCGGGTCGGTGACGCGGGAGACGGAAGCACGCGCGAAGATATTGAGCATCGGTTCGTCGAGGCACCTGGCTACGAGGGTCGGGTGGGCGATGGCAGCCTATCGACCCGTCGAGGTGATGCCGACGCGCCGCCCCGGGTCAGCCCGATTTCGGCAGCCCGGCGAACTCGCGCGCGTCTTCGGCGGCCTGCGCGGCGGCGCACTTCGGGGAGAGCTGGCGGCGGATCGCGGCGCTGATCTCGCCGAGCGCGGCGATCTGCTCCGGCGTCAGCGGGTCGAACAGGCTCTCTCGGACGGCCTCGACGTGTCCCGGCGCGGCCGCTTCGAGGGCGGCGAACCCGGCGTCGGTCAGCACCGCCCAGGCACCGCGCTTGTCGGTCGGGCAGGCCTCGCGCCGCACCCAGCCGTTCGCCTCCAGCCGCGCTACGGCGTGCGAGAGCCGGCTCCGCGACGCCTGGCGCGCGTCGGCGAGTTCGCTCATCCGCAGCCGGCGGCCGGGCGCTTCGGACAGGGCCACGAGGACTTCGTAGTAGGTGTGCGGCATGCCCGAGTCGTGCTGCAGCTGCCCCTCGAGGTGCGCGCTGAGCATGCGGGTGGCCGTGTTGAACTCACGCCAGACGCGCTGCTCGTCGTCGCTGAGCCATCGGGTTTCGGACATACCCCCATCATACCCCTGGTTGAACACTCAATCAGGCGTTGCCGGTTACGGTTCCGGGGCGGTTCACCAGGCGTCGGCCAGCAGGTCCCGCGTCTCGCCCAGCAGCTGCGGCAGCACCTTCGTCTGGCCGATCACCGGCATGAAGTTCGCGTCCCCGCCCCAGCGCGGCACCAGGTGCTGGTGCAGGTGCGCCGCGATGCCCGCGCCCGCGATCACGCCCTGGTTCAGGCCGATGTTGAACCCGTGGGCGCCGGAGACCGCGCGGATCACCTTCATCGCGTGCTGCGTGAACTCGGCGACCTCGCGCGTCTCCTCGACCGTCAGCTCCGTGTAGTCCGCGACGTGCCGGTACGGCACCACCATCAGGTGGCCCGGGTTGTACGGGTACAGGTTCAGCACCGCGAACACCGTCTCGCCGCGCGCGACGATCAACCCCGTCTTGTCGTCGAGGGACGGGATGCGGCAGAACGGGCAGCCCGTGTCGCCGTCGTCGTCCGGCTTGTCCTGGCCCTTGATGTAGGCCATCCGGTGCGGGGTCCAGAGGCGCTGGAAGGCGTCCTGGACCCCGATGCCCTGCTGCTCGACGAGCTCGGGACCCTCACTCACCGAACGACCGTCTCCAGCGCGTCGGCCGACGGCGACGCGTTCTCGCGCCGTTCGACCCACTCCGCGATGGCCTCGACCGCCTTCTGCACGGGCACGCCGTTGATCTGGCCGCCGTCGCGGAAGCGGAACGACACCGCGCCCGCCTCGACGTCCTTGGCGCCCGCCAGCAGCATGAACGGCACCTTCTGCGTGGTGTGCGTGCGGATCTTCTTCTGCATCCGGTCGTCGCTCGCGTCGACCTCGGCGCGGATCCCCTTGGCGCGCAACGCCTTCTCGACGTCCTGCAGGTACTCCACCTGGTCGGCGGTGATCGGGATGCCGACCACCTGCACCGGCGAGAGCCACGCCGGGAACGCGCCCGCGTAGTGCTCGGTCAGCACGCCGAAGAAGCGCTCGATCGAGCCGAACAGCGCGCGGTGGATCATCACCGGGCGCTGGCGCGAGCCGTCCGGCGCGGTGTACTCGAGCTCGAACCGCTTGTTCTGGTTGAAGTCCAGCTGGATGGTCGACATCTGCCAGGTGCGGCCGATGGCGTCCTTCGCCTGCACCGAGATCTTCGGGCCGTAGAACGCCGCGCCGCCCGGGTCCGGGACCAGCTCGAGGCCGGAGTCGACGGCGGCCTGCCGCAGCGTCTCGGTGGCCTCCTCCCACTCCCAGTCCTCGCCGATGAACTTGTCGGAGTCACCACGCGTGGACAGTTCGAGGTAGAAGTCGGAGAGGCCGTAGTCGGCGAGCAGGTCGAGGACGAACTTGAGCAGCGACCGCAGCTCGCCCGGCATCTGCTCCTTGGTGCAGTAGATGTGCGAGTCGTCCATCGTCAGCCCGCGCACGCGGGTGAGGCCGTGCACCACGCCCGACTTCTCGTAGCGGTAGACGGTGCCGAACTCGAACAGCCGCAGCGGCAGCTCCCGGTAGGACCGCCCGCGCGAGCGGAAGATCAGGTTGTGCATCGGGCAGTTCATGGCCTTGAGGTAGTAGTTCTCCTCGTCGAACTGCACCGGCGGGAACATCGTGTCCGCGTAGTAGGGCAGGTGGCCGGAGGTGTGGAACAGCTCGCCCTTGCTGATGTGCGGGGTGTTCACGAACTCGTAGCCGGCCTCCTCGTGGCGGCGGCGCGAGTAGTTCTCCAGCTCGCGGCGGATGATGCCGCCCTTGGGGTGGAACACCGGCAGGCCGGAGCCGATCTCCTCGGGGAAGGAGAACAGGTCCAGCTCGGCGCCGAGCTTGCGGTGGTCGCGGCGCTCGGCCTCGGCGATGCGCTCGAGGTGGGCGTCCTGCGCCTCGGTGGACTCCCACGCGGTGCCGTAGATCCGCTGCAGCTGCGGGTTCTTCTCGCTCCCCCGCCAGTACGCGGCAGCGACGCGGGTCAGCTTGAACGCCGGGATGAACTTCGTGGTCGGCACGTGCGGACCCCGGCAGAGGTCACTCCAGACACGTTCCTTGGTGCGCGGGTCGAGGTTGTCGTAGATGGTGAGCTCGCCCTCGCCCACCTCCATCACCTCGGAGGTGTCCACTTCGGACTTGAGGTCGACGAGCTCGAGCTTGAACGGCTCGTCCGCGAGCTCCTTCTTGGCCTCGTCCACGGAGTCGAACACACGCCGCGAGAACTGCTGGGCACCCTTGACGATCTGCTTCATGCGCTTTTCGAGCGCCTGCAGGTCTTCCGGGGTGAACGGCTTGTCGACGGCGAAGTCGTAGTAGAAGCCGTCCTTCACCGGCGGGCCGATGCCCAGCTTGGCTTCCGGGAACTGCTGCTGCACCGCCTGCGCGAGCACGTGCGCGGCCGAGTGGCGGATGACGCTGCGGCCGTCCTCGGTGTTCGCGGCGACCGGCTCGACCTCGGCGTCGGCCTCCGGCGCCCAGGCGAGGTCGCGCAGCTTGCCCTCGGCGTCACGCACGACGACGATCGTGTCCTCGCCCTTGGTCGGCAGACCGGCTTCGCGGACCGCCGCGCCCGCCGTAGTGCCCGCCGGTACCACCACGCGGGAGGCGGCCACGGGGGAAACGGGGGGCGACTGGGACACGATCGGCTCCTCAAACTGGAGTGACAAAGATGACCCCGTCGATGCTAGTCGGCGGCCCGGACGTGCCTCACCGCGCGTCCGCGAACGCCGGACGGGCCGCCCCCGGCTCCGGAGGCGGCCCGTCCGATCGCGCTCAGAGGGTCTCGACGACCTGGTCGAAGTCCAGGCGCGGCAGGCGGTCGAACCACGGGTTCTCGCCCGGCTTGCCGATGTTCACGATGACGAGCGAGCGCCACTTCTTGTCGGCGAAGAACTCCTCATCGACACCCTGGGCGTCGAAGCCGGTCATCGGGCCGGCGGCCAGGCCGGCGGCGCGGACGCCGATGATGAAGTAGCCGACCTGCAGCAGCGAGTTCAGCTTCGAAAATTCGACGCGGCCCTGCTCGTCGGCGAAGTTGTCCTTCACCTGCGGGGCGTGCGGGAACACCTGCGGGATGTTTTCGTGGAAGTCGACGTCGGCGGCGAGCACTACGGTCAGCGGCGCGGTCTCGGTCTTGTCCCGGTTGCCCGGGGCCATGTGCGGGAGCAGGCGGGCCTTCGCCTCGGGCGTGCGGAGCACCAGCGCGCGCAGCGGCTGGGTGTTCATCGACGTCGGGGCCCACTTGACGAGGTCGTAGATCGCGCGGACCTGCTCCTCGGTCACCGGCTCGGAGCTGAAACTGTTGGCCGTGCGGGCCTCGCGGAACAGCAGGTTCTGGACGTCCGCGGGGACCTGCAGGCCTTCGGTCTGCTCGGCAAAGGTGGTCATGGGGCGCGTTCCTTCCGTTGGTCGGTTATCCCGTCCAACAAGATTGAGCGTTGAACTATTTCGCTCTCAACCACCTGGGCCGGTGAAGTGGATCACACCGGGTGTTCGCACGAACACGGCCGCCGTCCCCCTGCGGCGGGGATCGGCGGCCGTGTGCGCGGTACGCGGTGGGGCGGGGTCAGTAGGCGCCCTGCCCGCCCATCACCGCGCGGAAGGTCTTCCACAGGATCACCAGGTCGAGCGCCAGCGACCAGTCCTCGACGTAGCGCAGGTCGAGCCGGATGCTCTCGGCCCACGTCAGGTCACTGCGGCCGCTCACCTGCCACAGGCCGGTCAGCCCGGGCTTCACGAGCAGGCGGCGGCGGGCGTCCGGGGCGTACTGCGCGGTCTCCTCCGGCAGCGGCGGCCGCGGGCCGACGAGCGACATGCGCCCGGACACGACGTTGAAGAGCTGGGGCAGCTCGTCGAGCGAATACCGGCGTAGGAGACCACCCACTCGGGTGATACGCGGGTCGCGCTTCATCTTGAACAGCGGGCCCGCGCCCTCGTTGTCCGCCTCCAGGGTCTTCCGGATCTCGTCGGCGTTCGTGACCATCGTGCGGAACTTGAGCATCGTGAACGTCGCGCCGTCGCGGCCGACGCGGCGCTGGCGGTAGATCACCGGGCCGCGGTCGTTCAGCTTGATGGCGAGGGCGATCACCAGCAGCAGCGGGGAAAGCAGGGTCAGCAGGAACGCGGACCCGCAGCGGTCGACGATCTCCTTCACCACGCGGCGGCCGCCGGTGAACATCGGCGCCGTGACGCGCAGCAGCGGCATGCCGAGCACGCCCGTGACGTTGAGCCGCGGGCCGGCGACCTCCATCAGCACGGGCGCGACGACCATCTCGGAGCCGGTGCCCTCCATGTCCCAGGCGAGCCGCTGCAGCCGCTTCGGCGTCCAATACTGGTCGGCAGTGATCGCCACGACGCGGTAGCCGCCGCGCCGCACGTGCCGCGACAGCTCTTCCAGCCGCCCGACCACCGGGACGCCGTCGATCTCGCCGCTGTCGCAGTCGGCGCCGTGCCCGGTGAAGGTGCAGGCGGCTTCGACGCGCCAGCCGACGTGGACCTCGGACCGGGTGCGCGCGATCAGGTCGGCGACGGTCTCCGGGCTGCCCGCGGCCATCACCGGCAGCAGGCAGAGTCCCTTGGCGCGCTTGCGGTGCAGCACCTGGCGCAGCAGGTACCGCTGCGGGAAGGCGACGAGCGCGATGATCGGGACGACGACGAACACCCAGGCCTGGACTTCGAGGGCGCCGAACAGGAGGCCGCCCAGTGCGACGAGGACGGCGGCGGTGAGGAAGCCGCGGCCGAGGGTGCGGTACTCCTCCGCGCCTTCGCCCAGCACGCGGGGGCTCCAGGCGCGGCTGGCGGGCAGCGCGACGAAGACGGCGAGCATGGTGCCGAAGGCGTGCATGTCGTGCGGCGCGTGGCGGTCGATGACGAAGGCGCTGATCACGATCACCAGCAGCGTGATGCAGACGTCGCTGCCGATGACCCAGGCTCTGTATCTGGCTTCCCAGGCCGCGGGCAGCGCCTTGGGGGACGGCGTCGCCGCCTGTCCGGCGTCGTCGACGGCCTCGTCCCGGTTGACGGGACGGGGGATGGCCTGGAGGTCGATGTGCGGCGGTGGCTGGCTCACCGTGTACGAAGGCCGCACCGACTCTTCCATCTGACCTCCCGGGGCAAGGATCGGGTTGATCCGCGGGCACGCAATGTCACCGACCGTGATTTCGGAGAGTCACCACGTCCCGGCTTGCTCGCGACGCCCGCAGAGGCGTCACACGGCAAGGTATCGGCGACTCTCTCAGCATCGTTACAAGGATTTCCAGCCACATGCTGCGGGAGTTCCCCGCCAAGAAATGGCCGGAAGATAACAAGTTTGTGACGATGGGTAATAGCCCGTATCCCCAGGATTATCACGGTGCGTAATCAAAATGGGCGATACCCGCACTCGGGCGGACCACACTCTTCCGAACGGCCGAACGCCCCCGGAATTCCTCTGTGGACACTGCAGTCCACAGTGGACCCCCGCCTCGAGGTCGCCCCGTGGCGGCGGCGACAGCGTGCCGAAGATCACAGACGAGCTGGCGACGGGCCCTCGTTCGACAAAACCGTGTCGAAGCGACAGAGTTTCGAGGTGCTTCGCGGGGGCCTCGCCGACGGTCCGCGGACCGCTGTCGAAGACTGATACGGACACATCGAGCGGAACGTTCACTCCGCTTCGGCGGCGTGAAGGGCGAAGATCTGCCGCCGCTCTCGAAAGCACGGCCCGACCTGGGGATCCGCGGGCACAGCCGCCGGGTTCGAAGCCCGTAAAACAACGAGAGGGCCGCGTTCGCGCTGTTCGCGAACACAACCCTCTCAACCATCTCGTGGGCGATACTGGGATCGAACCAGTGACCTCTTCGGTGTGAACGAAGCGCTCTCCCGCTGAGCTAATCGCCCCCCTGACGTGGTGGAAAGAACTCTAGCGTACGACTTCAGGACGCCTGCAAACGGGTGGTCCTGGCCGACCACACTCCGCTTACCGGCGAGTACGGAACGAACAACCCCGAGCTAGCCGGGGTTGTGCCGGACGGGGGCCGCCCGACGCCACGTTCGACATCCGTGCGACGGTGCTATCGCCCGGCGACTAAACCGCGCAGTATGGAAGGCGTGGGCCCCCGCGGGGCGCGCGGTCACACGCGTGCCGTTGGGGTGGTCACGGGCGACAGGCGGGGGCCGACGGGTCCGGACGGGTGATCTGCGGCGCACCCGCGACGGATCGGGCCTCCCGGTGCGTCCCACTAGGTGACGCCCTCGGCCGGGCCGGGCCGGGAAGGGAGACGAAGGGTAGGACGATGCGCAACGATCACGTGACGCTCCGCTCGACGGCGGTCTTCGACCTGCTGGCGCCGCGGACCCCCGCGGTTCCGGTGAAGGTGGAGCTGCGCTACGACACACGCGACCCGTATGCGGTCGTCGCCGCCTTCCGCACCGGCCGCGCCGGCTGGGTCGAGTGGGTGTACGCGCGTGACCTCCTCGCGGACGGCCTCCTGGCCGACGCGGGTGACGGGGACGTCCGCATCCGCCCTTCGGTCGAGGACCCCGAGTCCGTGCTGATCGAGCTGAACTCGCCGTCCGGGCACGCGATGTTCGAGGCGTCGGCCCAGGAGCTCGCCGACTTCCTCGACCGCACGTACGACGTGGTGCTGCCGGGCAACGAGCACCTGTGGGTCGACGTGGACGACGCGCTGACGCACCTGATCCCGCACGATCTGGCCTGATCACGGCCCCGCTACGGCGAAGTGACACCCCGGTGTCGAAGCCGTTTTCGGGGTCCGATATGGTTTTCACACACCACGGCGACGGGGTGAGGGACAGGGCTCCGGCCCCGGACCTCCCGAACCGCAGCCGGGAAGTGCGGATGTAGCGCAGCTGGTAGCGCATCACCTTGCCAAGGTGAGGGTCGCGGGTTCGAATCCCGTCATCCGCTCGGAAAGGCTCTCGGGCCTGTCACGGTGGAGTGGCCGAGAGGCGAGGCAACGGCCTGCAAAGCCGTGTACACGGGTTCGAATCCCGTCTCCACCTCGCGCGATTAGCTCAGCGGGAGAGCGCTTCCCTGACACGGAAGAGGTCACTGGTTCAATCCCAGTATCGCGCACCACCTGTTTTCACAGGTCAGAAGCCCTGTCCCTCCTCGGAGGGGCGGGGCTTCAGTCGTTCGTCGGCGATGATATGGCGATGGGTCCCGGGCCGGGCTCCAGACCGCGCCGGGACCGCAGGTGCGGGGACCACGCTCCCCCGGAGACAGCGCGGCCAGGGCTCCTCCAGCGCGTCCAGGATCTGGGGTCACGTGGTCGTAGACCGCGCGATCCCCTTCATCTTCTGCCCCAGCCGGGCGCGTGGAAGGTGAACGTTGGCAGGATCGGAGGCCGCCGCTCCCCCGCCCCGGGTCGGCGAGTTCGACTCCGTCCGACACCGGCCGCCAGAACCGGATCCGGAAGTTTGGGCACCGCCACGGATGCCCCTCCGGCGTCCACATGACGAAGGGCTCCCGATGGTGCTCCTTTGTAGACCTTCCCGGCAACCTCCTTCAGCGGCGTCCGGATCTCGATGCCGCGCTTCTCGGAGTCGTACCGCGCCGGGAAAACCGTGAAGCCGGTGCTCGTCCTGCAATAGCCGTCACGCCCGCGTTTGTTTCCCTTTCGATGCCTTGACAAAGGCTGATCGCACAGGTCATCGACGAGGAGTTCAGGCCAACGAGCGGCGGCCGGCCGCGAACGGATTCGTTCGTCGTTCCAGCGGTTCGAGGAGGCCTTGCGGGTCACGATGACCTCTGTGGTGCGGACCTGCGGTTGCTTGCGCTAACAGTCGCTGCACCGCCGAGGATGGTAGGAAGCGCTGCGGGTTTGGCGACCAGGCCCTCGGCTCCGGCGGTCAGGCAACTCGCCGTCGAGGTCTGACCACGGCCGCCCGACGATCGCGGCGTGCGCGGTGATCGGCGGTGTGTTGCTGGCGCTGGCCTAGGTTTCCGGGACGGCGGCGACGGCCTCGACTTCGGCGGTGTAGCCCGGTGCGGCGAGCGCGGCGACGACGGCGAGCGTCTGGGCCGGGAAGTCGCCGTCGGGGAACCACTTCGCGAACGCCTCGGCCTGCGCGGCGCGGTAGCCGGGCAGGTGCTCGACGCCGGCGAGCAGCGTGACGAGCTTGACCAGGTGCCGCGGCCCGGCGCCACGGGCGGCGAGCAGGACTTCGATGTTCGCGAAGATCTGCCGGGCCTGGGTTTCGGCGTCCGGGCCGGCGAGCGTGCCATCCAGGTGGACACCGAGCTGGCCGGCGAGGAACACGACCCGGTGCCCGGGCGGGACTTCGGCGAGGTGGCTGTAGCGGCCGAGCGGCGGCGCGACTCCGTCCGGGTTCCAGCGGCGTGGCTCCATGCCCCCATGATCGCGCACGCCCGGGCGACGCCGTCCTCGACCCGCACCCGCGCGCCGACGTACTGGGCACCGCGAAGGAAGAGCGGGTCGCCCTGCTGGACGAGCCAGTCCAGCGCTTCCTCGAACTCGACCGCGACTTCCACCTCGGCAGTTGGATTCGACGTGCCTTCGTCGAACTGTCAGGGGCCGAACGCATGCGGATCGTCAATGCCGAACTGCCTGATCCCGGACGCCGGAGAACGCCGCGATGTCGACGGTGCGGTCAACACATCGCGCGGCCACATCCGCCGCACGCGGATGATCAGAGTCCGGAACGTCGCCGAGGTTGGACTCGATCCACGGTGAGCCACGCGTGTAGCGCTCCACGCGCATCCGTTCGGGACTACCGTCCCGCCAGCTCGGCGACGACCGGCGCGAGAGCACCGGCAACGTCGGCACCGAACACGAAGTAGGAGAAACTGATCTCCTCGCGCCGCCGTTGGATCTCCTCCGCCGCGGCCGCGGGATCGTCAGGCAGGAACGCCAGCGAGTCCGCGGCTCGGACGGCGGCGGGATCGGTGCCAGGTCCGGACATGTACGCCGCGACCGAGTCGCCGACCACCGGCACGTGCAACGCCAGTTCCACACCGCGACGGTTGTCGAAACCTGCTACCCGTTGCGTCGTCGTGGCCCGCGTCTCGGTCTGCGGCATCACGAAGGTCACCGTGTCGGCCACTTCAGCGGCGAGCGCTTGCGCCTTCGGCCCGCCCACGGCCATGACCACCGGAGTGTGCCGGTCCGGGCCGTCGAGGTCGCGCAGGGCCGCGACGACCTCACGCACCTGGCTCGAGCGTTGGCCCACGGGGACCTCCGGCAGCCCCAGCTCACGGAGCTGGTCCGCGATCCCCGGCCGGCCGGTGCCGATGCCCATGTCGAACCGGCCATCGGTGAGCACCGACAGCGAATGCGCCTCCCACGCGGTGATCCACGCCGGACGAACCGGGGAGGCGTACACCCAGGTACCCACGCGCAGGCCGGTGACGGTCGCCGCCACGGCGAGCGCCGGGCCGGGTGCCGGCTGCCACTGCGGCACGTCGGGCATCAAGATCGTCGAATAGCCGCTGTCGGCCAGACCCCGTAGCTGATCACGCCAGGTCGGCATGTCCGTGCTGATCGGCGCGAGCACTCCGAACCGCAACGGCCTGTTCGCGCTTGCCGGGTGACCCGTCATGGTGAAGCCCCTTCCCTGTGCCCCGGCCTGGTGCCGGGCTCGTAACTTCCACGAACGAGTCCCACGGCATTCGACACGACACGACAAGCAATCTGGCGTGACATCCAAACGGGTCCGCCGGGAGTTTCGTCGGCGGCCACCCGAGTGAGGCAGACGGGCCCGCGACCGCGACCGGACTGGGTAAGCGCGTCGGGGAAAGCTCGGGGACCACCAGCTGGCACCTGCGCCTGCTGGCCGAGGCCGGATTGGTCGAAGAGGACAGCGAGCGGGGGAACAAACGCGAGCGGTGGTGGCGGTCCGCGCAGAAGTCGACCCGGATGCGGGTCGTCGACTTCATCGATGACCCGGATCTGGCCGCTCCGCTGGACGTGTTCCTGCGGTCGGTGATCGAGCAGCGATACCAGGCCGAGTCGCGGTTCGTCAGCGAACTTCCGCGGTGGATGGACCAGTGGTACGACAAGGCCGTTTTCAACGACGCCAGGTTGTCCCTGACTCCCGAAGAAGCGGCGGCGATGAGCGCCGAGGTCGACGCTGTGATCGACCGCTATCGCCGGGACGCGCGACCGGGCGACCACAACGTGATCGCCCACTGGTCGGCGTTCCCCCGGCAACCACAACCGGAGAGACCGGACACCGCGATGTCCGGCTGAGGGGGACGAACATGGTGCACTTTCTCCTGGCGGAGGATCTGGTCCGGGCACGCGAAGCCGAACTGCGGCAGACCGCGAGCCACGCGAAAAGCGGTGGACGGCGGGAAACGCGGCGCCAGCGCCTCGGTTGGCTTCTCATCGAAAGCGGCCTGAAGCTGGTCGCGTCGCCCGCACGCCACACCGCCTGAAAGTCCAGGCGATCCGCCTAGTTCACGACGATGTAGTAGTCGCGGCCGAGGTTCGACTGGGTGCCGTCGGCGTTCCGGCTGTAGACCTGGATCGGGTAGAACCCCGACGCGGCGGGCGTGAAGGTGAAACTCGCCCGGCCGTCGGCGCCGGCCGGGACCACTGTCGGGTTGTCCCAGTCCCAGTAGAGGTAGTACACGTAGTCGACGACGTCCGGCGTGCGGGGGGTCAACGTGAAGGTGCCGGTGACGCCGGGGCCTCCGCTGCCCACGGAGTCCGGATAATCCGTGCTCGCCACCAGGGGCGCGTCGCTGGCCGTGTAGGTGGTGCGAGCGGTACCGGACGTCAACCCCGTGCCGGTCGTACTCCACACTTCGAGCGTGTGCGAACCGATGGCCGCCGTGGTGATGTTCGCGGTCGTGGTCGCCTCGGCCGAGGCCGCCAGGGTGGTCTCCGGCCCGTTGTCGATCCGGTACGTGTAGGAGACGACGTCGGCCATGCCGGGCGAGAAGCGGAACTCGGCAGGCACTCCGACACCGGTTTCCCGGGGGCCGCTGACCCGGGGCTCTGTCGACTGCACGTAGAAGTGGTGGACGTGGTGGGGCGACCGGTTGCCCGCGCTGTCGACGCTCGCCACGTAGAGATCGTTGGGGCCGGACGTCTGCGGCGTGTAGGAAACCGTCGCCGAACCGCCGGGGTGGTCGGCCGCCACGAAGGTGCCCGCCGGATCGGTGGCTCCGTAGAAGAACCCGACGACCGCGTCTTCGCCGTTCGCGCCGAAGGTGAACGAGCCCGGCATTCCGGCGCCGGGGTGCCAGGCTCCGTCATCGGGGTACTCGGCCGACGTCACGGTTGGTTCGGCGAGTGCAGTCGCGGCGCTCGCCTGGCTTGGTGCGGCGACGAACGCCACCACCCCGACGGTCAGCAGCGCGGTGACTCCACGGCGAACTCTCATCTGGACCCCCCAGGCGAATCCGGCTCTCCGCTACAGCTAAGCACAATTCCGGCTCACGGTCCCCAGTTTCGCCGTCGGCTCTCCAGCGAGGCGCGTAGCCGATCACCGGCGCGGGGCGAGCGCACCAGCGAGTGCCTGGTAAACGGGCCGCAGCAAGTCGGTGACCTCTTCGCCGCCCACCTTGATCGCGAACGGTGGTACCTGGCCCAGCAGTTCGTCGAACATCGTCCGCGGACTCGGCAACGGCGCCGCGCCAGCCAAACCCGGGGCCTCGCCGCAGGTGAAGAACGTGTCCATGACTTCCGTCAGGGCCGGAGATCGGTCGTCCGGATCGAGCGGCTCGGCGGACATGAGCCGGTGCTTCAACTCCTCGAGCAGCGCTTCCCGGTCCCGGCCACGCAACGCGAGGATCGTGAACGGATCCTCGCCGACCCGGGCCACGAGCGCGGAAAACACCGCGTTCAAGTGCCCGCACGGCACCTCTTCGTCCGGGCACGTGCAGTCCAGGGACACCTCGCGCGCCGATGATGGGAACAGCGGCAGCCGGAGCGCCTTGAACGTCTCTTCGACATCACGAGGCAACTCGCCGCGAAGCAGCAGGACCGTGGTCGACGCCTTCGCCGCGAGGGCATGCGTGATCGCCGCCCAGTCCTTCTTCCCGAATGCCGTCAGCCCGATCCGCACCCGATGAGGCCCCACCTCGGCGTCGACGCGTCCGGCGCCTATCGCCAACGACTCGACACGCCCGCTGGCCGGTGCGGGCAGGGTGACGCCGATCGCCGTCAGCGCCCGGATGAACCGCGTTGCCCACCACGGCAGTTGCTCAGTCATCGATCGCCTCCTCCCCCAGCGTGAGCACCCCGCGCAGCACGTCCGTGGACAACTCCGTCAGCCAGCTTTCGCCTTCGCCCACCACCATTCCCGCCAGCGCGCGCTTCTTGGTGATCAGCGTGTCGATGCGCTCCTCGATGGTGCCCGGGCAGAGGAACTTCCGGACCTGGACGGTGCGTCCCTGCCCGATCCGGAACGCCCGGTCGGTCGCTTGGTTCTCCACCGCCGGGTTCCACCAGCGGTCCAGGTGCAGCACCTGGCTCGCCGCGGTCAGCGTGAGCCCGGACCCGCCTGCTTTGAGCGACAGCAGCAGGATTCGCGGGCCGTCGTCGGATTGGAAGCGTTCCACCAGCGCGTCTCGCGATCCCTTGGCCATGCCGCCGTGCAGGAACGCGACTTCGGTACCCAGCCGGTCCGACAGGTGGGGCACCAGCAGGTGGCCGAATTCCGTGTACTGCGTGAAACACAACGCCCGATCGCCCGACGCCAGGATTTCCGCCAGGATCTCTTCGAGGCGGGTGACCTTGCCGGATCGCTGTCCGATCGGGGAGCCGTCGTGCAGCAGGTTCGCCGGGTGGTTGCAGACCTGCTTGAGCTTCGTGATCGCGGCGAGGATGTTGCCGCGGCGCTTGATGCCTTCGCTGTTCTCGATCTTCTTCATCATCTCGTCGACGATCGCGCTGTACAACGTGCCCTGTTCGCGCGTGAGCCGGTATTCCTGCCGGATTTCGATCTTTTCCGGCAGCTCCGGCACGATCGCGGGGTCGGTCTTCACCCGGCGCAGCAGGTACGGCTGCGTGAGCCGGCGCAACGCCGCGGCCGTCGCGGTGTCGCCACCGCGCTCGATCGGGGCCGCGAACCGTTGGCGGAACTCGAACCTGGTGCCGAGCAGCCCCGGGTTGAGCAGGTCCAGCACCGACCACAGGTCCGCCAAGCGGTTCTCCACCGGGGTGCCGGTCAGCGCGATCCGGTGCTCCGCTGTGAACCGCCGCACCGCCTTGGCCGTCGCGGTGTCGGCGTTCTTGATCGCGTGCGCTTCGTCGAGCACCAGGCGCCGCCAGGTGAACGTCGCGAGTTCGGCGGCGTCACGGGCGGCCGTGGCGTAGGTCGTGACGACGAGGTCGGCCGCGGCGACCTGCTCGGCGAGCGCGTCCCTGTGCGCGCGGACGACGCCGTGGTGGGCGAGGACACGCAGGCCCGGCGCGAAGTTCGCCGCCTCCCGCTGCCACATGCCGACCAGCGACATCGGGCACAGCACCAACGTCGGCGGGCGCTCGTCTCCGGCCCGCTCGACGGCCTCGAGCGCCAGTGTCTGCACCGTTTTGCCGAGGCCCATGTCATCGGCGAGGCACGCCCCGAGCCCCAGCGCCGACATGAACGCCAGCCAGGCGACACCCCGCTGCTGGTAGGGGCGCAGCGTGGCGCGGAACGACGGCGGCAGCGCGACCGGCCGCAGTGCCTGGTGGACCCGCCCGGCCAGGACGTCTCCGACCCAGCCGTCGGCGCTGACGCCGGTGACCGGGAGCGGCGTCTCCCGCGCGAGGTGGACGAGCTCCAGCAGTTCGGCCGCGCTGGGGCGCCGGGCGGGCCGGTCCGGGTCGCGGCGCAGGAACTCGAGACCGGCGCGGAGCCGGTCGGCGTCGACGCTGATCCACCTGCCCCGCAGCCGGACCAGCGAAGACTTCGCCGCGACGAGCCTGCGCAGCTCCTCCTCGCCGATCTCGTCGTCGCCCACCGCGATCGACCAGCGGAACGCGGCCAGCTCGTCGCGGCCCACCCGGCTGCGGGTGACGACCTGCTCGGCCGGCGTGCTCTTGACGGAAAGCCGCAGCCCGAGCCGTCGCCTGCCGTCCCAGGTGGCCGGGAGCTGCACCTCGAACCCGGCCTCGGTCAGCCGGGTCGCCCCCGAGGTGAGGAACTGCTCGGCTTCCTCGACGGTCAGGTCGTACTCCGACGGCCGGGTCCGGCGCAACGCCAGCGCCAGCATCGGTTCCACCAGCGCGGCCCGGCCCAGTTCGGCGGTGAACAGCCCCCGCGGATCCCGGACCAGCCCGGCCGCCTCCCCCGACCAGATCTGCCCGGCCGACAGCAGCAGGCTCGGATCGGCCGTCGACCGCAGGAGGAACCGCAGCTGCCACTTGGTGCCGTCGCCGGTCTGGTCGTCGGGATCGTCCGCGTCCCGCGGCCGCAGGGTGCTGACTTCGGCCAGCCGGAAGCACGCGCGGCCGTCGACGACGTCGGTGTCGGCGACCTCGTCCCACTTCGCGACGGCTTCGGCCAGGACACCGAGCTCACCGAGCGGCAGCTCGACGCGGGCCACGCCGCCCTGCAGAGCGGACAGCCACTCCCCCGCCGCGCCCTGGTGCCCGAGCAGGTCGACCGGCGGATCCGCCCGCGCCAGCCGGTCCCGGACCGCCGCGTCGACCAGGGTGTGCAGGGCGTCGGTGACGAGCGCGCGCGGCGAGGCCCCGGTGAGCGGCGCGATCTGCTCGGCCCGCCCGACCGGCGGCATGGCCGCGACCAGCGCGTCGAAGGCGACGAAATCCACGCCCTGCAGCACCGGGCGCCAGCGGGCCTCCGCCGCGTCGCCCCGGCGGACCAGCGTCGGCAGCACCCGCCCGCGCCGCACCAGATCCGCGGCCAGGCGGGCCACCGCCCGCAGGTAGGTGACCGAAGCGCCGTAGGACGCCGATTCGTCGAGGTCGTCCAGTTCGCTCGCGTCCACGATCAACGCCGGTACCGACCACGGCCGCAACGACGGCGCACGCCGGTTGCCACCCGTCGCCGACTCGGTGGCGGCGAGCGGCCGGTTCGCCCGCGACGGCAGGAGCAGCGTCGCCGAGGTGGGCTTTCCGGGGTGCAGCGCGGTCAGGTCCGCGCTGGAGACCGCGAACGGGTGCGGGAGCGCGATCCGCGCCGACCGGCTCGACGTGCCCGCGGGGCCTCCGTCGCGCTCCGCCCAGAGCAGCAGCCCCCGGCCCGGGGACCACAGAGCGTGCACCAAGGGCAAGTCTGAGGCTCCTTCGTCCGGTCCGGGTTCTCCCCAGATCGTCGCACGGCCGCCGCTGGGGCTCGGGCATCACGTCGTCTCGCGGACCACCAGCCGGTGTGGCGCGACGAGCGACGTCGCCGGCTGCGGACTCGCCAACCGGGCGGCCAGGCGATCGAGGGCCAGCTCGGCGATCCGCGTCTTGTCCGGGCTCACGGTCGTCAGCGCGGGCACGCTGAACCGCCCGTCCTCGATGTCGTCGAACCCCACCAGGGCGAGCGAGTCCGGCACCGCGACACCGCGGTCGGCCGCCGCGCGCAGCGCGCCGAGGGCCAGCTCGTCGGTGAAGCAGAAGACGGCGTCCGGTGGCCGGGGCAGGTCGAGCAGCCCCAGCATCGCCTGGTGGCCGTCCGCGCGGTGCAGCCGCCGCACCGGCACTTCGAGCGCGGGATCGGACGGCAGCCCCGCGTCGGACAGCGCGGCCCGGTAGCCCGCGAGCCGCTGGCGGGCGGTCGCGTTCAGGGACCGGGGCTGGATGCCCACCGCGGCGATGCGCCGCCGGCCCCGCGAGAGCAGGTGTTCGGTGGCTTCCCGCGCGGCCGCGACGTTGTCGATCGCGACGTGGTCGACGCCCGCCGTGCCGTCGTGCTCGCCGAGCAGCACCAGCGGGACGGTGTCGGTGCGCGCGGCCAGCTCCGCCGGGGGCACCGCCCACGGGCTGAAGAGCACCCCGTCGACCAGCTGGCTGCGCCGGCCGTGCAGCAGCTGCTTCTCCCGTTCGGGGTCGCCGTCGGTCTGGTCGATGAGCACGGTCAGCCCGCGCGCTTCGGCGGTGCGCACGGTCCGCGCGGCGAGGTCGGCGAAGTACGGCGAATCGATCTCCGGGATGACCAGCGCCACCAGCCCGGTCTGGCCGCGGCGCAGGGTCCTGGCGGCCAGGTTCGGCCGGTAGCCGAGGGCGTCGATGCTCGCCTGCACCCGCTCCCGCGTCGCCGGCGCCACGTAGCGGAAGCCGTTGACCACGTTGGACACCGTCCGCACCGACACCCCGGCGTGTTCGGCGACGTCTCGCAGTTTCGCGTTCATCGTGCTCCCTCCGCGCATCCGGAGCATAGCCCTTGCAACGTGGCATGCCACGTTGCAAACTGGGTTCGACACGCTGCCGTGCGACCCGGGAGGCCAAATGACCGTGCCCCACACCGCCCCCGCCCCGCTGTCCGCCGCCGAACTCGCGGAGCTGACCGGCCGCCTGCGGGAGGACGGCATCATCGGCCTGCCGCGCGCCTTCGACCGGGACTGGGTGGGGCGGCTCGGCGAGGACATCGACGCCGCGTTCGCCGAAGCCCGGTCCCGGCCGGGCGGCGCGGTCGGCCGCGGACCGAACCGGTACTACGTCGAAATCCACCCCGAACAGCTGCGGGGCTTCACCGAGCTGGTCTCCCACCCGTGGATCACCGGGGTCGCCGAGGCCGTGCTGGGCCCGGACTACCGGATCGTCGAGGTCGGCTTCGACGTCCCGCTCGCCGGCGCGGTCGACCAGCCGTGGCACCGGGACTTCCCGATGCCCGAGGAGACCGCGCGGCACCACCGGCTGAACTCGCTCGCGATCAATGTGACCGCCGTCGACACCGAACCGGACATGGGCCCGTTCGAGATCGCGCCCGGCACCCACTGGGACGACGGGACAGCGTTCGAGCACGGCATGTTCCCGCCGCGGGAGGCGTATCCGCGCTACCGAGACCTCGCCGTGCGCAAGTTCCCGCGGATGGGCGACATTTCGATCCGCTCCGCGCTGACCGTGCACCGCGGCACCGCCAACCACTCGCCGAAGAGCCGTCCGGTTCTCGTCCTGGGGCTCGACGCGCCGGGTGCGGGCAACGACGAGCGGCACGACCTCGCCGTGACCCGCGGATTCTGGGCGGCTTTGCCGGCGTCGGTGCGTGCCCACCTCGACTGCCCGGTCGTCGACGAGCTGACCCCCATCGTCCAGAAGCACACCATCGAAGGTCTCGTCATGGGCGAAGCCGACTCCTGAACCCACCCGTCCCCCACCACCGGAGGTCAAGGATGACCGAGCACGACTTCGACCGGCGCGACGTGCTGCGCGCCCTCACCGCGCTGGGCGTGACGGGGGTGACGGCGAGCCTGTTCGGCGGGACCGCCGAGGCCTCCGGGACGAGCCCGCTGGACCTGGAGTTCTCCGTGGTGGAGCGGTTCCGGCCGTTCGACCTGATCGCGCCGAAGTTCGTCCAGCTCGACACCCGGGCCCGGGCCGGTGCCCTGGTCGAGACCGGGCTGCGGCCGAGGGCGCCGTTCGCGGCCGTGACCGTCGAGGTCACCGAGGGCGGCGGCCGGGTCGTCGCCGGCCTGGCGGGCGGCGGCGTTTCGGTGCTCGGCACCTACGACGCCGGTACCGGGCAGGCGCGCATCGAGCTCACCACCGCCGCGGGCACGGCCGTGGTCAAGACCGTGACGGCGGAGCTGCGGGGCTCGTTCGGTTTCGCCGTCGTCGTCAACGAAAACGCCGTCACCGTGCTGGCCGACACCGGAGCGGGCTGGCGTCCGCTGCTGACCGAACGGGACCAGGTCCGGGCGCGCGTCGACCTGCGTGATCCCGCGGTGCTCGGCAAGCTCGGCTACGCCTACGGGAGCGGCGCGGGCACCCGGCTGGGCCGGGTCCGCGCGGGCTACTTCGGGCAGGCCGGGGTCCGCGACCCGCACGTCGTGCAGTACGCCGACGGACGGCCCTACATCCGCCACGGCAAGCTGTACCTCACCATGACCAACGCCGGACTGGGGTTCTTCCAGCAGGCGCACTGGGGAGTCTGGACCCTCGACCTGGCGGATCCGACGCAGCTCGAGCAGGTCGCGGCCTTGTTCTTCGAGCGCGACGGCGTCGTGCTCGGCGACCACGCCGGCCAGATCGTCCGCGACGACGACCACGACCGGTTCATCCTGCTCATCGAGCTCGTGGGGCGACTTCGCCTTCAACGGTGTCCACGTCCGCCACACCGTCACCCGGGACGACGTCCTTTCCGGCGTGCACGTGCTGCCGACCCGGCCACTGCCGCTGCCCACCACTGTCAGTTCCTGGGACCCGGCGCTGACCCGGATCGACGGCCGCTGGCACGTCGCGTTCGTCGAAAGCCCGGCGCAGCAACCGTCGTTCGTGTTCCACCCCGCGCTGGCCGCCACGGCGCCCGGGGCCGACTACGACCGCGGCCTGACCCTGCTCGGCGCCGATCTTTCGGTCAGCCAGACCGAAGGAACGATCCTGCAACGCGTCGGCGGGCGCTGGTACCTGTTCGCCAGCGACGGTGACGCGCGCGAATATCCCGTCTACGACTTGACCGTGCGAAAACTGGGCACGCTGAACGCGCCGTACGGCACGAACATCCCGCACCCGATGCTCGTCCGCGTCGGCGACCGGTGGTGGCTGCCGACGTTCGACGGCACGCAGTACGCCGAGGACGTCCTCGGTTACGGCGGGCACGGCGATTTCCTCCTCATGCGCGCCTGACCGGCCGGGCTAGCCGACCGGGCCGCGGCGTTCGAGGAAGACGGTGTCGTGCCAGACGCCGTCGCGCTGGGCGATGCGTTCGCGGACGCCGAGGGTGCGGTAGCCCGCCGTGCGGTGCAGGGCGATCGACGCGCGGTTCTCGTTGAAGATCGACGTCTGCAGCGTCCACAGGCCGGCGGCGTCGGCTTCGGTGACCTGCTTGTGGATCAGGGCCTTGCCGACGCCGCGGCCGCGGTGTCCGTCGGCGACGTAGATCGACGTCTCGGCCACTCCGGCGTAGCACTCGCGGCTGGAGGCCGGCGCGGCGGCGGCCCAGCCGACGACTTCGCCGTCGAGCTCGGCGACCCAGCGGTGCCCGGGCAGCCACTTCTCGTGCAGGTCCTCGCGGCTGGGGACCTCGGTCTCGAAAGTCGCGATGCCAGTGGCCATGCCCTCGGCGTAGATCCGGCGGACCGCGCCCCAGTCGCCGCGGCGCAGCGGGCGGACGGTGACGTCCTCGGGGAGGTTGTCCGGGCAGCACGGGCGTGGCGCCAGCAGCCCCATGACGGCGTCGGCCGCGTGCGGGAGGCCGGTGCAGCAGGCCGGGTTGATCGAGATCACCGTGGCGGTCGCGCGCTTGCGCAGGTGCAGGAAGCCGACATCGGCGAGCTTGCGGACGTGGTGGGACACCGTGGGCTGGCTGATCCCCATGATCTCGGTCAGCCCGCCGATGGTCAGTTCGCGGCCCGCCGTGGCGACGGCGTGCAGGATCTTCACCCGCATCGGCTCGGCCAGGCAGGAGAACCACTCCGCGTAGGTCGCGGCCTCGGCGTCCGGGAGCACGGGTGCCGTCAGCGGGAGCGTCGTCGTCATGGACGCCAGTATCGACTGCGATCGATGGTTGCGTCAATCGACGGCGGTCGATACATTGCTCGGCATTGATAGACCTTCTTCGATGAAAGGTGCTGGGGATGAACGAGCTGCCTGTCGTGGTGGTCGGCGCGGGGCCGGTGGGCCTGGCCGCGGCCGCGCAACTGCGGGAACGCGGACTGCGGCCGCTGGTGCTGGAGCGCGGCGAGCAGGCCGGCGCGGCCGTGGCGGAGTGGAACCACGTCCGCCTGTTCTCGCCGTGGTCGGAACTGGTCGACCCGGCCGCCGCGCGCCTGCTCGAGCCGACCGGCTGGGAGCGGCCCGACGACGGCGCCTACCCGACCGGCCTGGAGTGGGCGCAGCGCTACCTGCGGCCACTCGCCGACGCGCTCGGCGAGCAGGTGCGCTTCGGCGCCGAAGTCGTCGGCGTGGCCCGACGCGGCCGGGACCGGATCGTCGACAGTGGACGCGACGGCGAGCCGTTTTCGGTGCACGTCCGCACTTCCGACGGCAGCGAGGAGCGGGTCCTGGCGCGGGCGGTGATCGACGCGTCCGGCACCTGGTCGACGCCGAACCCGCTCGGCGGCGAAGGGCTCCCGGCGATCGGTGAGCGCGCCGCCGCGGACCGGATCTCCTACCGCGTCCCGGATCTGGCCGCCGAGCGGGCGCGGTACGCGGGCAAGCACGTCGTCGTCGCGGGCAGCGGGCACTCGGCGTTGACCGCCCTGGTGGCGCTCGCCGGCACCGGGGCGCGGATCAGCTGGGTGCTGCGCCGCGGCGGGGTCGGCAACACCTTCGGCGGCGGCGAGGCGGACCAGCTGCCCGCCCGCGGCGCGCTCGGGTTGCGCGCGAAGGAGGCGGTCGACGCCGGGCTCGTCACGGTCGTGACCGGGTTCCGCACCGAGGTCGTGGAGCGAGCCGACGATGGGCGGCTCGCGCTGGTGTCGGCGGACGGCGCCCGGGTCGAGGCGGTCGACGAGGTGATCGCCCTGACCGGGTTCCGGCCGGAGCTGTCGTGGCTGTCGGAGATCCGGCTGGAGCTGGACCCGACGCTGCAGGCGCCGGTCGCGCTGGCGCCGCTGGTGGACCCGAACGTGCACTCGTGCGGCACTGTCTACCCGCACGGCGCGAAGGAGCTTTCCCACCCGGAGCCGGACTTCTACCTGGCTGGGATGAAGAGCTACGGGCGGGCGCCGACGTTCCTCGCCCAGACCGGCTACGAGCAGGTCCGCAGCATCGCCGCCGCGCTGGCCGGCGACCACGAGGCCGCCGCCCGGGTCGAGCTGGTCATGGCCGAGACCGGCGTGTGCGGCGGCGCCGGGCTGTTCGACGAACCGGACGGCGGCGCGTCCGGCTGCTGCGGTCCGGCGGAACCGGAAGTGCTGACGCTCTCGGCGCCCTCGGCCGCGCAGCACTGACCGTGTCGGCGGGCCCGAGCACCGCGGCGCAGTCCCTGAGTACATCGGGGCTGCGCCGGGTGCTCGCGATCTTGTGCGGCACGCAGATCACCAGCTGGGGAATCCTGTACTACGCCTTCCCGGTGCTCGCGCCGGACATCGGCCGCGCCACCGGCTGGCCGGCGACGGCGGTGATCGCGGCACTGTCCGTCGCCCAGCTGGTCACGGCGGTGGCCGGGATCGCGGTCGGGCGGTGGCTGGACCGGCGCGGACCGCGCGCGGTGATGACCGCGGGGTCGGTGCTGGGGGTGCTGGCGCTGGTCGCGGTGGCGACGGCGCCGAACCTCGCCTGGTTCGTCGCGGCGTGGGCGGTGGCCGGGGCGGCGATGAGCGGGGTGCTGTACCCACCGGCGTTCGCCGCGTTGACCCGCTGGTACGGGCCGCGCCGGGTCTCGGCCCTGACCGTGCTCACCTTGGCCGGCGGGCTGGCCAGCACCGTGTTCGCCCCGCTCACCGCGCTCCTCGCCGCGCACCTGGACTGGCGGCACACCTACCTCGTGCTCGCCGTCGTCCTGGCCGCGATCACGATCCCGGCGCACTTCTGGGGCCTGCGCGGCCCGTGGCCCGACGCGCACCCGCCCCACGGCGGCCACCCCGAGCACCACGACCCGCGGCGGATCGCCCGCAGCGGCCCGTTCCTGACACTCGTGGTGGCGCTGAGCCTGGCGACGTTCTCGGTGTTCGCGGTCGTGGTGAACCTGGTCCCGCTGCTGACCGAACGCGGCGTGCGTCCCGGGATCGCCGCCGTCGCGCTCGGCCTGGGCGGGGCCGGTCAGGTGCTCGGGCGGCTCGGCTACGGCACGCTGTCCCGCCGCACCACCGTCCGGGCCCGCACCGGGATCATCCTGCTCGCGACCTCGGCGACCACCGCGCTGCTGAGCGTCCTGACGTCGACGGCCGCGCTCATCGCCGCGGCGGTGGTGGCCGGGATGGCGCGCGGGGTGTTCACGTTGCTGCAGGCGACGGCGATCACCGACCGCTGGGGTGCCGTCCACTATGGACGGCTCAACGGGCTGCTGGCCGCGCCGATGACCATCACGATGGCGCTGGCCCCATTCGCCGGCGCCGCGCTGGCCGAGCTGCTCGGCGGCTACACCCCGGCGTTCCTCACCCTCGCCGCGGTCAACGTCGCGGGGGCGCTGCTGGCCGTGGCGAGCAGGCCGGAGAGCTGGCCCAGCGTTTCCGGCCGGGGCCGGTAGTACACCCAGGTGCCGCGGCGTTCGCTGGCGACCAGGCCCGCCTCGCGCAGCACCTTCAGGTGGTGGGAGATCGTCGGGCCGCTGAGGTCGAACGCGACGGTCAGGTCGCAGACGCAGCTTTCGCCGTCGGCCGAGGTGATCAGCGAGAGCAGGCGCAGCCGCACCGGATCGCCGAGGGCCTTGAACGCCTTCGCCAAGTCCACCGCCTGATCGGCGCTCAACGGCTCGGCCGCCAGCGGCGCGCAGCAGCCGTCCGGGAGCTGTTTAGTCACCCATCTATATTGACATTCATCTAACCCGTCGGCAAACTGAAACCACTGATTAGATATCCGTCTAGATAGTCCACGAAGGAGATCTTCCATGAGCAGCCAGACGACCGGCGGGTTCGCCGGAGACCCCGCCGAAGCGCTCACCCCGCCCGCTACGAGCGGCTGTTGCGGCAGCACGCCCGCCTCGACGTGCTGCGGCACAACGGAAGCCGCCGCCGAAGCCGGTTCCTGCTGCGCCCCGGCGGCGAAGGCGGAGGCTGTGGCTCAGGGTTCCGGTTGCTGCGGATGACGAGCCGTCTCCGGCACACCGTTACGGAGCTGGCAGCCGACCGCTTCACCGGCCGCCGGGTCGGCACGGCGGGCGGCCGCGCGGCGGCGGCCTGGCTGGGTGAGCAGCTCCGGGCGATCGGCGCGACGGTGACCACCGACGAGTTCCCCGTCGTCGTGCGCGAGCTGTACCGGACGCCCTCGCTGCGGCTGGGCGAGCGGGAACTGGTGCACCGCAGGGACTTCGCCGAACACCTCGCGTCGGCGGACCTGCCCGCGCCGCGAACCGGCGAACTGGTGACCGCCACGGCGGACCGCCTCGGTGGCCGTTGGGTGCTCGCGCCGGACCTGGGGGTTTCGGCGCGGGCCACCCGTGACGGCGCGGCCGGGCTGCTGGTGCCGCGCGGGACCGACGAGGCGGGGTGGATGCCGAAGATGATCACCGGGCCGCCGTCCGGCGAGCTGCCGGTCCTGGCGGTGCGCGCCGAGCTGCACCGGCGTCTGACCACAGGCGAGTCGGTCACGGCGTCGACGCCGCTGCGGGCCGTGGAGGTCGTCGGCTCGAACGTCCACGGACGGCTGCGCGAGCCCGGCGAGGTGGACGTACTGCTCACGGCCCACTTCGACGGCGTGGGCGACGATCCCGGGCAGCGGCTGCCCGCGGCCGCGGACAACGCGTCCGGGGTCGCGGTGGTCCTCGAAGCCGCCCGGCAGCTCACCGGCTCGCTGCCCGGCGGGATCGGTTTGGCGGTCGCGTTCCTCGACGCCGAGGAGGCCGGGGCCCGCGGGTCGGCCCACCACGCTCCCACGGTGCCGAGCGGCACGGTGGTCCTGAACGTCGACGGCGCCGCCCGGCTCGGCGAGGCCGCAGCGGTCGAGGCCGGTGGACCGGCGCACGCGCTGCTGGCAGCACTCGACCAGGCCGGACGGACGACCGGCGTGCCGCTGCGCGCCGGGGCGATGCCGTCGGACAACCGCCGCTACGCCGCGGCTGGGCTGGCCGCGGCCGGGATCGGTATGGGCATGCCCGGCTACCAGACTCCCGCCGAGACGCCGGATCGCGTGGAGACGGAAACCCTGGCCGCGGCGACCCGGTTGGTGGTCGCGGCGGTGCAGGAGTTGGCCAGGCGGGCACGCGGGTGAATCGCCCTGCACTACGCGGAAACCGCAACCCCGTCCGCCGCGACCCGGCTGGTGGTCGCGGCGGTACACGGGCTGGGCAGGCGCTCACGCGGGTGATTCGGGTCGCGCCACAAAGACGGGTGCCTGGCCGGTCGCGTGAACGTCACTCCGGCCGGGCCCAGCGTTTGCGCAGCCACAGGCTGACGTAGACCAGCCCGACCAGCACCGGCACCTCGATCAGCGGCCCCACGACCCCGGCCAGCGCCTGCCCCGACGTCACGCCGAACACGCCGATCGCCACCGCGATCGCCAGCTCGAAGTTGTTGCCCGCCGCCGTGAACGCCAGCGTCGTCGTTCGCGCGTACGGCAGCCCCGATGCCTTGCCGAGCGCGTAACCGCCGCCCCACATGATCGCGAAGTAGGCCAGCAGCGGCAGTGCGATCCGCGCGACGTCGAGCGGCCGCGAGGTGATCGTCTCGCCCTGCAACGCGAACAGCACCACGATCGTGAACAGCAGCCCGTACAGCGCGACCGGGCCGATCTTCGGCAGGAACTTCCCCTCGTACCAGGCGCGGCCCTTGCGAGCCTCACCGATGCGGCGGGACAAGTAGCCCGCGGCCAACGGGATCCCGAGGAAGATGACCACCGACAGCGCGATCTCCCACGGCGAGAAGGAAACGCTCGCCGTGTCGAGGCCGAGCCAGCCCGGCAGCAGGTCCAGGTAGAACCAGCCCAGCACGCCGAACATGATCACCTGGAACACCGAGTTCAGCGCGACCAGCACCGCCGCGGCTTCGCGGTCGCCGCAAGCGAGGTCGTTCCAGATGATCACCATCGCGATGCAGCGGGCGAGCCCGACGATGATCAGCCCCGTCCGGTACTCGGGCAGGTCGGGCAGCAGCAGCCAGGCCAGCGCGAACATCAGCGCCGGGCCGATGACCCAGTTCAGCACCAGCGACAGCACCATGGTGCGCGTGTCGCGGGTGACCGTGTCGAGCTTGTCGTAGCGGACCTTGGCCAGCACCGGGTACATCATCAGCAGCAGGCCGAGCGCGATCGGCAGGGAGACCTGCCCGATCTTCACCGCTTCGAGCACCCCCTGCAGCCCGGGGACCACGCTGCCCAGCCCCAGCCCGGCGGCCATCGCGGCGATGATCCACACCGGGAGGAAGCGGTCCAGAAAGGACAGTCTGTGCAGGACGTCGGCGTCGGCCGGGGTGGCGGTCTCGGTCACGGACCGTTCCTCCAGAGGTGGTCAGGCGTCGAGGAGCTCGGCGAGCAGGACACGGACGCGGCGGTCGATCTCGTCGCGGATCGGGCGGACGGCGTCGACGCCCCGGCCCGCCGGGTCGTCCAGCGGCCAGTCCAGGTAGCGCTTGCCGGGGAAGACCGGGCAGGTGTCGCCGCAGCCCATGGCGATCACGACGTCAGCGGCTTCGACGTCCTCTGTGGACAGCTTGGTCGGCACCTCGGCGGTGATGTCCAAACCCCACTCGGCCAGCGCTTCGGCCGCGGCGGGGTTGACCTCGACGGCGGGCTCGGACCCGGCCGAGCGCACGGCGACCCGGCCGAGCGCGTGGTGCTGCAGCAGCGCGGCCGCCATCTGCGAGCGGCCGGCGTTGTGCACGCACACGAACAGCACCTCGGGAGTGCGGGACATGGAGGTCCTTTCGGAGCCTTGGATCGAAGTCTGCCGATGCAATCTAAGACGCTTGGATCGACTCTTGTCAATCCAAGTGCGGTACGCTCGACGCCGACGAGGAGGTGCCATGGCCACGCACAAGGGTCACGCCCGGCCGAGACCGGTCACCTTGCTGCTCGCCGAACCCGCCGCCGTCGTCGGCGACGCCGAGGCCGAGACGGCGGCGAAGCTGTTCAAGGCGCTCTCGGACCCGGTCCGCATCCGGCTCGTCTCGCTCATCCGGCACTCGCCCGGCGGCGAAGCGTGCTTTTGCGACCTCGCCGAGGACTTCGCCATGCCCCAGCCCTCACTCAGCCACCACCTGCGGGTGCTGGTGTCCGCCGGCCTCCTGACGCGCGAGCGCCGCGGCACCTGGAGCTGGTACCGCCTCGTGCCCGAACCGCTCGAAACGCTGGGTCACTTGCTGCGCGAAGGGGGCCCGCTCGCCGACCGGCCCGCTCCCCTGTCGGAAGACGATCGCGCCACTCGCTGCTGATCCGGGCTCGAACCTACGGCGTTCCGAACTCTCACAACTGTCCAGCGACCACTTACCGGGATCGGGATGCGTCCCGGCTGCCTCGTGACGGTGCGGCTATCCACGGCTTAGCAAGCGTCCCCTCGGGCGTTACGCCGTACTTCTGGAACTCGGCGAGCGCAGCATCGTTGCGAGCCATGCTCAACGTCCGCACTATCTTCAGGTAGACGTCACATCCCCGTGCCAGCGCGACAAAGTACTCGTCAAGAGCCTTGGCGAATTGCCCGTGCCTGGCCCAGAAGTCCGCCAGCGCCACGCGCGATTCCAAATCACCAGCGTCTCGTCCACGGATGAGCAGCCGCTCCGCTACATCTGCTCTCGCGTGCTCATGGGTGAGCAGCGCTGTCGCGGTACGGGCCACCGCTGCTGTGTTCGAGCACTCCAGCTGCGACTCCACGAGCGCCACCGCCGTGTCAGCATATTTCTTGTGCGAGTACGCGAGAATTATCGCGGAATGGACCTCGCTGCGGATGCCGTCTCGCCGTTCCGCGTCCTTGAGCCGCCGTTCGGCCGAGTCGAAGCGACCAAGCGACAGCAGAACATCCACTGTGCGCAGCCATGCGGGTTGATATCCCGCGATCGCCGCGGCAGGCAGCCAGTAGTCGACAGCCATGACGATCTTGTCGTTGAATTTCGGCAGGAGGTTCGAACCCGAGTTTATGAGGTGGCTCTGCTGCACTTCCAGTTCTCGGAAGCCCACCTCCAGCAACCTCTCGGCAACCCAGCTCAGAGCCTCACCCTTGCTGACGTGCACCCGTCGCGCGTACTGCTCTGCAGCGGCGTGGAACGGCTCATCCTTCAACAGGAAGTCACTGATCGGGTTCAACACCTCCGGATCCGCCGGATCGACCTCGGCCAGGTACCACTCGACGGCTTCTTTTCCCTTCCCAGACCGGCCCATTGCCACAGCGACACGTTGGCGCAAGCCCGGCGAACCGGCACCAGCTCGTTCAGCGCGTTTGAAAAAGTCACGGGCGGAGTCAACCCACCCGACCCCAGCGGCCGCCACGGCTGCTTGGGCCCACGCCGCGACATATCCCAGATCTGCGGCACGCCGGTATCCTTCGAGCGCTCTCTGCACCAGTCCTTTACGCGCGAAGAGATCAGCGATGTCTGCCAGGACAGCGGGGTTTTCGACGGCTGCAGCCTGCGCATGCTTGAAGGCGGCGTCCAGAAAGCCCGCCTGCGCGTAGATCATCGCCGTCGCGGCTCGGGCGCCATCAACGTCGTACTCGACGGCTGTGTCACACCAGGACAGGGCATCTTCAGCCCGGTCGTGTTCGACGAGCAACCGAGCGCCATAGAGGTAAGCCGCGTAGTCACCGCCCTGCCCTCTGGCGTGCAACCAGTCGATCGCGTTTCCGATACGTCCCTTGTCCCTCATGATCATGAACTCGACGATCTTGCTCCGAGTGTCGAGCTTCTTTTCATCCAGCAGACGGGTGAGCCATTTGAGCGCCGGTTCGTAACGCTGCTCCGAGTGTCCGTTCCACAGGCCGCCTTCAAGCGTGTCGTCTGTCATCATGTCGGCGGCTGTCTCCGCGGCTTCGAGGACGCCGTCCTCCGCCAGCTCGCGATAACGATCGACCGCTGATGCGGGCTTCTTGTCGTCTACCAAAGCCATCGCGGCCAATACCCGAGCCTGATCATTCGAATTGGCGATCGGTTCGAGCCGTGCCATTGCCTCCGATCGGCGCCCCGCGGCGATCAACATCTCGGCTGCCGAGAGGCGAACGTCGGATCTTCCCGCTTCAATGAGTTCATCGCAGACCGCGATGGCATCGTCGATACGCTTACTCTCTCGAAACAGGTCAATCAGGGCTTCTGCCGCTCCCCGCACGTTCTCGTCGGCAGCACGGCGGTAGAATTGGTTGGCTTGAAACAGGAGTCGCCGACGCCTACATTCCTTTGCGAGAGCGATCAAGCTCTTGCTCGAGGCCGATGCCGCCAGCACTGACCAAAGGTGCTCGTCAGCTTCCTCCGCCAGCGGAGGGTTCTTCACCCGACGTCGAACGAGGTCGTCATCGAGTCGGTACCACCGACCCCGATCATCACCAGACTGCCCCGAAGAAGCCCTCTCCGTCAGCAGGCTGGCGCCGCCGGCGCCACGGCGGGTCAGCTCTTCAAGTGCCAGCACGAACCAACCATCGTCGAGCGCCTCCTGTTCCGGCTCGCTGAGGAATCCGACAGCACCTCGCTGCAACAGCGTCTGGGAAATCCACCTGTCGTGGCCCAGTCGTCGAACCGCGATGCAGCATCGCAAGATCGCTCGCGCACCGGGGCTTGCTGCGTCGAACGCAGCGTCGAGCCAAGGCGCGGCGACCAAGTACTGGACAACGCGGCGGCCGACCGCCCGCGCGGCAGCGTCGCCGAGGCGGGGGTCGCCCATCTCGACTGCCTTCTCGACTTCGGCCTCTGTGAAGGTGTCCGGCACCGCTATCTGGGTTTCCGCCAACAGAAGCCGGACCTGACGGAACTGGTCGACGTCACCGCTCGCGGGTACTGCCGTGAGCTCTCTCCAAACCGACGGCGTGAATGTGCAGACGACGAAATTGGGGCCTCGCGTCGGGTCACCGATCATTTCACGCAACGCGAAAGCCACGTCGTTGCCGATCTCCGGCCCCTCTTCGAGGAAATAGCGCCCGGCTCCGGCCAGCCAGTAAACCGTCTTCGGAGGCATTCGCGCGATCTCCGCGAGCAGAGTCACCGGATCACTCGGGCTTGTACCCGGCCACACGTGCCAATCCTGCAGCAGCGGCATACGCTGCGCGTCTTCACGGTACTGGATGGCTTGCCAGGCTGTCCGTTTCTTTCCGGTCGCGACCTCTCCGACCAGGGAAATGATCCGGCTTCCGCCACGATGAGCACGTCTGACGGCCTCCCGCACCGAGGCGTCGTGGACCCGCTCGACGTACGGGGTCAAGCCCGGAAGATCGATTTCACCCGCTTCCCCACGAACAGCGATTATCTCCAACTGCGTCGGAACACAGTCCAGGAGAGGCCGGGCAAGACGGCTGACTGCGACTTCGGGAGCCGGTCTGCGCGCCGAAGCGCGCGTGGGGGCATTCACCTGCAGGTTCACGTTCCTTAAGCGGTCAAGGGTTTCCAGCCAAGCTGACACCCGCTCGTCGCAGCTGTGCGCGTCTACTTGCCGTCGACGATGGCCGCCTGGCCCGCCCGCCGTCCACCGCTTGCTTCTCCGAAGCGCCGAGTGGTCGCACCGGCGCGACGAGAGTCGCGCCGAACTTCGTTACTTCTTGCGGACAACGTTCACCCGATCGTGCACGTCTTTCCGCAGGTCAACGATGTCGACACCAACGCGCCCTGTCCCGCCTTGCTGACAATCTAGCGGCAGCAAGGTCAACTTGAGCGGCACTTTCTCGAGCACCCGTGTCCCAACGTGGGCAGGTCGCGGTCCGGTGGACTTCGCGGAGCCCGGCGAAATCAGTCGTCTTGCCCGTGGTGCCGGCAGTGCGCCAGCTTTCCGTCGTCGCGGCGTCCCGCAGGCCTGCTTGACCCGGCCATGGCCATGACGCTGGGGTTCCTGACCGAGTTTCGGCGAACTCCTGGTTTGCCAAGAGCGGTGCCCGCCCGGACGCCCGGGTTTGCGGAGACCACGGGCTGAGCTCGAACGTGGGCGGGGCACCGCCGCGCGCCGGATACCCCGCGCTCCCCGCAGCAAACTCATCCCGCGCGCAACGCGTACCGCCGCTCGGCGTAGGCCAGGTCGTCGCGCCACAAGCGCGCCGCCGTGTGGCGCATCAGCGGGCGGATCGCCGGGGCCAGCTTCGCCGCCGCCGCGAAACCCGGGCGCTCGGACGCCGCTATCGTCGCCTCGATCACCGCTGTTCGCGGGTGGCCGTCCGGGCCCGGGCCGAGCGGGGTCGCGTGCGTCTCGACGACGCTGCCCACTCCCTCGCCCGCCACGATCCGCATCACCACCGTGCGCGGCTCCGGGCACGTGAACTCCGCGAGCACCGGGACACCCCAGCGGCCGGCGAGCCGGAACGTCACCTCGACCAGGAACCGGTCCTCCTCGTCCGGCACGTCGATCCCCCGCGGCACCTCCAGGACCCGCAGGCGGCTGAACGAATACGGGTGGAACCACGCGCCGTGCCACGGGTCGAGGCGATTCGCCACCACGTCCTCCGGCTCGCACCTCCCCGTCATCGTCGCGACGGCGTCGATGCGGGCCTTGCCTTCCGGGCGCTCCGGCACGGTGGGCGCCGCCGACGGTGGTTCGCCGCCCACCGCGTCCAGCCGCGCCCAGACGAGCACGCCGTCGTCGCAGGCCGGGACCGGGGCCCACGTCCCGCACTTCGTGCCGTCGATGCGCAGGCCGTGCCAGCGGCAGACCAGCCCGCCGCCGTCGACCCTGGCGTCGGCGAGCGGGGCGCCCAGGTGCGGGCACGCGCCGGGACCGATGCGGACTTCGCCGTCCGGCCGGCGCCACGCCACCAGCTCGCGGCCGCCGACCGTGACGCCGAACGGACGGTCCGCGCGCACCTCACGGCTCGCCCCGACGACGAACCAGTTGCCCGACGCGCGGGCCGAGGCGCGTTTGCCCGCCGCCTCGATCACGGCGGGCGAGCAGTCGCCGTAAGTCGGCTCCTGCTTCGCCCAGCGGGGCTCGGAGAACGGCTGGACGGGCCAGCGCCGCGGCCACCGCGCGGCGATCCGGCGGCTGACGTTCATCGGTCCATCGTCGCCGATCCGCATCGGGCCCGCAACGTCACCGGTTTCGGCGCTTCACCGAGCGGGTTCGGGTTTAGCGAGGTAGAACCGGGGTAACAGCCAGAAGTTCCGGCGTGCTCTCGACGCTCGCCGACTTTGTGCATCGTTTGTGCATCGCGAGAGGAGCCCGGATGACCGCGACCGCCTCGGCCGCCGGATCGGCGGGGTGGCTCGACGCGCTGCGCCGCCGGTGCGGGACCGACGTCCACGCCTTCGTCACCGAACGGGTGCGCGAGCACTTCACCGGCCGCGCGGCGGACACCCCCGCCGCCACCGCCCTGCCGGAGTTCGTCACCGGCGGGAAGTTCCTCCGCCCGATGTTCGCCTACACCGGCTGGCGCTGCGGCGGCCCCGAGAACGCCGCCGCCCTGCGCGCCGCGGCCAGCCTGGAACTGCTGCACTGCTTCGCCCTCGTCCAGGACGATGTCATGGACGGCTCGGCGCGCCGCCGCGGCCGGCCATCGATGCACGTCCGTTTCGCCCGCTGGCACGAAGAGCAGGGCCTGAGCGGTTCCGCGACCCGGTTCGGCGAGTCGGCCGCCGTGCTCGTGGGCGACCTGCTCCTCGTCTGGTCCGAGCAGCTGCTGCACGAAAGCGGGCTCGACGCCGACGCCCTCGCCCGCGGCAGGCCCGGGTACAACCGGCTGCGCTCCGAACTGGCCGTCGGTCAGCTCGGCGACCTGGTCAACGACGCCCGCACGCTGCCGTCCTGGGCCGACGTCCTCGACGTCATCCGCCGCAAGTCCGGCAACTACACCGTCCGCCGCCCGCTCGAGTTCGGCGCGGCGCTGGCCGGCTGTCCCGAGGACGTCGTCACCGCGCTCGGCACCTACGGCGGCCTGCTCGGCGAGGCGTTCCAGTTCCGCGACGACCTGCTGGGCGTCTTCGGCGACCCCGCGGTCACCGGCAAACCCGCGGGTGACGACCTGCGCGAGCGCAAGGCGTCCAGCGTGGTCGTGCTCACGCGGGACCTCGCCGACCACCGGCAGCGCGCTGAGCTGGGCGATCTGCTGGCGCTGCCCGAGGTCGACGACGACGCCGTCGCCATGTGGCGGGCACTGATCACCGCGACCGGCGCGCGCGACCAGCTGGAGAAGCTCATCGACGAACGCGTCCGCCGCGCCCTGGAGGCGATCGACCTGGTTTCCCTGCCGCGGCAGGCGTTTTCCGCGCTCACCCTCCTGGCGAGCCGCTGCACCGAGCGCGTCCGATGAGGACGGTCACCGGGCCCACCGGCCACGTCGTGGTCGTCGGCGCCGGACTGGCCGGGCTGTCGGCCGCACTGCACCTGGCGGGCCGCGGCCGCCGGGTCACCGTCGTCGAGCGCGACCCCGGACCGGGCGGGCGCACCGGCCGCGTCGTGACCGGCGGCTACCACCTCGACACCGGGCCGACGGTGCTGACCATGCCGTCGATCCTCGCCGACGTCTTCGCCGCCGCGGGCGCGGACCTCGCCGACCACCTGCAGCTCACCCGGCTCGACCCGGCCTACACGGCTCGCTTCGCCGATGGGTCGGTGCTGCGGGTGCACGCCGACGAGGAGCGCATGACCGACGCCGTCCGCGCCTTCGCCGGGCCGGACGAGGCGGCCGGGTACCGGCGGCTGCGCGAGTGGCTGACCCGGCTGTACGCGGCGGAGTTCGACCGGTTCGTCGCCGCCAACATCGATTCGCCGCTCGGGCTGCTGTCGACCGACCTCGCCCGGCTCGCCGCCCTGGGCGGGTTCCGGCGCCTGGACCGGAAGATCGGCACTTTCCTGCGCGACGAACGCCTC
Source organism: Amycolatopsis nalaikhensis (assembly GCF_030264295.1). GTDB lineage: Bacteria > Actinomycetota > Actinomycetes > Mycobacteriales > Pseudonocardiaceae > Amycolatopsis > Amycolatopsis nalaikhensis. Next base: position 7,562,799 of record NZ_CP127173.1, on the reverse strand, counting down.
AAGCGGGTCTTCACCTTCCAGGCGCTGTACGCCGGTGAGTCGCCGATGCGGGCGCTCGCGCTGTACGCGGTCATCTCCTACCTGGACACCGTCGGCGGGGTCTACTTCCCCGAGGGCGGGATGGCCGCCGTTCCCCGGGCCATGGCCGCCGTCGCGGAGGCGGCCGGGGTGGAGTTCCGCTACGGCGAGGCGGTGACGGCGCTCGAACGCCGGGGCGCGCGGATCACCGCCGTCCGCACGACCGGCGGCCGGACGCCCTGCGACGCCGTCGTGCTGACCACCGAACCGCACGAGAGCTACCGGCTGCTGGGCCGGGCCCCGCGCCGCCCGATCCCGTTGCGCCCGGCGCCGTCGGCCGTGGTGCTGCACACCGGCGGTCCCGGGGACTGGCCGGTCGGACACCACACGATCTCGTTCGGCCGCGGCTGGGCGTCGACCTTCCGCGAGCTGATCACCGAGGGCAGCCCGATGAGCGACCCGTCCCTGCTGATCACCCGCCCGACGGCCACCGACCCCGGGCTCGCCCCGGCCGGTCGGCAGCTGTTCTCGATCCTGGCACCGGTCCCGAACCTCCGGCGCGGGCCGCGGGATTGGGACGCCGAAGCGGAGCCGTACGCCAAGGAGATCCTCGACCGGGTCCGCGCCGACCTGCTGCCCGGCTTCGAACCGGAGGCGTGGCACGTCCTCGGCCCGAACGACTGGGCGCGGCGCGGGATGGTGGCGGGCACGCCGTTCAGCTACGCGCACTCGTTCGTCCAAACGGGACCGTTCCGGCCGCGCAACCTCCCGCCGGGCACGGAGAACGTCGTGCTCGCGGGCGGCGGGACGGTGCCGGGGGTCGGCGTCCCGACCGTGCTGCTCTCCGGACGGCTCGCCGCCGACCGGATCACCGGGGAGCCCGGCCGATGACCCGCCGCGAACTCGACGCCGCCGGGATCACCGGGGCCGGGCTGCGCGCGGCGTACCGGTACTGCCGCGAGCTCAACGCCCGGCACGGCCGCACCTACTTCCTCGCCACCCGGATGCTCGCGCCCGCCCAGCGCCCCGCCGTCCACGCGCTGTACGGGTTCGCCCGGCGCCTCGACGACCTCGTCGACGAGCCCGAACCCGGCGCCACCCCGGACTCGATCGCCGCGACCCTGCACACCGTCGAAGAGGGGTTCCTCGCGGAACTGGCCGCCGGGACCAGCGAGGACCCGCTGCGCGCCGCCGTCATCGACACCGCGACCCGGTACGCCATCCCCGAAGCGTACTTCCGCGCGTTCTTCGCCTCGATGCGGATGGACCTCACGGTGACCGGCTACCCGACCCGCGCCGCGCTCGACGAGTACGTGCACGGCTCGGCCGAGGTCATCGGGCTGCAGGTGCTGCCCGTCCTCGGCACCGTCGTGCCCCGCGAGGAGGCCGCGCCGCGGGCCGCCGCGCTCGGGAAAGCCTTCCAGCTGACCAACTTCCTGCGCGACGTCGCCGAGGACCTCGAACGCGGCCGCATCTACCTCCCCGCCGACGAGCTGGCCGCCGTCGGCGTCGACCGCGACCGGCTCGCCTGGTGCGCCCGCACGCGGCGGCTCGACCCGAGGGTGCGTCGGGCGCTGGCCGAGCAGGTCGCGGCCACCCGCCGCGTCTACGCCGAGGCCCGGCCGGGCATCGCCCTGCTGCACCCGGCGTCGCGGCCGTGCGTGCGGACCGCGTACGTGCTTTACGGAGGGATTCTGGACCGCATCGAAGCCTTGGGCTACAACGTCTTCGCCGGGCGGGCCCGCGTGCCGCGGTACCGGCGGCTGGCCGCGGCCGGGGACGCGCTCGTCCGGGCGCGGTGGGCCCGGCGACGGCACCCGGCGGTGACGTGACGTGGGCCGGGTGGAGTACCTGCTGGTCCTGGCCGCGTGCGTGGTGGTGACGCTGCCGCTGGAGCTGGCGGGCGCCCGCGTCTACCGCCGTCCGCGGCGGCTGGCGCGCGCGGTGCTGCCGGTGGCCGCGGTGTTCCTGGTGTGGGACGCGCTGGCCATCGCGGCCGCGGTCTGGGACTTCGACCCGGCGTTCGTCACCGGGCTGGGCCTGCCCTTCGGGATCCCGCTCGAAGAGGTGCTGTTCTTCGTCGTGGTCCCGGTCTGCGGGGTCCTGACCTACGAGGCGGTCGGGCTGACCGGGCAGCTGCTGCGCCGCCTGGCCCGGCCCCTGCTCGACCGGCGGCGGGTGCGCCGCTGATGCCCTGGGGTTACACGGTTCCCGCCGTCGCCGCCGTGCTCGTGGTGGTGGCGGCGGAGGTCTGCCTGTTGCGCACCGGGCTGTTCCGGCGACCGGCCTACTGGGTGACGATGGCCATCGTCATCGCCTTCCAGATCCCCGTGGACGGCTGGCTGACCAAGCTGTCCTCGCCGATCGTCCGCTACTCCCCCGCCGGGATCACCGGCTGGCGGTTCCCGTGGGACATCCCGGTGGAGGACTTCCTCTTCGGCTTCGCCCTCGTCACCGCCGTCCTGCTCCTGTGGGAGCGCGGGAAGTCCCGGAAGGACAGTGCATGAAGGGAAACGGCCTGCCGCGCGCCGAGGTGCCCGCGGCGTTCGACGCGGGCGCGGCGGCCTACGACCGGCTCGTCGGGCTGAACCCCGGCTACCACCGGGACCTGCGCCTCTCGGCGCGGCGGCTGCTGAGCGGCGGCGGCATGCGGATCCTCGACGCGGGCTGCGGCACGGGCGCGTCGACGGCCGCGCTGCTGACCGTCGCCCCGGACGCGCAGGTCACCGCGATCGACGCGTCGGGCGCGATGCTCGCCCGCGCACGCGGGAAGTCCTGGCCGTCCACAGTGGAGTTCCGGCACACGCCGGTCGAGGAGCTGAGCGGGGTCGCGGGCCCGTTCGACGCGGTCCTCGCCGCGTACCTGCTGCGCAACGTCGACGACCCCGACGCCACCCTGCGGACGTTGCGCGGGCTGCTGCGGCCCGGCGGCACCCTCGCGTTGCACGAGTACTCCGTGCGGGACTCGCGCCGCGCGCGCTGGGTGTGGAACGCGGTGTGCGGCGCGATCGTCATCCCGCTCGGCCGGGTCACCACCGGTGACGCCACGCTCTACCGGCACCTGCGCCGCAGCGTCCTGGCCTTCGACGGCGTCGCCGACCTCTGCGACCGGCTCTCCCGCGCGGGCTTCACCGACGTCCGCACCGGCACGATGCCGGGCTGGTCGCGCGGGATCGTCCACACGGTACTGGGCACCGCGCCGTGACCGCGGGCCGCGACCGCCGGGCGGAGACCCTCCCCGCGCCCGGCGGGCTCCCCGACGCCGGACGGCTCGGCCGCCGTCCGCGCGCCGCCGTGATCGGGGGCGGCATCGCCGGACTGACCGCGGCGACCGGGCTGACCGAGCGCGGCGTCGAAGTGACGCTGTTCGAGCGCGAGGACTACCTGGGCGGCCGCGCAGGCGGCTGGCCCGAGCGGCTGCCGGACGGCACCGAGGTCACCATGAGCCGCGGGTTCCACGCGTTCTTCCGGCAGTACTACAACCTGCGGGCGCTGCTCGCCCGCACCGATCCCGGCCTCGAGCGGCTCGTCGCGGTGCCCGACTACCCGCTGATCGATCCGCACGGGCGCACCGACACGTTCGCCGGGCTGCCGCGGACCCCGCCGCTGAACGCGCTGGCGTTCGCCTTGCGCAGCCCGACCTTCCGGGCCCGCGACCTGCTCAAGCTGAACGGACGGCGGGCCCTGCCGCTGGCGACGGTCCGCGTGCCCCGGGTCTACGAGCAGCTCGACCACATGGACGCGGCGTCGTTCCTCGGCGCGATCAACTTCCCCGCGGCGGCGCGGCACCTGGCGTTCGAGGTGTTCTCGCGCAGCTTCTTCGCCGACCCGGGCGAGCTTTCGGCGGCCGAGCTCGCGACGATGTTCCACCTGTACTTCCTGGGCTCCTCGGAGGGTTTGCTCTTCGACGTGCCGACCGAGCCGTTCCCGCAGGCGCTGTGGAACCCGCTCGGCGAGCACCTTTCCGGGCGGGGCGCGGACATCCGGCTCGGAACGGCCGTGCGCGAGGTTTCGCGGGAGCCCAGCGGATTCCGCGTCGACGGCCGTCCGTTCGACGCGGTCGTGCTCGCCTGCGATGTCGCGGGGCTGCGCCGGATCGTGGCGGCGTCCCCGGAGCTGGGCACGCGGGCTTGGCGCGCGGCGATCGAGGGCCTGCGCACGGCACCGCCGTTCGTCGTCCGGCGGCTGTGGCTCGACCGGCCGGTCGCCGCGCACCGGCCCGCCTTCCTCGGCACCGGCGGGCTGCCGCCGCTGGACAACATCAGCGTGCTCGACCGGTACGAGGGCGAGGCCCGCCGCTGGGCCGCGCGCACCGGCGGATCGGTCGTGGAAGTGCACGCGTACGCGTCACCCGACGGCGCGGGGCTGGACGGGCGCCTGCACGAGCTGTACCCGGAGACCGCGGCGGCGCGGGTGCTCGGCGAGATCACGGTGACGCGCCAGGACTGCCCGCTGTTCCCGGTCGGCGGGTTCGCCGCCCGCCCGGGCGTGGTCACGCCGGAGCCGGGGCTGGTCCTGGCGGGCGACGCGATCCGCGTGGACCTGCCGGTGGCGTTGATGGAACGCGCGGCGACGACCGGCTGGGCGGCGGCGAACGCGGTGCTGGCGGAGTGGGGTGTGGCCGGGCACCCGCTGCGCTCGGTCCCCAACCGCGGCCGGATCCGGCTGCTCGACCGCCTCGTCAGGGGCCGCCCCACGACGTGACCGGCTCACGCCTTCGCGGCGAACGCCTCCAGCCCGGCCTCACGCCGGAAGGGCTCCAAGGTCTGCCGCTGCCGGGCGGCCCGGCCGAGCAGCTCGTCGAAGTCCGTGTCCGGCAGCCGGTCGCGCAACCCGGCCAGCTCACCCAGCGTGTGCCAGAGGATCTTCTTGCCCTCGATGCCCATCGCGAGGGCTTCCAGCTCCAAGAAGCGGCTCAGCGGCGAGTACGAGACCCACCGGCCGTTGCGCTTGAGCCGCCCGGTCCGCTCCGCGGCCGCCGCCAGGGCGACCTTGACCCGGCTGGGCCGGACCCCGAGCCGGCGCATGATGTCCTCGAACGTCCGCACGTCCTCGGCGATCCCGTCCGCGACCTGGGCGAGCGCCTCGCCGAGTCCGCTGCCTTTGTTGTGGTCGCGGGCCCGGCGCGCGAGCGCCCGCCAGGTGACCCCGAGCGCGTGCTGGTCGCGCAGGTAGATGGCCAGGTAGTCGCTCATCGCGGCGCACTCCCCGGCTGCCAGCGGCCGACCCCGCCGCCCTGGGCGTAGGCCAGGTGACCACCCAACGCGCCGCTCGCGCTGAGCAGCAGCAGCCCGAAGAGGTTCAACGTCTTGCCCGCGCCGGTCAAGCCGAGGCCCCGGGCGCGGTAGGACTGCGCGAACACCACGGCGGCGAGCGCGTTGCCCGCGGCGTGCGTCAGGCCGACGCGGCGCTGGCGGACGTCGAGTCCGCTGTAGTCCGCGGCGCCCAGCAGGGCCGCCGCCGGGGTGGCGAGCAGCCCGATCGCCACCAGGCGCCGGGCGGCGGACTCGGTGCCCGGTGTGAAGTCCAGCAGCGACGAGCACAGCCACGCCCCGATCGGCAGGGTGACCGCGAGCGGGTGCAGCGGGTGCCCGAGCTCGCGCCCCCGCAACGACCGGCCCGCCCGGCCGCCGAAGAGCCGCCGCAACGGCTTCGCGACGGCCTCGGCGGGCGCGTCCAGGATCCGGGCCCGCTCCACCGCCGCGAGCAGGCGGTGGGGTACGGCCACCACGCCGTTGTCCGGGTTGTCGGTCATGGCTCCCGGCTACCCGCGCGGGCCCGGGTCAACCGTGGTGAGTAGGCCGTGTTCGCGGACCGCGGCCGCCGACAGCGTCTTGTAGCCGTGGTCGTCGAACACGACCGTCACCGTGTCGCCGTCGGCGGACATCACCACGCCCCGGCCCCACTCCCCGTGGTCGACCGCGCTGGCGACGGCGAAGTCACCGCCGTCGGACGACCGCGGTTCGGTGGTCCCCGCGATGCACGTGTCGCAGTTGCCGCAGGGTTGCTCGAGCTGTTCGCCGAAGTAGCCGAGCAGGAACTGGCGGCGGCAGCCGGTCGTCTCGGCGTAGCCGCGCATCATGTCGATCCGGGAGCGGATCAGCCGCTGGTGCGCTTCGGCGGCCTCGACGCCCTGCTCGACCGCCCGTTCCGGGGCCAGCTCGGGATCCCGGTACTCGAGGCGGCCGTCGCCGGTGACGCCGACCGCGCCCGTCTGCTCCAGCAGGTTGACCGCCCGGGTGCGCTGGGCCGCCGGGACGTCCACCGCTTTGCCGAGTTCGGCCGGTTTCAGCGGGGTGCCGCGCTCGGCGAGCGTGGTGGCCACCGCCGTCAGCGCCTCCTCGGGTGCCTTGGCCGCGGTGAGGAACTTCTGCCTGCCCAGGTCCCGCGGCCGGTGGTACAGCGTGATCTCCGCCGGTTCGCCGTCGCGGCCGGCGCGGCCGATCTGCTGGTAGTACGTGTCGAGCGAATCGGGTGCCGCCGCGTGCAGCACGAACCGCAGGTCGGCCTTGTCGATCCCCATGCCGAACGCCGACGTCGCGACGACCGCGTCGAGGTCGCCGCGCTGGAACTGCTCGTGCACCCGTTCGCGGTCGGCCGCCTTCATCCCGGCGTGGTAGGCCGCCACGCGGACCCCCTCGGCGGCGAGCTTCTCCGGCGTAGGTTTCGGCGTCCTCGCGGCTGGTGACGTACACGAGCCCGGGCCGCGTCGCGGGATCCGCGGTCAGCGCCCGCGTCCGCGTGATGACGGCCTGGTGCCGGTCGTCGTCGTTCGGCAGCGGGTCGACGCCGAGGCGGAGGTTGGGCCGGTCGAACCCGGCGAGCACTTCCCGGTGGTCGCGCAGCCCCAGGCGGTCGGCGATGTCCGCGCGCACGGGCAGCGCGGCGGTCGCCGTCAGCGCGATCACGCGCGGGTGCCCGAGCCGGTCGATCACCGGTGCCAGCCGCAGGTAGTCCGGCCGGAAGTCGTGGCCCCACGCCGAGACGCAGTGCGCTTCGTCCACCACGAACAGCGAGACGCCGAGCTCGGCGACCGCGTCGAGGACCTCGTCGGAGGCCAGCTGCTCCGGGGACAGGAACAGGTATTCGGCCGCGCCCCGGCGCACAGCCGCCCACGCGTGCTCGCGCTCGGCGGCGCGCTGCGCGGAGTTCAGGGCGACGGCTTCCGGCGCGCCGCTGTCCTCGATGCCCTCGATCTGGTCGTTCTGCAGGGCGATCAGCGGCGACACCACCACCGTCGGGCCGTCCAGCAGCAACGCGGGCACCTGGTAGATCGCGGACTTCCCGGCGCCGGTCGGCAACACGGCGAGCACGTCGTGCCCGGCCATCACGTGCTCCATCGCCGTGAGCTGCTCTGCGGTCAGCTGCGACCAGCCGAACGTCCCGGCCGCGATCCGCTGGAAGCTCCGCGCGTCTTCTCGCCATCCGCCGCAGGTACCCGCGCCCCGCGGGCGGAAACCACGGACGCTCAGTCGTCTCCGGTGCGCGCGCGCTGGTGCTCGGTGATGTCGACGAGCTTGCGCTTGAACGCCTCGTAGTCGTCGCGGCCCAGGCGTTCGGCGTGCCGGCGCTGGATGTCCGCCATGATCGCGTCCGCCGCGCGCATCTGGGCGAGCCCGCGCTCGGTGGGGCAGACGAGCTTCGCCCGGCGGTCACGCGGATCGGGGCTGCGCCGGACGTACCCGAGCGACTCCAGCTCGTCGATCAGGATCCCGATGTTCTGCTTGTGCTGACCGGAAAGCTTCGACAGGTCGGTCGCCCGCACGCCGTCCGGGTCGAGGTAGGCCAGCACGGCGCCGTGGCGGGGCTTCAGGTCGTCGAAGCCCCGCTCGGCGAGGGTGGCGAACAGCTCGCGTTGCACCGCGAAGAGCAGCCTGCCCGCGAGGACGCCCAGATCGGGGTCCGTCGCGTTGCGCTCCGCCCGGGTCACCATCCGCCGCTCCTCGCCGTCGCCTGCCGCCACCTTAACGATCGCCGTCAGCGGCGCACGAGTTCGCGTCCCAGGTCCGCCCGCAGGTGGACTTCGACGAACACCCGCAGGTAGCGGTCGTTCACCAGGTCGTCGAACGCGTCCACCAAGGACTGGTCCCGCTCCTCGGTCAGGTGCACGATGCGCCACCGGTTGAGCGGGGCGTCGTCCGGTCCGGCGACGGAGTGCTCGACGTGGAAGAGCGGCTGCCCGCCCCCGGCGGTGAAGACGCGGCCGTCCGGGGCTTCGAACCGTTCGGCGCCGATGAAGAACGCGCGCCGGTTCTCGTGGTCGAGGCGCACGTGCTCGATGATCGTGGCGAACCGCGCCGGGTCGGCCCACAGGCGCTGCTCGGACACGCGGGTGAAGTCCTCGAACCGGCCGTGGCGCACACTCGGGAACTTCTCGGCGCTGCCCGCCTTCACCACCGTCGGGATGTACTTGTCCGGCGCCGCCGCCTTGCGCACCTCCATGTCCCACAGCTGGGCGCCGGTGTAGGCGAACGGCGGCCGGACGTCGTAGCGCTCGCGCAGGACTTCGTTGACCGGGACCGGCGGCAGTTCCACCGACGTCGCGCCCGGTGCCGCCCACGCCTGCTCGAAGATCTCTTCGTGGTTCACGCCTGCTCCTCGCCGGTGACGGTTTCGTGGATCCAGCCGGTGACTTCCGCCCAGACCGGGTGTCCCGGGTGGACGACGTCGAAGTGGGTGCCGCCCTCGACCTCGACGTACCGGGCGGTGCCGCCCTCGGCGGTGACCTTTTCGACGTACCGGCGGCTCCACTCGGCGGGCACGGCTTCGTCCGCGGTGCCGTGCACGGCGAGGACCGGGACACCGGCGCCCGCCAGCTCCAGCGGCGACGTCCAGGCGTAGTGCTCGGGCCGGTCGGCGACGTGCCCGCCGACCAGCAGCGGCAAAATCCCTTCGCCGACGGTGTCCGCGACGACGGGCCACGCTTCAGGCCGCGCGGGCTCGGGCGCGTCCTTCGGCGGCTCGGCGTCCGGTCGGCGAGGACGGTGCCGAACCGCTCCGCGTCGGCCGCCTTCAGGTCGAGCGCGCCGGCGAGTTCGACGACGCCGATCGGCGTGATCTTCGGGTGGGCGCCGGGCGCTTCGGGCGGGAGCACGGCGCGGTGGGCCGCCCAAGTGGCCAGGTGGCCGCCCGCGGAGTGGCCGAGCACCACGACGCGGCCGGTATCGAGGGCCGGGTCCATGCCGTCGAGCGCGTCGATCGCGGCGGCGACGTCGAGGAAGGTGCCGGGCCAGCCGCCGCCGGGCTCCCCGATCCGCCGGTACTCGACGTTCCACACTGCGTAGCCGCGGGCGACGAGGTCGTCGGCGACGTCGGTGATCTGCCGCCGGTCCCACATCGCCGTCCAGTACCCACCGTGGATGAGCACCACCACGGGGAAGGGCCCGTCGCCCTCGGGCAGGTACAACTCCCCCACCTGCGACGGCTCGGGACCGTAGGCGACGGTCCGCACCCGCCGGGGGCCGTCTTCGGCGTCGTCGTAGCGCACACCGCGTTCGGCGCCGACGAGCGAGCCGATCGTGGCGAAGAAGGCCGCGATCTCGGGCAGGTTGGCGCCTTTGGCCTTCGACTCGTCCCACGCGGCGTCGTCGGTCCACTCGACGAAGTCCAGCCAGGTCCGCTCGTCGAGGCGGACCAGGCGCGCGGAGAGAAAGCCGCGCCGGTCGGCGCGGAAGGCCGCCACCATGCCCGGGCGCGCGGCCAGCATCGCCCGGGTGTTCTCCGGGTGCACGGTGAAGCTGGTCAGCTCGATGACCGACATCGTCGACTCCTCCAGTCGTTAGTCCAGATTTATGATAGTAATAGATCGTGACTAACTTTGGCGCTGTGGCGCGCGACACCCCGGCGAGGGCTGAGCCCACCGACAGCGTGAGCCGCCTCGTCCGGCTGGCCCGGCTGGCGGGCGAGGTCGACGTCCGGTGCCTGCTGGCCGGGAGCTTCACCCTCGACAACCCCGCGGCCGCGCCCGGGATCGTGCCCTTCCACCTGGTGCTCGACGGCCGGTGCACGGTGACGTCCGGCGCCTCGGCCGTCCCCATGGAACCCGGGGACGTCGTGCTGCTCCCCCACGGCGACGCGCACCGAGTGCTGGCGACCGCGGGGCCCCAGCTCCCCGTGACCGAGGAACCGGGCCTGGTGTTCGCGACGCACCGGACGCCGGGCGCCGAACCGCAGCTGGACCTGTTCTGCGGCCACTACCGGTTCGACCAGGGGGCGGGCGCGCTGCTGTTCCGCCTGATGCCGCCGCTGGTGCACGTCTCGCTCGACGCGCCCGCGCGGACGCTGGCCGAGGTGCTGCGCGGGGAGGCGCGCAGCCCGGGCCCCGGGACGTCGGCGATCATCGCGGCCCTGCTCGACGCGCTGCTGGCGATGGTCCTGCGCAGCCGCCCCGAGCAGCGGCCGGAAACCGCCGGCCTGTGGACGGCCCTGGGCGACGACGTGCTCGGCCGGGTGCTGGCGGCCGTGGTCGAGCGGCCCGGCGAGGCGTGGACGATCGACCGGCTCGCCGCCGACGCGGCCGTGTCGCGGGCGACGTTCCTGCGCCGGTTCGCCGCCCGCACCGGGACCACGGTGGCCGCGATGGTGACCGCGATCCGGATGATGGTGGCCGCGGACCTGCTGAGCCGCGGCGAGCACTCGGTGACGCGGGTGGCCAACGACGTCGGCTACCGGTCGGAGTCGGCCTTCGGCCAGGCGTTCCGGGCGGCGCTGGGCACGACCCCGGCGCAGTACCGCCGCGACGCCGTGGCCCGGCGCTGAGCCGATTCCGACGGAAAACGAGCCGATGACGCGTGGCCGGCCCGGGCCGCCCGCCGAATGATGAGCGCATGGTGGACACGCACTTCGACCTGCTCGTGATCGGATTCGGGAAGGGCGGCAAGACGCTCGCCGCGACGATGGGACGGCTCGGCAAGCGGGTGGCCATGGTCGAGCAGTCGGCCCGGATGTACGGCGGGACGTGCATCAACATCGGGTGCGTGCCGACGAAGGCGCTCGTCCACCACGCCGAGCACCCCGGCGCCGGCACGCCGGGCGAGCGCCACCGCAAGGCCGTGGCCGACACCCGCGCCTTGACCAGCACCCTGCGCGGCAAGAACTTCGCCATGCTCGACACGATCGACACGGTCGTGGTGATCACCGGCCGGGCGGAGTTCCTCGACCCCAAGACGGTCCGGGTCACGGCCGGCGACGACGTGCTCGAAGCTCGCCGCCGACACGATCGTCGTCAACACCGGCGCGGTCCCGGTGCTCCCGCCGGTCCCCGGGCTCGACGCGAGCGCGCACGTGCTCACCAGCACGGACCTGATCGACCTCGACCACCTGCCGAAGCGGCTGGCCGTCCTCGGCGGCGGGTACGTCGGCGTGGAGTTCGCGTCGATGTACGCCCAGTTCGGCAGCGCCGTCACGGTGCTCGACGCGGGCCCGCGGATCCTGCCGCGCGAGGACGAGGACGTCGCGGCGGCGGTGACCGGGATCCTGCGCGACGCCGGGGTCGAGTTCGTCCCCGGCGTGCGGGTGACGGCGGTGCGTGACATCGACAACGGCGTCGAACTCAGCTACGAAGCCGACGGCCGGACGCACACGCTGGCGGCCGACGAGCTGCTCGTGGCGACCGGCCGCGTCCCGGCGACCGAGGGCCTGCGCCTCGACCGCGCCGGAGTGCGGACCACGGCGTCCGGCTCGATCGAGGTGGACGAGTACCTGCGCACGAGCCAGCCGCACATCTACGCCGTCGGCGACGTCAACGGCGGCCCGCAGTTCACCTACATCTCCCTCGACGACAGCCGGATCGTCGCCGACCAGCTCACCGGGGGCGGACGGCGGTCTACGCTGGACCGGAAGTTCGTGCCGTACACGGTGTTCACGAGCCCGGCGCTGTCCCGCGCCGGGCTCACCGAACGCGAAGCCGTCGAACGGGGACTGCCCGTGAAGGTCTCCCGGAAGGCGGTGGCGGACATCGCCGGGATGCCCCGGGCGAAGATCGTCGGCGAAACCCGCGGGCTGATGAAGTTCGTGGTCGACAGCGTGACGGACGAGGTGCTGGGCGCGGCGCTGCTGAGCGTCGACTCCCAGGAGCTGATCAACGTCGTCGCGCTGGCGATGCGCCACGGCGTGACCGCGAGCGAGCTGCGGGACGCCATCTACACGCACCCGTCGTCGACGGAGGCGTTCAACGAAGTCCTGGCGGCCCCGCCGGCCCGCCGGGCGTGACCGGACGGAGAAGTCCCGCGATGCCCTTCATCACCACCACCGACGGCGTGGAGATCTTCTACAAGGACTGGGGAACCGGGCAGCCGATCGTGTTCAGCCACGGCTGGCCGCTGTCCTCGGACGACTGGGACACGCAGATGCTGTTCTTCGCGACGAACGGCTACCGCGTCATCGCCCACGACCGCCGGGGCCACGGCCGCTCGTCCGACGTCGCCGACGGCCACGACATGGACCACTACGCGGACGACCTGGCGGCGGTGACGGCCCACCTCGACCTGCGCGACGCGGTCCACATCGGACACTCGACGGGCGGCGGCGAGGTCGTGCACTACCTCGCCCGCCACGGCGAGGACCGGGTCGCCAAGGCGGTCCTCATCGCGGCGGTCCCCCCGCTGATGGTGCAGACGGAGGCCAACCCGGGCGGGCTGCCGAAGAGCGTCTTCGACGACCTGCAGGCCCAGCTGCTGGCGAACCGCTCGGAGTTCTACCTGTCCCTGGCGGCGGGCCCGTTCTACGGCTTCAACCGGCCCGGCGTGGAGACGTCGGAGGCGAAGGTCCGCAACTGGTGGCGCCAGGGGATGATGGGCAGTGCGAAGGCGCACTACGACGGGATCGTCGCTTTTTCGCAGACGGACTTCACGGCCGACCTCGAGAAGATCACGGTGCCGACGTTGGTGATGCACGGTGATGACGACCAGATCGTTCCGTACGCCGACTCGGGGCCGCTGTCGGCTCGGCTGCTGCGCAATGGCACGTTGAAGACGTATTCGGGTTTTCCGCACGGCATGCCGACCACGCACGCCGACACGATCAACGCCGACCTGCTGGAGTTCATCCGGTCGTGACACTGCCGGGACGGCGAAGGTGACGATCCGCGGGCCCGGACCGCGGGCCCGCGGATTGTTCACCTTCCGTTCACCTCCACCGGTCAGCACGTTCAGGTGAGTTGGCGATCGTTCATCCCGCGTGCACTTCTGCTCCACACACCGGGAGGCGATCATGCTCGACAGCGTCGGCATCGTGGGTGCGCTCGCCACCGCGGGCGTGGTCGTCCGGCAGGTGCTCATCCTCGCTATCGCGCTCCGCGGCACGAAACCGGGCGAGCGTCCCGCGATCATCCGCGCCTTGACCGAGTTCACCCACCGGGAGCGACGGCACCGGCCGTATACGCGGTGTTGACGCGCGGCTCGTAGCCTGGTGGCGCCGGCGATGTTCGAGGAGCTGCGGTGCACCACGCCACTTGGTCCACTTCCGACGTCCCCGCGGGACAGGCCGCCGATTACTGGCGGGACCTCGTGTGCGCGACCTTCGTGCGCGTCCGGGTGGATCCGCTGGCGCGTGCCGGGTTCGCGGGCACCGTCAGTCACCGGGACCTCGGCGCCCTCGGCGTCTCGCGGCTGGCCGCCGGGCCGCAACGGGTGCGGCGGGATCCCTCCCTGATCGCCTCCGGTGACGAGTACGTGCTCGCCAACCTGCAGCTCGACGGGCAGGGCCTCGTCACCCAGCACGGCCGGACCGGCGTCCTCACGCCCGGTTCGCTCGTGTTCGTCGACAGCACCGAGCCCTACACCATGGAGTTCACAGACCACTTCGCGCAGCTGGTCGTGCGAGTGCCGCGAGCCCAGCTGCCGCGGCGCGACCTGCACGCCGCGACCGCCGTGACGCTGTCCGGCACCGGTCCGGCCGGGGTCGTCGCGAACTTCCTCGCCGGGCTTTCCCGGCTCGATCCCGCGCCCGCCCGCGACCTCGCCTTCCACGCCGTCGGGCTGCTCGACACCGCACTCGGCTGGGCCGCCCGGCCGGCGTCCCCGGTGGACGGCGGGCTCGGGTTCGTGCGCGAACGGGTCCGGCAGTTCCTGCGGCGGAACTTCACCGACCCCGCGCTGGACGCCGACAGCGTGGCGGCCGCGTGCGGGGTCTCCCGGCGGACGCTGTTCCGGGCGCTGGCCGGCGGTGAGTCGTTCGGGACGCAGCTGCGCCGCCTGCGCGTCACCCGCGCTCAGGAACTGGTGCGGGCGACGCCGTCCCGGCCCCTCGACCTCGTCGCCGGAGAATGCGGGTTCGGGGGTGCCGCCCAGCTGCACCGTGCGTTCAAGGCCCTCACCGGCGTCACGCCCGCGGCCTACCGCGCTGGCACGGACCGTCAGGAACCCGGGCACTGATCGCCGGTCCGCGGCCGCCCCGCGCGGGCATGCTGCGACCATGTCCGAACACCCCGCTTTCGGCGGCCGCCTGCTGATCGGTGCCGCCGGCTCGGCCGCCGTCGCCCTGCTGCCCGTCTTCGTCTCCGCGCTCCGCGGCTCCTTCACCGGCACGGTTTCGGTGCTGATGACCCGCACCGCGACGCGGTTCGTCCCCGCCTCGACCGTCGCGTTGTTCGCCGACCGGGTCGTCACCGGCGACGACCCGGCGACGTGGGCCCGCGCGAACCACCAGAGCCTGGTGGCCGAGCACGACCTGCTCGTCGTCCTCCCGGCGACGGCCAACCTGCTGGCGGCCGCCGCGAGCGGTGCGGCACCCAACCTCCTCGGCGCGGCGATCCTGGCCGCCACCCGGCCCGTGGTGTTCTTCCCGGTCATGTCCGCCGAAATGTGGGCGAACCGGGCGGTGCGGCGCAACGTGGCCCAGCTGCGCGAGGACGGCCACCTCGTCGTCGACCCCGCGACGGCGCCCCGCTACGACGTGGCCGCGGGCGGCTTCGTCGAGAGCCCGGCCCCGCCCGCGCCGCCCGCGTTCGTGGACGTCGTGCGGGATCACCTCTCCCGGTGACCGCCGCGGTTCCGGGCCGCCTGCAAGGACTCGCCGAGCGTCCCGAGCGCGACGCCCATCAGCACGATGTCCTTGAGCAGGAACTGGCCCGGCTGCGCCGAAAGCACCGGGAAGCCGTGGGCGAACGTCACCACCACGCCGGGGGTGGTGACCAGGAAGCTGAGCGTGCCCAGGAACAACACGACGGCCAGCGCGCTGCCCACGGCCGACCAGCGCGGCGCCACCGGCCGCAGCGCGATCAGCACGGCCGCGGCGATCTCCGTCGTGCCCAGCGCGTACGCGACCGCGTGCACGCTGAGGAAGTCGTAGAGCCAGCTCATGAGGAAGCTGTGCTCGATCAGCACCCGGCTGTCCATCTTCACGTACTTGCCGCCGCCGATCCACGCCAGCACGACGACCAGTCCGTATCTGCTCAGGATCCGGCCGGCGGCGAGGAACCTCGCCGCCGCGGTTCCGGTCGACGTGGTCGTGCTGACACCGGTCGTCATGCGGCGGAATCCTTTCGGTGCGCGGAGATGGCACCGCTGACCGTAGCGCCGCGGCCTCGCGCGAAGATCATTTCCCCGGGTTCGTTCACCACTCGGTAAGAACTCACCGGGCGTCAGCCGACGGTAAGGGATTCCCGCCGGATTGTGGCGCAGACTACCCACCAGTCGATCTCCCTCGGAGGTGCGTCACCGTGCAGAAGACAGAAAATCCGCGTGTGTCGAGGTGGGCGAACTGGACGATCCCCGCCGTCGCGGCCGGGTTCGCCCTGCTCGTCGCGGCCGGGGCCCGGGTCGCGGCCTTCTTCGCCGAATCCATGATGAGCGGCGTCGCGCTGGTCGGGTCGTGGCTGATCTTCGCCGTCGGCCTCGCCTACGCGGTCGTCCGGCTGCGGCCGCGGCTCGGCGCCGCCCTGCTCGTCGGGTTCGGTGCCGGTGTGCTGATCGTCGGCTTCTTCACCGGCATGCGGATGCTCGCCTGAACCCGCGGTCAGGATTCCGTAAGGAGCGGAAACCATTGCGGCGGGCCGGGAATCGTTACGTTCGCAGCATGGCAAGCGTCTTCCGGACCGGCGTGACGGTCCTCTTCTCCGCCGTGTTCCTCGCCGCCTGCACGACGTCGCCCGCCCCGCGCGCGGCACCGGGCACCGCCGCCTGGGCGCCGTGGCCGTCGGCGCTGCACGACGCCCGGCATTCCGGTGCGTCCACTTCGGACGGTCCGACGACGGGCCGGGTTCGGTGGCACCGCAAGCTCGAAGGCGCCGTGACACCCGGGCCGGTCGTGGGCGCGGACGGCACGATCTACGCGGCGTCGAACGGCGGAGTGCTGCACGCGCTCGACCCCGCCGACGGCCGGGACCGCTGGACCTACGACTCCGGCACCACCGACGGTGGCGACCTCTCGATCTCGCCGCTGCTCCTGCCCGGCGGCACCGTGCTGTTCCCGGCGGGTGCCCAGCTGGTCGCGCTGTCGCCGACGGGCCGGAAGCTGTGGACGGCGAAGCTGCCGGGCCGGGCGACCTCGCCCGTGACGGCCACCGGCGACCGCGTGTACGTCGGCGACGTGACCGGCACCGTCACCGCGAAGGGCCGCCTCTACACCACCGCCGACAACGCACTCGTCGCCATCGACGACAAGGGCTCTTCGTCCGCGATCGCCTGGCGTGCCGACCCGCACGACGACCTGGTCGAGGTCTCCGCGGGCCTCGCGCCGGACGGGACCGCCCTGCTCGGGACCAACGGCCACGACGAAGGTGCCTACCGCCTGGCCTACGTCGCCGACCACAGCGGGACCGTCCACGTCTTCGACGTCGGCGCGGGCCGGGAAACCGGGACCTTCGGCCGGGTCGGCGCCCAGATCTGGAGCTCGACGGTCGTCGACCGCGCCTACCGCCTCTACTTCGGCGGGCAGAACGGCCACGCCTACGGCTTCGGGGCCGACGGCACCCGCCTGTTCGACGTCGACCTCGGCGGCCCGGTCGACAGCTATCCCGCTCTCACGGCGGACGGCGCGCTGGTCATCGGCAGCCGCGACGGGCTCCTGACCACGATCGGCTGACACCCGGCCGGACGGCCGCGCCTCTTGCACTGCCCGGGCCGCCGACGCATCATGACGCGATGAGCGGCCCGCGGCCCGTCGGACCCGCCGACGTCTGGTCCACGTCGGCGGTCACCGCCGCGCGCGCGTTCGAATACTGGCGGGACCTCATCTGCGACACCTTCGTCCAGCTGTCCGCCACCCCCACCGCGGCGGGCCCGTTCGACGGCCACCTCGTGCACGCCGACCTCGAGTCCTTCGAGATGACGACGGTGGCCGCCGGCGGGCAGCGGGTCCGCCGGACACCGCGGCTGATCGCCCGTGCCGGGGAGGAGTACCTGCTCGCCAGCATCCAGACGCGCGGCCGCGGCCGCGTCGAGCAGGACGGGCGCGTCGCCGAGCTGGTGCCCGGCGCGATGGCGCTCTACGACAGCACCCGGCCCTACACCCTGCACTTCGACGCCGCCTTCGAGCAGGTCGTCGTGCAGGTGCCGCTGCGCGGGCTGCTCGCCGAAGCCGGGCTGCGCGACGCGCGGGGCGTCACCGCGGTCCAGCTGGGCGCGGACAGTCCCGCCGGGGTGGTCGCCCAGTTCTTCCACGGCCTCGCCCGCCTCCAGCGGACCGACCCGCTCGCCGCGTCCGCGCTCGCCGCGCAGGGGCGCGGGCTGATGGCGTCCGCGCTGACCCTCTCCGCCGGCCGGGTGCCGCGCGGTGACGTCCTGACCCGCCACCGCGTCGAGGCCTTCCTGCGCGCGCGGCACGCGGATCCCGACCTCACCGTCGACGACGTCGCCCGCGCGTTCCTGATCTCGCGGCGGACGCTCTACCGGCTGTTCGACGGCACCCCCGGCGGGGTGGGCACGGTCCTGCGGCGGATCCGCGTCGACCACGCGAAGTCGTTGCTGCTGGCCGATCCCGGGCGGCCGCTCGAGGCGATCGCGGGCGCGTGCGGGTTCGGCGGGGAGCGCCAGTTCTACCGGGTGTTCCGGGCCGAGACCGGCCTGACCCCGGGCCGGTTCCGCGGCACGTCCGGTCAGTGAGGCGGCACGCGCTGTCGGTCCGGGAACGGGGCTGAGCGGCCGATAGTGAGCCCGTACCAGTCGTGACTCACTTCGGAGGCTTGCCGTGACCGAGCAGGTTCGTGTTGCCGTCGTCCAAGTTGAACCCCAGTGGCTGGACCTGGCCGCCGGGGTCGAGCAGGTCGTCGAGCTCATCGCCGACGCCGCCGCCGGCGGTGCCCGGCTGATCGCCTTCCCCGAAACTTTCCTCCCCGGCTACCCGTGGTGGATCTGGCTCGGCTCACCCGCCTGGGGCATGCAGTTCGTCCCCCGCTACAGCGCGCACTCGATGACGCGCGACGGCGCCGAGATGACCCGGATCGCGGCCGCCGCGGCCGAGCACGGCGTGCACGTCGTCCTCGGCTTCAGCGAGAACGCCGGCGGCAGCCTCTACATGGCGCAGGCGTTCATCGACGACACCGGGCACGTGCTTTCGGTCCGCCGCAAGCTCAAGCCGACGCACGTCGAGCGCAGCGTGTTCGGTGAGGGTGACGGCAGCGACCTGCAGGTGCACGACACGAAGCTGGGCCGCCTCGGCGGGCTGAACTGCTGGGAGCACTTCCAGCCGCTGACCAAGTACACGATGTACAGCCTGGGCGAGCAGATCCACGTCGGCTCGTGGCCGAGCTTCTCGGTGTACCGCGGCGGCGCCAAGGCACTGGGCCCGGAGGTCAACACCGCGGCGAGCCTCGTCTACGCCGTGGAGGGCCAGACTTTCGTGCTCGCGCCGTGCGGCGTGGTCGGCGACGCGGCCATCGAGACGTTCTGCGACGACGACGTCAAGAAGCAGCTGCTGCTCAAGGGCGGCGGGTTCGCACGGATCTACGGGCCCGAAGGCAGCGAGCTGGCGGCACCGCTGGCCGAGACCGAGGAAGGGCTGCTGTTCGCGGACCTGGACTTCTCGCTGATCGCGATCGCCAAGTCCGCCGCCGACCCGGTGGGCCACTACTCGCGCCCGGACGTGTTCCGGCTGCGGGTCAACCTCGGCGCCAACCCCCGGATCGTCCACAGTGGAGCGGAGCAGCCGGAGCCGGAGTTCGAGGACGTCGAGCTCGTCGCGGCGGACGGGGCGTGACAAGCGTGGAGTCCGCGATCCCGGCGCACCTGAGGGCCGACCGGACCCGGCCGACGCGCAAGTCGGCCGCGTTCCGGCCCCCGTACCCGTCGTTCTCGGCCCGGTTCGCCCCTTCGGTGCGGCAGGTCGTCATGGCGTACTTCGGGGTGCAGCACCCTTCGGAGACGCCGCCCCCGGTCGCCGAGAAGGCGTTGGCGCGCCTGGCCGGGGCCGCGGGTTCCGCGCACCGCGAGCGCGCGCGATACGTCGACGAAGCCGGCTACCACACCACTGTGGAGATCCGGTACTGGACGGACCCCGCCGAGTTCTCGGCGTGGCTGGCCGACCACGACTTCTGGACCGCGGGCCCGGCGAGCCCGGACGCCGGGTTCTTCCTGGAGGTCGTCCAGCCGACCGTCCGGCGGTTCGAGACGCTGTTCTCCAACGACCGGCGGGAAGGCATCGGCGTCGCGGCCGAGGGACTGAGCGGCGAGATCCGGGAACACGGGTACTGGGGCGGGGCGCGCGACCGGCTGCCGCTGGCGCAGACGGACCCGCTGGACGCGGCCGGGACGGTGTCGGCGGGCTTCTCCGGCGACCTGGTGACGGTGGTCCCGAACGGCAACCTGTGCCTGATCCGCTCGGGTCAGGAGTGGACGGAGACCGACGGCGACGAACGCCGGATGTACCTGGCGGAGGTCGAGCCGGTGCTGCGCGCGGGCATGGACTTCCTCCGCGACGACGGCCGGTCGGTCGGCTGCTACGCGAACCGGTACCTGCGGGTGCTGGCCGAGGACGGCGGCGAGACGGACAAGACGTTCGGCCTGAGCTGGTGGCGGAGTCTCGAGGACCTCGAAACCTGGGCCGAGTCGCACCCGACGCACGTCGCCATCTTCCGGGCCGCGCTGAAGTACCTGTCGACGATGGGCCCGGCCGCGCGGCTGCGGCTCTACCACGAGGTGACGGTCGCCGAGCAGGGTCAGACGCGCTTCGAGTACCTGGGCTGCCACCCCGGGACCGGGTTGCTGCGCGCGGTGGCGTGACCGCGCCGGGCCCCGTTCCCCGCGCCGGGGAACGGGGCCACTGTGGACGGCAGCGCAGCTCACCTGCAGGTCGATGCAGGAGTAGAACGCGTTGGCCGTGTCGGCGATGTTCCACACCGCCAGCACCTTCTGGCGTCCCGTGTGGCCGCCCAGGTTCACCTGGTGCGAAACGGTTTCCGGCGGCTGCTGGTTGTTGCCGCTGATGTCGGCGACCTTCTCGTTGCCGATGTAGTACTCGTAGTTCGCCGTGCGGTGGCGGGCGGTGAACGTCCAGGTGAAGGTCACCGTGCGGCCGACCGGCGTCGCGTGCCAGCCCTTGTTGTCGTCGTTGAGCTCGGCGAACTGGGACAGCCCCGCGTTGCAGGACTTGAGGCCCTTCGGCCCTTCGACGCTCTGGGGCTCGTACTTGATGTTGCCGCAGGGCACGGTGCCCTGGGCGCACTGCGCCTGGCGGCTGGCCGGGGAGTTGACGTAGCCGTGCGCGCTCGCGATGCCGGCGGGGTTCACCACCACCAGGACCGGGGCCAGGAGTGCGCCTGCCGCGGCGGCGACCAGTTTCCGGTTCATTCCAGCTCCTTCGGGGACAGGCTCGCTTCCCGCCGCCGGGCACGGCGAAGCCGCGGCCCGTGCCTCGGTGGAGGCCCGCCGCGTCGGGAAGGGGTTTCGAGCGAAGGAAAATTGTGGTCTAGACCATACGTCGGATCGTTACGCAGGTCAACAGATGGCAAAGTCTTCGTCGATGTTGGTAAGACGCCAACCGTCACCCGGTGTTCCGGTCAGCGGGACCGGTTGGGCCGGACCGGTCGCCGGCCGGTGCGCGCCTGCCTCTAGGATTCCGCCGGTGACCACCTACGACGACACGTTCGAGCACCTGGACGCCGCCGCCCTGCCGCCGCGGCAGCAGCAGATCCTCGTGGCGATCCGGGACTGGGTGGTCCGCCACGGCTACTCCCCCAGCACCCGCGAACTCGGCGAGGCCGTCGGCCTGCAGTCGACGTCTTCGGTGTCGAAGCACCTGGCGAGCCTGGAGGACAAGGGCTTCCTGCGCCGCGGCGCGACCGTCTCGCGGCCGATCGACGTGCGCGCGTTCCTGCACGGCACCGCCGCGCCCGAAGACGGCGACTCGGTCCCGGTGCCCGTGGTCGGCGACATCGCCGCCGGCTCGCCGATCTCCGCGGTCGAGCACGTCGACGACGTCCTCAAGCTGCCGCGCGACCTCACCGGCCGCGGGAACGTGTTCGGGCTGCGCGTGCGCGGGGACTCGATGATCGACGCCGCCATCTGCGACGGCGACATCGTCGTGGTGAAGCAGCAGACCGAGGCCCATTCGGGCCAGATCGTCGCGGCGATGATCGACGAGGAGGCGACGGTCAAGGTGTACCGCCGCCGGTACGGCCACGTGTACCTGGAGCCGCGCAACCCCGCCTACGACGTCATCGACGGCGACCGCGCGACGATCCTCGGCACGGTCGTGTCGGTGCTGCGCAGCGTCTGACCCGCGTCACCAGGTGACGGGCAGTTCGTACACCCCGTAGACCGACCCGTCGTGCTTGAACGGCACCTTCTCGAGGTCGGTGGCCAGCGCGAGCGTCGGGATCCGCCGGTAGAGCGTGCGGTAGACGACCTGGAGCTCGAGCCGGGCCAGCGGCTGGCCGAGGCACTGGTGCACGCCGAAGCCGAAGGCGACGTGCCGGTGCGCGTCGCGGCCGAGGTCGAGGCTGTCGCCGTCGGGGAAGACCGCGGGGTCGCGGTTGGCGATGTCGTTGGCCAGGATCAGGCCTTCGCCGGCGCGGATGGTCTGCCCGGCGATCTCGATGTCCTCGATCGCGACGCGGCGGCGGCCGTTGTGCGTGATGTTCAGGTACCGCAACAGCTCCTCGACCGCCGACGCGACCAGCGCCGGGTCGTCGGTGTCGCGCAGCCGCGCCAGCTGGTCCGGGTGCTCGAGCAGGGCCAGGGTACCGAGCGCGATCATGTTCGCCGTCGTCTCGTGCCCGGCGATCAGCAGCAGCACGCCCATCTGCGCGGCTTCGGTCCGGGTCAGCTCGCCGGCGTGCACGCGGACGGCCAGCCCGGAAAGCAGGTCGTCGGCGGGCGCGGCGAGCTTCTCCCCCATCAGCCGATCCAGGTAGCCGACGAGCGCCTGGTGCCCGGCGGCCCGCTCCTCGGGCTTCGCGTCGCGCCGGATGATGACCTTGCTGTTCTCCTGGAAGAAGTCGTGGTCGGCGTAGGGCACGCCGAGCAGCTCGCAGATCACCAGTGACGGCACCGGCAGCGCGAAGGCCTCGACGAGGTCGACCGGCTTCGGGCCGGCCAGGAGCTCGTCGATCAGGTCGTCGACGATCTCCTGCACGGCCGGGCGCATCGCGGCGACGCGGCGGATCGTGAACGGCGCGGTGACCATCTTGCGCAGCCGCGCGTGCTCGGGGTTGTCCATCAGGATGAAGCTGATGCCGGTGCCGCCCTTCGGCAGCGGCGCCGGGCTCGGGTAGCCGGGCCGGGTGATGTCGGCGCTGACCCGGGGATCGGCGAGCAGCGCCCGCTGTTCGGCGTAGCGGGTGACCAGCCACGGCGTGCTGCCGTCCCACAGCCGGACGCGGGCCAGCGGCGCCTGTTCCTGCAACGCGCGGGCGGCGGGCGGCGGGTCGAACGGGCAGCCCGCGGCGCGGGGCATCGGGAACTCGGGCGTCTCGACGGTGCTCGTCATGCGTTCCTCCACAACGGACGGATCGGGGTGCCGCGTGCCTTCTCGCCGGGACGCGCCGGGATCTCGTGATCAGTCAACCGAGACTGCTACGCTAAGTCAAGCGACTGATTTAATTCAGACTTTCCCGACGGAGGACCGCCGTGCCCCACCCATCCACCCCGGCCGGGGAGGCGTCGCCGCGCGCGAACCTCGTCGTCGGGATCCTGGCCTTCGCGGGCATCGTGGTCTCGCTGATGCAGACCCTGGTCATCCCGCTGATCCCGGCGCTGCCCGGGCTGCTGCACGCGTCCGCGGCTGACGCCACGTGGGCCATCACGGCCACGCTCCTGGCCGGCGCGGTGGCGACGCCGACGATGGGGCGACTCGGCGACATGTACGGCAAGCGGCGGATGCTGCTGATCAGCCTCGGCGCACTGGTCGTGGGTTCGGCGATCGGCGCGCTCTCGGACAGCCTGGTGCCGATGGTCGCGGGCCGGACGCTGCAGGGTCTCGCCGCGGGCGTCATCCCGCTCGGGATCAGCATCATGCGCGACGAGCTGCCGGTCGAGCGGCTCGGTTCGGCGACGGCGTTGATGAGCGCGTCGCTCGGCGTGGGTGGTGCGCTGGGCCTGCCCGCGGCGGCGCTGCTGGCCGAAAACGCCGACTGGCACGTGCTGTTCTGGACAGCGGCCGGGCTCGGCCTGGTCGCGACGGCGCTGGTCGTCACCCTGGTCCCGGAGTCACCGGTGCGCACGGGCGGCCGGTTCGACGTCCTCGGCGCGGCCGGGCTTTCGGTCGCCTTGGTGTGCCTGCTGCTGGCGATCTCGAAGGGCGCGGACTGGGGCTGGGGCAGCGCGGCGACGCTCGGCTTGTTCGCGGCGGCGCTGGTCGTCCTGCTGTTGTGGGGCCGCTGGGAGTTGCGGACCCGGCAGCCGCTGGTCGACCTGCGCACGACCGCGCGGCGGCAGGTGCTGCTGACCAACATCGCGTCGGCGGTGTTCGGTTTCGCGATGTTCGCGATGTCGCTGGTGTTGCCGCAGTTGCTGCAGCTGCCCGCGGCGACCGGTTACGGCCTCGGCAAGTCGATGCTGGCGGTGGGCTTGGTGATGGCGCCGTCCGGGCTGGTGATGATGGCGCTGGCCCCGGTGTCGGCCCGGATTTCCCGCACGCGCGGGCCGAAGACGACGTTGATGCTGGGCGCGGTGGTGGTGGCGACGGGGTACGGCCTCGGCATCGGGCTGATGAGCGCGACGTGGCATCTGGTGCTGGTGTCGAGCATCATCGGCGCGGGCATCGGGCTGGCGTACGGCGCGATGCCCGCGTTGGTGATGGGGGCCGTGCCGGTCTCCGAGACGGCGGCGGCGAACAGCCTGAACACGTTGATGAGGTCGATCGGCACGTCGGTGTCGAGCGCGACGGCGGGGCTGGTGCTGGCCCGGCTGACGATCCGGTTCGGGCCGGCGGAGCTGCCGTCGGAGAACGGCTTCCGGCTGGTACTGGGCATGGGTTCCGCGGCGGCTTTGATCGCACTGGCGGTCGCGGCGTTTCTGCCGAGGCGTGCGCGGGCGGTGGCGGAGCCGGGGCTGGAACCGGCTGGCGCCTTGCGCGGCTGACCTGCGCCGACCGCTGCTCGGCGGCGACACAGACCCGCCCGGAATCCGCACGGCCGCCTCGGCCCGCGGCCGCCCGACTCAGGTCCGGGCGGCCGCGTGGTCTCGACTGCGCACCCGCCGAGTTCGCCCGTCACCACCGAACCCGATCAGCTCCGAGCTGCCAAGCCGTCGAGGTGGAGCACCCCATCCCCGTGGTGCTCGGCGACGAACTCCGGCCCCTTCGTCACCAGCCGGGCAATCGCCGTCGCGTGGCCGTGGCCCAAGCCGTGCTCCGTCTTCAGCCACGTCACCACCTCGCCGTGCTTTGTCAGCTTCTTCGCCGCGGCCAACTCCAAAAATCCGCGCGGGGTGATGCCCGTCTGCTTCTCCGCGTTGTCGAGGTAGGCCTGGAAAGACATCTGCACGCTCCAATGGGATCAACTGGGTGAGCCCACCGTCGCACCGACAACTTTTTTTGTCAAGACCTCCGGGCGACCACCGCCAGCGTCGCGTACGGCAGCACGAAGCCGCCGCCGAGCCGGTCGATGGCCGCCCCCACACCCGCGAGCACCTCCGCCAGCGCGTCCGGTGGCAGCCTCGTCAAGCCGCCCGTCGTGGGCAGGAAGTCCAGCCACTCCTCGCGTGTGTACGCGCGCTCCCACTCGAACCGCCACCGCTCCGGCTCACCCAGCCCGGCCGCCGCCCGGATCCCGTCGGCGAACCCCGTGAACATCACCTCGTAGATCTCCGCCGCACTCCTCGACTCCCCCGCGAACGGCGAGTCAGGCAACACAGCCCGGATGCCCGCCGCGAGTGCGTCCGCCACCTCGGCCGGCGGCTGGAACACGTGCGCGAACACCGCGAGCAAACCACCGGGCCGCAACACGGCCGCGGCCTTCGCCGGGCCCGCGACCGGGTCCACCCAGTGCCACGCCTGCCCCGCGACGACCGCGTCGAACACCCGCCCGGCCGGGTCCCACTCCTCGAACGTCGCGACCTCGACGTCGATCCCGCCGCGCCGCGCGAACTCGGCCATCCGCGCGTCCGGATCGACCCCGAGCACCCGGCATCCGGCGTCGCGGAACTGCCGGGCTTCGATCCCGGTACCGCAGCCGACGTCGAGGAAATCGGGCCCGGGACTTTCGGCGACGACCCGGGCCACCAGCTCGGCCGGGTAAGCCGGACGGGCGCGGTCGTAGCGTTCGACGTCGGTTCCGAAGGACTCGGCCATCTGGCGGGCCTGGTGGGGACGTTCTTGAGTGGGCATGTGCCCACTTTAATGGGCGCTTGCCCACTCAGGCAACCGCATGGGCGTTCGCGCTCGGCGTACCGGAGAATGGCCGCATGCCGACCGGGGTCCACCTGCGCGACGTGCGCCAGCAGCTGTTCCACGCGGCCGAGCGGGTCCTGCTCCGCGACGGCCCGAACGCGCTGACGAGCCGCGCGGTCACGGCCGAGGCCGACGTCGCGAAGGGCGTGCTGCACCGGCACTTCACCGACTTCGACGACTTCCTGGCGGAACTGGTGCGCGACCGCATCGCCCGGCTCGCCGACCAAGCAGCGCTCCTGCAAGCTTCGGCGGGCACGCGCACGGTCGCGGACAACCTCGTCGCCGCGCTGGAGGAGGTGTTCGACCCGGTTTCGGTCGCGCTGGTCAGCCTCGTGTTCTTCCGCGACGAACTGCGCCGCCGGTTACGTCGTCCGGGTGACGGCCTGCCCCTGCTGGCCGAAGCCCGCGCGATGCTGGCGGGCTACCTGAAGGCGGAGCGCGCCCAGGGCCGCATCGCGGCCGACGCGGACGTCGATTCCCTGTCGCTGTCCCTCATCGGCGCGGGCCACCTGCTGTTCGCCGGCCGCCGCAAAGACACCCTGCCCGACAACGACGAACTGACGAAGGTGGTGCACACGACGATCGCGGACGTGGTGCAGCGACGCCTGTTGTGACCATCCACAGTGGACGGACCACACCCAGCGACCGCACCTCACCACCCGACGCAACCAAACGCGGGGGTCCGGGGGCGTGCCCCCGGCGGGGGTGTGGGGGCTCGGCCCCCACAGGACACAGAACGAGAGAGCCCTGTTCGCGCATTCCGCGAACAGGGCTCTCCTCGATCGAGTGGGCGATACTGGGATCGAACCAGTGACCTCTTCGGTGTGAACGAAGCGCTCTCCCCCTGAGCTAATCGCCCTCGTACGAACTTCACGAGATCCATGGGGGTGGACTCGTGGTGCGCGATACTGGGATTGAACCAGTGACCTCTTCCGTGTCAGGGAAGCGCTCTCCCGCTGAGCTAATCGCGCGCTGCGGAACTTCGTACTGGCGGAAAGCATATCGGACCGCTTCCGGGCGTTCACAGGGGGTCCCGTGTGACCGGCCGCACGTGGAAAACCGCCGTGACACGCGGGTGCGGAAACGGGCAGACTGCAGGAGACAGCACGTTCTTCGCCGCCGTCGCGGCCGAGCAGGAAGCCCTGATGACCGACACCGTGTCCACCGCGCCCGACCCCCACCTGGACCGCCCGCCGGCGCGGTCGGGACTCCTCATCGGGGTCCTCGTGCTGTCCGCCTTCGTGATGATCCTCAACGAGACGATCCTGAGCGTCGCGCTGCGGGACCTGACCGTCGACCTGCGCGTGCCCACCACCACCGTGCAGTGGCTGACCAGCGGGTTCCTGCTGACGATGGCCGTGGTCATCCCGACGACCGGGTTCCTGCTCGAACGCTTCTCGCCGCGGCAGGTCTTCCTCTTCTCGCTCTCGGCGTTCAGCCTCGGCACGCTGCTGTGCGCGCTCGCGCCCGGCTTCGGGATGCTGATGGCCGGCCGGGTGGTGCAGGCGTGCGGCACGGCCGTGATGCTGCCGCTGCTGATGACGACCGTGATGCGGCTGGTGCCGCCCGAGCGGCGCGGCGCGACGATGGGGACGATCACGATCGTCATCGCGGTCGCGCCCGCGATCGGGCCGACGATCGGCGGCGCGGTGCTCTCGTCGCTGGGCTGGCGGTGGATGTTCTGGATCGTGCTGCCGCTGTCGATCGCCGCGCTGGTGACCGGCGCGCTGCGGCTGCGCCTGGACAGCGAGCGGCGGCGGGTGCCGCTGGACGTGCCGTCGGTGCTGCTGTCCGCGATCGGGTTCGGCGGGGTGCTGTACGGCCTGTCCGCGACCGGTGAGCAGGCCGGCGCGGAGCCGCTGCTGCCGGCGTGGGTGCCGATCGTCGTCGGCGTCGTCGCGCTCGTCGTCTTCACCTGGCGCCAGCTGCGGCTGCAGCGGCGGGACCGGGCGCTGCTCGACCTGCGGCCGTTCACCCACCGGAGTTTCGTCGTCGCCTTGGTGCTGACGGCGCTGCTGTTCGTCTGCCTGATCGGCGCGGCGGCGATCCTCCTGCCGCTCTACCTGCAGACGGTGCTGCACACGACGACGTTCGTCAGTGGCCTGGCCGTGCTGCCGGGCGGGCTGGTGCTGGGCCTGCTGGGCCGCCCGGTCGGGGCGTTGTTCGACCGCGTCGGCGCGCGTCCGCTGGTCATCCCCGGCGCGGCCGCCATGGCCGTGGCGCTGTGGCTGTTCGCGACGCTGGGGCCGGGCTCGCCGCTGATCGCGGTGATCGGCATCCACGTGCTGCTGATGGCCGGCCTCGGGCTGATGATGACGCCGCTGTTCACCGAGTCGCTCGGCGTGCTGCCCGACCACCTGTACTCGCACGGTAGCGCGATCCTCTCGACGCTGCAGCAGGTGGCCGGCGCGCTCGGCACGGCCGTGTTCGTCAGCGTGGCGACGCTCGGCAGTGCCGACGCGGCGGCGGGCAGCCCGGACGCTTCCGGGTTGCGCGCGGCGTTCGTGGTCGCCGGGGTCGTCGGGCTGGTCGCCTTCGCGGGCACCTGGCTGATCCGCCGCTCCACCGCGGCCGCCAAGCCGGGGCCGTCCGTCCACTGAGGACAAGAAAGTCCCGCTTCCGCTCAGCGAAGGCTGGGGGGAGACCTGCGAGCGGAAGCGGGAGTTCGGGGCCGGTACGGGGGTCGCCTCGCGGCGAGTGGCTCAACGCGGCTCCAGCCTGACTGGTATTCCGTGAAGGCGAGGGGTGAGGCCCGGGGACTCCTCCGTACCGACACCCGTTACAACGCTCCGCGCGCTCGGGTGTTCCCCGACGTGATCCGGCTCATTCCTTCACCTTCGGGGTCGCGCGGACGCCGGTGTGGAGGTACTTCTCCCCCGTCGGCAGCGTGTAGAACGTCACCGACACCCAGCCCCGCATGCCCGCCGGGCTGTGCGCGAAGTGCGCCGGTCCGATGGCCACCAGGTCGTCCTCGGTCGTCGGGTCCGGCACCAGGGACGCCAGCGAACCCGTCACCGTCTGGCGGATCCGGAGCTTGTCCTCCCGGGTGAGGATCTCGATGCGCATCGACTCCCGTTCGTACACCCCGAGGAACTCCTCGAAGTCCACCGCGGGCGGCGCCGCGGCCGGTTCCAGCGGCCGCGGCATCGCGACCCCGGCCAGCTCGGCGAAGATTTCCGCGTACAGCTCTTCGTAGAGGTCGTGCGCGCTGCCGCCGTTGGTGAGGAGCGTGACCGCCATTCCCTGCTCCGGCAGCACTCGCAGGAACGCCGACTGGCCGATCGTGTTGCCGTCGTGGCCGATCAGGCGGTGGCCGTCCCAGCCGAAGCGGATCCAGCCGAGGCCCCACGAGTCGCCGAGCGTGTGCTTGTCCGGCATCTCGACCTGCTCCTCGGTCATCGCCGCGGCCGACTCCGCCGACAGCAGCCGCGTGCCGTCCGGGCCGAGGCCGCCGGTCAGGTGCAGCCGGGCGAACGCCAGCACGTCCGACGCCGACGCCGTGATCAGCCCGGCCGGGCCCGCCGAGCGCGGCAAGCCCCACACCGGGGCCGGCTCCGGGTCCTCGTCGCCGGTGGCCACGTGGCCCATCGCCGCGCGGAACAGCAGCGCCTCCTCCGGCAACGTGCCCGTGCGGGTCAGCCCCAGCGGCGTGAACAGCCGCTCGCGCAGGGCCGCGTCCCACGTCTTGCCGGTGAGCTTCTCGATCACGCGGCCGATGAGGATGAATCCGGAGTTGCAGTACGACAGGGTC
The DNA here is from genome assembly GCF_030264295.1 of Amycolatopsis nalaikhensis. Taxonomy (GTDB): domain Bacteria; phylum Actinomycetota; class Actinomycetes; order Mycobacteriales; family Pseudonocardiaceae; genus Amycolatopsis; species Amycolatopsis nalaikhensis. The sequence goes on along the minus strand of NZ_CP127173.1, from coordinate 7,533,266 downwards.
GCGCCCAGCGGGTGGGTCTGCGCGGCCTGGTCGAGCACCGCGACGTACTTCTCGACGCAGTCGTCACCGCGGCCGGTGTCGGTGAAGACGTCGCCGTCGATGCCACTCGTGTGCGTCAGCAGGTGCCGCAGCGTCACCTTCTTCGTGACGTCGGGGTCGGCCAACCGCAGCTCGGGCAGCACGTCGGCGATCGGGGCGTCGAGGCTCAGCAGGCCCTCGTCGACCAGCTGCATGGCCACGGTGGCCGTCCACACCTTGCTGATCGAGCCGATCTGGAACACCGAGTCGTCGGTGACCTCGACGCCGGTGGCCTTGTTGAGCACCCCGAAGCTCGCGACGACCTCGTCGTCCCCGCGCAGGATGCCCAGCGTCGCCCCGGGCACGCGGTGCTTGCGCGCGAGCTCGGCCAGTCGCCGCCGCCAGTGCGCGGTGTCCAGCGGCACGCGCACCGGCTTGCCCGGCTCACCCGCGTGCTGCTCGACCCAGTCGACGACGCGGCGGTTGAAGTCCAGCCGGTGCGACGGCCGCCCGTCGAGGATGAACAGGTGCGACGCGCCCGGGTAGAGCACCATCCGGGTGGGCACGCCCTGTTCGCGCAGCGCGGTGAACCACTGCTCGGCCTGCCCCACCGGGCACCGCTCGTCTTCGGCGCCGTGCACCACCAGCGTCGGCGTGCGCACCTTTTCCACCTGCGCCAGCGGGGAAACCGCGGTGTAGTGCGCGCGGTTCTCCGCCGGGACGGCCCCGAGTTCGGCGACGCCGAGGTAGTGCCCGCTGTCGGACGTCCCGGCCATGCTCACGACGTCGCTGACGACGCCGCCCGCGACGGCCGCGGCGAACCGGTCGTCGCGGCTGGTGAGGTAGCACGTCATGTAGCCGCCGTAGCTGTAGCCGGACACGGCGAGCCGCCGCGGGTCGGCCACACCTTCGGCGACCAGGTCGTCCAGCGGCTCGAGGAAGTCCTTGGCGTCGGCCAGGCCCCAGGATCCGATGGCGCCGGTGAAGAACGCTTCGCCGTAGCCGTCGCTGCCGCGCGGGTTGAGCAGCAGCACCACCCAGCCGCGGGCGGCGAGCTGCTGGTGGTAGAGGTGCACGGCATCGGCGGTGCCGTTCCACGCGTTGTGCGGGCCGCCGTGGATGTCGAGCAGCAGCGGCCGCGGGCCGGTGCGGGCGGGGTCGCGCAGCAGCCAGCCGTGCACGACCGTGCCGTCGGAGACGGTGAACTCCCGCTCTTCGTGGGTGAAGGGCTCGAGGTCGTCGTCGCCGTGCGCGGTGAGGACGTGCGCCGCTCCCCCGCCGACGTCGACGGTCGCGATCTCGCCGTACGACGTCGGCGTGCCCAGCACCACCGCCGCTTTGTCCCCGGCAATGCTCAGGCCGGACACGGCGTTCCCGGTGCCGCCGAGGACCAGCCGCGGCTCGCCGCCGTCGGCGCCGACGGCGTACAGGTGCGTGTAGCCGCGGTCGCGGACGCAGAAGACCACGGTCGAGCCGTCCCCGGCGAGCTGCGGGAGGGCACCGGGGTAGCCGGGGCCGCCCGGCATCACGTTGCGGTCGAGCGACGCCGCGAGGTCGGTGGTCTCACCGCCGTCGAGCGGAACCCGCAGCAGCCCGAGGTGCCCGGACGCGGTGTCGCGGCGGCCGACGACGAGCAGCGCGGCGCCGTCGGCGGTCCACGTGACCGTGCCGCTCATGCCTTCGCCGGACCCGGTCAGCCGCGGCTCGGTGGTGCGGTCGCCGGGGTCGAGAACGTAGACGCCCGAACGGAAAGTCAGGTCGGCGTCGGCGTCGCGGGCGGCCGGGAACGCGAGCCGCTCGCCGTCCGGCGACCACGCGGGGTCGCCCGCGTGCCAGTTGCCGGACGTCACCCGGCGGACCTCGCCGGTGGCGAGGTCGAGGACGTGGACGTGCTTGCGCAGCGTGCTCAGCAGTCCGGCGCCGTCGGCCTTGAAGTCGAGCCGGTCGGCGACCACCGGGGCGTGCGCGCGACGGCCCTGAGCGCCGGAGTCTTCGCCTTCGTCGGCGGCGAGGTCGATCGGGGCGCTGAAGGCGATCTCGGCGCCGTCCGGGCGCCACACCGGGGTTCCGGCGCCCAGGGGCAACGTCGTGACCTGCTCGGGCTCGCCGCCGTCGGCGGGCAGCAGCCACAGCTGCGCCGGGCCGTCCTGGGCGCGCAGGAACGCGATCCGCGTGCCGTCCGGCGAAAACACGGGGGCCACGTCGGCGGTGCCGCGGGTGAGCCGGCGCGCCTCGCCGCCGCCGGTGGCGACCTGCCAGAGCGACCGGGTGTCCTCGTCCTTGTCGCGGTCGGCCGTGCGCACGACGTACACGACCGTGGTGCCGTCGGGCGAAATCGCGGGCTGCTCGGGGAACTCGAGGGCGTACAGGTCGTCGAGGCCGGGACGTCGGGTCATGCGGATCTCCTTGTGGGAAGTGGCTCAGGCGGCGAAGTGGCAGGCCGCGCGGTGCGGCCGGGGTGCGGCGTCGGCGGCCGGGTCGGCGGTGACGCAGACGGAACGGTCGGCGTGCACGAGCGGGCCGATCGGGCACCGCGGGTGGTAGCGGCAGCCGGCCGGCGGGTGGTGCGGGTCGGCGGGTTCGGTGTCGGCGAGCGCGTCGTCGCCGGTCGTGTCGAGCAGGCCGCGGTGCGCGGACGGCGCGGCGGCCAGCAGGTCCCGCGTGTACGGGTGCCGCGGGTCGGTCAGCACCTGCTCGGCGGGCCCGGCTTCGACGATCCGGCCGAGGTACATGACGGCGACGACGTCGCTGACGTACCGCACCACGGCCAGGTTGTGCGAGATGAACAGCATCGACAGGGAAAGCCGCCGCTGGACCTCGCGGACCAGGTTCAGCACGGCGCCCTGCACCGAGACGTCGAGCGCCGAGGTGATCTCGTCGGCGATGAGCACCTCCGGCTGCCCGGCGAGCGCACGGGCGAGGGCGACGCGCTGGCGTTGCCCGCCCGAGAGCTGCCCGGGCAGCATCGCGGCGCGTTCCGGGTCGAGGTTGACCAGGTCGAGCAGCCGCGCGACCTCCTCGCGCCGGGCGCGGCGGGACGTGCCCTTCGGCATCGCCTCGGTGATCGACTCGCCGACGGCCATCCGCGGGTCGAGCGAGGAGTAGGGGTCCTGGAAGACCATCTGCAGCGGGCGCCGCCGGGGCAGCCGCCGCACGTCGGTGCCGCCGAGCAGGACCCGGCCCGCGCTCACCGGCGCGAGCCCGACCGCGGCCCTGGCCAGGGTCGACTTGCCCGAGCCGGACTCGCCGACCAGGCCGACGACCTGTCCGGACGGGACGGTCAGGCTGACCCCGTCGACCGCGGTCAGCCCGCCGTAGCGGACGCTGACGCGGTCGAACTCGAGCACACTCATGCGGCACCTTCCTCACGGGACTGTCCGGAAAGGACACCCACGGCGGGCTCGTGCGGGTGCCAGCAGGCGACCCGGTGGCCGTCGGGTGTCGGCTCGAGCTGCGGGTCCTCTTCCCGGCAGCGGTCGGTGGCCAGCGGGCAGCGGGCGGCGAACGCGCACCCGGCCGGCACCCGGTCCGGCTCCGGCGGGCGGCCGGGGATGACGGCCAGCGGCTCGTCGCGGTCGGTTTCCAGGTCGACGGTCGTGGCCAGCAGCGCCCGCGTGTACGGGTGCCGGGCCGCGCCGGGCAGGCCCGCGGTCGGCAGGTCCTCGACGACGCGCCCGGCGTACATCACCAGCATCCGTTCGCACGTCTGGGAAACGACGGCGATGTCGTGGCTGATGAGCAGGATCGCCGCGCCCTCGGCTTCGCGGGTGCGGGCCAGCAGGCGCAGCACCTGCCGCTGCACGGTGACGTCGAGCGCGGTCGTCGGCTCGTCCGCGATGACGAGCTTCGGCTCGCCCATCAGGCCCATGCCGATCATCGCCCGCTGCCGCATGCCGCCGGAGAACTCGTGCGGGTACTGGCGGGCGCGGCGCGCGGCGGCCGGGACGCGCACCGCGGCCAGCCGGTCGATCGCCCGCGCGAACGCCGCGCGCCGGGACAGGCCGTGGTGCCGTTCGGACACCTCGGCCAGCTGCCTGCCGACGCGCCGGGCGGGGTTGAACGACGTCATCGGGTCCTGGAACACCATCGCCAGCGACGTCCCCAGCTCGCGGTCGCTCGCGTCCGCCAAGGGTTTCCCGGCGAACTCCAGGCGGTCGGCGGTCACGACGCCGGGGCGTTCGATCAGGCGGGACACCGCCAGCGCGGTCAGGCTCTTGCCCGACCCGGACTCGCCGACGACGCCGACGGCCTCGCCCGCGCGGACGCTGAAGCTGACCCCGCGCACGGGCACGGTCCACCCGTGCGGGCCCGGGAACGCCACCTGCAGGTTCTCCACGACGAGTACCGCGTCGTCCGCGGGCGGCTCGGCGGCCGCCGGTCGCGGGGCCGGGAGCGGGCCCGCCGCGCGCTTGCCCGGCCGGGTCCGGACGCCGACCACCGCCGCGACTGTCTCGCCGACGAGGTTGAACGCCAGTCCGGCCAGGACCACGGCGGCGCCCGGCGCGAGCGCGGCGGCCGGGTTGACGTAGATGCCGTCGAGGCCTTCGCGCAGCAGTCGTCCCCAGTCGTAGTCCGGTGCCTGTACGCCGATGCCGAGGAACGACAGCCCGGCGAAGGCGAGCAACGCCGCCCCGGCCTGGATCGTCGCGTTCACCAGCAGCGGCTCGCCGATGTTGGGCAGCACGTGCCGGACGAGCAGCCGGGTCCGGCCGACGCCGGAAATCCGGGCGGCGTCGACGAAGTCGCGGCCGGCCACCGACGCGGACAGCGTCTGGACGAGCCGCGCGAACGCCGGCGCCATCGCGAACGCGATCGCCAGCACCGCGCCGTGCGTGCCCACGCCGAAGATCACCGCGAAGAACAGGGCCAGCAACAGGCCGGGGAACGCGACCGCGATGTTGACCACCGCGGTCAGCAGCCGCCCCGCCCACCGCGGCAGCACCGACGGCAGTGCGCCGAGCACGACCCCGGCGCCGACGCCGATCGCGGTGGCGAGCACTGCGAGCCCGATCGAAAACCGGGTCGCCACCAGCGTTCGGAGCAGGATGTCGCGGCCGAGGGAGTCGGTGCCGAACGGATGCGCCCCCGACGGGGCCTGGCCGATCGCGTCGGTGTCGATCGCGGCAGCGACGTCACCCCACAGCAGGGGCGCGAGCACCGCCAGCGCGACGACCAAGCCCAGCAACACCGCCGAGCACGCGCCCACCGGCGTGCGCACCGCCGCCACCCAAACCGAACCGCGTCGTCGCGCCATCAGCTCTCCCGGATCGTCGAACGGGGGTCCAGCAGGCCGAGCACGACGTCGACCAGCAGGTTCACCAGCAGCACGCCGACGCCGTAGACCAGCACGATCCCCTGCACCAGCGGGTAGTCCTTGGTCACGATCGACTGCACGATGGTCGAGCCGAGGCCGGGCCAGGCGAAGACGTTCTCCACCAGCACCGTGCCCGCGACCATCGAGGTCAGCATCAGCCCGCCGAGGGTGAGGGTCGCGGTCAGCGCGTTCGGCAGCGCGTGCCGGACGTAGACCAGCCGGGCGGGGAGCCGCTTCGCCCGCGCGGTGCGGACGAAGTCGGCGCCCAGCACGGCGAGCAGCTCGACCCGGATGATCCGGGCCAGCACGGCCGCCGGTCCGAGCGCCAGTGCCGCCACCGGCAGCACGTACGAGCTCGCGTCGTCCGCGCCCGCCACCGGGAACCAGCCGAAGCCGACGGCGAGCAGCGCGACCAGGCCGACGCCCACCAGGAACTCGGGGACGGCGGCGAGGAGCACGCTCACCGACGTGAACGCCAGCTCCCCGCCCCGGCGGCGGCCGCCGCGGGTCAGCACCGCGAAGCAGACGCCGACCGGGACCGCGACGGCCACCACGACCGCGAAGGCCAGCACCGCCAGCTGCAACGTCGACGGCAGCCGGTCGCCGATCACCTGCGTGACCGCCTGCCCGCTGACCATCGACGTCCCGAGGTCCCCGGTCACCAGTCCGCGCAGGTAGTGCCCGTACTGCACCCACAGCGGGTCGTCGAGGCCGAGCGCGGCCCGCTTCGCCGCGACCAGGTCGGCGGGCGCGGTCATGCCGAGCGCGGCCCGCACCGGGTCGCCGGGCACCAGGTGGATCATCAGGAACGCCGCGGTGAGCAGCGCCCACAGCGAGACGGCGAACCGGACCAGCCGCCGCGCGGCGAACGACGGCCACGGGCCGCCGCGGACGCGGGGTGCCGCCGCGGTGGTCACTTCGCGAGCATCCGGATCGAGGACGGCATCAGGCTGCCCTGGCTGAAGGTGAACTTCGCGCCGCTGCCGTAGGTCGGGACGACGGAGTCGAAGTACGGCACCGCGTCGACCCGCTTGACGAGCGCGGTCTCCGCCTCGTTCCAGGCCGGGCAGCTGGCCTCGCCGGGCAACGACCCGGCCCGCTGCACCGCCGCGTCGTAGGCGGGGTTGGCGACGTGGGCGAAGTTCGTCCCGTCCGGGGCGGCCGGGCCGGACACGAACGGCACCAGCTGGCTCGGCAGCGCGAAGCCGACCGGGCCGAGCGAGACCTCCCACTCGCCGGTGCCGAAGAGCGCCTGGTTGAGGCCCGGGCTGTCGACGCCCTTGAGCGTGACGTCGGCGCCGAGCGACTTCCAGGTCTGCTGCAGCAGTTCGGCGGTCGGGGCCATCGTCGGGCCGAGCTGCGTGCCGTAGAGGACGGTCAGCGTCAGGCGCTTGCCGTTCTTGGCGCGCACGCCGTCGGCGCCCTTCGTCCAGCCCGCCGCGTCCAGCGCGGACGCCGCCGCGGCCGGGTCGTGGGCGGGCAGGTTGCCGGTGACGGTGTCGCCCGAGCAGACCTTCGGCTCGGCGGTGATCATGCCCTGCGACGGCTTGCCGGCGCCGTTGGTCAGCACCTTGCCCAGCTGCGGCAGGTCGAGGGCCTGGGTGAGCGCGCGGCGGACGGACTCGTCCTGGCCCGGCCGTCCGGCGGCCTGGTTGTAGAAGATCTCGCCCAGCGGGGCGAGGTAGTCCGCGTGGAACAGCTTCCGCGCTTCCAGGCGCTGCCGGTCGGGCCCGTTGATGGCGGCCGCGTTCAACTCCCCGGACAGCAGCAGGTTCGCGGCCGTCGTCGTGTTCGGGACGACCCGGACGACGACCTTGTCCGGCAGGCCCGGCTCGGCCTTCCAGTCGCCGGGGCCCCACGCGTAGTCCTTGCGCCGGGTGAGCGTGTAGTGGTCGTTGGGCACGACCTCGGAGATCGCGAACATGCCCGTGCCGCTTTCGCCCTTGGCGGGCAGCTTCCGGTCGCTCAGGCCCTTGGCGCAGACGATCGGCAGCGAACCGACGTTGCGGAGCAGGAACGCGTCCGGCTTGCCGCTGGTGACGGTGATCGTGCGGGTCGCCTCGTCGGCGGCCGCCTTGGTGCCGGGCGCGATCGTCAGCCCGGCGATCGGCGACTTGTTGGCCGGGTCGCCGACGAAGTTGACGTTCGCCGCGACGTCGGCGGCGGTCAGCGGGGCGCCGTCCGAGCACGTGATGCCCTGGCGCAGGGTGAAGGTCGCGCTCGTCGTCGTGGGCGCGTCCCACTTCGCCGCCAGCCCCGCGACCGGCTTGCCGTCGGCGGACTGGCCGAGCAGCGAATCGTAGAGGAACAGGTCGAGCTGGATCGCCACCGAGAACACCGTCATGTGCGGGTCGATGGTGCCGGGGTCGGAGCCGATGCCGAGGGTGAAGGTCTTGCCGTCCACCGGCGTCCCGTCCCCCGCGGCGGTGCCGCCCGATCCCCCGCAGGCGGTCGCGGTGAGGGCGAGCACGCCGAGCACGACTCCCGCCGTCCGTGTCCTGGTCATGGCGTTTCCTTCCGCAGGTGGTCCACGGCGAGGCGGGCGGCCTCGCCGATGGCGGCGTCGACGGCGGGCTGCCGCTCGGCGAGCGAGTCCGCGCGGGTGAAGACGGCGACGGCGAACCGGCGGCCGTCGGGGTACGTCACGACCCCGGCTTCGTTGCGGACCGCGGGCAGCGTGCCGGTCTTGGCCGCGATCGCGACGTCCGAGCCGAACCCGGAGGAGATCCGGTGCGGCCAGATCTGCCGCGCCATGATCCGGCGCACCCGCTCGCAGGCGGCGGGCTCGGCCGCGCGGTCGGTCCACACGGCTTCCAGCAGGGTGGTGATCTCGCGGGGCGTGGACGACGTCGTGCGCTCCGGGTCGAGCACCGCGAGTTTCCACGTCCGTTCCGGCGTGGCTCCGGCGAAAACGGCGTCGAGGTCGTCGTCTTCGGCGGCGCCGAGGTCGGCCAGCACCGAGGCGAAGAGGTCTTCGCAGCAGCCGATCAGCCGGGTGCGGCGCAGGTCCAGGTCGGCGAGGACGCGGTCGACGGCGTCCTGCCCGACCCGGTGGTAGATGACGTCGGTCGCGGCGTTGTCGCTCATGGTCAGCATGAACAGCGCGAGGTCCCGCCAGCTCATCTCGACGTCGTCGGCGCACCCCGCGGTGCCGATCCCGCCGATGCGGTAGCGCTTCCCGACGCGGGTCCGCTCGGTTTCGTCGAGCCGTCCCGCGACGACTTCCCGTGCGTAGGCGACGGCGACCGGGATCTTGAACACCGACGCGAGCACGACCGGGTCGTCCGCGCCGACGGCGACCTCGGCCCGCCCGCCGATCTCCCGCGCGTGCAGGAAACCCCGGGCGCCCGCGCTCGCGAAGACGTCTTCGATTTCGGTGGCGACGCCGCTCACGCGCTGACCCTTCGATCGGCGCGGCCGGTGTGCAGGTAGAGCGCCCGCCCGGTGCCGTCGTCGCCGACGAAGGCGTGCGGCAGGTACATGCCCTGCATCGGCTCGGCGAGGATCAGCGTGTCGCCATTCAGCGCGACCAGCTCGGTCTTCTCCGGACCGGACAGCTCGGCGAAGATCCCCTTCGGGACGCGCTCGACCCAGATCCGGCCGTCGGCGTCCTGGCTGACCTTGATGTCCGCGACCGACGACGCGTAGTCGCCGACGTACCGGCTCGCGTCGATCCGCGGCGGGGCCGGGTCGGGCACCGGCGGCTGGGCGAGCTCGATCCCGGCGAGCTCCTCGAGCAGGTGCCCGACGACCTCGGTGTAGAGCGGGATCGGGTTGCCGCCGTTGGTCAGCAGCGCCACCGCGACGTCGTGCTCCGGCGCGACCCGCAGGAACGCCGACTGGCCGATCGTGCCGCCGTCGTGCCCGACGACCGCCCCGCCGGGCCAGTCGAACAGCGACCAGCCGAGCCCCCACGCGTCGCCCATCAGCCCGAGGTCGGGCAGCTCCACCACGCGCTCCCGCATCGCGCGGGCGCTTTCCGCGCTCAGCACGCGGGTGCCGTCGGGGCCTTCGCCGTCCTTGAGGTGCATCGCGGCGAACGCCACCAGGTCACGCGGGCGCATCGCGAGCATCGAGCCCGCCGGGGCGTTCGACGGCGTCAGCGCCCAGATGCCCGCGGGTTCGGGGTCGGCGTCGGGCTTCGGCGAGAGGTGCCCGATCGCGGCGCGGAACCGGATCGCCTCGTACGGGCTCGCCGCGGCGTGCGTCAGGCCGAGCGGGGTGAACAGGTGGTCGTTCAGGCAGTCGCCGAAGCTCTTGCCCCGCAGCACCTCGATCACCCGGCCGAGCACGCAGAAGGCGGCGTTGTTGTAGGAGAACATCTCGCCGGGCGCGAACAGCTGCGGAACGTCGCCGAGGGTGGCGACGAGCTTCTCGACGCAGTCGTCGCCGCGGCCGGTGTCGGTGAAGATGTCGCCCTCGAAGCCGGAGGTGTGGCACATCAGCTGCCGCACGGTGATCCGCGCGGCCGCGTCCTCGTCGGCGAGCTTGAACTCCGGCAGGTGCTTGCGGACCGGGTCGTCGAGGTGCAGCACGCCTTCGTCGACCAGCTGCATCGCCAGTGTCGTCGTCCAGACCTTCGTGATGGAGCCGATCTGGAAGAGCGAGTTCACGTCCGCGTCGACGCCGGTGCCCTTGTTGAGCACCCCGGCCGCGCGGTCGACGACCTCGCCACCGGCGTACACGGCGACGGACGCGCCGGGGACCCGGTGTTCGGCGAGCAGGGCCGGGAGCCGGCTCGCGAGCCAGGCATCGAGTTCGGTGAGTTTCGACATGGTTGCCTCTCGTCCGACGATGGGGGAACCGGCGATGCCGGGATGCTAGGACGGCGGCCGGGGCGCACGGTTCGTCGAATCCGACGAGCCCCGGCGAAACTTTCATCGTGGCGGACGAACCGCCTCGCGCGGCTTCTCGGCGGAGGGCCGCGACCACAGCCGGCGCGCCAGCACCGCCCGGATCTCCGCGCAGCGCACCGCGATCAGGACCTTGCCGCTCGAGACCGCCACCGCGGCCCCGGCCGCGCACCGGCGGACCCGGGCACCCGCTTCCGCCACGCGGCGGGTGATCACCTGTTCGGCTGTCTCCATGGGACACTCCGTCCGTCAGTCCACTGTGGTCAGTCCGTCAGCCAGGACTTCGCGACGGTCACCTCGGCCAGCCGCTCCGCGATCGGCGTGACGCCGAGGCCGGGCCCCGACGGCACCGGCAGCCGCCCGCCTTCGAGCACGAACGGCTCGGTGATGTCGGTGCGGTAGAACCGGTCCGAAGCCGAGGTGTCGCCGGGCAGGGTGAACCCGGGCAGCGACGCCAGCGCGACGTTGGCCGCCCGGCCCAGCCCGGTCTCGATCATCCCGCCGCACCACACCGGGACGCCGTGCGCGGCACAGACGTCGTGCACCCGCCGCGCCTCGAGGTACCCGCCGACCCGGCTCGGCTTGATGTTGACGATCCGGCAGGCGCCGAGCCGGATCGCGTCCGCGGCCGAGCGGGCGGACACCACGGACTCGTCGAGGCAGATCGGCGTCCGGATGTGCTTGGCCAGCTCCGCGTGGCCGAGTACGTCCTCCTCTTCCAGCGGCTGCTCGATCAGCAGCAGCTCGAAGGGGTCCAGCCGGCGCAGCTGCGGCACGTCCGAGAGGGTGTACGCCGTGTTGGCGTCGACCTGCAGCAGGACGTCGTCGCCGAAGCGCTCCCGGACCGCCCGCACCGGCTCGACGTCCCAGCCGGGCTCGATCTTCAGCTTGATGCGCAGGTAGCCGGCGTCGAGGTAGCCGCCGACGGCGTCGAGCAGCTGCGGGATCGAGTCCATGATGCCGACCGAGACCCCGCACGCCACGGAGTCCGATGTGGACCCCAGCGCGGTGGCGAAGGAGACGCCGTGCGCGCGCAGCTCCGCGTCGAGCACGGCCATCTCCAGCGCGGCCTTGGCCATCCGGTGGCCCTTGAACTTCGCCAGCAGCGGCGCGACCTTGTTCGCCGTCAGGTCGTCGGCCGCCAGCAGCGCCGGGACGAGGAAGGTCCGCAGCACGTGCTCGACGCCGTCGACGTACTCCGAGGAGTAGAGCGGGTCGACCATCGCGCCGCACTCGCCCCAGCCCTCGCCTTCGGAGGTCACCGCGCGCAGGACCAGCAGCTCGCGCTCGGCCTGGGTGCCGAACGACGTCCGAAACGGGGAGACCAGCGGCATGCGGACGCGCAGCAGGTCCACACCGGTGAGTTTCACGACTGCTCCTTCGCGACCACGTACCAGCCGGCACGATCGAATCCGATGACGGAGGCGCCGCCGGTCATCAGGCCGCCGAGCACCTCCCGCAGGGCGACCCGCCACGCGCGGCCCCGGCCGGGGTCGGCGCGCCGGAGCGCCTCGATGTCCGGCGGCACGGCGACGAGCACGACCGGCGCGTCGGCGGGCCCGGTGACCGGCGCGCCGCCGTCGTCCGCCGCCAACGCCACGGCGGCGCCCTGGTTCCGCAACGCCGCCGCGTCGAACCGGGCGGGTTCGGCCCTGGCCGCGGCGCGCACCGGCGGGCTCGCCAGGTCCCAGGCCACCATCAGCCGGTCGGTGTCGCCCGCGCCGTTGATGCCGTCGTGCATCGGGCCGTAGAAGTCGGGCAGGTAGTGCTCGGGGCGGGCGGCGAGCTTGGTCAGGTTGAAGTGGGCGTTGCGCCGCACCAGCGGGTCGAACGTCCACGAGACCACCGGGACGTCCTGGCCCAGTGCCCAGGCGCGCTGGTGCAGCTTGAGCGCGAACCCGATGCCGCGGCCGTGCCCGGCGGTCGCGACCCCGGCGATGTGGCTGTGCAGTCCCCCTTTCGCGGGCCCGCCGAAGAACCCGAAGCAGGCGCCGAGGAGCTCGGTGCCGTCGAAGGCGCCCGCGACGTAGTTGCCCGCGGACACCATGGCCCGCAGCAGTTCGGACGTCACGGGCTGGTTTCCGGGAGCCGGGCGCCAGATCGCCTCGAAGAGCCGGGTCACGGCGGTCAGGTCGGCGACCTCGGCGAGTGTCCGGACCTGGACCCCCGAGGCCGTCGCGGCGGCGGTGGCGGCCGCGGCCGCCTCGTCCCGCAGGAGCGGGGCTGTGTTCGTCACGACTTCTGTCACACCGACCACCTTTCCGCCACGGCCGGGCCGGGTCACCGTTGTCCCGCACCGGATTCACCCGGCGCGTTCGTCGTGGCGGACGAACTCCCTTGCGCCAGCACGGTTTCCGCCAGCGCGGTCAGTAACGCGAGCCGGTTCGGCAGCTCGGCGACCACGACGTGTTCGTCGTCGGCGTGGGCACCGCCGCCGACCGCACCGAGGCCGTCGAGGGTCGGGATCCCCAGTCCGGCGGTGAAGTTGCCGTCGGACGCGCCGCCGACCGCGGCTTCGGTGAGCGTGCCGCCCGCGAGTTCGTTCGCCAGCGCGAAGAGGTCCGCCGACGCCGCCGCGTCCAGTGGTGGCCGGTTGATGCCCCCGGTGATGCGGATCCCCGCACCGGGCAGGTGCGGCCGGAGACTCCGGATGGCCTGGTCGACGCGGAGTTGTTCGGCCGCGTCCCACACCCGCACGTCGACCGCGACGCTCGCCGCGCCGGGCACGGTGTTGGTCGTCGTTCCGGCGCTGAGCGCGGTCGGGACGACGGTCGTGCCGCGTTCGGGGTCGGCGAGAGCGGCTACCGCGAGGATCTGGTGGGCGACCTCGATCCCGGCGTTGACGCCCTTTTCCGGTTCGAGCCCGGCGTGCGCGGCGCGGCCGTCGACTTCGATCCGGTACAGGGAAACGCCTTTGCGGCGGGTTTTCAGCGCGCCACCGTCGGCCGAGGCTTCGAGCACGAAGACCGCGTCGCAGCTCTTGGCCTCCTCCTCGATGAGCGCGCGGGACGACGGCGAGCCGATTTCCTCGTCGCCGGTGACGAGGATCGAGAGCCCGTCCCGATCGGGCAGCGCCGCGGCGGCGTGCAGGGCCAGCACCACCCCGGCCTTCATGTCGAAGCAGCCGGGGCCGCGCAGGACGCCGTCGCGGACTTCGAAGGGGTGCGTGCGCAGGGAACCCAGCGGCCACACGGTGTCGTGGTGCCCGAGCAGCAGGACCCGCGGCGGGCCGTCGCCGAACCGCCAGCGCAGGTGCGGACACCCGTCGACGTCGAGGCGCTCGGGTTCGGCGCCGAGCAGGCGACGGCCGATCGCGGCGACGGCTTCGGCGCTGCGGGCGACGGCTTCGTGGTCGGCCGACGGTGACTCGCACCGGACGAGCGCCTCGATGTCGTCGATCACTTCGGCTCACCCCGCAGCGGCTGTCCCGGAAAGGCTTCCGTGTCCAGGGCTCCGTCCCTGACCACGGGAACTCCGGCGACGAACAGGTGCCGGACCCCCTTCGACGGCCGGGTGGGGTCGGTGTAGGTCGCGGTGTCGGTGACCGCGGCCGGGTCGAGGACCACGACGTCGGCGTCGGCGCCCACACCGAGGTGGCCCTTGCGGCGGGCCGCGGGCGCGACGTCGTCGAGGATCCGCGACGGCAGGTAGGAGCAGCGGCGGAACGCCTCGAGCCAGCTCCAGGCCCCGCTTTCGCGGACCATCAGGCGCAGGGTCTTGGCGTAGGTGCCCGCGGTGCGCGGGTGCGTGGTGCCGCCCGGCGGCAGCGGCCACTCGGTGGTCTCGCTGTGACCGTCCTTCCAGGACACGGGCATGGCGTCGCTGGCGACGACGGCGTCGGGGAAGGCGAGGGCTTGGTGCAGCAGCGCGCGTTCCCGGGGGTTTTCTTCGTCGAGGAACTCCAGGATGCACGGCGCGGCCGGGTCGTCCCGCCGGATCTGGCGCAGCCGGGCTTCGTCGCGAACCCGCTCCCCCGTCTCCAGGATCACGACGCTCGAGGGCCGGAGTCCCTTCATCCGCAGGCGGTCCGGCTCGATGAAGGCGGCCCCGACGGCGGTGCTGCCCGCGCCGTACGGGTAGGCCTCGACGGTGACACGCGAGCCTTCGCGGCGCGCGGTGTCGAGGGTGGCGAGGACGCGGTCGATGTGGTGGCCGGAGGTGCTGTTGACGTGGCAGTGGTGCATCGCGGCGCCCGTTTCCCCGGCGGCGGCGACGATCTCGACCGAGCCGTCGACCGGGATCGCCGGGTCGACCTCGACCAGCTCCCGGACGTGGGTGTAGGTGGGGACGCCGGCGTTCGCGGCGAGCCGCGCGACGGCGAGGAACTCCCCCGGCTCGGTCGCGGGCGCATAGCCCATCAGAATGCCGATGCCGAGTGCGCCATCCGCCAGTTCGCCCTCGAGCAGCGACAGCCACGCGGCCAATTCGGTCTTGGACGAACTCCGTTGCCACCGCGGGTTTCCGAGGACGGCGAGCCCGCTGTCGATGCTCGCGTCGGGCGCGATGTTCGCGAGGACCTGCGCCCGCGCGGCGCCCCAGGAGGCGGAGAAGCCGTAGTGCAACGGCCGCCCGGCCTTGGCGGCCTCGGCGTAGGCGCGTTCGATCGGCATCAGCCCGGCTTCGAGGTCGAGGGCGGCGGTGACCCCGTCCATGGCCTGCAGCCGCTGTCCGGCGATCGAGTGCACGTGGCTGTGCAGGTCGACGAACCCCGGCCCGACGACGAGCCCGCTGACGTCGACTTCCGTGGCGTCCGGCGCGTCGAGCGCGGTGCCGACGGCTTCGACGGTGTCGCCGTCGAGGAGCACGTCGGCGATGCCGTCGAACCCGCTGCCGGGGTCCACCACCCGGCCGCCCCGCAAGAGTGTCCGCACCCGTCCGCCTCCTCGTCGTCGCCGATCGAGGTGACGTTAGGAGGTCGGGCGGCGCGGGCGTTCGTCCCGCACGACGAATCGCGGCGGGCTGGTTCAGCCGCGGCGACGAACTCAAGCGCCCCAATGTGGCCTTGGTTGCGTCTGACGCACCGAAGGCCGCCTTGGGTGCGTCTCACGCACCGAAGGCCACATTGGGGCGCTCGGGGCCGGGGTCAGCGAACCGGGGTCACCGGTGCGAGGAGCAGGCCGGTGATCGCGTCGATCAGGCCCGACGCCGCGTCGTCCCAGCTCGCCCGCGGCGTCGCCGTTCCCTCGGCCAGCGCCCGCTCGCGCTCGGCCGTCATGTGGATCATCAGCTGGCGGGCCATGTCTCCCCGCTCGGCGCGCACGTCCGGCGGCAGGCCGTCCAGGCTGCGGTTCCAGCCCTCGACCGCGCGGACCAGCGTCGGCGAGGACAGCGACTCCTCGACGATGATCGCCCGCAGGGCCGGGTCCGTCATGATCTGGGCGCTGAACCGGGCGAACCAGGTCGGGGCGCCCAGCTCGCGCAGGTACGTCGTCGTCGGGCGGACCAGGCAGGCCACCCAGTCGCGCAGGTCGCCGTCGCCCTCGATCGCGTCGACCAGCTCCGCGCGCAGGCGCTCGATGCGCTCGGAATGGCGGCGGACGATCGCGCGGACCAGGTCGACCTTCGTGCCGAAGTGGTAGTTGACCGCCGCGTTGTTGCCCTGCCCGGCCGCCTCGCTGATGTGCCGGTTGGACACGACCTGGACCCCGTGCTCGGCGAACAGCCGCTCCGCCGTGACGAGGATGCTCTCCCGCGTCGCGTTCGCGCGGTCCGCCTTCACGTTCATCCGGCCCACCTTACGAGGCCCGCGCTCACTGCACCGACCACCCGCCGTCCGAGGGCAGCACCGCGCCGTTGACGTTCACCCCGTCGTCGCTCAGCAGGAAGGTGATCGACGCCGCCAGCTGCTCCGCCGTCGCGATCGGCGGGATGGCCGAGAGGAACTCGCCGAGCCGGCGCTGCCCGAACTCCGACGGCTCGGCGCTCAGCCCCATGCCCGTCGCGACGCCGCCCGGGCGACCGCGTTGACGCGGATCCCGTGCGGCCCGTACATCACCGCGCAGCTGCGGGTGATCCCGACGACGGCGTGCTTCGACGCGGTGTAGGCGATCCCGGCGGCCGACCCGCGCAAGGCCGCCTCCGACGCGATGTTCACGATCGCGCCCGCGCCGGCCTCGAGCATCGCCGGGACGACCGCGCGGATGAGCCGGAACGTCCCGTCGACGTTGACCGCGAACACGCGCCGCCACTGCTCGTCGCTCGTCTCGTGGGCCGGGCTGAAGTCGTCGACGATGCCCGCGATGTTCGCCAGCCCGTCGACGCCCGGGCCCGCGGCGGTGACGATCCGCGCCACGCCCGCCTCGTCGGTGATGTCGGCGGTCACCGTGACCACGTCCGCCGCGTCGAGGCCGGCGGCGAGCGTGGCCAGCCCGTCCGCCGCGACGTCGACCGCGACGACCCGGCCACCCTCGCGGGCGATGCGCGTCGCGGTGGCCCGGCCGATGCCGGACGCGGCGCCGGTCACCACGACCGTCCGGCCGTCGAACCGGCCGGGCACGATCCGCTCGCGCCGGGCCGCGGGCGCCGGGGTGACGCCGTCGTTCACGCGCGCCACCAGGTCGTCGACGACGTCCTGGACCAGTCGCCCCTGGCTCAGCTCGGCCAGCTGCCGCAGCGGCAGCCGCCGGACCGGCGCCAGGACGGACTCGTCGAAGCCCGCCTCGGCGAGCAGCGCGCGGATGAGCGGGCCGCCTTCGGGGTGCGCGACCCACTCGCCGACCGGGCTGTCCGCCGTGAGCGGTTCCGTGGTGGTCATGCCGCCAGCGTATCCCGAGTTTAAATCAACTGCTTGACATCATAGGGGTGGCGAGAACCCGGTGGAGACTGGCAGAACAGCCACTGGCCGTCGGCGGGGGCCGTTTCTACCGTGGTCGATCATGATCGCTGTGCTGGCGCCGATCCTGATCGGCCTCCTCTACGTCGTCCTCAACTCCCTCATCGCCGAGCCGCACCGGCGGAAGTTCAACGCCGTCATGGTCGCGGGCGCGGGCGCCGCCTACCTCTCGGGTGGCGCGCTCGGGCCGTGGGAGATCGTGTTCTGCGCGGTGCTCGCCTACGTCGGCTTCCGCGGCCTCGACTCGTGGACGTTCATCGGCATCGGCTGGCTGCTGCACACCGCCTGGGACGTCGTCCACCACCTGAAGGGCCAGCCGATCCTGCCGTTCGCGCACGACTCGTCGTTCGGCTGCGCGATCTGCGACCCGGTCATCGCGATCTGGTGCTTCACCGGCGGCCGCTCGGTGCCGCGGGTTGGCGCGCGGGCGGCCCGGGTACCCCGGTGAGCGCCAACCCGAGGAGCACCCATGAGCACCGACGTCGAACGCGCCGCGCACGCCTACTGCCCCCGGTGCCACCCCGACCCGCGGCCGGGCGAGGTGCTCACCGCGTTGTGCGGGGCGAAGTACCCGTACTGGGGCCGCCGTGACCGGCCGGTGAACCAGTGCCCCGCCTGCGTGCGGCTGGCTTCGGCGCCGGTGTTCGCCTGCGGCCACTCCGGATGAGCCGGAGGTCTCCTCGCCGGGGCTCAGGACACCGGCGAGGAGACCTCCCTTTCTCCGCGGGCTGGTCGGACGTGGGGCTCAGCCGACGGAGGGGCCCATCCCGAGGGACTGCGGCGTGCTCGCGTCGGGCGAAGGCTGGTGCAGGCCTTCGTCCAGCGGGCCGAACTCGGTCATCAGCGCCGGGCTGCCACCCCACGGGGTCTGTTCCTCGGCGATCAGCGAGTTCGTGGTGAGCAGCAGGCCCGCCACAGACGCGCCGTTCTGCACCGCCGAGCGGCACACCCGCAGCGGGTCGACGACCCCCATCGAGATCATGTCGCCGTAGCGGTCGTGCAGCGCGTCGAATCCCTCGTCGTCGCCCAGCTCCCTTGTCCGCGCGACGATTTCGTGGGCCGGGTGCCCGGCGTTGTGGGCGATGAGGAACGCCGGTTCGGCCAGCGCCCGCCGGACGATCTCGACGCCGATCGCCTGGTCACCGTCCAAACCCAGGCCCTCCAACGCCTTCTCGGCGTGCAGGAGCGCCGCTCCCCCGCCGGCCACGATGCCCTCGGCCATCGCCGCCCGCGTCGCCGACAACGCGTCCTCGACCCGGTGCTGCAGTTCCTTCAGCTCGGCCGGGGTGGCCGCGCCGACCCGGACGACCGCGACCTTGCCGGTGAGGGCCCCGATCCGCTCGGTCAGGACGTCTTCGTCGACGCCGAACTGCGCGCGCTCCAGCTCCGCCCGCAGCTGCCCGACCCGGAACTCCACGGCGTCGGAAGAACCCGCACCGCCGACGATCGTGGTGCGGTTCTCGGTGACCCGGACCTGCTTGGCCCGGCCGAGGTGCTCCAGCGTCATCGTCTCCATCGTGAACCCGGACTGGCGCGAGAGCACCGCGCCGCCGACGATCGCGGCGAGGTCCTCCAGTTTGTGCAGCCGCCGGTCGCCGAACCCCGGCGCGCGGACGGCCACCGACTGGAAGGTGCCGTTCATGTGGTTGTGCACCAGCATGGACAACGCCGTGCCTTCGACGGTCTCGCCGATGACCACCAATGGCCGGGGCGCCCGCATCACCTTGTCCAGCAACGGCATCAGCTGCTGCACCTTGGTGATCTTCTCCGCGCACATCAGGATGTACGGGTCGTCGAGCACCGCCTCCAGCCGTCCCGGGTCGGTGACCAGGTACGGCGAGAGGTAGCCGTTGTCGAACTCGAAGCCTTCGACGAACTCGACGCTCATCCCGATCGACGGTGACTCCTCGACCGTCACCACCCCGCCGTCGCCGACGGTGTGCAGCGCCTTGGCGATCACCGCGCCGACGGCGTCGTCGTCGTTGGCCGAGATCGCCGCCACCCGCGCGTAGTCCTGTTCGGACACCACCGGGTGCGCCTGCTTCTCCAGGTGGGACACGAGCAGCCCGACGGCGTGGTCGATGCCCCGTTTGACGAGCACCGGGTTCCCGCCGCGCTCGATCGCCCGCATGCCTTCGCGGACGATCGCCTGGGCGAGCACGGTGGCCGTGGTGGTGCCGTCGCCGACGACGTCGTTGGTCTTGATCGCCGCTTCCTTGACCAGCTGCGCGCCCATGTTCTCGAACTGGTTCTTGAGGTGGATCTCGCGGGCGATGGTGACGCCGTCGTTGGTGACCACCGGCGAGCCGGTGATCTTCTCGATGATCACGTTGCGGCCCTTGGGGCCGAGGGTGGACTTGACCGCTTCGGCGAGCTTGTCGACGCCCGACAGCAGCAGGTCGCGGGCGTCCGAGCCGAACCGCAGTTCCTTCGCCATGACTTGCTCCTAGGGGGTGAGGATGGCCCGGCCGCGCACGCGCCCGGCGTCGAGGTCGGCCAGCGCGTCGAGCGCGGCGTCCAACGGGTACTTCTTCGTGTGCAGGGTGACCTTCCCGGCCTGGGCGAGCACCATCAGCTCCGCCAGGTCGTTGTAGGTGCCCACGAGGTTGCCGATGATGTTGCGCTCGGTGGAGATGATGTCGATCGTCGGGATGTCGATGTTGGAGCCGTAGCCGATCACGAAGTGCGACCCGGCACGCCGCGTCATCGCGAAGGCGTCCTGCTGAGCGCCCTGCTCGGCGACGAAGTCGAGGACGACCTCGGCGCCGTTGCCGCCGGTCAGGTCCAGCACGGCCTCGACCTGCTTGCCGCCGGCCAGCACGGTTTCGTCGGCACCGAGGGCCGACGCCAGCTCCAGCGCGTCGGCGTTGCGGTCGACCACGATCACGCGGGTCGCGCTCAGCGCCTTCAGCGACTGGATGCCGATGTGCCCGAGGCCGCCGGCGCCGTTGACGACGCAGGTCGTGCCCGGGTACAGCTGCGGGACGGCCTTGCGCACCGCGTGGTAGGCGGTGATGCCCGCGTCGGCGAGGGCGGCGACGTCTTCCGGCTGGGTCGAGGGATCGAGCTTGATGCACGCCCGCGCCGACGTCAGCAGGTACTCGGCCATCCCGCCGTCGGTGTTGATGCCCGGGAAGCTCCCGTTCGGGCAGTGCATGTCGTCGCCCGCGCGGCAGGCGTGGCACAGCCCGCACGTCGGCGTCGGGTGCAGGATGACGGTGTCGCCGACCTCGACGTTGGTGACCGCGGGGCCGACTTCGTGCACCCAGCCCGCGTTTTCGTGCCCGATCGTGTAGGGCAGTGCGACGCCGGATTTCTCCGCCCACTGCTCCTCGATGATGTGCAGGTCGGTGCGGCACACGCCGGCGCCGCCGATCTTCACGACGACGTCGAAGGGTCCGGTCGCGCGCGGCTCCGGGACGTCTTCGATCACCGGTTGCTGGTGGTACTTCTGCAGCCGCACGGCCTTCATCCCGTGCCCTCCTCTTCACTGGTCAGCGAGTACCGCGCGCGCAGCATGCCGCGGCAGACGCCGGAATTGGCCTCCATGCTCGTGCGGGTCAGCCGCGCGAAGGCCAGGTGCCGCTTCGCGTCGGCGGGGGCCACCGCCTGGCCGGTGGCCGGGTCGAGCAGCAGCGGGTCGCCGTCGCCCGCGGGCAGGCCCAGCTCGCGACGGCGGGCCCGCAGCCGGTCGAGGTCCGGGCTCGCTGGGACGTCGCCGAGGGTCAACGCCCGCGGGTCCCGGCCACCCAGTGACCGGCAGACGCGGTCGGTTCCCGCCAGCACCGCCTTGCGGACGAAGTCGTACCGCAGGGTGTCCAGCTCGTCGACGGCCTCGCCTTCGAACGACGCGACGAACCCCTGCCGGGCCGCCACCCCGCGGTTGATGACGTCGGCCGCGAAGTGGTCCTCCAGCCGGATGTCGAGCCCGGTCAGGCCGGGCACCCCGGCGACGGCGTCGTAGGCGTCGGCCACCATCAGGAACGCGAAGTTCGGCGCGCAGAAGTACGTCGGCAGCCGCAGCCGGATGACGGCGTGGCCCGCGTCGCTCACCTCGCAGCGGGCCACGAACCCGAGGTCGGTGAGGGGCTCGTCCAGCTCGGGATCGCGGACGGTGCCCAGCGCCGCCCACACGGCGGCGCGGGCCCCGAGCACCAGCGTCGTCATGAGTTCGGCACGCCGACGGGCTCGACGTTCTCCGGGTCCTTCGACCGGAAGCTCTTCCGGGACGTCGATGTCGTAGAGCCGGGCGGCGTTCAGCCCGAGGATCTTCTTCTTCTGGTCGACGGTGAGCGGCGGGAAGTCCGACAGCTCGTCGTCGCCCGGCATGTTCCAGTCGACGAAGCCCTCGACCTGCCACTTCGGTTCCCAGATGGCGTAGTCGGCGCCGAAGATCAGCTTGTCTTCGCCGAGCCAGAACATCAGCTCGCCCATGACCTTGGCGAAGAACTTCGGCCGGGCGTGCATCAGGCCGCCGATCACCACGGCGAGCCCCGCGTAGACGTTCCGCTCCTGGGTGGCCATGAAGCAGAAGTCCTCGATGCGCGGCAGGCCGACGTGCTCGACGACGAAGTTGAGGCCCTGGAAGTTCGTCGCCACGTGGTCCACATCGGACACGTCGAAGGCGTCCTTGTCGAGCGGCCAGATCGTCGGGCCCTTGTGGATGTGGATGTTCTTGACGCCCAGCGCCTCGCACTTTTCCAGGTACCGCGCGGCTTCCGGGTCCTTCAGGCTCCAGCCGCGGGAGTCACCGCGCCACTCGGCGGTGTAGAGCTTGACGCCCTTGCAGTTGTACCGCTTCACGCGCTCCTCGAAGGCCTTCATGCCCGCGTCGCCTTCCCGCGGGTCGAAGGTGGTGTTCACGAGGAACTTGTCCGGGTGCTTCTCGGCGAGCGCGCCGTCGTTCTCGGTGGTGTTGAAGCCGTTCTTGTACCACTGCCGCAGGTTCGTCGGCTGGAAGATGGCCTTGTCGACGTGCCCGGCCTCGAAGAGGTCGTGCATCATCAGCTCCTCGGAGTACTTCTGGAACCGGTCGAGCGGCCAGTGCGTCTCCTTCGGGCCGAGTCCCTGGTAGGCGTGGAAGCACTCGATCCAGCCCTTGGCGTATTCCTCCTGGCCCTCGACCCAGTTGTCCGGGCTGGCGTCCCAGAAGTGGGTGTGGCCGTCCACCACGAAGTATTTTTCGCCGTCTTTTTCGTACATGGTGATCCTTCCTGAGCGGATCGAGTGCTGCTGGGTGAAGCGCCCCAATGTGGCCTTGGTTGCGTCAGACGCACCGAAGGCCGCCTTGGGTGCGTCTGACGCACCGAAGGCCACATTGGGGCGGTCGGGCCGGGACCGGGTTACTTGATCGGCTTGAGGTCGAAGTCGAGGTACTCGGCCGCGTCCTCCGGGTTGGCGAACATGATCGTGCGGTCGTCTTCGTGGATCATCCGCCCGTAGTGGGTGGACATGCTCTCCTCGAACTCGGCCGCGTTGAACCAGCCCTCTTCCTCGCCCGCGGCCTCGTCGACCTCGGCGTAGACGACGTCCATGCGGCCGACCGCGTCGACCCGGATCATCGAGGGCAGCGGCGTGATGGTGACGTTGTCCTTCGTCCCCATGACCTCCGCGACGATGGCGCCCACCTGGTTGTTCATCAGGGTGAAGCCGCACATGTTGGACGCGCTGTTGTCGGCCTTGAACGGGCTTTCCGCGGTCTTGAAAACAGTCACTGGCCCAGCTCCTCAGGTGCCTTGAGGCCCAATTCGGACAGGATTCCGGCGAACCGGCTCTTCACCCGGTCGAGTCCGTCCTCGAACCGGATCGGCTTGGCGTCGGGCTGCGACCACAGCGGCTGCAGCGCCCGGGCGGCGGCGATGCAGCGCGGCACCCAGTCCTGCAGCCACTTCTGCAGCAGGGCCTTGTTGTGGTCGGCGAACTCCTTGTCGTTGACCAGCAGGTCGAACATCGGTTTCGTGTAGCGGAGGTCGCGTTCGGAGAAGTCGAACTCCTCGGCACCGATCAGCGTCGGCGTCACGAAGTCGCCGTTGGCCGGCGCGGCCTGCTGGACGAGGTTGCTGCGGAACAGCTCGCCGACGAGGGGCTCGAAGACGATGTTGGCGGCGAAGATCGCTTCGCCCCAGTCCCAGATCCCGGTCAGCTGCTCGGCGGTCTCGCGCACGCCCTGCCAGGCCGGGTCCTCGTTCCAGGTGGTCAGGTGGGCCGTGCCGTCGAAGCCGTCGATCTCCTCGGTCAGCGTCAGGTTGTACAGCGCCAGGTCCTGTGCCGCGCGGATCCGGTGCATGCTGTTCACCGAGATCGCGTTGTTGTGCATGTTCGTCGGCGCGCGGCGGTTCGCGTTGGCGAACAAGTACAGCCCCAGGCCGTGGTCGACGTGCATCCACGCGCCGACGTGCTTGGCGACGAACTCGACCCAGTTGCGGTTCCACTGCTCGAACGCCTTGGCCTGGCGGGCGGCGTCGATGTTCTGGTTCAGCTGGCGCACGACGTTCGCGTTGTAGCGGTAGAGGGTGAGCTCCCACTCTTCGTTGGGGTCGCGGAACTCGTGCCAGCCGTGGGCGGGCCAGTCGTAGCCCTTGCCGCCGGAGCCGGGGCTGCGTTCGGGCACCGGGCGGTCCGAGCCCCACGCCTTCAGCGCGGTCCACTCCAGCGGGTACCCGGCCTTGCCGTCGGCGAAGGCGTAGAGCCAGCCCTGGGACAGGTAGTGCCGCGGGTCGGGCTGGACCTCGACGGTGACGTCTTCGTAGTGGCTCTGCTTGCGCTTGGCCGGGGTGAAGTAGTTGTACTGGCGGGCATTGGAGTCCGGGAAGACCTTCGCGCCCGCTTCGGCGTCGGTGAACGCCGGCTTCGGCACGCTGCGTTCTTGGGTGGCTGTCATGGGTTCCTTACCCTTCGCCCGTGGTGGTGAACTTGTCGTAGAAGACGCGCTTGTCGGCGACGCCGAGCGCGGGCAGCAGTTCCAGCGCGGCTTCCACCATCGGCGGCGGGCCGCAGACGTAGGCGTCGGCTCCCGTCAGGTCGAGGCCCCCATCCTTCGGGGGTCCGGGTGGCGGAGCCCCCGGCCCGGGGCGAAGCCCCGGAACAGACGCAGCCCGGCGCAGGACGTCGGTGATCAGGCCGGCCTCGCCGTCCCAGCCGTCGTCTCCCGGCTCGGAAAGCGCTGGTACGTAACGGAAGTTCGGCAGCTTCTCCTCGAGCGCCCGCAGCTCCGCCTCGAAGCAGAGGTCGTGGCGGCGGCGGGCGCCGTAGTAGAAGACCGCCTTCCGGTCGAGGCCGCGCTCGGCCATGGACCGCAGCAGCGACAGGATCGGGGCCATCCCGGCGCCGCCGCCGACGAAGACCAGGTCCGCGCCCGGGTTGTCCCGGAGGGTGAACACCCCGAACGGGCCGGTCACCCGGAGCCGGTCGCCGACCGCGACTTCGGTGGCCAGGAACCGGGAGAACAACCCGTCGGGGTAGACCTTGATGACGAACTCCAGCAGCCCGTCGCGCGCCGAGGTGTTGGCCATCGAGAACGACCGCGTCTCCCCCGTCCCGGGCACCTCGAAGTCCAGGTACTGGCCGGGGAAGAACTTCAGCTCCCGGTCCAGCCGGACGACGAGGTGCCGCAGGTCGTGGGTGACGGGGTCGTTGGCGACGACCTCGGCTTCGGCCTCCTGGATCGGCAGCCCGGACTGGATCATCTCCTCGTCGTAGTTGAGGAGCTCGATCGTCAGGTCCTCGTAGGCGTGCGCCCGGCACAGCAGGGTGAACCCTTCCTCCTTTTCGTAGTCCGGGAGCGCGAAGGTCGAATACCGGTCGTGTTCGACGTCGTCGCCGTCGAGGATGAACGACTTGCACGCCGCGCACTGCCCTTCCTTGCAGCCGTGCATGAGCATGACGCCCTGCTCGGCGGCGGCGCGCAGGATCGTGGTGTCCTCGGCGACGTCGATCTCGATGCCGACCGGTTCGAACCGGACGCGGTGCTTCTCGGCCATGCCGGGCCCCGTCTCAGGCCTGCTGCGGTGCCGGGCGCCCGGCCGGGCCCTGGCGGTTGTAGTCGGCGACGAACGCGGCGCGCTCGGCGTCGGTCATCTGGTTGAGCAGCACGTTCGGCGACTGCACCTCGGGCATCCGGCGCAGGTGGTCGAGCGTCCACATCTTCTTCGGGTCCAGGTTCAGGTGCGGCTGGGCGACCATGGTCTTGCCGTCGTCGCGGACGAAGCCCATGTCGGAGACGACGTCGGCCCAGTTCCAGCCGTGGTAGAGCGTCTCCCACTCGCGGGCGCCGACCAGCTGGCCCATGTTCGGGGTGTTGCGGCCCTGGTAGGTGGGCCGGAACGCCTCGGCGTCGGTCCAGCGGCACGTCTCCGAGCAGTACGTGCGGTGCTGGCCGTCGACCTCGTCGACCACCATGTCCTCGCGGATGAGGCACGGCACCATGCACGTCCAGCAGCGGTGCGGGTACACGTAGTCGACGTCTTCGGCGACGATCGGGTGGTGCCCGTTCGGCGTCGCG
Source organism: Amycolatopsis nalaikhensis (assembly GCF_030264295.1). Lineage (GTDB taxonomy): Bacteria > Actinomycetota > Actinomycetes > Mycobacteriales > Pseudonocardiaceae > Amycolatopsis > Amycolatopsis nalaikhensis. Next base: position 7,507,749 of record NZ_CP127173.1, on the reverse strand, counting down.
AGGCGGGCGTAGTTCTCCCACCACTTGCCGTACTTGTCGTACCAGCCCGGGTACTTGTACTCGAACCACTCGAAGTCCTCGTCGGTCATCGGGTCGATGCGCCAGTAGTTGGCGAGCCACCCGGTGGCGAAGAACTGCGCGACCTCGTGGACGTAGCCCTTGTTCCAGATCCGGTTCCAGGCTTCCTCGATGAGGTCGTGCGGGATGACGAGGCCGTACTTCTCGAGCGGTACCAGGTACGAGCGGTAGTAGTCGTCGTAGATCCAGCGGCGCCACATCTCCGCGTAGCTTTCGCGGTCCTTGCGGCGGTCCTTCGTGCCGTACTCGATGAACGTGCCGATCGCGGCGTCGACGACGGCGTGGTTGTTCCACCACGCGTACCGCAGGTCGCGTTCGAGCAGCTGGTGGTTGCTCTCGTCCGACAGGGCCATCAGCAGGGTCGCGTACCCGTTGCTGATGTGGCGGGACTCGTCGGACTGCACCGAGTGGAACACCGTGGGCAGCAGGTAGTCGCCGTTGGCGGCGGCTTCGGCGGGCATGGCGACGAACAGCGTGTTGGTGAACGCCGTTTCCGCCACGATGGTCAGGTAGATGCTCGCCGCGGTGATGGCGTCACCGGTGATGAAGCCTTCGGCGAACTGGCGGCCGATGGTGCCGCAGTAGTCGTTCTGGAAGTTGCGCAGGCTCGAGTTGAAGCCCGCCGGGTCGATGTAGTTCTGCATGTACAGGCGCTTGAGGTTCTGCTGGATCGTCGAGTGGCGGACCTCGTCGATCATCTGGATGGCCTGGCCGTTGTGCAGTTCCGGGTTGGGGACCGTGCGGAACAGCAGCGGCATCGCCCGCGCGGCCGAGATCTCCGGCAGCGGGATGATGCTCAGGAACAGCTTCTGCCACTCCAGCCAGCGTTCCTGGACCTGGCGGAACATGTTGCCGCGGATCGCGCCGTCCTCGGCGCCGTAGACCCGGTGGTCCTTCTCCTCCTGCATCGGGAAGTACGAGCGGAGGACCTGCTTGAGCGGGTCCTTCTTCTTGGCCTTCTGGAAGGTGTAGTCGGTCCCGTAGTGCGAAACCGGGGTGTGGTACGCCGGTTCCCACGACAGTTCCTGGATCTTCTGGTGGGCTTTCGCCACACTCTGGCGACTCATGGATCACTCCTTCTCCGTGGCTCGCCGCCCGGGGCGTCCTGCGTTGACCATTGAAGGGGCGCGCGAGAGTGACGCGGGTCTCAATCTGAGACAGAACCGCTGCTCAGGGCGTTTCGCCCGAGCCGAGCATCCGGGCCCGCAGCGCGGCGAGCTCGTCGTGGATCCCGGCTTGCACGCGCGCGTCGCCCTCGACGGTCGGCGTGATCCCGAGGGCCCGCAGCAGTGCCGCGGCGGGCTCACCGGGATGACCCTCCCCGCCAAGGGTCGGGTGCAGTCCCTGCTCCGCCAGGTGGGTGAAGACCAGGTTGACGATCGTCCACGGGTTGTACGTTTCGGCGGCCATGACCTCATCGCACCGCCGCCGCGGGAGCGGGAGCGTCTCAATTTGAGACACCGCGGCGGAGCGGGCGGTTCTAGGCTGGACGGGCGGCACAACGGGTGTGCCCGCACCCACGTGGGCCGCGGGAAGCTGGAGGTCACGTGGACGACATCGCGCCCGGAGCCCTGCTCGCCGACGACGAGCTCGCCCGCACCCGGGTGCGCTTCCTGACCGCCGAACCGGTCCCGCCCGGATCGGTCCGCCAGACGATCCTGGCCTCGTGGCGGCGCTCGCGCGAGTTCCAGGTCCAGGCCGAGCGGATCGACCCGCTCTACCTCGGCGACCAGAACCTCGACATCCCGCTGATGCGCGGCGCGGAACCGGTGCTGCACAAGCTGGGCGAGCAGTTCGAGGGCCAGCCGATCAGCCTCATCCTCACCGACCCGAACGGCGTCGTGCTGACCCAGCGGACCGGCGACGCCGACCTGCGCCGCCACCTCGAGCGCGTCGAGCTCGTGCCCGGGTTCAGCTACGGCGAGCAGTCCGTCGGGACCAACGGCATCGGCACGGCACTGGAGGACGGCCGCGCGACGGCAGTGTTCGGCCACGAGCACTACGCCGAGCACCTGGAGAACCTGGCCTGCGCCGGCGTCCCGATCCACCACCCGATCTCCGGCAAGAAGATCGGCGCGGTCGACCTCACCTGCTGGTACCGGGACGCCGGCGGGCTGCTCATCGCGCTGGCCCGCTCGACGGCCGAGCAGATCCGCCAAGCCCTGCTGCGGCACAGCGATCTGCGGGAGATGATCCTCTTCCAGGCCTACCTGCAGACCTGCCGCCGCTGGACGGGCATCGTGCTGGCGTTCAACGACGACATCGTGATGATGAACGACCGGGCCCGGCAGCTGCTCGACCCGGCCGACCAGTCGGTGCTGCTCGGGCACGCCACCGAGGCACTGGCGGAGGGACGGCGGACCCCGGCGACGCTCGCGCTGTCGAGCGGGCTGCGCGTACGCGTGTTCTGCCGCCGCGTCCCCGGCCAGCGCGAGTCCGACACGGCGGGCGGCGTGCTGTCGGTGAAGCTGATCGAGGCGGACGAGACCCTCGCGGCACCGACGCCGATGCTGCCGATGTACCTGCCGGGCGTGGTCGGCTCGGCGCCGCTGTGGCTGCGCAGCGGGTACGACCTCGACACCGGTCACCAGCGCGGCGAGTGGATCGCGCTGGAGGGCGAGCCGGGCACCGGCAAGCTGACCCTGGCGAAGGGCCTGCACCAGCGCCACCACCCGGCGGCCCGGCTGCTGACCGTGGACGCCCCGGGCACCCAGGACTGGGACGTGCTGCTGCGCGAACACGCCGAAGCCCCGATCCGCACCCTGGTGATCCGCCACGCGGACCGGCTTTCGGCGCCGGCGGCGAACACGCTGGCCGGGGTGCTGCGCCAGCTGCGGGAGCGCGCCGACGCGCCGTGGGTGGTGCTCACGCTCGTGCCGGAAGCCGAGACCGAGCCCGCGCTGGCCGAGCTGCTGAAGGCGTTCCCGCGCACGGTCCGGGTGCCGCCGCTGCGCCACCACGTCGAGGACCTCGCGGAGCTGGTCCCGCTGGTGCTGAGCAAGCTCGGCTACGGCGGCAGGCTCACCTGTTCGGCCGCGGCACTGCACCTGCTGATGCGGGCGGAGTGGCCGGGCAACACCGGACAGCTCTACCGGGTCCTCAAGGCGGTGGCCCAGCGCCGCCGGGCGGGCACGATCCGGCCGGGCGACCTTCCGGCGGAGTTCCACGCGGTGACGCGCCGCCCGCTGAACCGCTTCGAGTCGATCGAGCGCGACGCGATCGTGCGGTGCCTGGAGGACGCCGACGGCAACAAGGTCCGGGCGGCGAAGCTGCTGGGGATCTCGCGGGCGACGATCTACCGCAAGATCCACGAGTACGGGATCGTGCCCCCGGCCCGCTGACCGTGCGCTAGGTTGGCCGGCGTGACCTGGCCGCCCGCCCCGATCCGGACCGAGCGGCTCGTGCTGCGCGAGTCCGAAGCCCGCGACCGCGCCACCTACGTCGAGCTGTTCGCCTCGCCGGAAGTGGGCACGTACATCGGTGGGTCCCGGCCGCGTGCCGAGGTCGAAGCCGCGGTGCCCGAGGTGCCGGGCCGCCGGTTCGGGTCGTTCGCGGTGGAGCTCGACGGCGCGATGATCGGCATGGTCACCCTCGACCGGAGCGAGGACGGGGAGACCGGGATCGGCTACCTGTTCCTGCCTGCGGCGTGGGGGCACGGGTACGCGGCGGAGGCGTGCGCGGCGGCGCTGGACTGGTTCGCGTCCGCCCGGCCCGGCGAGCCGGTGGCGCTGCGCACCCAGACGGCGAACACGGCGTCGCTGCGGCTCGCCGCGAAGCTGGGGTTCGCCGAGGTGAGGCGGTACGAGGAGTACGGCGCCGAGCAGTGGCTCGGCATCCGGCACCCCGCCCGCTGACGTCTTGAATGACTCATTCAGGTCTTCGGAGGTCCTGAATGACTCATTCACGACCTCCGGTGGGCGGTCAGCGGGCGGCCAGCTCCGCCAGCCGGTACGCCAGCTTCGCCCGCACCGGCGGCAGCGAGAACGCCAGCTTCATCACCGAGTTGCGCAGCACCCGGGCGACGCGCGGGCGCAGCGTCGCCATCCGCGTCATGCGGTCGGTGAACGCCACCACCTCGGTGGCCACCGGACGCCGCTTGGCCTCGTAGGTGTCCAGGAGCGCGTCCGGCTCCCCCGCGACCACCCTGGCCAGCAGGCGGCCCAGCTCGACGGCGTCCTGGATGCCCGTGTTCATGCCCTGGCCGCCGGCCGGGCTGTGGACGTGGGCCGCGTCGCCCGCCAGCAGGACGCGACCGGCGCGGTAGTGGTCGGCGACCCGGTGGTGCACGCGGAACCGCGAGCTCCACAGGACTTCGGTGACCCGCGTCCGGGCGCCCTCCGGGCCGCGCGCGTCCACAATGGACTGGATGTCGGCGACGCCGGGGCGTTCGGGGGCCTCGGCGACCGTGGCGACCACGCGGTAGCGGTCGGCCGCGCCGGGCAGCGGCGCGACCACCGTGACGCCCTCCGGCGACAGGTGCAGGCTGACCTCTTCGCGGTCCAGCGGCCAGCTCATCCGGACGTCGGCCAGCACGAACGACTCGGCGTAGGTGGCGCCGGTGAACCCGATGCCCGCTTCGTCGCGCACGCGGCTGTGCATGCCGTCGGCACCGATGACGTACTTCGCGCGCACGGTGCCGGCTGACGTCGTGACGGTGACCCCGGTCGCGTCCCCGGCGACGGCCGTCACCTCGACCGGGCGGTGGACGTCGCCGCCCGCCTCGCGCAGCCGCGCCAGCAGCACGGCCTCGGTGCGGTCCTGCGGCACCATCAGCGTGTACGGGTAGTCGGTGGGCAGCCCGGCGAAGGGCACTCGGGCGAGGACCGCGGCGCCGTCGCGGACGGTGAACGTCGGAACCACGACACCCAGCTCCTTCAGGCGGTCGGTGACGCCGAGCTCGGCCAGCACCTCCAGCGTGCGGGCGTGCACCACGCAGGCCCGCGAGGTGTTCGCACCTTCGGCCTGGCGGTCGACCAGCACGAAGTCGACCCCGGCGTCGGCCAGCGCGATCGCGGCGGCGAGCCCGGCGGGACCGGCTCCGACGACGAGCACATCGGTACGGGCGGGCAGGGACATGGCGGCACCTCCGAGTTTGCCAACAACTGTTGGCATCGACTGTAGGCATCGCCGGGCTGGCCTGTCAACAAGTGTTGGCCTACACTTGTTGACATGGCTGAGTCCCCCGCCGCTCCGACGCCACCCGGGCGGCCATCCTCGAAGCCGCCCGCCGCCGCTTCGCCGCCGACGGCTTCCGCCGCGCGACGATCCGCTCGATCGCCGCCGACGCGGACATCGACCCGTCGATGGTGATGCGCTACTACGGCAGCAAGGACGGCCTGTTCGCGGCGGCCGTGGACGTCGAGCTCGAGCTGCCGGACCTCGGCGCGGCCGACCCGGCCACCGTCGGCGAGCTGCTGACCCGCCAGTTCCTCGCGTTGTGGGAACGGCCGCCGACCGACGAGATCCTCCTGACGCTGCTGCGGTCGGCGGTGGCGGACGACGCGGTCGTCGAGAAGATCCGGGAGGTGTTCGCGCGCCAGGTGACCCCGGCGGTGCTGCGCTTCGGCGACCCGGCCGACGCCCCGCGCCGTGCCGGGCTGATCGTCAGCCAGCTGTTCGGCCTGGCGCTGACGCGGTACGTGCTGCGCCTGCCGCCGGTCGTCGCGCTGACCCCGGCCGAGATCGTCGAGGAGGTCGGCCCGACGGTGCAGCGCTACCTCGCGGGCGCCTGACCCGGCGGCGGGAACGCGCCGCGTTCGTCGTGGACTTCGCGGCCGGTGAGGGGCGGGTCGAAGACGCAGAGCGCGCGGAACTCGGTGTGGGCGTGCAAGGTGTGGCGCTGGTGGGCGTCGGCCAGGTACAGCACGCCGGGCTCGAGGGGGTGGGTCTGCCCGGTCTCGTCGACCAGCTCGCCCCGGCCCTCGACGACGTAGACCGCTTCGACGTGGTTGAGGTACTGCATCTCCAGCTCCGCGCCCGCGTGCACCACGGTGTCGTTGAGCGAGAATCCGACGCCGTCCCCGGCGAGCAGCAGACGGCGGCTGGTCCACAGAGGACCGCGCACTTCCCGTTCGGTGCCGGTGACTTCGGCCAGCGAGTGAATGATCATGCCTCCGATCCTGGTAGCCGGTCGGCGTCCCGGACAGGGGCGGGAACGCCCCGTGACCGCTAAGATTCCGCCATGCCGTCCGGCCGCCCTCACACCGTCGCGGTGGCGGCTTTCGACGGGCTGGCGTCCTACGAATTCGGCACCGTGGTCGAGGTGTTCGGGAGGCCGGAGTACGACCTGCGGGTGTGCGCACCGGGGCAGGAGGACGTGTTCGCGGCGGCCGACACGCAGATCGTCGTGGCGGTACCGGACGTCGAGGGCGAAGTCCCGCCCCGGCTCGTGGCCGCCCTGCGGGACGGGCACGAACGTGGCGCCCGCGTCGTCTCGATCTGTTCGGGGGTGTTCGCGCTGGCCGCGGCCGGGCTGCTCGACGGCCGCGAGGCGACGACGCACTGGCAGTACACGGAGCTGTTGCGCCGACGCCACCCGCGGATCCTGGTCCGGCCCGACGTGCTGTACGTGGATGGCGGAGACGTCCTCACGGGCGCGGGCAACGCCGCGGCGCTGGACCTGTGCCTGCACCTCGTGCGCGCGGACCACGGAGCCGCGGTCGCCAACGCGGTGGCGCGGCACTTGCTGGTCCCGGCGCACCGGGAGGGCGACCAGGCTCAGGTCGCCGTGGCGGCGGTGCGCGAACCGGCGGCGGGCGACGGGGTGGAGCGCGCGATGGCGTGGGCGCTGGACCACCTCGCCTCGCCGATCACGGTGGCCGAACTGGCGCGCCGGGCGCACCTCGCGCCGCGGACGTTCCTGCGGCACTTCGCTCAGCGGACCGGGACCAGCCCGCTGAGGTGGGTGGTCGCCCAGCGGATCGCGGCCAGCTTGCCACTGCTGGCCCACGGTGCGCTGCCGGTGGAGGAGGTGGGTGCCGCCGTGGGTATCGCCAGCCCGGCGACCTTTCGGCACCACTTCACGCGAGCGATGAAGATGTCGCCATCGGCGTACCGGCGGGCTGCCCGCGACGGTTGAGGTCACTTGGGCGGTGGGTTCACCGCCGCCGCGACGTCGGCCAGTGTCTTCTCGTCCACCAACCCCGTGTCCTCCAGCACCTCCATGTGGTCGAGGACCGTCTGGTTCGCCTGGCGCGCGTGCCGCCGGATCACGTCGTTCCGCGTGCCCGCGCGGACTTCGGCGATCGTGGCGAAGATCTTGCCGTGCGATGCTCGCAGCAGGTTCACGAACAGCTTGTCGAACTCGAGGCCCTGCGCCGCCGTCAGCTGCCGGACCCAGCCCTGCTGTTCCGCGCTGGCCTGGTCGGGCAGCGTCACCCCCAGCATCTTCGCGTCCTCGCGGACCAGCTGGTCGAGGTGGGAGTGCCCGTCCAGCAGGTGCAGCCCGGCGCGTTTCACCGCCTCGCTGCTGGCGTGGGTCTGCGCGAGGTCGCCCGCGGGCATCTCCCACAGCCCGGCCTGGCGCACCTTGACCAGGAACGTCTTGTCCAGCTCGGTGACCGGCCCCGCCCCGCCGATGTCGCCGGCCGCCGCGGAGCCCGGCCGCATCGCCGCCATGTCGTGCGCGTACGCCGGGACCTGCGCCGCGGCGGGCTGTTCGGCGCTGGCCCGCAGCACCATGACCGATCCCACGCCGACCACGGCGAGGGTGGCCACGACGACCAGCACGGCCCGGGCCCTGACCTTGGCCGTCATGCCACGGTGATCCGGCATCGTTCCTCCTTCTGACGGGTGCCTGCACGGGGTACACGGCTCCGGTCGCCACGGAGTTCACCGGAATTTCGAAAGATTTCCCTTGCGGGTCAACGGGTTTCGCGCGACAAAGAGTCCATTGTGGGCGCGCGGAAGACCGGCCGGTCGAGTGCCGGGGTCCCCATCTTGACCGAAGCTCTTGCGATTGGCAAGTATTGCGGCATGCAAATCCTCGAAGACGCCGACCCGGACGTGGTGGCCCTGGACGGCCTCACGCTGGTCCTGGTCGGGATCGCGTGGGAGTGCGCGCACGCCGCCCCGCCCGAGGTCACCTTCCCGCAGACGCGCCTGCTGCTCATCCTCGACCGCCTGGGCCGGGTCCCGAGCTCGCGCCTGGCGGCGGCGATGGGGGTCAACGCGTCGTCGGTGACGCGGCTGGCCGACCGCCTGGAAGGCCTCGGCTACGTCGCCCGCGGCCGCGACGAGCGCAACCGCAGCGTCGTCACCCTGGAGGTCACCGAAGCGGGCCGCGAGCTGGTGGCGCAGGTCCTCGACCGGCGGCACGCCGCATTGGGTGCCCTGCTGGACCGCCTGCCGGCGACGCAGCGCAAGGCCGCGGCGACGGCGGCCCGCAGGCTGGTGCACGCGGCCGAGACGGTCCCGGCGCTGGGCCCGGTCCCGCTGTGAGTGCCATCCTGGACGGCATGCCGACCCGCTGGACCTGCCCCCGCTGCGACCGCGAGTTCGCGCGCGCCGGCCAGGGCCACACGTGCGTGCCGGGCTGCACGGTCGAGGACACGTTCGCGGGCAAGCCGCCGTGGCAGCGCGAGGTGTACGACGCGGTCCTCGAGCACGTGCACACCCTCGGCGACGTCCACGAGGACGCCGTCAAGGTCGGGGTGTTCCTGAAGCGGGAGCACAAGCTCGCCGAGCTGCGCCCCCGCTCCCGCGACGTGCTGGTGTACCTGTGGTTGCCACATCCGGTGACGACGGCCCGCATCGCCCCGGCCGGCTGGGCCAAAGGGGCTCGGGTCGGGCACAAGCTCAGCCTGCGCGGGGTGTCCGATGTGGACGACGAGGTGCGGGACTGGTTCACGCTCGCCTTCGAGACGTCCTGAACCGCTAGGGCGTGTCTGACAAACATTCTGGATGGTGGCTGGGATGCTGTTGGTCGTGTCGCGGTTTCAGTTGCTCTCGGATGCTCAGTGGGCGTTGATCGAGGATCTACTGCCGGCCCGCACCGGTAAGCGTGGGCGGCCGTTCTCGGATGCACGGGCGATGGTCGAGGGGATCATCTATCGGTATCGGTGCGGACTGGCGTGGCGGGATGTGCCGGCGGTGTTCGGTCCGTGGCAGACAATCTGGACCTGGCATCGCCGGATGGCCGGTGACGGCACCTGGGACACCGTCCTGCAGCGCCTGCTCACCGAAGCCGACGCCGCGGGCATGGTGGACTGGTCGGTGTCGGTGGATTCCACGATCGCCCGAGCGCATCAGCACGCCACCAACATCACCCGCCCCACAGGGGGCTGGGTCGAACTACACGGATCTGCTCGCCGAGCCGCCTGATCATGCGATCGGCCGATCCCGCGGCGGGTGGAGCACCAAGGTGCACCACCTCGTCGACGGGAACGGCCGGCCGCTGGTGATGTTGGTCGGGCCGGGCCAGGCCGGGGACGCGCCGATGTTCCCGCATCTGATGCGGCACCTGCGGATCCCTCGAACTGGACACGGTCGGGCTCGTACCCGGCCCGACAGGGTCCGCGGTGACAAGGCTTACTCCTCGCGAGCGATCCGCAGTCATCTGCGCGGCCGCGGCATCACCGCCGTGATCCCGGAGCCTGCTGATCAGGCCGGGCACCGCAAACGCCGCGGTTCCCGCGGCGGGCGGCCGCCCGCCTTCGACCCGGTGGACTACCGCGGCCGCAACGTTGCCGAACGCCGGTTCAACCTGCTCAAACAATGGCGAGGCCTGGCCACCCGCTATGACAAGCTCGCCATCGTCTACCGCTCAGCAGTCGTCCTCCACGCCGTGATCACCTGGACCAAAACATTGTCAGACACGCCCTAGTACTGCAACGACACTTCGTGATGGCCGCGTCGTCGGTAGTGGCTGGCACGCGCCCGGGCTTGGCTGGCTCGTCGCCATCGTGACCAGTGCATCGCATGCTGGCTTGTGCGGCGGATCGGTGCGGTGACGCGGTTGAGCAGTCTGCGAATTTCGTTGGAGGTGAGCGGTATCAGGCCGGGTGTGGATCCCCTTTTTTCGCGGCGTCTCGAGTGAGGACGAGAAACGCCGCTGCCGCCATGGAGAGGGTGATATGCCGATACCATGCTTCGTATCGGCGGACCTGGTAGTGGTCGAGTCCTGTTTCGTTTTTCGCGGTTTGGAAACTTTCTTCGATTGCCCAGCGGCTTCCGGCGACGCGCACCAGTTCGCGGATGTCGGTGCCGGCGGGGCCGAAGCAAATGTAATAGGCGATATCGGTGGGATCGCTGACAGAGCGGCGGGCCAGCAGCCAGTGGCCGACTTCTTGTCGGCGTAGAGGCCGGATGTCGACCACCGCCCAATCGTAGATCCGTTGCCCGTGCGCTCCATCGCCGCAGGACAGACGTTGCCAGGCGGCCGGTTCGACCTCCGCGATGACGGCGCGGGCGCGTCGTTGCCGCAGATCCATGGAAATCACCATTTGGGACTTGGGTACGGCGAGTACATGTGCGATATCGTGTTCTTCCAGCCAGAGCCGCAGCCGCCCGACCTGCCCGTAGGCTTCATCAGCGGTGAACCACGCAAACGGGATTCTCGCGGCGAGCGCGCGTTCCACCATCAGTTGTGCCAACTCGGGCTTGGTCGCGAATCCGACGTCGTCGGGAATGCCGGCCGCAGCGCACCGGCCCCGATCCGCGATCCACTCTTTCGGCAGGTACAACTCGCGATCGATCAAAGCTCGTCCCCGATCCGAGGCGTACGCCAAGAACACGCCGATCTGCGAATTCTCGACTCGCCCGGCCGTGCCCGAATACTGGCGCGCCACGCCGGCGGATTTCGTGCCCTTCTTCACGAATCCGGTCTCATCGGCGATCAACACGCCGCGTTCGGCGTCCCCGAGCACGTCGACCACCGCATCACGCACGTCATCACGCATGCCCTCGGCGTCCCAGGCGTAGAAGTTCAGCAGCCGCTGCATGCCCTGCGGACCCGCCTCGCCCGCCATCTCGGCCAGGGTCCAGCCGTTCTTGCGCTCGGCTTCCGCCAGCAGGCCCCGCAGGTAGGACACCATTTGCCGCCGGGGCTCCACCCGGGAAAACCGCGTCGCGAACCGCCCCGCGAACGCAGCGAAACGCGCCGACCAGTCCGTCACCATCTCCAGCACACAAGATCAACTACACGACCAACGAACCAGAGCCTAACCGACACGCGGATCAATCCATCACGAAGTGTCGTTGCAGTACTAGTCCGCTGACGCCAGGTGACCCCAGCGTCCCGGGCGTCCGGGCAGCGAGGCATCGTTCTCCGCGGGCGGATCGACGACGACCAGCGCGCCGGGAAAATCGTGGTCGGCTTCCTCCGGGTAGGCGTCCTCGTCGACCACTTCGCCGCCCAGCCGCACCGTCGTCGGCCGCCGGGGCGGGTCGAGCCGGACCCGCACCCCGCCGAACTCGGCGTTCGCGCCGAACTCGGCTCCGGTGAACTTCGCGACACCGCCGAACGTGGCCCGGGTGAACCAGGCCTCCCGGAAACGAGCGCCTCGGAACCCCGCGGCCCCGGCGAAGTCGGCGCCGTCGAAGGCCGCGAGCCAGCCGAACCCGGCCTCGGCGAAGGCGGCGTCCGCGCCGAACCGCACCTCGGAAAACCGCGCCCACTCGCGGAACCCGGCGCCCCCGAACGCGGCGGAATCCGCGAACTCCGCTTCCCCGAAGTCGGCCACGCCGGTGAAGGTGGCCAGTCCGAACCCGGCCACCCCGTCGAACCGGGCCTCGGCGAAGTCGGCCCGCCCGGCGAACTCGGCCCGGTGGAACCGCGCGGCCCGCACCCGGCACCGGCCGAGGTCGAACTCGACGAGCGTCGCGTCGGTCAGGTCGAGGTCGATGTCCCGCCAGAACTCCGCCGCGTCGTCAGGGCGGAGGTGGGCGCCGAGGATCCGCTGAGCGGTCAGGCGGACCTGCAGCTCCTGCCGGCGGCGTTCGTTCTCCTCCCCCGCGGATTCGGACTCGTCCGGCGGCGCATACGGCATCCGCAGGTAGGCGCAGAGCACGTTGACGATCGTCTGGCGCTGGGCGGGCGTGCCGCGGGCGAGATCCTCCAAGGCGTACAGGCCGGCGAGGCGGACCGGGGCCTTCTCCGCGCCCAGCTGGTCCGAAGCCTTGGTGAACCGTTCGGCGAAGAGCTTGATCTCTTCGCGCTGCTCGGCCGCTTCGCCGAGCTGCTGCCTGCGGTAGGCCACGACCAGCGCCACGACCGCGCCCGCCCCGCCGACCACCGCGAGCACGATCTTGGCGAAGTCGAAGCTCTCCCCGGGCGTCCACCGGCCGGCCGCGCGGATCGGCGGACGGCCCAGCAACCACCACGCCACGGCGCCGACGCCGACCGCGGCGACGACGGCGACGGCGAGCAGGACGGCGATGTTGAGGCCCAGCGAGATGCGGAGGCGGGGCCGGTCGTGCGGCGCGCGGGACGGCATGACCCAGCGTCATACCGTCCCGGCGGAGGTGCGCACAACCTCGAGCCGCGTCAGGAGTTAGCCGGACCCGTCCAGCCTTCGGGCACGTGGCCGATGCGAACCCGCTGCGGGTGGTCGCCCACCGGGACCGACACCCGCTTCTGCCCTGTCGCGAAGTCGATCGCGGTGACCCGGTCGGCGCCCGCCTCCGAGATCACGCACGCGCTCCCGTCCCCGCTCACCGTCGCCCAGTACGGCTTCACCGCCGGCACCAACGGCCCCTGCTGCAGGGTCGCGCGGTCGACCACCGTCGCGTAGTCGTCCATCGTCCCGGCGATGCACAGCTTGTCGCCCGCCGGGCTCATCGACATCCCGTGGTGGCGCGAGTCGTTGACGAACGTCGTGCGATCGTCGCTCGTGGCCGGGTTCTTCGGCAGCTCCTTGAGCCGCGTGATCTTGTCGGTCGCGACGTCGTACTCCAGGAAGCCGTTGAAGAACGACACCTGGAAGTACAGCTTCGACTCGTCCGGGGTGAACGCGACCGGGCGCACGGCGTCCGACAGGTCGCGGCGCCCGAACGCGTCGAGCCGCTGCCGCATGTCGATCACCTTCACCTGGCGGAACGTCGCGGCGTCGACGACCGTGATCCGCCGGTCCCCCTTGGTGAAGTCCCAGCCCGGGTCGTCGAGGTCGGTGTTCACCTCGCCGATCGACATGTTCCACAGGTAGCGGCCGCCGTCGGTGAAGACGTTTTCGTGCGGCTTGTCGCCGGTGGCGAACGAGCCGACCTGCTGTCCCGTCACGATGTCCAGCACGTGCACCGTGTTGGACGTCGACGCCGACACCGCGACGCGGCGGCCGTCCGGCGACACCGCCATGTGGTCGGACCGGAAGCCCGACACCGGGAAGCGCCAGTTGATCCGGCCGGTCGCGAGGTTGACCGACACGACGTCGGCGAAGCTCGGCCGCGACGCCACCACCGACGAGCCGTCCGGGGTGGTGTACATGTCGTCGACGAACTGGTCGTGGCCCTCGCCGGGCCCGTTGCGGATGCCGAGGAAGAACGCGAGCTTGACCGGGTTCAGGTAGATCTCCGCCAGCCGCGCGTCCTTGTCCGGGATGATGTTCACCCGCCCGATGCGGGCGAAGCTGCCCCGTGACTCGATGACGTCCGCCGTGCCTTCCCAGTTGTTGCCGACGAACATCACCTCCCGCAGCGCGGCCGGGGCGCCGATCGCCGGCACCGCCGCCCCGGTCGCCAGCACGGCCGCCGCGGAGAAGAGGGACGCCACTCGGGAGAGGTAGGACCGTTTGCGCACGGGAGACACCTTTCGACGGTGAAGAGGTGCGGCTATCGCGAGGTAACGCGGTTACTGTCCGGTATCGTCACGATAACCGGCGACCGGAAGGGGTCCGGTAGGTCCGTTCGGCCAACAACGCGGGCAGCTGGTTGTGCCCCTGCCACAACGGGTTCGGGGAGGTGCCGTGTCGCTGCCGCTGCTCCGGCGGGTGCTCGACGAGATGGCCGCGGACGAGCACGTCGTGGACGACCTGGTGAAGGCCGCGCGGAGCCAGTCCCCCGAGGTCGCGCGGCTGCCGGAGGCGGAAAACCGGCGGCACGTCCAGTTCCTGCTCACCGCGGCACTGCGGGCCACGACGAACCCCGACACGGCCGACTACACGACGGCCGAGGCGCTGGGGGCCGACCGCGCCGCCCAGGGTGTCCCGCTCACCGACCTGCTGCGCGGCGTCCAGGCGGGACGCACCCTCGCGGCACGCGTCGCCGTCGACCGCTGCCGGGCCGCGGGCCTGCCCGACGACGTCATCCTCCAGACGGTCCTCGACGCCGAGCGCTACACCGGCGCGCTGGAACGCCACATCGTCAAGGGCTACCACGCCGCCGAACTCCAGCTTTCGCGCACGGTGCGGGACGCGCGCACCCAGCTGCTGCGGAACCTCCTGCTCGCCGGGCCGCCGCCGGCCCCCGAAGAGCTCCGGCGGGCGGGACTGCGTCCCGATGGCCGGTACCACTGCGTCGTGTCCGACGTCAGCGACCCGGCGCACGCTCGCACGCTCGAACAGGCGCTGCTCGAGTTCGGCGGGGTCTACGGCCTGGTCGAAGGCAGGCTCACCGGCCTGGCGGCCCGGTCGCCCGCGGGCGTCGCGCTCGCCGGCGACGTGCTGCTGATCGCCGCGCCCGGCGCGGCTTTGCCCGCGCTGCCGGAAATCCACCGGCTGTGCACGGCCGCGTCGCGCCTCGCGGCGGCCCGCGACCGGCGCGGGTACCACGACCTCACGTCCCTCGCGGGCGAGCTCGCGGTGTCGGCCCAGCCGCTGCTCGGCGACCTCCTCACCGCGGACCTGCTCGGCGCGCTGGACCCCGTGAACCCGTTCCACCGCGAGCTGGCGGCCACCGCGCTGTCCTACCTCGACCACGGGCAGCGGCTGCGGCCCACGGCCGAAGCACTGCACCTGCACCCGAACACGGTCCGCTACCGCCTCGACCGGCTGGCCGAGCTGACCCCGCTGGCGCTGGCGGAAAACTCCGGCGCGAGCGTCCTCGACGCCGTGCGGTCCTGGTGGGCGCTGAACCACTGGCTCACCCGGTGATCACCCGGATAGGGTCATGCGCATGGCTGAACCCCAGCGCCTGCCCGCGACCACGTCCGGCGGGGAATGCGTTTTCTGCGCGATCGGCACCGGCCGCGCCCCCGCGGCCCTGGTCCACGAAGACGACGAGTTCGTCGGCATCGTCGACCTCCGCCCGGTGACCACCGGCCACCTGCTGGTGCTCCCCCGCGCGCACTACGCGGACCTGGCCGAGCTGCCGCCCGAGACGGGCACCCGGATGTTCGGCGTCGCCCAGGAACTGGCGGCGGCCTTGCGCCGCACGGACCTGCCGTGCGACGGCATCAACCTCTTCCTGGCCGACGGCAAGGCCGCGGGCCAGGAGATCCCGCACGTCCACCTGCACGTGATTCCCCGCCACGCGGACGACGGCTTCGTCATGCAGGCCGACTGGCGGGTGCGCGACCGGGAAGAACTGGCCGAAGTGGCGGCGAAGGTGCGGGCCGCGCGGTGAGCGGCGCGAAGGTCCTGGTCGCCGGGGCGAGCATCGCGGGCCCCGCCTTGGCCCACTGGCTGCGGCGCCGGGGCGCCGAGGTGACCGTGATCGAGCGGGCTCCCGGCGTGCGTCCGGGCGGCCAGGCGGTGGACGCGCGCGGGGTGACCAAGGAGGTCATCCGGCGGATGGGGCTGGACGCGGCGGTGCGCGCGGCCCGCACCGAAACCGCCGGCGCGCACATGGTGGACGCCGACGGGACCATCCTGGAGACCCACCGCGCCGACGACGACGGCGGCGACGGGTTCATCGCGGACATCGAGATCCTGCGCGGGGACTTGTCCCAGGTCCTGCACGACGACACGGCCGACGGCGTCGAATACGTCTTCGGCGACCGGATCGCCGAGCTCACCCAGGACGCGGACGGCGTCGACGTCACGTTCGCGAGCGGCGGCAGGCGGCGCTTCGACCTGGTGGTCGGCGCCGACGGGCTGCACTCGGCGCTGCGCGCGATGGTCTTCGGGCCGCACGAGCAGTTCGTCCGGCACCTCGGGCTCGTGCTGGCCTTCTACAGCGTGCCCAACGAGTTCGGGCTGGACCGGTGGTACCTCGAGTACCAGGACCCGGAGTCCGGGCGCTCGGCGGCGCTGCGGCCCATCCGGGACGCCACCCGGGGCATGGCCATGTTTTCCTTCCCCGCCGCGGAGTTCGACGTCGATCACCGCGACGTCGAGGGGCAGAAGCACCTGCTGCGCGAGCGGCTGGCGGGCTTCGGCTGGCTGACCCCGCGCATCCTCGCGCACCTGGACGACACCCCGGACTTCTACCTCGACCAGGTCGCGCAGGTGGTGCTGGACCGCTGGTCGGACGGGCGCGTCGGGCTGCTCGGCGACGCGGCGTTCTGCGCGTCGCCGATGTCCGGGCAGGGCACCGGCCTGGCCCTGGTCGGCGCCTACCTGCTGGCCGGCGAACTGGCCGCCGCCGGCTGGGACCCGGCGGCCGGGTTCGCCGCGTACGAGGCGCGGATGCGCTCGTTCGTCGAGGCCAACCAGGAGATGGGCCGGTGGCACGTGCGGATCCGCGGCGCGACCGGGCCGGACGCCGAGCCCGACATGGACGTGCTCATGCCGCTGATCGAGCGCGCGCTCGACGGCGTCGACCTGCCGGACTACGCCGGGGTGCCGGACTCCGGGGCGCCGTAGCGGTTCAGGCCTCGTGCAGCTTGTCCGGGTGGTGCACGGCGGTCTTCCGGACTTCTCGCTGCGCACCAGGTACTGCGGCTCCTCCGCGACCGAACTCTGGTTGCCCGCGTCCCAGCGCACGCGGTCGCCCCTGCGGAACTCCTTGCCCATCACCACACCTCCTGACCTGGGGAGTACCCGTGATCACGCGGGGTACCCGTCCGGAATGGACGACGAGGAGACCCGCCGCGAGTTCGGCGACGCCGTGAACATGACCGCCCGGCAGCTGGACGACTGGCTGCGGACCGACGAGTCGAAAGCCGCCGGGCAGCACGACGGCGGCGGCGAGTCCGTCGGCCACCAGTCCGGCCGCCGGATCGTCGAGCTGCTGCGGACCAAAAAGGCCGACCTGACCGGCGACGACCACGCCCACATGCGCAAGGTCGTCGGGTACGTGCACCGGCACCTGGCCCAGCGGCCCTCCGGCGACGTCCGGGACACCACCTGGCGCCACTCGCTGATGAACTGGGGCCACGACCCGCTCGCCTAGGGCCTGTATCGAAGTCGGCGCCGGTGTCCGGCATGGACGCCGCGGCTTCCGCGAGGTCTTGAATGAGTCATTCAGGACCTCCGAAGACCTGAATGACTCATTCAAGACCTTTGACTAGCGGCCACCGGCGGCAGCGTGGACGGCGAGGCGTAGGTCGGCTGCGATCGCCGAACGGCTCCGACCGAATTCGATACAGGCCCTAGGCGTAGTCCTTCAGCACCAAGGCGTTCGCCGCCTCGCGGACGGGGCGGGCCATCTGCTCCAGGACGCGGTTGCGGCCCGGGAGGTGGGGCATCAGCTTGATCATCCGGGTGTTGATCCACGCGAACGCCCGCGACTGCGGGAGGATCCCGCGCAACGCCGTCTTCGCCAGCGCCTGGTTCTTTTCGATGTACGGCCGCATTTCCGCTTCGTACCGCGCGAACGCCGGCTCGTGGTCGCCCGCGGCCGCGGCCAGCTCGCCCGCCAGGACGTACGCGCCCGCCAGCGCCAGGCTCGTGCCCTGGCCCGACGCCGGGGACGGGCAGTACCCGGCGTCACCCAGCAACGTCACGCGGCCCGCCGAAAGCCGGTCGGCGACGATCTGGCACACCGGGTCGAAGTAGAAGTCGCCCGCCGCGCGCATCGCCTCCAGCAGCTCCGGGATTTCCCAGCCCAGACCGTCGAACTGGGACGCGACAAGCTTCTTCTGGCCGTCGACGTCGCGCCGGTCGTAGCGCAGCGGCGGGGCGCTGAACCAGAACGCCGCCTTCGCGTCGGCGGCCCCGGCCGTGCTGTAGACGTTGACCATCTTGCCCGGCGCCGCCGAGTGCAGCAGCTCCCAGCGGTCCAGCCGGTGCGTGTTGGGCACCGTCGAAATCGAGATGTAGGCGTCGAAGCGGCGCAGGAAGTCCTCTTCCGGGCCGAACGCCAGCGCGCGGACCCCGGAGTGCAACCCGTCCGCGCCGACGACCAAGTCGAACCGGCGCGGCTCGCCGTGCGCGAACGTGACGTCGACGCCCGCCGCGGACTGGTCCAGCCCGGTGATCCAGTCGCCGAAGACGTACTCCACGTCGGCGCGGGTGTGGTCGTACAGGATCTTCGCCAGGTCGCCGCGCAGGATTTCGGTGTCGTCGCCGTGGCGGAAACCGAAGGTGTCGGCGTCGAGCGTCGCGACCTCCTTGCCGCGCTTGTTCACGAACGCCGCACCGCGCATGTCGGTGCTCGCCGCGTGCACCTCGTCCAGCAAGCCCATCCGGCGGACGACGTCGACCGCGACGCCGCGGATGTCGACCTTGTAGCCGCCTTCGCGCAGGCTCGGGGCGCGTTCGACGACGGTGGCGCGGAAGCCGTGGTGGTGCAGCCACCAGGCGAGGGCGGGACCGGCGACGCTCGCGCCGGAGATCAGGATCGTCTTCGTCATGCCCCGCAGCGTGGCCGGGGCCGCCAACCGCTCACGAACCGAGCGCGAACCGCCGCTGACCGAACTCGCTCAACGCCTGCTCAGGCGGCATTTCCCGGCCACGGGCGAAGGCTTCGGCGTACGCGTCGGCGCCGATGCGGGCCCGGACCTGAGCCGTCACGGCGGCGACGTCGGGGTCGCCGGTCACGGGCGCGCCGCGCAGGCCCACGGCGACGCCGAGGAGGAACGCGGCCCGGTCGTCCTCGGCGCGTCCCGCGAGCACCCCGGCGAGGCCTTCGACCGCCTGGGCCGCGCCGGGCAGGTTCGCGTGCTCCAGCGCCGTGGCGAGGGCTTCCTGGTGCAGTTCGGTGGCTTCGTCGAGGTGGCCCTCGGCGGCCGCCGTCCAGCCGAAGCCGGTGTGCAGGCGGATCCGCGTCTCGCCGCCGGTCACCGGGTCGACGGCCAGGCCGACCGCGGCGGCGTACCAGCGGCGGGCGGCGGCCAGGTCGCCCGCGCGTCGCGCGATCTCGCCCAGCCCGCCGCGAGCCCGCGCCAGCGTCACCGGCGTGCCCGCGGCGCGTGCCTGCTCGGCGGCGGCTTCGTAGTCGGCGCGCGCGGCGTCGGGGTCCCCGGCGCGGAGCACGCCGTCCGCGCGGCGGCAGAGCAGGTCGGCGGCGTCCTCGAACGCGCTCAGTTCCCCCGCCAGCCGGACGGACTCGTCCATCAGCTCGCGGAACCGCGCGTGGTCGCCGCGCCAGTCCGCGAACTCCGCGAGCTTCTCCAGTGCGCTCGCCGCACCCCAGCGGTCACCGAGTTCGCGAAATCCTTGCAGTGCCTCGGAAAAGTGCGTCTCGGCCTCGGCGATCCGGCCCTGGTACTGGGCGCCGAGGCCGTCACCGATGCGCGCGAACGCCCGCGACCAGGCGTCGTCGCCGATCAGCCCGGCCAGCCGCTCCCCTTCCTTCGCCTTGGCGCGCGGGGAAAACGCCCACAGCAGGAACAGGTACGGGTAACGCAGCCGGTGGAGCGTCCGCAGGATCGGCTCGATCTCGACGTCGGTCGCCGACGCGTGGATCACGCAGAGGACGTACTCCTCGGCCAGCCCCGGCGGCGGTTCGGCGCCGATGGCGGCGAGCACGGCGTCGGCGAACGGCGTCGCCTCGCTGCGCAGGCCGCGCAGCCACCAGTACCAGGTCAGGGCCGCGACGAGCCGCAGGGCTAGCTCAGGCTCGTGCTCGGCGCTCCAGCGCAGGGCCGCGTGCAGGTCGGCGTGTTCGGCGGTCAGCTCGGCCAGTGCCGTCAGCTGGTCCGCGCCGCGCAGTTTCGGCTCGGCCTCACGGGCGATGTCCAAAAAGTACTTCGCGTGCGCCGCGCGACAGTCGTCGCCCTGCTCGGCGCAGAACGCGCGGATCGTCTCCAGCATCCGGTAGCGGGCACCGTCGAACTCCACGAACGACTTCTCGACCAGCCCGGTGAGCACGTCGCCGGACACCTCGCAGACGCGCTCGACGGCGTCGAGCCGCGCGCCACCGGCGAACCCGGCGAAGCGTCCGGCCAGCCGCCGCTCCGCCGGGTCGAGGAGGTCCCAGCTCCACTCGACGACGCCACGCAGGGTCCGGTGCCGCGGCTCGGCGGACCGATCGCCGCGGGACAGCAGGCCGAAGCGGTCGCCGAGGCGGGCGGCGACGTCGTCGGCCGACAGCGACCGCAGCCGCGCGGCGGCGAGTTCGATCGCCAGCGGCAGGCCGTCGAGGGCGGCGCAGATCCGCGTCACCGCGGCCGGATCGGGAACGGCGCCGAGCGCGACGGCCGCGGCCCGCTCGGTGAAGAGCCGCTCGGCGGCTTCGGCGGACAGCGCGCCGACCGGCACGAGCGTCTCGCCGGTCAGGCCGAGTGCCTCACGGCTGGTGGCGAGCACGCGCAGCCCGGGACAGGCGCCGAGCAGCCGCCGCACGAGCCGGGCGGTCTCGGCGACGACGTGTTCGCAGTTGTCGAGCACCAGCAGCACCGACCGGTCGGCGAGACCGGCGGCGAGCCGTTCGACCGGGTCCGGCGGGGCCCCGGGGGCCAGCACGCCTTGTTCACGCAGGCCCAGCGCCGCGAGCACGGCGTGCGCGACCTCGGTCGTCGCCGCCAGTTCGGCGAAGCAGACATCACCGCGTTCACGGACGGCGGCTTCGACGGCGAGCCGGGTCTTGCCCGCACCGCCCGGCCCCGTGAGCGTGACGAGCCGGGCGTCGCGCAGGGCGGCGGTGAGCCGGTCCAGCTCGACGCGGCCGACGAACCCGGTGAGCGGCACGGGAACCCGGCGCGCCGGGGCGGCCCGCAGCACCGCGGCGTGGGCGTCCGTGAGGTCGGCCGACGGGTCGGCGCCGAGTTCCTCGGCGAGCCGTTCCCGGACTTCGGCGAACACGGTGAGGGCTTCGGCGGAGCGGCCGCTGCCGTGGAGCGCCCGCATGAGCTGCGCGGCGAGCCGTTCGCGCAAGGGGTGTTCGGCGGTCAGCGCCCGGAGTTCGGCGACGAGCCGGTCGTGGTCGCCGAGCGCGAGAGCTGCGTCGACACGGTCTTCGGTGGCGGCGAGGCGGAGTTCCGCCAGGCGGGCCGCGGTGGGCGGGTCGGCGAGGCCGTCGAGCGCCGGTCCCCGCCACAGCGCGAGGGCCCGGTCGAGCAGGTCGAGCCGCGCAGCCGGATCGGGCGTGTCCCGCGCCTGGGTGACGAGCCGGTCGAACCGGTGGACATCGACGTTTTCGGGGTCGACGGCCAGCCGGTACCCGGCGGGCGTGAACTCGACGAGGCCATCGGGCGCGCCGCCGTCACGCAGGCGACGCCGGAGCCGGGACACCTGGGACTGCAGGGCGTCGGCGGCCCCGTCGGGCGGGTGGTCGCCGTGCAGGCCGTCGATGAGCCGGTCCGCGCTGATCACCCGTCCGGCATCGAGCGCGAGCAGCGCGAGCAAGCCGCGCAGCTGAGGCCCGCCGAGCGCGACGGGCGTCCCGTCGGAGCGGCGGGCTTCGACCGGCCCGAGGATGGCGAACTGCACCCGCCGATTCTGTCCCAGCGGCCCGGTCCGGCGGTCGGTTTCCGCGGAATCGGACTTCCGTGTCGCCCGCGCCGAGGAACAACGGCAGCCACCCGCCTCTTGGCAGAGTCCGGCGGTCAGATCCCGCCGAACCGGACCTCCGCCTCTCCCGCGCCGAGGAACTCCAGCAGCCGCCCACCTTCCGCCACGATCTCCGCCCGCTGCCCCGTCGCCAGCCTCCCGTGCGGCGTCACCGTCAACCCAGTCCCGTGCAACCGCCAGTCCGCGCGATAGAACCCATCCACCAGCAGGGTCCCACGCGAGGCTCCGTTCCCGGGCGGCAACGGCACCCGACGCCCGGGCGGAAGCACCCGTCCACGATCGGCATGCCCCAGCAACACGTTGTCGTACTCGGGCAAGAACCGCACCGGCGCCGGAACATCCGGCCCCGGCAGCAACCCATCCTCGACGTCGTACAGCACCTCACCCGACTCCGCGCGAAACGTCCGCAGCCCCATCGCCTCGACGACATCACGCACCTTCGTCAACCCGGACCAAGCCTGGACATCGGCGACCGAAGCCGGGCCGAAAGCGCGAAGATAGCGCCGGACAACATCCTCGAGCGACGGGTCCTCCGCGAGCGGCCGCCCCAGCCAGCCGTCCAGCGTGGTAAGCCTCGCGGGCCCGGTCTCGCCCCAAACCCCGCGAGGCGTGACCTGTGCGGTCGGCACCAAGTACGCGACCGCGTAAGACAGAGCCTCGGCGTCGTGCTCCGGCCACCGCTCGGCGAAGGCGTCCTGCACCTGACGCCGACTACGAGGCCGTTCTTCGAGCAGCTTCCGGCCGAGCGCCGCCACCTCGCCCAGGTCGGCCCCGCCGACGCGACGGCCGAAGTGCCCGGTGTAACCAGCCGCCACCACGCGCTGGACCAGCGGCCGCAGGACCCGCGCGTCGTCGGCGAGTACCAGGTGGACGGTCCCGCGCATGAGCAACCCGCGCACGACGTCGCGGCCGGTCACCAGACGAGCCAGTTCCTCCGGCCGGAATGCGGAAAGCCGCGTCCACAACGCGACGTACGGCGCCAGCGGGGCCTGCCCCTGCATCCCGACGAGGTGCCCGACCATCTCGGTGGCCGACAGCGACGCGCGCTCGAGCAGGTGCTGTCGCGCGAGCAGCGCGCGGTTGAGCGCGCGCTGCCCCAAGACCGTCATCAGCGGAGCTTGCGGAAGAACGCGCGGACGTCCGCGACGAGCAGCTCGGGAGCCTCCATCGCCGCGAAGTGACCGCCTTCCGCGAAGTCCGACCAGTGCTCGATCTTCCCCTCCGGGTCCATGATCCGGCGCACCACCGGCGAGGTGTTGAACACCGCCCAGCCCGCGGGCACCGCCGACGGCGCCAGCCAGCCGTGGCCCGAGTGCGCCGCCTCGTACAGGAACCGGGCCGCCGTCGCGCCGCTGCGCGTGAACCAATACAGGCTGACCGTCGTCAGCAGGCGGTCGCGGCTGATCCCGCCGTCCGGGTTGGTCCACGCGCGGAACTTCTCGGCGAGCCAGGCCAGCTGCCCCACCGGGGAGTCGGTGAGCCCCGCCGCGATCGTCTCGGGCGTGTGCGACTGGAGGTCGAGGTACCCGCGCCCGGCCTTCCACGCCTCCCGCGCGGCGTCCAATTCGGACTGTTCGGCGGCGGAAAGGTCCGCGGGCAGCGGGAGTTGCTCCCCGGCCAGGGCGATCGTGCCGCGGTCGCTGTTGACGTGCGTGCCGATGACGCGCTCGGGGTACAACGCGGCGAGCCGTCCCGTGACGCCCGCGCCGATGTCGCCGCCCTGCGCCGCGAAACGGTCGTAACCGAGCCGGGTCATCAGCTCGGCGAACGCCTCCGTCGTCCGCGCCAGTTCCCAGCCCGGCCCGCTCAACGGCGTCGAGAAGCCGAAGCCGGGCAAGGACGGCACGACGACGTGGAACGCGTCCTCGCCCGGCTCGGTCAGCGGCCCGATGACGTCGAGGAACTCGGCGAACGAGCTGGGATAGCCGTGGGTCAGCAGCAGCGGCAGCGCGTCGGCCCGCGGCGACCGGACGTGCAGGAAGTGGATGGTCTGGCCGTCGATCTCGGTCGTGAACTGCGGAAACGCGTTCAACGCCGCTTCCTGGGCCCGCCAGTCGAAGCCGTCGCGCCAGTACTCGGCCAGCTCGCGCACGGCCTCGGTGGGGATGCCGCGGGACCAGTCCGGCTCGTCGCCGGGCACCGGGTCGGCGAACCGGGCCTGGGTCAGGCGGCGGTGCAGGTCGTCCAGGTCGGCCTGCGGGATCTCGATGCGGAAGGAGTTCGTCATGGGACCAAGCTAGGAACCATCGCGGAAGACTTTCTTCCGCGATTCGTGCGATCCTCGGAAAATGTTGCAGACCTCCGCCCGCCTGCTGCGGCTGCTGTCGCTGCTCGAAACGCGCCGCGACTGGACCGGCGCCGACCTGGCCGATCGGCTCGGCGTCACCACGAGGACCGTCCGCAGCGACGTCGGCAAGCTGCGTGAGCTCGGCTACCCGGTCGAGGCCGCCCCCGGCGTCCAGGGCGGTTACCGGCTGGGCGCGGGCGCGCAGTTGCCGCCGTTGCTGCTGGACGACGACGAAGCGGTGGCCGTCGCGGTCGGGCTGCGGACGGCCGCCGGTGTCGCCGGGATCGAGGAGACGTCGGTGCGGGCCGCGGCGAAGCTGGAGCAGGTGCTGCCGTCCCGGCTGCGGCACCGCGTGCACGCCCTGCAGGCCGCGACGGTCGCCGTGCCCGGTGCCGGTCCCGCCGTCGACGCCGATGTGCTGAGCGCCATCGCGGCGGCGATCCGCGACGGCGAGCGGCTGCGGTTCGACTACACCAGCCACGAGCGCGCCGCGAGCCGCCGCGACGTCGAGCCGCACCGGCTGGTCAGCTGGGGACGGCGCTGGTACCTCGTCGCCTGGGACACCGGCCGGGACGACTGGCGCACGTTCCGCGTCGACCGGATGGCCCCGCGGGTGCCGAACGGCCCGCGCTTCGCCCGGCGCGAGCCACCCGAAGGCGACGTCGCGCGGTTCGTGCAGCGCAGCGCGGGCGCGGCGACGTGGCGGTTCCACGCGAAGGTGCGGCTGCACGCTTCGGCCGAGCACGTACGCGCCCGCCTCCCGCTGGCGGTCGAGGTGACCCCCGAGGGCCCGGTCCGCTGCGTCGCCGAGGTCGGCTCCGACAACGCGCAGATGCTCGCGCTGTACCTGGGAATGCTCGAAGTGGACTTCGAGGTGCTCGACGCGCCGGAGCTGGCCGCGGAACTGGCCAAGACCGGCGAGCGGTTCTTGCGCGCGGCTAGCGCAGGGAGTTCGCGATCTCCTCGATGAGGACCATCTGCTCCTGCATGCCGATCTCCATGCCGGACTCGAGGATCGTGTCCCGCAGTTCCTTGCTGCCCGTCTCGGTCAGCAGGCGCAGCAGCGTGCGGTCGCCGTCGAGGGCGGTGAACGTGACCGTGCTGACCGGCCCGTCCACGGAATCCAGCGGCACGCCGGGCATCTCGAACACCTCGGTGTAGACGATCCGCTCCTCCGGCACGACTTCGCGGTACTCGCCGTGGAAGCCGACTTCGGTACCGTCATCGGATTTCAGCACGTACCGCCACCGGCCGCCGGGCCGCAGGTCCATCTCGACGTCCGTCGTCGTCCCGCGGTGCCCGCTCCACCAGCGCCGCACCAGCTCCGGCGTGGTCCACGCGCGGTAGACCAGGTGCTTGGGCGCGTTGAACTCCCGCGTGATCAGGATCTGGTCGTCGGCCGGGAGGGTGATCTTCGCACTCTTCGTCTCCACCACGTCACTGCTCCTGTTCCTTGAGGTCTTCCAGGACGTCGTCCAGCAGCTCGAACCGCTCCGCCCACGTCCGCTCGTAGCGCTTGACCCAGTCGTGGATCGGCTTGAGCGCGGCCCCGTTGAGCCGGTAGAGCCGCTGGCGGCCGTCGCCGCGCACGTCGACCGCGCCCACCTCGCGCAGTACCCGCAGGTGCTTCGACACCTGGGGCTGCGCCAGGCCGAGGAGGTCGACCAGGTCGCCGACCGACCGCTCGCCGCCCATCAGGACGTCGAGGATCTGCCGCCGCCGGGGTTCGGCCACCGCGTTGAACGTGTCCGCCGTCGTCGCCGCTCGTGCCACGCGCCCATCATATTCCCATATGGGTATGCGTCAAGACCGGTGTGCCGGGTAACCGTCGCGGACCCGACAGGAAGGAGTCCGGCGTGGTCAGTGCGCAGGCGAAGATCCGGATGGCCCTGCTGCGCGCCTCGGGCCAGAAACGGTTCTACGACGACGCTTCGGCCCTGCACCACCGCCTGCCCCGCCACCAGCGCGCGTCGATGGCCCGGCCGCCGAGGCGGGTGCGCCGCCGCTGCGCGGTGGACCGGTGGGAGGTCCACGGTTTCCCCTGCTACACCTTCCGCCCGCGCGACGGCGCGACGAGCGACCTGCACGTGTTCCACCTGCACGGCGGCGGTTACGTCGAGCAGGTCGAGAAGCACCACTGGCAGTACGCCGCCGACCTGGTCGCCCAGCTCGGCTGCGCGGTGACGCTGCCGGTCTACCCGCTGGTGCCCCACCACGACCACACCACCACGATCCCGATGGTGCAGGCGGCCTACGACGGCGTCGCCGCGGGCGACGAACGCGTCGTCGTCTCCGGAGACTCCGCGGGCGGCGCCCTGGCCCTGGCGATCGCGCAGAACCTGCGTGCCGCCGGGCGGCCGCAGCCCGACCGGCTGGTGCTCTACTCGCCGTGGCTGGACGTGCTGCTCGAAGACCCGGTTTCGGAGCTGCTCGACGAGACCGACCCCATGCTCGGCATCGCCGGGCTGCGCGAAGCGGGCCGGATGTACGCCGAGGGCAGCCACCCGCGCGACCCGCTCGTCAGCCCGATCCACGCCGACCTGACCGGCCTGGGCCCGATCACGCTGTTCATCGGCACCCGCGACGTCCTGCTGCCGGACGCGCGCCGGTTCGTCGCACAGGCCAGGGACGCGGGGATCGAAGTGGACTACCGCGAATACCCCGGCATGTTCCACAACTGGCTGATGCAGGCCATTCCCGAGGGCCGCGAGGCGATGAACCACGTCGAGCGGCTGCTGCGCCGCCCGCCGGTCAGTGCTCGTTCCGCGCCAGGTCCCGGAAGCAGTCCCACGCCCGGCTGACCAGCGCCGGATGCGTCCGCAGGTCGATCGCCGTGCGGGCCAGCGCCGCCGCCGAGGCCAGCATCGCCGACCGGCCGCGCGGGCTCGCCGCCGCGGCCGCGAACTCCGGGGTGTGGTCGGAGTTCTCCTCGGCCGTGATCGCGACGAACGGGTGGATCGCCGGCACGCGGACGCTGACGTCGCCGATGTCCGACGACCCCAGGTACACCCCGGGTGTCGGCGGCGTCGCGTGGATCCCGCACGCGGCCAGGTGTTCGGTGAACCGCTCGGACAGCACCGGGTTGTCGCGGAAGTGCGCGTAGCCGCGCCCGAGGCGTTCGACGTCGACCTTCGCGCCGGTCGCCAGCGCCGCGCCCTCCGCGCACGTGGCGACGTCCTCGGCCAGCCGGTCCAGCGCGTCGGTCGTGAGCGCGCGCAGCCCGAACCGGCCTTCGGCCCGGTCGGGGACGATGTTCGTCGCCTCGCCGCCGTGGGTGATGATGCCCTGGACGTGGGCGCCGGCGGGCAGCCGCTGGCGCAGGACCGACACCGCGCCGAACGCCTGGATCAACGCGGCGAGCGCGTCGATCCCGTGCTCGGGGTCGCCGGTCGGGTGCACCGCGCGGCCGTGGAAGGTCACCTTCAGCTCGACTTGCGCGGTCAGCGGTGCCCACGACCACGAGTGGACGCCGGGATGGATCATCAGGGCGGCGTCGACGTCGTCGAAGACGCCCGCTTCGGCCATCGCGACCTTGCCGCCGCCGCGTTCCTCGGCCGGGGTGCCCACGGCGAGCAGGGATCCCGGGCTGTCCCCCAGCACGTCCTTCGCCGCGAGCGCGGCCCCGAGGCCCGCCGCGGCGATCAGGTTGTGCCCGCACGCGTGCCCGAGGCCCGGCAGCGCGTCGTACTCCAGCAGCAGCGCGACGCAGGGGCGTCCGCTGCCCGCCCGCGCGACGAACGCCGTGGGCAGCCCGGCGACGCCGGTCTCCACCTCGAAGCCGTCGGCGGCCAGCTCGGCCGTGAGCCGTCGCGCGGCGGCGTGTTCCTCATAGGACAGTTCGGGGTGTTCGTGCAGCGCGGTGGCGACGGCCCAGAGCCGCTCGTCCAGGTGCGCGATCCGTTCGTCGGCCCGCTCGTGCAGCTCCTCGTGCCACTCCATGCCCACCGGAATACCCCCACCACGCACGGTCACACCACCGGGGGTGTTTCACGAGACGCGCGTCCGGCTACTCCCCGGCAATGGACCACAGCAAGGCACCGGTGCTCGAGGCGCTGCGGGACTACCGCGACGCCGGTTACGTTCCGTTCAACGCGCCCGGCCACAAGCAGGGCCGGGGAGTCGACCGGCGGGTCCTGGACGTCGTCGGCGCCGACGTGTTCGCCTCCGACGTCATCGCCCTCAACGGCCTCGACGACCGGCTGATGCGCCACGGCGTGCTGTCCGAGGCCCAGCAGCTGATGGCCGACGCGGTCGGCGCCGAGCACACGTTCTTCTCCACCTGTGGCAGTTCGTTGTCGGTGAAGAGCGCGATGCTCGCGGTCGCCGGGCCGCACGAGAAGCTCCTGGTGCCGCGGCACGTCCACAAGTCGGTGATCTCCGGGCTGATCGTCAGCGGCGTGCAGCCGGTGTGGGTGCGGCCGCGCTGGGACGCCGAGCAGCGGATGACGCACCCGCCGGGCCCGCGCGAGTTCGCCGAGGCGTGCGACGGCGATTCCGAAGTCAAGGGCGCCCTGATGGTGACGCCCACCGACTACGGCACGTGCGGCGACGTCCGCGCGGTCGCCGAGGTCTGCCACGAGCGCGGCATCCCGCTGATCGTGGACGAGGCGTGGGGCGCGCACCTGCCGTTCCACGACGGCCTCCCGCCGTGGGGGATGTACGCGGGCGCCGACGTGTGCGTCACGAGCGTGCACAAGATGGGCGCGGCCGTCGAGCAGAAGCTCGGTGTTCCACCTTCAGGGCGACCGGGTCGACCCGAACGTGTTGAAGGCGCGCGAGGATTTGCTGGGCACGACCAGCCCGAGTTCCTTGGTGTACGCGGCACTCGACGGCTGGCGGCGGCAGATGGTCGAGCAGGGCAAGGACCTGCTGAGCGCGGCGATCGACCTGGTGACGTCGGTGCGCGGCCGCCTGAGCGACCTCGGCTTGACGGTGCTGCACGACGAGTTCCTCGGGCCGGACCTGGCGGATTCGGTCGACCCGTTGAAGGTCGTGCTCGACCTGGCCCCGCTGGGCATCAGCGGGTACCAGGCCGCCGACTGGCTGCGCGAGCACCAGCACGTCACGGTCGGGCTGTCGGACCACCGCCGGATCGTGGCCCAGTTCAACCATTCGGACGACGAGAAAACGGCGGGCGCGCTCATCGACGCGCTCGAGGCGCTGCTGCGGGCCGCGCCTTCGTTCTCGACGCCGCCGAAGGTGGACATCCCGCCCCCGCACGAGTTCGAGCTGGAGACGGCGATGCTGCCGCGCGACGCGTTTTTCGGCCCGGCCGAGCAGGTCCCGCTGAGCGAGGCACCGGGCCGGATCGCGGCGGAGATGATCACCCCGTACCCGCCGGGCGCGCCGGGGGTACTGCCGGGCGAGGTGCTGACGAAGCCGATCCTCGACTACCTCCGCAGCGGCCTGGAGGCGGGCATGCAGTTGCCCGACCCGGCAGACTCCGAGCTCAAGTCCGTCCGGGTCGTCGCCAAGCGCTGACGACGAAGGCGGAGATCCCGGCTGCGCGACGACCGGTACCAAGGCCGCCAAGGGACCCGGGGCGCGGAGTCCGCGTCGCGTCCCGCTACCGCTCCCGAATCGCCGAACCCGGCGCCGTCATCCGGCCGCAGTTCCGCGGTCATCGCCGGACCGCCGGGAAGATGACGCGGGGATGGCGTTGTCGATGAGGACGGCGGCGATGGCGGCAGCGGTCGGAAAGGAATCGCTGTCGACGACGCGGGTCCGCGCCGAGGCGCCGTCGATGAGCAGCGCCAGCTGTTCGCCG
Organism: Amycolatopsis nalaikhensis; assembly: GCF_030264295.1. GTDB lineage: Bacteria > Actinomycetota > Actinomycetes > Mycobacteriales > Pseudonocardiaceae > Amycolatopsis > Amycolatopsis nalaikhensis. Next base: position 7,477,910 of record NZ_CP127173.1, on the reverse strand, counting down.
AGTTGCTCGGGGTCGGTGGCGCCGGCTTCGCGGGCGGTTTCGGTGAGCCGCGCGGCGATGGCCTTCTTGTAGTCGCGTGCGTACTGGGATGCCGGGTGCTGGGGGTCGTGGAGTTCGACCGCTGCCCCGATGTAGGGGCACAGAGGCGTCGACGCGGGGATGTCGAAGGCGGCGAGGAGCCGTTCGCGGGGCGTGAGGTCGGTGCGGTCGAACACTTCGGGCATGACGCCGGGGTCGAATCGGCGCAGGTATTCGGCGACGAGTTCGTCCTTGCTGGCGAAGTGCTGGTAGGCCGTGCGCTTGGACACCTGGGCCACGGCGCAGAGCTGATCGATGCCCGTGCGGTTGATGCCCTGGTCGCGGAACAGCTGCTGTGACGCGCTGAGGATGCGCTCGCGGGCGCCCCGGCCGCGGCGCTGACCCGAGGGGCCCTTCTCCAACTCCGTCATCCCTCGAGCATAGCCCAGCTCGGTACCGACCTGTGTACATAGCTTGCGCTTCCCGTCGGGCGTCGGCTACGTTAAGCACACCAACCTGTTTACCTAATCGTGCGTCAAGGAGTGATCGTGGGAAAACTCGCCGGCAAGGTAGCGGTGATCACGGGCGGATCGACCGGCATGGCGCTGGCGGGCGCGAAGCTGTTCGTGGAAGAGGGAGCGCACGTCTTCATCCAGGCCCGGCGGCAGGACGCGCTGGACGACGCCGTCAAGCTGATCGGCCGCAACGTGACCGCCATACAGGGCGACGCGGCCGAACCGGCCGACCTCGACCGCCTTTACGACACCGTCAGGCGGGAGAAGGGCTCGATCGACGTGCTGTGGGCCAGCGCCGGGATGGGCGAACCCGCCGTCCTCGGCGAGATCACCGAGGAACAGTTCGACCGCGCGTTCTCGCTCAATGCGCGCGGCACCCTGTTCACCGTGCAGAAGGCCCTGCCGTTGCTCAACGACGGCGCCTCGGTCTTCATGACCGGCTCGAACGCCTCACTCGGGGCCTTCCCCGGCTGGAGCCTGTACGCCGGAAGCAAGGCCGTGCAGCAGGCCTGGGCCCGCGTGTGGCTCGACGAGCTCAAGGATCGCAAGATCCGGGTGAACGTCCTGACCCCGGGCCAGGTCGCCACGGCCAAGCAGGAAGAACTGTTCGACGAGGCGACCAAGGCCGCGTTCGAATCCCTGATCCCGCGGGGAAAGATGGGCCGCCCCGAGGAGATCGCCGCCGTCGCGCTGTTCCTCGCCTCCGCCGACTCCAGCTACGTCAACGGCCTGGAACTGGTCGCCGACGGCGGCACCACCGCGATCTGATCCACAAGCCAGGAAGAGAGCACAGTTCATGAGCGGCATCACCCTCATCGGCACGGGGAACATGGCCCGCACGATCGGCACGCTCGCGGTGGCGGGCGGCACCGCCGTCGAGGTCATGGGGCGCGATCAGGCCAAGGCCGACGCTCTGGCCAAAGCGCTGGGCGGCGGTGCGACGGCGGGAAAGTGGGGCACCGTCCCGGCCGGGGACATCGTCATCACGGCCCTGTTGTACGACAGTGTCGTCCCGGCCGTCGCCGAGTACGGAACCGCACTCGCGGGCAAGGTCATCGTCGACATCAGCAACCCCTTCAACACCACATCCGACGGACTGGCCCACCGCGAGCAGACCTCGATCGCGCAGGAAGCCGCCAAGGTCGCCCCGGCCGGCGCCAGCGTGGTGAAGGCCTTCAACACCGTCTTCCGGCACGTCCTGGAGAAGGGCCGCGCCACCGTCTTCATCGCGGGCGACGACGCACCGGCCAAGGCGGCGGTGGCGGACTTCGTCACGAACCTCGGACTGCGCCCGCTGGACGTCGGCGGCCTGAAAATGGCGCACTGGCTGGAAGGCGCGGGCGTGCTCACGATGGGCCTCGCCCGCAACGGGGTCGGCCACTGGGACTTCGCCCTCGGCGTCACCGAATTCCCGGCGAGCTGAACCGCCCGTGGTCCGTCAGCGGACGGTGAAGCCCCCGTCGACGGTCAGGACCGTGCCCGTCACCCACGAATTCTCCGGGGACGCCAGGTAGAGCGCGGCCGCGGCGACGTCTTCCGGCCGGCCGATCCGGGCCATCGGGTAAGCGCGCCGGACGTACTCCTCGTAATCCGTGCGCTCGCCGGTGCTCGAAGGCCGGGGTGCGCACCGACCCGGGGACGATCGCGTTCACGCGCACCCCCGCCGGGCCGAGTTCGCTGGCCAAGGCCTTCGTGAACGCGTCGAGAGCACCCCGTGTCGCCGAGTACATCGACGCGGGCCGGCCCTCGACCATCTTCCGGCCCCAGTAGCTCGAGATGTTGACCACGGAACCGCCGGCCGCGGTCAGGCTGGGCAACAGCAGCCGGGTCAGCTGGAACGGCACGCCGAGGTTGACCCGGACCATCGCGTCGAAGTCGGCGTCGGTGGTGTCCGCCAGCGTCTTGAGGTGGGTGACGCCGGCGTTGTTGACCAGGATGTCCGCGCGCAGGTGCCCGAGGTGACCGGCGACGGCGCCGGGATCGGCGAGGTCGGCGGCCACGGTCGACACCTCGACGCCGTGCCGCCGCAGCCCGGTGGCGGCGGCCGCCAGCTTCCCGGCGTCGCGGGCGACCAGGACGAGGTCGGCGCCCGCACGGGCGAAGGCGTCGGCGATCGCGAAGCCGATGCCTTCGCTGCCGCCGGTGATCAGGGCCGTCCGGCCGGTGAGAACACTCATGGAAATCCTGCCTTTACGAAACGGAGAGCTTATATCCGTCTCCATTCATAGCAGACGGAGAGCAACTCTCCGGTGTGATGTTAAGCTCGGGCCATGAGCGGGGAAATGCGCGCGGACGCGCGGCGCAGCGTGGAACTGGTGGTCACCGCGGCACGGTCGGCGATCGCCGAGTTCGGGCTGAGTGTGTCGACCAACGAGATCGTCAAACGGGCCGGTGTCGGTCCGGCGACGCTCTACCGGCGGTTTCCGTCCCGCCACGCCTTGCTGGAGACGATCCTCCTGGAGGTGGTCGGGGAACTCGTGACCGAGGCCGAGGCGGCCGCGGAGCATCCCGATCCGCTGACCGGTTTCGCGGACTTGGTGCGCGCGCTTGCCGCGGCGCAGTCCGCGAACAAGGGGTTGTCCGACGCGCTGGCGGCCGAGTCGCCCTCGGCCGGCCGCGACGACGAGGTGGCAGCCGCCTTCGGAGAACTGCGCGCGCACATCCGGCGGGTTACCGAGCGGGCCCAGGAAGCGGGGGCGATCCGGGCGGACGTCGCGTGGCAGGACGTCCCGTTCCTGGCGGGCGCGGCGGCGGGGATGTCGACGCGGTGCCTGGGCCTGGACGCCGGGGAGGGCGGCCGCGACCGCGTCGTGGCGGTGGTCTTGGCCGGCCTCCGCGCGACGGACGCCGAACCACTGCCCGGCGTGCCACCGAGCTGACGATCAGGCGTGTGCGCTCTTCAGCTCCAGGGGGTTCTTCGGCGCGTCCGGGCGGGCGTCGATCATCCGCTGCCCCAGTTCCTGCAGCCGCTTGCGGCCCATCGCCGAGCGGACCTCCGGGAACCACTCGTCCTCTTCTTCCTCGACGTGGTGGCGGACGTTCTCGGTGAGCACCGTGACCTTCGCGTCGAATGTCTCGTCCTTCGGGTCCATGCCGACCAGCTCGGAGAGCATCCACACCACGACGTGGTGCTCCTCCACGCTTTCCAGGACGTGGTCCTTCGTCTCCGGCACGGCTTCGCGCGCCGCCGGGTAGAAGATCTCCTCCTCGATGTAGGCGTGGACAGTCAGTTCCTCGATGATCGAGTCGGCGATCCGGCGCTTCTCGTCGTACGCCTCGTCGTCGGCTTTTTCGAACTCCTTGAACAGCTTCTCCACGGTCTTGTGGTCGTTCTTGAGCAGCACGATCGCGTCGGTCGACATCGGTTTCCTCACGGTGCGGCCAGGCCTCGCAGGGCGACCTGGGAGTTTTGCAGTTCCTTCGTCATCAGCAGAGCCACGGTCCTGGCGTGCGCGAGCGCGCGGCCGACCTCCCCCACCGAGTCCCACGCCGCGGCCACCGAGTCACCACCCGCCTGGCGGACGACCTGACCGGACAACAGCCCGTCCTCCAGCCGCCCCTGCAGGGCGGGCAGCAGGTGGGTCAGGTCGTCGGCCAGCAGGCGCAGGGCACCGAGCACCTGGTACATCTCGGCCGGGGAGTCGAGCTCGCCGTCGCCGACGCAGCGGGCCAGCCGGCGCACGGTGGCGCCGGCGTCGGCTGCCAGCAGCGAAGGCGAGGTGGTGGTCCGCGGGTTCATGTCGGGCCGATTACCCCCTCCGGAGCGCGGAAAACGCGGTTTGCCCGATACGCCGCGCGGGTATTCCACGGTCTCCCCGACCCGCAGGAGACCACCGGTGACCGACCAGAGCGGCGATGTGCTGACCTTCGGCATCGAAGAGGAGTTCTTCGTCGTCGACCGCCGTGGCCATCTGTCCCAGGCGGGCGACGACGTCGTCGACGCCGCGGAGGCGGCCGTCGACGAGCACGGCGACCTGCAGCACGAGCTCACCCGGTCGCAGGCCGAGGCCGCCAGCGACATCTGCCGCACCCACGGCGAAGCCCTCCGCCAGCTGCGCGGGATGCGCCACGACCTGTCCGCGGCCGCGCGGCGGCGCGGGGTCCGGTTGCTGCCCGCCGCCAGCCCGCCACTGTCCGAAGAGGATCCGCCGAGCATCACGCCGAACCCGCGCTACGAGCGGATGGCCGAGCACTTCGGCGCGACCGCGCGGACTTCGCTCACCTGCGGCTGCCACGTGCACGTCGCCATCCCGGACAAGGAAAGCGGGATCCGGGTGATCGGCCGCGTCCGGCCGTGGCTGCCCGCGCTGCTCACGGTGACGGCGAACTCGGCCATCTCCGGCGGTTACGACACCGGTTACTGCAGCTGGCGCTACCAGCAGTGGAGCCGGTGGCCGTCGGCGGGACCGCCGCCGCGGTTCGCCTCGCTCGACGAGTACGAGAGCATCGTCGACGCCTGGCTGCGCGCCGGGTCCATCCTGGACCGCGGGATGATCTACTGGGACGTCCGGCTCTCGGAGAAGCAGCCGACGCTCGAGTTCCGCGTCGGCGACGTCGCCGCGACCCCGGAGGAAGCCGTGCTGCTGGCGGTGCTGGCCCGCGGTCTGGTCGCGACCGCGCTGGCCGACGACGGCCCGCCGCCGGACCTGCCGAACGAGGTGCTGCGGGCCCAGCTGTGGCGGGCGTCCCGCGAGGGGGCCACCGGCTGCTGCCCGCACCCGGTGAGCGGGGACCTGGAACCGGCCAAGACCGTGCTCGGCGACCTGCTCGCGCTGACCGCTCCCGCACTGGAGGCGGCAGGAGACCTGGACTTCGCCAAAGAGGGGATCACCCGTCTGGCCGCGGAAGGCGGTGGCGCCGACCGGCAACGCCGGAGCTTCGCCGAACGCGACCGCGCCACCGACGTCGTCGACCTGCTGGCCGAAGGAAGCTAAGAGAGTTTCAGCGGCTCGATACCGATCCGGTCGAGCAGGGAAAGGGCCCGGGTCGCCGCCCGGGACGTGCCGGGGTCGACGACGAGGTGGACGCCGTTCTCCTCCGCCAGCAGGTGGGCGCGCACCAGGGCCTGGATGCCCGCGGTGCCGAGGAAGGCGACCTCGCCCAAGTCCACGCGCAGGGCCCCCGGCCGGGCCCGGACGTGCTCGCACAACGTTTCTTCCAGCCGCGCCGCGGTGCAGGCGTCGAGCTCCCCGGACACCTCGACCACGACGGCGTCGGAGCTGCGCCAGCGAACCTGGCTGCGGAACAGTCCGTCGGAGGGGGCGCGCGGCGAAGGAAGCCGGTGCGCCGACGACGGATCGACGCCCGCCTCGCCCGGCTGTTCATAAGTCGTCATGGGTTCGAGGTACCCCGCGGCGCTCCGCCGCGAAACACACCCCGGTGCCGGCGCATTTCGGCGGCCGGAGCGGGTAACCCCGCCCCGCGCCCGCCCGGAAGGAGCTCCACCATGGCCGACGGCCCGCCCACGATGGGTGTCGAAGAGGAGTTCCTCCTCGTGAACCCCCGCACCGGTCACGCGTCGCCGTGCGCCGAGCCGGTCCTCGCCCGCCACCGCCACCACGGCCCGCTGCCCGACGGTGCCCGGGTGCACCGCGAGCTGCGGCTCACCCAGATCGAGGCGGCCAGCGGCGTCTGCGGCACCGCCGGCGAGCTCCGCCTGCAGCTGGCGGCCGCCCGCCGCGTGCTGGCCGGTGCCGCGGCGGCCGAAGACTGCGCGCTGCTGGCCACCGGCACGCCGATCGGGCCCGGCCCGGCCCACCCGCCCCCGGCGGGCACCGGCCGCTACGCCGACATCGACGCCGCGTACGGCGCCGTCGTCGCCGACTACGAAGCCTGCGGGTGCCACGTCCACGTCGGGGTCGCCGACCGCGACACCGCGGTCGCCGTCGTCAACCACCTGGGTCCCTGGCTGCCCACGCTGCTCGCCCTGTCCGCGAACGCGCCGTTCGACCACGGGCGCGACACGGGCTACCACAGCTGGCGGATGGTCCTGCAGTCCCGCTTCCCCGGTTCGGGCGTCGCACCGCACTTCGCCGGGTACGCCGAGTACCGGCGCGCGGTCGACACGCTGGTGGACTGCGGCGCGCTCGTCGACCCGGACCAGACGTTCTGGCTCGCCCGACCGTCCGGCCGGTTCCCGACGGTCGAGTTCCGCGTCGCCGACACCGCGTTGACCGTCGACCACGCCGTGCTGCAGGCCCTGCTGAGCCGGGCGCTCGTCCGGCAGGCGCTGACCGACCTCGACGACGGCCGCGAAGCCGCTCCCCTGTCGCCGCAGGTGGCCGCGGCGGCGGTGTGGGCGGCCGCGCGCCACGGCGTCACCGGGTCGTTGGTGGACGCCGTCGCCGAGACGCGGCGGCCCGCGTGGTCGCTGGTCGAGGCGCTGCTGGCGCACGTCCGCCCGGCGCTGGAGGACAGCGGCGACCTGACCGAGGTGCAGGCGATCGTCGCGGCGCTGCGAGCGGACGGCACCGGCTCCGCGCAGCAGCGGGCCGTCGCCGGGCGCGGCACCGCGGCGGCGGTGCGGTGGCTGACCGCGCGAACCGTGCCGGCGGGGCATGGAACGCGGCTCACGGGGTAGCCCGGAGCATGACGACTTCCCCCACGGCGGCGCCTGCCCTGCCCGCGCCGCGCGGGCCGCTGTCGGAGTCCGTGCTCGGGACGCTCCGGCGCGAGCGGCCGCGGGCGGACCTGCGGTTCGCCGGCCTGGCGGACGCGGATCCGCTCGGCGACGACCTCCAGCTGGCCCTGCACCTGTGCTACGAGCTGCACTACCAAGGCCTGCCGGGTGTGTCGGGCGACTGGGAGTGGGACCCGGAGCTGCTGCGCCTGCGCGGCGCCCTCGAGGCGCGGTTCCTCGCCGTCCTGCGCGAAAACGTCCCGGGCGGCGACGACGTCACCGGCGAGCTGGACGCCCTGCTCGTCGAACCCCTGGACGCCGAAGGGGTTTCGCACTTCCTGCGCGACCACGCCGACTGGCCGCAGGTGCTGGAGTACTTCGCGCACCGCTCGGTCTACCACCACAAGGAGGCGGACCCGCACGCGTGGGTGATCCCGCGGCTGCGCGGGCGCGCCAAGGCGGCGCTGGTGGCGGTGGAGTTCGACGAGTTCGGCGGCGGCCGCGCGGAGTTCGTCCACGCGCGGCTGTACGCGGACCTCCTGCGCGCGGCCGGTCTCCCGGACGGCTACCTCGCGCTGCTCGACCACGTCCCCGGCGTGATGCTGGCGGTCGTCAACATGATGTCCCTGTTCGGCCTGCACCGGTCGCTGCGGGGCGCGCTGTGCGGCCACTTCGCGGCGGCGGAGATCACCACGGCCCCGTCGGCGACCCGGCTGGACCAGGGGCTCGGGCGGCTGGGCGCGCCCGAGGCGTGCCGGTTCTTCTACACCGAGCACATCGAGGCGGACGCGGTCCACGAACAGGTGATGCGCCACGACGTGCTCGGCGACCTGCTCGACCGGGAGCCGGAGCTGGCCGCCGACGTCGTGTTCGGCATCCAGGCGACGGAGTTCCTCGAGGGCCGGTTCGGCGAACACGTGCTGGGTTCCTGGCGTGCCGGGCGGTCTTCGCTGCGGCTGCCGCTGCCGGACTGAGGTTCACTCGCGGCCGGGCTGCTGGGTCCGCACCCGGCGGCGGTGGCTCGTGTCGCAGAACGGGAACCGCTTGCTGCGGCGGCACGCGCACACCGCGACCACGAAGCGGTCGGAGCGCACGACGTCGCCGTCCGGGGTGCGCAGTTCCACCGGTCCCTCGACGAGGACGGGGCCGCCCGGCACGACGGTCACCCGGCGGGGTTCAGCGGTCGGCACGGAGCACCACCAGCTCTTCCACCCGCTGCCCCGGTTCGATCAGCCCGGCGGCCTCGAGGAACTCCGTCCGTCCGGAAAGGACGGGTCCGAACGGGATCCGCGCCCGCCGGACGACCGAAGCACGCAGGCCCCTGGTGGCGAGCAAGGTGAGCGACCGGTCCACATCGGACAGTGCGGAGTGGACGATCAGCATCGTCCCGCCGGGACGCAGGAGCGTGTCCGCGGCCGTGCAGAGCGGGTCGAGGACCGCGCGGCCGTCGCCACCCGCGTCCCAGCCGCGGGTGGCGCGGACCGTCGGCGCCGGGCACGGCACGTACGGCGGATTGGCGACGACGACGTCGAACGGGCCTTGCCGGACGGCCGTCGCGAGGTCGCCGCGGCACGGGTGGATCCGGAGGCCGCGGCTGAGGGCGTTGAGCCGCACCGACGCGAGCGCGCGGCGCGAAAGGTCCACCGCCAGCACGGTTTCCGCGCCGCGGGCGGCCAGGGTGACGGCCTGCGCGCCGGTTCCCGTGCACAGGTCGAGGGCCCGCGCGCCGTCCGGGATGGCGAGGTCGCCGATGGCCGAGGCGAGCAGGGCGGTGTCCTCTTGGGGCCGGTACACGCCGGGCAGCCGCAGCAGGCGCGGGAGGGCGGGTACCGGGCGGTGGACGACGGGCCGGGCGGCCAAGGGGCCCGGGCGGACGGGTTCCGCCGACGTGGTCATCTCGGTCTCCTTCACTCGCCGCGGCCCGGCGCGTCGCCGGCGGACAACCGCGTCGCCCCGGGCTACCCGGCCAAGATCGGGGCAAACACCCGGGTTGAACGCGGCGGAGTCGGGTATCCGGTCCGCAAAGGACCCGAAGGGAGACGCCGAGATGACGTCCCAGGACCGCACCCAGCACCCGACCGACCCGGCGGAGGGTGCCCGCGGCGACGACCCGCACGGCGACACCCCGCAGGAGCAACGCGAGACGCTGCGCGGCGAGCAAGGAACCTCGAGCGGCGACCAGCACGACGACACGGACCCGCAGTCCGGCTGACGGCCGGGTGGTTTACGCGGCCGGACCAAGCCGAGGTCCGGCCGCGGACCGCGAGGCCCACACCGGGCCGCGCCACCCCGAGACCGCGGCCGGAGCGGCTCACCCGGTCCCGTCGAGCACCGCCCACACCGTCTTGCCGCCCGACCGCGACCGCACGCACCCCCACCGCTCCCGCAGCTCGGGGCCCGGTGACGGACGCGACCGTCACCGGGCCCCGGTCCCGCGCGACCAGGCGCGTCACGCCGGGTCGAACTCGAACCGCAGGGCGTCGACGCACGCCTCGTACTTCCGCACCATCTCGTGCTCGGTGTGCGCGGCGACGAACAGGTGCGCCAGCTCGAAGCTGTAGCTGTCCTGCTCCGGCAGGTCGGACAGGCGCTGCCCGGCCTCCGGCACGAGCTCGATCTGGGTGCCGTCGATGCGCTCCTGGATCGTCGCGATCTCCTCGGGTGTCGGCACGCGCGTCACGACGCCGTCCTCGAAGCGGCGCAGGTACCACTTCCCGGCGATCTGGTACTTCCCCTTCCGCGGACGGCGGCCGGGGTCCTGGCCGAGCCCGAGGCGCACCATGATCTCGTGGTTCGCGACGCCGTCGACGAACTCGAACAGCTCCGCGTGCGACTGCGAGTGCCGCGGGTTGATCTCCAGCAGGCACACCTGGCCCGACTCCGGGTCGCAGAAGAACTCGATGCTGAAGGTACCGTTGTCGTAGCCGATGCGTCTCATCACCCGCTCGGCCACGTCGCGCATGCGCTGGACGGGCTCCTCGCCCAGCTGCGACGGGTACTGGTGGCGCAGGAACGACGAGCTGTCCGGGTAGTTGATCGAGTCGAGGGCGCCGTAGACGACGACCTCGCCCTGGTACACGTAGCCTTCGACGGCCGCCTGGACGCCGTGCAGGGCCTCCTCGGCCAGGCAGGCCGCGCCGCCGACTTCGGCGATCTCCGGCGGCAACCGCACCTGGTCGAGCACGTACCCGAACGGCTCCCCCACGCGGCCGACGCCGTCCCGGATCTCGGCGACGGCGTCGGCGAACTCCGCTTCGTTCTCGGCCTTGAAGGCGAGTTCCGAGGAGAACGACTTGACCGGCTTGAGCCACATCGGGAAGCCGACGCCCGCGGGCGGCGCGGGGTGCTCGTCGTCGAGGTCGACGATGCCGAAGTTCGGCAGCTCGTCGATGACTTCGCGCTGCTCCAGCCGGCTCCAGTACTTGTGCTCGCACTTGAGAATGGCTTCCAGCGGCACGCACGGCAGCCCGTACCGCTCGCAGAGGATGGGGACCAGGGAAGCCGCCGGGAAGTCCCAGTAGGTGACGATCGCGCCGATTTCGCCGTCGAACGCGTCGAGCTGGTGCTGCGCGGTCTTCAGGAGCGCTTCGACGTCGATGTCGCCGTGCTGCAGCTCTTCGGGGGTCAGGAGGCCGTGGAAGCGGTAGCTCGCGGCCCACGGGAGGCGGTCCAGCACGCGCTGGTTCTCCTCGTCCAGGCCGACCACGAAAATGTCGGTACTCATGCCGGAAGGCCTACCCGGCACCTGCCGGGCGAAACGGGCCGGACGGCGGGATTGCCGCGGTCGCTCCAGGGGTACCCCGCGCGGATGACAACGCTGCCCGAACCGCTTTCCCTGTGGGTCGACACCGCGCCCGCTCCGGACCGCACGGCGGTGCCGGTGCCCGAGGAGGCCGACGTCGCCGTGCTCGGCGCGGGCATCGCGGGCCTGACCACCGCGCTGCTGCTCGCCAGGGGCGGCCGGTCGGTCGTCGTGCTGGAGGCCGAGCGCGTCGCGGCCGGGGTGTCCGGCCACACGACCGCGAAGGTCAGCGCCCAGCACGGCGCCAAGTACGCGGAGCTGACCTCCCGGCACGGCGCCGAAGCGGCCAAGACCTACGCCGCCGCCCAGGCGGCCGCCTGCGAGTGGATCGCCACCACGTCCGCCGAGCTGGGCATCGACTGCGGCTTCACCCGCGCCGACAGCTACGTCTACACGACGCGCGAAAACACCGTCGACTCGCTGAAGGAGGAAGCCGACGCCGCCGCCGCGGCCGGGCTGCCCGCTTCGTTCGCCGAGGAGATCGCGCTCGACGTGCCCGCGCTCGGCGCCGTCCGCACCACCGGGCAGGCGCACTTCCACCCGCGCCGGTGGCTGCTCGGGCTGGCCGCCGAAGTCGAGCGCGCCGGCGGGACGATCGTCGAACACGCCCGCGCGACGGCGCTGAACGGGCAGACCGTCCGGACTTCGCGCGGCGACGTCGTCGCAGGCGAAGTCGTCGTCGCGACCCACTACCCCGTGCTCGACCGCGGCCTGTACTTCGCGCGGCTCGAGCCGATCCGCGACCTCGTGGTCGCCGGGCCCGCGGCCGGGAACGCCGCGCCGTCGGGCATGTTCCTCGACGCCGACACGCACCACTCCGTGCGCGGCTACACCGAGGAAGGCACGCCGATGGTGATCGCGGGCGGCGAGCACTACCGGGTCGGCGCGCACGTCAACGTCGAGCGCCGGTACCAGCGGCTGGCCGGCTGGGCGGACGCGCACGCGGGCCTGCACCGGGTGACCCACCGCTGGTCCGCGCACGACGTGTCCACAGTGGACGGCCTGCCGTACGTCGGCCGTTACCTGCCGGGCACGGCGAACCTGTGGGTCGCGACCGGGTTCGGCCAGTGGGGCATGACCGGCGGCACGGCGGCGGGCCACGTCCTCGCGGCGCGGATCCTCGGCGAGCCCCACCCGGCCGCGGACCTGTTCGACCCCAACCGGTTCGACGCGAAGTCGGTGCTCGGCGTGGCCCAGGACAACCTGACGGTCGCGCGCTACCTGGTCGGCGACCACGTGGCGGCGCTGTGGCGGGCGGAGAAGCTCGACGACCTCGCCCCCGGCGACGCGGAGGTCGTCCGCGTCGGCGGCGAACTGGTCGCGGCGCACCGCGACGAGGCGGGACAGCTGCACACGGTCGGCGCGCACTGCACGCACCTCGGCTGCCTGGTGTCGTTCAACGACGCGGAGAAGACCTGGGACTGCCCGTGCCACGGCTCGCGCTTCGGCGTCGACGGCGAAGTGGTCCAGGGCCCGGCAGTCCGCCCCCTGCGGCGCGGACCGGCCTGAGCCCCTGCGCAGCTCTGGCGGGTCCGCCGCAGCGGGTCCTGACCCGCGCCCGGCTGGCGCGGGCTCACCGCGAAATCCCGGCGGTCGGCGGCAGCGCGCAACCAGGTCGGTCCTGGCAGCGCACCCCGCCGCCGCTGCCGGAGCGCGCACACGTCAGGCCGCGTCGCTAGCCCGCGGCGAGCTTCTTACCCGCGTCGTAGAGCAGGTGCAGGACGTCAGCCGCGCCCACCACCGTCAGCACCGTCGCCGCCAAGCGGGTCGGGCGCGGGGCGAGCACCAGGCCCGCGGCCAGTCCGGTGCCGATCCACACGTCCAGGCAGAACGGACACGACACCAGCTCGCCCACCGCGTGTTCGGCGTGGCCCTTGCCGGGGACGGACTCGTTCAGCTCGTCCTCCCCCGCGGGCTCTTCGTACCGCGTGAACGGCGCCCGCAGCGGGCTGGTGATGGCCGCCTTGGCCAGCATGCGGCTGGCCTTGAACGTCGCGGTGCCCAGCAGGAGCGTGTCCCCGGCGCCGACGCGGCGTGGCAGCCGGGCGCCGAGAGCGCGGCCGAGGGCCGTCAAGCCGCCCACGAACGCGCCGTAAGCCCCCATCGCCCCGACGTACCCGCCGAGCGGCCGGTCGGCTTCCCCGGCGTAGTCGCGCTGGACGCGCTTCGCCTTCGCCGTGATGTCCTTGACCACGCTCATGCGTCCGCCGATCCGGGCTTCATCATCTTGCCCTGCTGTTTCGCCTTGGCCTGGTCCGGCAGCACGCGCGAGGCCGCCGACTGCAGCTTGTTCTTCGCCGAGCCCGGGACGACCTTGTCCTCGCCCGCCATCAGCGCGTCGAAACCGGCCTCCGCGATCTCGGCCGCGGAGTCCTTGTCCCCGGCCGCGATCTTGGTGTCTTCCATGTCCGCGCGCTCGAAGAACTCGGTGTCGGTCGGGCCGGGCAGCAGAGCCGTCACCGTCACGCCCTTGTCCGCCACCTCGGCGCGCAGGCCTTCGGAGAACGACGTCAAGAAGGCCTTCGAAGCGGCGTAGACGGCCTGGTAGGGCGCCGGTGAGGTGCCCGCGATCGACGAGGTGAACAGCACCCGGCCGTGCCCCCGCTCGACCATGTCCGGCAGCACGCGCTTGGTCAGGTGGACCGCCGAGCGCACGTTGAGGTCGACGACCGTGAGCTGGTCCTCCAGCCGCGTGTCGCCGGCGAATTCGCCGTTGATGCCGACCCCGGCGTTGACCGCCAGCGCCTCGACCGGGCGGCCGGTGCCGCCGAGGTGCCGGACGAGCTGTTCGACCCCGTCGGCGGCGGCGAGGTCCGCCCGCACCTCGTCCACGTGCGCCCCGCAGGCGCGCACCTCGTCGGCGGCCGCGGCGAGCTCGTCGTCCTCGGCGGTGAGCACGAGGTCGAAGTCGTGGCGGGCGAACTGCTTCGCCAGCTCGAGCCCGATCCCGCTGGACGCGCCGGTGACGACGGCCAGTGGCTTGGTGGCGGTGGTCATGCGTGCTCCTTCCGGTGCTTTTCCTTCCGCTTACCCGCGCCGCCCGCCGGCAATCATGGTTTCCCGGTACGCGGGGCGGGTATTTCGCGGCGATGGGACGCACCAGACTCCGGCGCAGCGACCTGCGCGGCCCTGCATCCGGCGGATCCGCCGCGGCCGGGGTTTCTCCTACCGGACGCCCGACGGCGAGCCGTTGACGGACCAGGAGACGCTGGAGCGGATCAAGGGCCTGGTCATCCCCCCGGCTTGGCGGGACGTCTGGATCTGCCCGTACCCGAACGGGCACATCCAGGCGGTCGGGATCGACGACGCGGGGCGGCGCCAGTACCTCTACCACGAGCAGTGGCGCCGGGACCGCGACGAGGAGAAGCACGACCGCGTGCTGGCGATGGCCCGCCGGCTGCCCGAGTGGCGAGCCTCGGTGGAGGCCGACCTGGCCGGGCGCGGTTTGACCCGGAAGCGGGTGCTCGCGGCGGCGCTGCGGATGCTCGACCGGGGCATCTTCCGCACGGGCGGCGAGGAGTACGCGGAGGAGAACGGCACCCACGGCGTCGCGACGCTGCTGCGATCCCACGCGGCGGTCCGCGGCGACGAGTGCCGGTTCTGCTACGTCGCGAAGGGCGGTCTGGACCGCGAGGTGGCGATCCGCGACCCGGCGCTGGCCTCGGTGGTGAAGTCGCTGCTGCGCAGCCGGGCGGAGAGCGAGCGCCTGCTGGTCTACCGCGAGGGCGGCAGCTGGCACGAGGTGCACGCGGCGGACATCAACGAGCGGTTCAAGGAGCTGGCGGGCGAGGACTGCACGGCGAAGGACCTGCGCACGTGGACGGCGACGGTCCTGGCGGCGGCCGCGTTCGCCGCGGCGGACCCGCCGACGTCGGAGAGCGCCCGCAAGCGCGCGGAAGCCCGCGTGATGAAGGAGGTTTCCCAGGCGCTCGGCAACACCCCGGCGGTGTGTCGATCGTCCTATGTGGACCCCCGGTTGGTGGAGGCGTACCGGGCGGAACGCACGATCGCCCCGGCGTTGAAGCGCGCGGGCCGCCTCAACGGCGACGACGCCCGGGAGGTGCTGGAGAAGGCGTGCGCCCGGCTGCTCAGCCGCGCGTGATTGAACATCACCCGAGTGGGGAAACCGCCCCGGGAGCAGCGGGCCGTCGAGCGACAGGAGGCACGGTGAGTGAGCGCCGATCCATCCGAACGTGTACTGGCCCGCGGACCCGGTCGTCCGGGAGCCTGGGTGCGATGACTTCCGAAGGGTCCCCCGTGCGCTGGCGCGCGTCGATCGGCCTCGCCGTCGGCGGCGGCGGTCCGGTGTCGAGCATCGTCGAGTCGGAGCACGGCAGCGAGGGCTCGGCGCGGGAGTGGATCGAGCACAAGCTGCCACGGACGAGGTTCCCGGCCTGGATCCCGGCGGCGCGCCGCGCGGACGGGGTGGAACTGTTCGGCCGGGTGGCGCGGGGGCACGTGGTGAGTGACCGGCTGTTGCCGACGTGGGAGTCGGACGCGGGCGTGGAGGTCTGGCACGCGGACCGGGCCGGTGAGGGTGTGCACTGGCGCCGCTGCGCGGCTGAGGACTGAGGGTTTCGCGCCGCCGCGGGTGAATGGATGGCGGCGGCTTCTCGCAGCGGGTGCGTGACCGCACCCGCCCCACGTCACTACTGCTGATGCGGCCCGCGCGGCGGCTGGTACCCCGGCGGCGGAGGCTGCTGGAACCCTCCCGACTGCGGATAACCCGGCTGCTGCGGCGGCGCGAACCCCGGCTGCTGCTGCGGGAAGCCCGGCTGCGGCGCGGGGAACCCCTGCTGCGGCGCAAACCCTTGCTGCGGCTGGAAGTTCTGCTGCACCGGATACCCCTGCGGCTGCAGCCCCGGCTGCGGACCAAAGCCGGGCGCGGTCTGAGCCGCCGGAGCCGATCCCCGCTTAGCCCGCCGCCGGACCGCGACCACCAGCCGCCAGCCGGAGCCCGCCGCGATCACCGTGCCGATCCCGAACGTCACCCAGCGGCCGCCGCCCTCGAAGCTCTTCGCGTCGTCGATCGCTTCCTGGTGCTTCTCTTCGTACGTCTCCGTGGACTTCTGGCCGTACTGGGTCTTTTCGCAGGTCTCGCCCGGCCGCATCTCCTCGCTGCCGCACAGCACCTTGCCGCCGGTCGGATCGGCCGTGCCGAACAGCCCGAGCGCCATCAACCCCAATCCGAACAGCAGGCCGATCGACCACGCGATCACGCTTTTCATCGTCTCCCCCTCGGAGTCTTCCCGTAGCGGGGCATATCAGACCACAAATCGCGCTGTGACGCACACGCTTCGGCTGTAACACCCGAACGGGGGACTCAGTCCGTCCCGATCCGCGTGCGGAGCAGGCAGAACTCGTTGCCCTCCGGGTCCTGCAGGACCACCCAGGACTCGGTGCCGTCCTGGCCGACGTCCGCCGGGCGGGCGCCCAGCGCCGTCAACCTGGCCAGCTCCGCCTCCTGGTCGCAGCCCTCCGGGCTCACGTCGAGGTGCAGCGGCAGCTTGCCCCGGCGCGGGTTGTCCGAGCGGGCCAGCACCAGCGTCGGCGGGCCCTCGCCGAGCTTCGCGCCCGGCGGGCCGAGCGCCAAGCCGTCGGGCTCCGGGCCGATCACCTCGTAGCCGAGCACCGGGCCCCAGAACTCCGCCAGCCGGTCGGGGTCCCGGCACTCCAGCACGAGCTCGGTGATCCGGCACGCCATCCGCTCAGCTCCGTTCGGTCTCCCCGGCCACCTCCGCGGCTTCGTCGGAGTCCATCGCCTTCGTGTCCTTCGGCGGCAGGAACGGCTCGGCCTCACCGCGCTCCCCCGCCTCGATCCCCCGGCCGCGCGCGAGCTCCGCGTCCAGCTCGGCCCCCAGCAACACCGCCAGGTTCGAGATCCACAACCATACTAGGAACACGATCACCCCGGCCAGCGAACCGTAGGTCTTGTTGTACGAGCCGAAGTTCGCGACGTACAGCGCGAACCCCGCCGAAGCCAGCACCCACAGCACCACCGCCACCAAACCGCCCGGCGTCAGCCACTTGAAGCCCGGCTGGCGGACGTTCGGCCCGACCCAGTAGAGCAACGCGAACGCCAGGCTCACCAGCACGGCGATCACCGGCCACTTCGCGATCTCCCACACGAGCACGCCGGTCGACCCGAGGCCCACCAGGTCGCCGATCCGGCGGGCGACCGTGCCGGTCGCCACCACGCCCAGCGCGCACACCGCCAGCAGCACCACGATCGCCACAGTCAGCGCCACCCGCAGCGGCAGCACCTTCCACAGTGGACGGCCCTCGGGCATGCCGTAGATCCCGTTCGACGCGCGCATGAACGCCCCGACGTAACCCGACGCCGACCACAGCGCCCCGAGCAGCCCGAGGATCGCCAGCGGGCCCGCCAGGCCGCGGGAGCCCGCCAGCTCGCGGATCGCCCCGACGAGGATGTCCTTGCCCTCGCCGGGGACGACCTGCTGGACGTTGTCGATCACGGTCTGGATCGCGCTCGGCCCGAGCAGGCCCAGCACGGCGGTGAGGACGACGGTGCCGGGGAAGATCGACAGCACGCCGTAGTAGGTCAGGGCGGCGGCCCAGTCGGTCAGGCCGTCGCGGTTGAACTGCTTGACGGTGCGCTTGAGCACCGCCCACCACGACCGCTTCGAAAGTTCGCCCGGCCCTTCGGGGGCTTTCCGTCGCCTGGCCACTTCGCCACCTCCGGTTCGTCGTCGCGGGCATACCCCGTCCGCGGCGGGGTACTCCTGCGGTGCCCCCGACGGAGCAGGAGGAGACCCGTGACCGAGGTCAGCCGCGTGATCGACGCACCACCCGACGCCGTGTTCGCCGTGCTGGCCGACGGCTGGCTCTACGCGGGCTGGGTGGTGGGGAGCTCGCACATCCGCGACGTCGAGGCGGACTGGCCGGCGGTCGGCGCGCGCATCCACCACAGCGTCGGTCCGTGGCCGCTGCACATCCAGGACGAGACCGTGGTGACGGCGGTCGAGCCGGGCCTGTCCCTGTCATTGGAGGCCCGCGGCTGGCCCATCGGCGCGGCGGCCGTCGCGCTGACGCTCGTGCCGCACGGCGACGGGAAGACGCTGGTCCGGATGACCGAGCACATCGTCGGCGGCCCGGGCAAGGTGCTGCCGGCGGCGCTGCAGTCGCTGCTGATCAAGCCGCGCAACACGGAGTCCCTGGCCCGGCTGGCGGACCTGGCGACGGGCAAGCACGCCCGCACCCAGAGCGGCCACCCGCGGCCCTAGCGGCGGGCGTTGGTCGGGGGTCGCGAATGACTCATTCGCGACCTCTGGCGCCCCCAATGACCCATTCGCGACCCCCCGCAGCCCGCGACCCCGGCACTCCACGACTCACTCGCGCCCCGCGGCCCGCCACCCCGGCGCCGCCAATGACTCATTCGCGACCTCCGGCGCCCCCAATGACCCATTCGCGACCCCGGCGGCCCGCAAGCCCGCGACTCAGCCGTAGATCGCGCGGTGCGCCGCCCTGATCACCGCCGCGTAGCCGCCGCCCAGCACTCCCGCCCGTGCCAGGGCCGCTCGGGCCGCGTTGGCTCCCGGGCCGCCGTGGACCGCGCCGCCCGGGTGGGCCGATGCCCCCGCTAAGTACAGCCGGTCCACCGGGGTGTCCGCGCGGCCCGTTCCCGGTACCGGGCGGAAGAACAGCTGCTGGTGGATCGCCGTCGTCCCCGCGTTGATCGCGCCGCCCACCAGGCCCGGGTTGCGGCCCGCCAGCTCGACCGGGCCCTGCACGTACCGCGCCTTGATCAAGTCCGTGAACCCCGGTGCGTTCGCCTCCACCGTCTCCTCGATCCGGCGCGCCCGCCGCTCCAGGGCCGACCGGTTCTCCATCGTGCCGCGCGGTACGTGCGTGTACGCCCACGCCGCCTCCGTCCCCGCCGGGGACCGCGACGGGTCGCTCGTCGTCATCTGGCCGAGCAGCAGGAACGGGCGGCGCGGGGTCCGGCCGCGGGCCAGCTCGGCGCCGAACGCCGACAGCCCGTCCAGGTCCGTGCCGAGGTGGATCGTGCCCGCCCCGCGCGCGGCCTCCGCCGTCCACGGGATCGGGCCGGACAACGCCCAGTCCACCTTCACCGTCGCGCTGTCCCACTCGAACTTGCCGAGGTCCTCGACCAGCCGCGGCGGCAGCCACTCCGTCCCCACCAGTTCGCGGTACAGGACCGGCGCCGGGACGTCGGCGAGCACCGCCTTGCGGGCCCGCACCGGATCGCCGGCCGCGTCACGGATCCCCAGTGCCCGCCCGCCGCCGACGAGGACCTCCCGGACCGGACGTCCACACTGGACGGTGCCGCCGCGGGACTCCAGCCTGCGGACCAGCGCCGCGACCAGTTCGCCCGCCCCGCCTTCGGGCACCGGGAAGCCGGCGTCCTGGCCGATCATCGCGAGCAGCCAGCCGAACACCGCGCTGCCCGCGTTGTCCACGGAAAGGTCGCTGTGCGCCGAATTCCCCGCGATGAGCAGCTTCGCGCCCTCGCCGGTGAACAGCTCGTCGCCGAACCGGCGCGCCGGGAGCGTCAGCATGCGCGCCAGGCGCAGGGCGTCGCCCGTCCCCGTGCGGCGCAGCAGCTTCAACACCGGGCGCACCGGCGGGAACGGCGTGAACAACGCGTTCAGCAGCGGCTCGCGGATCTCCCGCCACTGCGAGAACAGCCGCCGCCACGCGTCGCCGTCGCCCGGTGCGAACTCGTCGGCCGACGCCGCCGTGCGGTCGACGTCGCGGGACAGCACCGCGCACCGGTCGTCGGGCAGCACGTGCGCCAGGACGTCGGGGGCGTGCCGCCAGCGCAGGCCGTGCTCGTCCAGCCGCAAGCCCTGGAGCACCGGCGACACGGCCGACATCGGGTAGAAGGCGCTGAACAAGTCGTTGCGGAAGCCGGGCTCGGTGACCTCGGCGGTGCGGACCGCGCCGCCCGGGTGCTCCGTCGCCTCCACGACCAGCACCGACCAGCCCGCGTCGGCCAGCAGGTTCGCCGCCACCAGTCCGTTGTGGCCGGCCCCGATCACCACCGCGTCGAAGGCTTCCGCGCTCACTGGCCCTCCCGCTGTTCAGGCTTGCGACTGGTGGCTCGGCCCGACCCGGGTGAGCGAGCGGAGCCGGGACACCACCCCGTCGCGGCGCGGCGGGGCCAAGGGGGTGCTGGCCGCCCCCGCGCCCGACCGGAGCCCGTCGACCAGTTCGGCGAGCGCGGACGCGGCGTCGTACCGAGGTTGCCAGCCCAACGCGGTCTCCGCCAGCGTCGTGTCGGCCAGCGCCGCGCGGTCGGCGAGCTCGAGCCAGCCCGGGTGCATCGGCAGCGCGCCGGTGAACCAGGCCGCCCGCGACGCCGCCCGCACCACCGGCTTCGGCACCGGGACCCGGACGCCGCCGAGTATCGCGGCCAGCGCGTCGGCGTCGAGCACCTCCGGCGCGGCGAGGTTCACCGGCCCGGTGAACCCGCGGTCGAGGACCAGCCGGATCGCCTCGGCGACGTCGGCGGTGTGCACGATCTGCGCGCGCAGGCCGGTCCACAGCGGAACCGGCAGCCGCCCCCCGATCGCGGTCGCGGGCAGCACCGGGCCGAGCAGCCAGCGCGCGAACTCCCCGGCCGCGCGCCGGTGCAGGATCGCGCACGGCCGCAGCCGCGCGACCCGCACGTCGGGGTGCCGCTCCTCGAACCGGTCGAGCAGCGTCTCCAGCCCGGCTTTGCCACGGCTGTACGCGCTGCCCGGGATGCCGGTGCACGGCCGGTCCTCGGCCACCTTCTCCCAGCGCGGCGCGGGCCCGTAGGCGGCCACCGACGACGCGACGACCAGGTGCGGCACCCCGGCGGCCGCGGCCGCGGCGAGGACGTGCCGGGTGCCGTGGTCGTTGGTCCGCCACATCGGCGGATCCCCGCGCACCGGCGAGATGGCCCAGGCCAAGTGGACGACGACGTCAGCACCGTCGAACAGCTCGGTGAGCTCGCGGTCCGCGCCGCGGTCGCCGACATCGACGGCGCGCCAGCCCGCCCGGCGATACGGCTCGGCCGTCGTGTCGGGCAGCCGCCGGGCCAAACCGACGACGTCGTGGCCGGGTTCGAGGGCGGCCAGCAGCGCAGTTCCGACATTGCCGGTGGCTCCGGTGATCACTATCCGCACGCGGAAGGCTTACCCCGTGTCGCGACCGTGAAACTCAGACCAGGTCACGCGGGATCCGCCGGTGCCAGTTCCGCGAGACGACCCGCCGGGCGCCGTCGTAGCCGTCGAGCTGCGCGTCGACGACGAACTCGGTGTCGGTGCAGGACACCCGCGTGCGGGTCTCGCTGCGCGCCTGCCACTCGCCGCGGGCGAAGGTGACGACCCACTCGGTCTCCGCCACCGGCGAGCAGAAGTCGTCGGCCACCCAGCGGTAGCACTCGCGGACGTCGCGGGTGACCTCCAGGTCGAGGTCGTCGTAGCGGACCGTTCCCGCGTTCTTCACGATGTCCAGCGCCGAGTGGTAGTCGACGAGGTCACGGGAGACCGTCCAGCGCTGCTCCCCCGGCGTCAGCGCGGTGACGGACATCGGCGGCGCGCCTTCGGGTTCGCCGAACGGCCGGGCGGGCAGCTCGTCCGGCTCGGCGACCGGCCGCACCGGCAGCTCCAGCGCACTGTGTCCGGTGTGGACACTCAGGAGCACCGGCTTCGGCGGCGGCCAGGCCAGCGGCCAGTACGAAGTGGACAGTGACAGCCGGATCCGGTGCCCGGCCGGGAAAGCCTGGGCGACGGCGTTCAGCTCGATCTCGACCGCGCAGCGCTCGCCGGGCACCATCGGCGACGGCTCGTCGTGGCCGTCGCGGTGGGTCAGGTTGAGCAGCCCGTAGGTGACGCGGGTGGCCCGCCCGTCCGGCGCGACGTCCGAAAGCCGCGCGGCGATCATCGCCACCGGCTGGTCGGCCGAGACTTCGAGGCGCACCTTCGGCGAACCGAGGATCTCACAGCGTTCGCTGAGCACGTCGGTGTCGAAGACGAGCGACCCGCCGTCCTCCTCGCGCTGGTCGTAGGGCAGATCCGGTGGCGCGCTGTAGGACGCCCACTTGCCGGAGAACTGCCCGACCGACAACGGTGAAGACACCGTCAGCGCCTCGTCCTCGACGGTCTCCTCGGGCCGCGCCAGGCGGTGCCGGGCCAGCGGCAGCTCCTGCGGCTTGACGTGCGGCGAAGGCCACGTCGCCTCGCCGACCCAGCGACCGGGACGGTCCTCATAGGACGTCGACGGCGGCACGCTGTCCTGCATCCACGTGCGCAGCATCGGCCCGTCCATGGCCTCGTTCTCCACGCCGCGCAGCCAGTGGTCCCACCACGTCACGACTTCCTGGAGGTAGCCGATGGCCGGGCCGGGCTCACCGAGGTGCGGGTACTTGTGCGACCACGGGCCGATCAGCCCGCGGCGCGGCACGTCGAGGTGGGCCAGCAGCCGGATGACGGCGTTGGAGTAACCGTCGGCCCAGCCGCTCGAGGCCAGCACCGGCACCTGGACGTCGCTGTAGTTCTCCGACACCGAGGCGTGCCGCCAGTAGTCGTCGCGGCGCTGGTGGCTGAGCCAGTTGTCGATCCAGAGGCTGCAGTTTTCCAGGCGCTCCAGCCACATCTCGCGCCACCGCTCGCCGACGACCGCCGGGTCGGGCGGCAGCGTGGCGTAGGCGAACATCGTGCCGGACTCGGCGACGTTGTCCGAGAGCAGGCAGCCGCCCATGTAGTGCATGTCGTCGGCGAAGCGGTCGTCGGTGAACGACGAGATCACGATGGCGCGCAGGCTCGGCGGTTTCCGCGCCGCGACCTGCAGGGCGGCGAACGCGCCCCAGGAGATGCCCATCATGCCCGTGTCGCCGGTGCACCACGGCTGGGCCGCGATCCACTCCAGGACGTCCTCGGCGTCGAGCTGCTCGCGTTCGAGGTACTCGTCGGCCAGCACGCCCTCGGACTCGCCGGTGCCGCGGATGTCCACGCGCACGCAGGCGTACCCGTGCCCGGCGAGGTAGGGGTGGTGGATGGAGTCGCGGGGCGCGGTCAGGTCGCGCTTGCGGTAGGGGATGTACTCGAGGATCGCGGGCACGGGCTCGGCGTCCGACGAGACCGGCCGCCAGATGCGGGCGGAGAGCACGGTCCCGTCGGACACCGGGATCCGGACGTGGTCCTCCTCGGTGATTTCGTACGGCAGCGAGGTGACGGCTCGCAAGAGTCAGTTCCCTCCCAAGGATTACGGCTGCAGCAGGATCTTCTGGGCGCCGTCGAGCTTCTTCTGGAAGATCTCGTACGCGCGCGGCGCGTCCTCCAGCGGCAGCTTGTGCGTGGCGAAGCCCTCGACGCCGAGCGGGTCGCCGTCGCCGGTGAGCACCGGCATGATCTCGTCGATCCAGTGCCGGACGTTGGCCTGGCCCATCCGCAGCTGGATCTGCTTGTCGAACAGCTCCATCATCGGCATCGGGTCGACCATCCCGCCGTAGACGCCGGAGAGCGAGATGGTGCCGCCGCGGCGGACGGCGTCGATCGCGGCGTAGAGCACGCTGAGCCGGTCGATGCCCGCCTTCTCGGTGATCTTCGCGCCGATGGCCTGCGGCAGCATGGCGACGAGGTTGTGCGCCAGCCGCCCGACGGGGGCACCGTGGGCTTCCATGCCGACGGCGTCGATGACGGAGTCGGCCCCGCGCCCGTCGGTCAGCTGCCGCACGGAGTCGGCGATGTCCTTGTGGTCCCGCGTGTCGAGGGCGACGGCCCCGTGCTCGCGGGCGCGGGCGAGCCGCTCCGGCACGAGGTCGATGCCGATGACCTGCGCCGCGCCGCGGTGCCGGGCGATCCGGCAGCACATCTGCCCGATCGGCCCGAGCCCGAAGACGACGACGGTGCCGTCCTTCGGCACGTGGGCGTACTCGACGGCCTGCCACGCGGTGGGCACGACGTCGGAGAGGTAGACGAACCGCTCGTCCGGCGGGCCGTCCGGGACCTTGATCGGGCCGTACTGGGCCTGCGGGACGCGCAGGTACTCGGCCTGCCCGCCGGGGACCTGGCCGTAGAGCTTGGTGTAGCCGAGTAGCGCGGCGCCCTTGCCCTGCTCGGTGACCTGGGTGGTCTCGCACTGCGACTGCAGGCCGCGTTCGCACATCCAGCAGTGGCCGCAGGAGATGTTGAAGGGGACCACGACCCGGTCGCCCGGCTTGAGGTTCTTGACCTCGGAGCCGACCTCCTCGACCACGCCCATGGGTTCGTGGCCGAGGATGTCGCCTTCGGTCATGAACGCGCCGAGGACTTCGTAGAGGTGCAGGTCGGAGCCGCAGATCCCGGTGGAGGTGACGCGGATGACCGCGTCGGTGCCCTCCTCGATCTTCGGGTCCGGCACCTCTTCGACGCGGACGTCGCGTTTGCCGTGCCAGGTCACTGCCTTCATGGCTGTCCCTTTCCGCGTGCGGGTCTCGGGGGTCTCGGCCCTCCGGTTTCCCGCAGGCGGAAGAGGCAAACGCGGGGCGCGCGCGGGCTGAAGGGGACTTTGCTCTCATCAGATGCGAGGAAAGGCCCCTTCACCGCGTCAGATGCGATGAACGTCCCCTTCAGCCCACCGGGCGTCAGGTGAGCGCGTCGGCCACCAGGTACACCGCCGCCGCCACCGCGGCCGCCGCCGGGAACGTCAGGACCCAGCCCAGCACGATGTCCCGCGCGATGCCCCAGCGCACCGCCGACAGCCGCCGGGTCGCTCCCACGCCCATGATCGCCGCCGTGATCACGTGCGTCGTCGAGATCGGGGCCTTCACCGCGAACGCCGTCACGTACAGCACCGACGACGCCACCGACTCGGCCACGAACCCGTGCGGCGGGTCCAGCGGGAACACCCGCCTGCCCAGCGTCCGCATGATCCGGAGCCCGCCCGAGTAAGTGCCCAGCGACAACGCGATCGCGCAGGCGAACGTCACCCACAGGGGCACCGCGAACGTCGACTGCTCGCCCGCCGCCACCAGGGCCAGCACGATCACGCCCATGCCTTTCTGGGCGTCCTGCAGGCCGTGGCCGAGCGCGAGCGCCGAGGCCGACACGATCTGGAACCGGCGGAACACCCGGCCGCTGCGGTGCGGGTTCGCCCGCCGCAGCAGCCACAGCGCGGCCACCATCGCGACGTACCCGAGCAGCAGCCCCAGCAGCGGCGACGCCACCATCGGGATCAGCACCTTCTCCGCGATCCCGGCCCAGTGGACCGTGCTCGCCGCGGCCAGCGCCGCGCCGACCATCCCGCCGATCAGCGAGTGCGATGACGACGACGGCAGCCCGAAGTACCAGGTCACGAGGTTCCAGGTGATCGCGCCGGCCAGCGCGGCGAACACCACCGTCAGCGCGTCGGGGCCGACCGGGACGTCGATGATGCCCTTGGCCACCGTCGCGGCGATCCCGGTGGACAGCAGCGCGCCCGCCAGGTTCATCACCGCCGCCAGCAGCAGGGCCGCGCGCAGCGTCAGCGCCCTCGTCGACACCGCGCTCGCGATCGCGTTCGCCGCGTCGTGGAAGCCGTTGGTGTAGTCGAAGAAGAGCGTCAGGGCGACCACGACGACCAGGGCGGCCGTGCCCGTCACTCAGGACTCCTTGACCGCGATGGTCTGCACCACGTCGGCCACGTGCTCGAACGCGTCCGCGGCCAGCTCGAACTGCTCGACGACCTCCTTGGTCTTGAGCACCTCCAGCGCGTCGCCGCCGGGCTCGAACAGGTGGGCCAGGATCCGCCGGTAGATCCGGTCGGCCTCGTTCTCCAGCTCGTTGACCTCGATCCAGTACGGCTCGAGCTTCGCCCACCTTCGCCAGGCCCGGCATCGACGACGCGGTCAGCTCCGCGGCGCGGCACAGCACCCGGACCAGCACGTCCGTGCCCGGCGGGAACGCCTCGATGCGGTACAGCACGGCCAGGTCGGCCGCCGTGTCCATGAAGTCGAGCACGTCGTCGAGCTTGCCCGCGAGCGCCTGGATGTCCTCGCGGTCGAACGGCGTCACGAACGAGCTGTTCAGCTCGACCATGATCGTGTGCGTCAGCTCGTCGCCCTGGTGTTCGACCTCGTGCAGGCGCTTCGCGAACTGCTCGCGCTCGGCGGGCTCGGCGGCCACGAGCTCACGCAGCAACGCCGTCGCCGTCACCAGGTTTCTCCCCGCGTCGGTGAGCAGGTCGAAGAACCGGGTACCCCGTGGGGTGAACCGCATGAAAGGCCGTCCCTTCCTCGGCGCACAACCGCCGCGAGCCGAGTACCCCGCGCGGGGGCACGTTTAACGGGTGTTCTCCGGGAAACCAGGGGGTCATGACCGATCCCGGCTTCCGGCGCCTGAGAGTACTGCTCTGGCACGTCCACGGCTCGTGGACCGACGCGTTCGTCCGCGGACGGCACCACTACCTCGTCCCCGTCTCCCCCGGCGGCGCGCCGTGGGGCCTCGGCAAAGCGGGCCGGGACTGGCCTTCGGTGACCGAGGTTCCCCTGGACCGGCTGGCCGAGGCCGAGCCCGACGTCGTCGTCCTGCAACGCCCGGAGGAGCTGGACCTCGTGGCGCACCTGGGGGTGCCGTCCGTCTACGTGGAACACAACGCGCCGCGGCCGTACGCCGCGTCGAGCGAGCACCCGCTGGCCGGGCGGCCGGACATCACCGTCGCGCACGTGACCCACTTCAACGAGGCCATGTGGGACTGCGGCCGGGCACCCACGACCGTCGTGCCGCACGGTATCCCCGACCCCGGCCCGCGCTATACCGGCGAGCTGGCCGCCGGCGTGTCGATGATCAACGAGCCGGTGCGACGACGCCGCGTCACCGGCGCCGACCTGCTGGAGACGCTCGCCGAGGCGGCCCCGGTCGACCTGTTCGGCATCGGCACCGAAGAGGTCGGCGGCCGGGGCGACGTCCCCGCGCCCGCGCTGCACGACGAGATCGCCCGCCGCCGCGTCTACCTGCACACCGCCCGGTGGACGTCGCTGGGGCTGTCCCTGCTGGAGGCGATGCACCTGGCGATGCCGGTGGTCGTCTTCGCGGCGACCGAGGCGGTCGAGGCGGTGCCGCCCGACGCGGGCGTGCTGTCCACCGACGTCTCGGTGCTGGCCGAGGGGTTCCGCGAGCTGGTGAACGAACCCGACTTCGCCGCCCTCGCCGGCAAGAACGCCCGCGAACACGCCCTGAAGAACCACGGGCTGGCCGCCTTCCTCTCCACTTGGGACCACCTCCTCGCCGAGACGGTCCGCTGAACCCCGAAGGGAACCCCCACCGATGAAGATCGCGATGGTGTCCGAGCACGCCAACCCCCTCGCCGCCTTGGGCGAGGCCGATGCGGGTGGCCAGAACGTGCACGTCGCGGAGCTGTCGGCCGCCCTGACCCGGTCCGGGCACGACGTCACCGTCTACACGCGCCGGGAAGACCGGACGACGCCGGCCGAGGTGCGCGCGCCGCAGGGGTACCGCGTCGTGCACGTGCCCGCCGGGCCGCCGCTGAAGGAGCCGAAGGACCACCTGCTGCCGTACATGGGCGAGTTCGGCAGCTTCCTGCGCGACCGGTGGGCCACCGAGAGGCCGGACCTGGCGCACGCGCACTTCTGGATGTCCGGGCTCGCGACCGCGCTGGCGGCGAGCGCGACGGGGACGCCGGTGGCGCAGACGTTCCACGCGCTGGGCGTCGTCAAGAAGCGCTACCAGGGTGACCAGGACACCAGCCCGGCCGACCGGAACCGGCTCGAGCGGATCATCGGGCGCCAAGCCGGGCGCGTGGTCGCGACCTGTTCGGACGAGGTTTTCGAGCTGTCCCGGATGGGCGTGCCGCGGTCGCGGATCTCGATCGTGCCGTGTGGCGTGGACCTGCGGCGCTTCACCCCCGACGGGCCGGTCGCCCCCCGCCGGGAAGCCCACCGCCTGGTCGCGGTGGGACGGCTGGTGCCCCGCAAGGGCTTCGACATCGCGATCACGGCGCTGGCCCAGCTGCCGGACACGGAGCTGGTGATCGCGGGCGGCCCCGAGCGGGGCAGGCTGTCCCAGGACCCCGAGGCGCGGCGGCTGCGTGAGCTGGCGGACCGGCTGGGGGTGGGCGAGCGCGTGCGCTGGCCGGGGCAGGTGTCCCGTGAGGACTTGCCGGCGCTGCTGCGCTCGGCGGACGTGGTGGTGTGCACGCCGTGGTACGAGCCGTTCGGGATCGTGCCGCTCGAGGCGATGGCCTGCGGAGTCCCGGTGGTGGCGGCCGCGGTCGGCGGCCTGACGGACACGGTGGTCGACGGCGTGACGGGGCTCTTGGTCCGGCCGCACCAGCCGGCGGAACTGGCGTCCCGGGTCCGCCGCCTGCTCGGCGACCCGGCGTTGCGGCACGCGTACGGGACGGCGGGGCACGACCGGGCGGTGGCCCGGTACTCGTGGGACCGGGTGGCCGCCGACACGGTGCGGGCGTACCGGAAGCTGGTCCCGGAACCGGCCGCCGCGGCCGAGGCCCGCTGAGGGTTCCGCCGTCTTGAATGAGTCATTCAGGTCTTCGGAGGTCCTGAATGACTCATTCAAGACGCGCGCTCAGCCCACGTAGCGGCGCGCCGCGGAGTTCCGCTGGGGCTCCTCCAGCAGACGCAAGCCGTGCTCCACCCGGGCCGGGACCACCTTGCGCCGCGCCAGCACCCACGGCAGGCCTCGCACGACGTCGAGCAACGCCGCCGCCGTCGCGCCGTCGGATGGAGCGGTACGCAGAACCTCGCGGCCGCGGCGGAAGACCGCGGGCCACGGGCGGCGCAGCAGGAGCGTCCACAGTGTGTTGCGGATGCCGAGGCGACGGCGGTGGCGCGGGTCGCGCAGCTTCGACGGCGTGTGGTGGATCACCACGTCCTCCGCCCAGCACATCCACCACCCTCGCGCCGCGAGGTCCAGCGCGAACAGCTCCTCCTCACCGCCGAGCCACATCCGGGTGGAGAACCCCCCGACCTCGCGGAACGCACTCACCCGCACCGCCGTCAGCCCGGCCATGATCCCCAGCAGCGCCGGTCCCGGCAGCCAGTCCGGGCCCGGCACCGGCGACTCGCGCAGCTCCGGCGTGATCGGGTCCTCCGCCAAGCCGGGCTCGACCAGGCAGCGGCCGGTCACCGAGCCGAGGCCCGGGTGCTCGTCCAGCAGGTCGGCCGCGCGGGTCAGCGCACCCGGCTGCCAGCACGTGTCGTCGTCGCAGAACGCCACGTACGGCGTCGCCACCTCGGCGACGGCGATGTTGCGCGCCACCGCGCCGAGGTTCTCGCCCAGCCGGAACAGCCGGACACCCGGGAACTCGCGGGCCACCATCGCGGCCGTGCCGTCGCCGGACGCGTTGTCCGCGACGAAAATCGGCGGTGACTCCGGCAGCGAGGTCATGTGGGCCAGCGTTTCCCGCAGCTGCTCACGCCGGTTGCAGGTGATGATCACGACCGAGATGCGCGCCATTCGGCGGTCCTTTCCAGTGTCCGTGCCTGGTTTTCGACGTGCTCGGGCAGCACGCGGCGGGAGCCGAGCGCCCGCGGCAGCCGCGCCACCGCGCCGAGCACCGCCCCCGGGGCCGTCACCAAAGTCCGCGCCACCTCGCGGCGGCAGACGCGCGGCGGGCGCCGCAGCACCGCGATCAGCAGCCGGTTCCGCAGCTCGGCGCGGCGACGCCACGACGACGGCGGCCGCGACCGGGACGGGTGGTGGTGCGCCCGCAGGCGCCCGACGTAGCAGACTTCCCAGCCGCGCGCGGCCAGGTCGTAGGCGAGCAGCTGCTCCTCCGCGCCGAAGTGCAGCAGCGGGCTGAACCCGCCCACCTGCAGGTACGCCGTGCGGCGGACGATCGCGGAGCAGGCGAGGAAGCCCAGCACGAGCGGGCCGGGCGCGCCGTCCGGGCGGCCCAGCGGGCTCCGCGCCAGCTCGGGCGTCACCGGGTCGTCGCGGGCCTCCGGGCCGACGAGCGTGCGGGCGGCCAGCAGGCCGGTCCGCGGGTGCTCGTCGAAGATCCGCTCGGCCTCGGTCAGCGCGCCCGGTGCCCACCACGAATCGTCGTCGGAGAAGGCGACGTACGGCGTTTCGGCGACGAGCACCCCGAGCGTGCGGGCCGCCGCGCCGAGGTTCTGCGGCAGCCGGATCACGCGCACGCCGGGGTACCGCGCGGCGACGTCGGCCGTGTCGTCGCCGGACGCGTTGTCCAGCACCACGACCGGCGGCCGTGGTTCCAATGTGGACAGTTGAGCCAGGGTGCGGGCCAGCTCGGCGGCGCGGTCGCGGGTCGCGATGACGACGGTCGTGCGCGCCCTCACCGCGATCCCGCCAGCTCGTCGACCAGCCCGGCCAGCGACGGCGACGGCGGCTCCGGCACCCGGCCCGCGCGCGAGCGGCACCACTCCAACCGGGCGTCGAGCACGCCGGGGTTCGCGCAGTCTTCCGCGGCCACGACCGGCCAGCCGAGTGCCGCCGCCTGCGCGGTCACCTTCCCGCCGCCCGCGACCGGGTCGACGGCCAGCACCGGAACCCCCGCCTTGAGCCCGAGCACCAGCCCGTGCAGCCGGGTCGTCACGATCACGTCCATTGTGGACACCGCGGCGACGAACTGGTCCGGGGTCGCGCAGCGTGCCCAGTCCTCGTGCGCCAGCCGCGTGTCCAGGGGAACCCGGGCGCAGTCGAGCCGGGCGAGCCAGCCGGTCAGCGCCGCGTGGACGTCGTCGTGGCGCCCGGCGTCCCGGTACTCCGGCTGGCGCGGGGCCAGCACGACCCCGAGCACCGGCACGGCCGAGACCGAGGCCGCCAGTGAGAGGTCCGGGGTGACGCCGTCGTCGCGCGGCAGGACCCGGTGGAACCCGGTCACCGCCGGGTCGCCCGGGTCGGGCACGGAGACACCGACCGCGATCCGGCGGCAGGCGGCGTACCGCTCGTGCAGCGCACGCAGCTGCGGCCCGTGCACCGGGCCGCAGACGAACACCACGTGCGTGTAGTCCCCGGGCGGGGCGCCGGGCAGGTGCCGGCCGCCGGGCCGGAAGTTCGGGCTCCACGCGACGTCGTGGTCGATCCCGGCCCCGGTCAGCGCGGTCCCGGCCGCGCGCAGGCTGAGGACGTCACCCGCGGTCGCTTCGCCGTGCAGGAAACTGGCCCATCCGGTGAGCAGAACTCGCATGCCGGGCCGCGTACCCGCTCGCGGTGGCCTTACACGGTTTGGCCACCGGACGGCCGGGTAGCCGGATCGGCATGACGGATCCGGGAACGACCACGCGGTTCGAGCGGGCGGTGGTGACCGGCGGTGCCGGTTTCGTCGGTGCGCACCTCTGCGAACTGCTGCTCGACGAAGGCCTCGAAGTGATCGCCGTGGACAACCTCGCGACGTCGTCGGCCGCCACCCTGGCCGGCCTGCGCCGCCACGAGCGGTTCCGGTTCGTGCGCCACGACGTCACCCAGCCGATGCCGGTGCCCGGCCGGATCGACGTCGTGTTCCACCTGGCCTCGGCCGCGTCGCCGCGCGACTACCTCGCCCTGCCGATCGAGACGCTGCGCGCGGGCTCGCACGGCACCGAGCACGCCCTCGAGCTGGCCCGCCGCGACGGCTCGCGGTTCGTGCTCGCCTCCACCAGCGAGGTGTACGGCGACCCGCTGGAGCACCCGCAGCGGGAAGGGTACTGGGGCAACGTGAACCCGATCGGGCCGCGCAGCGTCTACGACGAAGCCAAGCGCTACGCCGAGGCCTTGACGTCGGCCTACCGCCGCGAGCACGGCGTGGACACGGCGATCGCGCGGATCTTCAACACCTACGGGCCCGGCATGCGCGCGCACGACGGCCGGATGATCCCGGCGTTCGTCCGCCAGTCCCTCGACGGCGAGCCGATCACCGTCACCGGCACCGGCGAGCAGACGCGCTCGATCTGCTACGTCGAGGACACCGTCCGCGGCCTGCTCGCACTCGCGCGCTCCGGGCACCCCGGCCCGATGAACATCGGCAACCCGGACGAGCTGACCGTCCGCCAGGTCGCGGAGCGGATCAAGGCCATCACCGGCTCCACGTCCCCGATCGAGTGCGTCGACGCGGTGGAGGACGACCCGCGGCGACGCTGTCCGGACATCTCGCTCGCGCGGGATGTCCTCGGCTGGGAGCCGAAGATCGACGCCGACGACGGCCTTCGTCGCACTGTGGCGTGGTTCCGCCGAGCACCGCTGCGCTGAGTAGCGACGCCCAGGGGTTTCGCCCCGCCGTCGTTTATCAACGACTCCGCCGGGTAGCGCTACAGGCGAGAGCGGACGGCGATGGTCCGCACCGGAAACGCCTAGGGCAGGTCGATGCGCATCCTCGGGATCAACGCCGTGTTCCACGACCCGGCCGCCGCGCTGGTCGTGGACGGTGAGATCGTCGCCGCGGCCGAAGAAGAACGCTTCAGCCGCCGCAAGCACGGCAAGCAGGCCGTCCCGTTCTCCACCTGGGAGCAGCCCGCGCAGGCGGCCGCGTGGTGCCTGGAGCGGGCCGGGTTGTCCGCCAAGGACCTCGATGCCGTCGGCTACTCCTACGATCCCGCACTCGTCGAGCCCGGCCTGCCGGGCCACGACCCGAGCGGCGAGGAGCTACGGACCGAGTTCGCGCAGCGGGCGCCGAAGTTCCTCGAAACCGCGCTGCCCGGACTGGACGGGCGGATCGTCCGGTTCGTCCGGCACCACGTCGCGCACGCCGCCTCGGCCGCGCTCGCCGCGCCGTTCGGCGACTGCGCGGTGCTGGTCGCCGACGGCCGCGGCGAGAGCACGTCCCACCTGTCCGGCGAGTACCGCGACGGCCGGTTCAAAGAGCTGGCGGCGCAACGGCTCCCGCACTCGCTCGGCCTGCTCTACGAAGACCTCACCGAGCACCTCGGCTTCGCCCGCTCCAGCGACGAGTACAAGGTGATGGCGCTGGCCTCCTACGGCACGCCGGAGTTCCTCGACGAGCTGTGCGAGCACGTCCACGTCACCGGCGACGGCGGGTTCCGCACCGCCGGGGTGGACCTGGCCGCACTGGCCCCGCGCCGCGCGGCGGGCGAGGAGCTGACCCGCCGCCACGCCGACCTCGCCGCCAGCGTCCAGCGGGTGCTCGAAGACATCCTGCTGGAGCTGGCCGACGACCTGCACGAGCGGACCGGGCACCGCGACCTGGCGCTCGCGGGCGGGATCGCCCTCAACTGCGTCGCGAACAGCCGCCTGCACGCCGAAGGTCCCTTCGAGCGGATCTGGGTCCAGCCCGCCGCCGGCGACGCGGGCACCGCGCTCGGCGCGGCCCTGCAGCTGGCCGCCGAGGCCGGGGAACGCGGCGCGCCGATGGGCGACGCCGGCCTCGGTCGCGAATGGACGGACGAGGAGCTGGAAGCCGTGCTCGTGCGGGCGAACCTGCCGTACGAACGCCCGGACGACCTCGCCGAGACCGTGGCCGAGGCGCTGGCGGACGACGCCGTCGTGGCCTGGTTCCAGGGCCGCGCCGAGTTCGGCCCGCGGGCGCTGGGGCACCGGTCGCTGCTGGCCCACCCCGGCCGCAAGGCCAACCTCGAGCGGCTCAACGACGTCAAGGGCCGGGAGCAGTTCCGGCCGGTCGCCCCGATGGTGCGGGCGGAACGCGCGGGCGACATCTTCACCCGCGGCCCGCTGCCCAGCCCGTACATGCTCTTCGTCCACGACGTCGCCGAAAGCTGGCGCGACCGCATCCCGGCCGTCACCCACGTCGACGGGACCGCCCGCGTGCAGACCGTCGAAGAGCGCGAAAACCCGGTGCTGGCACGGACACTCGCCGCGTTCGAGCGGTGGACCGGGCTGCCGGTCGTGATCAACACCAGCCTCAACACCGCGGGCCGGCCGATGGTCGACTCGCCCCGCGACGCGCTCGAGTGCTTCGGCTCGGCGCCGATCGACCTGCTCGCGCTGGGGCCGTTCGTGCTCCGGCGCCCGATCCGGACCGGCGCGGTGTCGCCGGTGGAGAAGGAGGTGCCGTGATGGAAGACCATCTCGCCGCGTTGGCCGAAGCCGCCCGGCGCACCCGCGAATCCGCGCCCAAGATCACCGCATGGGGACGGCACCTGGCCCGGGTGTTCGAGACCGGCGGCCGGTTGCTCGCCTGCGGCAACGGCGGCAGCGCGGCCGAGGCCCAGCACCTGACCGGGGAGCTCGTCGGCCGGTTCCGGCACGAACGGCGGCCGCTTTCGGCGATCGCCTTGCACGCCGACACGTCCGCGACCACGGCGATCGTCAACGACTACGGCGACCACGAGGTCTTCGCCCGCCAGGTGCACGCCCACGGGCGGCCGGGTGACGTGCTGGTCTGCCTGTCCACCAGCGGCAGCAGCCAGAACGTCGTGGCCGCGGCGAAGGCCGCGCTCGATCTGGGCGTCACCACGTGGGCGCTGACCGGCCCCGCCCCGAACCCGCTCGCCGCGGTGTGCGACGACGCGGTGACGGTCGAGGCGCCGACCGTCGCGACCGTGCAGGAAATGCACCTCGCCCTGGTGCACGGGCTGTGCGCGGCGCTGGACGACGCGCTCGGGGTGTCGGCGTGAGGCCGCTGGTCGTCCTCGGCGACACGCTGCTCGACGTCGACGCCGAAGGCACCGCCGAGCGGCTGTGCCCGGAGGCGCCGGTGCCGGTGGTGGACCTGACCGCGCGGCGGCGCCGCCCCGGTGGCGCCGGGCTGGCCGCCCTGCTGGCCGCGCGGTCCGCGGCCGAGGTCGTGCTGGTCACCCCGCTCGGGGCCGACGAAGGCGGGCACGCGCTCACCGGCCTGCTCGAACCGGACGTCACCGTGCTGCCGTTGCCGCTGCACGGCACGACGGTGTGCAAGACCCGGGTCCGCGCGGGCGGGCAGTCGTTGCTGCGCCTGGATTCCGGCGACGGCACGGCGACCGCCGAGCCGTTGCCGACGCGGGTCCACGAGGTCCTCGAAGACGCCGGCGCGATCCTCGTCGCCGACTACGGCCGCGGCCTGACGCGCAACCCGGACGTCCGGCGGCTGCTGCGGGAGCTGGCCGAGCGGATCCCGGTGGTCTGGGACCCGCACCCCCGCGGCGCACAGCCGGTGCCCGGCACCGGCCTGGTCACCCCGAACCTCGCGGAGGCCCGCGCGGTGCTCGCCGGGCACGACGAACCGGCCGAGCTGGCCAAGCTGCTGCGCGGGCACTGGCACGCCGGTGCCGTCGCGGTCACCGTCGGCGCGCGGGGTGCCGTGCTCGCCGACGGCCTCGGCGAGACGCACGTCCCGGTCCCCGCCGCCGCCCGGACTCCCGGCCACACCGCGCCCGACACGTGCGGCGCGGGCGACCGGTTCGCCGCCGCGGCCACCGCGGCCCTGCTGGGCGGCGCGGACCCGGCCGGGGCCGTCGCGACGGCGGTGGAGGCGGCCGCCCGGTTCGTCGCCGACGGCGGCGCCACCGCGCTGTCCACGAACGACGGCCCGGTCGCCGACCCGCAGCCCTCGACCGACGCTTTCGGCCTGGCGGACCGGGTCCGTGCCGACGGCGGGCGGCTGATCGCCACCGGCGGGTGCTTCGACCTGCTGCACCCCGGGCACGTCAGCCTGCTGCGGCAGGCCCGCGCCCTCGGCGACGCGCTCGTCGTCTGCCTCAACTCCGACGCGTCGGTGCGGTCCCTCAAGGGCCCCGGCCGCCCGCTGGTGCGCGACCGCGACCGGGCCCGGCTGCTCACCGCACTGTCCTTTGTGGACGCCGTCGCGGTCTTCGACGAGACTTCCCCGGCCGCCGTGCTGGAGCGGCTGCGGCCCGATGTGTGGGTGAAGGGCGGCGACTACGCGGCCGCCGACCTGCCCGAACGCGAGGTCGTCGAGCGTCACGGCGGCGAGGTCGTGCTCGTGCCGACCGTGCCGGGCTATTCGACGTCCCGGCTGGTCGCCGCCGCGGCCAGTGCCTGAACCCCCGAACTTCCGAAGGAGTGCGATGCGTCCCCTCGGCAACGTCCTGATCACCGGTGGTGCCTCCGGCCTCGGCGCCGCCACCGTCGACGCCGTCCGCAAGGCGGGCGGCACCCCGTACGTCCTCGACCGCGTCCGCCCCGAAGACCCGGCCGAGTTCGCCGAAGCCGACCTCACCGACACCGCGGCCACCGAGCGGGCCGTGCGCGACCTCGCCGAGCGCGCGGGCGGGTTCGACGGGGTCTTCACCGCGGCGGGCACCGACGCGTGCGGTCCGCTCGGCGAAGTGTCCACAGCGGACTGGGAGCGGGTGGTCAAGGTGAACCTGCTGGGCACGGCCGCCGTGGTCCGCGCCGCTCTCCCCTACCTGGAGCGCTCGCGCGGCACGATCGTCACGGTGGCGTCCACTCTCGGCATCAAGGCGGTGAGCGACGCGACCGCCTACTGCGCCTCGAAGTTCGGCGTCGTCGGATTCACCCGCGCGCTCGCCGCCGAGCTGGCCGGGCGCGTCGGCGTCACCCTGCTCATCCCCGGCGGGATGTGGACGCACTTCTTCGACGGCCGCACCGACCAGTACAAGCCACCGCCGGACGCCAAGCTGAACCAGCCCGAGCACGTCGCCGACACGGTCGTCTTCGCGCTGCAGCAGCCGCCGGGCTCGGAAGTCCGCGAACTGGTCGTCTGCGCGTCGGAGGAGGGGTCGTGGCCGTGAGCTCCGCGGTGCTCGTGCTGCGCGCGCTGGGGATCGGTGATCTGCTGACCGCCGTCCCCGCGCTGCGCGCGCTGCGGGCCGCGTACCCGGACGACCGGCTGGTGCTGGCCGCGCCCGAGGGGCTGCGGGACCTGGTGGAGCTGATCGACGCGGTCGACGAGCTGCTGCCGACGCCCGGCCTCGGCGAGCTGGCGTGGCCGGGGACGCCGCCGAAGCTCGCGGTCAACCTGCACGGCAGCGGCCCGGAGAGCCTGCACGACCTGCTGGCCACCGACCCCGGCGAGCTGCTCACCCACCGGCACCCGGACTTCCCCGACGTGCCCGGCCTCGAGTGGCGCGCCGACGTGCACGAGGTCGACCGCTGGTGCCGCCTCGTCGAGTACGCGCACCACGAGGCGGACCGGTCGGCGCTGCGGCTGCCCGCGCCTCCGGGCCCGAGCCCCGCGCCGGACGCCGTCGTGGTGCACCCCGGCGCGGCCTTCCCGGCGCGGCGCTGGCCGCCGGAACGGTTCGCGGGCGTCGTCCGCGCGCTGACCGCGGCCGGGCACCGCGTGGTGCTCACCGGCAGCGACGCCGAACGCGAGCTGGCGGCCTCGATCGCGGACCGGGCCGGGCTCGGCGACGACGCCGTGCTCGCCGGGCGGACGGGCCTGGCCGAGCTGGCCGCCCTGGTGGCCGGAGCCGCGCTCGTCGTCTGCGGCGACACCGGCGTCGGGCACCTGGCCACCGCGTTCGGCACGCCGTCGGTGCTGCTGTTCGGCCCGACCCCGCCCCGCCTGTGGGGTCCGCCGCCGGACGCCCGGCAGCACGTCGTGCTCTGGGCGGGCAACGTCGGAAACCCCCACGGCGAAGAACCCGACGGCGGCCTGCTGCTCCTCGGCGAGGAGCGCGTGCTCGCCGCCACGCGCACGGCTCTCGAAGCGCGGGTGGCCCATGGCTGAGCACATCGGGATCGTCGGCGCGGGCTACGTCGGCCTGACCAGCGCGGCCTGCTTCGCGCGGCTGGGCCACCGGGTGACCTGCGTCGACACCGACGAGTCCAAAGTGGACGAGCTGGGCCGCGGGGTGGTGTCCATCGCCGAACCCGGGCTGGACGAGCTGGTCGCCCAGGGCCTCGGCGACGGAACACTCACCTTCACCACCGCGCAGGCCGAGCTGTACGGTGCCGACGTCGTCCTCCTGTGCCTGCCGACGCCACCCGGTGGCGACGGCCGTCCCGACCTCGGCGTGCTCGAACGGGTCGTGCCGCAGCTCGGGCGGCTGCTGCGGCCCGGCTGCGTCGTCGTCACGAAGTCGACGGTGCCGGTCGGCACCGCGGCCCGGCTCCCCGGCCTGCTCGGCCGGGACGACCTGCCCGTGGTGAGCAACCCCGAGTTCCTCCGGGAAAGCCACGCCGTCGAGGACTTCCTCCACCCGGACCGGGTGGTCGTCGGCACCGACCCGCCGGGCTCGGCGGCGGCGCGGCGGATCGCCGCGCTCTACGAGCCGACGGGCGCCCCGGTCGTGCTCACCGACGCGGCCAGCGCGGAGCTGGCGAAGTACGCGAGCAACGCGTTCCTCGCGGTGAAGCTGTCGTACGTGAACGTCCTGGCGGAACTGTGCGAACGGTTCGGCGCCGACATCCGCGAGGTCGCCAGGACGATGGGCCTCGACGCGCGGATCGGCCCCGAGTTCCTCGCCCCCGGCCCCGGCTGGGGCGGCTCGTGCCTGCCAAAGGACACCACGGCCCTGCTGCACGCGGCCGACTCGGCGGGCGTCGACTTCGGCATCCTGCGGGACGCCGTGCGCGTCAACGCCCGGCAGCGCGCCCGTGTGGTGCGAGCCGTGCGGCAGGCCGTCACCGGGTCGGCGGCCGGGTCGCTCGCGGGCGCCCGCATCGGCCTGCTGGGCCTGGCGTTCAAGGCGGGCACCGGCGATCTGCGCGACTCCCCCGCACTGGCGGTGGCCGCCGAACTCGACCGCGCGGGCGCGGAGCTCACCGCGCACGACCCGGCGGTAGGTGACCTGCCCGGCCTGGCCGCGGTCCAGGTCGTCGACGACCCGTACCTGGTGGCCAAGGACGCCGCCGCGCTGGTCGTGCTCACCGAATGGCCGGACTTCCGGGACCTGGACTGGTCCCGGCTGGCCGCGGCGGCCGCGCGGGCGGTCGTCGTCGACACCCGCAACCTGCTCGATCCCGACGCCCTCGCCGAGGCCGGCTTCACCCACATCGGCGTCGGCACGCACCCACGGAGGCAGTCATGACCCTGCGCGTCCTCGCGCTGACCTGCACGCTCAAGCCGTCGCCCGCGAAGTCGAGCAGCGACCTCATCGCGCGCCAGCTGCTCGACCTGTTCGCCGAGCGGGGCGCCACCGGCGAGGTGGTCCGCGTGGTCGACCACGACGTCAGGCCGGGGGTGGAGGCCGACATGGGCGACGGCGACGCGTGGCCGGACATCCGCCGCAAGATCGCGGCCGCGGACATCCTGCTGGTCGCCACGCCGACGTGGGTCGGCCACATGTCGAGCGTCGCCCAGCGGGTCCTCGAGCGCCTCGACGCGGAACTGTCCGAAACCGACGACGAGGGCAGGCCGGCGATGTTCGGCAAGGTCGCGGTCGCGGCGGTGGTCGGCAACGAGGACGGCGCGCACAAGATCATCGCGGACCTGTTCCAGGCCCTCGACGACATCGGCTTCACGGTGCCGGCCCAGGGAGCGACGTACTGGAACGGCGAAGCCATGCAGGGCGGCGACTACCTCGACCTCGACGAGACGCCCAAGGCGGTGGTCTCGACGAACGAGACGGTGGTCCGCAACGCCGTCCACCTGGCGAACCTGCTCCGCGAGCACCAGTACCCGGCCTCCTGAGGACTACTCCGTTCGAGTGACGTCCGTCCGGCGGAGGAGTGTGGTCCCGGTCACGGGGGTAGCCGGGCGGGACCTTCCCACCCGCGCCAAGGGGGCTCGATGCCGAACCGAATGCTGATCAACCGCGACAGCAAGCCGATCCCGTGCGAGGAGTGCGGCTTGCCGACGCTGTATGTGGCGCGCCTCGTCTCGGGCGACGGTTCGCTGCTGGGCCAGACGATGGTGTGCACGACCTGCCGCCAGCACCGCGCCGACGCGGACGCCACCCCAGTGCGCTGACCTGGTTGGGCGCGCCCTCCTCTCACCCGCGGTCGTGAGTGTTTAGGGCGGTTAGAACCGCCCTAAACACTCACGACGGGCACGGCCTGCGCTCGGCTCAGCGGTTCTCCAGCTGCTCCACCAGGTGCCGTGCGGGCAGGGTCAGCGTGCCGAGCCCCAGCCGGGCGGGCACCCCGTCATCCTCCGCCGTCACCAGCCGTCGCTCCAGCTGGCCCAGCAGCGTCCGGCACCCGCCCAGGTCGACCGGCTCGCCGTCCTCCGCCACCGCGCGGACCGCGTCCGCCAGGCCGCGGATCAGGTCCGCCAGCGCGTCCCGCGCGTCCGCCCACGGGTACGCGAACGGCTCGTCCTCCCGCGCCGATGTCGTCCGCACCGCCGCCAGCAGCTGGGACACCGGTGGCCACAACGCGATGAGTGTCCGCAGTGGACGCTCGTGCCCGGCACCCGAGCCGGGACGACGCCGTCGCAGGTTCAGCACCCGGCCTTCGCGGGTCAGGCCGACCGCGTCCTCGGCCACCAGGACCAGGCTCCGCACGTCCCGCGCCTGGGCCAGCAGGTCTTCGACGTCGCCGGGTGGCTCGTCGCGGCAGACCAGCTCCGACGTCGTCTCCAGCAGCCCGGCCAGTGCCGCCGCCAGCCGGTCGGCCGCCGCCTTGAGCCGTTCTCCGTGCAGGGGCGGGAAAACCAGCGCGTTGACCGCCGCGCCGATCGTCGCGCCCAGCGCCGTTTCCAGCAGCCGGTCGCCCAGCAGCACCGGCTCGTTCGCCGTGCCGTACGAGATCACCAGCATGCCCGTCACGCCGACCCAGATCCCCGCCGAGCCGAACTGCCGCCAGTTCCCGGCCAGCAGCCCGAGGAACACGACGACGGCGAGCGCGACGGCCTGCCACGGGATCAGCTGGACCGCGACGGCGGCGAGCAGGACACCCGCCGCCACCGCGCCGATCTGCTGCGCCCAGCCCCGCAGCGACCGGTAGACCGTCGCGTCGACCAGGAACACCGCCGCGTACGGCGCCAGGAACGGCTGCGGCAGCCGCAGCACCAGCGTCGCCAGCAGCCACGCCCCGGTCGCGGCGAGCGTCGCCTTCGCGGCTTGCACCAGGCTTCGCCGCTCGCTCCCGGGGACCCGCAGCGCGCGGGCGAACCAGCCCACCGGGGTCCGGTCGTGCCCCTGGCTCATCCGGGCGGGGCCACGTGCACGAGCTTCGTCTGGGTCAGCTCGTCGAGCAGCTCGGGCCCATAGCCGTACCCGTTGCCGCTGCGGCCGCGCGGGTGCGCGGCCCCGCCGGGGGCGCCGCCGAACACATTGTTGACCTTCACCGTGCCCGCGGGCAGCTCGCGCCACGCGCGCTGAGCGTGGGCCATCGACGCCGTCAGCACGGTGGCCGCCAAGCCGTATTCGCCCTTCGCGGCTTCGGCGAGACCGTCGTCGAAACCGGCGACGACCCGCACCGGAGCCACCGGGCCGAACGTCTCCTCGGTCATCACGCGCAGATCGGGCTCGCAGCCGGTGAGCACGGTCGCCGGGTAGTGGGCGCCCGGCCCGTCCGGCACCGCTCCCCCGGTCAACAGCCGGGCACCGCGCTCGAGCGCGTCTTCGACGTGCGAGTGCACGTGGTCGCGGTGCCGCCGGTCCACCAGCGGCGCGAGCGTCCGCCCCTCGGCGTCCTTGACCAGCGCGGCCAGGAATGGCTCCGCGACGGCCTCGTGCACGTAGATCCGTTCGACGGCCACGCAGATCTGCCCGGAGTTGGCGAACGCGCCCAGCGCGGCCTGACCCGCGGCCCACTCCGGGTCGACGTCCTCGTCGACGAGCAGCGGGTCGTTGCCGCCGTTCTCCAGCAACGTCTTCGCGCCGGTCGCGGCCGCGCTCGCGGCGATCGACCGGCCGGTGGCGGTGCTGCCCACGTGCGCCAGGACGTCGACGTCGTCGCGCTGCGCGAGAACCGCGCCGACCCCGCCGTCACCGTGCAGGGTCTGCAGCACGCCACCCGGGAGCACGCCGCCGAGCACCTCACCCAGCAGCTCGCCGGTGTGCGGCGCGCGCTCGCTCGGCTTGTGCACCACGGTGTTCCCGGTGGCCAGTGCCGCGCCGAGGAGCCCGCAGGCGACCGCGACGGGGTCGTTCCACGGCGTCAGCGCCACGACCACGCCGCGCGGCTCGGGCACCATGAGGTCCGTCGCGCCGACGTCGCCGAGGAGGCTGCGGCCGCGGTGGACCGGGCCCAGCTCGGCGTACTGGTCGAGGGTGCCCGCGCCGGCGAGCACGCCTTCGCGGGCCTCGGCGCGCGGCCGTCCGGTCTCCGACTCGTTGACGGCGGCGAGCTCGTCAGCGTTGATCCGCAGCCGCTCGGCGGCGGTGTGCAGCAACGCGCCGCGCTCCGCGGCCGGAGTACGCGCCCACGTCGTGCGCGTCCGGTTAGCCAGTGCCAGCGCGGCGTCGATCTCGTCTTCGCCCGCGGTCGGCACGCTGCCGACCACGCTGCCGTCGGCCGGGTTCCGGATTTCGATCGTCCCCGCGGTCATCCGCACCTCCTTCTCGTCGCTGCCCGGTTACCCGCGAGCGCGCGATCGACACGCCGTTTGACCCGGTCCACCGCGGGTAGCCCACCGCGGTGACTGCCTCGCTCGACTACACCGTGGTGATCCCGACGACGGGCCGGGAGACGCTTCGGCCGCTGCTGGAAACCCTGCTGCCCGGGGAAGGTCCGCGACCGGCGGAGATCCTCGTCGTCGACGACCGCCCCGGCGGGTCCGGACTGGACGTCCCCGAAGGCGTGCGTGTGCTGCGCTCCGGCGGGCGCGGCCCGGCGGCCGCCCGCAACCTCGGCTGGCGCACCGCGAAGAGCGAGTGGATCGCCTTCGTCGACGACGACGTCGTGCTCGCCCCCGACTGGCCCCGGCAGCTGGCCGACGACCTGCTGCCGCTGCCGCCGGAAGTGGCGGCGTCACAGGCGCGCATCACCGTCCCGCTGCCCGGCGACCGCCGTCCGACCGACGACGAGCGCGGCACCGCGGGGCTCGAGCGGGCCCGGTGGATCACCGCCGACATGGCCTATCGGCGGCGCGTGCTCGTCGAGGCCGGTGGCTTCGACGAGCGGTTCCCCCGCGCGTTCCGCGAGGACTCCGACCTCGCGCTGCGCGTTGCCGAGGCCGGGTACCGGATTGCCCGCGGCGACCGTTTGACGACGCACCCGGCGCGGTGTGCGGGGTTCTTCTCCAGCCTGAAAGCCCAGCGGGGCAACGCCGACAACGCGCTGATGCGCCACAAGCACGGTGTCCTCTGGCGGCAGCGCACCGGCGCCGGGTCCGGGCGGCTCGGCCTGCACGCACTGTCCACAGTGGCCGGTCTCGCCGCGCTCGTGCTGCCGGTGCTGCGACAGCGCGGGAAAGCCATGCTGGCGGCCGGGGTGTGGGCCGGGATCACGGCCGAGTTCGCCACGAGCCGCGTGCTGTCCGGGCCGCGCACGCCCGGCGAGGTGGCCCGCATGGTCGTCACGTGCGTGCTCATCCCGCCCGCCGCGTGCTACCACCGGATCCGCGGGGAGATCGCGGCGCGGCGGCGCCGTCCGCCGGTCGCGGTGCTGTTCGACCGGGACGACACGCTGATCGTCGACGTCCCCTACCTCGCCGACCCGGACGGCGTCCGCCCGGTGCCCGGCGCCGTCGAGCTGGTGCGCGGCCTGCGGGACCGCGGGGTCCCGGTCGGCGTCGTGAGCAACCAGTCGGGGGTCGCGAAAGGACTGATCCCGCCGGACCGGCTGGCAGCGGTGAACGCCCGCGTCGAAGAGCTGTTCGGGCCGTTCGGGACGTGGCAGGTCTGCGTGCACGACGACGGCGACGGGTGCGCGTGCCGCAAACCCGCGCCCGGGCTGGTGCTGCGCGCCGCCGGGGAGCTGGGCGTCGACCCGGCGTCCTGCGTGGTCATCGGCGACACGGGTGCCGATGTCGACGCCGCGCTCGCCGCGGGCGCCCGCGCGGTCCTGGTGCCCACCGCCCGCACGCTCGAGCCGGAGATCGCCCGGGCCCGGCGGCACGCGGCCGTCGCGCGCGATCTGGCCGACGCGCTGCGCATCGCCGGGGTCGCCGGATGAGCCGGGTGCTCGTCGCCCGCCAGGACAACCTCGGGGACGTCCTGCTCGCCGGGCCCTGCGTCCGCGCGGTCGCCGCGCACGCGTCGCACGTGACGCTGCTGACCGGGCCGCACGGCCGCGCCGCGGGCGAACTGCTGCCGGGCGTCGACGACCTGCTGACCTGGCGGGCGCCGTGGATCGACCCCGAGCCGCCGCCGGTGACGGCCGAGGACACCGGCGCGTTCGTCGACCTGGTCCGCGAGACCGCGCCGGACCGCGCGCTGATCCTCACGTCGTTCCACCAGTCGCCGTTGCCGCTCGCGTTGCTGCTGCGGCAGGCGGGGGTGCCGTGGATAGGCGCGATCTCCGAGGACTACCCGGGCAGCCTGCTGGACCTGCGTCACCGCGTCGAAGGCGACCCGCCGGAAGCCGTCCGCATGCTGTCGCTGGCCGAGGCGGCCGGG
Organism: Amycolatopsis nalaikhensis; assembly: GCF_030264295.1. GTDB lineage: Bacteria > Actinomycetota > Actinomycetes > Mycobacteriales > Pseudonocardiaceae > Amycolatopsis > Amycolatopsis nalaikhensis. Next base: position 7,433,739 of record NZ_CP127173.1, on the reverse strand, counting down.
TATGCGCTGCCACCGGACGACCACGGCGCCCCGGCGCTGCGCCGCCCGCTGCCGGACGTCTCCCGGCTGACCGGCGGCGGACCGTACGTCGTCGTGCACCCCGCCGCGTCCGTGCCCGCCCGCCAGCCGTCGGCGGCCTGGAGCCACCGGGTCGTGCGGGCGCTGGCGGCCGAAGGGCATCGCGTGCTGGTGACGGGCGCGCCGTCCGAGCGGCTGCTGACCCGCGGCGTCGCCGGGACCTCGGCGGTCGACCTCGGCGGCCGGACGTCGCTGGCGGAGCTGGCCGCGGTGCTGTCCGGGGCCCGGGTGGTCGTCGCGCCCAACACCGGGCCCGCGCACCTGGCCGCGGCGGCGGGCACCCCGGTGGTGTCGCTGTTCGCGCCGGTGGTGCCCGCGGCGCGGTGGGCGCCGTACGGGGTGCCGTTCGTGCTGCTGGGCGACCAGCACGCGGCGTGCCGGGACAGCCGGGCCCGCGTCTGCCCGGTGCCCGGCCACCCGTGCCTCGAGGGGATCTCCCCGGCGGAGGTCTGCCGCGCGGTCGCCGAACTCGCTCAGCCCGGCGTCGTCTCGCCGCCGAGCGCCGCGATGACCTCACCGCTGTAGTAGTTCGAAAGCCGGTTCGAGGCCAGGAAGACGTAGGACGGCGCCAGGTCGTCCGGGTGCGCGGCGCGTTCGAACGGCACCTGCAGGCCGAACTTCTCGACCTTCTCCGGCGGGAACGTCGACGGGATCAACGGCGTCCACACCGGGCCGGGCGCGACGCAGTTGACGCGGATCCCGCGGTCGGCGAGGGCCTGGGCCATCGCCATCGTCCACGCGTGGATCGCGCCCTTCGTCGCCGAGTAGTCGATGAGGGACTTGTTGCCGCGCAAGCCGTTCACCGAGCCGGTGTTGATGATCACCGAGCCTTCCCGCAGGTGCGGCAGCGCGGCCGACGTCACCCGGAAGTAGCTGTGCATGTTGACGTCGAAGGTCCGCAGCCACTGCTCGTCGGTGAGGTCCTCCGGCTTGTCGACCGGCCACTGGGTGGCGGCGTTGTTCACCAGGATGTCGAGGCCGTGGAGGTGGTGCACGGCCTGGTCGACGACGTCGCGGCAGTGCTGCGCGCCGCCGAGGTCACCGGGCAGCAGGTGGCATTCGCGGCCTTCGGCGCGGACGCGGTCGGCGGTGTATTCGGCGTCGACGTGCTCGTTGAGGTAGGCGATCGCGACGTCGGCGCCCTCCTTGGCGAAGGCGATCGCGACGGCGCGGCCGATGCCGGAGTCCCCGCCGGTGATCAGGGCCTTGCGCCCGGCGAGCAGGCCGCGGCCTTCGTAGTCGGCCATCGTGTCCCGCGGCCGGGGGTCCATGTCCTCGGTCAGCCCGGGTGGTCCCTGCTGTTGCGGCGGGCGCAACCGTTCTTCGGCCATCGGTCCTCCCTGAATCGGCTGGTCCGCGCCGGTTACCCGGGCGGCGCCGGCCCGAACCCTGTTTCACCCGCCCCGGCGGCGGGTAACCGGGTGATCGTGTCTCAGTCCACATCGGACACCAAGGTCCGCCGCGGTCACCAGGAGGAGCCGGTGACCACGGTGTACAGCTGGCGCGCGAAGCCGGACCGGATAGCGGAGTTCGCGGAGTGGGCCCGCGGAGCGACGGCGGAGGCGGCCCGCTTCCCGGGCAACCTCGCGGCGACGGTGGTGCACAACGAGGACAGCCGCGACTTCCACGTCGTCCACCAGTTCGCGACGAGGCGCCAGCTACGCGACTGGCTGGACTCCCCGGAGCGCGAGAAGTGGTTGCGCCACGCCCGAAAGCTGGCGGCGACGAAGACGGCGCAGCAGCACCGGACGGGGCTGGAGACGTGGTTCCACGTCCCGTCCGAGGCGGCGGCGACGATGAAGCCGCCGCCTCGGTGGAAGATGTGGCTGATCTCGCTGGTCGCGGTGTATCCGCTGGTGCTGGCGTTCCAGGCGTGGGTCGTTCCGCTGACGGCGGCTTGGCCGCTGTGGGCGCGCTCGGCGTTGTTCCCGGTGGTGCTGCTGACGTCGATGACATATGTGGTGATGCCGCTGGTCACCCGGCTGCTGCGCCGCTGGTTGTGACGGGGTGGGCTGAAGGGGACTTTCCTGGCATGTGATGCGAGGAAAGTCCCCTTCAGCGCATCAGATGAGACGAACGTCCCCTTCAGCAACCTCAGGACGGGACCGGTTGCTCCTCCGCCGGACGCAGGTGCCGAACCGCGGCATCCGGGTGCCGGGTCAACGGCTGCAGCGGCAACGCGGGCGTGTCCGCGACCCGCTCCAAGTGCCGCAGCAGAATGCCCTCCCGCAGCGCCCACGGGCAGATCTCCACGCGCGGCACGTCGAGCGCCGAGAGCGTCACCTCCGCCGCCAGCGCCCCCGCCACCACCTGCCGGGCTCGCGCGTGGGAAATCCCGCGCATCCTCGCACGCTCGGCCGCCGGGACCTGCGCCAGCCGCGGGAGCCAGTCGCGCAGGTCCGCCACCGACAGCTCCCTCGTCACGAACGGGCCCTTGCGCTGGGGTGCCGCGCCGGCGAGGCGGGCCAGCTGCTTGAACGTCTTCGACGTCGCCACGACGCGGCGGGGTGGGCCCTCCCAGCGCAGGCGGTCCAGGACCTCGGACAGCGTGTCGCGGACGCGCCGGCGCACCGCCTTCAGCTGCTTGCGCGTCGGCGGGTCGGCCGTCAGGAACTCGCGGGTCAGCCGGCCCGCGCCCAGGGGCAGCGAGACCGCCAGCTCCGGCTCGACGTCGCGGCCGAGGACCAATTCCATCGATCCGCCGCCGATGTCGATCAGGAGCAGCCGTCCCGATGACCAGCCGTACCAGCGGCGGGCCGCGAAGTACGTCAAGCGGGCCTCTTCCTCGCCGGAGAGGAACTGGGGGCGGATGCCCGAGCCCGCCTGGATGCGGTCGATGACCTCCTCGCGGTTGACCGCGTCGCGGACCGCCGCCGTGACGAACGGGTACAGGTGGTCGACCCCGAGCCGGACCGCCGCGTCGACCGCGCGGCTCACCGCCGCCGTCACGCGCTCGATGCCGTCTTCGCTCAGCTTCCCGTCCGGCAGCAGCTCCTCCGCGAGCAGCGTCGGCTCCTTCACCGCGTGCGCCGGGAGCGGCGGCGCCCCGGCGGACACGTCCACCACCTGCAGCTGGGCCGAGTTCGACCCGATGTCCAGCACGGCCAGTCTCATCCGGCCGGAGTACCCCGGCGGCCGCGGGTTTAGTCCGGGGAGCACGTGGTAGCCGCAGGGTGACGAAGGGAGAAGCCCGTGTCCTTGCCGGCGCCGTTGCCCGCCGAAGCCGCCTCGCCGCGGCGCGCCGTCGTGACCGGCGCCGACTCCGGCATCGGGCGCGCGGTGGCGGTCGCCCTCGCCGGTGGCGGCCTGGACGTCGGGATCACCTACCACTCCGACGCCGACGGCGCCGAGGAAACCGCCGCCGAAGTGCGCTCGCGCGGGGCCGCCGCCCACGTCCGGCGGCTCGACCTGACCGAGCTGCCCGGCGCCGCCGACGTCGTCGACGCCTTCGCCGAAGACCTCGGCGGTATCGACGTCCTCGTCAACTGCTCCGGCACCGGCAGCAGCCAGCGCGTCCTCGACCTCAGCTACGAAAAGTGGCGCGAAGTCCTCGACGTCGACCTCGACGGCGTGTTCCTGCTGTCGCAGCGCGCGGCCCGGCACATGATCGACGCCGGCCACGGCGGCCGGATCATCACCATCACCAGCGTCCACGAGCACGTGCCGCGCGTCGGTGCCGCGCCGTACTGCGCAGCCAAGGCGGGCGCGGGCGCGTTGACGCAGGTGCTGGCCCTCGAACTGGCCGAGCACGGCATCACGGTGAACTCGGTGGCGCCGGGCGAGATCTCGACGCCGATGACGGGCCAGACCGACGCCGACCCGCGCGAGCAGGAGCGCCCCGGCATCCCGCTCGGCCGCACCGGCCACGCGGCCGAGGTCGCGGCGGCGGTGGCGTTCCTCGCAACGCCGGCGGCCGGCTACATCACCGGAACTTCGGTCGCCGTCGACGGCGGCCTGCTCCTGATGGGCGCCCAGGCCGGGACGGCGTACCCCGGCCACGACTGGCGCTCCCCCTGAGACCAGGGGCCCGCGTCCTGGCTGCAGGGACCGGCGCGGGTCCCGGCCACGGGCCGGACGGCGGATCCCCCAGCCCGCCGTCCGGCCCCTTCCACTACTTGGTGAACGTGAGGCAGTTCGCCGCGTGCCCGCCCTCGCCGGGGCCGACCCGGATGCTGGACGCCGTGCACTCGAGCGACGAGTTGTGCCGGCAGTCGGCTCGCGAGCAGGCACCCACCTGCGCGACGACGCGGTCGAGGCCGCCCTTGGTGTTCAGCGGGACGAACGTGCCGCAGTCGGCGGAGCCGTTGTCGCCGCCGACGGTGATGGCGTAGGCGTGGCAGCCGTCGTGGTTGTAGGAGCACCCGCTGACCGTGCATTCGTGCACGGCGGGCATTTCGGTGGTGGTCATGGCGCGACTCCTGTTCCGTTTCCGTGGTGGGAAAACAGTTCGGTGCGCCCGACGCTGCCACCGGGTCGGAGGCCACGCAATTCGCGAAGACGCGGCCGGGTGATCTTCCCCGCCCGGCCGGGTGAGATTCCCGCCGGACTAACCCAGTCGGGTCGAGATGGACCCAAGCGCCCCAAGGCGGCCTTGGTTGCGTCACACGCACCGAAGGCCGCCTTGGTTGCGTCAGACGCACCGAAGGCCACATTGGGGCGCTCGGGACCGGCTCAGCGCAACGGCTCGAGGGCCTTCGCCAGCGGCTCCAGGACCGCCGGGGTGTGCGGCGGCGGGAGGTACACGATCGCCAGGTCGAGACCGACCTCGCCGAGGCTCTCCGCCTCCGCCGCGACCTTCGCGTAGTCCGCGTCCGGGCCCAGGCGGACGTGCGACGACAGCGTGATCTCCGCCGGGTCGCGGCCGATGTCCGCGCAGTGCGCGTGCAGCACGTCGCGCTTGCGGGCGAACTCCTCCGGGGTCCCGCCGACGAAGTTCCAGTGCTGGGCGTACTTCGCGGTCGTGCGCAGCGTGCGCTTCTCGCCGCTGCCGCCGATGCAGATCGGCGGGTGCGGGCGCTGCACCGCCTTCGGTTCGCACCGCGCGTCCGTCAGCTGGTAGTGCTCACCCTGGAACGTCGTCGTCTCCTTGGTCAGCAGGCTCACCAGGACCTCGCAGCCCTCCTCGAACCGGTCGCTGCGCTCCTTCACCGACCCCAGCCGCATGCCGTACGCGCCGGATTCCTCTTCGTTCCAGCCCGCGCCGACGCCGATCTCGAGACGGCCGCCGGAGATGATGTCGAGCGTCGCCGCCATGTTCGCCAGCAGGGCCGGGTGGCGGTAGTGGATCCCGCTGACCAGCGTGCCCAGCCGGAGCCGCTTCGTCGCCTGCGCGAGCGCCGTCAGCGTCACCCACCCTTCCAGGCACGGACCGGTCGAATCCGAAAAAATCGGGTAGAAGTGGTCGAACGTCCAGCCGGATTCGAACAGCTCGATCTCGTCGGCGGCCTGCCACACGGCGAGCATGTCCGCCCATTCGGTGTTCTGCGGTGAAGTCTTGATGGCGAATCGCATGATCACGATCGTATCCCTGGAGTTCCTCCAGGTCGCCGGTCAGCGGCGCCCGGACCGCGCGGCCTTGAAGTACTCCCGGTTGAGCGTGGCGATCGAGGCGAACGGGATCCCCTTCGGGCACGACGCGACGCATTCGCCGGTGTTGGTGCAGCCGCCGAAGCCTTCGGCGTCCATCGTGTCCACCATGTCCAGCACGCGCTGGGCGCGTTCCGGCTGCCCCTGCGGCAGCAGCGAAAGGTGGGTGACCTTCGCCGCGGTGAACAGCATCGCCGAGCCGTTGGGGCAGGCCGCGACGCAGGCGCCGCAGCCGATGCAGGTCGCGTTGTCGAACGCCAGGTCCGCGTCCGGTTTCGGCACCGGCGTCGCGTGCGCGTCCGGGGCGCTGCCCGTCGGGGCGCTGACGTACCCGCCGGCCTGGACGATCCGGTCGAGCGCCGAGCGGTCCACGACCAGGTCCTTGATCACCGGGAACCCCTTGGCGCGCCAGGGTTCCACGTCGACGACGTCGCCGTCGGCGAACGAGCGCAGGTGCAGCTGGCAGGACGTCGTGCGCTCCGGCCCGTGCGCCTGCCCGTTGATCACGACGCCGCACGAGCCGCAGATGCCCTCGCGGCAGTCGTGGTCGAACGCCACCGGCTCTTCGCCGTTCTCGATCAGCTCCTGGTTCAGTACGTCCAGCAGCTCGAGGAAGGACATGTCCGGGCTCAGGTCCTCGACCGGGTAGGACACCAGCCTGCCCTCGGCCGCCGGGCCCGCCTGGCGCCAGATGCGCACCGTGAGTTTCACTTGTAGCTCCGCTGGGTGGGGTGGACGTGCTCGAAAGTCAGTTCTTCGCGGTGCAGCACCGGCGGCGCCCCCGGCCCGCCGTACTCCCACGCCGCGACGTAGGCGAAGTGCTCGTCGTCGCGCAGCGCCTCGCCGTCGGGAGTCTGGTGCTCTTCCCGGAAATGGCCACCGCACGACTCCTCCCGGGCGAGGGCGTCGACCAGCAGCAGCTCCGCCAGCTCCAGGAAGTCGGCGACGCGGTGGGCCTTCTCCAGCTCCTGGTTCAGCTCGGCCCCGGTGCCGGGGACGCGGACGTCGCGCCAGAACTCCGCGCGCAGCTCGGGGACGCGCTCCAACGCCTTCGCCAGGCCTTCGCGGTTGCGGGACATCCCGCAGTGGTCCCACATCAGCAGGCCCAGCTCGCGGTGGAACGAGTCGACCGAGCGGGTCCCCTTGATCGAGAGCAGCCGGGAGATCCGCTCACGCACTTCGGTTTCCGCCTCCGCGGCGGCGTCCGGGCCGACGTCGGCGAGGCCGCCGCGGCCGAGGTAGTCGTTGAGCGTCGCCGGGAGCACGAAGTAGCCGTCGGCCAGGCCCTGCATCAACGCCGACGCGCCGAGCCGGTTGGCACCGTGGTCGGAGAAGTTGGCTTCCCCGATCACGAACAGCCCCGGGATGGTGCTCTGCAGGTCGTAGTCCACCCACAGCCCGCCCATCGTGTAGTGGATCGCCGGGTAGATCCGCATCGGCACCTCGTACGGGTTCTCCGCCGTGATGCGCTGGTACATGTCGAACAGGTTGCCGTAGCGGGCCTCGATCGCCGGACGGCCCAGCCGCGCGATCGCGTCGGCGAAATCCAGGTACACCCCGAGCCCGCCGGGACCGACGCCGAACCCGGCGTCGCAGACGTTCTTCGCCGCCCGCGACGCGATGTCCCGCGGCACCAGGTTCCCGAAACTCGGGTACAGCCGCTCCAGGTAGTAGTCGCGCTCCTCCTCCGGGATCTCGCCGGGCGGGCGGGTGTCGCCCTTGCGCTTCGGTACCCAGATGCGACCGTCGTTGCGCAGTGACTCGCTCATCAGCGTCAGCTTCGACTGGTGCTCCCCCGACCGTGGGATGCACGTCGGGTGGATCTGCGTGAAGCACGGGTTCGCGAAGTACGCGCCCCGCTTGTGCGCCCGCCAGATCGCCGTCGCGTTCGAGCCCTTCGCGTTGGTGGACAGGTAGAACACGTTGCCGTAGCCGCCCGTGGCGAGCACGACGGCGTCGGCCAGGTGCGTCGTGATCTCCCCGGTCACCAGGTCCCGCGCCACGATGCCCCGCGCCCGGCCCTCGACCACGACCAGGTCCAGCATCTCCGTGCGCGCGTGCAGCTCCACGTTCCCCGCGTCGATCTGGCGCGACAACGCCTGGTACGCGCCGATCAGCAGCTGCTGGCCCGTCTGGCCGCGGGCGTAGAACGTGCGCTGCACCTGCACCCCGCCGAAGGAACGGGTGTCGAGCAGGCCGCCGTACTCCCGCGCGAACGGCACGCCCTGGGCCACGGCCTGGTCGATGATCTGCACCGACGTCTGCGCCAGCCGGTACACATTGGACTCCCGGGCCCGGAAGTCACCGCCCTTCACCGTGTCGTAGAAGAGGCGATACACCGAATCGCCGTCGTTGCGGTAGTTCTTCGCCGCGTTGATCCCGCCCTGCGCCGCCACCGAGTGCGCCCGTCGCGGCGAGTCCTGGAAGCAGAACTGCACCACGTGGTAGCCCTGTTCGGCCAGCGTCGCCCCCGCCGAACCCCCGGCCAGCCCGGTGCCCACCACGATCACGCGGTGCTTGCGCCGGTTCGCCGGGTTCACCAGCTTGGCGGCGAACTTCCTCTCGTCCCAGCGGTTCTCCAGCGCAACCGCGGGAGCCTTCGTGTCGGCGATCGGGTCGCCGATCCGGTAACCGTCCATGGTCAGTGCACCAGTCCCGTCATGACCGCGACCGGGACGAGCGCGTAGCCGCCCGCGACCACGACCGCCATCCCGCTGCCGAAGATCTTGATCGCCCGTTCCCGCCGTGCGCTGGTGACGCCCAGCGTGCGGGCGGCGCTGGCGAAGCCGTGGTGGATGTGCAGGCCGAGCATCGCCAGCGCGGCGAGGTAGATCAGGTTCACCCACCACACCCGGAAATCGGCCACGAGGTTGTGGTACGGGTCGCCCGCCACGAAGTCCCGGTTCACCGTGCCGACGGTGAAGTCGAGGATGTGCCAGACCACGAACAGCGCCAGCGTCGCCCCGCCCCAGCGCATCGTGCGCACCGCGAAGGTCGCCCGCACCGGGCGGCGGTGGACGTAACGCACCGGGCGGGCCCGGCGGTCGCGCCGGACCAGCTGCACGGCCGCCGTGACGTGCAGGACCAGCGCGATCAGCAGGACCACGCGCTGGATCCAGAGGAACCACGCGTAGTGCAGCACGGGTTCGCCGATGGTGCGCAGCCAGTGGGCGTAGGAGTTGAGATCCTCCGCGCCGAAGAACGTCTTGAGGTTGCCGACCATGTGCGCGAAGGCGAACGCGAGCAGCAGCGCCCCGCTGATCGCCATGACGATCTTCTTGCCGATCGTCGAGTCCCAGAACCGCCGGAGGGCCGGGCGGGGCCGCCGCACGGCGGGCCGGTTTGCGAGGTCGTTCACCACCCGACCGACGGTAAGAGCCGCCGATCCAGAGGTCAAAGACATCATAACTCTGAAGTCGATAGGCAACGGCTATGCTCGACGGATGCAGTTCCAGCAGCTCGCCTACTTCGTCGCCGTGGCCGAACACCGGCACTTCACCCGCGCGGCCGAGCAGGCACGGGTCGCCCAGCCGTCGCTGTCCCAGCAGATCCGGGCCCTCGAACACGACCTCGGCGCCCCGCTGTTCCACCGGATCCGCGGCAACGTCACCCTCACCGAGGCGGGCGAAACGCTCCTGCCGATCGCGCGGCGGATCCTCGCGGAAGCCGAGAGCGCGCGGCGCGCGGTCCGGGAAGCTCGACGAGCTGGACCGCGGCCGGGTCCGGCTCGGCGCTCCCCCGAGCCTGTGCACGGGCCTGCTGCCCGCGGTGCTCGCCGCGTTCCGCCGCCGCTACCCCGGCATCCAGCTGGAGCTGCACGAAAGCGGTTCCGGCGACCTCCGGCAACGGCTCGCCGAGGGCGCACTCGACCTGGCCTTGCTGGCCGGCGCCCGGACGCCGGGCGACTCCGAACTGTCGGCGACGCCCCTGCTGCTGGAAGAGCTGGTGGTGATCTCGTCACCGGCCGTCCCGGTCGCGGCCGACGGCGCCCGCCTCGCCGTCCGCGACCTGGCGGAGGTCCCGCTGGTGATGTTCCGCCGCGGGTACGACGTCCGCGAAGCGACGGTGAACGCGTGCCGCACGGCCGGGTTCGAGCCGTCGTTCGCCATCGAGGGCGGCGAGATGGACGCCGTGCTGGAGCTGGTCCGCGCCGGCGTCGGGGCGGCGGTGGTGCCGAGCACGGTGGCGGGCGAGCGGTTCCGGATGACGCGGTTCACGCCGGAAGCGGGCATGACGCGGATCGTGCAGCTGGCCGCCCGCCGCGACGTCGACCCGACACGCGCGGTCCGCGCCCTGCGCTCGGCACTCGTGGGGTTCGTGGCCGACCCGGCCCACCGGGCGAGCCTCCCGCCCGGCATCGAATCCCTTGTGGACGGCCGGGCCCCGGCATGACCCGGCGCCGCGGCGGGTACCCCGGCTCCATGACCGAACCCGACGACGGACCCATCACACCCGACGCGCCCCGCCCGCCCGGCACCCCCGAGATCGACCTGGACGTCGAGATCCCCGAGACCGAGCGCGAGAAACCCGACACCGACGACCTCGACCAGGACGCCGCGGAACCGCCCAGCTGACTCACCAAGCGGTCGAGGTGAACGTCCGCGTGTCCGGGTCGCCGCGGTGCTGGTCGACGATCCGGCGGCAGGCCTCGACGATCGTCGCGCCCCGGCCCCGAACCAGCGCGACCAGTGCCGGATCGCCGTGGCCGCGCATCAGGTCCGGCCAGCTCGCCGTGCCGTTGTCCACCGCCTGCTGGATCGCCCGCAGCTCGGGCCCGGCCTGGCCGGTGCGGAACTGCTCGGCCGCGTACTCCTGCAACGCCGAGGACGGGTTCTCCACGTTCCGCCGGGCTTCGGCGAGGCGATCCTTGGCCTCCCGCAGGCGGGTGCCGAAGTCGGCCGCCGCGGTGGTGAAGCGCTTCTGCACGGCCTGCATGCTCTGGTCCATCGTCCTGGCTCCCCTCAGACGCCCGGGTTTTCCGGACCGCCGTACGGCTTCGCCGGCGGGGTGACGTTCACCTGCGGAATGGTCTGCGTCGCGTCGTGGTCGCGGAACCAGATGAGGATGCCGGTGACCGCCTGCGTGCCGTCGATCAGCGTGTCCGCGAGCGCCTTGACGCGCTTGATGGTGTCCAGCATTTCCTTGAAGTTCATGGCGATCTTCAGCGGCGCGATGCCGGGGAACTCGAGCAGGTCGATGACGAACCCGATCACCGAGCACAGCGTCTGCACGAACTGGTCGAGCATGTCCGACATGTCGTAGAGCTGGTCGCGGATCTTGTCGCAGGCCGCCTCCTGCTCGTGGCAGGCGTCGTACCAGTTCCGCAGGTACACCCCGAACGCGTCGGCCGCGTTGCCCTGCCAGTGCGGATCCAGGTCCGCGTACCCGGCCATCAGGTTCTCGCGCAGGTCGGCGGTCGCCCAGCGGACGTCGTTCCAGACGTCCGCGATCACCTTCAGCTGCCCGTAGTCGACCCCGATGGCGTCGACGAGCAGCCCGGCGACGCTGAAGTCGAACACCTCGTCCAGGAGCTTGTCGACCCAGGCGAAGTCGCCGAACGCGCCGCGGATGGCCTCCTCGGCGTTGCCGTACTTCTTGCTGTCTTCCGGGTCGGGCGGGTTGAGCCTGCCCAGCGGGTGCTTGCGGTCGGCGAAGGCGGTGGTCATCGCGGCTCCCCCGCGGTCAGCCGCTCCTCGTGGCCCGGGCGCGTGCGGGGCGGCGCGGACCCGTCGGGGTAGGTCTTGTCGAGGTCGGCGGCGCGCTTGCGGTCTTCGGCGGTGTACTGCGCGGCGGCGTCGGCCAGTGCCTTCGCCGTGTCGGCGAGCCGCTGCTGCATCACGCCGAGCAAGCCGGGCCGCCCACCGGCGCCGGTCTGCCATTCGGCCGCCTTGACGCAGCCGGCGGCGACGTCGGACAGGACCCCCTGCATCCCGTCCGTGCGCTTGGCGTGGTCGTCCAGGTGCTGGGCGAAGTGCGGCAGGTACCCGGCGTTGCGGCTGAGCAGTTCCGCGTAGGCGACGAGCTTTTCCGGTTCCACGGCGAATCCCGACATTTCCCTCTCCCCTTCGGTCGGCTACTCCGACGCCGCGCACCGGCCTCCGGTTCCGGTCCCCTCCGGGAAAACCCCGGTAGCGCAGGCACCACCGCGAATCCGGTGGGCAGCGCTACCGATCTTCGCGACGGATTCCGCCACGATTCGACGTATCGATCCGGTCGAACGAGGAGAAACCTGATGCGGACAGCGAAATCGGTGGTGGTCACCCTGACCGTCGCGGGGCTGACGGGGGCCGCCGTGTCCGGCGCCGTGGCGAGCCCGCCCGGCGACCCCGCCCTCCAGCGGAGCCTCGATGCCTTGGTACAGCAGGAAAAGTTCCCCGCCGCGCTCGCCACCGTGAGCCGGGCGGGCCGCACGACGACGCTGGTCGCCGGGTCGGCGCGGCTCGGGCAGCAGGTTCCGGTCCCGCGCGACGGCCGGGTCCGGGCGGGCAGCAACACGAAGACCTTCACCGCCGTCGTGGTCCTGCAGCTGGTCGCCGAGGGCGCGGTCGAGCTGGACGCGCCCATCGAGCGGTACCTGCCCGGGCTCGTGCGCGGCGAAGGCGTCGACGCCGGGGCGATCACCGTCCGGCAGCTGCTGCAGCACACCAGCGGCCTGCCGAACTACACCGAATACCTCGGGCTCGACGACTTCACGAAGATCCGGCACCGGTTCTTCCAGCCGCACGACCTGCTCGCCGCCGCGCTGGCGCACCCGGCGAAGTTCCCGCCCGGCACCCGGTGGGAGTACAGCAACACGAACTACCTCCTCGCCGGCCTGCTCGTCGAGCGCGTGACCGGCCGTCCGGTGCAGGAGCAGATCACCGAGCGCGTGATCCGGAAGGCGGGGCTGCGGGACACGTACTGGCCGCAGCCCGGCGACCAGACGATCCAGGGCCCGCACCCGCTGGGGTACGCCATCGGCGGCGCCGCCGCCGGCGACGTCGTCGACGCGACGGAGATGGACCCGTCCTGGGGCGGCGCGGCCGGTCAGCTGATCTCGACACCGGGCGACCTCGCGCGGTTCGACCGCGCCCTGCTCGACGGCAAGCTGCTCCCGCCACCGCAGCTGGCGGAGATGCGCAAGACGGTCGACGCGCCCTTGATGCCCGGCTGGCGGTACGGCCTGGGCCTGTTCCGCGTCCCGCTCAGCTGCGGCGGCGCGTACTGGGGCCACGGCGGGGACATCCAGGGGTTCGAGACCCGCGGCGGCGCCACGGAGGACGGCCGGTCCGTCGGGCTCGCGGTGACCGCCCTGCCCGGCACCTTCGGCGACGCCGGCAAGGCGGCCGAAGCCGTGGTGGCCACTGTGGACACCGCGTTCTGCCGGTGACGTCCGGCGGGGCGGGCGACGATCGACGCCATGCGGGACGCCACCGCCGCGGCCTGGCGCGGCTGAGCCACCACGCTGCCGCGGCCGGGCGCGGCTGTTACCTTCGGGGGACCGCACGGTGGAGACCCGGCCGTGGCCTCGCCGTGCGTCCCTGACGGCGAACCCGCCCCGGAGGAGGTCCCCGTTGACGGCACCGCCCGACTTCGCCATCGAGATCACGTCCACCGCCACCGAAACGCTGGTCAGCGCGGTCGGCGAAATCGACTCCGCGGTCAGCGCCCGGCTCTCCGACCAGCTGGCCGCCGCCGTCGCCACCGGACGGCACGTGGTCGTCGACCTCTCCGCGGTGACCTTCTGCGACTCCAGCGGCCTGACCGCGCTGATCCGCGGCCACACGGCCGCCGAGGCGGCGGGCACGAAGTTCCTCGTCGTGACCGAGCAGCGCGCCATCACCAGGCCGATCGCGCTGCTGGGACTCGCCGACGTCCTGCGGATCCTCCCCGACCTGGCGGCGGCCCGGGCCGCCCTCGGCCCCGGTGGGCGGGCGTAGGCGGGCCGCCTCCTTTCGCGCGGTGGCGGAACGGGGACGGACGGTGTGGGTAAGAGTCGCGAACCCGGGTATCCGCACTCCGGAGACGATCACGCCCCGGCGGTTCCGCGCCGGCGGCGAACGGTCGGGAGGAGTCGGACCGTGCCGGTGACCTGGGATGGCGACGACCGGGCCGGGTGGCAGCACTGGACCGCGGCCAGCATCGGCCTGGCGGGTCTGGCGGCCGCGCGGCACTGGGCCGAGGACGAGCTCGCGACCCTCGGCGAAGCACACCGGATCGACGCCCTCCTGGTGGTCTCCGAACTGCTCGACAACGCCTACCGCCACGCCGGCGGCCCGGTCCAGCTGCGCCTGCTCCGGCGGCACGACCCCTGCGAGATCACCGTCGCGGTCGCCGACAGCGGCTCGGGCGCACCCCGGATGCGCACGCCCGACCCCCGGGGCGGGCGCGGCCTGCTCCTGGTGGACCGGATCTGCTCCGCGTGGGGCGTGAGCCACCACGACGACGGCAAGGTCGTGTGGGGCACGCTCGGCTGCGCGGAGTCCGGGCTCGCGTGCACGCCTTCGCGCGACGACAACGGGGCGGGCCGCTCGCGCTGACTGTCCTCTTCGGACCCGGGCAGACCGATCGGCAATCGATGCACATTCACCTTTCCACCCGAGTTTCGTGCGAAAGGGTGACTTCGCTCCCGAACGCCAACCGATGGCGTACCGTTGCAAACCAGGACACGGCGTGCTCTCCCTCCCCCTCGGAGCACGCCGTGTCCGTGCGCGCGGATGTGTGAACCGGTTCCGCGCCGGGTACCCGGTGATCGTGCGCAAGATCATCGGCGGGTTCGCCGCCGTCGCGGCACTGGCCGCGGTGGCCGGCTGCGGTGCCGCCGACGCCCCGGACGCCGAGGCGGCCGCGAGGCGGTTCGTCACCGCGGCCGAGCGCGGAGCCGCCGACGAGGTTTGCGCGTTGCTCGCGCCGCGGGCGCGCGACGCCGTGGGTCCGCAGGGGTGCGGGCCGGTTCTGGCGGCCTTCCCGCACGCCCCGATCGAGTCCGCCGCCGCCTGGGGTGACGAAGCACAGGCCCGCTCGGCGGCCGACACGCTGTTCCTGCACGACTTCCCGGACGGCTGGCGCGTCACCGGCGCCGGGTGCCACCCGCGCAACGACCAGGTGTACGACTGCTCGGTCGGTGGCCGGTGAAGGCCCGGCCGGTGTTCACCGTCTACCTGGTCCTCATCCTGGCCGGGCTGGCGTACTTCGTCGTGATCGGGGCGCTGGGCCGATGAGCACGCGGACGTTCCTGCGGGACAACGGCCTTTCCCTCGGCTTCGGCGCGCTGTTCCTGGCCAGCCTCGTCGGCCAGGCCTTCGCGGGCCTCGCCGACTTCAACGACCGGCAGCTGGCCCGCGGCAGCCAGACCGTCGGACTGGCGGACTACCTGACGTCGTCGTCGTTCGCCGTCGACGTCGCCGAAAACTGGCAGTCGGAGTACCTGCAGTTCTTCCTCTACGTGTTCGCCACGGTCTGGCTGATCCAGCGCGGCTCGCCCGAGTCGAAACCGCTGAGCCGGGTCGGCCGGGGAAGCGACCGCGACCAGCTGCTCGGCAAGCACTTGCACCGCGGTTCGCCCCGGTGGGCGCGGGCGGGCGGCTGGCGGACGGCGGTGTTCGCCAAGTCGCTCGGCCTGGTCATGGCCGGGCTCTTCGCGCTGTCGTGGCTCGCCCAGTCGATCGCCGGGGTCAGCGCGTACAACGCGGAGCAGCTGAGCGAGTTCGGCAGCCCGGTGTCCTGGGGCGGGTACCTGGTGTCGGCCGACTTCTGGAACCGGACGCTGCAGAACTGGCAGTCCGAGTTCCTCGCCATCGGCTCGATGGCGGTGTTCAGCGTCTACCTCCGCCAGCGCGGCTCCCCCGAGTCGAAGCCGGTCGGCGCCGAACACGGCGTCACGGACGAATCGGGCTGAGGGCACGGTGGGTTAGGGCCCGGGCGAGGGGGTATGCCGCCACCGGTGTGAGGGTCCCGACGACCCTCACGGGAGAGGAAATCATGGCGACAGGCACTCCTTTGCCCACCTCCGCCGGGCGCACGGCCGCCCAGCTCGCCGCGATGGTCGTCGCGGCCGTGTTCCTCCTGGTCGGGGTCCTCGGCTTCATCCCCGGCGTCACCACCGACTACGACGGGCTGGGCTTCGCGGGGCCCGACTCGACGGCGATGCTGCTCGGCGTCTTCATGGTGTCGATCCTGCACAACATCGTCCACCTGCTCTTCGGCATCGTGGGCCTGGCGGCGGCGCGCACCCCGGGCGGAGCGCGGGGCTTCCTCATCGGCGGCGGCGTGGTCTACCTGGTGCTGTGGGTGTACGGGCTGGTCATCGACCACGGCAGCGACGCCAACTTCGTGCCGCTCAACAACGCGGACAACTGGCTGCACCTGGGCCTGGGCGTCGGGATGATCGCCCTCGGCCTCCTGACGGCCCGAGGAGCGCGTCGCTCGACGGGCGGTGTCGAGGCGGCCCGAGGACCGGGTCTCGGGTAGGGAGGCAGGGCTTCGGCGGCGGGCACGGGAGGTTGCCCGCCGCCGTGCCGAACATCGCGCCCGACTACTCGCGGCGCGCTCCTGCCCGGCCCGGTCGACGCCCCTCGCCCGCGCGGCGCGCATCACTCACCGACCACCGCAGGTTTCCGGCTGTCCCACGAAAACAACCGCCACCGCACGGCGAACTCCCCCGATCTGTAGTGCCATGGAAACGTGAAAAGAATCCTCGACAAGCTCGACGAGCGACTGGGCGACGGGCTCGAGCGCATCCTCTGCGCGCACCACGAACGGCGGTTGCGCGGGCTCGGCTGGGGGCACGTGCTCGAACCGGGCGGAGCCGAAGACCGCTTCGGCGGCCGGGCGCCGGTTCGCGACGGCAACCGCGTCTCCGTGCTCGTCGACGGTGAAGAATCGCTGCCCGCGATCGCCGACGCCATCCGGCACGCGCGGTCGCACGTCCACATCGCCAACTGGCACGCCAGCGCCGACTTCCGCATGACGCGGGAGCCCGGCGCGCCCACCCTGCGGGAGCTGCTCGCCGAGACCGCCGCGCGCGGGGTCGACGTGCGGGTGCTGCTGTGGGCCGGGCCGCCCGTGCCCGCCTTCCAGCCCACGCGGGGGCTCGCCCGCGCCGAACAGCGGAAGTTCACCGAGGGCACCGGAGTCCGGTGCGTGCTGGACTCCCGGGAACGGACCCTGCACTGCCACCACGAAAAGCTCGTGGTGGCCGACGACGCCGTCGCGTTCGTCGGCGGCGTGGACTTCACCGCGCTGGAAGGCGATCGGCACGACAGCCCGGACCACCCGCCGCGGGCGATCGGGTGGCACGATCTCGCCGCCCGGCTCGACGGGCCCGTCGTCGCCGATGTCGCCGACCACTTCCGGCGGCGGTGGACCGAGGTGGCCGGGGAAGACCTCGCGCCGCCCGCCGTGCCCGCACCCGCCGGCGGCAGCCGGGTGCAGGTGCTGCGGACGATCCCCGACGGCACCTACGACTTCGCGCCCCGGGGCGAGTTCACCGTCCTCGACGGCTACCTGCGGGCCCTGCGCTCGGCGCGGCGGCTCGTCTACCTGGAGAACCAGTTCCTCTGGTCACCGGAGATCGCCGAGGTGCTGCTGGCCAAGCTGGCCGACCCGCCCGACGACCGCTTCCGCGTGGTCCTGCTGCTGCCGCGCAAGCCCAGCAACGGCTCCGACACCACGCGCGGCCAGCTCGGCAGGCTGCTCGCCGCGGACGACGGCGGCGGCCGCCTGCTCGCCACCACGATCAGCGCGCACGACGGCGCCGCCGACGCCCCGGTCTACGTGCACGCGAAGCTCGGCATCGTGGACGACGAGTGGCTGACCGTCGGGTCGGCGAACCTCAACGAGCACTCGCTGTTCAACGACACCGAGGTCAACATCGCGACGGACGACCCCGAGGTGGCCCGGAGCACGCGGCTGCGCCTGTGGGCCGAGCACCTCGGCCGTCCGGTGGCGGAGCTGGCGACCGCCGACCCGGCGGACGTCGTCGACGACCTCTGGCGCCCCCTCGCCGAGGAGCAGGCTGAGCGGGAACGCCGGGGCGAGCGCCGCACCCACCGGCTCGTGCTGCTCCCCGGCGCCTCCCGCCGCGCCGCCCGGCTGCAGGGCCCGCTACGCGGACTTCTGGTGGACGGCTGACTCCAGCGCCGCGAAGATCCCGTCCCGGTCGTAGCTCGCGGTCGGCAGGGTCGCGCCGTGGGCGTGCCGGACGACGCCCCGCGCGTCGACGAGCACGCTGCCGGACTGCTGCATCGACCCGAAGACCTTGCGCGTCAGGCCGACGACCTCGTGCGGGGTGCCCTCGGGGCTGGTGAGGACCGGGAACGGGATTCCGCGCTTCGCCCGCCACGCGGCCGCGGTCACCCGGTCCTCGGGGACGGCGATGTAGACGCGGACGCCGGCGGTTTCGAACCGCTCGCGGTGCTCGGCGAGGTCGCGGACGTGCCGCGCGCAGACCGGGCACGTCGTCGACCGCGCGAAGTAGACCAGCGCCGCGTGGCCGGTGAGGCGGACGGGGTTGCCCTCGGTGTCTTCCAGCACCAGCCGGGGTGCCGGGGATCCGGGTTCGAGCACGGGAACTCCTAGTCGGTGGGGTGGAGGTGGCGCCGGACCGCGGTGCGGGCCCGGTGCAGCTGGGACTTCATCGCCGCGGTGCTCAGGCCGAGCTCGTCGGCGACCGCGCGCCCCGGCCTGCCCAGCACGTCACGCATGATCAGCACGCGGCGCTGGACGTCCGGCAGCGCCGCGATCGCCAGCGCGACGCGCTCGGCTTCCAGCCGCTGGAGCACTTCGTCCTCGGCCGAAGCCACCAGTCCCGCGGCGTCGTCGGCCTGGTCGAACCGGCGCCGGGCGCGGCGCAGGCACTCGTTGCGGACGATCCGGAACATCCAGGACGCCAGCGCGGCGGTCGCGCGCAGGGAACCGATCTTGCGGTACAGGACGAGCAACGCCTCCTGCGCCGCGTCCTCGGCGTCCTGCGGGGACGCGCACAGGTGCTCGGCGAAGCGCCGCACGTGCGGGTGCGCCCCGTGCACCACCGCCGTGATCGACTCCGGATCACCCCCTTGCGCGGCCACCACGAGCCGCTCACTCACCCAGCCGGTCACTGCCACCTCCATGCGTCATTTTCGACCACACCGGATAAGAGCGTTCACCGCGGCGAAAGGATTCACCCCGCACTACGCTCGGGCGCATGGACGACCCGGCAGCGGTACGGATCCTCGCGTTCGACGTCTTCGGCACGGTGGCCGACTGGCACTCCGGCATCACCGCGGCGGTGGCCGCCGAGGGCCTGCCGGTCGACGCCGCCGAGTTCGCGAGGGCCTGGCGCGCCGGGTACGCCCCGGTGCTGGCGCGGGTGCGCGCCGGTGAGCTCGGCTGGACGAAGCTCGACGCCCTGCACCGGCTGATCCTCGACGACCTGCTCCCCCGCTTCGACATCCCGGACCTCGGGGAAGAGCAGCGACGGCGGCTGGTCCACGCGTGGCACCGCCTCGACCCGTGGCCGGACGTCGTCGCCGGGCTCACCCGGCTGCGGGCGAAGTACCTGCTCTGCACGCTGTCCAACGGCCACCTCGCG
The DNA here is from genome assembly GCF_030264295.1 of Amycolatopsis nalaikhensis. GTDB lineage: Bacteria > Actinomycetota > Actinomycetes > Mycobacteriales > Pseudonocardiaceae > Amycolatopsis > Amycolatopsis nalaikhensis. The sequence continues at coordinate 7,414,523 of NZ_CP127173.1, read as the reverse complement.
CTGCTGGCGCGGCTGGCCAACCACGGCGGGCTCCCGTGGGACTGCCTGCTGTCGGCGGAGGTCTTCCGGCAGTACAAGCCGGAACCGGCGGTGTACCACGGCGTCGCGTCGGTGTTCGACGTGCCGGAGGCCGAGGTCATGCTCGTCGCCGCCCACCACGACGACCTCGCCGCCGCCCGCGTCTGCGGGCTGCGCACCGCCTACGTGGAACGGCCGCACGAGTTCGGCGCCGATGCCCCGAAGGACGTCTCGCCGGTCGCGGAGAATTCGCTGCACGTCCGCGACTTCGCCGAGCTCGCGGACGTGCTCGGCTGCTGAGCTACCGCACCCGCAGCTTCCGCATCAGCTTCAGCCCGGACAGCATGCCGTCGACGTACTTTTCGTAGCTCTGGCCGGGCCGCGGGCCCATGACCTGCTTCTTGAGCACGGCCAGGTTCTGCACGTCGGTGTACTTGAGCAGGCCCTGGTCACCGTGGCGGGCGCCGACACCGGAGTTCTTGACCCCGCCGGACGGCGTCCCCTTGGCGGCGAACGCGGTGGCGAGGATGTCGTTGACGTTCACGTTGCCGGACTCCAAACGCGCGGCGACCGCGCACGCGGCGCCGACGTCGCCGCCCCAGACCGAGGCGTTGAGGCCGTAGTCGGTGTCGTTGGCCAGCGCGACGGCTTCGTCGACCGTGCCGTACCGGTGCAGCGCGACCACCGGACCGAACGTTTCGGTGACGCCGCAGAGCATGTCCTTCGTGACGCCTTCGAGGATCGTCGGCTCGAAGAACGCCGGGCCGAGGTCGGGGCGCGGCTTGCCGCCGCACAGCACGGTCGCGCCCTTGGCGACGGCGTCGTCGACGTGCTCCTTGACGCGCCGCATGTGGTCGACGGAGACGAGCGAGCCCATGTCGGGCCCGAAGTCGTAGGCGGCCCGGACGTCCAGCGCGGCGGCCTTGGCCACGAACGCGGCCTTGAACTCGTCGTAGCGCGACTCCGGCAGGTAGATCCGCTCTACGTGCATGCAGATCTGGCCGGTGTTGCCGAACGCGCCGAAGACCGCGCCCTGCACGGCTTCGCCGAGGTTCGCGTCGGGCAGCACGATCATCGGGTTCTTGCCGCCGAGTTCGAGGCAGCAGCCGATGAGGTTGCGGCCCGCGCGCTCGCCGATCACCTTGCCGGTGGCGGTGGAGCCGGTGAACATCACGTAGTCGGCGTGGTCGATCAGCGTCGGGCCGACGTCCGGGCCTTCGCCGCAGACGACCTGGAACAGCCCGTCCGGCAGGCCCGCCTCCTCCAGCATCCGGATGCCGTGGAGCGGGGACAGCGCCGTCTTGTTGTCCGGCTTGAGCACGACCGCGTTGCCGGCCATCAGCGCGGGCACGGCGTCGGAAATGCCGGTGGCGAACGGGAAGTTCCACGGCGCGATGATGCCCACGACGCCCTTCGGCTGCCGGATCTCGGTCGACGTCGTGAGCAGCGGCACCGGCCCGCCGCGCCGTACCGGGGCCAGGAGCTTGGCCGCCCGCTTGAGGTAGTGGCTCATCACCATCGCGGGGTCGCAGGTCTCCTCGATGGCCATCCGCCGGTTCTTGCCGCTTTCGACCTGGATGAGGTCGGCGGTGGTCCGCGCGCGGTCGACGAACAGCGCGTGCGCCCGCTTGAACACGGCCAGCCGCCGCTTGAGCGGGGTCGCGGCCCACTTCCGCTGTGCCGCGCGCGCGGTGGCGAAAGCCTCCTCGATGTCGGACGGCGTCGACTGGGGCAGCTCGACGAGCGTCTCGCCGGTGTAGACCTCGGTGAGCGGCCAGGTCGTGCCCGCGGAACCCGGCACCCTGGCGACGAGCTGCCGGAGGAACTCGCCGGTCACCGACGCCGGGCGGGTCAGGCCGAGCGGGGTCACGGTCATGACCGGCCTGCCTCGGCCAGGACCAGCCGCGCCCCCATCTCGCCGATCATGATGGCGGGCGCGTTGGTGTTGCCGCCGGTGATCGAGGGCATGATCGAGGCGTCGCAGACGCGCAGGCCGTCGACGCCGCGGACCTTGAGGTCGGGGCCGACGACGGCCAGCTCGTCGACGCCCATCCGGCAGGTGCCGACGCCGTGGTAGACCGACGTCGCGCGGTTGAGGATCGCGTCGCGCAGCTCCTGGCCGCGCAGGTGCTCGCCGGGGTGGATCTCCTCCTTGACCGAGCCGTTGAAGGCCTTCGAGGCGAAGATGTCCCGCGCCATTTCAGAACCTTCGCCGAGCACTTCGAGGTCGGCCGGGTCGGAGAGGTACTCGAAGTCGATGAGCGGCGCGGCCGTGGGATCGGCCGAGGACAGCCGCAGCGTGCCGCGGCTCTTCGGGTAGATCAGCGTGACGAGCACGGTGAGCGCGGTCCGCTTGTCGACATCGTGGCGGATCGGGGCGTCCTGGTTGGGCGAGACGTAGGCCCACGGCAGCAGGTGCAGCTGGAGGTCGGGCACCGCGTCCGCTTGGGACGTCTTGAGGAACGCGACGGCCTCGAAGACGGAGTTCGCCAGGAAGGTCGTGCCGGGCCGCACCAGCTCCCTGGCCAGGCCGCGCGCGAAGTAGGACGGCCTGCCGGTGTTCCGGCTCGACGTCACGTGGAAGGTCAGGGCGTGGAACATGTGGTCGTGCAGGTTGTCGCCGACCGGCAGGTCCGCGACGACGTCGATGCCGTGCTCCTTGAGGTGCTCGGCGTGCCCGATGCCCGAGAGCATGAGCAGCTGCGCGGACCCGACGAACCCGGCCGAGAGGATGACCTCCTTGCCGGCGCGGACGGTGCGCCGGGTGCCGTCGGCGTCGGTCACCTCGACGCCGACCGCGCGGCCGTTTTCGATGACGACCTTGCGCGCCATGACCCGCGACTGCAGCTGCAGGGTCGGCGGCGCGAGGTGGTGGATGTAGCCGCGGGAGGCGCTGTAGCGCAGGCCGTCGGCGGCGTTCTGCTGCATCCGGCTGACGCCCTCTTGGGATTCGGCGTTGTAGTCGTCGAGGACCTTGCAGCCGATCGCCTCGGAGGTGGCCTGGACGAACTGCAGGGCGCCTTCCTGCGGGATCTTGTTGCGGGTGACCCGGATCGGGCCGCCGGCGCCGCGGTAGGCGTTCTCGCCGTCCTCGAAGTCCTCCATGCGCTTGTAGGCGGCGTTGACGCTGTCGGCGTCCCAGCCGGTGTTGCCTTCGGCGGCCCAGGAGTCGAAGTTGGCGCGGTTGCCGCGGACGTAGACCATGCCGTTGATGGAGCTGGACCCGCCGACGACCTTCCCGCGCGGCACCGGCATCCGTCGATCTAGAACGTGTTTCTGCGGAACGGTGTAGAACCCCCAGTCGAAGGGCTTCTTCAGCTGCGGCACGGCGTGCATGGGCCCGACCAGCCCCGGCTTCTTGACCAGCAGCTTCTCATCGGTCCGCCCGGCTTCGAGCACGATGACGCTGGCCCCCGACTCGGCGAGCCGGCCCGCGATGGCGGCCCCCGAGCTCCCCGACCCGACGACCACGTAGTCGGCCTCGTCCGCACGCGGCGCCCTGTTCGCCATTTCCGCTCCTCGGCCCGTCGCCCCGAAACTGTAACCTGTTCTAGTTCGGGCAACGGTATAGCGAGCAGGGCAGGTTGCGCAACGGTGCCGGGCGAGACGCGCCTCCGGACCCCATGGGCCGGGTGGTGGTCGTGAGTGGCAATTAGGGTTCTAACCCGAATCGCCACTCACGACCACCAGGTGTGCGGGCGTCAGCTGGCCAGCACCTGCGGGGACAACACCTTCAACATCGCGTTGGTCCACTTCAGCTGTCGCAGCGTCTGTGGGTGACACCGGCTCGCCACCTCGAGCAAGTCCGTGTCCTTGACCGCCTGGGCACCCTGCGCCAGCAACTCCCAGTCCAGCGAAACCCCGGCAACCTCCCGATGCAACCGACGCAGGTCGGCCAGCAACAGCAACCCCGGCTCGGGACGGCGTCCGCTCAACTCCGCCACCGTCGTCCGCAACGCCGCCATCGGCCCGAACGACGACGGCGCCTCCTCGGACAGCTGGACGTCGTACGCGCGGCCCGCGGAGGCGAGCGCGCGGACGTGGTCGCGAGACCAGCGGGCCAAGTCCAGAGCGACGTAATGGACCTCGTGCTCGACGGCGTGCCGCTCGGCGAGCTTCACCAGGTCCTTCGCCAGCCCGCCTTCCGAGCGGTGCAGTTCGCGGATCGCCAGCCCGAGTTTCATCGCAGCTCCTCCTCGACGCCGTTGTCGGTGCGGTCCGCCGACGGCACCTCCCGATGGGCGGGTTCCGCACGGCGGATCGCCGCCGCGGCCGTTTTGAACAAGGGCTGCTTGGACACCGGGTCCCAGTCCGTCGGGGTCAGCTCGTTCGCCGCGCGGTCGTCGTCGCGGTCGGTGTCGAAGTAGCCGTAGTGGAACGGGAGGAACAGCACGCCCTCGCGGATGCCGCCCACGCGCACCCGCGCGTGCACCCGGCCGCGCGGGGTGCTGATCTCCGCCCAGTCCCCCTCGTGCAGGTCGAGGCGCTTCGCGTCCGTGTCGGACACTTCCACCCACGACTCCGGCGCGGCCGCCTGCAGTTGCGGGGCGCGGGCGGTCTTCGTGCGGGTGTGGAAGTGGTGGATCGTGCGGCCGGTGATCAGGGCGAACGGGTGGTCTTCGCCGGGCGGCTCGTGCGGCTCGACGTACTCCGCGGCCTTCAGCATCGCCTTGCCGTCCGGGTTCATCGCCCGGTATTCGTCCGGCTCCATCGGCGCCCCGGTCACCAGGTCGCGGCCGTAGCTCTCGCAATAATCCGGCTGGGCGAAGAACTTCCCGTCGGTGTAGAGCCGCTCCGTTCCGTCGGGCCGGTCTTCCGGGCACGGCCACTGGACGCCGCTCGTCTCGCGCAGCTTCGCGTAGCTGAGCCCCGAGTAGTCGCACGGCCGCCCGGCCGACGCGCGCTTCCACGCCTCGAACGCGGATTCCGCGTCGTGCCACTGCGGGAACGGCTCGCCGTCCCGGCCGCGGAAGTTCATGCGGCGGGCGTAGTCGAGCAGGATGTCCAGGTCCGGCCGTGCCTGCCCCGGCGGCTCGACGGCCTTCTCCGACAGGTGCACCGTGCGGTCGGCGTTGGTGAACGTCCCGGTCTTCTCGCCCCAGATCGCCGCCGGGAGCACGACGTCGGCGAGCTCCGCTGTTTCCGTGCGGAACGCGTCCTGGACGACCAGGAACAGCCGCTCCTGCGCCAGGATCGACCGGACCCGGCGCAGCTCCGGCAGCGACACCGCCGGGTTGGTGGCCGACACCCACAGGAACCGCAGGGTGCCGTTTTCGGCGTAGCGCAGCATCTGCATGAGGTGCGTGGGCGGCCCGTAGTGCGGGATCTGGCTCTGCTCGACGTTCCACAGTTTCGCCAGCTCGGCGACGTGGGCGTCGTTGGCCCAGTTGCGGAGCCCGGTCAGGTCGCCGTCCGCGCCGCATTCGCGCGTGTTCTCGGCGGTGGGCTGGCCGTTCATCTGCAGCACCCCCGCGCCCGGCTTGCCGAGCATGCCGCGGAGCAGCACCAGGTTGTTGACCTGCACGGACGCAGCCGCGGCCTGGTGCGACTGGTAGAACCCCTGCAGCACGGTGCACAGCAGGCGCTCGGCCGAGCCGAGCAACTCGGCCGCCTCCCGGATCTCGGCCGCGGACAGCCCGCAGATCGCGGCGACGCGCTCCGGCGGGTAGTCCGCGACCATCTTTTCGAGGTCGGCGTACCCGACGGTGTGGCGCTCGACGTAGTCGTGGTCGACGCGGTCGTGGGCGATGAGCTCGTGCAGCAAGCCGTTCATCAGCGCCAGGTTGGTCCCGGGCAACGGCGCCAAATGCAACGTCGCGGCCCGCGCCACCGGCGTCTCCCGCGGGTCGACGCACAGCAGCGACGGCGGGTTCGGGCCGGCCAGCCGGTCCAGCACCCGGGTCCACAGCACCGACTGCGTCTCCGCCGCGTTGTGCCCGAAGAGGGCGATCACGTCGGCGTGGTCGACGTCGGTGTAGGACGCGGGCTGGCCGTCGCAGCCGAAGGTCTCCTTCAACGCGGCCGCGGCGGTCGCCGTGCAGAGCCGCGTGTTGCCGTCGAGGTGGTTGGTGCCGAGGCCGCCGCGCGCGATCGCCGCCAGCGTGTAGTACTCCTCGGCGAACAGCTGGCCGCTGGTGTAGAAGCCGAGCGCGCTCGGCCCCTGCTCGTCCAGCAGGGCCTTGCTGCGCTCGACGACCAGCGCCATCGCCTCGTCCCAGCTCGCCTCGACGAGTTCGCCGTCGCGCCGGACCAGTGGGGTGGTCAGCCGGTCGGGCGAGGCGTTGGCCTGCCAGCCGAAGAGGTCCTTCGGGTCGAGCCGGCCGTGGTTGACGCGGTCGTCGGCGCGGCCGCGCACCCCCACGATCCGGCCGTCGGCGACCGCGATGTCGAGGCCGTCGCCGTTCGAGTGCAGCACGGCGGCGCTGCGGACCCACCGGTCGACGTCCTCGGGCCGTACTCCCTCGGCGAGGTGGCTGTCCACCCGGACCGGCCACGGCTCGCCGGGTCCGTACGGCGTCCGCGTACCCCACGGCTGGGTGATTCCGTCACGCTGTGCCACAGCCGTACCTCCCGATCGTCGCGACTGGCGACGCCCGGATACCCCGGCGTGGATCCGCTAAACGGACGTCATTTGCCTCGCGCAAATGTCGGCGACGCCGCATCGGCGAACCGGGCGAACGCCGTGAGCACTTCGGCCCGTACGTCGCCGTCGAGGCGGTCGAGCACTCCGGTGAGGACCCGGCGGCGTTCGTGGTCGACCCGGTCGACCAGCTGCCGCCCCTTCGCGGTCGGCGCCAGCAGCGTTTCCCGCCGGTTCAACGGGTTCTGCGCCTTCTGCAGCAGCTCGAGCGCGGCGAGCCGGTCGCAGGCCCGCGTGACGGTCGACGGGTTCGCCGCCAGCTCTTCGGCGACCTTGCCCATGGTGACCGGGGTGCGCTCGGCGACCACCCGCAGCACGCGGAACTGGGTCAGCGTCAGCTGCTCGGTGGTGTGCGCGACGGTCGAATCGGCGATCGCCACCATCGCCCGCAGCACGGCCAGCGCCGCCCCCGCCTCGTCGTCACCACCGGAAATTTGCGTCACGCAAGCATGGTAGGTGAGGAAAACGGGTACAGCGACCCTCGAGGGAGGTGACCGTGAAACCGGATCCCGGGCACCGTGAAGCCGCGGCACTGCGCGACTACGTCGAGGCGGTCGCGGAGCTGCTGCGGGTGGAACCGGCGGCGTCGTGGAGCGAGCCGGGTGACCCGTCGACCGCCTACATCGCGCTGTCGCAGCAGGACCCGCGCCACCCCGGGCGGCTGCTGATGGCGGCCTGGAGCAGCGACACCGGGTGGTGCGTGGCGCTGGAGCCCGACCGCGGCGAGCCGCCGGAAGTGCTCGCGGCCTGGCCCGCGCCCCGGCGCCCGGCCCCGGCGGTGGTGGCCCGGCGGATCCACGAAGCCCTGCGGTCACCGGACCCGACATAGGGGATCTTCCGCACGCCCCGGCGTACCGCCCGGGGTGCCGGGTACCCCCAGCGCACACCCGACGCACGGTGAGGAGTTCTGATGTCCCAGACAGTCGGCGACCACCTGCTCCAGCGACTCCGGGAATGGGGTGTGGACCAGGTCTTCGCCTATCCGGGTGACGGGATCAACGGCCTCGTCGCGTCGTTCGGCAAGGCGGGCAACCAGCCCCGGTTCGTGCAAGCCCGGCACGAGGAGATGGCCGCGTTCGCGGCGGTCGGCTACGCGAAGTTCAGCGGCAAGGTCGGCGTCTGCATGGCCACCTCCGGCCCGGGCGCGATCCACCTGCTCAACGGCCTCTACGACGCCAAGCTCGACCACGTCCCGGTCGTCGCGATCGTCGGCCAGACCGCGCGCAGCGCGATGGGCGGCAGCTACCAGCAGGAAGTCGACCTGCAGGCGCTCTACAAGGACGTCGCGAGCGAATACCTCGTCGAGGTCAACGTCGCCGAGCAGCTGCCCAACGCCCTCGACCGGGCGATCCGGACGGCCGAGTCGTCCCGCTGCCCGACCGCGGTGATCATCCCCGCCGACCTGCAGGAAGAGCCGTACGAGGCGCCGAAGCACGCGTTCAAGCAGGTGCCGTCGAGCCCGCCGAGCACGTCCTGGCCCGCGCCGGTCCCGCCCGAGCGCGACCTCGACGCCGCGGCCGAGGTGCTCAACGCCGGGGAGAAGGTCGCGATCCTGGTCGGTCAGGGCGCGCGCGGCGCGGCCGAGGAGGTCCGCCAGCTCGCCGAGGTCACCGGCGCCGGCGTCGCGAAAGCGTTGCTGGGCAAGGACGTCCTCTCCGACGAGCTGCCGTTCGTCACTGGCGCGATCGGCCTGCTCGGCACCCGGCCCAGCTACGAGCTGATGCGCGACTGCGACACGCTGCTGATCGTCGGCTCGAACTTCCCGTACAGCCAGTTCCTGCCGGACTTCGGCCAGGCGCGGGCCGTGCAGATCGACCTCGACGGCCGGTTCATCGGGATGCGCTACCCCACCGAGGTCAACCTCGTCGGCGACAGCGCCGCCACCCTGCGCGCGCTGCTGCCCCGGCTGACGAGCAAGCCGGACCGGTCGTGGCGCGAAACGATCGAGAAGAACGTCGCCTCCTGGTGGGAGACTGTCGACAAGGAAGCCGCGGTCGACGCGGAGCCGGTGAACCCGATGGCCGTCGTCTCCGAGCTGTCGCGCCGGATCCCGGACAACGCCATCGTCACCGCGGACTCGGGGTCGTCGACCAACTGGTACGCGCGCAACCTCCGGATCCGCGGCGACATCCGCGGGTCGCTGTCGGGCACGCTGGCGACGATGGGCCCCGGCGTGCCGTACGCCATCGGCGCCAAGTTCGCCCACCCCGACCGGCCGGTGATCGCCCTGGTCGGTGACGGCGCCATGCAGATGAACGGCCTCGCCGAGCTGATCACCGTCGCCCGCTACCAGAGCCTGTGGACCGACCCGACGCTCGTCGTCTGCGTCTTCCACAACAACGACCTCAACCAGGTCACCTGGGAGCTGCGCGCGATGGGCGGGGCCCCGAAGTTCGAGGAGTCCCAGAGCCTGCCCGACGTCGACTACGCCGGGTTCGCGCTGTCGCTGGGCATGACCGCGGTGACCGTCGACCGGCGCGACCAGCTCGGCCCGGCCTGGGAGACCGCGCTCGGCGCCGGCAAGCCCGCGCTGCTGGACGTCCGCTGCGACCCGGAGGTGCCGCCGATCCCGCCGCACGCCACCTTCGAGCAGGTGAAGTCGGCGACCGAGGCCGTGCTCAAGGGTGACCCCGACGCGCTGCACCTGGTCGTCCAGGGCGTCAAGACGAAGCTGCAGGAGTTCCTGCCGGGCAGGCGGGGCTGATGCCAGGCCGGTCGCCGGTCGTCGACCGGGTTCGCGCCGACGCCTTCGAGGTACCCACCCCCGGGCCCGAAGGCGACGGCACGCTGACCTGGGACGCGACCACGATCGTCGTCGTCCGGGTCGACGCGGGCGACGTCACCGGCCTGGGCTGGACCTACGCCGACGCGGCGTGCGTGCCGCTGGTCGAGGGCAAGCTGGCGGCGGCGGTCACCGGGCAGCCGGTGGCCGACGTCCCGGCCCGCTGGACGGCCATGCAGCACGCCGTCCGCAACCTGGGGCGGCCCGGTCTGGTCTCCTGCGCACTGTCCGCTGTGGACATCGCGCTGTGGGACGCCGCGGCGCGGTGGCTGGACGTGCCGGTGAGCCGCCTGCTCGGCCGGGTGCACGAGACCGTGGACGTCTACGGCAGCGGCGGGTTCACCACCCTCGGCGAGGGCGAGCTGGTCGCCCAGCTCGACGACTGGGTGCGGCGGCGGCGCATCCCGCGGGTGAAGATCAAGATCGGCGAGTCGTGGGGCCGCGCCGTGCACCGCGACCTCGAGCGCGTCGCGCTGACCCGCGACAAGGTCGGCGACGACGTCGAGGTCTTCGTGGACGCCAACGGCGGGTACTCGGCCGGCCAGGCCCGCCGGGTCGCCGAGCGCCTCATCGAGTGGGGGGTCAGCTGGTTCGAGGAGCCCGTGTCGAGCGACGACCTCGCCGGGCTGGCGGCCGTCCGGGTGCCGGGTGGCCCCGACGTCGCGGCCGGCGAGTACGGCTACGACCTGCCCTACTTCGCCCGGATGCTGCCGGTGGTGGACTGCCTGCAGGTCGACGTGACCCGCTGCGGCGGCTTCACCGAATGGCGCCGGGCGGCGGCCCTCGCGGCGGCGGCGAACCGCGACGTCTCGGCGCACTGCGCGCCCAACCTCTCGGCGCACGCCGGGGTGGCGACGCCGAACTTCCGGCACATCGAATGGTTCGCCGACCACGACCGCATCGAGAGCCTGTTCTTCGACGGCTGCCTCGACCCGGCCGGCGGCGCCGTCACCCCCGACCTCTCCGCGCCCGGCCTCGGCCTCGCCTTCCGCGCCGACGCCGCGGCCGAGTACCCGGTACGAAGGAGGAACCCGTGACCCAGGTGCACCTGCCCGACCCGGTCGTCCGGCCCCCGGACCGGCCGGACGTCGACCTCGACGCCTTCAGCCGCGCGCTGCGGGACCGCGTCAACGGCGAGGTCCGGTTCGACCGCGGGACCCGGGCCGCCTACTCGACCGACGCGTCCAACTTCCGCCAGGTGCCGCTGGGTGTCGTGCTCCCCCACACCCCCGAGGACGCCGTCGAAGCCTTGGCGGTGGCGCGGGAGTTCGGGGCGCCGGTGCTCTCGCGCGGCGGCGGGACCAGCCTGGCCGGGCAGTGCACGAACACCGCGCTGGTGCTGGACTGGTCGAAGTACTGCACGCGCCTCGAGTCCGTCGACGAGCGGGCCCGCACCTGCGTGGTGCAACCCGGGATCGTGCTCGACGAGCTGAACCGGCAGCTGGCCGACACGGGCCTGCGGTACGGGCCCGAACCGGCGACGCACATGAACTGCACGCTCGGCGGGATGATCGGCAACAACTCCTGCGGCGCCACCGCGCAGCGCACCGGCAAGGTGGTCGACAACATCGCGCGGCTGGAGGTCGTGCTCGCCGACGGCACGCGGTTCTGGTGCGGCGAGACGACCGACGAGGAGTACGCGGCGATCGAACGTCGCGGCGACGCCCGGGCCGCGGTCTACCGGCAGCTGCGCGCGCTGCGCGACGAGTACGCCGACGAGATCCGGCGCCGGTTCCCCGACATCCCCCGCCGCGTCTCCGGCTACAACCTCGATTCCCTGCTGCCCGAGCACCACTTCGACGTCGCCGGGCTGCTCGTCGGTTCGGAGTCCACTTTGGTCACCGTGCTGCGCGCCGAGCTGGAGCTGGTGCCGGTGCTGCCGGAGCGGACCCTGGTCGTGCTCGGCTACCCCGACATCGCCAGCGCGGCCGACGCCGTGCCGTCGATCCTGCCGCACGAGCCGGTCGCGCTGGAAGGCGTGGACCACAAGCTCATCCGCGACCAGCAGATCAAGGACATGAACCCGCAGGCGCTGGCGGAGCTGCCGCGGGGGCGGGCGTTCCTGATGGTGCAGTTCGCGGCCGACACGCACGACGAGGCCGACCGGCAAGCGCACCGGATGCTCGAAGCGTTGCACGACACCGAAAACGAGGCCGACGTCGAGTTCCTGGACGACCCGGCGCGGGAGAACGAGCTGTGGCAGGTGCGCGAGGCCGGGCTCGGCGCCACCGCGCACCTCCCGGGCCGCGCCGACACCTTCGAAGGCTGGGAGGATTCCGCCGTCGCGCCCGAGCGGCTCGGCGAGTACCTGCGGAAGCTGACGGCGTTGTACGAAGAGTTCGGCTACGCCGGGGAAACCGGCCCGAGCCTGTACGGCCACTTCGGGCAGGGCTGCGTGCACACGCGGATCCCGTTCGACCTCTACAGCGCCGACGGCGTCGCCACCTACCGCCGGTTCATGGAACGCGCCGCCGACCTCGTCGCCGAGCTGGGCGGTTCGTTCTCCGGCGAGCACGGCGACGGCCAGTCGCGCGGCGAGCTGCTGCCGAAGATGTTCGGCGAGGAGATCGTCCGGGCGTTCGGGCGGCTGAAGGCGATCTTCGACCCGGACGACCGGATGAACCCGGGCAAGGTGGTGGCGCCGTACCGGCTCGACGAGCACCTGCGCCTCGGCGGCGACTGGGCCCCGGCCGACCCGCACGACCTGCACTTCCGCTTCCCCGACGACGGCGGCTCGTTCGCCCAGGCCGCCAACCGCTGCGTCGGCGTGGGCCGCTGCCGCCAGCACACGACGGACGGCGGGGAGGTCATGTGCCCGTCGTACCAGGTGACGGGCGAGGAGGAGCATTCGACGCGCGGCCGCGCCCGGCTGCTGTTCGAGATGCTGAACGGCCACGGCGACAGCCCGGTCGGCGACGGCTGGCGCTCGACCGAGGTGCGGGACGCGCTCGACCTTTGCTTGGCGTGCAAGGGGTGCAAGACGGACTGTCCGGCCAATGTGGACATGGCGACGTACAAGGCGGAGTTCCTGGCGCACCACTACGAGGGCCGCCCGTGGCGGCGGCCGCGGTCGGACTTCACGATGGGGTGGCTGCCCGCGTTCGCCGGGGTGGTCGGCCGCCTGCGGGCGGGCAAGGTGGTCAACGCGCTCACCCACACGCCCGGACTGTCCCGATTGGCGACGCTCTTGGCGGGGGTCGAGGACCGCGAAATCCCGTTGTTCGCCGGGGAAACGCTGCAGCAGTGGTTCGCGCGGCGGCGTCCGGCGGAGGGCGCGCGCGGCACGGTGTTGCTGTGGCCGGACACGTTCACCAACACGTTCCACCCGCACATCGGGCGGGCCGCGGTCCGCGTGCTGGAGGACGCCGGCTGGCGGGTGACGATGCCGCTGGAGCCGCAGTGCTGCGCGCTGACGTGGATTTCGACGGGCCAGCTCGGCGTCGCCAAGCACATCCTGGCCCGCACGGTGCGGACGCTGGCACCGCACCTGCGTGAGGGCGGGCTGGTGGTGGGCCTGGAGCCGAGCTGCACGGCGGTGTTCCGGTCCGACGCGTTCGAGTTGTTCCCGGGCGACCAGGACGTCCGGCGGCTGCGCGCGCAGACGGTCACCTTCGCCGAGCTGCTGACCGAGCACAGCCCCGGCTACCGGCCGCCTCGGCTGGACGCGAAGGCGATCGCGCAGGTGCATTGCCACCAGCACGCGGTGCTGGGCTGGGACGCCGATCAGCGCTTGCTGGCGGCCGCGGGGGTGGACGCTTCGCGGCTGGACTCCGGGTGTTGCGGGCTGGCGGGGAACTTCGGGTTCGAGAAGGGGCACCTCGAGGTGAGTGAGGCCTGTGCCGAGCGAGTGCTGCTGCCACGGGTGCGGGAGGCCGACGGGGACACGGTCGTGCTGGCCGACGGGTTCAGCTGCCGGACGCAGATCCACCAGCTGGACAGCGGTGGTCGCGAGGGGGTGCACCTGGCGGAGCTGCTGGCGAGTGCGCTCGGCGATGAGCCGGAACGCCCGAAGGTGCGGGGTCGGGCCGCGATGGCGGCCGGGCTCGCGCTGGGTGCGGCGGCGGCCGCCGGGGCCGGGGTGGCGCGGTGGAGGCGGCGATGAAGACGCACGTCGGCCACCCACGGCACCGCACCGAAGCCACAACCGTGCGGCCGCAATCCGGAGCGGGCGCGGCGGCCGCAGGCCAACCGAGGAGCCGCCGATGAAGACGCACGCCAACCCACCCACCGCACCCCTCCACCCCGCGCGGGCGCGGCGGCTCGCCGTCGCCCGAGCGGTCTGGAGCGGCGCGCTGCTGACCGCGTCCCGGACCGTCCTCGCCCAGCACCGGACCGTCCTCACCGTCCTGGCCGCGAGGCACCTCACGCAAGCCGTCCTCGCCTTCCGCCGTCCCGAGGGGTTCGCCGCCCGGTGGGCGTGGACCGCCGATGTCGCGCACGGGGTCAGCATGCTCGGGCTCGCCCGCCTCTCCCCCGCGTGGCGGCCCTTCGCCCTGTCCAGCGCCGCGAGCGCCGCCGTCTGGGCCTACTCCGCCCGGAAAGCCCGCTAGGAAGGAGCAACTCCCATGGCAGACCAGCAAGTCGTCGTCGTGACCGGGGCCAGTGGCGGGATCGGCCGGGCCGTGGCGCGGGCCTTCGGGGCGCGGCAAGCCCGCGTCGCGCTCGTCGCCCGCGGTGAACGCGGCCTGAAAGCCGCCGCCGACGAGGTGCGCGCCGCCGGCGGTACCGCCCTCGTGCTGCCCACCGATGTCGCCGATGCCGCCCAGGTCGACGCCGCCGCCGAGCGGGCCGAACGGGAAGTCGGGCCCATCGACGTCTGGGTGAACGTCGCCTTCACCTCCGTCTTCGCCCGCTTCGACGACATCCGGCCGGACGAGTTCCGCCGCGTCACCGAGGTCAGCTACCTCGGCTACGTCTACGGCACCATGGCCGCGCTGCGCCGGATGAAGCCGCGCGACCGCGGGACCGTCGTGCAGGTCGGGTCCGCCCTCGCCTACCGCGGCATCCCGCTGCAGAGCGCCTACTGCGGCGCGAAACACGCGATCCAGGGCTTCAACGAGTCCCTGCGCTGCGAACTGCTGGCCGAGCACAGCGGCGTCCACGTCACGATGGTCCAGATGCCCGCGGTCAACACCCCGCAGTTCTCCTGGGTCCTTTCGCGCCTGCCGCGGCACGCGCAGCCCGTGCCGCCGATCTACCAGCCCGAGGTCGCCGCCCGCGCCGTGCTGCACGCCGCCGACCACCCGCGCCGCCGCGAGTACTGGGTCGGTGGCAGCACCGTCGGCACCCTCGCCGCCAACGCCGTCGCGCCCGGGCTGCTCGACCGCTACCTCGCGAAAACCGGCATGAAATCCCAGCAGACCGACCAGCCCAAGCCCGCACGGCAGCCCGCCAACCTGTGGGCGCCCGCCGACGGCCCGAGCGGGCACGACTTCGGCGCCCACGGCGAGTTCGACCGCCGCTCGACCCCGCGCAGCTTCCAGACGTGGGCCAGCAGGCACCACGGCGTCGTCGCCACCTGCGGCGGCGCGCTCGCCGCGGCCGGGCTCGCGCTCTGGCGCCGGGCCCGGTCATGACCGACTGGCACGACTTCCCGCCGCACGTCCTGCGGGAGTACGCGCTGCTGGCCGACGGCGAACGCGGGGCGCTCTGCGGCCCCCGCGGCGACATCGCCTGGCTGTGCGCGCCCGGCTGGGCCGACAGCGCCGTACTGTCCTCTTTGGTCGGTGGCCGCGGCACCTACTCGGTCAGCGCGGTCGGCACCACCGTCTGGGGCGGCTACTACGAACCGGGCACGCTCATCTGGCGCGGCCGGTGGACCGGCACGGACACCGCCGTGGAGTGCCGCGACGCCCTCGCCTACCCGGCCGACCCGCACCGCGTCGTCGTCCTGCGCCGCATCGAAGCCGTCGAGCAGGACGTCCGGATGCGCGTCCAGCTCGACGTGCGCGACGGCTTCGGGGCGCGCTCGATGCGGTCGCCGTCCCTCGGCGACGACGGCCGGTGGACCGCCCGCACCGGCGACCTGCGGCTCCGCTGGACCGGCGCCGCCGACGCCCGCCCCGACCCGCAGAGCAGGCTCGTCTTCGAGCTCGTCGTACCCGGCGGCACCCACCACGACCTCGTGCTGGAAATCAGCGATCGGCGCCTGCCGGACCCGCCCGACCCGGACGACCTGTGGCGCGCCACCGAGCACACGTGGCACCGCGCGGTGCCGGAGTTCGGCGCGACGGTCGCCCCGCGCGACGCTCGCCACGCCTACGCCGTGCTCCGCGGCCTGACGACGGCCGGTGGCGGCATGGTCGCCGCCGCCACCCTCGGCCTGCCCGAACGCGCCGAAGCCGGCCGCAACTACGACTACCGCTACGTCTGGCTGCGCGACCAGTGCTACGCGGGCCTCGCCGCGGCCGTCGCCGAGCCGCACCCGCTGCTCGACGACGCCGTCGCCTTCACCACCGCCCGCGTCCTCGAACACGGGGACAAGCTGCTGCCCGCGTACCGGACCGACGGCACGCCGCCGCCGGACGAGACGACGCTCGACCTGCCCGGCTATCCCGGCGGCCGCCCGGTCGTCGGCAACCACGTCAACCGCCAGTTCCAGCTCGACACCCTCGGCGAGCTGCTGCAGCTCTACGCGGCCGCGGCCCGCCACGACCGGCTCACCCCCGACGTCGGCCGGGCCGTCGACGTCTGCGTCGACCTGATCACCCGGCGCTGGGACCAGCCCGAGGCGGGTGTCTGGGAGCTGCCGGACGAGTGGTGGACGCACTCCCGCCTGGCCTGCGTGGCGGGCCTGCGCGCGATCGCCCGGCAGCACACCGCGCGCCGCGCCGCCGAGCTGTCCGGGCTGGCCGACAAGCTGCTCGCCGAGACGACGCGCCGCTGCGTCGACGACCGCGGCGCGTGGCGGCGCAGCCCGGACCGCTCCGGCACCGACACGGCCCTGCTGCTGCCCGCGGTCCGCGGCGCGCTGCCCGCCACGGACCCGCGGACGATGGCGACCCTCGAAGCCGTCCGCACCGACCTCTGCCAGGACGGCTACGTCTACCGCTTCGCCCCGGACGAGCGGCCCCTCGGCGACGCCGAAGGCGCGTTCCTGCTGTGCGGGTTCATCCTGGCGCTGGCCGAATGGCACCGCGGGCACGACGTCGAGGCGTTCCGCTGGTTCGAGCGGACCCGCGCGGCGTGCGGCCCGCCCGGCCTGCTGGCCGAGGAGTACGACGTCCGCCAGCGCCAGCTGCGCGGGAACCTGCCGCAGGCCTTCGTGCACGCCATGCTGCTGGAGACCGCCCACCGGCTCGGCGCACCGGCCTGACGCTCAGCGGACGTGCGCCCGGACGCCGTCCAGCCCGAAGAGGATGAGCAGCTCGACCGCGCCGCCGTCGGCGCTGCCCAGCCAGTGCGGCGTCGACGTGTCGAACTCGGCGGCCGAGCCGGGCGCCAGCGTGAGGTCGCGCTCCCCCACCACCAGGCGCAGGGTGCCGTTGAGCACGTACAGCCACTCGGAGCCCTGGTGCGTCTGCGGCGTCGGTTCAAGGGGTTCCGGGACGGCCGGGATCATCATCTTGAACGCCTGCGTCCCGCCCGGGCGCCGGGACAGCGGCACGAAGACCATGCCGAACCGCTTGATCGGCTTGAGGTGGATCCGCGGGTCGCCGGTGCGCGGGGCGCCGACGAGGTCGTCCAGCGGGACGTCGTAGGTCCGGGCGAGCGGCAGCAGCAGCTCCAGGGTCGCCCGGCGCTGCCCGCTTTCCAGCCGGGACAGGGTGCTCTCCGAAAAGCCCGTCGTCGCCGACAGCTCGGCGAGGGTGATGCCCCGTCCGCGGCGCAGCGCCCGCAGCCGCGGGCCGACCGCGTCGAGCACTTCCCCGGTTTCCTCGTCCACCCCGCCAACTTGCCACAACGGCAAGTTTCCGTGCCAGCCGCGCGGGCGCCCGGCGAAACTGGCCGCATCCTCCAGCGAAAGGAGCCCCGATGGGCACCACCGACGCGGTCCGCTTCTGGGACGGCGTGTACGCGGACCGGCCGGCGGCCACCGACCCGCGGCCGAACGTCCGGCTCGTCGAGGCGGTCGGCGACCTGCCGCCCGGCGACGCGGCCGACCTCGGCTGCGGCGAAGGCGGCGATGCGCTGTGGCTCGCCCGGAAGGGCTGGCGCGTCGCCGCCGCCGACATCTCGGCCGTGGCGGTCGAGCGGCTCGCCGCGCGGTCACTCGGCCTGCCGGTGACCGCCGAACGGCACGACCTGCGGGAGTCCTTTCCGGACGGTCGCTTCGACCTGGTCTCGGCCTGCTACCTGCACACGCCCTACGACCTGGACCGGGCCGCGGTGCTGCGCGCGGCCGCGCACGCGCTGCGCCCGGGCGGGCGGCTGCTGGTCGTCGACCACGGCTCGACCGCGCCGTGGTCGTGGAACCAGGACCCCGACGTCCGCCACCCGGCCCCGCACGAGGTCGCGGCGGACCTCGCCCTCGACCCGGCGACCTGGACGGTCGAGCGGGCGGAGTCCCCGCGCCGGACGGCGACCGGGCCGGGCGGGCAACGCGCCGAAGTCACCGACCACGTCCTGCTGATCCGCCGCACCGCCTGAGGAGCCACCATGCCGACGCGCACCCGACGCCGTGACACCCCGCCGCCCCGGACCGGGGGCACCGAAGCCGAAACCCTGCGCGGGTTCCTCGACTACCTCCGGACCTCGATCGCCGCGAAGGTCGACGGTGCCCCGGAACCCCAGGTCCGGACGGCGGGCGTGCCGTCGGGCACGAACCTGCTCGGCCTGCTCACCCACCTCACCGCCGTCGAGGCCGCGACGTTCCTCGGCGAGCGGGTGCGCAGCTGGCCGTCGACCTTCCGGGCGGCCCCGGAGGACGGCGTGGCCGAGGTCGTCGCCCGCTACCGGGAGACGGTCGAGCGCGCGAACCGCGTCCTCGACGGCTGCCCCGACCTGGGCGCGCCGGTGCCCGGGCGGGACGGCGCGCCGAGTGTCCGCTGGGCGCTGACCCACCTCATCGAGGAGACCGGCCGCCACGCCGGCCACGCGGACATCCTCCGCGAGCTGATCGACGGCAGCACCGGCCGCTGACCCCGGTGGCCGGCCGTGCTGAAGGGGACTTTCCTGGCATCTGACGCGCTGAAGGGGACTTTCCTCGCATCAGATGCGCTGAACGTCCCCTTCAGCGCACACCGTCGACCCGGAGCTCAGCCGCAGTGCTCGGCGCGTTCCTGGTCGGTCATCTTCGCGGTGTGCTGCGTGATGTCGCCGGCCGCGCCGGGCACCGGGCCTTCCGCGTCGAAGTCCTGGTACCAGATGTAATGGCCGTAGAACCGGTCGCCGAAATGCATTTCGTACGTGCCGTGCACCTTCTGCATCTTCGGCGCGCGTTCCACCCAGCCCTTTTCGCCCGGCCGGACGTCGACGTTGGTCGCCTGCCCTTCGGTGTGCGACGACTCCCAGGTGTGCTGGTAAGACGTCTCGATGGACACCTTGAACACTTCCGAAAAGCCGTATTCGGCCGACAGCGAGACACCGAAACTGTTCGACTCGCCGGTCGTGTCCGACCAGTTCACCGTGCTGCGCTGCAGGTCCGCCGTGCAGTTGTAGGCCGCCTCGCCGACCTGGTGCGCCGGTCCGGTGTGCTCCTCCGGCGGCCCGGCCGGGTGGAACACGCACGAGTCCGTGCCGTTGTTGCACTTGTCGAGCAGTTCCCGCGGGGTGGGCTGGTCCTCGGCGGAGGCGACCGGCCCGGTGAAGACGAGCCCGGCGGCGGTGAGCAGGCCGATCACGGCCGTGTGCTTGCGGTTCATCCGTCCGTCCTTCCACGTGCGTGTCAGCTGAAGCCGATCGACTGGGTGCGGTTGTCCATGTAGGACCCGACGTTGCCGGTGTTCTCCTTGAACGGGCCGTCCCGGTCGCCGGAGAGGCCCGGTTCCGGATAGAGCCAGATCCAGCAGTCACCCCACGGCTGCACCGAGGTGATCTTGTTCTTCCAGTCGTCGCCGAGGTCGAACTGCCAGTTGACCCAGCCGTCCTTCTTGCACAGTTCCGGCCCGGTGATGGTCAGCGAGTCGCCGGTGTAGTCCGGGCCGTCGAAGAACGTGCCCTGCACGACTTCGCCGTCCGCCCGCGCGGCGATCTTCGCCATCGACGTGTGGGCCAGCGCCTCCTGGAGGTCCGGGAAGCATTGCCGCGCCCCGGTTTCCGTGTCGAGCACGCAGTGGTTTCCGGTGTCCGCCGCATTCGCGGGAGCCGCACCGAGCAGAGCCACGGTCGTCGCCGCGGCGGCCGTCGCGGCGGTTCTGGTCCAATTGCGCACCATGTCGAATCCTCTCTTTCGCATTCCGGAACGGAATGGCCGGAATTGCCGTGAATTCGACGGTACTGCAGGCTTCCGGAGGTCGCTTACGCGTTGCCCGTCGATACCGGACGGTTTGCCTCTTCGTCTCGGAATCACGCGCCCAGGCGGACGTGACCGGCGTCACTGGCCCACCCTGTCACGGCGGCGGGGATGCCGGTGTCTTGTGGCCGACCAGGTGAACCGAAGAACGAGGAGACACCGTGAGCAAGATCTGGTTCGTCACCGGCGCGTCGCGCGGCTTGGGCCGCCAATTCGTCGAAGCCGCGCTCTCCCGCGGGGACAAGGTGGCCGCGGCCGCGCGGTCCACCGGCGGTTTCGCCGAGCTGTCGGCGACCTACGGCGACGCCCTGCTCCCGGTCGAGGTGGACGTGACCGACAAGGAAGCCGTCTTCAAGGGGGTGACCCGGGCCGTCGAGCACTTCGGCCGCCTCGACGTCGTCGTGAACAACGCGGGCTACGCGCAGATCGGCGCGATCGAAGAACTGTCCGAAAAGGACCTGCGGGACCAGCTGGAGACCAACGTGTTCGGCGCGTTGTGGGTCATCCAGGCCGCGCTGCCGCACCTGCGGGCGCAGGGCTCGGGCCACATCGTCCAGCTGTCGTCGGCGGCCGGGCTGATGGCGATGCCGCTGGGTGGCGCGTACCACGTCTCGAAGTGGGGCGTCGAAGCCCTGAACGAGTCCCTCGCCCAGGAGGTCGCCGAGTTCGGCGTCAAGGTGACCATCGTCGAGCCCGCCGGGTTCGCCACCCGGGACGGCAAGAACCCGGACCCGCTCGCCAACGGCCACCTGGCCGAGCTGAACCCGGCTTACGACGGGCTGCGCAGGCGTCTCGGGGAGGCCATGCGCGACCAGCCCGCGGGCGACCCCGCCGCCGCGGCCCAGGCCCTCCTGAAGCTGATCGACGCCGAGAACCCGCCGCTGCGGGTTCTCTTCGGCCTGGGTTTCCACCCGATGCTGCGGAAGGTCTACGCCGACCGGCTCCGGACCTGGGACGACTGGCAGGAGCTTTCGGCCGAGGCCCAGGGCAAGCCGGACGCGTGAAACCCCCGGGACGCGGCCGCGTCGTGGCGGCCGCGTCCGGGGGTCACGGGGTCAGCCGAGGTGCGAGCTGATCACCGAGTAGTCGTTGCCCACGTTGGTGTACACGCCGGGGAAGTCCTTGCGGGCGCAGCCCTGGCCCCACGAGACGATGCCGGCGAGCTTGCCGCCGACGTAGGCCGGGCCGCCCGAGTCGCCCTGGCAGGAGTCCTTGCCGCCTTCGGGCACGCCCGCGCAGAACATCGACGCCTTGTCGTACTTCGAGCCGCCGGTGCTGTACTTCTCGGCGCAGGTGTTGTTGTCCACCACCGGCACGGAGACCTTCAGCAGCTGGTCGGAGACGTCGCCGCCCTCGGACGTCGTGCCCCAGCCGACCACCGTGACCTCCGCGCCCGCCTGGTAGGCCGGGTCGTCGGCCGACTGCACCAGCGTCGCCGGCTCGTACGGCAGCTCCTTGTCGAGCGTCAGCACGGCGTTGTCGTGCTGCATGCCGTTCATGTCGAAGTCCGGGTTCTGCCAGACGTCGCTGACGCCGGCCTTCTCGCCGGAGGTGTCGCTGAACTTCGTCTGCCCGCCGATGATCTGCATCTGGGACGCCTCGACGCCGTCGGTGCAGTGCGCCGCGGTCAGCACCTTGTTCTTCGCGACCAGGGTGCCGGCGCAGTGCTGCGCGCCGTTGACGTTGAAGATCACGGTGGCCGGGAAGTCGTCGATCGAGGTGGGCGTGCCGCCGACGATCCGCGGGTCGCCCGCCGAAGCGCCGGGCGCCGCGACGACGACGAGGGCGCCGGCCGCGGCGAGCGCCAGTGCGGCCCGCCGGACCACCGAACGTCCGTCTACCTGCATGAACATCTCCCTTCGGGGACCTGGAAGGTGGTGTTCACGAGCAGACCAGACCGGCTCGGGGCCCGGTTACCTACGAAAGTAGTTATCTGAAAATCACGAGACGATGGTTGGTTTTTGTCCGACATCGGTGGCGGACGAGCACCTTGCGCGGTAGTTGCGCGCGGGGTCCCGGGGAAGGCGGACCGCTTCCCGCCGATCACGGCCGCGGCGGCCAGCGACGCCCAGGTGGTCGAGGCAGTGCGCGCCGCGCGGTGGGGGTCCGGCAGTGGTGAGCGCCGGTCCTCGCCGAGCGCGGAGCGGACCGGCGCGAGGTGCGGCGGCTGAGCCAGCACGACGCCCGCGGCGAGCCAGGCGCGTTCCACCGCGTACCCGACCCGGCGCACTTCGACCCGGGGGCGCCTAACCGTCGCGAATGACTCATTCGCGACCTCCCACGTCCCGAATGAGTCATTCGCGACGCCGGACGCGGGACGGCTCAGCCCGCCTCGGCCAGGAACGGCACCCGGTAGCGCAGCAGGCGGTCCAGCAGTTCGCGGCGGTCGCCGCGCAGGTCGGCCGGGATCGCCTCGCCCGTCGCGCCGCCCGCGGCCCGGATCGCCGCGACGAAGCCGCGGACCCGCGACGGGGCGGCCACCACCTCGCCGCCGAGGTAGGCGAGCACCAGCAGGTCCTCGCCGGAGTGGGTTTCCATCGCGAACGCCCAGCCGTGGCGTTCGTCCCAGACCAGAGCCGTGTCCCGGCCGGGGTACCGGGCCAGCCGCACGTCCAGCGCGACGTACGCCGAGGCGGGGTCGTCCAGGTCCGCGGTGCAGGACTCCTCCCCCACCCCGACGGCGGTGCTCACCGCGGCCAGGTAGCCGGACAGCCCACCGCACAGGCCGTGGTCACGGTCGATACCGGTCAGCAGGGAAATCAGCCTCCATCACTCCGGAACGGATCCCCCTGGGTCTCGACCGTACGTCGCGGACCGGGCCGCCGGATGGCGTCCTTCGGCCCTGGCGGCGGGGACTTTGGTCACTTCACGCCCACGGCGGTCCACATCGGACACCGTCCGGCACCGAAAGTCCCCCGCGCTGAGGCACTCCGGCCCTCCCCGCGACGGCGCCGCGGTGCGATGGTCGACCCGCAAGACACCCCCGACCCCGAAGAAGGCCGATGATGGAGCGAGGACTTCCCGACGACTTCACCGTCAAAACCGCCGTCGCCATGGCGGTCCGCGCGCCGTCGGTGCACAACTCCCAGCCCTGGTATTGGCGGCTGGGGCACAGCTCGCTGCACCTCTACGCCGACCCCGACCGTCTCCTGCGCGAAACCGACCCCGACGGCCGCGACCTCATCCTCAGCTGCGGCGCCGCCCTCCACCACGCCCGTGTCGCCTTCGCCGCGCTCGGCTGGGCCGCCCACGTCCACCGCCTCCCCAACCCCGACGAGCCCGATCACCTCGCCGCCATCACCCTCGAGCGGCACGAACCCACCCACGACGAAATCGCCATGGCCGCCGCCATCCCCCGACGGCGCACCGACCGCAGACGCCACAGCTCCTGGACGGTCCCGCGCGGGCACGTCGAAGCCATGGCCACCGCAGCCGCGCGGGAAGGGACCATCCTGCAGGCCGCCGAGAACGCGGCGCGCTACCACCTGGCCACCGCCATCGAAGAAGCCTCCGAACGCCATACCGGCGACCCCGCTTACCGCACCGAGCTGGCGGCGTGGAGTGGGCGTCACCTCTCCCCCGACGGTGTGCCCGCCCGCAACACCCCTGCCCCCGACGACACGCCGGGCGCCCTGCGCACCCGCCCGTTCGCCGATCCGCTGCTCACCCAGCCACCCAACGCCAAGGCCGAAGACGACGAAACCGTCCTGCTCGTCCTGAGCACCGCCTCCGACGACCGCATGTCACGCCTACGCGCCGGAGAAGCCACCAGCGCGGTGCTCCTGACCGCGAACGCCTTCGGCCTCTCCTCCTGCCCGCTCACCGAACCACTGGAACTGCGCGACGTCCGCGAGACCATCGCCGAACACGTCACCGGCGGCTCCTACCCCCAAATGATCCTGCGCATCGGCTGGGCACCCGCCAACGCCGATCCGCTGCCCGCCACCCCACGCCGCGACCTCGCCGACGTCCTGCAACCCCTCGAAGCCGCACCGAAACACTTCCAAGCCCGCTAGGAAAGGAGCCGGTCATGCCGTACTGGCACTACCCCGGAACCATGGGCTGGGCCGGCGGCATCGGCATGCTCGTGCTGATGGCGCTGATCCTGGCCGCGGTCGTCAGCCTCGTCGTCGTCCTGGCCCGGCGGGCGCCGCTGCCCCCGAGCCCGGGCGACACCGCCCGGCGGATCCTCGACGAACGGTTCGCCCGCGGCGAGATCGACGAGGAAGAGTACGAGCGCCGCCGCGACGCCCTCACCCGGACGAGATGAACCCCCGAGAGGACGTCATGGACCGGCTCAGCCCGCTCGACGCGGCTTTTCTCCAGATCGAGGACGAGGACCCGGCCTCCTCGCTCGCCATCGCCTCGGTGGCGGTCGTGGAAGGGCCGGCGCCCGGGCACGACGAGTTCGTGGCGGCCGTGCTCGCGCGGCTGGCCGGGGTCCCGCGCTACCGGCAGAAGGTGCGCACGGTCCCGTTCGACCTCGGGCAACCGGCCTGGGTCGACGACCCGGGGTTCGACCCCGCCGCGCACTTCGGCCGCGTGTCCCTCCCGGCGCCGCACGACGAGACGGCGTTGCGCGAACTGGTCGCCCTGCTGATGGGCGAACGGCTGGAGCGGAACCGGCCGCTGTGGGAGTTCTGGGTGATCGAGGGCCTGCCGGACGGGCGCTGGGCGATCCTGTCGAAGGTGCACCACGCGCTGGCCGACGGGCTCGCGGTCACCCGGCTGCAGACGATCCTGTTCGGCGGCACCCCGGCGGGCACGCGGCCCGCCACCGCGGCGCCGGATCCCGGTGTGGCCGGCCTGCTGCTGGACGCGGCCGGCACGCTGCTGCGCACCCCGTGGGATCAGGCGCGGCTGGTGGCCCGCCAGGCCCGCCACCCGAACCGGCTGGCCCGCCGCGTCACCGAGGCCGCGCGCGGCCTCGCCGCGATGACCTCGGCGCTGCTGCCGGTGTCCCCGACCCCGTTGACCGGGCCGCTCGGCCGCGCCCGGCGCTACTCGACGGCGTCGGTACCGCTGGCCGACGTCAAAGCCGTCGCCCGGGCGTACGACGTGACGGTGAACGACGTCCTGCTCGCCGCGGTCGCGGGCGGTTTCCGCGAACTGCTGCTGCACCGCGGGGAAGCACCCGCCGCCGACAGCGTGCGCTCGCTCGTGCCGGTGTCGGTGCGGACCGGGACTTCGCTCGACAACGAGGTTTCCCTGCTGCTGCCCCTGCTGCCGGTCGACGTCGCCGACCCGGCCCAGCGCTTGATCCGGGTGCACCGCCGGCTGAGCAAGCTGAAGGCGGACAAGGAAGCCGACGCGGGCGCACTGCTCACGGCGACCGCCGCGCACGCGCCGTACGCCCCGGTCGCGTGGGCGATCCGGGCGGCCGCGCACCTGCCGCAGCGCAACGTCGTCACGGTGACCACGAACGTCCGCGGGCCGTCGGAACCGCTGTTCGCGCTCGGCCGCCGGATCGTCGAGATCTTCCCGTACGTCCCGATCGCGGTGCGGCTGCGGGTCGGCGTGGCGATGCTCAGCTACGCCGGGCAGGTGAGCATCGGAATCACCGCCGACGCCGACGCGGTTCCCGACACCGACGTGCTCGCCAAGGCGATCGGGCGGGACGTCCTGGCCCTGCGCTGAACCCCCGTCACGCGCTGACCGCGGCGAACTCCGCGGCCAGCGCGTCGACCAGGGCCGCCGGGTCCGGGACGAGCTTCCGGTCGGTCCCGAACCCGAAGCGCACCTGGCCCGCGTAGCTGAACACGCAGATCGTGATCGCCTGGCGGCCGCTGCACGGCGCCCACCCGACGATGCCTTCGACCGGCGCGCCGGCCAGCGTCATCGGCGTGCGCGGGCCCGGGACGTTCGTGAGCACGCCGACGGCCTTGCCCGCGAAGAACCGGCTCAGCGCCAGGCCGACCGGCGCCGGGCTCCGCGCGATCGCGTATTGCATCCCGAAGGTCAGCACGGGTTCGTAGGAGTCGCGGATCCGGGCGACGCGCCGGTGCACCTCGGCGAGGCGCTCGGCGAACGTCCGGCGGCCGAGCGGCAGCCGCGCGAGCACGAGCGAGAAGTGGTTGCCCAGGGTGGCGGGCAGCTCGTCGTCGAAGGAGGACAGGCTCACCGGGATCAGCCAGCCGACGTCGGAGGGGCCGGGCCGCGCGGTGCCGTGCGCGGTGAAGTACCGGTCGAGCGCGCCCGCGACGAGCGCGGTGCAGACGTCGTTGACCGTCGTGCCGGTCTCGTGGCCGATCCGGGCGAGCTCGGCGAGCGGCACCGGGTCGCCCCACGCCGCGGTCTTCTCGACCCCCGGCTCGCCGTCCCAGATTCCGGTGGCCGTCGACGGGCCGAGGAGCTCACCGGCGCCGGTGGCGCTGTGCCAGACCGTCGTCGCCGCACCGGCGACCGCGTCGACGACCCGGCGCGGGCCACCGTCCAGCCCCGAGCTCAGGAACCCGGCGGCCGCGCCCGCGGCACCCGCGGCGGCCGTCGCGCCGAGCACCGGCAGGGACACCGCGGTCTCCAGCACGGGATGCACCCGGGCGGCTTGCCGACGCGCCTTCGCGCCGGCGTCGCCCAGTGCCTCGAGCACGGCGGCGCCGAGGCGGACCACCGGCTGTGCCACGGCTTCGCGGCGCGGCGCGGCCCCGCCGACCTTGGCGTGCGGCGCGGATTCACCGTCGGCCGGGTCCAGGAGGCTGAACAGCACCTGCGTCAAGCGGATCCCGTCGGCCATCGCGTGGTGCGTCCGGCAGACCAGCGCGCTGCCGCCACGGTAGTCCCGCAGCAGGTCGATGGTCCACAAAGGATGCCGGGGGTCGAACGGCTCGCCGCGCCGGGCGGCGACGAACGCCTCGAGGGCCGCCTGGTCCGCCGGCGCCGGGAGATCGCGCACGACCAGGTGCTCGCCGAGGTCGAACGAGCGGTCGGTTTCCCACACCAGGCCGCGGCCGCGCCGCACCGCCCGCTGCAGGTACACCGGGTACCGCGCGAGCAGCCGGTCGGCCACGAGCGAGCGCAGCCGCGCCGGATCCACCGGGGTGCGCGTCCACAGCACCGACGTGACGACCATCAGGTTCTCGGGCCGGTCCAGGTGCAGCCACAGGCTGTCCTGGGCGGGCACCCGCCGGCGCGGCCCGGCCGTCTTCCGCGTGCTCGGCACAGTCATCGTCGTTCCCCTTTCCGGTTACAGGAAACGCTTTTCCGGCGCCCGGCGAAGCGGTCATCGTCCGATGTGGACGATGACCCCTTCGCTGTGCGCCGGTTCAGTTGTGTGGCTTGTTCGGGCTCAGGACCCCGACCGGGCCGGGTCGCACCGGTGACACGCCCCGGTCGTCGAGGTCAGCCTTCAGCTGCTGCCGCACCTCCACCACGCCGTCGACCCGGCGGGTCAGCGCCGTGATCACCGGGATCATGCTGGCCCGCTCGACCGTGCCGTTCAGCGTCACGATCCCGTTGTGCACCGCCACGTACAACGACGCCGGGTCCACGGCCATCTCCCGCCGCAGCACCTCCTCCCGCACTTCCTCGCGGATCTCCCGGTCCGTGCGCAGGAACACCCGCAGCAGGTCCGACCGGGACACGACCCCGACGAGCTTGCCGTCGCCGTCGACCACCGGCAGGCGGTGGAAGTGGTGCTCCTCCAGCAGTTTCGTGGCGACCGCGACGTCGTCGTCCGCCCGGACAGTGATCGCCGGCGTCGTCATCAGGTCGGCGACGAACGCCGCGCCCGCCTTTCGCCGCGCCTGCCGCTTGAGCAGGCCGTGCGGGGTCGCGCGCTCGAGCAGGTCACCCTGGGAGACGACGCCGAGCACGTGCCCTTCCTCGTCCACGACCGGGGCGCCGCTGATGCGCCACGAGGCCAGCAGGACCGCGACGGCCTTGAACGGCGCCTCCGGACCGACGGTGACGACGTCGGCCGTCATGACCGACCCGACCTGGCGGTGGCCGGGCATCACAGCAGCGGCCCGGGGTAGTACGACGCCGCGGGCTCGGGCACCCGCTCCGGCTCCGGTTCGGGCACGGTCCGCGCCGGGATGACCACCACCGGGCAGCTCGCCTCACGCAGGCAGTGCTCGGCGACCGACCCGACCAGCAGCTTCAGCAACCGGCCCCGGCCGTGGCTGCCCAGTACGAGCATCGCCGCGGTCTTCGACGCCTCTTCCAGCGCCACCGCGGCCGAATGCTCGACCAGCTCGGCCCGGATGGCGACGCCGGGGTGTTCGGCCCGTACCACGCCGACGACGTCGTCGAGCTGGATCCGCTCCCGCTCGGCGACACTCTGCGGCGACCCGGCGACGGCCGCGCCGAGGTCGTAGACCGGCTCGAACGTCCAGGCACGCAGCGCGACGACCCGGCGGCCGCTCGCCGCGGCTTCCGCCGCCGCCCAGCGCAGCGCGGCCGCGCTCACCGCCGAATGGTCCACCCCGACGACGATCTCGTCCTCGTATGCCGTGGTCATGTCAGTTCACCTTCTCCTCGTTCTCAAGAATGGGTTTCGCGGTTCTGTTCCTGGAGCCACTCCTGCTGCCAGCGGGCGTAGCGGGCGCGGTCCAGGAAAAACACGGTGAGCCGGTAGCACGCGGCCAGCACGGCCAGGGTTCCGAGCCAGAGGCCGAGCCCGGCACCGACGGCGTCGATCACGACACCCGCACCGCTCAGCGGCGGGTCCACCGGAGTGCCGGTGCGGTCCACCCACACGGTGAGGGTCTCGCCCGCGAGCGTGCCCCGGTCGGCGACGACCTCGCCGACGCGTCGCGTCCCGTCCGCCAAGGTCCACGTCGCGTCGGTGGGTGCGCCGGTGCCGACGACACCGCTGCGCGTGTTCGCCGTGATCGGCGGGCCGTCGGCGAGCAGGGTCGCGGTCACCCGCGTGCGCTCGCTCAGCTCCCGCGCCGACTGCACTTGTTGCCGGGCATGGGTTTCCGACCCGACGGCGGCGGCGAACGGCAGGGCGGCCAGCGCGAGCAGGACCAGGAAGACGAGCAGTCCGGCCTGGACGCGGTCCGACGGCCGCGCCACGGAGCCGCGGCGGGGAAGAACGGTGCGCCACAGCCGCGCGATCGAGATCATCGTTCTGCCTTTCCGCCGTGAATTCCGTGCTCCCCCAGCGTCTTCGAAATCGGGCACGGCGCGAAGAGGCGTTGGACCCCGGCGCGACGACACTCGGACGGCGTCCCGGGGACTTTGGACCCTGCCCCGGCGCGGAGATCGGCGGGAGGGTCGGGAAAACCGACGGGAACGGAGCACGGCCATGCGCGCACGCGACATCATGACGACCCCGACGTACGCGTTGGCGCCGTCGGCGACCCTGGCGGAGGCGGCCGAGGTGATGAGCGGCCGCGGGTTCACGACGATGCCGGTGGTCGACGCCGACGGGCAGCTGCTCGGCCTGCTGTCCGAAGCGGACATCCTTCGGGCGCCGGAGAGTCCCGGCGACCCGGACACGGGTGTGGTGCTGGCGTGCCGCCCCCGCACGGCGGGAGCGGCGATGCGCCGGACGGGGCTCGCGGTGACGGCGGGGATGGAGATCGACGAACTGGCCCGCCTGATGTCCGAGGCCGGGGTGCGGTCGGCACCGGTCGTGGAAGGTCGGCACGTGGTCGGGATGGTGACGTTCCGGGACGTGCTGCGCGCGGGCCGAGAGTGAATCGCGGGTTTCTTGGGGCGGCCGCTGCCGGGCATCGGTGATGGGCGCCCGGCGTGGTGCGGATGATTGCGGCCCGCGCGGGTGCCGCGCGGCCGGAGGCCCGGCGCTCGCTGCGGCCGGTGCGGCCGTCGCCGCACGGGCCCGGCAGCGCGCGGTACGGCGCGGCCAGGCTCGGCGCCCGGCGCACGCGCGGCCCAGCGCGGTGGGCTGGGGGCGGCGCGGCCGAGGCAGGGCGCTCGGTGCGGCCCGCTCCCGTGCGCGAGGTCGAGCGCCCGGCCCGGCGAAACAGCTCCTCGCGGCGCGGGCGACAGCCCCCACCTCGGCGCCATCATTCCAAGCGCCCGGCGCAACCGGTGCGGCACAATGCCGCCCGCGAGATTCGGGCGCCCGGCGCGAACTGACCCGGCCCGGCGGGTCAACGTCCGCCGGGCTTGCGCGACCTCTCAGCCCGCCGTCACATCCGGGCCCGTTCGGTGCCTGAGCACCTCGTCGACCGGGCGGCGGGCCGTCAACCGGGTCGGGTAGCCGTACCCGATGCGCAGCAACGTGTGCGGTTGGCCCAGTCCGGCGAAGATCCGGTCGAGCGACTCTCGCGTCCTCGGCGTCTCGAACGGCTGGGACAGGAACGAGGTCGCCAGGCCTTCCGCCGTCGCCGTCAGCAGGATGCGCTGCATCACCATTCCCGCGCGCACCTCCGCGTGCGGGCCTCGGTCGCGGGTCAGCACCGCTCCGAGCAGCGGCTCCTGCTCGTACTCGCGCGATGGCAGGTCCGGGTTCTCGTGGGACCCGCGCAGCGAGACGATCCCGTGCCCGTGCGGGGGCGGGCCCGCCGCGATCTTGGGCACGCCGTCGGGGCTGTCGGCCGCTCGTTGCGTCCAGTACGCCGTCTCCGCGCGGAACGCCAAGTCCTCCGCCTGCAGTGCCTCCGCCTGCCGGACCAGTGACGCCACCGGCGTGTAGCGGCCCGACGCGTCGAGGTAGTCGATCTGCCCGCCCTCCTGCAGGGCCGCGGACTTCAGCGCACTCCGCACCGACGGCGGCACCTCCTTGTCCAGCAGCGGCCGCCGGTTGGTGTGCCGGCGGAAGACCGCCTCGGCCAGCTTGCGCTCGACCGCCGTCGCCTTCTGGTTGCCGTCGAGGCGGAGCACGGCCACCAGGTCCGGCTCGGCCGGGTCCGGCAGGATCCGCACGACCGCCGCGAGCCCGTTGGCGCGCAGGCAGATCTGCAGGTTGAAGGCGGCGGCACCGCAGGCGAGCCGGGCCTCCCGCGCATGCGGGTCGGCCACGGTGAGGACGCGCTCGCGGTCCAGCCACACCTCGATCACGTCGCCCTCGACGGCGAACCGCCACGGCTGGGTGTTGTGCGGCGAAGGCGCGCGCACGGCCGAGGCGAGTGCCTGGTCGAACACGGTGGGCAGTGGACGGCTCATCACGGGCTCCGGGTTCGGGGGACGCTGACACCCCCAGCATCACCGGCGCCCACCCCCCTCGGCGACGGCCGCGCGTCACGAGCGGCGAGGACCAAAGACCTCACCGCCCGAGCCGCGCGCGAGGACCGAAGTCCTCAGCACAGCACTCGCTCACCGTCCTCGGGGACCACCGCGCACCAGCCCGCCTCCGCGTGCAGCTCCTTCGCGAACGCGTGCGCCGCGTCCGGCCGCCCTTCGACGACGAACGCCGTCTCCACGGGCGGGGCCGCGCTCGCCCAGGCCAGCGCCTCCGCCGTCGCGGCGAACCCGCCCGGTGCGCCGAGCGCGGTCACCTCCGCCCGGACCGGCACGTACCGCCCGTGGATCTTGAGGTGGCGGGCACCGTCCGCGAGCTGGGCCGCCCGGGTCCCCGGCTCCGGCGCACCCGGCAGCACCACCCCGGTGCGCGGGTCCGGCAGCAGCGCGGCGAGGTGCCGCAGCACGCGCCCGGCGTCCGCCGTCGCGAAGCCCGCCAAGATGATCGACGGCTCGTCCGACACGCGCGAGACCAGCGTTTCGGGCACCGCCACCCGGGCGTCGCGGCACAGCTCGGCCGCGGCCCGCTCGTGGACGCCGGTCGCCGTTTCGGCGTCCACGACCACCGGCAGCGGCGGGATTTCCCGCGTCGCCACGAGGTCGTGCAGCAGGGTGAGCAGCTCGGTAGCGCCGAGCACGGAGACCGGCACGACCACGCTGCCACCCCGCCGGACCGCGCGGTGCACCGCCGCCGCGAACCGGCCCGCCCGGTGGTCGCCGCCGGGTGATCGCGGTGTCGCGAGCACCAGCGCGTCGCAGCTCGGCCGCGGGTCCGGCGCGCGCAGCAGGGCGTGGTCGGCGGCGCCGAGCGGGCCCGCGAACACCACCGAACGGCCACCGGCGCGCACGGCGGTCCAGGCCGCGCCGAGCCGCCCGCCCGCGCGGCCGAGCTCGAACTCCGCGCCGGCGAGCCGCCGCGGCGAGCCGAACTCGACCGGCCGGACCAGGGCGAGCGCGCGTGCGACGTCCTCGGCGCGGAACGGCGGCGCGGCCGGGCCCGGTTCGCAGCCCTGGTTCGCGTCGGCGTCTTCCTCGAACTGCTGGGCGGCGTCGGACAACACGATCGGGAGGAGGGCGGCGGTCCCGGGCGTCGCGAACACGGGCCCGTGCCAGCCTTCGGCGACCAGCTGCGGCAGAAACCCCGCGTGCCCGAGTCCGGCGCTCGGCAGGACCACCGCGTCGGCTTCGTGGAGCTCGGCCGGTCCGGGTGAGAAGTTGCGCCGCCACCGCGCTTCCGGCCCGGCGAACAGGCCGCACCCCACCAGGACCTTCGCGTCCGGCGTCTCGAGCAGGTACCGGGCGCCGGTGGTTCCGGCCGCACCGCCGGCGAAAGTCAGCCGCACCGGCTTCACCCGCGCCGATCCGCGGGCGGGAACAGCTCGCCGACCGGCAGCCGGGGTGCGGGTGCCGACGGGACGGCGGGGTAGCCGAAGCGGAAGATCGCCTGCGGCACACCGGGCAGCCCGAGCCCGAGACGAGCCGGGCCCGGAACCCGGTGAGGTGCAACGGTTGCGTGAGCACCGAGCCGACCAGTGCCTTCGCCGTCGCGGTGAGCCAGACGCGCTCCAGGGCCGCGCCGGCGGCGATGCGGTCGGCGCGTGTGTCGCCGTCGGTGCAGACGACCAGCAGGTTCTCCGCGGCCAGCCGCGAGGCGAGCACGACGTCGTCCGGCACCGGCGTGTCCGTGCGGACGAGCCCGGCCACGGGCAGGGCCTCGGCGCTGAGCGCGGCTTCGGGGACGCCGTCGCCGATCGCGGCCCAGCCGTGGGTGTGCGTGGTCCACAAGGCCAGCTCGCGCTGGTAGCCGCGGTCGTCGCGGAGCACGCGCGTGGCGAAGCCGAGCAGCTCGGCCAGCTTCTCGAGGTGGGCGGGCGCGACGACGTGCACGCCCGCCGTCTCCCCCGCGGTGACCACGGCGGTCCGGACGGCGGCGGGCACGCGGCCGTGGAAGAAGGCGCGCCGGTGGCTGCGGCGGCGCGCGATGGCGTGGTACAGCGCGAAATCCTGAGCCGATGCGGGCCGCGGACGGCCGATCGTGACAGTCGCCGCGACATCGTCGGGGTACTCGACGTGGCAGTCGCGCCCGAGCACCCGGACCGCGAGCACGAGGTTGGTCAGCGCGGCCCCGCAGGACAGCAGCCGGTCCCGGCCGTCCGGGTCGTGGCGCCGCAGCTCGACGTCGAGGCGTTCGACCAGGTCGATTTCGGTGCCGCGCGGCTGAAGCCGCCACGGCTGGGTGTTGTGCACGGAAGGCGCGCGGCTCACGGCGCGGCCGAGGATGCCGAGCTGGTCGGTGGTCAATGCGGCCGGTGCGGCGGCGGTCATCGCGGTCACTCTCCTCGCGCGGAGCACGGCGCTCCGCCGACCGTCATCGTGCGGCCGCCCGCGGCGGGGGCACCGGAGCACAAAGTCCCCCGGTCCGGCGGAATTCGTCCCCTACCGCCGCGCCGCGGTCCGGCCGCACGATCGGGACGCAACCGGAGGAAAGAAGGCACACCATGGATTCAGGAACCGGCCGGGTGGTCGTCGTCGGCACGGACGGCTCCCCCCGCGGCGACGCGGCCCTGCGCTGGGCCGTCGAGGTGGGCGCGCACGCCGGTGACACGGTCCGCGCGATCCTCGTCCGCCCCCGCGACACGCTGCTGCCCGGAACGTCGTTCGCCATCCAGCCGCACGGCCGCGCCCCGGAGGCGGATTACCACCTCGACGAGCACGTGGCCGGGCTGGCCCGCACCTCGAAGGCGAAGGTGGAGACGCGCACGGTCCACGGAGACCCGGCGACGGAGCTGGTCACCGCCTCGGCCGACGCGGACGTCCTGGTGCTCGGCGCCCACCGCGGCGGCGCGCTGGCGGATCTGGTGCTGGGCAGCGTCGGCCGCGAGTGCGTCCGGTTTTCCCGCTGCCCGGTCGTGGTCATCACGCCGGAAGCCGCACACCGCTTCGCACCCGCTTGAGGCCCACTCGGAAAGGGAAGGCGGGAATCCCGGCCGAAGACCGGGGTTCCCGCCTTTCACCGTAGGGAGTCACCGCTTGGCGGGCGCGAGCCCGACGACGAGCAATCCCTGCGGAATCCCGGGCAGCAGCGACTCTTCGACGTACCGGGCGCGCTCCGCGGGTGCCTGCGCGGGCAGGGCGAAACGCCGCGAACCGAACCCGCGGACCGCCGTCGCCAGGCGGGTCGCGTGCAGCGCGGCTCCGGCCAGGACTTGGTGCCGCCTGGTGTCGGCGGGCGTGGTCACCAGCAGCGATGACTGCCCGGCCAAGTCGGCGCCCAGCCTGCGGAGCGTCGGGGCCCACTCCGGCCGGACGATGCGGACCGCCGTGTCCGGCCAGAAGTCGTCCGCCGCCACCGCGCGCAGCACCGCGAGGCTTACCGGGCGCAGCGGTGCGTTCGACGGCGGCTCGGCCACCTTGCGCAGAGCGACGTAGCGCGCCCACTCCGCGCTCGTCGGCGTCCGCGCCGGCCCGGCGTGGACCGCGGCCGCGACGGTGGCCGGGAACGTCACCACCGGGTCGCGGCCCAGCACCCGCAGGACCGTCCAGACCGTCGACAGCGCCGCGCCGCAGTCGAGCAGCGCCGCCGTTCCGGCGCGGTCGCGGCCGCCGCCGGGTGACTGTGCCGTCAGCAGCACCTCGTCCGGCCTCACCTCCGCGACGCACCGGTTCGGGCCCAGCCGCACCAGCGCGTCGCCGAGAACGGCGCGGGACGAGGAGTCCCACCGGAAGCCGGGTGCGGTCATCCGGTGGTGACCGGGATGCCGAGGTGTCTCGCCGCGGCGCGGCAGGTGGCGAGCAGGCCGTCGACGTCGATCACGGTGACGCGGTTCTCCAGGCCCGGCGGCACTTCCGCGCGGACCGCCGGATCCGGCGAGACCAGCGCGACCGGCACGTTGTCGCGGACCGCGCAGACGACGCCGTACTCGCGGGCGGTCAGTTCGCCGCCCTGGCCACGGACATCGACGACCAAGTCGGGCTGGGCGAACGGCTCATCGAGCGGGCAGCGGCCGCCCACCGCGAGCGCCCGGCACAGCCCGGCCCGGCTGTGACAGCGGCTGACCAGGCAACCGGCGTCACGCAGAGGCTGGACGAGGAAATCGGCGTCCCCGAAGGACGATTCAGTCAGCAGCACGTGCATGGTTCACCTCGCGAACACTCGGGCGAGCGCCTCTTCGGCGCCGCGGGCCAGCTCCAGGTCTTCCCGGGGCAGCACGATCAAGGCGGGCACCGGTGAGCCCGCCGCGGTGACGATCCGATCGACTTCGGTGTGTGGAACGTCCCCGGCACGCACACCGAGCACGCCCAGCCCCTCGATCACCGACGTGATCACCTCCGGCTGATGCTCGGCGACACCGCCGGTGAACACGACCGCGTCCAGCCGCGACAGGCTCGTCGCGGCCGCACCGATCTCCCGCCGGAGCCGGTGCCGGTAGACATCCAGAGCCACCGAGGCGTCCGGTTCGCCGCGCGCGGCCGCGGCCAGCACCCGCCGCAGATCACCGTTGGTCCCGCTCATCCCGGCCAGCCCCGACCGGTGGAACAGCGCGTCGGACATCTCCGCCGGGCTCATCGGCACCGTCTGCATCACGTGCAGCAGCAGCCCCGGATCCACCGAACCCGACCGCGTCGCCATCATGGCGCCTTCGAGCGGGGTGAATCCCATGCTGGTGTCGACGCCGTGACCGTCGCGGATCGCCGTCACCGACACCCCGGCACCCACGTGAGCGCAGACGAGCTGCAGCTCTTCGGGTGCCCGGCCCAGCAGCTCACCGGTACGGCGCAACGCGTACTGGCACGACAGGCCGTGGAAACCGTAGCGGCGCAAGCGGTTCTGCGCCGTCCACGCCCGCGGCAACGGATACCGGGCCGCAGCTTCGGGCATCCGCGCGTGGAACGCCGTGTCGAAGCAGGCCACCACGGGGACGTCCGGCAGCAGACGGCGGACCTCGCGGGTCACCGCCAGCGACAGCGGCTGGTGGTTGGGCGCCAGCGAAGTGAGCCGTTCCAGGTTCGCGAGCAAGGCGTCGTCGACCCGGGCCGGGGCCTTCTGCGAGCCGCCGTGGACGAACCGGACGGCGACGGCGTCCACATCGGACCAGCGGCGGATCGCCTGGCCCACCACGGCCGGGTCGGTCAGGTCCCAGGCGGCCCAGCCGACCGCGGTGCCGTCGTCGACCAGCGACACCTTCATGCTCGACGAGCCCGGGTTCAGGGTCAGCACACGCACGGCAAAGCTCCTTCAGTCTCGCAGGTGACGCAGGAACGGGTCGGCGGCCGCGGGCCGCTCCAGCCGGGCGCGGACGTCGAGCGCCACGCAGCCGTCCGCGCGCACGCGCAGCGGGTTGAGGTCGAGTTCGGCCAGCTCAGGCACCAGCTCGGCCAGGCGGCTCACCTTCAGCAGGACTTCGCGGACGGCCGCGCGATCCAGCCCGGACGCCCAGAGCGCCTTCGACGCGCGCAACCCGTCCAGGAGCAGATCCGCGTCCGCGCCGGTCAGCGGGGCCAACCGGGCGGCGTGGTCGGCGATCAGGTCGGTGTCGACCCCGCCGAGACCGAACACCACCAACGGCCCGAACACCGGATCCGACCGCACCCCCACCAGCAGCTCCCGGCCAGGCTCGGCCATCGGCTGCACCGTCACCCCACGCAGCGCCGAGCCGAAGCGGGCCCGCAACGTCCGGAACGCCTCGAGGATCCGGTCCGCACCGTGGACATCCAGCAGGACACCGCCACCGGCGGTCTTGTGCAGCAGCCCATCGGCGTCCGCCTTGAGCACGACGGGAGAGCCGAGGTCGGTGGCCGCGGCGGCCATCGAGTCATCCGCCGTGACGTAGTGGGTCTCCACCATCGGGACGTCGGCCAAGCGCAGCAACTCGACGGCGTCAGCGGGCGAGAGCCAGCCTTCACGCCCGGCGGCGAACGCGCGCAGGGCGTCCGGATCTTCCAGTGGTGGCGAGGAATTCTCGGTTTCGGGCCGGTTGAGCCACCGCGCGTAGCGGACGAGCCTGGCGAGCACGGCGGCCGCCGCAGCGGGGTCGTCGTAGCAGGCGGTCACGCCACCGGGGACGAGCGGCGTGACGCGGGCCCGCTGCCCCGGCCGGACGGCGAAGACCGTCTTGTACTCGGGCGGCAGCACTTCGGCGAGCGAAGAGCCGGGGTCGCCGCACGCGGTCGGCACGGTCACCGCGATGACCGCGTCGACGCCGTCGTCGTCGAGGACCGCACGCAACGCTTCGGCGAACACCTCCGGCGCGACGGCCGCGGTCGTGTCGACCGGGTTCCGCACGGCGGCTTCGGCCGGGAGCGCCTTCGCGAGCCGCTCCCGGGTGTGGCCGGACAGCTCGGCCATGACCAGGCCTTCGCGCTCGCACGCGTCGGCGGCGAGCACCCCGGCTCCCCCGGCGTTGCTCACGACGGCCACCCGCGGCCCGCCGGGCAGCAGCTGCCAGGACAGGCCCGCGATGACGTCGACCAGCTCGGCGACGGTGTCGACGGCGATCACTCCGGCCTGCTCGAACAACGCGTCGCGCGTGACGGCGGGCGTCGCGGCCGCGGCGGTGTGCGACGCCGCCGCGCGCTGCGCGGTGTCACCACTGCCGGACCGGACGGCGAGCACCGGCCGCGTCCGGGCGAGCTGCCGGGCCAGGCGGCCGAACTTGCGCGGGTTGCCGAACGACTCGAGGTAGAGCACGGCCAGTTCCGTGTGCGGGTCGGCGGCCCACCACATCAGCAGGTCGTTGCCGCTGACGTCGTACTTGTCACCGGTCGAGACCAGCGTCGACAGGCCGAGGCCGAGGTCGCCGAGGGATTCGGCGAGCGCGATGCCGACGCCGCCGGACTGGGTGACGACGCCGACGGCGCCGGGCCGTACGGGCGCGCCGAGGAACGTCACGTTCACCGGGCAGGCGGGATCGGTCGAGACGACGCCGAGGCAGTTCGGCCCGACCAGGCGCAGGCCGTACTCGCGCACCGCCGCGCGCACCCGGTCGCCGGCTTCGGTCCCGGTGAGGCCCGACGAGATCACGACCACCGCGCGGACCCCGCGTTTCCCGCACGCTTCGACCGCCTCGGCGGCGGCGGGCGCGGGCAGGCAGACCACGGCGAGCTCGGGCGTGCGGCTCAGCTCCGCGACGGACGGCGCGCACGGCACGCCGAGGATCGCGCGGGCCCGCGGGTGCACCACCTCGACCGGGCCGCGGTAGCCGCAGGTGACCAGGTTGGCCAAGACGGCGTGGCCGACCGAGCCGGGTTGCCGTCCGGCCCCGATCACGGCGACCGAGGACGGCCTGAGCAGGTGCGCGAGGCTGGCCGCGTCGGCGGCCGCGTCGCGCTCGAGCACGGCGTCGAGGTAGGCGGTGTCCTGCTCGAGGTCCATCACGATGTCGCGTTCGGGGCCGCCGAGCCCGGGGTCGAACCGCAGGCCGAGGTCCCGGAAGACGTGGATCACCTTGGCGTTCTCGGCCAGCACTTCGGCGATGAACCGCTTCAGGCCCGTCGCGCGGGCGTGCGAGACCAGGTGTTCCATCAGCAGGGTCGCGACGCCCTGGGTGCGCACGGCCGCGTCCACGACGAGCGCCACTTCGGCGTCGGTGGAGCCGTCCAGCACCTCGTAGTTGGCGACGCCGATGAGCGCTCCGCGCAGGTAGCAGCCCACGGCGTAGTGGCCGGGCCCGGGTTCGGCGGCGATCTCGGCGGCCAGCTTGGCCAGGCCGGACGGCGCGCCGAAGAACCGGAAGTAGGTGTCCCGCCGGTCGAGCCGGGTGTGCAGGGCGAGCACCTCGGCGGTGTCGGCCGGGCGCAGCGGGCGCACGAGCACCACGTCGCCGCCGGAGAGCAGGGCCCGGGAGCCCGCCTCGACGCTCATCGCTTTCTCCTCACGGCATGCGGGTGGGCGCGGCCGACCAAGGGGCCGCGCCCACCGCGGGGCGGCCACCCGGTTCGCGGTGACCTGGCTCTTCGACGGCCGGTCACGGGGCTGTCCGTCCTCAGTGGACTTGGTCGCGCGACCTCGGGTGGCACCGCACAAGCAGACCGCGAGGGAGGGGGTGGGCGAACCGGCCGGACTGCCCGAACCCGGAGGACTTTGGTCACTGGCGCCGGGCGGGCACGAGTGTGGGCCGGCGCGCTGAGGGGGAGGGAGCGCGCCGGCCCACGGGCATGACGCTAGCGGAGTGCCGTCCGGTTCGCCGATCGGAGCCGGACGGCGCCTAGTGGGCCTGGTTGCGCAGCTCGGTCGCCAGGACGGCGGCTTGGGTGCGGCGTTCCAGGCCGAGCTTGGTCAGCAGCCGGGAGACGTAGTTCTTGACCGTCTTCTCGGCCAGGAACATGCGTTCGGAGATCTGCCGGTTGGTCAGGCCCTCCCCGATCAGTTCCAGCAGCTTGCGCTCTTGGTCCGACAGGTCCGCGAGCGGGCCTTTCTTGGCCTGGCTGTCGCGCAATTTCGCCATCAGGGCGGCGGCCGCGTGGGCGTCCAGCAGCGACTTTCCCGCGCCGACGTCCCGGACCGCCGACACCAGGTCCATGCCCTTGATGTCCTTGATGACGAATCCGCTCGCCCCGGCCATCACCGCGTCGAGCATGGCCTGCTCGTCGGTGTAGGAGGTCAGCATCAGGCACTTCAGCTCCGGCAGCTTCGACCGGAGTTCGCGGGCCAGCTCGATGCCGTTGCCGTCCGGCAGCCGCACGTCCAGCACCGCGACGTCCGGGTTCAACGCCGGAATCCGCGCCAGCGCCTGCGAGACGCTGCTCGCCTGCCCGACCACCGTGAGGTGCTCGTCCTCGTCCAGCAAATCGGCGACACCACGACGGACCACCTCGTGGTCATCGACGAGGAACACGCGCAGCATCCTGACCTCCTGAAACCGGTTCGACGGAGATCAGCCTACGGCCACCGGGCCGCGCGCGGCGATGACCAAAGTCCCCGGTTCCGCGCCACAGGTCCCGCCGCGCCGGAGAACAGATCACCGTCATCCTGTCCGGTTTGTTGAAGTTTCGCCGGATCGCGGATACGCTGTCGCACACGCTGGGAGCGCTCCCAATGGTCACCACCACTCATCACGAATGGAGGCCCATTCATGCGTACACGGACCACCTCCCGACGGCGGAGGGTCCTCATCGCCCTCGTCGCCGCGCTGGCCGGGATGTTCCTCTGGGTGCCGGCGGCATCCGCGCACGGCACC
Organism: Amycolatopsis nalaikhensis; assembly: GCF_030264295.1. GTDB lineage: Bacteria > Actinomycetota > Actinomycetes > Mycobacteriales > Pseudonocardiaceae > Amycolatopsis > Amycolatopsis nalaikhensis. Next base: position 7,374,363 of record NZ_CP127173.1, on the reverse strand, counting down.
ATCGTCAGCCCCGCCACCCGCGCCTACCAGTGCTGGCAGGACTGGGGCAGCCAGCACACGAACCCGGCCATGCAGCAGCAGGACCCGATGTGCTGGCAGGCCTTCCAGGCCAACGCCGACACCATGTGGAACTGGATGAGCGCCCTGCGGGACGGGCTCGGCGGCAACTTCCAGGGCTCGACCCCCGACGGCCAGCTCTGCAGCAACGCGCTGGCCCGCAACAACTCCCTGAACACCCCCGGCCCGTGGAAGGAGACCAGCCTCGGCAGCACCTTCTCGATGCACCTGTATGACCAGGCCAGCCACGGTGCCGACTACTTCCGGGTCTACGTCAGCAAGAACGGGTTCGACCCGGCCACCCAGCGCCTCGGCTGGGGCAACCTGGACTTCATCACCCAGACCGGCCGGTACGCCCCGGCCAAGGACATCACGTTCACGGTCCAGACGTCCGGCGCCTACCGGGGCCACCACGTCGTGTTCACCATCTGGCAGGCCTCCCACCTGGACCAGACGTACATGTGGTGCAGTGACGTGAACTTCGGTTAGCGGAGAGAGCGGGCTGAAGGGGACGTTCAGCGCATGTGATGCGCTGAACGTCCCCTTCACCGCATTACATGCGGGGAAAGTCCCCTTCAGCCCGCCGGGCCACCCGGGGCACTGTGGCCGTCGCGGAAGTGACCAAGGACCCTCTCGCCGGTGGCCCGCCCCACCGGATGCTGGCGCGGTCACCTTCGTCCGCGCGAGCAGGAGAAACCGGATGAGCGCCCTGGACCTCGCCCGATGGCAGTTCGGGATCACCACCGTCTACCACTTCCTCTTCGTCCCCTTGACCATCGGGCTGTCGTTCCTGGTCGCCGGGATGCAGACGGCGTGGGTCCGCACCGGGAACGACCGCTACCGCCGGATGACGAAGTTCTGGGGGAAGCTGTTCCTCATCAACTTCGCCATGGGCGTGGCGACCGGCATCGTGCAGGAGTTCCAGTTCGGGATGAACTGGTCGGACTACAGCACCTTCGTCGGCGACATCTTCGGCGCGCCACTGGCCATCGAAGGCCTGCTCGCGTTCTTCCTCGAGTCGACCTTCCTCGGCCTGTGGATCTTCGGCTGGGACAAGCTGCCGAAGAAGCTGCACCTGGCCACCATCTGGCTCGCCTCGATCGGCACGGTCCTCTCGGCGTACTTCATCCTCGCCGCCAACTCCTGGATGCAGCACCCGGTCGGCTACGCGGTCAACCCCGCCACCGGCCGCGCGGAGCTGAAGGACTTCGGCGCCGTGCTCACCAACTCCACCGCGGTCGGCGCCTTCGCCCACACGATCACCGCGTGCTTCCTCACCGGCGGCATGTTCGTCGTCGGGATCAGCGCCTGGCAGCTGAAGAAGAACCGCGACGCCGACGTCTTCCGCCCGTCGATGAAGCTCGCCCTGGTCACCGTGCTCATCGCCAGCCTCGGCGTCATCGTCACCGGTGACCTGCAGGCGCGGCTGATGACCGAGCAGCAGCCGATGAAGATGGCCGCCGCCGAGGCGCTCTACGACACCGTCGCGCCCGCGTCGTTCTCGCTGTTCACCATCGGCTCGCTCGACGGGTCGCAGGAGAAGTTCAGCATCCGCGTGCCCGGGGTGCTCTCGTTCATGGCCACCGGCAGTTTCGACGGCCGGGTCGAGGGCATCAACGACCTCCAGGCGGCCGAACAACAGCAGTACGGTCCCGGCGAGTACCGGCCCGACATCCCGGTCAGCTACTGGACGTTCCGCCTGATGATCGGCTTCGGCTTCTTCTGCCTGCTGATCTCCTTGGTCGGCCTGTGGCTGTTCCGCCGCGGCCGCACGCCGGGCGTCCGCTGGTTCTTCCCCGTCGCGACCGCCGGGCTCGCCCTGCCGTTCCTCGGCAACAGCGTCGGCTGGATCTTCACCGAGATGGGCCGCCAGCCGTGGTCGGTGTTCGGCGTGCTGCAGACGGCCGATTCGGTGTCGCCCACGGTGTCCGCCGGGACTGTGCTGACCTCGCTGATCGTGTTCACCGTGCTCTACGGCGTGCTCGCGGTCATCGACGGCGTCCTGATGGTGCGTTACGCCAAGGCCGGGCCGCCACCGCCCGAGGCACCGCGCGAAGAGACCGATTCCGACGAGCCGCGCCCCGCGGCCTTCGCCTACTGACGCCGGAGACCCGCCATGGCCCTCACCGACATCTGGTTCCTGCTCATCGCGGTCCTCTGGACCGGTTACTTCGTCCTCGAAGGCTTCGACTTCGGCGTCGGCACGCTGCTGCGCATCCTCGGCCACGACGACACCGACCGCCGGGTCCTGATCAACACGATCGGCCCGGTCTGGGACGGCAACGAAGTCTGGCTGCTGGTCGCCGGCGGCGCGACGTTCGCGGCGTTCCCGCTCTGGTACTCGAGCCTGTTCTCCGGCTTCTACCTGGCCTTGCTGCTGGTGCTCGTCGCGTTGATCCTGCGCGGCGTCGCGTTCGAGTTCCGCGGCAAGATCGACAGCCCGCGCTGGCGGAACGCCTGGGACTGGGTCATCGTCGGCGGTTCCGCCGCGCCCGCCCTGCTGTGGGGCGTGGCGTTCGGCAACATCGTCCACGGCGTCCCGCTCGACGCCCAGCACCACTTCACGGGCTCGTTCTTCACGCTCCTCAACCCGTACGCGCTGCTCGGCGGGCTGGCCACGCTCAGCCTCTTCTCCTTCCACGGCGCGGTGTTCCTCGCCTTGAAGACGACCGACGCGCTGCGCGACCGGGCTCGGGCGATCAGTCGCGCGCTCGGCGGCGCGGCCATCGTGGTCGGCGGCGGCTTCCTCGCCTACACCGCGGTCGAGCACGGTGGCTGGGCGTGGCTGTCGTCGGCCGTCGCCGCGGTGCTGCTGGCCGCGGCGGTGCTGTTCGCCGCGGGTGAGCGCGACGGGTTCGCCTTCGCGAGCACCGCCGGCGCGATCATCGCGGTCACCTTCACGCTGTTCTGGTCGCTGTACCCGGACGTGCTGCCCTCGACGACCGACCCGGCGTTCAGCCTGACCACGACGAACGCCTCCTCGACGCCGTACACGCTGCAGATCATGACCTGGGTCGCGGTCGCGTTCACCCCGATCGTGCTCGCCTACCAGGCCTGGACGTACTGGGTGTTCCGCAAGCGGATCAGCCGCGCGTCGATCCCCGCCGGCGGCGGTCTGCCCGCGGCCCGCCGGTGAAGCCGCTCGACCCGCGGCTGCTGCGCCACGCGAGCGCGGTCCGGCCGTTCGTGCTGGCCTGCGCCGCGCTGGGCGTGCTCACCGCGATGCTGGTGCTCGCCCAGGCGGAGCTGCTGGCGAAGACGGTCACCTGGGCGTTCCTCGACGGCTTCGGCCTCCGGGCCCTGCTGGTGCCGCTCGCGCTGCTCCTGCTGGTGGTCGTCGCGCGGGCCGGGATCACGTGGCTTTCGGAGACGACCGCCCACCGCGCCGCCGCGCGGGCGCTGTCGCAGCTGCGGGAGACCGTGATCGCGGCCGCGCTGCGCCTCGGGCCGCGGCGGGCGGACCGCTCGCCCGCGGAGATCGCCGGGCTGGCCACGCACGGCGTCGACCGGCTCGAGGGCTACTTCTCGCGGTACCTGCCGCAGCTGCTGATCGCCGCCGTGGTGCCGCTGGTGGTCGGGGTGCGGATCCTCGTCTCCGACTGGGTCGCGGCCCTGGTCGTCGGCCTCACGGTGCCGCTCATCCCGCTCTTCATGATCCTCATCGGGCTCTACACCCAGCGCGACGTCCGGCGGCAGTGGAAGACCCTGTCCGTGCTGGGCGACCACTTCCTCGACCTGGTCGCCGGGCTGGCCGAGCTGACGGCGTTCGGCCGGGCCCGGGCGCAGCTGCGCTCGCTGCGGGAGATCACCGGGCAGTACCGCGCGCACACCTTGCGCACCCTGCGCGTCGCGTTCCTGTCGGCCCTCGCGCTCGAGCTGCTCGCGACGCTGTCGGTCGCGCTCGTCGCCGTGTCGATCGGGCTCCGCCTGCTCGCCGGCGAGCTCGACCTGCACACGGCGCTGGTCGTGCTGATCCTCGCACCCGAGGTCTACCTGCCGCTGCGCGCGGTCGGCGCGCGCTTCCACGACAGCGCCGAGGGGCTGGCCGCGGCCGAAGAAATCCTCGCGCTCGCCGAGACGCCGTCCGGCGACCACGGCACGGGCACGGTCCCCGACCTCACGCGCACGGCGTTGCGCTGCGAAGACGTGACGGTCGAGGGCCGCTCCGGGCCGATCCTCGACGGCTTCACCCTGCGCCTCCCGCCCGGCGAGATCGTCGGCGTCACCGGGCCGAGCGGCGCGGGCAAGTCGACGCTGCTCGACCTGCTCCTCGGCTGGCGGCGCCCCGACGGCGGCCGCGTCATGGTGGGCGACGTCGACCTCGCCGACATCGGCCGCGCCACCTGGCACCGGCACCTGGCCTGGGTGCCGCAGCAGCCGCACCTGGTGGCCGGGACGGTGGCCGAGAACATCCGCCTGGGCTCCCCCGACGCTTCCGCGGACGCCGTGCGCGCCGCCGCCGAAGCCGCGGCCCTCGACGTCCCGCTGTCCACTGTGGTCGGTGAGCTGGGTGCCGGGCTGTCGACGGGCCAGCGCCGCCGGGTGGCGCTGGCCCGCTCGGTGCTGCTCGACCGGCCGCTGCTCCTGCTCGACGAGCCCACGGAGGGCGTCGACGCGGAGACCGAGGCGGCCATCCTCGACCGGCTTCCGGCGGTCCTGGCCGGGCGGACGGCGGTGATCGTCAGCCACCACCCCGCGGTGCTGGCCCGCTGCGACCGCGTCGTCTCGCTCGGCGGGCCGGTCGAACCCGCTGCTGTTCCGGAAGTCGCCGCACCTGCCTCGTCCTCGCCTCCTGCTCCTCAGCCTTTCGTGCCCACGGCTTCTTCCGCCACTGTGGACGGTGCGAAGTGGCGGCCGCTGCTGGCGGCGGTACGCCCGCACCGGTGGCGCCTGGCGATGGCGTGCCTGGCCGCGACGGCGGCGCTCGGCTGCGGGGTCGCGCTGACGGCGACGTCGTCGTGGCTGATCGCGAGCGCGGCCCTGCACCCGCCGGTGCTGAGCCTGATGGTGGCGATCGTGGCGGTGCGGACGTTCGGCTTGGCGAAGGGGATCCTGCGCTACGTCGAGCGGCTGTTGTCGCACGACGTCGCGTTGCGGGCGTTGGCGGACCTGCGGGTGCGGGTGTGGGCCCAGCTGGTCCGCATCGGGCCGGCGGGCACGTCCCGCCTCCGCCGCGGCGACCTCCTGCACCGCCTGGTGTCCGATGTGGACAGCCAGCAGGACGTCCTGGTCCGCGGCCTCGTCCCGGGCGTGTCGGTGGCGGCGGTGCTGACCGGAACGGCGATCACGCTCGGCGTGATCCTCCCGGGCGCCGGCTTCGCGGCGGCTCTCGGCCTGGCCGCGGCCGGTGTACTGGCCCCGGCGGTGGCGGCGATCGCGGCCCGCCGAGCGCAGCGCGAGACGGCGCGGCTGCGAGCGGAGCTGACGGCGGGCACGGTGGAGCTCCTGCAGGCGGCGGCCGACTTGATCACCCACGACGCGGCGACCCGGCGGCACAACCGGCTGCGGGAGCTGGACGCGGCGCTGACGGCGTTGCACCGCCGCTCGGCGGCGTGGCGCGGGCTCGGCGGCGGGATCGCGACGCTCGGGGTCGGGCTCACGTCGGTGGCGTGCTTGGCACTGGGCATCCTGGCGGCGGTCCCGGGCCCGGCGCTGGCGGTGCTGGCGTTGCTGCCCCTGGCGACGGCCGAGCTGGTGGCGGGCTTGCCGGAGGCGGCGCAACGGCTGCTCGGCGCGGCCGGTTCGGCACGTCGGCTCGCATCGCTGGACGCGTTGCCGGGGCCGGCGGAGGCTCGGGCGGTCGCGCCGACGGCGGCCGAGCTGGCGGCGGAGCACCTGTCGGTCCGCTGGCCGGGGGCTGTCGCCGACGCGGTCCGCGACGTCGACGTCCGGATCGGGTCCGGTTCCCGGATCGCGTTGACCGGGCGGTCCGGGGCGGGCAAGAGCACGGTGATCGCGGCGTTGATGCGGTACCTGGACCCGTCGGCGGGCCGGGTCCTGCTGGACGGCACGAACACGCTGGCGTACGACGGCGATTCGGTGCGCGAGCAGATCGCGTGGTGCGGGCCGGAGACGCACTTGTTCGACAGCACGCTGCGGGAGAACCTCCGCTTGGCCCGGCCGTCCGCTACGGATGCCGAGTTGCTGGTGGCGCTCGGTTCGGCCCAGCTGGGGGCGTGGTTCTCGCGGCTGCCGCTGGGTCTCGACACGGCGTTGGGGGCGCACGGAACGCCGGTGTCGGGCGGCGAAAGGCAGCGAATCGGGGTGGCCAGGGCGTTGCTGTCGGACCGGCCGATCCTGCTGCTGGACGAGCCGACGGCGCACTTGGACGCCCCGACGGCGGCGGCGTTGGCGGCCGACGTGCTGGCGGCGACCGAGGGGCGGTCGGCTTTGGTGGTGACGCATCGGCCCGCGGAGTTCCCGACGCTCGAGACAGTGGAGGTCGGCCGCCAGGGCGCGACCGTCGGGTGAGGTGACGGACCTTCGGGGCGGAAGCCGGTGGTTGACCATCGGCCTCCGCCCCGATTCGCACGCCGGAACCACGGATGCCTGGCAGCGAACCGCCAGGACACCGGCAACCGAAGGCCGGTCGACGCTGGTGGAGACCCACGGACCCGCGGAGTTCCCCACGCTCGAGACAGTGCAGGTCGGCCGCCAGGGCGCGGCGACCGGTCCGGGGTGTGGTGAAGGGTCCTTTCCTCGCATCACATGCGAGGAAAGGACCCTTCAGCCCGCTTCGAGGCGGGACCACCGCGAGCCCCCAGCAGGGCACAACGCAAATCGGCCACGACTCGAGGTGAGTCGTGGCCGATTCCGGTTCTCTCAAGCCTGCCAGCTCCAGTTCCGGACCTCGGGCAAGTCCTCCCCGTGCGTCCGGATCCACCGGCTGTGCCGCCCCTGGGCCTCGGTCATCTCCTGCCGCAGCACACCCGCCGTCGCCGCGAGGCCCGGTACCCGGTCGATCACGTCGATCACCAGCTGGAAGCGGTCCATGTGGTTGAGCACGAGCATGTCGAACGGTGTCGTCGTGGTCCCGTGCTCGGTGTACCCGCGCACGTGCATCCCGGCGTGGTTCGTCCGCCGGTAGGCCAGGCGGTGGATCAGCCACGGATAACCGTGGTAGGCGAAGATCACCGGGCGGTCCGGGGTGAACAACGCGTCGAACTCCCGGTCCGACAGCCCGTGCGGGTGCTCGGACTCCGGCTGCAAGCGCATCAGGTCGACGACGTTCACCACGCGGACCGCGAGCGACGGCAACGCCGCACGCAGGAGCGACGCCGCCGCCAGGACCTCCAGCGTCGGCGCGTCACCCGCGCAGGCGAGGACGACGTCCGGCTCCCGATCGGTGTGCGTGCTCGCCCACTCCCAGATGCTCACGCCACGAGCGCAGTGCAGCGCCGCCTGCTCGGCGTCCAGCCAGTTCGGCGTGTCGTTCTTGCCCGCCACCACCACGTTCACGTAATCGCGAGAACGCAGGCAGTGCGCCGAAACCTCCAGCAACGTGTTCGTGTCCGGCGGGAAATACACCCGCACGACCTCGGCGCTCTTGTTCGCCACGTGGTCGACAAACCCCGGGTCCTGGTGGGAGAACCCGTTGTGGTCCTGCCGCCACACGTGCGAGGTCAGCAGGTAGTTCAGCGATGCCACCGGCCGCCGCCACGGGATCTGCCGGTGCACCCGCAGCCACTTGATGTGCTGGTTGACCATCGAGTCCACGATGTGCACGAACGCCTCGTAGCACGAGAACAACCCGTGCCGCCCCGACAGCAGGTACCCCTCGAGCCAGCCCTGGCACAGGTGCTCCGAGAGCACCTCCAGCACCCGGCCGTCCGCCGCCAGGTGCTCGTCGACCGGCTCGATCGCGGCCTGCCACTGCTTGGCCGTCACGTCGTACACGGCGTCCAGCCGGTTGGACGCCGTCTCGTCCGGGCCGAACAGCCGGAAATTCGCCCGATCGGCGTTCAGCGCGAACACGTCCCGCAGGAACCGGCCCAGCACCCGGGTCGGCTCGGCGACCGTCGCACCCGGCGCGGGAACCGCGACGGCGTGGGCCGCCGTGTCCGGCAAAACCAGCGGGCGCAGCAGCACGCCACCGTTCGCGTGCGGGTTGGCGCCCATCCGCCGCTCCCCCGCCGGGATCATCGCCGTGACCTCGGGCACCGGGCGGCCCGCCGCGTCGAACAGCTCGGCCGGGCGGTACGACAGCAGCCAGTCCTCCAGCTGCGCCAGGTGCTCGGCGTTGTGCCGGACTTCGGCGAGCGGGACCTGGTGCGAACGCCACGTGCCCTCGACCGGCTTACCGTCCACAACGGACGGACCGGTCCAGCCTTTCGGGCTGCGCAGCACGATCATCGGACGCCTCGCGAGGTCGGCGACCGCCGAGTCCAGCGCCGCGGCCATCGCCTGGTGCATCGTCTCCGGATCGCTGCCTTCGACGTAGATCGGCGCGTAGCCGTAGCCGCGCAGCAACGCGTCCAGCTCGGCGTGCGGGATGCGCGAGAGCACCGTCGAGTTGGCGATCTTGTAGCCGTTGAGGTGCAGGATCGGCAGCACCGCCCCGTCACGGACCGGGTCGAGGAACTTGTTGGCGTGCCACGACGTCGCCAGCGGCCCGGTTTCGGCCTCGCCGTCGCCGACCACGCACGCGACCAGCAGCCCGGGGTTGTCGAACGCCGCGCCGTAGGCGTGCGCGAGCGAATACCCCAGCTCGCCGCCCTCGTGGATCGAACCCGGCACCTGCGGGGCCACATGGCTGGGAACGCCGCCGGGGAACGAGAACTGCCGGAACAACTCCGCCATCCCGGCCGCGTCCCGCGTCACCTCAGGCCACGCCTCGGTGTAGCTGCCTTCGAGCCACGTGTTGGCCAGCAACGCGGGACCACCGTGGCCAGGGCCGATGACGAGCATCGCGTTCAGGTCGTGGGCCAGGATCGCCCGGTTCAGGTGCGCGTAGACGAAGTTCAGCCCGGGCGAGGTCCCCCAGTGCCCGAGCAAGCGCGGCTTCACGTGCTCAGGCCGCAGCGGTTCGCGCAGCAGCGGGTTCGCCATCAGGTAGATCTGGCCGGCCGAGAGGTAGTTCGCGGCCCGCCAGAGCGCGTCCACCCGGGCGAGCTCGGTGCCGTCGAGCGCGGGCCGGGTCTCGACGGCGGTCACGCCGTCAGCTCCGGGCGGACCACGAGCACCGGGCACTGGGCGTGCTGGACCAGCGCCTGGCTCGTCGAGCCGAGCAGCATCCCGGTGAAGCCACCGCGGCCGCGGCTGCCCACGACGACCAGCTGCGCCTGCTCGGAGACGTCCAGCAATGCGTGCCGCGGCCGGTCGCGGACCAGCACCCGGCGGATCTCGACCTCGGGGTACTTCTCCTGCCAGCCCGCGAGGCGCTGGCTCAGCAGCCGGTCCTCGTCCCGTTCGAGGCTCTCGGGCTGGGGCAGGATCCGGGCCGTGCCGAAGGCGTCCTCGTAGGTGACGTCGTTCCAGGCGTGCACCGCGACCAGCGGCACCCCGCGCAGCGACGCCTCCTCGAACGCGACGGCGATGGCCTGCTCGCTGTTCGGGCCGCCGTCGACCCCGACGGCGACCGGCCCGGTCGCCGACGGCCGCGTGGTGCCGCGGACCACCGCGACCGGGCAGTGCGCGTGGCTGACGACCGCGGCCGCGGTGCCGCCGAGCAGCATGTCCGCGAACCCGTCGGCGCCGGTCCGGCCGACGACGAGCAGCCGGGCGTGCCGGGACTCCTCGATCAGCATCGGCACCGGCGGCTCGTTCGGCAGCTCGGTCGTGACGACCAGGTCCTCGTCGATCGACACGGCGAGGCCGCGCGCGTCGGCGACGGCGCGTTCCCCGTCGGCCTGGATCGCGTCGAACAGCGTCTGCGCGCCGATGCCCGACAGGCCACCGCCGTAGTAGAGCCCGGCGATCTGCAAGCCGTGCACGATCTTCAGCTGGAGGTGGCGCCGGGAAGCGAGCTTCGCCGCCCAGGCGACGGCGGCGGTCGAGCCCGCCGAGCCGTCCACGCCGACGGTGATCCTCGGATCGATGGCGCTCATCGTGTCTGCTCCTCACCCGCGTAGGCGGTGTCGGCGGCGACGACGCCCGGCACGGCGAGGGCCAGGAGCCGGGCGACGTGCCGGTCGGTGTCGTCGTCGAACTGGTCGGTGATGTGCGCGAAGCCGTCGTGGACGTCGACGTGCCAGCGGCCGCCCCCGCCGTAGACCTCCAGCCGGTGGCGGACGTCCCGGGCGATGTCGGTGTCTTCCCGCGCGAGCACGCGGACGACGTCGCCGCGGGTCACGATGCCGACGACGGCCGCGCCGTCGACGATCGGCATCGCGCGGATCCGGGCGTCCACCAGCGCCTGGCACAGGTCGGCGACGTCGGTGCCGGAGCTCATGGCGGTGGCGGGGCTGGTCATCAGGTCGCCGACGGTCGTGCCGGCGGCGGATTCGCGGGGCTCGTGGGTGGTGCGGGGGTCGGCCGGGACGCGGCCGCGGATCAGGTCGGCTTCGGTGACGATGCCGACCAGCTCGTCGTCGGCGTCGACGACGGGCAGGGCGGTGAAGCGGTGCGTGGACAGCAGCTCGGCGGCCTCCTTGGCGGAGGTCCACGGGTGCACGGTGAGCACCGGCGCGGTCATCAGGTCGCGTGCGCGCATCGGGGGTTTCCTGCCTTTCGGGTCGCTTTCCACGGTAGGAAGGCGACGTCCGGGGCACCGCTGGCGTCGGTCACCGGTGGCGGGGACTTACGTCCCTTCGCGCGATCGTGTCCACAGAGGACGAAAGCCCCGCCCGGGTCACGGCGCGTCCCCGGTCCGCTGCGGCCGCACGACCGCCACCGGGCACGGCGAGTGCGCGATCAGCGCCTGGCTCGTCGAGCCGAGCAGCATGCCGGTGAACCCACCGCGGCCGCGGCACCCGACCACGACCAGCTGCGCGGCCTCACCGCGCTCCAGCAACGTGCGCACCGGCCGCCCGCGGACGACCTCCAGCTCGATCGTCAGGTCCGCGTACTTCCGCTGCCACCCCACGACCTGCTCGGCGAGCTTGACCCGCTCCGCCGCCGCGATCTCCGCCGGATCCTCCCGCAACGCGTGCGGCCGCGGCACCCCGTCGGCGATGATCTCGCTCCAGGTGTGCAGCGCGACGACGTCGGTACCGCGCAGGCGGGCCTCCTCGCAGGCGAACGCGATCGCGGCTTCGCTGTCCGCGGACCCGTCGGTGCCGACCACGACCGGACCGGTGCGCGGCGGCGCGTCGTACGGGGTCCGGCCGCGGACCACCACGATCGGGCACCGCGCGTGCGCCGCCACGGCCACCGCGGTCGACCCGACGAGCAAGCCGGTGAACCCGCCCAGCCCCCGCGAACCGAGCACGACCAGCTCGGCGTGCCGCGACTCCTGGACCAGCGCGGTGACCGGGCTCCACTCGCGGGCCGCCGTGGCGATCTCCAGCCCGGGGTATTCGGCCAGCACCGCCGACTTCGCGTCGGCCAGCCACCCCGCGGCCCGCTCGGCGAGCCCGGCCCGCACCTCCTCGTGACCGCCGAACGCGACCGGCGCCTCCACCCTCGGCACGGCGTAAACCTGGACGAGCCGCAGCGGCCGCCCGCGACGGACGGCCTCCGCTCCGGCCCACACCGCGGCCTGGACCGCGGACGACGAACCGTCGACGCCCGCCACGACCGTGCCGTCGGCGAACCCGCTCATGACCGGCCACCCGGCTGTGCGCGCATGACTTTCCCTTCCTCAGAAGTCCACAATGGAGAGTCGCGGGGCCGGGGCCTCGTCCCGCAGCTCGACGCCGGCGACGCCGTACACGGTCTTCGCCAGCGCGGCCACGACCCGGCGTTCGGCCTCGTCGGTGAACACGCCGCGGATCGTCACGACGCCGCCGGTGACGGTCACCGCCCACCGGTCGCGGTGACCGGAGTAGTCGGTGAGCAGCGCGTTGAGGTGCGAAGCGATCGAGTCGTCCCGGCGCACCAGCGGGGTGAGCACGTCGCGGCGGCTGACGATGCCGACGAGCACGCCGTCGTCGTCGGCCACCGGGATGCTGCGCAGCCGGTCGCCGAGCATGCGCCGGGCGATCTCGGTGACGTCGGTGTCGAGCCCGACCGTCTGGGCCGGCGCGGTCATCGCCGTGGCCACCAGCGCGTCCGGCGGCGCGCCGGTGAGCCCGCCGCGGAGCGCGTCGGCCTCGGTGAACACGCCGAGGACGGCGTCGTCCTCGCCGACCACCGGCAGCGCCGCGACGCAGTGCTCGGTGAGCAGCACGATGGCTTCGCGGACCGGCGTGCGCGGGCCGACCCGCACCACCGGCCTGGTCATGATGTCGCGTGCCTTCACGACGGCTCCTCTCCTCGGGTGTTCAGTGCACGACCGCGACCGGGCAGGGCGCGTGCGCGAGCAGGGCGTTGCCGGTCGAGCCCAGCAGGCCGCCGGCGACCGGGCCGCGGCCGCGCGTGCCGACCACGATCAGCCGCGCGTCCGGCACCGCGTTCGCCAAGGCCCACGACGGGCTGCGGTCCCGCACCGCGTGCGCGGTGATCGCCAGGTCCGGGTACTTGCGGACCCAGCTCGCGAGGCGCGCGGTCAGGTCCGCTTGCTCGGTGCCGCCGTCGCCGGTGTGCCAGGCGTGCACGACGTGCACCGGCGCGCCGGTCGTGGCGGCCTGCTCGAGGGCGAAGCCCAGTGCGTGCTCGCTGGAGGCCGACGCGTCGAGCCCGACGACGATCGGGCCGCCCGTGGCCGGCCGGTGACCGGGCACGACCACCACCGGGCAGGCCGCCCCGGCCGCGACCCGCAGGGCGACCGAGCCGATCAGGGCACCGCGCAGGCCACCGAGGCCGTGCGAACCGAGGACGACGAGGGCCGCGTCGGCCGATTCGGCGAGCAGCAGGTCGACCGCGAGGCCGAGCCGGACCACCGTCTCGACCCGCACCCCCGGCGCCCATTCGCGGGCGACTTCGGCGGAGCGGCGGAGCCGGCGGTGGACGTGTTCGAGCAGCAGCTCGCCGTCGTCACGGGCGGCGGTGTCTTCGACGAAACAGGCGTGCAGCAGCCGCAGCGTGGTGTCGCGCAGCCGTGCTTCGTTCGCCGCCCAGCGGATCGCGGCGAACGACGCCGCCGAGGCGTCCACCCCGGCGACCACCGGGCGGGTCGCGGATACCGTCATCTCGTCCTCCTGCGGGTCTCCCGGCCAGCATCGCGCGGAACGTCGGCGCCGGTCAGGGCCCGAAGTCCCTTGTGCAGGGGACCAAATCCGCCTGTCCGCGCGGACGCGGGCCGCGAGCATGGAGCCAGCCGACCGGCGAGGAGTCTCAATGACCGTGTCAAGCAGCGGCGGCGGCTGGTGGTGAGGGATGGAACTCGCGGCGGTCGCGCAGCAGCGCCCAGATGACGTCGGCCAGGCGGCGAGCCAGGGCGATCAGGGCCTGGGTGTGCCGTTTCCCTTCGCTGCGTTTGCGCAGGTAGAAGGTTCGGGATGGGCTGTCGGGGCGTTTGATGGCCGAGAGGGCGGCCAGGTAGAAGACCCGGCGCAGGCCGCGGTGGTAGCGCTGGGGGCGGTGCAGGTTGCCGCGTATCCGCCCCGAGTCGCGGGGCACCGGGGCGAGACCGGCGTAGGCGGCCAGATGCCCGGGGCTGCGGAACGCCGTTTGCAGGTCGCCGCCGGTCCCGGCGAGCTGCTGGGCCCCGAGGATCGGGCCGAACCCGTCGAGGCTGGTGATGGGCCCGGCGTCGGGGTGTCCGGCGAACCGGTCGGCGAGCTGCTTGTCCAGGTCCTTGATCTCCCGGTCGGAGTCCAGCAGCTGCCGGGCCAGCCGCGCGATCAACGGTGCGGTCACCGCTTCCCCCGGCAAGGCCACGGTTTGCTCCGCCGCGGCCGCCAGGGCCTTGTCCACCATGGACGGAATACCTGGGGCCCAGGCACCATGCTCTGCCAGATGGGCCGACAGGCCGGCCGCATCCGCCTCGCGGATGCCGTCCGGGGTCTGGAACCCGGTCAGCAGCACCAGCGCCGAGCGGGTCGAGTAGTCGAACGCCCGCTCCAGCGCGGGAAAAATCGATGCGAGCAGCTCACGGATCCGGTTGACTCCGCGCACCCAGTCGGCCATCAGGTCCTCGCGGCGCGCGGTGAGCACCTGCAGATCGGTCACGACTTCGTCCGGGTCGGGCACTGGGGTCAGATCACCGCGCAGCCGGGCGGTTTCGGCGATCGTGCGGGAGTCCTTGGCGTCGGTTTTGCCTTCACCGGCGAACGCGCCGGCCATCCGGTTGACCAGCCGGCCCGGCACATACAGCACCGGCTGCCCGGTCGCGCGCAGCAACGCGATCAACAGCCCGGCGGGGCCGGAGGTCATGTCCACCGCCCACACCACCTCCGCGGCTTTCGCGGTGGTCCGGGCGATCAACTGCTCGATCGCGGCCTGACCGTTGGCCACCTTCCGCGAGAACACGGTCTTGCCGGACTGATCCACCGCACAGGCGTGATGGAACCTCTTGCCGACATCGATACCGACCCACACCTTGCCTGCGGCCACCCAGCCTGCCTCCTGTCTTCGCAGCTCAACCCCGTGGACGAACCCGCCGGCATCTCCATAAACAGCGACCAAACGCAGATCTCAATCAGCGGCCAGGACGTCCAGAACGACAGGGCAGCCACTCCTCGCAAGCCACCCACGGCAAGAAACCATCAGCCACACCCCATCGCCCCGGGCATCCAGAACATCCCGTCCTGAACACCAACAATCTTATGGAGGAACCATGAAGCACCCGACGCCCGACGCGGACACCGTGCGGGCCGCCGTCGCGCTCGCCGTGCGCGCCCCGTCCGTGCACAACTCCCAGCCGTGGCGGTGGCACGTCGACGGCCGCACCGCGGAGCTGCGCGCGGACCTGCGCCGTCGCCTGCCGCACACCGATCCTGACGGCCGTGACCTGCTGGTGAGCTGCGGCTGCGCCCTGCACCACTTCGCGGTCGCCACCGCGGCGATGGGGTGGGCCGCCCGGATCGAGCGGCTGCCCGACGCGGGTGAGCCCGGCCTGCTCGCCCGGATCGCCCTGGTCCCGCACGAGCCCCGCGACCGCGACATCGCCCTGGCTGCGGCGATCCCCCGCCGCCGCTCGGACCGCCGCCGGTTCGCCGGACGGCCGTTGCTCGCCCGCGACGCGGACCGCTTGCGGCGCGCAGCAGCCGACCACGGTGCGGTGCTGCGGGTCGTGGACGACGCGCCGAGGCGGTCGGCACTCACGGGCGCGGCCGCGGCGGCGGCCGGGCTGCACCACGCGGACCCGGGCTACGAGGTGGAGCTGGCGGCGTGGAGCGGCCGCGGCTACGCACCCGACGGCGTGCCCGCGCGGAACGCGGTCCTCGCCACGGTGGGACGGCACGAGTTGCGGGTCCGCGAGTTCGCCGGGGCGCGCCTGGCCGACACCGCGGGTCCGGACGGCGCGGCGCTCACGGTGCTGGCCACCACCGGCGACGACCGGCTCAGCAGGCTGCGAGCCGGGGAGGCCGTGGGTGCGGTGCTGCTGGCCGCGACGCGGCTGAACCTGGCGTCGTGCGTGTACACGGAGCCGCTGGAGTTGACGAGCACGCGGGCCCTCGTCCGCGACTGCGTACTGGGCGGTGGGCTCGAGCCGCAGGTCGTCGTGCGCGTCGGTTATCCGCCGGAGGGTGCGGCCCCGCTCCCGGCGACACCGCGCCGCCCGCTCGGCGAGGTCCTGTGGCCACTCCCCCACGCGTACGGTGCGAGCCTGCCCATCCCGGTTCAGCTGCGCGGGTACCGGCCCTCGTAGCGGCCACCCGCACTCCGCGGGCACTGGCCTTCGCAGCCGGGAGGGCGGAGACTGCATTCGTGGACAAGACAGCCGTTCACGACGAGTTCGAGCAGGCCCGCCGGACCTTCCACCAGCTCCTCGACGGGGCGAGCGGGCCCGACCTGCGGCGGGCGAGCGCGGGGACGCGGTGGACCAACCGCCAGCTGTTGTTCCACATGCTGCTCGGCTACCTGATCATCCGCGCGCTGCTGGGGCTGGTGCGGCTGTTCGACCGCCTGCCCGACGGGGTGTCGCGGCGTTACGCTCAGCTGCTGAACGCCGGGACGGTCCCCTTCGACGCGGTCAACTTCGCCGGGTCCTGGCTGGGCGGCACGGTGCTGCCCCGCCGGTGGATGCTGGCGCTGTTCGACCGGACCGTCGCCGCCCTGCACGGGCGGCTGGACCGCGAAACCGACGAGAACCTGGCCAGGGGCATGCACTACCCGACCCGCTGGGACCCTTTCTTCCGGGACTACATGACCCTGGCCGACGTCTACCGGTTCCCCACGCAGCACTTCGACTTCCACCGGCGCCAGCTGACGCTGTCCGGGGAGTAGGTTCAGACGTTTTCGGTGCGGACGACCAGCACCGGGCACCCCGCGTGGTGCAGCAGGGCCTGGCTGGTCGAGCCCAGCACGAGCCCGGCGAACCCGCCGCGGCCCCGGCTCCCCACCACGACCAGCCGCGCGTCGCGGCTCGCGCTCAACAGCCGGTGCCGCGGCTTGTCGTGCTCGACCCGCCGCTCCACCACGACCTCCGGGTACTTCTCCTGCCACCCGGCCAGCCGCTGCGCCAGCAACCGCCGCCCCGACTCCTGGACCGGCTCGCCCTGGAACGCCACGTTCCCGTCGCTGAACAGACCCGCGGTGTCGCCGTCGTGCCACGCATACAGCGCGACGAGCCGGGCATTGTGCAGTGAAGCCTCCTCGAAGGCCCACGCGATCGCCGCCTCGCTGAGCGGGCTCCCGTCGACCCCCACGACGACCGGTCCGTCGACGTTCTCGTTCCCGCGCACCACGACGACCGGGCAATGCGCCTTCGCGGCGAGGTCGACGTCGGGCGAGCCGCTGAACAATCCCGCGATCGCCCCGACCGGCTCACCGGTCACCAGCAACCGCGCACGCTCGGAAACCTCCAGCAGAGCCGGGATCGGGCCACGATCACTGGCCTCGGTCGCGATCTCCAGCCCGGGCACGGCGGCCTCCAACGCCGCCCGCGTCCGGCGCAGCACCTCGTCGGTTTCGGCTTCCCTGATCGTCAACCAGTCCGACGGCGCGTACATCCGGCCACCCACCCCGGCGTCTTCGTAGCCGTACGCGGAGAAGACCAGCAGCGGCGCACGCCGCCGGGCCGCCTCGCCGGCCGCCCACAGCGCGGCGGCCTCAGCCAGGTCCGAGCCGTCGACCGCGACCACGATCGGCGGATTTCCGGTTGCGCTCATGACGTTTCCCTCCGGGTCTCGGTGCGTCGACCCGAAACTAGGACTCCGGCGCCGGTGATCGCTGCGGTCGTTCGTCCCCGCGCCCGGTGACCTTCGGCCACTCACCCGGCCCGCAGCACCGCCGCGCCGTTCACCCGGTCCGCGGCCAGGTCCGTGAGCGCCCGGTCCGCCTCGGCCAGCGCGTACGGCACCGTGCTCACCCTCAGGTGGTGGCCACCGGCGAACTCGAGGAACTCCCGCGCGTCGGCCCGCGTGTTCGCCGTGACGCTGCGGACCTGGCGCTCCTGGAACAAGTGCCGCTGGTAGTTCAGCGGCGGCACGTCGGAGAGGTGGATGCCCGCGATCGCCAGCGTCCCGCCGCGGTCGAGGGCCGCCAGCGCGGGCGGCACCAGCTCGCCGGCCGGGGCGAAGAGGATCGCGGAGTCCAGGGGCTCCGGCGGCGGGTCGGCGGCGCCCCCGGCCGACGCCGCCCCGAGCGCCAGCGCGAGTTCGCGGGCTTCGGCGCTGCGCGTCAGGACGTGCACCGTGGCGCCCCGCGCGATGGCGACCTGCGCGGTCAGGTGGGCGCTGCCGCCGAAGCCGTAGATCCCCAGCCGCCCGCCCTCGGGCACCTCCGCCCGCGCGAGCGCGTGGTAGCCGATCAGCCCGGCGCACAGCAACGGCGCCAGCTCGTCGTCGGAGTAGCCGCCGGGCAACGGCAGCGCGTAGTCCGCCGCGATCACCGCGAACTCCGCGTACCCGCCGTCGGCGTCCCAGCCCGTGTAGCGCGAGTCCGGGCACAGGTTTTCCCGCTCCCGCAAGCAATATCGGCACTTCCCGCAGGTCTCGCGCAGCCAGGCGATCCCCACCCGGTCGCCGGGCGCGAACCCGGCGACGTCCTCGCCGAGCGCGACGACTTCGCCGACGACCTCGTGTCCCGGCGTCACCCCGGGCCGGTGCACCGGCAGGTCGCCTTCCGCGACGTGCAGGTCCGTCCGGCACACCCCGCAGACCAGCACGCGCACGAGCAGCTCGCCCGCGGCGGGCCGCGGCACCGGGGCACGCACCCGGTCCAGCGGCTGCGAAGCCATCGGCCCCGGCCGGGTGACGCGCCAGGCCGTCATGGTCGTCGGCAGGTTCACGGATCGCCCTCCTCGGTCGCCCTCCCGGCCAGCATGCCGCGCTCGCCGGGGTGGCGCGAGACGCCGTCGCGCGCGGCCCAGCCGCGGTAGGCCGCCACCGCTGTCGGCAGCGTCGGGAAGATCCGCTCCTCGCCCACCTTCGCCACCAGCCCGGCGGCGGCGAGGTCGGTGCGCAGGTCCTGCTTCACGCGGGCCATCGCGAACACCACGCCCCGGCGGCCGAGCTCCTCGCGCAGCCGGTCGAGCGCGTCGGCCGCGGTGACGTCCAGTTCCACGTTCGCCTCGGCGTTCAGCACGAACCACCGCGTCGCGCCGTCGGTCGCCGCGAGGGCGCGCCGCCGGAAGTCCTCGGCGTTGGCGAAGCAGAGCGGTGCGTCGTAGCGGTACACGACCAGCCCGGGTTCGGTCCGCGCCGCCGGGTAGTCGTCGACGTCGTGCATGCCGGCCAGGCCCGGCACCGAGCCGAGGATCCCGTCGTGCGGCCGGGCGATCCGGCGCAGGAGGTCCAGAATGGACAGTCCGACGGCGGCGAGCACCCCGGTCAGGACGCCGAGGCCGAGCACGCCCGCCGTGGTGAGCAGCGCGAGCACGAGCTCGCTGTGGCGGAACCGCGCGAACCGCCGCAGCTCCCGGAGGTCGACGAGGTGCCCGGCGGCGAAGACGACCAACGCCCCGAGCGCGGCCTTCGGGAACGCGGCCAGCAGGGGCCGGGCGAACAGCACGGCGAGCACCACCGCGGCGAGCGCGACGAGCGAGTGCAGCTGGGTCCGGCCGCCCACCGCCGCGCCCAGCGCGGTCCGGCTGCCGCTGCTGCTGACCGGGAAGCCGTGCAGCAGGCCGGCGGTCACGTTCGCCGCGGCGAGGGCGCGCAGCTCCTGGTCCGCGTCGATCTCCTCGCCCCGGCGCGCCGCGAACGCCCGCGCGGTGAGCACGTTGTCGGAGAACCCGACGATCGCGATGCCCACCGCGGGCAGCACCAGCTGTTCGACGTCGGCGGCGGAGACGCCGGACACGGCGGGCGGGAGGCCGGCGGGCAGCGCCCCGACGAGGTCGACGTCCGGCAGCCCGGTCACCGCCACGACGACGGTGGCCAGCACCATCGCGACGAGCGGCCCCGGCAGCCACGGGACCAGCCGTTCGAAGAGGACGAGCAGCATCAGCACGGCCACCGCGAGCGCGACGGTCGGCCAGCGCACCTGGCCGAGCCCGCGCGCGAAGGACGCCACCTGCCCGGCGAAGTCCGTGCCGCCGACCGGGACGCCGGAGACCTTCCCGAGCTGGCCGGCCACCATGAGCACGGCGATCCCGGCCAGGTAGCCGGTGAGCACCGGCTTCGACAGCAGTTCGGCGAGCACGCCGAGCCGCGCCAGCCCGGCGGCCAGGCACAGGCCGCCGACCATGAGGGCGAGCACGGCCGCCAGCGCGGCGTAGCGCGGGGCGTCCCCCGCGGCGAGCGGCATCAGGACGGCCGCGGTCATCAACGCGGTCGTCGACTCGGGCCCGACCGAGAGCAGCCGGGACGAGCCCAGCAGGGCGTACACCGCCAGGGGACCGAGCGCCGCCCACAGCCCGGCCACCGGCGGCAGCCCGGCGACTTCGGCGTAGGCCATCACCTGCGGCACGAGGTAGGCGGCGACCGTCACCCCGGCCACGACGTCCCCGCGCAGCCAGGCCCGCCGGTAGCCGCGCAGGCGCGCGAGCCCGGGCAGGAGGGCGGACAGGTTCACGGGATCGAGGATGCGGGGCGGACCCGGGACGGGGCTGGGGCCGGAAGTCCCGGCGCACGGGGACTTCCGGCCGCACCCCACCCGCTGGGTCTTTCGGCCCTCCGGATCGAGGCGGTCCGGCCCTCGTCGCCCGGCTCCGGTGGGCGGAGTCTGGATCACGACGAAAGCGAGGCCCCCGATGACCAGCCAGTCCTTCGCTCCGGCAAGCACCATCGCGCCGATGCCCCGCCGCGACCGGCTCGTCCCCGCCGATCTCGTCGCCGCGCGTTACGCCGACGTCGCCGACCGGCGCTTGGCCGTCACCCTCACCGCGGAAGACCGGTCCGAAGAGGACGGTCTGAACCCGTTGGAGCGCATCACCTGCCGCACCCACCGGCGCTGGCTGCACGACTGCGTCGCCTCGCCGCTGCACGTCGTGGTCGTCACCGGGACCCGGTGGTGCCGCTCGTGCGAACGCGCGCTCACCGTCGCGATCGACCACGTGGCCGGCGACGTCGCCGTGTCCTGCCCGTCCTGCGGCGAGACCCCGGCCACCGCCGCCACCCGCCAGCTGGTCCGCGCCTGCCGGGCCAGCCTCGCCGCCGCGCACGACCGCTGAGCCCGCGATGACGCGCAGCCGGTTGTACCGCAGTGGTGTCCTCGAGCTCGAGGACTTCCCCCTCGCCGACGCCGCCCACCACCTCGCCGACCCGTCGGTGACCCTCTGGCTCGACGTCGGCACGGCAGCCGACCTCGCGGCCCTCGCCGCCGAGCTCGGGCTGCACCCGCTGGCCGTCACGGCCGCGTTCGGCGAAGACCACCAGCGGCCCAAGCTCGTCCGCTACGACCGGCACTCCTTCCTCACCGCCGCCACCGCGCGGGTCACCGGCGACGTCCTGACCGCGTCCGAAGTGGACGCTTTCGTCACCGACCGCGTGCTGCTCACCGTGCACCGCGACGACACGACCGGCCTCGACGCGCTCACCGCGCGCTGGGACAGCACCCCGGAGCTGGCCAAGAGCGGGGCCGCGTTCCTGCTCCACGGCCTGCTCGACCACCTCGTCGACGGCCACCTCGAGGCCGCGCAGGCGCTCGACGAGCAGGTCGAGGTCCTCGAGGACCTCGTGTTCGCCGACCACGTCGACCACACCGGCCTCCAGCGCCGCGCCCTGCGGCTGCGCCGGAGCCTCGCCCGGCTGCGGCACCTGGCCGTGCCGATGCGGGAGATCGTCGGTGCCCTGATGCGCCGCGACGACACCCTGCTGCCCTACTTCCAGGACGTCCACGACCACGTCCTGCGCGTGACCGAGTGGACGGAATCCCTGCGCGAGGAGATCGCGACGATCCGCGAGACCCAGCTGAGCATCCAGGGCACCGGCTCAACACGATCATGAAGAAGGTCACCAGCTGGGCGGCGATCATCGCGGTGCCGACCGCGATCACCGGCTTCTACGGCCAGAACCTCCCCTACCCCGGCTTCGGCCAGGCCTCCGGCGTGTGGGTCTCGACGGCCGCCATCCTCGTCATCTCCGCCACGCTCTACGCGCTGTTCAAACGCCGCGACTGGCTCTGACCGCCCGGTCACGGCAGGACTTCCACCTCCATCCCCATGATCCGCGTGGTCCGGCGGCGCCGTCGCCACCCGCGCCCCGCGCCGCCCGGCAGCTCACCGAGGAACTCCTTGCGCTGCGCCGAGGTCGCCGCGCGCCAGCGCAGCGCCAGCACCGGGCGGACCGGGGCGATGAACGGCCGCACCCGCTCGTGCGCGCCCGCCAGCCGCGTCTCGTATTCGCGGTCCGGCCGGTACGCCAGCGCCAGGTCGATCAACGGCTCGGCGCCGCCCGCCCGGTGGCGGCAGCGGGACAGCATCCGGGCGAGCTCGTCGAGCACCACCCGCACCGTGCCGGGCATCTGGTCCTGCCAGCGCCCGAGGCTCGGGGCGCTCACCGACGCCGCGGACACCTCGTCCGCGAGCACGATCAAGGCCCGGACCGCGGTCCCGGCGAGCTCGGCGCGGATCCGGTGCCCGTCGGCGGACACCGAGAACCGCAGCACGCGGCCGGCCACGACGGCGCCCGACCGCAGCCGGACCCACTCGCCGACCGCGTCGGGCGACGGGCAGGACGACACGAACGTGAACGCCAGCTCGTCGCCCGCCAAGGTCAGCGTGACCGGGAACAGGGACCCGATGTCGTGCATCAACGCCGAGCCGGCGACGAGTGCGGCTCGGGAGCCGCCTCCGGGCATCGCCGTTCCCTCCTCCCGCTACACCTGCAGGTCGGCTTCGATGCGTTTCAGGTAGTGGCGGGCCAGTGCCAGGTTCGCCCGGTCGCGGTCCAGCACCAGGTACAGGAACAACGACGAGCGGACACCCACCGAATGCAGCAACCGGATCAAGTGGTATTGGCGGTGCAACGTGATCAGGATGTCCTCGATCGTGTCGTTGAGCGCCAGCGACGACATGACCCGCAGTTTCGAACGCACGACCTCGGTGTTTCCCGCCGCGGCCACCTCCAGGTCCAGCCAATCGCCGCCGCCGGCGGTGCCGAGGGACATCCCGCTTTCGTAGTCGACCAGCGCCACCCCGACGGCGCCGGTGATCGACATGGCTTCCTTGAGTGCGGTGTCGATGTTCATCAACGTGCCTTTTCCTTTCGTGAACGGCTTGCCTTGAACGGCCCTACGCGGCCAGGATCGTGCCGATCCGCTCGACGACGGGCCCGGTCTCGAACAGCAGGCGCCCGACGTTGAGGCCCTTGTCCCCCAGCACGACCATCAGCGCCAGCCTGCCGATGGCGTAGACGGCCATGTACCCGTCGCTGCTGAACACCACGGTCTGGCTCAGCGTGCCCTTCCCGGTGATTTCCGCGGCCTGGCGGGCGATCCCGAGGTCGGCCGCGGCGAGCGCGGAGATCTTCGCCGGGTCGATGTCGTCGGCCGCGTCGGCGATGATCGGGATCCCGTCGACCGCGGCCAGCACCGTGTCGGTCACCCCGGCGACGCTTTCCCGGAGAGAGCGCAGCTCACCGGCCAGTGCTTCGAAGTCCACTGTTCTTTCTTTCTGCATCGGAACGGCTGTGGGTCGGGAAAGAGAATTCTCGTGACGTTTCGGCAATTACCCGGGAATCGTCCACCTGGCGGACGTCAGCCATTCGAGGTCGCTTTCCGCTGAGCGACCATACCGGCAACGCCAGTTCCCGCCAATGAGCACTCCACCCTCCGCGTCAGTACTACACGATCGAGTGAAACGCATTACCGGTCCCGGCGGAAACAAATTGACGCGTCCGTGAATCACCGATGCCGGGGGACGCCCGTTTCAAATTCTCGGGCGCGCGGGCGCGAGCGGCCGTTCCCAGGTCACGACCGTGCCGCCGCCGGGGCGGGCGGCGGTCGTCAGCTCCCCGCCGTGCCGCGCG
Organism: Amycolatopsis nalaikhensis; assembly: GCF_030264295.1. Classification (GTDB taxonomy): domain Bacteria; phylum Actinomycetota; class Actinomycetes; order Mycobacteriales; family Pseudonocardiaceae; genus Amycolatopsis; species Amycolatopsis nalaikhensis. Next base: position 7,350,808 of record NZ_CP127173.1, on the reverse strand, counting down.
GCCCGCCCGCCCGGCTCGGCAGGCGGCGTGCCGTCGTCTTCGACGCGCGCGTGGAGGCACCCCGGTTCCGGCCGCAGCTCGACGGTCACCGTGACGTGGCCGGCCCCGGGGTGCTTGGCCACATCGGTCAACGCCGCGTCCAGCACGGCCAGGAGCTGCTTGCCCGCTTCCGCGTCGAGCGCCGCGTCGAGTGTGCTGTCGACCCGGGTCGTCGTGGCGACGCCCAGCGCCTCCGCGGCCGTGTCGACGAGGTCCTGGACGCGGCGGTGCAGCGCACGCCGGCGCGCGGGCCCGGCCGGCGGGAACACCGCCGAGTTCAGCTGCCGGATGACGTCGTCCACCGCGCGCACCGCTTCCCGCACCCGGCGCGCGGCGGCTTCGCGCTGGATGATCTTCAGGGTCGCGGTCAGTCCCATCCCGATGCCGGTGAGCCTGCCGACGACGGCGGTGTTGAGCTCGCGGGCGATCCGCTCGCGGTCGTCGAGCACCGACAGCCGGACCGCGTCGCGCCGCCGTTCGGCCAGCTCCAGCGCGAGCGCGGCCTGCGCGGCGAACAGTTCCAGCGACCGCACCACCCGGGCGGCGGCGACCGGGCGGCCGGGGACGTTGACCACGGCCAGCACCCCGCGCACGGCCCCGGCCGGGCCCAGCGGGACGGCCACCGCCGCCCCCACGGCGACGTCGGCGGGCAGTCCGGCGTCGCGCGCCGCCTGAGCCGCGTCCTCGCTGATCGCGGACCGGCCGGACCGGAAGACGCGCACGCTCAGCGGTTCGGCGCCGTGCTGCTCGCCGAGGGGCAGGCGCAGGGCCCGGTAGGCGGCCGACTGCGCGCCCGCCGCGGCGGCGGTCACCAGGTGCGTGCCGTCTTCGTCGGGCGCCAGGAGCACCGTCTGGTCGACGTCGGCGATCTCGCGGGCCCGCGCCGCGATCTGCTCCAGGACCGCACCGGGAGGCGTGTCGGCCAGCAGCGCCGTGGCGATGTCCGCGGCGGCTGCCAGCCGCTGGTTCGCCTGGTGCAGCTCCCGGCTGCGGGCGAACACCTCGGCCTGCCGGGCCTGCACCTCCCCCGCCTCGTCCGGCCCGGCCGAAGGCAGCTGGTGCAGGAAGTCGGTGACCTCCTCGACGCGGTGCAGGATCAGCCGCACCGAGCCGTCGGCGTCGAGGACCGGAGCGTTGACCGGGCTCCAGTAGCGTTGTTCGACCAGGTCGGGACGGCCGGGGACGGCCACGTCGTAGCGCTGCAGCGCCATCGCGTGCCGCTGCCGGGTCGTCAGCACCCGCTCGAGGGACACCCGCAGGGCCCGCGCGCCGCGGGGGTCGTCGGGATCGTCCGGGAAGGCCTCGAAGACGTCGTGCCCGACCAGGTCCGCGCGAGCGCGGCCGGAGACCGCCTCGTAGGCGTCGTTGACCGCGAGGATGACGAACTCACGGGACAGCACGGCGGTCGGTGAAGGACCGGCCAGGAACACCGCCTCGAAATCGACTCGCGCCATCACGCCCTCGTTTCCCCGGTGTGCGCCGGATCGTCGAGGTTCACCTTGGCCCGCCCGGCGGGCCCGCGCCAGAGCCGCCCGGGCGTCAGCGCGCGATCGCGCCGACGAGCTCCCCGTAGGCCGTCCCGAGCGGCCCGGCGGCGAACACCGCCAGCAGCGCCCCGCCGAGCATGAACGGCCCGAACGGCAGCGCCGTCTTCCGGCCGCCGCCGGACGCCAGCACCGCCACCCCGGCGACCGCGCCGAGCAGGAACGCCGCGAACGCGCCGATCACCAACGCCGACCACGACAGGTAGGCCAGGATCCCGCCCAGCACCCCCGCCAGGCGGACGTCACCGAAGCCCATGCCCGCCGGGTACACCACCGCCAGGAGCAGGTAGCCGCCGAAGAGGGCCGCGCCGCCCACCGCCGCGCGGGCCAGTGACCACCAATCGCCCTGCCACCACGCCGACGCCGTCAGCAGTACGGCCAGCACCGGGTAGGCGGGCAGCACGAGCGCGTTCGGCAGGCGCCGCGTGTCGACGTCGATCAGCGCCAGCGCGAGGCCCGCCGCCGCGAGGTACAGGAACGCCGGGAGGTCCGGGAGCGGCAGGCGGAGCGCGAGCACCGCGAACAACCCCGCCGTACCCAGCTCGACCAGCGGGTAGCGCACGCTGATCCGGCCGCCGCAGCCCGCGCACCGGCCGCGCAGCAGCAGCCAGCCCAGCACGGGCACGTTGTGCCGGGCCCGGATGCCCGCGCCGCACCCCGGGCACCGCGACGGCGGGCGGACCACCGACTCGCCGCGCGGCACCCGGTGCACGACGACGTTGAGGAACGAGCCGACGAGCAGCCCCAGCACGGCGGCGGCGACGGCGATCACCGGGCACCCGACCAGCTCAGCACCGACACCTGCCGCTTGCCCGGCACCGGGTTCGTCGGATCACCGTCCACATAGGCCACCCGCGCCCGCGCGGCCGCCGTCCCGCTCGGCGCGCACGCGCCCGCGCCCGGGCAGACGTAGGCGCTCAGGTAGACGCCGAACACGAACCCCGGCGAGTCGTCCGGCACCTCGATGATCGGGCCGGAGAACGTCACGCTGCCGGTCAGCTTCACCCACAACGACCGGGCGATGACGCCGAAGCGGAAGATCGGCTCGGCGGCGTTGTTGAGCGTCATGTCCAGTGCCGCCTTGGGCGCGTAGGTGGTGCCCTGCACGTAGAACCGGTTGCCCGAGTTGTTCACCGACGTCACCAGCGCACACGCGGCGCTCGTGGTGTACGGCAGCTGGGTGCAGCCGCTTCCGGCGCGCAACGCGGGCGGGGTGTAGGTGAGCTCGAGCTGGAGGGCGTCCAGCCGCTCGATGCCCTTGTGCCGCACGGCGGCGGTGTAGCTCAGCTGCGCACCGGTGAAGGCCCCGTCGTAGACCTGCTGCGCGAGCGCGCTCGTGACGTCGACGAAGTCAGTGTGCGTCGCATTGTCGCCGTAGGACGGCACTCCGGCCGTGGTCGACCCCAGCTGCACCGACAGGTTGTCCTGCGTGGACCCGTTGTCGTTGCCGTGCACCACGCGCACGCGGGCGGCGCTGAGGATCGACCCCGCCGGGATCGCCGCGGTCGGCGTGTACCCCGTGGTGGCCAGGGTCGCGCTCTGGGCGCCACCCGCCGTGTTGACCCAGGTCGCCGCGTTGCCGTCCACTGTGGACACCTTGGCGGGCGTGGCGTCGGTGAAGGCGCCGGGCGTGACCCCGGTCGGCGCGAGCGTGGCCGTCACCGGGGCTTCCGCGCCCGAGGTGAGCCCGTACAACGCGACCGGCGGCTTCGACCCGCTGTAGGTCCCGCAGATCTCGGCCTGCCCGGCCTTGACCGCCAGCCGGCTGTCGCCACCGAAGACGAACTGGACGCCGACCGCGTTGGCGTCCTCGATCGGGTTGTCGCAGGCGCCCGGGATCTTCGCCGGGACCGACGGCGTCGCCACGATCCGGCCGCTCTCGTCCACCGGTGTGCCGCCGACGAGGTAGCCGTTGTCGATCGTCCACACGTCTTCGCCGTTGGGCAGCGACGGCGGGCGGACCGCCGCGTTGTTGTGGAAGTCGAAGTAGTACGTGCCCGGCTTGAACCACCACGTGCTGTCCTTGCACTTGCTGCTGCTCGACATCATCGCCGAGAGCCCGGCGGCGTCGTCGTAGTAGCCGGGGGTGAAGGTGACCAGCGAGCCCGCCTTGGTGCACGGCGGCAGGGACTGGCGCGGCGGCACGGACGTCAGCGCGGGCGCGTACCCCGGGTCCGCGCCGGCGCTCGACCCGCCGTAGCCGCAGGACGCGGCGGGCGTGCTCCGGATGGTGCCCGCGCACGCGCCCTTCGCGTACACCGCCGTGTTCGTGTCGAGCGAGCCGTTGACCACGTTGATGTTCGAGTTCGAGTAGACGACCCCGTGGACCCGGAACGACGACCCGGTCGGCTGCTGGATGTTCAGCCCGTCCTCGCCGCCCGTGCCGAGGGTGAGAATCGCGTTGCCCGGCCGGTTGCAGACGCTCAGCGACTGGCACTGGATCAGCACCTTCGCCGGGTCGGCGGTGCACGAGACGGCCGCCGAGTCGGCACCGCCGAACGCCGGGAGCGTGAGCGTGTCGGAGCCGCCGAAGCAGTGCTGGCCGGGCGCGCCGGTGAAGCCGCTGTTGCGGATCTGGTTGATGGCCGCCTGCAACGCGCCGTCGGCGGTGTACGCCGAGGCCGCCTGGTCGCGCAGGTTCACCGTGGTGCGGACGCTCGTGTCGGCGAACGACAGCACCGCGCCCAGCACCACGGCGATCACCGTGACCAGGACGAGCACCAGCGGGAGCGCGGCTCCGCTGTCGTCGTGGACCCACCGGCGTTTCATGACTGCCTCCGCTGGCCGAACAGAGTGACGGGATAGGGGTCGGCGTCGCCGGCGGCGGCGGTGAAGGAGAGCTTCACCCACTGCGGGACGGCGGCGGCGGTGCACGTGCTGCTGCAGGCCACGACCGCGCTGCCCGGCGCGACGTTGTGGGCGACCACCGCGTCGGACGCCGGGGCCGCGGAACCCACGCAACGCAGGCGGTGCAGCTCGGTCCCGGCGAGGTAGTAGGCGACGACCACCGTGCGGCGGGTCGCCGCCGGGGTGCTGGTGTCCCAGTCGTCGGACAGCAGCCGCAGCACCGAAACCGGCGTCGCGGCATTGCCGCAGACCTGGCCACCGGCGTCGTGGGCGGCGTCGAGCTGGACCGACGGCGAGAACGGGACCTCGCCGTTGGCGATCTGGCCGGAGTAGTCGCGCAGGCCGGTCGTGGCGACGTCCTGGGCGAAGAACGCCGAGCTCTGCTGGGCGTCGTGCGACAGCTCCAGCCGGCGGGAGGTGGCGTCGGTGGTGCGGATCGACAGCATCACCGCGGTGGCGACCGGCGCGACGACCACGCCGAGCAGCACGACCACGATCAGCAGCTCGACCAGGGTGAACCCGGCGTCGGACCGGCGGCTCAGCACAGCGCGTCCTTCAGCCCGCAGCCGCGCCGCACCACGACGGTCAGCTGTTCGCTCGCCCGGCCGTCGGTGCTCGCGACCCGCACGTTCACCTGCTGCAGCCCGCTGTCCGCGCCGCAGCTGCTCCCCCAGGCGGTCCCGGACCAGTACCGCACCGACGTCACCGAGGTGGTGAAGCCCGTGGGTGCGGTGTAGCCCGGCGGCGTGGCGTAGCTCGACGGCGACGCGCACAGCACGTAGCCCCCGGCCAGCACCTTGTGCTCGATCGCCTCGCCGAAGTCGCGCGCGGCGGTGCCCGCGGTCGCCTGCTTGCGGTGGACGTCGGACATCAGCACGCCGACGCCGATGCCGCCGACGATCGCGACCACCGCGATGCCGAGGATCGCCACCGCGATCAGCAGCTCGAGGAGCGTCTCGCCCCGGTCGTCGGTCTCCATCAGACGTGCACCTGGTTGAAGATGCCGTACATCGCCGACACGAGCGCGACGGCGACGAACCCGACGAGCAGGCCCATCACGACGATCACGGCCGGCTCGAACAGCGCGGTGAGCTTCTTCAGCCGGTAGTCGAGCTCGCCTTCGTAGTACTGGGCGGTGACTTCCAGCTGCGTGTCCAGGGTGCCGGTGTCCTCGCCGACGCGGATCATCTGCGCGGCGGTCACCGGCAGCAGCCCGGATCCGGCCAGCGGCCGGGCGAGCCCTTCGCCTTCGAGCACGGCCTCGCCGACCCGGCCGAGCGCGCGCATGAACACCCGGTTGCGCAACGACTCCGTGGCGACGCGCAAGGCTTCCGGGAGTGGCACGCCGGCACTGACCATCGAGGACAGGATCCGGCAGAACCGCTCGACGAGCGCGTGCCGCACGGTGGGCCCGATCGCCGGGAGGCTCAGCACGACCCGGTCGCGGGCGTAGCGGCCGGACGGCGTGCGCACCACGGCGAAGTACAGCAGGCCGAGAGCGAGGACACCGCCGAGCAGCGCCCACCACCACGAGCCGAGGAAGTCGGTGATGGCCAGCAGGATGCGGGTGGGCAGCGGCAGCGTCGCGTGCAGGCTGGCGAAGAACGTCTTGAACCGCGGCAGCACGAACGTCGCCAACACGACGACCGTCACCACGGACATCAGCGCGATCATCGCCGGGTAGATCATCGCGGCCTTGATCCGCCGCCGGGCTTCGAGGTCGCGTTCCAGGTAGTTCGCGAGCTGGTCGAGGACGACGTCGAGCTGCCCGCTCAGCTCGGCCGAGCGCAGGATCTCGCGGTAGAACTCCGGGAAGACCTTCGGGTGCCGGTCGATGCAGTCCGACAGCCGCTCGCCGCCGCGCAGGCCCTGCTCGACCTGGCGCAGCATCCGGGCCACGGTCGAGTTCGCCGCCTCGTCGCCGAGGATCCGCACCGCGTCGATCAGCGGCAGCCCGGCCCGGACGAACGCGCCGAGCTGGCGCGAGAGGTGCATGACGACCTCGCGCTTGACGCGAGGCGCGGTCAGCTCGAGCTGCAGCACGCTCTTCTTCTCGGTGAGCTCGATGTCCCGCAGCTCGCGTTCGTACAATGCGAGCACCGCGGAATCGGCGTCGGCGGCCTTCTGGACACCGCTCGTGCGCGTGCCGTCCGGGCCGGTGGCGACGTAGGCGTAGCGGTTCATCGCGCCCCTCCGGTGAGGTAGATCGACCGCAGCACCTCGGCCGGGGTGGTGACGCCCTCGGCGATCAGCCGCAGCGCTTCGTCCTGCAGCGTCCGCATGCCTTCCTTGCGGGCCAGCTCGTGGACCTCGCGGTGCGGGGCGCTGTCCAGCACCAGCGAGCGGATCCCTTCGCTGACCGGCATCAGCTCGTAGACGCCGGTGCGGTCGAGGAACCCGGTCCGCGCGCAGAAGTTGCAGCCGGCCCCGCGGACGAACCCGCCCGCGGGCTCCTCCGCGCCGAGGGAGTCCATGAAGGACAGTTCTTCGGCGGACGGCTCGTAGTACTCGCGGCAGCGCAGGCAGATCCGCCGGACGAGCCGCTGCGCGAGCACCGCGGTGACCGACGACGCCACGAGGAAGCCCTCGATCCCCATGTCCAGCAACCGGTGCAGCGCCGACGCGGCGTCGGTCGCGTGCAGCGACGAGAGCACGAAGTGCCCGGTCAGCGCCGACTGCACGGCGATGCGCGCGGTGTCGGCGTCGCGGACCTCGCCGACCAGGATGACGTCCGGGTCCTGCCGCAGGATCGACTTGAGACCGTCGGCGAAGGTGACGCCGGTCTGCTCGTTGATCTGGATCTGGTTGATCGAGGACATGGTGTACTCCACCGGGTCCTCGATGGTCATGATGTTGCGCTCGGCGCTGTCGAGCTCGCCGAGCGAGCCGTAGAGCGTCGTGGTCTTGCCGCTGCCGGTCGGCCCGGCGCAGATGACCATGCCGTAGGGCGACTGCAGCACCGACGCGTAGCGCGTGGCCGTGTCTTCGGGCATGCCGAGCTGCCGCAGCCGGAACAGCGGGCGGCTCTTGTCCAGCAGCCGCAGCACGATCTTCTCGCCGCCGACGACCGGCGTGCTCGCCACCCGGATGTCCACCGGGCGGTCTTCGACGTCCATGCTGATCTGGCCGTCCTGCGGGCGGCGGCGCTCGACGATGTTCATCCCGGCGAGGATCTTGATCCGGCTGACCACCGCCGGGCCCATCGAGCCGGGCAGGTCGAGGACGTCGTGGAGCACGCCGTCGATGCGGTAGCGCACGCGCACCCGCTCGGCCTGCGGCTCGACGTGGATGTCGGAGGCCCGGTCGCGCAGCGCCTGCGTGATCATCAAGGAGACGACGTGCACCACCGGCGCGTCGTCGTTCGCGGTGGCCGGGCCGTCGGAGCGGACGGCGTCGCGGCGCACGGCGTCCCGGGCTTCGAACGCCTTGACCTGCTGGTCGATGCCGGTGAGGGCGCGGAAGGTGCGCCCGATGGTGGCGACGATGTCGGCCGGGTCGGCGACGGCGACGGTCACCGGGCGGCCGAGCACCTGCTGCAGCGCGGGTGCCGTCGCCGGGTCGGCCACCGCGACCAGCACGGTGTCTTCGCGCACGACCAACGGGATCGCGCAGAGCTCGCGGGCCTTGGCCTCGCCGAGCAGCTCGGCCGCGGCGCGGTCCGGCGTCACCGTGCGCAGGTCGACGGTGCGGGGCTGGGTGCGGAGTCTCATGCCGGCACCCGCCGCGGCCGGGGACGCGGGTCGATGTCCTGCGGGTGGAGGCTGCGCGCGGCCGCGTCGGCGGGCGAAACGAGCCCGGCGGCGACCAGTTCGGAGAGCGACTGCTCGAGCGTCACCATGCCTTCGCGGTGCCCGGTGACCAGCACGTTGCGCAGCTGGTGCGGCTTGCCCTCCTTGATGAGGTTGCGCACGGCGGTGTTCGCGACGAGCACCTCGAAGGCCGCGACCAGCCCGCCGCCGACGCGCGGCAGCAGCCGCTGGTAGACGATCCCGGTGAGGGCGGCGGCGAGCTGGACGCGCACTTGCTCCTGCTGGCCCGCCGGGAAGACGTCGATCATCCGGGCGAGGGACTGCGCGGTGTCGTTGGTGTGCAGGGTGGCGAACACGAGGTGGCCGGTCTCGGCGATGGTGAGCGCGAACCGGATGGACTCGAGGTCGCGCATCTCGCCGACGAGCAGGACGTCGGGGTCCTCACGCAGCGCGCTGCGCAGGGCGGCGGGGAACGACTCGGTGTCGGTGCCGACCTCGCGCTGGTTCACCGCGGAGCGGCGGTGCTCGTGGACGTACTCGATCGGGTCCTCGACGGTGAGGATGTGGCAGGCGCGCTCCCGGTTGATCCGGTCGATGACCGCGGCGAGCGTCGTGGACTTGCCGGACCCGGTCGGCCCGGTGACGAGCACGAGGCCCTGGTGCCGCCGGGCGAAGTCGCCGAGCACCGAGGGAAGGCCGAGCTCGGTCATGTCGGGGATCCGGCGCGGGATCATCCGCAGCGCGACGACGGTGTCGCCGCGCTGGGTGAAGGCGTTGCCGCGAACGCGGGCGTGGTCGCGCCAGCTGAAGGAGAAGTCGAATTCGTGGGCGGCGCGCCAGGAGCGGGCCTGGTCGTCGGTGAGCAGTTCGGCGAGCAGGGCATCGGTGTCGTCGCCGGTGAGGGCGGGGTGGCCGGGGACCGCGGAGAGATCGCCGTGCACGCGCAGCTGGGGTGGCAGTCCGGCGGTGAGCAGCAGGTCGGTGCCGCGCGCCTGCCAGAGTGCGTCGAGCAAGCCGTCGACGCGGCTGCCGGTGAGGGTGAGCATGGGTCTCCTCCGGGGCGAGGGGGTCCGCGGGGGTGGGTCGTCCCACCCCCGCGGAAGGGGGTCAGGCGCAGGCGGCGGTGACGGCGCCGGTCCCCGCGTTGTAGGTGATCGTGTAGGGCGCGTCAGGGTCCGGCAGGTCCTTGATGTAGTTCCCGTCCTTGAGAAGCTGCAGGGTGCCCGGGTAGGCGTGCTCGTGGGCGTAGTACGCCTCCACCGCCGTCTGGACGGTCTTCAGGTCCGTCTTGCAGGCGGCGTTCTTGCCCTCGTCGTTGAACGCCTGCACGGCGAACACGACGACCCCGGCGAGGACACCGAGGATCACGACGACGATGAGCAGTTCGATCAGGGTGAAGCCGTCCTGGTTGGTGCGGGCGGCACGCAGTCTTTCCAACATGTCTTTTCCTTCTGTTCAGGGTTTGCCGAGGTCTTCAGGTGTGGTGCGGGGTCAGCAGGCGGCCACCTCCCCGGACCTGGTGCCGTGCCAGGTCCCCGCCGAGGCGCGGACGCTGACGAACGCGGGCTTCGCGGTGAGGCCGGTGAGGGTGACGCTGGTACCCGTCGCCGTGGCGATGACCGACGGAGGCTTTCCCGCGTTCGTCGCGGCGTAGATGTCGAACTGCGGTGGCAAGCTGCCGGTGTAGCTCCAGTCGAGGGAGAGCGAGTAGCTGTTGCCGGTGCAGGTCTTGGCGTTCACGGTCGGCGTTCCGGGGACGACGAGCTTGATCGCCTTCGCCGCCGCCGTGCCCGGACCGCTCTTGACCCAGGCCGCTTCGGCGCCCGGCGTCACCAAGCCGGTGAGCGCGAGCGTGCACGCGGCCGCTCCGATCAGGACGCGGCTCACGAGCTCGCCACCGTCACGGTCACCGGGATCGAGAACACCGCGCCCTGGCAGCCGTCGTCCACTGTGGACGCCATGGCGACCGCGTCGGGCAACGTGATCGTCGCGTTGCCGTCCGCGGCCACCGCCGTCTGCGGGGTCTGCTCCCGCCAGGTGATGCCCGTCGCCGTGCACGGACCGATACCGCCGGAACCGGTCGGCGCACCGGTCCCGGCGGCCACCCTGGTGACCACCACCGGATAGGGATTGGGGTTGTTCACCAGGAGCTTCGCGGTGCCCAGCGCACCGGGGTAGAGCAGGCCGGTGGTGATCGCCGACGCGTCCACCGTGCCGGTCGTCGGCGCCGTGGCGGTGCCGGCCTTCGCCGTCGCCGTGCCCGAGCCGGAGCTCGTCCACGCCGCGACGGCGATCCCGCCGCCCAGCGTCGCGCCGACCACCGTGGTGACCACGAGCACGCGGCGCAGGGTCGGGTTGTTCATGGCTTGACCGCCGTTCCTGTGTACGTCAAGGGAAAGGTGAGCCCGCGGCACGCGTCGGGCGCGCCGGGGACCATGTGGGTGGTGAGCGCGACGTCGGCCGTGCCGTCGCCGGTCACCGTGACGGGCGTCGCGAGCGGGTCGACCCGCACCGACGACGCCGGGCAGGCCGGGACGGGCTTGCCCGCGCCGTCGACGGGCCGTCCCACCGCGGCGGCGACCGTCCGGACGAGGATCGGGAAGTTCTCGGCGTTCTTCAGCCGGATCCACCGCGTCCCGGTCGCGCCGGGCACCAGCGCGGTGGCGCGGCCGGGGACGTCGGTGATGCCGAACGGCTTGATGCCGGTGCCGTTCGCGGCCGGGGCCACCGCCGAGGGCCCGGCCGCGAACCCGGCGAGCGCGACCACCGCGAGCGCGCCGAGCCACCACTTGGACATCGGCCGCGGATCAGGAGGCGTTCGACGACAGGGTGGCCGTCAGCGACAGCGTGAACGGCTGGCTCTTGCAGGCGTCCGACGCGTTCTTGTCCATGGTCGCGGTGAGGGTGTAGTCCGCGGTCGAGCCCGGCGCGATGGTGCCCGTCGGGTTGGTGACGGCGGCACTGGTGACCGTGCCCGCGGCGCAGCCGCCGACCTCGTCCGACGAACCGGCGCTGATGCTGTTCACCACGACCGGGTACGCGTTCGGGTTGGTGACCTTGACGACGAAGGTGGTGCTGTTGCCGGGGTACAGCGCGTGGTCCGAGCTGACCGACGTGATCTTCGAGTCGACCGAGGTGGTCGAGGTGACCGCGCCCGAGCCCGTGCCGGTGCTGGTCCAGGCCGCGTAGGCGACGCCGGCCACGAGCACGGCACCGGCGGCGCCGAGGACGACCGCGGAACGCTTGCTGATCTTGCGCATGGTGAATCTCCCAGAGTGTTACGTCAGGTGTGGTGCCGGTGCGGTGAGGCGGGGAAGCACCGGCGTGGCCCAGGCGGACCGTCACGAAGAGTGTGCGAATTCCGGGCGGGTGTTCACCCCGGGCGACCGGCCTGACTGCGAGTGACACAGGCCCCTTGCTCCGATCGGCGCAACGTGCTACGCGCGCACGGGATCGCCCGAAGGCGCCGGCGTTTCACCGATGCGCAACCGTGACCTGCGGTTTTACCTCAGGCGAAGCGCGCGGTGCCGGTGACGGCCCGGGCCCCGCCTTCGGCCATCGCCGACAGGGCGACGCCGTCGCCGTCCCGGCGACCGTGGGTGAGCACCGTCGCCCCGGCGAACACCGGGCTTGACAGCCGGTAGTCGAACGCCGCGACCGGCCGGTCGCCGTACCGGCGCGGGATCTCCAGCAGCAACAGCGCGAGCAAGGGCCCGTGCACGACGAGGCCGGGATACCCCTCGACGCCGGTGACGTACGGCTGGTCGTAGTGGATGCGGTGGGTGTTGTAGGTCAGCGCGCTGAACCGGAACAGCACCTGCGGCCCGGTCGACATGGCGATCTTCCAGTCGTGCGGCGGCTCCTCGGCCGCCACCGGCGTCGCGAGCCGCCGCGGCTGACCGGCGGGCTGGGACCGGTAGACGACGTCCTGGTCCTCGGTGAGCAGCAGCTCGCCGCCGCGCCGGTATTCGTGGCGGACGGTCACGAACGCCAGCTGCCCGCTGCGGCCGTCCTTGACCGCGACCTCGGCCAGTTCGCTGCGCCGGTCGATCCGGTCGCCGATGCGGATCGGCGCGTGCACCCACAGCCGCCCGCCCGCGATCATGCGCCGGCGGTCCGGGATCGGCGGCAGGAACCGGCCCTCCGCCGGGTGGCCGTCCTCCCCCAGCGCGGCCTGCGGGGTCGGCTCGAGGAAGTGGAACCAGTGCCACAACGGAGGCAACGGCTCACCCGGCCCGGCGACGGCGCCGGGCAGGTCCAGCAACGCCGAGAACGCCGCCGTGGGCCACGGCCCGATCACCTCGGCCGTCTCCAGCGGCGCGGGTGCCCAGCCGCGCAGGACGTCCGCGAGGTTCACGGCAACCCGCCGCGGGCCACGAGCTGGCCGACGATCACGTTCTGCTGGATCTCGTTGGTGCCCTCGCCCACGATCATCAGCGGCGCGTCCCGGAAATAACGCTCGACGTCGAACTCCGTCGAATAGCCGTAACCGCCGTGCACCCGGATCGCATCCAGCGCGACCTCCATCGCCGTCTCCGAGCAGAACAGCTTCGCCATCCCCGCTTCCAGGTCGGCGCGCTCCCCGGTGTCGTACCGGCGCGCGGCGTGCAGCAGCAGCTGCCGCGCCGCGGTCAGCTTGGTCGCCATCGTCGCCAGGTGATTGCCGACCGACTGGTGCTTCCAGATCGGCTTCCCGAACGACTCCCGCTCCTGGGCGTACCGCAGAGCGTCGTCGAACGCCGCCCGCGCAACCCCGGTGGCCCGCGCCGCGACCTGGATCCGCCCGATCTCCAGCCCGCGCATCATCTGCGCGAACCCCGCCCCCTCGGCCTCGCCGAGCAACGCCGTCTCCGGCACCCGGCAACCGTCGAAGACGATCTCACAGCTCTCGACACCCTTGTAGCCCAGCTTCGGCAAGTCCCGGGACACGGTGAACCCCGGGCCCTTCTCCACGAGCAGGATGCTGATCCCGCGATGAGCGGGCTCGGCCTTCGGGTCGGTCTTGCACAACAACGCCACCAGGCCCGAGCGGCGAGCGTTGCTGATCCACGTCTTGGTGCCGTCGACGACGTACTCGCCCCCGTCCTTGCGTGCGGTGGTGCGCAGGGCCTGCAGATCCGAACCACCACCGGGCTCGGTCAACGCCATCGTCGCCCGCAGCTCACCAGTCGCCATGCGCGGCAAATAGCGCTGCTTCTGCTCTTCCGTGCCGAAGGTGAGGATCAGCTTCGCGACGACCGTGTGCCCGCCCATCGCCCCCGCCAGGCTCATCCACCCGCGAGCCAGCTCCTCGGTCACCAGCGCATAACACGGCGTCGACACCCGAACGTCGCCATAGGGCTCGGGGATCGCCAGCCCATAGACCCCCAGCTCCTTCATCCGCTCGATGAGCACTTCCGGATACGTGTTGGCATGCTCCAGCTCCCGCACGACCGGGCGCACATCGCGGTCGACGAACTCGCGCACGGTGTCCACAATGGCCTGCTCGACGTCATCCAGCTGGTCCATGGATCTCCTCGGTCGGGGCACCTCCCCCGGAATCTACTCGGCGGCCCGGCGCGCCGCCGGTCATCCCGCGTCGGGGAAGCCGTACCGCTGCGCGAGTCCGGCGGTCGTGCGCACCTGGCCGGTGTGCTCGAGCACGCCGGGGTCGGCCGCGAGCGCCGCCACCCCGCGGCCGGCGAACCTCGGCGACTCGGCCGCGCCGAGGTCGAACTCGCCCGCGCCGGGGATGTCCAGCACGGCCCGGCCGTCCTCGGTGAAGCGCGCGGCGGTGGCGAGCAGCTCGGTGCGCACGAGCCCCGGCCACAGCGACACCACCGCGACGTCGTGCGGCTTCAGCTCCACGGCCATGTCCGCGGTCATCTTGTCCACCGCCGCCTTCCCGACGCCGTAGACGGTGTTCTGCTGGTACGACACGGCTCCCGACGACGAGACGTTGACGCCCAGCCCCCGCCCGGCGGCGAACAGCAGCGGCGCGGCGAACACGCTCGCGACGTAGTGCGAGCGCGCCCCGATGCCGAGCACCTCGTCCCACGCCGACACGGGCAGCTCCCAGAACGGCCGGTTCAGCCACCGCGCCAGGTCCGGCGCCGAGAAGACGTTGTTCACCAGGACGTCGAGCCGTCCGTGGTCGTCGCGGACGCGGGCGAACACGGCGGCCACCCGGTCGTCGTCGTGGTGGTCGCACCGCACCGCGACGCCGGTGCCGCCGAGCCGGGTCACCTCGGCCGCGGTCTCGCCGATCGTCCCGGGCAGCGGGCCGGCGCTCTCGCTGCGGCCGGTCACGTAGACCGTCGCCCCCGCCGCGCCGAGCTCGAGCGCGATGCCCTTGCCCACGCCGCGGCTGGCTCCGGTGACCACGGCGATCTTCCCCGCCAAAAGCTTCATGGGTGTCCTTTCCCTCGGTTCTCACCCCCGAGCCTGCCGGACCCGCGTATACAAGCCGCAGACAACATTAGAAACTTATTAAGTTGCTGATACACTTGCGGCGTGCCCGAGCTGAACGTCACCGAGCTGTCGTCGGTGTTCGAGGACTTCACCCGGATGGCCATCCGGATCCCGGCGAAGCAGCGGTGGAGCTTCACGACGCTGTCCGTGCTCCACACGCTGGCCGGCGTCGGTCCCTGCCGGCTCACCGAACTGACCGCCAGCGAACAGGTCACGCAGTCGGCGGTCACCCAGATCGTGACCAAGCTGGAGCGCGACGGGCTGGTGGAGCGGCGCCCGGCCCCTTCGGACGGCCGCGGGGTCCTCGTCCACATCACCGACGCGGGCCGCGCGGTCGTGGAGGGACGGCGGGCCGAGCGCCTGGCCCGCCTCGAGGAACTCGCCGACCGGCTGGCCCCGGCCGAGCGCGCGGCCATCGCGGCGGCCTTGCCCGCGTTGGCGCGCTTGGTCGAACTCAACCAGACGTCCAGGAGATGACGATGAGCTTCCCGCTGACGCCGGCCCCGATCCACGTGCCCGACGAGGTGCTCGCCGACCTGAAGCAGCGCCTGGAGCTGACCCGCTGGCCGGACGACGTCGGCAACGAAGACGGGTTCTACGGCGTGCCCCGCGGTTACCTGCAGGAGCTCGTCGAGTACTGGCACACCGAGTACGACTGGCGCCGGGCCGAGGCGGCGATCAACGCCTACGAGCACTACCGGGTCGACGTCGGCGGCGTGCCGGTGCACTTCATGCGCAAGCCGGGCGTCGGCCCCGATCCGACGCCGCTGATCCTCACCCACGGCTGGCCGTGGACGTTCTGGCACTGGGCGAAGGTCGTCGACCCGCTGGCCGACCCGGGCGCGCACGGCGGCGACCCGGCCGAGGCTTTCGACGTGATCGTCCCGTCGTTCCCCGGCTTCGGGTTCTCCTCACCGCTGCCGCGGCACCCGGACATGAACTTCTGGAAGGTCGCCGACGTCTGGCACGAGCTGATGACCGGCGTGCTCGGCTACGGCAAGTACGCCGCGGCGGGCTGCGACGTCGGCGCCCTCGTCACCGGGCAGCTGGGCCACAAGTACGCCGCCGAGCTCCACGGCATCCACATCGGCTCGGGCCTGAAGCTGGACTTCTTCACCGGCGACCGCGCGTGGGACTTCAGCGGTGGCCGGTCCATCCCGGAGGGACTGCCCGCCGACGTCCACGCGAAAGTGATCGCCCTGGACAAGCGGTTCGCCGTCCACCTCGCCGCGCACGTGCTCGACTCGAGCACCCTCGCCTACGGACTGTCGGATTCGCCGCCGGGGATGCTCGCGTGGATCCTCGAACGCTGGGTGAAGTGGAGCGACAACGGCGGCGACGTCGAAACCGTGTTCAGCAAGGACGACCTGCTCACCCACGCGATGATCTACTGGGTGACGAACTCGATCGGCACGTCGATCCGCACGTACGCCAACAACAACCGCTACCCGTGGACCCCGGCCCACGACCGGTGGCCGGTGGTGGAGGCGCCGACGGGCATCACGTTCGTCGGCTACGAAAACCCGCCGGGAGTCACCACCGAGGGGCGGGTGCGGAGCTTTTTGGACAGTGACCGCGCGGCTTGGTACAACCACGTCAACCTGACGGCCCACGACCGCGGCGGCCACTTCATCCCGTGGGAGGTCCCCGACCTGTGGGTGGCGGACCTGCGCCGCACCTTCCGCGGACGCCGCACCTGACCGCACCGGGCTTCGCTCAGCGGTCCGCGCCGAAGGCCCGCAGGAACGTGTCGACGATGACGTCGGCGGCCTGCGCGTCGCTCAATTCGGGCAGTTCCCGGGTGGACAGGTGCAGCAGCTGCCCGAGGACGTTGCCCGGCCAGCGGGTCGGCAACCCCGTCCGCAGCAAGCCTTCGTCGGTCGCGCGCTGGAGGAACTGGTCCACTTCGTCCACCGCGCGCAGGCGGCGCGCCCAGATCTCCGGGTACGAGCGCATCGCGGCCACCTCGGTCGGCCACTTGCGGTTCACCCCGACGATCCCCTCGACGTACCGGTGCAAGGCCACCGCCACCGGCGCCTCGCGGAGCCGGGCCGCCTCGCTGGCCGCCTCGATCGCGTCGAGGCGGGCCTCGTACACCGCCGCCAGCAGCTCCTCGCGGCCGGTGAACCGGCGGTACACCGTGCGGCGGTCGACGCCGGCTTCCGCCGCGATCGCCGCGATGCTCGTGGCGGGGTCGTCGGCGAGCATGCGGGCGCCCGTCGTCAGCAGCAGTTCCAGGTTGCGCGCGGCGTCGGCTCTCACTCCTCCAACATACCCCCCGTTGTCGCCTTCAGACCGGTAACCGCCACAACTCTGTGACGCTCATGACGAGAGTCTTACGTCCCATTCATAACCCGTCAGAGCGGTTATGAATCAATACGATCGCGTTCGTGCCCTCCCTTCTCCTCGCCGGCCTGCTCGCCGGGATCGTCACCAGCCTCTCGCCGTGCGTGCTCCCGGTCCTGCCCGTCGTCCTGACGGCGGGTGCGCGGCGGCCGTGGGGTGTCGTCGGCGGCCTGGTGACGAGCTTCAGCCTGACCACGCTGTTCGGCTCGCTCCTGCTCGACGCCCTGCACCTGCCCGCCACGCTCTTGCGGAACGCCGGGATCGCCGCGCTCGTCCTGCTGGGTATCGGCCTGCTCGTCCCGCACGTGGGCGAGCTGCTGGAACGGCCGTTCGCCCGGCTCCGGACCCGGGCCGCGGCGCCCGGGCGCGGCGGGTTCGCCACCGGATTGGCGCTGGGCCTGGTCTACGTGCCGTGCGCGGGGCCGGTGCTGGCCACCATCGCCGTAGTCGGGGCGACCGGGCGGATCGGGTTCGACAGCCTCCTGCTCACCGCCGCGTTCGGGGCGGGCACGGGCCTCCCGCTGCTCGTGCTGGCCGTCTCGGGTGGCGCGCTCGCCCGCCGGGCCCGGTTCCTCCGGACGCACGCACGCGGCCTGCGCGTCGCCACCGGTGCCGCGCTGGTGGCCGTCGCCGCCGTCACGGCCTTCGACCTCGCCGCCCCGCTGCAGCGCGCGGTGCCGGACTACACGGCGGCCGCGCAGCGGGCCGTCGGCACGGACCAGCTCGACCGGCTCACCCACGCCCCCGACCCGACCGGCATCACCGCCTGGCTCAACACGCCGGGCGGGCAGCCCGTTTCGCTGCGCGGGAAGGTCGCCGTCGTCAGCTTCTGGACCTACAGCTGCATCAACTGCCAGCGGGCGCTGCCGCACCTGGAACAGTGGGACGCCGCCTACCGCGCGGCCGGGCTCGAGGTGATCGGCGTGCACACGCCGGAGTTCGCGTTCGAGCACGATCCCGGCAACGTCGCCGACCAGGCCGCGGCCCTCGGCGTGCGCTACCCGGTCGCCGTCGACAACGACTACGCCACCTGGAACGCCTACGGCAACCAGTACTGGCCCGCGGCCTACCTGGTCGACGCGACCGGCCAAGTCCGGCGCACCAGCTTCGGCGAAGGCGGCTACGCGGAGTTCGAACAGGCGATCCGCGCCGCGCTCACCGACGCCGGCGCGACCCGGCTGCCACCGGCCACCGACGTCCCCGACACGACACCGACCACATCCCTGACCCCGGAGACCTACCTCGGCGCCGAGCACACGCCCCTGTCCACGAGCGGCAGCCGGGTCACCGCCGGGCGGACGCGGGCCTACACCTTCCCCGCCGCCGTCGACCCCGACACCTTCGCGCTCGACGGGACGTGGACTTCGGCCGACGAGTACCTGACCGCCGGGCCCGGCGCCCGGCTGCGGCTGGCCTTCCACGCCACGTCCGTCCACTGGGTACTGGGCGGCACCGGCACGGTGACCGTGGACGGCACGAAGACGATCGCGGTTTCCGGGCCGCCGACGCTGTACACCTTGCTGGACGGCCATTCCGGGCCCGGCGAGCTGACGCTGTCGGCGAGCCCCGGCGTCCGGGCCTACTCCTTCACGTTCGGCTGAGCCCCGCCGAAGAGGTTCAGCCGGCGCTCTCCCCACAGCTCGTCGTCGAGGTGGTGGTCCCGCCACCGCGACGGCGGGTCGGCGAGCCAGTCGTGCCCGAAGACGCCCTCCGAGCCGGGGTGCGCCACCTCGTGGTGGCCGAGGTAGTCCATCAGCGGCGACCACAGCTGCGGGTTCGCGACGACGAGGTAGGACGCGGCCAGTCCCGGCTCGTGGAGCCAGTCCCGCATCATCCGGCCCAGGAAGACGTCCGTGACGGGGTTCGGCTTGACCTCCCGCTCGGGGCAGATCAGGTGCCGCGCGACGCCGATGTGCGCGCCCTCGGGCAGGTCCGTCCGCCCGTCCCGCCAGATGGCGGCGACGACCGGGTCGGCGGCCAGTTCCGCCGCGGCCGGGGCGTCGAGTGTCAACCAGCTCATGAAGGCCCGCAAGCGGTTGTCCTCGCGGCGCCGCAACGCGGTGAACGCCTCGGGGCGGCGCTCCAGCCAGAACCGGACGGAGGAGGCGGTGCACGCCCCGGACGTCTCGCGGGCCAGCGCGACGAGCTCGTCGTGCTCGGCCGGGCGCACGGAAGCGGCCCGCAGGTCCTCCTCCCCCGCCGCCGAGACGAAGCGGGCGACGACCCCGCCCCGGCGCCGGAGGTGCCCGATGGTCCGCATGACCGCGACCCCCGCCTGCGGCTCGGTGGTGTCGCGCAGCAGCGGGCCCAGGACGTAGCCGCGGATCCGCCGGTGCATCCGCTCGTAGCCGACCGGATCCCGCCACCGCAGGTGGGTGTCCAGCGCGACCCGCAGCACGCCGGTGACGTCCAGGCCGTGCCCCGGCGTCTCGACGAAGGGCCGCGTGCGCAGCCAGTCGAACAGCTCGGCGGCATCACCGTCCGGGATCGCGACGCGGAGGAGGTCTTCGGTCGTGTAGCGGGCGTGCGCGCAGACGTGCAACGCCTGCCGGTGCCGGGCCGTCGGGACGTCGCCGACCAGCAGCTCCAGAACGGTGTCGACGACGTACCGCTCGGCTTCGCGCCGCGACGGCTGCCCGGTGGCCGCCAGCCCGCGGCCGACCTCGGCGGCCAGCGCCAGGACGAGCGGGTTGCCCGCCGCGAAGTCCACAATGGATGCCACTGACGCGGGGTCCGCGCCGCGCGCCTCGGCCAGCGCCGCCGACTCGCGCGCGCTCAGCGGGTCCAGGTGCCGGACCTCCAGCGCGCCGGACCACGCCGGGTCGGTGAGCCACGCGATGCCCGGACGCCGCCGCCCGGCCACGACGACGACCGCGTCGCCCGGCAGCCGCCGGAGGAAGTCCGCGCGCAGCCAGGGTTCCAGCTCCTGGTGCCGCTCGAACGAGTCGAGCAGCAGGACGGGACGCGGGGTTGCCTCCGCGGCGAGCGCGTCGAGGCGCTCGCGCAGCCGCGCGGTCGGCAGGCCGTCCAGGTGCCACACGGTCCGCCCGGCGGCCGCGGCGTCGTCGGCGAACCGGCGCACCAGGGCCGACTTGCCGATCCCGGCGGGGCCGCACAGGAAGAGCACACCTCCGCGGTTCGCCGTGGCGGCGAACGCGGCGCGCTCGGCGGCCCGGCCCACGAACAGGGGCCCGGCGGGGCGGCTCGAGGCCACCACCGGCGCGGACGCCGCAACCGGTGGTTCGTCCTCGGGTTCGGCGCGGAGGATCTTCTCGTGGATCTCCCGCAGCCGCGGGCCGGGTGCGACGCCGAGCTCCTTGCCGAGCAGGTCGTAGACCGTGCGGTAGACCTCCAGCGCCTCGGCCCGCCTACCGCTGCGGTAGAGGGCGAGCAGGTAGATCTCGTACAGGGATTCCTCGAGCCGGTTCAGCTCCAGCAGCAGCGGCACCTCGGCCACCACTTCGGCGTGCCGCCCCAGGTCCAGGCGCAGCCGGAACAGTTCCTGGGTGGCGATCAATTTGAGCCGCTCCAGGCGGGACCGCTCCCCTTCGGCGGCCTCGCCGGGCACCCCGGCCAGCGCGGTGCCCGTCCACAGGCCGAGCGCCTCCTCCAGCAGCTTCGCGGCGGCGGCGGCGTTGCCCTCGGCGCGTTCCCGCCGCGCGGTCTCGACCAGGCGGGTGAAGTCGGTGGCGTCGAGGGTGAACCGGGTGGGGTCGAGCAGGTAGCCGCCGGACCGCGACCGGATCGCTTCGCCGAGGCCGTGCTCGGCCAGCAGCCGCCGCAGCCGCGAGATGTACGTGCGGACGACGGCGTCCCCGGTGGCCGGGGCCCGCTCGCCCCACAGGCCGTCGACGAGTTCGCCGACCCGCACGAACCGGCCGCGGTGGGCCAGCAGCGCCATCAGCACCGCCTGCTGCTGCGGCGCGCCGAGGTCCAGCTCCGCCGCGCCGTGGCGCAGGGTGGGCGGCCCGAGGACGGTGAACCGGCACGCGGCGGCGGCGTCTCCCTGGCCGTGCATGGCCTGGACGCTAGGGCCGCCTGATCTTGGTCCGCGAGCGTCGGGTGACGCAGTGCCTGTACGTCACCCCGGCGATCACCGAACTGCGGCCCGCGCCCGACTGTGCACCGCCTCACAAGTGCGCACGTTCTCGACAGTAAGTGCTACATTGATGTGGCAGATCGAGAACGACCAGGAGGCAGGCAGTGCTCACCTACACCCAGCTCTTCATCGGCGGCGAGTGGACCACCCCGAGCAGCCCCGAGCTGCTGGACATCGTTTCCCCGCACGACAATTCCGTCATCGGCCGCGCCGCGCAGGCCCTGCCCGCCGACGTCGACCGGGCCGTCGCGGCCGCCCGGAAGGCCTTTGACGAAGGTCCGTGGCCGCGGACCTCGCCCGCGGACCGGATCGCCGTGCTCCGCAAGCTCGCCGCCCTGCGCGAAGACCGCGCGGACGAGATCGCCGCGCTCATCTCCGCCGAGAACGGCTCGGCGCTCTGGTTCACCAAGGCCGGCCAGCCCGGCCTGAGCCGCCAGGCCCGTGCCTACCTGAAGGCGGCAGAAGAGTTCGACTGGGAGCGGACGCTCACCCCGTCCGACCCCGCCGCGGCGTTCCGGTCGGTCGTGCGCCGCGAAGCCATCGGCGTCGTCGCCGCGATCATCCCGTGGAACTCGCCGTTCTCGGCGGCCTTCGCCAAGATCATGCCGGCGCTGCTCGCCGGGAACACCGTCGTGCTCAAGGTTTCGCCGGAAAACACACTGAGCATGAACCTGCTCGCGGACCTGCTGGCCGCGGCCGGCCTGCCCGAGGGCGTCATCAGCGTCCTGCCCGCGGACCGCGAGACCAGCGAGTACCTGGTCAAGCACCCGGACGTCGACAAGATCGCCTTCACCGGCTCCACCCGCGCCGGCCGCCGCATCGCGTCGCTGGCCGGGGAACAGCTCAAGCGCGTCAGCCTCGAGCTGGGCGGCAAGTCGGCCGCGGTGATCCTGCCCGACGCCGACCTCGACGCCGCGATCCAGGGCCTCAAGTTCGGTTCCCTGCTCAACAACGCCGAGTCGTGCATCGCGCACACCCGCGTCCTCGCGCCGCGCGAGCGCTACGACGAGGTCGTCGCCGGGCTCAAGGCGCTCATCGAGTCCCTCGGTGTCGGCGACCCGGCCGACGACAGCACGTTCATCGGCCCGATGATCCGCCGTGACCAGCAGCAGCGCGTCTTCGACTACATCCGCATCGGCGTCGAAGAGGGCGCGCGGCTCGTCACCGGTGGCCCGGAGGTCCCGCCGGGGCTGGAAAAGGGCAACTACGTCACGCCGACGCTGTTCGCCGACGTCGACAACTCGATGCGCATCGCCCAGGAGGAGATCTTCGGGCCGGTGCTGGCCGTCATCGCCTACGACGACGAAGACGACGCCGTCCGCATCGCCAACGACTCCGAGTACGGCCTGTCCGGCGGCGTGTGGTCGGCCGACCAGGAGCACGCGCTGGCGGTCGCCCGCCGGCTGCGCACCGGCACCGTCACCGTCAACGGCGCGCCCGTCGGCTTCGACGGCCCGTTCGGCGGCTTCAAGGCCAGCGGCCTCGGCCGCGAATACGGCGCCGTCGGCCTCGGCACCTACACCGAATACAAGACCATCACCGTTCCGGAAAAGAAAGACCGATGATCCTCGACACCCCCGCCAGACCCGCGGTGCGCCCGGCGATGGCGGCCCTCGTCCTCGCCGTCCTGCTGGCCGCGCTCGACCAGACCATCGTTTCCACCGCCCTGCCCAAGATCGCCGGTGACCTCGGCGGGTTCCGCGACATCGCCTGGGTCACGGCGTCCTACCTGCTCGCTTCGACCGCCGCCACCCCGCTGTGGGGCAAGCTCGGCGACATGCTCGGGCGCAAGCGCCTGTACCTCGTCGCCACGACGGCGTTCCTGGTCGCCTCCGCGCTCTGCGGCCTGGCCCAGGACCTGCCCCAGCTCGTCGCCGCCCGTGCCCTCCAGGGCCTGGCGGGCGGCGGGATGATCGTCCTGACGTTCGCGCTCGTCGGCGACATCGTCGAGCCCGCCGAGCGCGGCCGCTACCAGGGCCGGTTCGGCTCGGTGTACGGCGTCGCGAGCATCGCCGGCCCCCTGCTCGGCGGGCTGTTCACCGACCAGCTCTCGTGGCGGTGGGCGTTCCTGATCAACGTCCCGGTCGGGCTGGTGGCCGTGGTCCTCGCCGCCCGCGCGCTGCCCGCCGCGGTCCGCAAGCCCGCCGCCCGCATCGACTACGCCGGTGCGCTGCTGCTGGCCGGCGCGGCCACCGCGCTGGTGCTGATCACGTCGTTCGGGCAGCGGTGGGGCTGGACGTCGCCGGGCATCCTGGCCCTCGGCGTCGCGGCGATCGTCCTCGTCGGACTGGTGATCCCGGTCGAGCGCCGCGCGGCGGCGCCGGTGCTGCCGCTGTCGATGTTCGCCTCGCGGACGGTCGTGCTCGCCTCGCTCATCGGGTTCGTCGCCAACGTCGCGATGTTCAGCGTGCTGGTGTACCTGCCGACGTACCTGCAGGTCGTCGACGGGGTGTCGGCCACGCTGTCGGGCGTGCACATGCTGCCGCTGGTGCTCGGGCTGGTCGTCAGCCAGTCGCTCGCCGGGCGGTGGGTCGCGAACCCGGCGCGCCTGCGGGTGATCCTGGTGACCGGCATGGCGCTGAACGTCGCAGGGCTCCTGCTGCTGAGCACCCTGGCCCCGGGAACTTCGCAGCTCACGCTGGTCGGCTACTTCCTGGTCACCGGGATCGGCATCGGCATGGTCCCGATGGTGGCGCTGACGGCGGCGCAGAACGCGGTGCCCGCCGGGGACATCGGGGCGGCCAGCGCGGTGGTGACGTTCGCCCGCTCGATCGGCGCGGCGTTCGGCGTCGCGGTCTTCGGCAGCCTCCTGGGTGACGACGTCGCGCACCACATCGGTGGGGCCTTCCTCTGGATCACCCCGGTCGTGGTCGTCGGCACGCTCCTCGCCGCGTTCCTGAAGCGTCCACAAGCGACAGTCTGAGCAGTGCGGAAAGGCGCCCTCGGTTACGGGGGCGCCTTTTCCGCGTCCTCAGCCGCGTTCGGCGAAGTCCGAGAACATCCCGGGCTGGTAGGAGCCACCCTTCTGGTGCACGATCACCGCGAGCCGGTTGGCCGCGTTGATCAGCGCGACCAACGCCACCAGGGCCGCGACCTGCTCGTCGTCGTAGTGCTCGCGCACCCGCGCCCACGTCTCGTCGGAGACACCCTCGTAGGCGTCAGCCAGCCGCGTGCCTTCCTCGGCCAGAGCGAGCGCGGCCCGTTCGGCCTCGGTGAAGACGGTCGACTCCCGCCACGCGGCGACGAGGTGCAGCCGGACGGCCGACTCACCGGCGGCCGCGGCCTCCTTGACGTGCATGTCGATGCACCAGCCGCACCCGTTGATCTGGCTGGCCCGCAGGCTGACCAGCTCCTGGGTCGACTTCGGCAGCGGCGACCGCTCGATCACCTGGCCGAGGCTCGCGAACCGCTTGCCCAGCCGGGTGCCGGTCTCGGTGGTGAACAGGTCCAAGCGCGGTTCCATGACTCTCGTCCTCTCGGTCGTCGTTCGGTCGACCACAGGACACCGGTGCCGCGGACCGCGTGACAGCCCGCGAGTGTGACGTGCGTCATGCGCCCCCGGCCCGGCCGTGCTGAAGGGGACGTTCGTGGCATCTGATGCGCTGAAGGGCCCTT
Source organism: Amycolatopsis nalaikhensis (assembly GCF_030264295.1). Classification (GTDB taxonomy): domain Bacteria; phylum Actinomycetota; class Actinomycetes; order Mycobacteriales; family Pseudonocardiaceae; genus Amycolatopsis; species Amycolatopsis nalaikhensis. Next base: position 7,326,119 of record NZ_CP127173.1, on the reverse strand, counting down.
TCCGCTCACCACATGCCATGAACGTCCCCTTCAACCCACCTCGGCGGCGCGGTGTGTACGGATGATCGACACCGCCCATGCCGCGTACAGCGGTTGTCCACATTTCCGCGCTAGCTTCGGGCGCATGAACCGGAAGCCCCTCGCCCTGACCGCCGCCTGCGTCGCGCTCGTCGCGCTCCCCGGCACGGCGGATGCGACACCCGGCCGCGGCGTCTCGGCCGTCACGCTCTACGACCACGTCGTCGGGGACACCGACTACGTGCTCAAGGAGATCACCCTCGCCCCCGGCGGCAGCACCGGCTGGCACTACCACCCCGGCCAGGTCACCGGCTTCGTCAAGGAGGGCGTGCTCACCCACAACGACGCGAGCTGCGCCCTCGACGGCGTCTACCGCCCCGGGCAGTTCATCAGCGAGGAAAGCGGGGCCGGATACGTCCACATCGGACGCAACCTCGGCACGACGCCGGTCGTGCTCGAGGTGCTCTACCGGAGCCCCGTCGGCCAGCCGCTGGCCGTGGACGAGCCCAACCCCGGCTGCTCCTTCGAATGAGCTAGGACCCCAGCCGAGAAGGGCGCAACGGCGGGTTGCCGCGCAGCCGGGCGCGGTGGGCCAGCGCCTTCATCTTGTTGCCGCACGTCGCCATCGCGCACCACTCGCGCCGCGAACCACGTGAGGTGTCGACGTACACCTGGGTGCACCCGGGACGGCCGCACTCCCGCAGCAGCGCCGCTTCCGGGCCGCCCAGGACCGCGACCGCGGCGCGGGCGACCGACGACAGCGCCTGCCCGGCCGTCGCCTCCACCGTCCGCCCACGCGGGCCGAGCTGCGGGACCACGGACGGCCGCGCGGCGGCCCGGTTGAGCACGGCGACCGCCTCCGCGGCGCCGCGATCGCCGACGAGCCGGGCCCGCACGAGGGCGTAGACCGCCTCGCGCAGGGTCAGCGCGTCGGCGAGGTCGTCCGGGCCGCTGCCCGGGGCGCGGTCGGCGACCCCCGCCTCGACGAACCACACGTCGAGGTCGGCCGGCGTGCGGAGCATTTCCCGCGGCACGGGGTCGCGACGGCCCCTACGCGTGCCCGCGAAGTCGAGGGCGAGGTCGCCGCAGGGGAACGCGTGCCGCATGCGCCCAGTCTGCCAGGTCTCGGATCGTCTACGGATCGTCGACATCCGGCCCGGAGACTCGGCGGCATGACCGATTCCCGAACGGACCGGGCCGCGCGGGCCTGGATCAGATCCATGGCCCTGTTCGCCGAAACCCAGCCCGGCGGCTACTACCGCGAAGGCACAGCCGGTACCTCCGAGCTCGTCACCGGCGCCCCGATGCCGCTGCTGAACGGCGTCATCGGGATCGCGGCCGACCCGGACCCCGGCGAGATCGCCGAGTTCGCCGCGTCGGTGCGGCTGGCCGCCGTGGCGTGGAGCATCCAGGTCCGCGGCGAGCGGGTGGCCGACCGGATCGCCGCCACGGCCGCGGCGCACGGCCTCGGCCGGGAGACGCACCTGCCGTTCATGCTCAAGGACCTCGACGCGGACGACGCCCGCGAGGCGGCCGACGGCGTCAAGGTCCGGCACGTCTCCAGTGTGGACAGTGACCTCTACCGGACCACGATGGCCGCCGGGTACGAGGGCCCGGATCCGCTGTTCACCGTCTTCGCCCGGCCGTCCGTGCTCGACCACCCGACGATGCGCGCCTACGTCGCCGAGGTCGACGGCACGCCCGTCGCGACGTCGTTCGGCGTCCTGGTGGACGACCTGGTGGGCGTGTTCAACATCGGCGTGCCGCCGGAGTTCCGCCGCCGCGGCTACGGCCGCGCCGCCACCGCCGCCGTGCTGCGGGACGCATACGCCCTCGGCGCGCGCACGGCTTTCCTGCACGCCAGCCCGCTGGGCGTGCCGCTCTACGAGGCGATGGGCTTCGGCCACGCCGAAACCTGGTCGCTGTTCACCCAGTGAAAGAGGACGACATGACCGAACCGAAGAACCTGGTGCTCGTGCACGGCGCCTGGCACGGACCCTGGTGCTGGGAGCCGCTGCGGCCCGAGCTGGCCGGCCGCGGCTGGACCGTGTCCACTGTGGACCTCCCGAGCACGTCCGGCGACCCGGCGGCCGGGATGCACGCCGACGCCCGCGCCGTCGAGGCGCACCTGGCCGCGATCGACGGCCCGGTGACCCTGCTCGCGCACTCCTACGGCGGCGTCCCCGCCACCGAGGCCGCGGCGCCGAACGTCCGCGCGCTCGTCTACCTCGCGGCGCACGTGCTGAAGGCGGGGGAATCCCTGGTCTCCCCGCTGGGCGGGCCGTGGTTCCCGCCGGAGACGGAGTTCGTGCCCGGCGCCGACCCGCTCGAGGCGCTCTACCACGACGTGCCCGCCGACCTGGCGCGGGAAGCGGTGGCGCGGCTGCGGCCGCAGAGCGCGAAGGCGTTCACCGAGGAGCTGACGCGCGAGGCGTGGCGGGACACCCCGTCCGCGCTGATCGTCTGCGACGACGACCGGGCCATGCCCGAACCGCTCATGAAGCGGGCCGTCGCCGAGGGGCTGACGGACGTCGTCCGGCACCTGCCCGGCAGCCACTCCCCGTTCCTGACGCGGCCCGCCGAGCTGGCCGCGCTCCTCGACGACGTCGTGGCGGCGCTGTCGTGACAGTGGAACCGCTCGAGCTGGCTCCGGACTACGTCCAGGACCCGCACGAGCTGGAAGCCCTGCTGCGGGCCGAAGCCCCGGTCCGGCCGGTCTTCATCCGGCGCGGCGTGCGGCTGTGGCTGGTCACCCGCTACGACGACGTGCGCGCCGTGCTGACCGACCCGCGCGTGCGCAAGGACTCGCGCCGCACGACGGAGCTGATGGCCGAACAGCTCGGGCCGCGGTCGGGTGCGCTGAGCCCGGCCTTCCGGGCCCTGGATGCCCACCTGCTCAACTCCGACCCGCCGGACCACACGCGGCTGCGGCGGCTGGTCGGGAAGGCGTTCACCAGCGGGGTGGTCGCGCGGCTGCGGCCCCGCGTCGAGGCGGTGGCCGACGAGCTGCTCGACGCGATGGCCGCCGACGGCGCGGCCGACCTGCTCCCCGCGTACGCCGAACCGTTGCCGATGACGGTGATCTGCGAGCTGCTCGGCGTGCCCGAAGAGGACCGTCAGTCTTTCCGCGAGTGCGTGCTGGTGATCACCGCGCAGGACGCCGCCGGGCAGCTCGCGGCCGCGTCGACCCGGTTGCTGGGCTACCTCGGCGAGCTGATCGAGCGCAAGCGCGCGGAACCGGGCGACGACCTGCTCTCGGAGCTGGTGCGCGTGTCCGACGACGGCGACCGGCTGTCGGCCGCCGAACTCGTCGCGATGGCGTCGCTGCTGGTGATCGCGGGCCAGGACACCACGGTCAACCTGATCGGCAACGGTGTGCTGTCGCTGCTGCGGGAGCCGGTCCTGCTCGACAAGCTCCGCGCCGATCCGGAGCTGCTGCCGGGTGCCGTCCAGGAGCTGCTGCGCTACGAGGGCCCGGTACACGTCGGCACGTACCGGTTCACGGCGGAGCCCGTGGTGGTCGGCGGGGTGGAGATCCCGGCGGGCGAGTTCGTCGCCGTGTCGCTGAACTCGGCCAACCGCGACGAGCACCGGTTCCCCGAGCCGGACCGGCTCGACCTCACCCGCCGCACCGGCGGCCACGTCGCGTTCGGGCACGGCATCCACTACTGCCTGGGCGCGCCGCTGGCCCGGCTGGAGGGTCAGGTGGCCATCGGGCGGCTCATCACCCGGTTCCCGCGGCTGCGGCTCGACGTCGGCTCGGAACCGAAGTGGCGGTTCAGCCGGCTGATGCGGGGTCTGGAGGCGTTGCCCGTCCGGCTGGACTGACGGCGAGCGCCGGGCCGACCCAGCGGCGGACGAGGGCCCGCAGCTCGTCGTCGGTGCGGTCCGGGGCCGAGGGGTACTGCAGGAACGACATGAACAGCCGCATCAGGACCTCGGCGAGCCCGCGCAGGTCGGCGTCGGTGGCGACGCCGGCCGCGCGCCAGTCGACCGGGACGTCGCGCAGGATCCGCGCGCCGAAGTCGAACGCCTGCGGCGAGATCACGCCGTCGGTGAAGAAGTCGGCCTCGCCCGCCTGCAGGAGCAGGCCGAGGTGCGGCTCGCCGGGGACCGTCCGCAGCGCGAACACCACCGATTCGACGGCCACTTCGGCGGCGGTGCCGAACGCGGCCAGGTGGCGTGCCATCCGCCCGGCGAACTCCTCGACCCCGGCCAGCGCCACGGCCCGGAGGATGTCCTTGAGGCTCGGGAAGTAGCGGTAGACGGTCTGCCGGGTCACCCCGGCCTCGGCGGCGACGTCGGAGAGGTTCGTCTTGGCGAGCCCGACCCGGTCGAGGCACGCCGTGGCCGCCGCCACGATCCGGCGGCGTGCCTCGTCTTCGGTGCCGGGCGGGTTGCCCCGCCAGCCGTGGTGCCCCATGGGCTCCATCATTCCCGAGCGGCCCGGGCCGGCGCCCGGCGGTACAGCGCGCCCAGCAGCAGCCCGGCTCCGGCGAGGCAGGCCAGCGCGTAGAGCCCGCTCCCGATCGGCACGCCGTCGCCGAGCGCGCGCACCCAGAACAGCGCCATGCCCGCCAGGTACAGGGCCGGGTACCACCGGGCGAACGCGGACAGCGGCTCGGCCGGGCCGCGGCGCCTGAAGACGACCCAGGCCCCGGCCGCCCACACCAGCGCCAGCTCGACGCCGAGGATCCAGGCCCGCGCGGTGCCGCTCTCCCCGGCGAACCCGGCCGGGACGCTCGCGACCACCATGGTCAACGGCGTCAGGACCCCGGCGAGGACGATGCGCCACCACCTGAGCCGGGCCCCACGCGTGAGGCGCACGACCAAGTAGGTCAGGCCCGCCATCGACACCGAGGCGAACAGCAGCATGCTCGTCAACGGCACCGTCGCCAGCGCGGGGTGGTTGACGACGTCGTTGGCCGGGTTCCACGCCCACCACCGCAGCGGCGGGCCGACCTGGTCGAAGGGTTCGTAGAAGACCTGGCAGGCGAACGCGACGGCGACCGCCCCGGCCAGCGGGCCGCGGTCGCGGAAGATCCCGAGGGTGCGCACGAGCTCGTAGGCGAGCTGGCTGATCACCGGGTAGAACGCGACGATGTAGAGCGGCAGCCGGTCCCCCATGAACTGCACGGTGAACAGGTTGTGCGCGAAGATGAAGCCGTAGACCGCGTCGAGGCCGAACCACTCCGGGAAGTACAGCGGCGGCTCGGTGACGAACAGGTAGACCAGGGAGGCGCACCACAGCACCAGGTTGACCGGGTCGCCCGCGCGGTGGCGGCGGATCGCGTGCAGCAGCGCGAAAACGGCGCCGCCGACGATCAGCACCTCCAGCACCGGCAGCGTCCAGTTCGCCAGCTCCCACGGGAAGCGGACCGAGACCACCGGCGAGACGTCGTGGCAGTCGAAGCCGAGGCCGCGGGTGACGGCCTCGGCGTCCGGTCCGCAGCCGTCGCTCATCGCGTGGCCGCCGTGGCCGCCGAGTAGTCCGTGGCCGGGGGCTCGGCGCGCGGGTCGAAGCCGAACGGCACCCGGTGCCTGCCCAGCGCCGCGCGGACGCGGTAGCGCACCAGCCCGGCGAGAACCCGCGGGTTCCGCAGCATCTCCCCCAGCGACTCGTCGAGGTTGAACACCTTCGCGAAGTGCTCGTCGACGACGTCGTCTTCGCGGGCCGCCCCGACGATGAGCCGGAAGGCCGGGCCGGATGCGGCGGCGAGCAGGCGGCGCCGCCACTCGGGAGGTTTCTCGGTGCCCACGGCGCATTCGTAGCCCTGGTCCCGCGCCATCGCCAGGCGCCACGGCACGGCGAGCAGTTTCCGTTGCGCCAGCAGGAACTCCTTGGCGAACCCGGCGTCGAGCCGTCCGGCGCGGGCGAGGTGCTCGCGCAGCAGCAGGGCCGACCCGGCGGCGGAGCTGATGCCCTGCGCGTAGAACGGGTTGAACGCGCAGATCGAGTCGCCGACGAACGCCAGCCCCTCCGGCGGTGTGCGCAGCCGGTCGTAGCGGCGCCACTTGTTGCCCGTCGAGCGGGTCAGGTGGACTTCCGAAGTGGGCGTGCACCGGTCCATCGCGGCCGCGAACAACGGCGTCCGCACCCGGCGGGCCGCTTCGCCGAACGCGTCCGCCGTGCGGGGCATGTCCAGGCCCCACGAGCCCATGCAGGCGATGACGCGGCCGCCCTCGATCGGGAAGAAGTTGACCAGGAACTCGTGCTCGTCGGGGTGCTCGCCCTTGTCCGGCGTCGGCATCACGACCAGGTGCTGCCACCACCACGACGCGGGCCGCTGCGGGGGCAGGTCGTACCACCGCGAGGTGTAGGTGACCTTGGCGTCGAGGGTCCGCACCTCGGGCTCGGGCCAGCCCGCGGCCGCCAGCCAGCCGCCGACCGGGGAGCCGCGGCCCGTCGCGTCCACCACGAAGTCCGCGTCGACGTGCTCCTCGCCGATCTCGACGCCGGTGACCCGCCCGGCGCACGTGCGCAGGCCGGTCACCGTGGCGCCCTCGCGGATGACGACGTTGGCCAGGCCGCGCACCTCGTCGCGCAGCACGCGCTCGATGAGGATGCGCGAGCCGTAGATCATCGTCATCGAGCTGCGCTTGCGCGCCGACCAGCCTTCGCCGTCGAGGTAGGCGGCGTCCATGGACGGCATCAGGTGCAGCCCGCCCGCCGCGATCAGGTGCTCCTCGAAGCCGGGGAACAACGCGCCGATCGCCCGGCGGCCGGAGTTGAGCAGGAAGTGCGGGTGCTTGCTCTGCGGCACGCCGCGGCGGTGCTCGGCCGCGGCCGGGAGCTCGTCGCGTTCCAGCACCAGCACCCGGTCGAAGTGCGGGGCGAGCGCCCCGGCCGAGCAGAGCCCGGCGGCGCTGCCGCCCAGGACGACGGCGGTCTGGCCGAGCCGCATGCGGACCAACTCCCCACGTCATTCATACAACTGGACATCGAATGTATGAATGACCGGATGCGGGTGTCAAGGCCGCGCCGCGGGCGGACATCGGCCGAATGGCCGAGGCGGCAGACGTCGTCCTGCCCCTTCGGCCGAGGTCACGGGCCCGCGCGAGCCCCTAGCTTGATCAGCATCGGGAGTCCGGCGAGGGCGAGGGAGTGGTCATGGAGTTCACCGTCAAGCGGGTCGGCGTGACCGCCGTCGCGGCCGGGGCCGCGGTGGTGGCGATCGGCGCGACCGTGATGGCCACGGCCGCCGACCCGGTCGCGCCGGAGGTCCTCAGCGCGGTCCCGGCCGAGGCCGGGCACGCGAACGAAGGCAAGTACACCGCCGGGGACTACGTCCTGAACGTGCACGAGCTGAACGGCGACGACGAAGGCATGGGCACGACCATCGGGCCGAACACGACGTACTACTCGAAGAGCCTGCACGGCACCGGCTCCTGGCAGCCGACGGTCCTCAAGTTCTCCGTGGGCACCGACTCCGACGCGCCGATCGTCTACAGCTACCCGGTGCCCGGCGCCGGCCGGGCCGTCGACTGCGTCGCGTCCGGAACCCAAGCGGCACCGAGCATCCGGTGCGAAACCAAACTCAACCCCGCCGCAGGGTGACTTCGTCGACGAGGACGTTGTCTTCGGTCAACGCGCGCACCTTCAACCGGCCGGGCGTGCCGCCCACGGTGGGCGTGACCTCGACGTGCACCAGGCTGTAGCCGCGGTAGCGCACCCGCGACCAGGTGACCTTCTTCGAGTGCCCGCCACCGTCCTCGTCGTCCCACCGCATGGTGACCGTGGCGTCGTTGACGTGGCCGATGTAGGAATCGCCGACCTTCTCGTCGATCCAGTCGTTGATGCTCTCGCCGCCCCCGCCCGCGGTGATGTAGGTGACGCCGTCGGTCTTGGGGTTGACGGTCGCGCCGGGCGAGGCCTTCTTGGTGCCCTTGCCCGCCTTGATCGGGTCGGTGCGCTCGTAGAGGTGGTTGTGTCCATTGAGGACCAAGTCCACTTGGTACTGGTCGAACAGCGGCGCCCACTTCTGCTGCGCGCCCAGCTCCGCGCCGTTCGCGTCGGAGGTCGAGTACGTGCACTGGTGGCAGTAGACGACGATGAACTCGATGCTCGGGTCGTCGCGGAACTTCTTCAGCTGGCTCTTCAGCCACGCCGTCTGCCTGCCTTCGGTGTAGTCCAGGTTGGACGGGCTGTTGTAGCAGATGTCGTTGCCGTCCAGGCTGATCAGGCCGACGTTCTGGTAGCGCCACGAGTAGATGCACGTCGATCCGGCCCAGGCGTTGTCGGGCATGGTGAACCGGGCGCGCATGCCGCCGTAGCCGTGGTGGTCGTACCAGCCTTCCATTTCGTGGTTGCCGAGGGCGACCATCCACGGGATCCCGGACGAGACCGGATCGTTCTGGGCGAAGAACGAGTCCCACTTGCGGGCGTCGTACTTGTCCTCCTTCGGGTGCCCGCCTTCGCCCTCGAGCGCGTAGCTCATGTCGCCCATGGCGAGGTGGAACCGCGGGTCGAGGTCCGCGATGAGACTGTTGGTGGCGAGGGCGTTGTAGCCGACGCCCTGGTCGCCGAAGGCCGTGAAGGAGAACGTGCCGGTGCCGCCCGCCGCCGGCGCGGTGCGGAAGGTGGCGACCTCGCCGACCCGGCCGCTGGTCGTGGGGTCGTAGCCCTGGTGGCCGAGGACGTAGTAGTAGGTCGTGTTCGGGACCAGGTTGTCCAGCTTGACGTGGTGGTAGTACTGCGTGACGGCCGACCCGCTGTGCGGCGGGAAGTCGTGCTCCGGAGTCTGCCACGAGAGGTCGCTCGTCAGGGCGCGCACCTCGGCGGGCACGGTGGCGCCGTAGTCGCCCGCGGCCGTGCCGATCCGGAGGTAGGGCGCGGTCACCTTCGCCGGCGTCTGCCAGGAGACGACCACCTGGCGCGAGGCGTCGGCTCCGAAACCGAGGTGCCGCCCGAAGGGACGTTGCGTCGAGCCCGCCACCTTCTCGCCACTCAGGAGCACGGTCGGCCCGGGAGCCGCTTCGGCGGTTCCCGGCAGCAGCAGGTGCCCGGCGGCCAGCGTGGCACCACCGGCGGCGGTCGCGCGGAGGACGCCGCGCCGCGTGTGCTTCTTGACGTAGTGGTCGTGCCACTCGGCCAGCCGGATTTGTTCGGCGGGGTTCCGGCGCCGTCGGTTGTCGGACATGCGTCTCAAGTTAGGAAAGTTTCCTAACTACTGTCAACGGCGCGAGCCTCCTTCTCGATTCAGTGGCATTTCCCCCGGTCCGGCGGTTGCCGGAAGTCGATCACCCGGCTACAGTCCCGCTTTGTTAAGATTCTTTCCTAATACTTCAGGGGGCGACGTGCACCTCTCCCGCCGGTTCGCCATGGCAGGCACCCTGTTCGTCGCGGGCCTGCTCACCGTTCCACCCGGCAGCGCCCAGGCCTCGACCGCGGCGGCGTGGCCCGGTGACCCGGCCGTCGCGGTCGCCGACGCGGCCGGCGCTTTCGGCGACAACCTGAGCGGCCTGTCGTTCCAGGGCGCCGACGTGCTGTGGGCGGTGAAGAACGGCCCGGGCACGCTGTACCGGCTGGTCCGCCGCGACGGTCTCTGGCGCCCGGCCGACGGCTGGTCGTCGGGCAAGCGGCTGCACTACGCCGACGGCGGCGGCGACCCGGACGCCGAAGCGGTGGTGGCCACGCCGGACGGCGTCGTGGCGGCGACCGAGCGCGACAACGACGGCGACGGCAGCCTGCTGAAGGTGTTGCGATTCGACGGCTCTGCCACGGGTAGCTCGCTCGACGCGGTGGCGGAGTGGGACCTCACCGACGACCTGCCCGCCGTCGACGACAACGGCGGTTTCGAAGCCATCAGCTGGATCCCGGACACCTTCCTGACCGCGGGTGGTTTCCTCGACGAGCACACGAAGAAGCCGTACGACCCGGCCGCCTACCCCGACCACGGCACCGGCCTGTACTTCGTCGGTCTCGAGGACGAGGGCAAGGTGTACGCGTACGCGTTGAACCGGTCCGGGGGCGGGTTCACCCGGGTGGCCGCGTTCTCGGCGGGCTTCCCGAACGTCATGGAGCTGGAGTTCGAGCCGGAGACGGGCAGCCTCTGGTCGGTGTGCGACAACACGTGCGACGGCCGCTCGGCGCGCCTGAAGCTGGTCGACGGCCGGTTCAAGGTAGCGGCGACGTACGCGCGCCCGGCGAAGATGCCGAACTACAACAACGAGGGGTTCGCGATCGCCCCGCAGTCGAGTTGCGCGTCGGGCCGCAAGGAGGTGGTGTGGGCCGACGACGGCAACGACGGCGACCACGCGTTGCGCAGGGGAACCCTGCCGTGCCAACCACCATCCGCCTCGGCGACGGCATGACGGCGACGCGCTCGTGGCGCGCGACGCCAAGAAGACAGGTGCGGCGACCTCACCCGCCGCGCATTGAGTTGAACTCCTACCGGCAGGCGACCACCGTCCGCGGCGTGAGTCGCCCTTTCTCCGGCTCCCGGCTGATATCTCCCGCCGCGGCGGCGGCCGTCAAGGCCGCCACCGCATCGGCCGGACGGTAAATCGTCTCGAGCAGCGTGTGCTGCTGCAGTTCCGCCACCGAACACGAACCCCGCCGAGCCAACTCCGCCGACAACACCCGCCGCAGCGGCAACAGCTGCGGGGTCAGCGAGATGTCGACCAACGTCCGCTCCGGGTCCCGCGGGTCGCGGTAGCGGATGCCCGCGAACTCGTCCACCGCCCACAGCTCGTTCTTGAAGGTCGCGAGGTGCTTGCTGTCCGCCGTCGCGAACACCAGCGTTTGCGCTGCCCCGTCCTCGGCCACCAAGTCGACCGCCAGCACGCACCGAAGGCCCGCCGTCCGCAGCCGGGCTCGGTGGTCGTCGCCCGGCTCGGCGCCCGTCACCACCACTTCGTGCCCCTTGCCGCGGGCGAGCGACTCGGCCACCGGCCAGTCGTCCTCGACGTGCGCGAGCACCGGCCCGGCAAAACCGAACGGCTCGGTCATCTCCCGGACGCTCAACCCCGCGGGCACCGCCACCGGCGCCGGGCCGGTGACCACCAGCTCGAGGTGGTGCCCGTCGAGCCGGTCGGCGAACTCGGCGAAGACCCGCACCGCGTCGGCCGCGAACCCGCCGCACTCGACGTACGTGCCGCCGCGCTGGGAGCGCAACGTCGTCGCCGTCCACGCGTCGAGGTACCGCACCAGCACGTCCCGCTCCACCACGACGTGCTGGTCACGGCGCCGGACGCGCTCGGACACATCTCCCGTTGTACCCCGTCCGCCCGGCGAGCACCATGGTCGTTCAGCCGACGAGTGCGCTGTCCCGCAGCTGACGGCGGGAACTGATCCCCAGCTTCGTGAAGATCTTGCGCAGGTGCCACTCGACCGTGCGCGGGCTGAGGAACAGCCGCGTGGCGATCTCCGGGTTCGAATACCCCTCGCCGGCCAGGCGGGCGATCTGGAACTCCTGCGCGGTGAGCTCGTCGGTCACCTCCACCGTCCGCTTCCGCGCGGTCTCCCCCGTCGCCAGCAGCTCGCGCCGGGCCCGCTCCGCGAACGCCGTCACCCCCATGGCCGACAGCTGCTCGTGCGCCGTGTTCAGGTGCGCGCGGGCGTCGACGCGGCGGCCCTCGCGGCGCAGCCATTCGCCGTACAGCAAATGGCCGCGGGCGAGCTCCACCCGCAGCGTCGTCTTCTCGAGGCAGGCGATGGACTCGCGGTAGAGGCGGTCCGCGTCGTCGCCGCACAGCGCGCGCACGCGGGCGTCGAGCCCCATCGCCTCCGCCGTCTTGGCCGTCCCCGCGCGCTCCGACGACCTCGCGGCCGCGGCCTCGAGCCGTGCCTGGTCGCCGGTCCGCGACGCCGCCTCGGCCAGCTCCGTGGTGGCGAACCCCTGGAACCCCACCACGTCGCGGTCGAACACCCGGGCCGCCGCCGCCAGCGCGACGTCGTGGCGGCCGAGGCCGTTGGACAGCACCGCCGTCGCGTGGTCGGCGAGGCTGACCAGCCGGAGCTGGCCTCGCTCCGACGCTTCACGCGCGGTGTCCGCGATGAGCTCCGACGACCCGCGGAACGCCTCGAGCAGCATCGCGGCGTACCCGACCGGCGGATTGCCCGTGACGTCGGCGATCGCGCGGTCCTCCTCGGCCGACGACGCCGCCGCGGTCAGCTCGCCCGCGAACAGCTCGGCCACCGCGAGGAAGTTGAGCGCGAACTGCAGCTGCACCAGCGCGCCCGCGTCGCGCGCGAGCTGGACCTGGCGGGTGGCGAGCTCCCGCGCGGCCGTGAAGTCCCACGCCTCGGTGGCGATCACGCCACCCGCGCGGTTGCCGAGCAGCCAGAGAACCCGCCCGGCGTCCTCCCCTTCGACGTCCAGCGCGCGAACGGCCGCCAGCGCCGGCCCGAGGAGCGGCGCCGCGGCCTCGTGGCCGTCGGTGAACCGGGTGGCCAGCGCGTCCAGGACGAGGTCGACGGCCCGGGGTGGCACGGGTGCCGGCGGTGCGGCGCGGGTGGCTTCGGCCGCCGCCGCGAGGTCGGTCCCGGCCCACAGCGCGGCCGCCAGGGCCTCCAAGTACGTCTCCCGCGCCCGGCCGGGGTCGAGCGGGGTGAGCCGGTCCGCGGCGCGCAGCAGGGTCCGGGCCGCTTCGCCGCTGCGCCGCTGGTCGAACGCGATCTGCCCGCGCAGGCGTTCGACCTCGGCGGCGCGTGCCGGGTCCGGTGGCCCGGTCTCGACCGCGTCCAGGAGTTCGAGCGCCGCCTCGAGCGCGCCCGCGTCCCGCTTGACCGCGGCCGCCGCCAGCTCGCGGTCCGCGCGCCGGGCGGGTTCGGGGGTCAGCAGCGCCGCCTGCTCGAAGAACGCGGCCGCGGCGACCAGGCCACCGCGGGCCTGGGCGCGTCCGGCCGAACGTTCGAGTTCGGCCGCGACGTCTTCGTCCGGGGAGACGGTGGCCTGGGCGCGGTGCCAGGCGCGGCGGTCGGGGTCGCGGTCCGGGTCCGTCACCTCCGCCAGCGCGCGGTGCACGTCCTGGCGGTCGCGGGCCGGTGCCGACCGGTAGACGGCCGAGCGCACCAGCGGGTGCCGGAACCGGATGCGGCGGCCGAATTCGATCAGGCCGGTCGCTTCGGCGCCGGCCGCGGGGTCGGCACCGAGGCCGAGGCGCCCGGCCGCGGCCCACAGCAGGGTGGCGTCGCCGAGCGGCTCGGCGGCGGCGATGAGCAGGAGCTTGCGGGTGTCGGCGGGCAGCGGGTCCAGGCGACGAGCGAATCCCTGCTCGAGACGCCCGGCGAGCGGCACGGCCCCGGCCGGCCCGAAACCCCCGGCCAGCTCCGCGGCCGTCCACGCGCGGGGCAGCTCCAGCAGCGCCAGCGGGTTGCCGTGGGTTTCGGCGAGGATCCGGTCGCGGACGCGGCCGTCCACCGGCCCGGTGAGCACCGAACCCAGCAGCGCGTCCGACTCGGCTTCCGCCAGCCCGCCGATCGGCAGCTCCGGCAGCCCGGCCAGGTCGCCGTCTCGTCCGTCGTCACGCAACGCGAAGACCACCGCGATGCGCTCGGCGAGGAGCCGCCGGGCGACGAATGCGAGAACCACCGCGGACATCCGGTCGAGCCACTGCGCGTCGTCGACCAGGCAGAGCAGCGGCTGCTCCTCGGCCACCTCGGCCAGCAGCGTCAGCACCGCGAGGCCGACGAGGAAGCGGGTCGGCCGGGCGCCCGCGCTCAGCCCGAACGCCGTGCCGAGCGCGTCGCGCTGGGGTTCGGGGAGGCGGTCGAGCCGGTCGAGGAACGGCGCGCACAGCTGGTGCAGCCCGGCGTAGGCCATCACCTGCTCGGATTCGACGCCCGCGCCGCGCGCGACCCGGAACCCGGCCGCCTGCGCCTGAACGTGGTCCAGCAGCGCGGTTTTGCCGATCCCGGCCTCGCCGCGCAGGACGAGCACCTGGCCCTGCCCCGACCGCGCTCCGGCGAGCAGGCGGTCGAGGGCGGCGCGTTCGGCGTGCCGGCCGATCAGCCCCGGCATGCGTACCTCCCGCGGCCCGGCCGGCGACGGCGGGCTGCCCGTGCCGGGTGCCCGAACACTATCGCAGCGCCGGCCGCGCGGAATCAGGCGTTGTCGCGGCTCCTCGCCTCGATGGCCTTCGCGGTCTTCGCCAGCTCACCGCCGAGGACGCGCTTGCCGACGAGGCCGAGCAACCCGCCGAGCAGGCGGCCCTTGAAGTTCTTGCCCTCACGGACGACGACGGCGTCGACCTCGGTGGTGCCGTCGGGCAGCCGGGTCAGCGTGTAGGTGTGCCCGGACGCCCCGCCCCACACGTTGGAGTCGGTGGTCTTCATGACGATCCGGGCGGGATCGGACCAGTCGTAGTCGAGGCGTTCCCACACCCCGCCCGACCCTTCGGTGACGTCGGCGTGGCCGGGGCTCCGGTCGTGCACGCGCAGGTACTCGTCCGCGCTGCGGCCGAAGAGCTCGGCGCGGCCGGGGCCGAAGTCGGTCAGCCCGGCGAGGAACTGCTCGGGCGTCGCGGTGGTGCGCAGGTTCAGGTGGATCGTGGACATCGCGTTCTCTCTTCTCGGGTCCCGGGCGCCGCTCAGGCGTCCTGCTCCTGCGCCAGGTAGCGGGCGTACCAGGTCGGCCAGGCCTCGTCGTAGTGCCCGAGCTCCTTCTCGTGCTCGCCGTGCGCTGCGGCGGCCTTCCGCAGGGCCTGCTCCAGCTCGGCGGCGGACCCGTACGCCACGCCGCTGGTCCGGCCGGGGAACCGGGTCGTGATCTCCTGGAGCAGCCAGGTGTTGCCGTCGGGGTCGCTGAAGGAGGCGAACGACGAGTAGGTGCCGCGGTCGGGGTGGGCGCCGGGGGCGAACCCGCCGGTCGCGTCGCGGTGGAAGACCTCGCTGACGTCGACGCCGTGCCCGGCGAGCTCGGCGCGGGCGGCCTCGATGTCGTCGACGACGAGGTAGGTGCCGCGCACCGAGCCCGGAGCGGCGTCGGTGATGCCGGTGCCGAAGTGGACGGACGCCGCCGACCCCGGCGGGGTCAGCTGCACGACCCGCGCTTCGCCGAATTCGATGTCGGCGTCTTCGCGCCAGCCGAGGGTCTTGTAGAAGTGCTTGGTCCGGTCGACGTCGGTGACGGGCAGGACCACGACCTCGAGCTTCATGTCCATGGTGGGTTTCTCCTCCGGGTGGGTGGCGGCGGGGTTCGCCGCGCTCCACCACCTTCGCCCCCGGCGGGGCCGGTTCGCCCCGGTGAGACACCCTGGTCGTCCCCGGGCCCGGTGGTGGCGGTCACAGCCGGGGTATGCGCGCGGCGGGCAGCGAACCGACCTGGTATGCGTGGACGTCATGGCCTTCTCCGACGCGTCACTGACCGCACTGCGGGTGTTCCGGGAGGTGGCGGAGCGGGGCACGCTCACGGCGGCGGCGACCGCGCTCGGCTACACCCAGTCCGCGGTGTCCCGGCAGATCGCGGCCCTGGAACGCGCGGCGGGGACGACGTTGCTGGAGCGCCGCCACGACGGCGTGCGGCTCACCTCGGCGGGCCGGATCGTGGTCCGCCGCGCCGCGGTCGTGCTCGACCAGCTCGACGCCACGGCCCGCGAACTGGCCGGGCTCCCGGGCGAGCAGGCGACGGTCCGGCTCGGCTGGTTCCCGACGGCGGGAGCGGACCTGCTCCCCCGCGCGCTCACGGCGTTGCGGCGCACGCACCCGGCCATCACGGTGGTCAGCCGCGAGGGCGGGACACCGGCGCTCGTGCGCGCACTGCGTGCCGGGACGGTCGACCTGGCGCTGCTGGCGTCGGCCCCGCCGTTCCGCCCGCCGGACACCGAGACCCCGGCGCTGACGGTGCACACGCTCACCGAGCGAAGCCTGCGGGTGGCGGTGCCCGAGTCCGACCCGCTCGCCCGGCGCGAGTACATCGACGTGGTCGACCTGCGCGGACGGAGGTGGATCGCCGGTTCGGGAGACGACCGCCTGCTGGGCGTGTGGCCGGGCCTGGACGAGCGGCCCGAGATCGCGCACACCGCGCGCGATTGGCTGGCGAAACTTCAGCTGGTCGCGGCCGGATGCGGGATCACGACGGTGCCCGGGGCGCTCGGGCCGGTCGTGCCGCCCGGGGTGCGGGTGCTGCCGGTTCGGGGTGGGCCCGGGGAGCAGCGGCGGATCTTGCTGGCGCACCTGCCTCGGCCGTTGACGGACGCTGCCAGCCGGGTGGCGGCGGCGCTGCGGGAAGCGGCGCTCGAGTCGGAGGTGCAGTCGTAGGTGGGTGGCGGTCGGCCCGGGCCCCCGGACCCCGGCCAGCGGCAGCCAGCAGGCGGTGCGGCCCGGCCGAGCCGCGCCCACCGACGCGAAGCAGGCCGCGGCCGTCGCACCCGACGCGCCGCGGCCCGCTTCCCCCGTGACTACAGCCGCTTCTTCATCTCCGGCCGGGCGACGACCGCCGTGCCGCCGCCGATGTCGGACTCGATCGCCGCCGTCACGATGCGGTTCCGGTCGCCCGAGGACAGCACCCCGTTCGTCACCAGTTCCTGCGTCACCGCCTTCACGTGCTGCACGAACCGGTCGTGCGACGCGTACTCCGCGTCCTCGTCGATGACGTCGTTGAGCGTGCAGCCGTTGCCGATGTCGATGTTCTCGACCTGGCTGTCGATCCCGCCGATCACCACCGTGTCCCGGGTGTCGGAGTCCGGGCAGGCGTCCGGTGGCGGGGCGGCCGCGACCACCGTGAACGCTCCCGTTCCCTCCGCCGAGACGTTCCCGGCGACGTCCGCTGCCCGGAAGCGGACCGTGTGCGCCCCGAGCGCGGACACCACCACCGGTGCCGTGTACCGGGCCCAGGCCGCGCTGTCCACTTTGTACTCGACCAGGGCCACGCCGGACTCCGCGTCGGTCGCCGTCAGCGTCACCGACGCCGATCCGACGTAGTTCCAGCTGCCGTCTTGCTTGCCGGTGACCTGCATCGTCACGGACGGCGCGGTCGTGTCCCCGCCCGCGACCACCGTGAACGACACACTCCCCTCGGCCGACGCGTTCCCCGCGACGTCACGGGCGCGGTAGCCCACCGTGTGCGCGCCGGGTGCCGTCACCGGAACCGGTGCGGCGTAAGCGGTCCACGCTCCGCTGTCCACTTTGTACTCCACCGCCGCGACGCCCGACCCCGTGTCCGAAGCCGTCACGGTGACGACCGCCTTGCCGACGTAGTTGCCGTCCTCGTCCTGCGTGCCCGCCACCGAAGCCGACACGGCCGGGGCCGTCGTGTCGCGCTTGACCACCGTGAAGTGGGACATCCCCTCCGGTGACGTGTTCCCGGCGGCGTCGGTCGCCCGGAAGTGGACCATGTGCTCACCCGCGCCGGTCACCGCGACCGGCGCCGAATACGGTGTCCACGCGCCACCGTCCAATTGGTACTCGACCGACCGGACCTCCGAATCGGCGTCGGTCGCCGTCAGGGTTACCGTGGCGACGTCGAGGTAGTTGCCCGACGAGTCCTTGTCCCCCGCGATCGAAGCGGTCACCGTCGGCGGGGTGGTGTCGCCCTGGCCCTCGACGATCGTGAAGTGCGCCATGCCTTCTTCGGACGTGTTCCCGGCGACGTCGGTCGCCCGGTAGTGCAGCATGTGCATGCCCACCGCGGAAACCACCACCGGCGCCGAGTACGTGGTCCACGTGCCGCCGTCGAGCTGGTACTCGACCGAGGCCACGCCGGATCCCGCGTCGGTGGCCGAAAGCGAAACCGTGGCCGACTCGATGTAGTTGCCGGAAGAGTCGCGATCACCGGCCACCGCGGCGGTCACCACGGGCGCGGTCGTGTCGCCGCCGCCGTCGGAGACGACGAACTCCCCCACCATCGCCGTGTGGCCGGGGATCGTGCAGAAGTAGCGGTACTTGCCCGGCGTGAGCGTGACGACCGCTTCGTGCCGTCCGTTCTGCGGGTCGAACGGGTTGGCCAGGATGTTCAGGGAGACGTCGTGGTTGTAGCCCGGCGTCGACGTGTCGAACGTCAGGGTGTGCGACATCCCCGTCGTGTTGCCGGTGGCTTCGCTGTTCTCGAAGACGATGGTGGTCTCGCCGGGCAGGGCGCCGGTGGGCGCGGACGCGTATTCGGTGGTGCTGTTGTTCCCGGTCCAGGTCAGCGTCTGGACCGGCGCCGCCACCGCGGGCGTGGCCAGCCCGAGCACCGCCAGGAACGCCGTCAGCAGCACGGCGATCAGTCGTGGGGACATCGCGGGGAACCCTTCCTGGGAGAGATGGGGGCCGGACGCGCGCGCCCGGCCCCCATCGCGCTACAGCTGCCGCACCCGGATGTTGCGGAACTCGATCAGGTCGTTGTCGCTGTGGTTCTGCAGCCCGATGAACCCGCTGACGAACTGCCGCAGGTCGGTCGGCGGGTCACCCGCGCGCGACGACTGCTGGCCCGGCGTGTTGTCGAACTCGTTGATCACCACGCCGTTGCGGATCATCGTGTAGTGCTGCCCGACGACCTTGATCTCGTACTCGTTCCACGTCGCCTTCGGCCGGGCACCCGCCTGGTCGAGCGGGCGTGGGTCGAAGTTGTAGACCGACCCGGTCTTCTGCGGCTCACCGGTGTCGCCGTCGTAGATCTGGATCTCGTGGCCGCAGTAGATCGCGACCCACGCCTGCGACGTCCGCGCCGAGCCGACCGTGCCGCAGCTGCCCGGTGGCCGCTGCTCCAGCGGCGTCCGCGGATCCGGGAACCGGACGAACACGCCGCTGTTGGCCCGGTACCCCTCCGGGGCGATGTCCTTGAACTGCACCTTCACCGAGAAGTCGCCGAACTGCCGCTGGGCGTACCAGAGCATGCCCAGCCCGCCGGCCGAGCGGATCGACCCGTCGGGTTGCAGCGTGAACTGTCCCGACGGCGCTTGTTCCCAGCCGCGCAGCGACGCGACCGTGCCGTCGAACAGCGCGTCGTAGCCGGTGGTCCCCGCCGTGCCGATCGGGGACGCCGCGGCGGCCGCGTTCAGTTCGGCGGACTCGGCGGAGTTGATGACGCCGAGGTCGGAGAGCGTCTCGGTGGCCTGCTCGACGTGGTTGACGAACGCCGCGTGCGTGCTCCACGTGTTTTCGTCGTCCATGAAGTCGTCGACCGTGCAGCCACCGCCGGCGATGCGGTTCGGCACCTTGGTGATGGCGTCGCCCAAGGTCACCACCGGACTGGGATCCGCGACCGCGCAGCCGACGTTCACCGACGTCCGGGTCGTCACCGCTTCGCCGTTCGCGTAGGTCACGGTCAGCTTGGCGGTGTAGAGCCCGGTGCGCGGGTAGGTGTGCCGCGGGTCGGCCTGGGTGGACACCGAGCCGTCGCCGAACTCCCAGCGGTAGGACACGCCGCCGGACTTCGACCCGGTGAACGCGGCCGTCAGCGCCTTGTTCTGCACCATCGTCGACGACGCCGCCGGAGCCGGGGTCGCCGCGCCGCCCGTGTAGCTGATCTTCAGCAGCTTCTGGTTGGCGTCGAGGGAGAAGAACCCGTTGCCGTAGTCCAGGACGTACAGCGCGCCGTCCGGCCCGAACTTGGCGTCCATCCAGCTCTGCACCCGGGTGTCGCCCGAGCCGCCCGGGATGATCTGCCGGAACGTCTCGGCGAACACCGGCGGCTGGTGCGTCGGCACGCCCGCCGGGTCGACGGTCACCGCGACCCGGTTCTGCGAGTTCGACTCGTCGCCGATGAACCACTTGTTGTCCCAGTACGCCGGCCACGCGACGCCGCTGTTCGTGTTGACCAGCGAACGGTGGTACGTCGGCCCGGACATCACGGCCTGGCCGCCACCGCGCAGGTACGGCTGGGTGTAGACGGCGTCCGCCGCGTTGTACGTCGGGATGGACGAGCCCGGTCGCTTCGGGAACACCGGCCCGCCGCCGTCCGGCGAGTACCAGATCATGTTGTCCTTGATCGGCGGCAGGTTCACCAGGCCGGTGTTGCGCGGCGAGGTGTTGACCGGGTGGTCGCAGTCGTACCAGCCGGTCAGCTCGGCCGCGTTGGTGCTGCTGCGGTCGCGGTAGGGCTGCCGGTTGCCCATGCAGTACGGCCAGCCGTGGTTACCGGCTTCGGTGATGATGGTCGCCGTCTCGTACTTCGCCGGCCCCAGTTCGGGGCTCGGCGACGACGCGTCGGGGCCGACCCAGCCCGCGGTCATCCAGTTGTGCACCGGGTCGATCTGCAGGCGCGAGATGTTGCGGACGCCCATCACGTAGATCTCCGGGCGCGTCTTGTCGGCCGGCCCGTTCGGGAAGAGGTTCCCCTGCGGGATCGTGTAGGTCCCGTTCGGCTCCGGGTGGATGCGCAGGATCTTGCCGCCCAGGTCGTTGGTGTTGCCCGCGGTGCGGCGCGCGTCCTGGAACGAGAGACCCTTGTAGTCGAGCGTCCAGTTGTTGCCCGAGTAGCCGTTCGAGCCGCCCGAGGAGTTGTTGTCCCCGGACCCGACGTAGAGGTTGCCGTCCTTGTCGAACGCCATGCCGCCGCCGGCGTGGCAGCAGCTGTGGATCTGCACGTCCCAGGACAGCAGGTCCTTGCGGGTGGCCTGGTCGAGCGTCTGCTTCGCCAGGTCGTAGGTGAACCGCGAGATCGTCCGCTTGCCGATCCGCTTGTCGCGGTCGATCGACTCGTGCGGCATCCAGTAGGCGTACATCCAGCCGTTCTCGCTGAACTTCGGGTCCAGCGTCAGGCCGAGCAGGCCCTCTTCGTTCTTGACGAGTTCGTCGCCGCTGCCCCGGTTGCCCATCACGCGCAACGTCGTGAGCAGCTTGGGCTTCTTCGTGACCGGGTCCCACTGGTGGATCGTGCCGCAGCCGAGGCCGACGTTCGGGTCGTCCCAGCTCACGACCGGCCCGGTCGGGCAGGCCGCCTTGCCGATGTAGAACACCTTGCCGTCCGGGGCGATGGTCAGCCCGTGCGGCTCGCCGATCTGGTCGAGCTGCCCGGCCGCGTTCTTGCCGGTCAGCCGCTCGATCTTGTAGTTCGCGGCGATCCCGGCCTGGCAGTCGCCGCGGACCATGCCGGTCGTCCAGCGCAACGCGCCGAGCAGGTGGTTCCGGAACTGGTCTTCGCCGTAGGACCCTTCGGTGCGGCCCATGCCGGTGTAGAAGGACCGGCCGCCGTCGTAGTCGCGGCACCACGAGATCGGGTGGAACGCGCCGTTCGCGCCGACCCCGGGGTTGTAGCCCTTCTCCTCGACCTGCGCGACGGTGTGCACGGTGCCGACCGGGTTGGTCTCCCAATTGAGCCACCGGTCGGTGCGCGTCCAGTTCTGCGGCAGCCCGGCGGTGGCCGGGTGCTGCGCGTCGAGGACGTCGACCACGGCCTGCTGCGGCGCCGGCTCGGGCGGCGGCGGGGTCGTCGAACTGTCCTTGAACAGCTTGAGGTCGGCGAGCTGGATGAGCGGCTCACCCGAGTTCGCGGTGATGTTCAGCCGGTAGTTCGGGTACACCGTCGTGTTGGCGAAGGTGAAGGTCCGGGTCTGGAACCGTTCCTGGAACACCTCGTTGGTGCGCGTGTCCAGGTCGACCCAGGTGCTCCCGTCGGCGGACCCCTGCAGGGTCCAGTTCTTCGGGTCGCGGCCGGGGAAGTCGTTGGCCGACACCAGCGAGTAGCTGCTGACCGCGACCGGCGCCGCCATCTTGTAGGCCGCCCAGCCGGTGGTGGCGAAGGTCAGCCACTTGGTGTTCTCGTTGTTGTCGGCCAGCTTTTCCTTGGTCTCGTTGGGCGGGTTCTCCGCGCTCGCGGTCACCGACGCCACCGCTTCGGGCGTCGGCCGGGCGCCGACCGGGCGGGCGCCGATCAGGCCGGTGAACCACTGGGACGAGTCCTGCGCGCGGGCGGCGTCGGAGATGCCGAGGAACCCGCCACCCGCTTTCATGTAGGCCTGCAGCGCGCCTTCCTGGTCACGGTTGAGCGTGACGCCTTGCGCGGACAGGTAGACGACCCCGCGGTACTTCGCGAGGTTGGCGGTGCTGAACACGGCGGGGTCCGAGGACGCCGTCACGGTGATGCCGTTGTCCGTGCCGAGCCGCGCGATCGCGTCCGCCGCGCGCAGCACGGGGTCCTTCTGATCCGCCGCCGCGCCGTGGAAGACCAGCACGTTGACGGGCACGTTCACCGCGGCGGGCGCGGCCTGGGCCACGGGCATCGCCATCAGCGGAGCCCCGGCCGCCAGGACCGAACCGATGGCGAGCACGACCGCGCCGCGCCTGCCGAACCAACGTTTTCTCATAGCTCCCCTCCTAAGCGTGCGTGCGGGCATCGGGGTTCATGTCGTGCCCGGAATGGTCGTGCAGCTTGAACCGGTCGATCGCGTCCTGCGCTCCCGCGGGGAGGCTGCCGTCGGCGTTGCGGACCAGGAACAGGCCCACCATCCCGCCGTCGGAGTGGGTCTGGACGTGGCAGTGGTACATCCACGCACCCGGCCCGACGCCCTCGCCGGCGATCACCTGGAACCCGAACGAGCTGCCGGGGTCGAGGTTCTTGTTGTCGACGATGGCAGCGTTGTCAGCGGCGCCGTCGAGCATCCCGGTGCGGGTGTCGGCCCAGCGGTGGGCGTGCAGGTGGAACGTGTGCGGCAGGCTGCCGTACCCGATGCAGACCCACTCGACGCGCTCCCCCAGGTTGGCTTCCAGGATCGGCGTGTCCGGGGCCATCTTGTGGTTGATCATCATCTCGTTGAACACGACGGTGTACTGCCTGCTGGGCAGCAGGTCGCCGCGCTTGCGCACGATCAGCCCGCCGTAGAGCCCGCGCGCGAGGCCGCCGGTGCCGTGGTCGGTGCCCATCGCGTGGTCGTGGTAATGCCAGTACCCGGCGTTGCCCGGCATCCAGAACCCGCTGCCGGTGTCGTAGCGGGCGCGCGTCTTCCAGGTGTAGGTCCGGGTCTCGTACGGCTTGTTGAACGACGCGTTGAGCGGGGCGCCGTCGGACGCCGTGTCGTAGTTGACGCCGTGCGGGTGGATGGACAGCCGCTGGTCGGTCGTGTTGACCAGCTCGATCTCGAGGGTGTCGCCCTCGTAGATCTCCAGCAGCGGTCCCGGGATCGTGGCCTTGCCCGGCTCGAGGCCGTAGCCGTACAGGCCGTTGGGCAGTGCTTCGGCGTAGATCGTGATCCGGCGGGTCAGGCCCGCCGCCGACGCCGTCCCGGCCGTCGCGGCCAGCCCGACGGCGGGCGCGAGCACGCCCGCGGCGGTTCCGGCCAGCATCGACCGACGTGACACTCGCATGTGGACTCCCCCGGGGCTCAGAAACGCACGGTGCGGAGGTACTCGAACCCGACCTTCGCGGTGTTCAGCGGATCGGCGGGCTGGTCGTGCTCGACGATGTACTCGCCGATGGTGTGGCAGGAAGCGGCGAAGATGCGCGGGAAGTTGATGACACCCGCGCCGGGGTCGACCATCTGCCCGTCCGCGGTCCGGTCCTTCACGTGGTACTGCTTGACGCGCGGGTAGTTGCGCCGGAACAGCTCGACCGGGTCCGCGCCGCCGTTCACCGCCCAGAACAGATCGATTTCCAGGTGCACGAGCCGCTTGTCCGTCTTCGCGGTGAGCACGTCGTAGGGCACGACGCCGCCGATCGGGGCGAACTCGTGGTCGTGGTTGTGGTAGCCGAGCTTCAGCCCGGCCTTCTTGAAGGCGACCGCGGCGGTGTTCATGCGGCCCGCGAAGGCCTCCCACTCGGCGATGGTGCCGAAATTCGCGTACGGCACCACGGCGGAGGTGTTGCCGAGGATCTTCGCGTCGGCGATGGTCTGGTTCAGGTCGCCGTCGATGCCCACGTGCGTGGACGACGCCTCGAGGTGGCACCGGTCGAGGATGGCGCGGAACTCGGTCGCGCTGCGGCCGTACGTCCCGGCCAGCTCCACCTTGCGGTAACCGATGTCGGCCAGCGCGGACAGCGTGCCTTCGGGATCGTTCTGCAGCAGGGAACGCAGGGAGTAGAGCTGGATGCTGATCTTGTCGAGCGGCACGCGGCGGCGGGCCGGGGAAGCGGCCGCGGTGCCGGGCAAGGCCACCGCCGCCGCCCCCACCGTGAGGGCCGCTGTCGCCACGTTCAGGAACGTTCGTCGGGAGTGCTGCTCTGGCCGTTCACCGCACATGGAACTCCCTCATCTCTGGTTGCTGAAAGCCGCGTCGAAAGCCGCCGACGGCTGGTCGAACAGGTGCTCGCGCAGGTACTTCACCGCCTCCGCCGCGCCTCGGAGCCGGTCCATTCCGGCGTCTTCCCACTCCACCGAGATCGGGCCGGAGTAGCCGATCGAGTTCAGCGCCCGGAAGCAGTCCTCCCACGGGACGTCGCCGTGGCCGACGGACACGAAGTCCCAGCCGCGGCGGGGATCCGCCCAGGCCAGGTGCGAGCCGAGCCGCCCGTTGCGGCCGTCGAAGCGCTTGCGGGTGTCCTTGCAGTCGACGTGGTAGATCCGGTCGGCGAAGTCGAGGATGAACCCGACCGGGTCGAGGTCCTGCCAGACGAAATGCGACGGGTCCCAGTTCAGCCCGAACGCCGGCCGGTGGTCGACGGCTTCCAGCGCGCGCTTGGTCGTCCAGTAGTCGTAGGCGATCTCCGACGGGTGGACCTCGTGCGCGAACCGGACGCCGACCTCGTCGAAGACGTCCAGGATCGGGTTCCACCGACGGGCGAAGTCCGCGTAACCGTCATCGATGTCATCGCGCGCGACCGGCGGAAACATCGCGACGTACTTCCAGATCTTCGACCCCGTGAAGCCGATGACGGTGTTGACGCCGAGCTTCGCCGCCGCCCGCGCGGTGTCGGCCATTTCGGCCGCCGCGCGCTGCCGGACGCCCTCGGGCTCGCCGTCGCCCCAGATGCGCGACGGGAGGATCGCCCGGTGCCGGGCGTCGATCGGGTCGTCGCAGACGGCCTGCCCGACGAGGTGGTTCGAGATCGCCCACACCTTGAGTCCGTGCTCGGCGAGCAGCCGCAGCCGCCCCGGCACGTAGTCCTCTTCGGACAGCGCCCGGTCGACCTCGAAGTGGTCACCCGAGCAAGCGATTTCCAGGCCGTCGTAACCCCACTCCGAGGCGAGCTTGCACACCTCGGTGAACGGCAGGTCGGCCCACTGGCCGGTGAACAACGTGACGGGACGGCTCATTTCTCCTCCACCGACGTCCAATTCGCTTCCGCGGCCGCGCTCCGCTCGACGGCGTCGAGCACCCGCTGGACCCGCAGTCCGTCGTCGAAGCCCGGCGCGGGATCGGTGCCCGCGCCGATGGCTTCCAGCAGGTCGGCGACCTCGTGGGTGAACGTGTGCTCGTAGCCGAGCAGGTGGCCCGGCGGCCACCACGCGCTCACGTAGGGGTGCTGCGGCTCGGTGACGAGGATCCGGCGGAACCCCGCCTCGGTGCCGGAGCCCTCGTACCACTGCAGCTCGTTCATCGACTCGAAGTCGAACGCCAAGCTGGCCTTCGACCCGTTGACCTCCAGCCGCATGGAGTTCTTGCGGCCCAGGGCGTAGCGGGTGGCTTCGAAGCTCGCCACCGCGCCCGACGACAAGCGCGCCAGGAACAACGCGGTGTCGTCGACCGTCACCTCGTCCGTCCCGCCGCTCTCGGACGGCCGCTGCTTCACGAAGGTGTTCGTCAGCGCCGAGACCCCCGTGATCAAGTCGCCGGTGACGAACTGGGCGGCATCGACGATGTGCGCACCCAGGTCGCCCAGCGCCCCCGAACCCGCGGACTCCTTCCGCAACCGCCACGTCATCGGCGCCTCGGGATCGGACAGCCAGTCCTGCAGGTACACCGACCGCACGTGCCGGATCTCACCGAGTGCCCCGCTCGCGACCAGGTTCCTGGCGTGCGCGAGCGCGGGCACCCGGCGATAGTTGAACGCGACCATGGCCCGTACCCCGCGTTCACGGGCCCGCCGCGCCGCCTCGGCCATCGCCTCGGCCTCCGCGACCGAATTGGCGAGGGGCTTTTCGCACAACACGTGCTTCCCGGCCTCCAGCGCGGCGATCGCGATCTCCGCGTGGCTGTCCCCCGGCGTGCAGACGTCGACCAGGCCGACGTCGTCCCGCGCGACCAGCTTCCGCCAGTCCGTCTCGACGTCCTCCCAGCCGTACTTCTCCGCCGCCGCCTTGGCCCGGGCCTCGTCGCGGCCGCCGAGCACGGCGAGTCTCGGCACCAGCGGCGAGTCGAAGAACCGGTGGACACTGCGCCAGGCGTGCGAATGCACCGCACCCATGAACGCGTGCCCCACCATCCCGATCCCGATGGTTTCCCGTGCCGGGCTCATACCCCTCCTTTGGTTTCGGTGCCGTGGTGGTCGTGAGTGTTTAGGGCGGTTAGAACCGCCCTAAACACTCACGACGGGGTCAGGAGTCGAAGCCGACGTCGAGGTACTGGTCGACGTTCTCCTTCGTGACCACCGCCGAATACGTCGTGATCTCGGCCGGGATGTCGTGCTCGGCCAGGTCGCCGATCCCCTTGCCCTGCCCCAGCAACCGGGCCAGCGCGACCGCCGTCGAAGCCATCGACGGGCTGTAGAGCACCGTCGCCTTGATCGGCGAGGAGTCCGCCTTGATCAGGTTCATCATGTTCTTCGAGCCGGCGCCGCCGACCATGATGAACTCCTTGCGGCCCGCGGTGTCGATCGCCGCGTTGACGCCGATGCCCTGGTCGTCGTCGTGGTTCCACAGCGCGTCCAGCTTGGGCGCGCCCTGCAGCAGGTTCGCCGTCTGCTGCTCCCCCGACTCCGAGGTGAACTGCGCCGACACCCGCGGGCCCACCTTGAACCCGGCGCGGCCCAGCGCGTCCGAGAACCCCTTGCTGCGTTCCTGCGTCAGCGGCAGCGAGTCGATCCCGGCGACCTCGCCGATGATCGGGTTGGCGACGTTCTTCTTCTTGAGCTCCGCGGCGATGTAGTTGCCCGCGTTGACGCCCATCCGGTAGTTGTCGCCGCCGATCCACGTTCGGTACGCCAGTGGCGTGTCGAAGACGCGGTCGAGGTTGATCACCGGGATGCCCGCGTCCATCGCCTGCTGGCCGACCGCGGTGAGCGCCTTGCCGTCGAAGGGCAGGATGACCAGGACGTCGACCTTCGCGTTGATCAGCGTCTCCACCTGGGAGATCTGCTGGTTGACGTCGTTGGTGCCCTCGGTGGCGTTGAACTTCACCTCGCTGAACTTCTGCGCCTGCGCCTTGGCGTTCTTGGTGATCGCGGCGATCCAGCCGTGGTCGGCGGCCGGCGCGGAGAAGCCGATGGTGATCGGCTTGCCCGGCTGGGCGTTGTTGCCCGCGTTGGCCACCGGCGCGTTCGACTCCGAGTTCGCCGGCGTGTTCGACGTGCACCCGGCCAGCAGCGCACCGGCCCCCAGCGCGGCCCCGCCGAACAGGAATCCCCGGCGGCCGAGGAACGGTTCTCCGGTCATGACGACCTCCTTGCTGACTGGTTCTTGATCTTGCGGCCCCGGAACTGCAGGAGCACGGCGAGCACGATGATCACGCCCTTGGCGATGTTCTGGATGTCGGTGTCCAGGTTGTTCAGCGTGAAGATGTTCGACAGCACGGTGAAGATCAGCACCCCGACGAGGGTGCCGATGAGCGAGCCGCGGCCGCCGGTGAGCAGCGTGCCGCCGATGACCACCGCCGCGATCGCGTCGAGCTCGTAGAACATGCCGTTGGTCGACGCGCCCGCCGTCGTCCGCGCGACGACCATCAGCGCGGCGATCCCGCAGCACAGCCCGGCCACGCCGTAGACGAGCGCGAGGTGACGCTTGACGTTGATGCCCGCCAGCCGCGACGCCTCGGCGTTGCCGCCGACCGCGTACGTCCGGCGGCCGAACGTGGTGCGGTTCAGCACCACCCAGCCGACCGCGAAGACCAGCGCGAACAGCCAGATCAGCGTCGGGATCCCGAGGAAGGCGCCGCGGAAGAAGGCGAGGAAGTCCTGGTCGGCGACGACCTGGGTGCGCCGGCCGCTGATCCGTTCGGCGAGCCCGCGGGCCGAGACGTACATCGCCAGCGTCGCGATGAAGGGCACGACCTTGCCGTAGGCGACGAGGACGCCGTTGATCAGCCCGCAGCCGAGGCCGACCGCGAGTCCGCAGAGGACCATCACCCACGGGCCGTACGACTGCGTCGCCAACGTCGTCAGCCACACCCCGGCCAGGCCGACCATCGAGCCGACGGACAGGTCGATCCCGCCGCTGATGATCACGAACGTCATCCCGACGCTGACCACGCCGATCGCCGCGGCCAGCCGCAGGATCGTCGAGATGTTGCTTTCGGTGAAGAACAGCTCGGGCCGGGTGAACTGGCCGACCAGGCACAGCACGACGAGCACGCCGGCCAGGCCGAGCAGCCGCGGGTCGGCGGTGAAGGCGAACCGCCGCTTCCGTTCGGCGGGAAGCGCTTCCTGTGGTGGTGCTTGCGTTTCGGTCATGCCGCGCTCCCCTCGAGAATCACGTCGAGCACCTCGGCCTCGGTCAGCCCGGCGGAGCGCCGGTCGGCGAGGACGCGGCCCTCGCGCAGCACCAGCACCCGGTCGGACAGCCCGAGCACCTCGGGGATTTCGCTGGACACCAGCACGATCGCGACGCCGCTCGCGGCCAGCTCGTCGATCAGCCGGTAGAGCTCGGCGCGGGCGCCGACGTCGACGCCGCGCGTGGGCTCGTCGAGCAGCAGCACCTCGCACCCACGGACCAGCCACCGCGCGAGCACGGCCTTCTGCTGGTTGCCGCCCGAGAGCGTCCGGACGATCCGCCTCGGGTCGGCGGGCCGCAGGTCGAGGCGCCGCAGGCTCTCGCCCGCGTCGTCCAGTTCCTTGGCGCGCTCCCTGAAGCCGAGCTTCGCGTAGCGGTCGAGGCTGGCCAGCGTCACGTTGTGCACCACCGGCAGGTCCAGCAGCAGGCCCTGGCTCTTGCGTTCCTCGGGCGCCAGGCCGACCCCCGCCTTGACGGCGGCGAGCACGCTGCCCGGCCGGAGCGGTTTCCCGGCCACGGTCACGGTGCCGCGGTCGGCCTTGCGCGCGCCGAAGATCGTCTCCAGCAGCTCGCTGCGGCCGGACCCGACCAGCCCGGCGATGCCGACGACCTCCCCGGCGCGGACGCTGAAGCTCACGTCCTCGAACTCGCCGTCGCGGGCGAGCCGGTCGACCTCCAGCACGGTCGTGGCCCTCGCGTGACCGTCGTGGCGCGGCCCGAAGACCGTCTCGACCTTGCGCCCGGCCATCAGGGCGACCAGGTCGGCGGTCGGGGTGGTGCGGGCGTCGAGGCCGGTCCCGACGGTCCGGCCGTCCTTGAGCACGGTCACCCGGTGCCCGATCCGGCGCAGTTCCTCGAGCCGGTGCGAGATGTAGACGACCGAGACGCCGTCGGCGGTCAGCTCGCCGACGATGCGGAAGAGGTTGTCGACCTCCTCGCCGGCCAGCGCGGCGGTCGGTTCGTCCATCACCAGCAGCCGGGCGTCGTGGGCCAGCGCGCGGGCCATCGACACGAGCTGCTGCCCGGCCGCGGACAGCTTGCCGACCTCGGTCGACGGCCGGATGTCCGGGTGGCCGAGCCGGGCCATCAGCCGGGCGGCCTCGTCGCGGGCCTGCGAGATGCGCGTGAAGCCGAAGCGGGCGCGCTCGTGGCCGAGGAAGATGTTGTCCGCCACCGAAAGCCCGGGCACGAGGTCGAGTTCCTGGTACATCGTGGCGATGCCCAGCCGCAGCGCGTCGACCGGCGAGCCGAGCGTCACGGGCTCGCCGTTCCAGGTGAGCTCCCCCGCGTCGGGCTGGTGCGCGCCGGCGAGCACCTTGATCAGCGTCGACTTGCCCGCGCCGTTCTGCCCGAGCAGGCAGTGCACCTCGCCGGGTTCGACGTCGAGGTCGACGCCGTCGAGCGCGCGGACGCCGGGGAAGGTCTTCACGATCCCGCGGACGGAAAGCAGGGTCATCCCGAGGCCTCCTCACGGCCGAGCGCGGGGTTGGCGAAGAGCCGTTCGGCCGCCAGGTGGGCCGCACCGCGCAGCGGGGCGCGCAGGCCGAGCGCCGAGGGCACGACCCGGGCGTGGCCGAGCGGCCGGGCGGCCAGCTCGACGCGGATCGGCTCCACCAGCCAGTCGCCGAGCTCGGCGAAGGAACCGCCGAGCACGACGACGTCCGGGTCGAGCACGTCGACCACAGTGGACAGTGCGACACCGAGCGCGACGCCGAGTTCGTGCACGGCCGTCGCCGCGCGCTGGTCGCCGCGCCGCACGCGATCCTTCAGCTGCGAAACCCGGCCTTCGACGCCGAGGGCGGGGTCGTGCAGCGGGTCGCCGGGTGCCGCCGCCGCGCGCAGGACGGCGGCCAGGTTCGCCTTCGTCTCCAGGCAGCCCGTCCGGCCGCAGGCGCACCGCTCGCCGGACGGGTCGACGGCGATGTGCCCGACCTCGCCGGCGAACCCGCGGGCGCCGCGCAGGATCGTGCCGCCGGAGACGAACCCGCCGCCCACGGCCGTCCCGCCGCTGAGGTAGAACAGCTCGCTTCCGGTCCCGGCGGCCGCTTCCGCCAGCGCCCCGAGGTTGGCTTCGTTGTCCACGGCGACGGCGTCGACCGGGACGTCCAGCCGGGCCGCCATGAGCCCGGCGATCTCCGCGTCGCGCCAGCGCAGGGCCGGGGCGAACCGCAGCACCGCGGCGGCCGAGTCGACCAGTCCCGGCACCGAGACCGCGACCCCGGCCGGTGGACCGGGCAGCACCCGTCTCGCGAGGTGGGCGAGCTCGTCCATGCTCCGCTGGAGCCCGGCCGCGGCGACGTCGACGGTCTCGGCGTGCTCGGCCAGTACGCGGCCGGACAGGTCGGTGACCACGGCCGAGAGCCGGTCGGCCTCGATGCTCAGGGCGAGCGCGGGCACGCCTTCGCCGTCCAGCTCGACCAGGCGGCTCGGCCGTCCGTTGCCCGGGAGCACCCCGGCCGGGCGGACCAGGCCGCGTTCGGCGAGTTCGGTGAGCAGGCCGGGGACGGCCGATTTGGCGAGCCCGCAGCGGGCGGCGAGCTGCGTGCGCGAGAGCGGTCCGGCGCGCAGGGCCCGCAGGACCGCGGCCAGGTTCGCCGTGCGCGGGCTCGCCGGGTCGGCTCGCCTCGTCCCGGTCCCGGCCACAGTGCCCCCATCGTGCTGCGTGTCGACCACACTTTGTCACTCAGGCAGCGAAAGTAGGGTGACGACGGTCACCCGTCAAGGTGACGAAGGCGGGTTTAGTCCGGTATTCACCCGGATAGCCGTGCGAAACCGTGCAGACTTTCGATCGAAACGTACGAAAGTCTGCTCGAATCGAGCGCTGCGCTGAAGGGGACTTTGCTGGCATGTGATGCGCTGAAGGGGACGTTCAGCGCATCACATGCCATGAACGTCCCCTTCAGCGCGCGCTACTGCGCGGGCACGGTCAGCTGCTCAAGGTGAACGCGCGGTCCGTCGCGGACCAGGCCGCCCCGATCACGCCCGCCGTGTCGCCGAGCTCGGAGAGCACGATCGGGAGGTTCCCGGTCGCCAGCGGCAGCGAGCGCCGGTACACGGCGCTGCGCACCTCGGCGAGCAGCTGGTGGCCGAGCTGCGCCACCCCGCCGCCGATCACGACCATCCCCGGGTTGAGGAAGCTGACCAGCGACGCGACGACGTGGCCGAGTCGCCGCCCGCCGTCCCGGATCAGGTTGACCGCGCCGAAGTCGCCCGCCGCGGCGGCGCGGCCGACGTCGCGGGCGGTGACGACCCCGCGTTCGGCGGCCACCTCGGCGAGGTGGGCCGAGCGGCCACTGCGTGCGAGGGCGAGCCCGTCGCGGGCCAGCGCGGCCCCGCCGAAGTAGGCCTCCAGGCAGCCGACCTCCCCGCAGGCGCAGGTCGGGCCGAAGTCGTCGAGCCGGATGTGCCCGATGTCGCCGGCGGTGCCCGCGACGCCGCGGTAGACCTTGCCGCCGAGCACGATCCCGCAGCCGATCCCGGTGCCGATCTTGACGAACATCAGGTCGTCGGTCGAGCGCGCGACCCCGGCGTGGCGTTCGCCGAGCGCCATGGCGTTGACGTCGTTGTCCACGGCGACCGGGCAGCCCCAGAGCCCGCCCAGGTGGTCCCGCACGTTGAACCGGTCCCACCCGGGCATGATCGGCGGGGCGACGGCCATCCCTTCGGCGAAGCTGACCGGCCCGGGCAGCCCGATCCCGGCGGCGACCAGCCGGCCGGGCGCCTCGTCCCGGACCTTCGCGGCGAGTTCGGCGACCCGCCGCAGCACGGGGTGCGGCCCCTGCCGGACATCGCAGTCTTCGACGGTGTGCGCGAGGACCTCGCAGGAGGCGTCGGTCACGGCCACCCCGACCGACGTCGCACCGACGTCCACGGCGAGCACCCGCAGGTCACCGGCCAGCCGCACGAGCGTCGAGCGCCGCCCGCCCCGGCTGGCCGAGGGCCCGGCGGTTTCGACGAGACCGACCTCGTCGAGCCGGGCGACCTCGGCGCCCACCCGCGCGCGCGGCAGTTCGAGCCGCTCCCCCAGCTCGACCCGCGACATCGGGCCCTCGTCCCGGAGCAGGGTGAGCAACCGGGTCTGGTGCCGGGTTTCGACCATCGAGTGCTCCGTGGTGGGTGCCGAGCTCATCCGAGAAGCGTACGACCTCGCGGCGGAAGCCCGTGCGAACGCGGGTGGCCGGACCGCTCGCCCGTGTCACGCTCGACACGTTCACCGCCGACATTCCACCTCCCCGCGCGTCTCCGCAGGTCAACGCCGCCCTCGACGGTTCAAACGTCAGTTGCCGCAATTTCTGCCGTTCGTCCCGTTTCTGGTTAGGGTGCCGGGAGGAAACCAGGTCACCCGGGTGGAAGGAGATCGCGCGCCGGTGGCGCGCGCTTGGACCATGACTTCGCAGGACGGCAGGCAAGCGGAAGAAGAGGCGGTGGTGTCCGCCGCGACGGACGTCGCCAACGCACCGGACACCACGGGTCCCGGGCACTCGCCCGACGAGCACGTTCCGCTCGACGTCGCGGCCGACCGGCCCGCGGCCACCGACCGCGTCGTGTTCGGTGTCGCGGCCGTGCTCGCGCTCGCCATCATCGTCTGGGGTGTGCTCTCCCCGGCGAGCCTGGCCAGCGTCGCCTCGACCGTGCTGAACGACGCCGTGATCCCGTACGGCGGCTGGGCTTTCGTGCTGACGGCGAGCGGGTTCGTCCTCTTCGCGGTGTGCCTGGCGATCAGCCGCTACGGCCGGATCCCGCTGGGCCAGGACAAGGAGCTGCCCGAGTTCCGGACGTCGTCGTGGATCGCGATGATGTTCAGCGCCGGGATGGGCATCGGGCTGATGTTCTTCGGTGTCTACGAACCGGTTTCGCACCTGGCCAGCCCCCCGCCGGGGACCGCGGCGCCGAACTCCGACGAAGCCGTCCACACCGCGATGGCGACGACGTTGTTCCACTGGACCGTGCACCCGTGGGCCATCTACGCGGTGGTCGGCCTCGCGATCGCCTACAGCACCTTTCGCAAGGGCCGGACCCAGCTGATCAGCTCGGTGTTCGCGCCGCTGCTGGGGAACCGGCGCACGGAAGGGCCGCTGGGCAAGGCGATCGACGTCATGGCGATCTTCGCGACGCTGTTCGGTTCGGCCGCCTCGCTCGGCCTCGGCGCGCTGCAGGTCGGTGGCGGCATGGGCGCCGTCGGCTGGATCGACGACCCGGGCAAGGGCCTGCTGGTGGCGATCATCGCGATCCTCACCATCGCGTTCATCGCGTCGGCGGTTTCCGGGGTGGCCAAGGGCATCCAGTGGCTGTCCAACATCAACATGGTGCTGGCCGCGGTGCTCGCGGTGTTCGTGCTGGTGGTCGGGCCGACGGTGCTGATCCTCAACATCGTGCCCGGCGCGATCGGCGACTACTTCCGCGAGTTCGCCGAGATGTCCGGCCGCACCGGCATGACCGGCGGCGAGCAGATGCAGACGTGGCTGTCCGGCTGGACGGTTTTCTACTGGGCGTGGTGGATCTCGTGGACGCCGTTCGTGGGCATGTTCATCGCCCGCATCTCGCGCGGGCGCACGATCCGCCAGTTCATCTTCGGCGTCATCGCGATCCCGAGCATCGTGAGCCTGCTGTGGTTCGCGATCTTCGGCGGCGCGGCGATCAGCAGGCAGCGCGCGGGCACGGACATCGCGGGCGCGGGCAGCGCGCAGTCGGCGACGTTCGAGCTGCTGGAGACCCTGCCGTGGTTCGTGCCGATCGCGATCCTGGTGATGCTGCTGGTGTCGATCTTCTTCGTCTCCGGCGCGGACGCGGCCTCGGTGGTGATGGGGACGCTGTCCCAGCGCGGCAGCGTGCACCCCAAGAAGAGCGTGGTGATCTTCTGGGGCGTGCTGATGGGCGCGGTCGCGGCGGTGATGCTCCTGGTC
This sequence comes from Amycolatopsis nalaikhensis, assembly GCF_030264295.1. GTDB lineage: Bacteria > Actinomycetota > Actinomycetes > Mycobacteriales > Pseudonocardiaceae > Amycolatopsis > Amycolatopsis nalaikhensis. Next base: position 7,291,815 of record NZ_CP127173.1, on the reverse strand, counting down.
GGCGGCAACGAGGCGCTCACCGGGCTGCAGAACCTGACGATCCTGATCGCGGTACCGTTCCTGTTCGTGATGGTCGGGCTGTGCGTGTCGGTCTGGAAGGACCTGCGCCACGACCCGCTGATGCAGCAGGAAGACGCGATGATGCGCTCGTTGAAGGAACTGCACGACGAACGCAACGCCGGACGTCGTCACCGCCTGGGCCGCACGCGCCGCTCCTGACCGGTCCCCGGTGGCGGTCCTGCTCGGGGCCGCCGCCGGGACCGGGCCGCGTCACTAGGTGAACGTCGTCGCCGATCCACTTCCACATCGGGACCGTTCCGTTCAGCTCCGCGCCCGTGATCAGGTTCTCCCGCTTGTTTGGCGGTCAGCGCCGCCCGGTGCGCGCGGGGCTCGAGCATCGCCCGGTACGCGCACGGGCCGACCGGTCCCCGCCCGCACGCGCCACCGGCACCGCCCGGAGCAGCGCCATGGCATCCTCCCGGCGACCAGGCGGCCGATCCCCGGCAGCGGGCCGAACCGCAACGCCGCCACCGCCCGAAAGGAGCGCGGCCGCGTACGACCGGCCCCAGCCCCGCCGCCCGGAAGGCGTCCTCCCGGCGAGCCGGTGACCGGTCCCACGGCGTGGAATACTGCGACGGGCCCACCCGGCCCACCCCACCGACGCCCGCAGCGAAGCGGGCCGACGACCGAGGCTCCCGGCGACCCCGGGACCCGATCCGAACGGAGGCCACGATGAGCGCGATCCCCGCCGTACTGGCCGGGTTGTGCGATGACGCCGCTGTCTTCCCGCCCGGCCTCGCCCCGCTCCCCGATGCCGTGGGCGCCTACCGCGACCGCGCCGGCGCCTGGTACGCCGAGCTGGTCGGCCCACTCGTGCTCGCCGCCGCCGCGGTGCCCGGCCTCGATCCGCTCCTCCCCGACGATGGCACCCCACTACCGCTCTCCGTCACCTTCCCGGAAGGGCCCGCGCAGGTGTCCGACGTCCGCGCCGCCGCCGCACGGCTGCCGGTCGAGCTGCGGTCGATCGAGGTCGCCCTGCCCGTCGGCATGGCCGTCGATGCCTTCTTCGCGCAGCTCGACGACGTCACCGGCCTCGACGTCTACGTGGAGGTCCCCCGCGACGACCGCCGGGACGCCGTGCTCGACCGGCTGCCCGGCCGCTACCGGGCCAAGTTCCGCACCGGCGGGGTGCGCGCCGAGCTGTACCCCGACGAGGCCGAGCTGGCCGACGGCATCGCCGCCGTCGTCGCCGCCGGGGTGCCGTTCAAGGCGACCGCCGGGCTGCACCACGCCTTGCGCAACACCGACCCGGAGACCGGGTTCGAGCAGCACGGGTTCCTCAACGTGTTGCTGGCGACGGACCTGCTCCGCACCGGTTCGTCCACAAAGGACGCCATCGAGGTTTTGGCCGAACGGGACGGCGCGACCGTCGCCGGGCTGGTCACCGAGAACGTCACCGGCGCGCGGGCGGCGTTCACCTCGTTCGGCACCTGCAGCATCACCGACCCGCTGACCGAGCTGGTCGGCCTGGGCATCGTCACCGCACCGGAGGAAAGCGAGTGAGCACCATCACCATCCCGGACGGTTCGCCGTTCGGGCTCGACAACCTGCCCTACGGCGTCTTTTCCGCCTCGGACAGCCAAAAGCGGGTGGGCGTGCGGGTCGGCGACACCGTCGTCGACCTCGCCGAGCTGCTGCGCGACGACGTCTTCGCGGCCCCGACGCTCAACCCGTTCCTCGCCCAGGGCCGGGAACGGTGGACGCGGGTACGGACCCAGCTGCGCGAACTGCTGACCGGCGACGTCCTCGAAGCGGCGGTGCACGCGCTCGGCGACGTCGTGCTGCACCTGCCGTTCGAGGTCGCCGACTACGTCGACTTCTACGCCTCCGAACACCACGCGTCGAACCTCGGGCGCCTGTTCCGCCCGGACGCCGAACCGTTGCTGCCCAACTGGAAGCACCTGCCCGTCGGCTACCACGGCCGGGCGGGCACCGTCGTCGTGTCGGGTACCGACATCGTCCGCCCGTGCGGCCAGCGCAAGGCGCCCGACGAGGATGCGCCCACCTACGGCCCGAGCCGTCGGCTCGACATCGAGGCGGAGCTCGGCTTCGTCGTCGGCACCGGCTCGCCGCTGGGTGGCCGGATCGGCGTCGACGACTTCGCCGAGCACGTGTTCGGCGCCGTGCTCGTCAACGACTGGTCCGCCCGCGACCTGCAGGCCTGGGAGTACGTGCCGCTCGGCCCGCACCTGGGCAAGAGCTTCGCGACGTCGATCTCGCCGTGGGTCGTGCCGCTGCCCGCGCTCGAGGCCGCGCGCGTCCCGCTGCCCGGCCAGGACCCGGCTCCCCTGCCCTACCTGCGCGGCAAGGACGACTGGGGGCTCGACATCGACTTCGCCGTGGAGTGGAACGGCGAGGTGGTCTCGCGCCCGCCGTACCGGGAGATGTACTGGTCACCGGCCCAGATGCTCGCGCACCTCACGGTGAACGGAGCTTCGGCTCGCACGGGCGACCTGTTCGCCTCCGGCACGATCTCCGGGCCGGAGAAGCACCAGCGCGGCGCGTTCATCGAGCTGAGCTGGGGCGGCCGCGAGCCCGTGACGGTCAAGGGCGAGGAGCGCACGTTCCTCCTGGACGGCGACGAGGTGACGATCACGGCGACGGCACCGGGTCCGGGCGGCAGCCGCATCGGCTTCGGCGAGGTCACCGGCACCGTCCGCCCCGCCACCCCCTAGCCGCGTCAGAAGGTGAACCCGAACCGCGCGATCACCGGGCCCCAGCGCCGGTAGCTCTCGAGGTCGTCGAGCATCCCCCGCTGACGGCTCGCCTCGAGGGCGCCGTGCAACCGCGTCCACTCCGCGAACTCGGGTGACCCCGCGAGGAGCCCGGTGGGGAACAGCTCACCGGGCTCCTCCCCGGCCGTGGCCGGGGCCAGCCGCCGGACGAACTCCGCCCAGCTCCGGACGTCGGCCGCCTGCTGCAGGGCGGGCAACAGGAAGTTCGCCAGCATCGGGTACCCGGCGACGGCCGCGAGCAGGGTCAGCACGGCCTGGAACTCGCCGGGCCGCCCATCGCCGCCGAGGAAGCGGGAGCGCGGGCCGACGTGCCGGGTCGAGCGGATCAGGCGGTAGGTGTTCATCAGCCGCTTGGCCGCACGAGGGCTGTTGACCAGCGCGCCGAGCCCCTGGGCGAACTCGACCTCGGGCTTGGTGAGACCGATCCGCTCCCCCGCGCCCCCGGCCGCCGCGGAGCCCGGCTCCAGGTCCAGCCCGGCGGCGACCGGCACGCGTTCGTCCTCGGACGCGGGTTCTTCCACGGCGGCGGTCGCCGCGGGGCGCACCGGCACCGGCGTGATCGGCTCCGAGACGTCCGCGACGCTGCCGATCAGCCGGGCGAAGGCCGCCGGTTTCATGGCGGGCAGGGTGAACGGGATCTGGAAGATCTTCTCCAGGTACTCGATCGGCATGCCGCGCAGGTAGGCGTCGGCCCGCGGGTCGCCGTCCGCGGCGAGGTCGCGGTACTGGTGCCACAGGCTGCTGCTCAGCCAGCGCGGGTCCACGCCGACCACGACCACGAACAGCTCCAGCGCGAGCAGCAGGTGGACGGCTTCCAGCACCTCGAGGACCTTCGACGGCGGGCACCGGTCGAGGTCGTCGATGTAGAGCACGACGCGGGAGACGGGCCGCACCCCGGCCTCGGCGCTCCGTTCGCGGCTGCGCAGCAGGGCGTCGAGGAAGCGGAAGTCGCGGTGCAGCCCGCCGACCACCCCTTGGTGCTTCTGGTAACCCGACGCCCGGTCGTTGAGGAACTCGTACAGCTTCCGGCCGACGGTGAGCGTCTCGGCGGCGGCCCGGGTGGCGGCGATCTTCTCGTCGAGCGCGGTGATCGCCTGCGTCTTCTCGGCGATCACGTGCTCGGTGTCCGCCAGTTTCAGGTCCAGAGCGCGCTCTTCGCGGCTCCGGCGCGTGCGCAGCTCCTCACGGACTTCCGAGGCGATCCCGATCGCCGTCTGGAGGTGCCCCAGCGCGGTGTTCACCCGGCGGGCCGCGGGAGCCGCCATGCGGGCGGCCACGACGAGCGAACCACCCGACCCCGCCAGGGAAAGCAGCCAGGCCGGGCCGCCGCGGGTGGCGAGCGCGACGGTCACGACGGCCAGCACGGCGAACGCCGCCGCGAGCGTGCCGAGCCAGGACTTGTGCCGGATCCCGCGCCAGACCGCCGGGAGGTAGCCCGCGGTGGTGCGGAGGTCCTTGGCCAGCCCGGTCAGCTCGTCGACCGCCGGTTCGAACCCCAGCTCCCCGGAGATCTTCTTCAGTTCTTCCCGCACTTCGGGGCGCTTCGCGAGTTCGACGGCGACGTCCGTGAGCGGCGCGTTCTCGATGTCGTCCCGCCGTTTTTCCCCGGCCTGCTTGCGGCGCCCGACGAGCTGCTTCCGCTCGGCCTCCAGCCGTTTCAGGTCGGCGTCCAACGTGGACTTGGCGTCGCGGTAGGTCTCCAGCTCGGACAGCAGCGCTTCGCGTTCTTTGCGGTGGCGGTCGCCGCGGCCGCGCTGCCACTGGAGCCGCTGGCCGGGGTCCACCGGCTCCGGGTCGGCGAGCCGTTCGAAGATCTCGATCGCCAGGCTCGCCCAGAGACTCGTGTCGGCGTAGTGCCAGGCGTTGAACCGGATCTGCACCACGCTGAACTCGTCGTCACCGGACTCCGGGACGCGCTCGGCGATGCGCTCCCGCATCTTCTCCATGAAGAAGCTCTTGCCGGTGCCCCACTTCCCGAAGAGCCCGATCGACAGCGGCGGCGTGACGGCCGGGTCGGTGACCACCTCGCACAGCGCGTTGACGTAGCCCTGGACGTCCAGCTGGTCGGCCCCGCGCGTGCCGTCGTTGCGGTAGCCGGGGGCGAACCGGATGCCGTCGAGCACCGACGCCAGGCGCGACCCCGGCGTGGCGACGGCCTCGTCGATCTCCGTGGCCAGCGGTGCCCAGGCTCCTTCGGCTTTGAGCGCGGCCAGGACTTCGGGGGCCGTGAGGCCCAAACCGAGCAGGAAGAGCCGCCCGTTGAGCATCTCGTGGCGGCTCTTCGCAACAGTTTCAGCATCGAACCAGGCGGAGACGGATTCGTACCAGTCCTCCCAGGTGCGATGCCGGCCGCGTCGCTGGAGCGAGCGCACCGAGCCCAGCCGCCCGCCGGCGTACTCCGGGTGTCGCTCCGCGATGGCCCGGACGATGTCGAACGCGTTCAGCGGCCCGCTCAGGCTCTCCGCCACGGCCCGCATGCTGCTCGACAGCGGCACCAACCGAGCCCGGCGACGGCTCGCGTCGGCGAAATCGTGCAGGTTGTTCAGGGTCTCGTCGACCGAAACGCGCATTTCCCGCAGCCGCCGGGGCAATCCGGCGCCCGACCGAGCCGAGCGCACGATCGCGATCGCGATGTCGACGAGCTCGACGACCCGCTGCTCGCGCGGCAGCGTCCCCAGGTGGGCGCGCAACGCCAGACCGAGATCCTCGTCGGTGATCACCTCCATGACGGGCCTGCCGCGCGGCACCCCCGAAACGCCGAGAAGAGCACCGAACTTCTGGGGATCCACGCCGCTTCGCCGCAGCACGGGCCCGATGTCCTCGTCGGCCAAGAGCACCCACAGCGCGGTCGACCGGGTGACCCGGTTCGTCGCACTGCCGCCCGAGGCGTGCCGCTCCCCCTGGACGGCCGACGCCGTGACGGCGAACTCGGCCACGCGCCGCCCCGGCGTCCGCCCGGACTCCTCGATGAGCTCGCTGATCGTCCCGGCCGGGTCGCGGATTTCGTTCACCGAGGAGTGTCGCCTCCGGCCCTGCCCGTGTTTCAGGGCCGGTGGATCTTCACCCCCTCGGCCGTGCGGAACGCATGGGCCGCAATTCCGGAGAACAACTTCGAAAATGCGGAAGAAACACGACGTGCGTTTCACACCCTACGCTGGTGCGGCATTCAGGGGAGACAACGGAAGGGCTGCACGTGTACCGGTCTTTTTCGGAGAAGCTCGCGGATCCCGACCTCATCGATCTCGGGGAGGGGATCTACGTCCTGCGGTTCGAGGTCATGAAGGTGGCTTCGGTCCGCGCGGCCGTGCAGGACCTGCTCGACCGCGGGGTCATCCGGCCGGGCCAGACACTGGTGGACAGCTCCAGCGGCATCTACGGGCACGCGCTGGCGCTGGTCTGCCGCGAGTTCGGGCTCAAGTGCCACATCTTCGCGTCGATCTCGGTCGACGTCGGGATCCGGACCCAGCTGACCTACCTCGGGGCCACCTTCCAGCAGGTGCCCTCGTCGGCCAGCCTCAAGCACGACCAGGAGATCCGCGTCCGGCTGGTGCACAAGTACCTGCGGGCCAACCCGGACGCGTACTGGATGCAGCAGTACCACGACGACGTCCACTACCTCGGCTATCGCGGGGTGGCGCGGACCGTCGTCGAAGAGCTGGGCACCGACGGGCTGACCCTCGTCGGCGGGGTCGGCACCGGGGCGTCCACCAGCGGGATGGGCCGGTACCTGCGGGAGGCGTCCCCGGACGTGCGGGTGGCCGGGATCCAGCCGTTCGGCAGCCGGTCGTTCGGGGCGGAGTCGGCGCCGATGGACTCGTTCATCATCGCCGGCATCGGCAGCGGGATCCGGTTCGCGAACATCGACTACCGGGTCTACGACACCGTGCACTGGCTGGACTTCGACGTCGCGGCGGCGGGCTGCCGGCACCTGCTGGCGACCACCGGCGTCTTCGCCGGGCTCTCCGGCGGCGCCGGGTGGCAGGTGGCGAGGCACGTGCGCGAGACCGAGCCGGGTGGCGGCCCGATCGTCTTCCTCGCCGCCGACCCCGGCCACCGCTACGTCGAGGTCGTCTACCCCGTGGAGGCCGCCGACGCGCCCGACCCCGGCTACCGGCCGGTGGAGATCGGTTCACTCGACGACCTGACCGGGCCGTGGTCCACGATGGACTGGGCGCGGCGGCCGTTCGAAGTGCACGACGACCTGCCCGAGTGGCGCCAGGTTCCCCGGGCCGCGTGACCGGGACGGCCGCCCGGCCCGCTCACCGGGCGGCCGTTCAGGCTGTTCAGGCGGCTTCGGCCGAACCCAGGCGCCCCTGGGCGCGCAACGCCTCGAGCACGGTGTTGACCGCCTCGGACGACTGGTCGACGCCGGTGGCGCGGAACGAGTAGTTCAGCCCGCCCGGGTTGACCAGGTTCAGCTCCATCACGTACGGGTACGCCAGGTCGATGCCCGAGTAGAAGATGCCGTGCGCCATCAGCCGCTTGCCGAGCCGTCGCACGAAGGCGTCTTCCTCGGGGGTCAGCGTCAGGCCCTCGAACTTGGTGCCGAGGGTGACGTTGGCGCGGTCGTCGTGCTCGAAGTGGAACCGCCGGAACCCGCACACCGGGACGTCGCCCGCGATGATCACGCGCTTCTCGTTCTCGCGGACGTTGGGGATGTACTCCTGCACGGCCGCGTACCGCTTGGCCAGCCCGATGATCTCGCGGCTGTACATCTCGTACCGCGGCACGGCGTTGCCGGTGGCCGACTGCAGCAGCGCCGCCCGGTTGCGCTCGTTCTTCGACAGGAAGTAGACATCGGCGCCGCAGCCCTCGTTGGTCGGCTTGAGCACCCAGGTGCGCTCGGCGTCCGACTCGACCAGTCCGGTGAGGAAGTCGAAGTCGTTGGACACGTAGGACGCGGGCAGGTGCTCGTGCGGCACCACGGACCCGAGCGTCGTCTTGGAGTTGAGGTAGAACAGCGCGGCGGCCTCGTTGACGAACGGCACCCGCTGGTTGAGCACCCAGAGCAGCTGGAAGTTGTCGGCCTGCACCTCGGGGTTGGTGCCCGCGAGCACCCACACCAGGTCGAAGTCCTCGGCCGAGGCGTAGGTCTCGGACAGCGCCGGGAAGTCGTGCCCGGTCAGGTACTCCTCCGACAGCCGGACCCGGTCGCAGACGACGACCGAGTCGTGGATCGAGAGGGTGTCGATGTCACCGATGTGGACGTCGTGCCCCTCGCGGTGCAGCGCGCTCGGGATGATGGAGTGGTTGTCCAGCCGGAACTTCGCGACCTCGGACACCAGGACGAGGATCTTGTACGGCACGGGCGGGGTCCTTTCGGGCGGCGGGTTCACGACCCGCGGGTGAACGCCGCGACGGCGCGGGTGAGGTGGGTTTCGAGATCGGCGCGGGTGTCGCCGACGGCGACCACGAACCCGTGCCGGTCGCGGGACTGGCGGACCGCGGGCGGGCGGCGGCCGGGCACGGCGGCCAGCTGGGCTTCGACGACCCCGGGCGACGCCGTGACGGCGGCGAGGTCGACGTCGGGCACGGGCGCGTCGGCGGGGAACGTGACGTAGCGGATCCCGGCGACGCGCTGCCGAGTCGGGGCCGTCGGCACCGGCAGGCCGAGGACGACCGCCATGGTCTGCTCGAAGACGTCCTCGCCGAGCGCGAGGGCGAGCATGTCGCTGATCCGGTCGCCGCCGGGGCGGCCGTGCGACTCGATCAGCCGGGGCCCGGCCGCGGTCAGCATCACCTCGGTGTGCGAGACGCCGTAGCGGTACCCGGCGGCGTCGAGGGTCGCGGCGACGAGGTCCGCGATCGCGGCCGCCGGGCCCGCGCCGAGGTCCACCGGCAGGGTGTGCCCGGTCTCGACGAAGTGCGGCGCGCCGGTCGTCGCCTTCTCCGTGACGGCGAGGATCCGGTGGCCGCGCGGCGAGCTCATCGCCTCGACGCTGTATTCGGTGCCGTGCAGGAACTCCTCGACGAGCTGGGGCCGGTCGATCGCGGTGAGCGCGGCGAGGTCGGCCGGGCCGTCCAGCCGGGTCACGCCCGCGCTGCCGGTGCCGTCGACCGGCTTGACGACGCACGGGTACCCGATCCGCGCGACGGCCCGCCGGACTTCGCCGAGGGTGTCGCAGACCGCGTGCGCGACCGGCACCCCGGCCAGGTCGCCGACCGCGGCGCGCAGCTTTGCCTTGTCCCGGAACGTTTCCAGCGCTCCCGGTGGCGTGCCGGGCCAGCCCAGCCGCTCGTTCACCACCGCCGCCACGGAGGAGCCGACCTCGCCGAACCCGAAGCAGGAGACCGGCCCGGTGAGGTCCAGCTCGCGCAGGCGGGCCACCAGGACGGCGGGGTCGGTCGTCCACGGTCCGTTCTCGATGACGACCGGCGTCACCCCGAGGCGGCGCGCGGCGTCGAGGACCAGGGCGCGCGGGCTGAGCAGGACGGCCGTTTCAGGCATGGCGGACCCGCGCTTTCGGCAGGAGGAGGCTGGCGACGGCGGCGGCCGCGGACACGCTGATCAGCACGAGCCAGACGCCGTTGCCGCTGAGCAGCTGCACGAGGTAACCGCCGAGACTGGCCCCGGCGAGGCTGCCGACGGCACCGGCCGCGCTCATCGTCCCCAGCGCGATCCCGGTGCGGCGCACGGAGCTTCGCCCGGATCGCCTGCTCGTCGAGGCTCGGCCCGATGAGCATCTCGGCGAGGGTGACCGGCAGGGCGAAGACCAGCAGCGAATACCAGCCGGCGTGGGCCAGCAGAACCGCGTAGGCGCAGGCGAAGAACAGGAAGCCGAGCGCGAGCAGGGTGCGGTTCGCGGCCCGGGCGAAGACGTGGCGCAGCAGCGCGTACTGGCACAGCACGACGAGGACGCCGTTGACGGTGAAGACGACCGCGATCGCCGCCGTGCTGCCGGTCATCGCCAGTGCCGCGATCGGCACGACGACGTTGAGCTGGCTGTAGATCGCCCAGTAGGCCACCCCGAGCACGAGCAGCGTGAGCCAGTGCGCCCGGCCCCACCGGCCGTCCGGCGGCTCGGCCGCCTCGGTGACCGGGCGCGGCCGCGCGGCCGGTCGGCCCGCGCGCAGGAGCAGCCGGACGCCGAGCGCCAGGTGGGACAGGACGCAGGCGCCGAGGATGTACCGGAACCCGAGCGGGTAGACCGCCGCCCCGAGCGCGGGCCCGGCGACCACGCCGATGTTGACGAACGTCGAGCGCAGCGCCAGCATCGCGCGCGGCCCGACCCCGTCCTCCGAGACCAGCCGCGTCTTGATCGCCAAGCCGAGCAGGGAGCCGCCGACGCCGATCCCCACCACCCCGGCGACCAGCGACGCGAAGTGCCCGCCGAGGCCGAGCAGGACGTACCCGGCGATCCGCAGCGCGAACCCGGCGCCCAGCACCGCTCGCGTGCCGAGGCGGTCGACCAGGAAGCCGGTCAGCAGCGAGAAAGCCTGGCTGGAGAAGGCCAGCAGCCCGACCAGGAACCCCGCCTGGCCCGCCGCCACGCCGCGGCCGGTGAGCTTCGATCGCCAGCAGCGGCAGGAACATGAACGTGGTGAGCCCGGTCAGCAGCACCGTGACCAGCAGGGCCCGCCCGTCCGGGGACGTCTCGCGCCACGCCGTCACGGCACGTCCGCGGTGTTCGCCACCAGCCACGCTTCGGTTTCCCGCAGCCGGATCTCGACCTCGGCGGTGGTCCGGCCCTCGACCATCGCCCAGCAGAGGTGCGAGGTGCTGTTCTGGGCGACCGCGCCGTCGGCGAGGGCGGTGTTGACCTCGTAGGCGGTGATCCACGGGAACGGCGGTCGTTCGGGGGCCCGCACCGCGTGGCCGGGCGGGACGATCGCGACGGCGCCGTGCAGCTCGGCGGGCGGACCGGACGGCGCGTCCTCCACCGGCAGCCCGGTGGACAGGCGCAGCCACACGGTCAGCGGGTCGAGGCCGTAGGTGGCGCGGGTGAGCGCGGGGATCCGGGCGCCGCCGACCCGGGACGCGATCTCGCACAGCAGCAGCTCACCGTCCGCGGTGCGGAAGACCTCGAGGTGGTAGGCGGACACGGCGGGCGTGCCGAACGCGGCGAGGCAGTCGTCGAGGAACGCGGTCAGCTCGACCGCGACCGGGTCGTCCGGGTGCAGCTGCAGGGAGCCGTTGTTCTCCCCCGACAGCACGCCGAGGCAGCTGCGCAGGTACCGCGAGCAGGCCACGAACCGGTAGCCGTCGGCGAGCACGGCGTCGACGTGGTGGACCTCGCCGTCGACGAACTCCTCGGCCATCAGGTCGTCGCGCCAGTGCCGCCTGCTGAACGCGGTCAGGTCGTCCCGGTCGCGCAGCACGGTGATGTCCCGGGAACCGCCCTGCTTCCGGGGTTTCACCACGACCGGGTAGCCGACGTCGTCGATGAAGGCGAGCAGGTCGGCGAAGGTGCCGAGCCCGGCGAACCGCGGCGTGCGGACGCGCTTGCCCGCCACCTCCTTCATGACGACCTTGTCGCGGAAGGACAGTGCGCTCTCCGGCGACTGGCCGGGCACGCCGAGGTGGGTGCGGAGCCGGGCCACGCGCTCGAGGTCGTACTCGTTGTCGGTGATGACGTGGTCGAAGACCCGGTCGCGGGCGAGCTCGCGCAGGCGGAGCTCGGCGTAGGGCACGAACTCGCAGTCCGGCACGTACTCGTAGTGCGCGAAGCCCGACGTCCGCTCCAGCTCGTGGTGGCTGAAGACGTGCAGGCCGCCGGTGAGCTCCGGCAGCATGGCCGCGTAGTCGTTGAGCCGCCCGTAGTTGACCACCGCGACGTTGACCACCGCAGAACCGCCCCTCGCCGCCCGTGAACACGCTGTCGTCCCAGCGATGCTAGGGAGCGGGCCGTCGGGCCCTCATCTCCCAGGCGGCGGCATCACCGCACGACAGGACATGCGCGGACGGCGAGGAGCGGCTACGGCTGAAGGGGACTTTCACCGCATCACATGCGCTGAAGGGGACGTTCATCGCATCACATGCACTGAACGTCCCCTTCAGCCCGCCCAGCCCGCCGCCAACGCTCGGATCTCCTCCTCGCCCAGTGTGCGGCCGTACAACCGGAAGTCCGCGACCGCGCCCTTCAGGTACGGGTGCTTGGGGTTCTGCGACCGCCCGAGGTAGTTCAGCTGGGTCGCGCCGAGCAGCAGCGGGCTCATCAGCGGTGCCGGGTTCATCCCGGTCAGCGCCCCGCCGAAGTACAGCCGCAGCCCGTTCCCCGCCGTCACGGCCACGTGCGTCCACTCCCCCGCCGGGAGGGCGACCGCCGCGTCCACGTAGTCCTCGCCCTCCATGCCGCTCAGCTTCATCGCGCAGCGGGCCACGCCGAGACCCGTGCGCGGGGTCAGGAACAGGTACGACTGCGGGTTGAAGCCCAGGTCGAACACCCGCGTCGAGTTGACGATCACGTCCGGGCGCACCCACATCGACACCGTCAGCTCGGTCAGGTTCGCCGGGAGCCCCGGTGCCAGCCGCACGTGGCCGCCCGCGCCGTCCAGCTCGATGCCCCGCGCACCCGGGACCGCCCCGCCGACAAGCACGGCGTCGGGCCAGCGGTGCGTCGACTCAGCCAGGTCCGCGCCCAGCGGGTAGACCGCCACCGTCTTCGGCGCCTGTTCCTCCGGCGGCGTCGCGAAGTAGACGCTGTAGTGCTCGTGGTGCACGTCGAGGAACGGGCTCAGCCGCAGGCGCTCGGCCCCGGCCTGGACGCTGAACTCCGCCCGCCCCGGCTCCCGCCGCAGCGTGCGCGGGTCCACCGTCGGGATCACCGGCGGGACCGACGACCCGTGCCGGGCCGCCAGCACCAGCGGCCCGTACGTCAACGCCCGCACGGCCGGGTTGTCCGGCGCGGGCAGCCAGCGCGGCGTCATCGGCAGGCGCAGCTCGACGACGTCGCCCCGCCGCCACTGGCGCCGGATCGTCGCGAACCGGCCCGGGGACGCGGCCACCGCCGTGCCGTTCACCGTCAGCCGGGGGTTCGAGACCCACGACGGGATCCGGACGCGCACGGCGAAGATGGCGGACCCGTCGATGCGCAGCCGCACCGTTTCGTCGTACGGGTACTCCGTCTCCAGCCGCACCGAGGCGCCGTGGAAGTCCACCGCGGACGGGATGAACAGGTTGACGGACAACGTGTCGCCCGCGGTGGAGTAGATGTTCTCCGCGTACTTCACGTGCGTCTCGAGGCCCGTGCCGTGGTCGCAGGTGAAGTTGCCGTAGTCGCTGCTGTACGAGCCCGGGTCCGACGTCACGCCCTGCTTTCCCTGGCGCTGGGCACCCGGCACCAGCCCGGTGTAGTAGGTGACGAACCCGTGCGGCGAGTCCGGGTCCTGCTCGCCCAGCAGCTGGTTGAGCAGCGTCCACTCGTAGTGGTCGAGGTACTCGCTGCGGCTCGGGTCCTGCAGGTACAGCAGCCGCCCGAGCTTGAGCATGTTGTAGCTGTTGCAGTTCTCGCAGGTGTTCTCGCCGAGCTGGCTGACGATCTGGTCCGGCGGGCCGAAGAACTCCGCGTTGGCGTTGCCGCCGATGACGTAGCTGTGGTGGTGCACGACCTGGTCCCAGAAGTAGGTCGCGATCGTGCGGTAGCGCTCCTCGCCCGTGACGTCGTACTCGGCTGCCGCGCCGACGATTTTCGCGATGTCGGTGTTGGCGTGCCGCCCGGCCAGGGTGTCCTGGCGCGCGGCCAGCGGCGTGAAGATCTCGTCGTGGTCGAAGCGCCGGGCCAGCTCCAGGTGCAGCGGGTCGCGCGTGATCGCGAACAGGTTCGCCAGCGCCTCGTTCATCCCGCCGAACTCGGTGTGGAGCACCTTCTGCATGGCCTCGCGCGACAGCGGCGCCGTGCGCGTGTCGATCCACCGGGCGATGCCGCGGGCGACGTCGAGGGCGCCCGCGGTGCCGAGCAGCCGGTGCTGGTCCAGCAGCCCGGCGAGGATCTTGTGGATCGTGTAGTACGGCGCCCAGACGGACTTCCCGGCTTCGAGGTCGGCGAACGCCTGCTCCGGGAAGGCCGAGAGGTAACCGGACGGCGCCTGGCACTCGGCCAGCGCGGCCACCAGGCGCGTGCTCTTCGCGGCCAGCTCGGCGTCGCCGGTGTTCGCCGCGGCCAGGGCCAGGCCGGAAAGCAGGTGCCCGGTGGTGTGCCCGCGCAGCTGGATGTTCGGGGCCTCCCAGCCGCCGCACGGCTCGGCCGACGTCGGCCGCCCGGCGGTCAGCCGGAACGTGTGGAGCAGCCGGTCGAGGTCGACGAACTTCAGGTACGCCACCGTCCGCCGCATGTTCGCCAGGTAGCGGCTCTCCAGCAGCCGGACGCCGCCGAGCGCGACGGGCCGCATCGGCGCGTCCGGGGCGGCCGAAGCGGCTGAGGCGCTCCAGGGCGCGACGGCCGCCAGACCGAGAGCCGCGCCGAGGCCGAGCGCACTGCGCCGGGTGAAGTTCATCGGACCTCCTCCTGCCGGTAGGGCAGCAGGCGCACCGGCCCGACCAGCCCGTAGGCCTGCCGCGCCGCGATCGCGAACACGGCGGGACGGCTCACCCGGAGCCGGTTGTTCAGCGTGGTGGCGACCTCCACCTCGATGCTGTTGCGCCCGGACCGCAGCCACGGCCCGACGTCGACGACGGTGTCGAGCACGTCGGCCGGGGGCAGCGCGGTGCCGTTCACCCGCACGCGGTAGGTGTCGAACACCTCCCCGAGGTCGAGGTAGGCGCCGAGCCCGTGGTCCCACCGGCCGAGGTCGACGGTCGTCCGGTAGCGGCCGACGCCCGAGACGTCCTCCAGCCCCAGGATCGACGGCCAGGCCGCGAGCGAGGTCAGGGAGAACCGCCGCGTCGGCTTGATCGTCTCCGTCGGGGTCGCGCCCGGCTGCCAGTCCGCCACTTCGAGGTCCCAAGTGGACAGTGCGATCGGCGCGGGCGCGGCCGCGACGGTGGTCCGCGCGACGCGGCCGTCCGCCAGGGTCGTCGAGTACGTGCCCGCGGCCGACGCCCGGACCACGAGCTTGCCGTCGAGGTACCGCACCTCGGGCGCGTCCGTGGCCACCGCCTGCGGGCCGCGGTCACCGCGCGCGAGCGCGACGAGCACCGACTGACCCGGGTTCAGCGAAACCGAAACCCGGACCTTGTCGCCGACGCGGGTGAACACGCCGAGCCGCTCGGTCTCGCCGGTCCAGGCGTTCAGCAGGAACGGCCGCGCGTCGCGAGCCTGCGCGGTCAGCCACACGTCCTGGGTGACGGCGGTGATCTTGCGGTTCTCGGCGTGCCGGGCGTTGCAGAGGTAGTAGTAGTCGGTGTCGCCGTCGACGCGGTGCACGCTCATCACGGTGGACGTGGCGTGCTCGACGTCCCGCGTGACGCCCAGGTCGGCGAGCGCGGCCGGGATGCCGGTGGCGTCGGCGACCACGCGGACCGTCCGCTGCGCGAGCAGGTCCGAGAGCAGCGACTTGAGCTGGTCGTTCTCCCCCGGCTGCGCGATGCCTTCGGCGTGGACGTCGGTCCAGGTGCCGACGACGATCGTCGGCAGGCCGGCGCGGGCGAAGTCGAGGAGCCGCCGGGCCGCGGGCACCGACAGCGTGTGCTCGCTGCCGTGGAACTGGTCGCCGCCGAGGATCATCGCCTTGTACGCGGGCCCATCGGGCGCCAGCCGCCCGCCGCGGACGACGGCGCTCGGCAGGTCCAGCACGCCTTCGCTGAGGAAGCCGTGGGTCCAGCCGATCGGGATGCCGTCGTTGGTCGCCCACGGCGCGCCGATGCCGGTGGACGTCCAGCCCTTCTGCCGGAAGAACGCGAGGTCGACCTGCGGTTTCCCGGTGCGCAGCACCAGCTGCGTGCGGGCGAACCAGCCGGCGATGTCCGGCACGTGCTCCCACGTCGGCTGGCGCGGGCCCCACGCCTCGGCGTACCCGATGCCGGTGCCGTTGTACGGCGAGAAGGCGGCGAACCCGGGCCACTCGGCGCCCGGTGCCATGGCGTACGCGAACCCGTGCAGCACGGCCTGGTTGACGCCGCCCGCGAAGACGCTGCCCATCGTCTGCAGCACCTTGTCCCAGGTGGTGTTGTAGGCGCCGTTCGCGTACGCCGCCGACTCGCACGAGAGCAGCTGCCGCCCGCCCATGTCCCGGCCGGAGGCGAGCACGCGGTAGTCGTCGAGGTTCTTGAACCCCAGCGACTCGCTCTCCGGCACGTCCAGCAGCGCGGCGCTGCGGATGGCGTCGGTCGGCAGGCCGTAGGGCTGCACGCGAATCGTCATGCCGAGGCTGTGCGCGAAGTCGCGCACCGGGATCAGGTGGTTCTCGTGGTACAGATCGGAAAGCACCTGGTTGTAGTCGTCGCGGACGTGGTTGGTCGTGTCCGTGTCGAAGGCGTACAGGTACTTGCCCTTGCGCTGGACGATCACCGGCAGGTACGGCAGCAGGTCGTAGCCCGCCCGCCGCCGGAACTCGGCGACGAAGTCCGGCGTCCAGATCGTCGCGTCGGTCTCGATCTCCAGGGAGTCCTCGAACAGGTCGCCGCCGACGTCCTTGAGCAACCGCCGGATGGCGGGCGTCAGGATCGTCGAGTTCCACTCGTCGAGCACGACCTTCGTGCCCGCCGCGCTGAAGTGGTCGACGACGTACGCGAGCGGCGCGGTGTGCGGCCCCGCCTCCGGTTGCTGCGCCGAGCCGCGGAGCCAGTACGCGAGCAGCACCCACGTGCCCTCCGGCGCGGTCCAGCTGATCTGTCCGTTGTGGACATCCACGGACCGCACCGACGCCGGGTCGAGCGTCACCGTGGCGGCGGTCGGCGACCCGACCACCTTCGCGGCCTGGACCGCGAGCAGGTCCTGCTTGCCGACGCCGTCCTCGGCAGGCACCAGCGCGGGCGGCGGCGGGCCGGTGTAGGTCCCGTCGACCGTGACGACGCCGTGGGCCAGCTCCTTGCTCGCCGCGACGTCGTCGGGCGTGATGGTCGGGACCGCGGTGGGCCAGCACGGGCCCATCGCGAGGTCGACGGTCAGGCCGCGCGCCTTCGCCCGGCGCAGCGCCGTCTCCACCGCCGCCAGCCACGCCGGGGTGCCCCAGCCGTGGTGCTCGGGGTCCATGACCGTCCGGACGCTGTGGTGGACGTCCTGGATCTCGACACCGCCGAACCCGGCGTCGGCGATCTGGTCCACCTCACGGGCGATCTCGCCGCGGTCGACCAGGCCGTGCGGCCACCACCAGCGGAACTTCGCGGCGGTCGACGCGTCGGGCTTGGCGAACTGCCGCGCGAACGGCCTGCCGGGCGCGGCGAGGGCGGGCGGTACCCAGGAGAGGGTGGCACCGACGCCGAGGGCGGCGCCGATCGTGAGCACCGTGCGTCTGCTGACTGTCATCGGGTGGCCTCCAGCCGGGCGGTGAGGGCGGCCCGCGGGCGCAGCGCGACCGGGCCGACGAGGCCCGACGCCAGGATCTTGTTGCGCGAGTTGGCCAGGGTGTTGGTGACGCGGACGCTGATCGTGTTGACCCCGGGACGCAGGGCCGTGGTGGCGTCCACTGTGTACGGGTGCCAGAGCGCGGCGGGCAGTTCGGCGCCGTTCACCGTCGCCGTGGCGAGGTCGTGCACCTCCCCCAGGTCCAGGATCAGCTTGCGCCGGGCCAAGTCGGCCGCCGTGAGGGTGACCGTCGTGGTGTAGACGGCGCTGCCGGAGAACGTCGGCGCGAAGGTGGTCCACGAGCCGAGCGGGCGTTCGGTGGCGACAGCGCCGTCCTGCTCCAGCCGGACCGTCCACGGCCCGTCGAGCGCGATCGGCGTCAGCGGGTCGGTGACGTTCATCGTGCCGCGGTAGGTGCGTCCGTCGGCCAGCCCGGTGAGGGTGTACGTGCCGGGTGCCGTCGCGGTCACCGCGGCCCGCATTCCCTGGCGGTCAAGGGAAACCGCGTCGGCGGGCAGGGTGCCGTCAGTCAGGTGCGCGGTGTCGCGGACGCCGTGCCGGAACACCACGCCGAGGGTCTCGTACGGCTGGAGCGTGACCGGGACGCCGGTCGTGCCGTGCCCGCTCGAGTACGCCGTCGCGACCTTCGCCGTGCCGGTGCGCGGGTTCCAGATCTCGGGCGTGCCGCCGACCGGGAACGTCGCGGTGGTGGTCACCACGGCGTCGCTCTCGTTGTTGAGCAGGAACGCGGTGTCCGCGCCCCGCCCGGTGCGCTGCACCCGCACGGCGTCGGCGGCTGGCCGCAGCCGGGCCGCGCCGAACCCGGCGTTCTGCGCCAGACCCGCGATGGCGTCGACGTCGGTGACGAGCGCGACCGCACCGGCTCCGCGGCGGGCCCACGACGCACCCGCGTCCCCGAAGAGGTTCCCGAGCTTCCCGCACCAGGTCGGCGTCGCGGCCGGCCGCTTCCCGCGTGGGCAGCGGGCCGACGGCGACGACGTGCCCGCCGGTCGCCACGAACGCCGCCAGCGTGTGCGCGGTCGCGAGGTCGAGCACCGGCGTGCGCGGCAGCACCGCGAGCCGGTAGCCCGCCTGGCCGACCTGGAGGCTCCCGGCTCGCGGGACCGCCTGGAAGCGGGCGACCGGGTCGCCCGAGAGCGACGAGTCGCTCAGCAGGTCGAAGTCCACCTGCCCGCGTTCGAGCGCGTACGCCGTGGCCGAGAAGTCCTTGTCGAGCTGGTGCCCGGAGTCGGCCCTCCGGGTCTGCTCGGCGGCGCGCTGTGGCTGGACCAGCGCGGTCCGGGCGAGGTTCGTGCCGCGGCCCAGCTCCATGACGCGGCCGATCCAGGCGTCGACGTCGGGCATGTCCTCCCAGAACGTGCTGCGCGGCCCGAACGGCGGCGCGAACGTCACGGACGTCTCGTCGGTGTACATCGCGTGCAGGAACGTGAGGTTGACGCCGCGGGTGGCCAGCGCGCCGACGGTCGCGTGCATGTAGTCCGGGGCCACCTGCCAGCCCGCGTTGCCGAACGTCTCCATCAACGTCCGCGGCGCGCCGCTCTGATGCGCGGCCGAAGCGGCGTTGCGTCCCAGCGTCGTCTGTTCACCGGCCGTGTAGTCGGTGGTGATCATGTCGCTGCCCGGGACCTGCGCCCACTGGTTGTCCTTGGCCAGGTCGCCGGTCGAGTTCATCCGCTGCTGCGGGCTCTGCTCGTCGAGCAGCGGGTTGGTGATCAGCTTCAGGCCGTGCTTGCCCATCCAGTCGGCTTCGCGCTGGTAGTAGCTCGTGGCGAAGAGGTTGTTCACGGCCCGCCAGTACGAGCCGGCGGCCCGGTCCGCGACGGCGTCGAGGCCGTCCGCCGCCGCCGTGTAGGCGATGCCAGGGGTGCCGCCGGCCGTGCGGACGGCGTCGGCGAGACCGGGCGAGGAGGGCAGGCGCTTGAACGGGTGCGGCTGCGCGGAGGCGAGGAACGGTTCGTCGTCCCAGAAGCCGGGCACGACCGTGCCCATCGCCCACGGGAAGCGGCGCGCGTACTCCTCGGGCGCGATGCTCAGGAACGCGTCCGTCGCGTTCGGGTCGAGCAGGTCGAGGTAGCCGCGGACGTACCCGCTGGAGTCGTCGCGCAGGAGGACCTGCGCGTAGACGTCGACCTGCCAGCGGCCCGCGGGCACCTGCCAGGTGTCGCCGGTCAGCTCGACCGCGGCGGTCGTGCCCACCGGCCGCGCGGCCGCCGCCGTGACCCCGGCGAGGTTCACCCGGTTCTGCGGGAAGTCGGCGAGCGCGGTGGCGTCGTCGAAGGTCGAGGACCACAGCTTGGCGCCGCCGGGCGCGGTGACGGTCAGGTCGTCCCACAGCGACCGTTGCGTGCCTTCGGCCGACACGGCGGCCGCGCCGGCCGGGAAGCTGGTGTCGGTGGCCGCGGGCTGCACGGTGTTGTTGATCTTCGGGGTGATCGTGTTCCCGGCGACCGTGACGCTCACCGTCTGCACGTGGGACGGGGTGAAGCCGGGCGTGTTGACGCCCGTGGTCAGCCGCGTCCGGTTCGGACCGTCCACTTTGTACACACTCGCCGCGCCCTTCGGGTCCACGTCGACGAGGTAGCCGTGGGTGCCGTCCGAGCGCACGGCCAGCTGGACGCCGCCGGTGTTCAGCGTGACCTTGCCGCTCACCGTGTAGTCGGTCCAGGCCGCGCCGGGCGTGAGCGGGGCGGCGCCCGGCGCGGTGGCCGGGTCGACGACCAGTTTGCCGGTGTCCACGCTGAGCCCCGAGGTCTCGGCGAGCTTCAGCGTCGAGGGCCCGGTGACGATCCGCGTCGAGCGCAGCAGGCCCTTCAGCCGCAGGTCCGGCCGCGCGGGGATGGTCCGGTCGCCGAGCGTCCCGCCGTTGACGACGTAGTTCGCGCCGCGGCCGCTCGGGAAGTTGTTGTCGTTGAACAGCCACATCTTCATGCCGGTGCGCTGCGCCTCGCGCAGCACGTGCCCGACGAGGGTGAACCAGTCCTCGGAGAGGAAGACCGGCTTCATCTCGTCGCCGCCGAGCGGGAAGATCACCGCCTCGTACACGCCTTTCGCGCGCATCTCGGCCATCTGCCGGTCGGTGGTGTCGGCGGTGATCGTGTTGTTCCAGTACCAGTAGATGGCGGGGAGGCTGTCCTTCGGCGGGTTCGCGAAGGCGGCCGGGTCGAAGCCGGGGTCGTGCTCGGCCGTGGCCGGGGTCGCCGCGGTGACCAGCCCGAGGGCCGTCACCGCCGCGAGCACGAGGGACGTCAGTGTCCTGCGCATGGGTTTCCCTTCAGCCGCGCGGAACGGGTTGCCGGAAGGTGTGGGTGCCGGAGCCGACGTGGACGGCGTCGCCCTGCGGCAGGTGGACTTCGGCGGTGCTGCCGGGCGGCACGGTGACGGTCAGCCGGTATTCGCCGTCGGACTTCGTCCACGCCGTGCTGACCCGGCCCTGCGGGGTCTCGTAACTGCCGGACGCCGACGTCAGGTCACCGACGACCGCCGGGTCGATCACCAGGTCGCGGAAGCCCACCGAGCCGGGTGCCTGCCCGATGCCGGTCAGCCGCGTGGTGAGCCAGCCGTCCAGCGCGCCGAGCATGAAGTGGTCCTGCGACTGGCCGCTGCCGCCGTCCCAGGTCTCGCCGAGCGCGGTCAGCCCGGCCTGCACCTGGTGGCCCAGGCTGGGACTCGTCGTCTGGGTGGCGATGCGGTAGACGACGTCGTCGCGGCCCGCGGTCGAGAGCACCCGCAGCACCGACGGGAAGGAGATCTCCCCCATCACCAGGTGCCAGCCCGCGGCCTCGATCGTGGCGACCAGGTGCTGGGTCTGCGCGGCCCGCAGGTCGGCCGGCACGGCACCCATGTCGAGGGCGAGAGCCGTGGCGCCCTGACCGCCGCCGCCGAAGAGGCCGGTCGTGGCGTTGTAGTACTTCGCCCAGACGGCTTTGGCGAGCGCGTCGGCTTGGGCGCGGTAGGCCGAGCCGTCCTGGCCGAGTGCCGCGGCCACCCTCGCGAGGCCGTCCGCGACGGCCCAGACGCCGAACGAGCCGACGATCGCCCGCGGCATCGCCGGGGACTCGGTGGTGATCCAGTCGCCGAGGCCGTAGTCGTAGACGCCGTCGACCCAGCGGGCCGGCCGGCCCCGCAGGTAGGCGAGGTAGCGCTGCATCGCCGGGAAGTACCGGGCGAGGAGTTTCTTGTCGCCGTAGGCCTGGTACGCCTTGAGCGGGACCTGGACGAGGGCGCCGCCCCAGTTCGGGTCGTCGCGGTAGGACCCCGACAGCGTCACGTGGTCCGGCACGGTGCTGGGCACCAGGCCGCTCGCCTCCTGCCCGTCGGCCATGTCCTGGACGATCTTGCCGAGGTAGGCCTCGACGTCGTAGTTGCGGGCGATGGCGTCGAAGGCGAGGTGGTCCTGCTCGAGCCAGCCGAGCTTCTCGCGGCTCGGGCAGTCGGTGAGGATGCTCTGCATGTTGTTCTCGACGGCGGCGCGGGTGAGCCGGTGGATGCCGTCGAGGGTCGCGTCGGAGGAGTCGAAGTCGCCGGCGGAGTCGTTGTCCGCCATGACACGCAGGCCGGTGACCGCCAGCCGCGCGTCCTCCGGGACGCCGACGACTTCGAGGTAGCGGAAGCCGTGGTAGCTGAAGTCGGGGTGCCAGGTCCGGGTGCCGCCCTTGCTCGTGAAGCTGTCCCAGATCGGCGTGCCGACGTTGCTGATGGACTGGTCGACGTGCCCGTCGCGCAGGGCTTCGGCCGGGTAGACGCGGATCGCGGTCCCGGCCGGGGCGGTGAGCGACACCTGCGGCAGTCCGGCGATGTTCCGGCCGACGTCGTAGACGCGCACGCCGGGCGCCGGACGCGAAATCTCCTTGCCGGGCAGCTGTTCCACCACGCGGACGGGCTCACTCTGCCGCGCGGTGAGCTTCGCCGTGCTCGTCACCGGCACGACCGGTGACCAGTTCGCGCGGTCGGTGCCCGGCCGGTCCCAGCCGGGGATCTCACGGCGGGCGTCGTAGTCTTCGCCGCCATACCACTGCGACACGGTGGTGGCGCCGAGCGTGGTCCGCCAGCTCGCGTCGGTGGCGATCCGCTGCACGGTCCCGTCTGTTAGCGTTAACTCCAGCTGCGCGACGACTCGCGGGTCGCTCGCCGTGCGGGCGAACTTCCGGTAGCGGCCCGAGGTGTGCAGCGCGTCCGCGGTGCCGTTGCCGACCGCGAGGCCGATCGTGTTCGCCCCGCCCCGGACCTGGTTCGTGACGTCGTAAGCGGCGTAGGTGACGCGCTCGGCGTAGTCGCTGTCGCCGGGCTCGAGCACGGCGTCGCCGACGCGGGCGCCGTTCAGGCTGGCCACGTAGACGCCGAGCCCGCTGACGTACAGCCGGGCGCTGGCGACGCGGCCGCGCACGGAGAAGTCCTTCGCGAACACCGGCAGCGCGGGCGGCAGCCAGGTGGCGGGCGTCGGCTGGCCGGTGACGGTCTTGGCCACGGTGAACGGCCCGGCCGGGTCCGTGGCGGTCTGCACGGTGTAGTCGACCGGGAAGTTCGCGGTCTTTCCGTCGGCGGTGAGGGTGTCGGTGCGCGGGTAGAGCACGACCTGGTCGAAGGTGCGCGTGGCGCCGAGGTCGATCGTGAGCCAGACGTCGGCGTCGGCGCTGGTGTGCGCGGCGCTCTGGTACCCGGCGTTCCCGGCGTCTTCGGGGTTGGACGTGGTCAGGCCGTCGGCGACCAGGCCGGGCTCCCACTCCTTGCGCACGGTCTGGGTTTCCGAGGCGGTGACGTACTTCTGGCGGCCGTCGGCGAAGTTCACGCCCGAGTTCGCCGAGTCGCGCACCTGCAGCTCGGCCAGCTGCAGCCGGTAAGTCAGGTCGGGGAAGCGGCGCGTGGCGCCGGTGGTGACCATGCGGTTCTGGCTGTCGATGGGCTGTTCGGCCAGGGGGAGGCCGAGCTTGGTGACGTCGAGCTTCACGTACCGCGCGGTCTGCGTCGACAGGGGGACGACGACGCCCGGCGCGGGCTTGCCGTCGAGCTGCCAGTCGCTGTTGGTGACCCAGCCCGCGGACCAGTCGGCAGGCTGGGTCAGCCCGGTCTCGAACCAGGTGGGCGCGCTCCACGCCGAGGGCGTGTGACCGGACCAGACGCGGACCCGCCAGTAGACGCGCTGGCGGCTGCCGAGGGCGCGGCCGGCGTAGTCGAGTTCGGTCGAGGTGCCGGCGACGCGGCCGGTGTCCCAGAGGTCGGGGCGGTCGAGCCCCGCTTCCGACGTGGCGGCTTCGACTTCGTACGCGGTCTGGTCCCGCGCGGTCCGCCAGCTCAGTTCCGGGGTGGTGTCGTCGATCCCCAGCGGCCGGTCGAGGTGGTTGGCGCGGAGGCCGTCGGCGGCGAGGAAGGGGTTTCCGGCTTCCGCGGCGGCGGGCGCGGCGAGGCCCGCGACGAGGAGCGGAGTCAGGGCGGCGAGGACGAGCGGACGGCGGGATCTGTGGCGCACAGCAGCTCCGTGATTCGACAGTGAATCGTTTCAATTCGACAGACGCGAAAATCTTTTCGACACAAGAAGACACGGGGTTCCGGAGTCAGGCGAGCGGACATCCTTGTGGGCGTCGCTCGCCGCCTCCGAATTGAAAGGTTTCATACGGCTGACGCGGAGACGCTACCTTGCGCCCGAAGCCGAAGTCAATGACGCGCGACCGGCCCGGGTGCGTCTTGTCCGGTCATTCGTTCGTGGGGTCGAACAGGCGCGGAACCTCGGCGAGCGGGACTCGGGTCTGTTCGCCGGATTCCATGTCCCGGACCGTGACGACCCCGGCCCGCTGTTCTTCCGGCCCGTACAGCAGGACCCGGCGTGCGCGCTGGTCGTCGGCCCATTTCAGCTGCTTGCCCAGCTTGCCGGAACTGCCGAGGTACACGCCGGTGCGGAGCCCGCGGGCGCGGAGTCCGCTTGCCAGGCGCATGACCTCGTCCTCGGCGCCCAAAACGGTCAAGGCGACGTCCAGTCCGCGTTCCGCCGGCCGCTCGGCCTCCTGGATCGCGAGGATGCGTTCCATCCCGATCGAGCCACCGCAGGCGGGCAGGTCCGGCCCGCCGAGCTTGGCGACCAGTTCGTCGTACCGGCCACCGGAGCCGATCGATCCGGGGAACCCCGGGGCGGTCACCTCGAAGATCGCTCCCGTGTAGTAGTCGAGGCCCCGGACCATGCGCGGGGTGAACGCGACCCGGCCCGGGGGCAGCCCCTCGGTCAGGGCGAGCAACCGGTCGACCTCCGCCAGGCCGAGCCGCCCCCGCTCGGTGCTGTCGAGCTGCCCGCGGATCCGGTCGGGGTCCGGCGCGGTCACGTCCGCCACCAGTCCCTCGGCCGCGTCGGTGGCCAGTCCCCGGTCCACGAGCTCGGCGACCACGACGTCCGGGGCGACCTTGTCCAGTTTGTCCAGTGAGCCGAGCACTTTCGTGCCCAGCTCGGCCGGGATGCGGTACGCTTCCAGCAGGCCGTGGAGCGCCTGCCTCGAGTTGACCTGGAACGTGAACTCCTCGACGCCCAGCGCCACCAAGCCGTCGTTGATCGCCCAGACGATTTCGGCGTCGGCCAGCGGAGACGCCGACCCGAACGTGTCGATGTCGCACTGGACGAACTCACGGAAGCGACCGCGGGCGGCCCGGTCGGCCCGCCACACGTTGCCGATGACGTACCGCTTGAACGGCGACGGCAGGCGGCTTCCGTGGGTGACCACGGCCCGGACCGCCGGAACGGTGTGGTCGTAGCGCAGCGCGAAGTCCGCCTCGCCGCCGGCTTCCTTCGCTCCCCGCTTCATGATCTTGAAGATGAGCGACGAGGCTTCCTCGCCGAGTTTGCCCGCGAAGGTTTCCAGCCGCTCGAACGCGGGAGTTTCCAGGGGGTCGAAGCCGTAGTGCTCGAACACCGCGCTGACCCGCTCGAAGGCGACCCTGCGGCGACGTACGTCGTCGCCGAGGAAGTCGCGGGTGCCCGACGGTGGCTCGACCTTCGCCATGAACTGTCCTCGCCTGGGAAGTGGGGTGGGCGTTCATTCTCGCCGACCGGGTCAGCTGGTGAAGCCCGCCGCCTTGAGCCAGTCGCGGGCGACCGTCGCGGGCTTCTGCCCGTCCACGCTCACCTTCTTGTTCAGGTCCGTGAGCGTCGCGGTGTCGAGCTTCGCCGCGATCGGCGCGAACACCTGCTCCAGCTGCGGGTACTTCCGCGCCACCCCGCTCGCGATCGTGATGGCCGGGTTGTACGTCGGGAAGAAGTGCTGGTCGTCCTCGAGCACCACCAGGTGCTGCCCGGCCACGCGCCCGTCGGTGGCGGCGACCTCGCCGAAGCCGCACGTGTCGCCCTTGCCGACCGTCGGGTAGATGACCGCGTCGTTGAGCAGGTGCTCCTGCGGCGCGGGCAGGTCGAACCCGTAGGCCTTCTCCAGCCCCGGGAACCCGTCGTCGCGGCTCTTGAACTCCGGGCCGATGCACGTCGAGGCCGCGGCCGGGTCGCGTTTCGCCAGCGCCGCGTAGTCCGACAGCGTCTTGACGCCCGTCCGTGCCTGCGTCGCCGGGTTGACCGCGATCGCGTAGGTGTCGTTGGCGGGCGAACGAGCCCACCACGTGACGCCGTTGGCCGCATCGGCCTGCTTCACCGCGTCGTACTGCGCCTGCGGGTCCGCGATCGGCTTGGTCTGCTTGAGGTAGCTGATCCACGCGGTGCCGGTGTACTCCCAGTACAGGTCGACCGCGCCGCTGGTGAGGGCCTGCCGGACGTTGCTCGAGCCGGTGATGTTGGTCTTGTCCTGCGGGCTCGCCCCGGCCGCCTGCAACGCGACGAGCGCGATCTGCCCGAGCAGCAGCTGCTCGTCGAACTCCTTGGAGCTGACCCGGATCTGCGCGCCGCTCAGCGCGTCGATCTTCTTGATGGACCCCTCGCCCACCTGCGTGCCCGCGTCGTCTTTGCCGATCGTGCACCCGGCGGCCAGTGCCGCGACCATCGCGAGAACGGCGGCTGTCGTGCGTCGCATGAGTTTGTCCTCCTCGGTTTCACAGTCCCCGCGGGTGCAGGACTTCCTCGGCGAGCAGCCCCAGCCAGTCGGCGAAGAGCGCCAGTGCGGCGACGACGATGCCGAAGGTCAGGCTCAGGACCGGGCGGTACAGCCCGATCCCGGCGACGAGCCCGCCGCCCAGCCCACCGCCGTCGATGAACGTCGCCAGCGTCGCGCTCGCGACGGTGAGCACCAGCGCCGTCCGGATTCCGGCCAGGATCACCGGGACCGCCAGCGGCAGCTCGATCCGCCACAGGATCGCCGTCCCGGTCATGCCCATCCCCCGCGCGGCGTCGACGAGCGTCGGGTCGACGCCGTCGAGCCCGACGATCGTGTTGCGCAGCACCGGCAAGGTCGCGTAGACGACCAGCGCCGTCACCGCCGTCGCGGTGCCCGTGCCGGTCCAGAGGGCGAGCAGCACGACGAGCCCGATCGACGGGATCGCCTGGCCGAGGTTGCCCAGCCCCAGCCCGATCGGCCGGGCCCACCGCGCGCCGGGGCGGGTGAGCGTGATGCCGAGTGGGAGCGCGATGGCGATGGTGCACGCCGTCGAGATCAGCGTCAGCCGCAGGTGCGCGGCGAGTTCGGCGAAGATCTCGTCGGCGTTGAGGTAGCGCTGTTCGATCGAGTCGAGCGGCTGCGCCCGCACGAGCAGGAAGAGCGCCAGCAGGGCGAGGGCGAGCAGCACCGGGCGGACCAGCAGGCCGGGCCAGCGCCGTCGCGGGCGCTGCGGGGTCGACGTCGTCGGCCGCGGTCCGTCCGAAGCAACGGGCGCGGGCGCGAGGTCGTCGGTGCGGAGCGCGGCGACCAGACGCGGGACGTCGCAGACGCCCAGCGCGCGTCCGTCGCCGGTCACCGCGACCGCCGTGCTTCCGGTGCGCACCATCGTGTCCAGCGCGTCCCGCAGGCTGGCTTCGCGGGGAACCGACGGCAGCCCGTCGGCCGCCGGTCCGAGGTCGACGTCCGTCACCGGGATCAGCCCGAGCCGCTTGAGGTTGCGCTTCGAGCCGATGAAGGCGGCGACGTAGTCGTCGGCCGGGGCGGCGAGGATCGCCTGCGGCGTGTCGTACTGCGCGAGCACGGAACGCGGCCGCAGCACGGCGATCCGGTCGCCCAGCTTCAGCGCCTCGTCGAAGTCGTGCGTGACGAACACGATCGTCTTGCGCACTTTTTGTTGCAGGCGCAGGAATTCGTCCTGCAGGCGGGCCCGCGTGATCGGGTCGGTGGAGCCGAAGGGCTCGTCCATCAGCAGCACCGGCGGGTCGGCGGCCATCGCCCGTGCGACGCCGACGCGCTGCTGCTGGCCGCCGGACAGCTCGCGCGGGTACCGGTCGCCGTGCTCGCGGGTCAGGCCGACGACGTCGAGCAGCTCGCGCACGCGTCCGGCGACGCGCTGCCGGGACCAGCCGAGCACCCGCGGCACGACTCCGATGTTCGCGGCCACGCGCAAGTGCGGGAAGAGCCCGACCTGCTGGATGACGTAGCCCGTGTGGCGCCGGTGTTCGTCGAGGTCGAGCTCGGCCACGTCGGTGCCACCGAGCGTGACGACGCCCGAGGTGGGCTCGACGAGCCGGTTGATCATCCGCATGGTGGTCGTCTTGCCGCAGCCGGACGGCCCGGTGAGGACGACGATCTCGCCGGCGGGGATCCGCAGGGAGAGGCGATCGACGGCCGGGGCCGCCTGGCCGGGGTAGTGCTTGCTGACCTCGTGCAGCTCGATCGTCTCGCCGCCGGTGCCGGTCGGCTCCCCCGGCACGGCGGCGAGCCGCGACCGCGGGCGCCGCCACGTCGTCACCTTGCCGACGACCACGAAGGCGAGGTCGAACAGCAGGGCCAGCAGCATGATCCCGAACGTCCCGGTCAGCACCTGGTTGAGCGAGTTGACCGAGCCGAACCGCCCGAGCCCGTCGAAGATCTCGTTGCCCAGCCCGGGCCCCTTGACGTACGCGCCGATGGCCGCGATGCCGATGGTGATCTGCGTCGAGACCCGGATGCCGGACAGGATCACCGGCCACGCGAGCGGCAGCCGGACGCGCCACAGGACCCGCGCGCGCCCGAGCCCCATCCCCCGCGCCGCGTCCACGACGGCCGGGTCGACCCCGCGCAGCCCGACGATGGTGTTGCGCGTGATCGGCAGCAGGGCGTAGAGCACCAGCGCGAACAGGACGTTGGTCAGGCCGAGCCCGAACGGGCCGATGAGGATGCCCAGCAACGCGATCGACGGGATGGTCAGGAACGCCGCGGTCGTCGTGGTCGCGACCGAGCCGAGCCACCGGCGCCGGTAGGTGAGCAGCCCGAGCGTCATCCCGATCAGGACGGCGAGCGCGACCGCCGCGCACGTGAGATCCACGTGGAGGATCGCGTCGTTGACGACGTCGACCCAGTTCTCGCGGAGGTACTCCCACAGGCTCAGGGCCGCGCTCCTCGACGTCGTCGGGGCAGAAACCAACCGGGTTCAACCCCAACACGTCGAAGCCTTTCTGTCCAGAGCGCCGGTCCGGCGGTGTGGATCAGCCGTGCGGGTGGGGCCGGTAGGTGAGTTCCTGGATGTGACCGTCGAAGGTCCGGCTCTCCAGCAGCTCGAGGTCGAAGTCCGCCACCCCGGCGAAGATCGGCCCCTCCCCCGTCCGGCCGCACAGCACCGGGAAGACCGTCACCTGCACGCGGTCGACCAACCCCGCCGCCAGCAGCGCGCGGTTGAGCGACAGGCTGCCGTGCGAGCGCAACGGAACCGCGGACTCCTCCTTGAGCCGCGCGACGACTTCGGCCGCGTCGCCGCTCACCACCGTCGCGTCCGGCCAGTCGAGGGGTTCGCGCAGCGTGCTCGACACGATCGTCGCGGGCAGCTCCTTCATGCGCGTGACCCACGGGTCCAGGACCTGCCCCGTCCCGGCGGCCAGCAGCCGCTCGTTCAGCCGGTGCGTGGTCGCGCCGAAGACCATCCGCTGGTCCTCGGCGTAGACACCCAGCCGGTGTTCGAGCAGCTCGGGGCCCTGCTTGCCCCAGTAGCCGCCCCAGTCGCCGTGGTGGGAGCCGAAGCCGTCGAGGGTCATGAAGACGTCGAACGTGTACGTGGCGGTCATGGTGTGTCCTCCTCGGGAATGAGTGCTGTCACCCCGGCTACGAACCGCCGCGCCCGGAATCGACATCCACCCGGAGGACAATTTCCCGTTTTCTCGTATCGGCGGGCGGGACCTCCTACTCTCACTGGTGTGGACGGCATCGACAGTCTCCGGCACGCCATCGCGACCATCCCCATTCCCGGCGCCCCGCCCCGCCTGTCCCGGCAGGGCGCCGCCGTCGGGCTGGCGCTCCTGGACACCTCGCTGCGGCTCAACCACGTGCGACGGCTGACCGAACGCCTCACCGTCGTCGAACACGGCACCGCGCGGCGCAGCACCGAAGTCGACGTCAGCCTCAAGCTCCTCGACGAAGGCCAGCGCCACGCCACCGCGCAGCTGCAGGACCTCATCGGCCAGGAACACGGCGAGCGGGCCGCGTCCCGGCCGGCGCGGCAACGGTCCCTGTGGGTCCCGCTGGCCCGGCTGCCGCGCCGCGACGTCTCCCCCGTCGACGTCTTCGACAGCTCCGGCCAGAAACTGCCGCGGCTCACCCAGCACGAGGCGTCGCGGCTGGTCGCCGCCGGGCTCTACCGGCTGCTGCGGGGGATCCTCGCCAGTGACGAGAACGCGCAGACCGCCAAGCACGAGCTGAACACCTTCCTCTTCCAGGTGCACGAACCGCGCTGGCTCATCCAGCAGGCGCTGCTGACCCTGCTCACCGAGCGGAACCACCCGGAGGAGGACTTCGCGCTGGCCCCGGCCGACGGCACGGTCCCCGGATACGGCAGGCAGTGCCGGGAACTGGCGCTGGACATCCTCTCCGGTTGTTCGGACCTGCTCGTCGAATACGCGTACCTGCTCAACGTCGCCGTCCGCGACTACATGCTGGTGGTCGCGCTGGACGACTCCGTCGAGGAACACCGGCTCAGCTACGAGACCCCGCTGCACGTCGATGCGCGCCAACCCGTGGCGAAAGAGCAGTGGCGGCGGCTGGCCGCCAGCCGCCGCGGCTACGTCGTGAGCTACGAGACGATGATCCCGGCGACGCTGAAGTCCTACCACCTGGTGGCCCGGACCGCGCCGGAAGCCGAGATCTCGCGGATGTACCTGACCACCGACGCCGACCAGCACCAGGTGGAAGCCCTGGCCGAAGACCTCGGCTCGCTCGCCGAACGCCAGGACGCCGCGCCGCTGCAGGAAACCGACGGCGCCCGGCACAAGATCCTGGAGCTGCAGGCGCAGACCGTGCTGCGGCGGCTGGCGGACCTCGTGCGCCGCCGCAAGTGGGAGGCGGGCCAGTCCGGCGTCGAGCTGTCGCCGCGCAGCCTGCCCGCCTGCCACCGGCTCGCCGCCGCGGCCACCATGGGCGAGGCCGTCCGGATCGGCTCCGGCGAGCTCGACAACTCGCTGCGGCGCCACCCGGAGTTCACCGCGGCGAACCTCCGCGAGGCCGCCCGGGAGCTGACCGAACGAGAATTCGGGCAGGACTTGGTGCTTGTCAACGGCATCGCGGACAACGAGGCCCGGGCGTACTGGCGCCGCTCGGGCGGGCGAGACCCGCGCGGTGACCACATCCGGGTGCGCGCGACACTCGTGCTCAAGGACTCCACGAAGTCCGGCCCGCTCAACGTGACATTCTACGCGCTGGCCGTCGCGACGGTTTCGTTCGTGCTCGGCTGGCTGATCGTGGGCAGCCCGTGGCCGTACGGCCGGGCCGCGACCGAGGCGCTCGGCCACGTCGGCGACGGCCAGTCCGTCATCACGATGTTGCTGCTGCTGCCCGGTTTCCTCTACAGCAGGCTGTCCCTGCCGCCGCGCCGGACCGTGCTCGGCTACCTCGGCACCCTGCCGCAGGCGCTGGTGCAGCTGAGCATCGCGGCCATCGCCGCGTTCGCCGCGACCGTCGCGACGCAGAGCCGCGGCGAGGTGGTGCAGGTCGCGCTCACGGTCGCCGTCGCGCTGCCGGTGCTCGCCGCGCTCGTGCTGTTCGGCCAGGCGTCCTGGCGCGAGTCGGCGATCCCGTTGTCCCGCATCGGGGCACCGCGGTGGGCGGGCACCGGCGCCTGGGACCGCCGCCGCCCGCTCGAAGCCGACGTCCGGTTCGACTCCTCAGGAGGCTGGTGAACGTGCGCAGCCAGCGGGTTTCCGTGCGGAACGTGGCCGACCTGGCCAGGGCGGGCTTCGAGATCGCCCGGCAGCCGGTGACCAAAGTGGACTTCGAGGTGCACCACGCGCTGGCCCGCCACGGCTACCTGCGCGAGCTCGTGACCGCGGACGCCGACGGCGCGGTGTTCCTGGAGACGCTGTGCTCGGCCACCAACGGCGCCGGCGTGGTGATCGGCACCCGCACCCGCAAACCGCCGGACGGCACCGAAGTGGTGGACCACGACGACGGCAGGCAGCCGGCGGAACGTCCGCAGCAGCACGAAGACGCCTGGGTGTTCCACCAGACGACCTCGCCGAACCCGACGTTCATCTACGAGTCCGCGCAGACGTTCGAGGGCCTGATCGCGATCGACCCGGGCGCGCGCGAGGTGTGCGAGTGGCACGGCCTGGCGGTGCGCGACCTGGTGCGCGAGATCTCCGACGCGGCGTCCGCGCTCATCGACGCGCCGCTGCTTTCCCTGCAGTGCCCGGCGCAGCTGCCGCTGCTGGTGAAGACCCGCAACCACGATCTGCGCACCCGCAAGGAGATCGCGTCGCCGTGCGCGTCGCTGGCCGTCCGGTTCGCGATCGCGTTGCGGGACGTCTCCGCGGCCGCGCGGTTCGAGCTGGCCGACCGGTTCCGCGAGCTGTGCGAGAAGCACGGCTACAGCTTCTGGCTCGCCGACACGCGCCCCGGCCACCGGCAGGGCAACTGGTTCGAGGTCTCCCACGCCGACGGCGAGTTCTCCCCGCTGTACAAGGGCGATCTCCGGTCCCGCCAGCGGATCTCCACGGTCCTCCCGGTGACGTTCGTGGGTCCGGCACGGATCGGCTCGACGCACGCGATCGTGTCGTTCCTGCAACGGTATCCGCAGGTGGGCGTGGTCGGCTGCGCGGGGACGACGTTGTCGGACGTCGCGTTCGTCCACCTCCAGCTGGCGATCCACGGCGTGGCCGCCGACCGGCTGAACCGCATCCTCGGCAAGCTGCTCGGCGAGGCGTCGACCCCGGCCCGGCCGCACAAGCTGCTGCGCGAGCTGTTCAAGCGCCTCGGCCTGCCACCCGACCCGGACGGCCCCGGCCCCGCCGCGCAGGACCCGACCGGTGACTACCAGACCTTCGCCGGGCCCGCGTTCGCCTACCGCCCGTTCCAGATGCCCGACTGCATGGCCGTGTGGGTGTCGTGGGAGATCGCGCGCCAGCACCGCGGGCTCGCCGCCCCGCTGGACAGCCTGTACCGCGCGCTGGCCCAGGTGACGTCGGAGTCGGCGACCGTCGAGTACCTCATCTGCCGGGCCACCGAGCAGTCGGTGCTGCGGGGCAAGGCGAAGCTGGCCCTGCCCAAGTCGGTCCTGCGCCGGTTCGCCTCGGGCGGCGTCGAGCTGCCCGCGTCGAAGCTGTGCGCGTCACTGGAAGAGGCGTGGAAAGCGCACGTCGATCAGTCCGGTGTGGACGGTGTGAGCGAGCTGACCGTGGCGTGGCGGGAATCCTGGCTCGGCCACTGGACCTACACCTGAGCGCGGTCAGCGCATGATCGTGGTCAGCACGTCCACCCCGAGTTGCATGAGCCGCTGGAGGTTGAGGCGGTGCTGGATCATCCGGCCGTCGCGGTGGGAGACCAGCAGGCCCGCCTCGCGCAGGCGGCCGAGGTGACGGGACACCTGCGGCACCGTCATCCCGGTCCGGGCGGCCAGGTCGGACGTCGTGATCGGCTCGTTCACCAGGTGGCGGCACAGCGACAGCCGGGCCGGGTCGGCGAGGATCGCCAGGCGGAGGCGCACCTGGGCCAGCGTGTCGCGGGCGCCCTCGCCCTCGACCGGGAAGTGCACCACCACCGGGAACGCGCTGTCCACCTTCACGATCAGGTGCGGCCGCGCGTGCACCGACGGCACCAGCAGGCAGCGGCGGCCGCGCAGGTCGGCGTGCAGCGACTGCAGCTTGTCGAACACCACCGACGGCGGTTCGTGCCGCACCGCCGCGTTCGGGCTCAGTGACGCCAGCGCCTCGGCCACCGACAGCGCGCCGAGCCTCGCCCGCACGGCGACGCATTCGCGCTCCAGCCGGTGCGCGACGCGCGCCCACTCGTCGGCGAAGAACTCCTCGTCGCAGGCGCGCAGGACGTCCAGCAGGTCGGCGCGGAACGCCGCGGGGTCGCCGACGAGGTGGCGAGCCAGCTCACCGCGGCCGAACGACCGCCGCTCGCACGCGCCGACGTACGCGTCCCGGGCGGCCGGGTCGCCCATCAGGTCGCCGATCTCGACCAGGCCGCCGTGGATCGCCTCGGCCGCCGTCTCGGCGAACAGGGCCAGGGGCAGCGCCTCGATCCGGCGCAGCTCCTCCTCGAGCGTCTGCCCCAGCGGCAGCTCGAACGGCAGCAGCAGCCGGCACCGGCGGCGCGCCCACAGCGGCGCGTAGGTGTTCAGGCGGCCGTGCAGCGCCGCCGACGTGTCCGCGCGGACCCGGGTGAGCCACGGCCGGACCTCGAAGTGGTGTTCCGGCTCGGCGATCGAGTGCAGGCACGCGAGCAGCTCCGCCAGCGGCGACACCCCGGCGACGAGGTCGGCCGTGCGGGCTCCTTGGACGGTCAGCACCACGGACATGCGCCCAGCTTACGGGCGATGCTTACCGCGGTCGCGGTAAACATCGGCGGCACTCCGGCGAAACGGACCTAGCCTTCCGGGAACCCGGCCGCCACCGTGACCCGAGAGGCGAGGTCATGCACGACTTCCTCCGCACCTTCTTCGACCTCGGCGAGATCCTCGACGTCTTGCCCGCGCTGCTCACCGAAGGGCTGCGCAACACCCTGCTGATCGCCGCGCTGGCGATCGTCTTCGGCGTCGTCGCCGGCGTCCTGCTGGCCGTGCTCCTGCTGTCGCGGCGACGGCTGGTCCGGCTGCCCGCGCGGATCTACGTCGACGTCTTCCGCGGGCTGCCCGCCATCGTCACCGTCAGCCTGGTCGGCGTCGGCCTGCCCGCGGCGGGTCTGCGGCCGTTCGGCCGCGAACCGCTCGGGTACGCCGTGCTCGCCATCGCACTGATCTCCGCGGCCTACTCGGCCGAGATCTTCCGCTCCGGCATCCAGGCCGTCCCGGCCGGGCAGCTGCACGCCGCGCGCAGCCTCGGCATGCCCTACCTCACGGCCATGCGCGTGGTCGTCGTCCCGCAGGGCGTCCGCAACGTCCTGCCCGCGCTGGCCGGCCAGTTCATCATCGACGTCAAGGAGAGCGCCCTGGTGTACCTGCTCGGACTCGGCTTCGGCCAGCGGGAGCTGTACTTCATCGCCCAGGAACGGCAGGCGGCGACGTACAACTCGTCCGCGCTCGTCGCCGCGGGGCTGTGCTACCTGCTGCTGACCATCCCGCTCACGTACGCGGTGAACCGGCTCGACCGCCGGATGCGCGAGGGCCGCCGCTTCACCTCGGCGCCGGCCCCGGTCGCGTCCGTCCCGGCGAAGGCGGTGGTCTGATGTCCACGGTGACCGTGCGCGGCCTGCACAAGCGGTACGGGCCGATCGAAGTGCTCCGCGACGTCGACCTCGACGTGGCCGCCGGCGAAACCGTCTGCGTGATCGGCCGGTCCGGCTCCGGCAAGTCGACCCTGCTCAAGTGCCTCAACCTGCTCGAACCGCCGACGGCGGGCGAGATCCGGATCGGCGGCACGGCCGTCACCGGCCCCGGGGTGGACGTCGACGCCGTCCGCGCCCGCGTCGGCATGGTGTTCCAGCACTTCAACCTGTTCCCGCACCTGAGCGTGCTGAACAACGTCACCGCCGCGCTGCGCCACGTGCGCCGCCTCGGCAAGGAGGCCGCCGAGGCCGCGGCGATGACCCAGCTGGAGCGCCTCGGCCTCGCGCACCTGGCGCGGCAGCGGCCCGGCCGGCTCTCCGGCGGCCAGCAGCAGCGCGTCGCGATCGCCCGCGCGCTCGCGATGGAGCCCGAGGTGATGCTCTTCGACGAGGCGACCTCCGCGCTCGACCCCGAGCTGGTGAAGGACGTCCTCGACGTCATGCGCGCGCTGGCCGCGTCCGGCATGACCATGCTCGTCGTGACCCACGAGATCGGCTTCGCCCGCGAGGTGGCCGACCGCGTGGTGTTCATGGACGAGGGCCGCATCGCCGAGTCGGGCCCGGCCCGCGCGACCCTCGACGACCCGGAAACCCCGCGACTGCGCGACTTCCTCGCCCGCGTCCTCTGAACCCTCCTGAACCGTCCGGAAAGGACAGACCATGCGCAAGCTCCTGACCGTGGCCGTGTGCGGGCTGCTGCTCGCCGGGTGCGGCGGCGACCCGGCCGCCGACAACCCCTACGGCCTGATCGAGCCCGGCACGATCCGCGCCGCGACCCAGACCAGCCAGCCCCCGTTCGCCTACGGCGACCCGTCGGGCAAGCCGGTCGGGTTCGTCGTCGACCTCACCGACGAGGCCGCCAAGCGGCTCGGGCTGAAGGTCGACTACAAGGCGACGTCGGTGACGTCGTCGCTGGCCGGGCTCACCAGCCACCAGTACGACCTGGCCGCCGCCGGGCTGGGCGTCACCGACGAGCGCCAGAAGAGCGTTTCCTTCACCAAGCCGCTGTTCTGGAGCACCACCGCGGTGCTCACGGCTGCCAAGAACCCCGCGTCGAAGCTCACCGACTTCGGCGGGAAGAAGGTCGGCGCGGTGACCGGGTCGACGCAGGAACCCTTCGTGCCGGCGAAGATGCCGGGTGCCGTCCCGATCGGCTTCCCCAACGCCAACGCGGCGGTGAGCCAGCTGCTCAACGGCAGCCTCGACGCGTTCGTCGTCGGCGGTCCCGACGCCGAGCACTTCCTCAAGCAGTACCCCGCGCTGCGGCGCGCCGCCTCCGCGCCGGTGGAGCACCCGACGTCGATGGCCGTGCCGAAGGACCACGGCGCGCTGCTGACCGCGCTCGACCAGCAGCTCGGCGCGATGGTCGCGGACGGCACCTACGCCCGGCTGTACCGCAAGTACTTCACCACCGCCCCGCTCCCCCAGCTCGTCGCCGCCTGGCCCGCGCTGGGTGCGCAGTTCGCGGGCGGGCTCTGATGGGGAACTGGGAACGGCTGGCGCTGCCCGGCGGCCGCGTCTGCTGGCGGCTCGTGCTGGACGTGCCCGCCCGGGACGGCACGGTGCTGGTCGCCGACCTCTACGCCGCGCAGCCCGATCCGCCCGCCGGGCCGGTGCTGCTGGAGCGCACGCCCTATGGCCGCCGGTTGGCGCGGCCTTCGGACGGCGCACTCGGGCCGGACAACCCGCCGGCGCCCGAGGTGGCCGCCGAGCGGTTCGTCGCGGGCGGGTACCTGGTGGTGCGCCAGGACTGCCGCGGCCGCGGCGACTCGGGCGGCACGTTCACCAAGTACCTCAACGAAGCCGAAGACGGTTACGACACGGTCGAGTGGCTCGCCGCCCAGAAGTGGTGCGACGGCCGCGTCGCGACGATGGGCGTCTCGTATTCGGCGCACGCCCAGGCCGCGCTGGCGTCGCTGGGCGCGCCGCACCTGGCCGCGATGTTCCTCGACTCCGGCGGCTTCGCCAGCGCCTACGAAGCCGGGACCCGGATGGGCGGCGCGTTCGAGCTGAAGCAGGTGACGTGGGCGTTCCACCGGGCCCGCACCAGCGCGGAGGTGCTCGCCGACCCGGTGCTGCGGGCCACTTTGGACTCCGAGGACCTCGGCGCCTGGTTCACCCGGATGCCGTGGCGGCGCGGGGCCACGCCGCTGCGGTTCGTCCCCGACTACGAGGACTACCTGCTGCAGCAGTGGGAGCACGGCGTCTTCGACGACTACTGGCGCCAGCCGGGCATCTTCGCGCGCGGCTACTACGACCAGTTCCCGGACGTGCCCAGCCTGCACATCGCCAGCTGGTACGACCCGTACATCCGCACCGCGACGGAGAACTTCCGCGAGCTCGGCCGCAAGAAGCACAGTCCGGCCTACCTGGTGCTCGGGCCGTGGACGCACGGCGCCCGCAGCGCCCGGCACGCGGGCGACGTCGACTTCGGTCCCGAAGCCCCGCTGGAGGGCAACCTCGACGACGACTACGTGACGATGCGGCTGCGCTGGTTCGACGCCCACCTGGCCGGCTCCGGCGACGCCCCGCCGCCGGTGCGCTACTTCCTGATGGGCGGCGGATCCGGCCACCGGACCCCCGAGGGACGCCTCGACCACGGCGGCCGCTGGTGCACGGCGACGGCGTGGCCCCCGGAGAACGCTTCGGACCGGGTGTTCCACCTCTGCGCCGACGGTGGTCTTTCGCGAACCCCACCGGAGAGCGGGGTCCTGGAGTACGACTTCGACCCGGCCGACCCGGTCCCCACGCTGGGCGGCCAGGTGACGTCGGGCGAGCCGGTGATGAGCGGCGGCGCGTTCCACCAGTGCCCGGACGAGCGGTTCTTCGGGGCGACACCGCCGTTCCTGCCGCTGGAGAGCCGCCCCGACGTGCTGGTGTTCCAGACCCCACCGCTGGCCCACGACGTGGCGGTGGCGGGGCCGGTGACGGTCCGGCTGGCGGTCTCGTCGACGGCCGCGGACACGGACTTCACGGTCAAGCTGGTCGACGTCCACCCGCCGAGCGCGGACTACCCGCAGGGCTTCGCGATGAACCTGACCGACGGGATCCTGCGCTGCCGCTACCGGAACTCGTTCGCCGAGCCGGAGCCGCTGGTGCCGGGCGAGGTGTACGAGATCACGGTCGAGGCCCCCGACACGGCCAACCTGTTCCGGGCGGGGCACCGCATCCGGCTCGACGTGAGTTCCAGCAATTTCCCGCGCTTCGACGTGAACACCAACACGGGCGCCCGCGAGGTGGGCGACCGGCGCAAGGTGGTGGCGACGAACCGAGTCCACGTCGACGGGCGGTCGTGGTTGACGTTGTCGGTGCTGCCGGAGGGCGGGGTCCGCTCGGCGTGACCGGAGGGTGCCCGAAAGGCCGTTCCGCCGCCGCGCGTGCTGCCGTGTACTGCGGTCATGGCGGGGCGAGGGGTGCTGGAGGGCGCGTTCGCGCTGCTGGAGACCCTCGACGAGCTGGGCGGCCGAGCGGGATTCGCGGAGCTGGCCCGCGCGGGCGACCTGCCGAAGACGACCACGCACCGGCTGCTCGACCAGCTGATCGAGGTCGGCGCCGTGGAGCGGGTGTCCGGCGGGTACCGGATCGGGACGCGGCTGTTCCGGCTCGGCCGGAACTGGGAGCCGGAGCTGCGGGCGGCGGCCCGGGAGTGGCTGCCGGTGCTGTCGGCGCGGATCCGCGCGGGCACCCTGCTGGCGGTCCGCCGGGGCGATCGGGTCGTGGTCGTGGCAGCCGAAGGGGTCGACGCCCGGCCCGGGACGGCGCTGTCGCCGGACGCTGTCGCCGCTCGGGTTCTGGCCGCGCCCGGGCGGGGCTGCACCACCGCGGGGCCGGACGGTGCAGCCGCTGGCCCTGGCCTGCGGGGCTACGCCGCGGCCGCCGACGGGGTGGCCGTGCCCGTGCGTGGGCCGGGCGGTGCGGTCGTGGCCGCCCTGGCCGCGGCCGCACCGCCCGGCCGGAACCCGCTCGCCCTGGTGCCCGGCCTGGCGAGCACCGCCCGCGTGCTCGGCACGGCCCTCACCGGGTGATCAGAGCACGCCCCACCGCTGGTTCGCCTGCCCGGCACCGAGGTCGTCCCACAGCTGAACCGGCGTGCCGTTGTGCCCGAGCTGCTGCCACTGCGCGTCCAGCACGCGCGAGTTGTACACGTTCTGGATCGTGTAGTTGCGGTAACCGTCCTGGAACACCCACCACACCTGGTTCGTCTGGCCGCCGCCCAGGCAGTCCCACAACTGGATCGGCGTGCCGTTGCCGCCGATCTCCTGCCAGCGCGCGTCGAGGCAGCGGCCGCTCACCGAGTCGACCACCTGGTACCTGCTGTCGTACGACACGTAGCGGAGGTACCAGCGGTTGGTCACCTCCCAGCAGTCCCACAGCACGACCGGTGCGCCGTTGGCGGTGCCCTGCGGCTCGAGGCACCGGCCGCTGTAGTTGTTCGTGATCGGGTACGGCCCGTAGTCCGCCGCGCTCGCCGCCGGGGTCGCCACCCCGAGCGCGGCCACCGCACCGGCCACCACCGCGGCCCACTTCTTCCAGCTCATCGACGCTCCCCACGTTCGACACTCCGAGCCCCCGACCATGCCGGAGCGCGAACCCGCGCGGGGGGCCGGTTCCGGCCACCGGACCGGAACCGGCCCCCGAGGGCAGCCGTCAGTGCGTCACGGCAGCACCTTCATCGTCCCGTCGGCGAGCGTTGGCCCTGGCGAGGAAGGTCGGCCGGTAGCAGCCCGGCCGCCGGGTCCTGTGCGCCGGGCAGGCCGTCGGTGGGGTGACCACCCTGACCTTGCCCCGGCGACCGGGGCGCCGGCTAGCCGAGCCGGAGCACCACGCCGGTCACTCCACTGAGGACACTCGCCACCCCGGCCCGGACGGCCGCCGCCGCGCGGGACGGGGTGAACGACGCCGGGTCGAAGCCCGTCGACGTGCCCAGTCCCTCGCCGCGGAACGACGCGCCCGGCCAGTTCGCCGCCGTCACGTTCGCCGTCGGCTCGGCCAGCTCGGCGCCGAGCACCAGGAACTGCCGGTCCAGGTGGCTGGCCGTCACCAGGGCCAGCGCGTCGACCAGGTCCTTGCCCGCGCTGATGACCAGGTCCGGGGCCGCCTCCACACCCTCGTCGACCACGAGCGCGCCCGGTTCGCCGGTGCCCGCGTGCACGCCTTCGTGCCGATCCTGGTCGAACGCGCGGTGCGGGCGTCCCTGGCCGCTAGCTGACCGTCGCGGCCGCGGCCACCTCGACGAAGCCGCGGACCAGCCGGCCGCGGCGCCGCCGCGGCCACGCCACCACGATGTCGCTCGGGGGCGGCCGGTCAGCGGGACCACGACCAGGCCGGGCGGCAGGGGCTGGTCCACCGGGGCGAGCGCCGAGATCCCGTTCCACGCGACGGCCTGGAGGCACTCCTGGACCGTCCGCCGGACCGGTGCCGTGTCGTCGGGCGGGCCGCCGGTCCAGTAGTCCGCCCACACCGGGTCGGTGCCGTCCGGCAGCCGGACCCAGCGGCGGCCGGCCAGCTCCGCCGCCGACACCGACGCGTGGTCCGCGAGCGGGTCGTCGTCGCGCAGCACCACGCCGACCGGCACCGAGCGCAGCACCCGCGTGGCGAATCCCGTGCTGTCGAAGGGAGTCCTGGTCAACGCGACGTCGACGAGCCCGGCTCGCAACCCGGCTGTCGGGTCGCCGAGATCGGCCTCGTGGACGCTGACGGTCACGTGCGGGTGGCGTTCCCGGAACAGCGGGACCAGGCGGCCGCCGACGTGCTCGGCCGCGTCCGCCAGCGTCCCGACCCGCAGGCGCGCGACCGCGGTGACCCGGTCGCGGAGGCGATCGGCCTGCCCGAGCAACGCCCGCGCGTCTTCGTAGAGGATCGTGCCCGCCGAAGTGAGGACGACACCCTTCGGGGTGCGCTCGAACAGCGTCGCGCCGAGGTCGTCCTCCAGGCCGCGGATCGCCCGGCTGAGCGGCGGCTGGGTCATGTGCAGGCGACGGGCCGCCCGGCCGACGTGCCCCTCCTCGGCCACCGCGACGAAGTACCGCAGCGTGCGCAGCTCCACCGCCAGCACGATACCCGCACGGTATCGAGTCGGCCCGGCGGGACTTGGACTTCCCCCGCCCCGGCGGCGAACCATCGGAGGCGGAAGGAGTGATCACATGCCCCTGCGGATCGGGTGCTACCGCTACGACACGACGCAGGCGCTCTTCGACGGAACCGGGCCCGCCACGGTCGAAACCGCAGCCACCCTGCCCGAGATCTTCGACCGGCTGGTGCGCGGCGACGCTTTCGACGTCGGCGAGCTGGGCCTGACCTTCCACCTGCGGCTCCTGGAGGCCGGCCTGCCTTTCGTCGCGCTGCCGATCTTCCCCAACCGGGTGTTCCGGCACTCGTGCGTCTTCGTCAACACGCGCTCCGGGATCACCGGGCCCGCTGACCTGGTCGGCCGCACGATCGGCGAGTTCGGCACCTACGGCCAGGACTCCGGCGTGTGGGCCAAGGGCATCCTGAGCGACGAATACGGCTTCGAGCCCTCCCGCAACCGCTGGCTGATCGGCGGCCTCGACCACCCCGCGGCGCCCTTCGGCTTCACGCCGCACCCGCACCCGGCCGACGTCGAAGTGTCCGAAGTGCCCGACGGCAAGACGCTCGGCGACCTGCTCGACACGGGCGAGATCGACGCGCTCTTCTCCGCGAACGTCCCGCGGTGCGTCCTCGACGGGTCCCCGAACGTCGCCCGCCTGTTCCCGGACTACGAGACCGTGGAACGCGACTGGCACCGCCGCACGGGGATCTTCCCGATCATGCACACGATCGTCGTCCGGCGGCGGCTGCTGCGCGACCGCCCCGGCCTCGCCCGCGAGCTGTACGACCTGTTCGGCGCGGCCAAGGACGCGGCCGCCGAGCGGTACCGCCGCCACCGGCGGCTCTACCAAGTCCAGACGATGGTCCCGTGGACCAACGCGCTGGTGGAGCGCAACGCCGGAGAGTTCCCCGAAGACTGGTGGCCCTACGGCGTTTCGGCCAACCGCACCACGCTCGACACCTACCTGCGCTACCACCACGAGCAGGGATTGTCGACGCGGCGGTGGTCGATCGAGGAGGTCTTCGCCCCGGAGCTGCTGGACACGTGACGCGGCCGGGCCGCGCGGTGACCCCACCGCACGGCCCGACCTCTCAGCCGTCGTGGACGATGACGCCGCGGATGTTCTTGCCCTCCCGCAGGTCCTCGTACCCCTGGTTCACGTCCTCCAGGCGGTACCGGTTCGTCACCAGCTCGTCGAGCTTGAGCTGGCCCGCGTCGTAGAGCCGCAGCAGGCGGACGATGTCGTACTGCGGGTTCGACGAGCCGAACAGCGTGCCGCGGATCGTCTTCTCCATCAGGGTCAGCATCGCGCCCGACACCTGCACCGTCAGCTTCTCCGGGTTCGCCAGCCCGGTGACGACCACCGTGCCGCCCTTGCCGACGATGTCGAACGCCGCCGAGACGACCGCCGCGTCGACCGTGCCGACCGTGATGATCGCCTGGTCCGCGCCCTGGCCCCAGGACAGCTCGGTCACCTTCTCCGCCGCCTCGGCCGCCTCGGCGAACGCGTGCGTCGCGCCGAACTTCACCGCCGTTTCCCGCTTGAACCCCGGGGGATCCACCACCACGACGTACTTCGCGCCCGAGTGCACCGCGCCCTGGACCGCGTTGATGCCGAGGCCGCCGATGCCGTACACCACGGTGATGTCGCCGACGCGGACATCGCCCGCGTACGTCGCACTCCCCCAGCCGCTGGGGACGCCGCAGCCGACCAGCACCGCCGTCTCCAGCGGCAGCCAGTCGTCCACTTTGACCACCGAGTGCTGCGAAATCGTGGCGCGCTCGGAGAACGTGCCGAGCATGCACATCGCGCCGAAGTCCTGCCCGCCGCCGTGGAAGCGGAACGAACCGTCGGGCAGGTGGCCCTCGAGGATGGTCGCGCCCATGTCGCACAGGTTCTGGCGGCCCGTCGCGCAGTAGCGGCACACCCCGCAGTTCGGGATGAAGCTGCACACGACGTGGTCACCGGGCTTGACCTTCGTGACGCCGGGGCCGACCTCCTCGATGATCCCGGACCCCTCGTGCCCGCCGACGATCGGGAACCGCGGCGGCAGGTCGCCGTCGGTCAGGTGCAGGTCCGAGTGGCAGAGGCCGGCGGCGGTGTACTTGATCAGCACCTCGCCGGGGCCGGGGCCGTCGAGGTCCAGCTCCATGATCTCGAACGGCTTGCCCGCTTCCAGCAGGACGGCTGCTTTGGTCTTCATGCGG
This sequence comes from Amycolatopsis nalaikhensis, assembly GCF_030264295.1. Taxonomy (GTDB): domain Bacteria; phylum Actinomycetota; class Actinomycetes; order Mycobacteriales; family Pseudonocardiaceae; genus Amycolatopsis; species Amycolatopsis nalaikhensis. Next base: position 7,248,557 of record NZ_CP127173.1, on the reverse strand, counting down.
TTTCCTTCGTTCAGAGGGCGACGTTGACGGCCTTGGTCTGGGTGTAGAGGTCGAGGGCGGCGGCGCCGAGCTCGCGACCCCAGCCGGACTGCTTGTAGCCGCCGAAGGGCAGCGCGGTGTCGAAGCCGTTGTATTGGTTGATCCAGACCGAGCCCGCCTTGAGCTGCTTGGCCGCGCGGTGCGCCTTCGAGATGTCGCGGGTCCAGATCCCGGCGGCCAGTCCGTAGACGCTGTCGTTGGCCGCGGCGGAAAAGCCTTCCTCGGCGGTGAACGGCAGGGCCGCGACGACCGGGCCGAAGATCTCCTCGCGCACCACGCTGAACTGCGGCTGGACGTCGACGAGCACGGTCGGCTCGACGAAGTAGCCCTCGTCGCCCCAGCGCTTGCCGCCGGTCAGCGCGCGGGCGCCGTCGGCGAGCCCCTGGGCGAGGTAGCCGGTGACGCGGTCGAACTGCTCCTGCGAGACCAGCGGGCCGAGCTGGGTGGCCGGGTCGAGGCCGGGCCCGATCTTCACCTGGCTCGCCGCGTCGGCGACCGCTTGCGTGAAGTCGTCGAAGATGCGGTCCTCGACGTACAGCCGCGTGCCCGCGACGCAGCACTGGCCGTGGTTGAACAGCCAGGCGTTGAGCGAGCCCGGCACCGCGGTCTCGAAGTCGGCGTCGGCGAACACCACGTTCGGGCTCTTGCCGCCCAGCTCCAGCGAAACCTTCTTCAGGTTGCCCTTGGCCGCGTCGACGATCTTCTTGCCGACCTCGGTGGAGCCGGTGAACGCGACCTTGTCGACGCCGTCGTGGGCGGCGAGCGCCGCGCCCGCGTCGCCGAAGCCGGTGACGATGTTGACCACGCCGGGCGGGAAACCGGCCTCGCAGAACAGTTCCCCGAGCAGCAGCGCGGTCAGCGGCGTCTGCTCGGCGGGCTTGAGGATCACGGTGTTGCCCGCGGCGAGGGCGGGCGCGAGCTTCCACGCGGCCATCAGCAGCGGGAAGTTCCACGGGATGATCTGCGCGCACACGCCGACCGGCTCGCGCAGGGTGTAGGCGTGGAACTCGCTGCCGGGCGGGGCGAACGGCATCGACACGTTGATCGTGCTGCCCTCGATCTTCGTCGCCCAGCCCGCGTAGTAGCGGAAGACGTCGGCGGCCCAGGCGGTGTCGACGACCTGCGCGACGGTCGCGGACTTGCCGTTGTCGAGGGATTCCAGCTGCCCGAACAGCTCCGCGCGCTCGGTGAGCAGGTCGCCGACGCGCCACAGCAGCCGTTCGCGTTCATTGGGGCGCATGGTCGCCCACGGGCCTGCTTCGAACGCGCGCCGCGCCGCGGTCACCGCCCGGTCGACGTCGGCCGCCTCGCCCCACGCCACGTCGGTGATGCGCGCGCCGGTGGCCGGGTCGTGCGTGGCGAACGTGCGGCCGCTCGCGGCGGGCACGAACTTCCCGTCGATCAGCAGCTGCTTCGTGCCGGAGACGAACTCGCGGACCGGGGCCAGCAGCGGGGTTTCGGCGACTGCCGTCATCGTGGGGCCTCCTCACGTCGGTGTGACGTGAGGAATGGTCACCTCGATCGCGCGAGGTCCCCTGCTCAGTTTCTGGACAGTTTCCGGCTCAGCCGGGCACGCCGAGCGCGCGCATCCGGCTGTAGAGCGTGGTCCGGCTGACGCCGAGCCGGCGCGCCGCCTGCACCTTGTTGCCGTCCGTGTCCCGCAACGCTTCGACGATCGCGGCGCGTTCGGCGCGTTCGCGTCCGCCCAGGTTCGCCGTCTTCGGGACGGCCCGGTACTGCGGCGGCAGGTCGGACACCACGACGTCGCCGGTCGTGCGGTGCCCGACCACCTGCCGCAGCACGGTTTCCAGCTCGCGGAGGTTGCCCGGCCACGGCTGGGCGGCGAGCGCGGCGACCGCGCTGGAGGTGAACCGCACGCGTGAACCCGGGCGGATCTTTTCCACCATTTCCTTGACCAGCGAAGGAAGTTCGACGGCCCGGGCGCGCAACGGCGGGAGTTCCACGGCGGCCCGGCAGGTCGAAGCGAGCCCCGCCGTTTCCGGCGTCGAGCGCGCGTCCGCCGGTCCCGTTAGGACGGTCGGGCGGTCGCCGCGCGCGGTCAGGGTGCGGACGAGCCGCGCGCGCAGGACGTCGGGCAGCAGGTGGACCTCTTCGACGACGAGCACGTCGTCGCGCTCGGCGTGGTCGGCCAGCCGCCGCGCCCACGCGTGCTCACCGAGCACCGGCAGGTCGGTCGCGTCGAGCACGCGGCTGCCGCGCCCGCCGACGACCGCCTGCGCGGCCCGGGTCCGTCCCGAACCGGGTTCGCCGCCGACGAGGACCGCGCCGCCGGCGCCGCGGAGGGCGGCCAGCTGCCGCAGCGGGTCGAACTCGCCCGCCGACGGCCCGGGCGCCGCGGCGAGGGGCGCCAGCCGCAGCAGGGTGCCGTCGCCGGCGCCGGGGATCCGCTCGGCCAGCACCCGCACGTCCGCGCCCGAGCCGAGGGTGAGCGACCGGGTCCAGGCGTCGCGGTCCGGGCCGTCGAGGGCGAGGGCGCGCAGGACGCCGTGGTCGGCCGCGTCGAGCAGGTCGGTCGCGGCCTGGTTCATCAGGACGACGTCGCCACCGAACACCACCACCGGGCCCGAGCGCTCGCGCATGGCGGTCTGGAAGGCGTTGAGCAGCCGGCGTTCGGACTGCCGGGCGCCTTCGAGCAGCCGGCGTTCGATGTCGCGGACCGCGCGGACGAGGAACGGCGCCAGCAACGGGTTGGCGTCCTTGGTGATGCCGGTGATGTCGAGGACGCCGGCGATGCGGCGGGTCACCGGGTTGAAGATCGGGTGGCCGTAGCAGCTGAACGGCTTCAGGGCCTCGACGTAGTGCTCGCCCCCGTGGACGACCATGCCGCGGCCGACCTCCACCGGCGTGCCGAGCCCGTTGGTGCCCGCGGAGTCCTCGGCGAAGTGACGGCCGGTGACCGCGCCGATGCGGTCGAGCGCGTATTCCACGGTGGCCGAGTCGCATCGGCGGTCGACGATGGTGGCCGAGCTGTCGCCGAGGATCGTGCAGAACCGGGTGCCGCGCAGCTGCTCGGCCATCTCGTCGAGGACCGGCCGGGCGGCCACGACCAGCCGGCTGGCCGGGTCGACGTCGGCGAAGGCGGCGCGCTCGAGGGCGTTGTGCGGCGCGACGCCGCCCAGGCGCGCCCGGCGCCAGGACAGCTCGATCTCGGCGCGCAGCGACGAGGGTCCCTGGGTCGGGCATTCGTGCACGGTCGGTCGCCTCCTCGCGGTCACCGGTCGGAAGCGGCCGTCGCGCCGTCGCGACCTCGCAGCAGGCTAATGGCACTCAGTGGCGATAAGGAACCCCTGGGCCGAACGGCCGCCTCGCATCACCCGATCAGGTGAGTTGACCCCCCTGACACGGGCCGTGAAGACCCCTGAGGACCTTGAAGTCCCCCAGAGGGCCTTCACGGCTTGCGGGTCACCAGTCGTTGTTGCGGATCATGACTCACCAGTCCCAGTAGCGGTTCATGTGATCACCAGTCCCAAAATCGGTTCATCATCACCAGTCCCAAGCTCGTGACACGGCGTCACCAGTCCCAAATGCGGTTCATCGCTTCACCACTCCCAGGCTCGCGCCATCGTGGTCACCACTCCCATTGACGCTGCACGGCGTCACCAATCCCAGTGTCGGATCATCGGTTCACCAGTCCCAGCTGCGGGCCACGGCACACCAGTCCCAGTTGCGCATGGCGTCACCAGTCCCAGGTCCGGCGCCACTCGTTCCCGCGACCCCAGTCGTTGCCGCGGGACCACTCCCAGCTTCGGGTCACTGCTCGTCTCCCTTCGCGAGACATCACTTGCGAAGGTGTAACGCCCGACTCCCAGGACCGGTTTAGGGCTGTATCGAAGTCGGTCGGTGCCGCCGAGTGGGGGCCTGGTGTCTTGAATGGGTCATTCAGGTCTTCGGAGGTCCTGAATGACTCATTCAAGACTTCCCGGGGGAGACCGGCGACGGCCCGCGACGCCGACTTCGGTACAGACCTTAGGCGTGTTTCGCGGCGGCGGCCTTCTCCAGGCCGAGGAGGCTGATGGACTTCTCCCGCATCTCGACCTTGCGGACCTTCCCGGTCACGGTCATCGGGAACTCCTCGACCACGTGCACGTAGCGGGGGATCTTGTAGCGGGCCAGCTTGCCCTCGCAGAACTCCCGCAGCGCCTCCGCCGTCAACGGCGCCGCACCCTCACGCATCCGGACCCAGGCCATCAGCTCCTCGCCGTACTTCTCATCCGGCACCCCGATCACCTGCGCGTCCAGAATGTCCGGGTGGGTGTAGAGGAACTCCTCGATCTCCCGCGGATACAGATTCTCCCCACCCCGGATCACCATGTCCTTGATCCGCCCCGTGATGTTGAGGTACCCGTCGCCGTCCATGACGGCCAGATCCCCGGTGTGCATCCAGCGGGCGGCGTCGATCGCCTCCGCCGTCTTGTCCGGCTGCTCCCAATACCCCAGCATCACCGAATACCCCCGCGTGCACAGCTCCCCCGGCTCCCCACGCGGCACCGTCAACCCCGTCTCCGGATCGACGACCTTGACCTCCAGATGCGGCCCGACCCGCCCCACCGTCGACACCCGCCGCTCGATCGAATCATCCGCCCGCGTCTGCGTCGACACCGGCGACGTCTCCGTCATCCCGTAACAGATGGACACCTCGGCCATCCCCATCCGGTCGATGACCTGCTTCATCACCTCCACCGGACACGGCGACCCCGCCATGATCCCCGTCCGCAACGACGACAACTCAAAGCTGGCGAAGTCCGGGTGGTTCAGCTCCGCGATGAACATCGTCGGCACCCCATACAACGACGTGCACTGCTCCGCCGACACCGCCTCCAACGTCGCCCGCGGGTCGAACGCCGGAGCCGGGATCACCATGCACGACCCGTGACTCGTGCACGCCAGATTCCCCATCACCATCCCGAAACAGTGATAAAACGGCACCGGGATGCACACCTTGTCGTACTCGGTGTAGTTGCAGAGTTCCCCAACGAAGTAGCCGTTGTTCAGGATGTTGTGGTGCGAGAGGGTGGCGCCCTTGGGGAAGCCTGTGGTCCCGGAGGTGTATTGGATGTTGATCGGGTCATCGGCCGACAACCCGGCCTGCAGATGTGCCAGCCGGGCCGGGTCGCCCTGCCACCCGGCGTCCATCAACGACTGCCACTCCTCCCCGCCCAGAATCACGACGTGCTCCAGCGCGGCGCACTTGTCGCGGACTTCCTCGACCATCGCGGGATAGTCGGAGGTCTTGAACGCATCCGAAGCCACCAGCAACCGGATCCCCGCCTGATTCAGCACATACTCCAGCTCATGCGACCGATACGCCGGGTTGATGTTCACCAGGATCGCGCCGATCTTCGCCGTCGCGTACTGCAGGAACGTCCACTCCGCCCGGTTCGGCGACCAGATCCCCACCCGGTCACCCTTGCCGATCCCCCGCGCCACCAACCCCAACGCCAGCGCGTTCACCTCCGCCGCCAGCTCCCGATACGTCCACCGGCGGCCCGTGATGTGCTCGACGAGCGCGTCCCGTTCCGGGAAGGCGGCGACCGTGCGGTCGAAGTTGTCGCCGATCGTGTCCCCGAGCAGCGGAACCTCGGAAATCCCCGAGGCATAGCTCGGCAAGGCGGGCGCGTCAGGCATCATGCCTCCCCAAGTCGGTGTGGTCCCATGCTGGCGCGCCGGGCGCCCGCCGGGGTGTGCAGAAACTGGACACCGAGGACACTCCTCACGCGAGGTCGCGTTCGGAGTACTCGCCGGGCACCGGCCCGTCGCCCGCGTGCAGCCGCTCCTCGCGCTCCCGCAGCTCGACGCGGCGGATCTTGCCCGAGATGGTCTTCGGCAGCTCGGCGAACTCGAGCCGCCGGATCCGCTTGTACGGCGCCAGGTTCTCCCGCGCGTACCGCAGGATGTCCGCCGCGGTGCCGGTGTCCGGCTCGTGCCCGGCGGCGAGGACGACGTAGGCCTTGGGCACGGCCAGCCGCACCGGGTCGGGCGACGGGACGACCGCCGCCTCGGCCACGGCGTCGTGTTCGAGCAGCACGCTCTCCAGCTCGAACGGCGAGATCCGGTAGTCCGACGCCTTGAACACGTCGTCGGCCCGGCCGACGTAGGTGAGGTAGCCGTGTTCGTCGCGGCTGGCGACGTCGCCGGTGTGGTAGAAGCCGTCGCGCATGACCTCGGCGGTGCGCTCGGGGTCGTCGCGGTAGCCGGCCATCAGGCCGAGCGGGCGGTCGCGCAGGTCGAGGCAGATTTCGCCTTCGTCGCCGACCTGGCCGGTGCCGGCGTCGACGAGCACCACCGGGTAGCCCGGCATCGGGCGGCCCATCGATCCCGGCTTGACCGGCTGGCCGGGCGCGTTGGCGATCTGGACGGTGGTCTCGGTCTGCCCGAAGCCGTCGCGGATGGTGACGTCCCAGGCCTTCTCGACCTGCTCGATCACCTCGGGGTTGAGCGGCTCCCCGGCCCCGACGACCTTGCGCGGCGGCGTCTTCAGCGCGGTCAGGTCGGCCTGGATGAGCATCCGCCACACCGTCGGCGGCGCGCAGAAGCTCGTCACGCCGCAGCGGTCCATCTGGGCCATCAACGCGGTCGCGTCGAAGCGCTCGTAGTTGTAGATGAAGACGGTCGCGCCGGCGTTCCACGGCGCGAACACGTTGCTCCACGCGTGTTTCGCCCAGCCGGGCGAGGAGATGTTCAGGTGGACGTCCCCGGGTTCCAGGCCGATCCAGTACATCGTGGACAGGTGGCCGACCGGGTAGCTGGCGTGGGTGTGCTCGACCAGCTTCGGCAGCGCGGTCGTGCCGGAGGTGAAGTACAGCAGCAGCGGGTCCGACGCCCGCGTCGGTCCATCCGGGACGAACGGCGGCTCGCTCGAGTACGCGTCGGCGAAGTCCAGCCAGCCCTCGACGGGCGCGCCGACGGCGATCCGGGTGTAGTCGCCCTCCGGGAACTTCGCCGTGTCGCGGTCCCGGGCGACGACGTGCCGGACGCGGCCCCGCTCGACGCGGTCGGGCAGGTCGGCGGGCCCGAGCAGGGTGGAGGCGGGGATGACGACGGCGCCGAGCTTCATCGCGGCGAGCAGCACCTCCCACAGCTCGACCTGGTTGCCGAGCAAGAGCAGCAGCCGGTCGCCGCGGCGCACGCCCCGGGCACGCAGCCAGTTCGCGACCCGGTCCGAACGCTCGCGCAGCTCGGCGAAGGTGTACTTCGCCTCGCTGCCGTCCTCTTCGACCAGCCAGAGAGCGGGCCGCCGCGCCGACTCGGGGTCCTCGGCGAGCGCGTCGAACCAGTCCAGCGCCCAGTTGAACTCGGTCAGCTCGGGCCACCGGAACCCCGCCACGGCGCCGTCGTAGTCGTCGCGGTGTTCCAGCAGGAATCGGCGCGCGGAGCGGAACAGCTCGGCGGTCATGGGCTCTCCTCGTCGAGTGCGCGGGCGGAACGAGGCCGTATCATCTCCGAGCACGTGACCGTTCCCGCTACCCCCGCGCGGGGGTACCACCGCCCGGAGGTGTCCGTGCTGCTGCGCCCGGCCGACGAAGACCTCTACCGGCGCGCGCTGCGCGGGATCCGCCAGGGCACCGGGGTGCCGCTGGCGTTCGCGGGCCGCCTGCGCGAGAACCACCTGGTGCTGTCGGACTTCCTCGGCGCCCGCACGGGCGGGCTGCGCGGCTTGCGCGTCGAGCCGGGCAAGGGCGTCGGCGGCACGGTGGTCGACAGCCGCCGTCCGCACGGGGTGTCCGACTACCGAGCGGCCCGCACGATCACCCACGACTACGACGACCCGGTGCTGGGCGAGGGCATCCACGCGACGATCGCGGTCCCGGTGGCCACACGCGGCCGCGTCCGCGGAGTGCTGTACGCGGCGGTCCGCGCCGAGCAGCCCCTCGGCGACCGGGTGACGGACGTGCTGGTGCGCATCGCCGACGGAGTGGCCCGCGAGCTGTCGATCCGCGACGAGGTGGACCACCGCCTGGAGCTGCTCGGAGCGACGGAGGACCGCCTGCGCGAGCTGCGAGCCGAGCTGGCCGACATCGCGGCGGAGACCCCACCCGGTCCGCTGCGCGACCGGCTGCTGCGGGCGTGCGGGAAGTACCCGGCCGAAGCCCCGGCCGCGCCGATCGCGCCGCTGTCGCCGCGCGAGCTGGACGTGCTGGGGCAGGTGGCGTTGGGGTGCACGAACGCCGAGACGGCGGAGCGTTTGGCGCTGAAGCCGGAGACGGTCAAGGCGTACTTGCGGAGCGGGATGCGCAAGCTGGGGGTCCACGACCGCCACCAAGCGGTCACCACCGCCCGGCGGCTCGGTCTCCTGCCCTGAGCTTCAGTCCTCTTCGGTCTTCGCCGACAGGAACACCGCCAGGTCGTCAGTGAAGCGGAGCAGCAGGTCGAAGAACGTCCGCCGGTCCTCCGCCGACCACCCCGACAAGGCCTCGCCGAACCAGCCGAGCAGCGTGCTGACGTACCGGTCGGCCAGCTCGGCTCCGTCCGGGGTCAGCTCGACCAGGCGGGCCCGGCGGTCGTCCGGGTCGGGCACGCCGCTCACCAGCTTGCGGCGCTCGAGGATGTGCAAGTGCCTCGTCACGTGGGGGCCCGCGACCTGCATGCGGTCCGCGATCTCGCCGACGCGCATCGCCTTGCCCGTCATGTGCAACGCCATGATGATCGACAAGCCCGGCCGGTCGAGGTCGGCGCCGACGCTCTTCAGCGCGCGCTCGCCCAGGCCGCTGCGGTTCATCAGGTTGCCCAGCTGCATGAGCCGGGGCAGGACGGAACGCAGCTCCGAAGCGGCGTCGGGTTCTGTGGCGCCCATCACACCCCTTAGATAGCTAACTTAGGTATATAGTTGACCTCACCGCCGGTGCGGCACGCACATTCTCGCACCCGGCTAAAAGATACCTAACTTAGCTATCAGGGGGTACTCATGACCAAGGTCCTGATCTCCGGCGCGAGCATCGCCGGACCGGCACTCGCCCACTGGCTGCAGCGCGCCGGTTTCGACGTCACCATCGTGGAAAAGGCCCCGGCGCTGCGGGCCGGCGGCTACCCGATCGACGTCCGCGGCACCGCACTCGACGCCGTCCGGCGGATGGGGATCCTCCCCCGCCTCCGCGACCTGCACATCTCCACCGAGCGGCTGACCTTCCTCGCCGGTGACGGCGACGAAGTCGCGTCGCTCGACGCGAACACGGTCATCGGCGGCGTTGACGGCCAAGACCTCGAGATCCGCCGCGGCGATCTCATCCACACCCTCGACGACCTCATCCGCGACGACGTCGAAATCCGCTTCGGCGACAGCGTCGACACCCTCGCCCAGCGCGAAGCCGGCGTCGACGTCACCTTCCGCAGCGGCCGCCAGGCCACCTACGACCTGGTGATCGGCGCCGACGGCCTGCACTCCGCCACCCGCGAACTCCTCTTCGGCGACGAAAAGCAGTTCCACCACTACCTCGGCTACAGCTTCGCCGGGTTCACCCTGCCCAACGACTTCGGCTTGCACCGCGAAGGTCTCGTGTGGACGGTCCCGGGCAAGGGCGCGGCCCTCTACGCGGTCCTCGACAGCAAGGAGATCCACGGCTTCCTGTCCTTCTACCGCGAGGACCCGCCACTCGAGGCCTTCCGCGACCCCGAGGCGCAGCGGGACCTCGTCGCGGCCATCTTCGCCGATGAAGGCTGGGAAATCCCGCGTCTGGTCGAGGCGATGCGCGAGGCCGAGGACCTGTTCTTCGACGTGGTCAGCCAGATCCACCTGCCACAGTGGACGGACGGCCGGGTCGCCCTGGTCGGCGACGCCGCGTACGCGCCGTCCTTCCTGACCGGACAAGGCACCAGCCTCGCCCTCGTCGGCGCCTACGTGCTCGGCCACGCTCTCGCCACCATTCCCGACCACACCAAGGCTTTCGCCGCCTACGAAAGCCGTCTGCGGGACTTCGTCGAGCGCAACCAGGCCACCGTGAGCCACGGCCAGGCCACCCTGTTCCCCACCACGGTCGAAGCCCTCGAGGAGCGCAACGCCGCCCTCCGGCAGCTCACGGTGGCCCCGGCACCCACGCCGCGGCCCGAGCACTCGGCCCTCACCCTGCCGGACTTCCCCGGTGCCGCAGCCGGAAGCGCGCCGGAGACTCCCCGGTCCACCGGCGGAACGCGCGGGTGAACGCACTGGTCTCGGAGAACCCCAGCCGGGCCGCGATCGCCGCGATCGGTTCGTCGGTGGTCTTCAACGCGGTCTCCGCCGCTTTCACGAGGACGTCGTCCCGGATCCGGCGCAGCGAGCTGCCCTCCTCGCGCAGCCGCCGCCGCAACGTCGGCACGCTGGTCACCACCGCGGCGGCCAGCTCGTCGGCGGTGGTGACGTGCCGGCGGGCAAGGTCGTGCTCGATCAGCCGCCGCACCCGTTTGGCCAGCGGCGGCGGGGCCGGTTCGCCGGTCAGCCAGGCGCCGGGCGCGCGGGCCAGGTAGTCGACGACGGACTGCTCGTCGTGCGCGATCGGGCTCGCCAGCGCGCTCGCCGGGAGGACCAGTGCCGGGGCGCCCTCGACGTCGTAGCGGATGTCGTCGCCGAGCAGCAGCGAGACGTCCGCGCTGTTCGGTGGCTCCGGGAACGGGAAGCTCGACCCGCACCTTCGGTGTCGGGCACCCGATGCCCCAGCCGATGATCCGGTCGGCGACGGCCACGCCGACGACGGTCAGCAGCGCGTCGGGTGGCAGGTGGAGCCGGAGCGCGTAGTGCTCGCCGTGCGGCTCGAGCGCGAGGTCGGGGAACCCGGCGAGAGGCCGGACGAGCATGGCGAGCCGGTCGATGGCCTCGCGCAGCGTCGGCACCCCGGCCATCGCGTAGGACAGGATGTGCAGCGTCCCCCGCGGCACCGGCGCGGACCCGAGGCCCAGGAGCTCGTCCCCAGTCATCCGGCGCAGCGCGACGGCCAGCCGCACCGCCTGGTCCTCCGACAGCCGGAAGTCGTCCGGGCGCGTGCTGATCGGCGACAGCCCGGCCTCGACGAGCAGCCGGGGCAGGTCCACCCCGCGCTCGAGGGCCAGCCGGACCGCGGCCACGGCGAACGAGCCGGGGATGCGGTAGGCCATCGGGCACCTCGTGATCGGTTCGGTCAACTCAGTGTTCGCCAGGGTCAACTCGGGCGATCGTAACTTAGATACAGTCCTGAAGGTATGTATGAGCCGAGCGAAGGATGCCCATGAGCCGGAAGGTCTACGTCATCGGCGTCGGGATGACGAAATTCGAGAAACCCGGCCGTCGCGAGGGCTGGGACTACCCGCAGATGGCGAAGGAGTCCGGCACGAACGCGCTGCGGGACGCCGGAATCCCCTACGACCTCGTCGAGCAGGCCTACGTCGGCTACGTCTACGGCGAATCGACGTCCGGCCAGCGCGCGGTGTACGAGCTGGGCTTGACCGGCATCCCGGTCGTGAACGTCAACAACAACTGCTCCACCGGCTCGACGGCGTTGTACCTCGCGGCGCAGGCGATCCGCGGCGGGCTGGCCGGGTGCACCCTCGCGCTCGGCTTCGAGAAGATGCAGCCGGGTTCGCTCGGCTCCACCTACGACGACCGCGAGCAGCCCTTGGCCAACCACCTGCAAGCACTGGCGGAGATTTCGGAGGTGCTGTTCCCGCCCGCGCCGTGGATGTTCGGGGCCGCCGGCCGCGAACATATGCAGCGGTACGGCACCACCGCCGAGCACTTCGCGAAGATCGGGTACAAGAACCACAAGCACTCGGTGCACAACCCGTACTCGCAGTTCCGCGAGGAGTACTCCCTCGACGACATCCTCGGCTCGCGGATGATCTACGACCCGCTGACGAAGCTGCAGTGCTCCCCCACCTCGGACGGGTCCGGCGCGGCCATCCTGGCGAGCGAGGACTTCGTCGCCGAGCACGGCCTCGCGGGCCAGGCCGTCGAGATCGTCGGGCAGGCGATGACCACCGACTTCGCCTCGACCTTCGACGGCACCGCGAAGAACATCATCGGCTACGACATGAACGTCCGGGCCGCGCGGGCCGTCTACGACCAGTCCGGGCTCGGCCCCGAGGACTTCCAGGTCATCGAACTGCACGACTGCTTCTCCGCCAACGAGTTGCTGCTGTACGAGGCGCTCGGCCTGTGCGCCGAAGGCGAGGCCGCGAAGCTGGTCGACGACGAGCAGACCACCTACGGCGGCAAGTGGGTCGTCAACCCCTCCGGCGGCCTGATCTCCAAGGGGCACCCGCTCGGCGCGACCGGCCTGGCGCAGTGCGCCGAGCTGACCTGGCAGCTGCGCGGGACCGCGGACCGGCGGCAGGTCGACGGCGTCAGCGCGGCACTCCAGCACAACATCGGCCTCGGCGGCGCCGCCGTCGTCACCGCCTACCAGCGCGCCGAGCGCTGAACCCACCAGGAGGACCGCCATGGGCAAGATCAACGTTTCGGCCGAGCCCCCGCCGCGCCGGAGAAGGTGTGGGCCGCGTTCGCCGACCCGGGCCGGTTCGAGCAGTGGCTGACCATCCACACCAAGTGGAAGGGCGACGTGCCGACCGAGTTCCGCAAGGGCGCCCAGGTCAGCGAGGTCGTGACCATGCTGGGCATGGCCAACACGATCACCTGGACCGTCGAGGAGTACGACGCGCCCAGCAGGCTGGCGATCTCCGGCACCGGGATGGCCGGGGTCAAGGTGCGGTTCACGCTCTCGGTCGAGCCGTCGGGCACCGACGGGTCCACCGCCACCATCGACGCCGAGTTCAGCGGCGCGATGATCGTGGGCGCGCTCGGCAAGGCCGTGGAGAAGGACGCGGGCAAGAACCTCACCGAGTCGCTGGAGAAGCTCAAGGCGCTGGTGGACGCCTGATGCCGGAGCGCTTCGACCCGGCCGGGCTGGACGTCTGGACCGACGAGGTCCGCCACGACGTGACCCGCGCGGCACTGGTCGCCTACGCCGAGGCCACCAACGACCCGATCGAGGCCCACCGCGCCGGCGAGGTGGCGCCGCCGGTCTACGCGATCGTCCCGGTGTTCCAGTCGCTGCTGGAACCGGCGCTGGCGGTCGTCCCGCTCGGCCTGCTCGGCAAGGTCCTGCACGGTGAGCAGGACTTCGTGTTCCACCGCCCGATCCGGCCCGGCGACAAGCTGACCGCCCGGGCCAGGATGACCGGCTGGAAGGGCACGCGGACCGGCACGGCCGCCTGCGTCCACCTCGAAACCCGGGACGACGGCGGCGACCTCGTCAACGAACAGCGCGTGACGTTCTTCGTGCGCGGCTTCGACACGGGCGACACCCGGGGCGAGCTGGCCCCCGAGCACCGGTTCGACGAGGCACTCCGGCGGCGGGACCCGGTCGCCGTGGTCACCCAGCACGTCGACGCCGACCAGCCGTTGCGCTACGGCCCCGCCGCGGGCGACCCGATGCCCATCCACCTCGACGAAGACGTCGCCAAGGAGGCCGGGCTGCCGGGGATCATCGCGCACGGCCTGTGCACGATGGCGTTCACGTCGTGGGCCGTGCTCACCGAGGTGGCCGAGTCCGACGTGCGACGCCTGCGCCGCCTCGCCGTGCGGTTCGCGAAACCGCTGCTGCCTGGACAGGACATCACCACGACCGTGTGGCGGAAAGACGCCACGACCTACGCGTTCGAGACCACGGCCGGAGACGACGTCGTCGTCAAGGACGGGCTCGCGGAAATCGAGGAGTGACCATGGGAACGCTGGACGGGCGCGTCGCGGTGATCACCGGCGCGGGCCGGGGCATCGGCCGCGAGCACGCGCTGCTGTTCGCCGCCGAAGGCGCCGCCGTCGTGGTCAACGACCTCGGCGGCGCCAACGACGGCACCGGGTCCGACGCGGGACCCGCGCAGGACGTGGTGGACGAGATCCGCGCCCGCGGCGGCAAAGCCGTGGCGAACACCGACAACGTCGCGGAGTGGGCGGGCGCGGAGAACCTCGTCGCGCAGGCCGTCGACGAGTTCGGGAAGCTCGACGTGCTGGTCAACAACGCGGGCATCCTGCGCGACGCGTTCATCGCCGGGCTCGGCGAGGCGCAGTGGGACGCCGTGGTCAGCGTGCACCTCAAAGGGCACGCGGCGATGCTGCACCACGCCGCCGCCCACTGGAAGGAGCGGTCCAAGGCCGGGGACCAGCCGAAGGCCGCGGTGATCAACACGGCGTCGGCCTCCGGCGTAACGGTGCCCAACGCGGGCCAGGCCAACTACGGCGCGGCGAAAGCGGGCATCGCGGCACTCACCCTCGTCGCCGCGGCGGAGCTCGAGCGCTACGGCGTGCGGGCCAACGCGATCGCGCCGATCGCCCGGACGCGGCTGACGCTCGCGACCCCGGGCATGGGCGCGATCTTCGCCACCGAGGTCGAAGACGGCGAGGCGGACCTGTTGTCCCCGGCCAACATCGCGCCGCTGGTGGCCTACCTAGCGCAGGCCGGCTGCCCGTTCACCGGTCAGGTGTTCGCGGTGCAGGGCGGCTCCATCCAACGGCTCCAGGGCTGGACGGCGGCGCAGACCGCCGAGCACGACGACGTCTGGTCGATCGCGGCGGTGGCGGAGAAGATCGGGGGCTGGGCATGACCGGGTGGAGCGAGACCGAGCTGCTCATCCGGGACAGCGTGCGCGAGTGGGTGGCCAAGGAGGTCCGCCCGCACACCGACCGGCTCGAGACCGGCGAGCTGCCGCCGTACGCCGTGATCCGCAAGCTGTGGGCCGACTTCGGCATCGGCGAACTGGCTTCCGGCGCCCTCGAAAAACCTCTGTCCAAACCGGAACGGAAACCATCCGGGGGCGGCAGTCCGTTCGCCGGGCAGGAGGGCCTACCGCTGATCATCGCCAGCGAACTGGCGGGCGTCAGCCTGGGCCTGCTCGTCTCCATCGGCGTGAGCCTCGGGCTGACCGCCCAGACGATCCTGGCCAAGGGCACCCTCGACCAGAAACGGCGCTGGCTGCCCAAGCTCGTCACGTTCGAAGACGTCGGAGCGTGGGCGATCACCGAGCCCGACTCCGGGTCGGACGCGTTCGGCGGCATGAAGACCACCGCGCGCCGCGACGGCGACGGGTACGTCCTCAATGGACAGAAGACGTTCATCACCAACGGCCCGTTCGCGGACGTGCTCGTCGTCTTCGCCAAGCTCGACACCGGCGACGGCGTCCCGGTGCGCGACCGGCCGGTGCTGACCTTCGTGCTGGAGAAGGACGATCCCGGGCTCACCCGCGGCAAGCCGTTCAAGAAGATGGGCCTGATGTCCTCCCCCACCGGGGAGCTGTTCTTCGACAACGTGCGGCTCGGCCCGGACCGGCTGCTCGGCGGCAAGGAACCGGATGCGGGCGGCGCGGACGCCAAGGCCGAGGTCAGGTCCGGGTTCACGGCGGAACGCGTCGGCGTCGGCGCGCTCGCCCTAGGCATCATCAACGAATGCCATCGGCTGAGCGTCGAGTACGCCAGGACGCGGACCGCGTGGGGCCAGGAGATCGGGCGGTACCAGCTCATCCAGCTGAAGCTGGCGAAGATGGAGATCGCCCGGATCAACGTCGAGAACATGGTCCTCTCCGCGGTGGCGGGCCTGCGCGAAGGCAAGACGCCGTCACTGGCGGAAGCGTCGGCGATCAAGCTCTACGCCTCCGAGGCCGCGACCGAGGTGGCCATGGAAGCCGTCCAGCTCTTCGGCGGCAACGGCTACATGGCCGAGTACCGGGTCGAGCAGCTCGCCCGGGACGCGAAGTCCCTGATGATCTACGCCGGGAGCAACGAGATCCAGGTGATCCACATCGCGAAGGGGCTGCTCGACCCGGCCCGGTGAGCCGCTACGTCACCGGGTTCTCGACGAGGTAGACCTCCGGCGACGGCGCTCGCGCCGGGTCCGGCCGGAACGGGCCCGCGGACGACGTGCCGTTCGCGGGCAGCGGCAGCAGCACGATGTCCTGGTCGCGCACCAGCGGCGTCGGCGGGAACACCACGTTCGCCGCGACGTTCCGCACCGCCGGGGTGCCGCCGCGCACGACCAGGTTCGGTCGCCTTCGGAACCGTCAACGCGCCGGAGGCGTCGGTGAACGGCATCGAGCCGGAGCGCGACACAGTGAGCGGGATCCTGCCGCCGCCCGCGATGCCCGCGTGGTACGGCGCGTTGATGCCGTCGACGTATCGGGCGCGAAGCGCAACGGGGCTTGCCTCCGAACAAAACGGGGAAGAGGACCACCCGTGGGGGAAACCCGAAGGTAACGGCGGCCGCCGCGGTTGAGGAGGGCAAGCCCCGTTCGCGGCGCGGTACTCACCAACGGCCGCCCTGCGACCACCGTATCGCTGACCGGAACGATGCACCTCGGAAAAGAACCGGAAGTGCTACAATTTCGGCGAAACGTTCCCGCCAGCGAAACAGAATTCCGAGGACCACGAGGTTGGCCGTCAACAGTACCGCCGGGCGCAAGCCCGCCAGCGCGTCGGACAACGCCGGCACCGAGGCCGCCGCCCGGGTGGCCGATGTGCTGCTGCTCTTCACCGGTGGCCCCCGGTACCTGGGCGTCAGCACGATCAGCCGTGCAGCTCGACCTGTCGAAGGCGGTCGTCTACCGGATCCTGCAGTCGCTCGTCTCGCGCGAGATGCTGGCGACCGACCCCGGCGTCGCCGGTTACCGGCTCGGGCCCGCGGCCGTCGCGCTCGGGGCGAGCGCCCTGCGCCGGTTCGACGCCCGGGTCGCCGCCACGCCGGTCCTGCGGCGGCTGCGGGACGAAACCGGGGAAACCACCACGCTTTCCGGCCTGGTCGGCGACGAACGCGTGTACCTCGACCAGTTCGAGAGCCCGCGCGAGATCAAGATGACCGTCGAGCTCGGCCGCCGGTTCCCGCTGCACGCCGGGTCTTCCGGCAAGGTCATCCTGGCGTCGCTGTCCGAGGACCGCCGGGAAGCCGTGCTGCACCGGGAACTCCCCGCGCTGACCGAGCACACGATCACCACGCCCGAACAGTTGCGCGAGGCCCTCGCCGACGTGGCTCGCGACGGCGTCGCCGTCTCGCTCGGCGAACGCCAGCCCGGCGCGGGGTCCGTCGCCGCTCCGCTGTTCGGGCCGGACGGCGACGTCCACGGCTCCATCAGCATCTGCGGCCCGCAGTACCGCTTCACGCCCGAGGCCGTCGGCCGCTACCGCGATCTCGTGCGCGAGGCGGCGGCCGAGATCCGCCAGAGCTGGGCCTGGCTGCAGGAGCCGGGCGGCCGGTGAGGCACCGGCCGCCCGGGCATCAGCGGCCGCGCTTGAGGTACTTGCCCACCGGGTCGCCGGTGATCTTGCCGTCGGCGAACACGTGGTGGCCGCGCACGAACGTGTCGGTCACCTTCGCCGTCATGTCGAAGCCCTCGAACGGCGTGTACTCCTGAGTGGACTCCGACTCCGCCGCCCGCACGGTCCACCGGACGTCCGGGTCGACCAGCGCGAAGTCGGCGTCGAAGCCCTCGGCGATCGTGCCCTTCTTCAGCAGGCCGTAGCGACGCGCCGGGTTCTGCGACGTCAGCTGCGCGATCTTCTGCAGCGACAGGCCGCGCTTGGTGCCTTCGCCGACCAGCCCGGGCAGCAGGTACTCGGCGCCGCCGAAGCCGGACTTCGCCAGGAAGACGTCGTCGCGGTCCGCACCGAACTTCAGCTCGTCGCGGCAGCACGCGTGGTCGCTGACCACCCAGTCGACGTCGCCGGCGAGCACGTGCCGCCACAGCGCCTCGACGTCTTCGCGCTCGCGCAGCGGCGGGTTGACCTTGCCGCCGATACCCGACGCGGTGTCCACGTCGGCCAGCAGGTGCCCGATCGTCACCTCGCGCCGGAAGTCGATGTGCGGGAACGCCTTCGCCATCGTCAGCGCGGCCGACAGCGCCTTCTCCGACGACAGGTGCAGCAGGTTGATGTTCGGCAGCCCGGTCTCGTGGGCCAGGTAGGACGCGATCGTGACGGCCAGGCCCTCGGAGTGCGGCGGCCGCGACGCGCTGTAGGCCCTCAGGCCCGAGAGCGAGCCGTCCTGCTCGACCAGCTTCGTGTAGGCCGTCATGATCTCGGCCGTTTCGCAGTGCAGCGACAGCGAAAGGTGCGGCGCGTACTCGGTCAGCACCTCACGTGCGTGCTGGACCCCGCGCATGACGAACTCGAAGTGCGCGATGTCGTAGCGCTCGTCCGGCGGGATCATCAGGAAGTCGCTCTGGCTGGTCGAGCGCCCGTGCAGGCCGTGGCTGCCGTAGAACATGAAGATCTTGAACGACGTGACGCCGAACTCCTCGACGAGGTACGGGATCTCCGTGATGTGCTGCGCGCTCATCGGCGCGAGGTGGAAGGCGTAGTCGACGTAGGCGTTGCCGTCGGACGCGCTCAGCACCTCCGGGAAGAAGTCGCGGTAGCTGCCGCCCTTGTTGAGGTAGTACTGGCCGGTGCGCATGTACGTCAGCGACGTCGTGACGCCGCCCTGCGCGCTCGCGCGGCTCTCGGTGCGCGTGTCGGTGGCCAGCTCGTTGTAGATGCCCCAGTGCTGGTGCGCGTCGACCACGCCGGGGAAGGCCAGCAGCCCGCGGCCGTCGACGACCTGCGCGACGTCGTCCGTCGGCAGGTTCGGCGCCACGCGCGTGATCGTGCCGTCGTTGACAGCGATGTCCAGCAGTTCCGGCTCGGATCCGTCGGCGTCGTCGGGCCGCACGACCCGGACGTTCTTCACGAGCAGTTCCGTCGTTGCCATTTCTCTCCTCAGCTTGCGGTGTTCGAAGTCAGACGGCGGGCCACGTCGCCCGCGGCCAGGTAGGCCAGGCCGAAGGCGGGCAGCAGCCCGTTGCCGGGCAGGTACCCGGCGGCGCCGTGGCCGGAGATGCTCGCCGCGGCGCCACCCGCGGCGTAGAGCCCGGGGATGGGGCGGTCCTCGGCGTCGACGACGGCGGCGTGCTCGTCGACCAGCAGCCCGCCCTGGGTGTGGAAGAGCGCGGGCACCACGCGCACGGCGGCGTAGCGGCCGGACAGCGGACGTTCCCAGTGGGTGCGGCCGTGCTCGTCTCCGCGTTCGCCGCGGGCGATCGCGGCCGCCGCGGCGATTTCCGCTTCCAGGGCGTCCGGCGGCAGGCCGGTCGCCTCCGCGAGCCCACGAGCGTCGTCGGCCCAGACGAGCGCGCCCGCCGAGACGACGTCCCGGAAGTCCTGGAACGGCTGGCACTGCTCGAAGATCGTCTCGTCGAGCACGATCCAGCCGGTCGAGCCGGGCCGCGCGGCCAGCTCGGCGGCGTACTCGGAGTAGCCGCGGGTTTCGTTGCCGAAGCGGCGGCCGTCGAGGTCGACGAGGAACCCGCCGTGGATGATCGTCGCCCAGCCGACCAGGGTGCCCGCGGCGGCGGACACCGCGCCGTGGCCCTGGTAGGCGTCGAGGAAGCCGGTGGCGGCGCCCAGCTTCTCGCCGATGCGCAGGGCGTCGCCGAGCGACTGGTCACTCCCCTGGTACAGCGCGCCGGAAATCTCCGGCAGGTGCTGCTTGACGAGGTCCGCGTCGGCACCGAAGCCGTTGGTGGCCAGCAGGACCGCGCGAGTCGGGATCTCCTCCTCGGTCCCGTCGGGGTACCGGACCACGACCGCGCGCACCCCGTCCGCATCGGACAGGACGTCGACCAGCCGGGCGGGGGCGAGCAGCTCGATGTTCTCGTGCTCGGTCACGCGGCGGGCCAGGTGGTCGATGACGCCGGAGCCGTGCCGCCCCGGGATCGTGTGGCAGCGGGGCACGGAGTGGCCGGGGTAGTTGAAGTCCGTCACCAGCGACAACGGCAGCCCGGCGGAGTCGGCGAGCCATTCGACCAGCGGCGCGCTGACCTCGGCCAGGGTGCGGGCCAGGCGCGGGTCGGCCCGGCCGTGCGTCTTGGCCATGATGTCGGCGACGAACTTCTCGGGCGAGTCGTCGACGCCTTCCGACGCCTGCCAGCGGGAACCCGCGCCGGGGAACATCGCCGTGGACATCGACGTGTTGTTGCCGCGCCGGAAGTGCTCACTCGCCTCGACCACCAGGACGGACAGCCCCAGCTCGGCGGCCCGCAGCGCGCCCGCGAGGCCGCCGCCCGCTCCGGCGACGACGAGATCGGGTCCGTCGGTCATAGGTCCTCCACCGCCAGCAGCCGCAGCGCGAGCGCGGTCGGGTCGACGATGCGGGCGGGCAGGTCGGCGGGCTCGACGTCGACCGCCGAGCAGCCGTTGATCACCGCCGTCGCGCCCAGCGCGGCGAGTTCGCCCACCGCCGTGCCGAGCGCCGCGTTCCACGTCTCGGTTTCGGCGATCGCGGAGAACGGCAGGTCCAGCACGCGGACGCCGGCGAAGTATTCGGTCAGCCGGTAGGCGGCGATGCGCTTGGCGAACTCTTCGGCGATGGCCTCGTTGCGCACGACCGCGCCGAACCGCACGCCCTTCGCGGCGAGGTAGGTCGCCGACAGCTTGAGCAGGCCGTGCACCGGCAACGGCGGCTCGGCGACGGCGTCGGGGACGGCCGGGTCCAGCACGCAGTCCGGGAAGGCCAGGTCCCAGCCGTCGCCCGCCGCCGCGAGCACGGCCGCGACCTCGCGTTCGGACGCGCGCACGGACTCGCCGGTGTCCAAAGTGGCCGGTGCGGCGGGGCCGACGTCCCGCAGCTCGATCGCCAGGCCCGGCGGCGCGAGCCGGTCGTAGCGCTCCTGCCGCCGCCGGATCTCCTCGGGCGGCAGGTGGATGGGCGTCACCGCGAGGGCACGCATCAGTTCGGCTCCTTCTCTCCGGTTCCGGCCAGCTCGCGCAGCGCCGCGCCGACGCGGGGCAGGCCGGGCAGGTCGCGGCCCAGTGCGGCGGCCCGGTCGACGACGGCCGCGGGCAGCCACGTCTCGAGCATGCCGACCAGGTCGGGTTCGGTCAGGGGGTGGTGGTCGGCGTCGCCGACCGGGTTGGGGACTTCGCGGGTGAGCGACGTGCCGTCGTCGAACGAGACCGTCACACGGGCGGCCCGTTCGCCGGGGAGCCGGGCGGTGAGGTCGGCGGCCTCGACGAGCCGCACCCGGCTCGCCAGCCCCCGCACGTTCGCGTCGCAGAGTGGGCTTTCCGGGCCGACCTCGCCGGTCAGCGCGGCGGTCGCGACGACGTACGGTGTCGAGAACATCGCCGAGAGCCGGTTCGACCAGTCCACATCGGACAAGCCGGCGCCCAGGACGTGGGTCTCGACCAGGATGTGGGTGATGCCGTCGGCCCGGAACTCCGGTCGCGCCCGCAGGTCGAGCACGGCATCGGCGGCCGGGTGGGTGAAGGAGCACGACGCGTGGCGCTTGAAGTAGCCGCGCGTGATGTCCCAGCGGGTGCCCAGCTCCGCGGTCAGCTCCCCCGCGTCCAGCGAGCCGAGCAGCGTGCCGAGGGAGAGCGCGGCCGTGCCGGTGGTGCGGGCCATCCCGGCGACCGCCATCCGGGCGGCGGCGAGCCCGGACGTCGCCGACGCGCCCAGCCAGGCGTTGCGCACCGGGTTGCCCTGGGTCGCCGAGTCGAAATGCCCGGCGATGACCAGCCCCGCCGCGGTGTCGATCGCGGCCGACACCGCCCCGGGCGGGAGGCCGAGCAGCCGCGCGCACCCGGCCGCCGCGCCGGGCACGCCCCAGCTGCCGTGTGGGTGCGCGCCCGGGCGCAGGGTGGTCGCCCGGCCGAACCGCGCGGCCACCTCGTAGGCGGCCAGCAGCGCGGCCGCCGTGTCCGCGCCGGTGCTGTCCAGCTCGGCCGCCAGCGCCAGCACCGCGGGGAACCCGTGCGCGGCGGGATGGCCTTTGGCGTACTTGTTGCCCTCGTCCAGCTCCAGCGAGACGAGCGCGACGCCGTTGAGCCAGGCCGCCGCGTCGGTCGTCACGCACCGCCCGCCACCGATCAGCGGCGCCGGGCCCGCTGGGGCACGCCAGGCGTCGACCAGAGACCGCTGTTCCGGCAGCGAAGCACCCAATGCGGTGACGCCGACGACGTCGAGCAGGACGAGGGCCAGCCGGTCGAGCACCGCGTCCGGCACGCTCGCGACGTCCAGTTCGGACGCCCAAGCTCCCAGCGCCGCGGTCGCCGAAGCGGCTTGTTCGCGTTTCACAGTCCCAGGTACGCCTTCCTGACGCGCTGGTCGCCGGCCAGTTCCGCGCCGGTGCCCTGCAGCACCGTCGACCCGCTCTCCAGCACGTACGCCCGGTCGGCGATGGCCAGCGCCTGCTTCGCGTTCTGCTCGACCAGCAGCACGGCGACGCCGTTGTCCCGGATCCGCCGGACGGCTTCCAGCACCGTCCAGGTCAGTTTCGGGGACAACCCGGTCGACGGCTCGTCGAGCATCAGCAGCCGCGGCCCGGCCATCAGCGCGCGGCCGATGGCGAGCATCTGCTGCTGGCCGCCGCTGAACGTCTGGGCGATCTGCGTCCGGCGCTCGGCGAGCACCGGGAACAGGTCGTAGACCTCCTTCAGCGACTTCGCGGCCTGGGCGGGGCTGCGGGTCCACGCGCCCATCCGCAGGTTCTCCTCGACGGTGAGCGTGCCGAACAGCGCCCGGTCCTCCGGCACGTGCACCAGGCCGTCGCGCACCAGCTGGTCGGGACGGCGGCCCGCGGTCGGCGTCCCGTCGAGCGTGACGCGGCCCGACAGCGGCTTGAGCTGGCCGCAGATGCTGCGCAGCGTCGTCGTCTTGCCCGCGCCGTTGGCGCCGACGAGCGCGACGATCTCGCCCGCGCCGAGGTGCAGGTCGACGTCGTGCAGGATCCGCATCCGCCCGTACCCGGCGCACACCTTCTCAAGCGTCAGCATGGGTCGGCTCCTCACCGAGGTAGGCGTCGATGACGCGCGGGTCGCTGGTCACCTCTGAAGGCGAGCCGACGGCCAGCACCCGACCCTGGTCGAGCACGAGCACGCGGTCGGCCAGCCGCATCACCGCGGCCATGATGTGCTCGATGAACACCAGCGTGACGCCCTCCTGCTCGCGCAGGGTGGCGAGCAGGTCGAGCACCGGCTCGCGCTCGGCCGGGACGAGCCCGGCCAGCACCTCGTCGAGCAGCAGCACCTTCGGCCGGGTCGCCAGTGCCCGGGCCAGCTCGAGGCGCTTGAGCCCGGCGGTCGGCAGGTCGGTCGCGTTGCGGTGGGCCCACGGCCCGAGCCCGACCCGCTCGACGACGTCGAGGGCGTGTTCCCTTAAGGCTTTGGCGCTCAGCCGGTGGTGCTGGGCGGCGAGGCTGACGTTCTGCGCCACCGTCATGCTCGCGAACGGCCGCATCAGCTGGAACGTGCGGACCATCCCGGCCCGCGCGATCCGGTCGGGGGCGCGGCCGGTGACGTCGTCGCCCGCCAGCCGCACCCGGCCGGTGTCCGGGGTCAGAGCCCCGGAGATCACGTTGAACAGCGTGGTCTTGCCCGCGCCGTTCGGGCCGATGACGCCGAGGATTTCGCCCTCGGCGACGGTCAGGTCCACTTCGGACAGGGCGTGCACGCCGCGGAACGCCTTGCCGACGCCGGTCACCTCCACGATGCTCATCGACGCCACCTCGCAGCGAGAGTTCCGACGATCCCCTTGGGCAGCAGCCGGACGATCAGGATCACCAGCACCGCGTACAGCACGACGTCCAGCCCGCTGCGGCCCTGCAGGAAGCCCAGGAACTCCGGCGGGGTGCGCAGGAGCGTCGCCGTGACGTCGGTGAGCGAGCCGATGATGATCGCGCCGACCACCGGACCCCACACCGTGCCGATGCCGCCGATCACGACGGGCACGATGGCCTGGATCGAGATGGCCGAGCCGAACCCGAGGTCGGGGTTCACGAACAGGTAGTACTGGGTGTAGAACGCGCCCGCCACGGCGGTGATCGCCGCGGACAGCGCGACCGTGAGCAGCTTGTGCCGCAGCACCGGGGCGCCGAGTGACGCCGCGGCCAGCTCGTCGTCGCGGATCGCCGTCACGTAACGCCCGGCGCGGGAGTGCAGGAAGACGATGCTGATCGCGACCGCCGCCCCGGCCAGCACCAGGGCCACCCAGAAGTACGCGGGCGAGTCGGCCGGGAACTGGATCAGCCACAGCGACGAGTCCTGGATCAGCGGCACGCTGAACCCGACGGCCTTGTTGGCGAACGCGCTGCTGGTGACGATCAGCCGCAGCATCTCGGCGAACGCGAACGTCGCCAACGCGAAGTACGCGCCCTGGAGCTTGTAGCGGAAGGAGAAGTAGCCGATGACCACGGCGACCGCGGCGGCCACCGCCATCCCGGCCAGCATCCCGATCCACGGCGACACGTTGTGCTTCACCAGCAGGTACGCGCTCGTGTAGGCGCCGAGGCCGAAGTAGGCCGCGTGGCCGAAGCTGAACATCCCGCCGAAGCCGCTCATGATGTTCCAGCCGACGGCCATCAGCAGGAAGATCAGGATCCGGACGGCGACCGCGCCCTGGGCCGGGGGCAGGATCAGCGGCAGCGGGATCGCGACCAGCACGAGGACCGCGAGGATCGCGAGCTGCTTGTTCTGCGGCCGCAGCGGCGGCGCCTTGACGGCCTCCGCCGAGCCCGCGGGAGCTTCGATCGTGATGCTCACGCGCGCCTCCCGAACAGACCCTGCGGACGCAGGAACAGCACCAGCAGGAAGACCACGAACACGCCGAGCAGGGAGCTCTGGCCGCCGAGGTAGATGGTGGTGAGCTGCTCGACCAGGCCGATCAGCAAGCCGCCGACGAGCGCGCCGACGACGTTGCCCATCCCGCCGAGCACCACGACCACGAACGCCGTGATGTTGAACTGCTCCCCCAGCGTCGGGGTCACGGTGACGAGCGGACCGGCGAGCACCGCCGCCGCGCCCGCGCACGCCGTGCCGATGGCGAAGGTGAGCGTGTGCATCCGGCGGACGTTGATGCCGACGAGCGACGCGCCGGGCGCGTTCGCGGCGACCGCGCGGATCGCCGTGCCCAGCCGGGTGCGCCGCAGGAGCCAGTACAGCAGGCCGCCGAGCACGACGGCGCCGAGGAACGCGTACAGCCGCGAACCCGCGACGACCGCGCCCAGCAGCGGGAACTGGAAGTCGCCGGGCAGCGCGATGGTCTTGGGCTCGGCGCCGAAGAACAGCAGCAGCCCGTTCTCCAGCAGCAGCGACAGGCCGAGCGTGATGAGCAGCTGGTTCTCCAGCGAGCGGCCGCCCGCGCCCGACAGCAGCCCGCGGTGCACGGCCGCGCCGAGCAGGAACAGCGCGGGGACGGCGATGACGAGCGTCAGGTACGGGTGGAGCCCGGTCGCCTGGATCATCCCGAAGGACAGGAACATCGCCACCGCGAGGAACGCGCCGTGGGCGAAGTTGACGATGTCGAGCACGCCGAAGATCAGCGTCAGGCCCATCGCGATCAGGCCGTAGAGCCCGCCGGTCAGGACGCCGGTGACCACCGACTGCCAGACCACCAGGCCGCTGCCGGACTGCAGCAGCGCGACGACGATCGCGACGACGAGGACGGCGGCCACGATGCCGGCGCGGCCGAGGAAACCCTTGTCCGCCTTGGCTTTCCGGTCCGGGGGTGCGGTTTCGGGGACGACGGGCGCCCCGGTGTCGAGTTCGGTCATGGACGCCACGCCACCCTGTAGTCGGGCCGGGATTCGGCTTTTTCGGGGGGATAGACCTGCTGCACGCGCCCGTCCAGGACCTGCATCAGGACCGGGAAGGCGTTGCGGTTGTCGCCGTTGGACGCGAACTGGATCGACCCGCGGCCCACGGTCAGGGGTGCGACCTGCGAAGAGGCGATCGCGTCGCGCACCTTCTGCGGGTCCGTGCTCGCGGCCTGCTCCACGGCGTGCGCGATCACCTGGACCGCGTCGTAGGACAGGACCGCGCCGGTTCGCATCGGATCGCCGTAGAGCTTCTGGTACTTCTCGCGCAGCGCGACGGTTTCGGGGTTCGTCGCGTCGTAGTGGTAGTTGGTGCTGAAGTACAGGTTGCCGAGCGCGGCCGCGTCGGCGACGAACTTCGGCTGGTCGTAGGCGCCGTTCGAGACGCCCCAGACCGCGCTGAGGTCCGGCTTCACCGAGGCGATCGCCTTGGCCGCCAGCAGGCTGTCGCGGTAGTAGCCGGCGACGGCCAGCACGTCCGCGCCCGACGCCTTGACCTGCGTGACCTGCGCGGTGAGGTCGCTGACGGTCGCGGCGTCGTAGCTGATGTTCGGGCCGACCCCGATGCCGAGCTGCTTGGCCGCGGCGGTGAAGGCGTCGGCCGCGCCGCTGCCGAAGTCGCTCTGCTCGTGCAGGAACGCCACCTTGCGGACGGGCTTGCCCGCCTGCTCCGACACGGCCTTCAGGTACTGCGCGGCGGCCGTCGCGATCGCCTTGCTGCCCGGCTGCACCCGGAACGAGTACCGGTAGCCGTGCGAGAAGATCGCGTCGGAGGCGGTCACGTCCATCACGAACGGGACCCGGTTGCGTTCGGCCACGACGGCGACGTTGGTGCTCACCGCGCTCTGGTACGTGCCCACCAGGCTGACCGCGCCGGCCGAGATCAGCCGCTGGGCCTCGCTCTGCCCGATGTCGGCCTTGCCCTGCGTGTCGCCCGTGACCAGTTCGACCTTGCGGCCGCCGAGCGACTTGATGCCGCCGGCCGCGTTGACGGCGTCGACGGCCAGCTGCGCCCCCCGGCGCATCTGCAGGCCGTCGACCGCGTTCGACCCGCTGACCGGGTGCAAGGCCCCGATCTTGACCGGGCCTTCGTCCCGCCCCGCGGCGGCTCCTCCGGCCCCCATCGGGGCCGATCCCCCGCACCCGGTCACGAGCAGGGCCACGGCCCCAAGCCCCGCGACGAGCATTCGTGCGGACATGTCACCTCATTCCCCTTCGGCAGGGTTGTCGTTCCGCTTAGCGAAACGCCAGATTTGTTGCCGGTCATCGTGACACCCGCCCCAACGTCAGGTCAACATCTGCGCACAACTTGACGGATGAGCGTGATCAGTGCGAACTTGGAAAACACCGAACGACGTCGCTACGAAACTCGACGTTCACAAGTGTTCCTCCCGGCGAAACGACAGTCCAGATCGGCTCGCCGGACGAGAAAGGCAGGTAAGCCCCATGACGGGCGCTTTGTCCGGGATCCGGGTGCTCGACACCGCCACCCTGTTCGCCGGCCCCCTCGCCGCGACCCTGCTGGGCGACTACGGCGCCGAGGTCATCAAGATCGAGCACCCGAACGGCGACCCGGTCCGCAGCCACGGCGCGCAGCGCGACGGCGTCGGCCTCTGGTGGAAGATGCTCGGCCGCGGCAAGAAGGCGATCACCCTCTACCTCGGCTCCCCCGAGGGCCAAGAGATCTTCAAGAAGCTGGTGGCGGACGCCGACGTCGTCGTGGAGAACTTCCGCCCCGGCACCCTCGAACGCTGGGGCCTCGGCTACGACGAGCTGCGCGAGATCAACCCCGGCCTGGTGCTCACCCGGGTCACCGGGTTCGGGCAGATCGGCCCGTACGCCAAGCGGCCCGGCTTCGGCACGCTCGCCGAGGCGATGAGCGGGTTCGCCGCGATCACCGGCGAGCCCGACGGCCCGCCGACGCTGCCGCCGTTCGGCCTCGCCGACGGGATCGCCGCGCTGACCACCGCGTTCGCCGTCATGACCGCCCTGCGGGCCCGCGAGCAGACCGGGCGCGGGCAGGTCGTCGACCTCGCCATCATCGAGCCGATCCTGACCCTGCTCGGCCCGCAGATCATCGCCTACGACCAGCTCGGCACGCTGCAGCCGCGCACCGGCAACCGGTCCACGAACAACGCGCCGCGCAACACCTACCGCACCCGCGACGGCAGCTGGGTCGCGATCTCCACCAGCGCCCAGTCGATCGCCGAACGCGTCATGCGGCTGGTCGGGCGGCCCGAGCTGATCGACGAGCCGTGGTTCGCCAGCGGCGCCGAGCGCGCCCAGCACGCCGACCTGCTCGACGACGCCGTCGGGTCGTGGATCGCCGACCGCGACCGCGACGAGGTCGTCAAGGCGTTCGAGGAGGCCCAGGCCGCCGTCGCGCCGATCTACACCGCGGCCGACGTCATGACCGACCCGCAGTTCGCCGCCCTCGGCAGCATCACGACGGTCGACGACGCCGAACTCGGGCCGGTGAAGATGCAGAACGTGCTGTTCCGGCTGTCGGAGACCCCCGGCGGGATCACGTCCGCCGGCGCGCCGCTCGGCGCACACACCGCCGAAGTCCTCGGAGGCCTCGGCCTCGGCGAGCCGGAACTGGCCGCGCTGCGCGAAAAAGGCGTGATCAGGTGATTCCACGCAGCTGGCTCTACGTCCCGGGCGACCGGCCGGACCGGATCACGAAGGCGCTGAACGGCCCGGCGGACGCGGTCATCATCGACCTCGAGGACGCCGTCGCCGCGGCCGCGAAGAACGAAGCGCGGCGCAACGCTCTGTCCGCTTTGGACAGTGGCGCGACGGCGTACGTCCGGATCAACGCGCCGGGCACCCCCGCCGGGGAAGCCGACATCAAGGCACTGCGCGGGGCCGCAGGGGTTCGCGTACCGAAGTGCGAGGACCCGGCCGAGGTGCGCCGGGTCGCCGACGCGCTCGGCGTACCGGTGTACCCGGTGCTGGAATCCGCGCTGGGCGTGGAAAACGCCCTGGAAATCGCCACCGCGCACCCGCTCGTCGCCGGGATCTCCCTCGGTGAAGCCGACCTCGCCGCGGACCTGCGCGTCGCCGGCGGGGACGCGCTGACCTGGCCGCGGTCGCGGGTGGTCGTCGCCGCGCGGGCGGCCGGGCTGCCGAGCCCGGTGCAGAGCGTCTGGACCGCCGTGCGCGACCTCGACGGCCTGCGCGCGAGCACCGAAGCCGGGCGCGCGGCGGGGTTCTTCGGCCGGTCGGTGATCCACCCCGCCCAGATCCCCGTGGTGCACGACGTTTGCGCGCCCGACCCCGCGGAAACCGCCTGGGCGAGCGAGCTGCTCGACCACCTCGAAACAACCGGGTCGGCGGCCTGGATCGACCACCGCGGACAGTTCGTCGACGCCGCGATCGTGGCGCGCGCCCGCTGGGTGCTCGCGATCGCGGGCTCGGAAGCAAAGGAAGGCCAGCACTCATGACACGTCCCCAGGATCCGCTGCTGTCGGCGGTCGCCGGCGGGGTCCGGCTGATCGAGCTCGGGCAGCCGTTCTTCACCGGCATGCCCTGCTCGCCGAACCACCCCGGGTTCCGGATGACGCTGATCCGCCGCCACGGCGACATGCGCCGCCCGGACGGCGGCTCGGCCGCCAACGAGATCATCGTGACCGGCGGGCACGTCGGCACCCACATCGACGCGCTCTCGCACGTCAGCCACGACGGCAAGCTGCACGGCGACGTCGACGCCGCCGAGGCCCAGCAGGGCGGCGTGTTCCGCACGCACGGCGCGGAAAACCTGCCCGGCCTGCTGCGGCGCGCGGTGCTGCTGGACGTCGCTGCGGTGCACGGCGTCCCGACCCTCGAGCCCGGCTACGGCGTCACCGCCGAGGACCTCGACGCGGCGGCGAAGCGTGCCGGGACCGAACCGGGCGCCGGAGACGTCGCCCTGATCCGGACTGGCTGGGCGCGGAACTTCGGCGACACTGTTTCCTATATGGGCAAGGAGACCGGCGTTCCCGGCGCGACGACGTCGGCGGCGGAGTGGCTGGCCGCGCGCGGTGTCGTCGCGACCGGTGCGGACACCACGGCCTACGAGCAGATCCCGGCCGGGGCCGGGCACGCGGTGCTCCCGGTGCACCGGATCCTGCTGGTCGAGTCGGGCATCTTCATCATGGAGCACCTGAACCTGGAAGCCGTGGCCGAGGAAGGCGTGCACGAGTTCGTGTTCGTGCTGGCCCCGCTGCGGATCGTCGGCGGAACCGGGTCCCCGGTGCGTCCCCTCGCGGCGGTGAGCGCATGACCGCGACGATCGTGCAGCAGCTGGCGGCGTTCGCCACGTCGGTGCGGGCCAAGGGCCTGCCACCGGAGCTGCGGGACGACGCCGCCCGGCGCGTGCTGGACGTGCTGGGCAACAGCCTGGCGGCCACGGCCGAGCGTCCCGCCGCGGCGGTCGGTGCCCTGGTCCGGGAGTGGGGCGGCACGGGCCGCGCGACGGCCATCGGCACCGGCGACCGGCTGCCCGAGCCGAGCGCGGCGCTGCTCAACGGCACACTCGCGCACTCGCTCGACTTCGACGACACGCACCTGCCGTCGGTGCTGCACCCGTCGGCGTCCGTGGTCCCGGCGGCGCTCGCGGTCGCGGAGTCCCGCGGGGCGACGGGCGCCCAGCTGCTGGACGCGATCGGCGTCGGCGTGGAGATCACGGTCCGCCTCGGCATGGCGGGCTACGACGAGGAACTCGGCAACTCGGTGTTCTTCGAGCGCGGCCTGCACGCGACGGCTATCTGCGGCGCCCTCGGCGCGGCGGCGGCCGCGGCGATGCTGTCCGATGTGGACGAAGCGGGGATCGCGGACGCGCTGGGCATCGCGGCGAGCATGGGGTCGGGTCTCCTGGAGGCCAACCGCACGGGCGGCACGGTGAAGCGCATCCACTGCGGCTGGGCGGCCCACGCGGCGGTGACGGCGGCGGGCATGGCCCGGCACGGCATCACGGGACCGCCGACGGTGCTGGAGGGCCGATTCGGGCTGCTGCAGGCGTTCTGCGGCGACCAGTCCGATGTGGACGCGATCGTCGACGGCCTCGGCGAGCGCTGGGAACTGCCGGGGATCTTCTTCAAGCCGTACCCGTGCAACCACTTCACGCACGCGGGCATCGACGCGGCCCGGCGGCTGCGTTCCCGCGGCGTCGACCCGGCGGAGATCGTGGAGCTGGAACTGGGCGCGCCGACGGCGGTGCTGCGCACGATCGGCGAGCCGCGCGAAGCCAAGATCCGGCCGCAGTCGGGGTACCACGCGGCGTTCTCGGGCCCGTACACGGTGGCGACGGGCCTGCTGGGCGGCGGCGGTCTGGGCGTGTTCCACGACGACTTCACCGATTCGGCGGCAGCGGATCCGGAGCGGCTGGCGTTGGCGGCGAAGGTGCGGTGCGTCCCGGACGCCCGCTGCGACGAGATCTTCCCCCACCAGTTCCCGGCTGTCCTGCGGGTGCGGTTGCGCGATGGCAGTGAGCTGGAGGAGAGGGTCGACGCCAACCGGGGCGGGCCGCAGAACCCGCTGTCGGCGGACGAGTTGGCGACGAAGTTCCGGCTGAACGCGTCGCGGGTGCTGGCGGACGACGTGGCTGAGCGGATCACGGAGCTGACGTACGGGCTTGCCGGGCTGGAGGACGTCACCGAGCTGACGGCGTTGTTGCGGACCTGACCGGTGCGGAATTGACGTGAGCCCGCCCCGGGTTTCGTGGTGGGATACGGCCGTGATCAGGAACTGGGTTCGACGGCGCCGGGGAAAGCGGGCCGTCCGCGCGCGGCACCACGCGGCGCTCGTGGCGCCGCGCGCGGGTGACGTGCGGGTGTCGGCGTCGGTCGGCCCGTCGGGTGAGGTCGTGGCGTTGTGGTGCGCGCCGGAGGACGCGGCGGAGCTGACGCCGACCACGACCTCACCGGGCGGGCCCACGTTCCCGGGCACGCGGGCTTCCCGGCCGGTCCCGGCCCGCGTGACGGTGCACGCGCCGGACATGGCCGTCGCGACGCGGATCGCCGCCCTGGCAGTGGGGCACCCGTCGGTGCAGCCGCTGCCGGACAGCCGGGTCCTCGTCGTGGGTGGCCGGTGCCGGTGGCGACCCGAAGGCCCGGAACGCAACGCGATCGTGTACGACGCCGACGGTGCGGTGCTGCTCGAAGCGACGCTCGGCGACGGCATCGAACACGTGCGGGCGACCCGGCGAGGCGACGTTTGGGTGGGTTACTTCGACGAAGGCACGCTCGGCAACTTCGGCTGGGGCGAGCCGGACGGCGAGCCGCCCGTGGGAGCGAGGGGGCTCGTCCGGTTCTCCGCCGCGCTCACCCCCGAGTGGCACTACCCGTCGTACGACGAGGCCGCCTGGGGCGGGATCCTCGACTGCTACGCGCTCAACGTCGACGGCGACACGGCGTGGGCGTGCTACTACACGGGCTTCCCGGTGGTCCGGATCGACAAGGGCACGGTAACAGGCTGGCACAACGAGGTCAGCGGCGTGACGGCACTGGCCGTCGACGGCACGCGCGTCGCGCTGTACGGCGGCTACGGGCCCGACCACCACCCGCTGACCGTCGGCGTCCTCGGCGCCGACCGGCTGGAGGTGACCGGCGAGTACGTGCTCGTCCAGCCCGACGGCCGCCCGCTGCCGCCGACCGCACGGGTCATCGGCCGGGGCGCCGAGCTGCACGTCCTCACCGAGGACGCCTGGCTGCGGCTCGACATCCCCGCCGACGGGCACTAACGGGTGCGGGACCGCTGGTAGTGCCGCCGGGCCTTCATCCGGTTGCCGCAGACGGCCATCGAGCACCACCGGGCACTGTTGGGCTTGCTGTGGTCGATCAGGAACAACCGGCACTCCGGGTTGGCACAGGGCCGCAACCGCCCGGGACTCGACTTCGCCAGCGCGTCCCACGCGAGCACGGCCCGCGCCGCGGCGGACCGGCCCGGCGGCAGGTCGAGCGTCCACTCGACACCGTCGTCACCGAAGGACGCCCGGTAGCTCACGCCCTCGACGAACCGCGCGACAGCCGCGGGCGGCTCCTGCCCGCGCACGATCGCTTGCAGCGCCGATCGCGCCGCCACGACTGCGCGGTGCTCCTCCGCGCTCGCGGGCTGCCCGTGCTCGGCCAGCCACTCACGAGCGGCCCGCGCGTCGGCCAAGTCGTCTTCGGACAGTCCGTTGCGGACCGGGGTCGTGTTGAGCAGGTCGAGCAGCAGCGTCTCGTCCGCCGCCGTGGAACTAACCGCCAAACTCATACTTGACAGGTTACACTACGGTTCCCATGATGTGGTTTTGTCGGTGCCCCGCCGTAGGGTGGCATCGATCAGCATCGACCGAGGAGTGTGGCACGTGGGCTGGAACCGGACCCTTCGAACGGCCGTCGTGGTGGTGGCCGCCCTCGGCCTGGCCGCCTGTGGGGGCGGGGGCGGCGACAAACCCGCCGCGCAGAGCAAGGGCGGGGCGCCGATCGTCGTCGCGTCCTTCAACTTCACCGACAGCCAGATCCTCGCCGAAATCTACGCCCAGGCCCTGGAGGCCAAGGGCTATCCCGTGACGCGGAAGCTGAACCTCGGCTCGCGGGAGCTGATCTACCCGTCCCTGAAGTCCGGTGAGCTGCAGTTCATCCCGGAGTACCAGGGCTCGGCCATCACCACCGGCTTCGGCAAGGAGCCGGTCAAGGACGCCCAGGGCGAACACGAGCAGCTGGCGAAGCTGTTCGAGCCCAGCGGCATCTCGCTGCTGGACTTCGCCGCGGCGGAAGACAAGAACACCTACATCATCAAGGCCGACCTCGCGAAGTCCAAGGGCATCACGACGATCGGCGACCTGAAGAAGCTCGACAAGGTCGTCCTCGCCGGCGGCCCGGAGTGCGAGAAGCGCCTGACCTGCTTCAAGGGCTTCACCGACGTCTACAAGCTGACGAACGCGACCTTCCAGACCGTGCAGGAGATCGGGCCGCGAGTGCAGCAGCTCGAGTCCGGCGCGGTCACGGTGATCCCGGTCGACTCGGTCAGCCCGCCGGCCGGTGACCCGAAGTACGTCGCGCTCAAGGACGACCTGAACATGGTGCCGACCGAGAACGTCGTGCCCGCGGTGAACAAGAAGGTCCTCGACGAACGCGGGGCCGACTTCGCCAACGCCGTCAACGCCGTGAGCGCGAAGCTGACCACGGACATCATGCGCGAGCTCAACAAGCACGTCGACTCCGAGGGCGAGCAGGCCGCCGACGTCGCCAAGGACTGGCTGTCGCAGCAGGGCCTCGCCTGAGATGACCGCGGGACAGCTGCACTTCAACGCCTTCGTATGGCCGAACGGCTACCACGAGTCCGCCTGGCGCGTCGTCGACGACGACGTCCGCGGCGTGCTCGGGCTGCCGTACTACGCCGACATCGCGCGCATCGCCGAGCGCGGCCTGCTGGACACGATCTTCCTGGCCGACAACATCGCCATCGCCGAATACCGGGCCACGCACCTGCCGCAGACGCAGTTCGACCCGATCTCGGTGCTGTCCGCGCTGGCCGCGGTGACCAGCCACATCGGACTGATCGGCACCGGCTCCACGACGTACAACAAGCCGTGGGAGCTGGCCCGCCGGTGGGCGACCCTGGACCACCTCAGCGGCGGCCGCGCGGGCTGGAACATCGTCACCACCATCACACCGCTGGCCGCGGCGAACTTCGGCGAGCGCGCCCATCCCGACCACGCCGACCGCTACACCCGCGCGCACGAGTTCGTCGACGTCGTGACCAAGGCGTGGGACAGCTGGGCCGACGACGCCGTGGTCGGCGACCGCGAACGCGGCGTCTGGGCCGACCGCGGCAAGCTGCACCCGCCGCGGTTCCACGGGCAGTTCCACGACGTCGAGGGAATCCTGCCGTTCCCGCGGTCACCGCAGGGGTGGCCGGTGCTGGTCCAAGCCGGACAGTCCCCTGCGGGCGTCGCGCTCGCGGCCCGGTACGCCGAGCTGGTGTTCTCCGGACCGCCGTCACTGGAAGCGGCGGCGGCGTTCCGCGCCGATCTCCACGCGCAGGCGGCCGCCGCGGGCCGGGACCCCGCGCACGTCCTGGTCCTCCCCGCGCTGATGGTGACCCTGGGCGGCACCGAAGCCGAGGCCCAGGAGAAGGCCCGGCGGCTGGAGGAGCTGGCGAGCCCGGAGTTCCGCTGGCAGAACGTGCTGTACACGGCGGGCCTCGACCCCGACGGCTTCGACCCGGACGTCCCGCTGCCCGCCGAGCTGTGGACCGGCGACGCGAACGTGTCCAGCCGAGCCGAGCAGCTGTTCGCCGCCTCGCGTGCCCAGCCGGACAAGCCGTTGCGGGAGGTCGCGCAGCAGCTCAAGAGCGGCGCGGGGCAGTCGCACTTCGTCGGAACGCCCGAGCAGCTGGCAACGCACATCCTGGCCTGGCAGGACGCGGGCGCGGCCGACGGGTTCACGATCATGGGCTCGACCCTGCCGTACGAGCTGACGGCGTTCGTCGACCACGTGGTGCCGATCCTGCAGCGCAAGGGCCGGTTCCGGACGGAGTACACGGGGTCGACGTTGCGGGAGAACCTGGGGCTGCGACGGCCGGGCGTGGGCTGAGAACGCGGGGAGCGCGATGCCGGGCCGGGGGCGCCCGAACGGAACTCGCCCCCGAATGACGGCCGCCATCGCCGCGCGGGCGCGGCAGCCCTGCGAGCGATGAGCGGCCGAGCCGGGCCAGGCGCGACCGGCCCGAGCGAAACAGCCGCTGCCGGTTTTGTCGGGAAACCGTTGGGCGGACGTGTGAAACAGAACCCGCGCCCTTGCCTCCCGAAGCCCGGCCTGCCGAGAATCCTCCGAAAGCAGACCCAGCGGCAGGGAACGGGGAGACAGGTGACGGCAGGCGCACGCGCCCTCCCCGACGTGGGCACGCCCCGCCTCATCGGCCGCGACCACGAACTCGCCCGGCTCACCGCCGCCCTCACGGATCCCGGCGTCGTGCTCGTCTCCGGTGAGGCGGGCATCGGGAAGAGCCGTCTCGTACGGGAGCTGCCGCCCGGGCCCGGGGTGCTCGTCGCCCGGTGCCCGCCGCTGCGGGAGGCCCTCACCCTCGGGCCCGTCGTCGACGCCCTGCGCCAAGCCCGGCCCGGCGTCGCCGACCTCGCGCTGAGCCCGCTCGCCGGCACCCTGCGGCCGCTCTTCCCCGAGTGGGACCTGCCGCCCGCGCCGGACGCCCTCAGCGACGCCCGCGCGGCCCGGCACCGGCTCCTGCGCGCCCTCGCCGAGGTCCTCGACCGGCTCGACGTCGGCGTGCTCGTGGTCGAGGACGTGCACTGGGCCGACGAGACCACTCTCGAGTTCCTGCTCTTCCTCGCCGCGCGCCAGCAGCGGCGGCCGGGGCTCGTGCTCACCTACCGGCCCGACGAGGTCGGCGACGACAGCCTGCTGCTGCGCCTGTCCTCGCGCTACCCGCGTATCACCCTCGGCGCCCTCGACGTGGACCAGACCGCGGAGCTCGTGTCCTCGATGCTGGGCGACGAGCGCGTCTCCGAGCCGTTCGCGCGCTTCCTGCACCGGCACACCGACGGCATCCCGTTCGCCCTCGAAGAGTCCGTGCGGCTGCTGCGCGACCGCGCCGACCTGATCCGGCAAGGCGGCGAGTGGATCCGGCGCTCGCTCGACGAGATCGCCGTGCCGCCGACGATCCGCGACGCCGTCGCCGAGCGGCTCGTCCGGCTGGCGCCCGACGCGCAAGCCGTGCTCAAAGCGTGCGCCGTGCTCTCGACGGCGGCCACCGACAACGATGTCACCTCGGTCAGCGGGCTCCCGGCTGACCGGGCCGGGCGCGCGATCGACGAAGCCGCGCGCAGCGGCCTGCTCGTGGAGGACGACCGGGGCCGCCTCGGCTTCCGGCACCTGCTCGCGGCCAAGGCCGTGTACGACGGCATCGGCGGGCGCGAACGGCGTGAGCTGCACCGGCGGTCGGGCCGGGCACTCGCCGAGCGGGATCCCGCGCCGGTCGCCGTGCTGGCGCACCACTTCCGCGAAGCGGGCGAAACGGCGAAGTGGTGCGAATACGCCGAACGCGCGGCGGATCTCGCGCTCGCCTCCGGCGACCACCACACCGCCGTGTCCTTCCTGCACGGCCTGCTCGCCGAACCCGAGCTACCGCCGACGGCGGTGGCGCGGCTGGCGCGCAAGACGCCCCTGTTCGCCTTCACCGGGTACCTCGGCCGCGTCGACCTCGTGCGCACCGTGCGCGGGGTGCTCGACAGCGCGGTGCTCGACCGCCGCGAGCGCGCCGAGGTCCGCAGCCAGCTCGGCCGCCTGCTGATGCACGCCGGCGACTACACCACCGGCGCCGCCGAACTGGCCCGCGCGATCCCCGACCTCGCCGACAACCCCGTCGCGGCCGCGCAAGCGATGTCGGTGCTCGGCCGTCCTGCCGGCACGGCGTGGTCCGCGCAGGAGCACCGCGAATGGCTCGACCGCGCCGAAACCGTCATCACCTCGGCCGTCCCGGCGGCCGAGCGGTTGTCGTTCGTCGTCGACCGCGCCACGGCGTTGCTGGAGATGGGCGACGAAGCGGGCTGGGCCGTCGCCGCGACCGTGCCCGACGACGACTCCGCCGACCCGCTGCAGATCGCCCGCGGGCTGCTGAACTTCGGCGACGCGGCCGTGCACTGGGGCCGCTACGGCGAAGCCCGCGCCAAGCTGACCCGCGGGGTCGAGCTGGCCGAACGGCACGGGCTGGAACGCCTGCGCGACATGATCCTCGCGACGCTCATCCACCTCGACTGGCTCACCGGCGACTGGGCCGGGCTCGCCGACCGCGTCGCCGGGTTCGCCGACCTCGCGGAAGAACCGCTGATCCAGCTGGACACGACGATGGTGGGCGCCCTGCTCCAGGCGGCCACCGCGCCGGATCCCGACGTCGAGCGGAAGCTGACGCTCGTGCTCGACGACGCCCGGGCGCGCGGGATCGCCGACATGCCGCTGGAACCCGCCGCCGCGCTCGCCCGCGCGCACCTCGCGGCCGGGCGGGTCGCGGAAGCACTCGAAGTCACCGACGAGCCGATGGCCGTGGTGGCGCACAAGCAGATCTGGCTGTGGGCACGAGAACTCGCACCAGTGCGCGTGGAAGCGCTGCTGGCCGCCGGACGCGACGCGGAGGCCCGGC
Organism: Amycolatopsis nalaikhensis; assembly: GCF_030264295.1. Taxonomy (GTDB): domain Bacteria; phylum Actinomycetota; class Actinomycetes; order Mycobacteriales; family Pseudonocardiaceae; genus Amycolatopsis; species Amycolatopsis nalaikhensis. Next base: position 7,210,826 of record NZ_CP127173.1, on the reverse strand, counting down.
GGCTCGCGGAGGAGTTCGCGGCGAGCCGCAGCGGGGCCACGGTCGCCGCCGCGGCCCTGGTCTGCCGGGCGTTGCTGACGCGGGCGAGCGGGGACCACGCCCGGGCCGCGCGGGAGTGGGCCGACGCCGCCGCCGCGTGGGAAGCGTTGCCGCGGCCGTACGACGCGTTGCTGGCCCGTGAACGCGAAGCCGCGTGCCTGCTCGAGAGCGACGACACCCGCGAGGCGGGCCTGGCGCGGCTCGACGAGGTGCTGCTCGGGTTCGAAGCGCTCGGCGCGGGTGCGGGCGCCGAACGCGTCCGCGCCACGCAGCGCGAACACGGGGCCGCCACGGCCGTCTGGCGCGGCGGGCGGCGCGGGTACGGCGACCAGCTGTCCCCGCGCGAGCTGGAAGTCGTGCGGCTGCTGCTGACCGGGCTGACGAACCCGGAGATCGCGCGGGTGCTCTCGCGCTCGCCGAAGACGGTGGCCGCGCAGTTGAACTCGGCGATGCGCAAGCACCGCGTCACCTCGCGCACGGCGCTCGCGGTGAGCGCGACGCAGGCCGGGATCAAGCCCGCGACGCCGCGCGCGGCGGCAGATTAGGTCATCCGCCCAATCGCGAACACTCCGTGCGCGCCCGGATACTTCGCCGGTGAACGCGACGAGACCCGGCGATGACCGCCCGGTGGACGGCACCACGGACACCGGCGGCACCGTGCCTCCCCGGCCCGCCGCGGGCACCGATCCCCACCCCTCCACCCCGGACCACGCCGAGCCCGGCGAGGTGTCCGGCCGCGTGGCCGGAGCAGGCGGGCGCGACCTGCCGGCGGGGTACGAACCCCTCTAGCCTCCGGCCCGAACGGAAAGGATTCCCCCTTGAGAGTCCCCCGGGGGCGCCTGCTGGCGCTCGTAGTCCCGGTGCTCGCCGGCTGCCTGGGCTTGGCACTGGTCGCCGGCACCACCCAACCCGACGGCGCCACGGCGGGCACCGCCGTGGCGGCCGGTGCCGGGCACACCGCGCTCGACGCGGCCGCCACCTCCGGCGACGCGAAGCCCGCGGCGACCGCCAAGGCGACCGAGGCGAGCACCGGAAAACCCGCCGCGAAGCCACCGAAGGCGCTGTACGCGCCGACCGGCTGCAACCCGGCCAAGCCGAAGCCGTTCACCGTGACGTGCAACTCGCTGCTCAAGGCGGGCTCGGACCTGCGCCCGCTGACCAGCGCCGCCACCCCGCTGCCGGATTCGCTCGGCCCGGCCGACATCCGCGCCGCCTACGACCTGCCCGACGGCGGCGCGGGCAAGACCGTCGCCATCGTCGACGCGCTCGGCGACTCCCACGCCGAGTCCGACCTCGCCGTGTACCGCGCGCAGTTCGGGCTGCCCGCCTGCACCACGGACAACGGCTGCTTCCGCAAGGTCGACCAGCGCGGCGGCACCGCCTACCCGGCCGACGACGACGGCTGGGCGCAGGAGACCGCGCTCGACCTCGACGCCGTGTCGGCCGCCTGCCCGGCGTGCCACATCCTGCTCGTGGAGGCGGATTCGACGAGCCCGTACGACGTCGTCGTGGCCGTGGACAAGGCCGTGCAGCTCGGCGCGAAGTTCGTCTCGAACTCCTACGGCATCGACGGCGAGGACCCCGAGCAGGGCACCCTCGACTCGCACTACAGCGTGCCGGGTGTCGCGATGGTCGCCTCCACCGGTGACCACGGCTGGAACAAGCAGGACTGGCCCGCCTCGAACCCGGACGTCGTCGCGGCCGGTGGCACGAACCTCTACCGCGACCCGGCCAACCCGCGCGGCTGGAGCGAGCAGGCCTGGTCCGACGCCGGTTCGGGCTGCTCCCCCTACGAGGCGAAACCCGCCTACCAGCAGGACGTGACGACCGGGTGCGCGAACCGCGCGCTCGCCGACATCTCCGCCGTCGCCGACCCGGCGAGCGGCTTCGCGATCTACGACACCGGCACGACCGGCGGCTGGGGCCAGGTGGGCGGCACCAGCCTGTCCTCGCCGCTGATCGCCGCGATGTACGCGCTGGCCGGTGACCCGCGGCCGGGCACCAACCCCGCCACCTACCCGTACTTCAACCACGGCAACGACCTCTACGACGTCACCGGCGGCACCAACGGCTCGTGCGGCACCGTGCTGTGCACCGCGGGCCCCGGCTGGGACGGCCCGACCGGGCTCGGCTCGCCGCACGGCGTCGCCACCCTGGCCTACACTCCACAAGGGACGGTCGACGGGCACGTCCGCGACGCCGTGGGTGCGGCTGTCGCGGGGGTCACGGTGACCGCGACGGGGCAGGTGACCGGCAACGTCTACCACGCGACGACCGACGCGCAGGGCGGTTACCACCTCGCCGTCGCCGCCGACTCCTACCGGGTCGCGGTGACCCGCTTCGGTTACGAGAGCGGCAGCGGTGAACTGTCCATCGTGGACGGTCAGCGGGCGACCGCCGACTACGCGATCACGAAGATCGCCACGCAGACCGTGTCGGGCACCGTCACCGACGGCTCCGGCCACGGCTGGCCGCTGTACGCGAAGATCACCATCGACGGCTACCCCGACGGGGCCGTCTACACCGATCCGTTCTCCGGCCGCTACACCGTCGACCTGCCCCAGGGCGCGGACTACCGGCTGCACGTCAGCCCGGTCCTGCCCGGCTACCGGCAGGCCGACCCGAAGGTGACCGTCGGCGGCTCCGGCGTCCACCAGGACTTCACCGCCGCGATGGACCCGGACGCGTGCACCGCGCTCGGCTACGGCCACGCCGCGCTGACGCGGTTCGACGGCTGGGTCGGGGCCACGCCGAAGGACGGCTGGACCGTCACCAACGCCGATCCGGCGTCGACCGGGTGGACGTTCGACGACGGCAACGAGTTGTTCAACTTCATCGGCACCGGCAACTACGCGATCGCCAGCCCGATCACCCGCGACGGCAAGGCCGAGGACACCACGTTCCTCTCGCCGAACCTCGACCTGACCGGGGACAAGGCGCCGGTGCTGTCGTTCGGCGGGCTGTACGTGCCGGACGGCGACAGCGCGATGGACGTCGACCTGTCCCTCGACGGCGACACGACGTGGACGAACCTGTGGCACCACGCCACGGACCTGGTGCAGACGCCGGTGTCGATCCCGCTCCCGCAGGCCGCGGGGCAGGGTTCGGTGCGCGTGCGGTTCCACTTCCGGGGCAGCGGCAACTCGCTGGGCGAGCTCGACGACGTCGTCGTCGGGTCGTGCTCGGCCGGGGTCGGCGGCCTGGTGGCGGGTGTCGTCAGCGACGCGAACACCGGCCAGCCGCTGAACGACGTCACGGTGGCCGACGCGGGCCGCTCGGCGGTCAGCGCGGCGACGCCCGAGGACGCGGCGCTGCCGGACGGCTTCTACGAGCTGTTCGACACCACCGGCGCGCACCAGTACACGGCGACCTCGCCGCGGTACGCGTCCCCGGCGCTGGCGACCACGACGGCGCTGAACTCCGTGGCCCGCTTGGACGTCAAGATGCAGGCCGGGCGGCTGGCCGTCGGTTCGCCGAGCCTCGCCGTGAGCAAGACGATGGGCCAGGTGGCGACGCAGACGGTGCCGCTCACCAACTCCGGCACGGCGCCGCTGCACGTGTCGCTCGGCGAGCACGCCACCGGGTTCACCGCGGTCGACGCGTCGGCGGCGGCCGGGTGGCAGCCGATGGCGAACGTCCCGGAGTTCACCTACCAGAGCGCGCTCGGGGCGTACCAGGGCAAGGTCTACAGCGCGGGCGGCATGCCGATGCACATGCTCTCGCCGTCGGCCCGCAGCTACGTGTACGACCCGGTCAGCGCGGCGTGGTCGCCCATCGCGGACATGCCGGAGCCGGTGATGCGCGCCGCGGCGGCGTTCCTGAACGGCTCGCTGTACGTCGTCGGCGGGGCCGGGATGCCCGGGCTGCTGGCCACGACGTACGTCTACCACCCGGTGACGGACACGTGGTCGCGGGTGGCGGACCTGCCGGCGAAGCTCTACGGCGCCGCGGCGGCGACGTTGGGCGGCAAGCTGTACGTCGTCGGCGGCTGCGCGAGCGTGTGCGGCAAGGACCCGGTGAAGTCGGCGTTCGTTTACGACCCGGCTCGAAACGCCTGGTCGGCGCTGCCGGACTACCCGGAGGCCGAGAGCGACGCGGCCTGCGCGGGTGTCCACAGTGAACTCGTGTGCGCCGGCGGGTACGTCGGCGGCGTCACGAACATCAAGTCGACGTACGTGTTCAAGCCGGGCACCAGCGGCTGGACGAAGGTCGCCGACGCGCCGTACGAGGTCTCGCAGATGGCCTACAGCGGAGCGAACGGCAGGCTGCAGCTGGCCGGCGGCTCGACCGGCAGCGGCGCGGTGACGTCACCGGCGGGCGAGACGGCGCACACCATCGAGTACGACCCGGTGAGCGACAAGTGGTCGTCGCTGCCGGACCTGCCCCAGGAGTACTACGGCGGTGGCCGCGGGGCGTGCGCCCTGTACCAGGTCGGCTCGTTCGTCCCGGCCCTGCGCACGACGGCGATGCTGCCCGGCTACGACCAGTGCGGCGACGACGACGCGGGCTGGCTGTCCGAGGCGAGCACGGAGCTGGACCTGGCACCGGGCGCCACGGCGAAGGTCTCGGTGACGATCGACTCCGGCAAGGTCACCCAGCCGGGCAAGTACACGGCGACGATCGCGTTCGACACGGACACGCCGTACGCCGTGGCGACCCTGCCGGTCTCGCTGCAGGCCGCGCCGCCGAAGGCGTGGGGCGAGCTGGCCGGTGACGTGACCGACGCCGCGTCGGGCGCGCCGATCGCGAACGCGACGGTGCAGGTCTGCACGATGGTCCACAACGGAGTGTGCGGCGAGGTGTCGTACACGGTGAAGACCGACGCGCACGGCCACTACCGGCTGTGGCTGGACAAGGGGTACAACCCGCTGGTGGTCACGGTGGCCGCCAACGGCTACCAGCCGCAGTTCCGGCAGACGAAGGTGCAAGCCGGGCAGGCCACGGTGACGAACGTGGCGTTGCCGAAGATCTAGGCGAAAACGGGCCCGCCGGGACGATCCCGGCGGGCCCGCTCGCCGGGTGGCGCGGTGCCGGGAAGACTGGCCGACGTCGTGAGCCGCCGACGTCAGGAGGAAGCCGTGCCGCAGGGAGCCGACCGGACCGCGTTCGGGCCGATGGTCATCGTCGCCGCCGACCAGTACGAGCCCCGGCCGCTGATCGTCGACGACGTCGCCCGCCGGATCCTGCCCGGCCCCGCCCGGGCGGCGGTCGCGCTGAGCGCGTGGCGGCCCGCGCGGCGGGCGCTGGTTTCGGCGACGGAGAAGCGGATGCCCGGGCTGTGGGCGAGCATCCTGTGCCGCAAGCGGTTCATCGACGACCGGCTCCTCGCCGCCGTCGAGCGGGGTGTCGACGCGGTCGTGATCCTCGGGGCGGGCTTCGACACCCGCGCCTACCGCCTCCCCGCGCTCGGTGACCTCCCGGTCTTCGAGGTCGACCTGCCGTCGAACACGGCTCGCAAGGCAGCGGCGCTGCGCCGGGCGTTCGGCTCGGCGACGAAGCCGGTCACCCTGGTCCCGGTCGACTTCGAAACCCAGGACCTCGCCGAAGAACTCGCCGCCCACGGCTACCGGAGCGGCGCACAGACGTTCTTCGTCTGGGAGGCCGTGACGCAGTACCTGACCGAGGCCGCGGTGCGGCGGACGCTCGACGTCCTCGCGGCGGCCCCGCCCGGCAGCGGGCTGGCGTTCACCTACCTCCGCAAGGATTTCCTCGACGGCACCGAGACGTACGGCGCGCGGGCGGCTTACGACGAGTTCGTGGTCCGGGACGGTCTCTGGAAGTTCGGACTGCACCCGGACGAGGTCGGCGAGTTCCTCGCGGGCCACGGCTGGCACGAGGTCGAGCAGTGCGGCCCGGCCGAGTTCACCGACCGCTACCTGCGACCCGGCGGGCGGGCGCTCCCGGTGTCGGAGGTCGAGCGCTCGGTCCACGCCGAACGCCGCTGATTTCGCGCGGGTCGCGACTGCGTGACGCGCTCGGCGATGCAACCCGACGCCCTCCCTGTCCCGTCTCGGAACCAGACGGGACAGGGAGGGCGTTGTGCGAATACTGGCTACGGCTTGCGGGTTGGTACTTCTGGTGTCGTTCGCCGGAGCTTGCGGCGGCGGTGATCAGGCGTCCGGGACGGGCCTCTGCTCCCCTTCGTACGCACCGCGGGAGTCGTCGAGCGCGGGCCGCTGGCCAATCCGAAAGGCGGCCCGGGGCCGGAAACCCGCACCGCGGACGTGGCCGCGATCAAGAAGATCGCCGCCGCCGCGTGCTCCCTGCCGACCCCGCCGGACGACATCGCCTGCACCCTCGAACTGGGCCCGAGCTTCGAGCTGCGGTTCGTCGACACGCGCGGCCAGGCCACGACCCTGACGGCGGCCGCCTACGGCTGCCAGTTCGTCGAGGGACTGGACACCCGCCGCTTCGACGCCGGGCCCCTCTGGCAGGCAATGGCCGACGCCGGGCTCCCGGCCCCGAACCGCCGGTGACGATCAGCCGTTGGTCGTCCGCGCCGCCGCGAGCTGCCGCTCCTTGTGCTCCCGCTCGCGCGTCAGGTCGTCGGCGTGCTGCCGGATGAGGACGTCCTGCACCGCGCGCTCGACCCCGACCCACGTCCCCACCCACTCGGCCCGCTCCTTGCACCGGACGTCCTGCGTCGCGACGGCGATCTCGTGCGCCGACGCCCGGCCCGCGCGGAACGCCGGGTCGGTGATGGCGGCGTCGGGATCGGCGTAGGCGAACCCGGCCGCCGCCATGCACCGCGACCACTTCGCCGCGGCCGCGGTCACCGGCGGGGTCGTGCGGGCGACCTCCAGGCTGCGGCCGCTCAGCCCGAAGCTCACCGGCTCCTGCCCCGGCTTCGCGTCGGGCGCGAGCGTCCGGTCCGCCTCGCCCGCGCAGCCGCCGGACGGCCCGCCGCGGCCGGTGATCATCGCGACGACGTCGGACGGCGGCCGCTGCGTCGGCGCCGGGGAGCGCCGGGTGAACACCGCCGGGTCGCGGTAGCCGAACTCCGCGGCCTCGCGCGCGTCGACGAGCCCGTACCGCCGCGGCTTGGCGGCGTCGCGCACCGGATCGACCGCGGGGAACGTGAACGTCAGCCCGTGGGCCGCCAGGCACCGCTCCATCAACGTGTTGCGCGCCTTGATGACTTCCAGTTCCTCCACCGGTGTCAGCAGCGTCCGGTCGAGCGGGAGGTCGACGCCGTGCACCGTCGCCGCGGCGGGCACCTTGGCCAGCGCCTCGCCGAAATCGGGCTCGGGCGGCGTCGCGCAGGCGGCGGCGGTGAGCACCACCGCCGCCGACACGATCGCGCGGCTAATCCTGGTCGCGCTGGGCACAGTCGCTGAAGATCGACGGCGCGGCGGGCCACTTGAAGCTCGCGTTGTTGTTCTTCATCGTGGCGTTGAAGTTGCCGCCGCCGTACGCGCCGAACGACTGCGACGCCACGCTCCCGTTGCAGCCGCTGTTGTAGTAGACGGTCGCGGTCCACTCGGCGTTGTTGACGACCGAAGCCGCGTTGTTCTTCACCTGGACGCCCCGGCCGTTGGTGCCGCCCCACCGGAACAGCTCGTTGTCGAGGTTACCGTCCGAATAGGCGTAGTTGGCGAGCGCGCCGCCGAAGTTGCTGTTGAAGTAGAAGCAGAACTGGAAGTCCGGGCAGCCGTGCAACGTCGCCGCGGACGCGGCCGGTGCCGCCAAGGCGGTGCCCCCGACCGCGGCGACGAGGACCGCGAGCCCGCTCAATACCCGTTTCGCGCGCATGGGATCTCCCGATCGTCGAGGGCACCGGTGGTCGGCGCCGTGCGCACTCCACGTGCGACCACCCCGGGCGGTTGATCCCGGTCGACTGTGACGCGCGTCACCACTCAGGGCCGGTAGGTCCCGGACGACGTCGACGGCTCGTCAACCCGTCGTCCACTTCGGACCGGCAGGCTCGGCCCATGAGCATCGACGTTCCGGCCGACCCGGAAACCGCGGGCCTGGTGGTCGGCCTGCTGCCGCGGGACGAGGGGCCCGCCGACCCGCTCGGGTTCGGCCCGCCCGCCGACGTGGTCAGCGCGTGCGTGTTCGCCGACGACCCCCTCGAAGGCGAGAACCTCCTGACGCCGCTGCGGGCGTCGCCCGAGGTCCAGGTGCTGCCCGCGGACCGGCACGCCGGGGCCGACGTCGTCGTGGTGGCCGCCGGGGCCGTCACCGGCACCCTGCTCGACGCCGTCGAAGACCTGGCCGCGCGGGCGGAGAACCCTCGCCGGCGCCTGGTGCTCGTGTCCGGGCCGCTGCGCGGGTCCCAGCTGGCCAGGGCCGTGGGCTGTGGCGTTGTGGGCATCCTGCCGCGCGCGACCTGCACGCCGTCGGTGCTCGTCCGCGCCGTCGTGGCCGCCGCGAACGGGGGCGCGGTCGTGCCCGAGGCGGTCACGCGCTGGCTGCTCGACGAGGCGCGGACGTTCCAGCGGACGATCCTGACCGGCCAAGGCCTCACCACGGGCGGGCTGACCCGCCGCGAAACCGAGGTGCTCCGGCTGCTCGCCGAAGGCCTCGACACCGGGGCCGTCGCCGCCCGGCTCGGCTTCTCCGAGCGGATGATCAAGAAGATCCTCCAGGACGTCACCCGGCGCCTGCACCTGCGCAACCGGACCCACGCGGTCTCCTACGCCCTGCGCGCCGGCGCGATCTGAGCGTCGACGCGACGTATAGAACGCGCGTCAACCGTCCGTCAACAGCTCCGGGCTTGGCTGGTGGCACCGCCTACACCGGGAGCAGCGAAAGACCATGACGCCGACCGACACCGTCCGATGTGGAGTGTTCCGGCCCGGGGAGCCGGGCTACGCCGAGGAGTGCTTCAGCTTCAACCCCAACCACCCGCTCGAGCCCGCGGTCGTCGTCGCGGCCGAGACGGCTGACGACGTCGCGCAGGCGGTCCGGTTCGCCCGCGCGCGGTCCATGCCGGTCGCGGTCAACGCCACCTCCCACCACGTCGTGCACCCGGCGCGCGAGGCCGTGCTCGTCACCACGAGCAGGCTCGGTGAGGTGACCGTCGACGTCGAGCGTCGCACCGCGCGGGTCGGGGCCGGCGTGCGGTGGCAGCAGGTGCTGGACGAGGCCGGCAAGGCGGGCCTCGCCCCGATCGCCGGGTCGGCGCCGGCCGTCGGCGTGGTCGGCTACACCCTCGGCGGCGGGCTGAGCCCGGTGCTGGGCCGCTCTCTCGGCTACGCGGCCGACCACGTGCGGCGGATCGAGCTCGTCACGGCCGACGGCGAGCAGCGCGTCGCGACACCCGAGGACGAACCCGACCTGTTCTGGGCCCTGCGCGGCGGCCTCGGCAACTTCGGGGTGGTCACGGCGATGGAGTTCGACCTGTTCCCCCACGCCCGCTTCCACGGCGGCGGCCTGTACTTCCCCGGCGCGGACGCGGCGGCGGTGCTGCACGCGTGGCGCGAGTGGGCACCCACGCTGCCGGAGGACGCGACGACGTCGGTGATGCTCCAGCGGCTGCCGCCCCTGCCCGCCCTGCCCGAGCCGTTGCGCGGCGCGTTCGTCGTGCACCTGCGCTTCGCCTTCCTCGGCACGCCCGAGGAAGGCGAACGGCTGCTGGCGCCGATGCGCGCGGCCGCGCCGGTGGTCCTGGACCTCGTCGGCGACAAGCCGTTCCCCGCGATCGGCGAGATCCACCTGGACCCGACCGACCCGATCCCGCACCACTCGGGAGCGGTGTCACTGGCCGAGTTCGGCCCGGACGTCGTCGGCAAGCTGCTCGAGCTGGCGGGACCGGGCGTCGACTGCCCGCTGCTGGGCCTGGAAGTGCGCGCGCTGGGCGGCGCGCTGGACCGGGAGCCGTCCGTCCCGAACGCGGTGCCGTCCCGCGGCGTCCCGTTCCTGGTGTTCGGCCTCGCGGTCGGCGGCCCGGAAAGCCGGGACGAGCTGGCCGGGCACCTGGCGCACGTGTCCGCCGAGCTGCGGCCGTGGGCGCTCCCCCGGCGCCTGCCGACGTTCCTGCTCGGCGACGACGTGGCGGAAGACCGCGTCCGCGCGGCGTACGGCGCGCAGTACGAGCGGCTGGCAGCGGTCAAGAAGCGCTACGACCCGGAGAACGTCTTCCGCTTCACGCACAACATCCCGCCCGCCGCGTAGGTCACCCGCGGCCGCCCAGGTGGTACAGCAGATCGTGGGCCGCGGCCAGGGTGTCCGGGAGGTGGTGCGACCGCACGCGCGGGTGCGCGGCCGCGGCGAGCTGCGGGTCCGCGGAGAGCCGGTCGGCGATCCGGCGGCGGACCCGCCGGATGCGGTGGCCCAGGTCGGCGTCGCGCTCGGCGAGCACCACGGCGGTGGACTCGCCGAGCGCCGCGGTGGTCTCGCCGCCGTCGAAGACCTCGCGCAGGACGTCGGCGACCAGGGCCATGGCCATCGGCCGCGACCAGCCGGCCACCCGGGCCAGGTCGACCTCGATCGCGAGCAGCACCGGTGCCGCGGCGGCCCGGTAAACCTCACCGAGCCGGGTCCGCAGGTAGGCCTCGGTCGCGAGGCCGGTGTCCGGCTCGGTCGCCGTGCCGCCGGTGAGCGCGCTGGCGACATCGGCCCAGCCGACAGCGGCGGCGCGGAGCATGGCCAGGGGCGCGGCGTGCGGGTCGGCGGAGATCAGGCCGTCGGCGTCGGAGCCGCCGTCCAGCACGGCGTGCAGCGCGGCGACGTCGTACAGCGTCTCGTCCAGCCCCGCGCCCGTGCGGGCCCGCGACCCGCCCAGGCCGGTGAGGGCCGCGGTCAGGTCACCGCGGAACAGCGCCGAGCCGCACACGGTGTCCACTTCGGGGACCGCCCAGTCGCTGGGGAACCGCCAGCCGCTGGTGATGCTCGCGATCCGCCACCGGCTGCGCAGTCTCCGCACGGCGACGCCGGTCCCGCCGGCGTGGTCTCGGTCGCCCACTGGTCCGCCCTCCGCACCGCCCGTAGCCCGATGGTGTCGAAGGTGCAACCCGGTTGGTCGCCGTCCGTTACGCAGTATGGGAGTCAGACCCACCGGATGAGTTAACCCTCACGGGCTACCCGCCTCGGACAGTGCCGCTAGTCAAGCCGGATCGTGTCCGTCGCGCACCGGCGGCCGCATGGGCGTGAGTTCGCCGCTGGAGATATTTCGCGGCGGCGCCGCGGACCCTCTCGCGCCGACAAGTCGACACGGTCGTGCCGGACCCGCGGTCCCTATACTCGCCGCGTGCACGGCGAGCCGCAGGCGACTTGGTACCTCGATGTCCACGGCAACAAAGGCGTGCTCATCGGTGACCACAACACGGTCAACTTCGTGGAAACGCAGGCTCCGGTCCTCGCCGTCATGTCCGGTCCCGTGGCGGAGAACGAGGCCTGGCTGGCGATGTTCGAGGCGCTGGCCGGGGCCGAAGCGGACATCGGCTCGGCGAAGGCCCGCCTTCGACACGACGCGAGGTGACTTCCGGGCGCGCTTCTCCGCGGCCGTCGAGGCAGTGGTCAAACCGTTGGTGAAACCCGAGGTGTTCATCGACATTCCCCCGGACCCCGAACGCCTCACCAGGAGCGAGCTGGAGACGATTCTGCGTTCGGCGGAGGTGGTGTTTTCCCGTTCACGGCCGTCGAAAAGCGAGTTGCTGTCGCACCTGGACGCGGTCGAGCGACGGCAGGAAAACCGCCCGGAGTGGGTGCCTCGCCTGCGTCCGGACGGATCCGCCGCACCGGCGGCGACCGCGGGTGCGGCGGAGGACGACTGGGCGTTGCGCACCGCGGTGGTGGCGAGTTTCCCGGAGTTCGACGAGGTCACCGTCGAGGTGTTCGACTGCTACGAGGGGCGCCCGGAGTTCAAGATGACACCCGGCGGCGTGGGTGAGCTGGAGCTGGTTCTGCACTCCTTGCTGGGCGTGGGCGGCGGTGAAGCGCCGAGCGGTGACGTGCTGATCGACGACACGGCGATCGAAGCGTTGGTCCCGGAGGACGTCTGCTGGTGGCCGCGCGATCCTCAGCGGCGACCGCGCGCGTCGAAGGATCCCGGGGTGGCCGCCGAACTGCTCGCGACGGTGGCGACCATCGGCGGAGTCGCGATCGAAGACAACTCACCACACGGGATGGAACTCGCGGCACGGGCGCTGGCGGCGGCAGGTGATTGGCGGTACAGCAGGCGCTGGCGGCTCGACGGGTGGGGTCCCGGCGACCTCGGCCCATTCTTGGCGACCGCGCAGGCGGCCGTGACCGGATGGGCTTCAGCCGGGGAAAGCGGTCTGCTGGTGTACGTCTACGGCGGCGGGTTCACCGGCGAAGACGGCCTGAACGGCACGCTGTTGCCCCTGCACAGCCAGCTGCTCTGCATCACGCGCTCCTCGGCGTCCGACGACACGATCGGCGTCGTGCACCGGCTCGGCTTCGCGTGCCCCGGCGAGTACTGGTGCCGACGCGGGGGCTGCGGAACACCGGCGACGACGGAACTCGACGGGGACTTGCTCCCCGCCGTCACGGCCGGGCAGGCCGCCGACCTCGCGATCGGTGATTCCGGCCGGGTCTGGGACGGCTACCGGCGCCGTTACGGTCGCCGACGAAAGCGGGCAGGCGCCCGCTCCCGTGCCCGGCAAGACCAGCTGCACCTACGCCGACCGCTACATCAGCTATCCCAGCACCACCCACCTCAACCACGTGAAGTGGGCCGTGCGGGTCGATTGGTGCTACAACGGCAAAACGGTCAGCAACATCCGCCACTACGACTACATGAAGGACAACGGCGGCGGTCTCGCCGACTACCAGGGCCTGGTCCAGAACCAGCTGACCTACCCCGGCTCCGTCCACTACGAGGCCACCCTCGTGAAGCAGGCCAAGATCGTGCTCTGCGTCGTGAAGTACGGGTGCTACCACACCTACTACCCGCTCGAGCGGTTCACGCTCGGCAACAACGGCAGCTACCGCATCCAGCAGCAGAAGTGACGCACCCGGCCCGCCCGGGCGTCGGCTCGGGCGGGCCGGGCACCTCGGTCACCAGCCGACCGCGACCACCAGCCACTGCGGGTCTCCGTGGGAGACGAACGACGACTGGGCCGCCACGTCGTCGTACGGGAAGCCGTACGCCAGGCGGTTGATCGCGTGGTCGTGCCAGAACTTCGCGTAGTAGTTGGCCGGTGCGGCCAGGTAGTACTGCGCCGGGTCCTGCCACTGCGTGCGCGGCAGGTGCGCCGTGTGCCGGTTGAGCGCCGCGCACATGTCCGGGTTGCCCGCCAGCGAACCGGCACAGCCCGTGATGTTCGACGTCGGCTCGTTCACGCCCACCGACTGCGCGTACGCGGTGAAGTAGTTCGCGTACCGGCCTCCCTCGCGGAAGTCCGGAGCGCTGCCCGGTGCCGGGATCCGGTACGGCGCGTTCACCGTCGCCAGGCCCTTGAACTCCGTCGGCACCTCGGCCTGGAACTTGGCGAAGGTGGCCGAACGGTCTTCCTGGAACGTCGCGTAGTCCTCGCCCACCTGGACGTCGTAACCGTCGTGGGCGTGCAGCCGCATCGCCAGCTTCAGCGCGAACGCGTCGACCCGGGTCGTGTTGCCGTTGAAGACGTCCGGCCCGACCGTGAACTCGATGAAGTCGGCGTACTGGCTGTTCGGCGAACCCAGGTAGAAGTACATCCGCCCGGCCGAGTTGGCCGGCATGTCGAGGTAGGGCTGCTCGGCGATCGAATGCGTCTGGCCGCCGAAGCTCCAGTACACCTGGCTGTCGGGGTACTGGCCGTTGGTGCGGTTGAGCACCTTCACGGTGAGCACGTTCCGCGCGGCCGGGATGCTCGCGGTGTCCCCCCAGAACGAGTCCGGTGGCGCGCCGGGGTTCGTCGGGACGGTGCCGCCGCCCGTGCCGTACACCTCGAACTCCCAGAGCGAGACGCCGTAGGGCGTCGCGCGCGCCGTCGTGTCGAGACGCACGTACCGCCCGGAGCCGGTCACGTCCAGCGTCTGCGTGCCGCCGGTGCCGGTGGTCGTCTGGTACACAGTGGACCACGTGGATCCGTTGTCGGACACCCGGATCTGGTACGCCGTCGCGTAGGCGGCCTCCCAGCGCAACACGACCCGGCTCACGGTGGCGGGCCCGCCGAGGTCGATCCGGATCCACTGTGGATCGCTGAACTGCGACGACCAGCGGGTGCCGGTGTTGCCGTCCACGGCCGCGGACGCGGGGGTTCCGGCGTTCTCCACCGAAGACGCCGTCACCGGCTTGCCTTGGGAGATAAGCGGATCCGCCGCATTCGCGAGCGGCGCGGCGAGGCCGGCAGCGGCGACCGCGAGAGCCGCGGTCAAGATCGCCAAACGGGCACCGGGTCCGCGACGGCGAGGCCGCGGCGGGGCGTTCGTGGGCATGGTTCCTCCCTGGCCGGAACGGGCGCCGGGCGGATGCCCACGAGGGCCGGCGGGGACGATCGAGGAAAAGGTTCATACCACCACCCCCGGTCTGTCAAGCCCCGGCGTCGAAGGCGCTCACCAGCAGCGCGCCGACGGCCGCGCGGTGCTCCGGGCTGTCCCGCCACCGCAGGCGCCGTCCCGCCTCGACCACCACGCCGAAACCCGCGTGCACCAGCACCCGCGCCTGGTGCGCGTCGAGGTCCGGGCGGGCCTGCCGCAGGTGCTGCTCCCAGACGGCGATGTGCTCGCGCTGCGCGGCGACCAGCGGACGGCGCAGGGCATCGGGCAAGCCGACGATTTCGGCGTTGGCCACGTTGTTGAGGGCGTTGTGCTCGAAGCTGTACGCCACGTACGTCGCCGTCAACGCGTTCAGGGCCGTGCGCGGATCGCGCACCCCGCGCAGGTTGTGCTCGACCGCCTGGGCCAGCAGGTCCGCGGCCTGCAGGCACGCCGCCGCCAGGATGTCGGCCTTGCCGGGGAAGTACCGGTAGAGCCCGGACGGCACCAGCCCCACGGCTTCGGCGATCATGCCGTTGGTGACGGCGGCGAAGCCGTCCCGGTCGAACAGCGGGATGGCGGCCGCGAGGATCTCCGACCGCCGGGTGCGCGGCACGGGCGGGGCGGGCAGCTCGACGAGCCGCGCGTCCGCGGGCGCCGTCGCCGGATCGGTCGCGACGACGCGGAGGGCGGCCGCCAGCAGCAGGTCTTCCAGTCGCCGGCGGGCGAGGGAGGTGTGGTGCATCGTGATCGAGCCGATCGCCCCGAGGGCCGCGACGGCCCGCAGGTGCTCGTCGGGTTGCGGGTACTCGCGCCGCACGACGTCCGCCACCCGCTCGACGACCCGCTCGAACTTCCCCTTGAGCACCCTGCGGTCTTCGCGGTCGAGGTACCGGGCCTCCCACCGGTAGACGCCGCCGCCGGCGCGGTGGGCGACCGTGACCCGGGTGGCGGCGGCGAGAACGTCCGCCGTCGACGCGTCCGACGGCACCTCGCCGAGCGCGGCGACGAGCCGGTCCGCCATCACGTTCGCGCACTCGGCGAACAGCGCGTACTTGTTCGGGAAGTGCCGGTAGAGGGCGGCCGCGGTGATGCCGACCCCGGCGGCGATCTCCTCCATCGACGCCCCGTGGTAGCCGCGCTCGCCGAACACCTTGGCGCCCGCCTCGACGATGAGGTGCCTGCGGTTGCGCGGCCGGGCGGCCGCGGCCGGCTCGGCGGTCACCGCGGCCGCCGGGCGAACGCGCGCGGGTACGGGGCCATGGGCGCCAGTCAACCACGAAGTGAACCGGGAGACTCGCCGCATCCGGGCACCGGCCGCGTCGGCGTGGTGGCCCGAACCGGGCCGGGAAGGCTCTTGCCGACGGGTTACTCAGCTCGCTATGTTAATGGAGAATCTCCCCCGTGGAGCGCACCGCTCATGCCTGACTGCCCGCGTCGGTTCCGGATCGGCCCGGCAGATGCCTACCAAGGAAGCTAGGTAAGTAAATGAGCAATCTCAGCAGGAGGAACGTCCTGTCCCTCGGCGTCGCGCTGGGCTTGGCGAGCGCGGCGGGCGTCGTCCCCGCGTGGGCGTCGACCGGCACCACCGCCGCGGGGGCCGACCCGTGGTGGGTCTGGGACGACGAGGTCGACGGCCTGATGGCGGGCATCCTCGACGCCGGCCAGGTCCCCGCGCTCAACACCGCGCTGCGGCCGTGGGTCGACAACGACGACCCCCTGCCCACCGGGCTGCCCGCCGACCTCGCCGGCTACCTGCGGCGAGTCAACCGGCTGCCGTCCTGGGCCGACCCCGCCAAGCTGCGCCGCGCCGCCGACTTCAACCGGCGCAAGGACACCTACCTGTTCATGCTCTACGGCCTCGGCAGCGGCATCATGAGCACGGTCATCCCGCGCGAGGCCAAATCGGTCTACTGGTCCGCCGGCGGCGCGAACATGCAGGACCGCGCGGCCAAGACGTTCACCTTCGGCTACGACCTGAGCGACCTCAACGCGTTCGAGCCCTCGGGCCAGTTCGTGGTCACGGCCAACAAGACACGCCTGGTGCACGCCGCGGTGCGCCACCTGCTGCCGCAGTCGGCGCACTGGCGGGCGGTCGCCGACGAGCGGATCCCGATCAGCAACGGCGACATCCTGGTCACCTTCCACAGCCTCGGCACCTACGTGCACCGGAAGCTGCTCGAATGGCGCGTCCCGATGTCGGCCGCGGACGAGGAGGCCTTCCTGCACCAGTGGCAGGTCGCGATCCACCTGCTCGGCGTGCGGGACGAGTTCATCCCCAAGACGTGGGCGGAGGCGGACGCGCAGTCGACGCGGGTGCTCACCCCGCTCCTGGCCCCGACGACCGAGGGCAAGGAGCTGGCCGCGGAGCTGCTGGGCCTGACGGCACAGATCGACCTCGGCGTCACCCGCGGGTTCCTCAACGAGTTCGTGCGCTACGTGCTGAGCGATGCGGTCGGCGACTGGCTGGGCCTGCCCCGCGATTACGCGGCGGCCACACTGGTCCGCACGGGCTGGCCGGCCTACATCGCCTTCCGCGAAGGCCTGCTGCCGATCGCCCCGGCCGGGTTCTACCTGTTCGACCAGTTCCTGCGCGCGATCGCGATGCTGTTCCTCAACAAGGTCAGCTCCCCGACGAGCACGCCGATCACGATCCCCACCGGCAACCGGCCCGGTGCCTGACCCCGTGCCCTACGCGACGGAGTGGGCGCAGCCCATCGCCTCGCCGGCGGCGGCCTCGTCGTCGGTGTGCCGCAGGTGGGCCTCGCCCCACACGCGCACGCTTTCCACGACGGGCCGGACGGTGGTGCCGTAGGGCGTGAGGCGGTAGATGACGGGCGCCGGGACCGGCCCGGTCACCACGCGCTCGACGAGCCCGTCGGCCTCGAGGCTCGCGGAGCTGCTCGGCCAGCACCTTGGCCGTGATCGGCGCGGCCCGGCGACGCAGGCCCGCGAAGTGCGACTCCCCGTGGGCCAGCCAGTACACGAGGGTCAGCTTCCACTTCCCGCCGATCGCGGCGAACGCCGCGGCCATCGGGCAGCCGGGCAGCGGGTTGGGGCGCGCCGGGGAGGGGTTACCTGCAGGTGCGTTCTTGTCCACGGTGGTGCTCCGTCCCGATAGTCGAGCCATGAGAATCCGCACGCTCACCGTGCCACACGGACAATCCTGGTCGCCCTTTTCGCTCTCCTCGCGCTGGCGGTCCCGGCGTCGGCCGCGGCGGCGCCGTCCGCCGCCGAGGACGGCCAGCGGGACTTCGACTGGGAAATCGGCACCTGGCGCACGGAGGTCCGCGTGCTCGCCAACCCGCTGTCGGACACCGACGACCACTGGCTGAGCTTCGAGGGCACGTCCGTCGTGCGCCCGCTGCTGGACCGGCGGGCGAACGTCGTCGAGCTGAAGGTGGCCGGCCCGGACGGCCGCATCGAGGGGCTCAACCTGCGGCTGTACGAGCCGCAGGCGAACCGGTGGAGCCTGACGTTCATCAATATCCGCGACGGGCTGCCCACGCCCGCGGTGTACGGCGGCTTCCGCGACGGCGTCGGCGAGTTCACCGGCGACGACCACCTGGGCGACCGCCCGATCAAGGTGCGCTTCCGCATCACCCGGCAGGGCACGGACAAGGTCAAGTTCGAGCAGGCGTACTCCGCGGACGGCGGGCTGACCTGGGAGACGAACTGGATCGCCGTCGACCGCCGGATCGACTCCGCGGGCTGAGACCCACGCTCTCTCGGAAAAATCCGGCCGCGACTGCAACAGACCGCGGGGCAGGACCAGTTTAAGTGGTGTGCAGTTCGAAGAGTTCTCGCGCGAGCACCTGCCGGGCCTGGTGCGGTTCGCCGCCGTCCTGACCGGCGACCGCGACCTGGCCCAGGACGTCGTGCAGGACGCACTCGTGCGCGCACACCAGCGCTGGCGCCGGATCTCGGCGACCGACCGGCCCGACCTCTACCTGCGCAAGACCGTCGTCAACGGGTACTTCACCTGGCGCCGCCACTGGTACCAGCGGTCCGTGCACGCCGCCTCCGACGTCACCCGGTTCCGCGAGCCGTCCGCGCCCGATCCGGCGCGGCGGATCGCCGACGCCGACCAGCTCAGCGACCTGCTTGCGGGGCTGAGCCGCGCCCAGCGGGCGGCGATCGTCCTGCGCTTCTACGAGGACCGCGACGACGACGAGATCGCCGCGATCCTCGGTTGCGCGCCCGGGACGGTGCGCAGCCACGTCTCGCGCGGCTTGAGCTCGCTGCGGATCCGACTCCGAGAAGGCAAGGAGACCGTCTGAATGACCGACCTCGACGACTTGCGCAGCGCGTTGCGCGCCCGCGAGTCCCTGGCGCCCGACCCGGACGCCGTGCTCGCCGTCGCCACCCGGCGGATCCGGCGGCGCCGGACGACCGGCGTCGCCGCGGTGGCGCTCGCGGTGGCCGCCATCGGCGCGGGTGGCGTCGTGCTGCTGGACCGGGACACCGCGACGGCGCCCCCGGCGGTCACACTCGGGAGTGCCTCGGCGTCCCCCGAGCAGGTTCCCCCTGCCGCACCGGCGGTGAGCCTCGAGGACGGTTCCTGGACCTTGCTGTTCTGGGCCGTCCAGCCGCACTTCGCGAGCCTGCACTACGCGCAGGACCACCGGTACGGGTTCGAGATCGAGGTCCGCGACGGCACCGCACCCGGCAGTGCGCTGGCCGCCAAGCCCACGACCGCCGGTCAGCTCGCGGACCCCCGCTCGGTCACGTGGCAAGACGGACCCGGCAGGTGGATCCGGGTGCGGACCACGAAGCCGGTGACGGCCGCGGAAATGCTCGCCCTGCTGACGAAGCTCCGCGGCACGCCGCCGGTCATCGCGTCGCCGCTGAAGTCGGTGCGGGTCCCCCAGGGACAGAAGGTCACCACGTTCACCAGCGAGCCCGAGACCAACACCCTCGTCCTCTGCCCCGACCCCGAGAAAGCGGGCGCCCCGCTCGACAACCGGTGTCTCGCCTTGACCGTGTCCCTGACCAGCAGCAACGCCGCGAGCCCCCCTTCTCCGGAGGACCCGCTGCCCGCGTACCACCAGCGGGCGATCGGCGCCTACACGGTCGAAATCGCCAGCTCGCACGCCAACGAACCGGCCGCGCTGGCTTTGCTGGACTCCGTTCAGCTCGCCCGATGAGGGACCCGATCCCCGGCTTCTGAGACCGGGCGATCCGGTCGCCGGAAAGCGCATTCTGCATTCTTTGCCGTCCCGTCACGGAATGGGCATTTCTCTGTGCGCGCAAGGAGTTTCGATGCGTATCTTGGTGAATGTCGTCCTGGTGGGCGTCGTCGTCGGTTCGCTCGCCGCGGCGTTCTTCCTCCGTTCCCCGCGGGTGACGGCCGCGGCCGGAAATCCGGTCTCGCCGGCGCCACCACCAAGCACGTGGCGCCCGGCGGGGCCGGTGGACGCCAAGGTGGTCGTCGATGTCCGCGGTGAGTGGTCCTGGGCGTTGCGCGAGCTCGACACCGGCGTCGTGGTCGGCGACGGATCTTTGCGCAACACCACCGAATCCATGATCAAGACGTGGCTCGCCGTGGACTTCCTCGCCGCCCGGGAGTCGCGGATCTCGGCCGCCGACGAGACCCGGCTGACCAGGATGATCCGGGCCAGCGACGACCACGCCGCCCAGACGCTCTACCTCCGGCTCGGCGGGGACGCCTCGATCACGCGGATGATCCGGACCTGCGGGTTGCGCGACACGCGGGTCCACCCGGACTGGTGGTCCAAGACCACGATGCCGGCGACCGACGCGACCCTGCTCGGCCAGTGCGTGGTTCGCGGGCCGGGCCTGAGCGCGCAGTGGCGGTCGAAGCTGCTCGAGCTGATGCGGTCGGTCGAGCCGGGCGACGCGTTCGGCATCCCGGAGGCACCGGCGCTCGCCGGACGGCACCCGGCCGTCAAGAACGGCTGGACGCGGCACGGGAGCTGGTGGGCGGTCAACTGCCTGGCCATCTGGGACCACTGGGTGCTCGCGGTCATGGTGCACTACCCGGACCAGGGTGACGAGCACCGGTACGGCGCCGCGGTGTGCAAGACCGTCGCCCAGCAATTGTTCGGCCGCACTGCGTGAAACCGCCCCGGCTGCCGATGTGATGCGACCCACCCTGGCTGGCTTACTCCTTGGTAGCGAACAAGAGTCGGGAGGTTCCTTCCTGGATCGAGGTGCACGATGCGGACGAAACGCCTGCTTTCCCCCGGCGTTGACGACAGTCGAACCGCTCCGGCGCCCGAGACCGCGAAGCCGTGAACCCCGCCGCCGGCCGCATCGCCCAGCTGCGGGCGCACGGGTTCGTGATCCGGCCCTTGCCCAACCCCTTCGGGGTGGTCGACGGGCTGCACGCGACGCGGACGGGCCTCGGCTGGGTGGATTCGGTCGTGATCCGCGGTCCGGAGTACGCGGTCGCGGTGCGCGTGGTGGACACGTTCACGCTGGCGGACCCGTTCGCCGAGTCGGCGGTCGCGTGGTCGGAGAGCGGCGACGTCGTCGAAGTGGTCGACAAGCTGCTGGCGCTGTGCCTCTCGGGCACGGCCTACGAGGACATCCGGACACTTCCGGCAACGCCCGACGAAGCGGCCCTCGACCCGATACGGTGACCGCATGCACGTGACGCCGCCGACGCCGCCTGTCACCCGCCCGGTCGTGGGGCCCGCCCGGTGGCAGGTGTTCGGCCCCGGTCTCGCCGCGCTGATCGGGTTGTTCATGCTGACCGTGATCTACCAGTTCGACGGCATGTCGGCGCTCCAGCGCGACCTCGGCTTGTCCGACCTGGGCGCGCTTGTCGTCGGGTTGGTGTCGTTCGTGGTCGCGGCGGCGCTGACGGTGCCGGTCGGGCTCCTGCTGGGCACCCGCGCCCCCACGGCGGTGACGATCCCGGCGATCTGCTTCGTGTTCTTCGGCGTATTGCTGGTGGCCTTCACCAACGCGGGCGGCCTCCTCGCGGTCGGCCGGGCCCTGCAGGGCCTCGGCACGGGCGCGGCGACGGGGGCGACGGTCGCGCTGATCCTCAAGACCCGCGAACGACGCGGCGTGCTCGCGGGGGTGTTCGCCGCCCTCGCCGCGCTGGCTTTGCTGCTCGCGCCGGTGATCGGCCAGGTGATCTCCGAAGCGGTGGGATTCCGGGTGATCCAGCTGGCCGCGATCCCGTTCCTGCTGGTCGCGCTCGTCGTCAGCGCGGTCCTCGGCATCGTGAGCCTGTCCGCGGCCAAGCGCCAGGCGCCGCCGATCCCGAACGGGATGCCGTACCCGCCACCGGGCCCGACCGAGTTCACCGGCGGCGCCTGAGGTACACCCGCGACCGGAGGGTCGTCCGTCAGCGCTCGTTCACGGCCCGGCGGCGGGACCACGCGCCGGCGTCGGTGGTGTAGCGGACGAGGAGCCGCGCGAACTGGGCGCGTTCCTCCTTCGGCCACCCGGCGGTGATGTCTTCGAAGGCCGCGCGCTGCTCGGTGGCGAACCGGGTCCGCTCGGCCTCGCCCTGCTCGGTGAGCTCGAGCACCGTCCGGCGGCCGTCGGCCTGGGAAGCCGCTCGCCGCAGCAAGCCGTCGGCGATGCAGGCCGCGACGGTCCGGCTGGCCACCGGCTGCGCGACGCCCATCTCCGCGGCGAGCCCGCCGACCGTCATCTCGCCCGGGGCGTCGGCGACCACGTTCAGCACCAGGTTGCGGGACAGGTCGCGCCCCGACGCCGGGGTGCGCCGGCGCAGCCGGGACAGGGCCGGGCCGATCTGGTCCAGCAGTTCGTCGTCACTGCTCACCTCCGGGATCGTAGTACTCCCGGCATTTGCATACCAATCGTAAACTGCATAGCATCAGGTATGTAACTGCGAGCGAGAGAGCGAGACCACCATGGCCACCACCGCCATCACCGGCGCCCGGGTGTTCGACGGAGAGAAGACGCTGGGAGTGCGGACCGTCGTCCTCGACGGCCGCAAGATCCGCGCGGTCGGCGGCGAAGCGCCCGAAGGCGCCGAGGTCGTCGACGGCCGGGGCGCGACGCTGCTGCCCGGGCTGATCGACGCGCACGTCCACTCCGCCCCCGGCTCACTGGCACTGGCCCTGCGGTTCGGCGTCACCACCGAGCTGGAGATGCAGGGCATGAACACGCGCGAGAACCGGGCGCACATCACCGAGGACGACACGGTCGCCGACGTCCGGTCGGCGGGCTTCGGCATCACCCCGCCCGGCGGCCACCCGAGCGAGCTCATGCCCGAAGGCTTCCGCCCGGCGGGCGACCTGCCGCCGGTGCTGCCCCTGATGCCGTTTTCGACGACCCCGGAAGAGGCGGCCGCGTACGTCCCGCAGCTCCTGGCGCGCGGGTCCGACTACATCAAGTTCATGATCGACGACGGGAGCGTCGAGGGTCACCCCGGCCTGCCGATGCTCGACCAGGCCACGCTCGACGCCGGGGTGGCCGAGGCCAAGAAGTACGGTGCCCTCACCGTGGCGCACACGCTGACCCTCGAGGCCACCCGCATGGCCGTCGAAGCCGGGGTCGACGGGCTCGTCCACGTGTTCATGGATCGCCCGCACATCACGGAGATCGTGGACCTGATCGCCGAGGCGGGGATGTTCGTCGTGCCGTGCGTCTGCCTCGACGCGTCGATGATGGGCATCACCGGCGGCGACCTCGCCGACGACCCCCGGGTCGCCCGCCGCCTCGACGACAAGTGGGAGAAAACCCTGCGGTCCAGCTACAACCGCTACCCGCAGGGCAGGCTCGACGACGTCCTGGCGACGGTACGGGCACTGGCCGAGGCGGGCGTGGACCTGCTGGCCGGCACGGACGCGTCGATGGCCGAGACGTTCTTCGGCGGCTTGGCCCACGGAGCGAGCCTGCACCAAGAGCTGCAGTACCTGGTGGCGGCGGGCCTGACGCCGTCCCAGGCGTTGCGCGCCGCGACGGCGACCACCGCGCGCCGATTCGGCCTGACCGACCGGGGCCGGATCGCCGAGGGCCTCCGCGCCGACGTGCTCCTGGTGGACGGCGACCCGACGACGAACATCGGCGACACGCTCAGCACCCGGGCGATCTGGCGCCGCGGCGCCCGGCTCGAGTGACCGGCGGCGTCTTCCTCACGGCTCCAGGACGCCGAGGCGCGCGGCGGCCTCGATCACCTCGCCGAGCAGCTCCAGCCATCCGTCCACATCGGAGCCTCGCAGGCCCTCGCCGAGGCCGAGCCCCTGCCCACCGGCGAGGTACACCTGCGTGGCCCCGCCACGGCACCTGGTTGACGACCACGAGGTCGCGGGGGTCGCGGCCCGCTTCCCGGGCGGCGTCGTGGAACGTGGCGACGATGCCGCGCAGTTCCTCCGCCGAGGAGGTGATCGGGATGAGGCCGTCCGAAATCCGGGCGGCGCGCCGGACGGCCGCGGGCGAGTTCGCCGCCAGCAGGACCGGAATGCGCGCCTGCACCGGCTTGGGGTTCACCTCCGACGGCGCGATCCGGTAGAACTCCCCCTCGTGCCGCACCGGGTCCGGGCCCCACGCGGCGCGCATCGCGGTGATGAACTCTTCGGTGCGAGCGCCCTTGCGGGAAGCGGGCACGTTCGCCGTCTCGAACTCCTGGGTCTGCCAGCCCTGGCCCAGTCCGGCGACGACCCGGCCGCCGCTGAGCCGGTCCAGGGTGGCGAGGCGGCGGGCGAGCACCACGGGCACGTGCAGCGGCGCCACCAGGACCGCGGTGCCGAGCTTGATCCGCTCGGTCACGGCGGCGAGGTAGTCCAGCGTCGCCAGCGGCTCGTACGTCGAGGCGTAGAACTCCGGGACCAGCGCGGGTTCACCGCCGGTCCACAGCACGACCTTTCGAGCGGGCGCAGGACGCGTTCGAACGTCCAGAGTGCGGCGTAACCGAGCCGTTCGGCCTCCCGGGCGACCTTGACCAGGGTTTCCGGTGAGGTCTGCGGCCCGGCGGTGGGGAGTGCGATACCGAGTTCCATGGTTTCGATGCTGCGCGCCGGGCGACGGGTGGCACCGCCTTCGTCCGGCCGGGAACCCCTCGAATCCGGACGTCGCGCGGCCCGGCCTAGGGCGTGTATCGAAGTGGGTCAGAGCCATTCGTTGATCGCGGCGACGTGGACGGTGGCTTCGTAGCGGACGGCGAGTTTGTCGTAGCGGGTGGCCACCCCACGGTGGCGTTTGAGTCGGTTGATGCCGCACTCGACCGCGTGCCGCTGCTTGTAGATTTCGGGGTCGAAGGCCGGTGGCCGGCCGCCCTTCGACCCCTTGGCCTTGCGATGCGCATCCTGGTCGGTCTTGCTCGGAATGGTCGCCTTGATCCCGCGACCGCGCAGGTGAGCACGGTTGGCTTTCGAGGTGTAGGCCTTGTCCGCAAGGACCCGATCAGGACGTGTCCGCGGCCGCCCACCGGCCGGTCGGGGCACCCGGATCCCGGCCAGGACCGGAATGAACTGCGGGCTGTCGCCACGCTGGCCGGCGGTCAGCACGATCGACAACGGCTTCTGCCCCTGCTCACACCCCAGATGCACTTTCGTGGTCAAGCCGCCCCGCGACCGGCCCAACGCATGATCCTCCGGCTCGACGGTGACCCCGCCCGGTGGCTCGGCCTGCAGATCCCCCTTTTCCGCGCACCCGCCGCATGCTGATGCGCCCGCGCGATCGTGGAATCCACGCTGACATCCCACGTGATCCGCCCTGCCGCCTCGGCCAGAGCCTGCAACGCGGTCAGAATCTGCTGCCAGACACCAGCCCGTTGCCAGCGCCGAAACAGGCCATAAGCCGCTGCCCAGGACCCATATCCCTCGGGCATGTCCCGCCACGGCGCGCCGGTGCGCACCCGCCACCGGATCCCGTCGATCAACTGCCGTCTGCTCCACAACGACGGCCGACCCGGCCGTGACGGCACGGGCAGCAACGGCTCCAGCGCCGCCCACTGCTCGTCGGTCAGGTCGAACCGCCTCGTCACCGCTAGGGTGTCCACGAGGTCTCCGGTGTTCAGGTTCTTCTTGGTCGACGAACCACCTACCGGAGACCTCACCCATGTCGGCCACCGACACGCCCAACACCAGCTCAACCAGCCCGAGACGACTTCGATACAGTGGACCGCCCCGGTGATGTTGGAGGCCGGTTGAGTTGGTTCTAGACCACTGCGCCAGACTCAGTGGCCGTGGCGCGGAACGTCTCCTCGTACTCAGCCGGAGGGGTGTTCCCGCAGAAAGAATGTAGCCGTTCCCTGTTGTACCAGGCAACCCATTCCATGGTGGCCAGCGTCACGTCCGTGGTGTTCTCCCAGTCGCCTCGGTAGTCGATGAGCTCCTTCTTGTAGAGACTGTTGAGCGATTCGGCTGCGGCATTGTCATAGGAATCTCCTGTGCTGCCCACCGAACGCGCCGCGCCGATCTGATCAAGCCGCTCGGCGTAGCGAATGGAGGTATATTGAACGCCTCTATCGGAATGGTGAACAAGACCGTCAATACCGCCTCCGGAACTGCCTCCACGTGCCCAGATTGCCATCTCCAGAGCGTCGAGCGCGAGGTCGGCACCCAGGTGATCGGCGACCTGCCAGCCGAGGATCCGCCGGGAGTACAGGTCCTGGACGAACGCGGTGTACGCCCAGCCGGCCGCGGTGGCGACGTAGGTGATGTCGGCGACCCACCGCTGGTCCGGCGCGTCCGCGGTGAAGTCACGTTCAAGCAGGTCACCTGGCCTGTCCGCAGCCGGGATGGTGGTCCGTGGCCGCTTACGGGGCGCAGTCACCCCGCTGATACCCAGCTCGCGCATCAGCCGCTCGACCGTGCACCGCGCCACCTCGACACCGTCCCGACCGAGCTGGCGCCATACCTTCCGTGCCCCGTACAGGCCACGCCCCGGCCCATGCCACACCCGCAGAATCTCCTTCTTCAGCCATTCGTCCCGGACCGCGCGAGCAGACGGGGCCGACTCCCGTTTCTTCGCCGCCCAATACGTCGACGGCGACACCTCCAGCACGGCACAGATCGGCTCGACACCGAACTGATCCCGGTGGGTATCGATGAACTCGACTAGCGCGGCGGTTTCGGGTCGAGTTCCCGGGCGAAAAACGCCGACGCGGCCTTCAGGATCTCGTTCGCCCGTCGCAGTTCACGATTCTCCCGCTCCAGCTCAGCGATCCGCTGGATATCACTTGTCGACGTACCGGGCCGCTTCCCACCATCGACCTCGGCCTGCCGCACCCAGGTCCGCAACGCCTCCCGATGCACACCAAGCTGGTCAGCGACCCGAGCGATCACACCCGTCCGCTCGCCCTGCTCACGTAGCTCAAAGACCATCCGGACCGCACGTTCCCGCAGCTCAGACGAGTATTTCCTCGGTGGTGCCATAGCTCCTCACCTTTCCAGGTATCAGAGCCTCCAACCAACCCGGGGCGGTCCACAGGCCCTAGGACGGCAGGACGACGTCGATCAGTGACCGCGCGGTGGCTTTGAGCCGTTCCGGGTCCTGGTAGACGCGTTCCATCACCACGATGCCCCGGGTCATGGTGACCAGCACGCGCGCCGCCTCGGGCGCGGGGAGGGTGAGCCTGTTCTCCTCAGTGGACAGCCGGTCCCGGACGAGCTCTTCCAGCCGGTCGAGCAGATCGCGCAACGCCGCGCGGATCCGGTCGTCGTCCGCTCGGGAGTCGATCGCCGTCTTGGTCGTCAGGCAGCCGCGCGCGGGTTCACCCGCGGTCATGGACGCGATGGTGAAGTCGAAGAACTCCCGCAGGGCACGGCCGGCGTCCGGGTCGGCGAGCACGCGGGCGGCCTCGGCGAGGAAGTCGCGGGCATACCCCTCGAACACCTGCAGGAAGAGGGTTTCCTTGTCCTGGTAGGCGTTGTAGAGCGAGCCGCGCAGGACGCCCGAGGCGTTCGCGATGTCCTGAATGGACGTCGCGCCGTAGCCCTTCACCCAGAAGACGTCCCTGGCCAGCTCGAGCGTGCGCTGCTCGTCGAACTGCCGCTTACCCGCCACGTCGTCAGCCTACCCCATCTTTGACAGAGCTGCCAAAGACCGGCTAGATTGCCATTTATGACGACTGTGTCAAAGATGCTGGACCTGCGCGGACGCCGCACCCTGATCACCGGAGCGGGCAGCGGCATCGGGCGCGCCCTGGCCCTGGAACTGGCGTCCCGGCAGGGCGCGCTGGCGCTCGCCGGACGCCGCGCCGAGCCGCTGGCCGAAACGGCGGCACTGGTCGCCGAGCGCGGCGGAACGGCGCACGTGATCACGGCCGACCTGACCGCCGACGGCGAGCCGGACCGCGTCGTCGCGGAAGCGGCCGAGACACTCGGCGGCCTGGACGTCCTGATCAACAACGCGGGCAACGTCCGGGCGGCGGCGCTCGAAGACATCGACGTGGCAGACATCCGCGCCATGATCGAGCTCAACCTGCTGGCCCCGATCCTCACGACCCGCGCGGCGCTCCCCCACCTCCGGGCAGCGGGAGCCGAGCACGGAAACGCCGCGGTGATCGGCATTTCGTCGGCCTCGGCATTGGTGGGAACCCCGTTCTACGCGACGTACGCGGCGACGAAGGCCGGTCTGATGCGTTTCGGCGAAGCTCTGCGCCGCGAGCTGTACGGCAGCGGAATCCACGTGGCATCGGTCTACCCCGGCCCGGTCGACACGCCGATGATGACGACCACCCAGGCGGGCGCGGACCTGGGCTACGGGCTGCGCCCCGTCGGCGAGGTGGTGGCGCAGATCGTGGCCGGTCTCGAAGAAGGCCTGATCGACATCAACACCCAGCACCCGGAACGCCGGAGGATGCAGGAGCTCAACGCCCGCGACCCGCTGGCGCTCGACGCGGAGTTCGCCCCGAAACTGGCCGAACTCCGAGCCGCGGTCAGCACCCACCGGAGCATCTGACCGAAGGCCGCGCCGGGGGTGGTCACGCCATCAGCAGGGCGATCCCGGCCGGCAACGCCGCGCACAGCACGGCAGCGAACCGGCGGAGAACGATGGCGAGCGACGTTTCGGCCGTGGTCCCCCGGGCCGCGGCCGACGCCGTGCCGACAACGCGGGTGCCCACGCTGACCGCGAGCGCGAGCGGGCGGTCCCGGGCGCGAACAGCAGACGGCGGCGGCTCAAGACCCACCCGGCGAAGGCGGCTCACGCGAGCCCGACCGCGATCAGCACCGCGAAAGCGGCCTGCGATCAACGCCGCACCGGAGGCACCCGCGAGCCCCACGGCCACGTGCCGCATCCGGGAGCGCAGCGAAACCTCCGTTGCCAGTGCCCGCTCCCGTTCCCACGTCTTGCGCCATCGGGCGTCGCGGAAAGCGGTTTCGCCCACTAGGCTTGGAGATCTCCGGTCAGGGCCAACCCGAGGGAGCTGCCGACGTGGTCGAGACGTCCGACATCGTTCGCCCGCCCGCCGAACTCAGTGCGGCTCTCGCCGCCATCGGCAGTGCGACCGCCAGTGGTGAACTCAGCCGCATGGGCATTCGCAGCGCCTTCATCCGCGGCCCCGTCTCCGTGACCCCCGGCGTCCGCGTCGCCGGGCCCGCGCTGACGCTGCAGTTCCTGCCCAAGCGGGAAGACCTCTACCCCGTCGACGAGTACGAAGAACCGGAAAAGCAGCTGCACCGGCACGTCATGTACCACACCCAGCCCGGCGACATGATCGTCGTCGACGCGCGCGGCGACATGAACAGCGGCGTGTTCGGCGAAATGATGCTGACCTACTTCAAGGGCCGCGGCGGTCTCGGCGTCGTCGTCGACGGGTGCCTGCGCGACACCGCCGAGGCCAAGCGGCTCGGGCTGGGCCTGTGGATCCGGGGCGCCACCCCGAACTTCCACGCCCAGACCGACATCGTCCCCGCCGCCGTCAACGTGCCGGTCGCGTGCGGGGGCACGCTCGTCGAGCCCGGCGACATCGTCGTCGCCGATGACGACGGGGCCGTCGTCGTGCCCGTCAAGCTCGCCCCCGCTCTGGTGGCGCACGCCCAGGAACACGCGGAATGGGAGGAGTTCTCCCGGATCCGGCTCTCCGAAGGCGGCGACATGCGGCTGTACTACCCGCTGTCGGACGAGGCCCGGCCCGAATACGAACGGTGGCGCGCCGAGCAGGGCCGCGCCTAGCTCCACAGGCGGTCGTGGCTCGACTCCTTGTCCCAGTGCGTCGTTTCCGCGAAGAACACCGGATCGCGCGGATCGAGGTGGCGGCGCACCAGCTCTTCGTCGAGGTCGCCGAAACCCAGTCCCGGCGTGTCCGGCACCGTGATGTGGCCGTCCTGGATCAGCGGCCGAGGCAGGTCGGTGACGAGGTCGCTCCAGAAGTCCACGTCGGCCGCGTGGTGTTCGAGGGCGAGGAAGTTCTCCGTGGCCGCCGCCAGGTGCACGCACGCCATCGTCGCGATCGGTGACGCCGCCAGGTGCAACGCCATCGGGATCCCGCGCTCCTGCGCGTAGTCGCCGAGCCGCTTGGTCTCCGCGATCCCGCCCGCCGTCGCCGGGTCGGGGTGCACGACCCGGATCGCGCCCGTGTCCAGCAGCGGCCGGAAACCCTCGAGCAGGTAGATGTCCTCCCCCGTGCACGTCGGCACGGCGACGGCCTCGGTGAGCTGCCGCCACTGGCCGGTCAGCTGCCACGGGATCAGGTCCTCGATCCACGCCAACGTAAAGGGCTCCAGCGCGCGGCCGATCCGGATGCACGAATCGAGGGCGATGTGGCCGAAGTGGTCGGCCGCCAGCGCGACGTCGTAGCCGACGACCGAACGCACGACGTCCACATAGGACACCAGGTGCTCGACACCGCGCGCGGTGACCTGGATGCCGGTGAACGGGTGCATCGTCGTCCGGTTCTCGCGCGCACCGGGCGGCGCGATCAGCGCCCCCGGCACGTCCCACAGCAGGTCGATGCCCACGTCCATCTTCAGCATCGTGAACCCGCGCCGCTTGCGCTCCAGCAGCCGGGCCCCCATCGCCTCTGGGTCCGGCAGTGACGGCGTATCCGCGTAGCAACGGATTTCGTCCCGGAACCGGCCCCCGATCAGCGCGTACGCGGGGACGCCGTACGCCTTGCCCGCCAGGTCCATCAACGCCATCTCGACACCGGAGACCCCGCCGCCCTGACGGCCGTGGTGCCCGAACTGCTTGATCTTGCGGAAGATCTTGTCGACGTTGCAGGGGTTCTCGCCGACGAGCCTGCTCTTGAGGATGAGCGCGTAGGTGGCGCTGGCCTGGTCGCGCACCTCGCCGTAGCCGACGAGGCCCTGGTTGGTGTCGATCCGGATGATCGAGGAGCGGAACGGCACGCCGTCCACAGTGGCCACCCGCAGGTCGGTGATGCGCAGGTCGCTCGGCCGCGACGCCGTCGGGACATGTTCTTCGGTGATCATCCCTTCACCGCGCCCGCGGTGAGGCCCTCGGTCAGGAACCGCTGCCCGAACCCGTACATGAGCACGACCGGGATGCTGATCAGCAGCGACGCCGCGGCCAGCTGCCCCTGCGGCACGACGTCGCCGAAGATCATCGACTGCATGCCGACGGGCAGCGTCTTGTTCTCGTCCTTGGTGATGAACACGAAGGCGAACAGGAACTCGTTCCACGCGTTGGTGAGCGTGAACAGCGCGACCGCGAGCAGGCCCGGTTTGGCCAGCGGCAGCACGATCCGGACGAACGCGCCGAACCGCGTACAGCCGTCGACCAGCGCGGCCTCCTCGAGGTCGGCCGGGATCGACTTGAAGTAGCCGACGAGCAGCCACGTCGCGAACGGCAGCGTGAACGTCGGGTAGGCGAGCACGAGCGACCACAACGAGTCGTTGAGCCCGATCCCGCTCATCAGCTGGTACAGGGGGATGAACAGCAGCGCGCCCGGCATCACGTAGGTGAGCAGGATCGTCACCGTGAAGCTCTCCGAACCCCGGAACTTCAGCCGCGCCAACGCATAGCCGGCCAGCGCCGCGCAGATCAGGGCGATCACCGTGGACGCCAGCGACACCAGGATGGTGTTGACGTACCAGGTGCCGAACGCCCGGCCGGTGAACAGGTTGGTGAACTGCTCGGTGGTCCACGGCGTCGGCCAGAGGTCGTCGGTGCGCGCGACGATCTGGTCGTCGGACTTGAAGGCCGTGACCGTCATCCAGTAGAGCGGCGCGAGCACGAAGCCCAGCAGCCCCACGAGCGCGATGCCCGAGCCGGTGCCGCCGACCACGCGGGCGGCCAGCCGTTTGCTCCGCGCGGCGAGCGCGGAGACGAGCCGTCCGACGGCGGCCGCGAGCACGACGAACACGCCCAGCACGAGCGCGGCCTTCCACACGATGTGCGGTGACGCCCAGGCCAGCACGAGCACCGAGACCACGACGATGACCCAGGGCAGCGCGCGACGTTGCCCGGGAGTCAGCCGACGGCGCCCCAGGTCGGCCGCGCCCGGCAGATCGCTGCGGCGCATCATCCGCACGAGGATCACCACGAGGATGGCGATGACCGGCAGCATCACCAGCGTGACCGCGGCGCCCGCGCCCAGCTGCAGCTGCTGGATGGCCTTCGAATACGCCACCATCACGTACGGCGCGGTGGCGTCCCCGGGACCGCCCTGCGTCATCAGCCAGATCAGGTCGAAGTTGTTGAACGTCCAGATCGACGACAGCAGCACCGTCACGATCATGACCGGGCGCAGGCCCGGCAGCGTGATGTGCACGAAGCGCTGCCACGGCGACGCGCCGTCCACCATCGCCGCCTCGTGGAGGTTGCTGTCTATCGCCTTGAGCCCGGCGAGGAACGTCACCGTGAAGAACGGGATGCCCTTCCAGACGTTGACCAGGATGACCGACGGCAGCGCGAGCGCGGGATCGGACAGCCACTCCGCGGGCCACGAGTCGACGAGCCCGATCGCGGCGAGGCCGGGCCCGATGCCGGTATCGGTGAGCAGGACGTTTACGCTGCCGAAGATCGGGTCGAGCAGCGACCGCCAGGTGAAGGCCGTGACGACCGTCGGGATCACCCACGGCAGCAGGATCACCCCGGCGATGATCGCCCGGCCGCGGCGCATGTGGTGCAGCATCAACGCCGCGATGAGCCCGAAGGTCACCTTGAAGATCTCGGCGTACGCGGTGAAGACGAACGAGTTGAGCACGCCGTGGTGGAACAAGCCGTCGCCGACCAGGGCCGTGTAGTTGTCCAGCCCGACGAAGACCGTCTCCGCACCGTGGCGTTCGGTGGCACTGGTGAAGACCGAACTGATGATGGGGACCAGGATCAGGCCGGCGACCAGCACCAGCGTCGGCCCGATGAACACCGCGGCGAGGCGCCAGTCGCGCCCGAGCCGCCGCTGCGTCCGCGTGAGCGAGGAAGACGTGCCCGGCGCCGGGCGGGCCGGCGCCGGGCGTGGCCGCAGGACGGTCACTGCTTGTAGCCCTGCTGCTCGAAGATCTGCACGATCCGGCCGTGCGTCGCGGCGACGGCGTCGGCCGGCTTCGTGCCCTGGATGACCGACTGCATCATGTCGGTCAGCAGGTAGGCGGCGAGGGCGGCCTGCTCGCCGGGGCTCGGGGCCTGGGGGAACGCGTAGCCGGTCTTGGTGGTCACCGGCAGCGGCGTGCGGGTCTGCTCCCGCAGCGCGGGGAAGGCCGGGTCACCGCCGGTGTAGTACGGGTCGGAGTCCCACACCTTGCTCCACGAGGGGTTGACCAGGCACGGTGCTTCCTTCGCGACGCCGAGCAGCGCGCTCCCGCCGGCCATGAACTTCGCCACCAGCTTGGCGAGATCGGGGTTCTTCGCCCCCTTGAACACGACGAACGAGTTGGACTCGCCGTATGCCAGCGGCCGGTCGAGCGCCGGTCCGGTGGCCCCGTTGAACACGTGGGTGTTGGCGTAGACCGGGTTCTTCTTGGTCTTCGAGTCGGCGTAGACGCTGAACTGGTTGAGCGTGAGCCCCAGGATCCCGGCCAGCCAGTTCTCGTTGTTGCTCGAGTCGGTCCAGCTGCCGACCCCGGGTGGCAGCATCGGCTGGTACTTCGGGTTCGTGTAGATGTCGCCGATGAACGTGACGGCGGCGACGGTCTCCGGCGAGTTGAACACCACCTTCGTGCCGGTGTTGTCCGCGATCGCCCCGCCGTAGGTGTCGATGACGTTCTGGATGAAGCCGTTGGCGTCGCCGGAGCGGTTCACCGTGAGACCCCAGCCGAAGCGCCGCTTCGCCGGGTCGGAGACCGCCAAGGCGTTGTCGCGCAGCTCTTCCCACGAGTAATAGGGCTTGAGCGGCAGTCCTTTCTCCGCGTACCAGTCCTTGCGCAGGTACATCCCGGACGCGATGAAGTGGTACGGGATCGCGAACCAGCGCCCGTCGAACACGCAGAACTTGGTCGACGCCGTCGCGGGTTCCCCGTAAAGCGCTTTCATCTCGGTGACCACGTCGGTGACGTCGGTGAGGGCGCCGAGGTTGTGGAGCTGGCCGACGAACCGCCGGTCGCTCACGAAAGCCAGGTCGCGGCTGGTGCCCGCCTTCACCTCGGCGTCCATCTTCGCGACCATGTCCCCGGCGTCGCCGGAGACCAGGTCGTTGCGGATGGTGGTGCCGGTGGCCTGCGCGAACACCTGCAGCGACCGGTCCAGCGCCTTGTTGGCGGCCTCCGAGTACAGCTTCTGCGAGAGCATCCCCACCGACCCGCCGCGCAGCGGGGCCGCCTGATCGAGCAGCGCCTGGGGTACCTGGACGTCGACCTTCGGCGCGGGCGCGGGGCCGCTCCCGCACCCGGCGAGGCCGAGCACGCCCAGCGCGCTCGCCCCGAGGAAAGTGCGCCTCGACCACTCCGTTTTCTCTTCCATGACAACTCCTCATACCGACGGGGCGACGTTGCGACCGGCGGGACAGCGAGGCGAGCGCCCAGCTGTGGGTGGTTCAAGCGGCGAAGGACGCCGAACTGCTTATGCGCTGTCCTGGCAGCCCGTCGAACAGCCCGGCCGAGCCGCGGGGCCGCCACAGCGGAACCGGGCCCGCGCCGGGCACGGGGTCGAGCGCCAGTGCGGCCGCCCGTTCCGCGGAGTCGAACGCCCGCTGGACGACCAAAGCGTTGGCCACGCTCTGCGCGACGCTGCCGACTGGCCGCGCGCCGAACTGCACTGCATCGGCGAAGTCGACGAGCTCCGCGCGGTAGCCGTTGTCGATACCGCGGAAGACCGTCGTGTGGGTGGTGGCGTCCGGGCCGCAGCGCGTCACGCGGTATTCCGGCTCGGCTCCGGCGAGCACGAGCACGCCCTCGGTGCCGTACAGCCGCATGTCGTTGGGTTCGGGCGGGACGGGGATGTCCACGTAGGACGCGGTGTAGTTGCCGATGGCACCTCCGGTGAAGACGAGGTTGAGCGCGAGGTCCGACGGTGCGTCGATCGTGCTGTTCGCCGTCTGCACGGCCGCGTGCACCAGCGCGATTTCGCCGCACAGCAACCGGATCTGGGCGATGTGGTGCACGCCGGCGTCGAGGTGCACGCCCCCGCGGTACTGCGGCCGGTGCCGCCACGGCGTGCCGGTGAACCCGCCCGCGCGCGGCACCGACCGCACGGCGTGCCGCCACGCCACCAGGTGCACGCGGCCGATCGCGCCGTCGTCGAGCAACGCGCGGGCGTAGCGCAGGTCGTCGCGGTAGAAGTAGTTCTCGCCCACCACGAAGGTGCGGTCCGGGTGCGCGGCGGCGAGCGCGAGGAAGGCCGCGGCCTGCTCCGCGTCGACACCGGCCGGTTTCTCGCAGAACACGTGCTTGCCCGCTTCGAGCGCGTCGCGCGCCACCTCGTACAGGTGCGGGATCGGCACGGAGATCAGCACGGCGTCGACGTCGTCGCGGGCCAGCAACGCGGTGCGGTCGGCGGTGGCACTCGACGGGTCGGTCCCGCTGTAGCCGGTGAAGCGCCGGCGCTGCTCGTCGGAGGGGTCGGTGAACGCGGTGACGACGTACCGCTCGGCGAGCTGGCGCAACGCCGGCCAGTGCAGCTTCTCGACCGCGAGGCCGGTGCCGATCAGCCCCAGCCGGATCGGTGGGATCCCCGGTGCTCCCATGCCCATTCCGTTCTCGTCAACGGTTGGCGGAACTCGGTCGTGCAGTGTCTCAACGCCGCTTGGCGGCCCGCTTGCTTCGCTGCTCCTTCTCGGCGAGGAGCGTGGAGTAGTTGTTGCTCAGGTGCTTGCGCATCGCCGCGCGGGCCGCTTCCGGATCGCGCGCCACGAGCGCTTCGTAGATCTCCGTGTGCTGGGCGGTGGCGCGGCGCAGCCCCGCCGGTGCCTCGTTGGTGAGGCGGCGGCTGGCCGTGCCGAGCCAGCGGGCGGAGTACATGATCCGGTCGAGGATGCGGTTGTCGGCCGCCCGGCAGATCTCCATGTGGAACTCGTGGTCGACCTCGAGGTAGGCGTCGGGGTCCGCCTCGAGCGCCGCCATGCGGTCGATCTCGTCCTTGAGCCGCTCCAGCGTCTCATCGGTGATGCTGGCCGCGGCCATCGCGGCGAGCTCGGGCTCCAGCAGCGCACGCATCTGGTGCAGTTCCTGCAGCAGCTCGTCGACGGTCTCCGCGGGCAGCCACTCGATCAGCAACGGGCTCAGGTAGTCCCATTCCGCGCGGGGCCGCACGACGACGCGGCGGCCCTGCACGACGTCGACGATGTCGAGCGAGGCGAGGATCTTGAGCGTCTCCCGCGCCACGACGCGGGAAACCCCGAACTCCTGCGAGATCTCGAGCTTCCGACGGCGCCCGGCCGCCCTCGATTTCGCCGCGGACGATCCGCCGGGTCAGGTGGGCCGCCACCTGCACCGGAAGGGTCCGGACCTTGACAGCGTCCGGAGACTCTTGTCTCCTTGGCATGTCATCAGCTTATAGGACAAGTTCGACTTCGCGACAGTCCGTTTTTTCCGGCACTACCCGGCGGCGGGAGAGCAATGCGGATCGTGAACGTGACGACGGCGGTGGTGGCCTACCACGGTCAGGCCACCCTGGTGCGGATCGACACCGACGAGGGCCTCAGCGGGTTCGGCGAGGCCAATCCCGACGCCGGGGCGGGCGCCGTCGTCGGGATGATCAAGTCCCTGACCCCCCTGCTGCTCGGCGAGGACCCGCGCAACGTCGAGCGGTGCTGGGAAAAACTGCGCCGCAGCAAGGTTTTCGCGGGCGCGCAGAGCGGGGTGTTCGTGATCGCCCTGTCCGGGATCGAGCTTCGCGCTGTGGGACCTCGCGGGCAAGGCGGCGGGCCAGCCGGTGCACCGGATGCTCGGTGGGAAGTTCCGCGACCGCATCCGGCTCTACGCCGACTGCGGCGACGGCGACGACCCGGCGGGCTCGGTCGCCGGGTGCGTCGACCGGGCCCAGCGGATGGTCGCCGAAGGCTTCACGGCCCTCAAGTTCGACATCGACAACCTGCGCCACCCGGCGAAGTTCGACGCTTTCAACAACACGATCAACGCGGCCGAGCTGCGCTCGATGGTCGAGCGCGTGGCCGCCGTCCGGGAAGCGATCGGCCCGGACGTCGACCTGGCCATCGACCTGCACGCCCGCTACGACGTGCCGAGCGCGTGCCGGATCTCGTGGGCTTCGAGCCGTTCCGCCTGATGTGGCTGGAGGAGCCGCTGCCGGCGGAGAACGTCGACGCGCTGGTGCGGGTCCGCGCGCAGACGCGCACGCCCATCTGCGCGGGAGAAAACCTTTACCTGCGCTGGGGTTTCCGCGAGCTCCTCGAACGCGGTGCCGTGGACGTCATCGAGCCGGACGTGCCCAAGTGCGGCGGACTGGCCGAGGCCAAGAAGATCGCCAACCTCGCGGAACTGCACTACATCCCGTTCGCACCGCACCTGGTGTCAACGCCGCTGGGCACGATGGCGACGTCGCACCAGTGCGGCGCGATCCCGAACTTCCTCGTCCAGGAATGGCACGCCCTCGAGGAGCGCGCGGTGTGGGACAGCTACGTCCACGCCCCCGACGGGAGCGGCTCGATCGTCAAGGACGGCTACATCACGCTGCCCGACACCCCGGGCATCGGCGTGGAGCTCGACATGGACGGCGTCCGGGCCCACGCCGTCGCGGGCTACGGGGTGTTCGAATAACCCGGCGCGGGGGCCAGGAGGCTGCGGGCGGTGTCGGCCACGGTCTCCTCGACCGGGCGGGACCGCCAGCCGAGCACGCCGCGCGCCTTGTCCGTGCGGATCACGGGCACGCGCCCGAGGCGGGCGGCCGCTTCCCGCATGGCCGGGTCGGTCTCCGCGGCGGCCCGCACCTGCTCGGCGGTCAGCTCGGTGGTGGTCACGTCGAACCCGGCGGCGGCCAGGATCCGGGCCAGGTCGAGGAAGCTGACCGGGCACCCGGCCGCGGCGGGGAACCGCTCCCCCGCCGCCTCCGGGTGGGTCATCGCCCGCACGTGCAGGTCGGCGACGTCGCGGACGTCGACGACACCGAAGTACAGCGGCGGCACCACGGGCATCGCCCCGTCGAGGTAGCGCCGCAGGTCCTCGACCCGCAGCGCGGCCGAGCGCGGGCAGCCGAGCGAATCGAGGAGCGCCGGGTCGGCTCACTCAGCCCGCTGCGCCGCGACGCCCCGAGGATCGTCAGCCACGCCTGGCTCCGGTCGTCATGAGGACAGAATGCAGAAC
The DNA here is from genome assembly GCF_030264295.1 of Amycolatopsis nalaikhensis. Classification (GTDB taxonomy): domain Bacteria; phylum Actinomycetota; class Actinomycetes; order Mycobacteriales; family Pseudonocardiaceae; genus Amycolatopsis; species Amycolatopsis nalaikhensis. The sequence continues at coordinate 7,172,871 of NZ_CP127173.1, read as the reverse complement.
TTCAAGCACTTGAAGTCAACCCCCGAGGAGGTCCGGGATGAGCCACCTGGTGCGATTCGCCGACGGAACCGGCGAGGTCCGGGTCGGGCTGCTCACCGGCGAACAGGTGCGGCCGCTCGCGGTCGCGTCGATGAGTGACCTGCTGAGCCGCCCCGTGGCGGAGATCCGCGAGCTGGCCTCGGCCGCCGACGAGCCCGTGCCGACGGCCGGGACGCGCCTGCTCCCGCCCTTGGACGGGCGAATGGAGGTGTGGGCCGCCGGGGTGACGTACCTGCGGTCGGAGGAGGCCCGCCGCGAGGAGAGCGCCGACGAGGACGTGTACGCGCGGGTGTACCGGGCGCAGCGGCCGGAGCTGTTCTTCAAGTCACCCGCGTGGCGCGTGGTCACCGACGGCGAGCCGATCGCCATCCGCGCCGATTCCGCCAACAACGTCCCGGAGCCGGAACTCGGCCTGGTGCTGACGAGCGCCGGGGAGATCGCCGGGTACGTGGTGGTCGACGACGTCAGCTCCCGCAGCATCGAGGGCGAGAACCCGCTGTACCTCCCGCAGGCCAAGATCTACACCGGCTCGTGCGCGGTATCGGCCCTGGTGCGCCCGGCTTGGGAGGTGCCGGACCCGCTGTCGCTCGACCTCCGCATGCGCATCCTGCGCGACGGTCTCGAGGTGTTCGCGGGCGACGCCGGCACCAAGCAGCTGAACCGCACACCGGCGGAGCTGGTCGAGTACCTGTGGCGGGAGAACGACTTCCCCGACGGCGCGGTGCTCTCGACGGGCACGTCGATCGTGCCGGGGCTCGACCTCGGCCTGCGGCCGGGAGACGTGGTCGAGATCGAGATCGGCGACGTCGGGTCGCTGCGCTCCCCCGTGGTGCTGGGGGCGGACGAGGTGCGCCGGGTGCTCGCATCCCGCTGAGGTAGGTCGAACGCGGCAGTCGGCGGCCCAGATACCTGCATTCGGCGGTATCTGGGGGTCCGATCTGTCTGATTGGATCGACCCCCGAGCGTTTTACAACGTTGTAAAAATGAAGGGTCCTCGCCGATGAGAAGAGCCGCTTCCGTCTTCCTCGCCCTCTTGGTGGCGCTGGGCGTGGCGTCGGGAACGCCGCCCGCAGGTGCCGCCGAGCCCGTCCACGGCCTGAAGGCCGAGTACTTCACGCCGTCGGCACCCGACGCGCACGACTTCGCGAACCTGGCCGGGACCGCCCTCGACGGGGAGGTCGACCACCCCGACCTGACCTCGGTCTTCGGGCTGGTCGCCGGGCGCACCGAGCACACGACCGCCCGGTGGAGCGGGCAGCTCGCCGTGCCGGAGACCGGCGACTACACGTTCTACGCCATCGGTGACAACGGCTTCCGGCTGCTCATCGACGACGCGCCGGTGATCGACCACTGGGTCGGCGACTGGGACAAGGAGCAGACCAGCGCGCCGGTCACGCTGACCGCGGGCCGGCAGTACGACTTCAAGCTGGAGATGTTCCAGGACACCGGCGGCGCCAACATGTTCCTGCGCTGGTCGAGCGCGACCATCGCGAAGCAGATCGTGCCGCTCTCGGCGTTCACGCCGCCGGCCGACTACGCGATCGTGCCGCGCACGGCGGACGTGTCGCCGGACGGCCGCACGCTCACGGCCGACTTCGACGGCCGAGTCTCGGGCACGAACGACCTGAAGGACCACCTGCGCATCGAGGTCGACGCGACGCCGATGCCGATCGCGTTCATCGCGACGACCCGCACCCGGGCCACGATCCAGCTGGCCGAACGGGTGTTGAAGGGCCAGCGGGTCACGCTCTACTACGACGGCGCGGGCGCCCTCGCGGTGAACGGCACGAAGGTCGGCAAGGCCGGGCGCATCGTCGCGAACGCGTCGGCGGAACGCCTCCGGACGCCGTGGGGCGAGCACGTCGGCACCCGCCACCCGTTGCCGGAGTACCCGCGACCGCAGCTCGAGCGCGAGCAGTGGGTCAACCTCAACGGCCCGTGGGAGTTCGCGGCCGCCAAGGAGGGTCAGCAGCCGGTGTTCGGCAAGCGGCTGCCCGAGACGGTGGTCGTGCCCTACCCGATCGAGTCGCAGCTCTCCGGGCTCGAACGGCACGAGGACCACATGTTCTACCGCCGCACGGTCACCGTCCCGCGCGACTGGCGGATCGGCGGCGGACAGCGCCTCAAGCTCAACTTCGGCGCGGTCGACTACCAGGCCAAGGTGTGGGTGAACGGCAAGCTCGTCGCCGAGCACACCGGCGGGTACACGGCGTTCAGCGCGGACATCACCGACGCGCTCAAGCGCGGCGGCGAGCAGGAGATCGTCGTCGCCGTCACCGACACGACCGGCCCGTACCAGCCCAAGGGCAAGCAGTCCGCCAACCCCGGCGGGATCTTCTACACGCCGTCGTCGGGCATCTGGCAGACGGTGTGGCTGGAGCCGGTGGCGGACAAGGGTATCGACGAGATCAAGACGACGCCCGACCTCACCACGAACTCGCTGGCGCTGAACGTCAAGTCCGCGGGCACCGCCACCGTCACGGCGGTCGCCAAGGACGCGCGCGGCCGGTTCGTCGGCACGGTCACCGGACCGGCGAACGCGAACCTGACGCTGCCGGTGCCCAACCCGCACCTGTGGACACCGGACGACCCGTACCTGTACCAGCTGGAGATCAAGCTGGGCGGCGACAAGGTCAAGAGCTACTTCGGCATGCGGTCCACCGGTATCACGAACGTCAACGGCACGCCCAAGTTGACGCTCAACGGCAAGCCGTTCTTCTCCCTGATGCAGCTGGACCAGGGCTTCTACCCGGACGGCCTGAACACCGCGCCGAGCGACGAGGCCCTCGTCTTCGACCTGAAGGCGCAGAAGGACCTCGGCTTCAACTCCGTCCGCAAGCACATCAAGGTCGAGCCCGCCCGCTGGTACTACCACGCGGACCAGCTCGGACTGCTGGTGTGGCAGGACTTCGTGTCCGTCGAGGACGGCAACAACCCCGCGGCGCAGCAGGCGTGGCTCAGCCAGGGCCTGGAGGAGATGCACCAGCTGCAGAACTTCCCGTCCGTCTACGCGTGGATCGTGTTCAACGAGGGCTGGGGCGAGTGGGACAAGGCCGCGACCGGCCGGATCACCGACCAGGTCAAGGCCACCGACCCGAGCCGGATCGTCAGTGCCCACAGCGGGGTGAACTGCTGTGCGTCCAAGGGCGACTCGGGCGCGGGCGACGTCATCGACCACCACGACTACAACAACACCGACCCGGCGCGCTCGGACGGGCGGCGGGTCGCGATGGACGGCGAGCACGGCGGCTTCACGCTGCGCACGCCGGGTCACCAGTGGCCGGGTGCGCCGATCGCGATCTACAGCGGGGTGGCGGACAAGGCGGCGCTGACGGCGAAGTACGTCGACAACACCCGCACGTTCTACCTCGGTCAGGCGCGAGCCGAGCTGTCGGCGTCGGTCTACACGCAGGTGACCGACCTGGAAGGCGAGCTGAACGGGCTCTGGACGTACGACCGCAAGCGGATCAAGGTCGACCCGGGTCCGGTCCGCGAGATCAACCGGCGGGTGATCGAGGCCGGTGCCGACGCGGGCAAGCCCTACCCGTACGCGGGCAAGGGCCAGTGGAACCTCGACGAGCAAGGCGGAACGACCGCGAAGGACTCCAGCGGCGGCGACAACCCGCTGACGCTCACCCCGACGGGCGCGTCCTTCAAGGACGGTTCGCTGCAGTTCACGGGCGGCTCGGCCGACACCTACGGCCCGGTCGTCGACACGTCCGGCGACTACACCGTGTCCGCGAAGGTGCGGCTCGACGCGCTGCCCGGCAACTACGCGACCGCGGTGAGCCAGGACGGCCGGGAACGGGAGAGCCCGTTCTACCTGCAGTACGGGCAGGGCGCGTTCGCGTTCAGCACGCCCGGCGGCAACCGGGCCCGGTACGAGGTCGTGCCGGAGCTCGGGCGCTGGTACCAGCTCACGGGTGTGCGGTCCGGCAACGAGATCCGGCTCTACGTGGACGGCGTGAAGGTCGCGACGGCCCCGGCCGGACCGGCGCTCCTCAGCACGGGCGCGTTCACGGTCGGGCGGGCCAAGTACGACGGCCGCAACGTCGACTTCTGGAGCGGCGCGGTCGACGACGTCACCGTGGCCGGCAAGGCGTTGACGGACGCGGAGGTCGCCCAGCTCCCGTAACGCTTCCCGGCGAAGGTCCGCACAATTCGGCGCGGGTGCCCATCGGCACCCGCGCCGAATTCGCTTAACGCTCCTGAACGGCCTAAGCACCTTGACAGGACCCACCCCGGGATTCACACTCTTGAACGATTTTGGGAGCGCTCCCAGAAACGCCGTCCCGACCCGGCTTTCGAAGGAGAAAGTGCATGCGAAGCAGGACAATGGCAGCGAGTTCACTGGCCGCCTTGGTCGCGACCGGCGTTCTCACCACGGTCCTGTGGACCGACGCGCAGGCGGCGGAATCGGCGTACTACGTCGACCCGGGCACCAACGCGGCCAAGTGGGTCGCGGCGAACCCCGGCGACTCGCGCGCCGCGCTCATCCGCGACCGCATCGCCGCCGTGCCGCAGGCGCGGTGGTTCACCACCACGAACACCTCGACCGTGCGCGGCGAGGTCGACTCCTACGTCGGCGCGGCCGCCGCGGCCGGGAAGATCCCGATCATGGTGGTCTACGACATCCCGAACCGCGACTGCGGCGGGGCCAGCGGCGGCGGCGCGCCGTCCCACGACGCGTACCGGGCGTGGATCGACCAGGTGGCCGCCGGCCTGGCGGGCCGTCCCGCGGCCATCGTGCTCGAGCCCGACGTCCTCGCGCTCATGACGAACTGCCAGAGCGGCGACCAGCAAAGCCAGACGACCGCGTCGATCGCATACGCGGGCAAGAAACTGAAGGCCGGTTCGGCTCAGGCGAAGGTGTATTTCGACATCGGCCACTCCGCCTGGCTCTCCCCCGGTGACGCCGCGGCGAGGTTGCGCGCCGCCGACGTCTCGAACAGTGCCGACGGCATCTCCACCAACGTGTCCAACTACCGCGCGACCGCCGACGAAGTGTCCTACGACAAGGCGATCCTCGGCCAGCTCGGCGACTCGCGCCTGAAGGCGGTCGTGGACACGAGCCGCAACGGCAACGGGCCGGCGGGCAGCGAGTGGTGCGACCCCGCCGGGCGCGCGATCGGCACGCCCAGCACGAACCAGACCGGCGACGGCCAGATCGACGCGTTCCTCTGGGTCAAGCCCCCGGGCGAGGCGGACGGCTGCATCGCCACGGCAGGCCAGTTCGTCCCCCAGCGGGCGTACGACCTGGCCGCGGCGGCGGGTCCCATCCCGACGACCACGGCCACGACGCCCACCACCAGCACGACCCCCACGACCCCGACGACCACGACCCCGCAACCTTCGGGCGGCTGCAAGGTCACGCACCGGGTGGTCAGCGCCTGGTCGACCGGGTACACGGGCGAGATCGTCATCCAGAACCTCGGCGCACCGGCCGACCACTGGACGCTCACGTACTCGGCCCCCGGAGTGACGGTCACCCAGGGCTGGAACGGAACCTGGACCGACACGGGCGACGTCGTCAAGGTCGCCAACGCGTCCTGGAACGGCACCCTCGGCACCGGCGCGACCGCGACGATCGGCTACAACGCCGACTACACCGGCGGTACCCCGCCCTTCCAGGCAGCCGCGCTCAACGGCGTCTCCTGCTCCTGATCCAGCCGGAAACCGAGGAGGCGGCGTGCGCAGCTCGAAGACGATGATCCGGGTGGTCGTGGCTCTGCTCGTGCTGGGCACGGCCCTCGTGGTCCCGGTGGCGCCGGCGAGCGCCGCCGGGAAGTTCAACTACGGCGAGGCGTTGCAGAAAGCCGTCTGGTTCTACGACGCCCAGCGCTCCGGCGCGCTGCCCGCCGGCAACCGCGTGTCCTGGCGGGGCCCGTCGGCCCTCGGCGACGGCAAGGACGTCGGCCTGGACCTCACCGGCGGCTTCTACGACGCCGGTGACCACGTGAAGTTCGGGCTGCCGTTCGAGTTCAGCATGAGCATGCTCGCCTGGGGCGCGCTGGAAAACCGCGCCGCGTACCAGAACTCCGGCCAGTGGGCGCCCCTGCTGTCGAACCTGCGCTGGGGTGCCGACTGGCTGATCAAGGCGCACCCGCAGCCCGACGTGCTCTACGGCCAGGTCGGCAAGGGAGACGACGACCACAAGTGGTGGGGTCCCGCCGAGACGATGACCATGGCCCGGCCCGCCTACCGCATCGACGACTCCTGCCCCGGTTCGGACCTGGCGGGCGAGGCGGCCGCGCAGATGGCCGCGAGCTCGCTGGTGTTCAAGACCGACGACCCCACCTACGCGGCCACCTTGCTCACCCACGCCAAGCAGCTGTATTCCTTCGCGGACAACCACCGGGGCGCCTACTCGAACTGCATCACCGACGCGCAGAACTTCTACAAGTCCTGGAGCGGCTACCAGGACGAACTCGTGTGGGGCGCGATCTGGCTCTACAAGGCGACCGGCGACGCGAGCTACCTGACCAAGGCGCGCACCGAGTACGAGAAGCTGTCCACCGAACCGCAGACCACCACCCGTTCCTACCGCTGGACGCTCGCCTGGGACGACAAGTCCTACGGCGCCTACGTCCTGCTCGCCCAGCTCACCGGCGACGCCGAGTACATCACCGACGCCAACCGCTGGCTGGACTGGTGGACCACCGGCGTCAACGGCCAGCGCGTCCCGTACTCCCCCGGCGGCCAGGCCGTGCTCGACCAGTGGGGCTCACTGCGGTACGCGGCGAACACCGCGTTCGTGGCCCTCACCTACGCGGACTGGTTGCGCGCCACCGATCCCACCCGCGCCACGACGTACCACGACTTCGGCGTCCGGCAGATCAACTACGCGCTCGGTGACAACCCGCGCGGCGCGAGCTTCGAGGTCGGGTTCGGCGTCAACCCGCCCCGCAACCCGCACCACCGCACCGCGCACGGCTCCTGGGCCGACAACATCAACGAACCGGCGCAGAGCAGGCACATCCTGTACGGCGCGCTCGTCGGCGGCCCCACCACGGCCAACGACGCGTACGCCGACGACCGCACCAACTACACCATGAACGAGGTGGCCCTCGACTACAACGCCGGTTTCACCAGCGCTTTGGCTCGCCTCTACGGCGAGTACGGCGGCACCCCGCTGGCGGCCTTCCCCGCGCAGGAAACCCCGGACGGCCCGGAGATCCTGGCCCAGGGCGCGCTCAACCAGCCGGACGGCGGCACGTTCACCGAGGTCAAGGCGTACGTGATCAACAAGTCGGCGTGGCCGGCGCGCACGTTCACCGGATCGCTGCGCTACTACTTCACCCTCGACGGCGCCACCACGCCCGTCCAGATCTCGGTCACCTCGGCCTACAACCAGTGCGACGCGCCCACGGTGCACCAGTTCTCCGGCCAGGTGTACTACGCCGAGGTGAGCTGCTCCGGCGGCGTCGCCCCGGGCGGCCAATCCCGCTACCGCAAGGAAGTGCAGTTCCGGATCTCCAGCACGGGAACGTGGGATCCCGCCAACGACTGGTCACACACGGGCCTCGCCCCGAGCGGAACCGCACCGGCCGACAACCCGCACTTGGTGCTCACGCAGGGTTCCACGGTCGTGTGGGGCAGCGAGCCCGGACAGTCCACAGGGGACACGACGCCACCGTCCGCCCCCACGGGCGTCACGGCGACCGCGGGCAGCACCAGCGTCGACCTGACCTGGACCGCGGCCACCGACGACGTCGGAGTCGTGGGGTACGACGTCCTGAACTCGGCGGGCGCGGCGGTGGGCAGCACGACGAGCACGAGCTACCAGGTCACGGGCCTCACCCCCGGCACCGCGTACACGTTCTCGGTCCGCGCCCGCGACGCCGCGGGCAACCAGTCCCCGGCGAGCAGCCCGGTTTCGGTCACGACCACGACCGGCGGCGGCTCCGGCACCCTCGCCGTCCAGCAACGCTCCGGCAGCGGGGTGACCGACAACCAGATCCGCACGGGCCTCCAGATCGTCAACCGGGGAAGCACGTCGATCGGCTTGAACGGCGTCACGGCGCGCTATTGGTTCACGGGCGACGCGGCCAACCCGGGGTACCAGATCTGGTGCGACTACGCGGTTGTGGGATGCGGGAACGTGACGCTGCGCGTGGTGAAACTCGGTACACCGCGCCCGGGAGCGGACGCGTACGTCGAGGTCGCCTTCGCCGGCGGAACACTGGCGCCCGGCGCGACGACCGGCGAGGTCCAGATCCGCGTCGCCAAAGCGGACTGGTCACCGTTCAACCAGGCCGACGACTACAGCTACCGCACGGCGGCGTCGTTCACCGACCTGGCGACCGCGACGGCCTACCAGTCGGGCACCCTCGCCTGGGGCACCGAACCCTGACCTTCCCCGGAACCCGTGATGGAGAACGACGTGCCGAGCCAGGCGCCGGCTTCTTCCACCGACCCCAGGCTCCTCGCCAGTGGTGCCACCACTTCCGCGTGGTCCGCCGCCGTTCCGTCACGCAGGACGACGACGCGGAGCCGGTCCGACGTCGCGGACGTCATCCAGGATCCGGCGAACTCGGCGGCCAGCCGCGCCGGAGCCCGGCCGTCGCCCGCGACGAGGATCGGGATCTTCCCCGCGCGGTCCAGCACTTCTTCGATGACCCTTTCGGCGGCGGCCACGGCGCCGTAGGGACCGTCCTCGTCGGGGAGCGGGCCGAGGCCGAGGGTGAAGCGGTCCTCGCTGAGGTAGGCCAGGTTTTCGGCGGCGGCCGCCACCGCGGGCGCGTCCCGGGAGGTCGTCAAGCAGCAGACGCGGGCTCGGCGGGTCAGGGCCGCGGCGGCGGCGCACGAGGTGAAGCTCTGTTCGAGGTAGATCGTGTCGCAGCCCGCTTCGTCGAGCACCTCGCACGTCCGCCGCAACTCGGCCGCCGGCCGCTCGCGGAGCCGCAGCATCACCCCGCGGCGCGTCACGCGGGCTCCGGTCCGGTGGCCAGCTCGTTCGCCGCCGCCTCGACCGCGTTCACGATGCCGACGTAGCCCGTGCAGCGGCAGATGTTGCCCGACATCTCCTCGCGGATCCGCGCCCGGCACGGCCGCTCCTCGCGGGTGAGCAAGTCCAGCGCGGACATCAGCATGCCCGGGGTGCAGAAGCCGCACTGCAGTCCGTGGTGCGCCGAGAATGCTTCCTGCAGGGGGTGCAGGCCGCCGTCCGGCCCGGCCATGCCCTCCACCGTGGTGACCGACGATCCCTCCGCCTGCACGGCGAACATCAGGCACGCGCGCACCGGCTCACCGTCGACCAGCACGGTGCAGGCGCCGCAGACACCGTGCTCGCAGCCGACGTGGGTGCCGGTGAGGCCCAGGTCCTCGCGCAGCGCGTCGGCGAGGGTGCGCCGCGGTTCGACGTCGACGTCCCGGCGATCACCGTTGACCGTGAACTCCACCTTCATGCCGCGACACGCTCCTTCTCCTGGACGAGGGCACGGCGGACGAACTCCTCCGTCATCGCTCGCCGGTACTCGGCCGAGGCGTGGATGTCGGAACTCGGCGTGGTGGCGGCCGCGGCCGCCGCGGCGACTTCCTCCGGCGGCGCACCCGCGTCCAGCAGCTGCTCGGCCTCCCGGACGCGCAGGGGGACGCTGCCGACACCACCGATGGCGATTCGCCAGTGGCCGTCGACCTCGGCGGCGGCGACGGTGACCAGCCCGAAGTCACCGTGGCGACGGGAGAATTCCGCGAATCCCCACCGCTGGGGCACCGGCATGTCGACCGCCGTGACCATTTCGTCGTCGGCGAGCGTGGTCTCGAGAGCGCCGGTGCAGAACTCCCCCGCGGAACTCGTGCGCGTACCGCGGGGGCTCGCGATGTGGATGGTGGCTTCCAGGGCCGCGGCGACCACGGGGAGCTCGGCGGCCGGGTCCGCGTGGGAAATGCTGCCGCCGGTGGTGCCGCGGGAGCGGATCGCCGTGTGCCCGATCCACCGGGCGGCCTCGGCCAGCATCGGGTGCCCGGTCTGCTCCACCAGCCGCGCGTGGCGGACCAGCGCGCCGATCCGCAGGGCACCGTCGACGGGCACGATCGTGGCCAGCCCCGGGATCCGGTTGATGTCCACGAGCACCTCGGGCCGGGCCATGCGCAGCGCCAGCACGGGTGCCAGGCTCTGCCCGCCGGCGATGATCTTGCCGTCGCCGGCCGCGTCGGCCAGGGTCTGCACGGCTTCCCGGACGCTGGCGGCCCGGACGTAGTCGAACGGTGCGGATTTCATGACGGACCTTTCACCGCCCCTCGAATCGCGGGGCTCTTTTTTCGGCGTGAGCGCGACGGCTTTCGGCGAAGTCCGCACTGCTCCAGCAGGAATCGAAAAGCTGGTCGAGCCGGGTTTCCCAGGACGGCGGCTCGAACATCGACCGCAGCGCGGTCTTGGCGTACTGAAGCGAAAGTGGTGCGAACTCCGCGATCTCGTGGGCCCAGGCCCGGGCGTCGGTGACCGAACCGAGGCGGTCGGCCAGACCGCAGGCGTGGGCGCGTCGCGCGTCCAGCCGCTCGGCTCCGAGCAGCATCGCGCGGGCCGGCCCGCCGCCCGCGAGCAACGCGAGCCGCCGGACGGTCCAGGGATCCACCGCGAGGCCGTTGCGCGCCGTCGGGACGGCGAAGACGGCGGTGTCGGCGGCGACGCGCAAGTCGCAGGCGATCGCGAGCTGCGTGCCCGCCCCGATCGCGGGACCGTTGACCGCGGCGATCACCGGCACCGGTGCGTCGACGATGGCCCGCAGCGCGGCGTAGAGCGCGGTCCGGAACCCGTCGCCGTACACACCGCCGAGGTCGGCACCGGCGCAGAAGCTCGTCCCGGCCCCGGTCACGACGATCGCCCGGACCGCGCCGGCGAAGTTCTCGACCGCCGCGCGCAGCCCGTCGAGGTGTTCGACGTCGAGTGCGTTGCGCTTGCCGTGGCGGTCGAGCAGGATCAGCCCGACGCCGTCCTGCTCCTCGGTGGTGATCATCGCAGGGCCTCCCACACCACGGCGGGCGACAGCGGCAGTGTCGTGATCCGGACCCCGAGCGCGTCGGCCAGCGCTCCGGCCAGCACGGCGTTCGGGCCGAGGGTGCCGCCCTCCCCCACCCCGCGGACGCCCAGCGGGTTGTCCGCGGGGTGTGACACGTGCTCGATGACGAGGTCCGGGACCTCGGCGCTGGTGGGCATGAGGTAGTCCATCAGCGTGCCGGTGGACAGGTTCCCGGCCTCGTCGTAGATCAGGTGCTCGTACAGCGCGCCGCCGATTCCCTGGGCGATGGAACCGGCGATCTGGCCCTCGACGATCTGCGGGTTGATCACCGTCCCGGCGTCCTCGACGCACACCCACTTCAGGATCCGCAGCGCACCCGTCGCCCGGTCGACCTCGACGACCGCGGCCTGCGCGCCCGCCGCGAACGCGCCGCGGATCGGGTCGTAGAACTCCGTCGCCTCCAGCCCCGGCTCGATGCCCTCCGGCAGGCGGTGGGACTCGAGGTAGGCGACCCGGGCGACTTCGGCCAGCGTCCCGAGGGGTTTCGGGTCGCCGACGACCCGGATCTCCCCGGCGGCGACCTCCAGATCGGCGACGCCGACTTCGTAGAGCTCGCTCGCCAGCCGGAGGACCTTCTCGCGGACAGTCTCCCCCGCGCGGTGTGCGGCGCCGCCGCCGATGACCGCTTGCCGCGACGAGAACGCCCCGAAGCCCCACAAGGACTCGTTGGTGTCGCCGATGCGCACCTCGACGTCCTCGAACCGCACCCCGACGGCGTCCGCGACGATCTGCGCGACGGTCGTCTCCAAGCCCTGGCCCTGGGACGTCACGCCGGACAGGACGGTCACGCGGCCGTCGGGGTCGACCCGGACCGTGCACGCGTCGTGGCCGGTGCGGAACGGCATCCTGGGTCCCGCGGCGGCGGCCCGGCCCAAGCCGGTCAGCTCGTTGTAGCAGGCCATCCCGAGCCCGATCGGGTTCTCGCCCTCCTCGCGGCGCCGCCGTTGCTCGGCGAGGAAGTCCTCGTACCCGATCGTCGCGATCGCCTTCTCCAGGCATTCGCCGTACCAGCCGGAGTCGTCGACCAGCCGCGACGGCATCCGGTACGGGATCTCCGCGGCAGTGATGAGGTTCCGCCGTCGAATGTCCAAATTCGACAGTCCAAGGCGGACAGCGGCCTCGTCGAGCAGCGTCTCCATCGCGAAGACGCTCGCCGGGCGGGCGACCCCGCGGTACGGCCCCGACGGCGCTGTGTTCGTCGCGACGCCGCGCACGGTGCAGCGGTAGTGCTGCAGCCGGTACGGCCCGGACAGGAGCCCGCCGGCCATGAGCGGCTCGATCCCCGCCGTCCACGGGTAAACCGAGTACGCCCCGACGTTGCACGTGACGTCGGCGTCCAGGGCGACCAGGGTCCCTTCGGCGGTGAACCCGGCCCGGAGCCGGTACCGGTGGTCGCGGGCGTGGGTCGCGGCGAGCAGGTGCTCGGCCCGGTCTTCGACCCACTTCACGGGTGTCCCCGGCATCTGCCGCGCGACCAGGCAGACGGCGACGTCCTCCGGGTAGAGGACGGCCTTGACCCCGAAGCCACCGCCGACGTCGGGGGCGATGACCCGGATGGTGCCCTCCGGGACGCCGAGCAGTTCGGCGAGCATGTTACGGACGATGTGGGGCACCTGGGTGCCGGACCAGAACGTCAGGCGTTCCCCGTCCCACACCGCGGCCCCGGCCCGGCATTCCATCGGGTTGCCCGCGTGCCGGTTGGTGATCAGCTCCCGCTCGACCACGAAATGGGCCTGCGCCAGCGCATCCGGGACCTCGCCGGTGTCGAAGGTGCGTTCCAGCAGGACGTTGTCCGGCGCGTCGGCGTGCAGCGGCTCGGCCGGTTCGGCCCACGCGGTGACGGTGGCCGGCAGCGGCTCGTAGTCGACGTCGATCAGTTCGAGCGCATCCTCGGCCTGGTACCGGTCGTCGCCGACCACCACGGCGACCGGCTCCCCGGCGAAGCGCACCTTGTCCCGGGCCAGGACCGGCTGTTCGGTCTCCACATAGGACGGCAGTGCGGATCGGGCGCGCAGCCCGATCGCCGCGAACGCGGGGTGGTCGCCGCTGAAGACCGCTCGCGCCGCCCCTGAGGCGGCCGAGGTGTCGACGGACTTGATCCGGGCGTGGCCGTACGGGCTGCGCAGGAACGCGAGGTGCCGCATCCTCGGCAGCTGCAGGTCGGAGACGTACCGGCCGCGGCCGGTCAGCAGCCGGGCGTCCTCCTTGCGCCGGACGGTCCGTCCGACCGCGCGGCCGTCGCCGGGCTCCGCGTGGGTCTGCTCGGTCGCCGTCATGGCATCGTGTACCCGCCGTTGACCGACACGATCTGCCCCGTGGTCCAGGACGACAGCGGCGAAGCCAGCAGCAGGATGGTCGGCGTGATGTCCGCGGGCGTGCCGAGGCGGCGCAGCGGGTAGGCGGCGAGGATCTTCTTCATCTTGGCTTCGTCGGCGTTGCCGGTGTGCGCGTCCAGGCTCTGGGTCCGGACGAGGGCGATCGACACGGCGTTCGCGCGGATCTGGTGCCGCGCCAGCTCCTTGGCCAGCGACTTGGTCAGGCCGACGGTGGTGGCACGGGTGGTGGCGGTGACCAGGAGCCGCGATTCCCCGACGCGGCCGGAGTCGCCCATCAGGCTGACGATCGACCCGCCGCCGTTGCCGGCCATGTGCCGCACCACCGCCTGGGTGACCCGCAGCGTGCCGGCCACGGTGACGCCGATCTGCGGTGCCCAGTCCTCTTCGGTGGTTTCGAGGAACGGCTTGCTCTGGGTCGCGGCCGCGTTGTTGACCAGCACGTCGATCGAGCCCAGCTGGTCGGCGACCTCGGCCACCGCCCGCGTCACCGACTCGCCGTCCCGAAGGTTCGCGCCGACGGCGATCGCCTTGACACCCAGGGCCGCGGCTTCCTTGGCGCCCTCCTCGGCGCCGTCGGCGGAGGAGTTGTAGTGGAAGGCGACGTTGGCGCCTTCGCCGGCGAACGCGAGCCCGATCGCCCGGCCCAGTCCTTGTCCGGCGCCGGTGACGAGGACGTTCTTGCCGCGGAGCTGAAGATCCATGGTCATTCCTTTTCGAGTGGGGTGAACCGGCGCTCGCCGTCCACTGTGATCAGCCGGCCGGGAGGGAAGTGCGCGGCGGCCAGCAGATCGGGCCGGTCGATGGCGCTCCGGACGAGGTCCGCGCGCACCTTGCGGGCGGCCACCGGGTCGAGGTCGAACACGGCTTCCCACGTCGGGTCCGTGAGTTCGACGGGCGAGTGGGCGACGTCGCCGAGCAGCAGCGCCCGCTCTCCCCAGCTGGAGACGACGTAGACCGCGGTGCCCGGGGTGTGCCCGGGCAGGTGGCGGACGTCGAAGCCGGGCGCGAGGGTCGTGTCGTACTCGAACGTTTCCAGCCGCTCGGTGAGCGGGGACAGCTTGCGCACCGCGCCGGGGTCGGCCTCCGGACTCTCCACGAAGTGCGCCCAGTCCGCGCGGTGGACGCGGTAGGTCGCGTCCGGGAAGACGACCCGGCCCTTCTTCGTGGCCCACCCCACGTGGTCGAAGTGCAGGTGGGTGAACACGACGTCGGTGACGTCCCGGGGCTCGACGCCGAGCCCGCGCAAGCTCTCGAGGAACTGCCCGCCGTGGTACTTGTCGTTGTCGATCGTCCCGACACCGGCGTCGACCAGGATGACGCGGTCGCCGGTGCGGACGAGGAACCCGCCGAGTTCCAGGCGCAGCCGGCCCGCCTCGTCGAGCAGGTGCTCGTGGCACGCCCAAGCGTCGGAAACCCCAGGCCGGGTGAGCACTTCGCGGGCCGGTTCCCGGCCGTAGCCGTCGTAGACCGGTTCGACGTTCAGCGCACCGACCTTCATCGTGCGCCCCCGGGCACGACGAGGGTGCGGATTCCCCGCCCTTCGGCCATTTCCGCGAGTGCTTTCTCCACATCGGACAGCCGGCCGTGACCGGTCACCATGGCCGCGAGGTCGAGGTGACCTTCGCGGAGGTGCTCGAAGTAGCGCGGGAGGTCGCGGGCGGCGTCCAGCGACCCGGCGACGCACCCGACCAGGGTGCGGGCGAAGTGGAACAGCTCGAGGGCGCTGAAGCTGACCTGGTCGTCCTTGCCGCCGATGCCGACGACGCACGCCGTGCCGCCGCGGCGGGTCATCCCCCAGGCGTCGCGGATCGTGCGGGCCGAGCCGACGCAGTCGAAGGCGAAGTCGACGCCCTGCTTGCCGGTGAGCGCGCGGACGGTCTTCTTGGTGTCGTCGTCCGCCGGCACGAAGTGGTGCGCGCCGAGCCGCACGGCCAGGTCCGCCTTTTCGGGGTTGCGGTCCACCGCGATCACGTTCGCGGCACCGGCGAGCCGGGCACCCTGCACCGCCGCCAGGCCGACGCCGCCCAGGCCGACGACCAGCACCGAGGAACCGGGGGTGACCGCGGCGGTCTTCGTCACCGCGCCGACGCCGGTGGTGATGGCGCAGCCCAGCAGCGCCGCGTCGGCGGTGCTGATGTCGTCGGGGACCTTGACCGCGGCCGCGGCCGGGACGACGGTCTGCTCGGCGAACGAGCCCACGGTCAGTCCCGGGTAGACCGGTGCTCCCGAGGAGTCCAGCGCGTACGGCTCGGCTCCGCGCGCCGAGCCGGTGACGCACAGGTGCGGCTCGTCGCGCGCACAGCTGGCGCAGTGGCCGCACGGGGTGATCCACAGCAGGATGACGCGGTCGCCTTCGCGCAGACCGGTGACGTCCGAGCCGGTCTCCAAGACCGTTCCGCACGCCTCGTGCCCCAGCACGGCGGGCAGTTGCTGGGCCAGTACACCGCGGGCCAGCGAAAGGTCCGAGTGGCACACCCCGGTCGCGTCGATGCGGACCCGGACGTCACCCGGGCCCACGTCCCGCAGCCGGATCCGCTCGACCTCCATCGGTTTCTCCGCCGAACGCAGCACGAGCGCGTCGACCTCCACCTGGTAGCCGTCCGTCACAGCTGCACCGCCTTGATCTCGAGGACGTCGTCGATGCCGTAGTCACCGATCTCCCGGCCGACGCCCGATTGCTTGTACCCACCGAAGGGCGCCCGCGGGTTGAACGGGGCCGCGTTGACGTCGATCTGGCCGGTGCGGATCCGCGCCGCCCAGTCGAGGGCCCGCTCGCTGTCTTCGATCCACAGCGCGCCGCCGAGCCCGTAGATCGAATCGTTGGCCAGCTCGATCGCGTGGTCATCGGAGTCGGCGGCCAGGATCGACAGCACGGGGCCGAAGATCTCTTCCCGCGCGAGCCGCGAAGCCGGGTCGACGTCGCTGAACACCGCCGGGGTGACGAAGTAGCCCTTCTCCGGCACCGGGAAGGTCCCGCTGACGAGCTTCGCGCCCCGCGGCTCGAGGAAGCTCTGCACCTCCTTGCGCTGCCCGGCCGAAATCAGCGGGCCGAGCCGCTGGCCGGGCACGTACTTCGCCGCCGCGGCGGCGGCGAGCTCTTCGACCTGGGTGAGCCGGGAAGCCGGGACGATGAGGCGGGACAACGCCGTGCAGGTCTGGCCGCCGTTGAGGAAGCAGTTGGCGACGGTCACCTTCACCGCCTTGGCCAGCAGCTCGTCGGACACGTCCGACAGCACCACGCTCGCGGACTTGCCGCCGAGCTCCAGGGTGACGCCCTTGACGGTTTCCGCCGCGGCCGCGGCGACCTGCCGGCCCACGGGCGTGGAGCCGGTGAACGAGACGTGGTCGATGCCGGGGTGGCGCGCGAGCAGGTCCCCGACCACCCGCCCGCCGCCGGTGACCAGGTTGAGCACGCCGGGCGGGAACCCGGCGGCCTGGAAGGCGCGCGCCAGCTCGAAGGCGGTCAGCGGGGTCAGGGCCGCGGGCTTGAGCACGACCGTGCAGCCGGCCGCGATCGCCGGGACGATCTTGACGACCACCTGGTGCAGCGGGAGGTTCCACGGCGTGATCGCGGCGACCACCCCGACCGGTTCGCGCAGGATCACCGAGTTGTCCCGCTGCCGGCGGAAGGGGAACTCCTCGAGCGCGTCGGCGGTGCGGGCGATGACCGCGAGCGGCACGTCGACGTGCAGCTTCCGCGCGACCGGCGGCGCGGAACCCTGCTCACGGGTGACGAGGCCGGCGAAGACGTCGGCCCGCTCGGCGATGACGTCGTGCAGGCGGCGCAGCGCGGCGGCCCGATCCCGGACGGAAGTCGCCGCCCACTTCGGGAACGCGGCACGCGCGGCCTTGATCGCCTCCTCGACGTCGAAGTCCGTCCCCTGGGTCACCACGCCGGTGACCTCTTCGGTGGCGGGGTTGTCCACCTCGCTGTCGTCGCCGTGCCCGGCGACCCAGTCGCCGCCGATGCAGAGCGCGGGTTCGCGGATCAGCTCGTCGGTCATCGGACCGCCTCCTCGGGGTTCATCCGGCCAACGGGGACCGGGAACGACAGGTTGATCACGACGGGCGGTCCGCTGTTCCGGCCGCGGTTGCGGAACAGCAGGATCCCGGCCAGCAGGGCCACCAACCCGCCGACCACCGGCAGGGCACGCTTGGCGATGAGGCCGCCCATGCTGGAAAACACGTCGAGCGCTTCGGCTTCGGAGTCGTCGCTCGTGGCCGCGCGCGGGCCGTCGGTGGTGGCGGCGCCGGGCGCGAACTCAGCCTCCAGGCGCCGCACGAACTGCCCGATCAGCTTGCCGGTGACGTCGGCGATGACTCCGCGGCCGAACTGGGCCACCCGGCCGGAGAGGTCGAGTTCGGTGCGGACGTCGACTTTGGTGCCGGTGCCCTGCTCGGCCAGGCTCATCGTCACCGTCGCGGCGGCGTTGCCCTGACCGCCCGCGTCCTTGCCTTCGGCGCGGACCACCGCGCGGTGCGCCTGGTCGTCCTTCTCCGCGAACCGCGCGGTTCCGCGGTACTGCGCGGAGACCGGCCCGAGCTTGATCTTCACCGAGCCGCGGTAGACGTCGTCCTCGACGCTGTGCAGCGAGGCGCCCGGCAGGCACGGCGCGACGCGCGGCAGGTCGGTCAGCACCTTCCACGCGTCGTCGACGGGCAGGTTCACGGTGAAGGTGTTGGAGAGTTCCACGGACACCACCTTACTAATTAACGTTAGTTTGTAGCCTACGGGCAGCACGATTCCGGGTCAACCGGCACTCGCGGCTCACCCGGCGGGCGCCGTCAGCTGCTTCTGCAGCAGGAACCGCATGATCTTCCCGGAGGCGGTGCGGGGAATCGACTCGACCTCGACGACTTCGGCCGGCACCTTGAACTTCGAGAGCTCACGAGCACAGCCCGCCAGCAGGGCGTCGACGTCGAGTTTTCCCGGCTCCGCCAGGACGACGAACGCCACCGGCACCTCACCCAGGTCGGCGTGCTCGCGCGCCACCACGGCCGCGTCGCGGATCTGCCCGGACTTCAGCAGCACGGCCTCGACCTCCGCGGGGTAGATGTTCTCCCCGCCCCGGATGATCAGCTCCTTGGTCCGGCCGCTGATGGTCAGGAAGCCGTTGGGATCGCGCCGCCCGAGATCGCCGGTCCGGTACCAGCCGTGCCGCAGCACTTCCGCGGTGGCGTCGGCGCGGTTGTGGTAGCCGCGCATCACGTTGGGTCCGCTGACCCACAGCTCGCCTTCCTCGTCCACGCCGACGTCGTCCCCGGTCACCGGGTCCACCAGGCGGACCCCGACGCCGGGCATCGGCAGCCCGCACGAGCCCAGCACGCGCCCGCCTTCGGGGGCGTTCATGGTGACCATCGTGGAGGTTTCGGTGATGCCGTAGCCCTCGATCAGCTTGACGCCGAAGACCTGCTCGAACTCGGCGTTCAACGCGGCAGGGAGGATCGCACCGGCGGACACGCACAGCCGCAGCCCGCCGGTGTCGACCGTCCGCTCCCGCGCGAAGTGCACGAGGTACTGGAACATGGTCGGCACGCCGGGCAGCACGGTGAACTCCTCCGCGCCCAGCAGGCCGACCACCCGGCCCGGCGAAAACTTGGTCATGATGTGCTCCGAGGCGCCCGTCGCGAACACGCCGAGCACGCACAGGACCAGCGCGTAGCTGTGGAACAGCGGCAGCGGGCAGAGCAGCCGGTCCTGATCGGACAGACCCGCGATCGGCGACCAGCAGGCCGCGACCACCCACAGGCAGCCGCGCTGGGTCAGCAGCACGCCCTTGGGCCGCCCGGTGGTGCCGGAGGTGTAGAGCATCCACGCGACCTCGTCCAAGCCGAGGTCGTCCCGCGGCGGGCTCGCGGGTTCGGTGGTGGCCAGCTCCTCATAGGACAGTGCGTCGTCGACCCGCCCGGCCCCGACGACCAGGACCGTCGCCCGACGGTTGCGAGCGAGCTCGCGGGCGTGCGCCACGTGAGCCCGGTCCGTGATGATCACCGACGCGCCGGAGTCGAGGAACAGGTACTCGATCTCGGCGGGAGCCGCGTCGGCGTTCACGCAGACGCCGACCAGGGACGCCCGGGTGGTCATGAGGTACGCCTCGGCGATGTCGGCGCCGTTGTCCAGGTAGATCAGCACGCGGTCGCCCCGGGCCGCACCCGCGGCGACCAGGCGGCCGGCCACTCTTCGGGTGCGCTCGGCCAGCTCCCGGTAGCTCACCGACCGGCGGTCGTCGCTGAAGACGGTTTTGTCACCCCACCGCCCGGCCTGCTCGACGAGCAGCTGCGGCACGGGACGGATCAGCTCGACGCTGAGCATGAGCACTCCTGACGGGCTCGACGGGAGTTCGACGACGAACTGCTAACTAATGATAGTTAGCACGCGTAGGTTAGCCAGCGACCCGGGAATTGACAAGGGAGGAAACGCGACCGGTCAGGTCAAGCCGGCGATGCGCAGCGCGTAACGGCTGTAGGTCTCGGCGACGGCCTCAGCGGACTGCGGACCGTCTTCGCGGAACCAGCGGGCGATGCTCACGCACATTTCGAGGATGCCGAACGCGGCCAGCGTGGGGTCGTCTTCGGTGAACCGGCCCGCGGCGACGCCTTCCTCGATCAGGTCGCGGATGGCGTGTGCGTGCCGGCGCCGGAGTTCGAGGACTTCGGAACGCACCGGCTCCTCGAGGCTGGCGACGTCGCGGTTCACGATGAGCGCTTCCCGGCGGTGGGTGGCGTGCCGCAGGGCGTAGACGCGCGCGGACCGGCGCAGGCGCTCGACGACGTCGCCCACCCCGTGGACGGCCTGCTCGTGGTCCGCCCAGACCTGACGGCTGGTCTCCAGGATGACGTCGCGCAGGAGGTCCTGCTTGGCCTTCATGTGGTTGTACAGGCTGGGCGTGCGGATCCCCAGCGCGTCGGCGATCTGGCTGAGCGCGGTGCCGTGGTAGCCCCGCTCGGCGAACAGCGTCAACGCGGCGTCGCGGACCGCGCCCGGACTCACGGTCGTCTTGGCCTCGCTACGCCCCGTCGACGTCTTGGAACTCGCCACCCCCTGATGATAGGGAACCCCGGTCGATTGCGATCTCCCGGAGGCGCGCGAGGATCAGGTCGACGTCCCGGGCCGTCGTGCGGTGGTTGGTGACGCAGGCGCGGACACCGTGCCGGCCGTCGATCAGCACCGGCCCGAGCAGCGCGGTGTTCTCCGCCGCCAGTGTCTCCAGCAACTCGGTCTGCTCGTCCTGGGAAGCGCCGTCGACGACGAAGCACACCGCGGTCAGCGTGACCGGGGCGAGCAGGGTGAGGCCGTCGATCGCTTCGATGCCGCGGCCGAGCCGCCGCGCCAGCTCGAGCGTCCGGCGGGTCGCGGACCGGAACGCGTCCACGCCGAACGCCTGCAGGGCGCTCCACACCTTGAGCGCCTTGAAGTTCCGCGACAGCTGAGGTCCGTAGTCCATGTAGTCGGTCAGCAGCGGGTCTTCGGCCACCGTCAGGTACGACGAGTCGAACGCGTACGCGGCCCGCAGCTTGGCACCGTCGCGCACCAGCAGGCAGCCCGCCTCCAGCGGCGCGAACAGCAGCTTGTGCGGGTCCAGGGAGATCGAGTCGCCTCGGGCCGCTCCCCCCATCGGCTCCCGCATCTCCTCGCACAGCAAGAAGAGCCCGCCGTACGCGCCGTCCACGTGCAGCCACAGGTCCTGCTCGACGCACACGTCGGCGATCGCGTCCAGCGGGTCCACCGAACCCGTCGCCACCGTGCCGCACGTGGCCACGACGCACCACGGCCGCAGGCCCGCCGCGCGGTCCGCGTCGATCGCCGCGGTCAGCGCGGTGACGTCCATCCGGTGGTGCTCGTCCGTGGCGATGTGCCGCACGTGGTCGAGGCCGATGCCGAGGATCGCCGCGGCCTTGTCGACGCTGCGGTGCGCCTCGACCGAGGTGTAGACGACCAGCGGCGGCGCCGAGCGCTGCAGTCCCGTCTCGCGGAAGCCGGGCACGCGGTCGTCCAGGGCGGTCGCCATGGCTTGCAGCGTGGCCAGCGAGCCTCCGCCGGTGAGGATGCCCTTCGCGGTGGCCGGAAACCCGACGACCGAGGCCAGCCACTCCAGCACCGACCTCTCCACGACGCTCGCGGCCGGGGACAGCTGCCAGAAGTTGCAGTTCTGGTTGATCGTCGCGGCGACCGCCTCGGCGTACGCGGCGACCCCGTTGGGCGGCCCGAGCACGTAAGCGAGGAACCGGGAGTGCGCCACCGTCGCGGAGTTGGGCAGGATCGTGTCCTCGAGACGGTCAAACAAGCCGTCGACGCCGATGCCCTTGTCCGGCACCGAATCCGCGAGCAGCGCCGCCAGCCGATCGCGGTCAGGCTCCGGCAGCACCTGCGCGCCGGGGAGATCCCGCTCGTATCGGTCCAGCAGCGCCACCAGACGTTCGCCCGCCCTGGCGCGTTCCTCATCAGTCAGTACCAGCTCACTCATACCTGGCACGGTATGGCACAACGGGTGGCATTCGATGCCATCTTATTTCTGTAAAGCCACCATGATTGGCATACTGTGCCCATGGATCGCACCGATCGCGCAATCATCCGCCACCTGCAGGCCGACGGGCGGCTCGCCAACACCGAACTCGCCGACAAGGTCGGCCTGACGCCGTCCCCGTGCCTGCGCCGCGTGCGCGCGCTGGAGGAGTCCGGCGTCATCACCGGCTACCACGCCGCCGTGAACGCGGCCGCGCTCGGCCGGGGCTTCCGCGTCCTCGTCCACATCGACATGGCCACCCAGGACATCGGCACCATCGAGGCCTTCGAAGCCCGGATCGCGGAGGTCGACGCCGTCGAACAGTGCTTCCGCCTGTTCGGTCAGCCCGACTACCTCCTGTGGGTGGCCGTCGCCGATCTCGCCGCCTACGAGCAGGTCTACATGACGACCCTCACCCGCTTGCCCGGAGTCGCGCGCACCAACTCGCAGTTCCCGATGAAAACGGTGAAGTGACCCCGCCGCTCGGGCCTACGAACGGACGGACTCCGCGGGCGCGCCGGAGGCGGTGTCGGCGTTGAGCATGTCGACGTGGCGCGTGTCGCGCAGTGGCACGGTGCACAGCGCGCTGACCAGCGCCAGGCCGCAGAGGTAGAGGCCCAGGGCACTGCTGCCGTAGGCGGCCACCAGCTGCGTCGCGAACAGCGGCGTGACGGCGCCGCCGATGACCCCGGCGAGGTTGTAGGCGAGACCGGCGCCCGTGTAGCGGTAGCGAGCGGCGAACAGCTCCGGCAGCAGGGCCCCGACCGGGCCGTAGGCGATGCCGACCACCCCGAGCAGCACGCACATCCCGATGACGAACGACAGCGGAGTGCCCAGGTTCAGGATCGGGAAGGTGACCAGTCCGATCGCCGCCGAGGCGAGGTTGCCGATCAACACCATCCTCCGGCGCCCGAAGCGGTCCGAGCCGATCGCGCCGAGGATCGTGGTCACCGCGAAGGAGAGACCGCCCAGGATGCCGAAGGCCAGCACCGTGGTGCGCGGGTGGTGCAGGACCGCGGTGCCGTAGGTGGTCAGGTACGTGACGCCGATGTAGAAGTACGCGAAGACCGTGGTGGTGGCCATGGCCCCGAAGAAGACCTGCAGCGGCTGGCGGGTGGCCACTTCGAACATCGGGATCTTGGCGACGGACTTGGTCGCTTTGAACGCGCTGGTCTCCTCGATCTTGAGCCGCACGTAGAGCCCGATCCCGACGAGCAGCAGGCTGCCCAGGAACGGCAGGCGCCAGCCCCACGCGAGGAACGACGCGCTGCTCATCGTCAACGCGGTGAGCAAGAACGTCGCGCTGGACAAGGCGAAGGCGACCGACGGCCCCAGCTGGGGGAACAGCGCGTACTTGCCTCGTTTGGCCTTCGGGGCGTTCTCCGCGGTCAGCAAGGTCGCGCCCGCCCACTCGCCGCCGACGGCCACGCCCTGGGCGATGCGCAGGACGACCAGCGCCAGTGCTGCGATGACGCCGATCGAGCTCGCCGAGGGCAGGATCCCGATCGCGACCGTGGAGAGCCCCATGATGAGCAGCGTGGTCACCAGGGTGCGCTTGCGCCCGATCCGGTCGCCGAAGTGACCGAAGACGATCGATCCGAACGGCCGGGCGACGAAGGCCACCCCGAAGGTGGCGAACGCGAGCGCGGTGCCCTGGACGGCTCCGAGTTCAGGGAAGAACACCTTGTTGAACACCAAGGCCGCGGCCGTGCCGTAGACGAAGAAGTCGTAGAACTCGATGACGGTTCCGGTCATGCTCGCCAGCGCGATCCGCGTCATCGGGTTGCCTGATCTGGTCATGGGGGTCCTTCCGGGTGACGCAAGGGGAGGAGGGAAAAAGGGCTACACGGCCGCCGGCTGCTGGGGCGCCGCACCGGACGGGGTCGACTCGCCGAGGCCGAGTTCGGCGATGGCGATTTCGCGCATGCGGAACTTCTGGACCTTGCCGCTGCCGGTCGTCGGGAAGTCGTCGGTGAACCGCCACAGCGTCGGGATCTTCGAGCGGCTGATGCGACCGGAGCAGAACCCGGCGAGGTCGTCGCCGTCGATTCGCTCCCCCGGGCGCGGCCGCACCC
The DNA here is from genome assembly GCF_030264295.1 of Amycolatopsis nalaikhensis. GTDB lineage: Bacteria > Actinomycetota > Actinomycetes > Mycobacteriales > Pseudonocardiaceae > Amycolatopsis > Amycolatopsis nalaikhensis. Next base: position 7,148,896 of record NZ_CP127173.1, on the reverse strand, counting down.
ACGCCATGACTTGCTCGCCGTAGCGCTCGTGGGGCACGCCGACGACGTGGACGTCGCTGACCGCGGGGTGGCCGCGCAGCAGTTCTTCGATTTCGCGGGGGTAGATGTTCTCGCCGCCACGGATGATGACGTCCTTGAGCCGCCCGACGAGCGTCACGCAGCCGCTCTCGTCCATCACGGCCAGGTCGCCGGTGTGCATCCAGCCGGCGGAGCTGATCGATTCCTGTGTCGCGGCGTCGTCGTCCCAGTAGCCGGCCATCACGCTGTAGCCGCGGGTGCACTGTTCTCCGGGGGTACCGGCCGGGACGACGCTGCCGGTCGCGGGATCCACGATCTTGACTTCGACGTGCGGGGCGGGCCGCCCGACCGTGTTGTCGCGCAGGTGTGCCGGGTCGCCGGGCAGGGTCTGGGTCGAGATCGGCGACGTCTCGGTCATGCCGCACACCGTGGACAGCTCGGGCAGGTGCAGTTCGGCGCGGATCCGGCGCAGCAGGTCGGGCGGGCACGGCGCTCCCCCGATCAGGCCGGTGCGCAGGTCGTCGTGGACGAACTCGGCCAGGCCGGGGTCTTCGAGCAGGGCCAGGTACATCGTGGGCACGCCGTAGACGGCCGTGCAGCGCTCGGCGCGCAGGGCTTCCAGCGTGCGCCGGGCGTCGAACGTGCCGCCCGGGAGCACCAGCGCGGCGCCGTGCGAGCTCACGCCGAGCGTGCCGAGGACCATGCCGAAGCAGTGGAAGAGCGGCACCGGCACGCACACGCGGTCGTGTTCCGTGAACCCGATGGCCGCGGTGACGAGGTGACCGTTGTTCAGCAGGTTGTGGTGGGTGAGGGTCGCGCCCTTGGGCCGCCCGGTCGTGCCGGAGGTGTACTGGATCGCGACCGGGTCGTCGAAGTCGACGTCGTCCTCGTGCCCCTCGACCGCGGCGAGATCCCCGTCGAGGTCGATCCAGCCGTCTTCGAACACGATCACCTCGCGCAGCCGCGGGCAGCGTCGGCGAGCTTCGGCGACGACGTCGCGGCAGTCGGTCGACCGGAACCAGGCGGCGTGCAGCAGCAGCGACGTCTCCGACTGCGCGAACGCGTAGGCGAGCTCGGCGGCCTGGTAGGTCGGGTTGAGCGCCACCAGGACGGCACCGATCCGGGCGGCCGCGAACTGCAGGACGACCCACTCGTGCCGGTTGGTGGCCCAGACCCCGACCCGGTCGCCGCGCCGGACCCCTCGGGCGAGCAGACCGGCCGCGACCCGGCCGGTCTCCTCCCACAGTCGCTCGTAGGTGTAGCGGGCGTGATGGGTGAGATCCACCAGCGCGGTGCGATCTCCGTGCAGCTCGGTCACCCGCCGCAGGTTGGCCCCGATCGTCTCGCCCAGGAGCGGCCGGTCGGTACTGCCACACGCGTAGGAGGGCGGCGCGCTCATGCCGTGGTCTCCGCCCGGGCCGGTTCGACGAGGGCCGTTTTCTCCGCCAGGCGCCGGGCGAGCGCGGCGTCCTCGACGATGAAGCGTTCGTGCCTGCCGTGCGCGATGACCTCGACGTCGTCGGCGGCCTCGACGGCGAAGGTGATCCGCCGGCGGTCGACCGCCGTGACCATGGCCGTCGCCGTGACCGACTGGCCGCGCACGGTGGGACGCACGTGCGCGATGTCGATCGTGGCTCCGACGCTGTTCTGGCCCGTGCCGAGGAACGGTCCGAGCGCCGCCATCGCGGCTTCTTCGAGCAGCCGCACGACCGAAGGCGTCGACAGGACGTCGTAGCCTCCGCGGTGGACGCAGTCGGCGGCGTCGACGGTCTTCGCGACGTGGCCGGACCGTTCGAGGGGAACCTCGGGCGCGCTCACTTGACGCCGCCGCGGCGCTTCGGGTCCCAGGCCAGCTCGAGGTTGCGGATGATCGCCGGGGAGTACATGCAGCGGGCCTGGCCGATGGCCAGGTTGGCCATGTAGTGGCGGAACGTCTCCAGGGGTTCGGCCGCGACGCGCAGCTGGGTGCGGTTGGCGTTGACGCCGACCGAGCCGGTGGCGGTCAGCGCGTCGACGGCGTCGGCGATCGCGGCCTGCATCCCGGCTTCGTCGGTCACCAGGTCGTCGACGATCTGCCGGCCCTCCGGGGAATCGACGTAGATGTCGCGGTTGAAGAAGATGCCCTGGCGGGCCACCTTCTCGCCGACGAACCGCGGCAGCCGCATGTTCCCGCAGCCGGGCAGGAAGCCCTCCTTGCGGGCCGGCAGGTTCACGAAGGCGCCCGAGCGGGCGACCACCCGGTCCATGACCAGCAGGAACTGGCAGCCGCCGCCGATGGCGTGGGTGTCGACGGCGGCGATCCACGGCTTCTCGTGGCGGTTTTCGACGATCGACACCTCCCCCGCCCCCAGGGAGTGCCCCCGGTACCACTTGGTGATCAGGCCCATCTCGCGTTCGATGAAGAACTCGATCAGCGAGACCTCGCCGTGGTAGAGCCGGGTCAGGTTCACGCCGCTGTCGAAGACGCGGCGGCCGGCGTACTTGGGGTGCACGGCCTCGGCACCGCGCAGCACGCCGACCTCGATGCGGTCGTCCAGCAGGATCAGGTCCGTCGCGGTCTCCATCGCGGCGGTGGACTCGTCGTCCTCGGCGTTGAGGTACTTGTGGTGCTGGATCGTCAGGTGCCCGACGTTGCCGCGCCGCTCGACCAGGCTGGTGCCCAGGTCGACGCGATCGGTCCGGCGCAGCTCGTCGAGCAGCTCGAGCGCTTCGCGCCGCGGCTGTGCCATGGCGTGCATGAGGTGGTAGCCGGTGCGCGCGTTGTCGAGCACCCGGGAGATGAGGATTCCCTGGTCGAACTCCCAGCCCTCCTTGTGCTTCTGCGGATACCGGCGCTCTTCGGCGATGCGGGCCCGGGTCGGCACGAGACCGGGCACGAGCTCGGCGACCGCGTAGGCCAGCTCGGCGACGCGCAGGGTGCGGGTGCAGTGGTCGGTGACCGCGTCGTAGACCGCCTCGACGTGCCGGGCGAGGAACCGCTCCCGGGTGACGCGGCCTCGGTCGAGGATCGCGTCGGCCTGCGCCTGCTGGTCTTCGGTGCGCTCGGGCTTCGGCGGCAGCGCGGCGATCTCCACGTCGATGGCCGCGAAGTGCTCCGAAGCGAGCGCTGAGTCCTTGTCGAAGTCGCCGGTGAAGTCGGTGGTGGTGTCGGGCATGTCGGTCAGTTCTCCGTGTTCGTCAGCAGGGGCAGGGACAACGTGTTCGCGAGCCGTCCGCGAAGCACTTCGGCGTGCGCGGTGGCTTCCGCGGCCGAGCGCAGCTTGACGTCTTCGTAGCCGCGGATGCCGTCGGGAAGCCGTGCGATGTCGAGCACCGCGGCCTTGTTCTGCAGTTTCAGTTCGTCCATCGCGGACCGGACGAGGTCGGTGTACCAGCCGATGAGACGGCGTTCCTCCTTGCGCACCCGGTCGCGTCCGAACGGGTCGAACCACGTTCCGCGCAGGCGTCGCAGCCGGGTCAGCGCGGTGAAGGCGGGGTTGAGCCACCGCTCGGAGACCGAGATCTTGTTCTTCATCCCCATCGCCCGCAGCATCGGCGGGTGCAGGTTGTACTTGACCTTCGTCGTTCCGGCGAAGACGCTCGCCGCTTTCTGCTCCCGGCTCGCGCGCAGGTGCAGCCGGGCGACTTCGTACTCGTCCTTGTACGCCATGAGCTTGTACAGGTTGCGGATCACCTCCCGGGTGATCACCAGCCCGGTCCGCTCCCCCAGCTTCGCGCGTTCGCGTTCCGCGACGTCGAGGACGATGTCGACATAGCGCCGGGCGTAGTCGACGTCCTGGTAGGCGATGAGCTCCGCGATCCGCACGGCCAGCAGCCGCCGGTCCTCTTCGGACAGTCCGCGGACGCGCTCGTTCAGGGAGTCGTAGGCGGCGCGGTCATTCTCCCTCAGCAGTTCCCGGTTGTGCCGCCGCTCGGCGTCGGCGTCCCGCGCAGGCGGCGAGATCAGGTCGCGCACCCGGCCCGGGTCGCTCATGGCCAGCCTGCCGTACCGGAAAGCCTGCAAGTTCTGGACCTTCGCGGTGCCGTTCGAGCTCGATCGCGCTTTCGATCGCCGTGGCGGAGATGGGGAGCAGCCCGGCTTGGTAGGCGGCGCCGAGGGTGACCATGTTCGTGGCCAGGTGGTCGCCGAACACCGTCTCGGCGATCGCGCGGGCGTCCACGGTGACCACTCGCGAGCTGAAGCGGGTGACCGCGTCGGCCATCGGGTCGACCGAGACCTCCAGCCGGCTGTTGCGGATCATCTCGCCGCTGGGCAGCAGCCCGGTGTTGATCACGGCCGCGGTGTGCTCGGGCGAGCAGCGGTCCAGGTTCACCGGGTCGGCCGCGGCCATGGCGTCGGCCGCGAGGTAGAGGTCGGCCTTGGCGATCCCGACCTTGTTGCCGGCGACGCGGGTGCCGCGCGGGCTGAGCACCAGGCTGCTGAGCACCGCACCCCACTTCTGGGCGGCCCCGGTCTGGTCGTAGCTGACCGCCTCGGCGCCGTCGATGAGCGCGGCCCACGCGAGCATGGAGTTCAACGTCAGCACGCCGGTGCCGCCGACGCCGGGGATGAACACGTGGTACGGCCGGTCCAGCACCGGCAGATCCGGCTCCGGCAGCTCGGCGGCTTCCACCGCGGTGTAAGCGGGCTTGGCGAGGCCGTCCTCGCTGTACACCGTCAGGAAGGAGGGGCAGTCGCCCTTCAAGCACGAGTGGTCCTGGTTGCACGAGGACTGGTGCACCTGGGTCTTCGGGCCGAACTCCGTGTCGTTCTTGTGCAGCGACATGCAGTTGGTGAGTTCGCCGCAGTCACCGCAGTTCTCGCACACGTCTTCGTTGATGACGACGAACTTGCTCGCTTTCGGGGCGGTGCCGCGCTTGCGGCGACGACGGCGCTCGTTCGCGCACTCGCCGTCGTAGAGGAAGATCGTGACGCCATCGGTCTGCTCCAGGTCGCGCAGCACCGTCTCGACCGCGTCGGCGCCGTGCACGGACGCGATCGAGGGCAGGTCGGCCTTGCGGTAGACCTTCGGGTCCTCCGCGATGATCGCGATCTTGGTGACGCCTTCGAGCGCGAGGAGCTGGGTCAGCTTGGGGACGTCGGACGCCCCGATCGGCTCCTGCGCACCGGTGTTGGCGACCGCGCCGTTGTAGAGGATCCGGTAGGTCATCTTCACGCCGGCGGCGATGGAGAACCGGATGCTCAGGTAGCTGGAGTGGAACAGGCTGCCGTCGCCCTGGTTCTGGATGACGTGGTCCCGGTCGGTGAACGGGCTCAGGCCGATCCAGGCCACGCCTTCGCCGCCGAGCGGGAACGTCGCGTCGATGCGCCGCTCCGGCTGGTCCATGATGGCGGCGAAGATGTGGCAGCCGGGCGCACCCCACGCGACCTGGCCGTCGAGGACCTTCGTCGAGACGTTGTGCGGGCAGCCCGAGCAGTAGTTGGGCGCGCGCTTGGCCGTGGCCGCGTAGTCACGCGCACGCGTCTTCTCCAGCTCGTCGACGCGGCGGGTGATGCTGACGCGCTCGCGGATCCGGGCCCGCAGGATCGGAGCCAGCCCGGTGGCGACGGCGTCGGCGTCGAGACTGCCGTACTCGGCGAAGCGGGGCTTGCCGTCGAGATCGCGCTTGCCGTGCACCCGCGGTGCGGCCGCGAGGTTGCACACCGCGGCCTTCACGGCGTCTTCGAGGATGGGGCGCTTTTCCTCGACGACGAGGACCTCGTCGAGCCCCGCCGTCGCCGAGCGGATGAAGTCGCCGTCGAGCGGGTACAGCGCGCCGACCTTGATCAGCCGGATCCCGGCCGCACGCAGATCCTCTTCACCGATCCCGAGGTCGTTGAACGCCTGCCGGGTGTCGGCGTAGCTCTTCCCGGCGGCGATCAGGCCGAGGGTGTCGCCGGAGCCGCGGACCGGGACGTCGTCGAGGCCGTTGGCCCGGACGTAGGCGATCGCGGCCGGGTGGCGCTCGGTGAACACGTGCCGCTCGGTCTCGACCACCGCGCCGGGGAAGAACTGGTGGTCCTGCCGCTTGCGGAAGGGCTTGCCGTCGATTTCGAACTCGGGCACCACGATCCGGTGCTGATCGGGCGAGAGGTCGATGGTCTGGCCGCCGTCGCACAGCTGGCCGATGAGCTTCATCGCGACCCAGCAGCCGGAGAAGCGGGACATCGCGACCGCGTGCTGGGTGTAGGTGAGGAACTCCGCCACCGAGGACGGGTAGAGCACCGGGATGCCGGCGTGGGCGAACGCGTACTCCTGCTCGTACGGCAGCGAAGAGCTCTTCGCTTCGTGGTCTTCGCCGCTGAGGATGACGACGGCGCCGTGGGTGGTCGTGCCGCCGAAGTTGCCGTGGCGCAGCGAGTCCCCCGCGCGGTCCAGGCCCGGGCCTTTGCCGTACCAGAAGCCCGTCACCCCGTCGAAGCGGCTGTGCGGGTAACGCTCCAGCAGCTGCGTGCCCATGAGCGCCGAGGCGGCGAGTTCCTCGTTCTGGCCCATCCGGTGCACGATGTCGTGCTCGGCGAGGAGCCGGCGGTTCTGCTTGAGCGCGAGGTCGTAACCACCCAGCGGCGAGCCCGGGTACCCGGTGATGAAGGTGCCCGTCCGGAGTCCGGCGCGGCGGTCCCGCCGGGCCTGGTCCACCGGGGCGCGGACCAGCGCCTGCACGCCGGTGAGGAAGACGCGGCCCTCCTCGAGCCGGAACCGGTCGTCCAGCGCGACGCCGGTGTGGTGGGGCCGGGTGGCCGTCGATCGTCATGCACGCTCCAGGTCTTCGTAGGCGACGAGTGACCGAGAGCGTCTCTCCGCGACAGCCGGGTTGTCCGTAACACGCGATACGCCGGGGCGAACCCGGCGGGTGAATTCCGGTCAGGGCCGGTAGTCGCCCGCGACCTCCCGCAGCGCGGGGAGGTTCGGCAGCACGAGTTCCCGCCCGTGCCGGCGCACGATGTCGTCCTCGACGAACTGGGCCAGCACGCGGCTCATGGTCACCCTGGTCACCCCGACCAGCAACGCCAGCTCGTCCAGCGAATACTGCACCCGCAGCCGGACCGACCCGTCGGCCTGGACGACGCCGTAGGCCTCGACCAGGTGGTCGAACAGCAGGGCGACCCGGCCGTGCGCGGGCAGGCCGTCGGCGGCGACGTGCATCGCGAACAGCCGCGACTTCCGCGAGACCCGCCGGGTCATCTCGAGCAGGATGTCCGGCCGGTGCCGCCCCGCGTCGACGATCGCCCGCAGGCTGATGGCCAGGACTTCACTGTCGGTGATCGCGACGCAGGAGGCGTAGCGCGGGAGGCCGTCGAAGCAGGTCGACTCCCCGAACCCGGCACCCGGCTCGGCGTAGGACAGCACCCGCTCGGAGCCGTCCGCGCGGGTGAGGTAGAGCCGCAGCCTCCCGTGCACCACCTGGTAGAAGTACTCCGACGTCGAGCCCTGGCGATAGACGAACTCGCCGGCGCGATAGCAGCGAGGCTCGCCCAGCGCCGCGATGCTTTCGGAGATCGACGGGTCCTCAGTCAGCAGGAACGGTGAGGTGATCGACACCGCGGGCGAGCGGTCACCGCAGCCCGGACGGGGCTCGGAGTGGGCCGTCGTCATGGAGAACCTCCTCGCGCCACCGTGCACGACCAGGCGATACTATCGGTCGTTAGTAGAGCGTGGTAGGTGCTCGGCCCGAGCGCCGGTCACGACGGCCGCGGCACGAGGCCCATCCGTCGCATCAGGAAGGCCAGCCAGTGCGTCACGTGGGTGACGCCTTCGGACCTGCTCGTGGCCGTTCCGTGCCCGACGTTCTCCCAGACGCGGAGCAACACCGGTGCCGTGGCTCCCTTCGCGGCCTGGGCCCGCGCGATGAACTTGCGCGTCGGTCCGGGCGGGCACGCGACGTCGGCGCCGCCCGCGTGCACGTAGAGCGCCGGGTAGGCCACGTCGTCCTCGACGAGCTGGTACGGCGACATCCCGGCGAGGCGGGCGACGTCGTCCGGGTCGCCGAGGTCGCCGAACTCCGCGGTGATGGCGAACCGGCCGTAGGGGTGCCGGTGGCAGCCGATGATGTCGAGGACCGGGCACTGGGCCACCACCGCCGCCCACAGATCCGGGCGTTGCGCGAAAGCGGTCCCGGCCATGATCCCGCCGTTGCTCCAGCCGGTCACCGCGAGCCGGCCGGGGGTGGTCACCCCGGTGGCGACGAGGTGTCCGGCGATCGCGTAGAGGTCGTCGTAGCTGTTCTGCTTGTGCTTGAGACGCCCGGCGTCGGCCCAGTCGGAGCCGAGGTCGCCGCCGCCGCGCTGGTGGGAGATGACCAGCGCGCCACCGGCCTCGACGAACGCCGCCACCGGGCCGGGGAACTGCGCCGGCCACGCGACCCGGCCGCCACCGTAGGCGGTGACGAGCGTCGGCAGTGGCCGGCTGCTGTCCACACTTCCCGGCAGCACGAGGTGGTAGGGCACTTCGGTGCCGTCCGCGGACCGCGCCCAGCGGAGTGAGACCGTCGCGCCGGGGAGGTTTACGCGCGGGGCCCGCAGCGTGTCCACCTGCCCGGAGCCCAGGCGGTAGCGGTACAGCCCGGGCGACGACGTGGGCGTCGAGAACAGGAAGACGAACTCGTCCGGGTGGCCGTCCGGCGCGATGGCGGCGGTCGGGAGCACCTCGAGCGGCAGCGCGCCCCGGCCGGGCAGCGGTACCTCTTCGAGTTCCCGTCCGTCGCGGTCGAAGACCCAGGCGCGCGCTTCGGTGTCGACCGAGCCGGTGACGGCCAGGCGGCCGCCGATCAGCCGAACCTGGCCGAGCACACGACCGGATTCCGGGACCAGCTCGAGCCAGGTGGCCGGGTCCGAGGGCGCCGGCGCGTCGAACGGGATCGCGACGATCCGGCCGCGCGGTGCGCCGTGGTTGGTGACCGCGACGTAACGGTCGCCGTCGATGACGCCCACCACCGAGGCGTCGAGTCCCTGGACGAACGGCCGCCACGATCGGTCCGGCAGGTCGCACACGTACTGCGGGAGCGGCCAGACGGCGGTCACGACGGCGTACTTGCCGTCCGCGGCCACCTGGACGGTCGGTCCGTGGGGGATCTCGATCGGTTCGGGTTCGGTGGCGGGCTCGCCGCCGACCGGGTGGAAGTAGACCCGGAAGGCGAACGACTCCGCGGACAGGTCGCCCGCCGTGTAGAAGAACCCGGAGCTGTCCGGCAGCCACTGCGGGGTGACCAGCGGCCCCATCGTCGGCTGGGGGATCCGGTCCGGCAGCCGAGCGCCGGTTTCGGCGTCCAGCAACCAGATCTCGCCGAGTTCCGAGCCGCCCTCGCAGACCCCGAGTGCGACCGTCCGCCCGTCCGGGGCGGGCGTGATCCACGAGATCTGCCGGGTGCCGTCGTGGTTGGGGTCGTAGAGCACCCGCCCGGGGCCTTCCGCGCGGTCGGAGACCACGAGGGCCGCCCGGTCCGGGTAGTCCGGTGCGGGCGTCCGGTCGAGGCGGAACCAGCGGCCGCCGGCGAAGCGCGGGGCCGGCTCGACCATCCAGTTGGCCGAGCCGGTGCCGTCCGCGACGCACCGGTCGACCGCGGCCCGAAGCGCGGCCAGGTGCGGCCAGCCCTCGACGAACGCGTCGGTGAGGGAGTTCTGCGCCCGCTGCCACGCTTCCGCTTCCGCGGAGTCGTCTTCCAGCCACCGGTAGGGATCGGGGAAGCTGAGGCCCATGACGGTGTCCTGGGCATCGACGGTTCTCGTCACCGGGTAGTCCATCAGCCCATCACCGTCCCCGAGGTCGTGTTCTTGGTGCGCCGCCGGGAAAACGCTCCCAGATCGATCTCCAGCCCGGTGCGTGGCGCGCGGAACCGCACCGGCGATACGTCGTGGTCGGCGCCGTTCTCGACCCGTTCGATCAGCTCCGCCAGTACCTGGCCGACCACCGGGGCGTTCTTGAACTGGTTGCCGCTGGTCCCGATCGCGACGTAGAAGCCGCCGAGGTCGGTGCGGTCGTAGATCGGCGTCCAGTCGTCGGCCACGTCGTAGACCCCCACGACGCCGCGCGGGCGGTTCGGCACCGCGAGGTCCGGCAGCCGACGCGCCGCCCGCGTCACCTGGGCCTCGAACACCGCGGCCGTCGGGTGGACGTCGACGGCGTCGGGGTCGTCGACCCACTGCAGCGGATCGCATTCCGGCTCGGTGCCGCCGACGAGCAGGTCGCCGCCGACCTCACCGCGGAAGTAGGTGCCGAGATCCAGGTCCCCGACGGCGGGCCCGCGGTACCCCGACGGCACCGGCACGTGCGCGACCTCCTGCCGCATCGGACGCAGGCCGACCGTGAAGTCCGCACCCACCCCCGCCAGCCGGTTCACCGCACCCGACCACGGGCCCGCCGCGTTCACGACGACCCCGCACGGGATCCGGGTGCCGTCCGCCAGCCGGACCGCCGCGACGTGCCCGCCCGACTTCTCCACGGCCGTCACCGTGCCGCGGAAGCGGAACTCCGCGCCTTCGGCGGCCGCCGCGGCGGCCAGGTTGACCGCGGCCAGCGCCGGATCCGACACGTACCCGGCGTCCGGGGTGAAGACGCCGCCGAGCGCACTCGGCGCGTCCTCCCAGAACGCGTCGTCGTCGAGGCGTTTCGGCGGCCAGTACCGGCCGGTGTCGATCCCCGGGATCCGCTCCGCCAGCGTCGCAGCATCCCATTCCTCATAGGGGACACCGATTTCGTCGAACAGCGGAAGCCACGACGCGCGCGGTGCCGCGTCGACGTCCAGCATGACCAGACCGCACCGGCGGAACCGCGCCAGGTCGCCGACGTCGTGGCCGAGGTGCCCGGCCCAGTCCCGCCACCCGAACTGCGCTTCCCACGCCATCGCCACCCCGGCCGCGGTCGAGAAGTTGAAGCGCACCACCGCGCTCGACGCCGACGTCGACCCTTGTCCCGCGCCGGGAGCGCGGTCGAGCACGACGACCTTCCGCCCCGCCCGCGCGAGCTCGAGCGCGATCGACGACCCGATCACGCCGGCCCCGATCACCACCACGTCCACCATGCTTGCCCTTTCACCGAACGGAAAACCGTGGCGCCCGTTTCGGGCGCCCGGCGCGACACCGCGTCAGGACGCGGGCATGTAGCGCTCGAACCACTGCAGCACCCGGGCGAGGAAGTCGATCTGGGCGGGGAAAGCCCGTACGCCGTGGCCTTCCTCCGGGTAGATCACCAGCGCCGAAGGCACCCCGTGCGCGCGCAGGGCCTGGTGGAACTCCCGGGCCTGGCCGGGCGGCGTGCAGTTGTCGAGCGCGCCGGCGACGTTCAGGCACGGCGTCCGCGCCTTGCTCGCGTGCAGCACCGGGCTGCGGGTGTGCGCCAGGGTGCCGGGCAGCTCCGGATCCGCGCCGAGAATGCGGTTTCCCCACGCGGCGATGTTGCTCGTGAAGCTCTGGCTGTACCAGTTCGTCACCGGCGAAACCGGCACCGCCGCGGCGAAGCGCGTGTCCTGCGTGACCAGCCAGGACGACATGAACCCGCCGTAGCTGCCGCCGATCAACCCCACCTTCGAGCCGTCGACGAGCCCGCGTTCGACCAGCGCGTCGATGCCGGAAAGGAAGTCGTGGGTGTCGGCACCGCCCATGTCCCCGACGACGCGTCCGGCGAACTCCTGTCCCCGGCCGCAGCTGCCGCGCGGGTTCGGGCTGAGCACGGCGTAGCCCTGCTCCACCAGCAGCGGCACCCACGGGTACCGCATCGACCAGGAGTTCTGGTACGCCCAGACCGGGCCGCCGTGGATGCTCACGACCAGCGGGAACGGCCCGTTTCCCGCCGGACGGCAGAGGATCCCGTCGATCTCCAGGCCGTCGGGCGCCGTCCAGGTCACGACCTCGGCCTTGCCCGCCACCGTACGCACGAACTCGGTGCCCGGGTGAGCCACCGAGGCGAGCGGCGCCGAGCCGCTCAGCACCAGCAGCGGCGCCTGCTCGTAGGAATCCCGCACGGTCAGCACGCGACCGTCGGCGGTGAACGAGCCCTGCGGGAGAAAACCACCGGCGGAGCACGAAAAATCCGTGGACAGCACTTCCTCGACCGCGCCGCCGGGGATCCCGATGACCCCGGCCACCGAGTCGAGCCGGCGCAACCCGACGTAGCCGAGTCGCTCGGCGTCGATCCACTGCAGGTGCGTGACATCGGCGCCCCGCGTGTCGAGCCGCCGCACGGCGCCGGTCGCCGTCTCGACGAGCAGCACGTCACCGGCCACCAGCCACCGGTCACTGCAGACGGCCTCGACCACGGTCACCCACTTGCCGTCCGGGGACCCGGTGGGCAGCCCCAGCTGCACGTCGCTGCCGAGCAGCTGGCGGGCGTGCCCGTCGAGGTCGATCAGGCTGAGGTGGGCCGTGTACCAGTCGTCCTCGCCCGGCGCGACGGACGCGATGGCCACGACCCGGTCGGCACCGCACCAGCCGGCTTCCCAGCAGTTCAGCCCGGCCGGCGACACCTGGGTCAGCTCGCCGGTCGAGACGGTGAGCACCCACAGGCTCCGCCACCCGGCGTCGTCGGTGCCGTCGTCCACCTCGGGAAACCACGAAGGCCGCTCCCGCGCCTGCTGCGAGTTCCGGCCCGAGCCCTGCCCGCCGGAGAGCTCGGCGCCGAGCCCGGCCACGCCGAGCAGCAGCTTGTCGCCGTCGGGCGACCAGTGGACGTACTCGACGGTGCCGGGCACCTCCGGCGCCGGCCGCGCCTCGCCGAAGTGGTCGCCGTCGAGCAGGTGGAGCTGGAAAACACCGGCCTGACGACGGTCGGACAGGAACGCGAGCGTCCGCCCGTCCGGCGAAAACCGCGCACCGCGCGACGAGCCCTTCCCAGACGTCACCGGCCGCAGCTCACCGTCTTCGGCCGTGTACACGGCGGTCCGGGGCAAGCCCACCAGCTCGTCGAACACGGCGCCGGTCACCGCGGTCCGCGAACCGTCGCGAGTCACCTGGGGCTCACGCATCGAGTGCGGCAGCCCGAAAGCGGGCTCGTGCACCGCCCTCAGGTGCTCGGTGACCTTCCGCTGCGCCACGGTCAGGACATCGGGAAACTCCGTCGGGATCGTCGCGACGCGCTGGGCCGTCGCGTAGGCATCAGCGACCCGCTCGGTGACCGAAACATCGCCGGCCGTCGTCAAGTTCGCCTCGACCGGCTCACCGCTCCGGGCGGCCCTGCTCCCCCGGATCACTTCCGTCCAGTCACCGAAGTAGGTGAGATCGGCGTCGCGCGGCGGCTCGAGGGAGAACCGCGCGCCGGAACGACGATCGAAACGCAAAACCCAATGCGCTGTGCCGTCCGGGCCGCCACTCAGCTCGTAGGCGATTTCGTAATCCCGGTCCAGCGCCGCACACGCGGCCAGCACCTCATCGGAAGCCGCCAGCAGCTCGTTCATCCGGGCGACGTGCTCGTGGGACATGAAAACCAGATCCGACACCTGCTCTCCTCCTGCCGGGTGGATCGACCGGCGTGTGTTCGGGACCGCCGCGCGGTCGCGTGAATCGTCTGCGGTGACGAGCTCGGGAGATCAGCCGTTCAGGTAGCTGTCCACGTTGCGCTCGACGGCGGTGAGCGGCAGGGTGCCGCACCCCAGCACGACTTCGTGGAAGTCGCGCACGTCGAACCGGCTGCCCAGCGCGCGTTCGGCGGTCCGGCGCAGCTGCCAGAACTTCTCCGAGCCGAGCCGGTACGACAGCGACTGGGCGGGCAGGTCGGTGCCGTAGCGCAGGACTTCGGAGGCCACCTGGGCCGGCGACTCCATGGTCATCGAGGCCAGGTAGGCGCGGGCCTTGTCCTCGGGCCAGCCCAGCAGGTTGAGCCCGGTGTCCACGACCAGCCGCTGGGCCACGAACCGCTGGTGCAGGCAGGCGCCGTAGCGGTCCCACGGGTCGGTGTAGAGGCCCATTTCGAAGCCGAGCGAGGCCGCGTACTCGGCCCAGCCCTCGGTGTAAGCGCCGAAGAACTCCGCCGCGCCCTGCGCCTGCAGCGGGTGCAGAGTGGCGTCCTCGGCTTGCCGGGCCAGGTGGAAGTGGTGGCCGGGCACGAGTTCGTGGAAGATCAGCGCGGCGGCCGAGATCTGGGCGCGGTCGGCCAGGCCGGAGCCGTTGAACCGGTACCGGCCGACCGGGTTCGTCGCGATGGGCGGCTCGTAGTAGCCGAAGGTCATGCCCGCTTCCAGTTCCGGGTCGAGCCGCTGGACGCCGAAGGCGGCCCGCGGCCGGACGCGGAACCACTGGTCGAGCCGGGGTTCGATGGCGGCGATGTGCCGGCGGTAGGTGGCGGCGACGTGCTCGGCGTCGGGGGCGTGGAAGCGCGGGTCGGCTTCGAGGACAGCCCGGTAGGCGGTCTCGTCGCCGTCGAAGCCGGCCTCGCGGCGGATCTCCGCCAGCTGCGCGGTCAGCCGCTCGACCTGAGCCAGGCCGAGTTCGTGCACGTCGGCGGGATCGATCTCGTAGGTGGCGTACTGGCGCACCAGCCTGCGGTAAGCCTCGGCACCGCCCGGGTACTGGCCGAGCCCGACGCCGTCGACCGCGCGACGCGCGCCCGGTCCGTCCAGGTAGGTGAGCACCCTGTCGAACGCGGGCAGCAGCTCGTCCACGATGAGCCGGTCCACGCCGTCGACCAGTTCACCGCGGGCCGCGGCGTCGAGATCGGCCAGGCGGGACTCGGCGGGCCGCAGGAACTCGGCGGCGGCGCCGCGCTGAGTGCGGACGGTGGACAGGAAGCCGGGCAGGGCCGGGCGCGGCAGCCCGATGCCCCGGTCAGCCTGCCCGGCGAGCTTGGTCCGCGCCGCCTTGACCGTGCGCGTGAAGTCGTTGACCAGCGACAAATAACGCTTGACGTCGTCGCCGGTGGCGAAGGTGAACGGGCGGAACACCTGCTGTCCAAACACGGTCCAGGTGAACGTCTGGTAGGGCGCGACCGGAAAGCTCCACCAGTAGTCCTCGTCGGCCCCGGCCAGCTGGCCGGCCAGCTCGCGCACCACGGCGGCGGTCGAGGTGCCCGCGGCGGACCCGGGCAGCCGGTCGAGTCCGGCCAGCAGCCGCCGTCCCAGTGCGGCGGCGTCGACCGCCTCCTCGTGGGTGCCGCGGGGAAGCTGCGTGACCGGCTCGCCCGCGTGCAGCGCGAAGTGCGGCTGGGTCCGCCGCAGGTGCGCCCACAGCTCGTCGGCCAGTGGATCAGTCGGTTGCGCCATACCGGCGAACTTATGGCCACGGGTGACCGGCCCGAAATCGACAACGGTCGCGTGTTGCCCGCCGGCCGCTGCACGTTCGTCGCGGTTCAGCCGCCGAGCTGGTCGCGGTAGGCGGCGGCGATGACGCGCAGCTTGAGGCCCAGGTGCAGCATGAGCCGGTCGTCGCCGTTGTCGAGGCTGTAGCCGGTGATCTGCTCGACCCGCTTGAGCCGCTGGTAGAGCGTGGCCCGGTGGATGCGCAGCGCGTCGGCGGTACGCCGGACGTTGCCGCCGTGGTCGAAGAACCCGGTCAGCGTGTCGAGCAGGATGTGGTGGGCGTCCTCCCGCTCGATCGCCAGCAACGCCGGCACCTGCGCGGTGCCGAGCAAGTCGGACGGCGGCAGCTTCAACAGCAGCTCGTAGGGCCCCAGCTCGCCCCAGCGCGCGAGGTCGCCGATGCCGGGCAGCAGCAGCGCGGCCCGCGCGGCCAGCAACGCCTCCTGGTAGGACCCGAGCACGCCGTCGAGCTGGGTGGCCGTGCCGCCGAGGCCGAAGACGGGACGCGAGCCGCCGTCGGTGAGCTGCCGGAACCGGCTGGTGATCCGCTCGGCCACGGTGTCGGCCAGCGCCCGGGCCGGCGGGTGCCGGTGGACGAGCAGGAGCCAGCCCCGCGACCGGTTGGCCACCATGAGCGCCACGTCGTCGGTGACCGCGCGCACGCCGTCTTCGATGGCCGCCTCGAAGGCGACGTCTTGCGGCGGCGCGGCCGGCTCGGCGGTGCGGCACTGCACGGCGAGGACGGTGAAGTGGGTGCGTTCATCGCCGAACAGCTGCTCGGCCCTCAGATCTTCGATCGCCTGCGCCCGCATGGCGGCATCGGGCGAAACGAGTTCGCGCAGGATGCCTTCGTGCCGCGCTTTGGACCGTTCGTGCAGCAGCAGCCGCCGGTAGAGCACGGTGCCTGCGGCGGCCGCGGCCTCGGCCGCCGCGGCACGCTCGGCCGCGGTGAAAGAGCCGTCCTCGTCGATGAGCCACAGGTAGCCCAGCAGCATGCCGCTGCACCGAACGGGCGCGCACAGCCTCGGCTTGGCCCCTTCGACGTCGACGACGCCGGGCGCGGTCCAGGCGGCGACCCCCCCGGGCGAAGATGCCGGCGGTGACCTCGGGCGGCACGGCCCGGTTGAGCACCGAGCTGACCCGCACCTCATCCTCGTCCCCGAAGTGCCGGCTGGCGGCGAGCAGCCGGATGGCGGGGTCGTCGATGGCCACCGAGCGGCGCAGGCGTTCGGCCAGTTCGTCCACGATGGACTGCAGATCACCGTCGGACATCGCGCCCACTCCACTCCTCTTGCGTGGAGCACCGACGCTACCACCGCCCAGGGTGGATCGAGGCCGGATCCGTGCCCGTCCACTGTGGAATCACTGCCCGAGCGGCTCAGCTTCGCTGGTGCGCAGGGATCAACGTGTCGAGTTGCCGGAGCACCCGCTCCACGGCGTCGGCGCGTCCCTGGGCGCGATAAAGCTCCAAGGACTCCTGCCAGGCCGTGCGAGCTTCGTCGATGCCCCCGAGCGCGACGTGGGAATGGCCGAGGTTGTCCAGGGTGTCCGCCGCGCCGTTCGTGTTGCCGAGCCGGTGTTGCAGGGCAACGGCCTGCCGGTACTTGCGGATGGCCCGGTCGTACTGACCGCTGTGGTGGTCGATGTAGCCGAGACTGTCCAAAGCGGCCGCTTCACCGTCGATGTTCTCCTGGTCGCGAAACAACTTCAGAGCGGCTTCGCAACGAGAGCGCGCGACGGCGAATTCGCCGAGGACGGCGTTGCACCAGCCCGCCGCGTTGAGCGCCTCCGCTTCCTTGCTCGGCTCGTCGACGCCGCGGAAGTGCGCGAGCGTCCGTTCGGCGTGCTGCAGCGCCCGGCGGAAATCGCCGCGATATCCCCACGCCCGGGTCAGCAGCCGGTGGGTGTGGGCCTGCTCCGTGGCGTCACCGTGGTGTTCCGCGAGCTCGAGTGCGCGGTTCAGGTGGCCGATGCCTTCCTCGTGGTGTTCCACCTGGCAGTACGCGTACCCGAGGAGCCGGTGGGTGCGGATGGGGATGGCCGGGTCGGCCGTGGCCAGGTGCCCGGCAGCCTCGAGCGCGGTCAGCCACGTCGTGAGGGACTCGTGCCGGAGGCCCTGCCGGAGCTGGAAAGTCGCCAGAACCCAGGCGAACTGCCAGGCCGTCTCGTGCCACCCGTGCCGGGCCGCGGTCCGCTGGGCGGCCAGCAGCTGCTCGTGCTCGGTGGTCATCCAGGCCGAGGCGCTCGAGACGTCGGCCAGGTGTTCCGGGCTCACTCCCGCGGCCGGGCTGCCGAGGGGCATCAGCGGGGCGTAGGGATCCAGCAGCCGGTCGGCCGCGTGCGCCGTGTGCAGGTAGAAGTCGACGACCCGGCGCAGCGCGGCCGTCCGTTCGTCCTCGGGAAGGGCTCGCGCGGCGTCGGCGGCGTGGCGCCGGATGAGGTCGTGCATCGAGTAGCGACCGGCTGTGTTCTGTTCGACCAGCGAGGTTTGCTCCAGGCCGCGCAAGATCGCCCGGGTTTCGTCCGCGGACAGTCCGGCCAGCGCGGCGGCGGCCGGCAGGCCGATTTCCCGGCCGGGAGCCGAGGCCAGTAGCAACCACACGGTGAGCCGGCCGGGGGCGAGGGCGCGGTGCGACCAGGCCAGCACGTCGGTCAGGCTGGCGGCGGGGTCGTCGCCGTCGAGGGCGGCCAGGCCGAAGTCACGCAGCTCGGCGGCGAGGGCCGCGAGCGGGAGCCGGGGCCGGGTCAGCGCGTGCCCGGCGAGGATGTTCAGTGCCAAGGGGAACCCGCCGCACAACCGGACGAGTTCCTCGACCGCCGCCGGTTCCGAGGCGGTTCGCGCCGCGCCGAGACTGCCGGTCAGCAGCGCGCGGGCCTCGGCGCCGTCGAGCACGTCCAGCGGCAGGTGGCGCGCGGCGTGCCCGCTGAGCAGGCCCGGCAGCCGGTTGCGGCTGGTGACCAGGACCGTGCACGGTCCACCGCCGGGCAGCAACGGGAGCACTTGGGCCGCGTCGACGGCGTTGTCGAGCACGAGCAGCATCCGTTTGCCCGCCACCAGGCTGCGGAACAGCGCGGCCCGGGCGTGCGGGTCGACCGGGACACGACCGGGCTCGACGCCGAGTGAGCCGAGAAAGCCGCGCAGTGCCACGGCGGGGTCCATGGGCTTGCCCTCCGGGCTGAAGCCGCGCAGGTCCACGAACAGCTGCCCGTCCGGGAAGCGGTCGAGTCGCCGGTGCGCCCAGTGCAGGGCCAGTCCGGTCTTGCCGATTCCCCCCGCCCCGGCGATCGCCGATATCACCACCGTGTCGCCCGCGTCCACGACGTCCAGTCGGTCCAGCACGTCCTGGCGGCCGACGAACGACGCGGGGGCGGCGGGCAACTGCCGGGGCGTCACGAACGTGCCCGGCGACTCCGTTTTGCCGGCCAGGGCCGGATCCGCGTTCAGGATCTGCCGGTGCAGGTCCTGCAGAGCGGAGCCCGGTTCGATCCCGAGCTCCTCGACCAGCCGCTCGCGCAGCCGCCGGTAGTGCTCGAGCGCGTCGGCGGTGCACCCGGCCTGGTGCAGGGCCAGCATGCACTGACCGGCGACCCGTTCGTCGAGCGGATGCGCCCCGGCCCGCGCGACCAGTTCGCCCACCAGATCACCGCCCTGGCCGAGGCGGAGCCGGACGTCGGCCAGCTCGTGCAACGCGGCCAGCCGCTCCTGCTCCAGCCGCTCACGTTCGGTCTCCGCCCACTCACCTTCGAGCCCGCTCAAGGCAAGCCCCCGCCACAGTCCGAGTGCTTCGGCCAGCGATCGCACCGCCGTGGCGTCGTCGGCATCGGCGCGGGCACGGGCGCGCAGGCCGCGGAACCGGTGCAGGTCCACCACCACCCGCTCCGGATCGTGGGTCAGGCAATAGCCACCCGACCGCCGCACGACGGCCACACCCGCCACGTCCGCCAGGGCCCGGCGCAACCGCGAGATGTAGCTGTGCAGCGAGGTACGGGCACGCAACGGCGGCTGGTCCCCCCAGATCCGGCCGATGAGCCGGTCGTCCGGCACCACGGAACCGGCATCGATCAGCAACGCCGCGAGAACGCATCGCTGCCGCGCCGCGCCGACGTCGATCGGGGCGCCGTCGAGGACGACCTCGACGTCCCCCAGCACGTGGAATTCCGCCATCAGTCCCCCCGCAGTCGGTCTTCCGTGGCCAGGAATAGCAGCCCTGACCAGCGGATTCAAGGGGAACGCAAGAAATCGGTCCAGTCGGCAGGACACCGTCGTGAGGTGCCGTGGTGGTCACGGCCGCGAATTCCTCAGCGGGGGGACGATCGATGAACGGTTTTCCGAAGAACGGACGAGGACTGGCGCGCGCGGCCGGCGTCGCGGCGCTCACCCTGGCGGGCTCGGTGACGCTGGCGGTCGGCTCCGCCGAAGCGTCGGTCTGGCGGTGCGGCGGGCAGTGGTGCAGCAGCGCGGTCGCGAACGCCCCGGTGTACCAGTACATCGGCGGCCCGTACTTCTACACCATTCCCCAGGGCGCCATCGTCGAGATCAACTGCTACTTCGATGACTCCGCCTCCGGCATCTGGTACCTCGCGAACCGGCCGGGCTACCGCGAAGGCGTGGTCCACGGCAACAACCTGGCGACGGGGCACGACCCGAATCCCAACATCGCCCCTTGCGTGTAGCCAACCTTCGCAGTCCATCGGGGAGTCGTCATGCGCACTCTGTCCCGGCCGCCGGGCCGCCGGACCACCGCCGCTCTGCTCGCGCTGGGGCTGGCCTCGGCCGCCCTGCTCGCGCCCGCGCGAACAGCCACCGCGTCAGCCTCCGCCGCGACGCCCGAACCGGCCGGAAGTGCCGTGCCAACGGCGCAACGGGCGGAGGTGCTGGGTGCGGGCTGGCGTGACACGGCGGACAAGGCGGTCGTGACGAGCGGGGACGCCACCGGTCTGCACGTCCTGGCCGCCGACTCCGCCGACGGGTACGCGTGGCGGACGATCGCGACGCTGTCCGAACCCGGCATCGAAACCGACCAGTGGATCGGGAACACGTGCGTCACCGGTTCCGGGCAGCGCGCGGTGGTCGTCTACGCCCCGCGCCATTTCACCAACCGGGACTACCTCGCCGAACGCGGCGGCTTCGTCGCGGTCGTGGACCTGACCAGCGGGGCCGTCACGAAGCTCCCGATCACGACCAGCCTCGCTTACTTCAACCCCGGCTGCGGAACCGGCGAATCCGCGGTCCTGACGCAGGGCGGCGGTGACAGCCTGCAGAAGACCCGGCTGCACGTCCTCGACGCGGCCACCGCCAAGCTCGGGACCCCGATCGTGGTCGAGGGCCAGGTGACGTCGCCGGTGCCCACCGGCCGCGGGATCGTCGCGGCCGCGGGCAACGCGGTGGTGTCGGTGGCGCCGTCGGGACGCACCACGGTGCTCGCCGAAGCGGCGGGCGTCCCCTACCGGATGGCGGCCGACCGGGACGGCGGCGTCGTGTTCCTGCAGAGCGGGGACGACCGGCAGGCGCAGGCCCGCCGCCTGGTGTTCGACGCGGCGGGCGTGGCGACCACGACCACCCTCGCCACCGGCGAGGTCACCTCGCTGGGGATCAGCGCCGCGGCGCGCGGGGCCGTGGTCCTCACCGGGACGGGCACCCGCGCCCAGTCCGGCGCGCTGCCCGGCGGGGTTCGGGTGAACAGCGTGGCCCGCACGGCGCGGATGTCGCTGACCGGCGCGATCGCGGTCACCGCCGTGTCCCCCGCGGACCGCCGCGACCCGAAGCTCACGCCGTCCGACCGGGCCGCCGAACTGCCCGTCGACATCACCGCGACGGCTCTCGCGACCGGCAAGGAGTTCACCCTGACCGCGCTGCCCACCGCGATGGGTGGAGCCGGCGCCGAACTCAGTCCCGCGCTGAGCTCGGCCGTCGCCGCCGGGGACCCGGCCGATCCCGCGGACGCCGGCCTGCGCACCTGTGCCGTGCCCCGCAACGACCCGCGCGACCAGGCGATGCAGCCCAAGCCACGCCAGGTCGAGTGGGCGGTGGACCAGCTGGTCACCGACAGCCTGCACGTGTCCCGGCCGGCGAACTGGAAGAACCTGGGCATGCCCGCCTACTCGGTCGACAGCGCCGGGCAGACGGACCTGTCCGGTGGCGGCCACATCCCCGCGCAGGTCCTGCTCGGGATCAGCCTCGCCGAGTCGAACATGTCCCAGGCGGCCTGGTTCGCGGTCCCCGGGGTGACGTCCAATCCGCTCATCGGCAACTACTACGGTGTCGAGGATCGGTCGGGCGACGTCTCCCAGTGGCTGATCGACTTCGCGCACGCCGACTGCGGCTACGGCGTCATGCAGATCACCGACGGCATGAAGCTGAACGGCCAGACGACCGACGACCAGCGCGCGATGGCCCTCGACTTCGTGCGCAACGTCCTCCAGGGCCAGCGCATCCTCGCCGGCAAGTGGAACGCGCTGCACGACGACGGCGTGCTGCTCAACGGCGGCAACCCCGCCTTCCTGGAGAACTGGTTCCTCGCCCTGTGGGCGTACAACTCCGGCTACTACCCGAAGAGCCAGGCGAGCGCGAACGACGGGGCCTGGGGCGTCGGCTGGTTCAACAACCCGATCAACCCCCGCTACGACCGGGGCCGGGCACCGTTCATGAAGAACCCCGACGACGGACGGCACCCGGGCGACTGGCCCTACCCGGAAAAGGTGCTCGGGTACGCGGGCTACCCGGTCCAGCTCATCGAATCCCCCGACGTCATGGTCCCCGCCTTCCGCCCGGCCGGGTGGAACCGCGACGACTACCGGGACTCGGTGAAGCCACCGGTCGGCCAGTTCTGCGGCGGCATGAACGAGTGCAATCCCGCCAACGCCGGCACGGGGGTCGATCCCTGCCTGCGCGCGGACTTCAGGTGCTGGTTCCACGTGTCGACGGCGTGGAAGCCGGGCTGCACCCCGGACTGCGGGATGCAGTTCATCCGGTTCGACCCCGGCTACGCCTACCAGGACGACGGGACCGCCTACCCGCCGAACTGCGGTTTCACCGGCCTGCCCGACAACGCCCGGATCATCGACGACGTCGCCGCCGCGGTGCCGTCCGTCCGCCCCGGGTGTTCGATGGCCTACCCCGAGGCCGGCGGCTTCCGGTTCGACTTCGCCGGCGACGGGCTCGGCACGTACCGCGGCAAGATCGACGTGCACCAGATCGGCACCGGGTTCCGCGGCCACTTCTGGATGAGCAACACCTACGGCGGCTCGATCATGCGCGCCAGCGGCACGTGGAGCTGGCGGGACCCGGTCGGCGGGTGGGGCCGCGTCCTCGTGCACCTGCCCCTCGTGGGCGCCCGCACCCAGCAGGCCCGCTACGAGATCGACCTGAACGGCGACGGCGTCTTCGACAAGACGCGCTACCTCAACCAGGAAATCCAGCACAACGGCTGGGTCTCCCTCGGCGTGTACAACCTCACCGGCGCGCCGAAACTGCGGCTGTCGAACATCACCCACGACGGCAAGGGAACCGAGCGCATCGCCTGGGACGCCGCGGCCGTGCAGCCGTTGCCGCGGAAACCGCAGCACATCGTCGCCGCGCTCGGCGACTCGTACGCCTCCGGGGAAGGGGCGGGCGGCTACTTCGCGGAGTCCGACAGCAACCACGGCACCCACCGGTGGAACGCCTGCCGGCGCAGTGCCGGCGCCTGGCCGAGAAAACTGGTCCTGCCGGGCACCGGCCAGAGCCTCGGCGGCCTGTCGGACGGCTTCCACCCGAACTTCGAACTCGGTTTCGTCGCCTGCTCCGGAGCCAAGACCTGGAACGTCACCGGCTCGGACGGCGGCACCCCCGTCCACCCGTGGTCGTGGGACGACCCCGAGCGACACGACACCGGTGAAGGCCAGTTCCACGAGATCGCCCAGATCGACTCGGGTGTGCTCGACGAGAACACGACCCTGGTCACCCTCTCCCTCGGCGGGAACGACGACAACGCCTTCGTCAACGCGGTGACCGAATGCTCGGGTCTCGGCAGCTGCGCCGACGACGACACGTACCTGCCCCGGTACAAGGACATCATCGATCGCACGAAGACCAAGCTGGCCTCCACGGTTTCCCTGATCCACGCCAAGGCACCGAACGCCAAGATCGTCCTGATGTCCTACCCCGAGCTGTTCAGCCGGACGGTGAAGTGCGCCGGCTCCGGGTACGTCGGCATGCCGGAAGTCGCGGCATTGGCCGAACTGGCCGGGTACACGGCCGCCAAGCAGAAGGAGGTCGCCGACGCCGCGCGCGCCGCCGGCGCACCGGTGTACGCGGCCGGCACGATCGGCGACTTCGTCGGTCACGGCGGATGCGACTCCGTCGAATGGCTCCACAAGATCAGGATCGGCGCGAACGGTGAAGGCGACTTCCACACCGGGGACAAGTCCAGCCCGTTCTGCTTCGGGTTCTCGGAAGTGGCCTGCTTGAGCCGGGAATCGTTCCACCCCAACGGCGACGGCACGACGGGTTACGCGACGGTGCTCCGCCGCAAGCTCGACGAAATCGGCTACCCCTGACCGAAATCCCGCCGAAGAAAGGAAGTCCGATGAACCGTGCCCTGACCGCCGCGGCGGCGCTCACGCTCGGGGTGGCGGCGGTGACCGTCGCCGCCGCGCCACCGGCCGCCGCGGCCTGCGCGCTGACCTACTACTGCGGTTACCAAGGAGTCGACTACGCACCCAAGGAATGCGTTTGGTCCGGCAGTGACAGCAACTACAACCGGCCGCGGTCCTGCCTGCAGCTCAACGGGCTCCGGAACGGCTCGGCCAACGACATCATCAGCTCGTACCAGGACTGGGGCACCGGCACCTACAACTGCCTGCGGTCCTTCATGAACGCGAACTACTCGTCGGAGCTCTGGTTCACCACGAGCGAATTCGTCCACCCCGGCAACGGGCTGGTCAACTGGGTCGGCACGGCCGACAACGACAAGGCGTCGAGCCACTACTGGCAGAGCTGCTGAGGAAAGGACGACGATGAGCAAGAGAATCCAGGTCGCACTGGCGCTGGTCGCGCTCGGCGTTTCCGGTTGCGGCGTGGCCACGGGCGCGCCGACGGAGACGGGCGAGCCCTCGATCGACGCCCTCCCCGCGATCACGGCCTATTCCGACGTCGAGTTCCCGCTGGCCGCGTTCCGCACGCGACCCGACGAACAACTCACCCTGGGCCGGGCCTACGACCGGGCGGTCCAGGGCTGCCTGGCGCGGTACGGGATCGACTACCCGCTCCCCGAGCGGACCGCCACCCCGAACTTCGACCGGCCGATCGGCGTGATTTCGGCCGACGAGGCCGCCCGGTTCGGGTACAAGAGCCCGCACGCCGCCGACATCGCGGCAACGGACCGGGCGAAGGCCGCCGAGAAGACGCCGGACACCGTGACGCTGGGGGTGCTGAGCGGAGCGGGAAAGAGCACGGTCAACGGGGTGACGGTCCCGGTCGGCGGCTGCGCGGCCCAGGCGCAGCACGCGTTGGCGGAGCACAACCCGAGCCAGGAGAACCGGGTGATCGCCCTGGTTTCGGAGTCGTACACGAGGGCGGAGGCGGACAGCCGCGTCGTCGCCGCGTTCGGCCGTTGGCGCACCTGCATGAACGCGGCGGGTTTCGACTACCGCGACCCGTGGGCCGCCAACAACGACCCCGCGTTCGGCACCGGCGAGCCCACCGCGCAGGAGATCGCGACGGCCCGGGCGGATGTCGCCTGCCGCGTCCGGGAGAACGTCACGGGCACCTGGCTGGCGGTCATCATCGCCTACCAGAAGCGGCTGGTTTCCCAGCACCAGTCGGACCTGGACCGGTACCGGTCCGAAACCGAGACGCAGCTGAAGGCGGCGGCGCCGTTGCTGGGCCGGTGACGAGCTCATCGCCGGAGTCCGGGCGAGAAAGCGTTCCGAAAGCCGGGAGACAGCCGACGTCGGTCGAATGATCCGGTCACGTTGTTCCGAATCGAGGGGAAGGATCGACATGCGTCTTTCACGAAGGGCGGCGGCATCGGCCGCGGCCATCACGGCTCTGCTCGCGACGAGCCTGGCGACGCCCGCGACGGCGTCGGAGACGTCGACCGGCACTTGGCGTGCCTACGGCAACACCAACCCGATCACGTCGAGCGCCAGCACGTGGCGGTGCACCACCACGAAGGACTTCGACACCGGCATCAAGGCGCAGGCGTGCGCGATCAGGTCGACGGACCACCGCAGCGTCCAGGCGGCGGTGATCGTGCGCAACAACCGCTCCAGCGTCTACCGGATCAAGGCGCTGCCCGACCTGTACTCCGCGGTTTCCGGCTTCCCGCTGGGCAACTGGGTGTGCGCCCGGTCGGGCGTCGGCGCGAACTCGTGGTCGGTCTGCTTCGGGAAGACGCTCGTCAGCACGGACCGGGTGCTGGCACAGGGCGACGTCACCGACGAAGTGATCAACTACCTGTCCCTCGGCACGACCGCGAGCGTCTGAGGCACTGACGCGGGACTCGAGCCACGGCCGCAGCGGAAGGTGCGGCCGTGGCTCGAAGCGCTACGCCCTGGGTCAGCCGGTGGCCGTTCTGGTGATCGCGGCGAACCGGGCCTGGCCTTCTTGGCCGATGTCGGGCACCCGAGCCACGCACAGCGCACCGGCCACGCTGAACGCGGCGAGGCAGGCGAACATGGTGAAGAACCCGCCCGCCGCGAGGAGTGCCGGGGCCACGAACGGCACCACCGCGACGGGCAGCGTGCTCGCGATGTTGAGCACCGCGAAGTCCTTGCCCGCCGAGCCGGGGTCGGGCAGCACGCGCAAGCAGAGCGCGAAGTCCGTGGCCAAGAAAGCGCCGTAACCCAGCGACATGACCGCCGTGCCGAGGTACACCACCGGAACGCTCGGCGAGAGCGCCACCAGGACCAGTCCGGCGGCGAGCACTAGGCCGCCGGTGAACACGAACGGCTTCTGCCGCCGGATCCGGTCGGACAGCCAGCCGGTCAGCCAGGCCGTGACGGCGACGCACGCGATGCCGATCAGGGTCAGCAGGAAGATCATGCCCGGGACCGCGGCGGCCGGGACGGCGAACCGCTGCGTGAACACGAAGGCCAGGTAACTGTTCGACGCCCAGGCCGCGGTGATCAGGAAGCGCACCGCCCACGCCCAGCCGAAGGCGGGGTGCCTGCGCGGGCTGACCCAGTACGACCGCAGGATGATCGCCAAGCTGAGCCGCGGTTCGGCCGCCGGGATCCGGTGGCGGGGATCGCGCACGAGCAGGACGGCCATGAGCACGCCCGCGGCGCTCAGCACGCCGACCACACCCCACTGCAGCCAGGGAATCGCCGGCAGGACGCTCACCACGGCGAAACCCACGGCGGGCCCGGCCAGTGCCACGAACGCCACCACACCCGACGCCACCCCGCGCCGCTCCGGGGCCACCTGGTCGGCGGCGAGCGCCGCGCTCGCGGCGAGCTGGACCATGACCAGGGCCGTGATGAGGGCCCAGCCGAGTGCCACCTGCCAGACCTCGGTCGTCCAGCCCATCACCGCGAGCAGGATCGCCGCGCCGAGACCGCCGGTGAGGATCCACGTGCGGCGCCGGCCGAACCGGGCGGCCGTCCGGTCGCTGATCCGCCCGCCGAGCGGGTTCGCCAGCAGCCCCACCACGCCGCCGATGCCGGTCACCAGGCTGAACGCCGACGTCGCGCCGGCGCCGGCGATCGCGGTGAGGTGGGTGATCAGCAGCAGGTTCATCGGCACCGCGATGCTGATGTACCCGGCGGCGTTCGTGCCGACCAGTGCGCCGATGAGCCGCCCCTGAGCGGTGGCCGAACCGGCGGTGGACGTCCCGGCGGTCGGCGCGACCGCGTCGGGGATCACCGTCGGCCTGCCGAGGCTTCGACGACCTCGAGGATCGCGTCGCGCACGACCGCGGGATTCTCCTGCGGGATGAGGTGCCCGGTGCCCTCGACGACGACCGCCCGCCCGTTCGGCACGGCGGCCATGAGCTCGGCCGCGACCCGGTTGAACCGCGGGCGCGCCCGGGACATCCCGCGGTCGATCCGCCCGGCCTGCAGGCAGATCGTCGGGACGTCCGGGGTTCCGGCGGCCTGGAGCCGTCGCATCGTCGCCAGCGCCGGGACCACCTGAGCCGCTTCGCGGCGCGCGGCGCGCATCGCCCGGGCGCACGCGTAGTCGCGCGTGATGATGTCCACATCGGACGCCGCGATGGCGCGGGACACGTGCGGCACGGTCAGTTTCACGACCAGCTTCCGCCCGCCCAGGCGCGCGAGCACGGCCAGCACCCCGAAGGACCAGGACAGGATGTGCGTGCCGCGGCCGCTCACGACCTCGGCGACGGTCGCGTCGACGAAGACCAGGCCCGCGACGCGGTGCGGGTGGCGCTCGGCGAACAGCCGGATGACCGGCCCGCCCCAGCTGTGCCCGACCAGGACGACGGGCCGGGTCTCCCCGAGACCGTCGAGGAGACCGGTGAGGTCGTCCGCGATCCGCTCGATCGTGCGGTCGTGCGGGTCCGGATCGCTGCCGCCGTAGCCCGCCCGGTCGTAGGACACCGTGCGGGTGCGCGCGGCGATCTCGCGCTGGGTGTGCACCCACGACGCGGCCGGGGCGCTCATCCCGGCCTCGAACACGACCAGCGGCCCGTCCCCCTCACCGGCGGTGACGGCTCGCAGCCGCCGCCCGTCGGGCAGCGCGACGGACTTCTCGGTCAGCCCGGGACCCGGATCGAGGTGGCTCGTTTTCATCGGGCGCTGCCTTTCACTCATCCCAGCAGGACGGATGGACGTCGGTCCACAGAGCGGAAGTTTCGAGCTGGGCGGCGAGCGCGAGCAGCGACGCGTCGTCGCGGCGGCGTCCGACGAGCTGCACGCCGTACGGAAGCCCGTCACCGTCCACATGCGACGGCAAGGCCACCGCGGGCTGACCGGTCCAGTTGGCCCACGGCGTCGGGGCCGACCAAGCCAGCATCGCGTCGGCGATCCCCGCCACCCCACCGGCCTCGAAGTGCCCGAGCGGCACCGGCGGCCCGTTCGTCACCGGGGTCAGTGCGACGTCGAAGCCCGCCAAGGCCGTCAGGAAGGCGCTTGCGTAGTGGGCCAGCACCCGGTTCGCCGCGAAGAGGTCCGCTCCGGAAAGCGCTTCCCCTTCGGCGCACAGGTACCGGGTGTACGGCAGGAGCTGTTCCCGCCGACCGGGCGGAACCAGCGACCGCACCGCGGCGTGGACGGAGGCGGCGAAGTGCGTGCGCAGCGCCGAGCGCACCGGATCGTCACACCTGGCCGGGATCCGCACCTCCCGCACGTCATGCCCCAGCTCCTGGAGCCGGGTCGCCGTGCGTTCTACGGCGCGGACCACCTCCGGATGCTGCCGAGCACCGCCGAAGCCCGGGTCCGTCCACACGGCGACGCGCAGCGGCCGCGCGGGTAGCCGCTCGACGGCGTCGGCGAAGTTGTCGTCCGGCCGCCAGCCGTCCGGATCGCCGTTCCAGGGCCGCGCCATCACGTCCAGCAGCAGCGCCGCGTCCCCGACGGTCCGGGCGATGGGGCCTTCGATCGTCGTGCCGGCCAAGGACGTCAGCGGCACCGACGAGCTGAGCAGCCCCCGGCTCGGCTTCACACCGACGAGGTGGCAGGTCGCCGCGGGTGTGCGGGTCGACCCGGCCCCGTCGCCCGCGTGGGCCAGCGGCAGCAGCCCCGCGGCGACCGCGGCGGCCGCGCCTGCGCTGGAACCGCTCGCGTACCGCGTCGGGTCGTACGGGGTGACGGTCGGCCGCCCGGTCACGGCGGTGTCGGTGAAGCAGGTGGCGCCGAACTCCGCGGTGGTGGTCTTGCCGACGAGGACCGCACCGGCTTGGCGCAGCAACCCGACCGTCCAGGTATCGGCTTGCGGGCGGAACTCCGCCAGGGCGGCGGAGCCGAAGGTCGTCCGCAGTCCCGCGGCCGGGTACAGGTCCTTGATGCCCAAGGGAAGTCCCAGCAGGGGCGCCGACTCCCCGCGGGCGATGCGGTGGTCCGCGCGAGCGGCTTCGTCGAGGGCGAGGTCCGGCGCGACGGTGGTGAACGCGCCGAGTCCGCCATCGAACTTCTCGATGCGGCCCAGGTAGTGCTCCGTCAGCTCCCGGGAGCTGACGTCGCCCGCGCGCAGAGCCGCGAGTTGGGCCACGGCGGAAAGTTCGTACGGTTCGCTCACGGCGCCACCGTGGTCCCGGTCAGCACCCTGTGCGCCAGGGCGGCGAGGGCGTCGAGGTACTCCGGCGTCAGCGGTTGCCGCCCCAGCATCCGGCGGTGCATCAGCGGCCCCTCGATCAGATCGCCGACGAGGGACAGGTCCGGCGGTTCGCCGATCTCGCCGCGCCGCACGGCCCGGGTGATGGCGTCGCGCAGTGGTTCGCCGCGGCCCTCGGCCATCCTCCGGAAATTCAGCTCGGCGTCGGGGTCCCGGTGCAGATCGGCGACGAGCCCCATGAGCCCGTCGATCCAGGACGAGGACCAGGAAGCCGCGAAGTCCTCGACGATCGCCCGCAGGTCCGAGCGGAGGGTCCCGGTGTCGGGATCCGAAACGGGAGGCAGGTGCCGGGCGAGCACGTCGACGACGAGCTGCGCCTTGCTCGTCCACCGCCGGTAGACGTCGGTGCGGTGGGCGTGGGCGCGCGCCGCGACCTCGGTCAGCTTCAGCGCGTCGTAGCCCTCGCTCTGCAGCA
This sequence comes from Amycolatopsis nalaikhensis, assembly GCF_030264295.1. Classification (GTDB taxonomy): domain Bacteria; phylum Actinomycetota; class Actinomycetes; order Mycobacteriales; family Pseudonocardiaceae; genus Amycolatopsis; species Amycolatopsis nalaikhensis. The sequence continues at coordinate 7,118,987 of NZ_CP127173.1, read as the reverse complement.
GCGACCACGCGGCCGCGGTGAGCCGCTCCTCGAGATCGGGGTCTCGGCGACGACCGGCCATACCGCCTCCATTACGCTACAAGTTGTAGTGAAATGGAGAGTAGGCGCCTTCCGAGCGCGGCGCAAGAAATAGCCCCGGGTAGTCCCGTCAGGTCGCCGGGCGCAGGCGCCGTACCTTCGCCGGGCCGTCGATCGCGCCGCGGGCGATGCGGCTGGCCAGCTCCTCGAGGCGCTCCTCCGTGGTGCGATCCGCCGGTTGGTACACCACGACCCGGATGCGGGGGTTCTCCTCGAGCAGCATCGTCGTGGTGCGCACGGACAGGTTGCCGACGTGCAGCGAGCGGCGGCTTCGGAGCGCACAGCCCCCACCGATTTCCCGCAATCAACGGAAGAAAGGCAGCCACCCGTGATCAAGATGGTCATCACGCTGAAGCGCCGGAAGGACATGACCCACGAGGAATTCACCCACTACCAGCGAAAGATCCATCGGCCGCTGCTGATGTCGATCCCCGAGTCGGAGCGCTACATCCGCCGGTTCGTCGTGTCCTACCCGGTCGCCGCACCCCGGTACCCCGAACCGGAGTACGACTCGGTGGTCGAGGCCTGGTTCGACAGCATGGCCGATCTCGAAGCCCTGTTCTTCAGCGACAACTTCCTGAAGATCGTCGACCCGGACCACGAGAACTTCATCGATCTCTCGAACTTCGGGCGGATCATCTGCGAAGAGGACGTGGTCGTCGACCGCGGCTAGTCACGGACACCGACGGGGTCGCCTCAGCCGAGCCGGGCGGCCCCGTCGGCATCCGCCTCGTCCGCGCCGAGAATCCCCAGAATTTCGGCCAATGTGGACAGCTGTTCCGAGCTGAGTGGACTGAACAGCTCTTCCGCCGCCCGTTCGTAGCCGGCCGTCCACTCCTGCGCCAGCGCGGCTCCTTGCGCGGTCACGCGGAGGAACACCGACCGGCGGTCGTCCGCGCTGGCCTGGCGCTCGAGCAGTCCGTCGCGGACGAGCGCCTCCACGAGAGACGACGCGGTCCCCTGGGTGATGCCGATCGCGAGCGCGAGTTCGGTGACCCGGACGGGCTGTGACCGGGCCACCTCGACCACCAGCCGGGACCTCGGCGTCGACACGCCGTGCTCGCCCAGCCGCTCGTCGAAGCGCCGCACGAGGACCTTCGCCGCACGGCTGAACTCGTCCGCGACCTGCGCCGCGGTCACGCTTTTCCTCGCTCCGGCCATCGCCACCTCTTCCTTGACACCCCATCCTACGGCAGGTTACATAGACGTCGATACATCGACGCCAAACTATTCGATGCCAATGCGTTCGGCGAGACCGCGCGCGAGGAGTGGAAGCATGAAGATCTTCGTCACCGGCGGCAGTGGTTTCGTCGGCAACGCGCTCGTCCACCGTCTGGTCGCCGAAGGACACGAGGTCTTGGCGCTCGCCAGGTCGGACTCGAGCGTCCAGCGCGTGCGTGCGGCCGGCGCCGACCCCGTTCTCGGTGATCTCGCCGACCTCTCCCAGGCCCAGGCGCCGTCCTGGGTCGCCCGGCTGCGGGAGGTCGACGCGGTGGTGCACGTCGCCGCCCGCATGGAGTTCTGGGGACCCGACTCGCTCTTCGAACAGGCCAATCACGTGCCGACGGTGGCCCTGCACGCGGCGAGCGTCGCGGCCGGGGTGCGGCGCTTCGTGCTCGTCAGTGCCGCGTCCGTCTCCACGGGCAGTCAGCGTCGTCCGGTCGTCGACGAGTCGACGCCGGAAGGCCGGGCGAACATCGCCTACAGCCGGGTCAAGCTGGCCACCGAACGCGCACTGGCGAACGCCCGCGGCGGGAACACCGAACTGGTGGTGCTCCGGCCGCCGTTCATCTGGGGCCGCGGCATGGCGACGCTCGACGAACTGACCGAAGTCGCCGAGGCCGGCCGGTTCTCCTGGATCGACCACGGCAAGCACATCGTCGACTTCGTCCACGTCGCGAACCTGGTCAGCTCGATCGTCCTCGCGCTCACGCGGGGCCGCCACGGGGGCGTCTACTACGTCACCGACGGCACCCCGATGCCGATCCGGGACTTTCTCACTCCCCTGCTGGCCGCCCGCGGCGTGGACCTGTCCGAGAGCCGCAGCGTCCCCATGGCGATCGCGGCGCCGGTGGCGGCCGTGATGGAGCGCGCCGCACGCCTGCTCCGCCGCAAGTCGGCGCCCCCGTTGACGAACTGGCTCGTGAGCTGGACCGGCCGTGACCGTTCCTACGACATCACCGCCGCGAGGACCGAGCTGGGTTACTCCCCCGACGTGCCGCTGGAGAAGGGCTTGGCGGAGATGCGTTCGTAGCGTGACTACGGCCGGAAAGCCGGCGGACAGTGTTCCGAAAGGGAGGTGCCGTTACCTGGTCGGTGCCGTCGGTCCGAGGGGGACCGGCGGGCGGACGGGAAAGGGGGCCGAGGTCGTGCCCGACGGATATTCCGTGCACCTCGAGGAGTTCAAGCAGGCGCTCGAGGACCACGTCGACAAGGCGGTCGACCACTTCAGCGAGGGGGCCGACCGGCTGCGGCCGCTCCAGAGCCTCGACCCCGGCGCCCTTCTCGGTGCCGACCCGGCGGGCCTGAACGGTGCTTTCGCCATGCGCTGCTTCGGCGTGCAGAGCCTCATTTCGCAGGCACACGACCAGCTGCGGGACTCGCTGAAGGCGCTGAGCGACGCGCTGTGGGAGGCCTACCGCGTCTATTCCACCACCGAGCAGCAGCACGCCGAGCGGCTGCACTCGATCAGGCGGGACTGAGCCGTGGGGACCACCAACGATCCACGCCACTTCGACGGCCTCGCGCTGGAGTTCTTCGAAAACGACGGTCAGCGGCTGCTGGCCGATGTCGCCAACTGGGCCGACCTGTGCACGGCGCCCCGCGACTCCCCCGTCCGGCACCCCGGATCCGGGATCGACAACCACGTCCCCGACCAGGATCCGGAGGTGTACCACAACTTCCCGGGGCTGGCAGACAACCGGCCGGGCAACCTGCCGATGCCGGGCCTGACCATCGACCACTTCTTCTACGCCGCCCGGGCGCTCTCCGGCCCGGACCTGCCGGCGTTCGCCGCCGACGCCGCCGCCCACCGGCTGCTCGGCGACGGGCTGGTGAACATCACCACCAACCTCACCCACCAGCCGGGCGACCCGAACGACCCCCACAGCCCGGCCAGACAGTCGAGCGGCGGGCAGATGGGCCTGCACGACGCGCTGGACCACCTCTTCGACCACTGGTCCGGGCCCGCGAAGGAGAAGTGCGTCGAGTACGCCGGGTCGGTCTACGACTTCATGACCAACCAGCAGGAGATCATCGCCGGAGCCGCCGACGCGCTGCTGGCGTACTGCAGCATCATCCTCGGAGCGCGGAAGAAGCTGATCAACCTGATGGGCGGGTTCGTCGCCGCCATGCAGGCGAAGGAAGCCGAGGACGCGTCGAAGTCCACCGGATTCCCCTGGGGCCTCCTGATCGGCGTGGTCGCCACCGTGGCGACCGGCGGGTTCGGGCTGGTCGCCGCGGTCGGCACCGAAGCGCTCGTCGCCGCGGTGGCGTCCCCGTTGCTCGGGGTGGCGGGGAGCGTGGCCGGCGCGGTGTTGACCGGCCAGAACAGCATCACCCCCGACGACTACGCGGCCGCCGCGCACGATTACCTCACCAAGGCCGACGAGATCCTGAATGACGCGCGCGAGGGCATCCTCGCCGTCACTCAGTCGTACTCGGGCATGGAGGCGGCCTACCAGCTGCCGCCACCGCCGCCGTTGACGAAGGCGCAGTTCGACGCCGACCACGACCAGCTCGAGCCGGACGCCGACTGATCAGCCCGCCGCCTCCACGGCCGCGAGCTGCTCGAAGTGCCGTCCGTAGTCGACCGCGACGACCGGGTTGCGGGCGACCAGGGCGTCCAGTTCCGCGCGCAGTTCCCGCGCCCGCCCGGTGTTCCCGAGCAGGACGTGGGCCCGGGTCAGGTCGCACAGCGCACCGCACTCCAGCGCGCTCGAACCGACCTCCCGGGCGATCTGGACCGCGGCGTCGAGGCTGCACGCGGCTTCGGCGTGGCGGCCCAGGCCGAGCAGGGCGCGGCCGTGCCCGTGCCGGGCCTCGCCGATCTCCCAGGTCGCCTGTTCCTCTTCGCAGATCGCCAGCGCGCGTTCGGCGTGGACCAGGGCTTCGGCCGGGCGCCCGACGTTGACCAGGATGTCGCCGAGCACGCCGTTCGCGGCGGCCACGCTGATCGGGTTGCCGGACCGCGGGGCCAGCTCCAGCGACTGGTACGCGGCCCGCAGGGCCTCCTCGTGGCGGTCGAGCGCGGTGTAGGCCGTGGCGAGGTTGAACAGGCAGATCGACTCGCCGTCCACCGAGGACAGTTCGCGCCACGCCGCCAGCGCGGCCTCGAACTCGGCGAGTGCCGGTTCCAGGTCGCCGGTGCAGCGCAGGGCCAGGCCCAGCCCGTTGCGCATCCAGGCCTCGCCGACCCGGTCGCCGGAGCGCACCGCCGCGGCCAGCCCGGTCCGGTGCGTCTCGATGAATAGCTCGCACTCGCCGCACATGAGGAACACGTGGGCCATCGGGCGGGCGATCTGCCAGGCCTGCCGGTCCAGTCCGGTCTCGTACGCCTTCGCGATGGCCTGGACGAGGTTGGCCTGCTCGGCCAGGACCCACTCGGCCGATTCGTCGGTCCCGGCGAAGTGTTCGACGGCCGGGCCGTCCGCTCCTTCCGGCGCGAGGTACGGCCGGGACGCGTCGAACGCGTTGACCGCGCACGCGGCGTACCAGTCCAGCAGCCGCGTGGTCGCCGCCTCCGCTTCCTCGTCGGCCGCGACCAGCCCGGCCGCGTAGTCGCGCAGCAGGTCGTGCAGGTCCCAGCGGTCGGGCCGCCGCTGCTCGGCCAGGTGCGCGACGGCGAGCTGATGCAGCAGGCGGCGGGCCTCGGGCGGGTCCACCGCGGCCAGCGCGGCCGCCGAGCGCACCGAGATGCCGCCGATGGGGTGCAGCCCGAGCAGGCGGAACAGCCGGGCCGCCGGACCGGGCAGCGCGGCGTAGGAGTACGCGAACAGGGCGCCGAGGTCGCTTTCTTCACCGTCGTCGAGGGTGAAGCCGCGCAGCCCGGTGTCTTCGTCGAACTCGGCGACGACCTTCTCCAGCGACCGGCCCGCCTGCCGGTTGACCCGCTCGCCGAGGATGCGGATGGCCAGCGGCAGCCCGGCGCACAGCTCGAGCGCGCGGCGCCACGCGGCCGTCCCGGGCAGGGCGACGGCGCCGGTGAGCAGCCCGCCGAGCAACGCGCCGCCGTCGCGCTCCCCGAAGGGCCGGAGGGTCACCGGCCGCGCGCCGTGCCGGGTGATCAGGCCGCCGAGCCGGCGGCGGCTGGTGACCAGCACGAGGCAGCCGGGGCCGGGCAGCAGCGGCCGGACCTGGGCGGAGTCCCTGGCGTCGTCCAGCACCACCAGGAAGCGGCGGCCCGCGGTGCGCGACCGCCAGAGCGCGGCCCGGTCGTCGAGCACGCCGGGCACCTCCTCACCGGCCACGCCGATCGCCCGCAGCAACCGGGTGAGCAGCACCCCGGGATCGGCGGGGGCCACCGGCCCGAACCCGGCCAGCTCCAGGAACAGCTGCCCGTCCGGGAACTCCCCGGCGACCTGGTGCGCGAAGTGGACGGCGAGGGCGGACCTGCCGACGCCCGCCGCCCCTTCGAGCAGCGCGACGGCCGTGTCCGTCGCGGGCGGGACCAGCGCTCGCAGCTGGGCCAGCTCGCGGTCGCGGGCCGTGAAGCCGCTGACGTCGGCGGGCAGCTGCCGCGGCACCACCGGTTCCGGGCCGGCGGACCGGTCGAGCGCGGGGTCGGCGGTGATGACCGACTGGCGCACGGCCCGCAGCCCGGGACCGGGGACCAGCCCGAGCTCGTCGTCGAGGGCGGCGCGCACGCGGTCGAACACGGCCAGCGCGTCGGCCTGCCGTCCTTCCCGGTAGAGGGCGACCATCAGCTGTTCGTGCACGCGTTCGCGCATCGGGTGCCGTGCGCCGAGCTCGGTCAGCTCCGCCACCAGACGGCGGCTCTGGCCCAGCGCGAGCAGCGCGTCCGCGCGGGCTTCCCGCACCGCGAGAGCTTCCTCGCGCAGCGCGGTCACGACGTCCCGCCGCAGCACCTCGGACTCCACGTTGGACAGCGGCTCGCCCGACCATTCGGCGAGCGCCGCGTCGAACGCGGCCACGGCGTCGGCGTGTTCGCCCCGGTCCGCCGCCGCCCAGCCACGCGCGGCGGCGGCGCGGAACCGGGTCAGGTCGACGGCGTCGTCGGCCACGGCCAGCCGGTAGCCGCCCTGCTCGGTCCGCAGCACGTCCGCTGTGCCGAGCGCGCGGCGGAGGCGGGAGACGTAGGTCTGGATGGCCGCGCGGGCGTTGCGCGGGCCGTCGTCGTCCCAGAGCCAGCGGGTCAGCTGGGCGACGCTCACCCGCTGGCCGGGGTGGGTCAGCAGCCCGGCCAGCACCACCCTCGGCCGTTCCCCGTCCGTCGGCACGACGGTGCCGTCCGCGATCGCTTCCACCGGCCCCAGTACCCGAAACCCCATCCCCATGACGTGCAGTATCGCGAGCAGCTGACGGTTTCGCGACCACTCTTCGCCAGCGGTTTTCGACCGTGTAACGCCTCGACGCTTCGGGGACACTGCGGTGAGCGGCCCGGAAACCTTCCGGGCGAAACGCGAGGCGTGCCGATGACCGAGCCACTCCCGTTCGTGGGCCGGGCCGCGGTGCTGGCCGAGGCCGGAGCCGTGGTGGCGGGCGCGCGGGCCGGGCACGGCGGGCTGGTGCTGCTGACCGGCGCGGGCGGCGCCGGGAAGACCCGGATCGCGGCGGAGATCGCCGCGTCGGCGCCGGATTTCCGCACGGTGTGGGTGTGGTGCGACGCCGCGACCGCGCTCGGGCCCTGGGCACAGGTGTTGCGGGACCTGGTGGCAGCCGACGTCCACGGCGGCCGGGTCGCGCAGGCGTCGCCGGAGCTGCGCGCGGTGGTGACGGGCCGGGCCGGGGACGGCGCCGCCGACCCGGAGGAAGCCCGGCGGCGGCTCGCCCGCGACGTCTCCGCGGCTTTGCGGGCGGGTTCGGCGGAGACTCCGCTGCTGGTGGTCCTGGACGACGTCCACGAAGCCGATGCCTCGTCCTTGCGGCTGCTGGCCGAGACGGCCGCGACGGTCCGCACCGCCCGGGTCGTCGTCGTGGCGACCGCGCGCGACGACGACCGTGCCTGGCTGGGCCGGACGCAGGCGCGGGCGGACCTGCTCGGCCGGGCCCTCTGCCTGCCGGTCGGCCCGCTGACCGGGGACGACGTCGCCGCGCTCGTCGCGGCGGCCGCCGGGCGCCCGGCCACCGACGCGGAGGTCCGCGCGATGGTCGCCCGGACCGGCGGTGAGGCCTTCTTCGTCACCGAGCTCGTGCGCCACGGCACGGACGGGCCCGTGCCCGCCTCGGTGCGCGCGGTCGTCCACGCCCGGACCGCGGCGCTGCCGGAAGCCTGCGCGCACGCCCTCGCCGCGGCCTCGGTGCTGGGCGTGCGGTTCCGGCTCGACGTCCTGGCCGAGCTCATCGGGACCGGACTGGCCGACGTCCGCGCGGTGCTGGGCGACGCGGCCGCGTTCCTCGGCTCGCTCGAGGCGGGTTCCGCCACGTTCCGCCACCAGCTGCTGCGGGACGCGCTGTACGACGCCATCCCGCCGGCCGAGCGCGCCGGGCTGCACGCCGCGGCGGCCGCGGTCCTCGTCCGCCACGCCGAACGCGGCCGTGACGCGGGCCCGGCCCAGGTGGCCCACCACTTCCTGCGCGCGGGCCCGGAACACGCCTCCGACGCCGCCCGGTACGCCCGGCTCGCCGGAGACCACGCCGCCGAGCTGCTGGCCTACGACGACGCCGTCAGCTGGTACGAGCGCAGCCGCGAGATCGGCGGGGACGAACCCGGCTTGCTGGTCGCGTCCGGCACCGCCCGGCTCGGCGCGGGCGACCGGACGGGCGCGCGAGCCGACTTCCTCGCCGCCGCCGAACGCGCCGCCTCGCCCGGCCTCTTGGCCCGCGCCGCCCTCGGCTTGGGCTCGGGCGCGTCCGGCATCGAGGTCGACCTGCTCGACCACGAGCAGATCGACCTGCTGGAGCGGGCCCGGGCGGCGCTGCCGCCCGGCGACTCCGCGCTGCGGGCCGCCGTCACCGCGCGGCTTTCGGTCGCCACCACGCTGCTCGAACCGGACGAGCGACGGCTCGCGTTGGCCGAAGAAGCAGTCGACATCGCCCGCCGCGTCGGCGATCCGGCCGCACTGGCCCAGGCCCAGGCGGCGATGTGCGACGCGAAGCCGGGACCCGCGCACTGCGCGGACCGGCTCGCCTGGGCGGGCGAAGTGGTCGACCTGGCGCGGCGGCTGCGGGATCCGAAGCTGGAGCTGCTCGGGCGACGGCTGCGGCTGGTGGCGCTGCTGGAGACCGGCGGGACGGCCGACACCGAGATCCTCGCCTTCGAACGGACCGCCGCGGTGCTGGACCAGCCGTTCTACCTCTGGTACGGGCCGCTGTGGCGAGGCATGCGGGCGCTGTTGGAGGGCCGGTACGACGACTGCCGGGCCGCGCTCGCCCGCGTCGAGGAACTGGCCGGGGAATCCGGCAGCGCGAACGCCCTGATGCTCGCCCAGACCCAGCGGTGGTGCCTGCTCGCCGAAATCGGTGACCGCGAAGGGGTCCAGCGCGTGATCGCGCAGGTGGCGCTCGACGAGCTGCCCGGAATCTGGCCCCGGGTCTCCGTGGCGCTGGTCGCCGCGCAGCTCGGCCGCTTCGAGGAGGCGCGCGACCGGCTGTCGGCGGTCGCGCCGCGGCTGGGCACGGCACCCCGCGACTCCGAGTGGCTGCCGATGCTGGCCCAGGCCGCCGAGACGATCGCGCTGGCCGGCCCGCACCCGGTCGCCCGCGCGGTCTACGACTGGCTTCTCCCCTACGCGGACCAGTTCGTCGTCGAGGGCTTCGGCGCGGCGATCCGCGGGCCGGTGCACCGGCACCTCGCGCTGCTCGCCGAAGCCCTGGGTGAACCGGCCGCCGCACACCGGGCCCGCGCTCTCGAAGCAGCCGAAGCGATCGGCGCGACCGCGCTCGTGGCCACGATCGAGGTGGAGTCCGGGGCGGCGCCGGTCGCCGCCGACGACGCGTTCTCCCGGGACGGCGAGCTGTGGGTGCTCCGGTTCGCCGGCCGCGAGGTCCGGCTCGCCGACGCGAAGGGTCTGCGGGACCTGGCGCGGCTGCTCGCCCGTCCCGGGGTCGCCGTCCCTGCCGTCGAGCTGGCGTCGCCCGGTGGCGCGCCTGTCCAGGGCGACCTCGGTGAGGTCGTCGACGCGACTGCTCGCACGGCCTACCGGAACCGGCTGCGGGAGCTGGCGGCGCTCGCCGACGCCGCGGACGCCACCGGCGACGCGGCCGGGTCGGCGCGGGTCGCCGACGAGCGGGAAGCGTTGCTGGCGCAGCTGTCCGCCGCGTACGGACTGGGCGGGCGGCCACGGCGGGTGGGCTCGCCTGCCGAGCGGGCGCGGACCGCGGTGACCGCCCGCATCCGCGCGACCATCGACCGGATCGGCAAGGCCCATCCCGACCTGGGCCGGCACCTGCGCGCCGCCGTCCGCACCGGGACGCTCTGCGTGTACGAACCCGAGACACCGCACACCTGGCGAACCTGACCTCACATCGTGCGGCCGGATCTCACGCCTGCCGGGTGAGACCGATCCACGACGAGGAGGAAGCCATGCCGCGCACCACCAAAGCCGAAGCCAGCCTGTCGCTCGACGAGCCGGAGATCGAAGGCCGCTACGTCGAACTCGGCGAGTACACCGTCGCCTACGAGACGCACAAGGCCGACCTGGACCCGGCGCCGTTGTTCCGCGGCCTGCCGGGCGATCGCTGCCAGTGCCCGCACTGGGGCACGGTCGTCAGTGGGAAGATCGTCTTCCGCTACGCCGACCACGACGAGGTCTACCAGGCCGGCGACACCTACTACGGCGCGCCCGGCCACGTGCCGCTGCTCTTCGCGGGCACCGAGCTGGTCGAGTTCAGCCCGACCGCCGCACTGAACGCCACCATGGCCGTCATCGGCCGCAACATGGCCGACGCGAAGGCGAGGTGACCGCCGTGTACCTGGCCGCCTACCACTTCGACGGCGCGGCGGAAGAGCTGCTGCCCGCCTACGACAAGTTCGTCGCGACGATCCCGCCCGGACAGCTCCTGCTGCACACGTGTGTGAAGCGCGAAGGCGGGATCACGATCTTCGACGGCTGCCCGAGTGAAGCGGACTTCACCGCGTTCAGCACCGATCCCGGCTTCGCGGCCGCGATCGCCGACGCCGGACTGCCCCCGGCCCGGATCGAGCCGCTCGGCGAGGTCCACGCGGCGCACGGCGGGGTGTCGCCGTGACCGACCTGTCCACTCTGGACGCCACGGCGCAGGCCGAGCTGGTCCGCGGCGGTGAGCTCACCGCCGCGGACCTGGCGGAGGCCGCGATCGAGCGCATCGAGCGGCTCAACCCCATCCTCAACGCCGTCGTGACGCCGATGTTCGACCACGCACGCGAAGCCGCGCCCGGTCCCTTCGCCGGAGTTCCGTTCCTGCTCAAGGATCTCGTCGCCGAGGTACCCGGGGTTCGCTTCACCGAGGGCTCGGTTTTCTTGCGGGACAACGTCTCCACGTACGAGTCCGAGCTGGTGCGGCGGCTGCGCCGAGCCGGGCTGGTGCTGCTCGGCAAGACCAACACCCCGGAGTTCGGCCTGGTCCCGGCGTGCGAACCGGTGCTGCACGGGCCGACCCGCAACCCGTGGGCCCCGGACCGCTCGACGAGCGGATCGAGCGGCGGATCGGCGGCCGCGGTGGCGGCGGGCCTGGTCCCGATGGCGCACGGCAACGACCTGGGCGGCTCGCTGCGGTTCCCGGCATCGGCGTGCGGACTGTTCGGCCTCAAGCCGACGCGAGCCCGGGTACCGCTCGGCCCGGAGTACGGCGACGTCCTCAGCGGATGGGCCTGCGAACACGCACTCACGCGTTCGGTCCGCGACAGCGCAGCACTGCTGGACGCCATCTCGGGCCCGGCACCGGGCGACCCGTACCCGGCCCCGGCGCCCGCCCGCCCGTTCGCGGCCGAGGTAGGCGCCGACCCGGGACGGTTGCGGATCGCGTTCAGCCCTCGGCTGCCGGACGGTTCACTCGGTCACCCGGACTGCGTCGCCGCGCTGGAGGACGCCGTCGCACTGTGCGCGTCGCTGGGTCACGACCTGGTCGAAGCCGACCTGCCTGGCCTGACCCCGGCGGTCGGCGACGCGATCGGCACGGCGTTCAACGCGGCGACGGCGTGGATCGTGGGGTACTGGATCCGCAAGCTGGGCCGCCGCCCCGGCCCCGGCGAGCTGGAGCCGTTGACCCGGGCGTACTGGGAAGCCGGGCAGCGCGTGAGCGCAGCGGACTACCTCCTGGCAATCGAGGACCTGCAGGCGTTTTCTCGTGTGGTCGCGGAGTTCTTGGCCGGGTTCGACGCGTGGCTGACCCCGACGATGTCGACCCCACCGGCCCGCGTCGGCGAGATCACGTCGATGCCGGAGGAGCCGCTGCGGGCACTCGAGCGCGGCGCACCGACGGTCGCGTACCCGGCGGTGGTCGCGAACATCACGGGCAACCCGGCGATGTCGGTTCCGTTGTGGCGCAATGAAGAGGGTTTACCGATCGGAGTTCACTTCCTCGGCCGATTCGGCGACGAGGCCACGCTGTTCCGGCTGGCGGGTCAGCTCGAAGCCGCCCGGCCGTGGCCGCTCATCGCCCCCGAACCGTCCTTTCCAGTGGCTGACGTCCGGCGGTTCGGCTTCGAACTCGGCTGACCCGTGGGGCGCACGCCCATCGGCATGAGCGCGCGTTGCCGGTGGACTTTGCTGTCAGCATGGTGGAAAGGGCCGCAAAATCGGGGTGCGAGGCCGGGCTCGCTTGGGCAAGGTGAAAGCGTGGACATTCTTCGTGACGTGGCGTGGCGGCACGCCGCGGGGATGGTGCGCCCGGAAGACCTGCCGACGGCCGCGGCGGCGGCCCTGGCGCGGGGTGTTGACTCGCCGGCGCTGCGAGAGCTGGCGGGGCTCGGCAAGGGATCGGCAACGACGGAAATAGCGGATCTCCACCGGGATGCATTGGCCGAGCTGGGTATCACGAGCCCTGGTCGACGGGAGGCTGTTCGGTGGTGGTTGCGTGAGCTGGCCGAGGAGCTGGTCCAGGGCAAGCTCACGGTCGCCGAGCTCGCGCGCAAGATCGTGCCTGGGGAAGAGTGGATGACCGAGGACGAGTTTCGCTTCGCGCATCTGGGCTACTACTGGCAGGACATGGTCGATCTGATTTCGGCTCCGCAGGTCCGCTCCGCTGAGATCGACTTGCTCGACGCGGCCAGGGCGATCTTGCACAGCCCTTGAGATGAGCCCACCTGCTCAGCATTCGGATGGGCTCGATCGGGACTGGGCTTGAGCACCGCGGGCGTACCGTCCCGCCATCGACGTCGCAGAATGACCGAGACACGCCACTCTCGAATGGCTCACCGAGCGCGAGTCCCACCGGGCAGCGAGACCGACGTCGGTCACAGCTTCTTGAGCCGCCGCCGGTTGACCGTCAGCACCTCGTCCGACAAATCCGGCGCGGCGTCGGCCACCGCCCGGGACAGAAGCAGCGCGCCGACCATCTGGCTGAACAGCGCCACCGCGCGCTCGCGGGCCTCGGCGGGAGTGAGTTCGGTGCCCGACTGGCGTGCGCGGTCGAGCAGCATCTCGGTGATGGTGGTGAAATAGCCGTCCAGCCCGCGCCGGTATTCGGCCTGGGCGGCGGCGCCGTGGCGGCCCGCGTCGGAGACGAGGGCGGCTGACGCGCAGCCGATCTCGGGGTGGTCGCGGTGCTCGGCGTTGAGGTACTCGTCGACCATGTCGTGCAGGGCCGCGCGCGCCGAACGGGGATGCCCTTCGCGGATCGCGTCGAGCGCCCCGAGCGAGTCGGTGAAGCCCTGGTGGAGGACTTCGAGAGCGAGGTCGTCCTTCGAGGCGAAGTGGTTGTAGAACCCGCCGTGCGTCATGCCGGCCGACTTCATCAGCTCCTCGATGCCGATGCCGTCGATGCCGCGCAGCCGGAATCCCGCGCCGGCCGCGTTGACGATCTTCTCGTGGTTGAGCCGCTTCTGCTCTTGCGTGATGCGGGGCACGTCCACCACCTCTCTGACGAGCTCGCTACCGATGATACCCATCATCAAACCGAGTGTCCACGGACGAGCCCCGCTTGACAGTTAATGATGACGATGGCAATCATTAGTTATGATGATGCACGTCATTGAAGACTAAGGGGACGATCGTGAACTTCGGAACCATCGGCGCCGGGGCGGTCGCGCAGGCGATCGCGGGCCACCTCGTGGCGGCCGGCCACAAGGTGACGCTCAGCAACAGCCGCGGCCCGGACACCCTGCTCGACGTCGTGACCCGGCTGGGGCCGCTCGCGAGCGCGGGCACGGTCGCGGAAGCGGCCGCCGCCGACCTGGTCTTCCTCGCCGTGCCGTGGCCCCAGGTCGGCGACGCCCTGGCCGGGCTGCCCGAGTGGGACGGCCGCATCCTGGTCGACACCACCAACTACTTCGAGTCGATGCGGCCGGCCCTCACCGACCTCGGGGTGGAGACGGCGAGCGAGTTCGTCGCCGATCGTGCGCCGGGCGCGCGCGTGGTCAAGGCCTTCAACACCCTCTACGCCCAGTACATCGCCGCCGATCCCCGGCACGCGGCAGGACGGCAGCTGCTCTTCTACGCCGGTGACGACCAGGCCGCCAAGGCGGATTTCCACACGGTCGCCGACGCCCTCGGATTCGCGCCGGTCGACGCCGGGACGCTGCGCGAGGGCGGCCGCCTGATGCAGGTCGGCGGGCCGCTCTCGGCGCTGCACGCCCTGAGGCAGGACTGAAGCCGTGAAGGCGCTCACCTACGAGAAAGCGCACACACTCGACGCGTTCGCCATCACCCTGACCGAAGTCGCCGAATCTCGGCTGCGCGACGGTGACCTGCTGGTCGAAGTCCGGGCGATCGGCATCAACCCGGGCGAAGCCGCGATCCGGCGGACACGCAGCGTCGAACCCGGCGGGCGAGTCGTCCTCGGCTGGGAATTCGCCGGGGTCGTCGCCGCGGCCGGGCCCGCGGCCACCGGGTTCGCGGCTGGGGACCGGGTGCTGGGCACCGGTGACTTCACCCGCGACGGCAGCTGGGCCGAGCGCGTCGCGGTCGACCACCGCGTGGTGGCCAAGATCCCGGACCGGCTCGCGTTCACCGACGCCGCGTCGCTGCCCATCGGCGTCCTCACGGCCTGGGAATCGCTGTTCCGCGACCAGGACGCGCTGCCGCCCGGTGTCGGCTGCGTGCTCGTCGTCGGCGGAGCCGGCGGTGTCGGGTCGATGGCCACGCAACTGCTCAAGGTCACGACACCGGCGTTCGTGATCAGCACGGCCTCGCGGCCCGAGTCACGGGAGTGGGCGACGGCGATGGGTGCCGACCTGGTCGTCGACCACCACGGCGACCTGGCCGGACAGCTCCGCACGGCGGGGATCGACCACGTCGACCTGGTGTTCTCGACCTCGGGCACCAGCGGCCACCTGGGGACGATCGCCGAGGTGCTGCGCCCCTTCGGTCACCTGGCCGCCATCGACCTCGCCGGCCCCTTCGACGCGGGGGCCTTGACGGGCAAATCGCTGTCACTGCACAGCGAGATGGTGTTCAGCAAGATCGTGGCCGGCGGTGACGTCGGCAGCCAGGGCCGGATCCTCGCCCGGGCGGCGGACGACGTCGAGGCGGGCCGCCTCCGCCCGATCGCCACCACCGTGCTCGAGGGCCTGACCGCCGAAAGCATGAAGACAGCGCACGCCCTCGCCGAGAGCGGCCGGACCATCGGGAAGACCGTGATCCAGGTGGCCGGCTGAAGCCGGTCAACGCGTGAAAACCACCCCCGACGAAAGGAATTCCCTGATATGACAACGAATCTGCTCGACGGCGAGTACGTCCCCAGTGCCGACCCGACGACCCGCGACCAGGTCGAGCTCTACGAGCGCACCGACGGCCGCGAAGGCGCGACGATGGGGGGTGGCCCGGTGGTCGTGGTGACCATGCGGGGCGCCCGTTCGGGCAAGCTGCGCAAGGTCGCCCTGATGCGCATCGAGCGTGACGGCGTCTACGCCATCGGCGCGGCGGCCGGCGGCCAGGCCCGCAATCCGGCCTGGTTCCACAACCTCGTGGCGCACCCGACGGTGCAGTTGCAGGACGGCCCCGATCGCCGGTTGATGACCGCCCGGGTGGCCGAGGGTGCGGAGCGGGAGAACTGGCTGGCCTACACCGACGAGCTCTACCCGTTCTTCGCCGGCCTTCGCGCCCGGGCCGTCGAGGAAGGCAACCGCGAGGTGCCGCTGATCCTGCTCGAACCGGCCGAGAGCTGACCGTCGCTCGGCTGTTCGCCGCTACGGGAATTCGCGGAGCAGGCCGTCGCCGTCGAGGTAGACCAGCCGACCGTCCGCCGCTTGGACGACCGTGCCCGCCGGGCTGTCGACGTCGGTGTCTTCCGCGGTACGGCACACCGGGCGGTCGTCGAACGCCAGGCAGGCCACCTTGCCCGACGGCGCCATGAGGACGCGGCCCAGTTGTCGGTAGGACTGGCGCCACTGGACACGGGAATCATCGTGCTGAGAAACCCATTCACTGCTGGGAGCGCCGTTCACCGTGCCCAGTGCGCCTTTCACGGTCCAGCCGCCGGCGAGGGCGCACGCCCCTGGGTGGGCGAGCGCGGCCGGAGCCCGATGGGTCGCGCCGCCCGGCACGTCCACCGTGACGTCCGCGTCGCCCATGACCAGAACTCGGTCTCCGGCGGGCGCGACACACGCGGCCGTCGCCGCACCGGGAATTTCGCTCACGGTCTCCCAGATCGCTTTCGCCCGAACGGTGAGCACCGTGGTCGCTGCGGCGTCGGCCACCACCACGGTGTCACCGGCGGGATCCGCCTCGACCAGGCTCGTGGCCGCGTGCACCGGCAGCACGGCTTCCCGGCCCGCGCGGCGGGCGACCACCTCGGTCGCGGTTCCGCGCTGCCGGACGAAAAGCGCGGAGTCCTGACGCCAGCGGAAGATCCGGAGCGGCCGGCCTTCCTCGGCCCACACATCCGCGGAGCGCCCGCGGGCATCGGTGGGCTCGACGCGAGAACCGGTCGAGGCCGCCGGATCCTGCAGGAGCAGGGCGGCGCGCGGACACTCGCCGAAGCAGGTGACGTCGAGCATCCGCCCGGACGGCAGATCCCGCCTCCACACTTCCGAAAGCCTCCGGCCTTCCCGCGCGAGGCCCAGCAGCTGGCCGCCGGACGGGTCGTAGGCGAGGGCACCGTGGTCATCCACCTGCAGCAACGTGAAAGGGGCGGACGCGGCCTGCGTGCCGTCGTGACCGCAGCTCGCGGTCACGACGGCCAGCAAGGCCACCAGGACGGCCACGTTCATGCGGCCGAGGAGGCGTTTCCGCATCGCCGGTCCGCTCAGCTCGGGAAGGTTCCGGAGCCGGTGCAGCTGGGGTCGGGGGAAAGGCTTTCGTCGAAGGTGAACTTGAAGCTGACCCCGTTGCTCGTGCGGCGGGGCCGGAGGTAGTCGGTGGTGGTCAGCGTCCCCAGGGACCCGTCGGACTTCCCGTTGGCGGTCGAGAAGTTCTTGGTGGGCGCGAAAGCGTTGTCCGTGTAGTAGACGTCGGAATGGTTCCCGTACCGGATCCCCTGCCCCATGTAGATCCGATAGTCGATCCCGGTGACCAGCCACGACGCGGTGCCCGAAGCCGAGTAATAGGCGTAGAGGTATCCGTCGTCGTCATACGCCGTGGAGCCGGTGCTGCACGAGAAGGTCTTCGTGGCCGCGGCCGCGGGCGAGACGGCAACGCCCACGACCCCGAGCGAGACCGCCGCGGCGACCGTGGTGATTGATTTCAGCATTCGATAACCCCCGGTTTTCGATGGTGAATACCCACGGCGACGCTACCGAAGTACTGCCTTT
The DNA here is from genome assembly GCF_030264295.1 of Amycolatopsis nalaikhensis. GTDB lineage: Bacteria > Actinomycetota > Actinomycetes > Mycobacteriales > Pseudonocardiaceae > Amycolatopsis > Amycolatopsis nalaikhensis. The sequence continues at coordinate 7,101,901 of NZ_CP127173.1, read as the reverse complement.
TTTTCGACCGAACAGTTAATGATGCCGATGAACTTCAGTCTTTCGGGTTGAGCCCTTCAGCGAGACTAAACCGATCGGCGATCTTGCGCGTGGGCCACCTCCGACCTGACGCTACGAAGATCACTGACGGTGCTCGCCGTCGCGCTCGCCACCACCGGCTCCGGTGGCGCGATGGCGGCCGCGGAAACCACTGGTCAACAGCGTTCCGAAATGCGATCCGGACGGGGACTTCACGTCCGGGCAGTTTGTGTGGTGGCCGGTGGCGGACCCGGCGCACGGGTGCCGGGTCGGGCAGCCCCGCCGCGGCGTACCCGGACGCCTCGGACCTCGCCGACGGCACCTACGCGTGGGAGGTGTACGCCCAGGACAGCTGGGGTGCGAAGTCGGCCACGGCGGGCCCGTGCCGGTTCACCGTCGACCGCACGGATCCGAACGCGCCTGCCGTCGTCTTCCCGACGTACCCGGCGGGCGCCGAAGGCGCGGGATTGGCGTGGCGGGCGAGTTCACCTTCTCCCCCAACGGTTCCACCGACGTCGTGAAGTACGACTACAACTTCGGCGCGGGGCACGCGGGAGATCGCCGCGGGCCCCGACGGCACCGCCACCGTCAGCTTCACGCCGGCGGCCACCGGCTGGCAGTCAGTCGTCGTGCGGGCGGGCAACCTCTCGCTCAGCACCTACTACTCGTTCATCGTCAAGGAGACGCGGCCGACGGTCTCGTCCGACCGCTACCCGCCGCAGGGCGGCCCGGACGGCGGCTTCGGCGTGCCGGGTGTGTTCCGGTTCGCGCCGGGGACGCCGAACGTCGTGGCGTACGACTGCCGGCTGGACGACGGCGCGTCCGCCACGGTCACGGCCGGCCAGGACGGCGTCGCCGAGGTGACGATCACGCCGGCCACCGGTGGTGGACACCGCGGGCGTGAAGTCGCCGGAACGGGAGTACCGGTTCCTCATCGACGCGTCGCCGGCGGTCAGCGGGCCCGGGAACGTCGACCTGGGCACTTCGGCCACGTACACGGCGACCCCGGGAATGCCGGACGTCGTCGAGCACGACTACTGGTTCGCGAGCGCCGAGAGTACGAAGTGGACGGTCAAGGCGAACGCCGACGGTACCGCCGCGCTGCCGGTCGAGTTCACCTCGGCTGACCAGAACGTGCTGCGGGTGCGGGCCCGCGACGCGTCCGGTGGGCTGTCGCCGGTGACGGAGAAACAGTTGTCGCTCAACACCTGGCGGCCGGCGATCGGCCACGAGGGCGACATCGGGACGCAGAGCGGGGCCGCCACGTTCACGTTCACCACCCCGATGCCGGACGCCGTGGAGTTCGAGTACTGGCTGACGGCGGACCCGGCGACCAAGTGGACCGTGCCGGTCAGCGGGAACACCGCGTCGGTGAGCTACACCCCACCGAGGATCGGCGACTACGAGATGGTGGTGACCTCGAAGGAGTTCCAGGCGAACGGGCGGGTGTTCCCCGGCACGTTCACGTTCGACGCCCGCCAGCCGGGCGCGGTGACGTTCGAGTACTCGTTCGACTGGGGTCCGGTCCAGCAGGTGGCCGCCCAGAACGGGCGCGCCGGGCTGGCCTGGACTCCCCCGCTGCCCCCGGAGGGCTCGGCATCCCACAACCTGCGGGTGCGCACGCTGACGGCCGACAACGTCTCCTCGCCGGAGAAGACGTACTACTTCAGCATCACGAGCGCGCCTTACTACGTCCGGAACGACAGCGGTGCCGTGACCGAGCAGGTCACCGTACCGGCGGACGGATCGGGTGCGGGGACGATGACGTGGGCCCCACCGGACCGGGGCAGCTACTCGGTCATCGTGTGGGGCACCACGGCCGACGGCACCAAGTCGGGTGGCATCGGCTACTCGGTGTACGTCAACTGACCGCGTGACCGGCGGCCCCGCTCCCGCCAGGCGCGGGGCCGCGCCGCCGGACGACCTGACCCGGTCAGGTGAATCCTCGTCGCCGACGAGTGACACGACCCGGCTGTTCGCCCCCGGCGTCCGATGATCTGGCTGCCGATCCGACACCGAGATCCCGGAGGCGACAGTCATTCTCTACGCCCTGGCCGCCGTGTTCCTGATCGTGGCACTGGTGAGCATCCGGCAGGACCGCAGACGGTTCCGGAACGCGGTTCTGCTCGGCTTGGCCGTCGCCTGCCTGCTCATCGGGCTCCTGCACGACATCGACCGGCTTCCCCCGGAAACCGGGGCCGTCGTCGTGTTCTTCGTCCTCCTGACACCGCTGTTCGCGGTGCTCGTGCTGGCGGTCTTCCTGCTCGCGAACGGCGTCACCATGATCCGGCGCGAAAGCCGGTCCCTGGGGAACCTCCTGTCCTTCCTCGCGGGTCTGGGACTGCTCGCCCTCGTCGTCCTGGTGGTCACCGCCCAGTACACCCAGCAGCCGGCCGTCGGCGCGGTGGCCGTCTCCGTGCTGGCCGCGGTGTCCTACGTGAGCTTCCTGTTCTGCTGCTACCTCGGTTACGCCTTCCTCTACAGCCGGCTGCGCGTCCGTCCCGGTGTGGACTTCGTGGTCGTGCTCGGCTCGCGCATCATCAACGGCCGGATCCCTCCGCTGCTGGCCAGCCGGCTCGACAAGGCGCTCGCCCTCTACCGAGCCGAACGCGACCGAGGCGGTGACCCGCTCGTCATCACCTCGGGCGGTCAGGGACCGGACGAAAACCAGCCGGAATCCCACGCCATGGCCGACTACCTCCTCGCCCACGGCGTACCCGACGACAAGCTGCTCCGCGAAGACCGCTCGACGACCACCGCGCAGAACCTCACCTTCAGCCGGGACCTCATGCGGCGGCACCGCCCCGGCTACCGGTGCGTCCTCGTCACCAACAACTTCCACGCCTTCCGCGCCGCGATCCTCGCCCGCACGGCGAAGGTGAACGGGCAGGTCGTCGGCTCCCCCACCGCGCTCTACTACTGGCCCAGCGCGACCATCCGGGAATTCGCCGCCGTCATCATGGAGCACCGGCTGATCAACCTGAGCGTGACGGGGCTGCTCGCCGTCACCGGTTTCCTCGCCGCGCTGCCCTGAGCCGCCCGTAGCTGTGGATCGGCTTAAGGTCCGCGCCGGGTGGTCGCGGCGGCGGGCCCCGTGTCCCACCATCGGAGGCATGGTGGCGCTTTCCGAACGAGCGGCCGTCCGGCGGCTGCACGATCGCCTCGGCTTCGGGCCGCGGCCCGGCGACCTCGACCGCGGGTTCGCCGAAACCCGGGACCGGTTGCTGGGCGCCGGGCCGGACGCCGGTGCGGCCGCGACGCCGATGCCCGATCCCGGCCCGCCACCGGACAAACCGGGTAAGAACGCCGACCAGGCCGCCAAGCAGCAGGCCCGCAAGCAGACCCAGGCACAGGCCACGCAGGCCGTGAGCTGGTGGCTGGACCGGATGGTGGCCACCGACCTCGCCTCCGTGGAACGGCTGACCTGGTTCTGGCACGGCCACTTCGCCACCAGCGAGCAGAAGGTGCGCAGCCCGCGACTCATGCTCGCGCAGAACCGAACTCAGCGCGAACACGCCCTCGGCAGCTTCACCGACCTCGCCCGCGCCATGGTCGTCGACCCCGCGATGCTGCTGTGGCTGGACGGCAACAGCAACAAAGCGGGCAAACCCAACGAAAACCTTTCCCGCGAGTTCATGGAGCTGTTCACCCTCGGCGTCGGGCACTACACCGAAGACGACGTCCGCGAGGCGGCCCGCGCGCTCACCGGCTGGACCGCGAAACGCGACGCCACCGGCGCGCAGCTGATCGCCAAGCGGCACGACGACGGCGTCAAGCACATCCTCGGCACCGACGGGGACTTCGACGCTCAGTCCTTTGTGGACCTCGTGCTGAGCCGGCCGGAATCGGCGCCGTTCGTCGCCGGCCGCGTCTGGTTCCGGCTGGTGTCGGCGACCCCGCCGCCGGCCGACGCGCTCAACCGACTGGTCGCCGCCTACGGAAGCCGCCGCGACATCCGCGCGCTGCTGCGCGCGATCACCGACGAACCCGCGTTCCACGACAGCGCGACGTCGCTGGTCAAGCAGCCGGTCGAGTGGCTGGCCGGGCTGCTGCGCGCCCTGGGCGTACGACCGGCAAATCTCGACGACAAGACCCGGACCCAGCTGCTGGCGGCGTTGCGCGGGATGGGCCAAGTACCGTTCCAGCCGCCCAGCGTCGGCGGCTGGGCGGCGAGCGGGGCCTGGCTGACGACGTCGGCGGGCGTGGCGCGCCTGCACGCGGCCCAGCTGGTCGCCGAGCAGGCCGACCTGGGCGCGGTGGCGAAGGCGCGGGACAAGGCCGCCGCGATCGGCGACCTGCTCGGCGTCGACGCGTGGTCGGACCGGACCCGCGCCGCGCTGGCCGCCGTCGCCGGCAACGTCCGCCAACTGTCCACAGTGGCCGCTTGTGCCCCCGAATACGTAGTGAGCGGGTGACGATCGTGCAGCAGGTGAACCGTCGCAGGTTCCTCACCGCGACCGGCGTGACGGCCGCCGCGGCGCTGGCCGCCGGCGCCACGCAGGTCGACTGGGGGCAGCTGCTGTCGGCGGCGCAGGAGAACCCGCTGGACCCGGACGCGGGCGTGCTCGTGGTCGTCACCCTCTACGGCGGCAACGACGGCCTCAACACCGTCGTTCCCGCGGGCGACCCGGCGTACCAAGACGCGCGCTCGGAGCTGGCGTACAAGCCGGAAGAGGTGCTCGACCTCGGCGAGGGCCTCGGCCTGAACCCGGGGATGAAGGGGTTCAAGGGACTCTGGGATGGCGGGCAGCTCGCGGTGTTGCGCGGCGTCGGCTACCCGAAGCCCGACCACAGCCATTTCCGGTCGATGGCGATCTGGCAGACGGCGTCGCCGGAGACGTCCGTGCCGACCGGCTGGCTCGGCCGCTGGCTGGACGCCACCGGCGACGACCCGCTGCGGGCGGTCTCGGTCGACCCGGTGCTGCCGCCGCTGCTCGCCGGGGAGCGGACCGCGGCGGCGTCGCTGCCGGTCGGCGGGCTGAAGCTCCCGGAAGGCGCGCTGGGTAAGGCGTTCGAGGACCTCGGCGCCGCCCAGCCGGGCGAGGGGTTCTGGCAAGCACGCGCGGCGCGATCGGTCACCGACCTGCACCGGGCCGTGCAGACGCTGGGTAAGCCCGGCGAGGGTGGGAAGAAGGCGAAGGGCGAGCTGGCGGCGCAGCTGGACGTGGTCGCCGGGCTGATCGAGGCGGGCGTGCCGACGCGGGCGTATTCGGTGTCGCTGGGCGGGTTCGACACGCACGCCGACGAGCGCGGCACCCAGCAGCGGCTGCTGACCGAGCTGGACGGCGCGCTGACGCCGTTCGTCCAGCGGCTGGCGAAGTACGACCGCGGCAAGCAGGCGACCGTGCTGGTGTATTCGGAGTTCGGCAGGCGGGTCACGGCGAACGCGAGCCAGGGCACCGACCACGGCACGGCGGGCCCGGTGTTCGTCCTGGGCCCCCGGGTGAAGGGCGGCTTCCACGGCGCGGAGCCGAGCTTGACCGACCTGGACGACGGCGACCTGAAGCTGTCGACGGACTTCCGCGACGTGTACGCGACGCTGGTGGAGGACGTCCTCGGCACCGACGCGGGCAAGGTGCTCCCCGGCCACAGTGGACGGATGGACGGCCTGTTCGCCTGATGCGCCCCAAGGCGGCCTTGGTTGCGTCTCACGCACCGAAGGCCACATTGGTTGCGTCAGACGCACCGAAGGCCACCTTGGGGCGCTGGCGGCAACCCGGTCAACCGGAACCTCGCTCCCCCACCCGGCGCGGCCTCGCACCACAGGTCGCCGCCGTGGGCGCGCGCGAAACCGCGGGCGATCGGCAACCCCAGGCCCGAGCCACCCTGCTCGCGGGCCGCGTCCAGGCGGACCAGGCGGTCGAAGATGCGCTCGCGCTCCGGGCCAGGCACGCCCGGTCCCGTGTCGGTCACCGTGAACCCGTCGGCGGTGACCTCCAAGGTGAGCGTGCCCCGGCCCGCCATCGCGCGGACGGCGTTGCCGGTCAGGTTGGCGAGGATCTGCGTCAGCCGCGCCCGGTCACCCACGACGACCGTGTCCGGCCCGGTGACCTCGACCGTCACGTCCGGCGTGGTCAGCCGCACCTGCTCGGCCTGCACCGCCGCCAGCTCGCGCAGCGCGACCGGCGTCCGGTCGAGCTCGGCGCCCGCGTCCAGCCGCGCCAGGTCGAGCAGGTCGGCGACGAGCCGGCCGGCTCGCTGGGACTCGCGGACCACCAGCAGCTGCAGCCGTTCCCGCTGCTCCTGGGGCGTGTCCGGCGGCTGCTGCAGCAGCGCCTCGGCCGCCGCCTGCACTCCGGCCAGCGGCGTGCGCAGCTCGTGGGCCGCGTCGGCGACGAACCGCCGGGTCCGCTCCTCCGACTCGCGCGCCGCCCGCTCCGCGCCCTCGAGGGCGTCCAGCGCGGAGTCGAACGCCGCCGCCGCGCGCCCCAGCTCGGTGCCGGGCCTCTCCGGGGCGAGCCGCCCGCCCCGGCCGCCGGAGACGATCGAGCGGGCCAGCCGCGTCATGGCGTCCAGCGGCGCGAGCGCGAACCGGACGGCCAGCAGCAACGCGATCGCGACGACGACCAGCGCGCCGACACCGGTGGCCAGCAGCACCCACCGCAGGCTCTGCTCGGCCGCCGCGATCAGGGACTCGTCCGCGGTGAGCGTCAGCTTCGCGCCGTCGATCCGCGGCGGCCCGGAAAGCGTCGCCCGCACCTGACGGATCCGCGCGTCCGCCGGCAGGCCGGGCCCACCGAGGACGGTGCCGTCGGGCAGGGTCAGCGTGCCCTGCACCCCGCGCGTTTCGACGCGCCTCAGCAGGTTCTGCGGGGCCGTGTTCTGCTTGGCCAGCTGCTGCGCCAGCTGGATGCGGGCGGTGAGCACCGCGTTGACGTCCCGCTCGGCCTGCGCGCGGAACACCGCGTCCACGACCAGGCCGACGGCGACCAGCACCACTGCGAGCACCACCAGCACGGTGACGGTGACCCGGCGGCGCAGCGACGCCGTCCGCAGCCCGCTCACGCGTCACCGCGCAGTACGTATCCCTGCCCGCGCACGGTGTGCAGCACGCGCGGGCCGTGCGCTTCGAGCTTGCGGCGCAGCGTGCTGACGTTGACCTCGACGAGGTTGGGCGCCAGTTCGCCGTAACCCCAGACGGCCGTGAGCACCTGCGTCTTGGACACCACGCGGTCGCGGTGCCGGGCGAAGTACAGCAGCAGCTTCCACTCGGTGGCGGTCAGCTCGACGTCGGTGCCGCCGTAACGGGCGCGGCCGCCTTCGACGTCGATCACGAGGCCGCCGACCTCCACGGCCGGCCGGGTGCGCCCGGTCCGCCGCAGCACCGCGGTCACCCGCGCGACCAGTTCGGCGAGGACGAACGGCTTCACGACGTAGTCGTCGGCGCCGTCGCCGAGGCCGCGCAGCCGGTCCTCGACGCCGTCCCGCGCGGTCAGCATCACCACCCCGGCCGCCGACGCGCGCCGGATCACCCGCAGCAGCTCGAAACCGTCCCGGCCGGGCAGCATGACGTCCAGCACGACCAGGTCCGGGCGGGCGCGGGCGAACTCCGCCTCCAGCCCGGTGCCGTCGGGCAGCGAGCGGACCGTGAACCCGGCGTCGGCCAAGGCGGACTCGACCGGCACCCGGATCGCTTCCGCGTCCTCGATCACCAGGATGCGCGGCGGGTTCGGCTCGTCCACCCGGCCAGCTTAGGCGCGGCCGAGCAGCCGGTAGCCCGCCGCCGAGAACTCCGCGGTGAGCGCGAACCGGTCGCCGCGGACGAGGGTGTGGCGCCACTCCACCGGGCGGCCGCGGGCGTGGCTCAGCCGGTTGATCGCGAACGCCGCGACATCGTGCGCGCACGAGAGCTGGGCGCGTTCGGCGGCGGTCGGGATGACCGCGTGCACCTCTTCCCGGCCGTGGTCCAGCTTGACCCCGGTTCGCCTGGCCAGTTCGGCGTAGAGCCCGGTGTGGGAGAAATCCGCCCGCAGCAACGGTTTCGCCAGATCCGCCGGGAGCCAGACCCGGTCGAGGGCGAGCGGTTCGTCCCCGGCGAGGCGGAGCCGCTCGAGGTAGATCAGCGGGGTGGAGGCTTCCAGGTCGAGGCGCTCGGCGACGAGGGCGTCGGCGCGGACGTCGAAGGTGCGCACGACGCTGTGCTGCGAGAGGCCGGCGGCCTCCACCGATGCGAAGAGGCTGTAGAGCGCGCCCATCGGCTGCGCGATCTCGGCCGGCGGCGCCACCCGCGGCTGCCGGCCGCGCTCGGCCACGATCACGCCGTCCGCGCGCAGCTGCCGCAGGGCCTGCCGGACCGTGTGCCTGCTCACGCCGTACTCGTCGACCAGCGCGAGCTCACCCGGGAACCGGTCGGCGAACTCGCCGGCGTCGAGCCTGGTCAGCAGCTCGCGCTGCAGCTGGCGCCAGAGCGGCTCGGTGCCCGAGCGGCTGAGCGTCCGCGGCGGCATGGCTTCCTCCCGGCTGTCGCGCCCGACCCTACCCGTGGCCAAATGTCCGAACATCATCTACTTTGATTGTACGTACATTTATCCGTGGAGGAGCCGGTGACCACATTCCGGGACGCGCCCGCCGAGACTCCGGCGCCACCGGCCCGCGGCACCCGGGCGCTGCCGGGCTTGCTGGTCGCCGTGGCGGTCGCGGCCATCGCGACCGGGCTCGGCGAGCTGGTCCCGGTCGTCGGCGGCCCGGTGTTCGGCATCGTGCTGGGCGCGGTCGCCGGGGCCGTCGTCCCCGGCTTGCGGGGCGAGCGGTGGGCGCCGGGCTACGCCGTGGCGGCCAAACCCGTGCTCCAGGCGTCGATCGTGGTCCTCGGCACCGGGTTGTCCCTGACGCAGGTGCTGAAGGTCGGCGGGGAGTCGCTGCCGGTCATGCTCGGCACGCTGGCGGTCGCCCTCGGCGGCGCGTGGCTGCTGGGCCGCTGGCTCGGCGTCCGCGGCGACACGCAGACCCTGATCGGCGTCGGCACCGGCATCTGCGGCGCGTCCGCGATCGCGGCCACCACGGCGGTCATCAAGCCGCGGCAGGCGGAGGTCGCCTACGCCATCGGCACGATCTTCACGTTCAACATCGTCGCGGTGCTGCTCTTCCCGCCGCTGGGGCACCTGCTCGGACTGGACGCGCACGCGTTCGGTCTCTGGGCGGGCACGGCGATCAACGACACGTCCTCCGTGGTCGCGGCGTCCTACGCCTACGGCGGCGACGCGGGGCCGCACGGCCTGGTCGTCAAGCTGACCCGCACGCTGACGCTGATCCCGATCATCATGGTGCTGGCCGTGCTGAAGGCCCGGCGGCCGGGTTCCGGCGTCCCCGCGCTGCCGTGGCGGAAGATCGTCCCGCTGTTCCTGCTGGGGTTCCTCGCCGCGGCCGCACTGAACAGCCTCGGCGTGGTCCCCGCGTCGTGGCACCCCGCCCTGTCCGCGCTGGGCGCGTTCCTCATCACGACGGCGCTTTCCGGCATCGGGCTGTCGACGCGCTTGGCGGACATGCGCCGGGCGGGGCCCCGCCCTCTGCTGCTGGGCGGCCTGCTCTGGCTCGCCGTCGCGGCAGCGAGCCTCGGCTTGCAGGCGCTCACCGGGGCTCTCTGACCGGTCGGCGAAGGCCGTCGAGCACGGTTTCGAAGAGCGGTCGCAGGTAGCCGGGTGAACCGGCGATCTTCGCGACGGCGACGATCAGGTCGAAGATCTGCTCGAGGGTGACGTCGTCGCGGATCTGCCCGGCTTTCTGGGCGGCGGTCAGCAGGGGGCGGCCCGCCTCGATCGCGCGGGCCCGGTGACTGGTGATGGTGTTGCGGCCGGTGTGCTCCAGCAGCTCGGAGATGATCAGCCGCTTGTGTGGGATGAAGTCGATCTGCAGGCGCAGCCAAGCCGAGAGCGCGGCCTCGGGAGTCTGCCCGGGCTCGATGCGGGCGGCGTCGCAGATCTGGTCGGCTTCGTCGGCGTAGAGCGCTTCCAGCAGTTCCTGCCGCCCCGGGAAGTTGCGGTAGAGCGTGGCCATACCCACCTGGGCCCGGCGGGCGATCTCGGCCATCGAGATTTCGGCCGAAGGGTCGGCGAACGCCGCCCGTGCCGCGTCGAGGATCTTGGCGCGATTGCGTCGCGCGGCCGCCCGCCGGTTGGGGAACGCCGTCTCACCCGTCTCCATCACTGTCTCCACTCGCCGCGCGCTTTGGTGGACAGCCTATCCGCTATCGGTCTACGGTTGGCGGATAGCCTATCCGTCAACTGAGGAGAGCGACCGCGCCCCACCGGACACCCCCTTCACCGCCGCCGCCCAGCCCGGCCGTGTCCGCACCGGCGGATCCCTCGAACGGCGTGGCCAAACGCGGCGTCGCCCTCGCGGCCGTCGTGGCCGTGGCCTGCGTGGCGCAGTTCATGGTGGTGCTGGATTCCAGCATTGTGAACGTGGCCCTGCCGTCCATGAAGTCGGGCCTGGGCTTGTCGACGGGGGCCCAGCAGTGGGTGGTCAACGGCTACCTGGTCACGTTCGGCGGCCTCCTGCTGTGCGCCTCGCGCGCCGGCGACCTGTTCGGACGGCGGCGCGTCTTCCTGATCGGCTTGGCCGTCTTCTCGGCGGCGTCGCTGGCCGGCGGGCTGGCCCAAGACGGCTGGATGCTGCTGGCCGCACGAGCCGTGCAGGGCGCGGGCGCGGCGGCGTTGGCACCGTCCAGCCTGAGCCTGATCACCGCCGGCCACTCCGACCCGTCCCGGCGCAGACGCGCGATGACGTGGTGGGGCGTAGCCGCGTCCAGCGCCGGAGCCGCCGGCATCGTGGCGGGCGGCCTGCTTACGTCGGTGAGCTGGCGCTGGGTGATGCTGGTCAACGTCCCGATCGGCGTCGGCCTGCTGGTCGCGGGCCTGACCTGCCTGGCGCCGACGGTGACCGCCCACCGGCGGTCGAGCGTCGACGTGCCGGGCGCGATCACCGTGACGCTGTCGGCCGCGGCGATCGTCTACGGGGTCTCGGCGGTACCTGACGCCGGCTGGGGAGCACCACGGGTGGTCGTCGCGCTGATCGCCGGCGTCGTGCTGCTCGCGGCGTTCGCGGCCATCGAGCGTCGCGGCGCCGAGCCGCTCATCCCCTTGGGGATCTTCTCCAGCGCCACCGTGCGGATGGGCAACATCCTCACCCTGTGCCTGGGTGTCGTGCTCACCGCACCGCTGTTCTTCCTTTCCCTTTACCTGCAGCAGGTCGAGGGACAAAGTGCGCTGCGCACCGGACTCTCCCTGCTGCCCATGGTCGCCGTGATCAGCGTGGGAGTGCTGCTCTCCCAACGGTTGATCCCCACCATCGGCGCGCGGCGCCTGCTGGTGATCGGCGCCATCGGCGCCGCACTGGGGCTGGCCTGGCTGGGGCAGCTGCCCGCGCACGACGGCTACGTAACCCACGTCCTGCTGCCCACGGTGCTGGTGGGCGCGGGAACCAGCCTCACGATGATGCCGGCGATCGTCGCGGCCACGAGCGGAATCGACCCGCGCGACGCGGGCATCGCCTCCGGTCTGATCACCATGTGCCGACAGCTCGGTGCCGCGCTCGGCCTGGCCGTACTGGTCACGGTGGCCACCACCGTCACCGACCACATCGGCAGCGGTGGGAACGCCGCCGTGGTGGACGGTTACCGGGTCGCCTTCTACGTTCTGGCCGTCGTCAGCCTGGTCACAGCCGCCTTGGTGCCGCTGCTCCGGGAGCCCCCTCGCACCCACCCTGCTCGGAAGGAAGTCCCGTGATCGTCAGCACCTCCCGCGGAACGCTTGCGGGAGACGACCGCGAGAGCCCGGCGTTCGGCATAGCCCCGCCATCGGCCTCGATGAGCAGCCAGCTGGTCGCGTGCGGATGAAGTTCTGTGGGCACGAGAAACTGGCGCGCAATCCCGGCCAGCTGGTCGCCGTCGAGGTCGAGCAACCGCTCTCGGCGATCCTCGGGGAGCACGCCACCGCCGAGGAGCGCAGCCGGGCCGCACTGGAACTCGACCGCGCGCGAGGGCGGCGGCACGCGGAGGAGGTGACGGCCGCACTCGGCGCGGCGGCGACCTGGAAGGACCACGCCGACGTGGCACTGCCGGACGCGGTGCGGCTCGGACTGGACCTGGTGGTGCGGCGCCGCCCGCCCGGCGGCGTCCCGGGAGCCGCGGGTGCCGGAGTCGCCGCTGACCGCACGGGAGCGCGAGATCGCCGCGCTGATCGTCAAGGGACTCGATCACGTCCTGGGTGACGGCCACCGGCGCGGTCCGCTGAGCCAGGTCGCGGCCGCCCGCTCAGGACGTGAGTTCGCGGGCGCCCGCGTGCAGGCGGCGGTACTCCGTCGGCGTCGTGCCGACTTCGCGGCGGAAGACCGCGCGGAAGTTCGCCGCCGTGCCGAATCCGGTGGCGGCCGCGATGCGTTCGACGGCCCAGTCGGACGTCTCCAGCAGCCGGCGCGCGCCCAGGACGCGGTGGTTCGCGACCCAGCGCATCGGCGACACGCCGGTTTCGCGTTCGAACCGCCGGATGAACGTGCGGCGCGAGAGGTGGGCGTGGTCTGCCATGTGCTGCACCGTGATCGGCTCACCGAGGTGTTCCATCACCCAGCCGCGGGTGGCCGAAAGGCTCGCGCGCGGGGCGGCGAGGACATCGACGTACTGCGGCTGGAACCCGTCGCGGGCGGGGGCGACGACGACCTCCTTGCCCGCCTCGTGCGCGGCGGCCTCGCCGAAGTCGGTGCGGATGAGGTGCAAGCACGCGTCGATGCCCGCGCCGGCGCCGGCGGAGGTGAGGATCTTCCCGTCTTCCACGAACAGCCGGTTTTCCAGCACCCGCACCTGGGGGTACGTCTCACGCAGGGAGCGCACGAACCGCCAGTGGGTCGTGGCCTCGCGACCGTCGAGAATCCCGGCCTGGGCGAGGGCGAACGCGCCGGTGCAGATCGCGACCAGCCGCGCGCCGTGGTCGGCGGCTTCACGCAGCGGAGCCAGATACTCCTCGGGCAGCGGCGCGGCCGGTTCTTCGTAGCCCGGCACGACGACGATGTCCGACTCGCCGATCGAGGTCAGCGGATGATCCGGAGCGATGCCCGGCCCGGTACCGCGCTCGTCACCACACACGAGCACGCGATAGCCGGGATGCCCGCCGAGGATGTGCGCGGGAATGCTGAAGTCGAGCCCGATGACGCGGGGCACCGCGACGAGCGCCACACTCAGCTGAGCCATGGGGCCTCCCTCGGAATCGGGTTTTCAGGCTACCCGGCGCTGGCACGATCCTTGCTCAACCTGGCACCGGTGCCGCTGGTGACGGGCGAGGGCCGCTCGTAGCGTTCGGCGTGGTCACGATGATCGAGCGGCAGGAAGGCTGAACCCATCCATGAGCAAGCCAGCGGAGCGGACCGCCGAGCACTTCGGGGTCCCGTGGGAAGGCATCTACGGGTACGCGCAGGCGGTGAAGCACGGAGACACCATCTACGTGTCGGGCCAGCTGTCCCACGACGGAGACCAGCTCGTCGCACCGGCGCCGGTGGGCAGCGACGGCACGGTCGAGGACTTCTCCGCGATGGAAGCGCAGATGCGCCGGACGTACGAGAACGCGGCCGAGCTGCTGGGACGCTACGGAGCGACACTCGACGACGTGGTCGAAGAGGTGCTCTACGTGCTCGACGTGGACGCGGCCTTCGCCGTGGCGGGCACCGTCCGCAAGGCGGCGTACGGCCGGGAGGACCCGCAGGTAGCCAGCACGATGCTCGCGACGCCGCGGCTCGCGTTCCCCGAGCAGCTCATCGAGATCAAGCTGATCGCCCGGGTCTGACCGGATTTCGCGGACTCGGCCCTCACCGCGAAGGCCAGGCTTGCCCCGCACCGCGCGGACGACCTCGGGAACGGCCGCGCGCACCACCGGGGAAGCCGGTACCGAGCCCCGGTCGGCCGCGTACCAGACCAGCTTCGTCGGCACCGGGGCGAGCGCCGCTTCGCGCCAGACCGCGTCCGGCGTGCCCAGCAGGGCGCCGATGACCAGGCCGAACGCCAAGGCAGCCCGGCGCGGGCGGCCCGGCCGAACTCGACGACCTGCCGGTCGGCCGCGGCGAGGACCGAGGCCGCGATCGAGGCGCGGTACCCCGCCGCGCGGTGCACCCACACTTCCCCGTCCGGCACCTCGCCGACCCGGCCAAGGAGCTCGCGGATCGGCGGCTGGTGGCGGCGAACCGGGACTCGTCGCGATGCTCTGTCAGGGGGTCACACCAGCGCTTCGAGGCCGGCCGCCGCTCGCAGCAGGCGGTTCTCCTGCCACGGGGCCGCCGACAGCTGGACACCCACCGGCATTCCCGAGCCCGGGTGGTCGCCGCCCGGGAGGCTGATCGACGGGCCTCCGTAGCACGACCACACGTAGCAGAACCGGGCGATCTCCCTCGTCGATGCCGCCAGGTCGACCGCGTCGCGGCGGGGTACGTCCACCGGGATCGTCGGCATCACGACGACGTCGCAGTCCTCGAACAGTTCGTCCACCCGGTGGCGGAACTCCCGCTGCCACTCCCTCGCCCGCGCCGCGGTCTCCGGGGTGATCGACTGGCCGATCCGCAAGCGCCGCAGCACGTCCGGGTCGATCGTGCCCGGCTCTTCGCGCAACCGGCAGGCGTGGACGGCCGCCGCCTCCGGGTACATGATCTCGATCATGCGGTCCTGGGCCTCCGCCGCGCCCGGCACCTCGACGTCGAGGATCTCCGCACCCGCCGTGCGCAACGCCGCCACGACGTCGTCGACCACTCGCCGCACGCCGGGGTCCACGCGCGCGCGGAAGAAGCCCGTCGCGACGCCGAACCGCAGCGCGGCAACGGACGGGTCCGGCAGCGCGTCCACCGGCGGACCGGCCGACGACAGCACCGCGAGCATCGCCGCCGCCGTGGGAACGTCCCTTGTCAGCGGGGTCACCGTGTCGAACGACTCGCCGACCGGGAGCACTCCCTCGTTCGACACGCGGCCCAGCGTCGGGCGCAGGCCGACGATGCCGTTGACCGACGCCGGGACCCGGCCCGAGCCACCCGTGTCCGTGCCCAGCGCCGCCGTCGACATCCCGCTCGCCACCGCGACCGCCGAACCGCTGCTCGAACCACCGGAAATGCGCTGCGGATCGCGGGCGTTGCGGACGTCGCCGAACGCCGCGTTGCGGCCGACCACGCCCATCGCGAACTCGGCCAGGTTGGCCTTCGACGTGATGATCGCGCCCGCCTCGCGCAGCCGCCGGACGACCTCGGCGTCGACGGCCGCGGGTTCGGTGCCGAGGTGCGCCGAACCCGCGGTGGTCGGCACGCCCGCCACGTCGATGTTGTCCTTGACGCTGACCGTGAGCCCGTGCAGCGGCCCCTCGGCCGGGGCCGCCGGCGGCAGCGTGCGGATCAGCGCCCGCAGCTCGGGATTGCGGTCCCGGGCCACGGCCAGCTGGGCTTCGACGAGCGAGCGCACCGGGTCCACGTCAGACCGCCGCCCGCAGTCGCGCGGTCTCGGTTTCGTCGACCGCCAGGGCCGTGCCGGCCCCGGTGAGCACCACTCCGTAGTGCTCGCGCGCGTCGGACGCGGACAGGTAGTCGTCGAGGACGTCGTCGAGCACCTGTGCGGCGTCCCGCTCGAACGGGTTGCCGTAGCCGCCGCCGGACGGGAGCTTGATCTCCAGCGTGTCGCCCGCCGCGCACTTCTCCTGCGTCACCTTCGAATACAGCGGCTCGTCGCGCTCGGTGCCGGCGTTGCGGGTGAACGAGCCCGCGAGCCCGTCGTGTCCGCCCGCGAGACCCTTCGGCGGGTCGGTGCGGTTGTCCGCCTCGGAGCCGATGAACGTGTCGGTCAGCATCTTCCACTTCCGCACGCTGCCGATCCCGCCGCGGTAGCGGCCGGGCGCGGGCGGCTCGTCGCGCAGCTCGTAGCGCTCGGCGATCATCGCGTGGTTCAGTTCCAGCTCTTCGATCGGGTTGTTGCGCGTGTTGGCCATCAGCGAGTCGACGCAGTCGAGGCCGTCCTTGCCGTTGCGCGCGCCGTAGGAGCCCTCGTTGATCTCGATGTAGACCCAGTACGACTGGCCGTCCTCGGCCAGGCCCGAGTAGGCGATCGCGCACAGCGCGGCCGACGATCCGGCCACCGCTCGTTCCGGGAGGACGTCCGACAGCGCCAGGTTGATCGAGTCGAAGATCCGGTTGATCTGGGAGAACCGCGCGAAGCAGGACGCCGGGAAGTCCGGGTTGAAGATCGTGCCCTCCGGCGCGAACGCCTTGGCCGGGCGGAAGCAGCCGTCGTTCTGCGGCACGAACTCCTCGGTCAGCGCCTCGTCGAGCAGCAGCGTGCGCACCGCCGAGGCGACGGTCGGCAGCACCGAGCCCTCGAACGGGACGTTGAACGCCGTCGGCACCTGGCCGTGCGAGCCGGTGAGGTCCACGACGATGTCGGAGCCTTCGACGCGGACCCGCACCGACACCTTCAGCGGCACGTCCCGGTTCTTCCCGTCGTCGTCCAGATAGGACACCGGCGCCTCGTAGACGCCGTCCGGGATGTCGGTGATCCGGCGGCGCAGCATGTCCTCGGAGTAGTCCATCCACTTGTCGGCGGCGGACATCACCGTGTCGTAGCCGTAGCGGTCGAGCAGCTCCAGGAACCGCTTCTCCCCCAGCCGCGAGCACGCGATCAGCGCTTCGAGGTCGCCCGCGTTCTGCTCCGGCGTGCGGACGTTGTCGAGGATGTGCTGGATGAGCGCGGTGTTGCGGACGCCGCCGTCGTAGATCTTGACCGCGTCCATCAGCTTGCCCTCGGCCCAGACGTCGACGACGTCCATGCACAGGCCGGGGAAGTTGCCGCCGATGTCGGACACGTGCCCGGTGCAGCCGGCGAAGCCGATGTGCCTGCCGCCGAAGAAGATCGGGATCATGATCCCGTAGTCCGGCGAGTGCGCGGCGCCGTGGTACGGGTGGTTGTGCAGGATGACGTCACCCGGCTGGTACGTGCCGGCGAGCTTGCGGTTGATGCCCCGGATGTAGGCCGGGATCGACCCGCAGTGCATCGGGGTGGAGTCCGACTCGCACAGCTCGCGGCCGTTGACGTCGAACAGGCCCGCGCCGAGGTCCTCGGACTCCCGGATCAGGCTGGAGTAGGCCATCCGGTAGAGGATCTGGGCCATTTCCTTGGCGATCGAGTTCAGCGCGCCGCCGATGACGCGCAACGTGATCGGGTCGACGTCGACCGGGCTGAAGTCGTCCGGGCGCGCCCCGGCGAGCGAAACCCCGGCGGGATCGAGAGCGGTCACCGCTGGCCTCCTTCGGCGTCGACGGCCACCGCGGCCGTCTCGATGATGATGTGGCCCACCCGGTCGATCGTGGCGCGCTGGCCCGGCCCGATGACGGTGGTGGAGTCGAACTGCTCGACGATCGCGGGCCCGGTGAGCACGTTGCCCGCCTTGAGCAGGGCGCGGTCGTAGACGGTGGTGGGGAACGTGGCGGGCTTGCTGCCGTCGGCCCAGAAGACGGCCTCACGGGTGCCCTTGACGGCGGCGGCGGCGTCCTCGCCACCGGCCTCGATCTCGGCGAGCGGGACGTGCCCCACCTTGCCGATCCCGGTGACCCGGACGTTGACCAGGTGCACCGGCTTGTCGTCGAAGCGCTGCAGGTAGGTGCGTTCGTGCACCTGGTGGAACGCCTCCGACGCCTGCGCGACCCAGGCGTCGTCGATGTCGCCGGCCGGGGCCGGGACGCGCAGCTCGTAGCCCTGGCCGATGTAGCGGCAGTCCAGGCTGCGCTCGATGACGAAGTCCTCCGGCGCGAGGCCGTCGCCGGTGAGCTGCTCGGTCACCTGGGCTTCCAGCCGCGCGAACGCGTCGCGCACGCCGTCGAGGTCCGGGTCGGCCAGCGACGTCCACACGGTGGAGGGCTGCTCGACGCGGATGTCGGTGGCCAGCAGGCCCATCGCCGAGGCGATGCCGGGGTGGTGCGGCACGATGACGCGCGGGATGTCCAGCTGCTGCGCGATGTGCCACGCGTACAGCGGCCCGGCGCCGCCCTCGGCGACCAGCGAGAAGTCGCGCGGGTCGTAGCCCTTGCGGACCGAGTGCAGGCTGATCGCCTCGGTCATGGCGTGCGCGAGGATCTGGAAGATGCCGACCGCGGCGTGCTCGATCGTGGTGCCGAGCTTGTTCGCGATGTGCTCCTCGATCGCCTTCTCCGCCAGCTGCGGCTCGACCCGCATCGAGCCGGACAGGAAGCTGTCGGCCTGCAGCCAGCCCAGCACCACCATCGCGTCGGTGCTGGTGGGTTCGGTGCCGCCGCGGTTGTAGCAGGCCGGGCCGGGCGTGGCGCCGGCACTGCGCGGGCCGACGCGGAACATGCCGCCCTCGTCGACGAACGCGACCGAGCCGCCGCCCGCGCCGATCGTGTCGACCTCGGCCATCGGCACCATCGCGTGGTAGTCGCCGATGCGCGTGTCGAGCAGGTGCTTCATCCGCAGCTTGCCGTCGGGCGCGACGCCGATGTCGGCCGACGTGCCGCCGACGTCGAGGGTGATCACGCTCGGGTGGCCGGACGCCCGGCCGATGGCGCACCCGCCGAGCAACCCGGCCACCACACCGCTGGTGAGCAGCAGGACCGGGTTGTCGACGGCGTGCTGGGACGTGATGAGACCGCCGGCGGAGGTCATCAGCCGGATGTCGCCGCGCACGCCCGCCTCGCGGGTGGTGTTCGCGAGGTTGTCGATGTAGCGGGCCACCTTCGGCCCGACGAACGCGTTGAGCGCGGTGGTCGAGAAGCGCTCGTACTCGCGGTACTGGGGGGCGACCTCGCTGGAGAGCGAGATGAACACCCCGGGGTACTCCTGCTCGATGATCCGCTTCACGGCCTGCTCGTGCGCCGGGTTCCGGTAGGCGTGCAGGAAGCAGACGGCGATGGCCGCGACGCCGTTTTCCCTCAGCACGCGGACCTGCTCGCGCACGGCTTCTTCGTCGAGCGGGACGAGGACCTCGCCGGCCGCGTTGATCCGCTCGGGCACGACGCGGCGGTTGCGGCGGCGCACCAGCTGCCACTTCTGCCACGGCAGGTCCTGGTAGGAGGAGTAGTTGTAGGGCCGCTTCTTGCGCGCGATGTGCAGGATGTCGCGGAAGCCCTCGGTGGTGATCAGGCCGACGTCGGCGCCGTTGTGCTCCAGCACGATGTTGGTCGCGACGGTGGTGCCGTGCAGGAACTGCCCGAGGTCGGCGACCGAGATCCCGACCTTGTCGGCCAGCTGCCGCACGCCGTCCACTGTGGCCTGGGACGGGTCGTGCGGAGTGGACGGGACCTTGTGGACGGCGAGGCCGCCGTCCTCGTCCCAGTACATGATGTCGGTGAACGTGCCCCCGACGTCGACTCCGATGCGTTTCATCGTGCGGTCCTTTCCGGCCCTGCCAAGTCGGCGACCCGGCGGGCGTGCGCCACGACCGGCGGGTCGATCATCTTCCCGTCCACCACGAGGACGGCGTCGCTCGCTCCCTCGGCGGCCCGGACGATCTCCAGTGCCCGTTCGACTTCGTCGTCGGACGGCCGCAGCACCTCGTGCACCGCGGAAACCTGCGCCGGGTGGATGCACATCCGGCCGAAGAAGCCGAAGCGCCCCAGCTGTCGCGTGTCCGCGCGGAACCAGGGTTCGTCGCGCAGCGCGGTGGAAACCGCGGCGGGGGGCGGCGGGCAGCCCTCCGCCGTGGCGGCCGCGACGACGCGGGACCGCGCCCACGCCAGCGGCGCGCCGTCCACGTCCGGCGGGCAGGTGCCCAGCTCGACGGCCAGGTCGTACTCGCCGAGTGCCAAGGTCCGCACCCGCGGGTGCGCCGCCAGCTCGCGCGCCGCCCACAGCCCGGCCGCGGTCTCGATCAGCGCGACCAGCGGCACGGCGGTCGCGGCGGCGACCCGCTCGACGATCCCGGGCTCCGCCTTCGGCACCACGATCCCGCCGAAGTCCACCCCGGCGAGCGCGTCCAGGTCAGCCGGGTCGTGGTCGACCCGCACCCAGGTCCGCGCGGCCGCATCGGGGTCGGTCTGCAGCGCCCGGACGACCGCGCTCCGGGCGGCGTCCTTGCGGTCCGGGGCGACGGCGTCCTCGAGGTCGGCGACCGCGACGTCCGCCGCGGCGACGGCCTTGGCCAGCCGGCCGGGCCGGTCACCGGGACAGAACAGCCAGCTGCGCGGGATCACCAGCCGACCTTTCCCTTGCCCGCCACCAGCGACTTGGCGATGACCGTGCGCATGATGTCGCTCGTGCCCTCGCCGATGGTCATCAGGATCGAGTCGCGGTAGAGCCGCTCGATCTCGAACTCCGCCGAGTAGCCGTAGCCGCCGTGGATGCGCATCGACTCCTGCGCGGCCTGCAACGCCACCTCCGAGGAGAACAGCTTCGCCATGCCGGTCTGCAGGTCCGAGCGCTCGCCGCGGTCGAGCGCGGTGGCCGACCAGTACGTCATCAGGCGGGCGGCCTGCAGCTGAGTCGCGGTCTCGGCCAGGCGGATCTGGATGGCCTGGAAGTCCGCGATGGGCTGGCCGAACGCCTGCCGTTCGCGCGAGTAGGCCAGCGCTTCGTCGTAGGCGCGCTGGGCGATGCCGAGGCTGCGGCCGGCGATGTTGAGCCGGCCGACCTCCAGCGCGGAGAGCACCTGCTGCATGCCGCGGCCCTCGGTGCCGCCGAGCAGGTTCGCCACCGGCACGCGCACGTCCTCGAACACGACCTCGCAGGACTCGGTGCCCTTGTAGCCGAGCTTCGGGATGTCCTTGGTGACGCGGAAGCCGGGCGACTGGGCGTCGATCAGCAGGACGCTCATGCCCTTGTGCGCGGGCGTCGCGGTGCGGTCGGTCTTCACCAGGACCGGCAACGGGTCGGCGTAGCGGGCGTTGGTGATCCACATCTTCGCGCCGTTGACGACGTATTCGTCGCCGTCGCGGACCGCGGTGGTCCGGATGCCCTGCAGGTCGGTGCCCGCGTCGGGCTCGGTGAGCGCGATGCCGGTGCGCCGCTTGCCGGTGGCCAGGCCGGGCAGGTACTGCCGCTTCTGCTCCTCGGTGCCGTGCCGCGCGATCATCCAGCAGGACAGAGAGTGGCTGCCGAGGATGCCGGCGACGCCCATCCAGCCGCGCGCGATCTCCTCGAACATCAGCGTGAACGAGGTGAAGTCGGCCGCCGCGCCCCCGTACTCCTCGGGGATCATGAGCCCGAACAGGCCGAGCTGCTTCATCTGCTCGACGATCTCGGCCGGATACCGGCCGGCCTGCTCCCACTCGCGGGCGACGGGCACGATTTCCTTGTCGACGAAGGTCCGCAGCATCGAGCGGAACTGCTCCTGGTCGTCGGTGAGGCGGAAGTCCATCACTGCTCCTCGACGCCGAACGCGCCCGCGCGCGTGAGTTCGGCGAACTCGTCGGTCCCGGTGCCGAGCAGCTCGGCCAGGAGGGTTTCGGTGTGTTCGCCCATCCGCGGCGCCCGGACGTGCTCGGCGCGCGGCGTCCCGGCGCGGACCGGGGACGCGACCTGCCGGACGGTCCCGAACCGCGGGTGTTCGGTCTCCACGATCAGGCCGCGGGCGAGGGTGTGCTCCTCGCGCAGGGCCTGCGGGATGGTGTTGATCGGCGCGCACGGCACGCCGGCCGCTTCGAGCAGCGGCAGCCACTCGGCGGTCGTCTTGCGCGCCAGCTCGTCTTCGATGAGCTTCACGCACTCGGCCGAGTGCTCGTAGCGGGACGCCGGGATCGCGAAGCGTTCCTCGAGAGCCCACGCGGGCGAACCGAGCACGCCGACGAACCGCTCCCAGAACTTCTGCTTGGCGCAGCCGATCACGACCCACGAGTCCGCGGTCGGGAAGTTCTGGAACGGCACCAGGCTGGGATGCGCGGAGTGGTGAGTGCGCCGCGGCTCGAAGCCCTCGTTCAGGTGCCAGGTCGCCAGGTAGGTGAGCATCCCGATGGCCGTGTCGTACAGGCTGACGTCGCAGTCCATGCCGACGCCGTCGCGGCGGGCCGCGTGGATCGCCGACACCATCGACAACGCCGCGACGATGCCGCCGGAGTAGTCCACCATGGACAGACCGGACTTCGTGGGCGGGCCGTCGGGCTCGCCGGTCACGGCCATCCAGCCGGCCAGGCCCTGCAGCATGTAGTCGTAGCCGGGCTGCTTGCTGCGCGGGCCGGTCATGCCGTAGCCCGACAGCGAGCAGCAGACGATCTTCGGGTTGAGGTGCTTGAGGTCGTCGTAGCGGATGCGCATCTTCGCCGGGACGTCGCCGCGCAGGTTCGAGTAAACCGCGTCGCTCACCTTGACCAGGCGTTCGAACACCGCCCGCCCCTGCGGGTTGCCCAGGTCGAGGACGATCGAGCGCTTGTTGCGGTTGAACGCCTCGAAGAACAGCGAGTCGCCGTCCTCGGCGTACGGGGGCGTGTGCCTGCCGACGTCGCCGCCGAAGCGCGGGTCCTCGATCTTGATGATCTCGGCGCCGAGGTCGGCCAGGTGGACCGAGCCGAACGGGCCGGCGCCGTACTGCTCCAGGGAAAGGATCCTCAGGTCCTGCAACGGGAGGTTCACGCGCGCACCTCCGCCAGGGTCAGCGGGCCGGGCTTGGCCGCCGGGAACGAGTCGATGTCGCCGGCCGCCGACTGCTTGAACACCAGGACGGTCCGGTCGAACGAGAGGCAGACGTCGCCGTCGGCGTTCAGGCCGCGCGTGTGCACCTCGACCAGCCCCGCGTACGGCTTGGACTTCGACTCGCGCTTGGCGGTGCAGATCGACTCGCCGTAGAGCGTGTCGCCGACGAACACCGGGTGCGTCAGCCGGATGTTGGTCATGGCGAGGTTCGCGACGGCCCGCTGGCTGATGTCGGAGACGCTCTGGCCCAGCAGCATCGCGATGGTGAGCCCGGAGTTGACCAGGATCCTGCCGAACGGCGTCTTCCCCGCGTAGTGCGCGTCGAAGTGCGCCGGGTGGGTGTTCATCGTCAGCAGCGTGAACCACGTGTTGTCGGCTTCGCTGATCGTGCGTCCCAGCGGGTGCCGGTAGACGTCCCCGACGGTGAACTCTTCGTAGAACCGTCCCAGCCGGCTCTCGTGCACAGCCACGGCCACCTCCTCGTGCGTTCCGGGCTCGTGCGGCTGAGTATGCGCACCGAACGCCGCCCGCGCAATATGTCAGACGTTTTTCGTTCGGAGTTGCCTACCGAAATGGTGGCCCACGCCCTAGGCTGGCCGGATGAAGGACGAAACCGCCTCCGGGCTCCGCGTGAAGCGCGTACAGGCCGCGTACGTGCAGGTCGCGAACCAGCTGCGGGAGCAGATCATCGGCGGCGCACTGCCCACCGGCACGCGACTGCCGAGCGAAGCCGAGCTGTGCACCCTCTTCGGCGTCAGCCGCAGCACCGTCCGCGAAGCCCTGCGCCTGCTCGCGAGCCAGCAGCTCATCGACACCACCCGCGGCGTCACCGGCGGCAGTTTCGTGGCCGCGCCGGACGCCGGAGCAGTCGCCGAAAACCTCGGCGGCACGCTGGGCCTGCTGGTCAACGCCAACAACCTGAGCGTGGACAACCTCATCGAAGCCCGGCTGATGATCGAGCCGCCCGCCGCGCGGCTGGCCGCCGAACGCGCCGGCGAAGTCGACCTCCAGAGCCTGCGGCGGACCATGGAGCAGACCACGCAGCTCGACCCCGACAAGGGCTTCGCCCTGCACTGGGACTTCCACACCACGCTCGTGTCCATCACCGGAAACCCGCTGCTGCGGCTGATGTGCCAGCCCGTCAACGTCGTGCTGCGCTCCCGGTTGCACCGCGAACGGATCCTGGCGTCGCGCTGGGCCGAAATCGACACCCACCACGAGGGGATCTACGCCGCCGTGGCCGCGGGCGACGGCGAGGCGGCCGAGCGCCTGACCCGCGAGCACCTCGTCGCGCTACGCCCGTTCTACGAGCGGATGAAACCCGAAGAAGAAAACGTCTGAACTTTTCCTTGCGTCTCGGCTCGTGCACTTGCAGACTTACCCCGCGGGACGCTCCGGCGGCCCGTGGGTCATCAACGCCGAGTCCCTTGGAGGAGCCGTGTCCCCCGCTTCAACCGAGCCCCTCGCCCGGACCGTCGGCGAGTTCGCCGCGCGGGTCCGGCTCGGCGACGTGCCCCCCGACGTGGTCGACCGGGCCCGCCACCTGATCCTCGACGCGGTCGGCGTCGCGCTCGCCGCGGGCGACCACGAGTTCACCCGGCGGGCACGGCGAGCCCTGGCTCGGTTCGGCACCGGTGACCAGCCGGTGCTCGGGCTGCCCGACCGGCTGGCCCCGCGGGAAGCGGCGATGCTCAACGCGGTGCTGGTGCACGGACTCGACTTCGACGACACGCACAGCGGTTCGGTCACCCACGTCTCCGCGAGCGCGCTGCCCACCGCACTCGCCGCCGCGGTCCAGCACGGCCGATCCACCGAAGACCTGCTCCTGGCCTACATCCTGGGCGTCGAGATCAGCGCGCGCGTCGGCCAGGTCTCGCGCGGCGGCTTCCACACGGTCGGCTTCCACCCCACCGGCGTCGCGGGCGCGTTCGGCTCGGCGGTGGCGGCCGCGAAGCTGTCCGGCCTGGACGCCGACGGCATCACCGCCGCGCAGGAGATCGTGGGCTCGATGGCGTCGGGCATCCTGGAATTCCTCGCCGAAGGCGCGTGGACGAAACGCCTGCACCCGGGCTGGGCGGCGAACTCCGCGCTGACCGCGGTCGCCTTCGCCGCCGAAGACTGGCCCGGTCCCCCGCGGGTCTACGAAGGACGCCACGGCCTGTACGCGACCCACCTGCAGGGCCGCGAATGGGACGCCGCCGAGCTGGTGCGGGACCTGGGCACCCGCTGGGAACTCCTCGAGACGGCGGTGAAGCCGTTCCCCAGCTGCCACTTCACGCACGGCTTCGCCGACGCGGTGCTGGCCCTGCGCGCCGAGGCCGGCTTCGGCGCGGCCGACGTCGCCCGCATCCGCTGCTTCATCCACCCGACGCCGGGCGCCGCCGTGTGCGACCCAATCGAGCGCAAACGCGCGCCGCAGGACGACTACGACGCCAAGTTCAGCCTGCCGTTCGTCGCCGCCGCGTGCGTCTCGCGCGGCCGGCTGACACTGGCCGAGTTCACCGACGAAGCCTTGGGCGACCGGGAAATCCTCGAGCTTCGCCCAGCTCGTGGACATCGGCGACGACCCGGAAAGCCTGTTCCCGCACGCGTATTCGGCGGCCGTCGAAATCGACCTCCACGACGGACGCAAGCTCTCCCGCCGCGAAGCCGTCCACCGCGGCCACGCCGAGCGGCCGCTGTCCCACGAGGACATCCGCGAGAAGTTCACCGGCAACGCGGGACCGCGCGCGGACGCCGTGCTCCCGCTCGTGCTCTCCCTGGGCGAGCCCGGCGACGCGCGTGCGTTCGCCGAAGCCCTCGCGTCCTGAATTCTCTTTCCCTCCCTGCGAATTCCCGAGGCGGTACCCCCATGCCCGAAACAGCTCCCGCACGCCCGGTCGTGACCGGCAGGCCCCTCTCCCCCGCCCGCATCGCGACGTCGTCGATGATCGGCACGCTGGTGGAGATCTTCGACTTCATCGTCTACGCGTTCATGGCCGCGCTCGTGTTCGGCCCGCTGTTCTTCCCGGCCGCGTCCCCGTGGATGGGCACGCTCGCCGCGCTCGGCACCCACGCGGTGGCGTTCGGCATGCGCCCGCTCGGCGCGCTGCTGTTCGGCTGGCTGGGCGACACCCGCGGCCGCCGCACGGCGTTGCTCGGCTCGATGCTGCTGATGGGCACCGCGACCGTCGCGATCGGGCTGCTGCCCACGTTCGCCACGGCCGGGCTGTGGGCGCCGGTGCTGCTGGTCGCCTTCCGGATGCTGCAGGGCCTGGCGGTCGGCGGCGAATGGGGCGGCGCGGTCCTGGTGGCGGTCGAGCACGCGCCGAAGCGACGCCGCTCGCTCTACGGCTCGTTCGTCCAGCTGGGCACGGTGCTCGGCATCGCGCTGGCGAGCGCGGTCGTCCTGCTGGTGAGCACGGCGGTCAGCGCGGACGTCTTCCGCGCCTGGGGCTGGCGGGTGCCGTTCCTGGCCAGCGCGCTGCTGGTGGTACTGGGCCTGGTGCTGCGCAAGCGGCTCGAGGAGACCCCGGAGTTCGTGGCGGAGCTGGCCAAGCACGAAGCGACGACCGGCCGCCGCCCGAAGGTGCGCGCGGTGTTCCGCGACCACTGGCGCGAGCTGATCGCGGGTTCGCTGATGTGGTCGGCCCCGTGCTCGTTCCTGTACGTGCTGATGACCGGGCTGGTGGCCTACACGAAAACGTACGTGCCGTCGCTGAGCGGGCTGGACGTCCAGCTCGGGCTGCTGATCACGTCGCTGGTGCTGGCCGGGCTGACGGTGCTGAGCGCGACGCGCGCCGACCGCTGGGGCCGGGAGCGGCTGATCAGCTGGTCGGGCGTGCTCCTGGTGGTGTGGGCGTTCCCGGCGTTCTGGCTGGTCGACACGGGCGCGTTCGGCCCGATGCTGCTGGCGATGCTGGTGGGCAGCGTCTGCTACGCGGCGTTCAACGGCGCGGTCCCGTCGCTGATGGCGGATCTGTTCCCGGTGGC
Source organism: Amycolatopsis nalaikhensis (assembly GCF_030264295.1). Lineage (GTDB taxonomy): Bacteria > Actinomycetota > Actinomycetes > Mycobacteriales > Pseudonocardiaceae > Amycolatopsis > Amycolatopsis nalaikhensis. The sequence goes on along the minus strand of NZ_CP127173.1, from coordinate 7,075,332 downwards.
GTCCCGCTACACGGGCTGCGGCCTGTGCATCGCGTTCGGCACGGCCGTGGCCGGCGGCATCCTGCCCATCGCCGGGCTCGCGGTCGTGGGTGAGACCGGCGGTTCGTCGGCGCCGCTGTCGCTGACGCTGATCTTGTGCGGGGTGCTGACCCTGGCGGGTGTCGCGCTCGCGCGCCGCACGCGCCAGGAGCAGACCGCGGCGTGACCCGGCGTCCGGCCGGAAGCCGAGCAGCTTCGCGGCGAGGCAGGCCCATTTCGGACTGACGTCGACGTGATCGAGCACACGACACGCGGCTGAGATACGGCACCGCCATGGCAGCCATTGATGACCGGCTGCTCGGCTCTGCAGCGGGAACTCGGATTCACCCGAAAGCTGCGCCCGCGGGGCAGCCTTGCCCCGCGGGATGGCGGCCCGGGTTCGTCCGGGCCGTGCCGCGTCCCGTCTTCCACCCCGCAGAGTTTGCCGACACCGTGTCGGTATACTTGCCGACATGATGTCGGAAAAAGGGAGACGCAGTGTTCCTCGCCTTACGTGAACTCGCCTTCGCGCGCGGCCGGTTCGCGCTCATGGGTTCGGTGGTCGCGCTCATCGCGATCCTCATGGTGTTGTTGTCGGGGTTGTCGGTCGGACTCGTCAACGACGGTGTGTCCGGCCTGAAGAAGCTGCCGGTATCGGCGTTCTCCTTCCAGGAAGGCACTTCGACCGACGGCGCCTTCTCGCGCTCGGCGGTGGATGTGACCGTCGCCGAGACCTGGCGGGGACGCCCGGGCGTCGAAGACGCGAGCCCCTTCGGCAACACACTGGTGAACGCCGAGTCCGACCGCGGCGTCGACATCGACCTGGCGCTGTTCGGCGTGGAGCCGGACAGCTGGCTCGCCCCCCGGGCGACGAACGGGGAGCGGCTGGGCGGCCACGGCGACATCCTGCTCGGCCAGACCGCCGAGGACGCCGGTGTGCGGGTCGGCGACACCGTCGTGGTGGACCAGCTCGGCACGCCGTTGAAGGTCGCCGGCTTCCTCGACGGCCAGCACACCTTCGGCCATGTCGACGTCGCCTATCTCGACCTGCGGACCTGGCAGGAGATCCACGCCGGTGTGCGGCAGGGCGAGACCGCCCTCCCCCACACCTACGAGCAGGCCACCGCGATCGCCCTGCGCGCCGCGCCGGGAGCCGATCTCGACCTGACGGCCGGTGACCAGGCGGCGGGCACCAGGTCACTGACGTTGACGGAGTCCTTCGGTGCTTCGCCCGGGTACTCCGCGGAAACCTCGACACTGGATCTGATCCAGGTGTTCCTCTACGCCATCTCCGCCTTGGTGGTGGGCGCGTTCTTCACCGTCGTCACCATCCAGCGCAAGCACGAGATCGCCGTGCTGCGCGCCATGGGCGCCGACACGGCCCGTCTGCTCCGCGATTCCCTCGCGCAGTCGCTGATCCTCCTGCTCGCCGCGTCGGCGGTCGGGGTCGGGCTCGGCGTCGCCGCGGGCGCCGCGATCTCGGGCACGCCGATGCCGTTCGCGCTCGACTTCGCCTCGATCGGCGCCGCCACCGCCGGACTCGTCCTGCTCGGGCTGCTCGGCGCCGGTGTCGCCGTCCTGCGCATCACCCGGGTCGACCCGCTGACCGCACTGGGAGGATCCCGATGAACGCCACGGCACCCAGCCTCGTTCTCGACTCCGTCACGCTCGTGCACGGGGACGGCGACGAGACGGTCACCGCGCTCGGCGACGTGCATCTCACGCTCCGGCCCGGCGAGTTCGTCGCCGTCGTCGGTCCCTCCGGCTCCGGCAAATCCAGCCTCCTCGCGGTGGCGGGCGCCTTGGTGGCCCCGACCAGCGGGAGCGTGCGGATCGGCGGGGTCGACCTCGCCGGGCTGAACGCCCGGCGGCTGACCCGGCTGCGCCGCGACCACCTCGGGTTCGTCTTCCAGTCCGGCAACCTCGTGCCCGCGCTGACAGCCGTGGACCAGCTGCGGCTGCCCCTCACGTTCGGCAAGGGGGGCGACCGCCGCGACCCGGCCACGCTCCTGGCGGAGGTCGGCATGAGCCACCGCGCGGACCGCCGTCCGCACCAGCTTTCCGGCGGGGAACGCCAGCGCGTCGGCATCGCGCGGGCGCTGGTCACCCGGCCCGGCCTGCTGCTCGTCGACGAGCCCACCGCGGCGTTGGACAGCCAGCGCAGCCAGGAGATCGTCGGCCTGCTCGCCCGCGAGGCCCATGAGCACGGCGTGGCCACGGTGATGGTGACCCACGACCACGACGTGCTGCACCACTGCGATCGGGTGCTCTCGATGATCGACGGTATCTTGAGCGAGTACGCCCCGCAGACCGTTCCCATCCGCTGACCGAGGTTCGCCATGCCCCGCATCCAGGCACCCACCGTCGCCGAGCACCGCGCCCGGCAACGCCGGTCGATCCTGGACGCCGCCCGGGCCCTGCTCGCCGAGAACGGCGAGTCGCCCTCGCTCGCGGCCGTGGGCGCCCGGGCGGGGCTGGCGAGGTCCAGCGTCTACGAATACTTCTCCTCACGAGACGATCTTCTGGCCGCGGTCATCGCCGACGTCCTCCCCGCCTGGGCGGCCCGGATCGTCGAGTCCGTCGACGACGCCCCCACACCCGGCGCCCGCGTCTGGGCCTACGTCACCGCGAACATGGAGCTGTTCGCGGGTTCGGAACAGGCCGTCGCCCGCGCTTTGACGAACGTGGTGGACCCGGCCGTCCTGGCCGCGCCCATGGCGGAGTTCCACCAGTCGCTGCGCGAACCGCTCCTCGCCGCGCTACGCGCGCACGGCGAGCCCCAGCCCGAAGTCATGGCGGACATCGTCGGCTCGATGGTGGTCCGCGCCAGCCGCGACCTGTGGTCGCCGAACAAGCGGACGGCCCAGCGCCGTCTCGACGCGGCACTGGCGCTGCTGCGCCGGCTGCTGGGCCCCTACCTCCAGCTCCCGGGGAGCGAAGGCGGCGCCGGCGTGGAAAAGCCTTCGCCCAAGCGGGTCCGGTAGGCGTCATCCGGCGTTGGCCTCGAGTTCTTCAACGCCGACGACCTGAACCGAGCACCGACCATGGTCGAGGGTATCCGATCGACCCTTTTTACACTATGCTCAATCGTATAAACGATCCAAGCTGGGGGACTGAGCCGCAGGACGGAAGTGCACATGACCGCGACGCGAGGTCCGGCTCCCATCGAGACGCGCCCCTGTCCGGAGCGTGCGGTGGGGAAAGGCGCCACGCTTTTGCGGTTGCCGCGGACGACGGATCCGAAGCAGATCGGGATCATGTACATGGTCACGTCGTTCGGGTTCTTCATGGTCGGCGGGCTCATGGCCATGCTGCTCCGCACGGAACTCGCCCGGCCGGGGCTGCAGTTCCTCTCGCAGGAGCAGTACAACCAGATGTTCACCATGCACGGCACGATCATGCTGCTGCTGTACGCGACACCGATCGTGTTCGGGTTCGCCAACTACGTCCTGCCGCTGCAGATCGGCGCGCCGGATGTGGCGTTCCCGCGGTTGAACGCGTTCTCGTACTGGCTGTACCTCTTCGGCGGGCTGATCGTGCTGTCAGGCTTCCTGACCCCGGGTGGCGCTGCCGACTTCGGCTGGTTCGCCTACACCCCGCTCTCGGACGCGATCCACTCGCCGGGTGTCGGCGCGGACCTGTGGATCACCGGTCTCGTCGTCTCGGGCCTGGGCACCATCCTCGGCGCGGTCAACATGGTCACGACCGTGGTTTGCCTGCGCGCGCCCGGTATGACGATGTTCCGGATGCCGATCTTCACCTGGAACATCCTGGTCACGAGCATCCTGATCCTGGTGGTGTTCCCGATCCTGACCGCGGCGCTGTTCGGCCTGTTGGCGGACCGCAGACTCGGCGCCCACGTGTTCGACCCGGAGACCGGCGGCGCGATCCTGTGGCAGCACCTGTTCTGGTTCTTCGGCCATCCCGAGGTCTACATCGTTGCCTTGCCGTTCTTCGGCATCGTCACCGAAATCGTCCCGGTGTTCAGCCGGAAACCGTTGTACGGGTACAAGGGCATGATCTTCGCGACGATCGCCATCGGCGGGCTGTCGATGGCCGTGTGGGCGCACCACATGTACGCCACCGGCGCGGTGCTGCTGCCGTTCTTCGCCCTGATGAGCTTCCTCATCGCCGTCCCGACAGGGATCAAGTTCTTCAACTGGATCGGCACGATGTGGAAGGGCCAGCTGAGTTTCGAGACGCCGATGCTGTTCAGCGTCGGGTTCATGGTGACCTTCCTCTTCGGTGGCCTGACCGGGGTGATGCTCGCGTCGCCGGCGATCGACTTCCACGTCACCGACACCTACTTCGTGGTCGCGCACTTCCACTACGTGCTCTTCGGCACGATCGTCTTCGCGACCTACGCCGGGATCTACTTCTGGTTCCCCAAGATGACGGGCCGGATGCTCGACGAGGGCCTCGGCAAATGGCACTTCTGGACCACGTTCCTCGGCTTCCACGGCACCTTCCTGGTCCAGCACTGGCTGGGCAACGAGGGCATGCCACGCCGCTACGCCGACTACCTGTCCACCGACGGCTTCACGACCCTGAACACCGTCTCCACCATCAGTTCCTACGTACTGGGCGCCTCGGTGCTGCCGTTCGTCTGGAACGTCGTGCGCAGCTACCGCTATGGCGAGGTCGCCGAGGTCGACGATCCCTGGGGCTACGGCAACTCCCTCGAGTGGGCCACGACCTGCCCACCGCCGCGGCACAACTTCACCGAACTCCCCCGCATCCGTTCCGAACGCCCGGCTTTCGAACTGCACTACCCGCACATGATCGAGCGGCTACGCGCCGAGAACCACATCACGTTCACCGGCCGCACTGTGCCCACCACGGAAGCCCCCGACGCACCATCGGAAGCGTTCGCCTCAGCCGTGACCCCCGGCGACGCCGATGGCAGCGACACCCTCGGCGACGACCCCGGTTCGGACGCGCCGTAACCGACCGGGTTTCGCGAGCGTGGGTTTCCCGGCTCCTGACGACAGTCGGGGGAAACCCGTCAACTGCTCGACACGGTCAGATGGGCCAGGCACAGGGACGGTTCGACGAAGGGATCGAGCCGCTCGGCGGCGATAGGTGCGCGCACCTCGGCCAGGACACCTTGCATCAGTCCCAGGTGCAGCGCACACACCACATCACGGTGCTGCTGAGCGATCTCTCGGAACGGGCAGTGTCGCAGCGGGATGACCGGGCTCTCGGCGTCATCCACGGCGCCCGGCGCGAAGCCGGCGTCCGCGAGCACGGCCGACAGGCGCCGGATCCCGTCCTCGGCGTCGACACGCTCGAACGGCGTCGGCCGCTCGGTCAGGTAGCGGCCCCATTCCTGGCCGGCGGCGATGGCGGCCTGCCGCGGCTGCGGAAGTTCGCTGGCGACCAACGTGGTCAGCATCGTCGCGAGCAGTTGGTAGCTGCGCTGACCAGCAGCGGTGTCCTGCGGCTTCGCCTGGTACACCATCCGCGGCCGGCCGGGCTGGTTGCGGTCCTCGACCTGCCGCTCGGCCAGACCGGTTTCGACCAGATTGTCCAGGTGGAAGCGGGCCGTGTTCGCGTGCAGGCTCGTCGCCGCGGCGACCTGCTGCACACCGAGGGGACTGTCCGCCGCGCGCAGCAGGTCCAGCACCCGGGCCCGGCTCTCTCCGAGCGTGGGACCCGAGGCGACATCGGTCAACGGCCGTTCACTCATACCGGTCATTTTAGTCCACGTGGATTCGTGCAAACCAGCGTTTGCCCTCGAGCCGGACCTGGTGTCGCTGGTGCTCATGTCCGGCTGTCACGCCGGGCCGCCGCGTGGGCGCGCATGGTCTCCGCCAACTGGTCCGTGAGGTGATCCCAGCTGGTCTCGAACGCCGCCACGCCGTTGTCCTCGAGGGTTCGCACGACGTCGTCGTAGTCGAGGCCGATCTGCTGCAAGCGGTCGAGGACGCGCTGGGCGTCGTCGTAGTGGTCGCGGACGGAGTCGTCCGGTACTTCGCCGTGGTCGGCGACCGCGCGCAGGGTGGCTTCGGGCATGGTGTTCACCACTCCCGGCGCGACCAGTCCGACGACATAGCGGGTGTCGGCATAGGCGGGATCCTTGACCGAAGTCGACGCCCACAGTGGTCGCTGTGGATTGGCCCCGGCAGTCCGCAGCGCTTCCCACCGCGGCGAGGAAAACACCCGTTCGTAGCGTTGGTAGGCCAGCCGCGCGTTGGCGATCGCCGCGCGACCGCGCAGTTGTGTTGCTGCCGCGGTCCCGATCTTGTCCAGGCGAGCGTCGACTTCGGTGTCCACACGGGACACGAAGAACGAGGCGACAGAAGCGATCCGGGACAGATCGTGCCCGGCGTGGCGGGCCTGCTCCATGCCGTCGAGGAAGGCGTTCATCACCGCGTCGTAGCGCTGCAGGGAGAAGATCAATGTGACGTTGACGCTGATGCCCTCGGCGAGGCAGGTGGTGATCGCCGGCAGTGCCTGCCGGGTGGCGGCGATCTTGATGAACAGGTTGGGGCGGTCGATGGTCCACCACAGGGCTTCGGCTTCGGCGACGGTCGCGTCGGGGTCGTGGGCGAGCCGTGGATCGACCTCGATCGAGACTCGCCCGTCCACCCCGCCGGTTGCGTCGTAGACCGGACGGAGGACGTCACAGGCGTCACGGACGTCGTGGGTGGTCAGCGCTCGAAGGGCTTCGCCGGTGTCCACACCGCGCACGGCGAGACTCCGTATCTGGTCGTCGTAAGCGTCGCTACCGGTGATCGCTTTGGCGAAGATGGTGGGGTTCGTCGTCACGCCGACCACGTGATCGTGGGCGATCAGGCCGGCCAGGCTGCCCGAGGTCAGCCGGTCGCGGTCGAGGTCGTCGAGCCAGAGGGACACTCCGTGTTCGGTCAAGGTGGTCAGGGCGTCGGCCATGGGACTCTCCGAATCCGGCGACGGGTACGGGGTCCGGTGGCCCCCGCGGACGACGGCGACCGGGCAGGTCGCGTTGTGCAGCACGGTGTGGCTGGTCGATCCGAGCATGAGCGTGGCGACGTCGCCGTGACCTCGTGAGCCCAGGACGAGCAGCTCGGCATCGGCCGCCGCGGCGGTCAGGGTCGAGGCGGGTGCGCCGGAGAGCACAGCGGAGCTGACGCGGACGCCGGGGTGGCGCCGGGCGTGTGCGGAAAGCAGGCCGTGCAGCGTGTCCGCGGCAGTCACATGGAGGCGACGCAGATCGTCTTGCGGGAGGTTCGCCATGATCTGGATCGTGGCGGCGTCGAACACGTGGATGGCGCGCAGCTCGGCGTGGCGCTGGGCGGCCTGTTCGAAAGCGAACGCCAGTGCCAGGTGTGCGCTCGACGAGCCGTCGACCCCGACCACGACCGCCCTACGGCGGTCCTTGTCGATGTGGTCGCCGAGGTCCGGGACGACCACGACCGTGCAGTGCGCGTGCCGCGCGGTCTGGGCGCTGACCGAGCCCAGGCGGAATTCGTGTGGTCCGTCGGCTCCGCGCATGCCGACCACGAGCAACGCGGCGTCGGCTGCGGCGTCGATGAGCCGGCGTGCCGGGTGGCCGGACACCGCCGCAGGTACCACGTCCACTCCGGGTGCCCGCATCCGCGCATGACGGGCACCGTGGGCGAGGAGCTGTTCGGCCGCTGAGGCCACGGTGTCCTCGGCCCCGCGCTGGTCGGGCAGGCGCGCGTGACGGCCGACGTGGCACAGGACCACCTCGCTTCGGTCGCGCGCTGCCTGGGCCACGGCCCAGTTCGCTGCCTGGATGCTGCACGGCGAACCGTCGAAGCCGACCACGATGCGAGCCCGGTCAGTCACAGCTACCTCCACGTCGGCGACGAACACGAAATCCCCGCACCCCCGGGCCGTCAACTTCCCGGCGCCGGCTCCGGACGGGGCAACGAGGTGACGAGAGCCGTGTCGGCGCCGACGTCACCGACCTTCGCGGCACCACCAGGGCTACCCAGTGGCGCCGAGCGAGTCGCGAGAGTCTCGGTGAAGAAGCGGGCGTTGTCCTCGAGGTAGATCTGCCAGCGTTCGGGCAGGTCCTCCTCGTAGTAGATCGCTTCCACCGGGCACACCGGCTCGCACGCGCCGCAGTCCACGCACTCGTCGGGATGGATGTAGAGCGAGCGTTCCCCGACGTAGATGCAGTCCACGGGGCATTCGTCGACACAGGCGCGATCCATCACGTCGACGCAGGGCTCGGCGATCACGTAGGCCATCGGTGCTCCGTTCGGCTCGCCGGCTTCCGTCTCGGCTATTTATTACTAGAGTACTCGTATAAAAGACTGGCCGATAGCCCGATCGAGGCCGAAGGAGCGTATCGATGGAGAAGTCTTCACTGGACGAGCTCGCTCAGCAGCACACCCGTGCTCGCCCTGGCCGCGGGGTTTTCACTCGCTGAGCACGACAATCCCGGCGAGGCCGGGAGAGATGCTGATCGTGCCGCGTACGCGACATTCCCTCGAGGCGATCGAGGACTCGGCTGTGCTGCTCACCGTCGCCAAGAGCGGCAGCGACTACCCGGCACCCGACCGTGGCTGACCGTGAACCGGTCGCAGGCGCATCGGCCGCTTTTCCACGGCTGGTCTCGAGAGACTGGTTACTTGGCAGAGGCCGGGCAGTGCGACTCCGGGTCGACCTGGGCGTCCTCGATGAACTGGCCGCATTCCGGGCAGACGCGGGACAGCCAGCAGACCGGGTCGCCACCGGACGGCGGCTCCGCGACGGGCTGTTCGTCGCCGGGCGGGTGCCGCGGGGCGGTCATCGATGTCGCCGGAGCAGGTCAGCCAGGACCGCGGCTTGGCTTTGCTCTACGTCCTTGGTCGCCGTGAGCAAGGTCAGCGGCTTGCCTTGCGGCAACGCGCGGAGCCGGTCGAGCGCTGCCCGGCCGGCGACGGTGTCGAGCTCGTCGCGGTACCGGGAGGCGAATTCGGCGAACTTGTCCGGGTCGTGGCCGAACCACCCACGGAGCTCGGCCGACGGTGCGACGTCCTTGTTCCAGTCGTCCAGGTTCAGCGCGTCCTTGCGGATTCCCCGAGGCCAGAGCCGGTCCACCAGGACCCGGACACCGTCTTCGGGTTCCGGGTCGTCGTACGCGCGCCGCACCCGCACCAGCGGCTGTTCCGTCATGCTCCACCACCTTGCCCCTTGTCCGACGGTTCGTCCCAGATCGGCAGCGTGAGCGCGGCGCCCAGGCGCCGGAGTTCGTCCCGGTGCAGAGCACTCAGCTGCGCGAGTGCCTGCTGGCCGTGCTCGGTCAGCTGGACCCGCACGGCGCGGGCGTCGGTCGGATCCGGCGCCCGCTCCACCAGTTCTTGCTTCTGGGCCCGGTTGACCAGTTCGACGACGCTGTGGTGCCGCAACTGCAGCCGCTCGGCCAGTTCGCGCATGGTCGCCCACTCGCGGCCGGGGAAGCCCTTGAGGGCCAGCATCAGCTGGTAGTGCTGCGGGGTGAGGCCGTGGCGGCGCACGGTTTCCTCGCTGAAGCGCAGGTAGCGCCGGATACCGAAGCGGAAGCGCGCGAGCTCCTCGAAGTCCTGCTTGGTGAGCCGTTTCGATCCCACGCGGCCGCCGTCCGTTGTCATGACTCCATGAGACCACGCGCGCCGAGGAGTTTCACGGCGACCGACCCGACCACAACTATATCGTGATACGATACAAATGCATGGTCGGCCGACGTCCCGTCGCAGCCGGGAGGCACCCAGGAGGTGTGGCATGCTCAGTGCACGTGAACAAGAAATACCCGGCGAGATCCAGCAGCAGGCGTACGCGACCGCCGCGCTGGTCACGACAGCGCTCTTCGTGCTGATGCTCGTAGGCCCGAACGTCTTGAGCGAGAAGGAAATCCTCGCCCGGATGACCACACCGCCGCGTCGATCGTGGGCCGCCCCGGGCTCGCTCAACGAGCTGACCGACCTCGATCACTCCCCCTGGGCGCACGCTCAAGTGCTGCACGAACCGGACGCGTTCGGCGGACACCAGGTCCGACAGCTCCTGGCCACGCCGAGAACGGCACGCGGCAACAGCTTTACCGGTTACACACCTTCCGTCGCCGCCTGAAAGGCCGGCGCGGGTTCGAGGAACTCACCCGTGGAGGAACGATGGTCCTCACCTACCTGCTGCTCACCATCCTGGCGCTGGGCGCGATCTGGCTCAAGGCGAGCATCCGGGTCATCAACCAGTACGAACGCGGAGTGGTCTTCCGGTTCGGGCGGGTCCAGCCGGCCATCCGCGGGCCGGGCATCGCACTGCTGGTGCCGATCGCGGACCGACTGCAGAAGGTCAGCATGCAGATCGTCACGATGCCAGTACCCGCCCAGGACGGCATCACCCGGGACAACGTGACCGTCCGCGTCGACGCCGTCGTCTACTTCCGCGTCATCGACCCACGCCGCGTCGCCGTCGACGTGCAGGACTACGTCTCGGCCATCGGCCAGGTCGCCCAGACCTCGCTGCGCTCGATCATCGGCAAGAGCGAGCTGGACGACCTGCTGTCCAACCGGGAAGGGCTCAACCAAGGCCTGGAGCTGATGATCGACAGTCCCGCGCAGGACTGGGGCGTGCACATCGACCGGGTGGAGATCAAGGACGTCGTCCTGCCCGAATCGATGAAGCGGTCGATGTCGCGCCAAGCCGAAGCCGAACGCGAGCGACGCTCCCGCGTCATCACCGCCGACGGGGAACTGCAGGCGTCGGCGAAGCTGGCCCGGGCCGCCGAGACCATGGCCGAACACCCCGCCGCACTGCAGCTGCGGCTGCTGCAAACGGTCGTCGAAGTCGCCTCGGAGAAGAACTCCACGCTCGTGCTGCCCTTCCCCGTCGAACTGCTCCGGTTCCTGGAGCGCGCCACCCCCCGCGACGCAGACCAGCCGGCCGGCGACGCCGTTCACACACCGGAACCGGCGCCGTCCACCAGCAACGGCCGCCCGGCGCCATTCACGCCGCACATCATCGATGTCGACGACGCCGAGCACGCCGCGCCCGTCGGCGGGCGACCGGTCCAGTAGGGCCGCCCGTCGACAACACCCCTGCGGGCAGAGCACCCGCAGAATCGCGCCCCGACAGGAGCGGGGCGTCGCCCGGTCACCGGTGGATTCCCCCCCCCGTCCCCCCACCGGTGACCGGGACACCATCCCCGACCCGGCCAGGAGGCACGGTATGGGACAGAACGTCGCCCAGAAGCTGATCGCCGCGCACCTCGTCTCGGGCGAAATGACTCCGGGGCAGGAGATCGCGCTGCGCATCGACCAGACCCTCACGCAGGACGCGACCGGCACCCTGGTGATGCTCGAACTGGAAGCCCTCGGCCTCGACCGCGCGCGTACCGAGGTGTCCGTGCAGTACGTCGACCACAACCTGCTGCAGACCGACAGCAAGAACGCCGAAGACCACGACTTCCTCCGCTCCGCCTGCCGCCGGTTCGGCATCTGGTACTCCAAGCCCGGCAACGGCGTCTCGCACCCCACGCACATGCAGCGCTTCGGGCGCCCCGGCACAACACTGGCCGGGTCGGACAGCCACACCCCCGCGGCCGGGTCGCTGGGCATGCTGGCGATCGGCCTCGGCGGCATCGAAGTGGCGATGGCCATCGCCGGGGAACCGATCCACCTGCGGATGCCCGAGATCTGGGGCGTCCGGCTGGCCGGCGCGCTCCCTGCGTGGGTCAGTGCCAAGGACGTCATCCTGGAAATGCTGCGCCGCCACGGCGTCAAGGGCGGCGTCAACCGGATCATCGAGTACCACGGCCCGGGCCTGGCCACGCTGACCGCCATGGACCGGCACGTGATCGCGAACATGGGTGCCGAACTGGGCGCCACGACCACGGTGTTCCCGTCCGATGAGCAGGTGCGCGCCTTTCTGCGGGCCGAACGGCGCGAGGACGATTTCGTCGAGATACTCGCCGACGCGGACGCCACCTACGACCTCGCCGACGAGATCGATCTGTCCACAGTAGAACCCTTGATCGCGTTGCCCAGCTCGCCGGGCAATGTGGTCACCGTCCGCGACGTCGCCGGGCGCGACGTGCAGCAGGTGGTGCTCGGTTCCTCGGCCAACCCCGGTCTCCGGGACTTCGCCGTGGTCGCCGCCATAGTGTCCGGCCGGCAGGCCGACCCGCGGGTGTCGTTCGACGTCAACCCGACCTCGCGGCAGATCTTGCAGGACCTCACGAAGATGGGCGCGACGTTCGACCTCATCGCCGCCGGGGCACGGCTGCACCAGTCCGGCTGCATGGGCTGCATCGGCATGGGACAGGCACCGGCCAACGGCCGCAACAGCCTGCGCACCGTCCCGCGCAACTTCCCCGGACGCTCCGGCACCCGCGAGGACTCGGTCTACCTGTGCTCGCCCGAGACCGTCGCGGCCGCCGCCCTCACCGGGCAGATCACGGACCCACGCGATCTGCCCGCTCTGCTCGGCATCACCTGTCCGCGGATCAAGCTGCCGGCCGAGTCCAGCGTGAACACCGCGATGCTCGAACCGCCGCCCGCCGAGTCCGCCGACCACACCGAACTGGTCAAAGGCCGCAACATCGCCTCGCTTCCCGACTTCCCGCCGCTGCCCGACCGCGTCGAGGCGCCGGTCGTGCTCAAAGCCGGTGACGACGTGTCCACCGACGAGATCCTGCCCGCCGGAGCACGGGTTTTGCCCTACCGCAGCAACATTCCCAAGCTGGCGGAGTTCACCTTCGGCCAGATCGACGAAAGCTACGCCGATCGCGCGCTCGGGAGCCGGGACCGCGGCGGGCACATCGTCGTGGCCGGCACCAACTACGGCCAAGGGTCGTCGCGGGAGCACGCCGCCATCACGCCCCGCTTTCTCGGCCTCCGGATCGTCCTCGCCGTGTCGTTCGCCCGCATCCACTGGCAGAACTTGGCCAACTTCGGGGTACTCGCACTCGAGTTCGGCGACCCCGATGACTACCAGCGGATCAAGCAGGACGACGTCCTCGTGGTGGACAACCTCCGGTATGCGATCGCGTCGGGAACCGCGATCACCGTCCGCAACGCGACCACAGAGGACGAGTACCTCGCCCGGCACCACCTCTCCGCCCGGCAAGTGGCGATGGTGCTGGCCGGCGGGATGATCCCCTGGCTGCGCAACCACGAACCCGCATCCCCGCGCTGAGCCGCGGCACATCAGGATTTCGCGACGCCGGCGGGACGATCACCAGAGACCTCTCCCGGCTCACGAAACACACCGAGGCCCCTACCACGGCGCCATGCCCGGCGCCCGGTATGCCGGTCGACGCGCCTGCGCAGCGGCCAAGTGACCGTGGGTGTCACTCGCGAACCCTTCTCGAGAACGCTCCAGGAGAACACCGACGGATAGGGACCCAGGCGGACGGTCACGCCGGCTGTTCCCGGACCACGGCGACCGGACAGCCCGCGTGCTGCAGCACCGCCTGGCTCACCGACCCGCCCAGCGCCGCCCGCACACCGCCTCGACCACGCGACCCCACCACCACGAGGGCCGCGCCGGCGGACTCGGCCACCAGCACGTCCTGCGCGCGCCCCGGAACGAGCCGAAGCTCGATCTGCGCAGTGGCCAGGCGGGAGCGCCACGGGTCGAAGACGCGCTGGAATGTGCGCCACTCGGCGGCTTCGGCGAGCGACCAGTCGTCGGTGACCGCGGCGACGTCGGCCGTGCCGCGCACGGACCAGGCGTGGACCGCCGTGACGCCCACGCCTCGCTGCGCCGCGGCCCGCACGGCGAATTCGATGGTGCGTTCGCACCGTTGTGAGCCATTCACACCCACCACGACGCGGGCGGCCGACCGCCCCGGCGTCGTGGGCTGCATGGGGCGGACCACAACGACCGGACAGGCCGCGCGCGCGGCGACCCGGAAGCTGACCGATCCGCCGAACAGGCCGCGCACGCCGCCCAGACCGCGGCTGCCGAGAACGAGTAGCTCGGCGTCGGCGCTCTGGGCGAGCAGCGCGGGCGCTCCGGCCCCGGTCAGGAGCCGGGTGCTGATCTCGAGTTCGGCAGCGACGTATCGCGCGCGCTGCACCGCCTGCTCGATCACCAGTCTCGCGGCGTCGGGCACGCCGATGTTCTCGTACGGCCGCGGCAACTCACCGAGGACAGCCCAGGAGACCGCAGTCGCGTAGGCGTGCACGACGCGCAACGGGAGTCGGCGGGCCGCCGCCTCGGCGGCGGCCCAGTCGAGAGCGTCGTGAGCGGACTCGGTTCCGTCCACGCCGACGACGACCGGACGTCTGCGCCGCATCCCGCTCACCTGCTCGCGGGATCGAGCCGGTACATCTCGGCGGCCCTGGCCAAGACCAGCCCGCCCAGTTCGCCGCGGCGGACCAGCTGGTGCAGCACCCGGTACACGATCGACTCGGCGTCGATCCGGAAGTGCCGCCGCAAGGCCGGGCGGGTGTCGGACAGTCCGAACCCGTCGGTGCCCACCGAACACCAGTCACCCGGCACGAACGGAGCGATTTGATCGGGCACGGCCCGCATCCAGTCCGACACGGCCACCACTGGCCCCTGCACGTCCTTCAACCGGCTCGTGACGTACGCGGTGCGGCGAGGCTGCGCGGGGTGGGTGAGGTTCCACTCGTCGGTGGCGAGGGCGTCGCGGCGCAGCTGGGTCCACGAGGTCACCGACCACACGTCGGCGTGGACGTTCCAGTCCTGGTGCAGCAGGCGCTGCGCGTCGAGCGCCCAGGGCACCGCGATACCTGACGCGAGGATCTGTGCGTGCGCGCCGTCGCCCGGTTCGGCCGGAGCGTAGCGGTGCATGCCGGCGAGGATGCCCTCGACGTCGACGACGTCGGGTTCGGCGGGCTGGGCGATCGGCTCGTTGTAGAGGGTGAGGTAGTAGAAGACGTTCTGGTCCTCGCCCGGGTGTGGCTCGCCGTACATGCGCCGCAGCGCGTCGCGCACGATGTGCCTGAGTTCGAATCCGTAGGCCGCGTCGTAGGCGATGCACGCGGGGTTGGCCGAGGCGAGCAGCAGCGAGTGGCCGTCCTGGTGTTGCAGGCCTTCGCCGTTGAGGGTGGTGCGCCCGGCGGTCGCGCCGAGCAGGAAACCGCGGGTCATCTGGTCCGCCGCGGCCCACATGCCGTCGCCGGTGCGCTGGAATCCGAACATCGAATAGAAGATGTAGACCGGGATCATCGGTTCGCCGTGGGTGACGTAGGAGGTTCCGGCCGCGGTCCAGGATGCTGCGGAGCCGGCTTCGGTGATGCCCTCGTGCAGCATGACCCCCGTGGTGGATTCCTGGTAGCTGAGCATCTGGTCCCGGTCGACCGACAGGTAGTTCTGGCCGTGCGGGGAGTAGATCTTCCTGGACGCGAACAGCGCGTCCAAGCCGAAGGTGCGGGCCTCGTCCGGGATGATGGGCACGAACCGGTGGCCGATCTCCGGATCTTTCATCAGGTCCTTGAGCAACCGGACGAACGCCATCGTCGTGGCAACCTGCTGCCGGCCGGATCCGCGCCGGGCGACGGCGTACGCCGGAGCACCGGGCAGGTTCAGCGGCGAGCTGCGCACCGTGCGGGCCGGGAGGTAGCCGCCCAGCGCACGGCGCCGTTCGTGCAGGTACTCGATCTCCGAGGGTTTGCGGGGCCGGTAGTAGGGCGGCAGCTTCTCGTCGAGGTCCGCGTCGGGGATGTCGAGGTAGAGGCGGTCGCGGAAGCTTTTCAGGTCCTCGAGCGTCAATTTCTTCATCTGGTGGGTGGAGTTGCGGCCCTCGAAGTGCGAGCCGAGCGTCCAGCCCTTGATGGTCTTCGCGAGGATCACCGTCGGCGCACCGGTGTGCTCGGTGGCCGCGCGGTAGGCCGCGTAGAGCTTGCGATAGTCGTGGCCCCCGCGTTTGAGACCCCAGACTTGCTGGTCGGTCAGGCCGGCGACCATGGCGAGGGTTCGAGGATCGCGGCCGAAGAAGTGCTCGCGCACGAACCGGCCGGACTCGGCCTTGTAGGTCTGGAAGTCCCCGTCGGTGGTGGTGTTCATCAGGTTCAGCAGCGCGCCGTCGGCGTCGGCGGCCAGCAGCGGATCCCATTCCCGGCCCCAGATGACCTTGATGACGTTCCAGCCGGCGCCGCGGAAGTAGGACTCCAGCTCCTGGATGATCTTGCCGTTGCCGCGCACCGGGCCGTCGAGCCGCTGCAGGTTGCAGTTGATCACGAAGGTCAGGTTGTCCAGCCCGTCCCGGGCCGCGACGCCGATCGCGCCGAGGGATTCCGGTTCGTCGATCTCACCGTCGCCGAGGAACGCCCACACGCGCTGGCGGCTGGTGTCGCGGATGCCGCGAGCGTGCAGGTAGCGGTTGAACCGAGCCTGGTAGATCGCGTTCAGCGGGCCGAGACCCATCGACACCGTGGGAAACTCCCAGAAGTCCGGCATGAGCCGCGGGTGCGGATAGGAGGGCAGGCCGCCGCCGGGGCCGTGGTGGGACACTTCCTGGCGGAAACCGTCGAGCTGGTCCTCCGACAGCCGGCCTTCGAGGTAGGCCCGTGCGTAGATTCCGGGCGAAGCGTGTCCCTGGAAGAAGATCTGGTCCCCGCCACCTTCGGCGTCATGCCCGCGGAAGAAGTGGTTGAAGCCCACCTCGTAGAGCGAGGCGGCCGAGGCGTAGGTGGAGATGTGCCCGCCGACACCGATCCCGGGACGTTGCGCGCGGTGAACCATGATCGCGGCGTTCCATCGGATGTAGGCCCGGATACGCCGCTCGATCCGTTCATCACCCGGGAACAGCGGCTCGAGGTCCGGCGGGATCGTGTTGATGTAGTCGGTGTTGCTGAGGCCCGCCATCCCGAGATGGCGGTCGCGCGCCCGTTGCAGCAAACTCAGCAGCAGGTACCGCGCCCGGCCCGCGCCCTCGTGATCCACCGCGCCGTCCAGCGACGCCAGCCACTCCTGCGTCTCCGCCGGATCCAGATCGAGAAGCTGGCTGGGGAGCCTGCTGCCGATCACCGAACGATCCTGTGCACCTGACGACATCGACTCTCCCTTCCTGGCGCCACCCGGCTCTCCCGGAGCCGCTTGGCGGGCAGCGAGTGCTTCAGATCAATCGGAGGGCCGAGTGCGTAGGTGCCGATCGGCCCGAGCACGACAGGCGCAGCGCGCCACGAATATATCGTAACACGATACATAGACGGTACGGCTGCGCCAGCCGTCGCACTATCGACAGTCAGATATATCGTGTTACGATAGATCGGTGCGTGGGTCCACCCCTTGAACGGGCATCATCCGGCCGGGGAGGCACCAGGAGGTGCATCATGCTGAACTTCCGCGAGCGGAAGGCCTTGCGCGAACTGCAACATCGGCTCCTGGCGGATCACCCGGATCTCGAACGGTCGTTCCGCGACGCCCCGCTTCATCGGCCACTGTGGCACCGCTGGCGGCTCTGCATCACCGTGATCACCGCCTGCGTGACCGGCATTGTCATGCTGCTGCTGGGATCCCCGGCGAGCGCGCTGGGAATCGGTGTCGTGGCGTGGGTTGGGTGGCATATGTGGCTTCGCCCGGGCGAGACCGATGCACACCCGGGCGTGACTACTACTCCCCCGCCAGGATGACCGACGCCCGAGCGGGAGACCGGGCAACGGTACCGCCGTGTTCACGTACCGGACGCCGGTCCCCCGCTTGATCAGAAGTTCGCGATCCCGAGCACCACCAAGGTGACGACTTTCAGCAGCTCGACGGCAACGTAGGCGACGTGCGCCCGTGATCGCGGCAGGTCCGCCCCGTCCGGAGCGTTCAGGACCCGGTCGGTGCGGCGGTTCAGCCGCGGCCGGATCGCCACCAGCTGGACCACGAGCAGGACGAGCGCCAAGGCGACCAGCGAGCTCGCCAGACCGGCGAACCTCCCAAGTGCCACAGCGACGACAAGACCGACGGCCAGCACGCTCTCGACGACGTTCAGGGCACGGAACACCAGCCGGCCGATCCCCAACCCGAGGGGGATCGTGACCCCGGGCGCGCGGAACTTCAACGGTGCCTCGATGAAGGAAATGCCGATCACCATGCCGAGCCAGGTGAAGGTGAACGCACTCACGAGCGCGCTGGACGTGTGATCCACAGCGAGAAGGCCTTTCGTCACAAACTGCCGATTCAACGGATGAAGCCACCCGGGGGCCGACGACGCACGGCCGAGCGGCCGGACGCACGCGTCGGCCGGTCAAGCAAGCGCCCATCTTCCTTCACCGGAAAGCTGAGACGGATTTTACACTATCTACGCTTGTAAAAACTACGCTGGCCTGGTGAGGTGTCAGGTGCAGGAACTCGCCGAGCCGCCCGCGGAGCGCGGATCGGACGTGGCCACGAAGGAGGAAAGGCGACATGAGCTCGACTTCGGTCTACATCCGGGGCACCGGCGACGATCCCGTCGTAGGAGCGACTGCATGGCTCACCGACATCATCGACACGCTGCTGGCCGAAGCCCGGTCAAAGTCGGCATTGCTGACCGAGCTCAACTTGGAGCCCGCCGATCGGCAAGCCGCCCAGGCCAGCCTGAACGCCTTCTGCGCCGAGCGGGTCCTGCGTCACCTCGCCGCCACGGACCAAGCCTTGTACGCGCCTGCGGCAGGTGCTGGTCCGACCCGGCTGCTGGTCACCGCGTTGCGCATCCAGCATCGGATCATCACCGACGACGTCTCGGATTTGGAAACGGCCAGCACTGCCGACCGATCCCGCGCTGCCGCCCGTTCCCTCGTCACCATGCTCGAGTCATGCCTGGAGATCCAGAAATCGGTTCTCCTTCCCGCCCTCGCCGAACTCCCCGGAGCCGACCTGCCGAGCCTCGTTCACGACATGGGCGCCGTGCTGGCGGGAAAGTCACTGGAGAAGCCTGATGAGCTCGACGTCCGGGAGATTCCCCACGGCCGGCGGCACCCTCGTATCTTCGGCACCTACGCCAGGCTCGCCGAAGGCGAATCGTTCGTGCTGGTCAACAACCACGATCCAAAGCCGTTGCGCCGCGAGTTCGATGCCGCTTATCCGGGCCAATACGCATGGGATTACCTCGAACAGGGCCCCGCTCGGTGGCGGGTCCGCATCGGCCGCCCGGCCACAGCGCGGTGAGGTCGCAAGATGGCGGAACGTGCCGACCGGCCGAGCATTCTCTGTGACGCACGGACCGAGATCGCGAAGTCCGAGAAGGCCACCATCGCGATCCTCTGGCGATTGAGCGAAACAGGACGTCAACTCGACGCGAACCCCGTGCACCTCGCTCGCAGGGTTGCTGGGCGGTGACCAGCGACTTCGCGGGCTACTACGAGGTGTCCGGCGCGTTCGGGTATGGCGACGAGCAGCTCGGCACAGTCACGATGGCGTCCGAGTACACCGTGTCGGGCAGCAACGTCACCTCGAAACCCGTCTCGTTCTATGCGAGCACGGCCACCACCGGGGTCGTGTTCGAGGGAGATCTGATCGACGCGTGTGGCGGGCAGACCGGCAGTTCCGTCGACGGGAAGTACTCCTTCCTCGATGTCGGCGACGTGCCTGCCTACACCTCGCGGTTCTGGGAACCGAACGGCTACAACAGCTACTGGGGTGGCGGCGCCTGCAAGTCGCAGGTGACGCAGTGGTCGTGGAACGTGCCCGACGGCCCGTCCGGGCATTGGTACGTCTACGCCAAGAGCCCCGTGCTTTACAGCCTCGACGGTGACCCCCTCTACCGGTTCCACACCGCCCACCCGGTCGACCTGCCGGCCGACCCCGGCAGCGGCGGCTTTCACCAGTCCTGACGTCCCCAGCAGGCATATACGTTCCGGCGTAGGCTCGCTGCCATGACCGCTCCGCAGGAGCCATTCCGTCCTCGGCGTGACTACCTCTCGCCATCCCAGCGGCCCCTGCCGCCGGGATGGCAAGAGCGTCGCCACGCCGAGGACGCCGACGCACGCCCCGCGGCCGGCGAGGGCTGCGTCAAGATCTTCGTCCCAGGCACAATGCGCAAGTGGCTGGCCGTTCGTGCGCACGACGCGGACGCTCCGCACGCGGACACCCACGAAACCGAGACCTTCCACGAAGCGGTCACCTGGGCGTTCGACCAAGCCCCGGTGGTGTACCTGTCCGAGCCCATGACCGGTGATCTCACCAAACTCTCCCCACCGCCCCCGCAGGTCCGATAGCTCAACAACCGTCGCTCGACGAGGTCAACGACCAGACCAGACCGCGAGCTCGAGCGCGTCAACCCCAGAGCCGGTTGACCAAGGCCACCACCCGACAAGCTGGAACCTGAGGGCGGTGCCGAACCTCGTTGCCAGCCTCTTCGCAGACCGCGAGTCGGCCGACCGGGTGCACCGGACCGTCCGGCTTCTCGTGGTGGGTGCGGTGCTGATCGTCGCGATGCCGAGCAGCGTGCTGATGGTGCACCCGGAGGTCTTGACGGCGCTCGTCAGCGTGAGGTGACAGAAGGTTGACGACGGCGAAGGGGTCTGCCCAGGGTTCGGTTGACACCGGAGCTGACTACTTCTCAGGCCGCTGCTGCGGTCGTGTAGATGGTCTCAAACTCGACCGGGGTGAGCTTGCCCAGGGCGCGTTGGCGGCGTTTGCGGTGGTACTTCGTCTCGATCCAGGACACGATCGCCAA
Organism: Amycolatopsis nalaikhensis; assembly: GCF_030264295.1. Classification (GTDB taxonomy): domain Bacteria; phylum Actinomycetota; class Actinomycetes; order Mycobacteriales; family Pseudonocardiaceae; genus Amycolatopsis; species Amycolatopsis nalaikhensis. Next base: position 7,054,784 of record NZ_CP127173.1, on the reverse strand, counting down.
CCGGAGTTCTTCCCGGGTCCGCCATCGCCGGGTATCGAGAACGTTCTTTTGCAGCAACGAGAAGAATGATTCCATCGCGGCGTTGTCACCACAGGCCCCGACCCGCCCCATCGACCCGGTCAGCCTGTGGCTGCGCAGCAGACGCCGGTAGGCTGCCGACCGGAATTGGGCGCCGCGGTCGGAGTGGACGACGGTTCCGGCCGGGTCACGCAGGGCGATCGCGTTGCGCAGCGCGCTGACGGCGAGTGAGGCCCGCATGTGCGAGTCGATGGAGTATCCGACGATCTTGTTGGAGTAGCAGTCTTTGACCGCACACAAATACAGCTTGCCCTCACCGGTGGAATGTTCGGTGATGTCGGTGAGCCACTTGGTATTCGGTGCGGTGGCGGTGAAGTCCCGGCGGACCAGGTCGTCGTGCACCGGTGGCCCCGCCTTGTGGGAACGGCCTTTCTTCTTGGCGTGCGAAGAGAAGATCTGCTGCATGGAGCAAATCCGCCACACCCGGTTCTCCGAGGCGGTGAAGCCCCGGCGGGCGAGTTCGTCGGCGATGAACCGGTACCCGTCGGCCGGATCGTCGGCGTGGATCTCGAGCGCGGCGTTGATCAGGTGCGCGTCGTCGTAGTCCCGCTGCGAGACCGGCGCTGCACACCATTGGTAGTAGGCCTGCCGGGAGATGCCCAGCACCCTGCACGTCACCGCGACCGACACCCTGATCGGGGCGCCGGCCGCGGCCAGTTCACGGACGAGCGGGAAGACTATTTTCCCGGCAGATTGCCTTGGGCCAGGTAGGCCGCCGCTTTGCGCAGGACCTCGTTCTCCTGCTCCAGCAGGCGGTTGCGTTTGCGCAGTTCCCGTAGCTCGGTGGACTCATCGCGAGTCACGCCGGGCCGGGTGCCGTCCTCGACGTCGGCGGCGCGCAGCCAGTTGGCCAGGCACGACTCGGAGATTCCGAAGTCCTTCGCGACCTGCTTCAACGGGGCTTCGCCGCGGCGGGCGACGGCGATCACGTCGTCGCGGAACTCGCGGGGGTAGGGCTTGGGCACGGTGACATCCTTCCAGGCGAGGCCGGAGCCTCACAGGTGAGGTGTTAACCGAACCCTGGGCAGACCCCCTCGTCAAGGCCTCGCCGTTGTGGCATCCGTCAAATACACAGTGAACCGGTGAGTTCTCGATTCGGTCGGCGGTTTCGGTGTACTGACGCTGTACGTCGACGGTGCGGGTCCCCTCTTCGGGCCCCGATCTCGCCGACGATCAGGACCGCGGCCTGGCGGCTGAGGCGACGGCAGGCGTTAGTCGCGCAGGTCGTGAGGACCGCGTCGGCATCCTTGACACGTCCTTTATGGCAGCAGACCGGTGGTGCTGAGCAGGGCGCCGAGTTGGCCCTCGAGGAGGGAAACAGATCTTGGGCCGCGCAGGTCGCCGTCGGCGTGCGGGTGAAGTCCGAGCACCGTGGCCTGGGCCGGGGAGGTTAGCTGAGGTAGGTCATTGATGCGGTTGTGCAGCAGGTCGTTGGCTGCGGTGAGCAGATCGAGACCCCAACTCTCGACGGCTGCTTCGCCGGTGTCGATGCGTTCCCCGTTGTCGTCCTCGACAAGCACTCCGTCGTCAGCCAGCAGTTGGAGGGTCCCGTCGAGTTCGGTCTTACCGTCGGTGAGTTGGACTTGCCGGGTGACGGGGTCGTACGCGACGGCGAGACAATGCTCGCCTCGACGCAATAAGGACTGCTCCAGGCCGCCTTCCCACGTTGATTGTTCCAGCTCCGCCCACCCGGCCGACGACAACACCGCCGTCACCTGGTCGAGAACACGGTCAAAGTATTCCGGCTCGGCGTCGTCGCCATAGAGCACCCGGTACGACTCGGCCCAGGCTTCCTCACCGGCGTCGCGGGCTGCCGCCGCGGCGTGCCCGGCAGTGATGATCGGTGTGAGCAGCGCGGCGATCTCGGGAAGATCGACATCGGGACAGCCGCCGCGGCGGCACCAGTGATCACCTGGGCACGACCAGATCACGCGGCGGACGGTGTCGACGGCGTCCGTGCCGTCGGTGGCTCGGGTCACGGCGAGCAGGTAGCTGTGCAGTGGGCCGGGTGCACCGTAGAGGCCGTCATCAGTGCGGAGCGCACCGCCGTACACGTACACGATGACGCCGCTGCGGTGCTCGTCTGCCCAGCCGGTGATTGCGGCATACGCGACAGCCATCGCGGCGGTGCCGTCGGCCGGATCGTGAGTCTCCAGCACCCATCGAGGGCTGTAGCGCCAGTCTCCTGCGGATACCAGGGCACCGACCACCGCGTCATACCCCTCGGAGGTGTTGTCGGTGACCGGCAGCCCGCCCAGCGTTGCGGTGGTGGCCAGCAGTTCGCTGGCCACGCCTGGATCCTCCTGCGCCGGCACCGATTTGGGCGGTTCGGACGACCACCAACGGCTATCCTCGGGCACCAGCGCTTCGTTGGCCTCCGCATCGATCGTGATAGTGCTGGCTGGTGAGTCGCTGTCGGCAAGACCGAGCAGCGAAAAGAGCGCAGCTTCCCACTCCCCGATACCACCCGATGCCATCGGTAACTCGGGGCGATCCTGTCCCGCTGCGGGAAGCTGAACGGTTACCTCGCCGATCTCGGCAAGGACGTCCACCGTGAGCGGCCGGTCCGGCTCGCGCGTGCTGGCGGTCGAGCTTGTTGCCGGCGGTTCTATCGGTTCGCCGTCCGATGTTATGCGGGGAATCCATGCAGGGCGTTTGTGCTGGCGCCGCCGGATCTTCGCCGCCTGCTCCAGCAACTCGCCCTTGGTGGGATTCGAACGGAGGAACCCGTCAGCGGCGGGCCGTACCAACGCCTCGAGGTCGGACTTGCGGAGTTCATCGACGTTTTCTGGCACGTCGATGAACACCTCGGGCTGCACCAGATGGGCGAGCCGTGCCTCCACCGCCGCCGTGAACTTCGCCCGGAAGTCACCCTTCGTGTCCTGGTATGCCTTTCTGGCGGATTCAAGGTCAACATCATCTCCCGCGAGGGTCGACCTCATCGACAGGAGAAGATCGTTGTGTGTGAAGGCGCTGAACATGGGCAAGACGATACTGCGCGGTGGGAATCACACCGTCTTCATTGACCGCACCACGCCGAGCTGTGGTCGGTCAGGGATGGGCCAAGGGGTGGGATTGTCCGGTCATGGCGGCGAGGGCGGTGGCGACGGCTTCGAGGTCGGCTTTGATGTAGGTGGTGGTGGCGGGGCCGGTGTTGTCGGTGTGGCCAGCGTAGGCGCGGGCGATCCCGTAGCCGAAGTGGCGTTCGACCCACGTCAGGGTGGTGTGGCGTAGCCAGTGGATGGAGATGCCCTGGGCGGCGACCCAGGGGAGTTGCTGGCCGAGGCGTGACCAGAGATGGTCGTAGCGGCGCGTGGTCAGCGGCCGTCCGTTGCGGTAGCGCAGGAGCTGATCGGTCGGCCCGGTGGCGCCGCGGGCTGCGGCGTGCTCCGTCAAAGCCTGTGTCAGGGCCGGGCTGGTGGGTTGCCAGCGGATGGTGCTGCCTTTCTCTTCGAGCCGTACCAGGCAGTGGGTGGTGTCGAGGTCGGCCAAGCGGAGACCGAGCGCGCCGCCGCGGCGGCAGGCAGTCTCGGTGTGCAGTCGCAGGAGGAGCGCGTCGAGGATGACGTCGTTGCCGCTGGTACGGGCGGCGGTGTTGATCTGGTCGAGCTCTTGGGTCGTCAGCGCTCGTCGGGTGCTCGGGAGTCTGCGTGGTTTGGCGACGCGATGTGCGGGGCTGGCGGTGGAGGTGATCAGGCCGTCCGCGATGGCTCTGTTGTAGATGGCGCGAGCGGCGGCGATGACGTGCTCGCCGGCGTGTCTGCCGTGGCGGCTGTTGCGTCGTGACCGGGCAGTGGCGGTCATGTCGCGCTGCATCGCTTCGATGTCGCTGGCCGCTATCTGGTCCAGCCGTCGTGAGCCCCACGCGGAGAGCATCCGGTTCCAGTAGGTGCCGTAGGTGCGGTGCGCGCCGGGGCCGGCCGCTGCGATGACGTGGGGCAGGTAGTCGGCCAGCGTTGGAACATCGGGCGCGGTGTCTTGGTCTTGCAGGTCGGAAACGTCCAAGCCGAGCTGCGTCAGCATGCGGCGTGCGGCGGCGATACGTGCCGGGTCAGCTGTCACGGTGTAGACCGGTCGCGGCTCGGTAGTGCTCGGCCAGCAGGTGAGCAGCGAGCGCTGCCGGATGGACGACGAGGATTTGTTCGTGCACCGCTGCGGCGAGAAGAAGCGGCGGGCCGGGCTCGATGCCGCACATCCGGCGTGCCGCGGCGGGCAACGTAACGGCGCCCCGGTGGTCGACCGCGTGCCAGCCGCCGGGGTCGGGTGCGACGACGATCAGCTCGCGGACCGTGTCCAGAGCCAGTCGCCGGCCTGGACCCCACCCCAAAGCCCGGAACAGCGAGCGTTCGTGGACGCGGCCGGTGCGGTCGATGCGTGCCGTGCCGATCAGCAGCCCAGACTCGGAATCGGCGGGCAAGCGCGTTGCGGGAAGTGCCGGCAGCGGGGCGGGCGGCGGCATGGGTTTCGCTGCGTCCGGCACGAGCGCCGCGATCAACTGCTCCCGGGGACGACGGAAGCGTGCCGGTACCCGGACGGGTTCGTTCATCCCGTTATCGTCACGCCAAGCAGCCCGGATGCAAGTGCACTGCCATCGACCCCGCCATCGGGAATGACAGCCAGTGAGATCAAACAACCCTATAGGAGACTGGGCTTCACTCCATCGAGTTGAGTGATGCTTCGCATGATTGGTGAAGTTCCACCAATACTGGTGTCCGAGGGGGGATCGAACACATGTTCGTGGCATCCCTGCGCGGGATGCGTGTTCATGCGACTGACCATAGCGCTGCACCGCGGCCGGACGCCAGCCGGTTCACGTGAACGTGCGCCATCAGAACGCCCCTTCTCCATGAACCTGCGGCCGCATTCGCCGTTCAAGCCCGTGGCAGACACCGTCGGAGGCACGGCTACACAGAGCCGCTGCCGGCCCCTGGGACAACGTTCCGCGTAGGGGAGTGCCGGTCGCGAAACCGGCCCTCCCCTACGTAGCACTCAACCTTAAGCCGCGTTTTCACGCATCTGCTTGGCCGTCTTCTTGTCCAGGAACGGGATCTCAGCGAACTCCAGCTTGGTGTCGAGGAAACGTGCTTCGGCGTTCAGGCGCAGCAGGCCGATCTGGGACAGCGTGAACAGCTTTTCGACCGTCCACGGTCGACCTGCCACGGCCAGCACCACCGAGGACGGTGCCTTCAGCTCGCGTTCCGGGTCCGCCGCACGCACCTTGGCCCGCAGCTGTTCGAGGGCTTCCGGCTCCGCGCGAAGGGACCAGGAAGCGCTGCCGGCCTGAACGAACAGGTGGCTGGCCGCGGTGGCCTGGAAGAGCCACTTGACGTGGATCAGCTGGTCGCCAGGGCCGAGCAAGTCCCCGAGTTCCAACCTCCGGTTGAACGGGGTCTTGGCCAGGTCCCGGTCGAGGCACACGAATCCGGCCTGCTCGGCGACCAATTCGCAGTAGCGGTGCTCATCGTCCTGCTTGCCTGTCGGGACCCAGGTCGGGAGGTCGAGGTCGGCGCGGTGGGTCAGGAGCTCGGCGACCTGGCTGCGGATCTGCTCGACGAACTGCTCGCCGATGCGGTACCACTCGCCCTGGTGGTAGCAGTAGGTGCTGTGGTCGATCTCGGTTTCGAACGAGATCCACTTGCGCAGGGCGATCTGGTTGCGGAGCTGGTACTGCCCTTCGACGTCCTCGCACGGCGTCACCGAGGCATCGCGCAGCAGCCTGATCCGCTCCCGCGGGTTCAGCAGCGAGAGCCGGCCGACGATCGCCTCGAGCCCGTCCTCGCGCGTGAAGACGACCGGACTTCTACCGGCCCGGCGCAGTTTGAAGGAGTCGGCCGATTCGGCCTCTCGGATCGCGTTGTGCGGCCAGGCGAATCCCAGCGGCCCGGCGTCCGCGTCGCCGCCGAGTGCCTTCGCCAGCCGGCGCTCGAGGTCGGGCAGCAACGGGTGGCGCTTCCCGAGGGGACGCGTCTGCGCCCAGAACCTCAGCGCGGAGTGCTCGTCCGGCTCGTCAACGATCGTTGTCAGGGTCTCCAGGTCCCGGGTGAAGGCGGCGGGGCTGCTCGACATCGGCAGGTTGAGCGACCGAGCGGCCCGGATCTGGTGCTTGCGCCGGGTTTCCCGGCCGTAAGTCAGGTCGCTCAGGTCCGCGGAACCGGCGACCCGCGTGACCATCTCGCCGTAGGGCTCCAGCCCGAAGGCCCCGAGGTCGCCGCCGCCGGGGAACGACGTCTGGATCTGACGCGCCGTTGCGTCCAGGGCGGCCCGGGCGACAGTGCCCAGGCGGTCGGCGTCGAGCCGCCGGATCGCGTACGACAGCCCGAAGGACTGGTCGACCAGTTCGTCGTTGAGCAGGTGGTGAGCGCCACCGAACGTGAGGGCGAATGTCCACTCACCGACCGGGAGGAGGACGACCGTCCACGGCTGGCGTCCCGCCAGCTCCGGGAGGGCAAGGCCGGTCAGCGACTCGACCTGATCCGCCCATGCCGGGCGGTCGGTCTCCCGCGTACCGAGGACCTGACGGCCTTCAATGCCATTGATGATGACGGGGCCGTCGAAGAGGACGTCGTCCTCCACGGGGCCGAGGTAGTCGGCCAGTTCACGGCCGCCTTCGAGGCGGTAGACGCTGACTGGTTTGCAGGTGGTGCTCACGGGCATCGGCGATCCTTTGTGGACGTGGCCAGTGAACACCGCAAGAACTGGGGCTGGCGCATTCCGCGCTGCAGCCCTAAGCTCGCGGTGTTCCATGGTTGAGCGACTTGGACGTGGTTCGGCTATTCAGTTGGAACACTCACGCGGCCCTCTGTTCCCGCAGAGGGCCGCGTTCCGTTACCTGGGTAACACGTGGTCGAGCCAGCATGCGGCACGACACGGCGCGTACTCGCTGGTAGTTCAACCAGAGCGGCCAGCGGTCCACCCGAAGCGGTGAACGGCCCGCTTCGGATAGTTCCGCCGATCGGCGGTGCACACGGCAAGCATGTGACCGACAGTACGAGGCGACCAGGCCAGTTTCACTCGTTGTAGCGAAGTTGTCTCGTTGTTGACCAGACTGCGTCGAGCGGACTTGCGACCGGGCCCGGATGGGTCCGCACCGGAGATGTCCTTCGCCCTTTCGACCCGAACCGCGCTCCGGCCGCGGCGATGGACCTCGGACACCACAGCCGATGACTTTCTTCTCTCCCCGTTCGCGCACTGCCGGATGACGATGAGCGGATACGGACGCGAGAGAGGAAGGGGCATGTCCCGCCATTCAGGAGCTATTGTGCTGACGACGACCGCGCTGCTGCTCGGCCTCACCCCGGCGGCGACCGCCGGCTTCGAAGGCAGGCTTGCCGTGCAACCGGCCAGGGGCTCCGCCGGCAGCCACGTCGAAGTCCGGATCGAGTGCCCGGCGGAAGAGCCGTTCTTCTTCCGGCCGCTGCTGCCTGTCGAGTCGATGGCGCTCGCCATCTCGGGAGCCGTGGACCCTCTCCGCTCGACCGCCGACCTGCCCGCGACCGTGCGGGCCGTGCCGTCGGGCCGGTACTCGGTGTCGGTGCGCTGCGAAGGCCGGGGCGGCAACGGCCTGATCGCGTACCGCACGCTCACCGCGACCTTCACCGTCGTCCCGAAAGCCGCCCCGCCGTCGACGCCGCCGCAGAAGCCCCAAGTTCCGCGGGTGCCCCGAGGCAGCGTCGCGACCGGCGACGGATCGGTCCGCGAAGGTCCCCGTCTACCCGGCGAGAGGTGACTCGCCGGGTCACCCCGGCCTGTCCCGCACCGCGCGGGCGACCTCGGGGCGGCTGGCCCGCCCGCGGCCTGATCCTGATGGGACTGTCCACGCCGGACACAGCGGAGCGGCGGACGGCAGCTCGGCCGTTCGGGGCGACGCGGCGGGCGGACTGGTCGGTGCTGGCGCGCTGGGGCCGGCCGGGATCGCGTCGTCGTTCCTGGAACCGACCCCGGGGTCACCTCGGACGCCGAGCGCACCGACGCCACCCGCCGGGCGATGGCGTCCTTGACCGTGCCCACCCCGTGAGCCGGACCTGCGGCAGGTAGGATGACCACCCGGCAGATCCGGCTCGGTGGAGCACTCTGTCACCGAGTCAGAACTCGATCACCAGACGCGCGGGAACGCGGTTGGCCAGGACCTCTTCGAACGCTTCGTTGATGTCCTCGAGCTTCCGGGTCTCGGCCTTCACGGTCGTCCGGCCCGCAGCGTGCAAGGCAAAGACCTCCGCCAGGTCCTTGCGGGTGCCGACGATCGAGCCGATCACCGAGATGCCCTTGATCACCGCCTCGAAGATCGGCACCGGAAGGATCCCGCCCGCCGGGATGCCGACGCACACCAGCCGACCGCCCCGGCGCAGGGAGCGCAGGGCCTGCTCGAAGGCACTCGGCGCGGTGGCCAGCACGATCGCCACGTCGGCGCCGCCTTCGGCCTGGATGGCTTCGGCCGGGTCGCCGGCGCTCGCGTCGACCACGTGATCGGCGCCGAGTTCGCGGGCGAGATCCAGCTTTCCGGGCTCGATGTCGACCGCCGTGACGAAGCCGCCCGCGATGCGCGCGTACTGGATCGCGAGGTGGCCGAGGCCGCCGACGCCGAAGATCGCGACCCGGTCCGCCGGGCGGACGTTGCCGACCTTGACCGCCTTGTAGGTCGTCACGCCGGCGCAGGTCAGTGGGGACGCTTCGAGCGGCGCGACGCCGTCCGGCACCGGGACCGCGTAGCGCGCGTCGGCCACGGCGTACTCGGCGTAGCCGCCATCGATCGAGTAGCCGGTGTTCAGCTGCGCCTCGCACAGCGTCTCCCAGCCGGAGACACAGAAGCCGCACTCACCACAGGCCGAGCCGAGCCACGGCAGGGCGACTCGCTGCCCGACCCGGGTCTCCGGCACGCCGGCACCGACGCGCTCGACGATGCCAACGCCTTCGTGGCCCGGGATCAGCGGCAGCGCCGGCTTGACCAGCCAGTCCCCGTGGGCGGCGTGGATGTCGGTGTGGCAGATCCCGCAGGTCTCCAGCCGGACCAGGATCTGCTGGGGGCCGGGCTCCGGGATCGGTACCTCGCGCAGCTCGAGCAGGGACGAGAAATCCGTGACGACGGCGGCCTTCATGTTCGCTCCTCTTCGGACGGTGAGCGTCCACGATCGCCGATCCACCCGTGGGCGGGCCGTGGCCGACGGTCACTAGCCGGCAGGACTTTGGTCATCCCGCCGGGTCCGGCCGGGCTGCCGGGCGAACCACTCCTGCTGCCACCGGGCGAGGCGGCGCCGGTTCAGCAGGACGACCACTCCGCCGTAGGCCAAAGCGAGCAGGAACACCACACCAGCCCAAAGCCCGGTCGCGATGACCGTCGCGTCCACGGCAGCCGCGATCGGGGTGAGCGGGCGGGCGACCGGCGTGCCGGTGCCGTCGAGCCAGATCGAGACCTCGTTGCCGGCGACCGTTCCGGACGGGGCGTCCACCTCGCCGGTGTGCCGTTGCCCGTCACGCGTCACCCAGAACGCCTTGGCCGGCCCGGATTCGCCCGGGATGCCGCCGCGCCCGGCCGTGCCGGGGGCCGGGCCGTCCGCCAGCAGTACCGCCGACGCCTCGTAGCGCGACGCGATCTGTTCGCGGGACTTGGCCGCTTCTCCGGCGTGGATGCCGATTCCGAGCAGGACCGCACCCACCCCGGTGAGGAGTGACGACACGACCACGAGGAGCAGGACGGCCGCCTGGACCCGGTCCGACGGGCGGGCCACGGTGCCGCGCCCGGGGAAGAGGCTGTGCCGCAACCGGGTGAACCACATCGACGTGTACATCGCGTCCTGCCTTCCGCTCCAGGGGGTGGGGCAAGCATCACCGCCGAGCACGGCCACGGTGCAGGGCACACGGTCCCCCGCCCCCGGGCCATGCGTCCGTTTCCGCCGCCGCGATTCCGGTGACTTTGGGCCCTGGCGGCACCGGTCTCCCGGACCGACGCTGGAACCCCGGCCGCCGAGCGAGAGGGCCTCAGATGCAGACTGTCGACGTCGGTGAACTCGCCGTTTCGGCGTATCGGAAGGTCGCCCCGGACTGGATCGTGGAACCGCTGCTGGCGGTGGCGGACCGGCTCCGCGGTGCCCGGGTCATCCACCTGAGCGCCACGCCCTACGGCGGCGGTGTCTCCGAACTGCTGCGCTCCGCCGTGCCGCTCTACAACGACCTCGGTGTTCGCGCGACCTGGAAGATCATCAGCGGCGAGCCGGCCTTCTTCGCGGTGACGAAGAAGCTCCACAACGCGCTCCAAGGCGGCACCGAACCGATCACGGACGCCGAGATCCGGCTCTACGAGGAGACTTCGCGCCGCAATGCCGAGCAGCTGTCGGCCGACCCGGACTTCGCGGACTGCGACTTCGTTTTCGTCCACGACCCGCAGCCGGCCGCCGTGCTGTCCTTTTCGGACACCACGGGAGCCCGGTCGGTGTGGCGGTGCCACGTCGACACCTCCCAGCCCGCCCCTGGCGCCTGGGACTACCTCGGCAAATTCGTCGAAGGCTACGACGCGACGGTGTTCACCCTGCCGGACTTCGTACCCCCGACGCTCCCGCGCGACCGCGCCGACATCATCTGCCCGGCGATCGACCCGCTCAGCCCCAAGAACATGTCCCTGGACGACCGGACCGCGCACGCGGTGCTCAACTGGATCGGCATCGAACCCGACCGCCCGCTCGTCACGCAGGTGTCGCGGTTCGACCCGTGGAAGGACCCGCTGGGCGTGATCGAGGCCTTCCGCCTGGTGCGGCCCGAAGTGCCCGGGCTGCAGCTGGCGCTCGTCGGGTCCATGGCGCTCGACGACCCGGAGGGGTGGGAGGTCTACCGCAGCATCAGCGACGCGAGCAGGGACGACCCGGACATCCACGTCTTCACCAACCTGACCGGCGTCGGCAACGTCGAGGTCAACGCGTTCCAGAAGTTTTCGTCGGTGATGATCCAGAAGTCGATCCGCGAAGGGTTCGGGCTCGTCGTCTCCGAAGCGCTGTGGAAGGGCACGCCGATCGTCGCGGGACGGGCCGGCGGGATCCCGTTGCAGGTCGCCGACGACACGGGCGGCGTCCTTGTCGACTCCACCGAACACTGTGCCCGGGAACTGCTGGACCTGCTCCAGGACCCGGGCCGCGCGGCCGCATTGGGCGCGTCCGGCCGCGAACGCGTCCGGCGGCACTTCCTGCTCCCCCGGCTCCTGCTCGACGAGCTGACGCTGCTCGACGGCCTCGCCCACGGCGATCCGCCCGGCGCGCTGATGACCCGGTCCGACCACCGCGATCCGGTCTGCGGACTGGCCGTGCCGCCCGGCGGCGCGACGCCCACCGTCGTCGACGACGGCCGCACCTACTCCTTCTGCTCCGAGCGGTGCCGCACCGCGTTCCGGCCGGGGCAGGCGTCGTGACGACCCAGGCGTGGCACGGCGGCGAGCTGCGCTGGAACGCCGAAACCGAGGACTGGACCGTGCTCGCGCCGGGGCGCCGGACGCGCCCGCACAGCGCGGCCGGGGCCGCGTGCCCGTTCTGCCCGGGCACCGAGGACACCCCGCCCGAGACCTGGCGGCTGCCCGGGGACGGATCGCCTTGGCGCGTCCGCGCGGTCCCGAACCGGTACGCGCTGTCCGACAAGCACGAGATCGTCATCGAGTCGCCCCGGCACGGCTGGGACCTCGCGACCGGCACCGAAGCGGAGGTCGCGGACGTGCTCAGCGCCTGGCAGCACCGGCACCGGGCGCTGCGGCCCGCGGCCGCCCAGGTTGTCGTGTTCCGCAACCACGGCCTCGCGGCCGGCATTTCGCTGGCGCACCCGCATTCGCAGGTGGCCGGCCTGCCGGTGCTGTCCGCGGGAACGCGGCGCGAGCTGGAGTCGGCGCGCGTCCACCACCGCGACCACGGCCGCCGGCTGGCCGACGAACAGCTCGAAGCGGCATTGAGCGAGGGCAAACGGGTCGTCTTCGCCGACGACCACGTCGTCGCCTACACGCCGTTCGCGCCGATCGCCGCCTACGAGGTCCGGATCCTCCCGCACCGGGCACGACCGGACTTCGCCACCGCGAACACCGAAGAGATCCACGCGACGGCCCGGTGCCTGCGGGCGGTCCTCGCCGCCTTGCGTGCCGAACTGGGTGATCCGGCCTACAACATCGTCGTGCGGACCGCGCCCGGCGGCTACGAGACCGCGCCGTTCCTCGCCTGGTCACTGCAACTGGTGCCTCGACTGGAGATTCCCGCCGGACTGGAGCTGGCGACGGATGTCCCGGTGACGACCGTGTCACCGGAACACGCCGCCGCGCGCCTGCGCACCCTGGTCGGGTCGGCCGAAGCGCGGTGACGCGCTCAGCGGCCGAGCTCGCTGCGCACCGCGCGAACGACCTCGGGCACCGCGGCTTGCACAGCGGGCGTGAGCCCGACCCCCAGGCCCAGATCCGCGGCTTCGACCGCGTACACCACGAGTTCGCCCGGCACCCGGCCGAGCGCGGCGCCGAGCCGGACGGCGTCGGGGATGCCGAGCGCGTGGGAACTCGCGGAGCCACCGCCCGGCAGTAGCGAGTCCACTGTGGACCGCCAGAGCCGGCCCGGTGTGCTCGGCTCGCACAACACGGCATCGACGACGATGGCGATTTCCGCCCCGGTCCACGCCTCGAGCAGGGCCGCCGGCTCGCCGTCGCAGAGGGCGGTGACGACGCCGGGAATCGGGTGCGCGTCGAGTTCGGCCAGCACGGCGAGCCCGACGCCGTCGTCGTGGCGGTATTCGTTCCCGACGCCGATCACCACGGCGCGGCTCACCGGTGTTCCCAGGTGACGTCGAGGAAGTGGGCCGAGCAGGAGATGCACGGGTCGTAGTTGCGGATGGTGCGCTCGCACAGATCGGTCAGCGCGGCGTCGTCGAGACCGAGGTTGCCGCTCACGACGCGGCGCAGGTCGTCCTCGATCGCGGCCTGGTTCTGCGAGGTCGGCGGCACGATGTCCGCCGCGCGGATCAGCCCGCCGTCGTCGAGTTCGTAGCGGTGGTACAGCGTGCCGCGCGGTGCTTCGCTGATCCCGTGCCCGATCCCGGCTCGCGGCGGGACGTCGACGGACGGCCGTGACGGTCGTTCGTACTGGTCGATCAGCCGCAGTGCCTCGTCGACGGCGTAGACCAGCTCGACGCCGCGGACGAGGATGCTGCGGAACGGGTTGCGGCACTCCTCCCCCAGCCCGGCTTCCGCGGCGGCCTGCCGGGCCGTCGCCGACAGCTGCGCCGAGTTCAGGGTGTAGCGCGCCAGCGGACCGGTCAGGTAGCGGTGCCCGTCGAGCGAGGCGTGCAACGCCGTGGAGTGCGGCACCTGCGACTCGACGACGTGCGCCGAGAATTCGCGCGGGGAAAAGGCCCAGCCTGAAGTGGTGCGCAGGGTTCCGTCGGCGATGGCGTAGCGGCCGGGTTCGTACGCAGCGAGGAAGTCGTGGTCCAGTTCGAGGTCGGGGAACTCGAACCCGGCTGTCCAGCGGACGGTGTCGAGGGCGATGTCGAGGGCCCGCCGCAGCACCTCGGCCAGTGGGGCCAGCTCGGCGCGGGTGGGCAGCGAATAGAACCCGCCGACCCGGACGTTGACCGGGTGGATCGCCCGCCCGCCGAAGGTTTCGAGCAGCGTGTTGCCCGCCTTCTTCAGCGCCAGGCCGCGCTCGACGATCTCGCGGTGGCGGGTGGCCAGGCTGATCGCGTCCGGGTGGCCGAGGAAATCGGGCGCGTGCAGCAGGTAGATGTGCAGCGCGTGGCTGGAGATCCATTCGCCGCAGTACAGCAGCCGGCGCACGTCGGCGAGCGGCGGATCGAGCGTGACGCCGCACGCCTGCTCGATCGCGTTGCACGCGCTGGTCTGGTAGGCCACCGGGCAGATGCCGCAGATCCGCGCGGTGATGTCCGGCGGTTCGGTGTGCGCGCGGCCGCGCAGGAACGCTTCGAAGAACCGCGGCGGCTCGTAGATGTTCAGTTCGACGCGCTCGACCGTGCCGCCGGTGATCCGGACGTGCAGCGCGCCTTCGCCTTCGACCCGGGCCAGCGAGCTGACCTTCAGCTGACGGCTTCGGTGGCTCATCGTTTCTCCCGCCGGGTCTCGGCCAATGTGAAGGTGCTGAACACGCGGTCCACCGCGTCCTCGCTCATGCCACGCGAACGCAGCAGCGGGATCAGCACCGGGGTGTTCGGCTTCGCCATGGGGCCGAAACAACCGAAACATCCCCGGTGGACGCCGGGGCAGAGCGCGCCGCAGCCGGCGCGGGTGACCGGGCCGAGGCACGGGGTGCCCTCGGCGACCAGCAGGCAGGTGAGGCCGCGGCGCTTGCATTCGGTGCACACGCTGGTGTCGGGCAGGTCCGGCTTCCGGCCGGCGAGCAACGCGGTGATCGTGCCGAGCAGCTGCCCGCGGTCGATCGGGCAGCCGTGCAGCTCGTGGTCCACCGGGACGTGCGCGGCGATCGGGGTCGACGTCTCCAGCGTGTCGACGTACTGCGGGTTCGCGTAGACGACGGAGGTGAATTCGGTGACGTCGGCGAAGTTCCGCAGTGCCTGAATGCCGCCCGAGGTGGCGCACGCGCCGATCGTGACGAGCACCTTCGACTGCGCCCGCACCTCGTGGATGCGGCGCCGGTCCGCCTCGGTGGTGATCGATCCCTCGACCAGGGACACGTCGTACGGACCGGGCAGCACCTCGCTGGACGCCTCGAGGAAGTGCGCGATCCGCACCTGCCCGGCGAACGCGAGGAGCTCGTCTTCACAGTCGAGCAGGGTCAGCTGACAGCCGTCGCAGGAGGCGAACTTCCAGACGGCGAGGGTCGGGGCAGGCATCACAGCTCCTTCACCGCGAGCAGGGGGCCGGCCACCGTGTAGTCCATGACCGGGCCGTCCCGGCAGACCAGCAGCGGGCCGAGCTGACAGTGGCCGCACAGACCGATCCCGCACTTCATCGCCCGCTCCAGGGAAACCCGGATGTGGTGCGCGGACATCTGTTTGGCCAGCAGGATTTCCGCGCAGGCGCGCATCATCGGCTCCGGTCCGCAGAGGAAGGCGCGGGTGCGCTCCGGGTCGAGCTCGAGGGCGGCCAGGGGTTCGGTGACGAAGCCGACCGGCCCGGTCCAGCCCGGCGCCGGGCGGTCGATGGTCTGCAGCAGCTCGACGTCGTGCCGGCCGGCCCAGGACGCCAGCTCGTGCGGGAACAGGAACTCGTCCGGCTTCCGGGCGCCCGCCACCACGACGACCCGCCCGTAGCCGCCACGGTGGTCCAGGACGTCGGCGAGCACCGGACGCAGCGGGCAGAGCCCGGCGCCGCCCGCGACGATCACGATGTCGTTGCCCGCCGCGTCCTCGACGTCCCAGCTGGTCCCGAACGGCCCGCGCACCCCGACGAGGGTGCCGGGCCGGAGGTCGTGCAGCGCCCGGCTCACCGCCCCGACGGCCCGGATCGTGTGCGTCGGCCCGGGGCCGCTGACCGAGATCGCCACCTCGCCGACGCCGTGGCAGTAGAGCATCATGAACTGGCCGAGTTTCGCTTCCGGCAGGGGCTTTCCGTGCGGTTCCAGCCGCAGGCTGACCGAGTCCGCGGTCTCCACCACCCGCCCGGCCACCCGGTACGGCACCGGCACCATCGGTTCGGTCACGGCGTACCTCCGGGGAACGCCACGAGCTTCGCCGCCTCTTCGGTGATGTCGATCCCGGTCGGGCACCAGGCGATGCAGCGGCCGCAGCCGACGCAGCCGGAGCTGCCGAACTGCTCGTGCCAGGTGCCGAGCTTGTGGCTGAACCACTGCCGGTAGCGGCTCGGGCCGGACGTCCGGACGCTGCCGCCGTGCACGTAGGAGAAGTCGAGTTCGAAGCAGGACGCCGAGCGCTGCCAGCGTTCGGCGTGGTCGCCGGTCAGGTCCGTGACGTCCTCGGTCGTCGTGCAGAAGCACGTCGGGCACACCATCGTGCAGTTGCCGCAGGTGAGGCAGCGGCTCGCGACCTCCTCCCACTGCGGCGACTCCCGGGCTTCGCGGATCGCCGCGGGCAGGTCGGCGTCCGGCATCGCCCGCCCCATCCGGCCCGCCGCGGCGGCGACGTCTTCGCGGGCCTCGCGAACTTCGTCTTCCACTGCGGGACGGGCGGTGATCTTTTCCAGCAGCTGTGCGCCTTTCGGCGTACCGACGTCGACGACGAACCGGTCGCCGCCGTCGCGTTCGGTGAGGCCGAGGTCGTAGCCCGGACCGGCCGCGGGGCCGGTGCCCATCGACGTGCAGAAGCACAGCTCGCCCGGTTCGGTGCAGTTCACCGCGACCACGAACAGCTCCCGGCGGCGGCGCTGGTACGAGCCGTCGGGGTTCGCCCCGGCGCCGAGCACCCGGTCGAGGACCGCGATCGCGGCGAGGTCGCAGCCGCGGACGCCGAGGAAGGCGTAGCGGGTGTCGTCCTCCGGCGCGGGGGTGAACTCCCCGGTGCGGTTCACCTCGAAGAGCTTCCGGCGCGGCGGGTGCAGGTAGGTCTTCCACGACTGTGGCCCGGCCGAGTGCCCGAAAACGGCTTCGTCGTCCCGGCGCCGCAGCCGGTACCGGCCGGGTGCGGTGGTGACGCCCCACCCCGCGGGCAGCTGCCCGGCGGAGTCCAGCTCCGCGAGCACGATGGCGTTGTCCCGCACGGTGGGGCCGATCACCCGGTAGCCCTCGCCGCGCAGCGCGTCGACGAGTTCGCCGAGTCCGGTCCGGTCGAGCACCTGAGTCTCCATCGAAACCGCACCTCCGGAGAACCACTGAACCGGCAGTGCCGGGACGCGGCCTAGGGCCGAAGGTCACCGACCGGCCGCGGGGACCAAAGTCCCTTCGCCGGGTACTTCGTGCCCTGGCCGCAACCACCCGTCCGCCAGCACGGTGGTGATTGAAGAGCACAGGCGGGAGGCGGGATGGCGGACACCGGGGGCGTCGACCGCCGCCGCATCGTGGTGCGGGGCACCGTGCAGGGCGTCGGGTTCCGCCCGTTCGTCCACCGCCTCGCCGGGGAACTCGGCATCGGCGGCGAGGTGCGCAACGCGGGCGGGCACGTCGTGATCGACGCCGAGGGCGACCGGCTCGACGACTTCCTCGCGCGGCTGGTCCTGCGTGCGCCTCCGCAGGCGAAGGTCACCGGCGTCGACGTCTTCGGCTGGCCCGGCGGCCTCGTGCTCGCACCGGGATTCCGGGTCGGCGCCAGCACCGGCGGCCGGACCGGTGACGTGCCGCCGGACCTGGCCACCTGCGCGGAGTGCGTGCGGGAGCTGTTCGACCCGGCCGACCGGCGCCACCGCTACCCGTTTCTCAACTGCACCGACTGCGGACCGCGCGCGAGCATCGTCGACCGGCTGCCCTACGACCGGCCGAGCACCGCCATGCGCGCGTTCCCGCTCTGCCCGGACTGCGCGGCCGAGTACCGCGATCCGGCGAACCGGCGCTTCCACGCCGAGCCGATCGCCTGTCCCATGTGTGGCCCGCGGCTCACCTGGTCCCCTTCGGTGCACGGCGAAGCAGCGCTCGCGGCGGCGTGTGCGGTCGTCGCCGACGGCGGGATCGTCGCGGTGAAAGGCCTCGGCGGCTACCAGCTGGTCTGCGACGCGGCACGCGAGGACGTGGTGCAGCGGCTCCGGCTGCAGAAACCGCGGCCGAGCAAGCCCCTGGCCGTGCTGGCCACCGATCTCGACGGCGCCCGGCAGCTGGCGCTCGTCGACGAGCCCGCCGCGAGCCTGCTGACGTCGGCCGCAGCCCCGATCGTCCTGCTCCCCCGCCGCCCCGGCGCGCCGCTCGCCGAGTCGATCGCGCCGGGGCTCACCGACCTCGGCGTCTTCCTCGCCACGACCCCGCTGCACCACCTCCTGCTCGCCGAGCTCGCCCGGCCCCTGGTCGTCACCAGCGGCAACCGGGCGGGCGGGCCCATCGTCATCGACGACGCCGACGCCCACGCCACGCTCGGCCCGATCGTCGACGGCGTCCTCGGCCACGACCGGCCGATCTGGTCCCGCTTCGACGACTCGGTCGTCCGCATGAGCCGCGGCCGGACGACCATGGTGCGCCGGGCCCGCGGCTACGCCCCCGGTCCCCTGCCACTGCCGCACCGGGCCCCGGAACCGGTGCTGGCGCTGGGCGCCCAGCTCAAGCACACCTGCGCGCTCGCCCACGACGACGTCGCCCACCTCGGGCCGCACACCGGCGACCTCTCCGACGCGCGGACGCTCGCCGCGTTCGAGCGGACTGCCGACGATCTCCGCCGCCTGCACAACACCGATCCGGCGTGGTGCGCGCACGACCTGCATCCCGGCTACCTGTCCACTCAGTACGCCCGGCACTGGCCCGCCGGACGCCGGATCGCCGTCCAGCACCACCACGCGCACGTCGCAGCGACCGCCGCCGAACACGGGGTGCCCGGGCCGTTCGTGGGGGTCGCGCTCGACGGGCTCGGCCTCGGTGCCGACGGCACGCTCTGGGGCGGGGAGATCCTGCTCGCGGACTACCGGGGCTTCCGGCGGTTCGGCCGGTTCGGCACCGCACCGCTGCCCGGCGGCGAAGCCGCGGTCCGCCGCCCGGCCCGGATGGCACTGGGTTACCTCTACGGCGCCGAAACCTTCGGCGCACCGCTGCCCGGGGAACTCGCCGGCGGCCTGCTGTCCAGAATGGACGAACGCGAGGTCGCCCTCGTGCGGACGATGATCGAGCGGAACGTCAACTGCCCGGCCGCGTCGAGCGCCGGGCGGCTGTTCGATGCCGTGAGCGCGCTGCTCGGCCTCTGCGACGACAACGGCTACGAAGGCGAGGCGGCGGCGCGGCTGGAAGCGGCGGCGAGCGGCCACGAGCCGGACCAGGCGCTGGACTGGGCCCTGCGGCACCGGGACGGCCTGTGGGTCTACGACCCGGTGCCGACGCTGCGTGACGTCTTGGCCTCCACGTCTTCGCCCGGCGAGACGGCTGCCCGGTTCCACCGGACCGTCGCCGAGGTCGTCGTCGCGCTCGCCGCCAAGGCCGCCGCCGCGCTGGGCACCGACGTCGTGTGCCTCGGCGGGGGCGTGTTCCAGAACGCGCTGCTCACCGCGGAGGTGCTCGACGGACTGGCCGAAGCGGGCCTGCGGCCCCTGGCCGGCGAACGCGTGCCGATGAACGACGGCGGGATCAGCTACGGCCAGGCCGCGATCGCCTGCGCCCGGATGAGCGGGAGGTGAGCCGCGATGTGTCTCGGGATACCCGGCCGGATCGTCGCCGACTCCGGGGACGATCCGGCCCTGCGGATGGGCACGGTCGACTTCGACGGCGTCCGGCGGCCGGTGTGCCTGGCCTACACGCCTGACGCGGCCGTCGGCGACTACGTGATCGTGCACGTCGGCTTCGCGATCAGCCAGGTCGACGAGGCGGAAGCGGCCAAGACCCTCGCCGTGCTCCGCGCGATCCCCGACGCGCTCGCCACGGAACTCGGACCGGAGGCGGTGTCGTGAAGTACCTCGACGAATACCGCGATCCAGTGCTCGCCCGGCGGCTGCTGGCCGAGCTGCGCACGGTCGCGACGTCACCGTGGGCGATCATGGAGGTCTGCGGCGGCCAGACGCACACCCTGGTCCGCCAGGGCATCGATGAGCTGCTACCGGCCGGGATCCGGATGATCCACGGCCCCGGCTGCCCGGTCTGCGTGACCCCGCTGGAAATCATCGACAAGGCGGTGGCCATCGCCGCGCGCCCGGACGTCGTCTTCACCAGTTACGGCGACATGCTGCGCGTGCCCGGCACCAGCGGGGACCTGCTCGGCGTCAAGGCGCGTGGGGGTGACGTCCGCGTCGTCTACACCCCGCTCGACGCGGTCCGGATCGCCCGCGAGAACCCGGATCGGCAGGTCGTGTTCTTCGCCGTCGGGTTCGAGACGACCGCGCCCGCCAACGCGATGGCCGTGCTGCACGCCGCGGAAACCGGGGTGCGGAACTTCTCCGTGCTGGTCAGCCACGTCCTCGTGCCCCCGGCGATCACCGCGATCCTCGACGCGCCCGACAACCAGGTCCAGGCGTTTCTCGCCGCCGGGCACGTCTGCGCCGTGATGGGCTGGACCGAGTACGAGCCGATCGCCGCGCGCTACCGGGTACCGATCGTGGTCACCGGCTTCGAGCCACTCGACCTCCTGGAAGGCATCGTGCTGACCGTGCGCCAGCTCGAGACCGGCCGGGCGACGGTGGAGAACCAGTACGCGCGGGCGGTGCGCCGGTCCGGCAACACCGCCGCACAGGACGTCGTGCGCCGGGTCTTCCGGGTGACCGAACGGACCTGGCGCGGGATCGGCCCGATCCCGGCCAGTGGGCTCGCACTCACCGAAGAGTTCGCCGGGTTCGACGCCGAATCGCGGTTCGCCACCGACGGCGTGCGGACCGCCGAACACCCCGACTGCATCGCCGGGCGCATCCTGCGTGGCACGGCGGTCCCCACGGACTGCGCCGCCTACGGCACCCGCTGCACCCCCCGCACCCCGCTGGGCGCGCCGATGGTGTCCGCCGAGGGCACCTGCGCCGCGTTCCACCACGCCGGCCGCCGTCCGTCCACAATGGAGGCAACCCGATGACGACGATCGACCCGGCCCGCACCACCTGCCCGGTTCCCGCCACCGAGACCGAACGCGTCCTGCTCGGCCACGGCTCCGGCGGGCAGCTGATGGCCGAACTGCTGGGAGAGGTGGTCACCGGGCAACTGGGCGAAGCGGGCCCGCTGGAGGACGCCGCGCTGATCGGCGTCGGCGACACCGATCTGGTGTTCAGCACGGACGGCTTCGTCGTCACCCCGCGGTTCTTCCCCGGCGGCGACATCGGCTCGCTCGCCGTGTACGGCACGGTCAACGACCTCGCGATGCGCGGCGCCCGCCCGGTCGCGCTCGCGCTCGCTTACGTTCTGGAAGAGGGCCTGCCCCTCGCCGAGCTGCGCGAGATCACCGCGTCGGTCGCCCAGGCCGCCCGCGAGTGCGGGGTCCGGGTCGTCACCGGGGATACGAAAGTGGTCGGCCGCGGTGCCGCCGACGGCTGCTACCTCACCACGACCGGCATCGGGGTGCGGCTGCGCGGCGCCTTCCCGTCCGCCACCCTCGGCGTGCCCGGCGACGTCGTCCTGCTGTCCGGTCCGATCGGTGCGCACGGCACCGCGATCATGAGCGCCCGCGAAGGGCTGGGCTTCGAATCGGAGATCCGCTCCGACAGCCGGCCGCTGCACGGGCTCGTCGCCGCGATGATCGCCGCGGGCGGACCGGCCGTGCACGCCCTGCGGGACCCAACGCGGGGCGGGTTGGCGAGCGCGCTCAACGAACTCGCCGAGGCCTCCGGTGTCACGGTGGAGATCGACGAGATCGGGCTGCCGGTACCGCCCCAGGTCGCCTCGGCCTGCGAGCTGCTCGGGCTCGATCCCCTGCACGTGGCCAACGAAGGCTGCCTGGTCGCCTTCGTCGCGGCTTCCTCCGCCGACGCGGTGCTGGCGGCCATGCGGAACCACCCGGCGGGCCGCCAGGCCCAGGCCATCGGCGTCGTCGGGGAAGCCGGGGGCATGGCCAAGGTGACCGCGCGCACCCTCGTCGGCTCGACCCGGGTCGTCGACATGTTGGTCGGTGAGCAGCTCCCCCGGATCTGCTGAGCGAGGGTCGCATCGCCCTTGCCCGGACCGCCGGACCATCACGACGGTCGCCGGGACCTGCCAGAGCAGGAACGCCGGGTACCGCCCGTAGTCGAGCCGGCCGTCCGGCGCCAGTGGCCCGCTGCCGATGGCGGACCGCACCACAGCAGCACGTGCGTGGCCGCGGCCACCACGGCCAGCCGGCCCAGCCACGCGGGGAAGGCGTGGTGCCGCAGCGTCACCACGGCGGCCGCCGCCAGCACCACCGCGAGCGGCAGGGCAGAGAGGGTGAACACCGCGTTCATCGTGCCGATCAACGCCGGCGGCACCCCGTATCCGCCGCGGTGGCGGCCCCGATCTGGAAGCCCTGGGCGAGCATGCTGATGCCGACCCAGACGAGCCCCGCGCCGAAGGCGATCGCGGACACCCGGCCGGTGCCGCCTTCGGCGCGGCGGAGGAAGCCGCGCAGGCTGCCGAGGAACCACAGGTAGAGCGCGCCACCGGCGAGGAACAGCATCCTCTGGGCGAGGATCGCGCCCCGGTTGCCGGCGAAGTGGGCGACCACGGTGCCGGCCGGGGTGACCGGCCCTCGCTCGAAGACCATCGCCGGTGCGGCCACCGGGCCACAGCGAACCCGGTGGCCGCACCCGCCGCTGCGGGGCTCGGCTCAGTCGTCGGTCACCGGCTCGGCGACGATGCGGAAGACCGGGATGTCCGGAGCGATCCGGGCGAAGTCCTCGACGGGGGCATGCCGGTCGACCGGGAGGTGGGCCCGCGCTCCGGGTGCGCAGGCGAGATAGCGGCGGAGAACCGGCGGGCGCTGTTCGGCCGCCACCTCTTCGAGCCGGACGGCTTCGCGGCGGCCGTGCCGGAGCACCACGTGGCTGTCGGCCGCGCGGACGTTGCGCACCCACTGCGTCCGCGCGCCGAGCATCGCGACGAGGTAGCGGTCCCCCTCGAGGTCGGCGACGACGAGCGGAACCCGGACCAGCCGGCCGGTGCGCCGGCCGGGTACCTCCAGCGTCACGAGCCGGTGCGGCCACACCCCGGCCGCGTAGCCGAGCGCGGCACCGCGGTTCAGCACCCGGGCCAAGCCGTGCGGACGTCCGCCGCGGTAGAGCCGGCGGGTCCACCGGGCCGGCAAGCCACCCGCCGCGGCCGGAGGGCCGTCGACGAGCGATTCGGCGTCCTGGCGGATCGTGCGCAACGTCGCCTGCATGACGGTGCGCACGAACGGCCGCACCAGCCACCAGTACCGGGCGAACCGGCGCGCCGACGCGGGATCGGTGGTGGCGGTGCGCGCCTCGTAGGTGATCAGGGTCCGGGACGGGCCGTAGGGACGCAGCGAGAGCCCCGCCGCGATCCGGCCCCAGCCCGGCTCGGTGAATCCGGCGAAGTCCTCCGGTGTCATGCCCTGCACGTCGTACCATTCGATGTCGGGCTGCCAGAACCGCCCGACGGCGCCCAGGACGACCTCGCGTCCGGGGGTCTCGCCCAGCGGCAGCCAGCCCGGCAGCGCGGCACCGCCGCCGAACAGCTTCAGCTCCGCGGGCGGCGCGGCGGGCCGGGTTCCGCCGAGCCGCCGGGCCAGCACGGTGGGCACGTTCCGCACGAACATGGCCGCGTCCGTCAACGGCGAGTGGACCCGCATCAGGTCCAGCTCGTGCAGTGCCCGCCAGGTTTCGGCGATGTCCGCGCCGGCGACGACGTGCTCGATCAGCGTCACGTCGAACCGGGGCAGGAACCGGTCGATCAGCAGGTCTTCGCCGGCGAGCGCGGGCTCCCGTCTGTCGTCGGCGGCAAGCACGGGATCGGTCATGGCCACACCTTTCTTCGCAGGGACCGGGACCTCCTGCCGAGCGGCCTCAGTGCCGCCGCAGTGCGGACCTGGCCAGCGTCACCAGCTGGACCAGCAGGCCGATCACCGCGCCGGCGATGCCGACGGCCAGCAGGACCCGCACCGTCAGCGGCCAGTCGAAGGAGGACCCGGCGAAGTCGAACGGGAAGACCTGCCAGATCCGCACGGTGGCGACCAGACCGGCGCAGGTTGTCACCGCCCCGCCGAGTGCCCTGAGCCACTCGGGGTCGGACCACACGTAGACGAGGCTGGTGACCAGGCCGGCCACCAGGGACAGGTCAACCACGCCCACCACCAGGCGGGTTTCCGCAGTCAGGAACGGCACCGCCGCCCAGCCGGGCCAGCCGTTGACGGCGATCAGGAGCGCGGCGTTGATCAGGGCGCTGACGAGGTAACCGGTGCGCCGGGCCCGCAGGGACGGGCGGCGCGTCTTCTCGGTGATGGTCATCGTGGCCTCCGTTCACACCACGATCGTCGGCCTGCGGCGGCGCCGGGGAGCAGGGTCTTGGGTCCGCGGGCGCAGAGCCGAAAGGCCACTTCCCGGCGGCGGCACGGCGTTCACCGGCCCTCGCGGCACACCAAGTCCAGCTCGGCACCCAGGCCGTCGACGAGCACGCCGAGGTCCGGCCAGCGGCCGGGGTCGGCGAGCACCGAGATCGTCAGGGTGCCCGCGTAGGAGAGCACCTCGAAGACGACGGTCAGGTTCCCGCCTCCGCCGACGCTGATCGGGACCGCCGACCGGATCGGTGTCCCGCCGAAGGTGACCGGCCCGCCGGGACCGCGCACGTGGCTGACGAGCGTGTGCATCCGGTGCTGGTGGTTCATGTACCAGCGGTAGCCACCGACTGCCGCCAGCGGCCGGAACAACGGCCCCAGCAGCGCGATCGGCGGCGGGCCGGTCGCGGCCGCCTTGCCCACCCGGACCTCGGCGGCGACCCGCTCCAGCCGCCGGGCCACGTCACCGGTGGCCGGAACCCCGACGAGCAACGGGCTGACCTCGTTGCCCAGCGCCGAGCCGTCCTCCGCGGCCCGGCCGGACACCGGCACGGTGATCGCGAACGTGTCGACGGCCTCGCCCCGGGCCAGGAGGACCCGGCGCAGGGCACCGGCCACCGAGACCAGGACGGCGTCGTTCACCGAGGCCCCGTTCCGGTGGGCGGCCGCCCGCAGGGGCGCGAGATCGGCTCGGACCACCGCGAGGCGGCAGCGCGGACCGGTCGGCGCGACGAGGGAGCACGGGGCCGCTCGCGGCGGGTGCAGACCGCCGCCGGCCGAGGTGGACGCCCGCAGTGCCCGCCAGGCCGGCCCGGCTCGGCGCACCGCCCGCAGCCTGTTCGCAAACGCGTCCCGCGCCAACGCCCCCCTCCCGGGCGACGAACGCGGGAAGGGCTCTTCGAGCGCCGCGGGGCCTTCGTCCACCAGGTGCCCCAACACGGCGAGACCGCCGATCCCGTCCGCCAGCACGTGGTTCAGCACGATCACGAGCGCGGCCTCCCCACCGGCCAATCCGGTCACGAAGACCGCCGACCACAACGGGGCGTTCCGGGGCAGCGGGGTGGAGACCAGCGAAAGGGCGGTGTCCAGCAACGCCTGCCGGTCCCCCGGCGACGCGCACACCGCGGCCCGGACGTGGCGGCGGACGTCGAAGCCGGAGTCGTCGACCCAGATCGGGCCACCGCACCCCCACGGGGCCCGGGTCAACCGCCGGCGCAGGCGCGGGACGGCCGGGATCCGCTCGGCGATCAGCTGCCGGACCCGCGCCAGGTCGAGGCCCCGGGCCCGGCCGAGCGACAGGAGCACGCCGAACTGCACCGGCTCGTCGTCCGTTTCCATCGCCAGGAACGCGCGATCGGCGGGACCGGCGCGTTCGACGACCGGCCGCGACGCGGGGATCATCGCGCGGATCGGCCGGGGTCCGGACCGTCGCGCAGCACCTCTTGCACGGCCCGGCGCGGCGAAGGCGGGTCGGCTTCCGCGGCGTACCCGATGCGCAGGAGCGCCTGCGGGAAGCCGGTGAGCCCGAGGTCCTCGCAGAGCGCGGAGCGCACCGGCTCCAGGTGCAGCGGCTGCGTCAGCACCGCGGCCGCCAAACCGAAGTCGACGGCGGCGAGCCAGGCCCGTTCCAGCGCGTACCCGGCGCGGACGTGGTCGAGCCGGGCGTCGTCCGTGGTGACGAAGACCAGGAGCGTCTCGCGCGCGAGACGCTCCTCCAGGTCGGGTGTGTCCGGCAGTTCGGTGGAGCGCTGGACCAGGCCGGCCCACGGCACCGAACCGGCCGGGACCCGACTGGCGGGGAGGCCGACCCCGTGCCGGTGGGCGCGTTCGTCCCGGATCGTCCAGAGGGACAGCTCTCGCTGGTAGCCGCTGTCGGACCGGAAGCGCTCCGCGGCGTAGTGCAGCAGCCTGGCCACCACGGCGACCTCCCGGCCGGGCCGGACGGGACGCGTTTCGACACCCGGTGCCCCGCCCGCGTCGACGAGCTTGCGCACCACCGGTGCCGGCACGGCGACCCCTTCGAACGGCGCCCGGTGGCTCGCCCGCCGGGCGATCGCCCCGTAGCGGTGGAGTTCTTTGCGGGTGGGGGCGGCCTCGGCGCCGACGGCGATCCGGGCGACCAGGTCCGGTTCCCGGCCGGCGGGCAGGAATTCGATCGTCACCGCCCGGCCGAGGGTGCGCACGGCGAGTTCGAGGTTGGCCACCGCGGCGCCGCAGGACGCGGCGCGGTCGCGGCCCCGCGGATCGTGGTGCGGGAGCGCCGGTTCGGCGCGTTCGCGCACCCGCAGCTCGGCCGCCTCGACCTCCAGCAGCCACGGCTGGGTGTTGTGCACCGACGGCGCGCGCATCATCGACCGGACCAGCACGTCGGTCTCGGCCGCCGTCCAGGACTTTCCCTCCACCGCGGACATCCGGATCACCCCGTCCGGGACAGCGACGGCACCGGGCCGGACCAGGCGCCCCGCCGGTAGCGCAGCAGGCGGTCCAGCAGCTCGCCCCGATCGCCCCGCAGCTCCGGCGGAACCGGCGCGGCGACCGGCACCCCGCCGGCCCCGATGCCGGCCACGAAGCGGCCGACACGCAGGGGCACGGGCACGAGCTCACCGCCGAGGTAGGCGAGCACCAGCAGATCCTCACCGGAATGGGTTTCCATGGCGAACGCCCAGCCGTGCCGCTCGTTCCACAGCAGGGCCATGTCCCGGCCCGGGTGGCGCGGCAGCCGCAGGTCCAGCGCGACGTACGCCGACGCGGGGTCGTCGAGATCCACGGTGCAGGACTCCTCGCCGACACCGACCGCGGCGCTCACCGCGGCTAGGTAGCCGGTCAGCCCGCACCGCAGGCCGTGGTCACGGTCGATACCGGTCAGCAGGGGAATCACCTTCCATCGCTTCGGGACGTCCACCGGCCACATCGGACCGGCGTCCCCAGGCCCCGACGGTACGAGTTCGCCGCCGGGACGCGATGGCGTCGTTCGGCCTCCATCGGAGGGACTTTCGTCACCAGCGCCCGCTTCGCGGCGTCACGGAGTACGGCGTCGCAGGGTGGCCGCACCGAGGAACAGCGCGAGGACTGCGCAGCCGGCGATGATCGCGATGTTGCGGACCAGCGTGCCGTCGATCGTCGCGGAGTGGGTCACGTGCGTGAGCGCGTCCACCGCGTAGGACAACGGCAACACGTCCGAGAGCGCGCTGAGCACCCACCCCATCTCGTCGCGCGGGACGAACAGGCCGCACAGCAGGAACTGGGGCAGCACGAACACCGGCAGGAACTGGATCGCCTGGAACTCGGTGCGGGCGAACGCGCTGACGAACAGCCCGAGCGCGGTCCCCAGCAGCGCGTCCAGCACGACGATGAGCAGCAGCGACCAGACCGAGCCGGCGATGTCGAGGCCCAGCCACGTCAAGCTGATCCCCGCGGCCACCACCACCTGCAAGGTGGCGAGCAGGCCGAACGCCAGCGCGTAGCCGAAGAGCAGGTCGAGCTTGCCGATCGGCATCGTCATCAGGCGTTCCAACGTCCCGGTGGTGCGCTCGCGCAGGGTGGTGATCGAGGTCAGCAGGAACATGATCGTGAACGGGAAGATGCCCAGCAGCGCCGGGGCGATCGCGCTGAACCGCTGCTGCGAGTTCAGGACGTACCGCAGCAAGATCATCAGCAGGCTCGGCACGCCGATGATGAGCGCAACCGTGCGGGGGTCGTGCCGCAGCTGGGTGAGGATGCGGCGGGTCGTGGCGAACGTGATCGGAGCACTCATCGCGCCGCTCCTTACCGGCCCTTGATCAGCCGCAGGAATGCCTGCTCGAGATCGGGCGCGCCGGTGCGCTCGCGGAGCACCTCGGGCGCGGCCTGTGCCAGCAGCTTTCCCTGGTGCAGCAGGAGCAGCTCGTCGCATCGGGCGGCCTCGTCCATGACGTGGCTGGAGATCAGCAGCGTCACGCCGGTCTCCGCGAGGTGGTGGAACAGCTGCCAGAGCTCGTCACGCAGTTCGGGGTCGGAGCCGACCGTCGGCTCGTCGAGCACCAGCAGTTCGGGGGTTCCCAGCAGGGCGACGGCGAGGTTGGCCCGGCCGCGCTGGCCGCCCGAGAGGCGGCCGATGACGGTCTTGCCCGAGGCGGTCAGCCCGGTCTGCGTGATCACCCTGTCCACATCGGACGGTGGAGCGCCGAGCACCGCGGCGAAGTAGCGCAGCCCCTCGGTCACGGTCAGGTCCGCGTAGATCGCCGGATCCTGGGTCGCGTACCCGATCCGCCGGCGCAGCTCCGGGCTGCCTGCCGGCCGCCGGAGCACCGTCACCTGCCCGGACTCGACGATCTGCACGCCGACGATCGAGCGCATGAGCGTGCTCTTGCCGCTGCCGTTGGGGCCGAGCAGGCCCGTCACCGTGCCGCGCCGGACGGTGAGCCCGACGTCGCGCAGCACTTCCTGCCCGCCGCGGCGGACCCGCAGGCCCTCGACCACGATCGCCGGTTCGTCCACGGCGTGCTCCTTCCGTCCGCCTCCCATGGTGTGCGCGTCCGTTTCCGGGGGCAGGTGCCCGCGGTCCTCGCCGTCGGTGACTTTCGTCCCCGGCCCGGGACTTCCGGCGGCCGGCCGGTGACCTAACGCCCTTCGGCGGCGACGCCGGGACGCCGGATCCTCGGGGTATGAACGCGCCCTGGGCCGACGTCCACGAAACCCACATCGGCGCGGTCTTCCTCGTCGGAGACCTCGCTTACAAGCTGAAGAAGCCGGTCGATCTCGGCTTCCTCGACTTCTCCACCCGCGAAGCCAGGGAACGGGTGTGCCACCGGGAGGTGGAGCTGAACCGGCGGCTGGCACCGGACGTCTACCTCGGCGTCGCCGACGTCACCGGGCCGGACGGCGCGGTCTGCGACCACCTCGTCGTCATGCGCCGCATGCCCGAGGACCGCCGCCTGTCCACCCTGGTCCGGCGAGGCGTGCCGCTGCACGTGACGATCCGGCGGTTGGCCCGGCAGCTCGCCGCCTTCCACGCACGCGCCGATCGCGGCCCCGGAATCGACGCCGACGAGACCCGCGACGCGGTCCGCGACCGGTGGCGCGCGAGTTTCGACCAGGTCCGGCCGTTCCACGGGGACGTGCTCGACCCGGCCACGGCGCTGGAGATCGAAGCGCTCGCCGAAGACTTCCTCGCCGGCCGGAAGGCGCTGTTCGACCGCCGGATCGCCGAGGGACACGTCGTCGACGGCCACGGCGACCTGCTCGCCGACGACGTCTTCTGCCTCGACGACGGCCCGCGTGTGCTGGACTGCCTGGAGTTCGACGACCACCTCCGGCACGTCGACGTGCTCGACGACGTCGCCTTCCTCGCGATGGACCTCGACCGGCTCGGCGCCCCGGAACTGGGCGAACAGCTGATCGCGGACTACCGCGAGTTCGCCGGCGACCCCGCTCCCCCGGCACTGCTGCACCACTACCTCGCCTACCGCGCCTTCGTCCGGGCCAAGGTCGCCTGCCTGCGGCACGCGCAGGGCGATCCCGAAGCCGCCGCGCTCGCGCGCGAGTACGCCGATCTCACGCTGCGGCACCTGCGGCTGGGGCAGGTGCGGCTGATCCTCGTGGGGGGCGAACCGGGCACCGGCAAGTCGACGATCGCCGGCGGGCTGGCCGACCGGCTCGGCGCGACGCTCCTGCAGTCGGACCGGCTGCGCAAGGAGCTGGCCGGGCTCGAACCCGTGCGGCGGCCCGCCGAGGGGTACCGGGAGGGCCTCTACGACAGCCGCCACACCGACGCGACGTACGCCGAACTCGCGCGCCGCGCCGGGGAGCTGCTCGCTTTCGGCGAGACCGTCGTGCTGGACGCGTCCTGGACCGCCGTGCGGCACCGCGAACTCGCCGTCGCGGCCGCCGAGCGGACGAGCAGCCCGCTGACCGCCCTGCGGTGCCAGGCACCGGAAGAGACGGCGGCGCAGCGGATCACCGCCCGGACCGGCACCCTGTCCGACGCCACCCCGGAAATCGCCCACCGGATGGCCGCGGACGCCGCCCCGTGGCCCGAGGCCCACCCGCTCACCACCAGCGGCACGCCGGCCGAGTCGCTCGTCCACGCGCTGGCGTGCCTGGCGCCGGAGCACCCAAAGTCCCCGGCCCAGAGGCATTCCGGCCCTCCCGGCGACCGGGCGGGCAGTGCGAGGGTCGAACCGGCAGAACACCCCGAACCCGAGGCAGGCCGATGATGGAGCGAGGATTTCCGGACGATTTCACCGTCAAGACCGCGGTCGCGATGGCGGTCCGCGCGCCATCGGTGCACAACTCCCAGCCGTGGAACTGGCGGACCGGGCACAGCTCACTGCACCTCTACGCCGATCAGGACCGGCGGCTGCGGGAAACCGACCCGGACGGCCGCGACCTGATCCTCAGCTGCGGCGCGGCCCTGCACCACCTCCGGGTGGGATTCGCCGCGCTCGGCTGGGCCACCGAAGTGCACCGGCTGCCCAACCCGGGCGAGCCCGACCACCTCGCGGCCATCACGCTGCACCGGCACGAGCCGACGCAGGACGAGGTCGCGATGGCCGCGGCGATCCCCCGGCGCCGCACCGACCGGCGGCGGCACAGCTCGTGGACCGTGCCGCGCGGGCACGTCGAAGCCATGGCCAAGGCCGCCGCGCTGGAAGGCACCGTGCTGCAGGTCGCCGAGGACGCCGCGCGCTACCACCTCGCGATCGCCGTCGAAGAAGCGTCGAAGCGGCATGCCGGAGACCCGGCCTACCGCACCGAGCTGGCGGCCTGGAGTGGCCGGCACGTCTCTCCCGACGGTGTCCCGGCCCGCAACACGCCGGCGCCGGACGACACCCCGGGTGCGCTGCGCGCCCGGCCGTTCGCCGACCCTCAGCTCACCCAGCCGCCCGACGCCAAAGCCGAGGACGACGAGACCGTCCTGCTGGTGCTGAGCACCGCCTCCGACGACCGGATGTCGCGGCTGCGGGCCGGGGAAGCAACGAGCGCCGTGCTGCTCACGGCCAACGCCTTCGGCCTGTCGTCGTGCCCGCTGACCGAGCCGCTGGAGCTGCCCGACGTCCGCGGCACTGTCACCGAGCGGGTGACCGGCGGGTCGTTCCCCCAGATGGTGCTGCGCATCGGCTGGGCGCCCGCCAACGCCGAGCCGCTGCCCGCGACCCCGCGGCGGGACCTCGCCGACGTGCTGCAACCGCTCGAAGCTCCCCCGAAACACTTCCAGGCTCACTAGGAAAGGAGCCGGTCATGCCGTACTGGCATTACCCCACCACAACCATGGGCTGGGCGGGCGGCATCGGCATGCTCGTGTTGATGGCGCTCGTGCTGGCCGCGCTGGTCGCCCTCGTCGTCGTCCTCGCTCGCCGGGGGCCACAGCCACCGCGGCCCGGCGACACCGCCCGGCGGATCCTCGACGAGCGGTTCGCCCGCGGCGAGATCGACCAGGAGGAGTACGAACGCCGCCGTGACGCGCTGACGCGGACGAGCTGACCGAGTGCCCGGCGCCCTCGCGCCGGAGCATTGGGCCGCGCGGCTCCGACCCGATGGGCCGGGACGCGCTCTACCTCGTCCGGCCCGGTCGGCACGGCTGCTTCGACCGGCCGTGTCCGACGTCGACGGCCCGGCGGACGCCGGGTACGCGGTCCGCTACGCCCCGGTCGTGACCCTGATCCGAAGGGTGCGACCCGCTCCCGGCGGCCACGCCGGGCTGGCCGTCGCTGCGGGCTGTGCGCTTCGCCGGATCCTTCGAAGGCCTGAGCACGTTCGCCGTCGGCGTGCGCGCGATGCTGCCCTTCCGCGTGTTCACCCAGGCCGGGCCGCGGGACCAGGTCCGCCGGGTGGTCGTCGACCTCGCCCACTGAGAGGACGTCATGGACCGGCTCAGCCCGCTCGACGCGGCCTTCCTCGAAATCGAGGACGCCGACCCCGGCTCGTCGCTGGCCATCGCCTCGATCGCGATCGCCGAAGGCACCGCACCGGGCCAGGACGAGTTCACCGCCGCCGTGCTGGCGCGGCTGTCCGGTGTTCCGCGCTACCACCAGAAGGTCCGCACGGTGCCGTTCGACCTCGGGCCACCGGTCTGGGTCGACGACCCGGCGTTCGACGGGAGCGCGCACTTCGGCCGGGTGGCGCTTCCCGCGCCGCACGACGAGTCCGCGCTCTGCGAGCTGGTGGCCCTGCTGATGAGCGAACGGCTGGAACGCGACCGGCCGCTGTGGGAGTTCTGGGTGATCGAAGGGCTGCCCGCCGGCCGGTGGGCGATCCTGACCAAGCTGCACCACGCGCTGGCCGACGGGCTCGCCGCCACCGACCTGCAAACGATCGTCTTCGGCGACACCGCGGCCGGCGCACCGGCCCGCGTCGAAGCGGCGCCCGATCCCGGCGGCACGCAGCTGCTCCTCGACGCGGTCGGCACGCTCTTGCGCACCCCGTGGGAGCAGACCCGCCTGCTGGCCCGGGAGGTGCTGCACCCGAACCGGCTGGCCCGCCGCGTCAGTGATGCCGCGCGCGGCCTCGCCGCGCTGACGTCGGCGCTGCTCCCCGCATCGCCGACCCGGTTGACCGGGCCGCTCGGACGGGACCGGCGGTACTCGACCGCCTCGGTCGCGCTGGCCGACGTCCAGGCCGTGGCCCGGGCGTTCGACGTCACGGTGAACGACGTCCTGCTGGCCGCGGTCTCCGGCGGCTTCCGTGAGTTGCTGCTGCACCGCGGCGAGACGCCCGCCGCCGACAGTGTGCGGACCCTGGTCCCCGTTTCGGTGCGCACCGGAACCGCCTTGGACAACGAGGTTTCTCTCCTGCTGCCGCTGCTGCCGGTCGATCTGACCGACCCGGTCCAGCGCCTGATCCGGGTGCACCGCCGCCTGGACGCGCTCAAGGCGGGCAAGGAGGCCGACGCCGGCGCACTGGTGACCGGGACGGCCGCGCACGGGCCGTTCGCGCCGATCGCCTGGGCGATCCGGGCAGCCGCGCACCTGCCGCAGCGCAACATCGTCACCGTGACGACCAACGTGCCCGGCCCGGCCGAACCGCTGTCCGCGCTCGGCCGCCGGATCGTCGAGATCTACCCGTACGTCCCGATCGCGCTGCGGGTGCGCACCGGCGTGGCGATGCTGAGCTACGCCGGTCGGATGACGTTCGGGATCACGTCCGACGCCGACACCGTCCCCGAGACCGGGGTGCTGGCCAAGGCGATCGAGCGGGAGATCCTGGCCCTGCGCGACGCGGCCCGCCGGGCACCCGCCCAGCGCTGAAGGCGTGGGTCAGGAGGCCGCCGCGAACTCCGCGGCCAGCGCTGCGACCAGTCCTCCCGGGTCCGGGATCAGCTTGCGGTCCGTGCCGAACCCGAACCGCACCTCCCCGGCGTAGCTGAAGATGCAGATCGTGATCGCCTGCCGCCCGCTGCACGGCGCCCAGCCGACGATCCCCTCGACCTCCGCGCCAGCCAGGGTCATCGGTACCCGCGGGCCGGGCACGTTCGTCAGCACCCCGACCGCCTTGCCGGCGAAGAACCGGCTCATCGCCAGTCCCAGCGGCGCCGGGCTCTGCGCGATGGCGTACTGCACCCCGAAGGTCAGCACGGGCTCGACCGAGTCGCGGATGCGGGCGACCCGGCGGTGCACCTCGGCGAGGCGCTCGGCGAACGTCCGGAGGCCGAGCGGGAGCTGGGCCAGCACCAGCGAAAAGTGGTTGCCCAGGGTGGCCGGCAGCTCGTCGTCGAACGAGGAGAGGCTCACCGGGATCAGCCAGCCGAGGTCGGACGAGCCGGGCCGGGCGGTGCCGTGCGCGGTGAAGTACCGGTCGAGCGCGCCGGCGACGAGCGCCGTGCAGACGTCGTTGATCGTCGTGCCGGTCTCGTGCCCGATCCGGGCGAGTGTGATGAGCGGGACCGGATCGCTCCAGGCGGCGGTCTTTTCGACCTCCGGTTCGCCGTCCCACACCCCGGTGGTGGTGGCGGGACCGAGCAGATCGGCCACCCCGGCGGCGCTGTGCCAGGCCGTCGTCACCGCCCCGGCGGCCGCGTCGACCGCGTGCCGGGGCCCACCGTCCAGCGCCGAAGCCAGGAACCCGGCGACGGCTCCCGTGGCGCCCACGGCCACCGTCGCGCCGAACACCGGCAACGCCACCGCGGTCTCCAGCACCGGGTGCACGCGGGCCGCCCGCTGCTGCACCTTCGCGCCGGTGTCCCCGATCGCGCGCAGCACGGCCGCACCGAGGCGGACCACCGGCTGCGCAACGGGTTCCCGGTGCCGTGCGGCGCTGCCGACCTTCGCGTGCGGTGCGGTTTCGCCGCCGGCCGGATCCAGCAGGCTGAACAGCACCTGCGTCAGCCGGATCCCGTCGGCCATCGCGTGGTGGGTGCAGGAGACCAGCGCGCTGCCCCCGCGGTAGCCCTGCAGCAGATCGATGGTCCACAAAGGATGCTTCGGGTCGAGCGGCCGGCTCCGCCGGGCGGCGACGAACTCCTCCAGCGCCGCCTGGTCGGCGGGTGCCGGCAGGTCCCGCACCAGGACGTGGTCACCGAGGTCGAAGCCGATGTCGGTCTCCCAGGCGAGGGTGCGACCGTGGCGCACGGCCCGCTGCGAGTACACCGGATAGCGCGCGATCAGCCGGTCGGACACGAGCGACCGCAGCCGCGCCGGGTCCACCGGGGTCTTCGTCCACAGCACGGACGTGACGAGCATCAGGTTCTCCGGCCGGTCCAGGTGCAGCCACAGGCTGTCCTGCGCGGGCATCCGCCGATGCGGCCCGGCCGGTCTCCGCGTGTTCCCCACCGTCATCGCCTTCTCCCGTCGCACCCTCACTCTGCAAGCCCCGCCGGATCCCGGAAAGGGCCGGAAGTCACCCGTGCACGTGGACGATTTCCCCTGCCTCGCGACCGGGTGCCGCGAGATCGTGAAGACCTCTGTGAATCACCCCGGCGCTTCGGAGGAAACCCATGTCCCTCAACCACGTCGTAGTACTGGGCAGCGGATTCGCCGGCTTGGAGGCCGCCTTCGCGTTGCGCGCGCAAGCGAGTCCGGACCGCGTCCGGATCAGCCTGGTTTCCGACCGCGACGACTTCCTGTTCCGGCCCAACAGCATCTACCTGCCCTTCGGGGCCGCCGAGGCACCGCTGCACGTGTCGTTGACGAAAGCGTTGCGGCGCCGGGAGATCGACGCCCACATCGCGACCGCCGAAGGCATCGACACCGATCGTGGTGCCGTGCACACCTCGCGCGGCGAGGTCCTCTACGACAAGCTGGTGATCGCCACCGGGGCCGCGATGCGCCCGGAGGAGGTGCCCGGTCTCGCCGAACACGCCTGCACCGTCTGGTCCCCCGGGCAGCTGCACGCGCTGGGCGAGCGGCTGCAATGGGTCGTCCGGCACGCCGCGCACGGCCGGCTCCAGCAGGTCCTGTTCCTGGTGCCGCCGAACAACAAGTGCGCCGGTCCGCTGTACGAGATCGCCCTGATGCTCGACACCTGGCTGCGCCGCCGCGACGTCCGCGACAACGTCCAGCTGGCGTTCACCACGTTCGAGCAGAGCTACGTGCAGGCGTTCGGTCCGAAGCTGCACGACGTCGTGGCCGGCGAATTCGCCCGGCGGGGCATCGACGGGCGCACCGGAGCCGCCCCCGAGAAGATCAGCGAGCTGGAAGTCGCCTACACCGACGGAACCGGGCACGAGTTCGACCTCCTCGTGGCGTTCCCGCCGTACGTCGCCGCCCAGCGGTTCGACGGGCTGCCCGCCGACGAGCGCGGGTTCCTCGCCTGCGAGGCGAGCACGCGCGAGGTGCTCGGGCACCCCGACGTCTACGCGCCTGGCGACGCCGGGGACTTCCCGGTCAAGCAGGCGTTCCTCGCGCTGCTGCAGGCCCAGGCCGTCGCCGGGCAGATCGCCGCCGACATCGGTGCGCACCTGCCGGGAGCCGGCTTCGAGCCGGTGAGCATGTGCGTGCTGGAGATGCTCGACAAGGCGACCTTCGCGCAGGTTCCGCTGGCGGTCACCGGGGACCCCGCGCAGCCCGTGGTCGTCGACCCGTGGGCCGGTGAGGCCTACCGCGTCGGCACTTCGTCCGCTTGGCGGCTGGGCAAGAAAGCCCTCGGTACCTACGTGCCGGGCCGCTTCCGCGCCGGGCTGCCGGTGCACGCGGGAACCGGCTGGGACGTCATGGCACTGGGCCTGCGCGGCGCGACCCGCTGGCTGGCCCGGTGAACCCCGGCGGACGGAAGTACCTGCTCGCGACCGCCGTCGCGGCGGTCGTCGTGTATGCCGCAGGGGACGTCCTTTCGGCACTGTCCTACGACGGCTACCGCGCCCGGGACCAGGCGATCAGCGAGCTGAGTGCCTTCGGCTCGCCCGTCCGGCCGCTAATGGTGACGGCCATCCTCGTCCACAACGTGTTGCTGCTCGCCTTCGGGATCGGTGTCCTCCGGGTGGCGCGCAGCAGGAGCGTGTGGTGGATCGGCGCCCTCCAGGTCGCGGACTTCGTCTTGGTGGGCATCGCGACGCACACGTTCTGGGCGATGAGCTCGCGCGGCACGCCTCCGGGGTTCAACGACACCATGCACATCGTCCTGTCCGGCGTGTTCAGTCTCCTGGTGGTGACGATGATGGTCCTCTCGGCCGTCGCCTGTCCGGGGTGGTTCGCTACTACGCAGTGGCGACGACCGTCGTGGTCGTCGGCTTCGGCATCGCGTCCTCGCTCGCGATGCGAGGGCTCGCGCGAAACGACACCCCGTGGGCAGGGGGCTTCGAGCGGATCAACGCCTACGCCTACTTCACCTGGCTCGTGGTTCTCGCCGTGGTGGTGAGCTCCACCGCTTGGAGCGGCCCGCGGTCATCAGATCGACGACCGTCTCCTTGGTGAGTTCTTCGGTGGCGAAGACCCCCGCCAACCGGCCCAGGTACAGAGCCGCGATGCGGTCGGCGACGTCGAAGACGTCGTTCATGTTGTGGGACACCACGATCACACCGAGGCCGCGCTCGGCCAGCCGTTGGACCAGCCCGAGCACGACCTCGGTCTGCTGCACGCCGAGCGCCGCGGTCGGCTCGTCCATGATCACCAGTTTGGAGTGCCACAGCACGGCTTTCGCGATCGCGACCGCCTGGCGCTGGCCACCGGAGAGCGACCCGACCGGCTGGCGGAGCGAGGTCACCGTGGTGACGCCGAGGCTGTGCAAGGTCTCCTTCGCCGCCAGTTCCATCCGGTCCTCGTCGAGCACCCCGTGCCGCAGCTTTTCGCGGCCGAGGAACATGTTCTGCACGATGTCGAGGTTGTCGCAGAGCGCAAGGTCCTGGTACACGGTCTCGATGCCTAGCGCGGCGGCGTCCCGCGGGGTGCGGATGCGCACCGGCTGCCCTTCCCAGGTGAACTCGCCGGCGTCCGGGACGTGGATACCGGCGATGCACTTGATCAGCACGGACTTCCCCGCGCCGTTGTCGCCGACGAGCGCGGTCACCTGTCCGGCCGGGATGTCGAGGTCGACCCCGGCGAGGGCCTGCACCGGCCCGAACTTCTTCTTGACGCCCCGGGCGCGCAGCAGAGGCACCTCGGCCGGTCCGGCGGCGTCCGGGGCCGGTGCGGCCCGTTCGGCGGTGGCGGTCATGGCGGGTCAGGCCTTTCCCGGGACGACTTCGGCGAGCCGCCGTCCCAGCGGGCTTTCCGGGGCGCGGGCGGGCGGCGGGATCACCGCGACGGGGCAGCTCGCGCGCCGGAGGCAGGCTTTGGCGACCGAGCCGGCGAGCGCCTCGCGCAGTCTGCCCCTGCCGTGGCTGCCGACCACCAGCATGGTCGCGCCCTTCGCGCGCCCGGTCAGGACCTCTGCGGGGTCACCGTCCGGGGCCGAGCACCGCGCCGTCACGCCGGGATGGTCCTTCGTCACCGCTGTCACGAGCGATTCGAGCTCGTGGAGGTGCACGGTCCGGGCCTCTTCCAGGGTCCGGTTCACCGAGGCGTCGTCGAGCATCGAGTCGTGCAGCCACACCGTCACGACGTCCAGCTCGGCGCCGGTGGGCTCGGCCTGCGCGGCCGCCCAGATCAGGGCCGCCGTGCTCGCGCCGGAACCGTCGACACCGACCACGATCCGGCCCTTCGCGGTTGTTTCCGTCATCACCGCTCCTTCCGGTCACCGCCCCCTGCACGTCCAGACAACTCCTTCCGCTCGCGCGGCGAAGCTGCCGTTCTGCCCGATCCACGAGGACCTTGGGCCCTACGAGTCCCGCCGGGCGATGCCGACCATCGAGGAGAGCAACCGACGACAGGGAGAAGCAGATGACGGTACGGCTCGGGATCAACGGCTTCGGCAGGATCGGGCGCGACATCCTCCGGTGCGTGCTGGAGACGCCGGACAGCCCCATCGAAGTGGTCGCGGTCAACGACATCACCTCCCCGGAGATGCTGGCACACCTGCTGGTCCACGACTCCACCTACGGCAGGCTGCGCATTCCGGTCGAGGTCGTCGACGGCGAGGCATTGCGCGTCGGCGACCACCTGATCCAGGTGAGCTCGACGGCCGACCCCACCCAGCTGCCGTGGGGCGAATACGGCGTCGACGTCGTCGTCGAGTCCACCGGCAAGTTCCGCACTCGCGAAGCCGCCGGTGTGCACCTGGCTGCGGGCGCGAAGAAGGTCGTCATCTCCGCGCCCGGCAAGGACGTCGACGCGACGATCGTGCTCGGGGTCAACGAGGGCGATTACGACCCCGCTGCGCACCACGTGATTTCGAATGCCTCCTGCACGACGAACTGCGTCGCGCCGATGGTGAAGGTGCTGCACTCGGCGTTCGGCATCCGGCGCGGCCTGCTCACCACCATCCACAGCTACACCGGCGACCAGGCGCTGCTCGACCGCCCGCACAAGGACCCGCGCCGCGCCCGCTCGGCCGCGGTCAACGTGGTGCCCACCAGCACCGGCGCGGCCAAGGCGATCGGCCTGGTGCTGCCGGAGCTGGCCGGCAAGCTCGACGGCGTCGCCGTGCGGGTGCCGGTCGAGGACGGCTCGCTGACTGACCTGACCGTCGAGCTCGAGCGCCCGGTGACCGCTGAACAGGTCAACCACGCGTTCGCCGAAGCCGCCGACGGCGACCTCAAGGGCATCCTGCGCTACACCGAAGCACCCATCGTTTCCCGCGACGTCATCGGCGACCCGGCCTCCTGCGTGTTCGACGCCCAGCTGACGAAGGCCGACTCGCACCTGGCGAAGGTGTTCGGCTGGTACGACAACGAATGGGGCTACGCGACCCGCACGGTCGAACTGGTGGAACTGATCGGGCGCTCGCTGGGCTAGTGCTCCGGGTGCCCGCCGGTGTCGCGGCCCGGCGGGCACCCGTCCCCGACTTGGGGAGCGGCACCTTCGGTTCCGCGCAGGCGGTCGACGAACGGGGCGAGACGGCAACGGGCCGGCTGCCGGCCGGCCACACGCACACTGTCGCCGTGACGATCGACAACCGCGGGGTGGCCGACTCCCTGCCCGCGCGCAGCGTCGTCTGGCCGCGCGGTTGACCACGTCGCCGAGACCATCCGGCAGGAGCGGCCGTTCGTGCTCAGGCACCCGCCCACCGGTCACGCGAGGCGTGCCGGCGGGCGGGTGCCTTTGCCGTGCCCCGTCAGGTCCGGCGACGGCTGCCGAGGATCAGGGACACCCCGGCGGCGAAGGTCAGCAGCCCGCCCAAGGCGAGCCAGCCGATGTCCACGCCGGTCGAGGCGAGCCGACCGGTTCCCGGCCCCGCGACGACCTGCCGGGCAGGTGCCGGGCGGGCGAGCACGCCGGCCTTGCCGGCCGGCGGCTTCGCCGTCGGCGGGACCGCGTCCGGATCGGGTTGGTCCGGACCGGGGACGATCACGATCCAGTTCCGGTAGTAGCTGCCGTCGTCACTGCCGCGGGCAAGCCAAATCTGTGTCCGGCCCCACTGCCCCTGCCACGGACCGACGATGCCGACGTCGTAGCGGTCGGCGGGCAGGTCGGAGAACACCACCGTCCCTTCCGCGTCGCTCACCGCACGCGCCACGATCGCTCCGGTCACCTGGTCGCGCAGATACACCTTCACACCGGGCACCCGTTCGTACTGCGGATGGCACCCGCAACCATAGACAGGGGTGACGACGTACCCGACGGACTTGATCGCCCGGGCGCCGGGCACCCGGGCGGTCGCCGTCACCTCGACCGCGGCGTAGTAGCCGGGAGGTTGGACCCGGCAGTGGACCTCCAGGTAGCCGGCGACGACAGCCTCCTGCCGGACCGGGACGGTGATCTCGAAGGTCCGCGAGGACGCGGGCTGGACAGTGGCTCCCGCTCCGGCCGGGTCCAGCTCGCCCAGGCCGATCGGTTGTGCGTAGTCATTCGTCCAGCAGTACCCGGTCAGGCCCGGAACCGGACCACGACCACTGTTGGCCACCGTGACGAACATCCGGGCCGTGTCGCCCCCGGTCTAAGTCGAGGCGGACAACCTGGCGGATCCCGTGAGCCACCCGGTGATGTCGTACTCGCCCCTGAGCACCACCTCGGGTTCACTCACCCCGTCCACCTCCACGGCCGGGTAGGTGAAAGTCCAGTCGGGAGAGCTGGGGTAGACGTGCCAGGTGCCGGCGAGCAGGTCGTGGAAGGCGAACCGGCCCTGGCTGTCGGTCACCGTCTCGGCGGACCATCCGGCGCCCTGACCCGAGGCCTGGATACGCAGGCCGGGGAGTACTTCACCCGGGTCGAGCACGTGGTTGCGGTTGTAGTCGCCGTAGGCTATCCCGGTGAATCCGCCGCGCACCACCGTGAGCGGAGCCGTGATCGTGACCAAGTTGTCGGCGGGCTCCGCGTCGG
The DNA here is from genome assembly GCF_030264295.1 of Amycolatopsis nalaikhensis. Lineage (GTDB taxonomy): Bacteria > Actinomycetota > Actinomycetes > Mycobacteriales > Pseudonocardiaceae > Amycolatopsis > Amycolatopsis nalaikhensis. The sequence continues at coordinate 7,014,009 of NZ_CP127173.1, read as the reverse complement.
GCTCGGCGGAGGTGACCTCGACCTGCAGGCGCACCACATCTTCCGTGAAGTCGGCGATGTACGCCCAGGTACTGCCCTCGGCAGTCTGCCCCGGCGCCAGGACGATGTACATGCCGGTGAAACCGTTCCAGGTGTGGGACGCCAAGGTGCCTGAATCGGTCAGCCGGACGCCGGTGGCCGTGCCGGTGCCGGCGTTCACCACGGACACCCGTGCCCAGACCGGGTCGTTCTGCCGGTAGGACGGTTGGCCGAACGCCACAGTCAGCCGAAGGTCGGGGTGCTCCTCCGCGGCAGCGGGCGGCGCGGAAGCCGACGTCGTCGACGTCGGCCTCGTGCTGGGCGTCGACGTCGGCACCGGTTCGGACGAGGGCGGGTCCTTCACCGCCGTCTCCGACGGCTTCACTGAGGTGGGTGATGGCTTGGCTGTCCGAGACGGTTCAGTGGTCGGCGCCGGTTTCGTCGTCGGCGCCGGTCTCGAGGTCGGCGCCGGTTTCGTCGTCGGGGTTTCCGGCGCTGACGGTGGCGGGGAATCCGCCGCCGGTGCGGCGGCAGCCGGAGTTTCGGTCTCCGCCGCGAACACCGGCCCGGCCGACACGCCGAGGGACATCGCCACCGCCAACGTGGCCGCCGCGGCCACCCGGGACAGTCGTTTCATCCTCATTCCTTCCGTTACGCGGCCTACGCCGGCCGCTGCGCGCGTGGTCCGAAGAGCTGCGGCGGGGAGAGAACCGGGTGTTCAGCGTCCCGCGGGTTCCGGGAACTGCTTGCCCGCACGCGACATCGCGCTCGGCAGGCCGGGGAGGTCACGGCCGGGCAGCAGGCTGTGCCAGTAGAACCACGAGGAAAGCAGCTTCCCGAGGTGGTTGAGCCGCGACTCCTTGAGCAATGGCAGTCCCGTGTCCGCCGGGAAGCGACCGGGAAGCGGCTCGGTTTCGTAGTCGAAGTCCAAAAGCAGGGCCTTGCCGAAGCCACTCTCGACGAAACAGGTGGCGTGCCCGTCGAAACTCGCGTCGAGCGGCCTGCTGTCCAGGAACTGCCCGACGTTGCGGGCCAGCACTTCGCTCTCGAAGTACGTGACCGAGGCGGCCTTGACGGCCGGCAGCGCCGCGGCGTCCCCAATGACGAAGATGTTGTCCTTCACCTCGGCACGCAACGTGTGCTCGTCGGCGCGGACGAACCCGCGCTCGTCACCCAGGCTGGGTGAGTGGTCCACATAGGACGCGCCAGCGTGCAGCGGGACGACCACCGCCTGATCGAAGGCGACCTCGCGGCCGTCGGCGGACACCAGTCGCCGGGCGGTGCCGTCGACCTCGCCGGTGGCGAAGCCGGTCACCAGCTCGATGTTCTTCGCCGCCAGCAACTCCGCGAACACCCGGGCGGCCACCGGCTCGTCGAACGCGGCACCCAGCGGCGTCACACAGGTCAGCTCGACCCGGTCCCGGACGCCGCGTCCGGTGAAGAACCAGTCGGCGAGGAGGCAGAACTCGAGCGGGGCGACCGGACACTTGACCGGGAGCCCGAGGACGTCGACCACCAGGCGGCCGCCGTCGAACGCCGCCAGCGCCGAAGCCAGGCCCACCGCGCCGTCGAGGTCGTAGAACGTGTCGACGTGGGAACGCCAGCCCGGCCCGGTGAGCCCTTCGCTCCTCTCCGGCACGAGCCGCGCTCCGGTGGCGATCACGAGCGCGTCGTAGCGGAGCACGGTCCCGTCGGCCAGGTGCACGCGATCGGCGTCGACATCGACGCACTCGACCTCGCTGCGGTGGTAGCCGGTCCCGTCGGCCAGCTGCCGGGGACGAGACCGGACGAGGTCACCGGCGTCAGCCATCCCGAACGGCACGAACAGCAGGCCCGGCTGGTAGACGTGGTCGTCGTCCCGATCGACGACGGTGATCTGCGCGCCCTCGCCGAAGTCGCGGTACAGGCGGTTCGCCGCGAGCGTTCCCCCGGTTCCCCCGCCGAGGACGACGATGCGTTTCACCGTCGTCCCCTCAGCGCAGCCCGGCGGCCGCGCCGTCGTCCTGGGTGTACTTGAGGCGGTTGCGGACCGCGACCACTCCGGGCACGGCCTCGGTCAGCCACTCCGCGCGCTCCACCTCGCTGCGCCGGTCGATCACCCCGCTCAGGCTCACGACGCCGTCGTCGACCCGCACCGTGACCGTCGACGGGTCCGCCCAGATCGACCGCTGCAGCACGTCGCGCTCCACGATCTCCTTGATCTCCTCGTCCGGCCGCAGGAACGCGCACAGGACGTCCCGGCGGGCGAGGACGCCGATCAGCCGGCCCGAGCCGTCGACGACGTACAAGCGACGCAGCTTCGCTTCCACCAGCCGCCGAGCCGCACCGGCAACCGGCTCGTCCTTGGCGATCGTCGGCACGCGCCGGGTCATCAGCTCGCTCGCGGTGAGCCCCTGGGCCTTGGTCCACGCCCGGTGCTTCCGGAAGACCGGCTCGAGGCGGCGGCCGTCGCCGCGGTGGCGGGCCAGCAGGTCCGCTTCGTCGACGACACCGATCGGGCGCCGGTGTTGGTCGACTACCGGGATCGCGGCGATGCCGTGCTCCGCCAGCAGGGAGACGAGCTCCTTGAACGTCGTCCCGGGACCGGCGGTCACGACCGGACACGTCATCAGATCCGAAACCTGCGGACCGCGCATCACACACCTCCGTCGGACGGTTCTCTTCACGTTACGAATCCGCGTCACCGCCGGGCTGCGGGCAACGGTCCCCGGCCGAGAGGTCTTTCGCCCCTTTGCCCGGGCCCGCGGATGGCTTTGCCTGGACAGAGCCGATCGGAAGGAGAAGCCATGACCCGGCACAAGCGGTGGCACGACCTGAGTTCCCGGCAGCGCGGCGGGATCCGCCTCGCCGCGAGCGTCCAGCTGCTGCTCGCCGCGGCCGCGTGGTGGGATCTCGCGCACCGGCCGGCCACGCAGGTCCGCGGCCCGAAGTGGCTGTGGGCTCTCGTGATCGGGGTGAACTTCGTCGGCCCGGTGCTCTACTTCGCGCGTGGACGCGCCACCACCACCGGGCAGAGTGCGTAGGACATCAGCGCCTGGCTCGTCGACCCGAGAGCCAGGCCGCTGAAGCCGCCCCGGCCCCGGCTGCCGACGACCAGCAGCTGTGCCCGGTCGGCGAAGTCCAGCAGCCGCTCGGGCGCCCGGCCGGCCACGACCTCGCGGTCCACCGCCACGTCCGGGTACTTCTCCTGCCAGCCGGCCAGGCGCTGGGCGAGCAGTTCCCGCCCGTATTCGTCCGCAGCCCACCAGCCGTCGTGGCGGCAGTGCACCGCGATCAGCCGGGCACCGCGCCAGGACGCCTCCTCGAACGCGGTCGCGATGGCCTCCTCGCTCGCCGGGCTTCCGTCGACGCCGACCACCACCGGTCCCTCGGCGGGCGCTTCATCTTCCCCCACGTGCGGACGGATCAAGGCCACTGGGCAGTGCGCGTGCGCGGTCAGGGCCACCGTGACCGACCCGAGCAGGATCCGGCCCAGCGGCCGAAGTCCCGGTGTGCCGAGCACGAGCATCGCCGCGTCGGCGGACTCGGCGACCAAGGCGTCCGCGGGCCGTTCAGGCCGCAGCACCGTCTTCGCCTCGACCTCCGAAGCCGCGGCACGAGCCTCGGCGAGCATGGTCCGGCCCTGCCCCGCGGCCGCCTCCAGCAGCTGCTCGTACGTTGGGTCGGCCCTCGGGTAGGGCGCGGGCAGTTCCGGGAGCGCGTGGACCAGGCGCAGGCCACGCCTGCGCTCCCGCGCCACGCGGGCAGCCCACCGGACCGCCGCGAGTGCTCCGGCCGAACCGTCCACACCGACCACCAGTTCCGAGCCGCTCATCCGAATCTCCTTTCACCACGGGGAAGTCAAGCGGCCGAAGCCGCTCCCGGCACGAGGCTTCCGGCCCGGTTCGGAGGGACTTCGGTCCATTCCGCGCGGTCCTCGGGAACCGGCGGCCAAGGGCCTCCCGGCCGGGGACCTTCGACCCCAGAAATTCCCGCGGTGCGGGCCGAAACTGAGCGCAGCACCGAAAAGAACGGAGGTTTCCCCATGTCCATCCGACCGGAAGAAAAGAAGACCACCTCGGGCCACCGGGCCACCGAACCGGCGCCGGTCGCCGACTTCGTCGCCGAGCCCACGACCGCCGGGAAGTCCCTGGCCGTCCTGCGGATCGCGACCGGGTTCGTGTTCCTGTGGGCGTTCCTGGACAAGCTATTCGGCCTGGGCTACGCGACCCCGTCGAAGGGCGCCTGGCTCAACGGCGGTTCGCCGACCAAGGGCTTCCTGAGCGGCGTGCACGTCGGCCCGTTCGAGTCGATGTTCCACACCTGGGCGGGCACCTGGTGGGCCGACTGGCTGTTCATGCTCGGCCTGGGCGCCATCGGCATCGCCGTGATCGCCGGGATCGGGCTGCGGCTGAGCGCCGTCGCCGGCTCGCTGATGATGCTCATGATGTGGGCCGCCGAGTGGCCGTTCGCGCAGAGCATGAGCACCGGTGAGGCAACGCACTCCACCAACCCGGTCATCGACTATCACATCATCTACGCGCTCGTCCTCATCGCGCTCGCCGCCGCCTCGGCCGGGCACACCTGGGGACTCGGCCGCCGCTGGGCCGACGCCGTCGGCGAGCGCACGTGGCTGCGCTGACGCGATCCGTTCCACGGGCGCCCGCCGACCGGCGGGCGCCCGTTCCCGCTGCCCGAGGAAAGAAGGAGAAGAAATGAAGGCACTCGTCTACGACGGTCCCGGCCGGCGCAGCTGGACCGACCACGCCGACCCCGAGCTCACCGCGCCCACCGACGCGATCGTCCGGGTCGACGCGGTCACCATCTGCGGCACCGACCTGCACATCCTCAAGGGCGACGTGCCCGAGGTCGAACGCGGCCGGATCCTCGGTCACGAAGCGGTCGGCACGATCGTCGAGACCGGCTCCGCCGTCACCACCGTGAAGGCCGGCGACAAGGTCCTGGTGTCCTGCATCTCCGCATGCGGCCGGTGCGAATACTGCCGGCAAGCCGCCTACGGCCAGTGCCTCGGCGGCGGAGGCTGGATCCTCGGCCACACGACCGACGGCGTCCAGGCCGAATACGCGCGCGTCCCGTTCGCCGACACCTCGGCCTACGTGCTGCCCTCCGGAGTGAGCGACGAATCCGCGCTGATGCTGGCTGACATCGTCCCGACGTCCTACGAGGTCGGCGTCCGCAACGGCGGCGTCAAGCCGGGCGACACCGTGGTGATCGTCGGCGCGGGGCCGATCGGGCTGGCCGCGATCACGAACGCCCAGCTGTTCTCGCCCAGCACGATCATCGTGGTCGACCGGGAACCGGCCCGGCTCGACGCGGCGAAGTCGTTCGGCGCCGACCTGATGGTGCAGCCCGGCGACGCGGGCGCCGCGGTGGCCGAAGCCAGTGGCGGGCTCGGGGCGGATGTCGCCATCGAAGCGGTCGGCATTCCGGAGACGTTCGAGCTGTGCACGAAGCTGGTCCGCCCGGGCGGCCATGTGGCGAACGTCGGCGTGCACGGCGCCCCGGCGACGCTGCACCTCGAACAGCTGTGGATCAAGAACGTCACCATCACCACCGGGCTGGTAGACACCTCCAGCACGCCGATGCTGCTGCGGATGCTCGCGGCGGGCCGGCTGGACACGAGCCGGTTCATCACGCACCGGTTCGGGCTCGACGAGATGGACGAGGCCTACGACGTCTTCGCCCACCCACAGGACAGCAACGCGCTGAAGGTCGCCCTGTTCCGCGGCTGATCGCGAACCGAAGCGGCCACCGTCCATTCCGGACGGTGGCCGCTTCGGTGTGCCTCAGTTGTGCGGCTTGCGCGAGCTCAGGATCCCGACCGGCCCCGGCGGCACCGGGGACACGCCCCGGTCGTCGAACTGGCCCTTCAGGGTGTGCCGCACCTCCACGACCCCGTCGACCCGGCGGATCAGCGCCACGATCACCGGGATCATGCTCTCCCGCTCGACCGTGCCGTTGAGCGTCACGATGCCGTTGTGCACGGAAACATACAGAGACGCCGGGTCCATGGCCATCTCCCGCAGCAGCACCTCGTCACGGACCTCGTCCCGGATCTCGCGGTCGGTCCGCAAGAAGACCCGGAGCAGGTCCGAGCGGGAGACCACGCCGACGAGCTTGCCCTCGTCGTCCACCACCGGCAGGCGGTGGAAGTGGTGCTCCTCCAGCAGTTTCGCGGCCACCGTGACGTCGTCGTCCGCCCGGACGGTGATCGCCGGCTTCGTCATCAGGTCGGCGACGAACGCCGCTCCCGCCTTCCGCTTCGCTTGCCGGGAGCCGGGCTTGAGCAAGCCGTGCGGGGCCTCCCGCTCGAGCAGATCGCCTTGGGAGACGACGCCGAGGACGAGCCCGTCGTCGTCGACCACGGGAGCGCCGCTGATGTTCCAGGTGGCCAGCAGGAGCGCCACCGCCTTGAACGGCGTGTCCGGGCCCACGGTGGTGACTTCGGTCGTCATGACCGGACCCACTTTGCGGCGACTGGGCATCTTGGCCTCCTTCACATCCTTCTGTTTGGGGGTCCGGGTGGCGGAGCCCCCGGCCCGGGGCGAAGCCCCGGTTGTCACAGCAGCGGGCCCGGGTAGTAGGTGCCCACAGGTTCCTGTTCCGGCGCCGCTTCCTTCTCCGGCTCCACGACGGTCCGTGCCGGGATGACCACCACCGGGCAACTCGCCTCGCGCAGGCAGTGCTCGGCGACCGAACCGACGAGCAGCTTCAGCAGACGGCCGCGGCCGTGACTGCCGAGCACGAGCATCGCCGCGGTCTTCGACGCCTCTTCCAGCGCCACCGGGGCCGAGTGCTCGACCAGCTCGGCCCGGACGGCGACACCCGGATGCTCGGTCCGTACCTGGTCGACGACTTCGTCGAGCCGGCGCCGCTCCCGGTCCGCGACCGTCTCCGGCGATCCGGCGACCGCCGCGCCGAGGTCGGCGACCGGCTCGAACGACCACGCGCGCAGTGCGACGACCTGGCGGCCGCTCACCGCCGCTTCGGACACCGCCCAGCGCAGGGCGGCCACGCTGACCGCCGAATGGTCGACGCCGACGACGACGTCGCCCTGGTTTGCCTTTGTCATGAGAAATCACCTTCTCCTGTTCTCAAGAATGGGTTTTGCGGTCCTGTTCGTGGAACCACTCCTGCTGCCACTGGGCGAACCGGAAGCGGTCGAGGGAAAACACGGCCAGCCGGTAGCAGAGGGCGAGCAGTGCCAGTGAGCCCAGCCAGAGGCCCAGCCCGAGGACCACGGCGTCGATGACGACACCCGCGCTGCTGAGCGGGGGATCCACCGGGCTGCCGGCGCGATCCACCCAGACGGTCAGCGTTTCGCCTTTGAGCTTGCCCTGGTCGGCGACGACTTGGCCGACGCGGCGGGTTCCGTCCGGAAGCAGCCAGGTCGCGTCGGTGGGCCGGCCGTTGCCGACGACGCCGGCGCGGGAGTTCACCGTGATGTCCGGCCCGTCGGCGAGCAGGGTGGCGGTCACCTGCGTGCGCTCGCTGAGCTGCTGGGCCGACTCTCCTTGCTGTCGCGCGTAGGTTTCCGAGCCGATGGAGGCGGCGACCGGCAGCGCGGCGAGCGCGAGCAGCACCGCGAAGACCAGCAGCCCGGCCTGGAACCGGTCCGAGCCCCGCGCCACCGACCCGCGGCGGGGCAGGACGGTGCGCCACATCCGCGCGATCGGGTTCGACGAAGTGCTCATGGGTCCTGCCCTCTCCGGTCGGAAGTCCTTGGTACGACCAGGATCATCGATTTCCAGAGCTGCCCGAAGAGGCCTTGGACCCCGGCGTACGGGGACCGACCCACCCTCCTCGAGAGGCCCTCCGACGGTGCACCGGGGACTTAGGACCCTGTGCCGTGGCGGATCGGCCGGGGATGGTCGGGTAAACCGACGGAACGGAGCACCGACCATGCGCGCCCGCGAGATCATGACCAGCCCGGCGTTCGCGTTGACACCGTCCGCGACGCTCGAAGAAGCTGCCGAGATGATGACCGGCCACGGTTTCACCACGATGCCGGTGGTCGACGCGGACGGGAGGCTGCTCGGGCTGCTGTCCGAGGCCGACATCCTGCGGACGCCGGCTCCGCCCGGGGACCCGGACACCGGCGTCATGCTCGACGGCGGGCCGCGGACAGCGGGCTCGGTGATGCGCACGCGAGGACTGGCCGTGCCGGCCGGCACCGAGGTGCACGAACTCGCGCGGCTGATGACCGACGCCGGCGTGCGCTCGGCGCCGGTCGTCGAAGGCGGCTGCGTCGTCGGCATGGTGACCTTCCGGGACGTGCTGCGAGCCACGGCCGGGCGCACCTGAGCGTCAGCTCGCCGGGACGTCCGGGCCGGTGCGGTGGCTCAGGACGTCCTCGACCGGGCGGCGGTCCGTGAGCCGGGTCGGGGAGCCGTACCCGATGCGCAGCAACGTGTGCGGCTGGCCGAACCCGGCGAAGATCCGGTCGAGCGACGCCCGCGTCCGCGCGGTTTCGAACGGCTGGGACAGAAACGACGTCGCCAGGCCTTCGGCGGTCGCGGTCAGCAGCACCCGCTGCATCGCCATCCCGGCCCGGACCTCGGCGTGCGGTCCCCGGTCCCGGGTCAGCAACACCCCGAGCAGGGGCTCCTGCTCGTACTCGCGCGGCGGCAGGTTCTCGTTCTCGTGCGACGCGCGTAGCGTCACGACTCCCGGCCCGTACGGGGGCGGGCCGGACGCGGTCTTCGGCACGCCGTCGGGACTGCCGGGTTCGCGGTGGGTCCAGTACTCCGCTTCCGCCCGGAAGACCGGGTTGTCCGCCTGCAGGGCCTCGGCCTGCCGCACCAGCGACGCCACCGTGCTGTAGCGGCCGGAGACGTTGAGGTACTCGATCTGCCCGCCCTCTTGGAGGGCCGCGGACTTCAACGCCGTGCGGGCCGCGGGCGGCACCTCCTTGTCCAGCAGCGGACGGCGGTTGGTGTGCCGGCGGAACACCGCTTCGGCGAGCCTGCGCTCGCCCGCGGTGGCCTTCTGGTTGCCGTCGAGCCGGATCACCGCGACCAAGTCCGGCTCCGCCGGATCCGGCAGCATCCGCACGACCGCGGCGAACCCGTTGACCCGCAGGCAGATCACCAGGTTGAACGCGGCCGCGCCGCACGCAAGCCGCGCCTCCCGCCCGTGCGGGTCCGCGACGGTAAGGACACGCTCGCGGTCCAGCCACACCTCGATCACCTCGTGCTCGACGACGAACCGCCAGGGCTGGGTGTTGTGCGGCGAAGGCGCGCGCACCGCAGCGGCGAGGGCCTGGTCGAACACGGTGGGCAGCGGTCGGATCATCACGGGCTCCGGGTTCCTGGGGGACGAACACACCCAGCATCACCGGCGGTTCCGCACCGCGGCGACGGTCGCGCGTCACCACCCGGAGGGACCAAAGACCCTCGGGCCCCGTTGCTGAGACCGGCTTCAGCCGGCCGGTGGGATGCTCGACCGGCGCGAGCGGAGGGCCGAACCATGGACCGGCAGGCAGTGCACGAGCAGTGGGAGCGCGACCGCGCCACCCTCCACGAACTGGTGGCCGCCGCGACGACCGCCGAGCTCCGCCGCCGGTCGGCCGGCACCCGGTGGACCAACGGGCAACTGGTGTTCCACCTCGTGTTCGGCTACCAGATCGTGCGTGCCCTGCTGGTGCTGGTCCGCCTCTTCGGCCGGCTGCCCGGCTCCGTCAGCCGCCGGTTCGCCGCCGCGCTGAACGCGGCCACTCCCCCGTTCCACGTGATCAACTACCTCGGGTCCTGCGGTGGCGGCCTGCTCGGCCCCCGGCGCGCGGCCGCGTGGCTGGACCGCATCATCGCCTCGCTGCACCGCAGCCTGGACCGGGCCACCGAAGCCGATCTCGCCCGCGGGATGCACTACCCGACCCGCTGGGATCCCTTCTTCCAGCCGTACATGACGCTGGCCGACATCTACCGCTATCCGAGCCTCCACTTCGCCTTCCACCGGCAGCAGCTCACCCTCGACCGGTAGCGGCTCAGCACAGCACGCGCTCCCCGTCCTCCGGCACCACCGCGCACCAGCAGGCTTCCGCGTGCAAGGCCTTCGCGAACGCGTGCGAAGCCGCCGCCTCCCCTTCGACGACGAACGCCGTCTCGGGCGGTGGTGTCGCGGTCGCCCAGGCGAGCACCTCTTCCGGTCCCGCGAACTCGCCGGTGCTCCCCAGCGCGGTCACCTCGGCCCGGACCGGCACGTACCGGCCGTGGACCTTGAGCTGGCGGGTCCCGCTCGCCAGCTGTGCCGCGCGGGTTCCCGGCACCGGCGTGCCCAGCAGGACCACCCCGTTGCGCGGGTCCGGCAGCAGCTCGGCCAGGTGCCGCAGCACGCGGCCGGAGTCCGCCGTCGCCAAGCCGGCCACGACGATCGACGGCCGGTCGGGCACCTGCTCGACCAGCCCGGTGGGAACGCCGACGCGCCCGCCACGGTGCAGCTCGTGCCGGCGTTCCCGCTCGGCACGCTGGTGGACTGCGACGGCCGAGAGACCGGCGGGGCTGTCCAGCACCACCGGCAGCTTCGGGATCTCCCCCGCGGCCATCAGCTCTTCCAGCATCGTCAGGAGCCCTTCGCCACCGACCGCAGACACCGGGACGAGGACGCTGCCGCCCCGGTTCACCGCGCGGTGCACGGCCGCGGCGAACCGGCCGGCCAGGTGGCCGCCGCCGGAAGGTGACGGCGCGGCCAGCACCAGGGCGTCCGACCGCGGTCGCGGATCCGGCGGGCGCAGCAACGCGTGCTCCGCCGCGCCGAGCGGACCGGCGAACACGACCGACCGGCCGCCGGCCCGGATCCGCACCCAGGCCGCCCCGAGCCGCCCGCCGGCGCGGCCGAACTCGAACTCCGCGCCGTCGAGCTGCTGCAGCGTGCCGTACTCGACCGGCCGCACCAGGGCGATCGCCCGGGAGACGTCTTCCGCGCGGAAGGGCGGCACGGCCGGGCCGGGTCCGGCCCAGCCGCCGGCCTCGGCGGCGAGCGCGTCTTCGGTGAACTGCGTCGCGGCGTCGGACAACGCGACCGGGAGCAACGCGGCGGTTCCCGGCGTCGCGAACACCGGGCCGTGCCAGCCTTCGGCGACCAGCTGCGGCAGGAACCCCGAGTGCCCGAGGTCGGCGCTCGGCAGAATCACCGCGCCGACCCCGTGCAGTTCGTCCGGTACGGGCGAGAAGTTGCGCCGCCACCCTGCGTCCGGACCGGCAAACAGGCCACAGCCGACCAGGATGCGGGTGCCGGGCAGCTCGAGGAGGTGGCGGGCGCCGGTGGCCCCGCCGAGGAACGTCAACGCGGGGTCGAGGTGCGACGCCAGCCGATGACCGGTCACGTGCAGCCGCCCCGGCCACGGGCTGGTGCGGTAGCGCGCGGACGCCCGGCGAGCGGCGCTGAGCGCGGCCGCGCGGGATCCTGGGGCATCGGACATCGTTTCTTCCCCTTTCGCCTCAGCCGGCGATGTCTCGCTGCCGGAACCGCGCCACGCCCGCCGCGACCAGCACCGCGCCCAGCGCGGTGAGCCAGAACAACGGGGCGGCCTGGACGGCCGGGCCCGGCAGCTTCGGCGAGTGGGTGAACGGCGACAGGTCCAGCACCCACTGGTCCAGCTTCAGCAACGTGCCGAACTCGCCGAGCAGCAGGAACGTCGTCAGCGCGACCCAGGCGAACGCGACCGCCCGGGCGAGCAAGCCGAACAGCGCCGCCGCGAGCCCGGCGAGCACCCACACCGCGGGCAGCTGGGCCAGCCCGGCGCCGGCCAACCGGGCGACCTCGGTGCCGGGCGTGCCGAGGCGGACCCCGTACGCCAGCCCGGCCGTGACGCCCAAGGACGTCAACAGCACGACCGGCGCGCCCGCGGCGAGCAGCAGGTACCCCGCCATCAGGCGACGGCGGTCGAGCGCGGTGGCCAGCAGCGGTTCGACCCGCAGCGCACGCTCCTCGCTCCGGAAACGGACCAGGACGGTGATCGCGTAAACCGAGGTGATCACCGCCGCCATCGAGAACTCGGCCGCGAGGAAGGCGTCCTCCATCGCCTGTTCACCGCCCAGGGCGGCGATCAGCGCCCGGGCGCCCGCGCTGTCGAGCATCTTCCCGACGTTGCCCGCGAGCCCGCCGAGGACCAGTCCCAGCAGGACGTACCCGGCCAGCCAGGCACCCAGGTTCGCCCGGTTGAGGCGCCACGCCAGGCCCCACGCACCGGTCAGGGAACGACCGGCGTGCGCCGGGCCCGCCCGGTCCGGCAGCAGCCCGGCGTCGAGGTCGCGGGCCCGGGCCGCCACGACGGCCACCACGACCAGCGCGGCCGCCACGAGCAGCGGGAGGACCAGGACCCACCAGACGTCGCCCGCAAAGGGCCGGACCTGCTGGGTCCACCCGATCGGCGAGCCCCAGGACAACCAGCGCGGACCGGCGGAGTCGCCCACCGCACGCAGGAAGTACGCGGCGAGCAGGGCGACGACGGCGAGCCCCGACGCCGCCCGGGCGCTCTTGGTCAGCTGGGCGGTCAGCGCGGCGAGCCCGCCGAAGACCAGCCCGGCGCCCGCCCAACCGAGGCCGAAGGCCAGCGATCCGGCAACCGGCAGCCCCGCCGCCGCGAGCCCGGCCGCGCTGAAGAGGCCGATGACCAGGCTCGACACCACCGTCACCACAACTGCCGCCGCCAGCCCGGCGAAGCGGCCGACCACGGCGGAACCAAGCAGCTCCCGCCGCCCGGCCTCCTCTTCGGCCCGGGTGTGCCGGACCACGGTGAAGATCATCAGCAGCGCGATCAGGGCCGCGCCGAACGCGGTCAGCTTGAAGACCGACGTCGCGCCCAGCGTCGGTTCGTACACCGGCCCGTAGAGCGCCACCAGGGCCGGGACCGAGTTGATGCTGTCGGTCGCACCCTGCTGGTCCCCGGCGGCCGGGTAGATCGCCGCCGTCGCCGCGGCCGAAGACGCCGCCACGGCGGTGAACACCGCGGTCCACACCGGCAGCCGGACCCGGTCCCGGCGCAAGGCCAGCCGGACCAGCGCGCCGGTGCCGGTGAGCGTGCCGCTCATACCGGCACCACCTCCGGTTCGCTCCGGTAGTGCCGGAGGAACAGCTCTTCCAGGGTCGGCGGGTTGCTGGTCAGGCTTCGCACGCCGCGGTGGCTCAGCAGGCCGAGCACCGACGCCAGCTCGGTGTTGTCGACGGTCAGCCGCACGTGGTCGCCCTCGGCGGTGAAGTCGTGCACGCCCGGCAGGTGCGCCAGACCGTCCGCGGTATCGGAAATGCGCGCGGTGATGGTGGTCCGGCTGAGGTGCCGCAGTTCGTCGAGGCTGCCGGAGTCGACCAGGCGGCCGGCGCGGATGATGCTGACCCGGTCGCACAGGGCCTCCGCCTCGGACAGGATGTGGCTGGAGAGCAGGATCGTCCGGCCCCGCTCGCGCTCCTCACGGACGCACTCGCGGAAGGTCGCCTCCATCAGCGGGTCGAGCCCGGAGGTCGGCTCGTCGAGCAGGAGCAGTTCGACGTCCGACGCGAGCGCCGCGACGACTGCCACCTTCTGCCGGTTGCCCTTCGAGTAGGCCCGGCCCTTGATACGCGGGTCCAGTTCGAACAGCTCGAGGTAGCGCTTGCGGCGCTTCGGGTCCAGCCCGCCGCGCAGGCGGCCGAGCAGGTCGATGACCTCGCCGCCGGTGAGGTTCGGCCACAGCGACACCTCCCCCGGCACATACGCCAGCCGCCGGTGCAGGGGCACGGCGTCCCGCCACGGGTCGCCGCCGAGCAGCCGCATCTCACCGGAGTCGGCGCGCAGCAGCCCCAGCAGCACCCGCAGCGTGGTGGTCTTCCCGGCGCCGTTCGGCCCGAGGAAGCCGTGCACCTCACCGGTTTCGACGGTGAGGTCGAGCCCGTCGAGCGCTTGGGTGTGCCCGAAGGACTTCCGGAGGTCCCGGATCTCGATCGCGGCGCTCATCGTGTGCTCTCCAGGAGGATCCGGCGTTCGGCCGAGGCAATGGCCGCGCGGGCCGGGCCGAGGACGTCGGGGTTGACCGAGATCGACGTGATGCCGAAGCGGACCAGGTGCTCGGCGAAGCCGGGCTTGGTCGAGGGCGCCTGGCCGCACAGCGATGAGGTGATGTTGTGGTGCCGGGCGATGCGGACGATCTTCTCGATCGCGTCGAGCACCGCCGGGTCGGCTTCGTCGAACAGCTCCGCGCACACGGCCGAGTCGCGGTCGACGCCCAGTACCAGCTGGGTGAGGTCGTTGCTGCCGATGGACACGCCGTCGATGCCCATGCCCGCGTATTCGGGCAGCCAGTGCACGACCGAGGGCACCTCGGCCATCACCCAGCGGTGCAGGCCGCGCTGGCGACCGAGCGGGCTGGCATCGACCAGTTCGAGGCACTCCTCCAGTTCCCACTTGGTGCGGACGAACGGGATCATCAGGTGCAGGTTCGGTGTCTGCTCGCGCACGCGGGCCAGCGTCTCGAGCTCCAGGGCGAACAGGTCGCGTTCACGGACGTACCGGTAGCAGCCGCGGTAGCCGATCATCGGGTTGCTCTCGACCGGCTCGAACGCCTCGCCGCCGGCCAGGCCGCGGAACTCGTTGGTCCGCAGGTCGGTCGCGCGGTAGACGACCGGGCGGGTGCCGAACGGCCGCGTGATCTTGAGCAGCGACTCCGTCATCTTGTCCACGAAGGACCGCTCTTCGCCCTTGGCGAGCAGGTCGCGCGGGTGGCGGCCGTCCAGGGCCTCGGTCAGCAGGAACTCGGCGCGCAGCAGGCCGACGCCGTCGACCGCCTGGGCGGCGACCTCTTCGGCGTGGTCCGGCATGGCGAGGTTGACGTACAGCTTGGTGCCGATGGCTTCCGGCGCCACCGGGGCCACCACCGGTTCGGTGCGCGCCGGCGCCTTCTTGGTCGCGCCCGCCCGGACCTCGCCCTTGGTGCCGTCCACGGTGACCAGCGTGCGGTCGGCCAGGACCCGGGTCGCGTCGCCGGTGCCGACGACGCACGGCACGCCCAGCTCACGGGCGACCACCGCGGCGTGGCAGGTCATCCCGCCGCCGTCGGTGACCACCGCGGCGGCCCGGCGCATCGCCGGCACCCAGTCCGGGTTGGTCATCGGCGCCACCAGGACCTCGCCGTCCCGCAGGTGCTTCGCCTCGACCGGGTCGTGCAGCACGCGCACCGCGCCGCTGCCGTCGCCCGGCGAGGCCGCGAGCCCGGTGACGAGGGCCTCGGTCGTCACCGCCGTCAGCGGCGGCAGCGTGGTGATCGGCCGGGACTGGACGAGGGAGATCTCATCGGCGGCGATGGCGAACTCGATGTCCTGCGGGACGCCGTAGTGCTCCTCGACCCGCGAGGCCATCCGCGCCAGCTCGAGCACCACGGTGTCGCTCAGCACCCGCCGGCCGCCCGCGGGCTCGGGCAGGTCGATCGTGACGTCGCCGCCCCCGTCGCCGGCGATGATCTTGTGGGTCTGCCTGCCGACCCGGACCGAGTGGATGAGCAGCTCCTGCTTGCCGACGACGTAGGTGTCCGGTTCGACGGCCCCGCTGACGATCGCTTCGCCCTGGCCGAACACGGCTTCGATGACCACGCGGTCGCGGTCGCCGGTGCGCGGGTCGGCGGTGAAGATGACGCCGGACCGTTCGGACTGGATCATGCGCTGGACGACGACGGCGATCGCCGGTTCGCCGGTGAACCCGCGGCTGGCGCGGTAGCTGACCACCCGCGGGCTGAACAGCGACGTCCAGCAGTCGACGACGTGCTCGGCAACCGCGTGGTCGCCCCAGATGTTGGTGTAGGTGGCGTTCATCCCGGCGAAGGAGGCTTCGGCACCGTCTTCCCCGGTGGCGGACGACCGGATCGCGACCGGCGTCGACGCGCCGAGTGCCCGGTAGGCCTCGGCGATCTCGGTGTGCAGTTCACCGGTGAGCCCGGCCTGCCGGACGAGGTCGCGCATCCGGTCGCACTGCTCTGCCAGCGCCGCCGTGTCGTCCACATTGGCCACGGCCTTGGCGTGCAGGTCGGCCAGCTCGGCGCGGACGCCCGCGTGCTCCAGCGCCGCCCAGTAGCCGTCGCGGGAGATCACGAAGCCGCCGGGGACGGGGAAGCCGGCGGAGATCAGCTCGCCGAGGTTGGCGCCCTTGCCGCCGACGGTCTCGTCGTCGGTCAGCCGGATCTCGGCCAGGTCGCGTACGTAGGTCATCGGATTCCTCCTGTGGGTCCGTCGGGGAACAGTTCGCCGAGGGGAAGCCGCGGCGAGGGTGCGGCCGGGACCGCGGGGTAGCCGAACCGGAAGATCGCCTGCGGCACCCCTGGCAAGGCCAGCTCCGACACCAGTCGGGCGCGGAATCCGGTCAGGTGCAGGGGCTGGGTGAGCACCGAGCCGACCAGAGCTTTCGCCGTCGCGGTCAGCCAGACGCGCTGCAGGGCCGCGCCGGCGGCGATGTGGTCAGCGCGCGCGTCACCGTCGGTGCAGAGGACCAGCAGGTTCTCCGCGGCGAGCCGGGCGGCGAGCACGGCGTCGTCCGGGACGGGCGTGCCGGCGCGCACGAGCCCCGCCACCGGCAGGGCTTCGGGGCTGAGCGCGTCCTCGGGAACGCCGTCACCGACTGCGTCCCACCCGTGGGTGTGCGCGGTCCACGTCTCGAGTTCGCGCTGGTAGCCGCGGTCTTCCCGCAGGACCCGCGTGGCGAAGCCGAGGAGTTCGGCCAGCTTGTCCAGGCGGGCGGGCACGACGAGGTGCACCCCGGTCGTCTCGCCGGCGGCGACCACCGCGGTGTGGACGTCCTTCGGCACGCGGTTGTGGAAGAACCGGTGCCGGTGACTGCGGCGGCGGCCGATCGCCTGGTACAGCGAGTAGACCCGGGCGGAAGCCGCACGCTCGCGGCCGATCGTCACCGTGGCCACGACGTCGTCGTCGCGGTACTCGACGTGGCAGTCGCGGCCGAGCGCGCGGACCGCGAGTTCGAGGTTGGTGAGCGCGGCGCCGCAGGACAGCAAGCGGTCGCGGCCGGCCGGGTCGTGTCGGCGCAGCTCGACGTCCCGGCGCTCCAGCAGATCCACCTCGGTGCCGCGGACGAGCAGCTGCCACGGCTGGCTGTTGTGCACCGAGGGTGCGCGGCTCACCGCGCGGGCGAGCACGCCGATCTGCTCGTGGGTCAGGGCTGCCGGTGCTGCGGCGGTCATCGCGGTCACTCCCGAACGCGGAGTCGGACGCTCCGCCGAAGTCATGGTGGGCCCGCGGCCGGTGCGGGCACCGGAGCACAAAGTCCTCCGGTCCGGCGGAATTCGGCCCCTACCCGCGTCCTCGGCCGGGGCGCACGATCGCGGTAACACCCGAGGAAGGAAGGCAGATCATGAACTCAGCTACTGGCCGCGTGATCGTCGTCGGCACGGACGGCTCGGAACGCGGCGACGCGGCTTTGCGGTGGGCTCTCGAGGTGGGCGCGCACGCCGGTGACACGGTCCGCGCGATCCTCGTCCGGCCCCGGGACACCCTGCTGCCGGGCACGTCGTTCACCATCCAGCCGCACGGCCGGGTGCCGGAACAGGCTTACTCGCTCGAAGACCACATCGCCGCTCTGCGCATCGACACGGCGGCCACCCTCGAAACGAGCACGGTCCACGGCGACCCGGCCACCGAGCTGGTGACGGCCTCGGCCGACGCGGACCTGCTCGTGCTGGGCACCCACCGCGGCGGCGCGCTGGCCGACCTCGTGCTGGGCAGCGTGGGGCGGGAGTGCGTGCGCTTCTCGCGGTGCCCGGTCGTGGTCATCACCCCGGAGGCGGCGAATCGGCTGGCTTCGGTCTGAACCGCGGTTGCCCTGTTCTGCCGGGAAAGCCTCCGGCGGCCACCACGAAGCTGGTGACCTCCGGAGGCTTTCGTGCGTTCAGTGCCGGCGAGTGGCCCAGCGGAAGAGCTCGTCCGCTCCCCACACCAGGACCGGCATCGGCAGCATCAGCGCGATCACCCACGCCGGCAGCGCGGCCGTCCCGAACAGCGCTTGCAACGGCGGCAGGTAGATCAGCGCCGCGGCGAAGACCAGTTCGAACACGATCCCGCCCAGCAGCAGCCGGTTCGTCGTGAGGCCCACCTCCCGCAACGACACCCGCTCGGTGCGGGACGCGAAGGCCGTGCCGATCTGGCAGAACACGATCGCCGCGAAGCTCGCGGTCGTCGCCTGGAGGTACGCGTGGTGCAGAGGTGCTCCCGCGGAGACGTCCGCGCCGAGGTGCCAGCCCGCCGCGTACAGCACCGCGAAGTAGGCACCCAGCACCAGGACTCCGGAGAGCAGCCCCATGATCCCCCACGCGCGCAGCAGCATCCGGCCGGTGACGACGCCCTCCGAGCGGCGGCGCGGGCGGCGGGCCATCAGGCCTGGCTCGGCGGGTTCGCGGCCGAGGGCCAGCGCGGGCAGCGTCTCGGTGCCGAGGTCGATCGCCAGGATCTGCAACACCGTCAGGGGCAGCGGTATCGCCCCGCCGGACACCGCGAAAAGCAGGAACGGCAGGACTTCCGGCACCGCGTGCGCGAAGATGTAGAGCACGAACTTGCGGACGTTGTCGAAGACCCGGCGCCCCTCCCGCACCCCGGCGACGATGGTCGCGAAGTTGTCGTCGGTGAGCACCACCGTCGCCGCTTCCTTGGCAACGTCCGTTCCGCCGACGCCCATCGCCACCCCGATGTCGGCCCGGCGCAACGCCGGCGCGTCGTTGACGCCGTCGCCGGTCATCGCCACGACTTCGCCGCAGTCGCGCAGGGCGTCGGCGATCCGCAGCTTGTCTTCCGGCGCCGCGCGGGAGAACACGATCTCACCGTCGGCGGTGAGCGCTTCGTCGAGCGCCGGTTCCGGCAGCTCGGCGAGCTCGTCACCACTGATCACGCGGTCCGCGCCGATCCCGACGCGGCGCGCGATCTCCGCCGCGGTCCGGCCGTTGTCGCCGGTCACGACGTGGACGGTGATGCCCGCCGAATGGCAGTTCGCGACGGCGGCGGCGACTTCGGGACGCGGCGGGTCGACGAGCCCCACCAGCCCCAGCAGGCACAGGTCCGATTCGGCTTCGTCGCGGCTCCCCGGCACGGCGGCCGCCTCGCGGCGGGCGACGGCCAGCACTCGCAGGGCGCGGCCCGCCATCTCGTCGACGCGCTCGATGATCCGCTCCCGCAGCTCGGTCGTCAGCGGGACTTCGGTGCCGGAAGCGTCGCGGACCGACGCGCACCGCGGCACCACCTGTTCGGGCGCCCCCTTGGTGGCCACGAACAGCGCACCGTCCACGGAGTCCACTGTAGACATCCGCTTGAGCCGGGGGTCGAACGAGTAGAGGGTTTCCCGCGTGGTTTCCCGGGCCGCCGGGTCGAACGCAGTCCCGTGGTCGGCCGCGTAGCCCAGCAGCGCCAGCTCCGTCGGGTCGCCGCTGGCCGAGGTGAGGTCGGCGGTGCTGCAGCGCGCGAGTGACGCGGCCAGCACGCCCGCGTCCGAGAGAGGTTCGCCCAGGCCGTCCCGGACCTCTTCGACGTGCATCGCGTTGCGGGTCAGGGTTCCGGTCTTGTCGGTGCAGATCACCGTCGTGGAGCCCAGGGTCTCCACCGCCGACAGCCGCTTGACCAGTGCGCCTTCCTTGGCCATCGACCGGACCCCGGCGGCCAGCGCGAGGGTGATCGTCGGCAGCAGCCCCTCGGGGACGTTCGCGACCAGCAGGCCGATCGCGAACACGAACGCCGCCGACCACGAAAGCCCGGCCAGCCAGCCCAGCGGCAGGAAGCCGATGCCGACCACGACCGCGACCCCGGCGATCAGCCACGCCACGCGGCGGACCTGCCGCTCCAGCGGGCTCTCCTCACGCCCCACCCGGGCCGAGAGCGACGCGATCCGGCCGATCTCGGTGTGCCGCCCGGTGGCGTGCACGACCGCGTGCGCGGCGCCGGCGACGCAGACCGTGCCGCTGAAGACGAGCACGGGCGACTCCAGCGGCCGGGACGCGTCGTCGTGGACGTCGGCCATCCGCGTCACCGGCGCCGACTCCCCGGTCAGCATCGAAGCGTCGACGTCGAGGGTGCCCTCCACCAGCCTTGCGTCGGCCGGGACGCGGTCCCCCTCGGCGAGCACCAGCACGTCCCCGGGCACGATCTCCGTCGCGGGCACGTGCCGGACACTGCCGTCGC
Organism: Amycolatopsis nalaikhensis; assembly: GCF_030264295.1. GTDB lineage: Bacteria > Actinomycetota > Actinomycetes > Mycobacteriales > Pseudonocardiaceae > Amycolatopsis > Amycolatopsis nalaikhensis. Next base: position 6,993,861 of record NZ_CP127173.1, on the reverse strand, counting down.
GCAGCACCGACGCGCGGTCGGGCAGGTACCGGCCGAGCGCCTCGACCGCCTTCTCCGCCTGCTGCTCCTGGACGAACGCCAGCAGGCCGTTGAGCAGGATCACCCCGACGATGGCGATCGCGAGGTTGGTCGTCCCGGCCAGCCAGGCGAGCCCGGCCGCGACCCACAGCAGCAGCGCGAGCGGGTGGATCAGCTGCCGCAGCAGGGCCAGCGGCCACGTCGCGCCGTGGTGGGACGGCAGCGCGTTGGGGCCGCTCACCTGGAGCCGGCGAGCGGCTTCACGGGCGGTCAGGCCCGTGACGCCGGTGCGCAGATCCCGCAGCAGGCGGGCGACGGGTTCGCGCGCGTCCACCTCCGGGGCTTCCCCGGCGTCCGGCTTCGTCCTCAGGTGCGTGGTCATCGTCAGGGCTTCTTTCGCTTCGGGGTGGCGAGACCGATCAACAGCAGGGCCTGCGGGAGTCCTGGCAGCAGCCCGTCCTCGACGTACCTGGCGCGCTCGGCCGGCGCGAGCCTCGGCAACGGCAGCACCTGCGAGGCGAAGCCGCGGACCGCGGTGGCGAGCCGGGCCGAGTGCAGGGCCGCGCCGGCCAGGACGTGGTGACGGCGGCTGTCGCCGGGTGTCGTCACCAGCAGCGAGGAGTGCCCGGTGACGTCGGCGCCGAACTGCTTGAGCGTCGGCGCCCAGTCCGGGCGGACGATCCGGACGTCTGTCTCCGGCCAGAAGCCGTCTCCGCTCACCGCACCCAGCACCGCGAGGCTGACCGGGCGCAGCGGCTTGCCGTGACCGGGCTCCCCCAGCTTCCGCAGCGCCGCGTACCGCGCCCATTCACCGCTGGACGGGCCCCGCGCGCCGCCGACGCGCACGACGGCCGCGACGTCGGAGCGGTCCGGGTCGTACGGGAAGGCGACCACCGGTTCGCGGCCCAGCACCCGCACGACGGTCCAGGTGGTCGACAGCGCCGCGCCGCATTCGAGGAGGGCGGCGGCGGCCCGATCGCGCCGGGCGGGCGGCTCGGTCAGGACGACCTCGTCCGGCCGGACCTCCGCGACGCACCGGTTCGGGCCGAGCCGCACCAGCCCGTCGGCGAGAACCGACCGTGACGACCGGTCCCACCGGAACGCCTGCGCGGTCATCCGCCGAGGTGTCTCGAGGCGGCGCGGCACGTGGCCAGCAGGCCGTCGACGTCGATCACGGTGACGCGGTTCTCCAGGCCGGGCGGGATCTCGGCCCGCACGTCCGGGTCCGGGGAGACCAGGGCGACCGGCACGTGGTCGCGGACCGCGCAGACGACGCCGTACTCGCGGGCAGTCAGCTCTGCCTCCTGACCCCGGACGTCGACGACCAGGTCGGGCTGGGCGAACGGCTCGTCGAGCGGGCAGCGGCCACCCGGCGCGAGGGCGCGGCAGAGCCCGGCGCGGCTGTGGCACCGGCTGACCAGGCAGCCGGCGTCGCGCAAGGGCTGGACGAGGAAGTCGGCGTCCCCGAAGGACGCTTCGGTCAGCAGGACGTGCATGACTTCACCTCACGATCATTCGGGCGAGCGCCTCTTCGGCGCCGCGGGCCAGCTCCAGGTCTTCCCGGGGCAGGACGATCAAGGCGGGCACCGGGGAGCCGGGAGCGGTGATCACCCGGTCGACGTCGGTGTGAGGGACGTTGCCGGCGCGCAGGCCGAGCACACCGAGCCCGTCGATGACGGACTTGATCAGCTCCGGCTGGTGCTCGGCGACGCCGCCGGTGAACACCACCGCGTCCAGGCGCGACAGGCTCGTCGCGGCCGCACCGATCTCGCGGCGGAGCCGGTGCCGGTAGACGTCGAGCGCGACCTCGGCGTCCCGTTCGCCGCGATCGGCCGCGGCCAGCACCCGGCGCAGGTCGCCGTTCGTGCCGCTCATCCCGGCCAGCCCGGAACGGTGGAACAGCGCGTCGGCCATCTCGGCCGGGGTCATCGGCGCCGTCTGCATCACGTGCAGCAGCAGCCCCGGGTCGACCGACCCCGACCGCGTGGCCATCATGGCGCCTTCGAGCGGAGTGAAGCCCATGCTGGTGTCGACGCCGTGACCGTCGCGGATCGCGGTCACCGACACCCCGGCCCCGATGTGGGCGCAGACCAGCTGCAGCTCGTCGGGCGCCCGGCCGAGCAGCTCCCCGGTGCGCCGCAAAGCGTACTGGCACGACAGGCCATGGAAACCGTAGCGGCGCAAGCGGTTCTGCGCGGTCCACGACCGCGGCAGCGGGTAGCGCGCCGCGGCTTCGGGCATCTGCGCGTGGAAGGCGGTGTCGAAGCAAGCCACCACCGGAACCTCGGGCAGCAGCCGCCGGACCTCCCGCGTCACCTCCAACGACAACGGCTGATGGTTCGGCGCGAGGGAGGTGAGCCGTTCGAGGTTCGCGAGCAGCGCGTCGTCGACCCGCGCCGGGGCCTTCTGCAGCCCGCCGTGGACGAAGCGGACGGCGATCGCGTCCACTTCGGACCAGCGGCGGATCGCCTGGGCGACGGCGCCGGGATCGGCCAGGTCCCACGCGGTCCAGCCGACCGCGGTGCCGTCGGCGACCAGCGAGACCTTCATACTCGACGAGCCCGGGTTCAGGGTCAGCACACGCACGGTCGCTCCTTCAGTCCCGTAGGTGGCGCAGGAACGGGTCGGTGGCGGAGGGCCGTTCGAACCGGGCGCGGACGTCGAGCGCCACGCAGCCATCGGAACGCACGCGCACCGGGTTGAGGTCCAGTTCGGCCAGCTCCGGCACTAGCTCGGCGAGCCGGCTGACCTTCAGCAGCAGCTCCCGCACGGCCGCCCGGTCGAGCTGCCCGGACGCCCACAGCGCCTTCGACGATCGCAACCCGTCCAGGAGCAGGTCGGCGTCGGCTGCGGTGAGCGGGGCGAGCCGGGCGGCGCGGTCGGCGATCAGGTCGGTGTCGACGCCGCCGAGACCGAACACGACCAACGGCCCGAACACCGGGTCCGAGCGAACACCGACCAGCAGCTCCCGCCCGGGTTCGGCCATCGGCTGCACGGTGACCCCGCGCAGGGCCGAGCCGAACCGGGATCGCAGGGTGCGGAACGCTTCCATGATCCGGTCGGCGCCGTGTACGTTCAGCAGCACGCCGCCGCCCGCGGTCTTGTGCAGCAGCCCTTCGGCGTCGGCCTTCAGCACGACCGGCGAGTCCAGGTCGGCGACCGCGGCGGCCATCGAGTCGTCGGCTTCGACGTACCGGGTCTCCACCATCGGGATGTCGGCCAGGCGTAGCACCTCGACAGCGTCGGCGGGTGGGAGCCAGCCCTCACGTCCGGCGGCGAACGCCCTCAGCGCATCGGGATCCGCCGGCGGAGCAAGGAACTCCTCTGTCTCGGGGCGGTTCAGCCACTGCTCGTAGCGGACGAGCCGGGCCAGGACCGCGGCGGCCGCGGCCGGGTCGTCGTAGCAGGCGGTCACCCCGCGGCCGGGCACCAGCGGGGCGACGCGGGCGCGCTGCCCGGGCCGGACCGCGAAGACGGTCTTGTACTCCGGCGGCAGCACCGCGGCGATCGCGGTCCCGGGGTCGCCGACAGCGGTGGGCACGGTCGCGGCGATCACCGCGTCGACCCCGTCGTCGGCGAGGACGGCCCGCAGCGCGTCGGCGAAGAGCTTCCGGTGGGACGGCCGCGGTCGTGTCGACCGGGTTGCGCACCGCGGCTTCGGCCGGGAGCAGCTTGGCGAGCCGGTCTCGGGTGTCGTCGGAGAGTTCGGCCATGACCAGGCCTTCGCGCTCGCAGGCGTCGGCGGCCAGCACCCCGGCCCCGCCGGCGTTGCTGACGACGGCCACGCGCGGGCCGCCCGGCAGCAGCTGCCACGACAGCCCGGCGATGACGTCGACCAGCTCGGCGACGGTGTCGACGGCGATGACCCCGGCCTGCTCGAACAGCGCGTCGCGGGTGACGGCCGGTGTCGCGGCGGCCGCGGTGTGCGAAGCGGCGGCGCGCTGGGCGGTCCCGCCGCTGCCCGACCGGACGGCGAGCACCGGCCGCGTCCGGGCCAGCTGCCGCGCCAGTCGGCTGAACTTGCGGGGGTTGCCGAACGATTCGAGATAGAGCACCGCCAGCTCGGTCCGGCGGTCGGCGGTCCACCACATCAGCAGGTCGTTGCCGCTGACGTCGTACTTGTCGCCGGTGGAGACCAGCGTCGACATGCCGAGGCCGAGGTCGCCGAGGGACTCCGCGAGCGCGATGCCCACTCCGCCGGACTGGGTGACCACGCCGATGTTGCCGGGCTTGACGGTCGTGCCGAGGAAGGTGAGGTCGTAGGGGCAGGCAGGGTCGGTGGAGACCACGCCGAGGCAGTTCGGGCCGACCAGCCGCATGCCGTGGTCGCGCACTGCGGCGTGGACCCGTTCGCCCGCCTCGGAGCCGGTGAGGCCCGAGGAGATGATCACGACCGCACGGACACCCCGTTTCCCGCATTCTTCGACCGCTTCGGCGGCGGCCGGCGCGGGCAGGCAGACCACCGCGAGTTCGGGGGTGCGGCTCAGCGCGGCCACGGACGGGACGCTCGGCACGCCGAGAATCTCACGGGCGTGCGGGTTCACCACCTCGACCGGTCCCCGGTAGCTGGAGGCGACGAGGTTGGCCAGGATCGCGTGCCCCACCGAACCCGGGCGCCGTCCCGCGCCGATGACGGCGATCGACGACGGCTTGAACAGGTGGGTCAGGCTGGCCGCGTCGGCGACCGAGTCGCGCTTCAGCACGGCGTCCAGGTAGGCGGCGTCTTCGTCGAGGATCATCACGACGTCCCGTTCGGGGCCGCCGACGCTGGCCTCGAACCGCAGGCCGAGGTCGGCGAAGACGTGGAGCACCTTGGCGTTCTCGGCGAGCACCTCGGCGACGAACCGCTTCAGGCCCGCTTTCCGGGCGTGGGAGACGAGGTGCTCCATCAGCAGGGTCGCGACGCCCTGCGTGCGCACGGTCGCGTCGACGACCAAGGCGACTTCGGCGTCACGGGAGTCCTTCAGGACCTCGTAGTTCGCGACGCCGACGAGCTCGCCGCGGCGGTAGCAGCCCACGGCGTAGTGGCCGGGGCCGGGATCGGCGGCGATCTCCGCCGCCAGCTTGTCGAGCATGGACGGCCGGGCCCCGAAGAACCGGAAGTAGGTGTCCTGCTGGGTGAGCCGGGTGTGCAGGGCGAGCACCTCGGCGGTGTCGGCCGGGTGCAACGGGCGCACGAGCACCACGTCACCGTCCGCGAGCAGGGCCCGGGAGCCCGCCTCCACGCTCATCGCTTCTCCTCACGGCACGATGGTGGGCGCGGCCGACCAAGTGGCCGCGCCCACCTGAGTGGGAGTCACCTAGTCTTTGGTGACCTGGATCTTGACGTGCTTGTCGCGCGGGTGCTCCGAGACCGGCATCGAGATCTCGAGGATGCCGTCGGAGTACGTCGCCTTGACCTTCGCCGGGTCGGCCCCGGCCGGCAGGCTGACGGTGCGGCTGAAGGTGCCGTAGTAGAACTCGCTGCGGCCCTCCGTGTGCTCCTTCGTCTCCCGCTCGGCCGTGATGGTGAGCAGACCGTTGTGCGTGGTCACGGAGATGTGCTTCTCCGGGTCGAAGCCGGGCAGTTCGGCCCGCACGAGGTACCGTCCGTCCTCAGTGGACTCCTCGATCCGGACCGGGTTGTGCTCGGCGAACGGCCACGGGTTCTCCAGCCACGCCGCGATGCTCGGCAACGCCAGGCGTGAGCCCGGCACCAAGGCAGTCATCGTTTCGCTCCTCTCCGCGGCGACGGGCGCCGCACCACAAGGAGACCTCGGGGACCCGGTGCCGCGAAGCGGCCGGACTGCCCGAACCGCGAGGACCTTCGTCACCGAAGACCCGGCCGGGGACCAACGGCCCTGTACTCAGTCCGGCCTCGCTGTCACCGTCGGCGGCACGGGGAGAACGGGAGCGAGAAATGAACCAGCCAGCGGAAACCTGGAGCTTCGACGTCGCCGTCGAGCACGGCCCGCACCGGACCCGGGCACAGATCGTGCTGCACACGCCGGACAGGCACGAGTTCTCCGGCGTGGGCCTCGCCCATCGGGCCGGCCCGGCCCGGATCGCCGGTTACCTGGCGCTGGGCCGGGCGATGTCCGACCTCACGGAAGAACTGGTGGAAGCCGCAACCGCGGAACTGGAAGCGGAAGCCGGTCGCACCTGGGCCCTTGAATCGCGGGACGCGGGCCGACGGGGCCGAGGGGGAGGGAGCGCGCCGGCCCGCGGGCCAGACGCTACCTACGTAGAGGCGAGCTTGCGCGGTGGACGCGCCGGGCGGAGTCTTCCCCACTCCGCCCGGCACCACACCACCGTAGAACATACGTTCGAATGAAGCAACCCGGGTCAGCCGACTGGCGCGGACCACTCCAGCTTCAGGCCACCGGCGGGGACGGCTTCGATCGTGAAGTGCCCGCCGACGGCTTCGGCGCGGTCACCGAGGTTGCCCAGCCCGCTCGGCGAGACGTCGGCGGGCAGCCCCTTGCCGTCGTCGGCCACGACGATCCGCAGGACGTCGTCCTTCACCACGACCGAGACCGACAAGACCGAAGCTTCCGCGTGCCGGACGGCGTTGCTGACCCCTTCGCGCACCACCGCCTCGGCGTGCTCGGCCAGCTGCGCGGGCAGCGCGTCGAGCGGGCCGGCCATGCTGACCGTCGGGTGCACCGGCGCGTCGTCGGTCAGCTCGGCGATCGCGTCGTGCAGGCGGTGCCGCAGCCGCAACCCCGTCTCCCCCGCCGCACCGCCGTGCAGGTCGAAGATCGCGGTGCGGATCTCCTGCACGATCTCGTGCATCTGCTCGATGCTGTCCCCGAGCCGCTTCTGCAGCTCCGGCGACTTCGTCCGCCGCTGCGTGCTCTGCATCGACAGGCCCACCGCGAACAGCCGCTGGATGACGTGGTCGTGCAGGTCGCGGGCGATCCGGTCGCGGTCACCGAGCACGTCCAGCTCGCGGGCGGTCCGCTGCTGGGCCGCCAGCTGCAGTGCCAGCGCGGCCTGGTCGGCGAACGAGGCCACGACCGACAGCTGGGCCGACTCGAACGACGCCGCGCCCGGCTCCCGGACGGCGATGAGCACGCCGGTCGTGCGGTCACCCGCCCGCAGCGGCACCACCAGAGCCGGCCCGAAGGCGTAGTCCCCCAGTTCCAGCTCTGGAACGCTCCGCGGCGTCCGGTCCCGGTACACCGCGCCGGGCAGACTGCCTTCGACGTCGATGTGCAGACCCGACAGCTCGGCGGCCCGGACCCCCGCGCAGACGGTCACCGTCAGGTCGTCGACGTCGTCGCCCCAGTCCTCGTCGACGTCGAGCCGCCCGGAATTGGGCAAGGCGAGCATGGTGACGTCCGATCCGGTCAGCTCCAGCGCCCGGCTGGCGATGATGTCGAGCGCCTCCGCCGGGTCGGTACCGCCCAGCAGTTCGGTCGTCACCTCACTGGTCGCGGCCAGCCACTGCTGCCGCACCCGCGCCTGCTCGTAGAGGTGCGCATTCTCGATCGCGATCCCGGCCGCGGCGGCCAGGGCCTGCACGACGACCTCGTCGTCGTCGGTGAACTGCTCGCCGTTCTTCTTTTCGGTCAGGTACAGCCGGCCGAACACCTCGTCCCGCACCCGCACCGGCACCCCGAGGAAGGAGTGCATCGGCGGGTGGTGGGCGGGGAAGCCCACCGACGCCGGATGGGCGGAAATCTCCTCCAGCCGCAGCGGCTTCGCCTCCTCGATGACCACGCCGAGGACGCCGTGGCCTTCGGGCAGGTCGCCGATCAGCGTGCGGGTCTCGTCGTCGATCCCGAGGTAGATGAACTCGGACAGGGAGCCGTCTTCGGCGAGTACCCCGAGTGCGCCGTACTTCGCCTCGCCGAGCTCGATGGCGGCCCGCACGATGCGCCGCAGCGTGGTGTCCAGTTCCAGTCCGGACGCGACGGCCAGGACCGCGTCGAGCAGGCCGTCCATCTTGTCGCGGGTCCCGATCAGCAGCTCGATCCGGTCCTGGAGGTCGCGGAGGACCTCGCGAAGCCGCAGCCCGGAGAGCGTCCCCGCCATCCGCCGCGGCCTGTCCTCCGGGTGCTGCCCGGGTCCGTTCTGCGACACCGTGTCCACGACCTCCGCACCGTCCGTTCCGACCTCGCCCTGGTGACTTTCTCCCCTTTCCGCAGCCTCGCCACGCGAGAGACCGTCGGAGGAAGCTTTCGGAACCACAGTGTGCCGCGCGGCGGCACGAGGGGAAACCATGACACTACCCATCACCGCGATCGGCCTGCTGGACCCCGATCAGGTGAAGTCGGTGATCGGCGCCGCGATGCTCGCGCCGTCGACGCACAACACGCAGCCGTGGCGGTTCCGCAGCACTCCCGCGGGCCTCGAACTGCACGCCGATCCGGACCGCGCCCTGCCCGTGGCCGACGCCGACCAGCGGGAACTGCTGCTCTCGTGCGGGGCCGCGCTGTTCAACCTGCGCACCGCCATCAACGCCCTCGGCGCGCACCCGGCCACCACGCTGCTGCCGCGTCGCGATGACCCCACGCTGCTGGCCCTCGTCCGGCCGTTCGCGGCCCGGCGTCCCGACCCCCGGTTGGTCCACCTGGCCGACGCGATCCCTCGCCGGCACACGAACCGGACACCGTTCGGCACGGACACCATCCCCGCACCGATGGTCGCCGAACTACGGCACGCCGCCGAAGTCGAGCAGGCGTGGCTGCCGCGGCTGGACGCACACCAGCTGGAAGGCCTGCGAGAGCTGGTGCACAAGAGCCACCAGGTGCAGGTTTCCGACCCGGCGTTCGTCGCCGAGTGGCGCTACTGGACCGCGCGTGCACCGGGCAGCCGGGACGGCGTCCCCGAGTACGCGGCCGGCGCGATGCCCTCCGACAACGGCGGCTGGGTGCTGCGGGACTTCGGTGCGCGGCGGCGCGGCCGACCCGACGAGTCGGAGCCGCTGGTCGTGGTCATCGGCTCCTTCGACGACACCCGGATCGACCGGATCCGGGCCGGTCAGGCCATGCAGCGGGTGCTGCTCACGGCCACGGCCGCCGGGCTCGACGCGTCGTTCATCTCCCAGCCGGTCGAGGTTCCCGCGGTGCGGAGGGAGCTGCGCGCCCTGCTCGGCGGGGGGCTGTGGCCGCAGATCGTGCTGCGCCTCGGCCGCGGCGCACCGGTGCCATGGACGCCGCGCCGGTCCCTGGCCGATGTCCTCCTGGAGCCGGAGCGAACGAGCGCCTAGCTCCCCTGGTTGCGCAGCTCGGTGGCCAGCACCGCGGCCTGGGTGCGACGTTCCATGCCCAGCTTGGTCAGCAGCCGGGAGACGTAGTTCTTGACCGTCTTCTCAGCCAGGAACATGCGCTCCGAGATCTGCCGGTTGGTCAAACCCTCACCGATCAGCTCGAGCAGCTTCTTCTCCTGGTCCGAGAGGTCGGCCAGCGGGCCCTTCTTGGTCTGGCTGTCGCGCAGCTTCGCCATCAGGGCGGCCGCGGCGTGCGCGTCGAGCAGGGACTTGCCCGCGCCGACGTCCCGCACCGCCGAGACCAGGTCCATGCCCTTGATGTCCTTGATGACGAACCCGCTCGCCCCGGCCATCACGGCGTCCAGCATCGCCTGCTCATCGGTGTAGGAGGTGAGCATCAGGCACTTCAGCTCCGGCAGCTTGGAGCGCAGCTCCCGGGCCAGTTCGATGCCGTTGCCGTCGGGCAGCCGCACGTCCAGCACCGCCACGTCGGGGTTGAGCGCCGGGATCCGGGCCAGCGCCTGAGACACGCTGCCGGCCTGCCCGATCACGGTCAGTTCTTCGTCCTCGTCCAGCAGGTCGGCGACGCCACGGCGGACGACCTCGTGGTCATCGACGAGAAACACGCGGAGCATTTCGACCTCCCGGGAACGGTTCGACAGAGATCAGAGTACGACCACAGGGCCCCCGATGGCAGGGACCCGGGACCGTCCGGGAAGTGACCAAGGACCCTCTCGCCGAAGCTGCCCCGGGCCCGATGCTTCCGGAGTCAACAGCGTCCGCGCGAGCAGGAGAACCGGATGAGCAACCTTGACCTGGCGCGATGGCAGTTCGGGGTCACCACCGTCTACCACTTCATCTTCGTCCCGCTGACCATCGGGCTGTCCTTCCTGGTCGCCGGGATGCAGACCGCCTGGGTGCGCACCGGGAACGACCGCTACCGCCGGATGACGAAGTTCTGGGGGAAGCTGTTCCTCATCAACTTCGCCATGGGCGTGGCGACCGGCATCGTGCAGGAATTCCAGTTCGGCATGAACTGGTCCGACTACAGCACCTTCGTCGGCGACATCTTCGGCGCGCCGCTGGCCATCGAGGGCCTGCTGGCGTTCTTCCTCGAATCGACGTTCCTCGGCCTGTGGATCTTCGGCTGGGACAAGCTGCCGAAGAAGCTGCACCTGGCGACGATCTGGATCGCCTCGATCGGCACCGTGCTCTCGGCGTACTTCATCCTCGCCGCCAACTCCTGGATGCAGCACCCGGTCGGCTCGATCGTGAATCCGGCGACCGGCCGCGCGGAGCTGAAGGACTTCGGCGCGGTCCTCACCAACTCGACCGCCGTCGGCGCGTTCGCCCACACGATCACCGCGTGCTTCCTCACCGCCGGAATGTTCGTCGTCGGGATCAGCGCCTGGCAGCTCCGCAAAGCCCACGCGACGGACGTCTACCGGCCGTCGATGAAGCTCGCGCTGGTCACCGTGCTGATCGCGAGCCTGGGCGTCATCGTCACCGGTGACCTGCAGGCACGGCTGATGACCGAGCAGCAGCCGATGAAGATGGCCGCCGCCGAAGCGCTCTACGACACCGTCGCACCCGCCTCGTTCTCGCTGTTCACCATCGGCTCGCTCGACGGCTCCCGGGAGAAGTTCTCCATCCGCGTCCCCGGCGTGCTCTCCTTCATGGCCACCGGGAAGTTCGACGGCCGGGTCGAAGGCATCAACGACCTCCAAGCCGCCGAACAGCAGCAGTACGGCCCCGGCGAATACCGGCCCGACATCCCGGTCAGCTACTGGACGTTCCGCCTGATGATCGGCTTCGGCTTCCTCTGCCTGCTGATCTCCCTGGTCGGGCTCTGGCTGTTCCGCCGCGGCCGCACCCCGCGCGCCCGCTGGTTCTTCCCCGTCGCGACCGCCGGGCTCGCCCTGCCGTTCCTGGCCAACAGCGTCGGCTGGATCTTCACCGAGATGGGCCGCCAGCCGTGGTCGGTGTTCGGCGTGCTCAAGACCGCCGACTCCGTCTCCCCCACGGTGTCTGCGGGCAGCGTGCTGACCTCACTGATCGTGTTCACCGTGCTCTACGGCGTGCTCGCGGTCATCGACGGCGTCCTGATGGTCCGCTACGCCAAAGCCGGTCCCCCACCCCCCGAGGCACCCGCGGACGAGACCGATTCCGACGAGCCGCGCCCCGCGGCCTTCGCCTACTGACGCCGGAGACCCGCCATGGCCCTCACCGACATCTGGTTCCTGCTCATCGCGGTCCTCTGGACCGGCTACTTCGTCCTCGAAGGCTTCGACTTCGGCGTCGGGACGCTCCTGCGTGTCCTCGGCCACGACGACACCGACCGCCGCGTGCTGATCAACACCATCGGCCCGGTCTGGGACGGCAACGAAGTCTGGCTGCTCGTCGCCGGCGGCGCCACCTTCGCTGCCTTCCCGCTCTGGTACGCCAGCCTGTTCTCCGGCTTCTACCTGGCGCTGCTGCTCGTGCTCGTCGCACTCATCCTGCGGGGTGTCGCGTTCGAGTTCCGCGGCAAGATCGACAGCCCACGCTGGCGCAACACCTGGGACTGGATCATCGTCTTCGGCTCCGCCGCACCGGCGCTGCTGTGGGGTGTCGCCTTCGGCAACATCGTCCACGGCGTCCCCCTCGACGCCCAGCACCACTTCACCGGCACCTTCTTCACCCTGCTCAACCCGTACGCGCTGCTCGGGGGCCTGGCCACGCTCAGCCTGTTCACCTTCCACGGCGCGGTGTTCCTCGCCTTGAAGACGACTGACGCCATCCGCGACCGCGCCCGGACATTGAGCCGCGCGCTCGGCGGCGCGGCGATCGTGTTCGGCGGCGTCTTCCTCGCCTACACCGCCATCGAGCACGGCGGCTGGACGTGGCTGACGTCGCTGGTGGCGGCCCTGCTGCTCGCCGCCGGAGTGCTGTTCGCCGCCGGCGAGCGCGACGGGTACGCCTTCGCGAGCACCGCCGGCGCGATCATCGCGGTTACCTTCACGCTGTTCTGGTCGCTCTACCCGAACGTGCTGCCCTCGACCACCGACCCGGCCTTCAGCCTGACCACGACGAACGCGTCGTCGACGCCGTACACGCTGCAGATCATGACCTGGGTCGCCGTCGCGTTCACCCCGATCGTGCTCACCTACCAGACCTGGACGTACTGGGTGTTCCGCAAGCGGATCAGCCGCACCTCGATCCCCGCCGGCGGCGGCCTGCCCGCAGCCCGCCGATGAGGCCCCTCGACCCGCGGCTGCTCCGCCACGCGAACGCGGTCCGGCCGTTCATCGTGGCCTGCGCGGGCCTCGGCGTGCTCACCGCGATGCTGGTCCTCGCCCAGGCCGAACTGCTGGCCAAGACGATCACCTGGGCGTTCCTCGACGGCCTTACGCTGCGCGCGCTTCTGGCCCCGGTCGGGCTGCTGGCCTTGGTGGTGCTGGCCCGGTCCGGCCTCGCGTGGCTGTCGGAGACGACCGCGCACCGCGCCGCGGCCCGCGCGCTTTCGCAGCTGCGGGAGACGGTCATCGGCGCCGCGCTGCGGATCGGGCCCCGGCGGGCGGACCGATCTCCCGCCGAGGTCGCCTCCCTGGCCACGCACGGCGTCGACCGGCTCGAAGGCTACTTCGCCCGGTACCTGCCGCAGCTGCTCATCGCGGCGGTGGTGCCGCTGGTGGTCGGCGTGCGGATCCTGGCCGCGGACTGGGTCGCCGCGGTGATCGTGGGTCTCACGGTGCCGCTCATCCCGATCTTCATGATCCTCATCGGGCTCTACACCCAGCGCGACGTCCAGCGGCAGTGGAAAACACTGTCCGTGCTGGGCAACCACTTCCTCGACCTCGTCGCCGGGCTCGCCGAGCTGACCGCGTTCGGCCGGGCCCGCGCCCAGCTGCGCTCGCTGCGGGAGATCACCGAGAAGTACCGCACGCACACCATGCGGACCCTGCGCGTCGCATTCCTCTCCGCGCTCGCCCTGGAACTACTGGCCACGCTGTCGGTCGCGGTCGTCGCCGTGTCGATCGGCCTGCGCCTGCTCGCCGGTGAACTCGACCTGCAGACCGCCCTCGTCGTGCTGGTCCTCGCCCCGGAGGTCTACCTGCCGCTGCGGGCGGTCGGCGCGCGGTTCCACGACAGCGCCGAAGGCCTCGCCGCCGCCGAAGAGATCATCGCGCTCGCCGACACCCCCACCGGCGACACCGGCACCCGCACGGTTCCCGACCTCGGCCAGGTGGCGTTGCGCTGCGAAGACGTGACGGTCGAAGGCCGGTCGGGACCGATCCTGGACGGGTTCACGCTGCGCATTCCCGCCGGCGAAGTCGTCGGGATCACCGGTCCGAGCGGCGCGGGGAAGTCGACGCTGCTGGACGTCCTGCTCGGCTGGCGGCGGCCCGGCTCCGGCCGGGTCGTGCTCGGCGACACCGACCTGGCCGAAATCGGCCGCGCCACCTGGCACCGGCACCTCGCCTGGGTGCCGCAACAACCCCACCTCGTCGCCGGGACAGTGGCGGAGAACATCCGGCTGGGCTCCCCCGACGCGACCGACGACGCCGTGCTCGCCGCCGCGGACACCGCGGCACTCGACGTCCCGCTGTCCACTGTGGTCGGCGAGCTGGGCGCCGGGCTGTCCACCGGACAGCGCCGCCGCGTCGCACTGGCCCGCGCGGTGCTGCTCGACCGGCCGCTGATCCTGCTCGACGAACCCACCGAAGGCGTCGACGCGGAAACCGAAGCGGTCATCCTCGACCGGCTGCCGGCGGTGCTCGCCGGACGGACCGCGGTGATCGTCAGCCACCACCCCGCCGTGCTGGCCCGGTGCGACCGCGTCGTCCAGCTCGGCGGGGCGGCCGTTCTTCCCGCGGCGGCCCCGGAGCGCGCCGCGGGGTCTGTCACGGCTCGCCCGCCCGCCGCCGTCCCGGCACCCGCTCCCTCCACGGTGGACGGCTCGGCCTCGAAGTGGCGGCCGCTGCTGGCTGCCGTGCGCCCGCACCGGTGGCGGCTCGCCCTGGCCTGTCTCGCCGCCACCGCCGCGCTGGGCTGCGGCGTCGCGCTCACCGCGACGTCGTCCTGGCTGATCGCGAGCGCCGCGCTGCACCCGCCCGTGCTCAGCCTCATGGTGGCGATCGTCGCCGTGCGAACCTTCGGCCTGGCCAAGGGCATCCTGCGCTACCTCGAGCGGCTACTGTCCCACGACGTCGCCCTGCGAGCGCTGACCGAACTGCGCGTCCGGGTGTGGGACCGGCTGGTCCGCCTCGGCCCGGCCCGCACCGCCCGCCTGCGCCGCGGCGACCTGCTGCACCGCCTGGTGTCCGATGTGGACAGCCAGCAGGACGTGCTGGTCCGCGGCCTGGTGCCGGGCATTTCGACGTTCGCGGTGCTCACCGGGGCCGCCGTCACCCGGGGTGATCCTGCCCGGCGCCGGGTTCGCGGCCGCCGCCGGCTTGTTCACCGCCGGAGTGCTCGCCCCGCTCGTCGCCGCGCTGACGGCCCGGCGGGCACAGCGCGACACCGCCCGGCTGCGCACGGACCTGACCGCGGGCACCGTCGAGCTGCTGCAGGCCTCGGCCGACCTGATCGTCCACGACGCGGCGGTGCGCCGGCACTCCCGCCTGCGTGAGCTCGACGCCGGCCTGACCGCCCTCGCCCGGCGGTCGGCGGTCCGGCGCGGCCTCGGCACCGGGATCGCCACCCTCGGGGTCGGCCTGACGTCCCTGGTCTGTCTCGCGCTGGGCATCCTGGCCGTGCGGGCGGGCACGATCCCCGGACCGGCGCTGGCCGTGCTGGCGCTGACCCCGCTCGCGACGGCCGAGCTGGTGGCGGGCCTGCCCGAGGCGGCGCAGCGGCTCCTCGGCGCCGGGCACTCCGCGCGCCGGCTCGCCGAGCTGGACGCCGGGCCCGCTTCGCGGACCGAACCCACCGCCACTGCGCCCGCCGCGGCCCACCTGGCCGCCGAACGTCTCGCCGTCCGCTGGCCCGGCGCCGAACGCAACGCCGTCGAAGGGGTCGACCTGCGCATCGGCCCCGGTCACCGGCTCGCGCTGACCGGCCGGTCCGGGGCGGGCAAGAGCACGGTGATCGCGGCGCTGATGCGCTACCTGGTCCCGTCGTCCGGCCGCGTCCTGCTCGACGACGAGGACACCCTCGCGTTCGACGGCGACTCGGTGCGGGAGCAGATAGCCTGGTGCGGGCCGGACACCCACCTGTTCGACAGCACGCTTCGCGAGAACCTCCGCCTGGCCCGGCCGTCCGCTCCCGACACCGCGCTGATCGCCGCACTCGACCTGGCGCAGCTGGGCGGGTGGCACTCGCACTTGCCCGACGGCCTCGACACGGCACTGGGCGCGCACGGCACCCCGGTGTCGGGTGGCGAGCGCCAGCGCATCGGTGTGGCCCGGGCGCTGCTGTCGGACCGCCCGATCCTGCTTCTCGACGAGCCGACGGCCCATCTGGACGCGCCCACGGCCGCGGCTTTGGCGGCGGATGTGCTGACGGCAACGGAGGGCCGCTCGACGCTGGTGGTGACGCACCGCCCGGCCGACTTCGCCACGCTGCCCACGATCGACCTCACGGCGGCACGCTCGCTCGGCGCCACCTGACGGTACCCGCTCCCGGCGTCAGGACAGCGGTACCCACCAGGTCAGCTCGCGCTCGTGCACCTCGGAGAGCCCTCCTCGGCTGCCCCCCAGCTCGGTGAACGTGACCAGGTCCGCCTCCGGCGTCCCGTCGAGCGGGTTACCTCCGTCGTGGGCGAGGACCACGCTCAGCCGTTCCGCGCCCGAGCGCACCGCGACCTGGACCGCGCCCGCGCCAGTGTGCCGGGCGATCACCCGCAAACCCTCGCGTAACGCCGTGACCAGTGCGTCGGCGAGCTCCACCGAAGCAATCGCGTCGAGCTTGCCCGAGAACTCCGTCGAAGCGGCGAGCCCGAACTCCTCGCCGGCCTCCGACAACACCTCCAGCACCCGGTCGTGCACGGTCGCCGTGGCGCGCGGCAGCACGTCGTCCAGCTGGAACACCGTCTCGCGGATCTGGGTGATCACGGCGTCGAGGTCGGTGATCGCCGTCCGCACCCGGCGCGCGACCACCTCCGAGCGGGCCGCTCCGGCGGTCGTCTGCAGGGACAGGCCGATCGCGTACAGCCGCTGCACCACCTGGCTGTGCAGCTCGGCCGCGATCCGGTCGCGCTCGTCGTAGAGCTCGCTGCGCTGCTGTTCCGCGCGGGCGTCGGCCAGCTCGATCGCCACCGACGCCTGACCGGCGAACCCGGCCGCCATCTCGAGGTCGTCGGCGGTGAACCCGCGGCGGCCGATCTTCCTGGCCGCGGTCAGCACGCCGGTCACCTGCCCGGCGCCGGTCAGCGGAACGACCAGCACGGCGTCGAGGTCCGTCCGCAACGGCGCGGACACCTCCTGCCGGGACTGCCGGTCGATCCACGACCCCACCACCGGCGCACCGCTGGCGAACACCTGCCCCGACATCGTGCCCTCGACGTCGACGAAGGCTCCCTCCAGCTCGGCCGCGCCGCTGCCGACGGCGACCTCGATCCGGAGCCCGTCGCCGGCCGGGCGCAGCACGGTGACCAGGTCGGCGTCGGCGAGGTCGTGGGTGTGCGTGGCGATCAGCTCCAGCGGACGGCCGGACCCGGTCGAGAGGAGTTCGCGCATGATCGCCGTCGACGCCGCCAGCCACTCCTGCTGCTTGCGTGCGGTCTCGTAGAGCCTCGCGTTGTCGATGGCCTGCCCGGCGGTCGCGGCCAGGGCGAGCGCGAGCTGCTCGTCCTCCGCGGTGAACTCGCCGTGCCGGCACTCGGTGAGGTAGAGGTTGCCGAACACCACCCCGCGCACCCGGATCGGCACACCGAGGAAGCTGCCCATCGGCGGGTGCTCGTCCGGGAACCCGGACGAGCGGGGGTCGTCGCCGATGTTCGCCAGCCGGATCGGCCGCGGGTCCTCCACCACGGCCCCGAGCAGCCCCTTGCCTTCCGGCAGCCGCCCGACCCTGGCCACCGTCTCGGCGTCCATGCCGACGTGGATGAACTCGACGAGCTGCCCGTCCGGCCCGATCACGCCGAGCGCCGCGTACCGGGCGCCCAGCAGTTCCCGCGCCGCCTCGACGATCCGGCGCAGCAGCGTCGGCAACGCCAGGTCGCTCGTCACCATCTGACTCGCGTGCAACAGCCCGCGCAGCCGCCCTTGCGTGCCCATGACTTCCTGGGCCCGCTCGACCAGCTGCCCCAGCAGCTGGTCCAATTCCATGCGCGGTAAGTCGGGGAACGTCAACCTTTCCGCCTCCGCGCGCTCATGATCTCCGCCTGCCCGGTTCACATCGCCCACTCCCGGTAGCCCGCCGACCGTCTCCGGCGCTTCCGACCAGTTCTCCTCCCCTGGCCGGGTGATGGTCAAGCCGCAGTGGGAACCTGTTTCGTGAAATTTCACGTGCCCCTCGGCTCACCGCCCCGGCCGATGCGCTCCCGGGTGCCGATCTCGCCGAACCGGCGCGGTGGCGGCGTGCGCCTGCTCGACGCTGACCGGCCGGACGACCTCGCCGCCCCGCATCGGGTCGCCGGTCGCGGCCGGCAGGTTCAAGATCTACACGCGGGACCGGATCCGCGAGGCTCAGGTCGTGGCGGGAACCAGCTCGGCGAGCAGGGCGCGGACCCGGCGGTCGATCTCGTCGCGGATCGGGCGGACGTGCTCGACGGACCGGCCGGCGGGGTCGTCGAGCTGCCAGTCGAGGTAGCGCTTGCCCGGGAAGATCGGGCAGGCGTCGCCGCAGCCCATGGTGATCACGACGTCGGCGGCCTCGACCGCGTCGGTGGTCAGTCGCTTGGGGAACTCGCGGGAGACGTCGATCCCCAGCTCGGCCATCACCGCGACCACGGCCGGGTTGACCTCGTTCGCCGGTGCCGACCCGGCGGAGCGAACGGTGACGCGGCCGGCGGCGTGGTGGTCCAGCAGGGCGGCGGCCATCTGGGAGCGCCCGGCGTTGTGGACGCAGACGAACAGCACTTCGGGGGTGTTCACGGGGTGACCTCCACGGGGGCCGGGGTGAAGCGGCGGCGCAGCGCCAGGGACACGTACACGAGCGCGACGAGCACGGGGACTTCGATCAGCGGCCCGACGACCCCGGCCAGCGCCTGCCCGCTGGTCGCGCCGAACGTGGCGATGGCGACGGCGATGGCGAGTTCGAAGTTGTTGCCCGCTGCGGTGAACGCGAGCGTCGTGGTCCGTTCGTAGGACAGGCCGACGGCCTTGCCGAACGCGTAGGACCCGGCCCACATCAGTCCGAAGTAGACGAGCAAGGGCACCGCGATCCGGACGACGTCCAGTGGCCGCGCTGTGATCTGATCTCCCTGCAGGGCGAAGAGCACCACGATCGTGAACAGCAGGCCGTAGAGCGCGGCCGGGCCGATCTTGGGCAGGAACTTCGACTCGTACCAGGTCCGGCCCTTCGCCCGTTCGCCGAGACGGCGGGTCAGGTAACCGGCCAGCAGCGGGATGCCGAGGAAGATCAGGACGCTCTTGGCGATCTGCCACCCGGACACGGCGAGGCCGGCTTGCGGTAGGCCGAGCCAGCCGGGCAGGACGGAGAGGTAGAACCAGCCCAGGAGCCCGAACGCGATGACCTGGAACACCGAGTTCAGCGCGACCAGCACGGCGGCGGCTTCGCGGTCGCCGCAGGCGAGGTCGTTCCAGATGATGACCATGGCGATGCAGCGGGCGAGGCCGACGATGATCAGCCCGGTCCGGTATTCGGGCAGGTCGGGCAGCAGCAGCCAGGCCAGCGCGAACATCAGTGCCGGGCCGACGAGCCAGTTCAGCACCAGCGACGGCCACAGCAGCCGCCGGTCGCGGGTGACGCTGCCGAGCCGGTCGTAGCGGACTTTCGCCAGCACCGGGTACATCATGACCAGCAGCCCGAGCGCGATCGGCAGCGAAATTCCGTCGACCTGCACCGCCGAGAGCGCGGTGTTCAGCCCGGGGACCCAGCGGCCGGCGAGCAGGCCGGCGACCATCGCGGCGGCGATCCACACGGGCAGGAACCGGTCCAGGGTGGACAGCTTGCCGACCACCCCGGCGTGCGTGTCGGTCATGCCGGAACCGGGGCGTCGCCGGTGACGAGCACGGCCGAGAGCCGGGCCAGCACCTCGGGGTGGACGCGGTAGTACACCCAGGTGCCGCGCCGCTCACCGGTGATCAGCCCGGACTCGCGCAGCACCTTCAGATGGTGGGAGATCGTCGGGCCGGTCAGGTCGAACGCGTCGGTCAGGTCGCACACGCACGCCTCACCTCCGGCGTGGGAGGCGATCAGCGACAGCAGCCGCAGGCGTACCGGGTCGGCCATCGCCTTGAACAGCTTCGCCAGCTCCGCGGCCTGCGGCTCGGTCAGCGGCTCGCGGGCCAGCGGGGAGCAGCAGGCATCCATCGCGACGATCGGCAGCTGTTTCGGCATGCATCTATCTTGACAGATGTCTATTCAGAGGGCAATCTACCCGGTATCGCTGCTTCGATGAACATCTATTCAAGGAGGACAGGATGTCACGGGTACAGCTCGCGCTGCGGGTGGGGGACCTCGATGGCTCGATCGACTTCTACTCGAAGCTGTTCGGCACCGAGCCGGCCAAGCTCCGCCCCGGCTACGCCAACTTCGCCATCGCCGAGCCCGCGCTCAAGCTCGTGCTGCTGGAAGGCGAGCCCGGCCAGGCGACCGTCATGGACCACCTCGGCGTCGAGGTCGAGACGACCGACCAGGTCAGCGAGGCCAGCAAGCGCCTCACCGGCGAGGGCCTGGAGACGCTGACCGAGGACAACACGACGTGCTGCTACGCCGTGCAGGACAAGGTGTGGGTGCACGGGCCTGGTCAGGAGCCCTGGGAGGTCTACACCGTCAAGGCCGACTCGCAGACCTTCGGCACCGACAGCGGCGCCCTCGCCACCCCGGCCACGTGCTGCACGCCCGACGCCGAGACCGGGCGGGTCGACCAGGCCACCCAGCCGGAGGGCTGCTGCTCCTGAGCACCCGTCCGGGGTTCGGTGACCGCCGCGGCCGGTGGGACCGCGGCGGTCACCCCTCACCCCTCCCAGGTCCAGTCGCGGATCTCGGGCAGGTCCTCGCCGTGGGTCCGGATCCAGCGGCGGTGCTTGCCCTGGGCCTCGGTCATCTTCTGCCGGAGCACGCCGGCCGTCGCGACCAGGCCCGGCACCCGGTCGATCACGTCGATCACCAGCTGGAACCGGTCCATGTGGTTGAGCACCAGCATGTCGAACGGTGTCGTCGTCGTGCCGTGCTCGGTGTAGCCGCGGACGTGCATGTCGTGGTGGTTGGTGCGGCGGTAGGCCAGGCGGTGGATCAGCCACGGGTAGCCGTGGTAGGCGAAGATCACCGGCCGGTCCGGGGTGAACAACGCGTCGAACTCGCGGTCGCCGAGCCCGTGCGGGTGCTCGGCTTCGGGCTGCAGGCGCATCAGGTCGACGACGTTCACCACCCGCACCGCCAGGTCCGGCAGCTCTTCCCGCAGGATCTTCGCCGCCGCGAGCACTTCCAGCGTCGGAGCGTCGCCCGCGCAGGCGAGGACGACGTCCGGCTCGCGGTCGGTGTGCGTGCTCGCCCACTCCCAGATGCTCACGCCCCGGGCGCAGTGCAGCGCGGCCTGCTCGGCATCCAGCCAGTTCGGCGAGTCGTTCTTGCCCGCCACGACGACGTTCACGTAGTCCCGGCTGCGCAGGCAGTGCGCCGCCACCTCCAGGAGCGTGTTGGTGTCCGGCGGGAAATAGATCCGCACGACTTCGGCTTCTTGTTCGCGATGTGGTCGACGAACCCGGGGTCCTGGTGGGAGAAGCCGTTGTGGTCCTGCCGCCACACGTGCGAGGTGAGCAAGTAGTTCAGCGACGCCACCGGGCGCCGCCACGGGATCTGGCGGTGCACCCGCAGCCACTTGATGTGCTGGTTCACCATCGAGTCGACGATGTGCACGAACGCCTCGTAGCAGTTGAACAACCCGTGGCGGCCCGTCAGCAGGTAGCCCTCGAGCCAGCCCTGGCACAAGTGCTCGGACAGCACCTCCAGCACCCGGCCGTCGGGCGACAGGTGCTCGTCCACCGGCTCGATCGCGGCCTGCCACTCCTTGGCGGTGACGTCGTAGACCGCGTCGAGCCGGTTGGACGCCGTCTCGTCGGGGCCGAAGAGGCGGAAGTTCGCCCGGTCGGCGTTGAGCGTGAAGACGTCGCGCAGGAACCGGCCCAGCGCGCGGGTCGGTTCGGCCCCCGTCGCCCCCGGTGACGGGACGGCGACGGCGTGGGCCGCGGTGTCGGGCAGCGTGAGCGGGCGCAGGAGGATGCCGCCGTTGGCGTTCGGGTTCGCGCCCATCCGGCGCTCCCCCGCCGGGATCATCGCCGTGACGTCCGCGACCGGGCGGCCGTGGTCGTCGAACAGCTCCTCCGGACGGTAGGACCGCATCCACTCTTCCAGCTGGCGAAGGTGCTCCGGGTTGCGCCGGACCTCGGCGAGCGGCACCTGGTGCGCCCGCCAGGTGCCTTCCACCGGCAAGCCGTCCACAACGGACGGACCGGTCCAGCCCTTGGGGCTGCGCAGCACGATCATCGGCCACGCCGGCCGCTCGTGGCGGCGGCGGATCACCGCGAGATCGGCGATCGCCGAATCCAGCGCGGCAGCCATCGCCTGGTGCATCGTCTCGGGGTCGCTGCCTTCGACGTAGATCGGCTCGTAGCCGTACCCGCGCAGCAACGCGTCGAGTTCGGCCGGGGCGATGCGGGACAGCACGGTCGGGTTGGCGATCTTGTAGCCGTTGAGGTGCAGGATCGGCAGCACCGCGCCGTCGCGGACCGGGTCGAGGAACTTGTTCGCGTGCCACGACGTCGCGAGTGGGCCGGTCTCGGCCTCGCCGTCGCCGATCACGCACGCGACCACGAGGCCCGGGTTGTCGAACGCCGCGCCGTACGCGTGGGCGAGCGAGTAACCGAGCTCGCCGCCTTCGTGGATCGAGCCCGGAACCTGCGGCGCCACGTGGCTGGGCACGCCACCGGGGAACGAGAACTGCTTGAACAGTTCCCGCATGCCGGCAGCGTCCCGCGTCACCTCGGGCCACGCCTCCGTGTAGCTGCCTTCGAGCCAGGTGTTGGCCAGCAACGCCGGACCGCCGTGGCCCGGGCCGGTGACGAACATGGCGTCCAGGTCGTGGGTCAGGATGGCCCGGTTGAGGTGGGCGTAGACGAAGTTGAGGCCGGGTGAGGTCCCCCAGTGCCCGAGCAGTCTCGGCTTGACGTGCTCGGGCCGCAGCTCCTCGCGCAGCAGCGGGTTCGCCATCAGGTAGATCTGGCCGGCCGAGAGGTAGTTCGCGGCCCGCCAGAGGGCGTCCACCTGCGCGAGCTCGGTGCGGCCCAGCACCGCCGGGCGAGCGTCGACGGCGGTCACTTCTTCCGCTCCGGGCGGACGACGAGCACCGGGCACTGGGCGTGCTGGACCAGCGCCTGGCTGGTCGAGCCGAGGAGCATCCCGGTGAAGCCGCCGCGACCGCGGCTGCCGACGACGACCAGCTGCGCGGTCTCGCTCGCCTCGAGCAGAGCGTGCCGTGGCCGGTCGCGGACCAGGAGGCGGCGGACCTCGACATCGGGGTACTTCTCCGGCCAGCCCGCCAGCCGCTCGGTCAGCAGCCGCTCCTCGCCCTCTTCCAGGGTCTCCGGCTGGGTGAGGATGCGGGCCGTGCCGCGCGTGTCCTCGTAGGTGATGTCGTTCCAGGCGTGCACCGCGACCAGCGGCACACCGCGCAGCGACGCCTCCTCGAACGCGACGGCGATCGCCTGCTCGCTGTTCGGGCTGCCGTCGACACCGACCACGACCGGTCCCGAATCCGGGAGCGTCGTGGTGCCCCGCCGACCGCGGATGACGGCGACCGGCCCGTGCGCGTGGCTCGCGACCGTGGCCGCGGTGCCACCGACCAGCATCTCGGCGAACCCGCCGGTCCCCGTCCGGCCGACCACGAGCATCCGGGCGTGCCGGGACTCCTCGATCAGCATCGGCACCGGCGGGTCGTTGGGCAGCTCGGTGGTGATCACCAGATCCTTGTCGATCGACGCGGCCAGGGTGCGGGCGTCGGCGATGGCGCGTTCGCCGTCGGCCTGGACCGCCTCGAACAGCGTGGCCGCGCCGATCCCGGTCATGCCCCCGCCGTAGTAGAGGCCGGCGACCTGCAGGCCGTGCACGATCCGGAGTTCGAGGTGACGCAGGGAGGCGATCTTCGCCGCCCACGCGACGGCGGCGGTCGAACCCGCCGAGCCGTCCACGCCGACGGTGATCCTCGGGTCGGTGGTGCTCATCGGTGCTGCTCCTCACCCGCGTAGGCGGTGTCGGCCGCGACGACGCCGGGCACGGCGAGCGCCAGCAGCTGCGCGACGTGCCGGTCGGTGTCGTCGTCGAACTGGTCGGTGATGTGGACGTAGCCGTCGCGGACGTCGATCTTCCAGCGGCCGCTGCCGCCGTAGATCTCCAGCCGGTGCTTGACGTCCCGGGCGATGTCGGTGTCTTCCCGCGCGAGCACGCGGACGATGTCGCCGCGGGTGACGATGCCGACGACGGCCGAGCCGTCGACGATCGGCATCGCCCGGATCCGGGCGTCCACCAGCGCCTGGCACAGCTCGGCGACGTCGGTGCCGGAGTCCATCGCGGTGGCGGGGCTGGTCATCACGTCCCCGACCGTCTTGCCCGCGACGGCGGCTTCGCGGTGTTCGTGGGCGTGCCGGGGGTCGGCGGGGATCCGGCCGCGGATCAGGTCGGCCTCGGTGACGATGCCGATCAGGCGCTCGTCGTCGTCGACCACCGGGAGCGCGGTGAAGCCGTGCATGGACAGCAGCTCGGCCGCCTCCTTGGCGGTCGTCCACGGCTGCACGGCGATCACCGGCGCGGTCATCAGGTCGCGTGCTCGCATCGGGGGGTTCCTGCCTTTCGTGTCACTTCCCAACCTAGGAAGGCGGGACCCGGGGCACCGCTGGCGTCGGTCATCGGTCGTGAGGACTTACGTCCCTTCGCCGGTTTACGTCCACAAAGGACGAAGGTCCGGTCGTGGCGGCCGGGCCAGGTCGCTCCTCACGGCTTCGCCAACCGGCGCCGGGCGAGCAGCGCGAGCCCGAGCAGCACGACCACGAGTGCCACGGTCACCCGCTGGACCGGGGCCCGCACCCCGATCACCCCGAACTGGATCGCCAGCCAGCCGGTGAGCACCGCACACGCCGCCAGCGCCGCGATCGGCGCGCGGAAGTCGATCCGCCACGCGAACACCGAAGCCCAGGCCAGGGACCCGCCGATGCCGAGCGCCAGCGCCAGCCCCGGCAGCACCCAGCTGGTCAACCCGAGCGGCGCCAGCCAGGCGACGGGCATCCTGAAGCCCGGCGCGCCGGCCATCAGGGAGATCCCGCCGTACACCGCGCTCGCGGCCAACACCGTCTCGAAGGTGGCCAGCAGCCGCATCGTCGCACGCGTTCGCAGGGTGGTCACGGTTCTCCCCCGGCCTTCTGGGGCCGTACGACCGCCACCGGGCACGGCGAGTGCGCGATCAGCGCCTGGCTCGTCGAACCGAGCAACATGCCGGTGAACCCGCCGCGGCCGCGGCAGCCGACCACGATCAGCTGCGCCTGCTCGCCGAGCTTCCAGCAGGGTCCGCACCGGGCGTCCGCGCATGACCTGGACCTCGATCGCCAGATCCGGGTACTTCTGCTGCCAGCCCACGACCTGCTCGGCGAGCTTGACTCGCTCCGCCTCCGCGATCTCCGCCGCATCCTCCTGCAGCGGGTGCG
The DNA here is from genome assembly GCF_030264295.1 of Amycolatopsis nalaikhensis. Taxonomy (GTDB): domain Bacteria; phylum Actinomycetota; class Actinomycetes; order Mycobacteriales; family Pseudonocardiaceae; genus Amycolatopsis; species Amycolatopsis nalaikhensis. Next base: position 6,968,847 of record NZ_CP127173.1, on the reverse strand, counting down.
GCCGGAGCATGCCGTCGGCGAGGACGTCGCTCCAGGTGTGCACCGCGACGAGCCCGGTGCCGCGCAGCCGCGCCTCTTCACAGGCGAACGCGAGCGCGGCCTCGCTGTCAGGCGAGCCGTCGGCACCGACGAGCACCGGCCCGCTGACCGGCGGCGGGTCCTGCGGCATCCGGCCGCGGACGACGACGATCGGGCAGTGCGCGTGCGCGGCCACCGCGACGGCGGTCGAGCCGACGAGCAGGCCGGTGAACCCGCCCAGCCCGCGCGAACCCAGCACCACCAGTTCGGCGTGCTGCGACTCCTGCACCAGGGCGGTGACCGGGCTCCACTCCCGGGCGGCCGTGGTGACCGCCAGGCCGGGGTGCTCGGCGAGCACCGCGGCCCGGGCGTCGGCGAGCCGGCCTTCGGCCCGTTCGGCCAGGCCCGCCCGGACCTGCTCGTGGGTCCCGAACGCGACCGGGGCCTTCACGGGCGGCAGGGCGTAGATCTGCACGAGGCGCAACGGCCGGCCGCGGCGGACGGCCTCGGCCCCGGCCCAGACGGCGGCACGCAGCGCCGAACCCGACCCATCGATCCCGGCGACGACGGCACCGTCAGTGAAGCCGTGCATGGCTGTCCTCCTCGTGGATGAGCTGTTGGACCCGGTCATAACGGTGGCGGGCGCGTTCCTCGGCGGCTTGTTCCTCTTCGGCGGTCAGCACGACTGCGTCCGGGCCGGGGAAGACCGTCGACACGTGGTCGTCGGCGGTCCAGCGGACGACGTACGGGGGCGTGCCGTCGGCCGAGTGGACCTCGAGGATCCGGCCCCGCTGTTCGGGTGCGTCGACCCGGGGGCCCTTGATGACGAGCCAGTCGCCCGGCTTCGCGTGCATGGCCTTTCCCTCTCTCAGACGTCCACAGTGGATGGTTCGGGTGTGGTGGGCGATCCGGGGTGTCGCGACGCGCGGTGCGCGGCGACCCCGATCAGGACGGCACCGCCGGCCAGCACCACGGCCCCGGAGAGCAGCAGGCCGAAGGCGATCCAGCCGAGGGCGGGTGCGGTGGCGCCGGCCTCGGCGCGCACGGAGATCCCGCGCGAGGCGTCGGCGTTCATCACGACCGCGGTCCACTGCCCGTCGCGCACCGGCCAGCCGATGCTCTGCGTGCCCGGGCCGGACGCGCTCGCGACCCAGATCCCTGCATCGCCGGGCGGGACGGCCGGGGCGCCGCCCGGGTGGGTCCGGTCGCCGGGAGCCGTGTACTCGGTCGCGGCCAGGTACCGCTCGACGGCGTCGGTCCGGCCGATGCCCACGAAGACCGGGCGGCTGTCCGTGCCGGTGGCCCGGATCCGGACGTCACCGACGATCCCGGCCACCTTCGGCGTGGACACGCCCTGCAGCCGCACGGGGTCGCTCGCGACGGCGTAGCCGCTCGCGACGACCGTGGTGGAGGCCGTCAGGTAGCCGTCGGCGTCCCGCTGGGTGCGGTCGGCCCAGAGCAGGGTCGCGCCGCCGGTCAGCAGGCCCATCGAGCCCAGCACCAGCACCGCGCCCGAGATCGCGGCGGCGATCCGCCCGCCGGTCCAGCCGGACGGCCCGGCCGGGTGCGCAGGCGGGCGCGGGTGCGGCGGCTCGTGGCCGGCTTCGGCGCCGCCCATGTCGAGCCGGAACGGCGGGTATTCGTCGGTCATCAGCGACACGTAGGCCGCGACCCGCAGCACCCAGCGGTCCATCCCGAGCACGAAGTCGAAGATCGGCCGGGGGTAGCGGCCGGTGAACAGCAGCACCACCCCCGCCACCAGGACGAGCACGCCCACCAGACCGCCGGCCGCCCAGGTGAAGTCATCGCTCCCGTCGCGGGCCGCCAGCCAGCTGCCACCGCCCACGAACACGCCGACGACGATGAAGTGCGGGATGGCCAGCAGCCACCACTTCACCAGTACCAGGCCGCGGGAAAGCCGTTCGGGGTAGGCGATCTCGAGCCGGGCCGGGTAGTCCGGGACGTCGGCCAAGGTGAACGGCGGGTACCGGTCGGTGCCGAGTGCGGCGTAGGAGTAGTACTGCACCCGCCAGCTCCAGCGCAGCACGCCGGAGGTGAAGTCGAACAGCGGCCGCGGGTACCGGCCGGTCACCAGGATCGCGAAGAACGCGGCCATCGTGACGAACGGGTAGGCGAACCACAGGAACGCCAAAACGACGTAGTGCGGCACGGCCAAGAGCCACTTGACCAGCCACAGCCAGCGGGAAAGGGGTTCGTCCAGGCTCGCTTCGACCCGGACGGGATAGGTCTTCGGGATGGTCATGACGTGCTCCTCACGACTTGGGCCAGTGCGGAACCGATGTCCCGGCCCCACGCGCGGATCGACGGCCAGTCCCGGTTGTCGCCGTCCGCGACCCGCAAGGCCGCCACGACGGCGCGCTCGGGAAAGTGCAGCGAACGGCGGTCGATTTTCCCGCCGAACAGCCGGTGCCCGCGGGCCCCGAGCCGCCGGACCAGGTCCTCGACCGCGACCGGCTCTTCGGCCGGCTTGTCCTGCTCACCGATCGGGCCGCTGGAGAAGAGCCAGACCGGCACGCGGCGGAGTTCATCCGAAAAGGACTCGGCGAGTTTCCTGGCCGGCTCCAACCAGTGTCCCATGTAGACGGCGCTGCCGAGGACCACGGCATCGAAGCCCTCGACCGAGTGCACCAGGCCCGCGTCGCGGACCTCGACCAGCGGCTCGACCCCAGCATCGGTCAGCGCGGCGCCGACCGCGGTGGCAACGTTCTCGGCGATCTCCCTGGTGGCGCCATGCCGGGTGGCCACCGCGACGAGGATCTTCATGTCGTCACCGTCGCTTCTTCCCAGAGTTCGACGCCGACGACGCCGTAGACGGTCTTCGCCAGCGCGGTCACGACCCGGCGTTCGGCCTCGTCGGTGAAGGCGCCGCGGATCGTCACCATGCCGCCCGTGACGGAGATCGTCCAGCGGTCGCGGTGACCGGAGTAGTCGGACAGCAGCGCGTTGAGGTGCGAGGCGATGGAGTCGTCCTGGCGCACCAGCGGGCTGAGCATGTCGCGGCGGCTGACGATGCCGACGAGCACGCCGTCGTCGACCACCGGGATGCTGCGCAGCCGGTCGCCCAGCATCCGCCGGGCGATCTCGGTGACGTCGGTGTCGAGGCCGACGGTCTCGGCCGGCGTGGTCATCATCGAGCCCACCAGGAGGTGCGGCGCCGGGCCTTCGCCGGCGACGCCGCTGCGGAGCGCGTCGGCCTCGGTGAACATGCCGAGCACGGCGTCCTCGGCCCCCACCACCGGCAGGGCCGCGACGCAGTGCTCGGTGAGCAGCACGATGGCTTCGCGGACCGGCGTTCCCGGGCCGACCCGCACGACCGGCCTGGTCATGATGTCCCGTGCCTTCATGGTGGTTCCCTCGTTTCCGTTCAGTGCACGACCGCGACCGGGCAGGCCGCGTGCGCGAGCAGGGCGTTGCCGGTCGAACCCAGCACCCCGCCGGCGACCGGGCCGCGGCCACGGGTGCCCACGACGATCAGCCGGGCTCCGGGAGCGGCGGCCAGCAGGGCGCGGGCCGGGCTGCGGTCCCGCAGCGCCTGGGCCGTGATCTCCAGCGCCGGGTACTTGCGGGCCCAGCCCGCGAGATGCGCTTCCAGCTCCCGCTGCTCGACGTGGCCGTCACCGATGCGCCAGGCGTGCACGACATGCACCCGGGCACACACCGCGGCCGCCTCCTCAAGGGCGAACCGGAGCGCATGCTCACTCGAACCCGACGGATCGAACCCGACGAGCACCGGCCCGGTCCGAGTGGACCGCTGCCCCGGCACAACGACGACGGGGCACGACGCGCCAGCCGCGACCCGCAGGGCGACCGAGCCGATCAGCGCGCCACGCAAGCCACCAAGGCCGTGCGAGCCGAGGACGACCAGCGCCGCATCGGCCGACTCCGCGAGCAGCAAGTCGACGGCGAGCCCCAGCCGGACCTGAGTCTCGACCCGCACACCCGGCGCCTGCTCACGAGCGACCTCCGCGGCGCGGCGGAGGAAGCGATAGACGTGCTCCAGCAGCAGCTCGGAGTCGTCGTGGGGTCGTTCGTCTCCGAAGACACAGGCGTGCAGCAGCCGCAGTGTCGTGTCCCGGCGCACCGCTTCCGCGGCGGCCCAGCGGACCGCGGCGAGCGCGGCCGCCGAGGCGTCCACCCCGGCCACCACCGGGCGGGTCGCGGTTGCCGTCATCACGTCCTCCTCGGGTTCGGTCACCCCGGCAGCATGCGCGTCCGGTGTACTCACGGGTCAGAGCACGAAGTCCTTTTCGCCGGGGACCAAATCCGCCTGTCCCGCGACCGCGGGACGCCGACCCTGGTGGCCATGACCGAAACCGATCTGCTCATCGACCATTTCCTGCCGCACCCGCAGTTCGAGCTGGTGCGCACCGCCGTCGTGGACGCGCCGGTGAAGGACACCTACGCCGCCGCGCGCGAACTCGACTTCACCGACGTCCGCGGCGGCGTCGTCTCGGCCGCCGGCTGGGTGCGCGCGCTGCCCGAGCGCTGGCGCAACCGGCGGCACGGCCCACCGCGGCAACCGACCCGGCTCACCCCCGACGACCTCGACACCGGCTCGGAGTGGGCCCTGCTCGGCGAGCGGCCGGGCAGTGAGTTCGCACTCGGCGTCGCGGGCAAGTTCTGGAAACCGGTGATCCCGTGGCGCCGCGTCGAGGCCGACGACTTCGCCGGCTTCGAAGAGCCCGGCTACGGGAAGATCGTCATGGCCGTGTCGACCCTCCCGTACGGCCCGCACCGCACGCTGCTGACGGTGCACACGCGGGTCGCGATGACCGACCCGGAAAGCTGGCTGAAGTTCCGCCGGTACTGGCGGCTCTCCCGGCCCGTCATCGGATCCGTGCACACCGCCCTGGTCCGCACGATCGCCGTGAGCGCCCGGAAACAAGCGCTCACGGCCTACACGCGCGCCGATCAGGACTGAGGCTCCCCCGCCGGCCGCCGAGGCTCGTCCTCGGCGGCCGGGACGACGTCCTCACCGTTCTCCTTGATCGCGTGGTGCTCGACCGCGTACAGATACGGTGCCAGCTTGGGGCCGTGGCGGCCACGCTCGGCGACGTCCCGGCGCGCTTCGGCCTCGATGGCCGCTTTCTCCCTGGCATCCATGGTTTCCTCCTCGGGTTCAGCGCGGCAGCAGGGTCGCCGCGTGGTCGGGAACGTAGGTCTGCAGCCGCCGGTCGGGCCGGAAGTAGCCGGTCGGCCCGGGGCGCGGCGGCAGCGAAACCGCCGGGCGGGACACCTCGTGGTAGGGCACGCTGGAGAGCAGGTGCGCGATCATGTTCAGCCTGCCGCGCCGCTTCTCCTCGCTTTCGACGACGTGCCAAGGGGATTCCGCGGTGTCGGTGTGCACGAACATGTCGTCCTTCGCCCGCGAGTAGTCCTCCCAGTGGGTCACGGACTGCAGGTCGACGGGCGAGAGCTTCCAGCGGCGCATCGGATCGTCGATCCGCGCGGCGAACCGCCGTTCCTGCTCGTCGAGGCTGACGGAGAACCAGTACTTGCGCAGCAGGACACCGTCGTCGACGAGCAGGCGTTCGAAGATCGGGCACTGCTGCAGGAACCGGCGGTGCTCCTCGGGCGTGCAGAACCCCATCACGCGCTCGACGCCGGCGCGGTTGTACCAGCTGCGGTCGAACAGCACGATCTCGCCCGCCGCGGGCAGGTGCTCGATGTAGCGCTGGAAGTACCACCGCGTCCGCTCGCGCTCGGTCGGGCTCGGCAGCGCCGCGATCCGCACCACCCGCGGGTTCAGATGCTCGGTGACGCGCTTGATGGTGCTGCCCTTGCCGGCGGCGTCGCGGCCCTCGAACACCACGACCAGGCGGACGCCTTCGTGGCGCACCCACTCCTGCAGCTTGACCAGCTCGGCCTGCAGCCGCAGGAGCTCCCGTTCGTAGACCGGGCGCGGGATCCGCGACTTCTTCCTGTCCGCCATGCTTCGACGGTACGAAGCGGGCACCCGCGCGGGCTGCGGCCGGACGTCGGCGTCACGGAGGTCTTTGGTCCCTCCGGACGAGGCGGTGCGGCCCTCCCCGCCCGCGCCCGCGGGGAGGATGGTCCGGGCATGCGAGCCACCTTCCCGCTCGGGCGCCCGGCCGGTATCCCCGTCGGCGCGCACTGGTCCGTGCTTATGATCATGGCCCTGCTGGCCGACCTGCTCGCCGGGTCGCTGCTGCCCGAAGCCGCCCCCGGACTGCCGACGGCGGTGTACTGGGCCGCCGGGGTGGCCGGGTCCGTGGTGTTCTTCTCGTCGCTGCTGGTGCACGAGCTCAGCCACGCACTGGTGGCGCGGCACCGCGGACTCAGCGTCGACCGCATCACGCTGTGGCTGCTCGGCGGCACCACCGAGATTCCCGGCGAGCCGCCGAACCCCGGAACGGCCTTCGCGGTCGCTGTCGCCGGGCCACTGGCGAGCCTCCTGGCGGGTGCCGCGTTCCTGGGCACCGCCGTACTGCTCCCAGCGTCGGTGCCCGCCGTCGTGGTCGTCACGCTGACCTGGCTGGGCTGGACGAACCTCGTGCTCGCGGTGTTCAACCTGCTCCCCGGCACCCCGCTGGACGGCGGCCGGATCCTGCAGGCCGTCGTCTGGAAGCTCACCGGAGACCGCCGCCGAGCCCAGGCCGTGGCCGCCCGTGCGGGCCGCGTCCTCGGCGTGGTGCTGGCTTCGGCCGGGCTCGTCGAGCTGCTGTGGTTCGGCAGCCTCGCCGGGCTGTGGCTCGTCGGCATCGGCTGGTTCCTCGGCTTCAGCGCCCGGGCGGAGCTCGCGGCCGGCCCGGCTCGCGAGGTGCTCGCCCGGATCCGGCTGGGCGAGATCATGACGGCGGACCCGGTCACGGCACCCGGCTGGTTCACCGTGCGGGCGTTCGTCGACCAGGCCGCGTCCCTGCCGTTCCGCACCTACCCGGTGGTGTCGTTCGACGGCCGCCCGCTCGGTGTGGTCAGCCTGGCGGCTCTCGCGCGGGTGCCGGAAGAGGCCCGCACCTCGACCCGGGTGGAGGACGTCTGCGCCCGGCCGCCGGCGTGTCTCGTCGTCTCCCCCGAGACCCCGCTGACGGCGGTCCTCGGCCGGATCGGGGGCCGGCCGGGTCAGGACCTCGCGCTGGTGGTGGCGAACGGCGTCCTGGCCGGCGTCGTCAGCCCCGGCGACGTGGCGCGGACGCTGGAGCTGGCCGTGCTGGGCGCCGAAGCCCGCCGCCCGGCTCGGTAGGCGGGCTTCGGCGATCCCGCGTGGTCAGCCGGCGAGCGCGGTCACCCCGAGCCCGGCCAGCCCGGCGACCTTCTCACCACCTCGAGCCCGACGTAGACCAGGTGCGCGTGGCTGCGCGGGCCTTCCTCACCGGCGAGGACGCGATCGGATCGGCGAGTCAGCGCCGGGCGCACCGCGACCAGCTGCACGATCAGGACCAGGACCACCGCCCCGGCCATCGCCGACGAAACCACCGACCGGTGCCCCAGCAGCAGTGCCACCCACACCGCGGCTGCGAGCAGCACCTCGACCCGGTTGAGCGCGGCGAACACGAGGCGCCCGATGCCCAGTCCCACCTGCAGCGTCACCCCGGGCGCGCGAAACTTGAGCGGTGCCTCCAGGAACGAGATGCCGAGCACCAGGCCGAGCCAGATGAACGCGACCGCCGCGGCGACCGTCATGCGCTCGCTCCGGCCCGCCGCCGGACGACCGTGGCCGTGAGGGTCGCCGCGCCGGCCGCGGTGGCAGCGAGCAGGACGAACCCGAGCAGGTACGAGCCCGTGGCGCCGTAAACCGCGCCCATGACCAGCGGCGGGAAGAAGCCGCCCAGCCCGCCGGCCGCGCCGACGACGCCCGTCACGGCGCCCACCTCGCCCGGTGCCACCAGCCGGGCCACGAGTGCGAACACCGCGCCGGTCCCGGTGCCGAGGGCGCCGGCGATGCCGAGGAAGAGCAGCGTCCCGGCCGGTCGGAGGGGCGGCTCGAACGCGGCGGCGAGCGCCAGCACGCTGACCACCGAGAACACCCCGATGAGGATCTTGACGGGATCGGCCCGGTCGGACAGCCAGCCGCCGATCGGGCGCATCGCCACGGCGAGCACCACGAATCCCGCGGTGCGCAGGGCCGCGTCACCGCGGTCCAGGCCGAACGAGGTGACGAGGTAGGTGGGCAGGTACACGCTGAACGCGACGAAACCGCCGAACGCGACCGCGTAGAGCACCGAAAGCTGGCTGGTCACCGGCATGCGCAGAGCGGTCGCCAGCCTGCCGAAGAGGCTCCCGGCGGCCCGTTGCCGGTCCGGGCGGTCCCGCAGCACGAAGAACGCGAGTACGGCGTACCCCACGAGGATGGCGGCGACCAGGTCGAACGGGAAGCTGCTGCTGACGGCCTTGCTCAGCTGGACGGTCGAGAACGCCGAGATGGCTGTGCCGCCCATGCCGGCGCCGAAGACGCCGAGGGCCAAGCCGCGGCGCCGGGGCGGGTACCAGGAGTTCACGAACGGGATGCCGATCGCGAAGGTGGTGCCGCCGAGGCCGAGGAAGAAGCCGCCGGCGAGGTAGCCGGTCAGCGAACCGGCACCGTGCCCGAGGTAGAGCACCGGGATCGCGGTGAGCAGCGCGACCGCGGGGAACATGACCCGGGCGCCGAACCGGTCGGTGAGCGCGCCCACCGGGATCCGCCCGAGCGAGCCGACGATGACCGGGACCGCGACCAGGACGGCCTGCTGCACCGAGGACAAGTGCAATTGTTCACGCAGGGTCGCGCCCAGTGGCGACAGCAAGGCCCACGCCCAGAACGTGATCGCGAACCCGGCCGTGGCCATCGCGAGCATGAGGCCGGCGCCGGAATCCGGCCGCGACGGGGTGGAAGCGGGTTCTCCCCCGCGGGACAGGGACTTCGTCACGGCTGGCTCCTCGGGTGTGGACTCCTCGCTTCCATCGTCGGAGCACCGGAGCCGGCGCGGAATGGTCCTTGGTCTTCTCGATCGGTGACCTTCGGCGTAGCTTCGGGACGTCCGTCCTTGACATCGTTTCCACAGAGATCGAACTCGTGGGAGGCGCAGTGGCGCGAGGAGCGAAGGAGCCTGCGGGGACGGACGGCCCGCTGGCCGACGCCCTGCTGAAGACCGGCCGGTTCTTCACCCGGCGCGAGACCTCCGCCGACCTGCGGGCGGTGTTCAAGGAGGGCGGCCGCGAGGGCGACGTCTTCTACCGCGACCGCTGGAGCCACGACAAGGTGGTGCGCTCGACGCACGGCGTCAACTGCACCGGCTCGTGCTCGTGGAAGGTCTACGTCAAGGACGGGATCATCACCTGGGAGACCCAGCAGACCGACTACCCGTCGGTCGGCCCGGACTCGCCCGAGTACGAGCCCCGCGGCTGCCCGCGCGGTGCGGCGTTCTCCTGGTACACCTACTCCCCCACCCGGGTCCGGTACCCGTACGCGCGGGGTGTGCTGGTCGAGATGTACCGCGAGGCCAAGGACCGGCTCGGCGACCCCGTCGCGGCGTGGGCCGAGATCACCACCGACCCGGCGAAGCGGAAGCGCTACCAGTCCGCCCGCGGCAAGGGCGGCCACGTCCGCGTCTCGTGGGACGAAGCCACGGAAATCGTCGCCGCGGCGCACGTCCACACCATCAGGACCTTCGGTCCCGACCGGATCGCCGGGTTCTCCCCCATCCCGGCGATGTCGATGGTCAGCCACGCGGCGGGCTCCCGGTTCATCGAGCTGATCGGCGGCGCGATGACGTCGTTCTACGACTGGTACGCGGACCTGCCGGTGGCCTCGCCACAGGTCTTCGGCGACCAGACGGACGTGCCCGAATCGGGCGACTGGTGGAACGCCACCTACCTGCTGATGTGGGGCTCCAACGTGCCGGTGACCCGGACCCCGGACGCGCACTGGATGGCCGAAGCCCGGTACAAGGGCCAGAAGGTCGTCGTCGTATCGCCGGACTACGCCGACAACACGAAGTTCGCCGACACCTGGCTGCCCGCCCAGCCCGGCACCGACGGCGCCCTGGCGATGGCCATGGGCCACGTCACGCTCAAAGAGTTCTTCGTCGACCGCCGCGTCCCCTTCTTCGTCGACTACGTGCAGCGCAACACCGATCTGCCGTTCCTGGTGACGCTGACCGAGCGCGACGGCGCCCACGTGCCGGGAAAGTTCCTGACCGCGGCCGACCTCGGCGACGACGCCGAAGGCGCGGCCTGGAAGACCGTGCTGATCGACGGCGCAACCGGCGAACCATTTGTCCCCAATGGTTCCCTCGGTTTCCGCTACTCCGAATCCGGCGCCGGGAAGTGGAACCTCGAACTCGGCGAGGTTGCGCCGCAGCTGACGATGCAGGGTCCGGAAGCCGACGGCGTCGAGGTGCTGCTCCCCCGGTTCGACGCCCTCGACGGCACCGGCGGGGTCCTGCGCCGGGGCGTCCCCGCGCGGCGCGTGGCCGGAAAGCTCGTCACGACGGTCTTCGACCTGATGCTGGCCCAGTACGGCATCCACCGCGACGGTCTGCCGGGCACCTGGCCCGCCGGGTACGAGGACGCGGCCGAGCCGTACACGCCCGCGTGGCAGGAAGCGATCACGTCGGTGCCTGCCGGGCAGGTGGTCCGGATCGCCCGGGAGATGGCGGCCAACGCCGAGGAGTCGCACGGCCGGACGATGATCATCATGGGCGCCGGGATCTGCCAGTGGTTCCACGGCGACACCACCTACCGCGCCGTGCTGGCGCTGCTGATGCTCACCGGCTCGATGGGCCGCAACGGCGGCGGCTGGGCCCACTACGTCGGGCAGGAGAAGTGCCGTCCGGTGACCGGCTGGGCCACGATGGCGATGGCCACGGACTGGCAGCGCCCGCCGCGCCAGATGATCGGCACCGCCTACTGGTACACCCACACCGACCAGTGGCGCTACGACGGCTACCGCGCCGACGCGCTCACCTCCCCGCTCGCCGAAGGCAAGCTGGCGGGCAAGCACACGATGGACACCATCGCGCTGTCCGCCCGGCTGGGCTGGATGCCGTCCTACCCGCAGTTCGACGTCAACCCCCTGGACCTGGCCGACGAAGCCGACTACGACGTCGCCGCACACGTCGCCGACCGCCTGCGGGACGGCAGCCTGAAGTTCGCGATCGACGACCCCGACGCGCCGGAAAACTGGCCGCGCTGCCTGACGTTGTGGCGAGCCAACCTGCTCGGCTCGTCGGCCAAGGGCGACGAGTACTTCCTCAAGCACCTGCTCGGCACGCACCACAACCTCCAGGCGGAGCAAACCTCGCCGGACCAGCGTCCGCAAGACGTCGAGTGGCGGGGCGAAGAACCTCCCGAAGGCAAGCTCGATCTGCTGCTGTCGCTGGACTTCCGGATGACCAGTTCCACGCTGCTGTCGGACGTCGTGCTGCCGGCCGCGACCTGGTACGAAAAGCACGACCTCAACACCACCGACATGCACCCGTTCGTGCACGCGTTCACCCCGGCGATCGATCCGCCGTTCGAGTCGCGCACGGACTTCGACGCGTTCCACGCCATCGCCCGCCGGTTCTCCGACCTGGCCACCACGCACCTCGGCGTCCGGCGGGACGTCGTCGCCGTGCCGCTCCAGCACGACACCCCCGGCGAGACCGCCCAGCCCGGCGGCACGGTCCTGGACTGGCGCGCGGGCGAGACCGAAGCGGTCCCGGGCCGGACCATGCCGAACTTCGTGGTCGTCGAACGCGACTATCCCGCGGTGGCCGACAAGCTGGCCGCGATCGGCCCGCTGGTCGATCGGCTCGGCATGACCACTAAGGCCGTCACCTACCACCCCGACGAGGAAATCGCACACCTGGCGGCGAAGAACGGCGTCATGCTCGGCGGGGCGGGCGACGGCCGCCCGGCGATCGACACCGACGCGAAGATGGCCGAGGCGATCCTCGCGTTGTCGGCCACCACCAACGGCCGGCTCGCCGTGCAGGGCTTCGAGCAGCTCGAGCGCCGCACCGGCGTCCGGCTCGCCGACCTCGCCTCGGGCAGTGCGGAGAAGCGGATCTCCTTCGCCGACACCCAGGCCCAGCCGGTGCCGGTGATCACCAGCCCGGAGTGGTCGGGCAGCGAGACCGGCGGGCGCCGCTACGCCCCCTTCACGGTCAACGTCGAACGCCGGAAACCCTGGCACACCCTCACCGGCCGGATGCACTTCCTGCTGGACCACGACTGGATGCACGAGATGGGCGAGACCCTGCCGATCTACCGCGTCCCGCTCGACATGCACCGGCTCTTCGGCGAACCCGAGCTCGGCGAGACCGACGGCGCTTCGGTGACCGTGCGGTACCTGACCCCGCATTCGAAGTGGTCGATCCACTCCGAGTACCAGGACAACCTGTTCATGCTCTCGCTGTCCCGCGGCGGCCCGGTGGTGTGGCTGAGCGAACCCGACGCGACTGCGATCGGCGTGCACGACAACGACTGGGTGGAAGCGGTCAACCGCAACGGCGTGATGGTGCTGCGAGCGGTCGTGAGCCACCGCATCCCGGCGGGCACGGTGTTCGTGTACCACGCCCAGGAGCGGGTGGTGAACGTCCCGAAGTCCGAGCACACCGGGCGCCGCGGGGGCATCCACAACTCGCTCACCCGGATCCTCGTCAAGCCGACGCACCTGATCGGCGGCTACGCCCAGCTTTCCTTCGCGTTCAACTACCTCGGGCCCACCGGGAACCAACGTGACGAAGTCACCGTGATCCGGCGCCGCCGCAGCCAGAAGGTGGAGTACTGACATGCGCGTGATGGCCCAGCTGGGCATGGTGATGAACCTCGACAAGTGCATCGGCTGCCACACCTGCTCGGTGACGTGCAAGCAGGCGTGGACCAACCGCAGCGGTGTCGAGTACGCGTGGTTCAACAACGTCGAAACCCGTCCGGGACAGGGGTATCCACGCCGGTATCAGGATCAGGAACAGTGGAAGGGCGGCTGGGTCCGCACCCCCCGCGGGCGGTTGAAGCTCAAAGCGGGCGGCCGGTTCCGCAAGCTGCTCACGATCTTCGCCAACCCCGTACTGCCGAACATCCGCGACTACTACGAGCCCTGGACCTACGACTACGAGAACCTCACCGACGCACCGCTCGGTGACGACTTCCCAGTGGCGCAACCGAAGTCGCTGCTGTCCGGCGAGCCGATGTCGGTGGAGTGGAGCGCGAACTGGGACGACGACCTCGGCGGCGCCCCGGAACACGGCCCGCGCGACCCGATCGTCGAGCGGTTGCGCCAGGAGTCCGAGGAGAAGGTCAAGTTCTCCTACGAGCAGGCGTTCATGTTCTTCCTGCCGCGCATCTGCGAGCACTGCCTGAACCCGGCCTGTGTCGCGTCGTGCCCGTCCGGCGCGATGTACAAGCGGGCCGAGGACGGCATCGTGCTCGTCGACCAGGACCAATGCCGGGGCTGGCGGATGTGCGTGACCGGCTGCCCGTACAAGAAGGTGTACTTCAACCACCGCACGGGCAAGGCCGAGAAGTGCACCTTCTGCTACCCCCGCGTCGAAGTCGGGCTGCCGACGGTGTGCAGCGAGACCTGCGTCGGCCGCCTGCGTTACATCGGACTGTTCCTCTACGACGCAGACCGCGTCACCGAAGCGGCGTCCGTGGCCGACGAGCACGACCTCTACGAAGCCCAGCTGGACCTGCTGCTCGACCCCAATGATCCGGACGTGGCCGCGGCCGCGCGCCGCGACGGCATCGCCGAGGACTGGCTCGAAGCCGCACGGCGGTCGCCGGTGTACAAGCTCGCCAAGGACTACCGGGTCGCGTTGCCGCTGCACCCGGAGTTCCGCACGATGCCGATGGTCTGGTACATCCCGCCGCTGTCGCCGGTGGTCGACCGGCTCACCGAAACCGGGCACGACGGCGAGGCCGCCGGAAACCTCTTCGGCGCGATCGAAGCGTTGCGCATCCCGATCGGCTACCTCGCCGAGCTGTTCACCGCCGGAGACATCGCACCGGTCGACCGGGTGCTCCGGAAACTGGCCGCGATGCGCTCCTACATGCGCGACGTCAGCCTCGACCGGCCCCGCGACGAGTCGATCGCTTCCGCCGTCGGCATGACCGGCGGCGAACTGGTCGAGATGTACCGGCTGCTCGGCATCGCCAAGTACGAAGAGCGCTACGTCATCCCGACCGCGTACACCGGCGAAGCGCACCAGCTGGAAGAGCTCGGCTGCAGCCTCGACGTCGACGGCGGTCCCGGCATGGTCGGCAGCGGCCCGTTCGGCGAGGGCTCCGGCCGCGCGATGCCGGTCTCGGTCGAGACGTTCCACGCCCTGCGCGACCGCCAGACCAGCGACCGGGTCACTGACCTCGGCATGCCCGGCACGCGCGTCAACCTGCTCAACTGGGACGGCAAGGGCCGCCCGTTCCCCCGCACACCGAGAGGAGCGAGCCGTGAACCCGGACCTGTCCGCCCGCGAGCACGCAGTCGTGCTGCAAGCCGCGTCGCTCTGCCTGCAGTACCCGGACGAGGATCTGCGGGCGACGCTGCCGACAGCGCGGGCCGCAGTTGAGGCGCTCCCCGCCGGAGAGCCGCGAGACCGCCTTCGGGCCTTCCTCGCGGAGACCGCGTCGATATCCCCGGGCGAGCTCGCCGAGCACTACGTGCGGGTGTTCGACACCCGGCGCCGCTGCTGCCTGTACCTGACGTGGTGGAGCGACGGGGAGACCCGGCGCCGCGGCAGCTCTCTCGCCGAGCTGAAGTCCCGCTACCGGGCAGCCGGGGCCGAGTTCGACAGCACCGAACTGCCCGACTACCTCCCGGCGGTGCTCGAGTTCGCGGCCACGGCCGACCTGGCCGGCGGCCTTGCGCTCCTGCAGGAACACCGGGCCGGGATCGAACTGCTCCGCCTGGCCCTGCTCGACGCCGCCACGCCGTACGCGGCGCCCGTGCAAGCCGTCTGCGCGCTGCTGCCCGGCCCCTCCCCCGACGACGTCGCCGCGGCCAAGGCCCTCGCGCGCAGCGGCCCGCCGCGGGAACAGGTCGGCCTGGATCTCGCCCCGTTCGGCACCGTCCCCGCCGGAGGCCCCCGATGAACTTCCTCCTCTGGGGCATCGCCCCGTACGTCATGGTCGCCGTGCTCGTCGGCGGGACCGTGTGGCGCTACCGCTACGACAAGTTCGGCTGGACCACGCGATCCTCGGAGCTGCACGAGTCCCGTCTCCTCCGGATCGGCAGCCCGCTGTTCCACTTCGGGCTCCTCGTGGTGATCGTCGGCCACGTGATCGGGTTGCTGATCCCGAAGAGCCTCACCGACGCGCTCGGCCTCAGCCAGGAGGCCTACCACGTCCAGGCGCTCGTCCTGGGCACGATCGCCGGACTGTCCACTTTGGCCGGTATCGGGATCCTGGTCTACCGCAGGCGCACGACCGGACCGGTGTTCCGCGCGACCACGGCCAACGACAAGCTGATGTACCTGGTGCTCGTGGCCGCGATCGTCGCGGGTCTGGCGACCACCCTGCTCGGCGCCGCGGGCGGTGAGGAGCACAACTACCGGCTGACTGTGTCGCCGTGGTTCCGCTCCCTGTTCATCCTGAATCCCGACGTCGAGGCCATGAGCCACGCGGGGTTCGCCTTCCAGCTGCACGTCCTGGCCGGCATGGCGCTGTTCGTCCTCTGGCCCTTCACCCGGCTGGTGCACGCCTTCACGGCACCGCTGACCTACCTGGTCCGGCCCTACATCGTCTACCGCTCACGGGACCGGGTCGTGCCGTCGCGACCGGCACGCCGAGGGTGGACCCAGGAGAACGCCCGGCGCACCAAGCGGAGGTGATCACCGGTCACGCGGACGGGAGCGTGAAATACGCTTCCTCCTCCTGCGCGAAGTGCAGCGTCAGCACCGCGTCCAAGCCGTAGAGCGTGGCGCGCAGGTCGTCGACCTGGTCGGGCTGGATGCCGTCCGGCGCCTCCGCGAGGTGCCGCTGCAGCCGCCGGGCGAGCCGGCCGATCTCGGCGTGTGCGCGGCTCATCGTGACCGTGCCCTCCGGACCGCCCAGCGCGGGGGCCAGCGCCGGGTACAGCTCGGTTTCCTCGGCCTGCTCGTGCGGCAGCAGCTGCTCGGTCAGCAGCCTTGCGGCCATGCGCGCGGCACTGTCCGCGTCCGGCGTCGCCCCCTCGGTCAGTGCGTCGGCCGCCTGCCGGACCGCGACCCGAGCGGGCAGCAGGCGTTCGTGCTCGGACTCGAACCGCCGCACCAGCTCGGCGGGCGCCGGGCCGCCGAGCTTGACGCCGCCCAGCGCACGCAGCGCGTTCAAGATCACGACGACGTCGATGGCTTCCTGGACGAGGGCACCGGCGACCGGCACCAGGAAACCCCCGGCCGCGGCGAGCATGGCCAGGAGCGACAGCAGCATCCCGGCCACCGCGCTCTGCACGGCGAGCCGGCGCGACCGGCGGGCGATCTCCGCGGCGTCGGCGAGGCGGTCGAGCCGGTCGTCGAGGATCACCGCGTCCGCGGCCTGCGCCGCCGCGGTGGCACCCCGTGAGCCGAGCGCGACGCCGACGTCCGCCGCGGCCAGCGCGGGCGCGTCGTTGACGCCGTCCCCGGTCATCACCGTCACCCCGCGCGCGCTCGCGGCTTCGACCGCGCGGACCTTCTCCGCGGGCGTCACCTCGGCCTGGACGTCGTCCAGGCCGAGCATCGCCGCGACTTCGCGCGCGTTGTCGACCCGGTCCCCGGTGAGCAGCCGGATCTCGCCGATTCCGGCGGCGCGCAGCCGCCGCATCGTGCGCGTGGCGTCCGGCCGGATGGGGTCCTTCGCGAGCAACGCGGCCACGGGCTCACCGCCGACCTCCACCCACAGCACGGACGCGAGATCGAGCCGTCCCCGCCGGGCCGCGCCGCGCGCCCAGGCGGGCAGTTCCGTCCCGGCGGGAAGCCGGCCGACGCGGACCTCGTGGTCACGGACCCGGCCGGCGACGCCGGACCCCAGCTGTTCCTCGACGTCCTCGGCTGACGCGGGCGCCACCCCGGCCGACGCCGCGGCCCGCACCACGGCCGCGGCCAGCACGTGCGGCGAGTACTGCTCCACCCCGGCGGCGAAGGCGAGCACTTCGGCCGCGTCGTGGCCCGGCGCACAGACGACGTCGGTGATCTCGGGCCGGCCACGGGTCACGGTGCCGGTCTTGTCCATCAGCAGCACCGCGACCCGGCCGAGAGCTTCGAGCGCGGCGCCGTCCTTGACGACCACGCCCGCTTTCGACGCCCGGGACATGCCCCCGGTGATCGCGATCGGGACAGCGAGCAGCAACGGGCACGGCGTGGCGGTCACCAGCACGGCCACCGCGCGTCCGGCTTCGCCGGTCAGCGCCCAGGCGAGCGCGGCGATCAGCAGGGAGGCGGGCAGGAACCAGACCGCGACGCGATCGGCAACCCGGGCGACCCGCGCGGTGCGGGCCGCGGCCTGTTCGGCGAGCCGCACGACCCCGGCGTAGGCGCTGTCGGCGGCGGCCGCGCTGGCCCGCACGTCGACCGCGGCGCCGGCGTTCACCACTCCGCTGTGGACGGTGTCGTCCACGGGCCGGGTCACCGGGAGGGGTTCGCCCGTCAGCGCCGACTCGTCGAAGGTCCCGCCGTCCGGCAGGACGCCGTCCACCGGCACGACCTCGCCCGGCAGCACGACGATCAGCTGCCCGGCACGCACGTCGTCGACGGGCACGGTTTCGTGCCCGGTCTCCGTGCGCCGGTGCGCCACGCGCGGCGCCCGGTCGAGCAGCGCGGTCAGGTTCCGGCTCGCCCGCCGCTGCGCGCCGGCTTCGAGCACCCGCCCGGTGGCGACCATGGCCGCGACGATCGCGCCGGCCAGGTACTCCCCGACCGCCACAGTGGCCACCAGGGCGAGGACAGCCAGCAGGTCGGCACCCCACCGCCGGGCGCGCAGATCGGCCGCGACCCACACGACCGCAGGCACCAGGGTGATCACGTCCGCGGTCGCCCACACGACGTTCGCGGCGATCGGCGCACCCGTCCACCACGCGGCCCCGCCGGCGGCTACGAGGACCAGGACACCCGCGAGCAGCCCGAACTCCCGCAGCCTCGACCGGCTTTCTTCAGCACGCACGACGACCCCCGTGGCCGGCGGTCAGGAGGGTGACCAGGGACTCCGGCAGCAGCTTCAGCACGTGGTCGAGCTGCCCCGGTGAGCAGAGTTCACCGAGCGCCGACGTCACCGCCGCGGCCGCCGCGGGCACTTCGGCGCGGGTGAGGCCGGCCGAGCCGGCGAACCGGGCGACGAAGCCGTCCACCTCGTAGCGGGTCGGCACGTGAGCCGGGTTCCAGCCCTCGTAGAAGACGCCGCGGAGCAGTTCGGGCAGCTGAGCCGCGAAGTGCGCCGCCGACTGGACGGTGAGCCGGTCGCGCACGACGTGCAGCCACGCCCGGAGCACGCGGTACGCGAGCTGCTGGTCGTCGGCGCCGAGGCGGCCACGCACGACGGCCAGCCAGGTGTGCGCGGTGTTTTCCGCGTGGGCGAAGGGATCGTTCGACTGCGGCACGGCTTCCTCCTGGCGGGACGGACTTCGAGGTCCAGGTTCGGCCGCCGCCCGGCGCGGGGGAAAGAGTCCAAGGGCCTCAACCCTTGGGCGCGGACGGGCCCGACGTCCCCGCGGTCGAAGCACTTCGGCCCTGGGAGCCCATGTCCGCCGCGGCGAACATGGGGGGCAGCCCGTTCCGAGGAGGAAGCGATGGACCAGAACCTGCCCGACGCGTACACGGTGAGGGCGGCCGTCGCGCTCGCTGTGCGGGCTCCTTCCGTGCACAACACCCAGCCGTGGAGCTGGCGGTTCAGCGGCCGGACGGTCGAGCTGCGCGCCGACGAAAGCCGGCTGCTGCGGCACACCGACCCGGAGGGCCGCGACCTGCTCGTCAGCTGCGGGTGCGTGCTGCACCACTTCACGGTCGCCGCGGCGGCCTTGGGCTGGGCCGCACAGATCCACCGGCTGCCGGAACCCGGCGTGCCGGCGCGGATCGTGCTGGTCCCCCACGACACCCGCGACGGCGACATCGCCCTGGCCACGGCCATTCCCCGGCGCCGGTCGGACCGCCGCCGGTTCGCCGCGCGTCCGCTGCTCGTGCGGGACGAGGTCTTCCTGGCCAAGAGTGCCACCGATCAGGGCGGTGTACTCCGCTTCGTCGACGCGGCACCACAGCGATCGGCGCTGACGGCCGCCGCGGTGGAAGCCCAAGGACTGCACCGGGCCGACCCGGACTACGGCACCGAGCTGGCGGCCTGGAGCGGGCGCCGCTACGCCCCCGACGGCGTGCCCGCGCAGAACGCGATCCGCGCGACCGCCGCCCCGCGGGTGCGTGACTTCGCCGACGCCATGCTCCCCGACACCGGCGGCCCCGACGGCGCGGCCCTGACCGTGCTGGCCACAGCCGGCGACGACCCGATCGACCGCCTCCGCGCGGGCGAAGCGGCCAGTGCGGTGCTGCTGACCGCGACCCGGCTGAACCTGGCCTCCTGCCTGGTCACCGAACCGCTGGAGCCGGTCAGCACCCGCGGCGTGATCCGCGACTGCGTCCTCGGCGGCGGGCTCGAGCCCCAGGCGGTCGTCCGCGTCGGCTACCTCCCCGAGGGGGCGGCCCCGCTCCCGGCGACCCCGCGCCGCCCGATCGGCGAGGTCCTGCGGCCGGCGGCCCATCCCTACGGCGTGGGGCTTCCGGTCCCGGCCGAGCTGCGCGGCCACTGAGAACCGGCCAAGGCCCTTCGGTGCGACTAGTACGGGCAGCCGCAGTGTGGGATGTTTAGCGCGTTGTCGCTGGTAGCGGCTGTGGCGGGCGCGGGTTTGGTGGCGTCGGGGCCAGTGTGACCGGTGATGGGTGTGCGCTTCGCGGTGGGCGGGATCGGTTAGGGCGCCACGACTGGGGTGGCGCACTGGCGGCGGACTGGGCGTCTCGCCACTCGTCGCGGGTCCGGACGTTGGCGTTGACGGAAGCAGTCCTGAAGCCGATGACGTGGGAGGAGTTCCCGCCGGCGGGAGCGGAGTGTTCCGCGCGATCACGACCGGCAGGTCGCTCATCGGGGAGTTCTTGTCCGGCCTTCCGCCGGAGTACGCGACGTCGTTCCACTGCCCGTTGCTGCAGTGGGCCCGCTCAGAGCCCCTGGGCGGCGAGCCGGCCGGGGTAGTGGCCCGGATCGAGGCGCTCGGGCGGTGGCCGGCGTCTTCTTCGATTCCGAAGCTGCTGGTGACGTTCGAACCGGGCTCCGACACGATGCTGACCCCGTCGATGGTGGAGTGGCGCGCGCATCGGCGTTCGCGGCCTTGGAAGTGGTGCGCGGCCCGGAGAAGGCGGGGACCAGACTCCGGAGGAACAGCCGGACGCGCCGGCGAAAACGTTGGCGACCTGGTTGGCGGGCCTCCCGTCGTGACGCGGCGCGCTGAGGGCGTCTGTCTCCGTCAAGCCGGCCGACCGCTGGTACGGCAGTAGTTCCTCCTCCGGAAGGCACTTCGTCCCTATCCGGCCGGCCGGGATCTCCTCGACTGTGGGTGCTGTGCGCGGCCGTGGTGGTCGCTGGAACACGGGGAGGACCACGATGTCAACCGTTCGGCTTCATGCGATCTTCCTGGCGGTCGGTGCGCTCATGGCACTGCCGGCGGCTGGGGCGGCGGCTGCGCCCGGCCAGCGGGCGGCGCAGTTGGTCGAGTTGCGCCCGTTGGCCGGCGACGTCACGACTTTCGCCACCGCTGTCAACGACGGCGGTCTGGTCGTCGGCTATTCGGCCGTCAGCGGTTCGCTGTCTCCGCGGCGCGCCGTGCGCTGGGACAACACCGGTACGCCGACCGACCTGGGTACGCTCGGCGGCGCGCTCAGCACAGCCGATGCGGTCAACGACAACGGCCAGATCACCGGCTTCGCGGAGTTGGCGAACGGTCAGGTCCATGCTGCCCGGTGGTCAGCGGATGGGCGGATCACAGACCTCGGCACGCTGCCCGGCGGGACCACGAGTTACGGCGGCGATATCGCACCGGATGGCACGGTGGTGGGTACCTCCGATGCCTCCGATGGCCTGCGGCATGCAGTCAAGTGGGGTCCGCGAGGCCGGATCACCGACCTCGGCTTGCCTGCGGGAACCGAAGCCAGCTGGGCGGGACTGGTCAACGCTGCCGGCGACGTCGTCGGTGGGGCCGCAACTCACCTGGGCGTGATCACTTCGCTGCGCTGGAACCGGGACAACGTCATGGTCCCTCTTCCCGGCTTGGACGGGTCCGGTGCGTACGCATACGACCTGGCCGCAGACGGCACGGCGGTCGGGGAAGCCGATACTTCCGCCGCCGGCTACCCGGTGCGCTGGGATCGCGCGGGGCACCTGACCCAGCTGTCGGCGCAACGCGGTGCTGCCGGCGCGATCGGGGCTGACGGCACGATCGTCGGGCACGTGGAAGACCACGCCGTCAAGTGGGATCGACAGGGCCGTCCGATCACGCTGGGGGCACTGCCTGACGGGGCACAAAGCTGGGCACGCGATGTCAACGGCCGCGGTGTGGTGGTCGGCAACGTCATGCGCTCCGATATCGCAGCCGGGCGCGCGGTGTACTGGGACCGCAACGGGCGCATCGTGGAACTGCCGACCCCGGACGGCGCCCAAGACGGTGGTGCCGAGAAGATCAATCGCAGTGGTCTGGTCATCGGCGGCTTCTCGCTCGTCAGCGGCGGACATCATGCTGTGCTGTGGAAGTGAAGCCCAATCAACGTGAGTCGGCGGTCTTGTCGCACGGGCTGACCCGGTACAGCCGGAACGAGCCGCCCTGGTCGATCTGGCGGAACCCGGCGGACGGTGCCGGGTAGGCGGTGCCGTCCCACCGGTTGCCCCTGGCGTGGTCGTTGGTCAGCAGGTACCGGACCTGGAGCCGGTTGACGATCTCGCACACGCGGGGATCGCTCGCCGCCTGGTTGAGGTGCTGGGCCAGGTACACCTGGTCCGTCGTCAGCCGGCCCAGGTTGAGCTGGGGGAACAGGACCTGGCGGCGGGTCAGGGCCATCACCGCCGGGCTGCCGTTGTACGGCATCTGGGCCACGATGGTGCCCGGTTCGGTCCGCCGGCCGATCCGTTCGAACAGCGCGTATTCGTCCGGGGTCACGAGCGGGTTGGCTTTCGGGTACGCGGCCAGGACCCGGTCGCGGTGGTCGGCGTGGTGCAGGCCGCCGGTCGCCAGCAGCAAGGCGATCACCACCACCACGGCGGCGGCCGGGGGCCACAGGCGAAGCCGGCGCAGCACGCCGTCCGGCGCGAGCCCGGCACGCGCCGCCGAGACGACCGCCAGCACGCCGATCACCACGAGCGGGACGCCGGTGACCGGGAGCATGGCGGCCAGCCGGTGGGAGTCGGTGTACCAGAAGCCGGTGAAGATCCGGCGAGACGCTCCGGGCACGCCCGCGGCCAGCACGTACAGGCCGCCGGAGAGGGCGTGCCCGGCCACGAGCCACCGGCGGGAGCGCTGCCGGAAGCACGACACCGCCCCCACGATCACCAGCCCGGCCAGGACCCAGCCCGCGCCGTGGTGGTTCGTCGCCCCGGTCAGTACCTCACCGAGTGCCTGCGACGGCGACTCGAAGGGCGGTGAGTCCGCGGTCATCGGTCCCGCGAACACGCCCAGCCTGACGACGACCAGCCAGTACGCCGGCGCGGCGAGCACGATGGGCGCGGCGAACAGGGCGGCCTGCGGCCGCCGGCCGGCCCGGTACCGCCGGGCAGCGGCCCGTGCGAGGGCGACGACGATCGCGGGGAGGGTGATCGCGGCCAGGCTGACGACCGCGTTCGGGTGTGCGATGGCGATCGCGGTCAGCGCCACCGGCGCCAGCAGGAACGCCCGCCCACGGCCGATCACGTCCTCCCGGGCCAGGCCGGCCATCGACATCACGACCGCGACCCCGGCCGGGACCAGCGAGAGCCCCAGCAGGTTGGGCCAGAGGATGCCCCAGCCGAGCAGTTCCCAGGGGAACGCGCCGAACGCGACGCTCAGCAGGCCGGCGAGGGCCAGTGCCTGCCGGTCCGGCCCGGCCAGCTGCCGCATCAGCAGGACGCAGCCCAGCGGCCACACGACCAGCGCGATGGTGACGGACAGGATGTTCGCCGTGGCCGGCACCGAGCCGCCGGTGAGCATGGCGAGCAGGGAGCCCAGATCGTGCCAGGCCGCGGGGTAGAAGCCGCGGACGCGTCCGGGCACGCCGAGGGTGTCGATCCGGAACGTGGACGCCACCCCGCTGTTCAGGATGTTGGTGACGGCGTTGTAGTGGAACGACGAGTCGTCGGTCTTGACCAGTTCCTCGGGACTGCCGATCGCCGCTCGGATGGCGAACACGCCGAGCGCCAGCGCGACGACGAGCCCGCTCGCGGCAGCCGCGACGACCGGCAGGCTGTCGCCGGGCGCGGGCTGCAGCAGACGCCGGCGAAGAAGCATGACGACGCACCCGGCCACAACCGCCGACCCGACGGACACGAGGAACACCAGCGGCGGCGACCACCGGACGCCGAGCTTCGCCGCGCCGATCGCCGTCACCGCCACCAAAGCCACGACGACGACCGGGGCGACGGCCACCATCGCCAGCCGTCGCAGCCCGAGCAGGTACGTGAGGGGAAGCCCCGGCAGGACGAGCAGCACTCCACAGAGCACCATCGTCGGCGCAGCGTCGAGCCACGACATGGTCGAACCCCCTGGTACGGAAACCGGCGATCTGCCGGAAATCGGCATGTTCTGGTGGCGTCATCGCCATCGAGCCGGCGAGAGTTACTCCTTCGCAGGCAATTGCTGAATCCGCAGTGAAACGGATCTGACGAGCCGGATTCCGCGGCGTCGAAAGTGGACTACATCGCGGCTGCCGTCCCCGAGTTCCCCGTTCTGTCCGGGATATTGGGCCTGTCGGGGTAGAAAGTAGAGGTTTGCCGGGTTCGTGTGTCCGAAGATCTTTCGTGCTGCATCGCAGGCAGCTGCGGGACGCCACGGATTGGTGTTGCCGGGAACAAAGGAGCCGGCGTGGCCAGCGGCCGTGCGATCACGCGTATTCGGTGAAGAAGAGGCGGCCCTACGGCGTGGCCCCTGAGTGTGCGCGCGGTCGGCCGGTCCGGCGGCTGGTGACCTGACCCCGGACGGCATGGCTGCTGAACTCCTACCGCTGGGACACCGAGGCGACCCGTGACGATGTCCGCTCCTATGTGCTGGGCAGTCTCGGTGACCGGGGCGGGATCGTGGTGGCTTGGCCGGTGAGACGGGTTTTCTGAAGAAGGGCACCAAGTCCGCCGGGCGCAGCGGCAGTACTCCGGTACCGCCGGGCGGATCGGGAACTGCCAGCTCGGGGTGTTCTTGACCTACGTCTCATGAACGCTGCGCGGAAGCCGGAATCGGTACCCAGATCGAGTGCGCGACCAACCCGAATTCGCCCGGCGGATGCTGGAACGGCTGCCCGACCCCGGCGCCGCCGGCGGGCAACAGCTGCTGGTTCGCCGCTCGATCGGCAAACCCACCGAGCTGGCCTACTACATCTGCCACCCCACCTACCACTGGCGACGACGCCACCAAACCCGCGCTCGCCACAGCCACTACCAGCGACAACGCGCCAAACATCCCACACTGCGGCCGCCGTACCAGGCACCGAAAGGTCATTCTCACAGATCTTTCGCGCACGAAGAAGGCCTCCGTCCGGAATGGACGGAGGCCTTCCGCTGCACTCAGGCCACGTCGTTCCAGACGTAGTCCAGGCGGTTGCGCACCTCGACCACGCCGGACAGCTCCTGGATCAGCCGGGTCACCGGGTCGATGTCGCTGCGGCGCTCCACGCGCCCGACGACCGTGACGATCCCGGCCCGCACCTCCACCCGGACCCGATCCGGCCCCAGGTTGAGCCGCTCGCGCAGCACTCCGTCGCAGACCTCGCGCTCGAGGTCGGCGTCGCCGCGGGTGAAGACCGCCACCAGGTCGCGGCGGGCCAGCACGCCCACCACCTTCCCGTTGCGCAGCACGAACAACCGGCGGACACCGCTGCGCGCGAACTGCGCCGCAGCGGCGGCGAGCGTCGCATCTGCGTCGATGGTGACGGCCGGGCTGGTCATCAGGTCCTTCGCGACGCACGCCGTCGCCTTCCGGGCCAGCCGACGGTCGCGCCACCGGGGCTTGCGGTCCTCCCACAGGTGCGGGAGCAGGTCCGCTTCCGAGACGACACCCACCAGCGCGCCCGTCTTGTCGACCACGCCGACCGCGCTGATCCCGTTGCCGGTGAGCAGGGCGGCGATGTCCTTGAACGGCGTCTGCGGGGAAACGGTGATCGGGTCGGCGGTCATCACCGCGGACACCTTGCCGGTGTTCATCTTCAGACCTCTTTCTCGGTACGGACGACCATGACCGGGCAGGCCGCGTGGTGCAGCAGCGCCTGGCTCGTCGAACCGAGCACCAGCCCGGTGAAGCCACCGCGGCCCCGGCTCCCGACGACGACCAGCTGCGCGTCGCGGCTCATCTCGAGGAGCCGGGCCCGGGGCTTGTCGTGTTCGACGCGGCGCTCGACGTGGACGTCGGGGTACTTCTCCTGCCAGCCCGCGAGCCGCTGCGCGAGCAGCCGGCGCCCCGAGTCCTGCAGGCCTTCGCCCTGGAAGGCGACGTTGCCGTCGCTGAACAGGCCGGCGGTGTCGCCGTCGTGCCAGGTGTACAGCGCGACGAGCGGGGCGTTGCGGATCGAGGCCTCCTCGAAGGCCCAGGCGATCGCCGCTTCGCTCAGCGGGCTGCCGTCGACGCCCACGACCACCGGGCCGCCGACCTTCTCCGAGCCGCGCACGGTCACGACCGGGCAGTGAGCCCGCGCGGCGAGGTCGACGTCGGGCGAGCCGCTGAACAGGCCCGCGATCGCCCCGACCGGCTCGCCGGTGACGAGGATCCGGGCCCGCGCCGAGACCTCGAGCAGCCCCGGCACCGGTCCGTGGTCGCTGGCCTCGGTCAAGATCTCCAGGCCGGGCACGGCGGCTTCGAGCGTGGCCCGGGTCTGCCGCAGCAGCCGGTCCGCCTCCGCCTCCTTCACCGCCAGCCAGTCCGACGGCGGGTACATCTTGCCGCCGAAAGCGGCGTCTTCGTAGCCGTAAGCGGTGTAGACGAGCAGGGACGCATGCCGGCGGCCTGCTTCCCCGGCCGCCCACAACGCGGCCGCTGCGGCGGTCTCCGAACCGTCCACGGCGACGACGATCGGCGGGTTTCCGGTTGCGCTCATGACCTGTTTCCTCCGGGTTCCGGTGCGCTGACCACGCATCCGAACCGACGGTAGGTCCCGGCCGCGACCGGCTGCTGCGGTCGTCGGCCACCGGCACGAAGGACTTTCGGCACCCCGCGCGGAGCCCTTGGCCGCTCCCGGCGGTCCGTCCCGCGGGCGCATCGTGAGCCGGAGGAGGTTCCCGTGATGCAACGCGAATGGCGAGACGCGGTGGCGACCGTGCCGGTCCTGTCCATCGTCGCCCTGTACGTCGACTACTTCCCGGACGACACCGCGCTGTGGGTGCACGGCCCGCGCGCGATGGCGACCAGCGCGCTGGTGCTCGGGCTGGTCTCCTTCCTGCTCGGCGCGGACCGGTGGACCGGGCCGGCGCGGTGGATCAGCGCCCCGCTGGGCACGGCCGCGCTGCTGTGCGCCGTCTTCACCCTCGTCACCGGCGATGGCTTCACCCTTGCCGTGCTGGTAGGGCTGATCGCAGCGTTGTGGCTGGTCTCGACCGTCCGCCACCTGCGAACGCCGGCCGGGTTGCCGTGACCGTCCGGCTGGTCCTCGGGTCAGGTCGCCCGCAGCACGGCCGCGCCGTTCACCCGGTCCGCGGCCAGGTCGGCGAGCGCCTGGTCCGCCTGGTCCAGGGCGTAGGGAACCGTGCTGACGCTCAAGTGGTGTTCGCCGGCGAAGGCCAGGAACTCCCGCGCGTCGGCCCGGGTGTTCGCCGTGACACTGCGCAGCTGACGTTCCTGGAACAGGTGCTGCTGGTAGTTCAGCGGCGGGACGTCCGACAGGTGGATGCCCGCGATGGCCAGCGTCCCACCCCGGTCCAGCGCTCCCAGCGCGGGCAGCACCAGTTCGCCGGCCGGCGCGAACAGGATCGCCGAATCCAGGGGCTCCGGCGGTGGCTCGGCGGCGTCCCCGGCTGACACGGCGCCCAGCTCCAGCGCGAGCTTGCGGGCCTCGGCACTCCGGGTCATCACGTGGACGGTGACGCCGCGGGCGATGGCCACCTGCGCGGTCAGGTGGGCGCTGCCACCGAAGCCGTAGATCCCCAGCCGGCCGCCTTCGGGCACTTCCGCCCGCGCCAGGGCGTGGTAACCGATCAGCCCGGCGCACAACAGCGGCGCGAGCTCGTCGTCGGAGTAGCCGCCGGGCAGCGGCAGCGCGTACGCCGCCGGGACCACGGCGAACTCCGCGTAGCCGCCGTCGGCGTCCCAGCCCGTGTAGCGCGACTCCGGGCAGAGGTTCTCCCGGCCCCGGAGGCAGTACCGGCAGCGACCACAGGTCCCCGCAGCCAAGCGATGCCGACGCGGTCGCCGGTCGCGAACTCCGTGACCCCGTCGCCGAGGGCGACGACCTCACCGACGACCTCGTGCCCCGGCGTGACGCACTGCCGGTGCACCGGCAGGTCACCTTCGGCGACGTGCAGGTCCGTCCGGCACACCCCGCACACGAGCACCCGCACCAGCAGCTCACCGGCCGCAGGCCGCGGCACCGGCACCGTCGAGGAGTCCAGGGGGCCCGAAGCCATCGGCCCGGGCCGGGTGACCCGCCACGCGGTCATCGTCGTCGGCAGCTCCGGCACGGTCGGCCTCCTCTGGTCACGGCGTTTCCGCCAGGATGGCCGCTCCGCGCGCGGGCCGCGAGTTCCCGTGGTCCTCCCGGCCGGGGACGTTCGCCCCTTCTTCCCGCACCCGCCGGTCCGCGATCGTGGGCAGGAAATCGATCACCCACGACTTCTGGGAGCGAGCGTCATGTCCCGAACGGCCCGGTCCGGCCCACCGCCCACGCCCGCGCCCGCGCCCGCGCCGAAACCGGATCCGGATCCGCCCCGGCGGTCCTGGGGCGGGTGGCTGCTCACCGCGGTCATGCTGCTGGCGCTGGCCGGGATCGTCGCGCCGGTGTTCTGGACTTCACCGGCGCCGTCGGTGAGCTACACCGAGTTCCTGTCCAAAGTGGACACCGGACAGGTCGAGTCGGTGACGATCGACGACGAGGGCGCGGTCGACGGCGTCGAGCGGGGCGGGGCCGCGTTCACCAGCCGCGTCTCGACCGCGCTGGACCCGGGGCAGCTGGAGGCGAAGCTACGCGAAAAGAACGTGAAGATCACCGCCACGAAGGCGAGCGGCTCACTGCTGTCGGGGTTGCTGGGCTACCTGCCTTTCGTGCTGTTCTTCGGGTTCCTCGTGTGGGCAGGGATGCGCGCGCAGAAGGCGGCAGGCGGGATGGGCGGGCTCGGTGCGGGCGGCTTCGGCCGCGCCAAGGCCAAGATCATCGAAGCGCAGCGCCCGACCACGCGGTTCTCCGACATCGCCGGCTACGAGGGCGTGAAGCAGGAGATCGGCGAGATCATCGACTTCCTGCGCGATCCGGCGCGCTACGCCGCGGCCGGGGCCAAGGGACCGCGCGGGGTGATCATGGTCGGCCCGCCCGGCACCGGCAAGACGCTCTTCGCCCGGGCCGTCGCCGGGGAGGCGAGCGTGCCGTTCCTGTCCATCACCGGCTCGGCGTTCGTCGAGATGTTCGTGGGCGTCGGGGCGGCCCGCGTGCGCGACCTGTTCGAGGAAGCCCGCACCCGTGCGCCCTCGATCATCTTCATCGACGAGATCGACGCGGTCGGCGGGCGGCGCGGCACCGGCGGTGGTCTCGGCGGCCACGACGAACGCGAGCAGACCCTCAACCAGCTGCTGGCCGAGATGGACGGCTTCGACCAGAGCAGCGGCGTCGTCGTGCTGGCGGCCACCAACCGGCCGGAAACGCTCGACTCCGCGCTGCTGCGGCCGGGCCGGTTCGACCGGCAGGTCACCGTGCCGCTGCCGAACCAGGCCGAGCGCGCGGCGATCCTGGCCACCCACATCGACGGCAAGCACCTCGATCCGGACGTCGACCTCGGCGTCGTCGCCCGCGGCACCCCCGGCTTCTCCGGCGCCGACCTGGCCAACCTCGTCAACGAAGCGGCGATCAACGCCGTCCGCGACGACCGCACCGTGCTGACCGCGGCCGACCTGGCCGCGGCCCGGGACCGGGTGCTGCTGGGCCGGCGGGACAGCTCGAACGCCCTGTTGCCGGAGGAGCGGCACTCGGTCGCGGTGCACGAGTCCGGGCACGCGCTGGTCGCCGCGCTGTGCGAGCACGCGGACCCGGTGGCGAAGGTGACGATCCTGCCCGCCGGGATGGCCCTGGGCGCCACCGAGCAGCTACCGGAGGCCGAGCGGCACCTCTACCGCGAGAGCTACCTGGCCGACCTGCTCGCGGTCCGCCTCGGCGGCCGCGCGGCGGAGCTGGTGGTGTTCGGCGAAGCGTCGACCGGCGCCGCGAACGATCTCGCCGGTGCCACCGCGCTGGCGGCGAAGATGGTGACGGAGTTCGGGATGTCGCCGTCGCTCGGCCCGGTCGGCTACGGCTCGGCGGACGGGCACGACGGCCGGGCCGAGCTGCTCGGCCGCCCGTACTCGGAACAGACCCAGCGGGCCGTCGACGAGGAGATCGCCCGGCTGGTCCGCGCCGCGGAGGACCGTGCGACCACGTTGCTGCGACGGCACCGGCGAGCGCTCGACACCCTGGCCGGGCACCTGCAGGAGCACGAGACGATCGGCGGCGACGTGGTGGCGGCGGTGCTGCGCGACGAACTGGTCCCCGTCGACGAGCAGGCGGGCTGAACCCCGCTCAGCCCGCGTTCGCCAGCCAGGCCCGGTAGCTGCGCACCGCGGTCGGCAGCGTCGGGAAGATGCGCTCCTCCCCCACCTTCGCCACCAGTCCCGCGGCGACGAGGTCGTCGCGCAGGTCCTGCTTCACCCTCGCCATGGCGAACACGACACCCCGCCGGCCGAGCGCGTCCCGCAGCCGGTCGAGCGCGTCGGCGGCGGTCACGTCCAGCTCGACGTTCGCCTCGGCGTTGAGCACGAACCACCGCGCCGTCCCGTCCACCGCGGCCAGCGCGCGGCGGCGGAAGTCCTCCGCGTTGGCGAAGCACAACGGCGCGTCGTAGCGGTAGACGACGAGACCGGGTTCGGTGGTCGCCTCCGGGTAGTCGTCGACGTCGTGCATCCCGGCCAGGCCCGGCACCGTGCCCAGGATCCCGTCGTGCGGCCGGGCGATCCGGCGCAGCAGGTCCAGAATGGACAGTCCGACGGCGGCCAGGACGCCGTACAGCACGCCGAGGCCGAGCACCCCGGCGGTGGTCAGCAGGGCGAGCACCAGCTCGCTGGGCCGGAACCGGGCGAACCGCCGCAGCTCGCGGACGTCGACGAGGTGCAGCGCCGCGAAGACCACCAGCGCGCCGAGGGCCGCCTTCGGGAATTCCGCGAGCAGCGGCCGGGCGAACAGGACCGTGAGGACCACGGCGGCCAGCGCGACGAGCGAGTGCAGCTGCGTCCGGCTGCCCACCGCCGCGCCCAGCGCCGTGCGGCTGGCGCTGCTGCTGACCGGGAAGCCGTGCAGCAGCCCGGCCGTCACGTTCGCCGCCGCGAGCGCCCGCAGCTCCTGGCCGGCGTCGATCTCCTCGCCGCGGCGGGCCGCGAACGCCCGCGCGGTCAGCACGTTGTCGGAGAACCCGACGATCGCGATGCCCACGGCGGGCAGGATCAGCTGCCCCACGTCCTCGGCGGAGATCCCGGACACGGCGGGCGGCAGCCCGGCGGGCAGCGCCCCGACGACATCGAAGCCGGCCGGGGCGAGCACGGCGACCGCCACCGTGGCCAGCGCCATCGCGGCCAGCGGCCCCGGCAGCCGTGGCACGAACCGCTCGAGCGCGTACAGCACGGCCAGCACCGCCGCCGCCAGCGCCACCGTCGGCCAGCGCACCCGATCGAGCTGGGTGAAGAACGAGCCGAGGTCGCCGAGGAACTCCCCGCCGTGGATCGGCACCCCGGTGACCTTCCCGAGCTGACTGGCGACCATGAGCGCCGCGATGCCCGCCATGTACCCGGTGAGCACCGGCTTCGACAAGAGTTCGGCGAGGACGCCGAGCCGGGCCAGGCCGGCGAGCAGGCACAGGCAGCCGACCACGACCGCGAGCACGGCGGCGAGCGCGGCGTAGTGGCCGGGGTCGCCGGCGGCGAGCGGGGCCAGGACCGCCGCGGTCATCAGCGCGGTCGTCGACTCGGGCCCGACCGACATCTGGCGCGACGAGCCGAGCAGCGCGTAGACGGCCAGCGGGCCGATCGCCGCCCACAGGCCGGCCACCGGCGGCAGCCCCGCCACTTCGGCGTAGGCCATCACCTGCGGCACCAGGTAGGCGGCGACGGTGACGCCCGCGACGACGTCCCCGCGCAGCCAGGCCCGGCGGTACCGCCGCAGGCGCGCGAGCCCGGGGAGAGCCGCGGAGAGGTTCACGGTTCCGAGGATGCGGGCCGGACGGGCGCACCGGCTGCGGCCGGAAGTCCTTCCGTCCGGTGACTTCCGGCCGCGG
The DNA here is from genome assembly GCF_030264295.1 of Amycolatopsis nalaikhensis. Taxonomy (GTDB): domain Bacteria; phylum Actinomycetota; class Actinomycetes; order Mycobacteriales; family Pseudonocardiaceae; genus Amycolatopsis; species Amycolatopsis nalaikhensis. Next base: position 6,937,239 of record NZ_CP127173.1, on the reverse strand, counting down.
CGGCCGGCCCGGCGCCGAGCCTACGGTCGGGGCACGTCTGCCTCGGGAGCTGCCGATGACCACCGTACCCAGTCCACCGATCGTCACCGGAGTGGATGGATCCGTCGAGTCGCTCGACGCCGTCCGCTGGGCCGCGCGCGCCGCGCACCTGCGTGGCGCGCCGCTGGAGATCGTGTACGCCGTCGACTTCTCCGCCCTGCTCGCCGGCGGCGTCGTCCCGCCGCCCGAGGAGATGAAGGAAGTGCTGCGCGTCCGCGGCCGCCGGTACCTGCGCGCCGCGGCGGAGCTCGCCGCGGCGCAAGGCGTGCCGGACGCGGCCACCCGGCTGGATCCCGACCGCGCCGCCCAAGCCCTCATCGACGCGTCCCGGACGGCGTCGCTGCTCGTGGTCGGTTCGTCCGGGCACGGCAAGCTGGCGGGCCTCCTGGCCGGCTCGGTCGCCTCGGCGGTGGGCGCGCACGCCTCGTGCGACACCGTCGTGGTCCGCGGCGACACCTGGGACGAACCGGGAGCGGCGGACCGGCCGGTCGTCGCCGGCGTCGACGGCGGCGAAGCGAGCGCGCGGATCCTCGAGACCGCCATCGCCGAGTCCCGTGCGCGGCACGCCCCGCTGGTCGTGGTGCACGCGGCGGCGGACGAGTCCCAGAGCCGTGAACCGGACCGCGCGGCCCTCGCCGACGCCGGGCACCAGTTGCTCGCCGAGCGGCTGAGCTCCCACGACACCGAGGGTGTCGCGGTCGAGGAGGTCGTGGTCCAGTCGCACCCGCGGCGTGAGCTGATCGAGCGCAGCACGACCGCGCAGCTGGTCGTGCTCGGCACCCGGGGCCGCGGCGGGTTCCCCGGGCTGCTGCTGGGGTCCACCGGCCAGGCGCTGCTGCACAACGCGGCCTGCCCGGTCTACCTGGTCCGCGGCGCCTGAGGCGGCCGAAAGTCCTCACCTCGACGGGCCTTGGCCCCTCCGGATCCGGGGTCCCCGGGCCCCGGGAACCGGGGCGGTCCGGCCCTCGTCGCCTGGTCTCCCACGGCGGAGTCTGGATCAGACGAAAGTGAGGCACATCATGGACAGCCAGCACTCCCCCCGCGGATTCGCCCCGGCGACGACTGCCGAGCCGACGTCCGAAAGCACCCGCCGCAACCGCCGTGACCGGCTCGCGCTGCGGCCGGCCGACTTCGTGGACCCGCGCTACGCCGACGTCTCCGACCGCCGCCTGGCACTGGCGCTGACGGCGGAGGACCGGTCCGAAGAGGACGGTCTGGACCCGCTGGAGCGCGTCACGTGCCGGACGCACCGGCGTTGGCTGCACGACTGTGTGTCGTCGCCGCTGCACGTCGTCATCGTCACCGGCACGCGCTGGTGCCGGCAGTGCGAGTGCGCACTGAACGTCGCGATCGACCAGCTGGCCGGCGACGTCGCGGTGCGCTGCCCGTCCTGCGGCGAGACCCCGGCCACCCGCGCGACCCGCCAGCTCGTCCGCGCGTGCCGGACCAGCCTGGCCACCGCGGCCGACCGCTGATGCCCGCGAGCCGGAGCCGCCTGTACCGCAGTGGCGTCCTGGAGCGGGAGAACCTCTCCGTCGCCGAAGCCACGCGGCAGCTCACCGACCCGGCCGTGACGCTCTGGCTGGACCTCGACGCCCCCACCGCCGCGGACCTGGCCGCGCTCACCACCGAACTCGGGCTGCACCCGCTCGCGATCGCGGCCGTCCTCGACGAAGACCACCAGCGGCCGAAGCTGGTCCACTACGACCACCATTCGTTCCTCACCGCCTACGCCGTCCGGCTGGACTCCGGCGACGGTGTGCTCACGGCGTCGGAGCTCGACGCGTTCGTCACCGACCGAGTGCTGGTCACCTTGCACCGCAACAACACCGCGGACATCGACGCCCTCACCAAGCGCTGGGACAGCACCCCCGAACTGGCCAAGAGCGGCACCGGGTTCCTGTTGCACGGCCTGCTCGACCTGCTCGTCGACGGCCACTTCGACGCGCTCCAGACCCTCGACGAACAGGTCGAGGAGCTGGAGGACCTGGTCTTCGCCGACCAGACCGACGTCACGGACCTGCAGCGCCGCGCCCTGCGGCTGCGCAAGAGCCTGAGCCGGCTGCGGCACCTGGCCCTGCCGATGCGGGAAATCGTCGGTTCCTTGATGCGCCGGGAAGTCCGCACGGTCGACGACGCGCTGCTGCCGTACTTCCAAGACGTGTACGACCACGTCCTGCGCGTGACGGAGTGGACGGAGTCGCTGCGCGACCTGCTCGCGACGATCCGCGAAACGCAGCTGAGCATCCAGGGCAACCGGCTCAACACGATCATGAAGAAGGTGACCAGCTGGGCCGCGATCATCGCGGTGCCCACCGCCATCACCGGCTTCTACGGCCAGAACATCCCCTACCCGGGGTTCGCGCAGGCGTCCGGGGTGTGGGTTTCGACGCTCGCCATCCTGGTCATCTCGGGGACCCTGTACGTCCTGTTCAAACGACGAGACTGGCTGTGAGCCGGACGCTCCGGACCTGGTTCGCGACCGTCACGCCGGCCGAATTCCTCGGATTCACCGTCCCCTCGGTGACGGGCGCCCTCACCGCGGACGCCTCCGCCGCCCTCGTGCTGCCTGTGCTGCTGGCCGCGGGAGCGGTCGAAGGAGCCGTGCTGGGCGCGGCCAAGCCCTCGTCCTCCGGCGCGCCGTGCCCGCGTTGAACGCCTGGCGCTGGATTGCGGCCACGACCGGCGCGTGGCTGCTCGGCCTCGCGGTCTTCCTGGGCGTCACCATGCCGCTGTGGCAGCCCGGTCAAAGCCTGCCCACCACGATCACGATCGGCGTCCTCGGCGGCTTCCTGATGGCGGCCACCACGTCGGCGGTCACCGCGCTCGCTGTCCGCCGCCTTCCCGGCCTGAGCTGACTCGCCGCCGCGCCGCCACCCGGTGCCAGATCAGCTTGTCCGCCTCCACCACGAGGAATGCCACGACGGCGGCACCGAGAACCCACAGCCAGGAGCCGGCGCCGACAGGTGCGGTGTGGAACCACGTGTTCATGATCGGGACGTAGGTCAACAGCAGCTGGAGCCCCGCCGTGAGCCCGAGGCCGAGCGCGAACATCCGGCTGCGGCCGGGCCACGCGAGCAGCACCGGGCGGTCCAGCGAGCGGCAGCTGAGCAGGTACGCGGCCTGCACGCCGACGAACACGTTGATCGCGCTCGTGCGGGCCTCCGCGAGCGACACCCCCGCGGCCAGGTCGGCCCCATAGGCTGCGAAAGCCGCCACCACGAGCAGGAGCGACACGAGCACGACCCGGCGCAGTAGCGCGGCGGTGAAAAGCGGACGCTTCGGCGGGCGCGGAGTCCGCCCCATGATGCCGGTCTCGGTGGGCTCGAACGCCATCGTGAGACCCAGGAACACCGCGGTCGTCATGTTGATCCACAGGATCTGCACCGGCACGATCGGCAGTGTCGCGCCGAGCAGGATGGCGACCAGCACGACCATGCCCTCGCCGATGTTGGCCGGCAGCGTCCACGCGATGAACTTGCGCAGGTTGTCGAAGACGCTCCGGCCTTCCCGCACCGCTGCTTCGATCGAGGCGAAGTCGTCGTCGGTCAGCACCATGTCCGCGGCCTGGCGGGCGGCGTCGGTGCCGTTGCGGCCCATCGCGACACCGATGTCCGCGCGGCGCAATGCCGGCGCGTCGTTGACGCCGTCGCCGGTCATCGCGACCACGTGCCCGCGCCGCTGCAACGCCTGCACCAGCTGGAGCTTCTGCCCCGGCGACACCCGGGCGAACACCTGGGTGTCCGCCACCGTCTCGTCGAAGCCCGCCTCGGGCAGCTCCGCCAGCTCGGCTCCGGTGAGGACCCGCGCGGACGCCGCTTCGTCCACCAGCCCGACTTCGGTGGCGATCGCCCGGGCCGTCCCGGCGTGGTCGCCGGTGATCATCTTCACGTCGATGCCCGCGCTCCGGCACGCCGCGACGGCCGTGATCGCCTCCGGCCGGGGCGGGTCGTGCATCGCCTGCAGGCCCACCAACGTCGGCGCGGCGCCCGGGGTGAACCGGGCGAACGCGAGCACCCGCAGCCCCTGCCCGGTCAGCTCCTGCTGCAGCCGGTCCACGGCGGCGGCGTCGAGGGGACGGACGACGCCGCCGGGGCCGAGCTCGTCCCCGCACCGCGCCACCACTTCCTCGACCGCGCCCTTGAGGTAGCCGACGTCGCCGTGCACCGTGGTCATCGTGCGGGTCTCGGACTCGAACGGCACGGTTTCCGTGCGCGGCGCGGCGGCGCGGATCGCCGCGGGGTCCAGCCCGGCCGCGAGCGCCGATTCGAGCAGCGCGATCTCCGTCGGGTCGCCCTCCCCGAGCTGCGCGTCGTTGCAGAGGACACCCGCGACGAGGCATTCGCGGGCCTCCGCCGGGGGAACCACCCGGCCGGCGACGGCGAGGGTGGTCACGTTCATCCGGTTCCGGGTGAGGGTGCCGGTCTTGTCGGTGCAGATCACCGTGGTGCCGCCGAGGGTTTCCACAGCGGGCAGGTTCCGCACGATCGCGCCGCGCCGCGACATCCGGACCACCCCGATCGCCAGCACGATCGCCACCGCCGCGGGCAGTCCTTCGGGAATCGCCCCGACGGCCAGCGCGACCACCGCCGTGAACATCTCGGGCATCGGCGTGCCGCGGAAGACCCCGAGCGCGAAGGCCGCGGCGGCGACCGCGACGATCGCGACGCTCAGCTGCCGGGAAAACCGCGCGAGCTTGCGGGTCAGCGGGGTCGTGACCACCTCCGCGGTGGCCACCAGGTGCTGGATGCCGCCCAGCTCGGTGGCGCCACCGGTCGCCGTGACCACGGCACGGGCCCAGCCGCGCGTCACCAGCGTCCCGGAGTAGGCACAGCCGGCCCGGTCGGCGACCACGGCTTCCCCGGCCACGGCGTCGGCGGACTTGCGCACCGGCACCGACTCCCCGGTCAGCGCCGACTCGTCGACCTCGGCCAGGCGGACCTCGGTGAGCCGCACGTCGGCCGGTACGCGGTCCCCCGCGGCCAGCTCCACGACGTCGCCCGGGACCAGCTCGGCGGCCGGTACCCGCCGGGTCACCCCGTCCCGGAGCACGGTCGCCTCCGACGGCACCATCCGGGACAGCGCGTCGAGAGCGCGCTGCGCCCGCGACTCCTGCACGAACCCGACGAGGGCGTTGAGCAGCACCACGCCCCCGATCACCCCGGCGTCGACGTAACCGCCGAAGAGCCCGGTCACCACGCCCGCGAGCAGCAGGACCTGGACGAGGGGGTCGTGGAACTGCCGCAGCACCCGGAGCACCAGCCCCGGCCCGGCCGGCGCGATGACCGTGTTGGGGCCGAAGTGGTCCAGCCGCGCTCCGGCTTCCTCGGCGCTGAGCCCTCGAACAGGGTCGACCCCGAGTTGCTCGGCGACGGCGGTCGCAGGCCGGGCGTGGAACGCTTCGGGGTGGGCTGTGGTCTTCACTGCGCTGCCTTCCGTTCCGTGGAACTGGTGTCTTCGCCGCGGGTCGCGGCCGCCAACCGGGCGACGAACTCCACCGGCGTGCCCGATACCGCGCGCAGAGCGCGCTGCTGCTCTGCTCCCCCGCCCCGCGACCCGAGTGCGTACCAGCCGGCCAGGACGTCCTCGAGATCACCGGTGGCCCGCAGCGCGGGCCGGACGTACGCGAGGAGGTCCTCGACCAGTCCTTCGGAGGCCACGAGCGTGCCGGTCAGCACATCGACGCCCGGTCCGGCGAGGCCGTAGCGCGCGGCCGCCCGCAGCGACCGCTCGACCAGCGCGTCCGGCACAGGTGGCAGAGGCGCCCCGCGGCGCTCTTCGGCCAGCGCGGTGACGACCAGGCCCCGCACCAGGCCCGCGAGCAGCACCGCGTCGTCCACGTCGAGACAGACGTCGGCAATCCGCACCTCGACGGTCGGATGCCGCGGGGACAGGCGGGCGTAGAAGTACACGCTGCGGGCATCGATCGCCTCCCCGCGCCGGATGGCGCCGCCGACCGCGGCGTCGTAGGCCACGACGTCGCGCCACTCGCCCGGTGGGCGGGCCGTCGGCCAGCGCGACCACAGCGGGTACCGGGCACTGGCCCAGCCGGAGTCCAGCCCGTCGACGTACGGCGAGTTCGCGCTGATCGCCAGCAGCGCCCCGAGCCACGGCCGCAGCCGCGCCAGCACCCGCACCCCGGCGGCCCGCGACGGGACTCCGACGTGGACGTGGCAGGCGCACGTGCCCGCTTCCCCGACCAGCGCCGGAAACCAGGTCGCCAGCGTGCGGTAGCGAGGATCGGCCGTGACCTGCGACACCGCCCCGAACGGAGCCACGCCCGTAGCCAGCGCAACGCAGCCAGCGTGCTCCGCGGCCTCGGCCACCCGGCGCCGCAGCCGGGTCAGTTCCGCGCGGACCGCGGACAGCGACCGGCACACGCCGGTCGCCGTCTCCACCTGGAACCGCAGGAACTCCGCCATCACCCCCGGCTCGTCGGCCAGCAGCTGCAGGACCCGCGGTGCCGCCGCGGCCGTCGCCCCCGACCGCGGGTCGACGAGCACGAACTCCTCCTCGACACCGACCGTGCCACCCCCGTCGTCCACGACCGGCCTCAGGAGACAGTGCGGCGCGCGGCCGCGCCGAGCGCCACGCCCCAGGCCTGGGCCCGGTCCGGCTCACCGGGAGCAGAGCCGGTGCCGGCCGGATCCGTGCCGACAAAGAAGCTCTCGGCGGGCGCGGCCAGGCGGCACCCACGACGGCGCAGCAGCTTCGCAATGCCGAGCGAAGCGGCACCGGTGAGCCAGCGGGACTTGTCGATCCGGGTGTCGAAGGCCGCGACCGGAAGCCCCTGCGGGACCGGTCCGAGGGAGCCGAGCCACTCGCGCACCCCGGTCTTCGACCGGGTCGGCTGGTCGCCCTGATCCGCGGCCGATTTCCGCGTCGTGGCACGGCTCATGCCGTGCACGTGGGTGGGCCCGCCGACGACGAGCAGGTCGACGCCGGTGAGGTCGGCCGGCGCGTCGTCGACGTTGACCACCTCGGCGTCCAGCCCCTTGGCGATGGCACGGGCGATCTGCTCGGTGGCACCGAACATCGACTCGAACACGACGAGGGTGCGCATCGTCAGCTCCTCAGCTCGACCGGTTTGTGGGTGAGCTCTTCGATGTCGCCGGCGGCGCACTCGAGCAGGTTGTGCGCGAGATCGCTCAGCGCCCGCGAAGCGGCGAGTTCGTCGCCGATCTCGGGCACGTTCCGGTCGGCCGGGTTCAGCCGGGCGGTCCCGGTCCCGGAGATCCGGGTGTCGTCGGCCGTGCACAACCGGGCCGTGGCCCGGGTCCGGCCCTCGTCCTCGTCGATGATCAGTTCGACGTGCCAGCGTTTCTCCTGCATGGCTACCTCCTCAGGATTCTTCGGGGACCATTTCGATGGCCCCGCACGGACATTCGGCGACGCAGATCCCGCAGCCCTTGCAGTAGTCGAGATCGATCGCGTACTTGTCGCCCGGTTCGAGCTTGATGACCGCGTTGTCCGGGCAGACGCCGTAGCAGTTGTCGCATTCGAAGCAGTTGCCGCAGGACAGGCAGCGGCGAGCTTCGAACAAGGCCGTCGACGCGTCCAAGCCGCTCTTGATCTCGTCGAACGTCGACACCCGCCGGGACAGGTCGAGGTGTGGCCGGACGGTCCGGTCGGCGTCGCTGTAGTACCAGGTGTTCAGGTTCTCGAACGTCGCCGGGCGCGCAGCGGGCGGCGCGGCGGTGACCGCGCCTCGCAGCCAGGCGTCGATCTCCCTGGCCGCTTTCGCGCCGTGGCCCACCGCGACGGTCGCGGTCCGGCCCGACGGCACCATGTCGCCACCGGCGAAAATGCCCGGGTGCCCGGTCATCAGGCCTGGCCCGACCTGCACGACCCCGTCCGCGCGCTCGACGTCCGCCAGTCCGTCCACAAGGGACAGGTCGGTGTCCTGGCCGAGGGCCAGCACCACGCTGTCGGCGGCCAGCCGCTCGAACTCGCCGGTCGGCTGGGGGAACCCGGACTCGTCGAGGCGCATCTTCTCCACGGTGATGCCTTCGCCGTCGATCTCGCTGATCGTCGACAGCCACCGCATCGCGACGCCCTCTTCGACGGCCTCGGCGACCTCGGACTCGTGCGCGGGCATCCGGTCGCGGGTGCGCCGGTAGACGACCACGGCGTCGGTCGCGCCGAGCCGCTTCGCGGTGCGGGCGGCGTCCATCGCGGTGTTGCCACCGCCGTAGACCGCCACGCGGCGGCCGAGCAGCGGCGGCTCCCCGGTTTCCATGTCGTGCAACAGCGAAACCGCGTCAAGCACGCGCGCGGAGTCACCGGCGGGGATGTAGGCGCGCTTGCCGACCTGGGCCCCGACCGCGAGGAAGACCGCGTCGAACCCGCCGTCGGCCATGGCCTGTGCGGCGTCGGTGACGCGGCTGTTCTGCTCGAAGACGACGCCCATGTCCCGGATCCGGCCGATCTCCGCGTCGAGGACTTCGCGCGGCAGCCGGTAGCGCGGGATGCCGTAGCGCATCATCCCGCCGGGGGCCGCTTCTGCGTCCCGGACGGTGACCGCGTGGCCGAGGCCGGCCAGATGGTAAGCGGCGGACAGGCCCGCGGGCCCGGCACCGACGACCAGCACCCGCTTCCCGGAAGGCGCGGAGACCGGCATCGACCAGCCCTGCTCGATTCCCTCGTCGCCGAGGAACCGCTCGACGGAGTTGATCCCGACGGCTTCGTCGAGCTGGCCGCGGTTGCACGCGCTCTCGCACGGCCGGTAGCAGATCCGGCCGAGCACGGCCGGGAACGGGCTGTCGACCATGATCCGCCGCCACGCGCTCTCGTAGTCCCCGGATTCCGCGTGGTAGAGCCACTTCTGGATGTCCTGGCCGGCCGGGCAGGCCTGGTTGCAGGGCGGCAGCAGGTCGACGTAGACCGGTCGCTCGGACCGCCACGCGCCGGTCTTGTTGGCCCGGCTGGACCCGACGTCGAGCGTGATCGCGAACGGCTTCTCGTGCTCCATGTCAGTCCTCTCCGAGCAGGCCGTAGCGGCGGATGTTGCGGTCGGCCTGCGCCTGGATCCGCGCGATCACGTCGGTGCGGGGCTGGTCGCCGAACAGGTGCGCGTACCGCGTCTGGCGCCGCAGGTAGTCCTCGACCGGGACCCGGCGGCGGATCTTCGACGTCGCGACGATCTCGCCGTGCTCGGCCTCGAACACCGGGAACAGCCCGCTTTCCTTGGCCAGGCGGGCGATCAGGATCGTGTCGTGCGACGCGCTGCCCCAGCCGAGCGGGCAGGGCACCAGCACGTGCAGGTAGCGGGCGCCGCGGAACTCCATCGCCCGCGTCACCTTAGCTTCGAGGTCCCGCAGGTCCGCGACGGTCGCCGTCGCCACGTACGGGATCTCGTGCGCCAGCGCGATCATCGGGACGTTCTTGCCCTGTCCGAACGCTGCCCCGGGCTCCGGTCCCACGGCCGGTGTCGTCGCCGTGCGAGCCGCGGCCGGCGTCGCTCCGGAACGCTGGACGCCGGTGTTCATGTAGGCCTCGTTGTCGTAGCAGATGTAGAGCACGTCGTCGTTGCGCTCGAACATGCCGGAGAGACACGCGAAACCGATGTCGACCGTGCCGCCGTCGCCGCCTTGGCCGACCACGCGGACGTCGGTGCGGCCCTTGGCCTTCATCGCCGCGGCGACCCCGGTGGCCACCGCGGGGGCGTTGCCGAACAGCGAGTGCAGCCACGGGATGCGCCACGACGTCTCGGGGTACGGCGTCGAGAAGACCTCCAGGCAGCCGGTCGCGTTGACCGCGACCATCCGATTGCCCGTGGCGCGCATGGCCGCGTCGAGCGCGTACCGCGCCCCCAGTGCTTCACCGCAGCCCTGGCACGCGCGGTGGCCGCAGTCGATCGAGTTGATCCGCTCGCGGTCGGACTGCACGCTGCGCTGGTCGGGACCGAGCAACCGGCCCCCGACCGCGAAGCTGCCGGTCTGGTAGAACTTGATCGGCGTCACCGCCATGTCATCACCCGATCCGTGAGGCGACCGTACCGAGGTCGCGCAGGAGGTTTTCCGCCGTCGGGCCCGAGCGCCGGGCGGCGGCCAGCCGTCCCAGTTCCCGGTCGATCAGCGAGCGGTTGAGGTCCAGGAAGGTCAACGGCGGCAACCGGTCCGCCGCTCGCAGCACCCGGTCCAGCGAGGTCTTGGTGACCGCGCGGCCGCCGAGGCCCGCGACGACCGTGTGCACCCGGGTCGCAGGCGCCGCCGTGACCACGTTCTGCGTGACGATCCCGCCGACGCCGGGCTCGAAGGCCCGCTCCAGCACCACGACGTCCCGGGCGTGCCCGAGCGCCGCGCGGACGGCGCCGGCGGGGAACGGCCGGAAGCAGGTCAGGCCGAGCACACCGACACGCAGCCCGTCTTCGCGCAGTTCGTCGACGGTGTCCTTGAGCGTGCCGAGCACCGAGCCGAGCGCGATCACGATCGTGTCGGCGTCCTCGGTGCGGTAGGCGCGGGTCAGCCCGCCGGAGTTGCGGCCGAACGCCTCGGCGAAGCGGTCCGAGACGTCCGGGACGACATCGAGAGCCTCCATCAGGCGGGCGTGGGCGAGGTAGCGGACCTCGGTGAACGCCTCGGGGCCGACCATCGCCCCGATCGACGACGGCTCGGCCGGATCGAGGACCTGCCGGGGCTCGTAGGGCGGCAGGAACGCGTCGACCTGGTCCTGGTCCGGCGTGTCGACTTGTTCCCACGCGTGGGTCAGCACGAAGCCGTCCATGCAGACCATCACCGGCGTGGACAGCTCCTCGGCGATCCGGAACGCCTGGACGTGCAGGTCCGCGGCCTCCTGGTTGGTCTCGGCGTGCAGCTGGATCCAGCCGGCGTCGCGCAGGGCCATGCTGTCGCTGTGGTCGTTCCAGATGTTGATCGGCGCGCCGATCGCCCGGTTGGCCACCGTCATCACGATCGGCAGGCCGAGCCCGGACGCGTTGAACACCGCCTCGGTCATGTACAGCAGGCCCTGGCTCGCGGTCGCCGTGTAGGCCCGCGCGCCGGCCGCGGACGCGCCGATGGCGACCGACATCGCGGCGAACTCCGACTCGACGTTGACGAACTCGCACGGCGCGAGCTCACCGGACTTCACCAGCTCCGCCAGGCCTTCGACGATGTGGGTCTGCGGAGAGATCGGGTACGCGCAGACGACTTCCGGGCGGCACAGCGCGACCGCGTCGGCGACGGCTTTGGACCCCTCAATCTGCCTGAGCACCGGTCAGCTCCTCCCGTTCGGCACGGACGAACCCGTACGCGGCGGTCGCCGCGGCGATGTTGCCGTCGGCCTTGGCGCCGGTGAACCGGCCGGAGATCGCGGTGATCACCGAGCGCAGCTCGACAACGCCGGTCAAGGCGGCGAACCCGCCGAGCAGCGCCGCGTTCGGCATCGGGCGGCCGAGGTGCTGGCGGGCCAGCTCGGTGGCGGGCACCACGAGCAGCCGCTCGCGCCGGAACCCGCGCACGAACTCCCCCAGCCCCAGTTCCTCGAAGCTGTGCGCGGAGTTCACCAGCAGGTAGCCCTCCGGCCGCAAGCCCTCGAAGACGTTCACCTGGTGCAGCAAGGTGGCGTCCTGGATGATCAGCGCGCTGGGCCGCACGATCGGCTCCCGCGTACGGATCACCCGGTCGGCGATCCGGCAGAAGGACACGACCGGCGCACCCATGCGTTCCGAGCCGAAGCTGGGGAATGCCTGTGCGTGGCGCCCTTCGGTGAACGCGGCGACCGACAGCAGCTCGGCCGCGGTCACCACGCCCTGACCGCCGCGGCCGTGGATGCGGACCTCCGTCATGCTCATGTGCTCGGGTACTTCGCGAGGATGTCGCGCAGCGCCGCGACGAACCGCAGCGACTCGTCGTGGTCACGCTGCCAGACGTTGCGGCCGAAGATCAGCCCGGTCGCGCCGGCTTCCATGGACTCGCGAGCCTTTTCCAGCATCGCGTCGTCGCCGGCCTTGCCGCCGCCGGAGACGAGCAGCAGCGTCCGCCCGGCCGACCGGACGACGGCGTCGATCGCCTGCTGGCTGGTCGTTTCCTTCGCGTACGGCGCGGGGACGTTGTCGATCTTGGCGGGGTGCGGGAAGTTGACCTTGACGACGTCGGCGCCGAGCTCGGACGCGGTCCGTGCGGCGTAGTCGACGGCGTAGAACGAGTCTTTCCCGCCCTTGCCCTCGATGGCCGAACCGCGCGGGTAGGCCCAGACGATCAGCGGCATGCCGAGACGATGCGCGTCGGCGCGGACCTGCCGCAGCTGGGCGAAATCGTGTTCCTGCGCGGGACTTCCGACGTAGAGGGTGTAGCCGACGGCGTCCGCGCCGAGCCGGACCGCGTCCTCGACGCTGCCGTGCAGCGGGGACAGCGCCTCGGCGTCGGACGGGATTTCGGTCTTGCCGTTGAGCTTCAGCACCAGGGGCAGCTCACCCGCGTAGTCCCAGTAGAACTTCTCGGCCAGCCCGATCTGGATGGCGATCCCGTTGAACCCGCCTTCGAGCGCGAGCTTGATGATGTACTTCGGGTCGCTCGCCGCCGGGTTGGCGAAGAAGTCGCGAGGACCGTGTTCCAGGCCCTGGTCGTAGGGCAGGAAGAACGCGGTCCCGTTACGCAGGCCGTGTTCGTGCAGGATGCGGTGCAGGCGTGTCTTCTTGCCGGTGTTCAGCCCGAGTTCGGCCAGTGCGGGACGGTGCGCCATGGCGGCCTCCGACAGTCGCGGGTTCGTGGTGTGCCCAGCAAATCGCGGCGCGGCGGTGATCACCGCTGGCGAACGCCACCGGCACCGGGGCCCTCGGTCACCAACGGGTGGGACCAACGGCTCTGCTGCTCGCGCGCCCCGGCGATGAGACTTGGCCGCATGAAGGTCGACGAACTGCTCGAGAAGGCGAAGGACGGGCTGGAGACCAAGATGGTCTACAGCGAGCCGTACGAGGTCGACGGCGTCACGGTGATCGTGGCTTCGACCGTCGGCACCGGCGGAGGTGGCGGCGACAGCCGCGACGAGAAGGGCCGATCCGGCGAAGGCGGCGGCTTCGGGCTGTCGGCCAAACCGGTCGGGGCCTACGTCATCAAGGACGGCAAGCTCCGCTGGGAACCGGCCGTCGACGTCAACCGCCTCCTGGCCGCTCTCGGCGCGATCGCCGTCGCGGCGCTCTTCGCCGCCACCCGGCTGGCGAAACTCAAGTACCGAGCCGCACCGCCGGTTGATGAGCGGTAACGGTGCGGTTTTGCCGTCCATTAACGTACTGCTCACCAGCCGAAAACCCGGCCGGACGCGACCACGGCACGCGGGCATGATGGCGGCATGCCACACCGAGTCCTGCTCGCCGACGACGACCGGGCGATCCGCGAATCGCTCGTCCGGGCCCTCGACCTCGAGGGCTACCACGTCACCGAGGTGACCGACGGCGTCAGCGCCCTGGCCACCGCCCGCCGCGACGAGTTCGACGTGCTGATCCTCGACGTGATGATGCCTGGCGTCGACGGCCTCGGCGTCTGCCGCGTTCTGCGCGCCGAAGGCGACCGGACGCCGATCCTCATGCTCACCGCGCGGGTCGAGACGCCCGACCGGGTGGCCGGGCTCGACGCCGGGGCCGACGACTACCTGCCCAAGCCGTTCGAGCTCGACGAACTCCTCGCCCGGCTGCGCGCGCTGCTGCGCCGCACGTCACCCGAGCCGGACGCGCGGCGCACGCTGCGGCTGGGTGAGCTCGCGGTCGACCCCGCGGCCCGGCGCGTGTGGTGGCAGGGCACGGAGATCACGCTGTCGAAAACCGAGTTCGACCTGCTCGAGCTGCTGGTGCGCAACGCCGGGATCGTGCTCGACCGCGCGACCATCTACCAGCGCATTTGGGGCTACGAATTCGGCTCCGACTCCAAGAACCTCGCCGTCTACATCGGCTACCTGCGCCGCAAGCTGGAGCAGGCCGGCGCGACGGAGCTGATCCACACCGTCCGCGGCGTGGGCTACTCGGTGCGGCCGGCGTGAACCTGCGCAGCAAGCTCGCGATCGCGTTCGCCGGGGTCGGCGCGGCGGTGGCGATCCTCGTCGGGGCCTTCAGCTACCAGGCCGCCTCCCAGCGCATCGATGCCGAACTCGACCGGTCCCTGCTGACCACCTCCGCCGAGGTCGCGGCCGGAGCGACGCAGATCCTCGCGCCCAGCCCGGTCACCCGCGGCCCCGATGACGACGACCACGACGAAGCCCAGCCGATGGTGGCCCAGGCCATCGCCGCGGACGGGAGCGTCCGCCCGCTCGGCGGCCGCCCGGTGCGCCTGGCCGTCGGCGACGAGGACCGCGCGCTGGCAGCGACCGGCGCCCTCGCCGACCACCGCTATACGAACTTCACCGCCGGGCACGACGAGTACCGGGTCATCACCGTCGCGCTCGGACCCGGCCGCGGCGCCGTCCAGCTCGGCATCGACGTCGACGAGTCCCGGCACGTGCTGAGCGAGCTGGCCGCCCGCATCACCGGCGTCAGCGCCCTGGTGCTGGTCGCGGCGGCGCTGGCCGGCTGGCTGCTGGCCCGGCAGATCACCCGCCGGCTGGTCCGGCTCACCGACGTCACCGAACAGGTCAGCGACGGCCGCCTCGACGACGTCGCCGTGCCCACCGGCGGGCGCGACGAGGTCGGCAGGCTCGCGACGTCGTTCGACCGGATGCTCGGCCGCCTCGCCGACGCCCGCGCCGACCAGGACCGCCTCGTCCAGGACGCCGCCCACGAGCTGCGGACCCCGCTGACCAGCCTGCGCACCAACGCCAGCGTCCTGCGCCGGTTCGCCGAGCTCACCCCCGAATCCCGCGCCCGCCTGCTCCACGACGTCGACGGCGAGACCCGCGAACTCACCCACCTCATCGACGAGCTCGTCGAACTGGCCACTCGCCGCTACCAGTCCGAAGAACCCGCCCCGGTCGAGCTGGGCGCCGTCGCCGGCCGCGCCGCCGACCGCGTCCGGCGCCGCTCGGGCCGCACCATCAGCGTCCAGGCCGACGGATCCGCGCTGACCGGTCAGGCGAAGGCCCTGGAGCGCGCGGTGTCGAACCTGCTGGAGAACGCCGTGAAGTTCGCTCCCGACGGGCCGATCGAGGTCGTCGTCCGCGACGGCCGCGTGCAGGTGCTCGACCGCGGCCCCGGCATCGGCGACGACGACGCGACGCGGGTGTTCGACCGGTTCCACCGCGCGGACGCCGCCCGCGGCCTGCCCGGCTCCGGGCTCGGGCTGGCCATCGTGCGGGAGATTGCCCTCGCCCACGGCGGGTCCGTGTTCGCCGAGCCGCGCCCGGGCGGCGGGGCCGTGGTCGGGTTCACCGTCGCTGCCGATCTTCTCTTACCCGGTTCTCACCCCGGTCACGTCGACCGCTAACCGGGCTCCGGAAGGGTGGATTCCGCAGCGACCACTCCGAGGAGCCCGATGTCCACCGTCTTCGCCACCCACCGCGTCACGCGGCCCGCGGTGCGCGCGTGGTGGCGCGACGCCGCCGGCCTGACGGCCTGGCTGAGCGTCCTGTTCGTGGTGGCGCTCTGGGTGTCCGGCCGCGGCCTGCAGGACCTCGCCACCGACTTCCTGACCTCCGCGGGGCGGCTCACCGGGCTGCTGTCGGCCGATCTCCTCCTGCTGCAGGTGCTGCTCATGGCCCGGATCCCCTGGGTCGAACGCAGCTACGGCCAGGACGAGCTGGCCCGGCGCCACCGGCTGACCGGGTTCACCTCGATCACGCTGCTGGCCGCGCACATCGTCCTGATCAGCCTCGGGTATGCCGCCACCGACGGTTCGGGCCTGCTCGGCGAGGTCTGGCTGCTCGTGACCACCTACGCGGGCATGCTCCTGGCCACGGCGGCGACCGCCGCACTGGTCATGGTCGCCGTGACGTCGGTGCGCGCGGCCCGGCGGCGCCTGCGGTACGAGTCCTGGCACCTGCTGCACCTCTACGCCTACCTCGGCGCCGGGCTCGCGCTGCCGCACCAGCTGTGGACCGGCGCCGACTTCACCGCCTCGCCGGTGGCGACCGCCTTCTGGTGGACCGCGTACGCCGCAGCAGCGGGCGCCGTACTGGTCTTCCGGCTCGGGCTGCCGGTCTTCCTCAATACCCGGCACCGCCTCGTTGTCGAAAAGGTGGTGCAGGAAGCGCCCGGCGTCGTCTCCGTGTACCTGCGCGGCCGGCACCTCGACCGGCTCCCCACTGCTGCGGGCCAGTTCTTCGTCTGGCGGTTCGTCTCGGGTCCGGGTTGGACGCGAGGCAAGCCGTTCTCGTTGTCGGCCGCTCCGGACGGTCAAGGGTTGAGGATCACGGCGAAGGATCTCGGGCCCGGCAGCCGCCGGCTGGCCACTCTGCGGCCCGGCACCCTCGCCCTGTTCGAGGGGCCGTACGGCAGGCTCACCGGCACTGTCCGGAAAGGACCAAAGCTGGCGATGTTCGCGTCCGGGATCGGGATCACGCCGCTGCGCGCGCTGCTGGAGGAACTGTCCTACCGGCCCGGCGAAGCTGTGCTGTTCCTCCGCGCGGGGTCGCAGCGGGACCTGCTGTTCCGCGCCGAGCTCGAGGACCTCGCGGCGCGGCGCGGAATCCGGCTTCACTACCTGCTCGGCCGGCGCTCCCGCGACCGCGCATCCTGGCTCCCGGCAAACTACACCTCCGTCCCCGACTACCAGGTCCTGCGCCACCTGGTGCCCGACATCGCCGGCCACGACGTGTACGTCTGCGGCCCGGACGCCTGGACCGAAGCGGTGCTCGACAGCGCCCGCCGCGCCGGTGTCCCCGCCGACCGCGTCCACGCCGAACGGTTCGGCTGGTAGGAAAGGACTTCCGATGCGCAGGATCGCCATCGCCTTCGCGGCGACCGTCTCGGTCGTGGTGCTGCTGTTCAGCTACCGCACCAGCACCGGCCAGGCCCCTGTCGCCACAGGACGTCCCCTCGGCAGCGGCACGCAACCGACCGGCGCCACGAGCCCGGCCACGCCGGGTTCGGCGAGCGCCACCTTCACCGGCGGCGCCGCGGACACCCGCTACGGCCCCGTCCAGGTCCGGATCACCGTCAGCGGTGGCAAGATCACCGATGCCCAGGCCGTCGAGTACCCCCAGGAAAGCGGTCGCGACGTCCGGATCAACTCCGCGGCTGTGCCCGTGCTGAACCAGGAGACGCTGCAGGCCCAGAGCGCGCAGATCGACACCGTCAGCGGCGCGACCTACACCTCCGAGGGTTACCAGCAGTCCCTGCAGTCCGCGATCGACGCGGCCCACGGGTGACCGCCGCGCACCGGCTACGCCGGTCCTGGACCCGGCCCGTGATGGGCACCCAGGTCAGCCTGCACCTGCGCGGGCCCCGCGTGGACATCGATCCGGCGGTCGAACCGGCCGTGGCGGCGGTGTTCGGGCACCTGCGCGCCGCCGACGAGCTGTTCAGCACCTACCGGCCGGACAGCCAGGTCAGTGCGATCCGCCGCGGTGAACTCCCCCACGACCAGTGGCACCCTTGGGTCACCGAAGTTGTGGCGCTGTGCGAAGAAGCCCGAGAACGCACCGACGGCTACTTCGACCCGTGGCGGCTGCCCGGCGGCTTCGACCCGTCCGGGCTCGTCAAGGGCTGGGCGGCCGAAACCGCCGCGGCCCACCTCGCCCGGCTTCGCGGATTCGACCACTACCTCAACACTGGCGGCGACATCACCGCCGCCACGCGCACCCGGCCGTGGCGGGTCGGCGTCGAAGACCCCGCCGATCCGGCCGCCTTCCTCGCCGTCCTCGAGCTGCGCACCGGCGGCCTCGCGACGTCCGGCATGGCCGCCCGCGGCCCGCACATCGTCGACCCGCACACCGGCATCCACCCCTGCGGCCTGCACGCCGTGACGGTCAGTGGCCCGACTCTGCGGTGGGCGGACGTCTTCGCCACCGCCGCGTTCGCCCGTGGCGGTGAAGACGTCGAGGAGTGGGTTCCGGCGCGGGCGCCGGGCTACGAGATCGCCGCGCTCGCCCGCGCGCCCTGACGGCCTGCCCTTCACCGTCCTCGACCAATCCACCACAAAGGACATCATGACCACCGTCAACGGCCTGCCCGCCCACATCCTGCTCGTGCACGCCATCGTCGTCCTGCTCCCCCTCGCCGCACTGCTGCTGGTTCTCGGCGCTCTCTGGCCCGCCGTCCGCCGCAAGGTCGCCGGCCCGAACGCGATCCTGTCCGTTCTCGTCGTGGCGCTCGTCCCGATCACCACCGAAGCGGGCGAATGGCTGGAACGCCGGGTCGCTTCGACGCCGCTCGTGCGCAGCCACACGGAACTCGGCGACACGGCCCTCTACGTCGCGATCCCGGTAGCGGTGCTCGCCGTCGTCGTCTGGTGGCGGCACCGCGAAAGCCTGCGAGGCCGGATGTCCGATCCCGCGAGCGCCGGCTCGACCGCGGTCGCCACCCGCCGCACGTTCCTCGCCCCAACCTCGACCGCCGTGACGGTGGTGATCGCGGTGCTGGCGGTGGTGGCCGCGGGCGCCGCGTGGTACGACGTCTACCGCATCGGGGATTCTGGCGCCCAGGCCACCTGGCAGGGCCAGTTCACCTCGTCCCCGGCTCCCCGTGGCACCGGCCGCTGAGGGACCGGTCAGCGGGTCAGGTTGCCGAGGGCGGCGCGGATGCGCTTGCCCGCTTCTTCGGCGACCGGGCGGAGTTCCTCGCGTTCGGGCAGCTCGATCATGACGCGCGGATCGAGCGCTTGGACCAGGCTGCGCTCGGCTCCGTCGGCGCGGACGACGACGTTGCAGGGCAGCAGCAGCCCGATCGTCCGGTCGGCCTCCAGCGCGCGGCGCGCCAGCGGCGGGTTGCACGCGCCGAGGATCACGTACGGTTCCATGTCCGCGTCGAGCTTCTCGCGCATCGTCGCCTGGACGTCGATCTCGGTGAGCACCCCGAATCCCTGCTCCTTCAACGCCGCCCGCACTTCGGCGACGGCCTTCCCGAAGGGCAGGTCCAGGGTGATACTCAGGTCGTACTTCACGGTGATCATCCCTTTCGTGACGGCTCAGCCGCCGTGGAGGGCGGCTGGAGCAAAGACGGCAGCGGCCGCGACTCCGGCGGCGACCACGAGGATCAGGAAGGCGAACGTCCGCCGGACGCTCCGCGCCGAGAGCCGATCTCCGGCTTTCCCGGCCAGCAACGACGCCAGCAGCGCCACTCCCGCGAATACCGCTGCGATGCCGTAGGGCAGGTCCGGCATCGTGGTGGCGTGCGCGGCCAGCCCACCCAGGGATGTCAGCACGATGACCACCAGCGACGTCGCCACCGCCTCCGGCGCGGTGAGACCCAGCAGCATGGTCAGGGCCGGGACGACGACGAACCCGCCGCCGACGCCGAACAGGCCGGTCAGCACCCCGACGACGGCGCCGACACCGAGCGCCTTGGGCACGCAGCTGCGCCAGTTCACCCCGCCCGCGCTGGTCCGGCAAGCACCGTCCCGCTCCGGGGCGGCAACGAGCATCCGCACTGCGACCACCGCCATCAGCACGGCGAAGGCGACCAGCAGCCACCGGTCCGGCAGCAGCTTGCCCAGCGCGGTGCCGCCGAACGCGGCCGGGACGCTCGCCGCGGCGAAGACCAGCGCGACCGGCCAGCGGATCACCTTCGACCGCCACCGCGCCACCAGGCCACCGGCCGCGGACACCGCCACGACCAGCAGCGATGTCGGGATCGCGGCGGACAGCGGCAGCCCGACCCCGTAGACCAGCGCGGGAATGGCGAGGATGGAGCCGCCCGCGCCGAGCAGGCCCAGCGCGCCGCCGATGACCAGGCCGAACACCGCTGCCAGCAGGAACGTCATGAGCTCAGCCCACGACCAAGGGGAGCCCGGCCCGGGCGGCCCGGTCGAACTCGTCGTCCACCGCGACGACCTTCCGTCCGGCCGCGGCCAGGACCGAAGCGGCGATCGAGGCGCGGTAGCCGGCCTGGCAGTGCACCCACACCTCGCCGGCCGGGACTTCGCCGAGGCGGTCCAGCAGTTCGTGGATCGGGATGTGCAGGGCGCCGTCGAGGTGGTTCTGGGCCCATTCCTGGTTGCGCCGGACGTCGAGGACGGTGACCGGCCGGTGATGGCGGACCATGGCCAGCTCCCCGAAGTCCGCCCGCGGGAACCAGCCGAGCGGGGCATCGCCCGACCAGGCGTCCGGGGTGCCGGTGGCCGCGGACTCGACGCGGTCGATGCCGATCCGGACCAGTTCGCGCTGCGCGTCGGCGACCTGCTCGGCGGTGTCACCGAGCAGGGACAGGGGCGTGCCCCAGGGGATGAGCCAGCCCAGGTAGGTCGAGAAGCTGCCGTCGGCGCCGAAGTTCAGGGTGCCCGCCACGTGGCCGGCGGCGAACGCGATGCGCGAACGCAGGTCCACCACCCACTCGCCCTTCTCGATGCGCGAGCGCAGTTCGGCAGGGTCGGCCGCCCCGGGCGGGGTGAGGTCGGGGGCGTCCGGGCCGGCGCTGTTGGCCGGGCCCATGTGCGCGTAGTAGGCCGGGTAGGCGTCCAAGCCGGCGAGCAGTTCGTCGACGTAGGTCTGCTCGTCGCGGGTCAGCACCGGGTTGACCTGCTTCTCCCGGCCGATCGTCGACCGGTCGGCCTCGGACTGGGTGGCCGAGCAGAAGCTGCCGAAGCCGTGCGTCGGGTAGATCTCGGCGTCGTCGGGCAGCACGTCGGCCAGCCGGCGCGCCGACGCGTACTGGCGCTTCACCAGCTCCCCGGTGTTCGCGGGGCCCAGCAGGTCGGGCCGGCCAGTGGAGCCGAACAGCAGTGACCCGCCGGTGAACACCGCCGGGACACGTCCTGGCGCCTCCAGGACGTAGGAGAGGTGGGTAAAGGTGTGCCCTGGTGTCGCCAGCGCGCGCACCCGCATGCGCGGCCCGACCTCGATCACGTCCCCGTCCGCGATCGGGGCGCGTTCGAAGGACACCGGATCCGCGGCGTTGACGTGGTAGGCCGCACCGGTCACACGAGCCAGCGCGAGACCGCCGGTCACGTAGTCGTTGTGGATGTGGGTCTCGAACACGTCCGTGATCCGCAACCCGCGCACCTGGGCCAGGTCCAGCACCCGGTCGATGTCGCGCTGCGGGTCGACCACGAACGCCGTCTCGCCGTCCTCGACGAGGTAGCTGCGATCACCGAGACTCGGGGTGTCGATGGCGATGATCTCGATCATAGTTCCTCTCTTCATACCCCCGGGGGTATCTGAATTCAGGATAGCGCACTCTTCCCCGCCTCTCTTGATACCCCCGGGGGCATGACAATCCCAGAGAACTAGGTCCTCGGCACGCGCGACCACGGTCACTCCGGACGAGGCCGGCCCCTCAAAGGAGGGGTACCCCCAGGGGTATAGTGAGCGGAGAAGCAGGACCTGGAGAACCGTGGAGGAACACCGGATGTGCCAAAGGATCGTCTGTTCGAAGTGCGGGAAGCCGTCCTACCAGGGCTGCGGCAACCACGTCGAACAGGTACTCGGCGACGTCCCCGCCGCCGAGCGCTGCTCGTGCTCCGCCGAGCAGTCCGCACGGAAGCCGTGGCGGCTGTTCGGCCGCCGCTGAACCCCCGGGAGGAAACATGACAGGGGGCACCGCGCTTCCGCGGCTCGAGCGGGTCCTGGCCGTGGTCGCCCACCCCGACGACGAATCCTTCGGCCTCGGAGCGCTGCTGGACACGTTCGTCCGCGGCGGCGCGGCCGCCTCGGTGCTGTGTTTCACCCACGGCGAAGCGTCGACGCTGCACGGCAGGCCGGGTGAACTCGCCGACGTCCGCGCCGCCGAACTGACCTCGGCGGCGGAAGTCCTCGGAGTGACCAGCACGACGCTGCTGGACCACCCGGACTCCGCCCTGGCCTCGGTAGCCGTCGCCGATCTCGCCACGGACATCGCCGATGCCGCCGCCCGGGTCGCCCCGGGCCACCTCCTCACTTTCGACATCGGTGGCGTGACCGGCCACCCCGACCACATTCGCGCCACGGAGGCCGCACTCGAGGCCGCGGCGGCACTCGGCATCCCGGTCCTCGGCTGGGCCGTGCCGGACGAGGTCGCCACGCAGCTCAACGGCGAGTTCGGCACGGCCTTCGCCGGCCGGCGAGCCGACGAGATCGACTGGACCGTGCCCGTCGATCGAAGCCGGCAGCGGAAGGCGATCGCCGCACACGCGAGCCAATCCGCTGACAACCCGGTCCTGCATCGCCGGCTGCAGTTGCTCGGGGATACCGAGTACTTGCGCAGCCTGGGCTGACTCGCCACGGTGAGGACCTTGGTCCTTCCTCCCGGGGACCATGGCCCGCGTCGGCACCCGCCGTCGCCGCGCAGGCTTGACCCACGTCGACGAGGCAAGGAGTCCCGGTGCCCCAGACCGCAAGGCCCGCTACGGCATCCGCGTTGCTGGACCGGATCAGCCGGGGCCTGATCGGTGAGGGCGAGGTCCTCGACGGCCCCTACGGCCCGCACCGCATCACCTACGCCGACTACACCGCTTCGGGTCGGGCCCTGGACTTCCTCGAAGACTTCATCCGCGAGCACGTCCTCCCCCGCTACGCCAACACCCACACCGAAAGCTCCGGCACCGGACTGCACACCGGCCTGCTGCGCGAGCAGGCACGGGCCATCGTCCACGCTTCGGTGGGCGCTGCCGAAGACGACCTGGTGATCTTCTGCGGCTCAGGCGCGACGGCCGCGATCAACAAGCTGATCGGCATTCTCGAGCTGCGCATCCCCGCCGGCCTCGACGAGCGCTACCGCCTCACCGACCACATTCCCGCCGGCGAGCGGCCGGTCGTGTTCGTCGGGCCGTACGAGCACCACTCCAACGAGCTGCCCTGGCGTGAATCGATCGCCGACGTCGTCGTCATCGACGAGGACGAGAACGGCCACATCGACCTCGGCCGGCTCGAAACGGAACTCCTCCGGTACACGGATCGGCCGCTGCGGATCGGCAGTTTCTCCGCGGCCTCGAACGTCACCGGCATCCTCACCGACACCGATCGCGTCGCGGCCCTGCTGCACCGGCACGGCGCACTGTCGTTCTGGGACTACGCTGCCGCCGGGCCCTACGTGCCGATCCGGATGGCCGAAAGCACACCCGGCCGCGGCGACCACAAGGACGCACTCTTCCTCTCCCCGCACAAGTTCGTCGGCGGCCCGCAGACCCCCGGCGTCCTGGTCGTGCGGCGCGACCTCGTCACCAACCGGGTGCCCACCGTCCCCGGCGGCGGCACCGTCGCGTTCGTCGGCCCGCACGGGCACCGCTACCTCGACGATCCGGTCGCCCGCGAGGAAGGCGGCACTCCTGCGATCGTGGAGTCCGTCCGCGCGGGCATCGCCTTCGCGCTCAAGGACGCCGTCGGCACGGACCTCATCCAGGCCCGCGAGGAACGGCTGTGGCAGCACGCGATCACCCGCTGGTCGGCTCATCCCGCGATCGAGGTGCTCGGCGACCACCGGGCGGCCCGGCTGTCCATCGTGTCGTTCCGGATCCGCGCCGGCGGCCTGTTCCTGCACCACAACTTCGTCGTCACCGTCCTCAACGACCTGTTCGGCATCCAGGCCCGCGGCGGTTGCTCCTGCGCCGGGCCCTACGGGCACCGGCTGCTCGCCATCGACCCCGAGCACTCGATCGCCTACGACGACGAGAGTGCCCGCGGGTGTGACGGGATCAAGCCGGGCTGGGCCCGGCTCAACTTCAACTACTTCATCTCCGACACCGCCCGCGACTACCTGGTCGACGCCGTCACGCTGCTCGCCGAGCACGGCCACCGGCTGCTGCCCGAGTACCGCTTCGACCCACACACCGGACTCTGGCGCCATGCCCGCTCGGCCGAGTTCACGCCGCGGGTCCCGGACCTGCGCGCGTTCGACGCCATTCCGGAGGAGCCTGCCCACCGGCTCGGCGAGGACGCCCTGGCCGAGCACCTACAGCGGGCCGAGCGGATCCTGCGGTCGCGGCCGGACGTCGCCCTCGACGAGCCCAGCGCGCTGTCCCACGACTTCGAGATTCTGCGGTGGTTCCCGCTCCCGCCCGGCTGCCTGGGTCCTTAGGCCAGGGTCAGGAAGAGCTTCTCCAGCTGCTCACGGTCGGCGGCACCCTTCTCCGAATCGTCGGACACGCACTGCTCCAGCCCGCTGGCGATCAGCCGGAACCCGGCCCGATCCAGCGCCCGGGACACCGCGGCGAGCTGGATGATGACGTCCCGGCACTCACGGCCTTCGTCGATCATCTGGATCAGGCCACCGACCTGGCCCTGGGCCCGCCGCAGCCGCTTGCGCACGTCCGCGACCACGTCTTCGTTCAGCTCCACGCCAACCTCCTCTGGTACCCCCCAGGGTACGTGCTCACGATCGTGACCGGGCTTCGGCACGCACCTGCGCCATGTCGAGCTGCTGGACCTTGCCGATCAGCTCCTCCAGGGCGGCCGCGGGCAGCGCGCCCGGTTGCGAGTAGACGACGACGCCGTCGCGCACCGCCATCAACGTCGGGATCGACGAGATGCCGAACGCCTGCGCCAGCTCGACCTGCGCCTCGGTGTCGACCTTCCCGAACGTGATGTCGGGATACCGGGCCGCCGCCTGCTCGAAGACGGGGGCGAACATCCGGCACGGTCCGCACCACGACGCCCAGAAGTCGACCAGGACCGTGCCCGGGCCGTCCACGATCTCGGTGAAGTTCGTCTTGGTCAGTTCCACAGTGGCCATGGGCCCTCCTCGTCTCACATACCCCCCGGCGTATCTGTCAACCGGTGGCGCACCGGGATTGTTCCCGGCACGCCGCCCTCGCTCAGCCCTGCCGCGACAGCCGGGCGAGAGAGTGCTCGATGTCGGTTCCGCCGCGCCGGTTGTACGGCAGCTTCGTCAGCAGCATGCCCAGGACGCAGGTGTCGGTGACCGCGGCCAGCGCCAGCCCGGCGCCGATCACCCCGGCCAAGAAGCGCGCCGGGAGCCACCACAGACTGACCACGACCGCCAGCAGGACGATGCTGCCCGCCGCCAGCCGCACCTGACGCTCCAAGGACCATCGCGGGACGCCCCGGGCGATCGGAGCGCCCGCTGCGGCCCACGCGTTCATCCCGCCGTCGAGCACTGTCGTGTCGGCCAGCCCGGCGGCGGCGAGCACACGCTGACAGCGCTCGGCACGCGAACCGCCTTGGCAGACCAGGATCACCCGGCCGCCGGCGTCGTCGACAATGCGGCGGAGGTGGGTGTCGACCTGGTCGAGCGGCAGGTTGACCGCTTCGGGGATGTGAGCGGTGCCGAATTCGGCCGGGGTGCGGACGTCGACCACGAGCGTGTCGGGGTTGTTCGCGATGAGATGACGCGCGGAAGCGACATCGAGAGAACTCACCTGGGTTTCCTTTCCGAGGGGCCGCGCCGGCCGGACGGTCCCGGCCGGGCCACGAAGGCGACAGTACCAAGTACCCCCGGGGGTATACCGAGACGACCATTCAGAGCAGGCACTCTCCACCTTCCGAGACCAAGGACCCTTGCCTGGCAGGGAACTTGCACGATGCGCCCCGGCTGGTTACCGTGGAGAGCAGATACCCCCAGGGGTACCTTAAATACTCGGGTCGACGACCAGCGAAGGAAGCCTCGAATGGGCAGTTCCCCCGTCCCCCACCGTGTTCTGATCGTCGGCGGCGGCACCGCCGGCATCACCGTCGCCGCCCGGCTGCGCCGCGGCGGCGTCGAAGGCGTCACGGTGCTCGACCCCGCGGTGACGCACTACTACCAACCGCTCTGGACGCTCGTCGGCGGCGGTCAGGTCGACGTCCGGCGCACCGGCCGCCCGGAGGCGAAGGTCATCCCGAAGGGCGTCGAGCACATCGCCGAGGCCGCGACGGCGATCGACCCGACGGCCAAGGTCGTCACCACAGCGAGCGGACAGCGACTGCACTACGAGACCCTGGTGCTCGCGCCGGGCCTGCAGCTGGACTTCGGCGGCGTCCCGGGTCTCGCCGAAGCTCTGGCCGAGGCGCCGGTGAGCTCGAACTACCGGGCGGACCTCGCGCCCCGCACCTGGGAGCTGATCCGCGGCCTCCGCCGCGGAACGGCGGTGTTCACCCAGCCCGCCGGGCCGATCAAGTGCGCCGGTGCCCCGCAGAAAATCGCCTACCTGGCCGCCGACCACTGGCGGCGGCGGGGCGTGCTGGACGACATCCGGATCGTGCTGGTGCTCCCGGGCCCGGTCATGTTCAAGGTCCCGGTCTGGGCCGAACGGCTCGAACGCGTCGCGGCCCGGTACGGGATCGAAGTCCGCAAGACCAGCGAACTCGTCGAGGTCGACGGCGCCGCGCGCACCGCGGGGATCGTCGATCACACCACCGGGACCAAGGAGGCGCTGCCGTTCGACCTGCTGCACGCGGTGCCACCGCAGAGCGCACCCGCCTTCGTCAAGGCGAGTCCCCTGGCCAACCCTGAGAACCCGTTCGGCTACGTCGACGTCGACCAGTACACCCTGCGGCACAAGCGGTTCCCCGAGGTGTTCTCCCTCGGCGATGTCGCCGACCTGCCGACGTCGAAGACCGGCGCCGCCATCCGCAAACAGGCACCCGTCATCGTCGCGAACCTGAAAGCAGTACTCACCGGCCAGGAACCGACGGCCCGCTACGACGGCTACACCTCCTGCCCCCTGGTCACCGCCCGGGACAAGATGCTGCTCGCCGAGTTCGGCTACGACCTCGAACCCGCGCCCACGATCCCCTTCATCGACACCACCCGGGAGCGCCGCGACATGTGGCTGCTCAAGCGCTACGGCCTGCCCGCCTTCTACTGGCACGCCATGCTGCCCGGCCTCGCCTGAAACCCCTTGGAGCACAACGTGTACTTCGCCCAGCACTACCTCGAATGCCTCTCCCAAGCCTCGTACCTGATCGCCGACGAGAAGACCGGCCGCGCCGTCGTCGTCGATCCCCGCCGGGACGTCACCGAGTACCTCGACGACGCCGACGCCCGCGGATTCACCATCGAAGGCGTGATCAACACCCACTTCCACGCCGACTTCATCGCCGGGCACCTGGAAATCGCCGCCCGCACCGGCGCCTGGATCGGCCACGGCCGCCGCGCCACCGGCGTCGAATTCCCCATCAAACGGCTCGGCGACGGTGACAGCATCAGTCTCGGTGACGTCACCCTGGAGATCCTCGAAATCCCCGGCCACACCCCGGAATCGATCGGCGTGCTGGTCTACGAACACGCCAACGACGAAGTCCCGTACGGCGTGCTGACCGGCGACGCGCTGTTCATCGGCGACGTCGGCCGCCCGGACCTGCTGTCCTCGCTCGGCTCCTCGGCCGACGAGCCGCCCGCGAACTCCACCACAGCGTGCAGCACAAGCTGATGGCCCTGCCCGACGAGGTCCGCGTGTTCCCCGCCCACGGCGCCGGATCGGCCTGCGGGAAGAACCTGTCCACCGAGCGGCAGTCCACGATCGGCATGCAGCGGCTGACCAACTACGCGTGCGCGCCCATGAGCGAAGCCGAGTTCGTCGCCATCGTCACCGAAGGCCAGCCCTCGGCCCCCGGGTACTTCGGGCACGACGCCGTGCTCAACCGCAAGCACCGCAATCTGCTCGACGTGCCCGCGCACCTCAAAGCGCTCCCGGTCGAGGAGTTCCTGACCCGGCGGGACGCGGGCACTGTCGTGCTTGACACGCGGGAGCCGCAGGAGTTCGCGGCCGCGCACCTGCGCGGCTCGCTCAACGTCCCGGCCGACGGCCGCTTCGCCGAACGCGCCGGCATGGTGCTGCGCCCCGGTGAGGACATCCTGGTCATCGCCCCACCCGGTGCCGAGGAGGAGGTCATCACCCGCTTGGGGCGGATCGGGCTCGACACCGTCGCCGGGTACCTGCCCGAACCCGAGTCCGTACTCCTGAACATCCCGGGTCAAGTTGATCGCGCGAGCAGGCTCACCGCGACCGAACTGCACGCCGCACTCGCGGGTCCGGCGCGGCCGGTGGTCCTGGACGTGCGCAACATCGGCGAACTGGCCGGCGGCACCATCGACGGGTCCCTGCACATCCCGCTCGCCGAACTGCCGAACCGGCTGGCCGACGTCCCGTCCGGCGCGCCGGTGGTCGTGTACTGCGCCGGCGGCGTCCGGTCCTCGATCGCAGCCAGCCTGCTGCGCCGCAATGGCTGGGCTGACGTGTCCGACCTGACCGGCGGCTACAGCGCCTGGGAACTCGCCTTCACCGGCGCGGACGCCTGAGCACCGGGAGGGGCCGAAAGTACCGCCGAGGCGGGACGATCGGCTCCCCGGTTCCCGCGCGTTCGGCGCACACTGGCTGCCGAGTCCGGTGCGGGAAGGGATCAGCCATGGGATACGGCAAGACGGTCCGGGACGAATTGCGGGAACCTGCGCGGGACCTGCGCAAGGCGATTCCCACGGTCTACCAGGGGTTCGCGCAGCTGCACGAAGCCGCGCTCGCGGCGGGTGCCGTGGACGCGAAGACCAAGGAACTCATCGCGCTGGCCATCTCGGTGAGCAAGGAGTGCGACGGCTGCATCGCCGCCCACGCCCGCGGCGCGGTCCGCAAGGGCGCGACGCTCGAGGAGGGAGCGGAGGCCATCGGCGTCGCGATCATGATGAACGGCGGCCCGGCCACCGTCTACGGCCCCCGCGCCTTCGCCGCCTTCCAGGAGTTCGCTCGGGAACGCGACGAGTTGCCCGGGTGAGCGCGGGTGCCGAGACCCCGGGAGATCTCGGCGCCCGTGTCGCACTCATCGCGCGAGCCAGTTCTCGAACGCCGTCAGGTGGTGCTGCGACGCGGTCAACAGGTGCTGGTAGATCCGCTGGACGTCGGGCGCGGTGGCTCCGTCGAGGGCCTTCCGCAGGTCGGCGATGTCCGTCGTCTCCACCGTCCGCCCCACCTCGAGCGCCGCGGCCTGACCGCTCGCCCCCTGGGCCAGCAGCTTGTCGTAGGTCGTCTGCACGGCCGGAGTGGTGAAGTGGCCCTGCGCCTGGCCCGCGGTGGGATCGGTGACCCCGTAGCGGGCCATCAGGGTCCGCACGGCGTCCAGGTGAGCCGTCTCCGCCCTGGCGATCCGGTCGAAGACCACGGCGTCGTAGCGGCCGGCGAAATCGGTGTAGAGGTCGTGCGCGAGCTTCTCCTCTTCGGCGT
This sequence comes from Amycolatopsis nalaikhensis, assembly GCF_030264295.1. GTDB lineage: Bacteria > Actinomycetota > Actinomycetes > Mycobacteriales > Pseudonocardiaceae > Amycolatopsis > Amycolatopsis nalaikhensis. The sequence goes on along the minus strand of NZ_CP127173.1, from coordinate 6,908,116 downwards.
TGGCCGCCAGCGTCGTGCGCTGCGCCTCGCTGAGCGAGCCACTCGGGTCGGCGACGCCGGTGAGGCAGCTCCCGTCGCGGTTCATCCCGCCCTGGACCATGACGCCCGAACCGGCGTCACGCCCCGGACCGGTCCCGGTCGGCGGGCCACCGGCGAACGCGGGGATCGCGACGAGCGCACCCACGCTCAGGATGCCGCCCGCGGCGATCGTGGTGATCAGTGTGCGGGTCCTCATGACTCCTCCTTCTCCGGATTTCCTCTGACACCTTCAGGGTGCGTCCCTCGCGGCGAGGTCCCGTGTGGTCGGTGTGGAGATGGCGTGGAGACCGGCACCGGGGACCTTGGACTCTCGATCCGCCGGCACCGCACCGGGTAGACCTGCCGGTGTGAGTGCCACCGTGCTGGTCGTCGAGGACGAGAAGGAGATCCGGGAACTGCTGCGCCGGTACCTCGAACGCGCCGGCTTCGCCGTGGTGACCACCGGTTCGGGCGCCCAGGCGCTCACGATGCTCACCGCCCACGCCGTCGGGATCGTCGTGCTCGACCTCGGGTTGCCGGACATCGACGGCTTGGAGGTGCTGCGCGCAGCCCACCGCGACGGCGGGGTGCCGGTCGTCGTGCTGACCGCCCGCGGGTCCGTCGACGACCGGATCCACGGGCTCGAAGCTCGGCGCGGACGATTACGTGACCAAGCCGTTCAGCCCGACCGAGGTGGTGTTGCGGGTGCAGGCCGTGCTGAACCGCGTGACCGGCTCCCCCGACCCGGCGACGGCGTCGTACGGGGACGGCCAACTGCGCCTGGACGAGTCACGGCACGAGGTTCACTGGCAGGGCGAACTGCTGGAGCTCACCCCCACCGAGTGGGGCCTGCTGGTCACGCTGGCGGCCGTGCCCGGGCGGGTGTACTCGCGCTACGAGCTGATCAACCGGGTCCGCGGCTACGAGTTCGAAGGCTACGAACGCACCATCGACTCCCACGTGAAGAACCTGCGCCGCAAGCTCGGCCCCACGGGCGCGGACGTGGTGCAGACCGTGCTCGGCGTCGGCTACCGGCTGGGGTTGCCCCGTGACCACTGACCGCCCGCGATGGGGACCGCTGGCCTGGCGGCTACTGCTGGCGTTCGTGCTGGTGGCGCTGTCGTCGGTGCTGGTGCTCGCGGCGGCGGCGCTGCTGGGTACCGACCGGGGCCTGGCCGCCGCGGAACACGCCGAGCGGCAGCAGACCGCGGAACAGGTGGCCACCGCTGCAGGCGCGGCGTACGCCGCGGCGGGCAGCTGGACCGGGGCCCGACCGGACGCCGCAGTCGCGATCGCCACCGGCGCAGGAGCCCGGCTCGTCGTCCGGGACGTCGACGGTTCACCCGTCACCGGACGGGGGCACGGCATGCCCGGGATGAGCACCCCGATGGCCGGTGCGCTCGGCGGTGGCCGTGTCGATGCTCCCGTCGTGGTGAGCGGCGTAACCGTCGGGGCGGTCCAGCTCGCGTTCGGCACGTCCACTGCATCCGCGGCCAAGGACGTCGCGTGGGGCTGGATCGCCCTCGCGGCCGCGGTGGCGCTGCTGCTCGCGGTGACCGCGAGCTGGTTCGTCAGCCGGCGCATCGCCGATCCACTGGTCCGGCTCACTGCCACGGCGAAGGACATCGCCGCCGGTGACCGCTCGGCCCGAGCCCTGCTCCGGGCTCCCGGTGAACTCGGCGAGCTGGCGGACGCCTTCGACCACATGGCCGACCAGGTCACCCGGGCCGACCGCGCGCGGCGGAACCTCACCGCCGACGTCGCGCATGAACTCCGGACCCCGTTGGCCACGCTGCAGGCCGGACTCGAGGAACTGCGCGACGGACTCGAACCGCCCGACGTCGAACGGCTGACCAGCCTGCACGACCAGGCGTTACGGCTCGGCCGGGTCGTGCAGGACCTCGCCGACCTGACCGCCGCGGAAAACGCCGCCGTCTCCCTGCGCCTCACCGACTTCGACCTCGCCGCGTTGATCGGCGAAGTGGTGACGGCCCACAGCGCCCGGCTGCGCGCGGCCGGCATCGACGTCCACTCCGAACTCACCGAGCACATCCCGGTACACGCCGATCCCGATCGGCTGCACCAAGCCGTCGGGAACCTGCTCGGCAACACCGCCCGCTACGCCCGGCCCGGCGACAGCGTCACCATCCGGACCCGCTCCGCCGGCGGCGCCGCGACCATCGAAGTCGCCGACACCGGACCGGGGATCCCCGCCGACGAGCTGCCGCACGTGTTCGAGCGGCGGTGGCGCGGCCGGTCCGGCGCCCCGGTCCCCGGTGCGGGCATCGGCCTCGCCGTGGTCCGGGAACTCGTCACCGCCCACGGCGGCACGGTCACCGCGGCTTCAGAACCGGACGGCGGCAGCACGTTCACCATCACCCTCCCGCTGAAGGATGCCGGAGGCGCGTAGCGCATCACAGCTCTCGTGCTTCTCGCAGGACTGTGCGAAGCGTCAGCGCGTCGTCGAGAACGAGAACGTCGGCGCGGTCGCCCGGACGCAGCAGCCCGAGGCCGGCCTGCGGGAACAGCGCGGCTGGTGTGCGGGTCGCCGCGTTGAGGGCGGCTTCCGGCGGTACCCCCGCCGCGCACGCTCCGCGGACCGCGTCGAGCAGCGTGATCGTGGTGCCGACCAGCGTGCCGTCGGCACGCCGGGCCGTGCCACCTGACACGTCGAACTCGACGTCGCCCAGCCGGTAGTGGCCGTCCAGGCAGCCACCGGCGGCCAGGACATCGGTCACCAGCACGACCCGGTCGCGCGCCGCCTGGAAGGCCAGGCGGACCGCTTCCGGGGCGAGGTGGCCGGGATCGGCGATCACCCCGACGAACACGTCGTCGCGGGTCAGCGCGGCACCCGCGATGCCGGGGTCGCGATGGGTGAACGGGCGCATCGCGTCGAACAGGTGCGTGACCGACCGCGCACCGCGGTCGAAAGCCGCGTGTGCCTCGGCCGCCGTCGCGTCACTGTGGCCACAGGAGACGAGCACACCGGCCTGAACGCACGCGCTGACCACCTCCAGCGCACCGGGCAGTTCCGGTGCCAAGGTCACCTGCGTGACCGGACCGGCGGCGAGCAGCCGTCCGATCAGCTCGGTGTCCGGAGCCCGCAGCAGCCCGGCCGGATGTGTCCCGGGCCGCGCGGGAGACAGGAACGGCCCTTCCAGGTGCACGCCGAGGATCCGGGCACCGCCTGGCGCCGCCCGTGCCTTGGCGGCGGTCTCGATGGCGGCCACGGTCTGCCCGGCACGACTGGTGATCAGCGTCGGCTGGTAGGCCAGCACTCCCGTGCGAGCCAATGCGGCACCCGCGTGCGCGTAGCCGCCGACGTCGGCGGTCAGGAAGTCGACGCCGGCGAATCCGTTGACCTGCAGATCGACCAGGCCGGGCACGGCCATTCCGGCCCCGGTCCCGCCGACGCCCACGGCGACGACTCGCCCGCTCTCCCGGTCCACCTCGACGTCACCGCGCCGGTACGCACCACCGACCAGTGCACCTGCCACGCCCAACCGCACGACACTCCTCCGTTCCGGCACCACGCCGGACGCGGGCACCGTGCTCGATCGGTCCATCCTCGCCCGCTCCACCCGCCGTCCTGGGCAAGGCCGAGCCGGAACTCAAGCCCGCAGCCGGGCCACCAGTCCTTCGCGGCCGGCATGGGCGCCCGGCGGGCGCCCATGCCGGCGGTGAACACGAGCGCGGCCGCGGCGACCACGGCCAACGCGGCGAGACCGAGGCGTAGGAGCTGAATGCGCCGTAGCTGGCGCCCATCACCAGCGGCGGGATGAAACCGCCGAGGCCGCCGGCCGCGCCGGTCACCGACCTCCACCTGGTGTCCGTCGGACACTGCTCAGCTTCGACGACGGCGTCGCATTGATCACCAGGCGAATGTCACGCCTCGAATGGACTTTCGTCCTTCGCATGCCACTGCCGGATCCGCTACGGATTGATGGATTGATAGAGTCATCAATCCAGGAGGTGCTCATGCCCGCAAGATCCCGCACGACGGAGCCGCTGTACCGGATCAAGGCCGACCTGTTCAAGTGCCTCGCGCACCCGACGCGGATCCAGGTCCTGGAGGTGCTGGCCGCCGCCGGTGACGACGGCGCGTCGGTGACCCGGCTGCTGGAGGTGACCGGCTGCGAAGCTTCCCAGCTGTCCCAGCACCTTGCAGTGCTGCGCCGCACCCGGGTCGTCACCTCGTCCCGGACCGGCAACGCCGTCGACTACTGGCTCGCCGAACCGCTGGTGGCCGAGCTTCTGGTCGTCGCCCGCGCGTTCCTGCTGGCCGGGCTCCGCCCCGGTTCGGAGCAGCTGCGCGCCGCGCGCGAACTGCCGCCGCTGCCCGGCGCGAGCCCCCAAGCCGTGCTCGACGCGATCGCGGCCCGGGCGTGACCGCCCGCGACCTGCTGCCCGGCCGTGGTGACTACGACCTCCACGGGCCCGTGCTGCGCGCAGACCTCCTCGCCGGGGTCACCGTCGGCGTCGTGGCCCTGCCCCTGGCCCTGGCCTTCGGAGTCAGCTCGGGCGCAGGACCCGCGGCGGGGCTGGTCACGGCCGTCGTGGCGGGGATCGTGGCCGCCGTCTTCGGCGGCTCCCCGGTCCAGGTGTCCGGACCGACCGGCGCGATGGCCGTCGTCCTGGCCCCGATCGTCGCAGCCCACGGACCGTCCTCGATCGCCCTGGTCTCGATCCTCGGCGGGCTGGTCGTGCTCGTCGCGGGAGCCGCGCGGCTGGGCAGGCTGGTCGGGTACCTCCCCTGGCCAGTCGTCGAGGGCTTCACCCTCGGGATCGCCTGCATAATCTTCCTGCAACAGGTCCCCGCGGCCGTCGGCGCCACCGCGCCGCCGGGAAAGAACCCGCTCCTGGGCGCGGCCAACGCCGTCGCTCACGCCGTGACCGGCGGCGGGACAGCCGTTTGGACGATCGCCACCGTGGCGCTCATCGCGGCCATCATGCTGGCGCTGCCCAAGCTGCACCGCGGGCTCCCGGCATCCCTGCTCGCGGTCGCCGCGGCGACCATCGCAGCCGAGCTCCTCCATGCACCCCTCCCCCGGATCGGCGGACTGCCCAGCACACTGACCCCCGCCCTGCCGTCCTTCACCCTCGGCGCGGCCGGCGACCTCACCGGCGCCGTCATCGCCGTCGCCGCACTGGCGGCCATCGAGTCCCTGCTCTCCGCCCGCGTCGCCGTGACGATGACCCGCGGCGGGCCGTCGGTCGGGCCGACCCGCCCGGACCGCGAACTCGTCGGCCAAGGACTGGCCTCGATCGCCAGCGGTCTCTTCGGCGGCATGCCCGCCACCGGTGCGATCGCCCGCACCGCGGTCAACGTCCGCTCCGGCGCCCGGACGCGGCTGGCCGCCATCACCCACGCCCTGGTGATCCTCGCGGTGATCTACACCGCTACCGGGCTCGTATCCCGCATCCCGCTGGCCGCGCTGGCCGGCGTCCTCATGATCACCAGCCTGCGCATGGTGCCGCTGCCCACGATCCGCGAAGTCCTCCGCGCGAGCCGGTCCAGCGCGACCACCTTCGCCGTGACCGCCCTCGTGACCGTCGCGGCCGACCTCATCCTCGCCGTCGAGATCGGCCTGCTCGTCGCCGCCTTCTTCGCCCTGCGCCACCTCGCCGGCGCCGCCCACGCCCGCCACGACCCGCTGCCCGGCCCCGCCACCCCCGGCGACGAGCACATCGCGGTGTTCGGCTTCGAAGGCGCCCTGTTCTGGGCGCCTCCGAACGCATCGTCACCGACATCGCCGACATCGCCGACGACGTCCTCGTCGTCATCCTGCGCCTGTCCCGCCTGCACCTCCTCGACGCCACCGGAGCCAAAGCACTCGGCGAAGCAATCGAAGAACTCGAAGCCCGCGGCATCACGGTCCTGGTCAAGGGCATCCGGCCGCACCACCGGCACCTGCTGACCGCCACCGGCGCCCTCGGCAAGCTCCGGCACGAGAACCACCTGTTCACCGACCTCGGCGAAGCAGCCGCCCACGCCCGATCACACGTGCAACGCGCCCGGGCGACCGACGCCACCGCCGTCGGCACGCAGGGCTGACCTAGTGCAATGCGACGGTGAGGAGGACCGCGCTGTCGGCGAGCGCGGTCAGCCCGTGCCGTTCCGGGGGAATGCGGACGAGCTGACCGCGCTCGAGCATCCAGGTGTGGTCGTGGGTGTGCAGCTGCACGCGGCCGGTGACGACGTAGAGGGTGGCGGCGGGCGGTGCGTCGTGTTCGGCGAGCTCGGCGCCTTCGGCGAGCGCGACGACGGTCGCTCGCTGGAGGGAGCCGGTGATGAGGGTCCGCGCCGCACGGTGAGCATCGTGGCGGCGCGCTTCCTCGAGCAGTTCCGCCGAGACGGCGTCGAGCTGGGTGACATCTTCGTGGATGGTCATTTGCCTGATTACCTCCGCGGAGTCGGGTCAGCCCCTCATCGACGGTACTGGTGGCGCGGGTCGGCATCCGCGGCGCTGACTAGCCGTCCTCCTCGAGCAGGACGGTGTCCGGCGGGTACACCCAGGTGATGGCCAGCGAGCCCAGGCCCCGAGCCACCAGGTCCTGCCGGATCTCGTGGGCGGTGCACCCGCCGTAGACCAGGTGAGTCAGCCGCAACGTCTCCGCGTCACGCATCGGCCGGGCGATGACGCTGAGCACGCCGTCACCGAACGAGTGGTGCTCGACCTGCTCATCGGGGCCGGCGTACTCCGCCGCGATCATGGTTTCGTAGTCGCGGCGCCCGTTCTCGGACAGCGTCGCGTACAGCTCGTCGACGAGGGCCTTGACCTGCGGTGGGTGGTCCAGGTGATGGGTGATCAGGGTGCTCCGCCGCCAGCTCTCGTCGTCAGGCGCTCGCCAGGACACATTCTCTCCTCTCCGCGGCAGGGCGCCGCGGCTTCCGGGGTTCACCGACCCGCAGGCGATCCGTCAGCGGCGAAGTGCCCGGCGGCGGACGAAACCGATGACGGCGGTGCCGACGAACAGCACGATCCCGACGATGGCCAGCCAGACCAGGCCCTTGAACGCGAACCCGATGACGGCGGTGATCAGCCAGACCACCAGCAGAACAACGATCAAAATCATCATGACGACCTCCTGGTCGACTGGAACGAAATCCGGTCCACGGACGCCTTTGCGTCAGTGGCTTCTCGCGCGGCCCTTCTTCCGCGCGTCTTCGGCCCGCAACGGCGCGCCGACCTCGTGCAGGTACCGCAGGATCTGGCCGTAGGACATCAGCAGGCCACCCTCGCTGTAACTGATCCCCCTGCTCGCGCAGAACGCCTGCACCAACGGCTGAGCACGCCGCAGCGTGGGGCGAGGCATGCTGGGGAACAGGTGGTGCTCGATCTGGAAGTTCAGCCCGCCGAGCGCGAAGTCCACCCACGGCCGGCCGGTGACGTTGTGCGAAGTCAGCACCTGCTTGCGCAGGAAGTCCAGCTGGTTCCCCTTCGACAACGTCAGCATCCCCTTGTGGTTCGGCGCGAAGGAGCACCCCATGTAAAGACCCCACAGACCCTGGTGCACCGCGATGAACACGAACGCCTTGCCGGGCGAAAGGACCAGGAACACCGCGGCCAGGTAGGCGACGACGTGGATCGTCAGCAAGGTCGCCTCCACCCACCGGGCCCTGAGCCCGCCGTGCCACACGGCCTTGATGCCCGACCAGTGCAGATCGAGCCCCTCCAGCAGCAACAGCGGGAAGAACAGAAACGCCTGGTACTTCGCCATCCACCGCAGGAACCCCCGCTTCGCCCGGCTCTGCCGCGGCGTGAACGCCAGCGCGGCGATGTCGATGTCCGGATCGGCGCCCTCGACGTTCGGGTTGGCGTGGTGGCGGTTGTGCTTGCCGACCCACCACCCGTAGCTCATCCCGACCAGCCCGGCCAGCCCGATCCCCACCGCGTCGTTCGCCCAGCGGCGAGGGAAGATCTGCTTGTGCCCGGCGTCATGCCCGAGGAACGCGACCTGCGTGCACGCCACGGCCAGGAACACCGCGGTGAACAACTGCCACCACGTGTCCCCCAGCAGCACGAAGACCACCCAGGCGCCGGCGAAGGCCAGCAACGTCAGGCTGCCTTTCACCGCGTAGTGCACCGGACGGCGGCGCATCAGCCCGGCTTCCTTGACGACGTGCAGCAGTTCGGCGTATTCGCTGCCGTGCTTGGGGCCCGGCACTTGCCGAGTCTGCGGTTGAACGGAGTTCATGGTTCGACCTCCCGATCGTGCTGTCAGGCCGGCGCCCGCAGGCGCCCGCCTTCCGCTTCCCAGCGCTGCCGGGCCGACGCCATCCCGTCGGCCCCGAGCAGCGCCTCGGGGCGCTCGACGTTGCCCACCTCCGAGGCCGTCCTCAGCACCCGCCCGGCGGTCCCGGGTTCGGTTCCGGGCGGCACGGTCAGCAGGGTGAGCCGCCGCTGGCCGCCGGTCCCGATCACCGTCAGGGTGCCGGGGTGCTGCGAGCGGAACCCTTCCAGGCGCACCACCCGGCCTCCGACGATCAGCCGGCGACCAGGCGACTCCCAAGCCGTGAGGTTGAAGGTGACCCGCTCGGCAGTCCCCAGCCGACCGGCCAGGGCGGCGAGCAGGTCCGGCAGCTCGGCGGCCAGGTCTGCCGTCCGCGGCCACCAGGCGCCGTCCACGAAGCCGGCGGGAGAACCGGCCGGCTTCACCGACACCCGCGACGTGCGACGCTCCGAGTCCGTCTTGGCGAGAGTTTCGTTTCCCATGACGACCTCCGCGGATCTTCTCGGGAATCTCTTCAAGCGTCCGCAGCAGCCGAATCGCCAGCTCGCGGGCTTCTTCCGCACTCAGCGGCGAATTGTCCTTCACCACGTCCTCCACGAGCTTCACGCGCTGCTCGTAACGGGACACGTAGACCGGTTCCACGTCCATCTCGAACCTTCTCCCGACGACCGATGCCGTGCTCCTTCGATGATCGAACGGGCCCGGTCCACCGGGAAAGGGCGCAAAGCACTCATCCCGGTGGACCAACGTCCCGAAGCGCCCGGTAGCTACACCGAAGCCGGAACCGCCGGCGTTTCCCGCCGGGGCGCGGCCGGAGCCGGGGTGAACGCCGCGTCCGGCCGGGCCGGAACCACCGCGGTGGCCGACGCGGCTTCGCGGGCGAGGAAAGTCCCGAGCTCACCGATGGTGCTCATCAGCGGCGCGGGGAACACGACCGTGGTGTTCTTGTCCACGCCGATCTCCACCAGGCTCTGCAGGTTCCGCAGCTGCAACGCCAGCGGGTGCGCCATCATCGTGTCCGACGCGTCACCCAAGGCCGCGGCAGCCTGCGACTCACCCTCCGCGTTGATGATCTTGGCTCGCTTCTCCCGCTCGGCCTCCGCCTGCTTCGCCATCGCCCGCTTCATCGACTCCGGCAGCTGGATGTCCTTCAGCTCCACCAACGTGACCTCCACGCCCCACTCGGTCGTCGTGACGTCGAGGATCTGGCGGATGTCGGAGTTGATCGCATCCGTCTCGGACAGCGTCTCGTCGAGTGTGTGCTGCCCCACGACCTTCCGCAGCGTGGTCTGCGCGATCTGGTCGATCGCCGCGTGGACGTTCTCGATCGCCACGACCGACTTGGTCGCGTCGACCACGCGGAAGTACGCCACCGCGGACACGTCGACGCTCACGTTGTCCCGCGTGATGATGCCTTGGGACTGGATCGGCATCGTCACGATCCGCAGCGACACCTGCCGCAGGACGTCGACGACCGGGATGATGAACCGCAACCCCGGCTCGCGCACCCCGATGACCCGGCCCAGCCGGAACAACACACCCTTCTCGTACTGCTTCACGATCCTGATCGACATGCCCAGCAGGAGCAGGACGACCACGGCGACCGCGGCGATGATCCAGCCATTCATGGTGAGTCTCCCGTCGTAGGTGGAACCCGGGCGACCTCCGTGCGACATTCCCAGGTCGCCGGAGTCCAGGCGGACGGCCGTCGTCCGTGAGCCAAGCCAAGCCCGCCGACGTGGTCGCGGCCACGGCCGGAAGTCACCGTGGCCCGGGACCTCGGCCACCGGCATCCGTCCGGCGCGGGCCGAAAGTCCTTCTCCGGCGGGACGGACGACTCTGGCCCCGCTCGGGCAGCCACTCGGACACTCTCGTCATGCAGATCCACGAGATCCGGCTGCACAACCGGAACGAGCAGCCCACCGCCGTCGTGGAAGCGACCTTGCCGGTCGCGCAGATCGGGCCTTGGCTCGGCCGGCACTACGGCACCATCGCCGAAGTCCTGGCCGCCCACGGCTGGGCACCGACCGGCCCCCCGTTCGCGCGCTACCACCCGGAAGCCGAGGGCCGGTTCCGCGTCGAAGCGGGGTTTCCGGTCGCCACCGCCATCGAACCCGTCGACGACGTCCACCCGTCGACGCTCCCGGGCGGTCCGGTCGCCGAGACCGTCCACATCGGACCATACGACGCGATGGAGTCCGCCTACGGCGCGCTCGCTTCGTGGGTGCACGAGCACGACGGCGAACTCGCCGGGGACGCCTGGGAGATCTACTTGACCTCCCCTGCGGAGCAACCCGATCCGGGTACCTGGCGAACCGAGGTCGTGCAGCCGTACCGGATCCACTGAACCGTCGTTTCGGAGCAGGCCCCTATACTCGCACCTGATCGCCGCGTTGCCCCAGTCCCCGGCGACGTCGCCGTCAGCTCGTCGCTGATCCTTGTTTCCTGCCTGGCCGGGCTATCCGAAGGGGCCACGTGGTGCGAGTCGGAATCCTCGATCTTCTCGGTTCACCGGTCCGGCGCCCGGTGGACCTCGCCTACCAGCTGCTGATCACCAAGCAGTACGCCAGTATCACGCCGCAGGCGGTCTCGGTGTGGTGCCGCCGGAACGGGCACGAGACGTTCTACGCCACCTACTACGGCCTCGGTCGGCCGCACCGCCTGCTGCCCACCGACCTGGACGTGGTCTTCATCTCCTGCTACACGCAGGTCAGCCACCTCGCCTACGCGCTGGCGAAGCTCTACCGCCGGGCCGGCGTCCGCACGGTGATCGGCGGCCCGCACGCCAAGGCCTTCCCGGTCGACTGCCTGCGCTTCTTCGACCTGGTCGTGCAGGAGTGCAACCCGGAACTGGTCGCCGACATCCTGGCCGGCCAGTTCGACCCGGGCACCATCATCTCGGCCGACCGCCCGTTCGACGACGTACCGGCCGTCGAGGAACGGATGCCCGAAATCCGGGCGTCGGCCTTCTTCTGGAAACGCAAGCCACTGCTGCTGTCCGCCGTCCCCATGCTCGCCAGCATGGGCTGCCCCTACCGATGCGACTTCTGCATCGACTGGAACAGCACCTACCGCCCACTGCCGACCGACCGCCTCCAGGCCGACCTGCGATACCTGGCCCGGCACCTGCCGAACCGGCTCATCGTGTTCCACGACCCCAACTTCGCCGTGAAGTTCGACCAGGTCTTCGAAACGCTGGAGGACCAACCTCCCGGCCAACGCCCGCCCTACATCATCGAAAGCTCGCTCACGGTCCTGCGCGGAGACCGGCCACGGCGGCTGAAGGAAACGAACTGCGCCATGGTCGCGCCGGGCGTCGAGTCGTGGACCGACTACTCGAACAAAGCCGGGGTCGGCCGGACCGGCGGGACCGCGAAGGTCGACCGCGTCGCCGCGCACTTCGCCCAACTCGCCGAGAATGTGCCATACCTGCAGGCGAACTTCATGTTCGGGCTCGACACCGACCAGGGCGACGACCCGGTCGAGCTGACCAAACGGTTCATGGACCTGGCCCCGTTCGCTTTCCCGACGATCAACATCCCGGTGCCGTTCGGCGGCACGCCGCTGCACGCCGAACTCACCGCGGCCGGCCGGATCCTCACCACCATGCCGTTCACGTTCTACTACGCGCCCTACCTGGTGACCACCATCAAGCACTACGACCCGATCACCTACTACGAAAAGCTCATCGAGCTCTACTCGCACGCCGCGTCCCCGGCGATGCTGCGCCGACGGCTGCGGAGCACGTCCCACCGCCTCGTCGGATACGTCCACCGGGCGCGCACCGCGGGTTTCCGCGCCGACGTCGCGAGTTTCCGCCGCATCCTGGAAATGCTGCGCTCGGATCCGGGATTCCTCGCCTTCCACGAAGGCCGCACCACAGTCCTGCCGGATTTCTACCGCCACCTCGGCGATCGCATGCTGGGCCGCTACGCCGAACTGCTCACCCCGGCCGACCGGACACCCGACCTCTCACCGGCCGGCACTCCACCCCATTCCGGCCTCGACAAGCAGCAGTAGCGGCGGATCGCGGTTCCTTCGCTCCCTATGCCGCGGACCTGGGACCTCCCGGGAGCGGTAAGTCCCGAGGAGCAAGGGGATCCCGGTCGAGGACCTTAGACCCTTCTGGGTGAACGCCGGGCCCGGCATGGTGGTGCCGTGAACCTCCGACGTCGCCCCGCCTTCCGGCGCCTGCTCACCGTCGCCGGGCCGGCCGCAAACCTGGGAGTGCTCCTGGCCGGCTGTGCGCCGGCTGCGAACACCGTCGCCGGCACCGCCCTCCAACCCGGCTTCTGGCTCGGCCTCTGACACAGCTTCATCTGCCCGATCACGTTCCTCGTCTCGCTGTTCAACGACCACGTCGGCGTCTACGAGGTGTACAACAACGGGCACTGGTACGACTTCGGCTTCGTGTTCGGCATCCTGCTCGCCGCCAGCGTCTTCCACGGCCCGCGGTACGCGCGCCGCCGTCCCTCGGGCCGCGGGAAGTAACAGCTCCGGCACCCGTGCCCGAGCCGGGCGCGCTTCGTGGACGGTGTCCGCGAGCAGCGTCAAGCCACCCGGACCGTTCTGGCCGCGTCGACTCACCGAAGTCCTTCCCCGAAGGGTCCATCGGCCGCATCGGCGCCACCACCTGCGCGGCACGCTCCTCGTATACGTCGGCCTTTCCGACACCGGAGGCGAAGGCCATGACCGACTCGGACCCCTATCCCCGCACCGACCCCGATGGCGCGCTCCGACTCCGCCCAGCGACCCACCGGAACCAGGTGTGCAGGGAAGCAACCGGCGGTGGACCCGGATCTGGCAGGTCCGGCCGGCCTGCACGATCGTGCACATCATCTGCGGAACGTTCGCGGTCGTGCTGCTCGCCCGGATCGTGCTGGTCATGGGCGACGCGAATCCCGCCAACGGGATCGCGGCGTTCGTCCGCGGCTGGTCGGGAGCGGTGTCCCTGGGGTTCGAAGATCTGTTCACGCCGGCCTCGGCCGGAGCGCGGACTCTCCTCAACGATGGCCTCGCGGCGCTCGCCTGGGTCGGGTTGAGCGCGCTGGTCACCACGCTCATCCGGCGGCTCGCGCTCCCTGCTCGTGACCAGGACGCTTGAGGCCGCTTGCTCCCCGCCGCGGCGAAATGATCCAGTCCTCGCTCTCCGGACCGTGTGCATGCCGGACATGTCCGCTGTCGGCCGGTCCGGTCATGGCCGGTGGGCGCAGCACGTGTCCGCCTTGTCCTCCACACCATCGCGACGGCAGACGAAGGGAACGCCGTGAGCAGACTCAGGTTCGACATATGTCCAGTGCTCCCCGGAGATCGACAGCTCGGTGATGACCATGTCGGGGTGGTTCTGTTCGCGTTGCCGCAACGCTTCCCGTTCGGTGCCGGCTTCGGTCACCGCCCGGACGCCGGCGTAGTCCTGCAGCAGCTGCCGGACCGCGTACCTGAGCACGGGCTGGTCGTCCACCACGAGCGTCGTGGCGCAGTGCACAGTTCCCCTCGGTGTGTTGTCCGGTGCTCGGGCCTCTGCGATCGTCCCGCTTCCGGTACCGGGTGAGGACCGTCAACCGGATGATACGGCCGTTCTCCCGCGGAGCCGGCGCCGGACGGTCTCCCCTCACCCGGGGGTGCAGGTGGCCACCGCGGCCCGCACCTCGTCCAAGTGGTGCCACAGCACGGGCGCCGACCTGGCGGCCAGTGCCTTCACCTCGGGCGACCACCCGTTGCGGGTTTCCCGCTCACCCTGTGCGAGTCCCCGCAGGTGCGCGGCGACCTGGTCCCGCAGCCAGGCGGTGTCGAAGTCCCCGCCCGACCGGGCCGACAGGTCGGCGATCTGCCTGAGCTGGCCGGGATCGGGCACGGAGTACAGCGTGACGGCGGCCTGCGCCGAGACGGCGACCAGGTCGGCGTCCAGCTCCGTGTGGTGCGCGGCGAACCGGGGACCGAGCTTCCCGTACCCGGGCGCAGCTGCCCCGGTCCCCCAGGTTGCCGGTGACGATTTCGAACAGGTTGTCCTGGTGCGTCCGGTTCAGGTACTCGCGATCCTGCTGGGACACGTCTGAGCGGACCGGCGGCGGTGCGGCGCCCGCGGCCGGCACGACCGGCAGCAGGACGCCGAGCACCGCGGCGACGACGGATGCGGACCGGATGTTCATGGTGATCTCCCTGGGTTCGGGTCGGGGGCGGCGGGACGATCGTCGGCGATCGATCGCGGCGCGGGCAATCCGTGGCCCGAGCCGCGACGTCCCATTCGGGACTCAGCAATCGCCTTGTCGCGGACGGCAGTGCTCGATCGCGTCGAGCAGGATCGTGCTCGCCGCTTCGATCACGTCGTGGGTCACGTTCAGGGGCGGCAGGAGCCGGACGACGCAGTCGTCGCGGCCACCGAGCTCAAGGATGAGCCCGGCCCGCAACGCGTGTGCCTGCACCGCGCGGGCGTACCCGGAAGCCGGGCGGCCGTCCTGCGGGGAGGCGAGTTCGATCCCCCACATCAGGCCGAGGCCGCGCACCTCCCGGACCCACGTCCGGTCGCGCAGCGCCGAGAGCGCCCGGCCGAGCTGCTCGCCGCGCCGCCGGACGTTGCCGAGAACGTCGTCGCGCAGCATGATCCGCACGGTCTCCGCGCCGGCGGCGAAGGCCGCTTGGTTGCCCCGGAACGTGCCCGTGTGCGCGCCCGGCGCCCAGACGTCCAGGCGACGGTCGTAGAGGATGACCGCCACGGGCAGGCCCATCCCGCTCAACGCCTTCGAGGCGACCACGACGTCGGGCTCGATGTCGTACTGCTCGAACGCGAACCAGGTTCCGGTGCGGCCGCACCCGGTCTGCACCTCGTCGAGCACGAGCGGGATGTCGAGCTTCCCGGGTCAGCGCGCGAACCCGGCGGGCGAACTCGCGGCGGGCCGGGATCACCCCGCCTTCGCCCTGCACCAGTTCCATGACCACGGCGGCGGGCCGCGGCACGCCACCGAGCGGGTCGCGCAGCGCGTTTTCGAGCAGACCGACGCAGTTGATGTCGCAGCTGTCGGGGGTCAGCCCGAGCGGGCACCGTGAACAGGACGAGTACGGGAAGAAGTGCACACCGGGCACGCCGTGGGCGATCGGCTGCTTCTGCGCGACGAGGCCGGTCAGCGCCATCGCCGCGTGGCTAGCCCCGTGGAAACCGCCCTGGAAGGACACGACGTCCCCGCGTCCGGTCGCGGTCTTGCAGAGCTTGAGCGCGGCGTCCACCGCGTTCGCGCCGCCGGGGCCGCAGAAGTGCAGTTTCATCCGTGACCTCAGGGCTGGCGGGAGCATCGCCAGCTGAGCGTCGACGAACGCGCGCTTCGCCGGGGTCGGGAAGTCCAGGCCGTGGGTGAGCAGCCGGTGCTGGTCGTTCGCCGCGCGGACCACTTCGGGGTGGTTGTGGCCCAGCGCGAGCACCCCGGCGCCGGACAGGAAGTCGATGAAGACGTTCCCGTCGACGTCCCGAACGTAGCTGCCGGTCCCTTCGGCGAGGGCGATGGGCAGGTTCCGCGGGTAGACCCGGGCGTTGGACTCCCAGCGCCGCTGGTGCGCCAGGAAGCCGCCGACCGCGGACCGGGCAGGTCACCGGTGACGTGCGGCTGTGTGATGGTGGTCCGGGCGCCGGTCATGACCACCTCCCGGGTGCGACCGGTTCACCGGCGATCTCCGTGGCCGGGTTGCCCCGCCAGCGCGACCCCGGCGCCGTGACGGAGCCCTTCATCAGGAACGCATCGGCGTCGACGACGGCCGCCTCGCCGATCGTGACGCCGTAGTGGACGAACGCTCCGACGCCGATCGTGCTCCCGGCGCCGACAGTGGTGCGGTCCGACTTGAACGTGCCGTCCTCGAGCGAATGGCACTGGATCACGCTGCCCACGTTGAGGGTGACGTCGTCGCCCAGGGTGACCAGCGACTTCTCCGGCATCGCGCACCCGTCGTCGAAGACGCGGCGGCCGACGCGCACACCCAGCAGCCGCCACAGCAGGCCCTTGAAGGGCGTGCCGTTGAACAGCGCGAGGTAGCGGCCGGGGCTCAGCTTCCAGAACCGTTCGTGCCGCCAGAAAACGGGGTCGTAGATCGAGCAGAACCGGGGCCGCAGCGGCCGGAAGCCCTGCGCCGTGCGTTCGGCCAGCACCAGGAAGAGGACGGAGAACAACAGCGCGGCCGCGATGCCCCCGGCGGTGGCGAACACCCCGAACCGCGGGTGCAGCCCGCCCGCGAGTACCCCGATGCCGACGACCCCGGTCAGGTTCAGCCACTGCACGAGCACGTACCAGGCGATCGTGACCGTGTTGTGTCGCAGCTTGGCCGCCGGCCCGCGGCGCCGGGCCGCCCCGGTCCACAGGTGGTCGAAGCCCCGGTCCCGCCGGACCGAGCGGGGGATCTCGAACGCCGGCGAGCCGAGCAGGCCGACGTCCTCCCGGACCGGACCGTCGAGCGGGACCAGCACCTTGGTCGCCAGCAGGCAGTTCCGGCCGACGCGGGCCCCCGGCGGGTACGCGATGTCGTTGCCCAGGAACGCTTCCGGCGCGACGGCGGTCCGGCGGAGCCGGAAGGACGAACCCGAGTAGTCCGCGTTGAGCAGCGAAAGCCCGTCCGAGACCATGGTCCCGGTGCCGACCGTGCTCAGGAACGGCGTCTCGTGCTTGACCTCGACCCCGAAGTTCGACCCGGTCTGCCGGACCGAGGACAGGTCGTACCCCAGCCCGCGCAGGTAGTGCACGATGTAACTGCTGTCCCCGAACAGGTAGGTGAACGTGCGGACGTTCGTCAGCCGCGCGATCCACCCCTGGACGGCGTGGTGGAAACCGTAGAGCGGGTCGAAGCGCTGCGGGTGGACCACGCCAACCACTTCCTCGGACTGCGACTCAACGACTGGACCTCGCTGCTGGTCTTCCTCGCCGCGCTGGCCGTGTTGCTATGGCACCGCCGGCAACGCCCCTCGAACGATGTCGCTGACGCTCCTGATGCAGCCGACCATCCGGGTAGACCACAACGGGACCGGACGTAACAACGTTTGGCTCGCAGGCCGCGATGACCACAGGCGAATGACTCGTGACGCGTCGAGCGTCTGCGCTACATCAGCCTCGTGCTCTACGACGCCCAGCGCGGCGTCCTGCTCGATCCGGAAGACCCGCGGGTGCAACGCGAAGCCGAACGCGCAGGCATCCAGCGGGACCGGATCGAGGCCGCGCGCCGGTGACCGATCTACGCGCTCATCAACACCTACCGGGTGGCGCTGCCGCTGCACCCGAAATACCGCACCATGCCGATGGTCTGGTGTATCCCGCCACTGTCGCCCGTCGTGGACATCGTGCGCGACACCGGCCACAAGTTGACTCGCTGATTGACTGGTTCTGCTCGGCCGGTCCTTCGCAGTGAAGGACGTCGAACTGCTGGTTTTACGGCATCGAGTCGCCATGCTGCGCCGGACCTCTCCCGCCCGCGGCTGAACTGGACCGACCGCGCGGTGCTCACCGCGCTCTCAAACCCCACGCCGGTACGTCGTCAATCAGTCCTCGGCGGCCGATCAACGAACATGAACCCGCGGCGGATCAACTCGCTGTTCAGTAGACATATGGCCGACTTTTGACACCCGCAGTCGACGGCCCGCGCCGCGACCGGAGATAACGAGAGCCGTGTGATGTATCGGACTCTGGGGTCTGCCCAGGGTTCGGTTAACACCTCACCTGTGAGGCTCCGGCCTCGCCTGGAAGGATGTCACCGTGCCCAAGCCCTACCCCCGCGAGTTCCGCGACGACGTGATCGCCGTCGCCCGCCGCGGCGAAGCCCCGTTGAAGCAGGTCGCGAAGGACTTCGGAATCTCCGAGTCGTGCCTGGCCAACTGGCTGCGCGCCGCCGACGTCGAGGACGGCACCCGGCCCGGCGTGACTCGCGATGAGTCCACCGAGCTACGGGAACTGCGCAAACGCAACCGCCTGCTGGAGCAGGAGAACGAGGTCCTGCGCAAAGCGGCGGCCTACCTGGCCCAAGGCAATCTGCCGGGAAAATAGTCTTCCCGCTCGTCCGTGAACTGGCCGCGGCCGGCGCCCCGATCAGGGTGTCGGTCGCGGTGACGTGCAGGGTGCTGGGCATCTCCCGGCAGGCCTACTACCAATGGTGTGCAGCGCCGGTCTCGCAGCGGGACTACGACGACGCGCACCTGATCAACGCCGCGCTCGAGATCCACGCCGACGATCCGGCCGACGGGTACCGGTTCATCGCCGACGAACTCGCCCGCCGGGGCTTCACCGCCTCGGAGAACCGGGTGTGGCGGATTTGCTCCATGCAGCAGATCTTCTCTTCGCACGCCAAGAAGAAAGGCCGTTCCCACAAGGCGGGGCCACCGGTGCACGACGACCTGGTCCGCCGGGACTTCACCGCCACCGCACCGAATACCAAGTGGCTCACCGACATCACCGAACATTCCACCGGTGAGGGCAAGCTGTATTTGTGTGCGGTCAAAGACTGCTACTCCAACAAGATCGTCGGATACTCCATCGACTCGCACATGCGGGCCTCACTCGCCGTCAGCGCGCTGCGCAACGCGATCGCCCTGCGTGACCCGGCCGGAACCGTCGTCCACTCCGACCGCGGCGCCCAATTCCGGTCGGCAGCCTACCGGCGTCTGCTGCGCAGCCACAGGCTGACCGGGTCGATGGGGCGGGTCGGGGCCTGTGGTGACAACGCCGCGATGGAATCATTCTTCTCGTTGCTGCAAAAGAACGTTCTCGATACCCGGCGATGGCGGACCCGGGAAGAACTCCGGTTGGCGATCGTGTCCTGGATCGAGACGAAGTACCACCGCAAACGCCGCCAACGCGCCCTGGGCAAGCTCACCCCGGTCGAGTTTGAGACCATCTACACGACCGCAGCAGCGGCCTGAGAAGTAGTCAGCTCCGGTGTCAACCGAACCCTGGGCAGACCCATCCATATCCGGCTCGGCGTTCAAGACAGCGACGGCCACGCCACGCCGGAGCTTGACCGACCAAGACACAGACGTGTGGCCGCGGCGCTGCGCGACTCAGGGAAGATCATCATCTACGACAGCACCGGATGGCGACTGGAGAAGATTGATTCGAGCTGAGCTACGATCACTCCAGCGTCAAGATCGCGTTCCGCGATCCGTGGGGTAATACTGTGTCCGAGGGGGGACTTGAACCCCCACGCCCGTTAAGGGCACTAGCACCTCAAGCTAGCGCGTCTGCCATTCCGCCACTCGGACCTGCTGAAGAAAGAGTATACGGCGATCCTTCGCCCTCGTTCAGGGGGGTCCGGATCTCGCCGTTCCCGCCCTCTGGCAAGATCGGGAAGTTTTGCCTGCTCTGCATCGATTCAGCTGCCTGGGCCTGGGCGAACATCCTCAGGGGCTCCTGGTAACGGTCCACGGGTCCAGCATCTGCGCGCCCACCGCCTTGGCTTCGGCCTTGCTGTCGAGGTGCAAGACCTTGTAGTTCCCGTGCAGCGTCGACGTGTGGCCGTCGTCGCGCCGGTGCGGGCGGATCACGTGCCGAACGTCGATACGCGCCGTACGCGCCCTCGAACGCCCTCCTCAGGCTCGCCTCGTCGTCAAGGTTCGCCGCGACGAGCTCGGCGCCGCGCGCGGCGAAGGCGCTGACCTTCTTCTCCGACGTCGAGTTCCCGGCCCCGTGCACGCCGTTTACAAGCCCGTCCGCGCTCCCTAAGCTTCGCCGGTCGGGCCGCGGGACGGGAGGTTTCGGATGGCGCGCGCCGGCCGTCGGCGGGACGATGAGATCTCGGTCGCCGAGCTTCTCCGGGCTACCGGGGCGACTCCGCGGTCGCTCGCCGGGACCCCTGGAGCCACTCCCCCTCGCGAGGAAGACACCGGCGACGGCTACCGCGAACGCCTCGAGCAGCGCGCTCGCGATGCCGCCGCGGCTCAGCAGCGTGCCGGGCGGCGGATTCGGTGGATTTCCGGCATCTGTGGCGGGGTCGTGGTAGTCGGCAGCGTCGTCGTCATCGCCGTCACGTCCGACAGCTCGCCGCGACGTCAGGCCGCCCCCGCTCCTCTCGCCCCCGCGACGTCCTCGCGGCCGACGAGCGTCAAACCGGCGAGTCCGACGCCGATTCCCACCGTGCTGCGGCAGACGTCGTCCCAGGCCGCGCCGCCTCCTGTCGAAACCGCGAAATGCCTCGTGCGGTTCAGCGTGACCGATCAGTGGACCGATGGCTTCACCGCGGGCGTCTCGGTCACCAACAACGGCAGCGAGACGCTCTCGCCGTGGACGCTCACCTGGACCTTCGCCGCCGGGCAGCGCGTCACCCACAGCTGGAACGGCGACTTCAGCCAGCGCGGTGGACGCGTCACGATCGACGCCGTTTCCTACAACGCCACGCTCGCGCCGGGCGCCACCGTCGACATCGGCTTCAACGGCGCCTTCGACCACGGGAACCCGCCGCCCACCGGCTTTGCCCTCAACGGCGCCCGCTGCGACGCCGGTTAGCCGAGCACTTCGCGCATGAAGTCCACCAGCCAGTGCTGCGCCGGGCTGCGGGCGTGCGTGTGTCGCGTGTAGACCGATACCTGCGCCGGCTCGACGTCCATCGGCAGCTCGAACAGCCGCACCCGGTGCTGGGCCGCGAACATCTCCGCCACCAGCCTCGGCACCATCGCCACCAGCTCGCCGTCCTGGACCAGGTACGGCAGGGCCGCGAAGCGCGTCACCTCCAGGACCACCTGGTCCAGGAGCCCGTGCGCCTCCAGTGCTCGCCGCGGGCCGTCGTGGCCTGTGGGGCCGAACACCGTCACGTGCCTCTCCGCCGCCAACTCCGCGAAGTCCACCGAATCGCCCAGGCGCGGGTGGTCCCGCGCCACCATGCCCAGGTAGCCCTCCGAAAACAGCGGGACCCGGGCGACGCGCTGGGAGCTGATCAGCGGGGACGCGATGAACGCGTCGATCTCGCCGCGGCCGAGCTGGTCCGCCGCGCGCTCGACGTCCAGCGGGCGGACCGTCAGCGTCACCCCCGGCGCCGCCGCGGGCAGCGCCGCCATCAGGCGCGGCAGCAGCGAGATCTCGCCCAGGTCCGACAAGCACAGCGTGAACGCCGCGCGTGACGTCGACGGCGAGAACGACCACGCGCCGCTCACCGCCGTCTCGATGCCCGACAGCGCGCTGTGCAACGGCTCGTACAGCGCTCGGGCCGTCGTCGTCGGCACCAGGCCGCCGCCCGTGCGGCGGAACAGCTCGTCGGAGAACCGGCGCCGCAGCTTCTGCAGGCTGTAGCTGATCGTCGGCTGCGTGACGTGCAGGGACTCCGCCGTCGCCGTCACGCTGCGGGTCTCGTAGAGCAGCACGAACGTCCGCACCAGGTTGAGGTCGAAGTCGCGCATCATCGATCTCCTCTATGAACCACCGAGACAACATTTATTGGAACACAGGCGCTGGGCTCCTTAGGGTTCGGTCCAACCCGCCCGAGGAGGACCCGCGCATGCCCACCGCCCGCCGGCTCGCCCACGAGTTCCTGGACCGCCGTGGCCTGACCACGATCTTCGGCAACCCCGGTTCGAACGAGCTGCCCTTCCTCGCCGAGCTTCCCGGCGCACTTCCGGTACGTCCTGGGCCTGCACGAGGGCGCCGTCGTCGGGATGGCCGACGGCTACGCGCAGGCCACCGGCCGCCCGGTGCTGGTCAACCTGCACGCCGCCGCCGGTTCGGGCAACGCCATGGGCGCCCTGACCAACGCCGTCTACTCGCGCTCTCCCCTGGTGCTGACCGCCGGGCAGCAGGTGCGCTCGGCGATCGGGCTGGAGGCGATGCTCGCCAACGTCGAGGCCACGCAGCTGATGCGCCCGCTCGTGGCCTGGTCGGGCGAGCCGAGCTGCGCCGAGGACGTCCCGCGCTCGCTCGCCCAGGCCGTGTTCGAGGCCGAGCTGCACCGGCGCCCGAGCTACCTCTCGGTGCCCTACGACGACTGGGCCGCCGAACTCGACGCGAACGCCGCCGCGACGCTCGAGCGGACCGTCCGAAGAGGACTCACGCCGTCCGAAGCCCAGCTGGACGACCTCGTCAAGACGGTCGAGGCCGCGAAGAACCCCGCGCTGGTGCTCGGCGGCGACGTCGACGCCACCGGCTTGTTCGACCGCGCCGTCGCTCTCGCCGAGCACCTCGACCTGCCGACCTGGGTGGCGCCGTCGCCGCACCGGCTGCCCTTCCCCAACCGGCACCCGCTGTTCCGCGGCGTGCTGCCCGCGGGCATCGCGCCGATCTCGGCCGCGCTCACCGGGCACGACCTCGTGCTCGTGCTCGGCGCGCCGGTGTTCCGCTACCACCAGCACGTGCCCGGCGCCTACCTGCCCGAGGGCACCCGGCTGATCCAGGTGACCGACGACTTCGGCGCCGCGGCCCGCGCGCCGATGGGCGAGGCGCTGGTCGCCGACCCCGCCCCGGTCATCGAGGCGCTGCTGAAGCAGCTCCCAGCCCGCGCGACCCAGCACGACTACGTCGGGAACCCGGCACCCAAGACCGGCGAAAAGGCACTGCACCCCGAGCAGGTCTTCGCCGCGCTGCGCGACACCCAGGCCGCCGACACCCGTTACGTCGTCGAGTCGACGTCGACGAACTCGGCGTGGTGGCGGCAGATGGACCTGCGCCGCGAAGGCTCGTACTTCTTCCCCGCCGCCGGTGGGCTCGGGTTCGGCCTGCCCGCCGCGGTCGGCGTCGCCATGGGCAGCCCGGACCGCCCGGTCGTCGGCGTCATCGGCGACGGCTCGGCCAACTACGGCATCACGGCGTTGTGGACCGCCGCGCACTACCGCGTCCCGGTCACGTTCGTGATCCTGCGCAACGGCGTCTACGGCGCCCTGCGGTGGTTCGGCGAGCTGCTCGGCACGCCGGACGTGCCCGGCACCGAGATCCCCGGCCTCGACTTCACCTCGATCGCCGAGGGCTACGGCGTGCCCGCCACGACCGTCACCGGCGAAGCCGACCTGCGTGACCAGCTCAAGACGACCCCGGACGGCCCGCGGCTGATCCAGGTCGACACCGAACCGACCACACCGGAGTGAGCATGACCTTGCTGGACAACGAGTTCCTCGGCGGAACCGGCGGGACCCACGCGGTCGTCGAACCCGCCACCGGGGAAACCCTGGGCCGCGTCGGGATCGCGACGCCGGAGGACGTCGCGAAGGCCGCCGAGACCGCCGCGAAGGCCCAGCGCGACTGGGCGCGGCGCAAGCCCGCCGAGCGTGCCGCGGTGCTGCGCCGCGCCGGTGAGCTGTGGGAGGCGCACGCCGCCGAGGTCCAGGACTGGATCGTCCGCGAAGCCGGTTCGACGCGGCCGAAAGCCGGGATCGAGACGGAGATGGCGGCCGGGATCTGCTTCGAAGCCGCGGCCCTGCCGACCCACCCCCTCGGCGAGGTCCTGAGCACCGGCGAGCCGCGCTGGTCGCTGGCCCGGCGCACGCCGTGCGGGGTGGTTTCGGTGATCTCGCCGTTCAACTTCCCGCTGATCCTGGCGATCCGCTCGGTCGCGCCCGCGCTGGCGCTCGGCAACGCCGTGCTGCTCAAGCCCGACCTGCGGACCGCGGTGTCCGGCGGCGTGAGCATCCTGCGGGTCTTCGAGGAGGCCGGGCTGCCCGAGGGCCTGCTGCACCTGCTGCCCGGCGACGCCGCCGTGGGCGCCGCGGTCGTCGACGCGCCCGAGGTGTCCGTGGTGTCGTTCACCGGCTCCACCGCGGCCGGGCGGAAGGTCGGCGAAGCCGCCGCGCGCTCGCTCAAGCGCGTCCACCTGGAGCTGGGCGGGAACAACGCGCTCGTCGTGCTGCCGGGCGCCGACGTCGCCGAGGCGGCCTCCGCCGGCGCGTTCGGTTCGTTCCTGCACCAGGGCCAGATCTGCATGACCACCGGCCGCCACCTCGTGCACGAGTCCCAAGTGGACGAATACGTCGAAGCCCTCGCCGAGAAGGCGCGACGGCTGCCCGTGGGGAACCCGGCCGAGGGCGACGTCGCGCTCGGCCCGATCATCGACGACCGCCAGCTCGCGCACGTCACCGACGTCGTCGACCGCAGCGTCGCGGCGGGCGCGCGGGTGCTGGCGGGCGGCAAGCCCGACGCGCCGTTCTACCCGCCGACCGTCCTCTTCGGACTCGGCGACGACACCCCGGCGTGGCGCGAGGAGATCTTCGGCCCGGTCGCGCCGGTGCGGGCCTACCGCGACCTCGACGAGGCCGCGCGGCTGGTCAACGACTCCGAGTACGGCCTCTCGGTCGGCATCCTCGGCGACGTCGGCACCGCGATGAAGCTGGCCGACGAGGTCCGCTCGGGGAAAGTGCACATCAACGAGCAGACCGTCGGCGACGAGCCCACCGCCCCGTTCGGCGGTGTCGGCGACTCCGGCAACGGCTCCCGCTTCGGCGGGGCCAAGGCCAACATCGAGGCCTTCACCGAAACCCAGTGGCTGACCGTCCGCGCGGACATCGCGGGCTACCCGTTCTGACAAGGAGCACGGCAATGACGACGTCTCCCGCCCGTCCCGTGTGGACGGCGGTCCTCTGCTGGCTGACCGTCCTGCTCGAGGGCTACGACCTGGTCGCGCTCGGCGCCACCATCCCCACCCTGCTCAAGAGCGGTTACCTCGGCTTCACCGCGGCCGGCGCGACGCTGGTCGCGACGGTCTCGCTGATCGGCGTGGCCGTCGGCGCGGCCTGCCTCGGCCCGCTCACCGACCGCTTCGGCCGCCGCGGCATGCTCATCGGCTCGGTGCTGCTGTTCTCGCTGTTCACCTTGCTGACGCCGGTGGCGCCGAACGTCGCGACGTTCGGGATCTTCCGGTTCGTCGCCGGGCTCGGCCTCGGCGCGTGCATGCCGGTGGCGCTCACGGTCATGTCGGAAAACCTGCCCGCGCGGCGCCGCGCCAGCGCGAGCACGTTCACCATGACCGGCTACCACGTCGGCGCGGTGCTGACCTCGGTTCTCGCGCTGTACGCGAAAGAAGACTGGCACCTGCTGTTCTACGGCGGCGGGATCGTCGGACTGCTGGCCGTGCCGCTGATGTGGTGGAAGCTGCCGGAATCCGCGGCCTACCTCGCGGCCAAGGAGGAGCCCGCGACCGAGCGCATCGGCCTGAAGGACCTGCTCGGCGCCCGGTTCCGGCGGATCAGCATCGCCGTGTGGACCGGCTCGTTCATGGGGCTGCTGCTGGTCTACGGGCTCAACACGTGGCTGCCGCAGCTGATGCGGACCGCCGGCTACCCGATCTCGACGTCGATCACGCTGCTGCTGGTGCTCAACATCGGCGCGGTGCTCGGGCTGGTGCTGGCCGGCACGATCGCCGACCGCTTCGGCATCCGGCCGATCGCGCGGATCTGGTTCGGCGCCGGTGCCGTGCTGCTGGCCGCGCTGAGCCTGAAGATCGGCAACGCGTTCGTGCTCAACACGGTCGTGCTGCTGACCGGCGTGTTCGTGTTCTCCGCGCAGGTGCTGATCTACGGGTACGTCGCGCAGGCGTTCCCGGCGCAGGCACGCGGGACCGCGCTCGGGCTGACGTCGGCGGTCGGACGGCTCGGCTCGATCCTCGGGCCGTTCGTCACCGGCGCGCTGGTGACGGCCGGGGTCGCCTATCCGTGGGGTTTCTACTTCTTCGCCGTCGTGGCCGCGTTCGGCCTGGTCGCGGTGCTGGCGCTGCGCGGGGAGGCGCGTGAGCCGGAGCGGTTGACGCCGGTGTCCGCGGGGTAGCCGCAGGGGATGTCGGAACCACACCACGAAACCGGCGAAGAGGACTCGAGCGGCAACCGGGTCGACGACCCGCCTCGCCGCAACGAGCCCGAAGGGCCGCTGGAAGACGAAGACGCGAAGGCGCGGCCCGGGCACCCGGGTTCGCAGGAGAACTTTCGCGGCGGTGACTAGGCCGTCTCTTCGGGACGGCGGCGCATGGTGGGCTCCGGCCGCTCGGTGCGGCGGTCGGAGTCGCGCAGGACTTCGCGGGCCTGGCCGCGCGGGTCGTCGCTGTCGGCGGCTTGCTCCTCGGGCAGCAGCTCGGCCCGGGTCTCGGACCGCTTGTCATCGGGTTCCATGATCGGCGGGTACCCGGTGCCGGGCGGTCTCAGACACCGCCCAGCCAGCCGAAGGCGAGCGCGATGACGAGCGCGGCGACCATCAGCACGAGGACGCCGGTGAGGATCAGCCACAGCACGGGCGTGGTCTTCGACGGCATGGGCTGGGGGTGCGAGAGCCCGGACGTCTGGGCCGAGTCGGGTGGCGTGCTGCCGGGCGGCACCCCGCCACCGGCCTCGAGGTCCGGGGTCCGGCGCGGGTCCGGATCCGGCGGGTCGGCGGTCATGGCGGCGTCCCTTCGTCGCGGTTTCGCTTCCGCGACGGGTGCCCGGCGGTCCGCCGGGCAAACGCGTCAGTCCCGGGATCTGCGGTTTCCCACGGCGTCGCGGCGGAGCTGCGCGGTCTGTTCGGAGATCGCCCCGAGCTGCTCGGCCAGGCCGGCGTGGGCGTCGGTCAGGTGCGGCTGGGCCGCGGCCAGCGGCGGGAGCAGGGAGGCGGGGTCGTCGTCGCCGAGGGCGGCACCGAGCCGGTCGGCGCTCTCCTGGGCCGCCGGGCCGAGGCCGTCGAGGGCGCTGACCCGGCCCGCCAGCTGGCGCAGGATGGCGGAGTTGCGCCGCGCCCAGTCCGCGACGGCCCGGTCGCCCGCGCGCCGGTCGCGCTCCGCGTCGACACGCGCCTCGCCGGTCTTCTCCCCGGTGTCCGACGGCTGCAGGCGCAGGTAGCGCCGTTCCGCGGCCTGGCGGCTGGCGACGCCGAGCGCGGGCGCCAGCACCACCCAGCTCGCCCCGGCCGCCCTGGCCGCCGTGATCAGCTCCGGTTCCCAGCCCGCGAGCTCCTCGCGCAGCAGGCGCAGGCTCGTCAGCGCGGTCAGCAGGCTGTCCTGCTCCGCCGTGCCCGCGCGGGCCGCCTCGACCACATCGTGGATCCGGCGTACGGCGCCGGCGGGGTCGCTTTCATTCATTCCGTCATCCTTCCGACGACCTGTCACTTGTCATCGCTTCGACGACATGATAGAACAGAGGTGCGTGTTGACACCAGAGAGTCGTCGAACCACAGGAGGTGGATCCCGATGTTGATGCGCACCGACCCGTTCCGCGACTTCGACCGGCTCGCCCAGCAGGTTTTCGGCAGCTCGGCCCCCGGCACCTGGTCCAAGCCGGCCGCCATGCCGATGGACGCCTACCGCGCCGGCGACGAGTTCGTGGTCTGCTTCGACCTGCCCGGCGTCGACCCCGGTGCCGTGGAGCTGGACATCGAGCGCAACGTCCTCACCGTCAAGGCCGAACGACGGCCCCTGCCGACCGGTGACGACGTCCAGATGCAGGTGTCCGAGCGGCCGCTCGGCGTGTTCTCGCGCCAGCTGTTCCTCGGCGACACCCTCGACACCGACCGCATCACCGCCGACTACGACGCCGGCGTGCTGACCGTCCGCATCCCCGTCGCGGACAAGGCGAAGCCGCGGCGCATCTCGATCAGCGGCAGCGGCGAACGCAAGGAAATCAAGGCCTGACCCCGCCGCGGCGGGCCGGGAGCCACCCTCCCGGCCCGCCGCCACGCGACGAGGAGGGTTCGTGCTGACCGACAGACCCACGCCGGGCGAGCGAACCCCGGTGACCGCGCTGCTCGAGGAACTGCTCGAGCGGATCGCCGCGGACGTGCCGGGCACGCTCGGCGCCGCCGTCTCCACGCACCACGGCGACGCTCCCCCGCGCGTGGCGGCCGCGCGCGGCCTTTCCGCGGTTTTCGTGCCCGCCCAGGTGGACCGGTTCGACGGGCCGGTGCCCGCCGCGGGCCGCACCGGCAAGCCGGTGCTCACCGCCGACGTCTTCGCCGACGAACGGTGGCCGTGGCTCACGCTGAGCGGGCTGATCGAACGCCACCCCGCGCTCGCGGCGGACTGGCCGCGCGTGCGGGGGGTCGCCGCGCTGCCCGCGACGTCGGACACCGAAGGCGGATTGGTGCTGTCCGTGATGCTGGACCGCCCCGCCACCGAAGAGACCCTGACGGTGCTGCGCCGCCACGAACGGCTCGCCGCGCTGGCGTTCGTCGTCGCCGAGGCGGCGGCGCGGCCGGACCGGACCGGCCAGATGCTCGACCTCCTGCAGTCGCGGGCCGCGCTGGAGGAGGCCAAGGGCATCGTCATCGCCCTGCGCCGCTGCGACCCCGACGAGGCGTGGGCGACTCTGCGCCGCGCGAGCCAGGAGTTCAACGTCAAGGTGCGCGAGCTCGCCGTCGCCCTGGTGGAGCTGCTCGCCGGGGCACCGGCGCCGCAGCCGGACGGCGACCGCACGATCCTCCCGAGTCCCGCCGCCCGCGTCGCCGCCGCGCAGGTTTTGCGTGCGCTGGAGGGAACTTCGGCTCCCGGGTTGACGTCCGGCTGACTCAGGCGGGCTCGACGCGGAAGACCGCGATGCGCTCGGCCGCGGCGGCGACGGCGTCCGGCGTCGGGGCGTCCGCGAGGCCGGTGGTGACGAGCCGCTTCCCCACGCTCGGCGGGCTCTGCTCGACCAGCTTCCGCAGCAGCGGACGGCGTTCTTCGACGGGAACTTCGGTCAGCCGCGCGGCCGACGCGCGGCGGCCGCGGGTGAGCGTCACCTCGCCCGCGGCCCGCGCGTTGGCCACCCAGGCCGCCTTCGGGTAGGCCTGGAAGATGTAGCGGTCACCGTCCAGCGGGATGACCGCGATCGGGAAGGTGCGGGGGACGCCGGTGCGCCGCCCCGCGACCGTGAGCAGCTGCATCGGGCCGAACGCGAGGCCGAGCCGCTGCAGCCGCACGACGATCTTGTTCCCCGCGTTGACCATCCGGCGGTAGTTCTGCGCTGTTGTCATGCCGCCGACGGTACACGAGATCATATGAGTTTCATATGATCTGATTCTCGTAACTGCGTTCCGGGCCGGGCTGCGGGTCCGGCGGCAGCGGATCGGGCACGGGCGTGCCGCCGGGTTCCGGAGTCGGCCGGTCCGGCCCCGGACCCGGCGGCACCGGGTCCGGAACGACGGGATCGGGCGGGAGCGGTTCGGGCGGCATCGGCGGTGCGGTCAGGCGAACTGCGGTCGTGGGCATCGGTCATCCCTCCGCGCCGCCCGCCGTTCGGGCGGCGATCATCGTGGGCTACCACCACGCTCCGCACCGGAAACAACGCTCAGACCGAGACGGACGCCCAGGCCCGGCGGCCGAGGAAGGCGAGCAGCCGCGTCCACTCGTCGGCACCCGCGGGCGGCTCGAGTTCCGGGCCGAAGAAACCGGGGCGCCGGACTACGTGCGCCCGCGCCCATTCGAAGGCGACGTCCACGAGTTCGGGTTCCGGGCGCACGTCCTGGCCGGTGGCCGAGCCGATGTCCCAGCTGTGCGCGACCAGGTCCGTGATCAGCAGCGTGACCACGCCGACGAGGGGGATCTCGCCGAGGCCGGTCAACGTGATCTCCCGGTGCAGCTGGTCGTCGGTCAGGGTGGTCACCCGCGCCGCTCGCCAGGTCGCCAGCGGGTCGTCGCCGGCCAGTTTTGCCGGGTGGGGTGCGCCCGGGGCGCCCGCGGGTTCGGCGTAGTCCTCGCCGGTCGCCCAGGCGCGGAGCTGGTTCTGGCCCCAGATGACGTGACCGGCCACGTCCCGCACCGACCACTCCGCGCAGGCTGACGGGGTTTCCCATTGGTCATCGCGTACCGCGGCCAGCACCGCGTCGACGCCGTCCTGTGCGCGGCCGAACAAGTCCATTGTGTCCATTTCGCTCCTTCGTCCTGAGAGGTGGTTTCACCTCGAGGACGAACGGGCGGGCCCGGACTCGACAGGATCAGCTGGGGTGGTGCGCGTGCTCCGACGGCAGGTCGCGGTCCAGGTGGTCCGCGTGGTGCAACGCCTGGGCCAGCAGGCCGCGCACGTGGTTGTCGGCCGCCGAGTAGTACACGAACGTTCCCTCCCGGCGGCCCTTCACCAAGCCCGCCAGCCGGAGCTTCGCCAAGTGCTGGCTCACCGCCGTCGGGGCCGCTCCGGCCAGCTCTGCCAAACACGCCACCGAGGACTCGCCCTGCAACAACGCCCACAGCACCTTGATGCGCGTCGGGTCGGCGAGGAGGCGGAACGACTCCGCCGCCAGGTGGACCTGCTCTTCGGTGGGCATGTCGAAGTCCGGCAGCGACGCGTGCATGCCCACTACCCTACTACTTGCGTATCTGCGTGTGTGCGCAGATAGACTCATCCCATGGGACACGGACATGGACACGGACACGGACACGGACACGGACACGGCCACTCCCGGTGGCGCCCGCACAGTCACGACAGCGCCGACCGCGTCGACCACGCCCTCGAAAGCAGCCGGCGGGGTCTTCGCGCCCTCGGGTGGTCCTTCGCCGCGCTGTTCGCCACCGCCGTCGCGCAGCTGGTGCTCGTGCTCGTCACCGGTTCGGTCGCGCTGCTCGGTGACACCATCCACAACTTCGCCGACGCGCTCACCGCCGTCCCGCTCGGCATCGCCTTCGTGCTCGGGCGGCGGGCCGCGACGCGCCGGTTCACCTACGGCTTCGGCCGGGCCGAAGACCTCGCCGGGGTGGTCGTCGTGCTCGTCGTCGCCGCCTCGGCCGTGCTCGTCGGCTACGAATCCGTCCTGCGGCTGTTCGATCCGCGGCCCGTCGGGCAGCCGTGGGTGGTCGCCGCCGCCGGGGTCGTCGGCTTCGTCGGCAACGAGCTCGTCGCGCGGTACCGGATCAAAGTCGGGCGCGAGATCGGCTCGGCCGCGCTGGTCGCCGACGGCCTGCACGCGCGGACCGACGGCTTCACCTCGCTCGCCGTCGTCGTCGGGGCCGCGGGGATCGCCTTCGGGTTCCCGCTCGCCGACCCCATCGTCGGGCTCGGCATGACCGTCGCCATCCTGTTCGTCCTGCGCGACGCGGCGAAGGAGGTCTTCCGGCGGCTGCTGGACGCCGTCGACCCCGCGTCCGTCGAGCTGGCCGAAGCCACCGCCCGCGCCGTCGACGGCGTGCTCGGCACCCGGGACCTGCGGATGCGCTGGATCGGGCACCACCTGCGCGCCGAGCTGGCGGTGACCGTGGCAAGCGACCTCACCGTCACGCAAGCCCACGTGCTCGCCCACGAAGTCGAACACCGGCTGGTGCACGCGATCCCGCGGCTGGCCGCGGTGGTCGTGCACACCGAACCGGCCACCGGCGCCGAGCTCGCCCACCACTAGGCCGGGGCCAGGACCTCCTGCCGCGCGGTGGCCCGCCAGACCGCGGCCGCCGAGACCGCCGTCAGCGTGGCCAGTGCGCCGGACACCGCGATCGCCACCGCCGGGCCGATCTGCTCGGCCAGCAGGCCCGCGCCGACGATCGCCACGCCCTGGGAGCTGTACAGGCACGTGCTCAACCGGCCCATCACCGTGCCGCGGCGCTCGTCCGGGATCAGGTCGACCACCGCCGCCTGCAGGCGGATCAGGTACACCGTCGACAGCCCGCCCGACACCGCCCAGCACCCCACCGCCCACCAGCCCGGCAGCACCGGGCACAGCAGCAGCGGCAACCCGGCCAGCGCCGCCGGGACCGCGACCGACCGCGGTGCCGTCCGCGGCCGCGCCGCCGTGCGGGCCGCCCACCAGCCGCCCACGACGCTGCCGACCGGGTCCGCCGCCATCAGCACGCCCACCCCGGCCGAACCCACTCCGGCCAGCGACGCGAACGGCGCCGCGAGACCTTCGGGCACCACCAGGAACCCGATCATCGCCGCGAACGCGTACACCGCGATCAGCACCGGTCCGGCCTTCGCCGCCGGGCCCGCCGTCCGCGTGGACCGCGCCGCCGGGCGGGGCCGCACGAACAGCACGACCACCGCCGCGCTCCCGAGGAACGTCGCCGCGTTGGCCAGCAGCGCCACCGCCGGCCCGGTCGCCGTCACCAGCACGCCGCCGAGCCCGAAGCCGGCGACTTGCACCGCCTGCGTGGTGATCTGCCGCAACCCCATGCCCGCCTGGAACAACGGCCCCGGCAGCACGTCCGGCAGCAGCGCGAGCTGCGCGGCCTTGAACGGCGCGGCCGCCAGGGTCAGCACGCCGATCAGCGCCCACAGCAGCCACAGCGGCAGCCCGGGCACGGCCATCGCGGCGGCGAGCAGGCCGCGGACGACGTCGGTCGTCACGACCACCGCCCGCCGCGGGTACCGGTCCGCCAGCCCGGACAGCAGGACCCCGCCGAGCACGGCCGGGACGAACGTCAACGCGTACGTCAACGCCGTCAGCGCCGCCGAGTTCGTCCTGGCGAAGACCACCAGCGACAACGCCACCCTGGCGACCTGGTCGCCACCCACCGACAACGCCTCGGCCAGCCACAACGCCCGGAACTCCCGCACGCGCAGCGCACCGCCGAACCCCGCCATCCGCATCACCCCGCGCCTCCACGCGCGAGGCCGCGGCGGGGTTTAGTCCCGGCGCAACCCGAACGCCAGCTTCAGCACCACCAGCAGCACCGTGCCGAGGATCAGCGGCTGCGCGAGGACCAGCTGCACGACCGTCGGCATCGCCTTGAGGGTCGCCGCCGGCACGAACAGGCCGCCGATCGCCGTGATGAACGGGAAGCCGGCCAGCATCAGGTTTCCGCGGGACCAGTGCACGCCGGACAGGACGTCGATCGCGCTGGCGAACAGCACGCCGAAGAGCACCGTGCCCGCCGCGGCCAGCACCGGCAGCGGCACGGCCTGCAACAGCCGGTCGAACGGGCCGAGCCCGCCCAGCACCAGCAGGATCACGCCGGTGGCCAGCGTGACGTACCGCGAGCCCACCTTCGTCACCCGCAGCAGGCCGATGTTGTCCGGGTAGGCCAAGGTGGACAGCCCGCCGAACACCGCGCCGACGGTGCTGCCCAGCACTTCGCCGAACACGCCCTGGGACGCCCGGTGGCCGGACAGCTCCTGCCCGCCCCAGTCCGCCACGATGTCGTAGGTGGCGATGCTCTCCGCGATCGCCGGCAGCAGCGTGATGAAGAAGATCAGCACCAGCTCGCCGCGCACCGCGAAGCCGAACGGGAAGATCCGCGGCACGGTGACGCCGAGGTTCTCCCCCACCGCGCCGAAGCTCGTCGGCGCGAGGAACGCGTAGACGATCGTCCCGGCGACCACCGCCACCAGCACCGCACCCCGGCGCAGCAGGGTTCCCTTGGGCAGTAACGTCAACGCGATGACCAGCGCCGCCGCGACGCCGCCCGCGAGCAGGTTCACCCAGGGGAAGCCGGGTTTGCCGGGCGTGCCCAGCCAGTTCGGCAGCGCGGTGCTGGTCAGCTGGGTGGCCAGGATGAGCACGAGCACGCCGGAGACGATCGGGTCGCGCACGAACCGGGCCAGGTACGCGACCGGCCCGAACCGCCGGAGCGGGATCGCGAGCACGCACCAGATCAGCCCGGCGACGACCATCGACCCGAACGCCGCGCCGAGCCCGCCCGGCCCGTGCCCGACGGCCAGCAGCGCGGCCAGCGAACCCGCGTACGGGCCTTGGATGATCGGCAACCGGAGCAGCAGGACCGACTGCAGGACCACGACCAGCCCGGACGTCATGAACGTGACGCCGTAGAGGTAGGCGGTGTCCGCGGCGGAGAGCTTGAACGCGGTGCCGATCAATGCGGGGAAGATCAGCAGGCCGGCCATGCCGAGGATGTTCTGGATCCCCAGCCCGATCGCGCTCGAGACGCGGACCTTGTCGTCGATGCCGACGTCGAACACGGGCGTGGCCGACGTCGGCACGCTGATGCGGGTGGTCATCGCGACGCCGTCACCGGGCGGGACGCGGCGTCCGCAGGCGCGCCGCCCAGCGTTCGAGGATCCCGGCGAGCACGATCCGGGCCAGTTCGAGGGCCTTCATCGGCGGCGCCTCGGCGACCGGCGGTGCGGCCACCGGCGCGGCTTCTTCGGCCACGGGCTCCTCGCCGTGCTCGATGCGGTCCCGGACCCGGGACGCGAGCTCCCCGACCATGCGGCCGGAGACGTCGGCCATGATCCCGCGGCCGAACTGCGCGAGCTTCCCGGAGATCGTCAGGTCGGTCGCGAGCACGACGTTCGCGCCCTCGCCCGCCGGGGTCACGCGCATGGTCGCGCGGGCCTTGGCCGTGCCGGCTCCTTTGGTGTCCTTGCCGTCGGCCAGCAGCACCGCGGTGCGCGCGACGGCGTCGCGCTCGACCACCTTCGCCACGCCCTGGTAGGCCGCGGTCACCGGGCCGACCTTGATCTTCACCTTGCCCCGGTAGGAGTCGTCGCCGAGGTCCTCGACGAGCTCCGCGCCCGGGAAGCAGGCGGCGACGTTGTGGGCGTCCTGGAGGAACCGGTACACCTCGTCGGGGTCGGCGGCGACCTCGAAGGAGTTCTCGATGAGCATCAGCTGACCTTCTTTCCGGCGACCGAGGCGGCGGCGAGGAGCGCGTCGACGACGCGGGCGGGGGTGACGGGCGCGCGGGTCACGCGGGCGCCGAGCGGGCGCAGCGCGTCCTCGACGGCGTTGGCGATCGCGGCCGGCGGCGGCACGGTGCCGCCCTCCCCCGCGCCCTTCACGCCGAGCGGGTTGAGCGGGCTCGGCGATTCGATGTGGAAGAGGTCGACCGGCGGGACTTCGGCCGACGACACGAGCGCGTAGTCGAGGTAGCTCGTCGCCTGCGGGGTCGCTTCTTCGTCGTAGACGGCCTCTTCGTACATCGCGTTGCCGAGGCCGTGCGCGAAGCCGCCGAGGACCTGGCCGTCGACCAGCAGCGGGTTGATCACGGTCCCGCAGTCGTGGCCGATGACGTACTTGAGGATGGTGATCCCGCCCGTTTCCGGGTCCACCTCGACCAAGGCCGCGTGCGCGCCGCTGGCGTAGGCCGCCCGCTCCGGCGAGAAGTAGCTGGCCGTCTCCAGCCCGGCGGTGATGCCGCGCGGCAGTGTGATGCCGTGCTTGCCGATGTTGGCGACCTGCGCGAGCTGTTGCAGGGAAACGGACTTCTCGCGGTCGCCGCCCAGGCAGACGAGGTCGCCGACGAAGTCCACTTCGGACGCGTCGCAGCCGAGCAGCACCGCCGCGGTGTCGAACAACCGGGCCCGCATCTGCTTGGCCGCGTCGAACACGGCGGGTCCGCAGGTGGCGGTGATCCGCGAGGCGAACGTGCCCTGGCCGAACGGGATCCGGGCGGTGTCCCCGGTCGTGACGTCGATGCGGCCCATGTCGAGGCCGAGGCCGTCGGCGGCGATCTGCGCGTAGACCGTCTCGTAACCCTGGCCCTGCCCGGCCGCCGCGAGCGTCACGAGGATCCGGCCGCGGTTGGTGACGCGGATCTTCGCGCCCTCGTACGGGCCGAGGCCGCACCCCTCGACGTACACCGCGAGCCCGATACCGACGTACCGGCCTTCCTCACGCAGCCGCGCCTGCTCCCGGCGGGCCTCGTCGTAGCCGATCCGCTCGAGCGCGCCTTCCAGCAGGGCCGGGAAGTTCCCGCTGTCGTAGGTGAGCGGGCTGCCGTCGCGGAACATGATCCCGACCTGGTACGGGAACTCGTCGGGCTGGATCAGGTTGCGCCGCCGGACTTCGGCCGGGTCCAGGCCGAGGTGCGCGGCGATCCGGTCCATCATGCGTTCCATCACGAACACCGCCTGCGGGCGCCCCGCGCCGCGCACCGAGGACGTCGGGACCATGTTCGTGTAGCAGGCCCGCAGCTCGATGTCGATGTTCGGCACCTTGTACGGGCCGGGCACGGTCGACGTCGTGATTGACGGCACCTGCAGCCCGGCGCAGTACGCGCCCTGGTCGTGCTCGATGACGTCCTTGGCCGCCAGCAGGCGCCCGTCGTCGTCGAAGCCGACCTCGACCCGGTGCGTCTGCGAGCGTTCCATCATCGCCGAGACGAAGTTCTCCTGCCGGTCCTCGACCCACTTCACCGCGCGGCGCAGCTTCTTCGCGACCCACGGGATGACGACTTCTTCGCCGTAGAACTGGGCTTTCGGGCCGAAGCCGCCGCCGACGTCGGCCGGGGCGATCACGCGCAGGTCGTCCTCGGCCATCTCGTAGATCATCGACAGCTGCTGGCGGGCGTAGTGCGGCGACTGGGTGGTGTCCCAGATGGTCAGCTGCCCGGTCGCGGGCTCGAAGCGCGCGGCCACGGCGCGGGGTTCCATCGAGTGGCCGCCGCCGCGCATCTGGTGGAACTCTTCGCTCAGCGTGTGCGGCGCGGTCCGCAGTGCTTCGGCCGCGTCCCCGGCGCTCTGGGTGAGCAGGACGGCCACATTGGACTCGTCACCGCTGTGCGCGAGCGGGCCGCCGGGCCGCAGCGCCGCGGCCGTCGAACCGACCGCGGGCAGCACCTCGTAGTCGACCTCGATGAGCTCCAGCGCGTCTTCGGCGATGTACCGCGACTCCGCGATGACGACGGCGAGTGGCTCGCCGACGTAGTGCAGTTCCTCCGGCGGCATCGGCAGGCGCGGGTAGTCGCGCAGCTGGGGGTGCTGAACCTTGGGGGCGAGGGGTTTCTGGATCTCCAGCAGGTCCGCGCCGGAGAACACCGCGACGACGCCGGGCAGCGCGCGGGCCGCGGTGGCGTCGAACGCCGTGATCCGGGCGTGCGCGTGCGGCGAGCGCAGGAACGCCGCGGCCAGCGCGTCGGGCAGGTCGAGGTCGTCGAGGTAGCGGCCGCGGCCGGTGAGCAGCCGCTCGTCCTCGCGGCGCGGCAGCCGCGCGCCGATCATCTCAGGCATCGGACTGTCCTTTCGCGACGTCCAAAACGGACTGGACGAGCCCGGTGTAGCCGGTGCAGCGGCAGATGTTCCCGCTCAGCACCTCGCGAGCCTGTGCCTCGTCGGCGACGGTGTCTTCACGCAGGGCGGCCGTGACGCTCATCAGGAAGCCCGGGGTGCAGAACCCGCACTGCAGGGCGTGGTTGCGCTTGAAGGCCTGCTGCAGCGGGGCCAGCTCGCCGTCGGTGGCCAGGCCTTCGACGGTTTCCAGCGCCGCGCCGTCGGCCTGGACGGCGAGCATCAGGCAGGAGCGCGTGGCGGCACCGTCGACGATCACCGTGCACGCCCCGCAGACGCCGTGCTCGCAGCCGAGGTGGGTGCCGGTGAGCCGCAGCTTTTCGCGCAGGAAGTCCGCGAGCGTCAGGCGGGCGTCGACGGTCTCGTCGAACGTCTGCCCGTTGACCGTGCCCCGGACCCGGTGGGTGGTTTCAGGCATGGGCCTTCTCCGTGATGTCGGCGAGCGCGCGCTTGACCAGCACGCCGGTGAGCCGGGCGCGGTACTCGGCGCTCGCGTGGATGTCGCCGGTGGGATCGACCTGGGCGCGGGCGGCGGCGCCGGCAGCCGCGCCCAGGTCGGGTCCGAGGGGCTGGCCGACGACCAGCTGTTCGGCGTCGGTCAGCCGCTGCGGGGTCGGGGCCACGCCGGCGGCCGCGATCCGGCACGCCGTGACGACGCCACCGTCCACTTCGCACACCACGGCCACGCCGGCCAGCGCGAAGTCGCCGCGCCGGGTGGCGAACTCGCGGAACGCGGAGAAGTGGTTCGCCCCCGGCCGCTCGACGCTCACCTCCAGCAGCAGCTCGTCCGGCTCCAGCGCGGTGGTGAGGTGGAACAGGAAGAAGTCGGCGGCGGGGACCGTGCGGACCCCGCGGGCCGAGGCGAGGGTGAACTTCGCGTCCAGCACGGTGAGCACGCTCGGCAGCTCGGCCGCCGGGTCGGCGTGGGCGAGGCTGCCGCAGACCGTGCCGCGGTTGCGGATCTGCGGGTGCGCGACCTGGTGCAGGGCCTCGGTGAGCACCGGCAGCAGCCGCGCGGCCTCGGGCGAGCGTTCGAGCTGCCGCTGCCGGACCAGCGCGGGAATGGTGATCGTGGTGTCGCCGAACGTCGGCGTCTCCCAGCGCCCGCCGAGCCGGTTGATGTCGACGAGGTGCTCGATGTGGGCGAGGCGGAAGTTGAGCATCGGCATCAGGCTCTGGCCGCCGGCGAGGACCTTGGCCTCGTCGCCGTGCTCGCGCAGCAGCTCCAGCGCTTCGTCGAGCTCGCGGGGTGCGTGGTAGGTGAAGGGGGCGGGTTTCATCGGGTCTCCGTGACGCGGCGCAGGTGCTGCCGGACGCGGCCGGCCAGCAGCGGGCTTTCGACGAGGGACAGGTGCCGCAGGTCGGGCAGGATCTCGAGCTCGGCGTCCGGGATGCCGTCGGCGAGGGTGCGCGCCATCGACGGCGGGGTCGCGTAGTCGTAGCGCCCGACCAGCACCAGCGTCGACGCGGTGACCGCGGGCAGCAGCGGCCGGGAGTCCATGGCGCCCATGGCGATCGACGCGGCGGCGTGGGCTTC
This sequence comes from Amycolatopsis nalaikhensis, assembly GCF_030264295.1. GTDB lineage: Bacteria > Actinomycetota > Actinomycetes > Mycobacteriales > Pseudonocardiaceae > Amycolatopsis > Amycolatopsis nalaikhensis. The sequence continues at coordinate 6,869,576 of NZ_CP127173.1, read as the reverse complement.
GCTGTTGGTGCGCAGGAAGATCTTGACCACGCGGTCGGCCTCCTCCGGGTGCCGCTCCCGGAACTCCGGGGAGAACCAGCGGTCCAGCTGGAAGGGCACCTGCTTCGCCCGCGGCACCGTTACGGCCTTCTCCGCGCGCTCGGCCCAGGCGGCGACGGCGTCTTCGCCGTACCAGGCCGTCGTGTCGGCCAGCACGAGCGAGCGGACGCGCTCCGGGAACCGCCCGGCGAAGTTCACCGCGACGCTGCCGCCCATCGACAGGCCGAGCAGGCTCGCCGAGGGCAGGTCTAGCTCGTCGAGGGCCCGCGCGACGTCGTCGGCGAGGTCTTCGATGCGGAACGGCTTGCCGTCCCACGCGCTGTCGCCGTGGCCACGGAGGTCGAGGGCGAACACCTGGAACTCGTCCGACAGCGCCTCGGCGAGCGGGGTCCACAGCTCGCCGGACAACGCCAGCGGGTGCAGCAGCACCAAGGGGTCGCCCGCGCCGCGGCGGCGGACGGCCAGCGGCCCGGCGGTGGGGGTGCTCATGCGGGCCTCCGGAACAGCGTTTCGGCGTTGGTGTGCAGGATCGCTTCGACGTAGGCGTCGTCGAGGCCGCTTTCGCGGACGGTCCGGACCGGTTCGGGGTCGCCGAGCGCGAACGGGTAGTCGCTGCCGAGCAGCACCCGCCCGGGCCCGACGAGCCCGGCGAGGAACGCGATCGCCGGACCGGACAGGCCGACCGTGTCGTAGTGGAACTCGCCCAGGTAGGCCGACGGCTTGCCGCGCTCGAGCTCGCCCGCGAAGGCTTCCTTCGTGCGGTAGCCGCCGTCGAGGCGACCGGCCTGGTAGGGCAGGAAGCCGCCGCCGTGCACCAGGACCAGCCGCAGGGCGGGGTGCCGGTCGAGGACACCGGCGAGGATCAGCTTGGTGACCGCGACGGAGTTGTCGATCAGCCTGCCGTGGACGTTGCCCATCGTGCCGAGCGAGGTGAGGTCGCCGGACGGCCCGCACGTCGGCGGGTGCAGCACCACCGGGATGCCTTCGGCGGCCGCGACGGTCCACAGTGGATCGTACGTCGCCTCGTGCGGGGCCGGGCCCGCGGGCGGGTCCGTGTTGAGGATGAGCCCGGCGAACTCGATGCGCTTCCAGGCTTCGAGGACGTCGTCGGCCGCCCGGTCGCCGTCGTCGACGGCCACCGAGGCCAGCGCCACCGTGTTCGCGTCCGCGGCCGACTCGGCCATCGCGTCGTTGACCGTGCGCGCCCAGTCACGGGCGCGCGCCGGGTTGAGCGGCGCGGACTGGATGTCCAGCCACGGCGAAAGGACCTGCCGCGTGACGCCGGCCTGCCGCTGCCAGGCTTCGCGGGGCGCGGGCTCGATCATCCGCGCGCCGATCGGCCGGGTGTCGCCGGTGCCGGGCACCGCCACCACCCAGCCCTGGTCGGTGCGCCGCGCCGAAAACCCCGCGACGGGGGCGTCTTCCAGCGCGCTCAGCAGCGAGCGGGGCACGATGTGCGCGTGCGTGTCGAGGACTTCCGTCCGACTCACCTCCACCGGTCGGGTTGGTGCTCCGACGCTAAGTCGGCCCCCCGCCCGGGAACCAGCGCGCTTTCCTGGCAGGAGCCGTAAGCAGATCTGGCAGCGGAGGCCTCGCTTCTCACCGGCGTTCGTGTTGCGATGGGAGTCCTCAAGGGAAAGGCGGCGGTCGTGACGGAAACCCGGAACGTGGTCGTGGCGATCACCGGCGCCAGCGGAGCGTGCCTGGGCGTGCGCATCCTGCAACTCCTGCGCGAGCGGCCGGACATCCGGACGCACCTGGTGCTGTCCAAGGCCGGGATCCTCACCCTGCGCCACGAATGCGACCTCACGCTGGCCGACGTCCGCGCGCTCGCCGACGTCACCTACCGCCCGGGCGAGATCGGCGCGGCCATCGCGTCCGGCTCGTTCCCGGTCGCGGCCATGCTGGTCGCGCCCTGCTCGATCAAGACGCTCTCGGCGATCGCCACCGGCTACACCGACGAACTGGTCAGCCGCGCCGCCGACGTCTGCCTCAAGGAAGGCCGCCCGCTGCTGCTGATGGTCCGCGAGACGCCGTTGCACCTCGGGCACCTGCGGGCGATGGTCGCGGTGACCGAGGCGGGCGCGATCGTCGCGCCGCCGGTGCCCGCGTTCTACCCGCGGCCGCAGACGGTCGGGGACCTGGTGGACTACACCGCTCGCCGCGCGCTGGCCCGGGTGGGACTATGGGAGCTGGCGCCGGAACCGTGGGACGGCGAACTGACCAGGGCCGACCCGGCCGACCTGCTGCCCCGCGGCTGACGGAGGGCGAGTGCTCGAGGCGCGACGGCTGCAGATCTTCTCCGCGGTGGCCGAACACGGTTCGTTCACCGCGGCGGCCGAGGCCCTGTTCATGACGCATTCCGCCGTCTCGCAGCAGATGGCGCTGCTCGAGCGGCAGCTGGGCGTGCCGCTGATGCTGCGCGGTTCGCGCGGGATCGAGCTCACTGAGGCGGGCAGGCTGCTGGCCGAGCGCAGCACCGGGCTGCTCGGCACGATCGCCCACATCGAACAGGAGATGCTGGACCTGAAGGCGCGGCACTCGTCGGTGCGGCTCGGCGCGTTCCCGACGGCCGGGGCCGACCTCATCCCCCGCGTCGTGCGCGAGTACCAGCGCCGCTACCCGGAGACGAAGATCGTGCTGCGCTCGGCGCACGCGTCCGACATGACCGCGGCGTTGCGCGACGGCTCGATCCACCTCGGCCTGGTCTGGGACTACGACTTCGACCCGCGCTCGGTGCCCGCCGACGTCGAGTGGGTCCACCTGGCCGACGACCCGCTGTGCGTGCTGGTGCCGCTGGACCACCCGGTCGCCGGGGAGTCCGAAGTGGAGCTGCGGGAGCTGGCGGGCGAGACGTGGGTGGTGCGCAGCCACCGGCCGCCCTACGACGAGGCGTTCACGACGTTGTGCCGGCTGTCGGGGTTCGAGCCGCGGATCGGGTTCGCGACCGAGGACTACCTGTCGGTGCAGGGCCTGGTCGCGGCCGGCATCGGGATCGGGGCGGCCCCGCGGCTCGCGCTGGTGGCCCAGCGCCCCGACGTCGTCGCGGTGCCGATCGCGGGCGCGGCACCGAGGCGGCGGATCGCGGCCGTGCGGCTGCTGGAGGCGAGTCATCCCCCCGCGGCGGCACAGATGCTGGAAGTATTGCGGGTGGTAGCGACCACCGACCCGGAGGAACCCGCGTGACCGAACCGCCCGACGTCCTGCGCCGGATGCTGCTCGACGGGCGCACGGACGTCTCGCTGGTCGACCGGATCGTCGAGGACCTGGCCCGCCGGATCATCGACGGCTCACTGGCCCCGGGCGCGGACGTCAACTCCGTCGACCTGGCGCGCCGGTTCTCGACGTCGCGCACCCCGGTGCGGGAGGCGTTGCTGACGCTGCAACGCGAAGGGCTGGTGGACATCCCGGCCCGGAAGCGGCCGCGGGTCGCGCCGGTCACCCTGGCGCAGGCGCGGGAGCTGTACGAGATCCGGGCGAGCCTGCACGCGCTGGTGAGCGAGCTGATCGTGGCGCGGGGGCCCGATTTGTCCCGGCTGCGGGAGTGGCAGGCGCACCTGCGCGAGGACGCGGCCCGCGGCGACGTCGACGCGTACTTCTGGCACAACGTCTCCTTCCGCCAGGCCGAGGCGGAAGTGGCCGGCAACCGCCAGCTGACGCGGTTGCTGGGTTCGCTGGGGTTGCGGACGTTGCAGCTGCGGCACGTGAGCTTGTCGCTGCCGGGGCGGCTGGACCGTTCGGTGGCGGACCACGAGCGGCTGCTGGCGGCGTACGCGGACCGGGACGCGGATCTGGCGGTGGCGTTGACGCGGTCGATCATCATGACCGGGCTGCACTCCATCGAGGCCTCCGGCTGGTCGGGGCTCGCGGACTGAGTCAGACGCCGCCGGCGCGTTCGATCGCCCGGTAGCCGCGCATCACCAAGGACCGGCTCACCGCCGCCGCGAGGCCCGCGTCCCGGTCCGCGTACGCGTTCACCAACCTCTCGTGGTCCGCGACCGAATGCAGCAGCCGCCCCGGCAACGACAGGCTCAGGTGCCGGAAGCGGTGCATCTGCAGGCCCAGGGAACTCAGCCGCCGCTGGAGTTCGCCGTTCTTCGACAGGCCCACCTCCGCGTTGCGGAAGCCCACGTTGTGCCAGAAGTACGCGTCGACGTCGCCCGCCTTCGCGTCCGCCGCCAGCGAGGCCTGCCACCGGCGCAGGCCGTGGATCTCCTCGTCCGAGGCGCGCGCCACCACCAGTTCGCTGACCAGCGCGTACAGGCTCGACCGGATCTCGTAGATCTCCCGCACCTGCGTCATGTCCACCGGGGACACGTACGGGCGGCGGCGCGGCGGGATGATCACCAGCGACTCGCGCTCCAGCAGCAGCAACGCCTCCCGCACCGGGGTGCGCGAGGTGCAGAACCGGCGGGCCAGCTCGGCCGAGTTGACCTCGTGGCCCGGCGGCAGCCGCCCCTCGACGATGCCGACCGCGACCTCCTGGAAGATCGTGAACGCCAGCGAGGAGCCGCCCTCCACCCCGCGCAGCGCGGTGAAGAGCAGCTCCCGCCGCAGGTCCGGCAGATCCGGCGAGCCCACCGCGGTCACTAACCGAGCACTTCCGGCCAGCGCCTGCTCACCGACGCGACCAGGTCGGGGCTCGACTCGGCCACCGCCGGGAAGTCGCCGAGCCGCTCGAACGGGCGGCACGCGTCGATGACCGCGCGGCTGTTGAACGCCACCGCGCCGGGCAGCGTCAGCGGGTCGACGCGGCTGCCCCACGTCCGCTTCATGACCTCGATGTCGATCGACGGGTCGGTCCGCCCGCACATCGCCCAGACGACCTCGCCGAGGTCGCGCGGGTTGACGTCGTGGTCCACCACCACGGTGAACCGGTTCATGTACGCCGCGCTCGGCAGCTGCGACGTCAGGTACGCCGCTTGCCGCGCGTGTCCCGCGTACCGCTGCTCGATCGCCACGATCAGCAGCGACCGCCCGCCGCCCGCCTCGTGCGCCCACACCCCTCGCAGGCCCGGCAGCCCGGTCTTGCGCAGCGAGTCCGTGATGATCGCGGACTTCATCACCGTGCGCATGTACGAGTAGTCGTGCGGTGGCTTGCCCGGAGGCGCGCCGAGGAGGATCGGGTTGTCGCGGTAGTAGACCTTTTCGACGTCGATGGTGAGGATCGGGTCGCGGGAACCGGAGTAGTAGCCGGTCCACTCGCCGAACGGGCCTTCCGGGCGCTTGTGGTCCGGCCGCACCCAGCCTTCGACGGCGATCTCGGCGTCGTGCGGGAGCGGCAGCCCGGTCGCGAGCCCGGCCACCGTGCGCACCGGCGCGCCGGCCATCGCGCCGACGTAGTCGTACTCCGAGACGTCGCCGGGCACCTCGACCCCGGCCGCCACCAGGTAGGCGGGGTGGTGGCCGAGCGACGCGGCGATCGGCGCCCGGCCCTCGGCCTCGAACCACCGGCGCAGGTGCTGGGCGCCGTGCTTGCCCGCCTCGATGTTGACGCTCACCGAGCGGCCCTCGTCCTGCACCTGCATCCGGTAGGCGCCGAGGTTGATCCGGCCGGTGTCGTAGTCGCGGGTGACCACCGCGCAGCCGGTGCCGATGTAGCGGCCGCCGTCGCCCTCGTGCCAGCGCGGCACCGGGAACTTCAACAGGTCGATCTCGTCGTCCACATGGGACAGCAAGGGGCCGTCGGCCACGGTCACCGCGCGGAAGTCACCGGACCGCTCGATCCACTCCCCCGGCTTGACCGCCAGCTTTTCGACGAGGTCCTCGTCGGTGTTGTCCCAGCCGAGCCCGAGCACCGACCCGAGCAGCCGCGGGTTGCTGACCGAACCGGACAGCACCCGCATCCCGGGCGCGTAGTCCTTGATCGAGTCGAACACCAGCGCCTTCGGCGTGCCGCGCCGGTAGTTGACCTGGGACAGCGCGCCGATCTCGAGTTCCCAGTGGGCGCCCTCGACGGTCTGCGCCTCCCCCGCCGCTTCGGCTTCGGCGAGCCACTTCCGCAGGTCGGTCATGCCACGGTCCTCCGCGAGGTCTGGCGGAGGTGGCCGATCGCCGCTTCGGCGGTCAGCACGTCCGCGTACTTCTGGTCCAGGTCGAACAGGCTCAGCCAGTGCGAGGCCTCGAACCGGTCGAAACAGCAGTCACCGACGACGCCGACCCGGTAGCCGCGGGTGCAGGCGTCGACGACGGTCGAGCGCACGCACCCGCTGGTGGCCTCACCGGCCACCAGCAGCGTGTCGTGCCCGCCCGCTCGGAGGATGGTGTCGAGCGGGGTGCCGTGGAAGCAGCTGGGCCCGATCTTCTCCAGCACGATGTCGTCGGCCCACGGCTCCACTTCGGACACGATCGCGTTCGGGTCCACAGTGGACTTCGGCGCCAGCGCCGAGCCCGGCTTGCGGTTCCACCGGCCGTACCGCGCCGGCGTCGCGTGGAAGTAGATGACCGGCGCCCCGGCGTCCCGCGCCGCGCGCAGCAGCGGGACGGTCCGGTCGACGGCGGCCCAGCCGTCTTCCCCGCACGCGCTGGGCCAGTCGCCGACCGCGTCGAGGATGTCCTGCTGCGGCAGGCCCAGCGCCGCGTAGTACAGGTCGACGACCAGCACGGCCACGTTGTCCCCCAGACCGAACGGGCTCCGCTTCGCCCACGACGTCGCCGTGAGCAGCGCGCGGTCCCGTTCGGTCAGGTACTTCTCCCACTCCGCGGCGAACGGACCGGTCATGAGGTGGCGAGGCTGTTGTCGATGTACTTCGCGATGTCCGACGGCGGAGTCGTCTTCGCGTTCTCCGCGGCTTCGTCGAAGGCCTGCTTGATCACCTTCTCGTCCACCACCGGGGTCTTCGCCCAGACGTCGAGGAAGAAGTCGTAGGCGTAGGAAGCGAGTTCGGTGCTCTTCACGCCGCTGTACTTCTGGATGCTCTTCACCGTCTCGTCCTTGTGGCTCCGGATGTACTGCAGGGCCTCGGCTTCCGCGGCGACGAACCGCTTGACGACCTCGCGGTTGTTCTGCAGGTACTTCGACTGCACGGTGTAGGCGCCGAGCGGGAACGGCATGTTCGACAGCGCGGCGAGCCGGTGCGCGCCCTTCTCGCGGCTCTCGGTGCCGTTCGGCGGCTGGGTGAGGATCGCCGACACGGCGCCGCTGCCCAGCGCGGCCACCTCGGCCGGCACGCCCTTGACGAACACCGCCGTGACGTCTTCGCGCTTGAGGCCGTTCGCCTCCAGCAGGGCGGTCAGCCCGAAGTCGCTTTCCGAGCCGGGCGAGGTGATGGCGACCTTCTTGCCCTTGAGCTCGGCGACCGACTTGACGTCCGGGCTCGCCCACATCTCGAGGTTGTAGTGCGGCTCGGACATGGCGACGTACTTGAGGTCGGCGCCCTTCATGATCGCCGCCGCGGTGTCGGCCGCGACGCCGACGCCGATCTGGACGCTGTTGCTGGCCAGCCCGGCGACCAGCTGCGAGCTGTCGTTGAGCCGGTTGAGCTTCACGTTCAAGCCGTGCTTGGCGAAGATGCCGTAGTCCTGGGCGGTGTAGAGGTCGGAGTAGCCCGCGCCGAGCGCGGTGTAACCAATGGTGACCGGCAGCGCGCCGTTGCTGTCGGCGGTGACCGTGCCGCCCGCGCCCGCGGCGCCGGAGCACGCGGTGAGTCCGAGCACGAGGCTCGCCGCGGCGAGGAAGATCTTCATTGTGCACCTGCCCAGTGGGTGAATCGGCGTTCGACGAGCCGGACCGCCCAGTTCAGCAGCAGGGCGAGCACGGCGAGGAGGACGATCCCGGCCATCGCCGAGTCCATGTTGAAGTTGGAGGTCTGCGTCTGCACGAAGTAGCCGAGGCCCTGGCTGGCCAGGAACAGCTCGGCGACGATCGCGCCGACCAGCGCGCGGCCGACGGCCAGCCGCACGCCCGCGAGGATGTACGGCAGCGTCGCGGGCAACGCGATGGTATAGAAGAACTTCAGCCGCGGCGTGCAGAACACCGTCGCGACGCGGGTGTAGTCGCGGTCGAGGTTCCGGACCCCCGCGGTGATGTTGATGATCAGCGGCAGGATCGCCGCCCACACGATGACGATCACGCGCGAGGTGTTGTCGATGCCGAACCAGAAGATGATGATCGGCAGGAACATCACGTACGGCACCGAGTAGAGGATGTTGACCATCGGCTCGGTCATGTCGTGCAGGATCTTGCTGCGGCCCAGCACCAGCCCGACCGGGATGCCGAGGACGAACGTGATGCCCAGGCCCCACAGCAGTTCCAGGCCGGTCGCGCCGAGCGCCGGGTAGATCTCGCCGGAGCCGAACAGCTTCCCTTCGGCCGCGGCGATGCGCAGCGGGTTGCTGCTGAAGGAGACGTCGACGAGGCCGAGCGCGGTCGAAAGCTGCCACAGCACCAGGACGATCGCCATCCCGGCCGCGCCGAGCAGGCCGCTACGGTGTCGCCGCGCCCAGCCGGAGCTCGCCGACGCCTGCGGTGTCGGTGCTGTCGGTGCTGGTGTCGTGCGCGGGAGAGACGCTGTTGTCATGGTTCGGCTCCGAAGCTGCGGGTTCGTGGTGGAGGGCCGAGAGGATCTTGTCGCCGTAGGCCAGGAACTCGGCGCTGCGCCGCCAGGCGGCGTCACGCGGGCGGGGCACGTCGATGACCACTTCCAGGGCGACGTGCGCGGGCGACGGCGAGAACACGAGCACGCGGTCGGCGAGCAGCACCGCCTCGTTGACGTCGTGGGTCACGAACATCGCCGTCTTCTTGACGCTCTCCGCCTGCCAGATCCGCAGCAACTCGTCCTGCAGGTTCTCGCGGGTCTGGGCGTCCAGGGCACCGAACGGTTCGTCGAGCAGCAGGAGCGTCGGGTCCGTGGCCAGGGCCCGGGCCAGGTTGACGCGTTGGCGCATGCCGCCCGACAGCTCGTGCGGGTACTTCTTCGCCACCTTGGCCAGGCCGACGATCTCGAGCAGTTCTTCGGCTCGCTTGCGGGTCTGCGCGTTGAGCCTGCCCTGGACTTGGGGTCCGAAGAGGACGTTGTCGAGGACCGTGCGCCACGGGTAGAGCGAGGCGTGCTGGAAGACCAGGGACCGCTCCGGGCCGGGGCCCGTGATCGGACGGCCGGCCAGTTCCAGGGCACCTCCGGCGACTGGGACCAGTCCGGCTACGGCTTCGAGGAACGTCGTCTTGCCGCAGCCGCTCGGGCCGACGATGACCACGAACTCTTCGTCGCGGATCTGGAGGTTCAGGTCCTGGCACGCCGTCGAGAACCCGCTGCCGCGGCGGGCTTGGTGCCCGAGCAGCAGGTCCCGTGCGTCCAGGCAGATGTTCGGGACGGTCATCGGCTCGTCCCCGGGTTCGCTGGGTGGTTCACTTACCGCTCCTCCTTGCCGATGGCTGCACTGCGGATCGCAAGGTGTCGACACTTCGGGAGAGTCTGCGGTTGTGACGCGGCTAATGTCAAGGGTTCTTTGCGGCGGTGATCCTTAACTGTCGACACTCGGGAGGAGTGTGGGTGTGCTCAGGACACCGGTTGTTCCACCTTCTCCGGCTTGGGGCTCAGCACCCCCGCGAATACCGCCGCCAGGATGCAGAGGATGACCGGTACCGCGAACGTCACGTTCAACGGCATCCACCTTGTCAGGCCGCCGATGAGGGCTGGGCCCGCCAGCAATCCCACATAGCCGAGGCCGACCACCCTTGCCATCAGGGCGCCCGATGCTCGCGTGTCGAGGTTGCCTGCTGCCGTGAACAGTTGCGGTACCCCGCCCGACAGGCCCAAGCCGAACACTGCCCAGCCCACCAGCGACAGCGGTACCCATGGCGCCGCCGCCGCCGTGGTCAGGCCCACCGCTGCCAGCGTCGCTCCGTAGCGGACGATCGCCGCCGGGCCTGCCCAGGCCGCCACTCGGTCCGTCAGGAACCTGCCCGTTGTCATCGCCACCGCGAATGCCCCGTATGCCAGCGCTGCCGTTGATGCCGATGTGTTCAGCACCTTCTCCATGTGCAGTGCCGCCCAGTCGTTCGCCACGCCCTCCGACAGCATCAACGCCAGGGCCAGGAGGCCCAGCAACCACACGACGCGCGCCGGGGTGCGGCGGCGGACCGGGGTGGTCTCGGGGGTCTCCACTTCCGGCTCGGGCGCGTCGGATGGCTCCATCAGGAAGCGGGCCGATGCCACCGACAGCAGCACGCACAGCAACCCCGTGCCCGTCAGCGTGATGCCCGTCGGCACGTTCGCTCCCAGCGTTGCCGCGCCGATCACCGCCGCGAACGCTCCGCCGATCGACCACATCGCGTGGAACGCCGCCATGATCGGGCGGGGGTACGCCCGCTCCACCACCACCGCGTGGGCGTTCATGCCCACGTCGATCGCTCCGTTGCCGAAGCCGAACAAGATCAGGGACAACCCCAGTGTCCACCACGAGTTCGCGAATCCCGGGGCGCACAACGCCAAGCCGAGGAGGATGCCCGCCGCCGGGACCAGGCGGCGGTGGCCCCACCGGTCGACCAGCGGCCCGGAGATCTGCATGCCCGCGAAGGCCGCGCCGCCCAGCACCAGCAGCAGTGCGCCCAGCGTGCTGTGCGAGATGCCCGTCGCGCGCTCGACGTTCGGGATGTGCACCACCCACATGCCCATCGCGAAACCGTTGAGGCCGAAGAACATGAACGTCGCGAACCGGGCGGCGCGCGGGCGGGGCGGGGTCGTTGTCATCGGCTCTCCGTGGGGATGGCGACGTGCACGAGCACGCCGCGTTCGGCCAGCTCCGCACGCTGGTCTTCGGGGGCGCCCGGGTCCGTGATCACCACGTCCGCCCGGTCGGCTGGGCACACGTGGGCAAGCGCCGCGCGGCCCCACTTGGCGCTGTCCGCCAGGACCATCGTCCGGGCCGCGACCTCGAGGGCCTGCTGCTTGACCTCCGCGTCGCCCAGGTCGAACGCCGTGAGGCCCGAGTCGAGGCCGAACGCGCACGGGCTCAACACCGCGACGTCGAACCGCAGCGCCCGCAACGACGCGCACGTCAGCGGGCCGACCAGGGCCTGTTCTCCCGGACGTGGCTCGCCACCGGGCAGCAGGAGCCGGACGCACGGGTCGTCCGCCAGCTCGCGGGCCGCGTGCAGGGACAGCGGCATGACCGTGACCGCGCGTCCCCTGAGCAGGCGGGCCAGCTCGAGGGCCGTCGTGCCGCTGTCGAGGACGATCGTTTCGCCGTCGCGGATCAGCTCCGCCGCCGCGGCGGCGATCGCCCGCTTCGCCTCGGCCGAGGCCGTCGCCCGGGCCGCGAACGGAGGCTCGATGCCCGTCGACGCCGGGACCGCACCGCCGTGCACGCGCCGCAGCACTCCCCGCGTCGCCAGCAGGTCCAGGTCGCGGCGGACCGTCATCTCCGACGCGCCCGTGGCTTCGGCCAGCTCCGCGACGGCGACCTGGTCGGCGGCACGCAGCCGTTCCACGATGACTCGTTGCCGCTCCGCGCTCTTCACGCCGTGATGCTCGCAAGGCGCGGGCGTTCGCACAATCGATTTGTTCGTCCGCTCACGTCGGTTGTGCGAAATCCGGCTGGGGCATGATGGGGCCGTGCACGCCGCCGAGACCACCGCGACCCCGTGACCGGGGGCTACCTGAAGGGCCGGATCCGCCGCGAGGACATCATCACGGCGGCCGCCGCGGCCTACGGCGAGCTCGGCTACCACGGATCGTCGCTGCGGGAGATCGCCAAGCGCGTCGGCATCTCCCACGCCGGCCTCCTCTACTACTTCCCCACCAAGGAAGCCCTGCTCGCCGCCGTGCTCGAACGGCGCGACGCCGAGGACTCCGAGCGGGAACGGCTGACCGTCCCGCCCGGGCTCGACGTGCTGCGCCACTTCGTCGCGCTCGCCGAGCACAACGTCCGCCACCCCGGGATCGTCGACCTCTACTCCCGGCTCGCCGCCGAGGCGGTGGCCGCGGACCACCCGGCGCACGAGTACTTCGAGCGCCACTACCGGGCCGCCCGCGACGGCGTGCACGAGTCGTTCGAGGCCCTCGCGGCCCGCGGCGAACTGCGCGACGGCGTCGACCCCGGGATGGCGGCGCTGACGTTCATCGCGCTGATGGACGGCCTGCAGGTCCAGTGGCTGACCGTGCCCGGCGACGTCGACCTGGTCGGCTCGCTGCGCTTCTACCTGCAGAACCTGCTCACCGTCCCGCTCTAGAGGGTCTTCGCGTACGGGTCCCAGCCCGGCTGCAGCGGCGGCGGGACGTCGACGGTGCTCGCGACCTCGACGGTCTGCCCGCGGGTCAGGGATTCGCCGATGGCCAGCATCGCGTCCAGCACGTGGTAGGCCAGCTCGCCCGACGCGCGTTCCGGCACCCCGGCGCGGATCGCCCGCGCCAGTTCGAGCGTCCCGGTGCCGCGCGAGGCCGCGTGCCCGTCCGCCGCCAGCTCGTCCGGCTCGTCGTGGCCGAGCAGGTGCAGCCGGGTCGGCTCGTCGAACCGGTTCGGGTCCGGCAGGACGGCGGTGCCGAGCGTGCCGGTCAGCTCGACCAGGCCGGTGCGCTTGAGCGCCGAGTCGAAGCTCAGGACAAGCTGGGCGGCCGCGCGCTCGAACTCGACGAGCGCGGCGACCGTGGTCGTCACGGCCACGGGGAACTCCGTCCCGGCCCGCGGCCCGGACCCGACGACCCGGGTCTCGCGCGCCCGCCCGCCGGCCCCGGTGACGCGCCGGACCGGGCCGAGCAGGTGCACCAGCGCCGTCAGGTAGTACGGGCCCATGTCCAGCAGTGGCCCGCCGCCGGGCTGGTAGTAGAACTCCGGCGCCGGGTGCCACACCTCCGGCCCCGGCACCTGGAACAAGGCCAACGCGGTCAGCGGACGGCCGATCCGGCCCGCGTCCACCGCCCGGCGCGCGGTCTGCAGCGCGGCGCCGAGCACCGTGTCGGGCGCGCTCGCGACGCGCAGGCCCTTCTCCCGCGCGCGGTCCAGCAGCTTGCGGCCGGTCTGGCGGTCCAGCGCGAGCGGCTTCTCCGCCCAGACGTGCTTGCCCGCCTCGACGGCGGCGAGCCCGACGTCGACGTGGGAAGCCGGGATGGTCAGGTTGACGACGATCTCGACCTCGGGGTCCGCGAGCAGCTCCGGCACCGTGCCCGAGCGCGGCACCCCGTACTCGGCCGCGCGAGCCGCGGCGCGCTCGGTGTCGAGATCGGCCACCCACAGCACCCGGACGTCCGGGAAGCTCGTCAGGTTCTCGAGGTATGTCCCGCTGATGACGCCGGCGCCGATGATCCCGACGCCGACCGGCCCGCCGGTCACCGGTGCGCGCCGGCGAGGAAGGCGTGGCTGGCGGCGATGGCCGCGAAGAGGTCGCCGTCGAAGGCGTCGAACTCGACCACGCGCAGCGCATCCGGCGCGGCCTCGAGTACCTCGGCGATCGGGACGCTGCCCTGCCCGGCGGGGACCTGGCCGGTGGCGTCGGTCGCGAGCCCGCCGTCCTTGACGTGGATGGCCCGGACGCGCTCGCTTAGCCGGCGCAGCAGGGCGGGGGCGTCCTCGCCGCCCGCGGTGGCCCAGTAGGTGTCGACCTCCAAGGCGACGGCCGGGTCGAGCTGTCCGGCGAGCACCTCGAACGCGCTGCGGCCGTCGATCCGGGACTCGAGCTCCCACCAGTGGTTGTGGTAGCCGACGCGAACGCCGTGCTCGGCGGCCAGCTTGGCGGCGGCGTTGAGGGCATCCGCGGTGGCCGCGACGTCGGCCGCGTCCTGCCACCGCTCGGGGCCGACCATGGGGTCGATCACCAGGCCGATGCCCAGCTCGGCGACCGTGGCGAACACGGCGTGCTGGTCGGCGCCGAGCAGGCGGGCGTGCGCGGTGGGCGCGGTCAGGCCGTGCGCGGGCAGCCCGGCCCGCAGTGCTTCGGCGTTTTCGACGACGCCGTACGGCTCGACGTGCGCGAATCCGATCGCGGCGAGCCGCCGCAGGGTGCCGTCGGGATCGGCCGCGAAGGCGTCGCGGACCGAGTAAAGCTGCACGGAAAGCTCGCTCATCCCCAGCTCCTGAGGTCGCGGTGTCAGGTCCTCAATTTCTACCACCTGGTCAAAATTGGCACCAGGGATTCACCGGCCGGTCCACCGGACGGCGGCACGAGTGCCCGACATCACCACCCGCGGTGTTTTGGCTCGCGTCCGTTGGGGCAGTAACGCCTTGAACGGGGGTCAGGGCCGATCCGATCCAGGAGGTGCCGGTAGTGGACAGGGCAGGGGACGAAGTGGACACGGGGGCCGTCGGGCACCCGGCGTCCCGTCGCGACCTGACGGAACTGTCCGAGGCCGCGCGCGACCTCGACCGCCGGATCGAGCAGCACCTCGCGCGGCTGCGCCGCGAACGCGCCGCCGACATCCCCGACCAGCGGCTTCGGCCGAGCGGCTGACCTCGCGTTTACCCGCCGGACGCGACCTACTACGCTGGGTGGCCCCACGCCACCCGCCGAAGTCCTGCGAGGTCGCCATGTCCGACGCCCCGTCCACGCCGTCGCCGAGCCAGACGCCGGTGGGCGTCGACCCCACCCGGCCGAGCATCGCGCGGATCTACGACGGGTTCCTCGGCGGCAACAACTTCTACGAAGTCGACCGCGTGGTGATGGAGAAGATCCGCTCGGCCGTCCCCGAGGCCGTGCACATCGCGCTCGGCAACCGCGGGTTCCACAACCGCGCGCTGCGGATGCTGGCGAACCAGACCAAGATCCGCCAGTTCGTCGACTGCGGCTCCGGCCTGCCGACCGCGGAGAACACGCACCAGATCGTCCAGCGCATCGACAAGGACACCAACGTCGTCTACATCGACAACGACCCGGTGGTCCTCGCGCACGGGCGCGCCCTGCTCGCCGAGAACGACTTCACGCACATGGTCGAGGCGGACATCTTCAAGCCGCAGGACGTCCTGGGCCACCCGGAGGTGCTGCGCCACATCGACTTCGCCGAACCGGTCGCCCTGCTGCAGGTCGGCACGATGCACCACTTCGAGGGCGACGGCGTCGTCGACATCATGCGCGAGTACATCGACGCGCTGCCGTCGGGCTCGTACGTGGTGCTGTCGCACTTCTTCGACCCCGAGGTGCCGGAGCTGACCGAGATCGCCAAGCGCATCGAGCAGATCCTGGTCCAGGGCCCGCTCGGCGCCGGCCGGTTCCGCACCCGCGCCGAGATCGAGGCGATGATGGCCGGCCTGGAACTCATCCAGCCCAACGCGACGTCCGCCCCCGGCCTCGCGGTCTGCGACGAGTGGTGGCCGGACGGGCCCCGGCTCACCCCGCTGTCGAACTCGGCCAAGTGCGTCGCGGGGATCGTCGGCTACAAGCCGTAGCCGACGCCGCGGCGGGTCAGGCGATGGTGCGCAGCCGCCGGATCGCGAAGTACAGCAGGGCGGCCGTCAGCAGCGCGAAGATCCCCGTCTCGATGAACTGGAACGTCCAGAACCGGTCCCCCGGCTGGTATTCCATCCAGTTGTACGCCCCGGGCCCCGCGCCACCGGTGTTCCCGCAGCCACCCGGCGGGCAGGGGCCGATCCGGGCGTCCGGCAGCACCATTTCGCCGGCCGCGTTGCGGACGCCCTCCGACATCACCCAGTCACCCGAGGCCGGGTTCGGGGTCTGCTTGCCCGTCGGGGCGAACGTCAGCGTCCGCGACGGCAGGTACCGCGGCCGGGCCAGCACCTCGACGGCGACGCGGACGGCCGCGAACCCGACCAGCGCGATCCCCATGGCGGGCAGCACCTTGCGCCCGTAGGTCCCCGCGAAGACACCCAGCGCGAGCGCGAACAGCGTGTACACCACCGGCACGATGCCCTGGACGTCGAACGAGAAGTAGGTCAGCCGTCCGGTGCTCGCGGAGACCAGCGGCCGGAACCACCACGACACCCCCAGCGCGTACCCGACCGCCAGCACCGCGGTGATCGCGCCGACCAGGCCGAACTTCACCAGCGCCCAGTGCAGGCGGCTCACGCCTTGGGTCCACACCAGGCGGTGGGTGCCCTGCTCGACCTCGCGGGCCACCAGCGGCGCGCCGAAGAACACCCCGACCAGCACCGGGAGGATGACGAACAGGACGGCGACGAACACCATGCCGGTGAACTGCTGCTGGAACTGGTGGGAGAGGCTTTCGCAGTTCGCGGCCGCCTCGGTCTGCGTGATCAGCGACGCGGTGCCGAGCGCGCCCCGGCACGCGGCGAGGCCGAGGCTGTCGTACTTCGTGTGCATCGCCAGGCCCGTGGGCACCATGATCGCGGCGAGGACCCCGAGGGCGACGAGCGTGAACAGCGCCTGCTTGCGGTGCTGGCGCCAGGTCAGCCAGATCATGCCGGCACCCCCCACGCGGCCGCGCCGACGCGCGTGTCCGCGTCGGCGAGGTAGGCCAGCACCACGTCTTCCAAGGTCACCTCGTGCTCCGTCCACAGTGGATCGATGGGGCCGTCGCCGCGGCGGACCAGCAGCGTCGACTGGCGTTCGGTGTGGCTCGCGCGGACCACCTTCGCGACCCCGGCGATGGCCTCGCTCCCCGCGCGCGGGCCGGTGAGCGTCCGGTGGCTTTCGAGGAGTTCGTCGACCGCGCCGGCCAGCTGGACGCGGGACTGCTGCAGGACGATCAGCGAGTCGCAGCTGCGTTCGAGGTCGGCGAGCAGGTGCGAGGACAGCACCACGGTGGTCTCGCTCTCGGCCACCGCACCCATGAGCGTCTGCATGAACTCGCGGCGCGCCAACGGGTCCAGGCTCGCGATGGGCTCGTCGAGCAGCAGCAGCCGCGGGCGCTTGGCCAAGGCCAGCGCCAGCGCGACCTGCGCCCGCTGGCCGCCGGAGAGCTTGCCCACCGGCTTGTCCGGCGGGATGCCGAGCATGGCGAGCCGTTCGCGGGCCAGCGCGGCGTCCCACCGGCGGCGGTTCAGCTTGCCGCCCATGGTGATCAGCTCCGCCGCCGTGAAGTCCCGGTACAGCGGCGTATCCTGCGCGACGAACCCGATGTCGGGCAGCACGGACCGCGGTTCGCGGCCGAACACGCGCACCTCCCCCTCGTCGGGCTTCAGCAGCCCGACGGCCAGGTGCAGCAACGTCGTCTTGCCTGCCCCGTTCGGGCCCACCAGCGCGGCGATCCGCCCGGCGGGCACCTCCAATGCGCAGTCCCGCAAGGCCCATGTCCGTCCGTAGCGCTTGCCCAGCGCCCGGGTTTCCACCGCCGGTTCCATCTCCGGAACTCCCCTACGACAGGTCGTGCGGCACCGCGGCACCGCGCAACGTGGTCTCGAACAAGGCGGCGATGTCCTCGGTGGACATCCCCGCGGCTTCGGCGCGCTCCAGCCAGGCGACCAGTTCGTCGCGCAGCGCCGCCTGGTTGCCCAGCGAGGGCCCGGCCAGGCTGCCGGTGACGAACGTGCCCACCCCCGGCTTGCCTTCGGCGAGCCCTTCCAGCACCAGCTCGCGGTAGGCCTTGAGCACGGTGTTCGGGTTGATCGCCAGTGCCTGGGCCACGTCGCGCACCTTCGGCAGCTGGTCGCCGGGGCGCAGCAGGCCGACCCGCAGCGCCTGCTTCACCTGCACGACGAGCTGCATGTACGTGGCGACCCTGGAGCGGCCGTCCAGGACGAACTCGATCACCCGCCCACCTTCCTATTGTCTTACGACATTAAGACAACACCCGGGAACGCGCCCCTGTCAAGGAGCGGCCGCCGGGCATAGGGTTCTCGGGTCGAGACGCACACCGGCACCGGGAGGCAGGCATGTCGTTGTTGGACGGGTTGGGCAAGGCGATCGCGGGCGGGGCGATCGAGATCGTCGACCTCACCGCTCCCCTGAGCTCGAGCACGCCGATCCTGCGGCTGCCGGAACCGTTCGCCAACACCATCCCGTTCCGGCTGGAGGAGATCAGCCGCTACGACGAGCGCGGCCCCCGCTGGTACTGGAACGACATCCACACGGGCGAGCACACCGGCACCCACCTCGACGTCCCGGTGCACTGGGTGTCCGGAAAGGACGGTCACGACGTCTCGCAGGTGCCGCTGAAGACGCTGGTGGCGCCCGCGGTCGTGCTCGACTTCTCCGCGAAGGCCGCGGCGGATCCGGACTTCCTGCTGTCGATCGACGACGTCCGCGCGTGGACGGCCGAGCACGGCCCGCTGCCCGACGGCGGCTGGCTGCTCTACCGCACCGGCTGGGACACGCGCAGCGCGGACCAGGAGGAGTTCCTCAACGCCGACGAATCCGGCTCGCACACGCCGGGCGTCTCGCCGGAGTGCGCGCGGTGGCTCGCCGAAGAAACTCCGATCACCGGGCTGGGCGTCGAGACGGTCGGCACCGACGCCGGGCAGGCGCCGGGGCTCGAGCCGATGTTCCCCTGCCACGAGCTCCTGCTCGGCGCGGGCAAGCACGGGCTGACGCAGCTGCAGAACCTGGCGACGTTGCCGCCGACGGGCGTGCTGCTGCTGGTTTCGCCGTTGCCGATCGTCGGCGGCTCCGGCAGCCCGGCCCGCGTGCTGGCCCTGGTGGAGCGGTGAACGTCGCCGAACTGGTCGGCCGCACGCTGGCCGGCCTCGGGGTCGGCACGGCGTTCGGTGTGGTGGGCAGCGGCAACTTCGAGGTCACGAACGCACTGCGCGCGGGCGGCGTCCGGTTCGTGGCGGCCCGCCACGAGGGCGGCGCGGCGAGCATGGCCGACGCGTACGCCCGGATCAGCGGCAAGGTGTCGGTGTTGTCGCTGCACCAGGGTTGCGGGCTGACGAACGCGGTCACGGGGATCACGGAGGCGGCCAAGAGCCGCACGCCGATGCTGGTGCTCACGGCCGACTCCGCGGGCGCGTCGGTGCTGTCGAACTTCCGCATCGACCAGGACGGCCTGGCCGCGGCGGTCGGCGCGGTCCCGGAGCGGGTGCACTCGGCGGAGAGCGCGGTCGCGGACACGGTCCGGGCGTTCCGCACGGCGCGTCAGCAGCGCCGGACGGTGGTGCTGAACCTGCCGCTGGACGTCCAGGCCCAGCCCGCACCGGCCACATCGGACCGGCTCCCACCGATCCCCGGACCGGCCCCGGTCCGCCCGGACCCGACGGCGGTGACCGAGCTGGCGCGGTTGCTGGCACAGGCCGACCGCCCGGTGTTCATCGCGGGCCGCGGCGCCCGGGCGAGCCGGGAGCCGTTGCGGGAGCTGGCATCGAGGTGTGGCGCGCTGCTGGCGACATCGGCGGTGGCGAACGGCCTGTTCCACGACGACCCGTTCGCGCTGGGGATATCGGGCGGGTTCGCCTCCCCGGTGGCGGCCGAGCTGATCGTGGGAGCGGACCTGGTGGTGGGCTGGGGGTGCGCGCTGAACATGTGGACGACCCGCCACGGAAAGCTGCTGAGCCCGCACGCGAAGCTGGTCCAGGTGGACGTCGACCAGGCGGCGCTGGGCGCCCACCGCCCGATCGACCTGGGCGTGGTCGGCGACGTCACCGCCACGGCTTCGGACGTGCTGGCGGCGACGAAGGAGCGCGAGGGTTACCGCACTTCCGAAGTGGCGGCCCGGATCGCGAGCGGACGCTGGAACGACGTCGAGCACGAGGACCTGTCCCGCGACGGGCGCATCGACCCGCGGACGCTCAGCAAGCTGCTGGACGAGTTGTTGCCGGAGGCGCGGATCGTGTCGATCGACTCGGGGAATTTCATGGGATACCCGAGCGCGTACTTGTCGGTGCCCGACGAAGAGGGATTTTGTTTCACGCAGGCGTTCCAGAGCATCGGCCTGGGGTTGGGAACGGCGATCGGAGCGGCCCTGGCCCGCCCGGACCGGCTGCCGGTGTTGGGAACGGGCGACGGCGGGTTCCACATGGCGGTGTCCGAGTTGGACACAGCGGTGCGGCTGGGGTTGCCGCTGGTGGTGGTGGTTTACAACGACGCGGCGTACGGAGCGGAGATCCACCACTTCGGCGAGGCGGACATGACGACGGTCCGGTTCCCCGACACGGACTTGGCGGCGTTGGCCCGCGGGTTCGGCTGCGACGGTGTCACGGTGCGGTCGGCGGAGGATCTGTTCGCGGTGCGGGAGTGGCTGGCGGGCCCGCGCCGAGGGCCGTTGGTGATCGACGCGAAGATCGCTGATGACGGTGGATCGTGGTGGCTGGCGGAGGCTTTCCGGCATTGACTGTTCGCGAGGTCCTACGAGCAGCGGGTGCGAGCGTGGCTGCAGGCGTGGGCGGGAGGAGGGCGCGCGGTGCAGGATTGGCGGCTGGATGCGGCGGCTCGCGGAAGTACAGCCCAGAGGTGCAGGGGTCGCCGCGGGAGCGGATAGGGCGAGGCGCGTTGCAGGAGTGGCGGCGGGCGCGGGTACGGAACCAGCGGCACCCGCAGGCAGAGCGAGCCGCGAGTGCGGACCAGCGACCCGCACGGCCAGAACGCGACGCGAGCGCGAACCAGCGGTGCCCACGGGCAAAGCGAGCCGCGGGCATTGAACCAGCGGCACCCGCAGGTAGGGCGGGGCGCGGTTGCAAGAGCGACGGCCAGCGCGGGGCACGGCCGCAGAACCGGCGACGTGCGCAGGTAGGGCGGGCGCGAGTGCGGGAGTGGCGGCCGCGCGGCTGTGGCGGTGGCCGGTTCGGTCGCGGTTGAGACTGGCGTTCTGCGGCTTGCCGGGGTGATCCGGGCGGGCGGCGGCGGTCGGGCGGTTGCGGCGGTTTGCTTGGGCGTGGGTGTAGGCCCGTAGCCGGTGGCTGCGGGCCTTTCCCGTTGTTCGGTTGTCAGGCTGCGAACGGTAGGGGTTCGTGGATGTTGTTGCGTCGGGGTTTTCGGCGTTTGTCCAGGTAGACCGGTGGGAGGAATTCGGGGAGGCCGTCGGCGGCGATGCGGACGTGCCAGCCGGATCGGTGCAGCAGTCGATGATGGCACCCGCACAGCAGGACCATGTTGCCCAGGTTGGTGGGGCCGCCGTCGGCCCAATGCCGGATGTGGTGACCCTGGCAGTGCCGCGGTGGACGGTGACAGCCCGGAAACGCGCAGCCCCGATCCCGCAGATAGAGGGCGCGGCGAAGCCCAGCCGAGATCAGGCGGCGGAGGCGGCCAAGATCGAGGGGTTCGCTTTTCTCGCCCAGCACCGCCGGGATGATCATGCTGTCGCAGGCATGCACCCGGGCCTCAGCCGCGCTCATCGTGCCGGTGTCGCCCAGGGTGGCGGTGCCGAGACCCGTCTTGAGGTCGTTGAGGGACACCGCGACCATCACGTGCGCGCGTTCACCGGCCTGCATCGGCAGCGCCGGGGAGTTCAGGGCCATATCGATCGCGTCGGAGAACGCATCCCCATAACGCTGCTGCGGGGAACGCACGTCGGGGCCGTCGTCGCTGTGACGGCGTTCGGCGAGGGTGTCCAGCAGCGCGCTGGCGCGGGTGCCGGTTTCGTCGTCGAACCGGCCGGACAGCTCCCAGATCCTGGTTCTCTTGCGGCGCAGGAACAACTCCCGGGTCGGGGTGGCGGGTTCGGTGTCCTCGGGCGCCGGGCCGTCGGGGTCGAGATGCGCGACGATCCGGGCGCCCAGAGCCGCGACCTGCTTGTGCCCGGCGTCCTCGGCCAGGCCGAGCAGGTGCTGTTCGGCACCCTCGCGATGCTCGGCCGGGATCTGCTGCAGGGTCTCGACGATCACATCGATCATCGGGGCACTCAGGGTGCCGCGGGTGGCGGTGCGGCCGGTGGCAGCAGCCACCGGGGCAAGAGGGGTGCCGTCGAGGTTGCGGCCCGGATTCAACGCCCGGGCCCGTTTCACCACACGTTCGGCGGCAGCCTTCGGGACGTCGGCGAGGTGCTCGTAGAGGCGGGCCACCGAGCGGTAGCCGAACAGGTCCATCACCCCACGGGATTCGATTTCCACCAGCAGCGCACCGAGTTCGGCATCAGCGGCACGGATGGTGGCGAGCAGCTCACCGACACGGTCGGCCAACGCCACCGCACCTGCCCGCCGCATCGCCATCTCGTCCATGCAGCCAACACTACCCCGAACATCGAACGCCTGTTCATCACACAATCAGGTGATGGGAAATCCAAACATTAGGCTCAACGTAAACCCCAAAACCATGAGCCAAAGAAACAAATACCGGCACCAAGGCCCCAGGCACAACAACAAACCCATCACGATCAAAAGCCAATCCAGTCCACCGCCGCCAATCATCGAGCGGCGCCTGAACGGTAGCCGAGCAAAGAGCAACACCCACAATCCGCCCCCCAGCACGAACATGCGTCCGCAGCCACCGATCAGCAGGCAGCCCATCGGCCCGCACCCGAGCGACGTAGTCGTCCATCGACTCCAAAGGAACAGAAGCCTTGTCAGGAGGCCGAACAGGAATGACAAGAGAAGACAACCCAGCAGCGGCAACAGCCGAACGCATCCCCTCCAGAACAGTACGAGAATGCCCCAGCCCCTGACAAGAAGGATGCACCGCTATTTCCAGAGCACGGGTCTGCCCAGGGTTCGGTTAACACCTCACCTGTGAGGCTCCGGCCTCGCCTGGAAGGATGTCACCGTGCCCAAGCCCTACCCCCGCGAGTTCCGCGACGACGTGATCGCCGTCGCCCGCCGCGGCGAAGCCCCGTTGAAGCAGGTCGCGAAGGACTTCGGAATCTCCGAGTCGTGCCTGGCCAACTGGCTGCGCGCCGCCGACGTCGAGGACGGCACCCGGCCCGGCGTGACTCGCGATGAGTCCACCGAGCTACGGGAACTGCGCAAACGCAACCGCCTGCTGGAGCAGGAGAACGAGGTCCTGCGCAAAGCGGCGGCCTACCTGGCCCAAGGCAATCTGCCGGGAAAATAGTCTTCCCGCTCGTCCGTGAACTGGCCGCGGCCGGCGCCCCGATCAGGGTGTCGGTCGCGGTGACGTGCAGGGTGCTGGGCATCTCCCGGCAGGCCTACTACCAATGGTGTGCAGCGCCGGTCTCGCAGCGGGACTACGACGACGCGCACCTGATCAACGCCGCGCTCGAGATCCACGCCGACGATCCGGCCGACGGGTACCGGTTCATCGCCGACGAACTCGCCCGCCGGGGCTTCACCGCCTCGGAGAACCGGGTGTGGCGGATTTGCTCCATGCAGCAGATCTTCTCTTCGCACGCCAAGAAGAAAGGCCGTTCCCACAAGGCGGGGCCACCGGTGCACGACGACCTGGTCCGCCGGGACTTCACCGCCACCGCACCGAATACCAAGTGGCTCACCGACATCACCGAACATTCCACCGGTGAGGGCAAGCTGTATTTGTGTGCGGTCAAAGACTGCTACTCCAACAAGATCGTCGGATACTCCATCGACTCGCACATGCGGGCCTCACTCGCCGTCAGCGCGCTGCGCAACGCGATCGCCCTGCGTGACCCGGCCGGAACCGTCGTCCACTCCGACCGCGGCGCCCAATTCCGGTCGGCAGCCTACCGGCGTCTGCTGCGCAGCCACAGGCTGACCGGGTCGATGGGGCGGGTCGGGGCCTGTGGTGACAACGCCGCGATGGAATCATTCTTCTCGTTGCTGCAAAAGAACGTTCTCGATACCCGGCGATGGCGGACCCGGGAAGAACTCCGGTTGGCGATCGTGTCCTGGATCGAGACGAAGTACCACCGCAAACGCCGCCAACGCGCCCTGGGCAAGCTCACCCCGGTCGAGTTTGAGACCATCTACACGACCGCAGCAGCGGCCTGAGAAGTAGTCAGCTCCGGTGTCAACCGAACCCTGGGCAGACCCCACAGGCAGTATCAGGAGCAACACCGTCGAGTGCGTCCTCAGCAGCCCAGACGGCCACCTCATCCCAACCCCGAGCGGGAAAAGGCGAACGACCACGAAAAGGAACCATCACCCCACGCGCAACGGGCACTTCCCCGTCCAGCAAAGCGACCACGAGATGAGGCCACCGACGCGCCACCCGGCGTCCGCGCACCAGCAGGCTCGCCAGGCTCCCTTCCATGAACCGCGGAGAACCCGCCGGATAAGGGATTCCGTAGACAGCCTCGGCCAGGTCCGGCCGCTCAGCCAGCGTGACGAGCACCGTCAACTCCCTCTCGACCACGATTCCAGGGCGATCAACGTCTTCGTCCCGGTGACCTGATGGTGCCGCCGGATCTCGTCGATCGTCTTCTGCAGATGAGCCATGTCCCGCACCCGCAACCACACCAGCGCGTCCGGGTCGCCCGCGATCGTGAACACCGCCTGGGCCTCCGGCATCCGCGTTGTCGTCCGCAGGATCTCCGCCACCTTCGTGTTACCCACGAACCTCAGCTCCGTGAACGCCTCGATCCCCCACCCCAGCTTGGCGTGGTCGACCTGGACCGTGAACCCCGTGATCACCCCGGTCTCGCGCAACCGGTCGATGCGACGCTTGACCGCCGCCGTCGAGAGGGTTACCCGGCTCGCGATGTCCGACAACGTCCGGCGCGCGTCCTCGCGCAGCAGCCCCAGTATCTCGTGGTCCGTCGCGTCCAGCAGCTCCTCTGTCATGCGTGAGAGCGTAGCCGGACGCAAAATTCCGAGCCAACCGACACGAAAGTCCACCGAAGTTTGCGTCCGATACCTAAAATCGCCCAGGCCTGTTGCGCGGCTGTGGTCCGCGTCGCACTGTGCCCGGAAGCACATCGACGCGAAGGGAGCCCGCGCCGTGGAGACGTTCACGCTCGAGGACCGCTACCTGCGGGAAGCCGGCACCGTGCACCTCACCGGGGTGCAAGCCCTGGTCCGGCTGCTGTTCGACCGCGTCCGCCACGACCGGGCCCGCGGTGGCGACCCCGCCGTCTTCGTCTCCGGCTACGAAGGCTCGCCGCTCGCCGGGTACGACCTCGAACTCGGGCGCCGCGCCACCCTGCTCGAGAAGCACGACGTCGTCCACCGGCCCGGGCTCAACGAGGAACTCGCCGCCACCTCCGTCATGGGCAGCCAGCTCGTCGCCGGTGCCGGTGGGCGGCGGGGCGTCACCGGATTCTGGTACGGAAAGGCACCCGGGCTCGACCGCGCCACCGACGCGATCAGGCACGCCAACCTCGCCGGTACCGACCCGCGCGGCGGGGCCGTCGCCCTCGTCGGTGACGACCCGAACGCCAAGTCCTCCACCGTCCCCTGCGCGTCCGAGCTCGCGCTCGCCGACCTCGCCGTCCCCATCCTCTTCCCCGCCGACCCGCAGGACGTCCTCGACCTCGGCATGCACGCCGTCGAACTCTCGCGCGCCAGCGGGTTGTGGACGTCGCTGAAGATCGTCGCCAACGTCGCCGACGCCTCGGGCACCGCCGTCGTCAGTCCACAGTGGAACGCGCCGGAACTCGAGAAGGGGTACCGGCACCAGCCGACCTCACGCCTGCTCGGCACCAGCCTCGCCGCGCTGGAACGCAGCCTCTTCACCGTCCGGCTCCCCCTCGTGACGGAGTACCTGCGCGCAAGCGACGTCAACCGGATCACCGCGCGCGGCCCCGCCGACCGGATCGGCATCGTCTCCGCCGGGAAGTCCTACCTGGACCTCCAGCAAGCCCTGCGCTCGCTCGGTCTCGACGCGGAAAACCTCCAGAAGTACGGCATCCGCGTCCTCAAGCTCGGCGCCATTCACCCCCTCGAACCCGGCATCGTCCGCGAGTTCGCCGACGGCCTCGACGAGATCGTGGTCGTCGAGGAGAAGCGCGCCTTCGTCGAGACCGCCCTCAAAGAGGTCCTCTACGGCGTTTCCGGCGCGCCCGCGATCACCGGCAAGAAGGACCGCGACGGCCGCACGCTGTTCACCGAGCTCGGCGAGCTGGACCCGGACGGCATCGCCACCGGCCTGGCGAAGGTCCTGCCGCGCGGCATCCCGTCCGTCGACGCCTACCGGGAACGCCGTCGCCGCGAGCGGATCTCCGTTCCGCTGCTCGCGCGGACGCCGTACTTCTGCTCCGGCTGCCCGCACAACTCGTCGACGAAGGTCCCGGAAGGCACGCTCGTCGGCGGCGGCATCGGCTGCCACACCATGGCCCTGTTCATGGAGCCCGACCAGGTCGGCACCGTCCTCGGTGTGACGCAGATGGGCGGCGAGGGCACCCAGTGGATCGGCATGGCCCCGTTCGTCGAGGCCGAGCACTTCGTGCAGAACATCGGTGACGGCACCTTCACCCACTCCGGCAGCCTCGCCGTGCGAGCGGCCGTCGCCGCCGGGGTCAACATCACCTACAAGCTGCTCTACAACTCGGCCGTCGCGATGACCGGCGGGCAGGACGCCGTCGGCGGGCTTCCGGTCGAGAAGGTCGCCGAACTCCTGCTCGTCGAAGGCGCGAAGCGGGTGGTGATCACCAGCGACGCGCCCGCGCGGCTGCGACGTCGCAAGCTCCCCGCCGGGGTCGAGGTCCGCGACCGCGCCGAACTCCTGGGCACGCAAGAGGAACTGGCCGCCATCAAGGGCGTCACGGTGTTGATCCACGAGCAGGAGTGCGCGGCCGAGAAGCGCCGGAAACGGCGCCGGGGCAAGCAGACCGCGCCCGCGACGCGCGTCGTCATCAACGAGCGCGTCTGCGAAGGCTGCGGCGACTGCGGCACCAAGTCGAACTGCCTGTCCGTGCAGCCCGTGGCGACCGAGTTCGGCCGCAAGACCGCGATCCACCAGTCCTCGTGCAACGTCGACTACTCCTGCCTGGCCGGGGACTGCCCGTCGTTCGTCACCGTCGTGCCAACCGGGAAGAAGCAGCGCCGCGAGCTCGGCGAGCTGGCCGCGGACGCGGTGCCCGCGCCGCCGGCCACCGCCAAGGACTTCACCGTGCGGATCACCGGGATCGGCGGCACGGGTGTGGTCACCGTGACGCAGATCCTCGCCACCGCCGCGGTGCTCGACGGCCGCCACGTCCGCACGCTCGACCAGACCGGGCTCGCGCAGAAGGGCGGTGCCGTCGTCTCCGATCTGAAGGTGACGGCGGAGCCGGTCGAGCAGGCCCCGAAGCTGGCCGACGGCGAGTGCGACCTCTACCTGGCCTGTGACGCGCTGGTCGGGGCGGACGCGGCGAACCTCGGCGTGACCGACCCCGCGCGCACCACGGCCGTCGTGTCGACCACCGAGGTGCCGACCGGCCGGATGGTCGTCGACACGACGGTGTCCTTCCCGGACCCCGGCAGCGTCCTCGCGCCGCTGGAAGCCGCGGCGGCACGCACGGTTTCCCTCGACGCGCGCGGTCTCGCCGAGCAGCTCTTCGACGACGACCAGTTCGCGAACGTCCTGCAGCTCGGCGCGGCCTTCCAGACCGGCGCGATCGGCCTGCCCGCCGACACGATCGAGCGCGCGATCGAGCTCAACGGCACCGCGGTGGCCGCGAACCTGCAGGCCTTCCGCCGCGGCCGCCAGCTCGTCGCCGACCCGGACGCGCTCGCGACCCCGTCAGCTGAATCAGGGAAAGAAGCGCAGCCCAAGGTGCGGGCGTTGGTGCACGCCGAGCCCGGGTCCGAGCTGGCGCGGCTGCTCGACGTCCGGATCCCGGACCTCGTCGCCTACCAGGACGAGCGGTACGCGCGGAAGTACGCCGAGTTCGTCGAGCAGGTGCGGGTCCTGGAAGACGGGCCGACCGAGGTCACCGAAGCCGTCGCGAAGCACCTGTACAAGCTGATGGCCTACAAGGACGAGTACGAGGTGGCCCGGCTGTCGCTCGACCCGGCGTTCACCGCGGGACTCGAGGACCAGTTCGGCGCGGGCACGAAGTACGCCTACCGCCTGCACCCGCCGGTGCTGCGCGCGCTCGGGATGAAGCGCAAGATCAGCCTCGGCCCGTGGTTCCGGCCCGCGTTCCGCGTCCTGCACGCCCTGCGGCGGCTGCGCGGCACCCGGCTCGACCCGTTCGGCCGCGCCGAGGTGCGCCGCGTCGAGCGCGAGCTGATCGACGACTACCGCGGCACGGTGCTCACCGCCTTCACCGCGGCCGACGTCGACCGCGCCCGGGTCCTCGCGCTGGCCGAGCTGCCCGATCTCGTGCGCGGCTACGAGGACGTCAAGCTGGCGAACGTCGCCCGCTACCGCGAGAAGCAGGCGGAACTGCTCACGCTCGTAAATAGCTGAGCATCGCCCGGGCTTCGTCGGGGACGCGCAGCTTCGCGCTGACGTCCCCGGCGTGGCGGCGCGCGGCCGCGGTGCCGATGCCGAGCAGCCGGCCGATCGTCGGCACCGAGTGGCCTTCGGCCAGCAGCGCGACGACTTCGCGTTCGCGCGCGGTGAGCGTGGCGACCGGGTCGCCGGGCCGCGGCCGGGCCAGCTGCACGGCCACCACGTCGCGGTCCAGGACCGTGCCGCCGACCGCGACGCGCCGAAGGGCGTCGAGGAACTCGCCGGGCTTGCCGACGCGCTCCTTGAGCAGGTAGCCCGCGCCGCCACCGCCGGCGGCCAGGAGGTCGCCGGCGTAGCCGTCTTCGACGAACGCCGACAGCGCCAGGATGGCGAGCCCCGGCGCACGCCGGCGCGCTTCGAGGGCGGCGCGAAGCCCTTCGTCGGTGAACGTCGGCGGCAGCCGGACGTCGACGACGGCCAGGTCCGGCGCCTCCGCCGCGACCGACGCCAGCAGGTCGTCCGGGTGGTCGACGGCGGCGACGACGTCGAACCCCTCGCTGCCCAGCAGCAGCACCAGCCCCTCCCGCAGCAGGGCGTCTTCCTCCGCGATCACGATCCGCACGGCGGCAGCCTCCTCGCATCCACGTCCTCCCCTGCCTGGAGGTACGGATGCGGAAGCCGAACCGTTCAGCCGATGCCGGTGGTCCGGAACCGGGCGCGGTAGTCGCTCGGCGTCACGCCGAGGCCGCGGGCGAACGCGCGCCGCAGCGTCTCGACGGACCCGAACCCGGAGCGCCGCGCCACGACGTCCAGCGGGTCGGTCGTGCGTTCCAGCTGCTGCTGGGCGAACTCCAGCCGCACCTGCTCGACGAATCGCGTCGGCGTGCGGCCGAGCTCCTCGCGGAACAGGCGGGTCAGGTGCCGGGTGCTCACCCCGGCGCGGGCGGCCAGGTCGGCCAGCGTGTGCGGGGCCGACGGGTCCGCCGCGACCGCGTCGAGCACGCCGCGCAAGACCTCGGTGCGCGGGCGGCCGGTCTCCAGGCGGACGCTGAACTGCGACTGGCCGCCCGGCCGCTGCAGGAAGACCACCAGGTGCTTGGCCACCAGCCGGGCCACCTCGGCGCCGAGGTCCTCCTCGACCAGGGCGAGCGCCAGGTCGATGCCGGAGGTGACCCCGGCCGAGGTGATGACCGGGCCGTCCTTGACGAAGATCGCGTCACCGTCGACCCGCACCAGGGGGAAGCGGCGGGCGAGCTGGTCGGTGAGGTCCCAGTGGGTGGTGGCGCGGCGGCCGTCGAGGACACCCGCGGCGGCCAGGGCGAACGCGCCCGCGCACACCGACGCCGTCCGGTCCGCGCCGCCGGCGAGCCGCCGGATCTGACCGACGAGCTCGGCGTCGGCGATCGTGCGGACCCACTCGGGACCGCCGGGCACCAGCACGGTCGCCCCGCGCGGATCCGCCGCGGCGAGGTCGAGGTCGGCGCCCAGCCGCGTCCCGGTGTTCGTGCGGACGTCGGCGCCGCCGGGCGAAGCCGTCTTCAGGACGTACCGACCGCCGTGCTCGTTGGCCTCGGCGAAGACCTCCAGCGGCCCGGAGACGTCGAGCAGCCGGACGCCGTCGTAGAGGACGACCAGGACGGGGCGCGGGCGCACGTCAGCCCTGGCCGGACCAGCCGCTCAACCGGGTGAGCAGGCGCTCCAGCACCTCCGGGTCCGCGGCCACCGGCTCGCCGGAGACCGGCTCGTCGACGAGGGTCCGGCGGTCCTGCCGCCGGGGCAGGCGCACCTGGCGCGCGTTCATCCCGCCCGGCAGGGGCAGCTCGCACCAGGTCGTGCGGGCGCCGCCGGCACCGGGGGTGACGCCCACGCGCTCGCCGGGGCCCGCCTTCGGTTCCGGCAGGCCGGGGACGTCGTCGTCGACCTCGACCGCCAAGACGTCGGCACGCAGCCGCAGGCGCAGCGTGACGAACGCGGGCGACCTCGGGTCGCCGGCGTCGATCACGGCCTCGACCAGCCGTTTCGCGGCCGCGGTCACCTGCTCCAGCATGGGCATCAGTGACCAGTCGGTGAGAATCAGGCGGACGAACAGTTCCGTGACCGGCACCGCGCTGGGCTGCGCGACGAGCCGGATGTCGTCCATCTGGGAGGTGTGCGCGCTCAAACCTGACCTTCCTCACCCAGGGTGCGGTCCGCCCGGGCCCGCATCATGCCACTCCGCCCGCGGCGGCACGGTACCGCCTGCGTCCGGCGTTGCTACCGTCGGGGCCATGGGTGAGCTGGTCGAGGACGAAGAAGTCCGCGCCGGGCGGCTGCTGGCGGCGCAGGAGAAGGCGGTCGAACTGTTCGAGGCCGTGGCCGAACGCGGCATCCTCGCGCCCGGCGTCCGCGAGACCGAGGCGAGCGACGCGATCCGCGACCTGGCGGGCGAGCTGTTCGGCATCCGCCGCTACTGGCACAAGCGGATCGTCCGCGCGGGGGTCAACACGCTGCGGCCCTACCGCGAGAACCCGCCGGACCGCGTCCTGGCCGAGGACGACATCGTGTTCGCCGACTTCGGCCCGATCTTCGAGGACTGGGAGGCCGACTTCGGCCGGACGTACGTGCTCGGCGACGACCCGGTCAAGCACCGGCTGCGCGCCACCCTGCCGGAGGTGTTCGACGCCGGCCGCGCGTACTTCGCCGCGCGGCCGGACATCACGGGTGCCGAGCTGTACGCCCACATGGTCGAGCTGGCACGCGAGGCGGGCTGGGAGTTCGGCGGCTCGATCGCCGGGCACCTGGTCGGCCAGTTCCCGCACGAGACGATCGACGGCGACCGCATCGACTCCTACATCGCCCCCGGCAGCGACGGCCCGATGCGGCGGCCGGACCGCACCGGGCGGACGTCGCACTGGATCCTCGAGGTCCACCTCGTCGACCGCGAACGGGAGATCGGCGGGTTCTTCGAGCAGCTCCTGGACTTGGGGCCGAGCGCCGCGGAGTCCTGACCCGAGCGCCCCAAGGCGGCCTTGGTTGCGTCTTGCGCACCGAAGGCCGCCTTGGTTGCGTCAGACGCACCGAAGGCCACATTCGTTGCGTCAGACGCACCGAAGGCCACATTGGGGCGCTTGGGGCCGGTCAGACCCGCGCCGGGACCCACAGCTCGTCGATGGCCTGCTCCGCCGCCGCGAGGCTCGCGTCGGCCAGCGGGATCAGCTCCGCCATCGCCGGGTTGACGTGCGCGAGCGTCAGCTCCGCCGTGATGAACCGCGGCTCCAGGCCGGTCAGCGAGACGCCGTGGGGCAGCCACTGCTCGGCGTGGTCCCAGCCTTCGCGGGGCGCGCCTTCGCCGTACCCGCCGCCGCGGCTGGCCAGCACGATGAACTCGCGGTCGCCGAGCAGGCCGGTCTGCGTCTCGGGGTCGACCGAGAGCCCGACCGCGATGAGGTGGTCCACCCACGCCTTGACGCTGCTCGGGGCGCCGTAGTTGTAGACCGGCAGGCCTAGGAGCACGGTGTCGGCCGCCTTGATCTCGCCGACCAGCTCCTGGGTCAGCGCCCAGGACGCCGCCTGCTCGGGCGTGTGCTGCTCCGGCGGAACCATCCGGGCCGACCCGTTCGTCGCGTCGAGGTGCGGAACGGGGTTCGCGCCCAGGTCGCGGTAGGTGACGGTGCCGTCCGGGTGCGCGGCGCGCCACGCGGCCGCGGCCCGGGCGCTGAGCCGGCGGCTCACCGAGGCTTCGCCCTGGATGCTCGAGTCGATGTGCAGGAGATGCGCCATGTCGTTAGCCGTCCATAGATCGTTGATGTAAGACAAACCATTAATAGCACACCCATCGTTGGGGCGCCCATATACTGGGCCCATGACGTCGCTGCCGGTCGTGAACCAGCCGCCCCACCGCTGCGGGGCGCTGCTCGACCACCTCTCGCGCCGGATGCGGCTGCGCAGCGAGACGGTGCTGGCCCCGCTCGGGCTGCGGCCGCGCCACCTGATCGCCCTGACGGTGCTGCGCGACATGCGCGGCAGCTCGCAGCAGGACCTGGCGAAGATCCTGCAGATGGACGGCACCAACGTGGTCGGCCTGCTCAACGAGCTCGAGGCCGCGAACCTGGTCGAGCGGCGGCGCTCGACCGTCGACCGGCGCCGCCACGTCGTCGAGCTCACCGACGTCGGCGCGAAGCAGCTGGCCAAGGCCGAATTCGCGCTGGCCGCGGTGGAAGACGAAGTGCTGAGCGGACTGAGCGTCGAGCAGCGGGAGACGCTCTACGAGCTGCTCCACCAGGCGACGAGCAAGACGGACGCCGAAGCCTGTGCCGAGGGCATCACGAACTGCTGAGCGTCAGCCGCCGGCGATGTCGCGGGCCAGTTGCCGCGCTTCGGGCAGCGTGAACTTCCCGGTGATCTGCGTTTCGCCGCCGGTGATCGCGGACTGCACCGACGGTGCGGTCAGCACCCGGCCCCGCAGCACCATCGCCACCTGCTTGCCGACGTTCTGCCCGGTCCACTCCGCCCACGTCCGCGCCCCGGCGGCGGTGAAGCTGAGGTTGACGAGCGCGCCGCCGTTCTGCGGGTCGACGGCGGCGTCGACCCGGCTCACGTCCGCGCCGCTGAGGAAGCCGGGCCCGAGGATGTACTTCGTGCCCTGCACGCGGTCGCAGCTGACCAGCGGCAACGCCGGATCGTCGCGCCCGGCCAAGGGATCCGGCTGCCCGGGCGCGCAGTCCAGGGCTCGCGCGGCGGCCTGCTGGGTGGCCGGGTCGGTGCTCTGCCGGTCGGCCGCCGAGCCGGTCGGCGGGCCCGGGGGCAGCTCGGCCAGCACCGGCCGGAACCGCAGCTGGGTGCCGTCCTTGACGAGGAACCCGGTGGACTCGGCCTGACCGGCGACCTCGGCCTGGCACCCGGTGGCGAGCACGGCGACGGCCGCGAGCAGGAGGATCCGCACGCCGCCCATTCTGGCGGGCGGTCCTACCCCGCCGCCAGGATCGCTTCCAGCCCGGAGGCCTGGGTGCGCCAATCCGCCACGTTCGGCGTAGTGCCGGTCCAGCGCTGGCCGATCCGGTTGAGCGCGTCGCGGTCGCCCGTCCACAGCGCGTCGGCCTGGCGCTGGGCGAACGCACGGTAGGTGGCCGAGCCCGTCGCCGTCGCGAGGTCGCCGAAATAGCGCATGAAGATGCCCTTGAACTGCTTCTGGTTGTCGTCGCAGGAACCCGTGCCGGTGTCACAGGATTCGACGAGCACACCACCGGAGGTGAGCCGGGACATCGCCGCGTCGGCGAGCCGCTTCGCCGCGTCCGAATAGGACTGGACGCCGGTGGCCCGCCACAGCTCCAGCAGACCGCCGATGCCGAGACCCTGGTTGTAGGTCCAGACGGTCTGGCCGTTGTTGGCGCACGAGGCAGTCAGGCCGTCGTTCACCAGGCCCGAGGCGTTGACCAGACCGGACTTCAGGTACCAGTCCCCCGCCGTCCTCGCCCGCTGGCCCCACACGGTGTCCCCCGCGATCCGGTTGTGCAGCGACGCCGTCAGCCGCAGGTACAGCCCCGCCGTGACGGCGTTCTTGTACGTGCGCTCGCGGTCCCACCACACCCCGCCGCCGCAGGTGCCCGTGTCCCAGAAACCGTGGACGTAGTCCGCGATCGTCGTCGCCTCGGCGAGGTAACGCGGGTCGCGGGTGCGGTCGTAGACGGCGATCCAGGCCAGGCCCCACCACGCGCTGTCGTCGATCGCCCGGCTGACGAAGTGCCCGTCGATCGGGTCGGAACTGCGTGCCCCGGCGGGGAAAGCGGCCCGGTTGACGTCGAAGGTGCGGGCCAGCGCCGCCTCGAAGCCGCCCGCGTCGGCCACCGCCGTCACCGCGACCGCCGAATTCCACCAGCTCGACGGCCACCACGCGGTGTAGGGGTCGTAGGACCACATCAACGCGTCGACCGCGCCGGCCACGCGGGCCGTGGCCGGGCGCGCCCAGGCCGTGCAACTTCCCTGCGCGTGCGCGGCTTCACGGCCGCACGCCCGGACCGCACCGCCGTAGAGCCGCCCGCGGGGATCGCGGGTCGCGAACGCCGTCGTGCGCGTGCCGGTCGCGCCCGCGGGGACGCTCGTGCGGCCGAGCGACGAGCCGTCCGGCCAGCTCGCGCCCGCGTCCCACGACCGATCGAGCCAGATCTCGTCGCCGGTCCCGCCCGCCTCGATCCCGGCCCACGCCAGGCCGCGGCCGTCGAAGTGGAGGCGGATGGTGCGGCCGGACAACGTCGTCGGCGCGACCGGTTGCGTGTCTCCGGCGGCCGGTGCGGATCCGTCGCACGCGGCGTCGCAGACCGCCGGGTAGATCCACGCCGTGCAGCCGACACCCTGCGCGTCGCCGCACGCGCGGACCAGACCGCGGCGGTGATGCGCCGGATCGGTGAGGTTGTA
This sequence comes from Amycolatopsis nalaikhensis, assembly GCF_030264295.1. Lineage (GTDB taxonomy): Bacteria > Actinomycetota > Actinomycetes > Mycobacteriales > Pseudonocardiaceae > Amycolatopsis > Amycolatopsis nalaikhensis. Next base: position 6,835,186 of record NZ_CP127173.1, on the reverse strand, counting down.
CATGAGCGTGCGGGTGCCGGTCCACGTACCGGGGATGCTCGCCTTGCCCAGCAGGCCTTCCCAGGTGACGCCGCCGTCCCACGACCGGTCGAGCCAGACGGCGTCGCCGGGAACGCCGTTGTCGATGCTCGCCCACGCCATCCCGTCCGGGTCCGAGGCGTGCAGGCGCAGCACGCGGCCGTTGATCACCTTGTCCGGCAAGGGAAAGCTCTCGCGCGCGGCCCGCGACGGGTCGAGCGTGTCGCACGACGTCACGCACACCGCGGTGGCCGCGGCCGCGGGGAGCGGGGTCAGGGATCCGAAGACGAGCAGCAGCACGAGCAATGTCCGCATCGACATCCCTCTCCACGCACCGGGGTTCTTTCCAGGATAGGAAGACCGCGTCCGGTTCTGAAGGATTCCGCCCGGTTCTGGCTCGTTCCGGACAATGGTTGGCCGCCGGGCGCGCCGGGTACGCGGGGGCCATGGACATCGCCACGACGATCGACACCGTGCTGGACCGTTCCATCGTCCTGGGCTACGGCAACGTCGGGCTCCAGGTGCGCCGCCGCCTGCCCGGCTGGCCCGCCGACCCGCCGCCGATGCCCGGCAAGGTGGTGCTCGTGACCGGCGCCGGGTCCGGCATCGGCCTCGCGGCGGCGGCCGGGTTCGCCCGGCTGGGCGCGTCGGTCCGGGTGCTGGGCCGCACCGAGGAGCGCGCCGCCGAAGCCGCGGCGCGGACACGGGAACGCGTGCCGGACGCCGACGTCCGCCCGGTCGCGTGCGACCTCGCCAGCCTCAAGGAGCTGCGCGCGTTCATCGAAGACTTCTCCGGTCGCGAGGAACGGCTCGACGTCCTGGTGAACAACGCGGGCGTGATGCCCGACGAACGCGAGCACACCGAAGACGGCGTCGAGCTGACCTTCGCCACGCACGTCCTGGCGCCGTGGGTGCTCATCGACGGCCTCGCGCCGCTGCTGGAACGGTCCGCACCCGCGCGGGTCATCACGGTCACCTCGGGTGGTCAGTACGACCAGAAGATCCCGGACGGCGACTTGCAGTCCGAAGACACGGACTACGGACCGAAGAAGATCTACGCGCGCACCAAGCGCGAGCAGCTGGTGCTCACCGAGCAGTGGGCGCATCGGCTGGCCGGCCGCGGCGTGCACGTCCACGCGATGCACCCGGGCTGGGCCGACACGAAGGGCGTGCGGAACTGGCTGCCGGTGTTCCGGGCGCTCACCCGTCCGATCATCCGGACACCGGAGGAAGGCGCGGACACGATCGTGTGGCTCGGCGGCGCCCCGGAGGCGATCGAGTCGACCGGCAAGCTGTGGCACGACCGCCGATCCCGCCCGACGACGTACGCCCTCGGCGCCGGCGCGGACGACGTCGTGGCGCGGGCCCACCTGTGGAGCCACGTCGCCGAGCTCGCCGGAGCGCCCGCCTAACGCTCGGGCGGCGGGAAGAGCCGCGGCAGGAACGCGAGCATCAACGCCGACCACACGACGTGCGTCAGCAGCGGCGCCTGCACCCCGCCCGCCCGGCCGCGTTGCCACGCGAAGAGCGTCCCCATCACCGCGGAAGCCAGCACCAGCGCGGGATTCCGGGTCGCCGTGGTGGACAGCACGTACGCCGCCGTGGCGCCGCGCGCGCCGAACGCGTCGTAAAGCCGGCCGCGGAAGAAGACCTCTTCCGCCACTCCGGTCACCAACGTGGTCGCCGCCACGGTCGACGTCGGGCCGCGGTGGGCGTGGTCAAGCACCCCGGCGATCGCGCGACGCAGCGGCGCGACACGGCGGGCCACCAGCGCGCAGCCGTAGAACACCCCGAACGCGCCCGCCCCCACCAGCACCGGCTGGGTCACTTCGCGGCGGCCACGTGGCACCGGCCCGGCGGCGGCGAACCAGGTCGCGGCCACCGACGCCGTCAACGCGTGGAACCGGCGCGACCCCGGTTCACTCGCCAGCGACGCACGCAGCAGCCCCGATCCGGCGGCCGTCACGGCGGCCAGGAACGCCTTCACGCCCGCCTGCTCTTGGCTCGCTCACCGAGGGCCTGCAGCACGGCGTCGTCGTAGTCCATCGGCTCGAACGGGACGAGTTCGCGGATCGCGTCGTCGTGGACGACGACCTCATTCGTCATCGAGTCGATCAGCGCGCGTCCGGTCGTGACGTCGATGTCGGTCACCAGGGAAAGCCAGTACGACGAGAGCCGCGGCGAGAGCAGCGGCACCGGCACGATCACCAGCGGCCGCCCCTCGATCGCCGCCACCCGCTGCAGCATGTCCCGGTAGGCCAGCACCTCCGGGCCGCCGATCTCGAACGTCCGGCCCTCGGCGTCCGGGTGATCGAGCACGCCGACCAGGTAGCGGACGACGTCGGCGAGCGCGATCGGCTGGGTGCGGGTCCCGACCCAGCGCGGGGTCACCATCGCCGGGAGGTGCTCCACCAGCTGGCGCGTCAGCTCCCACGACGTGCCACCGTGGCCGATCACGATCCCGGCGCGCAGCACCGTCACCGGGACGCCGGTCTCCCCCAGCAGCCGCTCGACTTCGCGGCGGCTGGCCAGGTGCTCGGACAACGTGTCGTCGTCGTCCCCGAGGCCGCCGAGGTAGACGATCCGGCGCAGGCCCGCGTCCCCGGCGGCGCGGGCGAACGCGCGGGCGGCGTCGGCGTCGCGGCGCTTGAAGTCCGTGCTGTCCAAGGAATGCACGAGGTAGTAGGCGGCCTCGGCGCCCTTGAGCGCGTCCCGCAGGGAACCGACGTCGGCGACGTCGCCGCGGACCGCCTTCCCGGCGCCGGAGTACTTCGCGGGGTGGCGGGTCATCGCGAGCACCTCGTGCCCGGCGGCTTCCAGTGCCGGGCACAACCGGCTGCCGACGAACCCCGAAGCCCCGGCCACCAGCACGCGCATGTGCGGGACGTTAGCGGGGGCTTCGCCGCCCCGCAGAACGTCCGGCGAAGCAGACCGCGGCGACGACGCCCGCGCAGCCGACGAGCTGCAGCACGCTCGGGGTCTCGCCGAGCAGGCCGATGCCCAGCAACACCGCGCCGACCGGCTGGAGCAGCATCAGCGTCGCGCCGGTGGTGGCCGACATCCGGGGCAGCGCGGCGGAGATCAGGAGCCACCCGATGAGCTGACCGACGACGGCGAGCGCGACGAGCCAGCCGAACGTCGCCGGACTCGGGGCCAGGTCGAGCGTGCCGGTCGGGACGCCGAGCACGACGGCCACGAGCCCGGCCGACAGCGTCGCCAGGACCAGCGACTGCACCTGGCCGTCACCCGCGCCGCCGCTGAGGCGGATCAGGAACAGGTACACCGCGTAGCCCGCCCCGGCGAGCATCGCCGCCACGGCACCGGTGACCGGGTCGGGGCCGAACGAGCCGGACCCGGCGAACCCGCCGGCCAGCACGACACCGCCGAGCAGCACGGGCACGGCGAGCAGGAACCGCTTCGCCGGCCGCTCCCGCAGGAACGCGAACGCCAGCAGCGGCACGATGATCACCTGCACGGCGAGCAGCACCGTGGCGATACCGGCGCCGACGCGCGGGATCGCCTCACCCCACAGCACGAAGTCCAGGCCGAGCCCGGTGCCGGCGAGCAGCGGCAGGACCACCCGGCGCACTGGGCCGGTCTTCCGCCGTTCCCGCACGGCGAGCACGAGCAACACCGGCAACGCGAGCAGGCAGCGCCAGAACGCGCTCGTGCTGCCGCTGGTGTGCGAGACCTTGATGAAGACCGACGACAGCGAGATGCAGAAGCTGCCCAGCGCCGCCAGCAGGCGCGGGTCGAAGCGGTCGGTGAACGCCGTGGTGATCGTGGGGCGGGGCGCGGTCGTGGTCACGCTTCCCAGCGTGCGGGGCGCGACTGTCAAGGACAAGCGAATGTTTCTGCCTGGAATTCGGTAGCATCACTACCGTGTTCGGACTCGAGCGGATGCGCGCGCTGCACGCCGTCGCCACCCAGGGCTCGGTCGCCGCGGCGGCCGCGTCCCTGCACGTCACGCCGTCCGGGGTGTCGCAGCAGCTGGCGAAGCTGGAACGGGAAGCCGGGCAGGCGCTGCTGGAGCCGCGCGGCCGCGGCGTCCGGCTGACCAAGGCGGGCCAGGTGCTGGCCGCGCACGCCGAGCGGATCCTAGCCCAGGTGGCCGAGGCGAAGGCGGACCTGGAGCTGCTGCGCGAAGACGTCATCGGGCCGCTGCGGGTCGGCGCGATCCCGACGACCGTGCACGCGCTGCTGCCGCCCGCGCTGGCCACGCTCGCCGCGCAGCACCCGCGGCTGGCGGTCACCCTGCACGAGGGCGAAGCCGAGCAGACGATGCCGCGCGTGCTGGCCGGCGACCTCGACGTCGCGGTGCTGGAGAGCTGGGCCGACCGGCCGACGGTGATCCCGCCGTCGACGACGCGGATCGCGTTGTTCTCCGACGTCGCCGACCTCGCGCTGCCCGCGGATCACCGGCTGGCGCACCGCAAGACCGTCGATCTGTCCGAAGTGGACGACCTGCCGTGGATCGGCTGGAGCCTGGGCTCCGGCTGCTACGAGTGGCTGGTGCAGGTGCTGCGCAAGCAGCGGCTGGAGCCGCGGATCAGCTGCACGGTCGGCGGCTACCCGACGCAGCTGGCCCTGGTGGCGGGCAACGCCGGCGCGGCACTGGTGCCCCGGCTGGCCCGCGAACGGCTGCCCGAAGGGGTGCGGATCCTGACCACGCGCCCGGTCCTGACCCGCACGATCTACGCGATCTGCCGGGCGGGCGAAGAGGATCGCGGCGCGGTGCGGGCGTGCCTGGACGCGCTCCGGGCGGCGTCGGCCCGGTTCGAGACCGCGGGCCGCCCGGTGGGCTGAAGGGGACGTTGCTGGCATCTGATGCGAGGAAAGTCCCCTTCAGCGCATCAGATGCCATGAACGTCCCCTTCAGCACGGCTCAGGCGATCGGCCATCTCGGTCACCAGGCGGCCCGGGCGTCGGTGGTGGACCAGGAAGATCTCCCGCGCCGGCCGCGCGTCGACGGTGTCGCGGACTTCGAGGCGCGCCGATCCCGCCCGCCCGAGCACGCTCTCCGGCACGAACGCGATCCCGAGCCCGGCCTCGACCAGCGCCAGGATCACCTGGTAGTCCCGGGTTTCGTAGGCCACGCGGACCCCGATCCCGGCGGCGTCGGCAAGCTGCTCGAGACAGGCGCGGTTGGGCACGCCCGGGCTGCCGGAGATCCAGTCCTCCCCCGCCAGCGCCCGCAGCGTGAGCCGCCGGACGCGGGCTTTCGGGTGTCCCACGGGCAGGATCAGCCGGAACCGCTCCGAGCGCAGCAACGTCCGCTCGAGCCCGCGCGGGTCGGGCAGCGGCGCGCCCGGGTAGCGGTGGGTGATCAGCAGGTCGAGGTCGCGCGAGCTGACCAGGCCGTAGCCGTCGGGTGGTTCCAGGTCCAGCAGCCGCAGCGCGACCGCCGGGTGGTCGCGGCGGAACCCCGCGAGCGCGGCGGGCACGAGCGTCATGCCCGCGCTCGCGAACGTGCCCACGGTGAGCTGCGCGGGTTCCTCGTCGAGCAGGGCCCGGACCGTCCGCTCGGCGGTCCGCAGCTCCCCGACGATCGTCTCGGCGTGGGTGAGCAGGGCCTCCCCGACCGGGGTGAGCGTGACCCCGCGCGGGTTGCGGTGCAGGAGGCGCGCGCCGACGTCGCGTTCGAGCTTGGCCAGCTGCTGCGAGACCGCCGACGGCGTGAAGGACAGCTTCTGCGCCGCCCCGGCGATCGACCCGGCGTGCGCGACCTCGGCGAGCAGGGCCAGGCGGTGGGCGTCGAGCACGGGACCTCCAGCCGTAAGCGTCGCTAACGCCAGCATAGGAGACGTCGCTGGTGCTTACGGCACTCGCGGCGCATGCTGGGGCCATGATCAGCACTTCGGATGTCGAGCGCGCGGCCGCGCGGATCGCGGGCCGGGTCCGCCGGACCCCGGTGTTCGCCGCGGACGAGGGCGTGTGGTTCAAGCTCGAGCAGCTGCAGCACACCGGGTCGTTCAAGGCCCGCGGCGCCTTCAACCGGATCCTCGCGGCCGGTGACCCGCCGTCGGCCGGGGTGGTCGCCGCGTCGGGTGGCAACGCCGGGCTCGCCGTCGCCTACGCCGCCCGGGAGTTCGGCCTCCCCGCACGCGTCTACGTCCCGGTGACCGCCCCGGCGGTGAAGGTCGCGAAGCTGCGGGCGCTCGGCGCGGCCGTCGAACTCGTCGGCGAGAAGTACGCGGACGCCTACGACGCCGCGGTGAAGCACGCGGCGAACTCGGGCGCGCTCTTCTGCCACGCCTACGACCAACCCGAAATCTGCGCCGGGCAGGGCACGATCGGCCTCGAACTGCTGGAGCAGGCCGACGACCTCGACACGATCCTGGTCGCCGTCGGCGGGGGCGGGCTGCTGGCGGGGATCGCCGCCGCGGTCGAGGGCCGGGCGCGAGTGGTCGGCGTCGAACCGCGCACGGCCCCGACGCTGAACGCGGCGCTGGCCGCCGGGGAGCCGGTCCCGGTCGAGGTGTCCGGCGTCGCCGCCGACTCGCTCGGCGCGACTCGCCTGGGCGACATCGCCTTCGCCGTCGCCACCCGCACGGACGCGGGCTCGGTGCTGGTGGACGACAGCGCGATCGTCGAGGCGCGGGCGGCACTGTGGGACCGCTACCGTCTCGCCCTCGAACCCGGCGGCGCGACGGCGTTCGCCGCCCTGCTGAGCGGCGCCTACCGCCCGGCACCCGGCGAACGCGTCGCCGTCCTGCTCTGCGGCGCCAACACCGACCCCGCGACGCTCACTTCCCCGTCAGGCGCTCCACCAGCGGCGCGAACTCCTCGATGAACGCGCCGTTGACGCTGAAGTAGGACACGCCCAGCTCCTCGCGACGCCGTTCGAGCTCCTCGGCCATGGCGTCGACGCCGCCGCGGACGATGGCCAGCGAGTCGTGCTCGATCAGCGTTTCCGCGTCGACGCCGATGAAGCCGCGGATCCACGGCGGGACCTGCTCGCCGACGACCCAGATGTTGAGCGAGAGCTCGACGTCGCGGTCACCGGCGGCTTCGCGGATTTCCCGGGCGTGGCCCGCCAGTTCTTCGCGGGTGGTCAGCGCGCCACCGGCGAGCGCGACGATGTCGGCCTTCTTCCCGGCCAGCCGTCGCGCCTTGGGGCCGCCCGCGGCGACCATCACCGGCGTGTGCGCGTCGCCGTCGAGCCGGCGGACGTGGTCGATCGTCTCGGAGATCGAGTCGAGCCGGTCCTGCCCCGAGCCGTAGGGCAGCCCGAGCTCTTCGGCCTGCTGGCGCATAGTCGGCAACCCGGTGCCGAGACCGAGTTCGAACCGGCCGTCGGTCACCGTGGTCAGGCTGTGCGCCTCCCACGCCGCCGCCCGCGCCGTGCGCAGCGGGCTGGCCAGGACGAAGGAGCCGACGCGCAGCTCGGTCGTCGCCGCGGCGGCGGCCGCCAGCGCCGCGGTCGGCGTCGGGAGGTTCAGGTTGTCCGGGCAGAGCAGCGTCGAATACCCGAGCTCCTCGGCGCGGCGGGCGGTCGCGAGCCAGCGCGCGCCGCCTTCCTGCGGTGCCGAGACCACGCCGAACCGGAATGCCTTGTCCGTCATCGAAATACCCCCATCAGGTCGATACTTCGATCAAACCACCGGCGCGCCCGGCCGTGCCACCATGGCCGGGCGCGGACGGCGTCAGCCGCGCTGGTACTCCTCCCAGGTGACCTTCGGGACCGACGGGCCGTCGTCGGCGCCGCGGCCGGCCAGGCCGTTCATGCCCAGGTAGTAGTCGCCGGTCTGGTGCTGCGCGCCCGAAGACAGATCCGGGTCGGAGATCGCCATCGCGTGGATGTGGTAGGCGAAACCCTGAGCCGGGGTGCGCAGCCACGCCGCGAACCCGACCTGGCGCAACGCCTTCAGCAGGTTCGTCCGGCTCGCCGACGACAGGTTCGACACCGAGATGTCCATCGCGCCGCCACCGTCGTGGGTGCCGGCCGAAGCGTCGACGCCGCCCGGGTTGTACGAGCCCTGCGTCAGGCTGACCGAGGAACCGAAGATCCCTTCGGCGGCCACCAGCATCGCCTTGGTGCGGGTGTTGAGCGTGACGCCGTGGTAGGTGACGTGACTGCCCGCGGAAACCGGGTTGGTCACCGTGTACCGGCCCTCGCCCAGCTTCTCCAGCGACGTCTTGCCGGGCAGGCCGGACGCGTCGATCCCGGTGTAGCCCAACGACTTCTGGTACTGCGAGTACGCCGAGATGGTGGTGGTGCCGAAGTAGCCGTCGACGTAGGTGCTCGCCAGCAGCCCCTTCGCCTGCAGGGCCTGCTCGACGAGCAGGACGCTGTCGTGCGCGCCCGGCGTCTGCGTGTCGTCGGCGCGGCGCGGGTCGATCTGGGCCGCCTTCAGCACGGCCTCCATGTTCGCCGTCGGCAGCGCCGTCGTGACCGCGGTCTCGGCCTGGGCCGGTGCGGCCACGGCGAACGCCGCCGCGGTGAGCGCCGTCAAGACGGCGGCCTTCGTGAACATCCGTGTCCTCCAGTGATCGGGTTCGCTTGCGATCGCCACGATCACCGCACCGGATACAAGGGACGTACAAACCGGGCGTTCGACCCGTTCGACGTCACGCTGTGAAGCCGGGCCCTGCCCCTGCGTGGTAACGGCGCGTAATACCGACCACACCGATTTGCGTTTGACCTGGTCCAGCCGTGATCGGCGTCGTCACGGAGAGTTGACTCGCTCCAGTGCTGGACGTTCCCGTGCTCGTTTCGTAACCTGTTCGAGATCTCGCGGCCCCCGGTCGTCGATGAGACGGCGACGCGAGATCGCCGCCGATACCCCTGCCGGGTACTGGACGCCACCGCGTGCACTTCCTGATGCGGTGAAGCGCGGGCGAGGCCCCCGACTCGCCCCTCCGGAACCCGACGGCGGCCGATCAGCAAAGGAGACCCGCGCGAGAATGCGTTCGCATCCCGTCAAGCGCGTGGTGTCAGGTGCCCTCGCGGCCGCCGCGGTGATCACTGTCGTCACCGTGGCCCAGCCGTCGGCCACCGCCGCCCCCATCCCCGCCCTCCAGGCTCCGCCCACCGGGTCGGACGCCCTCGCCAAGTACCGCGAACTCGCGGGCCAGGCGGAAAAGCTCAACGAAGACCTGCTCAAGGCCCAGGACGACCTGACCGCCAAGCAGGGCGAGCTCGACAAGGCCAACGCCGACGTCACGGCCGCGAAGAACGCCGGCACCCAGGCCGCCGACGCGAAGCAGAAGTACCAGTCCCAGGTGGACAAGTTCGCCGGCGCGTCATTCACCAGCGGCGTCGCGATGAACAAGCTGTCCGCGCTGCTGGCCGGCACGTCGACGCAGGACTTCCTGGACCGCTCGGCGGCCCTCGAGGTCATCGCGACCGACAAGAACGCCGCGATGGACAACCTCACCGGCGCGGCCGACAAGGCCGCGGCCGCCGAGAAGACGGCGACCGACGCGGCGAAGCGGGCGCAGGACGCCCGTGACGCCGCCGCGAAGCTGGCGTCGGACATCGAGGCCAAGAAGAAGAACCTGCAGACCCAGATCGACCAGATCGAGGCGCAGAGCCGGAACCTCAGCAGCGCCGACAAGGCGGCCCAGAAGGACACCGGCGGCGCGGCCCCGAACGTCAAGGCCCCCAGCGCGGCCGCGCAGAAGGCGGTCGACGCGGCGCTGAGCAAGCTGGGCAGCGCCTACGTCTGGGGCGCCACCGGGCCGAGCACGTTCGACTGCTCGGGCCTGATGCAGTGGGCGTACAAGCAGGCCGGGATCAGCCTGCCGCGGACGTCGTCGGCGCAGGCGGGCTTCGGCACGCCGGTGTCGCGCAGCCAGCTGCAGCCGGGCGACCTGGTCGCGTACTACTCGCCGGTGTCCCACATCGGGATGTACATCGGCGACGGCAAGATGGTCCACGCCCCGACGAGCGGCGACGTCGTCAAGATCTCGCCGCTGCTGAGCCAGTACTCGGGCGCGACGCGGCCCACGGCGTGAACGGTGCCCCGTTCCGGGAAGTGTAGAAATCCCGGAACGGGGCATATTTCGCGCATGGACGAGAAATACGACCCCGCCACGGTCGAAGCGGTCGGCAAGGTCACCGAAGCGTTCGAGACGATCGAGCGGGCGCGCGGCCACCTCTACTCGTTCCACCAGCTGACCGGCAGCGCGGACCTGGCGCTCAGCGACGCCGTCGAGCAGCTGGAGAAAGCCGGCCACGCGGAGTGGGCACGGCGGATCTCCGAGGAACTCATCGGGCTGAACGTGCTCCCCGATCGGTGGACGTTCCAGGTGATCGAGGAGTACGACGACGGGTACTTCAAGACGTTCCAGGACCTCGTGCGCGACCTGCTGGGCACCCTCACGGACGGCCGCCGCCACCTGCACGAACAGCAGATGAAGGAAGACCGCCGCACCGAGGGCCGCACGGGCCACGAAATGGGCACGCCGAGCAGCCCGGCCGCCGATGACTGAGCGGCAATTGTCGGACCCGCGCGCTACAGTCGAAGCCAAGCGAACAAGTGTTCGATTGGAGGAGCTGTGACGGACCAGGTGGAACCGAACCCGGAGAAGGACCCGAGCGACTGGACGACCGGGGACGAGCCGATGACCGGGCCGCAGAGGTCGTATTTGCAGACGCTGGCTCAGGAGGCCGGGGAGACGGTACCGGAGGGGCTGACGAAGGCTGAGGCCTCCGCGCGGATCGACGAGCTGCAGCGGGCCACCGGCCGAGGCGCCTGACCCTGGGCGGCTGGGGCTGAGCGGCCGACACGGTTGGGCGCGCTGCTGCCTGGGCTGGCGCGGCGGCGCGGGCGGTTTCGCGGCCGCACAAACGTTTGCCGCAGGCGTGCGGCTGAGCGCCCGAACTCCCCCTCTGTGCTCGGCGACACGGCTTTCCTCGCACTGGCGCGGGTAACCGGTACCCAGATGCCCGACCCCCGAAGGAGGACATCCCGTGTACTTGACCGTGCTGATCGTGGCGCTCGCCGGGGTGCTCGTGCTCGGTGCCGGTGCCCTGCGGGAACTGCCGAAGCCCTACCCGCTCACCGCCAAGCGCACGCTCGTCGCCGCTTGGCTGGTGGCGGCCGCCGGGACGCTCTGGTGGGGACTGGCTCCCGGGGCGGCGGCGATCGTTGTCACCGTGGTGGGGCTGGGTTTTCTCGTCGCCACGCTGAACCGCGGGCCCGAGCGGCCGTCGTACCCGCGCGCCACGCCCTACCAGCCGCCTCGGTGACGTCGCGATTGGCGGCCGCGCCACCGGGTATCACCGGGAAATGTCGCAACCGAACGAAGAACAACCCGAGATCGCGCGGCCCGGCACCCCGGATCCCGGGCGGCCGGACGACAACCTCTACGACCCGGGCGAAGGCGAACCGCCGGAAAGCGCCGAAGAAGCCCGCGGCGTCGGGCAGAAGGTGATCGGCGAACTGCGGGAGCGGCGCGATCAGTGAACCGTCAAGCGGCGGCGGGCAGTGCCGCGCTCGCGCCCGTCACGCGAAGCAGGAACTCGGCGTTGGAACCGGTCTTGCGGAGCTGGTCGAGCAGCTGCTCGATGGCGTGCGGGCCGGGCAACGCCCGCCGGACTTCGCGCATCGCCGCGAGTTCGCCCGGGGTGACCAGGAGTTCTTCGCGGCGGGTGCCGGACGCCGCCAGGTCGACGGCCGGGAACACGCGGCGCTCGGCCGTCTTGCGGTCGAGCTTCAGCTCGGCGTTCCCCGTGCTCTTCAGCTCTTCGAAGAACACCGTGTCGGCCAGGGAACCGGTCTCCACCAGGGCCGTCGCGATGATCGTCAGCGAGCCGCCGCCTTCGAGGTTGCGGGCGGCGCCGAGGATCCGCTTCATCGGCTGCAACGCCGCGGCGTCGACACCTCCGGACAACGTGCGGCCGGACGGGCGGGCCGAGAGGTTGTAAGCGCGGCCGAGCCGGGTGAGGGAGTCGAGCAGCAGCACGACGTCTTCGCCGCGCTCGACCAGGCGTTTCGCGCGCTCGACGGTGAGTTCCGCGACCGCCGCGTGTTCGGCGGGCGGGCGGTCGAAGGGGGACGCGATCACCTCGCCGCGCACGGTCCGGGTCAGTTCGGTGACCTCTTCGGGACGTTCGTCGGCGAGCAGGACCAGCAGGTGGCATTCCGGGTGGTTGGCGGCGATGCCGTGGCCGATTTCGCTGAGCACCGTGGTTTTTCCGGCTTTCGGCGGGGAAACCACGAGTGCGCGCTGGCCCTTGCCGATCGGGGTGACGAGGTCGATGACGCGCGGCAGCAGCCGGTTCGGGGTGGTTTCGAGCAGCAGCCGCCGGTCCGGGTGCACCGGGACGGCTCGTCGAAGACCGGCCGCGGTTCGGCCGGGTCGGCGCCGTTGACGCTGGTGATCTCGCCGGTGGTGCCGGTGATTTCGTCGCCCGGGCGCAGGTTGTGCTTGCGGACGAGGGAAAGCGGGAGCGCGACGTCGTCGGGCGACGGCCGGTACGCGGTCCGCGCGAACGGGGTTTTTCCTGACAGGTCAAGGATTCCGTGGAAGGACATGGGTGTCTCCTGATGAGGTGGACGGCCTGCGCGACGACGGCGCGGCCGGGAATGCGGGAAAGAGGCCGATCGGCCTGATCCGTGAGAGCTGCCTCCGGGCGGCCAACGGGCCAGCGTCCATGAGGAGCGATTTCACTGTAGCGAGAGATCACCGAAAGCACAACGGGTAAGACCCCGTCGCGGTGGGTAGGTCTCCAATGAAGCCCGCCGAAACGGGGGAACAGCGGCTGACCGATGGGAGCGGATCGTGTCTCGACATACCCCGGACCCCGGCGTCGACACGGGTGAGAGCACCGACGCCGACCAAACCCCGACCACGTCGCCGCAGCGCTTCGCGCCCGGGGCCGTGGTCGCCTCGACCTTCGAAGAGCTGGCGCCGGCGTTGCCGAACGAGATGGCCGACCTGCGCCGCAAGCTGACCCGCTGGCTGGGCGAGTTCCCGCTCGACCCGGGCAGCACGCACGACATCACGCTGGCGACGTACGAGGCACTGGCGAACGTGGCGGCCCACGCCTACCCGGACGGCCACGGCTGGGCCCGCCTCCAGGCGACGCGCGCGGGCGACGTGGTGACGGTGACCGTGACGGACACGGGCTGCGGAATCCCGGCGACCCGCCCGAAGCGCCCGGACATCCGCACCCCGGGCGGCCGGGGGCTGCTGCTGATCGACCAGGTGACGGACCAGTCGGACATCACCACGGGCGGCCGCGGCACGACGGTCCGCATGACCTGGCGCCCGGCGGCCCTGCGGGACAAGAACCCGGCCTGAGCCCGGAACGGCGCCGATTCAGAGCGCCGCGGTCGGCGGGACCGCAAGCGGGAGGTCGCGCAGGACGCGCGAAAACCAGCCGGTACCGGGCCGCACGACCGGCGCAAGCGAGGCGGCCTGACCTGAGCCACGCGGCACACCGCGCAAAGACCAGCGAATCTTTCGATCACCGCACGCCGCAAGAAATCACACTCTCTCCCCCATCCCCCAGTGCCCTAACTCACACCCCTCAAGCCGCCCCGGCGAGGCGGACGAGCCGGTTCCGCGGGTACGAAACCAGCTCCCGCTCCTCGTCCGTGGTGAAGATCTCGACGGAATCCTCCAGCAGTTCCGCCGAGTTCACCTGCAGCTGCCACGCGGGCAGCCCCGGCGCCGGCTCGTGCCAGAACCACTGGCCCTTGGTCAGCTGGTGCGCCGGGACCGTCGCGTCGTCCGTGTTCATGCGATGAGGCTAGCCGCCACCACCGACAGTTTTCGCGCGGCCTCAGCCGTGCGTGGCCCCGATTGTGACGGTGAGCACGTCCGGGTCGCCCGCGAACACCGCGCCGCTGAAGTCCGGGCCCGGGCTGACGTCGTCGTACGGGAACGCGTACCCCCGGTTGTCCGGGAGTTTCGAGTGGACGATGCGCGCGTAGTGGTTGGTGACGTCACCCTGGTAGAACTTCGCCGGGTCCTCCGCCGTCGGCTGGTTCGGGTTGTCCAGCAACGTCGTGCGGTTCAACGCCGCCGCCAGGCGCGGGACGATGGCCTTCCGCGCGTCGCTGGCCCCCTGCGCCAGCGCGAACGGGCCGCTGTCGCAGCTCCACACGTCCGCCGTCGCGGGCTTGGCGAACGACTCGGCCCCGAACACCAGCTGCCCGCCCGTGACGCGGCCCGTGAACGTTCCCACGCCCGGGTTCTGCGAGTCGACCACGAGATCGGTGCCCTCGTACTTCTGCCACACCTGGTCGATGTAGCCGTCGAGGTACCCGCCGAACTGCTGCGCGTGGTGGTGCGGCGACAGCACCCGCAGGTTGCCGCCTCCCCCGGTCTGCACCAGGCCCGGCCATTCGCCGCCCAGCCCGGACAGCTCGGACGCGATCTGGTCGACGGCGCCCGCGGGCAGCCCCGACACCTTCGACGTGCCGGACCCGGCCGTGGTCAGCTCCATGCCCATCGGGATGCCCACGAAGTCGACGTAGCTGATGTTGGCGAACAGCTGCGTGTCGTTGAAGGTGAACTCGCTGAACGACCAGTTCTTGCCGTAGTTCGGGTCGGCGAAGTTGAGGAAGCTCGGGTGGACCAGGTGCGGCCCCGGGTCGAGGAAGAAGTCCAGCTTCGCGTCCGTGACGACGTACACGCGCGCGCCGCCCATCTTGGGCACCCGCACCTGCGCGCCGGACGCCACCGGTATCGCGCAGTCCTCCGGCAGCGGCGTCGTGGGCGCCGACGGCGAGTCCGGGTAGTACGGCGTGCCGTCGGCGCGCAGCAGCACCAGCCGCCCGTCCGGGGTGGTGCCGGTGACGTAGGCGTACACGGTGCCGGAGCCGGAGTTGTTCACCAGCTTGAGGCCGAACGTGTCCGGGGTCGCGGCGGACGCGGACCGCGCGAGGGGCAGCGCCGTGGCGAGCGTCGCCGCCGTGAGGCCGAGGAACGAGCGACGGGAGATCAAGGTGTCCTCCACGGTGAGGAGACGGCGGAGTCCATAAAGGACATCCGAGGGACGGACGCAGTTCGTTGTGGACGTAAACAAACTATGACCGCGCTTCCCCGGCCTGACAACCCTGCGAAAGGAGGTCCAGACCACCTTTCACCCGGCCCGCGCGCTGCCCAGCCGCCGCGAATTCCAAACGCGACTCCCCCGGTCTTGCCCGCGGGTACCGGGTGCCGGGTACTTCCGGGCACACCCCTTGACGCCGCCGCGGACGGGCCGTGACAGTGGACGGCCTCGCAGGTCGTGGACGACCCCGCATCACCGGCTCATCCCCAGGAAGCGAGACTCCCATGCGCACCCTCCAGCGGCTGACGGCCGTGCTGGCGACGCTGCCCATCGTCCTGACCGCCGCCCCGGCGCACGCCGAAGCCGGGTGGACCACCGTGTTCCAGGACGACTTCGACGGCGCGGCCGGTACCGGCCTGAACACCCAGGACTGGCTCTACGACAAGGGAACCGGCTACCCGGGCGGCGCGGCGAACTGGGGCACCGGCGAGATCGAGACGGCCACCGACTCGACCGCCAACGTCTACCACGACGGCGCCGGGCACCTCGCGATCAAGCCGCTGCGCGACGCGAACGGCGCGTGGACCTCCGGCCGGATCGAAACCCAGCGCACCGACTTCGCCGCCCCTGAAGGCGGGCAACTCGAAATCAGCGCGACCCTCAAGCAGCCCTCACCCGAGCACGGCCTCGGCTACTGGCCCGCGTTCTGGGCGATGGGCGCCGACGCGCGCCCGGTCGGCGCGACGAACTGGCCGAGCATCGGCGAGCTCGACATCATGGAGGACGTCAACGCGCTGAGCAAGCACTCCACCACGTTCCACTGTGGACAATGGCAGGGCGAGTGCCACGACCCGGACGGCATAACGAGCGACCTGCAGGACTGCCCCGGCTGCCAGGACGGCTACCACACCTACTCGGTCGTGGTGGACCGCCGCGACCCCGCCGCCGAGGAGCTCCGCTTCGCCCTCGACGGCACGCAGACCTTCGCGGTGAAGCAGAACCAGGTCTCGGCCGAGACCTGGAAGGCCGCGGTCGACCACGGGTTCTTCGTCATCTTCGACGTCGCGATCGGCGGCTCCTACCCGAACAAGGTCTGTGGCTGCACCTCCCCCGGTGCCGACATCACGCCCGGCGCCGAGATGAGCATCGACTCGCTCTCGGTCAAGGTCAGCGACGCCTGACCGGTAGGCTGGCGCGATGAAGCACGCCGTCATCGCGTCACCGATCGGACCGCTGACCCTCGTCGGCGACGGCGAGGCGCTGGCCGGGCTCTACTTCGACGGCCACCTGCGGACACCTCGCCTGACCGACCTCGGTCCCCGGGACGACGACGCCTTCGAGGCCGCGAAAGCCCAGCTCGGTGAGTACTTCGCGGGCACGCGGCGCGAGTTCGACCTCGAGCTGGCGCCGCGCGGCTCGGCGTTCGAGAAGCAGGTGTGGGCGCTGCTGACGAAGATCCCGTACGGCGAGACCCGCACGTACGGGCAGCTGGCCGCCGAACTGGGCGACCCGGGTGCCGCGCAGGCCGTCGGGAACGCCAACGGCTGGAACCCGATCAGCATCGTCGTGCCCTGCCACCGGGTGGTCGGCACGAGCGGTGGCCTGACCGGGTACGCCGGTGGCCTCGCCCGCAAGCGGTTCCTCCTCAGCCTGGAAGAACCGCCCGCGGACGAGGTCGGCCGGTTGTTCTAGCCCGCCGAGCAGGTCACGGTGGGGTCGGTCAGGTTCCCGCCGTGCTGCACGGTGAAGCCGATGACGTTGCCGCTGCCGTTGGGCCGCGCGGTCAGCACGTACCCGGTGCTGTCCCACGTTCCGGTGTAGTTCCAGCTGCCGATGACCTGCTGCGGCGCGTGGAAGGTCACCGTGAGGACCCAGGTGTTCGAGCCCGACACCGTGATCTGGCCGTTGAAGCCGACGTTCCACTCAGCCGTCTTGAGGTAGGCCGCCGTGCAGCCGCCCGGCTGCGGGGTCGTGGTGGTCGTCGGCGGCGGCGTGGTCGAGGTGGTCGGGGTCGTGGTCGGCGGCGGCGTGGTCCCGCCGTTCAGCGCGTCGAGGACGGCCGTGTAGGCGGCCTTCTTCTGCCCGTTGCCGTCGAACAGCAGCGGCGTGCCCGACGCCCGCCACGAGTCGGTGTCCCGGATCCCCCACACGGTGATGCCGGTGCAGCGCGCCACCGCGAGGCAGGCCTGGGTGACCGTGCGGTAGTTGGTCGCCTGCGTGGTCCCTGACCCTTCGATGTCCAGCTCGGTGATTTGCACGTCCACGCCGAGGTTCGCGAAGTTCTGCAGCGTGGTCCGGTAGTTCGAGGGCACCGGGCTGTTGGCGTTGAAGTGCGACTGGAAGCCGACGCAGTCGATCGGCACGCCGCGGGACTTGAAGTCCTGCACCATCCGGTACACGGCCTGGGTCTTCGCCTGGTTCCAGTCGTCGGTGTTGTAGTCGTTGTAGCAGAGCTTGGCACCGGGGTCGGCCGCCCGCGCGGCGCGGAACGCCGCCTCGATCCAGTCGTCGCCGGTGCGCTGCAGGTTCGAGTCGCGGCGGGCGCCGGAACCGCCGTCGGCGAACGCCTCGTTCACGACGTCCCAGGCGTAGATCTTGCCCTGGTAGTGCCCCGCGACCTGGGTGACGTGGTTGAGCATCGCCGACCGCAGCGCGGCACCCTCCATGCCCTGCATCCAGCCGGGCTGCTGCTGGTGCCAGGCCAGCGTGTGCCCGCGCAGCCGGGCGCCCTGGCTCGTCGCCTGGTTGACGATCCGGTCGGCGCCGGAGTAGCTGAACTGGTTCTGGTTCGGCTCGGTGGCGTCGGGCTTCATCTCGTTCTCGGGCGTGATCATGGAGAACTCACGGCTGAGGATGCCGGTGTAGACGCTGTCCGACAGCTTGCCCGCCGAGACCGCGGTGCCGAAGTAGCGCCCGGTCCGGCTCGCCGCGTCGCCCAGCGTGGAGCCCGCGGGCGGCGTGGACGTCGACGTCGTGGGCGTGGTCGTCGACGTCCCGCCGCTGTTCAAGCCGAGGAACGCGATCGCGTACGCCACCATGCCGTTCTGCGGCAGCGAGTGCCCGGCGCCCTGGACGCTGATCCCCTCGACCGGCGCCTGCGCGCCCGTGCCGCCGTAGCGCGAGCGCGTCCAGCCGGACTGCGGCTGGTCCGAAGCCGACGGCGTCTGGCTCAGGCCGTGGAGGTTGGTCCACTGCTTGACCTCTTCGCCGAAGTTCGGGTAGCGCAGGGTGTCGTCGGCCGTGCCGTGCCACAGCTGCATCCGCGGGAACGGGCCGCTGCGGCCGCCGCTCATCTGCCGGGCCTGGTCACCCCACTGCTGCGCCGTCTTGACGAGCTGGCCGTTGGCGCACTGGCTGTTCCAGCTCGACCCGTCGGTGGTGGCGAAGCAGCCCGCCGGCACGCCCATGAACGCCGAACCGGCGGCGAAGACGTCCGGGTACTCGGCGGCGAGCACGTTCGTCATCATCGCGCCGGAGGAGAACCCGGTGACGAAGACGCGCGCGGGGTCGACGTTGTAGCGCTGCTTGGCGTAGTTGACCATCGACAGGATGCCGACCGGGTCGCTGCCGCCGCCGCGGGTGAGCGCCTGCGGCGAGGAGACGTCGAAGCACTGCCCGCTGCGGGTGGCTTCCGGGAACACGATGACGTAGCCGTACTGGTCGGCCGCGGTGACGTAATCGCGGGCGTAGCCGTTGAACACCGCCGACGCCGAACCGGTGCAGTAGTGGATCGCGACCAGCAGCGCCGGACGGGCGGCCACCCGGTCGGGGACGTAGGTGTACATGTTGAGGTTGCTGGGGTTGCTGCCGAAGTCGGTCACGCGGGTGAGCGTGGCCGCCGACGCGGGCTGCGCCGAAACCACCAGCACGACGGCGGCGGCGATCGACAGCACGGCGGCGAGGACGGCGGTGAAGAGTCTTCGCACTCGAGGAGATCCTTTCCGGGGACGGGGCGCAGCTGCGACGATCGTTCGTTCGCCACCCGGAGCCGGTCAACGATTATCGGAATGTTTCGCCGCCGCCCGGCTCCCGCCGAAGGTGGGTGCGGCGCGGCCACCCTCGGCCGCCGGATCCGGGTTAGCCTCGGATCATGGTCAGCGAGAACAAGCCGCTCGGGGAGTTCCTCCGGGCCCGCCGCGAACAGGTGGGCCCGGAGGAACTCGGCCTGCCCGCGGGCGGTCCACGCCGGGTCGCGGGCCTGCGCCGCGAAGAGGTCGCGCTGCTGGCCGGGGTCAGCACCGACTACTACATCCGGCTCGAGCAGGGCCGGGAGCGCAACCCGTCCGAGCAGGTCCTCGACGCGCTCGCGCACGGGCTGGCCCTCGACGAGGACGCCACCGCCCACCTGCACCGGCTGGCCAGGCCGGCGCCGAAACGCCGGCGTCGCCCGCGGCGGCGGGAGCGGGTCAGCCCGAACCTCCTGCGGCTGATGGACGGCTGGCCGGACACGCCGGCGCTCGTGCTCGGCCGCTGCCTCGACGTCCTCGCGCACAACGCGCTGGGCGAGGCACTGTTCGGCGGGCACACCCACAGCGGCGACCTCGTCCGGCTGGTGTTCCTCGACCCGGACGCGCGCGAGTTCTACCCGGACTGGGAGCGCGTCGCGGTGAACACCGTCGGCGGGCTGCGCGCGGCCGCGGGCCTCGACCCGGACGACCCCCAGCTGGTCGAGACGGTCGGTGAGCTGTCGGTCAAGAGCGCGGACTTCCGCCGGTTGTGGGCCCGCCACGACATCCGGCAGAAGACGCACGAGACCAAGCGGTTCCGCCACCCGCAGGTCGGCGAGCTGACGCTGACCTACGAGGCGCTGACCGTGAACAGCGCGCCCGGCCAGCAGCTGGTCGTCTACCAGGCCGAGCCCGGCAGTCCGTCCGAAGCCGCGCTGGCCCTGCTGGGCAGCATCGCCGCCAGCTGAAACCCGTTCCACCGTTTCCCTTGGAGGGACTACTTCGTCATGCCCGAAAACGCTGTCTGGTTCATCACCGGCTGTTCCTCCGGCCTCGGCCGCGCACTGGCCGAGACCGTGCTCGGCCGCGGGCACCGCGCGGTCGTCACGGCCCGCGATCCGGAGCGGGTCGCCGACCTCGTCGCGGACCACGGCGACCGCGCGCTGGCCCTGCCGCTCGACGTCACCGACCACGCGCAGGTCGCCGACGCCGTGAAGCGGGCCGAAGCCGCGTTCGGCCGGATCGACGTCCTGGTCAACAACGCCGGTTACGGCTACCTCGCCGCGGTCGAAGAAGGCGAGGACGACGCGGTCCGGAAGCTGTTCAACACCAACGTGTTCGGCCTCGCCGACGTCACGCGGGCGGTTCTGCCGGGCATGCGGGCCCGGCACGCCGGGCACGTCGTGAACGTCTCGTCGCTCGGCGGGCTCGCCGCGTTCGGGGCCACCGGCTACTACCACGCGACGAAGTTCGCCGTGGAAGGCCTGTCCGAGTCGCTGGCCGCGGAAGTGGCCCCGCTCGGCATCAAGGTGACGATCGTGGAGCCCGCCGCCTTCCGCACCGAGTGGTCCGGCCCGTCGATGCGCCAGTCGGCGATCCGCATCGACGACTACGCCGAGACCGCGGGCGCCCGCCGCGCGGCGACCACGGCCACCTACGGCCACCAGCCGGGCGACCCGGTGCGCGCGGCCGAGGCGATCCTCGCCGCGGTGGCCGCCGACGAGCCACCCTTGCGGCTGCTGCTCGGCAAAGCCGCCTACGACATCGCCTCCGCCCGCCTCGATTCCCTCAAGTCCACATTCGACACTTGGCGCGAGATCACTCTCGGCGCCGACTTCCCCGGGAAGGAAACCCCGTGAAGACCGTCCTCATCACCGGTGCCAGCAGCGGCATCGGACACGCCACCGCCCTGCGGCTGGCCCGCGAAGGCCACCACGTCGTGCTCGGCGCCCGCCGCGAAGACCGGCTGACCGCGCTGGCCAAGCAGATCCACGACGCCGGTGGCACCGCCGACGTGCACCGCCTCGACGTCACCGACCGCGCGGACGTCGCCGCGTTCGCCGACGCCGCCGTGGCCGCGCACGGCAGGGTCGACGTGTTCGTCGCCAACGCGGGCGTGATGCCGTTGTCCCGACTGGACTCCCTGCACGTCGAGGAGTGGGACCGGATGATCGACGTGAACGTCCGCGGCCTGCTGCACGGGATCGCGGCGGTCCTGCCGCACTTCCGGCGGCAGGGCGGCGGGCACTTCGTGACGATCGCCTCCACCGGCGCGCACGAGGTGGTCCCCACCGCGGCTGTCTACTGTGGAACGAAGTACGCGGCGCGCGCCATCACCGAAGGCCTGCGGCTCGAAGCCGAGCCCGGCATCCGCGTCACGACCGTCTCGCCCGGGGTCGTCGAATCCGAACTGGCCGACAGCATCACGGAAGCGGGCGCGAAGGAGGCGATGCGCACCTACCGCGCGGTGACGATGCCGGCGGACACCATCGCCGGGGCGGTCTCCTACGCGATCGGGCAGCCGGAAGACGTCGACGTCAACGAGATCGTCGTGCGGCCGACCGCGCAGCGCTGACGGCTCAGCGCTCCAGTTCGGCGATGACGCGCGGGATCTCCGCCACCAGCTCGCGGGCCAGCAGGCCGGTGCGGCCGGTGTCGGGGATCAGCCGCTGGCCGGCCACGGCGTGGACGTGCGTCGCCCAGCGGGCGGCCTGGTCGTTGTCGGCGCCGCGGGCGAGGAAGCCGCCGGTCAGCCCGGCCAGGACGTCGCCGCTGCCGGACGTCGCCAGGCCGACGTGGCCGCTGCCGTCGCGCCAGGTGCGGCCGCCCGGCTCGGCGACCACGCCCATGAGCAGCACCACACCCCGGTAGCGGGCGGCGATCCGGACCGCCGTCTCGAGGTCGTCGACGTCCTTTTCTTCGCAGCCGTCGAGGAAAGCGGCTTCGGTGCGGTTCGGCGTGAGCAGCAGCCGTCCGGCCAGCGGTTCGGCCAGTTCCGGGTCCCGGCTCAGCGCGCCGAGCGCGAACGCGTCGAGCACCACCCGCGCGTCCTCCGCGATGGCGGGGATCAGGCGCCGCAGCAGGGCTTCGGTCTCTTCGGCGCCGGTGAGGCCGGGGCCGACGACGACGGTGCCCGCCCCGGGCAGCACGTCGGCCAGCCGGTCGACGGCCTCGGCGGCGATCGCGCCGGACGCCGTCTCCGGCAGCCCGAACACCGACGACTCCGGCACCGACACCCCGAGCGCGGACGCGTGCCGCTCGGCGACCGCCAGCTGCAGCGTGCCCGCCCCGGCGCGCAAGGCGGCGGTCCCGGACAGGGCCGGCGCCCCCGGCACGGTCCGGGCGCCGCCGACGACGAGCACGGTGCCGCGGTCCTCGGTGCCGATCAGCCCGGCCCGCAGCAGGGCCGGGCTGATCGGCACCGGGTCAGGAGAGCTGTTCCGCGGCATCGTCGTCCGCCGTCGGCGGGGTCGCGGTGGCGTGCAGGTGCCCGACCTCCTGGGCCAGCACCATGGTGAACCCGCCGTCGTGGTCGCGTTCCCACGCCGTCACCGAGCCGTTCGGGACCTCCGTGGCGCCGGCCGCGCGCAGCAGATCGGGTTCGGGAAGTCCTTCGAGGAGATAGCGCAAGGCGAAAACAGTCATCTCGTGGGCGGACAGCAGCACGCGTGCCCCGGGCCGCTGCGCGCTCAGCTCGGCCAGCAGCGAGCGCAGCCGCAGCACGACGTCGGCCCAGGACTCGCCGCCCGGCGGCCGGTAGTAGAACTTTCCCAGCCGCCGCTTGCGCCGCAGCTCGTCGGGCCACCGCTCGCGGACGCCGTGCGAGGTGAGCAGGTCGAGCACGCCGAGCTCGCGGTCGCGCAGCCGTTCGTCGGCCACGATCGCGACGCCGTCCGGCGCCGCCAGCCGGGCGGTGTCCCACGCCCGGCGGTAGGTCGAGGTGACCACGACGTCCGGTGGCCGGTCGGCGAAGAGCTCCCCCGCGGCCTTCGCCTGCTCCTCCCCCAGTTCGGTGAGCGGCACGTCGGCGTCGCGTTCGGCGATGTCGATCACATCCGCCCCCGCCGACTCCGCTTCCTCCCGCGCCACGTTTCCGGTGCTCTGGCCGTGCCGCAGGACGGCCACCCACTCCAAGTCGACGCTCACGCCCGCCTGGTACCCGCGCGGACCCGCCCGCGAAACCCGGGATGGTCGGCCGCGCGGAAGGGCTACGGCTAGATTCTGTCTATGTCGCGGAGTCTCGACGCCCAGGAGCGGCTGCAGCTGCTGGAAACGATCATCGGTGCCCCGGCGGGCCACCTCGCCCTCACCGACGTGCTCAAGGAGGTCCTGCACCGGCTGCGCGAGGTGTTGAAGGTCGACACGGCGACCGTGCTGCGGTACCAGCCGGGCGCGCACCAGCTCGTGGCCGCCGCGGCGGCCGGCATCGAGGAAGAGGTGCACCAGGGCGTCCGCGTCCCGGTCGGCCGGGGGTTCGCCGGCCGCGTGGCCAACGAACGGCAGCCGGTCTTCCTCGACCACGTGGACGAGAGCACCGTCGTGAACGCGCTGCTCTGGGAGCGGGGCCTGCACGCCCTGCTCGGCGTGCCCATGGTCGCCGGCCAGGACCTGGTCGGCGTGCTGCACGTCGGCTCGGTCGCCCCGCGCCAGTTCTCCGACGACGAGGTCCGCACGCTCCAGCTGCTCGCCGACCGCCTCGCCATGGCGATCCAGGTGGAGGCGCTGGAGGAGAACCGCACGGCCACCATGGCGCTGCAGCGCAGCCTGCTGCCGGGCCGCTTGCCGGAGGTCAGCGGACTCGGCCTCGCCGCCCGGTACGTGCCCGGCGCCGAAACCGGCCTCGGCGGCGACTGGTACGACCTGTTCGTGCTGCCGGGCGACCGGCTGGGCGTGGTGATGGGCGACGTCTCCGGCCACGGCCTCGACGCGGCGGTGATCATGGGACGGCTGCGCAGCGCCCTGCGCGCCTACGCGCTCGACTGCGAAAGCCCCGCCGAGGTGCTCGGCAAGCTCGACCGCAAGGCCAACCACTTCGAGCACGGCGCGATGGCCACGGTCGCCTACGGCGTGATCGGCCCGGACCGCGACTCGATGACGCTCTCCCTCGCCGGGCACCTGCCCCCGGTGCTGGCCCGGCCGGGCGAACCCTCCCGGCTGGTGGAAGCACAGCCGGATCCGCCGATCGGGCTCACGATCGGGGCGCCCGAGCGGCGCACCACCACGGTCGACCTGTCGCCGGGCACGGTGCTGGCGCTCTACACGGACGGGCTCGTCGAGCGGCGGGACCGGCCGGTGGACGCCGGGATGACCCTGCTGACGGAAGCCGTGCGGGCCGAGGACCCGGAACGGCTCTGCGCGCGCCTGATGGCCACGATGATCGGCAACCGGCCGGCCCAGGACGACGTCGCCCTGCTCGCCATCCGGCGCGAGCCGGTCCCGGCCGGCGGCTGACCGGCCGGGACGTGGGTCACGACGCGGCGAGCGCCGCTTCTCGGGTCGGGAACAGCGACAGGCTCTCTTCGAGCCCGGTCAGCTGGATCGGGCGCAGGGTCGCCCGGCCGGACGCGACGATCCGCACCGCGGTGCCGGTGCCGGCGTTGCGGTGGATGGTGAGCAGCGCGGTCAGCCCGGGCGAGGCGAGGAACTCGACGCGCGTCAGGTCGACCACGAGCACCGGCGGCCCGGCCGCGAGCGCGTCGTCCGCGGCCTGGACCACGGCCGGGGCGGTGGTGGTGTCCACGTCGCCGGCGACCTCCACGACGACGGCGCCGTCCTGCTGCGAACGGGCGATCCGGAATTCGGCGAACGGCACAGCGGTGGTCGAGACTTCGGAGTGGGCTGGTTCGGTCATGGCGATTTCTCCCCGCCTTCGAGGGCACCGGCGGGGAGTTCCCGGGCGCGCACGGTCACGAAGGCTGTTTGCTCAACCAGCACCCATCATGCCCGCCCCGGCATCGGGCCGCCGTGTCAGGCCCTGTTCCGTTTTGCGCGTCGCCCGGGAACAGGCAGGATGAGCGCCATGGCCGAGATGGAAGCGGCCCCGGCGTCGTTCCACCGGCGCACCGTGGCGGTGGCCGACCGGCTGCCGGAGCTGCGCCGGGCGCTCGGGCGGTGGCTGGGCGCGCTCGGCCTGAGCCCCGAGCGGCAGGACGACGTCGTCCTCGCCGGGTACGAGGCGATGGCCAACTCCGCCGAGCACGCCTACCGGGACCGGGAAGCGGGCCCGATCGACGTCCGGGCCGAGTCGCTGAACGGGCGGCTGACGGTCACAGTCACCGACTACGGCAGCTGGCGCCCGCCCGCGGCGGCGGACGGGCTGCGCGGCCGCGGACTCCAGCTCATCGACACCCTCGCCGACCACAGCGCGCGGGTGCACCGCGAAGACGGCACGACGGTCACGATGACCTGGCTCGCCTGAACCGACGGTTGGCGCGCGTCACACCGGGTATGCGCACCGCAGCGACGGTCGCGGGGTGGGTTGTGCCGCCGGTCGTCGTGAGGTGGTTCCCGGCGCCAACCCACGACGTTCAGCAGCGAGCGCCGGGCCGGAGCCACCGCCCCCTTTCCGGGTGTTGCGGTGGTCGCCCCGCACACGGGTATCGTTCTCGGAGTTCCGTTGAAGCCGCAGCGGTTCACAGACCGCAGCGATCCGGGACGGAGACGACCGAGTGACCGGTGAACCGATCCCGCCCGAGCACCTCGACGAGCTGACCGCCGCGATGGCGGACCTCACGAGCGTTCTGGACGCCGAGCCCGGCGAGGCCGAGATCCTCGACGCCGTGTGCGCCGAGGCCGTCCGGGTGATCCCCGGTGCCGACATGGCCAGCATCACGGCGATCCGCGACGGCGAGCCGACGACCGCGGCCTTCACCGACGACCGCGCCGTCGAGATCGACCGCGTCCAGTACGCGGCCGGCGAGGGTCCCTGCCTGCGCGCGGCGGAGACCGGCGAAGTGGTCCGGCTGCCGCTGGCCACGGCCGGGGCGGTGTGGCCGGAGTTCACCGGCCACGCGCGCCGCCTCGGCGTCGGCAGCTACCTCGCGGCGCCGCTGCGCGTCGACGACCGGCTCGCGGGCGCGCTCAACCTCTTCGGCTACGGCGACCACGGGTTCGCCGAGACCGATTCGCGGCTGCTGCGGCTGTACACGACGATCGTTTCGTTCGGGCTGCGCACCACGCGCCGCTACCACCAGGCCCGGCAACGGGCGGGCGACCTCGAGACGGCGATGCGGTCGCGGGCGGTGATCGAGCAGGCCAAGGGCATCCTGATGGCCGTGCACCGGATCTCCGCCGAAGACGCGATGAAACGCCTGATCGCGGAGTCGCAGCACACGAACGTCAAGCTCCGGGACGTCGCGGCGCGGTTCGTCGCGGAGCTCTCGACGACGGACGCCCGCGCCTGAGGCTCAGGCGGTGTGCCGCGCCGGGAACGGCCAGGTCAGCGTGATGACCGTGCCGTCGTCGGTCGAGCGGAGGTCGAGCCCGTCGACCAGTGCCTGGATCAGGCGCAGGCCGCGGCCGCCGTCGGCCCGCTCGGTCAGCGACGCCCAGCGGCCCTGGTCGGCGACGGTGACGATCAGCACGTCCTCGTCGACGCGGGCCCGGACGTCGATCAGCCCCGGCCGGCCCCGGTAGGCGTGGTCGAGCACGTTGGCCATGGCTTCCCAGCAGGCCAGGACGACGTCGTCGGCCTGCCGCCCGACCTCGTCGCCGGCCCGGCGACGCAACCAGGACACCAGGTGACGGCGCAGGCTGGGCAGCGTCCGCGGGGATATCGTGCCGCGGTAGCGCCACCCGTCCGATCCGTGCTCTTCCACGTTCACCTCCTCGGGGGGTTGCCGGTTTGCTACCCACCGGTCGGGTTTCTCAATCACCGGTGCTTCCGTTCGGACCTGTCGCGCGGGCGAGGGCCGTGATCGGATGTGCGGATGACTCGGTCGACGTGGTCCGTGGTGCTCGGCGCGGTGCTGGCCGCGGCCCTCCTGCCCGCCCCGGCGGCCACCGCCGCACCCGCGCCCGGACCGGGTGCGGTCTCGCACTTCGGCCTGGCGCGCAAGGACTGCCTCGGCACCGCACGGAACACCACCAGCAAGGCGTGGTTCACGGTGGCGGGTGGCGTGCTGTCGGACGTCTACGCGCCGGTGATCGACAACACGAACGTCGAGACGCTGCAGTTCGCCGTCACCGACGGGCGCACGTTCACCGACCTGCAGGCGCGCGACATGACCTACACGGTCCGCACGAGCGCGGGCGGGATGGCCTGCGAGGTGACGTCGACCCCGCGCAGCGGCGCCTACCGGCTGGTCACCGAGTACCTGGCCGACCCGGCGCGCACCGGCGTCCTGATCCGGACGCGGCTGGAGCCGTTGCGGGGTTCGGGCCGGGACCTGCAGGTCTACGTGCGGTTCGACGCGAGCGTCAACGGCAACGGCGGGGGCGGCCCGGCCAACGGCGGCGGGGACACGGCGTCGGTGGACGCGGCGACGTCCGCACTGGTCAGCGCCGACGCGAACACCGTCTCCAGCGCGCCGGCCCGCGACTACGGCACCCCGCTCGCCGCGGCGCTGCGCGCGGACCGGCGGTTCCTCGTCACCTCCAGCGGCTTCGCCGGCACCGACGGCGATGGTCTGGCCCAGCTGGACCGCGACCACCGGCTCACCGACACCACGCCGACCGCCGTGAACGGCAACGTCGTCCAGACCGCGCGGCTGGACCTCGAGCCGCGCCGCCCGGCGGTGCTGGCGCTCGGGTTCGGCGCCGACGCGCGGGCGGCCGTCGCGACGGCGGGCGCGAGCCTGCGCACGCCGTTCGACCAGAGCTACCGCCAGTACGCGCGCGAGTGGCGTGCCTACGACGACTCGCTGATCCCGGTGCGGGGCAAGGACTCCGACGCCTACTTCCAGTCGGTCAACGTGCTGAAAGCCAGTGAGGACAAGACGTTCCCCGGCGCGGTCGTGGCTTCGCTCGGCAGTCCCTGGGGCCAGGCGGTCTCGGCGGGGGACGCACCCGGCGGCAAGCCGGTGTACTTCGGTTCCTACCGCGAAATCTTCGCGCGCGACCTCTACGAAAGCTTCTCCGGCCTGCTGGCCGCGGGCGACCGCGAAACCGCGCGGGCCAGCGTGCGCTGGCTGTTCTCCCGCCAGCAGCAGCCGGACGGGCGGTTCCCGCGGAATTCACTGCTCAACGGCAAGAAGGCGCCCGACTCCGGCGGCGACCAGCTCGACGAGAGCGCGTACCCGATCCTGATGGCGCTGCAGGCCGGTCTCGACCGCGACCGGACGCTCTACACGGACCACATCCGCGCGGCGGCGGACTTCGTCGTCGCGCACGGCCCCGCGTTCGGCTCGGAGCGCTGGGAAGAACAGGGCGGCTACTCGCCTTCGACGATCGCCGCCGAGATCGCCGGGCTCGTCGCGGCCGGCGTGATCGCCGACCGCAACGGCGACCCGGCGCGCGCCCGCGTCTACCGGGCCACCGCGGACCACTTCCAGCGCAGCGTCAAGGGCTGGACCGTGACGGCGAACGGGCCCTACGGCGGCCGGTACTTCCTGCGGCTGACCAAGAACGGCGACCCGAACTCGGAGTGGATCTACAACCTCGGGAACGGCTCGGTCGACGCCGACCAGCGCGCCGTCGTCGACGCCGGGTTCCTCGAGCTGCCCCGCCTCGGCGTGCTGCCCGCGGACGACCCCGACGTCGCCGCGTCGCTCGCCGTCGTCGACCGCGTGATCAAGCGGGACACCCCGGCCGGGCCGGGCTGGTACCGCTACGGGACTTCGGCGCCGGGCAGCGAAGACGGCTACGGCGACTGCTACGAACCGGACCCGACGAACTGCGGCCCGACCGGGGCACCGTGGCCGTCGACGAACACCGGGTCGGGACACCTGTGGCCGGTGCTCGCGGGCGAACGCGGCGAGCACGCCGTGCAGACCGGCGACCGGGCGGGCGCGGCCGCGCTGCTGCGCGCGATGCGGGCGCAGACCGGCGGCACCGGGCTGATCCCGGAGCAGATCTGGGAAAACCCCGCGCTGCCCGCGTCGCCGTACGGCAGCGACCCGCGGACGGCGTCGATCGGCTTCACGCCGGGGCAGTCCGTGGGCTCGGTGGCGCCGCTGAGCTGGGCGCAGTCGCAGTCGGTGCGGCTGGCCAGGGCCCTCGACGACGGGAAGCTGCCCGAGCAGCCTGCCGACGTCCGCGCCCGGTACGTCACGCACGCGCCGCCCGCGGCACTGGCGGTGACGCTCGACGCGCCCGCGTCGCTGTCCACCGCGACCGCCGAGGTCACCGGCACCGCGCCGGCGGGCAGCCGGGTCGACCTGGCCGTGTCGGCCACCGACGCCGGGACGACGTCAGTGCTTTCGGTGCGGGCTTCGGCGGACGGGACGTTCCGCGCGACGGTGCCGACGCCGCTCGGCGCGAACGTCGTCACGGCGGCCGCGACCGGGGCGGGCACCGGGTACGCGCAGAAGACGATCAGCTCGGACTTCGTCACCGGCACGGTGCTGCTCGACACGACCGACCCGGACGGCGACGACAACGGCCCGGGCACGTTCACCTACCCGACGGCGGGCGACTTCCACGCGGGAGCGTTCGACCTGCAGCGGTTCCAGGTCATCGACTCGGGCGCGAACCTGGTGTTCCGGGCGCAGATCCGGGGCCTGTCATCGACGTTCGGCTCCCCGCTGGGTGCGCAGCTGCTGACGATCTACGCGCACGACCCCGCCGCGACGGCGACGTCGACCGCGGCGACGTTCCCGAGCCGGGCGTACACGATCGCGCCGCAGGACGCGTGGAGCCGTCGCCTCGAGGTACAGGGCTTCGCCGACCCGGCGCTCGTCGACGCTTCGGGTGCCTCGCTCGCGACGCCGTCAGTGCAGGCTTCGCAGGCGACGCGGTACATCACCGTGAGCGTGGCGAAGTCCGCGTTCGGGACGCCGGGGCCGGGCTGGACGTTCGCCGTGGTCCTGACCGGGCAGGACGGCAACTCGCCCGACCAGGCGAGGCCGTTCACGCCGACCGCCGGGCCCTACACGTTCGGGCTGTGCGCGGCCGGGGGCACTTCCCCGATCTGCGCGGTGGATCCGGCGACGGCACCCAAGGCGTTCGACGTGCTCACCCCGGCCGGGGTGGACCAGAAAACGGAACTGGACCCGACCCGTGGCCCCGTCGCGGTCCGCGGGGTGGGCGTCTCGTAGACGTTTCAAGATCACCCAGGGTTGCTTTCGTGCGGGCAATCGCACTTCGGAGCTAACCTGATCGGGTCGTGGGCATCTTTCTGTGTGTACGCGGATTCCGGTGGAGAACTCACCGGAATCCCCACACGGGAAGGGGTTCGCTCATGTCTGTTCGTCCGCACGTCCGCCGCACGGTGGTGGCGCTGGCGGTGACCGGCGCCGCCGCGACGGCGGTCGTCGCCGCGGCCGGGACCGCGTCGGCGATGCCGACCGACTTCGCCTGCACCGCTTCGCAGGTCGACACGACGCTCGTGGCCGGGTCGCCGGGCGCGGGCCAGCGCTACGCGTCGGTCCAGTTCACCGCGAAGCCCGGCGAGACCTGCACGCTGCAGGGCGCGTTGCCGGTCGCGCTGACGGGGGCCGAGGGCATCACGGTGACGCCGGACCCGGCCGCCGCCGACGCCCCGCGGGTCACGGTCACCGACGGCGCGCCCGCGTCGATGCTGCTGCACTGGACCGGCATCGAGGCACCGGAGCACCAGGTCGAGCCGGCGACCGTCACGGTGACCGCACCGCAGACGACGACGCCGCGCGGCGAGACCAGCGACCCGGCGATCACGCTGCCGTGGAACCAGGGCCCGCTCGACGGCTCCGCCGAGGCGCACGAGCTGTTCGTCGGCGCGGTGACCGCGGGACCCGCGCGGTACTGACGTCCACAGTGGACCCAGCGCGCTGAAGGGGACGTTCGTCTCATCTGATGCGGTGAAGGGCCCTTTCCTGTCATGTGACGCGAGGAAAGGACCCTTCAGCCCACGCGACCGGGGTGGCGGCGGCTCAGCGCGGCAGGCCCGCGTTGAGCCGCGCCAGTATCCCGTGCGGGAACGGCAACGGGGGTGCGCTGACCTCGGTCAGCCGATCGAGCTGCGCCTCCGTGAGATCGAGCGCCAGTGCGCCGAGTGTCTCGGTCAGCTGCTCCGGCGTCCGCGCGCCGACCAGCGGGGCGGGCATCGACGGACGGCGCGTCACCCAGTGCAGCGCCACCTGCGCCGGGGTCGCCCCCACCTCGGCCGCGACCTCGCGGACCGCGTCCAGGACCGCCCACCGGGTCTCGGGCTGAGCGCGGAAGGCCGCGGCGTCGGGGCCCGCGAGCCGTCCGGTGCCCGCGCCGTCACGGGTGTACTTGCCCGTCAGGAAACCGCCGCCGAGGGCGCCCCACGGCTGGACCGCGATGCCGAACTCCCGCGCCAGGGGCACGAACTCGGCTTCGATCGCGCGCTCGACCAGTGAGTACTCCAGCTGCAACGCCGTCACCGGCGGGCCGCCGAGCATCGCGGCCTTCGTCGCGTACCAGGCCGGGACGTCGCTCAGGCCGACGGCGCGGATCTTCCCGGCGCGGAGCAGGTCGCCGAACGCGGCCATGACCTCTTCGGCCGGGGTGAAGCCGTCCCAGATGTGCAGCCAGTACAGGTCGACGTGGTCGACGCGCAGCCGCCGCAGCGACGCCTCCAGGGACGCGACCATGTTCTTGCGCCCGTTGCTGCGGCGGCCGGGGTCCGACTTCGGCCGCCTGTCGCTGAAGTCGGGCCCGGAGTACTTGGTGGCGAGCACGACGTCGTCGCGGTCGACGTCGCGGAGGAACTCGCCGACCAGCTCTTCGCTGCGGCCGCCGCTGTAGTTGTTCGCCGTGTCGACGAAGTTGCCGCCGCGCTCGACGTAGGCGCGGAAGATCCGGCGGGACGTGTCGTCGTCGGCGCAGAAGGATCCGGTGCCGAAGGTCATCGCGCCGAGCGCCAGCGGGGACACGCGCAGCCCGGAGCGGCCCAGCGGCCGGTGGTCGTCCAGTTCGGTCATGACCCGATCGTGCAACCCGGAGCGCGGTCCGGGTCAAACCCGATCGAGGGCATTCCGGGGCAACATCGGGGAGAAAACCAGGCATCTTCCCGGCGGTCCCCGAGTGAACACGCGGGGTGCGCTAGCCTGGCCCGATCAAGGGCCCCGGCCCGCACCCCCCGCGTCGAGGAGTCGAATTCGTGCAACCCAACCTGGGGCCAGGTGAAGACTTCCAGCTCCTGCTCGAACGGCAGGTGCGGGACATGCAGTCGAAGGCCGCGGCGCTGAGCGAAGCGCTTTCCGCGGCCGGCGCGACGGTCCGTTCCCGGGACGGCTCGGTCACCGTGACGCTGGCGCCGAACGGCGCGCTCACGAACCTCGAGCTCGGACACCGCGCGTGCGAGCTGGGCCCGGCCCGGCTGACCGCGGCGATCATGAGCACCGTCCGCGAGGCGCAGCGCAAGACCGCGCGCAGCGTCGCGGACTCCTTCGCCACCATCAACGGCGACGGCGAGTCGACCGACATGGTCCGCTCGTTCCTGCCGCCGGACCCGCCGCCGGACGGCGACTTCGCGGCGCCGGAGAGCGCCGAGCCCGAGCGCACGCCGCCGCCCGCCGCGACACCGCCGCCTCCGCCGCCCCCGCGTCCGGCGGGCCCGCAGCAGTCCGCGCCGCGTCGGCGTCCCCCGGCCGACGACCACTTCGACGACGAAGCGAACCCCTGGTGAGCGGCGGCGGCTTCCGGGTCTCTTCGGAACCCCTGGCGAAGTTCGGCCAGCACCTCGACGAACTGCAGAGCAACCTCCAGAGCACCGCCGACCTCGTCGGCGGCATGGTGTGCGACCCCGGCATGTTCGGGATCAACCCGGCGTGCCAGCTGATGGCGGCGGGCGCGAGCACCTGGACGGACAAGGCACACCACCAGTTCGGCGACTACGCGAAGACGATCGGCGAGTTCGCCGACAAGGTCGCCGAGGCGGCGAAGCGCTACCAGTCGGGCGAAGACGACGCCGTCGACTCGATCGTGAGGTTCGAATAGTGGGCGACGACTACAAGAGCAAGGACGTCAGCCTCCACGGCTCCGAGCTGTTCGACGACGACAACCGGGCGGCGGGCGCCGGGTTCTTCGAGGCGGCGGTCGGCCTGGACAAGGCCGTCAAGGACAACGACAAGGTCGCGATCGGCATCGGCGCGGCGGGCATGGCGCTGGAGACGATCGGGCTGGTGCTGGACCCGATCGGCAGCCTGCTGACGGCCGGGATCGGCTGGCTCATCGAGCACATCACGATCCTGCGCTGGCCGCTGGACATCCTGATGGGCGACCCGATCGGCATCTCGGCGGCGAGCGAAGCGCTGACGGCGGAGAAGAAGAAGCTCGAGCAGTGGTCGCAGGACCACCAGTCGGCCGTCGAGACGCTCATGAAGGAGTGGACCGGCAAGGCCGCGGAGCAGTTCAAGAAGGACATGGACGCGGTCACGGAGCAGCTGACCGCACTGGGCGGCTACCTGGACCAGGCCGGCAAGAACATGAAGATCGCCGGCGGCATCGTCGGCGCGTTCCGCGGCATCTTCCGCGACCTGATCGCGATGCTCCTGGCGACGATCATCAAGGGAGCCCTGATCGCGGCGGCCCTGGCCCCGGTGACGTTCGGCGCGTCGATCGCCCTGTTCATCACGACGACGATCGGCACGGTGGCGACGGCGCTGGGCAAGATCGGCACGAAGCTGATCGAGCTGGGCAAGAAGCTGGGCGACCTGGTCCAGGCGCTGGCGAAGATGGGCAAGGCGGGCGACGACCTGGCGGGCGCGAAGCCCCCGGCGAGCAGCCTGACCCCGACGCCCACCCCCAAGCCGGACCCGACGCCGGCGCCGAAGCCGGACGCGTCGGGCGGGCCGAAGCCGGATCCCAACGCACCCAAGCCGGATGCGTCGGGCGGCCCCAAGCCGGATGCCTCCGGTGGCCCCAAGCCCGATTCCACGCCCGACCCCAACGCACCGAAGCCGGACACCACGCCGTCGTCGTCCACGCCGGACCCGAACGCGCCGAAGCCGGATGCCTCGGGCGGGCCCAAGCCCGACTCCACCCCCGACCCCAACGCGCCCAAGCCGGACACCACGCCGGACCCGAACGCACCCAAGCCGGATGCCTCCGGTGGCCCGAAGCCGGACTCCACCCCGGATCCCAACGCGCCGAAGCCGGATGCGTCGGGCGGGCCGAAGCCGGACTCGACCCCCGACCCCAACGCGCCCAAGCCGGATGCCTCGGGCGGACCCAAGCCCGACTCCACCCCGGACCCGAACGCGCCAAAGCCGGACGCTTCCGGTGGGCCCAAGCCGGACTCGACCCCCGACCCCAACGCACCCAAGCCCGATGCCTCGGGCGGGCCCAAGCCCGACTCCACGCCCGACCCCAACGCACCCAAGCCCGACACCACCCCCGACCCGAACGCACCCAAGCCGGACGCCTCCGGTGGGCCCAAGCCGGACTCCACCCCGGACCCCAACGCGCCCAAGCCCGACACCACGCCGGACCCGAACGCGCCGGACCCGAACGCGCCGAAGCCGGATGCCTCGGGCGGACCCAAGCCCGACACCACCCCGGACCCCAACGCACCGGATCCCAACGCCCCCAAGCCGGATGCGGGCGACGCCAAGCCGCACAAGCCGTTCACCGATCAGATGACCGATGTCGTCAAGCAGAAGCTCAACGCCAAGCTCGAGGCGGAAGGCTTGTCGCCGAACGAGATCAAGGTCATCAACGACAAGTTCGACAAGATCAGCAACCTGTCCGTGCACGAGCTGGGCAAGGTGTTCGGCAAGGAAGGCGCCGAAAAGTTCGAGTCGGCCATCAAGATCATGACCGACCCGTGGTTCGGCAAGTCGGGCCTGGCCGGCAAGACCGTCGTCGACATGATCAAGGGCGTGCCGGCCAGCATCGGCAACGTCACCGGCGGTGACGACGAGTAGTCACGAAAGGGTGACCGCCCGGGACGCGAGGTGCAGGGCCAGCCGCTCGTCCGGGCGGGACAGGTCCACGCCGAGCAGCTGCTCGATCCGCGCGACCCGGGCCGCCACGGTGTTGCGGTGCACGCCCAGCACCGTGGCGGTCTCGGCGATCGACGACTCCGCGTCGAGGTAGGCCGCGAGCGTCCGGACCAGGTCGCCCGGCGCCGACCGCAGCGGTGCCACCAGCGCGCGGGCCGCGGGTTCGAACGTGTCCGTGCGGGTCCACTCCAGCAGCAGCTGGGCCATGCCGAGCTGGTCGACGTGCAGGAAGTGGCCGGTCTCCGGCCGGGTCGCGGCGAGGCGGGCCGCGTCGACCGCCTCCGCGACGGTCGCGGCGAGCCCCTCCGGACGCGGGTGCGGCCGTCCGACGCCCATGCGCGCGCCGAGGCGCAACGCCCGGTGCGCCGCCTGCAGCCGCGTCGCTAGCGACCGCACGCGGGCCGCCGTCGGCTCGTGGTCGAAGGTGACCCAGCCGGTCCAGCCGTCGCCGTGCTCGACGACGACCGCCTCGACGTCCTCGGCCCGGAGCGCGCGGACGACCTCCTGGGTGCGGGCGACGGTGTCGACCGCCGCCGGGACGCCGATGTGCAGCCCGACGTGCCAGCCGCCGAGCCGCCAGCCCGCGTCGGCGACGCGGCGCCGCAGGTCCGCGCCGGGCTCGGTGTCGAGACGGAGCAGGTCGCCGAGCAACGCGGTGCGCGAGCGCGCGTCGCGTTCCAGCTCGAGGCGGTTGGCGAGCAGCCACCGCTGCAGCGCCCCGGCGGCCACGGCGAGCGCGGGCGGGACGACGTCGGCGCGCGCGGCTTCCGGCCCGCGCAGTTCGGCCGCCAGCCACATCGCCGGCCGCTGCAGCAGGACGGGGTGGGCGAGCAGGACGCCGTCGTCCAGGTCGGCCCGCTGCGGGACGGCTTCGTCGAGCCGGACCTGCCCGGCCACTTCCCCGGCGAGGGGCGCACCACGGTCGTCGAGCACGGCGACGGGCGAGCGCAGCAGCCGCCGCAGCACGGCGACGACCTCTTCGGGCGGACGCAGCCGGTCACCGAGCGCGCGGTGGGTGGCGAGCAGGAGGTCGGCGCGGTCCAGTTCGGGTGCGGCGAGCAGCAGCCGGGCCTCGACGAGCAGGTCCAGGGGTGCCGCCCCGGTGCTCAGCAGGGGAACGCCGAGCCGATCGGCCAGCAGCCGCGACGCGCTGAGCGGCTCGGTCCCGGAGAGGAGGACACCGGCGGCCCCGGTGTCGGCACACCGGCGCAGCAGGGCGTCGATCTGCCAGTCGGTCCCGGCGATCGGCCGAGCCACCACGGTGAATTCCCCGGCCGACGGGGTGTGGGACGCGTCCAAAGTGGCCTGAACCGTCCGGAGTGGACGGTCGAGCCCGGCCGCCCCGGCGAGCACCCGGACGTGCTCGGCCCAGCCGGGAAGGGCGAGCACCCGCCGCAGGCTCACGACACTGCCCCCGCCCCAAGCGCCCCAAGGCGGCCTTGGTTGCGTCTGACGCACCGAAGGCCGCCTTGGGTGCGTCTCACGCACCGAAGGCCACATTGGGGCGCTTCGTGCCCGGGTGACCTCATCGGAGCCCCACCGGGTCGCAGTCGATGCCGTACGCCCGCGGCTCCAGCACCGGCAGCCGTCGCGGGTCGGTCCAGAACGGGGCCGCCGCCAGGCGGACCACGTCGACCTCCACCCCCACCCGGATCGCGTCGCAGTTCACCGGCACCCCCGTCCGGTGGTCCAGCACCGAGAGCACGTCCGGCGTCGAAGCCACCGGCGCGCCGTCGCGCAACGCCAGCAAGTACTCGTTCTCCATCTCCAGCCGCAGCAGCGAACCGTCGCGGTGATCCGCCAGCGTGACGCTCCCGCGGCCGAACCCCGGACTCCCGTGCTGCCCGGGCCCGACGTGCCGGGCCACTTCCAGCACCCGCCCGCGGGCCAGCACGGTCCCGTCCAACGCCGCTTCGAGCGCCTCCCTCGGCGGGCTCTCCCCCACCGCCAGCACCCGGCGGCCCAGCTCCAACGCGCCGCTCGTCGTCCCGCACACCGAACAAGAAGCCAGCTCGCGAGCCGGGATCGGGGCCAGCGCGAACGCCGCCCAGCCGCCCGAACCGGCCAGGAACGCCCGCGTGCCCCGCTCGATCACGACGTCGGAACCGGCCGCCAGCACCACGACCTGCCCGCCGGGCTCGGCCAGCGCCGCCGGCGCGACCCCGCGGCCGGTCGCGGCGACCGAGAACTGGTCGAGCCGGGGCAGCCCGCGGCCGGAGAGGTCCGCGTCGACGTACCCCAGCCCGAGCTGGTCGGCCACGACCAGCGGCAAGAGCCCGTTGAGGCCGCCGATCTCGATGGACATCAGCGCGTCGGCGCGCTCGCCCGTCCACCGCTCGATCGCCGCGACGGCGGACGCGAACTCGTCCCCGCCCGGCAGCTTCTCGGTGAACGCCGCCGTCGCGCCGACCACGCCGATCGGCACCACCCACGCCGTCGGCGCCAGCTCGGCCACCGGCGAAACGCCGAGCGAACCGCTGCCGGAGAGCAACCGGCGCAGCAGGACGGCGGCGGTGACGGTGTCCCCGGCGCCGCCGGACCCGAGCAGGGCCACCCCGCGTTCGAGGGCGGCCACGTCACCAGCGGTGATGCGCATGACTGACCACAGTAGACGAGCTCAGCGCAGCGCGTAGCCACCGTCGGGGTAGAGCGTCGAGCCCGTGGTGTACGTGCTGCCGAACAGGTACAGCACCGCATCGGCCACTTCGGACTCCGTCCCGACGCGGTGCAGCAGCGTGTCCGCGCGGTACTGCGCGAAGCTCGCCTCCCGCACGCCGGCGGGCCGCCCGGCCCACAGGTTCCCGTCGATCGTGCCCGGCGCGACGACGTTGACCCGCACCGGTGCCAGTTCCACCGCCAGCCCGCGGCCGAGGCCTTCGACCGCGGCGTTGCAGGCGACGTACGCGGGTGCCGCGCCCGGCGGCCGGACACTGGCCGCGCCCGACATCAGCACGATCGACGCGTCCGGGGCCAGCCGCGGCACCGCGTGCTTGACCGCGTGGTACTGGCCCCAGAACTTCGTCGTGAACGGGCTGGCCGCGTCCTCGTCGCTCAGCTCCCGCAGGGGCCCGACCGTGTACGACGCGCCGGGCGTGAACAGGCAGTCGACGCGGTCGAGCGCGCCGAAGAACGCGGCCAGCGACTCCTGGTCGGTGGTGTCGACGACCTGCCAGGTGGCGCCGATCTCGGCCGCCGCGGCAGCCAGCTTCTCCGGTGTCCGCCCGCCCAGGTGCACCTTGGCGCCCTCGGCGGCCGCGCGCCGGGCCACGGCGAGGCCGATGCCGGAACCACCGCCGATGACCACGACCACGCGGCCGTCCACCCCGCTCACGCGATCTCCTCCACCGGGACGAAGGCGTGCGGCAGCCCGAACGCACCCGGGCCGAAGGTGTCCAGCGCCTCCGGGGTGCGCATCAGCGGCGGCGTCGAGATGCCGACGACGGTGACCCGCTGGCCGTACCGCAGCGTCTCGGTCGTGATCGGCTCGGCCGTCGACGACTCCAGCACGCAGATCAGGTCCGGCACGAGGCACCGCACCTCGCCGTCCACAGTGGCCACCAGGTTCTCGTTCTGGAACACGATCTCCAGCTTGTGCGCGCCGTCGAACGACACCGCCGCCGCGCGGCCGCGCGCGAAGCCCGCCTCCGTCCGCCGCTCCACATCGGACACCTTGCCGCGGAACAGCACCCGCAGGTGCTGATAAGGCGTCGACCGCAATGCCGTCGCGAGCGCGTCCACCGGATCTTCGTTCGCCGCCCGCGCCTCCCGGATCGTCCGGCCCACGGTCAGGGCCAGCGAAAGCGTCCGCGGCACCGCGGTCCGCTTCACGTCGGCGCCGCTCATCGAGTACTCGGCGATGTGCGCGACGCCGCCGAGGCGGATGGTGACGCCGCGGGCCAGCCACTCCATCCGGCGGTTGTCCGCACCGGTGTCGATCACCGTCGTCTCGCCGCGCTCGCCACCGATCGCCATCGGCGAACCCGGCACGCCGTAGACGCCGAACGTCTCCATCTGCAGCTCCGGGAACGCCCGGCCCATGCCGTCGGCGTCGACCACCGGCAGCCCGAGCCGCGCCCCGACGATCAGCGGGATCATCGAGTTGATGCCCCCGCATTCGATCGGCATGGTCGCGTCCGCCGTCCGCCCGAGGTGCTTCTCCAGCGTCCGCAGCGCCAGCACCGGCTCCTCGCCGTTGGGCAGCTTCTCGTGCACCACGGTCGGCGCGCCCATCTGCGCGGTCGGGACCACCAGGGCGTCGTCGTCCACTTCGGACGGGTCGAGGACGGTGATCGGCCCGTGCTCGCGGATCGCCTCGCGCACGAGCAGCCGTCCGACGTACGGGTCGCCGCCCCCGCCGGTGCCGAGCACCGCGGCGCCGCGGGCGAGGTCGGGCAGGTCGTCCTCGGTCAGCGTCCAGCTCACCCGGCCACCCCGATTGGGTCGATGTCGTAGCCGAAGTACCGCGGCCCGGCCAGCGCGATGCCCTCCGGCGTGTGCCAGCGCGGGTCGGCGGGCGCGGCGATGACCGTGACGCGCTGGCCGTACCGCAGGCCCTCAGTCGTCACGGCTTCACCGGATTCGCGCTCCAGCGTGCAGATCAGGTCCGGCACCGACGCCTCGACGACGCCGTCGCGCTCGGCGACCAGGTGCTCGTTCTGGAAGCGCAGCACCAGTTCCGCGCCGGTGTCACCGTCCATTCCGGACAGCCGGGCCTCGCCGCGGGCGAACCCGGTGACCGTCCGGCGGGCGACGTCGACGACCTTGCCGGTGAACAGCCGCCGCCCGCCCAGGCGGGAGACGACCCGCCCGACCGGGTCTTCGTGCGCGGCCCGGGCGGCCCGCACCAGCGCGCCCAGCTCGGCGCACAGGCTGAGCGTGCCCGGCACCAGCGCCTCCCGGGCCTGGGCCCCGGACATCGCGTAGTTGCTGATCATCGCCGAGCAGCCCATGTCGACCGTCGCCGACCGGGCCAGCCGCTCCGCCCAGTGGTTGTCCACTGTGTCCAGCACGCCGCGGTTGCCCTTCTCGTCCGCAATGGACATCGGGGTCGCGCGGATGCCGTACAAAGTCGGCAAAACCATTTGCAGCTCCGGGAAAGCGCGGCCCATGCCGTCGGCGTCGACCAGCGGCAGGCCCAGCTGCGCGGCCGCGACGACCGGGATCAGCGAGTTGACCCCGCCCGCCTCGGCGCACGCGATGTGCGTCAGTTCCTTGCCGAGGTACCCGGCGAGCGTGCGGGCGGCGAGCCCGACCTGCTCGGCCGAGGGCAGCTTCTCCACCATGACCGTCGGCGCGCCCATCATGGCCACCGGCAGCACGACGGCGTCGTCCCCGACCTCCGTCAGGGGCACCAGCCGCACCGCGCCATGCGCGCGGACCGCGGCGGACGCCAGCAGCCGCCCGATGTACGGGTCGCCACCGCCGCCGGTGCCGAGGATGGCGGCCCCGCGGGCGATGTCGTCGAGGTCGTCGACCGTGATCTCGCGCATCACGCCCCCAGCTGCAGGTCGCCGACGGCCTTGACGCGGATGCGCGTGGCGTTGCCGGGCAGGTACGGGATGGGCACCTCGTCGAAGTCGACGATGCCGACCGACGCGGGCGACGCTCCGGCCGCGACCGCGCGGTCGACGGCCTCCTGCTTCGCCTCTTCGACGACGGCTTCGCGGCGCCCGGGTTCGATCACGTAAACGCGGTCGACCTCGCCGCCGATCTGCGCGATGGCCGCGCCGATCGCGTTGGCCACGGCGTAGTTCTCCGGCCGGTGCACCTCGCCGCACCCGGCCAGCTCGTCCGGCAGCAGCACCGAGCCACCGCCGACGGCGACCACCGGCAGCGGCTCGGCGGACGTCCGCATCCGTTCGACCACATCGGACACGTCGGCGGCGATCCGGTCGAGCGCCGCCCGGACCAGGCCCTTGTCCAAATGAGACACCAGCGACGGGTCACCGATCTCCGCCCGGCCCGCCGCGACGGCGATGTCCGTCGCGGTGAGCGTGTCGCCGCCGAAGACCAGGGCCTTCGACGTCAGCTCGTAGCCGACCGAATCCGGGCCCACCGTGACGTTCCCGGCGTCCCCGCGCACCCGGCTGCCACCGCCGATGCCGATCGACAGCACGTCCGGCATCCGGAAGTTGGTGCGGATGCCCGCGACGCTCACGTCAGTGGTCGCCTCGCGCGGGAAACCCTGCCGCAGGACACCGACGTCCGAGGTCGTGCCGCCGACGTCGACGACCGCACAGGTGTCCAAACCGGACAGCACGGCGGCGCCGCGCATCGAGTTCGTCGGCCCCGAGGCGAACGTCGCCACCGGGTATCGGCGCGCGAAGTCGACGTCCATCAGCGTGCCGTCGTTCTGGCTCAGGTACAGCGGCGCGGTGATGCCCGCGCCGGTGACCGACGCGGCGAGCCCGTCGACGATGTGCGCGGCCAGCTCGCGCAGCGCCGCGTTGATCACCGTCGCGTTTTCCCGCTCCAGCAAGCCGATCCGGCCGATCTCGTGGGACAGCGAGATCGCGACGTCCGGCAGCTGCGCGCCGATGATCTCCGCCGCGCGGGCTTCGAACTCGGCGTTGACCGGGGAGAAGACCGAGGTGATGGCGACGCTGCGCACCCCGGCCTCCCCCATGTCGTCGGCCGCCTTGCGCAGCTCGCTCTCGTCGAGCTCCGCGATGTGGCGGCCGTCGAACTCGTGTCCACCGTGGACGAGGTAGCTGCGCCCCGACACCGCGTCGACGAGCCGCTGCGGCCAGTCGACCATCGGCGGCAGCGACGCCCCGGCGGGCAGGCTGAGCCGGACGGCCGCGGTGGGCGCGAGCCGGTGGGCCTCGACGAGGGCGTTGATGAAGTGCGTGGTGCCGATCATCACCGCCCGCACCGCCGCCGGGTCGAACGCGCGTTGCCGCTGCAGGCCGTCGATCGCGGCGACGATGCCCGAGGTGACGTCCGCGGTCGTGCTGGTCTTGACCGAGGCGAGCACCTGACGGCCGTCGAGCAGGACGGCGTCGGTGTTGGTGCCGCCGACGTCGATGCCGATGCGCACGAATCTTTCTCCTTTGTGGACTAGACGGCGGGAGCGGGCTCGGCGTCGGCGGTCCGGCTGC
Organism: Amycolatopsis nalaikhensis; assembly: GCF_030264295.1. Classification (GTDB taxonomy): domain Bacteria; phylum Actinomycetota; class Actinomycetes; order Mycobacteriales; family Pseudonocardiaceae; genus Amycolatopsis; species Amycolatopsis nalaikhensis. Next base: position 6,793,119 of record NZ_CP127173.1, on the reverse strand, counting down.
TGCCGATCCCCCGCACCAGGCCGAGCTTCCCGGCGACGACGTACAGGACGAAGGCCACGACGAGCGAGTTGATGCTCGGCAGGCCCCACTCGACGAACTCGCCGAAGAGCGCCGCGGCGACCCAGACGACGATGGTCGCGGGCACCCACAGGGGCGCGTCTTCGGGCACGGTTCCGCGGGCCCGGGCGGATTCCAGCTCGCCGCGCCACTTCTTCACGACGAAGTACTCGGCGACCATGATCCCGGCGATCGGCGGGAACGCGACGCCCAGCACGGTGAGGAAGTCGGTGAACTTCGTCAGGATCCCGGCGGCGGCGAGCAGGCTGCCCACCACGCCGAGCACGGCCGTGACCAGGCCGCGGTGGGCCTTGCGGCCGGACACCGTGCCGATGAAGTTCACCACGCCCAGCCCCGAGGAGTAGAGGTTCCAGTCGTTGATCTTCATGGTGCCCGCGATGACGATGAGCAGCCCGACCCAGCCGACCGACGACGTCACGATCGTGGTGATCCCGGCGCTGCCGACGGCGTGCGCGAGCAGCACGCCGGACAGGCCGATGACGTACTCGCCGAGGGTGATCCCGACGAGCGTCTGCTTGACGACGTCGCCGGTGGTGCGGTTGAAGCGGGTCATGTCCGGCGTGATGACGGCGCCGACGATGAAGCCGCCCGCCACCAGCGTCGTGCCCTGCAGCAGGCTCAGCGACGGCCCGGGCGGCGCCGACGAGACGAGCGCGCCGAGGTCGTGGCGGGTCAGCTCGGAGATGACCGACCAGCCGACCAGGACCAGGAAGGCGGGCACGGTCAGGTACGCCGTCCAGGCCATGGAGTGGAAGCCGCGGACCACGATCGCGGTGACGAGCAGGCCGAACACGAGCGCCCAGCCCCACTCCGGCAGGCCGCCGATGAGCGAGACGAGGCCTTGGGCGGAGACCGCGGACTGGATGCCGAACCAGCCGATGAGGCTGATCCCGATGGCGAGCCCGATGAGCGCCGAGCCACCGCGGCCGAAGCCGGTCCAGCGGGCGATCATCGACGTCGAGAGGCCCTCGCGGACGCCGATGACGCCGACGAGGATGGTGATGAGCTCCAGGATGACCGAGCCGAGCGTGAACGCCAGAACCGCCGGCCAGAAGCTCATCCCGAAGCCGACGGTGGCTCCGAGCAGGAACTGGGACAGGGCGGAAACCTGGCCGAACCGCTGGACGGCGACCGACCACCACGAGTACCGGGCGCTGTCCGGCACTCTGGTGAGGGCGTAGTCATCGACACCGACTGCTGAGGCCACGCCGACCTCCTATTCCGGGGAAGGGGAACGGTTCCCCGCACCGTAGGCAGCGCTCCCGGCGACGTCACCGTGCGATGTGCACAGCAGGAGCCTTCGCGCTGTGCAGTCAGCCCAGCGGGTCCAGACCGGTCAACCGGACGCTTTCCGCCCACAGCCGGGCGGCGGAGGGCTCTTCGGTGAGGTTCGCCCAGCGCGTCTCGAGCCGCGGACGGCCCCGCAGTCCGAAGACCCGAGTACCCCAGAGCTGCCCACCGGCGACGTCGGGGCCGAGAACGGCGCGAACGGCGGGCCGCGCACCGCCGTCCTTGCCGTGCAGGACGGCGCGCGCGGGCAGCCCACGCAGCCACTGGCCGGCGGTCCGGACGTGCACCCGCGGCCGCGACGGCGTCAACGAGTCGAGGGCACCGCCGGGGTGGGCGAGCACGCTGAGCCGTGAGGAGCCCGCCGCCCGCAGCCGCCGGTCGAGCTCGAGCGCGAAGAGCATCTGGGCGAGCTTCGAGCGTTCGTAGGCGCGTTTCGGGTGGTAGTCGCGTTCGCTCTGCAGGTCGGCGAAGTCGAGGCTCGCGGACTTCGCGGCGAAGCTGCCGGTGGTGACGATGCGTGCGTCCGGCGTCAGCACCGGCATGAGGTGGGCGACGAGGGCGAAGTGACCGAGGTGGTTGGTGCCGAACATCGAGCTCGTGGCCGTCGACGGTCTCCTGCCGCCGGTCGACCATGACTCCGGCATTGCAGACGACGGCGTCCAGCGGGCCGATGTCGAGGTCTTCGAGGGCTTTCAGGTCGGCGAGATCGAGCTGAACGTGCCGGACTTTCGCCCCGGAGACGTACGACCGGATCGACGCGATCGCGGCGGCGGCCTTGGCGGGATCCCGGCTGCCGAGAACCACGTCAGCACCGGCCGAGGCGAGCTGTTCCGCGACGAAGTACCCGATCCCGGCGTTGCCCCCGGTAACCAGCACCCGCATCGGCGTCCCTCCCCCGCGTCGTCCCGCGGGGCCACGCTACCGGGCTTCCTCAGAGGCGGCTGAGGCCGTGGAGGATGCGCTGCATGAGGTCGAGACTGGGGCGGTTGCCGGAGCCCATCCGCGCGGTGTGCACGGCGACGAGCCCGCGATCGGCCAGATCGGAGAGCAGAACGCGGGCAACGCCGAGCGGAATCCGCCGCCGAGCGGCAACTTCGGCAACGGACTGCGAGGTCCGCAGAAGGGCACAGATTTCCGACTCTTCGGCGGTGCTCCCCCGAACGACGGCGCGCCCCCGCGCGGTGGCCGAGACGAGCGTCTCGACGGGCAGGTCCCGCGTCGGCCGGGTTCGTCCATGAGTGCGGAAGTAGGGCCGGACGAGCCCCGCCCCACCATCGTCGAGAGCGGTCCCCCAGTGCACAGCAAGCTCCTCACAGCGATTAATGCTTGTCGGCGATTATTCGACACGGTGATCCACTGCGCCGCAATCGACCGAACAGAGCAACGGTGGAGAAGTCGCAGGTCAGAGAGCCGCCAGACGGGGAGTACGACACCTACGGACTAGCTGGTGCCGGAGGATCGACGGGATTGTCGCGATTTTTCCGTGCGGACAATCGCGGCGGGAGACGCGTCAGAGGCGGATGGGCTTCTTGTTCATGAACTCCTCGATCCCCAGCGGCCCCAGCTCCCGCCCGATCCCCGACCGCTTGATCCCCCCAAAGGGAAGATCCGCCTCGGACCCACCCGACTTGTTGAGGTAAACCATCCCGGCCTCAAGCCGCCGAGCCACCCGCACCGCCCGCGCACGATCCGTCCCGAAGACACTCGCCCCCAGCCCGAACGGTGTGTCGTTGGCCAACGCGACCGCCTCGTCCACCGTCTCCGCGCGGAACACCAGCACCACCGGCCCGAAGATCTCCTCGTGGTAAGCCGCCATCGAAGGTTTCACGTCCGTGAGCACCGTTGCCTCGAGATATGCCCCCGGCCCAGGCACACGGTGGCCGCCCGCACGGAGCGTCGCTCCCTCGCGGATTGCCCTCTCCACCTGGGCCGCCACCTCGTCCGCCGCTGCCACCGAAGCCAACGGCGGCAACGTTGTCGCCGGGTCTGCCGGGTTGCCCGGCACGTAGTACTCCGTCACCCTCTTCGCCAACCGGTCTACGAACTCGTCGTACAGCTCGGCCAGCACGATCATCCTCTTCGGTGCGTTGCACGACTGGCCGCAGTTGCGCATGCGGGCCGTCGCCGTGACCTTGACCGTTTCGTCCAGATCGTCCGTGTCCAGCACGATCAACGGGTCGGACCCGCCCAGCTCCAGGACGCACTTCTTCAGGTTCCGCCCGGCCTCGGCCGCCACCGAAATGCCCGCCTGCTCGCTGCCCGTCAGCGACACGCCCACCAGGCGCGGGTCCGCCAGCATCCACGGCACCTGCCTGCTCGACGCGAACACGTTCACGTACGCGTCCGACGGCACCCCCGCGTCCAGCAGCACCCGCTCGATCGCCGCCGCCGAACGGGGGCAGATCGAGGCGTGCTTCAGGAGGATCGTGTTGCCCAGCACCAGGTTCGGTGCCACGAACCGGGCCACCTGGTAGCACGGGAAGTTCCACGGCATCACCCCGAGCAGTGCCCCGATCGGCTCCTTCGTCAGCACCGCCTCGCCGCCGCGGATCGGGAGGGGCTCGTCCGCCAGCAGGGCCGGCCCTTGCTCGCCGTAGTAGCGGAAGATGTCGACGACCACGCCGACCTCGCCGCGGCCCTCGTTGATCCGCTTGCCCATCTCCAGGGTCATGATCGCGGCCAGCTCGTCGGCACGTTCGGCGAACAGCTCCGCGGCGCGCAGCACGATCGCGGCGCGCTCGGCGACCGGACGCGCCCGCCACGCCGCGTACCCGCCGTGCACCCGCTCGATCGCCGCGCGGACCTCCTCGTCGGTCGCGTTCGGGATCTCTTCCACCAGTTCACCCGTCGCAGGGTTGGTGACTGAGTACATGACGACCTCCTCTGGCCCACGGTAGCCTACTGCATACTGTATACACCATGGAATCGGCGATAGACACCCGCGCGGCGGTACCCCGCTCCGCTTGATCGACTATCGTTCCCCCATGACGCTGGAACTCACCGGCGGATCCGATTTCTCCGCACTGGCACCGAAAAGCACTCGCTGGACCCGGCGCTACGCGGGTGGCGCGGTCACGTTCCGCTGCCCCGCGCGGACCGGCGACCGGACGCCCCGGGTCTGGAGCGATCGCGGCCTCGGCTTGCCGGAAGACGAGCTTCCGGCCTTCGCCGCGCAACTGCGTCGCGTCATGAAACACGAGGCCTACTGGGTCGCGCGCGCGGTTTGCGCGGACCGGCGCGCGGGTGACGCGAGCCGCTGGTCCCCCGCCCGCTACGACGATGAAGACGGCTTTGTGTACTTCGCCGGCCCGTGCGCGCACGGTGACAGGTGGCCGGGCTACCGGCCCGCCACCGAGTTCACGATCGCGCTCCCCCACGTCCGCGGGCTGCGGATCCGGATCGCCGCCTACCTGGCTGACCGAGGATGAACACGGTCGTGCGCGCCGGCGCCGTCGCCGCCGTCGTCAGCGGCGTTCCCTCCACGGCCCACGCGATGCTGACCGGCCGCGACGTCCTGGCCGCGACGCGGGCGGCGGGCACCCTGCTCCCGGGCCGGCGCGACCGGCCCGGCGTCGCCGCCGGGCTGATCGCGCACGTGCTCGTCTCGGCCGGCTGGACCTGCGCGCTCGCGGCCGTCGCCCGCCGCCACCACCTGGGCGTCGCCCGGGGCGCGGCGGCGGGACTGGCGATCGCGGTACTCGACCTCGGGCTCGCGCGCCGGGCCTACCCGGCCGTCAGCGCGCTACCCCGCGTGCCGCAGGTCTTGGACCACTTGGTGTTCGGCGCCGTCACCGGCGCGCTGCTCGACCGTCCACACCGGACGGATCAGGGCACGACCTGCACGACGTCACCCGGGTGCAGCGAGTTGTAGAACGTCACCGCGGCCGAGTGCGAAAGGTGCACGCACCCGTGGGACTTGACCTTCAGGCTGCCCTGGTGGAACGCGACCCCGGTGGTGGTGAAGAACACCGAGTACGGCATCGGCCCGTTGTACTGCTTGCTGTAGTGGTCGATGTCCTTGTACTGCACGTGGAACGTCCCGAGCGGAGTCGGGTACTTCGGCAGCCCCACCGTGATCGGGACGCCGCCGTAGGTGACGTTCCCGGCGCCGTCCATCAACCACGCCGTATTCGAACTGCGCTGGACGCAGGCCTTCGCTTCGGCGCCGCACGGCGCTGAAGCCGCTTCGGCCGTCCCCGCGAACGCCACGGTCCCCGCCATCGCGGCGACCCCGCCCAGTAGTGCGATCATCCTCCGGTTCATCGTGTGCCTCCCGGTTTCGTTCGGCTACACGGTGTAGGGTGCCCAGTTCGCGGATCTTCAACCGCAAGATCAGTCCCGTGGCCGGGAAAGCCCGAGGAACTCGTTCTGCTCGCGGTCGTAGCGCTGGGTCAAGCCGTTGCCGTAACGGTCCCACCAGTTCTGCGTGTGCCCGCCCTGCCGGGTCGTTGTGTCGCCGTAGATCTGCCGGTCGTATTCGATGCGGGCGTCGTGGAACTCCTGCTGGAACTGCTCGGGCGTCAGGCCTTGCGCGTGCTGGATCGCCGCGTCGGAGAGCGTGCGCGAGCTGCGCACGATGTCGTCACCCGCCATGTGGTTCAGGATCGCGCGGACGCCGCCGGCGCCGCGCATGTGGGCGCCGGACATGATCGCCGCCTGGGTGCCGGGATCGGTGAAGTTCAACGCACCGGCCGTGCGCGCGTTCGCCGTCATCAGGTCCGAGACGACGGCGCGTTCTTCGGCGCTGCCGATGCCGTACTGCTCGCGCGCGGCCATGATCCGGTCGTAGCCGTTGTGCATGTTCTGCCGGAAGCCGTACGCCTCGGGCACCCCGCCCTGCTCCCCCGTCGCGCCTTCCGAGCGCATGATCGAGTCGACGACGCGCGGGTCGAGCTGCTGGGGCGCGGCCGCCGCCGCGGCGCCGCCGCCACCGCCCTGGGCCTGGCCGCCGCCGTAGGCCTGGGCGACGTCGGAGTCGGCGGCGTTGTAGGCGTTCGCGACCGTCTGGACGTTCTGGTTGACGTTCGTGATCAGGCTGAGGAACTTCTGCAGCGCGCTGCCCAGCGTCGAGTGGAGCGCCGAGTTCGCGGCGGCGACCCCGCTGCCGATCCCGGCGAACGACAACGCGTCCAGCACCAGGCCTTCGAGGTCGCGGGTCGTCGACAGGAAGGACGACCCGACGTCTTCGACCGCCCTGACGACCGTCCCCATCTCCGCCGTTTCGGCGCGGTAGGCCCCGGCACTCATGGTCTGCTCCCTCCGGACACCGGCTTTGCGCGTCGAGAATTCCGCACCGCCCCACCGCGCCCAACGGCCGAATTACCCACCGCGGTACCGGCCGGAGTGGGTAATTCGGCGCTATGGTCGACAGATGAGCGAACCCGACGGCGTCCCGGAGCCGGACTACAGCGAGGGCGGAGCGCCCAGCTTCGACTTCGTCCGGGACAAGATCGAGAACCGGTACACGACGTCGCTCGGCGCGGCCGAGGTGGCCGGGCTGGGCACGGAGAACACGGCGGAAGCGCTCGACAAGAAGATCGCCGACCGCGACCAGGCCGCCAAGGACAGGCTGGCCGAGATCCGCCGCTCGATGCGCGGCGAGTGACGGCTCAGCCGAAGATCGCCACCGGATCGCCGGTGTACCAAGCGTTTTCGATGACGACCTTGCGCATCACCCAGCGGTCGCCGTCGCGGACCAGCTCGACGTCGTAGCGGTTCTTCAGCAGGGCGTGCGTGCCGTGGTCGGCGCTCAGCAGGTGCTGGGCCTCGACCAGGGCGGTGAGGCGCGCGGTGTCGCCGTCGAGGGTGACGCGCGGGTTGGTCACCTGGTGCGTGGTGTCGACGCGGCCGTCGAACATCGCGAGGATCGTGTCGACGATCGCGTCCCGGCCGGTCATCAAGGGCGGGTGCGCGCCCCACCGCGCGGCGGCGGGCCGGAAGTCCAGCTCGGCGTCGGCGGCGAAGGACGACGCGAAGAGCTCGCGGTCCTTGAGGTCCTGGCCGAGGCCGAAGCGGTACAGGGCGTCGATGATCTCCACGCGGTCTTGTGTCGTCATGCCCCCAGGCTCGCCCGGTCCGAGGGGCCGATCAACGCGCTTCTGTGCCACGATCGTGAAGCAGGAGTGAACGATCGGGGCGGTCATGCCGGAGTCGCGCGAGCTGGAGACGTTCTTGACGCTGGCCGAGGAGCTGCACTTCGGCCGGACGGCGCAGCGGTTGCACGTGTCGACTGCGCAGGTCAGCCAGACGATCCGGAAGCTCGAGCGGCGGATCGGCGTGCCGCTGTTCACGCGGACCAGCCGCCGCGTCGAGCTGACGCCGGTGGGGCGCCAGCTCCGGAACGACCTCGGGCCGGCGTGGTCGGCGGTCGAGGCGGCGCTCGCGAGGGCGGTCGAGACGGGCCGCGGGGTGACGGGGACGCTGCGGGTGGCGTTCGGCGACGCGGCGGGCGGCCAGCTGCTGGCCGGGGTGGCCGACCTGGTCCGGCGGCGCTCGCCGGGCTCCCGGGTGGAGTTCCGGGAGGCGCGGCCGGCGGAGGTGCTGCCGTGGTTGCGCGACGGCGAGGTGGACGTGGTGCTGGCGGGGCTCCCGCTCGACGGGCCGGACCTGGCGACCGGACCGGTGCTGGTGCGCGAGCGGCGGTTCCTGGCGGTGGCGGCGGGCCACCCGTTCGCGGCGCGGGCCGCGGTGGGGGTCGCGGACCTGGCGCGGGTGACGGTGCTGCGGTGCGCGCTGCCGGACCCGTGGCTGGACGAGCACGCACCGGCGGCGGTGGTCCGGCCGCGGGACGGGTTGCAGGAGCTGCTGACATTGGCGGGCAGCGGGGAGGGGGTGGTGCCGGTGGGTGCGCACATCCGGCGGTACTACCCGCGCCCGGATGTGGCGTACGTGCTGATCGAGGACGCGCCGCAGCTGGAGTGGGGGCTGGTTTGGCTGGCCGGGGCGGCGACTGCTCGGCTGCGCGCTTTCGCTGATGCCGCGGCCGAGTTGGTGCGGGAGCCCGCTTGACGCGCCGAAGCCACCCCACCTCAAGCCGGTAACCAGCGGACCTCGTCCGGCTGGCAGGCCGCGATCGCCGTCAGGCGGTTCGGGTACACCGATGCCCGCTCCGCGAGCCCCGTCAGGTGGACCGCTCTGGCCACCGCCGTGCCCGGTGTCACGATCAAGCAGCCCGTGATCCCCCGGTCCCGGCTCAGCTCGAGCGCGCGAAGCAGCCCGCCCGCGCCGCGCGCCGAAAGGAACTCCAGCATCGCCAAGTCGAGCACCAGCAAGTGCGGCGCGGGCAACGCGCAGATCGCCGTCTCGAGCACCGTCGTCCAGCGCAGCACCGTGGTGATGTCCAGTTCGCCGCGGATCTCGACCACCAGCACGCCGCTGGTCCGCGCCGAACCGGTTCCCTCTTGGTCACGCATCGAGCGCCTCCTCCGGCCGGATCGCGGCGGCCCGCCCCATCGTCGCATCCCCGGCGAGGAACTGCGGAGAAAACCGCTTGCGCCACAAAGGTGATGACGGCATACGGCGCAGCGGCCACCACCGTCCGGCTCAGCGTCCACTGTGGAGGGTCAAGCGGGACAGCCACTCCTGCAGCAACGCCGACTCCGCGCCTGTCAGCATCGCGGGCGCCGATTCACGCAGGCGGGCACCCAATGCCGCCGCCGTCGCCGCCACCCCGTCGCCCGGTTCGGCCCGGTCCCGCGCGAGGATGCCCGCCAGCACGCTCTCCCGGACCAGAACGGAGAACTCCGGGTCCGGGTAGAGCGTCGGCCGGGTGATCATCGACAGCGCGACACCGGCGTTGGCCGCCATCACCACCTGTGCGGCCAACGGCGGCGGCACCTTGAGCCGGCCCGCGGCCGCGCAGCGCTCCAGCACCGCGAGCAGCAGCGCGTGCGCCTCGGCCGCCGCACCCGGCGGCGTCGGCAGGCCCCCGTGCATGAGCCGGTAGTGATTCGGATTACCGACGGCGAACGCGAGGTGGGCGTCCCAGCCGTCGCGCAGGTCGCGCACCGGGTCGCCGGACGGCTCCGCCGCCCGCTTGGCCGCGAGGTACTTCTCGAACCCGTGGTCGACGACGGCCGCGAGCAGCCCCTCCTTGTCGCCGAACTGCCGGTACAGCGCCGGCGCGCCCACCCCGGCGGCCTCGCAGACCGCCCGCGTGGAGAAGTCGGCCTCGGCCGACCGGGACAGCAGGTCGGCGGCCGCCTCCAGGATCCGCGTTCTCTGGTCCACGGCACGCACGCTACCAGTCATTATCAGTGTTATCAAGTCTGTGATATCGACGATTCAGCCACGTCAGGCTTCCGTAATACCGACGTGGAATCATCGAAGCGCGACGGAAGTTGTACAGGCGGAAGCACCGCACGAAGAGAAGGAGTGACGCCGTGACCACGTCAACCGAAAGGGCCGTCCTGGCCGGCGGCTGCTTCTGGGGTATGCAGGAGCTGTTCCGCCGCCAGCCCGGGGTGATCTCGACCCGGGTCGGTTACAGCGGCGGCGACGTCCCCAATGCGACCTACCGCAACCACGGCACGCACGCCGAGGCCATCGAGGTCATCTACGACCCCGCCCAGACGACGTTCCGCGACCTGCTCGAGTTCTTCTTCCAGGTGCACGACCCGACGACGAAGAACCGCCAGGGCAACGACATCGGCCTGAGCTACCGCTCGGCGATCTTCTTCACCAGCGACGAGCAGAAGCGGGTCGCCGAGGACACGATCGCCGACGTCGACGCGTCCGGGCTGTGGCCGGGCAAGGTCGTCACCGAAGTCAGCCCGGTGGGTGACTTCTGGGAGGCCGAGCCGGAGCACCAGGACTACCTGCAGCGCATTCCGAACGGGTACACCTGCCACTTCGTGCGCCCGGGCTGGAAGCTCCCGAAGCGCGAGAAGACCGCCTGACACGCAGTACACCGAAGGCCCCTTCGCCGATCCCGGCGGAGGGGCCTTCGTCGTAAGCGAAGATCACCCGAACGGCGGTGATCCGGCTCCGGTCCTCAGTGGACGGTCCCGGCGCCGGATCCCGATTGGGCCGAATGTCCTTTTTGGGATGTATTGCGACATGCAGATAAGACCGTACGTTCGTCGCTTGTTCACGAGGCTTCCGCACCGGATCCTGATTTCCGCTCCACCGCACCACCCTCGTCCCCCTTGACCCGGCCCGGCTCCGTACCGGGCCTGGTTCACCCTGCCCGGAGGGAATTCCTCGATGGAACTGAGACGTCCTGTCGTCTTGGCGGCAACCGGCGTGCTCGTCGGCGCGCTCTGCATCACCGGTACCGCACAAGCACAACCCACCACCCCGGCCGCCGCACCGAGCGCCCAAGCCCAGGCCGTGTCCGCGGCCGCCGGTCTGGTCGCCAGCAGGCCCGCCGCCCTGCACGCCAGCGCGGACGACGTTTTCCTGGCGCGGCAAGCGATTTCCGCGACCAACGGGCTGCAGTACATCCCGTACGAGCGCAGCTACAAGGGCCTGCCCGTGGTGGGCGGCGACTTCGTCGTCGCGACGAACTCGACGGGCCAGGTGCTCGGCACCTCCGTCGCGCAGGACCAGACGATCAACCTCGCCACGAACAACGCCAAGGTGTCCAAGGCCGCGGCCGAGGCGACGGCACGGCAACAGCTGGCCACCGTCGAGAGCGTCAGCCCCGCGCAGCAGGTCGTCTTCGCCCTCGGGACGCCGACCCTGGCGTGGAAGAGCACCGTCGTCGGCCGTGACGCCGAAGGCCCGAGCCGGCTCGACGTCATCGTCGACGCCGCCACCGGCAAGGTGCTCAAGACCCAAGAGCACGTCATGAACGGCGACGGCACCAGCGCGTACAACCGCCCGAACCCGGTGCACCTCGACACCACCCAGTCGGGCAGCACGTACTCGATGAAGGACCCGTCCCTCACCAACGTCAGCTGCCAGGACGCGGCCAACAACACCACGTTCAGCGGCACGGACGACCTGTGGGGCAACGGCAACGCGACCAGCCGCGAGACCGGCTGCGTCGACGCGCTGTTCGCCGCGCAGACCGAGAAGAAGATGCTTTCGCAGTGGCTGGGCCGCAACGCCTTCGACGGCAACGGCGGCGGCTGGCCGATCCGCGTCGGCCTGAACGACGAAAACGCCTACTACGACGGCAGCCAGGTCCAGATCGGGCACAACACGAACAACCAGTGGATCAGCTCGCTGGACGTCGTCGCGCACGAGCTCGGCCACGGCATCGACGACCACACCCCCGGCGGCATTTCGGGTGCGGGCACCCAGGAGTTCGTCGCGGACGTCTTCGGCGCCTCGACCGAGTGGTTCGCGAACGAGCCCTCGGGCGGTGACACGCCGGACTTCCTCGTCGGCGAGTCGGTGAACCTGGTCGGTTCCGGCCCGATCCGCAACATGTACAACCCGTCCGCGCTGGGCGACAAGAACTGCTACGACAGCTCCGTCCCCAACGGTGAGGTGCACGCGGCCGCCGGCCCCGGCAACCACTGGTTCTACCTGCTGGCCGAAGGCACCAACCCGACCAACGGGCAGCCGACCAGCACCACGTGCAACAACACCACCATCACCGGCATCGGTGTCCAGAACGCGGTGAAGATCTTCTACAACGCGATGCTGCTCAAGACCTCCAGCAGCTCGTACCTGAAGTACCGCACCTGGACGCTGACCGCGGCGAAGAACCTGTTCCCGGGCAGCTGCACCGAGTTCAACACGGTCAAGGCGGCGTGGGACGCGATCAGCGTGCCGGCCCAGACGGCTGACCCGACGTGCTCGGCCACCGGCACGGTCACCGTTTCGAACCCGGGCAACCAGTCCACCGTCACCGGCGCTTCGGTGAACCTGCCGATGTCGGCCTCGGGCGGCACCGCGCCGTACACCTGGTCGGCCACCGGCCTGCCGGCCGGCCTGTCGATCAACTCCTCCACCGGCACGATCTCGGGCACCGCGACCACCGCGGGCACCTCGAACGTCACCGTGACGGCGAAGGACGCGGCCGCCAAGACCGGCACGGCGTCGTTCTCGTGGACCGTCGGCACCACCGGCGGCTGCTCCGGCCAGAAGGTCGCCAACGGCGGCTTCGAGTCGGGCAGCACCAGCTGGACCGGCACCACCGGCTCCATCGGCCAGTGGGGTTCGCAGGGTGAGGCCGCGCACGGCGGCACCTACGCCTCGTGGCTCGACGGGTACGGCACCACGCACACCGAGTCGATCGCGCAGTCGGTGAGCATCCCGGCGGGCTGCCACGCCAGCCTGACGTTCTACCTGCACATCGACACGGCGGAGACCACCTCCACCACCGCCTACGACAAGCTGACCGTCACCAACGGCAGCACGACGCTGGGCAGCTACTCCAACCTGAACAAGGCGTCCGGGTACGCGCTCAAGACGATCGACGTCTCGTCGGCCGCCGGCGGCACCCTCGCGCTGAAGTTCACCGGCACCGAGGACAGCTCGCTGCAGACCTCCTTCGTCATCGACGACGTGGCCGTGACCCTGAGCTGAAGCTGAACCGCTGAAGCGGGGAGGCCGGACTTCCGGCCTCCCCGCTTTCGCGTTTTCCGGGGCACAATCGCCGCATGGACACCGAACAGCTGCGCGCGACCCAGGCCCCGTTGAAGGACCAGTACCGGGAGCGGCCCGAAAGCGCGCTAATCACGCTGCACGCCGACGCCGAGCTCGACGGCCTCGGGATCTCCTGCAAGGTCGAGACCGGCCGCGCGGTGGTCGAGGCCGGGCTGCACCCGGCCACCGGCGGGGACGGCACCCTCGCCTGTTCGGGTGACATGCTGCTCGAAGCGCTCGTGGCGTGCGCCGGGGTGACGCTGCGGGCCGTGGCGACGTCGCTGGGTCTCGAAGTGCGCGGCGGGCGCGTGCGCGCCGAAGGTGACCTCGACTTCCGCGGCACCCTCGCCGTCGCGAAGGACGCGCCGGTGGGCTTCCGCGCGATCCGGCTTTCGTTCGCGTTGGACACCGACGCGTCCGAAGACGAGCTCGCCACGCTCAAGAAGCTGACCGAGCGCTACTGCGTCGTCTTCCAGAGCCTGCGGACGCCGCCGGAGTTCGCGGTCACGCTCTCGGCGAACTGACCCGGCTCAGGGAGAAACCCGGAGGACAAATCGGACGAGGTGGCCTAGCTTGGCGGTGTCGTCGTGAGGGGGAGCCGCCATGCCACAGCCGAAGCCGGACATCGCCGTCCGGGTACGCGGGCTCGTGAAGACCTACGGATCGACCCGCGCGCTGGACGGGGTCGACCTGGACATCCCGGCCGGGCGGGTGCTCGGCCTGCTCGGGCCGAACGGCGCCGGGAAGACCACCACCGTGCGCATCCTGACCACCCTGCTGCGCCCGGACTCCGGGTCGGCGCACGTGGCCGGGTACGACGTGCTGGCCGAGCCGGACGAGGTGCGGCAGCGGATCGGGCTGTCCGGCCAGTACGCGGCCGTCGACGAGAACCTGACCGGCTTCGAGAACCTGTACATGGTCGGGCGGCTCTACGGCAGGCGGAAGGCCGCGGCCCGCTCGCGCGCGCGTGAGCTGCTGGCGCGGTTCCGCCTCGAAGACGCCGCCGACCGGCCGGCGAAGGGCTATTCGGGCGGCATGCGGCGCCGGCTCGACCTGGCGGGGGCGCTGGTCGCCGAGCCGACGGTCGTGGTGCTCGACGAGCCCACTACCGGCCTCGACCCCGGCGGGCGCCTCGACACCTGGGGCGTCATCAAGGAGCTGGTCGCCGACGGCACCACCGTGCTGCTGACCACCCAGTACCTCGAAGAGGCCGACCAGCTCGCCGACACGATCGTGGTGATCGACCACGGCCGGGTGATCGCCCGCGGCACGGCCGACGAGCTCAAGGCCCAGATCGGCGGCGAGCGGCTCGAGCTGGTCGTCGCCTCGGCCGCGGACCTGCCGGGCACGCTGGACGTGCTGCGCGCGGTCGGCTCGGGCGAGCCCACGGGCGACGAGCACACGCGGCGGGCGGAGATCCTGGTCGACACCGGGCCCAAGGCGCTGATCGAGGCGTTGCGGCAGCTCGACTCCCAGGGCATCGCGGTCCAGGACGTCGCCCTGCACCGGCCGACGCTGGACGACGTGTTCCTGTCCCTGACCGGCCACGGCGCCGATTCCGTCGAGGAGGCCGCGAAGTGAACGCGCTCGCGAAAGGTATCTCCGACGGCGGCGTCGTCACGTGGCGCAACCTGATGAACGTCCGCCGCAACCCGGACTGGCTGATGGCGGCGACGCTGCAGCCGATCATGTTCGTGCTGCTGTTCGCCTACGTCTTCGGCAACGCGATCGGCGGCGAGGCGGGCGGCGCGGCCTACCGCGAGTTCCTGATCGCGGGGATCTTCGCCCAGACGGTGGCGTTCAACTCGGCGTTCACGGTGATCGGCTTCGCCAACGACCTGCAGAAGGGCATCATCGACCGATTCCGGTCGCTGCCGATGTCCCGCATCGCGGTGGTGCTCGGCCGCACGACGTCGGACCTGGTCGTCAGCGTGGTGGCGCTGGTCGTGATGTCGGTGTGCGGGCTGATCGTCGGCTGGCGGATCCGCGGCAGCTTCTGGGACGCGCTGCTCGGCTACCTGGTGATGCTGATGTTCGCGTGGGCGCTGTCGTGGGTGGGCGCGCTGATCGGGCTCGCGGCGCGCAGTGTCGAGGTCGCGCAGAGCGCGGGGCTGATCTGGATGTTCCCGCTGAGCTTCATCTCCTCGGCGTTCGTCCCGACGCAGACGTTGCCGGGATTCTTGAAGGCGATCGCGGACTGGAACCCGTTCACGGCGGTGATCAACGCGACGAGGGACCTGTTCGGCAACCGGTTCGGGGCACCACCGACGGGCTGGCCGGCGGAACACGCGGCGCTGTACGCGATCCTGTGCTGCGTGGCGATCATCGCGATCTTCGCCCCGCTGGCCACGGCGCGGTATCGCCGGGTGGCGAGCAAGTAGCCCGGTGGTGACTACTTCTCCGCGGCGGCCGCGCGGAGACGAACGAATCCCACCGGCGCCTGGCGATCGCTCCTCGCATCGGATCAGCGGTCAGCATGGCTGCGACGATCGCCGCGGTCGCGCAACGGCGAAGCCAGGCGTACAGCCAGATCCTGCACAGGAAGTCGAAGCGGTGGACCACAGTGCCACGCCGAGACCTCGACGGTGACGTCAGCGGAGACCGTTCAGCTCTCTTCGGACAGTTCCACGATCGGGATCACCCGCTTGGCCTGCTTGGCCTTCGCCCGGTGGTCGGCCAGGAACGGATAGTGCCGCTCGAGCTCCGTCCAAGCCCGCACGTAGTCCGCTCCCAGCAAAGGCAACGCCTCCGCCTCGAACTTGCGGTCGTCGACCTCCACCGTGACGCGTGGGTCGTCCGTGAGGTTGAGGTACCAGTCCGGGTGCCGGGGCGCGCCGACGTTCGAGGCCACCACCAGGAGCCGGTCGCCGTCGCGGTGGACCATCATCGGGACCGTTCTCGGCTCGCCCGTGTGGCGGCCCGTGGTCGTGAGCAGCACCAAGCGCTCGCGGTGCATGCCGTCGACCTCGCCGCCCGCGCGGAACTGCTCGATCACGCGGCGGTTCGTCTCCCGGACGTCCATGGTCACCGGTCGTAGTAGCGGGTCGGGGGTTCCTGCCCGGTCCACTGCTGCCGGGTCGGCGGCGGTGCCGTGTTCTGCTGCGTGCGGCGCCGGTGCAGCGTCCGGGCGCTGGCCGCCATGCTGTTCACGACCGCGGCGATGACGAGCCCGATGACGAGGTTGATCGCGGCCGTGGCGATCTTCGCGCTCGGGGTGACCGTGAGCGTCAGCGGCAGCACCACCGCGATCAGCGTCACCAGCACCATGATCCAGCCGAAGAACTGCGAAGGAGCGGGCGTGGCGACGCTGAGCAGGTGCATCAGCCCGGTGGCGAGCAGGGCCACCGCGGCGGCGACCAGCGCGTACGTCGTGGTGCTCGCGTTGCCCCAGACGCCTTCGCCTTTTGGGGCGAGCACTTCGACCTCGAAGATGCCGCGCGCGATCAGCAGCCCGACCACCGCGAGCAGGGCCGCGACCACCGCCGTCGCCACGCCGCCCGCCCAGAGCCGGCGTGCGTCGATCCCCGGGCGGACGTCCTGGGGCTGGTTCCCGTAGTAGTCGGACATCGGAGCCTTCCTGGGTCGGCTGTGCCTCTCGCCCCCGATTGTCCCCCGTTTCGGGCCTCGCCGCGATTTGCGTTCCGACCTCGGTGATCTTCGACGTTTGCGGTTCACGGGATCGGGGTAGATTGCGGCTGTGGCCGACGAAGCCCGCCGGAACGGGGTAACGCCGATGAGCGACGACACGTGTCCTCGCTTCTCACTCGGTGATTTCCCGCTCACGCCGGGGCGGGCCCCGCACGAGGAGCGGCCGCCCGGGCTCCTGGCCGGGCGCTACGAGGTCGGCAGGCTGATCGGCAGCGGCGGCACGGCCCGCGTCTACCGCGCCTACGACGTGCAGCTCGCGCGCGAAGTCGCGGTCAAGATCTACGACCGGGACGCCGTGGCGCTCGACCAGCGACGGCGGCTGCGCGAGATGAGCATCCAGGGCAGCATCGCCCACCCCGGGGTGGTGGCGCTGCTCGACAGCGGCACCGAGCACGGCCGGACGTACCTGGTGATGCAGCTGGTCGAGGGTGAGAACCTCGCGGAGCGCCTGCTGTGCGGCCCGATGCCGGCGGAAGAGGTGACGGCCCTCGCGGACGGGCTCGCCTCGGCGCTGGCCCACGTGCACGCGCGCCGGGTCGTCCACCGCGACCTCAAGCCGGCGAACGTGTTCCTCTCCGCGGACGGTCCCCTGATCGGCGACTTCGGCATCGCCCACGCGCTCGACACGACGCACATCACCGGCACGGGCGTGGTTCCGGGCACGGCGGCGTACCTAGCACCGGAGCAGGTGAGCGGCGAGCCGGCGGGACCGCCGGCGGACGTGTACGCGCTCGGGTTGATCCTGCTGGAGTGCGTGACGGGCCGCCGGGAGTACGCGGGCACGATGGTGGAGGCGGCGATGGCCCGCCTGACGCGGCCGCCGCGGATCCCGGACGAGTTACCGCCGTCGCTGGCGCACACGTTGCGCCGGATGACGCAGCGCGACCCGGCCGATCGGCCACGGGCGGAAGAGGTGCGGAAGCTGCTCCACGCCCCGCCGCCGACGCTGAGGGCGGCGGTCGCCGACGGCGGGCGGTGGCTGAGACGCCGACAGCTCGCCTCGCGCGGCGGGGCGTCGGGGAGCACGCCGGAGCACGAGCACCTCAAGGCGAGCCGCCGTGCGCAGCGGCTCGAATCCGGGGCGGCCACCACCCTCTCCCCCGCTCCCCAGCGACGGCGGCGGTTGATGGCCGTCACCGGGCTGGCCGCCGTGTGCGTCGCCCTCCTCGCCGTCTTCATGCTGGCCGGGCAGGAAACCGGCACCCCCGCCCAGTCACCCGCTTCCGTCCCCGCCCCGACCGGGACCACCCCGTCCTCCTCGGCCCCGATCGCCGGACCCGCCACCGAGACGCCGCAGCCGCCGGTGACCGCGTCCGCATCCCTGGAACCCGCGGCCGTGACCCGTGCACCCTCCTCCGGCACGCCGGCGAAACCCGACGCGGGCAAGCCGGAGAACCGCGGCAAGAGCGGCGGGAAGGGCAAAGGTCCCGGCCACGACTCGTGAGCCGGGGGACCCACCCGGGTCCAATGGCCCTGGTGCCGGAAAACGCCGGGTAATAGCGCACATTCGATTTCCCGGATACGGCCTCGAAGCAATAACGACCGGTAACCGGAAGGCACCCGGAACCGACATCACGCACGTGCCGGGAATCCCCCCGAAAACTTCACGGAGGTACTGATGAGCGTCCACGCTGCCCTCGCGCGGCCGGTTTCCGAAAAGCGGCGAGCGCGCGCCGTCGCCTGGACGCTCTTCCTGCTCACCCCGCTCGCCCTCGCCTTCGCCGGTGTCGCGTGGCCGTTCGCGGTGGCCGCCGCCGTGCTCGTGCCGGTCGCCGGGAAATTGCGGACCGCCGCGCGGAAGGTCGACGCGATCTTCGCCGAAGAACTGGTCCGGGAAACCGTTCCCGAGCCGCGGTCCACTGTCGAGATTTCCTGACTCCGGCGCCACAAAACTGCTCCCTCGGCAAAGGGATGACGACTCTGGTGACCGCCCCCGGCCCGGGAGTACAACGGTCGGGCACGGCCACCGCCGCGTGAGGCGTCGAAGATTGGGGAGTCGTCATGGCCGATCCCGGTACCCCCGCACCACCGGTCGAACTCGACCGGGTCCGCACGGAACTCGCCGCCCAGGGCCACCCCTGGGTCATGGGCGAGAACTCGATGACCATCCTCGAAGAGGACCAGCGCCGCCACCGCTTGGGCGTGCCCCTGCCGCCGGAAAGCGAACGGCGCGCACTCGAGACGCAGGCGAAGTCCCTCACCGCCATCCGGGAAACCGCCAGTGCGCCCGCGCAGTTCGACAGCCGCAACGCCGGCGGCGGCAACTACGTCACGCCCGTGAAGGACCAGGGTGACTGCGGCTCGTGCGTCGCGTTCGGCACGGTGGGCGCGATGGAGACCGTCGCCGCGTTCACGCGCGGGCAGCCGGGCCTGAAGCTCGACCTCTCCGAAGCGCACCTGTTCTACACGCACGGCGCCAACGACGGCGCCACCTGCGACACGGGCTGGATGCCCGAGCGCGCCCTGAAGTTCTGCCACGACGTCGGCGTCACCTACGAGGACTACTTCCCCTACAGCGCCCGCAACCGCTCCGGCGCGAAGCTGAACGCCGACTGGCCCAACCGGCTCGCGACGGCGCCGTCGTACACCGCGCTGACCGGCAACCCCGCGGCGATGAAGGAACAGCTCGCCGCCCGCGGCGCGCTCGTCGCGTGTTTCCTGGTGTACCAGGACTTCTTCGCCTACAAGACCGGCGTGTACCGCCACGTCACGGGCGAGCTGGCCGGCGGCCACTGCGTGACGCTGGTGGGCTACGACGACAGCCAGGGCTGCTGGATCGCCAAGAACAGCTGGAACACCACGTGGGGCGACGCCGGTTTCTTCCGGATCGCCTACGGCGAGTGCGGCATCGAGACGTGGCAGGTCGAGCAGGTCGGCGCGGTGAACCTCCGCTCGTGGACCGGCTCGACGTCGGTGCTGGGCCTGTGGAGCAACGACCAGGACCGCAACACCTGGGCCTACCTCAAGGACCTCGGGTGGCTGCACCTCGCCGCCAACGACGAGGTCGTCGGCAAGGCGATGCTCACCGAGCTCGTCGCCGCGAAGCAGGGTGGCCGTCCGGTCAACGCGTTCAACAACAACGGCACGATCATCGAGACCTACGTCTTCTAGGAGCCGTGAGATGGCCGCATCGACAAGCCCGTCCAACGCGCCCACCGCGGTCGCGCCCGCCGCCAGTCCCGACAACGCACCCCAGCCCCTCACCCCGGACCAGCTGCACACGGCGGCGACCGCGATGACCGCCGAGCCGGGCGCCGCACCGGTGCTGAGCCCGCCTGGTGCGCCGCAGATCGCCGCCCCGGCCGAGACGGCCACAGCCTGGCAGACGAACAAGAAGGTCCTCGCCCTCTGGACCAACAACTCCGACCGCAACGGGTACGCCTACATCGACGGCGTCGGCTGGAAACGCCTCGCGACGAACAGCGACAGCGTGCACGAGGCCCTGCTGACGCTCGCGTCGTCGGGCAGGCTGGCCGGTTCGATCAGCTACCCGGAGGCCGCCGACGGCCTGATCCACGAGATCTACCTGTGGTGAGCCGGTGCGGGTGATCACGCTCGAAGCCGACGGCGCGGCGGCGGACGTCGCGCCCGGCGAGCGGCTGGAGCTGCGGCTGCCCGAGAACGCGGGCACCGGCTACCAGTGGGTGCTCGACACCCCGGATCCGCCGCTGCGGGTGGTCGGCGAGACCCGCCACCCCGCGGCGGACCGCGCCGGCGGCACCGGCGAACACCGCTTCGTCCTCGACGCGGACCAGCCGGGCGAAGTGACGCTGGTGGCGCGGCACGCGCGGCCGTGGGCACCGGAAACCGAGCTGCGCCGGTTCCGGTTCACCGTGCGGGTCGGCTAACCCGCGTCCTGCCACGGTTCGAAGCTGCGCAACAGCAACCGGACCTGCGCGGGGTCGCGGATCTCGGCCTCGACGCCGCGGGGCATCGCGATGATCAGGTGGGTGTCGCGGGCCGCGCAGCCGGCGGCCGTCGCGGCCAGCACCGCGGTGCCGCCGCCGTCGACGGCCGTGGCCATCGTCAGGTCCACGACCACGCGCCGCACCCCGGCGGCGAACGCGTCTTCGATCGCCTGGTGGTAGCTGGGGGCCAGCCCACCGTCGAAGACGCCGTCGACGGAGAGGATGACCTCGTCTTCGAGACGTACGCTGCGAAGTGTCATCCTGACCTCCTGCCGACCGGGTTTTTCCCGACCGGGACCGGGTTTCGTTCTCAAAGGTTACGTCAGCCACCCGGGTGAGCGCAGGCTGAGCGGGCCGTGAGCGCACGACGGAAGCAGCGCGGGCGTGACGCGCATGATCGGGTTCCGGCCAGAGTCGGCCGCGAAAAGATTTCCCTCTCCCCACTTGAATGTATATCCGACCCCGGGACTTGTGGCAAGACCCGGGTGCGGGTCCACAATTCGGGCTCACCATTTCCGGCGAGGGGAATCTTCATGCGTGTGCTGCTGTCCACGATCGGCTCGCGAGGCGAAGTCCAGCCGGTGGTGGCGCTCGCCTCCGAACTGCGAGCGCTCGGGCAGGACGTGCGCCTGTGCGTGCCGCCCGACTTCCGCGCCTGGCTCGACGAGCTCGGGTTCGACGTCGTGCCGATCGGCCCGGAGCTGCGCGGAACCGCGTCCGTGCGCCGTCCCACCCCCGAAGAGCTGCGCAAAGCCACCGAAGAGACCGTCGTGACGCAGTTCGAGACCGTCGCGGTGGCGGCCGAAGGATGTGACGTCCTGGTGGCCGCGGGGGCCTTGCAGTTCGCGACGCGCTCGATCGCGCAACGGACGGGCGCCGCGTACGTCTACGCGAGCTTCTGCCCCATCACGTTGCCCTCGGAGCACCACGCGCCGCCGCCGATGCCGTGGCGGTCGCCCGGAAAGGCGGAAAACCGCGCCCTTTGGGCCGAAGACGCCCAGCATTGGAATCTGATGTTCGGCGAAAAGGTCAACGAATGCCGGGCGACCGTGGGCCAGGACCCGGTCGACGACCTCCAGGCGCACGTCTTCACCGACCGGCCGTGGCTCGCGGCCGACGCGGCGCTGGCCCCGTGGCCGGAGCCGGAGGACCCGCGCGTCGTCCAGACGGGGGCGTGGGTCTGGCCGGACGAGCGGCCGCTGCCGCCCGGCCTGCTGGAGTTCCTCGACGCGGGCGAGCCGCCGGTGTACTTCGGGTTCGGCAGCATGCGCGCGCCGGGCGAGCTCGCCGAAGCGATGCTCGCGGCCGCGCGGGCGCACGGCCGTCGCGCGGTGATCGCCCGCGGCTGGGCGGGCCTCGCCGCGGCGGACGGGCAGCCGGACTGCTTCGGCATCGGCGAGGTCAACCAGCAGGCGCTGTTCCGGCGCGTCGCCGCGGTCGTCCACCACGGCGGCGCGGGCACGACGACGACCGCGGCCCGCGCGGGCGCACCGCAGGTGGTCGTGCCGCAGATGTACGACCAGCACTACTTCGCGGGCCGGGTCCGCGAGCTGGGTCTCGGCGCGGCGACCGAGCCGGGCGTCCCGACGGCCGACACACTGGCGACGGCGCTCGAAACGGCGTTGCGGCCGGACGTCGCGACGCGCGCGCGGCAGTTCGCCGGGAAGGTCCGGACGGACGGCGCGAGCGTCGCGGCCCGTCAGCTGCTGGCGACGGTGCCGCTGAGTGTCGGTTTCCCGGGACGCCGTTCGTCGGTCGGGTGAAGGCCCCCCTCGGAAAGGATTCTCGTCATGACCGTGATCATCGCCGGACCGGTGTACGTCGAGCCCGCCGACCGCGACCGCTTCGTGGCGGGGTTCCGCGTGGTCGTCGAGCGGGCGCGCGAACACCCGGGCTGCCTGGACGTCGCGATCTCACCCGACGCGCTCGATCCCGGGCGGATCAACATGATCGAGCACTGGGAGTCTGAGGAAGCACTGACGGCGTGGCGGAAGGTGGCCCCGGCCCCGACGGCCGAGGCAGCGTTCGACGCGAGCGGGGTGCGCAAGCACGTCGTCGCCCGGACGACGGGGCCGTTCGACTAGGTGAGGGCGTAGAAGTCCTCGAGGACGGCCTTGGCGGCGTCGGTGTCGGGGACCGCGGCGTCCCAGCGGACCTCGCCGCCCTCGACGGTGACGGCGAACCCGAAGAAGGGGCAGCACGCCTTTTCGCGGGCGGCGAGGTCGCGGACCCACTCCTCGACACCGGGGCCGGCGCGGAACCGGAACCGGATGCCGAGGCCGGTCCGCTCCCGGGCGGTGAGGGCGGTGGCGAACAGCCGCCGGTACTCGGCGAGCCGTTCTTCGGGGGTGTCGCGGGCGTTCGACATGTCGCAGGCGACGGGGGTCGACGCGGGCGGGATCTGCATGACGGGCTCCTCTCGGGTATTCCGAGCGTAGAGTCTGGAGTCAGGTCCAGAGTCAAGGGAGAAGTCCGTGAAGATCGGCGAGGTGGCCCGCGCGGCGGCGGTGAGCGTGGACACGGTCCGTTTCTACGAGCGACGCGGGGTGCTGCCCGCGGCGGACCGGCGCCCGTCCGGCTACCGGGAGTTCCCACCATCGGCGGCGGATCGGATCCGATCGGCGAAGGCGTTGCAGGACTTGGGGTTCACGCTGGACGAGGTGGTGGACGTGTTGCGAGCGCACGACACGGGCGACGCGACGTGCGAGTCGGAGCGGTGGCGCTTGGAGGCGGTGGTGGCCCGCCTGGACGAGCGGATCGCGGCGCTGCAACGGGTTCGCGACAATGCGGAGGAGAACCTGGCGGCCTGCCGGGCGGGCTGCTGCCGCCTGCTCGGTGATGGCGGCCGCCGCTAGGGCCTGTCTCGAAGTCGGCGCCGGAGTCCGGCATGGACAGCCGCTGCTTCCGCCGAGGTCTTGAATGAGTCATTCAGGACCTCCGAAGACCTGAATGACTCATTCAAGACCTTTGACGAGCGGGCCACCGGCGGCAGCGTAGAGGGCGAGGCGTAGGTGGGCCGCGATGGCCGAACGGCTCCGACCGATTTCGATACAGCCCTAGGCCGCGCGCAGGTCCAGCCACATGATGCGCAAGCCGACCTCACCCAGCTCCGGGTGCCGGAACGCCCCGGGCGCGACGCCCAGGGTGACGAACCCGAGGCTCTCGTAGAGCCGGATCGCGGCGGTGTTCACCTCGACCACGGCGTTGAACTGGATCGCCGCGAACCCTGCCCGCCGCGCCCAGGCGACCATGTCCTGCGCGAGCGCCCGGCCCACTCCCGAGCCCCGCGCCTCCTTCGCGACCATCAGGCTCCCCGATGCGACATGGCTCCCCGGACCAGGCCGGTTCGCGTACATGTTCGCCGTCCCGGCCACCCGTTCGCCGTCGAGCGCGACGACGACCCGGCCCTGCAGCCACATCCGGCGCGCGTCGGCCTCGGTCATCGCCGGGTCGTACGGGAACGTCCGCTGCTCGGTGACGACGTCGTGGATGATCGGCCAGATCCCCGGCCAGTCGGCTTCGCGGGCCTCGCGGATCGTCGGCAACAGCACCCGGCCATCCTGCCGAGCCCGCGCGGCCGTCACCAACGCATTTATCCGCGCGCCGGCCGCGACGGGCGGTCACCACCGCCGGTCGGCTCCCTGACCGGCCACTGTGGACACCTACCTTAGGAGGTTGACACCGGAAAGCCATTAACCCACTCTTTCCGTTGTCCGCCGGAGGTTCCCTGGTGTTCACGAGCCGGACCACGGCACGGCACGCCCCGGTCCCCTCCCGCGGACATCATGAGGCGCCCTCACCCGCCACCGTTGGAGGACCCATGATCCGCAAGCGGATCTTCGCCGCGTTCGCCGCCACCTTGGTCACCGCCGGTGTCGCCACCGCGGCCGTCGTCACCGGATCGGCCGAGTCCGCGGCCGTGCGGCCCACCGCGTCGACCGTGCCGGCGTTCGACCACATCGTCCTCGTCATGTTCGAGAACAAGAAGTACTCCTCGATCAACGGCAGCTCCAGCGCCCCCTACTTCAACGCCCTCGCCTCGCAGAGCGCGAAGTTCACCAGCTCCTTCGCGATCACCCACCCGAGCCAGCCCAACTACGTCGCCCTCTTCTCCGGCGCGACGCAGGGCGTCACCGACGACAGCTGCCCGGCCAACCTCGGCTCGAAGGCCAACCTGGGCCGCCAGCTGCTCGACGCCGGCAAGTCCTTCAAGGGCTACTCCGAAGCCATGCCCTCCGACGGCTACACCGGCTGCTCCAGCGGCACCTACCGGCGCAAGCACAACAGCTGGGTCGACTTCTCCAACGTCCCGGCCGCGAGCAACGTCCGCTACTCGACCTTCCCCACCGACTTCACCCAGCTGCCGACCGTCTCGTTCGTCACGCCCGACATGTGCAACGACATGCACGACTGCTCGATCGGCACCGGCGACACCTGGCTGAAGAACCACCTCGACGCCTACGCGCAGTGGGCCAAGACGCACAACAGCCTGCTGATCGTCACCTTCGACGAGGACAGCGGCACGTCGGTCAACCAGATCTTCACGACGTTCACCGGCGCGCACGTCAAGGTCGGCAGCTACAGCGAATCGATCAACCACTACACCGTGCTGCGCACGATCGAGGCGTCCTACGGCCTGCCCGGCATCGGCGGCGCCGCGAGCAAGTCGCCGATCCTCGACGTCTGGCAGTAACCGCGTGTACCTCGCCACCATCGGCCGCCGAGAGCACGCCGCGAAGGGCAAGCTCTCGGCGGTCGGCGCGAACGTCTTCGCGCTCGGCGCCGTCAGCCTGGTCACCGACGTCTCCTCGGAGATGGTCACCGCGGTCCTGCCCGTCTACCTGGTGCTCGGACTGCACCTGAGCCCCGCGGCGTACGGCCTGTTCGACGGCCTCTACACCGGCGCGACGGCGCTGCTGCGGATCGTCGGCGGTTACGTCGCGGACCGAGTGCGGCGGCGCAAGGCCGTCGCCGGGGTCGGCTACGCGCTCTCCGCCGTCGCGAAGCTCGGCCTGCTGGCGGCCGGGGCGTCGGCGGCCGCGATCGGCGCCGTCATCACGCTCGACCGCACCGGCAAGGGCCTGCGGACGGCGCCGCGCGACGCGCTGATCACGCTGTCGGCACCCGAACCCCTGCTGGGCCGGGCGTTCGGCGTGCACCGCGCGATGGACAGCGTCGGCGCGTTCGCCGGGCCGCTGGTCGCGCTCGCCGTGCTGGCCGCGGTCGGCGCCACCGACCCCGCGGCGTTCGACGCCGTGTTCGTCGTCAGCTTCTGCGTCGCCGCGATCGGCGTGCTGCTGCTGGTGCTGTTCGTCCGCGACCGCCGGACCCCGCGGCCCGCGAACCCGGTCTCCCCGAAGGCGGCGGTGGCGCTCCTGCGCGGCCACGGCGTGCGGCGGCTGCTCGTCGCCGCGTGCGTGCTCGGGCTGGCCACGGTCGGCGACGGCTTCGTCTACCTGCTGCTGCAACACAAAGAGGACGTCGCCACCGGCTGGTTCCCGCTGCTCGCCGTCGGCACGAACCTCTCCTACCTGCTGCTCGCCGCGCCGCTGGGCGCGCTGGCCGACCGGGTCGGGCGGCTGCCCGTGGTGCTCGGCGGCTACGGCGCGCTGGCGCTCGTCTACCTGCTGCTGGCCGGACCGGTGTCCGGCTGGCCGCTGTTCGCGCTCTCCCTGGCGTTGTACGGCGCCTTCTACGCGGCGACCGACGGCGTCCTGATGGCGCTGGCCGGGCCGCTGCTGCCGGAGTCGTTGCGCACCACGGGGATTTCGCTGGTGCAGACGGCGCAAGCGCTCGCGTACTTCACCTCGTCCGTCCTCTTCGGACTGGCGTGGCAGTTCTGGGGCCCGGAGCCCGCGATCGGCGTCGCCGCGGGCGCGGCGGTGGTCGCGATCGGCGTGACGTTCGTGGTGCTCGCCCCGAGGAGGGCCGCGTGAAGGGACGGATCCTCGCCGCGATCGCCGGGGTGCTCGTGCTGGCCGGGGTCGCGGTCGCGTATGTCGGGTTCGCGAGCGCGCGAAGCCACGACGTCGCCGCGACCGGCGCGGTGAGCCTCTCCCCCGGCCCGCGGCTGCTGTTCCGCAGCACCGCCGACGCCGACCGCGGGCACGTCGCCACGGTGTCCGCCACCGACCCGGGCGGCGCGCGGACGGTGTCGCCGCTCTCGTGCAGCCGGGTGTACGCCGCCGGCGGCACCGGGCTCTGCCTGCGCCCGGACGGCGACCTGACCACCTACCAGCTGGTGGTGCTCGACGCGCACCTGGCGTCGCAGCGGGAGATCCCGCTGGTCGGCCTGCCGAACCGGGCGCGGGTGTCGGCGAGCGGCCGGATGCTCGCGTGGACGGTGTTCGTCACCGGCGATTCGTACAACGGCGGGATGTTCTCCACCCGCGCCGGCATCCTCGACACGGCGACCGGCGAGCTGGCGGGCACGCTCGAGGACTACACGGTCACGGTGGACGGGCAGCCGTACCAGGCGGCCGACCTCAACTTCTGGGGCGTCACGTTCACCCGCGACGACCGCCACTTCTACGCGACGATGTCGACGGCGGGTCACCGCTACCTCGTCGCGGGCGACTTCGCCGCGCACACGGTCCGCACGCTGCGGGAGAACGTCGAGTGCCCGTCGCTGTCCCCGGACGGGACGCGGGTGGCGTTCAAGTCCGCTGTGGACGGTGATCCGGCCCGCGGGTGGCGGCTGGCGGTGCTGGACCTGGCACGCTCGACGGTGACCCCGCTGGCGGAGACCCGCAGCGTCGACGACCAGCCGGCCTGGCTCGACGAGCACACCATCGGGTACGGCGTGCCCCGGTCACCGGGCCACGCGGACGTCTGGGCGGTCCCGGCCGACGGCTCCGGCGCGGCCCGCCTGCTGATCCCCGAGGCCGAGTCCCCCGCGGCCCTCGGCTGAGGCGATTGGCCGGAACCGGACACGCGAGCCGGACGTCTCACCACGGCATCGGTGTTACATTGCCACCGAATCGTGTCACTCGCGGGCGCACGGGGAGGAAGTCCGGTGGGGTTCGAAGTCGATGTCGCGGACATCAGCAAGGCCGCGGCGAAGCTCGGCGCGGGGAAGCCGCCGACGCTGTCCGCGGCGGGGTCCCCGAACGTCGGCGCCACCGACCGGGCCGGCGCGTTCGCCGGCGACTACGACGTCTGGCTGCTGACCCGGCAGGAAGACCTGCGGGCCGCCGAGCAGCAGGTCGCCAACCTGGTCGAAAGCATCCAAAAAGCCGCGAAGAGCTATGACAGCATCGACCTCGCGGCCCGTGACACGTTCCTGAAGTCACTGGACAAGAACCTCGGGCGGATCGACCGATGAGCGACCTGTTCGAGAAGATCCACCACCTCGCCGACAAGGTCGAAAAGGGCAGCACGACCGACTTGGACGACCGCGCCCGCGCCTGCCGGACCACCAAGGAGGCGGTCCTGGACGCCAAGGCGCTGCTGGAGAGCGTCCGCGTCGAGCTGAGCGAGGGCTGGCAGGGCGGGGCGGGCGAGAAGGCGCTCTCTTCGCTGGAGGACTTCAAGAAGAACCGCGACGAGCAGGCCGAGGACCTCGAAGAGTCGGCGCGATCGTTCGAGGTCATCCGCGACGCCTTGGCGAAGGCCCAGCTGGACGCCCGGGACAAGCGCGGCGAAGCCGACTCGCTGAAGGCGAAGCTCGACTCCATCTGGAACGACCTCGGGCACGGCAAGGGTCACCTCGTCGTCGCCTGGGCGCAGGACAAGATCATCAAGGGCAAGGCCGCCGTCCTGCTGGCCGACATGCAGCGGGTGGTGACCACCTACGACGCCGTCCTGCTCATCGAGGGCACGAAGCTGCGCACCAAGACCGGCCGGATCTGGGAGCTCGCGGGCTCGGAGAAGCGGAACCCGGCCGAGATCGCCGCCATCATCCTCAAGGAGATCCCCGGCCTCGCCGAGCTGGTGGCGAAGAACCCGAAGCTGCGCATCGCCCTGCTCAAGGGCGACTGGGACACGGTCATGCAGGACCCCGACGTCGCGCGGAAGATCTACGACTACTTCGGCTTCGAGTACGTCCCGGAGGGCGACTACTACACCACCGGCGAGCATTCGGTGCAGAGCTTCTTCGGCTGGCACGACCTCTACGACAAGCTGGAACCGGTCATCGGCGCGCACCTGGACCACACCAGCGACGGCGGCGACAACATGGAGTTCACCGACCCCAAGACGGGCAAGCAGTACCGGCTGGAGCTGTGGAAGGGCAGCTACGGGTTCGGCGGGGCGTTCGGCGGCGAGGTCGGGTTCTACACGCGCGAAGCCGGGTCGAACGACCCGGACGGCTACTACAAGGCCGCCCAGGGCGACGACCAGATCAAGGTGACCCAGCAGATCTACAACAAGGGCACCGGCGAGGTCTACTTCTCCAGCGACGGCCAGGGCGCCGACGGCAGCGACAAGAAGCACTACTGGAACCTGGCGATCCGCACGGATCCGAACGTGCCGACGGGCGAGCTGGGCCAGCGGGCGACGATCGAGGTGCGCGACGTGCAGATGCGCGACCGGATCTACGACGAGATGGCCCGGTACGCCGCCGCGCACCCCGACCAGAACCTCACGGTCCGGAAGGTGTCCGACCATCCGCCGGTGCTCAGCTACGACTGGCGGAAGTGAGGCTCGTTCACATCGACGTCACGGGCTTGAACTCCCACGGTTCGTCGTCGTCCCGCGCGGCCGGGCGCGTCCGGCCACCCCGGACGTTCGGGTCGGTCAGCCCGGCGAACACCTCGGCGACGTCGATCAGCCCGGCCACCTGGTCGGCGACGTCGTGGCCGTACCGGTCGTCGATGTCCTCCAGGCCTTCGCGCAACGCCGAAGTCGCGGCGCTCCTGGCCGTGGCCCGCAGGGCGGCGGCCAGCTCTTCCGGGGTCCGGCCGGGGCCGCTCGAGTCAGTCATGGGCCCAGCCTAAGGGGATCCGGCCCCGGTGCGGGGCTAATCCAGGCGACGCAGGCCGTCGAGGATGCGCCGCATCAGTTCGGTGTCCGGGGCCGCGAACGCCAGCCGGGGCACCAGGACGCGGCCCGACGGCGGGCCCGGCGGCGGGAGCGTGCGCGGGACCCGCCACGGCAACCGGTCGGGTGAAGCGTCGCGCTGGGCCGGGACCGGGAGGGTCGGCAGCGCGATCGTGCCCGCTTCGGCCAGGCGCCGGGTGGCCTGCTCGAAGCGGAGGCGGGCCTGGATACCGGCCACCGTCCAGTCCGGCTCGGAGCCGGCGGCGGCGATCCGGCGTGGCCGTCGTTCGAGCGCGATCGCCCACGCCGCGGCGGCGAGCGCCGGGAGCAGGAGCCCCGCGACGATGGCGAGGCCGGGCAGGTCCGCGGCCATCAGCGGGCCCCGGAGTCGGGTAACAGCATGGCGTTCACTTCCGGACTTGCGGTTCTTCCGAAACATGGCCGACACCTGGACATTCGCCGTGAACGAATCTTTCGCGGACCCCGGAAGCCCATCATGAACGACGGGCCACGCTCCCGCAAGCGGCCGAACGGGGTGGCCCATCCGGCGCTTGAACCGCTGGTCAGACCCCTTTTTCGGGTAGACCGAACAAGCCCCTCACCCAGTAGTACGGCCGCCGGCGGCGAGCGGTTCACTTTTCTTTTTGTACGGCTCGTGTACGCCATCGCGGCAAACTCGCGGAATGCGCATTTCGACCTGGCTCGTGGCCGCCGCGCTGGCGCTCACCGGCCTCGCCCCCGCGACCCCGGCCGTCGCCGCCGACGGCAACCCCCTCGAGAAGACGAACGGCTTCTACGTCGACCCGGACTCGAACCCGGCGACGTGGGTCCGCGACCACCCGGACGACAGCCTCGCGGGCCCGATCAAGACGTCGATCGCGACGAAGCCGGGCGCGCGCTGGTTCGGCAACTGGAGCGGTGACATCCGTGCCGCGGTGGACAAGTTCACCTACGCCGCCGACGTCGCCGACAAACTGCCGGTGCTGGTGGCCTACAACATCCCGGGCCGCGACTGCGGCGGCGAGTCCACCGGCGGCGCGGGCAACCCGGACGCCTACCGCGCGTGGATCTCGGCGTTCGCCGACGGCATCGGCGGCAAGCCGGCGATCGTGGTCATCGAGCCGGACGCGCTCGCCCAGCTCGACTGCCTGTCCGGCACGGCCCGCACGGACCGCGTCGACCTGCTGAAGTACGCGGCGACGCAGTTCGCGCAGAAGGCGCCGAACACGTGGGCGTACCTGGACGGCGGCAACGCGACGTGGATCCCGGCGGCGACGATGGCTTCGCGGCTGAAGTCGGTGGGCGTCCAGTCGATCCACGGGTTCGTGCTCAACGTGTCCAACTTCTACACGACGGCCGAGTCGACGACGTACGGCAAGGCGGTCGACTCGGCGCTGGGTTACGCGGCGCCGTTCGTGGTGGACACCAGCCGCAACGGCAACGGCCACGGCACGGACTCCGAGTGGTGCAACCCGCCGAAGCGCAAGCTCGGTGCGCCGTCCCAGCTGGGCGGCGGCCCGGAGATGCAGCTGTGGATCAAGGTCCCGGGCGACTCCGACGGCAGCTGCGGCTACGGCACCGGAGTCCCGGCGGGCACGTTCAGCCCGGTCCTGGCCAACCACCTGATCAAGGGCGACTGACCCAAGCGCCCCAATGTGGCCTTCGGTGCGTGAGACGCAACCAAGGCGGCCTTCGGTGCGTCAGACGCAACCAAGGCCGCCTTGGGGCGCTTGGGACTCAGCCCAGGGAGCAGGTGCGGGCCAGCTCGGCCGGGGTCGCGTTCGCCGGGCGAGCGATCGTCGCCGATGCCGGGGGCCGGATTCCGCGCAGCCAGCCGGAAAGCGCGTCGAACGCCGTCCGGAAGCACGGGCCCAGCGGGCGCAGGCGGTCCGGGTACTGGTCGACCAGCCCGTCGACGTGGTTGCCGCCCTCCACCCGGTAGTACCGGTGCAGGGCCCCGCGTCCGGCGTCGGTGACCATCTCGTCGTAGACGTCGGAGTCGCGCGAGATCGGCAGCAGCGTGTCGAGCGTGCCGTGCAGGGTCAGCAGCGGCTTGCCGATCCGGCCGGTCAGCGAGATCCGTTCCACCGCCCGCGCCACCGAAGCGGGCCGGGACGCGTAGTCGTAGTCGGCGTCACAGGAAGGCGTTCCACTGGCGCAGAACGGAGTTCCGGCCTGCACCGCGCCGTCGTACGACGGGTCGACCTCCTCGCGGTAGATCCGCTGGGTCAGGTCCCAGTAGACGCGGTAGTGGTAGTCCCACAGGAACTCCGACCCCGGCGCGAACCCGGCGTCCAAAATGGACTGGTGCGCGGACGCCGAACCGGCGGCGTAGGCCGGGTACGCCTTCATCGCGGGCGGCAGGAACGTCAGCAAGTTCGGCCCATCGGCACGCCACAGCGTCCCCTCCCAGTCGACGCCCCCGTCGTAGAGCCACGGCCGGTTCTCCAGCTGCCACCGCACGAGGTAGCCGCCGTTCGACAACCCGGCCGCGAGTGTCCGCGTCGGCGGGCGCCCGTAGTGCCGGGTCGCCGCGGCGCGCGCGGCCAGTGTCAGCTGTGTGACGCGCGAGTTCCACTCGGCCAGCGCGTCGCCGGGGCGGTCGCCGTCGGTGAAGAACGCCGCGCCCGTGTTGCCCTTGTCCGTCGCGGCGAACGCGTAGCCCTCGGCCAAGGCCTGGTCGCCGATCGCGCGGTCGTTCGCGTACTGCCGCCGGACGCCGGGCGAGCCGGAGACGACGAGGCCGCCGTTCCACCGGTCCGGCAGCCGCAGGACGAACTGCGCGTCGTGGTTCCAGCCGTTGTTCGTGTTGGCCGTCGACGTGTCCGGGAAGTAGCCGTCGACCTGGACGCCGGGGACGCCGCTCGGCGCGGGCAATCCCGCCGACGTCAGCCCCGCCCAGTCGGCCTCGACGGTGTGGCCCGACGCGAGCGTGCCCGTCGTCGTCAGGTCGTCGAGGCACACGGCGACGGACTTCTCGGCGCCGGGCACGTCCACCCGGCAGCGCCCGGACGCAGCCGACGCCGACGCGGGCACCGCCGTCACGAGCGCGCCCGCCAGAACCCAAACCAGCCAACCCCGCACGGTTCACCTCCGGTCTTCCGATGACAGCACCCAAGCGCGTGCGCCACCGGCGAACCACCCCGCCGGTCACCATGAATTCCCGCGCCGATGTGGTGGACGGCCACATGGTCAGCGCGCCGCGCCCGTCCTAGCGTCGCGGGAAACCCTCTCAACGACGAGAAGGACTTCCCCATGCGCAAGCTCGCCTTCGCCGGACTCGCCGCGCTCACCGCGGCCGTGCTCACCACCGTCGGCGTCGCCGCCGCGGATCCGCCGCCGTCGTCACTGGTCCAGATCTCTTCGTTCGGGAACAACCCGGGCGCGCTGGCGATGTACACCTACACCCCCGCCGGGCTCGAGACCGGCCGCCCGGTGGTCGTCGCCCTGCACGGCTGCACGCAGAGCGCCGCCGACTACTACGCCCACTCGGGCTGGCCCGAGCTGGCCGACCGGTGGCGGTTCGAGGTCGTGTTCCCCCAGCAGTCGACCGCGAACAACTCGCTGAAGTGCTTCAACTGGTTCTCCACCGCCGACGACACCCGGGGCAACGGCGAGGCCGCGTCGATCAAGTCCATGGTGGACAAGGCGGTCACCGACCACGGCTCCGACCGTGCGCGGGTCTTCGTCACCGGCCTTTCGGCGGGCGGCGGGATGACCGCCGACCTGCTCGCCGCGTACCCCGACGTCTTCGCGGGCGGTGGCATCATGGCCGGGCTGCCCGCGCAGTGCGCCACCAGTGTCACGCAGGCGACGAGCTGCCAGCAGAACAACCAGAACCTGTCCCCGGCGCAGTGGGCGGCGAAGGTGACGGCGCAGAACCCGGGCTACAGCGGGCCGTGGCCGCGCGTCGCGATCTGGCAGGGCACCGGCGACTACACCGTCTACCCGGTCAACGGCACCGAGCTGCGCGACCAGTGGACGGCGGTGCACGGCATCTCCCAGACGCCGACGAGCACGCAGTCCCTGCCCGGCGGCACGACCTTGACGACGTACGCCGACAAGGTGCAGCTGTACTCGATCGCGGGCATGGGCCACGGCACGGCGGTCGACCCGGGCACCGGCGCGACGCAGTGCGGCAGCACCGGCGCGTACTTCCTCGCCGGGATCTGCTCCAGCTACTACACGGGCGTGTTCTTCGGGCTGGACAAGGGATCCGGGACCACGACGACGGCCGCGCCGCCGACCACCACCACGACGACGTCGACGCCCTCGGGCACGTGCGTGAACGCCAGCAACTACGCCCACACCCAAGCCGGGCGCGCGCACCAGAGCGGCGGCCAGACCTACGCGAACGGCTCCAACCAGGCGATGGGGCTGTGGAACACGTTCACCACGCACGCGCTGCGCGAGACGTCACCGGGCTACTGGGTGCTCGCCGACGGGCAGTGCTAGCAGGCCGGAGAGCAGCACCGAGGTGAGGCGCCGGGCCGCCGACGGCGCCTCACCGGGCGGCAACGACCGCACCGACGTCAAGGACATCATCGCGATCGCGACGTCGTCGACCGAAACGCCGAGGCGCAGGACGCCGTCTGCGCGGGCGCGTTCGACCAGCCGCCGGAACGCGTCGCTGTGCTCACGGCGCAAGGCCGCGTAGGCCGGGCGGGCCAGCATGGCGTCGGTGAGCGGCCCTTCCGCGGCCTGCCACTCGCCGAAGCGGTGGAAGGTCCGGGTGAGCGCGCGACGGCTGTCCGGATCGGCCAGCGCGGCCCCGAGCTGCCGCTCGCACACCTGCGCGCGTTTTGAGAACACCGCGGCGACGAGGTCCTCGCGCGACGGGAAATGCCGGTGCACGGTCGCCGGCGCCAGGCCCGCGCGCCGCGCGATCTCCCGCACGGGCAGGCCGGTGCCGTGCCGCGCGAACGCCTCGTGCGCGACCGCGACGAGGTGACGGCGGTTGCGCTCGGCGTCCACCCGCCGGTTCCGAGCCGGATCGTCGCGCACGTCTCTCACTTCCCGTTCCCGTCCGGTGATCACTCCTACGGTAAGCGCCGTCAGCCCGTCGGAGCTTCCCGGGAGTGAGTGTGTACGCAGTCCGGTTCGAGCGGTTCGGGCCGCCCGAGGTCCTGTCCCCCGGCGAGCTCCCGGAGCCGCACGCGGGCCCCGGCGAGGTGCGCGTCCGCGTGCGCGCGGCCGGAGTTTCGCCGGTCGACCTGGCGATCCGCGCGGGGAAGTCGCGCTCGCCCGTCGCCCTGCCGCACATCCCGGGCGTCGACGCGGCGGGCGTCGTCGACGAGGTGGGTCCCGGGGTCGAGGACGTCCGGCTCGGCGACGAGGTCTTCGGCGCGGTCGACGTCGCCCGCCTCGGCGGGGCGACGGCCGAGTTCGCCGTCCTCGCCTTCTGGGCGCCGAAGCCGCCGTCGATGCCGTGGGCGCAGGCGGGCGGCGCCGCGTCCGGGATCGAGACGGCCACCCGCGCCCTCGACCTGCTCGACGTCCACGCGGGCACGACCCTGCTGGTCGACGGCGCGTCCGGCGGGGTCGGCAGCATCGCCACGCTCTTGGCGCTCGCGCGCGGTGCTCGCGTCGTCGGCACGGCCGCGCCGGGCAACCAGGAGTTCGTCGCCGAGCTGGGCGCGACCCCGGTGCCGTACGGGCCCGGGCTGCCCGCGCGGGTGCCGGTCCCGGTCGACGCCGCCCTCGACGTCGCCGGGGCGGGCTCGCTGCCCGAGCTGGTCGCCCTGACCGGGTCGTCGTCTTCGGTCGTCACGCTCGCCGACTTCGGCGGCCCGGCGCACGGCGTGCGTGTCTCCGTCGGCGTCCTGGGCGGTCAGCCCCACGGACGGCACGGTCTCGCCGCCGCGGGCGCGTTCTTCGAAGCGGGCCGCTTCCGCGTGCCGGTCGAGGAAGTGTTCACCGACGCCGTCGCGGCGCACGTCGCCGCCGAACGCGGGCCGCGGCGGGGAAAGCTCGTGGTCGCGCTCAGCGGGTAGTCGTCCGCACGGTGGCCTGCCACGCGGCTTCGGTTTTCGGCGCGCGGTCGCCGAGGGCGATCAGCGCGCAGTCGCGGCCCTGGGCGAACAGGGACTGGGTGACGGTCGTGAGCCCGGCGCGTTCGGCGTCCGGGCCGTCGTCCCACCCGGCGACGGCGAGGTCTTCCGGCACCCGCAGCCCACGGCGCCCGGCGGCGTCGAGGACGGCGAACGCGAGCTGGTCGCTCATGGCGACGACGGCGTCGGGTTCGGTGTCGAGGAGCGCGTCGGCCATCTTCGCGGCGTCTTCGCGGTCGTTGCGCGCCACGACCGCGACCGGGAGTCCACCGGTGTCGCCGAGGCGGTCGTAGATGCCTCGGAGACGCTCGCGGGTGACCGGGAACGCCACGGCGTCCGGCGACGGCCCGGTTTCCAGCCGCGGCCGCCGGTCGCGGTCGAAGGGGAAGCTCAGCACGGCGGGCCGCCGCGCTCCGGCGAAGGTGCGCGCGGCGAGTTCGCGGGCGGACGCGCGGTTGTCGATGCCGACGACCCGCGCGCCGGGCACGGCCGGGCCGCCGTGGACGGCGACCGGCTTGCCGAGCCCGCACACGACGGCGAGCACCGGGTCCGTGTCGACGGTGGTCCAGACGATGTAGCCGTCGACCGAAGCGGATTTCACGCGCTCGATGTCCTCGGCCGCGCCGGTGGTCGGGATGAGGTTCAGCCCGCTCCCGCGTTCGCGGCAGACCTCGGCGACCCCGGCGAGGAACCGGCGGGCCTGCGGGTCTTCGAAGGCGTAGGCGAGGTGTTCGCCGAGCACGACGCCGATGGCGCCGTTGTGGCGACGGCGCAGCGAGCGCGCGGTCGGGTCCGGGCCGCGGTAGCCGAGCTCGGCGGCGGCCTCGCGGACGCGCCGCAGCGTCTCGGGGGCGACCCGGTCCGGCTGGTTGTAGCAGTACGACACGGTCATCGCCGAGACCCCGCACCGGCGCGCGACGTCGGCCATCGTGACGCGCTCGGCTCTGGACATGCCCCCAGCCTAGCTGTGTATCGTTAAACAATGCTCGTCGAGCCGAGGACCAGGGTCGCCTTGGGGGCGTTGAGCGCCGCCTGTTTCGTGTCCGTGACGTCGGAGAACCTGCCGGTCGCGCTGCTGCCGCAGCTCGCGTCCGGGCTGGGCGTCGCGGACTCCGCCGTCGGGCTGCTGATGACGGGGTACGCGGCCGTGGTGGCGGTGACGGTGGTGCCGCTGGTCGCGCTGACCGCCCGCTGGGACCGCCGCGCGACGGCGCTGGTCACGCTCGGCATGGTGGTGGTGTCCAACGTGGTGCTCGCGGTGGCGCCGAACTACGGCGTCGCGGTGGCGGCGCGGCTGGTCGCGGCGGCGGGCCACGGGGTGTTCTGGTCGGTCGTGGCGTCGATGGCGGCCCGCCTGCTCGGGCCGGGGCAAGGCGGCCGCGCGACGGCGGTGGTGTTCGCCGGGAACTCGCTGGCGTTCCTGTTCGGGCTGTCGGTCAGCTCGTGGCTCGGCACGACGCTGGGCTGGCGCGTCGCGGTCCTGGCGGTGGCCGCGGTCGCGGCTTTGACGGCGCTGGTCATCCGGGTGACGGTCGGCCAGATGGCCGCGCTGGCCCCGCCGGTCCGACGCGGTGTGGTGGACCGGGCGCAGGTGCCGGTCAACCTGACGACCCTGCTGGTGGTGACCGGGCACTTCGCGGCGTTCACGTACATCACGGCGTTGATCGCCCGGTACGCGCACGTTTCGGGGTCGGCGACGTCGGCGGTGCTGTTCGCCCACGGGACGGCGGGGTTGGCGGGATTGGTGCTGATCGGACGGCGGGTCGACCGGTCCCCGAGGGCGACGGCGCTGGTGACCACGGGCGGGCTGGCGGTCTGCATGGTGGCGCTGCTGGCGGGCGGACCGGCGTGGGTTTCGGGGGCGGCGATCGTGGTGTGGGCGGCCCCGGCGGCCGGGATCGGGGTGGTGCTGCAGGCGGCGGTGCTGCGGGTGGCACCGGACCGGCCCGACCTGGCCTCGGCGGTGTACATCGTGGCGTTCCAGGTGGGGATAGCCGCGGGCGCGGCCCTCGGCGGGCTGGCGGTGGCGAAGGGGATGTTGCCGGTGGCGGCGGGAATAGCGGCGGCGGGCGGTCTGGCGGCGGCGCTGGTGGTGCGGCGGTCGGCGGCCTTCGAGACAGTCAAGTAATTCAGCGAGGCCCCCTCAGCCGCCCAGGCGGTGCACCCGCAAGGCGAGCTGGATCTCCAGCGCCCGGTCCGGCGTCTGCCAATCCTCCCCCAGCAACGACGCCACCCGCTCCAGCCGCTGCACCACGGTGTTCACATGGACGTGCAACACATCCTTCGTCCGCGCCAGCTGCGACCCGTTCGCGAAGTAGGCCTGCAGCGTCGCCACCAGCTCGGTCCCCCGGCGCTCGTCGTAGTCCAGGACCGGCCCCAGCGTCTGCCGCACGAACGCCCCCAAATCCGCGTGGTCGCCCAGCAACTGCCCCAAAAATCCCAACCCCGCCATAGCCGCGCCTTCGCCACCGCGGCCCAGAGCCAGCAGCGCACGCACGCACCGGGCCGCCTCCGCGTGGGCGTCCGCGATCGCCGTCGGGCCGCCCGCCGGGCCCGCCGCTCCCACCGTCACCGGGTGGCCGGTCGACGCGCCGACGTCGGCCGCCACCCTGCGGGCCAGCTCGTCCGGGTCGCCCTCGCCGAGGAGGACCACCTCCTCCGCGTGCACCCCCACCAGCGTCGCGTGCCGGGCCGCCGCGCCCGCCAGCCTTCGCCGAGACACCCCGTCCGCGTGCGCCACCAGCACCGCGTGCGGGGCCGACAGGTCGATCCCCAGCCGCCGGCCGCGGGCCAGCAGCGCCCTCGGGTTGCGGTCGGGCGCCGTCAGCAGGTCCGTCAGCAGCTCGCCGCGGACCTCGTCCTCCGCCCGGACCACCGAACGGCGCAGCATCAGCAGCAACGCCGTCACGACGCCGGCGCGTTCGAACAGCCGCCGGTCGGGCTCGGTCAGGCCCGCGCGACCCGCCAGCACCAGGCTGCCCAGCAGCTCCGGGCCGGCCTGCACCGCGCACACCCAGCTGTCCTTTGTGGACACCGCGCGCCCGGACGCGCGGGCCGTGGCCAGCGCGCTCGGGTCGAGCGCGGCCGGGCGGGACGAGCTCGCCAGCACCGTGCCGTCCGCGTCGTAGACCGTCAGCTCGCCGTGCAGCACCCCGGCCACCGCCTCGGCGACGTCCGGCAGGTCGCCGCCGCGCAGCACCAGGTCGGTCAGCCGGTCGTGCGCGTCCTCGGCGCGTTCCATCGCCTCGTTCTGCGCCCGGATCGTCGCGTTGGCCTCGTTCAGCTCGGCGACGGCGCGGCGTGTCTGGTCGAGGAGGTTCGCGCTGTCCAAGGCGATCGCCGCGTGGTCGGCGAGCGACGACAGCAGCGCCACTTCGTCCGCGGAGAACTCCCGCGTCGAGCGGTCGGACGCGAAGAGCACGCCGAGCACCTTCGGGCCGATCGCCAGTGGCACGCCGAGGATCGCGGTCAGGCCTTCGTCGCGGACGCCGGAATCGATGTGCCGGGTGTGCTTGAACCGGTCGTCGTTGAAGTAGTCCGACGTCGCGTACGGCCGCGCGGTCTGCGCCACCAGCCCGCCGAGGCCCTCCCCCATGCCGAGCACGATCTGCTGGAACTCCGCCGACACCGATCCGTCGCTGACCCGCACGTAGGTCTTGTTCTCGGCCTCGTTGTTCAGCGACAGGTAGGAAACGTCGACGCCCAGCAGTGCCCGCGCCCGCCGGACGATCGAGCGCAGCACGGTGTCCGGATCGGACAGTGCGGCCAGCTCGCCCGCGGTGTCGAACAAAGCGAGCAGCTGGGCCTCGCGACGGCGGTGCTCGGCGAGCGTCTCGCGGATCCGCAGGGCCAGCTCGCCCGCGCTGGCCAGCTCGGCGAGGTCGGCCGCGCCGAGCGCGCCCTCGGCCCGCGCGGCCACGACGACGTGCGCCAGCTGCTCGGTGCTCGCCCCGGCGGCGAGCAGGTCGAGCAGCCGGCGCAACGCGTCGGAAGGTGCGGTCACGGCCGTCATGCTAGGGCG
Source organism: Amycolatopsis nalaikhensis (assembly GCF_030264295.1). Classification (GTDB taxonomy): domain Bacteria; phylum Actinomycetota; class Actinomycetes; order Mycobacteriales; family Pseudonocardiaceae; genus Amycolatopsis; species Amycolatopsis nalaikhensis. The sequence continues at coordinate 6,753,604 of NZ_CP127173.1, read as the reverse complement.
AAACGGTCGCCGCTTCCGCGTCGACGCTGTCGTCGTGCAGCGACTGGCCGCGCGTCTCGCGGGCGGCGAGCAGCGCGATCACCGTGAGCAGGCACATCGCCGCGACGTACAGCGACACCGGCACCGTGCTCTTCCAAGCCGAGAACAGCGCGACGGCGATCAGCGGCGCGACGGCCCCGGCCGCGATCGAGGACAGCTGCCCGCCGACCGAGAGCCCGGTGTAGCGCACGCGGGTCGGGAACTGCTCGGCGAAGAACGCGGCCTGCGGCCCGTACATCGCGCCGTGCAGCACCAGCCCGACGATCGTGGCCAGCACGATCACCGCCGACGACTTCGTGTCCAGCAGCGCGAAGAACGCGAAGCCCCACACGGCCATCCCGATCGCGCCGGTCAGGTAGACCGGGCGCCGGCCGATGCGGTCGGACAGCGCGCCCCACACCGGGATCGTCACGAAGTGCACGGCCGAGCCGATGAGCACGGCGCTGAGGCCGACGCCCTTCGGCAGGTGCAGCCCGGTCGTGACGTAGACCAGGATGAACGCGGTCAGCACGTAGTACGAGACGTTCTCGGCCATCCGGGCGCCGATCGTGATCAGCACCTGGCGCCAGCTGTCGCGGAAGACGTCGACGACCGGGACGTGCTTCTCGGTCCGCGCCTCCGCCTGCGCCTGGGCGGCGAGGAACACCGGCGATTCCGCGACGGCCAGCCGGATCCACAGCCCGATCAGCAGCAGCACGCCCGAGAGCAGGAACGGGACGCGCCAGCCCCACGACAGGAACGTCGCGTCGGACTGCGTCGCGGACAGGATCGCCAGCACGGCCGTCGCGAGGAGGTTGCCGCCGGGCGCGCCGCACTGCGGCCAGCTCGCCCAGAACCCGCGGCGGCGGTCGTCACCGTGCTCGGAGACGATCAGCACCGCGCCACCCCATTCCCCGCCGAGCGCGAAGCCCTGGACGAGGCGAAGCAGCGTGAGCAGGAGTGGAGCCGCGACACCCGCGCTGGCGTACGTCGGCAGGACGCCCATCAGGCACGTCGAGCCGCCCATCAGCACCAGGCTGACGACGAGGAGCTTCTTCCGGCCGAGCCGGTCCCCGAAGTGGCCGAAGACGAGGCCGCCGACCGGCCGGGCGAGGAACCCGACGGCGTAGGTCAGGAACGCCAGCAGCGTGCCGGTGAGCGGGTCCGCCGTCGGGAAGAACAACTTGTTGAACACCAGCGCGGCGGCGGAGGTGTAGAGGAAGAAGTCGTACCACTCGATGGTGGTGCCGATCAGGCTCGCGCCGACGATCTTGGCGATCGCCGACCGGTGGGGTTGGCTCACTGCGGGCTCCACTTCCTTGTGGTCGGGCGGGATTTCAGGCGGCGGTCCAGCCGCCGTCGAGCGGGATGGAGGCCCCGGTGACGTGGCCGGCGCGCGGGGAGCACAGCCACACCACCAGGGAAGCGACGTCCTCGGGTTCGATGAGCTTCTTGATCGCCGCGCGCTTGAGCAGGACCTCGGCGACGACGTCCTCGCGCGGGACGTCGTGCTCGGCGGCCTGGGCGTCGATCTGCCCGTCGACCAAGGGGGTGCGGACGTACCCGGGGTTGACGCAGTTGCTGGTGACGCCGTGTTCGGCTCCCTCGAGCGCGGCGACCTTGGAGAGGCCCTCGAGGCCGTGCTTCGCGGTGACGTACGCGGCTTTGTAGGCGGAGGCGCGCAGCCCGTGGACGCTCGACATGTTGACGATCCGCCCCCAGCCGCGCGCGTACATCGACGGGAGCGTGTGCCGGATGAGGAGGAAAGGCGCCGTGACCATGAGGGTTTGGATCCGCGCGAAGACGTCCGGCGGGAAGTCCTCGAGCGGGGCGACGTGCTGGATCCCGGCGTTGTTGACGAGGACGTCCACCTCGCCCGGCAGCCGCTCGACGGCGCCGGACTCGGTGAGGTCGACGGAGTGCGCCCAGCCGCCGACCTCGCTCGCGGCGGCTTCGGCCCGCTCGCGGTCGACGTCGACGACGTGCACCTTGGCCCCGGCGGCGGCGAGGGCCCGGACGCAGGCCAGGCCGATGCCGGAGGCCCCGCCGGTGACGAGGGCGGTGCGCCCGTCCAGATCGCTGGTCATGGACGGGAACGGTAAGCGTGACGCCGGTCGCTGGGTATGTGCGTGAGCCCCACAAGTGCGGAAGATCCGGTGGCTCGGGCCGACACAAGGCGGGCTACCGGCTCATGAGCCTTGCCGCAGCACCGAAAGGTAGTGCGCGTTCGTCATGACGCCGAGGACGTTGCCGAAGGGGTCGACGACCGACGCCGTCACGAACCCGGGTCCGCGCTCGGTGATCGGCTCGTGTTCCTTCGCGCCCAGCTCGTGCAGGCGGGCGACCGTCGCCTCGAGGTCGTCGACGTGCCAGTAGACGATCTCGCCGCTCGGCCCGCCCGCGCCCGCCGGCACGTACTTTCGGTCGATGAGCCCGAGTTCGTGCTGGTAGTCGCCGATGCGGAACTCGGCGTATCCGGGGCGGTGGAAGTACGGCTCGACGCCCAGGAACTCCGCGTACCACTTCTTCGCGGCCTCGTGGTCGTCGGCGAAGTACGAAACGGTGGCCATCCCTCGCAGCATGTCTGCTCCTTCCGAATCAGTGGTGGCGACAGCATGCGGAGTGAAAGTGCGCACCGAGTGAGCACTTTGTTTGCCAGACTTCCCCCATGCGCGCCGACCGCCTCGTGGCCACCCTCCTGCTGATGCAGACCCGCGGCCGCGTCACGGCGGGCGAGCTGGCCCGGGAGCTGGAGGTTTCCGTCGCCACCGCGCGCCGCGACCTCGAAGCGCTCTCCGCGGCCGGGGTGCCCGTCTACCCGCAGCCGGGCCGCGGGGGCGGCTGGCAGCTCGTCGGCGGCGCGCGGACCGACCTCTCCGGCCTGAGCGCCCGCGAAGCGCGTGCTCTCTTCCTCCTGGCGGGCCCGGCCGCGACCGCCGCACCGGAGGTCAAGTCCGCGCTGCGGAAGCTGATGGGCGCGCTGCCCGGCACGTTCCGGGCGGAGGCCGAAGCCGCCGCGGACGCCGTCGTCGTCGACCAGGCGGGCTGGGGCGAGCGCCCGAAGGACCGGCCGCCGATGGTCGAGCTGCTGCGGGACGCCGTCATCGCGCGGCGGAAGGTCCGGCTCACCTACGGCGGGCGGCAGCCGTCCGAACGCCTCGTCGACCCGTGGGGCCTGGTCGACAAGGACGACGTCTGGTACCTCGTCGCCGGGACCGCCAAGGGCCGCCGGACGTTCCGGGTGGACCGGGTGGTCGCGGCCGTCCCGACCGACGAGCCCGCCGATCGCCCGTCCGACCTGGAGCTGGCCGCGGTGTGGGACGAGGTCGTCGAGGAGGTCGAGCAGCGCCGTTCGCTCCTGACCGCCGACGTCGTGCTCGCCCGCCGCCACCTCGACGTCATTCGGGGCCGGTTCGGCAGGCACTGCGAGCCGGTCGCCGACCTGCCCGGCGACCGCGTCCGGGTGCGGGTCGCGGCGCCCGCGCCGATCATGATCGCCCAGGAGCTGGCGGGATGGGGCGCGCTCGTCGAGGTGGAGGGGCCCGATTCGGTGCGCTCCGAACTCGCGCGGCTCGGTTCGGAACTGGTCGCCCGCTATGCGCGCTGAGTGCCGCTGTCGCGGTTATGCTCGGTGAACGCCGTTTATCGATCCATAGTGGACACTAGGAAGACCTACTACGAGTGTCCGTTACTCTCCGGTATCTGGCCGTTCGGAGTATCCGTGATCACCCGTTTGCTGCTACTGTGACGCCTTCGTGACCTGAACGTGTGTTCGGTGACAGTGCGGTAAGGGCAGAGACGATGCGTGACGATGTAGTCGAAGCGAGTGCCGTTGTCGGGCACACGCCGGACGTGGTGTGGCAGATCGTCGGATCGCCGGAGTGGTATTCGCGGTTCGTGCCGGAGATCAGCTGGTGCGAGGTCCAGGAGCCGGCCGGGCGCGGCCGCGGGCCGAAAGCCGTCGTCCGGATCGTCCCCGAGCGCGGGCCGATGTTCGAAGCGCAGGTCCAGGCCGTCGTGTACCGGCCCGGCGAGCACGTCGTCTGGTGCGGCATCCCGGACGAGGGCACGTGGGTTTCCGTCGAGCTGAGACCCCTGGCCGGTGGCCGGACCGAGCTGTTCGTCCGGATGATGCTGCCGCCGTCGCACCTCGACCTGGTGTCGTCGGTGAAGAAGGACCTCCGCACCCTCGCCCGCCGCCTCGACCTGCATCTGTCCGGCGAGCCCGACCCCGACGCCGACCGCGACGGGAACAAGGCCACCAAGCTGCGCACCACGAGCGTGCTGCTGCGCGCCGGTGTGCTCAGCCCGGCGCGGCCCGACAAGCTCGCCCGCCAGCTCAACTCCCTCGCGCAGTGGGGCGCGACCGTCGCGGGCGGTTACCAGGCCGCCGCCGCGCGCGTCCCCGACGAGCCCGCCCTGCACGACGAGCGCAGCCTCCGTACCTTCCGCCAAGTCCAGGAGCGCAGCGACCGGCTCGCCAACGCGCTGAGCGAGCTGGGTGTCGGCGAGCGCGACCGGATCGCGCTGATGTGCCGCAACCACGCCGCGATGGTCGAGTCGTTCGTCGCCGCCAGCAAGCTCGGCGCCGACGTCATCCTGCTGAACACCGGCCTGTCCGCGGCCTCGGTGAAGGACGTGCTGGCCGAGCACGAGCCCGCCGCCGTGCTGGCCGACGACGAGTTCGCGCAGACCATCGCGAACGTGCCGGGCGAGTTCGCCCGGATCAGCACCTGGCCGGACGCCGACGCCGGCTACCCGACCGTCGACGAGCTGATCCACGCCGCGCCCGCCGACCCGCCCAAGCCCGTCGAGCGGCCGGGCCGCCTGGTCGTGCTCACCTCCGGCACCACCGGAACGCCGAAGGGCGCGCGCCGCCCGACCCCGAAGGGGCTGAGCGCCGCCGCGGCGATCCTCGACAGCATCCCGCTGCGGGCGGGCGACCGGATCCTCGTCGCGGCGCCGCTGTTCCACAGCTGGGGCCTCGCGGCGATGCAGATCGGCATGGCCCTGCGCGCGTCGCTGGCGATGATCCGCAAGTTCGACGCCGAAGAGACGTTGCGGACGATCGCCGAGCAGAAGTGCGACGCGCTGTTCGCCGTGCCGATCATGCTGCAGCGCATCATGGACCTGCCCGAGCGGGTCCGCGCGCGCTACGACCTTTCGTCGCTGCGGATCGTCGCGAGCAGCGGCTCGGCGATGTCCGGCGCGTTCGTCACGCAGTTCATGGACACCTTCGGCGACGTCCTCTACAACTTCTACGGCTCGACCGAGGTGTCGTGGGCGAGCATCGCCGGCCCGGCCGACCTGCGCGCGGCGCCGACCACCGCGGGCCGCTGCCCGCTCGGCACCCGCGTCGCGATCCTCGACGAAGACCGCAAGCCGGTGCCGCCGGGCGGCGAAGGCCAGATCTTCGTCGGCAACGACATGCTCTTCGACGGCTACACGAACGGCACGGATCCGGCGCGCGCGGCGGACCTGATGGCCACCGGCGACGTCGGTTACCTCGACGCGGCGGGCCGCCTGTTCGTCACCGGCCGGGCCGACGAGATGATCGTCTCCGGCGGCGAGAACGTGTTCCCGCGCCCGGTGGAAGAGGCGCTGGTCGCGCTGCCCGGCGTGCACGACGCGGCGGTGGTCGGGGTGGCGGACGCGGAGTGGGGCCAGCGCCTCGCGGCGTACGTCGTGCCGCGGCGCGGCGCTTCGCTGCACGCGGAGGACATCCGGGCCTACATCCACCAGCGCCTGGCCCGGTTCGCGGTGCCGCGGGACGTCTACTTCGTGCCGGACCTGCCGCGCAACGCGACGGGCAAGATCCTCAAGCGCCTCCTGCACGACGACACCTGGCCCGCGACGTCGGAGTACTGACGGATCAGCCGACCGGCTGCCGCAGCACGGTTTTGAGCCTCGCGGGCTCGACTCGGCGCGGGTCGCCGAGGTAGATCTCGTGGTGCAGGCCGGTCGGCTTCAAGCCCTGCTCGGGCAGGTACTCGTCGTGCAGGCGGGCGAGCAGCGGGCCCTCGTCGTCGTATGAACCGACGTGGAGTGCCTGGGCGCACTTGCCTTCGGTCAGGGTCTCGAGCCGGACCGGCGCGTCGATCTTCTTCTTGTGCCGCACGGCTTCCCGGGCTTCGTCGACCTCGGCCTGACCGACCCACGGCGGTTGCGCGATGAGCATCGTCCACTGCCAGGAATCCTTGGCACGCACGGTGAAGGCGGCGTAGTCGTCGGCCCACCACAGGCCTTCCAGCGGGCCGACGACGAAGTCCTCGCCACGCTGCTTCGCCGCCATCTTGATCGTGTACGCGAAGCTGTAGAGAGCTTCGACGGCCCGCTTGTAGCTTTCGGCGGTGTTCGGGTTGCCCTGACCGTCGATCGCGAGGAACCGCTGCTCGGGCACCTCGACCAGGGCCCAGTCCGTGTTCTTCGGCGCGTAGAACTGCTTCAGGTCTTTCTTGAGGTCGTACGGCATCAGGACGTCCTCCCGGCCAGCCACTGGGCTTCGGCTTCGAGCTGCGTGATGGAGTAGTCGAAGATCGCCCGGACGAACGGCGGGACGTCCGGCTGGGCCGCCGCCGCGCGCCGCACCTCGGCCAGCCGTTCCTCGACCGCTTCCGCGCGCCGGGTCAGCGCGGCGGCGAGCCGATCGGGCGGGACGACCGGGCTGTTGGCCAGCCCGACCAGCACGGGCGGGTGCACCGGGCGCAGTTCGGCGATCGCGGCCTCCGCCGCGGCCGCGCAGGCTTTGCGGCCCGCGTCGGTGGCCGTGTACGTCTTCTTGGCCTTGGCGTGCGCGCGGTCCCCCGCCACCTCGGTGATCAGGCCGCGGTCGCGGAGCTTGCCGAGCACGTAGTAGATCGAGCTGAAGCCGAGCGCGGTCCAGTCGCGCATGCCGCGCTGCGAGACGACCTCGTCCAGCTCGTAGCCGTGCCTCGGCCGCTCGACCACCAGGCCGAGCACGGTCAGTTCCGCGTCCGTGAGCACGTCGCTATCCTAGCACTAGGATACTCGGCCGCCGGAAAATGTCGGTGGGGGCTGGCATGCTGCACCAGTACCCGAAACCGAGGGAGCACAGTGGGGGGACAGGTGGTGACGGCGGTGCCGTGGACCGCGGAACGCGTGGCCGGGCTCGCGCCGGATCCCGCGTCGGAGAAGGCGGGCCGGGCGCTCGCCGTGCCGGCGAGGTGGACGGGCGCGGGCGCGTCCGAAGATGCCGTGTGGGGCTTCTGCCAGGGCAGCGGCAAGAAGCCGTACCAGACGTGCGTCGAGCTCGCCGAGCCCGCGTTCCGGTGTTCCTGTCCCAGCCGGAAGTTCCCGTGCAAGCACGCGCTGGGCCTGCTGATGCTGTGGGCGGCCGGGCGGATCGACACTGGGGAGCCGCCGGAGTGGGTGCACTCCTGGCTGCTCGAACGCGCCGACCGCGCCCGGCGGGCCGAGAAACGTGCGGAGGCGGCCGGGCCGAAGGACGAAGAGGCGGCCGCCCGCCGCGCGGGCGAGCGGGCCGCGCGCGTCGAAGGCGGCGTGGCCGAGCTGAAGATCTGGCTGACCGACCGGATCGGCGCGGGCTTCGCGGGATTCGAGCGCGGCGGCGGCGAGGAACTGCGCACGGTCGCCGCCCGAATGGTCGACGCACAAGCGTCCGGCCTGGCGGGCGGCCTGCGGCGGGCGGCCGGGATCGTGGGCCGCCGCGACTGGCCGGAGGCGTTGCTCGGCGAGCTGTCACTGCTGTACTTGCTGGCGGACGCGGCGACGCGGCTGGACGCGCTGCCACCAGCGTTGGCGGACACGGTCCGCACGCGGCTCGGGTTCTCGGTGGAGACGGCACGAGTGCTGGAGAGCGGCGAGCGGGTCGCGGACGAATGGCTGATCACGGGCGCGGCCGACGAGGAGAACGACCGGCTGCTCACCCGCCGCACGTGGCTGCGCGGCCGCCGCACGGGCCGGGACGCGCTGGTGCTGTCGTTCGCACCGCCGGGCCGTCCGCTGGATTCTTCGTTGCCACCAGGGCATTCGCTGTCGGCCGAGCTGGCGTTCTACCCGGGCGCGGCGCCGTTGCGGGCCCTGGTGGCGGAGCGCGAGATCCCGTCGGCGGCACCGTCGGCGGAGGGCGGTTCGATCGCGGAGGCGCTGGAGGCGTACGCGCGGGCGATGGCGGCGGACCCGTGGCTGGAGCGCTGGCCGGTGCTGCTGTCCGGCGTGACCCCGGCCGAGCACGCGGGCGGGTGGTGTCTGTCCGAAAAGGACGGAACGGCGCTGCCGCTGGTGCCGTACGCGTTCCCGTGGGCATTGTTGGCGATGTCGGCGGGCAACCCGGTGACGGTGGCGGGCGAGTGGAGCCCGGCGGGCCTGCGGCCGTTGACGTGCTGGACGGAGAACCGGGCGGTGCGGCTGTGAAAGCCTGGGAAGACCTCGTCGGCACCGCCCTCCTCGGCACCCGGCGGCGCACCCTCGACCCGGCGGCCCAACCACCGGCCGTCCAGGACCTCGTCGCCGACCGCTCCGATCCCGCCGAGCAGCTGCTCACCGCCGCCGCCGTGCTCACCACCTATCGGCGCGCCGGGAAGCGGCCCCTCGCCGACGTCAAGCCCCTGCCCGTCGCCGCTCCCGATGAACGGCCCTTCGTACCTCCGCTCGCCCGGGAACGGCTCGCCCGGCTCGTCGCCGCCAGTCATCCCGATCTGCTGCTCGAGTGGCTCGGCATCGTCGCCGGCACGCACTACCGCGTACCGCCGGAAACCCTGCCCCTGCTGGCCGAAGCCGCCCGGACCAAAGCCGCCCTGCGGGGGCCGCTCGTCGCCGTCGCCGGGCCCGTCGGGGCGTGGCTGGGCCAGCGGAACCCCGACTGGGCCTTCCTCTCCGCCCCACCCGAAGAGTCCGGGGACGTCTGGCAGTACGGCAGCCTCGCCCAACGCCGCCGGTGGCTCGCCGTCCGGCTGGCCGAAGACCCCGATACCGCCCGCGCAGCCCTCACCAGCTCCTGGAAGAGCGAACCCGCCGATGTCCGGGCCGACTTCCTCGGCGTCCTCGCCGCGCACGTGCGGCCCGACGACGAAGACTTCCTCGAGGCCGCCCTCACCGACCGCGCCGCCGCCGTCCGCGAACGGGCCGCCGAACTGCTCGGCCGCCTGCCCGGCACGCGGTACGGGCAGCAGATGGCCGACCGGCTGCGACCACTGGTCCGCCGGAAACGCCGGGTGCTCGAAGTCTCGCTGCCCCAAGGCGAACGCGGCGAGGGCACCGTCCGGCTGCGCTCCCTCGTCGCGGCCGCTCCCCTGTCCTTCTGGACCGAGTTCGGCCCACCCGCCGAGGTCGTCCGGATGACCGTCGAGGGCTGCCCGCCCGGGGTGCTGCGCGACTCCTGGGCCACCGCCGCCCTGCGCCAGCGCGACGAAACCTGGGCGCAGGCCCTGATCGGCGCCGACCCCGGCGGGCGCACCACGCCGCCGCTGCTCGGCGTGCTGAGCCCGGCCAGCCAGGCCGCCACCGTCGGGCACCTGGTGAGCAGGCTGCCCGTCGAATCCTTCGCGCGGCTGGTGCACGAGCTGCCCCGGCCGTGGACGAAAGAACTCGGCACCGCCCTGCTCGACTGGATCGCCCGCCAGGACGACCACCGGCTCGTCTCGCACGCCGCCGTCGTCATCGCCCGCGCCGTCCCGGCCGAGTGCCTGCGCCACCCGCTGGCCACCACCCGCCTCACCATGGACGCCGGGCCGTGGCGCCGGGCGCTCACCGAAACGCTGAACTTCCGCCGCGAAATGTACGAGGAGCTCGCATGACCGCCCCCGCCACCGTCCTCCGGCCGCACGCCGAGCAGGACCACGCCGCCGAGCTGGCCGCGCTGGCCGCCGCCGACGACCGGGCGAAGCCGCCGAACTGGAACCTGTCCCCGTGGGCCGTCGTCGAGTACCTGCTCGGCGGCACCCTGCCCGACGGCACCGTGATCACCCCGAAGTACGTCGGCCCGCGGCGGCTCATCGAGGTCGCCGTCGCCACCCTGGCCACCGACCGCGCCCTGCTGCTGCTCGGCGTGCCCGGCACGGCGAAGACCTGGGTGTCCGAACACCTTTCCGCCGCGATCAGCGGCGATTCGACGCTGCTGGTGCAGGGCACCGCGGGCACGTCCGAGGAGTCGATCCGCTACGGCTGGAACTACGCCCGCCTGATCGCCGAAGGCCCGAGTGCGGCCGCGCTCGTCGAAAGCCCGGTGCTGCGCGCGATGCGCGACGGGAAGATCGCCCGGCTCGAAGAGCTGACGCGCATCCCGGCCGACGTCCAGGACACGCTGATCACGATCCTCTCCGAGAAGACCCTGCCGGTCCCGGAGCTCGGCACCGAGGTCCAGGCGCGGCCGGGCTTCAACCTGATCGCCACGGCCAACAACCGCGACAAGGGCGTCAACGAGCTGTCGAGCGCGCTGCGGCGGCGGTTCAACACCGTGGTTCTGCCGCTGCCGGACAGCGCCGAGGCGGAGGTCGAGATCGTCAGCAGGCGCGTCGCCGAGCTGGGCGCGTCCCTGCAGCTCCCGGCCGAAGCCGCCGAGCTGGCCGAGATCCGCCGGGTCGTCACGGTCTTCCGCGAGCTGCGTTCCGGCCGCACCGAAGACGGCCGCACGGCGGTGAAGTCGCCGTCCGGCACGCTGTCGACCGCCGAGGCGATCAGCGTGCTCACCGGCGGGCTCGCGCTGGCCGCGCACTTCGGCGACGGCGTGCTGCGCCCCCACGACATCGCGGCCGGCATCCACGGCGCCGTCGTCAAGGACCCGGTGGCCGACCGCGCGATCTGGATCGAGTACCTGGAGACGGTCGTCCGCGAGCGCGACGGCTGGGCCGACTTCTACCGGGCGGGCCAGGAGATCTCGTGACCACCCACCTGCTCGGCATCCGCCACCACGGCCCGGGGTCCGCCCGTGCCGTGGCGACGCGGCTCGCCGAACTGGAGCCCGACGTCGTGCTGATCGAGGGTCCACCGGAAGCCGACGCGCTGGTCGAGCTCACCGAAGACCCCGCGATGGCCCCGCCGGTCGCGCTGCTGGCGTACGCGGTCGACGACGTCTCGCGCGCCGCGTTCTGGCCGTTCGCCGTCTTCAGTCCCGAGTGGCAGGCGCTCGCCTACGCGCGCGAAGCCGGGATCCCGGTGCGGTTCTGTGACCTCCCGGCCGCGAACACGTTCGCCGCGGGGCCGGACGAGCACACCGGCCCGCCGGTCGACCCGCTGGCCCTGCTGGCTTCGGCCGGGGGTTACGACGACCCGGAACGCTGGTGGGACGACGTCGTCGAGTCGCGGCGGGACAGGGAGAACCCGTTCGACGTGATCGCCGAAGCGATGAGCGCCGTGCGGGAGGACGAGGAACCGCCGCGGGGCAACGAAGCCCGGCGCGAGGCCTACATGCGCACGGTGCTGCGCCGCACGCGCAAGGACGGCTTCGAGAACATCGCCGTCGTCTGCGGGGCGTGGCACGTGCCCGCGCTGGCCGACCCGCTGCCACCGGCGTCGCACGACCAGGCCGTCCTCAAAGGACTCCCGAAGCGGAAGGTCGCGTGCACCTGGGTGCCGTGGACGCACGGGCGGCTCGCCACGGCCAGCGGCTACGGCGCGGGCGTGCGGTCGCCGGGCTGGTACCACCACCTGTTCACCACCGCCGAGGACGTCACCACGCGCTGGCTGACCGGGGTCGCAGGTGTGCTGCGGGAAGAGGACCTGCCGGTGTCGACCGCGCACGTCATCGAGGCGGTCCGGCTGGCCGAGACGCTCGCCGCGCTGCGCGGGCGGTCGTCGGCCGGGCTCGCCGAGGTCACCGAAGCCACCCGGTCGGTGCTGTGCGGCGGCGACGAGGTGCAGGTCGAGCTGGTCACGCGGCAGCTGGTCGTCGGCGAACGGCTCGGCGAGGTCCCCGACCGGGTGCCGCAGCCGCCGCTGGCCGCGGACCTGACCGCGACGGCGAAACGCCTGCGGCTCAAGAAGGACCCGGTCGTCAAGGAACTCGACCTCGACCTGCGGACGCCGGGCGGTCTCGACCGGTCGAAGCTGCTGCACCGGCTGCGGATCCTCGGCATCGAGTGGGGCAGCCGGGAGGCGTCCGCGCGACGCAACCGCGGCACGTTCCGGGAGACCTGGGCGCTGGCCTGGGAGCCGTCGTTCGAGGTCGACCTGGTCGCGGCGGCGGTGTACGGCACCACCGTGCCGTCGGCGGCGACGGCCGCGGTCCGCGGCGCGGTCGAGGGCACGCCCCCGCTGGACGAGGTGACCACGGCGGTCGAGAACTGCCTGCTCGCCGACCTGCCGGAGGCCCTGCCCGACGCGCTCACGGCGCTGGACGCGCGGGCGGCGGCGGACGCGGACGTCGCCCGGCTGATGTCGGCGCTGCCCGCGCTGGCCAGGGCGACGCGCTACGGGAACGTGCGCGGCACGGACACCGCCTCGCTGCGCACGGTCGCCGACCGCATGCTCGACCGGATCTGCGCCGGGCTGCCCCCGGCGACGCACGGCATCGACGACGACGCCGCGGCCCGGATGGCCAAGCTGGTCGACGGCGTCCACGACGCGACGTCGTTGCTGGACGAGGACGCGAAGGAACGCTGGCTGGCCGCGCTGACCCGGCTGGCCGAACGGCCGTCGCTGCCGCCGCTGCTGGCCGGGCGGCTCACCCGGATCCTGCACGACGCCGGGTTGTTCGACGCGCTCGACATCGAGCTGCGGCTGGGCCGGGCGCTCACGCCGGGCGTCACGCCGTCGGCGGGCGCGGCGTACGTCGAGGGCTTCTTCGACGGCGGCGCGTTGCTGCTGGTGCACGACGAAGGCCTGCTGCGGGTGATCGACGCGTGGCTCGCGTCGATCCCCGGTGACGTGTTCACGGAGGTGCTTCCGTTGCTGCGCCGGACGTTCGGGGCGTTCAGCGGTCCCGAGAAGCGGGCGATCGGGCAGCGGGCGGCCGGGCTCACCGGCTCAGCCCGCGTCGTGCCGGTGGCCGACGAACTCGACGAAGACCGGGCCGAGCGCGTGCTGCCGGTCCTGGCGACCTTGCTGGGGGTGGGGGCATGAGCGCGGACACGGACCGGGTGCGGCGCTGGCGGCTGGTGCTGGGGGCCGAAGGCGCGGGCGAGGGGTCCGGGCTGGCCGACGCCCCGCTGTCCGAAGAGGACAGTGGAGTCGACGCGGTGTTGGCCGCCCTGTACGACAAGCCGGACGAGGAGACCGCGGGCGGGCCGCGGAGCGCGAACCTCGGCGCGTCGGCGCCGCGGGTCGCGCGCTGGCTCGGCGACATCCGGCGCTACTTCCCGAGCACGGTGGTCCAGGTGATGCAGCGCGACGCCGTCGACCGGCTCGGGCTCACCCGGATGCTGCTGGAGAAGGAGCTGCTGTCGGCGGTCGAGCCGGACGTGCACCTGGTCGGCACGCTGCTGTCGCTGAACGGCGTGCTGCCGGAGGAGACGAAGGAGACCGCGCGCGAGGTCGTCCGCAAGGTCGTCGAGGAACTGGAGGAACGGCTCGCCGAACGCACCCGGTCGGCGATCACGGGCGCGCTGGACAAGGCGTCGCGCACGCACCGGCCGCGCCCCGGCGACGTCGACTGGGCGCGCACGATCCACGCCAACCTCAAGCACTACTCCCCCGACCTGCGCACGATCGTCCCGGAGAAGCTGGTCGGCTTCGGCAGGCGGCGGCAGGCGGTGCAGCGGGACGTGGTGCTGGCCGTCGACCAGTCGGGCTCGATGGCGGAGTCGGTGGTGTACTCCGGGTTGTTCGGCGCGGTGCTGGCCTCGATGCGGGCGCTGAAGACGAGCTTCGTCGCGTTCGACACGGAAGTCGCCGACCTCACCGAGCACCTGGCCGACCCGGTCGACGTGCTGTTCGGTACTCAGCTGGGCGGCGGCACGGACATCAACCGGGCGATCGCGTACTGCCAGGGGCTGGTCGAGCGACCGGAGCGGACGCTGCTGGTGCTGATCAGCGACCTCTACGAGGGCGGCGACGAGGAGGAGCTGCTGCACCGGATCGGCGAGCTGGTGGGCGCGGGAGTCCAGGTGGTCACGCTGCTGGCGCTGTCGGACTCGGGCGCGCCGTCGTACGACCACGAGAACGCGGCGGCGCTGGCCGAGCTGGGTGTGCCGTCGTTCGCGTGCACGCCGGACCAGTTCCCGGAGCTGATGGCCGCCGCCGTCCGCGGCGACGACCTGCAGGCGTGGGTGTCCCGCGAGACCAGCTGAGTTGCGGAATGAAACCGACGGCTCGGTGGTTGACGAAGATGCGGGGCAGCCCCCGCAGGAAGGACGGCTCGCCATGAAGGTCCGCAGCTCGATCCGCTCGCTCGCCCGCCAGCCGGGTGCTCAGGTCATCCGCCGGGGGACGAAGGTGCTGGTGATCAACAAGGACAACCCGCGCAACAAGGCCCGCCAGGGCTGACCGGGGACGTCGGCCGGGCTCCCGCCCTACGGGAGCCCGGCCTTTTCACGTGCGCACCTTGAACTTCAGGTGCAGCACCCGGTCGCCCTGGATGACCAGGTGGGGGTCCTCCAGCAGGTGCTGTCCGTCGATGGCACCGAAGTAGCGCTTGCCCGAGCCGAACACGACCGGCACGACGTCCATCGCCACCTCGTCGACCAGCCCGGCCGCGAAGGCCTGGGCGCCGACGTCGCCGGCGTTCACGGCGACGGTCCGGTCCCCGGCGAGCTTCTTGGCCTTGGCGATCGCGGCGGTCACGTCGTCGACGAAGTGGTACGACGCCTCGGGGTGCCAGCCCTCGGGTTTGGGCCGGTGGGACACCACGACCACGTGGTCGCCCGCGGGCGGGTCGCCCTCCCAGCCGTTCACCAGGTCGAACAGGGTGCGGCCCATGACGATCGTGCCGATCGAGGCCCACATCGACCGGACGTACTCCGCCGACGCGCTGGACACCCGGAAGCCGCTCCCTGCGCCGGAGTGGTCGTACTGCTCGCCGGCGCGCTCGATGATCGGGTGGTCGCCGCTGAAGTACCACTCGTGGAGGGGTCCGACGTCGTCGTTCGCGTCGGCGATGAAGCCGTCGACCGACACGACGTTGTGCATGATCACGGTGCCCACGGCTGCTCCTCGGGTCTCGGTGCGCGGAGGCCTCCGATCTTGACGTCCCGGAGCGCGGCGGGCTTGGAAAAAATCACTCGGCGGGGATCGGCGGGAACCCCTGCTCGGCGGGGAACCGCTGCCGCAGGGCCAGGTACTCGGTCGGCGTGAGGCCGGTGAAGTCCTTGAACTCGTTGGCGAGGTGGGCCTGGTCGAAGTAGCCCACCGCGTGCGCGAAGGCCGGCCAGTCGACCGGACGCGGCCCGTCCACGGACAGGATCAGCCGCGCGAAGCGGTAGATCCGCGCGACCCGTTTCGGGGTGACGCCGACGTGGGACTTGAACTGCGCGGCCAGGTGGTTGACGCTCACCCCGGCGGCCTCGGTCAGCGCACCGACCGGCACCGCGCCGTGGCAGGCCGCCAGCTGCCCGCCGGTGTGCCGGACCAGGTCGAGGCCGCGGGCGGGCGCGTCGGCCAGGCGCGACCGCAGTTCGTCCTCCAGGACCTGCAGGGCCGCCGGGCCGGAGCCGAGCTCGCCGACCTGGTTGCGGATCCGGTCGACGGCCCGTCGCCAGACGTCGTCGACCGGCACCCACCGGTCCCGCAGCTCGCTCGCCGGCACGTCGGTGAACGGCGAAATCCCCCACGGCTTGAAGTGCACGCCCACGAGCCGCACCGGCGTCGGGTACTCGAAGCGGAAGCGCCGCGTCCACACGCCCATGAACCACCCGTCGGTCAGCACCGCCGGGGGCACCGAAGGGTCGGAGTCCCACAACCGGACGGGGCCGCCCAGGTTGACGAACAGGTGGGCCGACGGCATCGGCGGGACGGTCATCGCCCGGTGGCGCGGCACCCCGGTCAGGCAGTAGACGTCATCGACGAACCGGTCGAGCGGCGGGGCGGGCACGCGGCCGACGTAGTCCACCGGCTCACCGGGCGGCGCCGGCCCGGGCCCCCGCGCGGCCGAAGCGCATCACCCCGTCGTCGAGGCGGTTGAAGCGCATGTCCGCCAGGTCCAGCAGGTAGTTCTGGCGCATCATCCAGGGCCGTCGCCCGCCCTGCTTCGGCAGGCCGGGGGCGGCCCGTTTGATGTACCCCGACTGCAGGTCCACGATCGGGCGCGGCTCGCCCGCCGAAGACGCCGAAGACGGGTCCGGGACGCAGTATGCGAACCCGCGGCTGTCCAGGTGCGCAAGCAGGCGGCACACGTACTGCGAGGTCAGGTCCGCGCGCAGCGTCCACGAGTTGTTCGTGTAGCCCACGCACCACGCCAGGTTCGGGATCCCGCCGAACATCATGCCCTTGTAGGCCCGCTGCTCCCCCGGCTCGATCGCCCGGCCGTCGACCTCCAGCGCGATCCCGCCGAACGCCACCAGCTTCAGCCCGGTCGCCGTCACGATCACGTCCGCCTCGAGCAACCGGCCCGACGCGAGCAGCACGCCGTCCGCGGTGAACCGCTCGATCCGGTCGGTCACGATGTCCGCCTTGCCCGAGCGCAGCGCCCGGAACAGGTCCGCGTCCGGCACCAGGCACAGCCGCTGGTCCCACGGGTCGTACGACGGCACGAAGTGCGGGTCGACCGGGATCGACTCCGGCAGCTGGGCCGCCACGCGCTTGCGCAGCGCCAGGGCCGCGCGGTCCGGCAGCCGCCGCATCAGCTGGAAGAACAGCGTCCCCATGACCACGTTCTTGCCGCGCACCAGCCGGTGCGCGAGCTTCTCCGGCAGCAGCGCGCGGAGGCGATCGGCCAGCGCGTCGTGGCCTGGGCGCGCCACGATGTACGACGGCGACCGCTGCAGCATCGTCACGTGCGAAGCATCCGAAGCGAGCGCCGGGACGAGCGTCACCGCCGTCGCACCGCTGCCGATCACCACCACCCGCTTGCCCGTGCAGTCCAGCGACGCGGGCCAGTGCTGCGGGTGCACGATCTCGCCGCGGAACTCCGCCCGGCCCGGGAAGTCGACGACGTGCCCGGACTCGTACGAGTAGTAACCACTGCACAGGTACAGGAACCGGCACGTGAACGTCGCGCCATGCTCGGTCGAGACCGTCCACCGCGCGTCGGCCGACGACCACGACGCCCGCATCACGCGGTGGCCGAAGCGGATCCGGTCGACGACCCCGTGCGCGGCCGCCGTCTCCCGGATGTAGCTCAGGATCGACGGCCCGTCCGCGATCGCTTTCGGGTTCTTCCACGGCCGGAACGGGTAGCCGAGGGTGAACATGTCCGAATCGGACCGGATGCCCGGGTAGCGGAACAGGTCCCAGGTGCCGCCGATCGTGTCCCGCGCCTCGAGGATCGCGTACGTCTTGCCGGGCAGTCGCTCCTGGATCCGGCACGCCGCACCGACCCCGGACAGCCCGGCCCCCACGATCAGGACGTCCACGTGCTCGGCGGTGGTCATGGACGTCAGCGTAACGGCCCCTACAACCGCACCACCTTCGTCGCACCGAAGCTGCCCTTCAGCGGCACCTCGACGGACTTGCCGCGGACCGTCACCGTGACGCTGTCCTGCGTCTGCGTCGGGTCCGAGACGGCCAGCTCGCGCCGCCCGAGCGCGACGGACGCGGGCCCGGACACGGTGACGTCGTCGACCGAGCCCGCGGCGAAGAAGTTGGCCAGCAGCGTTCCGTCCGCCACCCGGACCGCCTGCACGGTCGCGGTGTTCGCCCGGACGTGCCACGCCCAGGACGCCGTCAGCGTCCCGAGCACGGACGCGCCCGGCAGCACCGCGTACGCGTACGTCGCGTCGACCGGCTGCACGCCGTGCTCCAGCACCAGCTTCTGGTAGCGGCGCGTGTTCGGCGTCGTCGTGCCCTTGGTGTTGGCGCCGGTGTCGATGTCGCGCCAGGCGCCGGTCCGGTCTTCGCGCAACGCCGTCACCGAAGCGTCGTCGAGGTGGACGTATCCACCGACGTTCTCGAGGTGCACCCAGCGCGGCTTGCGCAGCGCGCACGCCTTGCCGAGGTCGGTGGCGATCCGGCGGCCGTCCGCGAGGAGCGCGCCGCCACCGCCCTCGCCGAGGTTGCGGTTCTCGATCGTCGTGCGCACGGCGTGGCCGGAGGTGTCGGTGATCCCGGCGCCGAGGCAGACGATCCCGTTCGGCGTGAAGAACCACGACTTCTTGGCGACGAGCGAGCCGTCCCAGGACTTGAAGTCCATCGCCCAGGCGCCGTGGCGCGCGTCCCACCGGACGCCGCCGGTGTGCGGGTTCGGGCCCACCGGCACGCCGCCGAACTTCGGGTCGGCCGGGCCGTCGTTCTCGGTCGTGCCCGGCAGCAGGAGCGGGTCCACCGTCGGCCAGTACGCGTCGGTGTAGTGGCCCTTCGCGTTCGGCAGGAACGTGTAGAGCACGCCGTCGCCGACGTAGAAGCCCTTGAGGTTCTGGCCGTTGATGGCTTCGTAGCGCGAGATCCGCGTCGAGCTGACGCCGAGGGAGGCCGACCAGTCCTCGGTGACGTGCACCAGCCGGTCCTGCTGGCCGAAGATCCGGTGCGTGGCCGTGACGCGCGCCGGGCGCGCGCCCGAGTCGAGCATGTCCTGCGCGAACTCGATGCCCGGCGTCGCCACGAGGTCCGGGCCCGGCGCGAACCGTTCCGGGTCCGGGATCTTCAGGAACGGCGCGTACTCGCCTTCCTTGATCCACTTCGCGGCGAGGGCGTTGAGGTCCGACTTCGTCTTGCCCGACGCCGTCCGCGCCAGCACGAGCGTCGCGACGGTCAGCTGGTGGCCGATGTCGTGACCGGTCTCCCCCTGCCGCGACAGCATCCGGCCGCGCACCGGCTCCATCAGCGCGCCCGCGTAGACGAACGGCGCGAAGCTGTCGGCGACCAGGGCGTAGATCTTGTCCTTCAACGCCTGCGGCAGCGCGTACTCGGTGCCCTGCGTGACGTGGATGGCCCCGGCGAGCGCGGTGAGCAGCACGATGCCGTAGTGCCCGGGGTACGGGATCGTGTCGTGCTGGATGAAGGAACCGTCGACGTGGAAGCCGTCCCCGGCCGCGCGGTCGAGCTTCGCGACGACGCTCGCCGCACCGCCGCCCGCGACGTCGGTGAGCGCGTCGATGCCGGTCTTGATCCAGGCGGTGTCACCGAGCATCGCGCCGGACACGATGGAGATGAGCGCCTTGTCCGCGCGGTTGGCGCCGGTCTCGATCACCGACGCGTTGTTCGCGCGCCGGTTCGGGTCACCGACGAACCGCTTGACCGGCCGGAGGTAGCGGGCCAGTTCGTCGGCGGTCAGCTCGTCGGCGACCACCGAAAGCGTGTGCAGCAGGTAGTACGGGATGCCGATCTCGTAGGTGTACCAGTTGCCGATCTCGCCGACGTTCTCGTTGTACTGGCTGGCGTAGATCAGCTCGAGCGCGGCCTTGATCCGGTCGAGCACCGCCGGGTCGCCGGCCAGCGCGCCGCCCGGCGTGCCCCAGTCGACGGCGATCGCACGCAGCCGTGCGTACATCGACGTCGTGTAGTCGCTGCCCGGGCCGAGTGGCAGGTCCGTCCACAGTGGAGCACCACCCCCGGCGACGGACATGCTCGCGTGGTAGGCCTTGGCGACACGACCGAGGTTGGCCAGCGCCTCGGTGCGTTCCGGCGACGGCCGGTTGATGCCGGTCTGCAGCTGCCGGTAGGCGGCGACGATCGGCGCGGTCGCGGCCGGTACCGCAGTTCCGGTCACGGCCACCGGGGTGGCCGCCGACGCGAAGGCGGGCCGGGTGAGCAACACGGTCGAAGCGGCCGCCAGCGCGCCGCCGCGCAGGGCGATTCTCCGGTTCACGGGCATGACAATGCCTCCCAGGAAGATCCTCGGCTTGCGGGGAAAGGGGAACGGGATTCGGTTGTGCGGCGGCGGAAAAGATGTCGTGAGTGGCAATTAGGGTTCTAACCCGAATTGCCACTCACGACGGGGTCAGCGGGAGCCGTCGGTGCGGCGGGGCAGCTGCCAGGGGTTGGCCTCCTGGAGGGGTTCGGGCAGCAACGCGTCGGGGAAGCCCTGCCAGGCGATCGGGCGCAGGAACCGCTCGATCGCCGCCGTGCCGACGGACGTCGTCGTCGGGGCGGTCGTGGCCGGGTACGGGCCGCCGTGCTGCTGGGCCCAGCTCACCGTGACGCCGGTGGGCCAGTCGTTCCACAGCAGCCGTCCGGCGATGCGGGCCAGCGACGGCAGCACCGGCCGCAGCCAGTCCACATCGGACTCCTCGCCGTGGATCGTGGCGGTGAGCCCCGGTTCGACGACGTCGAGCAAGCGCAGCAGCTCGGCCTGGTCGGCGTAGGTGACGATCAGCGACGCCGGCCCGAAGCACTCCTCGTGCACGGTGTCGCCGCCCTCGAGGAACTGCTTGCCGGTGGTAGCCAGCAACGTCGGCGTGAACGCGGGCGCGGAAGAAGCCGACGAGGACACGACGTCGACCCCGGGCACCTCCCGCAGCTGCGCGAGCTTGTCGGCGTACCCGGCCGCGATGCGGTCGTTCAGCATCGGCTGGGCCGCCGCGCCGTCGAGCGCGTCCTTCAAAGTCGAAGTCAGGCCGTGGTCCTCCGGCAGGAACAGCAGGCCCGGCTTGGTGCAGAACTGCCCGGCGCCGAGCGTGAACGACCCGGCGTAGCCCTTGGCGACGGCTTCCCCGCGCGCGGCGATCGCCGCCTCGGTCACGACGACCGGGTTGACGCTGCCCAGCTCGCCGTAGAACGGGATCGGCCGCGGCCGCGCGTTCGCGATGTCGAACAGGGCCCGCCCGCCGGGGATCGACCCGGTGAACGACGCCGCCCCGAGCCGCGGGTCCTTCAGCGCCGTGACGCCTTCCTCCTGCCCGAAGATCACGTCGAAGATGCCTTCCGGCGCACCCGCGCCGATCAGGGCTTCGCGCACGATCCGGCCGGTCAGCGCGGACAGCTCCGGGTGGCCGGGGTGGGCCTTGACGATCACCGGGCAGCCCGCGGCCAGCGCGGACGCCGTGTCGCCACCCGCGACGCTGAACGCGAACGGGAAGTTGCTCGCGGCGAACACCAGCACCGGGCCGATCGCGACCTTGACGCGGCGGATGTCCGGACGCGGGCCCATGGGCCAGTCCGGGTCGGCGTGGTCGACGGTGGCGCCGAGGAACTCGCCGTCGGTCAGGACCTCGCCGAACAGGCGCAGCTGGAACGTCGTGCGCTTCAGCTCGCCGCGCAGCCGGGGCGCCTCGGGCAGGTGGGTCTCGGCGTGGGCCAGCGGGACGAGGTCGTCCGCGGCGGCGTCGAGCGCGTCGGCGGCGGCGACCAGCCAGCGAGCGCGCTCGGCCGGGGTCGCTTCGGCGGCGGGGCGGGCGGCCGCGGCGGCCCCCGGGAGGATCTTCTCGAGCGTCACGGCGTCGGTGGCCTGGCTCATCAGGGGAACAGCTCCTCAGTTCTCGTGGGCGGCGGCGGTGGCCGTTTCCAGGTCGGGCCAGCGACCCGGACCGGCCAGTCCGAGGTGGTACAGGTGCAGCTCGGCCGCGCCCGCCTTGGCCAGCTCGCCGACGTAGGCGGCGATGTCCGGCACCGGCGCGGCGGCGACCGCGGTGATGTAGCTGCCGATCGCGACCCGCTCGGGCAGCGCCTCGCGAGCCGCGGCGACGGCTTCGGCACCCGTGGCGGGCGCCCAGCCGAACACTACGACCGCGTCGACGTCGTCGGCAGCGGACGGCGTCAGCCCGGGCAGCGCGCCGGTGACCCACGGGTCGAGCGCGCCGTGCAGCACGATCCGGACGCCCGCGGGCAGCTTCGCGAGCACGGCGGCCCGCAGCTCGTCCGTGGCCTGCTGCCGGGTGCGCAACAGCAGCTGGGTCAGCTCGGGCGGCAACCGGTCCCCGGTGACGCCGAGGTCGCCGGTCGCGATCAACCGCCGGACCTCCTCGACGAGCTGGGCCCGGACGGTCTCCGCGTCGACGTCCCACGAAGCAGCGCAGGCGTCGCAGCAGCAGATCGACAGCAGCCGGGCCACCGCGGGCGCCCACACGCCGTCGGTCTTCTCGTGCTGGTGCTGGTGTACCGCACCGAGCGGCCCGCAGGCTTCGAGGATCACCGACGACAGCTCCAGCCCGGCGACGGACTCGGCGACGACGGTCGCGGCGTACTCGCGCACCGCGGGCTGCGCCGGGCACAGCGCCCACGGGTACGGCTCGCCGAAGCAGTTGCGCACCACGACGTCCGGGTGCTCGTAACCGAGCTGGGAGTTGTGGGTCAGCACGATCCAGGCGGCCGCCGGGATCCCGGCTTCGGTGAGCAGCCGGACGGCGTCGCCACCGGAGTCCTCCGCAGTCACCCAGTCCGGAGTGGACGGACGCAGCGCGCCCCATCCCTCGGAAACCGGCCGGTAGAACGCCGCGTGCCGAGCCACGACCGCGATCCGCGACGGCGACCACGGCGTCGCCGCGCGGGCGCTGTGGTACGACAGCGCGACGGCCACCTCGTCGACGCCCAGGTCGCGGACCCGCGCGGCGAAGCCGGACTCCAGCACGTCCCAGGGGTAGGCGTATCCCGTCACCTTCACCGGGTCACCACCTCGCCGTGTTCGGCTCGAACCCGGCCACGTACCGGCGCATGTAGGTCACGTCGTCCCGTTTGGTCAGTCCACATCGGACGTAGTTCTCGTGCAGGCGGGCCAGGGCGTCCTCGTCGAGGGTGATCCCGAGCCCCGGCGTGGTCGGCACCGCGACGGCACCCTCGCGGAACTCCAGCACACCCGGCTGGATGACGTCCTCGACCTTCCACGGCCAGTGCGTGTCGCAGGCGTAGGTCAGGTGTGGCGTCGCCGCGGCGACCTGGACCATCGCGGCCAGGCTGATCCCGAGGTGGCTGTTGGAGTGCATCGACAGGCCGACGCCGAAGCTCTCACACGTCACCGACAGCGCCTGCGTCGCCCGCAGGCCGCCCCAGAAGTGGTGGTCCGACAGCAGCACGCCGATCGCGCGGGCCCGGAAGCCCGGCTCGAGGTCGCCGTGGTTCACCACGCACATGTTGGTGGCCAGCGGCATCGACGCCTCGGCCGCCACCCGCGCCATGCCCTCGATTCCCGGCGTCGGATCTTCGAGGTACTCCAGCACACCGTCCAATTCGGATGCCACGCGGATGCCGGTCTCGACCGTCCACGCGCCGTTCGGGTCGATCCGCAGCGGGTGCCCGGGGAACGCCTCGGCCAGCGCGCGGATCCCGTCGACCTCCTGCGCGGGCTCGAAGACGCCGCCCTTGAGCTTGATCGAGCGGAAGCCGTACTCGTCGATCATCCGCTTCGCCGAACCCACCAGGGTTTCCGGCGTGGTGATCTCGCCCCAGGTGTCTTCGCGGCCGTCGACGTGCTTGCCGTACTTGTAGAACAGGTACGCGGAGAACTCGACGGCGTCGCGGGCCTTGCCGCCGAGCAGGTCGGTCACCGGGCGGCCGAGGTAGTGGCCCTGCGCGTCCAGGCAGGCGACCTCGAACAGGGAGTACACGCTCGCCACGGTCTTGCGGATGGAGAAGCCGCCGATCAGGCCGTGCGCGTCGGTCAGCACGGTGTCCGCCAGCGCCTCGGCGACCAGCCGCTGCAGGCCGGGCAGATCGAAAACGTCGTGGCCGCGCAGCCGCGGCAGCACCTTGCGCACCTCGCCGAGGAACGCGGAGTCCCCATAGGACTCACCCAGCCCGACGACGCCGTCCTCGCACTTCACCTGCACGACACTGCGCAGCGCGAAGGGCTCGTGCACGCCCATCACGTTGAGCAGCGGCGGGTCGGCGAACGCGACCGGCGTCAGCACCACGTCCAGGATCTTCATCAGCCGAGCCCCTTCAGCGTGACGAAGCCGTCCTCCACGATCTTCTCGAGCCGGTGGATCTGCTCCGGCGTCGGCTCGACCAGCGGCGGCCGGACCGGGCCGACCTTGTCGCCGCGCAGCCGGGCGGCGGCCTTGACCAGCGACACCGCGAAACCAGGCGTCTCGTCGCGCAACGCCACCAGCGGCAGGTAGAAGCCGGTCAGCAGCGCGTCCATCACGCGCGTGTCGCCCTCGCCGAGCGCGCGGTGGAAGCGGTGCGCGATCTCCGGCGCGAAGCAGTGCACCGCCGAGGAGTACCGCGCGACGCCGATCGAGGCGTACGCCTTGGCCGACACCTCCGCGGTCGGCAACCCGTTGAAGAACAGGAACTTCCGCGCCCGGTCGGTGTCCAGCGCGCGGATGGTGGTGACGATCCGGGTCATCACCTCGACGTCGCCGTAGCCGTCCTTGAGGCCGACGACGGACGGGATGTCGAGCAGCGCCGCCGCCGTCTGCGCGGTGAAGACGCCGGTGCCGCGGTGGTAGACGATCACCGGCACCGACGAGTCGCCCACGGCGTACCGGACGAAGTCGACCAGGCCCGACGGCGGCCCGGTGACCAGGTACGGCGGCAGGAGCAGGACGCCGTCCGCGCCCCCCTCCTGCGCCGCCGCGATCCCGGCCCGCGCCGAGGCGGCACCCCCGCCCGCGCCCACCCAGACCGGGACCCGGCCCGCGGCGACCTCACGGGTCTTCGCGAGCACCGCGGCGTGCTCGGCCGGCGACAGGGAGCTGAATTCGCCCGTGCCGCACGCGACGAACAGCGCGCCGGCGCCCGCCGCGATGTGGCTTTCCACGTTCTCCGCGAGCGCGTCGAGGTTGACCTCGAGGTCCTCGGTGAACGGGGTGAGGGGGAACGCCAGCAGGCCGTCCAGCGCGATCTCGGTCTGTGCCATCTGTTTTCTGCTCTCCGTTTGTCGGGTGCGGCCGGGGGTGGGCCGGCGTCGGTCAGGCGGGCACGGTCGTGCCGTCCCGCGTGGTGCGGTCGACGTCGTCGTCGGAGTTCACGGTGTCGACGATCTCATCAGTCACCGCGCTGCGCTCGGGCGCCAGCAGCCCGAGGCCGATGTACAGCGCGAGCGACACGAGGATCGGCGTCGCGATCAGGACCGTCTGGTTGGCCTTGAAGACGTAGTACACCAGCGCGTAGTCGATCAGGCCGCCCGCCCAGGAGATCAGCGCGGCGCGCGGGCCGCACTTGCGGAACCACGGCAGCATGCCCAGCAGCAGCGGGATCGAGATCGGGCCCATCAGCGCGGCGACCCAGTTGACGACGATCTGCAGCACGCCACCGAGGTTCTGCGCCTGGGTGGCCACGAGCATGGTCAGGGCGACGAAGATCACCGTGGTGATCCGGGCGGCCTTGAGGCCCTGGACGTCGGTCCACTGGCGGGTGCGGCGGAACATCGCCGGGATCATGTCGCGGGTGATCACCGCGGAGATCGCGTTGGCGTCGGAAGAGACCATCGCCATGGTGTGCGAGAAGATCCCGGCCAGCACCAGGCCGACCAGGCCCGGCGGCAGGAACGTCGTCGTCATGATCGCGTAGGACTGCGTCGGGTCCTTGACGCCGGGGATGAGCAGCGGCGCCGCGAACATCGGGAACATCAGCACCAGCGGCCACAAAAGGTACAGCGCCGACGAAAGCCGCGCGCCGCGCCGGGCTTCGTGGGTGTTCGGCGCCGCCATGTAGCGCTGCGCCAGGTTCCACATGCCTCCGTTGTACTCCAGCGTCTTCACGAGCACGTAGACCAGCAGGAAGATGGTGGTGTACTTGGACGTGACGGGGTCGACGTGGCCTTCGGGCAGCTTGTCCCACATCGTCCAGAGCGCGGAGATGCCGCCCAGCTTGCCGAGCACGACGACGATCATCACGATCGCGGCGATGGCCTGGATGACGAACTGGCCGAAGTCGGTGAGCGCGTCGGCCCACAGGCCGCCGATGGTGCAGTAGACGAGGGTGACCGCGCCGGTGATCAGGATGCCCAGGTTGTAGTCGAGGCCCGCGAAGACGTGCAGCAGCGTCGCGACGGCGAACCACTTGGCCGCGATGTCGAAGATCTTCAGCAGGCTGCCGCTCCAGGCGAGGGCCTGCTGCGTCGGCACGTTGTACCGCTTCGCCAGGTACTCGAGCGGCGACGCGACACCGAGCTTCGAGCGCAACCGGTTCCAGCGCGCGGCGAACAGCCAGCTGCCGATGCCCACGCCGATGCCGATGCTGGCGAAGCCCCAGAAGTAGACGGTGACGCCGGAGGTGTACGCGACGCCCGCGTACGCGACGAAGAGCACGGCGCTGTAGCCGGACATGTGGTGCGAGATGCCGGCCAGCCACCACGGCATCTTCCCGCCGGCGGTGAAGAAGTCCTTCACGTCGCTGACCCGTTTGTGCGACCACCAGCCGATCACGATCATCAGCGCGAAGTACGCGCAGATCATCGTCCAGTCGAGTGCGTGCACCGCAGGCTCCCTTCCGCGTCCACGTCGATGCGGTCTCGAACGAGATGTTCACATCCATGAACAGAGTCTGTTATAGTGATTATGTTCATCCATAAGAACGTTGTTCGGGACGCTAATATGGCCGGAGTCACAAGTCAACGGCCGGACGGAGGCACACAAATGCCGCAGAAGGTGGACAACCCGGTGGCGGCCGACGGCGCCCCCGCCGAGTCGTCGGGCGTGAAGTCCGCGCGCCGGGCCGTCGACCTCATCGAGACGTTCGCGGCGAACGACGTCTGGCTGTCCCTTTCGGACCTCCACGCGCGCACGGGCTTTCCGCGCTCGTCGCTGCACGGCCTGCTCCGCACGCTGCTGGAGGCGGGCTGGCTGGAGGCCGACGCCAACACCGCCCGCTACCGCCTCGGCGTCCGTGCGCTGATCTGCGGCACGGCGTACCTGGACCGCGACCCCGTGGTCCCGTTCGCCACCGAGGCGCTCGAGCGGATCCGCGAGAAGACCGGCTTCACCGCGCACTTCGCGCGCCGCAACGGCACCGAGGTCGTCTACCTGGAGACGCGCGAGTCGCAGCGCTCGACGCACCTCGTCTCCCGCGTCGGGCGCACGCTGCCCGCGCACGCGACCGCGCTGGGCAAGGCGTTGCTGGCCGAGCTGACGCACGACGAGATCGAGGCGCTGATGCTGCCGGCGACGCTGACCGCGTTGACCCCGAACACCATCACCACGCTCGAAGGCCTGCACGCCGAGTGCGCCGCGACGCGCGAGCGCGGGTACGCCGCCGAGGTCGAGGAAGGCACGCTGGGCGTCCGCTGCGTCGCCGCGGTGATCCCCTACCGGATCCCGGGCACGGACGCGATCAGCTGCTCGATGCCGATCGCCCAGGTGACCGACGCCGACGCCCAGCGCGTCGGCGAGCTGCTCGCCGAAACCACCGCCGAGCTCGGGCAGCAGCTGCGCCGGGCCGGAATTCGCTGACCGCCGCCCTGATCGAGAGGAACACAATGACGGACCAGCGCGTGCTCATCACCGGGTCGGCGGGCGTCGTCGGCACCTTGATGCGGCCCCGCTTGAAGCGCGACGGCCGGGTGCTGCGCCTGCTCGACGTCGCCCCGCAGACGGCGTCGGACGCCTCCGAAGAGATCGTGACGGCGTCGGTCACCGACGCGGCGGCGATGGCCTCGGCGTGCGAAGGCGTCGACGCGGTGATCCACCTGGGCGGGCACAGCCGCGAGAACTCGTGGGAAGCGACCCTGGACGTCAACATCAACGGGACGCACACGGTGCTGGAGGCGGCGCGTCTTGCCGGAGTCCAGCGCGTGATCCTGGCGTCGAGCAACCACGCGGTCGGGTTCCGGCGGGTCGACTCCGACCTCCCGGCGGATTCGTCACCGCGCCCGGACACGTACTACGGCGTCTCGAAGGCGGCGATCGAGGCACTGGGCAGCCTGTACCACTCGCGGTTCGGCATGGACGTGATCGTGATCCGGATCGGGTCTTGTTTCGAGACGCCGTTGCCTCTGGGACCGAGGGGCCTCACGACGTGGCTCTCCCCCGACGACGGTGCCCGGCTGTTCGAGGCTTGCCTTTCCGCGCCGTCGCCGGGGTATCGGCTGATCTGGGGCGTCTCGGACAACACGCGGCGGATCTACTCGCTGGAGGAAGCGGAGGCGCTGGGCTACAAGTCGCACGACAATGCGGAGGTGTACGCCGAGCAGCTGGCTTCGAAGCCGGGCCCGACGGGGATCGCGGCCGAGTACGTCGGCGGCCCGTTCTGCACCGCGCCGCTGGGTGTCTTCAACCCGCTCTGATGAGTTCCGGGAAGCCGCGGAGGTAGTAGTACCTTGGCGGCTTCCCCGGGGCCGGTGCCGGGGCCAGGGTGGCGCCCATGATCTTGAGATCCCGCCGCGCGCGGAAGTGGACCATCGTCGTCGCGAGTGCGCTGGTGCTCGTCGTCGCCGCCGCGGTCACGCTGTTCGAGGTGTCGAAGTCGCGGACCTTCCAGTTCTTCGGCACCCTCGTGAACCGCGTCGAGACCGACCAGAAGATCGTCGCGCTGACCTTCGACGACGGGCCCGATCCCGCCGGGACCCACGCGATCCTCGACACGCTTCGCGAGCGCGAGGTCCCGGCCACCTTCTTCCTCATCGGCCGGGATATCGCCGCCCACCCGGAACTCGCGAGGGACATCGCCGAGGCGGGGCACGAGATCGGGAACCACAGCTTCTCGCACGAGCGGATGATCGGCGTGACGCCCGCCTGGGTCGCCGACGAGGTCGAAGCCACCGACGCGCTCATCCGCGTCACCACCGGCCGCACCGGCGAGATCCTCTTCCGGCCACCGAACGGCAAGAAGCTCTTCGCCCTCCCCCGCTACCTCGCCGAGCACCACCGCTCGACGATCACGTGGGACGTCGAGCCGGACTCCGAAGGCACCCCGGACGCCGCGGCCATCACCACGGCGACCGTGAACCAGGTCCGGCCCGGCTCGATCGTGCTGCTGCACGCCATGTACGGCTCGCGCGAGCCGACCCGCCAAGCGCTCGGGCCGATCCTCGACCAGCTCACGCAGCGCGGCTACCGGTTCGTGACCGTGTCGCGGCTGCTGGCAGCTCGACGCTGACCACCCACTCGCCGTCGCGCGGGCCGAAGGACAACGCTCCCCCGGCCTGCTCCGCCAGCCCGGCCAGCCCGTAGCCGCCGCCCGTGCGTGGCGTGCCCTTGAGCGGGTTCCGCGCGGTGATCGTCACCCGCTCGCCCACCTCGACGTCGAACCGCAGGCGGACGCCGGAACCGTTGTGGCGCAACGCGTTCACCGCCGTCTCGGCGACGAACCGCTCGGCCAGCTCCCGCACCGGCGGCGGCAGCGCGGGCAGCACCGGGTCGCGGTCGAGGACCAAGCCCGCGGTGCGCAGCCGGGCCAGCACCTCCGCGAGGTCCGGTGCGCGGTCGGCGTCTTCGCGCAAGTCGTCGAGGGTGCGGCGGACCAGCGTCAACGCGCCGCGCCCGGCCGCCAGCAACGTGTCCAGGCGCGCGCGGTCGGCGTCGGTCAGGTCGCCGACCGCGCGCAGCGTCTCCGCCTGGACGAGCATCACGGCCGTGGTCTGGGCGAGCGTGTCGTGCAGCCGCCGGGCGGCGCGCTCGGCCCGGTCGGCGAGCGCGCGACGGCGTTCGGCGCCCAGCAGCCAGGCGACGGCGCAGACCGTGACCGCGAGAACCGTGCCGTCCAGCGGGCCCTTCGCCGGGAACACCGCGGCGCCGACCGCGAGGGCCGACGACGCCGCGAGCCAGCGCTGCGGCGTGCTGTACAGCGCGAGCAGCACCGGCACGTACATCGTGTTGCGCGGCTGGTCGAGCAGCAGGTGCCCGGCCGTGGCGAGCGTGACGACCACCAGCACGGCCGACGGCGCCCGGCGGGACCACAGCAGCGGAACCAGCTGCACCGCACTGAGCAGCGCCGCGACCCAGCCCTGGTGCGGGGTCCAGGCACCGCTGGCGAAGAACACCGCCGCCGTGGCGGCCGTCGTGACGAAAGACTGGCGCATGCGCCGACAGTAGAGTGCGGACATGATCCGGGTGCAGGTCGTCGACGACCACGCGTTGGTGCGCGAAGGCATCGCGCTGATCCTCGGCGCGCACTCGGACCTCGACGTCGTCGCGCAGTACGCGAGCGGGCCGGAGCTGCTCGCTTCCCGCGTCGAGGCCGACGTCGTGCTGCTCGACCTCTACCTGCCCGGCATGGACGGTCTCGAAGTCCTGCGGCGGCGCGGCCCCGCGGGCCCGCGGGTGCTGATGCTGACCACGGTCGGCCGTCCCCGCGAAATCCGGCAGGCCCTCGACGCGGGCGCGGCGGGCTTCGTGCTGAAGGACTCCTCCGGCGACGAGCTCGCGGCCGCGGTCCGGGCCGCCCACCAGGGCGTCACGGTGCTGAGCCCGGCGGCGGCTTCGGCGTTGAGCGCGGGCGGCGCGCTGACCCCGCGCGAACGCGACGTGCTGGAGCTGCTCGGCGAAGGACTGTCCAATCGCGACATCGCGGCCCGGCTGCGGCTGGCCGAGCGGACGGTCAAGGTCCACGTCGGCAACGTGCTGGCCAAGCTCGGCGTCACCAGCCGCACCCAGGCCGCGCTCCTGGCCAGGGACTGACGAGCCGGCGGGCTAAGTCCCGTACGCGGCCATGAACATGTCCAGCAGCGCGTCGACGGCCACCTCGTCGACGACGCGCGTCGACAACAGGTGACGGTAGTAGAGCGTGCCGCACAGGACTTCCGCCGGGAACGTCAGGTCGACACCGCCGACGAGCTCGCCGGTTTCCTGGGCCCGGGTGATCCGCGCGAGCGTGCTTTCCTCGACCGTGCGCAGGAAGCGGTCGTGCAACGTCGCCCGCAGCGTCTCGTCGGCCTGCGCCTCGGCGATCACCGCGCGGTAGACGGGCCCGATCGGCGGGGAGGCGAGCGCGGGTGCCGAGCGCAGGAACTGCTCGCGCAGGTCGGCGCGGACGTCGCCGGTGTCGTGGTAGTCGAGGTCGGTGGTCCACGCGCGGCTGAGCGCGTCGAGCAGGAGCGCGGCCATGCTCGGCCAGCGCCGGTAGATCGTGTGCTTCCCGACGCCCGCCCGGCGCGCGACGGCTTCGATGTTGAGGCCCGCGTACCCGACCTCGGCCGCCAGTTCGAGCGTGACCTGGAGCAGTTCGTCGGTCCGGGCGGCGCCCCGGCGGCGCGGTTCCTCGGCCATGCACCCGATCTTAACGGCACGCACCGTGCCATTGACAGCCTCCTCGCCGGCCGTCCATGATGACGCTCATCGGCACGTACCGTGCCGATAGAGAGAGGAGAATCCCATGAGTACGTTCACGGCCGAAGAGCGCGCCGCGATGAAGGAGCACGCCAAGGAGCTGAAGACCGCCGCCCGCCGGGCGTCCCAGGCCGACAAGGCAGCCCAGGCGGAGCGCGACGTGCTCGCGAAGATCGCCGAAATGGCGCCGGCCGACCGGGTGCTGGCCGAGCGCGTGCACGCGGTCGTCACGGCGAACGCCCCGGTCCTGGAGCCGAAGCTGTGGTACGGCATGCCGTCCTACGCCCTGGACGGCAAGGTCGTCTGTTTCTTCCAGAGCGCGGAGAAGTTCAAGGCGCGCTACGCGACCCTCGGCTTCAGCGACCAGGCGAACCTCGACGACGGCGAGATGTGGGCGGCGGGCTTCGCCCTCACCGCGGTGACTCCGGCCGTCGAGAAGAGAATCGCCGAACTGGTGACGCGAGCGGTGAGTTGAGCGGCCGCCGGGCTTGTACGGCTCCTGTACGAGCCCGGCTTACCGTCGCACGCCATGTGGAAACTGCTCCCCCTCGGCGTGTTCGCCGCCCTCGCGGCCACCGCGTTCACCGCGCCCGACGCCGGCGCGGCCACCAAGACCTACTACGTCGACCAGGCGCTCGGCAGCGACAGCGCCGCCGGAACCCAGGCGGCGCCGTGGAAGTCCCTCGCCAAGGTCGCCGCGACGACACTCAACCCCGGCGACACCGTGCTGCTGCGCCGCGGCCGCACGTGGAGCGGCGGGCTCGCCGTCAAGGGCTCGGGGTCGGCGTCCGCGCCGGTGAAGATCGGCGCCTACGGCGACGGCGCCCGCCCGATCGTCCAAGGCAACCAAGAAGCGTGTGTGAACCTGCCCGGCGACTACGTCTGGGTCCAGGACCTGCAGGTCGGCGTCGCGGCCGACGCCGGGCGCTGCTCGTGGGCCGGCGTCGAGGTCGGCGGCGACCACGACAAGGTGCTGTCCAACTACATCACCGGGGCCGGCGCGGGCGTCTACATCGCGCCGTCCGCCGACGGCACCGAGGTGACCCAGAACGACCTCGTCGACAACAACCACATGACCGTCGTGACACCGGGCGGCAACGACGACTCCGGCGCGTTCGCGATCCTGGTACAGGGCAACGGTTCCGACATCGGCTGGAACCGGATCAGCGGCTCGATCGCGGTCAGCGACGACTTCGGCGGGCTGGACGGCGCCGCGGTCGAGATCTTCTACGGCTCGGACAACGTCATCCACCACAACATTTCCGAGGACAACGAGTCGTTCACCGAGCTGGGCACCGACGCCGCTGACCCGGACGGCGTGTCGCGCAACAACGTCTACGAGTACAACGCGGTCTTCGGAGCCAAAACCCGCGGCGGCATCGTGACGCGCGGCGCCGAGGACGGCAACGGCCCGGTGACGGGCACGGTGTTCCGCAACAACTCCGTGCGGCTGAGCAACGCCGAGTCCGAGGGTTTCGTCTGCTACGGCGGCTGCACCAACCAGACGTTGAAGCTGACGCAGAACGTGATCCAGTCGGCGATGAAGGTCGGCTACGCGGACACCGGCTGGACGGCGACGGACCACAACGTCTTCTACGGCGGCCAGCGCCAGTTCACCCCGGGACCGACGGACAAGATCGCGGACCCGAAGTTCACGTCGGCGACGAACTTGACCCTGACATCGGGCAGCCCGGCGATCGGCCTGGGCACGACGAAGTACGCGGACATCGACGTCGACGGCAACCCGGTCGGCACCCGGATCGACGCGGGCGCGTACCAGTTCACTCCGTGACGTAGCGGGTCAGCATGGCGACCAGCTCGTTCTCCAGCCGGGCCGGGTCGACGGGTTCGTGGTCGGCGATGAGCTGGTGGACGACCAGCTCCGTCGTCGTCACGACGAGCCGGGCCGCCGTCTCCGTGTCCGCCACCCGGACCTCCGGGTGCGTGTCGAACAGCTCCTGCATGTAGGAGACCAGGGACTGCTTCAGCCGCGCCACCTTCTCTAGCAGCTCGGTCGAACGCGGTGCCTGCTCCATCAGCAGCCGGAGCAGCTGCGGGTCGCCGAGGTGGGACTCGATCGCGCCGCGCACGAACACGCGGAACACCTCCTCGATCGGGCCCGGCAGCTCCTGGCGCTGGATCCGTTCCGTGACCGCCGAGCCTTCGTCGAGGTGGCGCATCAGCAGCTCGGCCAGGATCGCGTCCTTGTTCGGGAAGTACTGGTACAGCGAGCCGATGGAGAGGCCGGCCCGCTCGGCGATGCGGTTGGTGGTGCCCGCGGCGTAGCCGTGCTCGGCGAAAACGTGAGCAGCCGCCGTCAGGATCCGCTGCCGGGTCAGCTCGGCGCGGACTTGACGCGGCTGTTTACGTGGCTGGATGCGGCGCTCGCCCGATGTCACGGCACCCTCCTGGAAAGCGAGTAGTCAAGATCTGAGTATTTGCTCATAATTGTGCCATGACCAGCACAAACACGCTGAGCCGAGTCACCATGGCCGAGGTGCGGTCCCGGATCGGCGAGCCCGAAGCCATGATCGAAGCCAAGATCGGCGACCGCGTCGACCGGTACGCCCGGCGCTTCATCGCCCACTCGCCGTTCCTCACCCTGGCCACCGCGGACGCCGCGGGCCGCGCCGACTGCTCGCCCCGCGGCGACTACCCCGGCTTCGTGAAGGTCCTCGACGACCGCACGCTCGCGCTGCCCGACCGGCCCGGCAACAAGATCGCCGACTCCTTCCGGAACATCGCCGAGAACGACGGCGTCGGCCTGCTGTTCTTCGTCCCCGGCATGCGGGAAACCCTGCGCGTCAACGGAAGCGCGTACATCACCGACGACCCGGACGTGCTCGCCCGGATGCGCACCGAGGCGAAGGCGCCGATCCTGGCGATCGTCGTCGACGTCACCGAGGTGTACTTCCACTGCGGCCGCGCGCTGATCCGCTCGCGCCTGTGGGACCCGGCGAGCCAGGCCCTCGCCGCCGAACTGCCCTCGGCCGGCGAGATCGCCGCCGACCAGATGGGCGCCGACCCCGAACTCCTCGAGCAGCTGCTCGAAGACGGCTACCGGAAGCTGTACTGACGATGCAGAAAACGATCCTCGAACGCGTCGAGCACGTCGCCGACGACGTCGTTTCCCTCCTCCTGCGCGGCGACGAAGGCCCGCTGGCGCCGTGGGAGCCCGGCGCGCACATCGACCTGGCGTTGCCGAACTGGCTCACCCGGCAGTACTCGCTGTGCGGCGACCCCGGCGACCGCTCGGCCTACCGGATCGCGGTCCGCCACGACCCGCTGAGCCGCGGTGGCTCGGAGTACGTCCACCTGTTCCTGCGCGAAGGCCGGACGCTCGCGGTTTCCGAGCCCCGCAACCACTTCCCGCTGCGGCCGGCGGCGGAGTACCTGTTCCTGGCCGGGGGCATCGGGATCACGCCGATCGTGCCGATGCTGCGCGCGGCCGTCGAGTCCGGCGCCGAGGCGACGCTCGTGTACGCCGGCCGGTCCCGCGCCACGATGCCGTTCGCCGCGGAGCTGGTGGCCGCGTACGGCGACCGCGTGCGCCTGTTCCCCACCGCGGAGACCGGGCGCCCGGATCTCGCCGCCCTGCCAAGGAACGCGGAGGTCTACTGCTGCGGCCCGGCGTCCATGGTGGACGCGGCCGAGGCGCTGTTCCCCCGCGTGCACACCGAACGCTTCCAGCCGACGCGCCGGGTGTTCGCGCCCGACACGCCCTTCGAGGTCGTGTGCGCCCGGTCCGGCGAGACGCTCCAGGTGCCGGTCGACGAGTCGCTGCTGGACGTGCTGAACCACCGCGGCCGCCCGGTGCCGTCCGCGTGCCGGGAAGGGGTCTGCGGCAGCTGCGAGATCGGCGTCCTCGACGGAGAGCCGGAGCACCGGGACGACATCGGCGCCCCGGCGGGCCGGATGTACCCGTGCGTGTCGCGCGCGTGCTCGCCCCGGCTGGTGCTGGACGTCTGATGATCCCGAAGGTGCGCCGCCCGAAGACGCGGCGGATGCTCACCCTGGAGGTCCGCGCGAACACCGCGCCCAGCCCCTCGTTCCGGACCGTCACCCTCGGCGGGCCCGACCTCGCGGACCTCGAACCGGCGGGCTACGACCAGGCCGTGCGGCTGTTCTTCCCGCGTGCCGGCCAGGACGGGCTCCGGATGCCGACGCTGGACAACGAAGGCTGGATGGCGCAGCTGCTGATGCTGCCGAAGAGCCGTCGCCCGTGGGTGCGCAACTACACGATCCGGCGCGCGCGGCCCGGCGAGATCGACATCGAGTTCGCGCTGCACGACGGCGACGCCCCGGCGGCCGAGTGGGCCCGGCGCGCCCGGCCAGGCGATCCGGCGGGCGTCTTCGACATGGGCGTCGGCTACCTGCCGCCGCCCGGGGTGTCGTGGCAGCTGCTCGCCGCGGACGAAAGCGCGGTGCCCGCGGTGCTGGCCATCCTCGACCACGCCCCCGCCGACCTGGTGGCGGAGGTGTTCCTGGAGGTGCCGTCGGCGGCGGACGTCCGGGAGGTCGAGGCGCCGCCCGGGGTGCGGGTGCACTGGCTGCCCCGGTCGCGCGCCGGCGCCCGTCCGGGCCGGCTGGCCCTCGACGCGGTCCTCGCGGCCGAGTTACCCGCCGGGCGGGCCTACGCGTGGGTCGCCGGCGAGGCCGCGCTGGCCACCGGCGTGCGCCGCCACCTGGTGCGGGACCGCGGCTGGGCGAAGTCCGACGTCGCGTTCCTCGGCTACTGGCGCCACGGCCGCGCGTCGCCGGGCTGAGTCACTGCCCGACGCGGCCGTCGATCCGCTCGCGCAGCAGGTCGGCGTGCCCGTTGTGGCGGGCGTACTCCTCGATCATGTGGACGAGCACCTCCCGCAACGGCGTGCGGTCGTCGTCGTGGCCGCGGACGCCGAGGTCGGGGGCGGTTTCAACGAACCGCTCGGCGAACTCGACCTCGGCCTGCCACAGCGCCCAGGCCTGCTCGACCATCGCCGGGTCGGCGGTGACGTCGTCGAACTCGGCGTTCCCGGTGAAGTGCTCCGGGGTGCGCTCGCCCGCCATGACCTCGCGGAACCAGTAGCGCTCGACCTCGGCCAGGTGCCGGACCAGGCCGAGCAGCGAGAGGTTCGACGGCTCGACCGAGCGCCGCGCGAGGCCTTCGGCGTCGAGATCGCGGCACTTGAGCCGCAGGGTGAGGCGCCGGTCGCGCAGGTAGCCGACGAGCATGCCGCGTTCGGAGTTCTCGAACCCGCCGTCGGCGCGGGGGTCGTCGTCGGGGTGGACGAACATGTCCCACCAGCCGAAGGACCGGGTGGGCTGGGTGGTGTCGGCCATCCCCGGATCATCGACGGTCGGGCGTGACCGCCGCCACCGGTTTTCCGGCGGGTCGCGTACCATCGCGGACAGCCTCGACGTCGAGGAGGCAGGCGTGGGCGAACTCGGGCTGGCCGACACGAACGGCATCCTCGCGCTGCCCTGGGTCCGCCCCGAACGCACGAGCGCCGGGCTCGGCTGGGACCGGGTGTACGTCTCCAAGCAGCGCGAACGTCCGTACCGCGCCGAGTTCGGCGCGGCCGCCAGCCACCAGCTGATCCTCCACCTGGACGGGCCGGTCACGGTCCGCCGCGGCGTCGGGACGGCGCGCGAGCAGAGCCGCCGGATGCCGGCGGGCGGGTTGTTCCTGCAGCCGTCGCACGCGGAGCTGTCGGTCGAGCTGGGCGGCGCGCTCGACACGGTGCACGTCTACCTGGCCGACGACGCCGTGCAGGAGGCCGCCGGCGAGGGCGCGCCGGTCCGGCTCGCCGAGGAGCTCGGCAGCAGCGACCCCCTGCTCGAGCAGCTGGTCCTGAGTCTCGACGGCGTGGTCCGCGACTGGGAGCCGAGCGCCCGGACGTACGCCGACCAGCTCGGCGCGCTGGTCGCGGCCCAGTTGGTCCGCCGGCACCGAGCGGGCCGCGCACCCGAGACTGTTCCGGTTCGCGGCTTGTCCGACCAGCAGTTCACCCGCGTCCGCGACCTGATGGCCGAGCGCCTGGCCGAGCCGGTGCCGTTGGCTGATTTGGCGGCGCTCGCCGGGTTGAGCGTGAGCCAGTTTTCGCGGCAGTTCAAGGCGCGGACGGGGTTGCCGCCGCATCGGTTCTTGCTGCGGTTGCGGGTCGAGCGGGCGGGCCTGCTGCTGCGCACCGGCGACGATCCGATCGCGGAGATCGCGGTTCGGTGCGGGTTCTCGCACCAGGAGCACCTGACGCGGGTCTTGCGCGCTCAGCTCGGGACTACGCCTGCGGCCCTGCGCCGGGCGGGTTGAGGAAGCGCGGGGCGGGCTGAGCGGGCTGAACGCTCGGCGGCCCGCCAGGCGGGCTGGCTGCCGGGCGCGCTGCCGCCACCCGCCGGGCGCGCGAGGTTCAAGCATCCGCCCCCGCAGCCCCAAGCCAGGCGGGCGACCGCCAGGCACGCCACCATCACCCGCCGGGCGCCGGGCAGGCTGCAGGAACCAAGCCGCTGGACCCCGCAGCCCCGCGCCGAGCGGGCAGAGCGCCGGGCGCGCCGCCGCCCGCCAGGGTGCAGGAGGAGCAAGCGCCACCAGCCTGCCGAGCCCCGCGCCCGTGCGCCGCGTGGGCGAGCGAGCCGCCACCCACCCCGAGCACGCGCGTTTCGTGCCGCCAGGCAGCAAGAACGTGCAGGACCGCGCCACCGCCCCCGCCGGATACTCCCCCGCATGACCTCGTTCAGCTACGCCGCGAACCCCGTGCGGGTGGTCTTCGGCTCGCTCGACTCCCTCGGCGAGGAAGCCGACCGGCTCGGGATCGGCCGCGTCCTGCTCATCGGCCGTCCTCGGCACGGGGACCGGGCCGCCCAAGTCCTCGGCGCTCGGCTCGTCGCGCGGTTCGAGGATGCCGCCATGCACACCCCCGTCGATGTCACCGAGCGCGCCCTCAAGGTCGTCGCCGAGCACGGTGTCGATGGGGTGGTCGCCGTCGGGGGTGGTTCGGCCACCGGGCTCGCCAAGGCCATCGCCCTGCACACCGACCTTCCGCAGCTCGTCGTCCCGACCACCTACGCCGGTTCCGAGCTGACCGCCGTCCTCGGCCAGACCGCCGACGGCCGCAAGACCACGCAGAAGACCCCGAAAGTCCGGCCCGAGACCGTCCTCTACGACGTCGACCTCACCCTCGGCCTGCCCGTGCCCGTCTCCGCCGCCAGCGGGCTCAACGCCCTCGCCCACGCCGTCGAAGCCCGGTACGCCCCCGACGCCAACCCGATGACCGACCTGCTCGCCGCCGAGTCGATCAAGCTCCTCATGCGCGCCCTGCCGCGGATCGCCGCCGATCCGTCCGATGTGGACGCCCGGAGCGACGCGCAGCGCGGGGCCTGGCTCGCCGGCCTCTGCCTCGACGCCGTCCAGATGGGACTCCACCACCACCTCTGCCACCACCTCGGCGGCAAGTTCGGCCTCCCGCACGCCGAAACCCACGCCGTCCTCCTGCCGTACGTCATGGCGCACCAGGGCCTCGACGACGCCGCCGACGTCTTCGAACTGGCCGCGAGCCTCCCCATCCCGCACTCGCTCGCCGAGCTGGGGCTCACCGAAGCGGACCTCGACGGCGAACCGGAAGCCGACCTCCTCCGCCAAGCCCTCACCGGTGCCCGCCCGGCCATTCGGCCCAGCCTCAAGGCGCTCACCAAGCAGGTCGTCGACAGCTTCGCCGGCGCGCCCGACCGCGTCCGGACGCTGCTCACCGACCTCGTCGAGACCCTGCACGGCTACGCCATCCGCACCGACCTCACCCAGGACGAGTGGGAGTACGCCATCGGCTTCCTGACCCGCGCCGGGCACATCACCACCGACACGCGCCAGGAGTTCATCCTGCTGTCGGACACCCTCGGCGTGTCCAGCGTCGTCGACGTCCTGACCAACTCGCGCACCCCGGACACGACGCCGTCGGCCGTGCTCGGCCCCTTCTACGTCGAAGGGCCGCCCGAAACCCCGCAGGGCGCCGATCTCGCCGAAGGACTGCCCGGCAAGCCGCTGGCGGCCGACATCCTCGTCACCGACACCGAAGACCGGCCCGTCGCGGACGCGGTCGTCGACGTCTGGCAGTCCAATGAGGACGGTTTCTACGACGTCCAGCTGCCCGATGTGGACGGTCCGGTGCTCCGGGCGCGCTTCCGCACGGACGAAAACGGGCGGCTGCGCTTCCGGACGATCGTGCCGAGCGCCTACCCCATCCCCGCCGACGGGCCGGTCGGGCAGATGCTCGACGCCGTCGGGCGGCACCCCTACCGCGCCCCGCACGTGCACTTCATGATCGCCAAGCCCGGCTACCGGACGCTGATCACGCAGCTGTTCGTCGCCGGCGGCGACTACCTCGACTCCGACACCGTCTTCGGTGTCAAGGACGACCTGATCGTCGACTTCGGCGACGGCCGCCTCGACTTCACCTTCCGGATCTCAGGGAGTGGCGCATGAACTACGACACCGACGTCATCGTGGTCGGCAGCGGCCCGGCCGGTGGCTCGGCGGCCCTGCTGCTCGCCACCTACGGCGTGCCGACCGTGCTGGCCACCAAGTACGGCTGGACGGCCAACACGCCCCGCGCGCACATCACCAACCAGCGCACCATGGAGGTGCTGCGCGACCTCGGCGTCGAGGACAAGGCACTGGCCGTCGGGACGCCGCCGGAGCTGATGGGCGACACCGTGCTCTGCACGTCGCTGACCGGGCCGGAGATCGGCCGGATCGCCAGCTGGGGCACCGGTGACCGGTCGGCGTCGGAGTACGGCGCCGCGAGCCCGTGCCACATGATCGACCTGCCGCAGACCTACCTCGAGCCGATCCTGGTGAGCGAAGCCGCCGCCCGCGGCGCGAAACTGCGGCTGGACACCGAGTTCCTCGACTTCACCCAGGACGCGACCGGCGTCACCGCCCGCTTCCGCGACCGCGTGCGCGGCGACGAGTTCACGTTGCGCGCCAAGTACCTCATCGGCGCCGACGGGGCCCGCAGCCGCGTCGCCGAGCAGGCCGGGCTGCCCATCGCCGGGCAGACCGGCAAGGCCGGCAGCATGAACATCACGTTCACCGCCGACCTCGCGCCGTACGTGGCGCACCGGCCGAGCGTCCTCTACTGGGTCATGCGGCCGGGCGCGCACCTCGGCGGGATCGGGATGGGCCTGGTCCGGATGGTGCGCCCGTGGAACGAATGGCTGCTGACCTGGGGCTACGACATCGAGCAGGCGCCGCCGGAGGTCGACGTCGAGGAGGCGACGCGGCTGGTGCGCGACCTCGTCGGCGACCCGGGCCTCGAGGTCGAGATCACCTCGACGTCACTGTGGACGGTCAACCACAACTACGCGACGGAGTACCGCAGCGGACGGGTGTTCTGCGCCGGGGACGCCGTGCACCGGCACCCGCCGTCCAACGGGCTGGGCTCGAACACGTCCATCCAGGACTCGTACAACCTGGCTTGGAAGCTCGCGATGGTGCTGCGCGGGGAGGCGGGCGAAGGGCTGCTCGACAGCTACTCCGCCGAGCGCGCTCCGGTGGGCAAGCAGATCGTCGACCGGGCGAACCTCAGCCGCGACCAGTTCGGGCCGATCTTCGCCGCGCTGGGCATCACCGGCGACACCGACGCCGAGGGCATCACCGCCGGGCTCGAGACCTGCCTCGCGCCCACGGCCGAAGGCGCGCGGAAACGGCGTGAGCTGGAGAAGGCCATCGAGCTGAAGCACTACGAGTTCAACGCGCACGGCGTCGAGATGGACCAGCGGTACGCCTCGGGTGCAGTGCTGCCCGACGGCGTCACGGCCACTTCGGACCGCGATCCCGAGCTGTTCCACCGGCCGAGCACCGAACCGGGCGCGAAGCTGCCGCACGCCTGGCTGGTGGGCCCGCACGGCCGCCGCGTGTCCACTTTGGACCTCGTCGGCGGCGGCCGGTGGACGGTGCTGACCGGGCTCACCGGCACCGCGTGGCGCGACGCCGCGGCGAAGGTCGGCGCCGAGCTGGGCCTCGACCTGCGCGCGGTGCGCGTCGGCGACCCGGAAGGCCGCGACGCGTACGGCGACTGGTCCCGGCTGAGCGGCATCGACGAGGACGGCTGCCTGCTGGTCCGCCCGGACGGCTACGTCGCCTGGCGCCACGCGACGGCGTCGCCCGAAGCGGCGAAGTCGCTGCTCAGCGCCCTGCGGAAGCTGCTCGACCGGGAGTGATCACGGCGTGGTGACCCCGGTGAACGTCACCGGGGTCTTCGGGGGGCCGCTGCCGTCGCCGATGCCGGGTTTCGCCGGGTCGACGCCGTCGCGAGCGACGTCGTCCAGGACGGCCAGCCCGGCGTCGTCGATGCTGCCGAACACCGTGTACTCCGGCGGGATCTCCGTCTCGCCGAAGACCAGGAAGAACTGCGAGCCGCCGGAGTCGGGTTCGGCCGTCTTCGCCATGGCCAGGACGCCGCGGCCGTACGTCAGCTCGGGGAACACCTCGTCGCGGATCGTGTAGCCGGGGCCGCCGGTGCCGTCGCCGACGGGGTCGCCGCACTGGAGCATCTGCAGCCCGGCCGTCACGGAGAGCCGGTGGCACGACGTGCCGTCGTAGAAGCCCTGCTTGGCCAGGCTCAGGAAGTTGACCACGGTGCACGGCGCCAGCGCCCGGTCCAGCGTCAGCCCGATGCCGCCCGCCGTCGTGGCCAGCCGCACCGGGACGGTGCCGGACGACGGCGCCGGGCCGTCGGGCGGCAGGGCGACCTTCTTCGGCGCCGGCGCGCCGGGGTCCGGGGTGAACGCGCAGGTCACGGGGTCGGCCAAGGGTTTCGCCCGCTTCGGCATCGCGGCCCGGCCGGCCGCGATCGACACCGGTGTGCTCGGCGCGGTCGCCGGAGCGGAGGACGGCGATGACGGCGCGCTGGTCCAGAACGCCCCGTCGGCGTAGGCGTCCGGCTTGCGCAGGAACCCGGGGTACCCCCAGGCCAGGAACGCCAGCGCCATCAGGACGACGACCACGACGGATCCGGTGACCAGCACGATCGCCGTGGTCGACGACCGCTTCGGCGGTACCGGCGGCTGCCACGGCGGCGGCGGGAACGGCCGCTGCCCCGGTTCGGTCATCCGTGCTCCCCTCGTCGGCCGCCCATTGTGCCGCGAAGGCCTCCTTCCCGGGAGGGGTTCCGGGAAGGAGGCCCCGATCACGGGAGGCCCCAGGGTGAAGCCGGCCCGCCGGGCGCGACCGGCCGTACCGCGAAGTCCGGCCGGTCACCCTTCCGGTGCACGAAGGCGTCCCCGCCGCGTTCCAGGTCGACCTGGACGTCACCGTTCGCCAGCCGCCGCCAGCGCCGGGCGCGGCCCCGCGCGTCCGTCACCGCCAGGTCGCCGTCGATGCCCGGCCGCAGCACGCACGGCGCCCCGGCTTCGCTGTGCACCTTCAGCCAGCGCGTGACCCCACCCGATCGCGACGCGCTGAGCAGGAACGCGCCCTCCGTGCGGAAGTCCCGCAGCGCGATGTCGCCCCAGGCGGCGGGCACCGCCGGGAACAGCCGGAGGACGCCGCCCCAGCTCTGCACCAGCATGTCCTGCAGGGACTTCGCCGCCGACAACGGCGTCTCGATGACCGGCCCGGACTCCTTGTACATCGTGTTCGGCTGGATGAAGCGCCGCTGCAGCTCGCCGAGGTAGAACGCGGCCTGCTCGCCGCGCAGCATCTGCGCCGAGATCGACGCCGCCCCGGTGAAGGTGTAGCCCTGCAACGCGCCCTCGAAGCCGACCCAGTGGTTCAGCGACGTCTCGATGATCGGCCGGTGCTCGGGCTGCTCCCACGTGACGTC
This sequence comes from Amycolatopsis nalaikhensis, assembly GCF_030264295.1. Taxonomy (GTDB): domain Bacteria; phylum Actinomycetota; class Actinomycetes; order Mycobacteriales; family Pseudonocardiaceae; genus Amycolatopsis; species Amycolatopsis nalaikhensis. The sequence goes on along the minus strand of NZ_CP127173.1, from coordinate 6,710,703 downwards.
GTAGAGCGGGTAGATCTGCAGCAGGTGCGAGTAGTGCCGGTGCGACTTCGCGAACGGCACCCCGGCGCCGATCATGTAACCGTTGGCGTCGGCCGGGTAGTCGACGAGGTTCGCCAGGACGTCCCGCCACTTCGGGGCGAGCGGGTCGCCGGGCGCGGTCTGCAGCAACGTCTTGCAGCCCCAGCGGATCAGCGAGAGGTCGTAGGTGCAGTCGGGGGCGTTGACGCCGTACTCGGGCGAGAACGTCGGCGGCAGGTGCAGCTTGCCGTCGTCACCCGGGGCCAGGAAGTGCAGGTAGTAGTTGATCGCCTTGCGCAGCAACGGGACCAGCGTGCCGGACAGCAGGTTCCGGTCCAACGTGTGCCGGTAGGACAGCCACACGTTGTGCAGCGCCCAGGTCAGGTTGCCGACCTCGGGTGTCGGCGTGTCCCGCCCCGGGATGCCGACCGGGAACCCGCTGGTGGCGTTCGAGACGCCGTTGAGCAGGGTCATGTCCGTGGTGCGCGGGATGCCCGCCGAATCCGCCTGGTACGGCTGCGCCACCTGGCTCGTCAGGTTGGCGCGGTACTTGCCGAGCGCGTGGCTGACCGCGTCCAGGTCCAAGTGGTTCGAGCCGTGGATCAGCCAGTACTCGAGCTGGACGTTGAGGTTCCACCAGGTCGCGGGCCACGGCGTGTTCTCCAGCCACGGCCCGGACGTCGCCATCACCGGCGCCTCTCGCCGGGCCGCCGACGCCACCTTGTACAGCTGGATCCAGTAGAAGCTCTGCAGCCGGGTGTCCGGAATGGACAGAAGGCTCGCCCGGTAGTAGTCGTGCCACCAGCGCCGGTGGTCCTGGGTCAGCGCGGCGAAGGGCTGGGCGCGGCGGACCGTGCCCAGCGCCCGAGCCACCGACGTCTTCTCCGGGTGCGACCACGCGACCGACGTGTAGAGCGTGCGCGCGCCACCCCGCGTGACTTCCCGCCAGGCCGTCACGTGCTCGCCGCCCGCCAGCAGCGGCTGCACGGCCAGGTGGGCGTCGCCGCTGTCGCCGAGCCGCACCGGCGGGTTCGCGGTGTAGCCCGCCGGTGGCGGCTTGTTCCACACCGGGTCAGCGCGCGGGCTGACCGCGACCGCCGGGTGGAACACCCACCGGAACCCGCGTTCTCCCTCACTGGGCCGGATCTCGACCGCGAGCAACGGCTGTCCGGTGTGGACGACCGCGCGCAGGCTCATGCTGCCCGCGGTGGTGGTGATCGTGCCGGTCAGCTCGGCGTTCCACAGGTCCAGCCGCCAGTCGAGCGCGGTGATCGCGCCGACCGACTCGAGCGTGAAGTACCCGATGCGCAGCCGGGCCAGCCCGAACAGCGACCCGAACTCCGGCCGGTGGTCCTGCACCTGGCTGTGCTGAACGTTGAAGCGGATCGCGTTCTTCCCCGGCTCGGCGTAGATGCCCGAGCCGAGGAAGCCGTTGCCCAGGAACGGGCCTTCGTACCAGGTCTTGGGCAGCCGCCGCCAGACCAGGTCGGCGGTACTCAGGAACCCGGGCCAGCCGAAGTCGTCGCCGCCGGGGGTGTCGGCGTACGCGGGGGTGAACCCGGCCGCCAGCCCGGCGAGCGCCCCGCCGAGCACGGTTCTGCGCGTGATGTCCATGGTCACTCCGGCAGGCCCCACGCGGGGGCCGATCCGAGGGCAGGGACGTTCCGGGGCGCGAGGTCCGGCCGTCCGCCGCGCGGGGTGACGACGGCGGTACCGCCCCGCCGCAGGCCGATCGCGATCCGCCCGGGCCCGGCCGGGCGCCACGGCAGCCGCCTGCCGTGCTCGTCGTGGACGTCGACGTCCACGACGACGCCGTGCTCGAGCACCAGCGGCTCCCCGGCTTCACTGTGCACGCGGACGAACTCCGTCGTGCCACCGCGGCGGGAGGCGTCCACGAGGAACGCGCCTTCCGCGCGCAGGCCCGCGATCGAGGCGTCCCGCCAGGCAGCCGACACCGACGGAAAGACTTTGAGCACGCCGCCTGATCCCTGCATGAGCATGTCCACCACGGACTGCGCCGCGGTGATCGGGCTTTCGATGGCGAAGTTCGAGCCCTCGCGGTACATCGTGTTCGCCGTCAGCTCGGTGTTGTCCACGATGTTGCGGTCGAGGAAGAACTTCAGGTACCGCAACGCTTCCTCGGGCGCGTCCATCACGGAGCACATTGACGACGCGGCCGCGTAGCTGTACCCGTGCCAAGCCTGCTGGTCGGCGACCCAGTGGTCGAACGTCCGCTTCATCAGGTCGCGGTCGCCGGGCCGGTCCCAGACTCTCTCCCGCAGCGGGTACAGCCACAGCAGGTGCGAGAAGTGCCGGTGCGAGGCGGCGAGCGGAACGCCGTCACCGATGAGCACGCCGTTGGCGGGATCTTCGTGGTACGGCACGAGTTTCGCGCTGATCTCCTGCCAGATCGGCACGCGCGGCTCGTTGAGGCGCAGGATCCGGGCCGAGTCGACGAGCGTGCGCGCCGCCCACCGGATCAGGGACAGGTCGTAGGTGCAGTCCGTGGCGTCGGCGTACTCCGGCGACCGGGTCAGCGGAAGGTGCAGGGTCCCGTCGGGGCCGGTGAACAGGAAGTGGCGGTAGAAGTTCAGTGCCTTGGCGAGCGTCGGGTACAGGACGTCGCGCAGCACGCCGCGGTCCATGTGGTGGCGGTAGGCGAGCCAGACGTTGTGCAGGCCCCACAACAGGTTCCCGGTCTGGTCCGTTTTGGACGTCGTCCCGGGGACGCCGACCGAGCGCGTGCCGCCGGGCCGCAGCCGCCAGTCACCGGGGTGCGAGAGCGCGTACGTGTCGCCGTCGCGGTAGGCGGGCGGCACGGACACCTCGAGGTTCGCGTGGTCGCGCCGGAAGGTCTCGGTGACGGCGTCGAGCTCGGGGTGGTTGCTGCTGTTGACGATCGGGTAGGTGACCTGGACGTTGAGGTTCCACCAGACGGCGGTCCAGCTGTTGCCGACCTCCGGGAACCACGGGCCCCACTCGGACACGACCGGCCCGTCCTTCCGCGTGGCCGACGCGATCTTGTAGAGCTGGATCCAGTAGAACCGCTGGATCTGCTTGTCGGGCACCGAAACGAAGCTGCGCCGGTGGTAGTCGTTCCACCAGCGGCGGTGCCGGGCGAGCAGGACGTCGGGGTGCATGGCAAGCGCTTTCCGGACGCCGTCGAGCGCGTCTTTCGTGTGCGTCGTGCCGGGGAAGCTGTAGGCGACGGTCGCGGCGAGCAGCCGTCGCGCCCCGATCGCGCGTTCGCGCCAAGCTGTCGTGTACCCGCCCCCGGCGAGCATCGGCTGCGCGCAGTACCCGTCGGCGAGCTCGGGCGCGGGGTTCGCGACGTACTCGGGTGGCTTGCGGACGGTCCGGGTGGTCGCCGACTCCAGCGGCCGGAACGCCCAGGCGGCCGCGGCCTCGCCCGCGCTGGGCGTCATCGAGACGAGCAGCACGCCGAGGTCGTTGTGCACGACCGCGGAGAAGGCGACCGAGCCCTGCGTGGTGGTGATGGTGCCGCCGAGCTCGGCGTTGTAGAGGTCGAGCGTCCAGTCGACGGCGGTGATCGCGCCGGCGAAGGTGAGCGTGAGGTAGCCGATCGGCAGGCGGGACAGGCCGATGCCCGCCTCCCACTGGATCCGCTGGTCCTGGACCTGGGTGTGGCTCAGCATCACCTTCAGCACCTGCGGCGTCTGCCCGGCGTAGACCTGCGCGCCGAGGTAGCCGTTGGCCAGGAACGGGCCTTCCTGCCAGTTCTTCGGCAGCCGCCGCCAGACCATGCGCGCATCGGCGGCGACATCCCGGTGCGGATTGGTTCCGGCGAGCGCCGGCGGAGCCGCCTTGGCCCAGAGTCCCCCGAAGGCGGCGGCCCCGGCGACGACCGAGGCCGAGCGCAGCACGGTACGCCGCGACACTGCATCCATGAAGCGTCCTCCGAATTCATACTACGTTTCACGAGATCGAGCGGCGGCGTGCGGCCATACTTGCAGAGGAGGACGGGAAAGGCCAGGGCGGTTCACCCGGAAAGCGGCAGAGACATCCGATGTCTACTCGCCACCGGGCGGGCTGAAGGGCCCTTTCCTCTCATCACATGCCAGGAACGGCCCCTTCACCGCATCAGATGCGATGAACGTCCCCTTCAGCACGCCCGACCGGTCAGGCGCCGGGCAGCGGTGGCAGCGCCGCCGACTCCAGCCAGCGCGTGAAGAACGCCGTCAGCGAACGGCCCGCCTGCGCTTCCGCCGCGGCGACGAACTTCTCCGTCGTCACCAGCCCGTGGCGGTTCTCGACCGCCCACCCCCGAAGCAGCGCGAAGAACGCCGGGTCGCCGAGCTCGGCCCGCAGCGCGTGCAGCGTCAGCCCGCCGCGCTTGTAGACCCGCTCGTCGAACATCCGGGCCACGCCCGGGTCGGCGATGCGGACGTCCGCGGGCTTGGCCTTGATCCGGGCGTGCCAGTCGCGGGCCAGTGCCGCGGCCGACGGCCCGCCGGACTCTTCCGACCACAGCCACTCCGCGTACGTCGCGAAGCCCTCGTTGAGCCAGATATGGCGCCAGTCCGCCACCGTCAGGCTGTTGCCGAACCACTGGTGGGCCAGCTCGTGCACCACGAGCCGCTCGTGGGTGCGGCGGCCGTCGACGTGGTTGGCGCCGAAGATCGCCATGCCCTGGGCCTCGATCGGGTCGTCGAGGTCGTCGTCGGTGACCACGATGACGTACTCGCCGAACGGGTACGGCCCGAACCACCGCCGCAGGACGTCCATCATCCGGCCCTGGCGCCCGAAGTCGCGGTCGAACGCCCGGCGCAGGCGCGGGGGCACGGCCGCGCGCTGCGGCACCGGATCGCCCCGGCCGGTCAGCTCGACCTCGTCGTAGCGGCCGATCTGGACGCTCATCAGGTACGTAGCCGTCGGCTCCGGCCGGTCGAACACCCACCTCGTGGTGCTGCCCCGGACGGTGCGCTCGACCAGGTTGCCGGTCACCGCCACCAGGTACGGCGACGCCGTCGTCACGCTCACCCGGTAGGTCGCCTTGTCCGACGGGTGGTCGTTGCACGGGAACCACGACGGCGCGCCGACCGGCTGGCTCGCCACCAGCGCACCGTCGGTCAGCTCGTCCCAGCCGACGTCACCCCAGCGGCTGCCCACCGGGCGTGGGTTGCCGACGTAGTGGACCTCCACCGCGAACTCCGTGCCCGCGGCGATCGCCTTCGCCGGCTTGACGTGCAGCTTCGCGCCACGCTTGAGGTACTTCGCCGGCCTGCCGTCGACCAGCACGCGGTTGATCCGGAAGTCCGCGAAGTCGAAGCTGACGCGGGAAAGCGCCTGCGTCGCCTCGGCGGTGATCGCCGCGGACGCGGACAAGCGGTTCGGCGCGACCTTGTAGTCGAGGGTCAGGTCGTAGTGGCGGACCCGGTAACCCCCGTTGCCGTGCGCGGGGAGGTAGGGATCGCCGGAGGTGTCCGCGCCGGGAGCAGGAGCCTTCGAAATCACCCGTGGCGAACCTTTCCTCGTGCGTGCGGGAAACCAGGCTCGCACGGACGGGTCCGTCCGGCACGCCTGGCCTTCGTTACTTACCCGGCCACGCCGAGATCGGGTTGCCGAGCCAGCGCGTGTCGGCGGGGACCTCGTCGCCGCGGGTCACGAGCGAGCCGGGGCCCACCGTGGTGCGGTCGCCGATGCCGGCGCCGGGCAGCACGATGCCGTGCGGGCCGAGCGTCGCGCCCTCGCCGAGCGTCACCCGGGACATGCTCATGATCCGGTCGTGGAACAGGTGCGTCTGCACGACGCAGCCGCGGTTGATCGTCGCGCCGTCGCCCAGCGACACGAGGTCGGCCTCGGGCAGCCAGTACGTCTCCAGCCAGACCCCGCGGCCGATCTTGACGCCCATCGTGCGCAGCCAGGCGGTCAGCAGCGGGGTGCCGCCGACCGAGCCGATCAGCCACGGCACGGCCAGGGCCTCGACGAAGGTGTCGGCCAGCTCGTTGCGCCAGACGAAGGAGCTTCCACAGGGGGTGGTCGATCTCGCGGAACTTGCCGACCAGCAGCCACTTCATGACAGTCGCGGTCAGCGCCGCGACGACTCCGGCGGCCAGCAGGGCGGGCCCCGCGAGCAGCAAGGCGATACCGAACCCGAACAGCGAAGCCGCCCACAGCAGCCCGAACGCGACCACGACGGTCAGCGCGACCCCGCACATCACCGGGACGATCCGGCACAGCTCGACCAGCGCCCGCGCCGCCTTCAGGTGCGGCGCCGGGGTGTAGGTGCGGCTCGTGTCGGCCTCGCCGACCGCGCGGCGGACCGGCAGCGGCGGCATGCCGAGGTACGACGAGCCCTTCTTCGCCTTCAGCGGCGTCGAGGACAGGACACCGACCAGACCGCGCTTCGGCACCGAACGCCCCGGGGCGGTCATCCCCGAGTTGCCGAGGAACGCCTGCTTCCCGATCCGCGCCGGGGCGACGTGCAGCCAGCCGTGGCCCAGCTCGTAGGTGGCGACCATGGTGTCGTCGGCCAGGAACGCGCCGCTGTCGACCTTGGTCATCTTCGGCAGTGCCAAGACGGTCGACGCCTCGACGTTCCGGCCCACCTTCGCGCCGAGCAGCCGCAGCCACACCGGCGTGAACAGGCTGGCGTACAACGGGAACAGGCCTTCGCGGGCCATGCTCATCAGCCGCTCGGTCGCCCAGACCTGCCACGCGACGCGGCCGTGCACCGGGTGGTAGCCCTCGACCATGCCGATGCTGAGCGACCGCACCCCGACGAGCACGAGCAGCAGGTAGGCGCCGAAGTAGGCGATCGTCGCGACCGGCACGAAGATCAGCGCCTGGGTGAACGCGTCCAGAAGCGTGGACGCACCGGCGATCGCGTAGCCGAGCACGGCCACGCCCGCCAGCGCGGCGACACCGGGCAGGAAGCCGAGAGCCAGGGACGTGGCGCCGTAGACGGCGGCCCAGAAGTGCGACCGCGGCGGGCGGCTCGACGGCCACTTCAGCGCGTCGCGCTCGTCCTTGCCGACGCGGGACGCGGGCGAACCGGCCCAGCGCTGCCCGGCCGGGACGGCGCCGCGGACGGTCGAGCCGGCCGCGATCTCCGCGCCCTTGCCGATCCGGACGCCGGGGAACAGCGTGCTGCGCGCGCCGACGCGGGCTTCCGCGCCCACGCGGACCTTGCCGATGTGCACGACGTCGCCGTCGACCCAGTGGCCGGACAGGTCGACCTCGGGCTCGATCGCCGCGCCGCGGCCCAGCTTGAGGAAGCCGGTGACCGGCGGCGGCGAGTGCAGGTCGACGTCCTTGCCGATCCGCGCGCCGAGCGCCTTGGCGTACGTCGTCATCCACGACGCGCCCGCGACGCTGTCCGCACCGGAGAACTCGGCGAGCTTCTCGGCCGTCCACAGTCGCAAGTGGACACTGCCACCGCGCGGGTACGTGCCGGGCCGGACGCCGGAAAGCAGGACGCGGGCACCGGTCGCGGCGATCGCGATCCGGCCGCCCGGGCTGAACAGCACGACCCAGGCGAGGACGAGCCACGCCCAGCTCAGCGTCGGCGCCCAGGCGAACCCGAGCAGCGCCAGGAGGTTCGACAGCGCGGCGGCGAGCGTGGCCCAGCGCAGGCCGACGAGCCCCATCAGCGGAACCATCAGCACCGTCTGGACCACTCCGGCGCGGCGCTTCGTCGGCGCGATCTCGCGGCGCTCGGTGGCCTGGCCGCTCAGCGCGTCCAGCATCGCGGCCAGCGCGCCGAGCTTGGGGTTGGCGTAGACGTCGGCGACCGACACCTGCGGGTGCCGGGTGCGGATACGGGCGACCACCTGGGCGGCGGTCAGGCTGCCGCCGCCGTGCGTGAAGAAGTCGGCCTTCGGGCTGTCGACCGACACACCGAGGATCTCCGCCCACCCTTCGGCGAGCCACGTCTCGGTCGGCGTCAGCCCCGAAGCCTCCACTGTGGACAGCGGCCACGGGAGGGCGGCGCGGTCGACCTTGCCGGAGGTGCGGGTCGGCAGGTCGTCGACGACGGCGAGCAGCGGCACCAGCGCGGCGGGCAGGTGCTCGCGCAGCCGGTTCGCGGCCTGGTCGTGGTCGAACGGCTCGCCGCCCGGGACGACGTAGCCGACGAGGACCTGGTTGCCCGCCTTGGTGCGGCGGATCGCGGCGGCCGCGCCCTGCACGCCCGGCAGGGCCTGCAGCGCGGCGTCCACCTCGCCCAGCTCGATGCGGCGGCCGCCGAGCTTGACCTGCTCGTCGAGGCGGCCGAGGAACAGCAGGCCGTCCTCTTCGGCGCGGACCATGTCGCCGGAGCGGTAGGCGCGCTGCCAGCCCAGCGACGGCAGCGGCGCGAACTTCTCGGCGTCCTTCGCCGCGTCGAGGTAGCGGGCCAGGCCGACGCCGCCGATGACCAGCTCACCGGTCTCGCCCATGGCGACCGGCTCGCCCTCGTCGTTGACCACGGCGAGCTGCCAGCCGGACAGCGGCAGGCCGATCCGGACCGGGCCCTCCCCGGTCAGCTGCGCGGCACAGGCGACGACAGTGGCCTCGGTCGGGCCGTAGGTGTTCCAGACTTCGCGGCCTTCGACGGCGACGCGCTCGGCCAGCTCCGGCGGGCAGGCCTCGCCGCCGAAGATGAGCAGGCGGACGTCCTCGAGCGCGTCGGCGGGCCAGAGCGCGGCCAGCGTCGGCACGGTCGAGACGACGGTGATGCGCTGCGCGACCAGCCACGGCCCGAGGTCGACGCCGGTGCGGACGAGCGCGCGCGGCGCCGGGACCAGGCAGGCGCCGTGGCGCCAGGCCAGCCACATCTCTTCGCAGGAGGCGTCGAAGGCGACGCTCAGCCCGGCCAGCACGCGGTCACCGGGGCCGATGGGCTCCTCGGTGAGGAACAGTTCGGCTTCGGCGTCGACGAAGGCGGCGGCACTCGCGTGCGTCACCGCGACGCCCTTGGGCTTGCCGGTGGAACCCGAGGTGAAGATGATCCACGCGTCGTCGGCCGGGCCGGGGGCCCCGCGGCGGCCGCCGGGCGTCGAGTGGACCTCGATCTTGCCGTCGGTGGCGACCGCGGCGACCTGGGCCTCCTCGAAGACCAGCTCGGCGCGTTCGTCCGGGTCGTCCGCGTCGACCGGCACGTAGGCCGCGCCGACGGACAGGGTGGCGAGGATCGCGACGTACAGCTCGGCGGTGCCGGAGGAGATCCGGATGCCGACGCGGTCGCCGAGGCCGACGCCGTAACCGCGCAGCCGGCGGCCGTAGGCGTCGATCTCCTCCAGCAGGCGCCGGTAGGTGAGCGTGGTGGTGCCGTCGTCGAGCGCGGCGGCGTTGGGGTGCCGCTCGGCGGTGGCGGCGAGGATGTCGAGCAGGGTGCGCTCGCTGGCGCCGAGTCCGGACCAGAACAGGGCCCGGTCGGCGACCGGGGCGAGGGTCAGGTCGGCCGGGGATTCGCCGGGTTCGATCGTGACGGTCATCGGCCGATCACCTCGACCGCGCCGAAGACGTGCAGGGACGAACCATGGGCGCGCAAGCCCACCACTCACCTTTCGGGAGCCTCAACCGGGCTTGCTCTCCGGTTGAGGCGCCCGCAACGACCATCCACGATACCCGTGGATGTACGAAAGGTATCCGCAGGGTCACGACGGAGTGTCGGACCTCACGCGCGGTGATCCCTAGCGGGTCCTGGCGGCCTTTCCGCCGACCTTCGGCTTCGCCTTCTTCTCGCGCACCCGCACGTTCACCCGGACGGGGCTGCCCGCGAAGCCGAATCGCTCGCGGAACTTGCGCTCGATGAACCGGCGGTAGCCGGCCTCGAGGAAGCCGGTGGTGAACAGCACGAGCGTCGGCGGGCGGATGCCGGCCTGCGTCGCGAACAGCACCTTCGGCTGCTTGCCGGACCGGACCGGCGGCGGGGTGGCCGCGATCAGGTCGGACAACCACGCGTTGAGCTGGCCGGTCGGCACCCGCTGGTCCCACGACGCCAGCGCCGTCCGCAGCGCCGGAGCGAGCTTGCGCACCGAGCGGCCGGTCAGCGCGGAGATGTTGACCTTCTCCGCCCACGGGACGCGGACCAAGCCGCGCTCCAGTTCGCGGACCATCGCGTGGCGGCGGTCCTCGTCGACCAGGTCCCACTTGTTGAACGCGAGCACGCAGGCGCGGCCCGCCTCGACGACCATCGTCAGCACCCGCAGGTCCTGCTCGGAGATCGGCTCGGCCGCGTCCAGCAGCACGATCGCGACCTCGGCCGCGTCGATGGCGGTCTTGGTGCGCAGCGAGGCGTAGTACTCGGCGCCGGCGGCGAAGTTGACGCGCTTGCGCAGGCCCGCGGTGTCGACGAACCGCCAGGTCTCGCCGTCCAGCTCGACCAGCGAGTCGACCGGGTCGACGGTGGTGCCCGCGACCGAGTCGACGACCGAGCGCTCCTCGCCGGAGAGCTTGTTGAGCAGGCTCGACTTGCCGACGTTCGGCTTGCCGACCAGCGCGACGCGGCGCGGCCCCGACGTCACCGGGCCGCCTTCGCGCGGCGACTCGGGCAGGGCCTTGAGGATGGCGTCGAGCAGGTCGCCGGAGCTGCGGCCGTGCAGGGCGCTGACCGGGTGCGGCTCGCCGAGGCCGAGCGACCACAGCGACGCCGTGTCGGCCAGCAGCCGGTCGTCGTCGACCTTGTTCGCGGCCAAGAGCACCGGCTTCTTCGAGCGGCGCAGGACCTTCGACACGGCCTCGTCGGTCGCCGTGGCGCCGACGGTCGCGTCGATCACCAGCAGCACCGCGTCGGCGGTCTGCATGGCCAGCTCGGCCTGCGCGGCGACGGAGGCCTGCAGCCCGGTCGCGTCCGGCTCCCAGCCGCCGGTGTCGACCAGGGTGAACTTGCGGCCGCCCCAGTAGGCGTCGTAGGCGACGCGGTCGCGAGTCACGCCCGGGACGTCCTGCACGACGGCTTCGCGGCGGCCGAGGATGCGGTTGACCAGCGTCGACTTGCCGACGTTCGGGCGGCCGACGACGGCGAGGACCGGCTGCGCGAGCGCGGCCTCCTCGGCCAGCTCGGCCGCCTCGATCTGCGCGTCGAGCGCGGCGAACTCGGTCTCGTCGGACCAGGTGCCGTCGACTTCGCCGACGCTGTCCAGCTCTTCCATCACTACCCAATTTCCCTTATGGCGTAACGAATCCGTTTTCGGTACGCCAATCGTCCAAAGTCTTCACGAGCGCCGCGAGCTCGCCGCGGAGCTCTTCGGTGCCCTGGTCGAGCCCGGTCTTACCGGGACCGACCTTCGGCGTGAACGGCTCCCCCACGAGGATGTCCACGCGCGGGCGCCAGCGCCGCTTGCCGTCGGCAGGCTTGAGCGTGCCCCGCGTCGCGACCGGGAGCACGGTCGCGCCGGAGGCCCGGACCAGCCAGGCCGCGCCGCGTTCGGCCGCGCCGACGTCCCCGGAGCCGCGGGTGCCCTCGGGGAAGATCCCGACGACACCGCCGCCCTTGAGCACGCCGACCGCGGTCATCAGCGGCTTGCGGTCGATCTCGCCGCGCTTGAGCGGAATCTGCCCGATCGCCAGCATGAACTTGCCGACGATCCCGCCGAACATCTCGGCCTTGACCAGGAACGCCGAACGCCGCGGCAGCATTCCGAAGATCAGCTGCGGCTCGATCATGGAGCTGTGGTTGGCGATCACCAGCACCGGCCCGCTGGCGGGCATGCGCTCGCGGCCGTGCACGCGGATGCGGAAGGCCGACCGCAGATAGTACCGGGCGAAGACCCGCCCGGCGTCGTGGAGTGCGCCGACGGAGCCCTCAGGCAGTCCGCTGGCCGCCTTCGGGGGGTCCAGGGGGGCTTGCCCCCCGGCTGGGGTCTGGGGCTCGGCCCCAGAAGACCCAGCGGTCATCGCGCGACCTCGGCGTTGCACCCCGCCAGCAGTCCGCGGTGGCTGGCGAGTTCACTGAGGGCGACGATCACCTGGTCGATGGACAGTTCCGAGGTGTCGACGTGCACGGCATCATCGGCGGCGCGCAGCGGCGAGGCAGCGCGGGTCGAGTCGAGGTGATCGCGGCGCTCGACGCTCGCGAGGGCATCGGCAACGGACGACTTCCGCCCGGCGGCGGTGTCCTGAGTGCTGCGGCGCGAGGCCCGAACGTCGGCGGAGGCGGTGAGGAAGACCTTCAGCGGCGAGTCCGGGGCGACGACGGTGCCGATGTCCCGGCCTTCGACGACGATCCCGCCGCGGTGCCCGACGACGTCGTCGATGATCTGCCGCTGTCGCGCGACGAGCAGTTCGCGAACGTGCGGCACGGCGGAGACGGGCGAAACGGCCTTGGTGACCTCGGGCCCGCGAATGTCGGCGGCGACGTCCTCACCGGCCAGCCGGATCTCGGGCCGATCGGGGCTGGTGCCGATGGTGAAATCGGCATCATCGGCAAGCCGGGCGACGGCGTCGGCATCGGCCGGGTCGACGCCGGCGCGCAGGACGGCGAGGGTGACCATCCGGTACATGGCACCGGTGTCGAGGTAGCCGGCCCCGAGGCTTTGCGCGAGCTTGCGGGCAACGGTGGTCTTCCCGGTCCCCGACGGGCCGTCCAGCGCGACCACACCACGTAGGGCTCCCGTCACCGGCACTCTCCTCGCGTTCTCGACGTTCCTCGGGCGGTGTCCATTCTGCCGGTCGGGGTGCGGAGGAGATCAGTCGGCCCGCACGGGACGGCGTGGGGTACGGACTGCCGCGACCGGGCGGGGGTTGTTCATCGCGCGGAACGCGTGGCCAGCCCCGCGCGAACCGGCGGCCGGCAATGCGGGAGACCGGCGGCCGGGCTCCCCCTGAGCAACCGGCGGCCGGCAATGCAAATCAGGCACGAGATCACCAGACCTCCCCCGCCCCTCGTCCTCGCCGCTCTTCAGTCGACGGTTGAGCTTGTCAAGGCACGCTTTCCCGCCTTGACAAGGTCGACCGGCGGCTGAACACTCCGCGAGGAGGGGTGGGGGATGTCGGGCCCGTCTTCTTTTCGTTGGACGCGGGTTCTAAAGACAAAGAATGTCCTCGCCGGACGGGCAGGCTCCGGGATGGCCGGGGCCTCGTAGTCCCGTTGCGTTCTCGAGGTGGGCCGCTGGGTGGTCATCCCGTCGCCTGATTGAGGCCTATCACTTTGAGCCAGGCCCGCAAGCCTCCGTACTTCGCTGCACGTTGACCAGGTAGTTGCGGGCCTGGCTCAAAGTGATTTTGACGGCCTCAGGCGACGGGATGACCACCCAGCTCTTTTGTCTGAGCTTCAGGCGCGCCGAAGCGCGCTACGACCAGTGCCAGGCGCTCGTCACGGTTCCCCTGCGACAGCCGACCTCCCCGATCCAGCGTCACCAGCCCGTGCAACGTGCTCCAAAACACCTCGGTCAGCACCCCCGCGTCCTGTTCCCCCGCCACCGGCTCGATGACCGCCAGTAGCTCCGCGAAGCCCGCCTTCATCACCTCCGGCGTGTCCTCCTCGGCGAACCGCAACTCCGAAGCCAGCGTGAACATCGCGTCGTAGAGGGCCGGTTTCTCCTCGGCGAACTCGACGTACGCCCGGGCCACCCCTGCCAGGCCGCCGCCGCGCGCTCCGCTCAGGGCCTCGACCAGCTCCGCGAAGCCCTCCAAGGCGGCCGCCGCCATGATTGCGTCCTTGCCTCCCGGGAAGTGGCTGTACAGCACCGGCTGGCTGTACTCGATGAGCGCCGCCAGCCGCCTTGTCGTGACCGCCTCCCAGCCCTCCTCCTCGGCCAGCTCGCGTGCCGCCGTGACTATTCGCCTCCCGCGCTCGGTTCGGTCGCGTACACGCCGCTGTCGCTGGGTCATTCCGTGATGCTAGCACTGCTAGACAAACTAGCGTCGCTAAGTTAGCGTTGCTAGAAATCCTAGCGATGCTAGAAACCCTGGAGGGAACACATGCTCGTCACCGGCTACGTCCTCGTCGCGATCGTCTCGCTCGGGATCATCTACGTCGGCCTCAACTACCTCTTCGCGCCCGCGAAGATCGCCGCCGGTTTCGGCTTCACCGAAGTCCCCGAGAACGCCGAGACCTTCCTGAACGTCAAGGGCGGCCGTGACATCGGGGCCGGGCTCGTCCCGCTGGCCCTGGTGCTCTACGGCGACCCGCACGCCCTGGGCTGGGTCTTCCTCGCCGCCGCCGTCTGGCCCCTCTTCGACATGCTGATCGTCCTGCGCCACCGGGGGAAGAAGGGCGCCGCCTTCGGTGTGCACGGCCTGACCGCCGTCGTGATGGTCGTCGCCTCCGTGCTGCTCCTGCTCGGCTGAACGCCGCGAAACGGACACGTGGGTTACGGTGGTTGGGTGAACGTCGAAGTTACTCCCCTGCCCGGCATCGGGGTCCGCAAGGACTTCGCCACCCGTACCGGTCGGCGCATCGGCGTCGTCACCCAGCGGGACGGCCACATCGAGCTCATCGTGTCCAAATCGGACGATCCCGATGCCTGCGCCGCCTCGATCCCGCTCACCGCGGACGAGGCCGGCGCGCTGGCCAACCTGCTCGGCGCGCCGCAGCTCGTCGCGCAGCTCACGGAGGAGCACCGCGACCTGCCGGGGATCAGCACGCGGCAGCTGCCGATCAAGCCGTCCGGTCCCTTCGACGGCCGGACGCTCGGCGACACGGCGATGCGCACCCGCACCGGCGTCTCGGTGGTCGCGGTGGCGCGGGCGGGGCAGGTGCACCCGTCGCCGACGCCGGACTTCACCTTGACCGGGGGCGACCTGCTCGTCGCGGTCGGCACGAGCGAGGGTCTCGAAGCCGCCGCCAAGATCCTCAAGTACGGCTGAGCGGCCGATGGATCACACCGCGCTGTCCCTGATCGAACTGGGGGCGGTCTTCTTCGTGCTGGGCGCGCTCGGGCGCCTCGCCGGGAAGATCGGCCTCTCCCCCATCCCGCTCTACCTGCTCGGCGGCCTCTGCTTCGGCTCCGGCGGCCTGATCCCGCTGACCGACATCGGCGGGTTCACGCACCTGGCCAGCGAAATCGGCGTCGTGCTGCTGCTGTTGCTGCTCGGCCTCGAGTACTCGGCGGCCGAGCTGTTCACCGGGCTGCGCCGCTCCTGGACGGCGGGCCTGCTCGACATCGTCCTCAACGCCGCCCCCGGCGCGGCCGTCGCGCTGCTGCTGGGCTGGGGCCCGGTCGGCGCGATGGTGATGGCGGGCGTCACGTACATCTCGTCGTCCGGGATCGTCGCGAAGGTCCTCGGCGACCTCGGCAGGCTCGGCAACCGCGAGACGCCGGTGGTGCTGTCGATCCTCGTGTTCGAGGACCTCGTGATGGCCCTGTACCTGCCGATCCTGACGGCGGTGCTGGGTGGCGTCTCGCTGCTCGGCGGCATGGAGGCCGTCGGGATCTCGCTGCTGGTGATCACCGTGGTCCTGGTGATCGCGCTGAAGTTCGGCCGGTACGTCTCGGCCGCCGTCGACAGCCCGGACCGCGAGGTGTTCCTGCTCAAGGTCCTGGGTGCGGCGCTGCTGGTGGCGGGCGTCGCGTCGGCGATGCAGGTGTCGGCCGCGGTCGGCGCGTTCCTGCTCGGCATCGCGATCTCGGGCTCGACGGCGGAGAACGCGACGCACCTGCTGGAGCCGTTGCGGGACCTGTTCGCCGCGGTGTTCTTCGTGGTGTTCGGGCTCAACACGAACCCGGCGTCGATCCCGCCCGTGCTGGGCTGGGCCGTGGTGCTGGCGGTGATCACGACGTTGACGAAGGTCGGCACCGGCTGGTGGGCGGCGCGGCGTCAGGGCATCGGCAAGATGGGCCGAGCCCGCGCCGGGGCGGCGTTGGTCGCGAGAGGTGAGTTCTCGATCGTGATCGCGGGCTTGGCGGTGACGGCGGGCGCGGTCGACGGCGAGCTGGCGGCGCTGGCCACGGCGTACGTGCTGCTGATGGCGATCCTCGGCCCGACGGCGGCCCGGGTGGTGGAGCCGATCGCCCGCGCCCTGCAACGGAAAACGGCGACGAAGACGGCCCCGGCTGAGGCAAACTGACCCGGTGACCGCGAACACGGCGCTGGCCGCCGTCCTCGACAAACCCGAGCGCGAAGGCGACGAGATCCTCGCCGCGTTGGCCGACCACGGCGCGTACGTCCCGGTGGCGGCGAACGGGTCGGTGGTGTTCCTGCGCGGCGAGGACAGCACCCCGGCGCTGCCGGGCTACGTCAGCGAGGAGTGCCGCGCGGAGCTGCTGCCCTCGGCGGACGGCGCGGTGCACTGCGACGTCCTGCGCATGCTGGACATCGCGGCGCAGACGGAGGTCGAGGTCCTGGCGTTGTTCTCGACCGGCGGCTGGGCCCGGGTCCCGGTGCCGCTGCTGCGTCAGACCCTGCAGGAGCGCGGCCGCGACGCGGGCGGCGAGCGGATGAAGCTGAGCTGGTCCCGCGACCCGGCGGCGGTGGCGTTGCGGGACGCCGCGGTCCGCCGGATCCGGGAGTTCCCCGCGGTGCACGCGGTGTGGGTCTCGCAGGCCCGCTGGGCCGACACGGGGATGGAGCACCTGATGGTGCACATGGCGGTGGACGAGGAGCTGCCATCGGCGTCGGCGGGCCGGTTGATGGACGCACTCGTCGCCGAAGCCGCCGGGCCGCAGGTGGGCCTGCTCGCGCTCAACACGGCGACGCACGCCGAGTCGATCGCCGAGCTGGAGTCGCTGGGTCTCGACACCGTGCGCGCCGACCACGCCACCGGCCGCGTCGAGGTGCTCTCCCGCGAGTTCGACCGACCCCGATAACCGGTCGCGCCGCGCGGGCCCGCGCTGCCACCATCGGCCGATGGACGACCAAGTCGCCGAAGCCATCGCCGCGGAACGGGAGTCGCTGCGCTACGACTGCCGGACCGACGCCGCCCGGTTCGCGCGGGTGCTCGCGCCGGACTTCCACGAGTTCGGCACCTCCGGCCGCGAATTCGGCCGCGCCGAAGCACTCCGGATCGTCGCCGCCTCCGACGACGAACCCATCGAGGTGCGCGACATCCGGGGCACGCTCGTCGCCGACGGGGTCGTCATGGTCAAGTACACCTCCGAGCACGCCGGACGGCGGTCCCACCGCACCTCACTGTGGCGGCGCGACCCCGACGGGACCTGGCGGATCTTCCACCACCAGGGCACTCCGGCGGCGGACTAGCGCAGGTCTGCCCGGCCCTGCGACGGCACGAACGCGCCGCCCGCCGGCGCCGGATGGGTCGTAGCCGCGGGCACCGTCCCTGCCAGCGGGACCGACACCGACGTGCGCGCCAGGTCCAGCGTCACCCGGCCCGGCTGGGCCGGCCCGCGGATGAAGCTGCCGTCCGTGCCGCCGATGATCAGCGCCAGCGCGTGCCCGCGCGGCACCACGTGGTCGGTCGAGGCCAGCCGGAACGTCATCGTGTACGCCGTCCCCGGGGTCAGGACCCGTTCCTGCGACAGCGACGCGTAGTTCGCCAGGTCCGCCCAGCCGCGGCTGAGGATCGTGTAGTTCACCTTCTTCACGTCCGCCGTCGTGATCCGGTAGCAGGCGTCGTCACCCGAAGACGACGAGCCCCAGCAGTTCTCCGCCGTGCTCGTCTTGATCCCCTCGCCGCTGCCCGCGAAGTTGCGGATCGTCGCCGGGCCGAGGTCCACCAGCAGCGCCGACACCCGCGCCGACGACGTGCTGGGCGTCGCGGTCACCGTCACCGAGGACGTGCCGGACACCTGCACGTCCGAGGCCAGCGCCCCGGTCGAGTAGGTCAGCGCCGCGGTGCCCGGGTTCGTCACCCACGTGTCCTCGCCCAGGCTCGGGTTGTCGGTGAACGACGCCGTGCCCGACGCCGCCGCCGTGCCGAGCGCGCCGGACGTGTGCGGCCGCAACGTCGTCGCCACCGCGTTCGCCGCCGGGTACGCGCTCTGGTCCGCCCACTGGTCCGGCTGCCGCTCGACACTGGCCTGCGGCCCGTTCTGCACGCCGTTGTCGATGCCCAGCAGGTAGTGGTCGAACCACCGGTGCAGCAGGGCGACCCAGTCCGCGCGCCGGTAGTCGAACGGGTCGACGTGCCCGGTCTGCGCCAGCCAGATCTTCTTCTCGACGTTCAGCCCGGCCCACCACTGTCCGAAGTGGATGGTCTTGACGTTCAGGTCGTTGACGCCGTGGGAAAGCAGCACGCTCGCGCGCACGTTGGCCGCGTTGGTGACGTAGTCCCGCTCCGCCCACAGCGGGCCGTAGTCGCCGTTCGAGGTCGCGCCTTGGGTCAGGACCTGGTTCTGCGCCGAGCAGTTCTGCCCGCTGTTGCGGGCTTCGACGGTCTGCGCGAGGCCCGCCGGGTTGAAGCCGAACGTCGCGCCGTCGGAGCGGTAGTAGTCGTACCAGGAGCTGATGGCCGAGATCGGCACGATGGTCTTCAGGCCGGCGACGCCGGTCGCCGCGACGCCGTTGGCGATCGTGCCGTCGTAGGACTTCCCGATCATCCCGACGTTCCCGGTGCTCCAGCTCGCGCTCACCGCGCTGCCGCCGGTCTTCGCGGTGTACCCGGCCGCGCGGCCGTTGAGCCAGTCGACGACCTTGCGCGCCGACCCGACGTCCGACGCGCCGCCGACGTCCGCGCAGCCGGCCGACCGGTTCGTGCCGGCCAGGTCGACGAGCACCACGGCGTACCCGCGCGGCACGAAGTAGTTGTCGTAGAACAGCGGGAACTTCACCGGTTTCCCGGCGCTGTCGTAGGTCTTGAGCTCGCTCTCGTTGCCGCGGCCGCAGCACGAGTAGTACGGGCTGGCGTCCATGATCACCGGCACCGGCGTGGTCGCCTCGCCGGGCCGCACGATGTCGGCGGCGACGCGGTCGGAGCGGCCGTCGCCGTCGCCGTCGCGGCCGATGTCGACCCAGACGGTCTCGCGGACCGCCTTGGCGTAGTCGTAGACCGGTTCACTCGCCCGGGGCGCCGCGTGCGCCGCCCCGGGCAGGAACGAGGTGAGGAGGATGAGCGCGAGCAGGACCAGACCGGATCGCATGCCACCACGCTGGCAGGGCGACGGCGGACCCGCCACGGCGGAAAGTCGGGACTGTGCCGGGCGTCAGAGCTCGACGTTGCGGTAGAGCGCGCCGACCTCGGTCTTCGTCAGCCGCCGGATCGAGCCGACGCGCTGGTTGCCGAGCTGGACGTCGCCGACCGCGGTGCGGACCAGCTTGAGCACCGGGTGGCCGGTGTCCTTGAGCAGGCGGCGCACGATGTGCTTCTTGCCCTCGTGGATCACCAGTTCGACCAGCGACTTGCCGGAGTGCATGTCCTTGACGCGGAACTGGTCGACCTTGACGATGCCGTCCGGCAGCTCCCAGCCCTTGCGCAGCTCCTTGCCGAGCCCGCGCGGGACGAGGCCGTCGACCTCGGCGAGGTAGGTCTTGAGCACCCGGTAGGACGGGTGCATCAGCCGGTGGCCGAGGTCGCCGTCGTTGGTCAGCAGCAGCAGGCCCTCGGTGTTCTCGTCGAGCCGGCCGACGTGCACGACGCCGGGCGTCTCCTCGTAGCGGCCGCGGAGGTAGTCGCCGACGCAGGGGCGGCCGCGGTCGTCCGACATCGTCGAGTGCACGCCCTTGGGCTTGTTGAGGGCGAGGTAGATGAGGTCGTCGCGCAGGTTCACGCGGGTGCCGTCGACGTGGATGATCGCGTTGTCCGGGTCGACGCGGCGGCCCAGCTCGGTGACGACCTCGCCGTCCACCTCGACCCGGCCGGCGACGATCAGGTCTTCCGCCGCGCGCCGGGAGGCGACCCCGGCCTGCGAGAGCACCTTCTGCAGCCGGACGCCGTCGGGGTGTTCACTGGATGTCATCGATGGTGTCCACTTCGGGTAGCAACGGAGCGATCGGCGGCAGGTCGTTCAGTGACGACAGCCCCAGTCGCTCCAGGAACAGCTCGGTCGTCACGTACAGCGTGCCGGTCGTCTCGGGATCGGTCCCCATCTCTTCGATGAGGCCGCGCGCGAGCAGCGTCCGGATCACGCCGTCCACGTTCACGCCCCGCACCGCGGCGACCCGCGCACGGGTCACCGGCTGCCGGTACGCGATCACGGCGAGGCTCTCCAGCGCGGCCCTGGTCAGCTTCGACCGCTGGCCGTCCAGCAGGAGCTTCTCCACGAACGGGGCATGGACGTCCCTAGTGTAGAACCGCCACCCTTCGCCGACGCGCCGCAGGTCGATCCCGGAGGTCCGGTCGGTGAACTTCTGCGCCATGGTCCGCAGCGCGACGACGATCCGGGACTTGGGCTGGCCGAGGGTGTCGGCGAGGAGTTCTTCGCTGGCGGGCGAGTCGACGATGAGGAGAAGGGCCTCGAGGGCGGCTTCGAGAGCCTCGTCGGAGGTGAGATCGGGCATGGAGTCGGCATCCCCGGCGGCAACCAGATCCGACTCGGGATCGGCGGCGTCGAGCGCGGGCCCGGACTCCTCGGCCGGGCTCTCCTCGGCGAGCGCCTGGGCCGGTTCGGCTGGGCTTTCGGCCGGATCTTCCCCTGCTGGCGATCCCTCCCCTGCGGGCCCGGAGCTTTCACGTGAAAGCTCGGGGTTCGGCTCAGCCGCGGCCTCCTCGGCCGCGGGCTCTGCCACCAGCGGCTCCAGCGGGCGTCCGTTCTCGTCCACCGGCTCGCCGGCCAATGCCTCGTCCAAGGCCAGCTCCGCCGCGGCCTCCCCCGGCTCACCCGCCGTCGGTTCCGGCTCGTTGTTCTCGGGGCTCACCCGTACTCCTCTTCGTCTCCGGCGGCGCGGTCCAGCTCGGCCGCCGCGGAGGCTTCCTCCTTCGAGCCGCCCGTCCAGCGGACGTGCAGCTCGGCCAGTGCCTCGCTCTGCTCGAACTGGACCGTCGCCTCGCGGTAGAGCTCCAGCAGCGCCAGGAACCTCGCCACGATCTCGACCGTGTGCTCGCAGTCGTCGACCAGCTCGCCGAACGTCGCCGTGCCGCGCTCGGCCAGCATCACCCTCAGGATGCCCGCGTGCTCCCGCACCGAGATGCGGCCCATGTGGATGTGCGCGATCGACACCTGCGGCGGAGGCTTCGGGCGGAACACCGCGACCGCGATCTCGGCGAACTTCTGCGGCGTCACGCCCAGCATCACTTCGGGCAGCAGCCCGACGAACCGCTCCTCCAGCGCCACCGACCGCGGGTAGCGCCGCAGCGCGCCCTGCTCCAGCTCGCCGAACAGCGCCGCCACCTGCTTGTACGCGCGGTACTGCAGCACGCGCGCGAACAGCAGGTCGCGCGCCTCCAGCAACGCCAGGTCGTCCTCGCTCTCGACCTCGGCCGCGGGCAGCAGGCGCGCCGCCTTCAGGTCCAGCAGCGTCGCCGCGATGACCAGGAACTCCGTCGTCTCGTCGAGGTTCCAGTCGGTGCCCAGCGCCCGGGTGTACGCGATGAAGTCGTCGGTGACCTGGTGCAGGGCCACCTCGGTGACGTCGAGCTGGTGCTGCGAGATCAGCTGCAGCAGCAGGTCGAACGGCCCCTCGAAGTTGGCCAGCCGCACCTTGAACTTCGACGTGCTCAGTTCCTCGGTGTTCAGGCCCTCGGGAATCATCCCGCCGTGCACTGTCTGGTGCTCTTCGGGGACCTCCGGAGCCGCCGCCGGCTCGTCCATCACCCCTCGGTTTCGCCGCCGTCCGAGCCGACCACCCGCAGCCGCTGGACCAGCACCGACTCCTCGCCGTGCTGGTCGAAGTCGGCCAGCAGCACCGCGACCGCCTCGCGCACCAGCCGACCCCGGTCGACGACCAGGTCGTGCTTGGCGCGCAGCGTCAGCCGGGCCTGCTCCATCGCCAGGAGCTCGTCGCCGGAGACGTAGACGGTGATCTTCGCGTCGTGCTTGGTCCGGCCGGACCCGTGCGGGGCCGCGGTGCGCGCGAGCTGCTCGGTGCGGCCGTTGCCCGCGGGCTTGGCCTTTTCGACGGGCTCGGCGGGCGCCGACGGCGCCGGGGCGGGGAGGTCGAGAGCGGGACTGGAGGTGATGCGGAAGAGTTCCGACGCTCCGGGCAGGGAGGCGCGCCTGCTCACCGAGCGATCACCTCGCGGGCCAGCTGGCGGTACGCCGCCGCGCCGGCCGACTTGGGCGCCCAGGTCGTGATCGGCTCACCCGCGACCGTCGTCTCGGGGAACCGCACGGTGCGGTTGATGACCGTGTCGAACACGGTCTCGCCGAATGCCTCCACCACGCGAGCCATGACCTCCTTCGAATGCAGGGTTCTCGGGTCGTACATGGTGGCGAGAATCCCGACTATGTCCAGTTTGGGGTTGAGGCGTTCCTGGACCTTCTCGATGGTGTCGATCAGGAGAGCTACGCCTCGCAGACTGAAGAACTCGCACTCCAGCGGGATGATCACGCCGTCCGCGGCGGTCAGCGCGTTCACCGTGAGCAGGCCGAGCGAGGGCTGGCAGTCGACAAGAACATAGTCGTAGTCGTTCATGACCGGACGCAGGACCCGTAACAACGTGTGCTCGCGCCCTACCTCCGCGACGAGCTGGACCTCGGCGGCGGACAGGTCGATGTTGCTCGGCAGCAGGTCAACGCCGTCGACGCGGGTTTTGCGCAGCACGTCGGTCGCGCTGACCGACCGCTCCATGATGGCGTTGTAGACCGTCTGGTCCAGCTCGTGCGGCTGGATGCCGAGGCCGACCGACAGCGCGCCCTGCGGGTCGAAGTCGACGAGCAGCACCTTGCGCCCGCACTCGGCGAGGGCGGCGCCCAGGTTGATGGTCGACGTCGTCTTGCCGACGCCGCCCTTCTGGTTGCACATCGCCATGATCTTGGCCGGGCCGTGCTTGTCCAGCGGCGGCGGTTCGGGGATCTCGCGCAGCGGCCGCCCGGTCGGGCCGATGCCCTCGAGCTTGACCTTCTTGCCGTTGCGCTCTTTCGGGTCGTCGCCGTCGTGGACGGCGGGCGTGGCGATGGTGACCTGGCTGAGGTTCGCCGCCGCCGACCCGGCGGACTCGGCCGGGTGGGCCGGCTGGTTCGGTGTCGACATGGCGGGAAAGCTCCTTGTTCGTCAGCGTCCGCCGCAGCCTATGTCCGGAGTCGGAGCCCCGGCAAAGCAACGCGCCGGACCCGAGGGGGCAATGTCACTCGACCGTCGGTCCAGGTTACGAAGGCCCTTCCGCCTTTCTAGAACTCTCTAGCCCAGTGCCCGTGGGTGCGCCGTCGCGTACACCTCGCGCAGCGTGTTGACCGTGACCAGCGTGTACACCTGGGTCGTCGTCACCGAGGCGTGGCCGAGCAGTTCCTGGACGACCCGGACGTCCGCGCCGCCTTCGAGCAGGTGCGTGGCGAACGAGTGGCGGAGGGTGTGCGGCGAGACCCCGGCGGTGATCCCGGCCCGTTCGGCGGTGTCCTTGAGGACCTGCCACGCGCTCTGCCGCGAAAGCCTGCTGCCGCGCGCGTTGAGGAACAACGCCGAGGTGCCCCGGCCGTGCGCGGCGAGCGCCGGGCGCGCCCGGACGGTGTAGGCGTGCACCGCGGCGAGCGCGGGCCGCCCGATCGGCACGAGCCGCTGCTTGCCGCCCTTGCCGTCGAGCAGCACGGTGCGTTCGGTGTCGTCGACGTCGTCGAGGTCGAGGCCGACGGCCTCGGAGATCCGGGCGCCGGTGGAGTAGAGCAGTTCGAGCAGCGCCCGGTCACGCAGCGGGCGTTCGCCGTCCGGCGGCGGGGTCTCCAGCAGCCGCAGCACGTCGTCGACCGGCAACGCCTTGGGCAGCCGCTTCGCCGGTGTCGGCGGCCGGACCTCGCGGGCCGGGTTGTGCTCGGTGAGGCCCTCGGCGTGCGCGAACTTGTGCAGGCCCCGCACGGCGACCAACGCCCGCGCGGCCGATGACGCGGCCAGCGGCTTGTGCTCGCCGTCGCCCTCCCGCAGGGCGGCGCCGAAGGACGTGACGTGCGCGGACGTGACATCGGCGATCTTCGCGACGCCGAGGCCGTCGAGGTGCGCGGCGTACCGGCGCAGGTCACGGGCGTAGCTGTCCAGGGTGTTGCGCGCGGTCCCGCGTTCGACGACCAGGTGGTCGAGGTACGCGGCGATCACGTCGGCCGTGCTGTGTGGGCTGGAGGCCACGCCGTCACCTTAGGCCGCCCGAGCCTCGTGACCCGGCAGAAACCCCGTTCTCAGCTTCACGCGGTTACCGTGGACTCATGGAAGCGGACGGGCTCCGCATCGGCACGGCCGAGCGGGAGGAAGCGGCGCGGCTGCTGGCCGACCACTTCGGCATGGGCCGCATCACGCCGGACGAGTACGAGACGCGGGTGACCGACGCCTACGCGGCGACGACCCTGGGCGACCTGCGGCCGCTGTTCCGCGACCTGCCGCCGCCGCACCCGGGGTTCCTCGCGCCGCCGCAGATGCCGATGCCGGTCTACGCGCCACCGCCGCCGATGCCGTACGCGCAGCCGGTGCCGTACTCGTACCGGTCGAAGACGGTGGCCGGGGTGCTGCAGATCGTGCTGCCGTTCGGGGTGGGCCGGTTCTACACGGGCCAGATCGGGCTCGGCCTGCTGCAGCTGTTCGTCTGCGTGATCACGGTCGGGTTCGGCACGATCTGGCCGATCATCGACGGCATCGTGCTCCTGGCCAACGGCGGCCTGGACGCCGAAGGCCGCCCCCTCCGCCCCTGACCCAAGCGCCCCAATGTGGCCTTCGGTGCGTCTGACGCAACCAAGGCGGCCTTCGGTGCGTGAGACGCAACCAAGGCCGCCTTGGGGCGCTTGGGCTCAGGACTCGCGGCGCTTGGCGAACGCCGTCGGGCGGTCCTCCCACGGGGCGTCCGCCGGACGCGGGGAGGCCGCCCCCGTCACCACCGCGTGCGCGGCCAGCACGCCCGACACCGTGGCTCCGTTGACCAGCTCGCCCGCCAGGGCCATCCGGACCGCCTCCGCGAGCGGGAACTTGCGGACGACCAGGTCGGCCTCCTCGTCCCCGAGCACGTCACGGTCCACATCGGACAGTCCACGAGCCAGGAAGACCCGCACCACCTCGTCGGTGAAGCCGGGCGACGCCGCGACGTCGACCAGGGTCACCCAGTCGTCGGCGGCCAGCCCGACCTCCTCGACGAGCTCCCGGCGAGCCGTCCCGACCGGGTCCTCGCCGAGGTGGTCGATCAGGCCGGCGGGCAGCTCCCACAGCCGGTGCCCCATCGGGTGCCGGTACTGGTGGATGAGCGTGACCTGCTGCTCTTCGTCCAGCGCGACGATCGCCACCGCGCCGAGGTGCTCGATCACCTCGCGGACCGCGGTGTGCCCGCCCGGCATCACGACGTCGTCGATCCGCAGGCCGACGACGCGTCCGATGTGGACGTCGCGGCTCGAGGCGACGGTGAACTCGTGCTCGCCCGGGGCGGTCATCGGGCCGCCACCGGCGCCTCGGGCAGCTCGACCGGCAGCCGCTCGGCGACCTTGCGGTCGACGACGGCCTTGACGAACGCGCTGAACAGCGGGTGCGGCCGGGTCGGGCGGCTCTTCAGCTCGGGGTGCGCCTGGGTGCCGACGAAGAACGGGTGCTTGTCGGCGGGCAGCTCGACGAACTCGACCAGGCGGTCGTCCGGCGAGGTGCCCGAGAACACGAGCCCCGCGTCCGAGAGCTGCTTGCGGTAGGCGTTGTTGACCTCGTAGCGGTGGCGGTGGCGCTCGGAGACCTCGGTGGTGCCGTAGGCCTTCGCGACCTGCGAACCCGGCTTGAGCTTCGCCGGGTACGCGCCGAGCCGCATGGTGCCGCCCATGTCCCGCTCCCCCGCGACGACGTCGCGCTGGTCGGCCATGGTCGAGATCACCGGGTGCGTGGTGTTCTCGTCGAACTCCGACGACCCGGCGTCCTTGATCCCCGCCAGGTGCCGCGCCGCCTCGATGACCATGCACTGCAGGCCGAGGCACAGGCCGAGCAGCGGGACCCCGCGGGTGCGGGCGTACTCGATCGCGCCGACCTTGCCCTCGATGCCGCGGATGCCGAACCCGCCCGGGATCAGCACACCGTCCACATCGGACAGCACGGACGCCGCGCCGGACGCGGTCTGCGCGTCGTCGGAGGCGACCCAGACGATCTCGACCTTCGCGCGGTGGGCGAACCCGCCCGCGCGCAGGGCTTCGGTGACCGACAGGTAGGCGTCGGGCAGGTCGATGTACTTGCCGACGACCGCGATCCGCACGACCTCGCTCGGGTTGTGCACCCGGTCGAGCAGGTCGCCCCACACCGTCCAGTCGACGTCGCGGAACGGCAGGCCGAGGCGGCGGACGACGTAGGCGTCGAGCGCCTCGCCGTGCAGCACCTTCGGGATGTCGTAGATGGACCGCGCGTCCGGGCAGGCGATGACGGCCTCGGTGTCGACGTCGCACATCAGGCCGATCTTGCGCTTGAGGTCCTCGGGGATCTCGCGGTCGGCCCGGCAGACCAGCGCGTCGGGCTGGATGCCGATGTTGCGCAGCGCGGCCACCGAGTGCTGGGTCGGCTTCGTCTTCAGCTCGCCCGAGGGCGCCAGGTACGGCACCAGCGAGACGTGCAGGAAGAAGCAGTGGTCGCGGCCGACGTCGTGGCGAACCTGGCGGCAGGCCTCCAGGAACGGCAGGGACTCGATGTCGCCGACCGTGCCGCCGACCTCGGTGATCACGACGTCCGGGGCGTTCCCGGCTTCGTCGGGCTCGGCCGCGGCGGTGATCCGGGCCTTGATCTCGTCGGTGATGTGCGGGATGACCTGCACGGTATCGCCGAGGTATTCGCCGCGGCGCTCCTTGGCGATGACCTCGGAGTAGACCTGGCCGGTGGTGACGTTGGCCTTGCCGTCGAGGTCGCGGTCGAGGAAGCGCTCGTAGTGCCCGATGTCGAGGTCGGTCTCGGCGCCGTCGTCGGTGACGAACACCTCGCCGTGCTGGAACGGGTTCATCGTCCCGGGGTCGACGTTGAGATAAGGGTCGAGCTTCTGCATCGTGACGCGAAGCCCGCGTGCGGTAAGGAGCTGACCCAGGCTCGAAGCCGTGAGTCCCTTACCCAGAGAGGAGGCGACGCCTCCGGTGACAAAGACGTACTTGGTAGCCCGTGACTGAAGTCCCACGGGCCGCCAGCATATCCCACGCGCCAGGATCCGCGCGCGGTGACTCGCCCGACCCGTCCGATATGACCGACGCCACCCGCACGGGTGAGGTCAGGCGGCGGCCTTGGCGGGACGCAGCCGGGGCCGCCCGGTGAGCGCGCGGCTGCCCGGCAGCCGCCGCAGCACCTCGACGAACAGGATCGTGAGGACGATCGTCGCCAGGTAGATGATCGCGCTCAGCCACGGCGCGCCGAAGCGCTCGGCGACGTGCGGGATCACCGGGCCGAGCAGGGCCAGCGCGAGCGGGTGGACCAGGAAGATGCTGAACGACCGGTTCGCCGCCCACGAGACCACCCTGGCCCCGCGGCCGCCGTCGCGCCGGCGCGCGGCCCACCACGTCGTGAACGCGTAGATCGCCGCGATGACCGTGAGGAACCACGGGATCAGGTACGGCTGGAACGGGTCGCTGGCCACCTGCGGGAACGTTCCACTGTGGACAGTCCGGAGGTAGTACCACTCGGTGCCCGCCAGCACGGCCACGAGCGCGCCGCCGAGCAGCAGCCGGTGCCGCCCGACCCAGGCGTGCACGGCCTCGAAGTGCATGGCCACCACGGCGCCGAACAGCGTGTAGAACTGGTACGGCACCAGCGTGGCGTACAGGTGGGTGATCGTCTCGTAGCTGACGCCGAACGGCTGGTAGGTCATGAACAGCGTGACGCCGACCTGCACGACGCCGCTGCCGAGCAGCAGCCACTTGTGCTTGCCCTCGGTCGCCCGCAGGAGCTTGATCAGCAGCGGGAACAGCAGGTACACCTGCATCGTCACCAGCAGGAAGTACAGGTGGTACCAGGCGCCGCCGGTGACCAGGTCGGTCAGCAGCAGGCGCATCGACGCCTCCAGCGAACCCGGTTGCTGCGCGCCGGTCACCAGCGAGTACGCCCAGAAGAACATCGTCCAGGCCAGGTACGGCGTCGCGACCAGCGGCAGCCGCTTGCGCCAGAAGTCCGCGGCGGTGAACTCGCGGCGGCGGTTCTGAAACACCAGCACGAACCCGGTGAGCGCGAAGAACGCCTCCCGCGTGAAGTGCAGCGGTGTCTCGACGGCGTTGGCGCCGACGTCCTGCGCGAAGTTCGTCGCGCCCACCACGTGGATGAGGATGACGCAGGCGAACGTGATCAACCGGAACAGGTCGATCTGGTGCAGGTAGGGCGCTTTCCCGCCCGGTCTCGCGACGCGGGCGGGGGCTTCGAGAGTGGCCTGGGCGGTCGTCATCGTGCCGCCGTTCCGGCACCGTCGTCGGCGTGGTTCACGTTGTCAGACTTGCCACCCATTCTGTGAATTTCCCATGAAGCCACTGGGAGGCGCCTGTTGGCCGGGCTCCTGGAGCGTGTCGGATATGCCACGTCCGCTCGGAAAGCGGGGATCGCGTGATCATGCTAGTGCGGTGCGTGACGGTCCACCACCCGGGCGGGGTGGGCGCCCGGGTGGTGGACGGTGCTCAGAACGCGCCGGCGCCGTTCGGGGTGCCGAGGCCGGTCGGGCCGTCGTAGCCGGTCACAGCGGTGCAGAGGTAGGTGCCGCCGCACGAGCCGTTGCTGCCGCCGCTCACGTCGTAGAGCGAGGATGTGTGCGAGTACACAGTGTTCGCGCCCGTGACGCCGCTGACACCGCCGAGCGCGTACACGCCGCCGACGACCGGGGCCGCGACGCTCGTGCCGCCGAACACCATCCAGCCGGAACGGCCTTGGTAGGCGGTGCTGTCGTAGACCGCGACACCGGTGGCCGGGTCGGCGACGGCACTGACGTCGGCGACGGTGCGCTTGCCGCAGCCGCTGTCGGTCTGCCACGACGGCTTGGTGATGTAGGCCGAGCAACCGCTGCCCGCGCCGCTCCACGCCGTCTCGCTCCAGCCGCGCGTGGTCGACGCCTTCTTCAGGCTGGTGCCGCCGACCGCGGTCACGTACCGCGACGCGGCCGGGAACTCGACGCCGTAGCCCGCGTCACCGGAGCTGACGGTGATCGCGACGCCGGGGTGGTTGAAATACTGGCCTTCGGCGCTCGCCTCGCTGGAGAACTCGCTGCCGCCGTAGCTGTTGCTGACCACTTCGGCACCGAGGTTCACGGCGGTGTTCACGGCCGTGCCGAGGTTGGCGAAGCTCGACGTGGTGCCCTCGACCAGGAGGATGTTGCACTTCGGGCAGATCGCCGAAGCCATGTCGAGGTCGAGGGAGATCTCCTGCGCCCAGCCGCCGTCCTTGCGCGGGTAGGTGGTGCCGCCGTTCTGGTCGGCCTTGGCGAAGCACGGGGTTGTGCTGGCGTCGATCGACGACGGCGTGCACGAGGCGAGCGCGGGGATGCCGTACTGCGCGCGGTAGACGTTGACGTCGGCGAAGGCGGTCGGGTCGTCGTAGGCGTCGACGATGGCGATCGTGCGGCCCGCTCCGGCGCTGCCGGCGAGCGAGCCGAGGTTGTAGGCGGAGAGCAGGTCGGCCGGGCCGAGCCCGGACGGCGTGGCCGCCAGCGCGGCGGTGGTGTCGGTGTTGATCCAGGCGTTGCAGGCCGCGTATCCGGCGGGAGCGACCGAGCAGACACGCTGGGCGTGCTGCCCGTGGTTGATCGGGGCTGGGGCCGCCTCGGCGACGCCGGCGGCGGCGAAGGCGAGGGTGAAGGCTGCGGCGAATACTGTCGCTCTACGCACAGTGAACCTCCGGAACGGTGGGGACCCGGTCGGCGAGACCGGTGACCGGAGACGGTAAGCAGCCGTTCGGCCGTGTGACACAGACCAAAGTCGTGTCATCTTTGGTGCCAACGGATGAAAAACCGGGCGCGCGTAGGCAATCTTCGCGAAATTTGGCGGCGGTCAGCCCGCGGGTCGCTCCCCGGCTTCCTCGCCGAAGAGGGAACGCAGCGTCACTTCCCGGTTGACGCGCACGTGCTCGACGGCGAACGCCTTCGCCCGCTCGGCGTCGCCGGACGCGATCGCCTCGTAGAGCCGGCGGTGTTCGTCGAGCAGCTCGGCCCAGTGCTCGTTCTGGCTCGTGAGCCAGCGGAGCCGGCCCTGCAGGGGGTGCAGCATCGTGGTCAGCAGCGCGTTGCCCGCGATGGCGACGATCTCGTCGTGGAAGCGCGAGTTGAGCACGGTGATCCGGGCGGCGTCCCCGCGCGCGGTCGCGCGGGCGGCGTCGGCGAGCGCCCGCTCGAGCCGCTTCAGCTCCGCCGCGCCCGCCCGTTCGGCGGCGCGTCCCGCCGCGAGCCCCTCCAGAGCCTCCCGGACGTCGAACAGCTCCTCGACGTCGACCCGCGCGAGCTGCCGGACGACGATCCGCCGGGCGGACTGCTCGACGAGGAAGCCCTCGGCCTCGAGACTGCGGATGGCTTCGCGGACCGGCACCCTGGAGACGCCGAAGTCCTCGGCCAGCTCGCGCTCGACCAGCCGGTCACCCGGGCGGAGGCGACCGGTCAGGATCCGCTCGCGCAGCTCGTCGCGCACCCGCTGCCGGGTGGCCGCGAGAGGTTGCCGCTCGTTCACGCTCCCCCTCCTTCAACACGCCCGTAACCGGACGTAACGCGAGTTTATCGGCTGGAGGGTTGACGGGAGCGGACCGCGGGGTGATATTTGGGATGCCAAATTTTGGTATCCCAAATCGCCGTCGCCGCACGTCGATCGGAGGCTCGCCTTGACCGCCGCCCCGCTCACCGATTCCCAGCAAGAGACGACCGCGCCACCGGATCCCCGGCTCTGGAACGAAGACCTGGCCCCCGCGAAGGAACGTCGCTGGAAGGTCTACGACATCTTCGCGCTGTGGATGTCCGACGTGCACAACCTCGGCAACTACACCTTCGCGGCCGGGCTGTTCGTGCTCGGCCTGTCCGCCTGGCAGGTATTCACCGCGTTGCTGTTCGGCTTCGTCATCATCTACTTCGGCATGAACCTGATGGGCCGGATCGGCCAGCGCACCGGCGTGCCGTTCCCGGTGGTGGCGCGGATCAGCTTCGGCACGTTCGGCGCCAACCTGCCCGCGCTGATCCGCGCGATCATCGCGATCTTCTGGTACGGCATCCAGACCTACCTCGCGAGCGTGGCCATCACGCTGCTCGTGCTCGCCATCGACCCGGGCCTGAAACCGTTGACCGAACACGGTTTCCTCGGCCTGCACGCGCTGGGCTGGATCTGCTTCGTCGCGCTGTGGGCGGTCCAGGCGCTGATCCTGACCCGCGGCATGGAGTCGGTGCGCAAGTTCCAGGACTGGTGCGGCCCGGCGATCTGGGTCGTGATGATCGCCCTCGCCGTCTGGATCCTCGCCGCCGGCCACTGGAACATCTCCTTGACCAGCAGTCCGAAGCAGCTCTCGACCGGCGAGCAGATCCGGCAGTGGTTCGGCGCGGCCGGGCTCATCCTGGCCACCTACGGCACCCTCATGCTGAACTTCTGCGACTTCTCCCGCAACGCGCCGGACCAGAAGACCGTGCGGCGCGGCAACTTCTGGGGCCTGCCGATCAACTCGACGGCGTTCGCGCTGCTGTCGGTGATCGTCACCGCGGGCAGCATGCAGGTGTTCGGCGAGGCGATCACGGACCCGGCCGAGCTGCTGGCCAAGGTGCACAACACGCCGGTGCTGATCGTCGGCGCGCTGACCTTCGCCGTCGCCACGATGGGCGTCAACATCGTCGCGAACTTCGTCTCCCCCGCCTACGACCTGGCCAACATCTGGCCGAAGCGGATCACCTTCACCATCGGCGGGATGATCAGCGCGGTCGCCGCGCTGTGCGTGCTGCCGTGGAAGCTGTATTCCTCGCCGGCGGTGGTCAACTACTTCCTCGGCGGGCTCGGCGCGTTCCTCGGGCCGCTGTTCGGCATCATGATCGTCGACTACTACCTGATCCGGCGCGGCAAGGTCGACGTCGCGCAGCTGTTCGTCGACGGCGGCGCGTACCCGCGGGTGAACCCGCGTGCCCTGGCGACGTTCTTCCCGACCGCGGCGCTGTCCGCGGTGATCGCGCTGGTGCCGTTCTTCGCCCCGGCGTCGCCGTACTCGTGGTTCATCGGCACGGCGTCGTCGGCAGCGTTGTACTTCGCGGTTTCGAGGAAGCACCGATGAGGATCGTCGTCACCAACTGCAACACCACCGAGGCGATGACGAAGGAGATCGAAGCCGGGGCCCGCGCGGCCGCGAGCCCCGGCACCGAGATCCTCGCGCGGACCCCTCGCTGGGGACCCGAGTCCGCGGAGGGCTGGCTGGACAGCTTCCTGTCCGCCGCGGCCGTGCTGGATCTGTTGCGGGGCTTGGAAGAGCCGTTCGACGCGGTGGTGCTCGCCGGGTTCGGCGAGCACGGCCGTGAAGGCGCCCGCGAACTGCTGGACGTCCCGGTCGTCGACATCACCGAGGCCGCCGCGCACCTGGCCTGCCTGCTCGGCCGCCGCTACGGCGTCGTGACCACTTTGGACCGGACGTGCGGGCTGATCGAGGACAGCCTGCACGCGGCCGGGGTCGCGCAGAACTGCGTGACGGTGACCGGGGCCGGGCTCGGCGTCCTGGAGCTGACGGACGAGCGTCGCACGGAATCGGCGTTGCTCACGGCCGGGCGTCGCGCGCGGGACGCCGGGGCCGAGGTGCTGGTGCTCGGCTGCGCCGGGATGACCGGGCTGGACCGGAAGATCGCGACGATGCTGGACATTCCCGTCATCGACGGCGTCGCCGCGGCCGTCCGGCTGGCGGAGTCGCTGGTGGCGTTGGGCCTGAAGACCAGCCGCGCGGGGTCGTACGCGCGGCCGCTGGACAAGCGCCGGACCTGGCCTGGTTGACACTCCCCGCGCCGCCTGGCCAGAATCCCTGCAGCCGTACCGCCGCCCGGTGACGACGTTGGGGACGTTGCCGTCCCCGGAAGGCGGTCGAGGTGCGAAGGGTTCTGGGCGCGCTGGCGTTGGCGGCGAGCATGGTGGTGGTCCCGGTCAGCGGGACGGCGGTGGCCGCGTCGCCACCGCACACGATCGTCACCGACGGCGCGAAACTCGCGAACATCCGGCAGGCGGTCCGCGGCGGGCACGCGACCACGGTTCAGCGTGACGCGCTGAAAGTGGTGCTGGACAAGGCGAACACCGCGTTGACCGAGGGCCCGTGGTCGGTCATGGACAAGCCGTCCGCGCCGCCGAGCGGCGACAAGCACGACTACCTGAGCCAAGCGCCGTACTGGTGGGCCGGCCAGCCGAAGACGCCGGAGAACCCGCAGGGCTGTCCGTACGTCAGCAAGGACGGCCAGCGCAATCCGGAGGCCGACGCGATCACCGACCACACCTACCGGATGTGGGCGTGGGACGCGATGTACTACCTCTCGCTCGCCTGGTACTACACCGGCGACGCCAAGTACGCGAAGCGGGCCGCTTTGGACATCCGGACGTGGTTCCTCGCCCCGGCGACGCGGATGAACCCGAACATGACGTACTCGCAGATCATCCCGTGCAAGACCACGGTCAGCGGCACCGGGATCATCGACTCGACCCAGTCGTTCAGCCAGCTGATGGACGCGTTCGCGCTCCTCGACGGCGGTGCGCCCGGCTGGACCGGCAAGGACCGCACCGGGATCAAGGCGTGGCTGACGCAGTACCTGGACTGGATGCGGACGAGCCCGCAGGCGAAGCTGGAACTGGCCGCCAGCAACAACCACGGCACGTTCCTCGACATGCAGAACGCGGCGATCTCGGCGTACCTGGGCCAACGCGACACCGCACGGAAGATCGTCCTCGACGCGGAGAAGAAGCGGTTCCCCGTCCAATTCGCCGCCGACGGCAGCCAGCCGCTCGAACTGTCGCGGACGATGTCGTGGCACTACGTCAACTTCAACCTCACGGCGTGGGGCCGGATGGCCGAGATCGGGAAGAACCTCGGCGTCGACGTCTGGAAGTACCAGGCGCCGAACGGCGTGACGCTGCGGAAGGTCGTCGACCAGCTGATCCCGGGCGCCCTGCACGGCGCGGAGGCATGGCCGCACCAGCAGATCGGCGTGTTCGACCAGTCGATCGCGGCGGACATCTTCCACGCGGCGGCCGAAGAAGCCCACGACCCGGACGCGGCCGCAGCCCTGAAGCAAATGCCGTTGCCCGCAGGCGGCGACACATGGCCGGTCCGGATGTCCTGCTTCCCCCTGGACCCGCCGCTGCGGTAGGCGGTCGTGAGTGGCAATTAGGGTTCTAACCCGAATCGCCACTCACGAGCGGGTCAGTTGCCGTCGGGGTTGGCGACACCGGGGGCGGGGGCCGTCGCGTTGCCCGCGATGCCGTAGCGCCCGGCTCCGCCGTCGAGCTGTTCCTTCAACGCCAGGATCGTGCTGACCCGCCCGGCCGACGTGTCCACGTTGTCCACAGTGGACAGGATCGACGTCGCCGAGGTGTCCGCGCGGACCACGCCCAGCGCGCCGGTGCCCTCGGCCGAACCGGCGTCGCCCGCCAGGACCGTGCCCGCGCCGGAGCGGTCGAGCTGCGTGGCGAAGCGGGCGATCGTCGCCGCGCGGTCGCCCGCGCCGTCGCCGGTCGCCTGCGCCCCGGTGAGCACGATCGCCAGCTGCGCCGGCTTGACCTCCTGGCCCGCCTTGACGAACCCGCCGTCCGTCAGCCCGCCGATCGCGGCCGCCAGCTCCTCGCCCGAGGACTGCGGCTTCGCCGTGGTCTTGTCCAGCAGTAGCACCGAACCGAGCAGCGCGCCGGCGAGCGTGCCGGAGTCGCCCGCGGTCGGGAACTTCGCGCCAGCGGGCTGGAGGCGCGTGACGACGTCGCGGAGCTGGTCGGCCTTCTCGGGGTCGGCGAACGCGGACGTCAGCTGCACCTCGCCCGTCACCGACGCGCCGGACTGCCCGATCAGCTGCTTGAGCGCGTCGCGGTCGGCCGGGCGCGCGTCTTCGGTCGTCACGAGCACCACCGACCGCTTGTCGAGCGCCCCGGCGACGACCTTCGGTCCCATCGAGCCCGCGAACGCGTCGGCGTCGGCGAGGCGGGCGTTGAGCGCGTTGCGCTGCGCTTCGAGGTCGGCGACCTGGCTGCCCAGGTCCTTCTTCTCCCCCGCCAGCCCGGACAGCAGCGTGCCGTTCAGCGCCGTCGAGCCGAGCACGACCCCGACGGCCAGCGCGAGGAAGCAGGCGGCGATGGAAACGACGTGGTAGCGCAGCGAAATCACGTGAAGAGCCCCTTGACCCAGGCGGCGAACGAATTCCAGGTGTCCTTGATCCAGTCCAGGTAGACCGTGCCGACGTCGGACACCAGCAGGGCCGCGGCGACCACCACGACCGCGGCGAGCACGAGCAGCACGACCGCGCCGATCGAGACGCGGCTGCGGTGCAGCGTCGCCACCGCCTTCCCGTCGACGAGCTTCGTCCCGAGCTTCAGCCGGGTCAGGAACGTCGACGGGTTCGAGCCGGACCGGCCGTGGTCGAGGAACTCGCGCAGGGTGGCCTGGAACCCGACCGTGACGACCAGGCTCGCGCCGTGCGCGTCGGCCAGCAGCAGCGCGAGGTCTTCGGCGTTGCCCGACGCCGGGAACGTCACCGCGCCGATGCCGAGGTCCTGGATCCGCTCGACGCCGGGCGCGTGCCCGTCCGGCTGGGCGGGCACCACGACCTCGGCGCCGCCGCGCAGGGTGGCGGTGCCGATGCCGGTCGGGTCGCCGACGATGACGTCCGGCTTGTAGCCCTGCACGCGCAGGGTGTCGGCGCCGGCGTCGACCCCGACCATGACCGGGCGGTGCTCGGCGATGTACTTCTTGAGCTTCTTGAGGTCCTCGGCGTGCCCGTTGCCGCCCGCGACGACCAGCACGTGCCGGTCGCGGATGGCGACCTTCAGCTCCGGCACGCCGACGCCGTCGA
This sequence comes from Amycolatopsis nalaikhensis, assembly GCF_030264295.1. GTDB lineage: Bacteria > Actinomycetota > Actinomycetes > Mycobacteriales > Pseudonocardiaceae > Amycolatopsis > Amycolatopsis nalaikhensis. The sequence goes on along the minus strand of NZ_CP127173.1, from coordinate 6,674,885 downwards.
GGATCAGCGTGCGCTCGCGGCGCAGGAACTCGATGGTGTTCGCCGAGAACGCCTCCAGCTGCGTCGACATCCCGGCCTTGGCCTCGATCATCTGGTCCGCGACGCTCTCGGCGGTCTGCTCGATGCCGGAGGCGACCTGGCGCTCGCCGACGTACACGACGCCGTCGTGCAGCCGCAGCTTCGTGCCGTCCTTGATCGAGCGCAGCAGCTCGCCGCCGACCGAGTCGACGAGCGGGATGCCCGCGCCGATCAGGATTTCCGGGCCCAGGTTCGGGAACCGGCCCGAGATCGACGGCGACGCGTTGACCACGCCCGCGACCTCGGCCTCGACCAGGGCGTCGGCCGTCTGGCGGTCGAGGTCCAGCTGGTCGAGCACGACGATGTCGCCGGGACTGATCCGGCGCAGCAGCTCCCGGGTGCGGCGGTCGACCCGGGCGACCCCGGTGATCCCCGGGAGGGGTTCTTGGTTCCGCGTGAGCAAGCCGGTGAGCTTCATGTGGCCGATGGTGACAAATTTGCTCGTGTGACGAGGTACGCCACGCCGTAGCCGTCGTGACTCGTTGTGGTGAGCCTCCTCGCCCTCCCCCGCGCGGGTTAGGCGTCCGACTCCTCGGACAGCGACCCGAAACCGAGGTTCGACCAGGGGCTCGCCGGGTCCTGAAGGAGCTGGTGGTGGACCCGCACGGCCGCCGGGTACCACTCACCGAACTCGTCGTCCTCGCTGTGCAGCACCCGGCCCATGACGTAACCCGCCGACAGGTCCGCCCATGACTGGTGGTAGCGGCGGGCGAGCGAGCCCGCTTCGAGGACCATCAGCTCGGCGGTCAGCGCGTCACAGTACCCGGCCGCCAGGCCCCAGCGCGCGATGTTGACCGCGCGGCCGACGTCCCACGAAAGCGCCGTCGTCACGAAGCCGTCGGCGTCGAGGATGCCGTCGGCGCGGAACCGCTGCTCCGCCCGGGTAACGCAGCGGACGGTGTGCCGCAGTTCGTCGGCCTGGTCCTCGGCGTCGTTCTCCGCGCACCAGCGGTCCACCAGCCCGGCCCAGGTCAGCGGGTCGAACTCGCCGCCCGTGAGGCCGTACTCGGCGGCGAACCGCAGGCGCAGCATGAGCACGAGGTTGCCGGGGGTCAGCGCGTAGCCGTCGCCGATCAGGTCGGCCATCGTCGCGCGCCAGCCCGGCGGGTCGGGCACGCCCCACCAGTCCCGCAGGCCGCGGACCTCGGCGACGTAGTCGTGAAACCGCGCGTCGAGCAGGTTCCACGGCGCCGCGTTCAGCACGGCGAGGTGCGCCCCGCAGGCGAGCGCGTGCGCGATCGGCCCTTCGAGGTGCCCGTACGGCGCGGTGATCAGCCGCTCGACCTGCTCTTCCAGCGGCGTGACGTCGTCGGCGTGCGCGTCGAGCCACGGCTGCAGCGTCGCCCCCGGCAGCCGCCACTCGGCGCGGGTGCCGCGGTTGAACACGACCCGCTCGTGCCGCCCGACGCCGTCGACCGCCCAGTCGAGCGCGCCGCTCATCGCGACCACGTCCGGCCCGAGGTCGGGCAGCGCGCCGCGGGTGAAGACCTGCAGGAACTCGTCGCCGCCGGTCTCGAAGTAGACGTTCGGGAAGGTCTCCGCCCGCTCGTCGAGGATGCGGTGCGCGTCCACCCGCCGGATCGGGACGAACAGCTCCTCCCCGGCGAGCACGCCGAGGTAGCGGTCGAGGTCGCCGTCGCGCCGGGCGGCGGCGAGCTGGGCTTCGACGTCGGCCGGCGGCAGGATCACTCGGCGGCTCCCTCCGCTCGGCCGGTCAGCACGACGAGCTTGCCCGCCGTCCGGTTGTGCTCCAGGTCGTCGTGCGCCTGCCGGATGTCGTCCATCGCGTACACCGCGGCCGGGCCGAGGCTCGTTTCGCCGTCGGCGATCCGGTCGAGGTACCGCTGGAGGACGGACGCGGGCAGGTCGTCCGCCTCCCCACCATAAGCCGTCAACCGCACCCCGGCGGGAAGGTAGCCGATCGGATAAAAATTCGAGATCGTCCACTGGTTGGACAGCATCCCGGTGAAGCAGACGGTGCCGTGCACGCGGGTGGCCGCCAGGGTGTCCGGCAGGGTGGGGGTGCCGACCAGTTCGAGGGCGGCGTCGACGCCGTCCGGGACGATCTTCCGGACCTGGGCGGCGACGTCGCCGTCGTCCAGCAGCGGGTGCTCGACACCGTGTGCGCGCAGGGTTTCGAGGCGATCGGGCTGCCGGGTCGTGGCGAAGACGGTGGCGCCGAGGTCGCGGGCCAGCGCGGCGGTGGCGAAGCCGAGCGCGGACGTGCCGCCGCGGATCAGCAGCGTCTGGCCGGGCTGGAGGTCGAGGCCGGTGGTGAGCGAGCCGTACGCGGTCTGCAGCGTCTCCGGGACCTGGCCGAGCACCTCCCACGGCAGGTCGCTGCGGAACGGGATCACCTGCGCGCGCGGGACGAGCGTGTATTCGGCGTAGCCGCCGTCGAACGTGCGGCCCATCCCGCCCATCATCGTGGCGACCTGCTGGCCGGGGGCGAACTCGCCGTCGGGGTCGGCGTCGACGACCCCGACCGCCTCGATGCCGGGCACGCGCGGGAACGTGACGCCTTCGGCCAGGCCGAGGCGGGTGTGCAGCTCGGAGCGGTTGAGCCCGAACGCCTTGACGGCGATCCGCACCCAGCCGGGTTTCACCTCGGGCAGCGGGAGGTCCCTCAGTTCGAGGTTCTCGACGGGACCGGGATCTCGGAGTACCACCGCGCGCATCGTGGGTCCTTTCTTCGCAGGCGAACAGTCCGCACAACAACTGTCCGCGCGAGTACTATTCCTCGGGTGAGCCTGTCCCGAGAACACGACGCGGCGTGGCGGGGCTTCCTGCGGTCGTCGGCCCTGCTGCTGCGGGTGCTGGACGCGGAGCTGCGCGCCGAGCACGGGATGTCGCACCGCACGTACGACGCGCTGGTCCAGCTCTCGGAGACACCGGGGCGGCGGCTGCACATGAAGGACCTCGCCGACGCGCTGGTGCACAGCACGAGCGGGCTGACCCGGCTGGTCGACGGCCTCGAGCGCGCCGAGTACGCCCGCCGCGAGGTGGATCCGGCGAACCGGCGCGCCACGCTCGTGGTGCTCACTCCGGCCGGGCTCGCGGCACTGGAGAACGCGTGGCCCACGCACGTGCGCGGGGTCGAGCAGTACTTCGCCGCGCACGTGAGCCGCGAGGAGGCGCGGACACTGGCGGAAGTGTTCGGGCGGATCGTCGGCAACCTGGAACGCTGAGCCGGGTTCGATCATTTCACCCGGCCCGTTCCCGAATTTCTCGAGCCGTTTTTACCATTCATTTACTCACAATGAGTCGTCGCGTTGCCGGGCACCCTTTCGAATTCTTGTTGGAAAGTGACGGACAGGGCCCCCAGCAGGCGAAAGGCGGGACCTGGGCCATTTGCCGCAGTGGTGACTGTAAGTTCTTGATCCGTTTCTGAACGCTGTCACAATTCTCAGGAAGATTAATCGTGAGTAGCCCGGATACTGGGTCGCACAGCCGACGGCTGTGCAATGCATCCTCGTGGGGGGCGATCGCATTGCGCCACCAGTTTTTCCCACGCCACCCAGGAGCTTGCCCATGCTGTCCAGCGATGCCGGCGTTGCCGGAACCGGCGCGGTGCCGGGCGTACCGACCCTGCCCGAAATCCCGGCGCCGCGCCTCGCGGCACTCGAGGGCCTCCCGCGGCCCGCCGTGCGGACCGGCTTCAACCACGCCGCGCTCTCCGTCACCGACCTCGACCGCGCGGTCGCGTGGTACCAGCAGGTCTTCGGGCTCAAGCTGCTGCTCGGGCCGTTCGCGATCAGCAGTGACGCGCCCGGCGGCGGCCCCGCGTCGGACATCTACGGCGAAGGCTGGCAGAGCGCCCGGATCGCGCACCTGGTCATGCCGGGCGGGACCGGGATCGAGCTGTTCGAGTTCACCGGCCCGGTGGCCGAGCGCCGCGTCGAAAACTTCGACTACTGGCGCACCGGCATCTTCCACATCTGCTTCACCTGCGAAAACGTGGAAGAGACGGCCAAGCGCATCACGCTCTTCGGTGGCCGCCAGCGCAGCCAGATCCACCAGGTCGGCCCGGAGTCGTGGTTCTGCTTCTGCGAGGACCCGTTCGGCAACGTCCTCGAGTCGTCGACCAGACCTTCGAGGAGCTGTTCACCCCGCCGCCGGGCGTCCAGGACCCCGACGCCTGCTGAGCCCCCGCCTGCTGGGGCACCCCGGTGCCCCAGCGGCTACTTCTTCTTGGCCCGCTTGCGCTTCGGCTCGAAGTCGGCCTTGTCCTTCTCGGCCGTCGCGAGCAGCTCCTCGGCGTGCGCGCGGCCCGTCTCGTTGTCCATCCCGGCGAGCATCCGGGCCAGCTCGCTGACCCGCTCGTTCTGGGCGAGGGTCTTCACGCCGCTGCGCGTGACCCCGCCGGTGTGGCCCTTGTCCACCACCAGGTGCTGATCGGCGAACGCCGCGACCTGCGGCAGGTGCGTCACCACCAGGACCTGGTGGGTCCGCGCCAGCCGCGCCAGGCGCCGCCCGATCTCGATCGCCGCCCGGCCGCCGACCCCGGCGTCGACCTCGTCGAACACCAACGTCTGCACCGTGTCCGCGTGCGCCAGGACGACCTCGATCGCGAGCATGACCCGCGACAGCTCACCACCGGACGCGGCCTTGTGCACCGGCAGCGGCGGGGCGCCGTCGTGCGCGCGCAGCAGCAGCTCGACGTCGTCGACGCCGTCCGCGCCCGCGTGCACCGCGCGGCCGTCGATGGTCAGCGCGTGCGTGTCGCCGTGCTCGGCCGGACGCTGCTCGACCGTCACCTCGATCGCGGCTTGGCCCATCGCCAGCCCCGACAGCTCCTTGGTGATCTCCGCGGCCAGCTCGGCCGCCGCCTTCTCCCGCGCGGCCGAGACCTCGGCGGCGTGCGCGGACAGCTGAACTCCCAGCTGGTCGCGTCGCAGGGCCAGTTCGGCCAGCGCCTCTTCCGAGGTGTCCATGGATTCCAGGCGGCGCCGGGCGTCCTCGGCCCAGGCCAGCACGCCGTCGACGTCCGCCGCGTACTTGCGGGTCAGCCGCTTGAGGTCGGCCTGGCGGGCCAGCACCTTCTCCAGCAAGGCCGGGTCGGCGTCCAGCGTCTCGACGTAGTTCCCGAGCTCGGCCCCGACGTCGGAGAGCAGCACCGACGCCTCCTCCAGCCGCGGCGCCAGTTCGCGCAGCACGGAGTCCTCGGACGTCGAGAGCCGCCGCAGCGCCTCGGAGACCAGGCCCATCGCGCCCGGGGCGTCGGGATCGCCGTCCGGGGAACCGGACACCGCGACGTGGGCCTCGGTCGCGGCAGCGCGCAGCTCGTCGACCGCCGCGAGCCGCTTGATCTGCTCGGTGAGCTCGACGTCCTCGCCCGGCTCCGGCGCGACGGCGTCGATTTCGGTGAGGCCGTGCTTGAGCAGGTCGGCCTGCTGAGCCATCTCCCGCGAGCGCGTCGACCGCTCGGTGAGCTCGGCGATCACCGCCAGCCACTCGGCCCGGACCTCCTGGTACGCGCGCAGCGGCTTCGCGACGGCGTCACCGGCGAACCGGTCGATCACCGCGCGCTGCTCGGCCGGGCGCAGCAGCCGCAGCTGGTCGTTCTGCCCGTGCACCGCGATCAGCTGCTCGGACAGCTCCGCGAGCACGCCGACCGGCACGGACCGGCCGCCCAGGTGGGCGCGCGACCGCCCGTCGACGGCGACCGCGCGCAGCGCGATCACGCTGCCGTCCTCGTCGACGTCGGCGCCCGCGTCGGTGACGATCCGCTCGGCGCCTTCGACGCCCGAATAGGTGAACCGCCCCTCGACGAACGCCTTGAGCATCCCCGTCCGGACCTTGGACACCTCGGCCCGGCCCCCGGACAGCAGGTGCAGCCCGGTGACGACCATGGTCTTCCCGGCACCCGTCTCACCGGTCACGACGGTGAAGCCCGCGTGCAGTTCCAGCAGGGCGTCCTCGATGACTCCGAGGCCCTGGATGCGCATCTCGGCCAGCACGCCGCCTACGGTAGCGGCCCCCACCGACACTCTGCGCGCCTGGGAGCCCGGCGCGTCGCCGATATGTTCGAATATTGCGCCGAGCGGGGGTTACTCGCAGGGGCGCGCGTGCCGCTCACGCCAGCTCTTCACCGGCAGCGAGAACTTCTGCACCAGCCGGTCGGTGAACGGGCCGTCCCACAGCCGGACCAGCCGCACCGGCGTCTTGCCGCACGTCACGCGCACCCGCGCGCCCGGCGGCAGGTCGATGTGCCGGGTCCCGTCGCAGGTCAGGACCGCGGGCGAGCCGTCGGGGTCGATCCCGACGGTGATCACCGAGTCCCGCGAGACGACCAGCGGCCGCGAGAACATCGCGTGCGCGTTGCTCGGGACCACCAGCAGCGCCTGGACGTCGGGCCAGATGATCGGGCCGCCCGCCGAAAACGCGTACGCCGTCGAGCCGGTCGGTGTGGCGCAGAGCACACCGTCGCAGCCGAAGGCCGACACCGGACGGCCGTCGACCTCGATCAGCGCGTCCAGGACCCGCTCGCGGGTGCTCTTCTCGACGCTGGCCTCGTTGAGCGCCCAGGTGCGCGCGACCTCTTCGCCGTCGTGGCTGACCGTGACGTCGATGGTCATCCGCTCTTCGACCTGGTAGTCGCCGTCGACGACGCGCTGCACGGTGTCGGCCAGCGCGTCCGAGTCGGCCTCGGCGAGGAAGCCGACGCGTCCGAGGTTGACCCCGAGCACCGGCACCCCGGCCGGGCGGGCCAGCTCGGCCGCGCGCAGCAGCGTGCCGTCGCCGCCGAGGACGAAGACCAGCTCGACGCCGCCGGCGGGGTTGTCGGCCGGGTCCACGACCGTGCAGGTCGACCCGACGCCGTGCGCGTCCGGGTCGATGAGCGCGCAGACGTCGTCCTCGATCACCCGGATCCGGATGCCGGCCTTGGCGAAGCGCGCCGAAACCTCGCGCGCGGCCTCGCCCGTCGCGTCGCGATCGGGGTGCACCATGAGGAGCACTTCACGTTCGGTGGTCATGCGGGCCCTTCCTCGACGGCGGTCCGGACGAGCCGCTCGGCCTCAGACCTGTCTACCGCGTCCACAGTGGACTCGGCCACGTGTTCTTTCCTCAGCCACACGAAGTACTCGACGTTCCCGGAGGGCCCCGGCAGCGGACTGGCGGTGACGCCGCGCAGGGCGAGCCCGAGCTTCGCGGCCTCGTCGATGACGGTGAGCACGGATTCGGCGCGCAGCCGCGGGTCGCGCACGACGCCGCCGCTGCCGAGCCGGTCCTTGCCCACCTCGAACTGCGGTTTCACCATCGGCACCAGGTCGGCGCCTTCGCGCGCGCAGGCGGCGAGCGCGGGCAGCACGAGCTTGAGCGAGATGAACGAGAGGTCCCCGACCACCAGGTCGACCGGCTCGCCGAGGTCGTCGAGCGTGAGGTTGCGGACGTTGGTGCGGTCCATGACCACGACGCGCTCGTCGGTGCGGATCCGCCAGTCGAGCAGGCCGCGGCCGACGTCGGCGGCGATCACGGTCGCGGCGCCGTTGCGGAGCAGGACGTCGGTGAAGCCGCCGGTGGACGCGCCGGCGTCGAGGCAGCGCTTGCCCTCGACGCTCAGGTCCGTGAACGCCTCCAGCGCCCCGAGGAGCTTGTGCGCGCCGCGCGAGGCCCAGCCGGGGTCGTCTTCGTCCTTGACGACGATCGGCGCGTCGGACTCCACGCCGGTGGCGGGCTTGGACGCCACCATGCCGCGCACGGTGACCTTGCCGCCGGTGATGAGGGCCGACGCCTGTTCGCGCGACCGGGCGAGGCCGCGCCGAACCAGTTCCGCGTCGAGGCGGGCCCGCTTGGGCACCGTGGTCAGACCTTGTCGATGCTGGACAGCGCGACGGTCAGCTCGGTGTGCACGGCGTCGAAGCGCTCGACGTGCTCGACGAGCGGCAGCGCGTCCAAGTCGTCCAGGCCGGCGACGGCTTCGTCGATGCCGGCCCGCGGGTCGGTCTGCTGCGAGAACGAACCGGGCGGCGGGCCCGGGACGGGGTACGGGTGATCCTGCACGTCACAAACGGTATCAGTCAGGAGAGGCCGAGCCGCGCCGCGGCGTCGCCGCCGAGCTCGGTGACGCCCGTCTCCCAGGCCGTGTGGCAGACGGCGCGGAGCAGGTCGAGGTCGTCGCCGTCACCCTGCGCGACCAGGGTGTCGTCTTCGACGGTCACGGTCCAGCCCGGGCGCGGTCCGATCCGCAGGTCCTCGGCGGACTCGGTGAGCGCGGTGAGGTCCTTGGCGAGGTAGGTGCCGCGCTCGGCGGGAATGGCTTCGATGAGCTGCTTCGGCGTCGCGACGCCGGAGAGGACGACGAGCGAGTCGATGCCCGCGGCGACCGCGCCCGCGATGTCGGTGTCCAGCCGGTCGCCGACGACCAGCGGCTTTTCGGCACCGGCCGACCGCGCGGCGGTCTCGAAGAGCAGCGGCTCGGGCTTCCCGGCGACGAGCGGGACGACGTCGGTGGCGGTCCGCAGCGCGGCGACCATCGAGCCGTTGCCGGGCAGCAGGCCGCGTTCGCTGGGGAGGGTGGCGTCGACGTTGCAGGCCACCCACAGCGCGCCGGCGCGGATGGCCAGGCAGGCCTCGGCGAGCGCGGCCCAGGTGTTGTCGGGCGAGTGGCCCTGGACGACGGCACGGACGCTGTCGGCGTTCTCCCGCACCGGCGTCAGCCCGGCCCCGCGAACCTCCGCGGCGAGCGACTCGGTGCCGACGACGAGGACCTCGTCGCCGGGCTCGAGCCGTTCCGCGAGCAGCTGAACCCCGGCTTGGGCGCTGGTGTGCACCTCATCGGCCGCGGCGGGCATGCCGAGCCCGGTGAGGTGGTCGACGACCTCACCGGGTGCCTTGGAGGCGTTGTTCGTGACGAACCGGACGGGGGTGCCGTGCTCGCGCGCGGCCCGGACCGTCTCCGGGGCACCCGGGATGACCCGGGTGCCGTGGTAGACGGTGCCGTCGAGGTCGAACAGGACGGCGTCGTAGGCCGCGAGCAGGGCGTCACTCATCGGTTTCGGCGGTGTCCTTCGGTCCGTTGGCGAGTTCGGCGGCCCGCTCGGCGGCGTCGGTCTCGTCGTTCTCGTCGGCCTCGGCCGAGTGGAGGAACCACTGGACGGCCTCATCGTCCCGCCCGGCGGCGGCGAGGTTGTCGGCGTAGGCGTAGAAGAGGCGCGCGCTCCAGGGATCGCGCTTCTCAGCCTTGAGGTCGTCGCCCTGAAGCGAGACGACGGCGGCATCGAGCTGCCCGAGGTCCCGCCGTGCCCCGGCGGCGACGATGGCGAGCTCGACCTGGGTGGCCTTGTTCAGGCTGCTCTTGTCGGCTTCCTTCGCGAGGTCGAGGGCCCGTTCGGGCCGCCCGAGAGCGCGTTCGGCGTCGGCGATGATGGCGATGTGCTCGTCGCTGCGGGTCATCCGCCGGACGGCCCGCAGTTCGGAGAGGGCTTCCGACCAGTTCCCGGCGTGGTAGGCGACGAGCCCGAGGGCTTCCCGCACGATGGGGACGCGCGAGGCCTTGGCCTTGGCGTACTTGGCGTGCTCGAGAGCGGCCTCGGGATCGGAGTCGATCAGCCCCCCGGCGGCGACGAGGTGCTTCCCGACGGTCTCGGCGAGGCCCTTGGGCAGCGTCCTCAGCTCGCGGCGGGCTTCCTCGTCGAGGTCGGAGAACTCGATGTCCTCGGGAAGCTCGGGCGCCTCGAGGAGTTCCTTGGCGAGGGCCTCGTCGTCGAGCGGAGCGGAGACCTTGGGCCGCGGGTCCCGACGGGGCCGGTCATCGCGGCGGTCGTTGCGGTCGTCCCGAGCCGCGGGGCGCTTGCCGGAGTCGCCGCGCTCCTCCCACCGTGGCTTGCGGTCACCGTAGGAAGACTTGCCCTGGGGACGGCCGGAACGGTCATCACGCCGCTGGTAACCGCCTCGCGAGTCATCGCGACGGTCGTTCCCCGCGCGGCCGCGATCGTCGGAGCGGCCCCCGGGGCGGTCGCTGCCACGGTCCTCGTAGCGGCCACCCGAACGGTTACCGCCACGATCTTCGTACCGACCACCGGAACGGCTGCCACCGCGATCCTCGTAGCGGCTACCGCTGCGGTCACTGCCGCGGTCTTCGTAGCGGCCACCGGAACGGTTGTCGCCACGGTCCTCGTTCCGGCCGCCCGGCCGGTTGCTACCACGATCCTCGTACCGGCCGCCGGAACGGCTCTCGCCGCGATCCTCATACCGACCACCCGGCCGGTTACCGCCGCGATTCTCGTAGCCACCGCCGGCGCGGTTGCCGCCACGGTCCTCGTAGCGACCGCCGGAACGGCTGCCACCGCGGTCCTCGTAGCGACCACCAGACCGGCTACCACCGCGGTCCTCGTAGCGACCACCCGAGCGGTTGCCCCCGCGGTCGTCGTACCGGCCACCGGAACGGTTGTCGCCGCGATCCTCGCTACGGCCGACCGAACGGCTGCCACCACGATCTTCATAGCGGCCACCGGTCCGGTTGCCGCGGTCTTCGTAGCGACCACCCGAACGGCTGCCACCACGGTCCTCGTTCCGGCCGCCCGGCCGGTTGCTACCACGATCCTCGTAGCGACCGCCGGAACGGCTCTCGCCGCGGTCCTCGTACCGGCCACCCGATCGGTTGCCGCCGCGGTCCTCGTACCGGCCGCCGCCCGAACGGCTCGGGCCGTCGGAGTACCGGTTGCCGCCGGTCGGGCGGCTGCCCGACTCGCGGTTGCCGTAGCCGCCGCGACGGTCGTCGCGGTCGCCCGAACTGCGGCCCTGACCTGCGTATCCTCCGCGCTGGTCGCGGTCGCGGGGACCGTCGCCGCTGCGGTAGGGCTTGCCGCCGCCGCGCACACCGCGGTCGTCGCGGCGGGGGCGGCCCTGGTGACCGCTGTCGCGGCCACCGCGATCCTGCCGCGCGCCGCGGCGGTCTCCTCCGGCTCCGTCCGGCCGGCCCGGGAGCCTTCGTCCCGGCGTGCCGACCGGCCGGACCCATCATCCGCTGAGTCTCGTCGACCGAACTCGGACACCTGGCCTCCTGCCGTGGAAAAATCTTGTTCTGGACATACGCGTACGGCCCGCTAGGGCAGCCAACTGGCTATCCTAACGGGCCGTACGGAAGGTAAGTTCGGCGGTGTCCTACTCTCCCACAACCCTTCGGTTGCAGTACCATCGGCGCTGTCAGGCTTAGCTTCCGGGTTCGGAATGGGACCGGGCGTTTCCCTGACGCTATAACCACCGAAACACTACGAAACAACACACACTGTCATCACCAGCGTGGTGTTTCAGAGCTGTAGAGTGGATGCGTAACATCTTCGTGGGCAAGTCCTCGGCCTATTAGTACCAGTCAACTCGACAACACATTACTGTGCTTCCATTTCTGGCCTATCAACCCAATGGTCTGTTGGGGGCCTTAACCCACAAAGGGGTGGGATACCTCATCTTGGAACAGGCTTCCCGCTTAGATGCCTTCAGCGGTTATCCCTTCCGAACGTGGCCAACCAGCCATGCTCCTGGCGGAACAACTGGCACACCAGAGGTTCGTCCGTCCCGGTCCTCTCGTACTAGGGACAGCCTTCCTCAAGTATCCTACGCGCGCGGCGGATAGGGACCGAACTGTCTCACGACGTTCTAAACCCAGCTCGCGTGCCGCTTTAATGGGCGAACAGCCCAACCCTTGGGACCTACTCCGGCCCCAGGATGCGACGAGCCGACATCGAGGTGCCAAACCATGCCGTCGATATGGACTCTTGGGCAAGATCAGCCTGTTATCCCCGGGGTACCTTTTATCCGTTGAGCGACACCCCTTCCACCAGGAGGTGCCGGATCACTAGTCCCGACTTTCGTCCCTGCTCGACATGTCTGTCTCACAGTCAAGCTCCCTTGTGCACTTGCACTCAACACCTGATTGCCAACCAGGCTGAGGGAACCTTTGGGCGCCTCCGTTACTCTTTAGGAGGCAACCGCCCCAGTTAAACTACCCATCAGGCACTGTCCCTGAACCAGATCATGGCCCGAGGTTCAGATTCCCAATTCGACCAGAGTGGTATTTCAACAACGACTCCACCACAACTAGCGTTGCAGCTTCACAGTCTCCCACCTATCCTACACAAGCCGAACCGAAAACCAATACCAAACTATAGTAAAGGTCCCGGGGTCTTTCCGTCCTGCCGCGCGTAACGAGCATCTTTACTCGTAGTGCAATTTCGCCGGGCCTGTGGTTGAGACAGCCGGAAAGTCGTTACGCCATTCGTGCAGGTCGGAACTTACCCGACAAGGAATTTCGCTACCTTAGGATGGTTATAGTTACCACCGCCGTTTACTGGCGCTTAAATTCTCAGCTTCGCCCCGAAAGGCTAACCGGTCCTCTTAACGTTCCAGCACCGGGCAGGCGTCAGTCCATATACATCGTCTTGCGACTTCGCATGGACCTGTGTTTTTAGTAAACAGTCGCTTTCCGCTGGTCTCTGCGGCCACCCACCCCTAGCCCGAGAAGGGCTTCAGGATGTTTGGCCCCCCTTCTCCCGAAGTTACGGGGGCATTTTGCCGAGTTCCTTAACCACAGTTCACCCGATCGCCTTGGTATTCTCTACCTGACCACCTGTGTTGGTTTGGGGTACGGGCCGTGCATGCACTCACTAGAGGCTTTTCTCGGCAGCATAGGATCACTCTACTTCGCCTCAAACGGCTACGCATCACGTCTCAACCTATATGAGTGGCGGATTTGCCTACCACTCGGCCTACACGCTTACACCAGGACAACCATCGCCTGGCGGAGCTACCTTCCTGCGTCACCCCATCGCTTGACTACTACGAAATCAGGTCCCACGCTCCACACACAGACATCCATCCGAAGACTTCAGCCCATGGCTTTGGGTGGTTAGTATCAACTGCCTCGTCATGGGCGCACATGCTCGGGTACGGGAATATCAACCCGTTGTCCATCGACTACGCCTGTCGGCCTCGCCTTAGGTCCCGACTTACCCTGGGCGGATTAGCCTGGCCCAGGAACCCTTGGTCATCCGGCGGCAGAGTTTCTCACTCTGCATTCGCTACTCATGCCTGCATTCTCACTCCCACACCCTCCACGACTCGGTTACCCGGCCGCTTCCCTGGATGCAGGACGCTCCCCTACCCATCAACACGACTACACAAGTCCCTCAAGGGGACAAGCGGATCTATTGTGTCAATGACACAGCTTCGGCGGTGTGCTTAAGCCCCGCTACATTGTCGGCGCAGGACCACTTGACCAGTGAGCTATTACGCACTCTTTCAAGGGTGGCTGCTTCTAAGCCAACCTCCTGGTTGTCTGGGCAATCCCACATCCTTTCCCACTGAGCACACACTTAGGGGCCTTAGCTGGTGTTCTGGGCTGTTTCCCTCTCGACGACGAAGCTTATCCCCCGCCGTCTCACTGCCACGCTCTCACTCTACGGTATTCGGAGTTTGGTTGATTTCGGTAACCCGGTAAGGCCCCTAGACCATCCAGTAGCTCTACCCCCGCAGAGAAACACGTGACGCTGCACCTAAATGCATTTCGGGGAGAACCAGCTATCACGGAGTTTGATTGGCCTTTCACCCCTACCCACAGCTCATCCCCTCAGTTTTCAACCTAAGTGGGTTCGGGCCTCCACGACGTCTTACCGTCGCTTCACCCTGGCCATGGGTAGATCACTCCGCTTCGGGTCTAGACCACGCGACTACATTCGCCCTATTCAGACTCGCTTTCGCTACGGCTACCCCACACGGGTTAACCTCGCCACGCAGCACTAACTCGCAGGCTCATTCTTCAAAAGGCACGCCATCACCCCGAAAGGCTCTGACGGCTTGTAGGCACACGGTTTCAGGTACTCTTTCACTCCCCTCCCGGGGTACTTTTCATCTTTCCCTCACGGTACTCGTCCGCTATCGGTCTTCAGGAAGTATTTAGGCTTACCGGGTGGTCCCGGCAGATTCACAGCAAATTCCACGAGCTCGCTGCTACTCGGGAACACCACCAAGGCCATTGAAACTGGTTTTCGCGTACGGGGCTCTCACCCACTCCGGCCCGCCATCCCAAGCGGTTCCACTAACCAGCACAACAACCCGAAGAAGTGTCAGCCTCTTCAAGATGGGTCCCACAACACCGCCTGCACAACGCCTGACAGCTTGACATGCAAACGGTTTAGCCTCTTCCGCTTTCGCTCGCCACTACTCACGGAATCACGGTTGTTTTCTCTTCCTACGGGTACTGAGATGTTTCACTTCCCCGCGTTCCCTCCACACACCCTATATATTCAGGTGCGGGTAACACCACATCACTGGTGCTGGGTTTCCCCATTCGGAAATCCTCGGATCACAGCTCGGTTGACAGCTCCCCGAGGCTTATCGCAGCCTCCTACGTCCTTCATCGGCTCCTGAAGCCAAGACATCCACCATGTGCCCTTAACAACTTGACCACAAAGATGCTCGCATCCACTCTACAGTTCTCAAACACCACACCAGAAACAAACGTCCCTCTGGAGCAGAAGCCCCAAGGCGTGTTGCCTCAGGACCCAACAGTGTGCATGTGAACAACTTGCCCTCCAGGCGCCGGCTCCACTTTCCACGCGGACAAGTCCGCAGTACTCATCGAGGCATTGCCAACCAGAACAAGCCATAACCAGTAGTTCCACAATTCCTTGAGCAACCAAGGCAACACCACGTGCGGGTGTTAAACCCTGGCCACTCCAGCGAGCTGGGCTCACTGGATGTGTTGTGCTCCTTAGAAAGGAGGTGATCCAGCCGCACCTTCCGGTACGGCTACCTTGTTACGACTTCGTCCCAATCGCCAGTCCCACCTTCGACCACTCCCTCCCCTTACGGGGTTGGGCCATGGGCTTCGGGTGTTACCGACTTTCATGACGTGACGGGCGGTGTGTACAAGGCCCGGGAACGTATTCACCGCAGCGTTGCTGATCTGCGATTACTAGCGACTCCGACTTCACGCAGTCGAGTTGCAGACTGCGATCCGAACTGAGACCGGCTTTAAGGGATTCGCTCCACCTCGCGGTATCGCAGCCCTCTGTACCAGCCATTGTAGCATGTGTGAAGCCCTGGACATAAGGGGCATGATGACTTGACGTCATCCCCACCTTCCTCCGAGTTGACCCCGGCAGTCTCCCACGAGTCCCCGCCATAACGCGCTGGCAACGTAGGATAAGGGTTGCGCTCGTTGCGGGACTTAACCCAACATCTCACGACACGAGCTGACGACAGCCATGCACCACCTGTACACCAACCACAAGGGAAGCCCCATCTCTGGGGATGTCTGGCGCATGTCAAGCCCAGGTAAGGTTCTTCGCGTTGCATCGAATTAATCCACATGCTCCGCCGCTTGTGCGGGCCCCCGTCAATTCCTTTGAGTTTTAGCCTTGCGGCCGTACTCCCCAGGCGGGGCGCTTAATGCGTTAGCTACGGCACGGACAACGTGGATGTCGCCCACACCTAGCGCCCAACGTTTACAGCGTGGACTACCAGGGTATCTAATCCTGTTCGCTCCCCACGCTTTCGCTCCTCAGCGTCAGTATCGGCCCAGAGACCCGCCTTCGCCACCGGTGTTCCTCCTGATATCTGCGCATTTCACCGCTACACCAGGAATTCCAGTCTCCCCTACCGAACTCAAGTCTGCCCGTATCGACCGCACGCTCCACGTTAAGCGTGGAGATTTCACGGCCGACGCGACAAACCGCCTACGAGCTCTTTACGCCCAATAAATCCGGACAACGCTCGCACCCTACGTATTACCGCGGCTGCTGGCACGTAGTTAGCCGGTGCTTCTTATCCAGGTACCGTCACTTGCGCTTCGTCCCTGGCGAAAGAGGTTTACAACCCGAAGGCCGTCATCCCTCACGCGGCGTCGCTGCATCAGGCTTTCGCCCATTGTGCAATATTCCCCACTGCTGCCTCCCGTAGGAGTCTGGGCCGTGTCTCAGTCCCAGTGTGGCCGGTCACCCTCTCAGGCCGGCTACCCGTCGTCGCCTTGGTAGGCCACTACCCCACCAACAAGCTGATAGGCCGCGGGTTCATCCTGCACCGCCAGAACTTTCAACTTCTCTCCATGCGAAAAGAAGTGATATCCGGTATTAGACCTCGTTTCCAAGGCTTATCCCAGAGTGCAGGGCAGATTACCCACGTGTTACTCACCCGTTCGCCACTCATCCACACCCGAAGGTGCTTCAGCGTTCGACTTGCATGTGTTAAGCACGCCGCCAGCGTTCGTCCTGAGCCAGGATCAAACTCTCCAACAATGAACAGTTCAATCGAGGCAAAATACTTGCTTCTCAAAGGAAACCCCGACGAGGGGTTTCAAATATAAGCTCTACTGGCTTAGTTCACTAGCACACTGTTGAGTTCTCAAGCAACACACCACGAACCAACCGCAACTCAAGCGGCCCGCTCGAAGCGAGTCATTCCTAGCAGTTTTTGGTGGGACACCCACTCAATCGCGATCCGCGAGAGCTTGGTTCGTGTCCCGGCGGCCGCCCGGTCTCCCTGGCGACTTGAAGAACTTTACACCCCCTCCGAGGGCCCGGAACAGGGGGGTCCCTTAACCGCGTTCCCGCAGGTCAGGGCGCTGTTTCGGGCCGCGGGGGCCGATCAGCCGCCGAGCGCGACGCCGGCGACGTTCCGCTTGCCCTTGCGGACGACGAACCACTTGCCGTGGAGGGCGTCCTCGCGGGAGGGCTTCCACTCCTCGTCCGCGATCTTCACGTTGTTGACGTACGCGCCGCCCTCCTTGAGGGTGCGGCGCGCGGCGCCCTTGCTGTCCACGAGCCCCGCGGCGAGCAGCAGGTCGACGATCGTCGCGTCACCGGACGGGTCGACCTTGCCGTTCGGCACCTCGGCCATCGCCGCGTCGAGCGTGCGCTCGTCGAGCTCGCCCAGCTCGCCGCGGCCGAACAGGGCCTGGCTCGCGTTGATCACCTGCCGGGTCTGCTCCTCGCCGTGCACCAGCGTGGTGAACTCCTCCGCCAGCCGCTTCTGCGCGGCCCGCAGGTGGGGGCGCTGTTCGGTGTCCTCCGCCAGCGCGGCGATCTCCTCCTGGCCGAGGAAGGTGAACATCCGCAGGTAGCGGATGACGTCGGCGTCGCCCACGTTCACGAAGTACTGGTACCAGGCGTACGGCGAGGTCATCCCCGGGTCGAGCCAGAGGTTCCCGCCGCCGGTGGACTTGCCGAACTTGCGGCCCTCGGCGTCGGTGACCAGCGGCGCGGTCAGCGCGTGCACGCTCGCGCCCTCGGTCCGGCGGATCAGGTCGACCCCGCCGACCAGGTTGCCCCACTGGTCGGACCCGCCGACCTGCAGCTTGCAGCCGTACTGGCGGTACAGCTGCACGTAGTCCTGCGACTGCAGGAGCAGGTAGCTGAACTCGGTGTACGACATGCCGTCGCCCTCGAGCCGGCGCTTCACCGTCTCCCGGTTGAGCATGACGTTGATCGAGAAGTGCTTCCCGATGTCGCGGAGGAACTCCAGGGACGTCTGCTTCCCGGTCCAGTTGAGGTTGTTCTCCACGATCGCGCCGGTCGGCGAGTCGTCGAAGTCGACGAACCGCTCCAGCTGGCCGCGGATGCGCCCGGCCCACTCGGCGACGACGTCGAGCGTGTTCAGCGTGCGCTCACCGGTGTCCCGCGGGTCGCCGATCATCCCGGTCGCGCCGCCGGCCAGCACGATCGGCCGGTGCCCGGCCCGCTGGAAGCGCTTGAGCATGAGCAGCGGGACGAGGTTGCCGGCGTGCAGGCTGGGCGCGGTCGGGTCGAAGCCGCAATAGAGCGTCACGGGACCCTGGTCGAGCTCGCGCCGGAGGGCGTCGATGTCGGTGGACTGCGCGATGAGGCCGCGCCAGGACAGCTCGTCGAGGATGTGTTCGCTCACGCCTGTAGATCCTCCCGTACCAGGTCAACCGACTAACTGGCGGGTCGGACCCGCCGCTTCCCGCCGCGGCGGTAGGTGGACACCGCGGGCGATCCGTCGACCCAGAACCGCCACGGCGTGTCCATCGCCATCGCGACGCCGACGCGCGGCCCCGTCCGGATCGACTCCGCCGGGACGCGCTCGCCGACCCGCAGCCGGACCGGCGACGCCGGGTCGGTCAGGTCGGCGCCGTTCTGCTCGCGGTCGATGCGCAGCACCGACGTGAGGATGGCCGGGCCCTTCGCCAGCTCGCCGGTCCCCCGCGCGGCCGGGCGCCGCTTGCGGACGACGTCGAGGCCTTCGACGACCTCGCCCGCCCGCAGCAGCACCGCGCCGGCCACGCCGTCGTGGGAGCCGACGATGTTCGCGCAGAAGTGCATCCCGTACACGAAGTACACGTACAGGTGACCCGCCGGGCCCCACATGACGGCGTTGCGCGGGGTCCGGCCGCGGTAACAGTGCGACGCCGGATCGTCCTGGCCGCGGTAGGCCTCCACCTCGACCAGCCGGACGCCGACGGTGCCGTCGGGACCGTCGGCTTCCAGCACCGAGCCGAGCAGCAGCTGGGCCAGGTCGACCGGGTCGAGCGCCAGCTCCTCACGGGTGAACAGCCGGTCACTCACACGCTCTCCCCTCGCCCGATGGCCGGATCGAGCGTAACCAGCGGCTCAGTTGAGCCACTGACGGGCCGCGGTGACGCGCTCTTCGAGCCGCGCGCGCTGTTCGGCGACCCGCTCCGGCGCCGTGCCGCCCCGGGCGTTGCGGGACTTCACCGAGCCTTCGACGGTGAGGACGTCGCGCACCGCGGGCGTGAGCGCCGGGTTGATCTTCTCGAACTCCTCGTCGGTCAGCTCGTCCAAGCCGACGCCGCGGGCCTCGGCGACGCGGACGCTTTCCCCCGCCGCCTCGTGCGCGACGCGGAACGGGACGCCCTGGCGCACCAGCCACTCCGCGATGTCGGTGGCCAGGGTGAACCCGGCGGGCGCCAGCTCGGCGAGCCGGTCGGTGTGGAACGTCAGGGTGGCGAGCATGCCGGCGATCGCCGGGAACAGGAAGCTCGAGCTGTTCGACCGAGTCGAACACCGGCTCCTTGTCCTCCTGCAGGTCGCGGTTGTAGGCCAGGGGCTGCGCCTTCAGCGTGGCCAGCAGCCCGGTCAGGTTGCCGATCAACCTGCCCGCCTTGCCGCGGGTCAGCTCGGCGACGTCCGGGTTCTTCTTCTGCGGCATGATCGAGCTGCCGGTGGCCCAGGCGTCGTCCAGCGTGACGTAGCCGAACTCGGCGGTGTTCCAGATGATCACCTCTTCGGCGATCCGGGACAGGTTCACCGCGAGCATCGCGACGGCGAAGGCGAACTCGGCGACGAAGTCCCGCGACGCCGTGCCGTCGATGGAGTTCTCGACGCTGGTCGCGAAGCCCAGCTCCTCGGCGACGGCCTCGGGGTCGAGCCCCAGCGACGAGCCGGCGAGCGCGCCCGAGCCGTACGGCGACTCGGCCGTGCGGGCGTCCCAGTCCTGCAGCCGCGAGACGTCGCGCAGCAGGGCCTGGCCGTGGGCCATCAGGTGGTGCGCAAGCAGCACCGGCTGCGCGTGCTGCAGGTGCGTGCGGCCGGGCAGGATCGCGTCCGGGTGCCGCTTGGCCTGCGAAACGAGGGCGTCGACGACGTCGAGCGTGCCCGCGACGACGCGCCGGGCGGCGTCGCGCAGCCACATCCGGAAGAGCGTGGCGACCTGGTCGTTGCGCGAGCGGCCCGCCCGGAGCTTGCCGCCGAGCTCGGTGCCCGCCCGCTCGAGCAGGCCGCGTTCGAGGGCCGTGTGCACGTCCTCGTCGGCGATCGTCGGGGTGAACTCCCCCGACGCGACGTCCTGGGCGAGCGCGTCCAGCGCGGCCAGCATGCCGGTCAGCTCGTCGTCGGTGAGCAGGCCCGCCTTGCGCAGCACGCGGGCGTGCGCGCGGGAGCCGGCGATGTCGTAGGGCGCCAGGCGCCAGTCGAAGTGCGTCGACGCGCTCAGCGCCGCCATGGCCTCCGCCGGACCGCTGGCGAACCGGCCGCCCCACAGCTGCACCGGCTGCTCGTTCCCGCTCACTGTTCTCGCTTCTCCTCAGGTGTTCGTCGGATTCAAGTCTTCGGCCGTCACGCGGCCGTCGTAGAGCACAAGGCGGACTTCGCCCGACACTGCATCGGCCAGGTTGGCGCATCCGCGCCCGATCCGCCGTTCGAGCGCGGCGCACGCCTCACTGCGGCCTATCCGCTGCGCCTCACCACGCGCGCACAGCATCCGACGCGCCTCGGCCACGGAAACGGTCTCGCCGTCGATCGCCACCGGGATCCCGCGATCGAAGGTGATCACGAGTTCGTCCGGGGCGAGGAACTCCCCCTCGGCGGGAAAGATGTCGGCGAGCGCGGTCATGGTGGTCCTTCGTCTCCGTGGTCTTGGGCCGAGCGCTGCGCGAGGGCCGCGAAGCGTTCGGCCAGTTCCTTGCCCGTCAACGGTTCCCGGGCGATCACGGCGACCGTGTCGTCGCCCGCGATGGAGCCGACGACCTCTTCGAGCGCCGCTCGGTCGATCGCGCTGGCCAGGAACTGCGCCGCGCCCGGCGGCGTCCGCAGCACCATCAGGTTGCCCGACGAATCGGCCGAAACCATCAGCTCGGCGAGCAGCCGGGAGAGCCGCGAGGTGCCGCCCTGCACCCCGCGGACCGGGCTGCCGTCCTCGGGGATGACATAGACCGGCGCACCCGAGTCCGGGCCGCGCAGCTTGACCGCGCCCAGCTCGTCGAGGTCGCGCGAGAGCGTCGCCTGCGTGACCTCGATGCCTTCGGCGGCCAGCAGCTTGGCCAGCTCGGTCTGGCTGCGGATCGTCATGGTCGAGACCAGCTCGGTGATCCGCGCCTGCCTGCCCACCCGGCTGCTGGTCATCGTCGGCTCTCTTCGAACAGCCAGACCAGCAGGGCCTTCTGCGCGTGCAGGCGGTTCTCCGCCTCGTCCCACACCGCGCTGGCCGGGCCGTCGATCACCTCGTCGGTGATCTCCCAGCCGCGGTGCGCGGGCAGGCAGTGCAGGACGATCGCGTCGTCCGCGGCCTTCTTCAGCAGTTCGGTGTTGACCTGCAGGGCGCGGAACGGGCCGACCCGGTCGAGGCCGTCGTTCTCCTGGCCCATCGACGTCCACGTGTCGGTGACCAGCACGTCCGCGCCGGCGACGGCCGCGTACGGGTCGGTGAAGACGGTGGCGCTGCCGCCCGTCTCGCCCGCCCGCTTCTTCGCGTCCAGCATCACGCCCTGGTCCGGCTGGAAACCGACCGGCGAGACGACCCGGACGTGCATGCCGGCGGTGACCCCGCCGAGCAGCAGCGAGTGGGCCATGTTGTTGGCGCCGTCGCCGAGGTAGACGAGGGTGAGCCCCTCGAGCTTGCCCTTGCGCTCCCGGATCGTCATCAGGTCGGTGAGCACCTGGCACGGGTGGAACTCGTCGGTCAGCGCGTTGACCACCGGGATCGACGCCGCCGAGGCCATCGCCTCGATGCGCTTCTGCGCGAAGGTCCGCCAGACGATCCCGTCGACGTACCGCGACAGCACTCGCGAAGTGTCCTCGATGGTCTCTTCGCGGCCGAGCTGCATGGACCGGCCGTCGACGATCACCGGGTGCCCGCCGAGCTGGCTGATGCCGACCTCGAACGAGAACCGCGTGCGGGTCGAGTTCTTCTCGAAGATCGCCGTGACCGACTTGCCGGCCAGCGCCTTGTTGCCCAGCGGGTCGGCCTTGAGCTGGTCGGCCAGGTCGAGGATGGCCTTCTGCTCGGCGGGACTGACGTCGTCGTCGCGGAGGAAGTGGCGCAGCATCAGTCGGAGTCCTTCGTGGTGGAGTCGAGCGCGTTCGGGAGTGCGGAGAGGAAACCGGCGGCCTGGTCGGCGTCGAGCACGAGCGGCGGCGCGAGCCGGATGGTGTCCGGCGCGACCGGGTTGACGAGGTAACCGGCGTCCTGGACGGTCTTGGCGACCTTCGCCGAGACGGGCTCGCGCAGCGCGATGCCGAGCAGCAGGCCGGCGCCGCGCACCCCGCCGACGAGCGGGTGGTCCAGCGCCTCGACGCCGGCCGCGATGTCCTTGCCCAGCGCGGAAACGTGGTCGAGGAGGCCGTCGGCGGCGATGGTCTTCAGCACGGCGAGACCGGCCGCGCAGCACACCGGGTTGCCGCCGAAGGTCGTGCCGTGCTGACCCGGCTTGAGCAGGTCGCCGGCCGCGCCGACGCCGATGACCGCACCGAGCGGCAGGCCCCCGCCGAGGCCCTTGGCCAGGGTGATCACGTCCGGGACGATGCCGGCCTGCTGGTAGCCGAACCACGTGCCGAGCCTGCCGAGGCCGGTCTGCACCTCGTCGAGCACCAGCAGCGTGCCGGTGGCCTTGGTGATCTCGCGGGCAGCCTGCAGGTAGCCGTCCGGCGCGGGGATCACGCCCGCCTCGCCGAGCACCGGCTCCAGGAACACGGCCGCGGTGTCGGTGTCGACGGCCGCCTTGAGCGCCTCGACGTCGCCGAACGGCACGTGCTCCACCCCGGGCACCAGGGGCTTGAACGGGTCGCGCTTGCCGGGCTGGCCGGTGAGCGTCAGCGCGCCCATGGTGCGGCCGTGGAACGCGCCCTCGGCCGCGACGACCTTCGTGCGCCCGGTCAGGCGGCTGATCTTCAACGCGGCTTCGTTGGCCTCGGCGCCGGAGTTGACGAACAGCACCTTGCCGTTGCCGGTGAGGCCGGCGACGTCGAGCAGCGCCTCGGCGAGCTCGACCGCGACCGGGTTGACGTAGAGGTTCGAGGTGTGGCCGAGCTGCTTGATCTGCGCGGTGACGGCCTCGACGATCGCCGGATGGGCGTGGCCGAGCGCGTTGACCGCGATGCCGCCGACCAGGTCGAGGTACTCCTTGCCCTCGGCGTCCCACACCTTCGCGCCTTCGCCGCGCACGAGGGTCAGCGCCGGGGTGCCGTAGTTGTCCATCAGGGCGGACTGCCAGTGCGTCTGGCCATCCACATTGGACTTGAGGTCGGTCACGGGAAGCTCCGTTTCGGGGAAGACCATGGTGCCGATGCCGCGCGAGGTGAAGACCTCCAGCAGGACCGAGTGGGCGAGGCGGCCATCGATCACGTGCGCCCGGCGCACGCCGCCGCGGATGGCGCGCACGCACGCCTCCATCTTCGGGATCATGCCGCTGGCCAGGGTGGGCAGCATCGGCTCGAGGTGGTCGACGCGGATGCGGTCGATCAGCGACGAGCGGTCGGGCCAGTTCGCGTAGAGGCCTTCGACGTCGGTGAGCACGACGAGCTTTTCGGCGCCCAGCGCGGCCGCCAGCGCACCCGCGGCCGTGTCGGCGTTGACGTTGTGCACGACGCCGTCGATGTCCGGGGCCACCGTCGAGACGACCGGAATGCGCCCGGCGTTGACGATGTCGAGCACGGCGTCCGGGTTGACTTCGGCGACCTCGCCGACCAAGCCGATGTCGACCTGCTCACCGTCCACAGTGGCCTGTTTGCGCTCCGCTGTGAACAGCCGGGCGTCCTCGCCGGAGATGCCGACCGCGTACGGGCCGTGCGCGTTGATCAGCCCGACGAGCTCCCGGCTGACCTGCCCGGTGAGCACCATCCGGACGATGTCCATCGTCTCCGGCGTGGTGACCCGCAGGCCGCCCTTGAACTCGCCTTCGACGCCGAGGCGCTTGAGCATCGCGGTGATCTGCGGGCCGCCGCCGTGCACGACGACCGGACGCAGGCCGGCCAGCCGGAGGAACACCATGTCCTCGGCGAAGGCCGCCTTCAGCTCGTCGTCGATCATGGCGTTGCCGCCGTACTTCACCACCACCGTCGCGCCGTGGAAGCGCTGCAGCCACGGCAGCGCCTCGATGAGCACCCCGGCCTTTTCGGCCGCCGTCGCGAGTCGTTCGTCCGCGGAAATCAGTGCCTCCTGGTTCATGAGGAGTACGCGCTGTTCTCTTCGACGTAACCGTGCGAAAGGTCGGTGGTGTAGATGGTGGCCGCCTCGCCGCCGACACCGAGGTCGACGACGATTTCGATGGCGCGGCCGGTGAGGTCCGCCTCCGTCCGGTCGGCGGCGGGCATCCCCTGCGCGAACAGGGTGACGCCGTTGATCGCGATCGACACCCGCTCCGGGTCGATGGTCGCCGGGACGCGGCCCAGCGCCATCGCGATCCGGCCCCAGTTCGGGTCGGAGCCGAACAGCGCCGTCTTGACCAGGTTGTCCTCGGCGATCGTGCGAGCCACCGCGATCGCGTCCGCCTCGGTCTCCGCGCCCTGGACGGTCACGTTGACGTCCTTCGTCGCGCCTTCGGAGTCCGCGCGCAGCTGGAGCACGAGGTCGAGGCTGACGGTGGTGAGCAGCTCGGTGAGCTCGGCTTCGGTCGGCTCGACGCCGCTCGCGCCGGAGGCCAGGACCAGGACGGTGTCGTTGGTGGACGTGCCGCCGTCGACGTCGAGCCGGTCGAAGGTGACGTGGGTGGCCCCGCGCAGGGCGCGGTCGAGGGTTTCCTTGTCCACCACGGCGTCGGTGGTCAGGACCGAAAGCATGGTGGCGAGGTTCGGGGCGAGCATGCCCGCGCCCTTGGCGAAGCCGCCGACGCTCCAGCCCTTTTCGTGCTTCGCGAAGGCCTGCTTCGGCTTCGTGTCGGTGGTCATCACGCCCTTGGCGGCGTTGAGGCTCGCCTCGGCGCTCGCGTCGAGGGCCTTGAAGGCGGTGTCCACACCGGACAGCACCGCGTCCATCGGCAGCCGCTCGCCGATCAGGCCGGTCGAGCAGACGGCGACCTCGATCGCGCCCACCTGGAGGACGTCGGCGACCTTCTCGGCCGTCGCGTGGGTGTCCTGGAAGCCGCCGGGGCCGGTGGCCGCGTTGGCACCGCCGGAGTTGAGGACGACGGCCTTGAGCCGCTGCTGCTTGAGCACCTCCTGCGACCACAGCACCGGGGCCGCTTTGATGACGTTGCGCGTGAACACGCCCGCCGCGACGTCGAGCGGGCCGTCGTTGACGACCAGGGTCAGGTCGAGCGCGCCGGAGGCCTTGATCCCGGCGGCGACGCCGGCGGCGCGGAAGCCCTGCGGGCCGGTGACGGTCACGGTGCCACTCCTACGGTGGAAAGGCCGGTGGTCTCGGGGAGGCCGAGGGCCAGGTTCATCGACTGGACGGCACCGCCGGCGGTGCCCTTGGTGAGGTTGTCGATCGCGGCGACGACGACCAGGCGCTTCGCGTCGGCGTCGACCGTGACCTGCAGCTGGACGTTGTTCGAGCCGAGCGTCGCCGAGGTCGTCGGCCACGCGCCCGCGGGCAGCAGCTGGACGAACGGCTCGGCGTCGTAGGCCTTTTCGTAGGCCTCGCGGGCGGCGGCCTCGTCGACGTCGCCCTTCAGCGGGGCGCTCGCCGTGGTGAGGATGCCGCGGGGCATCGGCGCGAGCACCGGGGTGAAGGACACGGTGACCTTCTCCCCCGCGACGGCCGAGAGGTTCTGCGCGAACTCGGGGGTGTGGCGGTGGGCGCCGCCGACGCCGTACGCGCTCGCCGAGCCCATCACCTCGGAGCCGAGCAGGTTCGGCTTGAGGCTCTTGCCGGCGCCGGAGGTGCCGGTGACCGCGACGACCGTGACGTCCGGCTTGACCAGCCCGGCGGCGAGCGCGGGCGCCAAGGCCAGCGATCCGCCGGTCGGGAAGCAGCCGGGCACCGCGACGCGCTTGGTGCCGGCGAGCTTCTCGCGGGCGCCGGGCAGCTCGGGCAGGCCGTACGGCCACTGGCCGGCGTGGTCGCCGCCGTACCAGCGCTGCCAGTCGGCGGAGTCCGCCAGGCGGTGGTCGGCGCCGAGGTCGACGACCAGGACGTCCGGGCCGAGCTTCGCCGCGATCTCCGCCGAGTGCCCGTGGGGCAGCGCGAGGAAGACGACGTCGTGCCCGGCGAGGGTCTCCGGCGTGGTCTCGACCAGGACTCGGTCGGCGAGCGGGACCAAATGGGGCTGGTGGACGCCGAGCTTCGTGCCCGCGCTGCTGGCGGCCGTGAGCGCGCCGATCTCGACCTCGGGATGGGTCAGGAGCAGGCGCAGCAGCTCACCACCCGCGTACCCGCTGGCTCCGGCCACCGCGATGTTCACCGTCATACGCATGATTATGCACGCCCTTGCAAGTCTAAACAAACCCGGAGTGGTGGCCGCCACCTTGGGATGCTGGGGGCATGACGGACACCCCGGCCCGGCTGCTCGGCCTGCTTTCGCTGCTCCAGACACCGCGTGAGTGGCCGGGCAGCGAGCTGGCCGACCGGCTCGGCGTCAGCCCGCGCACCATCCGCCGCGACATCGACCGGCTGCGCGAGCTCGGCTACCCGGTGGAGGCCAGCCGCGGCGTCGCGGGTGGATACCGCCTGGTCGCGGGGACCGCGATGCCGCCGCTGGTGCTCGACGACGAGGAAGCCGTCGCGATCGCGGTGGGCTTGCGGACCGCCGCGGGGCAGGCCGTCGCCGGAATCGAGGAAGCGTCGGTGCGGGCGCTGGCCAAGCTGGAGCAGGTCCTGCCGGCGCGGCTGCGCCGCCGGGTGGGCACGCTCGGCACGGCGACCGTCGCCGTGCCGTCGGCCGGGCCCGCCGTGGACCCGGCCCAGCTGACGGTGTTCGCCGGAGCGATCACCAACCACGAGACGGTCCGCTTCCGCTACCGCGCGAACGACGGCGCCGAGACGCGGCGCCGGGCCGAGCCGCTGCGGCTGGTCGCCACCGGGCGCCGCTGGTACCTGATCGCCTACGACCTCGACCGGGCGGACTGGCGGATCTTCCGCGCCGACCGGATCCGCGACGCCCAGGCGACGGGCGGCCGGATCACGCCGCGGCGGCCACCCGCGACGGACCTGGCGGCCTTCGTCGTCGACCGGCTCTACGACCTGGCGCCGACGTACCGCGCGGTGGCCGTGCTGGCAGAACCAGCGGCCCGGGTGGGCCCCCGGCTCGGCGCCGCGCCCGGCGAGCTGACCGACCTCGACGAGGGCGGGTGCCGGTGGCGCAGTCACCCGGACACGCTGGACTGGCTCGCCTTCCGGTTGCTGGGGCTCGGGTGCGCGTTCACCGTCGAGGAGCCACCGGAACTGGTCGCACACCTGAAGGTGCTCGCGGACCGAGCCGCGGCGGGAGCGGGCGTGCGGACATAGCCGGCCGCCCTGATTACGTGGCATTGTCTTTCCTCCCCTTTCGCTCCACTCGCCGACCGGGGCCGGCCGGTCCACAGTGGACCGGCCGGCCGGCTCGGCTCAGTCGGGGTCACCTCCGTCCAGGTCGGTGCGCCTGCTCGGCGGCACGGGGAGGTAGCGGCCCGGGTTCTCCGGGTCGCAGCCCACGCGGGGCAGACGGGCGCGGATGCCGCCGTGGGTGCGCTCGAAGTACGCCGCGATCTCCGCGACGCTCTGGCCCTCGATCCACCGGCTCTCCAGCTCCGCGTCCATCTCCGCGTTCCACGGGCGGCCCTGCTGGGCAGGACGGCCCGCGGATCTTCGCCGCGGTGCGCGGCCGGTGGCCGTCGCGGACAGCAGCCCGTCCGCGACGAGGTCGGCCACTTGGGCCGCCACCGCGACGTCCAGGTCGAGGCTGCCCTCGGCGACCGGTTGGCCCTCGGGCCCGCCGGCTTCCAGGGTGATCATCACCCTGGGCGTGGGTTCGGCGCGGTCGACGTCCGTCCTGGTGGCGACCGCGATCCGGTAGGTGATGTCCTGTGCCCGGACCTCGGTCCGGCGCTCTTCGATGATCGACATGCCGCGAAGCTAGCGCGCACCCCCGACAATTTTCGGGCACGCACTGCTCACGGCCGGTTTCGCTCCGGAATTGTCAGACCCCTCCCCTAACCTCCCGGACACCACACCACGTGATCGGGAGGCGACGATGAGACACCGGCCGACAAGACGCTGCCCCGGTCCGGGCGAACCGGACCGGGGCAGCGGATGGCGTGCTCTTCGCTCAGAAGTGCAGCAGCTGGGCCAAGGTGCTCTGCTTCTCCTGCGCGGCCTTCGCGGTGCTGTCGGACTTCTGCGCCGCGGCACCGTCGGGCACCGGCGGCGGCACCGGGCTGCACTGGACGTCCGAGTGGTTGCCGGGCTGGCGCTGCGGCAGCTTGCCGGTGGCCAGGTAGTCGGCGACCTTGTCGTCCACACAGGACACCCCGGACAGCGAACCGGCGTGGGTCGTCCCGCCCGGCGCGCTGATCAGGCTCGAGTTCGGGAACCGCTTCCGGACCTCGAGGCTGCCCGGGTACGGCGTGGCGGCATCGAGCTCTTCACTGATCAGCAGCGCGCCGGGGACACCGCGGCCGTCGATGTTCACCGGCTTGCCCGCCTTCGCCGGCCAGAACGCGCACGGCGCGTTGAACCAGGCGTTGCCCCACGTCTCGAACGGGGCCTTGAAGTAGGTCCGCCAGTTGTCGGCGCGCCACTTGTTCCAGTTGGTCGGCCACTGCACGTCGGTGCACTGCACGCCGAGGTACACGGCGAACCCGTTGTCGTCGCCGGGCGGGTTCGAAGAGTCGTAGAGGTCCTTCAGCGTCTGCCAGTCACCCTTGTGCACGTAGCCGTCGAACGCCTTGGCCATGTCGACCCAGCCGAAGACGTAGTAGCCGGCCTGCAGGAAGATGTCGGTCCACTCGTCGCCGCCGATCACCCCGCCCGCCGGGTTCTTCGCCAGCTTGCGCTGGGTGTCGTACCACAGCTTCTCCACCGCGGCGCCGGTCTTGCCCAGGTGGTAGACGTTGTCGTAGGACGCCAGCCAGCCGAAGTAGATCTTGATGTTCTTGTCGAACGCGACGTCCTGGTCGAGGTTGGCCTCGTACCAGACCTTGCGCGGGTCGACGTTGCCGTCGAGCACCATGCGGCGGACGTTCTTCGGGTACAGCGTGCTGTACACCTGGCCGAGGTAGGTGCCGTAGGAGAAGCCGTAGTAGTTGATCTGCTTCTCGCCCAGCGCCTTGCGCAGGCTGTCCATGTCCTGCGCGACGTCGGTCGTCTTCAGGTGGTCGAGGATTTCGCCGTTCTTCTTGCACGCGTCGGCGTAGCCCTTCGAGCGGGCCAGCCACGTCTGCTCGAGACCCGGGGTGGTCGGCACGTAGGCCGGCCGGTTGTAGCTGAAGTAGTTCCCGTCGCAGCTGATCGCGGGCTTGCTGGAGCCGACGCCCCGCGGGTCGAAGCCGATCCAGTCGTAGTTGTCGCCCGCGTGGTTCGGCACGTACTTGCCGAGCACCGACAGGCCGAGGCCGGAACCGCCAGGACCGCCCGGGTTCACGAGCATGATGCCCTGCGACTGGGCGGTCTTGTGCTTGATCCGCGAGACCGCCACGGAGACCTTCGCCCCGCCCGGCTTCGCGTAGTCCATCGGCACCTCGAGGAAGCCGCACTCGGCTCCGTTGGCCTTCAGGCTCGCCGACGCGCAGGGCCCCCAGGCGATCGGCGCGGGGGTGAACTGCACCCCGGAGTCCGCCGAGGCGGCGGGCGCGGCCATCAGCCCGGCCGCGAGCCCCGCGGCGGCGACGGCGGCAACGATTCTTTTCACAGTCGTCCTTTTCGTCCGCATTCGACAGAGTTCGCCATATTTCGACGAAACTACCGGCAACCTTGGACAATCTCGCCGACCGCCGCGACTTCCGCCATCCGTCTTTCGTCTGGTCCTGGACCGTCTTCGGCGGCCGGGAACCGTCGGTGCCCGGTTGTACGCTGCGGATCGCCGGAGGGCGGTGGGAGGACGGATGGGCGCGGACTTGCGGCTGGTCAAAGCGATTCGCACGGGGTTGGCCGAGCTGGCCGACCCGGTGAAGGCGCCCGAAATGCGGGCTTACATGAAGTCGGACATGGCGTTCCGCGGGGTGGCCAAGCCCGAGCGGAGCGGCCTCCTCAAGCGGCTGCTGGCCGAGCACATATTGCCCGATCGGGTGACATATTCGGCGACGGTCCTGGAGTTGTGGCGGGGAGCCGAATTCCGCGAGGAACGGTACGCGGCGATCGATCTTTCCGGATACCGGACATACCGGCCGTGGCAGGACGTCGAGCTGGTGTCGATGTACGAGGAAATGATCGTCGGCGGGGCGTGGTGGGACTACGTGGACGAGCTGGCGATCCGCCGGATCGGGCCGATCCTGCGGGCCGACCGGGCCAGGGTTACGCCGATCATTCTGCGCTGGGCGGCCGATCGCGATCTCTGGCGGCGGCGCACGGCGATCATCTGCCAGGTCGGGGCGAAGGAGGACACCGACACGGACCTGCTCACCCGGGCGATCGAGCCCGCGATCGGCGAGGCGGAGTTCTTTCTGCGCAAGGGGATCGGATGGGCGCTGCGGGACTACGCGAAGACGGCGCCGGACTGGGTTCGGTCCTTCGTGGACGATCACCCTGGGCTGTCCGGGCTGTCGCGGCGGGAGGCGCTGAAGCACATCGGCTGACGGATGGCCGCGGGTGCGGTGTGGAGTCGGGCTGGTTTGTGGGTTCGAGCGGGTCGGCTCGCGCGGGCCTGGGCCGTCGGCTCGCTGGTGTGCAGCCAGGCGCTCCGCCCACGCGCATGGGCCGACGGCTAGCGGATGTGCGGCCGGGCGCTCTGCTCGGAGGCTTGGGTCGTCGGCTCGCGGGCACGCGACAGGGCGCTCCGCTCACGGACCTAGGCGACCGGCTCGCCAGCGCGCGGCCATTCGCTCCGCGCACGCGCCTGGACATGCGAAGAGGGGCCGGTCGCCCAGCCCCTCTTCGTCAGCCTCGCTTCAGGCGCCTGGCCTCACGCGCGCAGCGTCGCCTCGAAACGCTCGCCCGCCGCGGCCACCGCCGCGTCGCGGGCCTTCGTCGCCTCGTCGACCGTCAGCGTCCGGTCCGCCGCGCGGAAGCGGAGCTTGTACGCCAGCGACTTCTTGCCCTCGCCCACCTGCTCGCCCGCGTACACGTCGAACAGCGTGATGTCCTCGAGCAGCTCGCCCGCGCCCTCGCGCAGCACCGATGCCAGGTCCGCCGACGGCACCTCCTCCGCCGCCACCAGGGCCACGTCCAGCAGCACCGGCGGGTAGCCCGACACGCTCGGCGCCGGGCGGGAGTCCGGCAGTGGGATCGCGTCCAGGTCCAGCTCCATCGCCACCGTGCGCGGCGGCAGGCCGAGTGCCTCCACCACCTTCGGGTGCAGCTCGCCCGCGTGGCCCACCGGCCAGTCGCCTACCCGGAGCTGGGCGCAGCGGCCCGGGTGCCACGGCGGCAGGTCGGCCGCCTGGACCGTCAGCTCCACCCCGGCCGCCTCGGCGACCGTGCGGGCCGCCTGGACCGCGTCCGCCCAGTTCGCCTGCTCGCCCTGGCCCCACCAGCCCGCGCGGTTGCGCTGGCCCGCCAAGACCACCGCCACGTGCAAAGGCTGCTGCGGCACCGCCGCCTCGAGGAGGGCCAGCTCCTCGTCCGTCGGGCGCCGGTCTACGCCCAGGTCCGGGATCTTCAGCGGGTTCGGGGCCGGGAGGACCACCTGGCCGACGTGGAACAGCGACACGTCCTTCATCCCGCGCGACACGTTGCGCTGCAGCGTGTCCAGCAGACCCGGCAGCAGCGTCGTCGCCAGGCGGTTGCGGTCGGCCTCCAGCGGGTTGCGGACCACCACCGTGTTGCGGCGGACGTCGTCGGCCGGGAGGCCGAACGCGTCCCACACCGCGTCGCCGATGAACGGGAACGGCCGCACCTCGACGTAGCCCGCCTCGGCCAGCGCCCGCGAAACCCCGCGGACGCGCCGCTGGCTCTCGGTCAGGCCGCGGCCGGCCGGGGCGGCGGGCAGCGTCGACGGGATGCTGTCGTAGCCCTCCAGCCGCAGGACCTCTTCGACCAGGTCGGCCGGCTGCTTCAGGTCGCCGCGCCAGCTCGGCGGGATCGCCGTCACCAGGCCGGTGCCGTCGTCGCCCGTGCCGACCGAGACCTTGCAGCCGATCTGGGTGAGCCGGCGGACCGTCACGCCGCGCTTGTAGTTCACGCCCGCGACCTTGTCCGGCAGGTTGATCGGCATCACGACGGCCGGGTTCGGCTCGATCGTGCCCTCGTCCGTGCGGCCGGGCTGGATCGCGGCGTCGCCGTACTGGCGCAGCAGCCGGGCGGCCAGCTCGACCGCCGCCGGGCACAGCTGCGGGTCGGTGAACCGCTCGAACCGCTTGGCGGCCTCGGAGAACAGCTTGTGCCGCCGGGCCGTGCGGCTGATCGCCGCCGGGTTCCAGTGCGCCGCCTCGAGCAGCACGTCCGTGCTCTCCGGCGTGATCTCGGTGCTCGCGCCACCCATCGTGCCGGCGAGGGAGATCACGCCGCTGTCGTCGGCGATCACCACGTCGTCCGGGTCGAGCGCGCGCTCGACGTCGTCCAGCGTCGTCAGCTTCTCGCCCGGCTTCGCCCGGCGCACCACCAGGTCACCCTGGATGGCCTTCGTGGCGAACGCGTGCAGCGGGTGCCCCAGCTCGAGCATCACGTAGTTCGTGACGTCGACGGCCAGGGAGATCGACCGGATGCCGGCCAGCATCAGCCGGCGGCGCATCCACCACGGCGTCGGCGCGGTCGCGTCCAGGCCGGTGACCCGGCGCAGCACGAACCGCGGGCAGCCCTCCGGGTCTTCGACGTGGACCGGCCAGGCGTCGCCCTCGGCCGCCGGGACCTCGAGCAGCGCCGGGTCGCCGAAGGGCACGTCGAGGGCGTTCGACAGCTCGCGCGCGAGGCCGCGGACCGACAGCGCGTAGCCGCGGTCCGGGGTCGGGGCCAGCTCGATCACCGTGTCGCCGAGGCCGAGCAGCTCGCTCGCGTCGTCGCCGGGGCTCGCGGTGCCCGGCGGGAGCACGAGGATGCCCGTGTGGTCGTCGCCGAGGCCGAGCTCGCGCGCCGAGCAGATCATGCCGTCGCTGATGCGGCCGTACGTCTTGCGGGAGGCGATGGCGAAGTCGCCGGGCAGCACCGCGCCCGGCAGCGCGACGACGACCAGGTCGCCCTCGGCGAAGTTGCGGGCGCCGCAGATGATGCCGCGGGTCTTGATCCCGTGCGGGCCCTCGTCGAGCTCGCCGGCTTCGTCGTCGTCCTCGTCTTCGTCGTCCTCGCCGACCTCGTCCGCCTCTTCGGCGGGCTCGCCGACGTCGACGCGGCAGAACCGGACCGGCTTCTTGAACTCGGTGAGCTCCTCGATCTCGGCGACCCGGCCGACGACCAGCGGGCCGGTCACCGGCCCGAGCTCGCTCAGGTCGTCGACCTCGATCCCGATCCGCACGAACGCGTCGGCCAGGTCCTGCGGCGTGACCTCCTCGCCGATGTCGAGGTGTTCGGTCAGCCAGCTGACTGGGACTCGCACTACGCCTCCGTTCCGAAGGGAAGGGTGAAGCGGACGTCGCCTTCCACCATGTCGCGCATGTCCGGGATCCCGTTGCGGAACTGCAGGGTGCGCTCGATGCCCATGCCGAAGGCGAAGCCCGAGTACACGTCCGGGTCGACGCCGCAGGCGCGCAGCACGTTCGGGTTGACCATGCCGCAGCCGCCCCACTCGACCCAGCCGGGGCCGCCCTTCTTCTCCTCGAACCAGACGTCCACCTCGGCGGACGGCTCGGTGAAGGGAAAGAAGTGCGGACGCAGGCGGGTCTTGGAGCTCTCGCCGAACATCGCGCGGGCGAACGCGTCCAGCGTGCCCTTGAGGTGCGCCATCGTGATGCCCTTGTCCACCGCCAGGCCCTCGACCTGGGTGAACACCGGGGTGTGGGTGGAGTCGAGCTCGTCGGTGCGGTACGTGCGGCCGGGGCAGACGACGTACACCGGCAGGTCGCGGTGCAGCAGGGTGCGGGCCTGGACCGGCGAGGTGTGCGTGCGCAGCACCAGGCCGGAGTCCTCTTCGCCGACGTAGAACGTGTCCTGCAGCTGGCGCGCGGGGTG
Organism: Amycolatopsis nalaikhensis; assembly: GCF_030264295.1. Taxonomy (GTDB): domain Bacteria; phylum Actinomycetota; class Actinomycetes; order Mycobacteriales; family Pseudonocardiaceae; genus Amycolatopsis; species Amycolatopsis nalaikhensis. The sequence goes on along the minus strand of NZ_CP127173.1, from coordinate 6,641,006 downwards.
GTCCTTGCCGAAGTTCAGCGCGTCGAAGTTGAACCACTCGGCCTCGAGCTTCCGGGCCCTCGGCGACCTCGTAGCCCATCGCGACGAACGCGTCGGCGACGCGCTCGGAGATGGTGCTGATCGGATGCCGGGCACCGCGCGGGACGCGGTCCCACGGGAGGGTGACGTCGACGGCCTCTTCGCGCAGCACGCGCTCGTCGCGCTCCGCCTGCAGCTCGGCACGGCGGGTGTCGAACGCCGCCTGGACGGCCTGGCGGGCCTCGTTGACGCGCTTGCCCGCTTCGGCCTTCTCCTGCTTGGGCAGGGCGCCGATCTCGCGGCGGGCCAGCAGCAGCGGCGAGTGGTCACCGAGATGCGCCGGCTTGACCTCGGCCAGCGCTTCGAGCCCGGCCGCGGCGGCGAACGCCGCTTCGGCGGCCTTGACCGCCTCCTGCAGCGTCTCGGGGGCGAGTACCGCGCCCTGGGCTTCCTTCTCCTTGGCTCCGGACATAACTCCTCGGCGTCCGCTGGGACTGGTCGTTCGTGCTCCGCAGGACACTCGGCACACGAGAGGTCAAAGGCGGGAAAAGTCTATGGGATCGGGTCCGCGCGCCCCCGGTCGGCCCGTACCCCGGTCAGCGCGCGCGGAACGCGCCGGCGAAGTCGATCGACGCGAACTCGCCGGGCACCACGCCGTCGGCGGCGTAGCGGTACAGGGCCGTCTGGTAGATCCCGGACAGCGTCGTGGTGAAGACGGCCACCAGCAGCGTCCAGACGATCGCCAGCCCGACGCAGACGAACACGGTCGCCGTGCCGCCGAGCAGGAAGCCCGCGCCGAGGAACACGGCGTAGCCCACCAGGCTGAGAAGGAAGCCGACCAGGCCGATGCCCGCGTTGCCGGCGACGTTCTCGCCCCACGTGCGGCGGAACAGCTCGGCCGAGCGCTTGACGCCGTCGCGGACCCCGGTGCCTTCGAGCACGACGAACGGCAGCACGAGGTAGGTGGTGAGCTGCCAGGCCAGGCCGATCAGGCCGCTGACGAGCTGTCCGAGGAAGCCGAGCCGCTCCTCGAGCGTGCGCATGACGAGGGTGACGGTCGCGGTGATGGCGGCCCAGCCGAGCAGCGACGGCCACCGGCGGCCGGCCGCGGCCAGGCCCGCGCCGACGCTCGGCAGGCCGCCGTCGCCCCGCAGCGCGACGTCCGCCTGGGAGATCAGGGCGGCGTTGAAGAAGACCGTCACGAACGCCGAGGCGACGTAGAACGCCGCGAGCAGCACCCAGGTGCCGACGCCCGGCCGGACGTCGCCGCTTCCGACGTGCGCGGTGAAGAACGCCGGGGTCAGGAACGCCGCGGCGACCAGCAATCCGGCGATCCCGGCCAGCACCGGGAACCAGGCGAGTGCCTTGTGGGCGCGCAGCACCCGGAACGAGGCGACGAACAACGCGTAGGAACGGGCGAGCCTGCCCATGGAATCCCCCCGGGTGACCACAATGGATACCCGGGCAGCCTAGTGGCTGGTCAGCGGTGTGCCGCCATCGCGCTCGTGTAGACGCAGACCGCCGCCGCGGTGGCGAGGTTGAGGCTTTCCGCCTTGCCGTACAAGGGGATCCGGACCGCGAGGTCGGTCCGCTCGAGGATGTCGGCGGGCAGGCCGTGGGCCTCGTTGCCGAACACCCACGCGGTCGGCGCGGCGAGATCCACCCGATCGAGTTCGGCGTCGGCGTAGCCGTGCGCGGCGAACGTGCGCAGGCCCGCGGCGGAGCAGGCCGTCAGCGCGGCGGGGACGTCGCGGACGCGCGCGATCGGCAGGTGGAACAGGCTGCCGGCGGCGGCGCGGACGCACTTGCCGTTGTGCGGGTCGACCGTGTCGCCCGCGAGGACCACGGCGTCGGCGCCCGCCGCGTCGGCGACCCGGATCACCGTGCCCGCGTTGCCGGGGTCGGCGACGTCGACCAGCACCACGACGAGCCGGGCGGCCGGGGTCACGGCCTCCTCGAGGGGACGGTCCAGCAGCGCGCAGACGGCCACGATGCCCTGGGGGGTCACGGTCTCCGACAGCCCGTCCGCGGCGCGGTCGGTGATCGGTGAGACGGGGACGCCCGCCGCGCGGGCCGCGTCGAGGAGGCCGGCGTGCTGGGCCGCCGCGCGCTCGGTGACGAACAGCTCGTGCACCGTGCCGTGCTCAAGTGCCGCTTCGACCGCGTTGGCGCCTTCGGCCAGGAACCGGCCGGTCTTGTCACGCTCCGCGCGCCGCGTCAGCTTGCGCGCAGCAACGACCCGGGGGGTCCGCTCGGTGAACGGATCCACCCCGGGTCGGGGAAAGCTGCCGGTCAGGCCGACTTCTTTTCGGTGTTCACGTTGGCCTTGGCGAGCTCGGCCAGCGCGGTGAAGGCGGCGGCGTCGTTGACGGCCAGGTCCGCGAGGATCTTGCGGTCGACCTCGACACCCGCGGCCTTGATGCCCTGGATGAACCGGTTGTAGGTCACCCCGTTGGCACGGGCGGCCGCGTTGATGCGGGTGATCCACAGCTGGCGGAAGTCACCCTTGCGGGCACGGCGGTCCCGGTAGGCGTAGTTCAGCGAGTGAAGCGTCTGCTCCTTGGCCTTGCGGTACAGCCGCGAACGCTGGCCGCGGTAGCCGCTGGCCAGTTCGAGAGTTGCGCGACGCTTCTTCTGGGCGTTGACCGCCCGCTTGACGCGTGCCACGGGTCCATCCTGTCGATCTCAGGGGGCGAAGGGGGACGCCCCGGGTGGTTACTGCAAGTTCTGCGGGATCAGATGCCGAGCAGGCGCTTGACGCGGCCGGCCTCGGTCTTCGAGAAGCTCGGTGGTGCCCTCGAGGCGGCGCGTGAGGCGGTTCGACTTCTTCTCCATCAGGTGGCGGCGACCGGCCTTCTGGCGGCGCAGCTTGCCCGAGCCCGTGACGCGGATCCGCTTGGACGTCCCGCTGTGGGTCTTCATCTTCGGCATTTCTGTCCTCTTTCGTGCGGCGGCTCACCGGAGAACCGGTGAGCCGCTGACATGTGCTCGGCGCTTACGCTGTGTCAGCCTTCGGGGGCCGGCTCGGCCTTCGCCTTCGGCTTCACGTTCTTGTGCGGGGCCAGCACCATGATCATGTTGCGACCGTCCTGCTTGGGCGACGACTCCACGAAGCCCAGCTCGGTCACGTCGTCGGCGAGCTTCTGCAGCAGCCGGAAGCCGAGCTCCGGCCGGGACTGCTCGCGACCACGGAACATGATCGTGACCTTGACCTTGTTGCCTGCCGCCAGGAACCGCGACACGTGACCCTTCTTGGTCTCGTAGTCGTGCTGGTCGATCTTCGGGCGCAGCTTCTGTTCCTTGATGACGGTCAGCTGCTGGTTGCGACGGGACTCGCGGGCCTTCTGCGCGCTCTCGTACTTGAACTTGCCGAAGTCCATGAGCTTGCACACCGGCGGGCGGGCCTGCGGCGCGACCTCGACGAGGTCGAGATCGTTCTCCTGCGCCAGGCGCAGCGCATCCTCGATCCGGACGATGCCGACCTGTTCGCCGGCGGGGCCGACGAGTCGGACCTCCGGCACCCGGATACGGTCGTTGATGCGTGTCTCGGAGCTGATGGGGCCTCCTTGGTCCGAGGAATGTTTCCTGTTCTCGTTTCGACCTGGTGCCCACATAGCGAAGGCCCCGGTCACCTGTCGGTGCGCGGGGCCCACTCTGTTCCGATCGTGCCCCGGAGGACACTTCTTCACCCTGGACTGGCGTCCGGGCGAGACCGGACCCGGCCACCTGGACGGTGACGCGGGTGGGAGCGGGGCTCCACTTGCCGCCCCCGATCGCTCGAGGGCTGGTCGCTCGTGGAAGGGTACCAGACGTGTCAGATCAACCCTCCGAACAGGCCCCCTATTCCCCGGACGACCGCCACCTGGCCGAGATCCCCAGCGTGGAGGTGATCAGCCGGGCGGCCGTCATGCTGCTGTCGGCCGGCGCCGAGCGGCTCGGCCTCGCCGACGCCGAACCCGAGAAGTCCCCGCACCGCGACCTCGACGAGGCGCGCCGCCTGATCACCGCGCTCGCCGGGCTCGTGACGGCTTCGGCCGAGTACCTCGGGCTGCACGCCGGCCCGTTGCGGGACGGCCTGCAGTCACTGCAGAGGGCCTTCCGCGAGGCTTCGGCCGTGCCGGACGAGCCCGGCCAGGGCCCCGGCGAGAAGTACACCGGCCCCGTTTACTGACGAAATCCCGGGGCCTGGCCCCGCCAGACCAGCCCCCGCCCTCTCCGGGGGCGTCCCCAGTCCAGCGTATCGGGGGCGTCCGACGAAAACCCGGAAAGGGCGGCGGCCCGGGGTGGTCTGTCCACATCGCGGACGACCTGTGGACAACGCGACCGGAGGTTGCCGGACGCTCCACCCGACATCTAACATGTTAGATGTGAGTCTCTCGAAGGTCACCCGCCCGCTCCTGCGCGACGAGGCGTACGACCGCATCCGGGGCGCCATCGTCGACGGCTCCCTCCCGCCCGGCGCTCCCCTGCGCGACGGCGACCTCGCCGATCAGCTCGGCCTCTCCAAGGCACCCGTCCGCGAAGCCCTGCGCCGCCTGGCCGACGACGGCCTCGTCGACTCCAAGCCGCAGAGCTACACGCGCGTCTCCGAAGTCATGTCGCCCGACGTCCTCGACGCGCGGGAGATCGTCCGGCTCCTGCACGAGTTCGCCGTCCGGCAGGCCGTGCCGAAGTGCCGCCGGGAGGACATCGCCGCCATGCGCGCGGCCAACGACCGGTTCGCGAAAGCCATCGAAGCCGGCGACGTCAAAGCCGCCGTCAAGGCGGACGACGACCTGCACGACATCCCCGTCCGGCTCGCGGGCAACGCCGCCGTCGCCGCGACCCTCGACCGCTACACCCCCCTGCTGCGGCGGCTCGAACACGCCCGGTTCAGCTCCGCGCTCGCCTGGAACTCCGTCGAGCGCCACACCCGGCTCATCGACGCCCTCGAAGCCCGCGACACCGGCACCGCCGTCTCCGTCATCTCGACGATCTGGACCGACCTCTTGGAGGACCGATGACCCTCGCCGACTTCCCGCGCTACCCGCTGCTGTTCGGCCCGTCGCCGGTGCACCCGCTGGAGCGGCTCACCGAACACCTCGGTGGCGCGAAGATCTGGGCCAAGCGCGAAGACGTCAACTCCGGGCTCGCGTTCGGCGGCAACAAGACGCGGAAGCTGGAGTACCTCGTCGCCGACGCGCTCAAGCAGGGTGCCGACACGCTCGTCTCCATCGGTGGTGTCCAGTCCAACCACACCCGGCAGGTCGCGGCCGCCGCGGCGCGGGCCGGGCTCAAGGCCGTTCTCGTGCAGGAAAGCTGGGTCGACTGGCACGACCCGCTCTACGACAAGGTCGGCAACATCCAGCTCTCGCGCATCCTCGGCGCGGACGTCCGGCTCGTCCAAGCCGGGTTCGGCATCGGGTTCAAGCAGGCGTGGGAAGACGCCGTCGCGGAGATCGAAGCCGACGGCGGGAAGCCCTACGCCATCCCCGCCGGTGCCTCCGACCACCCGCTCGGCGGGCTCGGCTTCGCGAACTGGATCGTCGAGCTGGAACAGCAGGAGGAAGAACTCGGCGTCTTCTTCGACACCGTGGTCGTCTGCTCGGTGACCGGCAGCACCCAAGGCGGCATGGTCGCCGGGGTGGCGGGGCACAAGCACCGCCGGATCCTCGGCGTCGACGCCTCCGCGAAGCCCGAAGAGACGCGCGAGCAGATCACGCGCATCGCGCGCAACACCGCCGAGCTGATCGGCGCCGGCGAAATCCCCGACGTCGAGCTGGACGACCGCTACCACGCCGGGATCTACGGCATCCCCGACAAGGCCACCATCGACGCCATCGAGACCTGCGCGCGGCTGGAAGGGATGATCACCGACCCCGTCTACGAGGGCAAGTCGATGGCCGGGCTGATGGACCTCGTCCGGAACGGCGAGATCGCGCGCGAGTCGAACGTCCTCTACGCCCACCTCGGCGGGCAGCCAGCCCTGAACGGCTACACGAGCGTTCTGGGCTGACCGCCCGGCGAAGGCTCAGTCCAGCACGCAGAGGACGTCGATCTCGACGAGCAGCTCGCCCGGGAGGCCGACGTAGACCGTCGTGCGCGCGGCGTGCGGCGCGTCGCCGATCAGTTCGTTGTAGACCTCGTTGAACGGCGCGAAGTGCGCCGTGTCGGTCAGGTACACGCGGACCATGATCGCGTCGGCGAGACTCGCGCCCGCCTCGGCCAGCACGGCCTCGATGTTCTTGAACGTCTGCCGGGTCTGGCCCACGACGTCGTCGCCGACGATCGCGCCGGTCGCCGGGTCGAACGCGACCTGGCCCGCGACCTGCAGCAGGTTCCCCTTGCGGACGGCCTGCGAGAACTTCGCCGGCGGCTTCGGCGCGTTCTCGGTGGAAACTGCCGTCTTGCTCATCAGTGCCCCTTTCCGTTCTCCGTCCATCCACTGTGGACGGAAGCTTCCTTCGTGGCGGCCCGCAGTTCGGGCACGAGCGCCAGCAGGCCTTCGTAGTCGAGCAGCACCTTCGGCACCGACATCGACGCGGCGGCCAGCACTTCGCCGTCCGCGCCGCGCACCGGTGCGGCGATGCAGTGGATGAAGTCCTCGTGCTCGGCGTTGTCGACGGCGTACCCGAGCCGGTCGACGCGCTCGAGCTCGGCGAGGTAGGCCTCGGGGGTGGTGATCGTGTTCGGGGTCAGCACCGGGTAGTCGATCGACCGCGCGATCTCCTCGCGCCGGGCCGGCGGCATCGCCGCGACGAGCACCTTGCCCACGGCCGTGCAGTGCAGCGGCGCGCGCTTGCCGATGCGCGAGTACATCCGCACCGAGTGGCGGCCCTCGTACTTGTCGATGTAGACGACTTCGCCGTCGTCGTAGCTGGCCAGGTGCACGGTGTGCCCGGTGCGCGCGTTGAGCGCGGACAGCGCGGGCTGGGCGCTGCGCCGGACGTCGATCGAGTCGAGCGCCTGGTTGGCCAGGTCGAACATCGCGCTGCCCAGGCGGTAGTGCCTGGCTCCCTCGCGGCGGACGAAGTGGTGCTGTTCGAGGGTGCGCAGCAGGCGCAGCACCGTCGACTTGTGCACGCCGATCTCGTCGGCGAGGTCGTCGAGGGTGCGCGCGTCCTTCGCGATCGAGGTCAACAGCGTCAGAGCGCGGTCCAGGCTCTGGCTCATGTGCGCACCACGCCCTCTCCGGTCAGCCGGACCGAACGCCACTCGTCCGGATCCGCCGCCAGCAGGCTATCCACCACCGGACGCGGCAGCGGCACCCCGACGTCGTCGTGGGTGAGCAGGGTGACGGCGGCCTGCAGGTGCCCCTGCCGAAGCCGCTCCAACGGCGACGCGCCGCGCAGGGTCGCGGCCAGGAAGCCCGCGGCGAACGCGTCCCCGGCGCCGACCGGCTCGACGACGTCGACCTTCAGCGCGGGCGCGAACAGCGGCTCGCCCTCGACCAGCGTCGCGCCGCGTTCGCCGTGCTTGACGACGAGCGTGCGCGGCCCCGGCAGCAGGGCGCGCAGCTGCGCCGGGTCGCCGGTCCCCCACACGCGCTCGGCCTCGTCGTCGCCGGTCAGCACGATGTCGGCCCGCCCGGCCAGCTCGGCGAGCAGGCCGAGGTCGCGGCCGCCCCACAGCGCGGGCCGCAGGTTGACGTCGAAGGAGATCAGCCGGTCCCCGCGCGGCATGTCCAGCAGCGCGCGCACCAGCTCGAGGCAGCTGGCGGACAACGCGGGCGTGATCCCGGACAGGTGCAGCACGCGAACGCCGTCGAGGTTCAGCCGGTCCAGCAGCTCGGGCCCCATCCCGGACGCGGCCGAGCCGGTCCGGTAGTAGCGCACCGGACTGCCGTCCGCGCCGCTTTCCTTGATGTAGAGCCCGGTCGGGCGCGTCGGGTCGACGACGCACGCGCTGACGTCGACGTCGTGGGCGGCGATCTCGCGCAGCATCGCGCGGCCGAACGGGTCGTCGCCGACCGCGCTCACCCAGCCGCTCGGCACCCCGAGCGTCGGCAGGTTGCACGCCACGTTCGACTCGGCGCCGCCGATCGTGCGCAGCCACCGCTTCACCTCGTCCGGCGGGCCGGGTTCGGCGGGCACGAACAGCGCCATGGACTCGCCGATACACAGCACCTCGGGCCCGCTCGTCACTTTCCGTCTCCCTGCCCTTCACCCCGTTGACCTGTGCCGACCCGGATGCTACACCTATGGCACTCAAAATGCGCAACAGTCGTTGCAACATACGCAACAGAGGTCGCCGCCGATGAACGACTGCACCATGAACACCGCCGCCCTCGCCGCCCTCCGCCGGGAGCGCGTCGACTGGCGGTTCCGCTCGGCCGCCCCCGCCTTGACCGGGCTCACCCTGGACGAGGCCGCGGACCGGCGGCTCAACCTGTTCACGGACGGGTTCTTCGCGCCCTTCGTCGTGCTCGACGAGGAAGCGCTCGAGCACAACCTGCGGACGATGGCCGCCTGGTGCGCCGCCCGCGGCGTCGTGCTCGCCCCGCACGGCAAGACCACCATGGCGCCGCAGCTGTTCGCGCGGCAAATCGAGCACGGCGCGTGGGGCATCACCTGCGCGAACGCCGGGCACCTCCGGATCTACCGCGCGTTCGGGGTGTCCCGGATCCTGCTGGCCAACCAGCTGCTCGACCCCTCAGGCCTGCGCTGGCTGGCCGCCGAACTGGCCGCGGACGCGGAGTTCGAGTTCCTCTGCTGGGTCGACTCGGTCCGCGGCGTCGAGCTGATGACCGAGGCTCTCGCGGGCGCCGAGCGGCCGGTCGACGTCCTCGTCGAGCTGGGCGCCGACGGCGGGCGCACCGGCGTCCGCGACACCGCGACCGCGCTGGCGGTCGCCGAGGCCGTGCAGGCCAGTCCGGTGCTGCGGCTGCGCGGCACCGGTGGCTACGAGGGCGCGCTGTCCCACGACACCGACGAAGCCGCGCTCGCCAAGATCAGCTCCTATGTGGACGGTCTGCGCGACCTCGCGATCTCCTTCGCGGACAAGGGACTTCTCGACGGGCAGATCATCGTCACCGCCGGCGGGAGCGCGTACTTCGACCAGGTCGCGAACGAGCTGACCAAGCCGTGGCCGGACGGGCTCGACGTCCTGCCGGTGCTGCGCAGCGGCGCGTACCTCACCCACGACGACGGCTTCTACCGCGAGATCTCCCCGCTCGGCGACCACCCGCGCATCGACGGCGTCGAGTCCTTCCGGCCGGCGTTGCGGGCCTGGGCGCAGGTGACGTCGAAGCCGTCGGCCGAGCTGGCGCTGCTGACCCTCGGCAAGCGCGACGCATCCTTCGACGAGGGCATGCCCGAACCGCAGCTGCGCCGGACCCCGAACGGCCCGGCGGAACCGCTCGAAGGCCACGTCGTCGCGAAGATGAACGACCAGCACGCGTTCCTCACCCTGCCCGCCGGGTCGCCGGTCGAGGTCGGCGACTGGATCGCGCTCGGGCTCTCCCACCCGTGCACGGTGTTCGACAAGTGGCCGCTGCTGCCGGTGACCGCGGCCGACGGCGAAACCGTCGTCGACTACGTCCGGACGTGGTTCTGATGGACGTCGTCCTCAAGAACGCCCTGGTCGCCGACGGCACCGGCGACGCGCTCACCCGCCACGACGTCGGCCTCACCGGGACCAAGATCGCCAGCGTCGCCGAGGCGGGTTCGCTCGCCGGGCGGCGGCACATCGACGCCGACGGGCTCGTGCTCGCGCCCGGGTTCATCGACATGCACTCGCACTCCGACCTGCAGCTGCTGGCGAACCCGGAGCACCCGGCGAAGATCACCCAAGGCGTCACGACGGAGGTGCTCGGCCAGGACGGGCTGTCGTACGCCCCCGTCGACGACGCCGTCCTGGAAGCGCTGCGGCAGCAGCTGGCCGGGTGGAACGACGACCCCGCCGGGTTCGACTGGAACTGGCGCTCGGTCGGCGAGTACCTCGACCGCCTCGACCGGGGCATCGCCGTCAACGCCGCCTACCTGGTGCCGCAGGGCACGGTCCGGATGCTCGCCGTCGGCTGGGACGACCGGCCCGCCACCGAGGCCGAGCTGAACCGGATGAAAGAACTGGTCGCCTCCGGCCTGGCCGAGGGCGCGATGGGCATGTCGTCCGGGCTCACCTACACGCCCGGGATGTACGCCGACACCGGTGAGCTGGTCGAGCTGTGCCGGGTGGTCGGCGAGCTGGGCGGGTTCTACAGCCCGCACCACCGCAGCTACGGCAAGGGCGCGCTGGAGGCGTTCGCGGAGATGATCGACGTCTCGCGGAGGTCCGGCTGCCCGCTGCACCTGGCCCACGCGACGATGAACTTCTCCGTCAACAAAGGGAAAGCGCCGGACCTGCTGAAGCTGCTGGACGACGCGCTCGACGACGGCTGCGACATCAGCCTCGACACCTACCCGTACCTGCCGGGCGCGACCTACCTCTCGGCGCTGCTGCCGAGCTGGGCCACCGAAGGCGGGCTCGCCGCCACCCTGGCCCGGTTGTCCGATGTGGACGAACGCGAGCGGATCCGCACGGAGATCGAGGAGTCCGGTTCGGACGGTGCGCACGGCGTCCCGATCGACTGGGACGCCATCGAAATCAACGGGGTCCGCCACGAGCGCAACGCCCACCTCGTCGGGCACAGCGTCGCCGCCTCGGCCCGTGCACAAGGCACCCAACCCGCCGCGCTGTACTTCGACACGCTGCTCGACGAGAAGCTCGGCACGTCGTGCCTGATGCACGTCGGGCACGAGGAGAACGTCCAGGCCATCATGCGGCACCGCACGCACACCGGCGGCAGCGACGGGCTGCTCGTCGGCGCGCGGCCGCACCCGCGCGCGTGGGGCACGTTCCCCCGCTACCTCGCCCGGTACGTCCGCGAGCTGGGCGTGCTGGACCTGGCCGAGTGCGTCGCCCACCTGACCGGGCGGGCCGCCCGCAGGCTGCGGCTGACCGACCGCGGGCTGGTCCGCGCCGGGTACGCCGCGGACCTGGTGCTGTTCGACCCGGACGCGGTCGCCGACACCGCCACCTTCGACGACCCGCGGCAGCCGGCCGCGGGCATCACGCACGTCTTCGTGAACGGCGTCGCCGCCCTCGACGACGGGTCCCCCACCGGCGCCCTCGCCGGCCACTCCCTGCGCAACCCCCGGAGAGCCCGATGATCCACTGGCTGCAACACACCACGGGCGGGCTGCTGACGCTCGCCGCCGTCTCGATCGCCGTCCTGCTGGTGCTGATCATCAAGCTCAAGCTGGAACCCTTCATCGCGCTGATCGTCGTCGGCCTGCTCACCGCGCTGGCCGCGGGCCTGCCCGTCGGCACGATCGTCGGCTCGGCGCAGAAGGCGTCGGACTCCTTGCTGGAGAAGGGGTTCGGCAGCATCCTCGGGCACATCACCGCGATCATCGGGCTCGGCACGATCCTCGGGTCGATCCTGGAACGCTCGGGTGGCGCGAAGGTGCTCACCAGCGCGTTGCTGCGGTCGTTCGGGGAGAAGCGGGCGCCGCTGGCGATGGGGGTCGCCGGGTTCGTGTTCGGCATCCCGGTGTTCTTCGACATCGGCATCTTCGTGCTGGCGCCGCTGGTCTACGTCGCCGCGCGCCAGGGTGGCCGCTCGCTCGTGCTGTACGCGATGCCGCTGCTCGCGGGCCTGTCGATCACGCACGCGTTCCTGCCGCCGCACCCCGGCCCGGTGGCCGCCGCCGGCCTGCTGCACGTCGAGCTCGGCTGGATCATCCTGATGGGCCTGGCCTGCGGCATCCCCGCGTTCCTCATCGGCGGCGTGCTGTACTCGACGTGGATCGGCAAGCGGATCACCGTCGCCGTGCCCGAGGACATGGTGTTCGCCGAGGAAGAAGGCGAGCGCGAGGAGAACCCGCCGTCGCTGGGCCTGGTCGCCGCGATCATCGCGGTGCCGCTGGTGCTGATCCTGGCCGGGACGTTCGGCAGCATCTGGCTGCCGAAGGGCTCCGCGCTCGCCGGGGTGGCCGCGTTCATCGGCACACCCGCGGTGGCGCTGACCGTCGCCGTGCTGCTGGCGTCCTGGCTGCTCGGGCTGCGGCGCGGGTTCACCGGCAAGGACCTCAACGAGCTGGCCGCGAAGTCGCTGCGGCCGGTGGCGATGATCCTGCTGGTCGTCGGCGCGGGCGCGTTCTTCGGGGCGGTGCTCTCGGCCACCGGCATCGGCAAGGCCGTCGCCGACTCGCTGCACGACGCCGGGCTCCCGGTACTGCTCGCCGCGTACGTCATCAGCTGCGGCATGCGGATCGCGCAGGGCTCGGCGACCGTCGCCATCGTGACCACGAGCGGGATCGTCGCGCCGACCGTGGCCCAGCTCGGCTACTCGCAGATCCAGCTGGCGTTGCTGGTGATGGCGATTTCGGCGGGTTCGATCATCGCTTCGCACGTCAACGACGGCGGGTTCTGGATCGTTTCGCGCTACTTCAACCTCACCGTGCCGGAGACGATCAAGTCCTGGACGGCACTGGAAACCGTGCTTTCCCTTTCCGGTTTCGGGGTTTCGGCATTGCTCATGGCCGTGGTCTAGACCATACTGGAGCCAGCCGCCGCCCAAACCGTTGGGAGACAAGCAGATGACCGGACTTTCCCGTCGCACCTTCCTCGGCGCCGCCGCGGGTGCGGGTGCCGCGACCGTGCTCGGCGCCCCGCTGGCCGGCGCGGTCACCACTTCGAAGGGCTGCATCGCCGGAGCCACCGTGTACATCGGCAGCTACACCAGCGGGGCCGACGGCCACGGCCTCGACGTCACGAGCCGGACCGGGCCCGCGCTGAACCCCGTCCGCACGGTCCCCGGCATCACCGACACGTCGTGGTTCGACCGCGGTGCCGACGGCAAGACGCTGTACGTCACCAACGAAGGCGACCCGGACGGGTACGTCTCGGCGTTGAACATCGCCGACGCGGCCAATCCGAAGCTGCTCAACCGGGTTTCGTCGAAGGGCGGCGCCCCGACGCACCTGAGCGTGCACTCGAGCCAGAAGTACGTGCTGGCCGCGAACTACGGCTCGGGCAGCGTCGTCGTGCTGCCGATCCTCGCCGGGGGCAAGCTCGGCGCGGCGACGGACGTGGTGACCCACCACGCCGATTCGGGCGACGCGCACGCGCACCAGGTCGTCAACGACCCGACCGGGCGCTGGGTGCTGGCGGTGGACCTGGGCGCGGACTCGGTGTACGTCTACTCCCTCGACGTCGCCACCGGCAAGCTTTCCCAGCACCAGCAGCTGAAACTGCCCGCGGGCGCCGGGCCGCGGCACCTCGCGTTCGCCCGCGACGGGAAGTTCGCCTACATCCTGCAGGAGCTGCGGCCGGAGGTGACGGTGGCGAGCTGGGACGCGGCCACCGGCACGCTGAAGGCGCTTTCGGTCGTCCCGGCCGTGCCGGACGGCAGCACCGGCGAGCTGTACCCGGGCGAGATCACCCTGTCGAAGGACGGGAAGTTCGCCTACGCCACCGTCCGCGGGCCGAACACCCTGGCGACGTTCGCCGTCGCCGGTCCGTCGCTGAAACTGGTGTCCACTGTGGCCACCGGCGGCAACTGGCCGCGGCACGTGGCCCTCGACCCGTCCGAGAGCTGGTTCTACGTCTCGAACCAGCGGTCCGGCACGGTCACCTGGCTGCCGCGCGACCCGGCCACCGGCCTGCCCGGCGCGGTCGCGGGCAGCCTGCCGGTGGGCAGCGTCAACTCCGTCCACTTCGCTTGAGCCCCGCCCCGTCGTGAGTGCGTAACAGTGTTCTAACACTGTTACGCACTCACGAGGGTGCACCTACTGGAGGATTCTCATGAGACTGCGCCGCACCCTGCCCTTTTTCGCCGGGGTGGCCTTGCTGGCCGCCTGCGCGCCCGCCCAGTCCGGGCCCGCGGGCGGCGGCGGGGACGACAAGACCGGCACCGTCCGCGTCTGGCTGTTCGACGAGGCCAACCGCGCGCCGAAGGAGGCCGCGGTCAAGGAGGCCATCACCGAGTTCAAAGCGGCGCACCAGGGTGTCGAGGTCGACGTCCAGTGGGTGCCGGTCGAGGGCCGCGCCGACAAGTTCTCCGGCGCCTTCAACGACCCGGCCAACGCGCCGGATGTCGCGGAGTTCGGCAACACCGACGTCTCCAGCTACGCCGCCACCGGCGCGCTGGCCGACCTGACCGGCGACCTCGCGTCGTGGGGCGAGGGCAAGGACCTCATCCCGACCGTGCTCGACACCGCGAAGTCCGGCGGCAAGACCTACGGCTTGCCTTGGTACACCGGCATCCGCGCGTTGTACTACCGCACCGACGTCTTCACCGAACTCGGCCTGAAGCCGCCGACGACGCTGGCCGAGCTGACCGACGACGCCCGCAAGATCCGCGCCGCCAAACCGGACCTCTACGGCATCGCCGTCGGCGGCAAGTACACCTACGCGATGCTGCCGTTCCTCTGGGCCAACGGCGGCGAGCTGGCGCAGGAGACCGACGGCAAGTGGAAGTCGACGGTCACCGGCGAGCAGGCCAAGGCCGGGGTGACGCAGTACGCGAGCCTGCTCAAGGACGACATCTGCCCGCCGGCGCAGTGCGCGAACCTGACCGGCACGCAGAGCGTCACGGCGTTCGCGGGCGGCAAGGCCGGGATGACCATCGGCGGCGACTTCAACCGCAAGGCCGTCGAACAGGGCGCGGTGAAAGGCAAGTACGCCGTGGTCCCGATCCCGGGCACGGCCGCGGGCAGCATCGCCCCCGCGTTCGCGGGCGGCAACCTGCTCGGCGTCTTCACCGCGAGCAAGCACCGCAGCCTGGCGCTGGAGTTCGTCGAGCTGCTCGGCGGCGCGAAGTACCAGGAGAAGATGTACACCGCGATGGGGAACCTGCCGACGCTGAGCAGCGTGCAGCAGAAGCTCGCCGCGAACGACCCGTTCCTCAAGCCGTTCGTCGACACGCTCAAGGCGGGCACCAAGTTCGTCCCGGCGACGCCGGCGTGGTCGAAGATCGACAGCCAGAACGTGCTGCCGACCGCCGTCCAGCAGATCGCGACCGGCGGGAAGGACCCGTCCGCGGCGCTGACCGACGCGGCCGCCGCCATGGACAAGGCCTTCGGCTAGTGGTGACCGTCCAAGACGCCCCGCCCGTCACCGTGCCCGCCCGGGTGCGGCGACGGCGCGGGGACGGCCGGGCCGCCGCGCTCTACCTCGCCCCGGCGGGCATCCTGCTCGCCGCGCTGCTGGCCTACCCGATCTACCAGCTGGTTCTGATCTCGTTCTACGACTACGGCCAGCCGCAGGCCGCGGGCAACGCGCCGCTGGTGTTCCTCGGCTTCGCGAACTACGCCGACCTGCTGTCCCAGACCCAGTTCTGGACCGTGCTCGGCAAGACGGTCGGGTTCGCCGCGGCCTGCGTCGTCGGTTCGCTGATCGTCGGCACCGGGCTCGCGGTGCTGGCCGCCCGGGTCCGCTCGCTCCCCCGGACGCTGCTGTTCCTGGCCGCGCTCGGCGCGTGGTCGACGCCGGCGATCGCGGGCTCCTACGTCTGGCTGTTCCTCTTCGACACCGACTTCGGCCTGGTCAACGAGGTGCTTTCGGGGATCGGCCTGCCGTTCGAGCACCACTCGTGGACCTTCGGCACGCTCGGCGCGTTCGGACTCGTCGCCGCCGAGGTCATCTGGTGCTCGTTCCCGTTCGTCCTGGTCACGATGTACGCCGGGATCAAGGGCGTCCCGGACGAGGTGCTCGAAGCCGCGTCGCTCGACGGCGCCTCGGCGTGGCGCACGACGTGGGCGATCGTGCTGCCGATGGTGCGGCCGCTGCTGATGATCGCCACCGTCCAGTCGATCATCTGGGACTTCAAGGTGTTCACCCAGATCTACGTGATGACCAACGGCGGTGGCGTGGCCGGGCGCAACCTGGTCCTCAACGTCTACGCGTACCAACAGGCCTTCGCCGGGCAGGGGTACGGCCTCGGCTCGGCGATCGGAGTCGTCATGACGCTGTTGCTGCTTTCGGTCACCGGGCTGTACGTCCGATCGCAGCGCCGGAGCGCGGCATGGCTGTGAAACGGCCGGGGCGGCTGGTCGCCGAAGTCGTCACCGTCGTGATCGCCGGGATCGTCGCTTTCCCGCTGTACTGGATGCTGCTCTCGGCGTTCAAGCCGCCGGGCGAGATCCAGGCGGCGAACCCGAAGCCGTGGACGTTCAAGCCGTCGTTCGACAGCTTCGAGCGCGTGCTCACCGTGTCCGGCTTCGGGCGGTACTTCGTGAACAGTCTCGTGGTGGCCTTGGTCGTCGTCGCGTTTTCGCTGCTGCTGTCGTTCCTTTCGGCGGTCGCGCTGACGCGGTTCTCGTTCAAGGGCCGGACCGTGCTGCTGGTGATGATCCTGGTCGCCCAGATGGTCCCGGTCGAGGCGCTGACCATCCCGCTGTTCTTCCTGATGCGCCAGATCGGCGGCGCGGTGCCGGCGTTCGGGCTGAACGAGCTGGGTTCGCTCGTGCTGGTGCACCTGGCGTTCAGCCTGCCGTTCGCGATCTGGATGCTGCGCGGGTTCGTCGCCGCGGTGCCCGTGGAACTGGAGGAAGCGGCCAAGCTCGACGGCGCGTCGCGGATGCGGTTCACCTGGCAGATCCTCTTCCCGCTGGTGGCGCCCGGGCTCGTCGCGGTCAGCGTGCTCGCGTTCATCCACGCCTGGAACGACTTCCTCTTCGCCAAGACGTTCATCATCTCCAAGACCGAGAACCAGACGCTGCCCCAGGCGATCCTGGTGTTCTTCAAGCCGGAGGACACCGACTGGGGCGCGGTGATGGCGTCCTCGACGCTCATGACGATCCCGGTGCTCGTGTTCTTCGTCCTCGTCCAACGACGGCTGGTGTCCGGCATGGCCGGCGCCGTGAAGGGCTGACATGACTTCGTTCGCCGCGCTGCTCCCCCGCCCGGTCTCGGTGACCCCCGCCCCCGGCACCTGCCCGTGGCCGTCCACTGTGGACGTCCGGGCGGCTTCCCTGCCACCGGAGGGGTACCGGCTGGAGATTTCGCCGTCCGGGGTCGTCCTGCACGTCGCCGACGCGGCCGGGGAGGTCTACGGCCGGGAGACGCTGCGGCAGCTCGCCGGGCCGTCCGCCTTCCGCGTCGCCGGGTTCGCGCCGGGCGAGCTGCCGTGCGGGGTCGTCGAGGACCACCCGCGGTTCGCTTGGCGCGGGTGCCTGCTCGACGTCGCCCGGCACTTCCGGACCAAGGCCGAGGTGCTGCGGTTCGTCGACCTGCTGGCCGCGCACAAGCTGAACGTGCTGAACCTGCACCTCACCGACGACCAGGGCTGGCGGTTCGAGGTCCCGGAGTTCCCGCGGCTGACGTCGGTGGGCGGCTGGCGGCCGTCGTCGATGGCAGGCAGCGGGGGCGCGCAGGACGGGCGCCCGCACGGCGGGTTCTACACCGGCGACGACCTGCGCGAGATCGTCGCCTACGCCGCCGAGCGCGCGGTCACCGTCGTGCCGGAGATCGACATCCCCGGCCACGCCCGCGCGGCGCTGGCGGCCTACCCCTCGCTCGGCGCGGAATCGTCGTACGAAGTGTGGACCGCCTGGGGCATCAGCACTTCCCTGCTGTCGCCGAACGAGTCCACACTGGACTTCTTCCGGCGGGTGTTCGACCACCTGCTGGACATCTTCCCGTCGCCGGTGATCGCGCTCGGCGGCGACGAGACCCCGGGCGCGACCGACGACCACCGCGAGTTCGTCCGGCGGCTGGCCGAGCACCTCGTGGCCCGCGGCCGCACGCCGATGGGCTGGGACGAGGTCCTCGACATCCCCGGCCTGCCGCCGATGGTGATCGGGTCGTGGCGGAACGAGGCGGCGGGCCTGCGGGCGGCCGAGGCCGGGCACGACGTCGTGATGTGCCCGGAGCAGCACGTCTACCTCGACCACCGGCAGGCCGAGCACCCGGACGAGCCGATCCCGGTCGGCATGCTGCACACGCTCGAGGACGTCTACGCGTACGAACCGGCGTTGACCGGCCCGCGGCTGCGCGGCGTGCAGGCGCAGGTGTGGACCGAGCACCTGGACAGCGTCCGGCGCGTGGACTACATGACGTTCCCGCGGCTCTCGGCGTTCGCCGAAGTGGCGTGGAGCAGCGGGAACCGGGACTACGCCGAGTTCCTGCCGCGCCTGCGGGACCACCACCTGCCACGCCTCGACGCGCTCGGCGTCGAATACCGGCCGCTGGACGGGCCGTACCCCTGGCAGACGCGCCCGGGCGTGCCGGGCAGGCCGCGCTGAGTCAGCCGTTCCACAACGCTGCCCACTGCCGCGGGGTGAGGTCGCGTGGCAAGGCCGTCGGCGGGATCCCGGCGGCCCGCATGGCCCGGTGCCGGGGTTTCGGCAGGATCTGCGCGATGCCCCGGCCGCGGCCGGTGAACACCGCGCGCACGAACCGTTCGTAAGCGGCCCGCTCGGCGGGGTCGACGAGCGGGAACCGCCGCCGGGACACCGTGAGCAGCCCGCCGTCCACGCTCGGCTTCGGCCGGAACCCGGCGGCCGGGACGCGCCCGTGCAGGGTGAAGTCGAACCAGGGCGCGGTCTGCGCGGTCAGCATCGTGCGCCCGCCGACACCCGCGCGCTTGCGGGCGACCTCCCACTGGGTCAGCAGGACGGCGTCGGTCCAGCCGCCGTCGGCGAGGAGCCGGCGCAGGATCGGCGTGGTCAGGTGGAACGGCAGGTTGCCCACCACGACCGGCCGGTCCAGCGGGACCCGGAGGGCGTCGGCGCGGACCACGGCCACCGACGGCAGGCGACGCCGGAGCCGGTGCACGCGGTGCTCGTCGAGGTCGACGGCCAGGACGTCGCGCCCGAGCGCCGCGAGGTGCTTGGTGAGCGCACCGTCACCGGCGCCGATCTCGAGGACGGGGCCGTCCGTCTCGCGCACGAGCCGGACGATCCGGTCGATGGTCGGGGTGTGGTGCAGGAAGTTCTGGCCGAGTTCGTGACGGCCGCCGTGCACTGGACGGGACACGGGAAGGTACTCCAGACGTGCGGAATGGAGCACCCGGAAGGGTCACTTCGACCGTCTCCGGGTGCCGGGGCATCCGGGAGTACGGCGCGATCGGGTCTGCAGCGGAGCGCGCCGTCAGGCGCGGCGGTCACGCGGCAAAGACTGACGCCCGCAGGCGGGCATCCACAAAGTTCCCATGGCCGCGGACCCTACAAGCCACGACGTCGGGCGCGCGACCCATTTTACGGCAACAGCGTCACCGTGACCGAGCGCGTCGGGCCGACGTTGCCCGCTTCGTCGATTGACCGGTACTCGATGCGGTGACGCCCGTAACCCGGCTTCCGGTCGGCGAACGGCGAGACGGTGAGCCCGCCCGTGCCGAGGTTGCCGTAGGCCAAGCCGTCGATCTCGGTGCCGCGTGCCGTGAACAGGTACGGCGCGGCCGGGTCGGTCGGCCAGCCGTAGTACCTGTGCCAGCCGTCGCCGTCGACGCGGAACTCGGCCAGGCCGTCGGACGGGGTGAGGCGCATCGTGAAGGAGCCGTGGAAGACGTTGTTCGCGGCGGGCGGCAACTCGGCGGTGGTCGCCGGGCCGGTCGCGTCGACCGTCCAGGTCAGGGTCGTGCCGCCGGCCTTCGCGGTGAGGGTGTGCGTCCCGCGTGACTCGTCGAGCGCGAAGTCGGGGCCGGTCCCGGCCCGTTTCCCGTCGAGGGTCCAGCGGACTTCCGCGGCCGGGTCACCGGTTTCGACGTAGACGACGTCGTGGCCGCCGACGGGCCGCGTGGTCGGCGTCGAGGCGACGACCGCCGGGCCGTTCGCGGGTGGCGTGCCGACGCTCGTGTCGACGGTCCAGGTGCGGGTGGCGGTCGGCCGGACGGCGGGGTCGCGGACGAACGGCGTCGGGTCGGTGACCTTGGCGACGAGCGTGTGCCTGCCCGGCTTGACGGGCACCTTCCGCAGGTCGACGGCTTCCCGGCCGCGCAGGCGAACGCCGTCGAGGGTCCAGGTGACGTCCAGGCGGTGGCTGACGGGGTGCATCGTGCGGACACCGACGACACCGTCGGCGCCGATCGTCCCTTCCGGGGTGCCGCCGCTGATCAGCGGCACCTTCGCCGAGATCCGCCGCGTCATGCGTTCGCGGCCGACCTGGTCGAAGGCGTAGCCGAGGGTCTTCATCATCGAGTGCGCGCTGGGCCGCCAGACGCCGGTCTGGGTGTAGAGCCCGCCTTCGAAGCGGCCGATCCGTCCGCCGGACTCGCTGGGTTCGCCCAGCCAGCGCCACCACTTCGCGTGCTGGTCGCGCATTTGTTGTTCGGTCAGCAGGGTGTGGTGGATCGAGCCGGACTCGCCGCCTTCGTAGGCGCCACCGGGAACGGCGCGGGCGTAGTAGTCGTACTCGTCGTCGAGGCCGCCGAGCGAATGGCCCAGTTCGTGCGGTGAGATGAGCGCGGAAAGGGCGTTGCCACCGGACGCCGTCGCGTAGGTGCCGCCCGCGCCGCCGTAGGTACCGCTGTTGCCGAGGGCCAGGATCTGCCGGTTCGCCCGGGTGGTGCCGGGCACGAGATCGGCGTACCGCTGGGCGGCTTCGTCGTCGACGGTCAGGAGGCGCTGGACGCTCTGGGCGTTGCACCCGCCCCAGAAACCCATGTCCAGCGGGGTGTCCCGGCGTGGGGCGTCGAGCGCGGGGTCACAGTCCACACCGGACTCGGGCGAGGCGATCCCGACGGCGTAGACGTTGAAGTAGGAGCGGTAGGACTTGAAGGGTTCGAGCGACCAGAGGGTGTCGACGTGCCGCCGGACGTCGTCGAGGAACTTGGGCTGCTCGGCGGCGGTGTAGCCGTCCCCGAGGACGACGAGGTTGAACCGCTGCGCGACGGGACCGGTGACCTGGACGTCGGTGATGGTGGTGGCCGGTTCGGCGGCTTGCGCGGGGACGGCGAGCCCGAGGCCCAGGACAACGGCGGCGGCCAATCCGGCCCACTTCGTCATGGTCCCGGTCTACCGCACCCGAAATGCCGCCGGAACCGCCGGAAGTCGGGCTATCCTCGCGAAATGGGGAAACGAGGGGGAATCCTGCTCACGGCCGGTGCGCTGGCCCTGCTGACCGCGTGTTCGGCACCGGCGCCGGTCGCGCCGCCGACGACCACGGCCACGGCCACGTCGACGCGTCCGGCGACGGACCGGCCGTCGTCCGAGGCGCCCGCGCTGGGGCCGGGCCCGGGCTCGCGGCCGCCGACGACACCGCAGCCACCGCCGCCGCACTCGCCGGCGAAGGTGACCTCGGCCTGCCCGTTCCTCGGCGTGACCGAGTCGAGTGCCGCGATGGGCGTCGTCCTGGACACCTACGCGGTCGAAGAGGCGCCGAGTTCGCAGCAGGGCGCCACGACCTACCACTGCAACTACGCCAGCCGGACCGGCGGCCGCCAGCTGTTCGACCTGTACATCACGGTCGTCCCGGGCACCGGGCAGGTTCCGGCGCTGGTCAGGGAGTGGACCAAGCCGTGCGTGGAGCCGGCGACGCCGATCGCGGGCGTGGACGGCACCACGCGCACCTGCAAGCTGAACGACAACGAGGCCGGCAACGGCCGCGGATACGGTGACGTGATGCTGCTGGTCGTGAAGAAGTCGCACGGCCAGACGCGGCTGGCCGAACTCGACATGCGCCCCTTCGCGCCCGAGGTCTACACCAAGCTCGCCGGACTCCTGAGCGACCGGTTGTAAGTCGTTATACGCGAGTGAGCCGGTACCAGACCTCGGGCCGCCCGACCTGGCCGTAGTGCGGCTCGCGCTGGGCCATGCCGTTGTCCGCCAAGTACTCCAGGTACCGCCGGGCCGTCACCCGGGACGCGCCGATCGCGCTCGCCGCCGCGCCCGCCGACAACCCCTCCGCCGCTCCCGACAGCGCGTCCCGGATCGCCTCCAGCGTCTGGACGCTCATCCCCTTCGGCAACGGCGGCTGCTCCGTCGTGCGCAACGCCCCCAGAGCCCGGTCGATCTCCGCCTGGCCCGTCACCTCACCGGACGCGTCGCGGAACTCCGCGTAGCGCTCCAGCTTTTCCCGCAACGTCGCGAACGTGAACGGCTTGAGCAGGTACTGCACCACCCCGACCGACACCGCGGCCTTCACCAGCGCGAGGTCACGGGCCGACGTCACCGCGATCACGTCGATCGGCAGCCCCGCCGCGCGCAACGACCGGCACACCGCCAGGCCGTGCGTGTCCGGCAGGTAGAAGTCCAGCAGCACCAGGTCGACCGGGTCGCGCTCGCAGAACCGCAGTGCCTCGCCGCCCGAGTGGACCACCCCCGCCACCGAAAACCCCGGCAGGCGCTCGACGTACACGCGGTGGGCCTCGGCGGCCACCGGCTCGTCCTCCACCACCAGCACCCGGATCACCGGCCCGCCTCCCGTCGCGGGAGCCGGACCGTGAACACCGCGCCGTCGTCGTGGCCGACGTCGACCGTGCCGCCATAGCGGCGCACCGCCTGGCCCACCAGCGCCAGCCCCAGCCCGTGGCCGTCCTCCGCCTTCGTCGACCACCCGCGGCGGAAGACGTCCGCGTCCTCCGGGACGCCCGGCCCGGTGTCGGCCACGCGCAACAGCAGTCCGTCTTCGTCGGCGCGGGCCGTGACGACGACCTTCGGGTGGCCGGTGCCGCTCACCGCCGCGTCGAGGCCGTTGTCGATCAGGTTGCCGAGGATCGTCACCAGATCCCGCGACGCCACCCCGAGGTCGACGTCGTCGATCACCGTGTCGGGCGTGATCGTCAGCTCGACTCCGCGCTCGCTCGCTTCGGCGGCCTTGCCCAGCAGCAACGCGGCCAGCACCGGCTCGGCGACGGCGCCGACGACGCGGTCGGTCAGCTCCTGGGCCAGCGCGAGCTCGGCCGTCGCGAACTCGACCGCCTGCTCGGGTTTGCCGATCTCCACCAGGGAAACGACCGTGTGCAGCCGGTTCGCGGCCTCGTGCGCCTGCGACCGCAACGCCTCCGCGAGGCCGCGGGCGGTGGTCAGCTCGCCGGTCAGCGTCTGCAGCTCCGTGTGGTCACGCAGGACCACGACGGTGCCCTGCGCCCGCCCGCCCGAGCGGACGGCGGTCGTGCTCACCAGCAGCACCCGCGCGTCGGTCAGGTGCAGCTCCTCGGCCCGGTTTTCGGCCGAGGTGAACGCCTTCGCCAGTTCCTCCGGCAGCCCCAGCGACGTCAGGTCGCGCCCCACCGGGTCTTCGCCGAGGCCGAGCAGCGTGCGCGCGCCGTCGTTGCACAGCCCGATCCGCCCGTCCCGGCCGACCAGCAGCACCCCTTCGCGCACCGAGTGCAGCACGGCCTCGTGGTACTCGAACAGGTTGCTCAGCTCGTCCGGCGCGATCCCGCGGGTCTGGCGCCGCAGCCGCGCGCTGATCAGCCAGCCGCCGAGCGCGCCGACCAGCAGCACCGCGCCGGCGACCCCGAACAGCGGCCACAACCGCTCCCGCAGCTCGGCCGAGATCGCCGCGACGGTGATCCCGACGGCGACCAGCGCGACCACCCGCTGCCCCGGCCCGAACACCGGGACGACCGTGCGCACCGACGGGCCGAGCGAGCCGGTGTAGGTCTCCGTGCAGCTCCCGCCCGTGCTGCGCCTGCTCGATGGTCCCGATGTAGTGCTGGCCGATCAGCGCCGGGTTCGGGTGCGTGTACCGGATCCCGGCCGGGCTCATGATCGTGATGAAGTCGACGCCGGTGTCGGCCTGCACGCGGATGGCGAACGGCTGCAGCGTCGCGCTCGGGTTCGGCGTCGCCGCGGCGGCCGCGACGGTCGGCGCGTCGGCCACCGCCGAGGCGATCGCGCGGACCTGGTCGCGCGCGTTCTCGTCCACCGCCCGCCGCGCGTCGAGGTAGGCGAAGGTGATCCCGGCTCCGGCGAGCACGCAGAGCACCGCCAGCTGCAGCACGAGCAGCTGACGGGCGAGGCTCCAGCGGGACCGCATCGTCGGGGGCACCTCCTCATACCAGCACACCCGCGCGGCCGGTGTCCGAAGGGGACGGTGCGGCGCCCGCGCGAACTCAATGAACACAAGTGAGCCGGATCACCGGAGTGCGCCTACAGTGTGCCGCAACCTGGAACACCCCTGAGCTGGAGGCAACGGTGCCGACCCCACCGACCACCGAGGAGACCCCGCGCAAGCGGGACAAGACCCACTACCTGTACCTGGCCGTGATCGTCGCGGTCTTGCTCGGGATCCTGGTGGGCTTCCTCTTCCCCGGCTTCGCCAAGGGCCTCAAGCCCCTCGGCGACGGCTTCGTCAACCTGATCAAGATGATGATCTCCCCCATCATCTTCTGCACCATCGTCATCGGCGTCGGCTCGGTCGCGAAAGCGGCCAAGGTCGGCAAGGTCGGGGTGATGGCGCTGGTCTACTTCATCGTCATGTCGACCTTCGCGCTGGCCATCGGCCTCGTGGTCGGCAACATCCTGCACCCGGGCGAAGGGCTGCACCTCAACCCCGCCGACGTGAAGAGCGTCCAGAAGTCCGCCACCGGCGCCGAAGGCCCGGTCGACTTCCTGCTCCACATCATCCCGAAGACGCTCGTGTCCGCGTTCACCGAAGGCCAGGTCCTGCAGACGCTGCTGGTCGCCCTGCTCGTCGGGTTCGCGCTGCAGAAGCTGGGCGCGAAGGGCGCGCCGATCCTGCGCGGCGTCGAGCACCTCCAGCGCCTGGTCTTCCGCGTCCTGGCGATGATCATGTGGGCCGCCCCGATCGGCGCGTTCGGCGCCATCGCCGCGGTGGTCGGCGCGACCGGCTGGGCGGCGCTGAAGAGCCTCGCGGTCATCATGATCGGGTTCTACGTGACCTGCCTCGTGTTCGTGTTCGTCATCCTCGGGATCGTGCTGTGGCTCGGCGCCCGCGTGAACATCTGGCACCTGCTGCGCTACCTCGGCCGCGAGTTCCTGCTGATCCTCTCGACGTCGTCGTCGGAGTCGGCGCTGCCGCGGCTGATCGCGAAGATGGAGCACCTCGGCGTCAACAAGTCGGTCGTCGGCATCACGGTGCCGACCGGCTACTCGTTCAACCTGGACGGCACGGCGATCTACCTGACCATGGCGACGCTGTTCATCGCCGCCGCGCAGGACGAGCCGCTGTCGCTCGGCGCGCAGATCGGCCTGCTGGTCTTCATGATCATCGCGTCGAAGGGTGCGGCGGGGGTCAGCGGCTCGGGCATCGCGACCCTGGCCAGCGGCCTGCAGTCGCACCGGCCGGAACTGGTCAACGGCGTCGGCTTCATCCTCGGCATCGACCGGTTCATGTCGGAAGCCCGCGCGCTGACCAACTTCGCGGGCAACGCCGTCGCGACCGTCCTCATCGGAAACTGGACGAAGGAGTTCGACCGCGAACAGGCCCAGCGCGTGTTCGCCGGGCAGGCGCCCTTCGACGAAGCGACGATGGTCGACGAGGAACGGCAGCCGGACCCCGAACCGGCCACGGCGAAGTAACCCGGCGTTCGTGCTCATGCCCCCGCTGAGCACGAGCCACCACGGGCCGTCGCGCGAGTTTCCCCGACCTCGCGCGGCGGCCCGTTCGGCGT
Organism: Amycolatopsis nalaikhensis; assembly: GCF_030264295.1. Classification (GTDB taxonomy): domain Bacteria; phylum Actinomycetota; class Actinomycetes; order Mycobacteriales; family Pseudonocardiaceae; genus Amycolatopsis; species Amycolatopsis nalaikhensis. The sequence continues at coordinate 6,615,505 of NZ_CP127173.1, read as the reverse complement.
TCAGCCGTCGATCTTGCTGTCGTAGACGACGCGCGCGGCGGCGATCGACTCGCGGTGCCGCGTCGCCCAGTCGAGCAGGCCGTTCAACGACTGGTACAGCTCCTTCGCCATCGGCGTGGCCTCGTACTCGACGCGCGGCGGGACGGTCGGGTAGATCGTCCGCTCCAGCAGGCCGTCGCGCTCGAGGTTGCGCAGGGTCAGCGTCAGCATCCGGCGGCTGATGCCCTCGACCGAGCGTTCGAGCTCGGTGAAGCGCACCGGGCCGCGCGTGGCCTCCAGCAGGATGCCGATCGCCCACTTGCCGCTGATCCGGTTGATGACCTCGAGCACGGTGCAGACGTCGAGTTTCTCCGGGTCCACCTCCGTGGCCTGGACAGGTACACCGATGTTCCCCTGGGACATGAAAGTGCCTCCTTCCGGGCGGCTCCATGGTCACACATGATGGGCACTGTTACAAGAAGTGCCCTGGCGACGACCAGGGGGATCTCACCTGGAGGGGCCTGCCATGGCCGAGAACTACCCCATCCGCTCCCGAGGACTCGCGTTGGCGGTGCTGTGCGCCGCCTCGCTGATGGTCGTGCTCGACAGCAGCATCGTGGCGGTGGCGCTGCCCGCGATCCAGGCCGACCTCGGCTTCACGCCCGCCGGGCTCGCCTGGGTCGTGACGGCGTACCTGGTCGCGTTCGGCGGCTTGCTCCTGATCTCCGGCCGGCTCGGCGACCTGCTCGGCCGCCGCCGCGTCTTCCTCGCCGGGCTCACGCTGTTCACGGTGGCGTCGCTGGTCGCGGGGCTGGCCTCGAGCGCGGGCGTCCTGGTCGTTTCGCGGTTCGCACAAGGAGTGGGCGGCGCGCTCGCGTCGGCGGTGGTGCTGGGCATGATCGTCACGATGTACCCGGAGCCGCGAGCCCGGGCACGCGCGATCGGGGTGTACAGCTTCACGCAGGCGGCGGGCGCGTCGATCGGCCTCATCGCGGGCGGCGCGCTGACGCAGGCGCTGAGCTGGCACTGGACATTCTACGTCAACCTGCCGATCGGCGTGGTGGCGCTGGTGCTGGCGGTCCGGGTGGTCGCGCCGGACCGCGGCACGGGGCTGCGTGCGGGCCTGGACGTGCTCGGCGCGGTCCTGGTGACGGCGGCCGTGATGCTGGGCGTGTACGCGATTTCGTCGGCGGTGTGGGGCGCGTTGGCGGCGGCTGCGGGGTTGCTGGCGGCGTTCGTGGTGCGGCAGGCGAAGGCGCGGACGCCGTTGCTGCCGCTGCGGTTGTTCCGGATCCGCGCGGTCACCGGCGCCAACCTGGTGATGGTGCTGATGGTGGCCGGGATGCTGGGGTTCCAGTTCGTGACGGCGTTGTACCTGCAGCAGGTGCTGGGTCTCGACGCGCTGCGCACCGGCGTCGCGTTCCTGCCGGTGCCGCTGGTGATCGCGGTGGCGTCGCTGGGGTTCGCGGACAAGCTGTCGGCGCGGTTCGGGCCGCGGGCGGTGCTGCTGTCCGGGCTCGGGCTGGTGATCGTGGGACTGGTGCTGCTTTCCCGCGTTTCCGGCGGCTACTTCACCGGCGTGCTGCCGCCGCTGCTGCTGATGGGCCTCGGCGCGGGCGCGGCGATCCCGGCGTTGATGGGGCTGGCGATGTCGGAGGTGTCGGCTTCGGACGCGGGAGTCGCATCGGGACTGATCAACACGACCCAGCAGGTGGGGGCGGCGATCGGCACGGCGGTGCTGGCTTCGGTGGCGGCGGCCCGCACGTCGAGTCTGTCGGGAGTGGACCACCGGGAGGCGCTGGCGGCCGGGTTCCGGCTGGCGTACGGGGTGAGCGCGGGCTTCCTGCTGGCGGCGGTGGCGCTGGGCGGTGTGGTGCTGGCGCGCCGCACGCGCCAAGCGGCGGCTCCGGCGGCCGACGCCGCCCCTGCGGCCCGCGAGGCTGAGCCGGAGGTCTGCGTCGCCGGTCAGACCCGCTAGTCCCCAAGCGCCCCAAGGCGGCCTTGGTTGCGTCTGACGCACCGAAGGCCGCCTTGGGTGCGTCTCACGCACCGAAGGCCACATTGGGGCGCTGGGGACCGGACCCTCAGGCCAGGTAGGCCGAAAGCCCGCGGTGGCCCCGCCGCATCATCAGCGCGTGGTTCGCGCGGAACAGCGGCCGGGCCACCGCGTCGAGCCGCCGCAGCAGCTCCTTGCGGGCCTGGACTTCCTGGGTGATCTCCAGGAGCGTGCCCGCGCCCGCCGCGCGGACCGCTCCCGCGAGCACCCCGTCCAGGTCCCCGCTCAACCGGACCCGCATCAGGCCCGCCGCCTCGTCCTGGTGGTCCCGGTGCATCCGGACCACCAAGCGGAACGGGAGCCGGGACCGGCAGACCAGCTCGGCGGTGTCGTCGTCCACGCGGCGCACCGCGCGGACGTCCGACCACCACCTCGGGTAGCCGGCGAGGTCGGTGACCACGCCGAACACCCGCTCGGGCGCGGTGCCGGGCAGCAGCCACCTGCTACGGAACCGGTAGCGCGCGCCCGTCACCGCGTCACACCTGGGCCGAGACCAGCTTCCGGCCGTCCACCGTGACGATGTCGACCGACTTGACGTCGTCGGGCGCGACCAGCGCGGACCCGTCGAGCGTGAAGCCCTGGCTCTCCCACTTCTCGGACACCTGCCAGCTGCCCGCGGTCACCGCCTGGCCGCCCTTGGTCGTGACCTGCAGCAGGCACTTCTCCCCGGCCTTGACGCCCCGGACGGAGACGTTGACCTTCACCCAGCCCTGGAACGGGGCCACCGACGCGGCCAGCTGCACGCCGGTCGTCGGATCCCGCCCCTCGACGCTCTTCGTGCCGGGGACTTCGTTCGGCTGCGAGGGGATCGGCAACGCCGTGTTGTCCGGCGCCGTCTGCCGTCCCACCAGGATGCCGCCGCCGAGCGCGGCCACCACCAGCACCGCCGCGGCGACCAGGGCCAGGCCCCGGCGTGGCGAACGGGCCGGTGCCACGTGTTCTTCCTCCTCGCGCACCCGGCGCAGGGTCTTCTGCAGCAGCAGGTCCCCGCCCTCGGGCGGCCCGTCGAGGAACGCCTCGGGCGGCACCTCGTCGAGCGACTCGCGCAACGCCACGAGCTCGTTCAGGTCGAACCGGCACTGCGCGCAGCTCTGCAGGTGCCGCCGCTCGAAGTCGGCCGCCTCCGCCGGGTCGAGCGCGCCGAGGGCGTACGCGCCGAGCTGCGTGTGACTCTCGTCGACCGAGTTCATCGCGCCACCTCCGTTCCGCTCGAAATCATCGCTGCTCTCAGTGCTCTCAGTGCGTAGTACGACCTCGATTTCACGGTACCGGGTGCGACGCCCAGTGTTCTCGCCGCTTCGGCCACCGTCCGTCCCCGGTAGTAGATCTCCACCAGGACCTCTCGGTGCTCGTTCGACAGGCCGTCCATCGCGCCGAGCACCGTCATCGAGTCGACCACGCCCTGTGCGTGATCGCGCTCGACGGCCGGTGTCGGCACGCCTTCGGCCGGTTCGGCCACCTCCTGTGGCCGCGCCGCCCGGGCGCGTGCCCGGTCGGTGACCAGGTTGCGCGCGACGGTCAGCAACCAGCCGCGCACCGAGCCCTTCCCGTCGTTCTGCAGGTCGTCGGCGTGTTTCCACGCGCGGACCAGCGTCTCCTGGACCACGTCCTCGGCTGCCGCCCGATCACCGGTCAGCCTCGTCGCGTAGGCCAGCAGGCTCCGGCCGTGTTCGGCGTACAGCTGCCGAATCAGGTCCTCGCCCTTGGCCTTCTTAGGCCGCCTGCCTCCGATCGCCACCCTCGTCCTCCCGACGGTGTTCTGAGTCGGCGAGGACAGTACTGCAACCCGCAGGGCCACCGGCGGTGCGTGCGTCGAGCGCAGCGCGACCATGGTGTTCATCGGCTGCCCGTCCTTCCTCGTTCTGCCCGGAAACCGTCGGTGGTCAGTACCCGGAGCCGCCGGCCTTGCCGCCCGCGGTGATCTTGCTGCCGTCCGGGGCGACGGCGAACCACGTGCCGTTGACGCCCTGGCCGTTCGCCTCGCCCGGCGCCTTGTCGCCGCTGAACTCGTACAGCGGCCAGCCGTTGAGCGTGAGCTGCGTGCTGCCGTCCTTGCGGGCGACCGTGCCGACCTGGGTCTCCTGGATGCCCTTGAGCATCGGTGTGGCCACGCCGGCGAGCACCGGCGGCCAGGCCGTCGCGCATTCGCCGTCGCAGTTGGACGTCGGCGGCTGCGCGATGTCCTTGTCGAAGCGGTAGAGCGTCTTGCCGTCCGCGTCGGTGACCACCGCGCCGAGCCCGTTGACCGTCGTGGCGGACAGCATCTTGTGCCCCGGCTGCCCGTGTTCCGGCCCCTGGGCCCCGGAGGCCATCTCGCTGCAGGCCGACAACGTGGCGACGGCGGCGAGCGCGACGGCGCTGACGACGACCGGCCGGATACGGTTCATGGCGGTTCTCTCCTCGGTGAGGGCGGCACCGCCGTCCGGCGGACCTCGACACCTGAGACACGGACGGTCGCGGAAAACGGTTCAGCGGGATCGACCGCGGTTCGGCGCCGGTTCGCGGCCGGATTGGTGTGTCCCGGTGACCGGCACGATCTTGTCGCCGTGCGGCCGGATTCCTAAGCTGGGCACGTTCGCCGCCGCCCCCGCCGTCCCGGGAGCCGCCGTGTCCGTGAAGCCCCTTCTCCTCGTCGCATTGCTGGCCGCGGGCTGTGCCGCGACTCCCCCGCCGCCGTCGTTCACCGCGACGCTCACCACGCCGACGGACGTCGTGCTCAGCTGGCCGGACGACGACGCCGGGCACCGCGTCGAGTACGCGAACGACCCGGCCGGGCCCTGGACGACGCTGCGGTTCCTGCCGCCGCACGTCGTCAGCTACCACCACCCCGACCTGATCCCGGAAACGCCGTTCTACTACCGGGTGCGACCGTTCACCGGCCCGCTCTCGACGGACCTGCACGAGGTGACGTCCGGCGACACGGTGACGTTCACCTGGGCCGACCGCTCGAGCGACGAAGCCGGGTTCCTGCTGGAGATCCGGCGCCCGGGCGCACCGGACTTCGACCCGGTCGAGGTGACCGACCCGAACGTGACGACCTGCGCGCTCTCGATCCTGCCCGGCGAGGAGAACTCGGCCTACCGGCTGCGGGCGTTGAAGTACGGCCCGCTCTCCCCGGTGGTCCACCAGACCACCGGGAAGGAGCGGTAGCCGCTAGTCCGCCGTCAGGACCGTCTTCAGGAACTGGCCGGTGTAGCTCTCCTCGATGTCCGCGACGTGCTCCGGCGTGCCCTCCGCGATCACCGTGCCGCCGCCCGAACCGCCCTCGGGGCCCATGTCGATGATCCAGTCGGACGTCTTGATCACGTCGAGGTTGTGCTCGATCACGATCACCGTGTTGCCCTTGTCCACCAGGCCGTTGATCACGCCGATCAGCTTGCTGATGTCCTCGAAGTGCAGACCCGTCGTCGGCTCGTCGAGGATGTAGACCGTCTTGCCCGTCGAGCGCTTCTGCAGCTCGCTCGCCAGCTTGACGCGCTGCGCCTCACCGCCGGACAGCGTCGGCGCCGGCTGGCCGAGCCGGACGTACCCGAGGCCGACGTCCACCAGCGTCTGCAGGTGACGGTGGATCGCCTTGATCGGCTCGAAGAACTCCGCCGCCTCCTCGATGGGCATGTCGAGCACGTCCGAGACGGTCTTTCCCTTGTAGTGCACCTCAAGGGTTTCCCGGTTGTACCGCGCGCCCTTGCAGACCTCGCAGGGGACGTAGACGTCCGGCAGGAAGTTCATCTCGATCTTGATCGTGCCGTCGCCCGCGCACGCCTCGCAGCGGCCGCCCTTGACGTTGAAGGAGAACCGGCCCTGCTGGTAGCCGCGGACCTTCGCCTCGGTCGTCGCCGCGAACAGCTTGCGCACGTGGTCCCAGACACCCGTGTAGGTCGCCGGGTTGGAGCGCGGGGTCCGGCCGATCGGCGACTGGTCGACGCGCACCAGCTTGTCGACGTTGTTCAGGCCGTTCACGCGGGTGTGGCGGCCCGGCACCTGGCGGGCGCCGTTGAGCTTGTTCGCCAGCACCGTCGCGAGGATGTCGTTGACCAGCGTGGACTTCCCCGAGCCGGAGACGCCGGTGACCGAGACCAGGCAGCCGAGCGGGAACGAGACGTCGAGCCCGCGCAGGTTGTGCTCGCGCGCGCCCACGACGGTCAGCTGCCGCTTCTTGTCGATCGGCCGCCGGATCGCCGGGACGTCGATCTTCCGGCGGCCGGACAGGTACTGCCCGGTCAGCGACTCCTTGCTCTTCAACAGCTTCTTGTACGGTCCACTGTGGACGATGTGGCCGCCGTGCTCGCCCGCGCCCGGGCCGATGTCGACCACCCAGTCGCTGGAGCGGATGGTGTCCTCGTCGTGCTCGACGACGATCAGCGTGTTGCCCAGGTTCCGCAGCCGGGTCAGCGTCTCGATCAGCCGGTGGTTGTCGCGCTGGTGCAGGCCGATCGACGGCTCGTCGAGCACGTACAGCACGCCCACCAGGCCCGAGCCGATCTGCGTCGCCAGCCGGATCCGCTGCGCCTCGCCGCCCGAGAGCGTCGCCGACGCGCGGTCGAGCGAGAGGTACGTCAGGCCGACGTCCAGCAGGAAGCGCAGGCGCGCCTGGATCTCCTTGAGCACCGCGCCGGCGATCATCGCCTCGCGCTGCCCCAGCTCCAGCTCGTCGAGGAACTGCGACGCCTCCGCGATGGACAGCGCGCAGACCTCGGCGATGGACATGTCGCCGCGCGTCTTGTGCTGCAGCGTCACCGCGAGGATCTCCGGCTTGAGCCGGGTGCCCTGGCAGGCCGGGCACGGCACCTCGCGCATGTAGCCTTCGTACCGCTCGCGCATGTACTCGGACTCGGTCTGCTCCTGACGCCGCTCGAGGAACGGGATGACGCCCTCGAAGTTCGCATAGTACGAGCGCTGGCGGCCGTAGCGGTTCTTGTAGCGGACGTGCACCTGCTCGTCGACGCCGTGCAGCACCGCCTTCTGCGCGCGGGCCGGCAGCCGCCGCCACGGCGTGTCCATCCGGAAGCCGATGGTCTCCGACAGCGACTCCAGCAGCCGGATGAAGTAGTCGGCGCTCTGCCCGCCCGACCACGGCGCGATCGCGCCCTCGGCCAGCGACAGCTCGTCGTCCGGGACCACCAGCTCCGGGTCGACCTCCTTCTTCACGCCGATGCCGGTGCACTCGGGGCACGCGCCGTAGGGCGAGTTGAAGGAGAACGAGCGGGGCTCGAGGTCCTCGATGGCCAGCGGGTGGCCGTTCGGGCAGGCCAGGTTCTCGGAGAAGCCGCGGACCCGGTGCGGGTCGCCTTCGGGCAGGTCGACGAACTCGAGCTCGATCAGGCCGTCGGCCAGCCGCAGCGCCGTCTCGACCGAGTCGGTGAGCCGCTGGCGCGACGCCGCCTTCACGGTCAGCCGGTCGATGACCACGCCGATCTGGTGCTTCTCCTGCTTCTTCAGCTTCGGCGGGTCGGTGAGCGCGTGCACCGTGCCGTCGACGACCACGCGCGCGTAACCCTGCTGCTGCAGGTTCTCGAACAGGTCGACGTACTCGCCCTTGCGCCCGCGGACGACGGGGGCGAGCACCTGGAACCGGGTGCCCTCCTCCATCGCCAGCACCTGGTCGACGATCTGCTGCGGGGTCTGCTTGCTGATCGGCTCGCCGCACTTGGGGCAGTGCGCCTTGCCGGCACGGGCGTAGAGCAGCCGCAGGTAGTCGTAGACCTCGGTGATCGTGCCCACGGTCGAGCGCGGGTTGCGCGAGGTGGACTTCTGGTCGATCGACACCGCGGGCGAGAGGCCCTCGATGAAGTCGACGTCCGGCTTGTCCATCTGCCCGAGGAACTGGCGGGCGTACGCCGAGAGCGACTCGACGTAGCGGCGCTGTCCCTCGGCGAAGATGGTGTCGAAGGCGAGGCTCGACTTCCCGGACCCGGACAGGCCGGTGAACACGATCAGGCTGTCGCGGGGCAGGTCGAGATCCACGCCGCGGAGGTTGTGCTCGCGGGCACCGCGAACAACGAGGCGATCAGCCACGCCAGGTCCTTCCAATGTCATTCAACAGCTGTGGGCGCCGACCCGGTTCGGCTTGCACGGGTGGCCGCGATCCATGCTACGAGCCACCACCGACAAAAACGGGTTCCGCGTCCTTGACCTGCGGTTCTTCGGGCTTCCGGCGTCTGGTGAGCCACCGGTGGGCCGGGCGTTCGACCCAGGCGGTGACGGCCCAGCCGCCCAGCACCGCGGCGGCCACGACCAAGGGGAGGCGCAGCCAGCCGGGGAGGCCGAGGTCGAGCAGGGCGCGGGCCAGGACGTAACCCAGCTCCTGGTGCACCAGGTAAAGACCATACGAGATGCCCGCGAGCCAGGTGACGGCCGGGGCGACCCTGGCCAGTCCGGGGAACCGCCAGTCCGGGCCGCGGGCGGCCAGGCAGACCAGCAGGAGGAGCACGGCGAACCCGATCGTGGACGGCCAGCGTTCGGCGTCCTGCGGCAGCGCGACGTGGAACGGGAACACCTGCAGGTCCTGCGCGGCGACGGCGGCGACGACGAAGAGCGCGGCGTGCCAGGTTTTGAGGCGGCGCTGCGCCCACAGCCAGATCGCGACGCCGATGGCGAAGACGTGCAGCCGGTGCAGGCCGAGGCCGTAGTAGAAGGTCTCGACGACCGGGCTGGCCGTCCCGGGCGCGAAGACGAGGAAGCGCAGCGCGAGCGGGACGAGGATCAGCGCCCACAGCAGCGCGACGGTCAGCCGGTGGGTGCGCCAGGACCGCGGCCACAGCAGCGCCGCGCCGGTGAAGGCCATCAGCTGCACCGGCAGCGTCCAGTAGGAGCCGTCGAGGTAGTAGAACGCCGCCGAGCGGATGCCCCACTCCTGCACCATGCCCAGGTTCGCGACCAGGTCCAGCCAGGTCGGGATGTACCAGGGCGACGGGTTCGTCGGCGGCCCCTCCGGCACGCCGAAGAGGAACCCGGTGACGCCCGGCGGGTAGGGCAGGCCGCTGAAGGAGATGGCGGCGTACCGCGTGACGACGTAGGTGACGACGACCGCGACGAGGTAGGCGGGCACGAGGCGCGCGACGCGGTTCCACAGCCACCGGCGCGGGTTGCCCTTGCGGAGGCTCGCGCAAACGAAGAACGCGGAGATCACCAGCAGGATCGCGGCGCCGAACTGCGCTGTCACCCGCACGGGGTACCCCGTGAGCTCGGGGTGCAGCAGCGCGCCCTGGTGCGTGACGTGCCCGAGGATGACCGCGAAGACGGCGACGACGCGGAGGATGTCCCAGTTGATCCGGCGCGGCGTCGGGGAGGTGGGCACGGTCGTCCTAGGTCGGGCTGGCTGGGGGTCGCCGTGAGCCTACGTGGCGGGGCGGCGGCGTGCTTGTGCGGGTGGAACCGCTTGGAGCGAAACGACTACCGTGTGCACGGTGAACATCGTGGACACCTACACCGGGCACGTCGACCCGGGCGGCGACGCCACCCGGCGGACGCTGGACGCGCTGACCATCACGAAGCTGTCGGTCGGCCCGATGGACAACAACGCGTACCTCCTGGTGTGCCGGGCGTCGCAGGAAGCGCTGCTGATCGACGCGGCGAGCGACCCGGAGCGCATCTCCGACCTGATCGGCCACGGCCCGGACCGGCCAGCGCTGAAGACGGTCGTGACGACCCACCAGCACCAGGACCACTGGCAGGCGCTGGGCGCGGTGGCCGGGGCGAACGGCGCGAACACGGCGGCGCACCCGCTGGACGCCGGGCCGCTGCCGGTGCCGCCGGACTTCCTGGTCGAGCACGGGGACACGCTGACGGTGGGGCAGATCACGCTGTCGGTGATCCACCTGCGCGGGCACACACCCGGGTCGATCGCCCTGCTGTACCGCGATCCTTCGGGGCACCCGCACCTGTTCACCGGCGACTCGCTGTTCCCGGGCGGCGTGGGGAAGACGGGCTCGCCGGAGGACTTCGAGTCGCTGCTCGACGACGTCGAGACGCGGATCTTCGGCGAGCTGCCGGACGAGACGTGGTTCTACCCGGGCCACGGGGACGACTCGACCCTGGGCGCGGAGCGGCCGAAGCTGACGGAGTGGCGCGAGCGCGGCTGGTGACGACGGTCACCTGAGCCGGGCGCCCGACGTTCCGCGCCCGGCTCGGGGTCGGCTATCGGCTCCGACGCCACAGCAGCCCCCGCGCGACTCGGCCAGGTGCACCTCGGAGCTGCCAGCAGCATGGATGCCTGCAGCTCGGAGTGGGCCGGCGCGCTGCCCTCGCCCACAGCAGCGACTCCGCTCTGCGCTCAGCGCACCCACTCCCGCATGTCGAGGCCTCGGCCACCGCCTCGTTCGGAGCAGCCGGGTAACGCTTAGGACGTCAACCCGCGCTCGGCGGCAACTTCCGGGCGAACCGGGCGTCCACAGCAGACCCAGCGCTGGGACTTCCATCGGTTCTCTCCGCCAGGAGGCCCACCATGTCCACCACCGTGCGGCGCGCGCTCGCCGCCCTCACCCTCTTGCTCGTCGGGAGCGGCGTCGTCGCCGCGGCGCCCGCTCAGGCCGCCGATCCCGTCATCCCGGCCATGACGAACATCCGGACCGGGCTCAACACCGGCTTCGACCGGGTTGTCCTCGATCTGACCGCCGGACCCGCGCCCGCCGTGAGCTACCAGCTCACCGACGAGCTCACCGCCGACCCGAGCGGGGAAATCGTCTGGCTCACCGGGGAATACTTCATCAACGTGACCGCGACCCCGGCCGCCGCGCACGACCTGAACGGGAACCTCACCTACACCGGGCCGCAGAAGTTCCGGACGCGGAACCTGCGCAACGTCATGGCCGTCGCCGTCACCGGGGACTTCGAGGCGCACCTCTCGATCGGGCTCGGCGTCCGGTCGCGGACCGCGGTGCACGTCTTCACCCTCACCTCGCCCAACCGCGTCGTCATCGACGTCGCCCACTGAAGGCGGGCGGGGGAGTTCACCCGCGCTCGTACGGGATCTTCTCCCCCGCCTCCACCGCGAACGGCAGGTGGTTGCCCGCCGGCGGCAGCGGGCACGTCGCGAAGTCCGTGAACGCGCACGGCAAGTTCACCGCGCGGTTGAAGTCCAGCGTCACCGAGCCGTCCGGCGCCGGCTCGGCGACCGGCAGGGACCGGTTGGCCGCGTACGTCGTCACGCCGCTCGTCTCGTCGGTGAACAGGATGCTGAGGCCACCGTCCTTGCCGTTGAACGCGGTCAGGGTCTGCGGCTTGCCCTCGAAGGAAAAGTGGACGACGCCCGGGGCCGTGTACACGTGGCTGAGGCCTTCCACGACCGCGCCGACCGTGGTCGGCCGCGGCTCGTCGAACGGCTCGAACCGGCCGGACAGCACCCACGACTCCGACGGCTCGTACGCCGGGATGCCGTGGAACTCCCGCAGCACCTCGGCTTTCGGGTCGTGCACGCGGATCAGGTACCCCGAGCGGCGCGCGACCTCGATCTCGACGTCGCCGGCCAGCACCCGGGTGCCCGCGCCGCTGTTGACCAGCTCGAAGCGCCGCACCTCGGTGATCGGCGAGCCGTCGTGGGTCAGCGAAGCACCGGCCGGGTCGACGTACGCCGCTTCTTCGTCCTGCCACCACCGACCGGGGATGCCGGGGTACTCGCGCGGGGCGTCCGTCAGCCAGTCCAGCGACACCAGCGCCAGCCAGCCGTGCGGTGCGGCGAGGTCGGTTTCGCGGCGGGTCTTCCAGTCCTGCCACTCCTGCGTGAACGTGCTCATCGCGGACCCCTTTTCCTCGGCTACGAAGGTGCCAACCCGCCGACGGCGCCGCTATTCCGCGTCCCAGTATCCGGACCCGCCCGCAGCCAGGCGATTTCGCGCTCGCTGCCGGCGGGGACGACGACCGGCCGGAACTCGGCCGGGTCCAGGTCGTGCTCGCCCTCGCCGGCCACCGCCGCGTAGACCCGATCGGAGACGATCAGCACCTGATCCGCCGACGCCGGCGCCGCGACCGCGGACTTCAGCTCCTCGGCCTCGCACAGCCACACCGCCACCGCGACCGCCGCGCCGCCGAAGTTCGGGGGCCGCAGCACGACGTCGCCGTGGTCGACGGCCAGCCGCAGCCGCAGCCTGCCGAACTCGTCGAGGTGGCGGTTGCGGCGCTTCAGCGCGTCGTCCAGCAGGCCGACGAGCCCGGTCGCGACCCACCGCCGCGGCACCGTCGGCGGGATGACCAGCGTCGTGGTGTCCCCCTCCGGCCTGCGGTACCACGTCGGCGTGCGGTACGGCACCGGGACCTGCTCGAACACGTCGTCCAGCACCGCGTCGAGGTGCACTGCGCGAACGGTGCGGTCGCGGCTCGGCGCGACGATCCCGATCCGGACGACGGTCGCGGTCACCGGGACGGTGAGCATGGTCTCCTCAGTCCTCCCGGGGGTCGAACGCCCACTGCAGGCCGTAGCTCAGGCCCTGGTGCAGTTCGTGGAACTCGAGCCCCACCTCGCCGACGCGGTTGACCGTCAGCGCGTCGCCCGAGTCGACGCCGTCGTCGATCACCCGGCCCGGCACGCCGTTGAGCCGCCACACCCGCGACGGCGGGTCCGCGCGGTCGAACCGGACGCGCACCGAGAACTCTTCGCACCGGCGCAACGGCGTCATGACGTAGTACGGCCGCAGCGACGTGCGCCGCGGCGTGAAGCGGATGCCGTACTCGTGGCGCTGGCCGAGCCGCAGCGGGCTCGGCAGCCGCATGACGAACTGCGCGTGGCTCGCCGAAACCTGGCGCGCCTCGACGATTTCGCCGCCGAACAGCACGTCCGCGGTGATGTCGGGGACCGGGTCGCTGCCCGGCTCGGCCGGCACGCTGAACGACAGGACCAGCTCGTCGAGTTCGTCGACCTCCGCGACGATCCGGCGTTCCTCCTGCAGGTCCGGCGGGTCGCGGTCGAGCGAGAGCATCGCCTTCATCGACTCGACGTACCAGCCGGCGAGCGGGTGCAGGTCGCGGGCGGACGCGGGCGCGTCGAGCAGTTCGTCGAGCCGCCGGAACGCGAGGTCGATCCGGCGGCGCGCGGTGCGCGGGTCGCGGTCCAGGACGCTGGCCAGCCACGAGATCCGCCGGTCGAGGAACTCGCCGGCGGCCTCCTCGTGCAGGCCGAACGCCGCCAGCGCGGCCAGCCGCAGGTCCGCGGGCAGCCGTCCGCACAGTTCGGTGAGCCGCAGGACGAGCTTGTGCCGCGCGGCGGCGGGCTGGTCCTCGTCGGTGATGCCGCAGGCCTCGCGCAGGCAGGGACCGATGCGCTGGTGCAGGTCGGCCGCGTCGAGCCCGCGGCCGCGGCGCAGCTCGTTCAGCTCGCGCACGAACGGGAAGGTGTTCTCCTCCGTCACCCCACCCCCTCGCGCGAAATCGCTCGCCCACATTACCAGCGGCGGTTCCGCGGTGGGCATGACAGTTTACGGACACGCATTCACGGAAAGGCCGGCCGACCGGCCCCCCACGAGCCGGCCGGCCGGGCCCCGCCGCGGGTCAGTTCGTCCCGAAGATCAGCGCCCAGATCGAGTGGCTTTCCATCACACACCTCCTCATCGCTGCACCCAGGCCGAGGCGGGGAACGGCGCGAAGCCGCGGCGAAGGCCGATTTCACCAGGGTCGAAATCGTGCGGTGGGCGTTCCCGGCAAGCGCTCCCCGACCTCGCTCGAAAATGGAACCGGCCGGTCGGCATCGATTTCTTTTCCGGCCGGACTCCAGGATCGCCGGGTGGCGCGGTCCGTCAGATGCCCGCTGTCACGGCCGTTGTGTGCCGTTTGGCTCAGAACGGGCGAAGGCGCGCAGCACGCGCGGCTGCCGGATGAGGATCCGGCGCCGCCCGGTTTCGACGATCCCCCGCTCGCGCAGGACACCCAGCGCCCGCGCGACGGTCCGCCGCGCGGCACCGACCTGGGCGGCGATGTCGGCCTGCGACAGCGCGGCGTCGATCACCACGCCCTCGGGGACGCGCCGCCCGTGATCTTCGGCCAGCCGCACGAGGTGGACGGCGACCCGGCGGCTGACGTCGAAGGCGGCCGAGTCGACGCGCGCGGACTCGGCCGCGCGAAGCCGCGCGGCGACGGTCTTGATCGTCGCGACGGCGATCGCGGGCCGGGTGTGCAGGACGTCGATGAACTGGGCGCCGGTCAGCTGGAAGACGGTGCAGGGTTCGATGGCGCGCACGGACGCCGTCCGCGGCCGCCCGGTCACCGCCGCGAGGTCGCCGAGGACCTCGCCGGGGCCGCGCAGGCCGAAGAGCACCTCACGGCCGTCTTCGACGATCGTGGAGACGCGCACCCAGCCGGCGACCAGCACGTGGACGTGGTCGGAGGGGTCGCCTTCCATGAGCACGACGTCGTTGGCCCGGAACCGCCGGCGGACGCCCCTGGCGAGCAGGTACTCGCGGTCGGCGTCGGCGAGATAGGTGAGAAGTGCCCCCTCGGCCGTGTCGTCGTGCCCGCTCATGGTTCCCCTCCGGATCACCACGGTAACCCGGCGTGGCGGCGTTCGGCGAGGGTCGCGCCGGGTAGGGTCGCCGCGTGGACGTGGAGATCTACACCGACGGCGCGTGCAGCGGGAACCCGGGACCGGGCGGCTGGGGCGCGGTGCTGCGCTACGGAAGGCACGAGCGCGAGCTGTACGGCGGCGAAGCCACGCCGACGACGAACAACCGGATGGAGCTGACGGCCCCGATCCGGGCGTTGGAGAGCCTGACCCGGCCGTCGCAGGTCAGGGTGTTCACGGACAGCACGTACGTGCGCAACGGGATCACGCAGTGGCTGCCGCGCTGGAAGAACAACGGCTGGCTCACGGCGGCGCGCGAGCCGGTGAAGAACGCGGACCTGTGGCAACGGCTCGACGCGGCGATCGGCGAGCACGAGGTCGAATGGCTGTGGGTCAAGGGGCACGCCGGGCATCCCGAGAATGAACGCGCTGATCGGCTTGCGGTGCGTGGGGCGCAGGAAGCCCGGGAGTCGGGGAAGCCGGCCAACGCCGGTTAGTCCGGAGTGGACGGACGCTGCGCCGTTCGGGCGATCGACGTTCCTTCTCCCGGCGTTCCGATGGAAGATCGGACCCTTCCGGACCGGGGAGGGAACGGGAGATGGCCGACGGCTTTTACAGGGACCCGAGCGGCAAGGTCAGGCCGCGTCACAACCGGAAGGGTGGCGCCGCGGCCGTGGCCGTGGTGATCGGCGCAGCGGCCGCGGGAGGCACGGCGCTGGGCGCGGGCGGCGCGGCTTCGGTCGAGTCCGGCGGCGGTTCGAGCCTGAAGGCACGCGACTCCGGCAAGGAGTCGGCCCGCAAGGGCAAGCACGAGGACGCGATGAAACGCCTCGGCCTCAAGACGATCAAGAAGGTCGCCAAGCGCGAACTGAAGTGCGCGCCGTACGCCTTCGGACAGGTCCAGCAGTTCTTCGTGCGCCACCCGTGCAAGTCGCTTTCGCGGATGCTGCTGGCCGTCGGCGACGGCGGCGGGAACACCGTCGTGGTGACGATCGCCTGGGTGCGGATGCCGAAGGCCGCCCAGGCGCGTGACCTCCGGGACCTGGCCGACCGCGACGGCAGCGGCAACATCTACGCCCTCCCCGACGCCCTGTTGAAGGGGGCAGGCGTGCGGTTCACGGGCGACCACTACGCGTCCCGACGCGACGGCGCCCTCGTGGTGATCGCCGAGGCGACGAGCGGCGGCGGTCATCCCGATCCGGGTGTGCTCGAGGACGCCGCCGACGTCGCCGCACAGTTTCCCGTTCCCTGACCGGGAGTCCGGCGGCCGCAAAAGACGCCGTGGCAGAATCCGGCGATGCGTCCCGCCTCCTGCCCGTGCGGCCTCGCCGGGTCCTACGCCGCCTGCTGTGGCCGGTTCCACGACGGTGGGCTCGCCGCTCCCACCGCCGAACTGCTGATGCGGTCGCGGTTCAGCGCCTTCGCCGTCGGGGACACCGCCTACCTCCTGCGCACCTGGCACCCCGAGACCCGGCCGCGGCGGCTCGCGCTCGATCCCGGCCAGGAGTGGACGCGGCTGGAGATCCTCGGCCGCACCGGGGGTGGGCTGCTGCACGCCGAAGGGACCGTCGAGTTCCGGGCCCACTACCGCCACCACGGCCGGGACGGCTTCCTCGAAGAGAACAGCCGCTTCCGCCGCGCCGATGGCCAGTGGGTCTACCTCGACGCGGACGCCTGATGAGCACCGCCGTCGTCGGGGTCGCCGGTGCGCTCCTCGGGGTGCTGACCGGGGGCCTCCTGCAGCACCTGCTCGCCGCGCGGACCCGCCGGTGGCAGCGGCAGGACGCGCTCGGCCAGGTCAAGCAGGCCGTCTACGCCGAGTACCTGCGCGCGATCAGCGCCAGCTACGGCCAAGCCATGGCTGGCGAGCGCAGCCGCGTTGAGGACGCCCGGCTGCACGCCGCCACGGCCGAGATCGAGGTCCTCGCCGGGCGCGAGGTGGCCGGCCCGGCGCGAGAGCTCACCAGCACCGTCATCGACGTGCACACGAAGATCGCCGAGGGTGCCGGGGTCGAGGCCGCGACCGTGGCCGCCGTCGACCGGCGGCGGCTCGAGGTGATCAAGCTCTTCAAGCGTGATCTCGGCCTCGGTGCGGAAGCCTGAAACCCGCCCCGCGCGCCACCCTGACCGTGCTAAACAGTGCGGCGATGGGAAAACTGACGCGCCGCGCCCGGGCGAAGGCGGACTACCTCGGCTTCATCGGTGCCCGCGAATGGCCGCTCGCCGCCTCCGGGCTCGGCGTTGTGCTCGGCGTCGTCACCATCCTGCCCAGCGCCGTCGGGGTCGTGCTCTCCGTCGTCGCGCTCGCGCTCGGCGTCGCCACCTTCACCCGCGACGTCCGGCTGCTGCGCCGCCGCTGGGCCGGGTTCGAGTTCACCACCATCGCCGCGCCCTTCCCGACCGCCGAACTGCCGCCGCCGTCGGCGTATCCGGCCGCCGAGTACGTCGCCGTGCCCGCCCGCGGCACCGCGCTCGTCAGCTCCGCCATCGATCGGGACCTCTGGGAAGAACGGCACACCATCGACGTCGCCGAGGAGCCCTACCGGCTGCCCCCAGCACTCAAGGCGACCGCGCCGCACGTGCTTCCGCTGCGCGCCCGCGGCCGCCTGCTCTTCAACGGCCCCGTCATCGGCATGCGCGGCGACCCCCTGCCCGCCGCCGGGGCGCGGCCCGCGCCGATCCGGCTGCACCGGGCCCGGTTCTTCGACGCCGTCTGCTCGAACGAGCTCGGCGCCCTGCGCATCACCCGCGCCGACACCGGTGAGGAGTACGACCTGCGCAAGGCCGAACTCACCGACTCCGCCGGCACCCTCCGCGAGCTGGCCAGCAGCTCATTGGCCGACCACGTCGGCGTCTCCACGGTCGCCTTCACCACCGACGGCAAGCTCGTCACCGTCCGGCAGTCGTCGCTCAACGCCGTCAGCGGGCTCTTGCTCGCGCCGTCGGGCAGCGGCTCGCTCGAGCCCCGCGACCTGCGCACCCCCGACGGTGGCACCCGGCGCCTGCTGCACACCGCCGTCCGCGCCGGGATGGAACGCGAACTCTGCGAAGAGAGCGGACTCAAGCCCGAGGACGTCCGCGAGACGAAGGTGGTCGGGTTCGCGCGCTGGATGGAGCGCGGCGCCAAACCGGAGTTCTTCGGCCTGACCGAGCTGGCCGTCGACAGCGCCGAGGTGGCCCGGCGCCGCCCGGTCAGCGGCGAACGGCTCTACAGCGCCGGGCTGACCCTGTTCGACGTCGACCTCGCCGCGGTCGGCGACGCGCTGACCGGCGATGTCCCGCTCAGCGAGGCACTCCCCGAACGGCTCTGGGAGGACGGTTCCCTGCCGCTCCTGCTGGCCTTGCGTGCCGCGGCGGCCTGGCAGGCCGCGCGGGTCTGACCGAAACGCCCCTGTTCTCCCGGTGACCGGACCGCTACGATCGTCCGCAATTGTTAGGGAACTTTACTAACGATGGCCACCTTTCCCTCGCCGCCGCGGTGCCTAGGAGGCGCGCTAGTGAACAATCGGCAGAGAAGAACCCTTCGGCTCGTCTCGGCGGTCGCCCTGGCCGTCGCCGTGAGCGGGGCGACCGTCCCGGCGGCGACCGGGCAGGAGCCGGCGCGCCCGGCGGTCGCGGCCGCGGCCCCGGCCACCGCCGTCCCCGGCTTCCTGATCCAGACGTCGGCGCAGGTCAGCGACGACTCCGCGGTCTCCAAGCCCGGCTACAACACCTCCGGCTGGTACCCGGTCGGCCCGCGCTCGACCGTCTACGCCGGCCTGCTGGCCAACGGCAAGTACGCCGACCCGTTCTACTCGACGAACATGAAGAACGTGCCGACCGCGGACTTCAAGGTCCCGTGGTGGTACCGCACCGACCTCACGGTCGCCGACACCTCCCAGCGCACCTACCTGGACTTCAGCGGCGTGCTGTCCAAGGCCGACGTCTGGGTCAACGGGACGCGGGTCGCGGACAAGACGCAGGTCAACGGCGCCTACACGCGGCACGACCTGGACATCACCGCCCTGGTGAAGGCGGGCACGAACAGCGTCGCGTTCAAGGTCTACCCGAACGACCCGGACAAGGACCTGTCGATGGGCTGGATCGACTGGGCGCAGACCCCGCCGGACCAGAACATGGGCATCGTCCGCGACGTCCTCGTGCGCCGCAGCGGCCCGGTGGCGCTGCGCGGCGGCCACGTCGTCACGAAGCTGACCGGGCTGACCCACGCCGATCTGACGGTGAAGGCCGACGTCCGCAACGACTCGGCCAACGCGGTGTCGACGACGGTCTCCGGCACGGTCGCCGGACGAGCGATCAGCCAGACGGTGAGCCTGGCCGCCAAGGAGAAGAAGACCGTCACCTTCCCGGTGGTCGGGATCGACAACCCGCAGATCTGGTGGCCCGCCGGGATGGGCGGGCAGCCGCTCTACGCCCTCGACCTGACCGCGAGCGTCGGTGGCACGGCGTCGGACAGCTCGCACTCGAGCTTCGGCGTCCGCCAGGTCACCGCGAACAAGAACTCGAGCGGCGGCCGCGCGTACACGATCAACGGGCGTCCGCTGCTGATCAAGGGCGGCGGCTACTCGCCGGACCTGTTCCTGCGCTGGAACGAGCAGTTCGCGGCCGACAAGCTCGCCTACGTCAAGGACCTCGGGCTCAACACCGTGCGCCTGGAGGGGCACATCGAGCCGGACGAGTTCTTCGACCTCGCCGACCGGATGGGCGTGCTCACGCTGCCCGGCTGGGAGTGCTGCGACAAGTGGGAGGGCCAGGTCAACGGCAGCGAGAAGGGTGACCCGTGGACGGCCGCGGACTACCCGATCGCGAAGGCGTCGATGACCGCGGAGGCCGAGCGCCTGCGCGACCACCCGAGCGTCATCTCGTTCCTGATCGGCAGCGACTTCGCGCCGGACGCGACGATCGAGAAGAACTACCTCGACGCGCTCAGCGCCGCGGACTGGCCCACCCCGGTGGTGCCGGCCGCGTCGGCGAAGTCGTCGCCGCAGCTGGGTTCGTCGGGCATGAAGATGAACGGCCCGTACGACTGGATCCCGCCGGTGTACTGGTACGACAAGGCGCACTCCGACGGCGGTGGCGCGTGGAGCTTCAACTCCGAAACCAGCGCCGGGCCGGACATCCCGACGATGGACACGCTCAAGCGGATGATGTCGGCCGGCGAGCTGGACACGCTGTGGAAGGACCCGTCGGCCGCGCAGTACCACCGGTCCTCGTCGTCGACGTTCGGCAACCTGAAGCTGTTCGGTGACGCGCTTTCCGGCCGCTACGGCGCGCCGTCGAGCCTCGCCGACTACGTGCGGAAGGCGCAGCTGGCAAAGTACGAGAACGTCCGCGCCGAGTTCGAGGCGCACTCGCGCAACTTCAGCGACAGCTCGAACCCGGCCACCGGGATCATCTACTGGATGCTCAACAGCGGATGGACGTCGCTGCACTGGCAGCTGTTCGACGCCTACCTCGACCAGAACGGTTCGTACTTCGGGGCGAAGAAGGCGAACGAGCCGCTGCACATCCAGTACTCGTACGACACGAAGTCCGTCGTGGTGGTGAACCACAACCACGACGCGGCGTCGGGCCTGACCGCCCGCGTGCAGCTGTTCAACCTGGACGGGACGGCGAAGTTCGACCAGTCCAAGGCCGTTTCGGTGGGCGGCGACGGCGCGAAGACGACGGCGCTGACCATCGGCTCGGTGAGCGGGCTTTCGCCGACGTACCTGGCGAAGCTGGTCCTGACGGACGCCTCGGGCAAGGAGGTCAGCCGCAACGTATACTGGCTGTCCACCAAGGCCGACGCGCTCGACTGGAACAACAGCGACTGGTACTACACGCCGACGACGTCGTACGCGGACCTGTCCGGGCTGAACGGCCTGGCCCAGGTCGCGGTGGACCCGACCGCGTCGACGACGACGAACGCCGACGGCACCACGACGACCAAGGTCACCCTGAAGAACAACTCCTCCGGCAAGGTGCCGGCGTTCTTCGTCGACGCGCACGTGGTCGACCCGGCGGGCGCGCCGGTGCTGCCGGTGCGGTGGACCGACAACCAGGTCAGCCTGTGGCCGGGCGAATCGACCACGCTGACGGCGACGTACCGGACCGCGGACCTCAAGGGCGCCAAGCCGTCCGTGCGGATCGCGGGCTGGAACACCGGGACGAAGACGATCCCGGCGGACGGCACGGTGACCCCCGGCACCCCGGCGGACTACCAGGCCGAGGACGCCACGATCACCAACGGCGCGGCGGAGTCCAACCACCTCGGGTTCACCGGCACCGGGTTCGTCAACTACGACAACGTGACGGGCAGCGCGGTGGAGTTCTCGGTGACGGCGGCCGCGGCGGGCCCCGCGAACGTCGTGCTCCGGTTCGCCAACGGCACCACGACGAACCGGCCGATGGACATCGCGGTCAACGGCGTGAAGGTGGCGTCGGGCGTGGCGTTCGGCGGGACGGGCAACTGGGACACGTGGCAGACGGTCACGGTCCCGGTGACCCTGACGGCGGGCACGAACAAGATCAAGGCGACGGCGACGACCGCCAACGGCGGCCCGAACCTGGACAAGATCACGGTGTAGTTCAAGTTCGTGAAGGCCACCTTGAGGAGGTTGAATTTCCTCAAGGTGGCCTTCACGGCGTTGCGGGAGATCCGGTGATCAGCCGCCTTCCGGTCGATTGTCCCGAGTCTTCAGCTGGGCCAGCTGTCCTGCTTCGGTTTCCGGCAGTGCCGCAGCGGCGTCGCTGAGTGCGTTCAGAACAGACCGGGGGTTGTCGAGCAACGACGGATCGCGGTCGAGCATGGCGATCTCCGCCTGGGTCAGGTTGCGCACGAGCGGAACACCGTCGATCTTGACGATCAGCACTGACCCGATCTGGACCAAGGCCGTCGATGAGGCCTGAAGGGCGACGAGCAGCTTCGCGACCGCGTCGCCCTGAGCTTGGTCCACCTGCGCCTGGTTCTTGGTGAGGAGCTGGAGCTCGACCCCGCGCTCGATCTTCTCGAGACGTCGACGCATTTCTTCCGACGAACCGGCCCGGCGCAGCCGGAAGACGAGGGAACGACGCCAAGATCCCTGTTGCGCCGGAAACGCGCGAACCACCGCGAACCCATGCGCGTCCAGCAAGTTCTTGACGGCTTCCTGAACCCCGGCACTGCCCGACTCGTCTTCGAGCCAGATCCGGACGGGGATCGGGAGCTGGACCGGAACGCCGCCGTGCGAGAGGGGCGCTGCGATGCCCGCGGCCTCAGGATCACCTTTGAGGTGGCCTTCAACGCGTTGTTGCAGGGCCCGTTGGATGGCAACCACGCCGCGACGCCGTTCGGCGGATGACTGATCCGACCCGTTGCCACCTCCAGGTTGGGCAGGCCGCCGCCGACGACGCGTGAGCTGCCGCTGTCTTGTCAGACGCGACGAGTCGCTTGGCCCTGAGCTCATTCAGCCGCCTCCGGTCTCGCGTGGGCATCGAGGACGGCTACTAGGTCGCAGCTACCGCACCTTCTGCTACACCGTCCGGTGGTTCGCGCCGCCCTCGGCTCAGTCCCAGAGGAGGCGCTGCTCGCGGTCCGGGTCGGTGACCGTCGTGGAGACGTCGTCGAAGATGCGCGTGACCCGGTCCGCCGCCGTGTAGCGCGGCCAGCCCGGGTCGCCCGTCGTGATGAACCGGACCCACGCGCCGAACATCTCCGTCGCCACCGCCTGCATCCGCTCGGCCGGGAACGTCCGCCCGGCGAAGAGGAACCGCCAGTTGCGGTTGCGGATGTCGTCGAACACCAGCGGCAGGTCGAGCCCGTGCGCCGCGCCCAGGCCGCGGCCGCGCGGGGCGATCCGCCAGTCGAGCCGGTACATCCAGGCGTCCGGCTGGGCCTCGGCGAAGCGGATCGCCGGGATCCACCAGTCGGCCGCGGTCAGCGCGCGGTTGCGGACCTGGTCCTCCGGCCAGTCCGGCAGGAGGGCGGCGTAGGCCGCGACGGCCTTCTCGACCTCCTCCTCCGTCAACACCGTCGAGCCGACGCCGAGGAGCTTCGCGCCACCCGACTGCAGCCAGCTGAAGAGGTCCTCCTCGTCGGCCGTCGTGCCGATCAGCAGCGGGACCGCGCGGACGGCGTCCGCCGGGCGCTCCGGCAACACCTCGTCGCCGACGACGACGCGGTAGGTCACCTTGGTGCCCGAGACCGCCGAAACCCGTTGCTGCGCCTCGAGAATGCGCGTCACCGGGAGCGTGGCGAGGTCCTCCGGGGCGACGTCCAGCTCGGCGAGGACCCGCGAAGCGACGTCGGCCGCTTCGGCCGGGGTGTGCACGACCGAGCCGACGCCGGTGCCGCTCTGCACGATCGCCTGGTGGACCAGGCCGCGGGTGGCGGGCACGGCCAGCAGCGTCCCGACCGTGCGGCCGCCGTTGGACTGCCCGGCGAGCGTCACCCGCCCCGGATCGCCACCGAACGCGGCGACGTTGTCGCGCACCCACTCCAGCGCGGCGACCTGGTCGCGCAGCGACAGGTTCGAGTCGGCGACGCCGGGCAGGTGCAGCATGCCGAGCACACCGAGCCGGTAGGCGACGGTCACGACGACGACGCCCCGCCGGGCGTACGCGGACGCGTCGAACTGGTGCGGTGCGCCCATCACCCCGCCGCCGCCGTGGATCCACACCAGCACCGGGTACGAGCCGGGTGCCGCGGGCGCGTAGACGTTGAGGTAGAGGCAGTCCTCGTCGCCGGTGAAGCCGCGCCCGGTCAGCTCGGGCTGCGGCGCGCGCGGGGCCCACTCGGTCGCGTCGCGGAGGCCGGACCACGGGCGCACCGGCCGAGGAGCGCGGAACCGCAGCTCCCCCACCGGGGGTTCGGCGTACGGCACGCCGAGGAACGTCCGGACCCCGTCCTGGTCGGAGCCGCGCAGGGCGCCGGCCGCGATCTCCACCGTCGTCACGCACCCAGCCTAGGCGCGGGACGCGCGGCCGGTCGTCGAGCCCGGCCCGGTGACGCCCGCCGCGGCTCGCGGGTGATGATTACCCCGTGCACATCGCGGCAGAGATAGTGGCGCTGGTCGTGACCGTCCTCGTCGTCAGCGCGGTGGCGCGGCGGCTGGACTGGTCCGCCCCGCTGTGCCTGATCGTCGTCGGCGTCGGTGCGTCGTACGTCCCCGGCGTGCCCGAATACCACCTCGACCCCGAGGTCGTCCTGCTCGGGCTGCTGCCCCCGCTGCTCTACTCGGCCGCCATCCAGACGTCGCTGGTCGACTTCCGGAAGAACCGCGGCGCGATCGGGCTCATGTCGGTCGGGCTGGTCGTGTTCACCGCGGTCGGCGTCGGCCTGGTCGCCTGGGCCGTGATCCCCGGCCTGCCGCTGGCCGGCGGCATCGCGCTCGGCGCCGTCGTCGCGCCGCCGGACGCGGTCGCCGCCAGCGTCGTCGCCCGGCGCGTCGGGATGCCCCGCAAGCTCATCCGGCTGCTCGAGGGCGAGAGCCTGTTCAACGACGCCGCCGCGCTGGTCGCCCTCCGCACGGCCATCGCCGCGCTGGCCGGGTCGGTCAGCCTGTGGCAGGTCGGCGCGGACTTCTTCCGCGCGGCCATCGGCGGCGCCGTGGTCGGCCTGGTCGTCGGGTTCGTGGCGGCGTTCATCCGCGCCCGGCTGAACGAGCCGGTGCTCGACACCGCGCTGTCGTTCGCCGTGCCCTTCATCGCCTACATCCCGGCCGAGGCCATCCACGGCTCGGGCGTGCTCGCGGTCGTCATCGCCGGGCTGATCCTCGGGCACAAGGCACCGCAGATCCTCTCCGGCTCGACCCGGCTCGCGTCCCGGCTCAACTGGCAGACCATCCAGTTCCTGCTGGAGAACATGGTCTTCCTGCTGATCGGCCTGCAGCTGCGGCGGATCATCGCCGAGGTCACCGAAAGCGGCCTGTCGCTGGTCATGCTCACCTGGATCTGCGTCGCGGTGCTCGGCGCGACGATCCTCACCCGCGTGCTGTACCTGATCGGGATCGGCACGGTGAAGCGCCTCGAACGCCGCTTCCTGCCCGGCAAGATGAAGACGAAGATCTGGCCGTGGCGCTACTCGGCCGTGATCGCCTGGGCGGGCATGCGCGGCGTGGTGACGCTCGCGGCGGCGTTCGTGCTCCCCGCCGACACCCCACAGCGGGCGGTGCTGGTGCTCGCCGCGTTCGTCGTCGTGGCCGGCACCCTCGCGCTGCAGGGCATGACGCTGCCGACGCTCATCCGGCGGCTGCGGCTGCCCCGGCCGGACCCGGCGGAAGACGCCCTGCAGGAGGCGGCAGTCCTGCACGACATGACCCGCGCGGCGCTGGCCAGGCTCGAAGAGATCCGGACGGACGACGACCCGCCGGAGATCATCCAGCGCCTGCGCGACCGGCTGCAGCACCGCGCCGACTCGGCGTGGGAGCAACTCGGCCGCCAGAGCGCGCTGGCCGAGACGCCGAGCGACGCCTACCGCCGCCTGCGCCTCGAGCTGCTCGACGTCGAGCGCCGCCAGTTCCTCAAGGCCCGCGACAGCGGCAGCGCCGACGACGACGTCCTGCGCAAGGTCCTGGAGCGGCTCGACATCGAGGAGTCGATGCTCGACCGCGACGAGGAGGAACCCGAGGTCGAGGGCCGCGAGCTGCGCACCCCGGCGGCGACGGCGGGGTCGTGCAAGCACCTGGCCCACGAGTGGATCGAAAAGGAGCCGAGCTCGGCCGACAGCTGCGAGGCGTGCCTCGAAGAAGGGACGACGTGGGTGCACCTGCGGAAGTGCCTCAAGTGCGGCAACGTCGCCTGCTGCGACTCCTCGCCGCGCCGTCACGCCACCCAGCACTTCCACGAGTCGCGCCACCCGGTGATGCGGAGCTTCGAGCCGGGCGAGACGTGGCGATGGTGTTTCGTGGACAAGCAACTCGGCTAACCTCGGGGCCATGAGCACGCCCGAGCAGGAGATCGAGTACCGCCAGCACCGCTTCAGCCCACCGCCGGGATCCACGGAGATCTTCCTGGTGCGGCACGGCGAATCCGCCCCTGCGCGAGCGAGCCAGCCGTTCGACCTCGTCGACGGCCAAGCCGACCCGGACCTGGCGCCGGAGGGCCGCGACCACGCCCAGCGCGTCGGCGTCCGGCTGGCCGGGGAGCGGATCGACGCGATCTACGTGACGACGCTGCGCCGCACGGTCCAGACCGCCGCGCCGCTGGCCGAGAAGCTCGGGCTGACGCCCGTCGTCGAGCCGGACCTGCGCGAGATCCACCTCGGCGACTGGGAGAACGGCCTCTTCCGGAAGTACACCACCGAAGGCCACCCGATCGTCGAACGGCTGTGGACCGAGCAGCGCTGGGACGTCATCCCGGGTGCGGAGTCCGACGAGCACTTCGGCGCCCGGCTGCGCGGCGCGCTCACCCGGATCGCCGAGGCGCACCCCGACCAGCGCGTCGCGGTGTTCACCCACGGCGGCGTGATCGGCGAGGTGTTCGCGCAGGCCAGCCGCTCGGTGGAGCGGTTCGCGTTCCTCGGCGCCGACAACGGGTCGATCTCGCACCTCGTGCTGCACGGCGACACCTGGATCGTCCGGCGCTTCAACGACACCAGCCACCTGGCTACGCCGCTCGGCTGAGCTTCCCGGCCGCGACGAACTGCACGGCCACCAGGATCGAGAGGGCCTCCGCGGCGAGCAGCCCGATCAACACGAGCACCTGCGTCAAGCCCGCTTCGATCGGCCCCGCTCCGCCGAGCAGCACGCCGACGTAGGCGCCGGGGAGCGTCACCAAGCCGACCGTGCGGGTCTGGTCGAGCGCCGGGATCAGCGCGTGCCCGGCCGACGGGCGGCAGATCTCCAGCGCGGCGGGCCGCGGCAGGAAGCCGAGCGCGAGCGCGGCTTCGTACTCGCCGTGGCGGGACTTGAGCTCGTCGAGGGCGCGGCGCGCGGCCTGGGACGTCGCCGTCATCGCTCCGCCGATCACGATGCCCGCGATCGGCACGACGGCGATCGTTTTCAGCGGCACCACCCCGGCGCCGAGGACCAGGGCCAACACGGGCGCGACCCCGGCGGCGATGGACAGGGCCGTCCAGGGCAGGTTCGCCCAGGTGCCGACGCGGCGCGCCGATGTCACCGCGGCGATGCCGAACATGAGCAGCACGAACAGGCCGGTGAGCGGGGCGGACCGCAGGACGGCGGTGATCACGAGCGAGACGAGGGCCAGCTGGGCGACGGCCCGGACGGCGGCGATCAGCACGTCCCGCCCCCGCCCGAGCTCGCCGACGCGGACGACGGCCGCCCCGGCGACGGCGAGCAGGACCAGCACGGCCACGAGGGCGGGCCCGAAGGTGATCGCGGCGTCGTTCACGCCGCCGATCCTGCCGCAGGACTCAGACGGCGCAGCTGAAGAGGCCCGGCTCGGCCATGGTCTTTTCGGCGACGACGACGCCGTCGACGACGATCCGGCAGCGCAGCGGGCCGGGGCCGGGGTTGCGCGCGGCGATGCTGTAGAACTCGGTGCGCCCGACCGGGCCGACCTGGGTGAACGCCGCCGACCACGGCGTCGTCACCGCGGCCTCCTGCTTCAGTTCCGAGCCCGCGCCGGCGTAGGTGACGTTGCTCGCGCCGTGCGCGCCGAGCAGCTCGTAGACGACGGAGTGGCTGACGGTGGCGACGGCGGCCGGGACGACCGGCGCGGCGACCGGCACCGCCTTGGCGGGCCCGCGCCCGGAGCGCGGCACGACGTACGACGTCACGAAGAAGGCGGCGGCGAGCACGCCCAGGACGACCACGACGCTGCCGGCGGACTTGGCGCGGCCCGCGCAGTCGCGGTCCGGCCGGGTCGCGGTGGGAACACCCATGGAAAGGTCTTCTCTCGTCCCGCGCACTCCTGTCGAGTGCGTCGTCTACATCTCGCCGTGACCTCACTCCGCGTTAGCAGGCCTTCGCAAGATGTCCGACTTTCACCCGAACGGGTGCCCTGTTCAGTCGACCAAACCGGCGGCGGCGAGCATCTTCAGGACGCGCTGACCAGCGGGCGGGCAGGCGTCGGCTTCGGCGAAGCTGAGCCAGGCGGCTTCGGCGATCTCGCGTGACGGCGTCGGCTCTCCGCTGTGGTCGGCGGTGTAGCAGGTCATGCGGACGAGCCTGCCGTCGGCGAACCCGTCGGCCTGTTCTTCGAGGACGGCGAAGAAGCGGAAGCTCAGCGGGTCGAGTTCGACGCCGAGTTCCTCGCGGATCTCCCGGCACAGGCCGCCGACGTCGCCTTCGCCGGGCTCGCGCTTGCCGCCGGGCAGGTAGAACTTCGCCTTGCCGGCGGTGCGGACGGAGAGCAGGCGCCGGTCGCGGACGTGGATCCAGGCGAGCGAGTCGATGGTTCCGTCGGAGATTTTGTCGGACCCCGGGTGCATGATCGGAGTATGTACGAGGAGGCGCCACCGCCGGGGCCGCTGGCGGGAGTGGCGCGCTGCGTGTGGCGATCGGCGACGGCGGGACCGAAGCGGATCGTCCCGGACGGCTGCCTGGACCTGGTCGTGGGCGACGGCGCGGTGTTCGTGGCGGGCCCGGACACGTCGGCGTGGTCATCGGTGACCAGGCCGGAGGCGGAGCTGCGCGGGGTCCGGTTCACGCCGGGCCGGGCCGCGGCGGTGCTCGGAGTGGCGGCGGACGAGCTGCGCGACCGGCGGGTGCCGTTGGCGGAGTTGTGGGGAAGGTCCGGGGAGGAGCTGGCGGAGCGGCTGCTGGCGGGTGAGATTTCCCCGGCGCGAGCGGTTGCGACGAGGTTGGGCGAGGTCCCGGAGCCGGACCCGGCGGTGGCGGCGTTGATCGAGCAACTCGACGCGGGAGCGGCGCGGGTATCGGACGCGGTGGCGATGCTGGCGGCCCCCGAGCGCCCCAAGGCCACATTGGTTGCGTCAGACGCACCGAAGGCCGCCTTGGTTGCGTCTGACGCACCGAAGGCCACATTGGGGCGCTCGGGGCGACGCGACGCTCGTGAGGTCGATCTGGCTGCCGCTCGCGTCGAAGATCCCTTCGCCATCAGCGAGCGGCGGCTGCGGCGGCGGTTCGTCCAAGCCGTCGGGTACGGGCCCGCCACCTACCTCCGCGTCACCCGCTTCCAACGGGCCGTCGCCCTCGCTCCCCACTCCCCCGGCCTCGCCGCGCTGGCCGCCGCCGCGGGGTATGCCGATCAAGCTCACCTCAGCCGGGACTGCCGGGCCCTCACCGGGCTCACTCCTCGTGCCTACTTCGCTCGTCCCTCCACTGTGGACTCCACGGAGGGTGATCGGCTCCGTTCGGCGTAACCCGTGCGGGCAACCGGAAGTGGCAGGAAAGCCCGGAAAGGTAAGCGGACGGTAAACGACCACCGGGAGCGCTATTCTCCCCTCGAAGCGTGATCAGGCGGGAGGGCGTGTGGCCACCATCAGCGACGTCGCCGCGCGGGCCGGCGTCTCCACGGCGACCGTGTCGCGCGCGCTCAACGGCAAGTCCACTGTGGACCCGACGCTCGCCGCGCGGGTCCAGGAAGCCGCCGCCGAGCTCGGGTACCACCCGAACGGCCTGGCCCGGAACCTGCGCCGGCAGGAAACCGCCGTCCTCGCGCTGATCATCTCCGACGTCGAGAACCCGTTCTTCACCGCCATCGCGCGCGGCGTCGAAGACCTCGCCCAGCGCTCCGGCTACTCCGTCGTGCTCTGCAACTCCGACGAAAACGAAGACAAAGAGCGCCGCTACATCGAAGTCGCCCTGCAGGAGCGCGTCGCCGGAGTGGTGTTGTCGCCCACCGGCCGGTCGACGAACGTCGAAGGCCTGCGCCGCCAGGGGACGCCGCTGGTGGCCGTCGACCGGCCGCTGCCCGCCGACGCGGGTGACCAGGTCCTCGTCGACACCCGGCACGCCGCCGCCGAGGCGACGCGTCACCTCCTGAAGGGCGGCTACCGCCGCATCGGCTGCCTGACCGGCCCGAGCGGCGTCCGTACCGCCGACGACCGCCTGGCCGGCTACCGCGACGTCGTCGGCGAGGAGAACGCCCTCTTCCGGCGCGCGGAGTACCGCGCCGAAGGGGCCCGGCTGGCCGCGCTGGAGCTGCTGGACGAGCCGTCGCCGCCGGACGCGCTCCTCGTCGCGAACAGCACGATGGCCATCGGGGTGCTCGAAGCCCTGTCGGCGCGCGGCCTGCGCTCGGGCCGCGACGTCGGCATCGTCTCGTTCGACGACGCCCCCTGGACGACGCTGATCGATCCGCCGCTCACCGTGGTCGCCCAGCCCGCCTACGAAGTCGGCCGAGTGGCGGCTCAGCTGCTCCTGGCCCGCATCGCCGACAGCAGCCGCGACGCGACCACCACGACACTCGAAGCCCGCCTGATCGAGCGGAAGAGCTCCCGCCGCTGACCCCTGCGGCGCCGGAAGCGGAGATCGCCGCGTGACCCACCGGGAGCGACGTGCCTGAGGGGTCCGGCTCGTGCCAGGCCCCCCAGGCACGCCCCACCCCCTGTGTCCCCCATGCCCGGCGCCAACCCGCCGGATCCTGTGAGCACGGAGCGGAAATCGTTTACTCACACGGAACGTAAGGCCGAAGACGCACACTGTCAAGCCTGGACAACCTCGCCTGTTCCGGGGAGACTAGCCGGAAGTTGCCTACTCAACGTGTTGGATGATGTGCCCTCGGTGTCGATCTCTGGTGAATTCGACCACAGACAGGGCAAGAAACCGCACGAACCCGCACACCCGCGCTGTTTCGGGTTAGTCTGAACCCCATGTCTGTAGCGCTGGAGAACATCCTCGCCAAGGCGGGCCTGAAGGTCGACGCGAACGAGTTCCTCACGCTCGTCGAAGACGCGGCGCGCAGACTGTCCCCACCGAACCCCGATCCGTCGCACTACTTCTCCGCCGATCAGCGGGCCGCGCTCACCGACGTCGGCCTCGATCTGTCCCCGCGGCGCGAAGACGAACCCGACTTCCGCGCCCGGACCGTCGCCGCCCACGCCGTGCTCGCCGAAGGCGCCCTCAGCGTCAACGAAGCCGCGAAGACCCTCGGGGTCGACGACAGCCGGATCCGGCACCGCCTCAAGGAAGGCAGGCTGACCGGGTGGAAGGACGGCGGCTGGCGGCTCCCCGCGTGGCAGTTCGCCGGCTCGGGCGTGCTGCCCGGCCTGGAGGTCGTGCTCAGGGCCCTGCCCGCGGACCTGCCCGCGCTCGTCGTCGCCGCCTTCATGAGCACCCCGCAGTCCGACCTCGTGATCAACGAGCACCCGGCGACACCCCGCCAGTGGCTGCTCTCCGGGGGTGACCCGGACCACGTCGCCCGCCTCATCGCCACGCTCGGCACGCCGTTCTAGGCTGGACCTCCCCGAGCAAGATCACCGACAAGGACGGACCACCCCCGACCCATGGCCCGGCTCCCGCTGCCGCCCGCCCGATCCGTCCTGGTCCGGCAGCTGAACCGCGCGCACGACGTCGTGACGGTCCAGCCCGCGACCAGGCTGGTGCGGATCTTCACCGCGCACGGCAACCACCCCCAGCAGTGGAACTCGTTCCGCTACACCGGCCCGCTCCCGCACGGCCGGTTCGACCAGCAGTCGCCCGGCCGCGGCGGCGCGCCGGTCACCGACCCCGCGAACGGGGTGCTCTACTTCGGCCTCACCGTGCGCACCTCGGTCGCCGAGGTGTTCCAGACCAGCTCGACCGTCGACCGCCGGACGCGCGGGCCGCGGCTGGTCGTCGTCCGGCCCACCCGCGGCCTGCGCCTGCTCGACCTCACCGGCCTGTGGCCGACGCGGGTGGGTGCGTCGCAGGAGATCTCCAGCGGGCCGAAGAAGCTCACGCAGGCCTGGGCCCGCGCGATCCGCGGCGCGTTCAGCGACCTCGACGGCCTCTGGTACCGCTCGTCGATGGACTCCGGCGACCCCGCGATCTGCCTGTGGGACCCGCCGGCGGGCGCGGCCCTGCCGATCGCGCCGGACGTGCTGCTGCCGCTGGACCACCCGGGCCTGGACGTCCCGCTGGGCCGTGTCTGCGAAGAGCTGAACTACACGCTGCTGAACTGAGCTTCGAGCAGCGGGACGACCGCCCGCAGATCACCGGAGTCGACGACGTGCGTGGCGGCCGCGCGGGCCGCGGCGTCGGCGTTGAACGCGATGCTCGTGCCGACCTCGGCGAACAGGGGCAGGTCCGACCGGCTGTCCCCGATCGCGGCGCACCGCGACACCACGACCCCGTGTTCGCGCGCCTGCGCCAGGGCGAAGTCCCGCTTGCCGTACTCGTCGAGGTGCCCCGCGACGACGCCGGTGTAGCGGCCGCCCTCGAGCCCGGGCACCGTGCCGCAGTAGGCGGCGAACCCGAACCGGGCGGCGAGCATCCGGCCGACCGGCGCCCACGCGAGCGTGGACAGCACCGGACGCAGGCCGCGGGCGACGCACCACGCCACCGTCTCGGCGATCCCGCCGACCAGCGGCAGCGCGTCGAGGTGCGCCTGGATCTCCGCTTCGGTGCGCCCGGCCCAGCCGCGCGCGTCGATCGTCGCCACCTCTTCGTTGCTGCTGCGCCCTTCGGCGTAGGCCACCTCGGCGGCGAGCAGCTCGTCCGCGCACCCGAGCCGCTCCGCGACCCACGCCGACGAGCTCGTGCCGGGCACGAGCGTGCCGTCGACGTCGAAGCAGACCAGGCCCCGCGGGGCGGTCACAGGTGCCGCGCCCACCAGTCGAGGATCGCCTCGAAGCGCTGGACCCGGTGCCGCGGGCGGCCGGAGCGGCTCAGCTCGTGGCCTTCGCCGGGGAACAGCAGGAACTCCGCCGGAGCGCCCGCGCGCCGCAACGCCACGAACATCCGCTGCGCCTGCTCCAGCGGGCAGCGCCAGTCCTGCTCCGAATGTACCACCGCGAACGGGATCTCGATCTTCGCCGCGTAGGTGAGCGGCGAACGGTCGCGCTGCACCTCCGGGTCGGCCCCGATGTAGGCGTCGACGAAGAAGTAGCCGATGTCGGAGCTGCCGACCATGGAGTCCCACGCGTTGACCGCGCGCTCGCTCCACGCCGCCTTGAACCGGTCGCCGTGGTGGGCGGCCAGCCAGCTCGTCATGAACCCGCCGTACGAGCCGCCCATGATGCCGACGCGCGAGGCGTCGAGGTCCGGCCGCTCCAGCGCCTTGTCCAGCAGCGCCAGGACGTCGTCGACGTCGACCGTGCCGAAGCCGAACGTGATCGAGTGGCCGTGGGTCTGCCCGTAGCCCGCGGAGCCGCGCGGGTTGCCGAGCACCACCGCGTACCCGGCGGCCGCGTAGACCTGCGCCTCGTCGAACACCGCCCAGTCCTGCTGGGTGAACGGGCCGCCGTGGACGACGCGCAGCACCGGGTGCGGACCCTCGCCCTCGGGCAGCACCAGCCAGCCGTGCACCGGGTAACCGTCCGGCGCGGTCGTCTCCAGCTCGATCATCGGGCGGATGCCCTTGTCCCGCAACGGCTTC
The DNA here is from genome assembly GCF_030264295.1 of Amycolatopsis nalaikhensis. Lineage (GTDB taxonomy): Bacteria > Actinomycetota > Actinomycetes > Mycobacteriales > Pseudonocardiaceae > Amycolatopsis > Amycolatopsis nalaikhensis. Next base: position 6,582,581 of record NZ_CP127173.1, on the reverse strand, counting down.
GAGTAGTCGGTCAGCACCCGCGGCTCGCCGTCGCCGAGCAGCACGACCTCACCGGAGGTCTCCGGGGTGGCGATCACGGCCGCCAGGACCGAACCGTCGAGGGTGAACGACCGGAGCGCGGTGCGGTCGGCGTAGACCACCGGCAAGTCGGCCAGCGGAGCGTCCGCCGCCTCGACGGGAACCGCGCGCAGCTCGACCGCGCCGCGGTTGCGGACGGCCACCAGGACGTCACCCTCGCGCGGTGCGGGCGGGCCCGCCGAGGCCTCGCAGTCCACCGTCTCGATGTCGGTGAGGCGACGCGGTTTGACCGGCCCGGCGCCGAATTCGGGCGTCGCCGCGTAGAGCCCGGTCATCGCGGCCTCGCGGTGCTCCGCGAAGGACTGTCCGAAGTAGAACAACGTGCCGTCGGCGCCGAACGCCGGGCGCTCGGAGTAGCCGGGGCAGCGCACCAGGACCTCGGGTTCGCCGCCGTCGGCGGAGATCGCGCAGATGTCGCGGGAGTCGCTCTCGGCCGCGCCCCAGTCCGGCGGGGCGGTGAAGACCACGCGGGTGCCGTCCGGCGTCCACACCGGGTGGGCCGCGTCGAACCCGTCGCCGGTCAGCGGCTCGGGCTCACCCGGCTCGTCCTCGAGCGCGTCGACGACGAACAGCCGCTGCATCCGGTCGCGCAGGAACCCGACGTCGTCGATGCGGTAGTCCATGCGCGTGATCCGGCGCGGGGCCTCGGCGGCGGGCTCCGGCGTCTCGTCGCCGTCGTCCGGCGTGCCGTAGCGGCCGGGCTCGGGCACGCGGGCGGTGAACGCGATCCGCCGCGAGTCCGGTGCCCACACCGGCTCGCCGGCCCCGAGGTGCAGCGACGTCACCCGCCGCGCCTCGCCGCCGTCCGTCGGCATGACGTGCAGCTGCGGGCTGCCGTCGGCGCCCTTGCCCTCCCCCGCGCGGAGGAACGCCACCCAGCGCCCGTCCGGGGAGATCGCGGGCGCCGAGTCGCGGGGACCCTGGGTCCACGCGACGTCGCCGCCGTCGAGCGCCACCCGCCGCAGCGCGCTGTGGGCGGCGTTCGTCTTGAGGTCCGGGTTCTTGACCGCCGTCAGCAGCAGGTTCCCGCGCAGCGCGGGACGACCGGGGACGACGAGGGCTTCGATGTCGGCAGGGCGCACGTCCCCGACCGTACCCGAAATCCTTAGCGGTGCGAACGACTTTCGTCGGGACTCACGCGGCGACCTGCTTGCGCTCGTCGCTGCGGGCCTTCGCCAGGCTGGTCACCGTGGTCACGGTCAGCACGACGACGATCACCCCGAGGGAGACCCAGTTGTTGATGTCCAGCCAGTCCGGCACCACGTGGTACTCGTGCAGCGCGTGCAGGAACAGCTTCGCGCCGATGAAGGCGAGGATGACCGCGAGGCCGTAGCTGAGGTAGACGAGCTTGGTCACCAGCCCGCCGAGCAGGAAGTACAGCTGGCGCAGGCCCATCAGCGCGAACGCGTTGGCGGTGAAGACGAGGAACGCCTCCTGCGTGATGCCGAAGATCGCCGGGATCGAGTCGACCGCGAAGAGCAGGTCCGCCGAGCCGATGGCCACGATCACCAGCAGCATCGGCGTGATCATCCGCTTGCCGCCGAGCTTCACCGTGTACTTGTGGCCGTGGTAGTCCTCGGTCACCGGGGCGAACTTGCGGACCTGCCGGGTGACGGCGTTCTCGTGGTACTCCTCTTCCTCGCCCTTGTTGCGCAGCATGCTGATCGCCGTCCAGATCAGCACCGCGCCGAACAGGAAGAACACCCAGACGAACTGCGCGATCAGCGCGGCGCCGATGGCGATGAAGACGCTCCGCATGGCCAGCGCGAGCAGGATGCCGACCAGCAGCACGCGGTGCTGGTGGATGGCGGGCACCTTGAACGACGCCATGATGATCATGAAGATGAACAGGTTGTCGACGCTCAGCGAGTACTCGGTGATGTACCCGGTGAAGAACTCGACGCCCGGGTCGTGCCCGGCGAACAACCACACACCGGCGCCGAAGAGGATCGCGCACGAGACGTAGAAGATCACCCAGCGAGCGGCTTCCCCCGTGGTCACTTCGTGCGGCTTGCGATCGACGATGACCAGGTCCAGCGCGATCAGCGCGAGCAGGCCACCGATCGTGGCGATCCACAGCCACAGGGGGACAGTCATGGAACCAGAACCTCCGGATAGTGCGCAGCAGCAACTAACCGGAGGTCTCTCCCGCCGGTGAAAACACCGGCCGACGGTGCCGGGGGCGCAGGGCCACCGTGCTGACGACACCGCCGCGAAGGAATACTCCCCTCACAGCCGTTCCAGTCTGCCGGTTACCCCCGCCCGAACGCCAGCCGGGATAACCCACGTCACCGGGTTGGTCCTGTAATTTCGGTCACTTCGGTCCACCAGGTGGTCCCAGGCGTGTGATCGACGTGAGCCGGTGAGGACACTCTCAGGAAAGTTCACATACGGTCACTCCGTGCCCCGACTCCCGCTCCCGCGCACCCGCGGAGCCCGCCTCACCGCGCTCGCCGCCGTCGTCGTGGTCCTGGCCGCCGGCGCGGTTTTCTGGATCACGCGGCCCGCCGCGCCCGCGCCGGTGCCCACGCAGGACGCCCTGATCGACCTGCCCGCCGCGCCCGGCTCGGCGGAGCAGGTGAAGATCGACACGACCACCTACCTGCCCGCCGCCGTGCCCGCGCCCGCGGTGCTGCTGGCGCACGGCTTCGGCGGGGACAAGAACAGCGTCGCCGACAACGCGCGGGAGCTCGCGCGGAAGGGCTTCGTCGTGATGACGTGGTCCGCGCGCGGGTTCGGCAAGAGCACCGGCAAGATCGGGCTCAACGACCCGGACGGCGAGGTCGCCGACGCGAGCCGCCTGATCGACCGGCTCGTCGCGCAGCACCAGGTGACGCTCGACGCGAAGGGCGACCCGAAGGTCGCCGTCACCGGTGCCTCCTACGGCGGTGCGCTCTCGCTCCTGCTGGCCGGCACGGACAAGCGCGTCGACGCGATCGCCCCGGTGATCACCTACAACGACCTCGCGCAGGGCCTGGTCCCGAACGCCGCCGCGCCGAAGGCCCCGGCCGCGGGCACCCCGGCCGCCGGCGCCTTCGCGACCGACGGCGTGTTCAAGAAGAGCTGGGCCGGGATCTTCTTCTCGGCGGGCTCCGGCGCCGCCGCGAGCGGTTCGCCGTCGGCCGAAGCGCCGGAAGCCGGGCAGGAGACCGACACCGGTTCCACCGGCGCCGCGGGGACCGCCGCCGGTGCGGCGGCCGCCGTCCCCGCCGCGCCTCCGGGCGGGAACGGGCCACGCGGCGGCCCCGCCGACCCGTGCGGCCGGTTCACCGCCGCGGTCTGCCGCGCCTACACCGAACTCGGCACCACCGGGCAGGCGAGCCAGGCGAGCGTGCAGTTGCTGCGCCGCGTCTCCCCCGCGTCCGTGACGGACAAGATCACCGTGCCGACGCTGCTCGTGCAGGGTGAGAGCGACACGCTCTTCGGCCTCGACCAGTCCGACGCCACCGCCCGGCAGATCACCGCGGCGGGCGGCAAGGTCAAGACGATCTGGTACACCGGCGGCCACGACGGCGGCAAGCCCGGACCGCAGCTGCGCGCGAAGATCGCCGACTTCTTGTGGACCACGGTCGAGGGCGGCGACCCGGGCACCGGGTTCAGCTACGACGTCCAGGGCACGTTGCGCGCCAACGGAACGCCGTCCGTGCGCACCGTCAACGCCGATGCCTACCCCGGGCTGACCGGCCCGGCCACCGAGCGGCGGCTGCTGCCGATGAGCGGCCCGGCCCAGTCCGTGGTGCGGCCCGCCGGGGCGAACCCCTCGGCGGTGAGCGGGATCCCCGGCCTCAACGGCGTCGCGAGCAGCTCGTCGCGGCTGGGCGCGCTGTTCAGCAACGACCCGCCCGGCCAGGCCGCGCAGTTCACCACGGCCCCGGTCGACAGCCAGGTCGTCCTCAGCGGCTCCTCGACCGTGCGGCTGCAGGTCGCCGCGGACCCGGCGCATCCGCAGCCGGACGCGGTCCTCTTCGCGAAGCTCTACGACGTCGGCCAGGACGGCTCGCGGGTGCTGCCCGCGAACGCGATCGCGCCGTTCCGGGTGAGCGGGCTGCCCGCCGACGGGACGCCGGTCGAGGTCACGGTGACGCTGCCCGGCGTCGTCCGGCCGATCGAGGGCGGGCACTCGCTGCGGCTCGTCGTCGGCACCACCGACCAGGCGTTCGCCGCCCCGGCCGCGCCCGCGGTGTTCCGCGTCGCGCTGGCCGGCGGCACCGCGTTGGCCGTGCCGGTCGTGCCCGGGACGTCGGTCGGTTCGCCGGCGCCGGTCGGGCAGCTGGTCGGCATCGGCGTGACGCTGGCGATCGGAATCGCCGCGGTGCTCTTCGCCGCGCTGCGCCGCCGTCGCGCCACCGACGTCGACCCCGAGCTCGCCACCACCCCGCTGGTCATCGAGGGCCTGCGCAAGCAGTACGCGGGTGGGTTCGTCGCGGTGAAGGACCTGTCGTTCCGCGTCGAGCCGGGCCAGGTGCTCGGCCTGCTCGGGCCGAACGGCGCGGGCAAGACGACGACGCTGCGGATGCTGATGGGCCTGATCACGCCGACCGCGGGCAGCATCCGCGTGTTCGGTCACAAGATCACCCCGGGCGCGCCGGTGCTCTCGCGGATCGGCTCGTTCGTCGAGGGGTCCGGGTTCCTGCCGCACCTGTCCGGCCGGGCCAACCTCGAGCTGTACTGGGCGTCGACCGGGCGTCCGGCCGAGAAGGCGCACTTCGCGGAGGCCCTGGAGATCGCCGGGCTCGGCTCGGCCGTCGAACGCCGCGTCCGGACCTACAGCCAGGGCATGCGGCAGCGGCTGGCGATCGCCCAGGCGATGCTCGGCCTGCCGGAGCTGATGGTGCTCGACGAGCCGACCAACGGGCTCGACCCGCCCCAGATCCACCAGATGCGCGAAGTGCTGAAGCGGTACGCCGCGACCGGCCGCACGGTGGTGGTGTCGAGCCACCTGCTGGCCGAGGTCGAGCAGACCTGCACGCACGTCGTGGTGATGCACCGCGGTTCGCTGGTCGCCGCGGGCGAGGTCGGCGAGCTGGCCGCGGCCGGCGGCGAAGCGACGTTCCGGGTCGACGACCCGGCAGCGGCCGCGGCGGCGTTGAAGGCGGACGGCGTCACTTCGGTCGACGTCGAGGGTGACCTCGTGCACGCCAACCTCGACGGGCTGCCGCGCGCCGAGGCCGTGGCGGCGCTGGTCCGCGCCGGGGTGGCGGTCGAGCAGGCCGGACCGCGGCGCCGGTTGGAAGACGCGTTCCTGCAACTGGTCGGAGACGAATCATGAGCGAGGGTGTGCACACCGATCCGCACGCGCTCGACGAGCTGAGCGACGTCGCTTCGGCCGAACACGCGGGTGTCGGAGCGGACGGCGCGGTCGAGGGCTACAGCGCCCGGCGGACGCTCCGGCTCGGCGTCGAGCTGAGGCGCCAGCTCAAGCGGCGGCGGACGCAGTTCCTGCTGGGGTTCGTCGCGATCCTGCCGTTCATCCTGGTGATCGCGTTCGAGCTCGGGCAGTCGAACCCGAACCGGCGCAGCGGCGGGTTCGTCGACCTGGCCACGGCGTCCGCGCCGAACTTCGTCGTGCTGGCGCTGTTCGTGTCCGGGACGTTCCTGCTGCCGATGATCGTGGCGCTGTTCTTCGGCGACACGATCGCGAGCGAAGCGTCGTGGTCGAGCCTGAAGTACCTCTTGGCCGTGCCGGTGCCGAGGCAGCGCGTGCTGCGGCAGAAGGCGATCGTGTCCGGGCTGCTGTCGGCGTTCGCGCTCGTGCTGCTGCCCTTGGTGTCGCTCGGCGTCGGGGTGCTCTGGTACGGGGCGGGCGACGCGATCAGCCCGACCGGCGACGCGGTGTCCTTCGGCGACAGCATCCTGGCCATCGGGCTGTCCACTGTGTACATCATCCTGCAGCTGGCCTGGGTGGCCGGGCTCGCGCTCGCGCTGAGCGTGTCGACCGACGCCCCGCTGGGCGCGGTCGGCGGCGCGGTGCTGGTGGCGATCCTGTCGCAGATCCTCGACCAGATCACGGCGCTGGAGGGGCTCCGGAACTACCTGCCGACGCACTACGCGTTCGCGTGGATGGACCTGATCTCGACCGATGTGGACTGGACGGACCTGGCGAGCGGCCTGCTGTCGGCGGTGATCTACGGGACGGTGTTCTTCCTCTACGCCGGGCGCCGGTTCGCTCAAAAAGACGTCACCAGCTGAGGCGGCCGGCGGGCGTACGCTCCATCGATGACGTCCGTTGTGGAGTGGCACCAGCCGCCCGCGCCGCTGGTGAAGACGTTGAGCGCGGTCTTGCGCCGGGTTCTGCCGAGCCCGCTCGGCCGCGGCGTCGGCGAGTTCATGCTGCTCGCCTTCGCCGGACGCCGGACCGGCCGCCGCTACCGCCTGCCGGTGACCGCCCACCGCGACGCCGACGGGCTGTTCGCCCTGACGCCCGCGGGCTGGAAGGCGAACTTCCGGGGCGGCGCGGACGTCGACGTGACGTTCGCGGGCCGCACGTCGCCGATGCGCGGTGTCCTGGTCGAGGACGACGCCGTGACCGCGCGGACCTACCTGGACCGGATCACCGAGCTGGGCATGCGCCGCGCCGGGCGGCTGATCGGCCTGAAGTTCCCCCTCGGACGGCTGCCGACCCTCGACGAAATCGCCGAGCTGGCGCGCCGGGAACACTTCGGCGTCGTCCGGTTGAGCGGTAAAACCTGAACCTCCGGCCGCGCCGGGGTACGGTCTGGCCGTGCCGATCACCGTGGACAGCCGCACCGACGTCGCCGTGCTCCGGATCGACCACGGCGGGGGCAACACCCTCGACACCGACTCCTGCCGCGAGCTCGTGCTCCGGATGGAAGAGGCCGAACAGGCCCGCGCCGTCGTGCTCACCGGCACCGGCGGGATCTTCTCCGCGGGCGTCGACCTCAAGCGGATCGACGACGGCGGCACGGCGTACGTGTCGGAGTTCCTGCCGCTGCTGTCGGACGCGCTGCTGGCGGTGTTCGGCTGCCCGCGCCCGGTCGTCGCGGCGCTGAACGGGCACGCCATCGCCGGCGGCGCGGTGCTCGCCGCGGCCTGCGACCACCGCGTGCTCACCACCGGGCCCGGCCAGGTCGGCGTCACCGAGCTGCTGGTCGGGGTGCCGTTCCCGCTCGCCGCGCTGGAGATCCTGCGCTGCGCGTACGGCACGGCACCGCTGCCGTCGCTGACTTACTCGGGCTGGACCTGGGGCGGTGAAGACGCCGTCGTCCGCGGGCTCGTCGACGAGCTGGCACCGCCGGATGAGGTGCTCGAGCGGGCCGTCGCCGTCGCGGCCCGGCTCGGCGACCTGCCCGCCGAGCCGTTCGCGCACACCAAGGCCCAGATCCGCCAGCCGTTCCACGAACGGATCGCCGAGTACCGCCACTCGGACGACCCCGAAGTGGAGCGGATGTGGCGCTCGCCCGAGGCGCTCGCCGCCGTCAAGTCCTATGTGGACCGGACGCTGCGTCGTTAGCGAGCATGCACACCGCTTTCGGCGAGGGCCTTGATGCCCTCGACCGTCTTGCGCATGTTGTCCTGGAGCTCGCCCAGCCGCATCGCGACGATCTCCTCCTCGTGCTCGGGCATCGAGCCGATGATCGTCGTCAGGTTGGACGGGCCGGGACCGATCTGGGCCCACTGGCGCAGGATCGTGCCCTCGCCGTCCGGGACCAGCTCGAACCGCCACGACGCCGCCGGGTTCGTCACGTCCATGACGGCCCACGCGAACAGCCGCTCGGGCTCGTAACCGGTGACGGTCGAGACCGTCTCCCACTCCCCGGCGACCGGGTGCGAGTTGCGGCCGCGGAACTGCGCGCCGAGCCCGGGCTCGGCGCCGTCGACCCAGCCGCCGCCCTGGAACTCGTTCGAGAAGCGGGCGGGCAGGTCGACGTCCAGCAGCCAAGACCAGACGTCGGCCGGCCGCGCCTCGATGCGCACCTCGACCTGGGTGGTGGGACAGTCGGAAACCTTCATGGCGGACCCCTCGCTCGATGACGGTACCTACGGCTTGGGACCGTAACGTGGCGCTGATCACGCTCACAACTCGCACAATGCGCGGGGTGGCGCACGCGAGAGGACGCCACCCGGCGGCGCGCCACCCGCCGAAAGTCGGCTACCGGCCGGTTCCGCCCCCGGTCAGCCGATTGCCGACCGCGGCCGGTTCTGTGAAGGTCCCACATGGGTTCCGGAGCCGGGGAGGGTGCTCGATGCGCAGACTGGTCACCGCGTGCGCGGTCTTGCTCGCACTGGTGGGCCTCGCGCCCGCGGCGTCGGCCGAGCCGGACATCAAGGCCGCGCTGCAGCGAATCCCCGGGCTGACGGTCGTGTCGGAGGACCCGGCACCGGCCGGGTTCCGGTTCTTCAAGCTGACCTACACCCAGCCCGCCGACCACCGGCACCCGGAAGCGGGCACGTTCCAGCAGCGGTTCACCCTGCTGCACCGCGACTTCGCGGCGCCGACGGTCGCGTTCACGAGCGGCTACAACGTCAGCGGGTCACCGAACCGTTCGGAGCCGACGCAGATCGTCGACGGCAACCAGCTTTCGATGGAGTACCGCTACTTCACGCCGTCCCGGCCCCAGCCGGAGAACTGGGCGAAGCAGCTGACGATCTGGCAGGCGGCGGCCGACGAGCACCGCGCGGTCCAGGCGTTCAAGGCGATCTACCCGGGCAAGTGGCTGGCGACGGGCGGCAGCAAGGGCGGCATGACGGCGACGTACTTCCGCCGCTTCTTCCCCGAGGACGTCGACGCGACGATCCCGTACGTGGCGCCGAACGACGTCATCGACCCGGCGGACGTGTACAACCGGTTCCTCTCGCGAGTGGGCGACGACCCGGCGTGCCGCGACGCGTTGAAGGCGATCCAGCGGGACGCGCTGAAGAGGCGTGCCGAGCTGGGCGCGATCGCCTCGGCCGACGCGGCCCAGCGCGGGCTGACGTTCTCGATCGTCGGCTCGCTCGACAAGTCTCTGGAAATTTCGGTGATCGACTCGTACTTCGCGTTCTGGCAGTACCAAACGCAGGCGGACTGCGCGAAGGTGCCACCGCCGGGCGCGCCCGCGGCGGACGTCTACGCGTGGTATGAGCAGGTCGAGAGCCTGAACACGTACTCGGACCAGGACCTGGCGCCGTACATCCCGTACTACTACCAGGCGGCGGTCCAGCTGGGTTCGCCCGAGGCGTACGACGGCTACCTGCGCGACCTGCTGCGCTACCCGGGCGCGGACCAGCCGAAGACGTTCGTCCCCAGCACGATTCGCCTGCCGAGGTTCGACTACCTGGCAATGCCGGACATCGACTTCTGGGTGAAGTCCCACGGCACGCGGTTGTTGTTCGTGTACGGGTCGAACGACCCGTGGGGCGCGGAGCCGTTCGAGCTTGGCTTCGGAAGCCGCGATTCGTACCGGTATTACGTCCAGGGCGGCAACCACGGGTCGAAGATCGCCCAGCTGGCCCCGGCGGAGGCCGCAGCGGCGACGGCGACGATCCGGCGTTGGGCGGGGCTTGCTGGATCGTCGGCGTTGACGGCTCGCAGCGCCCCGGCGGGTTTCCCGGACTTCGACGCGGACCTGACGCTTTCGGAGCGGCCGAGGCTGTGAGTTTCGTCGGGCCGGGCGTACTCTCACGGCACCCGACGGTCCGGCCCGAGGAGGCGCCATGCCGCGTCCCGTCCACTTCGAGATCCACGCGGGCGCCCCGGACCGCGCGGTGAAGTTCTACACGACGGTGTTCGGCTGGAAGTTCGAGCGCTGGGGCGAAGAGCCGTACTGGGTGATATCGACGGGCGAAGGCAACGGAATAGACGGCGGCCTGCTCCCCCGCGTCGGCCCGGCACCGGCGGCTTCGACGCCGGTTTGTGGGTATGTGAACACGATCGCGGTGACGGATCTGGACGGGGCGCTGGCGTCGGTGAGTGATGCGGGCGGTTCGTTGACGCTGCCGAAGAATTCGGTCCCGGGCGTCGGGTGGCTGGCTTATTGCACGGACACCGAGGGGAACATCTTCGGCCTGCTCCAGCCGGACTCAGACGCGGCGCCGGAATAGAAAGCGCCGCAGGGCCGAGACGCGACACGGCTCGCGGCCGCGCGGCGGGGCCGAGCCATGGGGCTGTGGCCGGGGCGGGCAGCCCGGGCCACCCGCCCGCGGCCACGCGGGCGCCACTGGGCGACACGGTTGCCGCCGAGCCGGGGCAGCCCACCCGAGCGGCCCGCGGCCACGCCCGCGGGGAGCGAGCGGGCCAGGCGGCTGCGGCCGCGGCAGGGCGGCACGACTCGCGCGCGACCCGGGGCCACCTCGGCATGCCCGGCGAAACGGCTGCCGAGCCGGGGCAGCCCAACCGAGCGGCCCGCGGCCACGCCGGGCGAACCGGCAGCCGCCGAGCTGCGGCAGCCCGACCGGGCCACCCGCCCCGCGACTTCCGGGCCCGCGCCCTGCCGCCACGTCGCCGGACCGGCCCGCCTACTTGATGCCCGCCGCGTCCATCCCCCTCAGCTCCTTCTTCAGGTCCGAGATCTCGTCGCGCAGCCGGGCCGCCAGCTCGAACTGCAGGTCGCGGGCCGCCTGCATCATCTGGTCCGTCATCTGCTGGATCAGGTCCGCGAGCTGCGCGCGCGGCATCGCCGACACGTCCTTGTCCACCAGCATTCCCGAGCTGCGCACCCGGTCGCCCTGCTCCGGCTTCTTGCCTCGCGAGGAGTTGCGGCCCGAGCCGCCCACCGAGACCTGCTCCGTGTCCTCCGCCTCGCTGTACACGCGGTCGAGGATGTCGGCGATCTTCTTCCGCAGCGGCTGCGGGTCGACGCCGCGTTCCTTGTTGTAGGCGACCTGCTTCTCGCGGCGGCGGTCCGTCTCGTCGATCGCGTGCTGCATCGACTCGGTGATCTTGTCCGCGTACATGTGCACTTCGCCCGACACGTTTCGCGCCGCGCGGCCGATCGTCTGGATCAGCGACGTCCCGCTCCGCAGGAAGCCTTCCTTGTCCGCGTCGAGGATCGCCACCAGCGACACCTCCGGCAGGTCGAGGCCCTCGCGGAGCAGGTTGATGCCGACCAGCACGTCGAAGTCGCCCGCCCGCAGCTGCCGCAGCAGCTCGACCCGGCGCAGCGTGTCGACCTCCGAGTGCAGGTAGCGCACCCGGATGCCCAGCTCCAGCAGGTAGTCCGTCAGGTCCTCGGCCATCTTCTTCGTCAGCGTGGTCACCAGGACGCGCTCGTCCTTGTCCGCGCGCTCGCGGATCTCGTGGACCAGGTCGTCGATCTGGCCCTCGGTGGGCTTCACGACCACCTTCGGGTCGACCAGGCCGGTCGGCCGGATGACCTGCTCGACGAACTCGCCGCCCGCCTGGCCCATCTCGTACGGCCCCGGTGTCGCCGACAGGTAGACCGTCTGGCCGATCCGGTCGGAGAACTCCTCCCAGGTCAGCGGCCGGTTGTCGACCGCGCTCGGCAGGCGGAAGCCGTACTCCACCAGGTTGCGCTTCCGCGACATGTCGCCTTCGTACATGCCGCCGATCTGCGGGACCGTCTGGTGCGACTCGTCGATCACCAGCAGGAAGTCGTCCGGGAAGTAGTCGATCAGCGTCGCCGGCGCCGAGCCCGGCCCGCGGCCGTCGATGTGCCGCGAGTAGTTCTCGATGCCGGAGCAGAACCCGACCTGGCGCATCATCTCGATGTCGTAGGCCGTGCGCATCCGCAGCCGCTGCGCCTCCAGCAGCTTGCCCTGCTTCTCCAGCTCCGCCAGGCGTTCTTCGAGCTCCCTTTCGATGCCCTGGATCGCCTTTTCCATCCGCTCCGGGCCCGCGACGTAGTGCGTCGCCGGGAAGATCCGGACCTCGTCGACCTCCTTGACGATGTCCCCGGTCAGCGGGTGCAGGTAGTAGAGCTTCTCGACTTCGTCGCCGAAGAACTCGACGCGGATCGCCAGCTCCTCGTACGCCGGGATGATCTCGACCGTGTCGCCGCGCGCCCGGAACGTGCCGCGCGCGAACGCGATGTCGTTGCGCGTGTACTGCACGTCCACCAGGGCCCGCAGGAAGACGTCCCGGTCGAGCTGCATGCCGACCGAAAGCTTCGACGACCGGTCGAGGTAGGACTGCGGCGTGCCCAGGCCGTAGATGCACGACACACTGGCGACCACGATGACGTCCCGCCGCGACAGCAGGTTCATCGTCGCCGAGTGCCGCAGCCGCTCGACGTCGTCGTTGATCGAGGAGTCCTTCTCGATGTACGTGTCCGTCTGCGCGATGTACGCCTCGGGCTGGTAGTAGTCGTAGTAGCTGACGAAGTACTCGACAGCGTTGTGCGGGAACAGTTCGCGCAGCTCGTTCGCCAGCTGCGCGGCCAGTGTCTTGTTGGGCGCCATCACCAGCGTCGGGCGCTGGACGCGCTCGATCAGCCAGGCGGTGGTCGCCGACTTGCCGGTGCCGGTGGCGCCGAGCAGCACGACGTCCTTCTCGCCCGCCTTGATCCGGCGTTCGAGCTCGTCGATGGCCGCCGGCTGGTCGCCGGCGGGCTGGTACTCACTGACCACCTCGAACCGGCCGCCGGTCCGCGGGATCTCCGAGACGGGCCGGAAGTCGGACTGGGCGAGCACGGGGTGTTCGGTTGCGAAAGCCACGTCAACCAGAGTAGGCCCCACCACCGACAATTTCCGTCGGGCCTGGTCAGCGCGGTCGGAACACCGTCACGGACGTCACTTCGGCACCGTCGACGCAGTAGTGCAGGACGGCGCCGGGAGCGGGGTCGTCGTCCGCGAAGCAGGAGACCAGCACCCGGTCGGGCCCGGCCGCCTGGACCTCGGTGCGCGGGAACTCGGCGAGCACCTCGTGCCCGTGCTCGGCGAGGTGGGCGAGGACGACCTCCCGCGCGGACGGCGGCGGCGGGATCGGCAGCCCGTGGCCTTCGAAGAGGCGGTTCAGCTGGTCGGCGGCCGAGACGGCGCGCGGAAAACCGGCGAAGGCGGCGGCCTGGACAACGATTTCGCCGACCTCGGCGGGCGACAGGCCGGAGGCGAGCCCGGTGCGGAGGTGCACGCTCAGCGGCGGCCCGACCATCCCGGCGGCGACGATCGCGGCGAGCGTCGCGGCCTCCCGCAGCCGGCTGTCGAGCGCCGGGCGTTCGTGGAGGTGGCCGTAGACGGTGCCGACGGCCAGCTCACCCAGCGCCGGGACGGTCGCGAAGAGGGCATCGAGCCGCTTCGCGCCGTCGTCGACCAGCTCGGCGAAGTTCTCCCGGCCGCGCCGGTGCAGTTCGGCCATCGGGTCCGTCATGTCCGCTCCCCTCAGCAACTGCAGTCGCAGCAGGAACAGCAGTCGCAGCAGTCACAGTCGCAGCCGCAGCTCGAGTGGGGTTTCCCGCTCCACGGCCCAGGATAGGGATCGCGGCAGCAGAACTGGCAGGTGCAGCACATGTACGGCGCGATCGCGCAGCCGAGGAAGAAGTTGCGCTTCTTCGGCGGGACGGCGATTTTCGGGTACCAGAGGCCGCCGCCCTTGCCGTTGAGGGGTTCCGGGGCGCCGGAATCGCCGGGACCACCTGGTCCACCTGGGCCTCCAGGACCACCCGGACCGCCAGGACCACCCGGACCACCGGGACCACCTGGCCCGCCGGGACCGCGACCGCCCGGGCCACCGGGACCTCCAGGTCCGGCCGGGCCACGACCGCCGGGGCCGCCAGACCAGCCACCGGGGCCACTCGGACCCCCAGGGTTCCCCGGCCACCCGGGCGCGCCGCCGGGCGGCATTTGGCCGGGCGGCGGAAAGCCCTGCGGCCCCGGCACGTGGTGCGGATTCTGCTGCGGCCGGGGCCCAGGCCCGATCCACCCAGGAGGCGGCTGCTGCCCGGCAAGCCCGCCATGGGACGGACGGCCGTGGCCGAAGGCTCGCCGCACGGCCTGCCGCAGCTCATGGACCAACAACGCATGCACCAGCCCCGACTCCGCGAACTCCACCTCCCGCAAAGCCAGCTCAACCCCGAGCACAGCGTCATCACACAACCGCCGCGCCTCGGCGAACGAAGTCCCGGTGGCCACCAACGGATTCCAGGCCCCCGCAGCCACATCGGAACCAAAATCCTCGACGGCATCCAGCAGATGCGCGACCCGCCCGAACAACCGCCCAGCCTCACCCAACGGAGCCACATTCCCGGGCCGCCCAGCCAACTCCGCGGTCCGAGCAAAGGCCGCTGCCGTAGCCCGTTCCGCCGGTTCGGTCACCACCAGAGCCGAGTCACCGAGCCGAACCGACCCCTCCAACTCCGCCTGCCCCGCAACGGCATCCGTGAGCACGGACGTGTCGAACCCGACCCGCCCGCCGGTCCGCCCGCCCTGCGCCGCCCACCGGGACGCGACCCGCCGCGCCGCCGCGGCCACCGGCCGGCGGCCGAACGCCCCGTCGCCGTCCGCGACGTGATCGTCGACCTTCGCGGAAGCCAGTACCAGCGACACCGCCGCCGCGAGCTGGGCTCCCTCGCCTCGGGCCACCGACGTCGAACGCATCCCGCGCAACGGGCACGGTCCCGCGTCACGGCGCAGGTCCGCACGCGGTGTCTGCGCCTCCACCAGCGCCGAAATGATCAGCCCGTCGTAGTTCGTGACGACCCGCGCAAGCTGGCCGTGCTCGTCGCGCAACGTGAGGCACAGCCCGCACAAGTGCGCCAGCCAGTCCGCGTGCAACCCCGCGGACAGCCGGTGCCGGCACGGCCTGATGATCCCGAACATCCCCGCTCCCCTCGGACAGTCGGCGCACTTTAGCCCGAACGTGCGGCACGGGTGCGGATTTCGCGGTGTCCCGGGCAGGATGAGCGCCATGGCCGCACTGCACCCGCCGAAGGTCGAGATCTTCGACCCTGCCGCGCGCGCGAACATCGACCCGAAGGGCATCCTCCGCGAGGTCGAGGAGTACCGCGAAGAACCGTTCGGCCTGTACCTCGCCCGCCCGACGCCGGGGCGCGCCCAGTTCCACTACCTCGAGTCGTGGCTGCTGCCCGGGCTCGGCCTGCGGCTCACCGACTTCTGGTTCTCCCCCGGCCACGAACGCGACCAGGACTTCTACCTCGACGTCGTCCGCGTCCGCCGCGAAGGCACCCGCTGGGTCGCCACCGACCTCTACGTCGACCTCGTGCTCAAGGACAAGCTCTCGCTGAAGGTCATCGACACCGACGAGCTGCTCGAAGCCCACGCCGCCGGGCTCGTCAGTACCGAAGACGCCACCTTCGCCCTCGAAACCACCTACGCCGCCGTCGACGGGCTCGCCGCGCAGGGTTACGACCTCGCCGCGTGGCTGTCCGCGAAGGACATCACGCTGACCTGGCGGCGACATCCGTAGCCGGTGTCCGTACATCCCCGGACGCGCTCGCGGCCGATCCGCGCGACCGTTCCGGGCATGACGAACCCGACTGTCACCGAGCGGACGCGGCTCACCGCGATCCGCGCCGCATGGCTGTTCGACGGCGCCGGCTCGCGGCTGGTCGCCGATCCCGTCGTGGTGCTCGACGGGCCGGTGATCCGCTCGGTCGACACCGGCGTGGCCCCGCCACCGGACGCGCACGTCGTCGACCTCGGCGCCGCGACCCTGCTGCCCGGGCTGATCGACACCCACGTCCACCTGGCCTTCGACGCGAGCATCGACGCCGTCGGCAACCTCCAGGCGCGTACGGACGACGAAGTGCTGGCCGCGATGGCCGACGCGGGCCGGGCGCAGGTGCGGGCCGGTGTCACGACCGTCCGGGACCTCGGCGACCGCGGCTACCTCTCGCTGGAACTGCGCGACCGGCCCGGCCTGCCGACGATCGTCGCGGCCGGGCCGCCGGTCACCAGCCCGCTCGGGCACTGCCATTTCCTCGGCGGGGAGGCCGAACCGACCGAGGCGGGCGTGCGCCGGGCCGTGCGCGAGCACGTCGACCGCGGGGTCGACGTCGTCAAGATCATGGCCAGCGGCGGCACGATGACGCCGGGCACCCTGCAGGAGCTTCGCCCAGTTCGACGTCGCGGTGCTGCGGGCCGCGGTCGACGAGGCGCACCGGCACGGCCTGCCGGTCACCGCGCATGCGCACGGCACGCAGGCGATCGCCGACGCGCTGGCCGCGGGCGTCGACGGCATGGAGCACGTGTCGTTCTGGTCGGCCGACGGCGTCGACGTGCGGGAGGACCTGATGGCCGCGATCGCCGAGCGGCGGGTCACCGTCGGGGCGACGCTCGGCATGGTGCCGGTTCCGGGCCTCACCCCGCCCGAGGCGATCGTCAGCAGGCTGCCCGCGATGATGGGCAACCTGCGCCGCCTGCACGAGCTGGGGGCGCCGTTCGTGGCGGGCACCGACGCGGGCATCGCCCCGGTGAAGCCGCACGGCGTCCTCACGACCGCCCCGGCGATGCTGCGGGACCTCGGGCTCGGCCCGGCCGAGGCGCTGCGGGCGGTCACGTCGGTGGCCGCCGGGGTGTGCGGGCTCGGGCACCGCAAGGGCCGGCTCGCCCAGGGCTTCGACGCGGACGTCATCGCGGTCGACGGCGACCCGCTGGCCGATCCGGCCGTGCTCCGGCGGGTGGTTTCGGTGTACGCGCGGGGCGTGAAGGTGGCGTGAGCAGGGGCACCGGGACCTATTCTGCTCGGCATGAGCGGTGAGCTGGTCGGACGCGAACGCGAGTCCGGCCTGCTCGCCGCCCGGCTCGACCAGGCCCGCGCCGGCCGGGGCGGGCTGGTCCTGGTCGCCGGGGAGCCGGGCATCGGCAAGACCCGGCTCGTGCAGGAAGCCGCGGCGGGCGCCGAGGCGCTCGGGGTTCCGGTCGCCTGGGGACGGGCCAGCGACGAAGAGGGCAGCCCGCCGTACTGGATCTTCCGCCAGATCGCCAGGGACCTGGGCCGGGCGCTGCCGCCCGCGCTCGCCGAGGGCGGCACGGCGACCGACCGGTTCGAGGCGTTCGAAGCCTTCGCCGCGCAGCTGCTGGCCGCGGCCGAGCCGGACGGGCTGCTGGTGGCGCTCGACGACCTGCAGTGGGCCGACGCGGCGTCGTTGGCTCTCCTGGTCCACACGGTCCGGAGCGCGGCCCGGTCGCGGCTGTTGCTCGTGGCGACCTACCGGGACACCGAAACCGTCGGCCGCGAGGCGCTGACCTCGGCGCTCGCCGCCTTGGCCCACGAAGCGGGACAGACGCGCCTGCGCCTCGTCGGGCTGCCGACGGCGGACGTGCGGCGGCAGCTCGAGCTGGTCACCGGCGAGACCGTGCGGCCGGAGGTCGCCGCCGTGGTCAGCCGCCGGACCGGCGGCAACCCGTTCTTCGTCGGCGAGCTGGCCGGGTTGCTCGACAGCGGCGTGGACGCCCTGCCGGACGGCGTGCTCGACACCGTCCGGGCGCGGCTGGCCCGGCTCACCGCCCGCACCCGCGAGCTGGTCGCCACCGCCGCCGAGCTCGGCAGCGAACCGGACCCGTGCGGGCTGGCCGCGGTGACCGGGCACGCGCTCGACGTCGTCCTGGGTGCCCTCGACGAAGCCGCCGCCGCGGGCCTGGTGGTGTCCCGGCCCGGCTGGCGCTTTCGCCACGACCTCATCCGGGAGGCGGCGCGGGCGGACCTGCCGACGGCGGCCCGCGCCGACGCGCACGCGCGGCTCGCCGGCT
This sequence comes from Amycolatopsis nalaikhensis, assembly GCF_030264295.1. Classification (GTDB taxonomy): domain Bacteria; phylum Actinomycetota; class Actinomycetes; order Mycobacteriales; family Pseudonocardiaceae; genus Amycolatopsis; species Amycolatopsis nalaikhensis. The sequence continues at coordinate 6,564,899 of NZ_CP127173.1, read as the reverse complement.
GGCTGGCGGGACGGCCCGGCGCGGCCGAGCGGGCCACCGAGATCGCCCACCACCTGCTCGCCTCCGCGCCCGTCGGCGATCGCCGCGAGGCGGCCGAGTGGGCCGAGCGCGCGGGTGACCAGTCGTTCGAACGCCTGGCCTGGGAGCAGGCCGCGGACCTCTACCGGCGGGCGCTCGACGTCGGCGCGCCGCCGGATCCCGGCGACCGCGGACGCCTGCTCCGCCGCCACGCCACCGCGCTGACCCGCGACGGCGACATCCAGTCGGCCAAGGCGATCCTCGCCAAGGCGGCCGAAGCCGCGCGCGAAGCCGGTGACCCGGCGGCGCTCGGCGAAGTCGCCCTCGCGATGGAAGGCCTGTCCGATCCGTGGGGCGACTTCAGCGGCGACCGGCTGGCCGCCGAGGCCCTCGCCCAGCTGCCCGCCGAAGACAGCCCGCTGCGCGCCCGGCTGCTGGCGCTGCGGGCGGGTGAGGCCGGGTTCGCCGGTGGCGAAGACCCCGACCGCGCGTCGGCCGAGGCGCTCGCGATGGCGGAGCGGCTGGGTGACACGCAGGTACTGCGCTCGGCACTGCGTGCCCGGCAGATGGCCCGGTCGGGACCGGACGGGGTGCGCGAACGGCTCGAACTGGCCGGGCGGATGGCCGCGCTCGGACGGTCCGAAGTGGACGACGACACCCTGCTCTGGGGCCTGTTGTGGCGCTTCGACGCGCTCATGATGCTCGGCAGGCTCGACGAGGCCGAAGCGTTGCTGGGCCCGATGCGCCGCCTTTCCGACCGGCTGCGGCGGCCCCTCGCCCGCTGGCACTACCTGCGCGGCGTCGCCGCGGTCGAAGCCACGCGGGGCCGGTTCGACGCGGCGATCGCGACCGTGCGCGACTGCCTCGGCCTGGTCGAGGGGCGCGCCCACGAGTCGGTGGTGGGGGTCTCGGTCTTCGTGCTGCTGACGATCGACGGGCTCACCGGCCGCGAGGACCTCGTCACCGCCGAGCAGTTCGAGGCCTTCGACCGGAACTCACCGGGGTTCGTCCGGCCGGTGTACGGGCTCTACTGGGCCCAGCGCGGCGACATCGAGCGCGCCCGCCGGATCCTCCACCCCGCCAACGGCGAGGCCTTGGCGCAGCCCGCGCTCCTGCCGACACTCGCGACGAGGGCCGAACTGGCGGCGCTGATGGACGAACCGGCCGTCGCGGCGGACATGGCGGCCCGGCTCCGGCCCCACGCCGACCTGTTCGTCACCGGCGGCGCGGGCACCGTCACGAACTTCGGCTCGGTGCGTACCTACCTCGGCCTCGCCCTCGCGACCGGCGGGCACCTCGACGAAGCTGTTCGCGAACTCCGGCTCGGCGTCGCCGCGAACGACACCGCGGGCGCACCGCCGTTCGCCGCGCTCGCCCGCTTCGAGCTGGCCAAGGCGCTGGCCCGGCGCCGCCGCCCCGGCGACCTCGCCGAAGCCGCGGCGCTGGCCGCGACCGCCATCGCGGCCGCCGAGCGGCTCGGCATGGCGCCCCTGCGCCGCCGGGCCACCGAGCTCGCGGCCGGCCTCCGAGGGGACGCGCCCGCCGGGCTCACCCCGCGGGAGACCGAGGTCGCCGCGCACGTCGCCGAAGGGCTGACCAACAAGCAGATCGCGGCCTTGATGCACATTTCCGAACGCACGGCTGAAAGCCACGTCCAGCACATCCTCACCAAGCTCGGGCTGGCCAACCGCACCGGGATCGCGGCGTGGGCCGCCCGGCGCGGTTGATGCCCGGCATCCTCCGGACGGTGGATGCGGGGTCGTCCGCCGGAGGATCGGAGTCCGGACCGTCCTGACGATTCGCCGACCCCCGGCGACGCGGGATTCTCGATGCGTCGGAAACGGATCGGACATAGGGGGACGGCGAAATGCCGGTCATCGAGGTCGAGCACCTCCACAAGCGGTACGGGGAGAAGGTGGCGGTCGACGACGTTTCGTTCACCGTCGAACGCGGGGAGATCTTCGGCATCCTCGGGCCCAACGGCGCGGGCAAGACCACGACCGTCGAATGCCTGGAGGGACTCCGGAACCCTGATGGGGGAAGGCTTTCCGTGCTGGGCCTCGACCCGCGCCACGACCGGGCCGAGCTGCGCCAGCGCGTCGGCGTCCAGCTGCAGGAAGGCCGGCTGCAGGACAAGCTGCGCGTCGGCGAGCTGCTGGACCTCTACGCCGCGTTCTACCGGAAACCCGCAGACACCGGGCGGCTGCTCGAGACGCTCGGGCTGACCGAACACCGGAACACCGCGTACAAGAAGCTCTCCGGCGGGCAGCAGCAGCGGCTGTCGATCGCGCTCGCGCTGGTCGGCAGCCCCGAGGTCGCCGTGCTCGACGAGCTCACCACCGGCCTCGACCCGCAGGCCCGACGCGACACGTGGGACCTGATCGAGGCCGTGCGCGCCCAGGGCGTGACGATCCTGCTGGTCACGCACTTCATGGCCGAAGCCGAACGGCTCTGCGACCGGATCGCGGTGATCGACGCCGGGCGCGTCGTGGCCGTCGACACGCCGTCGGGGCTGGTCGCCAGGGTCACCGACGAGCAGGTCGTGCGGTTCCGGCCGTCGGCGCCGCTCGACCCCGGCGTGCTCGAAGCCCTGCCCGAGGTCCGCCGGGCCGAGCGGCGGGGCGGGCAGCTCGTCGTCAGCGGCCGCGGCAACGTGCTGCACGCGGTGACGTCGCTGCTCGCCCGCCACGGCGTGGTCGCCGGCGACCTGCGCGTCGAGCAGGCCGGCCTCGACGACGCCTTCGTCGCACTGACCGGCCACCGGCCGGACTGAGGGGGAAACCATGGCCGTCCTGACCAAATTGACCGCCGCCGAGGCGAAGGTCTTCCTGCGCGACCCCGGGGCGCCCGCCATCGTGGCCGGCATCCCGCTCGCGCTGCTGCTGGTGTTCGGGCTGATGCCCGACGCGAACCAGCCGGACCCGAAGTACGGCGGGCACAGCCCGCTGGCCACGGTGATCGCGCCGATGGCCGTCACCATCCTGCTGGCGATGCTCGCGCTGACCCAGTTCCCGAACGCGATGGGCACCTACCGCGAAAAGGGCCTGCTGAAACGGCTTTCCGCCAGCCCGGTGCCGCCGAGCCGGCTGCTCGCCGCGCAGCTGCTGGTCAACCTGGCCGCCGCGGTCGTCGTCGTGCTGCTCGTCGCGGTCGTGGGCAAGCTCGCGCTCGGCATCGCGCTGCCGGGCAACCCGGCCGGGTTCCTGGTGTCGATCGTGCTCGGCGCGCTGGCGTTGTTCTCGGTCGGCCTGCTGGTGGCCGCGCTCGCGCCGACCGGCCGCGCGGCGAGCGGCATCGGGGCCGCGCTGCTGTTCCCGATGCTGGCGCTCGGCGGGGTCTGGGTGCCGAAGGAGCAGCTGCCGCCGGTCCTGCAGCACGTCGCCGACGTCCTGCCGCTCGGGGCGACGCTCAACGCGCTGCGGGCCACCTGGGCCGGGGACGCCCCGGAAGCCCTGCAGCTGGGCGCGATGGCGGCGTTCGCCGTCGTGTGCACCGCCGTCGCGGCGCGGGTGTTCCGATGGGAGTGACGACCGCGCCCGCCCCGGCCCGGGTCCGGCCGGTCGCGCCGTTCGCCACCGTGCCGGTGGCGATCGTGACCGCGTTGATGGCGATCCCGTTGCTGCTGACCGCGAACCGCTACGGCTACTTCGGCGACGAGCTGTACTTCCTGGCCGCGGGGCGGCACCTGGCCTGGGGGTACGTCGACCAGCCGCCGCTGCTCCCGCTGCTGGCCCGGCTGATGGACGAGCTCGGCCATTCGCCGTTCGTGCTGCGGATCCCGGCGATGCTGGCGATGCTCGGCGGGGTGGTGCTCACCGCGGCGATCGCCCGCGAGCTGGGCGGCGGCGCCAAGGCGCAGACACTGGCCGCGGCGACCTTCGCCGTCTCGACCAACTTCCTGGCGGGCGGGCACTACCTCGCGACGTCCACAGTGGACCCGTTCCTGTGGACCCTGCTGCTGTGGACGCTGGTCCGGTGGCTGCGCACCCGCGCGGACGGCTTGTTGGTGTGGGCCGGGGTGATCACCGCGGCGGCGCTGTACACCAAGTTCCTCATCGGCGGCTTCTGGCTCGCCGCCGGGATCGCGGTCCTGGCCTGCGGCCCGCGCGAGCTGCTGCGGCGGCCCGCGTTGTGGATCGGCGCCGGCATCGCCGTGGTGGCACTGGTGCCGACACTCCTCTGGCAGGCCACGCACGGCTGGCCGCAGCTGGGCATGGGCGCGGCGATCTCCCAGGAGGTCGGCGGCACCTGGGGCGGCAGGCTGACGTTCCTGCCGACGGCTCTGCTCACCGCCGGGCTCCCGGTCGGCGTCGCCCTGCTCTGCTACGGCTTGTGGCGGCTCCTGCGCGACCGCGAGCTCCCGGTTCCTCGGCTGGACCGTGGTCCTGCTGACCGTGGCGTTCCTGGCCGTCAACGGCCGGTTCTACTACGTCGCCGGGATGTACCCCGTGTGCTGGGCGGTGGCGGCCGTCGCGCTGGAGCGGCGGGAGCCCTCCAGGTGGTGGCGGTGGATCGCGACCTGGCCGGCGTACGTCGTCGCGGCGGTGCTGGTGGTGCCCCTGGCGCTGCCGGTCTGGCCGCGGGCCTGGCTGACCGAGCACCCGTCGCTGCCGACGCCGCTGTTCTCGTTCGCGGAGATCGGCTGGCCCGAAGCCGCCGGGTCCGTCGCCGAGACCTACGCGCGGCTGCCCGGCCGGGCGCACACGGCGGTGGTGACCCAGACGTACTGGCAGGCCGGTGCGCTCGACCGGTTCGGCCGCGACCTCGGCCTGCCCGAACCCGCCAGCGGCAACCGCGGGTACGCGACACTGGTCGTGCCGCCCGCGGAGGCGACCGACGTGCTGTACGTCGGCGAGGACCCGCGGCCGCTGCTCGCGCACTTCGCCGACGTGCGGCCGATCGGCGAGGTGAGCACGGGCGACGCGAAGCCGAGCTACTTCGACCACGTGCCGCTGTGGCTGGCGACCGGCCGGGCCGAACCGTGGCCCACGCTGTGGCCGAAGCTGGTGAACACCCACGCGTGACCAGCGTGCCCGGCGTCACCATCCGCGCGGTGGCGCCGGGGCGGGGGCCGTAAGGTGCGGAAAGGACCGGGCCGGACGAGGAACAGGAGCACGATGGACGCCGTAGCCACGGCCCCCGACCAGGCGAAAGCCGAGCTTCGCGCCGTTCGCCCGGCTGCCGGTCGCCCTGCTCGCCGCCGGCACGGCCGCCGCGCTGCTGCTCACCGCCGGCCGCTACGGCTACTTCGGCGACGAGCTGTACTTCCTCGCCGCCGGCAAGCACCTGGCCTGGGGTTACGCCGACCAGCCGCCGCTCGTGCCCGCGCTGGCCTGGGCGATGAACACCCTCGCGCCCGGCTCGCTGGTGGTGTTCCGGCTGCCCGCGATCGCCGCGACCGCCGCCGGGGTCGTCGTCACCGCGCTCATCGCGCGGGAAGCTCGGCGGGCAGCGCAAGGCGCAGGCCCGCGCCGCCGGCGCGTACGCGATCTGCGGCCAGTTCGTCGGCAGCGGCCACTACCTGGCGACGTCGACGATCGACCCGCTGCTGTGGACGCTGGTGCTGTGGCTGCTCGTGCGCTGGGTCCGCACGCGCGCGGACTCCCTGCTGGTGTGGCTGGGCGTGGTGACGGCCGTGGCGCTCAACGACAAGCTCCTCATCGGCGCGTTCTGGGTGGTGGCCGGGCTCGCGATCCTGGTGTTCGGGCCGCAGGAGCTGTTCGGCCGCCCGAGGCTCTGGCTCGGCGCGCTGATCGCCGCCCTGTCGCTGGTCCCGACGCTGCTGTGGCAGCGCGCGAACGGCTGGCCGCAGCTCGGCATGGGCGAGGCCGTCGGCGCCGAGGTCGACGCCGCGGGCGGCCGCGAGAGCTTCGTCCCGAACCTGCTGGCCGGAGCCGGCTGGGTGATCGGGGCGCTCGGCGTGCTCTACGGCGTCGCCGTGCTGCTGGGCAGCAAGTCATTGCGGCCGTACCGGTTCCTGGGCTGGACGGCGCTGGGCGTCGTCGCGGTCTTCCTCGTCGCGAACGGCCGCTACTACTACGCGGCCGGGATGTTCGGCGTGCTGTGGGCCGCGGCCGCGGTGCACCTCGAGGCGCGGCCGCCCGCGCGGTGGTGGCGGTGGGTGCCGACCTGGCCGGTGTTCGTGGTCTCGGCGGTGTTCAGCCTGCCGTTCACGCTGCCGGTCTGGCCGGTGCACTGGCTCGTCGACCACCCGGGCGCCCCGCGGCCCGCCTACGCGGCCGAGGAGGTCGGCTGGCCGGACGTCGCGGGCGACGTCGCCGCGCTGTACCGCACCGCGCCGCCGGACACGGTCGTCGTCACCGGCGGCTACTGGCAGGCGGGCGCGCTCGACCGGTACGGGCCCGAGCGCGGGCTGCCCGAGGCGTACAGCCCCAGCCGGGGTTTCTGGTACTTCGGCCGTCCTGACGACACCACCGGCGACAACGTGCTCTTCGTCGGCTACGACCCGTCGAAACTGGCGAAGTACTTCGGAAACGCGCGGATCGTCGGGCAGGTCGGCAACCGGCTCGGCGTCCGCAACGCGAGCGCGCACATGCCGGTCTGGCAGCTCACCGGCCGGACGGCGAGCTGGACCGAGATCTGGCCGCGGCTCAAGGACATGAGAGCGTGAGCCTCAAGGTCGACTGGCAGCGGCCGCTGTGGCCACCGGCGTCCGCGACGGCCGACACCGGCTGGCACCCGTGGCTGAACCGGGTCGACCGGTACCTGCCCGGGTCGCTGCTCGTGATCGCGACGCTGGTCACCCTCGGCTTCGGCCACCATGACGGCCGCTGGTGGGTGCACACCGGCATGCTGGTCGGCGGCACCGCGGTCTGGCTGCTCGCGACGGTCAGCCTCCCGAACCCGCGGGTGCGGGAGTACCCCCCGTTCGCCGCCATGAGCTTCGTCGGCGTCCTCACGCTGGCGAGCTTCCTCGAAGCCAGAGACGTCACGTTCCTGATCTTCATGATCTACGCGTTCTTCTCGGCCATGCGGCTGCAACCGACGTGGCTCTCCTTCACCGCGCTCGCCGCGACGTCGCTGCTGATCAACACGCTCGGCAACGGCGGGCCGGTCCACGCCCTGCAGGACAAGCCCGGCATCTGGATCACGATCATCGTCGTGCAGACCGCGGCCATCGGCGGTGGCGGGCTGCTGTCGGCGGCCGTCGCCCGGCAGAACGAGGACCGGCGGCGCATGCTCGACCGCCTCGCCGCGATGTACGAGGAAAACGAAGGCCTGCAGGAGCAACTGCTCCGCCAGGCCCGCGAAGCCGGGGTGCTCGACGAGCGGCAGCGGCTCGCCCAGGAGATCCACGACACCCTGGCCCAGGGCTACACCGGCATCATCCGGCAGCTGGAGGCCGCCGCGCTGGCCAAGGACGAGCCCGCGGAGTGGCAGCGGCACCTGGATTCGGCGACCGCGCTCGCCCGGGAGAACCTCACCGCCGCCCGGCGTTCGGTCCGCGCCTTGCACCCGGAAAACCTCGACACCGCAACGCTTCCCGAGGCGCTCGCCGACGTCGCCGAGCGGTGGAGCGAGCGGACCGGCGTGCCCGCCACGTTCCTCACCACCGGCGAGCCGCGGGCACTGCACCCGGAGGTCGAGGCGACCTTGCTGCGCGTCACCCAGGAAGCGCTGTCCAATGTGGACAAGCACGCGGCCGCGAAGCGGGTCGGGCTGACGCTGTCCTACATGGACGACGAGCTCACCCTGGACGTCCGGGACGACGGCACCGGGTTCGTCCCGGGACCGGGACCCGGCTTCGGCCTGCCCGGGATGCGGCGCCGCGTCCTGCGGCTCGCCGGTACGCTGCACGTCGAGTCCGAGCCCGGCGGCGGCACCGCGATCTCGGCCGTCCTGCCCGCCGTCCCGCCCCCGTCGGAGGCCACCCCGTGACGATCACCGTGCTCATCGCCGACGACCACCCGATCGTCCGCGACGGCCTGCGCGGCATCTTCACCGGCCGCGGCTTCGAGGTCGTCGGCGAGGCCGCGAATGGCACCGAAGCCGTGACGCTGGCCGAGAAACTGCGCCCCGACGTCGTGCTGATGGACCTGCGGATGCCGGGCACCGACGGCGTCGCGGCGATCACCGAGCTGGCCCGGCTGGGCAACCCGGCGCGGGTCCTGGTGCTCACGACGTACGACACGGACTCCGACGTGCTGCCGGCCATCGAGGCGGGCGCGACCGGCTACCTGCTCAAGGACGCCCCGCGCGAGGACCTGTTCCGCGCCGTCGAGGCCGCCGCCCGCGGCGAGGCCGTGCTCTCCCCCGCCGTCGCGAGCCGCTTGATGGGCCGGATGCGGGAGCCCGCGCCGGAGTCGCTGTCCCAGCGCGAGCTCGAGGTGCTGACGCTGGTCGCCCGCGGGTCGACGAACAAGGAAGCCGCGAAGAAGCTGTTCATCAGCGAAGCGACGGTCAAGACGCACCTGATCCACGCGTACGCGAAGCTCGGCGTGAACGACCGCGCGGCCGCCGTCGCGGTGGCGTTCGAACGCGGGCTGCTAGGGTCCTAGGGCGTCCAGCCGGTGGCCGCGGCCCACTTCTCCGCGCGGGCGAACACGCCGTTCACGAACTCCTGCTTCTCGTCCGCGTACGCCGCGACGTTGCCGTCGCCGGCGTGCGCGTCGGCCAGCCGCAGCTTCACGTCGCGGTAGTCGTCGCGCTCCTCGGCGTCGGCGCGCAGGTAGTCGCGGAAGAGCAGGGCGAGCCGCCACGCGGGCGTCTCCGTCGACCGGACGTGCAGGTTCACCGCGCGCTTCGGGTCGGCGCCGACGTGCAGGCGCTTCGGCCACGTCCCGGACCCGTCCTGGGCGTCGTCGCACCAGTCGCCCTCGAGCCGCGGGAACCCGGCGTCGCACAGCAGTTCCTTCAGCGTGTCGGCGTCCTCCAGGGTCGCCACGGTCAGCTGCAGGTCGAGGACGTCCTTGGCGGGCAGGCCGGGAACGGCGGTCGAGCCGATGTGGTCGGCGCGGACGGCGAGCTCCCCGGCGGCGGCCCGGAGGCGGGAAAGCACGCGTTCGGCCTGGGCGGGCCAGGTCAGGTCGTAGTCGGCGATCTTCGGCGACACCGGCGGCCGCGGCTTCCGCAGCCGGACGTTCGCCTCGAACGGCACCAGCCGGTCGGCCCACAGCGCGTCGACGTCGAGGAGCACGGCGTCTTCGGGACCACCGTTGTCGAGCCAGACGTCGGCGACGGCGCGGCGCTGCTCGGTGCTGGCCTGCGCCCGGATCCGCGCCCGCGCGTCCTCCTCGGCCATCCCGCGCGCGGTGACCAGCCGCCGGACGCGGACCTCGACCGGCGCGTCGACGACGACGACCAGGTGGTAGGCGGTGGCGAGACCGTTTTCGACGAGCAGCGGAATGTCGTGCACGATGACGGCGTCCGCCGCGGCGGCGGCCATCAGCTCCCCGGTCCGGGCCCCGACCAGGGGGTGCACGATCGCGTTGAGCCGGCGCCGGGACTCGTCGTCGGCGAAGGCCTTCGCGGCGAGCACGGGCCGATCGAGCGAGCCGTCGGCGGCGAGGATTTCGGCGCCGAACTCCTCGACCAGCCGGGAAAGGCCCTCGGTACCGGGCGCGACGACCTCGCGGGCGATCCGGTCGGAGTCGATCAGCACGGCACCGTGTTCGGCGAGCCGGTTCGCCACGGTCGACTTGCCTGCCCCGATTCCACCCGTCAACCCCACACGCAACATGGCGATCACCCTAGTCAGGCCGGCCGGGAAGCGACGCCCGAGGTCGCGGCGGCCACGACACCCGCCGACCGTCGTAGTCCGGGCACACGAACGGGCGAACCACAAGCCGAACGTGACGCGTGACTCAACCGATATCCGGACACGCCGCGTTGGTTACCCACCTCCGTCGGCCCGGTTGCGTACGGTGCGCGCGAAAGGGTCGCCCACACGGAGGAACGATGGCGGACAGCAAGCACGTCGGGAGGCACCGGCTCGGCACGCCGGGGCTGGTGCACTGCGTTCTCCATCGCCCGGTGGCCGACGCGCTGGCGGACTACCGCCGGACGTGGCTGAGCGCCCTGCTGGTCCCGGCCAAGCACAGTTTCGCGGGGCTGAGGCGCAAGGCCCGCGCGGCGGCCCTCGAGCGCATCTGGGTCCCGGCGGTCACGACAACGGCCCGCCCGGCCACGGCCCGCGCGGCCTGACCCGCCCGGCCCGCGAGCCGCGAGGGCTCCGCCGCCTGCAGCGGGGTGGGCTGGCTTGTTCGCCTGATCAACTTCCGCCCTGCGCTGCCCGCAGCAAAGTCGCTGGGCCCGGCTCGCCCAGCCAGCCCGGCCCACCTGACCGGCCCGGCCGATCGGCCACCCGGCCCGCGAGGGCTCCGCTGCCCGCAGCGGGGTGGGCTGGCTTGTTCGCCTGACCAGCTACCGGCCCTGCGCTGCCCGCGGCAAGTCGCCCGGCCCGGCCCGCCCAGCCAGCCTGGCCCCCTGACCGGCCTGCCCAACAGCCCGGCCCGCCTAGTCGCCCGAGCAGCCTCGCCACCGGCCCGCCCGACTCACCTGGCCCGCGCGCCGCGCAGGCCACGCGACCGCTCGTGAGTGTTCAGGGCGGTTCTAACCGCCCTAAACACTCACGAGGGCTGAGTCGCGCGGCCCGTCTCCACGGTGTCGACCACCAGCTCCGAGGTCAGCGTCCGGTGCACCGGGCACTTGTCCGCGATCAGCATCAGCTTCGCCCGCTGCTCCTCGTCCAGCTCACCCTCGAGCTCGATCTCGCGCGTGATCCGGCTGAGCATCCCCCGCTCGGTCTCGCAGCTGGCGCAGTCCTCCGCGTGGATGCGGTCGTGGCGCAGGCGGATCGTCGCCTTCCGCAGCGGGATTCCCTTGCGGTCCGCGTACATCCGCAGGGTGATCGCCGTGCACGAACCCAGGGCGGCCAGCAGCAGCTCGTACGGGTTCGGGCCCGTGTCGTCGCCGCCCACCGACGCCGGCTCGTCGACCCTCAGCGTGTGCGCCGCCGTGGTCACCTGCTGCGTGTACTTGCCGTCGCCGCTTTCGGTGACGATGACCGTGCCGGGCTCGGGGTGGTCCATCCGCTTCAGTCCTCCCAGGGGGATTCCTCGATCGTGGTGACGAAGTCCTGCCGGACGAAGCCTGGCACGAACCGGGCCAGGACATCGGCTTTGACGTTCCCGAATGTCGTGTCGGGACGGTCACGGATGCCTTCGGTGAACGCCGCCAGGATGCGCCGCTTGAAGTCCGGGCGCGGGTGCGCCGCGACGATCGCCGCGCGGGCCTCGGCGGGCAGGTCGTGGTAGCCGATGCCCAGCACGTCGTACTCCACTCCCGCGGTGACCAGTGCGACCTCGGGTTCCATGTGCTCGGGGATGCCCGGTGTCGTGTGGAGTGCGATGGCCGTCCAGGCGATCCGGGCCTTCTCCGGGTCGACGTCGTGGCCGAGCAGGAACGCGCGGGCCTCGTCCGCGCCGTCGAGCTCGAACCGGCGGTCCGTGCGGTGGCCCTCGACGAGCCCGAGGTCGTGGAACAACGCCGCCACGTAGAGCAGCTCGGCGTCGAACTCGAGGCCGCGGCGACGGCCCTGGAGCGCGCCGAAGAGGTAGACGCGGGACGAGTGGTCGTACAGCAGCGGGCCGACGGTGTCGCGCACGAGCTCGGCGGCTTCGCGGGCGAGCGCGGTGTCGGGAACGGCGATGTCGGCGATGGAGGTGGTCATCGGAAAGCCCTTTCGTTCGTCGGTGCTTCCGACGATGCCCGCACTCGCGGTGCTCGGACCTGCGCCCACGGGACGGGAATGCCGCACATCCGGACATCCGGCGCATTCCCAAGAGCCGCCGGATATCGTATCTTCTGCTGCGAAGGGGGGTGCGCCGTGGCCACCAGGCACCTGTCGGTCCGCCCCGCCGAACAGGGAAACCGCGAGCGGTTCCTCGACGCGGCCTTGACCGTGCTGCTCGACCGCGGGGTCCCGGGCCTGACCGTGCGCGGGGTGGCGGAGGCCGCCGGCGCGTCCACGATCTCGGTGTACGCCCGCTTCGGCGGCCGCGCGGGCCTGCTCGACGCGCTGTACGAGCGGACGTTCGACTCCCTGCGCGAGATGCTGGAGAGCCTGCCGCCGTCGACTTCGGACGGTGTCGGCGACCTGCTGCACCTGGCACTCCAGTACCGGGAGTTCGCCCGCGAGAGCCCGACCCGCTACGCGCTGATGTTCGAACGCCCGGTGCCGGGCTTCGACCCCGACCCGGCGCTGCGCTCGGCCGTGCTGCGGACGGTGTTCCGCCTGTTCATCGACCGGGTCGCCCGGGTCTGCCCGCCGGAGACGGACGCCCGCGCCGCGGCGTACCAGCTGTGGACGACCATGCACGGCCTGATCGGCGCGGAGCTGATGCTCGCGTCGCGGACGCCGCTGCCGGACTGGTTCATCCCGCCCACCGACGAGGCCAACGAAGAGATGTACCGCCAGGGCGTCGGCGCGATGATGACCGGCCTCGGCCTGCGCAACCCCTGAGCCCGGGTGGGCTGAAGGGGACGTTCATCGCATCTGACGCGGTGAAGGGTCCTTTCCTCGCATCACATGCGACGAAAGGACCCTTCAGCCCACCCGGCCGGACCCCGGAAAGCCGGGAGCCCCCGGTCCACTGGGGACCGGGGGCTCCTGGTTCAGCTTCAGAGCGCTAAAGCTCACGCACCGCCGGAGAGCTTCTCGCGGAGCGCCGCGAGCTGCTCGTCGGAGGCGAGGGTGCCGCCGCTGCTCTTCGTGTCGGCCGGGGCCGAACCCGAGGTGTAGCTCTCCGCGCCGCCTTCGATGCCGGTCGCCGCGTCGGCCGCGGCCTCCGCGTCGGCCTCGACGGCCTTCTGGACCTGCTTCATGTGGGCCTCGTAACGAGTGTGCGCCTCGGCGTACTGGCGCTCCCACTCCTCACGCTGCTTGTCGAAGCCTTCCTGCCACTCCTGCGTGTCCGGGTCGAAGCCTTCGGGGTAGATGTAGTTGCCCTCGGCGTCGTACTCGGCGGCCATGCCGTACTGGGTCGGGTCGAACTCGGTGTCCGGCGTGACACCCTCGTTCGCCTGCTTCAGCGACAGCGAGATGCGACGGCGCTCGAGGTCGATGTCGATGACCTTGACCATGACGTCGCCGTTGACCTGGACGACCTGCTCCGGGATCTCCACGTGGCGCTCGGCCAGCTCGGAGATGTGGACCAGGCCCTCGATGCCCTCTTCGACGCGCACGAACGCACCGAACGGGACGAGCTTGGTGACCTTGCCCGGCACGATCTGGCCGATCGCGTGGGTGCGGGCGAACTGGCGCCACGGGTCTTCCTGGGTCGCCTTCAGCGACAGCGAGACGCGCTCGCGGTCCATGTCGACGTCCAGGACCTCGACCGTGACCTCCTGGCCGACCTCGACGACCTCGGACGGGTGGTCGATGTGCTTCCAGGACAGCTCCGAGACGTGCACCAGGCCGTCGACGCCACCCAGGTCCACGAAGGCACCGAAGTTGACGATGGACGACACGACGCCCTTGCGGACCTGACCCTTGGCGAGCGCGTTGAGGAACTCGCTGCGCACCTCGGACTGGGTCTGCTCGAGGTAGGCGCGGCGGGACAGGACCACGTTGTTGCGGTTCTTGTCCAGCTCGATGATCTTCGCCTCGAGCTCGCGGCCGACGTACGGCTGCAGGTCGCGCACGCGGCGCATCTCGACCAGGGACGCGGGGAGGAAGCCGCGCAGGCCGATGTCCAGGATGAGGCCGCCCTTGACGACCTCGATGACGGTGCCCTTGACGGGCTCGTCCTTCTCCTTGAGCTCCTCGATCGTGCCCCAGGCGCGCTCGTACTGCGCGCGCTTCTTGGACAGGATCAGACGGCCTTCCTTGTCCTCCTTCTGGAGAACCAGGGCTTCGACCTCATCGCCGACGGTGACAACCTCAGCCGGGTCGACATCGTGCTTGATGGAGAGCTCACGCGAGGGGATGACACCCTCGGTCTTGTAGCCGATGTCGAGCAGGACCTCGTCGCGGTCGACCTTGACGATGGTGCCTTCGACGATGTCGCCATCGTTGAAGTACTTGATCGTCTTGTCGATCGCCGCGAGGAAGTCTTCCTCCGACCCGATGTCGTTGATGGCGACCTGCTGGGGCCCGGTGGGGGCGGTCGGGGCGGTGGCGGTGTCGGTGGTCATTAGGCGGGTTGCTCCGGTGGATGGGAATCGAGGGTTGGCAGTTGTCGGCGCGATGGGCGGCATACGACGACCCTGCGAGCAAACGTCCATCCAGTGAACGACCGCGGCATGACCCCGCATACGGTGCGCGACCCGAGTCCCAACCAGAAGCTGAGCGGAAGGCAGCGCGAACCCACTGCGCTAACACTTATCGTACGCGGCGGCCGCTAGGGGGCACAATCAGGGTCCCCCTCGATCGCTAAGGTCCTCGCGGAAGCAAACACGCAGCGGACCGGAGACCACCATCATGCCACCGGAGGAGCCGCCCGCGCCGGGGCGCCACGACGCGGCCGAGCACCGGCTGGGCACCGCGGCCGTCGCCTACCGCGAGGTCGGGGGCGCCGAAGCGGCCGCCGCGAACCTCGCCTGGTGGGACGCCGACGCCGACGACTACCAGGCCGAACACGGCGGGTTCCTCGGCGACGCCGACTTCGTCTGGTGCCCGGAGGGCGTCCGGGAGGCCGACGCGCGGCTGCTCGGCGACGTGCGCGGCAAGCGCGTGCTGGAGGTCGGCTGCGGGCAGGCCGCGTGTTCGCGCTGGCTGGCGGCCGAGGGAGCCGACGCCGTCGCAACCGACCTGTCGGCCGGGATGCTGCGCCACGCCCGCGACGGCAACGCGCGCACCGGCCTCGACGTGCCGCTCGTCCAGGCGAACGCCGAGCACCTGCCGCTGGCGACGGGCAGCTTCGACGCGGCCTGCTCGGCCTTCGGCGCGATCCCGTTCGTAGCGTCGGTCGACGCGGTCTTCGCCGAGGTGCACCGGGTGCTGCGGCCGGGCGCGCCGTGGGTGTTCTCGGTGACCCACCCGATGCGGTGGATCTTCCCGGACGACCCCGGCCCGCTCGGGCTCACCGTCACCCAGCCCTACTTCGACCGGACCCCGTACGTCGAGGTCGACGACGAGGGCACCGCGACCTACGTCGAGTACCACCACACCCTCGGCGACTACGTGCGCGCGCTGGCCGCGGCCGGGTTCACCCTCACCGACCTGGTCGAGCCGGAGTGGCCGGCGGGGCACACGCGGGTCTGGGGCCAGTGGAGCCCGCTGCGCGGCAAGCTCTTCCCCGGCACCGCGATCTTCCGCACGCACCGCTCGTGAACCCCCTCGAAGCCCAGCAGAACGCGCGGTTCGCCGCGCTCGACCCGCAACTCCCGCCGATCGCGCCGCCGCCGTCGGCGAGCGAGCCGCTGGTCGTGACGGCCGGTGGCCGGAAGGCGGGCGGGCTGCTGACCCGTGTCGTGCACGCGCCGGGGTCGTGGCCGGCGCTGTGGGGGCCGCTGGAGATGTGGGACCTGACCGCGGTGCCCGGCGACAGCGGCCCGGCGGGTCTCGCGGCGCTGCTCGACGCGTGGCGCGAGCGAATGCGCGGGACGCCGTCGGGCGCGGACTCCGGCTGCTCGCTGGCCTGGCCGAGCCGCGACGCCGAGGCGTCCGCGGTGCTGCTGGCGCACGGGTTCGCGCCGCTGACCTGCCTGGCCGTGCGGTCACCGGAGCCGCCGGAGAACGCGGGTCCGGCCCGCGTGAGCGTCCGCCGCGCCGAAGAAAGCGACCTCGAGGCCCTGACCGAGCTGCGGCTGGCGGAGTGGCGGTACACGTCGCTGGTCGGCACGGCGGTGGCGCGGCCGGGCGCCCGGGCGCTGCTGCGCGCGGAGGTCACCCGCTCCCTGCGGTTCAGCGGCCTGATCTGGCTGGCCGAGGACGACGGCGTGCCCGCCGGCCTGGCCTCCTGCGCGCTGGTCTCGCCCGCGCCCGGCGACAGCCTCCACGGCAGGCTGCACCCGGGCCGCTGGGGCTACGTCGACACGCTGTCGGTCGCGCCCGAAGCCCGCGGCGGCGGCGTGGGCCGGGCCCTGATGGCCGTGGCCCATCGCGAGCTGGTCCGGCCGGGCGTGCGCGGTACGTTCCTCTTCTACCACCCGGCGAACCCGCTTTCGCCGGTGTTCTGGCACCGGCAGGGCTATCGTCCACTGTGGACCATGTGGATCCGGCGCCCCGCCTGGTCCTGACCGCACTCACCAGGGGAACGCATGGACATCGCCGAGCCGCTGCTCGCCGCCCACCGGGCGCGCTTCGCCGAGGTCGACGCGCTGCTGCCGCCCGCCGCGCCGCCCGCCGAGGGCGAGCGGCTGGACGCGGCGACCGCGGACGGCACCCGCGTCACCGGGGTAGTGCAGCGGCACCGGTTCGCCCCGGACGACGTCCCGCTGCTGTGGTCGGCCGCCGACACGTGGCAGCTCTTCCCGTACTTCGGCGACACCGGCACCGAGGGCGTCGACCTGCTGCTGCGCGCGCTCAAGGGCCGCCTGGAGACCGAGCCGACGGGCGAGGACTCGGCGTGCGTGGTCTTCTGGCCCAGCCGCGACGCCGAGGCGATCCGCGCGTTCCTCGACCACGGCCTGGTCCCGCTGGGCGCGCTCGGGATCCGGACCGCTCCCCCGCCCGCCGCCGGGCCCGCGGCCGCCGTCCGCCGCGCCGGGCCCGCCGACTTCGCCGCGGCGCTGGAGCTGGCCACCGCGACGTTCGACTACACCGGCCTGGTCGCCGCGCCCCGCCGGGCGAACACCGCCGACCTGCTCGCCCCGTCCCTGCGCGCGGCGCTGGCCGAGGACGAGCCACCGGTCTGGCTGGCCGAGGAGGACGGCGAGATCCGCGCACTCGCGCACTGCGCGTGGGTCGACGCGACGCCGGGCAGCGAGGCGGCCGAGCTGCTCCCGCCGGGGCGCTGGGGGTACGTGAACAACGTCGTGACGGCGCCGGGCGAGCGCGGCGGCGGGTTCGGCCG
Organism: Amycolatopsis nalaikhensis; assembly: GCF_030264295.1. Taxonomy (GTDB): domain Bacteria; phylum Actinomycetota; class Actinomycetes; order Mycobacteriales; family Pseudonocardiaceae; genus Amycolatopsis; species Amycolatopsis nalaikhensis. Next base: position 6,547,902 of record NZ_CP127173.1, on the reverse strand, counting down.
GGCGCTGATGGCCCACGTGCACCGGGAGCTGCAGCGGGGCGGCGCCACCGGCAGCTACCTCTACTACAACCCGACCAACCCGCTGTCCTCGGTGTTCTGGCACCGGCAGGGCTATCGTCCACTGTGGACGAGCTGGGAGGTGCGCCCGGCCGCGGCGCTCCGGTGAGTCACCCACGGGTGTGACGTGCGTCCGGTGATCTTGCCGCGCGGGCCCGTGGGGGCTAGTTTTTGAACTGACTGGTCAGTTCAAAAATGGCAGGAGCAGACGTGCAGGTCCGAGCCGATCGGGTGTCCCTCGAAGGACACCACGGCACCTTGTTACCGCCCACTTCGCTGACCGTCGGCGAGGGCGACCTGGCGATCGTGCACGGCGAACCCGGCGTCGGCGTCACGGCCTTCGGGCTGGCGCTGGCCGGGCGCCTGAAGCCGACCACCGGCACCGTGCACGCCGAGGGCGTCGACGCCGGGCTGCCCGAGCTCGTCGCGGTCGTCGACGCGCCCGGGGTCAGCGAGCCGGACGAAGCACTCGCCCTGCGCGTGGTCGTCGGCGAAGAGCTGGCCTTGGCGCACCGGCCGGCGGGCAAGGAGGACGTCGCCCGCTGGCTCGCCGAGCACGACGCCGCGCCCTTCGCGGGCACCCGCTTCGAAAACCTCGCCCCCGCGATGCGCACGCGGCTGCTCACCGAGCTGGCCGCGGAACGCAAGGGGGTGCGCCTGCTCGTCCTCGACACCCCCGACCGGCACACCAGCGACGTCGACAGCTGGGCCGGCCTGGCGCGCGAACAGGCCGAACGCGGCCTCGCCGTCGTCGTGCTGACCGCGACGACACCCGTTTCGGCACTGCCCTTCACCCCGGCGCGCCTCGGCGCGGCCGAGCAGCCGGAGCCGCGGCACCACGCCCCCGAACCCACCGAAGAGCTCCCCGCGAGCACTGACGGAGTCCCCGAATGAACGCCTTCCGGATCGCCCGCAACGAGCTGCGGCGCCTCTCCACCGGCACGATGCCGAAGCTCGCGCTGGCCGCGCTCGTGCTGGTGCCGCTGCTCTACGCGTCCTTCTACCTCTACGCGAACTACGACCCGTACGGCCGCCTCGACAAGCTGCCCGCCGCCGTCTACACCGCCGACACCGGCGCGAAGGACTCCGGCGGCCAGCAGCGCAACGTCGGCCGCGAGGTGACCGACGAGCTCGTCAAGTCCGGTACCTTCCAGTGGCACGAGGTGTCCGAGCAGGAGGCGCGCGAGGGCGTCCGCAACGCCAAGTACTCGTTCGCGATCGGCATCCCGAGCGGGTTCTCGCAGGCGCTGCTGTCGGTCGGCAACTTCCAGCCGCAGCAGGCGACGATCACGCTGACCACCAACGACGCCAACAACTACCTGTCCGGCACCATCGCCAAGCAGGTCGCCGAGCAGGTGCGCAAGACGATCGCGGAGAAGGTCGGCAGCGAGGCCGCGGACCGGTTCCTGGTCGGGTTCTCGACGATCTACGCCAAGATCCAGGAGGCCTCGACGGGCGCGTCGCAGCTCGCCGACGGCGCCACGCAGCTCAAGTCGGGCCAGCAGCAGCTCGCCGACGGCGCCGCGAAGCTCGCGGACGGCTCGTCGACGCTGGCGACCGGTCTCGGCACGCTCAAGAGCGCCACGGCTTCGCTGCCGTCGCAGACGCAGCAGCTCGCGGACGGCGCATCGCAGGTGGCGGCCGGGAACCAGAAGGTCGCCGACGCGGCCTCGCTCGCCGCGACGGCGTCGTCCGACATCCAGGGCAAGCTCGACGGCTACCGCACCCAGCTCGTCACGGACCTGCGCGACGCGGGCGTGCCGGAGGCCCAGGTCCAGGCGATCGTCGCCAAGGCCGACCAGCTCCGCTCCCCCGTCGACCAGGCCAACGGCAAGATCCAGCAGGCCAACGGCGACCTCGCGAAGCTGGCCGACGGCGCGCGCCAGGTGTCCGGCGGCGCGGCCAAGCTCGCGGCGGCGTCCCCGCAGCTGGCGAGCGGCATCGCGCAGGCGTCTGACGGTGCCTCGCAGCTACGCGACGGAGCGGCCCAGCTCAGCGACGGCGAGAAGACCGCGGTCAACGGGACGAACCAGCTCGCGGACGGCGCGGTGAAGCTGCGCGACGGGCTTTCGGCCGGGCTCAAGGAGATCCCGAACCCGGACGACCCGACGCGTTCGGCCACGGCCAACACGATCGCGGACCCGGTGGCGGTGAACGCCAACGGCGAGGCGTCGGCGGGGACGTACGGCGCCGGGCTCGCGCCGTTCTTCATCTCGCTGGCGACGTGGATCGGCGCGTTCGTGCTGTTCCTGCTGCTGCGGCCGTTGTCGACGCGCGCGCTGACCGCGGGCGCGGCCCCGTTCCGCGTCGCGGTGGGCGGCTGGCTGTCGTCGGCGCTGCTGGGCATCGCGCAGGTGATCGTGCTGTTCGGCGCGGTGACGTGGCTGGTCGGCATCCACATCGCGCACCCGCTGGGCGCGATCGGGTTCGCGGTGCTGGTGTCGCTGACGTTCACGGCGGTGGTGCACGCGCTCAACGCGTTCTTCGGCGCGGTCGGCAAGTTCCTCGGGCTGGTGCTGCTGGTGCTGCAGCTGGTCAGCGCGGGCGGCACTTTCCCGTGGCAGACGATCCCGGACGCGCTGTACCCGCTGCACGTGGTGCTGCCGATGGGCTACGCGATCGACGGCTTCCGCCACCTGTTCTACAGCGGGGCCACGGTCCAGATCCTCGGCGACATCGGCGTGCTGCTGGCCTACCTGGTGGGCGGGATCCTGGTGTCGACGCTGGCGGCCCGGAAGCGTCGCGTGTGGACGGTGTCCGCCCTCAAGCCCGAGCTGAGCCTGTGAGCGGCGCGACGAAGCAGAAGCTCTTCGAGGCGACACTGGAGCTTCTCGAAGAGCCGCGGCTTGGTGGGGCTGACGGTCGACGACATCGCGGCGGCGGCGGGCGTGGCCAAGGGCACGGTGTACTACAACTTCGGCTCGAAGGACGGCCTGGTCGACGCGTTGCTGCGGTACGGCGTGGACCTGCTGGCGGTCCGATTACGGTCCGCGGTCTCCGAGGCGGACCCGCTCGAGGTGATCGAGGCCCAGGTCGACACGACGCTCGAGTTCATCGCCCGGTACCCGGGGTTTTCGCAGATCCTGGTGAGCGAGCTGTGGCGGACGCCCGGCCAGTGGCACGGCACGCTTTCCTTGCTGCGCGAGGAGATCATCTCGATCGTGAAGGCCCAGCTGACGCGGCTCGACGAGGCGGGGCGGCTGCCGGAGGGGGTCGAGATCCCGACCGCGGCGGCCGGGTTGTTCGGGACGATGTTGGTGGTGGCGCTGGACTGGCAGGTGTTCGGGCCGCAGCGCACGCGGGCCGAGGTGCGGGAAGCGGTGATGGTGCTCATCCGCGGCCTCGGGCGCCGCTGACTTCCGGCTGACCGCGGGGGCGCCCCGATTCAGGCGCGGTATTCGAGCCTTGCCCGGACCGCGGCCGCGTACGTGTCGACCGCCGTGGCCGCCGCCGTCAGCTCGCACGGGCCGTCGATCAGCAACCTCTTCGCCGGTACGTACGCCTGCTCCAGCTCCGGGTCGCCCACCAAGCCGTGCTCGCGGGCCAGCTGGTTGTCCGCCGCCAGGCGGGCTCGCAGCTCCTCGCGGCGGGCCACCAGACCGTCGAGGACCGCTCGCTGGCGGCGGCCGTCCTCCACCGCCGGGGCCACCGCGTGCTCGTGACTGTCGATGTGGCGCTCCACCCACTCCGCGTCTCCGTCGACCTCCGCCGACCGGAGCTGCTTCAACGCGCCACGCAGGCGGTGCGCCCGGGCCGGGAGCATCGCGACGCCGGTGAACCGCGTCGCCACGCGCAGCTGGTACGCCTCGATCTCGGCCAGCTCCTCCACGGCCTGGGTGAGCACCTCGAGGCGGCCCGCCAGGTCGTCCGGTGCCGGGCGGGCGCCGACCGTGCTCGCCCGCACCGCCGCCACTCCCGGCGACGACTCCTCGCGGAACCCGAGCAGCAGCCGGATGCCGAGCTCGGCCGCGCGGCCCGCCAGCGGGGCCAGGACCTCGCCGACGAGCCGGTCGGGTTCGGCGGAGTCGTCGATCGCGTCGACCACCAGGGTGCGGCCCGCGACGCCGGTCGTGAGCCGGTCGGCGATGCGGTGACGGACCGCGTCCGCCGTGCGGCCCGTCGCGTCGACCGCCAAGTCGACACTGCCCGCCGGCGGCATCGGACCCAGCGTGGGCGGCAGGCCCGCCACGCCGAGGGAACGTTCGCGGTCGGCGAGGACGATGCCGAGCCGCAGCGCCGCCGCGACCGGCGAGCCCGCCTCGCCCGTGTCGACCACCCAGACCGTGCCCGGCTCGGCTTTCGCGAACCAGTCGGCGACGCGCTGCACGAACGAGACGTCGACGGCTTCGCCGACGGGGCGGGAGAAACTCGCGTCGACCGCGGGGCTGCCCGACGTCCAGATGCTCAGCTGGGGCAGGTGGCCGAGCATCGTCTCGACCGGCACCATCCACGTGCCGGTGTCCTTGCCGACGACCACGCCGACGACGTGCCCGGTCGCCTCGTCGAGCACGGCCGTGCCGCCGAAGCCGGGGCCCAGCGGCTCGGCTTCGGCCGTGCGGAACAACCGGACCCACTCGCCACCCAGCCCGCCGGGCTGCTCGGGGCCGCCGAGGCGCGCGTGCGTCCAGCGGCCGACCGAGCCGGGCGGGAAGCCGAAGGCGCGCACGAGCTGGTGCTCCCCCAACGGCATGCGGTGCAGCGGCGCGCGGAAAACGCGGGATTCGGGGCGCTCCAGGCGCAGCAGGGCGAGATCGCCGCGGCCGCCGCCGTCCGACGGAACCCAGCACCCCTCGACGACGGTCGCCGAGCCGGGCAACGCCTCGGCCAATCCGACGAAGTCGACGCTCAGCGCGGACCGCGGTCCCCCGGCGGCTTCGACGACGTGCGCGCTGGTGAGGACGTGGTACTCGTCCAGCACCGTGCCCGCGCCGCACACCCGGCCGAGTTCGTCGTGCAGCCGGACTCGCCAGCGTCGTCGCTCACGCTCGAACCCCATTCGGCGGACCCTACGCCGTGATCGCTCCCGCCGGGGCGGCGACCTCCCTACCCAGCGGTAATACCTCACCCGAACGGAGTCCTCCGTTCGTCGCAATGCCACGGGATCGGTGTCCGCGTGAGTGTTTTCAGACCCGGCCGAAGACCCAGCTGCCGGGCGCCGCCGGGTCGTCGCCCGCCCAGAACTCGAACCAGTGGCGGGCGAACTCCTCGCGGGACAGGCTTCCGTCGCCGTCGAGGTCCAGGTGCGCGAACACCTCGTCCGTCGAGGTTCCCGTGCCGCTCCAGGCTTCGATCATCTGGTGGTACTCGGCCGCGGAGATGGCGCCGTCGCCGTTTTCGTCCACCGCCTCGAACATCGCGTCGGCCGTCCCCGTGACGGCGCCGGGCATCTTCGGCAGCTCGTCGACAACGCGCAGGACCTCGTCGAGGCTGACCCGGCCGCCGTTTCCGGCGGCGTCGTCGAGGGTGCCCCACCAGCCCATCATGATGGCGGCGAGCCGTTCGCCCTCCGGTGTGCTGGTGTCCGTGCCGCGCAGGGCGAGCCATCTCGACGTGAGCGCCCGGAAATCGGACTCCGTCAACAGCCCGTCGCGGTCGGCGTCCATCGCCCCGAAGATGCCGGAGATCTTGCGTCGCTGGAAGTCAGTGGCCATGGACGCCAGCCTCGTCCCGGCGACCGGTACCCCACGACGGCCGCCCGGGTGCTCCCGCGCCACGACCCGGTGATCCGGGCCGTGGCGCAGCGTGAACTCAGTGCGCGGCTTCGTTCCAGGACCGGCCGTAGCCGACCGAAACCTCCAGCGGCACCGCCAGGTCGTAGGCCGAGCCCATGCCGTGGCGCACCAGCTTCTCCAGCTGCTCCCGCTCGCCGTCGGCGACCTCGAGCACGAGCTCGTCGTGGACCTGCAGCAGGATCCGGCTCTTCAGCTTCGCCGCGACCAGCTCGCGGTGGACGTTCAGCATCGCCACCTTGATGATGTCGGCCGCGCTGCCCTGGATCGGGGCGTTGAGCGCCATCCGCTCGGCCATCTCGCGGCGCTGGCGGTTGTCGCTGTTGAGGTCCGGCAGGTACCGGCGGCGGCCGAAGATCGTCTCCGTGTACCCGCACTTCGCCGCTTCGCCGACCACGGAGTGGAGGTAGTCGCGTACGCCGCCGAAGCGGGCGAAGTACGCCTCCATCTGCGACTTGGCGTCCTCGGTCGAAATCCGCAGCTGCTGCGAAAGCCCGTACGCCGACAACCCGTACGCGAGGCCGTACGACATCGCCTTGACGCGGTAGCGCAGCTCCGGCGTGATCTCCTCCGGCGGCAGCGAGAACGCGCGCGACGCGACGAACGTGTGCAGGTCCTCGCCGCTGTTGAACGCCTCGATGAGGCCCTCGTCCTGCGACAGGTGCGCCATGATCCGCATCTCGATCTGGCTGTAGTCCGCGGTCATCAGCTCGCTGTAGCCCTCGCCGACGACGAAGGCGTCGCGGATGCGGCGGCCTTCCTCGGTGCGGACCGGGATGTTCTGCAGGTTCGGCTCGGTCGACGACAGCCGCCCGGTGGCCGCGATCGTCTGCAGCAGCGTCGTGTGGATGCGGCCGTCGTCGGCGACGGACTTGATCAGCCCCTCGACCGTGGTGCGCAGCTTCGTCGCGTCCCGGTGCTCCAGCATGTGCTGCAGGAACGGGTGCTCGGTCTTCTCGAACAGGCCCTGCAGCGCTTCGGCGTCAGTGGTGTAGCCCGTCTTGGTGCGCTTGGTCTTCGGCATGCCGAGCTCGTCGAACAGCACGACCTGCAGCTGCTTCGGCGAGCCGAGGTTGATCTGCTTGCCGATCACCGCGTACGCCTCTTCGGCGGCCTGCGTGACGCGCGAAAGGTAGTGCGCCTCCAGCGAAGTCAGCTGCTCGAGGTCGACGGCGACGCCGGCGATCTCCACCTCGGTGATGACCTCCAGGAGCGGCAGTTCCAGCTCGGCGAGCAGCTTCGCGCCGCCGATCTGCTCCAGCTCCTTCTCGAGCGCGCCGGCCAGCTCGAAGATCGCGCGGGCCTTGACCAGCTCCTCCTGGATCTCCTTCTGCTCCAGGCCTTCGGCGCCGCCGTCGAGCAGGGACAGCTGGCCGTCGCCGCCGTCGGTCTCGGACCGCAGCTCGCGGTGCAGGTAGCGCAGCGCGAGGTCGTCCAGCTCGAAGGTGCGCTGCCCGGGGCGGACCAGGTACGCGGCCAGCGCGGTGTCCATGGCCAGCCCGGACAGCACCCAGCCGCGGGAGCGGATCGCGTGCAGCGGGACCTTGAGGTCGTGGCCGGTCTTGCGGATCTCCGGGTCGGCGAGCCACGCGGCGAGCGCGGCGTCGTCCGCCTCGTCCATCGCCGTCACGTCGACATACGCGCCTTCGCCGTCCGCCGTCGCGAAGGCGACCGCGCGCAGGTCGGACCGGACCGACGCGCCGACCGTGCGGAAGGCCAGCGCCACCGGCGCGCCCTTCCCCGCGTGCGCCGAGAGCCACGCCCCGAGCGCGCCGGGCGCGACCGCGGACCCCGAGACCTCGAAGCCTTCGTCGGCCTCCGGCTCGGCGCTCTGCAGCGTCGCGAACAGGCGATCACGCAGGACGCGGAACTCCAGCTCGTCGAACAGCGCGTGCACCGCCTCGCGGTCCCACGGGCGCAGCTCGAGCCCCGACGGCGCGACGTCCAGCTCGACGTCGCGGATCAGCTCGGTGAGCTGCCGGTTCAGGGTGACGGCGCTCAGGTGGGCCCGCAGCGCGTCGCCGACCTTGCCCTTCACCTCGTCGACCCGGTCGATCAGGTCGTCGAGCGAGCCGAACTGCCGGATCCACTTCGCGGCCGTCTTCTCGCCGACGCCGGGGATGCTCGGCAGGTTGTCGGACGGGTCGCCACGCAGCGCCGCGAAGTCCGGGTACTGGCGCGGGGTGAGGCCGTACTTCTCCTCGACGGCGTCCGGGGTGAACCGGGTCATCTCCGAGACGCCGCGCTTCGGGTAGAGCACCGTGACCTGCTCGGTGACCAGCTGCAGCGCGTCGCGGTCGCCCGTACAGATGAGGACGTCGAAGCCGTCGGCCGTCGCCTGGGTCGTGAGCGTGGCGATGATGTCGTCGGCTTCGAAGTTCTCCTTCGTCAGCGACGGGATGCCGAGCACGTTCAGCACGTCCTTGACCAGGTCGACCTGGCCGCGGAACTCGTCGGGCGTCGTGCTGCGGTTGGCCTTGTAGTCCGCGTACGTCTCCGAGCGGAACGTCTTGCGCGAGAGGTCGAACGCCACCGCCAGGTGGGTCGGCGCTTCGTCGCGCAGGAGGTTGATGAGCATCGAGGTGAACCCGAAGACGGCGTTGGTGACCTGCCCGGTCTTCGTCTTGAAGTTCTCGGCGGGCAAGGCGAAGAACGCGCGGTAGGCCATCGAATGGCCGTCGATCAGCAGCAGCTTCGGCCGCTCCGCGGTGGCGGTGGTTCCTGTGGCGTTGGCAACGGTCGTCTTCTCACTCGGGCTCACGGGGCCGAGTCTAGGCTGAGGGTCCGACACTCTTACGTGTCGCATAGGAAGAGGAGCGTTGCGTGACCGAAGGTGCCGTCCCCATCGACGTGGACCGGCTGTCCGGCATCGACCCGGCGGCCGCCGACCAGCAGCTGAACGACAAGGTCGGGATGCAGCTCATCGAAGCGACGGCCGAACGCGTGATCGGCACGATCCCGGTCGAGGGCAACCTCCAGCCGTACGGGCTGCTGCACGGCGGCGCGAACGCCGTGCTCGCCGAGGCGCTGGGCTCGACGGTCGCCGCGCTCAACGCCGGCCCCGGCCGCGCGGCGATGGGGCTGGAGCTGTCCTGCACCCACCACCGCGCCGTGCGCACGGGCAAGGTGACCGGGGTGGCGACCCCGCTGCACGTCGGCCGCGGCACCATCACCGCGGAGATCGTGCTGACCGACGACGAGGGCAGGCGCACCTGCACCGCCCGGCTCACCTGCGTGGTCCGGGACCGCCCGCCGGGCTCCTGAGCCGGTGGACCTCGACATCGCCCAGGTGCGGGCGTTCGTGGTGACCGCGCGGGAGCGCCACTTCGGGCGCGCCGCCCAGTCGCTGTTCCTCACCCAGCAGGCGCTGTCGAAACGGATCCGGAAGCTCGAAGACGCTCTCGCGACGCCGCTGTTCCTGCGCACGCCCCGTTCGGTCGAGCTGACCGCCGACGGCGAGCGCTTCCTCCCGCACGCGCGAGAGCTGCTGCGGGTGGCCGACGCCGCGGTGGCCGCGATGGGCGCCGACGACCGGCCGCTGCGCCTCGACGTCGTCGACTACCGGCTCGCCCCGATCTCGCTGCTGCGCCGCCTCGCCGCGCGGGAACCGGCGCTGAAGATCGACCGGGTCGCCGGCGGCGCGTTCGCCAACGCCGTCGGGCCGCTGCTGTCCGGGGAGCTCGACGCCGCCATCGGCAGGGTCAACGGGTCCGGCGCGCCGCTGCCGGACGAGCTGGAACACCGCGTCGTCCGGCTCGAACCGCTGGTCGCGTTGCTCGCCCCGGAACACCCGCTGGCCGCGGCGGACGTCATCCGGCTCGCCGACCTGCGCGCCGAGGGCATCTGGCTGCCCGGCCTGCGCGGCCCCGCCGAATGGCTGTCCTACCTGCGAGAACTGTGCGAGCGGTTCGACGTGCCGATCGACGACTCCGGCGTCAGCTACGACCTGCGGCACACGCTGGAGCAGACGCGGTACGGCACCCAGCGCGTCACGCTCGCGGGCGCCGACATGGAACTCGCGCCGGACCTGAACCTGAAGGTGCTGCCGTTCGAGCCGTCGCCGCTGTTCCCGTGGTCGCTGGTCTGGCGGCGCGGCAAGGCACATCCGGCGTTGCGGCGGCTGCTGGCGCTGGCCGGGCGCACCAGCCGCGAGGAGGACTGGTGCGCCTACGACCCGGCGCACGCCTGGCTGCCCGACGACGACCTCAGCCTCGCAGCCGTCGCGCGAACCACTCGCTGAACGCGGCGTCGACGCGGACCGCGTCCGGCGTCCCCGGGGGCAGTTCGTGCGCCATGCTCTCGACCGTCACCAGCTCGGCCCGGTCGCCGAGCCGCGCGGCCAGCGCCGCCGCCGGTTCCCGGATCGCGATGTCGTCGTCGGAGCCGACGACCAGCAGCAGCGGTGCCGTCAACTCCGCGGCCCGGGCCACGAAGTCCAGCCGCGCCGCCGCCGCGCGCGACCGCTCGCTCCACGAGTACGTGACAGCGAAGCGGCGCTCGTTGGCCGCGATCAGCGGGGCCAGCTGGACGACCGGGCTGACCACCGCGCCTGCCGCGATCGGGGCGTCGCCGCGAGCGAGCACCTCCAGCGCCACCGCCGCGCCCGCCGACCCGCCGAACACGCCGAGCGGGCCGTCCGCGCCCAGCCGCTCGCGCAGTTCGGCGACCGCCGCCGGGAACTCATCCGCCGCCTGCGCGGTGACCGGGGCGTAGATGTTGAGGACGGCGTCCTCGCTCGCGCGGCGGAAGACCTCGTCGTAACCGCCCTCGGGCAACCGTGTCCCGCTGAGCGGGAGCCCGAAATACACCCGCCACGCGGTCAGCTCGGCCATCGGCAGCGCGGCGGCCATCGCCCGCTCACTGGCCGGGGCGTCCATCAGGTGCCACCCGGCCACGACTCCCGCCGACGCCGCCTCTTCGCCGGGCGGCACCGCCACGAACGGCACGCCCGCCGCGACGCCCTCGACCACTTCGCGCTCCGCGATCCGCATCCTGCTCTCCCTGTCTCTCGGCTGCTCCCAGCCAACCGCCGGGGAGCCGGGCGGGTCCAACAGCCGTTCCGGCGGCCACGACAACCGATGGTTGTGGCACCGGTTCCCCGGGAGACGGACTTTCGGGCAGACCTGCGCGACCCGGCCGCGGACGAGCACGCACCGCGGGCACCGACACGCCGTACCCGGGGGTGGTCCGTCCGGCCGCCGAAACCGGACGTAAGGTGCATCCCTACGGCGGTGCCCCGCCCGCCGTGCGCGCGCCAGGGTGAACCCCGGAAACCGCCCACACACCCGCCGGTGAAATGGGCCATGACATACCGGGGAAACACACCTGTCACCCATTCGCAGAACGAGCGCCGATACTTAGCATCGCTGCGTGACCAGCGCGGCCGTCCGAGCGAAACGTCGTTCGCCTTTTCGTGCAATTCGTGTCGGTTGCGATCGTCACGATGTGGACACAGAGTAGTGAGGCCGCCTGTGCACATGACGGGCGAGAGGGATATCTTCCTGCCCTAACCTAGCCCCTGTGTCGGGGGCAACGCCTACCGGCGGCTGGTTGGTCATGGGAGGTAGTCGGTGTCAGGAGTGCGTTTTGGACGGGTTCTCGCCCTCGCAGCGGCGACGTCGCTCGCGCTGGCGGGCTGCGCCGGTGGCGGCTCGTCCAGCAACAGTGGTGACGGCAGCACGCTGAAGATCGGGTTCATGGGCGACCTGACCGGGGAGAACTCCGGGATCGTGATCCCGCCCAACAACGGCGCCAAGCTCGCCATCGACGAGTACAACGCCACGAACCCCAAGGTCAAGCTCGAGCTGAAGAACTACGACAGCCAGGGCAAGCCGGAGCAGGCCACCTCGCTGGTCCAGACCGCGATCGGGACGGACAAGATCACGGCCCTGATCGGCCCCGCGTTCTCCGGTGAGTCGAAGGCCGTCGGCGGTGTCCTCGAGCAGGGCAAGATCCCGAGCGTGTCGCCGTCGGCGACCAACCCGGGTCTGGCGAACAACGGCTGGAAGTACTGGCACCGCGTCGTCGCGAACGACAACGACCAGGGCCCGGCCATCGCGAACTTCCTCATCACGGCGAAGTCGCCGAAGAACGCGTACGTCATCTCGGACGACCAGGAGTACAGCGTCGGCCTGGCGGACGCCTTCGAGAAGACCTTCAAGGACAAGGGCATCACGACCGAGCGCGACAAGTTCGCCAAGGACGCGTCGGACTACTCGTCCACGGTCCAGAAGGTCAAGGCCGCGAACCCGGACGTCATCGCGTTCGGTGGCTACTACGCCCAGGGCGGCCGGCTGCTCAAGCAGCTCCGCGACGGTGGCGTGAAGGCGATCTTCGCGACCGGTGACGGTTCGCTCGACCCGCAGCTGGTCTCCGGTGCGGGTGCCGCGGCCGCCGAAGGCGCCGTCATCGGCTGCCCGTGCAACATCCCCGACGCGGGCGCGCAGAACGAGTTCGCCACGAAGTACAAGGCCAAGTTCAACGTCGACCCGGCGATCTACGCGACCGAGGGCTACGACGCCGCGACCGCCATCATCAACGCGGTCAAGGCCGGCAACACCACCGGCGAGAAGATCAACGAATTCCTCAAGACCGAGGACTTCAAGGGCGCGTCGAAGCAGGTCAAGTTCAAGGAGAACGGCGAGCCGCAGACCAACGCGATCTACGTGTACCAGGTCGTCGGCGGGGTCATCAAGAACCTCGGCGCGTCGACCGAGGCCAAGATCAACGGCTGACGGAGCTAGACACACCTAACGGGAGCGGGGGCGCTGTGGACGACCACAGCACCTCCGCTCCCCGCCAATGTGGCGACCATCCTCGCCCCGTCAGGTAAGGCAACTACGTCATGTTCCAAGATCTGCAGAGCCAGTTTCTGGGCAGCACCATCGGCGGCCTGGTAGCCGGCTCCATCTACGCCCTCATCGCCCTCGGCTACACGATGGTCTACGGCGTGCTGCGGCTGATCAACTTCGCTCACTCCGAAATCTTCATGATCGGGACGATGACGTCCCTGTTCATCCTCGTCACGATCGCGCCCTCGGCGCCGTTCACGATCTTCTCGATGATCGGCATCCTGCTCCTGCTGATCGTGGCGTCCGCGCTGGTCTCCGGCGGGTCGGCGATCGCGCTCGAACAGCTCGCCTACCGGCCGCTGCGCAAGAAGGGCGCGACCCGGCTCGCGGCCCTGATCTCGGCGATCGGCGCCTCGCTGTTCCTGCAGGAGGCCTTCGGCCTCAGGATCATCCCCTGGCTGTTCGACAAGCCGGGCCGCGTCCAGCAGTCCGCGCCGCGGTTCGTCCCGCACGAGGAGCTGTTCCGGATCGGCAACGGCGTCGTGCGCACCGACCACGTCTTCGTCATCGTCGGCGCGGTCATCGTGATGGTCGTGCTGGACCAGCTGGTCAGCCGGACCCGGATCGGCCGCGGTATCCGCGCCACGGCGCAGGACCCCGAAGCCGCCGTGCTGATGGGTGTCAGCATCGACCGGATCGTCCGCATCACGTTCCTGCTCGGCGGGGCCATGGCCGGTGTCGCGGCCGCCCTGTTCGTCATGGAGTACGAGAACACCGACTACCGCATCGGCTTCCTGCTCGGCATCAAGGCGTTCACCGCCGCGGTGCTCGGCGGCATCGGCAACCTGCGCGGCGCCCTGCTCGGCGGCATCGTGCTCGGCCTGGTCGAGAACTGGAAGCTCGATCTTCCTCGGCTCGGCCTGGAAGGACGTCACCGCGTTCGTCGTCCTGGTGCTGGTCCTGATGTTCCGGCCCACCGGCATCCTCGGTGAATCGCTGCAGCGGGCACGCGCATGAAGGGCGAAGAAGTGGCTACCAGCAACGGAAAGCCCGCACGCGGTGGGTTCCACCCCATCGACGGGATGCGGGACTGGTGGGCGGACGCCCCGCAGTGGCAGCGTTACGGCCTCTACCTCGCCCTGATCGTGTTCGCGCTGATCCTGCCCGCCCCGTGGATCGGGGCGTTCATGTCGCCGGACTCGGACTGGACGACGGTGCTGATCTTCCCGGTCGGCACGTACATCCTGCTCGCCGTCGGCCTCAACATCGTCGTCGGTCACGCCGGCCTGCTCGACCTCGGTTTCGTCGCGTTCTTCGCGATCGGCGCCTACACCTGGGCCTCGATCGGGACGACGTACGGCTGGTCGTTCTGGCCGACGGTGGTGCTCGGCATCTTCCTGGCCTCGGTGTCAGGCGTCATCCTCGGCGCCCCGACCCTGCGGCTCCGGGGTGACTACCTGGCGATCGTCACCCTGGGCTTCGGGGAGATCGTCCGGATCACCGCGAACAACACCGACGCCATCGGCGGGGCCCGCGGCATCACCAACGTGCCGCACCCGGAGCCGATCTTCGGGGTCGAGTTCTTCCTCGACCCGGCGCCGTACTACTACCTGATGCTGTTCGCGATCGTGCTGGTCATCACCTTCTCGGTGCGGCTGGCCAAGAGCCGCGTCGGACGGGCGTGGGCGGCGATCCGCGAGGACGAGGACGCGGCTGAGCTCATGGGCGTGCCGACGTTCAAGTTCAAGCTGCTCGCCTTCGCGATCGGCGCGATGATCGGTGGTTTCGCCGGCACGATCTACGCCAGCAAGGCCGTGTTCATCGAGCCGAACAACTTCCCGTTCATCCTGTCCGCGACCATCCTGGCCGCGGTCGTGCTCGGCGGCTCCGGCAACCTGCCCGGCGTCATCATCGGCGCGTTCGTGATCGCGTGGCTGCCCGAGCGGTTCCGGTTCCTGTCCGAGTACCGCATCCTCATCTTCGGCTTCGTGCTGGTCCTGATGATGGCCCTGCGGCCGGAAGGCCTGCTGCCGTCCCGGCAGCGCAAGGCCGAACTACGGGAAGGAACCGGCGGCATGGGCACCATGGGCGCCGAGGTGGCCGGTCCGGACTCCGAGGCATCGGCGGAGGTCGCCAAGTGAACACCATGCTCGAGATCGACAACGTGACCATGCGCTTCGGCGGCGTGACCGCCCTGCGCGAAGTCAACATCAGCATCAACCAGGGTGAGATCTTCGCCCTGATCGGGCCGAACGGCGCGGGCAAAACGACGGTGTTCAACGTGATCACCGGCGTCTACCACCCGACCGAGGGCCAGGTCCGCTTCGACGGCGACCGCATCGACGGGATGAAGCGCTTCAAGGTCACCAAGCGCGGCATCGCCCGGACGTTCCAGAACATCCGGCTGTTCCACAACATGACGGCGCTGGAGAACGTCATGGTCGGCGTCGACGCGCACCACAAGACGGGCGCGATCGGCGCGGTGCTCGGCCTGCCGTGGCACCGCAAGGAAGAGAAGCACGGCCGTGAGATGGCCCGTGAGCTGCTCGACTTCGTCGGCATCGGCCGGGTCGAGCACAACGTCGCGAAGAACCTCTCCTACGGCGACCAGCGCCGGCTGGAGATCGCGCGGGCGCTGGCCACGGACCCGAAGCTGCTGCTGCTCGACGAGCCGGCCGCGGGCATGAACCCGGCGGAGAAGAACGCCCTGCAGGCGCTGATCCGCAAGATCCGGGACGACGGCCGCACGGTGCTGCTCATCGAGCACGACATGGGCCTGGTCATGCACATCAGCGACCGGCTGGCGGTGCTCGACTTCGGGCAGAAGATCGCGGAAGGGCTCCCCCACGAGGTGCAGAACAACCAGAAGGTGATCGAGGCGTACCTGGGGGTGTCCGAAGATGCTTCTTGAGGTCGAGGACATCAACGTCCACTACGGCAAGATCGCGGCCCTGAAGGGCATGAGCATCCAGGTCGACGAGGGCGAGATCGTGTCGCTGATCGGGGCCAACGGCGCCGGCAAGACCACGACGCTCAAGACGATCTCCGGGCTGCGGCCGCTGACCAGCGGCCGGATCCTGTTCAACGGCCAGGACATCTCGAGGACCCCGGGGCACAAGCGCGTGCTGCTCGGGATCGGCCAGTCGCCGGAAGGCCGGGGCGTGTTCCCCGGCATGACGGTGCAGGAGAACCTCCTGATGGGTGCCTACACCCGCAAGGACGACCTCAAGGCCGACCTCGACGAGGTCTACGAACTGTTCCCCCGGCTCGCGGAGCGGAAGTCGCAGTTCGGCGGCACCATGTCCGGCGGTGAGCAGCAGATGATCGCCATCGGCCGCGCGCTGATGACGAAGCCGAAGGTGCTGCTGCTCGACGAGCCGTCGATGGGCCTGGCGCCGATGCTGATCGCGCAGATCTTCGACATCATCCGCGAGATCAACAAGCGCGGGACGACGGTGCTGCTGGTGGAGCAGAACGCCCAGCAGGCGCTGAAGCTGTCGGACCGGGCGTACGTGCTCGAAACGGGCCGCGTGGTGCAGAGTGCCCGCGGCGCCGACCTGCTGAACGACCCGAAGGTGCGGGCCGCCTACCTCGGTGGCGACCTCGGCGTCTGAGTTGCTGTGTTGGAAGGGGCCCGGCTGCTTTCGGCCGGGCCCCTTCTCATAGCTTGATGTCGGTGCCGGTCAGGTTCTTCATGTCGGTGATCGTGGGCCCGCCGAATGCCCGGAGCGTGACCGGCTTGCGGTCCTTGGGGATGTCCCAGTAGAGGTCGAACTCGACGCGCACGCCGTGGCCGAGGTCGAACTGGCCGGGCTGGCGCTTGATCAGCATGGCCTGCTCTTCGGGCGGGTGAGCCGCGCCCTGGTCGTCGACGAGCAGCTGGCGTTTGGTGTCGAACAGGACGCTCGAGGTGCCGGTGTTGGTGACGACCAGCCGCAGCCGCACGAACTGCCCCTTGGCGGGGAACTCGGTGTGGCTCCCGGTGATGCTGGGCAGCCCGGCGGCGAGGCCGATGAGGTCGAACTCGGTGTCGCCGTTCTTGGCGGGCGCGACCTTGAGGGCGGTCTCGTCGGGCCGCACCTGCCGCGGCGGCAGCTCGTAGGTGGTGGGCGCGGGGGTGCTCGGCTGCGCGGCATCGCAGCCGGTCAGCAGCATGACGGCGACGACGGCCGGAAGCAGTTTCACCCGGGTGATTCTGCCCGCCGGCCGCCGTGTCCGGCTAGCTCCCGATGCTCTCGACGACGGCCTCGGCGACGGCCTTCATGGTGGTCCGGCGGTCCATGGCGGTGCGCTGGATCCAGCGGAAGGCGTCGGGCTCGGTGAGGCCCTGACGGCTCATGAGCAGGCCTTTGGCGCGGTCGATGACCTTCCGGGTCTCGAGCCGATCGGTGAGCCCGGCGACCTCGGCCTCGAGGGCCTGCAGCTCGGAGAACCGGCTGACGGCGAGCTCGATGGCGGGCACCAGGTCCCGCTTCGCGAAGGGCTTGACGAGGTAGGCCATGGTCCCGGCGTCGCGAGCGCGTTCGACGAGGTCACGCTGGCTGAAGGCGGTGAGGATGACCACGGGCGCGATCCGGTCACCGGTGATCTTGGAAGCGGCCTCGATGCCGTCGAGCTTGGGCATCTTGACGTCGAGGATCACGAGATCGGGCTTGAGATCGGTGGCCAGCGCGATGGCCTGCTCGCCATCCCCGGCCTCCCCGACGACTTCATAGCCCTCTTCACGCAGCATTTCGACGAGGTCCAGCCGGATGAGCGCCTCGTCCTCCGCGACGAGCACCCGACGCTGCGGAACGGTGGCGGCACCGTTGGCCTCGGTAGCCTGATCGGTCACCGGGGTCCTCCTGAAGACTCGGCGGGACGTTCGGTTTCGCGGCTTCCCGCGAACCTGAAGCCTACCGGGAACGATCCAGTTGACGAGATGGCGTTCACCACGTAGTGGCGGTGGCGACACCGATGGACCCGGTCACTGGCCGGATCCGGTGATCCCGTAGGGTTACGACGTCACGCCCCCGTAGCCCAACTGGCAGAGGCAACGGATTCAAAACCCGTCCAGTGTGAGTTCGAATCTCACCGGGGGCACAGTGGCCCACCAGCACGAACGTTGCCGGGGCATCCGGCCGCCTACGGACTCCGCCCCCGATACGCCCCCGAGAGTCGGGCTGTGATCAGGGGGTGGCCAGCGCGGCCTCCGGGCCGCACGGTTTCTCCTGCATCTGGTCGCGCCCGTTCAGTGACCACACTTTGACCGCGCCGTGCAGGCGGTGGCCCATCGTGCAGTCTCCAGTACTCGTGAAGAGGGCCACGCCCACATCCGCACCCTTGACCTGGAAAGCAGTTTCCGGCGGGATGGCGGCGAGGTGGGTCTCCGGGTCCACTCGCGGGGCAGGCAAACCAGTCGCCAGCGCCGTACGGACATCCGCGTCGCTGGGCGTTGTGGGCAACTTGCCGAGAAGAACTTCCAGCGCCGGCGCGTATTCCGGCGGGATGTCCCGCCGCGGCAAGGGCGCCGGCGTTATCGGCGCGGCGTTCGCCGGGCATGTGGTCCGGTCCACCGCGGTCGGCCCGTAGTAGTTGAACTCGACGGCGTAGCACGCGTCGAACGCCGGCGTTGTGTCCCAGCCCGTGCCCGCGGCACGGTGGATCCGCCACACCAGGTGCGCGAACGGGTCGTCGGCCGCGCTGTGGGCCAGGTCTCTGGCCTCGAGCACGCTCAAGCTGTCGCTGCGGCCCAGGGTGGTAGCCAGCGCCGCCCGGGCGAGCCCGGCCGCGTCGGGCTGCCGCGGGTAGCTGATCGCGTCCGCCAGCGTGGTGGACTGGCGGTCGGTTTCGGCGTCGCCCGTTGCCGATTCGAAGATGCCGCAGGCGGCCAGGAGCAAGCCCGCACCGAACAGCGTCAGAACCCCGCCCACCATCCGCATGGATCACACGCTAGCGACGTCACGGCGTCGCGCACATGAGTAGATCTGCTCAGGTCCCACGGGAAGCGGGGTTCAGCTCGACACCCGCACCGGTAGCGACTCCCAAGCCCGCAGCGTGTTGTTGTGGTGACGTCTCGGCACCCCGTCCAGCTCGATCCTCCGCACCCGCCGGACGAGCGCCGCCAGCAACGCCTCCGCTTCGAGGCGCGCCACGTGCTGGCCCACGCACTGGTGCAGACCCATCCCGAAGCCGACGTGGCCGGATGGGTCGCGCGACAAGTCGAACGCGTCCGGGTTGGGCCAGCGGCGGGGGTCTCGGTTGGCCGCCCCCAGGAACATCAGCACCTTGCTCCCCTCGCCGATCCGCACGTCGCCGATGCGGACTTCTGTTGTCGTCGTGCGGAAGAACGTCTGGACCGGGGACTCCCAGCGCACCGCCTCGTCGAACGCCACCCTGACGAGGCCCGGGTTGTCACGCAAGCGCTGCCACTGCTCCGGGTGCGTGGCGAACGCGTGCAATACCGCCGAGAGCGCGTGCACCGTCGTGTCGACGCCCGCCGTCAGCAGTGACCGCACGATCAGGGGCGCCTGCTCCGGCGTGATGTCGCCGCGGTCGGCTGCCGCCCAGATGTCCGCGCCGAAGCCCGCCGGGGCCAACGCCTCGCGGCTGCAGCGACTGGCCACCCAGGCTGACAGCTCCGCCACCCGGGGCTCCCCGCGCGCGACGAGGTCGTTGGCCGGGCCGAACGCGTTGAACGCGTGGTCTCCGTACGGGAGCAGGTTTTCCCGGCCGTCCGGGGGAAGACCTACAGCGTCGGGGAACACGCGCAGCGGAAACGCGTGGGCCAACGCCGTGGCCGCGTCGAGTCGGGACCCGCGCGCCAGGACCTCGTCGACCAGTTCCTCCGCGTCGGCCGTCCACTGTGTACGCAGCCTCCGGAGGGCGCGGGGGCCCAGGACCTTGCTCAGCACTCGGCGAGGCGCGTCGTGGTGGGGTGGGTCCGCCTCCAGCAGCAGGCTCGGTGGCCGCCACGGTTTCTCGGTCCGGAAGTTCGTCAGACCGACTCCCGCCGCCGACTGGAACCGTTGCCAGTCCGTGAGGGCCGCGTGCACCTCTTCGTACCGGGCGACGGCGTAGACGTCGTAGCGGGACAGGTACACGACCGGCCCCGCGTCGCGGAGTTCCGCGTGCATCGGCAACGGGTCTTCCAAGACGGCGTGGCTGAACGGGTCGATGGTCATGGCACCTCACAAATCCAGGACGAGACGGTCGGACAGGGATCGCGACACGCAGACGAACATGCAGTCGTCCGCGGCGCGTTCGTGGTCCTCGAGAATCGCGTCGCGGTGTTCGGGCCGCCCCGCGAGCACCGTCGTCTCGCACGTGCCGCACGTTCCCTGGCGGCAGGACGACAGGACCTCGACGCCCGCGCCGGCGACGGCGTCCAGGACGCTCGTCGACGGCGGCACCGTGACGAGGAGTCCACTGCGGACCAGCTCGACCTCGAACGGCTTGGTGCGCGCCGGTTCCCCCGCGTCGGCGACGAACCGCTCGGTGCGCAGCGTGTGCGGTGGCCACGGCTCGCAGACCCGCTCGATCGCGTCCAGCAGCGGGGCCGGGCCGCAGGCGTAGATCTTGACGTCCGGCCGCGGTGCGCCGAGGAATCCGGCGAGGTCGAGCAAGCCGTATTCGTCTTGCGGCCGGAGGAGGACGCGGTCGCCGTAGGCGGCGAGTTCGGCGAGGAACGCCATCGACGCCCGGTGCCGCCCGCCGTAGAGCAGCCGCCACCGCGCGCCGAGCAGCTCGGCCTGGTGCACCATCGGCAGCAGCGGCGTGATCCCGATGCCGCCGGCGACGAACAGGTACTCCGGCGACGGCACCAGCGGGAAGTTGTTCCGCGGCCCGCCGACGCCGACCTCGTCGCCGACGTCCAGCTCGTCGTGCACGTACGCCGAACCGCCACGCCCGCCGGGCTCGCGCAGCACCCCGATCCGGTAGCGCCCCGGGTCCCAGCGGTCCCCGCACAGCGAGTACTGCCGGGTCCCGGTGGGCAGGACGACGTCGATGTGCGAACCGGGCGTCCAGTCCTTCAACCGGCCGCCGTCCGCCGCGGCCAGCTCGAGCGTCACCACGCCGTCGGCCGCGACCGTCTTGCGGTGGACCCGCAGGGAAGCGTTCATCGGACGACGATCGCCGAGCCACCGCCCGGCGAGGAAACGAACTCTCAATGGACGAGAGAACCCGAGGCGGCGATACTCGGGCCCATGGCACGGGCACCCACCGGCGAGTCGTCCATCGCCCGGGCGGCGCGGATCATCGCCGCCTTCACCGCCGAGGAGACGTCGCTGACCGTCTCCGAGATCGCGCGGCGCACCGGCCTGCACATCGCCACCGCGTCCCGGCTGATCGCCGAGCTGACCACGCACGGCCTGCTGGCCCGCGGTCCCGGCCGCGAGGTCCGCGTCGGGGTCCGGCTGTGGGAGCTCGCCGCCCGGGCCTCCCCCACGACCTCGCTGCGGGACGCGGCGATGCCGTACCTGGAGGACCTGCACGCGGTCGTCGGCCACCACGCCCAGCTCGCCGTCCTCGACGGCGACGACGTGCTGTTCGTGGAACGGCTCTCGGCCCGCGACGCGGTGATCAACTACTCCCAGATCGCCGGGCGGCTGCCGGTGCACCTCTCCTCGAGCGGGCACGTGCTGCTGGCCTACGCGCCCGCCGAAGTGCGCGAGCGCGTGCTGCGACGCCCGATGCGGCGCTACACCGCGGCGTCGATCACCACCCCGGGCCAGCTGGAGCACGCTTGGGCCGCCGTCCGGAAGCAGGGCTACGCGCTGCTGCCCGGGCACGTCCACGAGGACGCGACCGGCATCGCGGTACCGGTCCGCGACGCGCTCAACGACGTCGTCGCCGCGCTCTCGATCATCGTCCCGAACGACGAACACGCGCACGCCGGGCTCCCGGCCCTGCTCGCCGCGGCGCGCGGCGTCACCCGCACGCTGTCCGGCAGACGCTGACCCAGCGGCGTGCTCCGGCCGAAGGTGGAAGGCGGGCCCGCCCCTGCACGGGCCCGCCTTCCCACGCCACCTCGCTCCCCCGATGAAACGAGGCCGGTCGCTCGTGCGTGAAACCTTCGCGGTCGGCTCCCGTGACAGGGGTTCGGGGCAAGATCCCTCATCAGGGGGAGGTACCGCGGCAGGAGCGGTTCAAGGCTCAGCCTCGGATCTCCTCCGCCACCTCGCAGCAGCAACGGCCGTTGTGGGAACAGCCGGACGTCGTCAACGCCGCGGCGTCCGCGAGCGTCCCCTGAGCACCGCTCGACCGCTCGTAGACCACCCGCCCGTCCACCACCGTCGCGGTGATCGGGAGGGTGCCCAGATCATGCGGGTCCACCTCGAGCACGTCGCCGCCCACCACGCAGATGTCCGCCGCCTTGCCCGGCTCGAGCGTTCCCTTCCAGCTCTCCGCGTGGTCCTGCCACGCCGACGTCGACGTGTACGTCGCGAGGGCTTCGCGCACCGTGATGCGCTCCGCCTCGCCCGCCACCTGACCCGCCGCTCCCTCGCGCAGCGTCGCCGCCAGCACGCCGCGCAACCACGCCGGGGCCACCACCGGCGCGTCCGACCCCGACGCCACCCGGACCCCCGCGTTCAGCGCGCTGCGGTACGGCCACTGGTACTCCGTCAGCTCCGGCCCGATGATCGACTCCAGCACGCGGCCCTGCAGGTACAGGATCTCCGCGTTCAGGTTGGCCCCGATGTCGTGGCGGGCCATCGTCCGCAGCGTCGCGGCCGACGGGAAGTTGCAGTGGATCACGTAGTGCCGCAGGTCGGGCCCGCCTGCCTTGACGTAGCCCGCGACCACCGCGTCCGTGGTCGCGTCGCCGGTGGCGTGCGTGCCCACCTGCATGCCCGCGTCCGTCGCGAGCCGAATCATCTCGTGCAGGTTCGCGATCTGCTCCGCCGTGTTCGCGCCGTCGATGACCATCGTCCCGTTGGTGCCGTCGAGGTACGGCTGGTTCATCCAGGACGTTTGGAACCGCGGGATGCCGTCGGCGTACACCTTGATCCCGGCCACCCGCACGAACCGGGGGTCGACGTCCTTCGCCGGCCGGTAGCCGCCCAGGATGCGGCGGACCGTCGCCGGGGCCATCCCGCCCGACAGCAACGCCGTGATCCGCATCGGCAACCTCCGCGCCCGCGCCTTGTCCCGGTAGATCTCCAGCGTGTCCAGGCCGATGCCTGGCTCGGTCAGGCTCGTGATGCCCACCGCGTGCAGGAGACCCACCCCGATGTCGATCGCCTGGGACACCTCCGCCGCGCTGAACGCCGGGATCACCGACTGCACCAGGTTTCTGGCCGTTTCGCGCAAGACGCCGGTGGGCTCGCCGTCGGCGTCCTTGTCGATCACCCCGCCGACCGGCGGCACCGTGTCGCGGGTGATGCCCGCGAGCCGGAGCACCGCCGAGTTCACCGAGATCGCGTGCCCCGAAAAGTCCTTCAGCACCACCGGGTGGTTCCCCGACACCGGGTCGATGTCGGCGGCCCGCGGCGCACGCGGCAGCTTCAGCTCCTGCCAGCCGCCGCCGCGGATCCACGAGTCGGGCGACGGCGCCTGGGCGACCGCCGCGCGCACGGCCTCGACCACCTCGTCGATCGTCGCTTTGTCGACGTCGTACGTCCACGGTGGACGGTTCAGCCCGAACGAGCTCAGGTGCAGGTGCGAGTCGTTGATGCCCGGCAGCACCGTGCCACCGGCGGCGTCGAGCAGCTGGGTGCGCGGACCCGCGAGGCGCTTGACCTCTCGCGCGCCGCCGACCGCGAGCACCCGCCCGCCGCGCACCGCGATCGCCTCCGCACTCCGGAAGTGCTGGTCGAGGGTCAAGACCCGGCCATTGTGGACGATCAGGTCGGCGGGGCCGCTCCTCGCCTCGGCGGTCCCCGCCGGGAACGCGCCCGCCACCGCGGCTCCGGCGGCCGCCATGACGGCTCCCCGCAACACTTGCCGTCGGCCCAGATCACTCTCCATGGAACTCTCCTTACCTTGGCGTTTCCGTGCAGGACGAACTCGGCCGGGCACGCGGCTCGGCCGTGAATACCGAAAATCAGGCGGTGACCACGCGGCCGCCGACCAGGGTCAGCACCGGCCGCAGCGCCAGCAGGTCGGGCGCCGGGACCGTCAGCGGGTCGGCGTCGAACACCGCCAGGTCCGCGAACCGGCCGACGGCCAGGCTTCCTTTGCGGTGCTCCATGCCTTCCAGCCACGCCGGACCGGACGTCCACAGCGCGAAAGCCTCTTCGCGCGTCAGCAGGTCGCCCTCGTCCGGACGGGCGAAGGGGTTCGGGCCCGGCGCTCCCGTGAACGTCGCGACCCCTCGCCGCCAGTCCGGGTTCGTCACCGGGGCGTCGGAGCTGTCCGCCACCGAGACCCCGTGGTCGAGCAGCGCCCGGGCACGGAATGCTTGCGACCACCGGGTTTCGCCGACCGTCCGCACCATCGACGGCCCGCTGAACGTCCGCATGAGCGAGCTGGTGATCACGCCGATCCCGGCGCGGGCGAGCCGCTCGTGGACCGGCGGCGTGAGGAACGTGCCGTGGATCAGCACGTGCCGCGCCCCGGGCCACGGGTCCGCGGCCTGGGCCGCTTCGATCGCGTCGGCCACGGCGTCGGCCGCGCGGTCCCCCGTCACGTGGACCTGCACCTGGACCCGGCGGCGGTGGGCCACGGCGACGAGCCGGTGCAGCTCGGCGACCCGCTCCTCGGTGGTGCCACCGGGCGTGACGAGGTCGCCGTGCCCGCCCGCGGGGTACGGCTCGTGCATCCAGGCCGTGCGGTGGGTCGGGACGCCGTCGGCGAACAGCTTGATCCCGCCCGCCCGCAGGAAGTCGTCGCCGCCGAAGGAAGCGCCCTCCAGGTGAGCGGCCAAGCCCTCGGCCGAGCTGGTCGGCGACGGCCAGTCCCAGTGCAGCAACGCGGTGACGCGCACGGTCAGCCTGCCCTCGGCGTGCAGGTCGCGGTAGTCACGCCACAGCTCCGGCGTGACGATCGGATCCGTCACGCTGGTGACGCCGAGGGCGTTGAGCCGCGCCATCGCGCGCACGATCGCGTCGAGCCGCTCGGCCCGGCTCGGCCGCGGCAGCAACCGCGCGACGAGGTCCTGCGCGCTTTCCACCAGCAGCCCGGTCGGCCCGCCGCGGGCGTCGCGGACGATCTCCCCGGCCACCGGATCCGGGGTGGCGGCGGTGATCCCCGCCCGCCGCAGCGCGGCACTGTTGGCCCACACCGAATGCGACGACGCGTGGTGCAGCACCGCGGGCCGGTCGCCGGTCACGCCGTCGAGCCAGGCCCGGCCGGGTTCGGCGGCGCCGGACGCGAACTCGGCGATCGTCGTTTCCCGCCAGCCGCGGCCGACGACCCACTCGCCGTCCGGGGCGGCCGCCAGCGCCTCGGCGACCGCGTCGAGACTCGCCGCGGCGGACAGGTCGACGCAGAACTCGGGGCCGCTGAGCGCGTGCCACACCAGGTGCAGGTGCGCGTCGTTGATGCCCGGCACCACCGTCCGGCCGTCCAGTTCGATCACCCGGGCGGTGTCCGAGACGACGTCGTCGCCGACGGCCGCGATGAGGCCGTCCCGCACCAGGAGCGCGGTCCCGCCGCCGTGGACGGTTCCGCCGCGCAGCAGCAGCTCCCCGCTCACCCGGCCGCGCTCCCGGCCAGTTCCGGCGTGCCCACCGGGTCCGGCACCACGGCTTGGTGCTCCGGGTGCCACGCCACGGCGACCTCCAGGCCGGGCCGGTGGTCGTGGACCGCACCGGCGGGCAGGATCGCGCACCCGCGCGCGCCGTCGGCGTAGCGCAGCCAGACCCGCGTGTGGTCGCCGACGTACACGACGTCGGTCACCGTCGCCCCGGCGCGCTGGTGTCCACTCGGGACGGACTCGGCTCCCGGGTGGAGGGTCACGCGCTCCGGACGCACGATCGTCACCTCGCCGGGCGTCAGCCGCAGCGAGTTCGACTCGCCGATGAACTGGGCGACGAACAACGTTTCCGGGCGCTCGTAGAGGTCTTCGGGCGTGCCGATCTGTTCGACCCGGCCGTGGTTGAACACGGCGATGCGGTCGGACAGGGTCAGCGCCTCCTGCTGGTCGTGGGTGACGAACAGGAACGTCATGCCGAGCTCGCGGTGCATCCGGGCGATCTCGCGCTGCAGCTGGTCGCGCAGCTTCTTGTCCAGCGCGCCGAGCGGCTCGTCCATCAGCAGCGCCCGCGGCTCGTAGACCACGGCCCTGGCGAGCGCGACGCGCTGCTGCTGCCCGCCGGAGAGCTGGCGGGGGAAGCGATCCGCGACCGCCGTCAGGTCGACCATCTCCAGCACCTCGGCCACCCGGCGGTCGATCTCCGCGCTCGGCCTGCCCCGGCGAGCGAGGCCGAACGCGACGTTGCGGGCGACCGTCATGTGCGGGAAGAGCGCGTACTGCTGGAACACCACGCCGAGGTTGCGCCGGTGCGGTTTGAGCCGGGAGATCTCCCGGCCGTCGACGGTGATCGACCCGGCGGACAGCGGCGTGAAGCCGGCGATCATCGACAGCATGGTCGTCTTCCCGGACCCCGACGGCCCGAGGAAGGTCATGAACTCGCCGTCGGCGATGTGCAGCGACACGTCGTCCACCGCCGGGCGGTCGACGCCGGGGTAGGCCTTGGTCACGTGCGCGGTGGTGATCCCGCGGGTGTCATCGGTCATGGTGGCTCCGTCGGCGAAGGATCTGGGGCACGAGCAGCAAAGCAGTGGTGAACACGACGATGAGGCTGGAGGCCGCGGCGATGGTCGGGTCGATCTCGAGGACGATCGACTCGTACATCCGCACGGGCAACGTCTTGATGTCGGGGGTCTGCAGGAACAGCGCGATGACGACCTCGTCGAACGACGTCGCGAAGGCGAACACGAACCCGGAGGTGACGCCGGGCGCGATCAGCGGCAGCACCACCGTCCGCAGGGTGGTCAGCCGGGTCGCGCCGAGGCTCGCGGCGGCGCGTTCCATCGTCGGGTCGTACCCGGCGAGGCTCGTCTGCACGGACGTGACGACGAACGGCAGGCCCAGCACGGCGTGCGCGAGCACGAAGCCGAGCATGGTGCCGTTGAGCTGCCAGCGCAGGAAGACGCCGTAGACCGCCACCGCGACGACGATCCCGGGGAGGATCATCGGGGCCATCAGCACCTGGCGCACGACGCCCCGGCCGCGGAAGCGGGCACGGTCGAGCCCGAACGCGGCGGCGACGCCGAGCACGGTGGCGAGGGCGGCGGCCAGCAGTCCCACCTGGACGGAGTTGGCCAGCGCGGCCAGCCACTGCTTGCTGCCGAAGAACTCGCCGTACCAGCGCCACGACCAGCCGTCGGGCGGGAACTGGAAGGTCGAGCCGGCGCCGAAGCTCATCGGGATGACCACGAGCGTCGGCACGACGAGCACGAAGCCGACGAGCACCACCCACACCCGCAGTCCCCAGCCGAGCGTGCGTTCGTGCCGGGCGCGGACCAGGTTGTCAGCCACGGTCGGTCCCTCCCGCCGCGCTGGTGGCCACCGGCGCCGCGACGCGGCTGATGGCCGCGAGCACGACCAGGGTGATCACCAGCAGGATCGCGCCGAGCGCGCCCGCGCCGGCGAAGTCGAGCAGGTCGTTGACCTGCGTGCCGATCACCTGGGCGGCGAGCGCCTGCTGCGGGGTGCCCAGCAGCGCCGGGGTGATGTAGAAGCCCAGGGACATGATGAACACGACCGAGACGCCCGCGAGCACGCCGGGCAGCGACAGCGGAAGGTAGACGCGGAGGAACGCGACGGGCCCGCGGGCGCCGAGGCTGCGGGCGGCGTGCAGCAGGTTCCGGTCGATGCCCAGCATGGTGTTCTGCAGCGGCAGCACCATGAACGGCAGCATCACCTGCACCATCGCCACGGTCACCCCGGCGACCGAGCCGAGCAGCGCGACGCCGGGAATCCCGATGGCGTCGAAGGCTTTTTCGATGACGCCACCGCGTTGTTCGAGGACGTACCAGGCGAAGTTGCGGGCCATCACGCTGGTCCAGAACGGCATCAGGACCAGCAGCGTCAGGAGCCCGCGGGCGCGGCGGCCCACCCGGCTCATGGCGTAGGCGTACGGGTAGGCGACGACGAGCGTCGCGACCGTGATGACCGCGGCGGTCCGCAAGGTCCGCAGCACCACCCGGATCTGCACTTCGTCGCCGAGCACGGCGAGGTAGTTGCCGACGCCGAAGTCCGGTTCGGTGAAGCTGCGCCAGAGGATCACGGCCAGCGGGTAGCAGAAGAACACCAGCAGCAGCGCGGCGGCGGGCAGCAGCAGCCACGCGGCGCGGGAACGGGGCGGGGCGACGGGCCCCGCGAGCACGGCGGTCATCCGGTCATCCAGTCCGACCAGGTCTTCACGACCTCGATCCGGTTCGCCGCCCACCATCGGACGTCGCTGAGCACGCGCAGGTCCTCCTTGTCTTCCCCCAGATGTCCAGGTCGCGGGCGGCCGCCGGGTAGACCGGTTTCGCCGCCGTGTTCGCCGGTCCGATGCCCGCCTGTTCGGCGAACGCGGCGGCCCGCGCGGGTTCGGACGCGTAGCGGATGAGGTCCTTCGCCCGTTCCGCGCGCCGGGATCCCTTGGGGACGACCAGCACGTCCCACGTCACCGGGATCGGCACCCCGGAGACGACTTTCCATTGCGTGGCACCGGTTTTCAGCAGGGAGTAGGCGCGGGCGCTGACGATCAGCGCGATGTCCGCCTGCCCGCCGGCCATCCGCTGCTGCTGGTCGCCGTAGGTGCTGGTGATGGTGAGCTCCGGGCGCACCCGGTCGTACACCGCGAGCGCGCGCGGCACGTCGAGCGGGTAGAGCCGGTCGGCCGGGACACCGTCGGCGAGCAGGGCCGCCTCCAGCGTCCCGACGCTCGGGTCGCCGCCGTAGATGATCCGCCGGCCGGGGAAGCGCTGCGGGTCGAAGAAGTCCGCGAGCTTCGTCGGCGGGTGCGCGCCGTAGACGTCCGCGTTGTACATCAGGGTCATGCCGAAGAACGCGTCCGGCACTCCGCACGGGGTGAGCGTGCGCTCGGGGAACGAAGCCGCCAGCGGTCCCATGTCGACCGGCTCGACGAGGGTGCCGCACGCCTGGGCCGCCACCGACGCTTCGGTGTCGACGACGTCCCAGGTGACCTTGCCCGCTTCCACCATCGCCTTGAGCTTGGCGGTGCTGGAGGGGCCGTCGATGGTGACGGTCGTGCCGGTCGCGGCCGTGTAGGGGTTCAGCCACGCCGAGCGCTGACCGGCCTGGTAGGCGCCCTGGCCGTAGGAGACGAACACCACGGAGTTCTCGCCGCCTTCCGACACGGCGCACCCGGTCGCCAGGAGCAGTACCGCCGCAGACAGCACCTTCGGTATCCGCACGGTCCCTCCCCTCAGCCCGCGGCCGCGGCGACGTGGCGGCACAGGAC
Source organism: Amycolatopsis nalaikhensis (assembly GCF_030264295.1). Classification (GTDB taxonomy): domain Bacteria; phylum Actinomycetota; class Actinomycetes; order Mycobacteriales; family Pseudonocardiaceae; genus Amycolatopsis; species Amycolatopsis nalaikhensis. Next base: position 6,518,922 of record NZ_CP127173.1, on the reverse strand, counting down.
GTCGGCGAGCGTGTCGACCTGCGCCTCGGTGATCACCAGCGGCGGCGAGAGCACGATGCTGGCGCCGGAGGCTCGCACCACGACGCCGTCCGCGCGGCAGCCCGCCTGCACGGGCGCGGTGGGCGTGGCGCCGTCGAACTCGATGCCGAGCATCAGGCCGACGCCGCGGACCTCGCGGACGTGCGGCAGCTCCGTCAGCGGTTCGAGCCGCTCCCGCAGCCGCTCGCCGAGGACGCGGGCCCGCTCCAGGAGGTTCTCCCGCTCGATGATGTCGAGGTTGGCCAGCGCGACCGCCGAGCCGACGGGGTGGCCGTTGTAGGTGAAGCCATGCAGGAAGGTCGCGCCGTCGGCCAGGTCGAGCACCCGCTGTCCGATCAGGACCGCGCCCATCGGGATGTACCCGCTGGTGAGGCCCTTCGCCAGGACGACCATGTCGGGTTCGATGCCGAAGTGCTCGCTGCCGAACCAGTGCCCGGTGCGCCCGAACGCCGTGACGATCTCGTCCACGATGAGCAAGATTCCGTTGCGGCGCAACACTTCCTGCACACGCGGCCAGTACCCCTCCGGCGGCGGCACCATGCCGCCGACGCCGAGGACCGGCTCGCCGATGAACGCGGCGATGCGGTGCGCGCCGATTTCCTCGATGCGCCGTTCCAGCTCTTCGACGAGCCGGTCGGTCGCGTCCGGGCCGTGCTCGAGGCCGTGCGGCTTGCCGAGCCACTCGACGCCGGGGACGAGCGGGCCGTACCCGGCGCGCAGGCCGTCGATCCCGGTCGCGGCCAGCGAGCCGCCGCCCATGCCGTGGTAGCCGCCGGTGCGGGCGAGGATCACCGTGCGCTCGGGCGAGCCGGCGTGGTGGTGGGCCAAGCGGGCCAGCTTGATCGCGGTCTCGTTGCCCTCGGAGCCGCCGTTGGTGAGGAAGACGCGCTCCAGCCCGGCGGGCGCCAGCGACAGCAGCCGGTCGGCGAGCCGGATCGAGGGGGCGTTGGAGTAGTCGCCGAAGGACGAGTAGAACTCCAGCCTGCCGATCTGCTCGGCGGCGACGGCGGCCAGCTCGGCCCGGCCGTGCCCGACCGGGCACTGCCACAGTCCGCAGGTGCCGTCGATGTACTGCCGCCCTTCGGTGTCCCAGAGCAGGGCTCCTTCGCCGCGGTCGAGGACGAGCGGTTCGGCCGGGGCGCCGATGACGGTGTGGGGGTGGATGAGCCGGCGCCGGTCGAGGTCGGCGAGCTCGGCGGTCGGCGACGCGGGCGCGTCGGTCGTGGTGGTCACGGGTTTCCTTTCGCAGCGGGTCAGAAGCGGAGGGCGACGGCTTTGGCCTCGGTGTAGGCCTCGATGCCTTCGCTGCCGCCTTCGCGTTCCTGGCCGGAGTTCTTCTGCCCGCCGAACGGCAGTTCGGGGCGAACCGGGGCGGGGTCGTTGACGCCGATGACGCCGAAGTCGAGCCGGTCGAGCGCGCGCCAGACGCGGCGCAGGTCGGTACCGAAGACGTAGGCGGCCAGGCCGTATTCGGTCGCGTTGGCGAGGTCGACGGCTTCGTCGTCGTGGTCGAAGGCCGCGACGGCCAGCACCGGCCCGAAGGTCTCTTCGCGGGAGATCAGCATCTCGGGCGTCACGCCGGCGAGGACCGTCGGCTGGAAGAAGTGCCCGCGCAGCGCGGGATCGCCGGGTTCCCACCGGCTTCCGCCGACGACGACGCGGGCGCCGTGCTCGACGGCGTCGGCGACCTGCCGCTCGACCTTCGCCAGCCCGGCCGCGTCGATCAGCGGGCCCACGGTGACGCCGTCGGTGTCGCCGCGGCCGACCCGCAGCGCGGCCGTCTTCTTCTCGATCAGGGCAAGCAGGTCGTCGTGGACGCTCCGGTGCACGTAGAGCCGGTTGAGCGCGGTACAGCTCTGCCCGGCGTTGAAGAACTTCGCCGTCACCAGCCCGGCCGCGGCGGCTTCGAGGTCGGCGTCCGCGAAGACGATCGCCGGCGAGTGGCCACCCATTTCGAGCGACGTCCGGCGCAGCACGGAACCGGTGCGCCGCAACAGGCCGAGACCGACCTCGGTGGAACCGGTGAAGCTCATCTTGCGCAGGCGGCCGTCGGCCAGCAGCGCGTCGACCAGCTCGGCCGGGCGCGAGGTGGTCAGCGACTGCAGGACACCGGCGGGAAGCCCGGTCTCCTGCAGGATCTCCAGCAGCGCGGTCGCGATCAGCGGGGTCTGCTCGGCGGGCTTGGCGATCACCGGGCAGCCGGCCGCCAGCGCGAGCCCGACCTTGCGCAGCAGCATGCTGGCCGGGAAGTTCCACGGCGTGATCGCGAGCACCGGCCCGACCGGGCTCCGCAGCACCAGCCCGGGGCCGGCCGCGCTCGACGGCGTCACCCGGCCGTTCGCCCGCCGCCCCTCTTCGGCGGCCCATTCGAGCATCCGGGCGCCGTTGAGCAGCTCTCCCCTGGCTTCGGCCAGCGGCTTGCCGTTCTCCCGGGTGAGCAGCCGGGCCAGCTCCGAGCTTCGGGCCCGGATCGCGGCGGCGGCCGCGCGGAGGTGGCCGCCGCGGGTCTCCGGATCCGTGTCGGCCCACTCCCGGAAGGCGGCCGACGCGGCGTCGAGGGCGGCACGGGCGTGCTCGGCCCCGGCGTCCGACGCGGACCCGATCGGCTCGAGGCTCGCGGGGTCGACGACGTCGAACGCCGGGCCGTCGGCGATCCAGTTCCCGTCGACCAGCAAAGTCGCTGACATCCGAACACCTTTCCCATCCGTGGTTTCCGGCCACGAAGTCTGAACCGCCGCTGTTGACTAAGTCAACACCTGAACGGCGAAAATTCCGGAATCTTCACCAAGCCCCGAAGTCCGGGGAAAGAAAAAGGCGGCCGCCACTCGTCTCCGCATCGGAGACGAGCGGGCGACCGCCGTTTGTTCAGCGGGCGACCGGGTGGGCCGCCGCCTCGAGGAGCATCCGCAAGGCGTCGAGCGCGGCACCGGGATCGGCCTCGGGATCGGCTACCTGGTGCAGGAACATGCCGTCGAGGGCGTAGTAGACGAGCGCGGCCAGACCCTCGGGCGGCTCTTTCCCCGCTGCCGCCAGATCCTTGGCGACGGCCGCGAGATAACTGTCGTAGAGGCGCCGGACAACGGGCCGCAACTCTTCCCGCACCCGCGATTCCACGACGAGCCGATATTGGAAAACCTGAATGTCGGCGCTTTCGGTGAATCGTTTGCGAACATTCGCGCCGTCGGCGAAAACACCCGTCCGCGCACCGAGCAGACCGTTTTCGCTGCTTTCTTCGAGCACCCAGTCGAGCGACGACCGCAACAGGTCGTCGAGCGAGGCGAAGTGGTGCTGCACGGCCCCGGTGGTGACCCCGGCCGCGGCGGCGACGGCCCGGTAGGTCAGGCCTCGAACTCCTTCCCGGGCGACAACCTCGACAGCGGCCTGCTGCAGCGCCCGTTTCCTCTCTTCGGGGGCCCGCCGCCCCGTGCGGCTCGACGTGCGACCCACCTCCTCCGGTGGCGGTGACATTACAAACGTAATCTAGCCAGGTCAAGCCCCCTCCGCAGCCCGGGCCCCTCAGCCCGGTTGGAAGAACTCGAGCAGCCGCCGGGCCGCGTCCGGGGACATCAGCAGCTCCTGCATGTCCGCCGACATCCGGGCGGCCGCGCCGGTGCGCTCGAACATCTCGCGCTCGTACTCCTCGACGGCGGCCGGGATGTCGTCCGGGTGCGCGGCCAGCGCGAGCGCCAGGAAAGCTCCGTCGAGCAACGCCTGGTTGGCGCCCTGCCCCACCGGCGGCATCAGGTGCGCGGCGTCGCCGATCAAGGTGACGTCCGGCCGGGACGGCCACGTCAGGCCGACCGGGAGCGTCGTGAGCGGCCGCGGCACGACGACGTCGTCGCACGCCTCGATCAGTGCCGTGACTCGCGGGTGCCAGCCGGGGAGCAGTTCGATCAGGCGTGCCCGAGCGGCGGCCGGGTCGTCGAACGGGATCCCGCTGGTGGCGAACCAGTCCTCGCCGGTGTTGAAGAAGTTGATGCCGATGCGGACACGGCCGTCGCCGTTGCGTTGCGCCGCCAGGGAAATCCCGTCGCCGAACACCCAGTAGTTGCCGCGGCCGACCATCGCCGAGAGGTCGGGGTGCGTGCGGTCGATGTCGGGGATGCCGATCTCGACGGAGTTCTGACCGAGGTGCTCCGGACGCGCGTCGGTGAGCAGCGCGCGGACGCGGGACTGCGCACCGTCCGCGCCGACCAGCAGGTCGTACCGCGTGCTGCGGCCGTCGGCGAAGTGCACCACGCCGTCGCCCGCGGAGCGGTAGGCGTACCCCCAGCGCACGGTGCCTTCGGGGAGCGAGTCCAGCAGCAGCGCGCGCAGGTCGGCGCGGTCGACCTCGGGGCGGTCGAGCGGGGCGTCGTCGGGCGTGTCCTCCTGCAGCAGCAGCGTGCCGTCCGGCTCGAGCAGGCGCATGTCCTGGCCTTCCCCGCGGGCGATCGCGAAGAACTCCTCGAGCAGGCCGGCCTCGCGCAGCGCCCGCTGCCCGGAGTGGATGTCGAGCATGCCGCCCTGGCCGCGGGCGTCGCGGGACGGCTCACGCTCGTAGACGACGGCCTCGAGGCCGTGGACGTGCAGTACCCGGGCGAGGGCCAGGCCGCCCGGGCCCGCTCCGATGATCGCGATGGTCATGGTCGCATCCCTCCGATACGGTGTATTTCTCAATACACTGTATCGAACGATGCGGTATAAGGTCGGCGCCATGGTGGTGTGGGAACGGCCGGAGCCGCCGGAACGCCCGGTGCCGGCCCCGCTGAGCCGCGAGCTGATCGTGCGGGCGGCGATCCGGCTGGCCGACGCGGACGGCCTGGAAGCGGTGTCGCTGCGCAAGGTCGCCGCCGCGCTGGACGCCGGGCCGATGCGGCTCTACGGCTACATCGAAGGCAAGGACGAACTGCTCGACCTGATGGTCGACGCGGTGTACGCCGAGATCCGGCCGACCGGCAGCGGGTGGCGCGAGGTCCTGCGGTCCGTGGCCGAGCTGACCCGCCGCGCCGCCCACCGGCACGAGTGGTTCGCCGATCTGCTCGGCGGGCGGCCCCAGCTCGGCCCGAACGCATTGGCCAGGGGCGAGGCCGTGGTGGCCGCGATGGACGGCGTCGACGTCGACCGCGTCATGCCGGTGGTCGACGCGGTGAACTCGTACGTGATCGGCGCGGTGCGCCGGGAGATCGCCGAGCGCCGCGCCGAACGCACCAGCGGGATGGACAAGCGGCAGTGGCAGCGAGCGTACGGCCCCTACCTGGAGCGGACTTTCGCGACCGGCCGGTTCCCCGCGCTGGCGACGGTCATCCGCGACGCCGTCCACCTCGACGCCGACGAGATCTTCGAGGCCGGGCTCGGCTACCTCCTCGACGGCATCGGAGCCAGCCTCCGCGGCCGACCGAGCTGAAGGGGACGTTCGTCTCATCTGATGCGCTGAAGGGCCCTTTCCTCGCATCTGATGCGAGGAAAGGGCCCTTCAGCGCATCTCGACTGGGCGGCACGTCACCTTTCCCGCGGACCCGGCGTGAGCGCACCCACCAGGAGTGGCACGGCGAACCGCGTGTAGCGGCCCGTCCCGGCGACCGCGTTGAGCACGTCGGGCTCGGCCGCGTTCCCCCACCGGCCCGTCGTGATGCGGGTTTCGAGCGCGTGCAGCCCGGCGATCGTCTCCGACGGCTCGAACGCGCAATGCCCGGCACCGGCGACGTACGCCTGGCGCAGCAACGGCCCGGCACCCGCCGACGCCACCCGCCGCGCGTACCAGTTCTCCTGTTCCACCGGCACCAGGTGGTCGGCCACCGTGTGGAGGTTCAGTTCCGGCCCACGCAGGCGTCCGGTCGGCACCGACGTCCTGGCCAGCGTCGTGACGGCGCCCGGGTCGGCCGTGATGTCCGCGTCGCGGCTGAGCTTCGCCAGGTCGGCGTCGAGGCTCAGCCCCGCCCGCCGGTACAGCTCGCGGACCTGGCGCGCGTGGCTGCTGCTCGCGAACATCGCCGCGTAGTCGGCGCCGCGGGTGGCCGCGCTGTTGCCGCCCGCGGCCAGCTCGATCTGGTAGCGGCCGGTCAGCACGAAGCCGAGGACGAACTCCGTCAGCGCCTGTTCCTGGTGCGCCTCTTGGGTTTCGTAGTCACTGGGCGGCGTCGGGCCGGTGTACCACGTCGGCATGTTCAGCAGGGCGGCGGCGAGCGCGATCCGGGCCCGGCCCGCGGGCGTGGCCTGGGCGGCGCTCGTGACCCCCGTCAACGTCGACGCCGCGGCCGTCGCTTCCTCCTGGCTCGCGTAGCGGACCAGCTTGATCGACTGCTCGGGCGCGAGCAGGTGGGCGAGCGCGTACTCGCCGTGCAGCTGGTAGGCGTTGAGGTTCAGCGCCCCGGCGACCAGGCCGCACGTCGTCAGGGTGCCGTCGACGCGGTGGTCCTCCGCCTCGCGCGCGCTCACCAGCCCGCCCATCGACGTGCCCCACGCGATGGTGCGTTTCGCCGGGCCGATCCGCGCTTCGAGCGCGGCCAGCGCGTCGAACTGGTCGCGGACCGCGGACTCCAGCGCCCACCACGACGGTCCCGAATAGGACGAGCCGACGAGCGCGTACCCCTCGCCGAGCAGCGCCTGACCGGTCGCCTCGTCCGGTGCGTTCCGCGGCTCCAGCGGGCCGAAACCGTGGCTGTACAAGATGATCGTGCCGTTCCACGCGGCCGGGACGTCCGCGACCCACGTCGCGCCGTCCGGCAGTGCTCCGGTGTGGTGCCCGGCTTCGGTGGCTTCGGCCGCCGGTGCGAGACCGACCGCGAGCACCGCCGCGAACACCCAGGCAACGAGCTTCACCGCTCCACTCCCGTCAGCCGCTCCGCGACCGGCTCGGCCAGGTCGTCCCGGTGGCTTTCGCGCAGGATGAGCACGCACACCACGGTGAGCAGGCAGCAGGCCGCGATCACCGTCGAGATCACGCCCGTGCCCGCCCCGGCGACGGCCGCGAACACGACCGGCCCGATCCCCGCGCCCAGCCCCGCGATCTGGTAGCCGAGCGACGCGCCCGTGTAGCGCGTGCGGGTGGCGAACAGTTCGGTGCAGAGCGCGGCGAGCGGGCCGTACATCGCCGGGTGCGCGATCGACTGGCCCAGCACGACGGCGAGCGTCAGCAACGCGGCGGAACCCGTGTCGATCAACGGGAACAGCAGGAACCCCACGATCGCGACCGCCACCGCGCCGCCCAGCACGACCGGGCGGCGGCCGACGCGGTCGGACAGCGCCGAGAAGCCGATGATGCCGAGCACCGCGCCGATCGAGGACACCGTGATCGCGTTGAGCACGGTCTGCCGGACGAATCCCGCTTGCACCGCATAGGAAAGGACGTAGGTGGTGAGCGTGCCCTGCGCGACGAACGCGGCGAAGCCGACGCCGATCGCCAGCAGCAGGTTGCGCGGGTGGCGCAGCACTTCGAGCAGCGGGGCACCAGTCGGACGACGCGTCGCGGCGAACACCGGGGTCTCCTGGACCTTCAGCCGCACGAACAGGCCGATCGCCAGCAGCACCACGCTGAGCAGGAAGGGGATGCGCCAGCCCCACGCGAGGAACTGCGCGTCGGTGGTCACCGCGCCCATGAGCGTGAGCAGCGCCGTCGAGACGACCATCCCGCTGGGCGCGCCGGCGTTGGTGAAGCTCGCCCACAGCCCGCGCCTGCTGGTCGCGTGCTCGGCCGACATCAGCACGGCACCGCCCCACTCCCCGCCGACGGCGATGCCCTGCAGCACGCGGAGCACCACCAGCAGGATGGGCGCCCACACCCCGATCTGCGCGTAGGTGGGCAGGATGCCGATCAGCGTGCTGGCGACGCCCATCATCGTCATGGTGATCACGAGCATCCGCTTGCGCCCGAGCAGGTCGCCGAAGTGCCCGAAGACCACGCCGCCGATCGGCCGCGCCAGGTAGCCCGTGGTGAAGGTGCCCAGGCTGGCGATGGTGCCGATCACCGGGTCCAGGTTCGAGAAGAAGACCTTGTTGAAGACCACCGCCGACGCCGTGGCGTAGAGCAGGAAGTCGTAGTACTCGATCACGCTGCCGAAATAGCTGGAGAGCACCGCGCGGCGCAGCTGCGCTCGCGTCCGGGAGTTGTCTGCCATCGCGTGTTCCACCCGTCGCCGACCTCGCGTGACCCGTGTCACGCGGGGTCGAACGTTAGGCAAATTTGAGACCGCAGTCAACAGTCTGCCCAATGTCAACGTCGCTTATGCTCGCGACGTGACCGATCTAGCCGTGCCGGAGGCCGAGGAGGGCGTAGGTGCCGAGACCCCGCGGCCCCAGGCGCTGCTGCTCGCGTTCCTCGGCGGGCACGTCCTCGACCGCGGCATCCACGTCGCGACCGCGAGCGTGCTGGACGTGCTGGACCGCGCCGGGATCTCCGAGCACGCCACCCGGTCCACACTGAGCCGGATGGCCCGGCGCGGCCTGCTGCACCGGGTGCGCCGCGGCCGCAACGTCTACATCGGACTGACCGACCGGTCGCGGGCGATCCTGCACGACGGCGAGCGGCGCATGTGGCGCGACGGCGTCGTCGACCGGCAGTGGGACGGCACCTGGACGCTCCTCGGGTTTTCGATGCCCGAGTCGTGGCAGCGGCAGCGGCACGCCCTGCGTTCCCGCCTGCTGTGGGCCGGGTTCGGCGGCCTCCAGGGCGGGCTGTGGATCGCGCCGGGCGACGTCGACGTCCCGCCGCTGCTCGACGGCCTCGGCGCGGACGAGCACGTCAAGGTCTTCCAGGCCCGCGCCCTCCCGCCGACCGACCTGGCCGAGATCATCCGCGAGGCCTGGGACGTCGAGCGGCTGGCCGAGCGCTACCGGGCGTTCCTGGCCCGCTGGGAGGACCCGCCCGCGCACGCCCCGGACAGCCTGGCCCGCGACCTGCTCCTGGAGTCCGGCTGGCTGCAGACGATCCGCGCCGACCCGCGGCTGCCCCGCGAGCACCTGCCGGCCGACTGGCCCGCCGAACCGGCCCAGGAGCGGTTCTTCGCCCTCAGCGCCGAGATCAAGCCCGCGGCCCGGGCCATCGCGGCCGAGGTGCTCGACACGATCACCGACGCCGAGGCCGAGGACTGACCGGTCAGCGCACGCCGCGGATCAGCTGGGCGACGATCGCCCCGACGATGGCGAACCCGGCCGCGCTGAGGTAAAGCGCGGCGTAGTTGTGGCCGCCGCCGATGGCGAGGAACAGCGGCGCGATCGCGGGCGCGACGGTCTGCGGCAAGGCGTTGGCGATGTTGAACACGCCCATGCCCTTGGCCGCGCCGGTTTCGCGGTCCGGCAGCACGGACGCCACGAGCGCGTAGTCGACACCCACGTAGGTGCCCTGCCCGATCCCGGCGATCGCGACACCGACGAGGAACCCGGTGAGCGTCGACGAGGTCGCGATGACCACCATGCCGGTGCCGAAGAGCAGTGAAGCCGCGATGATGAACACCTTGCGCCGCCGCACGAGGTCGGACAGCCAGCCCGCGACGTTGCTGGCCACGACCACGCCGATCCCGAGGATGAGCATCGTCCAGCCGAGCACCGCGGCGGCGCGGGCGCTGCTGTAGCCGAGGTGGTCCATGAGGAAGTACGTCTTGTAGGTCAGCAGCAGCGACTTCCCGACCCACACCAGGAACCGGCTCAGGAACGCCCACGCGAAGTCGCGGTGCCGCAACGGGTTGATCCACAGGCTGCGCGGGAAGCTCGCCCACGACAGCCGGGGCAGCTCCGCCCGCGTCTTCGGGACTTCCTTGAGGTAGCAGGCGAAAGCGAGCACCAGCACCAGCCCGATCACGGCCGGGACGACGAACATCCCCAGGCCGCGGGTGCCGGTGAACTGCACCAGGAACGTGCCCGCCACCTGCGCGACCTGGTTCGTCATGCCCATCAGCCCGGAGACGGTGCCCCGGCGGTGCTCGGGCACGCGGTCGGGCAGCACGGCGATCAACGCGGCGACGGCGGCGTTGAGGGCCACCTGCGTCAGGCACCACCCCAGCAGCACCACCGGGATCGACGGGGCGATCCCGATGACGACCAGGGAGACCACGCCGCAGGCGACGCCGCCCACCATGAACGGCCGCCGCCGTCCCCACCGGGAGGTGCAGAGGTCGCTGAGCCGCCCGAAGACCGGGTTGGAGACCATCGCGAAGATCGCGCCGACGCCGGTCACCAGGGCGAGCGAGGACGCCTTGCCCGCCGGGTCGAGGTCGGCGATCCGCAGCGCCAGCGTGACCGAGGCGGGGGTCAGCAGGGCGACCCACACGCCGACGATGGCGAGCACGTAGAGGCCGACGAACAGGCGGCCGACGGGCTGCCCGGTCAGCCGCCGGGCCTGCTCCGGCCCGCTTTCCGGCGGTTCCGCGGCGAGCGAAGGCGTGTCGGGACGTGGTGTGGCCACGGGTGACTCCTTTGTCGAGGTGACGGTAACGGACGGAAGATCAGGCGGGCGGCTCTTCGGCCAGCGCGCGGGCAGCACGCAGGAGCCGCGCTTCGGCCCCGGAGACGGACTCGGTGATCGCTTCGACCGCCGAGCGGTGGGCTTCGAAGTCGTGCGCCGCTTCGGCGGCGAGCTCCTTGCGGCGGACCGCGGCCGTGCCCCCGGGACTGTCCCGGCTCTCGACGAACGCCCGCGGATCCAGGAGCTCGGCCAGCCGCGCGGCCGGGTACTCGCGCAACGGCCCTTCGGCGAGGTCCGGCCACACGGTCCCGTCCGGTTCGCCCGCCGCTTCGTGCGCGGCGACGAACCGGGCGACGACGTCGTGCGCGGCGCGGAAGCTGAGGCCATGGGCGCGCACCAGGTCGTCGGCCAGCGCACTCGCCGTCGACCAATGCCTGCCCGCCGACCGCGCGAGGCGTTCGACGTCGACCTCGAGGGTGCGCACGACCTGCCCGAGCAGGCCGAGCGCACCGGCGGTCTCGCGGCAGTAACCGGGCAGCCGGTTGTGGACGTACCCCTGGTCGGCGTCGGTGGAGGTGGCGAAATGCAGCACGCCGAGCTGGGCGGCGCCCCACCCGGCCGCTTCGCCCGCCAGGCCGCGGATGCGTTCCAGGACAATGGGATTGCGCTTCTGCGGCATCATGCTCGACGTGCCGCACAGCGACGCGGCCAGGCGCACCAGCCCTACTTCCGACGACGACCAGTAGTAGAGGTCGGACGCGCACCGGGCGGCCCCCGACAGCACCAGCCCCAGCGTGGCGGCCAGCTCGGCCCCGGTGTCCATCGCGGACAGACCGGCGTCACGCGCGTTGCGGACCGGCCGGGCGAACCCGAGGTGCGCGGCGGTCGCCTCGCGGTCGATCGGCCAGGACGTCCCGCTGTGGGCCGCGCCGCCGAGCGGGCATTCGTTCAGGCGCTCGTACAGCTGCCGCACGCGGGCGAGGTTGCGGGAGACGACCCAGTAGTGGGCGTTGAAGTAGTGCCCGAGCGTGGTCGGCTGGGCGTGCTGCAGGTGGGTGTAGCCGGGGGCGAGGACGTCGTCGTGGTCGTCCGCCGCGGCCAGCAGGACCCGGCCGAGGTCGACGAGCCCGACCAGCACCGGGAGCAGGGCCGCGCGGTTCGCCAGCCGCACGCCGGTCGCCTTCTGGTCGATCCGGCTGCGTGCCCGCTGGATGTCCAGGCCCGCCGGCCCGCACCGCTCCTCCAGGTACCGCTCGAGCTGGAGCGCGATCGTGCCCCGCGCCGGATCGCCGGCCAGCACGCGCGCGGGGTCGTCGTCCAGCAGCCGCAGCAGCGCCCGCGCCAGCGAGCGGCCGTGCGCTCGGTCGAACACGCCCTGTCGGGTCAGCATGAGGACGTGCGCCAGGTCGACGCGGACGTACTCCGCGGCCGCGGCGACCTCGTCGGCCAGCTCGACCGCGTTGACGTGGGCCACCAGGCCGGGGTCGGGCCGCGCGCCCAGCCGCCCGTCGGTCAGCACCGGCTCCATCGAAGGCACCTCCGGATGTAAACGATGACATTCTGATGTAAACGATGACATGAGGGAGTGTCAGCCACCGCCTCCCCGATGTCAACGATTACATTGGTCGGGAGACCGAGAGGGGCCGAAGGTGGCACAGGGTGGGCGGCGCGTGACGCTGCGAGAGGTCGCGAGCGCCGCCGGCGTGAGCACGGCGACGGTGACCCGGGTGCTGCAGAACTCGCCCCTCGTCGAGGCGGACACGCGGGCGCGCGTCCTCGCCGCGGTGCAGCGATTGGGCTACTCCCCCAACCCGATCGCGCGGAACCTGCGCACGGGCGGCCGCGAGGGCGCCGTCGGCCTGGTGACGGCCGGGTTCACCAACGTGTTCCAGGCCGGCGTCGCCGCGGGCGCCGAGCGGGAGCTGCGCCGCGCCGGGCTGCACCTCGTCATCGGCTCGACCGACGACGACCCCGCCCGCGAACCCGAGCTGGCGCGCGCGATGATCGACCGCCGGGTCAGCGCGCTGCTGATGATGCCGGACGGCGACGACCGCGATTTCCTCGCCGCGGAGCACACGTTCGGCACGCCGGTCGTGCTCGTCGGGCGCCCGGCCAACGGGCTGGCGGCCGACGTAGTGATGACCGACGACGACGAAGGCGTGCGGCAGGCGACCGGACAGCTCCTCGAACTGGGCCACCGGCGCATCGCGGTGCTGGCCGGACGGCCCGGCTCGTTCCGCGCCCGGCAGCGGATCGACGGCTTCCGCGCCGCGCTCGCCCGGACCGACGTCGCCGAGAACCCCGACCTGGTCGTCGGCGACCTCACGTCCCCGGACGAGGCCAGGGCGGCGGTCGCGAAGCTGATGGCACGCCCCGAACCGCCGACCGCGGTGGTCGCGCTGAACCTCGGCATCACGACGGGAGTCCTGCTCGACCGGATCGCCCACCAGCGCCGGACCGCGTTCATCGGCCTGGACGAACACGACCTGACGGCCGGGTTGGGTGTCTCGGCGGTCGTCCGCGACCCGCAGGAGATCGGCCGCCAGGCGGCGGCACTGGCACTCGACCGGATCAACGCCCCGGGCAGCCCGGCCCGCACGGTGACCGTCCCGTGCCGCTTCCTCCGGCGGGGTTCGGGCGAAATCCCGGTCGACGCCTGCTGAATCCGCGTCCCCGGCCGCGCACCGGAAACCACCGGCGTGCGCGGGCCTCGCTGAACTACGCTGCGGCCGTGCAGACACGCCTCGACCTCGCCCGGATCCAGGCGGCCCGCCCGCTGATCGACCCGATCTTCCTCGACACGCCGCTGTACCGCTGCGAAGCCCTCGAACCCGCCCTCGGCTGTGCGGTGAGCATCAAGCTCGAAACGGCGAACCCCGTCCGCAGCTTCAAAGGCCGCGGCACCGAGGTGGTCGCCGGTGGGCTCGCCGGACAGGCGGCGGTGTGCGCCAGCGCGGGCAACCTCGGCCAAGCCCTCGCGTGGTCCGCGCGGGGCCGGGGACTCGACGTCACGGTCGTCGCTTCCCGTTACGCGACACCGGCGAAGCTCGCCCGGATCCGCGCGCTGGGGGCCAGGCTGGAGCTGGTCGACGGCGACCACGAGCTGGCGCGCGAGCGGGCGGCCGCGATCGCGCGCCACGACGGCATCCGGCTGGTGGAAGACAGCCTGGACGTCGAAACGTGCGAGGGCGCGGCGACCATCGGGCTGGAACTCGTGGGCACGCCGTTCGACGCCGTCCTGATCGCCCTCGGCGGCGGCGCGCTCGCCACCGGCGTCGGGCACGTGGTGAAGACGCTGGCATCCGGCACCGAGGTGATCTGCGTCCAGCCGCTCGGCGCCCCGGCGATGACGCGTTCCTGGCACGAACGACGGGTCGTCACCACGGACACGACGGACACGATCGCCGACGGCGTCGCCGGGCGGCGGCCCATCCCGGAGGTCCTGGCCGATCTGCTGCAGGTCGCCGACGACGCCGTGCTGGTCCGGGAATCCTCGATCATCGCCGGGATGCGGCTGCTGTTCGAGCACGCGGGCCTGGTCGTCGAACCGTCGGCGGCGCTGGGCATCGCGGCGCTCCTCGAAGATCCCGGCCGCTTCGCCGGGAAGCACGTCGTCACGATCGTGTGCGGCGGCAACGCCGATCCGGCCGCGTTCCGCCGGTGGGTCGCCTGACGCCGGTCAGTGCCGCGCCGGGCCGAAGGCCGCGACCAGGTCGGCCACCCGGTGGTGGGCCTCCAGCGGGTGCCGCAGCCGTCCTTCCGGGTGCAGCGTGTAGTGGTTGCGCCGTCCGACGCGCTCGCGTTCGACGTACCCGCCCTCGATGAGGTCCGCGAGGATCAGCTGCACGCCGCGCTCGGTGATGCCGACCCGCTCGGCGATGTCGTGCAGCTTCCGGTCCGGGTCCTCGGCCAGGCACAGCAGCACGTGCGCGTGGTTGCTCAGGAACGTCCAGGAAGCCATGCGCGCAGCTTAGCCGTCCACACTTGACAGACGAACCACAGTTCGTCATTCTGGAGTGGACGGAGGGGAGTACCCGCCCGGTCCGGCATCGTCAATCCGGCTGCCTCGGCGCAGACCCGGTGCCGGCGCCACCTTCGGGTGGCCGGGAAGACCTCCGGTTCGCCACCGAACCGGAGGAGTGTGCCGTGACCGTTCCCATCTGGGCCTGGGCCGCTGTGCTCGGCGTCATCCTGCTCATGCTCGCGGTCGACCTGTTCGCCCACCGCAAGGCGCACGTCGTCGGCGTCCGCGAAGCCCTGGCGTGGTCCGGCGTGTGGGTGGTGCTCGGCGTCGCGTTCGGCGCCGTCGTCTGGTGGGCGTGGGGCGCGGAGTTCGCCGGGCAGTACTTCGCGGGGTACGTCATCGAGAAGTCCTTGGCGGTCGACAACGTCTTCGTGTTCGCGATCATCTTCGGCTACTTCGCCGTCCCGCGCGAACACCAGCACCGCATCCTCTTCTACGGCGTGCTGGGCGCGCTGGTGTTCCGGGCGGTGTTCATCGCCGCGGGCTCGGCGTTGCTCGCGAGTTTCGCCTGGATCCTGTACGTGTTCGGCGCTTTCCTCGTGCTGACCGGCATCCGGATGGCCCTGCACCGCGAGCAGGAGGTGGACTACGAGCGCAACGTCGTCCTGCGCGCGTTCCGGCGGCTCGTGCCGTCGACGGAGTCGTTGCACGGCAGGAAGTTCCTCGTCCGCGAGGCCGGGCGCTGGGTGGCGACGCCGTTGCTGGCGGTGCTGGTGCTGATCGAGGTGACCGACATCGTGTTCGCGGTGGACTCGATCCCGGCGATCTTCGCGGTGACGCGGGAGCCGTTCCTGGTGTTCACGTCGAACGCGTTCGCGATCCTCGGCCTGCGCGCGCTGTACTTCCTGCTGGCCGACCTGATGCACCGGTTCGTGTACCTGAAGCTCGGCTTGGCGCTGGTCCTGGTCTGGGTCGGCGTGAAGATGCTGCTGCTCGAGGTCTGGAAGATCCCGACGGGGCTGTCGCTGGCCGTGGTCGGCCTGATCCTGGTGACCGCCGTCGGCGCCAGCCTGCTCCGGACCCGCACCCCCGCCCGGACGGGCCGCTGAGCGTGGCACCGGCCGGGAACACGTCCCGGCCGGTGCCCCACAACTCAGGCCAGGTCGAAGCGGTCCAGCTCCATGACCTTGGTCCACGCCGCGACGAAGTCGGCCACGAACCGCTCACTGGCGTCCTGGCTCGCGTAGACCTCGGCGACCGCGCGCAGCTGCGAGTTGGCCCCGAAGACGAGGTCCACCGCCGTCGCGGTCCACTTCACCTCGTCCGTGGCCACGTCGCGGATCTCGTACACGTGCTCGCCGGACTCCGCCGCCTTCCACCGCGTGCCCGGCGCGAGCAGGTTGCGGAAGAAGTCGTTCGTCAGCACGCCCGGCCGGTCGGTGAGGACGCCGTGCTGCGTGCCGCCGGCGTTGGCCCCGAGCGCCCGCAGCCCGCCGACGAGGACGGTCATCTCCGGCGCCGTCAGGCCGAGCATGTACGCGCGGTCGACCAGCAGCACCTCCGGCTGGAGCTTCTCCCCCGGCCGCAGGTAGTTGCGGAACCCGTCCGCGCGCGGCTCGAGCACCTTGAACGAGTCGACGTCGGTCTGCTCCTGGGTCGCGTCCGTGCGGCCCGGGTGGAACGGCACGGTCACCTCGACCCCGGCGTCGCGCGCGGCCTTCTCGACGGCGGCCGAGCCGGCCAGCACGATCAGGTCGGCGAGCGAGATCTTCGCGCCGCCACCGTCGTTGAACTCCCGCTGGATGCCTTCCAGCTTCTGCAGCACGGTCGCGAGCTGCTCGGGCTGGTTCACTTCCCAGCTGCGCTGCGGCTCGAGGCGGATCCGGGCGCCGTTCGCGCCACCGCGCTTGTCGGTGGACCGGAAGCTCGCAGCGGCGGCCCAGGCCGTGGTGACCAGCTGGGCGGTCGTGAGCCCGGAGTCCAGCACCTTCGCCTTGAGCGTCTTGATGTCCGCTTCGCCCACCAGCTCGTGGTCGACCGCCGGCACCGGGTCCTGCCACAGCTGCGGCTCGGCGACCCACGGGCCGAGGAACCGGCTGACCGGGCCCATGTCGCGGTGCAGCAGCTTGTACCACGCCTTGGCAAACGCTAGCGCGAACTCGTCCGGGTGCTCCAGGAAGCGGCGCGAGATCTTCTCGTACGTCGGGTCGAAGCGCAGCGACAGGTCGGTGGTCAGCATCGTCGGCTTGTGCTTCTTGTTCGGGTCGTACGGGTCCGGGATGATCTCCGGCGCGTCCTTGGCGACGTACTGCTTGCCGCCGCCCGGGCTCGTCGTCAGCTCCCATTCGTAGCCGAACAGGATCTCGAAGAAGCGGTTGCTCCACTCGGTCGGCCGGTCGGTCCACGTCACCTCGAGGCCGCTGGTGATCGTGTCCGGCCCCTTGCCGGTGCCGTACGTGCTCAGCCAGCCGAGGCCCTGCGACTCCAGCGGGGCACCTTCGGGCTCCGGGCCGACGTGGGCGTCGGCGTCCCCGGCACCGTGCGTCTTGCCGAACGTGTGCCCGCCCGCGATGAGCGCGACGGTCTCCTCGTCGTTCATCGCCATCCGGGCGAAGGTCTCCCGGATGAAGTGGGCCGCCGCCCGGAAGTCCGCGCTGCCGCGCGGGCCCTCGGGGTTGACGTAGATGAGACCCATCTCGGTGGCGCCGAGCTCGGGCACCATCTCCGAGTCGCTGGCGTAGCGCTCGTCGCCGAGCCAGTCGTCCTCCGGGCCCCAGTAGATCTCCTCGGGCTCCCAGGTGTCCTCGCGGCCGAAGCCGAAGCCGAAGGTCTTGAAGCCCATCGACTCCATGGCGACGTTGCCGGCGAGCACGATCAGGTCGGCCCACGAGATCTTCTGGCCGTACTTCTCCTTGACCGGCCACAGGAGCCGGCGCGCCTTGTCGAGGTTGGCGTTGTCAGGCCAGCTGTTCAGCGGGGCGAAGCGCTGGGCGCCGTCCCCGGCCCCGCCGCGGCCGTCGTAGATGCGGTAGGTGCCGGCGGCGTGCCAGCTCATCCGGATCATCAGCCCGCCGTAGTGCCCGAAGTCGGCGGGCCACCAGTCCTGCGAGGTGGTGAGCACCTCGACGATGTCCCGCTTGAGGGCCTCGACGTCGAGCTTCGCGAACTCCTTGGCATAGCTGAAGTTCTCGCCGAGCGGGTTGCTCTTCGACGAGTGGGTGTGCAGGACCGAGAGGTCCAGCTGGTTGGGCCACCAGTCCTTGATCGTGCGCGGGCGGCCACCCGTGCGCGGGGTCGGCGAGTCGATCGCCGGGTTCTCGCTCTCGCTGCCGGTCGAGGTCACGGAGTCGTGGGCGACCGGGCAGCCTGCCGCTGCCTTTTCGTCCACGCCCTGCGCGCTGGACGGGCCGGTTTCCGGTGTGTTGCTCATGAGCTTCCTTCCGAGCGGCGGTCATCGGGGGTGGGTCCGGCCACGCACGCGGGGCAGGTGCCCCAGTAGACGACCTCCGCCTCGTCGATGACGAAGCCGCGGTCGTCCGAGGCGGTGAGGCAGGGAGCGTGGCCGGTGGCGCAGTCGACGTCCGCGATCGCCCCGCACGAGCGGCAGACGACGTGGTGGTGGTTGTCCCCCACCCGGGTCTCGTAGCGGGCGAGCGCGCCCGCCGGCTGGATGCGCCGCACCAGCCCGGCGTCGGTGAGGGCCCGCAGCACGTCGTAGACGGCCTGGTGCGACACGGTGGGGAGCTCGCCCCGCACCAGGTCGATCACGGTTTCGGTGTCGACGTGCGGGTGGTCCCGCAGCGCGGCGAGCACGGCCACCCGTGGCCGCGTCACGCGCAACGAGACCGCTCTCAGCTGGGCCTCGAAGTCGGACATCACCACAACCCTCGAACGCTTGTCTTGAACGAATCAAGCGTGCCCACGCCGTCGGCGCGGTAAACATCCCGATCGGGTCGACCTGTCCGCGCCGAGCTGAAGGGGACTTTCCTGGCATGTGATGCGAGGAAAGTCCCCTTCAGCTCATCAGATGAGAGCAAGGTCCCCTTCAGCCCTGTCCACCCGCCGAGGGAGCCCACCGGTACGCGAGAGGGAGGCGCGGGCGCCGCGCGCGGAGCAGCGTCGAGGCATGGTCTCGATCTCCGTCCGGGACGGCCGCCGCCCGCAGCGCTGGGCCGTCCTCGCCGCGCACACCGTCCCGTTGCTCACCCTGCCGTCCGGGCTCTGGCGGCTGGCCCTCGCCGCCGGGGTCGACGTCGGCATCCGGCCCCGCCCGGTCGTCACGCTCGCGGATTCCTTGAGCTTCGTAGCGCTCAGCCTCCTCTGCGAAGGCCTGGCCCTGCTCACGCTGGGGCTGGTCCGGCCGTGGGGCGAGCGCGTCCCGGCGTGGCTGCCATTGCTCGGCGGCCGTCGGGTGACGCCCTTCGCCGCGATCGTGCCCGCCGGGCTGGGCGCGCTGGCGCTGGCCGTCGTCTGGGCCTACGCGTTCCGCGCGTTCCCGGACATCGGCACGATCGAGTTCGCCGGCGCGGGCTGGCACGTCCTGCTCGTCGCCTGCTACCTGCCGCTGTTGCTGTGGGCCCCGCTGCTGGCCGCGGTGACCTGGGCGTACTTCCTCCGGCGCTGCCGCTACTGAGGCCCGTTGGTCAGCGAAAGGTTGAACGCGTAGCGGGACGCGCGGTAGACGTGCCAGCCGTACTCGACGACGCGGCCTGTGTCGTCGTAGGTCGTGCGCTGCATCGTCAGCAGGGCCGCACCCGGCTCCTCGTGCAGCAGGTCCGCGTCCTCCTCGGTCGCCAGGCGCGCGCCGATCGTCTGCTCGGCGGCGTGCAGGCGCACCCCCGCCGACCGCAGCAGCTGGTAAAGGCCTTTTTCGCGCAGCTCGTCGTCGGCCGGGTCGATAATGCCGTCGGGCAGGTAGTTGTTCATCAAGGCGAGCGGCTCGCCGTCGGTCGAGCGGATCCGCGTCAGCCGCCGGACGTGGCCCAGACCCGGCGCTTCGAGCAGGCCCGCCACCTCTTCGTCCGCCTCCTCGACGCGGTTGGCCAGCACCACCGACTCCGGCTTGCCGCCGAGCCCGGCGAGGTCGTCGAACAGGCTGCTCAGCCGCAGCGGCCGGGCGACCTTCGTGCGGACGACCTGGGTGCCGACCCCGCGCCGCCGCACCAGCAGGCCCTGGTTGACCAGCGTCTGGATCGCCTGGCGGACCGTCGGCCGGGACAGCCGCAGGTTCGCGGCCAGCTCGATCTCGTTGTCCAGCCGGGCGCCCGCCGGCAGCCTGCCGTCCTCGATCGCGGCGTGCAGCTGCCGCGACACCTGGAAGTACAGCGGCTCGGGGCTGCCCGGGTCCAGGACGATCTCCCGGCCCGGATTCCAGGCCTGCGGGTGGGTGACGTCGATGCGGTCCGACGGCGGCGGGGTGTTCACCACCCGGAGCCTACCGCCAGGATGTCCACTGTAGGGATGACCTGATGTCCATATGTCTTGACAAAGTCTCCGGCCGCTGGCACGGTCGACTTCATGACGGACCGAAGGGGGGCACAGCTGTGACCGACGTGGTGCGGCGGATCGTCGCCAGACGCGTGCACGACCCGGGGGCGATCGCCGAGGCGGCCGCGAACCGGGTCCGGGCGAAGTCGCCCTTCAACGACAAGGGCCGCACGATGATCATCGCCGCCGACCACCCGGCCCGCGGCGCTCTCACGGTAGGCGACAACCCCACCGCGATGGCCGACCGCGGCGAACTGCTCGAACGACTGTGCCTCGCCCTCGAACGCCCCGGCGTAACCGGCGTCCTCGCGACCGCGGACGTCCTCGACGACCTGCTGCTGCTCGGCGTCCTGGACGGCAAAACGGTGCTCGGGTCGATGAACCGCACCGGGCTGGCCGGCTCGAGCTTCGAGATCGACGACCGCTTCGCCTGCTACGACGCCGAAACGATCGAGAAGATGCGGTTCGACGGCGGGAAGACCCTGACCCGGATCTGTCTCGAGGACCCGGCCACGCCGAGCGTCCTCGAGAACACCGCGAAGGCCGTGAACGAGCTGGCCGACCGCGAGCTCATCGCGATGGTCGAACCGTTCCTGTCTCGCTGGGTGGACGGACGCCTCAAGAACGACCTCTCCCCCGACGCCGTCATCAAGTCGATCACGATCGCCGCCGCGCTCGGCCGCTCCTCGGCCCGCACCTGGCTCAAGCTCCCGGTGGTGGACGACATGGAACGCGTACTCGCCGCCTCGACCCTGCCCGCCGTCCTGCTCGGCGGCGAAGTCAAAGACCCGGACGCGGCGTTCGCCGCCTGGCAGCGAGCGCTCACCCTGCCGACCGTGCAAGGCCTGGTCGTCGGGCGCTCGCTGCTCTACCCGCACGACGGAGACGTCGCCGACGCGGTCGACACCGCGGTGGGGCTGCTGTGAACCCGGCACTACCTGGAGGAGCAAGCGTGACCACCATCGAACACTGGATCAACGGCACCGCCACCCCGGCGGGCTCGACCCGCACGGCGCCGGTCCACGACCCGGCCACCGGACGCGAGCGGGCCCGGGTGCTGCTGGCCGAAGCGTCCGATGTGGACACCGCGGTCGCCGCCGCGGGCAAGGCCTTCGAGTCCTGGGGCGATTCCTCGCTGTCCCAGCGCACGAAGGTGATGTTCGCCTTCCGCGAATTGCTGGTGAAGCACGAAGACGAACTCGCCCGGATCATCTCCGGCGAACACGGCAAGGTCGTCGACGACGCCCGCGGCGAAGTCGTGCGCGGCCGCGAGGTCGTCGAGTACGCCTGCGGCATCGCGGACGCGCTCAAGGGCAGCTTCTCCGACCAGGTCTCCCGCGACGTCGACGTGCACGACTTCCGCCAGCCCCTCGGGGTCGTCGCCGGGATCACCCCGTTCAACTTCCCGATCATGGTGCCCCTGTGGATGCACCCGATCGCGATCGCCACCGGCAACACGTTCGTCCTCAAGCCCAGCGAACGCGACCCGTCGGCGTCGAACCTCGTCGCCGAGCTGTACGCCGAGGCCGGACTGCCGGACGGCGTGTTCAACGTCGTCCACGGCGACAAGGTCGCGGTCGACGCGCTCCTGGACCACCCGGACGTCGCGGCGGTGTCGTTCGTCGGCTCCACCCCGATCGCCAAGTACGTGCACGAACGCGGGACGGCGGCGGGCAAACGGGTCCAGGCCCTCGGCGGCGCGAAGAACCACGCGGTCGTCCTGCCCGACGCCGACCTGGAGTACGCGGCGAACCACCTGACGGCGGCCGCGTTCGGCTCGGCGGGCCAGCGGTGCATGGCGGTCTCGGTGGCCGTGGCGGTCGGCGCGGCGGGCGACGAGCTGGTCGGGATCCTGGAGCGCAAGGCTCGCGAGGTGAAGGTCGGCCCGGGCGGCGACCCCGCGAGCGACATGGGCCCGGTCGTCACCGAGGCGGCCCGCGAGCGCGTGGTGAACGCGGTCGCCCGGGGCGCCGAACAGGGTGCGTCGGTGGTGGTCGACGGCCGCGGCCTGGAGGTCGAAGGACACGACGAGGGCTTCTTCGTCGGCCCGTCCCTACTGGACCACGTGACCCCGGACATGGACGCCTACCGCGAAGAGATCTTCGGCCCGGTGCTGGCGGTGGTCCGCGCGGAAACGGCCGACGAGGCGATCGCGATCATCAACGCCAACCCCTACGGCAACGGAACGGCGATCTTCACCGGCAGCGGCGAGGCGGCCCGCAAGTTCCAGCGCGCGGTGAAGGTGGGCATGATCGGCGTCAACGTGCCGATCCCGGTCCCGATGTCGTACTACTCGTTCGGCGGCTGGAAGGACTCCCTGATCGGCGACAGCCCGATCCACGGCCCGGCGGGCGTCCGGTTCTACACCCGCGCCAAGGTGGTCACCACGCGGTGGCCGCACACCAGCGCGTCAGCCGCGGCGTTCACCTTCCCCACGTCCAGCTGAACGCCGCCCCGCCGTAACCGGAACACCCATCTCCGGTTTTCCGGTACGGTGGGCGGCAGCACCGGCGAAGGAGAACTGCCGTGGGATATCGAGGCCCGCTCCCGAAGAAGACCGTCGACCGCGTGAACACCTGCGTCGGCACCCTCCGCACGTCGCCGCGCTGGGGGCCGCTCGTCCGCCGCCACCTCACCCAGGTCACCTACACGGGACGGCGGTCGGGACGCACGTTCACCACCCCGGTCGGCTACCGGCGCGCGGGCGACGTCGTCACCATCGGCGTGCGGCTGCCCGACGCGAAGTCGTGGTGGCGCAACTTCACCGGCGACGGCGCCCCGCTCACCCTGGAGCTGGACGAGCACGAGCGGACCGGTCACGCCGTCGCGCGGCGGGACGCCAAGGGCCGGGTCACCGTGACCGTGCGGCTCGACGGCTAGCGGGCCATCCCGTGCCAGAGCAGTTCGGCGAGCCCGGCCGCGTCGCCGCGCCAGTCGCCGTTCGGGTCGAGCATCAGCAGGCCCGCGAGGCCGCGCAGCACCTGCACCGGCTCGAGGTCCGGCCGCACCGTGCCGGCCTCGACGTTGGCCGCCAGCAGGGTCGCCACCGCGCCGACCATGGCGTCGTACGCGCTCGCCGGCAGCTCGCCGCGGGAGGCCGTCGCCCGGCGGAGCGCGTCGGCCAGCCCCTTCTTCGTCATCATGTAGTGCGCCAGGTGGTCGGTCACCCACACCCGGAACGCGCGCTCCGGGGCGTGCTCGGCCAGCAGCACCGGCACGATGTCCACGATGTGCCGCACCTCGCGCTGGTACACCGCCAGGATCAGCGACTCCGGCGTCGGGAAGTGCCGGTACACCGTGCCGACGCCGACCTCGGCCTGCTTCGCGATCGCGTTGAACGACACTTCGCCCGTCTTCGCCAGGGACTCCGCGGCCGCGACGAGGATGCGCTCGTGGTTGCGCCGGGTGTCCGCGCGCCGGGGACTGACCGATCCCGTCGTCATCGTCCTCCCGCTCCTCGTGCCGTCCCGCCGAATCTAACCCAGACCTGGAGCAACTCCAGCGTGACCGGCTCGTTGCCAACCGGATTGTAATCCGCTAGCCTCGCGTCCGGGTGAAGCGGATGACTATCCGCTCCCCGTTCGCCGCCACCACCACCGTCAGGTACCCACCCGGACGAGCCGCGGAAAGAGACCAGTGGACATATCCCTAGAAGTCAACGGCAGTACCGAACACCTGGACGTCGATCCCGGCGTCACGCTCCTGGACGCGCTGCGCGAGCGCCTCGCCGTCACCGGCCCGAAGAAGGGCTGCGACCGCGGGCAGTGCGGCGCCTGCACCGTGCACGTCGGCGGACGGCCCGTGCTCTCGTGCCTCACCCTGGCCGCCACCGTCACACAACCGGTGACCACCGTCGAAGGACTGTCCACAGAGGACGAGCCGCTGCACCCGGTGCAGCAGGCGTTCGTGGACCAGGACGCCCTGCAGTGCGGGTTCTGCACCGCCGGGCAGATCATGTCGGCGGTCGCCGCCGTCGAGCAGGACGTCGAGGACGTGCGCGAGTTCATGTCCGGCAACCTCTGCCGGTGCGCGGCCTACCCGAACATCGTCAAGGCGGTCGAGCAGGCGAGGCGGGCCAATGCGTCCCTTTGAGCTGACCGCGCCCACCACGGTCGACGCCGCCCTCGCCACGCCCGGCACGTTCCTCGCCGGCGGGACGACCCTCGTCGACCTCATGAAGCTCGACGTCCTCACGCCCGAGCACGTCCTCGACATCAACCAGGTGCCGCTGCGCGGCATCGACACCGAGGACGGGCTGCGGTTCGGCGCGCTGGAACGGATGAGCGCCATCGCCGCGCACCCCGGCGTGTACCCGGCGATCTCGCGCGCGCTGCTGCTGAGCGCGTCGCAGCAGATCCGGAACATGGCCAGCATCGGCGGGAACCTGCTGCAGCGCACGCGGTGCTCGTACTTCCGCGACGTCGCCATGCCGTGCAACAAGCGCGTCCCCGGCAGCGGCTGCTCCGCGATCGAAGGCGCCAACCGGATGCACGCCATCCTCGGCACCAGCGACTCCTGCGTCGCGACGCACGCCAGCGACGTCGCCGTCGCCCTGGTCGCCCTCGACGCGCGGCTGCGGCTCGAAAGCGCCGACGGCACCCGCGAGGTCGCCCTGCGCGAGTTCTACCAGCTGCCCGGCGACACGCCCGCGCTGGAGAACGACCTGCGGCCGGGCGAGCTGATCACCGAGGTGGTCGTCCCGCGGCTGGACTGGGCGGCGAACTCCACCTACGTCAAGGTGCGCGACCGTCAGTCCTACGAGTTCGCGCTGTGCTCCGCGGCCGTCGCCCTCGACGTCCAGGACGGCGTGATCGCCGACGCGCGAGTCGCGGCCGGTGGCGTCGGCACCGTGCCGTGGCACCTCCCGGCCGTCGAGGACGCCCTGCGCGGTGCCCCGGCGACCCAGGCTTCGTTCGAAGCCGCCGCGGCCGTCGCGGCCGACGGTGCCGAACCGTTGTCCGGCAACGCGTTCAAGGTTCCGCTGCTGAAGCGGACCCTGGTGCGCGTCCTGCTCGAACTGACCGAGGGAAGCTCCCGATGATCGCCCGGCTCGACGCGCCGCTGAAGGTCACCGGCGGGGCCAAGTACGGCGCCGACCACACCTTCCCCGGCATGGTCTACGGCTACGTCGTGCTCAGCACGATCGCCCACGGCGAGCTCGAAGCGATGGACTTCACCGCGGCGCGCGAAGCACCCGGCGTCCTCGCCGCGTACTCGCCGTTCGACCCGCTGAAGCTCCAGACGGCGACCTCGCCCCTGTTCGGCGAGACGTGGGTTCCGCTGCAGACCGAGGAAGTCACCTACTACGGCCAGCCGATCGGCTTCGTCGTCGCGGAGTCGTTCGAGCAGGCGCGCGACGCGGCCGGGCTCGTCAAGGTCACCTACCGCGAGCTGCCGGCGAAGACGTCGCTGTCCGAAGGTCTCGCCGACGCCGAGGACGCGCCGCCGGCCCGTGACGGCGCACCGCCGACCCTCGAAATCCTCGAAGACGGCGTCGAATCCATCGCGGACGCGTTCGCCGCGAGCCCGGTGGTCGTCGAGGCGACCTACACCACCGCGACGCAGAACCACGCCGCGATGGAACCGCACTCCGCCGTCGCGGTGTGGGACGGCGGCGAGGTGACCGTCTACAGCGGCAACCAGGCGTCGAACCTGCAGGCGATGGAGCTCGCCAGCGCGCTCGACGTGCCGCTGGAGGCCGTGCACTGCGTGAACCCGTTCGTGGGCGGCGCGTTCGGCGGCAAGGGGCGGACGTCGTCGCCGGCCTTCCTCGCCGCCGCGGCGGCCCGCGACCTCGGCCGGCCGGTGAAGGCCGCGCTGACCCGCGAGCAGGTGTTCACCGCGACGGCCGGCCGGGCCGCGACGGTCCAGACCATCAAGCTCGGCGCCGAGCGGGACGGCTCGCTCGTCGCGCTGAGCCACGACTCGTGGTGCAGCACGGACACGGCGCGGTCGTTCGTCGAGCCGACGTCGCACGGCACCTCGCGCGAGTGGTACGCGACGCGGAACCTGGCCATCAGCCAGAAGATCGTGCCGCTGAACGTCCCGCCGACGACGTTCATGCGCGCCCCCGGCGAGGCACCCGGTTCGTTCGCGCTGGAAAGCGCGGTCGACGAGCTCGCCGAAGCACTCGGCATGGACCCGGTCGAGCTGCGGATCAAGAACAACTCGATCGCCCCGCCGGGCAAGGATCTGCAGTGGGCGAGCAAGCACCTCGACGAGTGCTTCCGCGTCGGCGCGGCGCGGTTCGGCTGGCAGCACCGCCGTCCGGGCGGGCGCACCGACGGCGACTGGCTCGTCGGCATGGGCGTGGCCACGGCGATGTTCCCCGCCCTGCGCTTCCCGGCCACCGTCGGCATCACGCTCAACGCCGACGACACCGCCGTGGTCGCGACGAGCGGCGCGGACCCGGGCACCGGCCTGCTGACCGTGCTGTCGCTGATCGGCGCCGAATCGCTGGACATCCCGGCCGACCGGATCACGCCGAAGCTCGGCGACTCGGCGCTCCCGCCGGGCGGCCTGTCCGGCGGCTCGACGGCGACGGCGAGCGCGGGCACCGCGATCATGATCGCGGCGACCAAGGCGATCGACGAGCTCGTCGCCTTGGCGGCCGACCCGGGCGCGCCGTTCGAAGGCGCCGAAGTCACCTACGCCGACGGCCGCGTTTTCGCGGACGGGCGGACCATGACCTTCGGCGAGCTGCTGCGGGCGCTGGGCCGCGAGAAGCTCGAGGTGACCGGCTCGTCGGCACCCGGCGAGGAGGTCACGAAGCACTCGTTCAGCTCGTGGGGCGCCCAGTTCGTCGAGGTGCGGGTGCACAAGTGGACGCGTGAGGCCCGGGTGTCGCGGATGCTCGGCGTGTTCGACGCGGGCCGGATCATCAACGACAAGACGGCCCGCAGCCAGATCATGGGCGGCATGATCTGGGGTGTCTCGGCCGCGCTGCACGAGGGCCTGGAGATCGAGGCGAACGGCAGGCTCGCCAACGGCGACTTCGCGAGCTACCTGCTGCCGGTCAACGCCGACATCCCCGAGGTCGACGTCCAGTTCGTCGAGTACCCGGACACCCTGCACAACGCCGTCGGCGCGCGCGGGCTCGGCGAGATCGGCACGGTCGGCATGGCGGCGGCCGTCGCCAACGCCGTGCACAACGCCACCGGCATCCGCGTCCGGCACATCCCGATCACCATCGAGGACCTGCTGACGGACTGACCGCACGGGTCGTGAGTGAAAAACAGTGTTCTAACCCGGTTTCTCACTCACGACCCGCGGCGGAGACGATCAGGTCATGACGGCGGGCCCTCCGCGGTCCTAGGCTGGCGGGCACGCCTCCGGTCTTCCACGAAGGGACCCTCCGCATGACCGACCCCGTCGTCCCCACCACGTCCGGCGCGGTCCGGGGTCAGGTCACCGCCGCCGGCATCGCGCGGTTCCGCGGCATCCCGTACGCCGCCGCGCCCGAGGGCGAAGCTCCGCTTCGCCGAACCCGTCCCGGCGCAAGCGTGGGAAGGGGTCCGCGACACGGACAGACCGGGGCCGACCGCGCCCCAACGACGGCACGACGTCCCCGGCATCGACCTGTCGCCGCTCACCGGCAGCGGCTGGCGGCCGGGACCGGAGTACCTGACCGTCGACGTCTGGACCCCGCAGCTGGGCGCGGCCGGCCTGCCCGTGCTGGTGTTCCTGCACGGCGGCGCGTTCCTCGGCGGCAGCGCGGCGGCCCCGGCCCACGACGGCACCGCGTTCGCCCGGGGCGGCGCGGTGCTGGTGTCGGTGCAGTACCGGCTCGGCATCGACGGCTTCCTGCCCTTGGACGGCGGCGCGACCAACCTCGGCCTGCGCGACCAGCTCGCGGCCCTGCGGTGGGTCCAGGAGAACATCACCGGGTTCGGCGGCGACCCCGCCGACGTCACCCTCTTCGGCGAGGCGTCCGGCGCGGTCAGCGTCGCCTGCCTGCTCGGATCGCCGCTGTCGGCGGGACTCTTCCACCGCGCGATCGTCCAAAGCGGACACCCGGACATGGTCCGCGACGGCGTCCAGGCGCGGCGGCTGGCCAAGGTGGTCGCCGACGAGCTGAAGGCCGAGCCGACCGCGGAGGCGTTCCGGAAGGTGTCGACCGAGCAGCTGCTCGACGCGCAGGACGCCGTCCTGCGGCCCGGCGGCGCCCCCGACCTGCGCGACGCGCTGGGCTACGACCGCGGGTACGGGCTCAGCCCGTTCCTCCCGGTGGTCGGCGACGACGTCCTGCCCCGGCACCCGGGCAAGGCCATCCGGGCCGGCGCCGGGGCCGACGTCGACCTGCTCGCCGGCAGCTGCAGCGAGGAGATGCGGCTGTTCCTGGTGCCGACGGGCGTGCTCGAAGCCGTCACCGACGACCAGGCCGTGGCGTCGCTGGCGGTGTCGCACCCGGACCCGGCGGGCGTCCTGGCGGCCTACGGCCTGGGCACCGACCGCGCGGCGGGCGAGGTCCTCGTCGAGGCGCTGACCGACCTGGTCTTCCGCGACGGCGTCCGCGACCTCGCCGAGCACCACACCGGCCGGACGTTCCGCTACGAGTTCGAGTGGGGCTCTCCCCTGCTCGAGGGCAGGCTGGGCGCGTGCCACGGCCTCGAAGTGCCGTTCGTGTTCGACGCGCTGGAGCCGGCCTCCGGGCCGCGCGGACTGGTCGGCGAGAACGCCCCGCGGCAGCTGGCCCGCGAGCTGAACGGCGCCTGGCTCCGGTTCGCCGCCACCGGCTCACCGGGCTGGACCGAGTACACCGGCGACGACACGGTGTTCCACGCCTACTGACCGCTGTCCGGTGCCGCAGTGAAAGAAGGGTGCGGCCGGATGCGCGCTACCGTCGGGCGATGGAGCGGTTCACGATCGACCACGACGGCGTCACGATCGCGGTTTCGCGCGGCGGACGGGGACAGCCGCTGGTCCTGTGCCCCGGGCTCAGCTCGACCCAAGCGGACCTCGACGAGCTGAGCACGCTGCTGCGGCGCGACCACGACGTGGTGACGTTCGACTTCCGGGGCCACGGTCTCGCCTCAGCTGCCGACGACTACACATTCGAGGCGTTCTTCAGCGACCTCTCGGCGGTGCTTGCTCGGGTCGACCTGCCCGCACCGCCCGTGCTCGTCGGGTATTCGCTCGGCGCGGACCTGGCAGTGCGGTACGCGGCCGAGCACCCGGGCTCCGTCGACCGGCTCGTCCTGGTGGACGGGGCGAACCCGATCCCCGAGCCATTCTTGACCGAGGCCGACCTGCCGGCCTTCCGCGCGATGTGGACGGTCATGGCGGCCGCGAACGAGCCCCGGCGCGGCACGAAGCGCCAGGTGCTGCTGACCGGGCCGGAGATCCTCGCGCTCAACGTCGAGATCGACGAGTACCGGGCGCGGATCCTCGGGCTCTACCAGGAGATCGACCGCCCGATCGACCTGATCATGGCGACGTCGATGGCCGGCGACGGCGACGACGAGCTCGTGGTGCGGGCCAACCGGAACTGGCGGGCCGGCGTCGAGCGGCTCACCCGTGCGCGGCCGGACGTCTCCGTGTCCTGGCTGGCCGCGGACCACCTCCTGGTCTTCAGCCACGCCCGCGAAATCGCGCGGCTCGTGGCTAGCCCGGCACCCACAGCGTGACGCGGGTGCCGCGGCCGGGTTCGGAGTCGACGGTGCCGTGCCCGCCGACTTCGGCCAGCCGCGACACGATCGACTGGCTGATGCCGAAGCCGGGCGGCCGCTGCCGGACGTCGAAGCCCTGACCCTGGTCCCGGGCCACGACCGCGATCCCGCCGTCGCGCTTTTCGACGCGCAGCACGACCTGCTTGGTCCCGGAGTGCTTCACGGTGTTGCGCAGGGCTTCCCGGACCGCCTCGCACAAGGCGGTGCGCCGGTCCTCGGAAACCTTGTGGTCGTCGGCGAAGTCCGCGGCGACGAGCTGGGTGCGCAGGCCGTCGCGGGCGAGTTCGGTGGCGACGTCGGCGAGTTCGACGGCGAAGCCGCGGGTCGTCCCGGTGGGCACCGGCTCGGTGATCTTGCGGCGCAGCTCGGCCGCTTCGGCCTTGGCGACCGACCGCAGCTCCGCCAGCCGAGAGACGGCTTGCGCGTCGTCGCCCGGCGCGGAGATGGCCAGCGCCTCGAGGGTTTGCAGCACGCTGTCGTGCATGATGCGCCGGGTGCGGCGGCGTTCGGCCTCGCGCCCGCGCCGCAGGCCGATGTCGACGGCGAAGCGGGTGCCGACGCCGAGCAGGACGAGGATGGCGGTGGCGAGCACGATCGCCACGGCCAGGGCGACCAGGCAGCCGATCGAGCGGGTGAGGGCGAGCTGGTCGTCCAGCGGAAGGCCCCCGGCCAGGGTCAGCGTCGCCCGCAAGGGGACGGCCGCGGCGAACAACCACAGCGCCGTCGGCAGCCCGGAGGTGCCGGCCCACATCGCGACGGCACCGACGAGCCAGGTCCAGGAGACGTCGACGGCGAAGGGCTGCACGGCGGCCGGCGCGCTCACCGCGACGGCGAAGTTGAGGGCCACACCCACGGCGAGGTCCAGGCCGAGCGCGCGGCCGGTGATACGAGCCCGCAAGCCGCCGCGGCGCAGGACCCACACCATCGCGGCGGTGTTGGCGAGGACCGCGAAGACGGTGGCACTCAGCACGGGCCCGAGGCCGAGGGAGCCGTTGGCGGCGGCGAAGCCGATGAAGACCTTGACGAAGGCGGCGATGCGGTAGGCCAGCGGCACGACGACCCAGTACCGGGAGGCGCGGGCGAGGGTGGCATCGCCGACGGCGGTGAGGTCGCCGTTGTCCTCGACGGGTTCGGCGGGTTCCGCGGGTGTGCCGCTGCGCAGGAGCGTGCGGACGAAGGCGCGCGGCGGTGCGGCAAAGCCCGCCTCGGGCATCGGGATCCCCATTTCATCCGGCCGTCCGGGCGGCCTGAGCCTGGCAGCGCGGCGGCCGACTAGTCAATGGCCCGGCGGCGGGTCCAGCCCGGTGGAGCAAGCCCCCTCGGCCCGGCGGCGACCATCGGACTGGTTCGAGCCACGGTCAGCCGGGCGGCGGCGACCCCCAGCCCAGCTCAAGCCGCGCGACGAGCCGCCCGCTCAGCCGCCAGACTCGCCCGGCAAGCCACGGTCAGCCGCGCGGTGGCCGCACTCCCACCCCGCCCACACCGCGGGCACGTCATCGCGACCGTCTGCGACAGCTCGTCGACCGCGACCGACAGCTCGCACCGGCAACCCCGGCACCAGCGGTGGCGCGTGACCGGGCTGACGTGCGCCGGCGAGGCGACGCACTGGTGGATCCACCGGCCGTGCACGTGGCAGGTCAGCCGGTCGTCCGGCGCCAGCAGGCCCATGTCCTCGGCGTCGTCCTCGGTGGCGAGCAGGACCGGCAGGCTCCGGACCCGAGTCGAAGCGGCGGTGCAAGTCGTGGTGGTCATCGTGGGTCCCCTTTCCCGTTCCTACCCACGCGTCGAACCGCGGCCGCCGGAATCGACATCCAGAACCCACCTGGCTCGATCTTGGCGGTTCCTGGCATTCCAGCCACTCCCCGGCTCGCGCCGCACCCAGTAGGTTCGGCGCGTGTCGAAGTTCCTGCTCTCCGTCCACGTCCTGGCGGCCGTGCTCGCCGTCGGCCCGGTCGCCGTCGCGGCCAGCATGTTCCCCGCCGCCGTCCGCAAGGGTGACGTCAAAGTCGTCACCGTGCTGCACCGCATCTGCCGGGTCTACGCCTACGCCGCGATCGCCGTGCCCGTGTTCGGCTTCGGCGTCGCGGGCACCATGCACGTCATGGGCGACCCGTGGCTGCTCACGTCGATCGGGCTGACCGCGGTCGCCGCCGCCGTGCTCGCCTTGCTCGTGCTCCCACACCAGAAGCGCCTGCTCGCCGAGCTGACCGGGGAGTCCACTTCGGACACCTTGGGCAGCCGGGCCGCGCGGCTGGCCATGGTCACCGGCGTGTTCAACCTGCTGTGGGCCGCGGTGACGGTGCTGATGATCGTGCGCCCCGGCTCGTCGACCGGTGCCTAGCCCGGCACGCGGACGGCGATGAAGTCCGGCCGCCACCGCAGGCGGAAGCCCAGCGAGAGGTAGAGGCGGATCGCGGAGGTGTTGCTCGCCGCCGCGTGCATCATCGGCGTCTCCCCGCGCTCGCGGATGCCCGCGGCGACGGCGAGCACGAGCCGCGTCGCCAACCCCGAGCCGCGGAACGCGGGGTCGGTGCAGACCGCGCTGATCTCGGTGTACCCGGGCGGCCGCAACCGCTCACCCGCCATCGCGACCAGTGCGCCGCCGCGCCGGATCCCCAGGTACGTGCCGAGCTCGATGGTCCGCTTCCGGAACGGCCCCGGCTTCGTCCGCTCGACGAGGTCGAGCATCTCCGGCACGTCCGCGAGGCCCAGCCGCACGGCTTCCGGCTCCGGCGCGGCCGCGACACCGTCGTCGACCAGCTGCACGCCCGGCGTCTCGTCGAGGACCGTCCAGCCGGACGGCGGCCGCGCGGGCGTGGCGGCGAGCACGACGAAGGCGCCCGGCCCGGCGAGCTCGGCGAGGTCCCGCCAGTCCTGCTCGGTGGGGTCGTCCGGCAGGGCGAAGAACGGCGAGACGTCCTCGGGGTAGCGCAGCACGCGCCCACGCCGTTCGGCGAAACCGGCGTGCGGACCGGTCAGTGACGTCCACGCCGGGTTGTCGAGCGGAGAAACCATGCCTCCAGCATGCGGAAAACCGCCGGATCGACGGCGGCGCTCCCACATCGTGAGCTCAGCCGACCGTCGTGAGCTCCTCGTTCGAGAGCACCTCGCCGCCCGCCGAGACGACGAGCCTGCCGCCCGAGATCGTGTAGCGGTAGTCGCCGTTGACCGCGACGAAGCCGTCGCCCGCGGCCTCGGCGGGCAGGAAGATGTGGGTGTCGGGCGAGGCCGCCTGCCCGCGGGCCTGGCCGTCGTAGAAGATCCGCCCGTCGGGGACGCGGCAGACCGTGACGAGCGACCGCCCGGTCTGAGCCACCAGCAGCGCGGTGCCGGTGCCGCCCGGCAGGTACCGCGCGGCGTCGCCGGGGCACGGCTTCCCGGCCGGTGTCGCCGAGGTGGACGTCGACGGCGTGACCGGCGGGGTGAGGCCGTTCGCGGTGGTGACGACGGTCTTGGTCGTCGGCAGCACCGGCGTCGTGTACTGCGGGAACGGCCCGGACGCGGCGGGCTCCGGCTTCGATCGCCCAGCGAAGAGCAGGACGCCGACGACAGCGACCCCGGCGACCAGCATCAGGGTGAGCAGCACCCACAGCGCCCGCACCCGGGCCCGGCCGGGGGCCAGGCTCGCGCAGGTGCCGCACCGCCGGGCAGCGGCGTCGTTGACCGCGCCGCACTGCGCGCACGTCCAGGGAAAACCCGCCATCGGGCCTCCTTCGGCCCGGCGCTCTCGCACGCCGACACCTCATCGTCACCGACGACGACGTCGTCTGCAACGCCCCGGTCACCCGGCCGGACGACGGCGTCAGACGACGAACCGGCGGTGCGCGACCGGCTCCAGCGGCAGCGCGCCGTGCAGCGCGGCCCGGGCGCGCAGCTCCAGCGCGCGGTTCAGGGGTCCGGCCCCGGACGCCGCCGCGGCGTGGAACGTGCCGCGGTCGAACAGGTACACGAGCGCGAGCTTCCGGTCGCAGCGGCCGGTCTGCTCGGCGAACTCGACGGTCGCCGACCGCAGGCAGCCGCCGTAGCCCGCCCTGGCCAGCCGGTCCGCGACGTCGACGAGGTCGCCGGTCAGCACGCGCAGGTCGCGGTTGCGGCGCCAGCACCGCACGGTCGAGCGGCCACTCAGGTCCTGCGTCACCAGGGGGTGCACCGGCAGCCGCGCCGACGTCGCGGCGATCAGCTCCGCTTCGGTGCGGGCCAGCGCGTCCCCGTCCACCTTGAAGCCGACCGTGCCGCCGCCGGTGGGCGCGAGGCCGAGCGCCGCGCGCATCCGCGGGGCCGCCGCGGCGAGGTGGTAGAGGGACTGCAGGTGCGGGCGGGACGTCCAGCACCGGACGAGCTTGCTGTCCAGCAGATTCATGTGTCCTGTCTCCGGTCGAGAAGACCGCCGGGCCGGGCGCACTGGCAATGTCCACAGTGGACGTCAGGCGCGGGGACCCGGGGTCGGAAAGGACAGCATGCGCCCGCCGCGGCCGATTCCGGAGCGGAACCCGCCGGTCACGCGGCGAACGGCACGGGGAATCCGCCGAACGGTCGACGGCGGCCCGTTCCGCCGATCAGCGGTATCCCTTCCCCCTCACGCGTGGGTGAGCACGACCTTGCCCAGGTTGGCCCGGCTCCGGAAGTGCTCGACCGCCGCGTCGGCTCGCTCGAAGGGGTGAACGCTGTCGATGACAGGCTCGATCGGCCGGGCCTCGAGCCATCGGACGAGGTCCTCGGTGTCCTCGCGGCTGCCGACCCAGATCTTGCGCACGGTCGCGCCGCTGCGGAACAGGTCCATGAAGTCGACCGCCGCGCCGCCGCGGCCGACGAACCCGACGAGCGCGATCTCGGCGTGGTGCGTCCCGGCCGCGATCAGCGACTGCGCGAACGTGCCGGGCCCGCCGACCTCCACGATCCGGTCCGCGCCGCGGCCGCCGGTCGCGTCGAGCACGGCCTTGCCCCACTCCGGCGTCGCGACGTAGTCGAGCACCGTGTCCGCGCCGAGCTCCGTCAGCTTCGCCGCTTTCGCCGCGCTCGACGTCGTCGCGACGACCCGCGCCCCGCGCGCCTTCGCCAGCTGAAGGGCGAACAAGGAGACGCCCCCGGTGCCGAGCGTGAGCACGACGTCGCCCGGCCGCACGCCGTCGAGCGACGTCCACGCGGTGACCGCGGCGCACGGCAGCGTCGCACCCTGCTCGTAGGTGAGCGAATCCGGCAGCGCGACGAGCGCTTGTTCGGAGACCGTGCGGTATTCGGTGAGCCAGCCGTCCTGGCCGTTGCCGTAGCCGACCAGGGTGTCCGGCAGCCGCCCGGCGATCCAGTGCGAGTGGAAGGCGTTGAGCACCCGGTCGCCGACCGCGAAGCGCGTGACGCCGTCCCCGACCGCGACGACGTCGCCGGCGGCGTCGGACACCGGGACGAGGTTCCCCGGCCCGGTGGTGAAGTGGTCGCCGTCGAGGATGAGCAGGTCGCGGTAGTTGAGCGAGGTCGCCCGCACGCGAACGAGCACTTCGCCGCGCTGCGGCTCGGGAACGGGCTCCTCGCGCAGGACCAGCTTTCCCGCCTCGGGACGGTAGACGCGCATCGGACGACCTCCTCATGTTAACCAATCGACTAACATCGACCCTGGCACAGCTCCCGTCCGCCCGGCAACCAGGGATACTCGGGACATGGCGAGCCGCACCGCGACCCCGTTGGACCACCCGGACCTCGAGGACGTCCCGCTCAGCGCCGCGCTCGAGGCCCTGCGCGACCCGCACCGGCTGGCGATGGTCGCCGCGCTCGCCCGCCGGCCCGGCCAGTCGTGCGGCGCGATCATGCCGCCGGTCAGCAAACCCGCGGCGTCGCGGCACTTCAAGATCCTCCGCGCGGCCGGGCTGCTCAAGCAGTGGGACAGCGGCACGCAACGGCTGAACGCGTTGCGCCGCGAAGAGTTCGACGCCCGCTTCCCCGGGCTGCTCGACCTGGCCCTCGCCGAAGCCGCGCGCGGCTGATACCTCGCATTCCTCGCCAACCAGACATTAAGCGTTGCTAATAGATCTGACTCAGAGCTACCTTGGCGGCATGACCGAACTCGCCGAACGGCTGCTGGGCGCCGTGCAGGGCATCCGCCGCGTGGTGCGCCGCCGGGTGCGCGCCGACGTTCCCGGCTCGCCGCTGCCCGGCGCGCAGGTCGAGGTCCTGCGCGTGGTGGCCGACCACCCCGGCATCGGCGTCGCCGCGGCCGCGCGCGAGCTGCACCTCGCGGCCAACTCCGTCAGCACGCTGGTGAACCAGCTCGCCGAAGCCGGGTTGCTGCGCCGCGAACCCGACCCGGCCGACCGCCGCGCCACCCGCCTGGAGATCACCGGCGCGGCCCGCGACCGGATGGCGAACTGGCGCCGCGCGCGCACCGGGCTCGTCGCCGACGCGCTCGCCGGACTGTCCGAAGAGGACGTCGAGGCGATCGAACAGGCGTTGCCCGCCTTGGAAAAGCTCATGGGCGTCCTGAAGGAGCAGCCATGACCGAACCCGCGGTGCGGTGCACCGGCCTCAGCCACTCGTTCGGCGCGACCCGCGCGGTCGACGGCGTCGACCTGGAGATCCACGCGGGCGAGGTGTTCGGCCTGCTCGGCCCGAACGGCGCCGGGAAGACGACGACGCTGCGGATGATCACCACCCTGCTGCCGACCACGCCGGGCCGCATCAGCGTCTTCGGCGTCGACGTCGCTCGCCGCCGGATGGCCGTGCGACGGCTGATCGGCTACGTCCCCCAGCAGCTGTCCGCCGACGGCGCCTTGACCGGCCGCGAAAACGTCGCGTTGTTCGCGCGGCTCTTCGACGTGCCCCGCGCGCGGCGCACCGAACAGGTGCGGCTCGCGCTGGAGCTGGTCGGCCTCGCCGACGACGCCGACCGCACGGCCAAGACGTACTCCGGCGGCATGATCCGCCGCCTGGAGCTGGCGCAGGCCCTGGTCAGCTCGCCCCGGCTGCTGATCCTCGACGAGCCGACGATCGGGCTCGACCCGGTGGCTCGCTCGTCGGTGTGGGAGCGCATCGCCGAGATCCGCGCCGCGACCGGGATGACCGTGCTCGTCACGACCCACTACATGGACGAAGCCGAGCAGTACTGCGACCGCGTCGCCCTGATGCACGCCGGCCGGATCCGCGCGCTCGGCACCCCCGCCGAGCTGGAGGACGGCCTCGGCGAAGGGTCCACTTTGGACGACGTGTTCCGCGCCGTCACCGGGAACCGCCTGGAGAGCGAAGAAGGAGGGATCCGCAGTGTCCGCGCCACTCGCCGCACCGCCCGCCGTCTCGGCTGACCCCGGCCCGCTCGGCCGCCTGCGCGTGCTCGTCGCCCGCGTCGGCGCGATGTGCCTGGTGGAGCTGCAGAAGCTGCGCCGCGACCAGACCGAGCTGCTCACCCGGGCCATCCAGCCCGCGCTGTGGCTGCTGATCTTCGGCGAGACGTTCACCCGGCTGAAGGCGATCCCGACCGGCTCGACGCCCTACCTCGACTACCTCGCGCCGGGCATCCTCGCGCAGTCGGCGTTGTTCATCGCGATCTTCTACGGCATCCAGATCATCTGGGAACGCGACGCGGGCGTGCTCGCCAAGCTCCTGGTCACCCCGACCCCGCGCGCCGCGCTCGTCGCCGGGAAGGCGTTCGCCGCCGGGGTCCGCGCGCTCGTCCAGGCCCTGATGGTGCTGATCCTGGCCGCGCTCCTCGGCGTCGGGCTGACGGCGAACCCGCTGAAGCTGCTCGCCATGGCCGTCGTCCTCGTGCTCGGTTCGGCGTTCTTCTGCTGCCTCTCCATCGTGATCGCCGGGATCGTGCTGTCGCGGGAACGGCTGATGGGCATCGGGCAGGCGATCACCATGCCGCTGTTCTTCGGTTCGAACGCGCTGTACCCGGTGGACCTGATGCCGTCGTGGCTCAAGGTGCTCAGCCACGTGAACCCGTTGAGCTACCAGGTCGACGCGCTGCGCGGGCTGCTGATCGGCACGCCCGCGCACCTCGGGCTCGACTTCGGCGTGCTCGCCGTCGCGACGGTGGCGGCGATCGCGGTCGCTTCGGCACTGCTGGGCAGGTTGGCCCGGTGAGGCACATGTCTCACCGGACGGAAGCATTGTCCGCCGATGGCTAATCTCGGTTCCGTGAATCGTCGTGGTGGCGTGGTCCCTTTTGTCGGGTTGTGCGTTCTCGCCGGAATTCTGGTGGCCGGGACAATGGCACCGGCGGCCATCGGCGCCGGCTTGCTGTCGAACCAGGTGAGCGATTCGGTGGACGCCATTTCCGCCCAGCTCGCCGCGGCCGACCCGCCGTTGACCACGACGGTGACCGACCGCGACGGCACCCCGATCGCGACGCTCTACGCGCAGTACCGCCTCCCGGTCGCCGCGGCCGGGATCGCGACGACGATGAAGGCCGCGATCATCGCGGTCGAGGACCGCCGGTTCTACACCGAAGGCGGCGTCGACCTGCAGGGCACGCTTCGCGCGGCCGTCAACGACACCACCGGCGGCGCGCTGCAGGGCGCGTCGACGATCACGCAGCAGTACGTCAAGAACTACCTCGTGAACGTCGTCGACCGGAACAACCCGCTCGCCCAGCAGGAGGACCGCGAAGATTCGCTCGCGCGCAAGCTGCGGGAAGCGAAAATGGCCGTCCAGCTCAACGACACGATGAGCAAGGACGACATTCTGGCGGACTACCTCAACGTGGTCGAATTCAGCGGAACCGTGTACGGCGTCCAAGCGGCCGCGAAAGCGTATTTCGGGACGACGGCGGACAAACTGACCGTGCCACAGGCGGCGTTGCTCGCCGGAATGGTGAACAACCCCAGCATCTACAACCCGTACACGCACCCGGACAAAGCTCTGCAGCGCCGGAACCTCGTCATCGACGACATGGCGACCAACGGCTCGATCCCGGCGTCCTACGCCGCGACGGCGAAGGCGGCGCCGCTCGGGCTGCTGCCGAACGGTCCCGTGACGCCGTCGGCAACCTGCATGGGCGCGGCCCCCGACGCCGGGTTCTTCTGCGCCTACGCGGAAAGCTACCTCGTGCACGCCGGGTTCACGGTCGACCAGCTGGCCACCGGCGGGTACAC
This sequence comes from Amycolatopsis nalaikhensis, assembly GCF_030264295.1. Taxonomy (GTDB): domain Bacteria; phylum Actinomycetota; class Actinomycetes; order Mycobacteriales; family Pseudonocardiaceae; genus Amycolatopsis; species Amycolatopsis nalaikhensis. Next base: position 6,480,309 of record NZ_CP127173.1, on the reverse strand, counting down.
GGTCAAGACCACGCTCGACCCGCGCGTCTCGCAGGTGACGAAGGACGCCGTCGACGCGAACGTCCCGACCACCCAGGACGGCGTGGCCAACACCTTCGCCGTGGTCCAGCCGGGCGCGACCGGGCACCAGGTGCTCGCCATGGTGGCCAACCGCAATTACGGAACGGACCCGGCGCAAGGCGAGACGTCCACGAACATCGTCGCCGACGCGAGCAACGAGTTCGGCGCGGGCTCGTCGTTCAAGATCTTCACCTCGGCCGCGGCGCTGGTCTCGGGCAAGGCGGGACTCGAGACGCCGCTGCCCAACCCGGACAGCCAGTGCTTCACGCCGCCGAACGCCGACAGCCACACGCCGTGCTACACCGTCCACAACGACGGCCACTACGCGGACCCGATCTCCCTCGCCGACGGGCTGGCGACGTCGCCGAACGTCGCGTTCGTCGGCCTGGAGAACCAGGTCGGGATGCCCGCCGTGCTCGACATGGCCTACAAGCTGGGCCTGCGGAACACGCTGGCGACCAACGACGCGGGCCGCACCCCCGACCCGAAGTCGTCGAACCCGCAGTTCAGCGAGCCGCAGTCGCAGTACTTCCGGAACCTGCTGTCGTTCACCCTCGGCAACAGCCCGGTGAGCCCGCTGGAGATGGCGAACGTCTCGGCGACGCTGATGAGCGGCGGCGTCTGGTGCCCGCCGAACCCGATCCTGTCGGTGACCGACCGGAACGGGAACGCCGTGCCGGTGGCGCAGCAGGCGTGTGAGCAGGTGATCCCGACGGGGGTGGCGAACACGCTGGAGGCGGGGCTGAGCAAGGACACGACGAGCGGCACGTCCGCCGAAGCGGCCCGCGCGGCCGGCTGGACCCGCCCCGACATCGGCAAGACGGGCACGACCCAGCTGAGCGAGTCGGTGGCGTTCGTCGGCGGCGTCGACGACTACGCGGTGTCGTCGATGGTGTTCGCCGACGGCCCGCACCCGCGCGAGATCTGCCCGGGCACCCCGGTGCACCTGGGCGACTGCGGGCACGGCGCGTTCGGCGGCACGGTCGCCGCGCCGCCGTACTTCCACGCGATGAGCCAGCTGCTGGCCGGGGTGCCGGACCAGCCGATCCCCGGCCCGGACCCGGCGTACCTCACGGCGCGGAGCTAGGGCCTGTATCGAAGTCGTCTCGGGCTGGTTGAGCTGGTGTTGGGCGTGTCGGTGGCCGACATGGGTGAGGTCTCCGGTAGGTGGTTCGTCGACCAAGAAGAACCTGAACACCGGAGACCTCGTGGACACCCTAGCGGTGACGAGGCGGTTCGACCTGACCGACGAGCAGTGGGCGGCGCTGGAGCCGTTGCTGCCCGTGCCGTCACGGCCGGGTCGGCCGTCGTTGTGGAGCAGACGGCAGTTGATCGACGGGATCCGGTGGCGGGTGCGCACCGGCGCGCCGTGGCGGGACATGCCCGAGGGATATGGGTCCTGGGCAGCGGCTTATGGCCTGTTTCGGCGCTGGCAACGGGCTGGTGTCTGGCAGCAGATTCTGACCGCGTTGCAGGCTCTGGCCGAGGCGGCAGGGCGGATCACGTGGGATGTCAGCGTGGATTCCACGATCGCGCGGGCGCATCAGCATGCGGCGGGTGCGCGGAAAAGGGGGATCTGCAGGCCGAGCCACCGGGCGGGGTCACCGTCGAGCCGGAGGATCATGCGTTGGGCCGGTCGCGGGGCGGCTTGACCACGAAAGTGCATCTGGGGTGTGAGCAGGGGCAGAAGCCGTTGTCGATCGTGCTGACCGCCGGCCAGCGTGGCGACAGCCCGCAGTTCATTCCGGTCCTGGCCGGGATCCGGGTGCCCCGACCGGCCGGTGGGCGGCCGCGGACACGTCCTGATCGGGTCCTTGCGGACAAGGCCTACACCTCGAAAGCCAACCGTGCTCACCTGCGCGGTCGCGGGATCAAGGCGACCATTCCGAGCAAGACCGACCAGGATGCGCATCGCAAGGCCAAGGGGTCGAAGGGCGGCCGGCCACCGGCCTTCGACCCCGAAATCTACAAGCAGCGGCACGCGGTCGAGTGCGGCATCAACCGACTCAAACGCCACCGTGGGGTGGCCACCCGCTACGACAAACTCGCCGTCCGCTACGAAGCCACCGTCCACGTCGCCGCGATCAACGAATGGCTCTGACCCACTTCGATACACGCCCTAGCGCGGTTCGAGGAAGACGAGCGGGATCTCCCGGTCGGTCTTGGTCTGGTACTGAGCGTAGTTCTTGAAGTCGGCGGTGATCTTCGGCCACAGCTTCGCGCGCTCTTGGGCGTCGGCGACCCGGGCGCGCATGGGCCGCTTCGGGGCACCCTTGAGCGAGACCTCGACGTCGGGGTTGTCCCGCAGGTTGAGGAACCACGCGGGGTGCGTGTCGTCCCCACCACGCGAGGCGACGACGACCAGGGTGTCGCCGTCCTGGTGCGGCGAAGTCAGCAGCACGGTCCGCGGCTGCCCGCTCTTGCGGCCGACGGTGGTGAGTTCGAGGACGGGCATGGCGGCGTGCCAGCCCAGCCGCCCGCCGGAGAGCTTGATCAGGCCCCGGTGGACGGCGTTCATGGTCTTGAGGGCGAAGTCGCTCGGCATGATCCCAATCTAGTACGGACCGAATGTCCACTTTGCCCAGATCTGGTCCGGACCAGTTCCGGAAAACCGCGACGCGGGACGCCCCCGGTGTGCGAGGCTGCCGGGCGAACGAAGGACCGAAAGAGAGAAGACCGATGCTGATCTGGGGCTGGCGAACGCGCATCTACGTGCTCGCGATGACAACTTTCCTGTGCGGCCGCTGCGGCAACCCGGCCTCGCACGCGGTCCGCAAGGCGGTCACGAAGTTCACGCTGTTCTTCATCCCGCTGTTCCCGATCGGGGTGAAGTACACGGCCCAGTGCACGTTCTGCGGCATCGAGAACCGCATCCCGAAGGAGGACGCCGTCCGGCTGCAGGCCCAGGAGGAGCAGGGGCAGCAGGCGTCGTCGGGGTACCCGCAGGGCGCCCCTCAGGGTGCGCTTCCGCAGGGGGTCGAGCAGCACCCGTCGCAGCCGTTCCCGCAGCCGCAGCACCCCTCGCAGCAGCAACCGTATCCGCAGCAGGGGCAGCAGTTCCCCCAGCAGGGCCAGTTCCCGCAGCAGGGCCGCTGACGCACCCGGTCGCGGTCGCCCCCCGTGCGGCCGCGACCGGGCCGAGCCGGGTCTGACGGCCTGCCACCTCCGGTTGAGGCGGCCCGAACGCAGCAAATTCGCACCAAGCCTGACCCGGCTGCCCCACCCGCCACCACGACCGCAGTCCGCGGCGCCCCCGGCCGCACCCGAACCGAGCCGGGTCTGGCGGCCTGCCACCTCCGGTCGGCGCGGGCCTGACCCGACCGCCCTCCCGCGACCGCAGTCCGCGGCGCTCAGGCGCCGACCGGGACGAACTCGGCGGTCCGCCGGGCGATCCGGGCGGCGGTCGCGGCGAACCGGCCGTACCGCTCGGCGAGCACCACGACCTCCACCGCAACACCCCCACCACGCGGCCATTCCCCACCGCCCGCCCACGCGCGCAGCTCACGTTCAACGTCACCAGCGAGCGCGACGGCATCGTCCAACCCGGCGGCGTCCTCCCCGACGAGGAGTCCCCGCAGCGCCCGAGCGGCGGCGACGGCGTGCGCGCCAAGCCTGCCGAGAGCGGGCCGCGCACCGGGCGGAACGGGTCCCCGCGGCTCCGCGACCTCCCACGCAAGTCCACCCATCCGAGTGAGATCCGCGGCGACGTGCACGGCGGCGACGACCGCCTTCACCTCCCCGGCGAGTGGCGCGTGGAGGGCCAGCAGCGCACACGCCTGGTCCTCGCAAGCGGCCCCGAGGGCAGCCACCGCAGCGGCTTGTTCCCGCGCACGTCCGCCCAGCGTGTGGTCACTTTCGAGCACCGAGCGCGAGGCCTCTTCGAACGCGAGCGCGACGAGGCCGCACAGGTCCGCCAGCCGGTGCGCCAGCGTGCCCAGCTCGTTCTGAAACGCCGTCGGCATGGCGGGAGGAAACCACCCCGGCCGGGTGTCGGCATCTCGTCGCCCGGCCGGAAATTGTCGGACCCCCGTGCTCTCCTCGACGGCGAGAGCGGGGCACCCCGGACCCGCGGAGAAGGGAGTTTGATCATCATGGCGGGCGAAACGATCATCACCGTGGTCGGCAACCTGACGTCGGACCCGGAGCTGAGGTTCACCCCGTCCGGCGCGGCGGTCGCGAACTTCACGGTCGCCTCGACACCGCGCACGCTGGACCGGCAGTCGGGCGAGTGGAAGGACGGCGAGCCGCTGTTCCTGCGCTGCAGCTTGTGGCGCCAGGCGGCGGAAAACGCGGCGGAGAGCCTCACGCGCGGCGCGCGGGTCCTGGTCACGGGAAGGCTGGTCCAAAGGTCCTTCGAGACCAAGGAGGGCGAGAAGCGCACGGTGGTGGAGTTGCAGGTGGACGAGATCGGCCCGTCCCTGCGCTACGCGACGGCAGCGGTCAACAAGGTCAACCGCACCGGCGGCGGAGCGAGCCCCGCGGACGGCAACGCATGGGGAGCCGCCCCGGTCCCGGCAGGCGTCGGGGCGGGAGAGGAGCCGCCCTTCTAGCCTTCCGGTGTGCCGCTGACCGATCAGTTCGTCGACCGCAGCCCATCCATCCCCGCGCGGCCTCCGAACGACAGTCGACGGGAAGTCGACCCGCCCTTGACCGGGGGCGGCGACCATGGGGGCGACGCTCCGACCGGGCCGGTACCGGATGTGCTGTCGAAATCCCGTCAGCTGGTTCGACGCATGAGTAGGACGATGCCGGACCACGAGCGGGAGGGACCGAGATGAACGGGAACCGGAACGACACGAGCCTCAACCACCGGATGCTGGCGATGCTCCGAGCCGTCGGCGCCGGCCGCGGACGGGTGTCCTGCAGCAGCGAACCCGACCTGTTCATCGACGGGCTCTCGTGCGGCGACCAGTTCGCCGCCCACGCGCTGGCCCACCAGGGCCTGGTCCGCGCGGCCCGCCCGGGACTGCCCGGCGAGCTGGTCCCGGCGGTCCTGACCGCCGAGGGCGAGGCGATCGTCACGGCGCGGCAGCAGGCAGCCGCCTGACCAGGCGGTGCGGTGTTTGACAACTCCAGACGAGAACGACCGCGGCGGGTCCCGGCCCGGACCACGACTACCGTGGCGGGTATGAGCAACACCGAGGCCGCCCCCGCCGAGCTCGCCTGCGGCGACCGGCCCACGGCCGCCGACCCCGAGCACCCGGCCGTCGAGGTCCTCACCCCGCGCGAGGTGCCGCTGGGCGGCCCGCGGGCGATGCGGGTCCGGCGGACCCTCCCCCAGCGGTCCCGGTCGCTGATCGGCGCCTGGTGCTTCGCCGACCACTACGGCCCGGACGAGGTCACCGGACCCGGCGCGATGGACGTCGCCCCGCACCCGCACACCGGCCTGCAGACGGTCAGCTGGCTGTTCGCCGGCGAGATCGAGCACCGCGACAGCCTGGGCACGCACGCGATGGTCCGCCCCGGCGAGCTGAACCTGATGACCGGCGGCCACGGCATCTGCCACTCCGAGGTCTCGACGGCGGCCACGAAGACGTTGCACGGCGTCCAGCTGTGGGTCGCGCTGCCGGAGCGCCACCGGCACACGGCCCGCGCGTTCGACCACTACGTACCTTCGGTGAACCGGATCGAAGGCGCCGAGATCCGCGTGTTCCTCGGCTCGCTGGCCGGGCGCACTTCCCCGATCCCGACGTACACCCCGCTGCTCGGCGCGGAGCTCGTGCTGGGCCCGGACGCCCACATGTCCCTCGGCGTCGACCCGCGCTTCGAGCACGGCGTGCTGGTCGACACCGGCGTCGTCGATGTCGCGGGCACCCGCGTCCGCGCGGCGGAGCTGGGCTACGTCGGCACGGGCGTGCGCTCGTTGACCTTGAGCAACCGCGGTTCGGCACCGGCCCGGTTCCTGCTGCTCGGCGGGACGCCGTTCGACGAAGAGATCCTGATGTGGTGGAACTTCGTCGGCCGGACGCACGAGGAGATCGCGGCGTTCCGCGAGGCGTGGCAGGCGGAGTCCGACCAGTTCGGCAGCGTCACGGGCTACGAGGGCACCCCGCAGCGGCTGCCCGCGCCGGCGCTGCCCGCGGTCCGCATCAAGCCGCGGCACAACCCGGGCTCAAGCCAGGAAGCCCGCCACGGCTGAGACGAACGCGGGCGCGTCGTCGAGCCAGGGGTAGTGCGCGGCCTCGGGCAGCACGACGGCGCGCCCGTCCGGGAAGAGCGCGGCGAACTCGGTCGCCACGACCGGGCTCGCGATCCAGTCCAGTTCGCCGGTCAGCACGAGCACCGGAACCGTGACCTCGGCGAGCGCGGCCAGGCTCGCCTCGGGTTCGAAGGCGCCCTCGGAGTTGTAGACGCGCGCGGCGGCGCCATTGCGCTGAGCGGACTCGGTGGCGTGGTGGTGCCGGGCGGCGGCGTCCCAGCGGCCGTAGTACATCGGCGCGACGGCGGCCCAGTCGGCACTGGTGGCTTTCTTGGCGACGATCGCGTCGTAGGCGGCGGCCGCGGACTCGAACCAGGGGGCACCGGCGCGCCGGGCCATGATCCGCCGCCGTTCCCCGACGGGCAGCGGAAACCCGACGGCCCGCGGGCTGGGCGTGACGAGCACGAGCCGCCGAAGCCGCCCGGGATACCGAGCGGCGTAGAGGACGGCCAGGCTCGCCCCGGCGGAGTGGCCGAGCAGGTCGAGCTGCTCGAGGCCGAGGTGCTTGCGCAGCGCCTCGACGTCCTCCACCTGCCGGTCGCACCGGTAGGTGGCGGGATCGCCGGGCGCCTCGGAGTCCCCGGTCCCGCGCAGGTCGAGCACGGCGAGCCGCCGCCGGGCGGCGAGGCCACCGAGGTCGCCGAGATAGGCGGAAGCCCGCATGGGCCCACCGGGAAGGCAGACAACGGGCGGTTCACCACCGGAGCCGGAGAGGTGCCAGGCGAGCGCGGTCCCGTCCGGCGCGGAGAAGATCGGCATCCCCGACCCTGACACTTCGCCGACGCACCAAGCAACCCTCACGCACCCAACCCGGGCCAAGCGCATCCCGCCGACGCGCACGGCCATCGCCCACCCGCACCGCCCCGGCCCGCGGCCATCACCCCCACCCGCACCGCGTCGCCCCCAGCCCGCGGTCATCACCCCCGCCCACACCGCCGCCGCCCCCAGCGCGCGGCCGTCGCCCCGCCCACACCGCCGTCGCCCCCGCCCGCACCGCCCGGCCCCCGGCCGTCGCCCCCCTCGCCCGCACCGCCGTCGTGAGTGTTTAGGGCGGTTCTAACCGCCCTGAACACTCACGACGTCACCGCTGCCGGGCGAGGTAAGCCTCCAGCGTCGCGAGCCGGTGTCCCCTCGCGAACCGCTCCACCTCGGCCGGATCACCCCCGCCCTCGATCAGGACCAGCAACCGCTCGTGTTCCTCCACCGACGCCGGGGCCCGCCCCGGCACGGACGAGAATGTGCTGTCGCGGACCGCGGCCAACCGGGTCCAGCAGCGCCGCACCAGGTCGACCAGGTTCGGGTTGGGGCAGGCGCTGAACAGCACCTCGTGGAACTCGGCGTTCAGCGCGGTGAACGTCAGCGGGTCGAACTCGGCGAGGCTACGGCGCATCCGGTCGTTGAGCGCGCGGGCCCGCGCCACCGCCTCCGGCGTCAGCAGCGGCGCGGCCAGCCCGGTGGCCGCGCCCTCGACGATCGCCACCGTCTCCATCGCGTGCCGGTACGCCGTAGGGTCGATCGCGACGACCCTGGCCCCGACGTTCCGCTCGAACTGGATCAGCTCCTCGGCCTCGAGCCGGCGCAGGGCCTCGCGGACCGGCACCGCGCTGACGTCGAGCTCGCGGCCGATCTGGTCGAGCACCAGCCGGTAGCCCGGCCCGTAGCTGCCGTCGAGGATCCTGGCCTTGATGGTCTCGTACGCCAGCTGGGACTTCGTGACCGGTCTTCCCGACGACGCGCTGATCATGTAGGAAACCATATATGGTCCAGCCGACGGACGACGCCCAGGAGGCCGTGCCGATGCCGATTCCCCCGCCCACCGCGGCCGACCTGATCGTCGACGGGCTGCGGGCCCACGGCGTCGACACCGTCTTCGGCCTGCCCGGCGTGCAGACCTACGACCTGTTCGACAGCCTCGCCCGGGCCGGCGACATCCGGGTGATCGGCGCCCGGCACGAGCAGACCGTGGCCTACATGGCCTTCGGCTACGCGCAGGCGACCGGACGGCCCGGCGTCTACACCGTGGTGCCGGGACCCGGCGTGCTCAACGCGTCGGCCGCGCTGCTCTCGGCGCACGGCGCGAGCGCCCCCGTGCTGTGCCTGACCAGCGAGATCCCGCGCGCTTACCTCGGCCGCGGGCTCGGGCACCTGCACGAGATGCCCGACCAGCTGGCCACCCTGCGCACCATCACGAAGTGGTCGGCGCTGGTCGAGCACCCGGCCGAAGTCCCGGACGCCTTGGCGACGGCGTTCCGGGAGGCGACCGGCGGCCGTCCGCGGCCGGTTTCGCTGGCGGTGCCGTGGGACGTGCTGGGCCTGCGCGCTCCCGCCGAGGTCGCCGGACCGCGGCCGCTCCCCCGCCCGGCCGTCGATCCCGGCGCCGTCGAGGAAGCCGCGAAGCTCCTGGACGGCGCGAAGCACCCGATGATCATGGTCGGCGGCGGCGCGCGGCACGCGGCCGCCGAGGTGCGGGCGCTGGCCGAACGGCTGCAGGCGCCGGTGGTGCCGTTCCGCGGCGGGCGCGGCATCGTGGGCGACGACCACCCGCTCGGCTTCACGTGCGTCGCCGGCTTCGAACGCTGGCCCGAGACGGACGTCGTCGTCGGCATCGGGTCGCGGATGGAACTGTCCTGGTTCCGCTGGCCCGACAAGCCGGCGGGCCTCAAGACGATCCTGCTCGACATCGACCCGCGGCAGGCGACGCGGCTCGAGGCGGACGTCGCGATCGTCGCCGACTCCGCCGACGCCACGGCGGCCCTGACCGCGGCCGTCGGTCCACAACGGACAGACCGGACGGCGGAGTTCACCGCGCTGAAGGCCGCCGTGGCCGAGCGGTTCGCCGACGTCGGGCCGGAACTGGAGTACCTGCGGGCGATCCGCGACGTGCTGCCCCGTGACGGCTTCTTCGTCGAGGAGATCTGCCAGGTCGGGTTCGCGTCCTACTTCGGGTTCGAGGTCTACTCGCCCCGCACCTTCGTCACCTGCGGCCACCAGGGCACGCTCGGCTTCGGCTACCCGACGGCGCTGGGCGTGCAGGCGGCCTTCCCCGGCCGTCCGGTGGTTTCGGTGACCGGCGACGGCGGCTTCATGTTCGCCGCGCAGGAGCTCGCCACGGCTGTCCAATACGGACTGAACGTGGTCGCGGTCGTGTTCGACAACGGCCACTACGGCAACGTCCACCTCGACCAGGAGCGGCTGTTCGAGGGCCGCGCGCTGGGCGGGCGGCTGCGGAACCCGGACTTCGCCCGCCTCGCCGAGACCTTCGGCGCGCTCGGCCTGACCGCGCGCACGCCGGACGACCTGCGCGGCGCGCTGGACAAGGCGTTCGCCTCCGGGCGCCCGGCGCTGGTGCACGTGCCGTGCGAGCTCGGTGTCGGCGCGTCGCCGTGGAAGTACCTGATGCCGAAGTCGGACCGGAGCTAGCCGAGGCGTTCCAGAGCGGCGAACACCCGCTCGACGTCGGCGGCGGTCGTCCGCCAGTTGCTGAACGCGGCACGCAGCGCGGGCCGTCCGTCGTACACCGTCGGCGTCAGGAACGTCGTGCCGTCCTCGGCGATCGCGCGGACGAGCGCGTCGATCCGCTCCTGGGTGGCGTCGGACGCCGGACTGAAGCAGACGACGTTGAGCCGCACCGGCGCGAGCAGCCGCCAGCGGGGCGAGGCGTCGAGCCGCGCGCCGAGGTCGCGGGCGAGCGCGACGCAGCGTTCGACGATCTCGCGGTGCCCGTCCCGGCCGTAGGCCACGAGGGAGAACCACGCCGGGAGCGCGCGCAGCCGTCGGGAGTTCTCCGGCGTCAGGTGCAGGAAGTCCGGGGTGTCGCCGATTTCGCCGAGGTAGGCGGCGTTGTTGCTGAACACGCGCAGCTGCAGGTCGCGGCGGCGGGTGAACTGGACGGCCGAGTCGTAGGGCACGTTGAGCCACTTGTGCAGGTCGACGACCACCGAGTCGGCCTGGTCGAGGTCCGCGGTCAGGGCGGCGTGTTCCGGTGCCAGCGCGGCGAACCCGCCGAACGCGGCGTCGACGTGCAGCCAGAAGTCGTAGCGCCGCTTGAGGGCGGCGATCGCGCGCAGGTCGTCGAAGTCGACGGTGTTCACCGTGCCCGCGTTCGCGACGACGATCGCCGGGCCGTCGAGGGCGGCCAGCGCCTCCTCGAGTTTCGCGACGTCGACCGCCTCACGGCCGGGCAGCACCGGCACCGTCCGCAGCGCGGAACGGCCCATCCCGAGGAACGACAACGCTTTCGAGACGCTCGAGTGCGGCGAGCCGGACAGCACGGTGACCGGTCCGAGCGCGGCGGCGCCGTCTCGCGAGACGGTCACCCCGGCCCGCTCGCCGAGCCACTCGCGGGCGATCGCGAGGCCGGTGACGGTGGACATCGTCGCGCCGGTGACGAACGCGCCGGAGAACTCCGCGCCGAGCCCGAACAGCTCGGCCAGCCAGCCGACGGTCTCGCGTTCCAGGTCCTGGGCCGAGGAGTCCATGCCGCTGGCGGGGTTCTGGTCGTGGGTGGCGGTGAGCCAGTCCCCGGCCAGCGCGGCGGGGGTCGCGCCCCCGGTGACGAACCCGAGGTAGCGGGGGCCCGCGCTGCCCGCGAAGGTGGGTTCCCACCGCTGCGCGAACTCCTCCAGCGCACCCCGGGCGCCGCTGCCTTCGAGCGGCAGCGGAGCCGGCACCCGGCCGGCGGGCGGAACGGCGGCCGCCCGTTCGGGCAGCCCGGCCAGCGTCTCACCGGCGTGTTTCCGGGCGGCGTCGAGCAGATCGGGCAGGGAGTTCAGGTCTTCGGCGAGCCTCGGGTGCATTCGCCCGACGCTAGGCGCCGTGAACCGCGCTGTCGCGGGCCAATCCCCCGAAACTGGCCCGCCGGCTCAGCGGCGCCGGAGCCGCCGGACGCGGCCCTCGGCCGGGTCGAACGTCACGCGGCGCAGGGGGCCGGTGAGCAGCAGCACCACCGTCATCGCCGAGAGGGCCGCCAGGACCATCGCCGCCACGAACTGGGCCGCGGCGGACGTCGCCGTCGCGAGCACCGCGAAGCCCGTCAGCACCAGGGCCGAAGGCGCCAGCAGGCCGCCCAGCACCGGCAGCGTCGGCACCCGGTCACCGTCGGGGCGGCGGGCGGACACCACCGCCGCCCCGGCGCAGGTGACCGCGGCGACCAGCAAGCAGCCGCCCACGGTGTCGCTCAACCGGTGCCAGCCCAGTGCCACGGCCGCGGCCGAGACCCAGGCGACGCCGATGCCGCCGGCCACCAGGACCTGCGGGCGGAACCGGCGGGGCAGGACGATCGCGAGCGCCACCAGCACGGCCATCGCCGCGCTGACGTGCCCGCTCGGGAAGCTGTTGTGGCTCGCGACACCGAAGCGGTCGCCGGTGCTCGGCCGATCCAGGACGTACAGCTTGAGCAGCTGCGCCACCACCAAAGGCGCGGTGAGCAGCAGCAGGGCCGTCACGCCCAGCGCGAACCGGCGCCGCACCAGGGAGATCACCACCAGGAGCACCGCGACCCCGCCGAGCAGGGCGACCAGGTCGACCTCCCGCAGCGGTGCCGCCCAGCCCACCACGTGCCCGGCGGACTGGGCACTGCGGACGACGCCGTTCTCGACGCCGCGGCCGGCCTCGGTGCGGACGAACAGCAAATAGGCCGCGACGAACGCCAGGGCGAACCCGGCCGCGCTCGCGGCGAGCACCGCGGTGCGGGACGAAGCCCGGGTCACGAGCGCGGGGCGGGCGGGCACGGGTCGCGGTTCGGAGGTGATCACTGCCATGTCCCCCAGCCTGGAGACGGCATTTCGAGATCCCGTCAGCGCGATGTCATGGTTTTGCTACAAGATCGGCCCGGGTCGCCATGACGTGCGCTTTTCCGAATAATGGCGCCGTGGCCGAGGTACTGGTGGTGGAAGACGACGCGGCGGTGCGGGAGGGACTGGAACTGGCCCTGCGCCGCCAGGGACACGTGGTGCACACGGCCGGATCGGGCGAGGCGGGCATCGAGGTGCTCGTGCGGCACCGGCCCGACCTCGTGGTGCTGGACCTGATGCTGCCGGGGATGGACGGCTTCGAAACCTGCCGCCGGATGCGGGCGTCGGGCCCGGTCCCGATCATCATGCTGACCGCGCGCAGCGACGACTTCGACGTCGTCGCCGGGCTCGAGGCGGGCGCGGACGACTACGTGGCCAAGCCGGTCGAACCGCGGGTCCTGGACGCGCGGATCCGGGCCGTGCTGCGCCGGGCGGTCGGCGAGCCGCCGTCCGGGCCGTCGGCTCCCGAGGAACGGCACGGTGACCTGGTGATCGACCGGGCCGGGCTCGAGGTGACCAAGCGCGGCGCCCCGGTGTCGCTGACCCCGACCGAGCTGAAGCTGCTGCTGGAGCTTTCGCGCACCCCCGGCCAGGTCTACAGCCGCCAGCAGATCCTCTCCGCGGTCTGGGACCACGACTACCTCGGCGACTCGCGGCTCGTCGACGCGTGCGTGCAGCGCCTGCGGGCGAAGATCGAGGACGTGCCGGCGAGGCCGGAGTACGTGCAGACCGTGCGGGGGTTCGGCTACCGGTTCGGCCGGTCGTGAAGAAGATCCCGTCGTGGCTGGCCGGGCTGCGCCCCCGGCTGGTCGCGGCTTTCGCGGTGATCATGATCCTCGGTGCCACCTCGGCGGCCGGCGCGAGCTACGTCTACGCGCGCAACGCCATCCTCAAGGGCATCCAGGACCAGACGATGCTGAAGCTGCGCGACCAGGTCGTCGCGTACCTGCCGACCGTGTCGCTGCCGCCGTCCCAGTCCACGATCGACGCGTTCGCGCTCGCGCTCAAGTCCAGCGAGGCCCTCGTCGTCTACCACGACCTGCACTCGACTTCGGGCATGCCGCTGGACGTCGTGCCCGCGGAGCTGCGCCACGCGGTGGCCACCAGCACGAACATCCAGTTCCAGCGGGTCGACGCGCAGGGGTACCCGATCTTTTTCGTCGGGATCCCGGTGCAGACCTCGTCGGGCCGGACCAGCGGCCTCGAGGTGTACGCGTCGGTGCCGCTGGACCAGCAGCAGGCGGCGATCGACGAGCTGGCCCGCACGGCCTGGCAGACGGCCGCGCTCACCCTGCCGTTCGCGGTGGCGCTGGGGCTGCTCGCGGCGCGGCAGGTGCTGCGCCCGGTGCGCGCGCTGAACACCGCGGCGAACCAGCTCGGCCGCGGCCGGCTCGACGTGCGGCTGCGGGCCAAGGGATCCGACGAGCTCGCCCAGCTGGTCACGACGTTCAACAACACGGCGGCGGAGCTGGAGCGCACGGTCGGCACGCTGCGCGCGATGGAGGCGGACGCGCGCCGGTTCGTCGCCGACGTCTCGCATGAGCTGCGGACGCCGCTGGCGGCGATGAACGCGGTCACCGACGTGCTCGACGAGGACGCCGAGCAGCTGCCGCCGGACACGGCCGTCGCGGCGCGGCTCGTGTCGGCCGAGACGCGGCGGCTGACCCGGCTGGTGCAGGACCTCATCGAGATCTCGCGCTTCGACGCGGGGCGGGCCGAGCTGCGCCGGGAGCGGCTGGACGTCGCCGCCGCGGTCACCGACAGCCTCGCGGCGCGGGGCTGGGAGGCCGGGGACGACCTGGTGACGGACCTGCCGCCGGGGATCACCGCGGCCCTCGACCGGCGGCGGCTGGACATCGTCGTGGCGAACCTGGTCGGCAACGCGGTGCGCCACGGCGCACCCCCGGTCGAGGTGGTCCTGCGGGCGGAGCGCGGCGATGTCGTGCTGACCGTCACCGACCACGGGCCGGGGATCCCCGAAGAGGTGCTGCCGCGGGTCTTCGACCGCTTCGCCAAGGCCGACACGGCACGCGCGCGGTCGGAAGGCAGCGGGCTCGGGCTGTCCATCGCGCGGGAGAACGCGCGGCTGCACGGCGGGGACATCGTCGCGGCCAACACCGGGACCGGCGCCCGGTTCGAGCTGCGCCTGCCGCGGGAGGTGTGGTGAAGAAACTGCTGGTCCTGGCCGTGCTGCTGGTGGTGAGCGCGTGCGGGGTCAAACCGACCGGCGTGGTGTCGGCCGGTCCGGCGCCGACGTTGCGGAGCCCGGGCGGCAGCGGCCGCGGCACCGATTTGATCCTCTACTTCGTCATCGACGGCCGGGTCGCCCCGGTGACGCGGCCGACCGGCACGGCCGTCGGCGTCAGCGCGGCGCTGTCGATCCTGCTGAGCGGGCCGTCGTCCGACGAGGCGGCCGAGGGGTACGCGACCATGCTGCCGCCGGAGCGCGGGCCGGTCGCCCTGAGCCCCGGCCCGCCCGCGATGATCAACGTCCCGTTCCCGCTGAAGCCGCTCCCGCCGCTCGCGGTGAACCAGCTGGTCTGCACCGCGTTCGCGGCATTGGCCGCCGAGGGCAGCTACGTCGTGGAAGGCGTCATCACGCTCTCCGGGACCGACACGCAGCTGCCCTCCCTGACCTGCCAGGCTTTCTGAGCGGGTCCGTCCACAACGGACGGATCAGCCGGGGTAGGGCCGGACCGCCTTGGCGTCGGCGAGCGCGCGGGCCCACCAGCCCAGCTGGTCGAGCATCGCCTTCGCCGCGACGCCGGCGCCGTCGTCCTTCGGGAGCCCGTCGGGGTCGAAGCGCGTGTGGGCGCCGTGGAAGCTGACCGTCTCGCGGATGGTCACCGCGTGCAGCTCGGCGAAGACCGCGCGCAGGTGCTCGACCGCGCGCAGGCCGCCGGAAATCCCGCCGTAGGAGACGAACCCGACCGGCTTGGCCGCCCACTCGGCGCGATGCCAGTCGATGGCGTTCTTGAGCGAGGCCGGGTAGCTGTGGTTGTACTCCGGGGTGACCACGACGAACGCGTCCGCGGCGGCGAGCTTCGACGTCACCTTCGCGACCTCGGCCACGACCGCGGCCGCCGGGGTGGCCCCGAACGCCGGCATCGCCAGCGGCAGGTCGGGTTCGGCCAGGTCGAGGACGTCGACCTCGAACCCGCCGTGCTCGCCCGCGACGCCGGCGAGCCAGTCCGCCACCACCGGGCCGAACCGTCCTTCCCGGACACTTCCCACGATCACCGCGACCCGCACGGGAGCTTCGGACACTCTTCCTCCTTGGCACAGCGGCGTTGTTGCCGTCCGGGCCAGGATGAGACTTCAAGCTCGCTTGAAGTCAAGCACGCGGCTGTGGTTGGCTGGACGGCATGGTGAACGCCACGGCACGGACGTTGCCCGAACTCACGGTGGGCGAGCTCTCCCGGCGCAGCGGGGTGCCCGCGTCGGCCCTGCGCTTCTACGAGGACGAAGGCCTCATCCGCAGCCGCCGCACGGCGGGCAACCAGCGCCGCTACTGCCGCGACGCGCTGCGGCGGGTGACGTTCATCCGGATGTCGCAGCGGGTGGGCATGCCGCTGTCGGCGATCAAAGAGGTGCTCGCGCTGCTGCCCGAAGACCGCACGCCGACCCGGGCCGACTGGGCCCGGATCTCGAAGTGCTGGAAGGACGACCTCAACGCGCGGATCCGCCGGATGGAACAGCTGCGCGACCAGCTCAGCGACTGCATCGGCTGCGGCTGCATGTCACTGGCCAAGTGCCGGCTGGCCAACCCGGCCGACCGGCTGGGCGCCGACGGGCCCGGCCCGCGCCGCCTGCCCGACCACCGCGGCGACGGCTACGAGGACTGACGTTCCAGCAGGCCGCGGACGTACATCGCCTGCCCGGCGTGCTGGATGTCGTCGTCGAGGACGCTGATCAGGCGCACCCCCAGCGAAACCGGCGGGTCCCACGCCTCGTCGACGATCCGGTCGAGCGACTGGCCGTCGAGGCCTTCGACGAACCGCAGGGTCTGTTCGTGCACGGCGTCGTAGTAGCCCGTGAGCAGATCGGGCTTGTCGACGCGGACCGCCGCGACGTCCTCCGGGCGGTGGCCGTACCCGGTGTCCCCCGCCGGGAACGGGAGGCCGAGGCGCGCCAGCCAGTCCTGGCCGGTCCACACCTGTTCGGTCCCGGCCACGTCGGCGACGTGGTCGTCCTGGACCCGGGTCAGGTGCCACACCAGCCAGGCGATCGAGTTGGCTTCCTCGTCCGGCCGGGCCCGGAGCTGCTCGGCGGTGAGTCCTTCCACCGCCGAGTGCACGGTTCCCCGGACCCGGCCGAAGCCGTCGGCGAGCAGATCGGCCACGTTCATCGGCTGCCTCCCGTTGCTGTCCCCGTTCACCGGCGAGCTACCCGATCATGCCCGTCGGCAAACGGGTCCCGCTAGCGCGGCAGCAGCTGGTCGAAGAACGAGCGGTAGCGCCGCAGCGCGATCCGCAGCTCCTCGGTGGCCGGTTCGCCCTGCTGCCACTGGGCTTCCAGTTCGCTCTTGTGCTCGGCGAACGTGGTGGCCAGTGCGCTGATGACGCCCGCGACGAGCTCGTCGGCCTGCTGGACGGCCCGCTTCGGGTCGTCGACGAAGCCGGTCTGGACGTTCTGCCAGCGGTCGCGGAAGCCGGTGACCTTCTCCTCGTCGATCAGCGGCGGCGTTTCGTCGCTGTCGTCCGGCCCGCGGCGAGCGGTGTCCTCCCGGCTGTCCGGGGAGGCCGAAGCGGAGGCCAGGTCGGCGGTGCTGAGGTTCCGGTCGCTGTCGTCGGCTTCGGCGCCCGGCTCGCCGAAGGTGGCCCGGTCCTGGCCGGGCACCTCGGCGGTCCCGCCGTCACGCAGGTCGTTCGCCTCACGCACGTCTTCGCGGCTCGTGACGTCCTCGTCGTGCTCGGCGCCGTGCCTCGTCAGGTGGTCGGTCATGGTCAGCGTCCTCCGTTCCACTCGGTGCGCGGCTGGGCGGCCGCCTGGTGCTCGGGCTGGTCGGCGGCACGCCGGTCGGCGCGGTCGGTGTGGTCGCGCGCGTCGCGGTCGTGGCCGTCGTGCCCGTTGCGGCGCTCGTGGTGGTCGTGGTCCCGGTCGTGGCGCTGCTCGTCGGCGCCGTCGGTCAGCAGGTCCTCGAACACGGTGCGGTAGCGCACCATCGCGTCGCGGAGGTCCTCAGTGGACGCTCCGTCGCGCTTCTTCTGCGTGTCGTGCGCGGTGCGGTAGTGCTCGAGGGTCTTGGCGTGGCGCACCGACAGGTCGGAGAGCTGCTGCTCGTACCCCTCGGTCGGGTAGCCGCGCTCGGCCATCAGGGCGACCAGGACCTGGTCGGCTTCGGAGACCGCGGCGGCCGGGTGGTCGACGAACTTTTCCTGCACCATGGCCCACTTCTGGGCGTACCGCTCGCGCGCCGACGGCGACAGCGGGCGGATGTCGAGCTCCTTGTGCCGGCGTTCGCGCTCGGCGAGCTCCCGCTGCGCGGCACGCGGGCTGTCCTTCTCTTCGACCATGCGGTCGTACTCCGGACCGAACCGCTGCCGCAGCCGTTTCCGTTGCATCTCCTGCGTCGCGAGCCAGATCACGGTGCCGAGCACCGCGACGGCCACGACGACGATCACGACGATCAGCCATGTGGGCATCGCACAAACTCCTTCAAGGATGTCGAGCCCCCCGATGCGTCCGGTGTTCCCGCGTCCGGGCCGCCGAAACCCGGCACACTGCCCTTGACCTCGCGATTCGGCCGACCGGCGGCGTCGGTGCGTCCGGATGCCGCCACCGGTGTAACGACGATAACAACTATCGACTAGCGCTGTTACCAGCGTAGTGCTATCGTTGGTAACAGCAAGACGGAAGCGGCGATACCACCGCCGCCCGACCAGGAAGAAGGATCCCGATGAGCAGCACCGACACCCGCGTCGCGATCGTCACCGGCGGCTCCCGCGGCATCGGCCGCCAGGTCGCCGAGCGCCTCGCCGCCGACGGCATGGCGGTCGTGGTCAACTACGCCGGCAACGAAAAGGAGGCCCAGGCCGCCGTCGACGCGATCACCGAGCGCGGGGGCCGCGCGATCGCCGTCCGCGCCGACGTGGCCGACCCCGCCGCCGTCGCGGAACTGTTCGACACCGCGGAGCGCACGTACGGCGGCGTGGACGTCGTCGCCCACCTCGCCGGCGTGATGAACGCGCCGACGCCGATCGCGGACACCGACTTCGAAGTTCTCGACCGCGTGCACCGCACCAACATCCGCGGCACGTTCGCGGTGGCCCAGCAGGCCGCGCGGCGGGTGCGCGAGGGCGGCGCGATCATCACCACCTCGACGTCGGTGCTCGGGCTGAACCTGCCCGGCTACGGCGTGTACAACGCGACCAAGGGCGCGGTCGAGGCGATCACCATGATCCTGGCGCGCGAGCTGCGCGGCCGCGACATCACGGTGAACACCGTGGCCCCCGGCCCGACGGCGACGGCCCTGTTCCTCGACGGCAAGGACGAGGAGACGATCGCCCGGATGGCCAAGCAGCCGCCGCTCGAGCGGCTCGGCAAGCCCGAGGACATCGCCGAGGTCGTCGCGTTCCTGGCCGGTCCGGCCCGCTGGGTCAACGGCCAGGTGCTGCGCGCCAACGGCGGCATCGTCTGACCCCCCACCACCGGCTCAGGAGCACTCCCATGTCGAAGATCATCGTCGTCACCGGCGCGTCCAGCGGGATCGGCGCCCTGTCCGCCCGGGCGCTGGCCCGCGCCGGGCACACCGTCTACGCGGGCATGCGCGACACCGGCGGGCGCAACGCACCGCAGGTCGAAGCCGCCGCCGCGTACGCCCGCGAACACGGCGCCGACCTCCGCTCGGTCGAGCTCGATGTGTCCAGCCAGGACTCGGTCGACGCGGCCATCGCGTCGATCGTCGCCGAGCACGGCCGGCTGGACGTCGTGGTGCACAACGCCGGGCACATGGCGCTGGGCCCGGCCGAGGCGTTCACGCCCGAGCAGCTCGCGCAGCTGTACGACACGAACGCGATCGGCACCCAGCGAGTCAACCGCGCCGCGCTGCCGCACTTGCGCGCCCAGCGCGACGGGCTGCTGGTGTGGGTGTCGAGCAGCAGCGTCCGCGGCGGCACCCCGCCGTACCTGGCACCGTACTTCGCGGCGAAGGCGGCGATGGACAGCCTCGCGGTGAGCTACGCGGCCGAGCTGGCCCGCTTCGGCATCGACACGACGATCATCGTGCCGGGCGCGTTCACCGCGGGCACGAACCACTTCCCGCACTCGGGTCACCCGGCCGACACGGCGGTCGAGGCGGCGTACGAGGAGCGGTACGCGGGCCTCAGCGACCAGGTCGGGCGCAAGCTGGCGGAGATCACGCCGCCGGACGCGGACGTCGCGAAGGTGGCCGAGGAGCTGGCGCGCGTGGTGGACCTGCCGAAGGGCGAGAGGCCGTTCCGGGTGCACATCGACCCGGCCGACGACGGCGGCTGGCTGGTCGCGGAGGTGGGTGACCGGATCCGCGCGGAGTTCCTGCGCCGGATCGACCTGGCCGACCTGCTCACCCCAGCGCGCGGCTGAGCGGACGACACCCGGGCACCTCAGCCCGGGCACGCGCCGCGCTCGGCTCAGCCCGATGCGCGGCTGAAGCGCGTCACGATCAGGTGATCCTTCGCCGGGCCGCGGACCGCCCACTCCTGCCGCCACCTCTGCGCGTCGAGCACGCGATAACTCCCGTGATAGAGATCAGCCCGACAGGGGTGGTCCGTCTCCCAGCACCCGGCGCGCAGGTCGAGCTCGTGGAAGAACCCGCCGTGGTCGAAGTGCACGTCAGCGCGCCCCGGCTCGGCCAGCCGGTAGTGCAGCGTGCGCATGACGGGACCCGTGTACCCGCCCAACCGCATCTCGCCCACCTCGCGGTACACGAGCACACCACCCTCTTCGGTGAAGGTGGCCGTCCCGGTCACCTCACCGACGGGCTCCCCCGCGGCGGTGAGGATTTCGCGGTCGAGCCGCCACTCACCGGCGAAATGCGCGGCGAGATCCAATACCGGGTAGCAGTCCATCGCCTCCAGTGTCGCACCCGCGAGGGCGGCCGGAAGTTGTCGGACCCCCGCTCTACACTCGGCCGCGTGGCAGACACCGACTTCGCGACCGTCTCCGACGCGCTGGAAACCCTCCGGCGCGTGTTCGGCTACGACAGCTTCCGCGGCGACCAGGCGGCGATCGTCGAGCACGTCATCGCCGGCGGCGACGCGCTCGTGCTGATGCCCACCGGCGGCGGGAAGTCCTTGTGCTACCAGATTCCCGCGCTGGTGCGGCCGGGTGTCGGCGTCGTCGTCTCGCCACTCATCGCGTTGATGCAAGACCAGGTCGACGCGCTGCGCAACGCCGGTGTCCGCGCCGGTTTCCTCAACTCCACGCAGGACTACGCCGCCCGCCAAGAGGTCGAGTCGGCCTTCCTGGCCGGCGAGCTCGACCTGCTCTACCTGGCGCCGGAACGGCTTTCGGTCGAATCCACCGTGCGGCTGCTCGACCGCGGCAAGATTTCGCTGTTCGCGATCGACGAAGCGCACTGCGTCGCCCAGTGGGGCCACGACTTCCGGCCCGACTACCTCCAGCTCTCCGCGCTGCACGAGCGCTGGCCGGACGTGCCGCGGATCGCGCTCACGGCCACCGCGACCGAAGCCACCCACAAGGAAATCTCCGCGCGCCTGCGGCTCGACGAAGCCCGCCACTTCGTCGCGAGCTTCGACCGGCCGAACATCCAGTACCGGATCGTCGGCAAGAACTCGCCGCAGCGGCAGCTGCTCGAACTGCTGCGCACCGAACACCAGGGTGACGCCGGGATCGTCTACTGCCTGTCCCGCAATTCGGTCGAGAAGACCGCGGAGTTCCTGGTGCAGAACGGAATTCCGGCGGTGCCGTACCACGCGGGCCTCGACGCGCGCACCCGCGCCAAGCACCAGTCGCGGTTCCTGCGGGAGGACGGCCTGATCGTCGTCGCGACGATCGCGTTCGGCATGGGCATCGACAAACCGGACGTCCGGTTCGTCGCGCACCTCGACCTGCCGAAGTCGGTCGAGGGCTACTACCAGGAGACCGGCCGCGCGGGGCGCGACGGCCTGCCGTCGACCGCCTGGCTCGCGTACGGGCTGCAGGACGTCGTGCAGCAGCGCAAGATGATCGACACCTCGGAAGGCGACGAGGCGCACCGGCGGCGGCAGGCCACCCACCTGAACGCCATGCTGGCCCTGTGCGAGACGGTGGAATGCCGCCGCGTGCAGATCCTCAACTACTTCGGGCAGAAGGCCGAGCCCTGCGGCAACTGCGACACGTGCCTGAACCCGCCGGAGACGTGGGACGGCACCATCCCGGCGCAGAAACTGCTCTCCACGGTGGTGCGGCTGCGCAACGAGCGGCGCCAGAAGTTCGGCGCCGGGCAGATCATCGACATCCTGCTCGGCAAGTCCACGCCGAAGGTCACGCAGTTCCAGCACGACACGCTCAAGACCTTCGGCATCGGCACCGAGCTGCGTGAGCCGGAGTGGCGGGCGGTGGTGCGGCAGCTGCTCGCCCAGGGCCTGCTCGCGGTCGAAGGCGACTACGGCTCGCTGGTGCTCACCGAGGCGAGCGCCGAGGTGCTCGGCGGCGGGCGTCAGGTGCTGCTGCGGCGCGAGCCCGAGCGGGCCGCCGCCGCGAAGGCCCGCGGCACGCGCAAGGCCGCCCCCACGGCGGACATGCCCGCGGAGGCGGCCCCGCTGTTCGAACGTCTGCGTGCCTGGCGGGCCGGCGTGGCGAAGGAACAGGGCGTGCCCGCGTACGTGATCTTCCACGACGCGACCCTGCGCCAGATCGCCACGCAACGGCCTTCTTCGCTGGCCGCGCTGGGCACGGTCAGCGGCGTCGGCGAGAACAAGCTCGCCAAGTACGGCGAGGGGGTCCTCGAAGTCCTGACGGCCGAATGACCTACCGGGCGGTACCCGGCCCCGGCTGCTGCCCCGTCACCGAGTTGACCTTGCGGACCGCGCCGGCGATCTGCTGGTGGTACTTGCCCTTGGTCTTGTCGTCGACGAACTTGGCCGCCTTGCCGACGGCCTGGTTCACCTTTTCGGGGTTCTTCTTCGCGTAGGCGCGGGCCGCGCCAGCGGCCCCGGCCAACATGGTCAGCTTGCGCATCAACGGCACGGTGGTCCTCCCTCATCGGGTTGCGGTCATCCTGACAACGCGGACGAACCACCCGGAGGTTCCCCGTGTGACGACGGCCAAACCTCGCTGCGCAGCGTGACGGGCCGTCACCGGGCCGGGAAAATGCCGCGCGAGCGCCCGTCGGCCGCCTTTAGGCTCGCCCCATGCGCGACCTGGCCGCCCTGCCGAAGGCCCACCTGCACGTCCACCTGGAGAGCACGATCCGGCCGGACACGCTACGGGAACTGGGCGAAGCCAACGGCGTCGACGTCCCCGGCGAGCCTCCGGTGTTCGACGGCTTCCGCGCGTTCGCGGACTACAACGCGCTCATCCGTTCGTGTCTGCGGCGGCCCGAAGACTTCGAGCGCATCGCGCGCGAATACTGCGAAGACGAAGCCGCCCAAGGGACGCGCTACGCCGAAGTCACGTTCACGGCGGCGTCGCACGGGGAACGCCTGGGCGACCTCGAAATGCCGCTCGAGTCCGTCCTCAAGGGACTGTCCGAAAGCGGCGGCCTGGAGTGGCGGCTGCTGCTCGACCACTCGCGACGTCGTTCGGTCGAACGCGCCGAGCGCACCCTCGACCTCGCCCTGAAGTACGACGAAGTCTTCGCGATCGGCATGGCGGGCGAAGAAAACCACTCGCTGCGACCGTTCGCGACGGTCTTCGAGAAGGCCCGCGCCGCCGGGATCCGCCTGCTGCACCACACAGGCGAGGACGCGGGGCCGGACAGCATCCGCGAAGCCCTGGAAGTTGGCCGCACCGAGCGGCTCGGGCACGGCATCCGCGTCCTCGAAGACCCCGTCCTGGTCCGGGAGGTCCGCGACCGCGGGCTCGCTCTGGAGGTGTGCCCGTCCTCGAACGTGACGCTGGGCCTGGTGCCGTCCTGGCCCGAGCACCCGCTCCCCCGGCTGGTCGAGGCGGGTCTGACGGTCACGATCAACACCGACGTCCCGTCGGTGACGGGCGCGGCTTTGGCCGAGGAGTACGCCCGCGTCCAGCGGACGTTCGGCTACGACGACGCGGCGATGGCGGACTTCGCGCGGGCGAGTGTGAAGGCGTCCTTCGCGCCCGAAGCGACGAAGGCGCGGCTGCTTCGCGAGATCGACGAGTGGCTCACACCGGCAGCAGGCGCGTGACCAACGTGGACAGCTGCTGCACCGTCCGGCACTCGTGCATCTCCACGACGTCGGCGTACTCCAGCGCCGCCGAGTCGCCGGTCGACCACAACGACCGCCGTTCCGGGTTCAGCCAGTAGACGTGCCGGGCGCGGGACTTGATCTCGCGGACCGCGTCGAGGTTGGGGTCGCCGCCGTTGGTGCGGGCGTCGCCGAGGATCAGGACCGACGTCCGCGGTCCGACCGCTTCCAGCCAGTTCTCGGTGAACTGGCGCAGCGAACCGCCGTAGTCGCTGTGGCCGTCCCAGCGCACCAGCGCCGCCTCCGCCAGCATGCGCGCGCCCAGGTGCTCCGGGTCGGCCGCGCCCGTGGTGACCAGGTGGGTGACCTCGTCCGCGCTGTCCACGAACGCGAACACGCGGATCTTGCTGAACTGGTCGCGCAGCGCCTGCACCAGCAGCATGGTGAAGTTCGCGAACCCCGCCACCGACCCGGAAAGGTCGCACAGCAGCACGATTTCCGGCCGCCCGGGCCGCCGGTGGCGGTAGGCCGGGCGCAGCGGCACCCCGCCGGTCGACAGCGAGCGGCGCAACGTGCGGCGCAGGTCGATCTGGCCGCGCGTCGTGCGCTTGCGACGGGCCGCCAGGCGCGTCGCAAGCTTGCGGGACAGCGGCTGGATGGTCCGCCGCAGCTCGGCCAGCTGGGTGCGGCTGGCGATCAGGAAGTCGACGCGGTCGGGCGAGGGCGCGATGGCGTGCTTGGCGACGCGCTCGCGGCCGCGGACCTCGGCCGCCCGGCGGCGCGCCTCGGTGCGGACCTGCCCGCGGAACCCTTCGACGCGGCGGCGGATCTCGTCGCGGTCGAGGCGGTCGGTGAACTCGCCGCGGGCGCCGCCGCCGCGGACCGCGGCCAGCACCCGCGCGATGAGCGTCTGCGGCTGGAGCCGCTCGAGCGTCTGGTGGGCCGAGAAGCCGCCGCCGGGGCCGGACGCCGAGCCGTACTGCCCCAGCATCTCCACCGCCAGCCCGGCCAGCTGCGCCATCGCCTGCTGGTCGCCGTCGGCCAGCGCGGCGGCCAGCTCCTCGCGCAGCTCCTCCAGCGTCGACGGCTGGTCTTCGCGGGCCCGCTCGGGCGCGCCGATCCCGGCCGGGAAGTACAGGTCGAAGGCGGCGTCGAACACCGCGCGTTGGCCACCGCGCCGGACGAGAGCCGCGGCGAGGCCTTCGCGGACGAGAGCACGGTCGTCGAGGCCGAGGACCTCCAGCGCCGCCGCGGCGTCGACCGTCTCGGCGGGGCCCGCCGGGATGCCCTGGGCCCGCAGTGCCTTGACGAACGACGCGAGCCGTTCCGGCACGCCGCCGGTCACGACGCGTCCAGGACCTGTTCGAGCTGGAGCCCGGCGCCCGCCTTGGCGATGTCGTCCTGGTGCTTGAGCACGACGCCGAGGCTCTCCCGCACGACGCGCTCGTCCAGCGTGGACGCGCCGAGGGCGAGCAGGGTGCGCGCCCAGTCGATGGTCTCCGCGACCGACGGCAGCTTGCGCAGGTCCATCGCGCGCAGCGCGGCGACGACCCGGACGACGGAGTCGGCGAGCGCGGCGTCGATGCCGGGGACCTTGAGCCGGACGATGTCGCGTTCGAGGTCTTCGTCCGGGAAGTCGATGTGCAGGAACAGGCACCGGCGGCGCAGCGCCTCGGACAGCTCGCGCGTGGCGTTGGAGGTGAGCACGGCGAACGGCGCCCGCGCGGCGGTGATCGTGCCCAGCTCCGGCACGGTGACCTGGAAGTCGCCGAGGACCTCCAGCAGCAGGCCCTCGACCTCCATGTCGGCCTTGTCGGTCTCGTCGATGAGCAGCACGGTCGGCTCGTCGGAGGAGATCGCGGTGAGCAGCGGGCGGCGGAGCAGGAACTCCTCGCCGAAGATGTCGGTGCGGGCCTGCTCCCACGTCTCGTCGCGGCCGGCGGTGATCCGCAGCAGCTGCTTCGCGTGGTTCCACTCGTACAGCGCGCGGGCCTCGTCGATGCCCTCGTAGCACTGCAGGCGCACCAGCCGCGAGCCGCTGACCTGGGCGACGGCCTTGGCGAGCTCGGTCTTGCCGACGCCGGCGGGGCCTTCGACCAGCACCGGCTTGCCGAGCCGGTCGGCGAGGAAGACGGTGGTCGCGACCGCCGTCGACGCCAGGTAGCCGGCGTCGGCCAGCTTCGCCGACACGTCGTCGACCGAGGTGAAGAATCCGGTGCCCACCACTGACCTCCTAAGCGGTCGCTCACCCGGAGCGTACCCGACGGGCGGGCTAGCATCGGCCGCGTGACCTACGTTGCGGCATCCGGCCGATACGACTCGATCCCCTACCGGCGCTGCGGGCGGTCCGGGCTGAAGCTGCCCGCGATCTCGCTCGGGCTGTGGCACAACTTCGGCCACGACCGGCCGCTGGAGACCCAGCGCGCCATCACGCGCCGCGCCTTCGACCTCGGCATCACGCACTTCGACCTGGCCAACAACTACGGCCCGCCGTACGGCTCGGCGGAGGAGAACTTCGGGCGCCTGCTGGCGACGGACTTCAAGCCGTACCGCGACGAGCTGGTGATCTCCACGAAGGCGGGCTACGACATGTGGCCGGGCCCGTACGGCGAGTGGGGTTCGCGCAAGTACCTGCTGTCCTCACTGGACCAGTCGCTCGGGCGGATGGGCCTGGACTACGTCGACATCTTCTACTCCCACCGGTTCGACCCCGAGACGCCGCTGGAGGAGACGGTCGGCGCGCTCGATTCGGCGGTCCGCGCCGGGAAAGCGCTGTACGTCGGGATTTCGTCCTACAGCTCGGAGCGCACGGCCGAAGCGGCGCGGCTGCTGCGTGAACTCGGCACGCCCTTGCTGATCCACCAGCCGTCGTACTCGATGCTGAACCGCTGGATCGAAGAGGACGGCCTGCTCGACACGCTCGAGCAGGCGGGCGCGGGCTGCATCGCGTTCTCCCCGCTGGCGCAGGGGCTGCTGACGGACAAGTACCTGAAGGGCGTCCCGGCGGACTCCCGCGCGGCGCAGGGCAAGTCCCTGGACCCGGACACGCTCGACGAGAACCGCCTGGGCCGGGTCCGGGCCCTCAACGACATCGCAGCCCGGCGCGGGCAGTCACTGGCGCAGCTGGCGTTGGCGTGGGCGTTGCGCGACAGCCGCGTGACGTCGGTGCTGATCGGCGCGAGCAGCGTCGGGCAGCTGGAGGACAACGTGGGCGCGCTGGGCAACCTGGAGTTCTCGTCGGAGGAGCTGACCGAGATCGACGGGCACGCGACGGACGCGGACATCAACCTCTGGAAGCGTTCCTCGGACGCCTGAGGTCCCGTACCGGTCGTGAGTGTTTAGGGCGGTTAGAACCGCCCTAAACACTCACGACGGGCCGAGGCGAGTCAGCGCGGGGCGGGGAGGTGGGCCGCCTCGGGGAACAAGTTCAGCGCCCTCAAAGCCGCGCCCAGCTCGGCGATGTCCGCCGGGTTCGTCAACGACCGGCCCAGTTCCTCCGTGATGCGCTTCAAGCGGTGGCGGATCGTGTTCGGGTGGCAGAACATCCGCTCCGACGTCAGCTTCGTCGACCCCTGGCAGTCGAACCACGCCCGCAGCGTCAGCAGGAGCACGTTCCGGTCGTCGCCAGGGAGGTCGAGGATCGGCTGGAGCACGTGGTGGGCCAGCTGGACCGATGCCTCCGGCGAGCTCGCCACCAGCCCGGCCAACGGCGACTCCGTGAACTGGACCAGCCCCGGCGTGCCCGGCGTCAGGCTGGACAGCGCCACCCGGGCCAGGTGCAGCGCACGGGCCGTGTTGCCCAGCCCCGTGAACACCGGGCTCATCCCGACGCGGCCTACGGGGTGTTCGCGGACCAGCTCGACGATCGCCGACGCCGCCGCCGGGTCGCGCAGGGATACCACGCCCACCTGGAGGTCCGGGGTCAGCCGCCAGGCCGACGCGTGGTGCAGCGCCCGCAGCCGCGCCTCGATCTGTGGCAGCGGCTCCAGGCCCAGCCGCGGGGTCTCCGCCGCGACCACCACGAACGTGCCGTCCAGGGACAGGTCGAGCACGCGGGCGATGTCCCACAGCGTGCCTTCGGTCGCGGACCCGCCCGCGAACAGCGCTTCGACCAGCGCCGAGCGGCGGTTCTGGTGCGCCACCATGACTTCCGCCGTCGTGTCGCGGTAGGACGTCGTCAGGGCCTCGGCCAGGTCGTCGATCAGCGCCCAGATCGCCGACGTCGCCGCGACGAGCCCGGCGAGGTCCTGCGACGACCCGCGCGCCGTCAGCTCGACGAACCGGTGCCACACCTCGGTGAGCCCGATCCGGTACGCGCGCAGCAGCTCCGGCAGGGGCGCGCCCTGCAAAGCCCGCGCCCGGCCGGTCGCGCTGGCCTGGGACAGATCGGGGACGTCCGAACCGCGCAGCGTGCGCATCACGTGCTCGAGGTTCACCCGCACCGAGTTGCGCAGCTCGGCGTGCGTGACGAACCGGGCGTCGGCGTAGACCGGCATCTCGGCGCGGATCTGCCGCACCGTGCTCTCGATGAGCTCGGGCAGCTTCCGCTCGACCTCGGCGGCCAGTGCCGCGACCGTCGGCGCGCGCCCGTCGGCCAAAAGCGCCTGGTAGTGCATGGTGCCCTCCGGTCCGGGCCTCTTCGTCGAAGCCCGAGACCGACATCTAACCCGAACGTGCCATCCACGTCCGGGTGAACTTTCTACAGGCGCCGCGGATGCGGAGGTTCTTTTGTAGAACCTCCGCATCCGCGTCGATCACATCTTGGCGGCCGCGCTCTTGATCGCCTCACGGATCCGGAAGTACGTGCCGCAGCGGCAGACGTTCTGGATGGCGTCGATCTCGGCGTCCGTCGGGTTCTTCGTCTTCTTCAGCAGGGCGACCGCCGCCATGATCTGGCCCGGCTGGCAGTAGCCGCACTGGGCGACGTCCTGCTCCAGCCAGGCCTCCTGGACCGGGTGCAGCTCGTCGCCGTCGGCCAGCCCTTCGATCGTGGTGACCTCGCGCCCGGCGCACTCCGAAACCGGCGTGACGCAGGGGTTGAACGCCTCGCCGTCGAGGTGGCTGGTGCAGGCCTTGCAGACGTTGATGCCGCAGCCGTACTTCGGCCCGCGGACCTTGAGCTTGTCGCGCAGCGCCCACAGCATGGGCAGGTCGGCCGGCGCGTCGACGGTGACGGTCTTCCCGTTCACCACGAAGGTGTAGTTCGGCATGGGGACTCTCCTCAGCGCGGGAACGGGTCGAAGTCGACCGGGAAGGTGATGGGGAAGCTGCGGGGTTTGATCCCGGTCGCCCTGGCGTAGGCGTTGGCGATCGCGCCGACCGGGGCGGGCACGCCGAGCTCGCCGGCTCCGCCGATGTCGGCGCCGTTGGCCGGCATGACGTGCACGGTGACGTCGGTCGGCGAGTTCTTCTGCCGCGCGTAGTGGAACTGCGAGTAGCTGCCCTCCAGCGGCAGGC
The DNA here is from genome assembly GCF_030264295.1 of Amycolatopsis nalaikhensis. Taxonomy (GTDB): domain Bacteria; phylum Actinomycetota; class Actinomycetes; order Mycobacteriales; family Pseudonocardiaceae; genus Amycolatopsis; species Amycolatopsis nalaikhensis. The sequence goes on along the minus strand of NZ_CP127173.1, from coordinate 6,451,492 downwards.
CCTTGTCGATGTGCAGGCCGGCGGTGAGCGTCGTGGAGATCGCGTCGGTCAGGCCGCCGAGCATCTGCGCCTGGATGCCGCGCGGGTTCACCGGCTTGCCGACGTCGACCGCGATCGTCGCCTTGGTGACGCGCGGGTGCTTCGGGTCGCGCGCGTCCATCTCGACCAGGCAGGCCGTGTAGGACTTGTACTCGCCGTGCACGGCGATGCCCTGCGCGAACCCGGTGGGCATCTTCTTGCCCCACTCGCCGAGCTCCGCGACCTTGTCGAGCACCGCGCGCTGGCGTTCTTCCTTGATGAACTCGCGCCGGAACTGGTACGGGTCCTTGCCGAGCTTCTTCGCGATCTCGTCGACCATGATCTCCTCGGCGCCGCGGGTGTTCGCCGAGTAGACCGAGCGCCACGCGGAAGTGTGGAACTTCAGCGGCACCTCGTTGAGCAGCTGCGTGGTGACGCCGAAGTTGTACGGCGACTTCACGGTCAACAGGAAAACCGTCTGCGCGAAGCTCAGGTTGCCGCCGACAGGCAGCTTCGCCGCATACGCGGTGAGGATCTCGCCGAGGCCGTGGCTCCAGTCGGTTTCGACGCTGGCGACGCGGTGCTCGAACGTCAGCACCTGCCCGAGCGCCATGGTGGCGCGGATCCGGTGGAAGCTCGCCGCGCGGCCGCGGCCGTGGCGCATGTCGTCGATCCGGCTCCACATGAGACGGACCGGCTTCTTCATCGCCTTCGAGATGTGCGCGGCTTCGAGGGCGGCGTCGAAGAACAGGCGCCGCCCGAAGGACCCGCCGCCCTGCTGGACGTGCACGGTGACCTTGTTCTCCGGCAGCCCCAGCTCCTGGGCGATGGTCTGCTTGGCCACGATCGGCGACTTCAGCCCGGCCCAGATGGTCGCGCTGTCCTCCCGGACGTCGGCGACCGCGGAGTTCGACTCCATCGGCGCGTGGCTGGCGAAGGCGAAGTCGAACTCGCCGTCGACGTACTGCGTCAGCAGCGGCGGCACCACGAACGGCAGCGTGGCCGCGCGCAGCTTCTTCTTGATGGTCTCGTTGTCCTCGCCGTCGACCGTGCCGGGGCCCCAGGTGACGTCGAGGGCGTTCTTGCCGTCGAGGGCCTGGCCGAACGTCTCGGCCATCACCGCGACACCGGTCTTCACGACGGCGATGTCGATGATCCCGGGCATCGCGCGGACCGCGGCTTCGTTGTTGACCTTTTGCACCGTGCCGTTGATGGTCGGCGGGCTCCGCACCATGACCGGGTTCGCGCCGGGGATGTCGAGGTCGAGGGTGTAGACCTGCTTGCCGGTGACCATCGCGCGGGCGTCCTTGCGCGAGGTCGGCGTGCCGACCAGGGTCTGCGCGGACTCGGCTTTCGGCGCGATGGTCCCGGTGGTCAGGTCGGTCCGCGACGCCGGACCGGCGAGGTCGCCGTAGCCGGCGCTGCGGCCGTCGGGCGCCCACACCGCACCGTCGCGAGTGGACAGTCGCGACGCGTCGGTCCCCCACTGCGCCCCGGCCGCGGCGACCATCCGGGCGCGGGCGGTCGCGGCGGTGGCGCGGACCGGGTCGTACAGCGAGCGCATCGTGTTCGAGCCGCCGGTGAGCTGGTTGAACAGCAGCTCGGTGCGGGCGTCGGAGAGCACGACGTCGACGCGGTCGAGCGGCAGGTCCAGCTCTTCGGCGACGAGCATCGCGGTCGCCGTCGTGATGCCCTGGCCGACTTCGGCGCGCGGCAGCTGCAGCCGGGCCCGCCCGTCGGAAGTCATCTCGAGGACGAGCATCCCGGCGGTCGGCGCGCACGACAGCGTCAGCACGTCGCCGAGGTCGAGGATCTCCGCGGGCTGCGGCAGCGTCGGGACGACGGCCTCGGCGGTCGCCGGGGCCACCGCGTCGGCGGTGAGCTTCGTGGCGACGGTGAGCGTGGGCGCGGCGACGAGGAAGGTCAGGAAGCGGCGGCGGCCGACTTGCCCGGTTCCGGGGTCGGCGGGTTCGGTGGTGGGACTGGCCATCGGGAATCCCTTTGCAGGCGTGAGAGCGGGGTGCGCGTCACGCTAAGCAGGTGTTGTCAGGCCGTCAACGCGGCGTAGTCGTGTTCACCCATCTCTGTGACGAGGTGACAGTGGAAGCCGCCGAATGTGTGTGCCGCCACAGTGCCGGACGGCGTAACGGCTTGGTTCAGCCGGCGTCGGACCCGCGCTCGCGGCGGGCTTCGAGGAGGTCTTCGCGGGCTCGCGCGACCCGGGAGCGGACGGTGCCGACCGGGACACCGCAGACGTCGGCGGCCTCGGCGTAGGACAGGCCGAGCACCTGGGTCAGCACGAGCACCTCGCGCCGGTCCGGGTCGAGGCCGTCGAGGAGCACGCCGAGTTCGACGAGGTCTTCGAACCCGGTGGTGGCGCGGCCCTGGTCGACCGGGGCGTCCCAGTCGATCTTCGGCCGGGCCCCGGCGGCGCGGATCTGGTCGACGACCACCCGGCGCGCGATGGACAGCAGCCAGGTGCGCGACGACGAACGCCCGGCGAAGCGGCGAAGGCTGCCGAAGGCGCGAAGGTAGGTCTCCTGTGTCAGGTCGTCGGCCGACGCCGTGTCGGTGAGGTGGGCGAGGAAGCGCCAGACGTCGGCTTGCGTCGCGCGGACCCAGTCCTCCAGCGCGCGCCGGTCGCCGCGACCCGCTTCGAAGGCCAGCTTGGTGACGCGCTCGTCGTCCTCACCGCGAGTCATGGTCCGGAACTTAGCAGTGACCGGGAACCCCGGGGACCCGCCGTCCGACTGGTACGACATGAGGTGCGAGGAATGCCGCGAAGCGTTGTCAGCGCGCTTGGACGGCGAAGCCGAACCGGTTTCGCCCGACGAGCACCTGGCGTCGTGTGCGGCCTGCCGGGAGTGGTTCGCGGAGGCGGACCGGCTGCGGCGCGCGATGCTGCTGCGCCCGGCCCCGCCGGTCCCGGACCTCACGGCGTCGATCCTCGAGCGCACGCCCGCCCCCTCCGGTGAGGGGTGGGGACTGCGGATCGCGCTGGCGTTGGTGGCGATCGGCCAGCTGGGACTGGCGTTCGCGCAGCTGCTGGCCCCGGGACACGCGCTGCACCTCGACCACGAGAGCGGCGCGTGGAACCTGGCGGTGGGGATCGGGCTGCTCACGGCGGTTCTGCGCCCGAAGACGGCGGCCGGTCAGCTGCCGCTGCTGACCGGGTTCGTCGGGGTGCTGCTGGTGCTGTCGGCGGGTGACCTGGCGGCGGGGCAGGTGACGGTGTCCCGCCTGGCGACGCACGTGCTGGTGGTGCTGGGGCTGGCGTTGCTGTACGCGGTGCACCGCCGTCACCGCGACCGCGGCGCTCCCCGCCCGGCGGCCACGGCCGACGACGGCTCGGTCACCGCAGGATCCACTGTGGACGCCCCAGCACCGGAACGGCCGCGCCCGCGCGGCTTCCGCCGTCAAGCGAACGGCCACCACGCGGCTTGACCCCGCCGGTCCCAAGCGCCCCAATGTGGCCTTCGGTGCGTCAGACGCACCCAAGGCGGCCTTCGGTGCGTTGGACGCAACCAAGGCCGCCTTGGGGCGCTTGGTATAGGGCGTTATACGCGGCTCAGGCGAACTTCGTCTTCGGGCGCTCCTGGCGCACGCCGTCCACGTAGACGTCCACCTTCTCGTCGAGGAACGCCACCAGCCCCGCCGCGCGGGTGCTCTCCGGCAGCGGCGTCGGGTAGCTCCACGCCAGGTCCTCGTGCCCGTTCACGTCGAAGTGCTCGGCCGCGCCCTTGTACGGGCAGTGCGTCACCGTGTCGATCTTCTCGAGCAGGTCCATCCGGACGTCCACGCGGGGCAGGTAGTAGCGCGTCGGCAGGCCGGTCTCGAACAGCAGGTGCGGGCGGACCGAATCGGCCACCGTGACGCCGTCGACCTCGATCCGCACGTGCCGGGAGCTCGGCAGGATGTCGACGCGGACGCCGGGGTCGCGCGGGTGCGTGAAGATCTGCTCGTCCTCTTCGAACCAGTCGAAGGCGCCGAACTCGAAGCGGATGTGCCCGCGCAGCTCCTCGATCGGCGAATCCGGGTATTCCAGCGCGGCGTCCACCGCCTCCGCTCCGCCACCCTTTATCGTCGACAGAACACCTTCTCCGCGGCTCGGCGAGTGCGCCGTGCGGCCGGAGGGGGTGAGGAGGCCGCTCGTCACGTCCGCGCGCGGGATGTAGTACGTCGGGTAGTAGGGAACTTCCCAGACCAGGAGGGGGTGCACCGTGTCCGCGACGACCTGCCCGCCGAGGAACACCCGTACCCGCTTCGCGCCTTGTGCCACGCGGACCCGGCCGCGTACCGGAGTGCTCATGCCCCGGTCAACGGGTCCCGGAAGCGGCGTATTCCGGCGGAACCCGGGTGCGGGCGGCTAGCGTGGCAGGGAGCACGAACACGACAGGAGGCAGGCACGGGTGGCCGGCGTAGAAGCTCCCGCGGTCGGTACCCCCGCCGGGATGCGCAAGATCAACCAGCGGGCGGTCCTCGACCTGTTGCGCCGCAGCGGGCCGGCGACGCGGCCGCAGGTGGCGAAGGACACCGGGCTGTCGAAGCCGACGGTCAGCCAGGCGCTGCTGGCCCTCGAAGCCGCCGGGCTTGCGCGGCCGACCGGGCAGACGTCCACCGGCACCGGCCGCTCGGCCGTGCTGTACGAGGCCGACCCCACCGCGGGGTACGTGCTGGGCGTCGACATCGGCCGCGAGCACATCCGCGTCGCCGTGGCGGACCTCGGCGGCGCGATCGTGGCGCGCCGCGACGAGCGCAACACGGCGCGTTCCGGCGCGGCACTGGTGGCGGCGGTCGGCAAGATCGCGGCTTCGGCCGTCGCGGAGGCGCGGTTGACGGCGGACGACATCGTTGTCCGCGTCGTCGGCTCCCCCGGCGTCGCCGATCCCGCGAAGCGCTGCTTCCGGCACGCGCCGAACCTCCCGGGCTGGGGCCGCGCGGGCCTGATCGACGACCTCGAAGCGGCGCTCGGCCCGGACCTGATGGTGGAGAACGACGCGAACCTCACGGCGGTCGGCGAAGGCGAAAGCGGCGCCGCGCGCGAGGCGTCGGTGTTCGGCTGCATCACGATCGGCACGGGCGTCGGCATGGGCATGATGGTCGACGGCCGCGTCTTCCGCGGCGCGACCGGCGCCGCGGGCGAGATCGGCTACCTGCCCTACGGCCGCACGCGCGCGGCCGAGGAACCGACGACCCCACCGGCCCGCGGTCACCTCGAAGAGGCGACGGCGGCGCAGTCGGTGGTCCGCGGCGCGCGCGAACTCGGCTTGGGCACGGCGAAATCGGCCCGCGAGGTGTTCCGCTTGGCCCGCGAAGGCGACGAGCTGGCCCAGCAGGCGCTGGCGGCGGAGGCCGACCGGCTGGCGTACACGGTCGCCTCGGTGGCGGCGGTGATCGACCCGGAGCTGATCGTCCTCGGCGGTGGCATGGGGGCGGCCGCGGACCTGCTGCTGGAACCGATCGACCGCGCGCTGCGGGCGTTCACGCCGTTGGTGCCGAAGGTGGTCCAAGGCGAGCTCGGCGAGGACGCCGTGCTGACCGGGGCGATCAGCGTCGGGCTGCGGGCCGCGGAAGGCATGGTCTTCGAACGCCGGGTGGGTGCCGCCTAGGCCGCGCGCCAGGCTTCGCCGCCCGTCGACAGGCGCCACGGGGTCAGCCGCAACACCGTGATCTTCGGGTCGCGGTGGTCCTCGCCGCCCAGGATCTTCGGGTTGTAGCCCAACGGATCCGGCGTCGACGAGAACAGGTCCCACAGGTACCGGCGGCTCTCCTCGTCGTCCGCGAACTCCGCCCGGCACTCCGCCACGGCCACCTCGTGCCGCGGGTCCCAGTACGAACACGACACGTACGGCGACGCCGCCAGGTGCGCCACCTTCAGCGGCGTCGGCCGGGTGAACAGCCACCCGGTCAGGCCGTCCGGCCCCCGCTCCCAGATGGGGTGGACGACGCGCGACCGCGGCCGCCCGCGGCGGTCGACGGTCACCAGGCTGCACCAGACGATCCGGTGCGCCACGCGGACGAACGCTTCGGCCAGCTCCGCCGGAACTCTGCTAGATTCCACAACCATGGTTGTGCATCCTACGCCGGAGGGCCTCGACCTGTCACTCACCGCCCTCTTCGCGGGCTGGGCGACGACCGACGAGGTGCAGCGCCGCCTGGCCGGTCAGGGCTTCGGGGATCTCCGGTTCAACGACGGCGTCGTGATCCAGCACGTCCTCGCCGCCCCGCTGTCGATCACCGCGCTGGCCGAGCGCATGGGCGTCACGCAGCAGGCCGCGTCGAAAGCCGTCGCCGATCTCGAACGGCGGGGCCTGCTCAGGCGCGAACCCGACCCGGACGACGCCCGCACGAAGCTCCTGCACCTCACCGAGCACGCGAAGCACGCCGTCGAGGCCACTCGGCGACTGCGACGGGAACTGCAGGACGAACTGGAGACGGAATTCGGTGCCGACCGCGTCGACGACGCTCGCGCGCTGCTCGCGGCGATCATCGGCCGCTTCGGCGGGGGCGACGCGATCCGGGCCCGCCGCGTGCGGCCACCCCGCTAACGGACCGGCGTCAGCACGCACGTCCCCGACGCGGTCGCGAGCAGCTTGCCGTCGACGTCGCGGATCTCCCCTTCGGCGAACGCGATCCGCGAACCCTCCTTCACCACCCGGCCGGTGGCGCGGATCTCGCCGCGGCCCGCGTGGATCGCGCGCAGGTAGTTCACCTTCAGTTCCACCGACGAATACCCGACGCCCGCGGGCAGCGTCGTGTGCACCGCGCAACCGACCACGGAGTCCAGCATCGTCGCCGCGACGCCGCCGTGGACCATGCCGATCGGGTTGTACAGCGACTCGTCCGGCTCGCAGACCGCTTCGACCTCGCCGTGCTCGATGCGGACCCAGCGCATCCCGAAGTGCGCGGCGATCGGCGGGGCGGGGACGCGGCCCTCGGCGATCGCCGTCATGTACTCGATGCCGGGCATCGTGGCGCCGAGCCGGGCGGTCGGCAGCGGGTCCTCCCACGTGATGGTCTTCGAACGGACCTGGGCTGCGACGTCGGTCATCTCGGCTCCTCGGACTATGACAACTGTCTTAACGCCCAGGCTCGTCGGCGGCCGCGCGCGAGTCAAGCCGCGCGTGACCCAGGCCACCGGTGGTCCGCCGGCGACCGGGGTGGAATCATCCGGGGGTGGACATCGACCCCGGCCGCAAGCTCATCGACCCGGACCGGGTGGCCGCGGCGATCGACGGGCTGGGCGACCGCGCCGTCATCGACGAGTGGGCCCAGCGGTTCTCCGTAGTCGCCGACCCTTCGCGGCTCGCCTTGCTCGTCTCGATCCACTACGCGCGGGAGATCAGCGTCACCGACCTCGCGGCGGTCACCGGCATGACCGACACCGCCGTGTCGCAGGCCTTGCGGCTGCTGCGGGCGCACGGCCTGGTCACGACCCGGCGCGACGGGCGGGTCGTGCGCTACCGGCTCGCGGACGCGACCGTGCACGAACTCATCCATCGGGTGCGGCCGCACGCGGAACAGCCCGCGAAGGACGAGCAGGACCGGTAGCGTGCGGGCATGACGGGATTGCCCGAGACCATCACCGCCTGCCTGTTCGACCTCGACGGAGTGCTGACCGGGACAGCCGTCCTCCACCGCGAGGCCTGGAAGCGGACGTTCGACGAGTTCCTGCGCGCCCGCGACGGCGCCGCGTTCCGCGAGTTCACCGACCAGGACTACGCGACCTTCGTGGACGGCCGCCCGCGCGCCGACGGGGTCCGTGAATTCCTGCGCTCACGCGGGATCGAGCTGCCGGAAGGCACCCCCGACGACCCGCCGGACGCCGCCACCGTCAACGGCGTCGGCAACCGCAAGAACGACCTGGTCCTGAAGATCATCGACGAACGCGGCGTGAGCCCGTACCCCGGCTCGGTCCGCTACCTCGACGCGGTCAAGGCGGCCGGCCTGCGCGTCGCCGTCGTGACGTCGTCCGCGAACGGCGCCAAGGTGCTCGACGCCGGCGACCTGAGCAAGTACATCGAAGCCCGCGTCGACGGCATCGTGATCCGCGAACAGCACCTCAAAGGCAAGCCCGCGCCCGACTCCTTCCTGGCCGGCGCCGCCGCCCTCGGCGTCGAGCCCGCGCACGCGGCCGTGTTCGAGGACGCCCTCTCCGGCGTCCAGGCCGGGAAAGCGGGCGGCTTCGGGTACGTCGTGGGCGTGAACCGCGCCGACCAGGCCGCCGCGCTGAAGGCGCACGGGGCCGACATCGTCGTCGACGACCTCGCCGACCTCCTGGAGGACCGATGACCGGAGAACCGCACGGCTACGAGTGCGCGCCGTGGGAGCTGCGGTGGCGCGGCATGGACGTCGACGCACTGCAGCGCACCGAATCGGCGTTCGCCGTGTCCAACGGCCACATCGGCCTGCGCGGCACGCTCGAGGAGGCCGAGCCGCGCGGGCTGCCCGGCACCTACCTCAACGGCTTCTACGAGCAGCACGAACTGCCCTACGCCGAAGCCGGGTACGGCTACCCCGAAGAGGGCCAGACCGTCGTCAACGTGACCGACGGCAAGATCATCCGGCTGCTGGTCGAGGACGAGCCGCTGGACATGCGCTACGGCGCGGCCACCGCGCACGACCGCGTGCTCGACTTCCGCAAGGGCACGCTGAGCCGGACCACCGAGTGGTCGTCGCCGACCGGGCGGCGCGTCCGGGTGCGCACCGAGCGGCTGGTTTCCTTCACCCAGCGCGCGATCGCCGCGATCCGCTACGAGGTCGAGCCGCTCGACGAGGACCTGCAGCTGGTCGTGCAGTCCGACCTGCTGGCCAACGAACCGATCGAGTCCGACACCAGCGACCCGCGGGTGGCCGCCGCGCTGGAGGCGCCGCTGGTGGGCCAGTTCCACCGCGCGTCGGAGTACAACGCCGTGCTGGTGCACCAAACCCGCCGCTCCGGGCTGCGGATGGCCGCGGCGATGGACCACAAGATCGAGGTGGACGACGGGATCCGCGCCCGCATCCACGCCGAGGAGGACCTCGCGCGGCTCACCGTCGCCGTCGACGTGCCGAAGGGCGGGCGGCTGCGGATCACCAAGTTCCTCGCCTACGGCTGGTCGGCGCAGCGTTCGGTGCCCGCGCTGCGCTCGCAGGTCGAGGCCGCGCTCGCGGGCGCGCGCCAGACCGGCTGGAAGGGCCTGGTCACCGAGCAGCGCGAGTTCCTCGACGCCTTCTGGGCCACATCGGACATCGAGATCGACGGCGATCCCGAGCTGCAGCAAGCGGTTCGCTTCGCGCTCTTCCACCTCCTGCAGGCCGGGGCCCGCGGCGAAAGCCGGGCGATCGCGGGCAAGGGCCTGACCGGCCCCGGCTACGACGGGCACGCCTTCTGGGACACCGAGTCGTTCGTCCTGCCAGTGCTCACCTACACCATGCCGGACGCCGCGCGCGACGCCCTGCGCTGGCGGCACTCCACAATGGACAAAGCGCGGGAACGCGCGCACCAGCTGGGGTTGCGCGGCGCGGCGTTCCCGTGGCGCTCGATCAACGGCGCCGAGTGCTCGGCGTACTGGCCGGCGGGCACGGCGGCGTTCCACGTCAGCGCGGACATCGCCGACGCCGTCCTGCGCTACCTCAACGCGACCGGCGACGAGGAGTTCGAGCGCGACTACGGCGCCGAGCTGCTGCTGGAAACCGCGCGGCTGTGGGCGTCTTTGGGCCACCACGACCGGCACGGCGCGTTCCGCATCGACGGCGTCACCGGGCCCGACGAGTACTCGGCGGTGGCGGACAACAACGTCTACACGAACCTGATGGCGCGGCGGAACCTGCAGGCGGCGGCGGCATCGTGCGAGCGGCACCCGGACGTGGCGGCGCGGTTCGGCGTCGACGCGGTCGAGCTGGACTCGTGGCGCGCGGCCGCCGCGGCGATGTTCGTGCCCTACGACGCCGAGCTCGGCGTGCACCCGCAGTCGGAGGGCTTCCTCGACCACGACGAGTGGGACTACGCGGGCACCGACCTCGCGCACTACCCGCTGCTGCTGCACTTCCCGTACTTCGACCTGTACCGCAAGCAGGTCGTGAAGCAGGCGGACCTGGTGCTGGCGCTGCACCTGTGCGGCGACGCGTTCAGCCAGGAGGAGAAGGCGCGCGACTTCGCCTACTACGAAGCCAGGACCGTGCGGGACTCTTCGCTGTCGGCGGGGACGCAGTCGGTGATCGCGGCCGAGGTGGGCCACCTCGAGCTCGCCTACGACTACCTCGCCGAAGCCGCCCTGACCGACCTGCACGACGTGCACAACAACGTCCGCAACGGGCTGCACATGGCGTCGCTGGCCGGGGCGTGGCTGGGCACGGTGGCCGGGTTCGGCGGCCTGCGCGACCACGGCGGCGAGCTGTCGTTCACGCCGAGGCTGCCGCCGCAGCTGGAGCGGATCACCTTCCGCCTGATGTTCCGCGGCACCCGGTTCCAGGTCGAGATCGACCGCGACCAGGCGACCTACCACGTGCTGGACGGCGAGCCGCTGGAGCTGCTGAACCACGGCGAGCGCGTCACGATCACCACCGAGCCGCGGCGGTTCGAGATCCCGAAGATCGACGCGGGCGAGCCGCCGAAGCAGCCGCCGGGCCGCGCGCCGATGCGCCGGGACTCGGAGAAGGTGCGTCAGTACGCCGAATCGACCAACCCGCTCACTTCGGAAGGTCGCTGACGGCGTCCGCTTCGCGCCCGGGTGGGGCCGGTACCTCTTCGGTCCCGCCCGGGCTCACGTCCGGGTCCGGCGCGGTGGGCACGTCGTGGGTCAGCTTGCCGGGGGTCGGCAGCTTGGGGAGCTCTTCTTCGTCTTCGTCACGGCCGTGGATGCGCTGCTGCTCGCTCATGTCTTCCGGGATACCCGGTTTTCCCGGCCACGACCAGGGGTCAGGCCGCTTTCGAGGCGCGACGGACCGCCTTGTCCTGCAGCGTCAGGATCAGGCCGTCGCGGGTCGACCACGGGCAGATCGACACCTTGCCGCCCGCGACCGTCAGCAGCGCCTCCGCCACGATCGCGCCGGCGAGCGCCTGGTGGGCGCGGCTGCGGGAGATGCCGGGCAGCTCGGCCCGCTTCGACGGCGGCAGCGCGGCCAGCCGCGGGATCCACGCCCGCAGGTCGTCGAGCCGCAGCTCACGGCACTTCCCCGGACGGGCGCCGGCGAGCCGCGCGAGCTGCTGCAGCACCTTCGAGCAGCCGACGACGTGCGGGTCCTCGACGTCCGCGGCGCCCAGCGTGGTCGTGACGACGTCGAGCGCGTGCGCGCGCAGCGCCCTGACCTGCTTGTTCGAGACGCGCTCGGACGGCATCCAGTCCCGCGTCATCGAGCGGGCGCCCAGGGGCAGCGAGCGTGCGAAGGAGGCCTGCTCGCCGCAGCCCGCGGCGGAGCTCGACCGTCCCGCCGCCGATGTCGAGCACCAGCAGCGGGCCGGTGGCCGCGCCGTACCAGCGGCGGGCGGCGAGGTAGGCCAGCTCGGCTTCCTGGCGGCCGGAGAGGAACCGCAGCTCGACCCCGGTTTCGCCGGCGACGTACCGGACGACGTCGGCGGCGTTGGCCGCGTCGCGGATCGAGGACGTCGCCAAGGGGTAGACGCCGCTCACGCCGTGGCGGTAGGCCGTGGTCATCCCGGCGGCGACGGCGGCCGTGACGGCGGCGACGCCCCGGTCGGTCAGCCGGCCCTGGGTGTCGAGCTCGCGGTCGAGCCGCAGCCGCGTCTGGTGGTTCAGCACCGGCTCCCGCGGGGAACCCGCGACCGGGACGACGACCAGCCGGGCGCTGAACGACCCGACGTCCAGTACGCCCACCGCGGGCTCTTCGATCTTTCGCACTGCTCGGCGCACCTCATTTCCGCCTGGTGAATATCCCCAGTCCGACGGCCCGAAACCCGTAATCATGGCCGATCTCACGTCGCCGCGCCGGGCATTGACGGTATTGCGGCCCTCCGGGCGTGCCGTTCTGACGCGGAGGTCACAGTGCGATAACCCGATCGAGTGAACGAGGCGAGTATCGGACACGATTCGGTAACGCCCGCGGCCACGGCGCGATTAATCGGGCAAAGAAACCGGCGTGGAGCAGGGGAAATGATCGGACGCACCGAGCTCGCCCGGCCGGCCGCGGCGGTCCTCGCGGTCGTGGCCGGGCTCGGCTGCGTGCTGCTCGGGGTGACGTCGGTGGTCGCCCCGTCGGCATCGGTGACGCCCGGCGCGGAGGCCGCGGACCGGCCCGCCGCGGTCGGCAGCCCACCCGCCGCGCTGCTGGTCCCCGACCTGGGTCTGGCGGTGCGCCCGGTGGTCGAGCTCGGCCACATCGGCGGCCGCCGCGAGCAGCCCGGCACGGCGCTGGGCGTCGGCTGGTTCGCCGACGGTCCGGCACCCGGCGCACCGGGGGTGGCGGTGCTGTCGGGCCACGCGGGGTTCGGCTACGCGAGCGGGGCGTTCGCGCGGCTCAGCGCGCTGGAGCCGGGAGCCGCGGTGGTGGTGCGCACCGAGGACGGGCGCGAGGTCCGGTTCGTCGTCCGCCGGACGGCGTTCTTCCCGGCCGGCGAGCCGGACAGCACGCTGGTGGCACCGGAGGGCCCGGGGCCGCAGCTGAGGCTGATCACCAGCGACGGCACGTACGACGCCGCCGGGCTCAGCGGAACCCGGGTCGCGGTGTACGCGGTCCCCGCCTGACCCGCGCCCGCCAAGCGCCCCAAGGCCACATTGGTTGCGTCTGACGCACCGAAGGCCGCCTTGGGTGCGTCTCACGCACCGAAGGCCGCCTTCGTTGCGTCTCACGCACCGAAGGCCACATTGGGTGCGGCCCGCGCACCGAAGGCCGCCTTCGTTGCGTCCCACGCACCGAAGGCCACATTGGGGCGCTTGGGGCCCCGCCTGGTCAGCCGAGCAGTTCGCGCAGCTTCGACACCGCCGCCACCCTTGCCTCGCGGCCCGGGAGCAGCGGGTTGACCACCAGCGTCGTCGCGCCCGCCTCCTTGAACGCCGCCAGGCGCTCCTTCACGTACCCCGCCGGGCCGACCAAGGAAATCGCGCGCAGCAGGTCCAGCGGGACCGCGGCCGCCGCCTCCTCCTTCTTGCCGTCCAGGTAGAGGTCCTGGATCAGCTTCGCCTCCGCCTCGTAGCCGTAGCGGCGGGCGAGGTCGTTGTAGAAGTTCTTGCCCCGCGCGCCCATCCCGCCGATGTACAGCGCCAGGATCGGCCGCAGGTGGTCGAGCAGCGGCTCGACGTCGTCGCCGATCGCCAGTGCCGCCGACACGTACGTGTCCAGCTCGCCCAGCGACGCGTCCCGCTTCGCCTTGCCCTCCGCCAGGGACTCGCCCCACACGTCGGCGGCCTTCTCCGGGTGGAAGAAGATCGGCTGCCAGCCCTCCGCGATCTCCGCCGTGAGCGCCACGTTCTTCGGGCCGATCGCCGCCAGCAGCACCGGGATCCGCTCGCGCACCGGGTGGTTGATCAGCTTCAGCGGCTTGCCCAGCCCGGTGCCCTGCTCGGGTGGCAGCGGGATCGTGTAGTGCTTGCCCTCGTGCACCACGCGCTCGCGGCGCCACACCTGGCGGCACACCTCGACGATCTCGCGGGTGCGGCCCAGCGGCGCGTCGTACTTCACGCCGTGGAAGCCCTCGATCACCTGCGGGCCCGACGCACCGAGCCCGAGGATGAACCGCCCGTCCGAGACGAAGTCGAGGCCGGCCGCGGTCATCGCGGTGAGCGTCGGCGTGCGCGTGTAGATCTGGAAGATGCCGGACGCGAGCTGGACACGCTCGGTCTTCGCGGCGAGGTAGCCGAGCTGGCTCACGGCGTCGAACGAGTAGGCCTCGGGAACGAACGCGACGTCGAGCCCCACCTTCTCGAGTTCGACGATGTCCGCGACGCTGTCGGCGAAGCCTCCGGCGTAGTTGATCGCGGTCCCGATCCGCATGGCCACCTCCGTTGCTGAGCAAGCGCTTAGTCCCGGAATCCTAACGGGACCCGGCCGCCGTCACCGGGGTGATGTGTGACCCGCCACTCAACGGCCGGTCAGCGTCCGGACCACCAGTTCCGCCGACGCGCCGGCCCCGAGCGTCGTCCCGGCGTAGCGGACGTCGGCGCCGAGCGTGCCCGCCGGCGGCTCGTCCCGGACCGTGATCCACACCGCGACCATGAGCAGCCAGCGCACGATCAGGTACCCGAACAGCAGGACGCCGACCAGCGTGCCGAACGTCGCGACGGCCGGGGACCGCCCCACCAGGTGCAGGTAGAGGCCACCGGCCTGCTGGATCGCGCCGAGCCCGACGGCGGCGGCCCCGGCCGGGCGCAGCGTCGAGCGCAACGGCAGCGGCCGTCGCGGCAGCCGGGCCAGGCACCAGGCGATGACCAGCCAGTTCGCCGCGAGCCCGAGCAGCAGCGAGCCCGCGACGAGCAACACCTGCGCGAACCCGCCGTCGAGACCGGTCAGGTGCAGGAGCCAGGTGCCGACCGCGCCGGTGAGCGCCGCCAGTCCGAAGGAGACGGTCATCGCCAGCCCCACACCGACGAGCGCGAGGACGTCGGCGACGATGCCGCGGACGAGCGGGCGCGGGGTCCGTTCCTGGCCGAGCATGGCGGTGACGGCGTCGCGGACGTTGCTGATCCAGCTCCAGCCCGAGTAGGCGGCGACGGCCAGCGCGAGCAGCCCGATCCGGCCGCGTTCCCCGACGACGGTGTGCACGATGTCCGTGACCTGCCCGGCGACCTCGGGCGGCAGGGAGCCGTCGATGACGCGGTCGAGCTCGGCGGCGAGCAGCCGGTCACCGGCCAGCACGAACCCGGCGACCGAGACCGCGACCATGATCAGCGGGACGAGCGCGAGCAAGCTGAAGAACGTCACGGCGGCGGCGTAGTGGTCACCGTCGCGTTCCCGGTACGTCGTCAGGGTCGCGCCGACCCGCCGCCACGGTTTTCGCTGCGCCGTCATCGGCCCGACCCTCTCATCCGTCCGAGCCCCGCGCAGCCCGGGCGGGAAGTCACCCCGGGCTGGGCAGGACCTTCCCCCGCACTTCGCCGAAGCCGATCCGCGCGCCGCCCGGCCCGGGGGCGGTCCCGCTGATCACGACCTCGTCGCCGTCCTCCAGGAACGTGCGGGTCTGACCGTCCGGCAGCTCGAACGGTTCCCGGCCGCCCCAGGACAGTTCCAGCAGGGACCCCCGCTGGTCGCGTTCCGGCCCGGTGACGGTGCCCGAGGCATAGAGGTCGCCGGTGCGCAGGCTCGCGCCGTTGATGGTCAGGTGCGCGAGTTGCTGCGGCGCCGTCCAGTACTGCGTGGCAAAGGGCGGGCTGGAGACGAGGTGGCCGTTGAGCCGGATCTCCAGAGCGAGGTCCAAGCCCCAGTTTTCGGTGGTGCGCAGGTAGTCGAAGGGTTCGGGATCCTGCTTCGGGCCCTCGACGCGGGCGTGGTCGAGCGCGGCGAGCGGCACGATCCACGGCGACACGGACGTGGCGAACGACTTGGCGAGGAACGGCCCCAGCGGCTGCGACTCCCAGGCTTGGAGGTCGCGCGCCGACCAGTCGTTGACCAGGCAGACGCCGAAGACGTGGTCGGCGAAGTCCTCAGTGGACACCGGAGTGCCCACAGTGGACGGAGCACCGACGACGAACCCGACCTCCGCCTCGATGTCCAGCAGTCGCGAGGGACCGAACGAGGGAGCGTCGGCGCTGCGGGGTTTGCGTTGCCCGCGCGGGCGGACGACGGGGGTGCCGGACGCGAAGACGGTGCCCGCCCGGCCGTGGTAGCCGATGGGCAGGTGCTTCCAGTTCGGCGGCAGCTCGGCAGCGTCGGGCCGGAAGATCTCGCTGGCGTTGAGGGCGTGGTGCTCGCTGGAGTAGAAGTCGACGTAGTCGGCGACTTCGAAGGCGAGGTGGGTGGTCACCTCGCCTTGGGGCACCAGGTGTTTGCGGAGCTGGTCGGCGTAACGCGGCTCGGTCAGCCAGTCGCGGAGGCGCTCGCGGACTTCGCGCCAGGTACCCGGACTGGCGGCCAGGAGGGGGTTGAGCACGCCGGAGGTGAGCAGGGGCGCGAAGGCCGCGGCGGTTTCGGCCGCGGCGGCGGTCAGGTCGAGGACGTGCTCGCCGACCGGGACGCCGATCCGCCGCTCGGGCACCCCGCCGACGGAGAACGCGCCGTAGGGCAGGTTGTCCAGGCCGAACGGGGTGTCGTCGGCGAGTTCGAGCCAGGTCACGCTTGCTCCCTTTCCTGGTTGGATCGCGCCGCGACGCCGCCCGACGCCGCAGCACGGGCGAGGTCGAGCCGAGCCACCGTCACTCCCCCGCCAGCCGGGACTCCACCCACGCCGACACCACGTCCGCCAGTACCGGGAGCGGCAACGTTCCGCTGCCCAGCACCGTGTCGTGGAACTCGCGGATGTCGAACCGGTCGCCCAGCGCCCTCTCCGCCTCCGAGCGCAGCCGCTCGATCTCCAGCCTGCCCACCATGTAACTCAGCGCCTGGGCCGGGTGGCCCGCGTAGCGGTCGATCTCCGCCTCGATCTCGATCTGGGCCATCGGCGTGTTGTCGCGCAGGAACTCCACCGCGCGGCTTCGGCTCCAGCCCAGCGCGTGCATGCCCGTGTCCACCACCAGGCGGGCCGCGCGCATCGAGTCCTGGGTCAGCAACCCGAACCGGGACACGTCGTCCGAGTACAGCCCCATCTCGTCCGCGAGGCGCTCCGCGTACAGGCCCCAGCCCTCCGCGTACGCGGTGAACATGCCGATCCGGCGCAGCAGCGGAACACCGGTCAGCTGCTGTGCCAACGTCAGCTGGAAGTGGTGACCCGGCACCGCTTCGTGGAACGCCACCGCTTCGCCGAGCGTCCGCTGGCGCTGGTCGGCCTCGTGCGTGTTCGCGTAGTACGTGCCCGGCCGTGAGCCGTCGAGGGACGCGTCGATGTAGTACGCGATCGAGCCGCTCTCCGCCTCCGCCGCGGGGACCGGGGCCACCTCGCACCGCTGCTCCGGTACCCGGGAGAACCATTGCGGCGCAACGGCTTCCGCGCGGGCGATCGTCGTGCGGGCGGCCTCCAGCAGCTCCTCGCCGTCGCGCCAGCGCAACGCCGGGTCCGTGCGGATCCGCTCGAAGATCTCCGCGAGATCGGTCGTGCCGAACACCTTCGCGCCCAGCTCGCGGTACTCCCCCGCCAGCCGCTCGATGATCGCCAGCCCCGTGTCGTGCAGGTCCTGCGCCGTGCGCTCGGTCGTCGTCTCGGCGCGGATCAACGCCGCGTACCGCTCCGGCCCGCCCGGCAGGTCGCCGATGCCCGGCGACGTCTCCGGCCGCGACACCGGGACCACCTCCGAAGCCAGGAAGTCGCGGTACCGCGCGTACGCCGGGTACACGACCTCCGCCAGCAGCCGGTCGCGCTCCTCCTCGAGCCCGTGCAACGGCACCTTCAGCGGGTCGTTCTCCGGGTCGGCCAGGTACCGCTCGACGTACCCGACGCCGATGCGCGCCAGGAACTCCGGCGGCGTGAGGCCCTGGGCCAGCGCCGCCCGCTGCCGCTCGATCAGCTGGTCGAGGTACGTTCCGACGGCGGCGAGCCTGCTCAGGTAGCCGCGGGCCTTGGCCTCGTCGTCGATGATCGTCTGCGGCAGCAGCATCAGCAGTTCCAGGGCCGGCGCCGCCAGCCCGTCGCTCACCGCGATGTCGGCCCGGCCGGAGTCGAGCACGTCGATCAGCGTGCGCGCCTGCCAGATCACGACGTCGCGCGTGACGCGCTCGGCCGCCGTCAACGCCGACGCGTCGAGCGCCTCCGCGCGGCCGATGATCGCGGCCAGCCCCGCGCGGTGCCGGGCGATGGCCTCGGCGCTCTGGTCGGCGAGCCGGTCGTGCTCACCCGGCAGCCCGTACAGCGACCGGTACAGCGGCTGGGCCTCGAACATCAGCTCCAGGCACTCGTCGGCGAGGCGGTCGGGCGTGTCGGCCTGGCCCGCCACCCAGTCGTCGACGACCTTCGCCAGCGCGGACAGCGGCAGCATGCCGTGGCCCAGCACGACTTCGTGGAATCCGCGGATGTCGAACCGGTCGCCGAGCGCCCGCTCGGCCTCGGCCCGCAGCCGCTGGATCTCCAGCCGCCCGACCATGTAGCCCAGCGCCTGCCCCGGCCAGCCGACGTAGCGGTCGATCTCCGCTTCGATCTCCAGCCGCGCCATCGGCGTGTGCTCGACGAGGAAGTCGATCGCCCGCTGACGGCTCCACCCCAGCGCGTGCAGGCCGGTGTCGACGACCAGCCGCCCGGCCCGCATCGAGTCCTGCGTCAGCATGCCCAGGCGCGCGAGGTCGTCGGAGTACAGCCCCATCTCGTCGGCGAGCCGCTCGGCGTACAGCCCCCAGCCCTCGGCGTAGGCGTTGAACATGCCGATCCGCCGCAGCAGCGGGAGATCACGCAGCTCCTGCGCCAGGCTGAGCTGGAAGTGGTGCCCCGGCACGGCTTCGTGGAACGCGATCGCCTCGCTGGTGAACCGCGGCCGCTTGTCCGCCTCGTACGTGTTCGCGTAGTACGTGCCCGGCCGCGAACCGTCGAGCGACGGCTGGAGGTAGTACGCGATCGTGCCGCTCGCGGCGTCGGCCTCCGGCACCGGGGCCACCTGGCACTTCTCCGCCGGGATGCGCGAGAACCACTGCGGGGCAACGGCTTCCGCCCGCGCGACGACGTCGCGGGCCGCCGACAGCAGCTCCTCGCCGTCCCGCCAGCGCAGCGCCGGGTCGGTGCGCAGCCGCTCGAAGATCTCCGCGAGATCGGTGGTGCCGAACACCTTCTGCCCCAGCTCGCGGTACTCCGCCGCCAGGTTTTCGATGATCGCGAGGCCGGTTTCGTGCAGTTCCTGCGCCGTGCGCTCGGTCGTCGTCTCCGCGCGGATCAGCGCCGCGTACCGCTCGGCGCCGCCCGGCACGTGGCTGATCCCGGGCGCGGTGTCGGGCCGGCCGACCGGTTCCACCTCGGTGCGCAGGAATTCGCGGTAGCGCGCATAAGCCGGGTGGACGACGTCGGCGAGCAGGCGGTCCCGTTCGGCTTCGAACCCCTCGACGTCCACCGTGGCCGCGACCTTCAGCGGGTCTTCCGGGGCGGCCAGGTAGCGGTCGATGTACTCGACGCCGACGCGGGCGAGGTAGGCGGGCGGCACCAGGCCGTCGGCCAGGCTTTCCCGCTGGCGCACGGTCAGCGTCTCGAGGTACGGCTCGATCGCGGTGAGCCGGGCGAGGTAGCCGCGGGCCTTCTTCTCGTCGTCCAGCTGGTAGTACGGCAGGGCCAGGAGCAGCATCAGCGCGGGCGAAGTGAGCCCGTCGCTGACCGCGATGTCGGCCGACCGCGCGGCCAGCCGATCGGCCTCCACCTCGGCGGAGGCGATGACGACCTCGCGGGTCACCGTCTCCTCGGGGGTCAGGTCGTCCGTGGGCAACGCACGGGCGCGGGCGGCCAGCCCGCGGTAGGCGGCGAGGAACCGCTCCTGCGCTTCCCGCGACTGGTCGGCGAGCCGGTCGTGGTCCCCGGGCAGGCCCAGCAGCGACGGCCCCAGCGGGTCCTGCTCGAACGTCAGCTCGACGAGCTCGTCCGCCAGGCCGCCGACCGTGTCGCCGTGCCCGGCCACCCACTCGTCGACGACGGAGGCGAGCACCGACAGCGGCAGCGCGCCGCCGGCCAGCACGACGTCGTGGAACGCGCGCAGGTCGAACCGGGAGCCGAGGCGCTGCTCGGCGCGGGTGCGGATCCGCTGGATCTCCAGCCGCCCCACCATGTACGCCAGCGCCTGGCCCGGCCACGCGATGTAGCGGTCGATCTCGGACTCGACCTCGACGCGCGCCTCCGGCGTGTGCTCGAGCAGGTAGTCGACGGCCTGCTGGCGGCTCCAGCCGAACGCGTGCAGCCCGGTGTCGACGACCAGCCGGGCGGCCCGCATCGAGTCGCCGGTGAGCATCCCGAGCCGCGCGACGTCGTCGGAGTAGAGGCCCATCTCGTCGGCGAGGCGCTCGCTGTAGAGCCCCCAGCCCTCGGTGTAGGCGGTGAAGTTGCCGATGCGGCGCAGCAGCGGCAGGTCGGTGAGGCCCTGCGCGGTGCTCAGCTGGAAGTGGTGCCCCGGCACGGCTTCATGGAACGCGGTCGACTCGGCCGTGTGCCGGAACCGCTCGGTGGCCTCGTGGGTGTTCGCGAAGTAGATGCCCGGGCGGGAGCCGTCGGCGGCGGGCCGCAGGTAGTACGCCGCGGGCGCGCCGGGCGCGACCTCGGCCGGCACCGCCTCGACCGCGCACTCCTGCGGCGGGATGCGGTGGAACCACTTCGGGGCTTCGGCGGTGGCCCTGGCGACGGCCGTGCGCGCAGTGTCCAGCAGCTCGTCGCCGGTGGTCCAGCGCAGGGCCGGGTCGGTGCGCAGGCGCTCGAAGATCTCCGCGAGGTCGTCGGTGCCGAACACCTTCTGCCCCAGCTCGCGGTACTCGGCGGCGAGCGACTCGATGACGTCGAGGCCGGTCTGGTGCAGTTCGGCGGGGGTGAACTCCGTGGTCGTGTGGACGCGCGCGAGCCGCGCGTACGCCTCTTCGCCGCCGGGCAGCCACGACAGGCCCGGCCGGTCGGCGGGCCGCCCGTGCGGCTTCACCTCGGTGGCGAGGAACTCGCGGTACTCGGCGAAGGCCGGGCGGACGACGTCGGCCAGCAGCTCGTCGCGCCGTCGTTCGAACTCCTCGCTCGGCGCCGGCTGGCGGCGCAGCGGGTCGGCGGCCGGCTCGGCCAGGTAGCGGTCGAGGTGCGCGACCGCGGCGTCGACCAGGTGCGCCACCGGGACGAGCCCGGCCGCGATGCCCTCGGCGTGCCGCCGCGCGGCCTGCCGCAGGTACTCCGGGATCGCGGCCAGCCGCCCGAGCTGCGCCTCCGCGGTCTCCTCGTCGGCCACCGTCGTCATCGGCAGCGCCATGAGCAGCGACGCCGCGGGCGCGACCATGATGTCGGTGACCGTGAACTCGGTCATCCGCGAGTCGATCGACGCGATGCGGACCTCGGCCGAGGTGATCAGGACTTCGCGGGTGACGCGGTCTTCGGCGGACAGGTCACCGGTGTCCAGCGCGCGGGCCCGCTCGAGCAGCTCGACGAGCCGGGCGCGGAACGCCTGCTCGGCTTCGGCCGATTGGTCGGGCAGGCCGGGCTCCGCCGGGCGGACGCCCAGCAGGGCGGGCGTCAGCGGATCGGCGGCGAACAGCGCTTCGACGAACTCGCCGGCGAGTTCGGTGACCGCGGTCATGGGCAGGACCCCCAGCTTCGATGGTGTGCTCCCGGCCGACCCTAACGGAGACCACCGACAAGACCGGCGCGCATTTCGCCGGGGGCGGACGGCCTTCGGCACGACCGCGGCGGCGAACCGGTAGCGTGCTGCGGGTGGCCGTGACCGATCCCGTGGATGCCCGCCTGCTCGCCGCGCTCGCCGACCTCGGCAAGGCCGCGGTGCACGAGCTCGCGGCCAAGGTCGGCATGGACCCCCGCGAGGTCGCCTACCGGCTGGTCGCGCTCTCCGGCAGCGGGCTGCCGCTGCTCGTCGGCGTCGAGAGCGACCCGCAGGGGCTGCGGGCGGCGATCGCCGGCGTGCCGCCGTCGTGGGCGAACCGGCCGCCGCAGGCCCCGCCGTCGCAACCGGTCCCGCAGCAGCAGCCGATGCCGCCGGGCCCGCCGTCGGCTCCCCAGGGCGTGCCGTCCGGGCCGTACAACGTCCAGGGCGCCCCTTCCGGCCCGTACAACGTCCAGGGCGCGCCCTCGGGGCCGTACAACGTCCAAGGCGCGCCGTCCGGCCCGTACGCCGTGCAAGGCGCGCCTTCGGGGCCGTACAACGTGCAGGGCACGCCGTCCGGGCGGTACCCGGGCCCGCCGCCCCGCCCGCCGCAGCCGCCGCGCCCGCCCCAGCAGCAGTTCACGCCGCCGCCGGTGCCGCTCGACCCGGCGGTGAGCACGTGGGGCGTGCCGCAGACGGCGTCGTGGGCCCGCGGCGACGAACCCGCCCGGCCCGCCGCCGGGACCACCCCGGGCAAGCAGGGCAAGCTCGGCGAGGTCATGGAGACCCAGGGCCTGGAGGGCGAGCAGCTGACCGTGCAGCTCCTGGAGGTCCAGGACCCGGCGGACTACCTGTTCAGCGCGGCCGGATACCGGCTCGAAGACGGCGAGCGCGCGGTCGTCGTGCACACCGAGATCACCAACCGCGGGGCGATCCCGTTCGCGTCGCTGCCGGACAACTACCTCGAGCTGATCGGCGCCGACGGCACGGCGATCGGCAAGGCCCCGGTGTCGCTGACGTCGCGGCCGCCGCACAAGATCGGCGTCAAGCCGGGCGAGACGCTCGGCGGCCACACGGTGTACGTCCTGCCGGACGCGACCCGCGTGGTGTCGGTGCGCTGGAGCCCGCGGCCGGAGCCGGACGAGCGCACGCTGACCTGGTCGATCGAGGACTAGTAGCTCTCGTCGCGGAGGATTTCCAAGGCCTTCGCGAGGTCGTCCGGGTACTCCGACTCGAACTCGACCCACCGGCCGTCGGCCGGGTGCGCGAAGGCCAGCGTCTTCGCGTGCAGCCACTGGCGGCTCAGCCCGAGGTGGCGGGCCAGCACCGGGTCCGCGCCGTAGGTCAGGTCGCCGACGCAGGGGTGCCGCAGGGCCGAGAAGTGGACGCGGATCTGGTGCGTGCGCCCGGTTTCGAGCTTGATGTGCGCCAGCGACGCCGCGCGGAAGGCCTCGACGACCTCGTAGTGCGTGACGCTCGGCCGCCCGCCCTGGACCACCGCGAACTTGTAGTCGTGGCGCGGGTGGCGGTCGATCGGCGCGTCGATGGTGCCGCGCGTCGGGTCCGGGTGGCCCTGGACGATCGCGTGGTAGCCCTTGTCGACCGTGCGTTCCTTGAACGCGCGCTTGAGCACCGTGTACGCGTGCTCGCTCTTGGCCACCACCATCACGCCGGTGGTGCCCGCGTCGAGCCGGTGCACGACGCCCTGGCGCTCGGCCGCGCCCGACGTCGCGATGCGCAGGCCCGCCGCGGCGAGGCCGCCGACCACGGTCGGGCCGGTCCAGCCCGGGCTCGGGTGCACGGCGACGCCGACCGGCTTGGAGATCACGACGATGTCGTCGTCGTCGTGCAGGATCTGCATGCCTTCGACCGGCTGCGCGACGACCTCGACCGGGTTCGCCGGTTCCGGAAGCGTGATTTCCAGCAGACCACCGCCGGAGAGCCGGTCGGACTTGCCCGCGGGGCGGCCGTCGAGCAGCACGTCGCCGGACTCGGCGAGCTCGGCGACGACCGTGCGGGACAGCCCGAGCAACTTGGCGAGGCCGGCGTCGACCCGCATCCCGTCCAGCCCGTCGGGCACCGGGAGCATCCGCGAGCTCACGCCTGTTCCTCCTGCTCGACGGCCTTCTTCTTGTCCTTGGTCGACGTGCCGTCGTAGTCCTTGCCGAGCAGCGAGAGCAGCACGATGAGCGCGCCGCCGACGCAGATCGCCGAGTCGGCGATGTTGAAGATCGCGAAGCCCTTGCCGTTGGGGGCGAAAGCCGAGATGAAGTCGACGACGTGGCCCTGCAGGCCGCCGGGCGCGCGGAAGATGCGGTCGGTGAGGTTGCCGGTGGCGCCGGCGAGCACCAGGCCGAGGCCGATGGCCCAGCCGATCGAGCGCAGCCGCCGCGACAGCCAGATGATCGCGATGACGACGGCCAGCGCGACCAGCGCGAGCACCCACGTCATGCCGGTGGCCATCGAGAACGCGGCACCCGGGTTGCGGATCACCTGCAGGTAGATCAGCCCGCCGAGGATCTTGACCGGCTCCTTGCCCTCCAGGTTGGCGGTGACCAGGTTCTTCGTCACCAGGTCGATTGCCCAGAACACGATCGCGACGGCGAACACCCAGCCGACCCGCCGCTTCGGCAGCAGCGGCTTCGCCGGGACCTCCGGGCTTTCCGGCGCGTCCGCGGCGGGGTCGGGCGCCCTCTCTTCGGGGGCGGCGGCGTCGGGTTCGGAGTGGCTGGGCTCGGTGCTCACCGGTCCATTGTCCACGGCGCTGGTCAGTGCGTGTCGGCGGCGGTGTCCGGGCGGTGCCGCAGCAGGGCGGCGAAGGCCGCGGCGAGCAGCACGGCCGCCGACAGCAGCACGCCCACGAGGTCGGCCGAGAGCACGACGGCGACCACGGCGAACGCGACCGCGGTCAGCAGGACGAACACGCTGCGTTCGTACGCGGCGAGCGCCACCAGGCCGATCGTGGCCAGCAGCGGACCGCGCAAGCCGTCGCCGATGCGGAACTGCCAGGACCCGACGAGGTCGAGCAGCGGGACGGCGAGCAGCGCGCCGACCGTGCCGAGGACGTACCAGCCGATCCGGGCGGGCCGCCGGGTCACGCCGTACCAGACGGCCGTGCCCAGGATCGCGACGCCGAGCGCGACGAGCCACATGAGCTCGGAGGGCAGCGCCGGGTCGAAGACGTGGAAGTCGTCCGAGGCGCGGAATTCCAGCCTGGCGTAGTTCGGGCTGTAGTCCCCGAAGTCCCAGAGCCGCCGAGCCGGGCCGCGGGTCGACATCAGCCGCACCGACGCCGTGCCGAGCTGCGCGAACCCCAGCAGTGCCAGCGGAAACCAGAAACGCGGCCCTCTCCCCATCGGCCCAGGCTAGCGCTCAGCAGAAGGGCGGCAGCTCCCGCGGGTCCGCGACCGGCGCCCACCGGCCGTCGGCCTTCGCGTACTCCCAGCGGGCCCCGCGGGCGACGATCTGGCGCAGGGCCAGCACGACGCGGTCGACGTGCTCTTCGGTGCTGCCGAGGCCGAGGCTGACCCGGACGGCCTGCTGTCCCTCGCCGCCGGCGACGCCGATGAGCCGCTTGGCCGCGACGTGGGCGCAGAAGGCGCCGTCGCGCACGCCGATGCCGTATTCGGCGGAGAGCACGGCGGCGAGCCAGCCGGGGTCGAAGCCGTCGACGACGAAGCTGACCGTGCCGACGCGGTCGACCGGCGCGTCGAACAGCCGCAGCTCCGCGCAGCCCGGGATGCCTTCGAGGCCCTTGCGCAGCCGGGTGAGCAGGGCCTGTTCGTGCGCTTCGACCGCGTCCCAGCCGGCGGCGAGGGTCTCGCACGCGACGCCGAGGGCGTAGACGCCGACGGTGTTGGGCGAACCGGCTTCGTGGCGCTCGGGCCCCGTGTTCCAGACGACGGCGTCTTCGGTGACGAGCTTGGTCGCGCCACCGCCGGCGAGGTACGGCCGGGCGGCGCGCAGCCAGTCGGCGCGGCCGATCAGGGCCCCGGCGCCGAAGGGCGCGTAGAGCTTGTGCCCGGACAGGGCGACGTAGTCGACGTCGAGGTCCTTGATCGAGATCCGGCGGTGCGGGGCGAGCTGGGCCGCGTCGAGCGCGACGCGGGCGCCGTGCTTCCGCGCCACCGCGGCGATTTCGGCGACGGGGAGGAGTTCACCGGTCACATTGGACGCTCCGGTGACGACGACGAGCCGCGGCCCCTGCGGGCATCCGGCGAGCGCTTCGTCCACAGCGGACACCGCGGCGAGGCGGGTGCGCGGGGTCGGGATCCGCCGGACGTTCGGGCCCTGCCACGGAAGCAGGGCGGCGTGATGCTCAGTGTCGAACACCACGACGGAGGTGTGCCGCGGCAGGCTGCGGGCGAGCAGGTTGAAGGAATCGGTGGTGTTGCGGGTGAAGACGACGGTGTCGGTCCGCCGCGCGCCGACGAAGCGGCGGAGGGTGTCGCGGGTGCGTTCGTAGAGGCGGGTGGAGACCTGCGACGCGAAGCCCGCGCCGCGGTGCACGCTGGCGTACCAGGGAAGGAACTCGTCGACGGCGGTGCGGACGGCTTCCAGGCAGGGGGCGCTGGCGGCGTGGTCGAGATTGGCGTAGCCGATGGTGCCGCCGGTGACGAGGGGAACGCGGAGGGCGGCTCCGGCGACGGCGGGGATGGCTTGCGGGGCAACGGTTGCAGCGAGATGCGCGGCGGCGGGAATGCCTTGCGCGGCAACGGTTTCACCAGCAACAGCCACGGTACGATCGATGGCGAGAGTCATCGGGGTGCCTCCTCGGCAATCCGGGGGACCCCGGCGAGGGGCCCGCGCTTGCCCGTCGCACGGCGCGACCGGCCCGGTCTTCACCCGGGGCACCCCACCGCGGTAGGAGGGTTGCCGGCCAGCAAGCCGGGGCTTCGCGCTGGCACTCATGACCTGGCACCGAAGGTAACCGAGAACGTCTCCGGCGGCCAACCCCCGGCTCACATTCTGAGACACCGCTCACAGGCCGCCCACCGGCCGACGTGGGCTGAAGGGCCCTTTCCTGGCATGCGGTGCGAGGAATGGGCCCTTCACCGCATCAGACGAGACGAACGTCCCCTTCAGCCCACCGGGCCGCGCCCCGCCCGGCTCAGAGCTTCGCGCGGAAGTGGCCCGGCAGCTGCGTCACCGCGTTGTCGGTCACGTGCGTCGCCGTGCCCGTGTACTGCTCGGCTCCCGCCGCGAACCGCCAGCCGCCCAACGTCTTTCCGTCCACCGGCTCGCCCAGCGCCGCCGCCACCGTGGTCGAGACCTGGCCGATCGCCATGCCGTCCCAGTCGCCCGCCGTCGCGTCCGGGAGGGTCCAGAGCGTGAAGTGCACGTGGGCTCCCGTGCTGCTGCCGCCGCACGGGAGCGCGTTGCCCGTCGAACCGAGGACCGCGCCCGCCTCGACCTGCTCACCGTCGGTGACCTTGATGCCCTCCAGGTGGTAGTACCCCGTGCGCCAGCCGCCCGCGTGGTCGATCGTCACCCAGTCGCCGCCCGCGCAGTGCTGCAGGTGCACCGTGCCCGCCAGCGGCGCCCGCACCGTGCGGTCGGCCGGGCTGAAGTCGATCGCGTTCCGCACGCCGGTGCTGCCGTCGTCGGAGTGGATGCCCGCCGAGTAGACCTGCTGACCCGCCTCGAACGGCAGCGCCAGCGCCGGGAGCGGAGCCGCTTCGGCCGTCGCGGCCGGGGCGGTGAGCAGCCCGACGGCCGACGTGATCGCGGCGGTCAGACCCGCTCCGCGGACAAGCAGTTTCGTCACCGTGCGTACTCTTTTCACCCATTCGAACTAACCTGATCGAGCGCACGTTAGGCCAAAGGGTGGATCACAGGGAAGATCACCACCGAAATTCGTGCCGGAGATTCGCGTCGCTAGCGGCCGGACTCGCCCTTCCAGCGGGCCAGGCGCCCGGCCCGGTCCACCGCGCGGAGACGGCGCTCGACGGCGTCGCGGACGGCGGCCGTCGTGACCACCAGCAGCTGGTCGTGCTCCTGCAGCCGGCTCGTCTTCTGCGGCGTGAAGCCCGCGCCTTCGCGCACGACCAGGCTGACCGTCGCGCCCACCGGCAGCCGCAGCTCCGACAGGTACACGCCGTGCAGCTTCGACCCGGGCTGGATGCGGACCTGCAGCAGCTCGGCCCCCAGCTCGTCCAGCGGGGCGGCGTCGACCTCGATCTCGTGCGCCTCGGACTTCCGGGCCAGCCCGAGCCACCGGCCGAGCGGCCCGAGCGTCGCGCCCTGCAGCAGCGTCAGCACGATGACCAGCACGAACACCGCGTCGACCAGCCGTTGCGCGCCCGGCAGGCCCTGCGACAGCGGGATCATCGCGAGCACGATCGGCACCGCACCGCGCAGTCCGGCCCACGACAGGAACGCCTGTTCCCGCCACGGCAGCCGGAACGGCAGCATCGCCAGCACCACCGAGATCGGCCGGGCCAGCAGCAGCACGACGGCGCCCGCGACCAGCCCCGGCACCACCGCTTCGAGCAGCCTGCCCGGTGAGGCGAACAGGCCGAGCAGCACGAACAGCCCGATCTGCGCCAGCCAGCCCAGCCCCTCGGCGAACGAGAGCGTGTCCGACCGGTGCGGCAGCCGCGAGTTGCCGAGCACGAGCGCGGCGACGTACGTCGCGAGCAGCCCGGACGCGTGCAGCAGCTGCCCCGACGAGTAGGCCACGACGCACACCGCGACCGTGGCCAGCGGGTAGAGCCCGGTCGCCGGCAGCGCGGCCCGGCGCAGCGCGAGCCCGCCGAGCCAGCCGAAGCCCAGGCCGATCGCCAGGCCCGTCGCGAGCTCGTAGACGACCAGCAGTGGCAGTGTCCAGTCCACAGTGGCGCCTTCGGCGAGCACCACGACGGCGATGTACGCCGGCGCGTCGTTGATTCCCGACTCGAGTTCGAGCGCGCCCGTGAGCCGTTTACCGATGCCCGCCGAGCGCAGCACCGAGAACACCGCGGCCGCGTCGGTCGACGCGAGCACCGCGCCCCACAGCAACGCGAACCGCCAGTCGAGGCCCAGCAGCCAGTGCAGGGCCGCGCCGGTGACCGCGACACTCACCACGACGGCCACTGTGGACAGTGCGATTCCGGCGCCCAGCGCGGGTTTCACCGACGACCACCGCGTCGTCAGGCCACCTTCGGCGAGGATCATCACGAGCGCGGCGAGGCCGAGCGACTGCGTCAGCTCGGGGCTGTCGAAGCGGATACCGAAGCCGGCTTCGCCCAGCAGCACGCCGATCGCGAGGTAGAGCAGCAGCGACGGCAGGCCGAGCCGGATCGACACGCGCACGGCGAGCACGGAGGCGAGCAGCACGACGCCGCCGATGCCGAGCAGCACGGGGAGCTGGTCCATGCCGCCTCCCTCCGAGTGCCGTGGGCACTCAGAATAATGAGGCAGGGGGATTAACTCGTTCGTGTACCGCTGCGCCGAACCGGATACCGGATGTGTTAAGACGCGGAACCGACACCCAGCGCGTCGAGATCGACACCGAGCGCTGCGAACGGCTTCGCCGCCGTCGGACGGACCTTGACCGCGCGGTGCCCGTCGCGATCGACCCACCCCGCCTCGACGGCGCGCTCCAGCAGCGCCGCGGGCACGGCGCCGGCGAGGTGGTCGCGGCGCTCCGTCCAATCCAGACAGTCGCGCAGCAGCGGCCGCCGCCCGGCCGCGACCGGCACGCCGAGCTCGGCCAGCACCGCGCGGCCGCGGCCGGTGAGCGCCAGTCCGTCGGCGGTGTCGAGCAGGCCGGTCGCGAGCATGCCGTCCCGGACGGCGACACCGAGCACGCCGGCGAGGTGGTCGTAGCAGGTCCGCGCGAACCCGAGCCGCCGCACCCGCAGCGACGACTTCAGCCCCGTGACCGGCCGGTGCTCGGCGTGCTGGGCCAGGTGCTCGATCAGCTCGGCGACGCGCGGGTCGGCGATCCGGACGTAGCTGGCGCGGCCCTGCTTGACGCGGGCGACGAACCCGGCGTCGGTAAGCCGGGTGACGTGCTCGCTCGCGGTGGAGAGCGCGATCCCGGCCGCTTTCGCGAGCTCACCGACGGTCCAGGCCCGCCCGTCCAGCAGGGCGAGGCACATGGTGGCGCGGCTCGGGTCCGCGAGCACCGCGGCCACCTCGGCCAGCGCGATCGTCTCCATGCCCCCACGCTACGGCCCGGAGACTTCGCCCGCGGCCGAAGCGACGCGGAGCTTTCACGTGAAAGCTCCGACCTGGGGGCCGAGCTTTCACGTGAAAGCTCGGGCCGCGGCCGCGGCGTCAGAGGCTTTGGAGGAACTTCGCCGCCAGCTGGACCGCCGGGCCCGAGTCGTTCGAGTCCTCCAGGACCACGGAGAACGCCACGTTCCCCCGGTACCCGACGAACCAGCCGGTCGCGTCGGAGCCGTCGCCGAACTGGGCCGTACCCGTCTTGCCGAACACCGTGCCCGCGCCCGCCGCCGCGCGGCCCGTGCCGCTGGTCACCACCGCGCGCATCATCTTCCGCACCTCGGCGAGCACCGCTCCCGGCGGCGGTGAGTAGCCCTTGACCACCTGCGTCTCCAGGTCGTGCCACAACCGCGGCGTGACGGCCTTGCCGGACGCCACCGTCGCGGCCATCACCGCGCCGCCGAGGCAGCTCGCCTGGATCCGGCCCTGGCCGAACCCGTCCTCGACCTGCTCGTCCTTGCTCGCGGCGGGCTCGACCTTGCCCAGCTCGGTGTTGATGCCCGGGATCTCGTAGTCGGCATTGAGGCCCAGCTCGTCGGCGGCCTTCTTCAGCCCGTCCGCGGGCAGGCCGAGCGCGAGCTGCCCGAACGTCGTGTTGCAGGACCGCGCGAACGCCGTCTGCAAGGTGGTCGCGCCCAGCTCGAAGCCCTCGTTGCGGACGGTCCTGGTCCCGATCGTCGCGACGCCGGGGCAGTCGACCGGCGAACCCGCGTTCAGCCCGCTCTGCTGGACCGCGGCCACCGACGTCGCGATCTTGAACGACGAACCCGGCTCGTACAGCCCGTTGAGGGCCTTCGGCGTGTTCCCCGCGGCCGCGTTCTGGGCGACGGCCAGCAGGTCGCCCGACCCCGTGTCGACCGCGACGAGCATCGCCGACCCCCGGTAGCCGTCGACCGCGGCCTGCGCGGCGTTCTGCGCGGCCAGGCTCAGGCTCGACACCAGCGGCTTCGCCCCTTCGGCCGACGCCTTCCCGAACAGCGTCTCGACGCTCTTGCCGCTCGAGTCGACGCGGTCGACCGCGAACCCGCCGCCCGTCGCGGCCGTGACCTGGCCGGTGAGCGCCGAGCGCAGCAGCGGTGCCGGGTCGCCGTCGACCGGGCGCACACCGGAGGCTCCGCTGATGAGTAGCGGCTTGCCGTCGCGGTCGGCCACCGCCGTGCTGTCCTGGACCGCCGTGCTGACCACCAGCCGCTGCCCGGCCTCCAGCTTCGGGTGCAGCAGCGACGGCGCCCAGTGCACCAGCCACCGGTTCCCGCTCAGCGCCAGCTGGAAGGGCACGTCGTAGGTCCAGACCTTGCCCGGCTTCAGCGTCCAGGAGAGGCTGAACGTCCCGCCCGTCTGCTTCGCCCCGGCCGCGGTCGGCTGCAGCACCGTGAGCTTCGCGGTCACCGCCGACGGGTTCAGCGTGTTCCGGGCGTCCCGCAACGTCACCGCGGCGGCCGCGTTGTCGTCGGTCAGCTTGCCCGCCGCGTCGGGGTTGTTCTCCGAAAAGTCCTGCAGGTACTCGGTGATCGCCGAATGCGGGTCGAGGGCACCCGGGCTTTCGACGCTCGTGGCCCCGGCCTCCGCCGTCGGTGCCGCTCCCCCGCCGTTCAGCACGAAGAACGCCGCCACCACGACCACGACGACCAGCAGCGCGCCGCCGATCAGGATGCCCCGTCTCTTGGCAGGACTCATTTCCGCGTACCCCTCCCCCATGCACGCCACCGTCGTGAGTGGCGATTCGGGTTAGAACCCTAATCGCCACTCACGACGGTTGTCAGGCCTTCTCGACCGAGACCGTCACCTTGGTGCCGTCGCCGACCGTGCCGGCGAAGCCCTCGCCCGCCGACTCGTAGGACACCGACGTCGCCAGCGTCTCCGAGGCCAGGAACTCCTGGTGCCGCCGCGCCGCCTCGACGACGTCGGCGGGCGCGTCGACGGTCAGCGCGATCCGGTCGGCGACGTCCAGCCCGGCCTCGCGGCGGGCCTGCTGCACCACCCGGACCAGGTCGCGGACCAGGCCCTCGGCCGCCAGCTCCGGCGTCACCTCGGTGTCGATCAGCACCAGGCCGGACCCGCCGGGCAGCTCGGCCGCCGCGCCGCCGCCCTTGGCGACCAGCCGCCGCTCGAACTCGCCGTCCCGCAGCGTGATCCCGGCCGCGACGACGACGCCGCCCTGGAACGACCAGTCGCCCGCCTTGACCGCCTTGATCACCGTCTGGACGTCCTTGCCCAGCCGCGGCCCGGCGGCGCGGGCGTTGACCGCGACCTCGAACCCGCCGTGCGCGGCGACGTCGGTGGTCAGCTCGACCGCCTTGACGTTCACCTCGTCACGCAGGATGTCGGCGAACGGCGCCAGCGAAGAAGCGTCCTCGGCCGCGACGACCAGCGACGACAGCGGCAGCCGCACGCGCAGCTTGTTCGCCTTCCGCAGCGACAGCGCCGACGACGCCACCTGCCGGACCCGGTCCATCGCGGTGACCAGCGCCGCGTCCGCGGGCAGGTCGTTCGCGTTCGGCCAGTCGGTCAGGTGCACCGAGCGGCCGCCGGTGAGGCCGCGCCAGACCACCTCGGTGGTCAGCGGCAACAGCGGCGCCGCGACCCGCGACGTCACCTCGAGCACCGTGTGCAGCGTGTCGATCGCGTCCTGGTCGCCCGCCCAGAAGCGGTCGCGCGAGCGGCGGACGTACCAGTTCGTCAGGACCTCGAGGAAGTCCCGCACGGTCTGGCACGCGCCCGCGACGTCGTAGCTGTCCATCGCGTACTCGACGTCGGTGACCAGCTCGTGCGTCTTGGCCAGGACGTAGCGGTCGAGCACGTTCGGGGAATCCGTGCGCCACTTGCCCTCGACGCCTTCGGCGTTCGCGTACAGCGCGAGGAAGTAGTACGAGTTCCACAGCGGCAGCACGGCCTGGCGGACGGCGTCGCGGATGCCCTTGTCGGTGACGACCAGGTTGCCGCCGCGCAGGATCGGGCTCGCCATCAGGTACCAGCGCATGGCGTCGGAGCCGTCGCGCTCGAAGACCTCGTTGACGTCCGGGTAGTTGCGCAGCGACTTGGACATCTTCTGGCCGTCCGAGCCCAGCACGATGCCGTGCGAGACGCAGGTGCGGAACGCCGGCCGGTCGAACAGCGCCGTCGCGAGCACGTGCAGCAGGTAGAACCAGCCGCGGGTCTGCCCGATGTACTCGACGATGAAGTCGCTCGGGTAGTGGTGCTCGAACCAGTCAGCGTTCTCGAACGGGTAGTGCACCTGGGCGTAGGGCATCGAGCCGGAGTCGAACCAGACGTCGAGGACGTCCGGGACGCGGCGCATGGTCGACTTGCCGGTCGGGTCGTCCGGGTTCGGCCGGGTCAGCTCGTCGATGTAGGGCCGGTGCAGGTTGTCCAGCCGCACGCCGAAGTCCGCCTCCAGCTCGTCGAGCGAGCCGTAGACGTCGGTGCGCGGGTAGGCCGGGTCGTCCGACTGCCACACCGGGATCGGCGTGCCCCAGTAGCGGTTGCGCGAGACCGACCAGTCGCGCGCGTTCTCCAGCCACTTGCCGAACTGGCCGTCCTTGACGTTCTCCGGGTACCAGGTGATCTGCTGGTTCAGCTCGACCATCCGGTCCTTGAACTGCGTCACCGCGACGAACCACGACGACACCGCGCGGTAGATCAGCGGGTTGCGGCAACGCCAGCAGTGCGGGTACGGGTGGTCGTAGGTCTCGTGCCGCAGCAGCAAAGCGCCCTGCTGGGCCGCGGATCCCGTGCCGTTCTTGAGGTCGCGGATGATGTTCGGGTTGGCGTCGAACACCTGCTGGCCCGCGTAGTCCGGCACGGTCGCGTCGAACTTGCCCTGCGCGTCGACCGGCGTCACCGGGGCGATCCCGGCGGCGTCGGTGACGACCTTGTCCTCTTCACCGTAGGCGGGCGCGATGTGCACGACGCCGGTGCCGTCTTCGGTGGTGACGTAGTCGGCGGCCAGCACGCGGTGCGCGTTGTCGGCGCCCAGGAAGTACGGGAACGGCGGCGCGTAGCGGGTTCCGAGCAGCTCCGCACCCGTGTAGTGCGCGACGACCGTCGGCTCTTCGCCGAGCTCACGCGCGTACGCGGCGACGCGCGCTTCGGCGAGCAGGAACCGCTTGCCGGGGAAGTTCTCGCTCTCGACCACGACGTAGGCGACCTCGGGGTGCACCGCGGTCGCCATGTTGGACGGCAGCGTCCACGGCGTCGTCGTCCAGATCAGCAGGTAGGTGCCGTCGAGGTCGGAGCCGTTGCCCTTGAGCCGGAACCCGACCGTGACGGCCGGGTCCTGGCGGGTGGCGTAGACGTCGTCGTCCATCCGCAGCTCGTGGTTGGACAGCGGCGTCTCGTCGCGCCAGCAGTAGGGCAGGACGCGGTAGCCCTCGTAGACGAGTCCCTTGTCCCACAGGCGCTTGAACGCCCAGAGCACGGACTCCATGTACGTGACGTCGAGGGTCTTGTAGTCGTTGTCGAAGTCGACCCAGCGGGCCTGGCGGGTGACGTAGTCGCGCCACTCGTTCGTGTAGCGCAGCACGGACTCGCGCGAAGCCTCGTTGAACTTCGCGATGCCCATCTCTTCGATCTCGGCCTTCTCGGTGATCCCGAGCTGGCGCATGGCCTCGAGTTCGGCGGGCAGGCCGTGGGTGTCCCAGCCGAAGCGGCGCTCGACCTTGCGGCCCTTCATCGTCTGGTAGCGCGGCACCAGGTCCTTGACGTACCCGGTGAGCAGGTGGCCGTAGTGCGGCAGGCCGTTGGCGAACGGCGGTCCGTCGTAGAAGACGTACTCGTTGTCGCCGTGTTCGCCGGCCGGGCGCGCGTCGATGGTGGCCTGGAACGTCCGGTCCGTCTCCCAGTAGGCGAGGACCTGCTTCTCCAGCGCGGGGAAGGACGGCTGCGAAGGGACTCCTGCGCCGTCGTCAAGCTGGGCCTGGGGGTACATCCGGGTGCTCCTCGGTTCGTCGCTCGCGTACGGACGACCGGCTCCCGCACCGGTCACCCACACGGGGACGAGACACCTTCCGGCGTTCCGCGGTACCACCCCGCTTGCCCGTTCGCACGGGCCACTTCGTTCGACGGCTGTCACGGGCCGCACCCGTCCGGTTCTACTGAGAGCGGTGACGCTCGGTTCTTCCGGAGGCTCCCCGGTGATGCCGGATCGACGCCGTGTTGCCCTCCAGATTAACGGGCCCGCGCAACCGGGTTGTCACGAGGGCGGGCGGAAACGAAGGAGACCGCCGCGGCGATCACCCATTAGCATGCCTCAGCGCCGTAGAAGTCCTTCGCGGCCGGGAAACCACGGGGGAACATTCACGGTGAGCCGCACTTTCCAGGTGGATCTTCGCGGGGTCGTCGACCTGCTCAGCCGCCACCTCTATTCGAGCCCGCGCGTGTACGTGCGGGAGCTGATGCAGAACGCCGTCGACGCGGTGACCGCACGCCGCGCCGGCGACCCCGGCGCGCCCGCGGAGATCGCGCTCGAGGTGGGCGACGGGGTCCTGCGCGTGACCGACACCGGGATCGGCCTCACCGAGGCCCAGGTGCACGAGCTGCTCGCGACGATCGGCCGGAGCTCCAAGCGGGACGAACTGGGCTTCCAGCGGCACGAGTTCCTCGGCCAGTTCGGGATCGGGCTGCTGTCGGCGTTCCTCGTCGCCGACGAGGTGCGCGTCGTGACGCGCTCCGCGGGCGGCGGCCCGGCCGTCGCGTGGACGGGCCGCTCCGACGGCACCTACGCCATCGAACCCGGCGAACGGGACACCGCGGGCACGACGGTCACCCTCCACGCGCGGCCCGGCGCCGAGGAGTGGTTCGCGCCCGCCACCGTCGCCGAGCTGGCGACGCTCTACGGCTCGATGCTGCCGTTCGGGATCACCGTCGACGGCCGCCCGGTCACCACCCCGGTGCCGTGGGCGCGCGACGACCGCGCGCCGGGGCAGCGGCAGGCCGACCTCGTCGGCTACGCCCAGGACACCCTCGGCTTCACGCCGTTCGACGTCGTCGAGCTGGACGTGCCCGCCGCCGGGCTGACCGGCGTGGCCTACGTGCTGCCGTTCCCGGCCAGCCCGGCCGAGCACGGCGGCCACCGCGTCTACCTCAAGCGGATGCTGCTCGCGGAGAACGCGCCGGGGCTGCTGCCGGACTGGGCGTTCTTCGCCCGCTGCGTCGTCGACGCGGGCGAGCTGCGGCCGACGGCGGGCCGGGAAGCGCTTTACGACGACGGCCAGCTGGACGCCACGCGCGAGGCGCTCGGCGATCAGCTGCGCGGCTGGCTCACCGGGCTGGCGCGGACCGCGCCCGACCGGCTGAACCGCTTCCTCGGCATCCACCACCTCGGCGTCAAGGCCCTCGCCCTGCACGACGACGAGATGCTGCGGCTGGTCGATCAGTGGTGGCCGGTGGAGACCAACGTCGGCCGGATGACCATGGCCGAGTTCCGCGGCCGCTACGGGCTGCTGCGCTACTGCGCCACCACCGACGAGTTCCAGCAGCTGG
This sequence comes from Amycolatopsis nalaikhensis, assembly GCF_030264295.1. Taxonomy (GTDB): domain Bacteria; phylum Actinomycetota; class Actinomycetes; order Mycobacteriales; family Pseudonocardiaceae; genus Amycolatopsis; species Amycolatopsis nalaikhensis. The sequence goes on along the minus strand of NZ_CP127173.1, from coordinate 6,415,514 downwards.
CCGGGGTGGCGGCCGCGCAGGACATCGCCGTGATCAACGGCGGCTACACCTACGACAGCGAGCTGGCCGAGCGGATGCGGGCGCTCGAACCGGACCTGACCGTGACCCGGCTCGACCCGAGCGACCTCACCACGGCGTTCGCCGAGCTCGACAGCGCCACCGCGCTGGCCACCCGGCCGTTCGTCGCGGCCGCGCAACGCCACCTCGACCGGCTGGGCTGCGAGGTGGTGCTGCGGGAGTTCCAGCCGTCGAGCCTGCCGGTGCTGTACCTGCTGGACCGGGCCGCCGCGTTCGCCGGCGAGCTGAAGGCCACCAAGGACCAGGTCGACGAGCTGTGGGCGGGCGTGCTCTCGGCGTTCGAAAAGCCGGCCGACGACCGGCCGCAGCTGGTGCTCAACCACCGCAACCCGCTGGTGCGGCGGATCAGCCGGCTCGAGGACGACACGCTGCTCGGGCTGGCCGTCGAGTCGCTCTACGGCCAGGCGCTGCTGTTCGGCAGGCACCCGATCCGGCCGGCCGACGCCGCACTGCTGAACCGTTCGTTCCTCGGCCTGCTGGAGCAGGCCGTCCCCGAAGAGGAGACCCGATGACCGCGCCGGCCGCCGAAGCGCAGGAGCTGTGGGACCGGCTGTGGGCCACCGAGCGGCTGCCGCACGGCCGCGCCCGGATCGCCGCACTGGAGACCGTGCTCCGGGACGTCGACGCCCTCGGCGCGCCCGAGCTGCGGTACGCCGCCCGGATCTTCCTCACCCGCGCCTACCAGCAGGGCGGCGAGCCCGCGAAGGCGTTCGTGCCGTTCGCCTGGTGCCTCGCGGTGCACGACCGCGGCGAGGCCGACCCGCACTGGAACCACAACCTGCACTGGTTCTTCAAGTTCATGGTCTCGTCGATGACCTGCTTCCCGGAGATGCCGCTCGAGCGGACCCGGGCGGTGCTCGACGACATGGAACGCCGCTACCGCGCGGCGGGGTATTCGATGAACCCGGTGCACCAGTACCGCGCGATGCTCGCCCGGCACGTCGGTGACCGCGAAACCGCCGCCGAGCAGTACCGGCTGTGGTCGGCCGCGCCCCGCGGCGAGATGTCCGACTGCGTCGGCTGCGAGCCGGGCGACAAGGTCGCGCACCTGAGCTGGCTGGGCCGGCACGCCGACGCGGTCCAGGTCGCCGAGCCCGTGCTGGGCGGCGAATTCACCTGCGTCGAGCAGCCGCAGCACATCCTGACCGACCTGCTCCTCCCGTACGTCCACATCGGACGGTACGAGGACGCCGCCAAGGCGCACCGCCGCGCGTACCGGGCGATGCGGCACGACCCGGCGCAGCTGCAGGCCGTCGCCACCCACGTCGCGTTCTGCGCGCTGACCGGGAACCACGCCCGCGGCCTCGACCTCGTCGAGCGGCACCTCGGCTGGCTGGAGGCGCCGCCGACGCCGTACGCGGAGCAGGAGTTCGCCGCCGCGGCCGCGTTGACCTTGCGGCTGGTGGCCGAGAGCGGGCACGGCGCCGCCCCGGTCGGCGCGACCACGGTGGCCGCGCTGCGGGACGAGCTGAGCGAGCGCGCGCTGGCCGTGGCCGCCCGGTTCGACGCGCGCAACGGCACGGCCGAGCAGGGTGCCCGGATCCGCGCGCTGCTGGCCGCCGAACCGCTGGTCGAGCACCTGCCGCTGGCCGGGACCCCGGCGCCCGTCCCGGTGCCGGCGCCCGCCGTGTCCCTCCCGGAGTCCCCGGCGGAGCTGGCCGACCTGGCCGAGCGCGAGTCCCGGCTGGGCCGGTCGGCGGACGGGGTCTGGGCCCGGTTCGACGAGCTGTGCCCCGAGCCGTCGGGCGCGCTGCTGGCCCGGCGGGAGGCCGCGCGGGTGGACGCCGTGGTGAACACCGATCTGGAAGCGGCGAGCCGCGGGTTCGCGCGGGTGGCCGAGCTGTTCGCCGAAGCCGGGGACGCCGTCGAGGCGGAAGCCGCGCGGGGCAAGGAGATCCTGTTCTCGGCGCTGGGTTCGGACCGCCCGGACGCGATCGAGGAGCTCGAAGCGTCGGCGGCGCGGCTCGCGGCGATCGGCACCCCCGCCGACCACGCCCGCGCCCTGCTGCGGCTGGCGGTCCTCCACTTCGCCCGCCAGGACCTCGACGCCACCGCCGAGGTCTTGGCGCGGGCCGGTGACCCCGCACGGGCCACCCCCGAGCTGACGGGCATGTGGCTGCAACGCCGGGCGCTGGTGCTGGCGAACCAGCACGACCTGCCCGGGGCGATCGAGCTGACGGCGGAAGCGGCGGCGCGGTACGCGGAGGCCGGGTCGCCGGAGCGGGCGGCGAGCGCGCGGGTGCTGGGCGTCCGGTTCCGCGCCGGGCTCGGTGACCAGGAAGGCGCGCTCGCCGAGGCGGCCACGATCGACCCGGCCACCGATCTGGACGGCTGGGCCGGGCTGCACCAGCTGCGCGCGCACCTGGCCGCGAGCCTGGGCCGGCTCGAGGACGCCGCGGCCGCGTTCCGCGCCGCGGTCGACGGGTTCGACGCACTCGGCTCCGCCGCCGACGCCGCGCTGACCCGAGTCGACCTCGCGGCCGCGTACCTGGACCTGGACCGCCCGGAAGAGGCGGCCGAAGCCGTCGAGGACGCGGAAGCCGTGCTGGAGCGGATCGGGGCCACGCACAAGCTGGCGCGCGGGCGGTACCTGCTGGCGCAGGCGTACCGCGCGCTGGACCGGCCGGAGCAGGCGGTGGAGCTGCTCGCGGCGGTGACGGAGCTGTTCGCGGAAGCGGGCAACGAAGCCGCGGCGGGCCAGGCGGCCCAGACCCGCGCGGAGGCCCTCGACGGCCTCGACCGCGACGCCGAGGCGGCGGCCGGGTTCTCTTCGGCGGCGGACCGGTTCCACGCGGTCGGGCTGCCCGCGGATGAGCTGCGCAACCGGCGGCGGGCGGCGTTGTCGTGGCTGTGGGCGGCTTCGCCCGAGCGGGCCGAGGAGGCCATGGCGACGGCCGACGCGGTCACCGGCGAGGGGCCGGAGTTCGCCTGGGAGAAGGCGTTGACGGACTACGACGGTGCGCGGCTGCTGGCGAACCTGGAGCGTCCGGCGGAGGCGTTGCCGCGCGCGAAGGCGGCGGCCGAGGCGTTGCGGGAGATGGGGGCCGACGGCCCGGCCGTCGCCGCGGATGTCCTTTGTGGACGCCTGTTGCGCGACCTGGGCAAGGACGCGGACGCGCGGGAAGTGTTGACGGCGGCCCTGTCCCGGCTGCCCGACGAGGCCGAGGGCCAGCGCGCGGACATCGAGGCGTTGCTCGGGGAGCTAGCGGGCTGACGCGTCTCGAATGACTCATTCAGGACCTCCCAAGCCCTGAATGAGTCATTCAAGACGTTCGCACCGCCATCAGGGTCACGCCGAGCGCCACCAGCCACAACGCGCCCGCCACCCAGCCCACTTCGTGCAGGCCCGCCAAGAACCCGCCGCCCGGCTCGCCCACGAGCGCACCCAGCACCGCCACGCCCAGCGCTCCCCCGGCCTGGCGCGCCGTGTTGTTGATCCCGCTCGCCACGCCCGCCCGCTCCGGCGGGATCCCGCCCACGGCCGCCGTCACCACGGCCGTCGTCAGCAGGCCCATCCCGACGCCGAGTCCCAGCAACGTCGGCAGCAACGCCGCGTACCCGCTGTTTCCGTTGAGCAGCACCAGGTTCAGCATCCCTAGGGCGCCGAGCGCGAGCCCGGCCGCCATCAGCGGCCGCGGCCCGAAGCGGCCGGTCAACCGGCCCGCCACCGGTGCCAGTACCGACAGCGGCCCGAACAACGGCAGCACGGCGAGTCCCGCCGCCAGCGCCGACGCGTGCCGCACGCCCTGCAAGTACAGCGTCAGCACCAGGATCGCGCCGATCCCGACGAAGTTCATCGACGCCGCCACGAAGTTCGGGCTCGCCGTCCGCCGGGCGACGTCCAGCGGCAGCATCGGGTCCGGCGACCGCCGCTCCACCACCAGAAACGCCGCCAGCAACGCGATCGCGACCACCCCGGCCACGACGCTGCCGCCGATGACCGCGTAGACGCCGGCGCCGAGGGCGGGCACGGCCGTGGCGACCCCGGCGACGTCGACCCGCCGCCCGCGGACCCGGTCACCGCCGGGCACGAGCCACCGGGTCGCGACGGCGGCCGCCACGACCACCGGGACGTTCAGCCAAAACACTGGCCGCCAGCCCGCCGCCGAGACCACCGCGCCGCCCAGGACCGGGCCCGCCGACAGCGCCAGTGCCGACACCCCGGCCCAGATCCCGAGGGCCCGGGCCCGTTCGGCGGGCCGCGGGTAGGCGTTCGTGATCACCGCGAGCGTGCCCGGCAGCAGCAACGCCGCGCCCAGCCCCTGTCCGGCGCGGGCGGCGACCAGCCATGGTGCGGACGAGGCCAGCCCGCACACCGCCGACGCCGCGCCGAAGAGCCCGAAGCCCGCGAGGACGACCCGGCGGTGCCCGAAGACGTCGCCGAGTGCGCCGCCGGTGAGCAGGAACGCCGCCAGGACCACGGAATAGCCGTCGACCACCCACTGCTGCGCGGCGAGCCCGGCGTGCAGGCCCGCGCCGATCGCGGGCAGGGCCACGTTCACGACCGTGACGTCCAGCTGCACCAGGAACATGCCGGCGCACATGGTGACCAGGAGTGCGGATCGCATGTCCCCAGTGGACCGCGCGAACACTTCCGTTTGGCTGGAAGTGTGCCCGGGGCATCCTGAGAAGGTGAAAGGTGACGCCGACATCGCCCGCACGGCCGCGCTGTTCGCCGACCCGGCGCGGGTCCGCGTGCTGCTCGCGCTCGGCGACGGCCGCGCGCTGGCGGCGTCCGTGCTGGCCGCCGAGGCCCGGCTGTCCGCCCAGGGCGTCAGCGCGCACCTGGCGAAGCTGCGGGACGCCGGTCTGGTCGTGGCGGAGAAGTCGGGGCGGCACCGGTTCTACCGCCTGGCCGGGCCGGACACCGCCGAGCTGCTGGAGACGCTCGCGCGGTTCTCCCCGGCCCAGCCGGTGACGTCCCTGCGCGAGGGGACGCGCGCGGAGGCCTTGCGCACGGCCCGGACGTGCTACGACCACCTGGCCGGGCGGCTCGGGGTGGCCGTCACGGCGGCACTGCTGGCGCGAGGCGCGCTGGCCGGGGCGGCCGACACGCGAAGGCGCCCGGGCGACCGGATTTCGGCTCCGTTGAGCGAACATCCGTACACGCTCGGTGCCAACGCCGGTCCGGTCTTCGCCGCGCTGGGCGTGGACCTCGACGCGGCCGCGGCGGGGCGCCGTCCCCTGCTGAAGTTCTGCCTGGACTGGAGCGAGCAGCGCCACCACCTGGCGGGCGCGCTGGGGGCGGCGATGGCGACTCGGTTCATCGACGCCGGATGGGTCGAGCGGCGTGTCAAGGCCCACCGCGCGCTACGGCTCACCCCGGAAGGCGAACAGGCCCTGCGGACGCGGCTCGGGATCGGCGAACTCGCCGCCTAGCTGTGCGCGGCCACCAAGGTCGCGTCGGGGGCGCAGCGGGCACACGGGGTGAAGCCCAGCTGACGGGCTTCGCCGACGCCGATCGGGATGCGCTCGCGGCTGCCGAGCCAGGGGCACGTCGTCAGGTGGTAGCGCGGGTGCTCGTCGACGACCACGACTTCGTCCTCGAGGTCGGCCAGGACGGCGACGTCGGCCTCCGGCGTCTCTTCGACGCCGGGCTCGGGCTCGTCCGCCGGGGACGCGGCGGGCTCGGGCTCGGCTTCGGGCTCCGGTGTGTCGGCCGGGTCGCCCAGGTCACCCGCCGCCGGGATCAGGACGGTCTGTTCCGCGGGCTCGGGCTCTTCTTCGGCAGGGGTCTCGGACGGCTCCGGAGCGGCGACGGGAGCCGCGGCCCGGCGTCGGCGGCGCAGCCAGTCGAGCACCAGGAGCACCCCGGCGAGCACCGACAGGCCGATGGAAACCCACGCCCACAGCGAAGAAGCCGTGATCAACGCGGTGACGAGCAACCCCAGAGCCGCCAGTACCAGTACCAGCACGATGTAGAGCACGCTGAATTACAGCACGAACGGGTCGGGTTCGGAGACCGACCCGCCCACGTGCGGTACCGGATCGACTCCGAACCGTGGCACACCCCACGAGCGGGGTGTGCCACGGGCGAAATCAGCCTGCTTCGGCCCGCGGGCCGAACGAGTAGCCCTGGCCACCGCTGGACGAGCCGGAGGACGAACCCGAGCCGGACGAGGCCGACGCGGGGGCGGCGGAGCCGCGGTCGTCGAGCTCGCGCAGCTGGGACTCGAGGAACCCGCGCAGCCTCGTGCGGTACTCCCGCTCGATCGTGCGCAGCTCTTCGATCTTCTTGCCCAGCCCGCCCTTCTCGGCGTTGAGGCTGTTCATCGTCTCGGTGTACTTCCGCTGCGACTCGCGCTCCAGCGTCGTCGCCTTGTCGCGCGCCTGGCGCTCCAGCGTCTCGGCCCGGGTCCGCGCGTCGTTGAGCATCGTGTCGACGCGCGTGCGCGCCTCGTTCACCATCGAGTCGGACTTCGCCCGGGCGTCCGAGAGCAGCTGCTCGGACTTGGTGCGGGCCTCGGCCAGCATCCCGTCGGACTCGGTCTTCGCCTCGGCGGTGAGCCGGTCGGCCATCTCCTGGGCCAGGCCCAGGACCTTGGCCGCCTGCACGTTCGGCTCCGTGCTGTCGCCGACCATCGAGTGCGCCTGGGTCTGCTCCATGGCGGACTGGGGCGGCGGCACCGGCGCCAGCCGGCGCGACGGCTCTTCGCGCATCGGGGGCTGCGCGTTCTTGACACTGTCGAGCTCGCTACGAGTCGACTCGAGCTCGGCGTCGAGCTGCTCCATCTGCTGGCGCAGCTCGTTGTTGTCCTCGATCAAGCGGGCCAGCTCGGTCTCCACCAGGTCGAGGAACGCGTCCACCTCGTCCTCGTTGTAGCCCCTCTTGCCGATGGGCGGCTTGCTGAACGCGACGTTATGCACGTCAGCGGGGGTCAACGACATCAGATCACCTCACGCACTCCATGGCCTGCAGGGTCCACCCAAGTCTCCCCGATCAACTTGGAGTCGCCAGTTGCATCGCGAAGAACACAACCAACAGCAGCACCATAATCGACAAGTCCAGTCCGACGCCGCCGATCCGAACCATCGGAATGATTCGCCTGAACAGCCGAACCGGCGGGTCCGTCACTGTGTAGATGGTCTCGAGCGTCACCGCAACCCCTCCGGCCGGATGCCACTCACGCGCGAAGGTCCGGACGAGTTCGATCACGATCCGCGCCGTCAGCAGCAGCCAGAAGGCGAACAGCACGTACCAGACGACCAGCCACACAGCTTCCACGCACCTACTCTAACCGTGCGCCTCCTCGGAAGACGCAGTTGAGGGGGTCGACGCGGCATCGGGTCGACAAAATCACGTCTGCTTGCGCTCAGCGGTAAGCGCGACTTCAGCCGCGCAGGAACAATCCGCCCTCGGCAATCCGCCGACGGTCTTCCGCCGTCACGTCCACATCGGGCGGTGAGAGAAGGAACACCTTGTTGGTGACCTTGTCCATCGACCCGCGGAGCGCGAACGCCAGCCCGGCGGCGAAGTCGACGAGCCGCTTCGCGTCCGCGTTCTCCATCTCGGTGAGGTTGATGATCACCGGGATGCCTTCGCGGTAGTGCTCGCCGATGGCGCGCGCCTCCACGTAGCTCGTCGGGTGCAGCGTGGTGATCCGGCTGAGCGGGTCACGCAGCGGCGGCCGGGCGGGCTCGGTGACCGGGCGCAGGCGCGCCACGGGCTCCGGCTGCCGGTCGACGGCGAGCGCGCCGTGGACCGCGGGCTCCGCGCTGGCCACGGAGCGTGACCGGCTGCGGCTGACGGGCTCGTCGTACGTGTCGTCGACGTCGCGGTACCGTGAACGGGACGACCGCGGAGCCGGCTCCTCGTAGGAGTCGTAGTCGTCGTCGTAACCGCGCCGGTAGTCGTCCTCGGCGTCGTAGCCGTCGTCGTCTGCGGGCACCATCCCGAAGTAGGCCTTCAGCTTCTGCAGCGCGCTCATGCCTCTCCCTAGCCCTAGCCGCTCCCGCACTGACACCAGTCCACGCCGTCAGTGCCCCGCGCGGGCGACCACTAAACGTGACGGCCGCGCGAGCTCCCTACGGCGAGGCTAAACCGCGTCCACCGAGCAACGCGGTTCCGACACGCACACAGGTCGAGCCGTGCGTGATCGCCTGCTCGAGATCATGGCTCATCCCGGCGGAGACTTCTGCGGCATTCGGGTGATCTTTGCGGAGGGCCTCACCCGCGCGAGCGAGCCGTTCGAAGGCGGCCGCGGGGTCGGCGCCGAGCGGGGCGACGGCCATCAGGCCGCGAAGCCGCAGTTCACCCGTGTGAGTGACACGCTCGGCGAGGGCGCCCAGCTCGTCGAGGGGGCAGCCGCCGCGCTCGGGGTCGTCGTCGAGGCTCGCCTGGATCAGCACGTCGAGGGGTTCGTCACGTATCTGGGCGTCCCTCGCCGCACGGACCGCCTTCGCGAGCGCGTCGACGAGCCGGGCCGAATCCAGGGACTGCACCTCGTGTGCCCACCCGACCACGGACCGTGCCTTGTTGCGCTGCAACCGGCCGACCATGTGCCAGCGCAGCCCCGGGACCTCGGCGGCTTTCGGCCCGGCTTCCTGGTCGCGGTTCTCCCCCACGTCGGTGACGCCCAGCTCGGCCAGCAGCGCGACATCGGACGCGGGGAACGTCTTGGTGATCGCGATCAGCTTGACCTCGTCCCGCGCGCGCCCGGCGGCCCGGCACGCGGCGGCGATCCGCGCCTCGACCTCGGCGAGGTTCGCGGCCAGCTCGGCCTTGCGGTCCGTGCTCATGCCTCGATCCAGGTGATGCCGGCGATCCGCCCGGTGGTCCCGTCGCGGCGGTAGCTGAAGAGGGTCTTGTCCTCGTTCGTGCACCGCGGGTCGACGCCGATCTTGCCGACGCCGAGGTCGGCGAGCTGCCGCCAGAGCCCGGCGCGCAGGTCGAGGCCGGGCGTGCCCTTGCGGGTCTTGCAGGCGCTGCCCGGGACGTGCTTCTCGACGTCGGCGGCCATGTCGGCCGGGACCTCGTAGCAGTCACCGCAGATGGCCGGGCCCAGCAGCGCTTCGATGCGGCCGACCTCGGCACCCGCCTCCCGCATGGCCCGGATCGCGGCCGGGACGACGCCGACGCGCGCGCCGACCCGCCCGGCGTGCACGGCCGAGACCACCCCGGCCTCGGCGTCGGCCAGCAGGATCGGCACGCAGTCGGCGACGAGCACGACCAAAGCGACCCCTGGGGTCGCGGTCACCAGCGCGTCGGTCGCCTCCGCCGCCTTCGTCTCCGAACCGTCCACGATGGTCGCGGTCCGGCCGTGGACCTGCTCCATCCAGGCCAGCTTGTCCTCGGCCAGCCCCAGCTCGGACGCGAGGCGCTTGCGGTTGGCGAAGACGTTCCCCTCGTCGTCGCCGACGTGGTCGGCCAGGTTGAAGGTGTCGAAGGGCGGCCGCGACGCGCCACCCGCCCTGGTCGTGACGACCCGCCTCACTCGCATGCCTTCATCCTCCCAAACGCCGTGCAGGCCCCGCCCCGAGCGCCCCAATGTGGCCTTCGGTGCGTTGAATGGACACTGCGGCGCGCAGCGCCTCCGTTGAGGGTGGCGGTGGGGGCATGGGTGGAGCACCGAAGGCCGCCTTCGGTGCGTCAGACGCAACCAAGGCCGCCTTGGGGTGCTGGCCACTGGCCAACAAAACCCTCACCTGAACGCCGTGAAGGCCTCCTTCCCGGCCTGGGGAGCCGGTAAGGAGGCCTTCACGGACCGACTGCGCTAGCGCCGCATGAACGGCGGGACGTCGACCTCGTCGTCGGACGGGTCGTCGTGCACCGGCATCGCGCGGCCCGGCAGGCTGCCCTGGGTCGCGTTGGAACCGATCGGCGAGTAGCCGCGCGAACCGCCGCCCGGCTGCGGGAGCCCGCCCGACGGCTGGTTCCCGGAGGCCGAGGGCATCGGCGTGTGGGACCGCGGCGGCGCGACCGGGTAGCCGGAGCTGCCCGCCGGCGGCACCGGGGTGGCGCCCGACGGCGGCGTCGGCGGGTTCGCGACCTGCCCGGCCGAGGCCGACGCCGTGGTGGACCCCGACCGCGAGCCGGACCCGAACGTCGACGGGTCGAGCTTCTTGTGGGTCGGCGCGCCCGCGTCGAACCCGGCGGCGATCACCGTGACGCGGACCTCGTCGCCGAGGGAGTCGTCGATGATCGTGCCGAAGATGATGTTCGCGTCCGGGTGCGCGGACTCCTGGACCAGCGACGCGGCCTCGTTGATCTCGAACAGGCCCAGGTCGGAGCCACCGGCGATGGACAGCAGCGCGCCGTGGGCGCCGTCCATCGACGCCTCCAGCAGCGGCGAGTTGATCGCCTTCTCCGCGGCCTGGATGGCCCGGCCCTCTCCCCTGGCCGAGCCGATGCCCATCAGCGCGGAGCCCGCGCCGGACATGACGCTCTTGACGTCGGCGAAGTCGAGGTTGATCAGGCCCGGCGTGGTGATCAGGTCGGTGATGCCCTGGACACCGGACAGCAGCACCTCGTCCGCGGAGCGGAACGCGTCCATCAGCGACACGCCGATGTCGCCGAGCTGCAGCAGCCGGTCGTTCGGGATCACGATGAGCGTGTCGCACTCGTTGCGCAGCGCCTGAATGCCCTCTTCGGCCTGCTTGCCGCGGCGCTTGCCCTCGAAGGTGAACGGCCGGGTCACGACGCCGATGGTCAGCGCGCCCAGCTTGCGGGCGATCTGCGCCACGACGGGCGCGCCACCGGTCCCCGTGCCGCCGCCTTCACCGGCGGTCACGAACACCATGTCGGCGCCCTTGATGACCTCTTCGATCTCTTCGCGGTGGTCTTCGGCGGCCTTCTGGCCGACCTCGGGGGCGGCGCCCGCGCCGAGGCCGCGGGTCAGTTCGCGGCCGATGTCCAGCTTGACGTCGGCGTCGGACATGAGCAGTGCCTGCGCGTCGGTGTTCACCGCGATGAACTCGACACCCTTGAGGCCGACCTCGATCATGCGGTTCACGGCGTTCACGCCGCCACCGCCGATGCCGACCACCTTGATCACCGCAAGGTAGTTGTGCGGGGGCGTCATCGAAGTCCGCCTTCCTGATCGTTGTGCCCGTACAGCCCGCCGGCCGGTGATCGACTCTCAACCTCAACCCCAGATTGAGAGTTATGTCAACTGCCGACGTTAGGCAGGACGGTAGGCACCAGGCAGGCACTAATCCAGTAGGCACGCCGTGTGTCGCAAAGGTGTTTTGCCACAACACGTTCGGGCGCGCAAGAGCGGGGAGCCGAGATCGCCGCCTCGGCCCCGTCTGCTATGGCGCACCGCTCAGGCGGGCACGGGCATGCTCATGAGGACGTCCGAGGGTGCCCCGGTGGGCGAACCACCGGCCGGTTCGACGCTCACGGCGACGTGGTCGGCGGTCCCGACGCCGTCCGCGATGACCAGGGCGCCGTTGCCGGTCCCGGCGATCACGCCCGCCGAGCGCGGCGCGGCCGAGCCGGTGACCAGCCAGGCTTCGTACACCTTCCCGCCCGGCTGCGCCGGCAGGCCCGCGTCCATCACCATCACGCGGTTCAGCGTCCGCGAGAGGACCACGGTCACGCCGCCGCCGGTCGGTGCCTCGCCGTGCGCGGCCTTCGCGTCCGGGGCCGCCAGCAGCGCCGCCACCGGCTCGTACCGCTGGCGCGCCTGGTCGAGACGGCTCTGGGCGGCGTTCAGCTCCTGCTGCTGGGTCAGCGCGATCCCGCCGAACACGCCGCCCGCGGCGAGCCCGACGACGGCGGCCGCGGCGGACACTATCACCGCCCAGCGCGGCGCCCGGGCGGTGCGCCGGTGCCGCTCGGGCGAGCCCGGCCGCGTCCGCGGCGGCAGCTGGCGGGTGGCGTGCATGGCGGCCAGGACGCGGTCCTTGAACTCCGGCGGCGGCTCCTCGGCCATCGCGGCGCCCAGCCGGGCCGCGGTCGCGCGCAGTTCGGCGACCTCCTGGGCGCACGACTCGCACTGTTCGAGGTGGCGGGCGAACTCCGCGCGCTCGACGTCGTTGACCGCGTCGAGGGCGAAGGCGCCGGCCAGGGTGTGCATCTCGGGCGTGCTCAAGCGGTCACCCCCAGGCAGTCCCGCAGGCGGATCAGCCCGTCCCGCAGCCGCGTCTTGATGGTTCCCTGCGGCGTCGACAGCACTTCGGCCACCTCGCGATACGTATAGCCCTGGTAGTAGGCGAGCAGCACGGACTCGCGCTGCAGTTCGGTCAGGGAGGACAGGCACCGGCGCACCTGGGAGCGTTCGAGCCGCGCGGTGACGGACTCGGCGACCTCGTCGAACGGGCGGCCGCGGGCGGCCTCGAAGGTCGCCTTCTGCTCGCGCTCGGTGCTGGCGCGCGCCGAGCGGACGCGGTCGACCGCGCGGCGGTGCGCCAGGGTCATCGCCCAGTTGAGCGCCGAGCCCTTGTCCGGCGCGTACCGCGTCGCGGTGCGCCACAGCTCGACGAGCACCTCTTGGGCGACCTCTTCGGACTGGGCCGCGTCGCGCACGATCCGCCGGACGAGCCCGAAGATCGGCCCGGCGAACCGGTCGTAGAGCAGCTCGAAGGCGCGCTCGTCGCCTTTCGCGACGCGCACCATGAGCTCTTCGGCCGTCGGACCCGCCGGGGCTTCGGCGGGCACCGGTGCGAGGGGGCGCTGGCGGGCCTGCTCATCCATGCAGCTGTCCTCCGGCGTTCTGCGGGGTGCGCGGGGTGAGCGCGGCCTTCCGCAGCCACAACGCGACGCCGTGGCGGCGGATGAGCGCGGACACCCGCTGCGGGAGCAGGGGCCTGCCCAGCACGAGCCGGGCCAGCCACCGCGGGTTCACCGGGCGGCGAACTCCCCGCAGCGTAGCGACCAGCGGCGTCGTGCCGTCCTGGTGCAACGCCACGGTGAGGGCGAGCAGCGCCTCCGGCCGCGGCAGGTGCATCCGGTACTCGCCGTCCATGCGCTGGAACGGCGACACGTAGAACTCCTTGTCCGCGCGGGCGCGGCCGTCCTCGCCGGGGTGCAGCAGGTAGGCGTGGCGCCCGCCGTAGGTGTTGTGCACCTCGGCGACGACGCAGGCGAGCCGCCCGTCCGGGTCGTGGCACCAGTAGACGCTGATCGGGTTGAACACGTACCCGAGCACGCGCGCGGCGGCCAGCATGACGACCCGCCCGCCGCGCAGGTCGACGCCGCGCTCGGCGAGCCACGCGTCCAGCTTCTCCCGGATGCCGCGCGGGTCGCCCGCCGCGAAGTGGTCGCGGCTGTCGAACCGCGCGAACGGCCGCAGCCACCCCGGCAGCTCCGGGGGCGCGTCGAGGTCGACCAGCCACAGGTACACGCGGTGGGCGAAAGAACGCGGCGGGTCGATCCGGCGCACGTGCGCGACGGTGGCGTCGTAGAGCGCGTTCGTCACCACGTCACCCCCAGGCTTTCCGCGGCGCGGGCGCCCGAGGAACAGCCGTCCTCGTGGAAGCCCCAGCCGTGGTAGGCGCCCGCGTAGGCGAGGACGCCGTCGTTGAGCTCGGGCAAACGTCGTTGCGCCGCAACGGATTCCGGCGTGTAGACCGGATGCTCGTACTCCATCCGCGCGACGAGGTGTTCCTTCGCGGGACCGTCGCCCGGGTTGAGCGTGACGACGTAACCGGTCGGCTCGTCGAGCCGCATCAGGCGGTTCATGTCGTAGCTGACCTGGACCGCGCCGGTCGGCGCGCCGCAGACCGGCGCCCGGTAGTTCCACCCGGCGCGCGCGTCGGCCAGCGACGGCAGCACGCTCGTGTCGGTGTGCAGCCAGGCTTCGTTGGCGGAGTAGCGGAACGCGCCGAGCACCGCGCGCTCGGCTCGGGTGGGGTTGGCCAGCAGGGACAGGGCCTGGTCGGCGTGCGTCGCGACGACGACCTTGTCGACCCGGTACCGGGTGTCGGCGTCGTCGCGGACCTCGGCACCGCCCGCGGTCCGCAGCACCGACCGCACCGGCGTCGACAGGTGCACCGCCGTCAGCTGCTTCGCCGCGCGCTCGACGTACTCGCGGGAGCCGCCGGCGACGGTCCGCCAGGTCGGCGAGTCCTTCACCGAGAGCATGCCGTGGTTGCGGAGGAACTCGAACAGGTACCGCGCCGGGTACTTGAGGGTGTCGACGCGGTCGGCCGACCAGACCGTCGACACCAGCGGCAGCATGAAGTGGTCGACGAAGTAGCGGGGGTAGCCGCCGATGGCGAGGAACGCGCCGAGCGTGACGTCGCCGGCGTCGGTCGCCGCCAGCAGCCGTTTCGCGTGCCGGTGGAACCGCTTCACCTCGGCCAGCATCCGCAGGTAGCGCGGCCGCGCGAGGTTGCCGCGCTGGGCGAACAGCCCGGCCAGCCCCTTCGCGCCGGCGTACTGCAGGCCGCAGCCGTCGCAGCGGATGCTCATCGACATCTCGGTCTCGCGGGTGCGGACCCCGAGCTCGGCGAAGAGCTTCAGCAGGGTCGGGTAGGTGCGCTCGTTGTGGACGATGAAGCCGGAGTCGACACCGATGGTGCCGCCGTGCGAGCTCGGCACGTCGTGGGTGTGCGCGTGCCCGCCCAGGCGGTCGTCGGCTTCGAACAACAGCACCTCGTACTTGCGTTGCAGCAGATATGCCGCCGTCAGCCCGGCCACCCCGCTGCCGATGACGGCGATGCGTTCTCCCGTGATCTCCACACCGGTACTTCGCCGCCGCCCCGGGTCCGGATTGGCGGGGGGTCGCACCAATCCGCCGCGGGGGGCGGAGCGAATCCCGGACATGCCGAACAGCACCGCGCACCGCCTCGCCTCGTTCGCCGGAAACCTCCTCGGCGGGCAGCTCCCCGTCGGCCTCCGCACCTGGGACGGGACCCGCGCCGGGCCGGTGGACGCGCCCACCGTGGTCCTCCGCAACCGCCGCGCCCTGCGCCGCCTCCTCTACGCGCCCGGCGAGCTGGGGCTCGCCCGCGCCTACGTCACCGGTGACCTCGATGTCGAAGGAGACCTGGCGGACGGCTTCCGCCGGATCTGGTCCCTCACCCGCGCGGGTGAGCTCAGGCGGAGGAAGCTCGGCCCGCGCGAGTGGGCCGAAGCCGTCCGGCTGGCCGCCCGCCTCGGCGTCGTCGGCCTCCCGCCGAAGCCGCCCGCCGAAGAGGCCAGGCTGTCCGGGAAGCTGCACAGCCTGCGCCGTGACAAGTCCGCCATCGCCCACCACTACGACTCCGGCAACGCGCTGTTCCAGCTGCTGCTGGACGACTCGATGGCCTACTCCAGCGCGTACTTCACCGCGGAGTCGCAGAGCCTCGAACAAGCGCAGCACGACAAGCTCGAGCTGATCTGCCGCAAGCTCGGGCTGCGGCCGGGGATGCGGCTGCTCGACATCGGCTGCGGCTGGGGCTCGCTGCTGGTCCACGCGGCCAAGCACCACGGCGTCGAGGCCGTCGGCATCACGCTGTCGGCCGAGCAACTGCAGCACGTCCGCGGCCGCCTCGCCCAGCACGACCTCGAAGACCGCGTCGAGGTGCGGCGCCAGGACTACCGCGAGCTGCCGGACGCGCCGTTCGACGCGGTGGCGTCGATCGAGATGGGCGAGCACGTCGGCGAAGTCAACTACCCGGCGTACGCGGCGACGGTGCACCGCATGGTGAAACCGGGTGGGCGGGTGCTGCTCCAGCAGATGTCGCGCGGCGCGGTCGCCCCGGGCGGCGGCGCGTTCATCGAGCGGTACATCGCGCCGGACATGACGATGCGGCCGGTCGGCCGGACGCTGGACCACCTGGAGTCGGCCGGGCTGGAGGTCCGGGACGTGCACGCGATGCGCGAGCACTACGTGTGGACGGTCCGGGCCTGGGCGGCGACCCTGGAGCGGAACTGGGCCGAAGTCGTGGCGCTGATCGGTGAGACCGGCGCCCGCGTCTGGCGGCTGTACCTGGTGGGCGGGGCGCTGGCGTTCGAGGAGAACCGGATGGGCGTGGACCAGATCCTGGCGGTGCGGCCGGACGAGCACGGGGTCAGCGGCATGCCCGCGACGCGGGAGTGGTGCTGATGCCGCAGCTGCTCGTCACCGCGGCCGTCACGCTCGTGGCGATCGTCGTGACCTTCGGGATCGCGTTGGCCCGCAAGCGGTACGACACGATCGACACGTTCTGGGGGCTCGGGTTCGCGATCGTCGCGCTGGTCGCCTTCCCGTTCGGCGACGGCCCGCTGTCGCTGCGGCTCGTCGTGGTCCTGCTGACCGTCGTCTGGGGCGTGCGCCTGTCGCTGCACCTGCACCTGCGCAACCACAGGCTGCCCGAAGACCCGCGGTACGCGCGGATGGGGCACGGGCGGCTGAAGATGTTCCTGCGCGTGTACCTGTTCCAGGCCGTGGTGCTGTACTTCGTGTCGCTGCCGGTGCAGTTCGCGGTGGACGGCACGGGAATCGGCGTCCTGGGCTGGCTGGGCGTCGCGGTGTGGGTGGTCGGCTTCGCGTTCGAGGCGATCGGAGACGAGCAGCTGCGCCGGTTCAAGGCGGACCCCGCCAACCGCGGCCGGGTCCTCGACACGGGATTGTGGCGCTACACGCGGCACCCGAACTACTTCGGCGACGCGTGCGTGTGGTGGGGCCTGTACCTGCTGGCGTGCTCGACGTGGCCGGGCGCGGCGACGATCCTCTCCCCCGTGGCGATGACGTTCACCCTGGCCCGCGGGACGGGTAAACCCATGCTGGAGAAGGGAATGGCCCGCACGCGCCCGGCGTACGCGAACTACGTCGAGCGGACGAGCGGATTCTTCCCGTTGCCGCCGCGGCGCGTCATTCCCCGGTGAGGCCGTCGGTCAGCTCGCGCAGCAGATCGAGGTGACCGGTGTGCCGCGCGGTCTCCTCGATCATGTGCGTGAGGACCCAGCGGACGCTGAAGGTCTCGCCGTTGTGGGTGACCTGGTCGTCGAGATCCCGGTTCGCCACGATGTCCCGGCTGCGCTCGCACTGCCGCGCGTAGTCCTCGAGCAGCCGGGACAGCGGCGCGTCCGTGCGGAACTCGGCGTCCGGGTCTTCCTCGAGGCGCTCTTTCCAGGTGTCCTCCTCGCCGTCGACGACGACGGCGAACCAGAACCATTCGTTGAGCGTCAGGTGACCCACCAACCCGGCGACGGTGGTCAGCTCGCTCGGGAGGTGGACGCGCCGGGCTTGGTCGTCGGTGAGGCCGTGGGCCTTCCACGTGACGGTGGCGCGCAGGTAGTCGAGCTGGCTGGTGAGGATCTCGCGCTCGCCGCCGGTCAGCGGGACCTTCGGGCGCTCGGGTCGTCCGGTCATGGGCGGGACTCTGCCAGAGGGGTACGACACTTCCGATACCTTGCGCACGATGTAATCGTGGGCTAGGTTAGCGGTCGTGCCGGACGAGTTCCTCTTGGAAGAGCAAGCCTGCTTCGCGCTCTACGCGGCGTCGCGCGCGGTGACGGACACGTACCGTCCCCTGCTCGGCGAGCTGGGTCTCACGTACCCGCAGTACCTGGTGCTGCTGGTGCTGTGGGAGTCCGACGACCGGCCGGTCAAGGAGATCGGCGAGGCGCTGCACCTGGACTACGGCACGCTTTCCCCGCTGCTCAAACGACTCGAGGCCAACGGGCTGGTGACGCGGGCGAGGCTGCCCGCGGACGAACGCACGGTGGTGGTCAGCCTGACCGAGGAGGGCCGGGCGGTGCGCGAGCGCGCCGCGGGTGTCCCGTCGGCGATCGGCTGCGCGCTGGGCCTCGACGACACCGGGCGGCGCGAACTGATAGCGACCCTGCGGCGGCTGACGGCGTCGGCCACCGCCTACACACATGGAGGCCCTGATGCCCAGCCGTGACGCGACCACCCACTGGGTCGGCGGACTGCAGAACGGGAAGGGCGAGGTCACGCTGGACTCGTCCAACGCGGGTTCGTTCGCGGTGTCGTTCCCGACCCGCGCGGGCAACCCGGACGGCCAGACGAGCCCGGAGGAACTCATCGCGGCGGCGCATTCGTCGTGCCTGGCGATGAACCTGTCGGGCGTCCTGGAGGCGGCGAAGATCACGGCGGATTCGATCGACGTGAGCGCGGAGGTAACGCTCGGCCCGGCCGCGGGCGGCGGCTTCGAGATCAGCGGCATCGCGATCACGCTGCGCGCCACGGTGCCGGGCGTGACGGCCGAGCAGTTCGCGGAGTACGCGGAGACGGCAGAGAAGACGTGCCCGGTGTCGAAGGCCCTGGCGGGCACGACGATCACCCTGGACGCGGCGCTCAACTGACGCTCGCATTCAGGTGCGGCCCCCTCGGAGCAGCCGAGGGGGCCGTTCGCCGTTCACCCGGAGAACTTCGCCAGGTGTTCCGTCACCCAGGCGCGGCCGAACTCCGCGAGCACTGTGCCGGACCAGCGCCCGGCGATCCGGACGTCGGTCCACAGGGTCATCTTCGGGCCTTCGAGCGTCCCGTGGCCGACGTGGACGTTCGAGGCTCCTTCAGGCCAGCTGAAGACGAAGTGCGCATACATGTACATCCACACCCGGCGTCCAGACACGTCCCTGGCTTCGGTCGGCCCTTCGGCCGGGTATGGCGCACGGTAGAACATCTGTGTTCTACCGCCGAAGTGAAATTCCTCAGGCACGAATCCGGGGCACAGCAGCGGGTCAGTCTTCGACAATGGTGATCGTGCCGGTGCCATCGCAGCTTCCGCAGCCCTTTCCCTTGCAGTCGCCACAAGTGCGAGTGATGTTCTCCATTCTCCGACACTAGGACGACGCGATCAGCGCACGCCAGACCTACTCGCGAATGCGCATTGTTTCGCCAATGCCCGCCTGATCACAGCTCACGACGGAAGTCGTCTGCTGCCGATCGGAGAAATTCGACCGCTTCTTCACCCCGCAACGCCTTCGACCGGAAGAAATCGAACAATTCGAGGTGGTAGTCGATATCACGGGGATCCCTCATGGCGACACCGCCGGAGAAGAGCTCGACCGTGACCAACCGTTCGTCGTAGACGACGAAGATGTTCAAAGGCGCAGCGAAAACCTGCGCCGTCCGAGGGAGGATCGCCAAGTCGACCGCGTCGAGCGCAGCCGTCTCCGCCAGGTGCTCGAGCTGGCCGACCATCACTTCGAGCGGCGCTCGCCGCCACGTCACCGCCTGCTCGGTGAGGACGAAGAGAAAAGTCCGGCCGGAACCGGTCAGCGACGATTTCCAGCCCATGCGTACGTCGAGCATCTTCTCGACATCACGATCGGGTGCGCCTTTCACACTCGAGGCCAGTGCGTGCCGAGCGTAGTCGCGGGTTTGCAGGATCCCACTGGGAATGGCCGGAAGGAACTGGCGGACCACAGTCGACGCCTCTTGCAGCGCCTTGATCTCACGCTGGTGGTGCCAGCTCCCGGCACGCGCCGACGAACGCCAGGACGTGTACCCGACGTTCGCCACCCGCGCCAGGGACAACAGGCGTTCGGCGTCGTCGACCGGCACGCCCAAAGCTTGCACGATCTGCTCGACGTCGACCACGGACGGCAGGGTCTTGCCGGTTTCGATACGGCTGATCTTGGCCTGGCTCATCGCACACCGGACGGCCAGCCGTTCGCCGGACAAGCCCGCGGCGCGGCGCAGCTCCCTCAGCAACTCGGCGAGCGTCGCACGCTGTTCAGCCTGCAGCTCCGGTTCCAGCGGTCCAGTCGTCAAAAGGCACTCCGTGGCTCAAAGCGTTGTCCCGCCACGCACGGTATCGCCCGAGGTCCGCCTCCGCGGCCAGGTCACGACCGAGGAAGCTGCCGTCGGCCGCGAACCGCAGCCGGACTACGTGTTCGTCGTCGAAGAGCCAGAAGTCGTGGTCAGGGAGGTCGAGACAGCGGTCCGTGTCGTCGACGATCCAGTAGCGTTCACCCGCCTCGATGTTGTCCGGGATCCCCCAGGTCAGCAGGAAACGGGTGTAATCGGTCAACGGCCGCCTGACGATCTTCGCGCGAACCATCGAAGCGCCGGCCCCGGTCTTCATTCGGACCATGCGGCGCCACGGGGCGTCGACCACGGGCTTGGGTTCACCCGCCAGGAACTTCGAAAGCCGTTCCTGCTCCTCGGGGATCCGATACGTCTGCCGGAGTTCGAGGCGAAACGCGGACGCGGTGAAGTCCCGGAAGAGAGCGGCGATCCGCTCAGCGTCCGAGCTCACTCACGGCCTCCTCCAACAGAGCAAGCGGCAGCTCCACGGCCTGCTCCCCCGGCCCCACCCGAAGGCCCGCCTGGTCATCGACGGCCGTCCCGATGACGATGACACTCCCACGGTCGGTCAAGTGCACGGCCGGGCAGTTGTCGTATTCGCACCCGCCGGCGAGCTTCTTCAGTTCCATGCGAGGACGGTATCGACAGCGGAGGGTGCCATCAAGGACACGGAGAGTTCTAGTCGCGTGTTCGCATAACCGCGCGTCAGGACGCGCCCGCCTTGGCTCGATATGTCGACTTCTTCGCCTGGTTGCCGCAGATCTCCATCGAGCACCACCGCCGCGTGCCCGGCCTCGACGTGTCCAGGAACAGCGCGCCGCATTCAGGACCCGCGCACCGCCGGACCCGCGCGAACTCCGGCGACGTCACCAGATCCAGCGCGTCCCGAGCCAGCAACGACAACATCGCCGACGCAGGATCCGAAGCCTGCCAACGCAATTCGCCCGACGGTGTCAACGAAGGAGCAGGTACCGGCAGAGCCGCGAACTGGTTCAACCGCCGCCGCGTCGAGGGGCGGGCCGATGTCGTGAGCAGCTCGTGCACCGCCTCTCGCACCGCCCGGGCGTCGTCCGCCGATGCCGGGTGGACCGGCGTCGAGAACGGGCCCAGCTGGTCGATCCACGCTCCCCACGCCGCCGCGTCCGGGAGTTCCTCCAGCTCCGACGGCGTGCCTCGGTAGCGCAGCGTCCGGATGAAGTCGAGGCACAGCCTGCCCGCTCCCGCGCGGAATCTCTCCGTCATGCGGGTCACAGTACGCCGGAACCGGTTTGACTGGTACCGTCGGGAACCGATCAAACCGGTTCCAGGGGGCACGATGACCGACACGAGGCAACAGGCGCCACCCGGCTGGCTGGTGCTGCTGCTTGCCGTCTCTTGTGGACTGACCGTCGCCAACCTCTACTACGCCCAGCCGCTGCTCGCCGAGCTGCGCGGCACCTACGGCGTCGGCGAGGCCGCCGCCGGTGGGGTCGTCACCGCCACCCAGATCGGCTACGCCACCGGGATGTTGCTGCTCGTCCCGCTCGGTGACCGCCGGGAGAACCGCGGGCTCGTCGCCGCCCTGCTCGCGCTCGCCTGCGCCGGGCTGGTCGTCACCGGCGTCGCGCCCGGGTTCGTCGTGCTGCTCGTCGCGTCACTCGTCGTCGGGGCGGCGTCGGTCGTCGTGCAGATCCTCATCCCCTTCGCCGCCGACATCTCGCCCGACGCCATCCGCGGCCGGATCGTCGGACGCGTCGTCAGCGGCCTGCTCTTCGGCATCCTGCTTTCCCGCGTCGTCGCCAGCCTGCTGGCCGAGGTGACCAGCTGGCGTGTCGTCTTCCTCATCTCGGCCGCGGCGATGGCCGCGCTCGCCGTCGTGCTGCGCTTCATCCTGCCGCGCCGGGCGCCCAAAACGGACGTCCACTATGGACAGCTGTTGCGATCCACTTTGGCCATGTGGAAGAAACACCCCGCGTTGCGCCACCGTGCGCTTTACCAGTCGGCGATGTTCGGGGCGTTCAGCGCGTTCTGGACGACGATCGCGTTCGTGCTGACGGCGCCGCCGTTCAACTACACCCAGCTCGGCGTCGGCTTGTTCGCGCTGGCGGGCGCGGCCGGCGCCGCAGTGGCACCGCTGGCCGGGCGGTGGTCGGACCACGGCCACGGCCGGCGGCTCACCGCGGGCGCGTTCGCCCTGTGCGCGGCGGCGTTCGCGCTCGCCGGGTTCGGCGCGCACAGCGTCATCCTGCTGGCGATCGCGGCGATCGCGATCGACACGGCGGTGCAGGCGACGCTGGTGACCGGCCAGCACGTGATCTACCAGCTCGACCCGTCGGCGCGCGCCCGCGTCAACAGCGTGTACCTGGGCACGTTCTTCATCGGCGGCGCGATCGGCTCCCAGGCGGGGTCGATCGCCTACCACCTGGGCGGCTGGACGGCGGTCGTCGTCTTCGCGGGCGCGCTCCCGCTCATCGGACTGGCCGGGATGACGCGCACCGAGGTCTAAGCGAACACCTCGCGCCGCGCCGCGACCCACTCGGCGTACGTGGTTCCCGGGCGGCCGAGCAGCTCTTCGACGACCCCGGTCGGCACCTGCGGGTGCCGCAACGTTTCCTCGAAGCCGTCGAGCAGCCAGTCGACGGCCAGCTCGGGAACGCCGAAGCCGACCCACTGCGCGCGTTGCTCCGCGCGGGTCAGTTCGCGGAACCGGATTTCCTTGCCCAGCACCGTTTCCAAGGTTGCGACCTGCCCGCGGAGGCTGATCGCCTCCGGTCCACTGAGGACATACGTGGCGCCGACGTGCCCTTCGGTCGTGAGCAAGCGGGCCGCCACGGCGGCGATGTCGCCGAGGTCGATCGGGGTCTGGGTCGCGTCGCCGTAGGCCATCGCGACCTCGCCCGCGCGGACCATGTCCGCCCAGTCGAGGGTGTTGTTCATGAAGACGCCGGGGCGCAGGAAGGTCCAGGCAAAACCCGCCTCGCGGACGGCGGCCTCCACCGCGCCGTACTCGTTGCCGCTGGAGCCTTCGTGGCCGTCACCGACGCTGCTGCCCGACAGCGCCACGACCCGCTTGATGCCCGCGTCGATGGCCAGTTCGCAGAACCGCCGGACGGTCCGAGCCATCGGCGCGAGGTAGACCGCGTCGACGCCGTCGAGCGGCAGAGTGGACGGCCGCGCCAGCGACCCGACGACCACCTCGGCCTCCGGCGGCAGCTTCGCGCGTCCGGGATCAATCGTGAGGGCCCGCACCGAGGCCCCCGCCGCGAGCAGCTCGTCGACCACCAGCCGCCCGACGCTGCCGGTCGCCCCCGTCACCAGAACTGTCATCGAACACCCTCCTTGTTCTCGTATGCCGTACGAGACCGTACGGCATACGAGAACCCGAAGGCACTCGAATTGAAGACTTCAGGAGGTGATGGTCGGCAGCTCGGGCGCCGCGACGTCGTAGATCTTGCCCTCCTGGGTCAGCAGCGCCGCCAGGACCTTGGCCTTGCGGTCCGTCTGCTCCGCCGTCCCCCAGCGGACGATCTTGCCGCTCGACAACGTGAACTCGACACTCGCCGGGGTCTTCGCCGTCGCCGTCGTGACCTGCTTGAGCAGCTGCTCCGGGATCACCCCGAGCACCGCCGTCACCGCGCGCGTCACCGGGTCGTCCGCCGACACCTTCGGCAGCTTCAGCTCCGGCAGCCCCGCCGGCCGCGACGGGACCGTCTTGAACACCACGCCGCCGCCGTCGACCAGGTGGACTCCGTCACCTCCCGGGCCGCTGTCGAAGAACGCGATCGCCGTCCGCTCGGTCACCGTGATCTCGACCGTGTTCGGCCAGGACCTCGACACCTCGACCGTCGCGATGCCCGGCATCGCCGCCACCCGGTCGCGGATCTCGTCGGTGCTCAGCCGGATCATCGGTTTGTCGACCGGGACCGCCGCCACCGCGCGAATCTGGTCGGCCGGCACCGTGCGCGCGCCCGCGACCGAGACCTCCTTCGCGCCCAGCATCGAGCTGAAGAACAGCAGGTAGACCACCGCGACGACGGTCAGCACCGTGAGCAGCGCGACCCAGCGGCGGCGGATCTCCACCTGGCGGTTCGGCCGGTTGCGCGTCGCGGGGCGCGCGGCGCGGGTGCGGCGGCGCTCCTCTTCGGACCGCCGTCCTCGCCGTTCCCGCGCCAGGGCGGCGCGATCCCGTTCGTCCTCTTCGGACGGACGGCGGCGTTCCCGGGTCGGACTCATCGGCTCAGCGCTTGTCCAGCTCGGCGAGGATCTCCGGACCCAGCTGCGTCACGTCCCCGGCGCCCATCGTGACGACCAGGTCGCCGCCGCGCACCAGCCCGGCGACCAGCCCGGGGGCGACGTCGAACGCGGGCTCGTAGTGCACCGGCACCGTCACGCCGTCGGCGATCAACGCGCCGGTCACGCCCGGCTCCGGCTCTTCGCGAGCGCCGTAGACGTCCAGCACGACGACCTCGTCGGCCAAGGACAGCGCCGACGCGAACTCCGCCGAGAACATCTTCGTCCGCGAGTAAAGGTGCGGCTGGAACACGACGACGACCCGGCCGGACCCGGCCGCGGTCCGCACCGCGCGCAGCTGCGCCGCCACCTCGGTCGGGTGGTGGGCGTAGTCGTCGTAGACGCGGACGTCCGCCGCGCGGCCCTTGAACTCGAACCGGCGACGCACACCGCCGAACGCCGCGAGCCCCTCGGCCAGCTCAGCTGCCGGCGCGCCCAATTCGATCCCGGCCAGCAGCGCCGCGACCGCGTTCAACGCCATGTGCTCGCCCGGCACCGCGACCCGCACCGATAGCTCGGAGCCGTCCAGCAGGAGCCGCACGACGCCGCCGTCCGGCGCCGGGGCGTAGTCCAACACCCGGGCGTCCGTCGCCGTGCGGCCGTACCGGCGCACGCGCACACCCATCTCCTCGGCCTGCGACCCCAGTTCGTCGGCCGCCGCGTCGTCGGCGCAGACGATCAGCAGCCCGCCCGGCACGATCCGGCCGACGAAGTCGGTGAAGACCTTCGTGTAGGCCTCGGCCGTGCCGTGGTGGTCCAGGTGGTCCGGCTCGACGTTCGTCACGACCGCGACCGACGGCGAATACGTCAGGAACGAGCCGTCGCTCTCGTCGGCCTCGGCGACGAAGATGCCGCCCTCGCCGTGGTGGGCGTTGGCGCCGGATTCGTTGAGGTCGCCGCCGATCGCGAACGACGGGTCGAGGCGGCAGTGCTGCAGCGCGACCGTGAGCATCGACGTCGTCGACGTCTTGCCGTGCGTCCCGGCGATGCAGGCGACGCGGTGGCCTTCCATGAGCCCGGCCAGCGCCTGGGCCCGGTGCAGCACCGGGATGCCCGCCTCGCGCGCCGCGGCCAGCTCCGGGTTGGTCTCCTTGATCGCCGTCGAGACGACCACGGCCGACGGCGGCTCTGCCAACGCGGAAATGTTCGCCGCGCTCTGACCGACGAACAGCTCGGCGCCCTGGGCGCGCAGCGACAGCAGCGCGCGCGACTCCTTGGCGTCCGAGCCCGACACGAAAGCGCCGCGCGCCAGCAGAATCCGCGCGATGCCGGACATCCCGGCACCGCCGATCCCGATCAAGTGCGCCCGGCGCAGCTCTTCAGACAGTTCAGGCACCGGCGGCCTCCAAAACGATGCGGGCGAGGGTCTCGTCGGCTTCGCGGTGGCCCATGCCGACCGCGGCCGCGCCCATCTTCGCGACGCGGTCGGCGTCGGTGACCAGCGGGACGACCAGCTCGGCGACCTTGCCCGGGCTGAGGTCGCCGTCGGAGACCATCAGCGCGGCTCCGGCGTCGACCGCGGGCCGCGCGTTGGTGGCCTGCTCGCCGTTGCCGATCGGCAGCGGGACGAACACCGCGGGCAGCCCGACCGAGGTCACCTCGGCGACGGTCATCGCGCCCGAGCGGCAGATCGCGACGTCGGCCGCGGCGTAGGCCAGGTCCATCCGCTCCAGGTACGGCACCGGCACGTACGGCGGCTTGCCCGGGAACTCCTGCACGACCAGCGTGTTCTTCGGGCCGTGCGCGTGCAGGACGCCGACGCCGGCGTCCGCGAGGTCCTTCGCCGCGCCGGACACGGCCGCGTTGATCGACTGCGCGCCCTGCGATCCGCCGAACACCAGCAGCGTCGGCGCGTCCGGGTCCAGGCCGAAGAACTCGCGCGCCTCGGCCCGCAGCGCGGCCCGGTCGAGGGCCGTGATCGACCGCCGCAGCGGGATCCCGACGACCTCGGCCTTCGGCAGCGGCGTGCCGGGGACGGCGACCGCGACGCGTGCGGCGAACCGCGCACCCACCTTGTTCGCCAGGCCCGCCGACTTGTTGGCCTCGTGCACGACGATCGGGACGCGCCCGCGCGCGGCCAGGTAGGCGGGCAGGGCGACGTAGCCGCCGAAGCCGACGACGACGTCCGCGCCGACGCGCTCCAGCACTTCGCGGGTCTTGCGGACCGAGTCGCGGACCTTCAGCGGCAGCTTGACCAGTTCGGGTGTCGGCTTGCGGGGCAGCGGCACCGGCGGGATCAGCTCGAGGGGGTAGCCGCGGGCCGGGACGAGCTTGTTCTCCAGGCCGCGCTCGGTGCCCAGCGCGACGACCTTCGCGTCCGGGCGCAGCCGCATGACGGCGTCGGCCAGGGCGAGGGCGGGTTCGATGTGTCCTGCGGTGCCACCTCCGGCGACCACGACCACGGGCGCCTTGCCCGCAGCGGCTCGCTCGGTTCCCTTGACGGGCTTACTCACCAATGACCTCTCCGGTTCGCGGTACTCCGGGTACCACGGCTCGCTGTTGTCCGCGCGGCCCCGCCGCGAGACGTGGCCGTGCTCCGTGCCGCGCTGCGGCGCACCGGCTCGCGGACCGACCTGCGTCGTTCCTGCGCCGGGGCGGGCCGCGCCGCACGGGGCGCGGGCCTGGCCGCCTTCGCCCCGGCGCGCGCCGCTCCCTTGCGGGTGGCGGGCGGGCGGTACGGATCGGGCGCGGGCAGCCGCAGCAGGCGTCCGAATTTACCCGGCCCCTGTGTGCGCAGTGCGGCCACCGCCTCCGGTTCGTGCCGGGCGGCGTTCGCGAGCACCCCCATGATGAGCATGGTGATCACCAGCGACGTCCCGCCGTAGGAGATCAGCGGCAGCGTGACGCCGGTGACCGGCAGCAGGCCGACGACGTAGCCGATGTTGATGCCGGCCTGGGCGACCAGGAACACCGTCAGCGTGCCGGAGACGATCCGGATCCACGGGTCGATGTTGCGGGTGGCGATCCGCAGGCCGACGATGGCGACCCCGGCGAAGAGGGCGAGCACGACCACGCAGCCGATCAGCCCGAGCTCCTCGCCGATCAGGGCGAAGATGAAGTCGTTCTGCACGTTCGGCAGGTAGCCCCAGTTCGACGTGCCCTGGCCGAGGCCCTTGCCGAGGAACCCGCCGTCGGCCAGCGCCAGCTTGGCCTGGTTGGCCTGGAAGCCCTCGGCGCTCGTGTCGGCGTCCGGCGAGAGGAACGACATGACGCGGGCGAGCCGGTAGGGCGCGATGACGGCGAGCACCAGCACCCCGGCCAGGCCACCGGCGAGGATCACGCCGAAGAGCCGTTTCGGGGCGCCGGCGAACCACAGCAGGGCCAGCAGCACCACGGCGAGGGTGATCGTGCCGCCGAGGTCGGGCTGCAGCATGACCAGGGCGAACATCAGCAGCGCGATCGGTACCACCGGCACCAGCAGGTGCCGCCACTGGTGGATGACGTTGTACTTGATCACCAGGATGTGTGCGCCCCAGAAGGCCAGCGCCACCTTGGCCGCCTCGACCGGCTGGAAGGTGAAGTCGCCGAGCTTGAACCAGCCCTGCGAGCCGTTGACCGTCGAGCCGAGCGGGGTGAGCACGAGGACCAGCAGGCCGAGGCAGATCACCGTCGCGGTGGCCGACATCCGGCGGATCCGCTCCAGGTTGACCCGCAGGCCCAGCCAGAACACGACCGACCCGATCGCGACGAACACCAGGTGCTTGGTGAACAGCGAGTAGACCCCGCTGCCGGTCTTCGGGTTGTAGGAACCGACCGAGGACGCCGAAAGCACCATGACGATGCCGATGACGGTCAGCACGCCGGTCAGGGCGAGCACGAGGTGGAACGACGCCAGCGGACGCGAGAGCCACGCGGTCAGCGCGGTCCGGAAGGCGACGAAGCCGCTCTCCTTGCGCTCGCGGCGCGGCCGCTTGGGCGGCTTGTCGGTCTTGGGCTCAGTTACCGTCACTCGGCTCCCCCGCTGCGTCGTCGCGAAGGACGTGCACCGCCGCGGCGAACGCGTCGCCGCGCTCGCCGTAGTTGCGGAACATGTCCAACGACGCCGCGGCGGGTGCCAGCAGCACCACGTCACCAGGCCGGGCCATCGCGCTGGCCGCACTCACCGCCGCAGTCATGGGTTCATCGTCACCCGGACGGAGGCTGTTCACCGGGACATCCGGCGCGTGTCGCGCGACCGCGGCGGCGATCACGGGTGAATCGACCCCGAGTAGCACAACCCCGCGCAGGCGGCCAGCGATGCTGCTCACGAGTTCGTCGACCGAGGCGCCCTTGAGCTGGCCCCCGGCGATCCACACGATGCTCTCGTGCGCCCGCAGCGACCCGGCGGCCGCGTGCGGGTTGGTCGCCTTCGAGTCGTTGACGTACCGGACGCCGCGGATCTCGGCGACCTCGACCGCCCGGTGCGGGGCGGGCTGGTACTCGCGCAGGCCCTTCAGCACGGCCTCCGGCGAGACGCCGTGGGCACGGGCCAGCGCGGCCGCGGCCAGGGCGTTCGAGACGTTGTGCGGGCCCGCCGGGCGGACGTCGGCGAGGGTGGCCAGTTCTTCGGCGCTGGTCGCCGGGTCGGCGACGAAGGCGCGGTCGACCAGCAGGTCTTCGACCAGGCCGAGTTCCCCGGCGCGCGGGGTGTCGAGCTGGAAGCCGACGCGGCGGGCGCTCTCCGGCGCGTGCTCTTCGGCGATGCGCGTCGACCACTCGTCGTCGGCGTTGTGCACCGCCACCTTGGCCCGGGCGTAGACGCGGCCCTTCGCAGCGGCGTACTCGTCCATCGAGCCGTGCCAGTCGATGTGGTCTTCGGCGAGGTTGAGCACCACGGCCGCGTCCGGGGCCAGCGTCGAGGACCAGTGCAGTTGGAAGCTCGACAGCTCCACGGCCAGCACGTCGTAACCCGCACGGACCGCGTCGAGGGCCGCGTAGCCGATGTTCCCGCAGGCCACGGCGTTCGCCCCGGCCGACTTGAGGATCGATTCGAGCATGCCGACGGTGGTCGTCTTGCCGTTGGTGCCGGTGACCACCAGCCACGCGGGCGGGTGGTCGCGCAGCTGCCCGACGCGCCAGGCCAGCTCGACGTCGCCGATCACCTCGACACCCGCCTCGGCCGCGGCCACCAGCAACGGCGACGTCGGCCGCCAGCCGGGGCTGGTGACGACGAGAACTGTTCCTTCGGGCGGCTCGGTCAGCCCGGGCACCAGCTCGGCGCCCAGGCCGTCCAGCTCGGCCAGGCGCTCGGCGTTGCCGTCGGTGACGGTGACGCGTGCGCCGAGGTCGGTGAGCACGGGCACGATCGACTTCCCGGTGACCCCCGCACCGGCGACGAGAACGTGACGACCGGCGATGTCCAACGTCAGCCTCCGAAGCCCAGCTGCTCGCTGTAGAACAGGCCGAGACCGAACATGCAGCAGATCGCGGACAGCAGCCAGAACCGGATGATGACCGTGGTTTCCGCCCACCCGGCGAGTTCGAAGTGGTGGTGGAAGGGCGCCATCCGGAACAGCCTTCGCCGGGTCGTCCGGAAGACCGCGATTTGCGCGACCACCGAGATCATCTCGACCATGAACAGGCCGCCGATGACGATGGCGAGCAGCTCGGTGCGGGTCGTCATGGACAGCCCGGCGACCAGGCCGCCGAGGGCCAGCGAGCCGGTGTCGCCCATGAAGATCTTCGCCGGGGCCGCGTTCCACCAGAGGAACCCGACGCAGGCGCCGGTGGCCGCGGCGGCGACCACCGCCAGGTCGAGCGGGTCGCGGACGTCGTAGCAGGCGGGCGCCGGGCCGTTGGCGCAGTTGAGCCGCTCCTGCCAGAACGAGATGACGACGTAGGTCGCCAGCACCATCGCCGCCGAGCCGCCGGCCAGGCCGTCGAGGCCGTCGGTGAAGTTCACCGCGTTCGACCAGCCCGAGATGACGATGTAGCAGAAGATCACGAAGAACACCGCGGGGAAGGTGATCAGCGCGAGGTCGCGGACGTAGGAGAGGCTCTGCGACGCGGGCGTGATGCCCCGCGAGTCCGCGAAGTTCAGCGCGAGGACCGCGAACGCGACCGTGACGACCAGCTGGCCGACCAGCTTCGCGGTCTTGTTCAGCCCCAGGTTGCGCTGCTTGCGGATCTTGATGAAGTCGTCGAGGAACCCGACGATCCCCAGGCCCACCGCGAGCATCAGGACGAGCAGCCCGGAGGCCGTCGGCGCGCCGCTGCGGGAGTTGAACATCCAGTTGATCAGGTGTGCGGCGAAGTACCCGACGACCATCGCGACGATGATCGCCACGCCGCCCATGGTCGGGGTACCGCGCTTGGACTTGTGTCCCTGCGGGCCTTCCTCACGGATCTCCTGGCCGAAGCCCTGCCGGGAGAAGACCCGGATCAGGTAGGGCGTGAGCAGGATGGAGATCAGCAGGCCCGCCGCGGCCGCGATCAGGATGCTGATCACGCGTCACCACCGTTCGAGCGATTCTCGGAGTTGCCGGATTCCCGGGGTTCGAGCAGTGCTTCGGCGACCCGCCAGAGGCCGGCCGCCTTGGAGGCCTTGACCAGCACCACGTCCCCGGGACGGAGCTGATCATGCAGCAGGGCGACGGCGGCCTCGACGTCGGGTACCAGAGTCGACTCCTCGCCCCAGGAACCCTCCTGGTGCGCCCCCTGGTGCATGGCCGCCGCCTCGGGCCCGATCACGACGAGCTTGGCGATGTTGAGCCGCACGACGAGCCTGCCGATCTCGTCGTGCGCGGTGACCGCGTCCGCGCCGAGCTCGCCCATCACGCCGAGCACGGCCCACGACCGGCGGCCGGTCTCCCGCGTCATCGCGGCGAGGGCCTTGAGCCCGGCCCGCATCGACTCGGGGTTGGCGTTGAAGGAGTCGTTGAGGATGGTCACGCCGTCTTCGCGGGTGACGACCTCCATGCGCCGCGCGGACCGCCGTTCGAGCCCGGAGAGGCGCTGGGCGATCTCCTCGGTCGTCGCGCCCAGCTCGAGAGCGACCGCGGCCGCGGACAACGCGTTGCCGACGTGGTGCTCGCCGTGCAGCGGGAGCTTGACGTCGGCCTCCCCCGCCGGGGTGACCAGCCGGAAGGACGCGCGGGCCTGGTCGTCGACGGTGATGTTCTCCGCGCGGATCTGCGCGGACGGGCTTTCGCCGACGAACACCACGCGGGCCTTCGTGCGGCTCGCCATCGCGCTGACCAGCGGGTCGTCGGCGTTCAGGATCGCGACGCCGTCCTCGGGCAGGGCCTCGACCAGCTCGCCCTTGGTCTTCGCGATGCCTTCGCGCGAGCCGAACTCGCCGACGTGCGCGCTGCCGACGTTGAGCACCACGCCGATCCGCGGCGGGGCGATCTCGGCGAGGTGGGCGATGTGGCCGGGCCCGCGCGCGGACAACTCCAGCACCAGGTGCCGGGTTTCCGCCTCGGCGCGCAGGGCGGTCCAGGGGTGGCCCAGTTCGTTGTTGAACGACCCGGGCGGCGCGACCGTCGGGCCGAGCGGCTCGAGCAGCTGGGCGATGATGTCCTTCGTCGACGTCTTGCCGGAGGACCCGGTGACGCCGACGACGGTCAGGTTCCCCTCGGAGAGCCGCTGGACGACGTACCGGGCGAGCTTGGCCAGCGCGGCCAGCACGGCGGCGCCGGAGCCGTCCTTGTCGCCGGTCAGCGCGACCGACCGCTCGTGGGCCTCGCCCGCGGCCAGCGGCGGGACGACGATCGCGGGCGCGTCGACCTCGCGGGCGGCCAGCACGGCCACGGCGCCCGCCTCGACAGCCTGCGCGGCGAAGTCGTGGCCGTCGACCTTCTCCCCCGGCAGCGCGACGAACAGGCCGCCGGGCGTGAGCTTCCGGGTGTCGAACTCCACGGTGCCGGTCACCCGCGCGCCCGGGTCGGCGTGGTGCAGCCGGCCGCCGACGACGTCGGCGATCTCGGCCAGGCTGAGCACGATCACACACTCACCTCGAGTTTGTTGCGGATGGCCGCGGCCAGCTCGTCGCGGTCGGAGAACGGGTGCACGACGCCGCCTGCCTCCTGGCCGGACTCGTGTCCCTTGCCGGCGACGAAGACGATGTCGCCCGGCTCGGCGAGCGCGACGGCGTGCGCGATGGCTTCGCGGCGGTCGCCGATTTCGACGACCTCGCCGCCTTCGGCCGGGCCGACCGCGCGGGCGCCGGCCAGCATCGCGGCGCGGATCGCGGCCGGGTCTTCGGAGCGCGGGTTGTCGTCGGTGACGATCAGGACCTCGCTGCGCCGGGCCGCCGCCTCGCCCATCATCGGGCGCTTGGCGGTGTCGCGGTCTCCGCCGCAGCCGAGCACGGTGATGATCCGGCCCTCGGCGCGGGCCCGCAGCGCGTCCAGGCCCTGCGCGACCGCGGCCGGCTTGTGCGCGTAGTCGACGACGGCGGTGAACTCCTGGCCGACGTAGATCCGCTCCATCCGGCCCGGCACCTGCACCTGGGCGAGGCCGGTGACGATGTGTTCCAGCGACACGCCCGCGGTGCTCAGGATCGCGGCGGCCAGCACGGCGTTGGCGACGTTGAACTCGCCGGGCAGCGGGATCCGGGCGGGCGCGCTGAGGCCGTCCGGGCCGTGCAGCGTGAACGTCTGCTCGCCGTCCGGGGTGGCTTCGAGGTCCGTGGCCTTCCACGCGGCCTCGGTGCCGGGATCGGTGGTCACGGTGATCGTCTGCGGCGTGAGCAGCGCCTGGCCCCACGCGCTGTCGACCACGACGACCTCGGTGGTCGAGCGGCCGTCGAACAGCAGGGACTTCGCGGCGAAGTACTCCTGCATGTCCTTGTGGAAGTCCAGGTGGTCCTGGGAGAGGTTGGTGAATGCGCCGACCGCGAACCGGGTGCCGTTGACCCGGCCCAGCGCGAGCGCGTGGCTGGAGACCTCCATCGGCACGTGCGTGACACCGCGCTCGAGCATCACCGCGAGCAGCGCCTGCAGGTCGGGCGCCTCCGGCGTGGTGAAGCCGCTGACCAGGCGTTCGCCCGCGATGCGGGTCTCGACCGTGCCGATCAGGCCGGTGGTCAGGCCGGCGGCCTGCAACCCGGCGTCGACCAGGTAGGACGTCGTGGTCTTGCCGGACGTGCCGGTGACGCCGAGGACGGCCAACCGCAGGGATGGCTCGCCGTAGATCCAGGCGGCGATCTCGCCGAGGGCGGCGCGCGGGTCGGCGTGGACCAGGATCGGGACCCCGGCGTCGCGCAGGGCGGGCCGCTCGGCGCCTTCGGCGTCGGTCAGCACCGCGACGGCCCCGGCCGCGACCGCCTGGTCGCTGAAGTCGGCGCCGTGCGCGCGGGCGCCGGGCAGCGCCGCGAAGAGGTCGCCGGGCAGCACGTGCTGGGCCCGCAGGGTGGTGCCGGTGACGGTGAGGTCGGCGGCGTCGGGCGAGTCGGCGATCAGGCGCGCGTCCGCCCTGGCGAGCAGCGTCGCCAGCGGGACCGGGTCGATGCGCGCCGGGCGGGGCGGCGCGGGGACCGCTTTCACCGGGCTTTTCGGCACCTGGGAACTGGACGAGGACACGGACACGGCCAAGAGGCTACCGGCGGGCGGTTCCACCCCCCGCACGCGGTACGGCGATTGCGCGCGGTTCCGGCACATGTGCTAAGCCACCTCGCGCACTCCGTTGCCCCGCAAGGCTTTCCCGGGCACGACCAGCCGAAGTGGACGCTCCCTGGCAGAAAAGCCGGGAAGGCCTCCTTCCCGGCTTCCCGCGCCGGTAAGGAGGCCTTCACGGACTGTGGCCTACTGGACGACGAGCTGGACCTGCGGCGAAGGGCCGTCAGACAGCGGAATCTGGTACCGCTGCGTGAGGTACGAGGCGATGCTGTGGAACAGCGGGCCCGCGGAGTGCCCGACCGGCAGCGTCGTGTCCGGCGCGTCCAGCCGGATCCCCACCACGAACCGCGGGTGGTCGGCGGGCAGGATGCCGGCGAAGGTGATGTTGTACAAGTGGTCGCTGTAGGCCTTCGTCCGCGGGTCGACCTGCTGGCCGGTGCCGGTCTTGCCGGAGATCTGGTAGCCCTCGACGGCCGCCGTCGGGGCGGTGCCGCTCTGCTGGCCCTTCCCCTTCTGCGCGACCGCGCGCATCATGTCGCGCACCGTCTTGGCCGTCTGCGGGCTGACCACCTGGACGGACTTCGGCGCGGGCTCCGGCACGGTCGTCCCGTCCGGGTTGACCTTCGCCTTGACGATCCGGGGTTCGACGCGCAGGCCGTCGTTCGCGATCGCCTGGTACATCCCGGTCATCTGCAGGATGGTCATCGACAGGCCCTGCCCGATCGGCAGGTTGCCGAACGTGGTCGCCGACCACTGGCTGCGCGCGGGCACCACGCCCGCGCTCTCGCCGGGCAGGCCGACGCCGGTGCGCTGGCCGAGGCCGAACTTCTTGAGCAGCTCGGAGTAGTGCTCCTCGCCGATCTTCTGGGCCAGCAGCAGCGTGCCGATGTTGGACGACTTCGCGAAGACCCCGGTGGTGGTGAACGTCTGCGTGCCGTGGGTCCAGGCGTCGTGCACGGTCTTGTCCGCGATCTGCAGCGAGCCGGGCACCTGCAGCGTCGACTCCGGCGTCGCGATGCCCTCGTCGATCGCGCCGGTGGCGGTGACGATCTTGTTGACCGAGCCGGGTTCGAACGGCGTGGTGACCGCCGGGTTGGCGAGGTCCTCGTTGGTCCAGGTCGACTGATCGTTGGGGTCGAACGTCTTGTCGTTGGCCAGCGCGTAGACCTCGCCGGTCTTGGCGTCCATGACCACGGCCTGCCCGCCCTTGGCATGCGACTGCTGGACGTAGTCGGTCAGCTGGCGCTGCACCTCGTACTGCAGGTCGGAGTCGATGGTCAGCTCGAGGTCCGAACCGGGGACGGCGGCCTGCAGGTCGCGCTCGGTGCCCGGGATGACGACGTTGTCGCTGCCGTTCTTGGTGTTGACCAGCATCCGGCCCGGCGTGCCGGCCAGGTCGTTGTCGCGCAGCAGCTCCAGCCCGACCAGGCCGTGCAGGTTGTGCTTGGACACGTCCGGGTCGTCGGAGCGCCAGTTCGCGGCGCCGACGATGTTCGAGGCCAGGCTGCCGCCCGGGTACTCGCGCAGCGCGCGCTTCTCGACGCCGATCCAGGCGAAGTGCTTGACGATGTCGGCGGCGATCGACGGCTCGACGTTGTTCACCAGGTAGGTGAAGGACGCCTGCTTGTGGAACAGGTCGAGCAGCTGCTGCTCGGAGATCACGTTCGGCAGCTTGCCGGCGATGTACTTGGCGGCTTCGGCGGTCTCGCTGTCGAACGTCTTCTTCGTGCCGGGGTTCTTCGCGGCGAAGTCGTCCATGCTCTTGTGCAGCGCCTTGAGGTTCACCGATAGCGTGCGCACCTCGACGCTGAACGCCAGCTTGGCGCCGTTGCGGTCCACAATGGACCCGCGCTGGGCGGGGATGTCGATGGTCTGGGTGCGCTGCCGCTCGGCCGCGGCGGACAGCGCCCCGGCCTCGAACCACTGCACCTGCACCAGTTTCGCGCCCGCGACGAGCAGCACCGCGACCAGCAGCAGGCGCACGGCGGAGAACCGGCTGCGGTGCCCGCCGTTGCCCCGGCGCGCGGCCGCGCTGCGCGTGCCGGCGGCGTAGGTCCGCCGCGCGCTGCCCGCGGCGCGCGAACGGACCTGCCCCCGGCTCGAAGCCATCACTGCCCGGCCGCCGGCTGCTCGTCGGCGGGCACGGCGGGCTGGTCGCCCTCGATCGGCGCGCCCTGCTGGGACTGCGTGCCCGCGGCCGGCGCGGCCGGCGGCGCGACCGGCACCGCCGGCGTGTCCGGCTTGGCCTTCTTGGGCTCGCCGACGAGCGACGTCTTCCCGTCCGGGCCGACGACGATCCGCGCGGGGTCGCCACCGGGCACCATGCCCAGCTGCTGGGCCGCGGGGGCCAGCGAAGCGGGCGACTCGGCCTTGGCGACGTCGCGCTGCAGCTGTTCCTTCGTCTCGGCCAGGCTCGCGTTGGTGGTGCGCAGCTGCTCGAGCCGGTAGGAGTCGGCGATGGCCTGCGTGGTCAGCCAGAGCGTGGTCGCCACGCCGGCGGCCAGCAGCGCCATCATCATCAGCACGAACGACGCGCGCGACTTCGGCAGCCGCAGCTTCAGCTTCGGCTTGGGCTCGCCCGGCTCGGCCTTGGGCTGCGGACGCGGCTCGCGCTCCTTGAGCAGGTCGGCGCGCTGGGCGCGGCGCGCGTAGGCGCGTTCGGCCGCGGACGTGCGGCCCCGCGACGCCCGGCGCGGCGCGGCCTTGCCCGGCTGCGCCTGCGGTTCCGGCTCGACGGTGGTCGGGGTGCGGGCGGCCTCGCTGCGGGCCCGCGTCGCCGGCGCGGCCCGGCGGCGGGACTTCGCGGGAGCGGTCATCGCGGCTCTCCGATCCTCTCTGCGGCCCGCAGCCGCACCGAGGCGGCGCGCGGGTTCCGTTCGATCTCCTCTTCGCCGGCCTTCTCGGCGCCCCGGGTCAGGAGCTTCAGCTCCGGACCGTGCCCCGGCAGTTCCACCGGCAGCCCCTCCGGCGTGCGGGACTTCGCGAGCTCGGCCAGCGCCTGCTTGACCAACCGGTCTTCCAGCGACTGGTAGGACTCGACGACGATCCGGCCGTGCATGGCGAGCGCCCCCAGCGCGGCGGGCATGGCCCGGCGGAGCACCTCCAGCTCGCCGTTGACCTCGATCCGCAGCGCCTGGAAGGTCCGCTTGGCCGGGTGCCCGCCGGTGCGGCGGGTGGCGGCCGGGACGGCGTCGTAGAGCAGCTCGACCAGCCGCCCGCTGTTCGTGAAGGGTTCTTTTTCCCGGGCGGCCACGATCGCTTTGACGATCCGCTGCGCGAACCGTTCCTCGCCGTAGTCCCGCAGGATCCGGACGAGTTCGCCGGGCGCGTAGGTGTTGAGCACGTCGGCGGCGGTGAACCCGGTGGTCGGGTCCATCCGCATGTCCAGCGGCGAGTCCTTCGAGTAGGCGAAGCCGCGCTCGGCGCGGTCCAGCTGCATCGACGAGACGCCGAGGTCGAAGAGGATGCCGTCGGCGTGGCTCAGGCCGAGGCTTTCGAGCGCCTCCGGGAGTCCGTCGTAGACGGTGTGCACGAGGTCGACGCGGTCGCCGTGGCGGGCGAGGCGTTCTCGCGACTTCTCGAGCGCGGCGGGATCGCGGTCCAGCGCGACGAGGCGCAGCCGCGGGAACGCTTCGAGGAGGGCGTCGGAATGCCCGCCGAGCCCGACGGTGGCGTCCACGAGGACGCCGTCGCGGTCGGCGAACACGGGAGTGAACAGCTCGACGATGCGGTCGAGCAGCACCGGGACGTGCTCGGGTGCCGTCATGTTCCTCTCCCCCTTTCTCACTGGCCCGGGGGAAATATGGCGGATGCCGTCAGGTCCCTGTCCGCCCGCTGCCGACCTGGTACCGGGGAAGGTGCACCAGGGCTGTTGAGCGGACAGAGGCCTCACGGCATCCGGGTGGGCGCGCTCCCCGGGTGCGGGCGGCGAACCTCTTCGTCCCCCGACGACGAAGGTGCACCGCGCCACACGCCTAGAAGACGCCCGGCAGTACTTCCTCTCGAGCCTTCGCGTAGCTGTCTTCGTGCTCCTCCAGGTAGCCCTGCCACGCTTGGGCGTCCCAGATCTCCAGCCTGGTGATCGCCCCGATCACCACGCACTCCTTGCTGAGCCCCGCGTAGCGGCGGAGCTCGGGCGCGATGGTGATGCGCCCCTGGCCGTCCGGCCGTTGCTCGTCCGTGCCCGCGAACAGGTAGCGCTGGTAGGCCCGAACCGCCTCGTTGGTGAACGGGGCCTCGGCGACCTTGCGCGCCATCTGCTCGAACTCGGCGCGGGGGAAGACGAAGAGGCAGTGGTCCTGCCCCTTGGTGACCATCAGCCCACCCGCCAAGGCGTCACGGAACTTCGCGGGCAGCGCGAGCCGCCCTTTGTCGTCCAGCTTCGGGGTGTGGGTGCCGAGGAACACGGCCTCCACCTCCCTACCGTCTTGGGCGGCGAACCACTTCGGACGGCCACGGGGCTTCCCTTCCGCCCCACTGGCCACCACCGTACCCCACTTTTCACCACAGTCAACGCGACAAACGCCCGCCTCACTCCGTCGTGTTCGTTGTTTGCGCAGGTCAGCAGAGTGGGGGCCGGTGGGGGGTGCGGTGGGGCACCGTGGCCAAGATCCCCCGCGCCGGGGGCCGGAGCAACCTCAGCTGTTCCCCATGCGTCCGCATAACGGCCGCGAAGGAACCGGCCGGGGCTGCGGTGGGGCCGGGTGGGGGCCGTCGGTGGGGCCCGGTGGGGAGCCGAGTGGAGCCAAGTGGGGAGGTCTTGAATGAGTCATTCAGGACCTCCGAAGACCTGAATGACTCATTCAAGACCTTTGCCGGGGCGCGGGAGTTATCCACAGGGGTCGGCTTATGACCGTGAGTAGTCCACAGATCACCTAAAGCCCTGTTGGTGCGCCCGCTTCGACGCGACGATCGACGCGTGAGCAGACAAACGTGGGCACGCGACGCCGAGGCCCTGTTCGCCGCGAGCAGGCTGGGCGTGATCACCGTGGCGCGCCTGGAATCCCTCGGCGTACCGCAGCGGACGAGTTACCGGCGCTGCCGTCCCGGCCAGCCTTGGCAACGTCTACTCCCCGGTGTGGTTCTGCTGCGCACCGGCGAGCCGACACGTCGGCAGCTGGTCGAGGGCGCACTCCAGTACTGCGGTGACCAGGCGGTGGTCACGGGACTGGAGTCCTGCCGCCGCCAGGGGCTTCGACAGCCTGCGCAGCCCGGCGAACCGATCCACCTGCTCCTGCCCGCCCACCTCAAGACCGTGAGCAGCGGGTACGTCCTCGTCGAACGGACGACCCGCGTGCCCGCCGCGGTCCGGGTCGACGGCTTGCCGCTGGCCCCGGCGGTCCGATCGGTGCTCGACGAGTGCCGCCGGTCGACCGACCTCGGCAACGTCCGGGCGCTGCTGGCCCAAGCCGTGCAGCAACTGGCGATCGACCCGGCCGACCTGTCGACCGAGCTGGAGAACGGAAGCAGACGGGGCAGTGCGGTGCCGCGAGCAGCGCTGAGGGAAATCACCAGGGGCGCCCGGTCGGCCGCCGAAGCCGCGGCCATGAGGTTGTCGCGCCGTACGGGGCTGCCCGCGCCGGTGTGGAACTTCGAACTCCGCGACGAGCGAGGCCGGTACATCGCCACGCCGGATGCCTGGTGGGACGACGTGGCCCTGGCCTGGGAGATCGACTCCTACGAGTTCCACTTCGGGCAACCCGGCTACGCCGCGACCCTGGCCCGCAACAACCGGTACGCCGCCGCGGGTGTCGCCGTGGTGCAGACGGTGCCCAGCCAGGTCCGCTCGAACCCGGACGCGGTCGTCGCCGAGTTGGTCGCCGCCTACCGGGCCGCCGCGGTCCGCCCCCGTCCCCCGGTCCGGCTGGCGTCTTGAATGACTCATTCAGGTCTTGGGAGGTCTTGAATGACTCATTCAAGACGCGGGAGGCGGGTGCGGTCAGTCCTCCGGGGTCACCAACGAGGCGATGCGCGAAGCGAGACGCGCACTATCCACCGGAGTCACGTTCACCCAGTCCTCACCACCACGCCCCGGAGTCTTCGTCGCGCAGTAAGCCCCCACATCCGTGTCGAACCAAGTCAGCCCACCGACCCGCGAAACCCGCCCCGCCCCCACCCGGCGGCTCACGCTGAACTGCCCCGCGGCATAAACCGGCCGAGCCTGGATCGCCAGCACCTCCCGAAGCTGAGCGGAAGAAGCCGCCGAAGCAGCCCCACGCGACGAAAACACCGGATCCTCAACCGCACCTGCCAGAGCCGAAGCCGCGAGGCTCACCCCATAACCGGGCCCGGCCGTCAGCTCAGGCAGGACGTCGACCAGAGCGGTACACAGCTCTCCCGAGCGGATGGCGTCCAGGCCGATCGTCTGCTCCGGCTGCGTCGCCAGCACCCCGCCCCGCCCGCGCACCGCCGTCACCGCGCGGAACGGCGTCGACGCCGTCATGTCGGCCAGCGCCTCGCACGCCACGTACACCTCGGCCCCGGCGAGCAAATCCAGCCGCGAAGCCAATGCGGGTTCGAGCGCGGACCCGTCGTAAAGGCCGCGCGCGGCCAGGTTTTCGTACACCGCCTTGCGGACCTCGGCGCGCTCCTCCTCCGTGCCGCCGACGCTGCGCACGCTCAGGGGCTCCGGTGGCCGGTCGTGTCCGAAGTCCGTCCAGAGGATGTCGAACGCCGACGCCGAAACGCGGATCAAGCCCGCCCCAGCGTCGGCGGGTTCGGGAACGACTCGGCCGGCACGTGGCCGCGCAACGCCGCGTCGCGGGTCCGGAGCACATCGATCGCCTTCTGCCGCGCCGCTTCCGCCTCCGCGCGGCGGGCCGCCATCTCCTCGGCCAGTCCGGCGAGCACCAGCACGTTGCCCGACGAAGCCGCGTCGCGGATCATCGCCGCCGGGTCGTATTCCACCGGTGGGGGCATGTCCGCCCTCGCCCGCGCCGCCGCCTCCGCCTGCGCGCCCACCGACCGGCCCACCGACGCCGAGACGGCCGCCGAATGGGAAAGCCACTGCGCGGCCCGGCCGAGCGTCGCGCGGGCCGCGTCGCCCGCGTTGCCGCTCCAGTTCTCTCCGGACGACGCGATCAGCCCGGCCAGGTCGGCGGTCGACTCGTGCAGCTTCTTCGCCAGCTCGTCCCAGCGCGCGCCCGCCTCGCCCGCGGCGACCGGGTCGTTGTCCCGCTCGACCTCCGCGGCCATCGCCTCGTGGCTGTACGACTCGTACCGCGCGGTGGGCTCGGGGGGCTGGGACACGGGGCACCTCTCCGGTCAGGGCAGCTTGGGTTCGACCAGCCCGGCCACCGTGCCCGCGCGCAGGCACGCGAGCGGGGTGTCCGAGAAGCCGGAGTTGCTGACGTCGATCTGGACGCTGGCCGCGTCGCCCACCCCGAGCAGCACCGCGCAGGTGCCGTCGGCGGCCTTCTTGTCCGCGACCTTCAGCGCCGGGTGGGCGCCGACGGTGGTCTTCGTGGCCGTCTTCTTCGCGACTTCGAGGTCGGCCAGCCCGTCGGTCTCGCTGATGGTCACCGTGACGCCGAAGCTGCCGGGCACGGTCCAGTCGCACGCGCGGGCGCCGGCGATCTGCTTGGGCTTGCCGAGCACGCTCACCCCGGCGGCCGACCGGTCCTGCGGGCCGAGCAGCGTGCAGGGGTCGAGCGCCGCGAGGCCGGTCC
This sequence comes from Amycolatopsis nalaikhensis, assembly GCF_030264295.1. Lineage (GTDB taxonomy): Bacteria > Actinomycetota > Actinomycetes > Mycobacteriales > Pseudonocardiaceae > Amycolatopsis > Amycolatopsis nalaikhensis. Next base: position 6,374,333 of record NZ_CP127173.1, on the reverse strand, counting down.
AGGCGACGGGCGGCGGCGCGGCCGGGACAGTGGCCGTGGCATCAGCCGAGCCGTGGCCGGCCGCAGCCGGTTGCGCGGGCTGCTGCCCGCACCCGGCGACCAGGACGACGAGGGCGGGCGCCCAGAGGTACCGCACTCCCTCAGCCACCCGTGCAGTCGACGCCGTCCGCCGCCGTCTCGTCGGCGTGCTGGTACTTCGCCAGCGCCTCGCCGATGCGGTCCTTCAGCGTCTCGAGTCCTTGCCGAACGCCGTCAGCTGCTGCACGGCCGAACCGCGCCCGCCGATGCCGTACTCGGCCATGAACTTCCCGATCTCCCCCGCGTACCCGCCGCCGAGCGGCACGGTCCGGCCGAGCACCTTCGCTTCGCGGACCATCTCGCCGACGACGTCCTGCAGCGCGCCGAGCTTCGCGTACGCGTCCGTGGCCAGCTCGGGCGCGACCGCGAAGCCGCGGACGTCGAACGGCGGCTGCGTTCGCACCTCACTCATGAGCGGTTACGCCTCTCCGTAGCCGGGCGACCTCGAACCGCAGCATACGACAGAGCGGGGCGTCAGCGGGAGCACCCAGAATCGGGTGACAACACACCCGTTCGGGGTATCGTCCCTGCTTGCGCAGTGTCATCGACCGTCGTGCCGGGCGTGAGTTCACGGGCTTCGCGGGGTTCCGCCCCCAGGTTCGCCCGGGTTTGACACACTGGATGGAAGGCTGGTCGCTGCGCGCGGACAGCAGCGATGGGGGCCGTTCGGCCCGGCGGTGCGCACAGTGCGCGCGGCCATGCGCCACCAGGAGGTCGAGTGACGTCGAGAATCCAGTCTGCGGCGCCCGGATCGGGCGAGCAGGCATCCGGACGGCCGCCTTACCCGGCGGAGTCCTCGGGCAACGGCCGGGCGCACGGCCGGCCCGGCAGAGTGTCGCTGGACGAACTGCACGAGACCGCGCGGCGGATCGCCGCCAACGTCGAGCGGGTGCTGGTCGGCAAGCCCGACGTCATCCGGATCGCGCTGGTCACGCTGCTCGCCGAAGGCCACCTCCTGGTCGAGGACGTGCCCGGCGTCGGGAAGACGTCGCTGGCCAAGGCGCTCGCCCGGTCCATCGACTGCACGGTCAGCCGCATCCAGTTCACCCCGGACCTGCTGCCGAGCGACGTCACCGGCGTCTCGATCTACAACCGCCAGTCCGGCGAGTTCGACTTCCGCCCCGGCCCGGTGTTCGCGAACATCGTGGTGGGCGACGAGATCAACCGCGCTTCGCCCAAGACGCAGTCGGCGCTGCTGGAGTGCATGGAAGAGCACCAGGTCACCGTCGACACCGCCACCTACCGCCTCGACGCGCCGTTCATGGTGATCGCCACCCAGAACCCGATCGAGATGGAGGGCACCTACGCCCTGCCGGAGGCCCAGCGCGACCGATTCACCGCGCGGGTTTCCATCGGCTACCCGGACCAGCAGGCCGAGTTGGCGATGGTCGACGAGCACGCCGGCCACAACCCGCTCGAGGAGCTGCAGCCGGTGTCCGACGGGCAGACCGTGCACCGCCTGATCGAGACGGTCCGCCACGTGCACATCGCGCCGGAGGTCCGCCGGTACGCCGTCGACCTCGTCGCGGCGACCCGGCAGGTGCCGGAGATCCGGCTCGGCGCGTCCCCGCGGGCGACGCTGCACCTGGTCCGCGCGGCGCGGGCGCAGGCGGCGCTGTCCGGCCGCGACTACGTCGTGCCCGACGACCTGCACACGGTCGCGGTCCCGGTGCTGGCCCACCGCCTGGTGCTGACGACCGAGGCCCACGCGGCGCGCCGGTCGGCGACCGACGTCGTGCGCGCGGTGCTGCACCGGGTCCCGGTGCCGCAGGGCTCCCGGCCGTAGCCCGGCCGCCGAAGGGGAAGAGAACGGCATGCTGCGTGCCCTGTCCGGCTTGACCACCCGCGGCCGTTGCCTCCTGGCCGCGGGGCTCGCGGCCGCGGTGTGCTCGTTCGTGCTCAACGAACGCGACCTGCTGCGGGTCGCGGTGTTCGTGGTGGCGCTGCCGCTGCTGGTCGCCGTGTTCATCTCGGCGACGCGGCTGCGCATCGGCGCCACCCGCGCGCTGCACCCCCAGCGGGTGGCGGTCGGGGGCAACGGCGAAGTGCAGCTGGAGCTGTGGCGCAGCGGCCGGCTCCCGGCCGGCGAGATCCTGCTGGAGGACGGCGTCCCGTACGCGCTGGGTTCGCGGCCGCGGTTCGTCGTCGAGCGGCTCCCGCACGACCGGCGCGTCGCCCTGCGCTACCCGCTGCAGCCGGTGCTGCGCGGGATCCAGCAGGTGGGGCCGTTGCGCGCGACGATCACCGACCCGTTCGGGCTGTGCGAGTTCGAGCGCGAGCTGATCGCGCACTCGCGGCTGGTGGTGGTGCCCCGGGTGGTCCCGCTGTGGGGCCTGCCGAGCGGCGCGGGCATCGGCGTCGGCGACGACGGCACGGTCCGGCTGCACGCGGGCCAGGGCGAGCCGGACGTGATCGTCCGCCAGTACCGCCAGGGCGACGACCTGCGGAAGGTCCACTGGCGTTCGACGGCCCGCCGCGACGAGATCATGGTGCGCGTCGAGGAGCGGCCGTGGCGCGGCGGCACGACGGTGCTGCTCGACCACCGCGCGGCGGCCCACCACGGCAGCGGACCGGCGGCGAGCCTGGAGTGGGCGGTGTCGTTCGCGGCGTCGGCCGCGGTGCACCTGCGCCGGTCCGGGCACCGGGTCCGGCTGGTCAGCGAGCACGGCCTGACGCTCGCCGACACCCCCGGCGAGGGCGGCGACCACTACGACAACGTCGTGCTGGACGCGCTGGCCGCGCTGCAGCCGGCGCACCAGCGCGACATCACGCTGGCCGGCGACCCGGCCGAGGGCCAGGAGCTGATCGCGGTGCTGGGCACGGTGAGCACGGAGGCGGTGCACGAGCTGACCCAGTTCCGCCCGCGCGGAATCCGGAGTTTGGCGGTCCTGCTGGACACACCGACCTGGTCGGCCGGGGTGAGCGCCCCGGAGCAACGGGCGGCGGCGACGGAGGACTCGGCGGAGCTGCTGCGCGCGGCGGGCTGGGGAGTGGTGGTCGCGGGACCGGGATCGCCGATGCCGCAGGTGTGGGGCGAGCTGTGCCGCAGCGGCGCCCGGCGCGGCACGTTGATCGGCGGTCCGCGATGAGCACCACCGCCCCGCCGCGGCCGTCCGGTACCCCCGCGAAACGGCCGCCCTCCCAGCATCCCCTCTCCGCTTGGCGCGCCAGCCTGCTCGCCCCCGCCGCCGCCGGGGTCGCCACTCTCTGTGCCGCCACCTCCGTCACCAGCGTCGTCTCCGGGCTCGCCTGGTTCGGCTACCTCTTCGTCGCCGTTCTGCTGATCGCCGCCACCGGGCTCGCGCTGCGCTCGCTGCAGGTGCCGACCGTGCTCGTCGGGCTCGGGCAGCTGCTCGTGCTGCTCTTCCTCGTCACCGGCGCGTTCACCACGCACGGCATCCTGCTGGTCATCCCCGGCCCCGAGGCGTTCGGCGAGATCGGGAACACACTCTCGGCCGCCGCCGAGCAGATCCGGACCGGGTTGCCGCCCGTCGAAGGCAGCCAGCCGATCCTGTGCCTCGTCACCATCCTGATCGGCCTCGTCGCCGTCCTGGTCGACACGCTCACCGTCGCCGCCGCGGCGCCCGCCGCGACCGGGCTCGTGCTGCTCTGCGTCTACGCCGTGCCCGCCGCCTTGAGCGAGGAAATGCTGCCCTGGTGGACGTTCCTGCTCGGCGGGGCCGCGTTCGCCGGCCTGCTCGCCGTCGACGGCAACCACCGGCACCGCCGCTGGCGGACCCGGGAAGCGCCCGGGCGCAGCGGTAAGCCGGGCGTGCTGTCCGCACCGGTCGCCGTGGTGGCCGCGGCCATCGTGCTCGGCCTGTTCGGCGGAGCGATCACCTGGGTCGGCACCGTCGGGCGGATCCCGTTCGGCAGCGGCGGCGACGGCCCCGGCGCGGGGGCCGGCGGCTTCGGCATCCAGCCGTTCACCGAGCTGCGCGGCATGCTCGACCAGGGCTCGAACCGCGAGCTGTTCAAGGTCCGCGGCCTCGGCACCGACCGCCGGCTGATGCGCGCGATGACGCTGGACACCTACTACCCCAACAAGGGCTGGGGTCTGCACGACGAAGGCCGTTCGCAGCAGGGCGTCCCGGTCGGGCCGCAGCTGCCGCCCGCGCCGGGCGACGACGGCAGCGGCTCGGCCCGCCGGATCGACGTCGAGCCGACGAGCTGGCGCGACAACTGGCTGCCGGTGTACGGCGCGCCGCGGGTCATCGACGGCGCCGCCAACGGCTACCTCTACGACCAGGTCAGCGGCACCGTCTTCACCACCCGCAGCGAAGCCCCGCCGGCGTACACGGAATACGCGTCGCTGAAGGAGCCGACGGCCGCCGAGCTGCGCGTGACGCCGCGGGTCGACGACCTGCCGCCGCGCTACACGCAGATCGACCGGGTCGACGAGCGCGTCCGCGCGAAGACCGAGCAGCTCGTCTCGGGCGCGTCGAACGACTTCGACCGGGCCTCGGCGATCTGGCGGTACTTCACGGCGCAGAACGGGTTCGTCTACGACACGAAGACCGCGCCCGCCAACGACTCCGACGCCCTCGCCGACTTCATCCTCAACGGCAAGCGCGGCTTCTGCGAGCAGTTCGCGTCGGCGATGGCCGTGATGCTGCGGGTGGCGGGCATCCCGTCGCGGGTGGCGATCGGCTTCACGCCGGGCGTGCAGGTCAACGACTACCTGTCGATCAGCACCCAGGACGCGCACGCGTGGGTCGAGGCGTACTTCGGCGGCAAGGGCTGGGTGACGTTCGACCCGACGCCGCTGTCCGACGGCCGCGGCATCACCCCGTCGTACCTGCAGGCCGGCACCGAAAGCGGCAACCAGCCGGACGACACCCAGGTGGCGCCGAGCACGGTCCAGTCCAGCGCCCCGGCGACGGGCACGCCCCGCGACCCCGGGCAGAACCAGCCGCAGCAGGAAACGAAGGACGCGACCGGCGACGACGACTGGCTCGTCGACGCCATGGGCATCTTCGCGGCGCTGGGCGCGGTCGCGCTGATCGCCGGGATCGTGCTGCGCGACCGGCTCCGCCGCAGACGGCTCACCCCGCCGGTCCCGCCGAAGGACGAGCCGGGGCCGGGCGACCGCGGCGAGGGTGACCTGCTGGTGCGCGCGCCGGCCCCGACGGCGCTGCCCGCGTCCCGCCTCCAGACGCTGGCCAACTGGCTGCCACTGGTAGCGCTGGGACTCTGGATCGCGGCGGTCGGGTTCCTGGCGGCGAGCGTGGCGTGGTGGTTCGGGCTGATCGTGGTGATCGTGCTGGCCGGGCTGTCGGCCCCCGCGGCGGGCCGCGAGTTCGTCCGCCGGCGGCGGCTGCAGCGGATCGACCGGCACCAGCCCGGCGCGGCCGACGCGGCGTGGGCGGAGCTGCGCGCCGAGTGCGCCGACCGCGGGCTGCCGATCCCGACCAGCGACACGGTCCGGGTCGCGGGCCAGAAGCTGGCGGCGAAGCACCACCTGGACGACGAAGGACGCGAAGGCCTGCGAACGGTCATCGGCGTGCTCGAGCGCTCCTGGTACGGCGAAGAGGAAGCGGCTCAGCCGGAGCTGCCGCCCGCCTTCGAGGGGTTGCGACGCAGCCTGCGCCGCAACGCGCCGCTCTCCTGGCGGGGGAAGCTGTTCCCGAAGTCGGTGTTCCGCAACCGCGACTGAGCGAGGGGCCGGCGAGGGTCGGTACCCGGTTGGCACGGGCGGCCCAAGCCGGGCTCCCGCACCGCCGCCGAACCGGGCCCGGCACCCCGGCCTGCGTGGGCCGCCCAGCGGGCTCGCGCGCTGCGACCGGACCAGGCCCGGCACCGAGCCGACGCAGTCCGCCCAGCCAGGCTCGCCCAAACCGCCGCCGAACCAGGCCCAGCGCCCCGGCCGACGCGGTCCACCGAAATCAGCGCCGTCGCAAGTGCCAGCACCCCGCCTGATCACCGCGAACCCGGTTCCGCCCCGCCTCACCCGGGTGGGGGTCACCCACTGTCACCACCGGCGTCCAGGCCCTCACGACCTTCCCGAGCACACAAGAAGATCCGCGTCCCGCCCGAAGTGGGCAGGACGCGGATCTTGTGGTCTCGCGGCGCTACTGCTCCTCGAAGCGCTGGCGGAAGCGCTCCTCCATCCGCTGGGTGAAGGAACTCCGGCGACCCGCCTGCTTGCCTCCGCGCGAGCCCGGTCCACCGCCCTTGCCGTCCGCCTCGGCGCCGTGCCGAATCGATGTGACGGCCATCATGACCCCGAAGAACATCACGAGGAACCCGAGCACGCTGATCAGCGGGATGTCGGCCACCCGGAACTGCGGCACCACCACGCCCAGCACCAGCAGGGCCACGCCCACTACGAACAGGGCGATGCCCTGGATACGCCGTCGGCGAGCGGGGCGACGCAACCGGGTGCCACGCACCGTGGATGCGAACTTGGGGTCCTCGGCATAGAGCTCGCGCTCGATCTGATCGAGCAGCCGCTGCTCATGCTCGGAGAGTGGCATCTTTCCTCCTCCGGCACAGCTGTCGCGGGCGCCGGGCCGCGCAACGTCCTGGACCCAACAGCCAACCCCAGGCGGGGTGGCACTGTCCAGGATACGAGGCCCGCGCCCGCACGACTACCCGATCCCGCATCCAGAAGGAATCGAATTGGGCTAAATCCCGCACGACGAGGGTTGCGGACGGTCACCACCGCCCCCTCACGGCTCCCGCGGCGCCAGCAACGACGCCGGCCGCACCGCCGCGGACCCGAACTTCGACCGCGCGACATCGGCCGCGACCTCGGCATCTCGCCAGCGCGGCGCCGGTGAGTCGAACAGCAGCTGCTCCCCCGCCTCCCCCGTGTCCAGCCCCTCGACGCGCACGCCGATCAGCCGGACCGCGCCGGTCGGCGCGTGCTCCGTGAGCAACGCGACAGCGACCGCGTGGATCTCGCGGGCGACGTCGGTGGCCGAAACCAGCGTGCGGGCCCGGGTGATCGTGTGGAAGTCCGCGAACCGCACCTTGATCGAGACCGTGCGGCCGCGCACGCCTCGCGCCCGCAGCGTCCCGCCGACGCGCTCGGCCAGCCGCAGCAGCTCCCGGCCCAGCTCGGCGCGGTCGTGGCGGTCGACGTCGAAGGTGTGCTCGGCGCCGATCGACTTCTCCGGCGCGTCGGTGACCACCTGACGCTCGTCGACGCCGTGCGCGAGCCGGTACAGGTGCTCGCCGATGGCCGTGCCCAGCGACTTCTTCAGCCGTTCCGGCGGGAACGCGGCGACGTCGGCGATCGTGTCGAGGCCGAGCCGGCGCAGGTGCTCCTCCGTCCGCGCGCCGACGCCCCACAGCGCCGAGACCGGCAGCGGGTGCAGGAAGTCCAGCGTCTCCGCCGCGGGGACGACGACCATGCCGTCCGGTTTCGCCATGCCGGAGGCGAGCTTCGCGACGAACTTGACCTTCGCGACGCCGACCGAGCAGGTGATCCCGTGTTCGGCCGCGACGCGCTCGCGCAGCCGGGCGCCGAGCTCCGCCGGGGTGGCGTCCAGCCGCCGCAGCGCCCCGCTGACGTCCAGGAACGCCTCGTCGAGGCTCAGTGGTTCGACCAGCGGGGTGAGCTCGCGGAAGATGCCCATCACGCCGCGGGAGACCTCGCCGTAGAGCCCCGACGTCGGCGGGATGTTGATCAGGTGCGGGCAGAGCCGCTTGGCCGTGGCGAACGGCATCGCCGAGCGCACGCCGAACTTCCGCGCCGGGTAGTTGGCGGCGGCCACGACGGCGCGCGGCCCGCCGCCGGACACGACGACGGGTTTGTCGGCCAGTTCGGGCCGGGTCCGCAGCTCGACCGACACGAAGAACGCGTCCATGTCGACGTGCAGCAACCCGCACCCGGTGTCGTCCGGCAGCGGTTCCCCCGGCTGGACCTTGAACCGGCCCATCCCGCCCGGCAGCTCAGCGTTTCGCCCCACGCCGGGGACGCTACCGGCAGGGTCCGACAGTTCCGGCGCGCAGCGTCTTGAATGACTCATTCAGGTCTTCGGAGGTCCTGAATGACTCATTCAAGACCCGCGGAGACCAGCGCTCAGGCGGGCGGCCGGGCCACCGCGTGCAGGCGGCCCGCGATGTCGCGCAGGGCCGGCGACCCCGCCGCGGCGCGCTCGAACTCGGCCAGCTCGTCCTCGCGGACGTCGCCGGTGACCAGGTCGGCGATCACGCGGTCGCCCTGCAGCAGCGTCACGTCCAGGCCCGCGGCGACCAGCTGGGCGCGCAGGCCTTCGGCGTCGAAGCGGCGCAGCACGGTGTCGCCCGGCACGATGCCCTCGACGCTCTCGAGCAGCCGCCGGGCCTCGTCGACCCGGCCGGCCAGCGCGCGGTGCAGTACCGCCGCGTGCCGGTTCGCCACCAGCACCGACACCGCGCCGCCCGGGGCGACCGCCGTCGCCAGCGCGGTGAGCACGGCGGCGGGGTCGTCGACGATCTCCAGGAGACCGTGCGCCAGCACCAGGTCGGCCGAGCCGGCCTCGACGTACCGGCCGAGGGCGTCGGAGTCGTCCGCGACCACGGTGATCAGCTCGGAGACGCCCTCTTCCTCGGCGCGGCGCTGCAGCGTGGCCAAGGCGTTCGGGCTCGGCTCGACGACCGTCACCCGGCAGCCGGCCGCCGCGAACGGCACCGCCCAGCCGCCGCTGCCGCCGCCCACGTCGACGACGCGCGGGTGCTCGGTGCCCCGGGCGCGGGCGGCCTTCAGCTCGGCCTCGAGCACCCGGCGGACGGCACCCGAACCCCGGGCGGCCACGGTCTCCGTCTTCATGCCGGACAGGGTAGTGCCCGGCCCCGCAAGCCTCCCCGGCTCCTCCCTTCGAGTGAACGGCCCTTGCCCGGCGGCACCTCTCGCGCGCACCCGTAGGCTGGTCGTCGTGCACACGGTCGCCGTACTCAGCCTCAAGGGAGGCGTCGGCAAGACGACGGTCGCCCTCGGTATCGCGTCCGCCGCCCTGCGTAGGGGCACCCGGACGCTGGTCGTGGACCTCGACCCGCAGGGCAACGCCACGACCTCGCTCGACCCGCCGTACACCGACGCGACCCTCGCCGACGTGCTCGAAACGCCCACCCGGGCGATGCTGGAACGCGCCATCGCGCCGAGCGTCTGGAGCGAGGACGTCGACGTCCTCGTCGGCGCCGAAGAGCTGGAACTGCTCAACGACCCGGACGCCGACCCGGAACGGCTGGCGAACTTCTCGCGCGCGCTGGACGAGCTGCACCGCGAGCCGCTGCGCGAGACGCCGTACGAGCTGGTGATCCTGGACTGCCCGCCGTCGCTGGGCCGGCTGACGAAGTCGGCGCTGGTCGGCGCGGACAGCGCGCTGATCGTCACCGAGCCCACGATGTACGCCGTCGCCGGCGCGCACCGGGCGCTGGAAGCCATCGAGAAGATCCGCAAGGAGCTCAACCCGGACCTGCGCGCGATCGGCGTGCTGGTGAACAAGCTGCGCGTGCGGTCCTACGAGCACCAGTTCCGGATCGCCGAGCTGCGCGAGAACTTCGGCTCGCTGGTGATGCCGACGGCGATCACCGACCGGCTGGCGGTGCAGCAGGCCCAGGGCGCGTGCAGCCCGATCCACGAGTGGCACTCGCCCGGCGCGCAGGAGATCGCGCTGACGTTCAACATGGTGCTGGCGAAGATCCTGCGTTCCAACCGGGCCGGGCGGCACCGCATCGCGGGCGAGGAGCCCGAAGGCCCCGACTGGCCGGAGGGCCCGGCGCCGGAGACCCCCGAAGCCCCGGCCGAGGTGTCCGAATCGACGGGGTGAACCGTGCCCGAAGGTGACACCGTCTACCTCGTCGGCAAGCGCTTCGACCGGGCACTGGCGGGAAAGACGTTGCTGCGCGGCGAGTTCCGGGTGCCCCAACTGGCCACTGTGGACCTCGCCGGACGCGCCGTGCTCGGCGTCGGGACGGTGGGCAAGCACCTGTTCACCCGCTTCTCGGGCGACCTGACGCTGCATTCGCACCTGATGATGGACGGCATGTGGGACGTCTACCCGGCCGGGGCGAAGTGGCGCCGGCCCGGCCACCACGCCCGCGTGATCTTCACCGCGGCCGACGTCCAGGTGATCGGGTTCCGCGTGCACGACCTCAAACTCGTGGCCACCTCGAAGGAAACCGACCTGGTCGCCCACCTCGGCCCGGACCTGCTGGATCCACAGTGGACGGACGAGCACGCGGCCCGCGCGGCCGCCGCGCTGGCCGCCGATCCCGCACGGGAGCTGGGTCTCGCGCTGCTCGACCAGCGCGTGATGGCCGGGGTCGGGAACCTCTACAAGTGCGAGATCGCCTTCCTGCTCGGGGTGACGCCGTGGACCCCGGTGTCCGAAGTGGACGCCGGACGCACGGTCGCGCTCGCCCGGAAGCTGCTGCTGGCCAACGCGACGGCCGGGCGGTTCGAGCAGAGCACCACCGGTCACCTCGACCGCAACCGCAAGAACTGGGTGTACGAGCGCACCCGCCAGGGCTGCTTCCGCTGCGGTGGAAAGGTCCAGGTCCGCACGCAGGGCCACGACGTCCAGCGGCGCCCGACGTGGTTCTGCCCGACCGACCAGACCGGCCCGTACCCGCCGCGGTAGGCGGGGCGTTCGCGCTGCGCGAACACCCGGGCCGGACCGCCGGACAGCTTGCGGCACGCCGGATCCGCCCGCGGGGCGAGATCACACAAATGACGTTGCACGACACCGGGAACTTCACATAGCGTGGCGGTACACGAGAAAGGAGGTGGTCCTAAGTTGTATTCCAACAGGACTCGTGAGGTGGCTGTCCGCTAGCGGATGGCACGTGGAGGACTTTGAGCAGCGATACAACCGAGCCACCTTCGGCTCATCGCCTGCTTCACGTGGTGCCTGATAGCGAATACCAGGCAGTCACCGTGCCTCCGGGGTTCCCGAGCACCAGTCCGGCTCGGGCTCAGGCGTTTGACGGCGCCCGAGAGCCACCCCGGGGGCTCCCTTATTTCCGCGCGTTCGCGCAGGTCACGCCGCCCGCCGTCGCCGGACGACCGTCCGGCGATCCGACGCACGGGTTCGGCGATCGCGTTCCCCCGTTCCGTGTCCCGGACGGCTGAGAAAAGCTAGCCTGGCAGCATGCTCAGGCCCGACTACCCGATCACCACGGCTCGGCTGCTCCTGCGCCCGTTCACGCCCGACGACCTCGACGCGCTGAACTCCTTCCAGTCCCGTGCCGACGTCGCCCGCTACCTCTACTGGGGCCCGCGAAGCCGCGCCGAGTCGGCCGCCGCGCTGGCGAAACGGGTGCACAGCTCGACGTTGACGAAGGAAGGGCAGTTCCTGGCCGTGGCGGTCGAGCTGGCCGCGACCGGGCAGCTGATCGGCGACCTGAACCTGGAGTGGCTCAGCAGCGAGCATCGCCAAGGCGAGATCGGGTTCGTCTTCCACCCGGACCACCACGGCAAGGGCCTGGCCGCGGAGGCGACGACGGAGCTGCTGCGGCTGGGCTTCGAAGACCTGGGGCTGCACCGCATCATCGGCCGCTGCGACGGCCGCAACACCGCGTCCGCCGCGCTGATGGAACGCCTCGGGATGCGCCGGGAAGCGCACCTGAAGGAGAACGAGATCGTCAAGGGCGAGTGGACCGACGAGCTCATCTACGCGATGCTCGAAGACGAGTGGAAGGACCGCGCGTAGTGGTCACTTTCACGTGAAAGTGACGCTCCGGTAGCGCGTTCCGGGCGGTTTGGCAGCATGGGGACGTGCTCTTCGACAAGATCGTCCGCCCGACGCTGTACCGGCTGTCCTACCACGACCCCGAACTGGTGCACGAGCGCACGATCGCCGTCCTGGCCCGGCTGAGCAAGCTCGCGCCCGCGCTCGGCGGCGCGCTGCGGGTCGACGACCCGGTGACCGTGCTGGGCCTGCGGTTCCCCAACCGCGTCGGCCTGGCCGCCGGGATGGACAAGAACGGCCGCGCGCTGCCCGCGTGGGCCGCGCTGGGCTTCGGGTTCGTCGAGGTCGGCACGGTGACGCGGCTGGCGCAGCCGGGCAACCCGAAGCCGCGGCTGTTCAGCCTCCCCGCCAGCGACGCGGTGATCAACCGCATGGGCTTCAACAACGACGGCGCCGAAGCGCTCGCGGCCAAGCTCGCCCGCGACGGCAAACCCGGCGTCCCGCTGGGCATCAGCATCGGCAAGTCGAAAGTGACGCCGCTCGAAGAGGCCGTCGAGGACTACCGGTTCTCGCTGCGCGCACTGCACCCGTACGCCGACTACTTCGCGATCAACGTCAGTTCGCCGAACACGCCGGGGCTGCGGCAGCTGCAGGACCGCGCCGCGCTGGCCGAGCTGCTCGGCGAGCTGCGTTCGACGTCGCTGGAGCTGGCCGGGGACGGCGCGCCGACGCCGGTGCTGGTGAAGGTGGCGCCCGACCTGACCGACGACGCGCTCGCCGAGCTCCTGGAGGTCGCGCTGGAGCACGGCGTCGCCGGGATCATCGCCACGAACACGACGCTGTCGCGCGAGGGCATCGTGCCCGCGGAGAGCGGCCTGGCCGGACAGGGGGAGGACTGTCCGGCAGGCCGCTGACCACCCGCGCGGCGGAGGTCGTGCGGTTCGTGCACGACCACACCGGCGGGAGCATGCCGATCATCGGCGTCGGTGGGATCATGGGCCCGGACGACGCGCTCCGGCTGGTCGACGCGGGCGCGTCGCTCGTGCAGCTCTACACCGGGTTCGCGCTGCACGGGCCGGGCCTGGTGCGGCGGGTCAGCCGGGGCCTCGCAGCCCGGCGGTAGAGGTGAAGCGCACGTAGCCGCGCCAGGATTCGTAGCGGTCCAGACCGGGGCCCGCGGCCGCCGGGTCGCAGCGCACGGCCGTCGCGGTGGTGCCGTCGTCCAGCTCGACGCGGTCGAGGACGAACGGCGTCCCGAGCGTCTCGGCGAACCGCTCGAACGCCGCCGGCGACAGGCGCCAGCGTTCGCCGTCGAGGACGGTACCGCCGTCCAGGACGCCCGGCTGCGGCGGTTCGGTGTCCAGCAGCACCATCCGGTACCGCTCGGTGGTCCGGACCGGTCCGCCGAAGCGGGCACCGAGCTCGGTGAGGCGCGCGTTGAGCGGCTGGCCGCGCAGGTGCGCGCCGAACACGACGACGTCTTCGCCCGGTTCCGGGTAGGGCGTGATCGGCTCGTCCGTGCAGACGGCCGCGAGGTCGAGGGCGATCTGGTCCTCGAACGCCCGCGTCACGAAGGTGACACCGAAGGGGCGGCGGTCGCCCGGTAGCACCGGGACGGTGACCGCGGCGACGTCGAGCAGGTTCGCCAACGCCGTGCCGGCGGCCAGGCGGTGGCCCACGCCGGCGGGGTCGGCGAGGGCGTCGGCGATGTCCGGGTGGTCGGGCACGGTGGGCAGGAGGAGTGCGTCGAAGCCATCGAAGCCGTCTTCCGGGACGGAAACCGGGGTGAGGATGGCCCCCGCGGCCGTCAGCCGGGCGACGACACCGCGGAACGCGAGGGCGGCGGCTTCGCCGAGTTCCGGGTCGGCCGGGTAGGCGATCCGCGGGTGCTCGCCCGCGCCGAGGCGGACGTCGGCGGGCCAGGTCCGGTCGCCGCCGGTCATCACGCGGAGAGCGCGCTGCGCGGGGACGAGGCCGTTCGAGTACACGGAAACGTCGGTCGTCGGCAGGAGGCCGCGCGTCGGCCGCACCGCGGCGACGGCGTTCAGGGCCGCGGGGACGGCACCGCCGGTGCTGAGGGCCAGGTCGACGACACCGAGCGCGACGGCGACCGCGGCGCCGTCACCACCGACTTTGGTGCGGTCCCAGGCGGCGGAGATGGCGGCGGCGCCGGTCTTGCCGAGCACGACGGCGCCGGCCGAGGTCAGCCGGGCGACGACGGTGGCGGAGGTTTCGGGGACGCCGCGGCCGGAGGGCTGGCCGGCGACGTCGAGGACGTCCCGCACGGCGACGACCGTGCCGGCCAGCGGCAGGTTCTCCCCGGCTTTGACGCGCTCGTCGACGGCTTTCGCGTCGACGAGGACGTCTTCGACGGCGCGCAGGGTGGTCCAGAGTTCGGGACGGGCGGCCTCGGTGATGCGCTCGAAGGCCGAGATGACGCGCCCGGAGGCGGTGGGCTGGGTGGCCGGAACGGGGTCCGGGTCCGGCGGGAGCGTGTTCACGGGGCGTCCTTTCCTCGGCGGTCGAGAAAGTCCACTGTGTACGGTCGGCGCCGGCGAACCCTTCAGTGCACGGCGGGCGATACCACTGCATGCATGCCAAAAACGTTAGGTGGCGGACGTTTCCGTCGCCATCAGTTTCCGATTACGCGCGTGTTTCGGCACCGGGAGGTGAACAGGGGGCGTCGCCGGGGTGAAACGCACGATCACGCACGCCGCGTGACGAAGCGGTGGTGAGCTCGGTTCGCGGCACTCGAACGGCCGAGTTTGGACGGACCGGTGGCGGGGTAGTCACGCGGATTCGGGTGATGGGCGGCGAAATCGCGAGTTCCGGCGGCCGCGGGGTCGAGAAAGATCGCGCGGGCCATCGCCGACTTAGCCGCACGGCCCACACCGCGCGGGGCGAGCCCCGTCAACCGACCTCGCGCGACACCACCGCGGCCGCGCGGGTCAGGAAAGCTCGCGCAACGCCATCGCCAGCCCGGCGAGGCGGTCCGTGGCATCCGTCAGCGCCTGCTTGGACGTCACCAAGCCGTCGCCCGCCGCGGCCACCGTGTGGCCCGCCGCCGCCACCAGGCCTCGATATCCCTCGAGGCCGTCTTCGAGCTGCTCGCGCAGCTTGCCCACCGCCGCGTCCAGGGCTGCCTGCTCGCGGGCCGGGGCTGAATTGCGGCCGCGCTCGATCGCCTGGATGCGGGCCGCCAAGCCGCGCAACGCCGCGGCCGCTTCGTCCGCCGTCTGGCGGGCGTCCGCCACCGAGACCTCCGAAACCGGCGTCGTGCCCACCGAAGACGGCACCGAAAGCTGGCGCAGCAACTCCGTCAGCGATGCTTCGCACTCCGCGAGCCGTTCCATCGGCGCGCGGGCCGCCGATCCGGCGGGCGGCAGCGGCGGCGGACCCGCCGGTGCGGCCGGGATCGGGGTGCGCTTGAGCTCGTGCAGCTTCAGCCCGGTCCGGACGCTGAACGTGCCGAACACGACGGCCCCGGCGAACGCCATGATCGCCTGCGGCATCATCGGTGCGCCGGTGGCGCTCATCCAGCCGAGCCCGGCGGCCACCGTGAGCACGCCGCACAGGATCGTCAGCAGGATCCACAGCGTCAGCGCGCGCGACGTCCGGCGCTTGCGCCGCTCCAGCTTCGCCGCCGGGTGGTTCCAGCGGTCCCACTTGGCCCGCGCCTCGGCGAACGCCGGGACCTGACTGGCCATCGACGACAACGTGGCCGTCACGTCGGGACGCCGCACCGGCGGGCGTTGCAACGGGTTCGGGCGGGGCGGTGCGGGCTTCCCGCCGGCCTGGTCGGCCGGCGGGAAGTACTTCTGCACCTTCTGGAGCTTCTCCTGGGCGCGCACGGCGTAGTCGGGCAGCTTCTCGATGTGCTTCTCCAGCTTCGCACTGAACTCGCTGAAGTCGCGGCGCCTGCCCTGCTGCCCCATGCTCGCCCCCTCTTCGCCCGGGTTGCCCGCGTCAGGCCGGGTTCTTGCCCTGCTCGGCCTGCACGCGCGCCTGGATCTCGCGCTGGATGTCGGCCGAGCTGCTCGCCGGCTGCTGGGCCGCCTTGCCGCCGTCGGTCACCTGGGCGACCGAGTCGCCGCGCATGGACGCGCGGATCTGCTCGAGCCGCGAGTGGCCGGCCAGCTGCGTGGTGGACGCCTGGACCTCCATCATGCGCCCCTGGACCGAGTTCTGGGCGAGCTCCGCCTGCCCCAGCGCCGTGGTGTAGCGCTTCTCGATCTTGTCGCGGACCTCTTCCAGCGACGGCGTGTTGCCCGGCGCGGCCAGCTGGCTCATCTGGTTCAGCGAAGCGGAGACCTGCTCCTGCATCTTCGCCTGCTCCAGCTGCGAGAGCAGCTTCGTGCGCTCGGCCAGCTTCTGCTGCAGCATCTGCGAGTTGCGCTCGACGGCCTGCTTCGCCTGCGCCGCGGCCTGCAGCGACTGGTCGTGCAGCGTCTTCAGGTCCTCGATGTTCTGCTCGGCCGTGACGAGCTGCGTCGCGAAGCTCTCCGCGGCGTTCTCGAACTCGACGGCCTTCTGCTCGTCACCCTTCGAGCGCGCTTCGTCCGCGAGGACGAGCGCCTGCCGGGTCGAGGCCTGCAGCTTCTCGACGTCGCCGAGCTGCCGGTTGAGCTTCATCTCCAGCTGCCGCTGGTTGCCGATCACGGAGGCGGCCTGCTGCGTCAGCGCCTGGTGGTTGCGCTGCGCCTCCTCGATGGCCTGCTGGATCTGTACCTTCGGGTCGGCGTGCTCGTCGATCTTCGACGAGAACGCCGCCATCATGTACTTCCAGAACTTCACGAACGGGTTGGCCATCTCCTCCGCCTGCCTTCTTGCGTCCCACGGGCCTTGAGTAGTCCTCGGGGTGGGGCGTCGCTCCCCTGCTCATGCAACGCACCGACCCCGGCGTCGGGTTCCATCGTGTCAGGTCGGCCACATCCGTTCCAGGCGACCCGGCCGAATTCAGGGATCACCCCGATCACTACCCGTAGACAACGCCGACGGCCCCGGGCAGGTTGCCCGGGGCCGTGCAGTCGTGTGCGCTGGGTCTACGCGGCGATCGTCGAGGCCAGCTTGGGCTGGCCGATGGTCGTCCGCAATGTCGTGTTCATCCTCGGCGCCGGGGAAACCCGCAGGTCGGCGAGGTCGTTGCCGATCAGCTCGGACATCAGGCGACCGCCTTCGATGCCGGCCGCCGAGGCCTCCGCGCCCCGCTTCTCCCGGGGCGTGCCTTCCACGATCCGCTCGTCGACCGGTGCGACCTCGACGTTGTCGAGGGCCGAAACGTCCGCCGCCACGTTGTGCAGCAGTTCGCCGAGCGGAAGGTCCAGGGCCTGGCAGATGGACGCGAGCAGCTCGCTCGACGCCTCCTTCTGGCCCCGCTCCACCTCCGAGAGGTAGCCGAGGCTGACCCTGGCGGCGCGGGAGATGTCGCGCAGCGTACGACGCTGGTTGGTGCGGGCATGACGGAGCCGATCACCGATCGCCTCACGCAACAGCACGGTCATCACGCGCCTCCCTTCCGAACAAGTACCCCCTACGTTACCCAGAGCGGCGCCCCGGGCGCAGGAGTTGGTGAGTCCGTACGCCAAGGGCGAACGCCCGTTTCACGTCAGATGTTCCCCGAGCAGGGCAAACGCGGCGCGGACCGACTCGGTCCTGATCAAGTCGCGATCGCCGCTCAAGGCCAGCGTACGGACGGTGACAAACGAAGCTTCGCCTCGGGTCGGGGGCTCCGCCACCCGAGCCCCCGAAAGACGCGGTGTGCGTGTTCCCGGCCCGGCGAGCCCGACGTGCACGGTGCCCGGCTCGACGCCGTCCTGCGCCGACGGCCCGGCCACGCCGGTCAGGCCGAGGCCCCAGGTGGCACCGCACCGGTCGCGGGCACCCTCGGCGAGCTGGGCGGCGACCTCGGGGTGGACGGCGCCGTGCTCGGCCAGGAGGGCGGGGTCGACCCCGGCGAGGACGGTCTTCAGCTCGGTGGCGTACACCACGAGGCCGCCGCGCAGGACGGCGCTGGCCCCGGGGACGCGGGCGAGGGTGGCGCAGACGAGCCCGGCGGTGAGCGACTCGGCGGCGGCGACGGTCTCGCCGCGCGCGGTCAGGGCGGCGATGAGGGCGGCGGCCTGCTCGTCGCCCGGGGGTCGCGAATGACTCATCGCGGACGCCGGAGGTCCCGAATGAGTCATTCGCGACGCCTCGGCGAAGCAGAGGTATCCGTCACCGTCAGCTCCCGGTGACCCGGCGCCCGGCCGCGCGCAGCCGGATCGCCCGGATCAGGTAGTCCACGCCCGTCACCACGGTCAGCACCAGGGCCAGCCCCATCAGGGCCCACCGCACCGGGTCCGCGCCCACCGGGAGCGGCAGCAGGTACGCCACGATCGCCGCGATCTGGGCCATCGTCTTCGCCTTGCCGCCACGGCTCGCCGGGATCACGCCGTGGCGGATCACCCAGAAGCGCAGCAGCGTCACGCCGATCTCGCGGACCGCGATGACGATCGTCACCCACCAGCCCAGCTCGCCGAGCACGCTCAGCCCGACCAGCGCGGCACCCGTCAGCGCCTTGTCCGCGATCGGGTCGGCGATCTTGCCGAAGTCGGTGATCAGGCCGTACTTGCGGGCCACCCAGCCGTCGAGCTGGTCGGTCGCCGAGGCGATCGCGAACAGGCCCGTCGCGAGCGCGCGCCACGTCGTGTCGTGGCCGCCGTCGACGAACAGCGCCACCACGAACAGCGGCACCAGGACCAGGCGGGACAGCGTCAGGAGGTTCGCCAGGTTGAGCGTCGGGACCGGCGTGGCGACCGGGACCTGGGCCGGGCCTTCGCGGCTGGTGCCCTCGTCGGCGGCGTCGCTGGGGACCGCACTCACCGGTCGGCGTCCGGTGCCGCGCGGACGATCAGGTCCACGCCCGCCGAGTCGACGACCTCGCAGCGCAGGAAGTCGCCGACCTGCGTTTTTTCCGGCGCGTCGAGGATGACGCACTCTCCGTCGACCTCGGGCGCCTGGTGTGCGGCGCGGCCGGTGAGCTCCGCCGTCGTCGTCCAGCTCCACCAGCACGTCGACGAACGTGCCGATCCGGTCCTCGGCGCGCTGCGCGGTCAGCTCCTCGACCAGCGCCGAGATGCGCGTGACGCGCTTGGCCACCTCTTCGGGGTCGAGCTTGCCGTCGAAGGTCTCGGCTTCGGTGCCGTCCTCGTCGGAGTAGCCGAACACGCCGACCGCGTCGAGGCGCGCGCCCGTGAGGAACCGCTCGAGCTCGGCCAGGTCGTGCTCGGTCTCGCCGGGGAACCCGACGATCACGTTGGTCCGGATGCCCGCCTCGGGCGCGTACTCGCGGATCTGCTCGCACAGCGCCAGGAACGAATCCGTGGAGCCGAACCGGCGCATCCGGCGCAGCACCTGCTCGCTGGAGTGCTGGAACGACAGGTCGAAGTACTCGGCGACGCCCGGCGTGGTCGCGATCGCCTTGACCAGCTGCGGGCGCGTCTCGGCCGGCTGCAGGTAGGAGACGCGGACGCGCTCGATGCCGTCGATCTCGGCCAGCCGCGGCAGGAGCCGCTCCAGCGCGGTGGCGCCGTCGCGGCCGAAGTCCTTGCCGTAGGACGTCGAGTTCTCGCTGACCAGGAACAGCTCCTTGACGCCGTTCTCCGCCAGCCACATCGCCTCGGCGACGACCTCGTCGGGCTGCCGCGAGACGAACGAGCCGCGGAACGACGGGATCGCGCAGAACGAGCAGCGCCGGTCGCAGCCGGAGGCGATCTTCAGCGCGGCCACCGGCGAGTCGTCGAGGCGCGTGCGCAGCACCCGCGGGCCCCAGCCGTGCTGCGCGTGCCCCGGCACCTCCACGCTCTCCGCGGCGGCGGGCCGCTGCACCGGGCTGATCGGCAGCAGCTTGCGCCGGTCGCCGGGGGTGTGCGAGGCGATCTTGCGGCCCGCGACGACGTCGTCGAGCCGGTCGGAGAAGCTCGGCGTAGTGGTCGAAGCCCAGCACGGCGTCGGCCTCGGGCAGGCTGTCGGCGAGCTCGTGGCCGTAGCGCTCGGCCATGCAGCCGACCGCGACGACCTTCTTGCCCGTGTCCGACGCGGCGAGCAGCGTGTCGACGGAGTCCTTTTTGGCCGACTCGACGAAGCCGCAGGTGTTGACCACCACGACGTCGGAGTCCTCCGGATCGGCCGCCAGCTCCCAGCCGCCGGCCGCCAGCCGGCCCGCCAGCTCCTCCGAGTCGACCTCGTTGCGGGCGCAGCCCAGGGTCAGCAGGGAGACGCGTCGGGTGGCGGCAGGGTCCGTGGCAGGAGAAGGCACGACGTTCAGGGTAGCCGCCGGGCCCGGACGAGCCGACGACGGCGTCACCCATCCCGGGGTTCCGTCAGGACGGGGCGGGCAGGTCCGCGCGGGTCAGCAGGACCAGCTCGGCGTCGGCCAGCCGTTCGAGATCGACGTCCGGTCCGGCCAGCCGCATCGCCTGCGCGCTGATCGCCCGCTCCAGCAGCCCGCGCGCGGTGCGGCCGTTGGCGAACCCGGCACCGCGGTCGAGCCCCGCCATCACCCCGGGCAGGGCGGCCGCCAGGTCCGGCGCCAGCCGGTAACCCTGCTTGACGGCCATGGCGGTGAAGATCGCGGCCAGCTCGTCGCCGGTGTAGTCGGCGAACTCGACGGTGCCGCCGAACCGCGACCGCAGCCCCGCGTTGCTGTCGAGGAACCGGTCCATGTCGGCCGGGTAGCCCGCCGCGACGACGACCAGGTCCGCGCGATGGTTCTCCATCTGCACCAGCAGTTCCGCCACGGCCTCCGCACCGAAGTCGGCACCGTTCGCGTGGTCCTGCACGAGGGTGTAGGCCTCGTCGATGAAGAGCACCCCGCCGATCGCGCGCTCGCAGGCGTCGCGGGTCTTCGGCGCGGTCTGGCCGATGTACTCCGCGACCAGGTCCGGGCGCGCGACCTCGACCAGGTGCCCGGACGGCAGCACGCCGAGGGCGCGGTAGAGCTGCCCCATCAGCCGGGCGACGGTCGTCTTGGCCGTGCCGGGGTTGCCGGTGAACACGAGGTGCCTGCTGCGGGTGGCCACGGGGAGCCCGGCCTTGCGGCGGCGCGCGTCCAGCCGGGTCTCGGCGACCAGCGCGTGCACCCGCTGCTTGACGTCGTCCAGGCCGATCATGGCGTCCAGCTCGGCGAGCAGCTCCTCGAGCCCGCGCCGCGGCCCGGCGTCGTCGGTGACGGCCACCCCGGCCTCCCCGGATTCGGGCAGGTCCGCCGCCACCAGGGTGGCCAGCTCGTCGGCCGACGTCCGCGGCCGCGCCGCGAGCCGGCTCGACTGCTTGCCGATGGCCGCCTCGAGCAGGCCGCGCGCGGAGCGGCCGTTCGCGAACCCGCGCCCGCGCGGGATCCGGCGCATCGCCTCCGGCAGCGCCGCCAGCAGGTCGTCGGCGAGCCGGTAGCCCTGGCTGCCCGCCATCGACCGGAAGATCCCGGCGAGCTCCTCGGCCGAGTAGTCCGGGAACTCGACGCGCCCGGCGAAGCGCGACCGCAGGCCCGGGTTGGACTCGAGGAACTCGTCCATCTCCTTCGGGTAGCCCGCGGCGAACACCACGAAGCCGTCCCGGTGGTTCTCCATCTGCAGCAGCAGTTCGGTGACCGCCTCGCGGCCGAAGTCGTCGTCGTCCCCGGAGACGAGGTTGTAGGCCTCGTCGAGGAAGAGGACGCCGCCCATCGCGCGTTGGCAGACGCTGCGGGTCTTCAACGACGTTTCGCCGACGTACTCGCCGACGAGATCGGGGCGCGCGACCTCGACGACGTGCCCCTTCGGCAGCACACCCAGCGCCTGGTAGATCCGGCCGACCAAGCGGGCGACGGTCGTCTTCGCGGTGC
Organism: Amycolatopsis nalaikhensis; assembly: GCF_030264295.1. Taxonomy (GTDB): domain Bacteria; phylum Actinomycetota; class Actinomycetes; order Mycobacteriales; family Pseudonocardiaceae; genus Amycolatopsis; species Amycolatopsis nalaikhensis. Next base: position 6,352,775 of record NZ_CP127173.1, on the reverse strand, counting down.
CGGGGTTCCCGGTGAAGACGAGGTGCCGGCTCCGCGCCGCGACGGGCAGCCCGGCCTCGCGGCGGCGGGCGTCCACGGCCAGCTCGTCCACCAGGCCGCGCACCCGCTGCTTCACCGACGCGAGCCCGATCATGGCGTCGAGCTCGGCCACCAGCTCCTCGACCGACTTCCCGGCCCGCTGCGCGGCGTGCCCGGCGACCGCCTCGACGTCGGCGGGCAGCAGGTGGACCCGGCCGTCGGGCGCCGCGCCCCGCGCCACCGCGGTGCGGCTCGCGGCGGTCAGCAACGCCTCGACGGATCGGGCGTCGGCCGGGCCCCGCCCGGCGAGCGCGGCGAGGCCGTCGCGGACCGGTGGCGGCAGCGCGAGGGACCGCTCGGCGGCGAGGACGTCGAGCAGCGCGGCGATCCGGGCCGTGGTGGTGAACTCCGGCATCCGGTGGACCAGCACGCTCGAGGCCAGCTCGGGCGCCTCGGCGCGGAGGACGTCCAGCACCTTGTCCGTCCCGGCGAGGACCAGCAGGCGACCGCTTTCCTGGTCGTGCGCGACCTCACGGAGATAGCGGAGCACCCCGGCGGGGTTGCCGTCGAAGAGGGCGTCGACCTCGTCCACGAGGATGCAACTCGGGTTGTCGGCTTCGTCGGCTTCCCGGACGAAGTCGCGCAACCCGGCTTCGGCGGGCACCGGGTCGCCTTGCCCGTCCCGCAGCAGCTCCGGGCCCGCGATGAAGCTGCCGCCCGTGAACCCGGCTCCGGCCTCCCTGAGCACGCTGTAGAGGGCTCGGTAGAGACGTCGCTGGCCGGTGTGCGGCGGGCCGACGAACAGGATCAGCGGGTTGGCCTGCTTCTGCCCGGTCTGCCGCTGTTCCCACTCGCGCAGGTCCTGCTGCCACTTGGCGCGCGCCCGCTCGTAGTCCTCCTGCTCGCGGCGCGCGTTGCTTCGCCGTCGGGCCCGATCGCCCGCGGCGAGCAGGTCCACCGCGACCGAGCGGGTGTAGCGCGCCATGTCGTCGAGGAAGCCACCGTCCTCGTCCTGGTCCGGCGGCTGGGGCTCGGGCGGCGGCGGTTCCCCGGGACCGCCCCGCTGGGGATGGCGGGTGGCCTCGGCCCAGCCGACCACCTGGGCCGTCCGCCGCAGGAAGGCGACCGCCGACTCGGAACCGGCGACGAACCGGACCCGCTCGCGCAGCTGCTCGACCACCACGGCGGGATTCGGGCGGGGGCTGGCCGGTCCTGCTGGCATCGGTGGCGGACCGGCCGTGCCCGGCGCGGGAAAGGGGCCGCTCTGCGGCGCCGGGAATGCCCCGTTTGGCCCGGGGAACGGCCCGTTCGGAGGCACTGGCCCACCGTGGACCGGACTCGGCGGTGCTGGAAACCCCGCCTCCGGCGTGGGAAAACGTCCGCCCGGCGGCACCTGCGCACCCGGCGGCATCGGGCCACCCGGCGGTGCCGGAGCGAATCCGCCCGGCGCCGGAACCGGCCCGCTCGGCGGCATCGGCCCGCCCGGCGGCGGAGGCACCACGCGGGTGGCCGCGCGGTAGCCGGGATCGGCGGGTGCGGGGCCGTACTGCCACGGCGTTCCCGGTCGCCGCCACTGCCACGCCCGGCCCGGGACGAGCAGCCACGCCACCCCGTCCGGACCTTCCAGCGCGGCCGCGCGGCCCGCCGCCGCCTGTGCTTCGGCGGCCTGGAACGCGTCCCATCCGGCGCGCGTCATCGTCTCCCCCACTCGGCCGGTCACCTCTCGCAGGCAGCATACGACGCTGTGCGACGGCGACGTCCCGGACCGCGTACCTCGGTCGTGTCGGCGCCCGCCGCGGGCGGTGTGGCAATGTTGAGGATCGTGCCGTCCGACTCGCCCCGCCCGGGCATCCGCCGCGCGCGGATCGCCGATGTCCGCAAGATCAAGGCCCTCGTCGACTCGGACGCGGGACGCGTTCTGCTGGAAAAAGACCTGGTCACGCTGTACGAGGCGGTCCAGGAGTTCTGGGTCGCCGAGGTCGGCGGGGAGGTCGTCGGCGCGGCCGCGCTGCACGTGCTCTGGGAGGACATCGCCGAGCTGCGGACCGTCGTGGTCGACAAGGCCGTCCGCGGCCAGGGCGTCGGACGGGTGCTGGTCGCCCGGCTCGTCGACGAGGCGCGCGAGCTGGGCCTTAAGAGGCTCTTCGTGCTGACGTTCGAGACGAGTTTCTTCGCCGGGCACGGCTTCGTCGAGATCGACGGCACGCCCGTGACGCAGGAGGTCTACGAGGAGATGCGGCGCTCGCACGACACCGGCGTCGCCGAGTTCCTGGACCTGCCGTACGTCAAGCCCAACACCCTGGGCAATTCACGCATGTTGCTCGAACTCTGAGGGAAACTTTCCGAACAACCTCCTTTCGGGCGGTGACGTGCGCCACTCGAAGCCCGAAGCTGATCAGGCACTCGTCCATTGATCGGCAAGGAAGCAACGATGCGCACGACACTGCGGAACCTGGGGGCCACCGTGGCGGTGGCCGTGACTGTCGGCGGGGGCGCCCTCCTGGCGCCGGCACCGCGGCGGCCGTCGACATCCCGACGGTCACCGACCAGTACCTCTTCCACACCACCCTGTCCGGGTTCGAGTCGATCCGGAACCAGGCGCCGTACTCCGGCCAGCTGGACTGGTCGTCGGACGGCTGTTCGTGGTCGCCGGACACACCGTTCGGCTGGCAGTTCCTCCCGGGCTGCCACCGCCACGACTTCGGCTACCGCAACTACAAGAAGCAGGGCCGCTTCACGGAGGCGAACCGGCTGAAGATCGACGACAACCTGTACACGGACTTGAAGAGCGTCTGCGGGTCCAATGTGGCGTGCAAGGGCGCGGCCTGGACGTACTACGAGGCGGTCCGCAAGTTCGGCGGCTGAGCCCCGTCCCCTGGCCCGGGTCAGGACGGCGGCTTGCCGGATCTTCGCCACGGCAACCGGCGTCCGGCCCGGGCCGCCGGTCAAGACCAGCCGCTTGGATCTCTCTGGCCGCGGTCGCTTCCACAGCGGGCGTCGCCAACCTGTCCGGTCCTAGCTGACCCGGATCGTGGCCTCTTGGCCGTCTTCGCTCACCGACACCAGCTCGACCCGGCTGGCGGCGAACGAGGTCGCCTGGGGTCCGGTCCGGGGGCCGCTGTGCAGCTCCGCCGTCCTGCTCTCGCCGCGGCCCGGCTCCTTCAGCAGGAACGCCAGCGTCGCCTCGCCCTGCCAGATGCACATCATGTTCGGGCGGCACCGCGAATCGGCGACGACGCGCAGGTAGCGGACCGCCAGGTCCTTCCCCTGGATCGCGGCCTCCTCGCCGACGCGCAGGGTGACGTCGCCCTGCGGGGCGGCGCTGACCGTCGACGGCGCCGACGGCCGGGCCGGGACCGGCTGCCCGGAGGCGACCGAGCTTCCCGGCGCCCACCGCGACGACGGCGAAGGCGAACAGTCCGGCTGCTAATCGCTGTAGGTCCACGTGCTCAGGACGGACCGGACGCCGTCGCCGGTTGCATCACTCCTCGTCCGGGTCCGACGGCACCGGGTCGCCGCCGCGGATCATGAACAGGACCGACTCCAGCTCCTCCGGCTTGATCAGCACGTCGCGGGCCTTCGAGCCCTCCGACGGGCCGACCACGCCGCGGCTCTCCAGCAGGTCCATCAGCCGCCCGGCCTTGGCGAACCCGACCCGGAGCTTGCGCTGCAGCATCGACGTCGACCCGAACTGGGACGTCACGATCAGCTCCGCCGCCTGCAGCAGGACGTCGAGGTCGTCGCCGATGTCCGGGTCGATCTCCTTCTTCTCGCCCGCCTTCTGGGCCGTGACGCCGTCCTGGTACTCCGGCTGCGCCTGCTCCTTGGCGTAGTTGACGACCGCGGCGATCTCTTCGTCGCCGACGAACGCGCCCTGGATGCGGACCGGTTTCCCGGCGCCCATCGGCAGGTAGAGCGCGTCGCCCATGCCGATCAGCTTCTCCGCGCCCGGCTGATCCAGGATGACCCGCGAGTCGGTCAGCGACGACGTCGCGAAGGCCAGCCGCGAAGGCACGTTGGTCTTGATCAGGCCGGTCACGACGTCCACCGACGGCCGCTGCGTGGCCAGGACCAGGTGGATCCCCGCCGCGCGGGCCTTCTGGGTGATCCGGACGATCGCGTCCTCGACGTCGCGCGGGGCGGTCATCATCAGGTCGGCGAGCTTGTCGACGATCGCCATGATGTACGGGTACGGCCGGTACTCGCGCTCGGACCCCGGCGGCGCCGTGATCTCGCCCGACTTGACCTTCTTGTTGTAGTCGTCGATGTGCCGGACCTTGTTGACCTGCATGTCCTGGTAGCGCTGCTCCATCTCCTCCACCAGCCAGGCCAGCGCGGCGGCGGCCTTCTTCGGCTGGGTGATGATGGGCGTGATCAGGTGCGGGATGCCCTCGTACGGCGTCAGCTCGACCATCTTCGGGTCGATCAGGATCATCCGGCATTCGTCCGGCGTCGAGCGCGCGAGCAGCGACACCAGCATCGAGTTGACGAAGCTCGACTTACCGGAACCGGTGGACCCGGCGACCAGCAGGTGCGGCATCTTCGTCAGGTTCGCGGTGACGAAGTGGCCCTCGATGTCCTTGCCGAGGCCGATCACCATCGGGTGGTTGTCCTTGACCGTCGACGGCGCGCGCAGGACGTCGCCCAGGCGCACCATCTCGCGGTCGGAGTTCGGCACCTCGATGCCGACCGCGGACTTGCCGGGGATCGGCGCCAGCAGCCGGACGTTGTCGGTGGCGACCGCGTACGCGATGTTCTTGGTCAGCGCGGTGATCTTCTCGACCTTCACGCCCGGGCCGAGCTTCGACCTCGTAGCGGGTGACCGTCGGGCCGCGGGTGAAGCCGGTGACCTGCGCGTCGACGTTGAACTGCTCCAGCACGCCGGTGATCGCCTCGATCATGGCGTCGTTGGCCTTGCTGCGGGACTTCGGCGCGTCGCCGAGCTTCAGCAGGTCGGGCGGCGGGAGCTGGTAGTCGCCTTCGACGGTCCTGGTCACCGCGAGCGGCGGCTCGGCGGGCTTCTTCGGCTTCTTCTCCGGCACCTCGACGGGCTTCGGCTTGGGCGGTTTGACCGGAGTCGGCGCCTCGGCGAGCATCGCGTCGATGTCCAGCTGCTCGGGCTCGGATTCGCTGGCCTGGCGGCGCCGCGACGGCTTGCGCAGCCGCGCGGACTTCGGGTCGGCCTCGGTGACCTTCTCCTCGTCGGTGGCGAACCCGGAGCGCTGGGCCTCGGCCTCGGCGATCTCCTCCTCGTCGAGGCCCCAGTGCCGTAGCCGGTGCGGGATCTCGCGGACCGGCGTGCCGGTGAACACGAGGACGCCGAAGACCAGCGCGAGGATCAGCAGCGGCACCGCGACCCAGGTGGTGACGCCCATGGTCAGCAGGCCGCCGGAGAAGGCGCCGATGATGCCGCCGGCGTACATCCGGCCGTCGTTGGTCGCCGGGAGCGCGGTGAAGATGTGCAGCATCCCGAGCACGGACAGGACGACCATGATCGTGCCGATCACCATCCGCGGCCGCGTCTCGGGGTGCGGCTCGGACCGCATCAGCGCGACGGCGACGACGACCAGCACGAGCGGCAGGGTGACGGCCCCGGCGCCGAGGACGGTCCGGGCGGCGATCTCGACCCCGGCCCCGATCGGGCCCGCGGCCCGCCACCAGACGCCGACGGCCGCGACGATGGCCAGCGCGATCAGGCCGAGCGCGAGGCCGTCGCGGCGGTGCTCCGGCTCGAGCTCGCGGGTGCGGCCGACCGTGCGCGCCAGCGTGCCGATGCCCTTGGCCAGCAGGTTCCAGGTCCCGCGGACGCTCTTGCCGAAGATCCCGGGTGTCTTGCGCCGCGCGCGAGGGGCGGGCTTGCGGGCAGCGGAGGTACGTGGCTTCGCGGGTGTACGCGGCTTACGCGCCGCTGCCCCCTTCGCGCCGCTTCCCGTGCTTCGCTTCCTCGTCGCCGACCCAGCCATGCCTCAACGGTAACCGGCGACGACGTTTCGTCACATGCGCCACTCGCAGCGCAGGGTGAACTTCTGTCTCACACCGGGAGCATGAGGGGCCATCCGGGTGAAAGCGCCCCAATGTGGCCTTCGGTGCGTCAGACGCAACGAAGGCCGCCTTGGGTGCGTCAGACGCAACCAAGGCCGCCTTGGGGCGCTTGGGCCGCCGGTGCGCAAACGGGTGAAATCGGCGTCTGCCATGCTCTGCCCATGGTCGCGCTGCACTCCGACAACACCTCCCGCCGGGCCCCCGCCATCTGGCGGACCATGCTGAACATCGACCGCGGGCTGGTGAACCTGGTCGGGCGGCTCACCGTCACCGGCCGGATCCCGGCGCAGCTGCGCGGCAAGCCGCTGCTGATGGCGGCCAACCACATCGGCGTGTTCGACGCGTTCGTGCTGATGGCGGCGTGCAAGCGGATCGGCATCAACCCGCGGTTCATGCTGGCCGGGGGCATCCTCGACGCGCCCGTGATCGGGCCCGCCCTGCGGGTCAGCGGCCACCTGCGGGTCGACCGGAAGCACGCCGGGACCGCCGTCGGGCAGTTCGCCGAGGCCGTCGAGGCGATGAAGACCACGCGCGAGCCGATCATCGTCTACCCCGAGGGCCGGATCAGCCACGACCCGGGCCTGTGGCCGGAGCGCGGCAAGACCGGCGCGGCGCGGCTGGCGCTCGCCTCGGGGGTGCCGGTGATCCCGATCAGCCAGTGGGGCGCGCACGAGGCCGTCTACTGGGGCACCGAGACCGTCAACGGCCCGGCCGACCTGGTCCCGCTCGCCCGTTCCGGGCTCAGCGCTCCCCTGCGCCGCCCGAAGTTCCGGGTGCACTTCGGCGAGCCCGTCGACCTGTCGGACGTCGAGCCGGAGCGGCCCGGCGCCGGCGTGCGCGCGCACGCGAAGATCATGCAGGCGATCACCGACGGCCTGGTCCCGCTGCGGCGCGACGAGCTCGACCGGCCCCGCTTCCACGACCCGACGCGGCCGACCGACACGGTCAGCCCGTGGAAGCCGAAGTCCGGATCCTGAGACACGACTTCCGGCGCCCCTAGAGTCGCGGGGGTGAGCACACGGATACTCGTCGTCTACTACAGCGCGACCGGGAACACCGCCGCCCTCGCCGAGTCCCTCGCCGCGGGGGCCCGCGAAACCGGCGCCGACGTGCGCGTGCGGACCGTGCCGGAGACCGCGCCCGCCGACGCCGTCGCGAAGAACCCGCGCTGGCAGGCCTGGGTGGACGCCGGACCGCACCACGACCTGGCCACCCTCGCCGACCTCGAGTGGGCCGACGGCCTCGCGGTCGGCAGCCCGACCCGGTTCGGCGGCCCGGCCGCCCAGCTCAAGTCCTATTTGGACAGCACGGGTGGGTTGTGGGCGCAGGGAAAGCTGGCCGACAAGGTCGCGAGGTCGTTCACCACGGCGTCGACGAGGCACGGCGGCCTCGAGTCGACGCTGCTGGCGATCAACAACGTCTTCTACCACTGGGGTGCGATCGTCGTCCCGCTCGGTTACGCCGACCCGCACCTGATGGAGTCGGGCAACCCGTACGGCGGCTCGTTCGTCTCGCGCAAGTCGGCGGCGCCGGACGAGCTGGCGCTCGGCGCGCTGCGGGTCCAGGGCAAGCGGCTGGCCACCATCACAACGCACGTCGCCACCGGGCTGAAGCAGGCGGAGTAACCGGAAAAACCGTTTCGGCAGTCACGCGGCGAGCCCTAGAGTCGCGACGGTGACCACCGAGCTGCCCGTCCTCGCGCCTCCCCGCGTCGCCCACCGCGGCCGCGGGACCACGCTTGTCCTGCTCGCCGCGTTGTTCTTCAGCACGTCGGGCACGCTGGGCAAGTCCGCGATGTCCGCCGGGTTCAGCCCGGAGCAGGTGGCCGCGATGCGGATCGGGCTCGCCGGGGCCGTGCTGCTCGTCGGCGTGGCGCTGGTGGCGCCGCGCAAGCTGCGGGTGCGCCGGGCCGAGCTGCCGGTGCTGGCCGGGTACGGCCTGCTGGGGGTGGCCGGCGTGCAGCTGCTCTACTTCGTCGCCGCGGGCCGGATCCCGGTCGGCATCGCGATCCTGCTGGAGTTCGTCTCGCCGGTGCTCATCGCGCTGTGGGTGCGGTTCGTGCGGCGGCACCGGCTGCCGCGGTCGGTGTGGGGCGGGATCGCGCTGGCGATGGTCGGGTTGTCGCTGGTCGCGCAGGTCTGGCAGGGCGTCACGCTGAACGGCGTCGGGCTGCTCGCGGGCTTCGGCGCGGCCCTGTGCTCGGCCGGGTACTTCCTGCTCGGCGAGCGCGCGGTGGCCGACATCGATCCGCTCGGGCTGGTCACCTGGGGCATGGTGATCGGCGCGGTGCTGATCAGCCTGGTCGCGCCGCCGTGGACGTGGCCGGTCGGGCTGCTCGGCGTGGACGTCGAGTTCGGTGCGTGGCACCCGCCGGTGTGGCTGCTGCTGGTCCTGCTGGTGCTGGTCGCGACGGTGCTGGCGTACGTCTGCGGGATTTCGGCGCTGCGGCACCTGCCCGCGTCGGTGGCGAGCGTGCTGGGGCTGGTCGAGCCGGTCATCACGACCGTGGCGGCCTGGGCGTTGATCGGCGAGGAGCTGGCGTGGGTCCAGCTGCTCGGCGCGGCCATCCTGCTGGCCGGGGCGTACCTGGTGCAGCGCAAGTCGGAGATCCTCACGCACTGACGTTGCGCAAATTCTTCACCGGACGGCTTTCGGGTGCGAGAATCCCGCGATCCGCGCTCACCCGGGGAGGAAGCACCTTGACGACGAAGTCCGGGCTGCGGCCCGAGTTGCGCCAGCGGCACGTCCGGATGATCGCCCTCGGCGGCATCATCGGCGCGAGCCTGTTCATCGGCAGCGGCGCGGTGATCCACACCGTCGGCCCGGCCGCGGTCTTGTCGTATGCACTCGGCGGGCTGCTGGTCGTGCTCGTGATGCGGATGCTCGGCGAGATGGCGACGGCGGCGCCGGCACTGGGCTCGTTCATGGAGTACGCGCGCGACTCGCTGGGCGGCTGGGCCGGCTTCACGATCGGCTGGCTGTACTGGTACTTCTGGGTCGGCGTGGTCGCGTTCGAGGCGGTGGCGGGCGCGAAGATCCTGCAGGGCTGGATTCCCGGCGTGCCGCAGTGGGTGTTCTCGCTGGGGTTGATGCTGCTGCTGACGGCGACGAACCTGGCGTCGGCGCGGTCGTTCGGCGAGACGGAGTTCTGGCTGGCGTCGATCAAGGTCGCGACGATCGTGGTGTTCCTGGTGCTGGGGGCACTGTTCGTGCTGGGGCTCTGGCCGGGCGCGCACTTCTCGGTGGGCAACATCAGCCTGGACGGCTTCGTCGCGCAGGGCCCGTTTTCGGTGGTGCACGGCGTGGTGATCGTGATCTTCTCGTACTTCGGAGCGGAGATCGTGACGATCGCGGCGGCGGAGTCCGACCAGCCGGAGACGGCGGTCCGCAAGGCGACGTCGACGATCGTCTGGCGGGTGATCGTGTTCTACGTGGGCTCGGTGGCGCTGCTGGTGATGATCACACCGTGGCGCGAGATCCCGAGCGAGACGAGCCCGTTCGCGGCGGCGTTCAGCCGGTTCGGCATCCCGGCGGCGTCCACATTGGTCAGTGCGGTGGTCCTGACGGCGGCGTTGTCGGTGCTGAATTCGGGGCTGTACACGGCATCCCGGATGTTGTTCGCGTTGCGCAGGCACGGGTGGGCACCGTCGTGGATCGCGGACACGAACGCGCGCGGAGTGCCGTGGAAGGCGATCCTGGCGTCCACTTCGGTCGGGTACGTCGCGGTGGTGATGAGTTACGTGTCACCGGACAAGATCTTCTACTTCATCATCAACTCGGCGGGCGCGGTGGCGTTGTTCGTGTACGCGATCATCTGCGGATCGCAACTGCGGATGCGGCGGTCGCTGGAGGCTTCGGCGCCGGATCGGTTGAAGCTGCGGATGTGGGGTTATCCGTGGCTGAGCTGGCTGACGCTGGGGTTGACCCTGGTCGTGGTGGCGTCGATGTTGTTCGTGGACGCGGACACGCGGGCGCAGCTGTACCTGAGCCTGATCAGCCTCGCGGTGATCCTGGGCGTTTACGCCCTCATCCGCCGGCGATCCGGCTCAGAGCCCCGAAAAACACGTCCGTGATCTTCGCCGGGTCCGGCGCTACGAACGCCTGACCGCCCGTCGCCGCGGTCAGCTGGTCCAGCTCCCCTTTGTCGGCGTCCGGGCCCACGCCCACGCCGATCAGCGGGATCGGGCGCCTGGGGTCCTGGAGCTTCGCCAGCTCCGTCAGCAAATCCGCGCGGGAGATCGAGCGCGGGTCCTCGTTGCGGCCGTCCGTCATCACGATCACCAGGTTCAGCCTGCCCGGCTCCCACTCTCGGCGGGCCGTGCGGTACGCGTCCAGGATCGTGTCGTACAGCCCCGTTCCGCCGTCCGGTGTTGCCTTCAGCTGGGCCAGCTTGTCCTGCGCGCCGCTCGCCAGGTGCGCGGCCACCGAAGCCATCGGGAGGATTTCGCGGTAGTCCTTGTCGCCGTCGAGCTTGGTCGAGAATGCCAGCATTCTCAGCTGCGTCGCCGGTTTGAACAGGTGCAACGCCTTCTGCGTCGCCTCGGCCGTCAGCTGCATCCGGTTCAGCGACGTGCCCGGCACCTGTGCGTTCATCGACCCCGACACGTCGATCAGCACCTGCACCCGCGCGCTCAGGTTGACCCCCGCCCACTGGTTGAGCAGCTCGTCGACCACCGCCGACGGCGGGAGGTTCGCCGCCCGGAAGCCGGCCGGGTTCACGCGCGGGTCGTCCGTGTGCGTCCTCAGCGCCTGCCCGCCCGCCGCGCGCAGCCCGGTCTCCGCGATCGCGACCGCGCCCGCGTCGCCGAGCACTGCGGCCCGCAGCGCGTCGACGATCGGCCGTTGCCGCGGCGAAACCCCGCCCAGCTCGGCGAACGGGTAGTCCAAAGTGGGCACCGCCGTCGAGTAGACGGCGACCAGCGGCGATGTCGCGTCCTCGATGTTGTGGCGCAGCACCGAGTTCTCCGACGCCGGGAACGCCGTCACCGCCGCCGTGCCGCCGCCGTCGCTCGAGCCCGGCAGGCGGGCGATCAAATCCGTCTCCGCGCCGAGGGTGTTCGCCGAGAACCGCCGCAGCAACGCGACGTACGCCCCCGACGGCTCGGCGGCCGTCTTCACGCTGTCGCGCAGGCCGAGCAACGCCAGTGCGCCCACCGCGTCGCGTGACGGGTCGGGCATCCCCGGGACGGCGCCCGGCGCGGCGAGCACCTCGTCCCACGTCGGCGTGCGCCCCTTGACGACGTCCTCGGCGACCGCGAGCACCACCGGTGAGCTGGCCACCGAGGACCCCGATTCCGGGACGTCGGCGGCGCCGAGCTGGCGGGCGCGGCGCAACGCGAGCGTCGAGTCCGGCACCCAGACCTGCGGCCGCGGGCTGCCGTCGGACATCGCCAACCGCTCGGCGACCTGCGTCGCCTCCCTGGTCTGGACCTCGACGCTGCCGCACTCGAGGTCGAGCCCCCGCGCGACGAGCGAGAGCGCCGGGGCGATGTCCGCCGACGCGGTGACCAGGACCTGGGCCGGCTGCTCGCACGTCGGCCGCGCACGCACGACCGAGACGGTCACCCAAGCCGCGGCCCCGAGCACGAGCACGAGGCCCGTCGCGAGGGCGGGCACGAGCAGCCGGCGTCGTCTGCCGTCCGAGTGACGTCCCATCGGCGCGGCCTCTCTGCGTGAGGCGGGGTGGGGACCAAGGTTAGCCCGCGGCAAAGCGGCGGCTCGTGGTCCAGACGGCCTAACAGCCTCAGGCGCGCCGGAAAGCCGTGAAGGCCACCTCGAGAAACCTCGAGGTGGCCTTCACGAAGCTTGGTCAGACCGGGATGACCGTCGGGACGATCATCGGGCGGCGGCGGTAGGTGTCCGCCACCCAGCGGCCCACCACCCGGCGGACCGCCTGGGCGATCCGGTGCGTGTCCGTGATGCCCTCGGCCTCGGTGCGCGCCAGCTCCATCTCCACCAGCGGCACCACGGCGTCGAGCGCCTTCGGGTCGTCGGAGAAGCCGCGGCCCGCCACCGTCGGGCTGCTGACCGCGCGGCCGGTGTTCGAGTCCACCGCGACGTTGATCGCGATGAACCCGCCCTCGCCCAGGACCAGCCGGTCCGACAACGTCGACTCGCCGACGTCGCCGACCGAGAGGCCGTCGACGTACACGTGCCCGACCTCGACGCGGCCGGTGCGGGACGCCTTGCCGTCGACCAGGTCGACGACCACGCCGTCCTCGGCGATGACCACGTTCTCCGGGGCGACACCCGTGCGGATCGCCAGCTCGCCGTTCGCGCGCAGGTGCTTCCACTCGCCGTGCACCGGCATGACGTTGCTCGGGCGCACCGCGTTGTACAGGTACAGCAGCTCCCCCGCCGACGCGTGGCCGGACACGTGGACCTTCGCGTTGCCCTGGTGGACGACGTTCGCGCCGAGCCGGGTCAGGCCGTTGACCACGCCGAACACCGCGGTCTCGTTGCCCGGGATCATCGAGCTGGCCAGGACGACCGTGTCGCCCGCGCGGATCGAGATCTGCCGGTGCTCGCCGCGCGCCATCCGCGACAGCGCCGAGAGCGGCTCGCCCTGCGAACCCGTCGAGACGAACAGGACCTTGCTTTCGGGCAGATTGCTCGCCTGGTCGAGGTCGACCAGCAGGCCCTCCGGCACGTTGAGCAGGCCGAGGTCGGCCGCGATCCCCATGTTGCGGACCATCGACCGGCCGACGAACGCGATCCGGCGGCCGTGTCGCTGCGCGGCGTCGAGCACCTGCTGGACGCGGTGCACGTGGCTGGCGAAGCAGGCCACGATCACGCGCTGGTCGACCTTGCGGACGACGTCGTCGAGCACCGGGCCGATGTCGCGCTCGGGCATGACGAACCCGGGCACCTCGGCGTTGGTCGAGTCGACGCAGAACAGGTCGACGCCCTCGTCGCCCAGCCGGGAGAACCCGGCCAGGTCGGTGAGGCGCCCGTCGAGCGGGAGCTGGTCGAGCTTGATGTCGCCGGTGTGCAGGACCACGCCCGCCGGGGTGCGGATCGCGACCGCGAGCGCGTCCGGGATGGAGTGGTTGACCGCGAAGAACTCGAGGTTGAACACGCCGACGTCGCGGCGCTCGCCCTCGCGGACCTGGATCAGGTTCGGTCGCTGCCGGTGCTCCTTGGCCTTCGCCGCGAGCAGGGCGTTGGTGAACTTGGAGCCGTAGATCGGCAGGTCCGGCCGCAGGCGCAGGAGGAACGGGACGGCACCGATGTGGTCCTCGTGCCCGTGGGTGAGCACCAGGCCGTCGATGTCGTCGAGGCGGTCCTCGATCGCGCGGAAGTCGGGCAGGATCAGGTCGACGCCGGGCTGGTCGTCCTCGGGGAAGAGCACCCCGCAGTCGACGATGAGCAGCCGTCCGCCGAACTCGAAGACGGTCATGTTGCGCCCGACTTCGCCGATGCCGCCCAGCGCGACGACGCGCAGGGCTCCCTCGGGCAGTGCGGGCGGGGCGTTGGTGGGGCCTGGACCTGGGGGAAGTGAGCTCACCGAGGCAGGGTCCCAACGCTGGTGTGCGAGGTCGGCGCGACGTAGGCCGCTCGCGAGTCTGCTTGTGCCACCCGCTCACCATGCCAGTCCTGGGCCGCCGTGTCGCCCAACGGCACGCCGCCCTGGGTGAGATCGGCGGCGATCAAGGCCGTCTGCTCGGCCGTCGGCGCGACGATCGGCAGCCGCGGGTCGCCGATGTCGAAGCCGCGCAGGCGCAGCGCCGCCTTGCTGAACGCGACCCCGCCGACCCGCGACATCGCGCGCAGAACGGGCAGCATCGCGCGGTGGTTGGTGCGCGCGGTGGACGTGTCGCCGTTCTCGTAGGCGTCGATCATCGCGCGGATCCGGCCCGCGACGACGTGACCGATCACACTCACCACGCCGACGCCGCCGACGGAGATCCACGGCAGGTTCAGGCCGTCGTCGCCGGAGTAATAGGCGAGGTGGGTGTTGGCGATGACCTCGGAGCCGGCGATCAGGTCGCCCTTGGCGTCCTTGACCGCGACGATCCGCGGGTGCTCGGCCAGCCGCCGCAGCGTGTCGACCTCGATCGGGACGATCGAGCGCGGCGGGATGTCGTAGAGCAGCACGGGCAGCCCGGTGCTGTCGGCGACCGCCGTGAAGTGCGCGTACAGCCCGGCCTGGCTGGGGCGCGAGTAGTACGGGGTGACGACGAGCAGGCCGTGCGCGCCCGCCGCTTCGGCCTGCTTCGCCTGCTCGATGCTGTGCGCGGTGTTGTTGGTGCCCGCGCCGGCCACGACGGTCGCGCGGTCGCCGACGGCCTCGACCACGGCGCGGACGAGCTCCTGCTTCTCCGCGTCGCTCGTGGTCGGGCTCTCGCCGGTGGTGCCGTTGATGACGAGGCCGTCGTTCCCCAGCTCCACGAGGTGCTCGGCGAGCTCCTGCGCCCGCTTCAGGTCCAGCGCGCCGTCGGCGTCGAAGGGGGTCGCCATCGCGGTGAGCACGCGCCCGAACGGCCGTCCGGGCGCTGTGACAGCCGAAGCTTCGCTCCGGGCCGGGGGCTCCGCCACCCGGTCCCCCGAAATGCCTGTGGTAGGTGGGTTGGACATGCTGAGACGGTACCTCGTCACCCCGACAAAAACCGCGCCGACCTGGTCACCCCGGTGAAGTGCGGAGGATTTCCCGGGCCGGGCCGCTCGTCGCGGAACTTCTACTTGACCTTGGTCACGATCGGCGCCGAGATGGGGCCGCCGTCGGCCTTGGCCAGCACGCAGTAGAACTCGCGCGTCGGGTAGTCGCCGGACTTGTCGGGCACGCTCTGCCACTCGCCCTGCGTCGGGACGAGCGCCCGGTACTTGAGGCCGTCGCGCTTGGTCTCGGGGACGATCGACGAGCGGAAGGAGGCGGCGCAGCGGGCTTCGGCGACCGCGGTGACGGCGGCCTGGCCCGGGTAGGCGGCGACTTCCGCGTCGCTGTCGGACCAGCTCGCGGTGCCGATGGCGTCGCCGGTGTCGAAGATCTCGAGCGTGTGGCTCTCCGTGCACTCGCCGTCGTTGTCCTTGCTGATCACGCCGCCGTCCTGGACGGTCGCGTTGTAGCAGATGTAGCTCGAGCTGGTGTCCACCCGCATCTGCCCGCCGAGGCCGTAGGTCATCGTCGGCAGCTTCTGCTCGTCGGGGGCCGGGGCCTCGAAGGCCTTGCCCGCGAAGAAACCGCCGACGAGGGCGGCGACGACGAGCACCGCGGCGCCCGAGAGCCACAGGGTGCGGCGGGACCGCTTCGGCGGCTCTGCGGGCGGCTGGTGCAGCATCGCGGTGCCGTTCGGCGGGGTCGGCCGCACGCCCTGCGCCGTGGTCAGCAGGTGCTGGGCCTGTGCCGCGGACAGCCGGGCGTCGGGGTTGGCGACGAGCAGGCCGAGGATGGCCGCGGCGATCGGGCCCTGCGCCCGGGTGAGGTACGGGATCTCGGTCATGATCGCGTGCAGCGTCGCGGCGGTGGTCGCGCGCTCGAACGGGATGGTGCCTTCGACGGCGTAGAAGAGCGTCGCGCCGAGGGACCAGAGGTCGGACGCGGGCAGGGCTTCGCGGCCTTCGACGCGTTCGGGCGCCATGAAGGCGGGCGAGCCGACGATCATGCCGCTGGTGGTCAGGCGGGGGTCGTCGACGGCGTGGGCGATGCCGAAGTCGGTGAGCTTCACGCGGCCGTCGGGCGCGACGAGGATGTTGGCGGGCTTGACGTCCCGGTGCACGATCCCGGCGGCGTGCGCGGCCTGCAGCGCGGCGAGCACCCGCTCCCCCAGTTGCGCGGCCTGCGCGGCCGGCATCGGCCCGCGCTGCCGCACGAGGTCGGCGAGGCTGGGCGCCTCGACGAGCCTCCATGACGATGAAGGTGGTGCCGCCGTCGGTGACGACGTCGTAGACGGTGACGACGGCCGGATCGTTGAGCCGCCCGCCGGTGCGCACCTCGCGCAGGGCGCGTTCGGAGAAGACGGCGGCGGACTCGGCGTCGGGCAGCCGCAGCTCCTTGACGGCGACCGGGCGGCCGATGACCTGGTCCTGCGCCCGCCAGACGACGCCCATGCCGCCCCGGCCCAGTTCACCCAGCAGGAGGTAGCGGCCCGCGACAACCCGCTGACCAGGCGTGACGGGCGCCTGCGGTGGGTACGGCCGGGTCTGTTCGTCGGTCACGGTGCTCCTTCTAGCGGCGGTCGCGCAGATGCTAGTCGGAGTGCCGGAGCGCGCTGTCGGTTCCGCGGAATTCGTGACTCAACGCCGGGTTTCGCCGCCGTACGGGATCCACCGGTACCCCGGGGCGAAGTCGCTGAACTCGGCGCGCTCCCCCGCCGCGGCCCAGAGGTCCTCGCGGAGGACCAGTCCGGGGAAGATCGTGAGGTCCCGCTCCGCCATCAACTCGTCGTAGCCGCGGAACAGGTCGGTCTCGATCCCGGCGAGGGCGTAGCGGTAGACCGGCGGTGCCGTCCGGAGCAGCCAGTAGAGGCGGCGTCCGGCCGCGGTCATGGCCCTCGCCTCCTCGTCGGACCGCTCGCCGGTGCGGCTGAGGCCTTCCGGGACGACACCGCACCACCAGGCGGCTTCGCCCTCGAACACGCGCGTCGGCCAGCCGGCGAAGTGCCGCGCGAGGTCGCGGGCGTGGGTCTCGCGTTCCCCGCATTCGGCGTTGAGGGCGTAGATCCAGGCCACCGGGTCAGCCCGCGAAGGTCAGGTAGATCAGGACCAGGTTCAGGGCGATGATGATCGCCGCGATCACCGACGCCGCCACCGTCGTCAGGCGGCGGTTCGCGTCCTCGCCCATCAGCGACCGGTCCGCGGTCAGCCGGATCAGCGGCACCAGCGCGAACGGGATCCCGAACGACAGCACCACCTGCGACACGACCAGCGCCGCGCTCGGGTCGGCGCCCAGGGCCAGCACCAGGATCGCCGGGGTCAGCGTCACCAGCCGGCGCAGGACCAGCGGGATCCGCTTGTGCAGCAACCCCTGCATGATCATCGCACCCGCGTACGCGCCCACCGACGTCGACGCCAGGCCCGAAGCCAGCAGGCCGATCGCGAACATCAACGCCACGCCGGGGCCGAGCGCCTGCGCGACCGCCGTGTGCGCGCCCTCGATGCTGTCCACGCCGTCCTGGCCCTGCAGGTTCGTCGCCGCCAGGAGGAGCATGCCCAGGTTCACCGCGCCCGCCAGCAGCATCGCCAGGCCGACGTCCGCGCGGGTCGCGCGCAGCAGGCGGCCGCGGCGCTCGGCGTCCGGGCGGCCGTGGCGGTCGCGGACCAGGCCGGAGTGCAGGTACACCGCGTGCGGCATCACCGTCGCGCCGAGCATCGCCGCCGCGATCAGGACGCTGCCCGCGCCGTCGAACCGCGGCACCAGGCCGCCGAGCGTCTCCGTCGCCGACGGCGGCTCGACGAACAGGCTCGCCAGGAACCCGACGGCGATGACCAGCAGCAGCCCGGTGACCACGCGCTCGAACGTCCGCTGGCCGCCGCGGTCCTGGACCGCCAGCAGCGTCAGCGAAACCGCGCCCGTGATCAAGCCGCCGACGATCAGCGGCAGGTCGAACAGCAGGTTGAGCGCGATCGCGCCGCCGACCACCTCGGCCAGGTCGGTGGCGATCGCGACCACCTCGGCCTGCAGCCAGTACGCCAGCCGCGCGGGCTTGGACAGGCGGGCGCGCAGGGCCTCCGGCAGCGACGTCCCGGTGACCAGGCCGAGCTTCGCCGACAGGTACTGCACGAGCACGGCCATCAGGTTCGCCGCGACGATCACCCACACCAGCAGGTAGCCGTAGCGGGCGCCGGCGCTGATGTTGGACGCGACGTTCCCCGGGTCGACGTACGCGATCGCCGCCACGAACGCCGGCCCGAGCAGGGCGGAACCGGTGCGCAGGCGGGTCGTCAGTTTCGGCCGGACTGCCTCGGTCACAGCCATGACGCCCACCTTTCGAGGACCGGATGTCGGGGATCCTAAACCGAAGTTTAGGCATGCCGAACTTTGTCGGGCAAGGGTGACCGCTCCCACCCTCGGGCCCCGGGTACCCCGAACCGGTTCAGATGTGCGCGACCTCGTGGCCGGATTCGCGCAACGCCTTCACGGCGTGGTCGAGGTCCGTCGCGCGGACCAGGATGTGGTCGGTGTCGAACGTCGACATCGAGAACAGCGCCACGCCCGCCGCGGCCAGCTCGGACGCCAGCGCGGCGATGATGCCGGTGAGCGTGAACTCCAGGGGTCCGCGGACCGACAGCAGCCGCCAGCCGTCCTCGGCCGCCGTGCTGCCCGCCGGTTCGCGGCCGGCCGGGCAGATCACCGAAAGCTCCTCGGGCGTGCGGGTCACCGAGACGAACTCGCTGCCGGGCGCGAAGAGCTCCGCGGGCACCGGGGCGTCCGCGGGCAGCCGGACGACGGCGTACTCGCCGGGCCGGACGTCGATCGCCAGTCGCTTCATCAGCCTTCGAACACCTTCGGGCTCGTCGCGATCTCGGTGCCGTCCGGCAGCGTCGAGATGGTGAAGTCCGCGAACACGTTCGCCGCGGCTTTTTGCAGCTGCCGCAGGCATTCCACGGCCAGCTCGCGGATCTCGACGTCGGCGTGCTCGGTGGCGCGCATCCCGACGAAGTGGCGCCACGCGCGGTAGTTGCCGGTCACGACGATCCGCGTCTCGGTCGCGTTCGGCAGCACCGACCGCGCGGCCTGGCGGGCCTGCTTGCGGCGGAGGGTCGCGGTCGGGACGTCGGCGAACTTCTCCTCGAGCCCGGCCAGCAACTCGGTGTAGGCGTCGACGCTCGCCCGCGTCGCGGCGAGGAACTTCTCGTGCAGCACGGGATCGTTCGCGATGACCTCGGGTTCGACGAACTCGGCGTCGCGCTCCGGGACGTACCGCTGGGAAAGCTGCGAGTAGGAGAAGTGGCGGTGGCGGATCAGCTCGTGGGTCAGCGACCGCGAGATCCCGGTGATGTAGAAGGTCACGGAACCGTGCTCCAGCACGGAAAGGTGGCCGACGTCGATGATGTGCTCGAGGTAGCCGGCGTTCGTGGCGGTGGC
Organism: Amycolatopsis nalaikhensis; assembly: GCF_030264295.1. Taxonomy (GTDB): domain Bacteria; phylum Actinomycetota; class Actinomycetes; order Mycobacteriales; family Pseudonocardiaceae; genus Amycolatopsis; species Amycolatopsis nalaikhensis. The sequence continues at coordinate 6,333,691 of NZ_CP127173.1, read as the reverse complement.
CGGGTTCGGCTTCTTCCACGACTGGTAGCAGGCGCGGCCGGCGAACTCGGCGAGCGCTTCACCGCCTTCGGCGTCGGTCGACCACGGCACGTCCTCGGGTGGGAAGAACTCGGTTTTCGCGATCAGCTGCACCCTGGGTGACACGGTTCCGGCCACGTCCGCACTCCTTGTCCACGACTCCCCGCGCAGCCTAACCGCGAACGGGCCCCGCACCGCCGGGGGACACGTGACATCACTGCCGCCTTGACTGACGTCGCTGGTGACGTCATAGTGGTGTCATGGACCTGACGCCGTACATCGCCAACCTTCGCGAGGACCTCGCGAACACGGCTGCCGCCGGGGACGAGCAGACCCGGCGGGCGGCCGCGCTGTTGTCCTCCGCGCTCGAACCCGCCGTCCGCCTGACGCTCATGAACGCCCTCGCCGACCTCGCGGCCGAGGTCACGGCCGCGTTGCCGGGCCAGGTGGTGGACGTGCGCCTCGACGGACGCGACGTCCGCGTGGTCGTCACCGGCGCCGCCGAGGAGGCACCGCCGCGCGCGACACCACGTGACACCACGCCGCCACCACCCATCGACGGCGGTGACATCAGCCGCATCACGCTGCGGCTGGTCGAGCAGATCAAGGGGCAGGCCGAGCGGGCCGCGGCGGCGCAGGGTGTCTCGCTGAACACGTTCGTTTCCCAGGCCGTGCAGGGGGCGCTGGGACACGGCTCGCCGGGCGCGGGCCACAAGCACCAGGGCAAGGGCGGCTCGGGGTCGCGCCTGCACGGCTGGGTCGAAGGCTGAGGGGATCGAAATGAGCGAAGAGCAGACGACACCGGCCGAAGAGCCGAACGACGAGCTGGTGCGGATCGACGAGTTCGAGGCGGAGGGCCCGCTGGAGCTCGACGTCAGCGTCACGATCGGCCGCGTCGAGCTGGTGCTGGAGGGGGATTCCGGCGCGCGCGTCGAGCTGCGGCACGACCAGGGCGAGCAGCAGCCGTGGGTGGCGGGGGTCAACAGCCTGCTGTCGTGGGTCGGCGAGCGGTTCGGCGACCAGCTGGGCGTCGACCCGGCGGCGTCGCCGACGGAAGCTGTGCGGCAGAGCCGGATCGAGAAGATCGGCAACCGCCTGGTGGTCCAGGCACCGAAGGCGTGGCAATTGCGGAACGTCGCGCTCGCGGTGGTCGTGCGCGCGCCGGCGGGTTCGCACGTGGACGTCCGGGCGGGCGCCGCGAACGTGACGGTGACGGGCTCGGCGGGGCGCGTCGACGTGACGACGGGTTCCGGCGAGGTGAAGCTCGACCGGGCCGACGGCGCGGCGACGGTCCGCTCCGGCAGCGGCGGCATCAAGCTCGGCCCGACCTTGGGCGGGCTGCAGCTGCGCAGCGGCAGCGGCAACGTCGAGGTGACGTCGCTGGCGGGATCGGCGACGCTGGCGACGGGCACGGCGGACGTGTGGCTGGGCGCGGTCTCGGGCGAGGTGATGGCCCGCACGGGCAGCGGCGACCTGTCGGTGGCCGACGCGGCCTCGGGCTCGCTCGACCTGATCACGGGCTCGGGCGAGGTCCGCGTCGGAATCCGTGGCGGGACGACCGCCGAGGTCGACCTGACGTCGAGCAACGGGCGGGTGTCGAGCGAGCTGGACGTCTCCGATGTCGCGCCCGAGGGCGGCGTGAAGCTGAGGGTCCGCGCCCGCACCGGCTCCGGCAACGCCGTGGTGACCCGGGCGGCCGGTTAGACCGGTTAGCAAGGGGGAGACGGGTCGTTCCCGGTGGGGGCCGGGAACGACCCGTCGCGCGCGCCGCGACTCGCGCCGCGGCCGGGCTGGTCGGCGACTTTCTCCGCCGCCGCCCGCGGTCGTCAGGCCGGGGCCTTGCCCGTCATCAGGTCGACCAGGCTCTGCGGCGTCTTCTCGCCGAAGCACAGCTCGAAATCACGCGCAGCCTCGATCGCCTCCTCCGCACTCCGCGTGAACAACTCCTCCTCGTACTCCCCCAGCGCCGCTTCGACGTCGCCCGGATGCGCGGCGAGCGCCTTGCCCAGCTCCGCCGCGTCGAACATCGCCAAATTCGCGCCTTCACCGTTCGGCACCGACACGTGAGCCGCGTCGCCGAGGAGCGTCACCCCCGGCACCCTCTCCCACCGGTGCCCGGCCGGGAGCGCGTGGATCGGGCGCAGCACCGGGGCCGTCTCGCCGTCGGTGATCAACGCCCGCAGCTCCGGGGCCCAGCCCTCGAACTCCGCCGCCACCCGGGCCGGGTTCGTGACGTCGACCTCGGCGAACCAGTCCAGCGGCTTCGACAACACCACGTAGGTGTGCAGGTTCCCGCCGCTCTCGCGGTGCGCCTGGATCCCCCTCCCCGGCTCCATCGAGAACATCCCGCCGCCGCCGACGGTCTTCGCCGCCTCCGGGTGGCGGTTGTCCGCGTCGAACAGGTACGTCTCGATGAACGACGTCCCGACGTACTCGGGCACCACCTCGGACAGCAGCGGCCGGACTCGGGACCACGTCCCGTCCGCGCCGACCAGGACCTCCGCCACCACCTTGCCGCCGCTGGCGAACGTCACCTCGTGGCCGCCGTCCGCCAGCGTGCGGACGCCCGTGACCTTGTGGCCCCAGCGGACCGTGCCCTCCGGCAGCGAATCCAGCAGCAGGCGGCGCAGGTCGCCGCGCTGGACTTCGGGACGGCCGCCCGTTCCGTCGTCGGGTTCGTCGAGCAGGACCGTCCCGTCGCGCGACAGGATCCTCGTCGCTTCGCGCCCCTCCAGGACCAGGTCGCGGAACCCGGCCGTCAGACCGGCGGCCTCGAGCGCCGCCTGGCCGTTGTGTTCGTGGATGTCGAGCATCCCGCCCTGCGTGCGCGCCGCCGGGGACGCCTCCGCCTCGTACACCGTGGCCGCGATGCCGTGGACGTGCAGGACGCGAGCGAGCGTGAGGCCGCCGAGCCCGGCACCGATGATCGTCACCGAAGTCTTCATGGTCGTCTCCTCCGAGTCGTACTGGAATGACGTTCCAATCTTGGAACGCCGTTCCAGATATGTCAAGATGACGGCATGACCACCCGGCGCACCGAGGCCCTCTCCCGCGCGCGCATCGTCGAGGCCGCCGTCGAACTCCTCGACGCCGACGGCGAATCCGGCCTGACGTTCCGCGCCCTCACCCAGCGCCTCGCCACCGGCCCCGGCGCGATCTACTGGCACGTGGCGAACAAGGGCGAGCTGCTCGACGCCGCGACCGAGACCGTCATCGCCCAGGCCGTCGACCACCCGCAGAGCGGCCCGCGCGACGGGATCCGCACCGTCGCGCTCGGCCTGTTCGAGGCCATCGACCGGCACCCGTGGCTCGCCACCCAGCTCGCCCTGCAGCTTTCGCGCAGCCCGTGGGGCACCGTGACGCCGCGGATCTTCGAAAGCATCGGCCGCCAGGTGCGCGAGCTGGGCGTGCCCGAGGCCGAGTGGTTCACGGCCACGTCAGCGCTCGTGCACTACATCCTCGGCGCCGCCGGCCAGAACGCCGCCAACGCCCGCAGCGCCGCGCCCGGCGCCGACCGCGCCGAGTTCCTCGACGCCGTGTCGAAGGTCTGGGAAGCGCTCGACCCCGACGAATACCCGTTCATGCGGGCCGTCGCCGCCCAGATGCGCGAGCACGACGACCGCGCGCAGTTCCTCGCCGGGATCGACCTCATCCTCGGCAGGATCACGCGCTAGCGCACCAGCTTCGCCAGCGGTTTCGCCAAGTCGCCGCGGGTGCCCACCTCCACTCCGGACAGGCCCAGCCACTCCGCCATGTGCCGCAGCTCGGCCGCCAGCTCCGGTAGGACCCTGGCCACGTCGACGTCCTCCTCGGCGAACGCGCCCTGGACCCGCAGGACTCCGGCCGCCCGGTCGGACTTCAGGTCGACTCGCGCCACCAGCGAGCCGTCCAGCAGGAACGGGAACACGTAGTAGCCGTACACCCGTTTCGGCTCCGGAACGTAGATCTCGATCCGGTAGTGGAAGCCGAACAGCCGCTCGGTGCGGGCGCGTTCCCAGATCAGCGGGTCGAACGGGCACAGCAGCGCCCGCCCGGTGACCGCACGCGGGGTGCGCGCGTCCGCGTGCCGGTACGCCACCGGTTTCCAGCCACGCACCCGCACCGGCTCCAGGACGCCCGCCTCCACCAGCTCCGCCACCGCCTGGCGCGCCGGGGCCGGGCCGAGGCGGTAGTAGTCGCGCAGGTCCGTCTCCGTCGCGACGCCTAGGGCCCGCGCCGACCGTTCGATCAGCCCGCGCGCCCCTTCCTCCGCCGAGACCGAGCGGGCCAGGATCTCCGGCGGGACCACCCGTTCGGTCAGGTCGTACAGCCGCTCGAACGACTTGCGCGTGCCCGTGGTCAGCTGGCCGACGCCGAACAGGTACTCGCAGACGCGCTTGACCTCCGAGCGCTCCCACCACGAGCCGGGGCCGCGGCGCTGGGCGTCCGCCGCCACCTCGCGCTCGATGCCGCCCGCGCCGATCGGGCCGAGTTCCTTGACCACCGACAGGATCTCGTCGACCAGGCCCGGCGACTTCTCGATCAGCGGCCCGTAGTGCCGCCACCAGCCGTCGCGCTTCGCGCCCGAGCGGATCAACGGCCAGTCTTCGATCGGGAGCAGGCTCGCCTCGTGCGCCCACGTCTCGACCATCAGCCGGGGCTGCCGCGCCGAATGCGACCACGCCGCCGCGTCGAGCAACTCGGGCTCGTACGCGCCGAGGCGGGAGAACACCGGCATGTAGTGCGCGCGGACGGCCACGTTCACCGAGTCCAGCTGGAGCAGCTGCACCCGCGACAGCACCCGTTTCAGGTGCCGCCGGGAGACCGGACCGGACGGACGTGGGTCGGCGAAGCCCTGTGCAGCCAGGAAGGTCTTCCGGGCCGTCGTGACGCTGATCGTTTGCATGGTGCCGTCATGGTGCCACCCACCACCGACAAAAAAGCGCACCAGTATCTTCAGCACCTATGAGCGACGCCGCCGTCCGCCCCGCCGACCTGTCCGACGCCGCGGAGATCGCCCGCATCCAGCGCGACACCTGGCACGCCGCCTACGAGGACCTCCTCGGCAAGCAGGCGCTCGCCGAACTCGACGGCGCCGACCTCGTCGGCACCTGGACCGAGACCATCGACTACCCCGGCAGCCTCGTCTACGTCGCCACCGAAGGCGAGTTCACCGTCGGCTTCTGCGTCGCCGGCCGGGCCCCGGAAGGCGAAGTCGCCGCCGCCGACGGCAGCCTGCCCGACGACGCCGACGCCACCGGCCTGATCGCCACCCTGCTCGTCGAGCCGCGGTGGGGCCGCCGCGGCCACGCGGGCCGGCTACTCGCGACGGCCGCCGCCGGCCTCCGGGCCGACGGCGCCGCCCGCGGCATCGCCTGGGTCGCCCAGGGCGACCACGCGTCGCTCGGCTTCTACCGCCGGGCCGGCTGGAACCCCGACGGCACGGTCCGCACCCTCGACACCGGCGAGCGCATGCTCCGCGAAGTCCGGCTCACCGGCACCCTCGACCTCGCGCTCACCTGAGTCGCGGAAGATCACCCACCGCAGCACGGAGTACATGAAAACGCCCTCGCAGGCGCCCGCGAGCAGCCGCGCGAGGTGGTATTCGACGCCCAGCGCCGTCAGTCCCGCGCCCACACCCAGCAAAAACGCGGCGTAATTGACAGCAATCGCCACGATGTAAAGGACGAGCTGGATTCCGACGGCGGCGTGGGAATGGAAGTTGAACGTCCGGTTCAGCACGAAGCTCAACCCGAACGCGCAGACGTACGCGAGCGTGATCGCCAGCCACACCGGCCAGCCGAGCAGTCCGTGGAACGCCGTCAGCAACCCGAGGTCCACCCCGAACGTCAAACCGTTGATGAGGCAGAAGCCGAGAAACGTCGGGGGCACGAACCGCGACAGTCCCAGCGGAAGTACGCGTACGACGGCCCGGCAGAAGGCGCCGAAGCGGTCAGCGGGCGTTCGGGGTTGCTCGGCGGCCACGTCGCCAGGGTTCCAGCGGGAGGTGACCGGAAGCCGTCGCGCAGGTGATCTTCTGGTGCCCGCCACCGGCCGAAGACGGGGGCTAACCCCCGTGTGCGGAGATTTCGAACTGATAACGTGGAGAACCTGAGCGATTTTCGGGAGGTGACACGATGAGCTGGATCCTGCTGACGCTGGGCGTCGCGTTCGGGTCCGCCATCGTGCCGCTGATCAACGCCGAAGTGTTCCTGATCGGGCTGTGCGCGAGCCAGCCCGGGTTGCACTGGCTGTGGCTCGGGGCGGCGGTGGCCGTCGGGCAGATCGCCGGGAAGACGCTCTACTACCTCGCCGCGCGCGGGACGATCAAGCTCCCGAAACCGTTGCACGACCGGCTCCACCGCGAGCGGCCGATGACGCCCCGGCGCGTGCGCTGGCAGTTGCGCACGAAACGCGTGCGCGCCTGGCTGGATCGGCTGCGCGAGCGCTGCCACCGGCACCCGCACTGGATGGCCGGGACGTACGGGGTCAGTTCCCTGGTGGGCCTGCCGCCCTTCATGGCGACGAGCGTGCTGGCGGGGATCGTGCGGATGCGGCTCGCGACGTTCCTGACGGCCGGGCTCGCCGGACGCTGGATCCGCTTCAGCCTGATCGCCGCTTCACCCGCGGTCTTCGCGGGGTGGCTGCACCACTGAGCACAGCGCGGCCCAGGCGGCGCGGGAGACCGTCAGCTGGCCGAGGTGACGAGCTTTCGTGTCCCGCACCCCGACGGAATCCGCGAGGAGAACCTCGACGCACTCGTCCTTCGCGGTGTAGCTCGAAGTGCGCCAAGTGACCACGGTGCCCCCTATCGCGCCAGCTCCCGAAGCAGACCGCGGGAAGCGTCTTCGGCCAATGCCTTGCCCAGTAAGACTTTTACCAGCTTCCGGTAGCTGGCGATAGCGTCCAACTCGTTGATGAAGGCGCTGGCGTGGTGGTGCTCCAGCAACACGACAGCAGGATCGGCCGGGAACTCGTAGAGGGCGAACATCCCACTCTTGCCCGGGTGATAGCCCACCTCCGCAGGCACGATTCGCACTGAAATGTTAGAGGTAAGAGCTAACCTCAGCAGGTGGTCGATCTGATCGGACATGATGTCCTCGTCGCCGACCACCTCGCGGACCGCCAGCTCCGACATGATGGCGTTGAGCCGGATCGGCTTGGGGCCGGAGAGAATGCGCTGGCGCGCCAAGCGAACCACCAATCGCGCATCGGCATCCTCGATGCTGATGCCGGAGGCGGCGAGCAGGACTCGGGCGTAGTCGGGAGTCTGCAGCAACCCCGGGATGATGAGCGGGGACCAGTTGGTGATGAGGCTCGCCGTGCGCTCGCACTGGATGACCGCCGTGAGGGCGGCGGGCAGGTCCGCGGGATGGGAGTCGAGCCAGTTCGACTCTTTCGTGTGCTGGGCCAGGTAAAGCAGCCGTCTGGTCGTCGGCTGCTCCACGCGGAGGTAGCCGAGGATGCGCGCCACCTCCTCCACCGGCGGCACCCGGATCCCCAGCTCCCACTGGGACAGCAACCTCGGGTCGATCTCCAGCGCCCGCGCCAGCTCACGCAACCCTAATTTCCGCGCTTCGCGCACTTCGCGCAGCGAAGCGGACAACGCGCGCAACCCCGGGGAAGACAACGTCGATTTCATGCGACGGATAATACGAACGCCGCCCATTTCCCGAATGAACGACAACTGTCAGCGAAATGCCACACCGCCCCATTCAGCGGTCGGCGGCCTCCAGCTCGACGGCTTTCTTCATCGTTTCGCGGGCGCGTCGCCGGTCGCCCGCGATGTCGTACGCGTACGCCAGCTTGTACCAGACCCGCCAGTTGTCCTGGTCCGCCTCGACCTCCGCGCGGCGCTCCTCGAACCACGCGTCGGCCGCCGCGCGGTCGACGCGGCCCGACGGGCGCCTCGGCAGGCCGGAGACGTCCGGGAGCTGGCCCTCTTCGTCCAGGCGACGGGACAGGCGCTGGATCTGCAGCCCGTTGCGCCAGGTCACGACCACGATCCAGATGCCGAGGATCGGCAGCAGGAGGACACCCACGCCCAGCGCGATCCCGGCGCCCGTCCCGGACTTGAACAGCGCGAACGCCCGGTCCGCCAGCAGGACCAGGTACACCACCAGCGCCGCCGTCAGCAGCAGCGCCACATTGCGCGCCCTCACAGGTCGAGGACGTTTTCCAGGCCGACCGTCAGGCCGGGACGCTTGAGCACCTCACGCACGCCCAGCAGCACGCCCGGCATGAACGACGTCCGGTCGAGGGAGTCGTGGCGGATGGTCAGGGTCTCCCCCTCGCCGCCGAACAGGATCTCCTCGTGCGCCACCAGGCCGGGCAGCCGGACCGAGTGGACGTGGACGTCCTCGACCGTGGCGCCGCGGGCGCCGTCCAGCTCCGACGTCGTCGCGTCCGGACCCGGCGCCACGCCCGCCTCGGCCCGCGCGGCGGCGATCATCCGGGCGGTGTGCGCGGCGGTGCCCGAAGGCGCGTCGGCCTTGCGGTTGTGGTGCAGCTCGATGATCTCGGCCGACGCGTAGAACTTCGCCGCCTGGGCCGCGAACCGCATCGCCAGAACCGCGCCGAGCGCGAAGTTCGGCGCGATCAGCACACCCAGCGACGGCTTCGGCTCCAGCAACGCGCGCAGCGAGGCCAGCCGCTCTTCGCTGAAGCCCGTCGTGCCGACGACCGCGTGGATGTCGTGCTCGACCAGGTATTCCAGGTTGCCCATGACGGCGTCGGGATGGGTGAAGTCGACGACGACCTGGGCGTCGCCCAGGGCCGCGAAGTCGTCGCCCGCGTCCAGCGCGGCCACGAGCTTCATGTCCGAAGCGCCTTCGACGGCGTTCACCACCGTCGCGCCCATCCGGCCGCGCGCACCGAGCACACCGACGTTGATGGTCATGAAGCGATCACCTCGTGCAGGTCGTCAGGAAGGTCGTCGGCGTGAGCGTACGGCCCGACGACCGCCGCCGCCGAGACCCCGCCGGGCCGGGCGAACAAAGTGCGAGCGAGCGCACACACGTCCTCGGTCGTGACGGCGTCGATGCGGGCGATCGTGTCGTCGACGCCCAGGTAGTGGCCGTAGTTGAGCTCGTTCTTGCCGATCCGCGACATCCGCGACGACGTGTCCTCCAGGCCCAGCACGAGCCCGCCGCGCAGCTGGCCCTTCGCGCGGGCCACCTCGGCGTCGGTGAGGCCGTCGACGCCGACCTTGTCGAGCACCTCGCGGATGACGCCGGCGACGTCGCCGAGCTTCTCCGGCTGGCAGCCCGCGTACACGGCCATGTGCCCGGTGTCGGCGTAGCTCGCGACCGACGAGTAGACCTGGTAGGCCAGCCCGCGCTGCTCACGGATCTCCTGGAACAGGCGCGACGACATCCCGCCGCCGAGCGCCGCGTTGAGGACCGACAGCGCGAAGCGGCGGTCGTCGTGGCGCGACAGGGACCGCAGGCCGAGCATCACGTGCGCCTGCTCGGTGTCGTCGGTGTGCAGGGCCAGCTTCGGGACCGTCTTGATCCTGGCCCGGCCCTCGCGCGGCGCGACCGGCGTCGCGGACCCGGCCAGCTTCTCGCGAAGAGCCTTGCGGACCAGCCGCAGCACCTGGCCGTGGTCGATGTTCCCGGCGACGGACAGGACCATCCGCGGCAGCGTGTAGCGGCGCTTGTAGAAGTTCCGCAGCGCCGACGGCGACATCTCGATGATCGACTTCTCGGTGCCGAGCACCGGGCGGCCGAGCGGGTGGTCGCCGAGGATCGCGGTCACGAACGTCTCGTGCAGCAGGTCCTCGGGATCGTCGTCGCGCATCGAAATCTCTTCGAGGACGACGCTGCGTTCCATGTCCATGTCGCGGTCGGTGCAGAGCGCCTCGAACACGACGTCGGTGACCAGGTCCATGGCCAGCGGCAGGTCGGCGTCGAGGACCTGCGCGTAGTAGCAGGTGTGCTCCTTCGCCGTGAAGGCGTTGAACTCGCCGCCGACGGCGTCGATCTCCTCGGCGATCTGCGTGGCGTCACGGTGCTTCGTGCCCTTGAACAGCAGGTGCTCGAGGTAGTGCGCGGCACCGGCGACGGCGGCCGGCTCGTCGCGGGAGCCGATGCCGACCCACAGCCCGACCGTGGCCGAGCGGGACGCCGGGACGTGCTCGGTGATCACGCGCAGGCCGCCGGGGAGGACACTGCGCTTGACGACCGCACCGTCCGGAGTGGACTCGAGCGTGCGGGTGGTGCCGACGGGCTGCTCGTGCCCGGAAACCTGCCGTGCCATGGGTTCCTTACTCACGATGCCGCGAAGGCCCCCTGCCGCCGGGGTCGTGAGTGTTTAGGGCGGTTCTAACCGCCCTAAACACTCACGACGACTTGCACCGTGCGGATCAGGAGGCCTTCGGCGGAACTTGCGTCTTACTTGGCGTCGGCCTTCTCGGCGTCGGCCTTCTTCTCGTCACCCTCGGCGGCGGGCTTGGCGGCCTCGTCCTCCTTGACGACGATCAGGCTGATCTTGCCGCGGTTGTCGATGTCGGCGATCTCGACGCGGAGCTTGTCGCCCACGTTGACCACGTCCTCGACCTTGGCGATCCGCTTGCCGTTGCCCAGCTTCGAGATGTGCACCAGGCCGTCCTTGCCCGGCAGCAGCGAGACGAACGCGCCGAACGCGGCCGTCTTCACCACGGTGCCGAGGAAGCGCTCGCCGACCTTGGGCAGCTGCGGGTTGGCGATGGCGTTGATCTTGTCGATCGCCGCCTCCGCCGACGGGCCGTCGGCCGCGCCCACGTAGATCGTGCCGTCGTCCTCGATGGAGATGTCGGCGCCGGTCTCCTCGGTGATCGAGTTGATCATCTTGCCCTTCGGGCCGATGACCTCGCCGATCTTGTCCACCGGGATCTTCACGCTGGTGACGCGCGGGGCGAACGGGCTCATCTCGTCCGGGCCGTCGATCGCCTCGGCGATGACCTCCAGGATGGTGAGCCGGGCGTCCTTCGCCTGCTTCAGCGCGGCGGCGAGCACCTCCGACGGGATGCCGTCGAGCTTCGTGTCCAGCTGCAGCGCGGTGATGATGTCCTTGGTGCCCGCGACCTTGAAGTCCATGTCGCCCAGGGCGTCCTCGGCACCGAGGATGTCGGTCAGCGCGACGTAGCGGGTCTCGCCGTCGACCTCGTCGGAGACCAGGCCCATCGCGATGCCCGCGACCGGCGCCTTCAGCGGCACGCCGGCGTTGTACAGCGCCATGGTGGACGCGCAGACCGAGCCCATCGACGTCGAGCCGTTGGAGCCCAGCGCCTCGGAGACCTGGCGGATCGCGTACGGGAACTCGTCCCGCTTCGGCAGCACCGGCACCAGGGCGCGCTCGGCGAGCATGCCGTGGCCGATTTCGCGGCGCTTCGGCGAACCGACGCGGCCGGTCTCACCGGTGGAGAAGGGCGGGAAGTTGTAGTGGTGCAGGTAGCGCTTCGTCGTCTCCGGGGAAAGGGAGTCGATCTGCTGCTCCATGCGCAGCATGTTCAGCGTGGTGACACCCAGGATCTGGGTTTCGCCGCGCTCGAACAGCGCCGAGCCGTGCGCCCGCGGGATCACGGCGACCTCGGCCGAAAGCGACCGGATGTCGGTGAGGCCACGGCCGTCCATGCGGATCTTCTCCGTCAGGACGCGCTGGCGCATGATCTTCTTCGTCAGGGCCTTGAACGCCCCGCCGATCTCCTTGTCGCGGCCCTCGAAGGCCTCGCCCTCGCCCAGGCCGACCTTCTCCAGCACGGCGGCCTTGACCTCGTCGGTCGCGGCGTCGCGGTCCTGCTTGCCCGGGATCTGCAGCGCGCGGGCCAGGTCGTCGGTGGCGATCGCCGCGACGGCCTCGTAGACGTCCTGCTGGTAGGCCGGGTAGACCGGGAACTCGCCGGTCGGCTTGGCGGCGACGTCGGCCAGCTTCTGCTGCGCCTCGCACAGGACCTTGATGAACGGCTTCGCGGCCTCGAGGCCCTCGGCGACCGAGGCCTCGTCCGGCGCCTTGCCGCCGGCGGCGATCAGGTCGAGCGTGTGCTCGGTGCCCTCGGCCTCGACCATCATGATCGCAATATCATTAGGACTGTCGTCCCCCTGTGAGACGATACGACCCGCGACGACCATGTTGAAGGTCGCCTTCTCCAGCTGGGACCAGGTCGGGAACGCGACCCACTGGCCCTCGATCAGCGCGACGCGCACGCCGCCGACCGGGCCGGAGAACGGCAGGCCGGCGATCTGGGTCGACGCCGACGCGGCGTTGATCGCCAGCACGTCGTACGGGTCGTCCGGGTTGAGGCTCTGGACGGTGATGACGACCTGGATCTCGTTGCGCAGACCGTCGGTGAACGACGGGCGCAGCGGCCGGTCGATCAGGCGGGCGGTGAGGATCGCGTCGGTCGACGGGCGGCCCTCGCGGCGGAAGAACGCGCCGGGGATGCGGCCCGCGGCGTACATGCGCTCTTCGACGTCCACGGTGAGCGGGAAGAAGTCGAAGTGCTCCTTCGGGTGCTTCGACGCGGTCGTCGCCGAGAGCAGCATGGTCTCTTCGTCGAGGTACGCGACGACGGCGCCGGCGGCCTGCTTGGCCAGGCGGCCCGTCTCGAAGCGGACGGTGCGAGTACCGAACTTGCCGTTGTCGATGACGGCTTCGGTCTCGTGCACGGTGACTCCGGTGGAGTCGGTCATAGACAGTTCTCCTCTTTGGTTCCTTCTACTGGCGCGAGTCTCCCACCCTGGGACCCGTTTCGCCTGAGGACGCTCGAGGAATGAGGCCGGTCTTCGATCGAAGCCCCCGGGTCGTTACCCGGGAACCACTACCGAGGACCGGCGGACGGACCCTCGTGCGCGCTCGCGCCGTGTTGTGGCGAGGGGGAGCGACCGCGTGGTCACTCCCCCTCGGGTAAAGCTATCGGCGCAGGCCGAGGCGCTGGATCAGCGCACGGTAACGCTCGATGTCCACCTTCATCACGTAGTTCAGCAGCCGGCGGCGACGGCCGACCAGCAGCAGGAGCCCGCGACGCGAGTGGTGGTCGTGCTTGTGAGCCTTGAGGTGCTCGGTGAGGCCGACGATGCGCTTGGTCAGCAGCGCGACCTGGGCCTCGGGGGATCCGGTGTCCGAGTCGTGCACGCCGTACTCGGCCAGGATCGACTTCTTCTCTTCGGTGGACAGCGCCACTTGTGTTGCTCCTCGAAATAATCAGTGCCGTGCGGCCCCGGACGTGGATGCACGCCGGGAAGACGGTCACGGCCGCCACGGACTGCAGCCGGACCCGATCGTGAGGTTACCAGCCCGCTGAACAGGGCGTTCAGGCGCGGTCCAGCTCGAAGGCGCGGGCCACCCGGTAGCGGGGCCCGCCCGGCTCGCGCTCGCTGGTCATCAGCACCACCTCGGTGGCCGTCCACCCGCGGCTGGCGAAGTGCGCAAGCCTTTTGGTGTAACGCCCGGCGCGCCCCGGTTCTTCCCGGGGGAACCGCGCGAGCGTCAGGTGGCCCACGTAGGGCCTCGCCTCGGCGTCGGCGCCCGCGGCGTGCGCGAGCGGCGTCAGCTCCGATCCGGCGACAGTCAACCACAGCACCCCGGGGAACGTCGCGGCCTTTTCCAGCCGGACGTCGACGGCCGCGCGCCCGGCCAGCCGCGCGGCCAGCCAGTCGCCGCGGGTCTCGACGTCGTCGTGCCCGTAGTAGGCGAGGGTGACGTGCCAGCGCTCCGGCGGCTCCCAGCGCAGCCCGTCCGCCTGCTCGCCGACGGCCTCGGCGACCGCTTCGACGACGTCGTCCGGCGGCAGCAGCGCGCTGAACAGGACCGGCATCAGGCGCCGTTGCCCGCCCGGCGGAGCAGGTCGGCGATGGCCGGGAAGTCGTCGTCGAGCCGCTTGGCGGCCTCGCCGAGGTCCTCGTCTTCGGCCAGGTCACGCAGGTAGGCGAGCACTTTCTGGTCCTGGGAGACGACCGGGATGTTGTCGCGGCCGACGGTGGGCCGCGAGTCGCGGACGTCCTCCAGCGCGGCGAGCATCGCGTCGCGGTTGCCCGCGGCGACCTCGGGCACGAGGATCTTGCGCTCCAGCATGATCATCCTGGCGAGCACGACCGGGTTGCCGATCTTCGCCCGCCGCCCGCTCATCACCTGGCTCAGCATCGGCGCGCTGATCCCGAGGACCTCGGCCAGGAACGCCTGCGAAACGTCGAACGCGACCACCAGCCGGCGCACCCGGTCGCCGAGCGGCTCGCCGTACCATTCCCGCTGCAACGCGATGTTCCGCTGGACGATCTTGTGGTCCTCCACCAGTTCCGCTCCCCTAAGCCCCGCTCGCGCACACCGTCCGTGAGCATCTTGCCATCGCGGCCACCCCCGTGGCCGCGAAATCCCCCTATTCGCCCCCGGTCGGGGCGTCCTGGAGCGCCTTGCGCGTCTCGACGACGTCTTCGTCGATCTGCGCGACCAGCCCGGCCGAGTCCGCGAACCGCACCTGGTCGCGCAGCCGGGTCACGAAGTCGATCGCCACGTGCTGGCCGTAGAAGTCCTCGTCGACGTCGAGGACGAACGCCTCGACGGTCCGCTCGCGGCCGGAGAACGTCGGGTTCGTGCCCACCGAGACCGCGGCGCGCAGCCGGCGCGACGGGTCCGCCGAGCGGGTGAACCAGGCGCTGTACACGCCGTCGGCCGGGACGGCGGCGAACCGCGGCGTCGACAGGTTCGCCGTCGGGTAGCCGAGGTCGTGGCCGCGGCCGACGCCGCGCACGACGATGCCCTCCAGCCGGTGCGGGCGGCCGAGCGCCTCGGCCGCGGCGACGACGTCGCCCGCGTCGATGCACGACCGCACGTACGTGCTCGAGAACGTGATCGCCGATTGGTCCTCTTCGGACAGTTCCTTGCCCTGCAGTTCGGTGCCGGACGCGGCGAACCCGAAGCGGCGGCCGAGGGTGCGCAGCATCTCGACGTCACCGGCGGCCTTGGCGCCGAACGTGAAGTTGTCGCCGACGATCACCGCGGCCGCGTGCAGCCGGTCGACGAGCACCTCGTGCACGAACTCCTCCGGCAGCAGCCGGGACAGCTCCAAGGTGAACGGCAGCACGCAGAAGACGTCGACGCCGAGGCCTTCGACGAGCTCCGCCTTGCGCCGCAACGTGGTCAGCTGCGCCGGGTGGCTGCCGGGGCGCAGCACCTCGGACGGGTGCGGGTCGAACGTCAGCACGACGCTCGGCAGCCCGCGTTCGGCCGCCGCGGCCACGGTCCGGCCGATCAGCTCCTGGTGCCCGCGGTGCACACCGTCGAACACGCCGATGGTGACCACGCACCGGCCCCAGCCGCCGGGGAGGTCCCCCAGCCCACGCCACCGCAGCACGTCAGACTCCCGTTCTCTGTAGAGCCCACCCTAGGCGGGCAGCAACACGACCACCGCGCGGGACACGCCTTGTTCGTCGACCGCCAGCGCGAGCACCCGGCCGTCCGGCCCGAACAGCCCGTAGGTGCCCTCGAGCCCGGCCGCGGGGATGCGCTGGCCGTGGCGGACCGCCTTCGCCGTCGCCGCGTCGACGTCGCGGCGCGGGAAGGCCGCGGCGACGGCGGCGTCGAGGTCCAGGCTCAGTTCGGGGGTTTCTTCGAGCTGGTCGAGGGTGCGCGCCTTGGCCAGCGTGAACGGCCCGACCGTGGTGCGGCGCAGCGCCTTGAGGTGACCGCCGACGCCGAGGTCGGCGCCGAGGTCGCGGGCCAGCGCGCGGACGTAGGTGCCGGACGAGCACTCGACGACGGCGTCGACCTCGACGTGGTCCTCTTCGTGGCGCACGGCCAGCACGTCGAAGCGGTGCACGGTGACCGGGCGGGCCGGGATGACCACGTCCTCGCCCGCGCGGACGCGGGCGTAGGCGCGCTTGCCGTCGATCTTGACCGCGCTGACCGCGCTGGGCACCTGCTGGATGTCGCCGGTCAGCTTCTCGACGCCGTTCGCGATGTCGTCGTCGGTGACGTTCTTCGTCTCGGCCCGGCTCAGGACCTCGCCCTCGGCGTCGTCGGTCGTGGTGCTGCTGCCGAGGCTGAGGGTGGCCAGGTACGTCTTGCGGTCCAGCGCCAGGTGGCCGAGGAGCTTGGTGGCGCGCTCGATGCCGAGCACCAGCACGCCGGTCGCCATCGGGTCGAGCGTGCCGGCGTGCCCGACCTTGCGGGTGCCCATGATGCGGCGGGCACGCGCGACGACGTCGTGGGACGTCATGCCGGCGGGCTTGTCGACGATCAGCAGACCGGGCGGCGGGGCGGGACGGCGGGGCGGTTTGGGGCTCGACACGCGGCAAACCCTAGCGGCCGCCGATCGCGGTTGGATCAGGCGCTCGGCTCACGCGTAAGCGCCCCAATGTGGCCTTGGTTGCGTCAGACGCACCGAAGGCCGCCTTGGGTGCGTCAGACGCACCGAAGGCCACATTGGGGCGCTTGGGTCAGGCGGCCACGATCGGGGTCTCCGGCAGGGCGGCGTCCCACCGGCGGCGGGTGATCCGGACCGGCAGCTCCTCGCCGCGGGCCTCGGCGAGGAACAGGTGCGCGCGGGTCCGGCGCCACCACACGAGCATCCGGACCGTGCCCAGCGCCAGGATCGCCACGATCGCCAGCAGCGACACCCGGAAGTTCCCGCCGGTCCACTGCAGGAAGACGCCGACGCCGAGCGCGGCGATCGTCGTCGCGACGAAGCCGCCGACGTTGACCACACCGGTCGCCGTGCCGACGCGGCTGAGCGGGTTGTAGTCGCGGGCGAGGGCGAAGCCGATCATCGACGCCGGTCCGCCGAGGGCGAGGAAGGCGAACGCGGGCACCAGCACGGCCACCGGCACCTGGCCCGGCCAGCTCAGCAGCACGGCCCAGAGCAGC
The DNA here is from genome assembly GCF_030264295.1 of Amycolatopsis nalaikhensis. GTDB lineage: Bacteria > Actinomycetota > Actinomycetes > Mycobacteriales > Pseudonocardiaceae > Amycolatopsis > Amycolatopsis nalaikhensis. Next base: position 6,316,855 of record NZ_CP127173.1, on the reverse strand, counting down.
GCGGCCCCGCCGATGTACCCGCCGACCAGCGGCATCCGCAGCGACGGGCGCCTGCCGATCAGGCCACCCAGCAGCGGACCGCCCGCCATCGAGCCGAAGACGAACACGGTGAGCAGCGCGCTCGCCGTCGCCTTCGACTGGCCCTGACCCTGCACCAGCCACGGCACGCCCCACAGGAGCGTCAAGGCGTTCGGCGCGAACATCGTGCTGAAGTGCACCCAGAAGCCCAGGCGCGTGCCCGGCGTCCGCCAGGCCTCGGCGACCTGGTGCGCGAGCTGGCGCGGCCGGACGGCGTCGCGGACCGGCGGCTGTTCCCCGGCGGGGACGTCCCGCACCCGCAGCGCGACGACGAGGGTGTAGAGGACGGTGACGGCGCCGACGGCGAGGAAGGTGGGCGTCCAGCCGGCGGCGTCGAGCAGCAGCGACAGCGGGACGGTGGCGGCGAGGTTGCCGATGTAGCCGACGGCCGCGGTGAACGACGTCAAGAGGGCGTACTGGCGGCCCGGGAAGTGGGCCGCGACCAGGCGCAGGACGCTGACGAAGGTGAGCGCGTCGCCGAAGCCGAGCACGCCGCGGGCGAGCAGGCCGAGGCCGTAGGAGTGGGCGAGGCCGAGCAGCAGCTGCCCGGCACCGAGGACGAGCACGGCGACGGTGAGGACGCGGCGAGGGCCGTAGCGGTCGACCAGGACGCCGGTCGGGATCTGCATCGCGGCGTAGACGCCCACCTGCAGCACGGTGAACGTGCCGAGCGCGGCGGCGCCGACGCCGAAGCGTTCGGCCGCCTGCAGCCCGGCGACGCCGAAGGAGGTGCGGTGGAAGACGGCGAGGAGGTAGACGGTGACGGCGGACAGCCAGATGAGCCAGGACCGGGCGGTGGCGCGGCCGGTGGCGGGCGGCACGATTTCCTCCAGTGTTTCGGCGTTCGGGTGGTACGGACGCCTGCGCTGCCGTCCCTACAACTTGTATCGCCTAAGCAACGACGAAACATAGCCGTTATCCCGGTGGTGTTCACCACATGGCCGGTCAGCGGCCGGGCGGGCACCGCTCGAATGGGTGGCACGATGGCCGCCGAAGCCGCCTCCGGCGAACCGCGCCGTACGCAAGCCCCGGCGGGCGGCCGCGCCAGCCGACCACGCGGTCCTCGCGCGCGACCCCGCTCAAGCCGGGCGGACCGCCCCCGTCACCGCCCACGTTCCCGCGCGCCAGCGGGCCACCACGAACGCCAGCCGCAGGACCATGAACAGCGACAGGCCCGTCCAGATGCCCGTCAGGCCCCAGCCGAACCCCAGCGATGCCCAGATCAGCGGCAGAAACCCCAGCGCCGCGCTCCCCAGCGTCGCGTTGCGGAGGAACGCCGCGTCGCCCGCGCCCAGGAGCACTCCGTCCAGGGCGAACACCACCCCCGCTATCGGCTGCAGCGCCACGAAGAACCACCACGCGTGCGGGATCTCGCCCAGCACGCCCGGGTCGGACGTGAACGCGTGCGGCAGCACCCACGACAGCGCCGCGAACAGCACGCACAGGAAGCACCCCAGCAGCAGCCCGTACCCCGTGATCTGCGTCGCCACCCCGCGCGCCTGCCGGGCCGACCCCGCGCCGAGGGCGGCCCCGACCAGGGACTGCGCCGCGATCGCCACCGAGTCCAGCACCAGCGCCAGGAACGTCCACAGCTGCAGCACCACCTGGTGCGCGCCCACCGCCTCCGTCGACGTCCGGGCCGCGACCGCCGCCGCCGAGACGAAGCACGCCTGGAACGCCAAGCTCCGCAGCACCAGGTCGCGGCCCAGGCCGAGCTGCGCGCGCATCACCTTGAAGTCCGGCCGCAGCCCGACCTTCTCGCGCACCAGCGCGGCGAAGAACAGCGCCGCCGAGATCACCTGCGCCACGACGTTCGCGATCGCCGAGCCCTCCAGCCCGAGCCCGGCCCAGTACACGAGCACCGGGCACAGCACGGCCGAAATCCCGTTGCCCGCCAAGACGTAGCGCAACGGCCTCGCGGCGTCCTGCACCCCGCGCATCCAGCCGTTGCCCGCCATCGTGACGAGGATCAGCGGCGCCCCGAACAACGCGATCCGCAGCCACGACACCGCCGCCGAAGCGATCTCGTCACTGCCCGACAACGCTCGCGCGATCGGCCACGCCAACGCCTGCCCGGCGGCCAGCACGAAGAGCCCGACCAGCAGCGCCAGCCACGTCGCCTGCACGCCCTCGCGGACGGCGTCGGCCCGGCGGCCCGCCCCGTGGAGCCGGGCCGTGCGCGACGTCGTGCCGTACGACAGGAACGTCAGCTGGCTCGACACCTGGGCCAGCACGACCCCGCCGAGCGCGAGCCCGGCCAGCGACAGCGCGTCCAGGTGCCCGACCACGGCCGTGTCGACCAGCACGTACAACGGCTCGGCGGCCAGCACCCCCAGCGCCGGCACGGCCAAGCCCAGCACGCGCTTCGCCGGGACCCGCTCGGTCTCCTCCACATTCACCACGAACCGGACTCTAACCGGCGGCACCGACAGTTCTCGCGCGGCGGGAACCCGGGAACTTTCCCGGCCCGCCAGCCGACGGCTAAAGCAGCGGCGCCCGCTCCAGCGCGTCCCGCAGGCCCGCCAGGACCTCGTCGGCGGTGCCCGCGATCGTGCAGCCCGCGGCCCGCCGGTGCCCGCCGCCGCCGAACTCGGCCGCCACCGCCGACACGTCGATCCCCGTGGAGCGCAACGAGATCTGCCACTGCTCCGGGCGCGCCGGGTCCTGCTTGAGCACCGCCGCGACGGCCGCCTCGCGCACCGAACGGACCACGTCGATCACGGACTCGACCTCTTCGCCACGCACCGTGCGCGCCGCGTCGAGGTCGACCACCGCGTGCACGAAACCCTTGCCCCGCGCGGCTTCCGGCTCCAGCTCGGCCCCGCTCAGCACGGACGAGAGCATCGGCAGCCACGCGAACGGGCGCTCGTCGACGATCCGGCGCACCACCGCTTCGGGGTCGACGCCCGCTTCCAGGAGCCGCGCGGCCATCCGGTGCGTCTCCGGGCTCGCCCGGCGGAACCCGCTGGTGTCGGTGACGATCCCGGCGTAGAGGCCGCGAGCGATCGGCTCGTCCGGCTCGACGCCCATCGCGTCCAGCACGCGGAACACGAGGATCGCGCTGGCCTCGGCGGACTCGTCGACGACGTTGCAGCCGCCGTAATACGTATTGGTGGCGTGGTGGTCGATCACCAGCACCTCACCGGCGAGCTCGACGCGCCCGGCGAGGCGGCCCAGCCGCTTCGGTACCGGCGTGTCGACGCAGACCAGCAGTGCCTCGGTGTCCGGCAGGTCGTCGGGGTGGGTGAGCAGGCCGTCCTCGTCGAGCCAGCGCAGCGTCTCCGGGGCCTCGTCGGGCTCGCCGAAGGAGACGCGCACCTTCGCGCCGCGCTGGTGCAGCGCCCGGCCGAGGGCGAGCGCGCTGCCGAGGGCGTCCGCGTCGGGCCGCACGTGGCCGAGCACGGTCACGTCGGTGGCCGACGCGAGCAGCGCGGCCGCGTCCCGGATGTCCTGCGCCAAAGTAGGGGTCACGGTGCGTCACGCTACGCTCTGCGGGATGCCTGAGTACGTGATCCTGGTCCACCCGTCAGCCAACCGGGTCTACGCCGCCTCCTCCCCCGCGCTGCTGCGCGCCGAGCTGGCGGTGTTCGGCACGGCGTTGTCGGCCGAGCTGTCCGCGATCGAGGAGATCGAGCTCGGCGGCGTCGGGTACGTGCGCTTCACCAGCTCGGCGCCCCTCGGCGAGCGCGACCTGGCGCTGCTGTCGAACCTGTCGTCGCTGTATGCCCTGTTCGAGCTGGGCGACGGCGTGCTGCGGCCGGTCACGGTGACGCCGCTGGCGAAGGCCGACTCCGACCTGCTGACCATCCAGAAGTACGCGGGCAAGACGAACGAGTCGTTCACGAAGCTGCTGCTGAACGTGACGCTGCTGGCGACGGCGGACCCGTTCTCCGAGCGGCCGAAGTACCTGCTCGACCCGCTGTGCGGCCGGGGCACGACGCTCAACCAGGCGATGATGTACGGCCTGCACGCCACCGGCCTGGACGTCGACGCGAAGGACTTCGAGGCGTACGAGGCGTTCATCAAGACGTGGCTGCGGAACAAGCGCGTCAAGCACACGGCCGAGTCGGGTCAGCTGCGCCGCAACAAGGTCCGGCTCGGGCGGCGGCTCGACATCGAGTACGCGTTCAGCAAGGAAGACTTCAAGGCCGGCGAGACCCGCAAGCTGACGTACTTCAACGCCGACACGCTGACCACGGACGAGGTGCTGCGGGCGAACTCCTGCGACGTGATCGTGACGGACGCGCCGTACGGCGTGCAGCACGGGAGCCATCGCGAGGCCGGTCTGCAGCGAAGCCCGCGCGACCTGCTGGCGGCGGCCGTGCCGGTGTGGACGCGGGTACTGCGGCCGGGCGGGGCGCTCGGGATTTCGTGGAACACCACGGTGCTGCCGCGGGCGGAGCTGGTCGAGGTGCTGCGGAAGGCCGGGCTCGATGTTCGGGAGGGTGGGCCCTGGGAGGAGTTCACCCACCGGGTCGATCAGGCCATCCTGCGCGACCTCGTCGTGGCCGCGAAACCGGCGTCCTGATCGCTATACTCCGGCCGTGACCGTCGAGCCCCGACCCCTGCGCGCGGATGCCCGGCGCAACCGGGAAGCGTTGGTGGCCGCCGCGCGGGAAGTGTTCGGGGTCAAGGGGATCGATGCTCCGCTCGATGAGATCGCGCGGCGGGCCGAGGTCGCCATCGGGACCCTCTACAACCGGTTCCCCACGCGTGCGGACCTCGTCGAGGCCGCCTTCCTGCCCGTCCTCGAGGAAGCCGAAGCCATCGCCGAGGAAGCCCTCGCCTGCGAGGACCCCTGGGCCGGCTTCGTGCTCTTCCTCGAACGCTCGGTCCTCATGCAGGTCACCGACCGCGGCTTCATGCAGGTCTGCACCCGCGCCTTCGATCGCGGCTCCGGGCTGGAAAAGGTCAAGCAGGCCAACGCTTCCCGGATCGCCCGGATCATCGCCCGCGCCCAGGACGCCGGGGCGCTGCAGGCGGGCTTCCGCGGCGAGGACCTGGCGATCGTGTTCGCCGCCGCGACCGCCACGCCGGATTGGCGGCGCGGCCTCGCCCTCGTGCTCGACGGGCTACGCTCGCGCCCATGACCTGGCTCGCGGACACCCGCACGTCGTATGACACGGTCGCCGAAAGCTACGCCGCGTGGGCCGCCGACGCTCTCGATACCCGGCCGTACGTGCGGGCGACGATGGCCGTGTTCGCCGCGCAGGCCGACGGGCCGGTCCTGGACGCGGGCTGCGGGCCCGGGCACTTCACCGCGCACCTGGCCTCGCTCGGCCTCGACGCGTCCGGCATCGACCTGTCCCCCGCGATGATCGACCTGGCCCGGCGGTCGTACCCGGAGCTGCGGTTCGACGTGGGGTCGATGACCGACCTGCCCGTGGCGGACGCGTCCGTCGCGGGCGTGCTGGCGTTCTTTTCGCTGATCCACGTGCCGGACGCCGAGGTCCCGGTGGTGCTCGGCCACTTCCGGCGGGTGCTGCGGCCCGGGGGCCGGGTGGTGATCGGGTACCACGTCGGCGAGGGCACCCGGCTGAAGACCGAAGGGTACGGCGGGCACCCGATGCGGGTGAACGTCCACTTGCGACAGCCCGCGCACCTGGCGCGGTGGCTGCGGAACGCGGGCTTCCAGGTCGACGCCGACTGGCGGCTCAACCCGGAAGCCGAAGTGCCGCAAGGAATCCTGTTCGCGTCGCGGCCCGCCTAGCCGAACCAGCTCAAGCCAGCCGCTGCCCGACGAACTTCAGGACCTCCGGCAGGATTCCGCGCCAGTACTCGTCCTTGTGCCCGCCCGGCGTGAACCGGGCGACCGCCGGGGAAACCGCCTTCGCCAGCTTCCGGTCCGCGCTCAGGAACGGGTCCGATTCCCCGCACCAGACGCCCAGCCCGGCCGGGTGCAGCTCCCCCGTGTGCAGCAGCGGTTCGGCGGCGCGCCAGTTGGCTTCGTCGGCGAACACCTTGCGGCCACGGGCGTCCGGCCAGCTGAGGAACAGCGCCGCGCTCGCCGTGGCCACCGCCTTCAGGTCCGGGTGAGCACGGGCGAACCGCAACGCGCCGAACCCGCCCATCGAGATGCCGAACACGGCCGAGGGCGGACGCAGGTCGCGGGCCGCCAGCCAGCCCGGGACCTCCTCCGCGAGCATCCGCTGCGGGTCGTCGCCGCCGCCGACGTCCACCCAGTAGTGGTCGCCGTCGACGGCCGCGATAGCGAACGGCGGCACGCCCGCCTGCACGGCCGCGGTCAAGAGCGCCGGGACGCCCAGCGTCAGGAACGTGCGGGCCTGCGCACCTCGGCCGTGCAGGGCCAGGCACACCGGCAAGCCCGCGGCCGGAACCCCGGACGGGGTGATCAGCACCAGGTCGACGTCCCGTCCGGGGGCCGCCGAGGGCATGCGCTGCACCGTCACCGGGTCACGCGGCGCCGTCGGCCGGGCCGGGACCGGCACCGGCGCCGGACCCGGCGCGGGTGGCGCCGACGAGCAGCCCGCCAACAGCGTCAACGCGCTGCCGGCGAGCAGGGTGCGGCGGGAGAGCACGGGTCAGCCCCGGCTCTCCTCCTCCGCGAACTCGTCGTCTTCGGTCTCTTCGCGAGGCGCCTTGTACGGGTCGGCGTCGCCCGCGTGCTGGGCGCCGGTGGCGCGCCGCGCGACCTCCGCGTCGGCCTCGCGGGCCTTCGCGAGGAGGTCCTCGATGCGCTTCGACTCCTCCGGGATGGTGTCCGCGACGAACGTCAGGGTCGGCGTGTACCGGACACCGGTGCCCTGCCCGACCTTCGTGCGCAGCACCCCGCGCGCCGATTCGAGCGCGGCCGCGGCCCCGGCGAAGTCCGGGACGGAGTCCAGCTTCTCGCCGAGCACCGTGTAGTACACCGTGGCGTCGTGCAGGTCGCCGGTGACCTTCGTGTCCGTGATGGTCACGTAGTTCAGCCGCGGGTCCTTGACCTCGTGCTCGATCGCGGACGCGACGATCTGCGAGATCCGCTTGGCGAGCTTGCGAGCCCGAGCAGGATCGGCCATGTCTTCTCCTAGAAAGATCTAATCCTCTGGACCGAGCAGCCGTCGGCGAGCGGAGAGCAGTTCGAACTCCGGCCGGCTCGCCACGTACCGCTCACACGAGTCGAGCACGTCACGGACGTGCTCGCCACCTTCGGCGACCACGGCCACCCCGATGAGGGCCCGCCGGTGCAGGTCGGTGTGCCCGGCTTCGGCCGCCGACACGGCGAAGCGCTTGCGCACCTCCGCCAGCACCGGCCGCACCACGGATCGCTTCTGCTTCAGCGAATGGACGTCGCCGAGCAGGATGTCGAGCTTGAAGCTCCGACGAACATAGGCAGGTGAGTTTTGTGTAGTAGGACGAGCCGGGTGCGCACGGGAACTCCCGCACGCACCCGGCCCCGAACATCAGGCGCGAGGCTTCTCGCGCTGCTCGTAGGTCTCGATCACGTCGTCGACCTTGATGTCGCTGTACGAGCCCAGCGTCAGACCGCACTCGTACCCTTCGCGGACCTCGACCACGTCGTCCTTGAACCGCCGCAGCGAGCTGATCGGCAGGTTCTCCGCGACGACGGTGCCGTCGCGGAGCAGACGGGCCCGGGCGTTGCGCCGGATCTCGCCGGACATGACCAGGCAACCCGCGATCGTGCCGATCTTGGAGGACTTGAAGACCTCGCGGACCTCCGCGCGGCCCAGCTCGACCTCTTCGTACTCCGGCTTGAGCATGCCCTTGAGGGCCTGCTCGATCTCGTCGATCGCCTGGTAGATGACCGTGTAGTACCGGACGTCGACGCCCTCGCGGGTGGCCCGCTCGGTCGCCTTGCCCTGGGCGCGGACGTTGAACCCGAGGACGATCGCGTCGGACGCGGTCGCCAGGTCGATGTCCGACTCGGTCACGCCACCGACGCCGCGGTGGACCACGTTCAGCTCGACCTCGTCGCCGACGTCCAGCTGGAGCAGCGAGGCTTCGAGGGCCTCGACCGTACCCGAGTTGTCACCCTTGATGATCAGGTTGAGGCTGTTCGTCTCCTTCAAGGCGGAGTCGAGGTCCTCGAGGCTGACCCGCTTGCGGCGCGACGCGTTGAGCGCGTTCCGCGTGCGAGCCGACCGGCGCTCGGCGATCTGCCGGGCGACGCGGTCCTCGTCGACCACCAGGAAGGTGTCACCCGCGCCGGGCACCGACGTGAAGCCGATGACCTGGACGGGCCGCGACGGCAGCGCCTCGGTGACGTCGACGTTGTGCTCGTCGACCATCCGGCGGACGCGGCCGTAGGCGTCACCCGCCACGACCGAGTCACCGACGCGCAGCGTGCCGCGCTGGACCAGGACGGTGGCCACCGGGCCGCGGCCGCGGTCGAGGTGCGCCTCGATCGCGACACCCTGGGCCTCCATGTCCGGGTTGGCCCGGAGGTCCAGAGCGGCGTCGGCGGTCAGCAGGATCGCCTCGAGCAGGCCGTCGATGTTGATGTTCTGCCGCGCGGAGATCTCGACGAACATCGTGTCGCCGCCGTACTCCTCGGCGACCAGGCCGTACTCGGTCAGCTGCTGCCGGATCTTGTCCGGGTTCGCGCCTTCCTTGTCGATCTTGTTGATCGCGACCACGATCGGGGCCTTGGCGGCCTGCGCGTGGTTGATCGCCTCGACCGTCTGCGGCATCACACCGTCGTCGGCCGCCACCACGATCACCGCGATGTCGGTCGAGTTCGCACCACGGGCACGCATGGCGGTGAACGCCTCGTGACCCGGGGTGTCGATGAAGGTGATCAGCCGCGGGTTGCCCTCGAGCTCGGTCTCGATCTGGTACGCACCGATGTGCTGCGTGATGCCGCCGGCCTCGCTCTCGCGGACCTTCGTCTTCCGGATCGTGTCGAGCAGGCGGGTCTTACCGTGGTCGACGTGACCCATGATGGTCACGACGGGCGGCCTGACCTGCAGGTCTTCCTCGCCACCTTCGTCCTCACCGTAGGTGATGTCGAAGGTCTCCAGCAGCTCGCGGTCCTCCTCCTCGGGGCTGACGACCTGAACGTTGTAGTTCATTTCGCCGCCGAGCAGCTCGAGGATGTCGTCCGACACGGACTGCGTCGCGGTGACCATCTCGCCGAGGTGGAAGAGCACCTGCACCAGCGAAGCCGGGTTGGCGTCGATCTTCTCGGCGAAGTCGGTCAGCGAGGCACCGCGCGGCAGCCGGATCGTCTCGCCCTGGCCCTTGGGCAGGCGGACGCCGCCGACGCTGGGCGCCTGCATGTTGTCCATGTACTCCTGGCGCTTCTGCCGCTTCGACTTGCGGCCCTTGCGCGAGGGACCACCGGGACGCCCGAAGGCACCCGCGGTACCGCCACGGCCACCGGGGCCGCCACGACCGCCGCCGCCACCGCGGAAGCCGCCGCCACCGGCCGGGGCGCCGCCCCCACCGGGACCGCCGCCACCCGGGCGGAAGCCGCCGCCACCGCCACCGGGACCGCCGCGGAAGCCACCGCCGCCGCCACCGCCACCGGGGCCACCACGGAAACCGCCGCCGCCACCGGGACGACCGCCGCCACCGGGGCCACCACGGGCGCCGCCGCCGGGTCCGCCGCGACCGCCGCCACCCGGACCGGCCGGGCGCTGCGTGCGGCCCGGCATCATGCCGGGGTTCGGCCGCGGGGGCATGTTGCCCGGGCTCGGCCGGTTGCCACCGGCGCCACCACCGGGCCGCGGGGCCGGACGGTCACCGGCACCCTGGCCGCCACCGGGCCGCGGCGGGCGGTTGTCGCCGCCCTGGCCGGGGCCGGGGCGCGGAGCCGGGGGCCGCGGGGCCGGGGCGCCGGAGCCGACGCCGAACGGGTTGTTGCCGACCCGCGGCGCGCGCGGACCGGGCTTGGGACCGCCGGGCTTGGGGCCCTGCGGCTTCGGCGGGACGACCGAGCCGGTGCCCTGGGCGGGCGCGGCCGGGGTGTCCTGCTTGGGCGCGGCGGGAGCCTCGGCACTGGCGGCCGGGACCTGCTGCTGGGGTGCGGGCGTGGCCGGACGCGGGCCGGGCCGGGGGCCGGGACGGGCGCCCGGTGCGGCCGGCTTCGAGGCCGGGACCTGCTGCTGCGGGGCCGCCGGGGCGGCCTTCGCCGCGGGCGCCTGCTGCTGCGGGGCCGGTGCGGCGGGCTTGGGCGCCGGAGCGCCCGGCTTGGCGGCCGGGGGCGCGGGGCGCGCCGACGGGCCGGGGGTGGGCTTCTTGGCGCCCTTGGGGGCGTACGCGTCGCGGAGACGGCGGGCGACGGGCGCCTCGACCGTGGACGACGCGGACTTGACGAACTCGCCCTGTTCCTTCAACTTCGCGAGAACGTCCTTGCTGGTGATGCCGAGCTCCTTGGCGAGCTCGTGTACGCGGGCCTTGCCTGGCACAACTCTCCTCATCTAGGGGAGGCCAGGCGGGGAACCCGCTGACCTCGTCCTTATTGTCTGACGCTCATGGCTTCAGCTTCACGGCTGACTCATGACGGGTCGACCTGCTTCCTTGATTCCTCGCGGGCCCGGGGACGTCCCGGGCTCGTGGTGCGGGGCGGTGCGCTCGACGTGCTCGCGGACCTCGCGGGCGTCGAGCGCCCCCGGAGCCCGCAGGGCTCTGGGGAAGGCCCGCCGCCGTTCGGCCTTGGCCAGGCAGTCCGGGTCGGGGTGCAGCCAAGCCCCCCGGCCCGGCAGCCGCCGACGTTCGTCGACGACCACCCGCCCGGCCACCGCGACCACGCGCAGCAGCTCACCGATCAATGCCCGCCGCTTGCAGCCGACACAAGTCCGCACCGGGGAATTCCGGTGGGGCTGGTGCTCGGCTACCCGCCGCGGGCTTTGAACCATTCCTGAGTCTAGCGCTTCGACCTTCACTCAGCCGAACCGGTTGTCGCGGCGGGCCGCGACGGACTGGCGTGGTCTTGATCACCCTCGTCGTCCGCCGGCGCGGCGTCGCTGCGGATGTCGATCCGCCAGCCGGTCAGGCGGGCGGCGAGGCGGGCGTTCTGGCCCTCCTTGCCGATCGCCAGCGACAGCTGGAAGTCCGGCACCACGACGCGGGCGGTCTTCGCCCGCTCGTCCACGACTCGTACCGAAACAACCTTCGCGGGCGACAGCGCATTCCCGACGAAGCGGGCCGGGTCCTCGGAGTAGTCGATGATGTCGATCTTCTCGCCGGCCAGCTCGCTCATCACGTTGCGCACGCGCGCGCCCACCGGGCCGATGCAGGCGCCCTTGGCGTTGACGCCCGGCACGGTGGACCGGACCGCGATCTTCGTCCGGTGCCCCGGCTCGCGCGCGATCGCGGCGATCTCGACCGTGCCGTCCGCGATTTCGGGTACTTCGAGCGCGAACAGCTTCTTCACCAGGTTGGGGTGCGAGCGCGAGAGCGTGATCTGCGGGCCGCGGTTGGTGCGCGACACGGTGACCACGTACGCCTTGATCCGGCTGCCGTGCTCGTAGGACTCGCCGGCGACCTGCTCGCCGGAGGGCAGCACGCCCTCGGTGTCACCCACCTGGACCACGACCATGCCGCGCGCGTTGGCGCGGGCGTCGCGCTGGATGACGCCGGCGACGATCTCGCCCTCCTTGGTGGAGAACTCGCCGAAGGTCTTCTCGTGCTCGGCGTCGCGCAGCCGCTGCAGGATGACCTGGCGCGCGGTGGTGGCGGCGATCCGGCCGAAGCCCTCGGGGGTGTCGTCCCACTCCTCGTCGACCTGGCCGTCGTGGGTCAGCGTGTGCGCGAGCACGCGCACCAGGCCCGTCTTGCGGTCGATGTCGATGCGGGCGTGCGGCTGGTGGCCCTCGGTGTGCTTGTACGCGGTGAGCAAGGCCGTCTCGATGGCCTCGATCACCGTTTCGAAGGGGATGTCCTTGTCCCGTTCGATCGCCCGCAGCGCGGCGATGTCGACGTTCACTTCGACCCCTTCTCCGTCTCGGCCGCGATCATGCCGGACGCGTCGTCTTCGAGCAGTTTCAGGTCCTCGACAGGCGGCTGCTTGAACTCGATCTCCACGACCGCCTTCGCCACATCGGCGTAGCGGACGTCGCGGATCTTGCCGCCCTCGAGGACGCGGGCGGAGTCGTCGCCCGCGTGACCGACCCGGCAGACGAAGGCGGCGCCTTCGACCGGGGTGATCTTGACCAGGCGGAACCGCGCGCGCCGCCAGTGCCGCGCCTGGGTCAGCGGCCGGTCGAGGCCCGGCGAGGTGACCTCCAGGGTGTACGCGCTGGCGAGCACGTGTTCGTTCTCGTCGAGCGCCGCGGAGACCTTGCGGCTGATCTCGGCGACCTCGTCCAGCCCGACCCCGTCGTCGGAGTCGACGACGACCTTGACCAGCTGCCGCCGGCCGGCCTGCTGCACCTCGAACGAGTCGAGGTCGAAACCCGCGGCGGTGACGGCTTCGGCCACTATCGGCTGAAGCCGGCTGGCGAGTTCTCCTGGCACGTGGGGCTCTCCTCGGTTGCGCGGGTCGGTGGTGGACCAGCTTATCCGGTACCCCGCTCACCCCGCGCGAGCGGCGGGGCCGCCCCGGGGCCTGGCAGGATGGGCCGACGTGACCGGAAGACCGACCGACCTGACCCGTCGTGCCGCCCTCCGCGCGGGGGCGCTGGCCGCGCTGGCCGTTCCCCTGGCCGCGTGCGGGCCCGGCTACGACGAAAGCCCCGACCCGTTGCAGCCGCTGCTGGCCGCCGCCGAGGCGGACGCCGCCGCCGCGCGGGCGCTGGCCAAGGGCAAGGACGCCGACGCCGCCGGCCAGCTCGCCGACGCGCGCGCGGCGCACGCGGCCGCGTTGAAGTCCGAAGTGGACCGGCTGAACCGGCCGAAGCCCTCGTCGTCGCCGACCCCGCCGTCGCCCGCCTCGCTGGGCGAGCTGAAGGAGCGGCTGGCGACCGCGCGCAAGCAGGCCGAAGACCTCGTGGGCGGGCTGCCGCGCTACCGCGCCGGGCTGGTCGCGGCGGTCGCGGCGGGCTGCGCGGCCCTGCAGCGGATCGCCCCGGCGCTCGGGCCGGGCGAGGACGCGCCGAAGCCGCCGGTGGCCGCGGCGGGTGCGGTGCCCGCGGAGGCCGTCGACCCGCTGCAGGTCGCGCTCGCCGCCGAGCACGCCGCGGTCTGGGTGTACGGCCTGGTCAGCGCGTTCCTCCCGGCCGACTTCGGCGACGCGGAGAAGAGCGGCGCCGCCGAGCACGCGGTCCGCCGCGACCTGCTGCAGACGATGCTCTCGGCGTCCGGGGCGACGCCGGTCGCGCCGGAACCGGCGTACGTGCCGAAGAAGCCGGTGACGGACGCGAAGTCGGCGGCGCTGGTGGTCGCGACGGCCGAGGCCGACTGCGCGTCGGCGTGGCTGGCGGTGGTGAACCACACCGACGACGCGAACCTGCGCACGACGGCGCTGCACGCGCTGGTGGCGGCCTCCCGCCGCGGCACGCCGTGGCGCTCCGAGGCGGGCGAGAAGCCGACGGCGATCGCCATGCCCGGTCAGACCGCCTGACCCTCAAGCGCCCCAATGTGGCCTTCGGTGCGTCAGACGCAACCAAGGCGGCCTTCGGTGCGTGAGACGCAACCAAGGCCGCCTTGGGGCGCTTGGGGCCGGTCAGGAGTGCAGGTCGGCGGACAGGCGGAGCGCGTCGTCCGCGATCTTCTCGATCAGGTCCTTGTCCTTGTGCTTGGCGTAGAAGTCGGCCAGCACGATCGTCACGTTCGTGCCCTCCACCCGGGAGGCGTACGCCGCGTCGCTGCCGCTCACGCTCGGGGTGCCGGTGCCGGCGAACGTCTTGTCACGGACCAGGTCGGTGACGTTGCCGGTGCCGTCCTTCTCGGTCAGCGTCTTGAGCTGCTTCGCCTTCGCCGAGTCCGGCATCCCCACCAGCACCACCGACACCAGCGCCTTCGCCCCGCCCGTCTCAGTCGTGTAGAGCGCGCGGACCAGCGACTGGCACGGGTTGTCGGTGAAGAAGTCCTTCGTCTTCCCGTACGACTTCGCGGCGCAGTCGTCGCTCCGCTCCGGCCCGGCGACCTTGGTGAACTGGAACTGCCCGGTGTTCTGCGCCGGCGGCTGCGCGACCGGCTCCGCCGGCGTCGAGTCGTGCCGGATCAGGAACCAGAGCAGGCCGGACACGACGGCGATCGCGACCAGCCCGGCGCCCCTGAGCAGCAGGGACCGGGTGTCGCGCGCCGGTGGGCCCGGCACCGGCGGGCGGGGCTGCGGGGGTACCGCGCCCAGCGGGGCCGTGTCGGACGGGCCAGGGGTGAAATGCGCACCAACCACGAGGACATACGGTAGGGCACCGCCTCCGCCGCGTTCACTCGAACGCACGTAAGACGCGTTCGACGTCGTCAGCGGTGTTGTAGAGGTGGAACCCGACCCGCAGCCGCCCGCCGCGGACGCTCGAGACGATCCCGGCCGCGGCGGCCCGTTCCGGGTCGGCGTCGAGGGACACGATGGCGCTCCCCCGCGGCGGCAGCCCGAGCTTCTCCAGCAGCAGGTCGGCCAGGCCGACGTTGTGCGCCTTGACCTGCGCCAGGTCGAGGCCGGCGAAGTACTCCAGGGCGGCCGCGGAGCCGACCTGGGCGAGCCAGACCGGCGAGAGGTCGAACGCGCGCGCGTCGCCCGCCAGGCGCAGCGGGAGGCCGTAGACCGTGGCCCAGGGGTCCTCGCCCGCGTACCAGTTGGCGGCGACCGGCCGGGTGCGCTCGCGGGCGTCGGGCCGCACGGCGAGCCACGCGCCGCCGCGGGGCGAGCAGAGCCACTTGTAGCCCGCCCCGGCCACCCAGTCGGCCCAGGCGACGTCGAGCGGCAGCCAGCCCACGGCCTGGGTGGCGTCGAGCAGCACGGCCGCCCCGGCGGCCTCGGCCGCGGCCCGCAGCGCGGGGAGGTCGACGATCCGGCCGTCGGCGGACTGGACGACGCTCACCGCGACGACGTCGTGGCCCTCGACCCGCTCGGGCAGCAGCTCCAGGGGCACTTCGGTCACGGTGACACCGGGGTTCGCGGCGAACGGGAAGGTCACGCTGGTGAAGTCGCCTTCGGCGGCGAGCACGCGGGTGCCGCTGGGCAGCGCGGCGGCGACGTTGGCGACGAGCTGGGAGACGGACGCGCCGATCGCGACGTCGCCCGCCTCGACGCCGACGAGCCGGGCGAACCCGGCCCGCGCCCGCTCGACGTACTGGTCGAACTCCCCCGGCCGGGTCGCGCCGACGCGCCACCGTTCGACGGACTCCGCCACGGCCGCGGCCACCGGCGCGGGCGGGATGCCCACGCTGGGCGTGTTGAGGTATCCGGGCGGGACGGCGAAGTCGGTTCCGAAGGCACGCATGAGCCGAGCCAAGCAGAAAGGGCCGGTTTACGGCAGCAGGGCGGTGACATCGGCGTAGCTCGGCGGACGCAGCGGCAGGTCACGGCCGTCGCGGACGGCCAGCGCCGTCGCCGCGGCCGCGGCGAGCGCCATCCGGTAGGGCAGGGAGCCCAGGCTGACCCGCGCGACGCCCAGCTCCGCCAGTCCGGCGACGGTGACCTTCCCCGGCAGGAACAGCAGGTTGAGCGGGAGGCCGATGGCGACTATCCGCTCGACGTCCGCCGGGGCGGCGAGGCCGGGGACGAAGACTCCGTCCGCGCCTGCCGCCGCGTATGCCCTCGCTCGTGTCTCGGCTTCGTTGATCGAGTGGTCGCCTGCCCAGTGGGTGTCGGTTCGGGCGTTGACGAACAGCTCCGGCGCCCGCTCTTTTACCGCTGTGACCAGGGCAGACTGGACGTCGACCGGGGCGAGGGAGCCGTCGGGGCGGCCGTCCTCGAGGTTGACGCCGACTGCTCCGGCTTCGGCCAGTTCCGCGGCCAGGTCGGCTACTTCGGCCGGGTCTGCGCTGAAGCCGTCGGCTATGTCGACGGTGACGAGGACGTCTAGGCGAGTCAGGCGGGTTGCCAGGGCGACGGTCGCGTCTCGGGTCGTCGGTGCGCCGTCGGGTTCTCCTGCCGCCGCGGAGACGCCGAGGCTCGTGGTGCCCACGGCGCGGAACCCTTGTGCGGCGAGGAACGCGCCGATGCCGAACTCCCACGCGTTGGGCAGGAGCAGCGGGTTGCCGGGGATGTGGAGGGCGCGGAATTCGTTCATGTCGCTGAAGTTAGGTCCGCGACGCTTCGGTGGGCGCCGAAGCTCGGGACACCGGTCGATGCCAGGGAGCCCCCTCGACCCCCTGGCACCGACCGGCGCGCGCTCAGCCCCCTCCCCCGCCACCACCGGAAGCCGCCGCGATCGAGGCCGTGCGGGCCGCATTCACCTCGCGGATCACCTTGCGCAGCGCCGGGACCGCCGCGCCCGCCTGCTCCTCCAGCCGCGCGATCCGGGCCTTGGCCCGCCGTCGCTCGGCGCGTGGCAGCACCGCCTTCAACTCCACCGCCGCGGCCAATGCCGTCAACGCCGCCACCTCCGGCGACACCGCTGCTTCACTCCGCAGCGCCGAAGCCACTTCCTCGTGCAGCCCGGCCGCCACCGCGCGATCCCGCACCACCGGGTGGCGCCGCGGGAACACCCCCAGCACCCGCGACGTCCGCAGCGAAACCACGCCCGCCGCGGCCAACTGGGCCTCCAGCGACTGCAGCGTCCCGCGCGCCCCTCGGCGCACCCACGCCCGCCACTTCCGGTGCGGGTCCGCCGCCACCTCGGCCAGCAAGTCGTCGAGCACCAGATGACCCGTGCCGCCGGTGCCGTTCGCCGCCGGGCGGCCGTCGGCGTCGGTGATCAAGCCGCGCAGCACCAAGTCCGTCAACGCCGCCGCGCGGACCAGCAGCGCCACGCGCTCCCGGTCCGGCAGCCGGTCGCGCCGCGTGTCGCACGCCAGCAAATACGCCCGCGCCGGCAAGGAAAGCTCGGTCATCTCACTCCCGTCTCAAGTCCGGCCAGATCCGCGCCCACGGCGCCGTCCGGCCGTCGAACACCCACAGCAGCCCCTCGGCCACCTGCGTCTCGTGCGCGAAATAGGGCCGCAGCGACCCGGGATCGAACCCGGCGAACAACACCGCGTCGGCCGACTCCGGTGGCGGGCCGAAGTACCAGTACCCGCGGTGTCCACTGTAGACACGTTGACCACCGTAGAACTCCGTCACCGCCGCGAACGGGTAGATCTCCGCGTACACGACGGTCCGCGCGCGAGTCTCCGGGGGAAGCGCGGCGTAGGCCTGTCCGATCGCCTTCGCCAGCTCCTGCTGCGGCAGCTCGCCCTGCGCGAACGTGCTGCCGAGCGTGAACGGCCCGTACGACGTCCGTGCCGACGCGGGCCACACCGGCAACGCGACCAGCGTCACCACCGCCGACAGCGCGAAAGCCGGCCACGCCACGGCTTTCCACCAGCCCACCAGGTTCCGCCGGGTCAGCTCGGTCGCCGCGGCCGCGAACGGCACCGCGTACAAGCCCATGACGTAGTACGCCCGGCCCTGCGTCGCCAGCACCGCGACGCCGACCAGCAGCACCGCGACGCCCAGGTACCGGTACGGCCGCAGCTCGGGCGACCGCAGCAGCCGCCACATGCCGTACCCCAGGGCGAGGACGCCGACACCGACCCCCGCGCTGAGGAGCGCGTCGCGCACCCAGCCGCCGTAGCCGGGGAACTCCGCCGCGACGACGTCGCCCATGTGGGTGTACGGCCAGCCGTGCGTGGCCTGCCAGAGCAGCGTCGGCACCGTGACGGCCGCCGCGATCGCCGCGCCCAGCCAGAGCTTCGGCCGCGAGAGCAGCTCCCGCGGACCGAGCCACAGCGCGGCGAGCAGCACCGCCGCCCACAACGCCGGGATCAGGAACTTCGTCTCCAGCGACACCGCCGTGACCACGCCCGCCCACACCAGCAGGCCGTCGCGGCGGGTGCGCGTCCAGCGGACGAGCAGCCACGTCAGGACCGTCCAGAGGAACGGGTCGAGCGCGTATGTCGCGAGCCAGTGGCTGACGATGACGATCCCCGACGTCGCGTAGCAGGCCGCCGCCATCACCTGGGCGCCGCGGCCGCCGCCGAGCTCGCGGGCGATCAGGGCCGTGACGACCACGCCGCCCGCCGCGGCGAGTGTCACCGGCAGGCGCAGCGCGACCAGCGACCCCGGGGCGACGGCGTCCATCGCCGCCGCCAGCGCGGGCACGAGCGGTGGCTGGTCGAAATACCCCCAGCTCAGGTGATCTCGACCGGCCACCAGGAAGTAGAGCTCGTCGAACCCGCCCGCGTAGCGCCCGCTGGTCAGCAGCAGCGCGAGCCCGGCGAGGCCCGCGACCACGAGCACCGGGCCCGCGGCGAACGCCGTCTTCGGTCGCGTCAGGACTGTCACGTCCCCAGCACACCGCGTCCGGGGTGCGCGGCGAAACCGGCCGAGGGTGCCGATCGCGGCGACGAACGGTGGCCGTCGCGCGCAACTTTCGTTGCATCCCGGGGCGTCGGCCCGGCTCAGCGGTTACCGTGGCCGCGTGACCACCGCCCGGCGGCCGCTGTGGCCGAGCCGCTCCGACGCCCGCTGGCTGATCTTCGCCGCGCTCGCGTTCGCCGGGATGAACACGCTCTTCTTCGCCCTCGACGACCGGACGACCGGCGCGCTGGGCCCGGCGGCCGGTCTGGTCCTCCAGGTCGCCTGCGACTGCACGCTGGTGCTGCTGTTCCGGTTCCCCGGTCAGGTCTGCGCGGTCGTCACCGCGGCGGCGTTCGCGATGCTCGCGTCGGACACGTTCGCGCCGGGGCTGCTCGTGCCGGTCCACCCGCTCGCGCTGACGACAGTGCCGACGATCACCCCGGTGATCCTGTCGCAGGCGGCGCGGGTGCTGGACCGGCGGACGGTGCTGTGGGTGGCCGGGATCCTGGCCGTGGTGGCCGCGCGGCCGTGGACGCCGAGCTGGGCTACGACGCCGTTCGGGCTGCTCAGCACGGCGTTGCCCGCGCTGGCGTCGCTGTACTTCGAAGCCCGCAAGCAGCTGCTGCAGTCGCTGCGCGACCGCGCGGAGCGCGCCGAACGCGAACAGCACCTGCTCGCCGAGCGCGCCCGGGCGGAGGAACGGCGGCGGCTCGCGGGCGAGATGCACGACGTCGTCACGCACCGGCTCAGCCTGATGGTGCTGCACGCGGGCGCGCTCGGCGTGACGTCGGCGGACCCGGCGGCCCGCGCGGCGGCCGAGGACATCCGCCGCGAAGGCGCGCTGGCCCTGGACGAGCTGCGCGACCTGGTCGGCGTCCTGCGCGACGGCGCGGAGGCCGGCGCGCGGACGCTCAGCCCGGAGGAGCCCGGCGACCCGGCGCGGCTGGTCGAGGAGTCGCGCTCGGTGGGGGTGGCGACGGAGCTGGTGGTGGACGGCGACCCGGCGCAGGTGTCGCCGACGGTCGCGCGCACGGCGTACCGGCTGGTGCAGGAGGCGCTGACGAACGTGCGCAAGCACGCGCCGGGCGCGTCGGCGACGGTCTCGCTGCGCTACCACCCGGGTGGTCTGGACGTCTCGGTGGGCAACACGGCGGCAGCCCGCCCACCCGACCCGGCACTGGCCGGTCGCGGTAGCGGAGTGGGCCTGGCGGGGCTGCGGCAACGCGTCGAGCTGGTCGGCGGGCGGTTCGACGCGGGCCCGGCACCGGGCGGCGGGTTCCGGGTCGGTGCGATACTGCCCGCCTACGTCCCGACGGCGGAAGGCGCGCAGTGATCCCGGTGCTCGTGGTCGACGACGAGCCGATGGTGTGCGCGCACCTGCGCACGATCCTGGGTTCGGCGCCCGACATCGAGGTGGTGGCCCAGGCGGCCGACGGCGCGGAGGCGGTCGAAGCGGTGGTCCGGCACCGGCCGCGCGTGGTGCTGATGGACCTGCGGATGCCGGGCGTGGACGGGCTGACGGCGATCCCGCGGATCACGGCGTTGCCCGACCCACCGGCGGTGGTGGCCCTGACGACGTTCGACGCGGACACGTACGTGATCCGGGCGTTGCGTGCGGGAGCGGCGGGCTTCCTGGTGAAGTCGACGCCGCCGGAGGACTTGATCGGCCTGGTCCGGGTGGCGGCGGACGGGCACACGGTGCTGTCACCGTCGGCGGCGCGCCGGCTGGTGGCGTTGTCCGCGGACGGACGCGAGCGCGGCGACGACGCGCGGCGGCGGATCGCCGGGTTGACCGAGCGGGAGCGGGATGTGCTGGCGTGCCTGGGCGAGGGACTGTCCAATGCGGACATCGGGGCTCGGTTGCACCTCGCCGAGGCGACGGTGAAGAGCTATGTCTCGCGGATGCTCGTGAAGCTGGATTGCGCGAACCGGACGCAGGCCGGGTTGCTGGCCCACGAGGCGGGCTTGGTGGCCCGCTGACTCAAGCGCCCCAATGTGGCCTTGGTTGCGTTGAATCGGCACTGCGGCGCGAAGCGCCTCCGTTGAGGGCGGCGGCGGGGCATGGATGGAGCACCGAAGGCGGCCTTGGTTGCGTCAGACGCACCGAAGGTCGCCTTGGGGCGCTTGGGGCTAGGCGGAAGCCGGAGTGTGCTCCGCGTCGTAGGCGTCCCGGGCTTCCTGAACGGCCGCCATGTGCCGCCGCGCCCACTGGTCCAACATGTCCAGCGGCTCGGACAAGTTCCGCCCCAACGCCGTCAGCTCGTACTCGACCTTCGGCGGGATGGTCGCGTAAGCCGTGCGCGTGAGGATCCCGTCCCGCACCAGACTCCGCAGCGTCTGCGTGAGCACCTTCTGCGAAATCCCGTCCACCCGCCGCGCGATCTCGGTGAACCGCAGCGGCCCGTCCTTCACCGCCCCGACGATCAGCACCGTCCACTGATCGCCGATGCGGTCGAGGAGCTGGCGGGTGGGGCAGTTGCGGTCGTACGGATCGGCCAGCACAGGGCACCCCCTCACTTTCCCGGAGAGAGTAACACGCGATTCAGGCCGTGGGCGCCAGCAGCGCGTCGAACAGGATCCGCAGGTGACGACGCCCTCGCTCCCAGCGCGCCTCCAGCTCCTCCTGGTCCCGCGTTGCCCACGAGGCGATCAAGATCCCGCGCACCACGTCCATCGCCGTGTACACCGCGTGCAGGAACTCGTGGTGCCCCGCGTGCTCCGGCAGCAACGCCCGGCCGAACTCGACCAAACTGGACGTCGCGATCGGCTCGACCGCCGCCATCTGGCGGCGCAGCTCCGGGTCCGGTCGGGCCGCCACCCACAGCTCCACCGTCGCCGAGAACACCGGTCCCTGGTGCATCTCCCACATCAGCTGCAGCGCGTCGCCCACCGGGTCCGTCGACGCCCGGAGCCGGTCCAGCTCGGCCATCGCCACTTCCGTGCGCTTCGCCGCCAGGTGCCGGATCGCCGACGTCACCAGGTCCGCCTTCGTCGGGAAGTGGTGCACCTGCGCGCCGCGCGTGACGCCCGCCCGCTCGGCCACCCGGGTGGTCGTCGTGCCCGCGTAGCCGTACTCGACCAGGCAGTCGACCGTCGCGTCGAGCAGCCTCACCCGCATCGCCGCGCTGCGTTCCTCCTGCGTGCGGCCGGTCGATCCCCGTGGCATGCGCCCACTTTATGGGGCCACGCGCGCCTCGGTCGCGGCGACCAGCCCGGCCACCACCCGCTTGATGAACACACCCAGCACCCGCCGGTAGAACCAGCCGGTGCCGGGGATCTTCGCGGTGAACGTCGAGTGCCAGTGGATCTCGGTGCCGCCGTCGCGCGGCGAAAGGTCCACATACGCGACGTAGTCCCGCAGCGGCAGGCCGTGCTCCAGCGCGTAGCCGAACCGGCGACCCGGCTCGAGCGCGACGATCTTCTCGTACGAACGGGTCCGCCCGGTCCGGAACAGGCGGATCGCGCCCAGGCCCTCCGGCTCGTCGTCACCCGGGCGGACCAGCTCGAACGACCCCAGCGGCGACCACGTCGGCCAGCTCGCGCCGTCGCGGAGGAGCTCGTACACGGTGTCAGCCGGTGCGGATGTCCGGCCGCGGACCGAAATTCTCTGTACCATTTGGTACGTGTACCATTTGGTACATGATCGACGCAAGCCCGCGCGCGAAGCTCCTCGACGCGGCGATCGAGCACATCGCCCACCACGGCGGCGCGGGCAAGAGCCTGCGGGCGCTGGCCGCCGACCTCGGCACCAGCCACCGCATGCTCATCTACCACTTCGGCTCCAAGGAAGGCCTGCTCACGGCGGTGGCGCGCGAGGTCGAGGCGCGGCAGCGGGCGGCCCTGGCGGACCTCGACCCGGCGAACGCGGGCCGGGAGTTCTGGCGGCGCCTCACCGACGAAAGCCTGCGCGCCAACGAAAAGCTCTTCTTCCAGCTCTACGGCCAGGCCCTCGGCGGCACGCCGGGCACGACCGAGCTGCTCGACGGCGTCGTCGACGACTGGCTCGGCCCGGTCGAAGCCCTGCTCGCCGCGGCCGGGGTCCCCGAAGCCGACCGGAAGGCCCACGCGCGGCTCGGCCTGGCCGTGGCCCGCGGGCTGCTGCTCGACCTCGTCACGACCGGCGACCGCGAAGCCGTCGACGCCGCCATGGAGCGGTTCATCGCCCTTACAGAGCCCGAACACTAGGCGGACACCGTCCGAACACCGCCGCGCGAAGGTTCTCCCGTACCCCGAACGGAGACGAGGAGACACGATGCGAGGAACCACCTGGACGCGGCTGGCGCTGGCGGGCTGCGGAAGCGCGGCTTGCCTGCTGGTGGCGGCGCCGCTGGCCTCGGCCCAGACCACGTCGCCGGCGCCCGTCGCGCCGATCACGCTCAGCCCGGAGGAGTCGCAGCAGGTGTGCGGCGACTGGGTGCCGAAGCTGCAGAAGCGGGCCGACAACCTGAAGCAGCGGATCACCGGCGGCGCCGAGATCAGCGGTTCGGTCGCCAACCTCAAGGCGCGGGCCGCCGACCAGCGCGCGAAGGGCCACACCCAGCGCGCCGACCAGCTCGACCAGCGCGCCACCAAGCGCCAGGGCCGGATCGGCGAGCTGGACGCGGCCAAGCAGAAGCTCGACGCCTTCGCGTCCGCGCACTGCAAGCCGGCCAAGTGAGGCGCGCGCGGGTCGCGGCGGCGGTCGGCGCCGCCGCGCTGATCGCGCTCGGCTGCTCGGCCTGCCGCGACAACCTGATGGACTCGCCCGGCCAGTCGAGCGTGCCGAGCGAGCTGAGCGGGATCGACTCGACGCTCAACAGCATCGAGACCGACATGAACAGCGATGGCACGCCCTGACGGCGTAGCGTCTCCGCGGGACTGACGGCGGAGACGGGAGCTGGCATGGGGTCACCGGGACGCGGCCTCGTCCTCGTGGTCGAGGACGAGGCCGCGATCGCCGAGCTGGCGACGCTCTACCTCAAGCGCGACGGCTTCGGCGTGCACGTCGAGCCCGACGGCGGGAAGGCGCTGGACGCGGTCCGGCGCCTCAAGCCGGTGGCGATCGTGCTCGACATCGGACTGTCCGGAATGGACGGTATCGAGATCTGCAAAGCCATGCGCGCGGCCGGGGACTGGACGCCGGTCCTGTTCGTCACCGCCCGCGACGACGAGCTGGACCGCCTGCTGGGCCTGGAGATCGGCGCCGACGACTACCTGACGAAGCCGTTCAGCCCGCGCGAGCTGGCGGCCCGGGTCCGGACGGTGCTGCGCCGCGCGTCGGGGGCGACGCCCGCGGCGGAGACGTTCACCGTCGGCGGCGCGCGCGTCGACGTCACCAGCCGCCGGGCGTGGGCGCGCGACGTCGAGATTTCCCTGACGTCGACGGAGTTCGACCTCCTCACGCACCTGCTGCGGCACCCGGGGCAGGTGCTTTCGCGCGACCAGCTGCTCAGCGCGGTGTGGGGCTACGCCGCGGCGGCGGGTACCCGGACGGTGGACGTCCACGTGGCGCAGCTGCGGGCGAAGCTCGGCGACGCGAGTCCGATCAGGACGGTCCGCGGCATCGGCTACGCGGCGGACCCGGCGTGAGGGGCACCCTCGCCGGGCGGATCACGCTGGTGTGCCTGGCGGTCGCGGGGGTGGCGGTGATCGTCGCCGGGCTGGTGGCGGCGCGGCTGATCCGGACCACGGCGGACAACGTGCTGCAGTCGTCGCTGGCCGCGCAGGCCGACGTCGTCGCGTCGCAGCTCGACGAGACGGGCATCGGCAACCGGCTCGGCGTGGGCAAGGTGGCCGACGTCGTGCGCGGGCAGGGCATCTCGGTGGTGGTCCGGCGCGCGGGCGGGCAGGCGACCGGCGAAGGGGTCGCCGTGCAGGCCGCGGGCAAGCTCGGGCTCGGCGCGGACCACTCCGGGCGGGTGACGGTCGCGGGGGCGCAGTACCTGGTCGAGACGCGGGTGGTCGGCCCGCGCGGCGCGGCGTTCGCGCTGGTCCTGCCGGCGCGCAACGCCGAAGCGACGCAGCGGGCACTGGTGCGCAACATCGCACTGGCGCTCGGCATCGGCCTCCTGGTGGCGGCGCTGGCCGGGTTCGTGTCGGGGCGCCTGCTGGGCCGTCCCCTGCGGCGAGCGGCGGCGGCCGCGGGCTCCCTGCGCGCGGGACGGCGCGACGTGCGGGTGCCGGTGGAGGGGCCGCGCGAGGTGGCGGAGGTGGCCGGATCACTGAACTCGCTGGCCGACGCGCTGGCGTCGAGCGAGGCGCGACAACGCGAGTTCCTGCTGTCGGTGTCGCACGAGCTGCGGACGCCGTTGACAGCGGTGACGGGCTTCGCCGAGGCGATCGCGGACGGCGTCGCATCGGGGCCCGACGCGCAGCGGGCCGGGCAGACGATCCAGCGCGAGGCGCAGAGGCTGGAGCGGCTGGTCACGGACCTGCTGGAGCTGGCTCGGCTGGGCGCGGACGAGTTCCGCCTCGACGTCGCGGAGCTGGACCTGGCGGCCCTGGTCCGCGACTGCGCGGAGGTGTGGCAGCTGAGGTGCGCACGCGAGGAGGTCCAGCTGACGGTCTCGGCCCCGGCGGCGGCGGTGCCGGTCCACGCCGACGCCCGGCGGCTGCGCCAGGTGGTCGACGGCCTGGCGGAGAACGCGTTGCGCGTGACGCCTGCCGGTGCCCCGATGGTGTTCGCTTTGGAGGTGTCGGAGGGGGCGGCGCGGTTGTCGGTCCGTGATGGCGGGCCCGGCCTGGCCCCGGAGGACTACCCGGTGGCGTTCGAGCGCGGAGTGCTGAACGCTCGGTATCGCGACCGCCGCCCGGTGGGGTCGGGGATCGGGCTGGCGCTGGTCCACGGCCTGGTGACGCGGATGGGCGGAACTCTCACGGCGGGCCCGGCGCCGGAGGGCGGGGCGGCGTTCACGATCGAGTTCCGTTGGCCGCGTCGACGGCCACCGTCCCCCTGCGCCGCGCTGAAGGGGACGTTCATGGCATGAGGTGAGCTGAAGGGGACTTTCCTCTCATCAGATGCGATGAACGTCCCCTTCAGCTCACGCCACGGAACGGACGGCTGGCGCCGGGAGGGCCGCAGCTGCCGCATATGCGCCCTTGAGTTCTGCGATCACTTCTTCGGGGTCGGTGCGCAGACGGGCGGGCAGCGTCGGCAGCACCAGGACTCCCGCGGCCGCGTAGCGCGCGTTTCTGGACAGAGTCCGCGCGAACCCTTCCGCACCGGCGTGGAAGGCCAGCGAGTCGATTTCCCACGCGAGCCCGACCTGCTCGAACCACGCGTCCGGCTTGCCCAGGTAGGCACCGGAGCGCGAGAAGAGCGGCTTGTTCCACTGTGGCTCCGGTAGCCCGCTTCGCTTCCAGAGACGGACGGCGTCGAGCTCAGCCACCGATTCCGCGCCGCCGGCCATTTCGGCGAGGACCAGACGAGGGACCGCGCTGCCTCGCCGGCTGCCGACCTCCAATTCTTGAATGAGCCGCTCGTACGTCGTGAAGGAACGCTGCACGGCCTCGGTCAAGAGAGCACGAACGGGCCGCAGCTCAGTCATCCGCCGACACCCGTCGAGTACCGCACGGGTCGGTTCGGACACCGGCAAGCCACGTCGGTTGAGCACCTTCGGCATGCGGTGAGTGCGCTCGACGTGCACGTAGTCGTAGTTGTGCAGCCGACGGCCGTGCGGAACGAGCAAATGGACGAGGGTGCACTTCTCCGGCACGTTCCGCAAGCCAAGCGTGCGGCAAGCCTCCGCGCCGGTGAGGATCGCCTCCGGTCCGCCGTAGAGGAGTGCGGCCGCGACCTGCTGCGGACGCGTCGGAGGCGCGTTGGACAGGAGGACGATGCCGGGCAGAAGCCGCGTCCACGGTCCTCCCGGCCCGCATCTCCGGTAAGCCGTTGTCGCGGGCACACCCAGCTCCTCGAGCCGCCGGACCCGGATCACACCGTTGTCGCTGCTGTCCCTGAGCACTTCGGGGTCGTCGCCCCAATGACCGGCCTTCACACCACCATCGTCATCACGACCATGGGCGTGCCCGCCAGACCCGGATCGAAGACCTGTGGATAACCGGGGTGATGTGGACAGAGCTGAAGGGGACGTTCATGGCATGAGATGAGCTGAAGGGGACTTTCCTCTCATCAGATGCGATGAACGTCCCCTTCAGCCCGCCCGTCCGTGACCGGCCGTAGGGTCGGGGCATGGAGATGCTGCACCTGCGCTACTTCGTCGCCGTCGCTGAGGAGCTCAACTTCTCCGCCGCCGCTCGGAAGCTGCATATGGCCGCCTCTCCGCTCAGTCAGCGGATCAAGGATCTCGAACACGAACTCGGGCAGCAGCTCTTCGACCGCAGCACCCACCACGTGCGGCTCACGCCCGCCGGGGCCGCCCTGCTCCCCCTCGCGCGTGACGTGCTCGACCAGGTCAGCGCCATCCCGTGGAAGCTCGAAGAAGCCGTTCGGCCGCAGCGGCGGACCGTTTTCCTCGGCATGCCCGCCGGGGTGCACCCCGATCTCCGGGACCGCGTCAACGCCCTCGCCGAACGGGTCAAGGCGCGCTACGAACTGAAACGCTGGCCCGGCACCACCGCCGATCTCGTGCAGGGCGTGCACGACGGGAAGCTCGCCCTCACCCTGGCCCGGCTGCCCGTCACCGATCCCGCGCTCGACCAGGTGCCCGTCATGTCCGAACGACTCGGGGCCGTCGTGCCCGCCGACCTCTTCGCCGGGCGGGAGTCCGTCTCGCTCGGGAAGCTCGCCCAATTCCCCTACGTCGCCTCGCCCGGTGAAATCACGCCCGCCTATTTCGACCAGCTCGACCACCAGTTGAGCGAACTTGGCGTCAAGAAACGCATCCGGCTGACGAACACCGGTTACGGCGGCACGTCCGAAATCATTTCCAGCGGCGAGGCCTTTTCCATTTCCATGCTCGACGCCAAGTCGCCGATGCACGGCTACCGGCTCGACAACGTCATCGTGCTGCCCTTCACCGACTTCCGGCCCCAGCTCGACACCGGCCTGCTCTGGCGCCGCGACCGCACCGACGGTGACCTGCACGACCTCGTCGAAGCCGCGAAAGAGATCTTCGCCGAACCCATCAGCACCTGACAACAATGGTGTGACCGCTGCGGTCGTACCATTGTTCGTATCATGATCATTCCCTTTCCGCACCACCGCGACTAACTTCGGAAGCGAAGGAACAAGGTGCGAAAGGACGAATGATGACGGACATCACCGGCCCCCTCGACGGCGTGCGCGTGATCGACCTCTCGACCGTGGTCATGGGCCCGTACGCGGCCCAGATCCTCGGCGACCTCGGCGCCGACGTGATCAAGATCGAGTCCCCCGCCGACACCGTGCGGGTGGGCAGCTACCGCACCACGCCGGGCATGACCCCGCTGAACCTCAACGTCAACCGCAACAAGCGCAGCGTCGTCCTCAACCTCAAGGACGAGACCGAGCGCGAGCAGGCCCTCAAGCTCATCGACACCGCCGACGTGCTGATCACCAACATGCGCCCCGGCGCCCTGAGCCGCCTCGGCCTGAACTACGCCGACGTCGCCGAGCGCAACTCGCGGCTCGTCTACGCCCACGCGCAGGGCTTCCGCGGCGACTCCCCGCAGGCCGGCAACGCCGCCTACGACGAGACCGTGCAGGCCTCCTCCGGCCTGGTCGACGTCGCCCACCGCGCGCTCGGCGAGCCGGTCTACCTGCCGACGATCATCGGCGACAAGGTGTCGTCGCTGACCATCGCCTACAGCGTGCTCGCCGCGCTGGTGCACCGGGACCGGACCGGGCAGGGCCAGCAGATCGAGATCCCGATGACCGACACGCTCCTCGCGTTCAACCTGGTCGAACACCTCGCGGGCCACACCTACGAGCCCGCCGAGGGCCCGACCGGGTTCGGGCTGTCGATGACGAAGGGCCACGCCACGGTCCGCACCAAGGACGGCCTCGCCTGCGTCATCCCCTACAACCCGAAGAACTTCCGCGACTTCTTCGCCGCCGCCGGGCGGCCGGACCTCGCCGCGGACCCGCGCGTCAACGGCGAGGCCATCGACCGCACCGACAACGAGTGGCTGACCGAGCAGATCGCCGCCTGCGCCCCGGCGCTGACCACCGACGAGTGGGCCGAGGTCTGCGCGAAGCACAGCATCCCGATGGCCCCGGTGCTGGAGCTGGACAAGGCACACGAGGACCCGTACGTCCGCGACGGCCACCTGCTCGACACCGTCGAGCACCCGACCGAGGGCACCATCCGCACGGTCGGCATCCCGGTGAAGTTCTCCGCGACGCCCGGCTCGATCCGCCGCCTGGCCCCGCTGGCCGGGCAGGACACCGCCGAAGTCCTCGCCGAGTTGGTCTGAACCAGTGTCACTTTCCCTACGAAAGTGGCGCCCTGGGAAGGGGAGTCATGAGTGAAGTACGCACTGAACCGGTCGGCAGCACCCTGCTGATCACCATTGACCGGCCCCGAGCCCGGAACGCCGTCAACGCCGCCGTCGCCTCGCAGCTGGCCGCCGCGCTGGACGAGTTGGAAGGCGATTCCGCGTTGCGGGCGGGCGTTCTCACCGGTGCCGATGGCACCTTCAGCGCCGGGATGGATCTCAAGGCCGCGCTCAAGGGCGAATCCCCGGAGATCCCGGGACGCGGGTTCGGCGGCCTGACCGAAGCCGAACTGAGCAAGCCGCTGATCGCCGCCGTCGAAGGGTTCGCCATGGGCGGCGGGTTCGAACTCGCGCTGGGTTGTGACCTGATCGTCGCCGCCGAGAACGCGAAGTTCGGCCTCCCCGAGGTCAAGCGTGGGCTGATCGCCGCCGGGGGCGGGGTGCTCCGGCTGCCGAAGCGGATCCCGCACCACCTGGCGATGGAGGTCCTGCTCACCGGCGAGCCGATGACCGGCCGCCGGGCCAGGGACCTGGGCCTGGCGAACCGCGTGACACCCGAGGGTGACGCCGCCGCCGTCGCGCTCCAGCTGGCCGAGCAGCTCGCCGCGAACGCGCCGCTCGCGCTGGCCGCCGTCAAGAAGATCGTGCGCGCCGCGGATCCCGAGGCCGCGCAACGCGAAGAGATCGAGAAGCTGATGCAGTCCGCCGACGTCCGCGAGGGCATGACCGCCTTCGCCGAGCGCCGCGCTCCGAAGTGGACAGGCGAATGAAGATCGAAGAAGTCCGACAGCACGTGACCACTCCCCTGACCGCCCCGGCGTTCGCGCCGGTGGTGCCGAGGTTCACCGACCGCGAGTACCTGAACATCGTCTACCGCACCGACGCCGACGCCCTCCGCGCCGTCGTCCCGGAGCCGCTGAAGGTCGAAGAACCGTTGGTGCGCTTCGAAGTCATGAAGATGGGCGACGTCTCCGGCTACGGCCCGTACACCGAGTCCGGCCAGGCGATCGAAGTCAGCTTCGACGGCGAGCGCGGCGAGTACCTGCACGCGATGTACCTCGACAACTTCCCGGCGACCGCGTCCGGGCGCGAGGTCAGCGCCTACCCCAAGACCGTGGGCAGCCCGAAGCTCTATGTCGACAACGGCGTCCTCGTGGGCACGCTGGACTACGGGACGCTCCGGGTCGCCACCGCGACCATGGGCTACAAGCACCACGAGCTGGACGCCCGCGAGGCCGAGCGCCAGATCACCGTCCCGACGTTCATGCTCAAGACGATCCCGGGCTACGACGGCGCCCCGCGCGTACAGGAACTGGTCCGCACCGAGATCACCGACGTCGTGGTCAAGGAGGCCTACACCGGCCCCGCGCGGCTGCAGCTGTTCCAGCACGTCCTGGCCCCGCTGGCGGACCTGCCGGTGCTCGAGGTCGTCTCCGCGAGCCACATCCGCACCGACCTGACGCTCGCCCCGGTCAAGCCGGTCTTCGACTACCTGAAGGGAGCGCGGTCATGAAGAACGCAGCGGTCATCGGCGCCGGAACCATCGGCCTGTCCTGGACGGCGCTGTTCGCGAGCCACGGCTTGACCGTCCGGGTCACCGACCCCCGCCCCGACCTCGCCGAGGCCGTCGAAAGCGCGCTGAAGACGTTCGCCCCGCACCTCGGCACCACCGCCGAGGACCTGACGAGCCGCGTCCACCTCGCCCAAGACGTCACTGAATCAGTGAAAGAAGCGGATGTGGTGCAGGAGAACGGGCCGGAGAACGTCGAGTTCAAAAAGGACCTGTTCGCGAAGCTCGTCGAGGAAGTGCCGGAGGACGCCCTGCTGCTGAGTTCGTCCAGCGCCATCCCGTCCACGGCCTTCACCGAGGGGATCGACGGCCGCCGTGTCCTCATCGGACACCCGTTCAACCCGCCGCACCTCATCCCCCTGGTCGAGGTCGTCCCGGGCGAGCAGACCAGCGAGGAGGCCGTGACCAGGGCCGTCGAGTTCTACGCCGCCCTCGGCCGGACGCCGGTCGTGGAACGCAAGGAGATGCCCGGCTTCGTGGGCAACCGGCTGCAGAACGCGCTCAGCCGCGAGGCCATCTACCTCGTCGAACAAGGGGTCGTGACGCCGGAAGAACTCGACAAGGTCATCACGAACTCGCTCGGGATCCGCTGGGCGACCGTCGGGCCGTTCCTCGGCTCGCACCTCGGTGGCGGCCCCGGCGGCTACCGGCACATGGCCGAGCACATCGGCAAGTCCATGAAGAAGATGTGGGCCGGCCTGGGCACCCCCAGCCAGAGCCCCGAAGAGCAGGAACGGCTCATCGAAGCCGTCGAACAGGCTTACGGCTCCTCCACGTACTCGGACCTGGCCGAGACGCGCGACCGCAAGCAGCTCGCCGTTCTGCACGCAGTGGAGGAGAACTGAGATGGAACCCCTGACCGACAAGCTGACCGCCGACTTCTACGACTTCGAGGCGCTGCTGCCCGACGACGAGCGCAAGCTGCTCGTCAAGGCGTGCGAGTTCATGACCCACGACGTCAAGCCGCTGGTCAACGAGAACTGGGAAGCCGGGACCTTCCCGAAGGAACTGATCGGGATGTTCCGCGGCTCCGGGCTCGCGGGCCTGCCCTACGAGGGCTACGGCGAGCATCAGCCCGCCGTCAGCCACCTGCTCACCGGCATGATGGCGATGGAGATGAGCCGCACCGACGCGTCGGTGGCGACGTTCTTCGGTGTCCACAACGGACTCGCGATGTACTCCATCTACAGTGGCGGGAGCCAGGAACAGCGCGACCGCTGGCTGCCCGAGATGGCGGCGATGGACAAGATCGGCGCGTTCGCGATGACCGAGCCGCTCGGCGGGTCCGATGTGGCCGGTGGGATGCGCACGACCGCCAAGCGGGACGGCGACACCTGGGTCCTCGACGGCGCCAAGAAGTGGATCGGCAACGCGACCTTCGCCGACTACGTCGTGGTGTGGGCGCGGGACGTCGACGACAACCACGTCAAGGGATTCGTCGTCGAGAAGGGCACGCCGGGCTTCGTGCCGGAGAAGATCCAGGGCAAGACTGCGTTCCGGATCGTCGAGAACGCCGAGATCACCCTGACCGGCGTCCGCGTGCCGGAGGCGAACCGGCTGCAGGGCATCAACGGCTTCCGCGACGTCGCCGAGATCCTGCGCGCCACTCGCGGCGGCGTCGCGTGGCAGGCGCTCGGCGTGATGATCGGCGCCTACGAGGCCGCGCTCGCCTACGCCAAGGAGCGGCAGCAGTTCGGCCGCCCGATCGCGCGGTTCCAGCTGGTGCAGGACCTGCTCGTGAAGAGCCTCGGCAACATCACCGCGTCGTGGGGCATGCTGGTGCAGCTCGCCCGGCTGCAGGACGCGGGGATCTTCAAGGACGAGCACTCGTCGCTGGCCAAGGCGTTCGTGACGGCGCGGATGCGTGAGGTCGTCGCCTGGAGCCGGGAGATCTTCGGCGGCAACGGGATCGTGCTCGGCTACGACGTCGCGCGGTTCTTCGCCGACGCCGAAGCGATCTACTCCTTCGAGGGCACGCGCGAGATGAACACCCTGATCGTCGGCAAGGCGATCACCGGGCAGTCCGCGTTCGTGTAAAGAAATCAGTTCACGCAGCCGGCGGCCGAGGTGGCCGTCGGCTGCTTGGCGTCGGCGGTCTTGGTGGCCGTCGCCGCGACCGGCTTCACGCCGCCGATCGAGTCGTCGCCCGACGCCTGGACCGCGGGCGTGCTGATCGCGGTGCGCACGAACTGCTGGACCTGCGCCGGGTCGACCTTCACCGCGTCGCCGTCGGACGGCGTCTGCAGCGACAGGCTCTGCACCGGGATCGTGACGAACGCGATCGCGCCCGACGTCATCCCGCGCAGCTGCTGCGCGAAGCTCAGGACGTCCCAGCCCTTGTCGAGCACGACCGCGCCCTGCACCGCGCTGACCAGCGAGTTCAGCTTGGAGACGTCGGTGAACGTGCCCGCGTTGAGGACCTTCTTCGCCATCCCGGACAGGAACGCCTGCTGCCGCGCGATCCGGTCGAGGTCGCCGTTGGCCAGGCCGTGGCGCTGCCGGACGAACGCGAGCGCCTGCGCGCCGGACAGCGTCTGCGGCCCGGCCGGGAAGTCCGCGCCGGAGTAGCTGTCGTGCACCGGCTCCTTGAGGCACACCTCGACGCCGCCGACGGCCTGCGACAGCGCGTCGAACCCGGCGAGGTTGATCGCCGCGTAGTGGTTGATCGTCAGCCCGGTGAACTTCTCGACGGTCTGGATCGCCGTCTTCGCGCCCGCCGCGTTGGCCGCGACCTCCAGCTGCGGGCCGCTCAGGCCCTGGGCGCGCAACCCGGACATCGCGGCGTTCTTGCCGCGGCTGTACGCCGAGTTGATCTTGTGCTTGCCGTACCCGCCCGCGATGTCCACATAGGAGTCGCGCGGGATCGAGATGGCGGTGGCCGCCGCCCCGCCCGCCGGGATGTGCACGACGATCATCGTGTCGGTGGTGTCGCCGCCGTCGTCGCCGCTTCCGGCGTGCAACGCGTCGAGCACGTTCTGCGGCAACGGGTTCCCGTACGCGTCGGTCCGGGCGTCGATCCCGACGAGCAGGATGTTCTGGGCGACCTTCAGCGGTTCGCCGGGAACGGTGTCTTCCTCGTCGACCTGCGCGGAAGGCGGGATGACGTCGGCGGTGACGATGCCGGCGTCCAGTTTGCTCAGCTGCGACCAGGCGTACCCGGTGGCGGCGAGCACCAGCGTCGACACGACGCCGAGCGCGACGCGCCCGCCGATGCGGCGCCCCCGGGACGACAGCAGCACGACTCTTCCCCTTGCTTCCCTCTGGTGAACCTCCGACCCCGTATTCGAGGATCACCGCCGTAGCTGGGAATCAGCTGAGAAAGTTGTCGAAAACCTGTGACGCTGCCCGATCGGCCGATCCGGAACGAGCCCTTCGGCCGATTTCCGCGACGGACCGTACCGGCGCGGGCACGCGGAAGTGCTGTGGCCGTGGCCACAGCGGCCGCTAGCGCGGCATCCGCCGCCAGAGGGCGCGTGGCAGCAGGCGCATCGCGAAGAAGACCGGCCGGAGCACCCCGGGCACCCAGACGACCCCGCGGCCGCGGCGCAACGCGGCGACCGTCGCGTCGGCGACCTGGTCCGGCGTGCTGGAGAACGGTGCGGGCGACATCCCTTCGGTCATCCGGCCGATCACGAAACCCGGCCGGACGAGCAGCAAGTGGACACCGGTGCCGTGCAGCGCGTCGGCGAGCCCGCACGCGAAGCCGTCCAGCCCGGCCTTCGCCGAGCCGTAGACGTAGTTCGCGCGGCGCACGCGCACCCCCGCGACCGACGAGAACACGACCAGGCTGCCGTGGCCCTGCTCGCGCAGCAGGTTCGCCGCGTGGGTCAGAACTCCGACCTGGGCGACGTAGTCCGTGTGCACGATCGCCGCCGCGTGGGCCGCGTCCCGCTCCGCTCGCGCCTGGTCGCCGAGGATGCCGAACGCCAGCACGACCACCTCGAGCGGGCCGTGGGCCGCCGCCACCTCCGCCAGGAACGGGCCGTGCGCGGCAAGGTCGTCGGCGTCGAACTCGGCCGTTTCCACGGTCTCGGCGCCGGCTTCGCGCAGCGCGGCCACCTCCGCGGTCAGGTCCGCGCCCGGCCGTGCCGCCAGCACGAACCGCCGCGTGTCGCCGTTGACCAGCCGTTTTGCCACGGCCAGCCCGATCTCACTGCGTCCGCCGAGCACCAGCACCGTTCCGCTCATGGCGGCAGTCTCCCAGCCCCGGGTGCGCTAGCGTGCCCGGGTGGGTCCGGACTTCGAGACGCTCGTCGCGCGGCACCGCCGGGAAATCCAAGTGCACTGCTACCGGATGCTCGGCTCGCTGAGCGACGCCGAAGACCTCGCGCAGGAGACGTTCCTCCGCGCGTGGAAGGCCCGTGACGGCTTCGAAGGCCGGGCGAGCGCGCGCACCTGGCTGTACCGGATCGCGACGAACGCGTGCCTCGACGTCCTCGCCCGGCGGCCGCGGCGGGTCCTGCCCGACCAGCTCGGGCCGTCCGGGGAACCGGACGGGCCGATCGCCGCCGTCGACCTCCCGTGGCTCGAGCCGTACCCGGACCGGCTGCTCGACGTCGTCGCGCCGGACGACCCGGGTGCCGCCGCGGTCGAGCGCGAAACCATCGAGCTCGCCTACCTCGCCGCCCTCCAGCACCTGCCGCCGCGGCAGCGGGCGACGCTGGTCCTGCGCGACGTGCTCGGGTGGTCGGCCAAGGAAACGGCGGCCCAGCTGGAAACGAGCGTCGCGTCGGCGAACAGCGCGCTGCAGCGGGCCCGCGCGACCCTGCGTGAGCGGCTGCCCGCCCACCGTGCCGAGTGGACGGCCGCCGACCCGACGGCCACGGAAACCGCGCTGCTCAAGCGGTTCATCGCCGCCTACGAACAAGGCGACCCCGGCGCCGTGGCCCGGCTGCTGCACGAAGACGCCCAGGCGGTCATGCCGCCCTACGCGCTGTGGTTCGGCAGCCGCGACGCGATCGTCAAGGCGCTTTCGCTGTCCATGGACCCGGCCTCACCGCACTGCGTCGGACGGTTCCGGATGCTGCCGACCCGGGCCAACCGCCAGCCCGCGGTCGCGACGTACCTTCGGCGGCCTGGGGAAACCCGGTTCCGCTGGTTCGGCGTCACCCTGCTCACGGTCGAGCACGGCTTGGTGTCGGCGATGGCGGCGTTCGAGTCCGCCACCGCGAAAGCCTGGGACCTGCCCGAAACCTGGCCGGGCGACTCGGCACGATGACCACGGGAGCGTGACGGCTGCCCGACCGCCCGTGACCGGCGCGGGGCGGCGACCGTGCGCCGCGCACGAAGGAATGGCAGCAAAAAACCCGGGTGGGTGATTCACGCGGGAATCACCCACCCGGGCACGCGTTGGCCCGGAACCGTATTTCTCCGGAATCGCGTTTGTTTTCGCTCGAGACCGCCGGGAGGAAGTCACCGGCAGGCGTTCAGGCGGCTCGGTGCCGCTGCGGTGCGGTGCGCACCAGCCGGCGCCGTTCGACCGCCGTGGTGCCGCCGAAGACGCCGTGGTCGAGGCCGTTGTCGAGCGCGTAGCCGAGGCATTCGGCGCGCACCGGGCAGCGCGCGCACACGGCCTTCGCCTGCGCCGTCTGCCGGGCGCCGGGGCCGACCTCGGAGATCGGGAAGAACAGTTCCGGGTCCTCGTCCTTGCAGGCCGCGAGTTCCGCCCAGCCCGTCATCGTGGCTTCCATTTCCTTCGTTCACCTCCCTATGCGTTCTGTTTCCCATTGTCATGGCGCGTCAACCGACTTGACCGCGGCGGGCGCGCGAGCGCATCCGCGTGGGTCAAGGAGGTTTTGGCTTCGGTCCCCGGCTCACCCTCCGGGCAACCAAGACTGCAACACACGAGAGTACGCCCTTCTTCCCGGTATCTCGATGTCGATCACGTCACTCGATCGGCCAGTCCGCGCTCCAGCGAGACCCGGACCAGCGCCGCGGCGAGCAGCGCCAGGTCGTCGTCCCGCACCAGCTTCGCGAGCTTGCCCGGCTGCGTCGGCAGGCCGAGCTTTTCCGCACCCCGCAAGGCTTTCCCGTCGAGGTGCGGGCGAAACTCCGGCCACACCAACTGGACCTCCCTGGTGAAGATCTCGGCACCGGTCGGCCCCAGCCGGGGCACCTTCCGCAGGAGCCCCGCCAGTGTCCGGAATTCGCCGTTCGCGGCCTCGCGCACCCGTCTCAGGTCGCCGCCGTACTCGTCGAGGACGTACTTCGCGCCTTCGCCGAGCGCAGTCGCCGTCTGTTCGTCGTAACGCTTGTAGTGCGCGCGGCCGAGGGCGTCGACCCGCTGCTGCCATGTCGCGTCCGCCATGCCCTTGGCCGTGCCCATCCCCGCGGCCTGCAGCTCACGGGCGGCGTCGACGGCGATGCCCGCCTTGATCCGGGTCGAGAGCAGCACCGACAGCACCAGCAGCCGGTACAGCGGCGCCGGCTTGTCGGCGAGCTTGATCCCGGCCTCCGCGGCGTACGTCGGGCCGGCCTCCCGCAGGAGGCGCTGGATCGTGTCTCGCTGGGTCATCGAGATCGGGTACCCGAGATCTCCGCCCCCATACGTCACCGCGCGTCACCGAAGGGACGCGGACCATTACTCCTACCGGGCAGTCTTGATCGGATCGTTACACGTGGCGGTCACCTCGCCGCTCCTGTTCCAGTGGAGGCGAGGGGTGGTGAGGGGCCCGTGTGCGGTCGGGACGAGTTCGACGCGTTCTTCCGCGCCGACTTCGCGCCGCTGGTGGCGTTCCTGTGCAAGGCCGGGTTCGAGGTGGAGACCGCCCGCGACGTCGCCGCCGAGGCGATGCTGCACCTGCTGGAGGCCTGGCCGACCGCCGAAGACCCGCGGGCCTGGGTCCGCCGCGTCGCCGGGCGGCTGCTCGCCGCGCCGGCCGACGCCCGCACGGACTGGTCACTGGCCGGCGACCCGCGGGACGACGAAAAGCTCGCCGCGCTGGCCGACCAGCACGCGGACCTGCTCGGCCTGCTCGCGGCCCTGCCCGGCCAGCAGCGGATGGTGCTGGCCTGGTCCCTCGACGGCTTCACCCCGGCCGAGATCGCGAAGGCGCTGCGGATCGCACCCGCGACCGTCCGCTCCAACCTCCGCCACGTGCGCGAACGCCTCCGGCGGCACCGCACCGGCGACCAGCCCGACAGGGAAAGGTGAGCACCATGCCGGCAACCGAGTACGGGGATCGGGCGACCACCGAGCTGCTGCGCGAGGCCAACACGGCGTTGCACGACTCGCTGCGCGTCGGCCTCGACGTCGAGGGCACCCTGCTGCGGGTGCGCAGCCGCGCCCTCGTGCGGGAGATCGCCGCGAGCCAGCTGCCCACGGCGTTCCCGGCCCACTGGCGACGCCACGACGAGCCGGTCGCCGACGCGATCGCCGGCGACGAAGCCGCGACGGCCCGCCTGCTCGCCACCATCCGCCCGCTGGTCGTCCGCTACTGCCGGGCCCGCGTCGGCCGCCACGACCGCTCGTTCACCTCGGCCGACGACGTCGCGCAGGAGGTCTGCCTCGCCGTGCTCACCGCGCTGCCGTCCTACCGCGACCAGGGCCGCCCGTTCCTCGCGTTCGTCTACGGCATCGCCCAGCACAAGGTCGCCGACGCGCACCGCGCCGCGGCCCGCAACCGCACCGACCCGGTCCCCGAGATCCCGGACAGCGTCTCCGAAGCCGACGGGCCGGAGCAGCGGGTCCTGCGGTTCGAGCTCAACGAGCGGCTGGTCCGGCTGCTGGACGTCCTGCCCGCGAAACAACGCGAGATCGTCGTGCTGCGGGTGGTCGTCGGGCTGTCCGCGGAGGAGACGGCCGCGGCGGTCGGCTCGACGCAGGGCGCGGTCCGCGTCGCCCAGCACCGCGCGCTCGCCCGGCTCCGAAGACTCCTGACCGGCGAAGAGGACTGATCAGCGCCGCACGCGGTCGAGGACGAACCGCTCCAAGGCCGCGGCCGGTCCCTCCGTCGATTCACGCGCCAGCAGCATGAACTCGATGTCGCCCGGCTCGGGCAGGCCGTCGAGCTCGACGAGGTCCGCCGGGACGAGGCTGCGCGCGTGCAGCGTGACGCCCAGCCCGGCCGCCGCCGCGGCCCGTAGCCCGGTGAGGCTCGACGTCTGGCACGCGGCCCGCCACTCCAGGCCCGCGCGTTCGAGGCACTCCACCGCGAGCTGCCGCGTGATCGAGGGCATCGGGTACTGCACGAGCGGCACCGGCTCCCCCGGCTCGAGCACCGTGGCCGCCGAGCCGATCCAGACCAGCGGCTCCCGCCAGAGCAACCGTCCGTGGTGCGCACCCGGACGGCGCTTGCCCAGCACCAGGTCCAGCTGCCCGGCGCGCAGCCGCTGCGCCAGGACGTCCGAGAAGCTCGACGGTCAGTTCGACGTCGACCAGCGGATGACTGCGGCGCAGCCGGTGCAGGATCTCCGGCAGTTCGCCGAGCGCGAAGTCTTCGGAGACGCCGAACCGCACGCGGCCGCGCAGCTCGGCGCCGCGGAAGTGCCGCTCCGCGCGCTCTTCGGTGTCCACAATGGTCTGTGCGAAGCCCAGCATCGCCTGCCCGCGCGCGGTGAGTTCGACGGTGTGGGTGTCCCGGGCGAAGAGCAGCCCGCCGGCGTCGCGCTCGAGGCGCCGGACGTGCTGGCTGACGGTGGGCTGGCCGACGCCGAGGCGCCGCGCGGCCGCGGTGAAGCTGCGCGTCTCGGCAACAGCGAGGAACGAACGGCACAGGCGCGGGTCCAGCACGGACGCAGCTTATCGCGATTCGCGATGACAGTCAGTCCGGTCATCGGGGTTCACAATGAGCGTGGTTTCGCCGAGAATTCCTGTGGAAGGAGATCCATGTCCCGGTTCCGGCTAGACCCGTTCGTCCTCGCGATCCTCGCCACCGTCGGCGTCGCCACCCTCCTGCCCGCGTCCGGCGTGGTCGCCGACGGGTTCGGCACGGCCACGACGGTCGCGGTGGGGCTGCTGTTCTTCCTGTACGGCGCGCGGCTGTCCACCCAGGAAGCCCTCGAGGGGTTGCGGCACTGGCGGTTGCACGCAGTGGTGCTCGCGGCGACGTTCGTCCTGTTCCCGCTGCTCGGCCTGGCGCTGTTCCTGCTGCCGCCGTCCGTGCTGCCCGCCCAGCTCGCCGCCGGGGTGCTGTTCCTGGCGGTGCTGCCCTCGACGGTGCAGTCGTCGATCGCGTTCACCTCGATCGCCCGCGGCAACGTCGCGGCCGCGATCTGCAGCGCGTCGCTGTCCAACCTGGCCGGGATCGTGCTGACGCCACTGCTGGTGGCGCTGCTGCTGGCGGGCGACGGCGCCGGGGTCGACGGCTCGGCCGTGCTCGGGATCGTGCTGCAGCTGCTGGCCCCGTTCGTGGCCGGCCAGCTCGCGCGGCGCTGGATCGGCGCGTGGATCACCCGCAACTCCGCGCCGCTCAAGCTGTTCGACCGCGGGTCGATCCTCCTGGTCGTCTACACGGCGTTCAGCGCGGGCATGACCGAAGGAATCTGGCACCGCCTCGACGTCGGCCACCTGCTGGTGCTCCTGGTGGTGTGCGGCGTGCTCCTCGCGGCGGTGCTGGCCGCGACCGGCTGGGGCGCGCGCCTGCTCGGCTTCGCCCGCGCCGACCGGATCACCATCGTGTTCTGCGGGTCGAAGAAGAGCCTGGCCAGCGGGCTGCCGATGGCGACGGTGCTGTTCGGGCACGCCCAGGTCGGGCTGATCGTGCTGCCGCTGATGCTGTTCCACCAGATTCAGCTGATCGTCTGCGCGACCATGGCGCGCCGGTACGCCGCTTCCGCGCCGGTCGAGGAGCTCGTCCCGGCCTGACCGATGAGTTTTCCGGGCGCGGGCCGTCGGTACGGGGTGACGAGTCCCTCCCGAAAGGCGGCGCCATGGCCAAGCTGCTCTACCACATCACGATGTCCCTCGACGGCTTCGTCGCCGGCCCCGCCGACGACATGACCTGGCTCGGCGGCCTGCACGCCGGGCCGAACCCGGTCGTCGAGCGGGTGCTCGGCGAGATCGGTGCGGTGCTCATGGGGCATCGCACGTACGCCCCGGCGACGACGGCGGAGGGTGAGGTCTACGGCGGTCGCTGGCGGGGCCCGATCTTCGTCGTGACGCGCGACGCGAAGCCGTCACCGGGCTTCACGCTCATCGAAGATCTCGATGAAGCGGTGGCCCGCGCGTCGGCGGCGGCGGGCGACGGGTACGTCGCGGTGCTCGGCCCCGCGACGGCCCGCCGCTGCCTCGAGGCCGGGCACCTCGACGAAGTGCTGGTGCACGTGGCGCCGATCCTGCTCGGCGACGGCGTCCGGTTGTTCGACCACCCGGGCGGCACCCGCGTCCGGCTGGACCCGGTGGAGCTGAGCAGCGCCGGGCCGATCGGCAACTGCTGGTACCGCGTCGCGTGATTCAGGAACAGCGCCCGGCGAGCCACTTCTTGTAGTCGGGCGTCCAGCTGGTCGCGACGCGCTTCGGCGCGGTCGCGAGGTTGGCCTGCCAGCTCGCCGAGTTCCCGCTCCACGACGGCGGCGGCTCTTCCCACTTCACGGTGTCCGGCCACGACGGGCCGCCGCCGAGAACGGCCGGGAAGGTGCCCGCCGCCACGCGGGACTTCAGGGCCGCGGCGATGTCCGGGTCGTGCGAGTACACCGTGATGGCTTGGCTCTGGTAGCGCTCGCGGACCGGGTCGGTGATCTCGCTCCACGCCTTGGCCTTCACCGCGGCGGAACCGTTGACCAGGAACACTTTCGTCTCGGACTTGATCTCCAGCTCGGCGTACGCGCCCTTCGCGGCGACGTGGTCCAGCCACTGGCGCAGCGAGTAAATGCCTTCGCCCTTGTACGGCCCCCATTGCAGGGTCCGGCCCTGGAGTTTGTCGCTGCCCGAGGACCAGTAGATGTCGGTGATGTTCTTCTTGACCCCGTCGAGGCCGTGCGTCGAAGTGTTGTGCCACATGACGGCCTTGCCACTGACGGTCCCGTCACTGCCGACGGCGACCTTGGTCAGCTGGACGTCGGCCTCGAAGCCGCCGGAGCCCTGGCCGATCAGGGTGTCGACGGCCTTGAAGTTGTTGGGGGCGCGCAGTTGGTCGCGGTCCCAGGGGTTCGCGCCCGTCGGGTAGCCGCCGTGGCTGACGATCACGGGGCAGACCGGGAGGGCGGCTTGCGCTGCTTGTGCTGTGGCTACCCCGGTGAAGGAGGCCGCGGCCACCGCGGCGGCCAGGAGTGTGGATGCGAGTTTCACTTTTATCCCACCAAGACGTTCTTGTAGAAGAGGTTGACGTTGTCGGAGGTGAAGCCCTGCATGACGTGGTGGGACTCGTGGATCATCTTGCCGCGGAACAACGTCCGCCGGGACTGGGCCCGGGCGGTCAGGATGCGGTTCATGGCGCCGAGCCTCCAACGGCCGCGTACATACGCCGTACAAACCGGAATACATCGCGAGTAACGATGACTTCCGGGGCTCACCGACGCGGAACGGAATCCGCCGTCACTACCTTGCCCGCCAACGGTTTCCGCTCACCGAGGCCGCGGCGACGGCTTGCCCAGCTCGTCCGCGAAAATCGCGTCCACCCGCGACCCCGCCCGCGAGAGCGTGCGCGCCGCCGCGCGGATCACCCACCCCAGGGCGCACGCGAACAGCAGCGCCAGGCCGATGGCCGCGGAGTTCGCCACGAGCGCCTCCCGGTACTGGTGCGCGAGGTAGCCCAAGCCCGCCCCCGCGGTGACTGCGTCCAGCAACGCCAGCCGGAACGCCCGGCCGGACCGGGTGGCTTGTGGTGCCGAGGCCATCGCTCACCCTCCCGCCGTTCCGTTCAGCGGTGACGCCCTTGCAACCTAGACGAGCCTGCGCCACCCGGACGCCACTTCAACCTGATTGGCCTACCGGATCTCCCCGGATGGCCGCTGTGATAACTTGGAGCGAACTGGGACTTCTTTGCACACGCAAAATCCTCGTGCCGCCTGCGCGCCGAGGCCAGGGGGCGGTAGCTCAGTTGGTTAGAGCAGGGGACTCATAATCCCTTGGCCGCGGGTTCGAGCCCCGCCCGCCCCACCCGCCCGTCGCTTGCCTTCGGCGACGCTCCCGGCTCCTTCATGTCGCCCGGGGGACAACCCCCGGACCCCCGGCGCCCGTGTGGTTCCGTTGGTCTGTCAGCGTGCGCGGTCGTACGTCATCGCCATTTCGCCTTGACCGCCCACCTCGTGGTCGGTCAACGTCCACTTCGATCTCGGCAAGCCCTCTTCGAACAGGCGTTGGCCGCCGCCCGTGATCTCGGGGCACACGATCACGTACAGGCGGTCTACGAGGTCTGCCTTCAGGAGTGGCTTGAGCACGCTTGGGCTGCTGTTGATCAACACCGTGCCCGTCAGGTTCTTGACGATCTCCGCCGCCGGGCCGTTCACCATGCGGGTTCGGTCCCACGGGGACTTCGTCACCGTTGTCGAGAAGACCACCTTTTGGGCGTCCAGGAGCCACTTCGCGTACGTTCGGTCTCGAGGATCCGCCGTCGGGTCGTCGGCCATTCGTGGCCAGAAGTCCATGAAGTGCTCCGCGTTGGCGCGGCTCAGTACCGCCGTTGTCGCCTCCTCGCACATCCGGGCCATGTGGTCGCGGGACACGTCCGTCGTCACGTACGGGATGAACGCCTCGAAGTCGTCGGGGCCCGCCGGGCCGTGGTAGCGGCCGTCGAGTGTCAGGCTCAGGTTCGCTGTTATGCGGCGGCCCCTCGTCATCGGCTTCCTTCCGTCAGTGCTTCCGTGAGGTTGTCGAGGACCTCGTTCCAGCCCGTTTCTATGGCCGCGATCGCCGGGACCGCCGCCACCGTTGTCGCCTCCAGGCGCATGTCCAGGTGCAGGTGCGTGCCCTTCGCCGACTCCGTCAGCTTCAAGTCGTAGTGGGCCGTGAACGACGCCGGCCACGTCACCGACATGTCGAACGTCAGGCGCTCCGGCTCCTCGGCCGCCAGGACCTGACCCTCCGAGCGGTATTCGCCGTCCGCGTCGCGGTAGTCCAGCAGTGCCCGGCCGCCCGGCCGGGGCTCCAGCACGCACGCCGTCACCGTCAGCGGCCTCGGGACCCACCACGACGCCAGCAGCACCGGGTCCACCCAGTAGCGCCAGACCTCCTCGCGCGACGCCTTCAGCGCGCGCTCGAACGTGAAGCCTCGGCCGTCCGCCCAGTGGTCCCCCTCCGCCGCTGCCGACTCCGCCTCTATCGCCGCTCGGTACCGCGCCAGGACCTGCCGCTCCTCCGCGTGGCCCTCCGTGGTTTCCGCCAGCTTTCGCAGGCGGTCCGCCAACGCCGTCAGCGGTTGTGGCTCGAGGGCGTAGACGCGTCTTTGACCGAGGGGGAACACCGTGACCAGGCCCGCTCGGGCGAGCGTCTGGAGGTGCTTGGTGGTTTGGGGTTGGCGCAGGCCCGTCAGCTGGGCCAGCTCACCCACTGAACGCGGGCGCTCCGCCAGCAGCTCCACCAGGCGCCAGCGGGACGCGTCGCCCAACGCTGCCGCCGTGTCGTCCATTCGGCCGAGTATTCACTTGAGGGAATATTCATGTCAAGGAATATCTTGGGGCAGCCAGCGCAGGCCGTATGCGTAGCCGAGCTGCGGGGCCGCGAAGTCCTGCGCCACTTCGCCCGCGCCGTCCAGCGGTAGCGACTCCCCTGGCTGGGGTGGGTCGGCGAGCACCGAGACCGGTACGCGGTCCAGGCGCCACACCGATCGCGGAGGGCGCGCCGGGTCGAAGCGGACGCGCACCGCGAACGA
Source organism: Amycolatopsis nalaikhensis (assembly GCF_030264295.1). GTDB lineage: Bacteria > Actinomycetota > Actinomycetes > Mycobacteriales > Pseudonocardiaceae > Amycolatopsis > Amycolatopsis nalaikhensis. The sequence goes on along the minus strand of NZ_CP127173.1, from coordinate 6,272,811 downwards.
CTCGCACGTCACCAGCGGCACGAACGCGTACGACGGGCGGATCGGCAGGCCGTCGCGCACCCGGATCACCAGCGAAAACGTGTGCGTTTCGCCGCGGGCCAGCGGGCGCGGCAGGTCGAGCAGCCAGCGGAAGTGGCGCTGCCCCTCGCGTTCCGCCGCGGCGATGCGGACGCCGTGCTGGGCGTCGGCCGCCACTTCGCGCTCGCCGTCGAGGCCGTCCTCCGTGCGGGGCACCGTGAACTGCGCCGAGATCCGGGTCAGCCCCTCGCGGGTCGCGACGATCAGGCGTTCCTCGATCAGCTCCGGCTCGGGCGTGTCCAGCCGCACCAGGGCCTTGAGCCGCTTGACGAACCAGCCCTGGTCCGGGTCCGGCACGTCGTCGCGGGGCCGCGTGCCCGCCTCGATCTCGGCGGCGAGCCGCGAGAACGAGCGGTCGATTCGGCGGCGCGCCGTGCGCTCGGAGACGCTCAGCCGTTCGGCGAGGACCCCGACCCGGTCGCTCAGCAGGGCGTGCTGCGCGCCGGGCGCGATGCCGAGCGCGACGTTCACCGCCAGCCTGTCGTCGGCCGGGAACTCCGCGATGGCCGCGGAAATCGCCTCGCGCAGCACGCGGCGCGCGTCGCGGTCGCTCGTCGTCCGGTGGATTTCGCACCAGCCGGACACGAGCGGCCCAGCCGGCTTCGCAGCCGTTCGGTTTCGAGCCCCCACCCCCGGCGCAGGGTGGTGAGTTCCCGGAGCAGACCGTCCTCGTGTGCCATGGGAATTCGATTGTGGCACGCGGACTTCCGGGCGATCGGGCGTATCGGCTGAGCTGATCAGGTGATTCCGGGGTGGCCAGTCGCTGGCCAGTCCGGCCGCGAATCGGCCTGCCGACGGCCGTTGCCGCTCGCCGGGCTGATCGACCATTTCCCCGTTGACGACTTCGGGAGGAAGGGTGCCCGGCAGCACGCATGCGGCGATCGGACCGGCCGACGTCGACGGGGTCCGGCGGCTGGCCCGCGACGGCAGGCTCGCCGGCTCGGCGTCGGCGGCCCCGCCGCACGACCTCGCCCGGCTGCGCGGGGCGGTCTACACCGTCGCGTGGCCACTGGTCTTCACGCGCGTCACCAAACCGCTGGAACGGCAGCGGCGGCACCCGGACTGCGCCCGCGGCCTCGAGTGGCTGCGGCCCGACTGCCTCGACCGCTTCCACGACGACGTCGAAGCGGTCGTGGAGCACGCCCTGCGGCGCGCGACGGACCCGATCGAGAACCTCGAGGGCTGGCTGTCGACCCGGCTCAACCCGGCGACGGTCGACGCGCACCGGCGGCGGCGCGGCGAAATCGGGGCCCTGCAACGGCCGCGGCTCCCGGCCTGGCTCGGCGAAGCCCTCGGCGGCGACCCGTGGTTGTGCGACCTGGCCGTGCAGATCCTGGTGTGGGTGGGTGTACCGGCGACGGCGGGCGCCGAGCTCTGGCCGCTCGACGGCTGGGCGGCGCGCCGCGCGCAGGTGACCGGCGAGCCGGTGGCGGGCCGCGACACGCTCGACCGCGAGGTGCGGCGGGTGCTGGCGGCGATGCGGACCCGGCCGAAGTGGCACGCCGAGCACGTCGAACGCCCGCTCGGGCACAAGCAGGCGCCGGTCGCGCCGATGCCGTCGGACACCGCGGCCGAACTGCCCGCGCTGGCGCTGGTCGGCCCGCACGAAGCCGAGGACGTCCGGCTGGCGGGGCTCGCCGAGCAGGCGTTGCGCGCGATCGAAGCCCGGCTCGACCGCGGCGTCGACCCGGCCGCGGCGGTGACGGCGGTGGTCCGCCTGCTGTTCGGCCGGGACCCGTCGCCGCACCGGGGTTCGCCGCGCGACGACTGGCTAGCCACGGCACTCACCGAACCGGCGAGGTTGGACCGGATCGTGACGACGGCGTTGGCCATCCTCGGCCGCCAGCCGCAGCCGCTCGGTGAAAAGCTCGACCACCTGGCCGGGCGGCCACCCGGCGGCGCGCGCCCGCACCCCGGCGGCGGTGAGTTCGGCGAGCAGCAGAGCGCGGACGGCGACGCGGGTCGCGTCGGGGAGTCTCGCGGGCGGGGCTGAGTCGCTCACCCCGGCCTCCTCTCGCCCGCCGGATCCACGCCCGGCCCAGCCATCCCTGACGGACACGCCCGAGGGCCCGCCGGTCGTGAGTGTTTAGGGCGGTTCTAACCGCCCTAAACACTCACGACCGCGCAAGCCGAGCGGAAGGCCGGTCGCGGTCAGCGCCACCAGGTTGGTGGGGGTACCGGCAGGCTCAGGGGGCAGCCGGTGTGCTTGCCCGTCCAGGAGTCCGCCAGCCAGCGGGTCAGCGCCACCGGGCCGAGGAGGCTGTCCTCCCACACCGGGGTCAGCTCGCCCGCCCGCCTCAGCGTTCCCTCCGCCGCGCCGCAGAACGCGATGATCGCGGCCACCGCGGCGTCGGCCCGGGACACCGGCCAGGCGACCGCGGCTCCCCGCAGCCGGGCCGGGATGGCCAGGCCGGTGCCCACCGTGCACCGGCGGGCCAGCACCAGTGCCAGGTCGAACTCGACCGCTTCGGCGTGGCGCTGCCGGGCCCGCCAGCGGGGCGAAGCCGCGGCGGCGTGGAGTCCGGCCAGCCGGGCGGCGACCAGCCCGTCCCACACCGTCAAGAGCACGGCTCGCGTCTCGGCCGGATGCACGTCGGCGAGCTCGTGGGTGACGGCGCTGAGCCAGGCACACGGGTCCTTGACTTGACGATCAGCGGCGACGGTCACGGCTGCCAGTTTCGCACTTCAAAGCACGTCCGGCAGCAAGATGATCATGGATCGCGGCAGGACCACCCGGTCGGTGGCGAACCGTTGAGCGGCGTCGTCCCCCCTTCGGGCACTCCGGGTGACCGAACCGTCACACCTGTGCCATCATGTCCGCGCTCAGTGCCGAGCACGCCCCGCACGAACCGTCTCCGCGAAAGGCCGTCAGCGAGTGATCAAGATCAGCAAGAGCCGGGCCGGCACCCAGCGCGTCACCTTCAGCCTGCCGATCGGAGCGCCACCCGGACGGGTGAGCGTCGTCGGTTCCTTCAACGACTGGACGCCCGGCCGCCACCACCTCACCCCGCGCTCCAACGGCCGTCGCTCGGCTTCGGTCGACGTCGCGCCCGGCACCGTCATCCAGTTCCGGTACCTCGGCGAGAACGGCTTCTGGTTCGACGACCCCGACCTGCCCGACCGCGCCGACGGCAACTGCGTCTGCGCGGCGAACCGGACGAACTAGCGGCGACGCGGCTTCCGCGCGGCCCCGCGCCGCCGCTCCGGCGCGGGCTTCGGGCGCTTGCGCTCCGCGGGGGCCTGCTGCGGCTTCCCGCGCGTGCTGTTGACCGTGCGGCCGCGGACGATCCCGATGAACTGCTCCATCAGGTCCGTCGTCTCGTCCTCCAGCCACGACAACGCGACGCTCGACTGCGGCGCGTCGGTGACCGTCCGGTACGTCAGGTCGCGGCGGTGGTGCAACCGGGCCAGTGACTGCGGGACAACCAGCACGCCGACGCCCGCCGCCACCAGCTCGATCGCGTCCGCCGTCGTCTCCGGCCGCGCGACCGCCGGACGGCCCGGGAGCGCCGCCCACTCGAGCGTGTCGTCCAGCGGGTGCAGCACGACGTCGTCCGCCAAGTCCGCTGTGGACACTTCGTCGGCCGCCGCGACCAGGTGGTCCTTCGGCACCACGACCACCGTCGTCTCGGTGTAGAGCGGGATCGCGTGCAGGCCGTCGCGGTCGATCGGGGACCGCAGCAACGCCGCGTCGGCTTCGCGCGCGCGGAGCAGGCCCGTCGCGTCGGCCGCGGCGACCGGCACCAGCTCGAGCGGCACCTCCGGCACCCGCTCGCCCCAGGTCCGCACCCACTTGGCCGGAGTCGCGCCCGGGACGTACGCGAGCTTGAAAGAGGTCACCGGGTCAGGTTACCGGGAGTGACGCTGGCTACCCTGGACGGCATGACGTCGCACAAGACCGCCCAGACGATGAAACCCGCGACGGCGGCGAAGAAGCTGGGTGTGTACCTCGAGGCCACCCCCGCGGAGTTCCGGGAGGGCGTCGTCTCGCGCGACGAGCTGAACGCGCTGCAGGCCGACCCGCCCGAGTGGCTGCGCGAGCTGCGCCGCCTCGGCCCGCACCCGCGGCAGGTCGTCGCGGCCAAGCTGGGAGTCTCCATCGGCGGCCTCACCCGCGGCGGGATCACCGAGGCGCTCACCACCGAGCAGATCGACGCGCTCAAGGCGGAAAGCCCCGACTGGCTGGTGCGCGAGCGCGCCACCCAGGCCGAGGTGCGCAAGGAAGCCGTGCGGCTCAAGGAGAAGGACCGCTGACCACGCCGGAGGACGCCGAGCGCCTCGACGCCGCGGACGAGCTGGCCGGCTTCCGCGACCGCTTCCTGCCGATCACCGACCCCGGCGTCGTCGCCTACCTCGACGGCAACTCGCTGGGCCGCCCGCTGCGCGCCACCGCCGCCCGGCTCCAGGAAGTCGTCGCCGACCAGTGGGGCGCGCGGCTCATCCGGTCGTGGGAAGAGCGGTGGCTCACGCTGCCCGAAGAGATCGGCGACGAGCTCGGCCGCGTCGCGCTCGGTGCCGCGCCCGGGCAGACCATCGTCGCCGACTCGACGTCCGTGTGCCTGTACAAGGTGCTGCGGGCGGCGGTCGCGCTGCGGCCGGGCCGCGACGAGATCGTCATCGACACCGGCAATTTCCCCACCGACCGGTTCCTCGCCGAGAGCGTCGCCGCCGAACGCGGCCACACGGTCCGGTGGATCGACGCCGACGACGTCCGGGCCGAGGACGTCGCGGCCGTCACCGGGCCGCGCACGGCGGCGGTCGTCCTGTCCCATGTGGACTACCGCTCCGCCGCGATCGCCGACCTGGCCGGGATCACGCGGCTGGTGCACGACCGCGGCGGGCTCGTGGTCTGGGACCTCTGTCACAGCGTCGGCTCGGTCCCGGTCGCGCTCGACGCGGCCGACGCCGACTTCGCCGTCGGCTGCACGTACAAGTTCCTCAACGCCGGGCCCGGCGCGCCTGCGTTCCTCTACGTCAACGCTCGCCACCACGAGGCGTTCGGCCAGCCCATCACCGGCTGGATGGGCGCGGCCGACACCTTCGGCATGGCCGAGCACTACGTGCCCGCGCCCGGCATCCGGCGGGCGTTGTCCGGCACGCCGCCGGTGCTCGGGATGGTGGGCGTCCAGGAGGGCGTCGCGCTGCTGGCCGAGGCCGGGATCGAGCGGGTGCGGGCGAAGGCCGTGGCGCTGGGCCGGTGGGTCATCGACCTGGCCGACGAGTGGCTCGTCCCGCTGGGGTTCACGGTCGCCTCGCCCCGCGACGACGCCCGCCGCGGCGGCCACGTGACGCTCCGGCACCCCGACGCCGAGCGGCTTTCGCGGGTGCTCATCGAGAACGGCGTGCTGATCGACTTCCGCCGCCCCGACGGCATCCGCGTCGGCCTCAGCCCGCTCACCACGGGGTTCGCCGAGGTCCGGGCGGCCATGGCCCGCATCCGCGAGCTCGCCGCCTGATCAGGCCGCCGCGCGATCGGCGAGCGGACGGCGGCGCAGGTTCGGGTCCGCGACCGCGGGTGGCTGGTAGTTCTGGTCGAGGGCACCGACGTTCGTGCCGGGCGGGACGATTTCGTCGATCCGGTCCAGGATGTCGTCGGTGAGCCTGACCTCGACGCCGGTGAGCAGGTCGTCGAGCTGGGGCATCGTCCGCGGGCCGAGGAGTGCGCTCGTGACGCCGGGGTGCGCGATGACGAACGCCATCGCCAGGTGCGTCATCGGCAGACCCGCTTCGGCGGCCAGGGGCACCAGCTCCTCCACGACGTCGAGCCGGCGTTCGTCGGTGAGGTGCCTCAGCAGCGGGGCGCGGCGCAGGTCGTTTTCCCCGCCCTTGCGGACGCGGCCGGTGAGCAGGCCCTGGCCGAGCGGGCCCCAGATCAGCGTGCCCATGCCGAAGCGCTGGGCGAGCGGGAGCACCTCGCGCTCGACCCCGCGGTTGAGGATCGAGTAGGCCGACTGCTCGGTGCGGAACCGCGCCAGGCCGCGCCGCTCGGCGACCCACTGCGCCTCGACGATGTCGGACGCGAGACTTTGCGAGGTGCCGATCGCGCGGACCTTGCCGCTGCGGAGCAGGTCGGTCAGCGCGGAAAGCGTTTCCTCGATGTCCGTGCCGGGGTCGGTGCGGTGCACCTGGTAGAGGTCGATGTGGTCGGTTCGCAAGCGCCGCAACGAGTTCTCGACGGCGGTGACGATCCAGCGCCGCGACGCGCCTTGGTGGTGCGGGTTCGCGTCGACCGGGCGCCCGAACTTGGTGGCGAGCACGACGTCGTCACGGCGGCCCTCGAGGGCCTTGCCGACCACGTCTTCGGAATCTCCGTAGGCGTCGGCGGTGTCGATGAAGTTGATGCCCGCGTCCAGCGCCTTGTGGAGCATGCGGGCGGAGTCGTCGGCGTCGGGGTTGCCGAAGGACGTCGCGAACATCATCGTGCCCAGCGCGTAGGGGCTGACCTTGATCCCGGTCCGGCCGAGCGTGCGGTACTGCATGGCTTCACTCCCGTGGGGTGCGTATGCTCGCCGTAAGTGGAAAGCTATTCCGGAACTATACGGAAAGACTTTCCGGTTATGCAACCGACGACAGGAGAGGTGCGGAGTGACCCAGGAAGCGCGCCGTCTGCGCGCCGACGCGCGACGCAACGTCGAGGCGCTGATCGACGCCGCCCGAGCCGTCTTCGACACCTCCGGCGTGGACGCGCCGGCGAAAGAGATCACCGATCGCGCCGGGGTGGGCGTCGGCACCCTGTACCGGCATTTCCCGCAGCGCTCCGACCTGGTCAAAGCCGTGGTGCGGACCGGGATCGACGCCCTCGCCGACGCCGGACCCGAGTTGGGTTCGGCACACCCGCCCGCCGAGGCACTCTCGCGCTGGATCGACCGGTACGTCGACCTGCTGGGCGCCAAACGCGGCCTGGCGTCCGCGCTGCACTCGGGCGATCCGGCGTTCGAAAGCCTGCCCGGCTACTTCATGGAACGGCTCGGTCCGGTGCTCGCGGAGCTTCTCGACGCCGCGTCGGCCGACGGTGCGATCCGCGGCGACATCGGCGCCCAGGAACTCCTGGAAGCGATCGCCCTGCTGTGCCGCCCCCTGCCCGGTCGTGCCCCGGAGCAGGGGCGGCGCATGGTCGCCGTCCTTGTCGACGGCCTCCGCCGGAAATAGTAGCCATGTACTTAGTAGCCATGTACTGTATTTGGCATGAGCACTCCCGGGCACCTCGTCTGGCGCCTCTCCCTGAAATGGCGGGTGGCCGTTGACCGCGCTTTGGCGCCGCTCGACCTGACGCACGCGCAGTACGTCTTCCTGTCCTCGCTCGCCGGGCTGGAACGCGCCGGGACCACCCCGAGCCAGCGGGAACTGGCCGACCACACCGGCCTCGAGCCGCTGTACGTCTCCAAGCTCGCCCGCACCCTCGACGCCGACGGCCTGGTCGAACGCGCCCGCGACACCACCGACACCCGGACCGTCCGGCTGCGCCTCACCGCCCGCGGGCACGAAGTCGTCGAACCGGCGATCGCCACCGTCGCGGAGCTGCTCGACCGCCTGCTCGCCCCGCTCGGCGGCCGCCGCGGCGAACGCACCGCGGCGCTCACCCGCGACCTCACCCTCCTCCTCGACACCCCGCTCGAAGGGACCTGACATGACCCTCCACCACGAAGAATCCGGCAGCGGCACCCCGATCGTGTTCCTGCACGGCAACCCCAGCTCGTCCTACGGCTGGCGCGACGTCCTGCCGCACGTCGGCGGCGGGCGGCTGCTGGCCCCCGACCTCATCGGCATGGGCCGCTCCGCCAAGCCGGACATCGGCTACACCTTCGCCGACCACGCGCGGTACCTCGACGCCTGGTTCGACGCCCTCGGCCTCGACGACGTCGTCCTGGTCGGGCACGACTGGGGTGGCGCGCTCGCCTTCGACCACGCCGCCCGGCACCCCGGCCGCGTCCGCGGGGTGGCGTTCTTCGAGACGTTCGTCAAGCCGATGGCGTGGACCGACCTGTCGCCGCAGGCGGCCGAGCGGTCGCGGAAGATCCGCACGCCCGGCGTCGGCGAGGAAATGGTGCTGGCCCAGGACTCGTTCATCCGGCAGGCGTTCACCGGCGGCGTGCGCACCCCGCTCGGCGCCGGCGAGCTGGCCGTCCACCTCGCGCCGTTCCCGACGCCCGAGAGCCGCCGCCCCGTGCTGGCCTGGGCCCGGCAGCTGCCGCTCGGCGGCGAGCCGGCCGCAGCTCGTCGCGCGCATCGAGGCCTACGGCGAATGGCTGGCGGCGAGCACGGACACGCCGAAGCTGCTCCTGACCTTCGAAGGCTCCCCCACCCTGCTCATCGACGACCGGATGCGGCGCTGGTGCGAGCAAAACATCGCCGCGCTGGACGTCGTCGCGGGCGGGGAAGCCGGGCACCACGCCCAGGAGGACCGGCCCAAGGAGATCGGCACCGAGATCGCCGCGTGGCTGGACCGGCACGGGCTCCGCTGAGCTCAGGTGTGCCGCAGCGGCGGGCTCGCGTCCACGCCGAGGACGCGGGCCGCCAGCCAGGCGAGTGCGTCCGCGGTGCGAGCCGGGGTGTCCGACGGCTGCATGACGTGGCTGAGCACGGTGCGGACGACGAGGTCGATCACGACCGCGATCCGCTCGTCGGCGAGCGGCGGCCGGTAGGACCGCACCCGCTCGGCCAGCATGGTCTTCGCCTGGGTGAGCAGCGTGCCCGCCCGGGTGGTGAGCAACGGGAGCAGCTCGTTGGCCGTGCCGTGCGTCGCCGAGGCGATCGCACGCAGCAGGACGTTGTCGTCGGCCAGCTCGAGGACCGCGCGGACGGCGTCGTAGATCGCCTCGACCAGGTCGTCCGGGTGGCGGTCGAACGCCGCGTCGACGACCGAGAGGAACCGGTCGAGCTCGTGCGCCACCATCGCCTCGGCCAGCGCGGTCTTGGAGCCGATCTCGTTGTACACGGTCTGGCGGCTGACGCCGACGACCTCGGCCAGCCGGGCCATCGTGACCGCCGGCCAGCCGGACCGCGCGGTCAGCTCGATCGCCGCGGTGATGATCGGCCGCCGGTACTGGCCGCCCGCGGCCGGTGCCGGAAGTGCCCCGCTCATGATCGGCATTCTAGGCCGTCCCCGCGAAGGCCAGCGCTTCTCCCCACGCGGCGCGCGCGGCGATCCGCCTGCGGTACTTCATGATCTCGCGCGGGCGGTCGACGGTGAGCGCGCCGGTGATGCGGTCACCGCGGCGGTACAGCGTCACGCCGTCCGCCGAGACGACCTCGTCGGCGTGCGGCGTGCCGACGAACTGGATGCGGTGGCCGTACCAGTCGGACCAGAAGTACGGCACCGCTGCCAGGGCGCGAGCCGACGCGGGATCGAGCGCGTGACGGACGGCGGCCGCACCCTGCTCGGCCGCGTTCGTCCAGTGCTCGAGCCGCATCGGCTCGCCGTCGAAGAGCGGGTTCGCCACGTGGGCGACGTCGCCCGCCGCGTAGACGCCCGGCGGTCCGGCCGCCAGGGTCGCGTCGCAGACGACTCCGCCGTCGCGCTCGTGCAGGGTGAGCCCGCTGCCCTCGAGCCAGCCGGTGGCCGGGACCGCGCCGATGCCCGCGACCACGAGGTCCGCCGCCAGGACTTCGCCGGTGGACAGCCGGACGCCGTCGTCGCCGATCCCGGCGACCTCGGTGCCGAGCCGCAGCTCGGTCCCGGCCTCGTGGTGCAGCGCGGCCAGCTCGGCCCCGGCCGTCGCACCGACCGCGCGGACGAGCGGGACGGGCGCGGCCTCCACGATCGTCACCGGCAGACCGCGGTTGCGCGCCGCCGACGCGACTTCCGAGCCGATGAACCCGGCCCCGATCACGACAGTGCGCGCACCCCGGTCCAGCGCGGCGCGCACCGCGACGGCGTCTTCGGCGGTCCGCAGCGACCGTGCGCCGGGGAAGGTCCGCGCGGTCGCGCCGGTGGCGATGACCAACGCGGTGTAGGGGACGGTGGTGCCGGCGACTTCCACCGCACGCGCGTCGGTGTCGAGGCTTTCCGCCGGGGCACCCAGCCGCAGTTCGACGCCGAGTTCGTCCCGCAGCACGGTTTCCGGGTGGAACGGCGTCACCTCGCCGGGGTGGCCGGGGTCGAGGAACGCCTTGGACAGCGGCGGCCGGTCGTAGGGCAGGTGCTCTTCGGCGCCGACGAGCACGATCCGGCCGCGGTACCCGGTGCGGCGCGCGGACTCCACCGCGCGCAGCCCGGCCAGCGAAGCGCCGACGACGACGAGCGTCACAGCAGCTTCAAGGCCAGTACGGGACAGGCGTCGACCGCCGCGGCGACGTCCTGCCGGTGGTCTTCGCCGGGCCGCTCGTCGAGGACCACGACGGTGCCGTCCTCCCCGACCTCGAAGAAGTCGGGCGCCATCGCCTCGCACATGCCCAGGCCGTCGCACTTGCCGCGGTCCGCTTCGATCCGCATCACGCACCCACCCGTCCCGGCGCGACGAAGTCGACCTTCTCGCGCACGCCGCAGTCCGGGCAGCACCAGGAGTCCGGGATCGCCGACCACGGCGTACCGGCCGGGAAGCCTTCGCGCGGGTCGCCGAGCTTCTCGTCGTAGACGTAGCCGCAGCCCGGGCACATGCCGCCTTCGGTCGCGTCGCCGTGCGTGTCGGCGCGCTCCTCGACGGCCGCGGCCGTGACGCGGGTTCCATACCGCGCGAGGACTTTCGCGCGCTTGGCGGGGTGGATGTTGGCGCGCGAGATGTCGCCGTCGAAGTGGGCGAGCACGCGCGGGTCCATCACCCGGCGCCACAGCGGCGGGACCAACGCCAGCACGATCATCCCCGCGTAGCCGGTGGGCAGCACCGGGGACTCGGCGAAGTCGCGCAGGGTCTGGTAGCGGCGGGTCGGGTTGGCGTGGTGGTCGCTGTGCCGCTGCAGGTGGTAGAGCAGCACGTTCGTGGCGATGTTGTTGGAGTTCCAGGAATGGCTGGGGTCCACGCGCTCGTAGCGGCGGCGGTCCGGCGTGCCCACCTGCTGCCGCAGCATGCCGTAGTGCTCCATGTAGTTGACGACCTCCAGCAGCGAAAAGCCGATCACGGCCTGGATCACCAGGTAGGGCAGGATGCCGACGCCGAGCCACGCGATCATCGCGGCCCACAGCACGGCCGACATCAGCCAGGCGTTGAGGACGTCGTTGCCGAGGCGGAAGGGGTGGCGGTCCCGCCGGGCGTAGCGCTTGCGCTCCAGCCGCCACGCGGACTTCAGCGAACCGAAGACGGTCCGCGGCCAGAAGCGGTAGAAGCTCTCGCCGACGCGGCTGCTCGCGGGGTCCTCCGGCGTCGCGACGCGGACGTGGTGGCCGCGGTTGTGCTCGATGTAGAAGTGGCCGTAGAAGCTCTGCGCCAGCGCGATCTTCGACAGCCAGCGCTCGTGGCTCTCCTTCTTGTGCCCCAGCTCGTGCGCGGTGTTGATGCCGATACCGCCGATGCACCCGATGGAGATGGCCAGCCCGACCTTGTCCACAACGGACAGATCACCCCGCGCGATCAGCCAGAACGCGGCGACGAAGCCGACGTACTGCACGGGCAGGAAGGCGAAGGTGATCCAGCGGTAGTAGCGGTCTTTCTCCAGCCGTTCGATCACGTCGTCGGGCGGGTTGCTGCGGTCGAGCCCGGCGACGAGGTCGATGACGGGAACGATCACGAGGATCACGACGGGCCCGATCCAGAACCACCCACCCCAGCCGGTGGCCGCGCGCAGCCCGATGGCGAGGAACGCCAGTGACGGCACCACCAGTCCGATCAGCCACAGGTACCGCTTGCGGTCGCGCCACAGCTCGGTCGAACCGGCGGGCACCACCGGGGTCGCTTCGCTCATCACACCCTCCTCCGTTGGCTGGGTTTACAGAACGATAGTTGATGTACAGCGTGATTGACAAGAGCCGGTCTGTTGTAAAGCGCCCCAAGGTGGCCTTGGTTGCGTCTGATGCACCCAAGGCGGCCTTCGGTGCGTCTGACGCACCGAAGGCCACATTGGGGCGCTTGGGAGTGGGCGGTGGCGGGTTGGCGGGCCACGCCCTGCTGACGCGGAAGTCGGCGCGGCGGCGGGTGCGCGGACTACGGCACGCCGGGTTGGAAGCGGGCGCCGCGGCGGGTTCGCGAGGCGCCACGCGGCGGGGCGGAAGCGGGGCGCGGCAGCAGGTTCGCGGGCTACGGCGCGTCGGGTCGGGCGAATTCACTTTCACCCGTTCGGCCCAGTGTGCAAGAACGGAAAATGCCGCCCGGCGCCGTTACCAGAGGAAATACCGGTAGTCGCCCGGACGCACTCGGTAAACGGTGTTCGGCGCCCGGCGGACACCCGTCCGCGGGGCGGGTCAGCACCACCGCGCCCCCAGGGTTCGTGGTAAAAAACGGCCCTGATCGATTCCGCGGCAACACGGAGGGTGAGGCGAAGACGGGTGACGGCGGCCCCTGTGTCCCATCGTCGTGTCCGCTTCCCCGTCCGGGTCCCCATTCTTCGCCGACCGTCACTCTGGAGTTCGTGATACCGCCGTGCTGAACAAAGACGACAAGGACGAGTCGGACAAGCCGTACGACAAGTCGATCCGCAAAAGGCTGACCAGGACCGTTCTCATTCCCAGCGTGACGCTGCTGGTGCTGTGGATCGCGGTCTCCTCCTACTTCCTCTTCAACGGCGTCTACGTCCGGCTGGTCGCCGCGTCCGTGCGCGAGGTGTCGATCCCCGCCGCCACCGCGCTCGCCGAGTTCCAGAAGGAACGCCAGACCGCCCTGCAGTACCTGGACGACCCCGCGCTCGGCCCGGGACGGCTCCAGCAGCAGCAGAAAGCGACCGACGAAAAGCTCGGCACGCTGAAGGACGCCTTCGACGCGACGATCTCCAACGCGCCGGACGAGATCGCCTCCAAGGTCAACGCCCTGAAGTCGCAGTTCGACCAGCTGCCCGTGCTGCGCTCGCAGATCAGCTTCCGCAGCATCGACCGCGCGCAGGTCAACAGCTACTACAACGGCGTGATGGACACCGCGTCCAACCTCTTCGACACCCAGGCCCGCATCGTGCCCGACGCCGAGGCGGCCACCGGTGGCATCACCGCGACCTCGGTGTTCCGCGCCGGGGACGCGATGTCGCGCGAGACGTCGCTCGTGTCGACGGCCTTCTCCGCCGGCACCTTCGCGCCCGACGACTTCGCCCAGTTCGCGCAGCTTTCCGGGTCCTACCGGACGCAGCTGACGAACATCGAGCCGTTCCTCGACGCGAGCGTCCGCGACAAGTACCAGGCGCTGACCAAGAGCACCGCCTGGCAGCAGCTGGCCACCGCCGAACAGGCCATCGTCAAGCACGGGCCGTGGTCGCCGAGCGAGCAGAACAGCGTGCCGGTGTCCGAAACGGACTGGCTCAACGCGACGACCCAGGTCGCCCAGGGCCTCAACGACCTCGCGATCACCCAGGCGGACAAGGTTTCCGCCGCCGCGATCGACTCCGGTGACGCCCAGCTGCGCAACGTCATCATCGGCAGCATCCTGGCGCTCCTCGCGTCGCTGGCGGCGATCATCGTCGCGGTCCGGGTGTCCCGCTCGCTCGTCGACCGCGCCCTGATGACGCGCCTCGCTCGGCTGCGCAACGACTCGCTCGACCTCGCCCGCAACCGGCTGCCGAACATCGTGGAGCGGCTGAAGAACGGCGAACCCGTCGACCTGAAGGAAGAGCTCCCGCAGCTCGACCACGGCCGCGACGAGATCGGGCAGGTGGCCGAGGCCTTCAACACCGCCCAGCTGACCGCCGTCAACGCCGCGGCGAGCGAGGCCAAGGCCCGCAGCGGTGTGCACAACGTGTTCCTCGGCATCGCGCACCGCAACCAGGTGCTGGTCCACCAGCAGCTGCAGATCCTCGACGAGATGGAAAGCCGCGAGGACGACTCGACGCAGCTGGCCGCGCTGTTCCAGCTCGACCACCTCGCCGCCCGCGCGCGCCGCACCACCGAGAACCTCATCATCCTCGGCGGGAAGCAGCCGGGCCGCCGCTGGCGCAAGCCGGTCGCCCTGATGGAGGTCCTGCGGGCCGCCGTCTCGGAAACCGAGCAGTACGCGCGGGTCCAGGTCGAGCAGGTCGCCGACGTCGCCATCGTCGGCTCCGCCGTGGCCGACACGATCCACCTCGTCGCCGAGCTCGTCGACAACGCGACGTCGTTCTCGCCGCCCGGCTCGCCCGTCGAGGTCACCAGCCGCCTGGTGGCGCGCGGGGTCGTCGTCGACGTGTCGGACCAGGGGCTCGGCATGAAGGACGGCGTCCGCGAGTGGGCCAACGCGATGATGGCCGAGGCGCCCGAGTTCGACGCGATGGCCCTGCGGGCCGACTCCAGCCTCGGCCTGTTCGTGGTCGCGCGGCTGGCGGCGAAGCTCGGCATGACCGTCACCTTCGACCCGTCGCGCTACGGCGGCCTGCGGGCCACCGTGCTGATCCCGTCCCAGCACCTGGCCGGGCAGCAGGGCACCCCGGCCGAGGAGCCGGAGTCCTCCCCGGCGGAGACCACGGCGGTCCTCGCCCCGGTGGGCGCGCCCGCGCCGAAGGCAGCAGAAAGCTCGAACGGTTCCATGGACACGCCCAGCTCGTTCACCGGCCAGATCCCGATGAAGCGAGACGCGAAGCCGAGGCCGTACCCGGCACGCGCGCTCACCCCGCCCGACGCCGCACCCGCCGCGCCGCCGGCGGTCACCGAACCGGTGCCGGCCGCCGAGCCGCCCGCGGCCGAGCGGCCCACCGACGACCGGCCGCGGCTGCCGCGGCGCGAACCGCAGCAGAACCTCGTCGCCCAGCTCGAGAACGAACCCGACGACAGCGACGACGTCGTCGCGCCGGGGGAAGGCACCGCGCGCACGCTCGCGGCCTTCCACAAGGGCACCCGCCGGGGGCGCGGCGGGCCGGACGACGCGTAGTCCGCGGCAGCACTCAGGAAAGTCCACACAGGAAAGTCAAGGTCTGACGTCGAAATGAACGAGTACGGGAACCCCAAACCCGATCTCAACTGGCTCCTCGACGACGTGGTGAACCGCGTGGTCGGGGCGCAGAACGCCGTCGTGCTGTCCGCCGACGGCCTGCTGATCGGCAAATCAGCGGGCATGAGCAAGGACGACTCCGACCAGCTGTCGGCCATCGCCTCCAGCTTGCAGAGCCTCGCCAAGGGGGTGAGCAAGCAGTTCAACCGCGGCCCGGTGCTCCAGAACATGATCGAGATGGAGCGCGGCTACCTGTTCGTCTCCGCGGCGGGCCAGGGCGCCTGCCTCGCCGTGCTGGCCGCCGACGACGTCGATGTCGAGATGATCGCCTACGAGATGAGCCGCCTGGTCAAGCGGGTCGGCGACTACATGGTGTCGGCACCGCGCGAGGCGGCGCAGATCCTGCGGGAGGCCACGTGAGCGGGGACGACGGCTGGTATGACGAAGCCGCCGGGCCGCTGGTCCGGCCGTACACGATCACCAGTGGCCGCACGCCGGCCGACACCGCGCGGCTCGACCTGTCCACGCAGGTGATGACCCTGCGCTCGGAACAGGAGCCGGCCGGGCTGGGCCCGGAGCACCAGGCGATCGTGCAGCTGTGCCGCCGCCCGGTGTCCGTCGCCGAGATCGCGGTCTACGTGAAGATCCCGCTGGGCGTCGTGCGCGTGCTCGTCGGCGACCTGATCGAACGCGGGCTCGTCATCACGCGCTCCCCTGCCCACCACCCGGCGGCGTCGCCGGACCTCGAAACACTCCAGGCGGTTCTCGATGGCCTCATCAAGTACTGACGGGACGGGGACCGACCTGGTCCCCACGCCGGTCAAGATCATCGTCGCCGGCGGGTTCGGCGCCGGCAAGACCACCATGGTCGGTTCGGTGAGCGAGATCCCGCCGCTGACCACCGAAGAGGTGCTCACCGAGGCGAGCGCCGGGATCGACGACCTGTCCGGGGTGGAGCGCAAGACCACGACGACGGTCGCGCTCGACTTCGGCCGGATCACGATCTCGCCGCGGCACGTGCTGTACCTGTTCGGGACGCCGGGCCAGGCGCGCTTCTGGTTCATGTGGGATGACCTGGCGCGCGGGGCGATCGGGACGATCGTGCTGGTCGACACCCGGCGCCTGGAGACGAGCTTCGCGGCGATCGACTTCTTCGAGCGGCGGAAGATCCCGTTCGTCGTCGCGGTGAACTGCTTCGACAACGCGCCGCGCTACACCGCCGACGAGATCCGGGAGGCCCTCGTCGTCCCGGACCGGGTCCCGATCGTCATGTGTGACGCGCGTGACAGGGACTCGAGCAAGCTCGCGCTGATCCGGCTCGTCAAGCACGCGATGACGGTGGTGCCCGCACACGTCTGACGTCGGCGTTGTCCGGTCGATGTCCGGTCTGGACACGGAAACCGTCCGATGTGTCCCTCCGTGTCCACCCTGGACGGCGGCGAACCCACATGGCGCAATTGGTTGGACCACCCGGGTGCAGACTTTTAGTTGAGCAAGCATCAAACTGATAGCATCCGCTCGTGACCAGTCGCGCGCCGGACTTTCCTGAATATATAAGGGAAAACTATCCGGCCACCGGGCGTCTGCTCGGTGACTTCCTGTGTGGGTTGTGGTCCACCGCCTGTGAGTCCCTCGACGTTCCGGTGGAGCAGTCGGTGCGGACGACCAGGGCACTCCGGGCGTTGCTGCCACCGTGGGCGCACGAGCGGATCGGCCCCTCCCCCGCCGAGCCGTCCTATGTGGCGGGGGACGGGTTCCCGGCCGAGATGTCGGTGAACTGGTCCGGACGGCACCCGGAGCTGCGGGTGCTGTTCGACAGCCTCGGCCACGACGTCATCCCGCCTGGTGACAGCGGTTTCGGCACGCGCAGGCTGGAACGCGTGCACGAGACGTTCACCCCGCGGACGGGCCGGCCGTCCCCGGCGCCGCTGTGGCATTCGATGGCGTGGCGGCCGCCGTCGGACGTCGTCCACAAGAGCTACTTCGGGCTTTATCCCTGGCCACACGCCCAACGCGAGCAAGCCGTCGCCGAGGCGATGGCCCGGCTCGGCATGTCCACGGCGTGGGACGACGCCCGCCGTCGCGTCGAAACCGTCGACGGCGAACGGGAAATCGAGTTCTTCGCGGTGGACCTCGCCGACGAGGCGGCGGCCCGCGTCAAGGTCTACTACCGCAACCACGGCGCCGACCTGACCTCGGTGAACCGCGTCGCCGCTGTCGCGTCGCGACACGACCCCGACCGGGCGGCAGCGGCGTACCGGACGTTGGCCGGCACCCGCACCGACGCCGGCGAAGCGGCCTTGACCTGCCTGGCGTTCCGGTCCGGACTGGACCGCGCCGCCGAGTCCACGACGTACCTGCGGCTGCCCGATTTGGCCGGTGACGACCGGGAAGCCGTCGAACGCACCGCCACGCTGCTGCTGCGCGAAGGCGTCGATCCGGGCCGTTTCCGCACGTTGGCCGCCTCGCTGGCGCCCGGGCCGCTGAGCGAAAGCCGGGGCCTGCTGGAGCTGGTGAGCTACCGCGCGGCCGGCCGGGCCGGCGACGTCACCACCTACTTCCGGTTCCCCGTCTACCCTCCGCCACCGCCGCTTTCGCCTGTTGATCTTGCGTAGCTTTTCCGGGAAAGATGATCTCGTGCAGCACACTGTGAGGAGCCGACCGTGACCCAGCAGGACGTCGAGCGCATCGCCCGCCACAACGAGCGGCGGCAGCGGGAGTACGAGTCGTCGGAGCTGATCCGGCTGCTGACCGACGAAAGCACGTCGGCCGAAACGAAGAAAGCCGTGCTCACGTACCTGCAGCCGTGGTCGAACGCGTTCCAGCGGATGATCAGCGCCCGCGTCGTCTCCGAGAGCGACCCCGAACTGCGCGCGCTCGCCCTGGAGCACCAGCAGGAGGAGATCGGGCACGACAAGATCCTCGCCCGCAGCCGCGCGGACGACCGGGAACTGGTGTGGGACCCGGTGATCGAAGCGGGCGCGGCGTGGTTCGTCGACCAGTTCTCGACCCTGCCCGGCGTGCAGCGCGCGGTGCTGGCGCACCTGGCCCTCGAGGCGGGCAGCCTGGTCTTCAGCCAGGCCGGCACCCGCGCGTTCCCCGACGACGAGTACTTCGGGCTGCACGACGAAGCCGACGTCGAGCACCTCGAGATGGGCTACGAACTGCTGCGGCGGCGCGAAGACTGGACGGTCGACGGCGTGGTCACGGTGCTGGACCGCGCGTGGCAGGTGATCGGCGTGGTTTCCGACCGCATCGCCGAGTGCGCCCGCCGCGATACGGTGGCCGCATGACCACCACCGAACCGGCCACCGCGGCCCGCGCGATCGCGGCCGAAGCCGCCGAGTCCTACCGGGAAGCGTTGGGAGAGCGCCTGATCGGCGCGTACCTGCTGGGCAGCCTGTCCTACGGCGGCTACTCCCCGGCGGCGAGCGACATCGACCTGGCCCTGGTGCTGACCGACGTCCGGGAGCCGGACCGGGCCGCGGTGGCGAAGACGACGGAGGAGCTCCAGGAGCGGAGTCCGTTGCACCGCAAGCTTTCGGTGTTCTGGGCGTCGTTGCCGGCGTTGCGCGAAGGCCGCGACGACGGCCGCTTCCCGGCGCAGGACCGCCTGCAGCTGGCCGACCACGGCCGCGTCCTGCTCGGCGAGGACGTGCTGGCGGAGATCGCCCGCCCGGCCGCGGCGGAGATGCTGCTGGAGAGCGCCCGGTTCGCGATCGCGGTGCTGGCGGCCGAGGAGGTGACGGCCGAGTTCCACGAGCCGCGCCGCCTCCTGGCCGACAAGGTGTGGTTCACGAAAGCGGTGCTGTTCCCGGTCCGCTTCCTGTACTCGGGAACGACGGAATCGGGCCGCGCGGCGAACAACGACGAGGC
This sequence comes from Amycolatopsis nalaikhensis, assembly GCF_030264295.1. Classification (GTDB taxonomy): domain Bacteria; phylum Actinomycetota; class Actinomycetes; order Mycobacteriales; family Pseudonocardiaceae; genus Amycolatopsis; species Amycolatopsis nalaikhensis. The sequence continues at coordinate 6,253,888 of NZ_CP127173.1, read as the reverse complement.
GATCGAGTGGTACCTGGCCCAGCCGGAGCTTCCCGGCGGGGTCACTGGTCCGGTTGGCGGAACGGGTCCGGGCGGGTCACCCGCTGGACCCGGACGAGGCACGGCCCGAGCTGGCGGCCGGGTTGATTCCGTTGTACCGCCACTACATCGCGGTCGAGACGCGGCGGTTGCGGGAGAGCGGGGCGCCGGAGGATCTGGTGGCGGCGTTTGAGGACTGGGACAAGCGGCTGGGCTGAGCGCCGAAGACCGGTGGACTAGGTGGGTGGTCACCTTGTCGTGAGTGTTTAGGGCGGTTCTAACCGCCTGTCATGTTTCAGGACTTCGTGAACAGATGTGTTTCAGGACTTCGCGGACAGTTTGGGGTTGGTGAGGCGTTGGTAGCGTACCGATCGGTCTAGGGTGAGCTGGCGGGCGACCGTGTCGTTGATCATGACTGTGACGCGGTCGCCTTGCCAGTAGATGGTGGCGGTGTGACCGGCCCAGGTGCGTCCCAGGACGATGGAGCAGCCGGAGAAGGCGATCACGCCGGTGGCTGAGACAGGTCGGGTGGTGACGCCGCTGGGCCGGCGAGGGCCGGTGGCGGGGGTGGCTTTCGGTCGGGCGTCGTAGCGCTGCTGTGGGGTGAGGGGGTCTGCCCAGGGTTCGGTTAACACCTCACCTGTGAGGCTCCGGCCTCGCCTGGAAGGATGTCACCGTGCCCAAGCCCTACCCCCGCGAGTTCCGCGACGACGTGATCGCCGTCGCCCGCCGCGGCGAAGCCCCGTTGAAGCAGGTCGCGAAGGACTTCGGAATCTCCGAGTCGTGCCTGGCCAACTGGCTGCGCGCCGCCGACGTCGAGGACGGCACCCGGCCCGGCGTGACTCGCGATGAGTCCACCGAGCTACGGGAACTGCGCAAACGCAACCGCCTGCTGGAGCAGGAGAACGAGGTCCTGCGCAAAGCGGCGGCCTACCTGGCCCAAGGCAATCTGCCGGGAAAATAGTCTTCCCGCTCGTCCGTGAACTGGCCGCGGCCGGCGCCCCGATCAGGGTGTCGGTCGCGGTGACGTGCAGGGTGCTGGGCATCTCCCGGCAGGCCTACTACCAATGGTGTGCAGCGCCGGTCTCGCAGCGGGACTACGACGACGCGCACCTGATCAACGCCGCGCTCGAGATCCACGCCGACGATCCGGCCGACGGGTACCGGTTCATCGCCGACGAACTCGCCCGCCGGGGCTTCACCGCCTCGGAGAACCGGGTGTGGCGGATTTGCTCCATGCAGCAGATCTTCTCTTCGCACGCCAAGAAGAAAGGCCGTTCCCACAAGGCGGGGCCACCGGTGCACGACGACCTGGTCCGCCGGGACTTCACCGCCACCGCACCGAATACCAAGTGGCTCACCGACATCACCGAACATTCCACCGGTGAGGGCAAGCTGTATTTGTGTGCGGTCAAAGACTGCTACTCCAACAAGATCGTCGGATACTCCATCGACTCGCACATGCGGGCCTCACTCGCCGTCAGCGCGCTGCGCAACGCGATCGCCCTGCGTGACCCGGCCGGAACCGTCGTCCACTCCGACCGCGGCGCCCAATTCCGGTCGGCAGCCTACCGGCGTCTGCTGCGCAGCCACAGGCTGACCGGGTCGATGGGGCGGGTCGGGGCCTGTGGTGACAACGCCGCGATGGAATCATTCTTCTCGTTGCTGCAAAAGAACGTTCTCGATACCCGGCGATGGCGGACCCGGGAAGAACTCCGGTTGGCGATCGTGTCCTGGATCGAGACGAAGTACCACCGCAAACGCCGCCAACGCGCCCTGGGCAAGCTCACCCCGGTCGAGTTTGAGACCATCTACACGACCGCAGCAGCGGCCTGAGAAGTAGTCAGCTCCGGTGTCAACCGAACCCTGGGCAGACCCAGGCCGTTGAGGCTTTGGTGGCGGCGGTTGTTGTAGATCGTGCGGTATTCGTCGAGAAGCCGTTGCAGGGTTGCGAGGTTGTCGGCGGGTGGTCGGGCGGCGAGCCATTTCTGCAGGGTCTGGTGGCTGCGTTCGTCCTTGCCGCAGGTTTGCGGGTGGTGCGGGGTGGAGGCGATGGTGGTGACGCCGAGCTGGGCGAGGTGGCGTTCGAGTTCGACCATCCGGCCGCGGTGTTTGCCGGAGAAGGCCAGCCCGTTGTCGGAGAGGAGTTTGACGGGCAGGCCGTAGCCGGCGAAGGCGTGTTGCAGCGCGGCCCAGGCGTTGGTGGTGTTCTCGCTGTCCGCGGCGTAGGTGCCGACGTCGAGGCGGGAGTGGTCGTCGAGGAGCTGGATGATGCAGACCTTGGTGCCGTCGGCGAGGTAGTGTTCCATGCCGTCGATCTGCCAGCAGCCGTTGGGGTCGGCGTATTCGAACCGGCGCCGGGTGCGGGGTTTCTTGCGGGGTTGCGGGACGATCTGGCCGTGTTCGCGCAGGATCCGGTAGACCGCCGACTGCGATGGCACCCGGTCGTGGCCCTGGGCTTCCAGCCGCCAGCGGATCGAGATCGGCCCGTTGTCGAGCCCTTCGTCGGCGAGTTCTTTGCGGGCCCGCAGCACCGCCTCCGCCACCGTCGGCCCGAGCGCGGCCGGGTGGTGGTGCGGGGCGGTGCTGCGGCGGGTGAACCCTTCGGCGCCTTCGGCGCGGAACCGGTTCAGGTACTTGTGGAACACCGTGCGGGACACGCCGTGCTCGCGGCAGAACCGTGCGATGTTGATTTTCTCACCCGACGCGGCCTGCGCGACCGCGGCGACGAACTCAGGATCCATCGAAAACCCTGCTCTGCCCATCGCCGCATGATCACCACACAACTACTGGTCACCACACTGACAGGCCGGTCAGTGTCCACGATGTCCTGAAACATCACCTGTTCACGATGTCCTGAACTGGGACAGGCGGTTCTAACCGCCCTAAACACTCACGACAAGCCGCGGCAGACCACCTTTGCCTCGCTGCTGCTCAGTGGGGCGTGGGCGCCTGTGAGTTCCGGGCCGCCCACGCCGCGACCTGCGCTCGCGAGTCGAAGCCCAGCTTGCGCAGGATGCGGTTCACGTGGCCCTCGGCCGTCCGGCGGGAAATGACGAGGCGGTCGGCGATCTCCTGGTTCGAACGGCCGTCCGCGATCAGCACCGCCACCTCCTGTTCGCGGTCCGTCAACGGGGTCGCGCGCTCCGGCTCGGCCGTCGGGGACGGGGGTGCGTCGCCCAGTGCGTACGTGATCGCCTCCTCCAACGCGAACTCGCCGCCGCGGCGGAAGGCCGTTTCGAACGCTCCCTCGCCCAGTGCTCGGCGGGCGCGGGCTTCGCAAGCTCCGTGCGGGGCACCGAAATGGCGTGACCCGAACATCGGGAACCCGACCGCCTGCCAGATCCGCTGGGCCGACCCGAGCATCGTCGCCGCCGGTTCCCACCGCTCGCGGGCCGCCTCGTTCCACGCCAGGACCTCGATCGCCAGCACGATGCCGAGCAGGTCGTGGAACGTGCTCTTCACGCGCAGGCAGTGCCGTCCGTGCTCGGCCGCCCGGTCGTGGTCGCCGCGGCCCAACGCCACCAGGGCCTTCACGTAGATCGCGTACGCGCGGGCCCACTGCTCGCCGTGGACGCCGCCGGTCGCGCAGGCCTCTTCGCACAGCTCGCCCGCGCGGTCGAGGTCGCCGAGGAAGATCGACGCGACGGCCAGCTCCACCCCCGCCAGCATCACGTTGCTGTTCAGCTCGCCGAGCTGCCGGTACCGGTCCTGCGCCTCTTCGAAGAGCGTCTTCGCGTCGCCCACGTCGTCGCCGACCAGGAGGTTGCAGCCCAGCCGGTGCGTCGCGTACGCCAGCGCGACCTCGTCGCCGCTCCCGACCGCGTACGAGCGGCACTCTTCGAGCATCTCGACCGCGGCCGCGGTGTCGCCCTGCAGCGTCGCGATGTAGCCGTTCACCCACAACGCCTTCGCCCGTTCGCCGCTCGGCTCCGGCGCCAGCGCGAGCGCGCGGTCGAGCCAGTACCGGCCTTCGCCGAACACGCCGCAGCCCGCCCAGTAGTACCAAAGCGTCGACGCCAGCCGCAGGCCCGTCGCCAGCTCGCCCGGCACCGTCAGGCTGTGCTCCAGCGCCGCCCGCAGGTTCGCGTGCTCCAACCGGGTACGCCGGAAGATCTCCGCCTGCTCCGGGCCGAACCACGCCCGCTCGCTGCGCTCGGCCAGCTCCAGGTAGTGGTCCCGCATCCGGTGCAGCACCTCCGGCGCCTCCCCGGATTCGTCCAGCTTGCCGCGGCCGAACTGCCGCAGCGGCTCCAGCAACCGGAACCGCTGGCGGTCGCCGTCGGTCTCGCGGATCAGCACCGACTTCTCCACCAGTCCGGCGAGGCGGTCGCGCAGCTCGGCGGCGGGCAGCCCGTCGCCGGTGCAGACGCGCTCGGCCGCGCGGAGGTCGAACGCGCCGGCGAACACCGACGCCCGGACCCACAGGTGCCGTTCGGCCGGGCCGCACAGGGCGAAGCTCCAGTCGACGGCGGCCAGCAGCGTCTGGTGCCGGGGCTCACCACCCCGCTTCACCGTGCCGGGCAGCCGGAAGCAGTCGCCCAGCCCGGCCTCCAGCTCCGGCAGCGTCAGCACCCGCAGCCGCACGGCCGCGAGCTCGATCGCCAGCGGGATCCCGGCCAGCAGGCGGCACACCTCGGCGACGCGGTCCTGGTTTTCCGCGGTGACGGCGAACCCGGGGTCGACCGCGGCGGCGCGTTCGGCGAACAACGTCAACGCCGGGTACCGCAGCCAGGCACCACCCGACAACGGCTGGCCCGACTCCGGCAGCGGCAACGGCGACACCGGCCAGAGGTGCTCGCCGGCCAGCGCGAGCCGCTCCCGGCTGGTCGCGAGCAGCCGGAGGCCGGGCGCCGCGCGCAGCAGGTCGTGCACCAGCGTCGCGCAGGCGTCGAGCAGGTGCTCGCAGTTGTCCAGCACCACCAGCAGCCGCCGGTCGCGGAGGTGGTCGGCGAGCACGGCCGCCGGGTTTCGGCCGGTTTCGTCGTGCACGCCCAGTGCCTCGAGCACTGTGTGCGCCACGAGCGCCGGGTCCTGGAGCCCGGCGAGTTCGACCAGCCAGACGCCGTCGGGGAACGCACGGACCAGCCCGGCGGCCGTCTGCACGGCCAGGCGGGTCTTGCCGACCCCGCCCACGCCGGTGAGGGTCACCAGCCGCGCCCGCGTCAGCAGGTGCTTCACCTCGGCCACATCGGGCTTGCGGCCCACGAAGCTCGTGCTGTCCGCGGGCAGGTTGCCTCTCCCGCACACCGTGCCGGCCTTGCTCACCCGGAAACCCTAGGGACGTTCCCGCGAAACGGTCAAAGGGCGTCCCTCGGATGGCGTCACGCGTCGGGCAGGCGGTAGAGCGTCGGCGCGTCACCGCCGTGCATCGCGGCCAGGCTCGTCCGGCAGGCCTGCCGCACTTCGCGGTTCGCCGCCGACGACGCCTGACCGCAGCGCGGGCAGAACAGGTGCACGGCGCCGGGCGGCGTTTCGTCCACGGCGACCTGCACGGGAAGCTCGCAGCGGCGGCACCACCGGTGCCCGGTGACGACGATGACGTGCAGCGGGTCGCCGACGCACTGGTGCACCCAGCATCGGTGGACGTAGCAGGTGCTGCGGGTGTGCGGGCTGAGGCCGTGTTCCACGGCGGTGTCCTCGGCGGCGAGGATGGCGGCCAGCCGCCGGTCGTCGAGGTCGGAGTACCGGTCGCGACCGCGGGAGGGGGCCGGCCGCGGCTCCGGGACGTCCTCGGGAGAGACGGCTCGGAGGAGGGGACGCGACCGGCCTTGCATGGGATTACCGACCTCCTGCGGTCGTCGACGGCCGCCTCAGACTGCCTCGGGCGGCGCGTCACCACACCCGTACAAGTACCCGACTCGCTACCTGTTCTTGATCACACACCGCGCTGGTGTCACTACCGTACGCACTTTGCCCCCTCGCCGGGGGCCCTCGCGGCGAGTAAACTTCGTAGCCCCCCACGGTGGTGCCAGGAGTCGAGGTCATGACCAACCCCGAGTTCGACCTTCGCCAGGCTCTCCCCGAACGTCCCGAGCTGCTGGACGTCGAGCAGCTCGAGGCGCAGACCAGAGCGCTGCGAGCGGTCGACTACCGAAGCGGCGGCGGAATGTGCCGCGACGCGGTGCTGGTCCGCATCCACCGAGGCCACGAGCTCCTCGCGGCGGCGGTCGCCGAGCCGGTCCGGACCCGCCTGTGTTCGGCGGTGGCGGACCTGCACAACTTGGCGGCGTGGACGAGCTTCGACAGCGGCCACGTAGGAGCAGCGCACCACCACCTGGACTTAGCACTGGCATTGGCCGAGTACGGCGGCAACGACGAGCTGGCGGCGAACATCCGCTACCGCCGAGGCCGGATCTACTTGCACCACGGAGCCCCGGACGAGGCACTGGCCCAGTTCCAGCACGGCAGACTGGCGGCCCGCAGGTGCGGCTCGGACCTGGCAGCGAGCATCTTGAGCGCGAACCAGGCATGGGCCTACGCGAAGAAAGGCAACGAGCAACTGGCCTTGGACCTGCTGGGCCGGGCAACGGAGGAGTTCGAGGCGGCGGCACCGGCGGACCCACCGGACTGGGCGAGGTTCTTCACGGAGACGGACGTGTCGGCAATGGTGGGAACGGTGCACACGGAGCTGGCACTGCACCGAAGGCCCCGAAGGGCACAGGTGGCGATAGCGGCATTGACGGACGCGGTGGCGAGGTACGGCCCGGAGATGGCCCGCAGCAGATCGTTCTGCCAGGCAATGCTCGCGGCGGACCACCTCCTGGAGGGCAACCTGGAGCAGGGAGCACGGATAGGAACGGAAGCGGTGGACGCGGCAGAGACACTGAAGTCGGTCCGCACGAAGGACCGCCTCAGACCACTGGGCCTGGAGGCGGAGAAACGCCGAGACCACCCAGCGGTAAGAGCATTGTCAGAGCACATAACGGCATTCGTGGTGAGCTCAACGCACGTGTAAGCAAAAACAAAGGAGCGGGGTGGTCATCCCGTCGCCTGAGGCCGTCAAAATCACTTTGAGCCAGGCCCGCAACTACCTCGTCTACTGCAGCCGAACTACGAAAGCTTGCGGGCCTGGCTCAAAGTGATAGGCCTCAATCAGGCGACGGGATGACCACCTCGCGGCCCACCTCGAGAACGCAACAAGACTACGAAGCCCCGGCCATCCCAGAGCCTGCCCGTCCGGCGAGGACATTCTTTTGATCTTTGAACGTCCGAAAAGGGAGAACGGGCCCGACATCCCCCACCCCTCCTCGCGGAGTGTTCAGCCGCCGGTAGACCTTGTCAAGGCGGGAAAGCGTGCCTTGACAAGCTCAACCGTCGACTGAAGAGCGGCGAGGACGAGGGGCGGGGGAGGTCTGGTGATCTCGTGCCTGGCTTGCGTTGCCGGCCGCCGCCCCCATAGCACGAATTCACCGCAACGTCAGCGACGTTTCCTCGCCCACCCTCGTCAGCTTCTCCGGGTTCCGCACGTAATACAGACCCGTGATCCGCCCACCCTCGACTCGCAGCGCCATGACCCCGTCGATCTCACCATCGAGGGACATAACCAGCCCAGGACTGCCGTTCACCACAGTCGGCGCCGTCGTCAGCACCGAATCCGTCCGCCCGATCCCCCCGAGCATGAAGCGAACCAGCTTCTCCGCTCCCGCCACCGGCCTGAGCGCCGCCTGCTTTACCCCGCCGCCGTCACTCAGCAGCACGACGTCCGGGGCCAGCACGTCTAGCAATCCCTGCAAGTCCCGTCCGTCGAGTGCGCGCTGGAACGACTCGAGCACTGCCCGGGTCTGACTCGCGGACACCGCCGCCCGGGGACGGCGCGCGTCCACGTGCTGGCGTGCCCGGTGGGCGATCTGCCTTACCGCCGCCGGTGTCTTGCCCACCGCCTCCGCGATCTCCTCGTACCCGACGTCGAACACCTCGCGCAGCACGAACACCGCTCGCTCCGTCGGCGACAGCGTCTCCAGCACCAGCATGAGCGCCATCGACACGCTCTCGGCGAGCTCGACGTCCTCCGCCACATCAGGCGTCGTGAGCAGTGGCTCGGGAAGCCACGGGCCGACGTACGCCTCCTTGCGGCGCTTCATCGACCGCAGCCGGTTCAGTGCCTGGCGGGTGGTGATCCGCACCAGGTACGCCCGCTCGTCGCGCACCTCCTCCTGATCGACCTTCACCCACCTCAGCCAGGTCTCCTGCAGCACGTCCTCGGCGTCGGCGGCCGATCCGAGCATCTCGTACGCGACCGTGAACAGCAGGTTGCGGTGCACGACGAAGGCGTCGGTGGCGTGGTCAGTCATCGGTTTCTCCCTCTCAAGCCGTGAACGACGCCGGGCCGAGCCTGCCCCAGGCGATGAAGACGGCCACCGCCAGGTAGGCCAGGTTCAGCGCCACGAACTTGTACCCGCCGTCGCGGGCGTGGGTGATCATCGCACCGATCATCAGCGCCACCCAGCAGATCGCCGTGACCGGGACCAACGCCGGCACGATCCCGGTCACCGCCGGCAGCACCAGCCCGAGCGCCGCCAGCAGCTCGAGCACGCCGAGCGCCTTCACGAACCCGGCGCTCGCCCGGCCGGTCCACTCGCCGCCCGGCGCCGCCGCCAGCTTCTGCTTCGGCATGAACGCCTTGCTGATCCCGCCGGTCAACGCGACCGCCGCGAGCAGTCCGGCCGCGATCCACAGTGCGACGTCCATGAGCCTCTCCTCTTCTCGAAGTTCGGCCTCAAGACACCGGTTGCCCGGTCCGTGTGACAGGGCGTGAGCCAGGTCACTCCCAGGGCTTCGCCTCCGCCAGCAGGCCCAGCATCCCGGCCACCAGCCGCAGCTCCTCGACCGTGCGGATGTCGGCCTCGACCAGGCGGGGCGAGCACACCACGATCGCCAGCGCCTGTGCCCGCGAGAGCGCGACGTTGAGCCGGTTGCGGGACAGCAGGAAGTCCAGCCCCCGCGGCAGGTCGACCGCCGACGACGACGTCATCGTCGTGATCACCACCGGGGCCTCCTGGCCCTGGAACCGGTCGACCGTGCCCACCCTGATCCCCGGGTACCCGGCTTCGTCCAGTGCCCTGGTCACCGTCCTGGCCTGCAGGTTGTACGGCGCGACCACGAGGATGTCGCCGTCGCCGAGGGGCCGGGGCGGCGCGTGGTCCGTCCACATGCGACCGTGCAGCGACGCCACGATGCCGACCACCTCGGCCGCTTCCTCCACCGAGCGGGTCGTGTTGCCCTCGTGGTCGACTTCGGCCACGTACAGCCCCGCCGCGACGCCTTCCAGGCTCCGCTCGGCCGCGCTCGGGTGGGCGTGCAGCTGCCCCGCGTACGACAACTGGGACACCGGCTCGCACACCGCCGGGTGCATCCGCCGGGTCTCGTCGAGGAAGTAGCCGAGCGACGCGGGCATGATGTCGGTGTCGCCGATCAGGTGCCCCAGGGCCGACGCCTCCGCGCCCGCCGGGTGCGTGCCCTGCACCACCTGCGGCAGCTGCTGCGGGTCGCCCAGCAGCAGCACGTTCTTCGCGCACATCGACACCGCCAGCGCGTCGGCCAGGGCGAACTGGCCCGCCTCGTCGATGATCAGCAGGTCGAACGGCTCTTCGCGGATCGCCGCGTTGGCGAACGTCCACGCCGTGCCACCGACCAGGTGCCCCGTGTCGTGCTCTTCGCGCCACTTCACCAGCGCCGGGTTGCTCTTCGGCTGCTCCCACGGCGCCGCCGGGTCCGGGGTCTTCTTGGCCCGCTTGGCGCACGGCAGCTCCGGCGCGCTCTTCTTCGCCGCGCTCAGCACGTTCTCCACCGCCTTGTGGCTGGTGGACGTCACCGCGACGGTCCGGCCGGCCCGCACCAGGTGGGCGATCAGCTTCCCGGCGAGGTAGGTCTTCCCCGCGCCCGGCGGCCCCTGCACGGCGAGCGCCGAGCCGTCGAGCGCGTCGACCGCCTCGATCACCGTCGCGACCAGGTCGTCCCCCGGCTCCGGCAGCGGGACGCCCCCGCGCAGCCGCGGCGGGGTCCGGCGGAGCAGGTCGACGCCGGGGTGGCGGGGCAGCTCCGGGAGCGCGTCGACGACCAGGCGGGCGAGGTCGGCGACGGCGTCGTCCTTCGGCGACGGCCGCACCGGGCTGCCGGGCAGCACCGCCGTGGGCCGGTCGGTCGTGGTGGCGTCCGGCGGGCTGCTCTCCTCCAGCGTGAGTTCGATGGCCGACGCGGCGACGACCTTCGCGTCGCGGGCGGTGTCGCCGTAGCGCAGCCGCACGTCGTCGCCCGGGGCGAACGGGTGCGGCCGGTCCGGGTCGCACGCGACGACCAGCGTCCGCTTCGCCGTGCGCTGCCGCCCGGCCGGGGGCACCCACTCCCCCGCGTCCAGCGCGACCGGCACGGCGCACGCGGTGTCGACCTCGAGGTCGCCGAGCGGCGCGGCCAGGCGCCGGAAGTACTCCCACCACGCGGGGTTCGTCTCGCGGCGGTGGTAGCCGACCGACGCGGCCAGCAGCGCGCGGGCCCGCTCGTCGGCGGTGAACTCGGCCGGGTCGTCCGGCAGCCCGTCGAGCAGCGGGTCGACCAGCGCGGCCAGCTGCGCGGCGCGTTCGGCCCGGCGCTCGGCGGCGACGTCCTCCTCGGCCGCGCGCAGCAACGCGTCCTCGGGCGACTCCTCGACGGGCTCCGGCAGGTCGATCCCGGCGTCGGCGCGGACCTGGTGCAGGAACTCGAACAGCCGCAGTGCGGAAACGCAGTCGTACTCGGTGTTCTCGCCGATGCCGCGCAGGGCTTCTTCGGCGCGTTCGGGCTCGCCGGACCGCGCGAGCGCCAGGTACTCCTCGTACGCCTCGACGTCCGAGGCCAGCGGTTTCGCGTCGCCTTCGCGGGTGCCGGGCTGGTAGAGGGGCTCGAGGTGCCGGATCGAGTAGGACCGCTGCGAGACCCGCATCGCCTTGCGCACCACGGCGTGCAGGTCCACGACCGCGCCGCTGCGCAGCAGGTGGTCGACGGTCTCCTCGCGGGTCCCGTGCACCGCCGCGAGCCGCTTGATCGCGGCGACGGCGTTCGGCGCGTAGTGGTAGACGTGCGAGCCGGGGTGCTCGGCGACGCGGGCGGCGGCGAAGTCGGCGAACTCCTCGAAGGCCCGCTTCTCCTGGGTGCGGCTGTGCGCCCAGAAGGGCGTGAACCGCCGGTCGGCGGTCACCGCGCCGAAGAGGAACTCCAGCCCTTCGCCGGCGAGCGCGTGCGGGTCGCTCGCCAAGTCGAAGAAGACGTCGCCGGGCGCGGGCGGGGGCAGCTCGGCCAGCGCACCGGGGTCGGCGATCTCGAAGGAGACCTCGCCGGTCGCGTCCTGCCGGACCTGCAGCGCGGCCTGCGCACGCAGGGCGGAGAACGACGTGACCGACAGGTCGCGCGGCCGGTCGCCGGGTTCGGCCGCGGCCAGCGCGTCGATCGAGCCGAGGCCTGCGGCGGTCAGCTTCCGGCGCTGGTCGGAGCGCATCCCGGCGACGAGCGAGAGGTCACGGTCAGCCTCCCGGGCTGACGCGCAGTGCCGGGCGAAGCCGCAGCCGGCGCAGGCGGGGCGTTCGTCGGCCCACAGCCGGGCGGGCAGCCGCGGCGGCCGGTCGCGCAGCCGGGACCGCAGGCGCTCGACCAGCGGGCGGAAGTCCTCGACGCGCAGGGTCCGGGTGCTGCCGTCGCCGAGCCGCAGGTGCGCCGACGGGCCGACGGGCCACCCGGCCCGGCGCAGCGCGTCGGCGTGGGCGATCAGCCGCACGACGGCGGCGGGTTTCGCCTGCCGGGCCGGGGTGACGTCGTGGACCTCGTAGCGGCCTTCGGGGTCCTTGATCAGGAAGTCGGCGCACTCGCCGTCCTGCAGCACGGCCCGGTGGACCACGGGCGCACCCGTCCACAAGGCGGCGGCGGTTTCTTCGGCCGCGCCGTCGGGGTCCCGGATCTCGGTGACGTCGTGGCCGTCCCGGCGGAGGCGGGCGAGCACGGCCGCCGCCGCGGCCCGCTTGCGCCGGTCGTCACCGAGGTCGGAAGCGGGCCGGGGCGCACCGGGCAGCCCGGCGGCGAACGCCTGGGTCAAGACGCTGCGGTGCTCACATTCGAGCAGGTCGGCGAGCTGATCGGCGGTGTCCATCGCCGCGAAGTCTGACACGGCCGGGTGCGGCGGTCGCGGATGCCGCGCGCGGGAGGGGCGGATCGGGGTACGGCGAGACACGCTCGCCGCACCCCGGCCTGCGGATCCGAGCTTCAGACCACCGTGAAGCTCGCCGAAAGTGTCGCCGCCGAGCTCGTGCCCACGTAGACCTCGATCTTCCCCGGCTCGACCCGGAACCGGGCGCTGTTGTCGTAGAAGCCCACATCCTCGGGCGTCAACGTGAACGACACCGTGGTCGACGCGCCCGCTTCCAACGTCACCCGCTGGAAGCCCCGCAGCCGCCGGACCGGCTGGACGATCGTCGCCACCGGATCCCGCACGTACAGCTGGACCACCTCGTCGCCCGCCCGGCCGCCCGTGTTCGTCACCCGGGCACTCACCTGGATCCGGCCTCCGCGGGCGGGCAGCCGTGTGTCCGAAAGCCGCAGGTTCTCGACGCTGAACGTCGTGTACGACAGGCCGTGGCCGAACTCGTACAGCGGGCCCGACTCCAGGTCCAGGTACTTCGACGTGTACTTGTTCGCCGGGTCCGCGGGCCGTCCGGTGTTCTCGTGGTTGTAGTAGATCGGGATCTGGCCCACCGCGCGCGGGAAGCTCACCGGCAGCTTGCCGCCCGGGTTCACCGCGCCGAACAGGACGTCCGCCACCGCGTGCCCGCCCTGCACCCCCGGTGCCCACGCCTCCAGGATCGCGGGCGCGTTGTCGTGCAGGTACGGGATCGTCAGCGGCCTGCCGTTGACCAGCACCACCACGAACGGCTTGCCCGTCTCCTTGATCGCCGCCACCAGCCCCTGCTGGACGCCGGGCAGGTCGATGGTGCTGCGCGCCGCCGCTTCGCCGCTCATCGCGGCCGTTTCGCCGACCACGACGACCGTCACGTCGGCGGCGCGGGCGGCGTCCCGCGCGGCCGCGAACCCGCTCGTGTCCGGACCGTCCACAGTGCACCCCGGCGTGTACGTCACGCGCGCGCCGGGCGCCGCGGCCTTGATCCCGTCGACCACCGTCACCGGCGGGGTCGTCGACGCACCCGTGCCGAGGCCCGACCACGTGCCGTTGAGGTCGTAGGTCGCCGCGCCGAGCGGGCCGACGACGGCCACCGCGCCGACCGTCTTCGCCAGCGGCAGCACCGGCCCGTCGTTCTTCAGCAGCACCATGCACCGCGCGGCCGCCTGGCGCGACGCGGCCAGCGCGGCCGGAGAAGGCGCTTTCACCTCGCCGGACTCGTCCACGTACGGGCGCTCGAAAAGGCCCAGCCGGACCTTGACCAGCAGGATCCGGCGGACGGCGTCGTCGAGCTGGTCGCGGGTGATCCGCCGCTCGGCCAGCAGCCGCTGCCCGAACCGCACGTAGTTCGTGCTCACCATCTCCATGTCGACACCGGCGGGCAGCGCCGCCGCCGCCGCGTCGGCGCCGTCCCCGGCCAAGCCGTGCAGGATCAGCTCTTCGATCCCCGTGTAGTCGCTGACCACGAACCCGCGGAAGCCGTAGGTGCCCTTGAGGACGTCGTGCAGGACGTACCCGTTGCCGTGCGCGGGAACGCCGCTGATCGTGTTGAAGCTGGCCATCACGGTCGCGACCCCGGCTTCGACGCTCGCCTTGAACGGCGGCAGGTACAGATTGTGCAGCCGCTGCAGGGAGACGTCGACGGTGTTGTAGTCGCGGCCGCCTTCCGCGCCGCCGTAGGCGACGAAGTGCTTGGCGCACGCGGCGAGCCGGTCCGGCGACGAGTAGTCGTCGCCCTGGTAGCCGCGCACCTTCGCCACCGCGAACTTCGTGGCCAGGTAGGGGTCTTCGCCGTAGCCCTCGGCGATGCGGCCCCAGCGCGGCTCGTGGGTGACGTCCATCATCGGCGCGTAGGTCCAGTGGATGCCGCTGCGCCGGGCCTCCTTCGCCGAGACCGTCGCGTCGGTGGCCGCGACGGCCGGGTCGAAGCTCGCGCCCTGGGCCAGCGGGATCGGGAAGTTCGTGGTGTAGCCGTGGATGACGTCGAGGCCGAAGATCAGCGGGATGCGCAGCCGCGTCTGCTCGACCGCGATGCGCTGCAACGCGTTGAGCTTCGCCGCGCCCACCACGGAGAACACGCCGCCGAGCTGCCCGTTGGCCAGCGCCGTCCGCGCGGTGGCTTCGTCGCCGACGAGCTGCAGCTGGCCGAGCTTCTCGGCGAGCGTCATCTTCGCCAGCAGCGCTTCGACGCGCGGATCGTGTTCGGGCCGGGCGACGGGATCCGCGGCGGCGACGGCCGGGGCGAGCAGGCCGCCGGCGGTGAGCAGGCCGCCGACTCCGGCGAGCAGGCTGCGCCGGTTGACGCCGTCGGGGCTCGGGTGACTCTCGGGCTCGTGCATGGCGGGGACCTTTCGAGAGAGAGATCGACCGCCCACGATAGGCACAGGGGGCACCCCCGCGCGCGACGGCAAAACCGCCGTCAGAGCACGCGAAGCACGTTCGCCAGGACGATCAGCCCGCCCACGACGCCGTTCGCCACCCGGTGGTCCACGACCACCGCGACAAACTCGCGGATCGTCGCGCTCGGCCAGAAGTACCACGCCGTCGGCGCCCCGATCACCTGGCCGTCGACCTTCGCCTTGCGGGCGAGCACCGCCGCGCGCAGGACGTGGAAGTTGTTGGTGACGACGACGCAGCGGTAGCCGGGCCGCCGCTCCCGCATGAGCTCCGCGCTGAACGTGAGGTTCTCGAACGTCGTCCGCGACCGCTCCTCCCGCACGATCCGGTCCGCGGGCACGCCGCGCTCGAGCAGGTAGTCCGCCATCGCCCGCGACTCCGGCACGTCCTCGCCCGGTCCCTGCCCGCCGGAGGTGACCAGCAGCGTGTCGCGGCCCTTCGCGCGCTGGGCGTCGAGCACCCGCCGCCCGCGGTCGAGCCGCCCGGCCAGCAGCGGCGGCACCTTCGTGCCCCCGAGGAGGCCGGAACCGAGGACCACCACGAAGTCGACGTCCTTGCGGCCGCGAATGCGCCCGTAGACCACCGAATACAGCAGGAAGCAGACGAACAGGAACGAGACGTACGCGAGGATCCCGTTGACGCAGCTCCGGACGACGTCCAGCGGCGTCCACCCGATCCGCGTCACGAGCGCGTTGAACGCGATGAGGGCCACGATCCCGGCCCCGGCGAGCAGGGACAGCAGGTTCGCCAGGCGGCGGCCTTCGCGGCGGAGCATGGTGATGCCGTTGCAGATCAGGAAGACCGCCAGCACCGCGACGGTGAGCGGGACCAGCGCGAGCAGCGCCAGCCCGGCGAGGGCCGCCGCGGTCGGGGAGAACGTCGCCAGCAGCACCAGCAGAGCGAAGACCAGGGACGCCAGCGCGAAGAACAGGTACAGGCCGTTGCGGAGCTTGCGGCGGTCGAGCAGGAAGCTGACCAGGAACACCGCGAAGCAGAACGCGCTCACCGCGAACGCGAGCACCACCGGGTTCACGCGACCTCCAGCCGGGCGGCGCACGGGGAGGCGGCCGCGGTGGCGTTACTCTATCCGGAGTAGTCCCGCCCGGCCCGGTTCACGAGCCGAGGTAGCGCAGGATCGCCAGCACGCGGCGGCTGTAGCCGGCCGAGTGCGCCAGCCCGAGCTTGTCGAAGATGGCGTTGATGTGCTTTTCGACCGCGCTCGCCGAGACGAACAGCTGCCCCGCGATTCCCGCGTTCGTGTGACCCTCGGCCATCTTCTCCAGCACTTCCCGCTCGCGGGCGGTGAGCGTCGCCAGCGGGTCGGCGTGGGTGGTCCTGGCCAGCAGCCGCCGGACCACCTCGGGGTCGAACGCCGCCCCGCCCGCGCCGACCCGCTCGAGCGCGTCGAGGAACTCGCCGACCTGCACCACGCGGTCCTTCAGCAGGTAGCCGACGCGCTCGCCGTCGCCGGTGATCAGCTCGGCCGCGTACCGCTTCTCGACGTACTGCGACAGCACGAGCACACCCGTTTCCGGCCAGCGGCGCCGGATCTCGAGCGCCGCGCGCAGGCCCTCGTCGCTGTGCGTCGGCGGCATCCGGACGTCGGTGACGACGACATCGGGCCGGTACGCCGCGGTCGCCGAGACCAGCGCGTCGCCGTCGCCGACCGCCGCGACGACGTCGTGGCCCTCCTCGGCGAGCAGCCGCACGAGGCCTTCCCGCAGCAGGGTCGAGTCCTCGGCCAGGATCACGCGCACGGCAGCACCGCCGTCACCACGGTCGGGCCGCCGGGCGGACTGTCCACAGTGAACTCACCGTCGACGGCCGCGACCCGGCGGCGCAGCCCCGAAAGCCCGCCGCCCGCGGCGACCGCGCCACCCGTCCCGTCGTCGGTGATCGTCACGCGCACCCCGCGTGCCGCCGCGCCGACGTCGATCCCGATCCGCGTCGCGGCCGCGTGCTTGACCGTGTTGGTGACCGCTTCCGAGGCCACGAAGTAGGCGACCGTCTCGATCGCGGCCGGCGGACGGGCGGCCAGGCCGTAGCGCAGGTCGACGGGCAGGCCGGTGCGCTCGGCGAGGGCTTCGAGCGCGGTGGCCAGCCCGCCTTCGTCGAGCGCGATCGGGTACACCCGCCAGGTGACTTCGCGAAGGTCGTGCAAGGCCCGCTGCGTCTCCTCGTGCGCCTGGCGCAACAACTCCGACGCGTGCTCGGGCTCCTTCGCGCGGCGCGCGCGGCCGAGGAGCATGCCCAGCGCGACGAGCCGCTGCTGGACGCCGTCGTGCAGGTCCCGCTCGATCCGGCGGCGCTCACCGTCGACCGCCTCGACTACTTCGGCGCGGCTGGTGGCCAGCTCGGACACCCGGCGCCGCAACAGGTCCTGCGCGCTCGGCCCCAGGAACCGGTGCGCGAGCCCGCGATCCAGCTTCGCGACCCCCGCGAGCCCTTGGCCGCACAGGAAGACGAAGAGCACCCCAGCCAGCAGCACGACGACGTAGTCCGACCAGTCCGCGGGTGCTTCACCGCCCGGGGACAGCCCGGCGGCGAGCTGGGCGAGGATCACCACGCCGCCGAGCGCACCGGCCAGGACCAGCCCGAAGATCCCGGTGCCGAGCAGCCCGGCCACGCAGCGCGGCAGCAGGTACTCGAACGCGCGCCGTCCTGTGTAGTCGGTGGCGTTTTCGCTGCGCAGCAGGGTTTCCAGGCGACGGCGTTCCACCTCGGCGAACCACCGCGCGGCCCGGAACACCGGCGGCCGGGCGCGCGGGACGGCGAGGGCGAGTCCGCCGGACAGGACGAAGACGAGCTCGGCGGGCGCGGTCACGGCGCCGTACGCGAGCCCGGCGGTCGTCCGGAGGGCGCGCGCGAGCTGGTCGCGGACTGCGGGAGCGGGCACGCGACCCAGGCTAGCCGGGACGTCGTCGCCGGGAACTGGGGTTTTCCGCAGTGATCCCGGGTACTCCACCCCATGGTCCGGAACCCGCGCCGTTCCTAGGTTCGTTGGCACCACAAGACGACCTCGAAAGGCCGCCATGACCCCGCTCCTCACCGCCGCGACCGCCACCGAACCGATGGGAGGCCTGGCCGGCTGGGCCGTCGGGCTGATGGAGTCCCTCGGCGGGCCCGGTGCCGCCCTGATCGTCGGGCTGGACAACCTCTTCCCGCCGATCCCCAGCGAGCTGGTGCTGCCGCTGGCCGGGTTCTCCGCCGGCCGCGGCACGTTCGGGCTGCCGGAGGCACTGGCCTGGACCACCGCGGGCTCGGTGGCCGGCGCGCTCATCGTGTACTGGCTCGGGCTGCTGCTCGGCCGCGAGCGCACCCGCGCGCTGCTGACGAAGATCCCGCTGGTCAAGGCGTCGGACTTCGACCGGACCGAAGCCTGGTTCGCCAAGCACGGCGCGAAGGCGGTGTTCCTCGGCCGGATGGTGCCGATCTTCCGCAGCCTGATCTCGCTGCCCGCCGGGATCGAGCGGATGCCGTTCTGGCGGTTCCTCGCCCTCACCACGCTGGGCAGCCTGCTGTGGAACACGCTGTTCGTCGGCGCGGGCTACCTGCTGGGCGAGAACTGGCACCTGGTGGACGACTACGCGGGGATCTTCCAGTACGTCGTCGTCGCGGCCGTCGTGGTGGCCATCGGGCTGTTCGTCGCCGTGCGGCTGCGCGACCGCAGGAGTTCGGGATCGATTCAGTGATTTTCTGCTAGCCTCGCCCCTGTCTCGCGGCTCACCGTGGCGCCGCCTCCGCTACTGCGAACTCACCGAGGAGCGCAATGACTGCCATCGTCCGGGTCAAGGGCCGCGAAGTTCTCGACAGCCGGGGCAACCCGACCGTCGAGGTGGACGTCGAGCTGGCGGACGGCTCGCTCGGCCGGGCCGCGGTGCCCTCGGGCGCCTCCACCGGCACCAGGGAAGCCGTCGAGCTGCGGGACGGGGACAAGGCGCGGTTCCACGGCAAGGGCGTGCGCAAGGCCGTCGACGCCGTCAACACCGAGATCGCCGAGGCGATCGTGGGCCTGGACGCCGAGGCGCAGGCGGAGGTCGACCGCGCGCTGATCGAGCTGGACGGGACCGCGAACAAGGCCCGCCTGGGCGCGAACGCGACGCTGGGTGTGTCGCTCGCGGTGGTCAAGGCGGCCGCGAACGCCAGCTCGCTGCCGCTCTACCGGTACGTCGGCGGCGTGTTCGCGCACCTGCTGCCGATGCCGATGATGAACATCGTCAACGGCGGCGCGCACGCGGACAACCCGATCGACTTCCAGGAGTTCATGATCGGCCCGGTCGGCGCGACGACGTTCGCCGAAGCGGTGCGGATGGGCTCGGAGGTGTTCCACACGCTCCGCAAGGCGCTGCACGACGCCGGGCACAGCACCAACGTCGGCGACGAAGGCGGGTTCGCGCCCAACCTCAGCTCCGCCGACGAAGCGCTGGAGTTCGTGCTGCGCGCGATCGAGCAGTCCGGCTACACCCCGGGCGAGGACATCGCCCTGCTGCTCGACCCGGCGGCGTCGGAGTTCTACACCGGCGAGGTCTACGACTACACCGGAGAAGGTCGCAAGCGCAGCGTAGAGGAGCACGTCGCCTACCTCACCGACCTCACGACCCGCTACCCGATCGTGTCCATCGAGGACGGTCTGGCCCAGGACGACTACGCCGGCTGGAAGCAGCTGACCGACGGCATCGGCGACCGCGTCCAGCTCGTCGGCGACGACGTGTTCTGCACCAACGTGAACCTCCTCAACGACGGCATCGAACGCGGCATCGGCAACTCGATCCTGGTGAAGGTCAACCAGATCGGCACGCTCACCGAGACGCTGACGACGGTCGAGACGGCGCACAAGGCGGGCTACTCGGTGGTGATGTCCCACCGCTCCGGCGAAACCGAGGACACGACGATCGCCGACCTCGCGGTGGCCACCAACTGCGGCCAGATCAAGACGGGTTCGCTGTCGCGCGCGGACCGCACGGCCAAGTACAACCAGCTGATCCGGATCGAGGAGGAGCTGGGCGCCGAGGCGCGCTACGCGGGCGCGTCGACGCTCAGCGGCGCCCGGCCAGCGCGGTGATCCAGATCGGCGCGTAGGGCGACGTGCACCCCGGCGGCGTCGGGTAGTCCTTCAGCACCTCGAGCCGTTCGCCGATCGCGATCGCGCGGTCGCGGTGCCCGGGGTGGTGGATGCCGATGGTGGCGAGGCATTCGTTCATCGCCCACTGCAGGCCGTCGGGCGCGTCCTTCATGTCCGCCTCGATGAGGTCGAGCAGGCCGGGCAGGTCGAGTCCCTCGGGGGACTTGGCCACCCGGTGGCTGGTCAACGCCCACCCCGCCCCGGCGACGGCCGGGTCGGGGTCGGCGAACCAGGCCTGCCGCAGCTCTTCGACGTGCCCGTTCTTCTTGACGACGTAGCTCACGAGCCAGTCGCGCACCTTGGGGACGCGCGCGTCGCGGAGCATCGCGTCCAGCTCGGCGGCGGTGTAGGCCTTGGGGCGGCTGATGAGGATCGCGACGAGCCGGGCCGCGGAGTCGCCCGTCGCCCACAGCTCACCCGCCAGCTCGTGCTGGGTCTTGAGGCGTTTGGCGACCGCGCGCAGCTTCGTGAGGTTGACGCCGTGGTCGTCGCCGTGGCGTTCGTTGACCGCGCGGATCTTCGGGTCCTCCAACGCCGCCAGCTCGGCCAGCACCTCGCGGACTCCGGTGGTCACGACGCTCTCCTCCCGCCGCCGGACGGAACGGCTTCAGGGCACTGTAACCGGCGAGACCATGCGCGGGCCGCGCTCCGCTGGGCGCTCGTGCCCGGCTCGGGGTGCCGGACCTCGGCGCCGGAACCGGCAAGCTCGGCGCGCACCTGCCCACGACCGGCGGGGTCGCCCGGATTCGGTTCGCCGGACCAGGCCGAGTTCCAGCGCGGGCAGCGCCGGGGTCCGTGCGCAGTACTTGAACGAGCAACCAGTTGCGAGTAGTAGTGGATCAGGACCGGTACCCGGTCCGTTCACTCTCCAGGGGAGTTTTCATGCAGTTGGGGTTCAGCCTGCCGGTGTTCGGCAAGGCCGCGGGCACGCCGGGCGGGGTCGCGCGGTACGCGCGCGAGGCCGAACAGGCCGGGGCGACGAGTCTCTGGGTCGGTGACCGGCTGCTGTCACCGGTCGCCCCCGTCGTCTCCTACCCGGGCTACGACACCATGCCCGAGGAGTTCCACACCGCCCAGGACCCGTTCACCGCGCTGGCCGTCGCCGCGGCGGTGACCGAGACCGCGATCCTCGGGTCCAGCACGATCAACGCGACCCAGTACCAGCCCGCGAACTTCGCGCGCCTGCTGACCAGCATCGACGTCGCCAGCAACGGCAGGCTGCTGCCCGGCCTCGGCATCGGCTGGTCCCCCGACGAGTACGCGGCGGTCGGCATCCCGATGTCCGAGCGCGGCAAGCGGCTCGACGACCTGCTCGACCTGCTCGACACCTGGTGGACGAAGGAAACCGTGGCGCACGAAGGTGTCGGCTACACCATCGCGGAGTCCCACGTCGACCTGAAGCCGGCGCGCAAGCCGCCGATCCACCTGGCCGGGTTCGGCGAGAAAAGCCTGCGCCGGGTCGCCGAGCGCGCGGACGGCTGGCTGCCGGTCTGGTCGGTGCCCGAGCAGTACCCGGCGGACGTCCTCACCGGCACGCTCGCCAAGCTCCGCGCCGACGCGGAGAAGGCGGGCCGCGACCCCGGCGCGCTCGGGGTGGCGCTGCGGGTGAACGTCAACCCGGGCACCGAACCGGAACTCATCGCCGACTCGCTGGCGAAGATCGTCCCGGCACTGCAGCCGGACCACACGTTCGTGGACATCACGTACCTGACCGGCAGCGTGGACGAGCACCTCGACCTCTCGGTCCGCCTGCTCGAGCTGACCGCCGACCGCTGACGCGTGTGGAACCCCTCCGGCCGGAGGGGTTCCACGCTCACGGAGCCCAGGGCGGCGAGACGGCCCAGCTGCTGTCCGCCGTCAGCGTCTGGGGCCGGTCGGCACCCGTGCCCCCGCCCGAGGCGATGTAGACCGCCGCGTCGAAGTGGCGCAGGAAAGCGCCCGGGATGTTGAGCGACTCGAACGTCACTCCCGTGCCGCCCAGACCCGGCCGCGTGCAGAACGTCGCGTCCGCGCGCATCAGCGCCGTGCCGTCGTCCGGTGAGTTGCGGACGCGGCCGTCCTGGTGGCGCAGGAACTGGCCCGGGTAGTTCACCGACTCGAACGAGTAGCACGACGACTCGCCGAGCCCGCGCCGCACGGTGTACGTCGCGTCCTGCTTGAGCAGGGTGCTGCTGCCGCTGGTGACGACCTCGGTGTAGGCGAGGCCGCCGGCGTGGCGCAGGTAGCGGCCGGTGTAGCCCCACGTCGTCACCCGCAACGACTGGCGTGCGTTCACCGCGAGCGGAACCGAGCTGCGCCACAACGCGGGCGCCGAGACGTTCCACGTCGCGTCGGCCGCGAAGCTCGTCGCCGTGTCCCACGGGTTCGCGCCGCCGTTCACCGCCAGGTACACGGTTTCGTTGTAGTGGCGCAGATAGCGGCCCGGGAAGGTCAGCGACTCGAACGACGTCCCGCCCGCGGCGAGGCCGGGCCGGGAGCACCAGGTGGCGTCGGCGGCGAACGAGCCGCCGGTGTCGCTGTCGATGCGGACGCGGCTGTCGGCGTGGCGCAGGAACTCGCCGGGGAAGTTGACCGACTCGAAGGAGAAGCAGCGCGGGTCGGCCAGCCCGGCGACGGTCCGGAACGACGCGTCCTGGCGCGGCCCGTCGGCGTTGCCCGTGGTCAGCACGTCGGTGCGGGCGAAGGAATCCGCGTGCCGCAGGTACCGGTCGGTGAACCCGGGCGTGGTCACCCGGAACGACCGGAGGTGCCCGAGCGTCAGCGGGACGGCGGCGTTCAGGTTCTTCGACGCGGCGATCAGGTCGGCGTGTGCTGCGCGGACGCGCGCGGTGTCGACCTTCTGCACCCGCCGGTCGTAGGTGAACAGGCCGTTGTACTCGCCTTCGACGTCGGTGATTTCCGTGTAGACCGACGCCGAAAGCCCCTTGGTGTACATCAGCTGCCGCACGTCGCGGACCATGCCGGTGTAGCGGTCGTTCAGCTGCGCCGCGCTCGCCATCTGTTCGTAGGCGAAGAAGTTCCCGGTCGGGCTGTACTCGTGGCCGGGGTTGCGCAGGCCGAGCCCGCCGAACTCGCCGAGGACCGCCACCCGCGTGCCGGACGGGCGCGGCGCGTCCGGGCCGGTGTAGACGTGCCAGTCGATGATGTCGCCGGTGCCCGGGTCACCCTTGGCCGCGCAGCAGTTGATGCCGCTGTGCGGGTTCATCAGCCGGGTCGGGTCGTAGCTTTCCAGGCTGCTGGTGACGCGCTTGGTGTCGTCGAAGTTCCATTCGCCCCAGCCTTCGTTGAAGGGCACGTACGTCACGACGGCGGGCGAGAAGCGGTGCTCGTCGACGATCTCCCGCGCCTCGCTCTCGAACTCGGCGATCTGCGCGGGCGTGCGGGTGGCGTCGGCGACCGGGGTCGACGGGATGTCCTGCCACACCAGCAACCCGAGCCGGTCGGCCCAGTAGTACCAGCGCGCGGGCTCGACCTTGATGTGCTTGCGGACCATGTTGAAGCCGAGGTCCTTGTGCTTCTGCAGGTCCGAAGCGAGTGCGGCGTCGGTCGGCGCGGTGTACAGGCCGTCGGGCCAGAACCCCTGGTCGAGGGTGCCGATCTGGAACACGAACTCGCCGTTGAGCGTCGGGCGGAGCACGCCGTTGACGTTCTTCGTGCCGACTTCGCGCATGCCGAAGTAGCTGACGACCTGGTCGACGGTCGCACCCGCGGCGTCGCGCAGGGAGACGCGCAGGTCGTAGAGGAACGGGTCGTCGGGCGACCACCGCCGCGCGTTCGGCACCGGCACGGAGAACTCGGTGAAGCCGCCGGTCGCGCTGCCGACGACGGCCCCGCCGGTCATCGCCTCGGCGAGCACGGAGTAGCCGCTGACGTCCCCGCGGCCGGACACCCGCACGCGCGCGGTGTTGTCGGCGAGGTTCGGGCGGATGTCGACGTTCAGGACGGAGGTCGGGGCCGTCGGCTCGAGCCAGACGGTCTGCCAGATGCCGGAAGTGGGTGTGTAGAAGATGTTCGAGGGGCTGTTGGACTGCTTCCCGACGGGCTGCTTCTCGCCGCGGCCGTCGGTGGGGTCGTAGACGCGGACGACGAGCTCGTTCGCGCCGCCGTTGAGCCGCGCGGTGATGTCGGTTTCGAAACGGTCGTAACCGCCCTTGTGGGTGACGACCTGGACGCCGTTGACCCACACGGTGGCTTCGTAGTCGACGGCGCCGAAGTGCAGCTGCACGCGCCGCCCCGCCCAAGCCGCGGGCACGGTGAAGGTGCGGCGGTAGAACATGAGGTCGCGGTTGTCGTTGCGCATGACGCCCGAAAGGGCGGACTCGACGGGATAGGGCACGAGGATGCGTTCGGGCAGGGTCTGCCCGAGCGGGGGCGCGGCGTAGCGGTCGACACTGCCGTTGGCACCGGTGGCGGGGTTGAGGAACTCCCATTCACCGTTGAGGGACTGCCAGTCGGGCCGGGTCAGCTGCGGCCGCGGGTAGTCGGGCAGCGGATCGGTGGAGCTGACCTGCGAGGTCCACGGAGTGGAGAGTGGCGGCGGCTTGGGGGTGACGGCGGCGTGCGCGACGGGAACGAGCGCGAGGAAGAGGGCGGCAACCAGGACGACGAGACGGCGCATCGGAACTCCTCCGGGAACGCGCGCGGAACGACGGACCGGCCTGGCGGGGCTCGTCAACCGAACGTAACACGGAACATGGGCGACCGGCAGGTCGCGAATGACTCATTCGGGACCTCGGAGGTCCCGAATGAGTCATTCGCGGCAGCTGCCGGAAAGCCCTCGCCACAACGGCATCGGGCGAGCACGCGCCGCCACCCGGCCCGACTTCAGTGCAACGCGACCGTCAACAACACAGCGCTGTCGGCGAGCGCGGTCAGCCCATGCCGCTGCGGCGGGATCCGAACAAGCTGACCACCTTCCAGCGTCCAGCTCTGGTCATGGGTGTGCAGCCGCACCCGGCCCATCACCACGTACAACGTCGCCGCCGGTGGCGAGTCGTGTTCCGCCAGCTCCGCCCCGTCCGCGAGGGCGATCAACGTCGCCCGCTGGGCCGTTCCGGTGACCAGCGTCCGCGCGGCGCGGCGGGCGTCGTGGGTGCGGGCCTCCCCCAGCAGCTCGGCGGCGACGGCGTCGACCTGGGTGACATCCGGGTGCACGGTCATGGCCTTCCCTCCGCTGCGTCGGGGCGCCCCGTCGACGGTAGCGGCGCTCTCCCCGCCCCGCAGTCCGGCGGGGTTCACACCTGCGGCCGGTGCGACGAGCGCCGCGCCGCCGTGGCCGTGAACGTCAACGCCGCCGCGGCCACCAGTGCCAGTGCCGCCAGGCCCAGCGCGTACGAACCCAGCTCTCCGTAGAGCGCGCCCATCACCAGCGGTGGGACGAACCCGCCGAGACCTCCGGCCGCGCCGACCACGCCGGTCACCGAGCCGACCTTGTTCGCCGGGGCCAGCAGCGCGACCAGGGCGAACACCGCGCCGCTCCCGGCGCCCAGTGCCGCCGCCATCGCCAGGAACGCCGCCGTGCCCAGCGGCACCAGGCCCGGCGTGAACGCCTGGACCGCCGCCGCCGCCGTCACCACCGCGAACACGCCGCCCAGCACCCGCACCGGGCCGAAGCGGTCCGACAGCCAGCCGCCGACCGGGCGCATCACCACCGCGAACAGCACGAACCCGGCCATCCGGTTGGACGCGTCCGCCTGCGCCAGCCCGTAGCCGGTCTTGAGGTACGCCGGCAGGTACACCGAAAACGCCACGTAACCGCCGAACGCGATCGCGTACAGCGCCGACGCCTGCCACGTCACCGCCAGCCGCAGGGTTTCCCGCATCCGGCGCGCCAGCGGCTCGGTCGGGACCACGCGGCCCGGCGCGTCCCGCAGCAGCACGGCCGCCAGGATCGCGTACCCGGCCAGCACCGCGGCCGTGATGACGAACGGCACCGCGACCGAGCCCGCCTTCACCAGCGGCACCGTCGTCAACGCGCTGATCGCCGTGCCACCCATCCCCGCGCCGAACACGCCGATCGCGAACCCGCGCCGCTCGGGCGGGAACCAGGCGTTGACGAACGGGACACCGACCGCGAACGACGTCCCGCCGAGCCCGAGGAAGAACCCGCCGATCAGCAACGCGGTCAGGGACGAATGCCCGGCCAGCCCCAGGAACAGCACCGGCACGATCGTCAGCGCCGAGATCACCGGGAACATCACGCGCCCGCCGAACCGGTCGGTCAGCGCGCCCACCGGGATCCGGCCCAGCGACCCGACCACCACCGGCACGGCGACCAGCAGCGCCTGCTGGAACGCCGACAGCTTCAGGGACTCCTTGAACAGCGGACCGAGCGGGCTCAGCAGCGCCCACGCCCAGAAGTTGAGCGCGAACCCGGCGGTGGCCAGGCCCAGCATCAGGACCCGCCGCCGGGTTTCGACCGGCTGGGTGTGCGTCGAGGTCATCGGCGTTCTCATTCGTGTCGCATGTGGACGCCCACCGGGTGGCGGGCCCGTCCAGCTTCCGCGCCCGGACGGTCTCGCCGACAGAGCCGAAGTCCTCCGTGTGGAGGACCAAGGTCCATCGCGGACTAGAACGCGAGAAACCCCGTGGCCGCAACGGAAACCAGCCCCGCCAGCTCCACCACGCCGATCCGCGACGGCCGCCACGACGGGTCGTGCCACCACACCGCGCGGGCGGCCAGCAGGGCGAACGGCACCACCAGCCACCGCAACGCGGGCACGACGACGGCCACCACCAGCGCCGCCAGCGCGAAAACCCTTGCCGCGTGGGTGTAAGCGGGATTGGCGCGTTCGCGGATCAGGGACTTCACGTGCAGCGTGGACCCGACGAGGGCGAGCGCCGTGACCACCGCGGCGGCGAGCACCGGTGCCGCGGTCATCGCCGCCCACGGTGCCACTCCCCCGGCGACCACCCCGGCCACGACCGGCACCAGCAGCACGCACTCGGCGATGAGCACCAGGTCGTTGGCCAAGGACCGTTCGCGACGCAGGCGCGCCTGCCACAGGTTGACGCCGAACAGGCCGAGGAAGCCGAGCAGGACCCAAAAAAGCCACAGGTGCGTGACGAGCACCGGCGCCCCGGCGAGGACCGTGACCGGGGTCCACACGAGCGCCGCCGTGCGGAACCGTCCGGGCCGCCGGGCGGTCAACAATCCCGTCAGCGCCCAGCTGCACGGGTAGGCAGCCACCCAGGCGACGGCCAGCGGCACCAGCCAGCTCGACCAGCCCGCGGCCGCGATGCCCAGCAGGAGCGGCAGCGCCAGGAAGCCCCACGCGCCGTGCTGCGGCGGGACCACGGGCGCCCGGCGACGCGTCTTCACGTGCCACGCTCGGCGGCACGGGCGGCGACGTCGGCGTCGCCGCAGAACCCGGTCAGGCGCCGCTTGAGGCACAGCAGGCCGACGAGGACGCCGTCGCCGTCGACCACCGCGAGCCGCCGCTGTCCCCGGCTCACCAGCAGGCGGCGAGCGGCTTCGGCGGGCAGGTCCGCCGAAACAGTCCGGCCCGCCACGTGCGAGTACGCCAAGGCCGGGCCGTCGGCTGCCTCGTCGAGGTCCTCGCGTAGCAAGGTGCCCAGCAGGCGCCCGGCTTCGGTGAGCAGGAGCATGTGGACGTGGTCGTCGGCGAAACAGGCCCGTGCCTGCGCGACCGAGGTGTCGACGGGCAGGGTCTTGGGCAGCCGGACGACGACGTCGCCGACCGTCGGCTCACGCACCGCGCTTGCCTTCCGCGAGCACCCGGTCGCGCACGACGGCGGGGGCCGGGACGGGCGCGGGCGGCGCGCCGCGGCGGGCGCGGTAGACGACGTACGGGCGCCACAGGTAGGCCAGCGGCGCCGACCACACGTGCACCAGCCGCGTGAACGGCCACAGCGCCAGGAAGAGGAACCCGCCGATCGCGTGCAGCTGGTAGACCAGCGGCGCCTCGATCATCAGGTGGCTCTGCGGCGAGAACCAGAAGACACCGCGGAACCAGACGGCGATCGTCTCGCGGTAGTCGTAGCCGTCGCCTAGCAGGTTGGTGCCGACGGTGGCCGTCATCCCGAGCACCACCATCGCCGCCAGTGCCGCGTAGAGCACCTTGTCCATGGTCGTCGTGGCGCGGCGGACCCGGCCCTTGACGAACCGGCGGGCGATGAGCAGGACGAGCCCGGCGGCCAGCATCACCCCGGTGAGCGTCCCGCCCCACACCGCCGTGGCGTGGTAGAGGCTTTCGGGGACGCCGAGCTTCGCCGTCAGCCAAGCCGGGACGAGCAGCCCCATCGCGTGCCCGCCGATGACGCCGAACGCGCCGAGGTGGAACAGCGGCGAACCCCAGCGCAGGATGCGGCTCTCCAGCAGCTGGCTGGTGTGGGTGGTCCAGCCGAACTGGTCGCGGCGCCAGCGCCACACGTGCCCGAGCACGAACACCGCGAGGCAGGCGTAAGGGACGACGATCCAGACGAACGTGCTCACGGGGCACTCTCCAGGGTAGGGCAGGAACCGAAGGGCGCCAGGCCGACGGACTCGACGGGCGGGCCGTCCTCGGCGAGCGCGCGGACCGCTTCCCGGTCCGCCGTGGACAGTGGCGGCAGTGCGGCGACGACGGCGTCGAGCAGGTGCGCGTACGGGGATCCGTTCTCCCGCAACGCCGAGCGCAGCAGCTCCAGGCCGCGGCGGTGCTGGCGCAGCGGGGCCTCGCCGTCGCCGGGACCCGCGACGGCGGCGAACTCCAGCACCACCGGCAGCAGGTCGGGCAGCTCGCCGTCGGCCAGGCGCAGGCCGTGGGCGCGGTAGCGCTGCTTCAGGGTGAGCAGGGCGATGCCGCGCTTGCGAGTGTCGCCGTGCAGGTAGTAGGTCAGGTACAGACCGCACCGGCGGCGCAGGTCGAACGTCCGCACGTAGTGGGCTTCGACGTCGATCGGGTCGGTGGCTAGGAACCAGCCGAGGAACGCCGTGAGCGGCTCCCGCACGGCCGGGTCGGTGAGTTCGCCGACGGCGGCGCGCAGTTCGCCCGCCGCACCGGACAACCGGCTGTCGGGATAGGTGAGCAGCAGCGAGACGAGGTCGAACAGGCGCGGCCGGTCTTCCGGGGTCATGACGCACCCGCCGGGTCGATGGACAGCCCGATCCGGCCGTCGGAGCGGCGCGAGACGAGGGCGGCGGGCTCGGTCATCCCCGGGCCGCCCGCGCAGTCGAGCGAGCAGTCCGAAGTGGACGCCGCCTGGGCCTCCAGCTCGGCGGCGGCCTTGGTGTACGCGGCAGGGATGACGTACCGCTCGTCGTACTTGGCGATCGCGAGCAGCCGGTACATCGCCTCGATCCGCTCCCCCGGCATGCCCACGGCGTCGCAGATCTCCTCGGCGACGGTGCCGTCGAGGGTGCGGGCCCGCATGTAGGAGCGCATCGCCGCCAGCTTCATCAGCACGCCGGCCACCGCGTCGGCGTCGCCCGCGGTGAACAGCTCGGCCAGGTACTCCACCGGGATCCGCAGGTCGCGGATGGTGTGGAAGACGTCGTCGGCGTCGGTGTCGTCGCGCCCGGCCGCGCCGACGGCGTCCAGCACCGGCGACAGCGGCGGGACGTACCAGACCATCGGCAGCGTGCGGTACTCCGGGTGCAGCGGCAGCGCGATCCGGTACTCGCTGATCAGCCGCCACACCGGCGACGCCTGCGCGGCGAGGATCCACTCTTCGGGCAGCCCCGCTTCGGTGGCCAGGCGGACGGTCTCCGGGTCGTGCGGGTCGAGGAAGACGTCCCGCTGCGCGGCGAGCAGTTCGCGCTCGTCCTCGACGGACGCGGCGGCGAGCACGGCGTCCTCGTCGTAGAAGACCAGGCCGAGGTAGCGCAACCGGCCGACGCAGGTCTCCGAGCAGATGGTCGGCTGCCCGGCCTCGATGCGCGGGAAGCAGAAGGTGCACTTCTCGGCCTTGCCGGTGGCGTGGTTGACGTAGACCTTCTTGTACGGGCACGCGCTCACGCACATCCGCCAGCCGCGGCAGCGGTCCTGGTCGACCAGGACGATGCCGTCCTCTTCCCGCTTGTACATCGCGCCCGACGGGCACGCCGAGACGCACGCGGGGTTGAGGCAGTGCTCGCAGATCCGGGGCAGGTGGAACATGAAGGTCTTCTCGAACTCGAACTTCACCCGGGCGGCCGCTTCCGGGTCCATCGCGGTGAGGTTCGGGTCGGTGCCGGCGCGCTCGTGGGCGCCACCGAGGCCGTCTTCCCAGTTGGCGCCCCACTCCAGGCTCATCGGCTCGCCGGTGAGCGCCGACCGCGGCCGCTTGACCGGCGTGTCGGTCAGCCCCGCGGGAGCGTCGACGAGGACGTCCTTGTCGAAGGTCGCGGGCTCGTAGTAGTCCTCGAGCGTCGGCAGGTCCGGGTTGGCGAAGATCCGCGACAGCCGCTTCACGCGACCGCCGGAGCGCAGGACCAGGCGGCCCTTGGCGTCCAGCTTCCAGCCGCCCTTCCAGCGTTCTTGGTCTTCGTAGTGCTTCGGGTAGCCGATGCCGGGTTTCGTCTCGACGTTGTTGAACCAGACGTACTCGGTGCCTTCGCGGTTCGTCCACGTCTGCTTGCAGGTGACCGAACACGTGTGGCAGCCGATGCACTTGTCGAGGTTCATCACCATCGCCACTTGAGCGCGGATGCGCATGTCAGTACTCCACTTCCTGGCTGCGCCGCCGGATCACGGTGATCTCGTCACGCTGGCTGCCGATGGGGCCGTAGTAGTTGAAGGCGTAGGTCAGCTGGGCGTGCCCGCCCGCGAGGTGCGTCGGCTTGACCAGCAGCCGGGTCATCGAGTTGTGGTAGCCGCCGCGCTTTCCGGTTTTTTCCGTCTTCGGGACGTTCACCGTGCGCTCGGGCGAGTGGTACTGGAACACCGTGCCCTCGGGCATCCGGTGGCTGACCACCGCGCGCGCGACGACGACGCCGTTGCGGTTGACCGCCTCGACCCAGTCGTTGTCGGCGACGCCGATCTTGGCGGCGTCCTCGACGCTCATCCAGATCACCGGCCCGCCGCGGGAAAGCGCGAGCATCAGCTCGTTGTCGTGGTACATCGAGTGCACCGACCACTTCGCGTGCGGGGTGAGGAACCGGACGGTTACGCCGCCGTCGGCGAGCTCGCCGGGCTTGCCGAAGTGGCGGGCCATGTTCAGCGGCGGCCGGTAGCCGGGCAGGTGCTCGCCGAGCTCGGCGACCCAGTCGTGCTCGACGAAGAAGTGCTGCCGCCCGGTGAGCGTGTGCCAGGGCTTGCGCCGCTCGACGTTGATGGTGAACGGCGAGTACCGGCGGCCGCCCTTCTCCGAGCCGGACCACTCCGGGCTCGTGATCACCGGCTGCGGCGCCTCCTGCGTGGCCGCGTAGGTGACGTGGTGCTCCTCGTGGCCTTCGACGAGGTCGGTGAACGGCTGCCCGGTCCGCTTTTCCAGCTGCAGGAAGCCTTCGTGCGCGACCCGGCCGTTGGTGGTGCCGGACAGGGCGAGGATCGCCTCGCACATCCGGTCCGCTGTGGACAGTGACGGCCGACCCGCGAACGGGCCTTCGGTCACGACGCCGTTCTGGCGGCGCAGGTACTCCAGCTCCGGCGTGACGTCCACGGTGATGCCCTTGGTCGTGGTGCCGAGCTTGTCCAGCAGCGGGCCGACCGCGCGCATCTTGGCGCCGATGAGCGTGTAGTCGCGCTCGACCTCGACCAGCTTCGGCATGGTCACGCCCGGGATCGGCTCGCACTCACCGTGGCGCCAGTCGCGCACCCGGCCCGACGGCGTCGCCAGCTCGTCGGGAGTGTCGTGCTGCAGCGGCGCGGCCAGGACGTCGCGGCGGGTGCCGAGGTGGGTGACCGCGAGCTCGCCGACCTTGTCCGCGAGCGACAGGAAGGCGTCGTAGTCGGTGCGGACCTCGCCGGGCGGGGCGACCGCCGGCGAGAAGGCGTGCACGAACGGGTGCATGTCGGTCGTGGAGATGTCGTGCTTCTCGTACCAGGTCGCGGCGGGCAGCACGACGTCGGCGTGCAGGCCGGTGTTGGTCATCCGGAAGTCGATCGCGGTGAGCAGGTCGAGCTTGCCGGTGGGCGCCTCGTCCCGCCACGCGACGTCGCGGGGCCGCTCGTCCGGGCCGCACTCGTCGGCCGAGGCCAGCGATTCGACGCCGAGCAGGTGCTTCATGAAGAACTCGTTGCCCTTGCCGGACGAGCCGAGCAGGTTGGCCCGCCACAGCGTCAGGCAGCGGGGGAAGTTCGCCGGGTCGTCGGGGTCGTCGGCGACCGCGTGCAGCCGTCCTGCCCGCAGCTCGTTGACGATGTGCTCGGCCGTGCTCACCCCGGCGGCCGCGGCCTCGTCGGTCAGGTCGAGCGGGTTGCGGTCGAACGCCGGGTGCCCCGGCGACCAGCCCATCCGCTGGGCGGCCGCGACGGTGTCGGCGAACGTCATCCCGGCGAGCCTGCCCTGCCCGAGCGGGGACGCGAGCTCGTCGGCGGGCACCTTCTCGTAGCGCCACTGGTCGGTGTGCAGGTACCAGAACGGCGTGCTCGCCTGGTGGCGCATCGGCCGCTGCCAGTCGAAGGCGAAGCTCAGGTGCTGCTGCCCGGTGACCGGGCGGGCCTTCTCCTGGCCGACGTAGTGCGCCCAGCCGCCGCCGTTGACGCCCTGGCAGCCGGTGAGGGTGACCAGCGCGATGAACGCGCGGTAGGTCATGTCGGAGTGGAACCACTGGTTCGCGCCCGCGCCGAGCGCGATCAGCGACCGGCCGCGGCTGCGCTCGGCGTTGCGGGCGAACTCGCGCCCCATCTTCGCCGCCAGCGCCGCGGGGACGCCGGTGATCCGCTCCTGCCACGCCGGGGTGTGCGGGGCTTCGGCGTCGTCGTAGCCGGACGGCCACTCGCCGGGCAGGTCGCCGCGGCGCACGCCGTACTGGGCCATGACCAGGTCGAACACGCCGGTGACCAGGTGCTCGCCGACGCGCACGACCGGGACGCCGCGGCGCATGGTGGCCCCGCCCTCGGTCTCGCCGACGTCGAAGCGGGCGAGGTCGACGGCGACCTGCCCGGTGGCGTGGCCGAGCACGCCGAGCGCGGGCACGACGTCGCCGAGGTCGAGGTTCCAGCGGCCTTCGCCCTCGGCGCCGTACCGGAACCCGAGCGAGCCGTTGGGCACGGCGGGTTCGCCGGTGGCGTCGTCGAGCAGGACGGTCTTGTGCTGCGCGCTTTCGGTGGTGTCACCCAGGTCGGCGGCGGTGAGGAACCGGTCGGTGGCGTACACGCCCGGCTCGCGTTCCCGCAGCGTCACCAGGAACGGCAGGTCGGTGTAGGACCGCACGTAGTCGGTGAAGTACGGGACCTCGCGCTCGCGGAAGAACTCGGTGAGCACGACGTGACCCATGGCCATCGCGAGCGCGCCGTCGGTGCCGGGGTGCGGGGCCAGCCAGTCGTCGGCGAACTTGACGTTGTCGGCGTAGTCGGGGCTGACCGCGACGACCTTGGTGCCGCGGTAGCGGGCCTCGGCGAGGAAGTGCGCGTCCGGCGTGCGCGTCACCGGGATGTTGGAGCCCCACATGACCAGGTAGGTGGCGTTCCACCAGTCACCGGCCTCGGGGACGTCGGTCTGGTCGCCCCACACCTGCGGGGAGGCGACGGGCAGGTCGGCGTACCAGTCGTAGAACGACAGGAGCGTGCCGCCGAGCAGCGCGTGGTAGCGGGTGCCCGCGGCGAAGGACGCCATCGACATCGCCGGGATCGGCGAGAACCCGACGACGCGGTCGGGCCCGAAGGTCTTGGTCGTGTAGACGTGCGCGGCGGCCACCATCGTGGTGGCCTCGTCGAAGGTGGCCCGCAGGAACCCGCCGCGGCCGCGCTGCCCCTTGTAGGCCTCGGCCTTTCGCGGGTCCTCGACGATGTCCGCCCACGCCAGCACCGGGTCGCCGAACCGCTTCAGGCCGGCGCGGAACATGGTGAGCAGCGAGCCGCGCACGTACGGGTACCGCACCCGCGACGGCGAGTACTCGTACCAGGAGAAGGACGCGCCGCGGGGACAGCCGCGCGGCTCGTAGTCCGGGCTGTCCGGGCCGGTCGTCGGGTAGTCGGTGGCCTGGTGCTCCCAGGTGATCAGGTCGTCCTTGACGAAGACGTTCCACGAGCACGACCCGGTGCAGTTGACGCCGTGGGTGGAGCGCACGACGCGGTCGTAGCTCCACCGGTCGCGGTAGAAGGACTCCCAGGCGTTCGGGTCGATCTGGTGCAGGGTCCGCCCGTGGTCCCCGACGGTCTCCTTGGTCAGGAACCGGCGGACGCCGAGCAGCGGACCGTGACCGGGAACCTGGTCGTTCGCGGGAACTGGCCGAGTGGACAACGTGACTCCTCCGGGCGGTCCGGCCCGGCGGGTTCGCCGCGCCGCGACACCACCCTGGTGTCCGCCGCACGCTGTCCAGCTTCGGCGAACGAGCCGAGGCGATCACCGGGACAATGTCACGCTCCGAAGTGACTTTCGTCCTCGCGGCGGGCCAGTTGCCCGCGCGGTAAACCCGGCGCGAGCCCGCCACCCGTTCTGCGATACTCGCCGTCGTGACCAGTCGCGGTGCCGAGCCAGGAGTGCGTTTCCTGCTCACGCTCATCGATCCCGGCGACGCGGCCGACGTGACGCGGCGGCTCGGGATCGGCGAGCCGGTCCCGGTCGGCGACGAGGACGCCGTCTGGCGGCTCGGCCGCGTGGACGCACCGCGGTCCGTTCTGCTGTGGATGCTCGAACAGGACGATCCCGACACGAACCGGCGGATCTTCCACCAGCCCCACGTCGGCGACGCCGTCAAGCGCGACATCCTGCGCGGCCTGCCGTTCGGTGCCGGGGACGGGCCGTTGCCCGTGCGGGTCGACTGCGGGCACCGGTACTGCTCGCACGCGGAACCGGACATTCCGGTCCACCCGCGGGGGCTGATCGGCGGGTTGCGCGAAGCCCGGACGATGGGCTCGGCCCGGGTGGCGGCGCGAGCCGTCAGCAAGCCCGACTGGTCCGACGTCGCCGAAGCGGACGAGGTGGAGCCGCTGCCCGGCTACGCGCGCTGGGCCCTGGGCGAGCGGATCGACTGCCCGACGGCGCTGCGGGCGCGGTTCTGCCCGCACCCCAAGTTCGTGACGAGGTTCCGCAAGTCGGGCATCGTCGAACCGCGGGAGTACGTCGAGCGCGGCCGGCCGCCGCGGACCGTGCTGGAGGTGTTCCACCTCGGCGCCCAGCTGTTCCCGCGGCGGGTGGGCGAGGCCGCCGCCACGCTGGCGCCGCTGGTGCGCGCCGAACTCGCGGCGAACGCGGACGCGTGGGCGGTGCTCGCGCAGCTGCTGCCGACGTTCGCCGGAACCGTGCCTGAACTGGTGGTCACAAGCGGCGCCGTCGCGCGGGTGTGAGCGACGGGCGGCTGGATTCGAACCAGCGTGTCCCTCCTTGCAGGGAGGTGCGACTGCCTCTGCGCTACGACCCGTCGGCCCGGATGCTACAGGGGGAACCATGGAGGACCGGAAACGACCGCCGGTCGTCGACCTCACCGACCGGCGGGCGCTGGCGGAGTGGCGGCCCGCCCCGGCCGCGGTGATCGCCGAGGCGGAACGCCTCAAGGAGGCCGCGCTGCTCGACTTCGGGCTCGCCGAGTCCGTGGTCGGCTCGTGGCTGTACGCCAAGTGCCGTCACCAGATCGCCACGACGGCGATCGACACCGCGGCCGTCGTCGCGTCCGGCGACGGCACGTGCCTCCTGCTCTTCAACCCGGGATTCTTCGTCGGCATCGGGCTGGACGGCGTCAAGTTCGTGCTGTTCCACGAGGCCCGGCACCTGGTGCACCGGCACCTGTTCGCCGAGCCGGAGCTGCGCGACGACCCGGTGTTCACCCTCGCGGCCGAGGTCGTGATCAACCACGTCGCGATCGTCCGGTTGGGCCGGGAGCTTCCCATGCTGGCCGGGAAACCGGTCGGCGTCGACCCCGCGGACGTCCACGCGCGGTACGTCGAAGACCTCACCAACCAAGGCCTGGAACCGTTGGCCTACAACGACTTCATCGAGACTGACTTGACCGTCTACACCGAACTCAAGCGCATGAAGCACCCGCCGGTGCCTTCGCCGTCGTGCGTCCACCTGACCCACCGGGTCCCGGCGGACCGGGAGACGGCCGACGCGGTCGTGTCGTCGGCGTTGCTGAACGCGCTGCTGGCGGCCCGCCGCGGTCACGTCGGCGCCGAGTCGGAGCTGCTCGACCTGATGGGCCGCACCGAGGAGACGGCGAGCCGAATCTGGGGCAACCTCGGCGCGGGGGTGCTGCGGGGCGTGACGGCCCGGACCGGCCGGGTCGACTGGTGGCAGCGATGGCTGGTCGACGTGCTCGGCTCGAAGCTGCGCGAGGGCGAGCGGCTGGTGTACCCGAAGAAACGCGGCGCCGTGCTGGCCGCGCTCGGCCACGAGCCGATGCTGTCGCGACGCGGGCCGGTGCGGGACAAGGTGCTGGTCATCGCCTACGACACGTCCGGGTCGATGCCCTCGAGCGTGGTGGACTGGATGACCGAGCTGGTCGGCGGGATCGACGGCGTGCAGGCGCACTGGCTGTCCTTCGACGGCGTGGTGATGCCGTTCCGGCCCGGCGAACCGGTGCGTGGCGGGGGCGGCACCAGCTTCCAGGCCGTGGTGGACCACGTCGAGGGACGGTCCACAGTGGAGGGAAAGCACTTCGAGGACCGCCCGGACGCCGTCGTCGTGCTCACCGACGGGTACGCCCCGCCCGTGACGCCGGCCGAGCCGGACAAGTGGATCTGGCTGATCACCGAGGGCGGCGACGACTGGCCCGACGCGCACACCCCACCCATGGCCTGCCACCGCGTGCGGCCCGTGACCGGAAGACACCGATGACCGCATCCCCCTCCCGGCTGGCCGGCTTCATCGACGCGATGATCGACATCGGCCAGACCGGGCAGATCTTCGGCACCCACGGCATCGGCAAGACCGCGACGTTCTTCTCGCACATCGCCGAAGCGCACCCCGGCACCGAACTGGTGTACGTGCCCGCCGCCAACCTGACGCCGGACGACCTGCTGGTCAACGCCCCGGTGCGCGAGGACGGCGAGTTCGTGCTGCGACAGCTGGTGATGAGCCAGCTGCGGCCGGGCAAGCCGTTCGTGCTGCTGATCGACGACTCGCAGCAGGCGGCGGAGACGATCCAGTCGCAGCTCATGCAGGTCGCGTGCAACTGGACGCTCGGCGAGTACGACCTGCGCGCGCTCGGCTGCGTCGGCGTCTTCCTGACGGACAACGAATCGCTCGCCGAGACGTCGGCGCGGCGCAGCGACCTCGCGATCCTGGACCGGATGGTGACCGTGCGGGTGACGGCCAACGACACGGCGTGGCGCGAGACGCTCGCGGCGCGTCACCGCGACTGGGACCTGACGGCGTTCTTCGCGGTGTGGAGCTCGCTCGGGCCGGAGCTGCGCGAGCTGTTGTCGCCGCGCACGATGGACCACGTCTTGGCGCTCGCCCGCGAGGAGTTCCCGCTGCGCTGGGCGCTTCCGCTGGTCAACGGCGAGCGCCTGCGGCTGGCGGACAAGCGCGTGGACCGCACCGCCGAGATCCTCGGCCGCCTCGCCGACGCGCTGGGCGTCCGAAACCCCGCCACCGTCCCGGATCCGGTCCGGCGCGTGCTGCGGGCGGCGCTGCGCAACCGCTGGAGCGTGCTGCTGCAGGGGCCGCCGGGCTGCGGCAAGACGGAGGTGGTGCGCGAGACGATCCGGGCGGGCTCGGCCGCGACCCGTTGTACTTTTCGTTGCCGGTGACGAACGTCGAGGACCTGTGCGCGCCGATCCCGACGTCGGACGGCACGCTGGAGAACCTGATGGCGCGGCCGTTCACCGGCCGGGAGCCGAAGGCGATCGTCTGGGACGAGTACAACCGCCCCAAGGACAAGGCGGCGTTCGCGCGGCTGATGGAGATCACGCAGGAGTGGTCGCTCGCCGGGCGGCCGATCGAGAACCTGCGCGCCCAGGTGGCGATCCAGAACCCACCCTACCACCTGGGGCGCAAGCTCCTGGTGTCCCGCAACAACATCGCACAGGCGACCCGGTTCACGGCGTCGCTGGTGGTCGAGCCGGGCGACATCCCGGCGAACGAGTGGCTGATCCGCAAGTACGGCGGCGTCGCCGAAACGGTGCTGGAGTGGTGGAAGCACGACATCGACGACGAGGGCCGCGAGTGGATCACGAAGAGGACCATCGAGCGGCTGGTCAAGCTGCACGAGCGCGGGCTGCCGCTGGAGCAGGCGACGATCTACCTCGGCGACGGCGAGTACGCACCGGTGCCGCTGACCGCGCTGATCGACCGGCTGGCGGACCGCAAGGTGACCGGTCTGGCCGAGCTTCGCCAGGCAGGCGGGCCGCTGGGTGGAGCGGCTGCGGTCGGAGTCGGCGTCGCCGGAAGGAGGTGACGGCAGCGACGTCGTGCACCGGGTGCTCGCCAACGCGGAGCTGTCCCAGTTGCGCAGGCACCGGAAGGTCGTCGCGCGGCTGGTGGCGTTGCTGCCGCCCAAGCTGCGGGCCACGTATTTGGTCGGGGTGAGTGACGACCGGCAGCGGTTCTGGGTGGAGGTTTTCACGAAGCTGCCACGCTGAGCTGGCGGTGCACGGCGGCGCCGGATGCTGCCGCGCTGCCCTGGAGGCGCGGCAGACACCGGCAGCCGCTCGGCAACCGCCGCGCGCTCACCGGGCCGAGCCGCCGCGCTAACCCGGAGGCGGCTGGCGGTGCACACTTTGCACCGCCGCCACATCCGCAGGCACCGGCGGCCGCTCGGGAACCATCGCGCTCGCCAGGTCCAACCGCCGCCGGATGCTCGTCGCCACGCCCTTCCCCAGCACGAACCGGGTGGGCGTGGCCGCTCGCCCTGCGCCGTCCAGCAACCGGTGAGCCGCGCGGCTGTCGAGCCCGGTGTTGCTCAAAACCAGGTGCCGCAGCCCGTGCGGCCGCTCCGCGAGCGCGTCGGCGATGGCCGTCGTCGCGGCCTCGTCCAGCCGGTTGTCCCCAGCGTCGAGGACCTTCGCGGCCTTCACCCGCCCGAGATCGCACACCTCCACCCCGGCCCAGGCAGCCGAAGCCACCAGCCTGGCCGCCGCGTGCGGGCCGATCCCGTTGCTGGCCAACGAGATCCGGCGCAAGCTCCCCGGCACCAGCGCGTCGGCGATCGTGCAAGCACCCTCGTCACCCAGCTGGGCGGCGGACACGTACAGCTCGCTCACGGCGTCGGCGGCCAGCAAAGCCGCGAGGGGTGCCGCCCCGGCCGGGCCGAGCGGGTTGCCGCCGACGTACAGCCGCTCGATGCGCCGTCCCGACTCGGCCGCCGCGAGAACCGCCGCCGCCACCCTCGCCACGCCCGTGGCGTCCAGTCCGGTTTGGACGAGGTCCACCGTGCGCAGCGACCGCGCGGCCTCGATGATCGCGGCCGCCGCGTCGCCGTCGCCGATCGGGTTGCGCTTGAGCCAGACCCCCGTCACCTTGCCCGCCTGCGGTGACATGCGCAGGTTGTCCGCGATCCGGCACACGCCGCCCGCGGTGATGCCGTTGCAGCCGAGGTAGAGGGTCTCGACCTCGCGCTCGACGGCCTGCCCGGCCACCTCCGCCGCGCCGTCGCCGAGTCCGTCCGTGCCCAGCAGGAGGTGCTTGACCACGCCGGGCCGGAGGGCCGCCGCCACCTGGGCCGCGCCGTCCGGGCCGAGCCCCGACTTGCACAGGTCGAGCCGTCCGTCGGGCAGCGCCGTGCCGGTCGGGAAGTCCCGCCGTTCGGTGGTGACCGTTCCGGTGCGCAGCCACGCGAGGAGGGGTTCGAGCGGGCTCACCACGCCGCCTCCCGGTAGTCCTTCAGGAACACGCCCGCGAGCGGCGCACCCCGCTCGCCGCGCACGATCGGGTCGTAGACGCGCGCGGCCCCGTCCACGACGTCCAGCGGCGTGCGGAAGCCGTCCCCGGCGAGCCGGGCCTTCTTCGGCAGCGGGTTCTCGTCGGTGATCCACCCGGTGTCGACCGAGCACATGTAGACGCCCCGCTCGGCGAGTTCGGGCCCGCTGGTGCGCGTCAGCATGTTGAGCGCCGCCTTGGCCATGTTGGTGTGCGGGTGGCCGGAGGTCTTGTTCCGCACGGCGAACCGGCCCTCGACGGCGGTCACGTTGACGACGTACCGGCGCGGGTGCGGCGAAGCCAGCAACAGCGGCAGCAACCGGTCGCACAGCAGGGTCGGCGCGAGCGCGTTGACCAACTGGGTTTCCAGCACTTCCGCGGCGTCGAGCTCGCCGACGCGAGCCGACCACGAGTTGGCGGGCGCCGTGTCCGGCAGCAGCCCCGCTTCGTCGACGTCGGCGAGAGCGAGAGCGAGGGCGCCGCGGCTCTGCCCCAGCGCGAGCATCGGGCTGAACCCGGGCGCGAGCCGGACGTTCGAGGGCAGCTTCCCGGTCTCGCCGTCGATCAGCGCGGCGTAGGACTCGGGCGGCCGCCGCACGGTCTGGGCGGCGTTGTTGACGAGGATGTCGAGCGGCTTGCCGTCGGCCCGCAGCGACTCGGCGAGGCCGAGCACCTGACGGGGATCCCGCAGGTCGACGCCGAGCACGGTGAGCCGGTCCAGCCACCGTTCGCTGCCGTCGGCCGCCTCGAAGCGGCGCTGGGCGTCACGCGGGAACCGGGTCGTGACGAGCAGTTCGGCCCCGTCCCGCAGCAGCATCAGGGCGAGCTGGAAGCCGATCTTCACCCGGCCTCCGGTGAGCAGCGCGCGGCGGCCGGTCAGGTCGGCGCGCGCGTTCCGGCGGTCGGCGTTTTCCTGGGCGCAGGAAGGGCAGAGCCGGTGGTAGAAGGCGTGCGCGAGCCGGTAGGGCTCCTTGCAGACGTAACAGTGCCGCGGCCGGAAGAGCGGCCGGGACACCGCATCGGGGGCGACGCGCAATGGGGCGTCCTCACGCCGGTCGAGTGCCCCGGTAGCGGTGGCGGCATCCACCGCGGCGTCGGCCTGGACGCGCTCCGCGGCGCGCTCCTTTTTGCGGAGCTGGCGGCCTTCACGGGCGAAGGACTCGGCGACGCGTTCGGCCTTCAACCGCACGGGGTCATCGACGGGCAGGGCCCGCAGCCGCGCGACGGTCTCGTGGAACGCGGCCAGCTCGGCGTCGGTGATCATGGCGCTCCTCCCGCGTTCCACCTCGGCGCCCACGCGAGAGGACCCAGCCTGCCAGGGCGGCCGGATTCGAACCGGCGTGCTCCGGACGAGCAGTCCGGCGCGCCTGCCTCTGCGCTACGACCCCGGCATTGCCGAGATCGTAACCCCGCGCCAACCGCGAACGTTCACGCCGGGAGGCCGAGCGGCGGCCGGACCGCCTCGGCGGCGGAGGCCACGAGCGTGAGCGGCCAGCGAACCTCCATGGGCTCGTCCAGCGCCCGGCGGCGCGAAACGAGGTCCAGCTGCTCATCCGTCAACCGCCCGCCGGTGGCGACGCAGCCGCGCACGAGCACTCGCACCTCGTGGTCCGCGGAGCCCGGCTGGAGCTTCCCACAACTTCAACGCGTGCAGAGCCGCGCGGCGCGACACGTCCGGGGTGGACGCGTACCAGTGCCCGCCCATCCGGCTCGGCGGCGGACCACCGGGCGAAGGCACCCGCCGGCCGAGCCGCTTCTGCCGCACGCGCGCGCTGACGTGCGCCGTGTACTCCGCACGCCACACCGCGCGACTGGCCTCCAACGCCACCAGCGCCCGCAACAGAGCCGATTCGTGCTGCTGGTAGGGCCCGGCCAGCTCACCGAGAAAGCTCAACGTCGCCCGGTGGCCGATCGGGTGGTACAGGCGCACGCACGAACTCAACGCCGCGACCCGGCGGCCGTGCGCCAGCCGCCGGTTCCGCACCCGGCGCGCCCGCTCGGTGAACCCCATCGGCCGACCGTACCGGAACCCGCGCGGCCGAGGTCCCGCATTACGACGGGCTTCCGCGATCCTCACGCGGGAGGACCAAGCCTGCCAGGGCGGCCGGATTCGAACCGGCGTGCTCCGGATGTGGAGTCCGGCGCGCCTGCCTCTGCGCTACGACCCTGGCATTGCCGAGATCGTATCCCCCGCGCGCTGTTTCTCCGCCATCCACTGCCAGACGTGGGTGCCGCGGGTGCTCGGGTCGTTGCGGGCGACGTAGATCCACGACCAGTGGCCGGGGAACTGATGGCCGTTCCACACGACGTGGTCGTAGAGGGTCAGTTCGGAACCCGCGATCAACTCGTGCGCGTGGACGGTGTTGGCCTGCGGGTCGACGGTGTCGTCGTCGCGGGAGGCGACCAGCCAGGTGGGGGTGCTGATCGCGGCCAGCGCGGCGTCGGGGATCAGCGGCGGATCGCCGTCCTTGCGGCCCTCGACGACTCCGCAGATCGGGACGGACGCGGCGAAGGTGACCGGGTAGAGCCTGGTCATCTCGAGGCTCATGTAGCCGCCGTTGCTGCAGCCGGCGACGTAGACGCGGGCGGGGTCGACGGCCCGCGTGCGGAGCAGGTCGCGGATGATCTCGTGGATGAGCGGAGCGAAGCGGGGGCCGTCGTCCATCCAGGCGGCCGTGCACTGCGGGGCCACCACGTAGGCGCCGCCGAAGATCTTTTGCGCCTCCGGGGTCGCGAAGCCGAGGGCGCCGCGGTTGGCGCGCAACGTGGTTTCGTTGTCGTAGTAGCCGTCGGGCAAGGAAGCGCCTTCGCCGCCGCCGTGGAGCCAGACGATCAGGGGCCGTCGGCCGTGTCGGGGCGTCGGGGAATACAGCCGGTACTTCATCCCGGAGCGCGAGGTGTGGTAGCCGAAGGCGTCGACCTCGGGGTTGACCAACCTGCCTTGCCTGAACCGGGTGAAGGTGACCGGACGGTCGTGCCGCAGGCGGACGGGGGCGTTCTGCGTGAGGGTGTAGCGGAGGTCGAGCCGGACGTTGCGGCTCTTGCTGGTGATGTACCCAAGGGTCCCGGGTTGGCCTTCGCCGTGGGCGAGGTCGAGCACGATGTTCCCGCGGCGGTCCAGCCGCGCGGCCGTCACGGGCCGGTCGAGGTCGTAGCCGACGTCCTGGCCGCCGGTGTCGATCGGGCTGGCGGCCTTGACGTGCACGCTGAAGGTGCCGGCGGTCAGGCTCGCCGGGTCGATCGGCCCGAACCGGGCGGTGTCGAGGGTGAGCGACGTGACCTGCTCTCCGCCGTCGAGTGTTTCCGCGTCGAGGACGAAGCCGACACTGCCGGTCTCACCGGCGCGGGCGACGCCCGGCAACGCCAGTCCGGCGGTGAGGCCCGCGCCGCTGACCAGGACGGCGCGGCGGCTGAACACCTTGTCCATGCGAACTCCTCGTCGAGGGTCTCCGTGCGGAAGCCCGAGCGCGGCGCGCCGGAGGGGGATGGTGGTGGTATGAACCATCTTCGACGGTGGCCCCGCTCGTTGTCCACGTCCGTGCGGCGCACTTTCACGGAACTCGCGAGTCGTTGCACGATCCTCTCGCCGAGAGGCGGATCCCGCAGGTCCTGTGCTGCAATCGGGGCATGTCCCTGGACGAGTTCCGCGACCTGCTGGAACGGCACGTACGCCCCGACTTGACCACCGCCATCGACGGGGTCCGGATCTGCCAGGCCGACCGCACCGCCTCGCCGGGCACGTCGATGTCCGGAACGGTGCTCGCGGTCGTCGCGCGGGGCAGCAAGCGGCTGGCCGTCGGCGACCACGTCCACGAGTACGGCCCCGGTCAGTACCTGGTCGCTTCGGTCGACCTCCCGGTGACGGGGTACTTCGTCGACGCCGCTCCCGACCGCCCGGCGCTCGGTTTCGGCATGACGCTGGAACCCGCCGTCATCGCGGAGCTGCTGGTGCAGGCGGGGCCGGGAGAGCTGCCGCCCTCGCCCGGCACCGCGCGGCCGGGGATCGCGGTGAGCGGTGCGCCGGACGAGCTGATGGACGCCATCGTGCGGTTGCTGCGCCTGCTCGATCGTCCACGGGACCGGAGAGTGCTGGCTCCGCTGGTCAAGCGCGAGATCCTGTGGCAGCTGATGACCGGGGAGCAAGGTGAGGCGGTGCGCCAGCTCGGTCTCGCGGACAGCAGCCTGGGCCACATCACGCGCGCGGTCCGCTGGATCCGCGAGAACTACACGCGGCCGTTCCGGGTCGAGGAGCTCGCGCGGCTGTCGGGGCTGAGCGTTTCCGCCTTCCACAAGAACTTCCAGGCCGTGACGGCGATGACGCCCATCCAGTTCCAGAAGCACATCCGGCTGCAGGCGGCGCGGTTGCTCCTGGCGAACCACCCGAACGACGTCACGGGTGTCGGCCACCGCGTCGGGTACGACAGCCCGTCCCAGTTCAGCCGGGAATACCGGCGGTTGTTCGGCGAGCCGCCCAGCAGGGACGCGGCGCGCATGCGCGGCGAAACCACGCATGCCGCCGCCCTGCCGTGAAGGCCGCGCCGTGGTCAGGCCGCCGAGCGCTCGGAGACCGGTCGCCGGCGCAGCGCCGGCTCGGTCAGGGCCGGCAGGTTCAAGGCGATCTCGTTGGGCCCGGTCTCGGTGCCCGGCGGAGCGATCTGGTCGATCCGGTCGAGGATGTCGTCGTCCAGCGTGACGTCGACGCCGGCGAGCAGGTCGTCGAGGTGGTCCATGGTCCGCGGTCCGATGATGGCGGAGGTGACGCCGGGGTGCGCGAGGACGAAGGCCAGTGCCAGGTGGGTCATCGGCAAGCCGGCTTCCCCGGCCAGTGACGCGAGTTCCTCCACCAGGTTCAGCTTGGCCTCGTGGTCGAAGTGCACCGGCATCGTCGCTGAGCGGTGGGTGGTGTTGTCCTGGCCCTTGCGGATCCGCCCGGTGAGCAGGCCACCCGCGAGCGGGCTCCAGACGAGGGTGCCCATCCCGTACTGCTGACACGTGGGCAGCACCTCGCGCTCGGCGATCCGGTTGGCGATGGAATAGGGCGGCTGCTCGGTGCGGAAGCGTTCGAGGCCCCGCCGTTCGGCGGCCCACTGCGCTTCGACGATCTGCGAAGCGGGGAAGGTCGACGTGCCGATTGCCCGGACCTTGCCGCTCCGGATCAGGTCGGTCAGCGCGGACAGGGTCTCTTCCACGTCGACCGTCGGGTCGGGGCGGTG
The DNA here is from genome assembly GCF_030264295.1 of Amycolatopsis nalaikhensis. Lineage (GTDB taxonomy): Bacteria > Actinomycetota > Actinomycetes > Mycobacteriales > Pseudonocardiaceae > Amycolatopsis > Amycolatopsis nalaikhensis. The sequence goes on along the minus strand of NZ_CP127173.1, from coordinate 6,209,115 downwards.
GATCTGGTACAGGTCCAGGTGGTCGGTCTGGAGGCGGCGCAGCGAGTCTTCGACGGCGCGCATGATCCACCGGCGTGAGTTCCCGCGGTGGTTGGGGTCATCGCCCATCGGGTAGTGCACCTTGCTGGCGAGGACGACGTCGTCACGACGGCCCTTGAGCGCCTTGCCGACGATCACCTCCGACTCGCCACGGGAGTAGAGGTCAGCGGTGTCGACGAAGTTGATGCCGGCGTCCAGCGCCCGGTGGATGATCCGGATCGACTCGTCGTGGTCGGTGTTGCCCATGGCACCGAACATCATGGCGCCCAGTGCGTAGGGGCTGACCTTGATCCCGGTCCGGCCCAGCGTGCGGTACTTCATCATTCCCCTTGGTGTGTTTCGAGGTTCTGCGTCTTCCAGGAAACCAGCCGGGCGCGCTTTCGGTTAGCAAGATCGTCTCGCGTTCTTGCCCGATTCTCTTCGAGCGATTCGGCGCAGGATCGGGCAAGCCCGGGAGAGGATCCTGCTGGCTCAGCACTCGCGGCGGTGTTTTCCTGAAATAAGCGGCAAGGGAAGAGGTTCGCCCACCGCCCGAATAAGTTCAGGAGATTTCATGCACGACACCGTGATCGACAAGGTCTACATCGACGGCGAGTTCGTCACCCCGCACGGCACGGAACTGTTCGACCTCCACAACCCCGCCACGGGGAAAGTGATCGGGCAGGTCCGGCTCGCCGACGAAGTCGACGTGGAGACGGCTGTCGCGGCGGCCCAACGCGCGCTCCCGGCCTGGTCGGCAACGTCCAAAGAGGACCGGATCGACGCGCTGCGCCGCCTTCAGGCCGCCGTTGAGGCGCACCGGGACGAGCTCCTGGAAGCGATCACCGTCGAGTACGGCGCGCCCGTGCGCAACACCTACATGGTCGACACGCCCGCCGGCGCCTTCGCCGACATGATCAAGACGCTGGAGGAGTTCGACTTCACGCGCACGATCGGGCGGGCCACCGTGGAGCTGGCGCCGGTCGGGGTCGCCGGCCTGATCACGCCGTGGAACTCCGACGCGTTCCTCATCAGCGACAAGTTCGCCACGGCGCTGGCCGCGGGCTGCACCGTCGTCGTCAAGCCCAGCGAGCTGAGCGCGACGCAGACGAACGTGATCACCCAGGCGCTGCACGAAGCCGGTCTGCCCAAGGGCGTGCTCAACATCGTCACCGGGCGCGGCGACGTCGTCGGGTCCGCCATCACCCGCCATCCCGACGTCGCCAAGATCTCCTTCACCGGCTCCACGGCGACGGGCAAGGTCATCGCGCGCGAAGCAGTCGACACCCTGAAGCGCTTGACCCTGGAGCTGGGCGGCAAGTCCCCGTCGATCATCCTCGACGACGCCGATCTCGAGGAAGCGGTCACCGGCGCGCTCATGGCCGGGTTCGTCAACAGCGGCCAGGCCTGCGTGGCGGGCACCCGCATCCTCGTCCCCGAGAGCCGGCAGGACGAGGTTCTTTCCCTGATCAAGAAGAAGGTCGAGGAGGAGTTCCGCCCCGGTGATCCGCGGGACCCGGCCACCGCCATCGGCCCGATGGTCAGCGAGCAGCAGTGGGAGCGCGTGCAGGGGTACATCCACCGCGGTGTCGCCGACGGCGCCCGGGTGATCGCCGGCGGCCCCGGCCACCCGGACGGTCTCGAGGGGTACTTCGTGCGGCCCACCGTGTTCGCCGACGTCACCAACGACATGACCATCGCCCGCGAGGAGATCTTCGGGCCGGTCCTGTCGGTCATCACCTACCGCGACGACGACCACGCCGTCGAGATCGCCAACGACACCACCTACGGCCTGCACGCGTACGTGTTCTCGGCCGACCCCGAGCGGGCGCGCCGCATCGCGTCGCGGCTCGAGGCCGGCCGGGTGTCGATCAATGGTGGTTACGAGCCGCTGTCGCCCTTCGGTGGGTTCAAGCAGTCCGGCATCGGGCGGGAATACGGCGTCTTCGGCCTCGAAGGCTTCCTCGAGCCGAGGTCCGTGATGGTCTGACGCCGGTCACCGGCCCGACCAGCGCGGCGCTCGTTTCTCGGCGAAGGCGGCGACGCCTTCCCGGGCGTCGTCGGATAGGAGGACCGGGCTCGCCAGTTCGCTTTGCCGCGCGAAGCCCTCCTCCGCGCTCCACCCCGGTGCCGCGTCGACGATCCGCTTGCCGACGCTCACCGACAGCGGCGCGTTGGCCGCGATCCGGTGGGCCAGCCCGATTGCCGCCTCGAGCGCCGTCCCTGCCGGGACGATCGCGTTCACCAGCCCGAGCCCGGCCAGCCGCGTGGCCGGGACCGGGTCGGCGACCAGCGCGAGTTCGAGGGCGACCGCCCGCGGCAGCCGGGTGGCCACCCGCCACAGCCCGCCCGCCGCGGCGAGCAGACCGCGCTTGGCTTCCGGCAGCCCGAACACCGCGTCCTCGGCCGCGACGACCAGGTCCGCGCACAGCGCGAGTTCGAACCCGCCCGCGAGCGCCGCGCCCTCCACCGCCGCGACCGTGGGCTTGACCGGCGGTTCGCCCGTCAGGCCGAGCGGCCCGCGGCGGTCGGTCACCGGGAACTCGCCGCGGTGGGCGCCCGCCAGGTCCATCCCCGCGCAGAACGTCCCGCCCGCGCCGGTGAGCACCAGGACGCGGACGCCCGGGTCGGCCTCGGCGTCGTCGACCGCGCGCTCCAGTTCCCGCGCCGTGCGGAGGTCCACGGCGTTGCGGACCGCCGGGCGGTCGAGGGTGACCACGAAGACGCCGTCGTCGAGTCGCGTGTGGACGGACGCGGGCGGTGGTGGTGGCAGCTCTACACGCTCGTCGCCCAGCACCAGGCGGTCGCCCTCCCGCCGGATGCGGCGGCGCAGCGGATCCGTGCCGGTCAGCGTGGCGACGTCGGCGGGGTTTTCGCTGCGCAGCAGCACCCGCTCGCCGGACGGCGTGATCGCGGAGAGGACGACGGCTTCGGCCGCGCCGCGGCGGCTGTAGGGGACGGTGACCGCCTCGACGACCGCGGTGTCCGTCAGCTCGGTCGTCACCGGACGCGCCGGCGGCCGGGGGAAGGCCGGTTTGAGGTGCCGGTACCGCCGGGCGGGCGGCGAACTCGAGTAGACGCCGAGTGCGTGCTTGGTCGCGTACCAGCCCAGCGAGCTGGTCAGGCCGTAGGCGTCCGGGTCCGCCCGCAGGATCGGCGCCAGGCTCGCCACCGCGTGCAGGCCGTAGTTGTTGCCGGGGCCACCGGCCGAGGTGAGCCCGCCGGTGACGCTCAGCGGCCGCGCCGGGTCGTCCCACGGGACGCCCAGGGCGCGCGCCCCGAGCTGGACCGCCGCCGGGAAGCAGGAGTAGAGGTCGATCGGCCCCAGGTCCGCCGCGGTGATCCCGGCGTGCCCGAGCACCGCGCCGGCGGCCGCGGCGATGGCGGGCGAGGACGTGAGGTCGGCCCGCTCGGAGACGAACCACTCGTCGGTGGCGGACGCGCCGGCGTGCAGGAACACCCAGCGGTCCTGCGGGACGCCGGCGGCCCGCGCCGCCGCGGCGCTGGTGACGATGACCGCGGCGGCCAGGTCCACCTGCAGGTTCGCGCACATCAGCTTCGTGTAGGGGTCGCTCACCCGGCGGTTGTCGGCGCTCGCCGTGGCGATCTCCGCCGCGGTCCGCTCGGTGGGGTCCCACGCATAGGGATTCTTCGCCGCCACGGCGCTGTGCCGGGCCCACAGTTCGGCGATGCGCTGCCGGTGTTCGTCCACTGAGGACCCCGCTTCGCCGCGCAGGGCCGACTCGAGGAGCGCGTAGACGTAGATCGGGGCGCCCAGGCCGACACTCGTCTCGGCTTCGTTGTTGGCCGGGCGGTCGATGCCGATCACGCGGTCCGGCGCGGCGCCGTCCGGCTGGCGCGCCCAGTCCGGCGCCCGGCCCGCGCGGTCGAGCGCGGCGATTGTCGCGCCCGCTTCCGCGCCGCTGACCAGGACGACGTGCGCCTCTCCGTCGGCGATCCGCTGGGCGGCGTCGTTCACCGCGAGCTGCGCGCCGTCGCCGCCGTACGGGGAGGTCTGGACCGTCCCCGCGCCGGACGCGCCGACGAGACCGGCGACCGCGCCCGCCTGGTTCCCGTAGGTCCAGGACGCGCTCGGCACGGCGTAGACGAGATCGGCGGCCGGCAGCAGCTCCGCACCGGCGTCGGCGGCCGCGGCCCGCAGTGCTTCGGCCGCCAGTTCAGCCGGCTCGCGCGGCCGGCCGAGGTCCGGACGGCGCTGCACCACCTGCCCCACCCCGACGAGCACCGGCGTGCTGGGGTCGAGCAGGTCGCCCGTGCGCTCGTGGACGACCGGCTCGTCCGTGACGTGCAGCCGGGCGCCGCCGCCGGTGCCGAGCACCGCGGCGAGCGCGTCGAGCGACTCCCCGAGCGCGACTTCGACGCTGCGGACGGCGGTCATCCCGACCGGCCCGCGCACCGGCGAGCCGTCGAGCGCGCCGTCCAGGCGGACGGCCGTGCCGCCCGGGGTCGCGCGGAGGGTGCACCACAGGCCGACGGTGATGCCCATCGGACCGGTCCCGCGCAGCGCGAAGCCGTCCGGGCCCGCCTCGGCGACGCGCCAACGAGCCTGGGCCGGGATGTCCATGAGCTTGATCTGCTGCACGAACTCCGCGCCCGGCTCGATCCGGGCAGGCCGCTCGCCACGCCACGCGACGTGCAGGGCCAGCCACTCGGGGGTCCGGTCGAGGTCGGTGACCAGGTCCACGACCGCCTCGGGCGACGCGTCGACCAGCCGCTGGGCGTGCACCTGACGCGCGTAGTCCGTGGTGCCGGGCGGAGCGGGCAGCTCGTCGACCGGCGAGCCGCCGGAGGTGGCAGCGGGCGGCCGGACGCGACGCACGGCCGTGCGCGCCAGCTGCGTGACGACCGGGGCGAGCACGCGCGCACCCTGCTTGAGCTGCGAGAACCGGGACCGGGGAGACATCGTGCGGCAACTTTCCGTCTGATCGGACTGTTTTCGCATCATGGGCCATCCTCGCGGCGGGCGCAACCTCGTCGCCGTACAGTGACGCCATGCCCGGCCCCCGACGCACCCAGCAGGAGCGCTCGGCCACGACGCGGACCCGCCTGCTGGAAGCGGCGTACGAGTGCTTGCTCGACGGCGGGTACGCCGCCACCACCGTCGGCGCCGTCCAGCAGCGCGCCGGCGTCGCCCGCGGCACCCTCCTGCACCACTTCCCCACCCGGAGCGCCCTGATGGCCGGCGTCGTCGAGGACGTCGTCGAACGGCGGCTCGAAGTCCTCACCACCCTCGGCCCGACCGAGGCCGCCCCGCCGTCGAGCTGGGACGACGTCGTGGACCTCGTCTGGCGCGAGCTGCAGAGCCCCGCCTTCGCCGCCGCGCTGGAACTCTGGGTCGCGGCTCGCACGGACCCCGAACTGCGCGACGCGCTGCTTCCCCTGCAGGAGCGCATCTTCACGACCGTCCACCGCCGGGTGACCAGGCTCGCCGACGCGGAGGACCCGCGCGCGCCGATGCTGGTGCAGTTCACGATCGACCTGCTGACCGGCGCGCACCTCGCGGGCATCCTGCGGCCGCGCGCCGGTACGTCCGCCGTCGTCGAGGCGTGGAAGCTGACCCTGCGCCAGCTGAGCGACACCTCCGTCCACAGTGGAACGAACTAGCACCACTCAAGCAGGGAAGGCACCCGCGCGCGCCAGGGCGCTCGGCAGCCGCTGGCCCAGCCGTTCTTCGAGCCACACCGCCGCCGCGATCGTCTCGGCCAGGTCGATCCCCGTAGCGTGCCCCATCCGGGCGAACAGGTACGCGAGGTCCTCCGTGGCCACGTTGCCGGTCGCCGCCGGGGCGAACGGGCAGCCGCCCGCTCCCCCGATGCTCGCGTCCAGCACGGTGACTCCACTGTGGACAGCCGCGACCGCGTTGGCGACCGCCGTGTTGCGGGTGTCGTGCAGGTGCAGCCGCAGCGGGGTCTCCTCCCCGACGATCTCCCGAGCCAGCGCCAACCGCGAGGTGACGTCGGTCGGCACCGCGACGCCGATCGTGTCCGCCAGCGCGATCTCGTCCGCGCCGGTGGCGTGCACCCGCCGGATCACCTCGCCGAGCCGGGCCGGGGAGACCTCGCCCTCGAACGGGCAGCCGAACGACGCGCCGACGGTGACCGTCGTGAACTTCCCCGCCTGCCGTGCCGCGGCGACGAGCGCGGCGGCCGTCTCGCACGCCTGTTCCGTGGTCATGCCCTGGTTGCGGCCGCAGAAGGTGTCCGTCGCGACCACGACGATGTCGACCTCGTCCACCTCGCCCTCGAGCGCCCGGTCGAGGCCGCGCCGGTTCATCACCAGGCCCGCGTAGCGAACTCCGTCGTGCCGGGGCAGGGCGGCCATCAGCGCGTCGGCGTCCGCCATCTGCGGCACCTTGGCGGGGTTGACGAAGCTGGTCACCTCGATGCGCTTCGCGCCCGCGCGCACGGCTCGTTCGACCAGCTCCACCTTGTCTTCGGTGCTCAGGACGGCCTTTTCGTTCTGCAGGCCGTCCCGCGGGGACACCTCGACGATCTCGACGTTCATCGTTCCTCCGCCAGGTAGCGCAGCGCGGCCGCCTCGCCGACGACCTCGCCGCACTTCGCCTGGATGTCGAACAGGTTCGCTTCCTGGGTCTCCGGTGTGCGGTCGCCGACCGCCTCCCGCACCACGAGCGGCACGAACCCGTGCTGGAGCGCGTCGAGCGTGCTCGCCCGGACGCAGCCGCTCGTGCTGACCCCGGCGAGCACGACGGTGTCGACGCCGCGGGCCCGCAACGAGGACGCGAGCGGCGTCGCGAAGAACGCGCTGGGGTACTGCTTCACCACGACCTGCTCGCCGTCCGCGGGTGCGACCTCCGGCATGAGCTCGCCGAGCGGGCCGCCGCCGTCCAGCAGCATCCGCAGGGCCGGGACCTTGCGGAGGAACAGGCCGCCGTCCGCCCCGTCCGGCCCGTAGGCGACCCGGGTGTGCACGACCGGGACGCCGTGCCGCCGCGCGGCCGCCAGCACCCGGGCCGCCGAGTCGAGGCAGTCGCGCGACGGCAGCAGCAGCGGGCTGCCCTCGGTGAAGTACGCCCGCATCAGGTCGATGAGCACCAGCGCGGGACGGCGCCCCCCGGCCAGCGTCCCGTCGAACGGGTCCGAAGTGCTCACGAGACGACGGGCCGCAGCGGCGCGGGCAGGCCGGTCTCCTGCAGGGCCCGCTCCAGGATCGTCTCCAGCTCGGGACCGCGGTCGAACGTCGGCAGGGGCTCCGGACGCGCGGCGCCCAGCTCGGCCCGCAGCGCCTCGGTCGCCTTCGCGTCCACCTGGCCGCCGTCGTCGCAGACGACGCCGTAGCGACGCGCTCCCTGGGCGGTCACGAGGCCGCGGCGGACCTCCAGGCCGACGAGCTCGGGGTCGCGGGCCAGCGGGTCGCCCCAGCCGCCGCCACCCCAGGTGACGAAGTGCAGGAGGTCGCCGCGCCGCACGGGGACGTCGTGCACCTTGCTGCCGAGCACCTCGGTGCTGCCGTCGGCGCGCTCGAGCCACTTGCGGCTGCGGGCGCCGGGCTCGCCGCCGTTGACGCCCCACGGGTAGGTGAGCCAGCGGTCGTCGTGGATCGCGATCGTGCCCGGCTCGAGGAACCGGTAGGCGACGTCGACCGCGTTGCCGCCGCGGTGCAGGCCGGCACCGCCGGTGTCGGCGACCGTCTCCCAGCGCTCGATGCGCAGCGGGTAGTACGACTCCAGGTACTCGCACGGGATGTTCACGAACGACGGCCACAGTGAGTGCCCGTCCGGCCCGTCGCCGAGCGGGCGGCCGGGGATGCCGCCGAACCCGATGGAGTAGAGCTGGAACCACTCGCCCTTGCGGTCGCCGTCGCTGTAGGTGCCCGAATACATGAAGTGCGGCGACGACGAGAATCCCGCCGCGTTGAGCAGGTCGGGGTTCGTCTGGCCGAGCAGCCCGCCGAAGAGGTCGAACACGCGGCCGATGCCGTGGTTGCGGGCGTTGAGCGCGGCCGGGTACTTCGGCTTCCAGAACGATTCCTCGGGGATGACGACGTCCACCAGCGGGTAGAAGCCGTCGTTCCACAGGATCTGCGGGTCCGCGACCGTGATCATGTAGATGCCGAAGAACATCCGCATGAGGTTCTCGTTGATGAAGTAGTTGATCGGCCCCTGCGCCTGCGGGCTGCTGCCGCTGAAGTCGAGGGTGACCTTCTCCCCGTGCCGGGTCAGGCTGAGCTTCAGCTCGTACGGGCCGTAGCCCAAGCCGTCGTCGCAGATGTAGTCGGTGAACGAGATCGTCTCGCCGTCCTTGAAGACGGCCTGCAGCAACACCTTCATCGCGCGGTAGTTGCGGTCGAGCAGCTGCTCGAGCGCCGAGTCGTAGGTGTCGACGCCGAACCGCGCGCACATCTCCTGCACCCGGCGCGCGGCCGTGCGGCACGCCGCGACGATGCCGTTGAGGTCGGCGCGGTTCCAGTCGGGCTTGCGCACCTGGTTGAGGATGATGCGCAGGGCGTCTTCGGCCAGCTCGCCCTTGCGGTAGAGCTTGAAAGGCGGGATGACCACGCCCTCCTCGAAGATCGTGCGGGCGTCGGTCGGCATCGACGCCGGGGTCTTGCCGCCGACGTCGGACATGTGGCCGAACATCGCCGACCAGCCGACGATGTGCCCCTCGAAGAAGATCGGGATGACCACGAGCCAGTCGTTCGCGTGGCTGATCGCGGCGCCGCACGAGTACGGGTCGGACGTCAGCAGGACGTCGCCTTCCTCGATGTCGCCGTCGAAGTTGTCCAGGAAGTCCGGAATGGACAGTCCGAACTGGCCGACCACCATCTTGCCGTCGCGGTTGGCGATCAGCGGGAATTCGTCGTGCTGCTCGCGGATGCCCGGCGAGAGCGCCGTGCGGAACAACACCTCGTCCATTTCGTAGCGGGCGTTGCGCAGCCCGTTCTCGACCAGGTCGAGGGTGACCACGTCGACGTCCACGCGCCGCAGCGGTCCGGTCGCGGTTTCGACAAGCCGTGCCATGTCAGTTCTCCGTGGTGAGCTCGGCGGTCTCAGCGACCGGGCGGATGAGCAGGCTGCCGCTGGGGTGCACGGTGGCCGCGTGGCCCGGCAGCACCAGCGTGGTGGAGTCCATCTCGGTGACGATCGCCGGACCGGTCACCACGTTGCCCGCGAGCAGCTTCGCCCGCTCGTAGACACCGGCCTCGACCTCGCCGCCCTCGACCCAGATGGTGGTGCGGTCGCGCAGCGCGGCCGAGGCGTCGGGGCCGCCGTCCGCCAGTTTCGGGGAGGCGACCCGCGGACGCGGTCCGTGCGCGGTGGCCCGGATCGTCACGACTTCGTGCTCGTTGTCGAGCACGAAGGAGAACAGCCGCTGGTGTTCGGCGTCGAACGCGCCGCGCAGGCTGTCCAGGCCGGCGCCGTCGCCGGTGAACCGGGTGATGTCGACCTCGACCGGGATCTCGAAGCCCTGGCCGTGGTAGCGCAGGTCGGCCGAGTAGACGACGCGGATGTCGGACTCGGCGACGTCCTGGCCGACGAGCGTGCCCCGGGCCTTGTCGCCCAGCTCGGTGAGCAGCTCGCGAAGGCTCGCGTCGGTGAACTCGCCGAACCGGCGCACGAGCGTGCGGACGGCTTCGTCGCGCAGGTTCGTGGTCGCGTCGCCGTAGGCGCACAGCACCCCGGGCGACGGCGGGATGATCACCGGCCAGGCACCGGTGAGCTTGCCCAATGCGTTGGCGTGCAGCGGTCCGGCGCCGCCGAACGCGACCAGCGCGAAGTCACGCGGGTCGAACCCCTGCTGCACCGAAACCAGGCGCAGGGCCCCGAACATGTTCTCGTTGACGATGTCGATGATCCCGGCGGCGGCCGCCTCCACCGACCCGAGACCGGTGGCGTCCGCGATGGACTTGACGGCCGACCGGGCGGCTTCGCGGTCGAGGGTGATCTCGCCGCCCGCGAGTTCCGCCGGCAGGTAGCCGAGCACGACGTTGGCGTCGGTCACCGTGGGCTCGGTGCCCCCGGCTCCGTAGGCGGCCGGTCCCGGCGACGCGCCCGCGGACTGCGGGCCGACCCGCAGCGCCTGGGTGAGCGGCGGGACGTGCCCGATGGAGCCGCCACCGGCACCGACCGTGCGCACGTCGACCGAGGTGGCCCGCACCTTCAGGTCGCCGACGTTGGTCTCCCGGCCGATCCGCGGCGTCAGGTTCTGCACCAGGGCGACGTCGGTGGAGGTGCCGCCCATGTCGAAGGTGAGGAAGTCGGCGAAGCCCGCCTGCTCGGCCACCCAGGTCGCACCGGTGACGCCACCGGCGGGGCCGGACAGCAACAGGCTCACCGGGTTGTCGGCCGCGGCGCCGGCGGAGACCAGACCGCCGTCGCTGCGCAGGATGCTGAGCTGGCCGCGGATGCCGTTCTCCTCGAGCTGGCCCGCGAGGTTGGCGGTGTAGAGCTTCACCTGCGGCTGCACGGCGGCGTTGGCGACCGTCGTGATGGTGCGCTCGTATTCGCGCAGCTCCGGCAGCACCGACGAGGACAGCGAAACCGGGACGCCGGGCAGTTCCTCCGCGGCGATCTCCCCGACGCGGCGCTCGTGCCCGGCGTTGGCGTAGGAGTTGATCAGGCTGATGCTCAGCGCCTCGATCCCGGCGGACCGCAGCTTCGCGAGCTGGGCCCGCACGTCGTCCTCGGCCAGGTCCTCGACGACCGAGCCGTCGGCGGCGATGCGGCCGCGGACCTCGACGGTGTTTTCCAGCGCCGCCAAGGGTTCCGGCTTGGGCCAGATGATCCAGCCGGCGAGGCCGCCGGGCACGAAGGAGCGGGCGATCTGCAGCACCTGGCGGAAACCGTGGGTGGTCACCAGGCCGACCTTGGCGCCCTTGCCTTCCAGGATCGCGTTCGTCGCGACGGTGGTCCCGTGGTAGACGGCGGCGATCTCCGCCGGGTCCGCGACGGCCACCGCGCACACGCGCTCGATGCCGCGCAGCACGCCAATCGACTGGTCGCGCGGGGTGGAGGACGTCTTGGCCCGGTAGGTCTGGCCGGAGTCCTCGTCGATGAGCAGGATGTCGGTGAACGTGCCGCCCACGTCCACGCCGAGCCGGTAGGTCATGGTGGTCTCCTCAGATGACACCGGCCGAGCGCAACGACACGAGCTCGTCGTCGGCGAGGCCGAGCAGATCGCGGTAGATGACTTCGTTGTGCTCGCCGAGCTCGGGTCCGACGTGCCGGACCTTCCCCGGCGTGTCCGAGAGCTTCGGCACCACGTTGTGCATGGCGAACTCGCCGATCTCCGGGTGGACGAGCCGGACGATCGCCTCCCGCGCGGCGAAGTGCGGATCGGTGAGCATGTCCTTGGCGCGGTAGATGCGCCCGGCGGGCACGCCCTTGTCGTTCATCAGCTCCAGCAGGTCGTCGGCCTTCATGGTCGACGTCCACTCGGCGATGAGGCCGTCGAGCTCTTCCATGTACTTGCCCCGGGCGCCGTGCGTGGCGTAGCGCTCGTCGGTGGCCAGCTCGGGCCGCCCCATGGCGTCGGCCAGGCGGCGGAACACGGTGTCCTGGTTGGCGGCGAGGAGGACCATCTCGTCGTCGGCGGTCGGGTAGACGTTGCTCGGCGCGACGTTCGGCAGGGTCGTGCCGGTGCGCTCCCGCTGGTAGCCCGCCACCTGGTACTCGGGGATGAGGGACTCCATCAGCGCGAGCACGGCCTCGTAGATGGCGGAGTCGACGACCTGTCCCTGGCCGGTGCGTTCGCGGTGGTGCAGCGCGACGAGCGTGCCGATGCAGGCGAACGTCGCGGCGAGGGCGTCGCCGAGCGAGATGCCGGTGCGGGACGGCGCGCGGTCCGGGTCACCGGTGATGTACCGGATGCCGCCCATGGCTTCCCCGATGGAGCCGTAACCGGCGCGCTTGGCGTACGGCCCGGTCTGGCCGTAGCCGCTCACCCTGGTGATGATCAGGCGCGGGTTGGCCTCCCGGAGCACGTCCGGGCTCAGCCCCCACCGTTCGAGCGTGCCGGGACGGAAGTTCTCGATCAGGACGTCGGCCTCGCCGATGAGCCGGGCGACGAGCCGCTGCCCTTCCTCGGTCCGCAGGTCGGCGGTCACCGACTGCTTGTTGCGCGCGACGACCGGCCACCAGAGCGAACGTCCGTAGGGGCGTTCCCGCCCCCACTGGCGCATGGGGTCACCGGTGCGCGGGTCCTCGACCTTGATCACCTGGGCGCCGAAGTCGCCGAGGAGCTGCCCGCAGAACGGCCCGGCGAGCAACTGCCCGAGCTCCACCACCCGCAGTCCGGCCAAGGGCATCTCGTCACGCATCCAGCACTCCTCGTTGTATGCAACTTTTCGTATCGGGTGATCTGCGTCGCCGTTCGACCAGGCAGAATCTAAGGACATCGCGGTGGCGTGTCAACGGGCTCAGCGGAAGTTGCATACAACTCTCCGCGTCCCTTATGGTCGTCCTCGATGAGCGACACGGCGTACGAGCAGGACGGCAGGCACGCGGCCGACCACGCCTACCGGCTGATCCGCGACGAGATCCTGTCCGGCAGACGGGCGGGCGGGGAGTGGCTGCGCGAGGGCGAGCTCGCCGACTCGATCGGGGTGAGCCGCACCCCGGTCCGGGAGGCCCTGCGCCGCCTCACGGCCGAGGGATTGTTGATCTACGAACGCCACCGCGGCGTGCAGGTGAAGAGCTGGGACATCGCGGACCTGGACGAGATCTTCAGCTTGCGCATGGTGCTGGAGCCGTGGGGCTGCAGCCTGGCGGCCGAGCGCGCGACGGTCGACGTCGAACTGCTGGAGGACCTGGCGTGCCGGATGGACGCCTTGGTGGTGAACGGCCAGCCGACGGACCTCGACGAGCTGACCGACCTCAACAACCGTTTCCACCGCGCGATCCTGGAGGGGTCGGGCAACAACCGCCTGGCGTCAGTGCTCGCGTCGGTGGTGCAGTTGCCGATCGTGTGGCGGACGTTCGCGCACTACCGGCCGGAAGCGCTGAAGCGCAGTCTCGCCCACCACCACGAGTTGATCGCGGCCCTGCGAGCGGGCGACGCGGACTGGGCGCAGTCGGTGATGTGCAGCCACATCAAGTCGGCTTGGCATTCGATCCGGGAGCAGTCGCGACCCTGACGGCGGCCGTGCTCGACGAATCCGGGACGAGGCTTGTGAATCTGGACAGTTTCCGGACAGTTCGGGGGTTTCAGCCCCGGAACGCAAAGAAGCCCAGGCCGCTGGCCTGGGCTTTTGCTCCCCCGCTTGGACTCGAACCAAGAACCCTCCGGTTAACAGCCGAATGCTCTGCCAGTTGAGCTACAGGGGAATGTCGCTCACTTCCGGGGCCGGTCTCTCCGACCGACGAGAAGAACTTTAGCCCATGCCCGCAACCGCCTTCACACCACCCCCCACTTGGCCCAGCCCGCCCCCCTTCGCCGGGTTTTCCTGGACAATGGACAGTCGGACGACCTAGCGAACGGAAGGCGTGGACGCGGATGAAGAAGTTCCTGCTGGGGGCAGGCCTGGGGTACGTACTGGGCGCCAAGGCAGGCCGGGGGCGGTACGAGCAGCTCGTGCGCACCTACCGCCGGGTCGTCGACCACCCCATGGTGCAAGGGGCCGCCGGGGTGGCCCGGGCCAAGATCAGCGAGAAGGTGCGCCGCTAGACCCTCGCCACGACGAACACGCGGCGGAACTCGAACCACGTCGTCCCGTCGGGGCGGGGTGGGTACGCCTTGTCCAGCAACGGCGTCAGCTCCGCGCGGAACCGCTCCCACTCCGCGTCGGACAACGCCGCGCGGACCGGGCGCAACGCCGTCCCCGTGATCCACTCCAGCACCGGGGACGGCCCGCGCAATGGCTGCACGTACGTCGTCTCCCAGGCGTCAACGCCGCAGCCCGCGTCGGCCAGCAGGTTCGCGTAGCCCAGCGGGCTCAACACCGCGTCGTCCTCGCGCAGGACCACCTCCGCCAAGCGCGACGCCCACGCCGGGGACGCCGCCAGTTCCCGCGTCAACGCGTGCGATGGCGCGTTGAAGTTCCCCGGCACCTGGATCGCGAGATAAGCACCCGAGGGCAACGAAGCAGCCCAGCGGCGCAACAGCTCCTCGTGGTCCGGCACCCACTGCAGGACCGCGTTCGACACCACGACGTCGGTGTCCGGCGCGGGCGTCCAGTCGCGGACGTCGAGCAGGGCCGCGTCGAGGCCGCGCGCTCGGGCCGCCGCCACCATTTCGGGTGAACTGTCGCCGCACTCCAGGGCCGCCGACGGCCAGCGTTCGCGCAGGGACACCGTCAGGTTGCCGGGGCCGCAGCCGAGGTCGACGACGCGCCGCGGCGACGTCACTCCGATGCGGGAGATCAAGTCGTGGAACGGCCGGGCCCGCAGGTCGGCGTAGTCGAGGTACTTCTCCGGATCCCACACGGCCGCCTCCAATACAGTACGCCTGTACTGAGTACGAGCGTACTGCTACTCCGCGGGGTTGACCAGCTTCGCGGCGACCTGCTCGGCGATGGCCGCCACCAGCTCGGTGTCGGTGCCCGGATCCGGCCGGACCTGCAGGACGCTGCCGTCGCGGCCGGGCACCTTGCGCTGCACGAACCACGCTCCGCCGGACCCGATCTCCTGCCGGTGCCGCGAGCGGATCGAGCCCTCGACGCGCTGGTAGGCCTCGCGCGGCACCTTGCCCGGCGACGGCAGCCGGTACGGCACCGGCGGCCGGTCGGCCAGCACGACCGCCGAACCCGCCTCGCCCACCTCGGCCGACTCCGTCAGCGTGAAGACGCCGTCCTTCCAGGCCGCCTTGCCGATCAGGTGCCAGCCGACGCGACGCGCGCCGTCGTCGGCCGGGACCCACAGGCCCAGCGTCGTGACCACCAGGTAGCCGCCGCCCTCGACCGGTGCGCTGTCCACGACTTCTTCGCCGGGCGAAAGGGAACCCGCGAAGTCCGGGGGCGTGCGGTCGCCGAGCAACCGGCGCAGCCAGCTCATGTCAGCTCCACGCGCTGGCGGCCGCCTGCTCGCCCAGCGACTTCTTGTACTGCTCCAGCGCGACGAGGTCGCCGAACAGCGCGCGGTAGTCGTCCGGCGCCTCGACCGGCGACAGCCGCTGCAGCTTGCCCTTGATCTCGGCGATCTGGCGCCCGACGAGGTTCTCCTGCAGCCGGGCGAGGATCGACGAGATGTACCGGGAGTCGACCTCGTCCTTGGCCTGCAACGGTTCCACGGCCAGCTCCGAGAGCACCCGCCGGACCGTCCCTTCCGGACAGTGCGGCGCCGCCGCGTCCAGCAGCGCCGGCCCGGTCAGCCCCGAACCCGCGCCACCGGCCTTGAGCACGGCCTCGTGCACCGCGACGTACACCGGGTGGGTGAACGCCTCCAGCGGCAGCGCGTCGTACTCCGGCCCGGCGATCGCGGGCTGCTGCAGCGCGGCCTTCAGCGCCTCGCGCTGCACGGCGAACCGCGGGTCCTTCGGCGCCGGGCGCGCCACGTCCGGCGTCGCGGAAGCCGAAGCCGCCGGGGCTTGGGCGCCGACGCGCGCCGGTTGCTTGAGGGGCGCTCCCCCGCGCCGGTCGGTCGCGCCCGCGCTGCCGCGGACCCGGTTGACCACCTGCGCGACGTCCTGCCAGCCCACCCACCAGGCGAGCTTCGACGCGTAGCCGTCGCGGGCCGCGCGGTCCTTGATCGACGCCACCATCGGCACGGTCTTCTGCAGCGCCGCGACCTGGCCGTCGACCGAGTCGAGGTCGTAGTTCTTGAGCGTGCTGCGGATGACGAACTCGAACAGCGGGGTCCGCCGCGCGACCAGGTCCTTCACCGCGCTGTCGCCCTTGGCCAGGCGCAGCTCGCACGGGTCCATGCCGTCCGGCGCGACCGCGATGTACGTCTGCCCGGCGAACGTCTGGTCGCCCTCGAAGGCCTTCAGCGCGGCCTTCTGTCCCGCTTCGTCGCCGTCGAAGGTGAAGATCACTTCGCCGCGGAAGGCGTCGTCGTCCATCATCAGCCGGCGAAGCACCTTCATGTGGTCCTCGCCGAACGCCGTACCCGACGACGCGACCGCCGTCGGCACGCCCGCCGCGTGCATCGCCATCACGTCGGTGTAGCCCTCGACCACGACCACCTGGTGCCGCTTCGCGATCTCGCGCTTGGCCAGGTCGAGGCCGAACATGACCTGGGACTTCTTGTAGATCGGCGACTCGGCGGTGTTGAGGTACTTCGCCGAGATCCGGTCGTCGTCGAACAGCCGCCGCGCGCCGAAGCCGACGACGTCGTTGCCGACGTCGCGGATCGGCCAGACCAGGCGCCGGTGGAAGCGGTCCATCGGGCCGCGCTGGCCCTCCTTGGACAGCCCGGCCGTGAGCAGCTCCTTGACCTCGAAGCCCCGGTTGAGCAGGAACTTCGTCAGCTTGTCCCAGCCGCCGGGTGCGTACCCGCAGCCGAACGTCTTCGCCGCGGCCGCGTCGAACCCGCGCTCGGACAGGAAGTCCCGCGCCGGGCGCGCCTCGTCGGTGAGCAGCTGCTCGGCGTAGAACTCCTGCGCGAGGCGGTGCGCCTCGACCAGGCGGGTGCGGCTGCCGCGGTCGCGCTGGATCGTCGCGCCGCCGCCTTCGTAGGTGAGCCGGATGCCGACCCGGTCGGCCAGCCGCTCGACCGCCTCCACGAAGGAGATCAGGTCGATCTTCTGGATGAACTTGATGACGTCGCCGCCTTCGCCACAGCCGAAGCAGTGGAAGGTGCCGTGCGTCGGGCGGACGTTGAACGACGGGGTCTTCTCGTTGTGGAACGGGCAGAGGCCCTTCAGGCTGCCCCCGCCGGCGCGGCGCAGCGCCACGTACTCCCCGACGACCTCGTCGATCCGGTTCCGCTCGCGCACCTCCGCGATGTCGCTCTCCCGAATCCGTCCTGCCACGTCACCCACTCTAGCTTTGCCGGTTGCGGCACACTCGGGGCATGGCCTCCACGCCCACCGCCCAGGACACGCTCGCCGCGGAGTTCGCCGCGCACCGGAGCCACCTCATCGGGGTGGCCTACCGGCTGACCGGGACGCGCGCCGACGCCGAAGACGCCGTCCAGGAGTCCTGGCTGCGGCTGGCCGGGCTGGACGACGCCGGCCGCGCGGCCATCCGCGACCTGCGGGCCTGGCTGACCACGGTCGTCGGCCGGATCTGCCTCGACCGGCTCAAGTCGGCCGCGGCGCAGCGGGAGAAGTACGTCGGCAACTGGCTGCCCGAGCCGGTCGTGACGCCGTTCGGGCAGCCCGTGAGCGAGGACCCCCTCGAAGTCGCGGTCCGCGACGACGGGCTGCGGATGGCCGCGCTGGTCGTCCTCGACAAGCTGACCCCGGAGCAGCGGGTGGCGTTCGTCCTGCACGACGCCTTCTCGGTGCCGTTCTCGGAGATCGCCGACGCGCTCGGCGTCTCGGTCGAGGCCGCCCGCCAGCACGCCTCCCGCGGCCGCAAGGCGCTCGCCGAGGCCGACCCGCCGCCGCGCGTGCCGCTGGAGGACCAGGCGAAGATCCTCGAGAAGTTCGTCGCCGCGCTGCAGCAGGGCGACGTCCAGGCGATGACCGAGCTGCTGGCCCCGGACGTCGTGCTCATCGGCGACTCGAACGGCAAGGGCCGCACCGCCCGCCAGCTCATCCTGGGCCCGGACAAGATCGCCCGGTTCTTCGTCGGCCTCACCCGCAAGTACGCGCCCGGGATGGTCGAGCGCGGCGCGCCGGTGCTCGTCAACGGCGACCTGGGCATGTACCTGGCGCCGATGCCGGGCCGCGACGGCTTCCTCGCCCTCGACGAGCACGTGCAGTCGGTCAGCATCCGCGACGGGAAGATCGTGGCGATCTACGACCTGGTGAACCCGGACAAGCTGACCCGGATCACGCGTCCCGGCGCCGGACCGTCGTGATCCCGACGGCCAGCACCAGCACGGCGAAGAGCGCGAAGTAGGCGAGCGCCCAGCCGGTGGCCAGCGGCGAGTCCGAAAGGACGGTCGCGGTGCCGCCGTCCCGGCCCGCGTTCGCCTCCCCGCGGCCGGTGAGGAACTTCGTGGCGGCGTTCAGCGGCAGCCAGCGGTGGATCGCCGGGCCGGCGTCCGGGATCAGCTGCACGCTGTTCTCGAACGCCAGCGGGTAGACCACGAGCAGGGCGACGGTCCCCGCGGTGTGCCGCGCGAGCAGGCCGACGCCGACCCCGGCGACGGCGGCGAGGGCGAACACCGGGCCGGTGCCGGCGACGATCGTCCAGTCGGCGGCGCTGTCGAGGGCCAGGTCGGCGTCCGGGGCGAGGATCCGCGCCACCAGCCAGGCGGTGAACGCGGCGGCTTCGCCGAGCAGGAAGGCGTACCCGGCGGCGACCGCGGCCTTCGCGACCAGCGCGGGCGTCCGGCGTGGCACGGCCTGGAAGGTGCCGTGGATCGTGCCGGAGTGGTAGTCGCTGGTCACCGCCAGCCCGGCGAGCACCAGCACGGCGACCAGGCCGATCTGGTAGCCGAACTGGGTGCTCGCGACGGTCGGCGGCAGGTGGGACTCGGTGGCCGACAGCGCGGTGAGCGCGGCCGGGACGGCGAGCGCGACCAGCGCGAAGCCACCGCACACCCAGGGCGTGGCGATGCTGAAGAGCTTGATCCGTTCACTGGCGACGAGGTGCATGCCCGGAACGGTCCCGCGAAGACCCCCGGTGGCGCGTCCCACCGGGGTCGGGTTCGCGGGGTCCTACGGCAGCGGGACGCGGCAGGCGTCGCCGGAGGTGAAGCCCTGGTCGACGATGCCGAGCGCGCTGTTCATCCGGGCGCGGGAGTTCTCCAGCGCGATCTGGTAGGTCAGCTCGACGACGCCGGCGCGGCCGAACTCGCGCTCCAGCTCGGCGACCTGCTCGTCGGTCACGGTCACCTGGTCGCCGGACATCGCGTCGGCGTAGGCGATCGCGAGCCGCTCCTGGCGGCTGAACGCGGGCGAGGTCGCGTAGTCGTCGATCTGCTTCAGCCGCTCGATGTCGAGGCCCTCGTGCTTCTGCAGCATCGTGCCGAAGTCGACGCACCACGAGCAGCCGATCCGGGTCGCGACGCGGTAGACGGCGAGCTCCCGCACGTTCGCCGGGACCTTCTTCGACGCCCGCTCGGCCAGCAGCTCGTGCACCATGTAGGTCCGCAGCAGGCCGGGGTGGTGCGCGGCGACGGCCATCGGCTCGGGCACCGCGCCGTAGCGGCGGCCGGCGACGCGGTAGACCAGCTTGAGGAACAGGCCGGCTTCGGACGTCTTCTTCGCGGGGATGCGCGGCATTTCGGTCTCCTTCGTCTCGGTCCTACGGGCTGGACGAGACGGCGTCCGAGGACGTGACACCGGGCGCTGTGACCCAGGCCACCAGCAGCACGGCGGCCGCGGCGGCGAACACGACGGTGAGGCCCGGCGCGGCCAGCCCGCCGGTCGCGGCCAGCGCGAGCCAGCCGAACACCGCGGCCCCGGCCAGCCCGCCCGCCTGCCGCGCGAAGGTCAACGAGCCCAAGGTGACGCCCATCAGGTCGCGCTTCGCCCGCGTCTGGCCCAGGACGGTGTACGCGGACGTGCAGACCGCGAACGCGGCACCGATCGCGAACAACCCCGGCGCGAGCAGCCAGGGCGGCCCGCCGAGCGCGGCCGCGACGGCGATCGCGGCGAGCCCCGCGGTGCCGAGCGCGCAGCCGAGCCGTCCCCACGCCGTCATGTCCGGGTGGCGGCGGGCGAGCGCGGCGAAGGACGCGGACAGCGCGAGCTGACCGGCGGTCATGGCGACGAGCAGCAGGCCCGTCCCGGCCGCGTCCGTGCTCGCCGCGGCCACCAGGGCGACGTAGGTGAACGTGCCGTAGAGCGCGGCGCCCGCCAGGCCGTTGACCACCACCGCGCGGGCCAGCACGGCGTCGGCGAACACCTTCGGCGAGATCAGCGGGCTCGGCGTGCGACGCTGGCGCCGGACGAACAGGAACCCGGCCACGGCGGCCGTTCCGGCCAGCAACGGCGTCCACAGTGGACTGCGGGCGAGCGCGTCGACGGTCCCGAGCGCGACGACGGCGGAGCCCGCGACGGCGAGCAGCGCGCTGCCCGGCACGTCGAACTTTTCCTTGGCACCACGCGGTTTCGCGGGCAAGCCGCGCAGGCCGAGCAGCAGCGCGGGCACGCACAGGGGCAGGTTGACGAGGAAGATCCACCGCCAGCCGGGGCCCGCGGCGAGCAGTCCACCCAGCGGCGGCCCGCCGAGGGTGGCGGCCGCGAAGACGGCCGTCTGCCAGCCTTGGCGGCGCAGCAGCTCGTCTCGCTCGAACAGCTCGCCAAGTGCGCTCATGGCCGTGACGATCAGTCCGCTCCCGCCGAGCCCCTGCAGCGCGCGGGCGGCGACGAGCGAACCGATATCGGGAGCGGCCGCGCACCACGCCGAGGCGGCGGCGAACACCAGCACCGAGCAGGCGAACGTCAGCCGACGGCCGTAGAGGTCGCCGAGGCGGCCGTGCAGCGGCGTCGCGACGGTGAGGGTGAGCAGACCGGCCGCGGTGACCGCGACGAGCCCGGTCCGGGCGTGCAGGTCGGCGCCGATCGAGGGCAGGGCCGCGGTGACGACCAGGCCGTCGAGCTGGGCCATGGCCATGCCGAGCAGGAGTCCGGCGTAAACCAGGTTCCGAGATGCGTGCATAAAGCACACGTTATAACGTGCCTTATGCACGCATCAAGCCCCGGTGGCCCCGCCCTCTTCCGCCTGGTCCGCCACTGGGCGCGCCAGTGGGCCCCGGACGTCGTCGAGCGCTTCGCCGCCGACGCCCCACCGGCGTGGACGGTGCCGAACCTCTTCGTCATCCAGGCGATCGACGGGGCATCGAGGGAGGAAGTGACCGTCGCCGACGTGGCCCACCAGCTCGGCATCGACCGCTCGGTGGCGAGCCGGATGGTCGGCGAAGCGGTGCGAGACGGCTTCGTGGTGCGCTCGACGTCGACCCGCGACGCGCGGCGCGCCGCGCTCACGCTCACCGAAGCGGCGAAGGAGTTTCTCGCGACTTCGCAGGCCCACCAGCGTCAAGCGTTCGACGCACTGGTGGGCCACTGGGCACCGGAAGACCGCGAGCGGTTCGCCGCCTACCTGAACCGGCTCGCCGACGAGGTCCTCGGCTAGCTGTCCGCGAGGATCGGGTTCAGCGCTTCCCAGGCGTGCCAAGCCCGCGTGACGCCGAACTGGGCGTTGAACCGCAGCGCGGCGCGCACGTCCTCCGGCGACGCGCCGCCGCGCAGCGCGCGCCCGACGTGGGTGCGGAACGTGTCGGCCAGTGTTTGGTAGTGGACGTCGACGCTGAGGCTGACCAGGCCGCGCTCGCGTTCGCTGAGCGTGCCCGGCCCGTGCCCGGCGCGCATCCGCGACTGCAGGTCGAAGAAGCCGGTGAAGTGCGCGTCCAGCTCGTCGAGCCGGGCCCGGACGGCGTCCGGCAGCGGGCTGGGCCCCGGCGTCAGCAGCTCCGGGTCCAGTGGTTCGGCGTCCGGCCGCGCGATGCCCAGCTCGGCTTCGACGTCGGCGAGCCGTTCGAGGCCCGCGGCGGCCGCGTGGTAGCCGCAGTCGTAGGAGACGAACCGCAGCAGCGCGCGGACGTCCGCGGTGGACACGCCGGCGGCGAGCCCGGTCCGGACGTGCGCGGTGAACGGCAGGCCGAAGGTGCCCTGGCAGACGTCGGCGGTGACGCGCAGGAACGTCTTCTCGCGGTCGGTCAGCTCAAGAATCGCCCCGACGTAGTCCTCGGTCGCCCCGGCCAGCTGGGCGAACACGGTGTCGAGTGAGGTTTCGGTGGTGGTCAAGATCGCGCTCCTCAGGTGGTGGACATTCGTAGCGCTACAGCTGTAGTGCAAGTGACGCTACACCTGTAGCGCAATGGGTGTCCAGCTACACTGGGCGGCGATGGAAGAGACCACCCGCCGCCGTCCCAACGCCCGCGGCCAGGGCGAACTGCTGCGCGAAGAGATCGTCACGGCCGCCGTCGGCATGCTCGACGAGCTGGCCGACGACGAGGCGCTGTCCCTGCGCGCGGTCGCGCGAGCGGTGTCGATCGCGGCGACGTCGGTGTACCTGCACTTCCCGGACCGCGACGCGCTGGTGCTGGCGGCGATGCGGCGGTGCCACGAGGAACTGGTGGCGACGGGCGACGAGGCCGCGGCGGCCGCCCCGGACCCGGCGGCCGCGTTGCGCGCCCGGATCCTGGCTCAGGCGGACTGGGCGCGGGCACACCCGGGGCTGTACAAGGTCCTGCACGAGAGCAAGGTCCACCGGCGCCACGGGATGCCGTTCAAGGAGATCATGGTCGCGCGGACGACCGAAGCGGTACGGGCATGCATGGCGGCGGGCTTGGCACCGGAAGACGATCCGGCGACGGTCGCCATCGACCTGCGGACCGCGGTGAACGGGATGCTGGCGCAGCGCATCAACGAGCCCGACCTGCCGTGGCCGCCGGCGGTCGAACAGATCGACCGGTTCCTGGTCAAGCTCGTCGGCCTGCGGGTCAGCCGATGAGGGAAACCACCCGCGCGACGGCCGCTTCGGCGTCCGGCACCCGGACCTCCTCGCGATCGGGGCCCCGCACCCGGAAACCGCCGTCCCGCCCGGGAGTCACCCAGACGCCCAGCGACGGCGACGGTTCGGCGGCGGGCCGGAGCCCGAGCGTGCCGTGGCTGGTGAACGGGTACCGCGACCGCAGCCGCGGTTCGGCCATCGCCAGTTCGATGAACCGGCGCAACGGCACCAGCTGCGGCGCCCGGTCGCGGTAGGCGAAGTACTGCTGCCACATGTATTCGACGCCTTCGCCGCGTTCGCAGGCGTCGGCCCAATCACCGAACCGGGCGAACGGCCAGGCCGCCCGCATCGCGTCCGGCGTGGCCCCGGCGACCCAGTCGCGGGCGGCACCCGCCGCCGCGGCGAGATCGGCGGTCTGACCGCTCGCGTAGTGGATTCTCCTGGCCCAGAACTGCAGGAGGAAAACCCGTTTCTCGCTGCCGAGCACGGTGTCCACCGACCGGTCGCGGCCCCGGGCGACCACGTTCCGGCCCGGCCACGCCGGCATTTCCTCGAGGTGGACGTCCGGCCCGAGCACGTCGCGGAAGGCCGCGAGGAGCGTCCCGGCGGCTTCGACTTCGGGGTACAGCACCACCCGCTACTCCCCCGTGCTGCCGTCCACCGACTCGCGGAGGAAGTCGGCGTGGCCGTTGTGCCGGGAGTACTCCTCGACCATGTGGACGAGGATCCAGCGCAGGCTCGGCGCGCGGCCGTCGGGCCAGGGGCGCTTGGCGGGCTGGGACAGGTCGCCGTCCTCGAGCACCTGCGCCACGGCGGCGCGGGACCGGGCGACAGTCTCTTCCCAGAGCCCGAAGAGCTGCTCCGGGGTGTCGTCCGCGGCGGATTCCCAGTCCCAGTCCGGAGTTTCGGCCCAGTCGACGGTGTCGAACGGCGCCGACCGCTCGCGGTCGAACAGGACCCGCGAGAACCAGTGGTCCTCGACGTAGGCTAGGTGCTTCAGGAGTCCGCCGAGGGTGAGGGTGGACGGCGCGACGGTCGCGCGCAGGCCGTCCGCGTCCAGCCCGGCGCACTTCCAGGCGAGGGTCGCGCGGTGGAAGTCGAGGAAACCGAGGAGGGTCGCGGCTTCGTCGCCGTCGACGGGCGGTTCGGGCCGCCCCTGCTCGTCCACTGAGGTCACGGGCGCCGACTCTACCGAAATTGTCGGTGCCCTCCGCTAGGTTCCGATCATGGCTGAATTCGTACTGGTGGCCGGGGCTTGGCTCGGCGCATGGGCGTGGGACGACGTGGTGCCGGCTCTGCGGGAAGCGGGCCACGGCGCCCACCCCGTGACGCTGTCCGGCCTGGCCGAGCGGAGCGGGATCCCGGCCGGGCAGCAGACGCACGTGCAGGACATCGTGGACGTCGTCGAGCGCGCGGACCTGCGGAACGTCGTGATGGTGGGACACAGCTACTCGGGCATCCCGGTCGGCCAGGCGGCGCAGCGCATCGGCGACCGGCTGCACCACGCCGTGTTCGTGGATTCGAACGTGCCGACCGACGGCGAGTCGTTCACGTCGGTCTGGAGCGCGGCGCAGGTCGCGGAGCTGACCGAGCGGGGTTTCTGGCCCCCGCTGCCGGCGGAAGACTATGCGGGGCAAGGACTTTCGGACGAGCAGATCGCCCGCATCGTCGGATCGACCCCGCACCCGGCGGCCTCGCTGACGGAACCGGCGAAGCTGAACGGTCCGCTGGAAGAACTCCCGGCGACGTACCTCAAGTGCCTCCTCGACGGCGACACCCCGAGCCCGGACGTGGTGAAGCTGCTGGAAAGCGACCGGTGGCGGCTGGTGGAGATGGAGACCGGGCACTGGCCGATGTTCTCGCAACCGGCGGAGCTGGCCCGACTCCTGCTGGAGGTGGCATGACCGGTGTGCCGTCAGCGGCCCGCTGAAACGCACAGCACGGCACGACCGCGGCCAGCACCGCTCGCCCGGCCGCGGCGTGAGCGACTACGGCGTCAGCGGCCGCACGTCCCAGACCCACACCCCACCGACGAACTCCGCCGGTTTCCGCAGCAGCAGCTCCACAGTGGACTTCAGCGCTTCCTGGTTCTGCCGCGGCCCGACCACCAGCACGTCGGCCTTCCAGTACCGCAGGTCCTCCAGCGCCTGCGTGCGGTCGGACTCCGTCACGTCCGCCGCGCGGCCCGTCTTCTCGACCTCGGCGAACAGGTCCGACGTCGGGCGCGGGACGGCGCCGTAGCGGCCGCGGCGGTCGTCCGGGGAGGTCGGGCCCACGAAGTAGCCCTCCGGCATCGGGTAGCCCAGGCCCGCGTCCACCTGCCAGTGCAGCGGCTCGGCTTCACCCGTGCTCGGCAGCGGGACCGGCACCAGCGAGCCGCCCGGGGCGACGTACTGGCGCCAGATCCCGTCCGCGAAGAACGGCGGGGACAGCGGGCGCTGGTGCGTCACCAGCTCCGTCGGCGCGATCGGGAGCAGCACTGCCACCAGCGCGCCGACCCAGATCATGCGCAGCGGGAACCTCGGTTTGCCGTCGAGGGGCTCAGGCAGCTCCGCCGCCGCCGTCCAGACGCGGTGCGTCGCGATCGCCAGGAGCCCGCCCACCACCGGGATGCAGCCCATCGCCAGGCGGGATTCGAGCAGCGAGTCCAGCAGTGGCAGCTGCCCCAGCCACTTCCACGGCCCGGGGATGCCGGTGTCCTCGTGCGCCACCGTGATTTCGATGCCCAGCGAGAGGAGCGCCATCACGTACATCGTGATCGCCAGCGCGCGCGAGACGACGTCGCGCCACAGCCAGATCGTGAGCACCACCATCAGCACGATCAGCGGCCAGCCGAAGAACGCGTTCTCCTCGGTCCGGTTCATCGAAACGTCCGCGGCCGCTTCCGGCGCGCCCGCGATCGACTGCGTCGCGAAGCGCGTGAAGGCCGCCGTGTCGTTGCCCGCCGGGCCGTGCAGCAGCGAATGGAAGCTCTGCGGGCCGAAGAACTGCCAGTACAGCGGGAACCCGGCGATCAGCACCGCGACCACCGCGCCGATGCCGATCCCCTTGCCCAGCGGCGCCAGCATGCCGCGGATCTCCGTGCGGCGCGGGACCAAGTACGCGACGGCGAACACGATGAACGTCAGCGCGAAGATCGCCAGCGGTTCTTCGCCGAGCAGGATCTGCCACGCGACGAGCACCCCGAGCCAGATGCCGTTGCGCACCGGGCGTTCGCCGCGCGCGATCTGGATCGTCTTCAGCGCGATGAACGGCAGCACGAACAGCACCACGAAGTTCGGGTGCGCGTTGCCGTGCGAGATCATCGGCGGCGCGAACCCGCAGAACGCGCCGCCGATCGCGGCCGCCGTGCGGTTGGGCACCAGGTGCCGGGAAAACACCCAGTACCAGCCGATCGCGGTGCCGGCGAGCCCGGCGGTGAGCACGATCGCCCAGGTGAGCGTCGCGCCGAAGGTCAGCGTGATCGGGGCGAGCGGGATGTTCAGGCCGAACATCGCCGCGTTCGCCGCCATGTTGACGCCGAGCGGGTAGTTCTGCAGGTCCGTGGTGAACGGGTTCTGGAAGTGCAGGACGGACTTCGCGACGACCGTCGAGTACCACTCCCACTGGCTCTGGTCGGAGGCGCCGTTCCAGAGGTAGCCGCGCTTGAGGTCGAACCACAGGCCGTTGTAGAGCAGGATCGTGAACAGCAGGTACCCGCCGGCGATGGCGGAGTCCTGCCACGCCCAGCGCTTCGGCCCGGCGGGTGGTTCGGGAGCGGGTGGCACGAGTTCGGGGACGGCTTCGGACTTCAAGCTCACGGTTCGACCACCCTGGCGAAGAAGTAGAGGGCCCCGGTGCCGGCGTGCCGGACCAGCAGCAGGAACGGCCGGTCCACCGTGACGGTGACCGGTTCGTCGATGATCATCGAGGTCAGCCGCATGGTGAGCGCGGTCGCCGCGGCGCCCTCGAAGCCTTGTTCGTCCACCCGCAGCACGGCCTGGTGCAGCACCTCGGCCACGGCGAGCCGCGGGTCCGGGGAGAGCCCGCCGAGGTCGGCCTCGTCGGTGAACATCGTGCGGACGCCGAGACCCTGCAGCACGCGGGTCAGCGCGCTGGGCACGTCCAGCGAGATCTTGGGGAGCGCGAGCTCGACGGGCTTGGTCCGGATCCCGTCGAGCAGGTTCGCCAACGCGGCTTCGTCGAGGGTCGCCTCGGTCTCGGCGAGGTCGCCGTCGGGCAGCAGCACCACGGCCTGCAGGCCGCCCGCCGCGACGACCTGCACGGCCTGCCAGCCGCCGGCGTGCGCGTAGCCGACGCTCTCGCTGAGCCACATGGTGGGCACGTCACGCGTGCCGGACGGTGCGTGGAAAGGCGCGTCCGAGGTGTTCGCCTCCCGGAACGGGTGAACCCAGGCGGCCTTCAGGTACAGAGCGTTGACGAGCACGGCGGCTATGTCGCGATCGATCGACCCGGGCGGCAGCAGCTCGGGGATGAGCCCCCGCGTGGTGCGGCCGACGTCGTCGTTGATCAGCGCACGGGCGGCTTCGGGTTCCTTCTCGAAGGGCGCGCTCGCGACGGCGGCGCCGGGCCACCCGGCCAGCTCGGTCTTGAAGGAGTCTTCGAGCGGGAGGCGGTCGTCCGCCCACAGCGTGTTCGCGACGGCCAGCTCGGGTTGCTCACCGCGCGGCACTTCGAGCAGCTGCGCGGCTTCCCGGAGCAAGGTGGCCTGCCCGCCGGGATCCCCGACGAGGGCGACGAGCTCCTCCCGGGTCCGGCCCCGCGCCCCGAGGGCGGCGAGGGTCAGCGCGCTGGCCACCGAATAAGGCGAGAAACAGCTGTTCCCGCCCTCGGCACCGAGGGCCCGGTGGACGGCGAGGGCGAACCGGAGGTGGCTGTCCGTGGCCATGCGGGCGAGAGTACCGGAACGGTTCACCCTGCCGGGCGGCCACGCGGAACTCCGCCCATCGGTGACAAATCCCCCACCGGATGGCCCACCGCCGGATGCTAGACACGGCGGAACGGAACCCGCCCTACGGCGGTTGCCGGGCGCAGCGGATCCGGGCGACGTGGGGCGGCCGCGGGCGCATGGCCGCGCGAGGAACGCGGCTTGCCGGGCAGGTCTGCAGCGCACGCCGACCGCCCCACCGCACGGGTTCGGCCGAAGTGCCGCGCCAAGCAAACAACGCGGCTCGCCAGCCAGGCCGCCATCGCACGCCGACCACCACCTCCCCGCGCGGTTTCGGCCGAGCGGCCGAGACGCCGCGTCGAGCAAACAACGCGGCTCGCCAACCAAGCCCGCATCGCACGCCGACCACCACCTCCCCGCGCGGTGCGGCTTCGCCAGGCCGCCCCGCCCGCAGGCGCTTCCAGGCCGCACCCGTCCGCTTCCGCCCCCTCGACCACCCCCTAATGCAGCCGGGTGACGTGCCACGAGTACCAGACATGCGCCTGCGCGTCCGTGAGCGATGCGACCTGGTCGACCACCACCCGCAGCAGCCCCGCATCGTCTTTGGCCGCGTTCCACGCCGGGACGAACAGCGGGTCCAGGGACTCCGGCGCCCGCCGCGCCAGCGCGTGCACCAGCTCCGCCAGCAGCTCGCGCTGGCCTTCCTGCATCGCCAGCCGACGCCGGTCGCTCATCACGTACCGCAACGCCAGCGCCTTCAACAGCGCCACCTCCGCCGCGACCTGCTCCGGGACGCACAACCGCGCCTCGTACCGGCGCAACGGCCCCTCGCCGAACTTCTCCCGAGTGCCGGAGACCGCCGCGGTCGTGAACCGGCCGACCAGCTCGCTCGTCAGCCTCTTCAACGCCACCTGCGCGCCCGGTGAACCGTCCGGGGCCGCCGATGCCAGCGCCGCCACCACCGGCAACGACAGCAGCTCCGTCGCCGCTCCCTCCAATGTGGACACCGATTGGTGCGAGAAGTGCTTCGCGGCCGCCTCGGCGACGGCCGCGCGCTCGTCCGGGTACGCCAGCACCCGGAGCCTGATCCGGCCCGCCAGCACGCCGTCCTCGACGTCGTGCACCGAATACGCCACGTCGTCCGCCCAGTCCATGATCTGGGCCTCCAAGCACGTCCGCTCCGCCGGGGCGCCTTCGCGGAACCACTCGAACACCTCGGTGTCGTCGGCGTACACCCCGTACTTCGCCTGGCCGGGCTTGCGCGGCCACGGGTACTTCGTCGTCGCGTCGAGGCACGCCCTGGTCAGGTTGAGCCCGGCCGTGACGCCGTCCTCGCCGACCAGTTTCGGCTCCAGCCTCGTCAGGATCCGGATCGTCTGCGCGTTGCCCTCGAACCCGCCGCACGCCTCCGCCACCGAATCGAGCGCGCGCTCGCCGTTGTGCCCGAACGGCGGGTGCCCGATGTCGTGCGCCAGCCCCGCCGTGTCGACCAGGTCCGGGTCCGCGCCCAGCTCCTCGGCGATGCCGCGGCCGATCTGGGCGACCTCCAGCGAGTGCGTCAGCCGGGTGCGCGGGACGCCGGTGACCTCCGCGCCCTCCCCCGGCCCGACCACCTGGGTCTTGCCCGCCAGACGACGCAGGGCAGCCGAGTGCAGCACGCGCGCGCGGTCGCGGGAGAACGCGCTGCGCCCGTCCGCGCGCGTGCCGGGCAGCGCCGCGCCCTTCGGCGGCTCCGGCAGGAGGCGGGCGGTGTCGTGCTCCGTGTAGTCCACCCGACCAGCGTAAACGGCCGCACCGACAAAAACTCAGCCCAGGAAAGTGGCGAACAGGTCGTCGGCCGGGGTCTTCGTCAGCCGGTAGTACAGCAGCGCGCCCGTCTCGCGGACGATGTAGCGCACCTGCGTGACGCGCTCCTGCACGATCGGCCCGCTGTGCGTCGGCGCGGTCCACGCGTCGAGGCCGAGGTCGTCGGCCATCGTCCGGGCCCGGAACGAGTGCCACGGGTCGCTGACCAGCACCGCCGTGTGCCAGTCGCGCGCCTCGACCTGGACGGCGACCGCGCGCAGGCTGCGCAGCGTGTCGCTGCCCTCGCCGACGGCCAGCGTCGCCGACGCCGGCACGCCGTGGCGGGTCAGCCACAGCTGGCCCGCGCGCGCCTCGGTGAAGTTGTCCTCGGCCTTCTTGCCGCCCGCGGTGACGATCGTCTTCGCGACGCCCGCGTCGTAGAGCTGCTTGGCCTTGACCAGCCGCGCGGCGTAGATGTCCGACGGCTTGCCGTTGTACTGGGCCGCGCCCAGTACAACGATCACGTCGGCCGGGGTCCGGTCGTTCTCGCGCGCGACCTGCCACACCCGGAACGCGGTGCCGCCGATGAGCGCGAGCAGCATGAGGACCGTGCCGAAGGCGATCCGGCGCGCCCAGCTCGCGCGCGTCGGTTTCGTGCGTTCAGCGGTACCCACCCGGCCCATCTTGTCAGAAGGCCACCGGCCGCTCAGAGCCAGCCGCGCTCCTCGGCGAGCCGCACCGCTTCGGCCCGGGTGCGCGCCCCGGTCTTGCCGATCGCCGCCGACAGGTGGTTGCGGACCGTCCCTTCCGACAGGTGCAGCGCCCGCGCGATGTCGGCCACCGTGCTGCCGTCCTCGGCCGCCCGCAGCACATCCCGCTCCCGCGCGGTCAGCGGGCTGGCGCCGGTCGCGAGTGATTCCGCGGCCAGCGCGGGGTCGACCACCCGGAGTCCACTGTGGACCCGGCGGACGGCTTCGACGAGCTGCTCCGGCGGCGCGTCCTTGACGACGAACCCGGCCGCGCCCGCCGCCATCGCGCGGGCCAGGTAGCCGGGACGGCCGAACGTCGTGCAGATGATCACCCGGCACGACGGGAGCGCGGCCCGCAGATCGGCCGCCGCCTCGAGCCCGTCCTTGCCCGGCATCTGCACGTCGAGCAGGGCGACGTCGGGCTTCGCCTCGCGCGCGGCGGCCACCACCTCGTCGCCGGAGCCGACCTGCCCGACCACCTCGATGTCGTTTTCGAGGCCGAGCACGGTGGCCAGTGCCCCGCGCACCATGGCCTGGTCGTCGGCCAGCAACACCCGGATCAAGCGAGTCCTCCCGCGGCTTCGGCGCGCACGGCCGGGGCGGCCCCGCGCGGTTCCGGCAGCGGGATCTCCGCCCGCACCAGCAATCCTCCCCCGGGGCGGGCCGACGCCGCCACGGTGCCCCCGACCGCGGCCAGCCGCTCGGTGAGCCCGCGCAGGCCGTTGCCGGGGACGACGTCGGTGGCCGTGCCGTCGTCCTCGACCTCCAGCCAGTTCACGCCCAGCTTCACCTTGACCTGCTTGGCCCCGGAGTGCCGCAGCACGTTCGTGACGGCCTCGCGCAGCACGTAACCGAACGTGGTCTGGAACTCCGGCCGGACGTTGTCGACGGCGTGCGGCAGGTCGGCGTCGATCTCCGCGGCCCGCAGCGCCGCCCTGGCGCCCACGAGCTCCGCGGACAGCGACACCTCGCGGTACTCCGAGACCGTCGCGCGGACGTCGGAAAGCGCGCTGCGCGTGAGGCTTTCCACCTCGCGGATCTCCTCGACCGCGCGCGGGATGTCGCCCGCGCTCTCCAGCACCCGCCGGGCCAGCCCCGCCTTGACGGTGATCGTGGTCAGGCTGTGCCCGAGCAGGTCGTGCAGGTCGCGGGCGACGCGCTGGCGTTCGTTGGTCACGGCCAGCGTCGCGATCTCCTCGTTGGCCTGCTCCAGCCGCCGGACCGCGCGGACCAGGCTGGACATGAAGAACATCGCCAGCGTCACCGAGGTGACGGTGATCAGGTCGCCGTAGTCCTCACCGAACCGGCCGGCCACCAGCATGATCCCGGCGGCCAGCAGCACCGCGCCGCCGTCGAGGAACACCACCCAGGCCGGCGGCACCAGGAACACCGCCGCCGCGGTGCCGTAGAGCAGCGTGAAGGGGCTGGCGCCGACCGCGGCGACCACCGCGAGGCCCATCGCCAGCATGCCCGCGCAGTAGGCGAACCGGACCGGACGGTCGCGGTCGAACACCACCGGGAAGAAGGCGTACGAAGCCGCGTACGCGTAGACCAGCACCAGCAGCGCCACGACGGCCGGTGTCGGACGGCCGTGGCCCAGCACCGACTTCGTCACCGGGATCAGGAACGGCAGGGTGAACGCGATCGACAGGACCGGCCACCGCAGCTTGTCCGGCCCGCCGCCGTGCCGCCCGCGCGGCGGGTCCTCCCACCACGCCTCCCGGGTGTTCAGCCCGAACCTCGGCGACCTCGCCATGCTCTTCGTCCCCTCCGGCCCTCAGACGCGGGCGCTGTCCCTACGGTAACGCCTGATCACCAGCGCCCCGAGCACGACCGTCCACCCCGCGAGCACGGCCACGGCGGTGGGCAGGGCGACCACCATGTCGCTGGTCACGGCGGGTCGCGCCACCTGCAGCACCCAGTAGGTCGGCATGATCTGGGCGACGTCGTGCATCCAGTTCGGCATGCCCTCCAGCGGGATCCACAGCCCGCCGAGGAAGCCCATGCCGAGGGTGACGATCATGCTGATCGGCTGCATCGTCTCGGGCGTGCCGAACTGCCCGATCAGCAGCCCGAGCAGGACCAGCGGGATGGTGCCCAGCCAGACGCCGGCGAAGATGCGGACCCAGCCCGCGGCGTCGAGGTGCACGCCCTCGACCGTGACGGCCAGCAGCGGCACGAGGATCAGCGCGGGCAGCCCGACCAGCATCCCGGAAAGCCCTTTGCCCGCCAGGTACCCGGTGCCGGTCAGCGGGGTCAGCCGCAGCTGCCGCTGCCAGCCGAGAGCCCGTTCGAGTGCGAGCCGGGCGCCGCTGGTGTTGGCCGCGGCGAATGTCCCGAACGTCATCATGTTGATCATGATGATGGCGGCGATCTGCGCGTGCTGCGGATCGCTCGTCTTGGTGAAGACGTTGGCCTGCAACAGGAACATCAGCACCGGGAACGCGACGACGAAGATCAGGAACCGGGGCGCGCGGAAGTTGCGGCGGATCTCGGTGAGCAGGTAGGTGGTCATCGCACGGACTCCGGGGTCTCGTCGGCGGTCAGGGAGAGGAAGGCGCCTTCGAGGCCGACGGCGCCGATCTCGACGTCGTGCACGGCCGGGACGGCGGCCTTGAGCGCCCACAGCGTCGCGTCGGAGTCGCCGCTGGAGATCGCGACGCGGTCGCCGCGCAGCTCGAACTCCTTGACGCCGGGCAGGGCCGCGATGAGCGCGTCGGTCGCACCGGGGACGGCGGCCCGCAGGGTGCGGCCCCCGGCGAGCGCGCGGACCTCGGCGACGCTCCCGTCGGCCACCACCCGGCCGCGGCGCATCAGCACCACCCGGTCGGCGAACTCTTCGGCTTCTTCGAGGTAGTGCGTGGCGAACAGGACCGTGCGGCCGGACTCGGTGAACGAGTACATCGACTGCCAGAACTCGCGCCGCGTGCCGACGTCCATCGCCGCGGTCGGCTCGTCGAGGATCAGCAGGTCGGGGTCGCTGACCAGGGCGACGGCGAACCGCACGCGCTGCTTCTGCCCGCCGGAGAGCTTGTTCGCGCGGCGGTCGGCCAGTTCTTCGATCCCGGCGGCGCGCAGCGCCTCGGCGACCGGCATCGGCTCGCGGTGCAGCGCCGCGACCATCCCGACGGTCTCGGCGACGGTCAGGTCGTCCATCAGGGCGCCGCCCTGCAGCATCGCGCCGATCAGCCCGGCGCGGACGGCGTCGAGCGGCGTGCGCCCGAAGACGCGGACGCCACCGGCGTCGGGGCTGGTCAGGCCCAGGATCATGTCGACGGTGGTGGACTTGCCGGCCCCGTTCGGGCCGAGCAGGGCGACCACCTCGCCCGGGGCGATCGTCAGGTCGACGCCGTCGACCGCGTGGACGTCGCCGTAGTGCTTGCGCAGGCCGGTCAGGTGGACCGCGGCCCCCGCCTGGACTTCTGTTTCTCCCATGCCTCCAGGCTGCCGCCCGGGCGGCCCGGGACCCCAGACCGTGCGTCACGACCTGACCGTGACAGGTGTCAGGGGTACCCGGGCCCCGGGTGCGTCAGCAGCCGATGAGGCGGGCCGCCAGGTAGGACTCGAGCTTGTCGATGGCGATGCGCTCCTGCGACATCGTGTCGCGCTCGCGCACCGTCACGGCCTGGTCCTCGAGCGAGTCGAAGTCGACCGTGACGCAGTACGGCGTGCCGATCTCGTCCTGGCGGCGGTAGCGGCGGCCGATCGCCTGGGCGTCGTCGAAGTCGACGTTCCAGTGCTTACGCAGCGTCGCGGCGACGTCCTTCGCCTTCGGGGTCAGGTCGGCGTTGCGCGACAGCGGCAGCACCGCGACCTTGAACGGCGAAAGCCGCGGGTCGAGCTTCAGCACCACGCGGGTCTCGACGCCGCCCTTCGCGGTCGGCGCCTCCTCCTCGTGGTAGGCGTCGACGAGGAAGGCCATCATCGACCGGCCGACACCCGCCGCGGGCTCGATGACGAACGGGCGGTAGCGCTGCCCGGCCGCCTGGTCGAAGAACGACAGGTCCACGCCCGAGTGGTTCGAGTGCGTGGTGAGGTCGAAGTCGGTGCGGTTGGCGATGCCTTCCAGCTCGCCCCACTCCTGGCCCGCGTTGAACGCGAACCGGTACTCGATGTCGACGGTGCGCTTCGAGTAGTGGGAGAGCTTTTCCTTCGGGTGCTCGTAGTGGCGCAGGTTCTCGGGCTTGATGCCGAGGTCGGTGTACCAGTCCGTGCGCTGGTCGATCCAGTACTGGTGCCAGCGCTCGTCCTCGCCCGGCTCGACGAAGAACTCCATCTCCATCTGCTCGAACTCGCGGGTCCGGAAGATGAAGTTGCCGGGCGTGATCTCGTTGCGGAAGGACTTGCCGATCTGGCCGATGCCGAACGGCGGCTTCTTCCGCGACGTCGTCTGGACGTTGAGGAAGTTCACGAAGATGCCCTGCGCGGTCTCCGGGCGGAGGTAGTGCAGGCCCTCCTCGGACTCGACCGGGCCGAGGTAGGTCTTCAGCATCATGTTGAAGTCCCGCGGCTCGGTGTACTTGCCGCGGGTGCCGCAGTTGGGGCACGGGACGTCGGACAGGTCGTCCTCGGAGGTCGCCTTGCCGCTGCGCGCTTCGTACTCCTCGGCCAGCTGGTCGGCGCGGAAGCGCTTGTGGCACGAGAGGCACTCGATCAGCGGGTCGGTGAAGACGTTGACGTGGCCGGAGGCGACCCACACCTGCCGCGGCAGGATGACCGACGAGTCGAGGCCGACGACGTCGTCCCGGCCCTGGACCACGGTCTTCCACCACTGGCGCTTGATGTTGTCCTTCAGCTCGACCCCGAGCGGTCCGTAGTCCCAGGCCGAGCGGGTACCGCCGTAGATCTCCCCGCTGGGGAAGACGAAACCACGGCGCTTGCACAGGCTGACTACGGTATCGATGGTGTTCGTGGGCACTCCACGCTCCGGAAGCATGCGGGGACGGTCATCGGACTAGAACGTCAAGGGTATCCGCCGGGGCCCACGGCTTTTCGCGCAGGCTAGGGCCGGGACACCAGCGACGCCGTGACGACCCGGTTGTCCTCGTAGCCCTCGGTGCCCCCGACGTACTCGCCACCGCAGGTGACGAGCAGCAGCTTGTGCGGGCCATCGGGGTCGAAGAGCTGCTCGGAGCGGCCGGCGAGCTTCCGACTTGTGGATGGTTTCGGTGGCGTCGACCCGGTAGACCCAGGCGCCGCCCGCGGCGTCGGTGAGCTTGACCTCCTGGCCCTGTTTGACCTGCCAAAGCTCGGTGAAGGGCCCTTTCTTGCCCTTCCAGTTCACGTGCCCGGAGAGCAGGGCGACGCCGTGGTCGGCGCCCAGCTTGGCGCCCCACCAGGCGGCTTCGTCGAGGCCTTCGGGGATCTTGAGGGCACCGTTGGCGTCGAGGTCTTCCTGGACGAGCTTCGCGGTGCCGCCGCCGGGGAGGGCGAGGGTCGCGGGGGCCTGACCGGTGTCCACCGGGGTGCCCTGTGCGGCCGATTCGCTCGCCGGGACGGGCGCGCCGGTCCCGTTCGCGACCGCGGGTTCATCCTTTCCAGTGAAGATGAGCAGGGTCGCCACGAGGGCGGCGACCACGAACGCCCCGGCGACCCCGACGATCCACCAGCGGCCGGTGCCCTTCTTCGGCTCCGCGGGGTTCTGGTCCTGCATGTGCGCGTGCTCCTTCGGTCCGTGGCTGGTGCACAGGCACTCATGCCGCGGCGCGGGAAGGAGGTTGCACCGAAGTCGATCAGCCCGTGGGGCGCGTCACCAGTTCGGCCGTGACCAGGCGGTTCTCGTCGTAGCCCTCGGTGCCACCCACGTAATCGCCGCCGCAGGTGACCAGGACCAGGCGGTGCGGGCCGTTCTGCGCGAACCACTTCGGGGCCTGCTCCGGCAAGCTCTCCTTCGGGAGCGTCACCACCTCGTCCACCCGGTACAGCCAGCGGCCGCCGTTCGCGTCGACCACGCTCACCACGTCACCCGCTCGCATGCGCCACAGCTCGTCGAACGGCCCGCGCCGCCCCTCCCAGTTCACGTGGCCGGACAGCAGTGCCGTGCCCTGGGCCGCGCCCAGCTTGGCGCCCCACCACGCCGCGTCGCCGAGGCCGCGCGGGATCGGGAGCACGCCCGTGTCCGTGAGCTTCCGTGCGGACCAAGCGCGCCGTCGCGCCGCTGGGCAGGCGGACCGTGCCCGGGCGCTGCTGCTCGGCCGACTCGCTGTCCGCGGGCAGCACCGCCGGGGCCGCGTTCTCCCCCGGCAACGCCCCCGGTGGCGGCGCCGCGGCCTGCGTTGCCGTCGGCGGCAGCCAGGTCAGCAGCACGATCCCGGCCGCGAACGCGGCCACGGCCAGCGCCGCCGAGACGGCGGCCAGCCCGGTGCGCAGCACCTAGTCCGTCCCGGACTTGCGGCGCCTGCCGAGCAGCACCGCGACCGCCGCGAAGAACACCCCGCCGAACAGCAAGCCGATGCCGAGCGGGACGCGGGCGCCGTCGCCGTCGGTCGACGGGGCCGCCGCGCCGAGGTACCCGGCCGGGACCTGCGTCGGCACCGGTGCCTGGGACGCGGTCGCGCCGCCCGCGTTGTTGCCCGCCTTCGCGACGAAGCCCTTCGGCACCGAGCAGCTCACGCCACCCAGCACGATGGAGGTCTTGACGTCCTGCAGCGCGGCACCACTCGCGTCCTTGAGGTGCGTGGTGATCTCGACGCGCCAGCCGGCGACGGCCGTGTAGTCACCACCGCGCCAGCCGTCCTGGCGGATGAGCTGGTCGAACGCCGCGACGCGGGTCAGCTTCACGTCCGACACCGTGGTGTCCTTGCTGGCGTTGTCGAAGTCGCCGGGCGGGCCGAGGCGCAGGTTCTTCAGCTCTATACCGGCATTGCCGCCGGGCATCGGGACGATGCCGAGCGAGCCGCCCTGCCGCACCCACAGCTTCGCCAGCGTGGACGTGCCGGTCAGCTTCCCCGGGCCGGTGCAGTCGACGGCCGTCTTGGCGCCTTCGAGCACGAGCACCGTGTTGTCGACGGGCCGGGCGCCACCCTGCCAGGTGTCACGCAACGCGTAGTTGGTCTCGGCGACGGCGGTGGGCACGGTGGTCGCCTGCAGCGCGGCGACGACGTTGTGGTCCCGGCTCGCGACGCCCGGCGGGTACGGGTTGCCGTTGGTGTAGCGGCCGAGATCGATCTGGTAGTGCCCGCCGAAGGTGGTGCGTTCGCCGTTGTCCTTCGGCACCGACACGCGGTCGGCGCCGAGCTTCGACTGGCCGGGCAGCAACGGGGAGCGCTGGGTCTCGGTGATCAAGGCGCCGCCCTGCTGGCCGTCGCCGATCCGGACCGACGCGATGTTCGCGAAGGAGACCGGGCCGGTCTTCTCGTCGACCGCCTGGCTCTGCGCCCCGGCGACACCGGCGCCGACCAGCGGAAACAGGACAGCCGTCAGCACCGCGGCTTTGGTAGCGAAACGGGTCATGTCTCCCCACTGCTCTGCTCGGGCGGGTCGCCAGCGTACGAGAAGCGACGAAACGCTCCGCGACCACCTTGCACCGTCGGCCACGACAAGCGAAGCCGAAGAGCGAATATCCCACGAACTCACCCGAATGGAGCAATACGACCGGCCGTAGTCCGCAGGGCGCGGTGACGGGGGCGGGGCCCGGCGCGAGGGAACACTAGGATGGGTGGTGCCGTTATCGGCAATGACTACGGAATTCATGTCGCGGCGACGAGGGTGGAGGCGGTATGGCGACGGTCACCGGGAGTGGCGCCCAGCCGGACCTCGCGGAATGCGCCCCGCCGGCGGCCGCGGCGGCACCGGCCCACCCGCCGGCGGCGGTGCTGTCCGACGCCGGCGACCTGCTGCGCGCGCTCGCGGCGCCGGTGCGGATCGCGATCGTGCTGCAGCTGCGCGCGGCCGACCGGTGCGTGCACGAGCTGGTGGACGCCCTCGACGTCGCGCAGCCGCTGATCAGCCAGCACCTGCGGGTGCTGAAGACGGCCGGGGTGGTCCAGGGCGAGCGCCGGGGCCGCGAGGTCGTCTACCGCCTCGCCGACGACCACCTGGCGCACATCGTCGTCGACGCGGTCGCCCACGTGCAGGAAGGAAAGTGATGACCCCCGCCGCGCAGCGCAGCCAGGCCCCGGTGCCCGGACGCCGATCGACCCGCCAGCGGGCCGCGGTCGTCGAGCTGCTGAGCAAGATCGACGACTTCCGCTCGGCCCAGGAACTGCACGACGAGCTGCGCAAACGCGGCGACGGCATCGGGTTGACGACGGTGTACCGCACCCTGCAGTCCCTGTCGGAGGCCGGCGAGATCGACGTGCTGCGCACGGACTCGGGCGAGGCGATCTACCGGCGGTGCTCCGCGCACCACCACCATCACCTGGTGTGCCGGTTGTGCGGGCGCACGGTCGAGGTGGAGGGCCCGGCGGTGGAGCGGTGGGCCGAGAAGATCGCGGCCGAGCACGGCTTTTCGGAGATCTCCCACACGGTGGAGATCACCGGCACCTGCGGCGACCACTGAGGTTTCGCGGCCGGGGAGGGCGCCCTGCGAGGGTGGGTCGCCAGCCCCGCGGCCCCTGGGGGCGGAGCCGGGTGAGCGCAGGACCGCGGGTGACCGCGCCGCTGGCGACGTCGCCAATGACCCATACGGGACCACAGATGTCGCGAATGAGTCATTCGCGACCCGCCGGGGCGTGGTCAGTACTCGTACGGGTCCTTCGGCGCCGGGACCGAGGTGACCGAAGCCGGGGTGAAGTCGGGCGTGTAGCTGTTCGCCTGCGTCGCCGTTCCCGGGACCACCTGGCCCGTCACCTGGATCCACGAGTCGCTCGGCAGGTGGTCGGCCGAGCCGTCGCGGAGGCGGACCGTCACCGGGAACGCGTCCGCCGCGCAGCAGCTGATCACCAAGCGGGCCAGCAACGTGCTCCCCTCCGTGTGCACCACGAACCCCGTCAGCGACACCGTACGGCCGTTCAGCGTGCCCGCCTTGTCCCAGCCCGCGCGCGTCATGAACTCGTTCACCGCCAACGGCACCACGTTCTCCGCCGGCAGGGGCGGGAACGCCGCCGCGTTGGCCGTCGCCGCGCTCGACGGGGCCCGGGCCTCCGTGCGGATCACCGAGTCCGCTCCCAGCGCCGGGGGTGCCACCAGGAACACCGCCAGCACCGGCACCAGCAGCAGCCACGCCGGCCGGGTCGAATGGCCGTGTGCGTCGTGGTCGTGTGCGTCGTGGCCCGCCGTCCGCGCCGCCAGCAGGTCGCGGACGATCGCGACCGCGCCCAGCACCACCATCACCGCGCCGCCCGCGATGACCCACGGCTGCTGCGCCGGTTTCACGTACCTCAAGTAGTCGCCGTTCAGGGCGATCTTGACCAGCGCGCCGCCGAGCAGGATCAGCAGGATGTTCTGGGTTTCCCGCCTCACGCGACCCCCACCACGACTCCGGCGACGACCGCGCAGGCCACCGCCACCACGAACGTCACCGGTGCGAACCGCACCGCGAACGACCGGCCGAACGTGCCCGCCTGCAACGCGAACAGCTTCACGTCCACCGCCGGCCCCACGACCAGGAACACCAGCTTCGGCAGCAGCGGCAACGCCGTCAGCGACGCCGCGACGAACGCGTCCGCCTCGCTGCACAGCGCCAGCACCACCGCGAGCACCGCCATCACCAGCACGCCCAGCACGATCTGCTCGCCCAGCACGCCGAACCACTTGGCCGGCACCAGCACGTTCAACGCCGACGAGATCAACGCGCCCAGCACCAGGAACCCGCCCGCCTCGACCAGGTCCGTGCGCGCGGTCTCGGCGAACACCCGCCACCGCTGCCCGGGCGCCACCTCCGGCAAGCGGCGCAACGCCCGCGCGGTGATCCACTCGAGCTTGCCCCAGCGAGCCCACAGCCAGCCCATCACCATCGCCGTGACCAGCGACCCGGCGAACCGCGCCAGCACCATCTCCGGCTTGCCGGGGAACGCGACCGCGGTGGCCACCAGCACCACGGGGTTCACCGCCGGCGCCGCGAGCAGGAACGTCAACGCCGCCGCCGGCGCCACCCCCTGCCCCATCAGCCGCCGCGCCACCGGCACCGACGCGCACTCGCAGCCGGGCAGCGCCACCCCCGCCAGCCCGGCGACGCCGACGGCCGCACCGGCTCGCCGCGGCAGCACCTTCTCCAGCACCCGCGCGGGCACGAACGCCGCGATCGCCCCGCTGATCAGCACCCCCAGCACGAGGAACGGCAGCGCCTGCACGCAGACGGCGACGAACACGGTCGAGCCGGTGCGCAGCGCGGGCACGTCGAACAGCTGCTGCAGCCAGCCCTGGCCGAGGATCGCGACCAGCAGGATCGCGCACAGCACCTCGACCGAGCTGATCCGGAACCGGCGGGTGCGCCGGGCGGTATCGGAAACCATGTTCACGACGGCGATGATGCCACCCAGGTCCGACAGGAAGTCACCCGCACAGCCGCGAACGGTCGAAAAGTGCCCGATACCGACCGGAATCCGCCGTTCGCGGCGGAATGCCTACGCGATTCCCGGGAGATCCGTCCGCAGTTGCGACGCCGTCGAGACCACCAGCATCAGCAACGTCCCCAGCGCCGCCGGGTCGAGGCCCGCCGCCGGGAACGCGTACCGCAGCGTCACGTCGACGCCGTTGTCCGAGTGCCCGACCCCGAGCGTCCCGAACAGTCCCTGCCCGGCGCGCTCGGCGACGGCGATCGACAGCTCCGGCCCGTCCGCCAGGTCCCAGCCGACGACGCAGGTCAGCGTCAGCACCGTGAGGCCCTCGCCGAGCCGGGTCGCCTGGATGACGCACGGGACGTCGCCGTGGGAGAAGGTCAGCGCGCCGTCGTCGTCCACGTGGACCTCGAGGTAGCGCTCCAAGGCTTCACGGGCCCGCGTCAGCAGCTCGGCGGTCTCGACCGCTTCCGTGGCGCTCACGAAGAAGCCGCCTGGTCGACCGCGCCGCCGAAGCGGCGATCCCGCTTCGCGAACTCCAAGCAGGCGCGCCACAAGTGGGTGCGGTCGAAGTCCGGGAACAGGGTGTCCTGGTAGACCATCTCGGCGTAGGCCGACTGCCACAGCAGGAAGTTCGACGTCCGCTGCTCGCCCGAGGGCCGCAGGAACAGGTCGACGTCCGGCATTTCCGGCTGGTACAGGTACTTGCCGATGGTCTTCTCGTTGATCTTGGCCGGGTCGAGCCTGCCGTCGGCGACGTCCTGGCCGATCCGCCGCATCGCGTCG
Organism: Amycolatopsis nalaikhensis; assembly: GCF_030264295.1. Classification (GTDB taxonomy): domain Bacteria; phylum Actinomycetota; class Actinomycetes; order Mycobacteriales; family Pseudonocardiaceae; genus Amycolatopsis; species Amycolatopsis nalaikhensis. The sequence continues at coordinate 6,167,959 of NZ_CP127173.1, read as the reverse complement.
CCCAGCTCGGCGCGGCCGCCGTAGTTGACGCACATCGTCATGTTCAGCGCGGTGTTGTGCTTGGTCTTCTCTTCGGCCGCCTGCAGCTCCTTGATCACCGACGTCCACAGCTTCGGCCGGCGGCCCGCCCACCGGATGCGGACGCCGATCGAGCCGAGGTAGTCGACCTGGCGGCGGATGGTGTCGCGGTTGAAGCCCATCAGGAACCGCACCTCTTCGGGGCTGCGCTTCCAGTTCTCGGTCGAGAACGCGTACACCGAAAGCCACTTGATGCCGAGCTCGACCGCGCCGCTGGCGACGTCGATCATCACCGCTTCGCCGCGCTTGTGGCCCTCGATCCGCGGCAGGCCGCGCTGGTTGGCCCAGCGGCCGTTGCCGTCCATGACGAGCGCGACGTGCTTCGGCACCAGCTCGCGCGGGATCTCCGGCGGCTTCGCGCCCGACGGGTGCGGGTCCGGCGGCCGCAGCTCGAATCGCGACGCCTTGTTCTCGCGTCCCCTGCGCAGCACTGGGAGCCTCCCTGGATGGGCGAAACCGATCAGCCCGACCCTACTGCCCGGGCGCGGCGGTCTCCCGGGCGCGTCGCTCGACCAGGGGCAGGGACCGGAGCTGGCGCTCCAGATGCCACTGCAGGTGCGCCGCGACCAGGCCGCTCGCGTCGCGGCGGGTGCCGGGCAGGGTCGACTCGGCCATCGTCCACTCGCCGTGCAGCAACGCCGTGAGCAGGTCGAGGACCTCGGGCGCCGGGTGCACGGAACCCGGGACACGGCAGTCCTGGCACATCGAGCCACCGGCCGGGACGCTGAACGCGACGTGCGGGCCGGGCAAGCCGCAGCGGGCACACTCGGTGAGCGCGGGCGCCCAGCCGGCGTAGGACATCGCGCGGAGAAAGAACGCGTCGAGCACCAGAGACGGGTCGCGCTCCCCGGCGGCGAGGGACCGCAGCGCGCCGCAGACGAGGAGGTACAGCTTGAGCACCGGCTCGCCCTCTTCGGCCGAGAGCCGGTCCGCGGTTTCGGCGATCGCGCTGGCCGCGGTGTAGCGCTGGTAGTCGGCGACCAGCGGCAGCTGGAACGCGTCGACGGTCTCGACCTGGGTGATGACGTCGAGCGTGCGCCCGGTGTAGAACTGCACGTCCACGTGGCCGAACGGCTCCAGCCGGGCCCCGAAGCGGGACGAGGTGCGCCGCACGCCCTTCGCGACGGCGCGGACCTTGCCGTGCCGGCGGGTCAGCAGGGTGACGATCCGGTCGGCCTCACCCAGCTTGTGCGTGCGCAACACCACCCCGGTGTCGCGGTAGAGGTTCACCACCCCGACATCGTCCCACTTCGGGGTGATGCCGGGGTGGACCGACCCGGGTTCAGCAGTACGAGCCGTAGCAGTACGTGCTGACGGTCGAAGCGGCGGCGACCGCGATGATGATCCAGATGATCGCGAAGACGCACCCGAGGCCGCCGATGATGGAGGCGATGAGGCAGAGCGTCTTGGTCGTCTTCGACGCCTGCTCCGCCATCATGTAGTTGCCCTGCATCTTGTACGTCTGGACCTCGTTGGACTTCATGATCGCGAAGATCGCGAGGATCCAGCAGAGGAAGATGCAGCCGATCGCCCAGCCCTTGTAGTCCTTGATGGCGTTGATGTCGCCACCGCCGCCGGGCATGCCGTAGCCGGGGGCACCGAAGCCGCCGGTCGGCGGCTGGCCGTACGGCGCGGGCTGGCCGTAGGGCGCGGGCATGCCACCGGACGGCGGGCCGTAGCCCGGCTGCGGCGGCTGCTGCGGCTGCTGGCCGTAGGGCTGCTGGCCGTAGGGATTGGTCATGAACTTCTACCCCAACTACTCGTGAACTTCCCCCCGGGCGGCCCCGGCGGTGATGCGGAAAAGACGGTGGTTACTGCTGGTCCTTCGGCGGCTGGCCGAACTGGCCGGGGTCGATCTTCCGGGTCTCCCCGGCGTCGTCCTGGCCTTCGGGGCGCAGCATCTGGGTGCGCTCGGCCTGCTCGTCGAAGGCGGAGCCGCCCCCGGCGTCCGGGCGCAGCATCTGGGTGCGCTCGCCTTCCTCGAAGGCGGAGCCGCCGGGCGGCGGTGCGAGCGGCTGCCCCGGCTGCTGGCCGAACCCGCCCGGCTGGGGCGGCTGCCCGAACCCGCCGGACTGCGGCTGCTGCGGGAAACCACCGGAAGACGGCTGCTGGCCGAACCCGCCGGGCTGCGGCTGGCCGAAGCCACCGGGCGCGGGCGGCTGCTGCTCGAAGCCGCCGGACTGCGGCGGCTGCGGCTGGCCGAAGCCGCCCGGCGCGGGCGGCTGCTGCTGCGGGAAACCACCCGAGGACGGCTGGCCGAACTGCTGCCCCGGCGGCGGGTAGCCCCCGGCGAACGGCTGCTGCTGCGCGCCAGCCTGGCCGAACGGCGCGGCCGCGGCGTCGTCGGCTTGGACGACGACCGTGCCGACGATCTTGTCCGACAGCGTCTGGGACTTGTCGTCCCACAGCGGCCACAGCCAGCCGACGTAGCAGAGGACGTTGTCGACGAAGTGGGCGAGGTCGCGCAGGAACGCCATGCCCGCGCCGACCGGCTGGCCGTTGTCCTCGCGGATCAGCTTGATCTTGGCGACGCGCTTGCCCATCGACTGGCCGGTGTTGCCCTGCTGGATCCAGCGGTTGAAGACGCACCACACGATCCAGCCGACGAGCGCGACGAACGACAGCAGCGAGAAGATGGCGTTCCAGTGCGTGGCGACGCCGACGATCGCGAGCACCAGGTAGATCAGCACGGCGGGACCGAAGTCGACGAGCCAGCCCAGCGCGCGCTGGCCCCAGTTCGCGTAGTTGCGCGGCGCGCCGAAGGGGGTGCCCTGCTGGCCGAACGGCGCGGGCTGCCCGTACGGCGCCTGCTGCCCGAACGGCGGCGCCTGGCCCGGCTGCGGCTGTCCGAACGGCTGCTGGCCACCGGGCTGCTGCCCGAAGGACTGCTGACCGTAGGGATCGGTCATTGGGTCTCTCCCCCTCGCTGGTCTGTCACCCGCACGTGGCCTCGTGCGGGATCGGCCCGATGCGCACGGGCCGGTCCGCGGGAGCGTACTCGCTCCGGTGACGGGCGCGCCTCCCAGGCATCAGCAGTCCGGGTGACGCGCTTGGCCCTCCGACGGGCCGGGTCCGCATCCGGTTCCCGTCCGTGGGTGTTCAGACACGCAAACCGGTGAACGGCGCGAACGGCAGGTTGCGGATGACGAACCAGACCACGAAGACCACCGAAAACGTCAGCGGCGTCCAGCGCCAGTGCAGCCAGCTGTTCACGGCGCGGCCGCGCAGCCGTCCGAGGGTCCACGCGGCGATGCTCCACACGAACAGCAGCACCACGACGAACGAAACGGCGTTGTAGTGCAGTGCCGCCGGGATGTCGCCGTGCATCAGGCTGTACGCCATCCGCATGCCGCCGCAGCCGGGGCAGTCGATGCCGAGCAACGCCTTGGTCGGGCAGACCGGCAGGAAGCCGCCGGGGGTGGTCGGGTCGCCCGCCCAGACCACCGCGCAGCACACGCCGAGCCCGGCGACGACGGCGGCGGGCGGCCCGAGCGCGCGGAGCTTGGCCCGCGCGCCCTGTGCCGGGAATCCCGTGTAGACGGTCGGCGCGGTCACGGCGTGTACCGATCGGCGTTGGCCCCGACGAACACGATCATCACCACGATGAAGATGACGTAGAGCAGCAGGAGGATCCCGGTCGTGATGGCCGACCACATCGCCCACTTGCGGGCGTCGTCGGCGGCCTTGCGCGCCTCGGCGTGGAAACCCTGGAACCACAGCGAGCTCACCTGGCTGGACTTCACGATCGAGACCACGCCCAGCGGCAGGCAGCAGAGCACGGTGCTCAGGATCGCCCACACCATGTTGTTGTCCGGCGGCGGACCGTAGTTCGGCGGGTAGCCGTAGCCGTAGCCGGGTGGCGGCGGCCCGCCCGGTGGCGGGTACGGCGGCGGGTACTGGTCGGTCACCGGGTTCCTCCTGCTGCTCGGCTACGTCAGTATGACGACGTGCTGACGCCGAAGGTCATGACCCCGGCGATCATCAGGATGACGTACAGCACGGCGAGCACGACGCCGACGATCGCGGAGATGATCGCCCACTTCTTGGCGGCTTCCGAGGCCTCCTGCGCGGCGGCGGTCTGACCCTGCGCCCACAGGCTGTTGACCTGCGTCGACTTCACGATCGACACGATGCCGAACGGGAGGCAGCAGAAGATCGTGGTCAGGATGGCCCAGACGAGGTAGTTGCTGGGCGGCGGCCCGGGCTGGTAGCCGCCCGGCTGGCCGCCGGGGTAGTTGGGCTGCCCGCCGGGCTGGTTCGGCTGGTCGCCGGGGTAGTTGGGCATGCCCTGGCTGTCGGTCATGGTCGGTTGTTCCCCTTCGTCGTGCTCCACGGACGACCACCGGGTCCACTGCCGCCCCGACCGGCCGCGGTGTGGTCGAAGCCGCGACTGTAGGGGTCGGGGCGCCCGCGCGTGCGGTGATTCCTCCCGCCGCGACCGAATCGAGACCAGGAATTCCCCGCGGGGCCAAACGAGCAGGTCAGAACCCGAGCCGACGCAGCTGGCGCGGGTCGCGCTGCCAGTCCTTGGCCACCTTGACGTGCAGATCGAGGTACACCTTCGACCCCAGCAGCCGCTCGATGTGCTTGCGGGCGGTCGCCCCGACCTCGCGCAGCCGCTCCCCCTTGTGCCCGAGGATGATGCCCTTCTGGCTGGGTCGCTCCACGTACAGGAACGCGTGCACGTCGATGAGGTCGTCGCGGCCTTCGCGCGGCAGCATCTCCTCGACCGTGACGGCGATCGAGTGCGGCAGCTCGTCGCGGACGCCTTCCAGCGCCGACTCGCGGATCAGCTCGGCGACCAGGGTCTGCTCGGGCTCGTCGGTCAGCTCGCCGCCCGGATAGAGCTGCGGGCCTTCCGGCAGCCGCGCGACCAGCAGGTCGGCCAGGGTGCCGACCTGGAAGCCGTCCACCGCGGACACCGGGACCAGCTCGGCGAAGTCCATCACCCGCTCCAGGGCGAGCAACTGCTCGGCGACCTGCTGCGGCTGGACGAGGTCGGTCTTGGTGACGATCCCGATGACCGGCGTCCGCTTGGCGATCTTCTGCAGCTCGGCGGCGATGAACTTGTCGCCGGGGCCGATCTTTTCGTTGGCGGGCACGCAGAAGCCGACGACGTCCACTTCGGACCACGTCGTGTGCACGATGTCGTTGAGCCGCTCGCCCAGCAGGGTGCGCGGGCGGTGCAGGCCGGGCGTGTCGATGAGGACGAGCTGGGCGTCCTCGCGGTGCACGATGCCGCGGATCGCGTGCCGCGTCGTCTGCGGCTTGCTGGAGGTGATCGCGACCTTCGTGCCGACGAGGGCGTTGGTCAGCGTCGACTTGCCCGCGTTGGGGCGCCCGACGAAGCAGGCGAAGCCGGAACGGTGTTCGGTCATCGGGTGAGCACCTGCAGGATCTCGCCGCGCGGGTCGGCGAGGATGATCGGCGCGGTCTTCGCGATATCGCGGACGGCGTGCACGGACGCCTCCTTGAGCAGGCCTTCGCCGGTGACGACGGCGGCGGCCTCGATGCCCTCGGCGCCGCTGGAGAGCGCGGCGGCGACCGCGGCCTGCAGCGCGGTGAGCTTGAACGACGGCTGGTCGACCGTGCCGGCGGCGTAGGTGCGGCCGTCGGTGTCGCGGACCGCGGCGCCCTCGGGCGCCTGGATGCGGGCGCGCGAGGACCGGGCCAGCGTGACGAGTTTCTGGTCCTCGGCCTCGAGGTCAGGCATGTTCGACGCTCCTGTCGCGTTCGTCGGGGTGGGGCAGGCGGGTGCGGCGCCGGGCGCCGCGGTCGGCCGGGTCGGTCATCGCCTCGGCGTCGGCCGGGTGCACGACCACGGACGTGATCCGCATGCGGCCGCGGCGGTCCTTGCCCCCTTCGGCGAACAGCCGAAGGCCGGCGACCTCGGCTTCGGCCCCCGGCAGCGGGACCCTACCCAGTCGTTCCGCGAGCAGCCCGCCCACGGTCTCCACGTCGTGGTCTTCGAGGTCGATCCCGAAGAGCTCGCCGAGGTCGTCGACGCTCATCCGGGAGGACACGCGGACCGCGCCGCCGTCGAGCTCCTCGACCTCGGGCCGCTCGTCGGCGTCGGACTCGTCGGTGATCTCGCCGACGATCTCCTCGAGGACGTCCTCGATGGTGAGCAGGCCGGCGGTGCCGCCGTACTCGTCGACCGCGATCGCCATGTGGTTGTGCGAGCGCTGCATCTCCTTGAGCAGCTCGTCGAGCCGCTTCGAGTCGGGGACGAAGGACGCCTCGTTCATCAGCGTGCTGACGACGGTGCTCGCGCCGTCCGGGTCCATGTACCCGGCCATGAGGTCCTTGATGTTGACGACGCCGACGATGTCGTCGACGGACTCGTCGACCACCGGGAGCCGGGTGAAGCCGGTGCGCAGCGCGAGGGCGAGCGCCTGGCGGACGGTCTTGGTGCGCTCGATCCAGACGATCTCGGTGCGCGGCACCATGACCTCGCGCGCGACGGTGTCGCCGAGCTCGAACACCGAGTGGATCATCTCGCGCTCGGAGTCCTCGACGACGCCGCGTTCCTGGGCGAGGTCGACCAGCTCGCGCAGCTCGACCTCGGAGGTGAACGGGCCTTCGCGGAAGCCCTGACCGGGCGTGATGGCGTTACCAATGAGGATGAGCAGCCGCGACAGCGGGCCCAGCACCGAGCCGAGGACGCGCACGGGCCCGGCGACGTAGCGGCCGATGCGGTACGGGTGCTGGCGGCCGAGGGTGCGCGGGCCGACGCCGATCAGGACGTAGCTGACCACGACCATGACGACCGCGGCCACGAGCACGGCCACGCCGAGCGGCGCCAGCCGGGTGCCGACGAACACCGTGACGAGCACGGTGGCGGTGAGCTCGCAGCCGAGGCGCAGCAGGAGCAGCAGGTTGATGTGCCGCCGCCGTTCGGCGACGACCGCGGCGAGCTGCCGGGCCCCGGGCAGCCCGAGCCGGGCGAGGCCTTCGGCCCTCGCTTGCGACACGGTGCTGATGGCGGCGTCGGCCGCCGCGAACACGCCCGCGAGGAGCACGAGCGCGATCGCGAACAGGAGCTGGACCATGGCTGGCGCCTAGGGCGTTTCCCCGGCGGCTGGGTCGGGGGTGGTGTCGAGCCCGGCGATGCCGAGGACGCGGTCGTCGGTGTTGCGCTGGGCGTTGCGCTTCTCCAGCGCGGCGACGGCGTCCTGGTACTCGCCGAGGATCCGCTTCTGCAGCGCGAACATCTCGCGCTCCTCGGCGGGTTCGGCGTGGTCGTAGCCGAGCAGGTGCAGGCAGCCGTGCACGGTGAGCAGGTGCAGCTCGTCCATGAGCGAGTGGCCCGCGGTCTTGGCCTGGTCCTTGGCGAACGCCGGGCACAGCACGATGTCCCCGAGCAGCGCCGGCGACGCGTCGGGCGCGTCGGGGCGGCGGGAGGAGTCGAGCTCGTCCATCGGGAAGGCCATCACGTCGGTGGGACCGGGCAGGTCCATCCAGCGTTCGTGGAGGTCTTCCATGACGTCGAGGGTGACCAGCAGGATGGACAGCTCGGCGAGCGGGCTGACCTCCATCTTGTCGAGGGCGTACCGGGCGGCCGAGACGATCGACGTCTCGTCGACGTTGACGCCGGACTCGTTGGCGATCTCGATGCTCACCGCCGGTTGCCCTTCCAGCCGTCGCCCTGCCGGGCGTCCTGCACGGCCTGCCACTTCTCGTAGGCGTCGACGATGTCCCCGACCAGCTTGTGCCGGACGACGTCCTGGCTGGTCAGCTCGGCGAAGTGCAGGTCTTCGACGCCGGTGAGGATGTCGCGGACGACGCGGAGGCCGCTGCGCTGCCCGCTGGGCAGGTCGACCTGGGTGATGTCGCCGGTGACGACGATCTTGGAGCCGAAGCCGAGCCGGGTGAGGAACATCTTCATCTGCTCGGGCGTGGTGTTCTGGGCCTCGTCGAGGATGATGAAGGCGTCGTTCAGCGTCCGGCCGCGCATGTAGGCCAGCGGCGCGATCTCGATCGTGCCCGCCTGCATGAGCCGCGGGATCGACTCGGGCTCGACCATGTCGTGCAGCGCGTCGTAGAGCGGCCGCAGGTACGGGTCGATCTTCTCGTTGAGCGTGCCGGGCAGGTAGCCGAGCCGCTCACCGGCCTCGACGGCGGGCCGGGTCAGCACGATCCGGGTGACCTGCTTGGCCTGCAGGGCCTGCACGGCCTTCGCCATGGCGAGGTAGGTCTTGCCGGTACCGGCCGGGCCGATGCCGAAGACGACGGTGTGCTTGTCGATGGCGTCGACGTAGCGCTTCTGGTTGAGCGTCTTGGGCCGGATGGTCTTCCCGCGCCGCGAGACGATGTTGAGGCTGAGCACCTCGGCGGGCGACGCGTCCCCGGTCGACAGCATGCCGACGGTGCGGCGCACGGTGTCGGGCCCGACCTGCTGGCCGCCGGTGGCGAGCTGCACGAGCTCGGCGAAGACGCGTTCGGCGAAGGCGACGTCGGCCGGCGTGCCGGTCAGGGTGACTTCGTTGCCCCGGACGTGCACGTCGGCGGCGAGGAGCTCCTCGGCGACCCGCAGGTTCTCGTCGCGGGACCCGAGCAGGCTGAGGGCGGCGGCATCGGGAATGGGGAACCGGGACTGCGCGGCCTGGACGGCGGCATCCTCGGTCTTCGGGACGTCCCCGGGGACGTCGGGTCGGGCGGCTCCACCCGGTACGGTTCCGGCCACGTGGCCTCGGCCCTGCTTTCTCGGTGAGGGACTACGGACCCTTCGATGCTACTGGCACCGCCCGGCTCGACGCAGGCCGGTTTACCCAGCGGTCCCGAACAACCCGAGCGGCTCCCCGCCGAGGACGTGGGCGTGGACGTGGAAGACGGTCTGCCCGGCGTCGGAGTCGGTGTTGAAGACCACCCGGTACCCGCTCTCGACGATGCCTTCGAGCTCGGCGACCTTCCGCGCGGTGGCGACGACGTCGGCGAGCAGCCGCGGATCACCGGCGGCGAGCTCGGCGACGTTCCGGTACCGCTTCTTGGGCACGACGAGGACGTGCACCCGCGCCTGCGGCCGGATGTCCCGGAAGGCGAAGGTGGTGTCGTCCTGGTAGACGACGTCGGCGGGGATCTCCCCGGCGATGATCCGTTCGAAGAGGGTGTCGGCGTCGGTTTCGCTCATGGCGAGCACACTAGCGGCGCAAAGCAACCCGCCCTTTGAACAGGGCCCGGGACAAAGTCGCGGGGGGCCCGGGGGCGTGCCCCCGGCTGGGGGTCTGGGGGTTTGACCCCCAGAGGACACAACGAACGCGAAGCGGCATCCGAGCGAGCGAAGCGAGGGTCGGGATGCCGCGGCGCGGTAGACCCTGGGGGTCGATCTACCGCTGCCGCGGCGGCCGCCGGACCGAGGGGGGGAGGTGCCCGGCGGGGTCTGTGTCTTCCCAGTGCGCGCCCGAAACCATGACTGGCGCGTTAATAAACGAGGGTAACCGGTCGGAGTGTGATCGCGCCATAACTGGGCGCAAATTTTTCAGTGCTGATCAGTGCCAGCGGCTGGTGAGCGCACCCAGCGCGCCGAGCGCCACCGCGGCCGCCGTCGACGTGCGCAGGACGGTCGTGCCGAGCCGCACGGCCCGCGCACCCGCCTCCCGCAACGTCTCCAGCTCTTCGTCGGTGATCCCGCCCTCAGGCCCGACGACCAGCAGCAGATCACCCGTGTCGGGGAGCTTCAAGTCCGTCAGCCGATCGGGGACGTCGGACTCGAGCACGACGACCAGCGACATCGTGGCGGCCAGCCCGGCCAGCTCCCGCGTGCCGACCGGCTCGCCGACCTCGGGCACGTGCGCGCGGCGGGCCTGCTTGGCGGCCGCGCGGGCCGTCGCGCGCCACTTCGCCAGGGCCTTCTCGCCGCGCGGGCCGTCTTCCCACTTGGCGACGCTGCGGGCGGCGCGCCACGGCACGATCGCGTCGACGCCCGCCTCGGTGGCCAGCTCGACCGCCAGCTCACCGCGGTCGCCCTTGGCCAACGCCTGGGCGAGGAGCACGCGCAGCGCGGGCGGTTCCTCTTCCCAGTGCTCCTCGACGGCCAGCGTCAACGCCGCGTCGCGACCGGCTTGGACCGCCTCGACGACGCAGCGGGCCATCGCGCCCGCGCCGTCGGAAAGCACCAGCCGCTCGCCGACGCGGAGGCGGCGGACCGTGGCCGCGTGCCGGGCTTCCTCGCCGTCGAGGACCACGCGGCCGCTCGCGGGCACCGCGGGCGCGAGGAAGACCGGCAGGGTCGTGTCGGGCACGGGTCAGCGGTGGTTCTTGGCGCGCAGCTTGGAGAACAGGCCGCCGTGCTTGCTGCCGTTGGACGCCAGCGTCGGGACCTCTTCGCCGCGCTGCTGGGCCAGCTCGACCAGGAGGTCGCGCTGCGCCTCGTCCAGCTTCGTGGGCACCACGACGTCGATGTGGACGTGCAGGTCGCCGCGGCCGTCGACGCGGCCGGAGGACCGCAGCCGCGGCATGCCCTTGCCCGTCAGCACGAGCTCGGCGTTCGGCTGGGTGCCGGGTTCGATGTCCAGCTCGTAGTCGCCGTCGACGAGCGTCGCGATCGGCACCGTCGCGCCGAGCGCGGCCGTCGTCATCGGGATGCGGAAGTTGCAGTGCAGGTCGTGGCCCTGCCGGACGAAGACCTCGTGCGGGGTCTCGTCGATCTCGACGTAGAGGTCACCCGCCGGCCCGCCGCCCGGGCCGACCTCGCCCTGGCCGGAGAGCCGGATGCGCATGCCGTCGCCGACGCCCGGCGGGATCTTCGCCGTGACGTTCCGGCGGGCGCGGATCCGGCCGTCGCCGCCGCACTGGCGGCAGGGGTCCGGGATGACCTCGCCGAAGCCGCGGCAGACCGGGCACGGACGCGACGTGACGACCTGGCCGAGGAACGACCGCTGGACGGACTGGACCTCGCCGGCGCCACCGCAGGTGTCGCACGTCTTGACCGTGGTGCCCTCGGCGGTGCCGGCGCCGCGGCACAGGTCGCAGACGATCGCCGTGTCGACGGCGATCTCCTTGTCGACACCGGTGGCGCACTCCTCGAGCGTGAGACCGAGCCGGATCAAGGCGTCCGAGCCGGGCTGGACGCGGCTGCGCGGGCCACGCCCGCGGCCACCGCCGCCCCCGGCCGCGCCGAAGAAGGCGTCCATGATGTCGCCGAGGCCGCCGAAGCCGGCGAACGGGTCGCCGCCCCCGCCGCGCGCGCCGTTGTCCATCGGGTCGCCGCCGAGGTCGACGATCTTGCGCTTCTGCGGGTCCGACAGCACCTCGTAGGCCGTGGTGACCTCGGCGAACTTGTGCTGGGCGTCGTCCGACGGGTTGACGTCGGGGTGCAGCTCCCTGGCCAGCTTCCGGTACGCGCGCTTGATCTCCTGATCGCTCGCGTTCTTCGCCACCCCGAGGATGCCGTAGTAGTCCCTCGCCACCGTCTTCGCTTCTCCTTCTGCTCTGCCCGGCTCAGCGGCCGGCCAGGATCTGCCCCACGTAGTTGGCGACCGCGCGCACCGCGGCGATCGTGCCGGGGTAGTCCATCCGGGTCGGGCCGACCACCCCCATGCCGCCGAGCACCACGTCGTCGCGGCCGTAGCCGATCGAGACGACCGAGGTGCTGCGCATCTGCTCGTCTTCATTTTCCTCACCGATGCGCACCGTGATCGCACCGGGGTTGCGCGCGGCGGCCAGCAGCTTGAGCACGACGACCTGTTCCTCGAGCGCTTCGAGGACCTGGCGCAGCGAACCCGGGAAGTCGGCGACGTTGCGGGTGAGGTTCGCGGTGCCGCCGAGCACCAGGCGTTCTTCGGGGTGCTCGGCCAGCGACTCGACCAGCACGGTGGTGACGCGGATGAGCGCGTCCCGCAGCTCGCCGGGCGACTTGTCGGGCAGCTCCGCGACGTGCGCGGCGGCGTCGTTGAGCCGCCGCCCGGCCATGGCGGTGTTGAGGACGGTGCGCAGCCGCGAGACGTCCTCCTCGGTGATGATGTCGCCGAGGTCGACGGTGCGCTGGTCGACGCGGCCGTTGTCGGTGATCAGCACGAGCATCAGCCGCGCCGGGGTGAGCGGCACCACTTCGAGGTGGCGCACCTTGGCGTTGGTCAGCATCGGGTACTGCACGACGGCGACCTGCCGGGTCAGCTGCGCGAGCAGCCGCACCGAGCGGCGGAGGACGTCGTCGAGGTCGGTGCCGCTGTCGAGGAACGTGGTGATGGCGCGCCGCTCGGCCGCGCTCAGCGGCTTGATCTCGGAGAGCCGGTCGACGAAGAGGCGGTAGCCCTTGTCGGTCGGGACGCGCCCGGCGCTGGTGTGCGGCTGGGTGATGTAGCCCTCTTCCTCGAGGGTGGCCATGTCGTTGCGCACGGTGGCGCTGGACACGCCGAGGTTGTGCCGTTCGACGATCGCCTTGGACCCGACGGGCTCCTGGTTGGACACGTAGTCGGCGACGATCGCGCGCAGCACTTCGAAGCGGCGCTCATCCGCGTTGGCCACCGGTTCCTCACCTACCTCGCTCGCTGCTCACCCCGAGTTTACGGAAGCATGAGCCGGTCGTGCTCAACCCGGGGACGCAAGGCCGTGCGCGCTGAAGGGGACGTTCAGCTCATCTGGTGCGGTGAAGGGCCCTTTCCTCCCATGTGACGAGAGGAAAGGACCCTTCACGACGGCTCGCGGCCGCCCGGCCTAGGAGTTGCGGGGAAGCCCAGGTTGACCCCCGCGTGCGAGCGGTCCGGCCACCGCGACGTGACGACCTTCGTCCTGGTGAAGAAGTGGAAGCCCTCCGGCCCGTAGGCGTGGCTGTCGCCGAACAGCGAGTCCTTCCAGCCGCCGAAGGAGTAGTAGCCGACCGGGACCGGGATCGGGACGTTGACCCCGACCATGCCGACCTCGACCTCGTTCTGGAACCGCCGGGCGGCCGCGCCGTCGCCGGTGAAGATCGCCGTGCCGTTGCCGTACGGGTTCGCGTTGATCAGGGCCAGCGCGTCGTCGTACGAGCCCGCGCGCGCCACCGAGAGCACCGGGCCGAAGATCTCGTCGGTGTAGATCGACATCTCCGGGCGGACGTGGTCGAACAGCGTCGGGCCGAGCCAGAACCCGTCCGAAGAGCCCGGCACCTCGATGCCCCGGCCGTCCACCACGAGCGACGCGCCCGCCGCCACCCCGGCGTCCACATAGGACTCGACGCGGGCGTGGTGGGCCGCGGTGACCAGCGGGCCCATCTCGGACTCCGGGTCGCGGCCGTCGCCGACGCGCAGCCGTCCCATCCGCTCGGTGATCTTCGCGACCAGTTCGTCGCCGACCGGGTCGACGGCGACCACGACCGACACGGCCATGCAGCGCTCCCCCGCCGAGCCGAACCCGGCCGACACCGCGGCGTCGGCGGCCAGGTCGAGGTCGGCGTCCGGCAGCACGACCATGTGGTTTTTCGCCCCGCCGAGCGCCTGGACGCGCTTGCCGTGCCGGGTGCCGGTCTCGTAGACGTAGCGCGCGATCGGCGTCGACCCGACGAACGAGATCGCCTTGACGTCGGCGTGTTCGAGGAGCCCGTCCACCGCGGCCTTGTCGCCGTGCAGCACGTTGAGCGCGCCCGCCGGCAGCCCGGCCTCGGCGAACAGCTCGGCGATGAACACCGCCGCCGACGGGTCCTTCTCGCTCGGCTTGAGCACGACGGTGTTCCCGCAGGCCAGCGCGTTCGGCACGAACCAGAGCGGCACCATGGCCGGGAAGTTGAAGGGCGAGATCACGCCGACGACGCCGAGCGGCTGCGCGATCGAGTAGACGTCGACGCCGGTGGAGGCGTTCTCGCTGAACCCGCCCTTCAGCAGCTGAGCGGCGCCGCACGCGTACTCGACGTTCTCGATCGCGCGGGCGATCTCCCCGGCCGCGTCGGACTCGACCTTGCCGTGCTCGCTCGTGATGATCTTCGCCAGCTCGTGCTTGCGCGCCGACAGCAGCTCGCGGAAGGCGAACAGCACCCGCGTCCGGCCGGCCAGCGACGTCCCGCGCCAGCCCGGCAGCGCCGCCTTCGCCGCCGCGACGGCCTGGTCCACCTCGGCCTGCCCGGCGAAGTCGACCTGCGCCCGCACCCGCCCGGTGGCCGGGTCGAACACGTCGCCGCTGCGCGCGGGGGTTCCGGTGAACGGCTTGCCGTCGATCCAGTGGCTGATGCGGTCGGTCACGGCGGGCACTCCTCGGGTCGGGGACGTCCTTGACGAGTCTCCGGGCGGGCGCCACGCCCACGCCATCGGCAACGTGTACGCCAGTTGGTTCCCGGCCGTACAGTCTGTCCCTGCCGATCGCCGATCACCGCGAGGTGCCATGTACCCGACCGTCGCCGAGGTGCTCGCGCTGCCGGTGCTGCGCCAGGGCCGCCCGCACGTCGTCGCGGGCTCGGCCGGGCTGGACGCGCCGGTCCGCTGGGCGCACGTCGCCGAGGTCGCCGACATCGCGCACCTGCTGCGCGGCGGCGAGCTGGTGCTGACGACCGGCGTCGCGCTCCCCGACGACGGCCCGGCGCTGGCCCGCTACGTCGCCGACCTCGCCGGGGTCGGCGCGGCCGGCCTGGTGATCGAGCTGGTCCGGCACTGGAGCGACAAGCTGCCGGCGGCGCTGGTCGAGGCGGCCGAGGAACACGGGCTGCCGCTGGTCACGCTCTCGCGCGAGACGCGGTACGTCAGCGTCACCGAGGCGGTCAACGGCCAGATCGTCGACGCCCAGGTCGCCGAGCTGCGCGCCGCCGAGCGCGTGCACGAGACGTTCACCGCGCTGACGGTCGCGGGTGCCGAGCCCGGCGTCGTCCTGGGCGAGGTCGCGCGGCTGACCGAGCAGCCGGTGGTGCTGGAGACGCTGTCGCACGAGGTGCTCGCCTACGACGCGGCCGGCACCGACCCGGCCGAGCTGCTCACCGGCTGGCCGTCCCGCTCGCGGGTGGTCCAGCTCGGCGAGCGGACCGGCTACCACCCGGGTTCGGGCTGGCTGGTCACGGTGGTCGGCGCGCGCGGGCACGACTGGGGACGGCTGGTCGTCGTCTGCGCCGACCAGCCGCCGCACCGGCACCGGGTGGTGGCCGAGCGGGCGGCGTCGGCGCTGGCCGTGCACCGGCTGGTCGCGAAGGACACCGACGGTCTCGAGCGGCAGGCCCACCGCGCGGTGCTCGCCGAGCTGCTGGCGTCGCCGGCGCCGTCGGCCGAGCTGCTGGCGCGGGCGTCCGCGCTGGCGGTGCCGTTGCCGGGGCGGCAGCTGGTCGGGCTGGCGGTCCGGCCTCGGTTGACCGGCACCCGGCCCGCGCTGTCCACGCCGCCGGTGCTGCGCGAGCTGGCCGAGGCGACGGTGCTGGCGGCGCGCCGCGCGAAGGTGTCGGCGCTGGTGGCGACCGACGAGCTGGGCGTGCGCGCGCTGATCGCGCTCTCGCCGGAGGCCAACGCCGACGCCGTACTGCACCGGCTCGCCACCGACGTCCACGAGGCCAGGGGCAGCGCGCCGGGCGTGCTCGCGGTGGGCACGACGGTGTCGTCGCCCGCCGAGGCGGGCCGCACACTGCTGGAGGCGGGCCAGGTCGCGGCGGCCGCGCTGGGGACGGGTTCCGAGCGAGTCCTGCACCGGCTGTCCGACGTCCGGTTGCGCGGGTTGCTGCACTTGCTGGCGGGCGACGAGCGCGTGACGGCGTTCGCGCAGCGCGAGCTGGGCCCGCTCCGCCAGCGCGACGCGACGTCCGGCAGCAGGCTGGTCCAGGCGTTGCGGCACTACTGCGAGCAGGGCGGCAACAAGTCGGCGGCGGCCGCGGCAGCCCACACCTCGAGGACGGCGTACTACCAGCAGCTGGCCCGGATCGAGCAGGTCCTCGGCGTCCGGCTGGAGGACCCGGAGTCGATGCTCTCGCTGTACGTCGCGTTGCTGGTGGACGACCTCACCCGGACGAGCGAAGAAGACTCACCCGGACGTGCACCACAGTGATCGGCCCCCGGCTGCCGATGGAACCGATATGGCCCTACTCCCCATTGCCGCCTGTTTGATGACCTTGAACTGCCTCGCGCCGGCGCAACCCCCGGCGTCGACGCTGCAGCTGACCACCCACGACACGGCCGGCCGGATCGGCTCGGTGGCCCTGACGTGCGACCCGAACGGCGGCACGCACCCGAAGCGCGACAAGGCGTGCGCGGTACTGGCGAGCGTCGGCGGCGACCTGTCGAAGGTGACGCCGCGGCACCAGGCGTGCACGCTGATCTACGCCCCGGTGGACGCGACAGCGGTCGGCACCTGGCGCGGAAAGCCGGTGACGTTCAAGACGACGTACCCCAACCGCTGCATCGCCGACCGCGACTCGGACGGCGTTTTCGCGTTCTGAGTTTCCGGGCCTGACGCCGTTTCGCGACAGGGAACGCCCATCGCCCGATGGGGCACGGCCGGTCCTTGGGCAGGCTGTGCCCCATGCCAGCGGCCCTGGTGGCCGCGCTCGGCACACGGAAGCCGCCGGGCCGCCCCCACGACGGCCCGGTGGCTTCCGCGTAACCGGTAATCACGCGTCGCCCGGGCGCGGGGTTCAGCCGCAGGGTGCGAGAGGTACGTCACGTGCGCTCGCGCGGCTGAGGTTCCAGGCGGGCCAGCCGTCCGGGGTGTCGTCCGCCAGCACCTCGCGCAGCACGCACGAACGCAGCGGCTCCGGCAGGCGGGCCGACACCACGGGGACCACGTCCGTCGAAAAGCCCGCCAGGTAGCGGTGGTCGAGGGGTCGGCCGTCGATCGCGCGGTCGACGTTGGCGTCGGCGATGAGGCGTTCCGGGTCGAGGACCGCGAGCACCAGCAGCGCCGCGGCGGCCGTGCCGATCGCCGCGCGGGGCAGCCACGTCGAGCGCAGCCTGACCAGCGACGCGCACACCAGCACGAACACCGCGCCGAACCACAGTTCGCAGACCTCGACCAGCAGTCGCAGGACGGTGAAGCCGTACGCCTCCTGGTAGGTCCACATGCGACTCAACGCCGACCCGACGAGCACCAGGCTCAGCGCGCTCAACGCGCCGAGCAGGACGCGCTGGCGGAGCCGGTCGGCTTGGGTCGCGTTCGGGGCCCAGCGCAGGGCCGCGGACACGATCGCGAGCGTCAGGACGGTGACGGCGCACAGCTGCCAGAAGCCGCCGCGGGCGTACTGCGCCGACGTCAGGCCGCTGGTGCGCAGGACGTACTCCGTGCCACCGAACAGCACCACGAGCCGGACGCCGACGAACACGCTGAACAGCGCGACGAGGACGGTCAGCGGGACCGTCCATTCCAGACCGTATCCGGTCCGGCGTGGACGGTTCGCCGACGCGCGGTGCGGTGGTGCGGCAAGGAAGTAGCAAGCCCCGGCGACGACCGACGCGACAACGGCGAACACGCAGCACCACCGCACGAGAACGGGAACGCTGAGATCGGGAACAACGGCGTTGACGACGGCGGCGAAGGCGGCATCGGCACTGGCGAGCAGCGGCACGAAAACGGCGACGAGCACGGCGGCGGCCAGCACGGCGAGCGCGATCCGCCGGGCGACCCCGTCGCGGCGGGAGGCGAAGCGGCCGACTCCGCGCCCGGCCCACGGAATGGCCCGGAAGGCTTCGAGGGGCACGGCCAGCATGTCGTAGAAGACGGAGTTGACGGTCCGCTTCCCGACGACGGCGAGCGACCCGGTGACGACGGCGGCGAGCACGCAGAGGACGAAGAGCCACCCGGACGCCCGCACGGCGCCCACCCCGAGCAGGGCGAGTGAGAGAAGGGCCCACCCGGCACTGACCAGGGTGAAGGGGCCGCGGTCGCCATCGGCCCGAGAACGACGATCGGCAAGGAAGACGGCCCCGGCGACGGCGAGACCGCTGAGCAGCCACCCGACACCGGGCCGATCGACGGGCAGAACGAGGGCCCCGGCAACCCCGGCAACGACGGCGGCGGGCAGCACGGCAGGCGGAAGCGGGACAACGGCGGACTTGGGCGGAGGAATAGGCCGCAGAAGAAAAGGCGGAGCGGCAACGGCGACGCCACCCGCTGGCCCACCCCCGGCGGCCGCAGCCCCGGCGGCAGCCCCCGACCTGCCGCCGCCTGCACTCCCACCCGCAGCGCCGCCCCGCGCGGCACCACCGCTGGCATCCTCCACATCCACCGAAGCCACCTCCGGCCCGGCCACCCGCGAGCGCTTTCCCCGTGGCACACCGGCGCCATCAAACCTGTTCTTGGGCATCTTCCCCACCTTCACATTCGCAAATACCAGTGCTCGCGAGCCGCCCCGGCCCCGGCGAGCACGTCACCCGGCAGGTCGCGAATGACTCATTCGAGACCTCTGGCGTCCCGAATGAGTCATTCGCGACACCGAAAACCCTCAGCCCGTCGGCAGACTCACCCGAATCCGGCACCCAGGCGAGGAATCAACCACAGCGATGGTCCCGCCGTGCAAGTCGACAGCCCACCGAGCGATCGCCAGTCCCAGCCCGGTCCCACCCCCGGACGGCCGCTCCCCCCGGGTGAACCGCTCGAAGACCCGCTCCCGATCGGCCGGAGCGATCCCCGGACCTTCGTCGCACACCTCGACGCGCACCTCCCCCGGCCGCACCTCGGCGAGCACCCGCACCTCACCACCGGCCGGGCCGTGGCGGGCCGCGTTCTCCAGCAAATTGGCCACCACCTGGAACAACCGTCCCCGGTCCGCCGTCACGATCGCGTCCGGCGGCGAGACCGACACCGAGAAAGTCACCCCGCGCACCAAAGCCGCCTCCGAAACCGCCTCGGTCAACAAAGCAGCCAGCGGGAACGACGTCTTGTGCAGTGGAATGGCCCCGGCGTCGAGCCGGGAAAGGTCGAGCAGCTCGTCGACCAGCGTCGCCAGGCGCTCCGTCTGCTGCAACGCCGTCTTCAACGTCGCCGGGTCCGGGTCCTCGACGCCGTCGACCAGGTTCTCCAGCACCCCGTTCAACGCCGTGATCGGCGTGCGCAGCTCGTGGGACACGTTCGCGATCAGCTCGCGGCGCTGCCGGTCCGCGTCGCCGAGGTCGCCCGCCATCTGGTTGAACGCCCGCGCCAGCGACCCCACCTCGTCGCGCGTGGTCGCGCGGATCCGGCGCGTGTAGTCGCCCTTCGCCATCGCCCGTGCGGCCGCCGTCATCTCGCGCAGCGGCCGCGTCATGCCGTGCGCCAGCACCTGGGACAACACCAGCGCCAGCACCATCGCGGTGATCGTCGTGCGCGGGGGCAGCCAGCCGATCTGCCAGTTGAAGAACGCGAACGCGATCCCACCCGACGCGACCATCAGGATCGCCAGCTTCAGCTTGATCGAGCGGATCCGGTCCAGTGGCCGGGGCAGCAGCTTCACGATCCCGCCTCCAGCGCGTACCCGACGCCGTGCACCGTGCGGATCAGGTCCGCCCCCAGCTTCCGGCGCAACGCCTTGATGTGGCTGTCCACCGCCCGCGTGCCCGCCGACGTGCCGTGGACGTCCCAGTCCCACACCTCCGACAGCAGCCGTTCGCGCGGCTGGACCACCCGCGGCCGCCGCGCGAAGTGGACCAGCAGGTCGAACTCGATCGGCGTCAGCTGAGCCGCGACCCCCGCCCTCGCGACGCGCCGCTGGTCGACGTCGATCTCGAGGTCGCCCAGCACGATCCGGGCCCCCGAAGCCCCCGACGACGACCGCTCGACCCGCCGCAGCAGGGCGTGCACCCGGGCCGTCAGCACCCGCATCGAGAACGGCTTCGTCAGGTAGTCGTCGGCGCCGACCCCCAGCCCGACCAGCATGTCCGTCTCGTCGGCGCGCGCGGTCAGCATCAGCACCGGCACCGGCCGCCGTCCCTGGATCCGGCGGCAGACCTCCAAGCCGTCGAACCCCGGCAGCATCACGTCCAGCACGACCAGGTCCGGCTCCCCCGACGCCTCGGCCGAGACGGCGGACGGCCCGTCGTGCGCGACGTCCACCGTGAACCCCTCGGCCCGCAGCCGGGCCGCGATCGACGCGGCGATCGTGACGTCGTCCTCGACGACCAGCACCCGCCGCCCACCCAGTTCCATGGCCACGACCTTAAGCACCCCCGGTGGAGACGGTTCGCGTGAAGTGTGGAGATCCTGTGGAGACGTTTCACCCTCTTTGCCGGTTCATGACGGCCTGATGTGTGACGCAGGTCATGCACTCCGACGCCCGATCGCGCAATCGACAGACTGCACTCCTGATCGGGGAAGAGTGAACAGTCTGCCGTTGCCCCGGCCGCGACCGGGCGCGCAGGATTCCGCAATGGCGCCGACACCCGCAGCCCAGCGCGTGCACGACGACGGCCGGGTCGAGCTCGACCCCGCCGACGTCCGGTCTCTCGAAGGCAGCCGGTTCTTCAACGAGGAACTGGCCCCCGTCCCCGTCGAAAAGCGGACCTGGACCACCTACAACTACTTCGCGCTCTGGATGGGGATGGCCCACAACATCCCCAGCTACGCACTGGCCGCGTCGCTGATCGCGCTCGGCATGAACTGGGTGCAGGCGCTGATCACGATCACCATCGGCAACATCGTCGTGCTCGCGCCGATGCTGCTCAACAGCCACGCCGGCACCAAGTACGGCATCCCGTTCCCGGTGTTCGCCCGCGCGTTCTACGGCCTGCGCGGCGCCAACCTGGCCGCACTGCTGCGCGCGTTCATCGCGTGCGGCTGGTTCGGCATCCAGACCTGGGTCGGCGGCGAGGCCATCTACGTCATCCTCGGCCGCCTGCTCGGCTCGTGGTGGCGCGACTCCGCCGTCGTCGCCGGGCAGCACTGGACGCTCTGGCTGTCCTTCGTGGTCTTCTGGATCGGCCAGATGCTCATCATCTGGCGCGGCATGGAGGCGGTCCGCCGGTTCGAGAACTGGACGGCGCCGCTGGTGTCCGTCGGCTTCCTGATCATGCTCGGGTACGTGCTGGTCAAGGCGGGCGGGCTCGGCCCGATCCTGTCCGACGGCGGCAAGCTCGGCTGGGGCCCGGACTTCTGGAAGGTCTTCGCGCCGGCGTTGATGGCGATGATCGCGTTCTGGTCGACGCTGTCGCTGAACATGCCGGACTTCACCCGCTTCGGCGGCAGCCAGCGCAAGCAGGTCCGCGGCCAGATCCTCGGCCTGCCGACGACGATGACGTTCATCGCGATCGTGGCCATCCTGACGACGTCGGGCGGGCACGTGCTCTACGGCGAGGACATCTGGGACCCGGCGCAGCTGGCCGACAAGTTCTCCAGCCCGGTCGTGGTGGTCGTCGCCCTGGTCGCGCTGGTGCTGGCGACGATCTCGGCGAACCTGGCGGCCAACGTCGTGAGCCCGTCCTACGACTTCTCGAACGCCTTCCCGAAGAAGATCACCTTCGCGGTCGGCGGCGGGATCACCGGCGTCATCGGCATCCTCATCCAGCCGTGGCGGCTGTACTCCGACCCGAACATCTACATCTTCGCCTGGCTCGGCTTCTACGGCGGCCTGCTCGGCGCGGTCGCCGGCGTGCTCGTCGCCGGGTACTGGGTGGTCAGCCGCACCAAGCTGCGGCTGAAGGACCTCTACACACCCGATGGGGTGTATTGGTTCAGCGGCGGCTGGAACTGGCGCGCGCTGATCGCGACGCTGGTGGGAGCCGTGTTGGCGGTCGGTGGCGCGTACGGCGGACCGTTCCCCGCCGACGGGATCATCCCGTTCCTCAAGCCGCTTTACGACTACAACTGGGTGGTCGGCCTGGTCGGCGCGTTCGTCGTCTTCGCCGCCTTGTCCCTTCCGTCACCGAACAAGGAGGAGATCAGTGAGCGTGGTTCGAGCCGGATTGATCCAGCAGCGGTGGACGGGTGACAAGGAGTCCATGATCAAGGCGGCGGTCGACCACATCGCCACCGCCGCCTCGCAGGGCGCCCAGGTCGTCTGCCTGCAGGAGCTGTTCTACGGGCCGTACTTCTGCCAGGTGCAGGACACCGACTACTACTCCTACACCGAGGCCATCCCCGACGGCCCGACGACGCAGCTCATGCGGGAGGTGGCCCAGCGCCACGGCGTCGTGCTGATCGTGCCGATGTACGAGGTCGAGCAGCCCGGCGTCTACTACAACACCGCCGCGGTGATCGACGCCGACGGCACCTACCTCGGCAAGTACCGCAAGAACCACATCCCGCAGGTGAAGGGGTTCTGGGAGAAGTTCTACTTCCGCCCCGGCAACCTCGGCTACCCGGTGTTCGACACGGCGGTGGGCCGCATCGGCGTCTACATCTGCTACGAGCGGCACTTCCCCGAGGGCTGGCGCGCGCTCGGGCTGGCCGGGGCGAAGATCGTCTTCAACCCGTCCGCGACCAGCCGCAGCCTGTCGCAGTACCTGTGGAAGCTGGAGCAGCCCGCGGCCGCGGTGGCCAACGAGTACTTCGTCGGCGCGATCAACCGGGTCGGCGTGGAACCGCTGGGCGACAACGACTTCTACGGCCAGACGTACTTCGTCGACCCACGCGGGCAGCTCGTCGGGGACGCCGCGTCCGACACCGACGACGAGGTCGTCGTGCGCGACCTCGACCTCTCGCTGCTCGAAGAGGTCCGGAACACGTGGGCGTTCTACCGAGACCGCCGCCCGGACACCTACGGCCCGCTCGCGGAGGCCTGATGACCACGCTCATCCAGGGCGGACAAGTCGTTTCGCCGTCCGGCGCGCTCCTGGCGGACGTCCTCGTCGACGGCGAGACCATCGCCGCCGTCGGGGCGCCCGGGACGCTGTCCGGCGACGAGACGATCGACGCCACCGGCAAGTACGTGCTGCCCGGCGGCATCGACGCCCACACGCACATGGAGATGCCGTTCGGCGGCACGCACTCGGTCGACACGTTCTCGACCGGGACGACGGCGGCCGCGTGGGGCGGCACCACGACGATCATCGACTTCGCCGTGCAGGCCAAGGGCACATCGCTGCTGTCCACACTGGACAAGTGGCACAGCAAGGCCGACGGCAACTGCGCGATCGACTACGGCTTCCACATGATCGTCTCCGACGTCAACGACCAGTCGTTGAAGGAGATGGAAGCCTGCGTCGACGGCGGCGTCGGCAGCTTCAAGATGTTCATGGCGTACCCGGGGGTGTTCTACTCCACGGACGGGGAAATCCTGCTGGCGATGCAGAAAGCGCGCGAAATCGGCGCTACGATCATGATGCACGCGGAAAACGGCATCGCGATCGACCAGCTGGCGGCGCAGGCGTTCGCCGCGGGCAACATCGACCCCGTGCAGCACGGCCTCACCCGGCCGCCGGAACTGGAGGGAGAAGCGACGTCGCGGGCGATCCAGCTCGCGAAGGTGACCGGTTCGCCGTTGTACATCGTGCATCTGTCCGCGTCGCAGGCGCTCGCGGCGGTGGCGGAAGCGCGCAATGACGGCCAGAACGTCTTCGCCGAGACGTGCCCGCAGTACCTGTATCTGTCCATTGAGGACCTCGCCAAACCGGACTTCGAGGGGGCCAAGTACGTCGCTTCGCCACCGCTGCGGGAAAAGTCGCACCAGGCGGACCTGTGGCGCGGGCTGCGGACCAACGACCTGTCCGTCGTGTCGACCGACCACTGCCCCTTCTGCTTCAAGGACCAGAAAGAGCTGGGGCGCGGGGACTTCCGGGCCATCCCGAACGGGATGCCGGGTGTCGAGCACCGGATGGACCTGCTGCACCAGGGTGTCGTCGCCGGTGAACTGACGCTGGGGCGCTGGGTCGAGACGTGCTCGGCCACCCCCGCGCGGATGTTCGGGCTGTACCCGCGCAAGGGTGTCATCGCGGCGGGATCGGACGCCGACATCGTGATCTACGACCCCACGGCGACGCAGACGTTGTCCGCCGAGACGCACCACATGAACGTCGACTACTCCGCGTACGAGGGGTTCGAGATCACCGGGCGCGTGCACACGGTGCTGTCGCGTGGGCGGGTCGTCGTGTCGCCCGACGGGTTCTCGGGCTCGACGTCGCACGGCAAGTTCCTGTCCCGGTCGCTGAACCAGTACCTGAACTGAGGTTGCGATGGATTTCGGGATCGTGCTGCAGACCGACCCGCCCGCGCGGGACGTCGTGCGGCTGATGAAGGACGCCGAGGACGCCGGGTTCCGCTACGGCTGGACGTTCGACTCCTGCGTGCTCTGGCAGGAACCGTTCGTCATCTACTCGGCCGTGCTGGCCGCGACGTCGTCGCTCGTGGTGGGCCCGATGGTGACCAGCCCCGGGACGCGGGACTGGTCGGTGATGGCGTCGACCTTCGCCACGCTCAACGACATGTACGGCAACCGGACCGTCTGCGGCATCGGCCGCGGCGACTCGGCGCACCGGGTCGTCGGCAAACCACCGTCCACTTTGGCCACCGTGCGCGACTGCATGCGCGTGGTCAAGGACCTCGCCGAGGGCCGCGCGGTCACGATGAACGACACGACCGTGCAGATCCCGTGGGTCCGCAACGGGCGGCTCGAGATGTGGATGGCCGGCTACGGGCCCAAGGCGCTGAAGACGGTCGGCGAGCACGCCGACGGCTTCATCCTGCAGTGCGCGGACCCGGCGATCGCGCGCTGGACGATCGGCGCGGTCCGCGACGCGGCGCGAGCGGCCGGGCGGGACCCGGGCGGCATCACGATCTGCGTCGCGGCCCCGGCGTACGTCGGCGACGACCTGCCGCACCAGCGCGAACAGCTGCGGTGGTTCGGCGGGATGGTCGGCAACCACGTCGCGGACCTCGTGGCGCGCTACGGCTCGTCGGGCGCGGTGCCCCGCGAGCTGACCGACTACATCCGCGAACGCGAGGGCTACGACTACAGCCACCACGGCAAGGCGGGCAACCCGTCGACGGAGTTCGTGCCGGACGAGATCGTCGACCGGTTCTGCCTGCTGGGGCCGTCCTCCGCGCACGTCGAGAGGTTGCAGGAACTGGCGGAGCTGGGCGTGGACCAGTTTTCGCTGTACCTGATGCACGACGACCGCGAGGCGACCCTGGCCTCGTACGGCAGCCAGATCATCCCGAAGCTCACGGCCTAACCCAAGCGCCCCAAGGCGGCCTTGGTTGCGTCTGACGCACCGAAGGCCGCCTTGGGTGCGTCACACGCACCGAAGGCCACATTGGGGCGCTTGGCCCCGCGGTGAGGCCTCCCCTACCCCGGATCCGGCGGCTCGCACCAGGGTGCCGCCCCGGGCGCGGGCGGGACGATCGGGCGCATGAACCCTCGGAAACTCCGTGTCGCGCTGGCTCTGGGGGCCGCTGCGAGCGCGGTCGCCTTGAGCGCGCCCGTAGCCGCGGCGAGCCCCGCCGGAATCGTCTGGGAAGACTCGTGCCAGGCCGGGTACCAGTGCGGCCACCTCGACGTCCCACTGTCCTATCAGGACCCTTCGGCGGGCGCCGTCCGGATCGCGGTGAGCCGCCTGCCCGCCACCGACCAGGCCCGCAAGCTGGGCACCATCTTCTCCAACCCCGGCGGCCCCGGCTCGTCCGGCCGGTTCGCCCCGGTCCTGACGCCCGAGCTGCACCGGCGCTTCGACATCGTCGGGTTCGACCCGCGCGGCGTCGGCGCCAGCTCGAAGATCCACTGCTTCACCGACCCGTCGCAGCTGGAAGTCCTGCGACGCGCGCTCGGCACGTTCCCGCTCACCCGCGACGCCGAGCGGCAGCAGATCGCCGACACGAAGACCGTCACCGACCTCTGCGAACGGAACGCGGGCCCGCTCGCGAACCACCTCTCCACCGGCACGATCGCCCGCGACCTCGACCGCCTGCGCGCCGCGTTCGGCCAGTCGAAACTCCGGTACTACGGGAAGTCCTACGGCACCTTCCTCGGCGAGACCTACGCCAACCTCTTCCCGGGCCGCGCCGGATCGCTCGCCCTCGACGCCGTCGACGATCCCGAGCGCTGGACGACCGGCTCCGCGCCGATGAGCTACCGCCTCCGCGGCTTCGAGGACGGTCCACGCTCTCTCCAGTCCTTTTTGGACGTCTGCGGCGAGGACTGTCCCTTCGACTACGACGAGATCCTCGACCGGCTCGAACGCGGCCCGATCACGGTGACCGACACGACCGGACGCCAGGTCGTCGTCACCTACCAGAGCGCCATCAGCCGGATCCACGACTACCTGACCGACGCCCGGTCCGCCCCGGAACTGGCCGCCTTCCTGCGGGCGCTGACGGACCCGGCCACCCACGCCCCGGCGGCCGGCGGCGCACTTCCAGACGTCGACTCCCTGCTGGGCGGCGGGGCGACGTTGTGCTCCGACGCGGACAACCCGCGCGATCCCGCCGTCTGGTGGGACTACGCCCGCAAGGCCGACCGGGTCGGGCGCGGCTTCGGCCCGTACGACGTCTACAAGACGCTGCCGTGCGCCACGTGGGACGTCGCCGACACCGGTCGTTACGCCGGGCCGTGGAACCGGCCCACGGCACCGATCCTGTTGCTGGCGAACCGCCAGGGCGACCTGGAAACCCCGTACGCCGGGGCGCGGCGGACGGAACGGCTGCTCGGCAACGCCCGCCTGCTCAGCCTCGACACCTACGGCCACGGCTCGCGCGGCAAGAGCGCGTGCGTGGACGCCTGGCTGGACCGCTACTTCACCACCGGTGCCGTTCCCGCGCCGGGCACCGTCTGCGCTCCGGCGTAAATCGGTTCGACGGCGGTGCGGCGTCCTGACACAGTGGCGGACTGTGACCGACCTTCTCACCGCCGAGGACGTGCAGCTCATGCAGGGCCTGGCCCAGCGCGTCACCGCCACGCGCCCGGACTTGGTGAACGCCGACGCGTCGTTCGGCGAGCTGGCCTGGAACTGGGGCAAGGGCCACGCCGCCGACGGCGCGAGCTGGCGGCGCCGGCTGTGGTTCGACGGCGGTGACCTGGTGGCGTGGGGCTGGGCGCAGCTCCCGCGCCGGGTGCGGCGCGACGACGGTTCGGTCAAGGACGTCACCGGCGCGTACCTGGCGCACCAGGTCCACCCGGACCACGCGGAGCTGGTCGACGAGGTGATCGACTGGTACGACACCACCGCGGCGGGCCTGGTACGCACGGTGCTGCCGGGCGCCGCCGACGAGTTCGCCCTGCGACGCTGGACGGCACACGGCTACGAGACCGACCCGGCCGCGCTCGGCGACACGGGCTCGTGGACCCAGCTCAACGAGCGCGACCTCACCGACGTCGAAGAGCCCGCCCTGCCGGACGGCTTCCGGTTCCGGACCGCCGACGAGGCCGGACCGGAAGCCGCGGTGAGGGCCCACGTCGACGCCTGGAGTCCTTCGACGTACACCGCCGAGAGCTACGAAGGTGTCCGGAAAACCTCGGCGTACCGCGGTGACCTGCACATCCTGGTGGAGGCCCCGGACGGCACGATGGCGTGCTCGGCGATCCTGTGGCTCGACCAGGTGAACCGGACGGCCGAATTCGAACCGGTCGGGACGCACCCGGCCTACCGGCGCCGGGGCCTGGCCCGGGCGATGCTCCTGCACGGGCTGCACCGGGCGCGCGCGGCCGGAGCCACGCACGCCACGGTCGCCTGCCTGGGCGCCCCGGGCCACCCCGCAGCGCGCGGGCTGTACTACAGCGTCGGGTTCCGGAAAGCGTCCCGGGACGCGCCCCTCATCAAGGTTTCGTAGCCCGTCACGCCACGGCCGTGCCTTCGAGTTCGACCAGCTGGCCGGGGATCGCCAGCCGGGTCACCCCGAGCATCGTCGTCGCCGGGGCGGCCCCCGCGGCCCCGAGCCGGGACGCCAGCACGCCATAGTGCGCGAACAGCAGGTCGACGTCGGTCGTGTAGACGTTCAGCCGGACCAGGTTCGCCAGGGCCATCCCGGCCTCGCCGAGCACGGCTTCGAGGTTGTCCAGGCTCAGCGCCAGCTGCGCGGCCAGGTCGCCGTCGTGCTGGGGTTTGCCGTCGCCGTCCATCGCGGTCTGCCCCGAGCAGTACAGCGTGCGGGTGTGCCCGGAGACCAGCTCGCCCTGGTTGAACCCCAGCTCCACGGACCACGGCACCGGGTTGACGGCCGTTCGTTCCACTGCCACTTCAGCTCCATTCCGTCGTTTCGCGGGGCAGCCTCGCACCGGAATCACGACATCCTGTGTCGGGTATTCCGGTAGGTTTTCCGCATGCGCGCCGACCGGCTGGTCTCGCTGGTCCTCCTGCTGCGGCGGCACGGCCGGTTGTCCGCGGCCAGGCTCGCCCGTGAGCTGGAGGTGTCCACCCGCACCGTGTTGCGGGACATCGACGCGCTGTCCGCGGCCGGGGTCCCGGTCTACGCCGAACGCGGCCGTCACGGCGGTTTCGCGTTGCTGCCCGGGTTCCGGACCGAGCTCACCGGACTGAACCACGACGAGGCGCTGGCCCTGCTGGTCGCCGGATCACAGCGGGGCGCGCAGGTGTTCGGCCTCGGGTCGGCGCTCGCTTCGGCGATGCTCAAGGTGGTCGACGCGCTCCCCGAAAGTCAGCGGGAGACGGCGGCCGGGGCGGCGCGGCGGCTGCTCGTCGACCCGGACTCGGACCTGCTCGAGCGGCGCGTGGAGGCCGAGGAGGTGCCCGACGCCGTGGTGAGCGAAGTCCGGCGCGCGGTGTTCGCCGGGCACCGGCTGCGCATCCGCTACGCGGCGGTGGACCAGGCACCGCGGTGGCGCACGGTGGACCCGATCGGCCTGGTCACCGTGCGCGGCCAGGGTTACCTGCTGGCGACGCGGTCGGGCGCGGACCGCACCTACCGGCTGGCGCGGGTGCTGGCGGCCGAGGAGCTCGACGAACCCGCGACGCGCCCGGACGGCGTCGACCTGGACCGAGCGTGGCGGGACCGCGGCACGCGCTTCCGGACCGGCGGCGACCAGGTCACGGTGCTGGTCCGGGTGGCACCGGCGCGGCGCGACGAGCTGGTGGCCACCGCACTCGCCGTCCACCGCGGAGAACCGGATCTCCTGGAGGTGTCCTTTCAGGACGCGAGGCACGCCGAATGGGCGCTGTGGCAACTCGCCGCGGACGCGGAAGTCCTTTCACCACAATGGTTGCGCACCGCCCTGCACGATCGGGCCGCCGCGATCGCGGACCGTTACGTGACGGGCCGGGCCGCCCCCTCTTCGAGGTAGGCGTACGCGGCCTGGGGGTCGGCCAGCCAGCCCTCGTAGCCGGCCGGGTTCTCGAAGAGGTGCGCGAACCGGTGCGCCACTTCGGGAACGCGCTGCGCGGTGTCCAAAGTGGCCAGTACGTGCTCCGGCGGCGGGGCCAGGAGGTCGTTGGTGAAGCGCGTCGCGTGCCGGGCGTGCCGCCAGTAGCGGGCGAAGGCGTCGTGCATGAACTCCTGGTCGAACGGCCGGTCGGCGCGCTCGACGATGGCCTCCTGGTAGGCGCGCGCCGCGCGGGCGGCCATGTTGGCGCCCTGGCCGCCGACCGGGTCGTTGGTCACGGCGGTGTCGCCCATGGCGAGCACCTTCGCCCCGGACGGCAGCGTGCCGACCGGGTGGCGCACGATCGGCGTGATCCGGCCGTGCAGCAGCTCGGTCGGGGCGACGGGGTGAGCGTGGTCGAGCAGCCCGGCCTGCCACGGGTAGTGCGCGCGCAGCAGTTTCCGCGCGGTCTCGTAGTGCTGGTCGACGTCGGCCACGTCGTCCCAGACGTCCATCGGGCCGCCGGGCAGGCCGAAGAAGCCGATGCCGTGCACGGGTCCGTGCACCGAGAGCACGGGCAGCAGGAAGAACTCGCCCACGGGGGCCATGCCGAAGGTGAGGCCGGGAACGGCGTCGAGCGTCCCGGCGACGTAGAGGATGCCGATCGCGCGTTGCGGCTCGCGGTAGGGCGACCGCTCGTCGTCGCGCGGGAAGAGGGCGTCGAACTGCGGCCCCCGCCCGGCGGCGACGATGAGGAGCTCGAACTCGCGGGCGCATTCTTCGAGGTCGTCCGGGGTGACGCGGCGGAGGCGCAGGTCGCCGCCGAGGCGTTCGAACTCGGCCATCCAGTCGGAGACCTTGACGCGCTGGTCGACGGACTGAGCCGGCCGATCGAGCGCGACGCGCCAGGACATCGAGGGTTCGACGCCCTCCCCGGCGGCGGCGAAGGCGACTTCGCCCACGGGCGGGGCTTGGCCGTCCCAGAAGTTGATGCCGAGTTCGCGTTCCCGTTCGAGGGCGGGGTGGAACAGGCACTGGTTCGAGACGAGCCCTCCGGCTCGCACGTCGGCGGCGGAGCGTTCGGCGAACACGGTGACGTCGTAGCCCAGTCGGCGCAATCCGATGGCGAGGACCAACCCCGCTTGCCCCGCTCCGACGATCCCGATCCGCCGCATGGCCGCCCCTCCCCCGGAAACCCTTTGCTGCCAACGTACTCGACGGGGCAAGCCCGATCGGGCGGCCGATCGGGCGTCGCTAGGCTGGGCCCGGTGACGGAACCACCGCGGGGATTCGACCGCACACTCCGCCTGAGGAACGGCCGCCGGGCGCGGGTCCGGCCGTTGACCCGCGAGGACGCGCCGGAGCTGGGCGAGGCGATCCGGACCGCCGACGCGGTGACGTTGCGCCGCCGGTTCTGCGGCACGGCGCCCCGGGTGACCCAGCGCCTCCTGGACCGCCTGACGGACCTCGACTACCGGCAGAGGTTCGCGCTGGTCGCCCGAGACGGCGAAGGCAAGGGAGTGGCGATCGCCCGCTACGAAGCCACGAGGACACCGGGGGTGGCGGAGATCGCGGCGGCGGTGACCCCGGCCTGGCGCCGGGTGGGGCTGGCATCGGCGTTGGTGCACATGCTGGGCGAAGCGGCCCTGGACCGCGGGTTCGACCGCTTCACGGCGGTGTATTTCGCGGACAACCGCCCGGTGCAGGAGCTGCTCGACGACGCCGGTGGCCGTCAGGTGATCGCGGAAGGCCTGGCGGAGGCGGAAGTGCTGCTGCACGAAGCTCAATCGCTGCGTGCCCGGTAGCGGAAGAGCGTCGAGGATTTGCCACCCGGTTGCCGAGGCTGTGGATTCATCACTGATTTTCTTTTGCCTCCGCCGGTAACAGACGGGACCGGGTCACCGATCCAGGCAGGGCACCCACGTTCCCGCACAGAACGGCACCGGAATGGACATCGCGGAGCGCGCTCAAGCACTCGCCCTGAAGATCCGCAAGCACAAAGAGGGCATCGAGACCGAAGAAGCGACCAAGAACGCCTTCGTGATGCCGTTCATCAGCACCGTGCTCGGTTACGACGTGTTCAACCCGGCCGAAGTCATTCCCGAGTTCACCGCCGACGTGGGGACCAAGCGAGGCGAAAAGATCGACTACGCGATCGTGCACGACGGCCAGGTGCAGGTTCTCGTCGAGGCCAAGAAGATCAACGATCCGCTCCGCATCGAACACGCTTCCCAGCTCTTCCGCTACTTCGCGGTCACGAACGCCAGGATCGCCGTCCTGACGAACGGACAGGTGTACGAGTTCTACACCGATCTCGACGCCCCGAATCGGATGGACGCCAAGCCGTTTCTCGTGCTGGACTTCGCCGACATCGACGAGACGCTGCTGCCCGAACTGGCCAAGCTCACCAAGGAGTCCTTCGACCTCGACTCGGTCATCAGCGCCGCGGGCGAGCTGAAGTACATCGGCCAGCTCAAGCGCATCCTCGCGGCGCAGTTCAAGGAGCCGGAGGACGACTGGGTGAAGTTCTTGACGACAAGGGTCTACGAAGGTCCCTTCACCCAGCGGGTCCGTGATCAGTTCGGGCCGCTGGTGAGCAAGGCGGCCCGGCAGTTCCTGAACGAGCAGGTCAACGACCGGCTGAAGAACGCGTTGGGCGGGCCCGACTCCTACGTGAGCGTGTCGAGCGGCACCACCGCCCGACCCGAGCAGTCGCAGCCGGAAGCCGTTGACGGCAGCGGTCCCGCCGAAGAAGGGGAACGCGTCGTCACGACGGAGGAGGAGCTCGAGGGTTACCGGATCGTCCGCGCCATCGTCTGCGCCGAGGTGCCCGCCGCCCGGGTCGCGGCGCGCGACACCCAGACGTACTTCGGGGTTCTACTGGACGACAACAACCGCAAGCCCATCGCCCGGCTGTGGTTCAACCGGTCGAAGAAGTACCTCGGCGTGTTCGACGAAAACAAGGTCGAAACCCGCCTGCCGATCACGACCGTCGAAGACATCTACCAGCACGCCGACCACCTGCGGAGCACGGTGGCGAGGTACCTCGCCGCCGCGCGTCCCCAGGTCGCCGAACCGGTCGCGCCCGCTCAGTCCACCAGCGCTTGGTAGACCAGCTGCCGCAACTGCGGCCGCAGCCGGTAGGTGCTCGACGGCAACAGCTGCGTATAAAACCCGACGGTCAGGTCCTCATCCGGATCCACCCAAAACGCCGTAGAAGCGGCTCCACCCCAAGCGAACTCCCCCTCCGACGACAACGTCCGCGCCTTCACCGGGTCCTCCAGCACCGAGAACCCCAACCCGAACCCGTGCCCGTCGAACGGCATCTCCGCGAACAACGGCCGCCCGAACGCTTCCAGGTCCACGTGCCCCGGCAAGTGGTTCGAAGCCATCAGCGACACCGTTCGCGGGGACAACAGCCGCTCGCCGTCGAGTTCGCCGCCGCGCAGCAGCATCTCCGTGAAGCGCCAGTAGTCCGCCGCCGAGGACACCAACCCGCCGCCGCCCGAGAGGCACGTCGGCTGGGACGTGCCCAAGCGGCCGAACGCGTCGTTGCGCACCGCCCGGCCCGAACCCGGGTCCGGCACATACAGCGCCGCCAGGCGCGAAGGTGACGATGCCACGAAACCCGTGTCCGTCATCCCCAACGGC
Source organism: Amycolatopsis nalaikhensis (assembly GCF_030264295.1). Taxonomy (GTDB): domain Bacteria; phylum Actinomycetota; class Actinomycetes; order Mycobacteriales; family Pseudonocardiaceae; genus Amycolatopsis; species Amycolatopsis nalaikhensis. Next base: position 6,135,204 of record NZ_CP127173.1, on the reverse strand, counting down.
GCGAAGATCCGCGACGCGAAGAACTCGTCCAGCGGCTGCCCGGACACCACCTCGACGACGCGCCCCAGCACGTCCGTCGCCACCGAGTAGTTCCACTCCGCGCCCGGCTGGAACACCAATGGCAACGCCGCCCACCGCTCACAACACGCCGCCAAGTCGAGGCCCGGCGGCGTGCCCCACTCGAAGCCCGCCGCTCGGTACATCGCGTCCACCGGGTGCCCGTGGTGGAAGCCGTACGTCAGGCCCGCCGTGTGCGTCAGCAGGTGCCACACGCGGATCGGGGACGTCGCCGGTTCGGTCAGCGGCTTCAGCGCCGACCCCTTGACGAACACCCGCGGCGCCGCGAACTCCGGCAGCCAGCGCGAAATCGGGTCGTCCAGCTCCAGCAGGCCCTCTTCGGCCAGCATCATCGCCGCCACCGACGTGATCGGCTTCGTCATCGAGAAGATGCGCCACAGCGTGTCCGTCTCCACCGGCAGCCCGGCTTCGACGTCCCGCGCGCCGCCTCGGCCGACGTGCACGATGCGGCCGTGCCTGCTCACCACCGCGAGCCAGCCCGGCAACCGTCCATTTTCGACATACCGGTCGAAGTGCGCGTCGATCCGGGAAAGCCGCGCCGCGTCGAAGCCGGCTTCGGCCGGGTCGACGTCCACCTTGAGATCCGCCATGCGGCGAGGTTACTTCTCGCGCGCCCGCTCGGCCGCCTTCTCTTCGCGCCACGCCTCGTCGTTCTTCCCCAGGCGCCAGTACCCCGAGATCGACAGCAGCTCGCGCCGCACCCCGCGCTCGTCGAGCAGGTACCGCCGCAGGTCCCGCACGAACCCGGCCTCCCCGTGCACGAACGCCTGCACGACGCCCTCGCGCCACGGCAGCGCCCGCACCGCCGCGGCGACGTCGCCGCCGGACGACCGGTGCAGCCAGGTGATCTGCGCGTCCGCCTTCGTCGACAGCGGCTGCTCTTCACCCGCGTTCTCGACCAGGATCACGGCGTGCGCGGGCACACCGGCCGGGAGCGCTTCGAGCGAAGCCGCGATCGCGGGCAACGCGCTTTCGTCACCGGCCAGCAGGTGCCAATCGGCTTCGGCACCGGGCGCGTAGGCCCCACCGGGACCCGACAGCAGCAACTCGTCGCCCGGCTGGGCCGAAGCCGCCCACGGGCCCGCGATGCCCTCGTCGCCGTGGTGCACGAAGTCGAGGACCAGCTCGCCGGCCTCCGGGTCGAACGACCGGACCGTGTAGGACCGCATGCGCGGCCAGTGCTCGCGCGGCATCGTCGCGCGGCACTCCTGGACGTCGAACGGCTCCGGGTACTCGACGCCCGGCACCTTGAACAGCACCTTCACGTACGCGTCGGTGAACGCGTTGGGCGTGAAACCGGCGATGCCCTCGCCGCCCGCGACGATCCGGATCATGTGCGGGGTGAGCCGCTCGGTGCGCAGTACCCGCAACCGCACCGCGGGACGCCCGGACCGCCGGGGTGCTTCAGCCATCGGCAAACTCCCAACCACTAAGGCTTACCTAACGACCGTACGCCCGGAATCCGGCGCGCGACCACCCGGCCCGCCCAGTTCTTCCAGCAACCGGACGAACGCGGCGGCGGTCCTCGCCCGGAACCCGACGAAGAACCGGTTGGCCAGCGGGACTCCCCAGCGTCCCCGCGTCGCCGCGTTGACCACCCGGTGCTCGACGCGGGCGCCCGCCGGATCCGCTGTGACGCGGTATTCGCCGCGGTACCACCAGCCGCCCTGCACCGCGAGAAACCCCCGCTCGCGGTCGACCTCCGTCTTCATCGGGTAGCCGCCCCCGGTCACCCGGATCCGCAACGCCTCGAACACCTCGCCGGGCGGACGCGAGACGACCCCCGACGCCTCCGCAAGCGCTTTCACGAGCGCGGATCCGACACGCGCGTGTTCTGGAACGCCGTGATCAGCCACTCGCCGTCCTCCCGGACGAGGACGAAGCTGACGGTCGACTCGCGCCCCTCGTCGCTCGTGTCCGAACCGGTCAGCGACGACCCACCGCCCACGACCGCGACGGCGACGTCCGGCCGTACGAACCGCACCTTCGCCTCGGCTCCCGGCCGCCCGGTCAGCTTCACGCCCTTGAGCGGCCCCTCGAACAAAGCGCGGTGCGAGCTTTCGATCACCTCGCGGCCCGGGAGGTTCATCCCGAAGAAGGTCACGTAGTCCGCGTCCTCGGTGAAGAGCCGCCCGTAGGCGGTCGCGTCCCCGTCGTTCCAGGCCGCGGTGAGCCGCTCCAGCACGGCCCTGACCTCGGTGTCGGCAGTCATGGTTCCCCTTCCACGAACGTCGTTCGTTCAACGAACACCGTTCTACTCACGAACGTTGTTCGCGTCAAGTACAGTGTTCGCGTGACCGTTCCCCCGCCGCCCTGGCGCCGCGCCCCGCGCCGTCGCGCCGCGAAACCCGCGCTTTCCCAGGACCTCGTCGTGAAGACGGCGCTGGAGGTCCTGGCGAAGGAAGGCATCGACGCAGTCACCATGCGACGGGTCGCCCAGGAGCTGGAGACGGGACCGGCGTCGCTCTACGCGCACGTGTCCAACAAGGACGAACTGGCCGAACTGATGCTCGACGCCGTCCTGGCCGAGGTCGAGCCGCCCGAGCCGGACCCCGCGCGCTGGGACGAGCAGGTCAAGGACCTCGTCCGCGCCCAGATCGGCGCGCTGGTCGCGCACCCGGGGATCGCGCGTGTGGCGTGGCACATCGCCGTGCCGGTCACCCCCAGCTCACTCCACCAGGGCGAAGCGATGCTCGCCCTGCTGCGAGCCGGGGGGCTGAACCTCAAGCAGGCGACGTACGCGAGCGACGCGTTGTCGCTCTACGCCAAGGCGTACGCCTACGAGGCGAGCGGCTGGACGTGGGGCGAGATCGACGCGGCCGAGGTTTCGGAACGCGGCGAGCAGATGCTGGCCTACATGCGGTCGCTGCCGCCCGAGTCGTTCCCCAACCTTCTGCGGATCGGCGAGTTCTTCTCCGCCGAAACCGCCGCCGAACGCCTCGACTTCGCCCTCGACGTCTACCTCGCGGGCCTGAAAGTGGTCGCGGCCAAGAACTAGGGCCGCAGCACGATCTTGCCGCGCGTGTGCCGCCGCTCCAGGTCCCGGTAGGCGTCGCGCACCTCGTCGAGGGAGTAGACGCGGGCGATCGGCACCTCCAGCAAGCCCTTGCCCACCAGCAGGCTCAGCTCGCGCAGCACCTCGGCCGACGCAGCCGCCGCGTTGCCGTCGGTCTTCACGTTGTACTTCTCCGCCGCGGCGAAGTCGATCACCGTGTCGATCCGGCCGGGGTGGATGCCCAGGTGCAGGGCCAGGTCCACGTAACCGGAGCCGAACGTGTCGACGAACGCGTGCACGCCGCCCGGGGCCGCCGCCTCGATCCGCTCGCGAACGCCGTCGCCGTAGCTCACCGGGATGACGTCCAGCTCGCGCAGCCACGCGTGGTTCGCCTCGCTCGCGAGGCCGATCACGGTGGCGCCCGACAGCTTGGCCAGCTGCACGGCCAGCGAGCCGACCCCGCCCGCGGCACCGGAGACGACGACGGTCTCCCCTTCGCGCGGGCACACCGCGCGCACCGCGGCGTACGCGGTGGTCCCGGCGACGAACAGCGCGCCCGCCGCCTCCCACGAGACGCCGTCCGGGCGCGGCGTGAGGTTCGAAGCCTCGGCGACGACGAACTCGGCGTGGCTCGATCGCGTGTCGACGAAGCCGATCACCTCGTCGCCGACGCGGATCTCCTCGACGCCCTCGCCCAGCTCGGCGACCACGCCGGCGAAGTCACTGCCCTGTCCGGACGGGAAGGTCGCCGGGAAGCGCTCGTGCAGGAACCCGCGCCGGATGGCGGCCTCACCGGGGTTGATCCCGGCGGCGCGCACCTCGACGAGCACCTGGCCCGGCCCCGGGGCGGGCAGCTGGACGTCTTCCACCCGGAGGACGTCCACGTCGCCGTACTCGTCGAACCTGATCGCGCGCGCCATGGGGCCTCCTAAAGTCGTTGCTCGATACAAGCAACGACCGGGTGCCCGCATTTAATTCCCGTCAGCCCGCGAGCCTACGGACGACGCCGTCGGCCAGCAGCCGTCCGCGGTCGGTGAGCACCGCGCGACCACGAGTGTCCAAAGCGGACGGATCGAGCAGGCCCTCGGCCGCGGCGGCCCGGGCTTCGGCGAGGCCCGGCTCGTCGAGCACGTCCAGCGGAAGCCCTTCGGCGACGCGCAGTTCGAGCATGATCCGCTCGAGGTGCTGGTCGTCGTCGGTGAGCACTTCGCGCCCGCCCGCGGGCGAGTCACCGGCGGCGAGCAGGGCGGCGTAGCGCGCCGGGTGCTTGACGTTCCACCAGCGCACGCCGCCGACGTGGCTGTGCGCGCCCGGTCCGGCGCCCCACCAGTCGTCGCCGCGCCAGTAGCCGAGGTTGTGGCGGCAGCGCGCCGCGTCGGAGGCGGCCCAGTTCGACACCTCGTACCAGCGCAACCCGGCCGCCGACAAAGCGGCGTCGATCATCTCGTAGTCCGCGGCCAGCACGTCGTCGTCCGGCGCCGGCAGCTCGCCGCGGCGCACCCGGCGAGCCAGGGCGGTGCCCTCCTCGACGATCAGCGCGTACGCCGAGACGTGGTCGACCCCGGCCGCCAGCACGGCGTCGAGCGTCGCGAGGAGGTCGTCGGGACGCTCCCCCGGCGTGCCGTAGATCACGTCGAGGTTCACGTGCTCGAACCCGGCCGCCCGCGCCTCGGCGGCGGCCTTGCCCGGCCGACCCGGGGTGTGCACGCGGTCGAGGATCTTCAGCACGTGCGGCGCCGCGGACTGCATGCCGAGCGAGACGCGGGTGTACCCGGCCTCGCGGATCCCCGCGAAGAACTCCGGCGACGTCGACTCCGGGTTCGACTCCGTCGTCACCTCGGCGCCCGGGGCGAGGCCGAAGACGTCGCGGACGGCGTCGAGCACCGAGGCGAGGCCGTCGGCGCCGAGCAGCGACGGCGTGCCGCCGCCGACGAACACCGTTTCGGCGGCGGGCGGCACGACCAGCACGCGCGCGGCCAGCTCCAGCTCGCGCCGCAGCCCTTCGAGCCAGGACTGCGGCGACGAGCCGGAGTCGAGCTCGCCCGCGGTGTAGGTGTTGAAGTCGCAGTAGCCGCAGCGCGTCGCGCAGAACGGGACGTGCACGTAGACCCCGAACGGCCGGCTGCCGACGCCCTTCAGGGCGCTCTCGGGCAGCGTGAGATCGGTCGAGGAATCGGGCATACCCCGATTGTCCCCTACGAAGCCGGGGTGTTCGCCGCCGCCCACTCCGGGTCGACGGGGATCATCTCGATGACGTCCAGCAGCACGCCGTTCGGATCGGCGACGTAGAAGTGCCGCTGTCCGTACACCTCGTCGACGACCGGCGTGACCAGTTCCACACCCGCCGCTTCCAGCCGCTTCGCTTCCGCCGCGGCGTCTTCGACGACGAGCCCGAACATGACCCCGGCCGTTTCCGCCGCCCGGTAGCCCGCGGGCACCGATTCGTGCCCGCGCTGCACGAAGCTGATCTCGTAGCCGGGTGCCCCGGCGTTGAAGCTGGCGAACCAGTCCAGCTCGACGGTGACCGCCAAGCCGATCACGTCCGCGTAGAAGCGGGTGGTCGCGGCGACGTCGTCGACCAGGTACCCCGCCCCGAAACCCTTGACCTGCATCCCCAGTTCCTCTCCTTCAAACCACTGTGCTTGTAGTACTCTAACCGTAGTGGTTTGAATCGGGCAAGGAGGATTCGTGCGGCAGAACACCGAACGGCGGACGGCCCTGACCGACGCGGCCATCGAGGTGCTGGCCCGCGACGGCGCGCGCGGGCTCACCTACCGGGCGGTCGACACCGAAGCCGGGGTGCCGCCGGGGACGACGTCGAACTACTTCCGCAGCCGCGACCAGCTGCTGGCCGAGGCCGGTGCCCGCGTGCACGTCCGGCTGTCCGCACCGGAGGAGGTCATGGCCGATCCGCGCGCGGAAGAGCCGTCGACCGGCCGGGTCACCGCGCTGCTCGGCGACCTGATGACGCGGCTGACCACCCGCCGCAGCTCCTACCTCGCCCTGCTCGAGCTGCGGCTGGAGGCGAACCGGCGGCCGGAGCTGGCGGCGGCGCTGACCGCGACCGTGAAGGAGAGCTTCGACATCAGCGTGGGGTTCCACGAAGCCGCCGGGCTGCCCGGCGGGCGGGACGAGGTGCTGCTGCTCTATCTGGCCCTGACCGGCTTGACCGTCGAGCGGTTGACATTGCCCGAAGCCTTCTCCGAGTACTCGGACGCGCAGGTCGTGGGCCTGCTGGTCGACCGCATTCTCCCAGGCGAGTGAGCCTGCTCCCAGTATTCGGGCAAGCTTGGATCACATCGTGGACGCGTGGCACGCTGACGCCGTGACTCATGCCGGTGTTCTCCTCGTGGCCCGCCGCCACGTCGACCTCCTGCGGGTCGCCAGCGCCCTCTGCGTACCCGTTCGCTGACTCCCCGATCGCCACCACCTGCCACGAAACTCGGACAGCCGGCGCCGGAGGAAAACCCCCGCGAGCCGGTGGTCCTCCGGTGCCACGAAAAGCCTCTCGGAGGACGCCGCCATGGCCACGCCCACGCGCCAGACCCCCGCTCGCCCCGCGCGCGCCAAGCAGAAGCGCGGTGAAGGGCAGTGGGCGCTCGGTTACCGGGAGCCGCTGAACCCCAACGAGCGGTCCAAGAAGGACGACCACCCGCTCAACGTGCGGGCGCGCATCGAGAACATCTACGCCCACCGCGGGTTCGACGCGATCGACCCGGGCGACCTGCGCGGCCGGTTCCGCTGGTTCGGCCTCTACACCCAGCGCAAGCCGGGCATCGACGGCGGCCGCACCGCCACGCTGGAGCCGGAAGAGCTCGACGACCGCTACTTCATGCTGCGGGTCCGGATCGACGGCGGCGCCCTGACCACCGACCAGCTCACGGTGCTCGGCGAGATCTCGCAGCAGTACGCGCGCGACACCGCCGACATCACCGACCGGCAGAACATCCAGTACCACTGGATCCGCATCGAGGACGTCCCGACGATCTGGGCGAAGCTCGAGAACGCCGGCATGACCACGATGGAGGCGTGCGGCGACAGCCCGCGCGTCATCCTCGGCTCGCCGGTCGCGGGCATCGCCGCCGACGAGGTGATCGACGGCACCCCGGCGATCGACGAGATCAAGCGCCGCTACATCGGCAAGCCGGAATTCGCGAACCTGCCGCGCAAGTTCAAGACCGCCGTCTCGGGCCAGCCCGACGTGGCGCACGAGATCCACGACGTCGCCTTCGTCGGGGTGAACCACCCGGAACACGGCCCCGGCTTCGACGTCTGGGTCGGCGGTGGGCTCTCGACCAACCCGATGCTCGGCCAGCGGCTCGGCGCCTGGGTCCCGCTCGACGAGGTGCCGGACGTCTGGGAAGGCGTCATCTCGATCTTCCGCGACTACGGCTACCGGCGGCTGCGCTCCCGTGCCCGGATCAAGTTCCTGGTCAAGGACTGGGGCGCGGAGAAGTTCCGCCAGGTGCTGCAGGACGAGTACCTCAAGCGCGAGCTGATCGACGGCCCGCCGCCGGTCGACCCGGCCGTCCCGATCGACCACGTCGGCGTGCACCCGCAGGTCGACGGCAAGTTCTACGTCGGCGCGGCGCCGATCGCCGGCCGCTCGTCCGGCGGCACGCTCGTCGCCGTCGCCAAGGCCGCCGAGCGCGCGGGCTCGAGCCGGGTGCGGCTCACCCCGCAGCAGAAGGTCGTCGTGCTCGACGTCCCCGAGGCCCAGGTCGACGCGCTTGCGGCGGAGCTGGCCGAGCTGGGGCTGGAGACGAAGCCCTCGCCGTGGCGGCGCGGGGTGATGGCCTGCACCGGCCTGGAGTTCTGCAAGCTCGCCATCGTCGAGACGAAGGCCCGCGCGCAGCAACTCGTCGCGGACCTCGAGAAGTCCCTCGCCGACATCCAGGACGGTCTCGACACGCCGGTGAGCGTGCACCTCAACGGCTGCCCCAACTCCTGCGCGCGCATCCAGACCGCGGACATCGGGCTCAAGGGCCAGATCGTCACCGACGCCGACGGCAACCAGGTCGAGGGCTTCCAGGTGCACCTCGGCGGCGGCCTCGGCCTCGACGCCGGGTTCGGCCGGAAGCTGCGCGGCCACAAGGTGACTTCGGGCGAGCTGACCGGGTACGTCGAGCGGGTCGTGCGCAATTACGTCGCCGGGCGCGAGCCGGGCGAGCGGTTCGCGCAGTGGGCCGCGCGTGCCGAGGAAAGCGCGCTGCAATGACCGAGCGTGCGACGCCGTTCTACTGCCCTTATTGCGGCGACGAGGATCTGCGGCCGGAAGAGAACGGCGGCTGGCTGTGTTCGGCCTGTCGCCGGGTCTTCTCGGTCAAGTTCCTCGGACTGTCCCTTCCGGAGGTTTCCCGATGACCGCCACCGCCGACTACAAGACCCTCGCCGAGCGCGCCTCGAAGGAGCTCGCCGAGGCCACCGCGGACGAAGCGCTGCGCTGGACCGCCGAGACGTTCGGCGACGACTTCATCGTCGCGTCCAACATGCAGGACGCCGTGCTGATCGACCTCGCGACCAAGGTGAAGTCCGATGTGGACGTTCTCTTCCTGGAGACCGGCTACCACTTCCCGGAGACCATCGGCACGCGCGACGCCGTGCAGGCGGTCTACCCGGGCGTGACGATCGTCAACGCCCAGGCCGAGCAGAGCGTCGCCGAGCAGGACGCGGAGTACGGCCCGAAGCTGCACGAGCGTGACCCGAACCAGTGCTGCTTCCTGCGCAAGGTCGTCCCGCTCCGGAACACGCTGTCGAAGTACTCGGCGTGGGTCACCGGCGTCCGCCGGGTCGACGCGCCGACGCGCGCCAACACCCCGATCGTCACCTGGGACGACCGCAACGGCCTGGTGAAGATCAACCCGATCGCGGCGTGGACCGACGACGAGTTCAACGGCTACATCCGCGAGCACGGGATCCTGGAGAACCCGCTGGTGTCGATCGGGTACCTGTCGATCGGCTGCGCGCCCTGCACGGCCCGCGTCGAGCCGGGTCAGGACCCGCGCAGCGGCCGGTGGGCCGGGCAGAGCAAGACCGAGTGCGGACTGCACGGCTGAGGAAGGGACGCATGACGACCTTGGAGCCCGCCACCGACGCGGCACAAGACAACCTGGCTGCCCTCGAATCCGAGGCGATCCACATCTTCCGGGAAGTGGCGGGCGAGTTCGACCGCCCGGTGATCCTCTTCTCCGGCGGCAAGGACTCGACCCTGCTGCTGCACCTGGCGATCAAGGCGTTCTGGCCGGCGCCGGTGCCGTTCCCGCTGCTGCACGTGGACACCGGGCACAACTTCGACGAGGTCATCGAGTTCCGCGACCGCGTCGTCGAGCGGCACGGGCTGCGCCTGGTCGTCGCGAAGGTCCAGGACTGGATCGACGACGGGCGCCTGGAAGAGCGCGCCGACGGGATGCGCAACCCGCTGCAGACCACGCCGCTGCTCGACACGATCGCGGAGAACAAGTTCGACGCCGTGTTCGGCGGCGGCCGCCGCGACGAGGAGCGGGCCCGGGCGAAGGAGCGGATCTTCAGCCTCCGCAACGCCTTCGGGCAGTGGGAGCCGCGGCGCCAGCGGCCCGAGCTGTGGAACCTCTACAACGGCAGGCACCGCCCGGGCGAGCAGGTCCGCGTCTTCCCGCTGTCCAACTGGACCGAGGCCGACGTCTGGAACTACATCGCCCGCGAGAAGGTCGAGCTGCCGTCGATCTACTACGCGCACAAGCGCGAGGTGTACCAGCGCGACGGGATGCTGCTGGCCGAAGGCCCGTGGGGCGGGCCGCGGCCCGGCGAAGAGGTCCGGGAGCTGATGGTGCGGTACCGGACCGTCGGCGACGGCTCGTGCACCGGCGCGATCGAATCCACCGCGGCCACCGTCGAAGAGGTCATCGCCGAGGTGTCCGCGTCGCGGCTCACCGAGCGCGGCGCCACCCGCGCCGACGACCGGATGTCCGAGGCGGCCATGGAAGACCGCAAGCGTGAGGGGTACTTCTGATGAGCTCGCTTCTCCGGCTGGCCACGGCCGGCAGCGTCGACGACGGCAAGTCGACTTTGGTCGGCCGCCTGCTCTACGACACGAAGTCGGTGCTCGCCGACCAGCTCGACGCCGTCACCCGCGCGTCCGTCGACAAGGGACTGTCCACACCGGACCTGTCGCTGCTGGTCGACGGCCTGCGCTCGGAGCGTGAGCAGGGCATCACCATCGACGTCGCCTACCGCTATTTCGCGACGCCCAAGCGGTCGTTCGTGCTGGCGGACACGCCGGGGCACGTGCAGTACACGCGCAACACGGTGACCGGCGCTTCCACCGCGCAGCTGGCCGTGCTGCTGGTCGACGCGCGCAAGGGCGTCATCGAGCAGACCCGGCGGCACGCGGCCGTGCTGGCGCTGCTGGGCGTGCCGCGGCTGGTGCTGGCGGTGAACAAGATCGACCTGGTCGCCTACGACGAGGCGACGTTCACGGTGATCGCGGAAGAGTTCGCCGAGCACGCCGAGTCGCTGGGCTACTCCCGGGGCTCCGTCCTCGCCATCCCGGTCTCGGCCCTCGAGGGTGACAACGTCGCGTCGCGGTCGGAGCGGACGCCGTGGTACAGCGGCCCGAGCCTCTTGGAGCACCTCGAGGAGGTGCCGGTCGCGCCCGACCCGCACGACTCGGCGCTGCGGTTCCCGGTGCAGTACGTCATCCGCCCGCGCACGCCGGAGTACCTGGACTACCGCGGCTACGCGGGCCAGATCGCGGCGGGCACGGTCCGGCCCGGCGACGAGATCGTCGTGCTGCCGCAGGGCATCCGCAGCCGCGTCGAGCGGATCGACACCGCCGACGGGCCGCTGGCCGAGGCTGGTGCCGGAACGTCGGTGACGCTGCTGCTCGCCGACGACATCGACATCTCCCGCGGCGACCTGATCGCGGCCGCGGACGCGCCGCCGCGGATCACCGACGAGATCACCGGCACGCTGTGCTGGCTGTCGTCGAAGCCGTTGAAGGAAGGGGCGCGCGTGCTGGTCAAGCACGGCACCCGCACGGTGCAGGCGCTGGTCGGCGAGCTGCACGCGCGGTTCGACGAGCAGACACTGTCCAGTGTGGACTCGCCCGCGTCGCTGGAGCTCAACGACATCGGCCGCGTGACGCTGCGCCTGGCCGAGGAGCTGGGCGTCGACGACTACGGCGTCAGCCCGCGCACCGGCGCGTTCCTGGTGATCGACCCGAAGGACGGCGACACCCTCGCCGCGGGCCTGGTGGGTGAGCGCTTCTCGTGACGCCACCCCTGGTCGCCGTCGCGCACGGCAGTCGCGATCCCCGCTCGGCGGCGACCGTGCGGGCACTCGTCGACGTCGTGCGCGCCCAGGCGCCCGGGCTTTCGGTGTACGAGTCCTTTTTGGACCTTTCGGCGCCGCTGGTGACGGACGTGTTGCGCGGGCTGTACGAATCCGGGCACCGGGCGGCGGTCGTGGTGCCGCTGCTGCTGGGCAGCGCGTTCCACGCGCGGGTCGACCTGCCCGCGCTGATCTCCGACGTGACGGCGTCCTGCCCGGGCTTCCGGATCGAGGTGTCGGACGTGCTCGGCGCCGACCCGGCACTGGAAGCCGTCGCCCTCGACCGGCTGACCGCCGCGCCGCGTCGTCGCGGCACGGGCGTGCTGGTCAGCGCGGTCGGCTCGTCGAACGCGGAGGCGAACGCGGTCGTCGCTGCGTTGGCGACGCGGTGGGAAGAGCGGCTCGGGCTCCCGGTGAGCGAGACGTTCGCTTCGGCGGCGCAGCCGGACATCCCGGCCGCGGCGGCGCGGTTGCGGGCCCGCGGGGTGCGGCACCTGGTCGTGGCATCGTGGTTCCTGGCGCCGGGGTTGCTGCCGGACCGGATCGCGCGACTGGCCCGCGAAGCCGACCCGGGCGCGTTCATCGCGGAACCGCTGGCGGACGACCCGCGCGTCGCGGACGTCGTCGTCGCCCGGTATGCCACGGCGATGAGTGGATTGCTCCGCCAGTACGCCTAGCACAGGAAGTGGTGCGGCGGCTTTCGAACCTGCGACCTGGAGAATAGGAGGTTCCTGCGCGTCGTCGGTGCGTGAGGCCCTGGGGCATCTGACTACGGATCAGCAGGTCAGGAGCTTCGAACCCCGTCCACCGCTGACTGACCGACCAGTCGGGGATGGAGGCGAGGGCGGACTTGGCAGCGAGCTCTTCCTCGAGACGGATGCCCAACTCGCTTGTTCTTGCGTTGATGCCCGTAGCACCGCTCATGTCGCACTGGCCAGGTCGCCGACCGGCACGATCGCCTCCACGGCGTGGCGGTAGCTGACGCTGATCGTTTCAGCGCTACGGCTGACCGCTGGCAATCCCGGGGTGCCAGCCCGCAACGGCACGGATTGTGGCCACCAGAGCCGCCGCACAGGCGTCTCCACCCAGCCGACACCGCGAACGGAAACAGATCAGACGGTTCGCACCAGTACGCTTCGACACGGACACCCAGCCACTGTCCGCACTCCAGAAGAGCAGGTCAGCGGCCACCACACCGCCAAAAGGCGAGTCTCATTCACATTTGCGGTTACTCCGCGTGTATGGGAACGGTAAATCCTTGACGCGCTACTTAACTTGCCGGTAACTCTCTAAGCGCTGCGCGGCTTTCTTTCCTCCCTCCCCAAAATCGCAGGTAGGTGGATACAGATGAAAGCACTTCACCTTTCCCGGCTGGCCGCGTTGACCGCGGCCGCGGCTCTCCCGCTCGCGCTCGCCACCCCGGCCTCGGCGGCCACCACGGTGACGTTCGACTGCCAGGCCGACGCCCCGATCGTCGGGCCGCAGCAGGTGTCGCTGGACCAGGACACCGACGTCACGGCTCCGGCGACGGTCGCCCCCGGCGGCGCGTTCGACGTCGTCATCGACCCGGCGCCGAACACCGTGCCGAGCGACGTGAGCGGCAACAAGGTCAAGAACATCAACACGTTCGCGCTCAAGTTCCCGGTGCCGGCGAACTCGACGTACGTCGGCGCGGACCTCGCGGGCGGCTCGAACCTCGGCTCGACGCCACCGACGATCTCGGCGGCGAACGGCGTCGCGACGCTGAGCTTCCCCGGCCCGATCGCCGGCGGCTCGACGTTCGAGCTGCCGACCATCACCGTCCACCTGACGGCGGGCCAGTCGGGCACGATCGAGACGAAGCTGTCGGGCACCAGCTACAGCGACCCGGGCCTGACGTTCAAGGCGGTGGCGAGCAGCATCATCGGCGACGTCACCGCGCCGACGTCGTGCTTCCCCAACCCCAGCCCGGTCTTCACCACGACGACCATCGGCTGAGCTTTCGGCCACCCTGCGGGCGGGGTTTCGCCCGTAGGGTGGCCGCATGGGGAACTTCGAACTCGCTCAGGTCAACATCAGCCGGATGAAGGCACCGCTCGACGACCCGTCCTTCCGCGGCTTCGTCGACGCGCTGGAGCCCGTCAACGCCATCGCCGACCACGCGCCCGGCTTCGTGTGGCGCCTGCAGACCGAAGACGGCGACGCGACGTCGATCCGCGCCTTCGAGTGGGACGTGCGCGGGACGTCCGGCGTCCTGGTCAACATGTCCGTGTGGACGTCGGTGGAAGCGCTGGCGGACTTCGTGTTCTCGGGCGAGCACCTGGCGATCCTCAAGCGCCGCCGGGAGTGGTTCCACCGCGTGCAGGACGTCATGACGGCGTTGTGGTGGGTGCCCGCCGGCTACCGGCCGACGACCGCGGACGCCGAGGAGAAGATCAAGCACCTGCGCGTCTACGGCCCGACGCCGGAGGCGTTCACGCTGAAGCAGCACTTCCCGTCCCCGACGGCGACGGAAGCCCGTGCGGGTGACCCCGATTGGCTGTGCCCCGCGTAACAGCGGCCGCGCGCGGGGAGTGTGCAAGGGTGTCGGACATGGCTGACGAACTGGTGCACTACGACGTGGTGGGCGGCACCGCCACGATCACCCTGGACTCCCCGCACAACCGCAACGCGCTGTCGGCGCAGCTGCGCGGCGAACTGTCGTCCGCGCTGACGAAGGCGGCCGCCGACGACGCGGTGCGCGTGATCGTGCTCACCCACACGGGGCCGGTGTTCTGCGCGGGGATGGACCTGAAGGAGGCCCGCGGCGCGGGCGCGGGCGACCAGGGCGTGAACGAGTTCCCTCGCATCCTCGAGCAGCTGTGGACGAGCCCGAAGCCGGTGGTGGCGCGCTTGGCGGGCCCGGCCCGCGCGGGCGGCATCGGCATGGTGGCGGCGTGCGACATCGCGGTGGCGGTCCCGGAGGCGACGTTCGCGTTCTCCGAGGTCCGCATCGGCGTGGTCCCGGCGATCATTTCCCTGACGGTCCTGCCCCGCCTCAACCCCCGCGCGGCCCACGAGCTGTTCCTGACGGGCGACACGTTCGACGCCCGCCGCGCGGTGGAGATCGGCCTGCTGAACTCGTCGGTCCCGGCGGAGGAGCTGGACGCCGAGGTGACGAGGTACGTCTCGGCATTGGCGGCGGGCGGGCCGAAGGCGCTGGCCGAGACGAAGGCGCTGCTGAGCCGCCCCCGCCCGGCCACCCCGTCGGACGGCTTCGAGGAGATGCTGGGTCTGTCGGCGAAGTTCTTCGCGAGCGAGGAAGGCCAGGAGGGAATCCTGGCCTTCGCCCAGAAGCGCAAGCCGAACTGGGTCCCGCAGGCCTGAAGCGCCCCAAGGCGGCCTTGGCTGCGTCAGACGCACCGAAGGCCGCCTTGGGTGCGTCACACGCACCGAAGGCCACATTGGGGCGCTCGGGTCAAGCCGGGACCGGAACCTTGCGCGGCAGCAGGGCGAGCAGGCCCGTCACCCCGCCGCACACCGCGGCCACCACGTACACCGGTGCCAATCCGCCTGCCTCGTAAGCGATCCCGAGCACCGCCACCCCGAGCGTCTGGCCGAACTGCCGGGTCGTCGTCAGGATCCCGGCCGCCATCCCCGCCTGCCCCGGCGGGGCCGCCGCCGCGATCGCCGCTCCCGTTGCCGGACCCGCGATACCCACGCCGATCCCCGTCACCGCCAGCCCGATCGGAATCGGCAAGACCAGCAGCGACAGGCAGCCGACCTCGCCCACCAGCACCCCGGCGCCGAGCAGGACCCGCGGCGGGAACCGGTGCAGCACCTCGCCCAGCGACGTCGACATCAGGAACGACGCCGCCGCGAGCGGCGCCAGCGCGAACCCGGCCGCGACCGGCGACCGCGAAAGCCCCAGCCACAACGACACGTACACCAACGCCGCGAACGTCAGCGTCGAAGCCGCCGCGCAGGCGATGAGCGTCGTGAACCCGCCGTCCCGGAACAGCCCCAGGTTCACCATCGGCTCCGCCCGGCGTCGTTCCACCACGACGAACCCGGCGCACGCGATCGCCG
Organism: Amycolatopsis nalaikhensis; assembly: GCF_030264295.1. GTDB lineage: Bacteria > Actinomycetota > Actinomycetes > Mycobacteriales > Pseudonocardiaceae > Amycolatopsis > Amycolatopsis nalaikhensis. The sequence goes on along the minus strand of NZ_CP127173.1, from coordinate 6,119,777 downwards.
AAACCGCCAGCGCCCACCGGTCCGAAGTCAGCCCGTGCACCAAGCTCGCCGCGAACACCGCGAACCACCCCGCCCCCGCGAAGTCGAACCGGCCACGACGAGCCGGGGTGTCCCGCGCCAGCGCGAAAGCCGCGAACAACCCCGTCGCCAGCGCGCACGGCACGTTGACGAAGAAGATCGCGGCCCACCCGAAGTACTCGGTCAGCACGCCGCCCACGATCGGGCCCGCCACCGCGCCGAGCCCGTTCACCGCGAAGAACACGCTGATCGCCGTTCCGCGCGAACGCCCGTCGTAGGACGCGGCCAGGATCGCGAACCCCGTCACCGCCAGCGCCGCGCCGCCGACCGCCTGCACTCCCCGGGCCGCGATCAGCGTCCCGATGTCCGGCGCCAGCCCGCACGCCAGCGACGCCAGCCCGAACACCGCCAGCCCGGCGAGGAACGTCCGCCACAAGCCCCAGCGGTCGGCCAGCGACCCCGCCGCCAGCATCAGCACCGCCAAGACCAGCGTGTAGACGTTCGGCACCCACCGCAGCTGCCCGACCGACGCCGTCAGGTCGGCGCCGATCCGGGGCAACGCCACCGTGACGACGGTCGTGTCCAGGAGGAACAGGAACGACCCCGCACAGACCGCGATCAACGGCCACCACTTGCGCATCGAAACTCCCTTCGTGTGCCTCGAAGGGTGTGGCCTCGGAGCCGATCGTCACCAGAAATTAAGGCAAACCCGCCGGATACCGTCATCGAATACGCTGGACACATGGAAACCGTCACCCTGGACGACGTCGACCGCGGCCTGATCCACGCCCTGCAGCTCGACGGCCGCGTGCCGATGCGCACGCTCGGCCAGGTACTCGGCGTCTCCGAAAACACCGTCGCCCGCCGCTACCAGCGGCTGCGGACCGCCGGGGTGCTCAAGATCACGGGCGCCGTCAGCGGCGGCGAAATCGGCTACACGACCTGGACCCTGCGGCTGCGCACCACCCCGGACGCGGGGGCCGCCGTCGCCGACGCGCTCGCCGACCGGCCCGATGTCTCCTGGGTGCACCTGCTCTCCGGCGGCACCGAGATCTCCTGCACCGTGCACGCCCCCGACACGGCGGGCCGCGACGACCTGCTGCTGCACAAGCTGCCGCGCGCGAGCCGGGTGACCGCCGTTTCCGCCCACGAACTGCTGCACACGTTCGCGCTCCCGGACGGGTGGGGCGGTCTGCACTGCCTGTCCCCCGAGCAGGTCGAGCGGCTGCGCCCGCCCGCGCCCGAGGGCGACGGCGTCCCGCCGGAACCGGGTGACCAGGCCCTCTTCGACGCGCTGGCCCAGGACGGCCGGGCGAGCTACACGGCTCTGGCCAAGGCGACCGGCTGGGCCGACTCGACCGTGCGGCGCCGGATGGACGTGCTGCGGCGGCACGGCACGCTGACCTACCACCTCGACGTCTCCCCGGCCCGGCTCGGCTTCCGGTCCGAGACGCGGCTGTGGCTGACCGTCGCCCCCGCGCACCTGGCCGAGGCGGGCGAGACGCTGGCGAGCCACCCGGAGACGTCGTTCGCCGTCGCCACCACCGGCGCGACGAACCTCACGGCGATGGTCAACTGCCGCGACGGCCGCGACCTCTACCGCTACCTCACCGACCGCGTCGCCGGGATCCGCGGCGTGCGGACGCTGGAGAGCGCCCCGGTGATCCGGACGGTCAAACGCGCGGGGACGCCGCTCAGGCGTCCGGCAGCACGACCGTGAGGCGCCACGAACCGGCGCCGCGTCCGCTCGGCCCGAGCGCGCGCTGCGCGTCCGAGAGCACGCTGCGGATCGCCAGGTACGTCTTCGGTTCCGCCTTGCGCAACGCTTCCGAGCCCGGCCAGATCAGCACGTGCTCCCCCGGCGGCAGCCATGAGAGGTCCGTCAGGCAGTCGTAGAGCGCGTCGAGGTTGTGCCCGAAGTAGTCCGGAAAGGACAGTGCCTCGGCGAACGCGGTGAGCGTGCTGGCCTTGTCGACGGTCGGGTGCGAGTTGACCAGGTGCGGGTACGCCCCGCGGGCGAACGCCGCCTCCGCCGCGGCCTTCGCCGGCTCGCCCGCGCTCATCGGGCGGGGTCCACGACGACGAAGGACGCGTAGTGGTCACCGGTGTAGTACAGCTCGTGCGCCTGGCCGGTGATCAGCCGGCGCGCGCCGCGGTCGGGGCTGCCCGGCGTCTTCACGGTGTACTCGTGGTAGTAGCCGGACTTCTTGCCGGGCAAGCGTTTCTCGCGGTTCTCGAACACGACGTCGTCGTTGCGCGGGTACGGGTACGGCCCGCCCTTTTCGATGAGCTTCCACGTGTCCGTCGCCTGCGGGGGCAACGCGGAAAGCGCCTTCACGGGCAGCCCGGACTCCGCGCCCGGCACGGCCGCGCCGCCCTTCGCGGGGGCGCTCGCCGAGGTGCTCGGCGCGGGTGAGGTGGGCGTGCCGCCGCTGAGGACGTCCTTGACCAGCCAGCCCCCCAGCACCAGCACGAGGAGCCCGATCAGCGCGGCGGTGATCCGCCTTCGGTTGACCATGGTGCGCGAGCCTATGCCGACCCGTCGGAGTCGTCGTCACGCCCCGGAGCCAGCCGGCGGGCGAACAGCCCGACCACCTTGTCGAGCACCCACGCGGCGGCCAGGCACAGCGGCACGACGACCACCATGACCAGCACGAACTGGACCGGGAACCACGCCTGGGCGAGCCACAGCTCGACCCCGTCCCACCAGTCGGCAAGCCCGTTGAACACGGTGTGAGCCTACGCGCGCTCTGCTGCTCCCGCGCCCCAGGGGCGGTACCTTGCTGGCATGTTCGCCGTGTACGCGCAGGAACCCAACGCCGAAAGCCCGCTGGACTCGCTCGTCGTGGGCGAGCGACCCGAACCCGACGTGCCGGACGGCTGGGTCCGCGTGCACGTCAAGGCGGCCAGCCTCAACATGCACGACATCTGGACGCTGCGCGGGGTCGGGATCAAGCCGGAGCAGTTCCCGATGATCCTGGGCTGCGACGGCGCCGGCACCCTCGACGACGGCTCCGAGGTGGTGATCCACTCCGTGGTCAACGCGCCGGGCTGGCAGGGTGACGACACCCTCGACCCGAAGCGCACGCTGCTGACCGAGAAGCACCAGGGCACGTTCGCCGACCAGGTCGTCGTGCCGGCCCGCAACGTCGTCCCGAAGCCCGCCGCGCTCAGCTTCGCCGAGGCCGCCACCATGGGCACGGCCTGGCTGACCGCCTACCGGATGCTCTTCGTGAAGTCCGGGCTGCGGCCGGGCCAGACGATGCTCGTCCAGGGCGCCTCGGGCGGCGTCTCGACGGCGCTGGTGCAGCTCGGCCGCGCGGCCGGGTTCCGGGTCTGGGTGACCGGCCGGACCGAGGAGAAGCGCGCGCTCGCCGAGAGCCTCGGCGCGCACCAGGCGTTCGAGTCGGGCGCGCGGCTGCCCGAGCGCGTCGACGCGGTGTTCGAGACGGTCGGGAAGGCGACCTGGTCACATTCGGTCAAATCGCTCAAGCCGGGCGGGATCATCGTGGTCTCCGGCTCGACCAGCGGCCCCGACGCGCACGCGGAGCTGCAGCGCGTCTTCTTCCTGCAGCTGCGGATCGCCGGCTCGACCATGGGCACCCGCGACGAGCTCGCGGACCTGCTCGCCTACCTCGACCTGACCGGCGTCCGGCCGCAGATCGGCGCCGAGCTGCCGTTCTCCGAGGCTGCCAAGGGCTTCCAGGCGATGCTCGAGGGCGACACGGCCGGCAAGATCGTCTTCACCCGCTAGACCCCCGCTGAGCTGGGCGGATCGCGTGGTTCGCCCAGCTCCGGTATTCGGTGAATCTTTGACGTACTCAGTTCGAGACCGGGTCGTTAGCACCGAAGTTCGACCAAAACCCAATGCTGGCAAGCTAATCTGTAGTCATGACCGCGACGAAGCGGCCCGCACCGGCTGGACCGGGCGGCCGGCCCAGCCCCGATCCGGAGCCGATCCGGGTCTCCTTCCGGCGCTACGCCGGCGTCCGCACCCGCGTCCTCGAGGTCGGCGACCCCGCCCCCGAGCCGGAGGTGCCGCGTCGCTCCCTGCGACGGCGGGCCGCCGCACCGCACGTCCGGCCCAGCGCCCCGCGCCTTGTGCTCCTGCACGGCTACTGCGACAGCGCCGACACCTGGCGCCCCGCCCTGGAGCAGCTCGCGGCCGCCGGGATCCCGGCGGTCGCGGTCGATCTGCCCGGGTTCGGTGACGCCCAGCCGCTGCGGCCCGGCCCGATGCTGCCCCAGCTCGACGCGTTCACCACCGCCGTCGTCCGTGAACAGGCCGTGCTCGGCTCGGTCGTGCTGGCCGGCAACTCCCTCGGCGGCACCATGAGCCTGCGCGCGGCGCAGAACGACAAGCTGCCGATCTCGGGGGTCGTGTCGATCGCCGCGCCCGGGTTCGTCGACTCGTGGCTGATCCGCACGGTCGCGCGCTACCCGCTGCCGCTGCGGCTGTACTCGTCCCTGCCGGTCCCGGTGCCGGGTTTCCTGGTGCGCAAGGTCGCCGAACAGGTCGTGCCGCGGCTGCTCTACGCCGACTCGGGTGCCGCCGACGCGACGCAGGTGCAGCGCTTCACCGCGCTCTTCCCCGACTACCGCGCGACCAAGAGCCGGCTGGAGCAGGCCCGGCAGCTCGTCGCCGAGCTCGCCGACGCCTACCGGCTCGACTCAGTGAAGCTGCCGCTGCTGGTCGTCGCGTGCGGCAAGGACAAGCTCGTCACGGCGGCGTCCGGGCGGCAGCTGCACACGCTGGTGCCGCACAGCAGGCTGCTGGTCCGCGAGGACTGGGGGCACTGCCCGCAGCTGGACGACCCGGTCGAGATCGCCGAGCTGCTCGGCTACTTCGCGGCGAGCGCGGTCCGGACCACCCAGGCCAAGCGCGCCGTCGCGACGGCGGCCGAGGCCGTGGGCGAGGACACCGCGGCGGGCTGACGCGCTCACGCTGTAGCCGCGCGGAGTTGGCGGTAGGTTCCCCCGTTGGGTCCGCGATCCGGACCCGTCCACCGCGACGTTCGGGAGACGATGATGTCCGCTCCAGTGGGTGCCGGCTCCGGCATCTTCCGGCGCAAGCCGATCGACCAGATCCAGGACGCAGGCGAAACCGGGGGCCTGAAACGCACGCTCGGCCTGTGGCAGCTGACCGCCATCGGCATCGGCGGCATCATCGGCGCCGGGATCTTCGCCCTCGCCGGCAGTGTCGCCCACGGCGACGACGCGGCGGGCATCCCCGGCGTCGGCCCGGCCGTGCTGATCTCGTTCCTCATCGCCGGCGTCGCGAGCGCCGCTGCCGCGTTCTCCTACGCCGAGTTCGCGGGCCTGATCCCGAAGGCCGGTTCGGCCTACACCTACGGCTACGCGGTGCTCGGCGAGGTCGTCGGCTGGTTCATCGGCTGGGACCTGCTGCTGGAGTACACCGCGATCGTGTCGGTGGTCGCGATCGGCATCTCCGGCTACTTCAACTTCCTGCTCGGGCAGATCGGCCTCGACCTGCCCGCGTGGATGCTCGGCGCGCCCGGCACCGGGCCCGGCCACAAGGTCGACCTCTTCGCCGCACTGCTGTGCCTGCTGATCGCGTTCCTGCTCAACCGCGGCATCCGCAGCGCCGCCCGGTTCGAGACGGCGATGGTCGGGATCAAGGTCCTGATCGTGCTGGTCGTCATCCTGGTCGGCTTCTTCTACGTCAAGACCGGCAACTACACGCCGTTCGCGCCCGCGGGCTTCGGCGGCGCGGTGACCGGCGCCGCGACGGTGTTCTTCGCCGTCTTCGGCTACGACGCGATGTCGACAGCGGCGGAGGAGTCGAAGGACGCGCAACGGCACATGCCGAAGGCGATCCTCTACTCGCTGGCGATTTCGATGGTGCTGTACGTGCTGGCCTGCCTGGTGCTGACCGGCATGCAGAAGTACACCGAGATCGACCCGAAGAGCGGCTTCTCGACGGCGTTCAAGTCGGTCGGCCTCGACGGGCTGGCCACGGTGATCGCGATCGGCGCGATCGTCGGCATCCTCACCGTGCTGTTCACGTTCCTGATGGGTGCCACCCGCGTCGGCTACTCGATGAGCCGCGACGGGCTGCTGCCGCCGTGGCTGGGCAAGACGAACCCGAAGCGGCAGGTGCCGAGCCGGATGACGTGGATCCTCGGCGGCGCGTCCGCGGTCATCGCCGGGCTGCTGCCGATCGGCGAGGCGGCGGAGCTGACGAACATCGGCATCCTGCTGGCGTTCGTCGTCGTCTGCGTCGCGGTGATCGTGCTGCGCTACAAGCAGCCCGACCTGCCGCGCACGTTCAAGACGCCGGGTATGCCGGTGGTGCCCGCGATCGGCGTCGTGTTCTCGATCTGGCTGATCACGTTCCTGCAGCCGGCGACCTGGCTGCGGTTCGCCGTCTGGTTCGTGCTCGGCCTGATCATCTACTTCCTGTACAGCAAGCGGCACTCGGTGCTGAACCGCACCGACGCCTAGCGGATCCGGTCGAGGCGTGCGGCCGCGTCGCGCGCCTCGACCTTCAGCCGCTCGAGGATCACGGCGGCCGACGCGTCGTAGGCGAGCGGGTAGGTCTGGCCCGCCCACAGCGAGATCGCCTCCGGGTCACCTGCCTTCGCCGACGCCTTGCGGATCGGCCCCGCCAGGTGGTTCAGCTGCGGGTAGGCCGCGGGCGCGCCGTCGGACAGCGCCTCCATGAACTTGTTGACCAGGCCACGCGCCGGACGTCCGCTGAAGGCGCGGGTGAACGCCGTCTCGCGTTCGGCGAGAGCCAGGGCCTTGCGATGCGCCTCGGACGTCCCGGCTTCGTCGGCGCGCAGGAAGACCGTGCCCAGCTGGGCCGCGGTCGCCCCGGCGGCGAGCACGGCGGCGACGTCCGCGCCGTGGACCAGGCCACCGGCGGCGATGAGCGGCAGGTCGACGCGTGCGGCGACGAGCCGCAGCAGCGCGAGCACGCCGTACTCCGGGCCGCCACCGGGAAGGCCGGCGTCGTCGGTGAACAGGCTCCGGTGCCCGCCGGCCTCGAAACCCTGCACCACGAGCGCGTCGGCGCCGAGCTCGGCGGCCCGCTGCGCGGCCTCCGGCGTCGTCACGGTGACGACGACCTGGGTGCCCGCCTCCTTCAGCCGCAGCACGTCCGACGGCGACGGCGGGCCGAAGGTGAACGACGCCACCGGGACCCGCTGATCGAGCACGACGTCCAGCTTCGCCGGGTACGCGTCGTCGTCCCACTTCGGCTCGCCGGGCTCGACGTCGTACTCGCGCGCGAAGGCCGCGAGCCGCTCGCGGTGCGCGGTGATGTCGGCGCCGGTGTCCGGCTGCGGGACGAAGAGGTTGACGCCGAAGGGGTGCCCGGTCAGCTCGCGGGTGCGCTCGATCTGCGCGGTCAGCGCCGCAGGGGTGAGCATGCCCGCCGAGAGGAAGCCGAAGCCGCCGGCTTCGGTCACCGCGGCGACCAGCTCCGGGGTGGTCGGGCCGCCCGCCATGGGCGCGGCGATGACCGGGAACGTCAGCTCGTCGAACATGCCCTGAGCGTAGTACTCAGGCGGGCAGCAACATCGTGTAGAGCTTCGTGATGAGCCCGTCCTTGACGAGGGCTACGTCGATCCCCCGGACGACCGGCGGCGCGCCTTCCGGGCCGAGTCGCCAGGCGAGGTGCCCCAGGTCGTGGTTGACCAGCACCGGGCCGTCCGGCGCGAACACGAATCCCGGGGACTGGTTCAGGAGCCCCTTCGCCTTGGCGTTCAGCTCGTCGTGCCCGGTCGCGACGCCTTCGGGATCGGCGAACTCGACGTCGGCCGCGTACGTCGCCGCTATCGCCTTCGCGCGCCGCTCGTCGTCACGTTCGTTGAAGACCTCGAGCAGGTTCGCCCGCATCAGTTCGGCCACCGTCGCCATGTCGCACCTCCTGGGTTCGACCCCACATTACGTGACATGTCACCTAAATGTCAGGGGTGGTCGTCCGGCCGCGGCAGGCTGCCGTGCTCGACGAGCGCGTCGTAGACCCGCTCCAGCAGGTCCGCCAGCTGGGCTTTCTCGCCGGACCCGAGCGCGTCCAGGAACGCCTTGCGCACGAATTCGACGTGGTCCGGCGCGGCTCGGCGCAACGCCGCCCAGCCGGCCTCGGACAACACCACGTCGGTGGCGCGCCGATCTTCGGGACTCACGCCGGTCACGACCAAGCCGCGTTCGCGCATCCGCTTGAGGTGGTGCGAGAGCCGGCTGCGCTCCCAGCCGATGCGGATCGCCAGATCCGTGACCCGCAGCCGGCCACCCGGCGCGCTCGTCAGCGCGACCAGCACGTGGTAGTCGGCGAGCGAAAGGCCGCTGTCGGCGCGCAGCTGCCGGTTCAGCTCGTACTCCAGGCGGAGGTGCACTTTCATGTACGCGTACCAGGCGGCCGTTTCGGCGGGCGAAAGCAGCGCGAACGGCGAGCCCGGTGCGAACTCCTGCGGCATCGCGCGAGCTTAACCACCCAGTTTGGTCTAGACCATCGTCGGCGGAGGTGCGACGATCCGGGCAGGTGCGACGCCGGAGTCGCGCCCTTCCCGCCAGGAGGTCCCCGGTGAAGACATCCCGAGCGCGGCGCCTCGGCCGCGCGCTCGCCGTGCTGGCCCTGGTCGGCGCCAGTACCACGACCGCCCAGCTGAGCCCGGCCGCGGCGGCCACGCCGGCGTTGCAGTCGATCGTGCCGGTCCCGGTGTCGGTGACGCCGTCGGCCGGGGTCGCGTTCCCGCTGGCGTCTACGACGAAGATCGTCACCGAAGCCGGTTCGGCGCCGGCCCGGCAGGTCGGCGACTACCTCGCCGGGGTGCTGCGCCCCTCGACCGGCTACGCGCTGCCGGTGTCCGACGCGCCGGCGTCGGTGCCGTCCGACAGCATCGCGCTGTTGCTCAGCGGTGCGCCCGCCTCGGTGGGCGCGCAGGGCTACCAGCTGGAGTCGACGGCGTCGTCGGTCACGCTGCGGGCCACCACCGCCGACGGGCTCTTCGCCGGCGTCCAGACGTTGCGGCAGCTGCTGCCGGGCAAGGTCGAGAGCCTGACGGCGCAGGCCGGGCCGTGGAGCGTGCCGGGCGCGACGATCCTCGACTACCCCCGGTTCGGCTACCGCGGTGCGATGCTCGACGTCGCCCGGCACTTCCACCCGGTGTCGACGGTCAAGCGGTACCTCGACCAGCTCGCCCAGTACAAGATCAACCACCTGCACCTGCACCTGGCCGACGACCAGGGCTGGCGGATTCAGATCGACAGCTGGCCCCGCCTGGCGACCTACGGCGGCAGCACCCAGGTCGGCGGCGGCGCGGGCGGCTACTACACGAAGGCGCAGTACACCGACATCGTGAACTACGCGGCCTCGCGGCACATCACGATCATCCCGGAGATCGACATGCCGGGGCACGTGAACGCGGCTCTGGCGTCCTACGCGGAGCTGAACTGCAACGGCGTCGCGCCCGCGCTGCGCACGGACACGGCGGTCGGCTACAGCTCGCTGTGCATCTCGAAGGACATCACGTACACGTTCGTCGCGGACGTCCTGCGCGAGCTGGCGGCCCTGACGCCCGGCCCGTACCTGCACATCGGCGGCGACGAGGCCTCGGCGACGTCCCAGGCCGACTACCTGACGTTCATGAACAAGGTCCTGCCCCTGGTGGCGGCGACGGGCAAGTCGGTGGTGGGCTGGCACGACATCGCGAAGGCAACGCTGCCCGCGTCGGCGAGTCCGCAGTTCTGGGGCACGACGACGTCGGACTCGGGCGTGTCGACGGCGGTTTCCCGCGGCAGCAAGGTGATCCTGTCGCCGGCGAACAAGGCGTACCTCGACATGAAGTACAACAGCTCGACGCCGATCGGCCTGTCGTGGGCGGGCTACATCGAGGTCCAGGACGCGTACAACTGGAACCCGGGCGCGTACCTGTCGGGCGTCGGCGAGTCCGCGGTCCGCGGCGTGGAGTCCCCGCTGTGGACGGAAACGGTGGTCACCCCGGCCGACATCGACTACCTCGCGTTCCCTCGCCTCGCCGCACACGCGGAGCTGGGCTGGTCCCCGTGGTCGACGCACGACTGGACGGCGTTCCGCACCCGCCTGGGCGCGCAGGCCCCGCGCTGGGTGGCGCAGTCGATCAACTTCTACCGGTCTTCGCAGGTCGCGTGGGACACGGGCGGCACGACGAACCCGGGCACGTGCGCGGACCCGGCGTGGAGCGCGTCGCAGGTGTACACGGGCGGGAACGTGGTGTCGCACAACGGCCACAAGTGGACGGCGAAGTGGTGGACGCAGGGCGAGGAGCCGGGCACGACGGGCCAGTGGGGAGTGTGGACCGACAACGGCGCCTGCTGAGGCCCTCGGCAGGAAGCCCGAGGCCGCCATCCCGGGCGCTAGGGTGCGGGCATGCCGGACGCGTGCCCGATCTGCGCCAAGCACCCGGGGTGGCGGCCCGCTCGCGAGCCCGCCGGTCTGGTCCGGTGAGCTCGTCGTCGTCACGCACCGGCCCGGCCCCTTCCCCGGCTACCTCTTCGTCGAGACCCGGCGGCACGTCGCGAGCCTCGACGAGCTCACCGAGCCCGAGGTCGCGGCCGTCGCGCGGGCAGCGTGGGTCGCGGCCCGGGCCCTGCGGGCCGAGCTTCGATCCGGAGTCCGTGCACTCCGCCGTGGCCGGGCGGTCGGTCGCGCACTTCCACCAGCACGTCTTCGTCCGGCACCGGGGCACGCCCGGCGAGCTCGGCTGGCTGGACGTCGACTGGCCCGGTGCCCCGCGGCACGACGTCACCGCCCTGTGCGGACGGTTGGCCCGGCACTTCACCCGGTGAAACCGGAACACCGGGCTCGCCGCGCGGGTTAGGTTGGGGCATGACCGTTGATCTGGAGCAGGTTCGCACGCTGTCGCTGCAGGAGCACGGCCTCGCCACGGTCGCCACGACGCGCGCCGACGGCACCGTGCACTCCTCCGTCGTCAACGCCGGCGTCCTCGAAGACCCGGTGACCGGCGCCCCCGGCGTCGCGTACGTCGCCGTCGGGAAGGCGCACAAGCTCGCGCTGCTGCGGCGGGCCGGGCACGCCACCGTGACCTTCCGCCGCGGCTGGAACTGGGTCTCCGTCACCGGCTCCACCCACCTCATCGGACCGGACGACCCCGACCCCGCTTTCGATCCCGCGGGCCTGCCGAAGCTGCTGCGCGACGTCTTCATCGCCGCCACCGGCACGCACGACGACTGGGCCGAGTACGACCGCGTCATGGCCGAAGAGCGCCGGGTCGCGGTGTTCGTGACGGCGGACCGCATAATCGGGAACCCCTGACCCCGCGAGGAGCCGTCCCGTTGTCCCAGACCCCGATCCCCGTCACCACGCCGGTCAAGGTCCTGATCGGCGTGCTGCTCGCCGTCGACGCCGCGTTCGGCGCGGCACTGGCCCTCGGGCTGGTACGCGGCCTGTCGCCGTGGCTGATCGGCGGCGCCTACGCGGCGACCATCCTCGTCGCCATCGTCGGCTACCGCGCGTCCCGCGCGCGCATGCTCAAACGCGGCTTCGCGAGCCTCCAGGACCTCACCATCGGCGACGAAGGCATCCGCCTGCCCGCGGGCACCCTCAGCACCCGCGTCGTGCCGTGGTCCCAGATCGCCGATGTGAACGCGCGCCGGTCCGCCCGCTTCGGCGACGGCTACCTGCGCGACGCCATCTGGCTCGACCTGGTCACCGGCGGTGGCGTCGAAAGCTCCGTGCAGTGCTACGCCCCGCGAGGCCGCCTCACCCCGGCACCGCCGCAACGACGGCAGTTCGAGCAGACCGCGATCCTCGAACCGGCCCTCTTCAACGCCGTGATCGAGCGGCTCCGCAAGGAGCTGCGCCACCGGCAGCTGCACGCCCAGCTCCGCGACACGCCCCGCATCCGCTGAGCGGCCCTCAGCCCAGGCGGCCCAGCAGCTCTCGTGGCACGAGCCGCACCGGGAACGGCCGCTCGACCGCGAGGACCTCGTCACCCGCCGCCTTGGCCACCTGCTGGTAGGTCCCGTCCTCGTCCAGCTCGAACACGGTCACCGCGGGATCCTCCGGATCGACCACCCAGTAGCTGCCGGTGCACAGCCGCTCGTAGACCGCCTTCTTGAGGTTCAGGTCGTAGATCGCGGTGCTCGGCGACAGCACTTCGACGGCCAGGACCGGCGGGGCCGGGAGGTCCTTCTCCGTGAAATCTTCGTCGCGGCCGACCAAGACGTCCGGCTGCAGCTCCGTATCTTCGCCCGAGTGCACCGCGAACGGCGCGACGAGTACGTGGTACTCAAGCGGGCACACGTCGTCGAGGACTCGCCAGAGTCTGACCACGATCTCCTGATGTCTTCGTCCCGGCGCAGGGCTCACGATGAGCACCCCGTCGACGAGTTCGCGGCGTCGGCCATCGTCCGGCATCCCCTCGAGGTCGTGCACCGACAGGGGGCCCGAATCGGCGGGATGCTCGATGTCTGCCATGACCGTCATGGTGCTCTCCTTTCGCTCTTCGCACCAGAGCGAAGCAGACACCACCGACAGAAACCGCATCGAACGCGGGTTCGGCGCCCATATTCACCAGGTGGCGTGAATATGGGCGCCGGTGTCACATCAGGAGAACAGTTACTTCTTCTTCCCGGAGTCCTCAGTGGACAGTGCGGCGACGAAGGCCTCCTGCGGAACCTCGACCCGGCCCACGGTCTTCATCCGCTTCTTGCCTTCCTTCTGCTTCTCCAGCAGCTTCCGCTTCCGCGAGATGTCACCGCCGTAGCACTTGGCGAGCACGTCCTTGCGGATCGCGCGGATCGTTTCGCGGGCGATGATCCGCGACCCGACCGCCGCCTGGATCGGCACCTCGAACTGCTGCCGCGGGATCAGCTCGCGCAGCCGCGTCGCCATCCGGTTGCCGTAGCCGTACGCCGCGTCCTTGTGCACGATCGCCGAAAACGCGTCGACGGTTTCGCCCTGCAGCAGGATGTCCACCTTGACGAGGTCCGCGATCTGCTCGCCCGCCTCTTCGTAATCGAGAGACGCGTAACCGCGCGTACGCGACTTCAGCGTGTCGAAGAAATCGAAGATGATTTCGGCCAGCGGGATGTTGTAGCGGAGTTCGACGCGGTCCTCGGACAGGTAGTCCATGCCGAGCAGGGTGCCGCGCTTGGTCTGGCACAGCTCCATGATCGTGCCGACGAACTCCGACGGCGCGAGGATGCTCACCTTCGACACCGGCTCGTGCACCTCGGCGATCTTCAGCCCGGTCGGCCAGTCCGACGGGTTGGTCACGACGACCTCGCTGCGGTCCTCGAGCACCACCCGGTAGATGACGTTCGGCGCCGTCGAGATCAGGTCGAGGCCGAACTCGCGCTCGAGCCGGTCGCGCGTGATCTCCAGGTGCAGCAGGCCGAGGAAGCCGCAGCGGAAGCCGAAGCCCAGCGCCACCGACGTCTCCGGCTCGTAGTCGAGCGCGGCGTCGTTGAGCTGGAGCTTGTCCAGCGCCTCGCGCAGCTCGGGGTAGTCGGAACCGTCCACCGGGTACAGGCCCGAGTAGACCATCGGCTTCGGTTCGCGGTAGCCCGCCAGCGCTTCCTTGGCGCCGTGGCGCTCCGACGTCACGGTGTCGCCGACCTTGGACTGCCGGACGTCCTTCACTCCGGTGATCAGGTAGCCGACCTCGCCGACGCCGAGGCCCTTGCTGGGCTTGGGTTCCGGCGAGATGATCCCGACCTCGAGGAGCTCGTGCGTCGCCCCGGTGGACATCATCTTGATCTTTTCGCGCGGCGTGATCTTGCCGTCGACGACCCGGATGTAGGTGACGACGCCGCGGTAGGTGTCGTAGACCGAGTCGAAGATCATCGCGCGGGCCGGCGCGTCGGCGTCGCCCTGCGGGGCCGGGACCTGCTTCACGACGGCGTCGAGCAGGTCGCCGACGCCCATGCCGGTCTTGGCCGAGACCCGCAGGACCTCCTCGGGCTCGCAGCCGATGATGTGGGCCAGCTCACCCGCGTACTTGTCCGGGTCGGCCGAGGGCAGGTCGATCTTGTTGAGCACCGGGATGATCTGGAGGTTGTTCTCCAGCGCCAGGTACAGGTTGGCCAGCGTCTGGGCCTCGATCCCCTGCGCGGCGTCGACCAGCAGGATCGCGCCTTCGCACGCCTCCAGGGCCCGCGAGACCTCGTAGGTGAAGTCGACGTGGCCGGGCGTGTCGATCATGTGCAGGACGTGGTCCTGGCCGTCCACCTGCCAGGGCAGCCGGACGTTCTGCGCCTTGATCGTGATGCCGCGCTCGCGCTCGATGTCCATCCGGTCGAGGTACTGAGCGCGCATGGCCCGCTCTTCCACGACGCCGGTGAGCTGCAGCATGCGGTCGGCCAGGGTGGACTTGCCGTGGTCGATGTGCGCGATGATGCAGAAGTTCCGGATGAGCTTCCGGAGGCGTGAAGGTGGTGTCGGCGAACGTCGTCACTCGAATGAGTCCTCGGAAAGTCGGGGATGGCCACCTCTATGTTCCCATGGCCCTCCGGGTGCGGGTGGGGGTCATCCCCGATGCGGGGTTTCGCGATCCGTGGTGCCCTCGAAGTATGAGCACTCCGCACCAGCCGGCACCCCCTCCCCAGCCGGAGACCAGCGGCTTCGCCCGCGTTCTCGACCGTGCGTTCGGTCACCCCTCCGGCCCGCTCGGCCGCCTCGGCGGCTGGGTGATGGCGCGGGGCAACGCCGCCACCGAACACCGCGTCGTCGACCTGGCGAAGATCGAGCCCGACGAGACCGTCCTGGTCGTCGGACCGGGCCCCGGCGTGGGCCTGGACGCCGCCGCCCGCCTGGCCGGGCGCGCCATCGGCGTCGACCCGTCCCCCGAGATGCTCGCGCTGTGCCACGAGCGCTGCGGCGACCGCGCCGAGCTGCGCGAAGGGTCGGCGGCGAGCACCGGCCAGCCGGACGAGTCGGTGGACGCCGTCCTGACCGTGAACAACGTCATGCTCTGGGACGACCGCGCGGCCGGGTTCGCCGAGCTGTTCCGGGTGCTGCGCCCGGGCGGGCGGCTGCTGCTGTCCGCGCACGAGAAGTGGCTGCCCGTGAGCAGGCACGTCCTGGCCGACGAAGCCGCGGCGGCCGGCTTCGCCGACCTGCAGACCTGGACCTGGGAGCCGCCGGGGTTCGCCGCGCTCGCCGCGCAGCTGCGCGCCGTCAAGCCCGCCTAGCGGGTGTCCGTCCGGATCGGGTGGCCCTCGGGCACCTCGACCAGCACGATCCGCGTGCCGTCCGGGTCGGCGATCCAGGCCTCGTCGAGGCCCCACGGCATCCGCTGGGCGTCCCGGACCGGTGCCAGGCCCTTGGCCTTCAGCTCCGCGAGAGTGCCGGCCAGGTCCCGGACCTGCAGCCAGAGCACCAGATCGGGTGACGAGGGGGCGTCTCCCTGCCCGGAGACCTCCAGGGAGCCGTGCCCGAGGAAGAACACGGTGCCGCCGGGAAACTCGCGCTCGACGGCCAGGCCGAGCGTGTCGCGGTAGAACGCGGTGGCCGCGTCGAGGTCGCGCGGGCGGATCAGCAGCCTGCTCTTCAGGACTTCCATCCGACCATCCCTACCCGACGCGCTCAGGCGGCCGCAATCGCGGCGATCCCGGACAGCACGATCACGGAGCCGGCCAGCCGCCGGACGGCGTCGCTCTCGCCGAGCACGAGCCACGCGGCGAGGCCGCCGAGGACGATACTCAGCTCCCGCGCGGGCGCGACCAGGCTGACCGGCGCCATGGTGAGGGCGTACAGCACGAGGATGTAGGCGATCGGCGACAGCACGGCGACGAGCAGCACTTCGCGGCGCTGTTCCCGCCAGAGCCGCTTGACCTCGCCGCGGTCGGCCAAGGCGCCGGGCACGAGCATCAGGCTCTGCAGGATCGACCCGAGGCCGAAGTAGACGAGCGGCGGCACGCCGATGCCGGTGACGGAGTGCGCGTCCCAGAGCGTGTACCCGGCGATGACGGCCCCGGTCAGCAGGCCGTAGACGATCCCGGCTTTCACCGCGTGGGGGTCGGCCGCCGTGCGGCCGGTGCTGATCACCAGCACCCCGGCGACGACGAGGAACGCCCCGACCAGGCCGAGCGGGCCGGGCCGTTCGCCGAGCACGAGGACGGCGGCCAGCACGGACAGCAGCGGCCCGGTGCCGCGGGCGACGGGGTAGACGACGGACAGGTCCCCGACGCGGTACCCGCGCTGCAGCACGACGCCGTAGGCGATGTGCAGGATCGAGGTGACCACGGCGGCCAGCAACCAGCTCCACTGTGGACGGACAGGCTCGATCAGGAGCAGCACGACCGTGACCGGCAGGAGGAGGACGGCGGAGGCGGTGTAGTAGAGCCAGACGAACTGGGTGCCCCCGGAGGAGACCCGCTTGGCGGCGAGGTTCCAGGCGGCGTGCACGACGGCGGCGACGAGGACGAGGGAGAGTGCGGTGGCGTTCACGGGACCCCTTCGGGTTTTCGCGCGCGCGAAAACCGGGTCCTCCAGGCTTTTGCCCCGTCAGATGAACGACAGGTCGTCCGGACCCGCCGACGGTGCCGCTCGGACCAGGCCCACCGGTCCTGGTTGTGTGGAGCGGGCCGCGCGGACCGGCGACGGAACCCTAGGCACTACCGACGTCCACGGTACTCCCGGTGCCGGTCGCCGTCGGCCTGGCTGTTAAAGTGGTCGCTCGCTGCCCGTGCGGCATTCCGTCATGGAGGAAAACTGCTCGTCAAGAGCGGTGCCACTTCAGCGCGGCGGCGAATCTCACCGAGTGAAACAGGAGTTGCCTCATGGCCAACATCAAGTCGCAGATCAAGCGCATCACGACGAACGAGAAGGCGCGTCAGCGCAACCAGGCGATCCGGTCCTCGGTGAAGACCGCGATCCGCAAGGTCCGCGAAGCCGCCGAGGCCGGCGACAAGGCCAAGGCCGTCGAGCTGCAGCGCGACGCCGCCCAGAAGCTGGACAAGGCCGTCTCGAAGGGCGTCATCCACGCCAACCAGGCCGCCAACAAGAAGTCGGCGCTGGCGAAGCGGGTCAACGCGCTCTGAGGTTGAGCTTTGGGAAGGCCCCGGCTTCGGCCGGGGCTTTCTTCGTGTCCGGGGTCGGCGGGCTGTGTGAGGTCGCCACGGCGCCCGCCGGATCAGCTTGAGCCCTCGACCGCCGCAGGTCGGCGGTCGCCGCCACTCGCGAGCCACCATCGCGCCGGGCCCGCGACCGCCTGCCGCCGCCAGCTCGCTCGGCCGCGGCTTCTGGTCAGCGGTCGCCCTTGGCCGCCGCCAGCTCGCTCGGCCGTGGTCTTCCGGTCAGCGGTCGCCCTTGGCGGCGGCCACCTCCAGGACCGCGCGCTCCAGCGCGTAGCCCGGGTCCGCCGCCACGCCCTTGACCTCCGCGTTCAGGCGGGCGACCACCCGCATCGCCGTGGCGAGGCCGTCCGGGTTCCAGCCGCGGGACTGGCCCTGGGCCTTGCGGACCTTCCACGGCGGCATCCCCAGCTCGCCCGCCATCTGGTTCGGGTTGCCGCGGCCCGCGCCGGACACCCGCGCGATCGTGCGGACCGCGTCCGCCAGCGCGTCGGCCACCAGCACGTGCGGGACCCCCAGCTGCATCGCCCAGCGCAACGACTCCAGCGCCGCCGCGCGGTCGCCGCTCACCGCCTTCTCCGCCACCGCGAAGCCGGTCACGTCCGCTCGGCCGCGGTGGTAGCGGCGGACCGCGTCGGCGTCGACCGTGCCGCCCGTGTCGGCCACCAGCTGGCTCGCCGCGGACGAGAGTTCCCGCAGGTCGGACCCCACGGCGTCGATCAGCGCCGCGACGCCCGCCGGGTCGATCTTGCCACCCGCGCGGCGCACCTCGTGGCGCACGAACTGCTCGCGCTCGGCCGGCTTGGTCAGCTTCGGGCACTCCGTCACCTCGGCGCCGGCCTTCTTCAGCGCCGCCGGGAGCGACTTGCCCGCCTTGCTGCGGCCGCCGCCGGTGTGCACGACGACCAGCACCACCCCGTCCGCCGGGTCCTTCAGGTACGCCGCGACGGCGTCGGCCAGCTCCTGTGAGATGTCCTGCGCCGACTCGAGGACGATCACGCGGCCCTCGCTGAACAGCGACGGGCTCACCAGCTCGGCCAGCTCAGGCGCTGTGAGATCCGACACCCGGACGCGGGTCAGCTCGGCCGTGGCGTCCATCGCGCGGGCGGCGGCGAGCGTCTCGCGGACGGCCCGCTCGATCAGCAGTTCTTCCTCGCCGAGCACCAGGTGCAGGGGGGCCGGGGCGGTGGCTTGCGCGGTCACGGGGGAATCTTCTCACTTGCTCGCCCGTGCGCCCGCTCCGGTGATGTCGGCCGGGCACCATGGCACGGCGTGAGCGCCATGTCGTACGGTGTAGCCGAGGCAGCCGCCCCGGATCATCCGGCGTGCGCGCGCCGACAACCGAATACCGCTCATCCAGAGGGGCAGAGGGAACGGCCCGACGAAGCCCCGGCAACCGGCGTACAGCCCGTCATCCCGCGATCGCGGGGTAGCTGACGACCACGGTGCCAATTCCGGCCCGCTTCGGCGGGGCAGATGAGGAAAGGAACCTCGCGATGACCGCAACCCTCGGCACGACCTCCACCACGAAGACCCCGGACCTGGGTCCCGCCGTCGAACTGGTGTCGAAGGAAGAGGGTCACCGGCAGCCGCTCGCCCCCGAGTTCGTCTCCGCCGAAGACTTTTCGCCGCTCGAGGTCGCCTACGACTTCGGTCGCGTCCGCCGCGAAGACATCGAGGCCGGCCCGAAGAACATCTGGCGCTACAAGAAGCTCCTCCCGGTTCCGTCCAACGTGGAGGAAATCCCGAACACCGAGCCGGGCGCGACCCGCCTGGTGCGCGCCGACCGCCTCGCCAAGGAGCTCGGCCTCAAGCGCGTCTGGGTCAAGGACGACACGGGCAACCCGACGCACTCCTTCAAGGACCGCGTCGTCGCCGTCGCGCTGGCCGCGGCGCGCGAGTTCGGGTTCGAGGTGCTCGCATGTCCGTCGACCGGCAACCTGGCCAACGCGACGGCCGCCGCAGCGGCCCGCGCGGGCTGGCGGTCGGTCGTGCTGATCCCGAAGACCCTCGAGCGCGCCAAGATCCTCACCACCGCGGTGTACGACGGCGACCTCATCGCCGTCGACGGCAACTACGACGACGTCAACCGCCTCGCCACCGAGCTTGCGGGCGAGCACCCGAAGTGGGCGTTCGTGAACGTGAACGTCCGGCCGTACTACTCGGAAGGCTCGAAGACGCTCGCCTTCGAGGTCGCCGAGCAGTTGGGCTGGCGCATCCCGCCGCAGATCGTCGTGCCGATCGCCTCCGGTTCGCAGTTGACGAAGGTGGACAAGGGTTTCCGCGAGCTGGGCCAGCTCGGGCTCGTGGAAGCCAGCCCGTACAAGGTGTTCGGCGCGCAGGCCACCGGTTGCTCGCCGGTGTCGGCCGCGTTCCGCGCGGGCCAGGACGTGGTCCAGCCGGTGAAGCCGGACACGATCGCCCGCTCGCTGGCGATCGGCAACCCGGCCGACGGCCCGTACGTGCTCGACATCGTCAACCGCACCGGCGGCGCGATCGAGGACGTCACCGACGAAGAGGTCGTCGAAGGCATCCGCCTGCTGGCCCGCACCGAAGGCATCTTCACCGAGACGGCTGGCGGGGTCACCGTGGCCACGGCGAAGAAGCTGGTGGAGACGGGCAAGCTCGACCCGGACGCCGAGACGGTCCTCCTGATCACCGGCGACGGCCTCAAGACCCTCGACGCGGTCGAGAACCACATCGGCCCGAAGGCGACCGTGCCGCCCTCGGCCGCCGCGGTGAACGAGGCGCTGGGCTACTGACGCCCTCCTGGGGCGGGCGAGCTGCCCGCCCCAGGCTTGCCGGGCGCCAGTGCCGGGACGACCGACTCGGTTAGCGCAGCTCGACGACAGACGCACCTCAGCGACGGGCGGGCGTGCTGCCGCCCCAGGCCGCCGGACGTCCGGTCAGGCATCGCGCGCGGGGCGACAAGACCCGCCCGGCTCAGCGCCGGGGCCCTCCGCAGTGGCCGCCAACGGCTCGCGCAGCTCGACGACACGCGCTCCTCAGCGGCGGGGCGGGCCGCGTGGCTCGCCTCGGCGGGCGACGGCCGGGCCCGACGGGTCGCCCACCACCGCGGTGTCACCGTCCACATCGGTCCGGGCCACCAGCGCACCCAAAGCCGCCAATGCGTCCATTGTGGACTTACTGGGATGGCCGTAAGTGTTGCCCGCGCCCACGCTCACCAATGCCACCCGCGGGGCGACCGCGCCGAGGAACGACGGCAGCGAGTAGCGCGAACCGTGGTGGGGCACCTTCAACACCTCCGCTCTCAGATCACCGACGTCGGCCAAGAGGTCGGCCTGCGCCGCCAGTTCGACGTCGCCCGTCAGCAACACCCGTCCCGCCGGGGTTTCCGCCCGCAGCACCACCGAACTGTTGTTGATCGTGGTGCCGTCCTGCTGCCCGATCGCGCGCGCCGGGACGTAGCGCGGGCCGAGCACGTCGAGGGCCAAGCCGGGCCAGTCCAGCCGCTCCCCCGGGCTCAGCTCCACCAGCGGCACCGCTTGCCGGGCGGCCTCCGCCGCGACCTGACGCCACGCCCACTCCGGCGCCCGTCCGGGACCGACGGCGATCCCGCCGACCGCGCGACCCTCGAAGACCGACGCGAGCCCGCCGATGTGGTCGGCGTGCAGGTGGCTCAGCACCAGCAACGGAATCCGGTCGACACCCAGCCGATGCAGGCACTCGTCGACCGGGCCCGGCTCGGGTCCGGCGTCCACGACGACGGCCCGTCCCGGCTCGGCTGTCGCCAGCACGAGCGCGTCGCCCTGGCCGACGTCGCACTCGACGACCGCCCAGTTCCGCGGCGGCCATGCCGGGGCGATCACCCGCACGGGCACGAACACCAGCAGCGCGCCGACGACCAGAATCGCCATGAGCAGCCGGACCCGCCGGTGCCGGGCGGCGAGCACCAGCACCACGAGCACCACGGCGGCCAGCAGTCCACCGGCCCATCCGCCGGGCCAGGCGACGACCGCGCCCGGGGCCCGCGCGCCGTGCCGCGCCACCGTGATCAGCCACCGCGCTTCCGGGTCGGCCAGGTGCACGAGGACCGTCCCGGCGCCGGGCCACCACGGGCCGACGACCGTCGCCAGCACGCCGAGCACAGTCGCCGGGGCAACGACGGGAGCGGCCAGGACGTTGGTCAGCACCGAAACCAGGCTGACCGAGCCCGCCATGCCCGCGAGGACCGGCGCCGTGACCAGGAAGGCCGCCAGCGGGATCGCCAGCCCTTCGGCGAACCCCGGTGGGAAGCCCCGGCGGACCAGCGCATCGGCCCAGCGGGGTGCGAGCAGGACCAGGCCCGCGGTCGCGAACACCGAGAGGGCGAAACCGAAGTCCGTCGCCATCGCCGGGTCCGCCACCACCAGCACGCACACCGCGAAGGCCAAGGCGGGCAACGCCGAACCGCGCCGTCCCAAAGCCAGGGCCAGCAACGCGACCGCCGCCATGACGCCCGCGCGGAGGACGCTCGGCTCCGGACCGACCAGGACGAGGAACCCCACCAGGCACGCTCCCGCCGCCACTGCCGAGAGCCGAGGCCCCAGGCGCAGCAAGCGAAGCAGGAGCAGGACCGCGCCACAGGCCACGGCGAGGTTTCCGCCGCTGACGGCCGTGAGGTGGGCCAGGCCCGCGGTGACGAACTCCTGCTCGACGCGCGGGGACAGCGCGCTCGTGTCGCCCAGGACCAGGCCCGGCAGGAGGCCCGCGGGTTCGTCCGGCAGGGACTGGCACAGGTCGTGGAGGCCCGCCCGCAGGTCGGCCGCGGCTTGCTGCCACCACGGCGCCGGGCTCGGCTCGCCCGGCGGGCCGCGGACGGACAGGACCGCGACGGTCAGGTCCGCGCCGCGAGGTGGCATCAGGCGGCCTGTCGCGGTTATCTCTTGGCCGGGCAGGAGGGAGGCCCACTGCGCGACCGGCGCGAGGAGGAGTACGCGGCCGGACGACGGGACGAGGCGGCCGTCGACCGACGCTGTGCGCACCTCGGTGGCCAGGACCACCGATCGGGCTCCGGCCTGCTGGTCGGCGTAGCCCGCGCTTCGCACGGGCTTCGGTCGCTCGGCGACGACTACCCGCAGCGTCGCCGGAAGTCCTTCGGCCGCGGCTGCGCGGAGTTCGTCGTGCTGGGCCTCGCGGATGCGCCAGGCGACCGGCCCGGCGGTGACGAGACCCAGGACCAGGAGCGCCGCCGCCGCGCTGACCGCTCTGGGCCGGGTGCGGGCTCGCCACAGCACCAGCCCGGCGACCGCTGCCGAGGCCAGGCCGATCGCGACGGCCGTCCACCAGCCGAGGAGGAGCCCGGCCAGTGCGGCCAGCCAGCAAATCAGCGCGGCCGGGACCAGCCGCATGTCCTGGCGGGTGTCCGGGGTGGGGATGGTGCTCATTCGGCTTCTCCGGGACGGTCGGCGATCGAGTGAGGGGGTGTCTCCGCGGGATCGGCTCGATGGCACTCATCGGGCCCCCCGTCGCGACCGCGGGCAGTGGTCGCCGGTGGCCAGGGCTCGGGGCTCGGGGCTCGCGGCTCGGAGGCCGGGCCTCACGGCTCGTGCTCGGGGCTCGGGGCTCGGGGCTCACGGCTCGGAGGCCCGGGGCTCACGGCTCGTGCTCGGGGCTCGGGGCTCGGGGCTCGGGGCTCGGGGCTCGGGGC
This sequence comes from Amycolatopsis nalaikhensis, assembly GCF_030264295.1. Lineage (GTDB taxonomy): Bacteria > Actinomycetota > Actinomycetes > Mycobacteriales > Pseudonocardiaceae > Amycolatopsis > Amycolatopsis nalaikhensis. Next base: position 6,097,063 of record NZ_CP127173.1, on the reverse strand, counting down.
TCGGGGCTCACGGCTCGGAGGCCCGGGGCTCACGGCTCGTGCTCGGGGCTCGGGGCTCGGGGCTCGCGGCTCGGAGGCCCGGGGCTCACGGCTCGTGCTCGGGGCTCGGGGCTCGGGGCTCGGGGCTCGGGGCTCGGGGCTCGGGGCTCGGGGCTCGGGGCTCGGGGCTCGGGGCTCGGGGCTCGGGGCTCGGGGCTCGGGGCTCGGGGCTCGGGGCTCGGGGCTCGGGGCTCGGGGCTCGGGGCTCGGACGAGCGTGGTCCCCGGCGGGACGACCGGCGAGACCGCGATCGATCGGCCGGGCGCCACCGAAACCGCATGGTCGCCCACCCGCTGGAAACCCACGAGACCAGCTCGATCGCGCTCATCCGACCGTCACCTGCTCGCGGAGTCGCTCGAACTTGCTCTCCCCGATGCCTTCGACGTCGCGCAGCTGCTCGATCTTGGCGAAGCCGCCGTGGTCGGTGCGCCACTGGATGATTCGCTTGGCCGTCACCTCGCCGACCCCCGGCAGCGCGTCCAGCTGGTCGGTGGTCGCCGCGTTGAGGTCGACCTTCCCGCCGCCCGCCGGGTCGCCGGGTGCGGCGGCGGGCGCCGGGATGCCGACCGCCAGCTGCTCCCCGTCCGCCACCCGGCGGGCGAGGTTCAGCGTCGACAGGTCGGTGCCCGGCTCCGCGCCGCCCGCCGCTCGCAGGACGTCCGCCACCCTCGATCCCTGGGGCACCGTCACCAAGCCCGGTGACCGGACGCGGCCGATCACGCTGATGACGAGACCCGCCTGGGGCGCGGCGCGGGCCGGCGCCGCGCCGGCCGCCGGTTTCGCGGTGGGAAGCGCGGGTGCGGGCTCGGGTGCCGGACGGCCGCCGAGGAGGGCCACCGAACCGAGGATGAGCACCACGACCGCCGCGCACACTCCGGCGAACGCCCACCGGCGGCGGCCCGCTCCGGCCGTTCCACCCGGCAGCCAGCGCCGGACCAGGCGACCTCCGGGGCCGACCGTGCTCGCGTCGGGCGAGAGCTGGTCGGCCAGCCAGGAGAGCCGGTCGTTGACGGGGAGGCCCGGATCCCGGGCGGTCTGCTCGAACACACGATCGACGTTAGGGCCCGCGGGGAGGCGTCCGACAGGGGTGCCGTCGCGGCCTGTGGACAACCGGGGTGTTGTGGACGGATCCGGCCGGCCCGGCCCGGGGACGGCCGGTTCCGTCGTACCCGGGTGGCATGCTGGTGGGTTCGGGCTAGCTACGGGGCGGCACGGTGCGCTGGACGACCACCCCGAGCACGCCGGGCCCGGTGTGCGCCCCGATCACCGCGCCCAGCTCGGAGACCACGCAGCCCGCCGAGCGGGGCACCGCCTCCTCCAGCCGGTTGGCCAGCTCGACCGCCCGCTCGGGCGACGCCAGGTGGTGCACCGCCAGCTCGACGTCGTCGTCGGCCGCGGCCTTGGCGGCCAGCTCGACCAGCCGTGCGATCGCGCGGTTCATCGTGCGGACCTTCTCCAGCGGGAGGATCCGGCCCTCGGACATGTGCAGCACCGGCTTCACCGCCAGCGCCGTGCCCAGCAATGCCGCCGCCGGGCCGATGCGGCCGCCGCGGCGCAGGTGGTCCAGGGTCTCCACCACGAACAACGTCGACGAGCACCCGGCGGCGGTCACCGCGGCGGCTTCGACCTCGGCCGCGTCGGCCCCGGCGGAAGCGGCCGAAGCGGCGTGCAGGGCGGCGAAGCCGAGCCCCATCGCGGTGGTGCGCGAGTCGACCACGCGGACCCGGTCCGGCCCGACCTCCTGCGCGGCCAGGACCGCCGCTTCCCAGGTGCCCGAAAGCTCACGGGAGAGGTGGACCGACACGATCGCGTCCGCGCCGTCGGCCAGCGCCGCCCGGTACTCGTTCACGAACTCGGTGGGGGTCGGCCGCGACGTCGTGACGATCTTGCGCTGGCTCATCGCCTCCGCGACGGCCGCCGGACCGGTCTCGACCCCGTCGAGGGAGACCACGCCGTCGACCAGGACGTGCAGCGGCACCACCCGGACCGCGTGCCGTTCGGCGAAGCCCTCCGGCAGGTGGGCGGTGGAATCCGTGACTACGGCGACCGACACGCCGTCAGCCTACGTGCCGGGGGGCCAGCACCGGCGCCATCAACACGGACATCGCGTCGCCGACCGCGGCGTGTCCTTTCCAGCCCCAGTGCATGCCGTCCGGGTTTCCCTCGCCGCCGAGCACGTGCTCCCCCACGACGGCTTCGAGGTCCAGCAACGGGATTCCGGCCCGCGCGCCCCACGCCGCCATCGCGGCCGCCGCGGCGGGACGTGCCGTGTGGACGTTGCCGTAGGCGGCCGCGCGGTGCACCGACGGCAGCCAGCCGAAGATCGGCAGCTCCGGCCGCAGGACGCGCAGCGCGCCGACGGCCGTGTCGAGGTACTGCACGGTGAGCTTGGCGGGCAGCACCGCGGGACGCCCGCGGAACGCGACGGACAGCCGTGGCTGGGCCGCGAGATAGGCCTTGCGCACCACGCGCCGCACCGGGTCCGGACGCAGGTACCGCAGTCCCGTGCGCAAGTAGGTCGGCAACGGCGAGGGCAGCGTGTCCATGCTGCCGACCGCCAGCACGACCGCGTCGACGTGGTGGAGGTCGGCCCAGACGCGGGGATCGCCGGTCAGCGACCACCAGGCGTCGCGCGCGGTCCAGCCGATCCCGGCGACCAGGTCGGCGGTGCCGCCCAGCGCGGCGGCCGCGACGTTCGGCCACAGCCGCGGCTCGTCCGCGGCGCAGGGTCCTTCCGGACCGTGAAAGCTCAGCGAATCGCCGAACACCAGCAGGCGCGGCCCCATCGGCTAGCCGTGCATCCCCGCGTTGTAGGCGTGCAACCGCCACTTGCCGTCGCGCCAGCCCAGTTCGACCCAGTGGCAGTTCTGGATCCCGCCCAGCGACGGCCAGATCTCCACCGGCAGCTTCAGCAGCCGTGCGGTGAGCGCGATGATCAGCCCGCCGTGCGCGGCCAGCAGCACCGTGTCGCCCACCTCGGCGTTGGCCTGCAGGTCGGCGACCACTTCACCGGCGCGGTCGGCGACGTCGACGCGGTTCTCGCCGCCCGGCGGCGCCCACGTCGCGTCGGTGCGCCAGCGGGCGCGCTCGCCGGGGTAGGCCTCGTCGACCTCCGCGCCGGTCAGCCCCTGCCATTCGCCGAGGTGCGTCTCGCGCAGCCGCTTGTCGATCCGCAGCGGGACGCCGATCGCGTCGGTGAGCACGGTGGCCGTGTCGGTGGCGCGGCGCAGGTCGGACGCGATGACGAGGTCCGGGGAGAACCGGGCCAGCGCGGGGACCGCGAACCGGGCCTGGTTCCAGCCGACCGGGGTCAGCGCCGAGTCCAGGTGCCCCTGCATCCGCCCGGCGGCGTTGTAGTCCGTCTCGCCGTGGCGCCAGAGCACGAGCCGCCGCGGGCTCACGGGACGTCCGGGTCCTCGTCGGCGGGCGGCTCCTCGAGGCCGTCCACCTCGATGCGCGGGCAGTCCTTCCACAGCCGCTCGAGGCCGTAGAACGTGCGCTCTTCGACGTGCTGGACGTGCACGACGACGTCGACGTAGTCGAGCAGCACCCAGCGCCCCTCGCGGGCGCCTTCGCGGCGGACCGGCTTGTGCCCGCTCTCGCGCAGCTTCTCCTCGACGTTGTCGACGATCGCGCCGACCAGGCGCTCGTTGGACGCGGAGGCGATGACGAAGGCGTCGGTGATGACGAGCTGCTCGGACACGTCCAGCACGACTACGTCGCTGGCCTTCTTGTCCGCCGCCGCGTGTGCGGCCGCTACGGCCAGCTCTCGTGCCTCGGACGTGGCTGCCACGGTGCTCCTTCTCAGATCGGGTTCGCCCGAGAAGGGTACCCGCCGGGACCAGGGGCGCTTCAGTCGCTCTTCCGGTACAGATCCTTCTTGGCGATGTAGCGGACGACGCCGTCGGGAACGAGGTACCAGACCGGCTCCCCGCGCTCGACGCGGTCGCGGCAGCCCGTGGACGAAATGGCCATCGCGGTGACCTCGACGAGGCTCACCTTGCCGCTGGGCAGGTGGTGCGAGTTGAGCCGGTAGCCGGGCCGCGTGACGCCGATGAAGTGCGCGAAGTCGAACAGCTCGTCGGCTTTGTGCCAGGTCAGGATCTGCTCGAGCGCGTCGGCGCCGGTGATGAAGAAGAGCTCGTCGTCGGGGTACTCCGCGTGCAGGTCGCGCAGGGTGTCGACGGTGTAGGTCTGGCCGCCGCGGTCGATGTCGACGCGGCTGACCGAGAACACCGGGTTGGACGCGGTCGCGATGACCGTCATCAGGTAGCGGTCCTCGGCCTTGGTCACCTGGCGGCCGGTCTTCTGCCACGGCTGGCCGGTGGGGACGAAGATCACCTCGTCGAGCCCGAACCGGGACTGGACCTCGCTGGCCGCGACGAGGTGGCCGTGGTGCACGGGGTCGAACGTGCCGCCCATGACCCCGATCCGCCGTGGTGACATGACTGAGGAGCCTATACAGCGGAAGCGCGGATCGTCGGGTGCTGTTCACCACCTCGCCCGACCGGGCAAATCCTGTGATTCAGATCACATTACGGCCCGTATCGGTCGCGAACCTTCCGTTCGCGGCGCCGCCGATTCCCGGTCTGTCGGTCCCATGGGGTAGACGTGGGGACGTGGACACCACCAGCACCGCCTCAGCACTCCGGGACCGCGCCGAAACCCTCCTCCGGGCATTGGCCGGCGACTCGGCGAAGCTGCGCGAAGACCAGTGGACGGCCATCGAGGCACTGGTCGCGCAGCGCCGCCGCGCGCTGGTCGTGCAGCGCACCGGCTGGGGCAAGTCGGCGGTGTACTTCCTGGCCACGGCGCTGCTGCGGGAACAGGGCAGCGGGCCGACGGTGATCGTCTCGCCGCTGCTCGCGCTGATGCGCAACCAGATCTCGGCGGCGGCGCGGGCCGGGATCCACGCGGCGACCATGAACTCGGCGAACGCCCAGGAGTGGGACCAGGTCCAGGCGGCGGTCGCGGCGGGCGAGGTGGACGTCCTGCTGGTCAGCCCCGAACGGCTGAACAACCCGGACTTCCGCGACAACGTGCTGCCGAAGCTGACCGCGAGCACCGGCCTGCTGGTGGTCGACGAGGCGCACTGCATCTCCGACTGGGGCCACGACTTCCGGCCCGACTACCGGCGCCTGCGGACGTTGCTGGGCGACCTGCCCGACGGCGTGCCGGTGCTGGCGACCACGGCGACGGCGAACGACCGCGTCGTCACCGACGTCGCCGAGCAGCTCGGCCTCGGCACCGGCGCCGACACGCTGGTGCTGCGCGGCAGCCTCGACCGGGAAAGCCTGCGGCTGTCGGTGTGCCGGCTGCCGACGTCGCAGGCGCGGCTGGCGTGGCTCGCCGAGCACCTGGCCGAGCTGCCCGGCTCCGGGATCATCTACACGCTGACCGTGGCGGCGGCGCACGACGTCGCGTCGCTGCTGAAGGACCGCGGCTACCCGGTGGCGGCCTACACCGGCAAGACCGACCCGGCCGACCGTCAGGCGGCCGAGGACGACCTGCTCGGCAACCGCGTCAAAGCCCTGGTCGCGACGTCCGCACTGGGCATGGGGTTCGACAAGCCGGACCTCGGGTTCGTCGTGCACCTCGGTGCTCCGTCGTCGCCGATCGCGTACTACCAGCAGGTCGGCCGCGCCGGGCGTGGCGTCGAGCGCGCCGAGGTCGTGCTGCTGCCCGGCGAGGAGGACAAGGCGATCTGGGCGTACTTCGGCTCGCTCGCGTTCCCGGACGAGCTGCGGGTGACCCAGGTGCTGAACACGCTGGCGTACGCCGACCGTCCATTGTCGACGGCCGCGCTCGAGCCGTCGGTGGAGCTTTCCCGCTCCCGCCTGGAGATGGTGCTCAAGGTGCTGGACGTCGACGGCGCGGTGCGGCGCGTGAAGGGCGGCTGGACGAGCACGGGTGAGGAGTGGCAGTACGACCGCGGGCGGTACCAGCGCGTCGCCGAGGCCCGTGACCGCGAGCAGGAGGCGATGCTCGGCTACCTCGCGACCGAGGGTTGCCGGATGGAGTACCTGCGGCGCCAGCTCGACGACCCCGAGGCGGCGCCGTGCGGGCGGTGCGACAACTGCACCGGCGACCACTGGGACACCACGGTGGCCGACGACGTCGCCGAGGCGACCCGCGAACGGCTGCAGCGCCCGGGGGTCGAGGTCGCGCCCCGGAAGCAGTGGCCCACCGGAATGTCCTCTTTGGACATCCCGGTCTCCGGCCGGATCTCGGCCGACGACCAGGCCGAGCCGGGCCAGGTGCTCGGGCGGCTCACCGACGTCGGCTGGGGCAACCGGCTGCGGGAGCTCGTCGGGCCGCAGGCGAAGGACGCCGAGGTGCCGGACTCGGTGTTCAAGGCGTGCGTCCAGGTGCTCGCCGGGTGGCAGTGGACGGAACGGCCGGTGGCGGTGGTCGCGGTGCCTTCCTCGACGCGGCCGCAGCTCGTGTACAGCCTCGCCACGCGGCTGGCCGAGATCGGCAGGCTGGACTTCCTCGGCGCGCTCGACGCCGAGGGCCCGCCGCCGAGGCAGGCGAACAGCGCGCAACGGCTGGCCGACCTGTGGCGGCGGATGAGCATGCCCGCCGACCTCGCGGCGACGTTGCCCGCCGGGCCGATCCTGCTGGTGGACGACGTCATCGACACGGGCTGGACGATGACGCTGGCCGCCCGGTTGCTGCGGCGGGCCGGGTCCCCGGCGGTGTTGCCCTTCGCCTTGGCCAGTACGGCATAGCGGAAAGGAGAACACGAACTTCGGACAGACAGAACCTTTCGCACCGCGAACGAATGTGGCAAAGTCCCGTTCCACCTTCGGGTGACGTGGAGGCCGCCATGACCGAGTCCACCGTGCAGGTATCCCAGCGGCACCGGCTGCCGGTGCGCAAACTGTTCGCGGCCAGCGCGGGCAACGCGCTGGAGTGGTTCGACTGGACCATCTACGCGACGTTCAGCATCTACTTCGCCGGCGCGTTCTTCCCCTCCGGCAACGAGACCCTGGCCCTGATCAACACGTTCGCGACCTACGCGCTCGCGTTCTTCTTCCGGCCGCTCGGCGGCGTCCTGCTCGGGCGCTTCGCCGACACCCGGGGACGCAAGCCGGCCATGATCCTCACCATCCTGCTGATGGCGGGCGGCTCGGTCGCGATCGGGCTGCTGCCGACGTTCTCCCAGGTCGGGTGGCTCGCGCCGATCCTGCTGCTGCTCGCCCGCGTCGCGCAGGGGCTGTCGCTCGGCGGCGAGGTGTCGAACGCGTCGGCCTACCTGGGCGAGATCGCGCCGCCGGAGCGGCGGGGCCGGTACTCGGCGTTCTTCTACATCTCGACCGGGTCGGCGGTCCTGGTCGCGACCGTGCTCGGCTTCGTACTGGCCCGGGCGCTGGACAAGGCGGAGCTCGCGTCCTGGGGCTGGCGGCTGCCGTTCCTGCTGGGCGGCGTATTCGGCCTGGTCGGGCTGTGGCTGCGCCGGAGTCTCGCCGAGACCGAGCTGTTCGAGCAGAAGAAGACCAAGGCTCGGAAGCTCGAGCGCCCGCTGCTGACGACGTTGACGCACCACCCCAAAGCCGTCGGCAGGCTCGTCGGTTTCACGATGCTCTCGACGCTCTGCTACTACACGTTCTTCAGCGCGCTGACGTCGTTCGCGGTGAAGAACCGGCACGCGGACGCCGACGCGGTCTTCCTCGCGCTTTCGGTCGGCACGGCGTTGTTCATCGCGCTGCAGTACCCGATGGGCGCGCTCGCCGACCGGGCCGGGCGGAAGCCGCAGCTGCTCGTCTGGTCGGGGGTGACGGCGGTCGTCGTCGTGCCACTGTCCACTTTGATCGGGCCGAACATCGGCGGGCTGCTCGTGGTGTTCTGCGTCGGGCTCGGGCTGTACACGGCGATGACGTCGATCGCGCCGGCCATCATGAGCGAGCTGTTCCCGACCGAACTGCGCGGGCTGGGCATCGGTGCCTGGTACAACCTGACCGTCGCGGTCTTCGGCGGCACCGCTCCCCTGCTCATCACGCTCTTCGGCACGGTCTCGCAGACGCTCTACTTCTGGTATGTGGCCGTGGGCGCGGCGATCGCGTTCGCCGTCATCCTCACGCTGCCCGAGACGAAGGGCAGCGAGCTGCGCTAATCCCTTCGTCACCGCTCGGTGACGCTCGCTAGGCTTCGGACTCCGTCACTGAGCCGAAGGAGGGACACCGTGCAGCAGACCGCCGACGTTACCGAGGAGCTGGCGCGCCGCGTGGTGTCCGCCGCCCGCCGGGCACTGGATGTCGAGCTGACGCCCGAGCAGGCGCTGATCCAGGCGTCGCCCCGCGACGGCGTCGACTACCAGGGCAACCTCGCCATGAGCCTCGGCAAGCGGCTCGGCCGCCCGCCGCGTGAGGTCGCCGGGCTGATCGCCGGGGCACTGGAGCTCGACGGGATCGCGGACCCGCCCGAAGTGGCCGGCCCCGGGTTCCTCAACTTCGTGCTGCGGCGGGACTGGCTCGAAACGCGCACCGCCGCGCTGCTCGGCGATCCGCGTCTCGGCGTGCCGGAAACGGCGTCGCCGCGGCGGATCGCGCTCGACTACAGCAGCCCGAACGTCGCCAAGGAGATGCACGTCGGGCACCTGCGCACGTCGGTGATCGGCGACGCGCTGGCCCGGCTCCTGCGCTTCGCCGGGCACGAAGTGCTGCCGCACAACCACCTCGGTGACTGGGGCACGCCGTTCGGCATGCTCATCGAGCACCTCCTCGACGTCTCGTCGGAGCACCGCGCGATCGCCGACCTCGACGCTTTCTACCGCGAGGCACGCCGGAAGTTCGACGGTGACGAAGCGTTCGCGACGCGGTCGCGCGAGCGAGTCGTGCTGCTGCAGAGCGGCGACGAAGAGACGCTCGGAATCTGGCGTGAGCTCATCGCGGAGTCGACGCGGCACTTCAACGAGGTCTACGCGCTGCTCGGGATTTCTCTCACCGACAAGGACATCTACGGCGAGAGCTTCTACAACCCGTATCTCGCCGCCGTGGTCGAAGACCTCGAAAAGGCCGGGCTGACCGAACTCAGCGACGGCGCGGTCTGCGTGTTCCCGGAAGGCTTCCGCAACCGCGAGGGCGACCGGCTGCCGCTGATCGTCCGCAAGCGCGACGGCGGCTACGGGTACGCCGCGACCGACCTCGCGACCGTTCGCTACTGGACGGCCGAACGCGGCGCGACCGACCTGCTCTACGTCGTCGGGGCGCCGCAAGCGCAGCACTTCGCGATGGTGTTCGCCGTCTGCCGCGCGGCGGGTTGGCTGACGGGCAACGCCGAGCACATCGGCTTCGGCACGGTGCTGGGCGCGGACGGCAAGACGATGCGGACCCGCGCAGGCGACACGGTGAAACTGGCCGACCTGCTGACCGAAGCCGTGGCGCACGCGGCGGCCGTCGTCGCCGAACGCAGTGAGCTCGACGCCGCGGAGCAGGCCGAGGTCGCGAGGGCGGTGGGCATCGGCGCGGTCAAGTACGCCGACTTGTCCGGCGACCGCGAACGCGACTACGTCTTCGCCTGGGACCGGATGCTCGCCACCGAGGGCAACACCTCGGTGTACCTGCAGTACGCGCACGCGCGGACGGAGTCGATCCTCCGCAAGGCGGGCGGCGTGCCCGACGGCACGGAGATCATGCTCGAAGCGGCGGCGGAGCGTGCGTTGGCACTGAAGCTGCTCAGGTTCGGCGAAGCGCTGAAGGCTGCGACGAGCGCGTACGCGCCGCATAAGCTCTGTACGTACCTGTACGAGACGGCGGTCGCCTTTTCCCAGTTCTACACCGAATGTCCGGTGCTCAAGGCGCCGTCGCCGGAGTTGCGCGCGTCGCGGCTGCGGTTGACTACGCTGACGTCGCACACGCTCGCGCTCGGGCTCTCCTTGCTCGGGATCGAGGCGCCCGAACGGCTTTAGCGGAGGCCACTGTGGAACTGCCCGGCGACCTGGTCGCGCTGCTGCGCGAACCCAGCCTCTGCTTCCTCGCGACGTCGATGCCCGACGGCTCGCCGCAGCTCACCCAGACCTGGGTGGACACCGACGGCACGCACGTCCTCGTCAACACCGTGCTGGGGCACCAGAAGCAGCGGAACATCGAGCGTGACCCGCGGGTGGCGCTGAACGTCGCCGACCGTGAGCGGCCGTCGCGCTACTACGCGATCCGCGGGCAGGTCATCGACACGACCGAGGACGGCGCGGTCGAGCACATCGAAAAGCTGGCGCAGCGGTACCTCGGTGGCCCGTACCCGTGGTGGGGCGGGCGCGACCAGACGCGGCTGCTCCTGACCATAAAAGCGGATCGGATCACGTCATGATCATCGTCGCCGGGTGGCTCGCCGTCGCTCCCGAAGAGAGTGACACCTACCTCGAAAGCTGCGTCGAAGCCGTCCGGCTCGCGCGGGCGGCGCCCGGCTGCCTCGAGTACGCGCTGGGTGCCGACCTGCTCGATCCCGGCCGGGTCACCGTGTACGAGCGCTGGGAATCCGATGAGGACCTCGAGCGCTTCCGCGGGTCCGGGCCGTCCGACGAGCAGGCCGCCCGGATCCTCGACGCGTCCGTGGCGCGCTACCGGATTTCGGCCGTCGAAGCGCCGTGACGCGCCGGTGGGGCTAGCGGCGCAGGGGGACCAAGTCGTCCGCGTGGACCACCTCGCGGCGCTGCTCCGCCGGGAGCTCGTGCGTCGAGCGGCCGATCAGGTCCGGCAGCTCCGTCGCGTCGAACGCCACCACGCCGCGGGCCACCGGGCGGTCCTTCGCGTCCACCAGGTCCACCACGTCGCCCGCCTGGAACTCGCCCGCCACGCCCGTGATTCCCGCCGCCAGCAATGACCTCCGGCGGCCGACCACCGCCTTCACCGCGCCGTCGTCGAGGCGGAGCCTGCCCGTGGTGTCCGCCGCGTAGCCCAGCCAGAACCTGCGCGCCGACAGCCGCGTGTCCGCCGGGGCGAACGCCGTTCCCGGCGATGCCGCTGTCAACGCCGCCGAGGCTTCCGAGGCCGCCGCCAGGAGGACCGGGATGCCCGCTCCCGCCGCCGTCCGGGCGGCCGCCAGCTTCGAGACCATTCCGCCCGTTCCCAGGCCGGAGCTGGACATGCCGACCGATATTCCGTCCACATCGGACTCCGAGAGGACCTCGGTCAGCTTGCGGGTGGCCCCTTCACGCGGGTCGCCGTCGTACAGGCCGTCCACATCGGACAACAGGATCAGTGCGTCCGCGCCGATCAGGTGCGCCACCAAGGCCGCCAGGCGGTCGTTGTCGCCGAAGCGGATTTCCTCCGTCGCCACCGTGTCGTTCTCGTTCACCACCGGGACCGCGCCCAGGGCCAGCAGCCGGGAGAACGTGCGCTGCGCGTTGCGGTAGTGCGAACGGCGGACGACGTCGTCGGACGTCAGCAGCACCTGCCCGACCGTCAGCGCGTACCGCCCGAACGACTCCGCGTACGCGTGCGCCAGCGCCAGCTGGCCGACGCTCGCCGCCGCCTGCTGGGTCGCCAGGTCTCGCGGCCGCTTGCCCAGGGACAGCGGAGCCAGGCCCGCGCCGATCGCGCCCGAGGACACCAGGACGATCTGCGTGTCGCGGGCGACGCGCTCGGCGATCGCGTCGACCAGGGCGTCCAGGCGGGCGGCGTCGAGGCCGCTGCCCGCCGTCGTCAGCGCCGACGAACCGACCTTGACCACCAGCCGCCGGGCGGCGGCGATGGCCTCACGCGTGCCGCTCACTCTTCGACGTCCACGTCTTCGTCGAACTCGCCCGTGCCTTCGCGGCGGATCCGGCGGGCCTCCTTGCGCTCGGCCGCGCCGACGCGGTCGCTGCGCTCCAGCCGGACGTCCGTGCCGCGCCCGGACAGGTGGACCGCCACCGACGGCGTCGACGGCTCCCACTCGAACTGGACGTCGCCGATCGTGACCGGGCTGCCCGGCTTCGCGCCGAGCTTCGCCAGCTCGTCCTCGACGCCCAGGCGGTTGAGCCGGTCGGCCAGGTAGCCGACGGCCTCGTCGTTGGCGAAGTTCGTCTGGCGGATCCACCGCTCCGGGCGGGCGCCGCGCACGATGAACGCGCCCTCTTCCTCCGGGTCGATCTCGACGGTGAACCCGGAGTCGTCGACGGCGAGCGGCCGCAGCACGATCTTCTCCGGCTCCAGCACCGGCTGCGCCTCGCGGTACTCCTCGACGATCGCGGCCAGCGCGAACGTCAGCTCCCGCAGGCCCTTGCGCGACGCCGTGGAAACCTCGAACACGCGGAGGCCGCGGGCTTCGAACTCCGGCCGGACGAACTCGGCGAGCTCGGCCGCCTCCGGGATGTCGATCTTGTTGAGGACGACGACACGCGGCCGCTCCTCGAGCTTCCCGCCGAGGCTCGGCGTGTACTTCGCCAGCTCGGCCTCCAGCGCGTCCACATCGGACACCGGGTCGCGGCCGGGCTCCAGCGTGGCGCAGTCGACGACGTGCACCAGCACCGCGCAGCGCTCGATGTGGCGCAGGAAGTCGAGGCCGAGGCCCTTGCCCTCGGACGCGCCGGGGATCAGGCCGGGCACGTCGGCCATCGTGAACACCGTGTCGCCGCCGGTGATGACGCCGAGGTTCGGCACCAGCGTGGTGAACGGGTAGTCGGCGATCTTCGGCTTGGCCGCGGACAGCACCGAGATCAGCGACGACTTGCCGGCCGACGGGAACCCGAGCAGGCCGACGTCGGCGACCGAGCGCAGCTCCAGCGTCAGGCTGCGGGCCTCGCCCGGCTCGCCCAGCAGGGCGAACCCGGGGGCCTTGCGGGCCTTCGACGCGAGCGCCGCGTTGCCGAGACCGCCGCGGCCGCCCTGGGCGGCGACGAACGTGGTGCCGGGGCCAATCAGGTCGGCGACCATCTCGCCGTCTTCGGTGAACACGACGGTGCCGGACGGCACCTTCATCACCAGCGTCTCCCCCGCCGCGCCCGCGCGGTTGCCGCCCTGGCCCATCTTGCCGCTGCCCGCCTTCGCGTGCGGGCGGAAGTGGAAGTCCAGCAGGGTGTGCACGTTCGGGTCGACGACCAGCAGGACGTCGCCGCCGTTGCCGCCGTTGCCGCCGTCGGGGCCGCCGAGGGGCTTGAACTTCTCGCGGTGCACCGAGGCGCAGCCGTTGCCCCCGTCACCGGCGGTCAGGTGGATGACCGCGCGGTCCACGAACCGGGACGCCATGACTCTGCCTCACTTCACTCAACGACAAGGTACGAACAAAACAAACGAGGGGTGGCACCGGATATTCCGGCCCCACCCCTCGTCAGAGGTCTAGACAGAAGCCGAGACTCAGGCTTCCGACGGTACGATGTTGACCGTCTTGCGGCCACGCTTCTCGCCGAACTGGACCGCGCCGGCGGCCAGGGCGAACAGCGTGTCGTCGCCGCCACGGCCGACGTTCACGCCGGGGTGGAACTTGGTGCCGCGCTGGCGGATCAGGATCTCGCCCGCGTTGACTTCCTGGCCGCCGAAGCGCTTGACGCCGAGGCGCTGCGCGTTCGAGTCACGACCGTTGCGGGAGCTGGACGCACCCTTCTTGTGAGCCATAGCTCAATCCTCTTTCTGAAAACGAAGATCCGGAGAAGAACTACTTGGAGATGGCGGTGACCTCGACGCGGGTCAGCTTCTGCCGGTGACCCTGGCGCTTGTGGTAGCCCGTCTTGTTCTTGAACTTGTGGATCCGGATCTTCGGACCCTTGGTCTGCTCGACGACCTTGCCGGTGACCGAGACCTTCGCCAACGCGTCGGCGTCCGTGGTGACCTCGCCACCGTCCACGAACAGCACGGCGGGGAAGGTGTGCTCGGTGCCCGGCTCGCCCTCGAGCTTCTCGACCTCGACGACGTCGCCGACGGCCACCTTGTACTGCTTGCCGCCGGTCTTGACGATCGCGTACGCCGACACGGAAGTCTCCTGCATTACTCGACAATGGGTGGGGGCTTGCGCGACCGGCCCACCTGGTGGAAACGGCGGTCCTGGACTCGCGCAGGCGGCCTGCTCTGGTGGCAGGCCGTACTACAGGTTACGTGGGGTGCCCCGGTGCGTTACCACCGGGGTCCCCTAGTCGTTCAGTTGCTCTGGTCCGAGGCGTGCACCGGCGGGCCCGCCGGTCGCGACGCGGCCCGGCGCGGACGGCGCCGGGTCGGGCGCGCGGCCGGTTCGGGCACGCTGACCTCGGGTTCGGCGACCGGCTCAGCGGCCTCCGAAGACTCGTTCACCGGCTCTTCGGCCGGCTCGGGCGCCGACGACGACTCGACGGCGGGCTCCTCGTCCAGCGGCACCGGCGTCTCGTCCGCCTCGGTGGTCACCGGGACGTCCGCGACCTCCTGGGCGGGCTCCGCGGGCGGCTCGGCCGTCACGGGCGTCTCGTCCGCCTCCGTGGTCGCGGCGGTGTCCGCGACCTCCTTGGCGGGCTCCGGGACGGGCCCGGTGCCGTTGACCGCGCCGTGGTCGTGCTCCTTGGCGGCCTTCGACGCGTTCGCCATCGCCGCCACCGCCGACGCGATCGACTCGCGCTGCTCCGGCGTCGGGACGGCGTGGACCTCGGCCTTGGCGGCTTCGGCCGGCTCCTTCGCGGCCTCCTCGCCCTTGCCGCGGCCCCGCGACCGGCGGAGCTCTCTCCCCGCCGCCGCCGTTGCCACCGCCGTTGCCGTTGCCACCGCCGTGGGAGTGCGTGCGCGGCTGCTCGGTCGAGACGATCACGCCCCGGCCCTTGCAGTGCTCGCAGGGCGTCGAGAACGCCTCCAGCAGGCCGGTGCCGATCTTCTTGCGGGTCATCTGCACCAGGCCGAGCGAGGTCACCTCGGCGACCTGGTGGCGCGTGCGGTCGCGCCCGAGGCACTCGGTGAGGCGGCGCAGCACCAGCTCGCGGTTGGACTCGAGCACCATGTCGATGAAGTCGATCACGATGATGCCGCCGATGTCCCGCAGCCGGAGCTGGCGGACGATCTCCTCCGCCGACTCCAGGTTGTTGCGGGTCACCGTCTCCTCGAGGTTGCCACCCGAACCGGTGAACTTGCCGGTGTTGACGTCGATGACCGTCATCGCCTCGGTGCGGTCGATGACCAGGTAACCGCCGCTGGGCAGCCAGACCTTGCGGTCGAGGGCCTTCGTGATCTGCTCGTCGATCCGGTGGTCGGCGAACGCGTCGCCGGTGCCGGTGTAGCGCTTGAGCCGGTCGGTCAGGTCCGGCGCGACGTGCTGGACGTAGCCGTGGATGGTCTCCCACGACCGGTTGCCCTGGATCTCCAGCTTCGCGAAGTCCTCGGTGAAGAGGTCACGCACGACCTTGACCAGCAGGTCCGGCTCTTCGTAGAGCATGGTCGGCGCGCCGCCCTTCTTGCCGGAACCGGCGGCGGCCTTCTCCTTGATGACGTCCCACTGCGCCTTCAGGCGGTCGACGTCGCGAGCCAGCTCCTCCTCGCTGATGCCCTCGGAGGCGGTGCGGATGATGACGCCCGCGTCCTCCGGGACGATCCGCTTGAGGATGTCCTTCAGGCGGCGGCGCTCGTTCTCCGGCAGCTTGCGGGAGATGCCGGTGGCGCCGCCCGCGGGGACGTACACCAGGAAGCGGCCGGGCAGCGAGATCTGCGTGGTCAGCCGGGCGCCCTTGTGCCCGACCGGGTCCTTGGTGACCTGGACCAGCACGGAGTCGCCGGTCGACAGCGCCTGCTCGATCTTGCGGGCCTTGCCCTCGAGACCGGCGGCGTCCCAGTCGACCTCACCGGCGTACAGCACGGCGTTGCGGCCGCGGCCGATGTCGATGAACGCGGCCTCCATGGAGGGCAGCACGTTCTGGACGCGGCCGAGGTAGACGTTGCCGACGATCGAGCCGGAGCCCGACTGCGTCACGAAGTGCTCGACCAGCACGCCGTCCTCGAGCACGCCGATCTGCGTCGAGTCGCCCTTCTCGGCGACGACCATCGTGCGCTCGACCGACTCGCGCCGGGCGAGGAACTCGGCCTCGGACAGGATCGGGGCGCGGCGGCGGCCGGCCTCGCGGCCGTCGCGGCGGCGCTGGCGCTTGGCCTCCAGCCGCGTCGAGCCGCGGACGCTGCGGACCTCGTCGCGCGCCGGGCGCTCGGCCTGCTCGGCCTTGGCCTGGCGGACGTGCGTGACGGTGTTGGGCGGGTCGTCCGTGGTCTCGGCCTCGTCGCCGTCCGAGCCCTTGCGGCGACGGCGGCGACGACGGCGCTTGCTGCCGCCTTCACCCTCGTCGGAGTCGCTTTCGGAGTCCGAAGCCGACTCAGCGGTCTCCTCGGCCTCTTCGCTGTCCGCTTCGGGCTTTTCGTCCCCGTTGCGGCTCTTGCGGCGCGGCTGCTGCTCTTCGGACTGGTCCTCGTTCTCGGCGGACTCGTCGCCACCCTCGGCGCCCTTGCCGCGGCCGCGGCCGCGACGGCCCCGGCGGCGACGGCGGCGGCTGCCCCCGTCCTCGCCGTCTTCGTCGAGGCCCGTGTCGGCGCCCGACGTGTCTTCGGTCTCGTCCTCGGCGACCTCGGGCTCGGGCTCGGGCCGGAGCTCCGGCTCCGCGAACGGGTCGGCGGGCTTGCGGGCCGGCTTGGCCGCGGGCTCGGCGGGCTCCGGCGGCAGGAAGACCGGCGACGGCGCGGCGAAGACCGGCAGGTGGGCGCGGGTCTTCTGACGCGGGCGCGGCTTCTCGGCCTCCGCGACCGGCACCTCGGGCACCGGCGGCGGCCCGGCCGGAGCTTCGGGCTGCGCGGCGGGAACCGGCTGGTCCGCCGCTTCGGGCGCGGCCTCGGCGGCCGCGTCGCCGGGCGTGAAGGCCTCGGCGACCTTGAGCGCCACATCCCTGGTCACGCTCGACTGTGCGCTGCGCACGGTCTCGCCCAGTTCGGCGAGCTTCGCGAGGACGTCCCGGCTGTGCGACTCGAGCAGCTTGGCCAGCGCGTGCACCCGGATCCGGGCGGGCAGGTCGGCCAGCGGCCCGGTCGTGGGTGTGGCGGGATTCCCGCCGCTGTGCTCGGCGGGTGTTTCCGCGTTCGACATGTGTCTCCTCCGCCCCCGGGCGCGTCTGCCGGTTCGCACCGGCAGGGACGCGGCCGCGCAGGGGCCCCTTTCTGCTCGTTCCGCCGTGGTGGTCACCAGCGACGGGAATCCTTGCCCGACGACCGGGCGCCGCACCACCGCACTCGGTGACGCGCAACCCGGTCAAAGGTCTGCTCGGCGCTGTGCGTGGCCAGGCATTCGCGGCCCCCGGGCCGCCCGCCACGTCGTCCAGCCGCCCGCCAACGGGCGGCGACGCGCGTCGTGCTGTACATGCACCTCACCGGGCCACAACGCCGCAGGCAGCACCTCTCACGTGCGCCCCGCGGCCCAGCGGCCACCCCGAGTATCCCACACCGGGTGACTGCTCCGGTGTACTCGGTACCTCCGCCCACGCCGCCGGGCGCGCCGCGAGCCCACCGGCCGGGGCGGGCTGAAGGGTCCGTTCGTCTCATCACATGCGAGGAAAGGACCCTTCAGCGCGTCGGACGAGACGAACGTCCCCTTCAGCACGCTTCGGGCCACGTCGCCGGGCCCACCGGCCGGGGGAACTTGGCCGTACCGCTTGTCCGCCGGGCACGGGGTGGCTACCGTGCGGCTCGGGGTGACCGGGATCTCGCGCGCCGGCACCCGCGGTTCCTGCATCCGGTGGGAGGTCCGGTGTCCCTGCTGGCGCGGCCGCTGCGAGCGGTCGTGTGCACCGTCCTGGTGCTTTCGGGATGCGTCACCGCCGGTCCGGCGGCGGCCGACGAGCCCGCCTGCGGCCACGGCCGGGCCCTGCGCTACGTCGTCACCTTCGACCGCGGCACTCCTGAGGCCACCGCGCGGTCGCAGATCACCGGGGCCTGCGGCGCGACCACCGTCTACTACCCGCAGATCGCCGTCGCGGTCGCCACGTCCGGCGACTCCGGTTTCGGCGAGCGGATCGGGCTGGACCGGGCGTTCTCCGCCCAGGCGTCGCGGCTGGCCGCGCAGCGCGCCACCGACACGGTGAAGCCCCAGCCCGCGCGGGCCGTCCTGCCCGCCACCGATCCCGCGAAGGTGCCCGACGCCGACCTGAGCGCGCGCCAGTGGGACATGCGGATGATCAACGCCGGGAAGGCGCACGCGTTCACCGACGGCAGCCGCGACGTCGTCGTCGGCGTGCTCGACTCCGGGATCGACCCGGACCACCCGGACCTCGCGCAGGCACTGGACCGCGACGACTCGGCGGGCTGCCTGACCGGCGCCCCCGACCGGTCGACGGCGGCGTGGGCCCCGACGACGTCGGTGCACGGCACGCACGTCGCGGGCATCATCGCGGCGGCCGACGACGGCCACGGCGTGACGGGCGTGGCGCCCGGGGTGCGTGTGGCGTCGGTGAAGGTGATCGACGACCGCGGCTACGCCGACCCCGAAGCGGCGGTGTGCGGGCTGATGTGGGCGGCGTCGCGGCACCTGCGGCTGACGAACAGCAGCTACTTCGTCAACCCGTGGACGCTGTCGTGCATCCGCGGCAACGACCGCGGCGTGGTGCACGAAGCCCTGGCCCGCGCGGTGGAGTACAGCACGGCGGCCGGGACGCTGAACGTCGCGGCGGCGACCAACGAGGCGGTCGACCTGACGCCGTCGGCGCGCTCGGGTTCGCCCGGCGCAGGCAGCGGCTGCGAAGCCCTGCCCGCCGGGCTGCGGGACGTCGTCGCGGTGTCGGCCGTGGGCTCGGACCGCGTGAAGGCGGGCTACAGCTCGTACGGACTGGGCGTGATCGACGTCACGGCTCCTGGTGGGGAGACCGGCGAGTGCGTGCTCTCGACGGTGCCGGGCGGGTACGCGCCGCTGTGCGGGACGTCGATGGCCGCCCCGCACGTGACCGGGGTGCTCGCGCTGCTGGCGTCGAAGGACCGGGAGGCCCGGCCACGGCAGCTGCGCCGCACGCTCGACCGCGGCGCGATGCCGATGCCGTGCCCGGCCGACTACGACCTCACCGGGGACGGGACGCAGGACGCGTACTGCGCGGGGTACGAGGAGTTCAACGGCTTCTACGGGCACGGGATGGTCGACGCGCTGGCGGCCGTCGCCCCGCGGGGACGGCCCGACCCCGCCCGTTAGGTCAGCAAGAGCTTGGCGATCCGCCGCGTCGACGCCCACAGGCCCACCGCGCCCAGGACCAGCAGGTACGCCAGGTTGACCAGCATGCCGCCGGAGAGGAGGCCCGTTGCCAGGCCGCGCATCAGCTCGATCGCGTGGTACAGCGGCAGGCAGCGGACCACCCACTGCAGCGGCTCCGGGTACACCGACAGCGGGAAGAACGTCGTCGCGAACAGGAACATCGGGGTCAGGCCCAGCTGGATGTAGTCGAACTGGGCGGTTGACCGCAGGAACGTCACCAGTGCCATGCCGATCGCCGAGAACGCCAGGCCCACCAGCAGCGCCGCCGGCACCATCAGCACGGCCCACCACGACGCCAGCAGGCCCATCGCCGCCGCGATGCCGAGGAACGCCACCGCGTAGAGGCCGCCGCGAGTGATCGCCCAGCCTATTTCGCCGAGGGCGACGTCCAGCGGGCCGATCGGCGTCGCCAGCATCGCGTCGTACAGCTTCGCGTAGCGCAGCTTGAAGAACAGGTTGTACGTCGACTCGAAGACGGCGCCGTTCATCGCCGACGTCGCCAGCAAAGCCGGGGCGACGAACGCGACGTAGCTCATCGGGTGACCGTCCGGGCCCGCCACCTCCGTGACCAGCCTGCCGAAGCCCAGCTGGAACGCGAGCAGGTAGAGGAACGGCTCGACCGCGCCGGACAGGAAGATCAGCCAGCTGCCGCGGTACACCATGACCGAGCGTTCGACGAGCATGCGCGCCCGGCCCGCGTACAGGCCGGGCGGGAGGATCCGCAGCAGCAGACCGGCTCGGGCTTCGACGGACACCATCAGACCACCAGCCTCCGGTAAAAGGCCCGGTGCGCGACCGCCCACCCGGCCGCGAACAGCGCCGCGAGAACGGCGAAGTGGCCGAGCATCGCCCAGGCGCCGACCCCGCCGACGCTCACGCCGCGAGCCAGCTGCGTGCCGTGCCACAACGGCGAGATCCAGGCGAGCCAGCGGATCGCGCCCGGCAGCTGCGAGATCGGGAAGAACGTGCCGGAGAACAACGTCATCGGCATCACGACGAAGCGGAAGATCAGGCCGAACCGCTGACCCTCGTCAAAGGTGTGCGCGGCCAGCGCCGCCATCGGGGTGGTGCAGGCGAGACCGGTGACCGTGCCCGCGACGATCACCAGCAGGACGCCCGGGCCGGTCCAGGCGCCGAAGAACAGGGCGACCAGCGCGTAGATCGCGCCCGCCAAGGTCAGCCGGAGGGCCGACCAGATCAGGTGGCCGCCGACCACCTGGCCCGGCGACACCGGGGTGGCCGTGACGGCCAGGTACTCCTTCTGCCACTTGAAACCGGACAGCACCGGGTAGCTCGACTCGCCGACCGCCTGCTGCGCGGCCCCCGCGGCGAGGAGGGCCGGGGCGATGTACTGGAGGTAGGACAGGCCGCCGGTGACCGCGCCCGGCTGGACCTGCGAGCCGAAGCCGAGGCCCATCGCGGCCAGGAAGAGGACGGGCTGGAGGCCGGTCGAGTACAAAGTGGACACCCAGTGGCGGCGGTACCAGGTCCAGCGGCCCTCGACCTGGAGCCAGGCTCCCTGCCACTTGCCGACCACGCGGCCGGTGGAGACCGTCATCGCGGCTCCCGGAGGGGGTGCGCGCGGTGTGGGGTCGGGGGCACGGCTGGGGTGCGGTGGTGGGCGGCCGAGTGGGTTGGGAGGGTGCGGCCGCGCTGCCGGGCGGCGGTTTGGGCTGGGACGCCGCCGCGAACGAGGCCACGCCGCTGAGCGGCGGGATGGGCTGGGACGCCGCCGCTTCCGCGACCGCAATGCTCGCCACCCGCGCGGGCTGGGAGGAGCCCACCGCGCTGCCAGGCAGCAGCATCGGCTGGGAAGGTGTGGCCGCGCCGCGGGGCACCGGCGCGGGATCGCGCGCCGCGGGCGAGGTCGGATCCGCGCACCGGGCCGCGCTGCCAGGCGGCAGCATCGGCTGGGAAGGCGCCGCCATGCGGGGCACCGGCGCGGGCTGTTCCAGGCGTCGCCGATTGGAGTTTCGCCATCAGTCCACCAACGTCCGGCCGGTCAGCCTCAAGAACACGTCCTCCAGCGAACTCCGCCGCACCAGGCTCGACAGCGGGCGCACCCCACGCGAATGCGCTCGCTCCAGCGTGTCCTCGCCGTCGTCGCTGTACAGCAGCACCCGGTCCGGCAGCACCTCCACCCGCTCCGCCAGTCCCTCGACCTGCTGGGCCGCCGACACCTGCTCGCCCGAGGCGAACCTCAGCTCGACCACCTCGCGCGTCGAATACCGCCTGATCAGCTCCGACGGCGACCCCTCCGCCGCGATGCGGCCGTGGTCCATCACGACGAGCCGGTCGCACAGCTGCTCCGCCTCGTCCATGTAATGCGTCGTGACGATCAGCGTCGTCCCCTGGGCCTTCAGCCGGAACAACCGGTCCCACAGCAGGTGGCGGGCCTGCGGGTCCAGGCCCGTCGTCGGCTCGTCGAGCAGCAGCAGCTCCGGGTCGTTCACCAGCGACCGGGCGATCGTCAGCCGCCGCTTCATGCCGCCCGACAGCGGGTCCACCTTGTCTTCCGCCCGGTCCGTCAGCTGGGCGAACTCCAGCAGCTCCGCCGCCTTGCTGCGGGCCGCCGCGCGGGACAGCCCGAAGTAGCGGCCGTAGATCAGCAGGTTCTCCCTGACCGTCAGCTCCACGTCCAGGTTGTCCTGTTGCGGCACCACGCCCAGGCGCGCGCGGATGCGCGGCCCCGCCACCTCGGGGTCGAGGCCGAGCACCCGCAGATCACCGTCCGTGCGAGGTGACACGCACGCGATCATCCGCATCGTCGACGACTTGCCCGCGCCGTTGGGCCCCAGGAAGCCGAACGCCTCCCCGCGCCGCACCTCGACGTCGATCCCGCGCACGGCCTCGAACTCGCCGAAGCGCTTCACCAGTGCCTTCGCCTGCACCAGTGCCGGTTCCCGCTCCTCCACTTGGTCCACGTCTCGAAGATAGGACCCACCACCGACAAAAACCGAACGGTTTAGCCCCGCACGGTCACCACCAGCGCGCGCGTCACCCCGTTGACCGTCACCGACAGCCGCGCGACCCCGGGCCGCAACGCCGTCAGCACGCCCGAAGCCGGGTCGAACGCGACGACTCCCCAGCCCACCGTCCAGTCCGCGCTCACCGGGTACGACACCGGCACGTCCCGAGTGCCCTGCCGCACGGACGCGTGGACGACCGCGCGTTCGCCTCGGGCCATTTCCGACGGTCCGGACAGCGTCAGCGAGTCGACGTTCGGCCGCGTTTCGAACCGGACCGGCTGGGCGCGGTCGGCCGGGTCGACGCGCAGCAGCGTCCAGCCGACGAAGCCGCCGTCGCCGGGGGCGGCCGCCGGTGCCTTGCCCGAGTTGCCGTTCACCAGGTACGGCACGCCGTCCACGCGCGACAGCGAGAACACCCCCGCGTGCGAAGCCACCGAGGCGGCGGGCTTGCCCGACTTCTGCTCGAACCCGGTCAGCCACTGGGTCAGCAGCGTGGCTTCCTTCCGGTCGCCGAGCTGGGAGTTGCCTGTTGGGCTCGGGTCCTTCACCGGGTGGTGCATCGCCACGACCACCCCGCGGATCGAGCGGTCCGACGCCGCCGAGTCGAGCGCCGAACGCAGCATCCGCACCTGGTCGAACCCGCCCGCCCGCAGCGAACCACGCGAGGAGTCCATCAAGACCAGCCGGATGCCGTGGACGTCGACGACCTGGTGCGTCACGCCGAACGCGGCCTGGAAGTTGGCCACCCCGTTGCCGCCCTCGGCCTCGTGGTTGCCCGGCACGTAGTACCAGGGCACCTTGCCGTCCAGCTCCTCGGTGATCACCTGGCGGGCCAGGACGAAGTCGGGCGCCGTGCCGCGGTCGACGAAGTCGCCGTTGATCAGCACCAGGTCCGGTTTCGCCGCGACGGCTTCGCGCAGCGCGCGCCGGGCTTGGGCGACCAGCGGGCCCGCCGGGTCGTCGGCGGTGAACTGCGCGTCGCTGACGACCGCGACGCGCAGGCCGCCTGCCAAAACGCCGTCGGTGACCAGCGCCGGGTCGCGCGGGGCCGGGTCGGCGGGCACCGTCGTCGTGGGTGCCACCTCGAACGTCAGGTCGTCGAACACCAGCCGTCCCTCGTACTGCTGGTCCGGCACGTTCTCGACGGCGTAGAAGCGCGCCAGCCGCTGGCCGTCGGGCAACCCCGCCGGGATCGTGGCCGTGACATACCGCCAGCCCGTCCAGTCGACGCTCAGCGAAAGGTCCACAATGGACGCGACGTTCGCGGCGTCCCGCAGCTCGGCCCGCAGCCAGGCGCCCTTGCCGTCGCCGTTCACCCACAACCCGATCTTCTGCGTGCCCGCCGGGACCGCGAGCGGCGCGGACGGCGTCACGTAGGCCGCGCGCGTGGCCGTCGTGCCGGTGAGCCGGTAGTCCAGGGCCAGTCCTTGGCCGCCGTCCCGGCCGGGCGCGGCCGACAGCGCCGCGCCGACCACCGCCGGGAACACCGTCGCGCTCCAGCCCGCCGGGCCGTCCAGCGGCGCCGCGACCTGCGGCACCGTGCCCACCGAGGTGGCCAGGTGCGTGGTCAGGCCCGCCGCCGTCGCGGTGATCGCCGTCGCGCCGGACGCCGTCAACGCGGTCACCGCGTACCCGTCCCCGGACGGCTCGATCCGCACGACCGAGTGGTCGTAGTCGAGCTTGACGTCGTCGGGCTCCAGCCAGGTGCCGTAGCCGTCGGCGTCGTAGCCGTAGACCTTGAACGTGCTCTTCGCACCCGCGCCCGACAGCGCGACCTGCTCGGTGCTCGTACCGAGCCGGACCGGCTTGCCCAGCACCGACAGCGACGTCTTGCCCGTCGCCCGGCCGGACTTCGCGACGACGTCGACGCCGCCCGCGCTGTGCCCCGTGACGACGCCGCGGGTGACCGTGGCCCGCCGCGGGTCCGACGAGATCCAGTGCGGGTCGGCCGCCACCGCCGCGCCCGTTTCGTCGTGGCCGTCGGCGACCAGGTGCCGCGACAGGCCGGACAGCACGCGCGTCGCGTCGTCCGTCGCGACCGCCGGGGCCGGGGCGAAGCCGGTGAGCTTGCCGCTGCCCGGCACGGTCGCGAAGCCGATGCCGTTGGGCACCAGGCGTTCCCCGCCGTCGGACGGCGAGTTCCGGACGGCGGGCCCGGCTTCGCCCTCGTTGCGCGCCAACAGGGTCGACGAGCCGCCGCCGTCGAGGTTGATCGCGTCGTCGGCGCCCAGGCTCTTCATGTGCCGCGCCAGCTCCAGCTCGGTCATCCCGCGGCTGTCGGCCTGCCGTCCGTCCACAGTGGCCAGCCACATCCGCTTGCCGTCGGCGGAGAATCCGACCGCGGTCCGCGGGTGCATGGCGACGTCGTCGACCGGCTGGACGACGCCGTCGCGGAGCAGGACTTCGTTGCCGCCCACCGCGACCGCGATCTTCCCCGCGTCGGTGCGCGGCGCGTACGTGACGCCGACCGCGTCGCCCGGCTTGAGCGCGGCGAGGGCGTCGCCCCCGGCTTCGCGGGCCAGCAGCACCGTCGTGCCCGCCGCGATCGGGCCGTCGGCGGGCTGCTCGCGCACCGCGGTCACCACCCCGTCGCGCAGCTCGACCTCGACCACGCGCGACGCACCGGCCACCGAGGTGCGACGGCCGGAAGAGCCCCACAACGGCGTGTAGACGCCGATCGCGTCCGGGCCGAGGACCGGGCTGTTGAAGTTGGTCGCCCGCACCGCGCCGCTTGGCAGGGTCACGGTCGCTTCGAGGAAGATCGACGCCAGCCGCGCCTTCCCGTCCTCGGTGATCGACGCCGTGTAGTTGTGCCCGGCGGCGGGCGCGGTCTGCAGCTGCCCGCGGTCGATGCCGACGCCGATCGGCGCGCCGGTCGCGTTGATGTCGAAGAAGTCGCCGTTCACCCCGGCGACCGCGCCCGTCCGCGCGATCTGCTGCGAAAGCGGCGTGCGCGCGGAAACCGTGCCGGGACTGAGGTAGGTCGGCTTGAGGACGCGGCTGCCCAGGTCGACCGTCAAGGTGTCGCCGCGGATCCAGCCCGCCGGGTCGAACCGGTCGAACTGGGTCAGGTCGAGCCCGGGCGCGACCTCGGTCGTCGCGCTGCCGGTGACGAGCCCGTCGTCGGGGTCGGCGACGGCGAAGGCACTCGGGCCTTCGTGCGCCGACGACGCGGGGGGCGCGGCCTCGACCGGTGGAGTGCCGAGTGGCGCGGCCAGCGGATCGGCGTGGGCGGGAACGACGAACGCCGTCGCGAACAACGCGGCGAACGGCAGCACGATGTGGGACTTCTTCACCAGGTACCCCAGTATCGAGTGAGAGTGAGCCGGACCAGCACAGCGCAGCCGCACGGCCGACGGAAGGCTTCCCGGTGAACGCCGCCTGAATGGTCTAGAACACCATCAAGGCGTGAGGGGCGCTTCGAGCAGCGCGGCCGCGGCGTCGCCGGTGCTGCGCGGGGCCGGGCCGGTGCGCTTCCACAGCCGCAGCAACAGATCGCGCGCGGGCGCTTCGACGGTCGCGCCGTCGGCGGCCGGGCCCATTGCGGGCGGCTCGCCGGGGTGGACGGTCCAGACGTCGCCGGTGTCGGTCGCGTGCAGCGAAACCGGGCCGGGCAGCTGGGGTACGGGGTGCCAGCGCGTGACGCGCGGCAAGAGGGTGCCGAGGACCTCGTCGACGCCGTCGGCGGCGACCGCCGGGTCGACGGTGAACTCGCGGCCCGTGGCGAGGTGCGCGTCGGCGAGGTGCACGACCGTCTCGTGCACCTGGCGGCGGTACCAGAACGCCTTGGTCTTCTCGGTGCCGCCGAAGTGCCAGCACCGGTCTTCCGGGGTCGCCTTCTCGAGCGCGTCGACGAGCAGCTGAGCGCTCTCGGCGTACCAGCCGGCGTCACCGGGGCCGTCTTCGAAGTTCTGGGGCTGGACTTCCCCGGCGGTGACGACGGAGGCGGCCCAGCGGTGCACGTTCCCGAGGTGCGTGCCGAGGTCGGCGAGCGTCCAGGTCCCGCAGTCCGGCACCCGGGCGGCCGGGTCGGCGGTGCGCAGGAGCGTGGCGAACCCGTCGGTCAGCTCCCGCAGCACGGGGAGGTAGTCGCGGGCCGGGAACGGCATCGTGGTCATGGTGCCTCCGAGCGGGGACCGGGGCCACGCGCGGGCGTGGCCCCGGTGACGATCACAGGTCGGGGAACCAGAGCTTCAGCTCGCGCTCGGCCGACTCCGGCGAGTCCGAGCCGTGGACCAGGTTGTACTGGGTCTCCAGCGCGAAGTCGCCGCGGAGGGTGCCCGGGGTGGCCTTCTCGACCGGGTCGGTGCCGCCGGCGAGCTGGCGGAACGCCGCGATCGCGCGGGGGCCCTCGACGGCGAGCGCGACCAGCGGGCCCGACGTGATGAACTCCAGCAGCTCGCCGAAGAACGAACGCTCCTTGTGCTCGGCGTAGTGCTCCTCGGCCAGCGCCTGCGGGACGGTGCGCAGCTCGAGGGCGACGAGCTTGAGGCCCTTGCGCTCGATCCGCGAGATGACCTCGCCGACGAGGCCGCGCGCGACGCCATCGGGCTTGACCAGGACCAGCGTGCGTTCAGTCACGACGGTGTTTCTCCTTCTACTGCTTTTCGGGGGTCCGGGTGGCGGAGCCCCCGGCTCGGGGCGAAGCCCCGGATGTCACTGTTGCGGTTGCGTATCGGTGCGCGTGAGCGTAGCCGACCCTGTTCAGCGGCCGGATTCGCCGGTCGGAATGGAGCTGAAGGGGACGTTCGTCGCATCTGACGCGCTGAAGGGTCCTTTCCTCGCATCTGATGCGAGGAAAGGACCCTTCAGCCCGCATCGGCCGGGTGGGTCGGATCCTGGTCGTCAGCGACCCTGCGGGTGCAGCTTCTTCGACCACAGCGACGTCCCGGTGGCGTCGCGCAGGTCGACCGTGAGGTCGCCGCTCGCGCCGTCGATGTTCAGCTCGCCGAAGTGCTGGAAGCCGTCGATCGGGGCGGTGTTCGCGGCCGGTGGGGCGTGCACGAACACCGCTTCCGGGCCGAACGTCGGGTCCAGGGAGTTGGGCCCGAACGCGCCCGCGTTCAGCGGCCCGGACACGAACTCCCAGAACGGGTCGAAGTCCTGGAAGGCCGCCCGGTCGGGCGAATAGTGGTGTGCGGCCGTGTAGTGGACGTCGGCGGTCAGCCAGACGACGTTGCGGACGCGGCGGCGCTGGATCTCCCGCAGCACCCAGGCCAGCTCGGTCTCGCGGCCGCCGGGCGCGCCCGGCAGGTTGTTCGCGACGGCTTCGATGTCGGCGCCGTCCGGCACGACCAGCCCCAGCGGCATGTCCGCCTGGACGATCTTCCACGTCGCCGTGCTGCGGCCGAGCGCGTCGGCCAGCCAGCGGGCCTGCCGGTCGCCGAGGATGTAGCCCGGCTTGGTCTGGTCCGCGGTGTTCGCGTTGCGGTAGGTCCGCATGTCCAGCACGAAGATCTCGGCGCGCGTGCCGTAGCGGAAGCTGCGGTAGACGCGGCCGTCGACGGCCTGGCGCGAGTCGATCGGGTGCCACTCGTGGAACGCCTGGTACGCGCGCGGCGCGAGGACGTCGACGCGCTTCTCGGTGTAGGCCGGGTTGTCGAGGATCTTGCCCGGGTACCAATTGTTCAAGACCTCGTGGTCAAGCTATCGAGTAAAGGCCGGAACGCGCAGAGTTGAGCCCCTCCCGAATTCTTCGTGCGGTGATCCGGCTGACTGCCGGCCCCGCGATCCGACCCGCCGGTCGCACCCCCCGGAGTCGCCGACCAGCAAGCCCAGCGAGCAGCTCACATCAGCAGTTGCCAAGCGCCCACATCGACCAACGGGTGGTTCTTCACCAGCCAACTCGCATCTCGGTGATTCACCCTCCCGGCGGCACCGACTCACCCTGCCGATCCACCAGAGTCAATGATCGTCATCAACTGTTTGGGAGGGCATTGATGCGCAGGGGGATTCTGATTTGGGGTGTCACAGAAGTAGCCTCTGACATCTCCACTTCTTCTTGCTTGATGCACCGTTCCCAAGCGGCATCCAAGCAAGGAGGGATGAGCTGTCATGCGCAAATCCATCGCCCTTTTGGGCGGCGTAGCGGCACGGTCGTTCTTGACCATCGGAGCAGCATCCGCCGAAACACTGCCGTCGCAGGCGAGCAGCATCACGATCGCGTCGCCCGCAGGGCATGTGACGCCGGTTTCCGTCGAGGACTGGTATCCATGGGGAACTTACTCCACTGAAGCGGCCTGCATCGACGCTGGCAACAAGCTCCAGAACGACGAGCCATGGGCGTTCTCCGGCGTTTGGTGCCAGTATCAGGCTCCCGTCTGGAAGCTGTACATGAACGAAACCGGCCGCTAGACGCTATCGCAATACCGAATCAAATCATTTCGAGGGGATACTTTTATGCTTTCGCGGATCACGAAGATTGCGGCAACCGGAGCGGTTACCGGCGCGCTGGCATGCGTCGGCGCGACGTCGGCATTCGCTGCGGACGTCAGCCCTTCACCCACATCAACGAACAGCGTCGAATCGTACGTCTGGTATGGGTGGTACCCGACGGCCGATGAGTGCTCCGTCTACGGGGTCGCGTGGCACAACGCCCACCCCGACCGGACCGGCTGGTTCTGTATCGCCGAGAACGGCGGGAGCGCCCTCTACGTCGATGACGGCACCACCGACTGAGTACCACACTCCATAGTGGCATCGAGTTTGCGCGCCATGCTCGACAACGGTATGTTGTCGAGCATGGCACCCTCGACGAACCGCCTCAGCCTGCAGGACGAGCAGAACATCCTCCGCCAACTGGATCGCTACCTACCGGCCGACATGAAGGGGACCCACCCCGGTCTCCACGTTTTCCCGCAGATCGTCAGCGTCTGCGCCAACAACGACCCCAAGTTCGACGATGAGCAACGTGCGCGCGGTCTTCCCGCGTCGACCGAGGTCGGCGTCGAGGACATCAGCGCGGCCCTGAACCTCGTTCCTCAGGTACGACGTGACCTTGACGCGACGGAAATCAGCCTCATCGAAGCCGCGCTCGATCGCGGCGAGACCTTCGAATCACTCGGCGCGGCCTGCGGCCTTACTCGTCAAGGCATGCGGCAGCGCTACCAGCGGCTAGGTGGTACGCGGCGCTGGCCGAACGCCACCGAGGATGAAGACTGAGTCACGTACACCTACAAGTATTGCCATAACGCTGGAGTGCTTCACATCGCACGAAGGCGGCGGCAGCTACTACGACGCGTCAACGGAAGCAGCGGCGTTCGACCGGCTTTCGACATGGTGCAGCACTGGTAGCGTGTTGTTGGTTGACGTCATGGTGGTCGTCCCACTGGACGTAGCTGGGCATCTGCGCGGCGAAGCGCTTGAAGTTGTCGTCCAGGCGGTTGTACGCGTGCTGGCCGCGGAACTCGTCGAGCGTCTCGGCCACCTTCGCCTTCTCCGCCGTGACGACGTTGCGCCACGTGCGGCCGCCGGGGAGGGTGACGGTTTCGGTCAGCGGCCCGTCGGAGTACACCGTGTCGCCGCTGTGCAGGAACAGGTCCGGGGTGCGGGCGGCCATCGCGGAGAAGATCGTCATGCCGCCGAGGTCCGGGTTGATGCCCCAGTTCTGGCCGACGACGTCGCCGGACCACACGATCCGCGTGTCGCGGCGGCCCACCGGCGCGGTGGCGAACCGGCCGGTCAGCGGCTCGCTCGTGGCGCGCCCGTCGAGCGACTCCGCCGTGACGCGGTAGTGGTACTCGGTGCCCGGCTGCAGCGCCGCGACGCGCACGCTGCCGGTGCCGCCGCTGCTCGGGCCCACCAGTGGGCCGGGCACCCGGCGCGCGTGCCGGAACGAGGGGTCGCGCGCGATCTCCACGACCAGCCGCGACGGGCGGTCCGCGCGGGACCAGACGATCGCCGAGCCGGGCGTGACGTCGCCGGACTGGACGCCGTGGGTCAGCACCGGCCGGTCCGCGCGCACGAGCGGGACGGCCGCGAAGGCGGTGGACGGCAGCGCGAGGCCCGCGGCGACGGCGGACGCGCCGGTCAGCCCGGCCTTGAGCAGGGCGCGGCGGGAGCGGGGGGTCGGTTCGGTCATGCGCCGTTCCTATCCCGCCGCGGCCAACGCCGGTTTGCGCGCGGGTGAACGAACATCGGGGGTTTCCCCCATGCCCGGCGGTGCTCGCCGTGGGTAGCGTGGCGATCACGACAAGGGGGTACGAATGACACTCTTCAGGAAGACCCTGGCGGTGCTGACGGCGGCGCTGTCGGTGACCGCCCTCGGCACGGGGGTCGCGTCGGCCGGGGAAGAAGGCCGCGCGAAAGCCGTGCTCCGGTACACCGAGCACGGCATCCCGCACATCGTCGCGAAGGACTTCGCCGGGCTCGGCTACGGGTACGGCTTCGCGGCGGCGACGGACAACGTCTGCGAGCTCGCGAACATCTACCTCACGGTGAGCGCGCAGCGGTCGAAGTACCTGGGCCCGGACGGCGGCGGCTACCCGTCGCTGTCCGAAGCCGAGTCCAACCTCCACAGCGACCTGTTCTTCCAGCGCATCAAAGACTCCGGCGTCGTCGACCGGCTGGTCGCCCAGCCCGCGCCGCTGGGGCCGCGGCGCGAGGTCCGCGAGATCGTCTCCGGGTACGTCCAGGGGTTCAACGCCTACCTCGCGCGCACCGGCCGGACCGGGATCACCGACCCCGCGTGCCGGGGCGCCGAGTGGGTCCGGCCGATCACCGAACAGGACTTCTACCGGCACTACTACGCGATCGCGGTCACCGGCGGCCAAGGCGTGGTCACCGAAAGCCTGTTCGCCGCGCCGCCGTCGGGTCCGACGCCGGCGCCGGGCACGGCCGACCAGCTGTCGGCGAAGGTGGCGCAGGCGCTCGGCGGCAGCGGGCTCGGCAGCAACGGCATCGCCGTCGGCGCGGATTCGACGGCGACGGGCCGGGGCAGCGTCCTGCTCGGCAACCCGCACTACCCGTGGCAGGCCGGACGCCGGTTCTGGCAGAGCCAGCTGACCATCCCCGGCCGGTTCGACGTCGCCGGGGCGAGCCTGCTCGGGATGCCGTTCGTCCAGATCGGGCACACCGCCGACGCGGCCTGGACGCACACGGTGTCGACGCCGGTCACGTTCGGCCTCTTCGAGGTGCCGCTGCGGGCGGGCGACCCGACGACCTACCTCGTCGACGGCAAGCCCGAAAAGATGACTTCCCAGGACGTGACCGTCCAGGTGCGGCAGGCCGACGGCTCGGTGCGGCCGGTCCGGCAGACGTTCTGGTCGACCCGGTACGGGCCGGTGATGGACGACTTCCAGGGCATCCCGCTGCCGTGGACGGCGAAGTCGGCGTACGCGCTGCGCGACGCCAACGCGACGAACATGCGTGGCCTCAACACGTGGTTCGAGCTGGACCAGGCCCGCAGCACGGCCGACGTCGTCGGCGCGCTGAGCCGCACCCAGGGCGTCCCGTGGGTCAACACGATCGCCACCGACCGGGCGGGCAACGCGCTCTACGCCGACATCCAGGTCGTCCCGCACGTCACCGACGAGCACGCGAAGGCGTGCAGCACACCGTTGGGGCAAGGGACGTTCGCGGCGGTCGGACTGGCCATTTTGGACGGTTCGAAGTCGTCGTGCGGGTGGGGGTCCGACGCGGGCGCGCTCGAGCCCGGAATCTTCGCGCCGTCGCGGTTGCCGCAGCAGCAACGCCGTGACTACGAGCTGAACGCCAACGACAGCGCCTGGCTGGCCAACGCGAAGGCGCCGATCACGGGGTACCCGCACATCGTCGGCGACATCGGCACCGAACGCTCGCCGCGCACGCGGGAAGCCCTGCTCACGGCGGAAAAGGGCGGGTTCACGACGGACTCGATGAAGAAGATGCTCTTCGCCGACCACAGCCTGCTCGCCGACCTGACAGCAGCGGACTTGGCGAAACTGTGCGCGTCCTTCCCGGACGGGCAGGCGCCGTCGTCGTCGGGTCCGGTGCCGGTCGGCCCGGCGTGTGACGCGCTGGCGAGCTGGGATCACACGTACACGCTCGACACGCGTGGCTCCCTGCTGTTCCAACGGTTCGCCGCGCGCCTCGGCGGCGTCGACCGCTTCTCGGTGCCGTTCGACCCCCAGGCACCGCTGACGACGCCGAACACGCTGAACGTCGGCGGCGCCGGGGTCCGGCAGGCGTTCGGCGACGCGCTGGTGGAGTTGCGCACGGCCGGGCTCGCTCCGGACGCGAAGCTGCGGGACGGCCAGGCCGTGACGCGCAACGGCGAGCGCATCCCGATCCACGGCGCGCAGGGCTTCCTCGGCGTGCTCAACGTGATGACGCCGGTGTGGGACCCGGCGCGCGGCAACGTCGAGGTCGAGCACGGGTCGAGCTACATCCAGGTGGTCGGGTTCAGCGGCCACGGGTGCCCGGACTCGTCGACGTTGCTCACGTACTCGCAGTCGTCGAACCCGAAGTCGCCGTACTTCAGCGACCAGACGAAGCTCTACAGCCGCGGTGAATGGGTGAAGGAACGCTTCTGCGAAGCGGACATCGTGCGCTCCCCCGCGTTGCGAGTTGTCGTGCTGCGCTGAGTTTCCGCGGCGGAGGCGGGTTCAGCGGCCCGCCTCCGCCGACAGCGCGCGCAGGTCCGCGAACGCCTCGGAAAGGTGCGTGTCGAGGCTCCGCGAAGGGTCCTCGATCCAGGCCTCGGCGGCGTGCTGGAAAGTGGCCCAGCCGGTCTGGGCGGCCAGGTCGGCCCGCCGGGCGTCGACACCCCGCTGCCGCAACGCCTCGCCGAGCGCGGCGGTCAGTGACGCGTGCTTGGCCAGTTCCCGCTCGCGCAATGCGGGGGTCGCGGCGATGACCGCCAGCCGCGGTTCGGAGAACGGGCGGTTGTCCTCCAGGATCCGCGCGGCGCCGCGGAAGGCGCGGAGCAGGACGTCGAGGGGCGGCAGGCCGTCGGGGGCGTCGGCCACCGCCTGGGTCAGGGCCGCGCGCAGGTCGGCTTCGCCGCCGAACAGCACTTCGCGCTTGTCCGGGAAGTGGCGGAAGAACGTGCGCTCGGTGACCCCGGCGCGCGCGGCGATCTCGGCCGTCGTCGTCCGGTCGAACCCGCGTTCCCGGTACAGGTCCAGTGCCGCCTGCTGGAGGCGGCGGCGGGCTTCTTCTCCACTTCGGGGCACCTCGTCAGCTTAACCGTAGTGACAGCGACTGACATTACGCGGTACCGTTCGTAGCGTCAGTCACTGTCACTACCTCGGCGAGAGGGTCCCATGCACGTCTTCGTCACCGGCGGATCCGGCCTGACCGGGCCCGCCGTGGTCACCGAGCTGCTCTCGGCCGGCCACACCGTCACCGGCCTGGCCCGTTCGGACGCGGCCGCCGCCCGGCTGGAGGCGCTGGGCGCCACCGCGCACCACGGCTCCCTGGAAGACCTCGACAGCCTGCGCCGCGGCGCCGAAGCCGCCGACGGCGTCCTGCACATGGCCTTCGGCGGCGACTTCGCCGACCCGGACGACATGATGCGCCGCGACCGCACGGCGATCGAGGCGCTCGGTGCGGCGCTTCGGCACACGGGCAAGCCGTTCGTCAGCACGTCCGGCACGCTGGTCATGCCCGCGGGCCGGGAAAGCACCGAACACGACGCCCCCGACGACACCGGGATCGCCGCGTTCCGGATCGCGGGTGAACGGGCCTGCCTCGCCTTCGCCGACCAGGGCGTGCGCGCGAGCGTCGTCCGGCTCGCGCCCACCGTCCACGGCCCCGCGGACCACGGGTTCATCGGCATGCTGGTCGGCACCGCGCGCAAGACCGGCCGATCGGCTTACGTCGGCGACGGCGCGAACCGGTGGCCCGCCGTGCACCGGTGCGACGCAGCCGTCCTCTTCCGCCTGGCGCTGGAGAAGGCCCCGGCGGGCAGCGTGCTGCACGGCGCGGCCGAGAACGTCCCGTTCCGGCGCATCGCCGAGACGATCGCCGACGGACTCGGGCTGCCCACGGTCTCGCTGAGCCCCAAAGCGGCCGCCGGGCACTTCGCCAGCCCGTTCATGGCGGTGGTCTACGGCTTCGACGCGCCGGTTTCGAGCGCGGCCACCCGCGAGCTGCTCGGCTGGTCCCCCACCCAGCCGGGACTGCTCGACGACGTCGCGCGGGGCGACTACCTCTGACTGTCAGGGCTGGGGTTGCTGCTGGCTCGCCAGCGTGCCCGCGGCCATGCGGCGGGCGACGTCGCGGCGCAGCCACAGCAGCCACAGCCAGACCGCCAGGAAGATCACGCCCAGCACGGCGATCGCGGGCAGCCAGAACACCAGCGCGATCAGCACGACCTGCAGGCCGAGGATCAGCGGCACCGCCCACGGGCGCTTGACGAACCCGCACGTCACGACCAGCAGGACGGCCACCGCGATGACCGTCCAGCCGGTGCCCGTGCTGATCCCGCCGCCGAGCTTGTTCACCACCGGGATCGCCAGGGCGACCGTGATCGCCTCCATGATCAGCGTTCCCGACATCACGCCGCGGAAGCCCTTCATCGGGTCCTTCGGCTTGGGCGTCTCCCGCTCGCTCACGCCGGCTCCTTCCCGAACAGCGTGCGCGCCTCGCCCGCGGTGACCACGGACCCGGTGACGAGCACGCCACCGCCCGACAGCGGCTCTTCGGGGTCGTCGTTGGTCTCCACGAGCGCGATCGCCGTCTCGATCGCCGTCTCCAGGTCCGTCTCGGCGACCACGCGGTCCTCGCCGAACACCGAGATCGCCAGCTGGTTGAGCTCCTCCAGCGGCATCGACCGCGGCGACGAGTTACGCGTCACGACGATGTCGGACACCACCGGCTCCAGCGCGTCGAGGATGCCGTGCGCGTCCTTCTCCGCCATCACGCCGACCACCGCGACCAGGCGGCGGAAGGCGAACTCCTCGGCCACCGTCGCCGCGAGCGCGCGGGCGCCGTGCGGGTTGTGGGCCGCGTCGAGCAGCACGGTCGGTGCCGCGCGGACGCGCTCGAGCCGTCCCGGCGTCTCGACCTCGGCGAACGCCTCGCGCACCGCCTCGACGACCAGCTGCTTGTCCTTGCCCGCGCCGAAGAACGCCTCGACCGCGGCCAGCGCGAGCGCGGCGTTCGCGGCCTGGTGGGCGCCGTGCAGCGGCAGGAAGATCTCGTCGTACACGCCGCCGAGGCCCTGCAGCTTCAGCAGCTGCCCGCCGACGGCGACCTCGCGCTCCAGCACGCCGAACTCGCTGCCCGCGCGCGCGACCGCGGCGTCGACCTCGACCGCGCGTTCCAGCAGCACCTTCAGCACTTCGGAGTCCTGCTCGCCGATGACCGCGACCGAGCCGGGCTTGATGATCCCGGCCTTTTCCCGGGCCGCGCTCACCGCGTCCGGCCCCAGGTACTCGACATGGTCGAGGCCGATCGGGGTGAGGACCGCGACGTCGGCGTCGGCGACGTTCGTGGCGTCCCAGAGCCCGCCGAGGCCCGCCTCCAGCACGGCGGCCTCGACCGGCGCGTCGGCGAACGCGGCGAAGGCCATGCCGGTGAGGATTTCGAACTTGCTCATCGCGACGCCGTCCGCGGCCGCGCCGTCCACCATCGCCACGTACGGCGCGATGTCGTGCCACAGCTCGGCGTAGCGCGCGGCGGAGATCGGGCGGCCGTCGAGCGCGATCCGCTCGGTGACCAGCTGCAGGTGCGGGCTGGTGTAGCGGCCGACGCGCAGGCCCATCCGGGTCAGCAGCGCGTCGATCATCCGGGCCGTGGAGCCCTTGCCGTTCGTGCCGGCCACGTGCAGCACCGGGTAGCCGCGGTTCGGCTCGCCCAGCAGCTGCGTCAGCGCCGAGATCCGGGTGAGCGACGGCTCGATCTTCGTCTCCGGCCAGCGCTGGTTCAGCTCGGCCTCGACGGCCAGCAGCTCGCGCCGCGCTTCGGGGCCGTCCGGGTCGCCGTACTCCGCCTGCTCGCCCTGGTCGTCGAGCTCGTGGAGCTCGGCGTCCTCGGGCACGGTCAGGTCGGGCACCGGGCCGGTGGCGAGGTTGTCGCCCAGCTGGCCGACGCCGCCGATCCCGCCGCGCGCGCCGCCGCCCGCCTCGAACGCGGTGTCGCGGACGTCCAGCTCCGGGTCGTGGTCGTCGGAGTC
The DNA here is from genome assembly GCF_030264295.1 of Amycolatopsis nalaikhensis. GTDB lineage: Bacteria > Actinomycetota > Actinomycetes > Mycobacteriales > Pseudonocardiaceae > Amycolatopsis > Amycolatopsis nalaikhensis. The sequence goes on along the minus strand of NZ_CP127173.1, from coordinate 6,060,823 downwards.
CTCGTAGCCCGACGTGCCCAGCTCGTCGACGCCCGCGAAGCTGTCCAGATCCGACAGGTCCGGCTTGCGACCTGTCTCATCCTGCGGCACTGAATCTCCTCCGGCCTGGGGTTTCGCACTTGCGTTCCGAGTCTACGTGCGTGCTTGGTGGCACTCTCGACGCATGCCGTTCAACCACAACGACCACTACCACCCGCTGCTGCTGGACCTGCTGCCGCCGGGGCCGGGGATCGCGCTGGACGTCGGGTGCGGCACCGGCCGGTTCGCGCGGCGGCTGGCCGCGACGGGCATGGCGGTGGAGGCGGTCGACGTCTCGGCGGCGATGGTCGAGGCGGCGGCCGGGCTGGGCTCGCCGGGCCCGGGCGAGATCGTCTACCGGCAGGCCGACGTCACCGCCGACGCCCTGCCCGTCGAGCACTACGACTTCATCTCGTGCGTCTCGTCGCTGCACCACATGCCGTTCGAGACGGTGGCGAAGCTGCGCCGCGCGCTGGTGCCGGGCGGGGTGCTCGTGGTGCTGACCCCGGCCCGGCCGAGCAGCCCGGTGGACTGGGCGCGCGAGCTGGTGGCCGTGCCGGCGAACGCGCTGGCCCGGCTGGTCGTGTACGCGGGCGAGCGGCTCAACGGCGGCGTCGACGACGGTCCCCAGGCGCCGACGCTGTTCCGCTTCCCGACGATCGCCGAGCTGCGGCGCGAGTCGGCCCGCCTGCTGCCCGGCAGCACGGTCCGGCCGTTGCTGTTCTGGCGCACCCTGATCACTTACCGTGAGCACGGCGAAGGTGACCCGACAGGCGGGTGAAGTCCGGCCCCTCGCCGTCCGGTGCTCGCTAGATGTGGAAGGAGCGTTTCCGGAACAAGAGGGGTCTCCATGCGCATCGCCCGGCTGCTCACCGCCGTCGTCTCGGCAGCCACCCTGCTCACCACCACCGCGGCCGCCGCTTCGGCGGAAGCCCGGTTCCACCACTACGTCGCCCTCGGCGACTCGTACACGTCGGGGCCGTTCATCCCGACGCAGCGGCTCGACCCGCTGGGCTGCGGCCGCTCGACGGCGAACTACCCGTCGGTGCTGGCGGACAAGCTGGACGTCGCGAAGTTCACCGACGTCAGCTGCGCCGGCGCGGACACGACGAACATGACGCGCCCGCAGGGAGTGCCGTTCAACGGCACGAACCCACCGCAGCTGGGTGCGCTGCGGGTGGACACGGACCTGGTGACGCTCGGCATCGGCGGCAACGACTACGGGGTGTTCGGCAGCCTCACCTCGACGTGCCCCGGCCTGCGCGCGAGCGACCCGACGGGCAGCCCGTGCGAAGAACACTTCGGCGACGCGATCACGAAGGCGATCGACAACACCGGGCCGCGGGTGGAGGCGGTGCTCGCGGCGATCCACGAGCGTTCCCCGAAGGCGCGGGTCCTGGTGATCGGCTACCCGCGGATCGCCCCGGACCGGGGTTACTGCCCGGACGTGCTGCCCTTCGCCGATGGTGATTACGCGTGGCTGAACGGCGTCGAGGAGAAGCTGAACCAGACGTTGTCCGATGCCGCGGACGCGGATGGGGACGCCGAGTACGTGGATACCTTCGGGCCCTCGCGGGGGCATGACGCTTGTGCTCGTGGTGGGTCGGCTTGGATCAACGGGAAGGATCAGAACGTTTTCGAAGCCGCTGCTTATCACCCGCTGAAGGCCGGGATGGCCGGGGTTGCCGCCGTGGTGCTCAGCCGGTTGCGCTGAGCTGCTCTGCACGGGTCGAGGGTGGCGCAGTCGGCCGCGCCACCCTCGCCCCGGTCAGGCGTGCTCGGCGACGAAGTCCAGCACCAGCCGGGCGAACTCGTCCGGGAAGCTGGCCGGGGCCCCGTGCCCGGCGTCGATCGTCGCCGGGCGCGCGTGCGGAATCGCCGCCACCAGCTCGCGCTGCTGCTCGGCCGTGACCACCCGGTCGTGCGCGCTGCCGAGCACCAGCACCGGTGCCGTGATCGATCCCAGCACCGGCCGCAGGTCCACACCGCGGTCGGCCTCGATCTGGCGGGCCGCGCCCGGCTGGATCATCTCCGTCAGGGCCTTGACCACCTGTTCGTTGCTTTCGGCCGTCGCCTGCTCCCAGTAGCGCGGGCCGAACGCCATCAGCGGGAGCATGCGGGCGAACGTCCCCGTCTCGAGGAGCTCCAGCCAGTAGCGGAACTCCGCGTCCTGGCGGACGTCGGTCACCGGCCACGCCGCGTGCAGCACCGCCGAGCGCACCCGGTCCGGGTGGGTGCCGGCCAGGTGCGCCGCCACCACTCCGCCCAGCGAGTGGCCGACCACGTGGGCGGCCGCGACACCGGCGTCGTCCAGCACCGCGAGGGCTTCGGCCGCCAGGTCGGCGACGTCGATCGGGCCGCCGTGGTCGGTCGTGCGGCCCGAACCGGAGAAGTCCGGGGTCAGCACCGTGAACCGCCCGGCCGCCCGCTCGGTCAAGGGCGCCCACTGCTCGCGGGACGCCGCCGTGCCGTGCAGGAGCAGCAACGCGGGCCCGCCGCCGTCGACGTCGTAGTGCACGGCGGCCTCTCCCCCGGCCAGCGTCACGGGCGCGGCCTTCACGCGACACTCCGCAGTGCCGCCGTGAACGTCCGCGGGTTCTCCTGGTGCGGAACGTGCCCGCAGCCCGCGAGGACGTGCACCCGGGCACCGGGCGTGGCCGCGGCGCAGCTGCGCGCCACTTCGAGCGGGATCTGAGCGTCCTGTTCGCCGTGCAGGTAGACGATCGGCACGCTCAGCTCCGGCAGGCGCGGCCGCGGGTCGTAGGTGGTGACCTCGGTGAACAGCTCGTCGATGTAGACGCCGGAGTCGAGCAGCTGGCGGACCGTCCAGTCGACCAGTCCGGGCGCGGCGCCCGGCGCGAACCAGTCCGGCACCCAGCCCGCGAGGGTTCCGACGCGGTCGTCGACGAGCCGTTCGCGCAGGTCGTGCACGGTCTCGCGCATGCCGGTGCCCGGCCAGTACCCCGGGCTGTCGACCGCGACGACCCGATCGACCAGCCCGGGGCGGGCCAGCGCCAGCTCGGTGGCGAAGACGCCGCCGATCGAGGAGCCGACGACGGTCGGGTGGATCTCCAGCTCTTCGATCACCGCCGCGAGGTCCGCGGTGATGCCGTCGATGGTGTTGCCGTCGGCCGGGTGGTCCGAGCGGCCGCACCCGCGCCAGTCGAGGGTGACGACGCGGTGGTCGCGCACGAGGTCCGGCAGGCACGACTGCCACACGCGGCCGCTGGTCCCCCAGCCGTGCAGGAACAGCAGCGCCGGGCCGGTGCCGGCGTCCTCGTAGTGCAGCCGGGTGCCGCGAACGTGCAGGTAGGGCATGGTCTTTCCTCTCTCGGGGTCGTCACCGAGCCAACCGCGCGCGGCGCCGGCGGCCAATGAGCGGTCCGCTCCTACACTCATCACGAACGCTGATGAATGAGGTGGACGTGGAGCTGCGGCAGCTGCGGTACTTCCTCGCCGTCGCCGAGGAGCTGCACTTCGGGCGGGCGGCCGAGCGGCTGCACATCGTCCAGCCCGCGGTGAGCCAGCAGGTCCGGCGGCTGGAACGGGAGCTGGGCGTCGAGCTGTTCGGCCGGACCACGCGGAGCGTGTCACTCACCGAAGCCGGGCAACGGTTCCTGCCGCACGCCCGCGCGGTGCTCGCCGCGGCGGACCGCGCGGCCGATTCGGTGACGGAGTTCTGCACGTCCCGGTCCCTGCTGCGGCTGGGGACGAGCGAGGGCATGGGCGACCGGCTGGACGGGCTGCTGGCGGCGTTCGCACGCCTCGCACCGGAGGCTCAGCTGGAACTGGTCCACGCACCGACGGCGCAGCGCCTCCAACGCGTCCGCGACGGGTCCCTGGACGCGACCATCGTCCGCGGCGACCAGCCCGCCTCGGGGCTCGACTTCACTCCCTTGTGGACGGACGAGGTCTGGGTGGCCTTGCCCGCCTCGCACCCGCTCGCCGAGGCCGAAGTCGTCGCGTTCGCGGACCTGGCCGGGCTACCGGCGCGGTTGAGCCCGCCGGAACGCAACCGGCCGCTGTACGAGCTGGTGGTTTCGTCGTGCCGGGAGGCGGGGTTCGAACCCGTGCTGGGCAAGGACTTCACCACGGCTCAGGACACGCTGGGGACACTGGGGTTCGGCCGTCCGCACTGGACGGTGTTCTACCGCGCGCACGCCAATCTGCTGCCGGTACCGGGGGTGGTGTTCCGGCCGTTGCGGGATCCGTCACCGAGGATGCCGACGTTCCTGGCGACGCCCGCGGAGCGCCGGGTGACTCCGGAGGTGGCGGCGCTGATCGAGGCCGCCCGCGCGATCGAGGCGGGCTGAGGCGGCACTTTCGTAGGGAAAGTGCCGCCTCGGCGACCTCAGGAAGCGGGCAGCGCCGCCAGCCGGGCGGTGATGCGGTCGATGTCCGCCACCGCCGTTTCCTTGCGGGTCTTGATCTTCGCGACCACGTGCTCCGGGGCCTTCGCGATGAACGCCTCGTTGCCCAGTTTCGCCTCCGTCTGCGACAGCTCCTTCTCCGCGGCCGTGAGGTCCTTCTGGAGGCGCTTGCGCTCGGCCGCCACGTCGACCGTTCCGGAGAGGTCCAGCTCCACCGTCACCACGCCGTCGGCCAGGGCCACCTCCAGGGACGCGCTCGCCGCGAACTCCGGGGTGGGCGCGGTCAGGCGCACCAGCGACCGGACCGCCTCTTCGTGCCCGCCCACGTAGCCCGCCAGGCGCGCCGCCACCTTCTGGCCCGGCTTCAGGCCCTGGTCGGCGCGGAAGCGGCGGATCTCCGTCACCAGTTTCTGGACGTCCGCGATGCGGGCGTCCGCCGAAGAATCCGCGTAGCCCTCGAAAGGCGCCGGCCAGGCAGCGACCACCAGCGACTCGCCGCCCGTCAGCGCCGTCCAGAGCTTCTCCGTGATGAACGGGATGAACGGGTGCAGCAGCCTCAGCACCGTGTCCAGCACGTGCCCCAGGACAGCGCGCGTCGACGAAACCCGCGAGGAGTCCCCTTGGTACAGCTGGACCTTCGCCAGCTCCAGGTACCAGTCGCACAGCTCGTTCCACGTGAACTGGTAGAGCGCCCCGGCGACCTTGGCGAACTGGAAGTCCTCGAACAGGCCGTCCACTTCGGACACCAGCGCACTCAGGCGGCCCAGGATCCAGCGGTCCGCTTCGGTCAGCGAAGCGGCGTCAGGCAGCGGGTCCGCGACCGAAGCGCCGTTCATCATCGCGAACTTCGTCGCGTTCCACAGCTTCGTGCAGAAGTTGCGGGAGCCCGCCGCCCACTCGTCGGCCAGCGCCATGTCCGCGCCCGGGTTCGCGCCGCGCGCCAGCGTGAAGCGCGTGGCGTCCGCGCCGTACGCGTCCATCCACTCCAGCGGGTCGATCACGTTGCCGCGCGACTTCGACATCTTCTTGCCGTTCGCGTCGCGGATCAGGCCGTGCAGGTACACGTGGTCGAAGGGCTGCTTGCCCCGCATCTGGTGCACGCCGAACATCATCATCCGGACGACCCAGAAGAACAGGATGTCGTAGCCCGTCGACAAAACGCTCGTCGGGTAGAACTTCGCAAGGTCTTCCGTGGCGGACGGCCAGCCCAGCGTCGACATCGGCCACAGGCCCGAAGAGAACCACGTGTCCAGCACGTCCGGGTCCTGCGTCCAGCCCTCGCCGGACGGCGGCTGCTCGTCCGGGCCGACGCACACGACCTCGCCGTCCGGGCCGTACCAGACCGGGATGCGGTGACCCCACCACAGCTGGCGCGAGATCGTCCAGTCGTGCATGTTGTCGACCCAGTCGAAGTACCGCTTGCCCAGCTCCGGCGGGTGGATCTTGGTCCGGCCGTCGCGCACGGCGTCGCCCGCCAGCTTGGCCAGCTCCTCGACCTTGACCCACCACTGCAGCGACAGCCGCGGCTCGACGACCGTGTCGCAGCGCGAGCAGTGCCCGACCGCGTGCACGTACGGCCGCTTCTCGGCGACGATCCGGCCGGCCTCGCGCAGGGCGGCGACGACCGCCGGGCGCGCCTCGAACCGGTCCAGCCCCTCGAACGGGCCCGCCGCGGTGATCTCCGCGCGCTCGTTCATGATCGTCAGCATCGGCAGGTCGTGGCGGCGGCCGATCTCGAAGTCGTTCGGGTCGTGCGCCGGGGTGACCTTGACCGCGCCGGTGCCGAACTCCGGGTCGACGTGCTTGTCGGCCACGATCGGGATGCGGCGGCCGGTCAGCGGCAGCTCGACCTCGGTGCCGACCAGGTGCGCGTACCGCTCGTCGTCCGGGTGGACGGCGACCGCGGTGTCACCCAGCATCGTCTCCGCGCGGGTGGTCGCCACCACGATGGCGTTGTCACCGTCGCCGTAGCGGATCGAGACGAGCTCGCCGTCGTCGTCGTTGTGGTCGACCTCGATGTCCGACAGCGCCGTCTGGCAGCGCGGGCACCAGTTGATGATCCGCTCGGCGCGGTAGATCAGGCCCTCGTCGTAGAAGTTCTTGAACACCGTCTGGACGGCCTTCGAGAGGTTCTCGTCCATGGTGAAGCGCTCGCGCGACCAGTCGACGCCGTCGCCGAGGCGCTTCATCTGGCCGAGGATCTTGCCGCCGTACTCGGCCTTCCACTCCCAGACGCGCTCGACGAACTTCTCCCGGCCCAGGTCGTGGCGCGAAAGGCCCTCACCGGCCAGCTGCCGCTCGACGACGTTCTGCGTCGCGATGCCCGCGTGGTCCATGCCCGGCAGCCACAGCACCTCGTAGCCCTGCATGCGACGGCGGCGGCTCATCGCGTCCATCAGGGTGTGGTTGAGGGCGTGGCCCATGTGCAGGCTGCCGGTGACGTTCGGCGGCGGCAGTACGATCGAGAACGGCGGCTTCCCCGACGAGGCGTCAGCCGTGAAGTACCCGGCCGCTACCCAGCGGTCGTACATCGGTGCTTCCTCGGCGGCCGGGTCCCAGGCACCCGGAAGGTCGGTGGTCTGCTGCGGAGCGTTCTCGGTCACAATGGACAAGTCTACGAACCCGTCACGGCGGGTCACCCAGGGGGAAGGCAATGGCACAGCCTCAGCAGCCGCAGGATCCGGACGACCGGCGCCTGGAGACCCACCCGGACCTGATGAACCCGGAGTGGCAGAAGTACGCCGAGCGGGACGCCTGGCTGGGCGCGAAGAAGGAACTGAAGAAGCGCCGCAAGCGTGAGCGCCGCACCGGCGGCTACCAGCAGCCGGGGCAGAGCCGCTGGCCGGGCGTGCTGGCCCTGCTGATCGTGGCCGGTCTCGTCGCGGCGGCGATCATCGTGCACCAGATCCAGGGCGTCGGCGTCAACGAGGACCCCTTCGTGTACTTCGGCTAGTAACGCTCGTCCCCCGCCGCCGATGAGGTGGTGTCGACCTTGGGGGACGCACGTGGACGAGGAAAACCTGCTCGACTCGCACCCGGATCTGATGGACCCGGAGTGGCGCAGGCACGCCCAGACCGATGCCTGGCTGGGCGCGAAGAAGGACCGCAAGAAGTTCCGGAAGCAGCAGCGCCCGAGGCGCGGCAGGCAGTGGGGGCTCGTCGCGTTCGTGCTCGTCCTGGCAGTCACCACCGCCGTGGTCATCGCGCTCGGGCAGCGGTCTTCGGACGAAGGCGGCGGATCGGGCACGCCCGTGCCCACCACCGTGAACCCCACTTCGGTCGCCCAGTACGCGCCGGTCGACCTCAAGCACGCCTACGCGCGGACACCGGCGGACGTCTGGACGAAGGGCATCGACGGGATCACCGCGCCCGCCCCGGCCGCCATCGGCTCCTTCACCGCCGCCCAGGTCGCGGACGCCTACGCCAAGGTCAAACAGGTCATCACCGCCGCCCGGCTCGATCCGGCCGTGCTCGAGCGGCACGACACCTCGGCCTTCCTCGCCCTCTTCGCGAAGGACGCCCAGACCGACATCGCCCCCGTGCTGGCCGCGAAACCGGCCGGGGACGGCAAGGCGCCGAATTTCTCGTCCTTCGTCACCGAGCTCGCCGACGGCTACCACCTGCTCGACCAGGGCCCGCGCACGTTCGGCACGATCACCGCGCACCCCGGTAAGGAGCCCGGGGAGCTGGCCGTCGACGTCAAGTACGTCGTCGCCTACGCCTTCGACCACCCGCACCCCGAAGGCCTGCGCGGGCCGTCGGAGATCGTGAGCTTCGTGCGCTCGGACGAGAGCTACCTCGTGCGCCAAGGCAAGAGCTTCGCGGCGAGCAGCCGCGGCCTGTGGGCCGACGGCGGCGGGGGCAGCTTCTACGACTCCATCGGCTGCGCCGCGCTCGACCAGGGCTTCCTCGCCCCGTCCTACAGCAACCCGGACGCCACCGGCGTGCCCGGCGACGGCGGCGACGTCGCCGGGGCCTACGACCCGAACCGGCCGATGCCGACGGAAGACACCTGCACCGCGAAGTGAGTCACAACCAGATGCACAGTCTGGGCTGTACAGTTTAACCTGTGTGCATGGGTGAAGTACCTGCACACGTCGCCGAGAGCGCCGGCTGGATCCGCGGGGTCGTCGCGCAGCTGCACCGCCGGCTGCGCCAGGTCGACAACGCGGGGATCCTGACGCCGTCGCAGTCGGCCGTGCTCAACCGGCTCCACCGCGAAGGCCCCGCCACCCAGGGCGAGCTGGCCGCGGCCGAACACGTCCGGCAGCAGTCGATGGCCGCCACCCTCGGCGTCCTCGACGAGCTCGGCTACCTCGCCCGCACCCCCGACCCGGCCGACCGGCGCCGCGTGGTGCTCAGCCTGTCCCCCGCCGGCACGGACACCGTGCGCGGCATCCAGCAGCACCGCGACGAATGGCTCGCGCAGGCGCTGGTGGACGAGCTGACCCCCGCCGAGCTGGAGACCGTCACCCGCGCGCTGCCGCTGCTGCAGCGCGTCGCCCAGCACTGAAGGAGTTCTCACGACCACCATCACCGCACCCGCCAAGTTCGGCGCCCGCCTGGTCACCCCGCTGGTGGCCGGCGCGGTGCTCAACCCGATCAACTCCACGCTCATCGCCGTCGCGCTGGTGCCGATCGGGCACAGCTTCGGCGCCGGACCCGGCCAGACCGCGTGGCTGATCTCGGCGCTCTACCTGGCCACCGCGGTCGGGCAGCCGGTGGTCGGGTTGCTGGTGGACCGCTACGGCGCCCGGCGCGTCCTGCTGGGCGGCGCGGTGCTGGTGATCATCGCCGGGATCGCGGGCATGATCCCGCTGTCGGTCGAGTGGCTCACCGGCGTGCGGGTCGTGCTCGGGCTCGGCACCTGTGCGGGGTTCCCGGCCGCGATGGCCGTGCTGCGCCACCACGCCGAAGCGAGCGGCCAGGGCGTGCCCGCCCGCGTGCTGTCGCTGCTGTCGATGTCCGCGCAGACGGTGATGGTGATCGGCCCGACGCTGGGCGGCCTGCTGATCGGCCTGTTCGGCTGGCCCGCGATCTTCGCGGTGAACATCCCGCTCGCCGGGCTGTCGCTGGTGCTGGCGCTGCTGTGGGTGCCGAAGGACGACCGCGGCTCCCGCGAGGCGAAGCCGATCGACGTGCTCGGCATCGCGCTGTTCTCCGCGACGCTGCTCGCGCTGCTGTTCTTCCTGATGAACCCGGGCGCCGAGAGCTGGCTGCTCGCCGTCGTCGCCGTCCTCGGGGCCGCGTTCACGATGGTCGAACTGCGCCGCACGACGCCGTTCCTCGACCTGCGGATGCTTGCGGCCAACAGCGCGATCCTGCGCACCTACCTGCGGCAGGCCCTGAGCTTCATGGCCATCTACGCGATCATGTTCGGTTACGTCCAGTGGCTCGAGACCACGCGGCGGCTGTCGGAAGAGGCCGCCGGGCTGATGCTGCTGCCGATGTCGGGCACGGCGGTCTGCGCGGCCGCCTTCTCCGGGCGCGCGTCGGGCATCCGGGGCCGGCTGATCACCGTGGCGGTGGCCCTCGTCGGCGGCTCGGCCCTGCTGCTGTTCGTCCACGACGGCACCGGAATCCTCGCGCTGCTCGCCCTGGCCGCGTTGTTCGGCCTCGCCCAGGGCCTGACCAGCGTCGCGAACCAGACGACGCTCTACCGCGAGGCCCCCGCCGACCAGATGGGCACGGCGAGCGGCCTGTTCCGCACCGCCCAGTACCTCGGCGCGATCGTCGCCTCGACGCTCATCGCGATTTGTTATGGCCCCCATGCGGATTCCGCAGGACTGCACCGGCTCGCCGTCGCCTTGGTCGTGGTCAGCGGCGTGCTGCTCGCCGTCACCCTCCTCGACCGGGGGCTGCGCGCCGCCGAAGTGTGACCCACCCCCTGTTCGCGCGCGCGGTCATCGAGGCGCACGATGAACACATGACCCGTGAAGCGCCGGCGCAGGACGTGGACGAGACCCGCCTCGAGGTGGGCAAGCCGAAGGGCTGGGCCGCCGGGATACCCGGCGTGGCCGTGTCGCTCGCGCGCAGCGTCGAGCAGATGGGCACCGGACGGACGATCAAGGCACTGCGGCTGCTGAACCAGCGCGAGGGCTTCGACTGCCCCGGCTGCGCGTGGCCGGAACCGCGCGAAATCGACGGCGAGAAGCGCAAGCTCGCCGAGTTCTGCGAGAACGGCGCCAAGGCCGTCGCCGAGGAGGCCACGAAACGGCGCGTGGACCGCGAGTTCTTCGCGAACCACCCGATCGAGGACCTCCGCGGGAAGACCGACTACTGGCTGGGCCAGCAGGGCCGGATCACCGAGCCGTTCGTGCTGCGCGAAGGCGCGACGCACTACGAACCGATCTCCTGGGACGACGCGTTCGAGCTCGTCGCCGGCGAGCTGAAGGCGCTGACCGACCCGAACGAGGCGATCTTCTACACCTCGGGCCGCACCAGCAACGAGGCCGCGTTCCTCTACCAGCTGCTGGTGCGCTCCTTCGGCACCAACAACCTGCCGGACTGCTCGAACATGTGCCACGAGTCCTCCGGCGCGGCCCTGTCCGCGACGACCGGCGTCGGCAAGGGCTCGGTCAGCCTGGCCGACATCCACAAGGCGGACCTGATCGTCGTCGTCGGGCAGAACCCCGGCACCAACCACCCGCGGATGCTCTCGGCGCTGGAAGAGGCCAAGGGCAACGGCGCGAAGATCATCGCCGTCAACCCGCTGCCCGAGGCCGGGCTGATGCGGTTCAAGAACCCGCAGAACGTCCGCGGCGTCGTCGGCAAGGGCACCCCGCTGGCCGACGAGTTCGCCCAGATCCGCCTCGGCGGCGACCTCGCGCTCTTCCAAGCCGTCGGGCACCTGCTGCTGGCCTGGGACGAAGAGGCGCCCGGCGTGATCGTCGACCGCGAGTTCGTCACGCGGTCCACCGAGGGCTTCGAGGACTACGCGAAGCACCTGCGGGAGATCGACTGGCCCGCGGTCGAGACCGCGACCGGCCTGCCGCGCGAGCAGATCGAGCGCGTCGCGCGGATGATCGCGACGTCGGAGCGCACGATCTACTGCTGGGCGATGGGCCTCACGCAGCACAAGCACGCGGTGCCGACGATCTCCGAGATCGCGAACCTGGCCCTGATGCGCGGCATGATCGGCAAGCCCGGCGCCGGCCTGTGCCCGGTGCGCGGGCACTCGAACGTCCAGGGCGACCGGACCATGGGCATCTGGGAGAAGATGCCGCAGTCCTTCATGGACGCCCTCGCCGCCGAGTTCGGCATCGACGTCCCGCGCGAGCACGGCCTCGACACCGTCGACTCGATCCGCGCGATGCGCGACGGCCGCGGCAAGGTGTTCTTCGCCGTCGGCGGCAACTTCGCGTCCGCGACGCCGGACACCGAGGCGACCGAGAAGGCGCTGGAGTCGTGTTCGCTGACCGTGCACGTCTCGACGAAGCTGAACCGGTCGCACGTCGTCCACGGCCGCACCGCGCTGGTCCTGCCGACCCTCGGCCGCACCGAGCGCGACGTCCAGGCGAGCGGCGAGCAGTTCGTCTCGGTCGAGGACTCGATGTCGCAGGTGCACACCTCCCGCGGCCGCCTGAAGCCGGCGAGCGAGCACCTGCTGTCGGAGGTCGCCATCATCTGCCGCCTGGCCGAGAAGCTGTTCGGCGCGGGCCACGCCGTGCCGTGGCGGACATTCGAGACCGACTACGACCTGATCCGCGACCGCATCTCCCGGGTCGTGCCCGGCTGCCAGGACTACAACCGCCGCGTCCGCGAGCCCGACGGGTTCGTGCTGCCGCACGCGCCGCGCGACTCCCGCGAGTTCACCGGCACCGCCAACGGCAAGGGCAACTTCACGGTGTCGGAGCTGGAGTACCCGGAGGCGCCCGAGGGCCGGTTGCTGCTGCAGACGATGCGCAGCCACGACCAGTACAACACCACCATCTACGGGCTCTCGGACCGTTACCGCGGGATCGAGAACGCCCGCCGGGTGGTCCTGGTCAACCCGGACGACCTGGCCGCGCTCGGCCTGGCCGACGGCGCGATGGTCGACCTCGTCTCGGAGTGGCGCGACGGCGACCGCCGGGCACCGTCGTTCCGGGTGGTCGCCTACCCCACCGCGCGCGGCTGCGCGGCGGCGTACTTCCCGGAGGCCAACGCCCTGGTGCCGCTGGACTCGGTGGCGGAGAAGTCGAACACGCCGGTGTCGAAGGCGATCGTGGTCCGGCTCGAGCCCACGGCGGGCTGAAGGGGACGTTCAGTGCATCTGGTGCGCTGAAGGGGACTTTCCTCGCGTCAGATGCGAGCAAAGTCCCCTTCAGCCCTGGTAGTCGCGCTGCAGCGTGGTGGTCATGTCCGTGACCATCGCCTGGATGTTGTCCAGGGTCGCGGGCGGGATCAGCGCGGCCTCGGTGCCGCCGTCGGCGATGGCCAGCACGAGCACCACGTTCCCGGTGCGCACGGCCGCCCACTGCTCGGAGAACCCGGCCTCGTCCCCGACCCCGGTGGCGAGCCGGACCCCCGAGTGGTCGCCCAGCGCGTCGGTCATCAGCTGGCTGGCCTTGGTGGCGGCCTCGTCGGCGTCGGACGTGGTGAACCGCACGACGGCGATCGTGACGAGCCGGTAGTCCTGCAGGTTCGGCTTCCCGCCGCCGAGGTCGCGGGCGAAGAGCCGCTTGCAGGTGGTGAGCTCGTTGTCGTCGCTGGAGCGGTCCTGGGGCACGATCTTTGCTTCGGCGGTCTTCACCGAGTCGGCCGGGATCTCCACGGTCCCGGGCGCGAGCTGGGTCCGCGCGTTCGGCCCCGGCAGCTTGCAGGCGTCGATCGCGCCGGGGTAGTGCGCCGAGGCGGACGCCGACGAGCAGCCGGCGCAGAGAACGGCCGAAATGAGGGCGGCGAGCACCCACCCGATGGCGACGCGGCTGCGCATAGGTTCCGGACTTTCCGTATTTCTCGAAATTGACTTTCCGGAACAACACCGATCGGGTGATCATTTCCGGGCCGCCGGACGGTGCTGCCGCCGACGGTCACCGCACCCTGCCTCACCAGTGGGGCAGCGTCAAGACCAGTGACCCGGGTGGTCCACCGTGGTCCGGTGGGCCGGAAAGAGCCGTCGCGCCGCTTGCGGAAATCAAGGGCGCATTTCGTGAAATCGGACGGAAAGCGGAACGCTCAATTCACGCAAACGACCCCGGCGGAGGTGATCGGTTCGTCGCCACCGGCGGGCGCGCCCCCGCCGTCCGCGACGCCGGGACCGGAGTAGACGGTCCCGAGGACCACCTCGACGTGTCCCGCCGGGACGGCCGCGGACTGCTGCGTCGCCAGCCCGCCGAGCAGCTTCGCCACCTCGGCGCCCCGCTCCGCGAGGTCGGGGCCGAAGCGGACCAGCGACGTCCGCCGGGAGCTGACGGTCTCCTTCTTGCCCGGCGTGAACCCCTTGTCCTTCAGGAAACCCGCGACGCGGGACGCCAAGCCGTCGCGCGGACTCGCGTTGGAAACGTCGACGGTGACCGGGGACGCCGGCGCCGTGGGGGCGGGCGCCCCGATCAGGCTCGCCGCGAACGCCTTCACCGCCGCCGGGTCGACCTGCACCGCCGTCGCACGGGGACTGTCCGGGTCGTAGCGGTAGTCGACGTTGACGACCGGGATCGTGGCGAACTGGATACCGCCCCCGCTGACCCCGCGCATCTGCCCGACGAAGTCGAGCAGGTTCCAGGAATCGTCCAGCACGACCGAGCGCTTCACCGCCTCGATCAGGTCGGACACCTTCCCCGGGTCGGCGAGCGTGCCCGCCGAGAGCACCTGCCGCGCCAGCCCGGCGAGGAAGACCTGCTGGCGCCGGACGCGGTCGAAGTCGGTGCCGGGGAGGTTGTCGCGCTGGCGGACGAAGGCCAGCGCGTCGGCGCCCTGGATGCGTTGCGGCCCGGCGGGGAAGTCCGCGCCGGAGTTCCGGTCCTGGGTGGCCTTCTTGAGGCAGACGTCGACGCCGCCGACGGCCTTGCTGATCTCGTAGAAGCTGAGCAGGTTGACCTCGGCGAAGTGGTCGATCTTGACGCCGGTGAGGTCCTCGACCGCCTGCCGTGTCGCCCGGCGCCCGGCGGTGAGGGCGGCCTGCTGGATCTTGGCCTTGTCGGTCTCCCCCGCTTCGCGCTGCCGCCGCGCTTCCGCGGCCTTCGCCCGCCCGAAGGCGGCGTTGATCTTCCCCTTCCCGCCGGGCATCGAGACGTAGCTGTCCCGCGGGATGGAGAACGCTTTCACCTCCCGGGTGCCGTTCGGGACGCGCAGCACGATCAGCGTGTCGGTGAGGTCGTCGCCGTTGGCCCCGACCCGCAGTTCCCGGAGCAGTTCCGGCGGCAGCGGCTTGCCCTGCTGGTCGTCGCGGGAATCCCGGCCGACGAGCAGGATGTCGAGGGAGCCGTCGGCGGGCTGCTCGCCCGGCTTCGTCCCGCCGTCCCCGTCGATCACGCTGTCGCGCGTCACGTCGTCGAGGGCCCGCAGGTTCACGTACCCGTACGCGGTGCCGCAGAAGACGACGAGGGCCAGCGCGGCGACGACGATCTTCCCCAGAGGATGCACGCCCCTACCGACGCATCCCGGCCCGGGCCTGCTGCACGGGTGAGGCAGGTCACATCCGCAGGTGCGAGGCGCCGTTGAGGTCGAGGATCGCGCCGGCGGCCCAGGTCGCCTCGGCGGAGGCCAGGTAGACGACGGCCGCGGCGACCTCTTCGGGCGTGCCGACCCGGCCGAACGGGCTCTGCGCGCGCAGGGCGTCGTCGATCCGGTCGGCGACCCGCTCGGTGGCGGTGAAGCCGGGCGCGACGGAGGTCACGGAGATCCCGTGCGGCGCGAGTGAAACGGCAAGCGACTGGCCGAGCGCGTGCAGGGCGGCCTTGCTGGCCCCGTAGGCGGGGTGGTCGGGCTCGCCCCGGAAGGCCCCGCGCGACCCGATGTTGACGATCCGGCCGGGCGCACCGCGGGCGATGAGGTGCCGGGCGACGCAGTAGCTGACGTTCGCGGCGCCGACGAGGTTGACGTCGAGCGTGCGGCGCCAGATCCGTTGCCAGTCCGCATAGGACACTTCGGCGACGGGGTGCGCGGTCTCGGGCGAGGTCGCGACGGCGGCGTTGTTGACCAGCACGTCGACGCCGTCCAGCGCGGTCTCGGCGGTGTCGGCGATGCGTTGCGCCGCTTCGGGATCGGCGAGGTCACCGCCGACGAGGACGTGTCCTTCGCCGGGGAGGGCGGCGAGGGTTACCTCGGCGTCGGCGGCGCGGTGTCCGTAGTGGACGGCCACGCGATCGCCTTGCGCGGCGAACGCCTCGGCCACGGCGCGCCCGATGCCCCGGGACGCGCCGGTGACGAGCACACCACGAGACACGGCACACCTCCGAAGTCGGTTACGCGCACCATGATCCCAGGCCCGGTCGTGAGTGTTTAGGGCGGTTAGAACCGCCTGTCATGTTTCAGGACTTCGTGAACAGATGTGTTTCAGGACTTCGCAGACAGTTTGGGGTTGGTGAGGCGTTGGTAGCGTACCGATCGGTCTAGGGTGAGCTGGCGGGCGACCGTGTCGTTGATCATGACTGTGACGCGGTCGCCTTGCCAGTAGATGGTGGCGGTGTGACCGGCCCAGGTGCGTCCCAGGACGATGGAGCAGCCGGAGAAGGCGATCACGCCGGTGGCTGAGACAGGTCGGGTGGTGACGCCGCTGGGCCGGCGAGGGCCGGTGGCGGGGGTGGCTTTCGGTCGGGCGTCGTAGCGCTGCTGTGGGGTGAGGCCGTTGAGGCTTTGGTGGCGGCGGTTGTTGTAGATCGTGCGGTATTCGTCGAGAAGCCGTTGCAGGGTTGCGAGGTTGTCGGCGGGTGGTCGGGCGGCGAGCCATTTCTGCAGGGTCTGGTGGCTGCGTTCGTCCTTGCCGCAGGTTTGCGGGTGGTGCGGGGTGGAGGCGATGGTGGTGACGCCGAGCTGGGCGAGGTGGCGTTCGAGTTCGACCATCCGGCCGCGGTGTTTGCCGGAGAAGGCCAGCCCGTTGTCGGAGAGGAGTTTGACGGGCAGGCCGTAGCCGGCGAAGGCGTGTTGCAGCGCGGCCCAGGCGTTGGTGGTGTTCTCGCTGTCCGCGGCGTAGGTGCCGACGTCGAGGCGGGAGTGGTCGTCGAGGTGGACCGCCCCGGGTTGGTTGGAGGCTCTGATACCTGGAAAGGTGAGGAGCTATGGCACCACCGAGGAAATACTCGTCTGAGCTGCGGGAACGTGCGGTCCGGATGGTCTTTGAGCTACGTGAGCAGGGCGAGCGGACGGGTGTGATCGCTCGGGTCGCTGACCAGCTTGGTGTGCATCGGGAGGCGTTGCGGACCTGGGTGCGGCAGGCCGAGGTCGATGGTGGGAAGCGGCCCGGTACGTCGACAAGTGATATCCAGCGGATCGCTGAGCTGGAGCGGGAGAATCGTGAACTGCGACGGGCGAACGAGATCCTGAAGGCCGCGTCGGCGTTTTTCGCCCGGGAACTCGACCCGAAACCGCCGCGCTAGTCGAGTTCATCGATACCCACCGGGATCAGTTCGGTGTCGAGCCGATCTGTGCCGTGCTGGAGGTGTCGCCGTCGACGTATTGGGCGGCGAAGAAACGGGAGTCGGCCCCGTCTGCTCGCGCGGTCCGGGACGAATGGCTGAAGAAGGAGATTCTGCGGGTGTGGCATGGGCCGGGGCGTGGCCTGTACGGGGCACGGAAGGTATGGCGCCAGCTCGGTCGGGACGGTGTCGAGGTGGCGCGGTGCACGGTCGAGCGGCTGATGCGCGAGCTGGGTATCAGCGGGGTGACTGCGCCCCGTAAGCGGCCACGGACCACCATCCCGGCTGCGGACAGGCCAGGTGACCTGCTTGAACGTGACTTCACCGCGGACGCGCCGGACCAGCGGTGGGTCGCCGACATCACCTACGTCGCCACCGCGGCCGGCTGGGCGTACACCGCGTTCGTCCAGGACCTGTACTCCCGGCGGATCCTCGGCTGGCAGGTCGCCGATCACCTGGGTGCCGACCTCGCGCTCGACGCTCTGGAGATGGCAATCTGGGCACGTGGAGGCAGTTCCGGAGGCGGTATTGACGGTCTTGTTCACCATTCCGATAGAGGCGTTCAATATACCTCCATTCGCTACGCCGAGCGGCTTGATCAGATCGGCGCGGCGCGTTCGGTGGGCAGCACAGGAGATTCCTATGACAATGCCGCAGCCGAATCGCTCAACAGTCTCTACAAGAAGGAGCTCATCGACTACCGAGGCGACTGGGAGAACACCACGGACGTGACGCTGGCCACCATGGAATGGGTTGCCTGGTACAACAGGGAACGGCTACATTCTTTCTGCGGGAACACCCCTCCGGCTGAGTACGAGGAGACGTTCCGCGCCACGGCCACTGAGTCTGGCGCAGTGGTCTAGAACCAACTCAACCGGCCTCCAACATCACCGGGGCGGTCCAAGGAGCTGGATGATGCAGACCTTGGTGCCGTCGGCGAGGTAGTGTTCCATGCCGTCGATCTGCCAGCAGCCGTTGGGGTCGGCGTATTCGAACCGGCGCCGGGTGCGGGGTTTCTTGCGGGGTTGCGGGACGATCTGGCCGTGTTCGCGCAGGATCCGGTAGACCGCCGACTGCGATGGCACCCGGTCGTGGCCCTGGGCTTCCAGCCGCCAGCGGATCGAGATCGGCCCGTTGTCGAGCCCTTCGTCGGCGAGTTCTTTGCGGGCCCGCAGCACCGCCTCCGCCACCGTCGGCCCGAGCGCGGCCGGGTGGTGGTGCGGGGCGGTGCTGCGGCGGGTGAACCCTTCGGCGCCTTCGGCGCGGAACCGGTTCAGGTACTTGTGGAACACCGTGCGGGACACGCCGTGCTCGCGGCAGAACCGTGCGATGTTGATTTTCTCACCCGACGCAGCCTGCGCGACCGCGGCGACGAACTCAGGATCCATCGAAAACCCTGCTCTGCCCATCGCCGCATGATCACCACACAACTACTGGTCACCACACTGACAGGCCGGTCAGTGTCCACGATGTCCTGAAACATCACCTGTTCACGATGTCCTGAACTGGGACAGGCGGTTAGAACCGCCCTAAACACTCACGACCGGCGGGGCGACTGGCGGACGTCAGCCGAAGAGCTGCACCAGCTTGAGGAACAGCTGGTACACGCCGTAGCCGAACGGGAGCACCACCCACGCCCAGGCCAGCACCATCAGCGGCACGCGGTTCGGCTCGGTCGACGGCTCGCTCATCACGCCTCACTCCTCGCGGCCGTGCCCGCCACCGCGGGCTCGTGGTACTTCTCCTTGACCGGGCGCACCAGCTCGTTGGCCACGAAGCCGACCACCAGCAGGCCGATCATGATGTAGAACGACAGCTCGTACAGCGCCGGGCCGGACTTGCCCGCCGCCTTCTGGCTGTCCGCGATGCGGTTGACGATCAGCGGGCCGAGCACGCCCGCCACCGACCACGCCGTCAGCAGCCTGCCGTGGATCGCGCCCACCTGGTAGGTGCCGAAGAGGTCCTTCAGGTACGCCGGGACCGTCGCGAACCCGCCGCCGTAGAACGACAGGATCACCATCGCGCACAGGATGAACACGAGCTTCGACGAGTTCTCCGTCAGCGCGATCACCAGGTACAGCACCGCGCCGACGCCGAGGTAGGTGCGGTAGATGTTCTTGCGCCCCACCAGGTCCGAAGTGGACGACCAGACGAACCGGCCGAGCATGTTGCACAGCGACAGCAGCGCGACGAAGCCCGCCGCCGCGGCCGTGCCGACCGGAGTGGACGTGCTCTTGAAGAAGTCCACGATCATCGGGGACGCCTTCTCCAGGATCCCGATGCCCGCGGTGACGTTGAAGCACAGCACCACCCACAGGCACCAGAACTGCGGCGTCTTGATCGCGTTGGCGGCCGAGACGTTCGCCGTGCTGATCATCGCCTTGCCGTGGTCGGTCTTCGGCACCCAGCCCGCCGGCTTCCAGTCGTCGGCCGGCACCCGGACGAGCAGCCAGCCCATCGACATGAACACCGCGTAGACGACGCCGTGGACCAGGAACGCCGTCGCGATGGTGCCCGTGGTCGGCGAGCTGCCGAGCATCGACGACGACCACGGCGAGGCGATCAGCGCGCCGCCGCCGAAGCCCATGATCGCGATGCCGGTGGCCATGCCCGGCCGGTCCGGGAACCACTTGATCAGCGTCGACACCGGCGAGATGTAGCCGATGCCGAGGCCGACGCCGCCGAGCCCGCCGTAGCCCACCACGACCAGCCAGAACTGCCCGGTCGCGACGCCCAGCGCGGAGATCAGGAACCCGCCGCTGAAGCAGCACATCGACACGAACATCGCCCAGCGCGGGCCGTTGCGCTCGACGAGCGTGCCGCCGAAGGCCGCGGACAGCCCGAGCATGACGATGCCGAGCTGGAACGGCAGCGAGCTCTGCGTGCCGTTCAGGTCCATCGTCTTCTCGAGCGGGGTCTTGAACACGCTCCACGCGTAGGCCTGCCCGATCGACAGGTGTACCGAAAGGGCCGCCGGCGGCACCAGCCAGCGCGTCCAGCCTGGTGGTGCCACGATCCGGGATCGGTCCAGGAAGCCGAGAGCCATCGGATCCCTCCGTACTCTGGGGATGATGGAGGGAATGTATTACTAAATACCCGACGTTGCACCATCCGGGTGTCAAACTTGAGGGCTGAGAAAGGTGTCCCGATGGGCAGGGTGACCGTGCGCAGGCCGGTCCGGCGGATCTCCGCGACCGGCGACCGGCGCCGTCCCGACGCGCTGGCGGCCGAAGAACCCCTCGAGCTGCGGGTGGGCGGCAAGGCACTGGCCGTCACCATGCGCACGCCGGGGCACGACGTCGAGCTTCGCCCACGGCTTCCTGCTGTCCGAAGGAGTGATCGGCGGCCGCGAGGACATCGCCGTCGCCCGCTACTGCGACGGCGTCGACGACCAGGGCCGCAACACCTACAACGTGCTGGACATCGCGCTGGCCGAGGGCGTCGCCCCGCCGGACACCGGCGTCGAGCGCAACTTCTACACGACTTCGTCGTGCGGGGTCTGCGGCAAGGCCGCGCTGGACGCGGTCAAGCTCCGCACCCGCTTCTCCCCCGCCGAAGCCGCGTTCGCGGTGAAGAGCGAGACGCTGGCCGGGCTGCCCGACGCCCTGCGCGCCCGGCAGAAGGTGTTCGCCAGCACCGGCGGCCTGCACGCGGCGGCGCTGTTCACCCCGGACGGCGAACTCGACGTCGTCCGCGAAGACGTCGGGCGGCACAACGCGGTCGACAAGGTCCTCGGCTGGGCCGTCCTCGAAGGCCGGGTGCCCGCGCCCGGCCACGGACTGCTGGTGTCCGGGCGCGCGTCGTTCGAGCTGGTGCAGAAGGCCGCGATGGCCGGGATCGGGCTGCTGGCCGCGGTGTCCGCGCCGTCGTCGCTGGCGGTCGAGCTGGCCGAGGAGAACGGCATGACGCTCGTCGGCTTCCTGCGCGGCGACTCGATGAACCTCTACACCGGCGACCACCGCATCCTGACCTAGCCCGCGGCGACCCAGTTGCCGTGGAAGCCGTTCGGCACGCGGTCCGGCAGGTGGATCGCGGCCACGGTCTCCAGCGTCCCGGCGTCCAGGATCGTCAGGTCGCTGCGCTGGGTCGCCGGGTCGAAGACGAAGCCCATCAGGACGCCGTCATCCTCGGCCGCGTCTTCGTGGCACGGGACGAAGACGAACTCGCCGGGCTGGCGGCCCGCGCCGAACGCGCGCTCTTCGCGTGAGCCCGTCTGGAAGTCGTGCTTGAGCAGGGAGCCGCCGGGGTTCGCGCCGCCGTCGGCCGACATCGCGTAGCCGTAGCGGTGGTGGCGGCCGACGAGCCGCTCGTCGACGCGCGGGAACTCCTGGCCGCGGTCGTCGAGGCGCTCCTCCAGCACCTTGCCCGCCGTCAGGTCGACGGTCCAGCGGTCCAGCGTCGGGCCACCCTCGTCCGGGCCGTGCAGCTCGCGGTCGAACATCTTCGGGTGGCGGACGACGTCGAGCACCACGCTGTCGCCGTCGTCGTAGGCGTTGAGCGGGTGGAAGACGTAGCACGGCTCGACCTCGAACCACCGGACGTCACCGCTGCCGCCCTCGCGCGGCATGACCCCGATCCGCGCCGGGTACTTCGGGTCCCAGCGGTAGGGCAGGCCGCCGTTGGCGCCGATCTTGCGGGCCATCATCGCCGTCACCGGGTCCGGCACGCGCACCTTGCCGACCATCGCCGAGACGACCAGTTTCGCGGGCGTCCGCAGCGCGCTCGGCACGCTCGCGGCGACCGCCATCTCGGCGTTGAACGTCACCGGCAGGTCGTAGAACACGACGTGCCGCTCGGTCAGGGAGAAGTCGTGCATCATCGGCGAACCGGTGACCTCGACGTCGACCGTGCGGCGGGCGTGGCCCTCGACGTCGATCACCGAGTACTGGACCTTGTTGCCCATGCCGAAGAAGTACGAGACGGCGTGCAGCTCGCCGGTGCGCGGGTCGCGCTTGGGGTGGGCGGTGTAGCCGCCGGGGAGCGTGCCGTCGAAGTCGCAGCGGCCGACGGTGTCGAGCTCGTCGGTCAGCTCGTAGATCGGCGCGCCCGCCTCGACCAGGGCGAGGGTCTTGCCGGCGTGACCGATGACGTTGGTGTTGGCGCCGAGCGCGTCCAGCCCGCAGAAGCGGCTCGCGTCCTCGCCATTCAGCATCGCCGCGACGGCCGGGTTGCGCACCCAGCGGTTGCGGTACCACTCGGCCTTGCCGTCGCGCAGGCGCACGCCGTGGACCATGCCGTCGCCCATGAACCAGTGGTAGGCGGCCGGGTCCACTTCGGACAGCGGGTTGGGACCGTTGCGCAGGTAGCGCCCGTCCAGGAAGTCCGGGATGCGGCCGGTGACCGCCAGGTCGGTGATCGTGTGCTCCCGGCTCACCGGGGCGAAGTTTCCTTCGAGGAACTTGTTGCCCATGCCGACCCCTTCGATCTTGCCATAACGCGGTTATGAAACTAGTTATAACAGGGTTATGGGATACTGGCAAGCATGAGCCCGAAGCCCCGCGCGACCGACGTCAAGGAGCGCCTCGTCGAAGCCGCCATCCGGCTGCTCGACGACGGCGGCCCCGAAGCCCTGCAGGCCCGCAAGCTGGCCGCCGAGGTCGGCGTCTCGACGATGGCCGTGTACACGCACTTCGGCGGCATGGCCGCGCTGGTCGACGAGGTGGCGCGCGCGGGGTTCCTGCGGCTCTCGGAGTGGCTGGCCGGGGTCGCGGAGACCGACGACCCGGTGGCCGACATCTTCAGCCTGGCCCGCACCTACCGGCAGGCCGTCGCCGAGCAGCCGCAGCTGTTCGCCGTCGCGTTCGGCCAGTCCGCGCCCGGCGGCAAGCGGGCGACCCTCTCGGACCTCACCACCGAGGAAGGCCGCGAAGCCGCGAGAGAGGGCCTGGAGGCGTTCGAATACATCGTCCGGGCGACCGAGCGCGCCATCGACGCCGGCCGGTTCCGGCCCGCCGACAAGTACCAGGCCGCCGCCCAGCTGTGGAGCGCGCTGCACGGGTTCGTCACGCTCGAGGCGTCCGGTCACTTCGGGCCCGGTGAGCAGGGCGTCGACCACATCTTGATACCCCTCGGCATCACCCTCGCGGTGGGTCTCGGGGACACTGTGGACAAGGCCCGCAGCTCGACGGAGGCCGCGAAAGCGGCTTGGCGAGCGCGGACCGGAAACGCCGGGCAAGGTGGGAACGACTAACCCGGCGTAACGGGGCGCGAGGGGAACGCGGAGCGGGTGCGCGGCGTCCTAGGAGCAGCAGGCGGGGGACGGAGACAGGTGAACGAGGAAAACGGGGACGCGGAGCCGTCCGGGGCGGTCGTGGAGGCCGTCCACGGCGCCCGGCGGTGGCTGAGCCGCCGTTCGGTGCTGATCGCGGGCGCGTCCGGGCTGGCCGTGACGGGCCTGGCCGTCGGCACCGCGACCGGCAAGCTGCCCTTCAGCCAGGCGCTGCAGCGCACGCTCGGCGTCACGTCGTCCAACCCGACGACCCAGCTGGGCAGCACCCGCGTCGAGCGCGTCTACTCCGCCGCCCGCGGCCGCATGGTCGACCTGGTGTTCATCCTGCCGTCGAAGACCCCGACGAAGGGGCTCCCGATGTCGCTGATGCTGCACGGCTTGCACGGCAACGCCCGCAGCGCGGCCCCGACCGGCACGCTCAAGCAGCTGGCCAGCGACGTCGCCCGCAAGGCCGTCCCGGCGTTCGGCTTCGTGGCGGTCGACGGCGGCGACAACTACTGGCACGAGGTCCACCCGGGCGACGACCCGATGGCGATGCTGCTGGAGGAGGTCCCGCAGTGGCTGCGGGCCCGCGGCTTCGCCGGCGACACGGGATTGCCGTTCGCCTGCACGGGGGTGTCGATGGGCGGGTTCGGCGCGCTGGTGTACACGCGCCGCCGGGTGGAGCGGCGCCAGCCGCCGTCGGCGGTCGCGACGCTGGCCCCGGCGCTGATCACGTCGTGGCCGGAGATGGCCAAGCGGCACATCTTCACCGGCATCCAGGACTGGACGGCCCTGGACCCGCTGCGCCACATCGACGAGACGAAGAGCGTGGCGAACGGCATCTGGTGCGGCACGGAGGACTCGTTCATCACGGGCGTCCGCCGCTACATCGACGCGGCCCACCCGGCGGTGGCGCACACGGCGCACGGCAAGCACGGCGACCCGTTCAACCGGACGGTGGTGCCGAGCGTGATCAGCTTCCTCGGCAAGCACGTACCCCGCAAGGACTGACCGCGCCTGCTCGCTCGTGAGTGTTCAGGGCGGTTCTAACCGCCCTGAACACTCACGAGCCGGGTCAGCGGGTGAAGTGCACCCGGGTCGTCGTGCGGCCCGGGACCCAGTACGTCCGGACCAGGTCGGCCAGGCGGTTCACCAGCAGCAGCCCGCGGCCGCCCAGCGTCGTCGCCGACGGGGGGACCCGGCCCGCCAGGGGCTCCGCGATCGTGCCCGCGTCCGTCACCTCGGCGACCACCTGCGTCGCCTCCGCCCACAGCCGCAGGACGCCCGTTCCGCCGCCGTAGAGGACGCTGTTCGTCGTCAGCTCGGCGATCGCCAGCGCGAAGTCGTCCCGGCGGGGGCGGCGCAGGCCGTGACGGGCCGCCCAGATCTCCGCGAAGCCACGCAACGACGCCAGCTGCCCGATGTCGTACGTGCGCTCCACCGCCCCGGCCGGCGGGTCGAGCGGCCGCTGGAAGTCCGCGCGGACGCCGTCCGGGTCGAAGCGCGGGCTGATGAACGGGCCCGCCAGGCCCCACAGCTCGGGGTGCGTGCGCTCGGCGTCGGCCAGCACCGACGGCGGCAGCGCCCCCACGTCGTATGGGCAGAGCACCGCCAGGTCGCGGCCCGCGAACGCGTTGTTGATCAGGGCTTCGTGCTCCACGCACGCCGGGTATTCGACGTCGGAGCGGCCGGCCCAGATCGGCTCCCCCACGATCCGCACCGGGCCGGGGTGCTCGCCGGCGAAGGCGAGCAGGACCGACGGCAGGATGGCGCCGGGGTTGCGGCCCGCGCGGGTCATGTCGATCAGCCGGACCTCGGTCGCCCGGTCCTCCAGTGCCTTCTCGATGAGCAGCAGGTTCCGCCCGGGAACGGCCACCGCCGCGGGCTCACCGCGGTCGAGACCTTCGAGCAGGAACGGAATGACACCATCGAGGTACTCAGTGTCACCGCGATAGAAAAGGGCCGGATGCCGGAAGGGTCTGAGGGCATCTACCACGGCACAGTCATACCCAGCCCGCGACGACCGCAAACCCTACGGACGGCGGTACTTCACTCCACCCAACGGCCGACCACGGAGATCAGCCAGAACCCGACCGTGGTCGCCAGTGCGAACAGCAGCACCCAGTTGAACAGCTGACGCCGGTCCGACACCCCGCGGGCCTGCCACAACCCGTACCCGCCGAGGAGGAACAACGGGATCGGGAGCAGCGGGAGCGGCGAGAGCCGGGCCACCACGGCGACGACGCACGTGCCGGTAAACACGGCCAGCACGCCCATCAGCGCGCGGTTCAGCCACGGATAGCGGTCGAACACGGACGCGATCACGCGTTCGCTCAGCTCGCGGAACCCGAGGACCGGCCCCGCCGGCGCGTCCTCGACGGGCGCCGGGGCCGGTGGCGGCGGCGCCTGCACGCCACCACCGGGAGCCACGCCCCCGGAACCCGGGAAAGAGTCAGCAGTCATTCAGCTTTCCTGTCGGGTCTCCGGGCCGGCCGGCCCGGAGACGCCCGGCCTCAGGCCGACTTCTCGCCGCGCTCGCTGCGCGCGCGCCGCGTCGGCTGCCGGGCGACGATCGTCGGGTTCACGTTCTCCCGGACGGTCTGCTCGGTGATCACGACCTTCGCCACGTCGTCGCGGCTCGGGATGTCGTACATGACCGGCTGCAGCACCTCTTCCATGATGGCGCGCAGCCCGCGGGCGCCCGTGCCCCGCAGGACCGCCTGGTCGGCGATGGCCTCGAGCGCGGTCTTGGTGAACTCGAGCTCGACGTTGTCCATCTCGAAGAGCTTCTTGTACTGCTTCACCAGGGCGTTGCGCGGCTGCGTGAGGATGCTGACCAGCGATTCCTTGTCCAGGTGGCTGACCGTCGCCACGACCGGGAGCCGGCCGATGAACTCCGGGATCAGCCCGAACTTGATCAGGTCCTCGGGCATGGTGTCGGAGAAGACGTCGCTCTCCTCGATCTCGGACTTCGTGCGGATCTCCGCACCGAAGCCGAGGCCGCGCTTGCCGACCCGCTCGTTGATGATCTTCTCCAGCCCGGCGAAGGCGCCGGCCACGATGAACAGCACGTTCGTCGTGTCGATCTGGATGAACTCCTGGTGCGGGTGCTTGCGGCCGCCCTGCGGCGGGACCGACGCGGTGGTGCCCTCGAGGATCTTCAGCAGCGCCTGCTGCACGCCTTCGCCCGAGACGTCCCGGGTGATCGACGGGTTTTCGCTCTTCCGGGCGATCTTGTCGACCTCGTCGATGTAGATGATCCCGGTCTCGGCCCGCTTGACGTCGTAGTCCGCCGCCTGGATGAGCTTGAGCAGGATGTTCTCGACGTCCTCGCCGACGTACCCGGCCTCGGTCAGCGCCGTGGCGTCCGCGATCGCGAACGGCACGTTCAGCAGCTTCGCCAGCGTCTGCGCGAGGTAGGTCTTGCCGCACCCGGTGGGGCCGAGCATCAGGATGTTCGACTTGGCGAGCTCGACCGACTCCTCCTTGGAGTCCTTCGGCCCGGCCTTGTCGTCCGCCTGGATCCGCTTGTAGTGGTTGTAGACCGCTACCGCGAGAGTCCGCTTGGCGTCCTCCTGGCCGATGATGTACTGCTCGAGGAACTCGTGGATGTCGGCGGGCTTGGGCAGCTCGTCGAGCTTGACGTCGCCGGCCTCGGCCAGCTCCTCCTCGATGATCTCATTGCAGAGGTCGATGCACTCATCGCAGATGTAGACCCCGGGGCCGGCAATGAGCTTCTTCACCTGCTTCTGGCTCTTCCCGCAGAAAGAACACTTCAGCAGGTCTCCGCCGTCACCGATCCGTGCCATGGCCGTTGACCTCGTCCCCTCCGGCGCGGTTGTCCACGCCTGACGTGTGTTGCGACGGTGCGACCCGGCGGTCACGGACGACCGAGCGGAGCCTCACGCATTGCCACTGACGGTACCCGTCCGATGCCGTGAGCGGGAACACCCACAGGCGCCGGGAGCACGTCAGAGGACGACCCTAAACCAGGATGCCGGTGTGTGTCGTCTTCTCGACACACACCGGCCTGGCGGATCTACAGAGCCGACGCCTTCCGGTACGGCAGCACCTCGTCGATGATGCCGTACTGCTTGGCCTCCTCGGCGGTCAGGATCTTGTCCCGCTCGATGTCGGCCTTGATCTGGTCGGGGTCCTTGTTCGTGTGCTTGGCCAGGATGACCTCCATCTGGCGCCGCACCCGCTGGATCTCGTTCGCCTGGATCTCCAGGTCGGAGACCTGGCCGTAGGTGCCCTCGGTGGCCGGCTGGTGGATCAGCACGCGCGAGTTGGGCAGCGCGTAGCGCTTGCCCGGCGTGCCGGCCGACAGCAGCACGGCGGCGGCCGAGGCGGCCTGGCCGAGGCAGTACGTCTGGATGTCCGGGCGGACGAACTGCATGGTGTCGTAGATCGCCATCAGCGAGGTGAACGAGCCACCCGGCGAGTTGATGTAGACCAGGATGTCGCGGTCCGGGTCCTCGTGCTCGAGGTGCAGCAGCTGGGCCATCACGTCGTTGGCCGACGCGTCGTCCACCTGCACGCCGAGGAAGATGACCCGCTCTTCGTAGAGCTTGTTGTACGGGTTCGACTCCTTGACGCCGTAGCTGGTCCGCTCCACGTACGACGGCAGGATGTACCGCGACTGGGGGATGCTCGGGGCCTGGAAGTCACCCGGGAGCCTGAAGTTGCTCATCGAAAGTCTCCTTGGTGCTTCGCGCTCAGCGGGAGCCCGCGCGGGCGATGTCGGCGGTGAGGACGTGGTCCACGAACCCGTAGTCCTTCGCCTCCTGCGCGGTGAACCAGCGGTCGCGGTCGCCGTCCTTGATGATCTGCTCGACCGTCTGGCCGGTCTGGTCCGCGGTGATCCGCGCCAGCTCCTGCTTCCACTTGTTGAACAGGTCGGCCTGGATCGCGATGTCCGACGCGGTACCGCCGACGCCGGCCGACGGCTGGTGCATCAGGATCCGCGCGTGGGGCAGCGCGTAGCGCTTGCCCGGCGTGCCCGAGGAGAGCAGGAACTGCCCCATCGAGGCCGCCATGCCCATCGCGTAGGTCGCGACGTCCGGGCGGATCAGCTGCATCGTGTCGTAGATGGCGAACCCGGCGGTGACCGAACCGCCCGGCGAGTTGATGTAGAAGCGGATGTCGGACTCGGCGTCGTCCGCGTCGAGCAGCAACAGCTGCGCGGTGATCCGGTTGGCGACCTCGTCGTTGACCTCGGAACCGAGGACGACGATGCGCTCCTGGAGCAACCGCTCGAACACCGAGTCGGTGAGGTTGAGCCCTGCGGTGCCGGTCCGCGCCTCGGGCGTGTGCTGCGTCACGTCTGCCTGCCTTTTCGCCGGCGGCGGCCCGGTGCTGACGGCCGCCGCTGTCGTTTCAGATACTTGAGATCTTGTAACCGACCCTAACGAACTTGGGCGGCGCAGAATGCCTGACACCGCCCAAGTTCGCTCACAGCTTCACTCCGCCGGAGTCTTCGCCGTTTCGTCGGTGACCTGCGTCTCCTGGGTTGCGTCGTCCGCGGCCGGCTCGTCGCCGCCGAACAGCTCCGTCAGGTCGACCTCGGCGCCCGAGCCGTCGGTCACGGTGGCCTTCCGGACCACGGAGGCCAGCGCCTTGCCGCGCCGGACGTCGGCGTAGATCGCGGTCAGCTGACCCGACTGCTGGGCGCGCTGGACGTACTCGTCCGGGCTGATCCCGAAGCGCTGGGCCTGGTAGATGATCCGCTCGGTGAGCTCGCCGTCGTTGACCGAGACCTCTTCCTTGTCGGCGATGGTGTCCAGCAGCAGCTGCGTGCGGACGGCCTTC
This sequence comes from Amycolatopsis nalaikhensis, assembly GCF_030264295.1. Lineage (GTDB taxonomy): Bacteria > Actinomycetota > Actinomycetes > Mycobacteriales > Pseudonocardiaceae > Amycolatopsis > Amycolatopsis nalaikhensis. The sequence goes on along the minus strand of NZ_CP127173.1, from coordinate 6,031,859 downwards.
TCCGACTCGGTGCGGGTCTCCGCGTCGAACTCTTCGAGGGTGCGGCCTTCGGCCTCGAGGGCCTTGGCGAACTGTGCCTCGTCGTGGTCGAACGGGTGGATCGCGTCGTGCTTGCGGTTCTCGATCTCGGCGTCGAGGACCTTCTCCGGGATCGGCACCTCGGTGCGCTCGAGCAGCTCGTCGAGCACCTTGTCGCGGGCCTGGACGCCCTGCTGCATCTTCTTGACGCGGCCGAGGCGCTCGCGGAGGTCGTTCTTGAGCTCTTCGATCGTGTCGAACTCGCTGGCCATCTGGGCGAACTCGTCGTCGGCCTCGGGCAGCTCGCGCTTCTTGACCGACTGGACGGTCACCGTGACCTCGGCGTCCTTGCCGGCGTGCTCACCGGCGACGAGCTGGGTGGTGAACGTCTTGGTCTCGCCGGCGTTCGCGCCGATGATCGCCTCGTCGATGCCGTCGACGAGCTGGCCGGAGCCGATCTCGTAGGACAGCCCGCTGGTGGCGGCCTCCTCGACGGCCTCGCCGTCGACGGTCGCGGCCAGGTCGATCGAGACGAAGTCGCCGTTCTCGGCCGGCCGGTCGACGCCGGTCAGCGTGCCGAAGCGGGCGCGCAGCTCGTCGAGCTGCTCGTCGACCTCCGCGTCGGTCAGCTCGACGTCGTCGACGGTGACCGCGAAGCCCTCGAGGTCGGGCAGCTCGATCTCCGGGCGCACGTCGACCTCGGCGGTGAACTCGAGCACGTCGCGGTCCTCGAGCTTGGTCACGTCGAACTCGGGGTTCCCGAGCGTGCGGACCTCGTTCTCGCGGACGGCCTCGATGTACTTCGCCGGGATGGCCTCGTTGACGACCTCGTCGAGCACCGGGCCGCGCCCGATCCGGCTTTCCAGGACGCGAGCGGGCGCCTTGCCGGGCCGGAAGCCCGGGATGCGCACCTGCTGGGCGATCTTGCGGTAGGCGCGGTCGAAGTTCGGCTTGAGCTCGTCGAACGGCACCTCGACATTGATCTTGACTCGCGTCGGGCTGAGCTGCTCGACGGTGCTCTTCAAGGTCTTCTCCTCGAGCGGTAACGATGTGGTTGGACAATCCGGCTGGAATGACCCCTGGTCACCTGCAGACCGGGACGTCCGAGTCTAGGCCAGTGGCCTTCGCGGCCCGGTCGGGGGCCACCGAGTCCCCGGGCCCGAGCGCCCCAATGTGGCCTTCGGTGCGTCTGACGCACCCAAGGCGGCCTTCGGTGCGTCAGACGCAACCAAGGCCGCCTTGGGGCGCTTGGGTCGGGCGGTGCAGGGTCAGGCGCCGAGCATCCGGCCGATCACCCAGCGCATCTGGCCGCTGGCGTGCTCGGCCGACCCGCTGGGCTGCACCAGGTGGGAGAGCAGGAGCCGGACGAAGGCCTCGACCGCGACCGCCCACTCCGACGGCGTCAGCCGCACCTCCGGGTAGCAGTGCGCGAACAGCGCGGCGACCGTTTCGACCGACCGCCCGAGCACCGCCTCGGGCCGCGACGTGAGCAGCGGGAGGAAGTCGTCGCGGCCGCCCGGGGCGCCGCCCAGCGCGAGCTCGAGCAGCGGGTTGACCCTGGCGGCTTCGAGCGTGTGCCGGAACGCCGCGGTGACCCCGTCGACCGGGCGGCCGGGGTGGGCGGCGACGACCTCGGTCACGCGCTCGGCGAAGCGGTCGGTCTCGCGGAGCATGAGCGCTTCGGCGAGCTCGGTCTTGGAGCCGAGTTCGTTGTAGACGGTCTGCCGGCTGACGCCGACCCGCGCGGCCAGCTTCCCCATCGTCACCGCGGCCCAGCCGTCCGCGGCGATGACGGCGGCCGCCGCGTCCAGCAGCCGGTCGCGGGTGCTGGCCGGTGCGGGGTGGGTGACGGCCTTCACACGCCGAGCTTACCGACCCCTTGCGTTTCGCTGGCCGGGACCTTTTTTCAGACCTTGCCCATACGTTTACAAACCCCGAGGAGTTGTCTACGGTGACTCCCGCCTCGCCAGGAGCTTCTCGACCGAGGAGACCGCTCGATGCCCGTCGTCGATACCCCGCCGCGTGGCTCCGGGACGTCCTCGGCCGTCCTGCCGCGCGCGGTGCCGTCGCCCCGCATCCCGCTGCCGCGCCTGTCGGTGCCGACGCTCCTGCTGTTCACCGGCGGCGTCGCGCTGTGGGGCACCGCCACCTGGCTCCTGCTCGCCGGGATCGCGCCACCGCTGTACACCGTGCCGCTGCACGCGATCGTCACCTTCACCATGTTCACCGTGGTGCACGAGTCGGCCCACCACGCCGCCGGGAAGCTGACCTGGGTCAACGAGGTGCTCGGCAGGCTGGCGATGCCGTTCGTCGCGGCCTACGCGTCCTTCCCGCTGCTGCGGTTCATCCACAGCGAGCACCACCGGAACACGAACGCGGACTCGCACACCGACCCGGACGCCTGGACGTCGCAGGGTGTGTGGTGGTCGCTGCCGTTCCGCTGGCTGACCATCGACTTCTGGTACGCGCGCTTCTACACCGTGCGCGTGCGCAGCCGCCCGCCGCAGGAGCGGGCCGAGACGATCGTGACGCTGTCGGTGGCGTTCGCCGCGGCCGCCACGCTCGTCGCCACCGGCCACGGCTGGGAGCTGCTGCTCGGGTACGTCGTGCCGCAGCGGCTCGGGCTGGCCGTGCTGGCCTGGTGGTTCGACTGGCTGCCGCACCACGGCTTGCCCGCCGCGAAGCCGCGCGACAAGTTCGGCACCACGCGGGTGCGGGTGGGGCTGGAGTGGCTGATGACGCCGATGATGCTGTACCAGAACTACCACCTGGTCCACCACCTCCACCCCGCCGTGCCGTTCTACCGCTACCTGCGGGCGTGGAAGGACAACCGCGAGGCGTACCTGGCCCGCGACGTCCCGATCATCACGGCGTGGGGCCGCGAGCTGACGCCGGCGGAGTACCGCGCGTGGCGGCGGCTGACCTGCGACCTCGCCGACGAGCCCGCCCCGGAGCCGCCGCCGCACGGGCCGAGCCGGTTCCACCGGCTGCGGGTGCGGGAGGTCCGGCCGCTGACCGCCGACGCCGTCGCGATCACCTTCGACGTCCCGCCGCACCTGGCGGCGGAGTTCCGGTTCACGCCGGGCCAGCACGTGGCGGTCCGCGCGGTGCTCGACGGGCAGCCGGTGCGGCGGACGTACTCGATCTGCGCGCCCGCCGACCCGGGTGAGCTGCGGATCGCCGTGAAGCGGCGCCCGGGCGGCGCGTTCTCCGGCTTCGCGACCACGGCGCTGGCCGCGGGCGACTTCCTCGACGTCCTCCCGCCCACTGGCGCGTTCACGCTCACACCGGACCCGTCGCGGACCGCGCACTACGTCGCGCTGGCCGCGGGCAGCGGGATCACGCCGGTGCTGTCCATCCTGGTCAGCGCGCTCTCGGCGGAACCGCACAGCCGCGCGACGTTGTTGTACGTGAACACTTCGGGCGCGACGACGTTGTTCGCGCGGGAGCTGAGCACGCTCGCCGAAGGCTTCGGCGGACGGCTGCACGTCGTCCACTACCGCACCGACGAGCGCGACCCGGACCTGCACGCGCACCGGCCCCGGCACTTCGACACGCTCGGCGAGGCGCTCGCCATCTCCCACGTGCGGTACCAGCGCGGCCGGCTCGACGGGACGCGGCTGCGCGCGCTGCTGCAGAACCGGCTCCACCCGGCGAAGGTCGACGAGTGGTTCCTGTGCGGGCCGCGCGGCCTGATGGACCTGGCGCGGCGGACGCTGGCGGACGCGGACGTCCCGGAGGAGAACGTCCACTTCGAACTGTTCCGCGGCGCGGCTCCCCCACGCGACCCGGCGGGCACGGCGGCCCGGGTGGCGGTGACACTGGGCGGCACGACGACGCACGTGGCGGCGGCGGCCGGGGAGACGGTGCTGGACGCGGCGTTGCGGGCCGGGTTCGAGGTGCCGTACTCGTGCACCGGCGGCGCGTGCGGCACGTGCCGGGCGACGCTGCTGCACGGCCAGGTCGACATGGACGTCCGCTACGCGCTCACGGAGGACGACGTGGCGTCGTGCCGCATCCTGACGTGCCGCTCGCGGGCAACGACCCCGGAGATCGCGGTCGACTACGACCGCCGCTGAGCCCGGCCCCAAGCGCCCCAATGGGGTTGTTTCATCCTGGTTGTGGCTGGTCGGGGCGCTGGGTGGTGGGTGGTTGTCTGTGGTGGCAAGGGAGTGGGGTCGGGACCCGGCGTGGCGGCCCTGGAGACGGGTGAAGCCCTCGGCAAGATCGAGATGTGAGTCAACAACCCGCCGAGGGCTTCGAGCCCATTTCCTACCAGGTTGTCCTTCCGCTCTCGCAGTCGACCCTGCAGATGCTGGCCGGGCTGATCCGCACCCATCGGCGTCGGCTGCGTTCGCGCTGGCGCAAAGCCGGTCCCGCCGACCAGGCACTCGTGGTGCTCGCCGTGCTGCGTGACGACCAGCGCTTGGCTCACCTCGGCGGCGGTATGGGCGTATCGGCGTCCACGGTGCGGCGATGGGTGCTGGAAGCGATCACCCTGCTCGCCGCCCGCGCCACCCGCCTGAACCGGGTCTTGCGTCGCCAGGCCGCCCGGGGTGCGGAGGTGGTGCTGGTGGACGGCACCCTGATCCGGACCCGCCGCCGCACCGGAAAAGCGAACCGGGCCAACTACAACGGCAAACACAAACACCACGGGCTGGTCGTGCTCGCCTTGACCGACGAAAACGGCCGGTTGCTGTGGGTGTCGGCGGCGTTGCCGGGCAAGACCGCCGACATCACCGCCGCTCGCCGGTTACGGATCCGGGAACGCCTGCACACCTATGGCTTGTCCCCGGCCGGGGACAAGGGCTTCCACGGCTGGCACAAAGACGTCCGCGACAGCTCAGCCTGCGACACCTGCGGCGGAGCATGTGAACACGTCGTGCTCACTCCCTACAAGGCCGAGACCCGGCGGCCGTTGAGCAAGGCCCAGAAGCAGGCGAACGCCGTGTTCGCGGCGATGCGGTGCGCGGTGGAGGGCGGCTTCGCCGCCCTCAAGGCCTGGCGGATCCTGGGCAAGCTCCGCCTCGACACCCGCCACGCCACCACATTGCTGCGGGCTCTGCTCGTGCTGACCCAGCACGAGCAGAGCATCCGCGACGCCGCCCGGCCAGACCCGGCCTGAGCATTACCACACACCACCAACCCGACCTGACCAGCACAAACCACGATGAAACAACCCCAATGTGGCCTTGGTTGCGTCACACGCACCGAAGGCCGCCTTGGTTGCGTCTGACGCACCGAAGGCCACATTGGGGTTGTTTCATCGTGAACGTGGCTGGTCAGGCCGTCGAGCTCCTGGTGTTTGCCTGTGACGGTAAGAAGTGGTGCCCGGACCAGCGCGGCGAGCCTGGACATAGGTGAAGCCCTCGGCAAGATCGAGATGTGAGTCAATCACCCGCCGAGGGCTTCGGTCCTCTTTCCTACCAGGTCACCCTTCCGCTCTCGCGGCAAACCCTGCAACTGGTCGCCGGGCTCATCCGCACCCGCCGATCCCGGCTGCGGTCACGATGGCGCAAAGCCACCCCCGCTGAGCAGGCACTAGCGGTACTGGCGGTGCTGCGCCACGACCCGCGCCTGGCCCACATCGGCGGCGGCCTGAGCGTATCCGCGTCCACGGTGCGCCGCTGGGTGCTGGAAGTCATCGGCCTGCTCGCCGCCCGCGCCACGCGACTGGACCGCGTCCTGCGGCGGCTGGTCGCGCGAGGCGGGTCGGTAGTGCTGGTGGACGGCACCCTGATCCGGACCCGGCGCCGCACCGGACGCGCCAACCGGGCCAACTACAGCGGCAAACACAAACAGCACGGCCTGGTCACGCTCGGGCTGACCGACGAGCAGGGCCGGCTGCTATGGGTCTCGGCAGCGCTGCCGGGCAGGACCGCCGACATCACCGCCGCCCGCCGGCTTCGCATCCGCCAGCACCTGCACGCCCACGGCCTGACCCCGGCCGGGGACAAAGGGTTCCACGGCTGGCACAAAGACGTCCGCGCCACCCGCGACTGCCCGGTCTGCGCAGGTCCCTGCGAGCAGGTCGTGCTCACCCCTTACAAAGCCGAAGCCCGCCGACCGCTGACCAAGGCCCAGAAACAGGCCAACGCCGCGTTCGCGGCGATGCGGTGCGCGGTGGAAGGCGGATTCGCCGCCCTCAAACACTGGCACATCCTCGACAAACTCCGTCTCGACACCCGCCACGCCACCACCCTGCTACGCGCTCTGCTCGTGCTCACCCAGCACGAGCAGAGCGTCCGAGACCCGCAGCCCTGAGCTGATACCACACCCGGTCCCCCCGCCGTGACCAGCCCAAACCACGATGAAACAACCCCATTGGGGCGCTTGGGACCCTGGGTCAGCCGGGCTGGGCGGGTGGGGCGCCCGTCTCCCCTTCGGTCACCGACGTCGCCGTCGCCGACGAGCCCGACTCCGTCGCCACCACCGTGACCGTGTCGCCCGTCGCCAGGCCCGTCGCCTGCTCCGACGTGATCGTGTACGTCTTCGAGAAGCCGTCGTCGCTCTTCGCCGTCAAGGACGTCGCGCTCAGCTCCGTCACCTCGCCCGTCTGCATGATCTTCGTGACGTAGCCGCCGTTTCCGTCCGAGGCCACGTACTCGCCGTGCAACGCCGAGCCGAGGCCGCCGCCGGGGGCCGCCGCCCGCCATGCCGCCCGGTCCGGCGGCGGTGGTGGTGTCGGTGGCCGCGGACGACGAGGCCGCCCAGACCGCCGCGCCGCCGCCGGCCACGATCACGGCCGCGACGGCGCCCGCCGCGATCTTCTTGCCGGGCGACCAGCTCGCCCGCGGCGGGGTGCCCGGTGCGGGCGCCGCGCCCCACGTCTGGTCCGAAGTGGACGGTGCTTGCGGTGTGGTCATGGTGGTGCTCCTTAACGAGATCCTTCGGTGCGATCAACGGTGGAGCCCCTCGCTGTGCGCGGACTGTGCCTCCCGTCAGCCATTCCTGTGACCGGAGAAAACGGGCGCCCGGCACCGCACAGCCGCCTCACAGGCAGCACACAACCCGCACACACGGCGCCGACGGACGCTGGACCCATGGCCGCGCGAACCACCTCGTCCCGTCCCCGCCGGGGACGGCTTTCGCTGCGCGCGAGGCTGACCGGCTCGATGGTCGTGCTGCTCACCGTGGTGTGCCTGATCGTCGGCGTGGTCAGCGAGTTCGCGCTCGACCTGTTCCTCACCCGCCAGATCGACCAGCAGCTCTCGGCCGCGGCGACCCGTTCGCTGATCTTCGCGAGCAACGCCGCGCGCCAGGACGGCGGCCCCCAGCCGCAACCGGACGACCAGACCGGCGAGCACCCGCTCGGCCAGAACGTCGGCACGGTCAGCGGCACCTTCGACGGGCGGCGGCTCGTCCACGACGACAGCATTTCCGAGCACGGCGAACGCCTGCAGCTCACCGCCGCGCAGCAGGCCGTGATGCTCTCCGTACCCACCGACGGCAAGCCGCACACAGTCTCCTTCGACGACCTCGGCGAGTACCGGCTGATGGCGCTGCCGGTCGTCGGCACGACCGACGTCGTCGTCACCGGCCTGCCGATGCAACCGGTCGACGAAACGCTGCTCACCGTCGGGCTGATCCTGTTCGGCGTCGCCGCCGCGGGCGTCGTCGGCGCCGCTTTCCTCGGCGCGTTCGCGGTCCGCCGCACGCTGCGCCCGCTCGACCGCGTGGCGGCCACCGCCGGCCGCGTCACCGAGCTGCCGCTCGACCGCGGCCAGGTGGCGCTGTCCATCCGCGTCCCCGAAGCCGACACCGACCCGCGGACCGAGGTCGGGCAGGTCGGCTCGGCGCTCAACCTCATGCTCGGCCACGTCGCACAGGCCCTCGAAGCGCGCCACGACAGCGAGCTGCGCGTCCGGCAGTTCGTCGCGGACGCCAGCCACGAGCTGCGGACGCCGCTGGCCGCCATCCGCGGGTACGCCGAGCTGGCCGCCCGCGGCAGCGCGCTGGTGCCCCCGGACGTCGCGCATTCGATGAGCCGGATCCAGTCCGAGGCGGTCCGGATGAGCGCGCTGGTCGAGGACCTGCTGCTGCTCGCCCGGCTCGACGCGGGCCGCCCGCTCGACGTCCGCGACGTCGACCTCACCCGGCTGATCGCCGACGCCGTCGGCGACGCCCGGGTCGCCGGGCGCGGCCACCGGTGGCTCCTGGAGCTGCCGCCGGACCCGGTGCTCGTGCTCGGCGACGTCCAGCGCCTGCACCAGGTCCTGGCGAACCTGCTGGCCAACGCCCGCACGCACACCCCGCCGGGCACCACGGTGGTGACCACGCTCGCCCGCTCGGCTGACGGCAGCGCCGTGCTCACGGTGACCGACGACGGCCCCGGCATCGACCCGGCCCTGCTGCCGGAGGTCTTCGAGCGGTTCGCGCGCGGCGACTCGTCGCGCTCCCGCACCGCGGGCAGCACCGGGCTCGGGATGGCGATCGCGTCCGCCGTCGTCGTCGCCCACCACGGCACGATCGAGGTGCACAGCCGCCCCGGCTGCACCGAGTTCACCGTGCGCGTGCCCGTGGCCGTGCCCGCACAGCGAGTGCACAGCATCGGCACAACCCGGCCCCAGCTGGAGACCGGAAGCTGACGTCATGACCGCTCTCGCGTCGCGCGAAACACCTGTCGTGACCCCCTCCCCGCCCGCCGGACGCACCTGGCACCGGCCCGCGCTGGGCGTCCTGCTGCTGGCGACGGCCGCGCTCTACCTGTGGGACCTCGGCGCTTCGGGGTGGGCCAACGCGTTCTACTCGGCGGCCGCGCAGGCGGGCTCGCAGACCTGGAAGGCGCTGTTCTTCGGCTCCAGCGACGCGGCGAACGCGATCACGGTCGACAAGACCCCGGCGGCGCTCTGGGTGATGAGCCTGTCGGCGCGGCTGTTCGGCGTCAACGCGTGGAGCGTCCTGGTGCCGCAGGCGCTGATGGGCGTCGGCTCGGTCTGGCTGCTGTACGCGGCGGTCCGGCGCGTTTCGGGCCCCGCCGCCGGTCTGGTCGCCGGGCTCGTGCTGGCCCTGACGCCCGCCGCCGCGCTGATGTTCCGCTTCAACAACCCGGACGCGCTGCTCGTGCTCCTGCTCGTCGCCGCCGCGTACTGCGTCGTGCGAGCGATCGAGAAGGCGAGCCCGCGGTGGCTCGCACTGGCCGGGGTAGCCGTCGGGTTCGGGTTCCTGGCGAAGATGCTGCAGGCGTTCCTCGTGCTGCCCGCGTTCGCGCTCGCGTACCTGGTGGCCGCGCCCGTTTCGCTCGGCAAGCGGCTGCTGCACCTCTTGGGTGCGCTGGCGGCGACGCTGGTTTCGGCGGGCTGGTACCTGCTGGTCGTCGCGCTGTGGCCGGTCGCGGACCGGCCGTACATCGGCGGGTCGCAGACGAACTCGTTGTGGGAACTGGTCTTCGGCTACAACGGCTTCGGCCGGATCACCGGCGACGAGGTCGGCAGCGTCGGCGGCGGTGGCGGGGGCGGCTGGGGCTCGACCGGCCTGACCCGGCTGTTCGGCAGCGAGATGGCGGGCGGGATCGCCTGGCTGCTCCCCCCGGCGGTGCTCGCGCTGGGTGCCGGGCTGTGGTTCACGCGCCGGGCGCCGCGCACGGACCGGTCACGGGCGGCCTTGCTGCTGTGGGGCGGCTGGCTGCTGGTGACGGCGCTGGTGTTCAGCTACATGGGCGGGATCATCCACCCGTACTACACGGTGGCGCTGGCCCCGGCGATCGCGGCGCTGGTGGGCACGGCGGCGGTCCAGCTGTGGCGGCTGCGGGACCAGCCCGCGGCATCCGGCCTGCTCACTGGCGGAGTGGCGTTGACAGCGCTGACAACGTACCTGCTGCTCTCGGACTCCTCGTGGCAGCCGTGGCTGGCGCCGACGGTGCTGGTGGGCGGTCTGCTGGCGGCGGTGGCGCTGTTCTTCGCGGCGCACTTGACGCGCCGGGCGGCTTCGGCGGTCGCGGCGTTGGCCGTGGTGGTGCTGCTGGCGGGCAGCGGCGCGTACACCCTGGCGACGGCCGCGACGACGCACAGCGGAGCGATCCCGTCGGCGGGACCGTCATCGGGTTTCGGCTTCCGCGGCGGCGCCCCCGGCGGCGGTCGCGGCGGCCCGGGTTCGCTGCTGAGCACGACAACACCGGGCGCGTCGCTGACGGCGTTGCTGCAGAAGGACGCTGAGAAGTACACCTGGACGGCGGCCACGGTCCTGTCCAACGCGGCGGCGGGCTACCAGCTGGCGAGCGGCGCACCGGTGATGGCGGTGGGCGGGTTCAACGGAACGGATCCGTACCCGACGCTGGAGCAGTTCCAGCAGTACGTCGAGAGTGGCCGCATCCACTACTTCCTCGGCGAGGGCATGACGATGCGCGGCACCAGCGGCTCCGACACGGCCCAGGAGATCGCCGACTGGGTCGCCTCGCACTATGCGTCGTCCACTGTGGACGGTGTAACGGTCTACGACCTCACCGCGACCGCCTGAGGCACGACCGACGAAAGCAGGGTGTGGGCCTTTCGACCTGGTCAAGGCCCCGCCGCCTCCGGCACACTGGTGGGGCCCAGGAGGACAGGAGTTTCTGCTGATGACCGAGCCCTACGTACGGCCGGCCCGCTCCGCAGACCTCAAACCGTTCGTCCAGGCCCTCGGCGACCACGGATTCCTCAGAGATCGCCTCGATCGCCAGCGGAACGGTCTGGGCGTGCTGTTCCTCGCCTGGCTGGGGTCCCGCCCCGCGGGCACCGTCTACCTGTGGCTCGAGCGGGCCGAGGAGCCGCCGATCCGCTGGCACCTGCCCGGCGTCCCGCTGATCACGCACCTGGAGGTCGCCCCCGAGCTGCGCAACCGCGGCATCGGCCAGGCCCTCGTCGGCGCGGTGGAGCGGCACCTCGTCGAGGAGGGCCACGAGCGGGTCGCGCTCGCGGTCCGGACGGACAACGCGGACGCGGCCCGGCTGTACGCGCGGCTGGGCTATCAGGACTGGGGCCACGGCGACGTCACTTGCTACGCGCTGCGACCCCTACGCGGTGGCGGGGTGCTTGAGGAACCCGAGCGGTGTCACGTGTTGACCAAGGATCTGGCGGGGCCGACACCGCCGGCCCCTCGGCACGAATCCTGGCCGATTGGCGCCTCGCGGCGGGCGTGATCCGCCCGTCGACGCCCGGCTGGGCGAACTGGCCGATCCCCAGCATGGTCAGCGCACGCTTGATCCCGGCGGGCCGTCGCCCGTAGTCACGGCGAAGCGCGCTGACGTGGGAGCGCCACCGCACCCGATCCGCCTGCCAGGCACGCAGGTACTTCACGCACAGGTCGGGCGTGATCAGGTAGTTGCGGCCGATCGCCGCCTTGAGCGAGGCGACCATCCTGGCCTTCTGCGCCGGTTCGATGGCGGAGTCCCGGACCCGGTCGATGGTGGAGCTGATGACCCGCCGCCGGTCGGGCAGGAACTCCCGCCAGTACCCCTCGTGGGCGTCGGCCAGGTCGAAGCCGTTGTCCAGCAAGCCGTAGACACCCTCGGCCAGGGTGTCGCCGAGCTTCCTCGCCACGGGCTCGCCGGGGATCGCGGTACGGATCGTAGGGACGTTGCATCGCCGTTCCGGTGACCGCGGTCGGCCGCAGCCGCCGTCCGTCCAGCAGGAAGAACCAGTCTTCGTTGTAGATGTTGGGGAAGAACGACCCGAAAGCGGCCTCCCCGACCGCGAGCGCGCCACCGCCGATGAACGTGTCCTGCGGGGCTCCGGCGTCGCGAAGCGCGTGGCAGACGACGGAGTTGTCCGGCATCCCGGCGTTCCGGAGGCCGACGACCGGGTGCTCGCCCAGCAGTCCCGCCGCGGCGGTGAGATCCCCGGGGTCGGGCAGCACGATGTCGTCGTCGAGGAAGAGAATCCGCTCCCAGCCGGCGAGCAGCGCGATGAGCAGGCCGAGGTTCCGCTTGAGACTGGTGTCGACCCGCCGGTGGAAGTCGCCGCCGCGAAGCAGCTTGTCGGTGGCGAACGTCGGCACGAGCCAGCCGGGCAGCAGGTCCGTGTCGACCGCCGTCACCCGGACCCCGGCCCGTTTCGCCTCTAGGGCCGCGCTCGAGGCGTCGGCGCGAATGCTGCACAGCAACAGCAGGTGGGCGTTGTTCCGGCCGGCCGCGCCGATGGCCTCCTTCAGGTAGGCCGCCGGGCGCCCGTTGGGCACGATGATCGCGTCCAGCCCCGCCTGCGGCGCCTCGCCGGCCTCGACGCTGGTCAGCAGGTTCTTGTGGGAGTGGTGGTGCCGCGCGTTCACCCGGCTTCGGGCCACTCGTGCAGCCGGTTCTCCGCCAGCGTCCAATCCGGGGTCAGCCCCTGGCCCGCCACCACCGGCACCCGGCTGATGATGCTGAACGATTCGATCCCGCCGAACCGCTCCTGCAGGTAGGCGCGGTTGCGGTCGCGGAACTTCTTGTCCGTCAGTGCGCGCACCGCGCCGAGCGTGCCGCGACCGTACATGCCATTGCACACCGTCACGGTGCGCTTCTGGTTGAACGGGCTGACATCCCGGTAGAAATGTGCCACGTCTTCCAACAGGTGACCTTTGCTGTCGAGCACCGGCGAGAAGAGCTTCTTCTCGCCCGCAACACGGACCCGGAAGCCGCCGGGTTCAGTCACCGGCTCCTCGTCGTCGCGGACGACCTGCTCCACCGGGAGGTCCACGCGCTCGATGACGTCGCGGGTCACGGTGTTCCAGTCGACGCCACCGAGGAGTACGAGGTGGGTCGTGTAGAGGTCGGGTGTCAGCTCTTCCGTCGTGTGGAAGCTGACTTGGTTCTCGGGGTTGACAGACCTTATGTGACCGAACAACTCGATCAGCGCATCGGGGTCGGCGTAGGTGTAGAGCGACGTGAAGTCCGCGCTCTCGGGATCGGCGTACGTCAGGTTCCGCCGCAGCTCAGGTGGCAGCGGGGCGCAGACGATCGTGACGTCCTCGTCCACCGGGAAGCGCCAGACGTCGGTCTCGGGCTCGGTGGCGCGCTCGTGCCCGTCGCGGAGCCACAGCAGTTCCTCGAGCAGTTCGGCACGCCGGTGGCGTTCCTCGTCCGTCAGCTGGTCGAGTGGGAGGACCCGCACGGTGCCGTCGCTCAGGGATCGCCGCGTGGCGAACAGCGTCGCGTAGGCGGTCAGCCGCCGGGGCGGCGGCGCGACCGGCCGGTCGGCGTTCTCCCACGAGGAGATGAGCGAGACGCTCAGCGGCTTGCTCCCGCCGAGCGCGTGGGCGAGCTGCGCCTGGGTGATCCCCGCCTCGGGCCACCGCTCCTCCCGCAGCGCGCGCAGACGTCTGGCGAGCGCGGGCCGACGCGACTCGGCTGGGGACACGACTCCGCCGCCCTTCAGTAAATTTCAGTGGCGTGAGCAGGGGCACAATTCTACACACGAACGGACGAGTTTAGGTCGCCGGCTCGCCGCGGCCGTGACCGACCGCTGGTCAGCCGAGACTTTTCCGGCGGCGAACGGGTAACAGGCCCCTCTCCTCCGTTGCTCCAGCCTAGTCCAGGACCTACAGTCAAATCACTGAATTTAAGTGAACTGGGCCGAAGGGCTGCAGGTGACTGCACCACCCGCGTGAACTTCGGCGTTTCGCGACCTGAAATCCCGCGTTGTGTGTCAGCTGGCACACCGGCGGGGACGACCCGGAGGTTTCCTGGATCCACAGCAGAGGGAGGCGCACTCATGGACCCCGAAACTCCCGTCCCGCGCAGCCGCTGGCGCAGGGGCGTCTACGCGGCCTGGCTCGTCATCCCGTTCACCGCTTCGCAGATTTGGGCGTTGCTGGTGCTGCTGCGGCTCGCACCCCTCGAAGGACTGGTCGGCCAGGCCTTCGTCCTGATCCTGCTGGGGTCGGTCGTCGCGATCTGGGCGGGGTGGCGCTGGACCTGGCGGCTCGGCCGGGACCGCGACCGCCGACCCGAGCCCGCCCCGAAGCCCCGGATTCCGACATGACTTCCGGGCCGGCGATCGTCGCGGCCCTCGTGCTGGGCGTCGCCGTCGGACGTCTCTCGCGCCACCTCGGCGGCCTCCTGCGCCGCCGGTTGACCGGAAGGAGCACCGAAATGACCAGCAGGCAAGCTCCCGCGGCGGCTCCGCGGGCATCGTTCCCCGCCCGGCTCTACCACTGGCGGTGGGAGATCCTGGCCGTGACCCTGCTCCCCTACGGCGTGGTGACGTTCGCGCTGTGGGCGGGTCCACTGTGGACAACGGCGGTCTTCGCCGCGGTGGCGGTCGTGGCGGTGCTGCGGCGCCGCCGGGTCCGCGACCGCCTCCACGCGATCGCGGTGCAGCACCGCCTGCGCGCGGCGTTCCCCCACCTGCGCCTCCCGGGCGGCCGCCACCCAGCGATCCTGTGGAGCCGCCCCCGCAGCGGCGACATCGTGGTGTCGCTGTACGGCCGCGAGGCATTCAACCACCTGCACCGCAACCGTTCGGTCCTCGCCGCGGCGTGCGGGGTGCCGGAGGTGTACGTCGACCGCCATCCTCGGTACGCGAGCCTCGTCACGCTGACGATCAGCCCGACCGAGGCGCGGCGGGAGCCGCGGGCGGTACTGCCGAGCAACGTGGTGCCGCTGCGGGTGCACAGCTAGAACTTCGAAACGCCGAGCACGTCGTCGACCAATTTCGCCAGTTCACCACCGTGCCACGAATCGTCCGAGAACCGCTCCTGAGCGATCCCCTGCCAAGGAGCGGCTCCCTCGGTGATTTCCTGATCGGCCGTCAGCGTCCCGATCTCCTGCGCTGCGATGCCGTCCTCGCGCAGGGTTTTCGTGGCCAGCTTGACATCTTCGGACCGGACCGCGACGACGAGACCCCAGTCACCCCAGGTCTGGGCGAGGTCGAACGGCCGCACACCGGACTGTTTCGCGACCTCTGCCACTGCTTCGTCCAGGATGAAATCTCCACTGACCGTCGCGCCGAGACCGTTCGCTTCACACAGGGTGCGGACCGTGGCGAACAGGCCGTCGGAGACATCCATCGCGGCCCGGGCGAGCCCCTGTGCGGCCAGCACCCGCCCCGCCGTCAGTTGAGCCATGGGACGGCACGCACGCCGCCAAATCTCGTCACGGGCCTGTTCCGGAAGGCTTGCCTTGCCGGTCGCCAGCAAGACCGCAGCCCACAGATAGCTCGGTGAGCCGACCAGGAGCAAACTGTCCCCGGCTCGTGCACCGGACCGCCGCAGCCTGCTACCCGGACCACACCGGCCGATGGCTGTCGCCGAGAGCTGGACGACGGTGCCGTCCCGGATATCCCCTCCCGCGACCTTGGTGCCGTGGGCGGCACAGCATTCGTCGACACCGTCGAGCAGCCGCTCGAATTCCCGTGTCGTGGTCGCCTTGGGCAGCGTGTAGTTGACCACGAGCCCGAGCGGTTCGGCCCCGGCAGCGGCCAGATCGGACAGGTTGATCGTGGCCAGGAGCCACCCGGCGTGGTAGAAGTCGGGCTCTGCCATGAGGTTGACCACGGGAGTCGGGCAGCTGTCGGTCGTCGCGACCAACTCGCTCGGCGCGGTGACCAAGCCGACCAGGGCACAGTCGTCGCCGAAGCCTTCGGTACCACCGTAGCGCGCTCGCAGAATGCGGTCCTGGATGCCCCGCTCACCCAGATCACCCAGGGAGATGTCAGATTCGCCGAACATGATCCGCCAATCGAGACGCGACGACCGCGCGGTCGCTCGAGTAGTTGTGCGGCATGGCACCGTAGGGCACCGCGCTCCCGCTCGACGCGAAGAGCATGAGGTTGCAGATTCGCGTTCCGGGGTACAGCAAGACGGGATGACGCAGGTGATTGACGATCTCCAGGGTAAGTACCGCGCCACCGTTGTGGCCGAAGCCGGGACTGACCTGGCCGCAAAGCACGACGCCGATGCCGAGTCGCGCGTAATCGCTCGTGCCGTCCACCAATCCGGCGAGTTTTCCGGACAGCCCGATCCGCTCCCAGGTCGGGGCGAGCACCAACTCGCCCGGCTCGACGATGAACCGTCCTTCGGCGTCGGGATTCTTGGTCACCAGGGTTGGATAGGTAGCACGATCGGCGGTGTCCACGGGACCCGTGGTGGCCAGGCCGAAAGCCTCAGCACCGAGTCGCAGGCTGATCGCCGCAGGGCGGATGAGCGTGGGATCGAAGGGCTCGACGAACAGATGACCGTCGGCAAGGGCACCCCGGATCGCGCGATCGGTCAGCACGCCCCACCGCTTGACGCGGGCGCGCCGCGTCACCGATGAGAAGAGCATTCGCCCACCTCGGCCAAGACCGCCTGCACGAGAAGGTGGAAATCCGCCACTGAAAGTGAGCCGTTGGGCTGATCATCGCTCTGCCCGGGCACGCAGAAGACTGCCGTGGTCGAGGTGCGGTGCGGACCTTGGATGACCAGTGTCGCGGTCAAGCCGCGCCCCAGCGGCTCGGCGGTGTGGATGACCTGGGTGTCGCAGGAGTAGACGCCGCCACGGGACAGCAGTCTCGTCTTCCTCGCTACCAACCGAACGGGTCCGTCGCCGACGAGCACGGCTGGGCGTACGGGATCCACACCGTAGCGATAGCGAGTGAAGAGTTCCCCTCCCCTGGTGACTTCGCGGTACTCGGGCAGCGCCAAGCCCTGGCCCACGAGCAGGGTGGAGGCAAATTCCCAGCGGTGGCTGTGCGGGTTCGTCTCGCCCCTGGATGTCCGCCCCGAAGCGGGCCAGACGTGCATCCGGATCTTGAACTCGGGCTCAGCCGAGGCGTACAGGACCAGTTTCGCGAAGCCATTGGGATGCCAGTACGAACGCGCCACGATCGCCCGGACGGACTCCGGGTCACGAGCCAGGTCCACCAGCCAGCGGGCGAACCCGGTGCGGTCGCCGCACACCAGCTCAGCTGCCGCGACCAACGCCGGAACGCCCGGGGCACCCCGAGCCAGCGTTGCCCCGAGTTCGAGCACGAACCGGGAGGCCGCAGTGCCGGACGCCCTCAGGGGCTCACGCCCAGGAGGCCCTCCCGAGGCAACCGATCCACGGGCGGCCCGCGTCGACACGGCAGGAGGACGTGACATCGGCACCCACTACCCGAACCGACTGTCACAGCAGGCGTCGTACGACATCGCCATGACCACTCTTTCAACGCGACGACATCCGGATACTTCGCTCATGATAGCCCTCACCGGTGGACACGAACCGCATTCTGCGCACCACCACATGCACCATCGTTTCGTCAAGTAGCCATCAGGGTGGAAATCGGGCGACGGATACAAAAGTCACCGAACGACAACGAGAGGCCCCATGATGACCAGCTCGGAGAACTCCGGTTCGGCCCCAGGACCACACCTCGACAGAACGGCACGACTACGCCGCGCACTGCGCCGGGATCCCGAACAGCTGGTCATCCTGTTCGTGGCCGCGACCGTCGCGATACTCGGCGCGACCGACACGGTCAACGACATCAAGACGCTTCTCGCGGCGACTTTGGCAACGCTGGCGTTATTGGGCTTCTCCCTGTTCAAGCAAGCCATGCGCCAAGAGGCGAACGATCAGCGCGTTGTCGAGCTCACGCGATCGATGACGGCGGTGAGGAGGGGGATCGATGAAGTCGAACACGCACTGACGATCACCCCTTCCATTGGTGAACTGACCTCGCTCGCGTCGAGGCAGAACGCCTTCGAAGCAGCCATGAGCACGGCAGACATGTGGCAATTCAGAGGCGGGACGGGCTCGTTCACCCGAGCCTGGACGCTGCCGAGACTGGCCGCGCGAGCCCGGCAAAACAGCACCGGCACCCACTGGCGGGTCCAGCTGCTGATCCTGGACCCGCAGGATGCGACCCGATGCCAGGAATACGCGGAGTACCGCACGAAGCTGTCCAGGCGGCCGGACAAGACGATGCGCAACCAATGGACCGCGGAGTATGTGCAGTCAAGTTGTCTCGCCACCATATTCGCCGCCCAATGGTACGAGCAGCACGAATTCTTGCTGACAGAAATCCGGTTGAGATCGGAATTCTCGACGCTTCGACACGACATCTCTCCCGACTCGGTCATCATCACGAATGAAGACAGTCAGTTCCCCGCGTTGCACATCCGTCGGAGTGGCGACGCATCAGCCCTGTACCACGCGTACCGCGCGGACTTCGACCTCAGCTTCACCTCGCACAAGCCCACGCTGAAGACCAAAAGCGACGTGCGGGTGCCTGCCGAAAGGAGCCGGGTCAGTGAAGAGGACGTCTACGAGGTGCTCCGAGACCTGGGCATAGCCGCGCAGACCCTCGACGGTCTGTCCATGGCCTCGATCCGCGAGCTCGCGACGAACCCGCAGAACCCGTACTTCTGATTCCCCGACCCCGTACACAGGAAGCGCACAGGGCGATCACACCGTCGCCAAAGCGGGGCCCGCGACCGTAGTACGCATGACAGCCACCGCCTCCGCAGCACGGCCCGGGACCGTCCCGGTCGACCTCGCCGGCCCGCGGCCCGTCCTCGACGTCGTCATCCCCGTCTACAACGAAGAGGCCGATCTCGAACCGTGCATCCGCCGGCTGCACGCCCACCTGGCCGCCCACGTCTCCTACCCGTACCGGATCACCGTCGCCGACAACGCCAGCACCGACTCGACGCTGCGGGTGGCCGAACGGCTCGCCCGTGAATTCCCCGAGGTCGCCGTCCGCCACCTCGACGAGAAAGGCCGCGGCCGTGCGCTCAACGCCGTCTGGCTCGCCTCCGACGCCGCCGTCCTCGCCTACATGGACGTCGACCTCTCCACCGATCTCGCCGCGCTCGGGCCGCTCGTCGCTCCGCTTCTCTCCGGGCACTCCGATCTCGCCATCGGCAGCAGGCTCGCCCGGGGGGCGCGAGTCGTGCGGGGCCCCAAGCGCGAGTTCATCTCCCGGTGCTACAACCTGATCCTCCGCTCGACCCTCGCCGCGAAGTTCAGCGACGCCCAGTGCGGCTTCAAGGCCATCCGCGCCGACGTCGCCCGGGAACTGCTGCCGCACGTCGAGGACACCGGCTGGTTCTTCGACACCGAGCTGCTCGTGCTCGCCCAGCGCGCCGGGCTGCGGATCCACGAGGTGCCCGTCGACTGGGTCGACGACCCCGACTCGTCGGTCAACATCGTCAAGACCGCCACCGAAGACCTCAAGGGCATCGCCCGCGTCACGAAGGCCACCTTCACCGGCGAAATCCCGGTCAGCAGGCTGCGCGAGCAGCTCGGCCGCCAGCCGATCGGGGTCGACGCGCCGGGCGTGCCGCCGCGGCTCGTCACGCAGCTCGTGCGCTTCGCCGCCATCGGGGTCAGCAGCACCCTCGCCTACCTCGTGCTCTTCCTCTTGCTGCGGACCGTCGTCGGTGCGCAGGCGGCGAACTTCACCGCGCTGCTGGTGACCGCCGTCGGGAACACCGCGCTGAACCGGCGGCTCACCTTCGGCATCCGCGGGCGCACCGGCGCCGGGCGCCACCAGTTCGAAGGGCTGATCGTGTTCGGCCTCGGCCTGGCCCTGACCAGCGGCTCGCTGGCCCTGCTCAACGGATCCACCACCCCCGGCCTCGTCCTGGAGATCACCGTGCTCGTGCTGGCGAACCTCGCCGCCACGGTGCTCCGGTTCCTGCTGCTGCGCGGCTGGGTGTTCAACCCGCGCCGCCAGGCCGCCACCCAGAAGGAGTACTGATGACCGCCGTCCTGTCCGACCCGGTGACGCGGGAACCGCGCCACCGCAAGGAATCCGCGCCGCACGCGCCGCCGCGCTGGGTGCGCCCGGCCGTGTTCGGGCTGCTGGCCGCGACCGCCGTGCTCTACTTCTGGAACCTCACCGCCTCCGGCTACGGCAACTCGTTCTACGCCGCCGCCGTGCAGTCCGGGACGCAGGACTGGAAAGCGTGGCTGTTCGGGTCGCTCGACTCCGGCAACGTGCTCACCGTCGACAAGCCGCCCGCCGCGCTGTGGGTCGCGACGGCGTTCGCGCGGATCTTCGGCTTCTCCAGCTTCACCGTGCTCGCCCCGCAGGCGCTGATGGGCGTCGCGTCCGTCGGAATCCTCTACCTGACGGTGAAACGGACGTCCGGCCCGGTCGCCGGGCTCATGGCGGGCGCACTGCTGGCCGTGACGCCGGTCGCCGCGCTGATGTTCCGGTTCAACAACCCGGACGCGCTGCTCGTCGTCCTCATGGTCGCCGGCGCCTACTTCGTGGTGCGCGCAACGGAAAAAGCCAGCCCCAAGTGGCTCGCGCTGGCCGGTGTGGCGATCGGGTTCGGCTTCCTGACGAAGATGATGCAGTCCTTCCTGGTGCTGCCCGCGTTCGGCCTGGCGTACCTGCTCGCGGCGCCGACGTCGCCGGGCAAACGGCTGCTGCACCTCGGCGGCGCGGTCGTGGCACTGGTCGTCTCGGCGGGCTGGTACATCGCGCTGGTCGACCTGTGGCCGACGGCGTCGCGGCCCTACATCGGCGGGTCCGAAGGGGACAGTCTGCTCGAACTCGCCTTGGGCTACAACGGGTTGTCGCGGATCTTCGGCGGCGGTGAGGGCGGCGGCCCCGGCGGGGGCATGGGCGGCGGCAACACCGGCTTCGGCGGCTCGTCCGGCCTGTTCCGGATGTTCGGCTCGAGCTTCGGCACGGAGATCTCGTGGCTGCTGCCCGCCGCGCTGATCGGGCTGGTCGCCGGGCTGTGGTTCACCCGCCACGCGCCGCGCACCGACCGGACGCGCCTGGCGCTGGTCCTGTGGGGTGGCTGGCTGGTCGTGACGGCGCTGGTGTTCAGCTACATGAGCGGCATCGTCCACCCGTACTACTCGGTGGCGCTGGCCCCGGCCATCGCCGCGCTGGTCGCGATTTCGGGCCGCGCGCTGTGGCAGGGCCGGGCGAACCTCGGCCCGCGGGCGACGCTGGCCGGGATGGTCGTGGCGACGGCGGTGTGGTCGTTCATCCTGCTCGACCGCACGCCGGACTGGTTCCCGGCGCTGCGCTGGATCGTCGCGGTGCTCGGCGTCCTCGTCGGCACGGTGCTGGTGATGGGCGTGCCCACGGCGCGCAAGGCGGTCGCGGTCGTCGCGACGGCGGTGGTCCTGACCATCGGGGTGTCGTCCGCGGCCTACGGCGTCGAGACGGCGTCGGTCGCCCACAGCGGCTCGATCCCGACCTCGGGACCGACGTCGAGCGCGATGGGCGGCGGCATGGGCGGCGGTCCCGGCGGCGAGGAGTCGTCGTCGAGTGCGATCGGCGAGCTGCTGGCGAAGACGACGACGAAGTGGGCCGCGGCGACGACGGGCTCGCAGAACGCGGCCTCACTGGAGCTGGCCAGCGGCAAGGCCGTGATCGGCATCGGCGGCTGGAGCGGCTCCGACCCGGCCCCCACGCTGGACGAGTTCAAGGCGTACGTCGCGGCGGGCGAGATCCAGTACTACATCGACGGCGGCCGCGGCGGCGGTCCCGCCGGCGGCTCGTCGGAGATCACCGCGTGGGTGACGGCGAACTTCACCGCCACCACCGTCGACGGCCAGACCGTCTACGACTTGCGGACCTGACCGGCACCGCGAACGGGCCGTGGGCGGGAATCCCGCTCACGGCCTTTTCGCGCGCAGGTGGTGGCTGACGTCGCCGACGAGGTCGACCGTCGCGCGGCGTTCCGTGAAGCGCCACCGCCCGTCCCGCTTGGCGAACCGGTCCGCGTACCGGCCCGCCGCGATCGTCTGCAGCGGGAGCCCCGGCACGGCCTGCAGCACCGTGAAATACGCCCGCGAAGTGGCCGTGTCCCCGGTCACGTCGAGCGCGACGTTCGTCGTCACGTGCTTGGTGCGCGGGGTGCCGTCCGCGTAGACGATCACCGTGTCGCGCAGCATCCCCGAGACGCCCGAAGCGCCGCTCACCACGCCGCCGCTGCCCACGAACTCGCCCTCGGCGAACAGTTCGCCGACGCCGTCGAAATCGCCCGCGTCCACCAGCGCGGCGTAGGAGAAGATGAGGTTTTCGATCGCCCGGTAGTCGTCCACGAGGTCGATCCTAGTACTCCAGCTGTAGTTCGTGATCGGGTGCTGGGTTTTCGTGTCGTCGCTGGTAGTGGCTTTGCCGGGCGTGATGTTGGTGTCGTCGGCGCCAGGTGGACCAGGCCAGGATGTCGGCGACGCGGCGGGCTGGCTTGAGGATGAGCTGGGCGTAGAGGTGCCTGATCTCGTTGCGTGTCAACGGGATCAGGCCCTCATGCGGTTTTGTGTGGCGGGCATGGGCGGCGGCGATGGCGAGGAAGGCGTGGGCCAGCATGACCAGCGTGGTCCAGCGATACCAGGAGGTCCAGGTGCGGACCTGGTGCTCGTCCAGGCCGGTGAGTTCTTTGCCGGTCTGGAAGGTTTCCTCGATCGTCCAGCGACGCCCGGCAACGCGGGCGAGCTTGGCCAGCGAGACGCGGCGGGGGCTGTAACAGCGGTAGAACGCAGTCTCCCCGGTGCGCCGGTTGCGGCGCATCAGGATCCAGTGATAACCGGTGGTGCCCGCGGGGTGCAGCCGGATGCGGGCCCACAGGTAGTAGCGCCGGCCTTTCGCGCCCGCTCCGGCGGAGAGCTTCTGCCAGGCCCGTTTCGGCAGCGCGGCCGCCCGCTCATCAGCTCGCACGCTCTGCCTGCCGGGCCCGGGAATGCGATGGTCGCAGGCCACGGCCAGCACATAGGCCTGTCCGCGTTGTTCGAGCGGATCACGCAGGCCGGCAGCGTCTTTGCCGTAAGCCTCGTCCCCGGTCACCCACCCCACCCGCACGCCCGCGTCCAGCGCCCGGGTGATCATGGCCAACGCGAGCCGGGATTTCGTGGTGAACCGGGTCCCGGCGGGCACTCCGGCCCGGTCCCGGCGCCGGGGGTCCTCGGCCCAGCTTTCAGGCAGGTAGAGCTCACGGTCGATGAACGTATGCCCGGCCGGGGTGGAATACGTCAGGAACACCGACATCTGCGAGTTCTCGATCCGGCCCGCCGTGCCCGTGTACTGCCGCTGGACTCCGACCGACTCGGTGCCCTTCTTCAGGTCGCCGGTCTCGTCGATGACCAGCATCGCATCCTGATCACCCAGCTGCTCGACCACGACCTCGCGCAGGTCGTCACGAACCCCGTCCACGTCCCAGCTCGCGCGCGAGAGCAGGTTCTGCATCCCATGCGGGGTCGTGTCCCCGACAGCCTCGGCGATGGTCCAGCAGTTCACCCGAACCAGCCCGGCCAGCAGCCCCTGCACGAACCGCCCCGCGCGGCGACGCGACTCCACCCGCGCGAACCGGTGCCCCACCCGCACGAACATCTCACCCAGCAGCGACTGCCACCCCGCAGGGTCTACGCTGGCAGCCGCGGCCACCACATGATCTTGAGTTGTCTTCACAAACACCATGATCACGTGGTGGCCGCACCCATCTCACCGGCCCCCTCCAGCAAGATCACGAACTACAGCTGGAGTACTAGGCACGGGAAAATCTCAGACGGCCCACAGGTTCGGCGCGGATCATGGAGGTCAGAGGGGACGAGGAGGCCGCGATGATCACGACACGTCCGGGTTACCCGCGCTGGCACACCGCGAGCGCCCAGGGGCCGCGCTCGCTCAACGCCGACGCCGTCGGCGCCTACGCCGCGGCCGGTGGTCCCGGCATCGCGTTCGCCCTCGCCGACGGCGTCGGCGACGATCCCGCCGCCGCCCGTGCCGCGCGCACCGCCGCCGCGGCCGCCGCTCGCACGCCCGTCCACAAAGGACCGGTCGAGGCGGTGCTCGCCGCGCGGCAAGCGGTTCGCGAGCTGGGCGCCGGGGACGCCGTGCTCGTCGTCGCGATGCCCGCCGAGACCGGCGGTTACCGCATCGCCTGGGTCGGCGACGCCCGCGCGTACGCCTGGGACGGCACCACCCTGACCCGCCTGACGACCGACCACACGCTCGCCGAGTACTTCCGCGCCCGCCACCAGCCGGTGACCCCGCGGATGGAGCACGTCGTCACCACCAGCGTCCGCACCACCGAGCCGCACGAGATCGGCACGGCCGAGACCACCAGCGCGGGCCTGCTCCTGACCAGCGACGGCGTCCACAAGCCGCTGACCGGCAGCGGGATCCGCGCCGTGCTGGCCCGGGGCGGCGCCGCCGAGCTCGTCGAAGCCGCGCTCGCCCGCGGCGGATCGGACAACGCGACCGCCATCTACGTCGAACCCCTGGAGGCCGACGTCACGACGGTGCGATTTCCCGTCGCCGCGTGAGCCGGGGCCGGGGTGACAAATCCCGGTCAACCGGACGCTCTTCGTAGCCCGATCCATCACCGTGTGTTTAGCCTGGTGACCCGACGTGTTCGCGGTTCACCTGGGGGAATGCACACCGATGGTCGAAACGGATCACTCCGGGTCCGTCCTGCTGACCCGGCGCCTGCTCTGGAACGGCGTCGCCGGCAAGCCGCCGCGCCGCCAGCCCGTGGTGCTCCTGCTCGGGCCCGTCGGCTCCGGCAAGTCGCACGCGCTCGGGGAGATCGCCGACGACCTCGGCTGGGGTGTGGTGCACGCCGCCTTCGCCTTCGCCGGTGACGAACCGAGCCCGGTCGACGTCCTGATCAGGCTGGCCTACAGCCTCTCCCGCAAGTGGCGGCACCGGGCGCGGCCCCGGTTCCTGCGCTTCACCGTCGCATTGATCGCCGTCGGCGCCGAGCTCAGCACCACCGACCGCGAACGGGACAAGGACACCCTGCGCCGCCTGCTCGTCGAGTTCAAGCGCAGCCGCTGGTCCGGCCGGCTCGACCCGCTGGTGCGCGTGCTCGTCAAGACCGCCGTGCCCGCCCCGTTCGGGGACGCGTTCGCCGCCGAGGTCCCGGCGCTGATCCAGGCCGTCCGGCCGCGCCTGGGCCAGGTCCTGCGCTCGCTGACGGAGTTCGACCGGTTCCGCGGCGGCGACGCGCTCGACGCGCTGGTCGACCTCAACTGGCTGGCCCGCGGGCGCGAGCCGGACCCCGACGGCGTCACCGCGTGGCTGACCGAGGCGTTCCTCGCCGACGTCCGGGAGAACCACCGCCGGATGTCCGCGCCGGAGCGACACAGCCCGTGCGACTGCGAGAACCCCGGGAAGAGGCCTCACGTGCACAACTGGGTGGTGCTCCTCGACGACGTCGACCACCCGGGCGGGCTCGCGTTCCTCAAGGCGCTGACGGCCGCCCGGCAGTCCTACCGGCGGCGGCACGGCGACCGCGGCACCGGCGACCCGCTGCTGGTGGTGGCGACCAGCGGGAAGTGGGACGGCGAGTGGGAACGCGAGCTCCGCCGCGCGTGGCGGCCGCCGTGGCAGCCGGGCGGGACGGCGGCCCAGGTCGTCCCCACCTGCCGGGACGCCTCCTACGACGACTGGGCCGCGCACCCGGAACACCCCGGCCACTACCCCGTCCTGCTCGAACCCCTGGAGGTCGAGCAGGTCGCCGGCATCCTCGGGCGCGACGTCCCCCGCGCGACGGCCGCGTTCGTCCACCGCGCCACCGGCGGCCTGCCGCGCGCCGTGCGGGAACTGGCCCGGACGCTCGGCGACGCCCCGGTCCGCGCCGGGGCCAGGGACGAACTCGGCACGACCGGCCCCGATCCGTGGCGCACCTGGCTCACCGGGCTCAACCTGTCCACTGTGGACACCGACGCGCTCGTGACGGCCGCGCCGTTCGCCACCGCGCCGTGGCTGGTGCCGCTGCCCGAACACGGGCTCGTCGGCCAGCCGCACGTCGGCCCGATCCTGACCGAGCTGCGGGCGTCCCTGTGGGTGAACGCGTCCGGCAGCGGCGGCACCCCCGACCAGGTCACGCTGCACCCCTGGCTCGCGGGCAACCTCGTGTCGGCGCTGGCCCGGCGGGACGACCTGGACGGCCCGACCTACGCCGCGCAGTTCAAGGCGCTGCTCGACGCGCCCGGCGCCGACGACGTCCGCCGCGCGTACTGCCGGCTCGCCCTCGGTGACTTCCCCGCCGTGGTGGACCTGTTCGAACGGGACTTCCCGCGGCTGCCGCACCGCGAATGGATCGACCGGCTCACCGTCGTCGTGCACGCCCCCGACGACCAGCCGCTCGACGAGGACTACGAACGGCTCTACGGCAAGCTCGTCGACGCCGACGTCGCGCGGAAACCCGACGGGCGCACGGAGATCCGCAACAACCTCGCCCGGCTGGTCGCGGCGAGCTGGCTCAGCGCGAACCCGTTCGCGGTGCGCGGCCCGGACCAGAACCACGACATCGGCACCGCGCTGACCGCCCTGTCCTCGAAGTCGCAGCGTTCGGACACCAAGGCCCTCGACGACACCGCCCACCTCGCCCACCGCGGCCTCTGGCCCTGACGCGCCGGAACGGAAACCGATGCCCCGCACCGCGTTGCTCGACCGCTTCCCCTCGCGAACCCGGCCCGCCGGGCCGCCCGTCCGGCCGCGGAACCTGCTTCACCGCCACTGGGTCGCCGTGACGCTCGTCGTCCTGCTCGTGCTCGCGGGCGTGCTCTGGCTGACCCGGCCGTGGCAGAGCTGCGGCGACGGCCTGACCTCGGCGGGCGATGTCTGCGTCGGGCTGAACCTCGAGTCCGGCACCCTGCGCGCCGACGATCCCCTGGCGGACCTCGAGCAGCTCATCGCCGACCGCAACGCACGCGCCGGCGACACCTTCAAGACCATCGTGGTGCTCGACAACCTGACGCCGGACCCGGACGTCGACAGCACGCCGATCGACTTCACCCGGCACGTCGTCCAGGGCGCCATCGCCGCGGCCTGGCCGCACCCGGACACCACCGGCGTCAAGCTGCTGCTGGCGAACTTCGGCACCAACGCCGAACACTGGCGGGACGCGGTCGAGCGGATCGTCGAATCCGCCGAAAGCCTGCACATCGCCGCCGTGACCGGCCTCGGCACCAGCCTGGAGAACGTCCGCCGCGCGATCGCCGAGCTGGGGAGCCACGGCATCGTCACGATCGGCTCGACGGTGACCGCCGACGACCTGAACCTCGGCCCCGACGGCAAGCCGGTCAAAACCTTCTTCCGGGTCGGGCCGACGAACAGCGACGAGGCCCAGGCCGCGGTCAACTACATCGCCAAGCTGCCGAAGCGGCGCACGATGCTCGTCGCCGACGTCAACGAGGCCGACACCTACGCCGGCACCCTCGCGAAGGCGTTCACCGAGCAGCAGCTGGTGCCGATCCAGTTCACGAAGAAGTACGACTCGCTGGAAGGCCAGCTGACCGGCACCAGCCGCGACGCCTACCTCCAGAAGCTGTTCCGCGGCATGCACTCCGACATCTGCACCGCCCAGCCGGACGTCATCTACTTCGCCGGCCGCGGCGTCGACCTCGGTTCGTTCGTCCACGCGCTTTCGAACGACGGCGCGTGCCAAGGGCTCCGGTCGGTCACGGTGCTCTCCGGCGACGACGCGGCGACGCTCGTCGGCTCGAAGCTGCCGCTGGACGGCGACATCGCCGTCACGCCGCTCTACACCGCGCTCGCCTACCCGGACCAGTGGAAGATGTTCACCGGCCACGACGCGGCGCTGACCTACCAGCAGAACTACACGGACTTCCTCAACGCGTTCACCGGCACGCACGAGTTCGCGGCGGCCGACCTGTCCGACGGGGCGGCGATGATCGAGCACGACGCCGTCGCCACCGCGGTGAAGGCCGCCGAGGAGGACCCGGCGGGCAGCCCGAGGTCGGTGACGAACTTCGTCGCGAGCATCGACTGCAACTCCGCGGTCGGCGGCGCCACCGGCTTCATCGCGTTCGGCCAGGACAGCGGCAACCAGATCGACAAGGTGCTGCCGATCCTGCGGATCCAGGCCGACGGGACGACCGGCCCGGTCGACCTCGTGTGGTCGCGCGGGCGGCCGCTCGACACGTCGCCCTCATGCGCTTCGTGACCGCTTCAGCTGCCGGTACTCCCGCAGCACGAGGACGATGATCACGACGTCGAGCGCGGCGAAGAACGGCAACGCGATCGAGTGGGTGTGCACCGCGCGGAAGATCTCGTAGACGACGAACGCGGCGAGGATGACAGCCGCCACCGGGTAGGCGCGGACGATCTTGCGGGCCAACGCCCAGACGAGACCCAGCTTGATCAGCCCGTGGGCGAGCAGGTACGCGACGGCGAAGGTCTTCGTGTCGCCGTGGAGGAAGTTCTCCGTCGCCGACTCGAGGTGGCGCGCCAGCGTGCCCGACGGGTCGCCGAGGAAGTCGCGGGTGATCACCGCGTGGGTGAACCCGCTGACGGCCGCCGCCGGCACGAACGCGAGGACGAGCGCCCCGACGACCTGCAGGGCGCCGTCGAGGCCCTTGAGCGCGATCGCGACCCGGAAGAACTTCTCGGTCGCCGTGGTGGTTTCCGCCATGCCCCCAGCTCAGCACGAACGGGGGATCAGCGCACGTGGAGGCACTTTTCGCACCGTTCGTGCCGCGCTGTCCGGCCGCCGGGGTCGGTCCCGTAGAACGGGAAGCACGCGGCCCCGCAGACGGCCAGGAAGATCGGCCCGCACCGGAGGGGGTGCGGGCCGACCTGGTGGGCGACGGCGAGCGCGCGCCGCCGTGCGCCCGCTTCGGGGAGCCAGCCGTGGCTCGGCAGGGTGGCGCGGACCCGCGCGTCCAGTTCGTCGGCGCGCATGACGAGGTCCGCGCCGAGGTCGGTGAGCCGCTCCCCCAGGTCACGCAGGACGTCGGGCCGCGGCGCATCCTCGTCGACGGTCCGCGCGAGCCAGGCCAGGTCCTGGGCGAGCGAGCCGTGCAGGTCGCGGATGCGGTCGAGCAGCCGCTGGTCCCGCCCGGCCCCGGTCAGCACCGCGCCAGCCACGCCGTCGCGCAGTCGGCGCACGTGGGATCGAACCAGTGCCCGCCGAGCTGCGGAACATCCCGCACGGCGACGGTCACCTCTTCGCCGCACAGGGTCACGAACCGTTCTTCCGGACGCGGCGGGAAGGGCCCGTCGAGCGCGTGGCGCTTCCCCTCCGCCTGCTGCCACCTCAACATGACACCAGTGAATCCGTCCCACGCGGCTGACACCAAGACGGTGGCCGGGTGACGGTCTCCCCCGCCTTCGCCGGGCCGGGGAGACCGTCACAGGGTCACATCGCGGGCGGCGCCGCCTTGGTGCCCCACGCTGTCGGCGCGTCACTCAGCGAGAACCGGATCTTGCCCGCGCGCAGCAGGTCCGCGTGCGAGATCCAGCTGCGGTCGTAGACACGCTGTCCGATTCGGACGTCCTTCGTGTACTGCAGCTTCGACGCGCTCGCGCCGGGCGCCTCGATCTCGATCTCGCGGCCGCCGGCGGGCCGGATCTCGACCTTCTCGAACATCGGCGTGCTGAGCAGGTACGTCCCCGAGCCGGGCTGGGCTTCGAAGACCCCCGTCATGCCGAAGACCAGCCACGACGAGATCGTGCCGAGGTCGTCGTTGCCCGGCATGCCGTAGGGCGTGTCGGTGAACAGCGTCCGCGCCGCGCGCAGCACGGCCGACGTCTTCCACGGCGCGCCCGTCCAGCTGTACATCCAGGGCGCGTGCAGGTCGGGTTCGTTGTTCGGGTTGAAGGCGAAGTTGTTGTGGTAGTCGTACGCGCCGTGGACCCACGAGTCCTTGGCCGCCTTCGCCGGGTCGGCGAGCAGCAGCGGCGTGTCGAAGAAGGTGTCGAGCCGCTGCTCCGCCCGCGCGGGGCCGCCCATCAGGCCGAACAGCTTCGCGGTGTCCTGCTGGGCGAGCCACTGGTACTGCCACGGCGTGCCCTCGTGGAACCCGGTCGACTGCGCGGGGTCGGGGTTGCCGACGCCGGTGCCGTCCGCGGCCTTCGTGCGCGGGAACCCGGTGAAGCCGTGCGATTCCACGCTCGTGTCCCACAGCTTGGCGAAGTTGCCGCAGCGGTCCTCGAGCGTCTTCGCCTTGTCGCCGTAGCCGAGCCCTTGCGCCATTGTGGACAGTGCACAGTCGGCGAGGGCGTATTCGAGGGTCGCCGAGCCCGCCTGGCGGGTGTCGCCGTAGGTGTAGCCCGGCAGGTCCTGGTAGCCGATCCAGCCGTTCTTCACGTACGTCGGGTTGCCGTCGCGGCCGCGGAAGATCGACTGGTCCGCCGGCACCTCGTTGGCGTTGCGCCACAAGGCGTCGAAGAGCTGCCGGGCGGTCTGGTCGTCGAGGAGGCCGCGGCGGTAGTTGTCGACCACCCACGGCGTGACGGGGTCACCGCTCATCACGTTCGTCTCGCCGCCCGCGAGCGCCCAGCGCGGGACCCAGCCGCCGTCCTGGTAGATCTTGAGGATCGACTTGGTCATGTCCGCGGCCTTGTCCGGGTGCAGGAGCGCGACGAGCTGGTTCTGCGACCGGTAGGTGTCCCACAGCGAGAACATCTG
This sequence comes from Amycolatopsis nalaikhensis, assembly GCF_030264295.1. Lineage (GTDB taxonomy): Bacteria > Actinomycetota > Actinomycetes > Mycobacteriales > Pseudonocardiaceae > Amycolatopsis > Amycolatopsis nalaikhensis. The sequence continues at coordinate 6,001,574 of NZ_CP127173.1, read as the reverse complement.
ATAATACATATCGCGGCTGCGGTGCACCTGGTCGTCGAAGCCGCGGTACGAGCCGTCCACATCGGACCCGACGGACGGGTGCAGCAGCGACCGGTAGAGCGCGCTGTAGTAGGTCCGCTGGTCGGCAGTGGTCCCGCCGGCGACGCGCATACGGTTCAGCTCGTCTTCCCAGGTGTCGTGAGCGGCTTTGCGCGCCTTGTCGAAGGACTTGGGCTGCTCGGCGGTCCGGTTCAGCCGGGCGCCGTCGATGGAGGTGTACGAGAGGCCGACGGAGGCGCCGACCTGGTTCCGGCTCGTGTCGAAGGTGAGCCAGGCGCCGGTGCGCTGGGTGCCGAGCTTGGCGTCGCGCTGGTTGGCGGTCAGCTTGCTGTCGGTCCAGGTGCCAAAGCTGCTGAACTTGCGATCGAACTTCGCGCTGAAGAAGACCTTGTAGCGCTCCTTCTGCGTTTCCCAGCAGAAGTTCCCGCCCTGCAGCCAGCCTTCGACGGTGTCGTCGCCGACGACGTGGACGTCCCCGGCGTAGGTGTAGCCGTTGCTCTCGCCAACCTCGATGAGGACGTTCTCGCTGGTGGCGCCGTCCGGGAAGGTGTAGCGGTGCTGGCCGGTGCGCTGGGTGGCGGTCAGCTCGGCGTCGATGCCGTTGTCGAGCTTGACGCCGTAGTAGCCGGGCTGCCGGGTTTCGTTGGCGTGGCTGAACTTGGCACCGTACTGGGCGGGATCACTGCTGGTGACGGCGCCGGTGGTGGGCATGAACCGGAAGTTGCCCATCGTCTGGCAGCCGACGCCGGAGAGATGGGTGTGGCTGAAGCCGAGGGTGGTGTCCTGCGCGTAGTCGTAGGACGCGTACTTCTTGAGCTGGGTGTCCGGGCTGAGCTGGACCATCCCGAAGGGGGTGGTGGCGCCCGGGAAGGTGGTGCCGTCCCCGTTGTTGCCGATCGAGGTGTCGACGAGGGTGGTGGGGTCTTTGGCGAACCCGGCCTCAGTTCCGGCTTGGCTTCCGGCTTCTGCGGGGGTGGCCAGTGCCATGGCGGTGGCACCGGCGAGCAGGGTGGCAAGGACGCGCGTCCGCGTTCTCATCCGTTTCCTCCTGACAACGTTGTCAAATGCACGGTGGGATCTTTTCCGTTGTCCACCGGACAAATCAACCCCCGCCGCAGGACAAAGGCGCCCCAATGTGGCCTTCGGTGCGTCTGACGCACCCAAGGCGGCCTTCGGTGCGTCAGACGCAACCAAGGCCGCCTTGGGGCGCTCGGGGCTCAGGGGCGACACGTCACCGGAGGTCTCGGACGAGCGCACGCCGTCGCGTACGTGTCGCGAAGCTCGGTGATCACCTTGCCCGGTTCGGTCCGGAGCCTCATCGGAAGCGTCTGCAGGCAGATGATCCCGGCAGCCGAGTATCGCGCGTTGCGGGCCAACGTCGCCGCGAAGTGGTCACCGTCCTCGTGGTAACTGCGCGAGTCGATCTCCCACGCGAACGCGACGTCTTCACACCAGGCGTCAGGCTTCGAGATGTAGCCGCCCTCCCGATCGAAGACGCTGACGTTCCACTCGGCCGCGGGCAGGCCCGAAAGCTTCCAGATCTCCCATGCGTCCGCTTCGGCGACCGACTCGGCACCGCCCAACAACGCTTGGAGCGCTCGCCGGGGAAGGGCGGATCCGCGCTGGCTACCCCGACTCAGCTCACGATCCAGCTGCTCGGGCGTGCACCTCTTCCGTTGCACTGCTTCCGCGAGCATCGCTTGCACAGCGTCGAAGTCGCGGATGCGCCGCGCACCGTCGAGCACCGCGCGGTGCACGGGCGCGACCGGCAGGCCGTCCCGCGTCAGGGCGGTCGGCAGCCGGGTCGTGCGCTCGACGAGGGCGAACCCCGAGCTCGTGACCTCTCGTTCGTGCGGCACGAGCAGGTGGACATCGTCCGGCTCGGGCAGTTGTCGCAAGCCGTGGCGACGCAGTGCCCAAAGGCCCGTGATCATGGAACGCTCGCCGCCGCGCAAGAGCCCGGCTCTCAGCCGTTGTTCGTCGGTCGGGTCCGCGGGTCGCAAGAGGATGACGCCCGGCAGCAGCCGACGCCATGGGCCGCCGGGCAGGCACCGGCGGTAGATGCTGCTGCGGGGCATGCCGATCTCTTCGAGTTCGGACACGCGCACGACGTCCGGGTTGTCGGGGTGGCCGGTGACGAGTGGGTGCTTGGCCCAGGTTGCTCGGTACATGCGCCGATGATGATCACCAGGTCCGACAGAAATACGACGCGGCAAGCCGCGAACGGTCGATTCCGGTCACTTCCGGCCGAAATCCCCCGTTCGCGTGACCGCAGCCCGAGCGCCCCAAGGCGGCCTTGGTTGCGTGAGACGCACCCAAGGCGGCCTTCGGTGCGTCAGACGCAACCAAGGCCACATTGGGGCGTTCGGGGCCGGTCAGATCTGGTGAGTCACGTGGCCGCCGAGGATCGTCGCCGTTACCGGGAGCGTCCTCAGGTCCGACGGCGACAACACCGATGGGTCCGCCGCCGTCACCATCAAGTCCGCCACGTCCCCCACCGCCACCCCGCGACGTCCGCCCGACGCCGCGGCCAACGCGTCCTCAAGCGGGATCGCCTGCTCCGGGTGCCATGGCGGCCGGTCGTCGTCCGTGCGGGACACCGCCGATGCGATCCCGTCCCACGGGTCCAGCGGGGCCACCGGTGCGTCCGAGCCGAACTCCAAGCGGGCGCCCGACTCCAGCAGCGACCGGTACGGGAACGCCCGGCCGGTGCGGCCGTGCCAGTGGCGGTCCGCGACGTCGCGGTCGTCCGGCTGGTGGGCCGGCTGGACCGCCGCGATCACGCCCAGCGCCGCGAACCGGGGGATGTCCGACGGCGCCAGCAGCTGCGCGTGCTCGATCCGGCCCGGGCAGCCGACCTCCTCGAACGCGTCCAGCGCGATCGTGTTCGCGTGGTCGCCGATCGCGTGGACCGCCGGGACCAGCCCGTGGTCGAAAGCCCGGCGCATCAACGGAACCAGCTCCGACGGCGGCAGCTCCAGCAACCCCGGCGAATCGCCACCCGGGTACGGGTCGTGGCAGTACGCCGTGCGCGTGTTCAGCGACCCGTCCACGAACAGCTTGAACGGGCCGACCGTCAGGAGCCCGCCCGAGTCCGGCAGGACGTCGCCCGTGCGGTGGCCGCGCTCGATCGTCTGGTCCAGCAGGTAGCGGGCGATCACGCACGAAACGCGGGTCTTGGGGGTGCCGTGAGCGAGACGCCGCGTCCAGTCCGCCACCGTGTCCGCGTACTCGTAGTCGACGATCTCCGTCACGCCCCGCGCGGCCGCCGCGGAAACCGCTTCCGCCACCCACTGGTCCTGGACGTCGACCGCCGCCGTCGGGAGCTGGGCCGTCGCGCTCATGCAGTCGTTTTCCAGCAGGACGCCCGTCGGGTGGTCGCGGCCGATCAGCTTCAGCGCCGCCGGGCTCAGCCACAGCGTGTGCAGGTCCGCGCTGAACAACGCCACCGCCCGGCCCGGCAGCGCCCGCTGCAGCAGCTCCTTGTGCGGCCGGTCCGGCCACAGCCCGTCGCGGAAACCCGCGCCCACGACCAGTTCCGTCTGCGGCGCCGGCGTCGCCAGCAGGTGCGCCAGGAGCAGCTCGACCGCCTGCCCCGCCGACCGCGCCGCCTCCAGCGGGATCCGGCGGCGGAACGTCGCCCACTGCACGACGTGGACGTGCGCGTCGACCAGCCCCGGCAGCAGCGTGCCCCCGTGCCCGTCCACGACCCGCGCCGCGAAGCCCGCCGAACCCGGCTCGGTGATCGCCGTGACGCGGCCGTCGTTCACCCGGACGTCCGCGAGCTCGCCGCCGAGCCCCGGCCGCACGCGGCGCAGCAGTAGATCGTCCATGCGGACACCTTGCCAGCATCGCCCCGTCCGGGTGAAGCACGGCTTGAGATGCGGAATATCGGGGTACTTCCGTAGCGTTGTCACCATTGGCAGCCGTCGCCCGCCGAAGGGTCAGGGCCGGTCCATGGGCGCCGCCTTCACAAGCCGCGCAGGGTTCGACTCCCTCGGTTGCCGCTCGAGCTGAAGGGGACTTTGCTCGCATGAGATGCGAGGAAAGTCCCCTTCAGCGCATGAGACGAGAGCAACGTCCCCTTCAGCCCACCGGCAGGTCACGGCGTCGCAGCGCCGCCAGGCCGCCCGCTCCGGCGACCACCGCGATCAGCGCCAGCCACAGGACCGGCGCCACCGTGAACGTCCCGCCCGGCAGCCGCGCGAGGTGCTGGAACGGTGAGATCCCCAGTACCACGTCGTTCCAGCGCAACGCCGTCCCCACGAGCGACAGCAGCAGGAACCCGCCGAGCAGCCCCCACGCCGCCGCCGCGAACCGCGGGAAGAACCCGATCAACGCCGCCGCCAGCCCGGCCAGCACCCACACCGCCGGGAGCTGCGCCAGCGCCGCCGGGACGAGCGAAGCGCCGCTCCCGTACGCCGCGCCCGTCGCCAGTCCCGTGACCGCCAGCAGGAACGCCGACCCCAGCACCGCGAACGCCAGGTGCCCGGCCGCCCAGCCGACGCGGCCCACCGCCGTCGCCAGCACCGGTTCCGCCCGGCCACCCGCTTCTTCCGCGCGCAGCTTCAGCGTCGCCTGCACCGCGTAGCCCGCCGCCGCGAGGCCGAACAACGTCATCGTCCCGGCCAGGTACGCGTCCGTCACCGCGCCCCCGCCACCCATCCGGGAGAAGATCTCCCCGACGGCCTGGTTGTCCCGCATCATCTCCGCGACGTTCTGCGCGACCCCGCCCATCAGCAGGCCGACGAGCGCCAGGCAGACGGTCCAGACCACCAGCGTCCCCCGCTGCAGCCGCCAGGCCAGCGCCAACGGCGAGCGCAGCGACGCCTTCGCCGTCGCCCGGCCCAGTCGCGCCGGGAGCAGGGCCGCGCCGAGGTCCCGGCGAGCCGACAACGCGACCGCCAAGGCCACCAGCAAGCCGGTCGCGACGACGCCCACGGCGAGCACCCACCACTGTTCCCCGGCGAACGGCCGCATCCGGTGCGCCCAGCCGATCGGCGACAGCCACGCGAGCCAGCCCGCCGAGCCGCTGCTGTCCCCGGCCGCGCGCAGCAGGAACGCCAGCACCAGCGCGCCGATCCCGACACCCCGCGCGCCGCTCGCTCCCCATGTGAGCTGCGCGGCGACCGCGCCGACCCCGGCGAAGACCCAGCCCGTCAAGGCGAACCCGCCGCCCAGCGCGAACGCTCCCGCCGCGGGGACACCTTGCGCGGCAACGCCGAGCCCGACGACCAACCCGTACATCAGGCACGCGCCGCAGGTGGCGAGCACCGCGGCCGCCAGCCCGGCGTGCCGCCCGACGACGGTCGCGCCGGTCAGCTCGCGGCGGCCCGCTTCCTCCTCGGTCCGCGTGTGCCGCACGACGGTCAGCAGCGCGATCAGCCCGACGACCACCGGCACGAACCCGCACTGCCACGCGAGGAGGTTCCCGAGCGACGAGCCGTACAGCGGCCCGTTGCGGACGACGAACGTCGCGCTCGACGCATTGAGGTCGTAGAAGTGCTGCCGGGCCGCGGCATCCGGGTACGCCGCCTTGATCGACGACAGGTACCCGACCGGGGCGAGCGCGAGGCAGACGATCCACAACGGCATGAGCAGCCGGTCGCGGCGCAGCACCAGCCGCAGCAGCGAGCCCGTCCCGGTCATCGCGCCGCTCCGACCGGCTCGTCGCGCTGGTAGTGGCGCAGGAACAGCTCCTCGAGCGTCGGCGGCCGGCTCACCAGGCTCCGCAGCCCGGCCCCGGCGAGGTGGCGCATGACATCGTCCAAAGCGGACTGGTCGACGGACAGGTGGACGTGCGAGCCGTACGAGCTGACGTCGTGCACGCCCGGCAGCGAGGCCAGATCATCGGGCATGCGCGCGAGCGAGGCGTCGATGGTGATCCGGCCGAGGTGACGCAGCTCGTCCAAGGTGCCCGACTCGACGGTGCGCCCGGCCCGGATGATCGTGACGCGGTCGCACAGCGCCTCGACCTCGGACAGGATGTGCGAGGACAGCAGCACGGTCCGGTCGCCGCGCTCCCGCTCCTCCGCGACGACCTGCCGGAAGACCTCCTCCATCAGCGGGTCGAGCCCGGACGTCGGCTCGTCGAGGATCAGCAGCTCCACATCGGACGCGAGCGCGGCGACCAGCGCGACCTTCTGCCGGTTGCCCTTAGAGTACGTCCGGCCCTTCTTGCGCGGGTCGAGGTCGAACCGCTCGACCAGTTCGGCGCGCCGGGCGGTGTCCAGCCCGCCGCGCAGGCGCCCGAGCAGGTCGATGACCTCGCCGCCGGTCAGGTTGGGCCACAGCGTGACGTCGCCGGGGACGTACGCGAGCCGCTTGTGCAGCTCGGTGGCGTCGGTCCAGGGGTCGCCACCGAGCAGGGTGGCGCGGCCGCCGTCGGCGCGCATCAGCCCGAGCAGGACGCGGATCGTGGTGGTCTTGCCGGCGCCGTTCGGTCCGAGGAAGCCGTGCACCTCGCCGGTGTGGACGGTCAGGTCGAGCCCGTCGAGGGCTTTCGTCCGGCCGAACGCCTTGGTGAGGCCGTCCGCGGTGATCGCTTCGGCCATCGTCATCCCTTCCGTTCGTAGGCGGCCAGCGCTTCGCGGGCCTTGTCGAGCTGTTCGGAGTCGCCGAGCGGGTTCAGGAACAGGTGCCCGGCGGCCAGGGTCATGCGCAGCATCGCCTCGTGCGTGCCCGGCTCCTCGCCGAGCGCGCGGGCGACGTGGTCCTGCAGGATCATCAGCCCGCCGGTCATCGCGGCGAGCGCGGCGGCGACGCCCCGCGGGTCGGGCATCTCCATGCCTTGCTCCCGGAAGTAGCGTTCGGTGCCGTCGACGATTTCGACGAACTGAGCCGCGGCGGCTTCGGAGCCGTCGACCATCGCGCGGCCCAGGTACCGGCGGAACAGCAGCTGGCGGGCGTCGAAGGTCGGGAGGAACCCCGGATCGGCGACGCCCTTGGCCAGCACTTCTTCTTTGAACTTCAGGAGTTCGTCGAAGACGTAGGTGTCGCAGGCCTCGCGGAGGCCGTCCTTGGAACCGAAGTGGTGGCGGATCAGGCCGCCGGAGACGCCGGCCGCCTTGGCGATGTCGAGGATCGACGTCTTCTCCATGCCGCGCTCGGTGAAGAGGCGGATGGCGGCGTCCCGGATCCGGGCCCGCGCGGTGAGGTCTGCTTCGCTACTCATGACGTCCTATACGTGCGTGTAGTCGACTACACGTAAATGTAGCCCGCTACACGCGCGTATAGCAAGGACTGAGGGGCGGCGGACCCGGGCGTCTTGAATGACTCATTCAAGTCTTGGGAGGTCCTGAATGAGTCATTCAAGACAGGCAGCCGGCAGCCGAGGCGGCACTTTCACGTGAAAGTGCCGCTTCCCGTTGCCGCCTAACCGCCGAGCCGGTTAGGCCATTCGGCTCGCAACCAATTGCGGTCGATGGGCTAACTGTCTGATTGCTGACGAAGATCTCACCATGTGTACTTCTGGGCACGCATCACCTCAGGAAGGGTCCTTTCAGTGACACAGCACAGATCGCGCTGGAGACGGCGGGCCGGGATCACCGTCCTCGCCACCGCTCTCGGCGCCTCCGTCCTCGGCGTGGCCGTCCCCGTGGCGTCCGCCCAGCAAGCCCCGCCGACCACCGGCGCGGCCGACGGCAAGACCCTCGACGAGCACGACCGCGCCCTCGTCGCCGAGGCCGAAAAAGCCGGGAAACCGGACGTCACGCTGCTGATCGCGGCCGAGAAGGGCCAGACCGGCGCCGCCGTGAACGAGCTCAAGGCGCTCGGCGGGGTCGTCCAGTCCACCGACGCCAAGCTCGACTACGTCAAGGTCAGCGTCCCGACGGACAAGGCCGAAAAGGCCGCGAAGCTCAAGTCGGTGAACGCCGTCGACGTCGACGGTCTCGTCGTGCGCGACGACCCCAAGCCCGAGGGCGCCACCACCCCGCTGCCGCAGCCGGCCCCGGGCAAGGACACCCCGCGCGTCAACCCGTACCTGCCGACCGGCGACACCTACGCCGCGCAGTTCGGCCAGGTCCTGCCCAACTGGGACGGCAAGGACACGACCGTCGCGGTGCTCGACTCCGGCGTCGACCTCGACTCCCCCGCGCTGGCCACCACCAGCCACGGCGAACGCAAGATCGTCGACTGGTACAACGCCAACGCCACCAACTCCGGCGACGGCACCTGGGTCAAGCAGTCGACCCAGACCTACACCGGCGCCTTCAGCGCCAACGGCAAGAGCTGGACGGCCCCGGCCACCGGCGGCCCGTACACCTTCGGCGTCTTCGGCGAGACCGCGGGCGACCTCGGTGCCGCGGACAGCGAGACCGGCGGTGACGTCAACCGCGACGGCGACCGCGCCGACTCCTGGGGCGTGCTGCTCGACACCGCGACCAAGGAGGTCCGGGTCGACCTCAACGGCAACGGCGACTTCACCGACGAGAAGCCGATGACCGACTACGCCAAGAAGTACGACGTCGGCTTCTTCGGCACCGACAACCCCGCGACCGATATCGCCGAGCGGATGGCCTTCGTGGTCCAGACCGACAAGGCGGGCTACGTCGGCATCGGCATCGCCGGCGCCGAGCACGGTTCGCACGTCGCGGGCATCGCCACCGGCAACGACCTGTTCGGCGGCAAGATGGACGGCGCGGCGCCCGGCGCGAAGGTCCTGGCGGTCAAGGTCTGCCTCACCAGCAGCTCCTGCACCTCCTCCGGCCTGATCGACGGGGTCGTCTACGCCGCCAGCCACGGCGCCGACGTCATCAACATCTCGATCGGCGGCCTGCCGGCGCTCAACGACGGCAACAACGCCCGCGCGGAGCTCTACAACCGCACGATCGCCGAGTACAACGTCCAGATCTTCATCTCGGCCGGCAACAGCGGCGCCGGGGCGAACACCGTCGGCGACCCGTCGGTGGCCACGGACGCGATCTCGGTCGGCTCGTACATCACGAAGGAGACCTGGCTGTCGAACTACGGTTCGGTGACCCGGAACCCCGAGTCGATGCACCCGTTCTCTTCGCGCGGCCCGCGTGAGGACGGCGGCTTCAAGCCGGACATCATCGCCCCGGGCGCGGCCATCGCCACCGTCCCGCGCTGGGAGGCGCCCGGCCCCGTGCCCGGCACCTACGCCCTGCCCGCCGGTTACGCGATGCTGCAGGGCACGTCGATGGCGGCGCCGCAGGCGACCGGCGCGGCGGCGCTGCTGGTGAGCGCGTACAAGGCGACGCACAACGGGCAGCGGCCGCCGGTGGCGCAGCTGCGGGCGGCGATCAAGTCGACCGCGCGGTTCGTGCCGGGCATCGGCGCGTACGCCCAGGGCGCGGGCCTGTTCAACGTGCCCGCCGCGTTCGTCGCCCTGTCGCTCAACCCGAAGCCGGACGCCGTCTCGACGGCGGTCGAGGTGCACACCGTCCAATCCGGACAGCTGGCGACGCCGAACACCGGCGTCGGCATCCACGACCGCGAGGGCGTGACCACGGGCAAGGCCTACACCCGGACCTACACGATCACCCGCACCACGGGTTCGGCGCACCCGGTGCCGTACTTCGTGCGGTGGACCGGCAACGACGGCACCTTCGCGTCGGCGTCCACAGTGGTCCTGCCGCTGAACACGCCGGTGAAGTTCGACGTCAAGGTCAACCCGAAGAGCGCGGGCGTCCACTCGGCACTGCTGTACCTGGACAACCCGCTCACCGTCGGCATCGACGTGCAGACCCTGAACACGGTCTTCGCGCCGCAGGAGTTCACCGCCGACAAGGGCTTCAAGGTCGACGTGGCCGGCCAGGCCGCCCGCAACCAGGCGACCAGCTACTTCGTGCGGGTGCCGCAGGGCGCCAGCGCGCTGAAGGTGGACCTGGACGCCGGCGGCGGCGCCCCGGGCAAGGGCCAGGTGCGGTTCCTGCGCTACGACCCGACCGGGGTGCCGGCCGAGGCCAGCACGTCGACGACGTACTGCTACCTCCCCGACGCGGGCGCGGGCTGCCCCGGCGGCACGCCGACCAGCCGGACCATCGCCAACCCGCTGCCGGGCGTGTGGGAGATCGTCGTCGAGGCGCGCCGGACGTCCGATGTGGACAACGCGCCGTTCAAGCTGTCGGCTTCGGTGCTGGGCACGGCGATCTCGCCGAACCCGGACACCATCGCCTCGGCCACGCTGAACACGCCGATCGCGCGGTCCTACACCGTGCAGAACTCCCTCGGCGCGTTCACCGGCAAGCTGACCGGCGCTGCGCTCGGCAGCGCGAAGACGCAGCGGCCGTCGATCGCGGAAGGCGCGCAGCAGCAGTACCAGATCCCGGTGACGGCGGGCTCGACCTCGCTGACCGTCACGATCGGCAAGCCGTCCGACGGCGGCGCCGACCTGGACCTGGTGCTGTACAACTGCTCGACCGGGTCCTGCGTGCAGGCGGCGGTCAGCGCGGACGGTGACTCGGAAGAGTCGGTGACCGTGGCCAACCCGGCCGCGGGCACGTGGGTCGCGCTGGTCGACGGGTACGCGGTGCCCAGCGGCACCACCGAATACGACTACCTCGACGTGTTCACCAACCCGGGTCTCGGTTCGGTCGCGGTGACCGACACCGACGCGGTGCGGGCGTCGGGCAGCTCGTGGACGGTGCCGGGCACGGTGACGGTCACGACCGCGCCGTCGGCGGGCCGGACCCTGCGCGGTCAGCTGACCGTGCGGACCGACACCGGGGTCACGGTCGGTTCCTCGCTGGTGCTGATCAACGCGGTGAGCTAGTCCCGCTCAACGGAAACCGCCCCGGGTGCGCCCGGGGCGGTTTTCGCTTTCCCGGCGGGTTTCCTGGTGGGTTTCCGACGCAAGTTTGCGCATGTCCGGTGAAGTGTTGCCCTTCTTCGGTTCCCGTCCGTATGGTCTGGAACACTCCGAATCCAGTGAGGGGTTCCGATGCGCCGGATGTCGACGTTCTTCGCCGCGCTTCTGCTGCTGGCGGCCACTTTTCCGGGAATCGCGCACGCGGCCGCGCTGTCGAGCCGCACCCACTTGTTCTACTACCCGTGGTACGGCGGCGCCGCCACCGGCTACCGGCACTGGCAGCAGGGCGGGCACACGCCGCCGGACGACATCGGCGCGAACTTCTATCCGGTGCTGGGCGCGTACGACTCCGGCGACTTCGCCGGTGCCGTCGAGCAGCACATGCGGTGGATCGAGCAGTCCGGAGCCGGGGTGATCGTCTACAGCTGGTGGGGCCAGGGGTCCTATGAGGACGGTCTGGCGGCCGGGGTGCTCGAAGCCGCCGCGCGGCACGGGATCAAGGTCGCCTGGCACCTCGAGCCCTACAGCGGGCGCACCGCGGCTTCCACGGTGGCCGACGTCGGCTACATCACCAACCGGTACGGGTCGAGTCCCGCTTTCTACCGCGAGGGCGGCCGCGGTGCCTTCTACGTCTTCGAAAGCCTGCGCATCACCGACTGGACGGCGCTGGACCAGGTGCGCTCGTCGGCGATCGTGCTGGCGCAGACGACCGACACGAGCAAGGTCGCGCACTTCGGCGGGATGTACACCTACGACGCGATCGCCGGGGCCACGGCGCCCGGCTGGCGCGAAGCGGGCGCGTACTGCGAAGCGAACGGCCTGGTCTGGGCGCCTTCGGTGGGTCCGGGCTACAACGACGACCGCGCCGTGCCGGGCAACACGACCCCGACCCTGGGCCGCGACAACGGCGCGACTTACGACCGGGAATGGCAGAACGCGCTTTCCTCGGGCGCCGACTGGGTTTCGGTCACGTCGTTCAACGAGTGGCACGAAGGCTCGATCATCGAACCGGCCCGCTCCAACCCGCCTTCGGGTGCGTACGAGACGTTCTCCGGCGCGTACGGGACTTCGGGCGCGGCTTCGGAAACCACCTACCTGGACCGGACGCGGTACTGGGCGGCGCAGCTCGGCGGCCCGCCGCCCGCCTCGGTCAACCTGGCGCAGAGGGGGTCCCAGGTTCGTTGAGGGCGCTGGCCGCAAGCGCCCCAATGTGGCCTTCGGTGCGTCAGACGCACCCAAGGCGGCCTTCGGTGCGTCAGACGCAACCAAGGCCGCCTTGGGGCGCTTGGGCCGGACGTGAGACGTGTCCGAAGTGGAGGCCTACGCCTCCTGAGCCCGGCTCACGAACGACGCCGGGTCGGCGAGCACGCGGTGCACGACCCGGCCCGCCGCCCCGAGCGTCGCGGCGTCGCCGCCGAGACGTGAGGCCGTGAGCACGGGCGGCGCGCCGCGGAGGCCGCCGAGGCGCGTGGTCAGCACGTCCGCCACCGGTCCGGACAGCCACGGGTAGAGCTGGGTGAACACCCCGCCGAGGACGATGCGGTCGAGGTCGAGGAGGTTCACCGCCGACGTCAGGGCGATGCCGAGGGCGCGTCCGGCCGCCGCACAGGCCTCCAGGGCTCGGGCGTCGCCGCGTTCGAGGGCGGTCAGCAGCGCGGGGAGCGTCGGCGCGTCGCCCGCCGTCAGCAAGGCCTCCTGACCCGCGAACGTCTCGAGGCAGCCGTTGCCCCCGCACCGGCACGCGGGCCCTTGCGGTGCGACGACGACGTGGCCGAGCTCACCCGCCAGGCCGCGGGCGCCGGAGAACAACGTGCCGTTCACGACCAGGCCCGCGCCGATGCCGATTTCGCCCGAGACGTAGAGGAAGTCGCGCGCGCCGTCGCCGTACCAGAGCTCGCCGAGCGCGGCGAGGTTCGCCTCGTTGTCCAGCTCGACCGGGACGGGCAGCCGGAGCAGGTCGGCCGGGCGGACGTCCTGCCAGCCGAGGTTGGGGGCGCTGAACAGGACGCCGTCGCCGACCGGGCCGGACACCGCGAGCACGGCGCCCGCCACCTCGAGCCCGAGCCGGTGGGCTTCGGTGAGCGCCTCGCTGGCGAGGGCCTGCAGCTCCCCGAGGACCTTCTTCGGCCGCGACCCGCGGTTGTCCCGCTCGCGGCGGGCGGCGAACCGGACGCCGCCGGTGAGGTCGAGCACCCGCACCGCGAGGTAGTCGACGTTGATCTCGAGGCCCAGCGACGCCACGCGCGCGCCGCTGAGCACGACCGCCACGCCCGGGCGGCCGCGTTCACCCGCGCGGGCGGGGCCGGTCTCGGCGAGCAGGCCCGCGTCGACCAGGTCGCCGACGAGCTTGGAGACGGTGGACTTGGTCAGGCCGGTGACCTCGGCGAGCGCGGCGCGGGTCAGCGGGCCGCCGCGGCTGACCGCGCCCAGCACGACCTCGAGGTTGCGGGCGCGCATCTCTTCGTGCCGCACGGCCTGGGTCATCTGTCCCTCCCGCGGCAACTCTAACCGGCCTCTTGACGCCCGGGACCACCGCGGCGCATATTTAGTCTACAACGTGAACTAAATGAAGGGACAGTCATGAGCGACTACGCTCCCCAGCCGGCCGACAAGTTCACCTTCGGCCTGTGGACCGTGGGCTGGCCCGCGAACGACCCGTTCGGGGTGGCGACGCGCCCGCCGCTCGACCCGGTGGAAAGCGTGCACCGGCTGGCGGAGCTGGGCGCCTACGGCGTGACGTTCCACGACGACGACCTGCTGGCCACCGAGCCGGACCGCGACAAGGCGATCGAGCGCTTCAAGAAGGCGCTCGCCGAGACGGGCCTTCGCGTCCCCATGGCGACGACCAACCTGTTCACCCACCCGGTGTTCAAGGACGGCGGCCTGACGAGCAACGACCGTGACGTCCGGCGTTACGCGCTGCGCAAGGTCCGCCGCAACATCGACCTGGCGGCCGAGCTGGGCGCGGAGACGTACGTGGTGTGGGGCGGCCGCGAAGGCGCGGAGTCGGACGGCGCGAAGGACGTCCGCGCGGCGCTGGCCCGCTACAAGGAGGGCCTGGACCTGCTCGCGGACTACGTCGTCGAGAAGGGGTACTCGCTGCGGTTCGCGCTGGAGCCGAAGCCGAACGAGCCGCGCGGCGACATCCTGCTGCCGACGATCGGCCACGCGCTGGGCTTCATCTCCCAGCTGGCGCGGCCGGAGATGTTCGGGCTGAACCCGGAGGTCGGCCACGAGCAGATGGCCGGGCTCAACTTCGTGCACGGGATCGCGCAGGCGCTGTGGCAGGGCAAGCTGTTCCACATCGACCTGAACGGCCAGCACGGCCCGAAGTACGACCAGGACCTGATCTTCGGCCACGGCGACGTGAAGAGCGCGTTCTTCCTGGTGGACCTGCTGGAGAACGGCGGCTACGAGGGACCGCGCCACTTCGACTACAAGCCGATGCGGACGGAGGACCCGTCGGACGTGTGGGTCTCGGCGGCGGCGAACATGCGGACTTACCTGATCCTGAAGGAGAAGTCGGCCAAGTTCCGTTCGGACCCCGAAGTCGCCGAAGCCCTCGCGGCTTCCCGGGTGCCCGACCTCTCGACGCCGACGCTGGCACCGGGCGAGACGTTCGACGACGTGCTGAAGGACGACTTCGACCTGGACGCGGCGGCCGCGCGCGGCTACCACTTCACCCGGCTGAACCAGCTGGCCTTGGAGCACCTCCTCGGCGTCCGCTGACGATTAGCATCGGGTGATGCTGAGCAACGCGCGGTTCGAAGCCCGCATCCCCACGCAGGACCTGGCCGAGCTCGCCGGTGGTACTCGGAGAAGCTCGGGCTGGAACCGGCCGAAGAACGCGAAGGCGGGCTGCGGTACGAAGGCGCCTCGGGCGTCTTCTGCCTGTTCGCCTCCGCGGGCGCGTCCGACGGTTCGTTCACGCAGATGGGTTTCTACGTGGACGACATCGAAGCGGCGGTCGCCGAGTTGCGGGCGCGCGGCGTGGTGTTCGAGGAGTACGAAGGCTGCGTGAACGGGATCATGGACATCCGCGGCAACTACCCGAGCAAGGGCCGCGGTGAGCGCGCCGCGTGGTTCCGCGACTGCGAGGGCAACATGCTCGGCATCGCCGAAGTGGTCCGCTGACGTGCCATGAGGGGCACCTTCAGGTCCGTGAAGGTGCCCCTCATGCCCGCTACGACACGGTCAGCGTGTCGATGTCGAACAGGGAACCCGCGCCGCCCCGGAACACCAGGTGGAGCGAGCCCGAGCCCGGCGTGACGGACGTCGAGACCGTCTGGAACGTCTCCCAGCCGCCCGTCACCGGGACCGTCACCGTGCCCAGCAGGGCTCCGGTGGCCGAGCCGTCGCGGATCTCGATCGTGCCGCCCGCTCCCGCCGACGACACCACCGCGCTGAATCGCGAAATCCCCGCCGTGCTGACCTGGGAGAAACCGGCCCAGTCGCCGTTCTCGATGTAGCCGAGGGTGTTGCCGCCGCTCGCCGCGGCGTGCGGTGCCACCTGCACCCCCGACCCCGACGTGAACGACTCACCCTCCACTGTGGACGACGACGGAACACCGCACGAAGCCGGAGCCACCCCCGCCGCGTACCGGACAGCGCCCAGCAACGAGGCCCGGAACACCGGGTCCGCGTACGACTCGATCGTGTGGCCGAGCCCCGTGTAGAACGCGCGGCCATTGCCCTGCGGGTGGCACCACGTGATCGGGTGGTCCGCGCCCATCTCACCACCCGTGTAGCTGGACTCGTCCAGCGTCTGCAGCACGTGCACGCTGCCGCGCGGGTTGGTGCGGTAGTTGTACAGCTCGTCCGTGCGCGTCCACACCGCCGGGAGGTGCGCGGTGGCGGGATGCGTCGAGTCCTCAGTCACGAACCGGGCCTGCTGGATCGCCGGGTGGCTCTTGAACCACGCCCCGACCAGCTTGCCGTACCACGGCCAGTCGTACTCCGTGTCCGCCGCCGCGTGGATGCCGAGGTAGCCGCCGCCTCCCTCCACATAGGACTCGAACGCCGTCTGCTGCGTCGCGTCCAGGACGTCACCTGTCGTGGAAAGGAAGATCACCGCCTCGTACGAGGACAGTGAGGCCGTCGTGAACACCGAGGCGTCCTCGGTGGCCGTGACGCTGAAGCCCTCGGCCGCGCCCAGTTCGCGCAGCGCCTGGATGCCCGCCGGGATCGAGTCGTGGCGGAAGCCCGCCGTCTTGGAGAACACCAGCACGTCGTACGTCGGGTCCACCTGGGTCGGCATACCGCTCAGCGTAAAGGAATCGACGTCGAACAGGGAACCGGAACCGCCGCGGAACACCAGGAACAACGGCCCGGACCCGCTCGACACCGACGTCGTCACGTTCTGGAACGTCTCCCAGCCGCCGGTCGACGGCACCGCCACCGAGCCGAGCAACGTCCCGGTCGCCGAACCCGAGCGGATCTCGATCGTCCCGCCCGCGCCCGCCGACGACACCCGCGCCGTGAACGACCGCGCGCCCGCCGTGCTCACCGACGCGTACCCGGCCCAGTCGCCGTTCTCGATGTAGCCGAGGGTGTTGCCGCCGCTCGCCGCGGCGTGCGGGGCGACCTGCACCCCGGAACCCGACGTGAACGACTCGCCCTCGACCGCCGACGACGTGGTGGTCGTGAACGTGAACGCGTCGAGGTCGAACAGGTTGCCCTGCCCGGTGACGCCCTTGAACACCAGGTACAGCGACGTCGTCCCGGACGGCCGGTTCGCCAGGTTCGCCGTCACGTCCGCGAACGTGTCCCAGTTCCCGGTGTTGGCCACGGCCGCCGAGCCCAGCAGGGTGCCGGTCGGCGAGCCCGCTCGCACCTCCAGGGTCCCGCCCGGGCCACCCGAGGAGACGCGCGCGGTGATCGACGTCGCGTTGCCCAGCGCATACGGCGTGAAGGAGATCCAGTCGCCGTCATCGGTGTAGCCGACGGTCCGGCCGCCTTCCGCCGCGCCGTGGTCGGCCAGCTGGATGCCGGACTGCGCCGCGAAGTGCTCCGCCTGCCGGTGCCGCGGCTGCAGCTTCCGGACGCTGTGCGAGGTCAGCCCGCCCTTGTCGGTGTACTGCGCGTCGAAGACGCCGTAGATGTTCGCCGCGGCGTCGTGCTCGCCGTCGACCGGGACCGCGATCGAGCCGGAACACCCCGTCTGCTGGGTGATCTGGTGCTCGTGGCTGTCGTGGCCCAGGAAGTACGTGACCTTGACCTTCGAGCAGTCCAGCGCGCCGTCTTCCGGATCGCTGCCCGTCACCTGGAAGGGCACGGTGTCACCGAAGGAGAACAGCTGTCCGTCGATCGGTGCACTCAGCGACACCGTGGGCGCGGTGTTCCCCACCGTCACCACGAGGCTCGCCGTGCCGGTCAGGCCCTCCGGATCCGAGACCGTCAGCGTCGGCGAGTAAGTCCCGTTGGTGGTGTAGGTGTGGGCCGGGTTCGCCGCCGTCGACGAGGAGCCGTCACCGAAGTCCCAGCGGTAGGTCAGCGCCCCACCCTCGGGATCGGCGCTCCCGGCCGAAGAAAAGGTGACGGTCAGCGGATTCGGCCCGGATGTCTTGTCGGCCGCGGCCTTCGCGACCGGGTTGCGGTTCGTGCCCGCCAGGTACTCGATCCGGTACAGCGCCTGGTTGTCGCTGCCGGTGCCGTAGTCGAGGACGTACAGGGCGCCGTCCGGGCCGAACGCCATGTCCATCACCTGCGTGCCGGTCCACGGGAAGTCCTCGATCGGGCCGCGGCTGCCGTCGGCGTTGACGGTCACCGCCTTGATCCACTTTCGCCCGTACTCGCCCGCGAAGTACTTGCCGTCCAAGGACTGCGGGAACTTGACCGGGGACGTCGACGCCGCGTCGTACCGGTACACCGGCCCGCCCATCGGCGACTCCGAGCCGCTGCCGAACTCCGGCGGCGAGCCTTCGTCACCCGCGTACTTGATCCACGCGGGCTTCGGCACCGGCAGCTTGGCCAACCCCGTGTTGCGGAACGACGTGTTCGTCGGGCCGCCCGCGCAGTCGTACTTCGCTCCGGAGGGACCACTCGGGAAGGTGTAGTGGTTGTACGTCTCAGTGGTCGTGTTCGACCCGGTGCAGTACGGCCAGCCGAAGTTGCCGGGCCCGGTGATCCGGTCGAACTCGACCTGCCCCTGCGGCCCGCGGTTCGGGTCGGTGACGCCGGCGTCCGGGCCGTAGTCGCCGAGGTAGACGAC
Organism: Amycolatopsis nalaikhensis; assembly: GCF_030264295.1. Taxonomy (GTDB): domain Bacteria; phylum Actinomycetota; class Actinomycetes; order Mycobacteriales; family Pseudonocardiaceae; genus Amycolatopsis; species Amycolatopsis nalaikhensis. The sequence continues at coordinate 5,983,551 of NZ_CP127173.1, read as the reverse complement.
GCCGGTCGGTTTGTCGACACTCATCCGGAACGGGTTGCGGAAGCCCATCGCGTAGATCTCCGGCCGGGTGCTCGCGGTGCCCGGCGCGAAGAGGTTCCCCGACGGGATCGTGTACGTCCCGTCGGCCTGCGGGTGGATCCGCAGCAGCTTGCCGCGCAGGTCGTTCGTGTTGGCCGACGAGCGTTGCGCGTCGAACTGCGGGTTGCGCGTGGTCCGCTCGTCGATCGGGGAGTAGCTGTCGGAGGAGAACGGGTTCGTGTCGTCGCCGGTGGTCAGGTACAGGTTGCCGGCCGCGTCGAAGTCGATGTCGCCGCCGACGTGGCAGCACTGCCCGCGGTCGTTGGCGACCTTCAGCACGACCTTCTCGCTGGCCAGGTCGAGCGTGTTGTCGGTCTTCAGCACGAACCGCGACAGGTGCAGCTCGCCCTTGAACGGCGCGAAGTCCGCCTCGGTGCCGTCGGTCGGCGCGTCACCGTCCGGTGTGGACAGCCGCGGCGAGTAGTACAGCCAGACGAACCGGTTCGTCGCGAACCCGGGGTCGGCGGCGACGCCCTGGAGGCCCTCCTCGTCGTGGGTGTAGACGTTCAGCTTGCCCGCGATCGACGTCGCACCGGCCGCGGTGGTGACGCGGACGGTGCCGTCGCGGGAGGTGTGCACGACCGAGCGGTCCGGCAGCACGGCGAGCGACATCGCCTCGCCGCCCAGCTCGGCCGCGCCGGTCGCGAGCGCGACCTGCTGGTAGTCCGCGGGCGGGATGTCCGCGCGGGCCGGCGTGTCGACGGTGAGCAGGAGGCCGGCGCCCAGGAGCGCGGTGCCGAACAGCCTCGCCCACTTCGGTGGGGACGGAGACATGCTGGTTCCTTCCTGAATTTGAGCGTGCTTCGCCCCGGTGTGGCGCGAAGCCGGTTTCGATCACCTTCCGACGGGGCTGGCGGTCACCCGTTGAACAAACCTCGTGAGTGTTTAGGGCGGTTCTAACCGCCCTAAACACTCACGAGGGGCCTGACTGACCTCCCTCAGTGCGGGTCACTCGGTGCGGACAGCCGCCGCGAGCAGCAGCTCCTTGACTTCCGTGGCGTGGAACTTCTCCCGGGCGAGCGCCGGGTCCGAGCAGAGCAGCACCGGTCCGTCCTCGGCCGCGTCGGGCAGCCGGCCGTGGCTGCCGCGCACCGGGGCCGGGTCCAGCGGGACCACCTGCATCGAATACCGCAGGCCGAGCTTCTTGCGGGCCAGCGCGGACGCCGCCTTCAGCTTGACCATCGGGTCGTCCGGGTCGAAGAACAGCTCGGCCGGGTCGTAGCCGGGCTTGCGGTGGATCTCGACGGTCTTGGCGAAGTCCGGCGCGCGATCGTCGCTGAGCCAGTAGTAGTACGTGAACCACGCGTCCGGCTCGGCGACGGCGACCAGCTCGCCCGCCCGCTCGTGGTCGATCCCGAACCCGGCCTGCGCGGCCCGGTCGAGCACGACGTCCACTCCGGACAGTCCGGCGACGATGTCCCGCACCCGCGGCAGGTCCGCCGGGTCGGCGACGTAGACGTGCGCGACCTGGTGGTCGGCGACGGCGAACGCCCGCGACGTCCACGGGTCGAGGTACTCCATGCCCGCCTGGACGTACACGTTGAGCAGGCCTTCGCGGCGCAGCGCCCGGTTGATGTCCACCGGACGGCTCGCGTTGGTGATGCCGTACTCCGAGAGCGCGACGACGGTGTGCCCACCCGCGGCCGCCTGGTCGAGCAGCGGCTTCAGTGCGGCGTCGATCTCGCGCGCGGCGGCCGCGGCCTGTGGCGCGTCGGGCCCGAAGCGCTGGAGGTCGTAGTCGAGGTGCGGGATATAGACGAGCGTGGTGTCCGGCTTGTCCTCGGCCATGATCTTCTGCGCCGCAGCGATGATCCACTTCGACGACGTGATCGCCGCCGTCGGGCCCCAATAGGTGAACAGCGGGAACTCGCCGAGCGCGCCGACGAGCCGGTCGTGCAGCTGCGGCGGGTAGGTGTAGGCGTCCGGGGACTTCTTGCCGTCGGCGTGGTAGATCGGCCGCGGCGTCACGGTCAGGTCGGTGTCCGCGCCCATCGCGTACCACCAGCAGACATTCGCCACGCGGTGCCCGGCCTGCGCGCGACGGGCGGCGTCCCAGAACTTGTCGCCCTGGACCAGCTTGTTGTGCTGGCGCCAGAGGAAGATCTCGCCGAGGTCGCGGAAGTACCAGCCGTTGCCGACGATGCCGTGTTCCGCGGGCTGCAACCCCGTGAGGAACGTCGACTGCACCGAGCAGGTGACCGCCGGGAACACGGTGTCGAGCTGCGCGGTGAAGCCGGGCTCGGCCATCTTGCGCAGGTTCGGCATGTGCGGCAGCAGCCGCGGGGTCAGCCCGACGACGTCGAGGACGAGCAAGCTCATGCGGAAACCTCTTCCAAGCCTAGTGCGATCAAGGAACGCCGGGTCCAGTCGAGTTCGGCCGCGATGCCCGCGACCAGCCCGGCGTCGTCGGCGGGTGCGTCCGGGAGCACCTGCCAGGTGTAGGTCTCGACCTCGACGTGGTCGGTGCGCGCGGCCGACCCGCCGAACAGCTCGGCCAGCGTCGCGGCCAGCACCGGCCGGGTCGAGGCCAGCGGCGGTGCCGGGTCGGCGTGCAGCGGCACGTGGAAGTGCACGCGCCACGGGGCTTCTCCGGGCAGTCCCCCGGCCAGTGCCAGGTCGAGGTCGTCGGCCCCGGGCGGCGCACCTTCGTTGCTCTGGTGCAGGAACCGGGGTTCCACAAAGGACTCCAGCGCCCGGCGGGTCGCCGGGTCGTTCGGAGCGGCGGCTTCCAGCGCGGCCGACGCCTGGACCTTGACGACGTCGAGCCCGGCGGCTTCGAGGCGGCCGAGCGCGGCCGCCGGGTCCTCGAAGCCGACCGCGAGGTGGCAGGTGTCCAGGCAGACGCCGAGCCACTCCTTGTCCACTTCGGACAGCAGCGACGCCGCCTGCGCGGTGGTTTCGATGACGCAGCCAGGCTCGGGTTCGAACGCCACCCGCACCGGGCGGTCCTGCGCCGCCAGCCCCTTGGCGAGCAGCTCCAGCTGCCCGCGGTCGTCACGCCACTCCGTGCGCCAGCCGAGCGGGAGCGTCGAGACGCTGCCGCGCACGGCGTCGTCCGGCAGCAGCTCGGCCAGCAGCCGGGCCAGGTCCAGGGTGTACCGCGTGCGCTCGGGCGTGCCCCAGTCCGGCCGGTACACCTTGTGCTTCACCACCGGGTCGTGGAACCCCTGGTACGGGAACCCGTTGAAGGTGACGACCTCGAGGCCGCGCGTGGCCAGTTCGCCGCGCAGCCGGGCGACCGCGGCCGGGTCGGCGACCAGCTCCGACGCCACCGGCCGCGCCAGCCACAGGCCGAGCCCGAGCCGGGCCACGCCCAGGCGTTCCCGCACCGGTTCGCCGAAGCGGGCCAGCTGGGCGAGCACGCCGTCGAGGTCCTCGGCCTGGTGCACGTTGGTGCAGTAGGCGAGGTGCACGAGCGTGCCGTCGCCGTGCCGGAACCTCACTTGCGCGCACCCCGCAGGATCGAGTTGCCCACGAACTCGGCGTCCGGTGCCGCCTCGTCGAGCGACAACCGCCCGCTCTGGCCGTAGAACTCGACCGGGTTGCGCCACAGCACCTGGTCGACGTCGTCCTCGCTGAACCCGGCGGCCAGCATCGCGTCGCCGGTCTTGCGGGTCTTGAGCGGGTCGCTCTTGCCCCAGTCCGCGGCCGAGTTCACCAGCACCTTTTCGGTGCCGTATTCGCGCAGGATCGCGACCATCCGCTCTTCGTCCATCTTGGTGTCCGGGTAGATCGAGAAGCCCATCCAGCAGCCGGACTCCTTGACCATGCCGACGGTCACCTCGTTGAGGTGGTCGAGCACCACGCGCCCGGGCGCGATGCCGGACTCGCGGACGACGGCGATGCTGCGTTCGGTGCCGACGGCCTTGTCGCGGTGCGGGGTGTGCACCATCGCCGGGAGGTCGTGGTCGATCGCCAGCGCGAGCTGCGCGGCGAACGCCTTGTCCTCCTCGGTGGTCATCGAGTCGTAGCCGATCTCGCCGACCGCGACGACGCCGTCCTTCTCCAGGTAGCGCGGGAGGAGGTCGAGCACCGGCGTGCAGCGCGGGTCGTTGGCTTCCTTGGGGTTGAGCGCGATCGTGCAGTGGTGGGCGATGCCGAACTGGCTCGCGCGGAACGGCTCCCAGCCGACGAGCGCGTCGAAGTAGTCGGTGAAGCTGCCGACGTTCGTGCGGGGCTGGCCGAGCCAGAACGCCGGTTCGACGAGCGCGCGGACCCCGGCGGCGTGCATGGCCGCGTAGTCGTCGGTGGTGCGGGAGCTCATGTGGATGTGCGGGTCGAAGATGCGCATCAGGCGTCCTGTTCGGTGAGCAGCGGGAGGAGGTCGGCGGGGACGTCGCGGCCCGCGGCGGTGCGCTCGGCGGCGAAGGACCGCATCATGCGCAGCAGTTCTTCGTCGGTCCGGCGGTCGAGCCCGGCGACTTCGGCCAGGGGGATGCCCATGAAGACGCACTTGAGGACGCCGTGGCGGTAGGCGGCGTCGTCGAGGTGCGTGGCGGCGTATTGCCCCATCGCGGCGGTGACGAGCCGGGTGTCATTGGTGCGCAAGGCGTCCGCGACCAGGTCGAGCCCGGCGTCCCCAATGTCTACAACGGACAGTCCACGCAGGACAGCCCGCTTCTCGGCGGCGTCGCCGTAGCGGTAGAGGTCGGGCATCTCCGCCGCGGCCCCGGGAGCCGCCTTGAGCAGCGCCACGCGGGCGACGTCGTCGACCGTCCACCCCGGGGTGTCCGACGGGCCCCGGCCGACCCGGCGGCCGACGGCGGGGAACACCGTGCGCAACGCCGTCACGTCGGCGGCGACCTTCTTCAGAGCTTCGTCGAGCCAGGCGTTCACGCCGTCACCGCCTTCCGGAGGAATTCAAGAGATTCGCGGGCGATCCGCGGGGCCGCGTGACTGTCCCGCGGCAGCTCGACGGCGACCAGCCCGGGGTAGGGCGCCAGCGCGGCCAGCACCGGCGGGAAGTCGATCTCGCCCCGCCCGAACTCCAGGTGCTCGTGCGTGCCGCGGCGCATGTCGTCGATCTGCACGTTGACCAGCCGCGGCAACGCGCGCCGGACGCAGTCGGGCACGGACGCGGACTCGTTGCACCGGCAGTGCCCGACGTCCAGCGTCAGCCCGAACCGCTCCGGATCACCCAGGCGCCGGGCCAGCTCGAAGTACCCGTCGAGGCCCTCGACGAGCATCCCCGGCTCGGGCTCGAACCCGAGCTTGACGTCGTGTTCGTCGGCAGCCTTGAGCACCTCCGCGCAGCCGTCGACCAGGTGCGCCCACGCGTCCTCAGTGGACAGTTCAGCCGGTTTGTTGCCACTCCAGAACGACACGGCCTCCGCGCCCAGGTCCGCGGCGATCTCGACGGCCCGGGTCAGGAACTCGATCCGGCGCGCGCGGTCGGGGTCGAGGAACGTCGGCGAGTGCTTGCGCCACGGGTCCAGCAGGAACCGGGCCCCCGTCTCGATCACGACGGCCAGCCCGAGCCGGTCCAGCTCCGCGCCCACCGAGGCGACCCGGCGGGCGAGGTCCGGCCCGAACGGGTCGAGGTGCTGGTGGTCGAGCGTCAGCGCGACGCCGTCGTAGCCGAGGTCGGCCAGGACGCGCAGGGCGTCGCCGAGGCGGTGGTTGGCGAAGCCGTTGGTGCCGTACCCGAACCTCATGTCGGCGACACCTTCCGGCTCAGCGCCCGCGCGATCGGGAACGCGGCGGCGACGGCCAGCGCCGAGCGCCACGCCCCGGTCCGCGCGATCAGCCCGGCCTGCAGCGGGATCATGCCGTGGATCCCGGCGCCGACCGCGCGGCGGATCTTCGGCGCGGCCGGGTCGCGGACGGCGTCGTACTGCGCCCGCCCGGTGGTCAGCGCGTACGTCCCGAGCAGCGCCGAGGCCAGCGGCCCGACGCGGCCGGCGGCGATGCGCACTCCCGCCGTCGCGGCCAGGGTGGCGGCGGGCAGCGCGGGCTTCGCACCGTCCACTTCGGACCGCGACAGCTGGGTGACCGCGTAGGTGTGCGCCCCGACGGTCAGCGCCGCCGGCACGGCCGCCCGTGCCCCGCCCCCGCCGAGGAGGACGTCGAGGGTGCGGGCCGCGGCCATCGCGGCCGGGCCGAGCGGGGTCTCCTTGAGCACGAAGTCGTACGCCCACACGGTCGCGGCCAGCGGCAGGGCGACGCGCAGCGCCCGCTTGCCCCCGGCGGCGGCCGCGATGCCCAGGCCACCGGCGGTCAGGCCGGTGGCGACGCCGAGCGCGGTGCCCGGCTTGATCCGCCCCGACGGGATCGGCCGCTCGGGCCGTTCCATGGCGTCGAGGTGGCGGTCGGCGTAGTCGTTGAGCGCCATGCCAGCCCAGTAGATGCAGACGGACGCACCGGTCAGGGCCAGCGTGCGGCGGCCGAAGGGCCAGCCCGAGGCGGCGGCCCCGGCGACGGCGTCGCCGGGCACGGTCAGCGCCGCGGGCGCGCGGACGAGTTCGACGAAGGCCTTCACCGGTGCGCCCACTCACGCAGCACCGCGTACTGCGACGCGAGGTCGTGCGGGCCGTCGCCGACGGGATCCTTGAAGAAGAACCCGAACTCGGCGACCGGCCCGGCGACGCCGTCGCGGCACGCCTTGGCGGTCAGCCGGGCGAGGTCGAGCACCAGCGGCGCGGCGAGCGCCGAGTCGCAGCCCTGCCAGGTGAGCTGCAGCGTCATGCGGGCGCCGAGGAAGCCCTCGAACAGCACGTGGTCCCAGGCGGTCTTCCAGTCGCCGAGCGCCGGGACGTAGTCGATGTGCACCTCGCCGTCGACCTCGCGGCCGAGGTTCTGCGAGAGCACCTGCTGCTTGGACGCGTTCTTGCTCGACGCGGCACCCGGGTCGGCCAGCGTGGCGCCGTCGCCGCCGCCGAGCAGGTTCGTGCCCGACCAGGCGAGCACGTTCAGCGCGCGCTGGGCGAACATCGGCGCGAGCACCGACCGCAGCAGCGTCTCGCCGGTCTTGCCGTCGCGGCCCGCGTACGGCAGCCCGGCGGTGCGGGCCAGCTCGTCGAGCGCGGGCAGCCGAGCCCCGGTCGACGGCGTGAAGTCGACAAAGCCACAACCCGCGCGGAAGGCGGCGTAGGCGTACAGCGCGCTCGGCGGCAACGTGTCCAGCGCGTCTTCCAACGCGGCGAGGGACGCGTGCGCCGGGTGCGGCTCGCACGGGGGTTCGGTCGAGGAGACGTTGAGGACGACGACGTGGTCCAGACCCGCACGGAACTCGGTGAGGTCCGCGATGATCTGGTCGGCCGCCGCGCGGCCGCTCCCGGACGGCGCGGGGCGCAGCCGGGCCTCCGCCGCCTCCAGCTCCGCGCTCACCGCGCCCGGCAGCGCCGCGGGCAGCACCCCGGCCGCCGCGAGTTGCTCGGCCCGCTTCACCAGCGGCGTGTCGACGACGTCGTGGCCCCCGAAGACCAGGTCCCCCAGACCGGGCAGCGCGGCCCCGGCGAAGTCCGGCAGCTCGGTCACGCAGCCCGTGCGCGGGACCAGTCCCGCACGCAGGGCCGCGGCCCCGGCGACGGCCGTCGTGGCCACCGATCCCCGGGCGCCGACCAGCCAGACACCGATCTTGCTCATGACTTCCTCCACCTGTTCTCGGGTCAGCCGACGCGCGCCGCCCCCGGCGCGCCCCGGCTCCGGACCCCGCTCGCCGCGCGCGGGTCCACCTGGACTACATCGCGGTACCCGATCGGGTGTTTCCATTCGGTCGACGGGAGCGTCATCCGCTGTCCCTTTCCGCTCGCACCGGCACCAGCGCCGGGTCGTCGAACACCGCCTGGAGCGCGACGTGCGCACCGCCGCGCGCCGCCGCGGAGAAGCCGAGCCACGACAGCTCGACGCGGCAGCCGCCGATGCCGGGGGCGACCACGCGGGCCTCCAGCTCGGTCAGCATCGGGCCGAGCAGGTACGGGCCGAGCTGGGCGAAGTAGCCGCCGAGCAGCACGACTCGCGGGTTGAAGACGTTGACCAGCACGGCGGCGCCGACCCCGAGGCCGGTACCGACCCGGGCGAGCGCGTCGAGCGTCCGCCGGTCCTTCCGCTCGGCGCGGCGGCGGATCAGGTCGAGCCGCTGTTCGAGGTCGAGCGACGGGTCGTGCACGGGATCGGCGGGCGAGGCGGCCAGGCGCAGCATCCCGGCCAGCCCGACGAGCGTCTCCCAGCAGCCGCGCCGCCCGCAGCCGCAGAGCTGGCCCGCCGGGTCGAGCTGGATGTGCCCGATCTCCCCGGCGAACCCCGCGGTGCCGCCGAGCAGCCTGCCCCGGAGATCACCCCGCCGCCGACGCCGATCTCGCCGGTCAGGTAGACCAGGTCGGCGGTGCCGGCGACGCTGCCCATCGCGTATTCGCCGAGCGCGCCGAGGTTGGCGTCGTTGGCCGTGCGGATCGGGAACGACGGCGGCCCGAGCCGCCGGGTCAGCCGCTCGGTGATGCCGTGCACGACCGGGACGTCGGTCCAGTGCAGGTTCGGCGCGACGGCGACGACGCCCGCGACGTCGACCAGCCCCGGAACGCCGACGGTGACCCCGGCGGGCATGACCCCGAGGCGGCGGCACTCCCGCAGCGCCCGCGCGGTCAGCTCCGCACCGGCGTCGAGCACCTTCGGCACCGGGAGGGCCTGGACGTCGAGCGCCACGCGTTGCTCGAACAGGACGGTGCCGGTGAGGTCGAGCACGAGCGCGGTCAGGTAGTCGACGTTGATCTCGACGCCGATCCCGCCGACGCCCCGCCCGTCCAGCTCGACGATCGTCCCCGGCCGCCCGACCGCGCCGGCGCGTTCCCGCTCGCCTTCGCGGACCAGCCCGCGTTCGACGAGCTCGGAAACCAGGCTCGACACGGTCCCCTTGTTCAGGCCGGTGTCCGCGGCGATCCCCGCCCGCGAACGGGACCCGGCGTCACGCAGGTGCCGCAGCACCAAAGCGAGGTTGCTCCGGCGGACAGCGGCCTGGTCGGCCGGGCGCACCGGTCTGAGCGAAAAGGAGGAGTCCACGCCGACACCGCCCCGGTTCGTCTGGTGGGACAACAAATTAGGGCTGGTGAAACTCCGCGGTCAACGAGGCCGAACGTGCACGAAAGTCACACAAAACGACCTGACCAGCGAAACTATCGAACGCGGTGAGCGAAAGTGTCCCACGGATGGAGCACGGGTTAGGGCGCGGCGACGCCGTAACCGCACCGCCGAACGGGGCCAGACCCAAGCGCCCCAAGGCGGCCTTGGTTGCGTCTGACGCACCGAAGGCCGCCTTGGGTGCGTCTGACGCACCGAAGGCCACATTGGGGCGCTTGGGTCAGGCTGACGGGACCGGGAAGGAAAGCGTGCCCAGCGCGGCGACCAGGGGCGAAAGTTCCGGCAACGCTTCGGCTTCGGCGAGGGCCTCCGCCAGCGCCGTGTCGTGCGTCGGACGCGCCGCCGTCAGGAGGGCCTGACCCGCCGGCGTCACCTCCGTGTAGATGCCGCGGCGGTCGGTCGGGCAGAGGTAGCGGGCCAGCAGCCCACGGCCTTCGAGCCGGGTCACCAGCCGGGTCGTCGCCGACTGGCTGAGCACCACGGCGTTGGCGAGCTGGTTCATCCGCAGGTGGAAGCCGTCCTGGCGGGCGAGCACGTCGAGCACCGTGTACTCGCTCACCGACAGCTCGTGGTCGCGCTCGAGCGCGCGCTGCAGCCTGTCCTCGATCCGCGCGTGGAGCGCGGCCAGCGTGCGCCAGCCCTGCGCGCGCGCTTCGACGGCGTCGTCGTCCAGTGACACGGTTCACCTCTCCTCGGCTTGCGCGCACTCCCTTGCACGCTGCACTATCAAGCGTGTGCAATATACGGCGTCTGCAACTATCTCGGACGCTCGTAATTGTCCACGCCACTGACTACTCTACTCGTGGAAGAAGGAAGTCCATGCCCGCCGCTCTGCTCGCACTGGCGATCAGCGCTTTCGGGATCGGCACCACCGAGTTCGTGATCATGGGCCTGCTGCCCGAGGTCGCGGCCGACTTCGGCGTCTCGATCCCGTCCGCAGGCCTGCTCATCTCGGGCTACGCGCTCGGCGTCGTCGTCGGTGCTCCCCTGCTCACCGCGCTCGCCTCCCGGGTGCCGCGCAAGACCGTGCTGGTCGCCCTGATGGGCCTGTTCATCGCGGGCAACCTGCTCTCGGCGCTGGCCCCGAGCTACGGCCTGCTGATGACCGGCCGCGTCGTCGCGGCGTTGAGCCACGGCGCGTTCTTCGGCGTCGGCTCGGTCGTCGCCGCGTCGCTGGTCGCCCCGGCCAAGCAGGCCAGCGCGATCGCGCTGATGTTCACCGGGCTGACCGTGGCCAACGTGCTCGGCGTGCCCGCCGGCACCGCGCTCGGCCAGGCCTTCGGCTGGCGCTCGACGTTCTGGGTGGTCAGCGCGCTCGGCGTCGTCGGCGCCATCGGCATCCTCGCGCTGGTGCCCCACCAGGAACCCGACCCCAACGCGGGCCTGCGCGGCGAGCTCGCCGTGTTCCGCCGCCCGCAGGTGTGGCTCGCGCTGGTCATGACCGCGCTCGGCTTCGCCGGGGTGTTCGCCTCGTTCACCTACATCGCGCCGATGATGACCGAGGTCGCGGGCTTCTCCAGTGGCGCCGTGACCTGGCTGCTCGTGCTCTTCGGCGGCGGCCTGTTCGTCGGCAACCTACTGGGCGGCAAGGCCGCGGACCGCAAGCTCATGCCCAGCCTGTACGTCATCCTCGCCGCGTTGGCGGTCGTGCTCGCGGCGTTCGTCTTCACGGCGCACGCGAAGGTGCCGGCCGCGATCACCATCGCGCTGTTCGGCGCGGCGGGCTTCGCGACCGTGCCGCCGCTGCAGGCCCGCGTGATGGCCAAGGCCGAGGGCGCCCCGGCGCTGGCCTCGGCGGCGAACATCGCCGCGTTCAACCTCGGCAACGCCGGGGGCGCGTGGCTCGGCGGCCAGGCCATCGGCGCCGGCCTCGGCTACACCGCCCCGAACTGGATCGGTGCCGTCCTCGCCGCGGCGGGCCTCGCCGTGGCCCTCGTCTCCGGCCTGCTCGACCGCCGGACCCGGACTAGTTTCGACACCGGGGAGCGGGTACTCGCCCGATGAACCACCCACCGAAAGGAACCCTTGTGACCAGCGTGCCCGTGATCGAACTCAACAACGGCGTGCGGATGCCGCAGCTCGGCTACGGCGTCTTCCAGGTCCCCGACGAGGAGACCACGGCCGCCGTCAAGGCCGCGCTCGAAGCGGGCTACCGCAGCATCGACACCGCGGCCATCTACGGCAACGAAAAGGGCGTCGGCCAGGCGATCGCCGAGTCCGGCATCCCGCGCGACGAGCTGTTCATCACCACCAAGCTGTGGAACTCCGCGCAGGGCTACGACTCGACGCTCAAGGCGTTCGACGAGAGCATGGCCAAGCTCGGCTTGGAGCAGCTGGACCTCTACCTGATCCACTGGCCGACGCCCGAGCGCGGCAAGTACGTCGACACGTGGAAGGCGTTCGAAAAGCTCTACGCCGACGGCCGCGTCCGCGCGATCGGCGTGTCGAACTTCCAGCCCGCGCACCTCGAGCGGCTGATGGACGCCGGTTCGGTCGTCCCCGCGCTCAACCAGATCGAGCTGCACCCGTACCTGCAGCAGAACGAGGTCCGCGAGTTCGACGAGAAGAACGGCATCGCGACCGAGGCGTGGAGCCCGCTCGCCAAGGGCGGCAGCCTGCTCGGCGACCCGGTGGTCGCCGACCTCGCGGTCAAGCACAGCCGCACGCCCGCGCAGATCGTGCTGCGCTGGCACCTGCAGCTGGGCAACGTGGTGATCCCGAAGTCGGTGACGCCGTCGCGGATCGCGGAGAACTTCGACCTGTTCGGGTTCACCCTGTCGGAGGAAGAGATGGACTCGCTGTCGCCGCTGGACCGCGGCGAGCGCACGGGCCCCGACCCCGACACGTTCAACGCCGCCTGACCGCTCGCGAGTGTTTAGGGCGGTTCTAACCGCCCTAAACACTCACGACGGGGTTACGGCTTGCGGCCTACGCCGCCCAGGGTCAGGAAGTTCAGCTCGCTCAGCGGGTGCAGGCGGGGCCCGTCCGGCCACCATTCGTGCAGGTAGACCAGCCCCGGCCGGAGCAGCTCGGTGCCGTCGAAGAACCCCGCGATCTGCTCGCGCGTGCGGTAGACGCTGCCGAGCCCGGTGCCCTGGAAGCTCGTCTCCAGCAGCCGCGCCAGCTCCTGGCGCGGCGAGTCCTCTTCCGGGTCGAAGTTGTGCGTGAGCAGCAGGTACGACCCCGGCGCGAGGGCCTCGACGTACTCCCCGACGATCGCCTTCGCGCGCTCGTAGTCGTCGACGTGGTGGATGATCGACGTCAGGATCAGCGCCACCGGCCGCGAGAAGTCGAGGTACTCCTTGACGACGTCGTCGGCGAGGGTGTCCGCCGGCCGGGTGAGGTCGGCGCCCGTGACGTGGGTCAGGTAGTTCTCCTCGAGCAGCGCCCGGCCGTGCACCTGCACCACCGGGTCGTTGTCGACGTACACGACCTGCGCGTCCGGGTTGTACCGCTGCGCCACCTGGTGGGTGTTCTCCGCGGTCGGCATGCCCGAGCCCAGGTCGAGGAACTGGTCGATGCCGCGCTTGCCGGCCAGGAACCGCACCGCGCGGACCAGCCAGTCGCGGTGCTCCTTCGCCATCGTGCGCGCGCCCGGCGCGATGGCCAGCAGCCGCCGCATCGCTTCGCGGTCGACCTCGTAGTGGTCGTGGCCGCCGAGGAGCGCGTCGGACAACCGGGCCAGGCTCGCCTTGCTGAAATCGAGTGCGGCGGCGCCGCCCTCGGTTCCCGACCGCAGGTCGCCTGGCGTCATCGGCAGCTCTCCCACTCTTCGCGTGTCCGGCAACGGACAGTGCTCAGACTACGACATGGGGTTCACCAAGTGAACCGGGCCGAAGGGCCTCATCTGCCAGGGCGTTCTCCCCGATCGCCACTTCACGCCAATGGATTCCGCCGTCCGTGGTCCGGTACACCGCGGACCCGCCGTCAGCGTCCGGCTGACCGTCGACGACGACGCCGGTGCCGCCGCCGGGGAAGTCGAGGTCGGCCAGGCCGAGCCCGCGCTCGGACAGCACGGTCGTCGTCCAGGTCCGGCCGCCGTCGGTGGTGCTGTGCAGGAACCCGGTGCCGCCGCCCACGGCCGCCACCGTCGCGGACGTCGGCGAGGCCGCGCCGAACGCCTGCGTGATCCCGGTGAAGGGGGCCGCGTCACCGCCGCTGAACGTCCCGCCGAGCCTCGGCGCGTGCCGCAGCCGCCGTTCGGTCGAGCCGGGCTGCGGGGAACCGGGGCTGCCGCTGCACAAGGCGACGACCTGCCGGTCCCGCACCCCGGCGAGCGCGGCCACCGACCCGGCCGGGCACGGCGGGTCGGCGGGCGTGAAGCGGACGCCGTCGCGGGACGTCCAGTACTTCTCCGTCCCGTAGTCCGCGCCGAGCGCGACCTGCAGGCCACCGCCGACGGCCAGGTCGCCGTAGGTGAGGCTGCCGGTGACCGCGAAGCCCGGCACCGGGACGAGCACGGGCGAACCGGCGGCCGCCGAGTACAACCGCGTCGAACCGCGGCCCTCGCCGTAGGTGGTGAGCACGGCGAAGACCCGGCCGCCGGTTTCGGCGATCTTCGAGAGGTAGTACGGCTCCCGCGCGCCCACGAGCCCGACCGGGTGCCAGCTCGCGCCGCCGTCCCGGGAAGTGCGCAGGTGGACACCGTCGCTGACGTACGCGACGCGGTCGCCGACGAAGGTCAGTGAGACGTGGTTGTGGTTGTCCGGCAACGGCATCGGCGGCGTGCCCAGCCGCCGCCAGTGCCGCCCGCCGTCGGTGGTGCCGACCAGCGCCGGGCACCACGACCCGGCGCAGGGTGAGTACCCGAGGACGTACCCGGTGTCACGGCCGGTCCAGCTGGTCGAGGCGGGCCGGAACCCTTGCGGGACGGCGGTTCCCGCGTTCGCGGGCGGGGCGAAGACGGCCAGGAGGGCGAGGAGGGACACCAGCAGCGCCGTGCGCCGGGGAGTGCTCATGATCACCTGGACGTCCCGCGCGGGGCGGGGTTGCCCACCCCGCGCGAGGTTCCGCCGCGCGGCTCAGCCCGCCGCCGCCAGCCGCGCGTCCAGCTCCGCCGAGTCGGTGACGAACCAGACGTCCTGGCCGCGGTTCGACTCCCGCACGACGTCGCGGAAGACCGTGCTCGCCTCGACGTGGTGCCGGACGTCGCCGAGGACCACCAGCCGGTAGCCGTACTGGACGACCTTCGAGAAGAAGTGGCCGATGAGCTTCGCGTGCATGTCGAAGAACCGCGCGGCGAACCGCTCGACCGGCACGACGAGCACGTCGGCGCCGAGCCCGTAGGTCGCCCCGATGAGGTCGACGGCGTCCTGCTCGGTGGCCAGCTCCGGCCCTTCGGCCGGCGCGTACCAGATGCCGACGCCGTGGCGTTGTTCGATCACGACCGGCCTCCGTTCAGGAATTCCGTGACGGCCGCGGCCCAGCCGGGCAGGAAGTGCCCGGCGTCCTCGGCCAGCCGGACGTCCGCGTCCGGCCGGGCTCGCCGCAGCTTCGCGGCCGCGTCGCGCTGGTCGAGGAGGACGTCGTGCGCGCCGAAGTGCGCCTGCACCGGCATCACCAGCTCGCGCAGCCGCTCGACGGGGACCACGGGGACCGCCTCCAGCCGCGGTTTGAAGTGCTCGAACGTCGCCAGGGTGAATTCGCCGAGCTGCACGCCGCTCCGGGTCGGCCGGGCTTCCCTGCGCGACCATCGCCAAGGAGCGACGGCGTCCCCAGTCGCCGAAGAGGCTGTAGGCGGCGAACTTCAGCAGCGGCGCGACCCGGCGGCGGCCGATCCCGGCCGGGTTGACCAGGGCCAGCGCCGCGACCCGCTCGGGGCGCCGCAGCGCGAAGTCCAGCGCCCACCAGCCACCCAGCGACGTGCCGAGGAACGCCGCGCGGGGCAGTTCGAGCGCGTCGAGGACGTCGTCGAGCCACTCGGCGTACGCCGGGGACCCCAGCGGCGGCCGGGCTTCGACGGTCCGGCCCGGCTCCCCGGGCGCGTCGACGGCGTGCACCCGCAGCCGCCCGGCGAGCGTGGCGATGTCCGGCAGCCAGTGCGCGGCCGTGCCGCCGGAGCCCTGCAACGCGACGACCGGCGGGGCGTCCACCGGGCCGGACACCACGGCGAAGGTGTCCCCCAGCCGGGTGGCCAGCGTGCGCGGTTCGGCGGGCACGGGCCAGCGGTCCAGCAGGACGTCGTAGCGCCGCCGGACGGCTTCCGCGCCCGCGGCCGAGCGGTAGACGGTGGTCATGCGAGGCCTTCGGTGAAGCTCGCGACGAGCCGCAGCAGGTCGGCGCCGGCGGCGAGGTCGCCGAACACGACGATCTTCATGGTGGAGCGCTCCTTGTCGTGGATGGTTTCGACGCGCAAGGGCCGCTCACCCCCGTCCCGCGGTCCGTTCACCGACGCGACGACCAGCGTCGCGATCCGGTCGGCCGTCGCGCGGTCGACGTCGCCGATCTCGACGACGCCCGACAGTTCGGCGGCCCGCGCCGGCCGCGGGTCCGCCACCGGCAGCCCGGTGAAGGCCTCGAGGTCGTCGGCGGCGATCCGGTACTGCTTGCCGATCCGGACCGCCTTCAGCCGCCCGTCCCGCACGTAGTTCCGGACCGTCCGGACGTGCAGGCCGAGCTTCGCGGCGACCTGTTCGACGGAGAAGACCTCCTGCGCCATGTTCCTCCTTGCATGTTCCCTAAACTACCCTATCACGTCAAGCGATAAGGAACTTTGCGGAACGTCTGGTTTGCCGTCCCTGGTCGCGGGTACCTCACAGGGGCACCGCACGCCCCAGATTCCGTCCACATCGGACAGTCGAAAGGACGGCGACGACGATGCCGTACCCCCCGCCCCCGGAGCCGTACGACCCGCGGTACGTGCCCGAAGAAGCCGAGGAGATCGAAGAGCGCACGGCGCCGCGGATCCGGTTCGTGCGCACGGTCAACGCCCTCATCCACCTCGTGTGCGTGCTGTTCGCGTTCGTCCTCGCCGTGCACATCGTGCTGGTCCTCGGCGAGGCGAACGCGTCGAACGGCTTCGCGCACCTCGTCTCCGAGTGGTCGGCCAACGTCTCGCTCGGCCTGCGCAACCTCTTCACGCCGGACTCCGAGAAGCTGCGGACCTTCCTCAACGACGGCCTCGCGGCGATCATCTGGCTCGCCATCGGCGGCATCCTGACCGACGTCGTCACGCGCATCGGCGTGCCCGGCCCCAAGCGGGTCTGGTACCGCCGCCGCAGCTACCGCTGAGCACGCGAAAGGCCTCCCCGGCTCGCGGCCGGGGAGGCCTTCGCACGCGCGTTCAGTGCCGTTGCGGCTGTTCGGTACCCGGTTGGACGGGCTCCGGTTCGGGCTCGGGCCGAGCCTGGTCGGCGGGTTCGCCACCCCGGGGAGCCGGGACGCCCTCGGCGGCGATCGCGTCGAAGTGTTCACGGCACCAGCGGCCGTAGCGCCTTGCGTGCACAGTCATCGCGTCCACCTCCTCTCCACGGGCGATCCAGGTCACACCCTCAGCGTGCTCCGCCACGGTGCCGATTGCCAACAAATTTAAGCCGGACTTAAGACACGAACGGGGGAAACGTCCACAGAGGACGGTATTCAGCCCGCGAACTCCTTGACGACCGTCCGGCAGAAGACCGGCAGGTCGTCCGGGTTGCGGCTCGAGATCAAGCCGTTGTCGACGACAACCTCTTCGTCGACGACCGTGGCCCCGGCGTTACGCAGGTCGGTCCGGATGCTCGGGTACGAGGTCAACCTCCGGTCACGGACGACATCGGCTTCGACGAGCGTCCACGGACCGTGGCAGATCACCCCGACCGGCTTGCCCGCCCGCACGAAGTCGCCGGCGAACTTGACCGCGGCGGGGTCCGTGCGCAGGTTGTCCGGGTTCATCGTGCCGCCGGGCAGCAGCAGCGCGTCGAAGTCGCCGACCTCGACGTCGGCCACCTTCCGGTCGACCGGGAACCGGTCACCCTTGTCGATGTCGCCGTGCATCGCCTGGATCTCGCCGGTGTCCAGCGACACCAGCTCGACCGTCGCGCCCTCGTCGAGGACGGCTTGGCGCGGCTTTTCCAGCTCGACCTGTTCGACGCCGTCCGCGGCCAGGATCGCGACCCGGCGTCCTTGAAGTGAGTTCGCCATGGGACCGAATTACCCCGTGAAGAGGCGGTCAAACCCAGTCCAAAAAGGACTATTCGGCACATTCGATCGCCAGCACAGCGATGTCGTCGTGCGCCGAGCTGCCGAGCCAGTCACGCACGGCCTGACGCAGCCGCCGCACCACTTCGCGCGCCGGTTCCCCCGCCGCGGCCGTCAGGACCGCGCGCAGCCGGTCGTCGCCGAACAGCTCGGCCTGGTCGTGCCGGTTGCGGGCCTCGGTGATGCCGTCGGTGTAGAGCAGGCAGATGTCGCCGCGCTCCAGCCGCACCCGCGCTTCGGCGAACCGGGCCTGCGGCGAGATGCCGACGAGCGTGCCCGGCACGGTGACCTCTTCGACCCCGCCCGCGTGGCGCACGACCAGCGGCGCCGGGTGCCCGCCGGAGGCCAGCGTGAGGTCGACGCCCTCGGCCGACGGCTGCGCGGTTCCCAGCACCAGGGTGGCGAACCGGCTGCTGCCGCCGGCGATGAGCAGCTCGTTGAGCAGCCGCAGCAGCGTCCGGCCGTCGCGCTCGACCATCGCGAGCGCGGTCAGCGCGTGCCGGACCCGCCCGGTCAGGGCCGCGGCCTCGGCGCCCTTGCCGCAGATGTCGCCGAGCACGAGGAACGCGCTGCCGTCGTCGTGCGGGAGGACGTCGAAGAAGTCGCCGCCGACGGTGAGCACCCCGGCCGCCGGCTCGTACCAGGTCTCGAACCGGGCGCCGTCGAGCTCGGGCGGGTCCACCGGGCGCAGCGTCGTCTCGAGGCCGCGCGTGGCCTCCTCTTGGCGGGCGTAGCGCTGCGCGTTGGCCAACGCCGTCCCCGCCGCCTTGGCGAACTCGACGACCGCGCGGACCTGCTCGGAGCCGAACTCCGGGTCGGCGCGGCGGCCCAGCAGCAGCGCGCCGGTGACGCCGGCGCTCGCGCTCGGGCCGAGGGAGACGACCGTCACGTCGGCGTGCCCGGCGAAGTGATCGGCGACGACCGAAGGCAGCGTCGCGACCTCGGCCGCGGGCACCGGGGCGAGCTGCGGACGCCCGACGGTGCCGAACGTCGCCGCGAGGACCGGTGCGACCTGCGCCGGGACCCGCCGGATCCGGCCGTGGCCCTGCGCCGACGGCCGCTCGCAGCTCCACCACTCCCACCGGCCGCGGGTGGTCGGGAGCAGCACGAACACGGTCTCGGCCAGCGCGGACGCGGCCAGCTCGGCGATCACCCGCGCCGTGCCGTGGCGCCCGCGCGCGCCGGCGAGGCGCGGACCGGCCTCGGCGAGGAAGTCGCCGACGTGCCGCTGCGGGACGTCCTCGGCGGGCACCGTCCAGGAGTGCCAGCCACCGGGCAGAGCGCGGATCCGGGCGGGATGGCGGTTTCCGGCCACTTCGACGTGACCGGAGGTTTCGGCGAGGGGGTGCAGCTGCGGCTCGGCACTGCCGGTGAGCGTCCGCCCGGCCGGGTTCGCCCAGCGCAGCACCCCTTCGGCGTCCTGGAGGAACACCGCGTCGCGCACGTCTTCGAGGACGGCCCGCCCGAAGGCGTCGAAGCCCGGCGGCGCGTCCTCACCGGTCATCGGCGGCAGGGCCGCCGACGCCGGGGCCGGACGTGACACCATGCACGGACCTCCTGCCTCCGGACTGCTATCGCACGGCTACCGCGTGAGCGGGCGGACTGGCTCGAAGTGTAGGGCGAATCATGGCACGCTGGGTCGACGACCATGGCTGGCGCATGCGTGGTGGAGAGGGTCGGCACACATGACAACGGAATCCCAGAGCGAAGCGGCCGCGCTGGAACGGCTGCTCGTCGCGGTGCGGGATCTCGGGGACGGCAACTTCCGCCGGCGGCTCGTGCCGCACGGCGACGGCATCTCGGCCCAGCTCGCGGTCGCGTTCAACGACATCGCCGAACGCAACCAGCGGCTGGTCAGCGAGCTGCTGCGGGTGCGCGGGGCGGTCGGCCAGGAAGGCAGGCTGAGCGAGCGGCTCGAAGGCGAGGTCGGCCCCGGCGGCTGGAGCACCGCCGTCGACGCCGTCAACGGCCTGGTCGAGGACCTCACGCGCCCGGCGATCGAGCTGGAGCGCGTGCTCGGCGCGGTCGCCGACGGCGACCTGTCGCAGCCGATGACCCTGGCCCTCGACGGGCGCCCGCTGCAGGGCGCGTACGCGACGCTGGCGAAGACGGTCAACGGCCTCATCGCGCACCTGTCCCGGTTCGCCGCCGAAGTGACGAGGCTCTCCCGCGAGATCGCGGGTGAGGGACGTCTCGGCGGCCAGGCGGTCGTCCCGGGCGTGTCCGGCACCTGGCGCGACCTGACCGACTCGGTCAACTTCATGGCCGACAACCTCACCGAGCAGGTCCGCAACATCGCGCAGGTCACCACGGCCGTCGCGCGCGGCGACCTGACCCAGAAGATCAACGTCGACGCCCGCGGCGAGATCCTCGAGCTGAAGAACACCATCAACACGATGGTCGACCAGCTCTCCGCCTTCGCCGACGAAGTCACCCGCGTCTCCCGCGAGGTCGGTTCGGACGGCAAGCTGGGCGGCCAGGCCCAAGTGCCGGGCGTCGCCGGGACGTGGCGCGACCTCACCGACTCGGTCAACCTGATGGCCGACAACCTCACCGACCAGGTCCGCGGGATCTCCCAGGTGGCGACCGCGGTGGCCAGCGGCGACCTGACGAAGAAGATCGACGTCGACGCCCGCGGCGAGATCCTCCAGCTGAAGAACACGCTGAACACGATGGTCGACCAGCTCTCGGCGTTCGCCGGCGAAGTCACCCGCGTGGCCCGCGAGGTCGGCAGCGAGGGCAAGCTGGGCGGGCAGGCCGAGGTGCCCGGCGCGGCCGGGACGTGGCGCAGCCTCACCGACTCGGTCAACCAGATGGCCGACAACCTCACCGACCAGGTCCGCAACATCTCGCACGTGACCACGGCCGTGGCGAAGGGCGACCTGACGCAGAAGATCACCGTCGACGCGCGCGGCGAGTTCTTCGAGCTCAAGACGACCATGAACACCATGGTGGACCAGCTGTCCGCGTTCGCCGACGAAGTCACCCGGGTGGCGCGGGAGGTCGGCACCGAGGGTCAGCTGGGCGGCCAGGCGCAGGTCCCCGGCGTCGCCGGGACGTGGCGCGACCTCACCGGCTCGGTCAACTTCATGGCCAACAACCTGACCACCCAGGTGCGCAACATCGCCCAGGTCGCGACCGCCGTCGCGCGGGGCGACCTGACGCAGAAGATCGCGGTCGACGCCCGGGGCGAGATCCTCGAGCTCAAGAACACGCTGAACACGATGGTGGATCAGCTGTCCGCGTTCGCCGACGAAGTCACCCGAGTGGCGCGCGAGGTCGGCACCGAGGGCAAGCTCGGCGGCCAGGCCACCGTGCCCGGCGTCGCCGGGACCTGGAAGGACCTGACCGACAACGTCAACTCCATGGCGAACAACCTGACCGAGCAGGTCCGGAACATCGCCCAGGTGACGTCGGCGGTCGCGAAGGGCGACCTGACGCAGAAGATCTCGGTCGACGCGCGCGGCGAGATCCTGGAACTCAAGACGACGCTGAACACGATGGTGGATCAGCTGTCCGCGTTCGCCGACGAAGTCACCCGAGTGGCGCGCGAAGTCGGCACCGAAGGCATCCTCGGCGGCCAGGCCCGCGTCCGCGGCGTCGCGGGCACGTGGAAGGACCTGACCGACAACGTCAACGTCATGGCCGACAACCTGACCGACCAGGTCCGCAACATCGCCACGGTGGCGAGCGCGGTGGCCAACGGCGACCTGTCGAAGAAGATCCGGATCGAGGCCCAGGGCGAGGTCGCGGCGCTGGCCGAGACGCTGAACGGGATGGTCGAGACGCTGCGCGCGTTCGCCGACGAGGTCACCCGCGTCGCCCGCGAGGTCGGTACGGAAGGCATCCTCGGCGGCCAGGCCCGCGTCCCCGGCGTCGCCGGGACCTGGAAGGACCTCACCGAGAACGTCAACTTCATGGCGCACAACCTGACCAGCCAGGTGCGGAACATCTCGCAGGTCACCACGGCCGTCGCGAAGGGCGACCTGACCAAGAAGATCGACGTCGACGCCCGCGGCGAGATCCTCGAGCTCAAGACCACGATGAACACGATGGTCGACCAGCTCTCGGCGTTCGCCTCCGAGGTCACGCGCGTGGCGCGCGAGGTCGGCACGGAAGGCAAGCTGGGCGGCCAGGCCGAGGTCGACGGCGTGTCGGGCACCTGGCAGCGGCTCACCGAGAGCGTGAACCAGCTGGCCGGGAACCTGACCACGCAGGTCCGCGCGATCGCGCAGGTGGCGACGGCGGTGACGGCGGGCGACCTGACCCGGCACATCACCGTCGACGCGTCCGGCGAGGTCGCGGACCTCAAGGACAACATCAACCAGATGATCGCGAACCTCAAGGAGACGACGAGGACCAACCGCGAGCAGGACTGGCTGAAGACGAACCTCGCGCAGCTGTCTGGCCGGATGCAGGGCCACCGCGACCTCGCGTCGGTCGCGTCGCTGATCCTGTCCGAGCTGGCCCCGCTGGTCCGCGCGCAGCAGGGCGCGTTCTTCCTGGCCCGCGACGACGACCGCGACGGCACGGTGCTCGAGTGCATCGCGGCGTACGGGCTCGCGCAGTCCCGCGCCGGGCTGCGGTTCGCGCTCGGCGAGTCGCTGATCGGGCAGGCCGCCGTCGACCACCGCACGATCCTGGTCCAGGACGCGCCGCCGGAGTACGCGCTGGTGTCGTCCGGGCTGGGTTCGGCCGCGCCGGTGAACCTGATCGTGCTGCCGGTGCTGTTCCAGGGCGACGTGCTCGGCGTGCTGGAACTGGCCTCGGTCAACGAGTTCAGCACGGTCCACCAGGACCTGCTCGAGCAGCTGCGGCACACGATCGGCGTCAACGTGAACACGATCCTGTCGAACTCGCGGACCGAAGCACTGCTGACGGAGTCGCAGCGCCTGGCGCAGGAGCTGCGGGCGCGGTCCGAGCAGTTGCAGGCCCAGCAGGGCGAGTTGCGGCGGTCCAACACCGAGCTGGCCGAGAAGGCGGCGCTGCTGGCCCAGCAGAACCGCGACATCGAGGTCAAGAACAGCGAGATCGAGCAGGCCCGCCAGGAACTGGAAGAGCGCGCCGGGCAGCTGACGGTGGCGTCGCAGTACAAGACGGAGTTCATGGCGAACATGTCGCACGAGCTGCGGACGCCGTTGAACAGCGCGTTGATCCTGGCGAAGCTGCTGTCGGAGAACCCGGAAGGGAACCTGACGGAGAAGCAGATCCAGTTCGCGAAGACGATCTACGCGGCCGGGTCGGACCTGCAGCAGCTGATCAACGACATCCTCGACCTGGCGAAGGTCGAAGCGGGCCGGCTGGACATGCAGATGTCCGACATCACGCTGCCCGAGCTGGTGGACTACGTCGAGTCGCTGTGCCGTCCGCTGACCGCGGACAAGGGCCTCGAGTTCGCCGTCCACATCGACCCGCCGGTGCCGGGCAGCGTCCACACCGACGAGCACCGGCTGCAGCAGATCCTGCGCAACCTGCTTTCGAACGCGGCGAAGTTCACCGACGAGGGCAGCGTCCGCCTGCACATCCGGGCGGCGGACCCGGCGGAGGTGGAGCAGGAGTCGCTGCGCAACGCACCGGGGATCATCGCTTTCGCGGTCGAGGACACCGGGATAGGGATTCCGGAGGAGAAGCTGGCGGTGATCTTCGAGGCGTTCCGCCAGGCGGACGGCACGACGAGCCGCAAGTACGGCGGAACGGGCCTGGGGCTGAACATCAGCCAGCAGCTGACGGAACTGCTGGGCGGCGAGCTGCGAGTGGTGAGCGAGCCGGGCGTCGGCTCGACGTTCACGCTGTACCTCCCGGTGGCGGCGGCCAACCTCGTGGACCCGGCGGTCACGGCCCCGGCGTCCCCGAAGGTCCCGGCATTGCCGAGCACGGTCCTGGTGGCGGCGCCGGACATCGCCCCGAAGCGTTTCCACGGCGAGAAGGTCCTGATCGTCGACGACGACCTCCGCAACGTGTTCGCCCTGGCGGCGGTCCTGGAGCAGGCGGGCCTGGAGGTGGTCTACGCGGAGACGGGCGTGGACGGAATCCGGGCCTTGGAACGCCACGAGGACACGGCGTTGGTGCTGATGGACGTGATGATGCCGGAGCTGGACGGCAACGCGACGATCGCGGCGATCCGCGCCGAGGCGACCAACGCCGACCTGCCGGTGATCGCGGTCACGGCGAAGGCAACGCCGGAGGACCGGGCGAGGACGTTGGCGAGCGGAGCGGACGAGTACATCACGAAGCCGGTCGACACGGACAAGCTGCTGGACGTGATAGCGGCCAAGCTGGAGGCCGACGCCGCGTCGGCGCGCGACGTCGGCTCCGCTGCTGGAGCGGGTGACGGGAATCGAACCCGCGTAGCTAGTTTGGAAGACTAGGGCTCTACCATTGAGCTACACCCGCGTGCCCCCGGAGGTACCCGGGTGCGTGGCCAGGATAGCGTGACCCGCTAGGCTGATCACACACCCCCCTGGGGGTGTCACGGGATGTGGCGCAGCTTGGTAGCGCATTCGCTTTGGGAGCGGAGGGTCGCAGGTTCGAATCCTGTCATCCCGACCACAGGGGCTGGACCTGCGGGTTCAGCCCTTTTTCGTGCCGTCGGACGCGGCCCGGGAGCTAGCACAGCGCTCAGTGACACTTCGCTTTGAGAGTGAGCACATGAGGACGCAGCCAGCCAGCACACCTGTCCCAGCCTGGGCAAACGCCCTCATCGACGAGTGGTCGATGACGCTGGAGTCCGAGAACAAGAGCCCCAAGACCATCCGGTGCTACACCGACGTCGCCCGGAAGTTCCACACCTGGCTGGCCGAGCCCATCGCGCCGCTCGAGGTCCCCGATCCTCGCGCGTGGCTCGACCGCCTGCCCGCCCCGCCGCAGGCCCCCGAGGACTACCGCGACGGGCACGTGAAGGCCTGGATCGCCTACCGCCTGGCCACGACCAGCCCCGGCAACGCCAACAACAACTACCGAGCGTTACAAACCTACTTCAACTGGCTCCTCGACGAGGACGAGATCGAAACACACCCGATGGCGAGGATGAAGCCGCCGCACGTCCCTGAACAGCCGGCGCCGATCACATCGGTCGACTTCATCAAGAAGGTACTCGCGGGGTGCGCGGGCAAAGACTTCGTCAACAGGCGCGACGAGGCGATCATCCGACTGATCTGGGACACCGGCGGCCGCCTCTCCGAGATCGCGAACATCGACATGGAACGCGACCTTGACCTACAACGGCGGGTCGTGAACGTTCTGGGAAAGGGCGGGAAGTGGCGAGCGCTGCCGTTCACTCCGGCCACCGGCAAGGCCCTCGCCCGCTATATCCGGGCTCGATCCCGGCACCCCCATGCCGATGGGACCACCCGGCTGTGGCTCGGCGAGCATCGACGCCGCACTCCATTATCTGACAATGGCATCAAAATCATGCTGAGGCGCCGAGGCCGCGCCGCCGGCGCGCAGGAAGAACTTGGCCGCGATCTGCACGCGCACCTTGGTCGACACTTCCAGTCCCATCACTTCCTGAAAGCCGGCGGCAGCGAGGGCGATCTCATGCTGCTGAACGGTTGGACGACCCCGCAGATGGCGCGCCGATACGGAAAGAGCGCCGCGGCCAGCCGGGCACACGAGGCCGCGGATCGTATTCGTGTCGGCGAACTTCTGTAAAGCCCGCAGTAGTCCCCATACCATCGAGACGGGGAGGTACGCGCATGCTGGGCGTGCCGAAACATTTCTTCCTTCCTGGCCAAAGGCCCTGCCGAGAAAGTTTCGGCTATGGGGTTACAAGAGCTCGGGGTCGCTCGCCAAGAAGCCGAGGCCCCGCAACGGGGCCACGGAAGGGCGGCGATGAACGCCGAAGAGCAGGTTGTCGAAGTCGACGTGGACCTCGTCAAGTCCGACGAGATCGCGATGAGCGAGCGAGCGGAGCGACGCAAGAAGGCCTACGTCGTCGAGGTGCGGACGCGGGCTGGGTTCGAAGCCCGGTTCCGAGTCCACCAAGAGAAGGTCGAGAAGCTCGCCCGGCAGGCCGAACGCCAGTTCATCCGTCGCGGCGAGCTGGCCGAGGGTGACTGCCGGCTCGAGAAGCTGGCGGGCGGGACGTCGGTGCCGCTGGTCCCTTCGGCGACGCTAAAGGAGGCGGGCGTGGTGGCCGGCACAGTGTGTGTCCTGGTCGTCGCGGACCCACAGGTCGACGGATGACGACGCATCCCGCGCCGCTCGCGCAGTTGCTCGACGACGAGGTCGAGGTTGTCCGGTCCCGGCTCGGGGACCGGACAACCCGGGATCGAACGCGTAGGTTCGACGATCCGAATGCCGCTGTCCGCGCCCGACGTCAACCATCCCATACTGACGTTCCCAGCGGCGCGAAAAACGTGCCAGGCGTGGCTACACTCTACACCGCACGCTCAATGAAGACATCCAAACCGCTAACAACGACGCGGCCCGCCGGACGTGCGACGACGTGTGGGGCCCTTACGACGGCAACCTTCTCAACTGCGACGAATATCCGTTCAAATCTACGCGAGAGGGAGCAGCTAAAGGCGACGGCAACTACTCCGCACGCCTCATCGACGCCCGCGACAACCAAGCAGCCGGCAACTGGCTCAACAGCAACTACACCCCTCAACCGGATCATCGACGGCGACGCCTTCCACATCGCCATCACCCCGTAGCCGACGTCCAGCACGATGACCAGGACTGCCGTGGGTGTGGCGCGTCGCGCCCACACCCACGGCACAATTGCCCCCATGGAACCACTGCCGCCATCCATCGACGTTCACCCCGACCACGGAATGATCGGCATCCACGGCGGCCAAGTCGATACCTTTGATCACACCCTCTTCACCGACCCCCATGCCGTCCTCGTCGCCAACGACTACGAGGCCTACCTGCGCACTGGCGACCACCCCACCTCGATCACCCTGCACTTCACCGACACCGCACCCTTGGATGCCGAACAGCTCGGCCGTACCACAATCGAACTACCGACCGACGACCTAATCATCAGCGAAATCACCCTGGGAGCCCACGGCCCCTTTGTCCTCCCCGCAGGCGCGGGAATCTACAACTTGACCGTGTCGGCCGTCGTCGGCTCCGAGAGCACCACACGCCAGGCCTACTGGCTCGCTCTCGAGCGCACTGGTGACCCCACTCCCGACGACGGAGACGACGCGTAGCCACAGCCATCTCCCGTCGGCATCACACGCGCCGCAGCGATGCAGCCCAGAGAACACCAGGCCGATAAGCTTCGCTGTCACCTTCAGGTTCGGGCGCAGCCCGATCGCGAACCGGTCTCAGCGGCGGCACCTCTACCACGAGTCATCACATCCACAACAGGGCACGCGCGCTGAGGCGCGAATCTAGGCCCGTCGCCGAGCCGGCACTGATTGCGATCATCCGGCTGTAGCGTCCGGTTCAGCCGCAGTCCGCGACGCAACGCTGTTCCGACCGACGGGATGCTCTTACCCGGCCACCACGCCAGGCGCCGAACATGAGGCGGTCATCCCGGGCCCCTGGTCGACGACGTGCAGCTCGACTTCGCCCGTCGGGCCGGCGCGGTGGTGAGGGTGCTCGTGGTGCCGGGCGGGGCGGCACGCAGGGCATTGGCAAGCAGGCTGTCGATCACAGTCGAGGCGTGCCAGCGCGAGCAGGCCGGTGACCAGGTTGCCCAGCCGGGGACAAGCCCCCTGCGGCCTCCGCTTCCGGCTCGGGCTGCTGGCCTACCTCGCGCTCGGCCGCCCGTCGACGTGCGCGGAATGTCAGTGCCCGCTCTTACACTGAGAGGGCCTATCGCAGGGAGTTCGCGGATGTCGACCTTGGTGCGCTACACCCCTCGTCCCGGACAGGATCGTCTGCTCGACCTGGCCGAACTCAGTACCGCTGATTTCGCCGTGATCAGTGCGCTGCACGGCCAGATCCACCGCGGCGACAAAGTCTTGCTGTGCCAGCAGGCCAGCATCCACGAGCCCGACGGCACAAGCCGGGCGGCCGGACCAGACGACGACGGCGCAGAGATGTACGTCAAACGCATCGGTGACCGCTACTGGGCAGTGCACTTCCCCGGCAGCGGCTGCGCCGAAAAGCACGCGATCGCTCGGGAGTCTGACGAACACAGGATTCAGAAGGACTACTGGCAACGCGCCGCCGAGGACGCCGGCTACCTGACCACCCAGGAGAAGCGCACCGGCGCCGGCACCATCCTGGACGTCGCGATCTCCGGCCCGCGGCCGACCGGCGTCGAGGTCCAGCACTCCCAGGTGCAGACCCGGTCGGTGAAAGCCCGCACCACTCGCTCGTTCCAAGCCGGATGGCTGGCGGTGTGGTTCCTCGACTCCGACCGGCCCTCGGCCTGGTTTTTCGACGTCCCCACCGTCGGCAGCAACCCCCGCCCCTGGAGCTCGCTGCCGCCGCGCCGGGCCGCGACCGCGATCGGCCCGCGCCGACTGGTCGCGACACGCTGCACCGTCACCACCCTCGGCAACTGCCCGAATGGCACCCGCAAGCGGCCCAAACGGCCCTGTGGCGGATTCCATCCGATCGCCGAGCGGTGGCCGGGGCTGACCGTCGACGATGTCGCCGAGCAGGTGCCGGCCCGCCGGATCGTGCCGATCATCGACCTGCGCGGCAGCGTCCGCCTCATCCCCCATGAGGACCTCGACCTGCTGCGCGACCTCACCGACGACCCCAGTCGATACGTCTACCAGCCAGGCACCCGCAGCCGGCCCGGCCACCGGGCCAGCCGGAGCACGCTGTGCGAAAACCCGCACAACGCGCTGCGGCCGGCGACCGCTCCACTGACCTGCACGAAATGCCACCAGGCCCCGCGCGGCCCCGGCGGCGTCCTCTGCCCCCGCTGCTTCCAGATGATCACCAGCCGACCCGCGCACAGCTTCTACAACCTGGCCGCGCCGCAACCGCCCTCGGCATGAGCAACGACGACGGGCCTGCGGTCCGCGTCGTCGGCCGGCAGGTGCAGACCGATCCCGGAGTGCCGCGGGTGTGGCGTCTGCGGAATGGACAGGTCATCGCGAAGATCCGCGCCTGTAAAGGCTACCGCCGGTGGCTGCGCGAGACCGTCCGCATCGGTCCCCTCAACTCGACGGGGACCGATGGACGTTGCCACGCAACTGCCTGACGCGGCTGGTGATCGCAGCGATCGACCGCTACGGCTACGTCGTGGTCTGCCGAGACATGTCGACGCTGTCTCGGTGCACCCGGGCGTGCCTCGAGGCGACCGGCGTCGACTGCGACTGCTCGTGCCTGGGTATCCACCACGGCGCCGACTCCCACGGCTGGTTCGAGCGCGTCGGCGAGGCGATGGTCGCCGATCTCGGCGAGTTCAAGCGCGCCGTCGTCGTGTACGGCGCGCAGGGCGACAGTTGTTCTCGAGCACGTCTTCGAGCCACTGCCAGGATTCCGACAGTTGCCTGAGGTGAGCTCGCTCAGTTTGGCGTAGGGGTGGTAGAGATCATCCGGCGAGATGGACCAGACGTAGTCGGCCTCAAGCGCGACGGTCTCGCCCTCCGCTTTAGCGATCCGTCGCATGAGCAGCTCGAAGACTGCTCGCAGTGGTGCAGCGGGATGCGCAGCGGCTCGCTCACGATCCGTGTCCTCCTGAAGATCTCAGTTCTCACGCTCGCGAAGACGGTGCACGAAGTCGATGCCTTGCTCTTCGATCTCGCCGATTACGTACGGGTGCCCGTCCGGATCCAGCGTGAAAGCCAGGTCCCACAGGGCGCCCGTCACTTCGATGTGCAGGTTGTAAGCGAACAGGTCCCCGGGGTGGCGAGCGTGGCGGGACATCGCCTCGTGGTTGCGTTCGGCGAGCAGCCGGCGGTAGTGGGCGTGAATTTCCTGCACCTTCTCGGACGCGTGCCGATCGAACCAGAGTTCCCGCAGGCCGCGGCGCCGCGCGAAGAATTCGCGGTACGCGGACATCGTGCGCTTGTTCAGCGAGGCGTAGTCCAGTCCTTCGGAGCTGGCCTCCACCTCGTCGAGGACTGCCAGGAGGTCGTGCATGTACTCGGCGGCGACCGCCCCGACCAGTGAATCGAGGTCGTCGAAGTAGCGGTACATCGACGCGGGTGACGTCCCTGCTGCCTCGGTGATCGCGCGGGCGCTCACATCAGGGCCGTGCGGGCCTTCGGAATCGATGATCTCCGTTGCGGCCGAAAGGATCCGGGCACGGTTCTTCCGCCCCCGCGCCTGCGGTGGCAGCCGCGACTCCCAGGCTGGCGGCGCCGAACCTGTCACAGGTGCAGAGCCGGTCGAGGCGTCGGACTCAATCACGCGGCCGGATGGCGGAAGGGCGACGCCCAGTCGCCTCCGCAGGAAACGATCAGACAATTCGTGAATTTCGTCGACGACGCGGGGATCGCCTTCTGAATCGGACTGGAACGCCAGTTCCCACAGGATACCGGTGATTTCGATCC
This sequence comes from Amycolatopsis nalaikhensis, assembly GCF_030264295.1. GTDB lineage: Bacteria > Actinomycetota > Actinomycetes > Mycobacteriales > Pseudonocardiaceae > Amycolatopsis > Amycolatopsis nalaikhensis. Next base: position 5,953,807 of record NZ_CP127173.1, on the reverse strand, counting down.
AGACCTGATAAGCCAGGATGTCGTGCGGCTTGGTCGCGTATTCGAGCATTCTCGCGTGCAGCATCTTCGCCAGGTTTGCCCGGAAGTCGCGATGGATGCGGACGACCTTCTCCGACGCCTTCCGGTCGAACCACAGTTCGCGCAATCCGGGCCGCGCCGCGAAGAACTCGCGGTAGATGGAGAAGATGGTGTCCAGCAGATTTCTCAGCGATTCGGTCGGACGAGAAACCCCTGCTTCGACAGCAGCGAGCAGCTCATTGCCGTACTGCGCGGCCACCGCGGCGACGATGGAGTCCACGTCGGGGAAGTAGTGGTAGATCGATGCCACGGGCGTGTCGGCGGCCTCGGCGATCCCCCGGAGCGTCAGGGGACGGCGGCCGGAGGAGGGCGCCGAGTCGATGAGGAGCGCCGCGGCGCGCACGATCTGCGCGTGCCGCGTTCGACCTCGCTCTTGCGGTGGCAGAGCGACGTCCGTGGAACTGACCTGGGAGTTCTCGGGCACTGACGACACGTTGCTCATGCTACAGCCGGCGCTTCGATCGGCCGATCTTCTCGGCCGGATGGTCGCCAAGACGTGCTTGACAGGCGTCGAGTCTCATGTCTCAATAGAAAACGTAAACGATGTTCGAGTTCCTGTCCTGGGTCTGTCCAGGGTTCCGTTGGCGCGTCCCGTGTACTGCGGCACGCCTCGAAGTCGAGGAGAAGCGATGCTCAGCTCGAGTGACAACGAGCTACTCACCAAGGTCGGACCTGGGACTCCGATGGGGTCGATGATGCGCGAATACTGGATGCCCGCGATGGTGTCCACGGAGTTGCCCGCGCCTGATTGCGACCCGGTGCGAGTTCTTCTTCTGGGCGAACGTTTCATCGCCTTCCGGGACAGCTCCGGAAAGGTGGGCATGCTGGCCGCGCAGTGTCCCCACCGGGGCGCTTCGCTGTTCTTCGGCCGCAACGAAGAAGGCGGCCTGCGGTGCGTCTACCACGGGTGGAAGTTCGATGTCTCGGGTCGCTGCCTCGACATGCCGAACGAGCCGCCCGAGAGCAATTTCAAGGACAAGGTCCGAGCGAGGTCCGTGCCGGTCGTCGAACGGGGCGGGCTCGTGTGGGCCTACCTCGGCTCGCAGTCCGAGCCGCCGCCGTTGCCCGCGTTGGAGTTCTTCGACGAGGAACTGAGCGAGACGCGGTTCATCAACGTCTTCCAGATCAACTGCAACTGGCTTCAAGCTCTCGAGGGTGACATCGACACGAGCCACTTCGGGTTCCTGCACGTCGGTCACCTGAGCAACGACGCCGCGCCGGAGGGCACCTTCCTGCGCCACATGCTGGAGGACCGGGCTCCGCGGTACAAGGTGGTCGACACCGAGTTCGGCTCGTCCTACGGCGCTTATCGACCCGCGGGCAACGACCAGGAGACCTACTGGCGCATCGCCCACTACCTGTTCCCGTTCTACACCATGATCCCCACCGGGCTGCTCGGCAGCTCCAAGACCGTCACCGCACGGGTTCCCCTCGACGACGAACACACCATGGTCTACCTGGCCACAGCCGACGAGGTGCCGAGCGATCTCGCGATCGGTGCCGAGACCTACCAGAACCTCAAGCTCCTGCCGAACACGACCGACTGGCACGGCCGGTTCCGCTCCGCTCGTACGATCGAGAACGACTTCGAAGTCGACCGTGAAGCCCAGCGCAGCGGGCGCAGCTTCACCGGTCTGGACAGCGTTCCCCTCGAAGACCGGGCCATGACCGAGAGCATGGGACCCGTGCTGGATCGCAGCGGCGAACACCTCGGCAGCTCCGACGTCATGGTCATCCGCGTGCGGCGCCGGATCCTGCGAGCTCTGCGCCACTTCACCGACAGCGGCGAACTTCCCCCAGGCGCCAACGAGCCCGATCTCTACCGGCAGCGCTCTGGCGGGGTGGTGCTGCCGACGGGCGCCGACTGGCTCACCGCCACACAAGGGCTGCGTGACGGCTCCGAGAAGCCGACGACCGATCCCGCGCTGGCCGCCGGTGTCTGAGATCAGCCAAGCCGCCGGACGCACCTCTGGCGACGGCGCCCTCGAACACGCGTTGTCCATTCCGTACATGATGGACGTGTCCACTCGCGAAAACGAAGGCGGCGAGTGGGTCTGCCGCCTCGAATATCCGGAACTGGCCGGCTGCGTGGCCGAAAGCCGAGACGCGCTCGACGCCTACGAACAGCTCGAAGCGCTGCGCGAGCAGTGGTTGCGACGCCGGGTCGAGACTCACCAGGAAGTCCCGGCACCGCGCCCGTCGCTGCGGTCCTGAACACCTCCATCGCTCCGGCAAGATCGCGCGTTCGTCGAAGAGCGGCGATCTGCCACCCGTGATCCGCCGAGCCGCCCTCGGCAGGTGACGCCCCTGCCACGCATGGTCTGTACCCGAACACCGGCCGGCCCGCTCGCGAAATCCGAAAGCGGGCCCGCCGCCCCGCCCCCCGAGTACCGGCACGCCGTGTCGCTGAGAGCAGCGGCGCTCTCCGTCAGCTCACAAGGCTGAGCGAGCAACGAAGTGATGCCTCGGGTGCGAACCACCAGGAACTCCCGGAACCGCGTCCGTCGCCGTCGTCCTGAACAGGTCGACGTCTTCCCGCGCGGAGAAGCAAAAAACGCTTTCACACTCGAGCCAGCCCACCGCACCAACGGAGGTACGGTAATGATCGAAGCGTCGACGGAGTCGAAAGACCCGACGTTGCCCCAGAAGAAGGTGAGCAGCGCGCGAGTACTCGTGGCCGCGATGCTCGGCACGACGATTGAGTGGTACGACTTCTTCATTTACGGCACGGCTGCTGCGCTGATCTTCTCGCAAGTCTTCTTCCCGAGCAGCGAGCCAGCGACGGGTACGCTCACCGCGTTCGCCGCCTTCGGCGCCGGATTCATTATGCGTCCCCTCGGCGGGGTGATCATCGGGCACCTCGGCGACAAGTACGGGCGGCGTCCGATGCTGCAGGCGACGGTCCTGCTCATGGGCGGCGCAACCGTGGCGATCGGCATCTTGCCGTCCTACGCGGCGATCGGGATCTGGGCGCCCGCACTGCTCGTGCTGCTCCGGCTGCTCCAGGGCTTCGCCGCCGGGGGCGAGTGGGGCGGCGCGACGCTGATCGCCATCGAACATGCCCCGCCCAACCGCCGAACATTCTACGGCGCTTTCACCCAGGCGGCTGTCCCCATCGCGTATCTCCTGTCGGCGGCGATGTTCTTCGTGCTCCAGGGCGCGCTCGACAAGCACGCGCTTCTCGCGTGGGGCTGGCGAATCCCGTTCGTGCTCAGCATCGTGGTCGTGGTCATCGCCGTTCTCGTGCGCTCGGGTGTGGCAGAGAGCCCGGAGTTCAGGGCCAAGACCAAAAAGTCCGAAAAACTGCCACTGCTCCAGGTGCTGACCAAGTACCCGCGCACCGTCGCGCTGACCATCGGTTTGACGATCGTGACGAGCACGGACTTCTACCTCGGCCAGGTGTTCCTGCTGTCCTACGCCACCGCCCACGCCGGGGTGGCGGCATCGTCGATGCTGCTCGTCACCATCATCGGTTCGGCGGTCAACGCCGGCATGACGTTCGTCGCGGCCCGGATGGCCGACCGGATCGGCAACCGAACGGTCTTCTACATCGGCATCATCGGGCTGGCCGTTCTCGCCTTCCCCACCTACCTGATTGTCAATACCGGATCCGTCGGGGCGATCCTCGCCGTGCGCATGATCGGCAATGCGTTCAACGCCGCGGCGTACGCCCCGATCGCTTCGATCCTCGCCGGTGCCTTCAGCGTCAAGGTCCGTTACACCGGGGTGTCGCTTTGCTATCAGGCCGCGGCGGTGCTCGGCGGCGGATTCGCGCCGTTCATCGCCCAGGCTCTGCTGACCGGGACGGGCTCCTGGATGGCCGTCGCCGGATACTCGGTGACCCTGTGCTTGATCAGCTTCGTCTCCATGACACTGCTCGGTAAGGCGGCGAAGGAGAGCCGCGAGCAGACCGTGCTGCCCGCCGTGGCCTGAGCCGATCGTTCCGACGTCCAGCTGCCGTACCCCGTAACCACCGGACCGGGGCGGGCGGTGTTCCCGCCCGCCCCGGTCCCCTCCTCACAGTGAAAGGATGCTCGTGCCGTTCACCTCGTCCAGCAGTGAAACAGTCATTGATGGCACCGGCGCCTTCCCGCTCGACTTCAGCGTCGTTCGCCGCCGACGCGTCGCTGATGCGGTCATGACGCTCGATCTCGCGCCACCAGCGGGGACGCCGCTTCCGCCGTGGTCTGCGGGTGCACACATCGACGTGGTCATTCCCCAGGTCGGACTGACTCGCCAATACTCGCTGTGCGGGCCGCCGCACGCGGACTTCCTGCGCATCGCCGTCCTGCAGGAGCCGGACTCGAGGGGCGGGTCGTCCTGGTTGCACAGTCACGTCGCCGAGGGCACGACGCTTCGGATCAGCGGACTGCGGAACTACTTTTCGTTGACCGGCGACGGGCCGGTCGTCTTCGTCGCAGGGGGAATCGGGATCACGCCGATCCGGGCCATGATCGCCGAGGCGGATTCGCGCGGCGTGCCGTGGGAACTGCACTACACGGGGCGCTGCGTCGAGAGCATGGCGTTCGTCGCCGAACTCGCCGACCTCTACGGCGACCGCGTCAGCACGTATTCCTCGGCAACCCGTCGGCTCGACGTCCCGAAGCTGCTCCGGCAGCTGGCCCCGGGCACCTCCGTCTACGCCTGCGGCCCCTCCCGCCTGCTGTCGGCCATCGAGGACGCCGCACCCGCACACGTGGCGGTGCGGACCGAACGATTCGCCGCTGACGAGATCGACACCTCGCAGAACAGGACGTTTGAGGTCACGTGTGCGAGATCGGGAATCCGATGCACCGTCCGTGCCGATCAAAGCATCCTCGCCACCCTCCGCGACGCCGGTGTCCAGCACATGTCGCAATGCGAAGAGGGGGTCTGCGGCTCCTGCGAGACCGCCGTCCTGGACGGCATCCCCGAACACCGGGACATGCTCCTGACCGACGAGGAACGCGCCGAGAACGCCACGATGATGATCTGCGTTTCCCGGGCGCGAACAGCACATCTCACGCTGGATCTCTAACCCGACGTCCGGCCGGTGCCCCCGCGGGACGGCCACTGAGACCGATGTCCACAAAGGAGTCGAGGTTGACCACGCTCTTCACGCCGTACCCGCTCAGGTCACTGACGATCCCCAACCGGATCTGGATGGCGGCGATGTGCCAGTACAGTGCTTTGCCCGACGGCGAGCGGGCCGGTGTGCCGACAGACTGGCACTTCGCGCACCTCGCCGCGCGCGCCACGGGCGGTACCGGGTTGATCATCACCGAGGGCACGGCGGTCAGCCCGCAGGGCCGGATCAGCCCCTACGACCTCGGCATCTGGAACCGCACCCAGGTCGACGCCTTCCGGCGGATCACGGGATTCCTGAAATCCCAAGGCACGGTCGCCGGGATCCAGCTGACGCACGCCGGCCGCAAGGCCTGCACGGAGCGCCCCTGGGTCGACGGCGGCCGCTGGCTCACGCCGGACGAGCCGCACTGCTGGACGCCAGTCGGGCCCAGCGCGCTGCCGTTCAGCGCGGCCTCGGCGGTCCCGGAGGAATTGAGCCGGGAACGGATCGGGGGGATCGTCCAGGAGTTCGCGGCGGCTGCGGAACGTGCGCTGGAAGCCGGGTTCGACGTCGCCGAGATACAGGGCGCGCACGGCTACCTGATCCACCAGTTCCTTTCGCCTTACAGCAACCACCGCACCGATGAGTACGGCGGTTCGTTCAAGGGCCGGACCCGGTTCGCGCTGGCGGTCGTCGACGCGGTTCGCCGGGTGTGGCCGGACGACCTGCCGGTGTTCTTCCGCATCTCCGCCACCGACTGGCTCGCCGAGAACCCCGAGGACCACCGCGAGGGCTGGACCGCGGACGACACCGTTCGCCTCGCCGAGGAACTGCAGACGCGCGGTATCGACCTGATGGACGTGTCCACCGGAGCCAACGTCCCGGACGCGAAGATCGTCCCGAGTCCCGGATACCAGGTGCCGTTCGCCGAGCGGATCCGCACCGAGGCCGGGATGCCGGTTGCCGCCGTCGGGTTGATCACCGAACCCGCGCAGGCGCAGGAGATCATCACCTCGGGCAAGGCCGATGCGGTGCTCCTGGCCCGTGAGATGCTGCGCGACCCGTACTGGGCGCGCCGGGCCGCGACCGAACTCGGCGCCGCGGTCGCGACGCCGGTGCAGTACAACCGCGCACGACGGTGACGCCGGTTCGGCGTTCTGCTTCGGTCGGGTGTCCCGCAGCTCCAACTTGGCGCCGCTCCGTCCCCGATCGCCCTGTCCTCGCACCTCGTCGCCGACCCGATCTCCGCCACCACGGCGAGCACAGCCTGGAGACACGCCCGCCGTGGCGTTGCCACCGCACCTGATCGACGCCGCGCACCGATCCGATCCGCACTACGAAGGAGCACCACGATGACTGTCATCTCCGATGACGCCCCAGACCTCGGCACCGCCACTGCTGGGAAAGCAGCGCTGACCGCCAATCCGTTGGCGGGCAACCCGGGAGTCATCGGCGTGCCCACTGTCATCGCGGGTGCCCTCGGCCTCGGCCTGGGCAACGTCGGCGTGCTGCCGGGCGGTGCCACCAGCGCTACGCTCGCCATCCTCAGCACTTGCACCGCCGTGGGGCTGCTGATCACCACGGTCTGGGCCGCGACGCTCGGACAGAGCGTGTCGGCGAGCCTGTTCGGCGTGTTCTTCGGATTCTACGCCAGCTACGTCGTCCTCACGCTGGATCTGTCCCACGGCTGGTTCGGCACGTCCGCGGGGTCTGCCACCGACGCACAGGTCGCTTGGTTGTGGTGCTGGTTGATCACCATCGTCGTGGTCACCCTCGTGACCCTGCGCCTGCCGTTCAGCTTCACCCTCATGCTGGGCCTCGTCGACGTCGCTCTCGCCCTGCTCCTCGCCGGCGCGGCGACCGGCGCCACCAGCCTGATCCGCGCCGGCGGCGTTGTGGTCCTCGCCTTCGTCGCCGTCCAGGCCTACCTCTACGCCGATCTCATGCTCACCGAAACCGGCGGTCGGGGCCTTCCGCTAGGCCGCCCGTTGCTCACCCGCTGACCCCAGCTCGGGCCCACAGTCCCGGGCCCGATCACACTCGAAGATCTCGGACTCTCACCGGTCTCCGCCCCGACGGTGAGGTCAGACTCGGACTTCACGCTACGCAGGACGCGGCCAGCCCAACGCGGACGCCGCCCTCGGCGAGGGATCGGACGCCTGGGTGCGAGAATGAGCCATGTCGAACAAGCAGGACGGGCTGCTCGCCGACATCCAGGCGGGCGTGGTCGACGAGGCGGTCTCCCTGGCGTCGCTGCTCCACAAGTGCATCGTCGTCGGTGGGTAAGCCGTCTCAGCGAAGATGCGTGACTGGGCCCGCCGCGAGGTCAGCGGCTACGCTGGCGCCGACGACCTTACGGACTACCGCGAGCTCCCGGCGCCGCTCATCGCGCAGATCACCAACGATGCGGGTTACAACCCGATGCGTCAGCGCCTACTCCGATGTGACCGCAGTTGCTCGTGGTTGGTGACCGCACCCTGCGTGGTCGCCATGTCTGTATCCGTGAGTTTTGATCGCACTTGGGGGTTGCGGTGAGAGGATACCTGTGCTTCAGACCAGGGAGCACGGATGCCTCCACAGTCGGAGGTAGAGCCCTACGCCGCGATCCGCCGGGACGCCCGGTCGGGGATGTCGGGGCGGGCACTGGAACGCAAGTACAACGTCGGCCGCCGCACGGTGGTGAAGGCGATCGCGTCGGCCTGGCCGCAGCCGCGGAAGAAGCCACCGCCACGACCGTCGAAGCTGGACCCGTTCAAGCCGGTGATCGACGAAATCCTCCGCAAGGACCTCGATGCGCCGAGGAAACAACGGAACACCGTGAAGCGGATATTTGCTCGGTTGATCGACGAGCACAGCATGAGCGACGTATCCTAGCAGGTCGTCCGCGCCTATGTCGCTACCACGGCACCCGAGATCCGGGCCGAGGCCGGCCGCGTCGTGTTCGACGGCCGCACCGAGGTCGCCCGGCACGAGCGTATTGATCATGAGTTTAGGCGCAGTGCGGTCACAACAGGCGAGCATCCGCGGCTCGGTCATGCAGACACAGCCATCCGCGGCCGCATCGACTTCACACAGCAGCTACACCGCTCCCCCGGCCGATACTTGCCACTCGCTGTGTCATACCAGTCGCACGACGAGGACATCCTCGAAAACCAGCTTCTGGCCGCAGCCGTCAAGAAGCTGACCGATGTCCAGACGTACAGCACCAGAACTCAGCGCTCCCTGGCGCGTTTGCGACGCCCCTTCGAAGGCATCACCGCTCCGCCGCTGCGCCAGGCCATCTACCCGAGGTGGGTTGGACCCGGCTCAACGAGCACTACCGGCCAGCAGTCGAGCTCGCCCAACTCATCCTCACCGAAACAGAGGCCGACCTCGGCGCCGGCCAAGTCGCGGCGCCACGAACGGGTCCCTGCGGATGCGCCGGCCGATGGACGCCGGGTCCTGGTGAGGTTGCGGATACACCGGATGCGGTGCCCTGTCACCGAGTGCGCGCGCCAGACCTTCCGGGAGCAGGTACCGGGCCTGGTCGAGCGATACCAGCGACGCACCGTCCGGCTCGGTGAACAGATCCGTGCAGTCGTGCGCGAACTGGAAGACAGGGCCTCCGCCCGGCTGCTGCCCAAAGTCGGGATCGCACTCGGGGCGCGACACCGCTGAACGGGTCTTGCTGGCCATCCCCTTGCCGGATCAGGTCGTGCCGCGGGTACTGGGGATCGGCGACTTCGGCTTGCGCAGGTCCCATGACTACGCCACCGTGATGATCGACGCCGACACCGGCGCCCGGATCGACGTGCTGCCCGGGCGCGGCGCTGAAGTGGTGGCCGGTTGGCTGACCCGGCGTCGGTGATCGTAGAGATCGTCTGCCGGGACACCTCGGCGCCATAGACCTCGGCCAGATGCGCGGATCTCCCCGATCGTGAGGCCCTACGCGGCCAAGGAGATCACCATCTCATCCACCCCGCCCAGGCGTTTCTGCTGCTTGGCCACGATCTTCGGTTCGAAGTTGGCGTCCCGGTCGCGGGGCACGTCGATCTGGACTGGTCCGACGTCGGTGAGCACGGTCTTGGCGCGGGTGCCGTTGCGGGAGTTGCCGGTCCCGCGGCCGGCCGGGTCGTCGTTGTCGTAGCCGAGGTAGTCGGTGATCTCGCCCTCGAGCGCCGACTCCAGCAGCCGTTTGGTCAGCTGCGCCAGCACCCCGCCCTCGCCGGTCAGCGCCAGCCCACCGGCCTTCGCGCGGTTCACCAGCTGCGCCACGAGCTGTTCGTCCAGACCGTCCATCCCGGTCTCGGGACTCGAGTCCTCAGCGTTGTCCACGCCGGACATCATGTCGGTCATCAGGTGCACTTCCATGATCGGGAGTTACACCGCTCGTTTTACAGTCCCCACGACACGATGACAACGTCAACATTTCTTGATCAGGCACTAGGGCGGCGACGTGCACGGGGTGACGACTGTCTTACCGGTCCCGCAGGTCTTGGCCAGTTTGCCTCGTCCGCCAACCTGCCAGTGGCGCTCGACCGCCTCGCCCGAATACGGACAACGCGACGGCATCAACGGCTCTGCGCGGTCTGGTCCAGGCGAAGCAAAGATTCGTTCCTTGATCTCTGTCCCTGCCGGGGAATAATGCGACGTTTGCCAACCTTGAAGCGACGCCCTGACGGGCTAAACTGTAACGAGAGCTGATTGGCAGACAATGAAGCACACCCGACCGCCCCGTGGGCGCGTGCCCGCTCCCGTCCCACTCAACCCCTGTTCGCGCAGGGGAGCTGGCACCCGGCCGATGCACGGCAGGAGGGGCTCCACGCATCGGCCGGGCTGCTCTGGCACCGTAGAATAGCCGCTCCGAAGCCCAGCTCCTGGCGGGGAGGGAAGACTTTTCTGGCAGCGGGTGCACTGGCAATTCTGACTGAACCGGCGAACCACGTCATCAGTGGAAGTAAGGATGGTGAATTTTTCCTTATCGCCAGGAACGATAATTCATCTGCTCGCCCCAACCGGACCGGTCACCGGTGTGGTCAGGACACCCTCCTAATCGGCAACACACAAACCGCGGCCGCGATGCCAGTAACGGCGGAGGCCAGGAAAAACGCGGGGAACCCGCCCAGCGACGTGATGAGGAGGAGGCTGATTCCCGCGGCGGCGATCGCCGGCAGTGCGCTCGAGAGTGTCAGGACGGCGAGAACCTTGCCGCGGTCTTCGGCATGCGGCAGCACAACCTCGACCACGGCTTGGTCGACGAAGAATCAGGCACCGCTTCCGAATCTGAGAAGCGACGAGCCGACGATCGCTTGCGCTTTCCGCACGGTCCGACTGGCAGCCGACAGGGATAGCGAGGACGACTATCCACGTCGCGTAGCATTTCGTCAGGTTGAACGTGCCGACGTCAGGGTCGACGTGCACCGACGGCGCCCACTCCGCTTGACAGCATCGCGAGGCGTTGCAACCCGCCCGGCTCCGCAGGCGGGGAGATCGATACCACCGGGTGGCTGGGGAACAGCACGCCAGGCACCTCTGGGGTTCCAGAAGTCGATCACCGACGCTGAACAACAGATTTACGCGGCCCGCTCGTACTCGTTGATCCAGGCCTCCGAGAAGGCGTTGTCGCTTGACCCGCTGGGAGCCTAGGTCTGCCGGAGGGTGGGTCGGCCGTGGTGGGCGAAGCTCGCGGGAACCCTGCGGCCGTCGACCGTTATAGTACAGGCCGTACTCGGCGAGCACGGCCTGCAAATGGCGCTCGTTGAGGACCTACATACGGTCGGTGAGCTCGGTTCTGGCTCTCAACACGAACCCTTCGGCGTAGCAGTTCGCTCGTGGGCAATGTGAGGAACCCGACTCGTCTCGATGCCCACGTCGGCCAGAACGCATCGAAGGAGGCCGCGAACTGGCCAGCCCGGTCGCGGATGACAAATCTGAACTCATCGACTCGATTACCGAGATCCAGAACGAGGTTACGGATGTGCTGAGTGGTCGATCTACCATCCGGATGCGTGGTCGTGCAGAGGAGCCGGACGTAGCGGCCGCCGACCTCCAGCACGAAGAACACGTAGATCCATTTGGGGGTGAGCGCACAGTCGACGGGGGAAGAAGTCGCACGCCAGCTTCATCGAGACTTGCGTGCGCAAGAACTGCCACCAGGTCGTGTCGGTGTGCCGGGCCGGCGCTGGAGGTACGCACGCCCGCTTCAGAATCCGCCGGATCGTCGAGGCTCCGACCCGGTGTCCAAGCTTGAAGAACTTACCCTGAATCCTCTTGTTGCGAGCTGCGGTTCTCTGTGGCCATCCGTTCGATCAACCCGGGGATCACCTCGTCGACCGGTGGACGTCCGACCCGATGTGAATGGGTCCACTTCGCACCTACCAGTCAACGGTGCCAGCGAAAGATCGTGTCCAGGGGGACCAACTGGTCTGCCCGCATCGCCTTGGGCAGAAGGCAGACCAGCGCGGCCGACGGCTCGGGCAGCCCAGTCCGGGCGATGTTTCGGGGTTCCTCTGCGCAGCACGGTGACATCGTGGCACAGGACCAGCAACTCAATATCTTTGGACGCCGACGAGCGACCGGGTAGCACGAGCAGGCCCACAAGCCGAAGGAAGACCAAGTAGAGCAGTCGCAGCGCCATGCCTGGCGATCATGCCCTGCCCGCCGAGCGTGTCGTTGCACCAGGTCAAATACATGAGACGACTTCTGGAACCCAACAGGTGCCATCTTCCTCGCGCGAGCGACGATGGCCCTCACCCTATCAACATGTCGTTCCTGCTCGGCTCGTCTTCCCCGCGCGAGCGGGGAGACACTAGAAGACACCGTGGGTGAGACGCGACAGAGTCGCGCCTCACCCACGAATGACCGATCAAGTGTCCTATGAGGTCACTGACCGTCTGCGGCAACGCCCGGGTGACACTCGACGTGCCCCAGGTTGAAGGTCTTCCCGGCCACCCTGAGCGACACCGCGTCGACGGAGACACCGCCATCCGGCAGGCTGTCCACCACATTCGTTGCGGCGGTTATTTGCCCGAACAAGAGATCGAGGAACCGGTTGCCCTTCAAGATCGATTCGAACGAAATGTCGACCGGAGTCCAGCCGGGCACAGCGATCCGGAGGCCGCCGTTCGTCAACGACGCGCCGCCGGTCGCCGGCGAGCCAACCGGACCGGCCTGGCAGCTCGACTCGAGTCCGGTGAACGACAACGTAGCTTCGGCGCTCGCATCAGGGAAGCCGGCCCTCAGCATTCGCAGGACGGTCTTGACGCTGTCGCTCGACACACTGCCGTAGATCGAATCGACGAGCTTCTCAACCGTCAGCCTCGCCCCGATTCGCGCGGTCACACCGGAGACCTTCGCAGCCGACACACCCGTGGTCAGGTTTGCGTTCGTGTCGACGGCCAGTACGCCCGCGCCGCCGCCCGCCTCAATCCCGATGGGAAGCCCGTCGATCGTGAACGCCGGAATCGACGTCGCCGAGTTGCTCGAAATCCTTGCGCCCGGGTCGGACTCCGGCGCCGTCGGCGCCGCGGCCGACAGCAGGTTCGCCCCGCTTGGGAACTTCCCAAAGATGCTCCCGCTCGTCCCCGCGACATACCCGTAGGCACTGGGTGTGGCCTGCTCCGCGAGCGCGGTCCCGGCCATGCCTGCCGTCCCCGCGACTCCCATCAAACCCGCTGTCGCCGACAGCGCTACGATCCGCCTCAATCGCATGTGAATCAGCCCTAACCTCACTCGGTTGACAATCGACGAACCGCGGCGCATGGAGCCGCCTCATTGCGGTCGGAAGGCAGACTGGCAAACCTGCGACGGACTCCGCAAGTTTCTTCGACGAAATCAACTAGTAAAAGATGAAATAGATCATCTTGCGAATGTGAAATAGTCACAACACGACTCCTGAACTCAGCGAACACGCACATGGATCGCCGGGTTCACGTTCTCGGCTGCGGTACGGGCGGGCGCAAGCTACTTACCCGCAATCGGCAACCCCACAACGCAGACACCGGCAAGACCGTGCCCCGTCAGCAATTGCACCAGCCACCTGACCTGCCGCGCTGCCCTGGCCCGGCGCGCAGCTCGTCCTGGACGCCCACGTCTTCCGCGTCGCCAACTTCGGGAACGACGGCCGTGTCACTCAGGACGGATCAGCTTCCGGTACCAGGCGAACGAATCCTTGGGCGTACGGCGCTGCGTCTCGTAGTCCACATGCACGAGCCCGAACCGCGGCGCGTACCCCCCGGACCATTCGAAGTTGTCCAGCAGCGACCGGACGAAGTATCCACGCACGTCCACGCCGGCATCCATCGCCTCGCGCACGGCCAGCAGGTGACCGGTGAGGAAATCGATCCGTTCGAGGTCGGGCACGGTGCCATCGGGGCCCGGTTCGTCGGCGAAGCTGCATCCGTTCTCGGTGATCTGGATCGGCGGCAGATTCTCGCGGTAGCGCTCGTGGAGGAACACCAGCAGATCGCACAACGCCTCCGGTATGATCGGCGAATCGTTGGTGGTCATGAGATAACGCTCGATAGGGCGCAGTTCGAACGGCAGCGGGTTGCCCTCGCCAGGCGCCGTCACACCTTGGGGTTCGTAGTAGTTGACGCCGTAGAAGTCGAGCGGCTGCGCGATCGCGGCCAAGTCGTCGGCGAAGTTCTCCGGCAGGTGCGGGTGGACCTGCTCGGGGTAGCTGCCGAGCAGCATCGGGTCGGCGAAGGTGCGGTTGATCAGCGCGTCGAGCCATTCGGCGGCTTCGCGGTCGGCGGGCGTGTCGTGGTCGGGCCAGATCGGCGAATGGTTGTTCGCGGTGCCGATGCCGGTCGCGCCCGCCGTGCGAAGGGCCTGCACCGACAGGCCGTGCGCGAGATTCTGGTGATGCGCCGTCGGGAGCGCGTCAAGCAAGAGGAACTGGCCGGGCGCGTATTCGCCGATGCCGTAGCCGTAGATCGTCATGGCCACCGGCTCGTTGAGCGGGATCCAGAGTTTCGCCCGATCGGCGAAATGCTCCCCTACAATCGTAGCGTAATCGGCGAAGCGGAAGGCGGTGTCGCGGGACAGCCAGCCGCCGGCGTCCTCGATCGCCTGCGGCGTGTCCCAGTGGTACAGCGTGATCGCTGGGGCGATCCCGGCCGCGCAAACCTCGTCGATCAGCTTGTTGTAGAAGGCGAGTCCCTCCGCGTTGGGCTTGCCGGAGCCGTCCGGCTGGATCCGCGGCCACGCGATCGACATCCGGTACGCGCCGACGCCGAGTTCCGCCATCAATGCGACGTCGCCGGAGTAACGGTGGTAGTGGTCGGCCGATACCTTGGCGTCCTCGCCCCGGGCGATCTTGCCTTCGGTCGCGGTGAACGTGTCCCAGATAGACGGTCCGCGGCCACCTTCGGCCGTCGCCCCCTCGATCTGGAATGCCGAGGTCGAGACACCCCACAGGAAGTCGGGCGGGAAGGTCGGACTGTCCACGCTGAGCACCCCTTGCTGGTCGAGCCCCCGGACGAGGAGTGAATTTCTCACCTCAGGGACAGGAAATTCTCCTTGTTTCGCCCGCTAAACGCGGACTGGCTATCCACGCTACCGCGCCGACACTTGAAACGCGAATACTCTTCCCTTACGGTTCCCGGCATCTATCGTGGATACCTTCCAGCGAAAAACAGGTGCCGAAATGACGTGGAGCAACTGGGCCGGAACGGCCAAGGTCACCCCGCAACGGGTGCACCGGCCGCGCAGCGCGGCCGAGATCGCCGACGTCGTGCGCGGGGTCGCCGAGGCAGGCCGCCGAGTCCGCGCGTGGGGCAGCGGGCACTCGTTCACCACGATCGCCGCCGCAGATTCCGACGCGTTCGACCTCACCGAGTGGACCGGCATCGAGCGCGCCGACTTCGAAACCCAGCAGGTCACGGTCCGTTCCGGCACCACGCTTCGCACCCTCAACGCCGCGCTCGACGCCCTCGGGCTCGCGATGACGAACCTCGGCGACATCGACGCACAGACCATCGCCGGCGCGATTTCCACCGGCACCCACGGCACCGGTGCGCGCTTCGGCGGAATCTCGACCCAGATCGTCTCGCTGGAGCAGGTGCTCGCCGACGGTTCGGTGGTCCGGTGTGCGGCCGACGAACGTCCGGAATTGTTCCAAGCCGCACGCGTCGGCCTTGGCGCGCTTGGCGTCATCAGCACCGTGACCCTCCAATGTGAACCGTCCTTTCTGCTATCCGCGCAAGAGCGCCCGGAGCCGTTGGAACAGGTCCTCGAAGGCTTCGACGACAACGTTGCGAACAACGACCACTTCGAGTTTTACTGGTTTCCCCACGGCAGCAAGGCATTGGTGAAGCGCAATAACCGGCTGCCGCTGCACGCTGAGCGGAAACCGTTGTCCCGCATGCGTCAGTTCGTGGACTACGAACTAATCGAGAACGTCGCGTTTGGTGGACTCTGCCGACTCGGCCGGGCTGCGCCGAAGCTGGTGCGGCCGCTCGGCGCGTTCGCCGCGCAGGTGTCCTCGTCGCGCGAGTACAGCGACCTCTCGCACCGTGTTTTCGTGACCCATCGCGGGGTCCGGTTCGTGGAATCGGAGTACGCGATCCCGCGCGAATCGCTGCACGACGTGCTGGCCGAACTGCGCGCACTGGTGCCGCGACTGCGGGATCCGGTGGCGTTTCCAGTCGAGGTAAGGGTGGCCGCTGCCGACGACATCTGGCTGTCCACCGCGAACGGCCGAGATTCCGCGTACATCGCGATCCACCAGTTCCTCGGTATGCGCTACCGCGAATACTTCGACGCGTTCGAGGCCATCGCGGGCCAGGTCGGCGGGCGGCCGCACTGGGGAAAAATGCACAACCTCGACGCGTCGGTGCTGCGAGACCGCTATCCGCACTTCGACGATTTCCTGCGCGTCCGCAAGGAGTGTGACCCGGCCGGAACGTTCTCGAACAACTACCTCGACCGGGTCCTCGGCCCGGCGGCATGACAGTTTCCCGAGTAAGCGATGCAATTCAGCGTCGAAAGCCCACCAGGCCCCGGCTAGCCTGGACGAAGCAAGGTGAACCTTGATGACCCCGTGCACCGGACGCTGTTGCTTCTCCTCGGGTCCCAGTCGCGTCGTGAGGTGCTACGGGCCCGGCACCGAGTACAGCCTGCGATCGGCGTCCAGGACCGTGTTCAAGGCAAGTTCCTCGGCGGCCGGCCTACGGTTACCGCTTGGCCGATGTCGATCCGCGCCCGAATCGGGCCGACGCGAGCCTCGGTCGCCGCCTGCACTGCCCGGAACCTGATCCGGCCACCGCACCGTGGGTGCGGTGGATATTCCAGCAACGAGCGACCGGGCGTAGTGTGGGATCGCAGCACGCCGAACAGGGCCACCACGTAGTCCACCGACCGGTCCAGCACCAGTGCGGCCAGGGGCTGCGCATCGGGAGCTTCAGGCAGGGCGCTCAGCACCGACGACGTCGCGCCGCCCACTCGCTCGCGCAGCTGCGCGTAGGCGCGTAGGTGATCGGGGTGCCATCGCCGCACTCGGCCGCGACTCGGTCCGCGAACCGCTCGAACGAAGCGGAGGCCGCGGCGGACAGCGTCGGGAAGTCCAGGTGAGTCATCGATTTCCGTCCTCCGGTGCGGCGTCGCGCAGGCTTTCGAGACGGCGGTCCAGCCGGGCGCGGGCCGGCGAGTGCCACTCACCTGGGGTGCGGCAGAAACCATGAGCCGTTCGTGGATGATTACCCGTGCCGCAGTTGCTCCGCGACTACGGCTCGCGCAACAGGCGTTGCGCGAGCCGTCGTCGTTCACCTCGTCAGGAACGAGAAGTTCCACAGGTTGTCCGTGAACAGTTTGGCGTCGGGCTTGTCGTTCTGCGCCATCGTGCGCATGAAGACCGTGCCGAGCCGGTCGGACAGAACGGTTTTCTGCCACTCCGGGCCGATCCAGTAGTTCAGATAGTACCCGGGCCCCGCCATCGCACCGTTCGCCGACCAGAAGCCGTTGCGTGGGTCGCGCACATAGTCGAGGACTGAGGTCGCCGCCCCGCCGCTCCACACCGACCCGGCATCATCCGAACCGGACAGCATGACCGCGAGCTGCAGGTTCTGGCTCCGCAGCCACTCCGGGTCGAGGCTACCGCCGGAGGACTCCCGCGTCGCCAGGCCGCCGATGTCGATCGTTGTCCGGTCGGCCTCGTAGGGCAGCACACCGGAGTCGCCGATGGCGATCGCGCCGGCGGGGAGCTTGGTGTCGTGGATCGCTTTGCCGAGTTCTTGGTGCGCCATCACCCGGTACCGGTAGGCTAGCAGGTTCGTCGTCTCGGCGGCATTTCCGAAGCCGATCGCAGCACCGAGGCCGATCGCCCCGAGCAGGGCGGCCCCGGCGATTTTGCGAACACCGCCCGCGTACAGGGCGATCACCACGATCACGGTGCCCACCGTGATGCCGGTGGTCAGGTTTTGCGGATCCCATAGCACCACGGCGGCGGTCGCGATGGCGAGCGCGATCAGGGCGAGCAGGCTCTGCGGATCCCGCTCGCGCGGCCCGCTAAGGAGGATCGGCCTGCTCAGCACGAGCAGTACCACCGGGAACAGCAACTGCCAGTAGAAGCGGTGGCCGGGGTCCATCACCAACGTGGCCTGCAGGTACAGGCCGAGCACGACGGCGGCCGAGACCAGTGCGAGCAGCACCGGTGTCGCGTCGCGCAGGAGGTCCGGGCGTGCCAGGAGCGAGGTCTTGGCGCTGCGCCGGTACAGCGCGATCCCCATCGCGAGGCCGAGCACCACGGGCAGCAGGATCGGCCCCGCCACCGGGAGCGCATCCAGGATCCTCGTCGGGAGAGAGGCGTCGCCGGCGACCTTCTTGTAGTACGGGTTCGGGAAGAACGACCCGAAGTACCACCAGCGGGCGCACCAGTAGACCGCCCAGCCGGCGAGCACCACGATCGCGCCGCGCCGGTTCTCCTGGCTCCGGTCGATCAGCAGCGACCAGCCGATCGCCGCAGCGGCCAGCACGATGCCCTCCGGCCGGCTCAGCGCGACGGCGGCGGCAGCGATGAATCCGGTGCGCCCCAGCGCTCCCCGGCGGTAGACGATCGCGTACAGCCAGCCGATCAGCAGCGCGAAGGAGGCCGTTTCCAGCCCGGTGAACAGCTGGAGGAAGAAGACCGGGCTGGCCAGCGCGACCGCCAGCAGCACGAATTCCTGAACCCGCGGCAACTGCGCCCGGCGTACGACGACGACGTAACCCACTGCGATGGCGATCGACACGATTTTGAAGAACAGCTCAGCGGAAATGCCCAGCAACGCCGGAATGATCGACAGGAACGCGTAGAGCGGGTTGCTGTACCCCTCGACCGGCGAGCCCTCGGCGTTCCAGCCCCAGACCCCGTGCTCGACGAAGGTCTTGCCGTACCGCCAGGTGATGAACGAATCGTCGATCGTCACGCGGAAGAACAGGAACCCCAGTACAAGCGCCACCAAGCCGAGCGCCGCGTAACCCAGCCGCCACAAGCCCAATCCCCGAGAGCCACCATCCTCGGCCGGAGCTTCCGGTCCGGGGCTTGACTCTTCCTCGGCCGGAGCGGCCTGTTCCCCCGCGTCGTCCGACGACGGAGACTGCGGCGACGGTATGGCCGGCGGCTTACCGCACCATGCGCGCAACGCCTCCGGAGCGCCGACCCCGGTCACCGATTCCTGGTCGACCGGAGCGAATTCGATGGCACCGTCCAGCCGCACGACGGCGATCTTCCGGTTCAGCCCATCGCCGACCGAGAGCAGCCTGGACCCGGGTCCGCCCTCGCGAAACGCCGTCCAAGCCGCTGCCGGTTGACTGAACACCTGCGGGGTGTCGGCATTCTTGCCGTACACGGCGAAAGCGGCCGCCGGATTGCCGGGCGCGAGCGCGAAGTGCTCGGCCAGCCGAGCGGAATCGCCCACACTGGCCCAGCCATCGACCAGCTCGACCATGAGATCGCCGCTGACGACCGCCGTGCCCGCCGAAGCGGACGATGCGGGGCCGGAGGACTGAGACTGTTCCGGGGCGCCGGATTCGCCGGGCGCCGGGTTGCCCGTTGCGGACATGGTCAACTCCAGGGACTTTTCCAAACGGATGCCGGCCGGGAAGTGTCCGGCCAGAACTGAAGCGATGTGGCCGTGACCGTGGGCGGACTTCCGGCCACGGTCACGGCCACATCGGTTGAACTTCATGCGAGGGGAGGGATCTCTCCCACTGCGCCGGGATCCTTACTGGCCCACAGTCGCCTTCAGCGGACTGGTGTACCCGGCGAGCGCCGCGGTGCCGTTGGCCTTCTCGCCCGGGGTCGCGCCCGCGGCCGTCTTGACCACGACCGTGACCTTGAAGATGGTCGCGTTGGCGGTCTTCAGGTCGCCGGCGGCCGGGATGGTCACCGTCAGGGTCTTGCCGCCGTCGCCGATCGCGGCGTCGGGGAGCCAAATACCTCCGCCATTGAGAGCCCTCTTGTCCTTATCGAAGGTCTGGTACGACGCGTCCCCAGTGAAGAGCACGCCCTCCGGCGCCGTCAGCACCAGGGCCTTGCCCGCGATCTTGGCGAAGTTGCCGTCCTTCGGCTCGAAGCTGACGTCCAGCGGGCTGACCGTGCCCGGTTTCACGTTCGGCGCGAAACTCTGGAAGAACTCCGGCCGCTCGACGGCGGCCTGAACGGTCTTCTCCTCTGAGTACTTCGCCGGAACGTCGGGGTTGTTCGGCAACAGCGCCTGGATCTTGACCTTGGTCCCGTCGGCCAGCGGGCTGTTCAGCTTGATCACGGCCTTGCCGTCCTTGATCTTCGCCGAACCGCCGATGACCTTGCCGTTCTGGTCGACCGCGGTCACCTGGCTGCCCTCGGTGCCGGTGACGGTCAGCTCCTCGCCCGGCTTCACCGTGTCGCCTGCCGGCGAGCTGATCACCGGCTGCGTCAGCGTGTTCACGGAGTCGTCGAGGGTGACCTTCACGCCCCGCGACTCCGCGGAGTCCGGATTGCCGTTCTGCCCCAGCGCCCTGGCGGTCAGCCAGAGGTCACCCTGAGCGGTCCCCCCGGGAATCGGAGCGGTCCAGAAGCCGTCCTTGTCGACCTTCACCGGGTCACCGAACGGCTGGCCGTAGTTGTACAGCTGCACCAGCCCGTTGTACCCGGCACCGGTCGGGACACGGCCCTTGACCACGCCCTTCGAGGTGATCTTGGTGTTGGACATCGGCAAGACGATCTCCGGGACACCCGGCGCCCGAGGAACATCGATCGGCAGGTTGGCGTAAACGTTCGTGTCGTGCTTGAGCAGCCCGAAGAAGTTGGACTGCTTCAAGTCGTACTCAATCGGAAGCACGCTCGGCGCATCCTGGGATACGACGAAATCGCACTTGGTCTGGATGCTGATCAGGTCACCTGCTCCGAACAGGCTCCCGAGTCCGTTGATGACCGACTTGAGCGAGTTCCCCACGTCGATCGGGAACCAACCGGTGCTCTTGCCGTTGTTCCCCGACGCCTGGACAGCCACGCTGCCGCCGAGGTCGGCACACGCGTTGCCGCCGACCTTGATCGCGCCTTCCCAGCTGTAGAAGAGCTTGAACCAGTCCTGGCTGGGTTCGATGTGCTTCGCGTTGCCGTTGTTGAAGATCTTCAGGTCGAAGATGTTGACGTTGTCGTAGGACGCGGTGATGGATACCGGCTGCCCGGGCTTCGGCTTCTCCACGCTGGTGATAATGTGCGCACGACCTTCGTCGCCCTTCGTGGGCAGGGCATAACCGTCGTCGGCGGCCATCGCCGGCGCGGCGAGCCCGGCGACCAGCCCCATCGTCAGTGCGCTGACCGCACCAGCCTTCGCCAGCCCGGCCGCCCGGAACTTGCGTTCCTGCTTCAGCTTAGTCATGAAATCTCCGAAGTAATTTCCTCCCCCCGACCGGGGGCTCACGAGCAATGATGTCTCCCGCACTCCCCGCGGACAAGGAAACTCGAACGGCGCCACCCGACCGGAGTGTACCAAAATTGACAGTCGAACAGTGAGAAAATGAACTCCCACCCTACTGAAGCCCTCTTTCCCACCCCGAGGTCGACGCCCCGCCGAGCATCGCGGCACCACGCTGCCACATGTCCAGATCCGAGCACAACAGACCGCAACCGGCCATTGGAGACT
Organism: Amycolatopsis nalaikhensis; assembly: GCF_030264295.1. Classification (GTDB taxonomy): domain Bacteria; phylum Actinomycetota; class Actinomycetes; order Mycobacteriales; family Pseudonocardiaceae; genus Amycolatopsis; species Amycolatopsis nalaikhensis. Next base: position 5,932,594 of record NZ_CP127173.1, on the reverse strand, counting down.
GTCGTCGAGCGCTCCGTATATCGAGCCAGCCCCCACGGAGACGACCGGAAATCCGGTCTGCCACAAGCAGCTCAGAGCCCAACAACCCCCGCCACGCACCCTGCCCCCCCACCCGCAACCTGGACCGCGAATCACAGTCAACTGCCGTCGCACGGAACCGACACGGGCCCGCCGTCATCGAGAGCACACTTCGCGAACAAACTTCACTCGACATCAGTGGAAATACTCACGAAATCATAGTGAACATTTTCATTGGTCGCCGACATTGACGCCGGCCGAGCACGTGTCACTTGACAGCGGCAGGACCCGAGCACGTTTCCAAAAGTAAAGGCAAAGCATTTTTGGCTACGAACTTTTCCTCACGGGCAACCTGCACTTAGGACAACTGCCTGAGCGAGATCGCGCAGTTGGCCCGGGTGCACCAAGGCGCTCGTCGAGGCGGTCTCCCCTGCCGAAACCGACACGATCGTGCCCCACCGGGTCACCGGTTCCACAGCAGCCATCTGGACGTCGTCCTGCGCGCGGCCGGGATCGACATCGCCGCGTTCGTCGGCCTGGCCGAGGTCGTCACCACCGACGAGTTCCTCACCGCGCTCGCTGACGGCTGAGCGCCCGGCCGGTCCCGTTCCGTCCGCTGCCGGGCAGGCGGCCCGACCGCGGTTCCGGCAATCAGCGACGCAGCCGCTCGCCAGGTGATCAGCCGCGCCAGCTCCGGCGAGGAACTCGGCACAGAACAGATCGCCGCGGCGGTGAGGCCCGTTCACCACACACCGCTGCGGCGACCATTTCCACCGCCAGCCACCGATGCCCGACCGTCCCGCCGGATTTCGTCCGGCGGGACGGCTGCGGTCCCAGAGGGCTTAGCGGTGCTTCGGGAACTCCACCACCTGCTGATACGTCGGGCGGTTCTGCCATCCGATGTCCGGGACCTTCACCACGCCCAAGGGCGTGAACCGAATCGAATCGGCACACGCCGCGTCACCGGCGGCGCAGTTCCCGTCCGCCGGATAGACCTCCGCGGCCGGTTTGCCGATCGCTTCCTTGAGCGTCGTCAGCAGCGTGCTCTGACACTTCTCCAGCGTCCCGCAGAACCCGGTCGGCAGCGGACCATTCACCTGCTGCCCCAAAGTGGACCGCAGATCCTTGTCCACATAGGACCACCAACCGAGTTGAAAGGCCGATCCTCGGTGCGGAGCCGTCGACGTTCCCGGCAATGGAGCGGAGGGCGCCTCGTCGATCTGCAGGTTCTGCACCGCGGCGTCGTACAGCTCGTCGCCCATGACCGGTTGGAAGATCGCCTTCACCAGCAACGGCCACCACGCGTCCATGATCTTCACCGCGTTGGCGTCGAGGTAGGTCGACGACTCGGGCCCGGTGGTCCGCTTCGTCCCCCGATCCAGCCACCTCCGCAGGTCCGACAGCCCCTGCCGGAGCACGGGGTCGATCCGATCCGGAGCGCTGTCGATCACCTTCAACAAGTTCGGGAGGATCTTCTCGCCGCGAAGATCCGTGATCGCCGCGTCCGCCATCGCCTTCACCAGCGCGGCTCGGTCGATCTTGTTCCCGTTCGAGATCAGGTCCTTGACCCTCTTGTCGAGCAGGTCCGCGCGGTGCACGGAGCCGTCGCCGAAGTCTCCGTTGACCTGGTCTTCGGCTGATTTGTTGTTCCAGTTGACGTAATAGTCCTGGTCGATGGACCCGGGATGGTGCTCGGCCGGCACGCCTTCGCCGAGGTTGGTCGCCGGGTCCCAGTTCCGCCAGGAGGTCTCCGGCCCCGCCCACATCGGGAGGTTCGGGTCGACGTCGGCCGCCCGGACCGGCTCGAGACCGGAGTTGTAGTACGCGGTGTGCTTCGAGTCGACGTAGAACCAGTTGAAGGTGAACCCGATCGTCGACGCCGCCGTCTGGAAGTCCTCCGGGCCTTTGATCGCTTCCGGGTCGTTGAACCGCTTGAACCCGACCGCCGACTGCAATTCGTTGACGTAGGTCGACCGTAGTTCGGTATACGCGACCGGCTCCCCGCCCACGGTAGCGCGCTGCTTCACAATGCCGTACTTCGTCCGCCACACGTGCAGGTTGTCCGGGCTCGTCAGCGGCTCCATCGGCGCGCACTGGCCGTTGTCAAGATAACTGTTGGATTCCTTGCCTGCCGGGCTGCCGTCAGCGTTGCAGAGCTTCACGGCGTAGGTGTCGATGATGCTTTGATGCGCTGATGTGGCGCTCCAGGCGTAGTCCGGTCCGCGGCCGATCAGCACGTAGGGACCGGTGCCGGGGAACATGGCGCCCCGTGCGCTCAGGCCGGGGCCTTGAATCTCCTGGAGCATCAGGATTTCCGGTGCGAAGTACGCGGTCTGCGGCCCGAACACGGCGATCGGGTTGCCGCTCTTCGTGTGCACCCCGGACACCACGAGCGCGTTGGACATTCCCTTGTCCCGGCCGAGGAAGTTGCTTGGCCGGGTCGCCGCCTCAGCCTGCGAGCCGGCGTTCGAGGCACTGCTCGCACCCGGCTTGAAGGGTTCGCTCGTCATCGAGCCCGGATCGGGCATCGCCACGTGCTTCGGGTTCTTCGGGCTGATCCCGTACGGGGGTTTCGCGGCGCCGCGCTGCGTCACGGTCGTCTCCGGGTCGTTCGCTGCCCGGAGGGAATCCCATACCTGGTCGCCCAGCTGTGGGCCGTATTTCCGTTCCGCGGCGACCTTCGTCGCTGCGGCGAGCGCCTGTTCTCCGCCCGCCGCCCCGAACTGCCCACCCAGCAGCGTGATGAGCGCGACGACGTCGGTCGTCGTGAAGGGCGTCACCGACGGCATAACCGCGTTGAGCAAGCTGCTCGGATCCAGCTTTCCCTGAAGCACGTCCTTTCCCGAATATTCGACCGGAACGTCTTGCCGGAGCGGACTGTGCAGGACCTCATCGATGTATTTGTTGATCCCGGCCACGAAGGAATCAAGGTCGCCCACGACCTGCTTGCCCTCGTCCCCACTCGCCGCCAGCCGGTCCAACTGGGCACGCCGGTCCGCCTCGGTTTCCGCGATCACCGGCCACAGCTCGTCCTGGAAGCTCTCCACGGCCGTCCCGGCGAACTGCACCGCCGACCCCTTGGCCACGTGGCGCAGCAGGTCCATCGCGAAGAGCCGGTCCTGCGCGGCCGCGTACCCCGAGCCGAACGTGGCGCCCTCCCGCGTCGTGCTCTTGATATGCGGGATGCCGAAGGAGTCCCGGGAGATGGTGACGTCCGGCCGACCGCCAACCCCGATCCCGGCCGTGCGGTTCACATCGAATGCCGCCGAGTTCAGGAACTCGCCGAGTTTCTCGTCGGTCAGTCCGGGATAGCTCTTCCGCAACGAATCGTAACGCGCGGCCTGGTCGCTTCCGTGTGGGATTTCGTAAGGGGGCGGCGCGAGCTTGCTCAGCGCAATGTCTATTGCCTGCTTCCTCGACAAATTACCGGCTTGGCCGCCGGGCAGAATGTCATGGCATTGATCGCCACAGTAGTCGGCGTGGTCGGCCGCATCCGCTGTACCCGGTGACGCGGCCGCGACGACAGGCACAACCGTCATCGTCGCCAGGACGACGACGGTGGCCCGGCGGGCAAAACTTGTCTTGCGAGCGACTCTGCTCCTCGACATACCACACTCCTTGGTGCACGTCCCGTGGCGCGTACGGACGCTCCGACCCGAACTCGACGCCCGGCCAACGGTCTGGCGAATATAGCCGCTGTTGTGACCGATGCAATCCTCAAGTGAATAGACCACGGGCGATTGATGATAAGTTCACGCGCTGGGACCGCCGCGTCTCCCCGAAAAGCGCGGCCAGGCCACCGAATTGACCGAATGAAGGGACCAGCTTTAGTGAGCCCGACAGAGCGTCCTGCGCTGACGTCCCGAGACCGCCGCGCCGGCCGCGTGACAGTGCTCACCTCTCGCATGCCGCCGCTCCGACGTCCGAAATGAACTCTTCACGACTGCCGACCCTCAACGAGCTGAAGCGAAACCGTTCGAGTATCCTCCGCTCGCCGTTTCGGCAGCGGTAGCTCCTTCGCCGCGGACGCCGACCTTCTTGCTGCACGTGCCGAAATCACGGGTACGCTGTCAGTGGCTCGCCGAGCACAGTTGCCCTCCCGGCATGATTCCCGGCGAGGCCCGCGATTCCCCTTCGGCAGGCGTCCCAGGGACTACGTCTGCCGAAGGGGTTTCCGTCGGGGACGGGCCGATCGTTCCGCGCGGCCGGATGCGAGGCGGAAACGCTTCCGAAAGCCGTGCTGGACCTGGTGGTGTCGGGTCGCGCGGATCACCGAGCACGGCGGCCTCACGTGGGCGAACGGGACACCGTGGCCTACGAGGGCGCCATCACCGCCCGCCCCAACTGGGCCCAAGCATCGCAGCGAGGCGACGACCCGCTGGCCGGGGTTGACCCATCCAGCCGCTCGCGCGCCGATCGGTGCTCGTGATCATCCGATGCCATTGTTGAATAATTCATTGAAAGCCAATGACTAGTTGCAGTAGCCCGGACTACGCTTCCGCGCTTATTGTGGCAAATCCATGCGGTTGTGCAAGTGTTCGATTTCACCTGGTCGTCGTGTTGGACTTTCGGTGAATCGGGTAATCGTGCACCCGCGGTGTTCGATGGTGATGTTGTGGACGGACCTGCCGTGCTGTGGGCGTCGCTCAGCGTCCGCGGGAGGTTTCGTGGGTCCCTTGTGGTCTACCGATCGGCAGTGGGCGTTGCTGGCCCCGGTGCTGGTTGCGCTCGTGCTGAGTACCTTGATCGGGTTGGAGCGGGAAATTGGCAAGAAGTCCGCAGGTCTGCGGACGCACGCGTTGGTCGGCGTCGGATCAGCGGTCTTCATGCTGGTGTCGAAGTATGGTTTCGACGACTTCCTGGACAATCCGCACGTCTCCCTCGATCCCTCGCGAGTCGCCGCGCAGATCGTCTCGGGCATCGGTTTCCTGGGCGGCGGCTTGATCTTCATCCGGAGCGACGCAGTGCGCGGGTTGACCACGGCAGCGACGATCTGGGTTACCGCGGCGATCGGGATGGCGTGCGGAGCGGGGTTGCCGATTCTCGCCGCTGCGGGGACCGTTGGCTTCTTCCTGGCAACCCGGGGGCTGTCCCGCCTCGCGGTATTCGTCGCGACACATCGACGAGAGCCGCCGATGCTGCGGTTGAGCTATGACGACGGCCAAGGTGTTCTGCGGGCGGTTCTAGTGGCGTGCACCAGCCGGGGCTGGGCAGTAGAGGAAATCGTCGTCGAGCAGGAGACATTTTCCGACGACGGGCACAGGTCCACGGCAGTCACGCTGTATCTTGACGGGCGAGGCGACCTGGCCGACCTGACGGCGGAACTCTCCGAAGTGGCCGGCGTCCGCAGCGCGGTGGCTGGGCGGGCCGGCCAGGTCGACAGCTGAGGTACGACCACCAGTTGCTCATGGTCGGTTGCGTGGACTGATACTGCAATGGCAGTCAGGTGAGTGGGTAGCCAGGTCGTTTGCACTGGCAGAGGCGGGCATGGCGCTGTCGCCGGCAGCGGAGGCGTGACCAGACATGGTTGGCGTCGACGGCGGCACGCAGGACGAGTTGGTGAGCAGGCGCCGAATTTCCGGTGTCGCAGATCCGACTACGCCCGGCGCGCCGACACTGATTGCCCTTTACGGTGAGGGATCTGGTGGTTGCGAGCCAAGCATGAGCGAGCATCGACAACGTGATGCGGGCATACCACGCCTGCCACGGCCGGACCACGTAGTGGTCAAGCACAGTCTCGTTCTTGGCCCTGCCGGAAACGCTCCCCGATCCGCCATCGAGTCCCGGCGATCCAGCCCGGATCCAGTAGCGTCGAGCGACGGGTCCGCACGGACTGACGAAGGTGATCCGGCGTTCTTTCATTGCGCGGCGGGTCGAGGGGTGCGAGTGCGCCTTGTCCGCGACCACCGTCTACGGGCGGCACCGAGGACGCCCCGGCCCGATCCGGGCGACGCTGATGCCATCCAGCAGCGGAACCAGCTGCGGGTTGTCGCCCGCCTGCCCGGCGTGAGCAGGAACCGCATCGGCAGGCCACGCCTGTCGACGGCCAGGTGCATTCTTGGTGCTCAGCCCGACGCGGGACCGGCTGACTCCTTCGCCGTCGAGGGCGAGGGGTTCGACCTGCTCGCTGCGTCCACCTCTTCCGGGCACAAGCGGCATGCTGGTGGGTCCGGACCACGCTCGAGTCCACCGAGTTGATCCATTCGAGGTCGCTGACGGCGTCGTCTTTGACGATCACCCAGTCGAGGTTCCGACCCCAGGAGCCGTCCTTGGTCCACAACCGCAGCCGCTCATGCGCGGTCTTCCAGGGCCCATATCGTTCGAGCAGGTCCCGCCACGGAGCGGCGGTGCGCAGTTTCCACAGGATCGCGTGGATCACCTGACGGTGATCACGCCGCCGCCAGCCACCAACCTGCACCGGCGGCAGCAACGGCTCGATCTCCGCCCACGCCTCATCCGTCAATTCACCGCGACCAACCACCGAGCACAAATACCAGGGGCCCAGCTCACCCGCTTGCAGGACATGCCTTAGTCGTCTTCGCGCGGGCCGTGCGCGCCGTGGCCGACCGACAGTCGCCGCCACACCCGGGCAGGCAGGCCCGCGATCCGCTCGTCCGCCCGAGTCCCGCCGCCGGCGGTGGTGATCAGCAGGTCGTTGACCTTGGTCGCCGACACATACCCGGTGTGGCACTGCTCTGACCGCACCTTCAGGTACTTGGCCTGCCCATACGCCTTGTCGTCGGTGATCCACGCGACCGGCACCCGTGCCTCGAGCGCCCGCGCCAGCACGCCGCCGCGTAACGCGGCTTCGTGTCGAACTCGATCTCATCCAGGATCCCGGCCCGGCCGGCGATCCACAGCTCCGGCAGATACGACTCCTGATCGATCAACGCCCAGCGATGTCTCCCCCTCTTCCGTTCATTTCACGCAAAGGACGAGAATGCTGCCGCGCGACCAATAGCTGAACGAATCGTCGTCCGCGAGCCCCGCGGTCGACCAGCGGACCTCCGGAAGCCGCCGAACAATTTGGAAATTTTCCGTCAGCCGAGCAGGAGGAACTCTCGGCCGGACCGGCGCGGTCGCGCGGAAAGGCTTCAGAACCGACGATGGGCACCCGCCTATCCCAAGGCAGGCGCCCATCGCGTTCAGCCCCCTGTCCGCGAGGGAGACGACACCCGGCCGGCCTACGGACGGGGTTCCGTGGGCCGGCCGGGCTGCTCTGACACCGCGAAGAACTGACGCCCCGGAATCCCGGCTCCCTGGCCGGAAGGAGGACCTGCCAGCGGTGCTCTCGCCAATATTCTGCCCGAATCGGCACTCCGCGCCACCGTCCAGCGAAAGCTGGTGAGGTATTTCCCGGGCGCCGGAACAATTCTTCACCCGGCCGCTAGACGGCGAGGTCAGGACACGCTTCTGATCGGCAAGACACAGAACGCGGCGGCGAGTCCGGCGATGGCGGACGCGAGGAACAACGCCGGGAAACCGCCCAGCGACGTGATGAGGACCCCGCCGATCGCGGCGGCGACGATCACCGGCAGCGCGCTCGAGAGCTGAAGGACGCCGAGGTCTTTGCCGCGGTCTTCGGCGTGCGGCAGCACCTGCGTGACCACCGCCTGATCGACGGAAAGGTAAGCGCCATAGCCGAATCCGAGCAGCGAAGCGCCCGCGATCGCGGCCGGGAAGGTCGGAACGAAAGCGAGGATCAGCGCGGCTGCCCCCTGCGCCGCCGAGGACCACACGACAATCCGCTTCCGCTTTCCGGTGCGATCCGAGTAGCGGCCGACCGGGATCGCGACGACGACGATGCCCGCCGTATAGCACACCAGGAGAACCAAGGTGCCAAGGTCGGGGTCGAAGCGCACCGCGTCTTTCAGGTACTGGTACAGGAAAATCTGCGCGAGCGCGTTCGACAGGTTGATTAGCGCCCGCTGCCCGCACGCCCAGGCGAAGTCCGCACTGCGCAGCGGCATGAAGACGCCGAGGGTGATAGCGCGGAGGGCCAGCGGAGGGCGTTCCGTCCGCCGCAACGGTATCCCGCGAGTGAGGAACCCGAACGGAAGCACGCACAGGAGGAGCAGCAGGGCCAATCCGACGTAGGCGTCGAGGATGCCGGTGAGCAGGAACGTGACCGCCGCGACGCCGATCAGCGGCCCGCACGCGGTGCCCACCGCGAAGTAGCTCGAGACCCTGGCCCGTTGGTTGACCGGTACGTCGTCGGGGACCGCTGCGGACAGCGCGACGAAGACGACGGCGAAACCCGCCGTGAAGGCGGTCCACCCGACGACAACGCCCGCAATGCTGTGCTGCGAGCCTTGAAACACGAACGCGACCGCGCAGAGCACGACGCCGCAGAGGACCCAGACCTGCCTGCGGCCAGTGCGATGCAGAGTGCGGTCGGACAGCGCGCCGGCCAGAATCGAGACGATCACGGTTGCCACGGAGGCACACGCGTTGGCCCAGCTCTGCACGACCACCGCGGCGTCCTGGTCGCTGGCGATCGCGTTCGCCTGACGCGGTAGCACGATCTGCTGCGCGCCGTAGTTGGCGAGGAACAAGCCGAGGTTCGCCATCGCCCAGGAGAACGTCCACTGGCGACCGACCGGACGCAGCGGTTCGTCCAACGCGGACCGGCCGCCCGCAGCGGCCACGCCCGCGGTCATGGCTGCCCCAAGGTCACGGTCGCGAACACCGGATTGTGGTCGCTCGCCGGCCCGCCCGGTCCGAACGCGACTGTGGAGGTGGTGATCCGCGGGACCGGCCGCCGTCCGTTTTCGTTGATCGAGCCCACATAGTCCAGCACATTGCGATAGCCCGGCTGAGACCGGGCCACGAGCAGGTTTCGCTTGCTGTCGAACGTGTACCCGTGCATGCCGCCGTCCGGTTCGAGGCGGCCGCCGACCGCCTCGGCCGCTTCGGTCGGATCCGGGCCGGGCTCGCCGGGGACACCGCGTGCGTCCGATTTGTAGTACTCGACGTTCAGATCTCCGGCCAGCAAGACGAGTGCCTCCGGCGGCGCCGTCCTCGTGACGAATTCACGCAGCTCCCTGAGCTGTTCCAGGCGCACTTCGCGGGTCTCCGACACCGGCATCGGCGGCTCGTCGGCCTGCAAATGTGTCGCGGCCAGCCAGATCCGGCCCATCGGCGTGTCCAGCTCCACCAGCGCGACCCCTTTGTGGCACAACGCGTCTTGGGTTTTCGGATGGAACGCACGGTACAGGTGCTGCCCACGCCACCCGAACGGGTACCGGCTCAGCACCCGCACTCCGCCGCCCACCAGCCCCCGCAGCGGCGAGAGCGCAGGCACCGGGCTGTCCCACTTCCGGCGCCCCCGAAACGCGCCGATCTGTGGCGAAGCACGATAGCCGTGCCGAGTCAGCCGGGAAACCAGCCGCCCGGCAGGCGACAACCCGAACGCTTCATTCAGGACCACAATGTCCGGATCGGCGAAGCGCACGACCTCCACGGCCCAATCCGCCCGGCGGCGGCCGCGAAAGGAGGCCGAGACGAGCGGGAGCTGCAGCACGTTGAATGTCAGTAGACGAAGCATCGGGTGCATGCCTCCCGCCCTGTTCGGTGTGAAGACCCATGCGGGGACCGGACCAACACCGTAAACGAAACATGAAAGCGGTTCAAGTTTCCCCGATCGCGTCCCCCCTTTTCGGGTGAGGCCTCCGCATTCTCCGACGGCCGGATGAACGGCTCAGGCTCGCTGCGGTCGGCCGGAGTCAGGCGGGAGTCCCGGTTTCCTGTCGCGGAGCGGTCGCGGGCAGCGTCACGCGAAGCTCGAACCGGTCGCCGTCGGCGTCGGTGTCAGCGTCGTACGTCCCGCCGACACGCTCGACCCGTTCGGCGATGCCCGCCAGCCCGTGCCGGGGTGCCGCCGAATCTGCCGCGAGCAATCCGTCGTTGGCGATCACGAACTCGAAGCGGTCTCCGACGCGGATCAGCTCCAGCTCGCAGTTCACCGGCTGGCTGTGTTTCAGGATGTTCGTCACCGCTTCCCGGACCACCCAGGCCAGCGTTTCGGCGAGCGCTCCCTCGGGTTGTTCGCCGATCCGGATCCGGCAGGCGGCGCCGCGCGACTCCAGCAGGTCGATCGCCGCGGCGAGTTCGGCGTCCAGGTCGGCGACCAGTGTGCCGTGCGCGATGCCGCGCATATCCTGCAAGGCTTGTTGTGCCAGCACATGCGCGGCTTTGCTTTCCCGGCTGGCCTGCGCGGTGTCGACCGCCGCGAGCCGCTCCGCCAGTTCGGTGCGCAGCATGATCGACACGAGATTGTGCCCGAGCCGGTCATGCAGATCCCGGGAAATACGGGTGCGTTCCTTCTGCACGGTCAGCCGCGAGATCTCGGCGTTCGCCGCGGCCAGCTCGACCGTGCGGGCGGCCAGCCACGCCGTGGCCCGCACGGCGATCGCGCCGACGACGCCGACGACGATGGACTGCACGACCGCAAGGGTGTTCGGGCTGGACGAATCGGGCATCGGCCACCACAAGAACAGCGCGAGCGAGACCATTCCGATGCCGGCGCAGACCACCCATACCCACTCACTACGCGCAAGGACGAGCAAGAGCACGCAGATCATCGCGATGGAGCCGGCGGGGCCTGGCGCGTCGTGGAAGACGATCGCGACGAAGGACGCGATCAGCGTGGTCACCGCGATCAGCGGCCACGTTTGCCGGAAGGGCACGCCGGCCGCGCGAAACACCAGCCCGTGCATGCAGATCAGCGTCTGCAGCAAGATCAGCCCGGCGTACCAGACTGACAGCGAAAAGCTGCCGGACGCCTCCAGGACCTTCGTCGCGCCCGGCGTGACGACCCCGCCCACGACGATCCCCGCGATGCCGATGGCGGCGAGGGCGAACGCCCGGCCGCCGACGCGAACGGTCCGCCAGTAGAGCGCCTTGCCCAGCACCGGCCACAGCAAGTGTTTCACCTGATGCCCCGTCCCCTCCTCGTCCGCCGGACGTGCCGCGTCGGCGCGCGATGCTAACCCCGTCGCTCGGGCCGTACCGAGTCACGTCATTCGTCCGAGTGACGGAGACCGGGCAAGCGGGCACCGGATCACCCGGGACTGCCCTGCCCAGGCGCAGCAGCGCGCGCAGGTAGCCGAGGTGAAAGAACATCATGGACAACCCGCGCGCCAGGACCACGGCTTCGTGGTGGACCTGGCCGGCGTCCTCCTCGCGGTAAGTCGCCGACGGGTCGAGGCCGACCAGTCGCAGCGGCTCGTTCGACCGGGTCGCCCAGCTGGGTTGCCAGGCGATCGCCGCCACTTGGCCGCAAACCGAGTACTGCACTCCGCGTTCGCCGAGCCGGTGCAGCTCGCTGCAGCCGTGCTGGATCCCGATCCAGTCGGGCGCCTCGCTGTTGCCGGGGGTCGATGAGCGCGTAGACGCCGCGCACGTGGTCGATCCACAGCCGGTCCGGGTCATCGTCCCCCGGCCATCCGGCGCCGGCGAACGGCCGCTTGAAGTCCCCCTTCGAGAAAGGAAGGTCGCTGTCGGGGTCGACCATCTCCGGTTCGACCCGGATTCCGAACTCCACGCTCGGCTGCCAGTCGCCGAGTCCGGGCCGCTCGCCGGTGCGGGCGCCGAACCAGCCGTCGGCCTCCCACGAGTTGAACAGCCTCAGCGGGGTCCGCTCCGGCGCGGGCAGCACGTGCCCCCGGATGTGCTGATGCCGGCGGCGGCTGGCCCCGCCGAACCCGTCCGGCGCGTACATCCCGGCGAACACTCGCGTCTCCAGCTCGGCACCCGGATCGAGCCGCCAAGTAGGCCCGCCGGTGAACCCGGCTCGACCGGCAGGGTCGCGGCTGAGCGTGATCCGCCGGCTCCCGCTCCATGCGAGCACGCCGCTCCACACCTCGCCGTGCTCCTCGGCCGCGGTACCGTCGTCGATCATCGACCACGGGTCGACGCGGTGCCCGGTGTGCCCGAGCCGGCTGGTGAACGCCATCTCGCCGATGGCCAGTTCGGTGCGCCGCAGCTTGAACTCGCTGCCCTGGGCACCGCTCACCTGGTGGACCCGGTACCCGCCGAGCACCGGCAACGACCACGCCGCCGAATGCGAGACCCCCCAGCCGCCGTCCTCATACCGCAGTTGCAGCGAGGGAGCGTCGCTCCGTGTGCCGCCCTCGACCGCGTATTCCTGCGCGCCGGGATCGGGCCCGGGGTCCCCGCTGTCAGGCCTCCGCTCGGGCACCGCGATGCCGCGCGCCTGCTCCAGCGTCAGCGGGACTCCCCCATGGACTGCGCGCGGGACGTCAGTGGAGTCCAGCATCAGCACGTACCCGCTCAGTGGGGTGCGCAGCAGCCACAGCCGCGCCGCCGGATCGTCGACGACCGACTGGTCAGGCCGGACCGCGTCTCGCGAAGGCCGGTCCGCAGGTCGGTCCGCCATGGCCACTCCTCGGTCGCAGGTGGACGGCCATCAGACATGAATCTTTGTCACATTTAGGCCTGACGCGAGCATACCTGACGTAGTCGGCGCCAGCTGGATACAGCGATGCAAGCAGACCCGGACATCCCCGGCAGCGACGGCCCGGGGGTCACGCAGCGTCGCTCGATGACGCGGCCGCGGATCAGGCCGCCAACGCAACGCTGCCCCAGGAAAGGCCCGTGAATTCCTGGCCGGGCCTCTCCTGGGGCAGCTCGATTGCCGCATCGGTCATCGCGCTCGACACCGCAACGGCACCGGCCGGGCCGCCCGCGCGGTCAGCTATCGAATCAGACAAAACTCCAGGATCGGGTAGCGAGGGCCGTCAACAAGCTGTTGATCTGCTGCACCAAGCTGGGCGCCCTGCTGTCATCAGTAGCCGGAAGGGCACCGGGCAGCTGTGGTCCTGCTTCGTACACGCGCGGCTCTGCGGCCATCGGTGCAGCCAGGGAGGGCACGTCCGCCATCGGCACACCCTGGCAGACCACGTCGTTCCCCGGCAGCACCCCTTGCTGCAGGTATCGGTTCACCACGACGTCAGCACACGAGTTGTGTCCGGCCACCCCGTGGTCTCCCGCGTTGATCACAGTCACCATGCGAGTGGCGGGGTTGCTCCGATGAGCCGCGAGCGCTCCCTCGTAGGCGGTCGCCGGGTCGAGGGTGTCCTGCAACATCAGTGCGCCCAGCGCGGTCTGGCCGGTCACCGGCGTCAGCCCGACCGGCTGGTAGGGCCAGTAGTTGCAGGGAGAAACGGCGAGCCCAGGGGCGAGCAGCGGATTGTCCTTGGCCTGCTTCCTGGCGAACTCAACCCAGTAGTCCTCTCCGCGCCAGGCGGTGTCATTGCACGTGATCGCAGTGAACACCGTGTCGGATTCGGTGGGCGGATTGGTGTCGGGGAAGACCCTTTTAACCACGCCTAGGATCTGGGAGAGCAGGTCACTGCTGTCATCCACCGGCTTGTCGCTCTGGACCGCTTTATTCAACGTTTGAAGCACACTCCCCACCCCCGGAAAGTTCGTCGAGCTGTAGAGCGAACGCGTCACGGCGTTGTCGAGGTCGTTCGGCGTCCGCTTGCCCAGTTTGCCTTGGCCGGCGGCCACACGGATCGCCTCGTAGGTCTCCTTGACCTTGTCCGGGGTATCGCCGAGGCCGTAATTGGCGTCGTGCCGGGACAGCCACGGGAGGAACTGCTCGTCGAACCGCCGCTGAAACGCCATGGGCTGCATCTCGAACGTGGTTTGCCAGGACTCGGAGAACTGCGCGTTGGAATCGAGGACGAACCTGCCGGCTCGGTCCGGGAAGACTTTCTGATACTGGGCGCCGAGCCATGTTCCGGCGGAAGTGCCCTGGTAATCGATCTTCTGCGCACCCAGCAGCACCCTACCCAGGTCCATGTCGCGAACGGTCTGCTCCGTGGTGATATAGGGCAGAATGTCGCCGTGCTTCGCGGCACAGTCGGCAACCCACCTCTTCGCGTCCGCACGCGCCTTGGTGATCGCAGCATCGGACAGATCTCGCGAGTCGGCCGCCGCCTGCACGTCGTCGCAGTCCACCCGCGTTCCCAGCCCGGTCCCGCGCGGGTCCACCGCTACGAAGTCATGGTCGACCAGCAATTGCGGTTGCCCGATTGCCGTACTCGCCGGGAAGGGGAACCCGGCGCCGCCCGGTCCCCCTGGGTTGATGAACAGCTGGCGCTTCGGCCCGAACTGGTCGTCCTTGCTGACCCGAGTGATGCCGACCTTGATGTCCCCCAGATCCTGGTGATGGTAGTCCTTGGGTGCGACGAACGTCCCACATTTCTGCCGGAGCGGCACCGGCGACGCCGCCGCGAGGGTTTTGCTGATACCAGGACAATCACCCCACGCGATCTGCTGGTCGAGGTACCTCGCCGCCACCGGAGGAGCACCCTCGGCCGCACTGGCCGGAGCATTCGCGACAAGGACCAAAGAGCCCGACAACACGGCGGCGGCCAGGGCGGCCAGGAATGCTTTCTTCGGTACTTTCATCCACACTCCTCAAGTAGCGAACCAGACATCGGGACAACCCCCTGCTTCAGGACCTCCCCGAGATAACGAGAAGCTCGCCTGCCGGTCCGCGCGCTTCTCGCCGTTTAGCCGCGGGTTCACGAACCCTACTCGGACTGGTTGCCAGCTGTCAGGTGAAGCATACAACGAGTAGACGATGATTTATTCACGCCGCGTGTCCCGAATCGGACACCGCGATTATCCCAGACGGAAAGTGTGTAAAAATCATCATACAGACGTTATTTATTTCACGACAAACTCGGCAGACGTTGACCCAAAGCTGTCTCCTGTGCCCGAACGCCATACCAAAGTTCCCCCCCGACATAGTGGTTTCTTTCTCTTCGCCATCGGTTTACTGACGGACCGTTTTACGGTGATTGCTTCGTGCAGGTGAATCAGAGGAGAGGTTTCTCGTGCCCAAACAGACCCGAATTCTCGGACGGGCGTTCGTCGCCGTCGGCGCTCTCGCGGCGCTCGTGACGGCCACGGCCGTTCCTGCGGCCGCGGCCGAGCCGTCCGCGGCGAATGTCTCGTCTGTGGAGCAGGACGTCGACCGGCTGTACCAGGAGGTCGCCGATCTGCTTCAGACACCGCGGCCAGCCAAGGTGCTGAGCAACAGCAAGCCGCTGCTCGCTTCCCCGATCCCGGAGCCCGGCAAGAAGTCCAGCCCCGCAGTGGCTGGGAGTCCGGACTGCACCCAGGGGTCACTACTCACCGAGGTAGACAAACTCGCAGAGCACCTCACTGAGACGGAGCTCGACGCGGCCGGGGCGCTCAGCAGGCTTGTCGAACTTTACGCGAGCACAGTCGCCACAGACAAAAGCCCGCAGGTCTTCGGCACCGATGGTCAGTACACACCCCGCGCCACCGCGGCGATCGACAAGCTCCGCGGGTTCTGGAACATCGAGAGCTGGAACATCCAACTGGTCGCGATGAAGGGCACCGACGCGGGCAGTCCGGAGAAGATGACGCAGACGTTCGCGCTCGGCTTCGACCCGGCACGCGCGGCGGAGGCCGGTGAATTGGCGACCAAGGTGACCAACGAGATCCCTGTATTGCAGGGTGGCCGGAACCCACTGTTGTCCCTTAACGCGTACTCGTATGACGCCGACAACCCCGGCGGAAAGCGCATCACGCTCGGCGACGGCCTGCTCAACGTGAACAACCGCTCCGGCTTCGACGACGTCTCGGTAGAAGCAGTCCTCGGGCACGAGTACGGCCACCAGGTCGACTTCGCCAACGGCAACTTTCCGGGCGACGAGTCCGGCGAAATGGGCCCGGACGCATACGCCGGCTACTTCCTCGCCCACGCCAAGGGCGAGGCCTGGGACGCCCGCGCCCAGCAGGAAGTCACCTATCTCAACGCGTCGATCGGCGACTGCGAGCACAGCCACGGCACCCCTGAACAGCGCAAGGCCGCCGGAGCGTGGGGTGAGCAGCAAGCCCTCAAGCAATTCAACCCGAACCAGATCGTCCCTTCCGCCAAGATCATCGAGCGGTTTCAGCAGCAATACCCGAAGCTGATGCGCACGCAGAACGCCGCGCACTGACCCCGCCGTCCGCCCGCGGAACAGTCCGCCGAGCGGTCTGCCCTCGGCTGGACCACACGGGTTTACTGCAAGTCTCGCCACCCGGCGAGGCACATGCCGACGGCGGTCCGATTGTCGGGACAGCCTGAAATCAGTCGGACAAGCGTCGCCGGGGACTGGGCGGTTCCAGTCTCCGGCGACGTTACGGGCGCGGGCCCGTTTCGCACCGGAGGAACAATTCATTCACCACGATCAGGAGTGTTCATGACTGCACCACCTCGCTGGCGCCGTCCGGTAGCGGCCGTGGCGGCCGCCGTCACCGCGCTGACGCTCGGTGCGGGCGTCGCCTCCGCCGGACAGATCGGCGGAGACCAGCCCGCCCCCGGCGCGGACGGCGCCGGAGACAGCTACTACCCCCAAGATGGCAACGGCGGATACGACGTGTCCGACTACGACCTCAAAGTCACCTACGCACCGAACAGCCGCGAGCTGACCGGCCTGCAAACGGTCAAGGCGACCGCGACCCAGTCGCTCAGCTCGTTCAACCTCGACCTCAAGGGCCTGACCGTCGACTCGGTGAAGGTCAACGGACTACCGGCGCAGTTCTCCCGCACCGGCGACCACGAACTCGTGATCACCCCGGCCAACCCCCTCGTGCGCGGCCTGCGCTTCACCGCCGAGGTCGCTTACCACGGTGTCCCGCAAGCGATCGACGCCCCGGGCCTCGGCCCGAACGGCTGGCAGTACACCAAGTCCGGCGGCGTGTTCGTGGCGGGCGAGCCGAAATCGGCCACCACCTGGTATCCGGTCAACGACACCCCACGTGACAAGGCACAGTTCCGGCTGTCGGTCACGGTCCCGGACGGGTGGGGCGTGATCGGCAACGGCCGCGAGGCAGGCACCTTCAAAACCGCCGCGGGCACGACACATGTCTGGTCTGAGAGCACGCCGGCCGTGCCGTACCTGACCACGATCGCGATCGACAAGTTCGAGTTCAGCAAGCGCCAGCGCGCCGACGGCACCCCGATCATCAGCGCGTTCGCCCCCGGCACGCCGGAGCCGACCAAACAGGCCGACGCGAAACTGCCTGAAGTCCTCGACTTCCTCGAATCGAAGTTCGGCAAATACCCGGTGGACGCCGCCGGCGGCATCTACCCCGACGCGCAGATCGACTTCTCACTCGAAACGCTGAGCCGCCCAACCTACTCTAGCAGGATGGGCGACGTCGACACGATCGTGCACGAGAACGCCCACCAGTGGTGGGGCGACTCGGTGTCCGTCGACCGATGGAAGGACATCTGCCTCAACGAATGCTTCGCTTCCTACGCTACGTGGCTGTGGGATCAAGCCAAGAACGGCAAAGACCTCGACGCCGAGTACCTCAAGGAGGTCTCCGCGCCCGGCGACTGGTTCTGGGCGCCCAAGCTGTATGACATGGGCCCGGGCAACGAGTTCTACTACCCGGGCGTGTACCGCAAGGGCCCGGTCATGGTGCACGCGCTGCGCAAGTACATCGGGCAGACCGCGTTCGACCAGGTGCTCAAGACCTGGCCCGCCCTGCATCGCGACGGAAACGCCAGCATGCAGCAGTTCCAGCGCTACGTCGAAACGGTGTCGCACAAGAATCTGCAGGGCTTCTTCGACGCCTGGATCTACGGCAACGACAAGCCCGCACCGGAATACCTCTACCCGGGCGACCTGAAACCAGCGCCAGTCGTGTCGACGCCGGCGGACGGGGCGACCGTGCAACCCGGCACCGAAGTCAGCGGCACCGCCGGGAAAGGCGATCGGGTAAGAGTGGCCGTCGACGGCCACGCAGTGGCCGAAGCTACGACGTCACCGGAAGGCACCTGGCGCACGACACTGCCAGTCGACCTTGGTGTCGGCCCGCACAAACTGACGGCCACAGCCGCCGGCTCCGCCGGTCAGCGGTCCCGGTCGTCCAAACCTGTCGCCTTCACCCTGATCCCGGCAGGCGCGTCCGCACTCAAGGCGGAGCAGACGTTCACCCCGGACGCACAGGCCGGCACGACCACCGTGATGACCGTGTCGTTCACCGCACCCAAGGGCATGCCGGTCTCTGCCGACGTCGAACAGCGCTTCGTCGCGCCCACCGGATTCCGGTTCACCGGCTTCGCCACCGCCCTGCTCGAACCCAGCGGCGACGCCCGTCAGCTCAACGTCCGGGTTGAGGACGAAGGCCGAGTGCTGGTGGTGCTCAACGCGATCAGGCTCAACCTCCCCGGCATCGCACCCGCCGGCATCGACCACCGGACGATCCAGGTCGCAGTCTCCGCGGACACGGCAACGTTCGGCTCGCACTCCGACGGCACGGTCACAGTCGGCTCCGGAACACCCGTCACGCTGTCCGGGAAGATCCACCCCGCCAGCTGACCTCGCGGCGGCGGGCGGGCCACACCGGCGCGGCCCGCCCGCGGCCGCCGAGCTCCCTGGCGAAGCACACCTTTCCCGGAAGTCGAATTTCGCTCGGTCTGCGCCGAGGCAGTCGGCAAATCCCGGCGTGATTTGTTCGGCGAACGCGTGGCCTAATTGCTTGCGTTGGGGAACAAGGGTTTCATGTCGAAGCCAACGCATGATGCACTTGCTGAGCTGATCGCGCGCCCGGCGGCGGGTAACTCCGAGAGAGATGCGTTGATCAGCGAGCTTCGGGCTAAGGGGTCAGTTCAGAATGAGTCGGCGTGTCGCCTTTGCTGGGGCTGCAGGGCTTCCCAGAATCTTGGTATGCGCGAGGGGGTTTTCTGACCGACCAGTTGCGGGAGCGGCTCGAGCCCCTGCTTCCGGCGCATCCGCGGCGGTTCCGCTACCCGGGCCGCAAGCGTGCCGATGACCGCGCCGCGCTGGAAGGCATCCTGTACGTGATCCGCACAGGTATCGGCTGGAACCGCCTGCCGACGGCGTTGTTCGGCGCGTCCGGGGCCACCTGCTGGCGGCGGCTGACCGAATGGCACGAGGCCGACGTCTGGCAGCAGCCGCACGAACGTCTGCTCGCCGAGCCGCGTGCCGCCGGACTGCTGGTCCTGTCGGCCGTGCTGGTCGACTCGACCCACCTGCGTGCCCTCAAAGGGGGGACCACACCGGCCCCAGCCCGGTCGACCGGCGCAAACTTGGCTCCAAGCACCACCTGATCACCGACGCACATGGCACCCCGCTCGCGGTCACGCTCACTGGTGGCCATCGCAACGACGTCACCCGGCTGATCCCGCTGCTCGACGCCATCCCGCCGATCCGTGGCACGGTCGGCAAGCCGCGGCGCCGACCACGTCAGCTCTACGCCGATCGCGGCTACGACCACGACAAGTACCGCCGCCTGGTCCGCGCCCGCGGCATTACTCCGCTCATCGCCCGCCGCGGCGTCGAGCACGGCTCCGGCCTGGGCAAAGTCCGGTGGCCCGTCGAACGCAGCTTCGCCTGGCTCAAGAACTTCCGCCGCCTGCGCATCCGCACGAACGACGAGCCGACGTCCACCAAGCCATCCTCAACCTGGCCTGCTCGATCCTCTGCCTCCGCAAACTCATTCTGAACTGACCCCTAAGGCCGCCGAACTGGAGCCCGCAGTTGGGGATGAATTCGAGGAAGTCCTCGAAGACGCCTTCCTCGGATAGGTTACGACGCGGGTAGGTATTCGATTCTTCGGGCTGATCACCTGCGGACCCTGCAAGCCCGCGACCAGCGAAAGCGCCATGCCGACGATCAACACCGCCGCTAGAGCACAATCCATCTTCTCCGTTTCC
Source organism: Amycolatopsis nalaikhensis (assembly GCF_030264295.1). Classification (GTDB taxonomy): domain Bacteria; phylum Actinomycetota; class Actinomycetes; order Mycobacteriales; family Pseudonocardiaceae; genus Amycolatopsis; species Amycolatopsis nalaikhensis. The sequence goes on along the minus strand of NZ_CP127173.1, from coordinate 5,912,835 downwards.
CTGGATCAGAGACTTTTCGCCGGACGGCCGGCAGGGTTCACCACCCTCGGCTCCGCAACCGACCCCGCTCCCGCTCGCGAAGACCACTGACCTGATCTGGACGTTCACGTGAGAACACTCACAGCACCTGCCTGAAGTCCCCAATTCGGCGTGAATTATTCATAACTCCAGGCCGCCGACGGGCCACAACTGAGTCACTCACGTAAAATTGATGCGCATTTTCTCCGACACGGACACCCCCAGCCAAGACCTCTATCTTTATGTCGCGCCAACCAACATTCAGCGTTAGACTGTCGACGCTTTGCCGCGGCCGGTTTCTTCCCCGCACGGGCCGCGGAGAGTTCGGATTCCCCTTTGGTAGGTGGTTCGAGGGCCACGTTGGCCAATAGGGGTCTCCGCCAGGCTATGGCATTCATGCAGTCGCCTGGCAGGGCGCTGGTTCACCCGACACCGGGGGGGCGACGGGTGAACCAGCGCCAACCCCGACGCACTCGGCTCGACCAGGAAGAGGACTCGTCGCGACATCAATTATTCACCTACGAATTGGGAATTTCGCGCACCTTGCACGTCCGGCGACTTGTCAACCGGCAGTCGCAGTGCGTTGTCGACTAGCATTTTCACGCACTCGCCAGAATTTTCGGGAGACCCAGAGCGCAGCTCGCCACAAGCAGATCTCGCCTCGCGAGTCGGTAACCAGAACTGGCGGGTGCCGCGCCAACGCTGCCGCGCCCCCGAGCCTGCGCCTGAGTCACATTGGAAGGACAACCTGATGGCTACGGTTCCCCTGTTCCCGCGGAAGACCCAGGACAACCGGTCACGCCGGCCTGAGGCGACGGCGTTCACCGTCGCCTCGGCCGATCAGGACGTCCTGTTCCAGCTCGGTGTCAAGACGGTGGTCGACCGATCGAGTCGGCTCGACTGGATCGGCGCGACCAACGACGGAAACCGGACGCTCCCGCTGTGCAGCCGAATGCGTCCTGACATCCTGCTGCTCGACGCGCGCCTCGACGTTGGAGGAAACCTCATCCGCGCCGTGACCGCGAGCCCCGCCGCGAACACGGTCATCGTCCTGGTCGGCGCCTCGGAACTCACCCCCGACCGGGTCGGCAAATTCGCCGAATACGGCGCCGTCTGCCTGCTCGACCGGTCGACCGGACCGGCCAAGCTCGCCGAGCGGATCGTCCAGTTTCACCTCTGGGGGCGTTCCACCGAATCCCTCCCAACACCGCGCGCGCAGCGCGTGCCGAGGGACCGCCGCCGGGCAAACGAGGAACTCACCCTCCGCGAGACCCAGATCCTCGGCTTGATCAGCATCGGCTTGACGAACGGCGAGATCGCCGAAGCGCAGACCGTCTCTTCCGAGACCATCCGCAGCCACATCAAGAACGTGTACCGAAAGCTGGGCGCTCGCAACCGTGCGCACGCGGTCGCGCTGGGCCACCTCGGCAACCTGATCGGCCCGCACGCATCGGAGCCCGCTCCGGCCCGAGCGGCCAACCAGTGACCGATGCCGGCCAAGACCGTCGTCCAGACAGGAGAAGCGAACTATGACCCGACTAGCCAAACGGCAAGGCCCGGTTTTCGTCGCCGCGAACCCGGCGACGGTCGAGCTCGCCCGCGACTATCTGAAATCCATCGGAGTCGGACTGACCTCCATCAGCATATCGACGACGGCTCTACAGATTTTCGTCCGGACCGCCGCGATCGACGAAGCTCGGACACGGACGGGCCACATCACCGAATCCTCGCTCCTTCAGCTGCGCATGATCGCCGCGGGGATGACCAACGCCGAGATCGGCCGCCAGCTCGGCATGTCCGAAAACACGATCAAGGCGAGCCTGAAAGCGCTGTTCAGAACAATCGGAGCGCGGGACCGCGCCCATGCGGTGCTGATCGGATGTCGCGCGGGACTCATCTGACCTGCATCCGCGAGCAGCCGGGCAATGGAACCTTCACCGGATATCGAGACTTGACTGATTTTCCTCGGACAGCCCCGTCCCCGGTCAGGGATCCGAGCATTCAAGGTGGCAGCACTTCCCATCTCGCGGCGGCCCGGTCGGCGTGTGCCGGTGCCCTCCCGTGCGCCGGCCGGGTGTCGACTCCCTCGCGAGATCGGGGCGTCGCGCGATGGGAGTGGGCACCTGCCATGAGGCCGGTGGGTGCTCTTTCGGCGCACCAACCCGAGATACCGGTGCAAACGCACTCGACCACGAAGTGATGGTGCCCGCATGACCCTGCCCCGAGCAGTCCTCCTCGACCTCGACGGAACGCTGATCGACACGGAAGAACTCTATCTCGAGGTCGCCGGCGAACTGCTGCGCGCGCACGGCTTGGCCTTGAGCGAGGAGGCTCGGATCGCGGCCATCGGATCGTCGATGCAGACGTTGGCCGCGCTCGTCCGGGCGGCCGGCCTGGACGAGCCCTCGGCGGCCATCATCGATGACATCGTGGCTGGGGTCGTGACGAGGCTCCAGGAATCGGTGCCGTGGCGCGATGGCGCTCGCGACCTCCTGTCGGCACTGCCCGGAACCGGAATCCGGATCGGTCTCGTGACGATGTCCTACCGCGTGGTGGTCGATCGGGTCCTGCGGGACGTGGGATCCGGCTTCTTCGCGACCATCGTGAGCGGAGACGATGTGGCGGAAGGAAAGCCCGCACCGGAAGCGTACGTCCGCGCGGCCGGCCTGCTGGGCCTCGATCCGAGCGACTGCGTCGCCGTTGAGGACAGCCTGACCGGTGCGGCAGCAGCGCGAAGTGCCGGGATGCGGGTCATCGGGGTCCCGTTCTACCGTCCGCTGCCCGAGGACGCGGTCGATGAGCTATGGGATTCGCTTGTCGGCCGGCGAGCCGACGACCTGATCAAGACACCGCGCCGCGATGTGTCCGCACGCACGGGTCTTGCCCCATGACACTCGCCGGTGACCCGACCACTCCGGGCTGCTCGCACGAGAGCATTGCGCGGGCGTCCTCGACGGTGAGATCCACGTCCGTCACTAAGTGCGATCAGGCTTGCGCCAACCTGCCGGGTCACGAGCCCGGAGCCGGGCGCTCATGATGGCGTCGGCGGCACCGGCCAGCCCGGCGGCGAAGTCCCACGTCGCCAGGTGATCGGTCATGCTGGCCAACCTCGCCGGTGTCGCCCGGCCAAGCCCACCGGGTTCGGGATCGGTGCAGGCGGAGTCAGTTCAAGACCGGGCTCGTCGACAGGAACCAGTCATCCAGCAAGGGATACAAGCCGAACCACAGACCGATGCAGATCCCGACGAGCAGCACTGCCATCAGCACCGCCCGCAACCAGACCGGGCCGGGCAGGATCCGCCACAGACTCGCGATCACCGCGTTCCCTCCCCAGCTGATTTCGACGCGCTGCTGACCAGGTGCGCGCCGATGATCAACCGTTGATAGTTGTCCCACTTGGGATTGCAGGTGGTCAGCGTCAGGCGGGCCGACGTCGGGGCCTGTCCCGGCTGCCCGGGAGCGGGCAGGAGCACCCCGACGTCGTCCGGGCGGACGATCCGGTTCTCGTCGACCTCGTAGACGTAGCGCCGAGTCCGGTCCTCCACGGTGATCTGGTCCCCCGGCGTGATCGTGTCGAGGTCCCAGAACATACCGTGTACCCGATGTCCGGCCACGGCGAAGTTTCCGATCTGTCCAGGCGTCGCTGTCCCGGCGTAGTGCCCCGGCGCGTGCCGCAGGTCTTTCGACGTGGTCCCCTCGACGACCGTCCACTCAAGACCCAGCCGCGGTATCGAGAGGACCGCGGCGGGATCACCGTCGGCCGGCGGTTCGTCCACCGCCGGCTGCCCACCGCCGACCGCAGGCTCGTTGCCCCACAAGGTCCGGCGCTCCTGGTCGAGCTGGCTCTGCGCAGCGTTCAGCTCGCCCACGGTGCCCCACGTCTCGTAGCCGACGAAACCCAGCATCACCAGCCCGAGGATGAGGACCGCTTCTCCGCAGATCCCGAAAATCCGCCACCGCAGACTGCCGCGCGGCCTCGGAGCGCGGGTATCCGCCGGTCGTCGTTCCGCCACCTCGGCGAGGCGCTGCGTCGTCATGCCGCGTCTGGGCTGGCACCGGAGGTCCGCGCCCGGCCAGGATCGGCGATCTGACCGCGGATCGCTTCCATCGTCAGCCGGGCCGCGTCGCCGGAACCGAACGGATTCCCCGTTCCAGGGCCCTTCTCGTTTCCGGTCAGCACAGCGCGCGCGGCAGCGACGACCCGCGCGAACTCCGTCCCGACCAATTGCGCCCAGCCCGCGTCGACCGCTTCGCGGCGCTCCGTCGTGTCGCGCGCCACCAGCACCGGAACCCGGAACGTCGGAGCCTCTTCCTGGATGCCACCGGAATCGGTGATCACCAAAGTGGACCGCGACAGCGCCCAGATCAGGTCGGGGTAGTCCAATGGCTCGGTCAGTGTCACCGCGTCGCAAGTCCCGAGGATCCGATGAACGATTTGGCGCACCTTCGGATTCGGATGCGATGGAAGAAGGAAGCGCGTGTCCGGGAACTCCAGGGCAATCTGCTTCACCGCGCCCAGCACTTCCCCGATGCCGCTTCGCCACGACTCCCGCCGGTGCATCGTCACCAGAACCCGCGGTCCGTGCCCGGAGAACGCGGCCGCGACCGCCTCGTTCCTCGGCGCCAGATTCAGCCCGGCGATGTGCTGTGCCGCGTCGACGACGGTGTTCCCGGTCACGACGATCTTTTCCTCCGGCACGCCCTCCGCCCGCAGCGCGCCGGCGGCCGCCGGCGTGGGAGCGAGGTGCAGCGCCGCGATCCGGGAGACCAGCTGGCGATTGGCTTCCTCGGGAAACGGCGACTCGAGATCACCGGTGCGCAAGCCCGCCTCCACGTGCACGACCGGGATGTGCCGCCAGAACGCGGCCAGCGCACAAGCCAAAGTGGTGGCCGTGTCGCCTTGGACGACGACCGCGGCCGGGCGGCGTTCGGCCAGAATCTGGTCGACCTGGGGCACCAGCTGAGTGAACAACTCGCTCAGCGTACCGGTCGGCCGCGACAGGCGGATCCGGTCGTCCGGCCGCACTCCGAACGGCGCCAGGCCCTGGCCAACCATGTCCGGGTGCTGCCCGGTCGCCACCATCCGGGTCGGGAACCCGAATTTCCCGGCCGCGAGTGCGATGGGCGCGAGTTTGATTGCCTCCGGCCTCGTGCCGGCGAATAGGATCAGTTCTTGATTCATCGTCGTTCTTCCCCGCTATGAGTGACGGGTGCCCGTACTGGCGACAGGCACCCGTCACCTTTGATCAGCTGTCGGCTTCCTCTGCCGTCCTGCGACGCCGCCGGGCGAACAGGACGAACATCATTCCCAGCGCCACGAGGGCGACGGCAAGGGCGATCCACCAGCTCAGACTGGCTCCGGTGACCGCGAGGCCGCCTGCCGTGCCCGTGCCGACGGGTCCAGGCTTGTACATCTGAATCCTCTCAGTGCTTGACTATTGGCTGTCCACGGGCGAACCCGGTTGCTCATGCTTCGACGGCAACCCCCTCTTGATTGAACGATTCGGCGTTTCGCCGCGTTTTGGCCCAGCCGTGCCGGCCCCGCATCATTCGATACACCGCACGCAGCGAAGTCACGTAGAACAGCCCGACGTACACCGTGAACGCCAGTCCGTAGCCGATACCGGCCAGCAGATTCGGCTTTCCGACGCAGCGGAACTGGTAAATCACGCCCCACACCACGAACGGCCCGGTGGACATGGCGACGAAGAGCAGGAGCAGCAACACCGTCCGCGTCGACGCCGCGTCCGCCAGCATCGCCGGGTCGCGGATCACCGCGGCGACCAGCAGCACGAGCGGGACCGGATAGACGACGGCTCCGATCAGCTGGAGCCAGGGCTGGATGAGGTAGTAGCTCGCCTCGACCACTCCCAGTTCGGTGAAATGCGAAGACCGCCAGATCGAAGGCAGATACCGGGCGCACTGCATCGTGCCCTGGCCCCACCGGGTCCGCTGCGTGACGAATCGCCGCAGGCTGTAGAGCCCTTCCTGGGACACATAGGAGTCCGAGGTCGCCGCGGTCCGCCACCCGGCCATCAGCAGGTGCAGCCCGAGCTCGTAGTCCTCCAGCAGCAGCCCACGCCATGGCTGTCCGGTTCCCCGGTCGATGGTCCGCAGCGCCGACATCCGGGTGAACTGGCCGTTGCCGCCCATCGCCACCGTGCCCGCGTAGGCCCGCGAGTGCTGCACGGCCGAAATCGCCGTGCGAAACTCCATGTCCTGCAACTGCACCAGCTTCAGCGCCGCCCAGCGCTTCCAGCGGCTGCCCTCGGCGGGCGGGGTGTGCCGGTTCAGCATCCGCACTTCCAGCTGGACGGCCCCCACCGACCGGTCCCCGAACAGGTGGCCCGCGGCGCACACGTCCAGACAGCCCGGGGCAAGGACGCCGTCCGCATCCACCACTCCGACGATGACCTTCTCCCAGTGCTCGTGCTTGCCCAGCCAAGCCGCGAGCTGCTGGTAGGCGGAGTTGAGCGCGTCGCCCTTCCCGGTGCGCGCGTCCGGCGGGCGCCTGCTGACCAGGTGGACGAACGGGTCTGGGTTCCCCTCGGCGGAGGCGATCGACTGGACGATCGCCGCGGTGTCGTCGTGCGAATCATCGTCGATGACCCACACATGTGCGTCAGGGAAGGTCCGGCGCAGCCGCCGGACGGTATTGCCGATCACCGCTTCCTCGTCCCGGCACGGAACGAAGAAATGCCAGGAGAAATCGGCTTGGGATCCCGCAGGCGTGCTCTTGCGACCGAGGAACGGAACGACGATCGCGCACACATAAGCGATGAAGACGCCGCTGCTCACGAAGGTGAATACACCAATAATTGTCGCCAACATGCCCGGGAGAACCTTTCCTCAGTGGACCGCGTAGCGCGGATTTACATACGCCGCAACCAGCGGACCACACTCGGGATTTCGGCGAACACGCCACCGAAACCCACTCGCCCAGTCCCGAACATGACATTCTCCACAGTCACTCGCGATCGCATCCGGGATTAAAGGATTATGCGATTAATCAATCCTCGCCTCCGCGAAACCGATCGACGAGCACCGGCGCGGCGGAATTACCTGTTCAACCGCCCGCGACCGGCCAGTTCCACCAAGCCGAGGAAAACCCGAAATCTCTGCCCGAAGTATGACTGTCTCCGCTCACCCGAAGCAAGACGGACGACGTTTTACCCCCCTTCGGGTTATGGCTATGTTCACAATGGTCGTGTGAGATATTCATTCGGTCGCCGCCGACCTGGCGAACGCTTTGAATACGCATCGCGCCCGCACGTCCGCGCGATGCGTGCGAGGGCGCCAAGCGCGGCTCAGTTGCGCACCTCGGCCAGAACAGCGTCTCTGACCCACCGGGCCACCTCCGGCGCCGACCTTCCGGCGAGCGCGGGGACGTCGGCCTCCCAGAAGCGGAGCGCGCGCACGCCCGCCGCGGACACGGCCGCGGCGTCGCACTCCAAACCGGACCCGAGCTTCCACGACCGGAACATCGCGGCCACGCCCGGCCCTGGCTCCTCGGGCCACCCCGGCGACCCGGCCGCCCGGATCCAGTCCCACACACGACGCAGCCTCACCCTGCTGCCCAGCCTGCCGTCCCCGTCGTCGACGGCTTGCCACATGGTCGGCAGCAACGCGGCCAGCACGCCGCCGGGATGCGCCCCCGTCTCGAACGCCACTTCGGCGGCGACCGCCTCCGAGGCCGTGACGACCGGTTGATGCCCGGCGAAAGGCAAGCCGAACTGTGCCATGTCCGCGTAGCTGGCGAGGAGGCGATCACGCGCGGGCAGTCCGTCTTTCCCCGCCCGCATGCCAAGTGGCACGAGCAAGCCCACCACTGTCTGGGTTTCCGCCTCAGTCAATGCGTTGGCGTTCTCATCCGCGACATACCAGTCCGCCGCCCGCATGACCGACGCGGATATCCCCTCGACGATGGACTGCGGCGGCAGCGAGCCGGTGAACGTGCTGTCGACGACAGCGATATCCGGCACCAGCCCCGGTCCGTCCACCAGCCGTCGATGCCCTCGGAGCACGATTGACGCGAACGGCCGCACCGCGGCGGCCGTGCCGATAGTCGTCGGGACGAAGGTCCGGTGCAGCTGCACCGATGACTCGGCAGGCAGCTTGATCATTCCCCGGCGGGCACCGCGAGCGCGCACCGCCGGCAGGATCCGCTCGTCAGCGAGATGGCGGCAAGCAAGTTTCGTCAGGTCCAGCACCGAGGAACCGCCGACCGCCACCACACCCTCCGCCCCAACCCGGTCCAGCGAGCGGGCCAGTTCTTCGGCCTTTTCGACCGTGCCGGGCGCCTGCACGAGCCACACCCAGTCGGCGTCGATGCCCAGATGAATCCGCAGCGTCTCCACCAATTGGAAGTTCGCCGCGGCGAACCCCGCGCTCACCACCAGCATGGTGCGCGATCTCGGCGCTGCCCCGGACATGGCTCGCCACACGTCTTCGCCCGCGTAGACCCGGGTCCCGCATTCCCACAGCACCACTTCGTTGGCCCGTCTCATAACCCTCTGCCTGGCTCCCCTCGAGGACTGTGGCGCATCCCAATCGCACACCAAATAGCGGTCGGACGGGCTGTCTCTCCGGCCGCTGCCACTGAATTATGCCCAGAAGAGCGCAGCGACCTGTACACAATGGGGCACGGTTTGTGACCGGTTCGCAAGCCAACAACGACGTAATTCACACTGAACCGATTAACGTCGTGATATTTTCACGGCCAGAACGGGATGAACTGCACGGGATGCCGGTGCGTACCCGCCGAACTCGTGTCAGACGTTTTCGGCTTTCCGGCGGTGCCGCGCGGGTGCCGAATGCCGGATGCCTGAAAGTAACCGCAAGCGCGGTCTGGACCACGCCTGCCCGGACAGTGCGGCGATGCAGTGAGCGACGCGATCTCACCGGCAGCTCCGGAAGGGGTCGCCGCTCCGATCCGGCGGCGCCGCTCCCGCGAGCAGGATCTCTCGGGGGCCGCCCAGCGGCACTACCGCCAGTAGCACGACCCATCGGTCTCAGCCCGCATACACCTGCGCAAATCACCCGAACGAGTAGGTTTAACTGGCCAAGATGAGCTGATCCCGCATCTAGTATGAAATTACCCGCACAGGCCAGGCTGCGGAATCACGGCTCGCCGAGTTGGCCGTCGAGACAGAGGGGAACGCATGAACGTGGAAACCTCATCGCGGATACCTCGACGACGAGCCGGTCGGCCGTCGACCGGCCGACCGGATTCCCCCCGTGGCCTCCGGCACAGCCAGCGGTCCGGCGCGACCGGGCTCGCCGAGCGCCGTCGCTCAACCGCTCGGAGGTCCTTGCCGTCACACAGAACGCGAGGACACCGCGAACATGCATAGAAGACTGTCCGGTCCAGTGGCCGGCCTGGTCAAGACTGTCTGGGCGAACGGGCCGGGAGTCCGGTTGGCGGCGTTGGGCATTTGCACGTTCTTCGTGGTCCGTGGTACTGAGCGAGTACGAACAGGCGAAGCCGAAGCACGGGGAGTTCGGAGCCGCCCTGCTCGCGGCGACTTATCTCTCGGTGCTGGCGGTCTGCGTGGTCGGCCTCGCCCTTCGGATCCGATCGACCACTTCGGCGAGGGCAGTCGCCACGCTCGTTCTTGTTCATTTTCTCATGGTCTGCGCCAGAGCATTCGGCGTTCCGGGGAACTGGGTGCCCTCCGCCGTGATCCTGGGCTGGCTGTGCCTCATCGTGGTCCGCAAGCCGCAGCTGCGGTGGTCGGCCTACAGCCTGCTCCTGGTAATCGGCATGATCGGCTTCGTAGCGGGCCTCCCGCTCAGCCTCGGCGACAGGATATATTACGCGATCAATCTCATCGTTCAGTTCCTCGCAGTGGGGATCAGCATCCGCGCAGTGACGAATATTGCCGTGCTGACCATCGAGCGGAGAAAGGCGAATTTGGAGATAAGCCGCTTGAGCGTGGCCCAGGAACGCGCCCGGATGTCGCAAGAGCTGCACGACCGGCTAGGCCACAGCCCGGTCGTGATCATGTTGCGCAGCGAACTCGCCGGGCGGTTGGCCGGTACCGACACGACTCAGGCAAGGTCCGAGATCACCGCGGTGCACCACATCGCCAAAGACTCGCTGGACGACATGCGCGGCATCGTGCACGGTGGACTCAATACCAGTTTCGACCGGGAACTCGCCGGTGCCGTCGAGCTTCTCGAGGCGGCCGGGGTCCACTGTGAACTCCGCGTCGCCGGACGGGGTCATGGCCGATGCGCTGGGGTGGATCGTACGGGAAGGAACCACCAACATCCTCAAACACGCTTCGGCCGCCGAATGCACGATCACGCTGGTAGAGGAGGATCGCGGGTACGTCTTCCTGATCGAGAACGACGGCGTGGTTCCAGGCGAAGGCTCGGCGCCGCGGAGCATCACCAAATGCGCCGAACAGCTCGGTGGCTCGGTCAAGGCCGTGCGTTCGAGCGGGCAGTTCACCCTCGAGGTCCGACCGCCCGCGCTGTCATTCAGTTCGGGCTACGCCGAAGAACCCTCGTCCCGACAGGAGGCAAACACGTGGTAATCCGGTTAGTGCTGGCCGAGGACCAGCGAGTCCTCCGCGAAGCTCTAGTCGCCTTGCTCGAGCTGGAGCGCGACCTCAAGGTGGTCGGGGTGGCCGAACGAGGCCAGGAGGCCGCCCAGCTGGCCGTCAGCATGTCGCCGGACGTGCTGATTCTCGACATCGGGCTGCCTGACGTCAACGGCCTCACGGTTGCCGCCCGGGTCCGAGCCCAGCTCCCGGCGATCCGGATATTGATGCTGACCTCGCTCGACAGGCCTGGAGTCGTCCGGGAGGCACTCACCCTCGGCGTCAACGGCTTCCTGCCCAAGGGCGTCGCCGCCGCCGATCTCGTCACGGCCATTCGCGACGTCCACGCAGGCAAGCGGGTCGTTTCGCCCGACCTGGTCTCCGCCGCGCTGGCGGCGGGGGAAAATCCGCTGACCCCGCGCGAACGCAGCATCCTCCAGCTGGCCGCGACCGGGACCCCTCCCCCGGAAATCGCCACGCAACTGCACCTGGCCGAAGGAACGGTGCGCAACTACATCACGCGGATCATCGCGAAACTCTCCGCGCGCAACTCGACCGACGCCATCCGCATCGCCAAGCACTACGGCTGGCTTTGACCGCGACCGCTGCATTGCCCGCCAAGCTCACTGCCTGACAGGCGACCACGAGCAGTCGCAACGTGCCCGCGGCGCGGCCGGTTCCTCAACATGACCAACTCATGCTGCTCGGCCGCACCGCGCTTCAGCGCCACTGTCGGGTCGAGCACCGGCCGGGGCGAGGCGGAGGAGCCTCGATACCCGTGGCTGCGCGGCGACCAAGGGGCAAGTATTCGCGTCGTTCACACATGTCGGCTTACCAGCACCTGCTTAAAGGAATGACGACGCAGCCTACCGAACCCCTTCGGGTTCAACGGCCGCCTAGTCGGGTGGCGAACGGTTCCGCGCCGTCCATGCACGTCGACTGCTCATCTCACACCGCTACAGCTACATCTTCGGCTGCGTACAGGAACACCTCGATTGAGCACCGGCACTCCAGGTCACTGCCCACCGGCTCCGCCCGCCTCGAACCCGGCCGTCCCGGCTCCGGAATCCACAGCGTTGACCAGGTCTGACGGATCGAGGCTGCTGGCACCGGTTGTTCACGCTGGTTGTCACCACGACCCCGGGGCCGGCGCGCGGCAGGGTCTTGACGCTCCCCAGCCAAGACACGTCGCCCGCCGAGTCAAGAAGTCCCGCGTGCTTCCCCCCATCTCATCGGCCGGACCGGGTTTCGCTTTGCCGCACAACTGCAGGACCGGGATATCGTTCAGGCGCAGTACACCGACGGCCTAGCTGCCGACGTGGGCACCGTCCGCGACAGAATGGAGGGTCCCGTCGTCGTTTCGGTCAGCACCCCTTCGTGCATGTTTTGGCCTGGTGCCACTGTGCCGTGGTCCTCCTGTCCGCTGATCGACAGACGGGAGGACCACGGCACAGAACAATTGAGGGTAATGGAATTTTGTTACTTGAATCCTGAACACACTGCTCGTGCGAACGCCGATTTCAGCCGTATTTTAGATCCAGATGTTCCGAGCCGAGTTCTGGCAGTCATCCCCAATATAAGGCGGATCGTGTCGCGAGGGTTGAGCCCTATCGAAAGCCTCTTCAGCGACCCCTGGTCCCAGGTGAACGTAGGAAACTCTTTATGTCATTGAATCTGTCCACACGATGGTCGATCGTCATGTACACAGCCCTTTCGGGGTCATCGATAGCTCAGGGGATTTCCCTTCGGTGTCGATCTGCACAAAGGTCTCTTTCCACACTTTCTTGAAGCCCAGATTTTCCAAATCAGCTTGGCCAGGCTGGCCGAGCGGCCGATCCTCGCGATCTTCGGCTACGGCACGAACATCGGGATCCGTGCCATCGCCGCCGGAGACCACAGGCACACAGAAGAAGAGCTGCGTTACGCGCGCCGCCGTTATCTCTCGACCGAGGGCGCGCAGTCGTTCACCGCGGCGATCGCGAACGCGACGTTCGCGGCCCGCCAGGAGACGATCTGGGGCGCCGGGACAGGCGCGGTCGCGTCGGACTCGACGCACATCGGCGCATTCGACCAGAACCTGTTCACCCAGCACCACGTTCGCTACGGCGGCCGCGGCGTCCTGATCTCCTGGCACGTCGACAATAGATCCATGGCGATCAGCTCCCAGCTGCTGTCGTGTACCGCCTCGGAGGTCGCGGCGATGGTCGAGGGCGCGATGCACCATCGCACCGAGCTGGAGGTCGAGGCCAACCACGTCGATTCCCACGGCCAGTCCGAAATCGGGTTCGGGGTGACGAAGCTGCTGGGTTCGAGCTGAAGCCTCTGTTGAAGCGGATCAACGTCACCGAGTATTTCCGTCCGCGACAAGGTATGATTGTGGTTGCGCTGCACCGAAGGTGTTGGGCGTCACGGTGGTCGTCCTCGTCGCGCTGGTGGTGCGGGTGCCGTGGTGCGGACCGCCGCGGGCCCGGTGGGTCCAGGCCTGCGGCGGCGGGATGGCGCACCAGGGGCTCAGGCGGGTTCGATGGTTCCGGTGTGGAGTTCGCCGACACGGCCGCTTGCCGTCTCGTAGGTCCAGAAGGCGTGGATCGTGTCGGTGTTGAGGTTCATCACGTGGGTGATGGTCATTCCGGACTGTTCGACCCAGCCGAGGACGAAGATGCCCGGCGCGCTTTCCGCGGCGTGCAGGGTCACCGTCTCCCGCGCGCCCGCCGTCGGCCCGGCGAGCGTCTCGTAGTGCAGGCTCGTGCCGTCGGCGCTGTAGGTGTTGCGGAAGACGACGCCGTTGTCCACCCGGAACAGGTAGGTCCGGCCAGCGTAGGTGAGGGTGCTCACTGCAGTGTGCTCCTGACTGTGTCGGACGGATCAGAACAGGCCGTTGTCGTGCGGCAGTTCGGCCGGGACGGGCGCGATCGCGTCCCAGTGTTCGACGATCTTCCCGTCGGCGACGCGGAACAGGTCCCAGTAGGCGACCGGCACCCCGAACTCGCCTTCGGACTGCACCAGGACGAAGTCGCCCTCGGCCACGACCCGGTGGATGGTCTTGTAGACGAGGTTCTTGCCCTGCTCGGCCCACTTCCCAGCCGCGGCGCCGAACCCGTCCAGGCCGTCGCCCGCCTCGGGGTTGTGCTGGTCGTAGGTCCGGGTGGAGATGTAGTCGGTCAGGACCGAGTAGTCGCCGCCCCGGAGGACCTTCTCGGCGAACTCCGCCACCAGGGCGCGGTTGGCTTCGGTCTTATCGAGGTCGGCGATCCGGGTCGGTCCGTCGGTCTGGCTGCGCCCGCTGACCGTCTGCGGGACGAGAGGGACCAGCGCGTCCCAGTGCTCGGCGAGCTTGCCATCCTGCACGCGGAACAGATCGAAGGCGACCAGCGGCGTCGGCCCGAACCCGTGGTAGGTGCCGTGCAGCGCCACCAGATCCCCGTCGGCGACCACCCGCGCCCCCTCATAGCGGAAGCCGTCGGGCAGCGAGGCCACCAGGGCGCGCAGCGCCTCGGGGCCATCGCCTGCCAGGGAACTGTGCTGCGTGTAGTCGGCGGCCACCCAGCGGTCCACCGCCGACGGGTCCTTCTTCCCGAACAACTCTCCGGCGGCCTGCAGAACCAGGTCCTTGTTGTTCATGACACGCTCCATTCTGTGTGTTCCGGCGGGCCCACGGATGAGTCCCAGCCGATGCCCTTTCTTGCTGTCCATCCTCGCTGCAAGTCGAACCACGAGCGAGGTAGCATCAGGACGCATCATGGTAGAAAGTGGACAACCACCTCGGGGCGCCGAACTCCCGACCGTCGGGTTCGAGAACCCCGACACACCCCGCCTGGGCGTCGAGACGGTCCGATACTCCCAGCTGATGAGTCGCTTGTCCCCGAATTCGCAGGTGCGGCTGCACCGGCCAGACTTTCATCACCTGATCCTGATCACCCACGGCACGGGGACGGCCGTGGTCGATTTCGTCGACCACGGCTGTGAGCCGGGAACTCTGCTGCACGTCCGGCCGGGGCAGGTGCAGCGCCTGCCCCGGCCCCTCCCGGACAGCCCCGCAGCACTCGACGCGGAGATCATCCTGTTCACGGCAGCGTTCCCGCCGGACCTGGAACGGCTCGCCGGACTGCTCGACCAGTCCACCGGTCCGACGGTCTATCACCTGACCGAGGACCAGCGCGCGGACATCGCACGTGCGATGGACGAACTCTTCATCGAATACCACCGCGCCACCAGAGAGCAGCAGAAAGCCGATCCCACGCTCGACGTGCTGCGGCTGCTCCTGGGCGTTGTGCTGCTGCGCGTGGCCAGGCTGCCCGGTCCTGGGGGCGGCGACGGTGCCGTCGACGACGCGTTCCGCCGGTTCCAACACGAGCTGGAGCGCTCGTACGCCATCACCCGCAGCGCCGCCGACTACGCTGACCGCATCGGCTACTCACCGCGCACGCTCAACCGGGTCTGCCAGGCAGCGACCGGACGGTCCGCCAAGGCGCTGATCGACGCCCGCGTCGCCCTGGAGGCCAAACGGCTGCTGGCGCACACCGCGCTGCCCGTCGCAGCCATCAGCCGCCGCCTGGGCTTCAGCGAACCCACCAACTTCGTCAAGTTCTTCGCCCGGGAAGCCGAAACCACACCGGGTGCCTTCCGCGACCAGGAGCAAGGCAAAACTGCCGGCTGATCCGTCTACGCCCCACCCGCGGCGACGGCGGCGAAGTCGCGTCGAGGTTAGCGGCGACATGGTCTCGACCTTTCAGCGGGCAACCGCTCCAGCTGTGGCTGCTTGGTCTCCACGCCGTAGGCGGCCTGCACCGTCACACCCACCACCAGCACGATTGCGAACAACCCGAACACCGCGCCGATCCCCAGGCCGGTCTGCAGGATCGTCCGGGCGACACTGGTCGGCGGTGCCGCCGAGGGCGAAGCACACTTCGGCCTGCGGCCACGGGCCGCGGGCAGCGAAATCGAGAGCTTCTTGCCAGGTGAAATGGCGGGATCCTCGGTAGCCGATACCGAACAGTGCTTCGTAACGTTCGTCGGACAGGTCATGACCGAGCGCGGACGACTCCATCGGCTACGGGTTCGAGCTCGTCACCCACCCGATGGCCTACCGCTGGGCGCTGGACTCCTTCTCCTGGCATCTGCTCGACCGCGCCGGCTGCACCGGCGACGGCAACGGGCTGCACGTCCACATCAGCCGCGCCGCCTTCACCGACCCCTGCCACGTGTTCCGGTGGATGAAGTTCGTCTACCGCAACGCCCCCGACGTCCAGACCCTCGCCCGCCGCTCCAGCGGCTACGCCGCGTTCCGTGGCTCGAACGCGACAACATCAAACACTCCTGCAAGGGCACCTACTGGGGCGCAGTTCCGCCATCAACACCCAGCCCGAGGACACTTTCGAACTGCGGGTCTTCGCCTCCAGCCTCGACATCCGGCACGTGCAAGCCGCACTCGCCTTCGCCGACGCCTCCGTCGCCTACACCCGCGACCTCACCATCCCCGACACCACCACCCGCGGCGTCTGGACCTGGGGCGCCTTCACCCAGTGGCTGCGCACCCGCCCGCAGTACGCGCCGCTGACCGCCGAACTGGAGGACCTGGCATGTGCATGCTGACCTACCTGCCCGCCGGCACCCAACTCGACACCACCACCCTGGCCAACGGCACCGTGCACAACAACGACGGCCACGGCTACGCCATCGTCGACGGCGACCGCATCATCACCGGCCGAGGCATGAACGCCGCCGCCGTCATCGACGAGTTCACCGCCCCGCGCGGCCTGCACCCCGACCAGCCCGCGCTGTTCCACAGCCGCTTCGCCACCCACGGCCCCGTCACCGACGACAACATCCACCCGTTCCCCATCGGCGGCGACCCCCGCACCCTGCTGGCCCACAACGGCGTCCTACCGCAGGAGGCTCACCCGTCCCGACAGGATCCACGCTCGGACACCCGTATCGCCGCCGTGAACATCCTCTCCGCAGACCGGTTCATCGCTCTCGCCCCCCGCTGATCGAGTGGGCATTCACCCAGGACACCGAGGAGCTCTTCGCCGTCGCGCGGCCGAACAACACGCGGGCCATCGCGGTCGCCAAGCGGCTCGGCATGCAGTGGGTCGGCGAGACCGACAAGTACTACAACCTGCGGCTGCAGGTGTACCGGATCCGGCACACCGACCTCATCGACTGACCGGCTCCAGCAGGAAGACGCGGATCTCGCGGTGCTCGGCCCGCACGGCGTAACGGTCGTACGCGGGCCAGTACTCCGCGACCGCGTCCCACATCTCCCGGCGCTCGTCCCCGGTCAGGAGCCGCCCGGTGACCTCGACCGTCCGGCCGCCGATGGCGACCGTCGCGGCCGGGTGGGCCAGGAGGTTCACCGACCACGCCGGGTGCGCTTCGCCGCCCCAGTTCGAGCCGATCACGACGTACCCGCCGCCGCGCTCGACGTAGAGCAGCGGCACCTGGCGGGGTTCGCCGCTGCGACGGCCGATCGTCGTCAGCAGCAGCGTCCGCAGCCCGACGGCCGCGCCGACGCCGACGCGGCCGCCGCTGATCCGCAGCAGCACCCGGTCGGCGGGCACGAGCGCCCGCCCGAGCACCGCGAACGCCCTGCTCTTGCCGAACCCCGCGAAGACACCCCGCAAACCCGTCACGGGCGAGACCCTAGCGGTCCGGTCCGGCGCCGCCTCGATGACATGAACGACTCATTCAAGTCGTCAGGCGACATGAATGAGTCATTCACATCGTTTGGCATTCCGGTCACCACCCCGTACGCGCCGGGGGTGGCACGACCGGCGGCCGGTCGTCGCAGGTGATCGTGTTCGGCAGCAGCCACGGCGCTGGCCCGTCGGCGGGAAGTTGAACGACCCGCAGTTGTTGACCCCGACCGCCCCGACGCCCCGCGCGGCCACGTTCCGGAACGACGCCGAGCCCACCGACCGCGCGCTGAGCACCGACGTCCCGGTGCCGTCGACGCGCAGGTCCGCGAACCGCAGCCCGCCGATGGAGTACTTGTCCTTCACGGGGAAGTCGCTGACCAGCATGATCGCGTTGTAGGTGTTGTCGAGGAAGTGGTCGCCGGTCACCGCGATGTCGGCGGCAATGTCCTTCTCCCGCGCGTAGAACCAGATCGCGCCGAGCCTGATCTTCCAGTTCAGCTCGAACGTCCCGGCCCGCACGGTCGTGTTGTCCGCGATCCGCAAGCCGCCCCCGAACGGCTCCGCGCCGAACCGCGAGCCGACCTGGATGGCGCTGCCCTCGCGGATCGGGTCGGCGACCAGGTTCGCCGAGACGACGTTGTCCACACCGCCGCAGAGCGCGATCCCGTTGGCCAGCACCGGCGTCTGGACCGTGTTGTGGTCGAACGTGTTCCGCGCGTCCTGGGCCTTCTCCGACCACATGGCCAGGCAGTCGTCGCCGGTGTTGCGCAGGAAGTTGTTCGCCACCACCGAATCCGTCACTTCCGTGTGGAAGTTCAGGCCGTCGGCGATCTGGTCGGCGATGACATTGTTCGTGATCCGCGTGCGGGACATCGGCCCGTCGAACCACAGGCCGACCTTAGTGTGGTGCAGGTACAGCGAGTCCACAGTGGAATCGCTGAACGCGCCGCCGACCGCGTTCACCTGGTCGGTGTCGACGCGCTCCCGGACGTCACCTTCGATCGCGAGGCGGGCGAGGTGGACGTCGTGGCTGCCCTCGGCCTTGCCGTAGACGCCGTGGCCCTTAACGATCGTGTACCAGCTGCCAGCACCTTCGATCGTGACGTCGTCGACGAGGACGTCCCGGTTGACCTGGTACGTCCCCGGTGGCAGGTACACCTTGAGGTGAGCGCGCCGCGCGAAGTCGATGGCGCGGTCCAGGGCGTCGGCCGAGTCGCGGCGGCCGGCCGGGTCGGCGCCGAACAGCACTGCGTTGGCCGCGAAGGGAAGCACGCGCGGCGGCGCGACGAGCTCGGAGTCGAGGAGGTCGACGACTGTCCACGCGGCGCCCGCCGACGCGGTGAGGCGCACCTAGTCCCCCGCCCGATACGACCGGCCGAGCAGAAGCTGCTGCTCGTCGTAGAAGTGGCTGGGGCGGAACGGTCAAGCAACCATGACGCTTACCCCGCCACGCAGCGGGTGCGGTGCCGGGCACAGGGCTGTAGCGCGCCAACGTGGTAATCCCGCGGTCGAACCGTCCAGCGCACGCGCGGACCAGTCTCAGTGGCGCGCGACGGCGCGCGGGTGTCACCGGCGGCGGCCTCGCCCGGCTCGCCGGGCCGTGGATCGCCCGAAGGTAAGCACACCCCGGCCGGGGGCAGTGCGTCCCCGAAGACCGGCCCGATCCGCCCGGGTGAACCAGCCCCTCCACCTGCCGAGCCCCGACGCCAGTCGAGCAGCGGGCTGGTTCACACCGGGCGGATGAGCCGGGCCGGGGACGTCGCCTCACGGCGACCCCCGGCCGCCGCGTGCTCAGGCTGTGCCGCGTTCCACACCCCGACGAGCACCAGGGAGGCCACCATGGCCGGCGACACCACCATCACCATCATCGGCAACCTCACCGCCGACCCCGAACTGCGCTACACCCAGACCGGCGCGGCGGTCGCGAACTTCACCGTCGCCTCCACCCCGCGCACCCTCAACCGCGCCACCGGCGAATGGGAGGACGGCGAAGCGCTGTTCATGCGCTGCACCATCTGGAAGCAGGCCGCCGAGAACGTCGCCGAGTCCCTGACCCGCGGCGCCCGCGTCGTCGTCCAGGGCCGCCTCCAGCAGCGCTCATTCCAGACCAAGGAAGGCGAGAAGCGCACCGTGATCGAGCTGACCGTCGACGAGATCGGCCCGTCGCTGCGCTACGCCACCGCCACCATCACCAAGAACGGGAAGACCGCGCCCACGACGGTGAACCCGGACCTGGCCACCAGCACGCCCGCCACCCCGGCCGGCGATCTGTGGGGCCCGGCCACCGAACAGGAGCTGGTCGGCGCCAACGCCGGCGGGCACAGCGACACCCCGCCGTTCTGATGAAACCCGGTGTCCGGCCGGACCTTCCCCTCCGGCCGGACACCACCCCGAAGGCCGGGGCCAGCCTCACGGCTGGCCCCGGCCTCTTCCATGCCACACGCCCGTCGGAGGCCACGATGCCCGCCGCCCACAACCGTTCCGCGACCAAGTCCGATGCGGCGACAGCGAGCCGTCTCGCGCGCGAGCCACGACTACGCGTCCTGGCCCGAAGATCACCCTTTGGGGTAGGAGAATCGCTTGACGCTCAGGGGATGAGCATTCGCTACGGCGTCACCATCCCCGGGCTCGTCCTCGCCGGAGGCACCGGCGTCTACCTCGGCATCCAGCCCTTCGGCTACATCGGACTCTTCGTCACGCCCTTCACCGACCCCACCGGCCTGCTCGCCCTGCCCAGCGCAGTGTTGTTCGGTGCGCTCCTCGGGTGCGTGGTCGCCTACCTCAGCCGCAACCGCATCAAGCCGAAACTCGACCATCGCTACCGCCGCGGTGCCATCCTCGGCGCGATCACCCTGCCCGGCTACCTGTTCATCGCGCACTTCCCCGGCTCAGCCGACGGCGGCACCGCCAGCCAGTGGGCATTCGGGATCGCGTTCTGCTGCGGCATCGCCGCGATGATCGTCCATTACCAGCGATGCAAGCGCCTCACTCTCGCCCGCCGCGCCCGGCGCCTCGCCGGGCAGCAGGTTAACCAGCCGACCGCGGCGCGCTGAACCGCCGACAACAACGAAGAGGGGTGGCGGCGCCTAGCGGTGCCACCACCCCTCTTTTCATGCCTCCGCGGCCTCGCGGCTACTCCGCCGGATCTCTCGCCTCGCCCATCGGCTCCGATACCGGCACCGGCTCATGCAGCGGGCCCTCCGCAGGATGATCGTCCGATCCCGCCGTCGAGTCCGCTTCTACTACACCCGAGCCAACAGGCGCCCTCTCCTGCCCGCGAGCCTCCGCCGCCGCTGCGGCATCACGCGACAGCGCGGTCACCGCCCCCCAGCAACGCCGCCGTCTCCGCCGCAGCGACCTCCGCCGCGCGGATCTCGGCCACCGACGTCGCCATCACCGCGCGCCTCTCCCCGATCTCCATCGCCGCATCCGCCCGGACCTGCTCGACCGACCGCTCGAACTCCGCGACCTTCGACGCGCGCTGCCGCTCCAGCTCCGCCAGCTTCCGATCCAGCTGCGCCCCCAGCGCGTCGACCCGGCCCTCGCGCCGGCGCTCGATCGCCTCGATCGCCGTCACCGCCTCCGCGAACGGCCCCAGCGCCGCGTCAACGCGTCGCTCGTTCTCCCGCTGCTCCACGCGGCGGCGCCGCGCCGCCTCCAGCCGCTCCAGCGTCGCCGAGGACCGGCGCTTCCGCCCTGAACCTGTTGTTCGATGTTCAACCATGACGCACCTCCCGCGCAGGGAGGGCAGCGGTAACACCTGCCAGCCTACCCGCCGGCCGCACGTCGACCCCGCGCATCAGCGGCGCAGCACTCGCACTGCCGAGCAGCCCTCGAACACGCCAGCCCCGTTCGCGCGCCCTGCAAGCCGCTCAGGTGGAAGTGGCGCGGTCCGCCGCAGCAGCCCCGAAGGGCTACGCCACCGAAGTGGCAAGCCGCAAAACTTGCGGCGGCCCGCTAACGCTCCGACTCAGGAACACGTAGGCCCGCGGAGCGCTACCACGAGCATACCCGCAGGCCGCCACACCTGTGCCGACCACAGGGAACACCGTTTCCGCTGATCAGGCACCTAGCAGGCGTTGTCGAGGTCTGCGTCGTCGGATACGAGCAGGGTGATGCGGCCGGTCCATTCGGGGACGGCGTTGAGGTACTCGTCGGCGCGTTTGGCTTCGGCGCAGCTGCCGACCGGCAGCAGGATTCTGCTGCGGTCGGGGTCGTCGATGTCGGCGAATTCTTGCTCGAGCATGCTGGTCGAGTCGGCGAGGCTGCGGTCGGGGACCGCGAGTTGGTGGAGCAGTTGCGTCAGCACTTGCGGGCGGGTGTCGCTGTCGGAACCGTACCGCCGCAGAGGGGTGGCATGTCCGGCCAGTAGAGAAAATCTTTGCGGAATGTGGATTCGAGGACGAGCCGCACCTCGTCGTCGTGCGGGCCGGAGGACGATGCCGACGTCGGTGTTGACGTGATAGCGGCTGGAGGTGCCTGCCCAGCTGGTCGCTGACATCAGCAGGACGTTAGGGCCGGGCCAGTTGTCGATCGCGGGCAGCTGGGGGAGTTGAAGAAGCAGTTCACCCCCGACGCCGCTGCAGCGGATGAACCACAGTTCACCGCGCCGGTCGAGGTGCCGGTCGTCGAGTCGGCGAACAACGCCTACGCCGCGAGCCCGAACCGGGTTTCCTTGCCTTCCATGGCCGAGCCGGCCAGCCGCGCGGCGGCGCCGTTCGCGTGCGTCTCGCCCCACCAGATCACCGCGAGCATGCCCGCCCACAGCACGCCCATGACGCTCAGCAGGACGTAGCCCTGCTTGGTGTTGCCCACGAGCTTGCCGAAGGTGCGGGTCAGGCTGACCGGGATCACCAGGATCAGGAAGATCTCGACGAGGTTGGACCAGGAGTTCGGGTTCTCGAACGGGTGCGCGGAGTTGGCGTTGTAGATGCCGCCGCCGTTCGTGCCCAGTTCCTTGATCACCTCCTGGCTCGCCGCCGGGGCCAGTGCGATGGTGCTGCCGGAGCCGTCCGGGTTGAGCACGGAGACGCCGGACTTGAGGCTCTGCACGACGCCGAGCGCGACCAGCACGATCGCGAAGACGAACGAGATCGGCAGCAGCACGCGGATCGTGCCGCGGGTCAGGTCGACCCAGAAGTTGCCCAGCCGGTCGCTCTTCGAACGGACGAACGCGCGAGTGAGCGCGATGGCGACCGCGAGCCCGACACCGGCGGAGACGAAGTTCTGCACGGTCAACCCGGCCATCTGGACCACGTGGCCCATGACGCCCTCGGGCACGTAGGACTGCCAGTTCGTGTTGGTCACGAAGCTGACCGCCGTGTTGAACGCGACCGCGGGGTCGACTGTGCGGCCGAAGTTCAGCGGCAGCAACGGCTGCAAGCGCTGCAGCAGGTACAGGAACAGGACCGAGACGAACGAGAATCCCAGCACACCCGAAGCGTAGGTTTTCCAGTGCTGTTCGCTCTCGGGATCCGGCACGCACGATCTTGTAGACGGCCTTCTCCAGCCGCCAGTGCTTCGTGCTCGTGAACACCCGGTGCATGTAGTCGCCCAAGGGCCGGTACACCAGCGCCAGCGCGAGCAGCAGGAGGCCGACCTGCCCGAGGCCGGCCCACGTCGAGGACATCAGAACTTCTCCGGTTTGATCAACGCGATGAACAGGTAGACGATCAGAGCCAGCGCCAGGACGCCGCCGAGGACGTTGGCGAACACGCCGGTGCCGCTCACAACCGCTCCAATCCACGCAAGGTCAAGGCCAGCACGGCGAACACGACGATCGCCAGCAGCACATAGGCCAGATCGGCCACGCGACTGCTCCTTTCTCACGCACGACAAGCCGAGGTCGACCGAATGGTGACCGGACTGGCCGAAGCGTGCCTGCCGGAACTCCTGTTCGGATGTCACCTGACAGAGTCTTGATGCGCCCTCGCGGCGCGTTGACGCGTCCTTGACGGCGACGGCTACGCAGCGGATCGACAGCCACCCGATCGATGCAGTTCGCGCGACCGAAACCGATCAGCACCCGGACGCACAGCGTCCAATCCGGACTTGGTCACAACTCGGCCTCGGCGGGGTGAACGGCTGGCCTCGGCGGGAATTCGGGGCCACCCTTGGACGATCACGCCTTCGCCCACTCCGATCCGGATCTCGTCCCGGGAGTTCTCCTTGGCAGCCGACCCCGAACTTCGCACGTCCGTTCCCCGCCGCACCACCGTCCAAGTGAGCCACAGCAGCCACAACGGTGCCATCGCCGTGGTGGTGACCCTCGACGGCCAGGTGCGCGACCTCCAGCTGGCCGACACCGTGACCACTCGCACCGCGGCTCAGCTGGCCCGCGACATCCTCGAGTGCATCCGTTCCGCGCAGGCGCTGTTCGACACCGGCCCGGCTACCCGTTTGAGGTAGTCGTCGTACACCGCGACCCAGACGTCCAAATCGGACAATTCACCAGCAATCCGGCGTCCGGTGGCGCTGAGGGACACCAACACCTCACCACCCGGTCGTCCGTCCCAAGTTCCCGTCGACGAGCGCCGGATGGCACCTTCGGCCGCGAGGGCTCGCAACGCCGTTTCGAGCACCCGCCGCGGGACAACCCGGCGCAGAGTGGCCACGGGGCAAGCTCCTGACACGAGCTCGTCGAGCAGCTCCACCGCACCGGGGCAGCGAATCAGGCGCGTAAGACCGGCTTCGGTCATGGCAGCTCCCCGGAGACGACGTAGCGGCACGGTAGGCAACCACCCGGCGCGGACCACGGTCGTTGACGAGAACCTGACGATCACCCGGACGACACTTACGATTTCCCTACGCCCAGGCCGGGATCTTGACGTTTTCTCTACGCCGGATCCCCGCGCCGGGAGGCACGCTGCGGTGTGTGCCAGCACCCACGTCATGGCTCAAACGGCTGGTACTCGGACGGCCGTTCCGGAGCGACACGCTCGGCGAGACGCTTCTGCCGAAGTGGCTCGCCCTGCCGATCTTCGCCAGCGACCCGCTTTCGTCAGTGGCGTACGCGACCCAGGAAATCCTGCTGATCCTCTCGATCGGTGGCCTGGCTTACCTCACTTTGGCGCCGTGGGTCGGCTTGGGCGTGGCCGTGCTCCTGACCGTCGTCGTGATCTCCTACCGGCAGGTGGTGCGCGCCTATCCCAGCGGCGGCGGCTCCTACGAAGTCGCCTCCCGCAATCTCGGGAGCCGCGCGGGCCTGGTCGTCGCCGGCGCCTTGATGGTCGACTACATCATGACGGTGGCGGTCTCCGTCGCGTCCGGTGTGGACAACATCATCTCGGCCCTGCCGGAAGCTCAACGACCACCGGATCGCGCTCAACCTCGGCTTCATCGTCCTGCTGATGGCCATGAACCTCCGGGGAATCCGCGAGTCCGGTCGCGCTTTCGCCGCGCCGACGTACCTGTTCATCGCCTCGGTGATGCTGCTGGTCGTCGTCGGCCTGGGCCGCGCCCTCACCGGGCACGCTCCGGTGGCCGAGAGCGCCGGTTACGACGTTCGTCCCGAACAGGTCGGGTTGACCGGTTTCGCCCTGGTTTTCCTGCTGCTGCGGTCTTTCGCGTCCGGCTGCACCGCCTTGACCGGTGTCGAGGCGATCTCCAACGGCGTCCCGGCGTTCCGGAAGCCGAAGGCCCTGAACGCGGCGCGCACGATGACGGCCATGGGCACGATCGCCGTCGCGATGTTCGGCGGCATCACTGCACTGGCCCTGATCACCAAGGTGCACATCGCCGAGAACACGTGCGACCTGACCGGCTTCGCCGGCAACTGCGAAACCGACCCGCAACGCACGGTGATCAGCCAGATCGGTGCGGCGGTGTTCGGCGGCGACCACACGGTGCTGTTCTTCGTCCTGCAGGCCGCCACCGCGCTGATCCTCATCCTGGCCGCAAACACCGCGTTCAACGGCTTCCCGCTGCTGGCCTCGATCCTCGCACAGGACCGCTACCTCCCCCGCCAGCTGCACACCCGCGGCGACCGGCTCGCGTTCTCCAACGGCATCATCGCCCTCTCCCTGGTCGCCGGCATCCTGATCTTCGCCTTCGACGGCTCCACCACCCGGCTCATCCAGCTCTACATCCTCGGCGTCTTCACCTCGTTCACGCTCTGCCAGGCCGGCATGGTCAAGCACTGGAACCAGGCCCTCGCCGAGACGACCAGTGCCCGGGAACGGCGGGCGATCCACCGGTCCCGGCTGATCAACGCACTGGGCGCGACGCTCACGGCCATCGTCCTCGCCGTCGTCCTGATCACCAAGTTCACCCACGGCGCCTACCTCGTCGTCATCGCCATCCCGCTGCTCTACGGGCTGATGCGCGCGGTCCACCGCCACTACACCCACGTCCGCGAAGAACTGCAGCCCGACGACGAGTTCGAGCTGCTGCCCAGCCGAGTCCACGCGATCGTCCTGGTGTCCACATTGCACAAGCCGAGCCAGCGCGCCGTGGCGTTCGCCCGCGCCACCCGGCCCGACACCCTCACCGCGATCACCGTCAACGTCGACGACACCGACACACGCGACCTGCAGCGGCAATGGGAGCAACGCAAGATGAAGGTGCCGCTCAAGGTCCTCGAGTCGCCGTACCGCGAGATCACCCGGCCGGTCGTGCAGTACGTGAAGAACCTCCGCCGGTCCAGCCCCCGCGACGTCGTCTCCATCTACATCCCCGAGTACGTCGTCGGCCGCTGGTGGGAGAACATCCTGCACAACCAGAGCTCCCCTGCGGCTGAAGGGCCGTCTGCTGTTCGAGCCGGGGGTGATGGTGACGAGCGTGCCGTGGCAGCTGACCTCCACGAACCGCCGTGATCTCCAGCGCGTCCGGCCACTACCCGGCGACATCCGCCGCGGAGTCACCACCCAGCGACGCCCGAGCTGAGCGGCCTGTCCAGCTTTCTGTCGGCGACGCCTGAGAGGACAGGCGGAACAACCACCTGGAGTTGCAGGGAAGACCCGCGCCTGCCGAAGAGCCGGCCGACGGTCAAGTCTGCATCGCGGCCAACCGGTTCTACGTCCACGAGTCGGTCGCCGAGGAGTTCACCGCGAACTTCGCCGCCGCGATGTGGCTCTGGCGACGCCACTCGGGTTCGCGCATCTGGCCGCGACCACGCCGCCGGAGCGGCTCGGCCAGACCATGGGTGCCGCCGAGGTCGGCCGCGAACTCGGCGACGCCAGTGGGCCGCTGCTGGTCGGTGCGATCGCCGCCACGGCCACCCTGGGAGCCGGTTTCCTCGGCTTGGCCGCGGCCCTCGTCGTCGCCGCCGCGGCCGTGCTCGGCGCCCGCGCGGCGAGCACGACCGGCGATCCTGCAGACTGAACTCAAAGCTTGGAGAAATCGGTGTAGTGGTTCGGAACGAATGCCCGGCGGGCAGTTCGCGCTCACGGGAATGCCCCCGGCCGGCGGCCGGGGGCATTCCGGTCAACTGCGAGCTCAGCCGTCGTTGTCGGCTCCGGGGATGAGGGCGCCGGGGACGTCGTTCGGGGCGAAGATCTTGTCCTCTCCCGGGTACGGCTTCTCCCACCCGTGCGTCTCGTACCAGTTGAGGTGGTTCAACTGCGACGGGTTGGTCGAGTCGGCCTTGGCGCTGGGCCCGGTCAGGTGCTGCTGGGACTTCCAAGCGTCCCACTGGTCGGCGACCTGCTGCTTGTCCGCGGGCACGGCGGCCGAAGGCACCGGTGCCGCTGCCGGGTTCGCCGCGGCCGGCACGTCCGCGCCGCACGGGGGCAGCGTCTTGATGCCGGCGGTCAGCGAGGTGCGGTTGGGCAGCGCGGTGAACGGCGTGAAGTCGGCGCTCTGGGTGAACGCCTGCCGCATCGGCGACGCCGCGGTGTCCTTCTGGTTCATCGGCTGCATCCCCAGGATCTGCTCGATCGTGCGGATCATGGTGATCTGGGTGTAGTAGTGGCTGTCCACCACGCCGTGGTTCGCCCAGGGGCTGATGATCTGGACCGGGCCGCGGTGCCCGTCGACGTGGTCGGAGCCGGCCTGGGTGTCGTCCTCGACCACGAAGATCGCGGACTCCTTCCAGTACGGGCTGTGCGAGATCGTGTCGACGATCTGGCCGGTGGCGAGGTCGTTGTCGGCGACCTGGGCCGCACCACCCGGGGCGCCGCCGGTGTGGTCGCTGGAGAGCCAGAACATGTTCAGGTTCGCCGGGCCGTTCTTCTGGAAGTCACGCTTCCAGATTTCGGAGCGGTAGATGTCCGGAACGTTGGTGTCGAACTGCGGGTACCCCGGCGCCGAAACGGCGTTCAGCGACGGGATCGCCGAACCGACCTGCATCGGGTACTGGGTGTCCGCCCCGGTCGCGACCATGTTCTTGGTGTCGCAGTAAAGGTTCTGCCACGTGGCACCGGCCGGCTTGCGCAGGCTCGACTGGAACTCGCCGAAGTCGCGGACCGTCTTGCCCGCGGCCTGCGCTCCGGTCCACAGGAACCCGCTGCGCTGGTGGCCCAGCGCGTCGTTCTCCGTGTCGTAGCTGCGCGTGTACTCCCCCGCGCTGGACTCCGTGTACTCGGGGTTGTCGGCCTGCATCAGCCAGTTGTGGCCTTCCGCGGAGTTGGTGCCGACGTCGTAGGTGTTGTCGTACAACCCGAACTGGCGGGCCAGCGCGTGCTGGTTCGGCGTCACGTTCTCGCCGTACTGGGTCAGCGACGGGTCGCCGTTGCCCTCGGGCATGTCGCCGAACTGCTGGTCGTAGGTGCGGTTCTCCTTGACGAGCAGGAAGACGTACTTGATCGTCGACGGGTCACCGAGCTTGACCGGCACCGGCACGGGCTGCGCGGTGCCCGTGCCCTTGGCGAGCGAGTTGCCGTGCCAGCCGTTCTGGGTGAACACCTTGCCGGTCTCGCCCTTGATCACGTCATCGCCGGGCAGCGTGAAGTGCGTCAGGCTGGACGTGGTGTCGTGCGTGCCGTGCTTGGTGGTCGTCGAGCGGCGGGCGTCGATGCCGCGGGTGTTGGACACGACCACCTGGTTGCCGACGGTGGTGATCTCCGCCGGGAAGTAGTCGGTGGGCAGCAGGCCCACGTAGCTGACCGGCTCGAGCGGGTTGACGTACTTGTACACCGCGACCGCGTTGGCCCGGCCCAGCGTCACCAGCAGGTGACCGTCGTCGGTCAGGGTCACCGCGTCGGGCTCGTAGCCGACCGAGGCTTCCGGCCACGGCTGCGTCGCGATGGTCTGCACGACCTGGTCCTTGGTGGTGTCGATGACCGACACGTCGTTTGACGCGGTGTTGGTGACGAACAGCGCGCCCTTCTTGGCGTACAGCGACGTCGGGTGCAACCCCACGTCGATGCTCTTGACAGCCGCCGCGGCGTCGGCCGTGTCGATCACGCTGACCGTGCCGCTGAGGGTCGAGGCGGTCGTCTGGTCCGCCAGCACCGGCGTTCCGTACGAGTTGATCGTCGGCTCGCCCGGCTGCGCCGGCCGCCCACCCTCGTTGCTGACGTACAGCTTGCCGCCGACCAGTGCCAGGTCGCGCGGGGCGTTGCCGACGGTCCAGCTCTGCTGGATCGTCCCGGTCGCCGCGTTGATCGCGACGACCCGGTTCTGGCCGTTGACGGCCGAATACACCGTGGCGCCGTCGGCCGAGAACACGGCCTCGCCCACCAGCGCGCGCTTGCTGCCGTCCGCCGGGACGGTCACGAACGTGGGGTTCGCGAGCGAGCCGTCGGAATCGACCGTGAACTTGCGGTACCCGTCGGACTGGCCCAGCCACAGCGACTTGCCGTCCGGCGAGTACGTCGGGCCTTCCTGGCCGACGTCGTTGCCCGGGATGCGCAGGTTCGCCGCGGCGTTGTTGCCGACGAGCTGCTGTACCTTCCACGTCCTGAGGTCCACGATGGACAGTGCCATGCCGCCGTCGGTGATCGAGGCGGCCAGGTGGGTGCCGTCCGGGCTGACCGAGGACGACATGATCTTGCCCTGGTTGACGACCAGCCGGTCACCGTAGGGGGCGAGGTACTGGTCGGACGACGCGACGAGGCCGTTGTCGGTGGTCTGACCGACCTGGTCGGTGCCGAACATGTGCGTCTGGGCGACACCGATGCCGGTGCCCGTGACGACGAGCGCGAGCGCCGACACACCGATCGTGACCAGTCTGACTCGCCGACGCCTGCCGGAAAGCGGCTGCTTCCCGGCGCTCCTTCGGAGGCGTGTTACCTGCATTGTGCAGTCATCCCTTCGTGGTGGGAAGCAGGTCGACGTTCCCGTCGACCTGCCAGAGCGGGTTCGGCGCGTCCCCGTGCGGGGTATGCACCAGGAAGTAGCCGTTCACTTCCTTCGGTCCGTCGCCGTCGGCGACGTACCGCCCGTCCGCGGTGACGTTGAGCTGGTAGATGGCCGTGCCGGCCGCGTCAACGCCGGGGAGGTGCCAGGTGACGACGCAGCGCCAGTCGTTCCCGGGGCCTTCCTGCGGGCCCGCGCCGCCGGTCTTGGTGCACGCCGCGGTCGTCCGCAGCTGCTCCTCGGTGACAGCCGGGCGGTTGAGCTGCTGGGTCTGCATCCGGTAGAGGTGGGTGAACGCCGTGGCGACCGAGTGCTGCACCTTGTCCTGCGTGATGCCCGAACCCGACGCCGGCGTCACGACGGCGATGACACCGATCGACACGGCGAGCAGCCCGGCCAAGGGAAGCACCCCGGCGATGAGCGCGCGGCGCCCGGAGCCGTCGTGGCTCAAGTTGGTGAAATCGCGGCGCACGAACAGGAAGTAGGCCAGTGCCGTCGCGGCCGCCGCCCACGCGAGGCTGACCGCGATGCCGATCAGTACTGGGCCCGTCTGGGCCGGGCTGGTGAACAAACCCGCCCACGAGAGGAAGCCGTACCCCGGCAGCGCCAGCCGCACGGCGACGGGCACCGGCAGCAGCTGCGCCAACTGCATCACCAGGGCGAACACCGCCGGCAGCACCAGCCCCATCGGCGACCGGCCGAGCGCGACCGAGCCGAGCAGCCCGACCGCGGCCAGCGACAGCGTCGGCGCGAGCACCGACACCCAGGCCAGCAGCACCTGCGCGGCCGCGTCCCCCGGCGACAGCAGGTGGCCGTCCAGGCCGACCAGCGGGTCGTTGCCGACCGCCAGCAGCCCGCCCGCGACACCGGACACGGCGAGCCCTGCGAGCAGCACGAGGATCACGGTGAGACCGGCCAGCGCCTTCGCCGCGAAGATCCGGCGTGGCGACCGGACCGCCACCAGCAGGTGGCGCCACGTGCCGAGCCGGTCCTCGGCCGCGAAGACGTCACCGGCCACGACCGACGTGAGCAACGGCAACGCATACGTGCCCGCGAACCCGAGCAGCACCAGCGACCCCGCCCAGCCGGACGCGTTCATCCAGCGGCCGAACAACGTGTCGACCGGCAGCGAATCCTGCTGACTCACCGCGGCGACAAACACGGCAGGCGCGATCCAGCAAACCAGCACGAGGACGCGAATCCGCCACTGCGCGGCCAGCTTGACGAGTTCGAAGCGGAAGCAGCGCGCGATCGACCCGCGCGGGGTGGCCGGAGCCTCGACAACGGTCTCGGTCATCTGGTGGGCTCCTGCTTTTCGGTCAGGGCGAGGAAAGCGGCTTCGAGCGGAGACACGACCGGTGCCAGCTCGCGCACGGCGACACCGGCCCGCACGAGCCGCGACACCAGGTCGTCCAGCGCGGGTTCGACCGCACGCACGACGAGCAGTTCGGTGTCGCCACGCTCGTCGGCACCTTCGACGAGGTGGATCCCGGACGACTCGGCGGCCAGCCGCCGCGCGGCCTCGGCGTCGGAGGTCCGGAGGCGGTAGTCGAGTTCGGTGGTCCCGGCCGAGAGCTTTCCGAGCGGACCGGTGAAGACGACCCGTCCGGTCGCGACGATCGTCACGTCCGAACACAGCGCCTCGACGTCGTCCATGCGGTGGCTCGAGAGCACGACGGTCACGCCGTCGGCGGCCAGCCGGTCGAGAACCCGGCGGACGTGCTTCGCGCCGGCCGGATCGAGCCCGTTCGACGGCTCGTCGAGCACCAGCAGCCGCGGCTTGGTCAGCAGCGCGGCGGCCAGGCCGAGCCGCTGCCGCATGCCGAGCGAGAAGCCCCGGACCCGCTCGTCGGCGACGTCGGTGAGCCCGACTTGCCCGAGCACGTCATCGATCGCCGACGCCTTGACCTCTCCGCCGTGGAGACCGGCCAGCGCGGCCAGGTTCCGCTTCGCGCTCAGCGACGGGTAGAGGCCCGGCCCGTCGACGAATCCCGTCACGCCCTCGGGCGTGGCGAGCGACTTGCCGACGGGCGTACCGAGGATTTCGAGGCTGCCTTGGTCCGCGACGGCCAGCCCGAGCAGCAGGCCCAGCAACGTCGTCTTCCCGGCGCCGTTCGGGCCGACCAGACCGTGGATCCGCCCCTGCGCGACCTCGAAGTCGATATCGTCGAGCGCGACGACGTCACCGAAGTACTTGGTGATACCGCGGGCGCGGACCGCGAGTGTTGAGTCCATGGTTCCCTTCCGTCACAACCGGAAGGAACTTAGGTATCCCAACTAACTTTCGGCCGGGGTAAAGACGAACGCGCGGAGAACCCGTGATGTCCGAAAGGTGCGTTATCCGACGCCTGGGACTCCGTTGGGTGTCCGCTTGCCTTCGAGGCCCGCGGCCGAGGAGAAATCAGCCCAGGCCGTGGACCTTCTTGTACTCCAAGGCATAGGCGAGCTTTCCGGGTTTGGCGTCGGTGTAGGGCTTGCTCAGCTTGCCGAACTCGCCCTTGGCCGGTACCGCGCCGTCGTTCCACGTGTCCAGTGCGTAAAGGTCCGCGGCGGTGAAGCCGCTGTCCACCATGGTGTCCTTCGGCAGCGCGACCATCGCCTGAGTGAACGACTTGACGGTCGCGAGATAGCTGGCCAGGTCGCCGGGGTTCCAGGTGCTCAGGTCGACCGGCTTGGCGTCGCGCAGCCAGGCGCCCCAGTAGAACTCCTGGAACGGCAGGTCGTTCTGCGCGTAGCCGATGTCACGGCCGAAGTAGAGCAGGCCACGGAACCGGTCGTCGCCGAAGTTGGCCAGCCCCACCGACCCGGGAAGCTGGTTCACCGTGATCGCGTTGCCGTCCGCGTCACGCAGCCAGACCCATTTGTGTTCCTGCATCCGAGCCCAGAAGTCCTGGCGGGTCAGAGTGCTGTAGTTCGCAAGCACCCGCAGGCGGACGTGCATGCCCAGCCCGCCATCGGGAGTTTCGGCGAAGGAGGTCAGCGTGTGATGCCCGTCGGTCAGGAACGGCTCACCACCGGGCCCGATCACGACCGTCTTCATCGCCGCGACACTGTCCGCGGTCTCAGCACCGACAGCCAGCTCGCAGGTGAACGACGACGGGTCGGCCAGCCGCGCCCCGGGCGACACCGACGCCGCCGCGCCCCGGCCGTCGGCCTCGCACCAGTCGTCGAACTTCTTGTTGATCGCGTCCTTGCCGAGCGTGTACCGGCCCAGCTTGTAGTAGACCTCGTCGTAGCCCAGCGACGGCTGCGTGGGATGCACGTCGCCGATCCGCACGTCGAGCAGGTCACCGGCCTCGGCGCACAGATACCCGGCGAACGGCGTCGACCGGTTGTCGTGACCGCAGAACGACGGCCGGGTGCCCGGCGAACCCGGAGCGGCCGCCGCACCCGAGCCCAGCAGTCCGACACCGGCAGTCGCCACGACGACGGCCGTGAAGAACCGACCGAACTTGACGCGAGTACGCATGTTCACCCCAGGGTCTGCGAAGGACGTTGGCGAGATCCTGCGTTGCCGCACGGAACACCCGTCAACGGCCAGGTAACCATCGAGCGGCCAGAACGTGAACGGGCACACGGGTAGCAGCGACGGATCACCTCGCGACGCTCGCCGTGCCGGTCATCCGGCGACCTCAGTCAGCGAGGACGAGCTGCCGCGACTGGGCGCGACGACGTCACAGACCGCTGGTTCGTCACGCGCGGCTCGCAGGCGAGTCAGCTTGGCACGCGGACCAGTTCGGCGAGCAGGTCACGGACGCGGCGGTCGATCTCGTCCCGGATCGGCCGGACGTGCTCGACGGATCGGCCGGCGGGGTCCTCGAGCTGCCAGTCGAGGTAGCGCTTGCCGGGGAAGATCGGGCAGGCGTCCCCGCAACCCATCGTGATCACCACGTCGGCGGCCTCGACCGCGTCGGAGGTCAGGCGCTTGGGGAACTCTCGGGAGACGTCGATCCCGATCTCGGCCATGACCGCGACCACGGCTGGGTTGACCTCGCTCGCCGGGGCCGATCCGGCGGAGCGGACGGTGACGCGGCCGGCGGCGTGGTGGTCCAGCCAAACCTACCCTGCATCCCGCGACGAAGCCAGCACGCGGTCGGTGATGCCGGGTCAAGACACGCTTCACCGTCTTGACCCAGTGCTACCGGCCGTTGTCACAATCCGGCGTCGGGATGGAGGTCTCTTGCGACGGTGCGTAACGGAGATCGAGCCATAAGCGACCCGAACTGGATCAGTTCGGACTGACTCGGCAGAGTTCATTTTCTGTCGCCGGGAGCTTCGGCCGCATGCGGCCGGACCAGTCGTTGGCGGCCGCGTTTCCGGAAGATCGCAGCGCCTGGCATCCGGATCTCAATGATGCGCACACACCGGAGAACACGTCGCCAAAGAACAGCTTGCGGGCCTGCCGAGGGTGAGTGTACGGCGCAAGCTCACGTTGAACTTGAACTCCGCCGCGCATCGCCACGCGGAGTTCGTCCGGGATGCCGCGATGCATCTGTGACGCGGCGGGCGGGGGTGCTGCTAACGACATCACCCCCGCCCCCGCGACTAGTGTATCTTGGTGATGCGGTAGTTGACCGTATACGTGAACACTAGGCTCGTCGTGTCCGCAGAGCACTCCCAGATATTTCGGGTCGAGTTGACGCACTTCCCATTTCTGAAGTCTGCATGGTCGCCCGCGTTAGACGCCCCCGAAAGTTTGACCAAAAGCGCCTGGTCAAACATGAAATGATTAAAAATCTTGTGATAGAGAACATGCACCCCAGAGCCTTTTACGTGGGTGTTTTCAGTTATATCTCCAGCTCCAGACGCGCTTGTTGTCGGAGAATCGCTTTCAGTGGTTATATAGAACACATTCCGATTTGGTTTGAGTGTTGCATTCGATTGCCCGGAGCCCAGGTAGATTGTTTGCTTGGCGAACTTGACGGAATTTTCGCCCGAGCTTCCTTTCGTCTTGAGGTCGATATCAACCTCGGTAAACACCTCGTGATCGCCTGGGATGGAACTTCCGTTCGTGGTTTTTTGCTCGAATGGCATGTCCGGGCCAAAGTCGACCCTGTAGACGCCAGCCTGTTTGCCGGGCTGGCCGGGGTAGGCGGCTTCGAGGAGGGCCTGGCCGGGATGCATTCCTTGTCGTCCTTCACAGAAGGAGGCTCTGAAATGTCCGCCGCCGGCCGGATTCCAGGCGAAGGCGCGCAAAGTAGCGGCAAGGCAGGTTTGGGCGGCTTGCTGGCCATAGAAGCTCGGGTGGAGGGACTCCCACTGCTTCGACGCGTTCTCGTCCTTGTTCTCGGCGGGATTGTAGTAGACGTTGCGGGCCCACTCGTTGAGTGCGGGGGACCTACTGCCCGCCTCGTCGGCGTCTTTGTCGCGCACGACGCCGGTGGTGGTCTTGGAGCAGGGTTCGTGGCCGTCGAGAAGCCGGTTGCCGTCCTGGTAGACGACGCCTTCCTCCTGTGCGACATCGTGGATCATCGCGTTGATGTTCGTCGCGGCGAGGCTCATCTCGTCGGCGGCGGCGTTGCTGATCGGCAGGTCGCAGTGGTGGCCCCGCGACCAGAATATGTCCTTCTCCCGAATGTCGGCCGAGTAGGGGATCGGGTTCTCGTATCCTTTCAGGACGATGATCGAGTTCTGATGTGCGGCGGATTTCTGCTTGACGACGTTTTTGATAGCTTCGACGGTCTTTGCCACCTGGACCTTGACGTCAGGAATTTTCGCGATGATGGCGGCGAGGTTTCCGTTGCCGGTTTCGGTGCAGTCTTTGATGAACCACGAGAACATCCACGATTTCACGCAACTCTGCGCCGTGCCGGAGATGTCGAGGTCGTTGCCGCCGATGGACAAAACCACGGCCTTGAGGCGATGGTCGGTGGTCTTGGTCAGCAGCGCGTCGAGATCCTTGATCTGAGGCGGCTGTCCTTTGAACGTGTCGGTGAGGACGTCTTTGGTTCGAAGCTCCAGAGCAGGCGAGGTTGATCACATTGTCGGACAGGAGGGCTTTCTCGCGCAGGTCCGAGCCGAACTCGCGGTGCAAGACTCCTCCGGGACGGGCGGCGGTGCCCTCGTCGGTCGTCAGCTGGCTTTTCGCGCCGAAGACCGGTGCGCTGTCGGACCGGTGGCACCCGTTAGGCCCCCCGGTGCTCCCGTCCGGATGGAAGGAGTCGTGAACGTTGTAGACGTCGGTGTTCTCCTGCAGATTTCGGTCGGTGAACTTGTCATAGTTCGTTTCACCGACAAGAGTGTCGTTACCCTTCCAGCGTCCAGCTTCCCCGGAGATATAGGAGTCGCCCATCGACACGGTCAAGCCGTTACCGCTGCCCGCGAGAACCTTATTGAACGCGTCGACGGCCGCTTTCGGCGCCGGCTCGAATATGCCGGCTTTCGGTCGGGCCGCGTTGTCAACCCTGCGGATCAGATGCAGCACGCTCGGGTCCTTATTGCTGCGCAGGTACAGGCGCAACTCGTCGCGGAGGTCGCCTGCGGCCGCGTCAGGCGACTTGAGCCACAGCACCCGAAAGTAGACCAAGTCGACATAGCCCAGCCGTAATTGCTGGACGTCTCCTTCGTATGTGTTGCCGGCCAGCAGAGACGCGATGTAGTTGCTCCGGTCCCACGCGGCGACCTCGGCGGAGCCCGGCGCGGTTCCGGCAGTCCGGTCCCGCAGGTCGCTCAGCCGCGCGACCTGCTGCGCCTCGCGCTCGCCCAGCCCGTCGAACTGGTACAACTCCGGCGTCGCGCTGATCGCCCATTCATCCAATATCCGGTCCGGCTTCGTCGACACCACCAGATCGCCCTCGTCCAACGACTGCTTGGCTATCGCCTTGCGCGCCGCCGCGAACGTTGCGGCGGAATGGACAGTCCCGCGGGCCTCGATTCTCATCCCGACGGCGGCCCTCGCCGCGTGCAAAAGCTCGTGATAAAGTATGCTGTCAGGCGTGAACACCGCGAGCTCGCGGTCCTGCGTCCCTTGCGCCGGGTTCGCTTCCTGCGTGATAGCCACCTCCGGATTCCATTCGATCCGGGAGACCGATCCCATGCCAATATACGCGTCCGGGGCTGGCAACGGAGAATCTGCCCACTGCGGGCAGTCGGGATCCGGAATCGGCGGATTCGGTTTGTTGTCCTTGTAATCAGCCGAGCTCAAGGAAGGATCGTCGTACGTGCACGGGCGGCTGGAATGTCTGTCAAGATCTATCACCACGTTGGCCGGAAACACCCGGCATGTCGAGTCATTGTCGCTGGGATTGCCCGAGACGAGTTCGACGTTCGCCGCACCGAAGAGGACCGCGCCATTGAGGGACCCGCCGCCGGCAATAGTGTCGTGCCAGCAGGTAGTCGTGCCGACCGCGCGGTACTTCTGGCTTGACACGGTCTCGGTCTTTCCTAGGATCTGCAGAAGCTTTCTCGCCGTGCCTCCGCGCGCGTCGATCCGCCGGAAGGCGTCGCCGGTGAGGCTAAGGGCGTGCAGGGTGGCGATGGACTTATTCCCGTCGGGGCGCGCTGTGACGACCACTCCCGGAATGATCTGGTACGCCCACTCCCAGACGGTCGGCTCGCCACCACGTTTATCGAGCTGGACGATTCGAGGGGGAACGTCCGGCCCGGGGCCGGTAGCCTTGACGATGACACCGCCGGACCCGCGTTTGTAGGTCGTGACTTCTACCGGCTTGTCGTTGAGCCCCAGCGTCGGCAAGACAGCCGGGAGCCCGTCCCGCGGCACCGGCCCGGCGTGCGCCGCCGACACAGCGGGCGCGAGCGCCCCGGCGACGACGCACGCCGTCGCCGCTGCCACGAACACGCGAAAACGCACCACGGCACCTCTCCTCTCGCGAAGGGCGGCGCTCGTGCGCCAGCCCCGAGAACCGGCAAGAACCCCTCGCGGCACCTCACCCGCGCAGGTATCGGCTCACCACACGCGGTACTCATCGCCCGAGCCACCGATCCCATATGTTAGATAAATAACACACCCCCTGAACTTCACCTCAGCTTTACACCTCAACTTCATCAGATCAGGTACTTGACCTCGACACCGCGATCCGGCCCTGCGATCCTTTCCTTGAGGAGCCCGTGGTGCGGGGCTGGGTGGCGGCCGATACTGCCGGGTAAGCGCGGCTGCGGTCAGCAGCTCGGCGGGCGGGGAGATCGCTTCCACCGGCTGGCCGGGGAACAGGGCGCAGAGCACCGGCGAGGTTCCAGATGTCGCTCACCGGCACTGAACATCGGATTTGCGCGGCCCCGTTCGTACTCGTTTATCAGCCCTCCAGGAAGCCGTTGTCGCTTCACCCGCTGGGAGTCGACGTCTGCCGGAGGGGCGGCCGGGGCGGGCGAAGCTCGCGGAGAAGGCGCGGCCGTCGTCCGTTGCAGTGCCGGACGTACTCGGCCAGCTGTGCTGCTGCTTCTGGTCGTTGACATCCTGGGATGGGGGTTGGGTCTTCTGTAGCAGCCTCTCATACGGGGTCTGGCCAGCCAGACCGCCGTGCGGGCGGTCGTCTTCAGCGGACCGAAGTGGTAGTGCTGCCGCAGGTGGATGATCTTCTCGACCACTTCGAGCGGAGTGATGGTCGGGTAGTGCAGCGGCGCGCTCGAGCGGTCCTTCAACCCGTCCATGCCTTCGTCCTCGTAGCGGCGTTTTCACCGGTAGAGCACGGTGCGACTGATGCCGTAGTACCGGCACGTCGCCGCGACGTTGCCACTGACTTCTTCGGCGTGACGCAGGACGGCCAGGCGCCGGTTCGAGCGCCTGACCAGGTCCTTCTCACTCCACACTCGCTCAGCCATGGGCCTCCCTTGATTAGGAACCCAGGCTGTCAACAACCTCTGTCGGTTTCAGAACCTTGCGGGGCCGGGTGGGGTCGCGTTGGACCAAGCTGTTGCGTCCGCCGGCGGCCCGTCCGTGGATCTTGTAGCTGCCACCGTCGGGGTGCCGCGGTCCTCGAGCAGGTCACGCTCTCCGCGGTACAGGTGTGGCCAACGATCGACGCTCGCGACGAGTTCGCGGGCCGGGATGAATTCGAAGCTCAAGCCGAACTTTCCGCTGCAGCAAGTAGAGGTCGAGAAGTTTTCGCTCTTTGCCGTGCAGCCAAGTGTCCGGGAAATCATCAGGATGGTGGACGAATGAAACCGTTCGACGCACCTTTCCGTGCAGCACGAAATTTCCCCCAGATTCCATCAGGCTGCGCCAACGGCGGCACGAACCCCCAGCGACCCTCCCGTCGCCGCGTCGAAGTGAATCAAGGAAGGCCCGGCCCGACAAGGTGACCATGATCTCACCGGCGTCGGCCTGCAGCCCGCACCCCAGGCGGGTGCGGCCGAACGAGTGAACCGGCCGCTGGGTCGGGCTCGATACGGCACGTCGACCCAGGTCGCTGGCCTTCTACTACATTGGGGCGGATCCACGTCGACAGCGAAAGGCGCCTGCGAGCACATGGTCAGCGAAGAACCCCTTCCGGCGAAGTTCACCACCCTCGGCCTCACCTTCGACGATGTGCTTCTGCTGCCCGCGGAATCCGACGTGATCCCCAGCCAGGTCGACACCGCTGCGCGGCTGTCCAAGAACGTCTCGCTCAAGCTGCCGCTCGCCTCCGCCGCGATGGACACGGTCACCGAGGCCAAAATGGCGATCGCCATGGCTAGGCAGGGTGGGATCGGTGTTCTGCACCGCAATCTCCCCCAGGACGCGCAAGCGCGTCAGGTGGAAACCGTCAAGCGTTCCGAGGCGGGAATGGTTACCGATCCCGTCACCTGCCGCCCTGAGCAGACACTGGCCGAAGTCGACGCGCTGTGCGCGCGCTACCGTATTTCCGGCGTGCCGGTGGTGGACGACAACGGCAAGCTTGTGGGGATCATCTCCAACCGCGACATGCGGTTCGAGGTGGATCTCCAGCGTCCGGTCGCCGAGGTGATGACGAAGGCTCCTCTCGTCACCGCCCCGGTTGGCGTGACGTCGGACGACGCCTTGCGGCTGCTCCGGCAGAACAAGGTGGAAAAGCTGCCGATCGTCGAGGACGACGGCCGGCTCGTCGGGTTGATCACCGTCAAGGACTTCGCGAAGAACGAGCAGTTCCCCGACGCCGCCCGTGACAACGCGGGGCGCCTGCTGGTCGGAGCGGCGGTCGGCGTCGGCGAGGACGGCCTCAACCGAGCAAAGCTGCTGATGGACGCCGGCGTCGACGTCCTCATGATTGACACTGCCCACGGCCATCAGGACGACGTCCTGGCGGCCGTCGCCGCGGCAAAGCGTCTTTTCGCCGACCGGGTCGACGTGGTCGGGGGCAACGTCGCGACGCGTGCCGGGGCACAGGCACTGATCGACGCCGGCGCCGACGGCGTCAAGGTCGGCGTGGGCCCCGGGTCGATCTGCACGACCCGCGTGGTCGCCGGGGTCGGCGTGCCGCAAATCAGCGCCATCTACGAGGCCGCCCTCGCGTGTGCCGCCGCCGGAGTACCGGTGATCGGGGACGGCGGAATCCAGTACTCCGGTGACATCGCCAAGGCGATCGCCTCCGGAGCGGACACCGTGATGCTCGGCAGCCTCCTCGCCGGCACCGCGGAAGCGCCGGGAGAACTCGTGTACATCGACGGCGAGCAGTACAAGACCTACCGAGGCATGGGCTCACTCGGCGCCATGCAGACCCGCAAGGGCAAGAAGTCGTTCTCGAAGGACCGCTACTTCCAAGGCGACGTCCTGGCGGAGGAGAATCTCGTTCCCCAGGGCATCGAGGGCCGGACGTCGTTCCGCGGCCCGGTGGCCGACGTCGTGTACCAACTCAATGGCGGCCTCCGAGCCGGCATGGGATTCGTCGGCGCCCGCACCATCAAGGAACTGCAGCAGGCTCAGCTGGTACGAATCACCGCGGCAGGCCTGCGAGAAAGCCACCCCCACGACATCACCATCACCACGAACGCACCCAACTACAACACCGCAGGCCGTCGCTGATCGACGCCCGACGCCGGGATTCCAATCACTCACAGCGCCGCAGCGGAGCCCGTGGGCCCGCTCGGCAGAACGGTGCCGCCCCCTCACAACCTGCTGTCTGCGAATAGCCCTGTCAGCCGCCACCCATGAGGGTGGCGTTGATTCTGTACCTTTCCACCGAGGGCGGGAGCTACGCCTAGGAGCAGTCCTGTAAGTCATCGGAGCCAGAGCACGATCGCGGCGATGGTGAGTCCGGCCTGGTAATAAGCGGCACATTTGGCGTAGCGAGTGGCCACGTCACGGAACTGTTTGAGCCGGTTGAAACACCCCTCGACCACATTGCGCTGCTTGTAGATCTTCGTATCGCAGGCCGGTGGTCGCCGGCCGCGGGAGCCTTTGGTGGCGCGGCGCGCGATCCGATCTTCGCGTTCCTGGCTGACGAAGGTGACCTGCCGATCTCGCATCGCCTGCCGGGTCCGTCGCCGTCGAAGGCGAGGGACCCGATGCCGTCGCTGCCTCCCCCTTTTTTTGCGGGCGCCAGCCGAGTGCTGGTGCGCCCGGACCACACTGGATTCGACGGAAACGATCCATTTGAGGTCGCCAACGGCGTCGTCTTTGACGATCACACCAGCCTGCCCGTCCACCTCCAGCCTTGCACCTCGCTGACACCTGAACCATGAATCCGGACGCCTGACGGTTTTCCGGTCGAAGACAACGGAAATCCGCTGTTCTGCAGGAAATACTGGCTGTTGTTACGTCGACTCTCGCCATGGGCCGGGCCCCGAATTTTCCGAGACGCGGGCGCGGCATGTGACCGCCGTCAGCGCCAGGGCGCGCAGATCGACGGTGAGGGCGAACGGCGAGGTCACGCTCAGCACCCCTTCGTCGACACCGTCGACTACGTAGCGCTGCGCCCGCCGGTCCAGCACATGGCGAACGACGCAGAACTGTCACCGACTTCGATTCGCCAGTAGTGCCCAATGCTGGTCGCGGCATACTCGGCTGGCTTGCCCAGCCGATCCGCGGTCGCTGAGCCCGAGGACATGACCTCAACCACGACCTGGCAATCCGCAGGCCGCAACACCTGCTCATCCGGTACCCGCGCGTCGTAGACGGCGATGTCCGGGCGCCGTTTCACCAACGGCGCCTCCTGGATCCGCAAATCCGCACCGGTCACGACCGCCAGCTCCAGCCCGCTGTTCGCTTCGAGCACGTCGGCGAGGCGCCGGGCCAGCAGCTGATGCGACCGCAACGGCGCGGGCAGGACAACGACGGCGCCATCGACGATCTCAACCCGCCGGCACACGTCCTCCGGCAGCGCCGCATAGTCCGCCGCCGTGACGCCCTCGGGCGAGAGCTGCAACCACTCCGGCAACACCGTCTCCACCACACGCCACCCGTCTGCACGCCACCGTCACCTGCTGTCATCGGATCGTACTGCAGGCCGCAGCGACAACCGCACACGAACCGATGGCCCTAAGACAATGACGCCTTAGCTGGGACGGGTGTGAACGGTGCGCCGTCGCTCGTCGCGCCGTCGAATGAAACGATGCCATCGAAGGTCACGTCGCCGAACTCGGCGATACTGGAAAAAGTCGCATAGTCGAACCAGGCGGTATCAGAGAAGGTCGCACGGCGGAACGAGGCGGCGGAGAAGGTCGCGCGAGTGAACCGGGCTTTCCCTGTTCGTGCGTTGTCCAAGGTGAAGTCGATCAGATGGGCGTTGGAGAGGTCGAGATCGATGTCCGCCCAGAAGACATGGGGACGGTTTGGGTTGAGGTGGTCGGTAAGGATGCGCTGGGCGGCGAGACGGACTTCGCGCTCTTGGGTCCGTTCCCGGTGTTCGGCGAGGAGCACACGAGCTTCGTCGGTGTCAGCCTCGGGTGGCTGATCGTCGGGCAAGGTGTAGGGCATCCGCAGATAGGCCCAGATGACGTTGACGATGCTCTGGCGCTGTCCGGGGTTGCTGTGGGCGAGGCGTTCCAGCGCGTACAGCCCGGCCATGCGGACCGGGGCCTGATCGGAGCCGAGCTGGTCGGCAGCCTTGGTGTAGAGCTCGGTGACGTTCTTCTCGGTCGCGTCGACTTCGCTGTGCCACTGCCGCCGCACCGCCAGCAACAACGCGAAGATGCCCGTGGTGCCCGCGCCGATCCCGAGCCCGGTCTTGATCGCATCCACCCGGACAGCCCCGACATCCGTCGCCGCCGAGGCCTCGCCCAGCAGCCAACTCATCGCACCCCACGCCACCATGATGACGACGACGGCCGCGCCGGCCACGAACCACCAGCTCATCACGGGCGTCCGCGCCGATGGTGCCCGGCCGCCCCGCAACAGCCAGATCCCCGCGACAACGCACACCGCCGTGACCGCCAGCAGCACCAGCGCTATCGCGTGCGGCCGGCCCCATCGCCCCACCGCCGCCCAATCGGGCCATCCCAGCAGCACCGACACCGCCACCAACAGCGACAGGCCACCCAACGCCAGCACCCTACCGGCCTGCCGCGGCACCGCGCGACCGTTCTCCCA
This sequence comes from Amycolatopsis nalaikhensis, assembly GCF_030264295.1. Classification (GTDB taxonomy): domain Bacteria; phylum Actinomycetota; class Actinomycetes; order Mycobacteriales; family Pseudonocardiaceae; genus Amycolatopsis; species Amycolatopsis nalaikhensis. The sequence goes on along the minus strand of NZ_CP127173.1, from coordinate 5,869,954 downwards.
CCTCGTCATACGAGAACAATCACGCGGCCAGGCTCCGCCGCTACGAGCACATGTCCCCGTCGCCGCTCCCTGAGACAGTCCCGTCACAGAACGCCGACAGAGCGCTCACCGAAATCGGCCTGCCGCGCCCCGGCCCTGCACAGTTCACCCGATCGAACGAAACCGTCCGGCTGGCCGAACGCGACGAAGTCCAGCATCCTCCACAGGGACAGTTCGCGATGTTCGTTTTACCAGTACCATGCTTGAGGTTGCCGGTGCCCTGCTCGGCCCGGCTTCGGCCTGCCACCGCTCGTTTCCGGCGGCCTCACCTACCGCCTCCTTGGCCTTGCCTTTCAGCTCGTCGGCCTTGTTCTCCGCCTTGTCATCAAGCTCATGGCTGCTCCTTCGTCAACGCCTGGGTCGATCTGGCCGCCGTGGAGTTGCCCCCGGCAGTACCCGGGCGAACCTGGTCGCGGGCCGGGAACCAGCATGGCCGATGTGACGGCCACGGAGCCTCGTCGAGGTGGTAGACCTCCACGCGCCGGTGCGGCGTCTCCTCGCCGTGGCACAACGTCACCCGCCGCGGCACGGTTTTTCCACGGCATCGCGCCGGTAGCCGACGGCGCCCGGATTCAGGTCGTCTTCACGATCCCGACTCTTCCGCCTTTCCGCCGGAACTGCCGACTTCCTTCGAGCGTGGGGCGCGAACGGGTTGCAGAGGTGCTTGCCTGACCCATCGCGCTCCACAACGTCGCATGGTCAAGCCGCCACCTTGTACCTCAGTCGCTGCTGCTGACTCGTGGATCGGCCGTGGATGCTGTTGCTTCGGCATCGCCCGAGTCGGGATCACCGTTCGTGAATTTTGCGGCTAATCTCTTCTGATGCTGGGCCAACTTGCGTAGGCGTTCCACGAATCGGATTGGCCGCGCGGGCGAGAGCACCAACGCACTATAGGCACCCGCAACGCACTCGTAGACGGTGTCGACCATCATGTGAATATGGTCAGCGGTGCCGACTTTCTGGACCTGTTTGTCGCGGATTAGCTGGCCGATGATGCCGGTCTCCTTGTACAGGAAGACGTTGTACTGTAACGCGATCAAAGTCGAAGACAGCTGCAGCAGGTACCCGCCGACGACGTCGCGCTGTCGCTTGGGTAGCCCATCGCTGAACTTTCCGAACTCGACATAGAGTTGGCCGCACTCCTCGCTCATGTCGTCGAGATTCTGCGCTCCCATGAACCAGACGATATTTGCCAACTCCAGCCCGTAGAGGTACTTGAGGTCGTGAGGAAGCGAGAGCAGCCGGGCTTCCATCTGCCGACGAAACCGCATGCGTTCGACTACACGGTCTTTTCTGGCCTCGAGTCGAGGTTTCGCCGCATACTCGACCAGCATCGTGACCGCTGCCGCCGTCCCGGCACTGATCAGTGCCGACTGAACCAGGGATATGGACACGAGCAATTACTATCATCTGAGCGTTTTCCTGCGAAACACTCGATCGGCCGTATTGCCACGTCATCTCAGGTGGTCATTTCTGCCGCTGGGCTCGGCGCCACGCACGACGGAGACTGGCCTCGCGACGACCGGCCAGGGGCACAGCGCCTCTCCGTTTGTTCGTCGTTCCCGCCCTTCGCCGCCCGGCATGGATGAACCGGTTAATCTGCTTACAGCGCAGAGCTGCTCGTCGATCGTATGGGTGAAGGAGCACGGGAGCCGATCGTGATGGAGGCTTGCGGTCAGCATTGCTGTCCTTGCCCGGCTGCGGCCGATGCGGGCGAGGGGCGATGGCCTCGACCACGAACGCAGTGCACCGTGGACCTCGACCGGGCTGGGCAACCTCGCCCGGATCGACCGCGGGAACGCCCGCAACCATGGCTCGCCGCAGCCACCACCGGTGATTGCACGCCGCGAACTAAGTGGGATCCGTGGAAGTTCGACAGCCACCGCGCCGACCGCATGCGGCGTGAAGACCTCTGCCAGGTTTGCGGCGTACCACGGTCGGACATCGTCTACGTCCTAGCCCCGGCAACCCAGGTCGGCACGCTGGTCGAAATGTACGGCGGTGCCGTCTGCTCCCTCAGGTGCGCACGACTGACCGCCGCCGTGTGCCCGCACTACACCACAGCCGGCTCGCCCACCCTGATCTACGCCGTAGCCCGCCACGAGCGCGTCGACCTGGTCGGCTGCGACCTCGCCAACGACGACGAGTACGACATCTGCGGTCTCACACCTGCTGCCTCGATCTCGACGAGCCCTTCGACGGGCGACATCACCAATGACCCCGGGGCGGCAAAGCCGGGAACGAACGGTTCCGCCGTCGTGACGCGGCCACGTTCGCCGGTGGTATTCCGATGCCAGGACTGCCACGGTGGACTCACGCGGGACTCCGAACGGGGAGACCTGCTCGTCTGCAGGAACCCGCAGTGTGCCGCTGCTGGCCTGGATGTGACGCAGTAGTGAGTGCAGCTGGATCGGGTTCGCCGCGGCGAAGACCGGCCTGCTCCCGGCGCCGGCTGGCCGCGTCCGCTTCTCGATGGCCGCCCGCACCCGTGGGTGACGCCGGTATCGAACGGGAAGCCGTGGTGGCGGCTCCTGGACGGCGCCCGCCAAGTCCTCGCCCAAGACGCCTGGCTGTGCCAGATCTGCGGCGAACCGCTGCCCTCGTCGTGCTCCACGGCGACAAGGTGCTCTCCGACACCGCCTTGCACCCACGCTGCCTCGCGCTCGCCGAGGCGGTATGCCCGCACCTGGCGCAATCGCCCACCCGCTACACCTACGCCGAAGTGACCCGCCTCGACCTGCTCGCCGACGGCCGCCCACTGCGCCCGCCGCGCCCGGATGTGACCGAAGACGACACGGTCCTCTGGGTTCCCACCTGGACCGTGCCTGTCAACCCCGCCGCCAAAGTCACGCTGCGGAACTGACACTCCAATGCAAGCGCCTCGTCGCCGGGCGGTTCGCGTGCCGCGCAAGAGCAGAATCAGCTCTCGTCGCCGCCGAGGGCGATCCGCGGTCTCGTTATCGGCTGCAAGCCCAGCACTCGCCTGTTCGCGGAGCCCCGAAGGCTTCACTCGGGGGTCCTGGTCAGCTTGCGGACGGGCGATCACCGTGGTGGCTGCCCCTCGACATCGAACGCCCGACCTGCCCAAAGCCGACAGGGTGCCGGTCGCAGCCGTGGTCGCGGCACCCGTAGCGGTATCGGCGATGCCTGCCTGAAGCGTGCCACGATACCGGAAACCCTTGCATACCCGACAAAGGGCGGGCCCCATCGACGAGGGGAGAGTACAACCGGACCCGCGAGTGACACGCTACCCGCTCGCGGTCACAAGTCGCGTTCGAGCGACGTCATGACACACCTGTGGTCAGGCCACGATGATGGTGCTACCACCCGTGAGAATTCGTCACTCTACGCCTCGACATAGCACCCGTGCTATAACTCGGGTATGCTCGAGTTTGAGCCAGCGGTCCGCTATCGACCAAAGACCTCAGCGGAACGCGATCGACCACGTTGCGTTCTGCCTCAACCTGCCCGCCGAGGGCAGCTTGGTCGACACGTACCAGACGAGGAGTCGACATGACCGATCGCGCCACCTGGACTGAACTGTGCGAGGAGGTCGGCGTTGACCGTGCCCACCACGCCTACGACGCGGCTCGGCTAGCCTTCGAACTGGGAGCCGAGGTTCGGACGTTACGCGAGGCGCAAGGCTGGACACAGACTCAAGTTGCCGAGCGGGCGGGAATGACACAGTCTGCGATGGCAAGGTTCGAAGCTGGCGGCAGGATCCCGACACTGCCAGTGCTCGCGCGCATCGCGGCGGCACTGCAGGTGCAATTGTCGATCGCCCTGATCCCCCAGCCGCAGCAGGCTCCTGAAAGGTGATTCAGTCGTCCGGTCCGGCAGATGCAGTCTCGAAGGTTGGCGAGCGGGCCGGTCGTGCACGTTGATGACTTCCAGGTATCCACACCGCTTGACCCTCTGCAGTAGCTGAGCACCCGGTGGTGTCGACGACGTACTCGAACTCGTCGCGGTCAGTGTTGCGGTCAAGCAGCCGCTCCGGCTCGACCAGCGCCGTCCATACCGCTCTGGGCAGCCGGTCGCCGAAGCTGTGCTGCCTTCGGCTGAGCCCCGGCGCCGCAGCGATCTGCGGGACCGCAGCGGCGGGCCGGCCTCGCCTGCGACGGCGGTGAACCGGTCGCACCGTCTCGGGTCTGGTTCGGGCATGATGCATCAGGTGCCCGGGGAGAACACGCGCGCGCCGGTGCTGCGGCGGCAAGCAGAACTGACGGAGCTGCTGCGCAACAACGCTCGGCTGTGGCCGGACCTGCCCGACCGACGTTACTCCAGCATCGAGGCTCTGCTCCTCGACCGCGGCCGCTGGTTCACCCCGGCCGACCTCCCGCCCGGCCGGCCCCGTGGTCCGGAGCAGCGCTGTTACGCCAATGCCACCCTGCACAGCGAGACCTACGGGCTGACCTACACCGAGGGGTTCGCGCTCGCCGGGTCCGGCCTGTATGCCGCGCACGCCTGGTGCGTCCGCCCCGACGGCGCCGTGGAAGACCCGACCTGGGGCGGCGACGGCCTCGCGTACCTGGGCCTGCCGTTCAGCGCCGGCTACCTGCGGGAGCACGAGGCCCGCGCGGGCGACCATCCCGTCCTGTTCGACCAGCACCGCACCGGATGGCATCTTCTGCTGCACGGCCTGCCCGACAACGCGCTGCTCCCCCTGGGCCGGCCCGCATCGAGCGACTCCTCGACCATGCCTGGATGACCCCTCGCGCACCCGGCTCGTGGTGAGGCACGGCCAGACCGCCGTGACAGACGTCCCGACGGCCGCGTTCAGTTCGTGCCAGAGCACCTGCGACTCAAGCCGGTACCAATTGCGCCCGTACTCCCCGAAACGCTGGATCGCGTTGCCGAGCTGGGTCGGCGCGACCTGCCGGTCGTCATGCCATGCACGCCGCCGCGGGGAAGCCGGCCACGGCCGACGGGTTCGTCCCGGCTGCCGCTGCTACCGATGACGCGGGAGTCCCTCGATCGGGTACACATGCGGGAAAGTGCTAACGAATTGACTGCTGCAGTTGGCCGTATCGAATTGACCGCTTGCGGCGCTACTCCAAGGTAGGGATGAGCTGCCGAGTCGTGGGGGCACCGTGTAGGCAGGACTGACCGCCGCGGGCGTCACGATCTTCGACCAGAGCCTGCCCGACAACCACGGGGACGCACGCTCGCTGGACCGGCTGCGCCCCAGCCTAGCCGGAGAACCCGTGGATCTGCTCGAAGGTCCGCTGGGCGAGCTAGTCAGTAACGTCGTCACCGCGGGGTGCGCCTTCCTCGCGTTCAGTCCGTCGAACTGTCGGGCTGTCGCCGCTTTCCGGTGTCGTGTTGCGCCGCGGTCGCCTGGGTTGCTCCACGGACCGAGGGCCGGGTGGCGCGCCACCGGACCGACAATCCCTTGAGCACGTTGCACGACCCGACCGCCTTCATGGCCAACACCGCCCATCGGAAAGATGGTGGCTCGACAGCTGCCCAACTCGTCCGTTCCGCGGAGTCCGCGTCGGTACCGAGCCGTCGTCGCACGTATGCCCTAGTCACAATGGCAGTGATCCACTCTCTGTGCCCGTGGTAGCTAGCTCGATACTCAATGCGGTTGTCTGACCTGCTACATGGTTGCTTGCCGACCAGCACGATCGATAGCGTGCAGGACACCAACGAATAGTTGGTGCAGCGCCGGGGAGGGGCGCCGAGGGGGCATCATCGTGCACTGCCGACGTCGTGCGCGACGAATTCTCATGACTGACAAGTCATCCCGTGTGCCACTTCCTGCTGTCGTCAGGTCCGACACGGAACGGGATGTTGCATGCCAAAGTCAGCGCATCACAGCAAGCACAGACATACCGCCGCAGCAACGCAGTCGACCATCGGAAGGGCGTGATGCCCATGCGCGGGCCTTCATGGCGGCTCGGAGTCGTCGTAGCAGTATTTGCCGCTGTGGCCATTCAGCCCGGCGCAGTCGTGTCCGCATCTCCCGCACCCACAGCGCCAGGAACTACCGTCGCGGCGGACTACACACAGCGTTCCTCAGCGCGGTCCCGCGACCTCACCGGTGATGGGCTGCCGGACATCCTGACCCGTCAGCCCGGCGTGGACAACGGCGCACTGTGGGTCTACCCGAACTCCGGCGCCCTGAACGGGACGAAAACACTGGCACCTCGGGTCGAGATCGGGCGAGGCTGGAACATCTACAACTGGCTTGGTGTCGCCGAGATCACCGGCGACACCCAGGACCCGGAAACAGTGCCCGAGATGCCCGCGGACGTGCTCGCCCGCCGCACCTCCGACGGCGCGCTGCTGGTCTATCCGCACAGCGGCACACTCAACGGGTTCAACACTGTCCAGCCACCCGTAGTGATCGGCACCGGCTGGAACAGCATGTACGAAATCGTGCTGGCCGATGTCAACGGGGACGGCTTCGACGACATCCTCGCCTACGACCTCAACGACAACCTCTGGCTCTACCCCCACACGCACGTCTTCAACGGCACCAGCACCTTCGGTGCCCGCATCCTGGTCCGGCAAGGCCGACTGGGCTGGCTGCTGGCCACCGAGTGGAGCAACGACTTCCCCAACCTCACCACCAACTACATCGCCACCGGCGACATGCAAACCACCGCCCACACACGAACAGTCGCCAGTACCAGCACCTGGCTTCCGACGAGCACCCAAATTTCTTCCGGGCAGTTCACCGGCGACCTCGTCGACATCATGTCCCTCTGCGACTTCAGCGGCGACGGCCGCGACGACGTCGTCGTCCGCGGCCGCGACGGAGCCCTGGTCGTGTTCCCCTTCACCGGAATCCGCGGGCTGGCCACGTTCGGCACCCCGGTCGTGATCGGCGCCGGCTGGGGTGTCATGGACCTCATCACCTAGTCACGCCGGGCAGCGAACAAGTCCTGGACATTCATCCTCCCCGCTTGGAGTCGAAACCTCATGCACAGACCCAGAACAGTGCTGTTCGCAGCAGTGCTGGCCCTGACGACCATCGCCACTGACGCGACTGCTGTCGCCGTCGCGGACACCCCGCCCGGGCGGTTCGCCCTCCAACCCGGGATCACGCTGGGCACGGGAGGCGTCGGCGACAGCCTGCTCCCACCCGCCGAGCAGACCCGCCGCGCCGTGGCCCGCCTACACGACCACCCCCGTGGGGATGCCCTCAACCACCTCGCCGACGCCGGCAAACACCCGGTGATCACCGATGCGCGATCTCCTCGCTTCGCCGACGCCTCCGTTCAGGCCTACACCCCGGTGACGTGGGAAGAATGCGCAGGCCATACCTACGACAACGAGGAAAACTCCTACTGGTACCGGGACAAGTTCAACTTCTGCCGCTTCGAAGCCTTCAAGGTCACCTACCGCGAACTGCAGAACGGCACTCTCGTCGAGGTCGGGCACACCAACTTCGTACTCGGGCTCAAAGCCACTGCCGTCGACCGCCAGAACGCGGTCAGCTTCGACATGCGAATGGGCAACTTCGCCGACGACGGCAAGACCTACAAGGAATGGCCGCTGTCAATCCAGCTCAGCTGCGACAACGCCGATCCCAGCCGAACCAGCACCTGCACCGAGCCGAACGGCCCGACCGTCTACCGCAACAGCGTCGCGTTTTGGCAGGCCGCAGCCGGGACCGACTTCAGCTTCACCAAGACCATGACCACCACCGCGACCTCCGACACCACTTACAAGGCTGAGATGCGCGGGTTCCTCGCAGCAGGCCTGTTCATCGTCCTGGAATCCCCCATCGAAGGCCCCGAGACCACAAGTTCACCCAGCGTGCTGATGCGCTGCGACAGCGCCGCCTACGTCACCGGCAGCAAATGTGTCGCTCCCGACGCCACCTCGGTACTGCGGTTCAGCGCCTCCGACCCGACCCTCTCAGAGTCCGCACAGCTCATCCGCGACGCGCAGACCGACATCACCCTCACCAAGCCCGGCATCGCCGGCAAACGCGTGCCCGGCGTCCTCAACGGCGCCCCGCTCCACCGCCTGTACTCCGCCTACGACTTCAACAACGACATCAAGGCCTCCCGCCGCAGGGTACCGAAGACCTGCCGCCTCTACTGGGGACCGAAGTACACCGTCGACTCGAACGGAAATGCCCGCCAATGTGACGAATACCCCTTCGCCACCACCTACGAGAACGCCGCACGCGTGAAGACCAGCACGGTGTTCGACTACGCCGTCCGCGCGATCAAGAAGGAACACAACGAAACCGCCGGACGCATCTACGGCACGTGGCTCGGCTACGACCACATCCTCGACGGCGACCCGTTCTACGTAGAGATCGTCCCCTAACCACCACCCGCCAGCGGAGCCCGCCGAGACCCGGTGGGCCCCGCTACGATCTGCCAGACGCCACATAAGAGGAGACCGGGATGTCACGACTGATCGCCGCCATCGACGACACCGTCGAGGTGGAGTACGGCCAGTTCGTGCTCCAGGAAGTCTCCATGAACCGCAACTCGTTGGCCCTGCCCGTCCCCACCGGCTCCTGGACCGCTGTCGGTGGCGCGGGCGGCCTGCTGCTGCACAGCGCCGCCACCGACCATTACCCCACGGTCCGCGTCGAACTCTGGGACTACTCACCACCCAACGACCAGCACTCCGGCTGGGACCAGGTCCTCGACCTGACCTGCGACCTCACTTCCGAGATCCGGCTACAGTCGGTCACCGCCACCTTCGGCGAGCACACCCTGCAACTCCTGGCGCCAGGCGTCCATCACGCTCGGGTCGCAGTGGGCAACCAGCGCGACACCGTCGAACTCGGCGAGGGAAGCTTCGAGGCCGGAGTCGAACGCTGGCTCATCCAGCTCTGGCCCGCCTAAGCCGAGAGCCGACGCCGCCGCAGCGCGCCGATCACGACCACGCTCAACAACGCGGCGAGTCCCAGCGCGGACAGCACGACCACCACTGTCACCGTGCCACTCGACAGAGCGGGCGGATCACACGTCACCTGCCCCGGCCGCACCACCGGGCACGAGGACAACCCTCCACGCGGCGATGAACGCACCTCCGGAGCCGGCCCCAGCGCCCGCTCAGCCGACCACCACACCAACGCCGACGTCGCCACCAACAGCAGCCCGAACACGGCCAGCGCAACTCGCAACCATCGCCACACAAACACGACCTCCTCCCCGGACTCACCCCGCACACTACCCAATACACAGCGTTAGATAACTCGACCCCTCCAGCTGCCACGAGCGCCGACCAGCGTCGACCCGGATGCCACATCGCCGGGCAAATGGCGGAACGAGGATCTCGCCGTATCTGCCGTATCGGCCTTGGGCTTCGCCGTGAGAATCCCGGCTCGAGTGCTCGTACGGACGCGGTTACGCAGCCCGGTGGGTCTCGGACCAGCATGTTCCTGAATCAACCCCATCGTGCGGTTATCGAGGCAACTCTGCCCGACCCCAGGTTGACACCGAGCCCATCGAAATTCGACGAGGTCAATGACCAGGCCAGACGGCGAGCTCGAGCGCGTCGACGCCGCGGGGCCGGTTGATCGAGGACATCGCGGACAAGCTTGAACCTGACCACCACGCCTCTCGATCGGCTACCTCGTCGTGATCGATCTCATGGCCTGGCTGATGCCGGTCATCGACGAGGTCCGGCGGAGCTTCCCGGCGTCAACACTGTGGACCTTCCGGGCGCCTTGGGTGATCCCCGCGTAGAGCTCTACCTTCGACTGTGGAGGCATTCCGGCATCCTCGTCTGGAGTACAGGCATCCTCCAACCGCAACCCTCGGGAGCGGTCAAAACTCACGGATGCAGAACCGGTGCCCACGCAGGGGCCGGTCACCAACCATGGGCAAACGCGGTCACATCAGACCAACAGAACCAGCATCGTCTGTGGCCCGTCCAACCTGTACGTGCTCGACCTCGTCCCTGGCGAACAACCTCCGCCGGAGTGGGCCGACGCCCGACACGACCGCGACGTCCTGGCCTGGCGAGCCGGCCAGCCCTACCCCAACGACACCTACTCAGTCCGCAGACCCTCGCCCAGCGAGCACCTGTATTTCCGGGTCGGCGAGGACAACACCCTGCGCAATACACGCCGGCCGGCCCGGATGGCGGATCGCCCGCCGCGGCCGCGGCGGTTCATCGTCGCGCCCGCCTCGATCCCCCGCGACGCTGTCGCGGCTCGGCGGGATCGCCGACCGGCTGCTGCTGCGCCAAGGCGGCTGCACCGGCTGCAGCCTGCAGGGCAGCTGCGGCACGTTGATGGCGCTCTCCGAGATGGGCCAGCCATGCTCTCCGAAATGGGCCAGCTGAGGAGTGCAGCGTAACCGGTGTCAGCGGCGGAGCGGGATCACTCCGTCGGGTGCCGCGACGGGCATCTGCGGCCGGGCCGCTTCGGGCGTGGTGAGCAGCGCGACGATGGTGACCGGGCCGCCGCAGTGCGGGCAGTCCCGCTGGGCCGCAATGTGCGGCAGCGGCGCCGCAGGTGCCGGCGGGGTCGCCGCCGGAGGCGGTGTCCCGAAGGGCCTGGCGGTGCTGGAGGCAGGAGTGGTGCGCTCGACCTCCCGGCGGGCGGCCGCGGTGCGTTTGCACTGGCGCGAGCAGTAGAGCCGGGTCTTGGCTTGTCGGCCGGTCGCGACGAACGCTTCCCAGCAGATCGGGCAGGTCTTGCGGGTCGCGTTGTAGTCCGGGTCGTGCGGGTCAGGAGACATGTGCGTTCACCGCCTTGCGCAGCTTGTCCGATGTGGACTGATGCGAGCGGAGCCGATAGGACGGGCCGTCGATGCCGACCACGGTCGCGCGGTGCAGCAACCGGTCCAGCATCGCCGCCGCGACGGTCGCGTCCCCGAAAGCCGTTGCCCAGTCAGCAATCCCGACGTTCGTCGTCAAAATCGTGGACGACTTCAGGTAACGCTGGTTGATCACCTGAAACAACGCCGAGGCCCCGTCGCCGGGCAACGGGAGATAGCCGAGCTCGTCGATCACGAGCAGCTTCGGGCCGGCGAAGAACCGCATGCAGGTCTGCCAGCGCCCTTCGACCGCGGCCTTGTGGCAGCGGGCGGCGAGGTCGGCCGCGGTGGTGAAGTAGACCCGGTTCCCGGCCTCGGCCGTCCCGCGGGCGAGCGCGGTGGCCAGCATCGTCTTGCCGACCCCGGGCGGCCCGACGAACAACACGTTGGACGCGTCGTCGAGGAACCGCAACGTCGCCAGGTCGCGGATCAGCTTCTCGTCGACCCCAGGCTGGGCGGCGAAGTCGAAGTCCGCCAGGGTCCAGGGATCCGGGAGGCAGGCGAACCGCAACCGGCCGGCCAGGCGGCGTTCTTCGGTGGCGTTGACCTCGATCTCCAGCAGCCGCTCCAGCGCCGCGGTCATCGACAGGTTCTCCGCGCGAGCTTGGTCGAGGATTCGGGGCAGGGCTTCGGCGGCGTTGTCCAGCTTCAGGTAGGAGAAGTGTGAACGGAGTTGCTGATAGCGGCGGGCCTCGCTCATCTGTGGCCCTGAACGGTTTCCGGACAAGTGATCAGTCCTCCTCGGACTCATAGGTCTCATGGGTGGGTGCGCTGGCCAGCTTCGCCGCGGTGGCGGCGTAGGTGGCCAGGTCGATCACGACGTGGGCCGCGGGCCCCGTCGCGGGCAGACCGCGCAGCTTCGCTGCCTCGGCCAACGCCGCCGCCGACGGCGGCCGGCGCGTCTTGTGGGTGCAGGGCCGGTCGGTGCTGAACGCGCCCATCGCGGCGTGTTCGAGCGCGATCACGTGCCCGTCGTCGCGGACGACCCGCCCGGCCCCGTCCGAGGCCCGGTGGTGAACCGCGACGGTCGCGCCGCGGTCGGTGACGATCCGCAGCACGTCCGCGCCGAGCCGGTGGCGGACCTGAACCTGCGCGCCGCCCAGCCCGGGTGGGACGGAGTAGGAGTTGCCGCGGAAGGACACCAGCGCCTGCGGCGTGACGATCCGGGGCAGGTCGAACTCGGCCGGGAACGCGACCAGCGGCGGCGCGTGCAGCCGCTCGGCCGCGGCCAGACCAGCGACAGTGGTGCGCTCGCCATCGAGGACCCGGCGACGGCTGTCAAGCTTGGCCGCGAGCCGGTCCAGCCCGGCCTGGGCCTCGGCGATCGTGACGTCGTCGCCAAGGGTGCGCCACCAGCGTTGCGCGGCCGAGTGGTTGGCCTTCTCGACCACGCCCTTGCGGTTCCCGCGCCGCGGCGGACACGTCACCGACCGGACCCCATAATGCTTCGCGACCTGCGCGAACGCCGGGGTGATCCGGCCGGAGGCGGGGTAGCAGACCGTGGCCATCCGGTCGAAGCGCCAGACCTGGGTCACCCCGCCGAGCCGGCGGACCACCGCGTCGAGGGCCTCGACCAGGTGTGGGAAGTCCTCGGCATCGGCCAGGATGCCGCGCCACTTGCTCGAGTGCGCCAGCGCCCCGACCAGCAGATGTGCCTGCTTCCCGGCGCCCCAGCTCGCCGGTGGGTCCGGCAGCTCGAGCCAGTCCCACTGGGTTTCCTCGCCCGACGGGTGGGTGATGATCGCGACGTCTCGGCCGCGGGAAACCTGACACGGCTCGCAGTGCGGGCGCAGCTGATAGCGGCGCAGCGCCCTGGTGAACGTCGAGTAGCCGCCCTCGTAGCCGAGCTCGGCGACCTCGTCCAGCAGCGTCGCCGCCCACAGATGCGGGTCGTCGGCCAGTCGGGCGCGGCAGTAGCCGACGAACGGTTCGAACGGGTCAGCCACAGCCGACCGGCGCTTGCCCGGCACCACCTCGCCGGCCAGGTAGCGGCGGATGGTCTTGCGGTCACGCCCGAGATGTCGCGCGATCGCCGAGACCGACCAGCCTTGAGCACGCAGCGCCTGCGCCTCCACGTCTTCCTCCAGAGTGAGCATCCACGCCTCCGGCCACGGTCACGGTGATCAACACCGAAACCGTCACCCGGAGGCCGCTGACCAGCGCAAACGACGCGCCGACAGGACACCCCAACTGGGGAATTTCAGAGAGCAGGACTGGCCCTATTCAGAGAGCACCATCAACGTGCATGCCGCTGGTGACGCTCTATCGGAAAGCCCAAGCCCCGCTGAGCACCTACTGCCAGCACCGATGAAACCGAAAGGAGTCTCAATGACCGTGTCAAGCAGCGGCGGCGGCTGGTGGTGAGGGATGGAACTCGCGGCGGTCGCGCAGGAGCGCCCAGATGACGTCGACCAGGCGGCGGGCCAGGGCGATCAGGGCCTGGGTGTGCCGTTTCCCTTCGCTGCGTTTGCGCAGGTAGAAGGTTCGGGATGGGCTGTCGGGGCGTTTGATGGCCGAGAGGGCGGCCAGGTAGAAGACCCGGCGCAGGCCGCGGTGGTAGCGCTGGGGGCGGTGCAGGTTGCCGCGTATCCGCCCCGAGTCGCGGGGCACCGGGGCGAGACCGGCGTAGGCGGCCAGATGCCCGGGGCTGCGGAACGCCGTTTGCAGGTCGCCGCCGGTCCCGGCGAGCAGCTGGGCCCCGAGGATCGGGCCGAACCCGTCGAGGCTGGTGATGGGCCCGGCGTCGGGGTGTCCGGCGAACCGGTCGGCGAGCTGCTTGTCCAGGTCTTTGATCTCCCGGTCGGAGTCCAGCAGCTGCCGGGCCAGCCTCGCGATCAACGGTGCGGTCACCGCTTCCCCCGGCAAGGCCACGGTTTGCTCCGCCGCGGCCGCCAGGGCCTTGTCCACCATGGACGGAATACCTGGGGCCCAGGCACCATGCTCTGCCAGATGGGCCGACAGGCCGGCCGCATCCGCCTCGCGGATGCCGTCCGGGGTCTGGAACCCGGTCAGCAGCACCAGCGCCGAGCGGGTCGAGTAGTCGAACGCCCGCTCCAGCGCGGGAAAAATCGATGCGAGCAGCTCACGGATCCGGTTGACTCCGCGCACCCAGTCGGCCATCAGGTCCTCGCGGCGCGCGGTGAGCACCTGCAGATCGGTCACGACTTCGTCCGGGTCGGGCACTGGGGTCAGATCACCGCGCAGCCGGGCGGTTTCGGCGATCGTGCGGGAGTCCTTGGCGTCGGTTTTGCCTTCACCGGCGAACGCGCCGGCCATCCGGTTGACCAGCCGGCCCGGCACATACAGCACCGGCTGCCCGGTCGCGCGCAGCAACGCGATCAACAAGCCCGCGGGGCCGGAGGTCATGTCCACCGCCCACACCACCTCCGCGGCTTTCGCGGTGGTCCGGGCGATCAACTGCTCGATCGCGGCCTGACCGTTGGCCACCTTCCGCGAGAACACGGTCTTGCCGGACTGATCCACCGCACAGGCGTGATGGAACCTCTTGCCGACATCGATACCGACCCACACCTTGCCTGCGGCCACCCAGCCTGCCTCCTGTCTTCGCAGCTCAACCCCGTGGACGAACCCGCCGGCATCTCCATAAACAGCGACCAAACGCAGATCTCAATCAGCGGCCAGGACGTCCAGAACGACAGGGCAGCCACTCCTCGCAAGCCACCCACGGCAAGAAACCATCAGCCACACCCCATCGCCCCGGGCATCCAGAACATCCCGTCCTGAACACCAACAATCTTATGGAGGAAACCATGACCGCAGTCCTCGTCCCACTCGAGCGGCGCGCCCCGAACGGCACCACCATTCCCGTGCCGCTCGCCGTCCCGCAGCAGGGACCGGCCGAGATCGAATCCATCGAGAACCTGGACGAACTGGTCGAGTCGTCGAAGTGCAGCTGCAACGCCGGTGACGACAACCCCGGCGACACGCCTTCACGCACTGTCGCAGCCTGCCGCAGTTCCCGTATCTGAAGATCCACGTGACCCCCTCGCCGGGCACCCGTCGGAGGTGTCCGTCTCAGAGTGAGACAGTTGCTGACCCGATCCGGTGCTGTGCTTGGGGTGCAGTCCCTCGAAAGCCCTCGTGGAGGGGAGGAGATCCACCATGGAACACCGGATCGCAACCACCTACCGGGCGCGGGCGATGCTGCGCGCGGTCGCCGCGGGCCGCGCGCAGATCACCTGCAGCCGCGAACCGGACATGTTCGTCGACGGCCTGCCCTGCTGCGACCAGGCGGCCGCCCGGGCCCTGATCCACGCGGGCCTGGTCCGCGCCGCCCGCCTAGGCGTGGCCGGCGAGCGCGTCCCAGCGGCGCTGTCGGCGGAAGGCCGCTCGGCGCTGAACCCTCCGGAAGCCGCCTGACGTCCCCGGCCTGCCCTTGGATTTATGCCCACCGTGCCGCGGGCCGCCGCCGGAGCCAAGCGCCCCATTGGGGTTTCATCGTGGTTGTGGCTGGTCGGGGTCAACGCCGAAGCACGCGGAGAAGCCCGCACAAGGATTGAGGGCGGCGCTTCTCCCGCTTGAGGACGGCTGGCTCGGCAAGCTGCTCGCCC
This sequence comes from Amycolatopsis nalaikhensis, assembly GCF_030264295.1. GTDB lineage: Bacteria > Actinomycetota > Actinomycetes > Mycobacteriales > Pseudonocardiaceae > Amycolatopsis > Amycolatopsis nalaikhensis. The sequence goes on along the minus strand of NZ_CP127173.1, from coordinate 5,854,602 downwards.
CGTCTCGTGGCCGGCTCATCACCACCGACGACGTGGGTGCCAGGTTTCCGTCAACGTGATCGAGCCGCTGCCCTGGCTGAGAGCAACAGTTGTCCTGGTCGGCCACGGATCGGATCATCACCGCCCGCTGCAAGCCGCGAGCGACACCCCTGGCCAGCTACGGGATCGGTGGTGCGTAGGTTCCGACTCTGCGGTTGTTCCAGCCATTGAGGGCTTGTGTGAGCTGGTCGTAGATGTGCTGGTTGAACATGACGCGGTCGTTCGGCGTGTGGGAGTAGTGGCCGTAGGCGGCGAGTTCGTCGTCGGTGGCGTGACTGACGCAGTGCACGAACTTGTCATAGAGCGGCGCGTCGTTGAACAGGAACCACAAATATCCGTACCTGGTCGGCACGTCGGCGGTAAGATTCCGCAGATCCTCGGTTCCTGGTTCGGCGATGAATTTCTGCGGGGCGTTCTCATGCAGATGCGCGATCTCGTCCAGGAGGCCCGCAACGAGATGGCATACGTACAGTGCTGCTAGCAGATGCGCCGCCGGCGTGTAGTGCGTGGCCATACCGATGGCGGGTTTGCCGTGGTGGTAGTTGCTGGATTCGTGCAGGTTGCGGGCAGCATCGTTGGTGGGGTGCAGGAACTGGCCCAGGAACGTGTAGTGCGCTTCGATACGGGCGATGACGGCGCGGTCTGCCAGTTCGTTGAGTTCCAGGCAGGTCAGTAGCGCATCGTAAGACAGGTAGTGCTTGTAGACGACGGTGGCGTCCCGTTGGTGCTCCCGCAGTACCTGTTGAGTGTCGGGCTCGTAGGCGACGTACTCGAAATAGTCGCCCTGCCACAGCCGCATTACCTCGGGACGGAAGTTGCTGAAGTAGAAGTAGTGCACCGGGATCACGAACTCGGCGTCATCTTCGTCTTTGAGCCCCTCGAAGATGTGCATGAGGTGCCGCTTCGCGCGTGGATACGTGTCGACGGCGAGACGCGCGGTGGTGCCGGCCCGGTGCTGTGAGGCCAGTTGTTCCTTCTGCTCAGCGACGTAGGCTTTGAACTGGCCATCGGTGAGATCAGTGCGGTCCTCTAGCCGGAAGTACTTGCGGCCCCGGCACATGAGCATGAACAGCAGATAGTTCTCCAGCAGCGACCGGCACAGCCCCAGTGCGTCGGCTACTTTGCCCCGGTCGACCAGCTGCAGGCAGGTGTCGGCGGTCTCCATCCGGAAGTTTACGAAATCGATCAGCTCGTTGTACATCCACTGCTGCACCTGGCCAACCCGGATCTTGTGGCCCCACGCGAGGTATGTAGCCAGCATCGCTCGCGTGTGCTCGTTGACCCGCTGAACTTCGGCCATGATGCGGTCATTCATCGACACTGGGTCTCTCACTGTCATTCCGGGTGTTTCAGTCGTGGATAGCGACAGTGACGAGCGCAAGGGTGATTTCGCGGTCGGGGTCGCCGTCTTTGTGCAGCACGAACACCGGCGTGCAGTTGAGCGGCGCGGCGTCACGCAGATAGCGGTGATGGGCGCGGACAATGTTTTCGGCGTCGGCGATGACGGCAGTGGCGTTCTTGTTGCGGATGAACAGCACCATCGCGGCGTGCGTGTCACGCCAAGTGATGTAGCGGTCCAACAGCTGCGGCAGGTCGTGCTCGGCGAAGTTCTTCGGCCCCGACCACCACTTGCACTCGGCGAGGAACACCGCCCCGCCGTCCCAGGGCAGGTAGATGTCGGTCCTGCCGCGTTTGCTGAACGTCTCCCCGGTCGCGGCGCCGTAGATGCTGTGCAACGCCGTCAGGATCTGATCCCGGAGTCTCTCTTCCCGCTGGTCGGCATAGGTGACCGCGAGCCGCTCGAACATGCGCGTGGTGGCGACGATGTCGCCGATGATGTACGCGAAGTCCTCTGCGGTGACGGCCGGCTCCGGAGCGAACGGCTGATGCGGGCGAGCCTGCCGCGTCGGCTTTACCTGCCGCCGGGACACGGGCTGGACCCGATAGGTCTTCACCGCCTCCTGGTCGCGGTGCAACGGAACCCCGAGGATAGCCTCGGTGTCCCGGTCGGCCAGCACCTTCGCGCGGCGGGCTTGCGCGGCCCGGGCCACGCCGGCGCGCAGCTGCTCGTTCGCTGCGGCGATGTCGCTGCGGCCGTAGTCGAGGTGCGTGTCGATTTTCGTGATCTCGGCCTTCAACGCGGCAATGATGCTGTTGCGATCGCGTTCCAGGACGTCGGCCGGGACGTCACGGGACACGCTGATGTACCCGTCGGTGACACTGGCGTGCGGCGGGGCGAACGAGTACGTGCTGGCCTGCATGTAGAGCACGTCCGTCGGGCCGGTGTAGGGCACCTTGAACATAATCCGGCTACCCGGAACGTGGAACGGCCGGGACCGGTTAGACACGACCCGCATCGGGTCGCCGGAGATGTCGACCTGCTGGTCGCCGACCTCACCAGTCATCGCACCCAGATCCAGGCGGGGTTCGGGCACCAGGTAGCGGTCGATGATCTCCTCGGCCACCTGCTCGTGCGGCCGCGCCAAGATCTCATCGGCGCTGACTCGCTGCACCTCGGCGATCGCGTCGCGCTGCCTCTTCTCCAGCCATGTCTGCAGGTAATTGCGCGAGAACAACTGCTGATCTGTCACCCATTCACATCCCTCCGGCGGGTTGTCGCAAACACGCAACGACCTGCGCGTTCACGCCCAGCCGGTATTCACCATAACGTTTGCCACCGACAGTCCGCGGCGGCGACACCGGCGGTAGACCACTCAGCCGGGGGATACGCGTCGCGAGATGCAGTGGGCGGTCAGCCATGGCTTGGAGGTAGTCGCCGACCAACCCGGCACGATCCTTCGCGTGGATCACCTGCTTGCCCAGCGTCCCGACCGTGAACTCGGCCGCGCGGTCGAGGGTCCGAGGGCTGGTCAGCAGCGACGGAACGATCTCGACCAAAGGCAGTACCGGGACCGGGTTGAAGAAGTGGATGCCAACCACCTGAGCCGGGCGGTGGTCGCCATCCCCAGCTTCATGATCCCGGATGGACGAGGTGTTGCTGGCCAGGATCGCGTCCGGCCGGCGGACCACCTTTTCGACCGCGGTGAAGACCTCGACTTTGGCCTGCTCGTCTTCCGCGACGGCCTCCACCACGAGGTCCGCCTCGGCCAAGGCGTCGAGGTCGGTGGTGAACGTCAAACGATCGACGGTCTCGTCGCGAACCTGTGCGGTCAGCCGGTTCTTCGCCACCGCGCGGTCGAGGGCGCCCAAGACCGGGTCCGGCCTGATTCGAGCGCCGCCTCGGTGACCTCGATGACGACGACGCGCAGGCCAGCGCGAGCGCAGACCTCGGCGATACCCGCACCCATCAGACCGGCGCCGACCACTCCAACGTCACGGATGTCCGGCACCAGCGGCTCCTTCCAGCCATTCTTCGATTTCCGCAGTGTGCTCCCCCAGCCGCGGTGGACGCCGGTCGTGGGACGGTGGCGTCCGGGACAGCCCGATCGGGTTGGCTATCAGCTCGAGTTCGTCGACGGGCACCGTCGGTCGCAGCCCGAGGTCTTCCGCGAGTGCCACGGCGGCGGGCAGGTCGTTGACCGCTCCACACGGGACACCTCGGGCCGCCAGTGACTCGAACCACTCCGTCGCCGGCCGCTGCCGCAGGCGGGCGGCCAGCACGCTATACAGCTCGTCGACGTTCGCGACGCGGTCGCTGTTCGTGGCAAATCGGACGTCGTCGGCCAGGTCAAGAGCCTCGCACAGACGTCGAAACTGTCGGTCGTTGCCGACGGCGATCACGATCGGCCGGTCCGCCGCCGGGAACACCTCGTAGGGCGCGATGGACGGGTGCCGGTTGCCGAGGATCCCGGGCACGTGACGGCCAGCGTGCAGCCCGCGCTCTGGTTCACCATGCTCGACAGCAGCATCGTCAGCAGGTTGACCTCGACCTGCTGCCCCAGGCCGGTGCGGTCGCGGTCCCGCAGCGCGGGGAGGATGCCAACCGCGGCGTGCAGTCCGGTGAGGACGTCGACCAACGCGACGCCCGCCTTGACCGGGCTCCCGGGTGCTGGGCCGGTCACGCTCATCAGCCCGCCGACCGCCTGCACCAGGAGGTCGTAGCCGGGCAGTTGCGAGCCCCGGCCGGAGCCGAACCCGGTCAGCGAGCAGTAGACCAGCCGCGGGTTGTCCGGCTGGAGGTCCTCGTAGGACAGGCCGAACTTGGTCATCGTGCCGGGCCTGAAGTTCTCGACGAGCACGTCGGCCCGGCACGCGAGTTCACGGGCTTGCTCGCGACCTCGCTCGGTGCTCAGGTCCAGAGCGATGGACCGCTTGTTCCGGTTGACCGACAGGTAGTCGGTCGCTTCCCCACCGGCGAACGGCGGGCCCCAAGCGCGAGTGTCGTCGCCGGTTTCGGGGTGTTCGACCTTGATGACGTCGGCGCCGAGGTCGCCGAGCAGCATCGTGGCGTACGGCGCGGCGAGCACCCGGCCGAAGTCGGCGACCACCAGCCCACTGAGGGGCTTCACCGCTGAACCGCTTGGGTGGTCAGGAAGTCGTCGATCCCCCAGCCGCCGAACTCGCGCCCGTAGCCGGAATCGCCGAAGCCACCGAACGGGGCCGCCGGGTTGAAGCCCGCGCCGTTGACCTCGACCTGCCCGGCGCGGATCCGCCACGCGACGGCTTCCGCGTCCGCACCGAAGACACCGGCGGCCAAGCCGTACTCGGTGTCGTTGGCGACCGCGACGGCGTCGTCAGTGCCCCGGTGGGTCTGCAAGACCAGCACCGGGCCGAAGACCTCCTCGCGGACGATCGCGCTGTCCCGCTCGACTCGCGAGAACACCGTGGGACGCACGAAGTAGCCCGTGTCCAGGCCGTCCGGCGCGTCGGGGCCGCCGGTGACGACGTGCGCTCCCTCGGCGATCGCGCGCTCGATGTGGCCGCGGACGCTGGTGCGCTGGGCCGCGGACACGACAGGGCCGAGCCGGACGTCGGGGTCGAAGGGGTCGCCGACACGGAAGCGTCCGGCCGCGGCAGCGAGGATCTGCTCGGCGGCGTCCAGGCGGTGTTCGGGGACGATGATCCGGGTGAGGGCGCTGCACATCTGGCCGGAGTTGAGCAGGGACCCGGCCATCACGCGCCTCAGGGCCTTCTCGAAGGCGGTGTCGTCGAGGTCGTCGAGCAGCACGGCGGGCGACTTTCCGCCGAGTTCGAGGGCCGTCGGGCGGACGCGGCCGGCGGCGAGCGTGGCGACGCGGGAGCCGGCGCCAGTTGAGCCGGTGAACGACACGAAGTCGACGGCCGGGTGCCGCACCAGTGCCTCGCCGACCGCGGCTCCGGCGCCGGAGACCAGGTTGAACACCCCGGGCGGGAGGTCGAGCCCGGCGATGACGTCGGCCAGCACGAACACGCCGAGCGGGGTGACCTGGCTGGGCTTGAGCACGACCGGCGCGCCCGCGGCGAGCGCTCCCCCGACCTTGGCCGCGACCTGGTGCAGCGGGAAGTTCCACGGCGTGATCGCGCCGACGACACCCACCGGCACCTCGCGCACGATCGAGTTGCCGGCTTCCCTTTCGTAGACGTGCTGATCGGCCGCGTCGGCCAGGTTCGCGAAGTCGGTGACGGCCAGGCCGACCTGGACGCTGCGGGAGAAGGCCCTCGGCATGCCGAGGTCCGCGGTGATGAGGTCGGCGAGGTCTTCCGCGCGCGCTTCGAGCCCGGCGGAGATCGCGCGGCAGGCGGCGGCGCGTTCGGCGGGCGGGACCGCGGACCAGACGGGCAGGGCGTCGGCGGCGGCGCGGCAGGCGGCGTCGACGTCGTCCGGGGTTCCGGCCGGGACGTCGGCGATCACCTGCTCGGTGGCGGGGTTGCGGACGGCGATCCGCTCGGCGCCTGCGGCGGGGCACCACTTCCCGCCGATGAACAAGGCGGAGGTGTCGGGCAGGGTGAACGTGGTGGTCACTGCGGGGTCCCGTCCAGCCGGACGACCGTGCGGACGCCGTGGCCACGCCGCAGGTCGTCGAAGGCTTGGTTGATGCCGGTCAGGTCGGTGGTGGCGGTGCGCAGCGCGGCGAGGTCGAGCGCGCCGGAATCCGCGAGGTCGAGCAGGTCGGGGACGTCGGTGTCGGGGTCGCTGGAGCCGTAGACGCAGCCGTGCAGGGTCCGGCCGAACCAGAACAGCTCCAGCGAGGAGAACTCGACGGTGTCGCGGAGCGAGCCGACCCCGACCACGGTGACGTGCCCGCCGCGCCGGGCCGCCGACCAGGCCGCCCGGGTGGTGGCCGAGCCGCCCACGCAGTCGAAGGCGTGGTCCGCGCCGCGGCCGCCGGTCAGCGCCCGGACTTTCTTCGCCGCGTCGTCGCCGGCCGGGACGAAGTCGGTGACCCCGTGGGCCTGCGCCAGCAGGCCCTTCTCCGCCGAGGTGTCGATGCCGATGATCGGGTGCGCTCCCCGCACGCGAGCGGCCTGCGCGACCGACAGGCCGATGCCGCCGAGGCCGAGCACCACGACCGCCTGGCCAGCGCGGACGTCGGCGGTGTGGAAGACGGCGCCCGCGCCCGTCAGCACGGCGCAGCCCAGCACGGCGACCAGATCGAGGTCGACCGACTCCGGTAATCGCACCACCGCGCGCTCACCCACGACGGTCTCTTCGGCGAACGTGCCGGTGCCGAGCCCGGCGTAGACCGGGGTGCCGTCGTCGAGCGTCGCGTAGGGCTCGCGCGCGGCGTCGTCGCCGTGCTCGCACAAGTACGGCTCGTCGTGGGCGCAGAACCAGCACAGCCCGCACGACGGCGACCAGTTCAGCACAACCTTGTCACCCACGGCGACGCGCGTGACGCCGATGCCGGTCGCGATCACCGTCCCGGCGCCTTCGTGGCCGAGCACGGCCGGGACGGGCTGCTTGAGCTTGCCGGTGGCCAGGGACAGGTCGGAGTGGCAAACACCAGCGGCCTGGAGCCGCACGCGGACCTGCCCGGGTCCGGGGTCGGGCAGGACGATCTCGCACAGCTCCAGGGGCTCGTCCGGGGCACGCAGGACGGCGGCCTTCACCATGGGGAGTTCTCCTTGTCGGGCAGCGGGATCAGCGGAAGGCCGGGATGCCGGTGACGGCCTGGCCAAGGGACAGCGCGTGCATCTCCTCGGTGCCTTCGTAGGTCAGGACCGTTTCGAGGTTCGCCATGTGTCGCATGACCGGGTACTCCAGCGAAATCCCGTTGGCGCCCAACAGAGTCCGCGCGGTGCGGGCGACGTCGAGGGCGGCGCGGACGTTCGCGAGCTTGCCGAAGCTGACGTGGTTGTGGTGCAGCTCGCCGGCGTCCTTGAGCCGGCTGATCCGCAGCGCGACCAGGGCCGCGCGGTTGACATCGACGATCATGTCGGCGAGCTTGCGCTGGGTCAGCTGGAACCCCGCCAGGGGCCTGCCGAACTGCTCGCGGGTCAGGGTGTACTCGCGGGCGGCCAGGTAGCAGGACCGGGCGGCACCGACAACACCGGCGAGGATCCCGAAGCGAGCCTCGTTCAAACAGGTCAGCGGGCCGCGCAGACCTCGGACCTCGGGGAACGCGGCGGACTCCGGCAGCCGGACGCCTTCGAGCACCAGCTCCGAGGTCACCGAGGCGCGCAGTGACAGCTTGTGGTGGATCTCCGGCGCGCTGAACCCGGCGGTGTCGGTCGGCACGACGAAGCCGCAGACGCCTTCGTCGGTCTGGGCCCAGACGACCGCGACGTCGGCGACGGTGCCATTGGTGATCCACATCTTGGCGCCGTCGAGGATCCAGTCGGAACCGTCGCGGCGGGCGCGGGTGCGCATCGAGCCCGGGTCGCTGCCCGCGTCGGGCTCGGTCAGGCCGAAGCAGCCGATCGCCTCCCCGGCGGCCATCGCCGGGAGCCAGCTCGTGCGGTGTTCCTCGGAACCCCAGCGGTGGATGGCCTTCATGGCCAGCGATCCCTGCACGGACACGAAGCTGCGCAGTCCGGAGTCGACGGCTTCCAGCTCGCGGCAGGCGATGCCGTAGGCGGTCGCGCTGGTTCCCGCGCAGCCGTAGCCGTCGAGGTGCATCCCGAACACGCCGAGCTTGCCGAACTCCGCAGCCAGCTCCCGCACCGGCAGTCCGCCGCGCTCGAACCAGTCGCCGACGTGCGGGGCAAGGCGGTTCTGCGCGAAGTCGCGGACGGCGTCGCGGATGTCGCGTTCGTCGTCGGTCAGCTGGGCGTCGATGTCGAGGAAGTCGCCGGGATCGGGCGGCGGGATAATCGGGGCCATGGAACGAAGTTAGGCCGATCCATCCACCCGGAACTGTCCGGTTTCGCGACAACTACGGTGTCGGGAGGTGCTTTTCGTCGATGCCGAGGGCGCGCATCTTCCGGTACAAAGTGGACCGGGCGATGCCGAGCCGTTCGGCGGCGGCGAGCTTGTTGCCCCGGGCCTCGATGAGCGCTTCCAGGAGGATGTCCCGCTCGGCGCGCTGCAGCGGCGATCCGCTCGACTTGGTGGTCGCGGAGCGGTACTCGGGCGGCAGGTGCTCCTGGGCGATGTCGGATCCCATCGCGCGCACCGTGGCCGTCGCCAGGACGGATTCCAACTCGCGGATGTTGCCCGGCCAATCGAGGGCCGCCAGCGTCCGGATGGTGCCCGGCAGCAGCCGGGGCACGGGCCGCCGCGGGGTGTGCGCGGCCAGCAGCGCGGGCGCGAGGTCGGCGATGTCCTCGGCGCGGAATCGCAGCGCCGGCACGGTGATGGAGAACGGGAAGTGGTCGAGCAGCCGGCTTTCGCCGCGGATGCGGGCGGTGGCCATCACCCGGCCGGGCGCGGCGGCGTCGACCATCGCCTCCACTCGTTCGATGAGTCCCGGTTCGAGCCGGTCGAGGTGCCGGAGGACGACGGCGCCGTCGGCGAGCACCTTCGTCAGCCGGGCCATCCAGCCGCCCGGGTCGTCCTGGGCGACGACGGCGTCGAGAACGGTGAGGGGTTCCTGCCCGGCGCGGCGCTGGTGCAGGTGGCGGGCGAGGTGCAGCTTTCCGGTCCCGGCCTCGCCGCACAGCAGGACCGGCCGGTCGGTGGTCAGGGCCGCGGTGACGTCGTCCTGCAGCCGGCGCGCGGCCATGCTGCGGCCAGGCAGGGTGTCGTCCTTGCGAGGTTCGTGACGGCTGGTCGCGGACCGCCTCGCGCCGAGGGCGCGTCCGTCGCCACGGGTGTGCGGGCGCATCTCGACGACGACCCCGGCCAGGGCGCCGCGTTCCCCCACGCGGGTGGCGCGGGCCTGCACGACGACGTCGCCGGCCAGGTGGACCTCTCCGGTGCACTCGTCGCCGGTGCCGAGCAGGCGGCACGCCCAGTCCCACAGCATCGCCTGGTCGGAGAGGTCGAGTAGGGCCGAGGCGGCCGTGTTCGCCATGACGACGTCCTCGTTGAGGGAGACGACGGCCGAGGTCGCGCGCCGGTTGGCGCGCAGGAAGTGCTCCAGCAGCAGCTGCTCGCGCCGGGACGCGTCGGCGTACATCCGCGACTCGATCTCGCGGACGGCGGCCAGGACGAGCGGCTTCATCACGCCGTGGGTGTCCCCGACCCGGCAGGTGACGTCGAGGACGCCTTCAACGTTGCCGGTGATGGGGTGCTTGACCGGCGAGCCGATGCAGGTGAACTCCTGCAGGTTCTCGCGGAAGTGTTCCGCGCCCGAGACCACGAACGGGGTCGCGGCCTCGAGCGCGGTGCCGATGCCGTTGGTGCCGGTGAACTCCTCCGCGTAGTAGAAGCCCGGCGAAACCAGCGCCCGGTCCAGGGCGTCGGTCAGCTCACGGCGTCCGGTGCGGCGGTCGATGATCTGGGCTTCGGAGTCGGCCAGCAGAATCGAGACAGGACCGTCTTCGATCTGCTCGGCGAGCCGGTCGATGACCGGACCGGCCGCCCGGGCCAGCCGGCCGGGACGCTCGAACTCGGGCCGGAAGGGCACTTCGTCCCCGGACGGGCGAACGCCGACGAGCTGGCACCGCTGCCAGGACGTCATGATCTCCTGGCGAAACGCGGACGCCGCCTCGAACGGGACTTCGCCGTCGAGAACGCGTTCGCGCACGCTCCGCAGCGACGCGACTGTCTTGTGCCTGTCCATGGACGCCTCCTTCACCGTTGACGAAGGCCAGGTCAATCGTAGTTGACCGAGTCAATCAGAGCACCGCTCGCAGCTACTGTCCCAAAACGAACCAGTCCCGCCAGTCACCCAACGTCACACTTCACGGCGTCGCTTCACCACCACCAGAACGGCGAGCAGCGCGACGAGAACGCCCGCGGCCGGAGCCAGTCGCTTCACCACCGGAGCCCCGGCCGTGTCGAGCAGGTCGATCGCGGTCGCCTGCGCTGATGGTGCTGCAGCTGGCGCTTCGGACGAGTTGTCCTCGCTTCGGCCGAGCCGGTCGGAGAGGCAGCCGGCGAACGGCCGACGATCTTGTCGGCGACGTCCGCGATCACTCCGCGGCCGAACTGCGTCGGCTTGCCGGTGATGGTCAGGTCGGTGGCCATCGTGACCTCGGTCTTGTCCGGCCCGTCGGCCACCATCGTGCCCGTCACCACGGCCTTGGCTGTGCCGTTGCCACGCGAGTCGCGGCCGGAGGCGTGATGACGACACGGTGGGCGGCCTCATCGCGCTCGACGTAGGTGCCGGTGCCCTTATAGCTCAGCGCGATCGGGCCGAGCTTCACCCGTACGGTGCCGGAGAACGAATCTCCGGTGTACTCGGTGAGCGCGGCACCGGGAAAGCACGGCGCGACCGCCTCCGGGTCGTTCATCGCCGCCCATGCCTCGTCGATGGGCGCCGCGATGGTGAATGAGTTCGTCAGCTTCATGGCGTTCTCCCGGAACTCACGCGTTCGTCAGGACGACCTTCAGGGCCCCGGTTTCCGCGGAGCGCAGGAAGGTGTCGTACCCGGCCTCGGTCTCGTCGAGGGGCATCCGGTGGGTGATCATCTGGGTGGCGTCCAGCGCGCCCGTGGCGATGGAGTTCATCAGCTGCGAGATGGTCAACCCGGACGGGATGCCGGTGGTGATGGTGACCTGCTTGGCCCACAGCTTCTCCAGGTGCAGGGTCGCTGGTCCCCTCGTGGACGCCGATGTTGGCGATGCGTCCACCGGAGCGGACGAGGTCCGCGGTCAACTCGGAGGCGTCCAGGAAGCCGACGGCCTCGATCGTGACGTCGGCGCCGAGCCTGTCGGTAAGCTGGTCGACGACGGCGTGCACCTCGTGCTCGTCCACGGCGTGGGTTGCGCCGAGCTTGAGCGCGGTCTCGCGGCGCCCGGCGACGCGGTCGACCACGACGATGTTGCGCGGCGAGAACAGCTGCACAGTGAGGGTCGCCGAGAGGCCGACGGGGCCGGCGCCGACGATCACGACGGTGTCGCCGGGCTGGACGCGTCCGTTGAGGACGCCGACCTCGTAGCCGGTGGCGAGGATGTCGGTCAGGAACAGCACCTGCTCGTCGGTCAGGTTGTCGGGGATCTTGTAGACGCTGTTGCGGGCGAACGGGATCCGCGCGTATTCGGCCTGGACGCCGTCGAGGGTGTTGCCCAGGGCCCAGCCACCGTTCAGGCACTGCCCGTAGAGTCCGGAGGTGCAGAAGCGGCAGTAGCCGCACGCGCTGACGCAGACGGCGAGGATGCGGTCGCCGGGCTTGACGTTCTTCACCGAGCCGCCGACCTCGGTGACGATGCCGGTGGCTTCGTGCCCGAGCACGGTGCCGGGCTGCACCGTGGGAACGCCGCACTTGATGATGTGCGCGTCGGTGCCGCAGATCGTGGACTGCGCGATGCGCATGACGATGTCGGTGTCGTCATGCAAGGTGGGCATCGGGTGCTCGCGGTACTCGATGTTGCCGGGTCCGTCGTAGACGAGGGCCTTCATGGTCAAACTCCTTTGTCTGAGCGGTGATTACTTACCCGGCGCGTAAAGGCCGAAACGGAGATCCGGGTCCCCGGGGACCCAGGTGTTGCTGAACTGCGAGCGCGCGCCCATCGCGGCGACCCGGTCGATCAGCTGGTTGCCGAGCTCGAGCTGGCCGGGCTCCCAGCGCTTGAGGGTGTCGGCGATGCCACCACCGCCGGCACCGAGGTGCTCGTAGAGCTGCCAGACGTCGTCCGCGGCCTTCGCGGTCCCCGCGGCGGCGTGCGGGCAGGCCGCGAACGCGGCGTCACCGATGATCGCGACCCGGCCTTCGGCCATGCCGGGGATTCGGGTGTCGCAAACGACCTGGACGTAGGGCTGCTCGGTGCGGGTGATGACCTCGGCGACGGCCGGTGCAAGATCGGCTGCCGCCGCTCGCATTTCCTGCGCTACAAACTGCGCGCCGCGCTGACCAACAGGTGCCAGCAAGGCGCCTACCGCGGGTTCGACTCCGAAGTGCACAACTGGGTCCTGGAACGCCTCGTCGAGCAAGGCGCCGAGAAGCTCGGGCTCGCACCGAAAGAGATCCGGCGGCGCAACTTCATCCTGCCCGAGGAGTTCCCGTACAAGATCCCCGGCGGCAACGGCTACGACAGCGGCAACTACCCCGCCGTCCTCGACAAGGCGCTGTCAATGATCGACATCGGGCATTGGCGGAAGGACAAGGCGCGGCTGCGGGAGGAAGGCCGTTACCTCGGCATCGGGATCGCCACCACACAAGAGCGGTCGGCGTTCTCCTCCACCGAATTATGGTTCTGGTTCGACGAACCCGCCTTCCCGATCACCTGCAGCCCCGAGAGCGCCACCATCACCATCGACCCGACGGGGTCGTTCCAGCTGCTGCTGCACTGCCAGGCCATGTGGGGCAACAGCCCCGAAACCGTGGCGACCACGGTGATGGCCGAAGAGACCGGCATCGAACCGGAATCGGTCAACGTCTCCTACGCCGACACCTCCCGGGCCCTGCCCGGCACCGGCCCGGGTGGCAGCCGGTTCACCGTCATGGTCGCCGGCGCTGTCCGCGGAGTCTCGCGCAAGCTCAAGAAGAAGCTGATCGACCTCGCCGCGCACACCCTCGAAGTGGCACCGGAGGATCTCGAACTAGTCGATGCCTGCGTCCAGGTCGTCGGCGCGCCGGAGCGGTCGCTCGGCATCGCCGACCTCGCAGCCTCGGCGCACTTCTTCGCGCTCAACCCGCCCCCCGGGCATGCAGAGCGGTCTGGAGGAGAGCCACACCTACGACCACCCGTACACGACCTTGCCCTCACCCGACCGGTCCGACCTTGGAGTCTTCTACCCGATCATGGGCCACGCCTGCCACATCGCGGTCGTGGAGGTCGACCCGGACACCGGGCAGACGTCCTTCCTCGACTACGTCGCGGTCCACGACGCCGGAACCGTGGTCAACCCGAAGAGCCTCGGCGGGCACGTCACCGGCGGCTCGGCCCAGGGCCTCGGCTCGACGCTGTACGAGGAGCTCGCCTACGACGAGGACGGCCAGTTCAGTTCGCGACGGTCCTGGACTACCTCGTGCCGACCGCGAACGAGGTTCCGCCGTTCCGGATCAGGCACGTCGAGACGCCCTCGTCCTACACCGAATACGGCATCAAGGGCGGTGGCGAGGGCGGCCGGACGGTCACCCCGTCGGTGGTGTCGGCCGCGATCGACGATGCGCTGCGCGAGTACGGGATGCGCGTGACGCAGCTGCCCGTGCGGCCCTCGGACATCGTCGACCTCGTCCGGAACACGCGATCGCGGACGTCGTGATCGCACCATGACCCGGCCCGGCCCCGGCAGCCCGGGCGGGGTCAAGGGCCGGGCCGCATCAACTTTCCGTGGAGGAATCGTGCCGCACTCGTATCGCTCGCCCGCCGAGCTCGCCGAGGGCCTGGGCCGGGTCGGCTATCTCGCCGACAAGCCACTGGTCATGGCGGCCTTCCTCGCCCTCGGGCTGAACCGCCCGCTGCTGCTGGAAGGTGCCAAAGGCGTGGGCAAGACCGAGGTCGCCAAAGCACTCGCCGAACTGCTGGACCGCGACCTCGTGCGGCTGCAGTGCTACGAGGGCATCGAGGCCTCCCAGGCCCTTTACGACTGGCACTACGCCCGCCAGCTGCTCGACATGCGGGCCGGCGACCGAATGTCCTCGGCGGACGGGTTCACCCGCGACTAACTGCTGGCCCGCCCGCTGCTCACCGCGCTCGAAGCCGGCGACCGCGCGGTGCTGCTCATCGACGAGATCGACCGAGCCGACGACAAATTCGAAGCTTTCCTCCTGGAGCTGCTCAGCGACTTCGCGGTCACCATCCCCGAAGTCGGCCGGATCGCCGCTCCGGCGCCGCCGTTGGTCGTGCTCACCTCCAGTCGCACCCGCGACCTGCACACCGCGCTGCGGCGCCGCTGCCTGTTCCACTGGGTCGGCCACCCGGACGCCGAGCGCGAGTTCGCGATCCTGCGCGTGCGCACACCGCACGTCCCGCCTGCACTCGCCAAGCAGGTCGTCGACACCGTCCAACGCATCCGCGCCCTCGCACTCGGCAATGCGCCCGGTGTCGGCGAGACGATCGACTGGGCGGGTGCCCTGACCATGCTCGGTTCCGCGACCTTGTCGCGTGCCGACGCCGAGGCCACGCTCAGTGCGCTGGTCAAGGACATCGGCGACCAGCAGCTCGTCGCTGAGCACCTCGACGACCTGGCGCCGACGCTGCCGTGACCGGCCCGCTGGAGATCACCGGGGGTACCTGCGTCGGGTTCGACGAAGCGCTCCGCCGCCGCGGAGTACCGACCAGCCCCGAGCAGACGACTGCCTTCTACACCGCCCTGCACCAGCTCGGACGAGTCGGGCTGCGCGACCTCTACTGGGCCGGCCGCGTGGTCCTCGCCGGAGAACGCCGGCACTTCGCCTGCTACGACGCGGCCTTCCGGGCGTACTCCCTTCCCGCCGGCGACGACACCAGAGTCGCGGTGCCGGTGCCGAGCGCGCCACCACCGTCGGAGCTGGACACCGAGCAGCCAAGCGCGGGAACACCGAGCGCACGTCCTTCGGAGCCCGAAGACCGCGCTGATGACGCCCGCCTCACCCCGAGCGACGCCCAGGTGCTCAAGTCCAAGTCCTTCGCCGCGATGGACCCCGCCGACCGCCGCCGCGCCGCAGCTCTCATCCGCGGGCTGGACGCCGACCTGCCCCGCCGGCGCAGCCGCAGCACCGAGCCCTCGGGCCACGGACACCGCCTGGACGCCCGCGGCTCGCTGCGAGCTGCCCTGCGCACCGACGGCGAGCCGATCCGCATCGCCCGTCGCCGAAGCCCCGACCGCGAGCGGACACTGACGCTGGTGATCGACGTTTCCGGCTCGATGGCCCGCACGCGCTAGCGTTGCTGCGATTCGCGCACGCATTGCACCACGCAGGACACCGGGTGGAGATCTTCACGACGGGTGTCGGGCTCACCCGTGTCACCGACGCGCTACGGCGCCCTTCCCCGGATGCCGTCCTCCAGCACGACGCGCGCGGTCGGCGACTGGGTCGGCGGAACCCGGCTGGGAACGTCCTTCGGCTCGCTCGTCAGCCATTACGGCGGGCACCGGGCCCTCCGGGGCGCGGTGGTGATCGTGTGCTCGGACGGGCTGGACCGCGACGAGCCGGAGCTGCTCGGCGAAGCCATGCAGACCGTGCAGGGCATCGCCCACCAGGTGCTGTGGCTCAACCCGCTCAAAGGCGACAGCCGCTATCGCCCGGTGCAACGCGCCATGGCCGCCACGCTCCCGCACGTAGACGTGTTCCTGCCGGGGCACAACCTCGCCAGCCTCGACGACCTCTGCGCCGCCCTGGGCGGGCTCACCGGCCGGCGCACCAAACCGATCAGGAGATGACCATGACCCACACCGATCCGGCCCGGCGAATGGTCGACGCCGCCAACGCCTGGCTCGACTCCCTCGACGACACCCAGCGCGCCGCGGCCCTGCGGCCGTGGCCGTCGGACGAAGAACGCCACCGCTGGTTCTACACCCCCACCGACCACGGCGGCCTGCCGCTTCTGGCGATGCGCCCAGCCCAGCAGAGCCGGGCCATGCAGTTCGTGGCCACCGGCCTGTCCCGAGCCGGGTACGTGACGGCCTCGACGATCATGGGCCTGGAGAACATCCTGGACCAGGTGAAAATCTGGCAGGTCGACTGGGGCCGTGAACGCGGCCGCGACCCCCAGCTGTACTGGCTGAGGGTCTTCGGCGAGCCGACGCTCGGCGGCCCGTGGTCCTGGCTCTTCGGCGGGCACCACGTCTCCGTCCAGCACCTCGTCCTCGACGGCCGGGTCCAGGCCAGCTCCCCCGCGTTCCTCGGCGCCGACCCTGCGGAGTCCCCGCTCCTCGGCGGCCACCTCCTGCGCCCGCTCGGCGCGAACGAGGACCTGGCCCGTGAAGTCGTCCGTTCGCTGGACGACGGGCAGTCCGACCGCGGCGTGATCTCTCCGGTCGCACCGGTCGACATCGTCGGCGGCAACCGGCCCCGCATCGGCGACGGCGACCTCGTCATGCCGCTCTCGGAGGTCTGGCGAGCGCGGTTCACCGAGCCGCGGCTGCGCGACCGCGTCGAAGCGATGCACTCCGGCGCCGAAGAGAAGGCCGGTGTACGGCCGGAACACCGCGAGCACGTCCGGCTGACGACGGCACCAAAGGTGTATCGGGCGCCGAGCTGACCACGGACCAGCAAGAACTGCTGCGCGCCGTGCTGCACGTGTTCCTCGACCGCATCCCGGAGAAACTCGCCGAACAGGAAGCCGAAAAGTTCGCCGGTGACAAGCTGAACGACGTCCATTTCGCGTGGGCAGGCGGCGTGGAACGCGGCCAGCCGCACTACTATCGGCTTCTGGGACCTCGGCTGCCAGCCGAGTACGACAACACCCAGCGCGACGTCAACCACATCCACACCGTCCGGTGTGACCCCGAAGGCGACTTCGGTGACGATGTTCTCGCCCGGCACCTCGACGATTTTCACTCCTGACACGACAAAGCGGGCCGGACACCTCGCGTCCGGCCCGCTTTGCGGTCATCGTCAACTGAGGTCGAACTCGGCGTAACCGCCCGCCTTGACCTCGTCCCACTTGCCGAAGTAGGCCGGGACGCCGCCGGAGTAGTTCAGCATCTGCGCCGGCTTGCCCGGGACGTTCGCGCCCCAGTACCAGGAGCGCGCCTTGGTGAACAGCGAGCCCTCGAACAGCTCGTCGACGTGCGCGGTCCACTCCTTCTCGGCGGGGCTTGCCGACTCGAACCGGGTGTGGCCGCCGGCGCGGACGTGTTCGAGGAACTCGACCACCATGTCGCCCTGGTACTCCGCCGACGTCGGGCCGTTGCAGAAGCCGGACGGGCTCTGCGGGCCGTAGAGGAACAGCATGTTCGGGAAGCCGCTCGTCGACAGGCCCATGAACGTGTCGACGCGGTTCGCCCACTTGTCCTGCAGCCGCTCGCCGTCGACGCCCTGGATGTCGATGGCGAGGATGCCGCCGCGGTTGTTGTCGAACCCGGTCGCCAGCACGATGACGTCGCACTCGATCAGGCCGTTCTTCGTCACCACCCCGCTCGGAGTGATCTCGAGGACCGGTTCGTCGTTCTGGTCGATCAGGTGCACGTTGTCCTGGTTGAACACGTCGAAGTAGTTCTGCTCCAGGGCGGGCCGCTTGACGCCGAAGGGGTGCGGCGGCAGCGTGGGCGCCAGTAGCTCGGCGGTCGCCGGGTCCTGCACGCGCTCGTGGACCTTCTCGCGCCAGAAGTCGTAGAAAGTGCGGTTCGCCTCCTCGTCGGCGAGCAGGTCTTGGTACATGCCCAGCCAGAGCGGGAACCCGCCGTCGGCCCAGAACCGCTCGTAGGTCGCGCGGCGCTCGGCGTCAGTCGCGTCGGCGGCGTTCTCGGGCATGAAGTCGAAGTCGAAGCCCGCGAAGGCCTTGTATCGCGCGTCGAACCGCCCCGGCAGGTCGGTGCGCACCATGTCGTTCTCGGCGCCGTCGAGCTTGCGCTGCCGCATCGGCAACGCGAGGTTCGGCGTGCGCTGGAAGACGGTGACCTGCGCGGCGTCGCGGGCGGCTTCCTGCACGACCTGCACTCCGCTGGCGCCCGTCCCGATGATCACCACGCGCTTGCCGGTCATGTCGAGCCCGCCCTGCGGCCACCGCGCCGTGTGGTGGCATTCGCCGGCGAAGGTATCGATTCCGGGGATGTTCGGGTAGAGCGGCTTGGCGCCGAACCCGGTCGCGACCAGGACGGTCCGCGCCTTCTGCGCCTTGCCGTCCGAGGAGAACACCGTCCACTCACGACGGTCCTCGTCCCACTGTGCCTGCGCGGCGGTGGTGTTGAATTCGACGTCCTTGGTGAGGTTCAGCTTCCGGTCGACGTACTCGAAGTAGTCGCGGACGCCGGCGAAGTCGGGATAGCGCTCCCCGAAGTCGTAGTCCTTCCACAAGCCCTTGTGGGAGAACTGGTAGATGTGCCCGACGGTGTCCGTCCGGGCGCCCGGGTAGCAGTTCCACCACCAGATCCCGCCCAGACCGCCGGCGGCGTCCCAGACCTTGACGTCGAAGCCAAGGTCCCGCAGGCGGTCGAGCTGGTAAAGGCCGGAGAACCCGCCACCCACCACGAGCACGTCGAGAACGTCACTCTGCTTGTCCCCGCTCCGGGCGTCGGCGGAAGACTCCATTGTCGTCATTGCACACTCCTCGTTCCGTGGATCGCCTTCGCCAGGCGAGAACGAACGTAAGACTGTCGGCCAGGTCACAACTGTCCGAAAACGAGTCGGTCAGATCCACTGTTCGTAGAACGGCGGCATGTCTTTCGCCGCGCTCGCGCGAAAATCAGGGTCTCGTTTCTCGCGGAACGCCGCGACACCCTCCGCGCCGTCGCCGATGCTGGTGTAAAACATCGCGAGCGAGTCGACACGGTGCGCGTCGGCGGGGTGCGGCCGCGCGGCGTTGCGGTACATCATCTGCCGGGTGAGCGCCGTGCTCACAGCCGACCGCCCCTTCGTCCACCGATCTGCCAGTTCCCGCGCCGCGGCAAGCAAGTCGGCCGGCTCGTGCACCGACCGCACCAAGCCGCAAGCAGCCGCCTCGTCGGCGTTGACGACGTCGGCGGAATACACGAGATCCAGCGCGGTGGGGATGCCGACGATCCGCGGCAGGAACCACGTCGACGCTGCCTCGGGCGTGATGCCCAGACGCCCGAAGAGCAGGCCAATGCGAGCTGTAGTCGATGCGAGCCGCGCGTCCATCGCCAGGGTCATGGTCGCGCCGATCCCCACGGCGGCGCCGTTGATCGCCGCGATCACCGGCTTGCGGCACGCGTAGATCGCGAGCGTGACGCGGCCGCCGGTGTCCCGGATCCGGCGCAGCTCCGGGTCGGTCAAGTCGGCCAGATCCGCCAGCGTCGGGCGGCAGGTTTCGTCGAGGCCGAACACGTTCCCGGGCCGGTTCAGGTCCATCCCGGCGCAGAACGCCCGGCCGGCGCCGGCGACGATGACCGCGCGGACGTCGTCCTGGTCGTTCACCTCGTCGAACGTCGCTTCGAGTTCGTCGGCCATCTCGACGGTGAAGGCGTTGAGGTGGTCGGGCCGGTCGAGGGTGACCGTCAGGACGCCGTCGTCGAGTTCGTGCGTCAGCGTGGTGAACCGCATCGTCCTCACGGAGTTCCGGCGTGCGGCACCTCGACGCGGACGGCGTGCAACTCGCCCTCGCGCGCCGCCGTGCGGGCCGCCTCGTCGAAGTCCGGTGCGACGCACAGGAACAGCGTCTTCCCGTCGTCGCCGCCGAGCCCGACCGCGAAGACGCCGTTGGGTGCGGTGCTGACCTCGTCGAGGATCTCGCCGCCGTCGGCGATCCGGACGGCGCGCTGGCGGGCGCAATCGGCGACCCAGACAGCGCCTTCGGCGTCGATGGCCAGCCCGTCCGGGACGATCGTCGAGGCCTCGACTCGCTTCTGCCAGCTGGGCTCGTCGCCGAGGTCGCCGTAGGCCGCGAAGTCGCGCCGCGGTCCCAGGGTGCCGTCGGCCTTGATGTCGAAGGCCGACACCCGGTTGCCGAACAGCTCGTTCACGATCAGCGTCTTGTCGTCCGGGGTAATCACCATGCCGTTGGGGAACGACAGGCCCTCGGCGACCGCCTGCGAAGTCCCGTCGGGGTTGACCAGGACGACGCTCGCGAACTCGTGGTCCGCGCCGCCCATGAGGTCGAAGCCGAAGTGGCCGACGTAGGCCTGGCCGTTGCGGGCGACCACCATGTCGTTGGCGTGGCCGCTGCAGAGCGCCGAGATGTCAGCGTGCTCGACCAGCGTTCCGTCCGGCTCCTGCCGTAGGATCCTGCGGTCCTTCATGGACACGACCAGCAGCCGCCCGTCGGGCAGCCACCCGAGGCCGGACGGCTGCTGCTCGACCACCGCGATCTGCTCGATCGAACCGTCGGCGTTCAGCGCGTTCACCGTGTGCGTGTAGAAGTCGACGAAGTACAGCCGGCCGTTGTGCCAGCGCGGCCCTTCCAGGTAGGTGAACCCCTTGGCCACCACCTTGACGTCCCGGTTCGTCATCAGCACTCACCCTTCGACTCGGGTTCCCATTGGCTGACCACGGTGGCGCACGACACAGGCCGGGAACTGTCCGAAATGGCTACAGCCGTGGCGGGGTGTCGCGAAGCGGGACAGTTCGCCCCGCGTGCCGACGAGCAAGCTCACCGGCGATCGACGACGGAAGGAACGCGCGGTGCTCGGAACGATGATGGATCGCCCCCTGCTCATCAGCTCGCTGCTGCACCGGGCCGAGCGAGTGTTCGGCGACCGCGTGAACGTCAGCTGCGGCGGCGGTGAGGTCCGCCGCGAGTTCACCTACCGCCAGCTCGCGTCGGACGCTCGTCGCCTGGCGTCCGCGCTGCTGGAGCTCGGCGTGCGGCCGGGCACCAAGGTCGGCTCGCTGGCTTGGAACAGCGACTGCCACCTGGCCGCCTACTTCGGCGTCCCCGGCATCGGCGCGGTGCTGCACACCATCAACCAGCGCATGCCGGCCGAGCACATCGTCTACTCGGTGAACCTGGCCGAAGACGAAGTCCTGCTGGTCGACGCGGACCTCTTGCCGGTCGTCCAGGAGATCCTGCCCGCGACGCCAGCGGTCAAGCACGTCGTCGTCCTCGGCGGCGACGCCGAGCTCCCCGGGGTGAAGACCTGGTCGTTCGACACTCTCCTCGAGGAAGCCACCGAACTGGCCGAGTTCCCGGAGTTCGACGAGCGCACCGCGTCGTCGATCTGCTTCACCTCCGGCACGACCGGCCTGCCGAAAGGCGTCGTCTACACCCACCGCAGCACGGTCCTGCACGCCCTGGCGATCTCCGCCGCCGACGGCGTCGCGATGTCCGGCCACCGCGGCTACCTCGTCGCCTGCCAGATGTCGCACGTCAACAGCTGGGGCGCACCGCACGCCGGCACCCTCCAGGGCGCCCGCCTGATCCTCCCCGGCCCGCACCCCACCCCGGCCGACTTCCTCCGCATCATCACCACCCAGTCCCCCGACGTCCTCGTCGGCGCCCCCGCGGTGGCCGCGCTCATCCGCGACGAATACCGCAAGAACCCGGCCGCCCACGACTTGTCGTCCCTGAAGACGGTCTGGATGGGCGGCCAGACTCCCCCAGCAGCGCTCGCCGAATGGTGGGCCTCCCACGGCGCGTCGACGGCGAACGGCTGGGGCATGACCGAGACATCCCCCATGGGCACGTTCCTCAACGGCCGCGAGAACCAAGGCCCACCGTTGCCGCTGTTCGAGATCCGGATCGTCGACGACACAGGCCGCGAACTGCCCTGGGACGGCCACACCACCGGCGAACTGGACGCCCGCGGCCCGTGGGTGACCGGCGCCTACCTCGGCGCGACCGGCCCATCCGAGTCCTTCCACGACGGCTGGCTGCGCACCGGCGACGTCGCGGTCATCTCCCCCACCGGCCAGCTCCAGATCAAGGACCGTTCGAAGGACCTCATCAAGAGCGGCGGCGAGTGGATCTCCTCGATCGAGCTGGAAAACCACCTGATGCTGCACCCCGCTGTCGAGGAAGCAGCGGTGATCGGTGTTCCGCACGAGAAGTGGCAGGAACGCCCGCTGGCCTGGATCGTGACCTCCGCCGACGTCTCCGACGACGAGCTGAAGGACTACGTCAGCGCGAAGTTTCCGCGCTACTGGGTGCCGGACGCGTTCGTCCGCGTCGAGGCCATCCCGAAGACCTCGGTGGGCAAACTCGACAAGATGACCATCCGGAAACGCCAGACAGCGGCCGCGCCCTAGGTGTACTGACTCGTGAGGTTGGGGACGCGGCTGGCGGGTGGGTGACCTGCGAGTGCGGTGTGTCCGCGGTGATGGTTGTAGGTGTGCAGCCAGTCTGGCAAGGCGCGGCGTCGTTCGGTCTCGTTGCGGTAGGGCTGGGCGTAGGCCCACTCCTCCAGCAGGGTGCGGTTGAACCGCTCGACCTTCCCGTTCGTTTGCGGCCGGTAGGGCCGGGTGCGTTTCGGGGTGACGCCCGCCTCGCGCAGCGTGTCGCGCCACAGGTGTGAGCGGTAGCAGGATCCGTTGTCGGTCAGCACCCGGCGGATGGCGATGCCGTAACCGGCGAAGAATGCCTGAGCGCGGGTCCAGAACGCGACTGCGGTTTCCCGGGTTTCGTCGGCGTGGATTTCGGTGTAGGCCAGGCGGGAGTGATCGTCCACGGCATTGTGCAAGTAGGCGTAGCCATGGCCGCGCTGACCGCTGTTGCGGCGGCCGGCGGCCCGCCCGAGGACTTTGTGTCCGCCGCCATCGGGGATGTTGCCCAATTTCTTGATGTCCACGTGCACCAGGTCACCGGGCGCGGGGTGTTCGTAGCGGCGGACTGGGGTGGCAGTGGCCCGGTCCAGGTGAGTCAGCCGGGCCAGCCGGTAACGGGACAGGATCCGGTGCACCGTGGAGGGGTTCAGGCCGAACGGGTAAGCGATCCGCGCGGGTCCCCACCTGCGGGTCACCCGGACCTTGATGACTCTCCACTCGGTCCGCGTCGGTGTCCGGGCCGGGCTGGTGCGCGGGCGGCTGGACCGATCAGCCATGGCGGCTTCGCCGAGGTCGCGGTAGCGGCCTGCCCATCGGGCGGCGGTGGAGACCGACACCTGGAACCGTTCCGCGGCCCGTCGTAGCGGCCAGCCGTCCTCGACGACACAGCGGGCCAGGCGGAGTCTGCCAGTCGGGGTCAGGGTGCGTTAGCGTGGGTCACGAGGGCCTCCGTTGGTCGGTGTAGACGTCGCAATCCACACCAAACCCGGAGGCCCTCCCTCACGCCAAGATCATCCGATCACGTGTCACCACGATCGCAACCTCCCCGGGCAGTACACCTAGGCATCCAGCCGGGTCAGCAGCTCGCCCACCGGTGGCGTCGACCGGTACCGCGTCAGCTGACGGGCCACGGCCTGGATACGGACCGCAGGGCGTACCGAGCTGACTCCCTCGGCCAGGTTGTAGGCGCGCGTCAGAGTCGCAGCGGCCTGCTCGACGTCGTTGGCGTGCAGGTAGCTCGTGGGCGTGCAGGTAGG
Source organism: Amycolatopsis nalaikhensis (assembly GCF_030264295.1). Taxonomy (GTDB): domain Bacteria; phylum Actinomycetota; class Actinomycetes; order Mycobacteriales; family Pseudonocardiaceae; genus Amycolatopsis; species Amycolatopsis nalaikhensis. The sequence continues at coordinate 5,831,134 of NZ_CP127173.1, read as the reverse complement.
ACGTGGCGAGCCACGTCAGGTACAGCGCCTTATCCCGCGCGTGTGTCGTCAATCTCGGACGGCACTGGCACCGACCCGAACTCACACCGCCCCTGCGGTAGCTGCCGGGGCGGTGTCGTCTCTGTCCTTAGCGGTCCCGCCAGGCCAGCGGAGACAGCGTCACAGCAGCTTCGGCGACGCGTCGGGCCGTCTCTGTCGCGACGGGGAACCATGCCAGCTACAGCGGCAGTAGCCACCGCTTGTCTGTCGCCGGATGGGTTACGACCTGCTCAGCGTCCGGTGTGATCAGGATGGTGAAGTCTTCCGGACGCGGCTGCTGCAGCTGGAGCCACCGCTCGTGTGCGGCTTCCAGTTCGTCCCACAGACGCCGGTGGCCGCCTTGCCAGACCTGGCGGTCGGCCGCGGGATCGCCGGGAGTGACCTCGACCCGCGCCCATGCGCCGGTGTGGGGGTCGAGAAGGCAGAAATACATCGGACCGTCCGTGACCTTGATGTACCCGGAATCCGTGCCGGGCATCGCCAGTTGAGCGAAGAACGCGAACACGCGTCCGCGCTCACGCAGCACGCCGGGGGCCAGGCGGGTGGTGCGGGATTCGCCGCCTTCGCTGACAGCCCGGCGCGACAGCTCGGGCTGGATGAGGAAGGGCTGCTCGGGGCTTCGTAAGGGCATGAAGTTCAACCTGGCGGGGATGAACTGGCCGTGCGCGGACTGGTCGTCCTCGACGGTCAGGCGGGCCAGGTTGCCGGCGAACGCCCCACGGATGTCGGTGAGGATCGTCCCGCCGGGCCGGACCTGCGCGAGCCAAGCCGGCGGCACCTGCCGCAGCGACGCGGTAGCGATGATCCGGTCGTACGGGGCGCGCCGCGGGTAGCCGAGGTAGCCGTCCGCCACCGCGAGGGTCGGGGCCAAGCCGAGAGCGTCCAGCCGCTGACGGGCCTGGTCCACATACGTCGGGTTGACGTCGACGGACGTCACCGACCCGGCCCCCAGCCGGTGCGACAGCAGGGCGGCAGTCCACCCGGTGCCGGTGCCGATCTCCAGTACGGAGTTGCCTTCGGTAGCGCCGCTGTGCTCCAGCATGGTGGCTACCACGGTCGGGGCAGAGCACGAGCTGACGAGGATGCCCTGCTCGTCGAAGTCGGTCAGCAGCGCGTCATCGTGGTACACCGCGCGCAGCCAGTCCTCGCGCCGCACACTGTCGGCGGCGTCGTGGGACTGGCCGCCCAGGTTGTCCGGCAAGGTGAATTTCGGTGCGAACAGGTGTCGGGGCAGTGCCTCGAATGCCGCGCGCCATTGCGGAGTGGTCAGCGCGCCCTTGTCGACCAGGTGCTCGACCAAGGCGTGGTTGAGGTCGTCGGCCAGGCGCTGCAGGTGGCTGTCGAGGTCGATCACGGGGCTTCTCCTGTCAAGTAAGCGGCGAGGGCGGCGGCGATGGGAAGCCCGGTCGCTTCCTGAATCCAACCCCATTGCCCGCTCGGGTTCAGGTCGACGAAGTGGTGCTGGCCGTCTGCCGTCACGACGAAGTCGGCGGCCGCGAAGGCGAGGCCGAGCCGGTCCAGCAGGCTGAGCAAGGCGGCTTCGACCGTGTTCGGCAAGGTCACCGGCTCGTAGTGCAACGCGGCATAGTTCGCGCGCCAGTCGATCGTGCCATCCTCGGGCGGGAGAATGGTGGCCGCGAACACGCGGTTGCCGACGACGGTGGCCCGCACGTCACGGACTTTCGGCACGCGTGCTTGGAACTGGTGCGCGGTCAACGCCACCCGCCCATCGGCCATCTCCGCGGTTGTCACCTCGGTCGTGGGGATGAAAGCCACCCGGTTGCCATCGGCAACTGTCGCCGACGCGAGGGCCTTGTACACGGCCGACGGGCCTAGGTAGGTGCTGTGTTCGGCCGCGTGCTCCGGGGCGTTGGTGATCACGGTCCGCGGCACCGTCAGCCCGGACGCGGCCTGTGGACAGGCGCCCAGGGCCAGGTCCGGCGCCATGTGTTCGCCGCCGGCCAGTTCGCCAAAGCAGCGCTGCTGGAGCAAGACGTGGAGCAGTGCGCTCACTATGGCACCATGGCGGCCGAAGCCGCTGCGCCTGCCGGGTCTAAGTGCTCGCACCGCATTGTCCGTGACCTGCTCGGCCAACTCGACGGCCACCGGCAGCTCCCACCGGGATGTTTCGCTTGCCAGGTAAGCCGTCAGACCCGCATCGAGTGCGGTTGCTCGGCCCAGCCGAGTAGTCCGAACGGGACGCCGTCGAGGTAAGCGCGGATGCCGGCGAGCGGGTACGGGATCACGTCGTCGGGCAGGTTGTCGAGTGGGAACCATTCGACCGCTGAGCACTTGTCGGGCTCGCGGTTGCAGGGCTCCCCGGACCATCGGCAAGCCTCGAAGAACAGACCGAGCCGCGGCGTCGGCCCGGACCCGGCGACGTGCAGGGTGTGCACGTGCCGCAGGTCGGCCGGATCGATGAGCACGCCGATCTCTTCGGCAGCCTCGCGCGCCGCGCCGGCCGGCAAGGATTCGCCGGGGTCGAGTTTGCCGGAGGGAAGGTGCCACATTCCCCCGCCGTAGGTGCCTCGCCGCTGCGTGAGAAGCAGCTCGGCGCCGCGAACGAGCAGAACGTGCACGTCAATGATCGTGTGCTGGCCTTCGGGCATCCGGTGACGTTCCTCAGGGGTGGCGGGCGGTGAACCTGCGAGCCCGCCGTCTCCGGCGGGCTCGCAGGCAGGCTACGCCGTGGCCACCTCTGCGTCGGGACCCTCCGCTAACTCGGCGATTCGGTCCGTGAGGTAGCTCGCGACCGTCGGCGGTGAGGCACCGGCGGTGTCCACGGCGAGCACGGGATACCGCCACCGCGCGAGCCGTTCCGCGGCCTGCTCGTACAGCTCGCTTTCCCGTCGGCTGCTCTCCTCGCCGGTGTGGAACCGGTCGTGCGCGCCCCGGGTGGCGACTCGGGCCGCCGTCACGTCCGGCGGTGCCTGCAAGATGACGGCGAGGTCGGGCACGTCGGCCGCGGCGTTGATCGCCTCGACGAAGGCCAGCGGTACGCCGTCCATGCATTGCAGCACGTAGGACGAGGTGACGTAGCGGTCGCAGACGACGATCGACCCCGCGGCGAGTTGTGGCCGCACCTCGACTTCGAGGTGGTGGTACCGGTCGGCGGCGACCAGGCAGGCGAGCGTGTGCCCGCGATAGGTGTCGGTGTTGTGCCGGGCGGTGTCGCCGAGCATGCCGCGCGAGGGCTGGGTTGTGGCGTGCACCTGGTATCCGCGCTGGGCGAGGTGCTCGCGCAGCAGCCGGGTTGTCGTGGTCTTGCCGACTCCGGCCGGGCCGTCGATGGTGACGAACAGCCCGCGGGGCCGTTGCCTCATGCGGCCGCCTTCCGGTCGAACTGCGCGCGGGTGATCGTGACCAGGTTGCGCCGGATGTAGTCGATCGGTGCCTCGCTCAGCTGGATGTTGACGGAGAAGTTGAACTCGTCGCGTTCGCGCATCGATTCGTCGACGCCGCCGGCGGTGAGGTCCACGGCGCTGTAGTTGAGCAGCTGCTCGGCGGTGTACTTCCCGGACGTCATCAGGGTGCTCCAGTCGGGCGTACCGGGGTAGGGGCGGTACTCGAAGGCCGAGGCACGGAATCGGCCGGGTAGGCGGTCTGTGATGTCCCACAGGTCGTGCACGAGCCGTACGGTGTCGTCGATCTCGGCGCACGTCTCGGTCGGAAACCCGAGGATGAAGTAGCCCTTGACGTTGATCCCGCGCTCGGCGAGGCGGCGCACCACCGACCGCGCCATGTCCGGGGTGATGCGCTTGTCGATCCGTTTGAGCATCCGCGCGTTGCCGGACTCGATACCGAGCGCGACCTCGCGCAGGCCGTTCGCGGCGAGGGTGTCGAGCATGGTGTCGCTCGTGCGGTTCAGCACGTTGATTCGCCCGGTGGCGTCCCACTGTGCCCAGTCGCCGACGTGGTCGGCGGTGAACGCGGTCATCATCGTCGTGATCACGCGTGGGACGCCGAGGAACAGGTCGTCGACGAACCGGAAGGCGCTCACGCCCGCGCCGCGGAGCTGGTCCATCTCGTCGAGGATGTTGTGCGGTGAACGCATGCGGATGGTGATGTCGGGGTTCGCCGACACCGCGGCGCCGCAGAACGAGCAGTCGTAGGGGCAGCCGCGGGCGCCGACCAGGTTCGCCTCGAGCCGGCCGCCGTCGTAGTGCGGGTCTTGCGCCAGGTAGCCACGGTCGACAAACGGCAACCCGTTGATGTCCGGTGCGAGGTAGTGCCTGTTGTCGGCACCTGTCTCGCCCGTGACCGGGGTGTGCGTGACTGGGTCGAGCCACATCACGCCGGGCAGCTCGGTCCGCCTTTGGTGGTCGTCGAGCAGGGCGGCGACCCGCGTTTCGCCCTCACCGATCACCAGCGCTTCACACCGGCTCATCCGCTGGTCGCGCAGGATCTCGGCGGGCATCGCTTTCGCCTGGTGCCCGCCGAGCATGAGCATGATGCCGCGGTCGAGACGTTCGGCGATTCGGGCACTGATCTCGTAGGTCGGGGCCAGCAGGTTGAATCCGGCCCACCGCGGCGCGGCCGCGTTCACCAGGCGGGCGGTCTGTTCGACGCCGAGCCCATGCGCCTCGGCGTCGAACACGCCGACGTTGAAGCCCTGCGCCGCCGCGTAGGTGGCGATGTAGGCCATGCCCAGCACCGGCAACGTGAAGTCGTTCACCCGCGGGCGCTCGTCGTAGTCGCGCAACGGCGCGTTGACGAACAGGGCATCGATTCCGCGCGTCAGGTCGGCGCCGGCGATCAGGTCAGAGGGCAACTCCGATTGCATGTCGAACTCCCCAAGCGAGGGTGAGCAGTGTCCACTCGGACAGCTGCGTGCCGGCCATCGCCTGCCAGGTCCGGCCGAACTCGGGTTCGGTCTCGGGCCAGTGCACGGAGGGGGCGAGCTTGCGCGCCCAGGTGCGTACGGCGAGGTCGGCGAACGGATAGAGGCTGTAGTCGTTGGTGACGTCGGCGACCGTGGCGCCGGCCGTCCACGGGCCGATCCGGCGTACGCTCTGCACCGCGTCGACCAGCTGCTCGCCGGTCATCTCGGCCCAGCCGTCGGCCGCTGTAAGAGCTGCTTCGGCCGCGGCGCGGAGACCGCCCCGGAAGAACCTCATGCGCAGCGCATCGAACGACTGGTCAGGCAGCTCGAGGATCACGTCGGGAGTGGGAAACAACCACGCCGGACCGGCCGCGGTGTCGTAGCGCTGGCCGTGTGCCTCGCAGAACCGGCGGTAGTTGTCCCGCGCCGTCGCGGCCTTGATCACCTGCCGGGTGATCGCGGTGCCGAGCGCTTCCCACACGTCCGAGGTCCGGACGCGCGCGATCGGGCCATCGGCTCGCAGCGGACCGCACACGGTCGCATCGCCGATCAGGATCTTCGGGTCGACGGTGTCGACGATGGGTGCGCCGTTGTCGTCGCCGGCCAGGCGGACCATGTCGACCGCGTGACCGCCCTCGGGCGCCGGCGAGCAGATCACCGACCAGACCGCGTTGGCCGAACGCAGGACGCGTCGTGTCCGGCCGTCGCGTCCGTGGAGCCATCCGGGGTGGTCGAACATCATGATCGGATATGCCACGTTCGGCCTTTCTCAGGGAGTCCTGACATTCTCGCGGGAGGTGATCGCGCCTTCTCGCCCCAGGTACGTCGGTGTGCCCGCACGACGTGTGCGAGCAGCGTGACGACCATCAAGACCACCATCGTGGCGGCGAAGGCTCCCGCGTAGACGATCACTAACTCGGTCACGGCGACCACCGGTACACGCCATCCGCGGCTTCGTAGAGAGCAGGCATTGGCGGGCTCCGAAACGCTTCAGAGCCTCGCTGGTTCTGAGCGTGAGCGCCGTCCGGGTACGTCCGCGGGTGCATCAGAAACCCTCGCGCAGCCGGTACGCCTGAATCGCCGGGGAACACGGCCACGCGCGGCCGCACTCGTCGCAGCCGCGGGCGCCGGGACCATGCGACCGCAGGGTCCGGGTGATCAGCGAGTACAGCTGGACAGGCTCCGGCGCCCGCGCGTCGGTCGCGCCCTCGAGCGGCTGCCCTCGGCGCCGGCACCGGGCCACCAGGGCCGGTGGCCGTCGCCGGGCGTGGTGGGGAACGCGAGCCGTCATGTCATCCCCGTTTCCTCGTGGGTTCTGGGGGCACCCCGGCGGCCGGGACCGCGTCGACACGGGCGAAGCGGGACCGTGCCGCGAGGAGACGTCCGGCGTCGCCTGGTGGAGCGGTGCGACCGGCCGCCGGGGTACCTGCAATCCAGCCTGATCCACGGCGCGGAAGAAGATCATGACGAGACCCGACTGACGGGTATGCATCCAATGCATAGCCTGCATGCGGCGGAGCGCATACAGTGATCGCAGTCATACCGACAGTCAGCCGACCCACGCCGAGGCCTCGCGAGATGAGCGTTTCCCGCACCGCCCGCTACTGCCGTTGTGGTGCGCGCCTGGCCCAGGACAACCCCGCATCCCTGTGCGGCCCGTGCCGCCGGAGGTCACTGAACACCCTGGTCAGCGCACCAGAGGTGCCGCCGAGCTTCTGGGACACCGACGAACTGCAGGACGCGTTCGCCGCCCGGCACATGGGCCGCGTCATCCACGCCTACCGGCGGAATCCTTGGCACGGGCACCTGCTGCCGCAGACGGTCGTGGCTGGCTGGGTTGGCCTCAACCAGACGCAGCTCAGCCGCATCGAGACCGGCGCGCCGCCCCAAGATCTCGCGAAGCTCATACAGTGGGCGCGTGTTCTCCGAATTCCCGCCGCTCTGCTGTGGTTCACCATTCCAGGTGCACCCCGGAACGGCCGCAGTGCCGAGGCTCCGCCGACTGCGACCGCGCAACCGGCACGGCCGGTGGACGCCATGAACCGCCGTGAGCTCCTGCGGCTGATCTCCATGACAGGGGCACTTCTGGCCGTCCCCGGTCTCGACGAGCAGATCGATCTGGAGCGCCTCGAGCACGCAGCCGCAACCGGACGGACCGATCTGGTCGCCGCCGCCGAGCACGAACGGTTGAACGCTCAACTATGGCAGGCGTTCTCCCGCGCCCAGTCCAAACAGGCGGCCCTGCCCGCCGTGCGCACGCAGCTCGGCATCCTCAAGGCCGCACTCCAACATCCGCAGACCTCTGCCGTGCGGCAAAAGCTATGCACGGCGACAGCCGACCTCTTCCAGCTCAGCGGCGAAATCTTCTTCGACGGCGACCAGTACACCGACGCCGCCCAGTGCTACGCCCTCGCCGCCAGCGCCGCCAAGGAAGCCAACGCCTACGACTTGTGGGCCTGCGCGATGACACGGCACGCCTTCATCGGCGTCTACGAGCGCCAGTTCGAACAAGCAGCACCGCTCCTCGCAGGGGCCGCCACGGTGGCCCGCCGCGGGAACTCGCGACTCTCGACGCGGCACTGGGTAGCCGCCGTCCAGGCACAAACCCACGCCGGTCTCGGCGACCTGACCGCCTGCGAGCGCGCGCTCGCCGAGGCCGAGGAAGTCATGAAGCTCGACGGGCCGGTGCACACCAGCGGCTGGCTGCGCTTCGAAGGTTCCCGCCTGGCCGAAGAGCGAGGCGCCTGTTACGTCGAGCTCGGACGCCCGGACCTAGCCGAGGCCACCTTGACGCGCGCCCTCGATCAAGACCTCTCTCCGAGGCGGAGGGGCAGCGTCCTGACCGACCTGGCCACGATCGGCGTCCAGCGACGCGACACCCACCAACTCATCACCTACGGCAACGCCGCCCTCGATGTCGCGCGGCAGACCGGATCAGCCGGGTACGTAGGCCGCAAACTCGCCGCGCTCCGCCCGCAACTGGCTCCATTCCGCACCGACACGCATGTCCACCACCTGGAGCAGGAAATCAGCCGCCTCAAACCCGTCCCCGCCTGAGAGGGAGTCCTCGTTGTCCGAAGAGCACGGCCGCATCTTCCGCGAAGCCTGGATCGCCGGCGTCACCAAGCACTACCCCGGCGAACCAAAGCCCAGCTACATCGCCCCCTGGGAGGAGACCCCCGACTGGGAACGCCAAAGCGCCGCCGCGGTCTACGACCAAGTGGCGGCCTTCATCCAGGTAACAGCTGGCGCAGCAGCCAAGCTGACCCGTGAACAGAAGGGTCGATTCGTCAGCCTGTGCTGGACCGGCCAGATCTACAAGCACATACCCGACCCAAAACCTGCCTACGTCGCCGACTGGGACGACCTGCCGGATTGGCAGAAGAACACGGATACGGACATTTTCGAGCAAATCGAGCGGTCAAGTAGGAATCCGATGTAAAGGTCCCGAGACAATTCCTCTGGACCACGCCGCCGAAACCGACCGCGCCCGCAGAGCACCCGACCCGCACTGTTGCGGACATAATCTGGCTTACATCGCTGCCCAGGACCAGGGACGAGGCACCTCTCCGCGTATACAGGCGATCCTGTGCCGCGCCTGCTCCTCGGCGTCGGGACGAGCGCTCGCCTTGCTGAGCGCGAAGCAGACCCACCGAAGCTCTTGTATGTCGGCGAACGTGCGGTAGCCATCCGCTGCAGTTACGTCGTATCCGCCGTATGCGTTGACGAACGACTCATACTCCTCAGACGTGATTCGAGCAAAGTCGGTATAGTCCACGGCAAGTTGGATCAAGTCCCACTCGCGACGGCCAAGCGACACCATCTCGAGGTCAAGCACGATCGGCGGGCCTGAGTCGGGCACAGCAACGTTGCCTTGCCACGCGTCGCCATGGATCACAAATCGTCGTCCACAGCTTAAGTCGCTGTAGCGTCGCCGCAAGTTCGCGACGTGGCTAAGCAGCCAATCACGGTCGTCGCCACCCACGCTGCGAGCTTCGACGATGCGCTGGTCTAGGTGGGCGAACGGGTCATACATCGGCAACTTGGGCTCGGTTGGAGCCGGCAACTCATGGAAGACACGGAGGATCGCACCCAACTCGGCAGGTGAGGCCGCCCGGTGGGCAGGCAGCAATCTCCACCAGGTGACCGGCCGGTCTCCCACGACGACGCCCTGCGATAGATCGTCCACAGCCTGCACTACCGACAGCCCGGACTGGCTGAGCCATCGGGACACGAGAACCTCGCGTTCGGCTACCTCCTGCGTCCCAGGCCGACCGATTCGCGCAACCACCCCACTGCGGAGTCGGTACATGACGTTGGAGCCGTCTCGGATCAACTCAGCCCCACCGGGGTCGACGCCGGCAGTACGGGCAGCTTCCACGAGGACGTCTTCGGCGGCTATTCGATTCGTCGTCACGGTAGTGATCGTCTCAGGTGCCGGACGGCGCCAGCAACGCGATGTCCTGCCGTAACTCGGCGACATCTCCGATGCGTAGGTGCTTCTCCAAGGCAGCCCCCAGGCCATTGAGTTCCGTAGCGATTCGTTGAGAGCGCAAGGTAACTGCATCAGCGACCGCCTGCCGCCCGATTGATACGGCTTCACGCGGATCGCCAGCAGACATTATAAGTGCGGCGAGCCGTATCCGCGAGAACGTGCGGGATCGCGGGTACTCCGCGCCCTGTAAGCGGATGGCGCTTTCCAAGCGAGCGGCGGCTAACTGGATGTTCTTCTGGGCGCGAGCAACCGGTGCAAGTGCCTTTCCGGTGCTCCCCAGGTGTTCAGCTTCGTCGTAGTAGCACAACCAGGGCGGCTCGGACGATGGATCACGGTCGGCGAAATGTGTATCAGCGCGCTGCACCTCGGAGATGGCCTCGTTGTGACGACCACTCACGGCGAGCAGACGAGCGCGGATCGCGCACAACATGGCGCGGGCAGTGCTCGACACGCGATCGGACCTGACCTGCGCTAATTCGATGAGCGATAAGGCTTCGTCGAAGTTGCCAAGGTACGCCGACTTGCGTGACATTTCCGCAAGAGTGTTGGCGCGCAAGGCCCAGGATTTCCCTTGATCAGCACACCAGAGTGCAAAGTTAAAACAGCGGTCGGCCGCCTCATAATTTGCAATATCGAATGCCGAATACGCAACAACGCTGCTGAGGTTTCCCACCGACTCGAACATGGCGCACCGCACTTCTTCGGCGGCTTGCGCGCCGATCAATCGACCTGCCCACCGAAGTTGTGCTATCGCGGCCTCGCACGACAATCCGCCGCCGAAGCGGTTTTCCGACATCGCCATAGCGCGAGTCGTAGCTCGCACGTGATTGACGTCAGTCCAACCGATCTGCCTCGGCACCGGAGTCTCGACTAACGTATGTGCCAGGTAGTCAGCAGGGCTTCCTCCCAAGTCCACCATGCCAGGAAGACCCTGAGGGGCGCTCGGTGAGGTCATCGTCTGTACCGCGGGGGTTCTCCCCCGGCGGGTAGGGTGGAAACCTAGTTCTGCGTCGGTCGCTGCATCAAGTACTGCACGCAACCCCTCCCGGTACGCGTCGCCCGGCCAACCCACCTTGCCGCTTTCGTACCGCTTGATCGCGTCGGCGTCTAAGCTGTACCGCTGCTTCCTGGCTCGCCAGAGGTACAGGTTAACGGCTTCGGCAAGCTCGGATCGAGACATGCTTTCACCGGATTTCGCACGCGACGGTGTCGCTTCACGCTTGGCGCGCAGCTTCGCGTTCGGTATGCCCACTCCTGCCTCCTCCCTGGCGCACGAGGTTGAGTGTACTTCGATGACCAGCAGGAACGCGGCCAGAATGCCCCTGGGTGTCGCCAAACGCCCCCCAGAATGCCCTCTTGCCACAGCGCCGTTTGATCGACGCTTAGGTCATGGCGACGACCGCGACCCTGCAGCCACCGTCAACTTGGGCAGTTTCAGCTCTGCTCACCTTGATGGCTTCATTAAGGCGCAATCACGATGCCGCTGTGATCGACCATGACGCCGGCGTCGTAGACGGCGGCACCCAACGCCTTACCCACGGCAATCCCGCGCATGTTGCCGTGCAGGCTGCCTGCGTGTGCAGCCAGCTCGGCGACGCCCTCACGGTCGCCCTGCGCGACGCACAGACCACTCGCGAGCTCGACCTGTCATGAGCGCGCTGATCTACCTCGACCCGGCCCTGCTCCGCCCCGTGGTCAACGGCCACTGGCACCGCACGCGGCTCACCTGCATCCCCGCGCCCGGGCAGATCATCACCATGCTCTGCGGAGAGGAAGCACCGGCCGAGTTCCAGCCCCTGGTCGACCGCCGCGCCCGCGGCGTACCGCACATGTGTCCACGGTGCGACTCGACCTACCGCCGCGAACAGGGCATTCCACTCGAGCAAGACCGACTCCGGCGTTGATCACCGCCGTCGTTCAGTCGTCCTAGCCGAACTCGGCACAACACCCCACGCACCACCGCAGAAAGCGTGCATCATGCCCACTCGCGCACCCGCCACGGTGCCGACCTGGCGTCGACCCGTCGGAGCCGACCCGACCAGGGCAAGCCTGCCCTACCTCTACGACGCCTTCCTCTTCAGCCAGGACGCCCACGACATCGAGCTGGACACCCGCCGCCACCTCGAGGCCGCCATACCCGAGATCGGCTACGTCTACACCTCCGAACACGCCGCCCACCTGCGCATGGCGCGCTACCTCGCCGGCCACGTCCAGCAACTCATCGTCGCCGGCGCACCACTCCCCGGCCCCCGCAACGACGACCTCCACCGCGTCATCCGCCGTGCGAACACCACCGCAGCCGTCACCTACGTCGAGCACGATCCCCTCGTCGCAGCCGTCCTGCGCGCCGTCGCCGAGCACCGCGCCGACAGCATCCACGTCACCCAAACCGACCCGCTCAGCCCGGATGAAATGTGGTCCGACCTGCGTGAAGACCGCACCGTCAACCACAACCGCCCGATCGGGATGCTCCTCGGCGGGATCCTGTCCTACCACGGAGGAACCCGCGCCGACGTCGCGAACGTCGTGCAAGCCCACATCGCGCAGCTGCCAACCGGCTCGTTCCTGGCCTTGACCCACCTGTTCGACCCCGAAACCCCCGAGCAAACGCCCCTGGCACTCGCCTTCGAGGACCGCCTGCGCAGCAGCGCCCTCGGCCGCGGCGCCGTCGCCACCCGCGACAACATCGAAACCATGATCAAGGGCACCGAGCTCCTGCCGCCCGGCATCGTCCAGGCGGACGCCTGGTGGCCAGACGGTCCCACCACTCCCGTCGGCACCGCGTCCCTCGTGGTCGCAGCCATCAGCCGGATCTCGCCTCCCGATGACTCGCCCACCGAAGGACCTCGTCGCTCACCTCCCTGAGCGGCGAGAACCCGGACGCGCACGGCCGGTCAGCCAACCACCGTTGCTGTCTGGCCGGGCGCGTCCGGGGAGCTGGTCGTGGCGACGCGGCTGGCTCGGCCGGCCGGGCCCGCACAAACTGGCCAGCCACAAGCCGGGGCTTTCGGGCCGCAGCAGCGGCCCCGAAAGCCCCGGCGAACGACCTCAGCGTCACCGCGCAGCTCCGGCGGCGACAAGAACAAACGACACAAGAACGGAACGGCCCACACCGTGCAGCCCGAAGCAACACGACCGGTGACCATCGCGATCGCCCATGCACTCCGCACACTCCGCGAAGACAGCGGCATCAGCCTCCGCCGCGTAGCCAAGAAAGCGGGTATCTCCGCCGCGAAACTGTCAGGGCTCGAAACTGGGGACCGCCGACACGATGTCACGATACTGGCCTTTCTACTGGGAACTATCGGAGTCACGGCAGAAACCATGAACCGCCTCGTCAACCTTGCGAAGTGCGCCGACAAACCGGACTTCTTCGATCCCGCCGGAAGCTATGAGCACATCCTGCGTTCAGGGTTCGAAAGGTTGTCCAAGGAGGTCTTTGAGTGGTCTCCGACGTTGTTCCCCCGAGGGCTGCGGTCCTCCAACTACTCTCGCGCCATCCAAGAAACTAGCCTGCCCCATCCTGACACCGCTACGGCCGCACTCGTCCCAGCTCCGGCCCGGATCTGGACCGACAAGTCCGAACCACTGTTTACGTTCCTCATCGGCGAAACAGCGACATCAACCGCCAACTGGCCAATGGACGTGATCTGCGAGCAGATCGAGGAGCTGGCGACAGTGTCCAAGCTGATACGCATTTCCGTTGCCCTCGTTCCGACGTCCTTCTGCCCGCCTGGCCTGGTCGAACCTTTCACCCTCTACAAGAACCACCGCGACACCGCCTTCGCCGTCGCAGTAAAACATGGTCAGGGCACAGCGTTTCTCACCAACGAAGAATCGGTCAAGGACTACGCGAAGATCGCCGACTGGCTCCGAAGCGGAATCAGGGAAGAGCCTTGGCCCTGACCTGGCCTGGTCAGGCGATCAAGAGGCGGCACAACACCCCTCAGGCCGGCGACCGACCAAGAAGAACCCAACACGAGAGGGACGATGTGCGCACCAGAGCCTATTCCGCCGACTCCCGGCCGGCCCGTCCGACGTGACCGTGTCCACTACGGTCGTGCTCACCACGATGGCAGCCCCGGTCGCGATCGCGACCGGGCTCCAGATCGTCGACCACCACCGCAGGCGAACTTCGCCATCCACGTCGCCGCCGCAGTCCCCCGTGGGACAATCCGATGCTGGACTACCGTCGGCCAGGAGCGACCTGGACCCCCCACCACAAGAACTGATACAGCGAGTTCTCGACGGACTTCGCGCTCTGCGCTGACCACCCACGTCCGCTCGAGAATCCACCCAGGCGCGCGGACAAACCCGGCCTTCATCGCAGCCCTGAGCCTCCCCGCCAAGAGTGCTATCGATGTTCTCGCCCGCATCGCACGAGCGGCCCAGCACAGGCCCGGCAAGACAGTTCTCGCCGTTGCGATGCCGCACCGGCACGCCACGGCCCCCGTTGCCAGCCGCGACACCCTCGCAAGCTGCGCCGACTTCAGCCTGAGCCGAGCCGGCCGTGCCGGCCGTGCTGCAGGAGCACCGCAGAAATCGGCCGCACGGCGCTGCCCGATGACAACCCTCGTCGCACGGCGATCACGACAGACACAACATCAGCAACGCCGACTCACCCATATGGCGTCGTCACCACCACAAGCCACCGTCGTCGCCTTGAAGAAGCAACCGCGCCGACAACAGCGACTCCCTGCACGTAATCAACAACACATGACACTGACCGGGACCAAAACGCCATGACCAGGACAAACGCATACCTCGGCCACACCCGCGAACCAGTACACCTACCTGGCGGTATGCACATCGGCAATCCATCCACTTGCCTGAACGTGCACCTCACGAACGACGCCGAGCGCAAGCTCTGCGCCGTAGTACCAGATCAGCTGTTCGGGGCGGCGATGATCTCGTGAATGAGGCCGGGGGCCACCGTCTGCCCCGCAGACGAACGCGGCGCACCCAGGACGTACCGGCCGCGGAAGCCGCGGAACTCAAACGCCGCTATGAGGCTGGCGAGACCTTGCTCTCCATCCTGGAGGACTTCGACGGCAGCTACCGGATCCTGCGCAATGTTCTCAAAGCCCAAGGCGTGACGTTTCGCGCCGCCCGAACGGTCGAGCCATCCGCCCCGCCCGGCATGGCCGAAATGTACACCAGTGGCAAATCACTTACCGAAACCGGAAGGAAATTCGGATTCAGCCGCGCCGTCACCAGACGCATGCTGACCGAGGACGGCATCCCGATCCGCCCGCGCGGACGGCCCGCCAAAGAGGCCGAGGACGATACCAGAAGCACCGACCCGTGAACCGGAACACGGGCAACCGAGGTCGAGGGCGGGGTGCCCGACGATGCCGGACACCCCGGACCGCTCAGTAGTAGCGCCAGTGAGCCGGCAGGGCCATCGCAAGCGCTTGCGCGTTCGTCAAGACAGTCACGATCACAGCCGTCAGCAAGATCACCAGCAACCGGAAACGCTTCACTCATCACCTCGGGTGGGGGGACAGCGGGGCGTACAAGGCCTCGCATTTTTCGAGCGAGGCAGACGGTAGCGGCACCCCGAACCCGTCCCGCAGGCGGGGTTGGTCTACCGATTACGGGGCATAGCCCACCCGTCAGAACACCCCGGTCGTTACCGAGCCGAACGATCATCACGCCATCGTGGTAGGCGTTCACTCTGAAGTGTGTGTTTCTGTGTGACTAGCTGGCGGTACCGCCACTCTATGAGACTTCCCTTGCACACCAACAGCCGTAGTAGGTCCCCGCATGGCGCAACCGGCAATTCCGTTCATTGCGCTTTGCTGTTCGTGATCGCGCGCCATCCGGGCGGCACGCCGCACCAGTGGCCCGACACGGGACGCTGCTCCACCAACCCCCGGCAGAAACTCGCACGGCATACCGGACCCCACGCCCACATCGCTACGTGACCGACGAAGGTTCGAACGCAGGACACCCACGGCCGCAGCACCGAAGAAACGGTGCCACCCCGGTAGAAATCGCAATGTGGCCGCGGATCCACTCGTTAGATGGCTGACACGGCCCTGCCCATGCGTTGAGGTGGTGTCATGGGGAGGAGCACATTCGATGGATGCCGATGAAGCGATCAGGAAGCTGTTCGAGCTGGCCGATGTGGCCATCGAGTCGAGCGACCACCTCGTGGGCAAGGTCCAGCGCAAGGCGTTGAAGCTTGCTGACGACCGGCGTGAGAACGACCAGGAAGTCGACCAGATCAAGCCTCGGCTGGTTCCTGTGCCGAGAAGCGAGCACGGCGGCAACATGCGCATCATGCCGTGGGAGCTGCTGCATCTGCTCGGGCGCGCAACTGTGCTGTCCGGGCACGGGTCCTCACGAGCGTTGGCGCAGCACTGGGCTGCCTGAAGTACATCACGTCACTTCAGCGAAACAGTGACGGTCGAATGGAACTCTCGGACAGCGGCAAGGACCCGCGCTACCACCGACGGTCCGTGCAAGCCGAAGACCTGGGCATCGCCTTCGCACTAGCCGCCGCGCTCCGGATCGCACAGCAACGTCACCCGGACTACCGGTTCGAGATCGTGGACGCCGATGTCGCGCTCGAGGCAGGCTGGGCGCTACGCGGCAATGAGGTGAAGACCAAACCGAACACCAGACTTCGCCCCGACTACTTCCTGTTTGGCTTCCGGGACGGCTCACCGGCACGCGTGATCACTGTGGAGTGCAAAGGGTCCCACGGATCCGCTGACGCCCAGCACAAGCAGCTGGCCAAGGCGGCCGCGCAAGTCAACGCTGTCGTGTTCGGAAACCGCGACCAAGGAGACGAGACGCCGCCCGGCTTAATGATGTCCACCTCTCTCAACGACACCGGCGGCGTCCAGATGAGGATCCTCGACCCTCCCGGCGATGGCACCCTCGCCCTCACCGGCGATGAAGACGACCACGAGCCAGATCTCAACGGGCCTGTCCAGCAGTACCACGAGTTTCCCGGAATCCCTGTGCCTAGCGACGAAGCGGAGCGCGACAGCCGTCCGGGGTTCTACATCACTGCCGAACGGTCGGAGTGGTTCGCCCGGGGTGCTTGCCCGGACCGCGAGCGCCGGGCTGTTGGCGTTTGCCGGGGATCGGGACACCGCTGGCAGTCTCCTGACCCCACGCCAGCGATTCAGGCTCGGGAGTGAACACGAGACCGGGCCCAATCACGTCGACTTCGACACTGGAGTAGAACTGGCCGGCATGCGCCTAGTCGGCACCGACCACGTGTTCCGACTGCAGTCGCAACGGATGGAGGTCTTCTCCGGAATTCCTCATGTGCTCCACGAACTCCTCAGCGGCGAGCCTGACCTCAAGGGCCGTCACCACATGCTGCCCGACCTGAGCGCACAGTGGCACGAACGCCACGAAGACGTCGTTGAGGAGTGGGGCGGAGTGATCTTCATGGATACGAACGGTGCCGTCATGGGGCTGCGGAAGATGGGCGACGGACGATCTCCACTCGTTTAGCGGCGCGGCGATCAGCCGACCGTGTAGCACGCGCCCAGCAAAGACAGCCACGCTCCCGAGGCACCGCACACCACACCCGTCCGCCACCGCCCGCGGCTAAACGTCTCCCAAACCACCCACACGCGGCGACGGAATCGCTACCGTGTCTCGCTCCCCCTCCCGCGCCAGCGGAACCCACCCAGCATCTAGTTCCGACAACACCGCCTCGATCCGCGCCGCCTGCCCCAACCGTTCCCGATCCCGGAATAGCTGCGCCGCCCGCTCCCACAACACCCGCGCATCATCGATGTTGCCCGTCCCGAGCAGGATTTCGGCGAGGGTGTCCAGCGCACGGCCACGACCTGTTGCATGCGCCGTCCGATCCGCCAACTCCACCGCGCGATGCGCGTGCTGCAACGCCAACCGATCGTCACCTTGCGCATGCCGCAACCGAGCCAGCACCGTGTTCAGCTTCATCACCGCAGGCAGATGTTGACTGCGATCGGCCAACGCCGCAGCCCTGCGGCACTGTTCTTCGGCATCGTCGAACCGCTCCAGCCGCCGCAACAGGTCCCCCAGCGCGATATGGGTCAGGATGCGCCCGGGGACGTCATTGATCCGTTCCCGCACCGCCAGCGCCTCCCGATACAGATCCAGCGCTTCCAGCTGGTGCCCACCCTGCTCGAGCAGTGCATCGGCATGCCGATGCAACGCCGCTGCGCATCGTTCCGGCTCCCCCAACGACCGCGCCGCCCGCAGCGCCTCCCCCGACATCTCCACGGCCTGCTCCGTGCGCCCGGCATGCAGATGGCGGCGAGCCAAATTCATCAGCACAGTCACCCGGCCGATCCCGATGTCATGCTCGTCCACCAGCCGCAGCGCCATAGTGAGGTACTGCTCCGCCTGAGTATCCTGCCCCATCAAAAGCAGCACCTGGCCCAGGTCGTTCAAAGCGGACGCCTCGGCATAGCCGTTGCCGACCTCCGCCGCCGTCGACGCCGCGATCCCGAACCCCGAGATGATGTCGTGGTAATGGCCGTACTGGTCGAACACATCCGCGGTCAACGACGGCAGCACGAACACCAGGTCGTTCAACCCCGCCCGCGCCGCCACGGCCACAACAGCGGTCAGCGTCGCGCGTTCCCGCAAAAACCACTGCCGCGCCGCAGCCGCCGTCGCGAACACCGTCGGCGCGATACCGTCGCTGATCGCAGGCAGAGCCGGCCGATCACGTCCAGGGAACACCAGCTCATGCCCCCGGAACGCGGACAGCAGGTAAAACTCCAGCATCCGGCGCCGCACCACCACAAAGTCCGGCAGCTGCGCGGCCAGCGACCGCGCATACATCTGCAGCAGGTCAAGCATCCGGTACCGGTCCATGTCGCCGGGGTGCTCGATCAGGTGCGCAGCCACAAGCACATCCAGGGAACGCCGCACCGCCGACAGGCCGCGCCCGTCCGCCGCCGCGATCGCCTCGCTCGACATCTCGATCCCCGGATGCAATCCCAGCAACGCGAACACCCGCTGTTCCGCGGCACCGAGACTCTGATACGACAGGGTGAACGCCGAGCGCAAGCTCCGGCCCGGCCAGTCACCATCGTCGCCGAGGTCCAGCAGCATGTCCGCGTCCCGCAGCGCCTCGGCCAAGGTGACCAACCGCATCCCGGCCCGCGCTGCCGCACGGTTGGCCACCAACGTCAAGGCCAGCGCGTGGCCCTGGCACAGCCGCATCAGCCTCGCCGCGCCCTCACGGTCCTGCTGCGCCCGCAACCCCACCCGCCGCTGCAGCAGCGCCTGCGCCGCCTCCTGCGACAACGGTCCCACCGTCACCACCGGGATCGTGTGCGCCGCCAGCAACGTCGACAGCCGCTGCCGGGTCACCAACACGACAGTGCACCCCACCAGCACCGGCAACAGCGGCGCCACCTGTTCCGTGCGGGCCACATTGTCCAACACGACCAGCAGCCGCCGCCCCCGCAGCAGCCGCGTCAGCCGAGCCGCCCGCGCCACCGGAGACACGATCTGATCGACCGCCACATCCAGCAGCTCCAGCAACGTCTCCACGACATCGGCAGCCGTCATCCCCGCCGTCTGGCCATCACCACGCAAGTCCAGCAGTACCACTCCCTGCGGGTACCGCCCAGCCGCCCGATGCGCCCACCGCACCACCACCGTCGACTTCCCAGCCCCAGGCGCACCGGTCACCATCACCACCACCGGCCGCGACTGCCCGGCCGAGTCCGTGGTGAACGCATCCAACTCGGCAACAGTTCCCTCACGGCCAACGACGGTCTCGGCATCCGGCGGCAGGTGCCGCACCGGCCCCATCTCACCCGGCCCCCGCCCGCTCACCTCCGTGCTCACATCCGGCGCCACCGTAGCCCCCGCGCGAGCGGGCGCCGGAAACGCCGAGCGCGAGCCCGGTTTGATCGCCTCGTTGTACACCGCAAGCAACTCATCAGCGGCACCGAAATCACCGCACCGCTGGAATTCTGCGCGCATCCGCCGGAAATATTCGGTCGCGTCCAAGCCGCGGCCGGCCGCCAGCAGCGCACGCACCCGCAAGGTCGCCAGGCTCAGCTCCATCGGATGCGCACCATCGACCTCCTCCAGCCGCGCCACAGCCAGCTCCGCCTGACCCAGCAGCAGCTGCTGCGCCGCCACGAACGCGTTCGCCGGAACCCAGTCATTGCGAGCCCACCGCGTCCGCCACTGATCGGCCCGCGCCGTCCGCAGATCCACCAACGGCTCATCCCGGCACAGCCGCAGCGCCGCCAATGCCTCCACGTGCGCGCGATCGTGATCACCGCGGTCGGCGTAGGTCCGTGCCCGCGCCATCATCGCCTGTAACTGCCGGTAGTCGATCGACGCCGGATCCACCTGAAGCATGCAGCCGGCCTTGCTGACACCCACGCCCGCCGGGATGCCCTTCTCCGCGAACAGCTGCCGCAGCCGCAGCCCGTACTGGTGCAACGTCGCCAGCGGATCCAGCGGCGCCTTCTCCTGCTCCGACCACACCCACTCGACCATCCCCGACACCGGAATACGTCTGCCCGGCGCGGTCAGCAGAGCCGCCAGGACCTGAAGCAGCCGGGGACTGGCCGCATTCACGACCACATTCCCGTGCATAAGCAAGGCCGTCTGCCCGAGAATTCCGAACCCGATTTCCACACGAGCCCCCTCCCCGCGACGCACCTCAGTGCGCACACCCTCTCCAGTTCCCCCATTTTCACATTTCCGACGATAAACAACCAGCTCACGAGCCCGAAGACGCCACCTTGACAACCTATGTTGATCAATTGTCAAGGAGCAAATCAGCAGGCCGAAAGCATTTTCTCAATCCCTCACCTGACGCTCTGGACAGATACAGGACACCAGGGAGGACCACGAGATGGCCGACGCCAGCTGGATACGCAGCCCGATCGACCCCGCCGATCAGCACTTCACCACCCGCCGCGGCACGAAATCCGTACTCGTGCTCGTACCCCACATCGTCGCCGGCACACGCCTGCTGGACCTGCTGCCCCTGCTGGAGGCCGACCATCGGATCCAGGTCGTGTTCACCAACCCCCTCGGCGACGACACCTGGCAAGCCACCCAGGACTTCCTCCACGCCCGCGGCGCGACCGTGCTCCCCTGGGCCCAAGCCCGCCGCAGCGACATCGACCTGGTCCTCGCCGGCAGCGTCACCGGGCTCGACCAGCTCGCCGCACCGACGCTGCTCGTCCCCCACGGCGGGGGATTCGGCCAATACCGCAACGGCAGCCCGCCCGGCACCACCTTCGACCAGCCGCCCCAGCTGCGCACCAACCTCGGACCCGATCAGCTCATCCGCGAAGGTCGCCTACGCGCCGACGCGATCGTGCTGGTCCACGACCGCGAATACACCCTGCTCGCCGACGTGTGCCCGCCCGCGCTGCCTGCCGCGGTCGTGGCCGGCGACATCGTCCTCGACCGCCTCACCGCCAGCCTCCCCTACCGCGACCACTACCGGCGCGCCCTCGGCGCCACCGGCGACCAGCAGGTCGTGTTGGCCACCTCCACCTGGTCCCCGCGGTCGGCCTTCGGCCGTCACCAGGACATGTTCGACCAGATCGTCACCGAACTTCCTCGCGACCGCTACCGTGTCGTCGCCGCGCTGCACCCGCAGATCTGGTCCCACCACAGTCCCTGGCAGCTGCGGTCCTGGCTCGCTGACGCTCTGCGCGCCGGCCTCATCCTCATCCCGCCCGACGAGGGATGGCGAGCCGCCCTGGTCGCCGCCGACTACGTCGTCGGTGACTACGGCTCCGTCACCGGCTACGGCGCCGCCACCGGCGCGTCGATCCTGCTCGCCGAGACCCCCGACCGGCCGTTGCTGCCGGGCAGTCCGACCGCGGTGCTGGCCGAGCACGCACCCCGCTGGCGGCTTGATCAGCCTCTCGAGCCGCAGCTGCGCACCGCCGTCAACGCTCGCGACACGATCGGCCTGACCGCTCTCATCCGCGGACTGCTGACCTCCCGGCCCGGCCGTGCCGGACACATCCTGCGCCGCAGCATGTACCGGATGCTCGGCATCCCCGAGCCCGCTCGCGCCGTGCCGGCTTCCCCGGTGCCTCTGCCCGAGCCGGTAACGCCATGATCACCGACGCCCGGATCGCCGCCTGCGCCACCACCGGCGCGCCCCGTCCGGCTCTGACCCGCTGGTGCTATAGCCGCGGCCGTCACCACGGCACACTGCTCACTGGCCATGACGGCAGCCCCTACACGAGCCGGGTACTCGCCGACGTCCTCATCGCTCAGCCGTCGCCAAGCCGGGCCGACGGCCGGTCGACCGTGGCCGCCAGGTTCGACCAGCTACCCGGCCTCACCCTCGCCGCCGCGCCCATCACCACACAGCTTCTGCTCGGCGATCACACCGGCGACATCACCGTTCTCCCCGGCGGTCACGTCGAGCTCGCCGCGGTCGGCGCCTACCTGTGGCTGATCACCGGACGACGGCTGCGGACCCTCGCCGCTATCAGCCGCATCGAATGCATCCAGCGCCACCCGTGCCCGCTCGAACGCGGCACCACCGACCTCCCTCAGCAGCTGGACTGCCTCGGCGAGGTAGCCGCGGGCCGTCTCGCGTTCACGGTCACCTTCGGCGACCTCAGCCAGCGCCATCAGCACGTCCGCCTCATACACCGCCGACCCTGACCCACCCAGCACCCGGCGAGCCTGGTTCAGTCGCCGCAACGCTACCTCGGGACGCCCGGATCGCGCGTCGATCCGGGCCAGGCCCAGCGCCACCTGCGCCTCACTCTTCTCGTCGCCGATATCCGTGAACAGCTGTGCGGCCGCTTCCAGATGCCGAGCGGCGTCGATGTCACGACCGGCCTGCAGCAAAGCCAGCCCGATCCGGCGGTGCCGCAACGCCACCCCCCGATCGATACCGAGCTCTTGCTCCAGCCGCAAACTCGCGGCGAACAGCGCCACCGCCGCGTCGATGTCACCGCGGGCCTGGGACACCATCCCCAATTGCTGCAGTGCCGCGGATTCATTGCGCACATCGTTGGCTTCCCGGGCCAGCTCCACTGCCCGCCGTGTCTGCTCCTGGGCCGGCTCGAGCTGTCCAAGGTCCAGGTGAGCGCGCCCCAGCTGGTGGCGCAGCCGCGACTCGGCCACCCGATTGCCGCAGCGCTGCGCCGCCACGATGCCCAGTTCGTGCGATCGCAGCCACTCGGGGTAGAGCTTGCGGTAAAGCATCAGCTCCCACAGCGCTTCACACAGCTGCCAAGCCAGCTCATCATGGTGGTCCGCGACCGCGTCCTCCAGTACCGCCAACACGTTCGGCAACTCCCCTGCCAGCCACTGCAGGGCCGCAGCACCGGAGGCGAATCGCGCCGGCTTGCCCTGCAGCTGCTCGGCGACCGGGCTGACCCGCCACCGAAGCGGGATCACCACCATGTTCGCGCGCGTCATCTCTCGTAGGAACCACTGCCCGATCCGCGGCAAGACCTCATACCGCTCCTGATCCGGTTGCGCCCGTCCGTGCAGCCGAACCAGATCATGGAAGCGATACCGATCGAGCTCGAGCTCCTCCAGCAGGCTTGCATCCACCAACACCTGCACAGCCTCGACCGCTTGATCGAGAGTCGACTGGCCGACAGCAGCAACTGCCTCCGTCCCGAAATCCGGCCCCGGACACACGCTCATCAGCCGATACAGCCGCGCCACATGCTCTGGCAAAGCCTGATAGGACCAATCGAAGGTTGTGGCCACCAACGTGTCACCGTCAGCGGAAAGGCGCTTCAACCGGGAACGTTCATCACTCAGCTCGGCGACGACCCGCGCCACCGACCATCGTGGCCGCGACGCCAATCGCGCGCCCGCAACACGCAACGCGATCGGTAGCCGCCCGCACAACCGCACCAGCTCGACCACGTCCTGCCGCTGGTCCGCCACCCGCGGCTGCCCCACTGCCCGCGTCAGCAGCTCCACCGCATGCGCGTGCGGCAATGGATCCAACTCCACGAACCGCGCGCCTTCGGAAAACAACCCATCCAGACGTAGCCGGCTCGTCACCACCACCATGCATCCCGAGGACGCCGGCACCAGCGGCCGCACCTGCGCAGCCGACGCCGCGTTGTCCGCCACGACCAGAAGCCGCCGCCCCGCCGTCACCGTCCGAAACAGAGTCACCTGTTCGGCCAGCTCGACCGGCACACGCTCAGGGGCCACGCCCAATGCCCGCAGAAACGCCGCCAGCGCCTCCTGCGGCGCCGCAGCTGACTCCGGCGAAAACCCGCGCATGTCCGCATACAGCTGCCCATCCGGAAACCGTCGCGCATTGCGCACTGACCACGTGACAGCCAACGCCGTTTTTCCCACGCCCCCAGGGCCAACCACCACCGCTACCTGCGCCGCCGCCCCGGACTCCTCATCCCCCGCATCCGCGATCCCGTCCAGTGCCTCCAGCTCACCCGCACGGCTGGTGAAGTGCGCCGGCGTCGGCGGAAGCTGGCGGGGGACCGACATGGCAGAACCGGCGCCCCCGCCAGCCAGCCCACGTTGAGCGCCAAGCTCGGCCATCGACGAGATCCGGCTGCCATACGCAACGCCCCAGTGCACATCACGCGCGCCGTCAAGCCCGTCAACGGGCATGATCCACCCCCTACACCGCGAAGCAAGTGGTACGCCCGCCCACCATCAGCGCAGCCCGCGCCCACCAGCTCCGTAGCGATCACGTTCACCCGCAGACTGATCACAGCACTCGACGCCATGACCAGCCATCCGAGAACCCCGCAATCCTCGAACTTCCCTGTCTACCCTGCCGACCTCCACAGCGACACCGCCACGACGAGGCTTTCACCGAAAGCAGCAGCAACACACGGCACTTTCCACCACACGTGCCCCACCCTGACATGCGAAAAGCCCGGACCGGGGCACGCACCAGAACCGAAACCTTCAACGGCGACATTCGTCACAAACCACGGGCCTAGCTGCGAACCCAACCCCATGGCCACTCACACCGGCGAGGGGCCACGAAGAGGTACCGCCGCTCAGCGCCGGCAGCCGCCCAGATGACCCGTCGTCTCTCGTCCGTCACCGCATGAATCGCGGCCCACGGCGACCATCAACGGCACGAGCCGGGACGACGACCAGGTCCGCGTGCGCCGCCGTGGCGGACGCACAACTCGGCGCAACCCAACACGACACAAATCACCCGATGAGGCGATCAAGGTGGTCAAAACGGCCGCGTGACTCACTCAACCTCTGCATCTCGGAAACTTCCATGCACACGTCGCACACCGAAGAAATCGCCTCCGCAGGCATTGCGGCAATCACTGCCACCCGACGCACGTCTTCGCCCTTGACGCAGTCAGAGGATCTTCCTCGGGTACCTCCACGACATAGCCTTCCACCACGCCTGCCACCGTTCGCTGCTCACGCGCCCACGCCTGGCACACCCGGCACCCGGACCTCAACATCCTTCCCGTCCACAGTCGACGCCAGCAGATCGGCCGACAACGCCGACAAAGAACGGATCCCACATTGCCAGCACGCCGCACAATCAGCAGGAGCGCAGGCCCGGCCGAGGATGCACACCGGCCGAGCCCAACTCGCGCCCGTGCGCTAACTCAATGAGGTCGATGCGTCAGGAACCTCATGGACACCGCGGAACCCGCGGTGTCCCGCCCCCACCAGGCCCAGTGTGCTGCTCAACCTCCCACAGGTCACCGCGCACCCAGCCGTACGTGCCGCCACGGTAGGACCAGCCCCACGCGTGCCCGTCGGACGCCCCGCGCGTGCACGACACCCAGAACCCGGCGCCGTAGCCGATCGTGCCGAGCACCGGACCGTCCACCGGCCGGGACCGGATGCGTGCCCCATCCGCAATAGCGATGACCGCAATCCAGCCCTGCGCCGTCGCGGCCGACATTGGCCGAGCGTGCGACGACGTAGGCGTCGACCAGACGAGGGTTCCATCGGGCCCGACCGCTGGCGTGCCCGCGTTGGCCTCGCCCTCGCCGACCGCGCCGACGTCCAGTGGGCCGGATACCGCGTCGGCAGCGTATGAGAGTTCCGCTGCCCCGACCGGCGCCGCGGTAGCCATCGTCGCACTCGCGAGCGCCCCGAACGTCAGCAGCGACGCCGCGATCCGCTTCGCGCACAGAAGATTCGCTGTCATGTCTAGACTCCCGTCATGGATGGCGCGCTCACGGCCGCCTGAACAGGAGGCTCATTCGAGCGTGAGGGCAACGGCTCATCAGCGCGCGCAAGGAAACCCGACCGGCGTCCAGGCCGTCTGAGCACATCAGCCTGAGGCGTGGCCGCGATCGAATCCGGCCAGGCGTCGGTCATGAGTATTTCGGCTCGGGAGAGGTGCCCTCCCCAGTGCCCCCTCCCGAGCCGGGAACCCTTCTACCGCCGGGGGCTGAGAGCGGATCGGATCCCCAGAAGGGTCCACTGTGGTCGCTCCCTGTGGACCACCGCGGATCACCTTCTGACACCAGAGTGTCCCAGAAACCAATAATTCGCCACAAGTGTGGCGGATTTTCTGGCAATAACTTTGAGTGTCATCGTGTGCGCGAAACGCAGCACTCGACAACGCCGTCCTCCCCACTGCGGCGCCACGGCTGGGCGTGGCTGCAGCGCAGTGCAGCAAACCCGCGGTCCGGGGCAAGCCCACAGTCCACGAGGGACACGGCCGTCGCCCTCCGGCCGGCTTGCCCCGAACCCACGGGGCCCGCTGGCCAAGGCCGCGTCCACCGCCCACCCGGGGCAACGGCCACCGAGGAGGAACCCGTGTTGAAATATTTCGTCTCCACCCATCGCACCCAAGGCGAACGGGACAACGACTCCAACACCATTCCCGGTACAGAACTGGTCGATCTTCCCGGCGAATGCCACGCCGACCCGGACTCGCCCATCTGCGGCTGCGCCCGCAGCTTCGTCGGCATCACCAGCCGGCAGACCTCGACCACAGCCGAGGTCGTCGAAACCGACATGACCGCCGCGGAATACATCGGCCGTTTCCACGCCGGACTCCTCGCCCTCGGCTGGAAGGACAACGCCGAGACGCGCAACGGTGTCATCGACGCCGCTGTGGACCTGCTGGTGCTGGCCGCCATGTGGCCGGTGGGCACCGTCGTCGAACGCCGCGGCCGCGAGATCCGCGTGCGGAGCTTCCCCGACCAATCGTGACCGCCCACCGCCTGCCCAGCAGCGCGCACGAAGGAGTCTTCATGTCCGGTTCCACCGACGCGCGGCGCGCCCGCGCGTTCCTCCAGCACGCCGCCGAACCCACCAACCCGATCCTCGCCCGCTACGTCGCCCAGGTCGGGCCCGTCGACGCCGCCCACCGCATCGCCGAGTGCTCCGCACCGTCCGACGTGCTCACCGAGTCCCGTCGCCACGTGCGCTGGCAGCTCGCCGACACCAGCCTGCGCACCGCCGCGCAGCTCGGCGCCCGCTTCGTCATCCCCGAAGATGACGAGTGGCCGACCGGTGTCTTCGGCGGCTTGAGCACCCTGGCCGCCGCCGACGACACCCTCGGCGGGCCACCGCTGGGCCTGTGGATCCACGGCGAGCCACGGCTGGACGAGCTGGCAACCGCGCGCTCGGTCGCCATCCTGGGAGCACGCGCCGCGACCGGCTACGGCGAACACCACGCCGCCGAATTCGCCTACGCCCTGGCGTCCCGGGAAGTCGCGGTGTTCAGCGGCGCCGCCTACGGCATCGACGGCGCCGCCCACCGCGGCGCGCTGGCGACCGATCGCCCGGCCGCCACCGTCGCCGTCCTGCCGTGCGGAATCGACGGCGGCTACCCGGCCGGACACGTGGGCCTGCTCCAACGGATCGCCACTTCCGGCGCCGTCGTGTCTGAGTACCCGCCCGGCGTCCCACCCGCGCGTCACCGGTTTCTTCAACGCCACCGACTTCTCGCCGCGATCTCCCGTACAACGGTCGTGATAGAGGCCGGACTGCGCAGCGGCGCCCGCCACGCCGCGCGCCTCGCTGCCGAGCTGGGCCGGCCCGTCCTCGCCATCCCAGGTCCGGTGTCCTCCGCCGCGTCCGCCGGGTGCCACCGGTTGATCCAAGACGGCACCGCCCGCCTGGTCACCTCGGCCGACGACGTCATCGCGGTGATCGACGAGCCGGAAGAGGCGAACACGGAACCGGAGGCGGCCGTCCCGGCGGATGTGGCCAGCCGAAGCTAGCGCGCGCACGACGGCGGCCCGCACCTCGCGCAGGCCCTGTGACCTCGCGCGACGTCACAGGCCGCCGTCGGACGCGCGCTCAGGGCGGTGGCGGCTCACACCTTTCGTGGGCCGCCACCGCCTCCCCCGGCCCACACACCGGGGAGGCCGAGCCGAGGAGCGCCGATACGTGACCACGTACCTGACCCCGGGGGAACTGATCGGATCCCTGCCCGACACCTGCGCCGACGCCCTGCACGTCATCGCACTGCCCTCCCACACCCACAGCACATCTGCGTGGCGGCAAACCACGCCGTCCGGAGCTGCTTTCCCGATTACCCTCGTGCGGGGCAAGACCACCACCGAGATCGCCGGGCACGTGCGAGCAGCACTGCCCGCCAACCGCGACACCGACCTGGCCGTCGTCGTGCTCGCCGAGAACCGCACCCGGAGTGAGCTACCGCTGCGGGCCGCGATCGCCGCGCTCGAGGCCGACCTGGGCCCCGCCGGGCACACCATCGTCGGCCGCTACTGGGCCCCGCACACCCGGCCCGGCGCCCCCTGGCGCGATTACCGCCGCCCCACCCACCTCGGCACCGTCATCGCCCCACACACCGACCTCGACTTCGCCGCACCGCTGCACCTCGACGGGGACGCCCCGACCCCGACCTGGAGCCTGCCCTTCACCGAACCCGGCGAAACCTTGCCGGCCAACCTCGGCCGCTTTGCCCGCCGGATGGTGCCGTTCCTTGTCGGTCGCGGGGACGAAGCCAGCCGAATCGTCGCCCACGCCACTATCCAAGCCAGCCGCGGCGAATTCGTCGACGACGCCGCGGCCTTCGCCATCACGACCGCGCTGGCCGACAACGCCGTCTACGGGCCGATGCTCCTGCCGCCGAACGACCTCGACCCGCAGCGAGTCGAGCAGCTGTGGATGGCCCTCTACCGCGGCAGCACCGACCCTGCGGCTCGTGCTCGGCTGGCCACCTTGATCGCGGCCAGCGCCATCCGCCGGGACGACCGCCACCTCACCGCCTGCTCCCTCGCCCACGCCCACCGAGCGCCGGGCGCCGCGACCGTCGGATTGCTGTTCCAGCACCACGCCAGCGCCGAAGTCATCGAGCAGCAGCTGGACCAGACCGCCGGACGGGTCGGCGCTATGCCCTGGGCCAGCGCGAAGCGCTGGTAGCCCACTCCCCCAGCAAGCCAGTCGGCCGCGGAGTTCCCGGGTGTCGTTGCACGCTCCGCGGCTCGCAAGATAGCCACCTCGTACACCACGGAATTCACCAGCGGCGGCAGCCGGACGTGACTGGGCGGTGCGCCGTCCCGGTCACGTCCGACTGTCAGTCCGTCAGGCCGGGTACGCGATGCCCGTCACGGTCACTCCCCCGAGTTGGGTGATGGTGCTCCCGAAGCAGACCGACCACGAGTTCGCCGCGACACCCGACCGGCCGCAGGTCCAAGTTCTGTCCAGATCGCTGGCCTGCAACCGCACCGTCGCCGCCATCGAGGTGGACGTGGATCGGTTGTTGCGCACGATCACGGCGCCTTGCACGCCGGTCCCGGACACCGTCCGTACCGCGCAGACCTGCCACTTGATCCCCGACGGCGACTCCACAGTCGGGGTACAGTTCCAGTGGCTCGCGCTGGAGAGGATCGGGTTGGTGTTGCCGTAGGGACGCCAGGTGCCCGTCGAGGCAGCGGAGGCGGCGGCAGTCCCCGCGGTTGCCAGGGTCACCCCCAGAAAGACGGACAGCCCCAAGGCCCCCAGCCCGGCCGACGACAGATTTTTGCGCATTTTCTCCCCATTTCCCACTACTTCGACATGGCCGAATGCGCCGGAGGACATCGCCCCGGCCGCACCCCTCCATCGGACACCCAGGCGCTTTCCGTTCACTTTCAGTCCGGTGTCCGGCCAGGTCACCGGACTTGCGGTGGGCTCGCCAGGCGGCGACGCCGGGCAGCTTTCGAAATTTCACGCGGTAATGCACACTATGGGGATGGGGTTTCGGCTGCTGGGGCCGGTGCAAGCAAGCGTGGACGGGGTTCTTCTCACCCCTGATGGCGAAAGACCGCTCGTGGCGCTCGCCGGGCTGCTGACCCACTCCCACCAGCACGTCAGCGTCGCCCAGCTGACCCGATGGCTCTGGGATGCCGACGGCCCACGCAACGCCCGCGCCGCCGTCCAGACCCACGTCTCCCGCTTCGCCGGGCGCTCGGCTCCGCCGAGGTGTTGCGGACCGAACAGGGCGGCTACCGACTCCTCGTTCCCGACGACGCCCTCGACCTGACCCGGTTCCGCTCGGCCGCCGCCCGGGGCTGGGCTACGGCCAGTCGCGGCGCCCACGCCGACGCCGTCGCCGCCTTCGATGCGGCGCTCGCCGAATGGTCGGGCGAGCCGCTGTCCAACGTTGCGTAGGGGGTGCTCCAGCGCGATGTCGTGGCCGCGCTGCGCGATGAGCGATGCCATGTCGGAGCCGGAGACCGAACAACCGCAGCGCGCGGCCCATCACCCCGCCGGTACCGAACGTCGCTGTACGTCGGCGTCCTCGCCGCTGCTCTTGGCATCGCCGCCGGGCGTCATCCTGCTCGTCAAGGGTCCCAGGGGCCGCCGCCAGTCGACTACTCTGTCGCGGTCACGGGCAACATCGGCGCGTCCGGGGAATCCGACGACAGCGACGGCGCGAGCAACCTCACCAACTTCGGCAACACCGCCGGATCCGCGCCAGCTCACTGACACTCACGGTCCACTCGACTATGCCGAGTGGCGCCAGCGGCAGCATCGTCGACCCCGACGCCAATCTCGTCGACGCTCAGCCTGCGTTCCCCGCGAGCGGCGCCCACGGCGAAGACGTTACGACCACAGTCAACTGCAGCACCAAAAGCACTAACGACAGCCACGCCCTCCAAGCCATTCTCCTCGTATGGGGCAACTACGGGCTACCAGTCGTCGTTTGTCACCATTAACGCGTCGACGCAACCACCATGCCGCGATCGATTACCTGCGCGACACCGGCCTCGCAATAGAGAACCTGCTGGCATAAATACCGGGACGCCGAACTGGAGTCGCCACGACTGTGTCGCATAGCATTGAGCCAGACCAGCCGTGCAGGTCTGTGCGTGCGCGGCGGCCGGGCCCACTGACGCCGCCCACGCGACGTTCTCCCCGACCGGTTCACCTGGTGCGCCCAGCTCGAACAAGACTTCCGGGACACCCACGGCAATGCGGCAATCCTCAAACGCCGCCACCACGGCCGTACTGATTCGCTGCCCTCGCGCAACCTGCACACCGGCTTGCTTCCGCCCGCGGCATTCATCGACCTGGCCTCGACCGCGGTCTTGGCCTGCTCGCCTCGGCGAACGCCCACAGGATCGCCGACTCCACCTCGAGGTGGGCGGTCCCGCACCGTCGCGACGTCGAGCCGGGTGACGTCCCCGGCATTGGTCAACGCAACCCGCCGGAAGCAGCGGAGCCGATCGGGCGATCGGTTCCCGGTATGCCGGGCCTTCGGCGGCTGCGGAGTGACCGGACGCAGTGGACCAGGCCCGCGCCGGCGGTGCACCACCACCCGCCCAGGCATCCGCGGCACGCGGTGCCCGGCCCGTGCACCGCCGGCGCATGGCCTGGTGAGCGGCAGCCCGTTCACCCGCGAGCCCGCCACCCCGGCAGGCCCGCACCGCACCACACCGAAAAGGGGCGACCTCGTGTCGAAGGAAACCAGCAAATGGCTCAACACCAACGTCCTCGTCGGATTCACCGACAAACGCGGCCACGCCTGGCACTACCGCGCCGAAGACCAAGGCATCGAACCGAACCACTATCCCGGCCCGATCCCCGTCACCGAAGTCAAGCGGCGCCTGTTCGACTGGACCGCCGAACCGGCGCGGGTCTTCGTCGAAGACCGCTTCGGGCTCCGCCCCGCCGGGCACCACCTCGGCGTCACCGCGTCCGACAACGGCGACATCCTCGCCATCCACACCGACGAATACGGCATCCACCAGTACAGCACCTGGCTGTTGGACAACGTCGCCGCCCTGCTCGACGACGGCCTCGCCATCGGCTCGGCCGGGCTGCTGCGCAACCGCAAGCAGGCCTGGGTCAGCGTCGAAGTCCCCGACAACATCACCACCCCCGAAGGCGTCGAGTTCCGACCCAACCTGCTCGCCTGCTCCAGCCACGACGCCAGCCTCAAAACCCGCTACAAGCGCGTGGTCACCAACGTCGTCTGCGACAACACCATGAACATCGGACTGCGCGAAGACGGCCAAGACCACGCCATCACTCATCGACGCAACAGCAATCTACAACTCCTCAGCGCCCGCGACGCCCTGCAGATCGTGCACACCATCGCCGACGAATTCGCGGCCGAAGTCAAGAAGCTGTGCCAGACCACCGTCACCGACCGCGCCTGGCGCGCATTCCTCGACGCCCACACCCCGATCCCCGACGAGCCCGGCCGCGCACGCACCAACGCCGCCAACCAACGCTCCGCCCTCACCCGGCTGTGGACCAGCGACAACCGCGTCAGCCCGTGGAAGAACACCGGCTGGGGCGTGATTCAAGCCGTCAACACCCACCTGCACCACGAGGCCGCCATCCGCGGTGCCACCCGCGCCGAACGCAACATGACCCGCGTCTTGAAAGGCGAGCTGGCCAAGCACGACCGCTCCGCCACCGCGACCCTGCACCGAGTCCTCGCCGCCGTCTGAGCCGCTGCCGGCCGCCGCCGACGCCTTGGTCGCCTCGACCGCCGATCGCGAGACCGCGACTGACGGCGTCAGGCCCGAGCACGCATGACCGCGCGGGCCGGATGCGCGGCCGCGATCACGCGACCAAGCCCCTGCGACACCGGTCAAGGCCCACCCGGGCACGTCGACCCATCGGCCGTAGAACGCGGCCTTGACCGGTGCCCCGCGGGACCTGGATGTCCCTCGGCGTCCGCACACCCATCCTGCGCGAGGCCACCTGAATGAACCGGGAATCCCCGAGTTCGGCGCGCCTTCCCTCGGGCACGCCGAGCCCCGGTTCTGGGCTGGTCGGGCTACGCACGCGCCGCGCTGCCCGACCAGCCCCACTGTCGCCTCCGCAATGAACCCTGGAGGCCCGATCGTGCCCCGTTCATCCACTCTCACCACCATCGAGCGAGGAATCCTCAACGACGTCGCGTCGGGACTGAACACCATCCAGATCGGGTTCAAGCAGCACCGCTCACCCGAGACGATCCGCACCCACATGAAGAACATCCTCGTCAAACTGAAGGCCCGCAACCGCGCTCACGCCGTCGCCAACGCCTACAACACCGGCATCCTCACTTGCCCGCTCCCACACCTGCCCCGCACGCAACCCGTGCCGGCAACGTCCCTGCCGCCGCGGCGCGGACCCGCTCCGACGCGCCCGCGCCGCACGGACGTCTCTGCGGCACAGGCGGGTTCCCCCTTGTCACGGCGCTAATCCGCGCTCCTAGGACTCTTCGTTGATCACTCCGACGCCCTCTGGTCACAGCAGTATTTGGCATCGTCAGAAAGGAAACCCGACCGTGCATTCCGGTTCGTTCAGCGTGTCATCCCAGCGTTTCAACACCGACGGGCTCGCGGTGTCCACACGCGATCACGACGGTCGATTCGGCTGGGCAGTCACAGACGGCGTGATCGACTCGCACATCTCCCAGTGCATCGCCTACGTCACCGCCCACGCCGCGGCCGAGACCGCAGCCCACGACAGCGTGCTGAAAGGGGTGCAGGCCGCACGCGAAGAGAACATCGCCCACGAGGCAGGAGATGCCTGCCTGATCGTCGGGCGCTTCGACAGCAGTCACGGCGGCTGGTCGATCGCGTGGGTCGGTCACTGCCGCGCCTACGGCGTCATCGACGATCAACTCGTCCAGCTCACCAACGACCATGCGCTCCCGCGCGCCACATACCCCAGCAACGATCTTCGCGCCGAGTTTCCCGCGCACGACCTCAAGGGGCTGAAGCTGATGCCCACCGCGTCTATCCTCCGGCATCACCGACCCGCCACAGCCCACATCAGCCTGCAATGCCGCCTGATCATCCTCACCGACGGAATCCACACAACCCTGACCTACCACCAGATCGCCGACACCGTCCTGACCACTCCCGATCCCGACGACTGCGCCCGACTCCTCGTCACCCGTGCGGCACAGGCGTGGCAGCGCCCCGACAGCGGCACTGCACTGGTCATCAACCCCACCTGACCGACAACGCCGGTCACGGCTTCCAGCGAAGAGCCGGTGTACGGTGGAGGCAACCGGATCTTGGTGTGGCCTCCCCATGCATCGAGTGGCATGAGGACGGTGGTCACAATGACGCTGCTGCGACAGAACCGCGAACTGAAAAAACTGGGAATCTGGAACTGGTCCCTGCCCGCCTTCGCCGGGAAATTACCAGACGGCCGCAACTACAACGCGTGCCCTTCAGCCGGAGTATGCGCGCAGGCCTGCTACGCCCGCAACGGCACCTACCTCTTCCCCCAGGTGAAAGCACGCCACCAGGACAACCTGCGCTGGACCATGGACGACCTGCCCGGCTGGCAGCACGCGATGCTGGCTGAGCTGTCGCGCAAGCGGTTCATCGACGCGTGGGTACGGATCCACGACAGCGGCGACTTCTACTCGCGCGCCTACCTCACGGCGTGGCTGGAGATCATGCGTGCCCGTCAGCGCACACGGTTCTACGCCTACACCAAGGAAGTCGCGGCGTTCCGGGAACTGGTCGAGCCGAACCCGCCACGGAACTTCTGGTGGGTCTACTCCTACGGCGGCACTCAAGACTCCACATTGGACCCGACCGTGGACCGGGTCGCCGACGTCTTTCCCGACGATCAGTCGATCGCCGCTGCGGGCTGGCACTCGCAAGAGGACTCCGACTTGCTGGCCGTGCTCGGACCGGCACCGGTCGGGATCTCGGCGAACAACATCGCGCGCTTCAAGGCCCGTCAAGCCGGGCGCCGGTGGAGCCGCTGGCAGGCCGGCGTCGATGCCGCCCGCGCCGCCCGCGGCACCAGCACCCGGTCGGCCGCAGCCACCGGCGATACCCGGCCGGGCGCGTCCGGAGACCCACGGTAGCGCGGACCGGGACCACGGCGGCCGCCTGCTGCTCAGCAGTGCGGGTCAGCTGCGACGCCGCCGTGGCCCCGGTCCGCGCTGTCACCGGCTCCACGACGTGCCCATCCGGGATGCCGAACCGCCGGGACCACGGCCCCGGCAACCGGATCGGCGCACCTTGCGATCGGAAGGACTCTGGAGATGTCGGACGAGTTGATGCAGTATCTGCGTGCGGTCGCGGAGGTTCTCGGCGAGCCGTGGCGCGCCGTCACGTCCCGCCGTGTCGGTGAGGACGCCGCGCTCATCGGCCCCGACGGCGGGTGGATCAGCGTGACCGTCTCCTACCGCGCGGAACGGACTCGCCTGGTGCTGGAAGCCTGGCTGGACTCCGAGCTCAGGCCTCATCAGCCCACCGGAATGGTCCGGCCGTCGGTGACCGTGGCGCGGGCCCGGCCCGCCGCCGCGGTCGGCAAGGACCTGGCCCGGCGGCTGATCCCGGACGTGGTCGAGCTGATCGCTGCAGCCCGGGATCTGGCGCATCGGCGGGCGTGCGACGCTGCCGACCTTTCCAGTGTTCTCGCCGCGGTCGGGGCGGGGTTCGGCACCACCCCGGTGGCCGGGGCGAACACCGTGTCGGTCGGGGCCTACGGTCAGCCGCTGTTCGCGACCGCGCAGGTGCTGCAGCCGTTCTGGCGTAGCCGTCAGCGGCGGGTGCGGTTCAGCATCGACGCCACCGTCGAGAACGCGCTCGCCGTGGCCGCGCTCGTCGGTGAACGCGCCGCCGCCGACCACGCCACGCCCGACAGCTGCCGCTGACCTTCGGCGCCGCAGCCCGCCGCACGCACCCGACTCCGGCGCCCTACTGGCGCCGGAGTCCCTTTTCTCGCTGGAAGGACGATGCCATGGAAGCCCTTACCCGTGTGGTCACCCTTGACGACTCCCGCGCCCGGATCGTCGACATCCGCGCCGACCTCGGCGTCGGCGACGCCGCGCTACGGGTGCACGGCCTCAGCCCGACGGTCTCGCGCGAGACCCGCGACCGGGTGCGCGCGGCCATCCGCAACAGTGGCCTGTCGTGGCCCGAGGGCGTCGTGCACCTGACCGCCTCCAGCGCGCACCCGCGCTCCGACGTCGATCTCGCCGCCGCGGCCGCGGCGGTGCTGGTCACCGAGGCCGTGCCGGCGCGGCGGCTGACCGCGACGGCGCTGATCGGCGAGCTCGGTCTCGACGGCACCGTCCGGCCGGTCCCCGACGTGCGGACGCGCGCGATCGCGGCCGCCGCGGCCGGGTTCACCCACCTGGTCGTGCCCGCCACCAACGCTGCCGAAGCCTGCGACGTCCCCGGCCTCACCACCGTCCCCGTCTCCTGCCTGAACGACCTGGTCAACTGGCTGCGCGGCGGACTCACCCCGGCCCAGCGGCCCGAGTCGCGCGAAGGAGCATCGCCTACCGCGTCGTGGACGCCTGAAGCCTGGGCCCGGCTGTCGCCCACGGCGGTCCGGGCCGCCGCGATCGCGGCGGCCGGCGGTCACCACACCCTGCACGTCGCGGCTCCCGGCACCCCGACCCTCCTGCTGCCACGGTTGATCCGGGCACTGATGGCCGACCTCACCGACACCGAAGCACTCGAGGTCAGCACGTGGCACTTCCTGGCCGGCGAACCTGCTCCTGACCGCAGCGAGCACCTCCGGCCACCCGGAGTTCCCCTGCTGCCCGACGACACGATCGCCACGGTAGCCGGATCACTCAGTCGCCCGGGACTGCCGACGCTTGCCCACCGCGGTGTCCTGACCGTCGAGGACCTCCCCGAGCTTTCCGCGCGCATCGTCGAAGTGCTGCGTCCGGCGCTGGAGAACGGCACGATCGGCATCACCTCCGCGGCAGGTGCCCAATCCCGCCCGGCCGGGGCACGCATGGTGTTCACCGCACGCGACTGCATCTGCGGCAGCGTCCGGGCCGAGAAGTGCCGCTGCAGCCTGGCGCAGCGGGCGCGTTACCTCGCCCGGATCCCGCAGTGGCTGCTCGACCGTGTCGACCTGTTCGTGCGGGAGGTCACCGTCGCCGAGCCCGATCCGTCGCTGCCGTCCCTGGAGTCAATGCGGGAGGACGTCGCCCGAGCCCGGGAACGCGCGCACAGCAGGTGGGGTGCCGCACCGGAACCCGGAGCCGAGATCGACTACACGAAAGCCATCGCCGGCCTTCCCGCCAACGCGGTACGAGAGCTGGAAGACGCGATCCGACACGGCCGGATCACCCCCCGAACCGCTGCGCGGTGCCTGCGGCTGGCCTGGACACGTGCCGACCTGGACGGTCGCGCGCACCCGGACATCGCCGACATCCGGCTGACCCTCTCCCACCGCAGCGGAATGCTTCGCCTGCTGCGGAATCCGGCTCCACGGTGAGCTGAAACAAGGAATGAGGGGCTAGCGAACCGGGGCATGATCCGAAGCTAAGAGCTAGCAAAGAGATGAGGAAAGTGTTGCTGCGCTGAGAAAAGCGGGTGCGGGTGGTCCGGTCGGGCCGACGCACTCTAGCGGAGCCTGGCGTCGGCGGCAGGCCCGCCCCCGTTCGCGGTCTCGGCGGCGGATGTGCAGGAAAGGGGCGGGCTTGCCGCCGACGCGGGCGGCCCCGCTCCGGCGAGTGCGTCCCGACCGGGACACCCGCACTCCACTCGTTCTCCACCGCACCATGGTGATGAAGAACTGGTGGAGTGCGGGGTTCGTGGCTGGTCACCGGATTCGTTTCCGGTGACCAGCCGGCCCGTGTGAAGGAGCCCTTCGTGACCAGCACGATGGATCTGCCGACCCAGCGCGACACCGACACCCCCACGACACCGGACACCGAGTCCACCACATCCGCTCTCGACAGCGCCGCCACCGACAGCGCCGCCACCGACCACACCACTGCCGCCGACACGTCACCCACCGACGTCGAGGACACCCCGCTCGAGGAGCTGTCCGACGAGGACCGCGCGGCGCTGCACGCGAAGTGGGACACCGAGGTCGACACCATCAAGCACGTCGACCCGCACAAGGTGCTGCTCGCCGACAACGTGCGCACCGCCAACGCCGAGGCCGACGAAGAGACGACAGCGAACTTCAAGACCCACGGCGTCAATACCGCGGCCAACGGCTACCGCGACTACGACACCGGCGCCATCGTGGTCACAGAAGGCCAGCGCCGCGTCCTCAACGCCCGCGAAGCCGGCTGCACGGTGCCGGTCTGGATGAAGACCCCGCCGCCGGCCGACCAGCGCAAGGCCACCATCGAGCGGATCGTCAACCAGTTCATCGAGAACGACCCCGCCCTGCGCAGGTCCCTGACCCTGGCCGACACCGCGCGCGCCCTGCAGCAGCTCGCCGCGTTCGACCTCAAACCCGCCGGGATCGCCCGCAAGCTCGCGCTGGGCAAGAAGGGCAAAGCCTACGTCGAGAACGTCCTGCAGGCCGGGCAGAGCGAACTGGCGCTCAAGGCCACCGAACGCTACGACCTGGATCTGCTGCAGGCCGCGGTCATCGCCGAGTTCGACGAAGCCGGCGACACCGACACGGCCAAGGAACTCATCCTCACCGCGCGTACGGCACCGAACAACTTCGCCCAGCTCGCCGAGCGCAAGCGCACCGAACGCGCGGACAAGCAGCGGCTCGCGGCCCTGACCGAGGACCTCACCGAGGAACTGACCGCCGCGGGCGTCACGTTCTTCGACGCGAGCCTGCCCGACAACCACGGGGACGCTCGCTCGCTGGACCGGCTGCGCCCCACCCCCGGCCACGAGCCCCACACCGCGCTGACCGCCGAAGACCACGCGTCCTGCCCGGGACACGGCGCCTGGATCGAGACCGACCACCACGACGAGCAGGGCAACCAGATCCCGGTGGCCGTCTACGGGTGCGCCGACTTCCTCGCCCACGGTCACGCCCTCAGTCACGCCCCGGCCGGCCGCGCGGACTTCACCCCCGCGGCCACCGGCACCACCGGCACCGGCACGTCCGGCGACCACGAGTCGTCCGACGACGAGGACGCAGCCGAGCAGACCGATGTGATCGCGGCCGCGCGCGCTGCCCAGGCCGCCGCCGAACTCGAGCGTCAGAAGGCGCGAATTATCCGCAAGTGGGTGATCCAGAACAACAAGGACTGGGACGCCGCCCAGACCCCGCGCCGGGAATGGCTGGCCGGGCTGCTGCAGCGCAAGACCGCGCCGCAGGGCGCGCAGCTGTTCCTCGCGCTGCAGAAGGCCGAAGGCGGCTACGCGCTGCGGCGCGCGTTCGAGCGCAACCACCCGCTGGCCATGACGCTGTTCGGCCTGCCGGACAGGGCCACGCTCGCCGACCTCACCGCCAAGATCGCCAAGGCCCCCACCGCGGGGAAAGCCACCCTCTACGACCTGGTCCTCACCCTCTGCGCGATCGAAGACGACCTGTCCCGCAACACCTGGCGCAGCCCGTGGGACTCGGCGCGGGCGTACATGGCCGCGATCATCGGCTGGGGCTACCCCGCCTCCGACGTCGAGCGCAAGGTGGTCGACCCGGAAACCGAGCAGGACGTCATCGCCGCACAGCTCGGTGACCTCGACAGGGACGCCATGAGCGACGGCGGCGCGAGCGCCGAGGGTACCGAGGGCCCGGACGGCGGCGGCGCCGAGGTCGAGGATCCCGCTGATGACCTCACCGCCGGGGTCGACGATGCCGACCCCGCGGGCACGGACGACCAGAGCGACACGGCGACCGACGGTACCGACGACGACGCCGGGACCGGTCAGGAGCCGGTCGAGCAGGACACCGAAGCCGAGGCGGAGCTGACCGGCGCCGCGATCTAGCCGCTCGGATCACCGCCGCACCCGGTTCCTCGCCAGGGGCGGGCCCGCGCACACAGCCGGGCCCGCCCCAGCTTCCTTCCCCGTCCTGTCGTCCTTGCCTCCCGCCGGGCTCACCGCCGGCCCCGCGGGTGAACGGAGTCCCTTCGATGCATCCGCACCTGCCTCCGGCCTTCGACAACATCCACCGCACCAGCACCTACGCCGCCGGGCACCACCCCATCTGGCCCCACGCCCCGCTCCCACCCGGCCCGGCGTGGACCCACGTCACCTGCCGCTGCGGCTGGGCCGAGATCGCCGAATCCCACCGCGACGCCCGCGTCCTGGCCCGCCACCACCGCCGCTACGCCGCCGACCACCCCGCCTACCTGCCCGGCACTGCGCTGCGCATCGGCGGCCGCACCCACCAGGCCGACGCCACCGGCACCCACGTCTGCACCACCGGCACCCGCCACGGCTGGGCCGTAGCCGACGGCATCGGCGACTACCCGCTCGCCGCCCACGCCGCCGGCAGCGCCGCTGCGACCGCCGCCTACGTCGCCGCCGGCCGCGGCGCCGCCGCCGGGCTGCTCGCCGCCACCGGCACCCTCGCCACCGTCCACACTGGCGACACCGTCATGGTCGTCGCCACCCCACTCCCGCCCGAACAGGGTGGCGGGTGGGACATCGCATGGGTCGGGGACTGCCGCGCCTACGAGTACAACCCCGACACCGGCGTCCTCACCCAGCTCACCGTCGACCACACCGAAGGTCAGCAACTCCGCGACAGCCTCGCCGAGCACTACCGGGACCGGCCGCAGAAACTCGAGGACCTGGCCGCCCGGCGGGACAACGTCGTCACCAGCTCCGTGGCCACCGCCGACCACGACTCCCTCGGCCACGTCACCACGACCGGGCCGCGCCGCCGGTTGCTGCTGACCAGCGACGGCGTCCACAAACCCGTGCCCCACGCCTCCCTCCTCCGCGCGGTCCGCACCTTCAGCGGCCCGGGCGCGTGCGCGAACCGGCTGACGCTCGCCGCGCGGTACTTCGGCGGCACCGACAACGCCGCCGCCATGGTCATCGACCCGATCCCGGCCCCGGTCGCGACCGAGCTGGTGCCATGACTGCGTCGGCACCGTCGCTGGTCACCACCACCGGCGCCCTGCTGAGAGCTGCGTTGGACGCAGCCGGGCGCGGGTGGCCGGTGTTCCCGCTCGCCCCGCGCAGCAAGCGCCCCGTCATTGCCGACTGGCAGCAGCGCGCCACCTGCGATCCCGACCGCATCCGCCGCTGGTGGCACCGCCACCCGATGCACAACGTCGGCATCGCCTGCGGGCCCGCGGCGCTGCTGGTGCTCGACCTCGACGCCGCCCACGGACCGATCCCCATCCCGTGGGCGCGCCGGGGTATCACCCACGGCCGGGACGTCCTGGCCCTGCTCGCCCAGCAGGCTGGCGAGCCCGACCCGGTGGATACGTTCACTGTCGCGACCCCGCGCGGCGGCGAGCACCGCTACTTCGCCCGGCCGCCCGGGTCGCGGCTGCGCAGCACCGTCGGCGCCCGCGGCCGCGGGCTCGGCTGGCACGTCGACACCCGCGGCCCCGGCACGCTCATCACCGCCCCGGGCTCCCTCGCCCTCGTCCACGGCGCCCTAGTGCCCTACGCCATCACGTGGGACCTTCCCGTCGCCGTCCTGCCCGGCTGGCTCGTCACCGCCCTCACCCCGCCACCGGCACCGCCACCGGCTGCACACCCGCCACCACCACTGCCGGTGACCAGCCGTCGGGTCACCGCCTACGTCCAGGCCGCCGTCG
Organism: Amycolatopsis nalaikhensis; assembly: GCF_030264295.1. Lineage (GTDB taxonomy): Bacteria > Actinomycetota > Actinomycetes > Mycobacteriales > Pseudonocardiaceae > Amycolatopsis > Amycolatopsis nalaikhensis. The sequence continues at coordinate 5,789,986 of NZ_CP127173.1, read as the reverse complement.
CCGCCGAGTGCCGCAACGTCGCCACCGCCACCGAAGGCCACCGCCACATCACCGTCTACGCCGCCGCAGCAGCCCTCGGCGAACTACTGGGCAACGGCTGGATCAGTGCCGCCGCGATCACCCAGCACCTCACCGCCGCCGCCCGACACCACCTCGGCGTCGCCGACTTCGACTCCCGCGAACTGGCCCGCACCATCCGCGACGGCATCGCCGCCGGCCGCGAAAACCCCCGCCTCCTCACCGACCGCCCCGCGCCCCGACACCGGCCGCAACCCGGTGCACGCTGACCGAAGGGATCCCGTCATGTCCGACACCGCACCGTCCGATCCCGACACCGCATCGCGCCTCACCTGGCTCTGGCAACGGAAACCGGACAGCACCGACCTGGAAAAGGCCCTCATTCCCGCCCACCTGATCCCCGCGGGCTGGCTGCCCATGCTCCAGCACCGCTACACCGAAGGCGACCGCATCGAATTCACCTGGGACGGAAAGCAACAACCGGGCACGGTCGTGCAAGACCAGGGCATGTGCCTGGCCATCACCGGTGAACGCCCCGGCTCGGGCTTCACCATCCACAAAACCGACGTCCGCCCGCACAACGGCGAACCCGCCGCACCGGCCGACCCGGTCATCGACACCGCGATCGACCCGCATCCCGACCCCATTGTCCGCCGGGAAGGCCACACCGCAACCGCGTACTGGAACCTCGGCCGCCCGAACGTCGAGGGCTGGCTGCCCCGGGCGCGCCTGCACATCGCCTTCCAGCCCGACATCGGTTTCGTCGCCACGCTCTCCAGCGTCGAAGAACACCATCAGGCCGGCGAACACCGCGAACGCCAGCGGCCGCTCGACCCGGTCGTGGTCCATCACCACCCCGCGCGCCGCCCCAGCCACCACGCCGTCCGCACCTGCCTGCGCGACGCCATCGACATCGTGATCTCCGAGGCCAGGCAACGCCAACCGGTGGTCTGCACCCACTTCGTGCCGATCCTCGGTGCCCAGCAAGAGAAGTAGCCAGCAGTCGAGTTCGCCAGGGCGCCGCGCGGTCTGCCCCGGTCACCAGAAAAGCACAGCGCGGCCCGGAACCCGCCACGGTGCCAAACCACCGTCACGCAGTCGCAGGCCCGGGCCGCGCTGTGCTCGCGAGGCCCCGTCCAGCCCGGCGGCCTCCTGCCGCCGGCGACCAACCGTCCCAGGAGGGCGCATGACGGAGCCGACGATCGCAATTCCGGCGGGATACCGCACGACCCACCTGCGCGGGCTGTGGGCCCACGCGGACTGCCGCGAATGCGGCGGAACCGGCGAGTTCCTGGTCAGCGACCGCGACGACCCCATCGAGCCGTGGGACCCCGACGAGCCCGCAACGTGGTACCCGCAGCCCTGCGACTGCCTGTGGTCACCGCCGCCGGAGATCTTGCGCGCGCTCGACGCGGCGCAGACCCGCCTGTGGCGACACCGGACGCGGATGCGTGAGGTGCTCGATGCGATCGGCCCACGGCAGGCCGGGGGCGCCTACTGGGACGCCTACTGGCATCGCCGGTACGTCGTCGAGTCCGTCGCCATCCGGTTCCGCGACGGTGACCTGACCGAACCGGGCTGGTCGATCACGATCCTCTGGGACAACGGTCAACGCTGCACCCACCGCACACCGTGGGATCCGCGCCACGACAGCACATCGTCCCCGGCACTCTCGCCCGGTCCAGCGCCGGCGCCGCCGGAACTGCGCTACCCCGGCACCGTCTGCAGGTGGCGCCGCTCCCGGTTCAGGCTCGTCCGCGCCGTTCACCGTCCGTTCTGTCGCTGCTGAAGGGAAACCCGATGTCCGATGCTTCTCTGCTCGAGGTCTCTGACCGCGCGGCCAGGTCTGCCACCCGTCACGCACCCGCGGCTGCAACAGCCGACCGCGCGCTCGGCGTCCTGCGCCACCGTGACGAACCGGTCCGCTGGCACGGACGCGACGAGACGACCCGCGAATACGTCCACCCGGGGCGCACCGTGATCGAGGTGCCGAACCGGCCCTGGCCGATCGAGCGCCCGGAGGACTGTGACGAGATGAGCAGACCTCCACCGGGCTCTGGTTCGACGCCACCGGCACACCGCAGCCCGACCTGGCCGGCCGCAGCGCGCTCGACGGCGTCGCACTGCTGTGCCGCCGATGCGGCCTGGACTGCACCTGAGACCCGCGAAAAGACACGATCACGTCCACTTGAGACACAAGCAGGTGAACCGATGCCCCACAACAGTCAGCCGCACGACCTCCCCGCCGACGTTCTCCGCGTCGACGAAGGACTGGTGTGCGGCGATGACCAGCCCTACTTCCCGGCCCAGCTCAGCGTGCCACAGGTCGCGGCCACCGACGAAACCGGCCGCCGCTTCTACGCCGTGACGCCGCGGTTTCGTCGTCTCGTCACCGAATGGGTCGCCATCACCGTCGAAGCCACCTCCGACCACCTGCGCTTCCGCTGGGACGGCGACGACCTGATCGTCATCGACGAAGATGCACGCGACGACGACTCCGATCCGACGAGCGGCCCCGCCGTCGAACGCATCCGGCCCGACGCCGACGGCCGATACACCTTCGCAACGTGGGTGTGGCACGTGCACGACCCCGCCACCGAACATCTCGACGACACCACGCACGCCGCATTGACCCTCCTGGCCACCGACGATCCGCAGCCGGCCGACCTCCTGATCCGCTACGTGGCCGGAAACACTTATCCCGCGACCGATCCGCAGACGCTACGGACCATCTGCCACCGACACCGGACCTCGGCGAATCCGCCCGAGGCACCGGCCCAAGACACAGACGTCAAGGAGGCGCACGATGAGTAACAACTACGCCGGGATCCCGGCGAGATGTGACGTCACACTGGCGCGCCCGGGCGACGAGGCGGGCCTCGAACTGCTCGCCGACGACGACTTCGCCCTCGTCCTGACCGATGCCCACAACGACACGGTGATCACCGTCGAAGGCACCCTCGCCGAACTGATCGCCTTCATGCACCGGGCTCAACAAGCACTGAGACAACAGGAGGAGCTTGGCGACGGCGGCCATCCGACGGGTCCCTGACCGCAGCCGCGAGCAGGCACTCCGGTCGGCGCGGACGACCGCCGCCAGCACAGCACACCCGGGTCCTCGGGCGCCGGCTTCTCCCGCCACGTCGCGTGAGTAGGTAGGCGCCCGAGGACCGCGGGCGTGCTCGGAAGGAGGGTTCACCCGCACCCGACCCGGAGGTACCCGTGACCACACCGACCGTCCACACCACACCGTCCGACGACCCCGACGCGGTATTCGCGCAGGCATGCCGGCTGATCGAAACCGAACTCGGCGGCCGCCGGCTCCCCACGGAAGCCCGAACCTGGCTCAGCGACCTCGCTCGCACCCGGCGGCACAAGACCGCGTTCATCACCGCGGTCTGGAACACCTGCTTCCCCTCCGGCGTCGTGGAAGCCTGCCGTGTCGTCGAAGCCGTCTACCCCCACCTCGACGCCGCCGGGCTCTGCACCGACGCCGCGCTCACCGCCGCCTGGAACATCCTCGAACCCGACGCGCACACCTGGCCCGAGCAACTGCGGCACGAGGCGCGCCGCATCACCGGCAAGTGCCTCAACCGCGCGCTCGCCGAGGCGAACACGGCGGTGGCCGACCATGCCTGAGCGTCGGTTGTGGTTCACCCCCTACGACTGGAGCCGCTCCTACGCGCTGCCCGAGTCGGTCGCCTGCAACATCCCCCACCGCGGCAGCCTCGACGGCTACGGCGCCTGGAACGTCGCACGCGGTGTCCTCGTCGAGCTGTGCCGCGCCCTGCCCGCGACACCAGTCTCGCTGCTCTACGACGAACCCGTGCAGCGCCGCAACCGGATGCGGGTAGCGATCCGGATCACCGCGCACGCCCGGCGCTGCGACGGGCAGGACGTGCGCGTGATCTACCGCAGCGAACGCACCGACGCCGAACCCTGGACGGAGTTCTGGAGCATCGCGGTCAACGGATTGATCCCGGCCTCCGGCCACGATGGCGTGCGGCCCTCGCCGCCATGGATCGCTCACATCGCCGCACAGACGCTGCACGCCGAACTCGGCCGCTGATCCGCAGCTCTTGCCGATCGCTGGTGTTCACGCCCGTGTACCCGGCCGGAAACGACACCCACCGTCGCTCCCACCCGCACCATTCGTCCACTGGTCACAGCGAGGTTTCCTGATGCCCGAACAGATCTACCTGACCGACGAGAATCTCTTGGCCGCCATCCCCGCCCTGCTCGGGTTCACCCCCACCAACTCCCTCGTGATCGTCGCCGCAGTCGAGCACACCGACGGCTCTGTCCGCCTCGGCCGCACCACCCGATTCGACCTCGACCTGGCCGTGCGACTGCCCCGCGTGGTCGTCGCGGACCTCAGCCGCGCGCTGGGCGACCAGCCGGTCCAGCGCCTCATCGGCGCCGTCGTCCACGACACCAGCGCCACCGATGACCTGCCCTACCGGTCTCAGCTTCACCAACTCGTTCACCAGCTGCACGAGTCCGGTTTCACCAGCATCGAGTTCCTGCATGTCCCCAGCTTCACCGCCGGTGCCACCTGGTCCTGCTACGACGCCGCTGATCACACCGGCACCCTGCCCGACCCGGCCGCCTCCCCGATCACCGCCGACCGCGTGATCAACGGCGACCGGATCTACAGCAACCGCGACGCCTTCCTGGCCCAGTTCGTTCCCGCGCCTGCCGACATCCGCACCTGCATCGCAGCCCTGGCCGACCCGATCGCCGAGGACGTCCAGGCCGAGGAACTCGCCGGTGACCTTCCGCGGCTGCGCCGCCGCCTGCAGCTGATCGACGATGCTGTCACCGCCGCCACCCACGGCCGGCTCCCCACCGACCATCACGAGATCGCCGAACTGATCGCCGCCCTGTCCAGCTTTCTCCTCCGCGACATCCACCTCATCCAGGACACCGAGCAACGATGCGGAGCGGCCCAGTCACTGTGGCTGCACCTGTGGCGACACGCGCCAGCCCGCTACGCGCCCACAATGACCGCTCTGACCGCCGTCACGGCCTACCTGCGCAAGGACGGCAGCGTCGCCGGCCTCATCATCCAGCGCGATCCGCGCCCCACCAAGCTCAGCCAGCTGGTACGCCGATGGATACGCGAAGGCGCCGAATTCACGGCCCCGCACACAAGCATCGCCGACGTCGCACAGCAACTGCGAACAGCACTGACCGAATCCACCGAGCGCTGATACCAGCAGAACACGAAGGGATCGGCCTGGGGCCTCGTGGCGCCCTGGGAGATAGCGGCAACGAGCAGTCGCGAAGTTCGTCCGCGGGCTCGTTGCCGCGATCTTCCCGTCGCGCAGGGCGTCGAGAGCACAGCACCCACACGCGCGCGGTGCCTGCCCGCCGATCGTCACCGGACGCTGCGCTCGACCACCCGCGTGCACACGCTGCGCACCAAACGCGGCCGCAAATCCGCGATCCGGTCCCCACCCAACAACCCGTGCTTCCCCCTTATCGAAAGGACGTTCGTCGATGCCGCTCACTCCCGCCGACACCACCACCATCGTCGCCAGCATCCCGGCGCTGATCGGGTTCATTCCCGAGAACTCCCTGGTGCTGATCACCACACTCACCAACGACGACGGCACGGTCACCACCGGCCCGCTGGCTCGAATCGAGCTTCCCCACCTCACCGACCATGCCGACGACTGCGCGCGGCAGTTCAGCCGGCAATGCGGCGACGTGCCAGTCTTCTGCGTCGCCGGGATCGTCGTCTGCGCCGTCGACGGCGGGACCACCGGCCACGACTCGCTGCCGCTGCGCACCGACGTCGACACCCTGGTCGCTCGACTGGCCGAGCACGGATTCACCAACGTCGACATCGTCCACGTACCGGCGATCGCCAAGGGCGCGCGGTGGCGCTCCTACCTCGACGCCGACCACACCGGTGTCCTACCCGACCCCGCGGCGACCGCGGCCGCGGTCGCCGCCGTCGCTGCCGGACACACCATCGCCGCCCGCCGCGAAGACCTCGCCGCCCGGTTCACGCCCGCGCCCGGGCCCCTGTGCGCACGTCTGCAGCCCCGCATCGCCGACGCCGTCGAATCCGCCGTCATCGACAAACACTGGCATCTGGCCGCACGTGTCCGTCTGGATCGCGCCGACGCCGCGATCCGCGCCGCCGGCGAAGGCCAACTGCCCACCGATGACACCGCCATCGTCGATCTCGCCGCGACCTTCGCCGTGCCCGCGTTCCGCGACGCCTTGCTCGCCGTTCCCGACGACACGGCGCGCCTGGCCGCCGAGAACCTGGTCCTGCACCTGTGGCGCCACAGCTGCGATCCCATCGCCAGCCAGCTGGCCACCGTCATCGCGGTGCATGCCTACCTGCGTGGCGACGGAACCCTCGCGCGGATCGCACTCGAGCACGCCGACCCCGAAGAGCCCCTGGCGGTAGTGCTCTCCACCATGCTCGGCCATGCTGTCGCTCCGTCGAAGATCCACGAGCTGATCCAGAACGCCAGCGCCGCCGCACGGCGCACGCTGCTGCGCGAGCCCGCGCTCGGCCAACCATGACGCCCACCACCCTCACTGTTCGCGCCGGGCGCCCGGGCGGTGCGGCGCCAGGGCAGCTGCCCGCTGCCCGGTTGTCTGCCACACGCACGGGATCGTCGCAGATGGTGACGCGATGGGGAGAGGGTGTCACCGGCGGCGGCCTCGCCCGGCTCGCCGGGCCGTGGATCGCCCGAAGGTAAGCACACCCCGGCCGGGGGCAGTGCGTCCCCGAAGACCGGCCCGATCCGCCCGGGTGAACCAGCCCCTCCACCTGCCGAGCCCCGACGCCAGTCGAGCAGCGGGCTGGTTCACACCGGGCGGATGAGCCGGGCCGGGGACGTCGCCTCACGGCGACCCCCGGCCGCCGCGTGCTCAGGCTGTGCCGCGTTCCACACCCCGACGAGCACCAGGGAGGCCACCATGGCCGGCGACACCACCATCACCATCATCGGCAACCTCACCGCCGACCCCGAACTGCGCTACACCCAGACCGGCGCGGCGGTCGCGAACTTCACCGTCGCCTCCACCCCGCGCACCCTCAACCGCGCCACCGGCGAATGGGAGGACGGCGAAGCGCTGTTCATGCGCTGCACCATCTGGAAGCAGGCCGCCGAGAACGTCGCCGAGTCCCTGACCCGCGGCGCCCGCGTCGTCGTCCAGGGCCGCCTCCAGCAGCGCTCATTCCAGACCAAGGAAGGCGAGAAGCGCACCGTGATCGAGCTGACCGTCGACGAGATCGGCCCGTCGCTGCGCTACGCCACCGCCACCATCACCAAGAACGGGAAGACCGCGCCCACGACGGTGAACCCGGACCTGGCCACCAGCACGCCCGCCACCCCGGCCGGCGATCTGTGGGGCCCGGCCACCGAACAGGAGCTGGTCGGCGCCAACGCCGGCGGGCACAGCGACACCCCGCCGTTCTGATGAAACCCGGTGTCCGGCCGGACCTTCCCCTCCGGCCGGACACCACCCCGAAGGCCGGGGCCAGCCTCACGGCTGGCCCCGGCCTTTCTCCAGCCCCACCACGCCCGGAGCCCACCATGCCCACCACCGACAACACGCGTGCATCCACGACAGCCACCGATCCGACGCCAACCTGCCTCGCACACGCACAGCGAATGCTCGCCCTGGCCAGGAAATCACCCTCTGGGGTGGTCGAATCTCCTTACGCTCGAAGCATGAGCATTCGTTACGGCGTCACGATCCCCCGCCTCGTCCTCGCCGGAGGGACCGGCGTCTACCTCGGCATCCAGCCCTTCGGCTACATCGGACTCATCACCACGGTCTTCACCGACCCCGCCAGCCTGCTCGCTGTACCCGGCGCGCTCCTGTCCGGTGCGCTCATCGGATGCCTCGTCGCCTATCTCAGCCGCCACCGGATCAAGCCCAAGCTCGACCGCACCCAGCGGTACCGGATCGCCGCCATCCTCGGCGCCCTCACGCTGCCCGGCTACCTCTTCGTCGCGCACTTCCCCGGCGCCCATGGCGACGGCGCCGGGAACCGCTGGGTCATCGGCTTCGCGCTCTGCTGCGGCGTCGCCGCCATGGTCGTGTACTACCAGCGGCGCAAACGCCAGACGCTGGCCCGCCACGCCCGGCGCCTCGCCCAACAGCAGGCCACCCAACAGCCTGCGACACCCTGAACCACAAGTGCACGGCTCACGACGCCGTCGTGGCAGACCATCACCCAGCCTCACCAGGCGAATCCAGTGCCGCGCCATCGGCCATCGCTGCCGCTCCGTCAGCCACCGTCGCCTCGAAATCCGCGGCAGCGGTTGCCTCCCCCGGCATAGCCGCATTCTCGTGGTCAACCATGGCTGTCCCCGCCGCGGCGTCGGCGGGCACGGCGCGCGCTGCTTCCCGCGCCAGCGCCGTCACCATCTTCGCCGAGATCCCGAGCAACGCCGCCGTGTCGGCCACGCCGACATCCGAGCTGCGGATCTGCGCGACCGACGTCGCCATCACCGACCGCCACTCGGCGATCTCCATCTCCGCGTCCGCGCGCACCTGCTCCACCAGCCGCTCGCACTCCGCGACCTTCATCGCCCGCTGCCGGTCCAGCTCCGCAAGCTTCCGCGCCAACTGCGCCTCGACAGCGGCAATGCGATCCTCGCGCCGCCGCTCCGCTACCTCGACGGCGGTCACCGCCTCCGCGAACGGACCCAGCGCCGCGTCCACCCGGCGCTCCTTCTCCCGCTCACGTTCCAGCTGCGCCACCCGGCGCTGCCGCGCCGTCTCCAGCCGCTCCAGCGTCGCCGATGACCGGCGCTTCCGCCGCGAACGAGTGATCCTGCGTTCAACCATCACGAACCTCCCGCGTGGGGAGGGCGCCACCTCAGGCTACCGGCGACACGACCAGCGCATCGCCACCCCGGCACACCGCAGCAGCTATCGTCGAATCCCGTCGCGCCGCCAAACCCTCCCGGTCGGGCCAGCGGCACGACAGACCCAGGGAGCCGCCATGACCGCCGAGCCGCACCGGACGCACCCGTGCCGCCAGTGCCCCCGGCGCCGCGACGCCGACCTCACCGCCTTCAGCGACGCCGACATGGCCAAGCTCACCAACGCCAACGGCACCACCGGCTCCGAAGCCGACACCGGTGCTCCCGCCATGTCCTGTCACATCGACCAACCCGACACCGCACACCCCATGCGGCTGTGCGCCGGCTGGCTCGCCGTCGTCGGCCGCAACCACCTCGCAATCCGGATCGCCATGCTCGCCGGGACGCTCCCACCCGACGCCGTCACCGCCGCACCCGACTGGCCAGCCCTGCACCCCAGCCTCGAAGCGCTGCTCACCGAACGAGCCCGCCAGCAGGCCGAGCAGCCCCAGCCAACAGCCGCGGAACAACCGGCCCCGCCGACGCCGCCCACGCACCACTACCCTGTCCTCCGAACACCTGCAAGGGAGCGCTGAGCGTGCCGAACCCGACCGACGACGACGCCACACCCACCGGTGCCGACATCCTCGCCGTCCAGGACGGAGCCGACGGCTGGGGCGTCATCACCGTCGCCGCATCCGCCGACGCCTACCGAGCCAGCCCCTGCGCACGCTGCCCCTGGCTACGCGACTCACCGGTCGGGGCATTCCCACCCGACGTGTTCCGCCACGCCGCACGCACCACCTACGACCTCGCCACTCACAAGTTCGGCTGCCACTCCAGCACCCCCGAGCAGCCCAAAACCTGTGCCGGGTTCCTGCTGCGCGGCGCCGCCCACAACCTGTCGGTCCGCCTCTACGGCCCCGACGTCACCACCGCCGTCACCAGCGACCGCCCGCTCTACGACAACTACCGCGAGATGGCCATCGCCAACGGCGTCGACCCCGAAGATCCCAGCATCGCCCCGTGCCGCGACAGCCGCTCCTACCTCGACGAGACCGCCGCGCCCTCCACCCCCGAGCCCAGCCCGCCAGCCCAGCTGACCCTTGCGCGTGCCACCCGCATCATCCGCGACTTCATCGTCGCCAGCGTCGGCGCCGACCACGGCGACGAGATGACCAGCCAAGCCCGGTTCCTCGCCGGCCGCCTCGCCGCTCACGGCCTCCTCGCACACGCCACCACCGCGCCCTACGCCGCGGTGGAGACACCACGTGCTGTCATCCGCGCGTTCATCGTCGACTCCGTCGGCGAAGACACCGGCGACGACATGACAGAGCAGGCCGAGCAACTGCGCCACCAGCTCGCCGCCGCCGGACTCCTCACCAGCGCCGCCGACGAGCCCAGCCCGATCACACCGTAGAACTTCGCGCGCCTCGCGGGCCTAGAGTCTTGCCTGCCCGCGCAGGGGCACAGCCGTCATAGCCGCGCACGGGGCTAGTCGGACGAAACTGGCGCGGTGCCGCCGCAGCAGCCCCGAAGGGCCACGCCACCAAGGTGGCGAGCGGCAAAACTCGCGGCGGCCCGCTGACGCTCCGCCACAGGGACACATGGCCCACGGAGCGCTGCCAGCAGCATACCCGCAGGTCACTGCCGTGATCACAGCGGCACCGGAGCCGACGTTTGCACTGGCCGAGCGGTCACTTCCAGGTCATTCCGGCCGTGGGACACCCGCCATTGTCATGGTGCGTCCGCGGGTGGTGGGTGGCCCCGAAATTGTATCGGTCGCTCCCCCAAATACAAGGGCACCCCAAACTATTTTTGACCGAAAAGCGTGGCCAAAAATAGTTCGAGGCCCCACCCTTGCATTTGGGGCCCCTACTCCCTTGGTCAGGCGTTAAGGGCAGGCCGGGGGCCTGCCCTGGTTGCTTCGGGGCCACCCACCACCCACTCAGCACACACTCACCTCAACCGCACCGACCAGCGGGTTCGCGCCAGAAAGGCCGCCAATCGGGCCGACGGCGCACGCAACGGCGGTCGCTCATCACATCAGGCAATCGGCGATTTCAACGCCTGAAATCGCTTGAAATTGTTCGTCGAATACGCCGTCTTCGAATGGAGTAACTGCAATTGATTCGCTATCATGAAGAAGTAAGGCGATCGGGACGGCAAACCCGAGAGCCACACTCCCAACACATGAAAGTTGACAATCATGGCATCGACCATTCACCGCAAGCACCGCGCCAGCATCGACCGCGTGGTACAGGCGTTGCAAGCGCAGCCGCCGCGCATCCGGCCCGCGCTACAGGAACTCAAGCGGATGTTCACCCGCAGCGGAGAGAACCCGCCCGCGATCCTCGCCGCATGCGCAACCCTGCTCAACACCGACGCCGCGATCAGCGGTGACGTCCTCGCCGCCGTCCGCAACGTTCACGCCGAATGGGACAGCTACGGCGACGCCGAGCGCGAGCTGTTCAACCAGTGCGTTTACAGCAGCGAAACCCGCCGCGCCGTCGCCGTGACCGACGTCAACGACGTGACGGTGATGCTGCGCGAGACCCCGCCGCGCGTCGCGGACGCGCTCAACGGCCTGCGGTGGCTCAACGCCCAGACCCAGTACGCGCACCAGGCCGTATTCACCGTGTGCGGAACGCTGCTGAAGAACCCCAGCGCCGACCACCCCGCCATCGTCGAAGCCATCCAGACCGCACACCAGTTGTGGCCAGGTCTCGCCGACGACCTGCGCACCCTGGTCATGACGTGCGTGTACGCCAGCAAGGCCCGCGCCGCCCACGCCCGCGCCCGCACCGCCGCCCGGCAGCAAGCCACCGACGCCGAATCCGACGACGTGCACCGGTGCCGCAACTGTGACGGCAACCTCGCCGGGCTCCCGGAAATGCGGTACTGCTCCGACGCCTGCCGCAAGGACGCCGAGAACGCCGAGCGCCCGGCCGAAGGCGACCACACCACCACGACCGTGCGCGCCGCCGGGCATGAGCCGATCGAGCAGCAGGCCACGCGCCGCTACCTGGTCGGTGACATCGAAGCCGAGTACGACGAACACTGGCGCCAGATAGAGCAGGCCATCCCGTCCGCCGGGCTGGTCCGCAAGAACGAAAGCGCCGTCGACGCCTACGAAGCCGAACGCGAGCGGCACCGCGACACCGACAACAGCCGCGAAGCCGTGACCGACCTGACCGGCCGCACAGTCACCGAAGACGACTACGACAAGTTGGCCTTGCGCGGCATCGACCCGGATGCGTTGTGCGTGGCGTGCAACCTCGAACGCACCCCCAGCGAGCAGTGCTCCCCGAGCACGGATGACCGGTGCGAGATGTGCCGGGAGCGCAACATGCCGCCGCTGTCCACGTTCGCGCCGTCGCGCGAACTCGCCGCCGTCGCCTGACCACCCACCACACGTGCGGGGGCACCCGAACCCGGGTGCCCCCGCCTCACCCCCAACCAGGAGCCGCCACCGTGCGCACCTTCCACGACATCCTCGCCGACATCAACCGCGAACTAGCCGCCGCCGACATGATCCCGACCGACACGCCCGCCACCGTCGCCGCCTACCTGCGCGAGCTACTCACCCGCCACGTCCAGACACTGCCCGCCCCGAACGGCGGCACGATCGAAATCCTGCCAGCCGCCGCCATCCGCCTGGAGCTGCACTACCTCACGGACTACGCCCAGCCCTAACACCCGACCCGCGCACGACAGCGGCCGCCGATCTTGCGATCGGCGGCCGCTTTGCTGTGTCAGCACAGCTTCGGAACCGCGCCGGCGCCGGCAGACGGCGCCAGGGAGGCGCCTTAGTGCAGGCGCCCGCGCTCGACCGCCAATTTCGCGCACCACCACCACGCCGCACCAACCCCACCCGCCTACCCCACACGGCCACCACCACACCCCAGCCCAAACCTTCCCTGCCGCCCACTCACCCCGCCGACCACGCCACCCACCCCCATCTCACCCCAGCCTGCCCCTACCCCGCACACAGCACGTCTTGCAGACGTTCTGAACCTGGGACCGACGCCATGCCGCGGAACCTGCGCGCACCACCCCAATCGCGATTTGGAGGCGTTCGACACGCCCCCGACCACGCACGACAGGGCCTCGCCCACCGAACTTGATCGTTTCAGAGTGACGTCCAATCTTGCACGCGCACACGCGATATGAGGGCACGCAGGTCAATTGCCAGTTGCGACGCTACTGCAGGCGACTAGGTGGAAGACGAATGCGCGAGCCTGGATAAACCGTTTCACATCCCCAGGCGTGGACATGCCGCGGTCCACCGGGACCGCGCATGGAGATCGGAGAGCGACACCTGATGTCACGCACTGTCACAAGCGTTGCATTGGCCGTGGCCATTGGGCTTGGCGGGTCCTTGGCGGCGGCCGTACCCGCTAGTGCCGCCACCTACCCAGCTACACCGTTCAGTCCCATCTACATCCGAGGTGGTGCAACTGGAGGCGGCGTCATCTGGTACGCCCGTTCCGTCGGCATCCAAGGCTGGCTAGAGGACTATGCGTCCGAGGCCGGATCATCGACGGTTTATTACAATTTCTACCAGGGCAACACGTGGCTGAGCCGACAGACAAGGACAACCACCAGCGCGAAGATCCCTGTCAACTTCACTGAGGAAGGCCCCGTGGGCGGCATCACCATCGTCGACGTCTCCCTGTGCACCCCAGTGGAATGCTCGCCGATAACGACGGTCTCTCGACCCCCGACGTCGTAACCCCCGGGCCACGGAGGCTGAGGTCCGCGACGAGCCTCGCGTACATAGCGGACCTCAGCCCACGACAACCAGTACCTCTCGACCTCCGCCCGCCGAACCGGCTGTCACGAGGGGGCTAGAGGACAGCAGGCGCACCAGTTCACCGCCAAACCGTGTTTCCCCCATCAGCGTAGTCTGGTGTGGACATGATGGGCTTGCGGAAGCTGAGCCCTGGTGGTCATGAGTACCTCACGAACACGGTGGCGTGCGCCGATCGCACCCGTGAGCTCGCACCCGGCGAGCTGTTAAGTGACTACTACCTCTCCCGTGGTTACCCGGCAGGCCAATGGTTCGGCGCCGGAGCAGACCAGTTAGGACTCTCCGGCGCAGTCACCCCTGCCCAGATGAACGCCCTCTTCGGCGAAGGACGCCACCCGCACGCCGACGCCATCGAAGCAGAGATGATCACCGGCGGCGCCACCGCCGCCGAGGCCCTGAAGGCGACCCGGCTGGGCCGCCGATTCCCGCAGTACTCGGCGCTGGACCACCTGCGCTCCCAGGTAGCGCAGGCATACAAGGACTACAACCGCCTGCACGGCCGCCCGGTCGGTGCGCCGATCTCCGCGGCCAAGCGCGCCGAGCTGCGCCGCGGCGTCCAGCTGCAGGCCTACCGCAAAGCCCACGACGGCGACGGTCCCGCCAGCGACACCGAGCTGAACAAGTGGCTGGCAGAGCAGAAACGCAACCTGAAGTCCGCAGTATCGGGCTTCGAGATGGTGTTCGCACCCGACAAGTCGGTGTCGATCGCGTGGGCCCTGGCCCAACCGGCGGAGCGGAAACTGATCGCCGGGATGGTCCGCCAAGCCGCCCGCGACACGCTGTCCTGGGTGGAAAGCAACGTCGCGTACACCCGCCGCGGGAACATGGGCGAGGCGCAAGTCGACGTGAACGGCATCGTCGCGGCGCTGTTCGAGCACTGGGACTCCCGCGCCTCCGACCCGCACCTGCACATCCACGCGTTGATCTCGTCGAAGGTGCAACGCAGCGACGACGGCGAATGGACCGCGCTGGACGGCCGCACCGTCCTGGCCGCGACGGTCACCGCGTCCGAATACTTCGATAACCGCCTGCGCGACCTGTTCCGCGAACAGGGCGCCTCCTGGGTGCAGCGCGGCGTTGAAAGCGTGGACGTGAAGCGTCCGGTGTGGCAGCTGGAAGGGGTTCCCGTTGAGCTGGTGAAGCTGTTCTCGCAGCGTCATCGCCAGTTCGAAGCCGCCCGGGCGAAGCGCATCGTCGAGTTCACGGCCCAGCACGGGAAGGAACCGACCCCGAAGGACATCTTCGCGATCGACCGAGCCGCGCAGTACGACAACCGGCCCGGCAAACAGCCACCGAAGACACTGCTGGAGCACCTGCGCACGTGGCGCGAGCACGCCCTCACAGTCCTCCCCGCAAGTGTTCTGGACACGCTGAGCGGGAAGGTGTTCCTCACCGGCGGACGCGAACCGGATGCGTTCGACATCGCCAAACTCGCCGCGGCGACACGGGAAGTGGTGTCGGACAACTACGCGCACTTCTCCTGGTGGAACCTCGCCGCCGAAGCCCACCGCCAGTCCGCGCACCTGCGGATGCCCGTCGAAAAGCGCGGACCGCTGATCGTCGACGTGGTCGACACGATCCTGGCTCAGCCCGACACCCTCGCCCTGGTCGGCCCGACCGCGGTCAATGAGCCCGCCTCGTTGCGCCGCCGGGACGGCGAATCGGTGTTCGTGGAACACCACTCGACCCGCTACACCACCACCGCCACCCTCGCGGCCGAAGGCGACCTGGTCGCCTGGGCTCGCCGCGGCGGCGGGCACCGGCTCCGCGCCGACACCGTGGAGAAGGCTCTCGCCGGCCAGCGGTTGAACGCCGGGCAGGCAGAGATGGTGCGCCAGTTCGCCCGCTCCGGACGGCGCCTGCAGCTCGCGCTCGCGCCGGCCGGAGCGGGGAAGACCTCGGCGATGAAGGTGCTGGCCACGGCGTGGCGGCGCACCGGGCACCGCGTCTACGCCTTCGGCCCCTCCGCCCGGGCGGCTCAGGAGCTCGGCGCGTCGATCGGGGCGAAGCCGCACACGCTGCACCAGCTGACCACCGCGCTGTGGTTCGGGTCCGCCCATCGCGCGTTCCCGATGGCGGCCGGGGACCTGGTGATCGTCGACGAGGCGGCGATGGCCGGTACTCACACCCTGCACAAGGTCGTGAAATATGCGTTGACCAACGGCGCCGATGTGCGGCTGATCGGGGACGACGCGCAGCTGGCCGCGGTCGAGGCCGGCGGGGCGATCCGGCTGATCGCCCACGATGTCGGCGCGGTGCGGTTCCGGGAGATCGTGCGCTTTCGTGGCGAGGACCGGGAAGAGCAAGCCGCGGCGTCGTTGCAGATCCGGGCGGCGAATCCGAAGGGGCTCGAGTACTACTTCGAGCACGGCCGGGTCAGTGACGGGTCGCTGGAGACAATGCGCGACGCCGCCCGCTCGCACTGGCAGGCCGATCTCGACGCCGGTGCGCAATCGCTGCTGATTGTCCCGACCAACGAAGACACCGTCGCGCTGAACATCGAAGCCCGCGAACGGCGCCTCGCTCATGGTGCGGTCGATCGTGGCCGAGCGGTGGACCTCCACGACGCCACCACCGCGAGCGTCGGGGATTGGGTCGTTACCCGGCACAATCAGCGGCTGCTGTCACTGTTCGGGGGGAAGGATTTCGTCAAGAACGGCGACATCTGGACGGTCACCGCGGTGCACGCCAGCGGCAAGATGACCGTGCAGCACCGGGTGCACAAGGCCGCGATCACGTTGCCGGCCGGGTACGTCCGGGCGCACGTCGAGCTCGCCTACGCCGCCACCATCAACCGGGTCCAGGGCATGACCAGCACCGGCAACGCTCACCTGTTGGTGCCGCCGACGATGACCCGCGAGCAGTTCTACCCCGGGATCACCCGTGCCATGCTCCGCAACTTCATCTACGTGATCACTCATCACCACGTCATCGACCAGCACCGCGAAACCCCAGAACCGGTGTCGCCGGAGTCGGTGCTGACCGGCGTCCTGAGCCATTCCGGTGCCGAGGTGTCGGCGACCGAGACGTTGCGGGCCGCACAGGACGACGCGGTGTCGATGGGCACGCTCGTGTTGCGCTACAACTACACGGCCACCTACCGCGACGAGGACCGCTACCGCGCCGTCCTCGCCCACCACGCTCCTTCTACCGTCGATCTCGGCAGCGAGCCTGCGCTGATCCAGACGCTGCGCAACGCTCACGACCTCGGCTGGGAACCCGACCCGCTCGTCGCCACGGTCATGCGCTGGCGCCAGCCCCTCGACGAGGCCGACAACCCCGGCGCGGCGCTGCAAGCCCGGATCACCACCCACCTTGAGCGTCGCCAGCCGCCCTCACCGACCGGACCGCCGCAACTGGCCGACGTCACCCGCTGGCGGGGCATCGTGGACACGATCGCCCCGCACGCGGCCGTCGAAGACCCGGACTGGGACAAGATCTGGAACCGCGCCGCCGGTGCGCTGGCGGTCGGATTCGATGTCGACGCCGCCTTGACCGTCGTTGCCCACCAGCTCGCCGCGCGTCCGGCCGGGCCGGATCCGATGCCGGATGCCCGCTATGCCGACGCGGCTCTGGCCGCCGAGCTGCAGCGCCGGGACGAGCGCGGCGAAGCCCACGTGCGTGCCGTACCGTGGCTGGCCCGCCCCGACTTCGCCCATGTCCGCCACTATCCCGGACACGCTCAGTACCTGCACGAGATGAACCAGGCGATCAGTGACCGCGTCGATCAGCTACGCGCCGCGGTCATCCGCGACCACCCGGAATGGGTATCCAAGCTCGCGCCGCGGCCGGGCAACCCGATCGCCGCCGAGGACTGGGATGAGCTTGTCGGCCTGGTTGCCGCCTATCGCGAGACCTACCGCATCGATGGCCGGGCCCCACTGGGCGCCAAGCCCCACAGCCACGGCGCACGAGCGCATGCGTGGCGGACGCTGACGCAGCGCTGGGACACCTTCGGCCAAGGGTCAGCTCCTGCCGCCCCCGAACCTGCGGAGCCACGCACGGCCGCGCGGGCGGCCGCCGTGGACGATGTGTTCGCGGAGTTCGATCACGTCGAGGAACGGGTTGTTCTCGAGCCGTTGAACGTGCTGCTGCGCCGCTACGAGCTGCTGGCCCGTGACGGGGATGAGGACCGCTACCTCGACGTACTCGCCCGCTACGTCCCCGGCGCGGTCAACGCCGGTGCCGAGCCCGCGGCACTGGCGGCGCTCGCACGCGCCCAGGACCGCGGCTGGCAAGCCGACCGACTCGTCCGTGATCTGGTCGACGACCGAGGATTCGGCTGGGCCCAAGACCCGGCCGCGGTGCTCGCCAAGCGGATCAACGACCACGTGGCAACCCACGAGGCGCCCGCACGGATCGCGACCGCGACCGATGAACAAGTCAGCCGCTGGCAACAGATCGTGGCCACGCACCTGCCCGATGCCGCAGTCACCGATGAACGGTGGGGCATCGTGTGGCGACACGCCGCCGGAGGCGCCACCCGCGGACTCGACCCCGACACCGCGCTGACCGACGCTGCCCGCAAGGTCGCCGCGACGACGACCGGTGCCGAGCCCACCGATCCCCGGCTGACCGGCGTCGCCCTCGTCAGCGCACTTGCCCGCCAGCACGACGCCGGCACCGGGCACCACTCCGTCCTGCCATGGCAGGCCCAGCCCGATCTTGCGAACGCAGCGAATTACCACGGTTCGCTGGAGCGGATGGCGACCATGAACGCGGAGATCGCCGCACGAACCGACCAGCTTCGGGACCAAGCTGTACGGGAACAGCCCGCGTGGCTCGCGCGATTCGGTGCCCGGCCCGTGGACGCCGCACTCGCGCGGCATTGGGATCAGGTCGTCGGGCTCGCTGCGGCGTATCGTGAAACCTACGGCATCGCGACCGCGGATGCTTCCTCCCCGCTCGGCAATCAACCCACCGGCAACGACCTTCGCGCCGACGCCTGGCGGGCCATCACCCGGCAATGGAGGCACCTGATGACCACACCTGACCGCGAAGACACCGCATCGGACGTCATGCTGACCCGCGAATCGCTACGCGACGCCGCCGACGCCTATGTCGCGCGTTTCGACGCCGGACTTGCCGACGAGAGGGCTCGGGAAGAGGACGCCGCGACGGAGACGGCCGCAGCCGCACGGCGAGCCGAGCTGGAAGACGAACTCGTTGATGGCCAAGACCACGGTTACGGCGAAAGCGCCCACCGTGGACTCACCTATTAAGCGGCCCACCAAAGCGTCCGGCGAGGACAGCCACGTGACCGTCCTTGCCGGACCATCGGAGTTCTCGAAACCCTTGTCTGCAACTCAACAGTTCAGGGAGCCGTCTGCCGACTTCTACTTCTTCGTGGCCGCGACCTTCTTGCGAGGAGCACGTTTCCGCGCTGCCGGAGCGGGCTCGTCGACGACGATGGGTCGACCGTCGTTCGCGTCGAATGCCTCGATGATTTCGGTGGAGAGACGGCCACGGTCGGACACCTCGAAGCCGTTAGCACTGGCCCACTCGCGGATCTGGCGTGAGCGTTCGCGGTCCGTGGCCGTAACGCCGGGCTTCTTCACCTGGGTGGATTCCCCGGCCGCCAGTCGCACCTTACGACCGCCGATCCGACGCCCGGCCGCGACGTAGCGGGCGAGTTCGTCGCGCAGCGCGGTCGCGTTGGCGTCGGACAGGTCGATCTCGTAGCTCACCCCGTCGAGACCGAACGGCACTGTCTGCGTGGCAACACCGCCGTCGAGGTCGTCGACCATCTCCACGAGAACCTTTTGCGCCATAGCGGCAGACCTCCAGTTGCTCCGGCTGCGAAGGAAATATGCCGGGTGGGTGTCACTATAACGCAGCACCGCTAAGCGATGCCGCGTGTCAGCTTTTGTCTTCTGACGTCTCGATCGTGTCGAGGACTTTGCGTCGCCAGTTGAGGGCGAACTTGACACAGTTGTTGCAGCGACGATGACTGTGGCATTCGGGCAGCGGTGGCTGCCAACGCGCGGCGAACGACCACGCGAGAGAGTCGCCGCTGGCGATGACGTCTGCTTAACGCGCCAGACCTGGTAGTTTCGCGCCGAACGCGTGCAACCGGTAGGCCCGCTGCGGTGACGCGCGGATCGACTTCTCGGCGCTGTCGCCGCAGCTGAAGCTCGGACTGCAGTATGCCGTGCAGTGCCGCGTCGATGAACGACGAGGCCGCGCCAAGCCCTACGACATCCAGTTAATCGTCCGCTTCGCTGTCCACAGTGGAGCACGTACGCTGCTGCAATGGCCGCAAGCCGAGGGGACGCCAAGTTCGCCGATTTCACCCCGCGCGCCCACGGCAACGCCAACGCGACTCCGCTGGGGTTCCTGCGCGCCGCGCGACGGAAGGTCGACGACCTGTCCCACGGTCTGGGCTGGGACTCCGAATACGACCGCGACGTTTTTGATCTGCGGCGGGTCGGCATCCATTCCCGCGCCCGCCGGGTCCGGTTCGACGGCCTGCCACAGCCCTGGCTGCGGATGCTGGTGAAACGCTGGGCGCGGTGGAAACAGTCCAAGGAAGTCAGTCCCGTCCACATCGCCTGGTCGGTGACGCACCTGACCCGGTTCGCGGTGTTCCTGGCCGAGTCCACGGCGCCCAGTTCGCTGGCTGGGCTGGACCGAGACGCGATCGAGCGGTTCAATGCCCACATCGCCGCTGACGGGTCCTCGATCCGTTCCCGGCGCCTGTCGCTGGGCGCGCTGGCTCGGTTCCTGCTCGCAATCCGCCACCACCGATGGGAATCGACCTTGCCAGCCGGCGCGGTGGTGCACCCCGAGGACTACCCGCGCCTGGCGCCCGCGCCGCCGCGGGCGCTGTCGGAGGCAGTGATGCGGCAGCAACTGGAGAACGAGGATAACCTCGCCCGGTTCACCGACCCGATGGAGCGGCTGTTCACCATGATCCTCATGCGCAACGCTGGCCGAACCCGCAGGTACTGCTGCCGCGCCGCAAGGCCAACCCGGACGGGCGCTTGCCGCTGCCGGTGAGCACATACCGCGTCCACCTCGCGCAGTGGCTGGCCGACTGCGACGTCCGCGACGAAGACGGCCGCGCCGTCTGGGTCAAGCCGCACAAATGGCGGCACACCTTCGCGACCCGGCTGATCAACCTTGACGTCCCTCAAGACGTCGTCCGGCACCTGCTGGACCACTCCTCGCACGCGATGACCGCGCACTACGCCCGCCTGCACGAGTCCACCGTCCGACGGCACTGGGAGCAGGCCCGCAAGGTCGGAATCAGCGGCCAGACCGTCCACCTCGACACCGACGGCCAGCTGGGCGACGCGGTCTGGCTCAAGGACCGGCTCGCACGGACGAAACAGTCCCTGCCCAACGGCTACTGCGGGCTGCCACTGAAACAGACCTGCCCGCACGCCAACGATTGTCTGACCTGCCCGGTTTCATCACGACCACGGAGTTCCTGTCCGAGCACCACAAGCACCGGCGCCTGACCCTGACCCTGATCGAGACCGCGAAGACTGTCAGGCAGACCCGAGTGGCCGAGATGAACGAGCAGGTGCTGGGCAACCTGGACCGGATCATCACCTCGCTGGAAACCGGCGAGGACCCCGCCGCACAACGAGGAGCCACCAGTGCGGGCTGACAACTCCCGCTACCTCGTCGCCGCAGCCCGCCAACGCAGCGCGGCCACCCGCGAGCGCGCCGTCCGCGCGCTGCGCCACCTCGACATTACCGGGCGACCGGTCACCGTCGACGCCGTCGCCCGCCACGCCGGGTCACCCGGTCCTGGCTATACCGGCAACCTGACCTCGCCGACATCGACCGGCTCCGCGTCCGGGCTGGTTCGGCTAAGGGCATTCCGGTTAGGCAGCGGGCTTCCGACGCGTCAGTCCGGCAGCGCCTGCGGACCGCGCACGAACGTATCCGGATCCTCACTGCCGAGAATCGACAACTAAGTGACCAGCTTGCTGCCGTGCTTGGCGAGCTTCGATCGAGCAGATCGTCCGGAGGCGCGTGAGTAACAACATCCAGGCGCACGACGACCTTATGATCATCAGTCGACAGCGCAGCCGTCCAGGGGGCCACATGGCAAAGACCGTCAAGACCGCATCGCACAAGGTCTTCGAGGCAAACCTGGAACGGTCGAGGGCATTCCTGCGCATCTTCAACAAGGACCGAGGCCGGGGGCAGCCCAGTAACGACGAGAAGGAACTTCTCCGCGGATGTCTGGTGTTCGCGGTCGGTGCTCTGGACGCGTATCTCAGCGACTTGATCTTGGAGATCGTCCCTGAGCACGCTCCGAAGTCGAAGAGTCTGAATGACGCCCTCGCTCAGATCGCCAAAGCTGATCCTGGGCTCGTCCTTCGGGTCAGCTTGGCTGCCACCACCGAAGACCGACACGAAGAGTTCCGAGCAGCACTGTCGGAATGGCTGGAGACCAAGTCCTTCCAGGGCCCGGAGAAAGTCGCCAGCGCGCTTGGCTATCTGGGATGCGCCATCAGCTGGACAGACTTCGACTTCACCACCGGAGTCACGAGCGCGACAGAACTCCGGCGAGTCACTGATGAGCGTCACAAGATCGTCCACCGTGGGCAGAAGCCGTACATCACACGCGAGCTCGCCGAGAAGACGGTGACGCTGATCGCCAGCATGGCCACCCTCATCGACACCCGGGTCTGCGCCCTCTACCACTGACTGTCCATACAGGCCCCTGCCAGCTGCCGGAGCGACGTAGCCTCTCGCCGTTCCAAGGGCGAATACGGCCAGAGTCGATGCCCAGCTCGCCACAGATAACGATCTTGCATCAGTAGAGTTCGCCGTAACACGCCTTCTGACGCCGACGTTCGCTGCCTTGAGCACAACGTCCCCGACCTGAAGTCGCAGGTCAGAGCACCATGATCGACACCGACTCCAGATAATCGCGTTCTCGCACATGTGGCCTTGCGGTGCGGCCCAGAGCAGGCGGCCGATCTCGTCGCGGTAGCGACGAATCCTGGCGACGTACCGACGCGGACTGGGACCACATGCCCATGTTCCACACAGCGAAAGCTGGCTGAATCCGCCCTTCCCCAGAATCTGGTGTGTCACGAGACGCCTCTGCGGCAGTGCCGGGCTGCAGGCTCGGCCAGGGGGCATGCTTGGATGCTGCGATGGACATCGCCTCGTTCGCGATTTCGTGCTTGGCAGCCGTCGCCGCAGCTGCGGCGGTGTGGTATGGCCGCGGCCAGAAGCGTGCGGCTGATCGGTCGGCGGCGGAGGCTAAGCGTTCTGCTGACGCCGCGGCTGAAATGACTGAGATCGAGCGGGCTCGGCGTGCCGACGAGGTCAGCGACGCTGACCGCCGCCGCGTGCGGTTCGAGCTGATGCATGAGGGCGGCCATGCATATCTGCTGCGGAACGCGGGATCCGACGCGGCGTATGGAGTGCGTGTGGACACGGGCGGGCTCGGAACCGTCGGAGAGGTCGAGGAGTTCGATGAGTTCGAATCCGGACGTGAGCACAGGTATCTGCTTTCGAGGACCATCGATCCCGACGAGGCCGAGCATGTCGTGGTCACCTGGCATCACCGTCCGGACCGGTCTGACGAGCGTCGGACCGTGAAACTGCTCGGCCCGTAGTCCTACTGCGTGTACTTATTGGGCCTAACGAGCCACGACGAACCTGGCATCTGGGTGAAGCAATGAGACAGACCCAGACAGGCTGGAGAACCTCCAAAGTCGCAGACCCAATCGCACGACGCGACTGGCAATGTCTTGAACCGGCACATCGTCTGATCGGACACGTACAGTGGCACATCGAGCAATGCAAGCCAGTGCGGCCGGTGCGTCCGACCAGGAACCTCATGCCCGGCGACGGACGCAGGCGGCGTGCTCGGCCAGCCAGTTCGCGCCGACGACGCACACGATGTACAGCCCGATCACCGACGCACAAGCGCCCCTGGGACCCGATTCGCCCGCCGGTTCCCGATGAGACGACGCATGCACGATCACGGTTGGCCTCGCCCGATCAGCGGGTCGACGCCGTTTTCGGCATCTGCCCGTGCTGCTTCTTCGCGATGTTCGAGCGTGTACCGGTCGGGACGAGCCGGCGCACCGGCGGTCTTGTGGCCGTCGGAGCGGCAGCGCTGGTGGACCCACTCGGTGGCCATGCGCTCGGCGAAGCCGGGGCGCCAGTGATCATGCCAGTACTGCGCATCACGAGCGGTGGCCTTCTTGCCCAGATGGGCTTCGCGCCAGGTGTAGGCGAGGGTGGCAATCTCGGCGACCAGGCCGGGATGGTTCAACCAGCAGTCGGGGATGGCGACCGCGCAGGTGCCGGAGTTACCGACGTAGGTGTCGTTGTAGTACTGGACAAAGTGCGCGATCGTGTACAGCGGTGTTTCCCCGCGACGCCCCATGTCCTCAGCGGCCTCCGGTGGCAGGAACGTCAGCCACGGCGGCATCCGCGGATCTCTGTCCGGCTCGTCGGTCAGTTTCGCGAGCTTCTCCGACAACTTCTGAATCTTGCGGCCCAGGGCCTTGGCGACCGCCTCGAGCCCGGCGACTACCTCGTCGAGCTCGCCCAGCGACCGCGGTTCCGGTCCGTCCTCGGCGCCCGCCGACCGCTCGGTGTGGTCGGCGGCGTCGTCCGGGTGTGCCGCGATGTCGTCGTCGCTCATCGCGGATCACCAGGGCTAGAGCCTGTTTCAATGTCGTAGCCACTCGTTGATCGCCGCGATGTGGACGGTTGCCTCGTAGCGGACTGCGAGTTTGTCGAACCGTGTGGCCACCGCCCGGTTGCGTTTGAGCCGGTTGATGCCGCACTCGACCGCATGCCGTTGCTTGTAGATCTCTGGGTCAAATGCTGGTGGTCGCCCACCGGCCCGGCCGCGGTTGCGGCGATGCCGGACCTGATCAGAAGGCTGGGGAATCGTGCACGCGATCCCGCGCCGCCGCAGATAGGCCCGGTTGGCGCGGGAACTGTAGGCCTTGTCCGCCAGGACACGATCCGGCCGGGTCCGGGCTCGCCCACCACCAATCCGGGCGACCCGGACCCTTGCCAGCACCGCCTCGAACTGCGGCGAGTCACCGCGTTGACCGGCGGTCACCAGCAACGACAGTGGTTTCTGGCCTTGCTCGGTGGCCAGGTGCAGCTTGGTCGTCCAGCCTCCCCGCGACCGGCCCAGCGCGTGGTCGGCTGGTTCGGGCTCGCCGATACCGCCTGGCGGTTCTTTCTGCAGGTCACACTCGATGCGGGCACCTGCTGCGTGCTGGTGCGCCCGGTTGATCGTGGAATCCACGCTCACGTCCCAGGTGATCAGCCCGGCGGCGTCGGCCCGGGTCTGCAACCCGGCCAGGATCAGCGCCCACACACCGGCGCGCTGCCAGCGCCGGAACAAGCCATAGACGGTTTGCCAGCAGCCATACTCGGGTGGGACGTCACGCCACGGCGAGCCGACACGGACCCGCCAGCGGATGCCGTCCAGGAGCTGGCGTTTACTCCACAGTGGCGGGCGGCCGGGCTTCTTACCGACGGGCAGCAGCGGTTCCAGGATCGCCCACTGCGCGTCAGTCAGATCGGCTCGCCCCGCCGCCGCTACGCTGGGCACGAGGTCTCCGGTGTTCTTGATCAGCTTGGTCGTTGATCGGTCTACCGGAGACCTCGTCTATTTGATCCAAGACACGCCGCACCCACAACGCCGGCCAGAAACTCCGCTGGTCAGCACATCAAAACAGGCTCTAGGCCGCGACAGCGGGTAGCCGTCGGGCGTGATCGCGACCCGGCCGGACCGGATCACCGCGACGTCGGCCTGCAGCTGGGGCCAGTCAGGGCGTTGCTCGACGTCGACGGTTCGGCCGAGGATCGGGCGAAGGTTGCCGTGCAGGATCAGCACCCGGCCGCGGTCGAGGGTGCGGATGTCGCCGGCGCGCAACGTCGGGACGGTCTCCTCGCCGCTGGCGCCGCGGCCGACACTGAACAGTCCGTCGCTGTGGTGCTGGTGGGTGCGGCGGCGGTGCTGCCCGGACAGAGTGGACAGCCACTCCAGGGTCTTGTCGTCTTTCAGCCCTGGGAAGGCGGTCAGGGTGAGCGTGTTGTCGATCAGTTGCAGCCGGCCCGGTTCGCCGTAGAGCTCGTCCAGCTGGGAACGCGACTGCGCCGACCAGTGGATCACCACGCCGCGTCCGGCGGAGTCGGCGATGATCGCCGGCAACCGCGGCACCGGTGTCCCAGCGAACAGCTCATCCAGGATCGCGGTGGCCGGTGGTTCCAGCCGTCGGCGTTCTCGGCGCAGCGCGGTGTCCTGGGCGGTGGTGAGGATCTGTTCGACCAGCGCGGTGAGGACGGGCCGGGCCTGCGGGGCTTGGTGTTCCCCGGCGATGACGAACAGGGCGCCGTGGCTGCGCAGGAACTCGTCGATGTTCAGTTCCTCGGCCGGGCTGGGGGTGGCGAAGTGGCGGATGGCGGGGTTCATGAACGGCTCGATCGCACGGCGGACCGACATCCAGACCGCGTCGGAGGTCTCGGCGACCATCCCGATCTCCGCTTCGAGGTTCTCCGCCAACCGTGGATACTGCTGCTCTAGCAGCTCCACGGGCTCGCGGTCGGCAGGTTTGGCGATCGACCACCGCACGAGGTGGTCGACATTGCGGTGGTGGCTGGCGGCGGCGAGCAGATACGCCTGCATGACGATCATCGCCCGGCCGCGGAACACGGCGTCGTTCCCGCCGACGTTCTCCAAGCCCAGCGAGGATGCTTCGATCAGGGTTTCGGCGCGACGGAGCGCGACGGCGGGGTCGGCGCAGCCGGTGATCGGGGACCAGCGGGCGTGCGCGGGCCAGGACAGCGTGCCGGTAGCGTCGATGACCAGCACTGGCCCCGCGACCGGGCGGCGGGTGCGGGCCATCAGGCACCACTCGGCAAGGTCGGTCTTCGTTGTCGAGGCGACCAACGCTCCAGGAGCGGCGAGGACCTTGTGCACCAGATCGGTACGCGACTTGCCCGAGCGCGTCGGTGCGATCGTCCCGGTCGGAGTTTCCAGCGACGTCACCAGCTGCTCGCGGCGGGGACCGCGATGCAACGGCACCGCGATCTGCTCCACCGGCGCAGTGCGGCGCTGTTCGTCGGTGAGGTCGGCGCGGGTCCACGCGGCGGTCTTCCGCGCGGCCGCGACGGACAGGGTTCTGGCGATGTCGCGGCGGGTGGCGTGCCCGGCGTCCGCTGGTGCCACTCGTCTCCAGACCGGCACCGCGGTGCCGATGGTCAGGCTGGCGGCGAGCATGGTGATCGTGGTGAACCAGATGTAGAACGCGAGCTGGTGATCGCTCACGGCGCCGGTCCACGGGACCGGCAAGCGCGTCCCGGGATCGGCGGCGTGGAAGGCGACGGTGAGGGCGAAGCGAGGCCAGGCGGTGATCGGAGGCCAGGCCCAGGCGCCGGTGTGGAAGCCGGTGACCAGGACTGCCGCGGTGACGACGATGATGCCGAGGACGCAGACGATCGCCAGCGCGGCGACCGCGAGGCCGATCAGGGCGACATCGCGGTCCAGGGTGAGTCTGTCGGTGCGTGTGTGTGGCATGAGCCGCTCCCTCCCGGACAGCGGGAGGGCGGCAGCACGAGGTTCATCGCAGTGGGCTCCCTCCCGGCGGCGGGGAGGGCGAATCGGGATCGGCGATCCGGCGGATCGCGACGATCTTCGAGGTCCAAGTGGACAGGGGTTCGAGGATGACGCCGGTGCCAGTGTCGTAGGCATCGACGATCAGGCCGTGTCCGGCGTACATCCCGACGTGGCGCGGGACTCGTGCGGTGCCGAGCGCTCCGGGGATGAACAGCAGATCTCCGGGCTGTACGTGCTGGATCGCGGCGACGGCGTGGCCGGCGTGGACTTGGCTGAGTGTGCCGGCTGGGATCCCGATCCCGGCGGCGGCCCAGGAGGCGAGCATCAGCCCGGAGCAGTCGTAGGCGTTCGGGCCTTTCGCGCCCCAGACGTAAGGTTTACCGAGCTGGCCCAGGGCGAAGCCGACCGCGGCCCGTTGGCGGACATCGGTGGGCAGCGTGAACCCCGGTGGCAGCGTCGTCGGGTCGACCGGGCCCGGCTCGCGGGGAACGTCGGATCCGTCTTGGTCGGGACACAACGTCTGCGCCTGAACGGCTTCGGTGCCGCCGCCAGGTGGCGTGGGTGGGCTCGGGTTGTCGGGGCCATTCCAGAACCGATCGACGATCGCTGCGGCAGCGGATTCGCGTGGGGCGTAGCGGTCGGGGAAGCCGCTGCGCTGGACCGCCTGTTCCGCCCGTCCCGGCGCCATGGTGTCCCAGCCAGGCAGTGCGAGGAGGGCGTCGAGGAACTTATCGGTGGCGTAGACAGGGTTGAGGATTTGCTCACGGGTGCCCCACCCCTGGCTCGGACGTTGCTGAAAGACCCCGACCGAGTCGCGGTCTCCGTAGTCGAGGTTGCGCAGCCGCGACTCGACCATCCCGGTGGTGACCGCGAGGACCGCGGCCCACCGGGGCAGGCGGCGTTGCTGGACGACGTCGACGATGGTGCGGGCGATGTCCATCTCGCTGGCGCCCAGCTGCTGGCGATCTACGACGACGGAGCCACCACCGGGGCCGCCCTGGTCGCAGCCGGTCAGCTGCACGATCGTCGCGGTCGCGACAGGCCCGACGGTGAGCGTGAGTGCGAGGATCGGCAGCAACACCAGCCCGACCAGTGCACCGGTCACGGCTACGACAACGTTGTTGCGCCTCATGGCGTCGTCACCGTCATCTCGTTGGGAGATAACGGGTTCTGTCTCCGGGTGAGTTGAGAGTTGGTGTCAAAGACTTGCCGCTCGACCCGGCTGAGCACCGTCTGAATCTTGAGCCCGCTCCGATTTTCGATCTTCCACAGGGCGCGGCCTTGACGGTCGTTGGCCCAGCTGGTCGTGGCTTCTTGCTCTTTCTCCGATAGTGCAAGGACGTCAGCCAGTTCGCTGGCCACGCGCGTCGACTGTCCGAGCAGGACTCGGATCGAGCACAGGGCGAGCAGGTCGCGGGCGATGGCGACTTCCTGGGAACCGGTGGTGCCGACGGAGAGGAAGTCGCCGGGTTTGTGGCTGACCAGTATTTGGATTTTGCGTTCCGCGCGCGACAGCCGCAGTTCGCTGTCGACGGCCTGGATGGCCCGCAGGCCCAGTCGCAGTTGCCGCCAGATCTCGTCGCGGACGACGATCCGCAGCTCCCCGTCCTCCTGCAGGTCGGTGGCCAGCGACGACCATGAGCCGAGGCAGGTCAGGGCGACGGCGAGGGCCTGGTCGCCGCGGGTGCGCAGCCGGGATAGGTCCAGGCTCTGGATCGGGGCGTCCCAGTCGACGGTGAAGTTCGTCTGCGCGTCGAACAGCCCGGCTAGCGGGCCGCTGATCAAGTTGGCCAGGGCGTCGGTGATGGAGCGTAGGTGGTCGAGGAACTGGCGGCGGCTGGCGAAGCGAAGGTTCTGCCACAGCTGCTCATCCGGATCTGAAAGCATCCGGTGGACGTCGGGGATGGTGATCGGTGCGAGGCGGCTGTAGCCGTCGCTGACGCCGAGCAGCTGCCGCAGCGCCGCCGAGAGGGCGGCCTCGTCAGTGACGGTGGGTCGGTAGCCTTGGGCTTCGGCGAGCGCGACCAGGAGCTGCACCCAGCGGCCCAGGACCCCGTCGACCTCGTCGCGTTGCCGCTCGGTCGACCAGGTGTCCCAGCGCGCGGCCAAGGGGCCGAGGTCGAGGGCGTTGAGGCGGGCGTTGCTGCCCCGGCCGAGCATGATTGGCGTGACGCCCAGCGCGTGCAGCAAGGGGGTGTATTCGCCTTTGACGTCGCCGGAGATCAGGGTGCGGACGCCGGTGAGCATCATCCGCAGCAGGAACGCCACCACGGTGGAGCTCTTGCCGCGGCCGGGTTCTCCGAACAGGACCATGTTCGGGTTGGTGCAGATCGCGCGGAGGACGAACTCGACAGGGTGCAGGTAGAACGCGCCGCCACTGTGGACGTCGTAGCCCATCCTGGCTCCGACCGCGGGCAGCGGACTCGCCGCGAGCAGCGGAAACAGACCGCCGATCTCGTGGGTTGCGGCTTGATACACCTGCAGCGGCGCTGCCACCGGGGACCAGCCGTACCCCGGCCGGGCGAATCCCCGCTGCGGCGCGGCCCGCTGGTTTAGCCCCGCGCGGCGGCTATCAGCACCTCGGCGGTGTCCCGGCGGGCGGGTACTGACCGCGGGCCCGAACGTCGAGAGCAGCTCAGCGGCGGTCCGTTCGTTCTGTGGGCCGCTCACGACGCACCTCCGCGGAGCCGAGGCAACCCCAGGCCGACCGGCAGTACGGCGGCGACGAACCCGGCGTCTTGGGCCAGTTCCATCCGCAGGAGCTGGAAGCGGCCAGCGATGTCGTTCTCCAACTTGGCCGCGTGGTCCTCGACGTTCCAAGTCCCGGGGACTGTGACCGCCGCGGCGACGGCGAAACGGACGATCCCGTGTCCGGCCGCGACCGCATGCTCCTGCGCCCGGGCACCTCCCGCCTCACGCGCTTCGGCCGCCCCGGAGTTGAAGCCCTTCGACGACTTCCAGTCCCGCACGACGCCGGTGCGGAACCGAAGGCGACGCACGGCCTTGCGGGACCGGTGTTGCGACAAGGTCTCGTAGTGGATGGCGAGGCTGCGGCGCTCGCCCGCGGTCTTGACCGCCAGCAGCCCACCCAGCGACCCGAACACCGTCCCGGCCTCGGGCATCAACACCGAATAGGACACGGTCGCGAAGCCGTCGTGCTGATACGCCCGTGCGGAGGGTTCCGGGGCGTGGACGGGACCGGCGGTCGCCCACCGGACCCCGGAGTCGCCGCCGGCCTGGTGGCGGCGTGCGGCCAGCCCGGCCGCAGTGGCCGGGTTGAAGCCGGTACGGATCGCCACCGCCAGCTCCGGACCCGAGAGCCACTTCACGCCGGTGGCGCCGAGGGACTTCAGCTTGTCCTCGAGCCCGTCCAGCACGCGGTAGAGCACGGCCGCGCGGCCGGTGACGCCGCCACCGGCCGCCGCGGCTGGGCGTCGCAGGGCGTCTTCGGTGCCGGAGAGGGTGACGAAGACCTCGTGCCGGACCGACACCGCCCCGACCAGCCGGTCCAGCTCCGCGGTGGCCCGCCGCGCGAGCGCGGGGGCGTCGGCGACCTCGTGTTCGGCACGCCAGGCCTGGTAGTCGGCGCCATCGTCGGGGACAGTGCGCACCAGCAGGCTCATCCGGTCGATGACCTCCCGGTGCCCGATCGACAGCAACAGGTTGCCGAGCCGGTTGGCCAGCCGCTCGCACTGGGCATCCGACAACATCCCGACCCCGGCGTGGGTCAGCCGAGCGGTAGCGCCCCACCGGCCTTCGCCGGTGTCGTGGATCAGGCACACTCTGCCCACATCACGCAGCGGCGGCCCGTCGGGGAACCGCAGCCGGGCCAACACCCCGGGCAGGTCCGGCTCGTCCAGGTCCCGGGCTTGGCCGGTGACCGCACGCGACTGCCACCGCGACCACCTCAACGTGACGCCCGTGCGGTAGAGCAGCAGATGCCACAGCCACCGCAGCGCCGGGCGGCCCCGCACCGGCACCACCACGAGCATCGCTACCGTGCCGCAGAGCCCAACCAAACCCAGTGCCTGCCCGAAGCGTCCGGCCGCGAGGGCGAGAATCACCGGCACGGCCAGCCCCACACACACCAACGCCTGCACCGGCGTCAGCCCGACGATCCAGCCAGCGCGCTCCCTGCGGGACAGTCCTTTGTAGATCCTGGTCGCCGCGCTCATAGCAGCACCGCCGCGCCCTCGGCTTCCCCGGCCGCGGCGCCGCCCCCGTCGTCATCCGGCGGCGAACCGCCTGGAGGTTTCAGCGTCGGCGGAGACGGCGGACCGGCATCGCCGGGCGGGTCCAGGGCCGGCGACTCCCCGTCGTCATCACCGTCAGTGGCGGCCCCGGCCACCGGTTCGCCGCCGCTACTGTCGGCCGCTGCCACGGCGGGATCCCCCGTCTCGGCCGGCGGGTCGGCTCCGGCGTCCCCTGCGCCACCGGGCTTCTCGGCGTCGGACCCGCCGGACGCTGTTCCCGCGCCCTCTTTCGCGGATGCGTGCTCGTCCTCGGTCACGTCGATTGGCCCGGTGGTCGTGTCATCGTCTGCGGCGGCCTGGTCGAAGCGATCGACGTTCGCCTGCTCCTGACTATCGCCACCGTCTTCCCCGTCACCACCGTTTCCTTTGTCGCCGAACTCTTTGCGTGCCTTGTTCCAGAACGCTCCGGCCATCCGCCCGGCGACGCTGTTCGCGCCGTGTGAGTCCAGCCCGGCATCCGCGAGCTTGTCCCGGAACGCGCCCTGCGGGTCGGAGTCCGGGTCGACGAACGCGAACAGCTTGAACAGCACCAGCGGCACCAACAGCGCGACGAACAGCACCCCGATGCCGGCCAGCAGCCCGGACAGGCCCTGGGCGCCGCCGACGATCGCCACGGCCAGCACCAGCACGAACGCCAGCGCCGGCTTCATCACGATCGCGACCACGCCCCAGCGGACGACCTTCCAGTACCAGCGCGCGGTCGCATCCGCCACCAAGCCGGCGGCGGCGATGGCGATCGTGGCGACCAGCACGTAGATCGCGGCCTCGCGGAACACTGCCTCGAACGCGAAGCCCAACGCGGCCGGGATCACCCCGAAGGCTCCGGTCAGGCCGAGCACGACGTTCTTCACCTCGTCCGACAGTGCGTCGGTGAAGCCGGTCATGTTCAGCGCGTCCCGGAAGTTCTCCACACGCAGCCCGGTGGACAGGATCGCCTGGGTCAGGCCGTCGGCCGCGGCAAGGAACGCCGCGACCACGCTCACGGTGACCGCGAGGGCGATCCCGTATTGGATCGGCCCGGTGATCAGACGGACGAATCCGCGGCCGCCGCGGGCGACGGTGGTGATGATCTGCCAGAAGAACATGCCCAACGCGATCACTCCGGAGATCCACAGCGTCATCGGCCACAGAATCGAGACCGGCCCGTCCGTGGTGGACACGGTCAGCACGGAGAACTGGTCGACAAGCTGGAAGGCAGTGCGCAGCAGGAACAGCGCCGCGGCCCAGGTGGCCGCCATCAGCGGCTCGAGGATCCCATCGGCGACAACACCGACCGCTCCGCCGGCTACCTGTCCCAGTTTGTCCAGCAGATCCAGCGGGTTCACCGGGCACCGTCCCGGATCAGGGGCCGGTACCCGGCTTTGACCGACTCGATACTGCCTGGCCACGCGCAGGGGGCATAGGCGGCGCGGGCACCGGGGGCGATGCGCCAGGCGGTGCCGGTCCAGCGCAGAGCTTGGCAGTCGCCGATGCCCATGCTCGTGGTCTGGCCCTGATAGTCGAAGCTCGCCTGACCGAGCGTGCACACGACCGCGAACCGGCCCTCTTCGGCGGTGCCCTTGATCAGGCCCTGGGTAACGTCGTAGGTCACGGTCAAGCCGGGCTTGATCTCGCCCGGCCGGATGCCGGCGCGGTCGCGGAAAGAGGTCAGCAGCGCGTACAGGCCGCTGCCCTGCGCAGCAGGAGCGTGCGGCAGCGCCGACTCCGCGTAAGCCCGCAGGTACGTCGCCGGGTCGCCGCCGCGCAGCGCGGTTTCGTTCAGGTCGGTCAGCCAGCCGAGCGCGCCTTCGGCGGTGGCCGGGAACCCGTCAGTGATCCAGCGGGTCGCGATCGGCGCCGGGCGCGGCACGGTGATCGGCGGCCCCGCCGTCGCGGTGGTGAGTTCGTGTGGCAATGCCGCGTCAAGCGGCAGCGTCAGCATCGGACGGGTGGCCAACGCGGTTGCTTCATCGACCGGCGCCGTGGGTGGAGCCGGCGATGGGATGGCGGGCGGACTCGCGCCTGCGGGCAGCGAAGGTGGTGCCGTCGCTTGCCGGGCAACGACCACGACCGCGACGGCGGCGACGAGCACGACGGTGACGGTGATCAGGCGGCCTGCTCGCCTACGCGAGCGCGGCGCTGGCGTGGAGGTGAACACGGCTCAACCGCCCGCGAAGCTGTTGATGAGCGACCAGCCGATGCCGTAGAGGATTGCGCCAGCGACGGCGCAGAGCATCATGACGACGCCGACTTTCCCGGCGCGGTGGTGATCGACCCAGCGGCCGCCGACCCAGACGATCAACCCGATGAAAAATCCTGCGATGAGCGCGACTCCCGCGCCCCACTTGACGTTGTTGAGCAGCCCGAGGATCTTGTCGCCGCCGACCTCGGGCTGCACAGGATGAGGGTTGGGAATCTGGGCGAGCCAGTCGGTGACAATGTGCGCGAGCATGTGGCCCTCCGCATCGCACCGCCCGACGTCACGTCGGGCGGGTCAAGTGGGAGGGCGTCGAAGTTCTGCCGAGGTGGCGGCCAGTGGGCTCAGCCGGGCCCGCGGCCGGAGGCGTGGTTGTCGCGTTCGCGAGCGCGTCGTTGCCATGGCCACGACAAGCGGCGTTTCCGCTGCGGCAGCACCCGCCACGCACGCAGCAGCTGTTCGGCCGGCGAGCGCAGGGACGGCGGTGTCACGTCGGCGGTGACGCCGTGCACGGCGATGTCACGGTCGTACGGAAAGAACACGGCATCGGGTAACAGGACGCTGGTGCGACGTCCCGCAGTACCAGCGACACCGGACGGCCAGCGGCGGGCGCCGACGACGAGCAGCTGCATCGGCGGGGTCACCGCACCGGCACGCACCCACGGCTCCAAGCGGGCCAGGACCTGCTCCGTGTGCACCAGGCCAGGCACCGTTGGCCGCACCACCAAGGCAGGAATCGGCGAGGGACTGCCGACGCGTAGCCACTGTCCCGGCCCGAGCGCAGGGTCCGTCGCCAAGCGCCAGGGATCGTGGCCGATATCGACCACGGTCACGTCAACGCCGCGGCCGCCGGGATGCCAGTACAAGGGGGGCGGAAACATCACGGGCTCGGCGGCCGCCTCCGCGACGTCCAGGCGTGCCAGAACCGCACGAGCACGCCGAGAAAACTGGATTCCGGCCGCGGGACCGGGCCCGTCCCGGCACGGCCCGTCTACGCGCGCGGCGCACCCGAGTCCTGATCGAACAGGATCGCCAGCGTCGACCAGGAGAACCGACCGGCCTGCCAGCTGAAGTACGTCGGCGATCGCGACAGCGGTGCTCGTGGCGCCCGCTCCGGGAGAGGCGGCCAGGATCGGCAGCACGCGGCCGAACGGCGCCCAGTCGACCAAGGCGACCGCGCGTGTGGACTGCGGCTGAGTTGCTGTCATGTCCACATGGGAGCGAACGTGGTCCTCGGACGTGGTCAAGACGGCCTCCCTCAACGGTGGTGCGCCGTGAAGGGTGCGGCGGTCACACCGGGACCGTGCTCCAACCCCCTGTTCGGGGTGGCGTGGGTTGCGTTCTTCCGGGAACCCGAAGATACTCGCAACGATCGTGGATCTTTGCTTCGATGGTAGACGCTCCCTGCGCCGTGTCAAATAGCGTCGATCTCGGCGAGGCGGGAACCAGGCACGACGGACGATATGGGGGCAAGGTGGCACGAAGGTATGGCGACGAGCCGGATTTCGAGGAGTGGGAAACTACCTCCCCGGCATACCTGACCTCGCCGATGCCGCGCCGCACCTATGCCGCGCAACAGCAGCTCACCCTCGAACTGCTCGAGCTTCGACACGTTCGCCGAGCGGCTCAGCTATCTGCTCGAGCACGTCTCGACCTACTACATGTTCGACGGTGCCCCGGTGATCGTCCCGGAGGAGATCGCCCAGCTCACCACCGAAGGCGCCGTGGGATTTCGGCGCTTCACCGCTCGCGTCCCATTGGTCGCCCGGTGGGTGCAGGCCCGAACCGGGCTGCCCTTGACGAAGCAGGCCCTGGCCAACTTCAAAACCGGTTACCGGGAGAACAGCCGCCCGGCGATCACCCGCGCGCTGGCCGAATTCTGGCGCATCCATCCGAACCTGCTCGATCCCAGCGTTCCGGCCGAGGAGTTCGAGCTGCCCTACGACGAGGCCGACCGCAGAACCCATGAACTGATGACCGAACTCGGAGGACTCGGCGTCAACGCCCGTGCCATCACCAGTTCGCTCGGCGCCGCTCGCGAGGCGGACAAGCAGCAGCTGCTGAAGGTCCTCGAACGCATCGCCCAGACCATCCGCAGCACCGGCCGCGATCAACCCGGCTGACCGCCTGAAGTCACGCCGGGCTGTCACTAGTCAGCCTGGGCCCCAATCTCTTCGCGAGCCGCTGTACCCGGCGCTCCCCCAGCGCTTGCCCGACGGCCGCCAGCCAAACCAGCCGTGCGCCGTCGTCGACGGGTAGGCGCTCGGTTTCAGGCCACCATGCCTCGGCGTCGTCGGCATCATCGGTGCAGCCCGGCGTCGGTGTCGCCGGCCGGTGTGACAGCTGTGCGACGATGGTGGCGATCGCGATCTCGATCTCGGCGGCGGTCGCCAGGTGGCCAGTGTCGACGCCGTAGAGCAGCGCGAGGTCGCGCAGGTCATCCCGAATCGCGCGCCCCGTGGCGGAGTCGATCAACTGGTCCACGATCAGGAGAGCATCTTCGATCTCGACCACCTGCTCGCGCAGCCGCAGCGGCGGTCGGCGACGATAGGCCAGCAGAACACGCACTCGCCGCCACAGACGCTCGATCGCGGCTTCCTGACGCTGCCTGCGCCGGCGATCGCGCATATCGAACAAAGTACGTGTCGCGGCGGCGAACAGCGATCCCAGGACGAACAGAGCCAAGCCCACAGCGTCGGTGAACACCGCGAAATGGGTTCCCCGCGGCAGATGCTCGGAGTCGGCCAGCAGGCGGATGACGACGCCGAGCCGCCAGGACAGTCCGACCAGGGACACGGCCACACCCAGCTGTGCCAGGGCGACGCCGCCGCGGACCCCGGCCACCTCGCCCACGGCGACCACGGTCAACCCGAGCAGCAGCAGCGCGAGCCATCCGACCATGTAGCCCAGGTAGATGGCGCTGTAGAGCTGGGAGGGCAGCGCCGGGTTGCGGGGCGAGCCGAACCAGGACGTGTGGGCACCGGCCTGCGCGTACAGGGTGACCATCGCCGCCGCACAGGTCAGGAAGACCGTGACGACGGCCGGCATGGGCAGACGCAACTGACCGAGTGTGTGCAGGAACCCGGCGGTGAAAACCATCGCCAGCATGGCCAGCAGGTTGTGGACCACGATCGCGACGTTGTGCAGCCCGGTCAGGTGGTCGGCCCAGTCCAGCGTCAGCGGGTCTCCGGCGGCCAGCGACAACGCCATGCAGGCGATGCCAGCGGTCAGGAAGTGGCGGCTGACGGTATACCCGACACCCCTGTTGACCAGCGCCTTCCGCACCGATTCAGCCGCACCGGTGGCTGCGGCGCCGTACCAGAGGAGCGCGACCGCGTCAGGCATCGGCGCACAGGTGCCGACGCGAACCGAATGCCGCCCGCAGCGCGGTCCGGCCAGGCGGAAGCCGGTCGCGGTAACGTGCCGACCCGGCCCGGACGTGATCCCGCAGCAGATAGGCGAACTGCTCGGCCTCGAGCTTCCCACCGGCCGTCCGGGTGCGTGCGCCGGCTGCACGTGTGGTTGTCCGGATGGCGGAGCAGCCAGTGCCCGATCTCGTGGAACGCGATGTGGGCGGCGTGCGCCGGCACGGCGGCGGCCGCGACCACGAGCCAGCACTGCTCCCGGGCACGCACCAGCAAGCCGCTGGCTCCGCCACGCCGGGTCGCCATCCGCCCCAGAATTACGGTCATTCCCCGCTGCTTCCCGACGGCGCTGAGGAAGGCGCGCAACTCGAACGGATGTCGGATGGGCAAGGCAGCGATGATGCTTTCGCAGCGTCGGACGAACTCCCGATTCTCGTTGGCTGTGGTGTTCACGTTCTCCCCTGGACGTTGGTCGATCCAGCCGGTCCCCACCGGCCCCGGCAGTCACTGCTGACGATCTTCATCGCAGCAGGTCAGCGCGTTGCAGCCATACTGACGGACTCGATGCACGGCACGTGCCCGCAGCTGCCCGCTGGATCCCGCATTGTTCGTTGACGGGGGTCCGTGCGGCCTTTTGCGGGGGTCGGTGCGGGGCCGCATATTTCCGGGAAAACCACATTCCTGCCTGGCGACCGCTTGATCCCGCGGTCTCTGGCCGACTAGTCAGGAAGTCATGGTGCTGGATTCGGGGGGCGCGCCGAGGCGCGAGGCAGAAATCGGACCGGGCGAACTGGCGTGGTCGTTCAACCATCTCGATCCCGCGGTCGCCGAGACGGCCTACGAGACGATGGGGAGGATCCGCCGGGGCTGCCCAGTCGCCCGCAGCGGTGAGCTGGATGGGTTCGTGCTGGTCACCGGGTACGACGAGATCCGCGAAGCGGCGCAAGCATCGGACCGGTTCAGCGCCTACGTCGACGGACTGGGCGCGGCGGCCGTGGTCACGGAGATGCGCGAGGCCGTGGCGCCGATGTTCGAGACCGACGACGACCATCACCATCAATGGCGGCGCACACTCATGGACTTCTTCACACCGGCGGCAGCGGCGGCCCAGGACCAGTACGTTCGGGCGATCTGCCGGGAAACGCTGCAGGAAATGATCCCGCGCGGGGCGGCGGATCTGGTCAGCGGCTACACCCGGCAGGTGCCGCCGCTGGTGATTGGACGGATGCTCGGGCTGGCCGAGCTGGAACGGGCGTGGCTGTCGGAGCACGTGCGCGCGCTGTACAGTGCCGAAACCTTGCTCGAGGCCCAGCAGATCGGCCGCGTGTACGCGGATTTCCTCCTCGGGCAGATCCGCGAACGCCGTGCGCGCCCGGGCCGTGACCTTCTCTCGTGCATGGTCGCCGCCGAGGTCGACGGGCGCATCGCCAACGAGGAGGAGCTGGTCAAGATGACCATGCTGATGGTCGCGGCCGGGCACCTGACCACTGCCGACGCCTGTGCCACCGCCGTCCTGCAGCTCCTGGAAAATCCCGCCCTGCGCGAGCGCGTGACGGCCCTCCCAGTGCTGTTGGAGCCCTTCGTCGAGGAGCTGGTCCGCCACGAGCCGGCCGTCGCGGCCACCGGCCGCACCGTGACCACCCACACCCACCTCGGCGGCCTGACGCTGGAGCCTGGTGACCGCCTCCTTCTGGCGTGGGGCAGCGCCAACCGCGACGAGCGCCGCTTCGACGACGGCGACGTCTTCCGTCTCGACCGTGACCGCAGCCGGACACCACACCTGGGCTGGGGTTCAGGCGAGCACCGCTGCCTCGGCCGGCATTTGGCCCGGGTGGAGCTGCGGGTGATGCTGGACGAGCTGCTGCGGGCGATTCCCGACTTCCAGCTTCAACCGCACGCTACCGTGCGCCGCACGTTCGGCGTCATCCGCGGCGTGGCGACGCTGCCGGTGCAGTGGAGCCGCCGATAGCGGTTACCTGCGTCTGGTACCAGTCGGCCAGTTCCTTGCGGTCTCGCAGGTTCAGCCGCCGGTAGATCCTCGTCAGTTCCCCCTCGACGGTCCTGGGCGCGTGATGCAGGACTGCTCCGATCTCGGCATTGGTCATGCCCTCGCTGACCATCCGCACGATCTCCCGCTGCCGCTCGGTCAACTGCGGTGAGGCGGAGTCGGCGTCGCCGAGAGCGAACGCCACAATCCGCTCGTCGTCCCAGCGGCTACCGGTCAGCCGCGCGGCTTCGAACGCCTCTTTCCCGATTGCGTCGACGATCGCGGCAATCGCGAGGTCCCGGTGATGGCGCCAGCCCGGTAGGCCGTTGAACCGGACGCCGTGGCGGGCCTGCAGGCTGTCGGAGCCGCCATACAAATGCGCCGCGCCGAGGAAGTCCCGGGCCAGCACGCGTTTGCGGGCCTCTTCCTCCACACCCCACGCCGGCCCCCAGAGGTCGCCGAGTTTCACCTGCTTACGCAGTGCCGGGCGAGCGCTGGCCTGTGGCTGCGAACCCTCCGGCAGCCCGCGCGTCCACTCGGCCCACGTGATCGCCCATTCCGCACCGCGAGCGTGCGCCTCATCGAGGCACCACCGCGACATGCGGTCGGCCTCCTCAGCCGGGCCGTGCAGGCCCGCGGTGAAGGCGTGGAACAGGCCAGCCATGTACGCCGAAACGTCGTCGCCGGCCGCGTGAAAGCCTTCCCGGGCCGTTTCGAGTTTGGCGTATCCGCTGCGTTGTCCGAGGGCCAGCGCGTCGTAGGTGCCGTCGATGAACTGCACCGCCGGCGCGGTTTCCATGCAGATCCGGCGGGCGAGATCGAGGCACTCGTCGCGATGAACTTTGCCGCGATCACGGGCGCCCAGCGCCAGCCAGATCCAGCCGACCATCGCCAGCGCCGAGATCCGCACCGGCGACGGCTCCGCAGGCCCGGCACGCAGGAGGTTTTCGACTTGGCGGCAGACGGGGATCTCGGTGGCGAAGAAGTACGGCGCGCGAGTACGCAAGAAGTCGACCATGATCGTCAGCCCCCGCCCGACCTGACCGCGGTCTGCGCACCAGCTCACGGCCGCGGTGATGTTGCCGGACTCGGCGTTGACCCGGGCGAGCCAGGTCATCTCGTCGGGTCCGAAACACCGCTCCGCCGCGTCCCGGACCAGCTGCGCATTCCACGCGCAGTGGCTCTCCGCCATCGCGTCCTGATCGCCGAACTGTGCTAGGCGTCGGCGGCCGTATTCGCGCAGGTAGTTGTGCTGCCGGTACCGGCCGTCCGCGGACGCGCCCTCGATGATCGAGTGGCGGACCAGGTAGTCCAACGTCGGCAGGATCTCGGCGCGATCGACGACGGCGTCGGCGCAGACTTGCTCGGCCGCCTCGAGGGTGAAGCCGCCGGTGAACACCGTCAGTCGGGCCCACACCCGCTGCTGCACGTCGGTGCACAGTTTCCAGGACTCGCCGATCGCCACGTCCAAGGCCAGGTGATGCGCCTGGACCCCGCGGGTGCCCGGGGCGTACCGCAGTGACGCTCCGCCTTCCAGGCGGCCGAACACGACCGCCGGCGTGCGTCCAGTGCTCAGCTGGGCTGCGACGACTCCAGGATGAGCGGAATCCCGTCGGACCAGC
The DNA here is from genome assembly GCF_030264295.1 of Amycolatopsis nalaikhensis. GTDB lineage: Bacteria > Actinomycetota > Actinomycetes > Mycobacteriales > Pseudonocardiaceae > Amycolatopsis > Amycolatopsis nalaikhensis. The sequence continues at coordinate 5,749,339 of NZ_CP127173.1, read as the reverse complement.
GGACCAGGCGCACGATGGTCGCCCAATCGTCCTCGGCGGTCAACGGCCTGCCGGCCAGGGCGGCGCGGTCTTGGAGCAGCTGGACCGACGCGCAGTCCTCGGCCTCGATGCGGTCCGCGTTCTTCCCGGGCACCGGAAGCGGGTTGACGTGCACGACGCGCTCGCCGTGGACCTGCAGCCAGGCGCGGCTGGTCGCGATGATCTGCAGCTGCGGCGCGGCGTTGATCAGCAGGTCGATGAGTTCTTGGACCGGGTTGAGCACCTGTTCGCAGTTGTCGAGAACGAGCAGAACCCGTTGGTCGCGCAGGTAGCGGATCAGCACGTCCAGCGGCTGGGCATCGGGCTGGTGATTGGCGACGCGCAAATCCGCGAGAAGCGCGTTGCAGATTCGCTCGACCGTCTCGTCGTCTCCGGCCTCGCAGCTCATTTCCGCGAGACGGACGAATGCGGTCGCATCGTATGCGTCGCGCAGCTGCCGGAACGCCTCTACGGCCAGCCGCGTTTTTCCGACACCGCCGCTGCCGGTGGCGGTCACCAGGCGGGCGCCCTCGTCGATATGCTCCTCGATCTCGGTTACCTTGTGTGATCGACCGATGTGTGAGGTCGGGTAGGCGGCGCCCGGTACGCCGGCGCTCGACGACGGCCTACGCACCATGCCGCCACGGCATCGGAGCGTCGTCGGCCCCATGGCGCCCCGCCGTGAATCGTGACCCCAGCATTACCCCTCCCCCGTGCTGTTCCCGCTCGCCGGCCAGCGCGGGCATCACCCCTGACGTGCCGCACGCCGTGTCAGGTTTCGTACCACGGGTAGCACCATCGCCATCAAACACTAACCAGGGGAACACTCGATCGGGTTAATCGTCAACGACCACTGACAGTAGCACTGGTGCCCACGGTAACTGCGAAGCGTGATCGCCGGAGGTGTCGTCTCCCCGCCCTTTCGGTCGATCAGCCGAAATGCCGGTCGCCACGACCAGCAGGGGGCCCCATGGCCGCGCGTATCGCAACAACTGGCAGGAACATCCTGTCTTTCGTCGCCGAGCACGAAGACCGGGCGTACACGATCGTTGACTTTTGTCGAGATCGAGTTATTGTCTGTCTCAGTACGGCGGATCGTGTACCGCGCCGGGGGAGGCGCGGTTGACGCACGGTTGGCCACCACGTTGGGACTTACACGTGCTCACACCATTGGCAGCAATCCACGTCAGTCCGGCGCGCGGACCTCCGCGCGAAGTCCATCCGACGCACTGATCCACACCCGTCGCGCAGCGACCTCCACACGACCAGGCCCTCGCGGGCCGGTCCATACCATCCGAAGTCTCCGCTCAGCCCACTTCGCGTATCCCTTGGCTGCGGCACGAGGCATGCCCCTTCAGCGCGCTCGTCACTCAACTGACACGACGCTGAATGGCTTTCCCCTAGTATTCAAGGAGAAAACCTCGATGCACAGCCGTCTTTGGCATGCCCTCGCCGCGACCGCAGCGCTGCTGGCCTCCACCGCGGCCACCGCCGTCGCGACACCCACCACCCCCGCCGCTGAGAGCGGCGACCGCACGGCGATCCCCGGGAACACACCATCCTGGGCCGTCCCGCACGCGGAAGCAGCCCCCTCCAAGGGAAACACCATCCGCCACATCAAGGTCGCGCTTGCGCTGCGCGACCAGGCCGGTGCCGAACGCCTCGCCGCCCAGCTGGCCAACCCGGGCAACGCCGACTACGGGAAGTTCCTGTCCTCACAACAGTTCCTCGACCGGTTCGCCCCCACTCAGGACACAGTCACGCAGGTGTCGCGGTGGCTGGCCACGCAGGGCCTGCACGTGACCGGCGTCAGCGGCAACCGTCACTTCGTCGACGCCGAAGACCCGACCGCCGCGTTGGAAACCGCCTTCGGCACCCGGATCGCCGCATACCGAACCCGCATCGACGGCACCACCCGGACTCTCACAGCTCCAGCGTCGCCGGTCACCGTGCCGGCCTCACTGCGAGCCTCGATCACGGCGGTGCTCGGTCTGGACGACAGCGCCGCCCTGCTCAGGCCCCAGCACACCCGCCCGGCCGCTGCGGCGGCCGAGCAGCACTGCGCGCGCTGGTGGGGCGAGCAGAACAACACCGACGTCCCGCAGAAGTACCCCGCCGGATTCCAGTCCAACTCGCTCTGCGGCTACACCGGCACCCAGGTCCGCGCGATGTACAAGCTGGACAAGGGAAACACCGGTTCCGGTACGACGATCGGTGTCGTCGGCGCCTACAACTCCGCCACCATCGTCACCGACACCAACCAGGCCGCCGCCCAGCTCGGCGTCCCGCCGCTCGCGTCCGGCCAGTACAGCGCGGTCCTGCCGCAAGGCGGGTTCACCGACACACAGGAATGCGGCGCCGAAGGCTGGAACGCCGAGCAAACCCTGGACGTGCAAGCCTCACACACCATCGCCCCGGACGCGAAGATCCGCTACTACGCCGGGAAAACCTGCAAAGGCACCGGCATCTACGACGCGTTCAACCAGGCCGTCACCGACAACTCCGTGGACGTGATCAGCAACAGCTACGGCAATGCCGACGGCGAACGCTCCCTGCCCCAGGCGGCACGCGACCAGTTCAACTCGATGGCGCTGCAGGCGGCGATCCAGGGCCAGACCATCACCGTCTCCACCGGCGACGCCGGCAACAACTCCGGCCCCGCCGGCCGCGCGACTGCCAGTTTCCCGTCCTCGAGCCCCTGGGTCCTGGCGGTCGGCGGCACCAGCGTCGGCCTGGACCAGAACAACCAGCCGAAGGTGCTGACCGGGTGGGAGAACAGCGGCAACACCCAGTCCGGCACCAGCTGGACGCCGCAGCGCGACGCCGACGGTCCGTTTGCTTCCGGCGCCGGCGGAGGCACCTCCGCGCTCTACGATGCGCCGGACTGGCAGTCCGGCATCGGCTCCGGTAATGGTGGAAAGCGCGCGGTCCCGGACATCTCGGCGCTGGCCGACTCCTACACCGGGATGCTGGTCGGGCAGACCATCAAGGGCCAGTTCGGGATCGGGTCCTACGGCGGCACCTCGCTGGCCTCCCCACTGATCGCCGGGCTCGTCGCCGACGCCCAGCAGGCCCGCTCCGGCAACGCCCGGGCCGGACTGCTCACCCCCATCCTCTACAGCCTGCGCGGGTCCAGCGCGATCGCCGACGTCGTCCCGCAGAAGGCCGGGGTCTGGACGCCGATGATGCACGCCTTTGGCGGCGTCGCCGTCCCCGGCGGGCAGGGCAGCTACCTGATCGACTTCGACGCCCGCCCGCAGAACCTGCAAAGCGGGCCCGGCTGGGATCCGGTCACCGGGCTCGGCACGCCCGCCGGTGGCTTCATCCGAGCGCTCTCCCAGTAGCCAACACCCATTCGCGGTGGGTCCGCCCGTCGGCGGGCGGGCCCACCGCGGCCTCCACCACCTCAGGAAGGTCTATGCCATGTCCGAGGCAACACGGCCGGCACCGAACCGCTGGCTTGTCCTCGCAGCCTGGTTGACCGGAATCGCCCTGGTCGGCGCCGCAGGTGTCCTGCTCGCCCAGTCCGGTCCGGCACCCGAACGCGGTCCCATGGGTGATCCGGTCGAGTTGGGTGTCGAACTGCACGCCCCGATCGTCGCGGCCCGCGCGGTCCCGAACCTGGCCGAGCTGCCGGAAGCCAGCACCTTCGGCACCGTACCGGCCGCTCCGCAGGACGCGACGCCCGACGAGGACCCGGACGGGCAGCTCGTGCACCCGATCCGACCGGTGCCGGTCTTCGATCAGCCCGGCGGGGCAGCCATCGGCGCCCTGCCGACGACGCAGCTCGGTTCCGACACCTGGGTGCCGGTCATCGCCGACGAACCCGGCTGGGTGCACGTCCTGCTGCCGTCCCGACCCAACGGCTCGACCGGGTGGCTGTCCACCCAGGACATCGCGCTCGATACCGCGTCGACGACCTATCGGATCGTCATCGACCGGGCCGCGTTCCGGCTCACCCTCTACCGGGACCACCAGCAGATCGGCGTCTGGAGCGTCGGCGTCGGCACGGCAGCCGCGCCGACTCCGGCCGGTCGGACGTTCGTGCTGGCCTCGATCGCTGACCCGAAGCAGACGTTCAGCCCGGTGATCCTGCCGCTCGGCATCCACTCGACCACGTTCACCACCTACGGTGGCGGTCCCGGCACCACCGGCATCCACGGCTGGCCCACCAGCGACGTGTTCGGCCGCCCGTCCAGCGACGGCTGCATCCGCGTTCCCGCCGACGCGCTCGCCACTCTCACCGGCGCCACCGATCCGGTGCCCATCGGCACCCCGGTCCTCATCCGCTAACGCAAGCCCATCAACACTTTCTGGAGATCCATCATGAACACCACACGCACCGCACTCGCCGCCGCCGGAGCTGGAGCGCTCCTGGTCGGCACCCTCAGCACCGTCGTCTCCAGCTGCACCCCCGCCACCGCAGCCCCGCCCGCCCTCGCGGCGGCCGCGGCGACATCGACGGCGACCGGGATCTCCGTCTCCGGCGGCGAACAGCTCTCCGCGCGGCCGAGTGTGTCCAGCAGCGGCGCGATCAAGTCCGCCGGCGGGTCGGTGTCCAGTCCGAGCGGCGCCGTAGTGGCCAGCGGCATCAGCCTGCAGGCCGGTGCCGGGTTCGCCGAGGCACGGGTCGCCTCGGTGCGGGTCGGCGGCACCACGGTCGGGCCGTTCACGGCGACCTGCCGCAACGGAGCCATCACCACCAGCGCCCCCAAAGGCGGCCGCGGGAACCTCACGGTCTCACCCGCCGGCCACGGCACCGCCGGGGTCATCACCGTCACCACCAGCATCGCTCCCACCCGCACGGGCGGTTCCGGCGGGCCGACGTCGAGCAAGCCGACGGCAGGCACGGCGATCACGGTGACCGTGGCGACGGTCAGCTGCGGTGCCGGAACGCCGCCGCCGACGGGCAACCCGCCCAGCGGCACCCGCCCCGCTCCGGCGCACAAGCCCGGTGCCCCCGGGACGTCCCGTCCGGTCAAGCCGGGTGAACGGCACCAGCAGCAGGGCGACAATCCGGGCGACCGGACCGCGCCCAAACCGCAGCCCAAACCCGGCCACGTCGTCGTCACCGGCTGACGACACCAGACCGCGCGGGCCCGCGTCCTCAACCCCCTCCATCGCGGGCCCGCGCACCCCTCCCGCTCCCCATGCCCCCGCCGGGTGACCTCCCCACGCCCGCACAACCACACCCATTCAAGGAATCGAACCCGGGGAGAAACCCATGTCCACACTTGTTTTCAGCCACGCCAGCCACGACCGCGCCAACACCGCGTCACCCGAGGACCTGCGGGCCGTGCACTTCGTCGGCTCGCTGCCCCCGGTCCTGACCGACGACCACCGCGCGACGATGCAGTGGTTCCTCGACCACACCCCCGACACGACGTTGACCGGGCTGCCGTGCGACCCGGACCCACGATGGATCATCGACTGGCTCGACGGCCTCGCCACCGTCGACGCGCTCGAACCCGTCCGCACCGGCGCCTCCGCCGACTACGACGACATGCCGACATACCGCCTCAAGCGCGGGCACTGGCTGGAACCCGAGGACCTCTCGCTCGGTCGCGCCGCACACACCGACGCCGTGATGGCCGCGCGGAACCAGCTGCACGATGATCGCGACTTCCCGCCGCATCAGGTGTCGATCCCGAACCCGTACGACTTGTCGTTGTTCACCTTCGGCAGCCCGGGCGCCGCGGTCACCCATCTCCCAGTGTTCCGCCAGGCCGTCCTAGACGACGTCCACGCCATCCACCGTCGACACGGCAGCCAGGTCGTTTTCCAACTCGAGACCCCCGCAGTGCTGGCCACGCTCGACCGCACTCCGCGGCCCTTGTGGCCCGCCGCCGTGCGCGCGCTGGCCAAGCAGGTCGCGCGCGTCTTCGACGACGGTCCGCGCGAGGCGACATGGCGGATCCATCTCTGCCACGGCGACCTCGGCCACCAGCCGCTGTTCGCTCTGACCGACCTCGTCCCTGCGGTGCAGTTCCTCAACGCGCTGCACAAACAGCTGCAGCGGCTGCGGATCCCGATGCCGGCCGCGCACATCCCGATGTGCACCGGCACCCAAGCTCCGCCGAACGACGCGCGGTTCTACCGGGCGCTACGGCACCTGCGCCGCGACATCGACGTCATCGCCGGGCTCGTCGACGAGACCCACCCCAGGGACTCCCGCGCCGCGCTCGGGCTGGTCGAGACCGAACTGGACCGGCCCGTGCTCGCCGTCGCCGCGGCGTGCGGCCACGGCCGCCGCCTCGTCCCCGCCGCCGTCGCCAACACAGCGCTGGCCTGCGAACTCGCCCACCACACCACCGACACCCCGGCCCGCTGACCGCCCCCGTCTGGAAAGGAACTGCCGAGATGGACACCACGACGACGCCGATACCGTCCGCGGCCGGGGATCTGGCCGGTGAAGAGGAGACGCTCACCCCGATTCTGCGCACCGGGATCGTGCCCACCCGGGCGCTCTCGGGCGGACGGATGCACCTGCCCGGCGCCACCACCCTCGCCCCGCAACGGCACGACACCACCGAGACCGCGATCGCGATCATCAGCGGCCACGCCGCCATCCTCTCCGGCAACGCCATGCAGCCGTTCCACCCACAGGCTGGCGACATGATCTACATACCGGCGACGCTGCCGTACGCGGTGGTCAACCTCAGCCACAACGCCTCCGTCCTCGCCCTGGTCTTCCGCACCGACCCAGGCTTCGACACCGACGTGCACCGCATGCCGGAACTCGACCATGCCGCCCGCAACCAGATCCCCGACCTGCGCCGCGCCCACCACAAGGCCCTCCTCACGCGGCGCAGCGGCCGCGCCCGCCGGAGCTGACACGCTCGGCCGCCCCTCCCAACATCCACGCCGCGTGCCGACCCGGTCGGCGCCTCCCCGTACCCGGCGTACCCACCACCCATTCAATCGGGGAGACCTCATGCGGACCTGGATCACCGACACTGCCCGCGCCCTACTCGACAACCCGCCGCCCGGCGGGCCGGTGACGCTCGACGAAATCGCCGCCTGCTCCGGCATCACGCGCCACCACCTGCGGGCCTACTACAGCTCGGTCGACGCCATCACCGCCGACCACGCCGACGTCTCGGCGCGGCCTAGTACCCACCCAGGAAGGAGGTGCTGACGTTGCGCTGGAACAACCTGCACCTCCGCGGCATCGGCGCCGCACTCGGCGAGATCGTCGCCGTCGAGCAGCTCGGATCCGCCGGAAGCCAGCTCAGAATGACGACAAGCCAGCGCGCCGTCTCGATCGCGCGCAACACCACCGGAATGGACCTGGCAGTCCGCGCGGGCCGCAACGCCCTCGCCAGCATGGCCATGACCACCACCGGCCCGTTGCAAGCTCCCGATCTGCACTTTCACGCCGCGATCTGGCGCGGCAGCCGCGGCATCGACTTCTGGTCCCGTGCGGCCTACGTCCGCACCCGCCTCGGCCTCCCCGCTGGCCGCGGAATCGCCACGGAGCTCAACGCCATGAGCAACAGCCTCGTCGGCGGCATCGACATCTCCGCCCGCGTCCTCGCTGGCAGCCCCGACCTCGACACCGTCTTGCTCACAGGCGGCGAAACCTTCGGACAACCCGCCTTCGACCACCTCACCGCCGATCACGGCATCGCCTACGGCGACGGCGGCTCCGCCCTCATCCTCGGGCGCCTCCCCGGCCTCGCCCGCGTCATCGCCACCAGCTCCTACACCGATCCGACACTCGAACAACTTCACCGCGGGAACCACCGTTTCGCGCCCGCCGGTACCACCGAACTCGGTATCGAGCGCATCGGCGAACGTAAACGCCAGTACACCGACCTCGTCGGCGCAGCCTCGGTCACTCGCCGCAACCACGAGGGCGTCCACGCCGTCGCCAACGAAGCGCTCCGTGACGCCGAACTCGATCGCGATCAGCTGCTCTGGGTGCTCCTGCCGCATTACGGACGGCACCTGCTTGACACTCAGTGCCTGAAACCGCTCGGCATCACCGCTGACCGCACCCTCTGCCACGCCGGCGACCAGTGGGGCCACATCGGGCCCAACGACCAGATCATCGGCCTCACCCACCTGCTCGCCCGCGGCGCCGTCGCCCCCGGAGACCACGTCGCCCTCCTCGGCATCGGCATCGGCATGACCTGGACTGCCGCGATCCTCCGCATCGACACGGTGCCACCCGGCTTGGGCGTCCTCGCCCCGCCGCTGCGCTGGCCCTGGCGCGCACTCAGCGACGCGTCGAGCTGACCCGCAGGCCGAACCTCCGAGGACTCCCCCATGTCTGACACGTACATCCCATCGCGCCTCGACCAGGCACTCTTCGCCGCGCCGTTCATTGTCATCAACGCCGACAACGCCGCCCACACGATCACCCACAACCTCGACGACGCCGTGACCATCCTCAACACCGACGGTGCGGCACGAGCGATCGTCGGCACGCTCCGCCAACCACTCCTCGCCATCGACATCGACCCCGAGGACACCGACGCAGGGGAGGTCGTCGCCGAGCAACTGCTCCTCTGGGCCGACCACTACGGCCTGCCGTGCCTGCGCCGCGACTCCGGTCGCCCCGGCCACACCCACCTCGTCATCAAGACACCACCCTGCCTGCGCGAGGAGCTGCGGCTCGTCGTCCGCACCGTCGCCACCCGACAGAACGTCTCCGCCACGGTCCGCTCACCCCTCCGGCTCACCTCCTCGCCGCACCGGCACGGACTGCCCAGCCCGATCCTGAGCTGCACGCTGACGACGGCCGACGTTCCTCAAGACACCGAGTCCGGACCACGGCCCGCCGCGCGATGCCCCCGCCGACGAGGCAATTCCGGCGCCAGCCGATCCGAAGGCGAATACGGCCATGCTCTCGCCCTTGCCCGCGCTGGCCACAGCACCGCGCACGCCTGGGCCTTCGCCAACATGGCCGGCACCAAAGCCCGGGAGATCGGCCAAAAAGCCTGGCGACGATGGTTCTGGGCACCCGCCACCACAATCGCCGCGGCCGAACGCGGCCTCACCGAGCAGCAAGCTTGGGACCTGTTCCGCCAGGCATCTCCCACCCAAGCTGCCCACGTCGGCAAGGACGAATGGCGCCGCAGCCGCTGGTTACCCGCCCTCTGGGAAGCAGAAGATTGCAGGCCGCGCCGTCGTCGCCTTGGACCACGGCAGGCAACCGACCGCCAGTGCGAACCCGCGCCCCGCCGACTGCGACGGGTTCGGGCAGTGCTTCAAGCCGCCGTCGACAGACATCTGGAGGGCGAATTCGGCACCGCGAGCCGCACTGGCACGATTGCTGGCGTGCGAGTCGCAAGCTTGCGCGCAGCCCTTGACGCATTCGCGCACGCCGTCCTCGCCACACGAGGCTCTATCTCGATACGTCACTGGGCCGAGCGTGCAGGCCTCGATCCCAAGACCGTCCGACGAGCCCGAGACGCAGCTATCGCCCTGGGCATCCTCAAACGGGTGCATCGCTACGCCGGAGGAGACTCCGACTGCGACGCCTTCGCACCGGTCGAACATCGGAAGCCTAGAGCCAGCAGCGAATTAACTTCCCCCACTCTGTACACCCCCGTTCTAGGCAGCGCTGATGTATCCAGGCTTCAATGGCAACATCGCCTTGACCGAATCCAACGAAGCCGAATGCTCAGCGGAAGTCAGCAGCTTTCCCAGAAAAAGCCGATCCCGCCGGACGCTGACACCGAACCGTCGAGTTCGCCACATCAACACCAGCATGCCCTCCCCGCGGGATATGCTGAATTACGGGAGCGCAAATGGAAACCACACCGCGACAGAACGAAGGACTTACACCGTCACAACGATCGATCCGCGCACGCATTGCAGCACACGCATCGTGGGCACGAACAGCAAGTCGGACGGAACGAACTGCTTCGGCACGTAAGGCAGCGCTTGACCGGTTCGAACGACTCGTCGACCCTGACGGCAAGCTTGATGAAGCGACACGAAAGCAACGTGCAGATTCAGCTAAACGAGCCCACTTTCAACGACTTGCCCTGCTCAGCTCCCGAGCACGCCGCCGAGGCTCAGCCGACAACAGGTAGCCCACGTGGTCACCCACGCTGATCGTTGGCACAGGCGCGCACGATGCCGCCAATACCCGGGTCTGAACTGGTATTCCATTGAACCTGGCGAGGTCGCGGCGTGCCGTCGAATCTGCGCTTCATGCAGCGTACGAGCGCCGTGCCTCGCCGAAGCCTTCACTGAACGTGATCCCTGGGGCGTCTGGGGCGGCCTCACCCCAGACGAACGTGAGCAACTTGCCGGCCCAGACCACGTCCGGATTCTTCCCGCACACGGCACTAATCCACGCTACGCAAAGCACCGGTGCAGGTGCACCCTATGCCGGGCGGCTCACACAGCATACGAGCGAAACCGACGACATCGGAGGTGATCGCCGACGCGAGGCGACACGAACTCGCCGACACAATCGAGACCACGCATCCTTGAAGACATGCCACCTCCGATCACGCAGCTACGAGACACTTGGTGAAACGCCGCCTGTTCATGATCAACCTGCGACCCTCCTATTTGCCAACTTTCGCTCAGCTCCCACCAGCAGCTATACTGGTGTAGCACTGCGCTACGCCGTTCCCGCTTTGGGAGCGAAGGGTCGCAGGTTCAAATCCTGTCATCCCGACCGATGGGGCTGAGCCTGCGGGTTCAGCCCCTTGTATTCCAGGCGCACACCGAGGTCGGCGAGCACGTTGTGACTGCCTTCGAGGCGGGCCCGCCATCGTTCTTCGGGGGCGTCGGCCCAGTCCGCGAGGGACGCGTCGGGCGCGTCGCGCAACGCGGCGAGGCGAAGGGTGCGCCACTCGCGCCAGTCGTCGGGGGTGGCGACCCGGATCACCGCGCCCGGTCGGGCAGGCGGGGGCCTCACGACCGGGCGGAGTTTTCCCGCGCGCCGCCGAGGCGATCGTTCGTGCCACGAACCCGCCCCACGTCAGCCACCGCGGCCTCCCCCGCACTCCGCCTCTACCGACTGTACTTCTCGCGGCGGACCCGCCGACCGGTCATGTCCGGCCGGTCGGCGGGTCCGCCCACGAGGAGCGCTGTCATCCGGCGTTCGCGCTGAAGATGTCCGACGCGCCGCTCACCGCGACCGGACCGGCCATGCCGAAGTACGCGGTCAGCGTCGGCCCGGCGGCCGTCAGACCCGAGTAGTCGCCGAGGAAGTAGCCACCGGCGTCGGGTGCGGTCGTGTAGTCGAACGACGTCGTCGTCAGCCGCGTCTGGCCGTTCGCCGCCCAGCTCGCCGGGTTCGCGCAGTCACTCGTCAGGGAGTGGCAGTGCGCGATGTAGGCGTCGGTCAGGCCCGGCTGGGCGCCCGTGGCGTTCTGCAGGTCGTAGTAGGTCAGCCCGATCGTGCCGTCCGGGGTGACGTGGATCTGCGGGACGAACGCCGGGGTGCTGCCCGGCGACTGGTCGATCCGCACGGTCGGGCCCCAGGTGAGGCCGCCGTCGGTCGACTGGGCGAACGCGATCTTCGACGTCCCGGTGAACCGGGCGTCCTGCCACACCGCGTAGATCGCGCCGGTCACCGGGTTCACCGCGAACTCCGGCAGCTCGTCGCTGGAGCGCACGGGGTGCCCGGCGATGGACACCGACGCCACCTGCTGCGTGTCGATGCCGATCGCGCCCGACCAGTGCGCGCCACCGTCGGTGGAGCGGATGATCGCCGCGGTGTAGGTCGTGCCGCCCTTGCAGTGCTGGCCGCCGTGGGTGTACGGGCAGATGCCGCCCTTGTTGGTGATCAGGCTGAACCCGTCGATCAGCACGCCGGCGGCCGGCCCGGCGGTCGGCACGACGATCTCGTTGCCGATCGTCTGGTCCTGCGTGCCGGGGTCGAACACGACCCGGCCCGTGCTCCAGGTGGCGCCGGCGTCGCTCGTGCTGGAGAACAGCGTCGGCCCGCGGTAGGAGATGCTGTGGTTGAACGCGCTGGGGTTGGCGTGCGACTGCGGCGACACCAGCTGGTCCCACACCGCGTAGGCGCGGTTGGGCGCCACCGGGTCGGCGGTCACCGACTCCTTGTCGTTGAGCACCTGCGTCGAGGTGTCCAGCCGCGCGACGACCGGCGTCTGCCAGTGGTCGCCGCCGTCGAGGGACCGGCTGATCAGGATCGCGCTGGCGCCGCCGAACGCCGGCCCGTTCGCGTTGAACGAGTCGCTGATCGAGTAGACGACGGAGCCGTCGGCGGAGAACGACGTCCACGGGTCGGTGGCGCGCTGGAAGTAGCCGGGCGAACCGGGCGCGGCGCCCTCGCAGATGCTGAAGGCCGGCTGCTGGGCGGCCGGGGTCCAGGTGACGCCGCCGTCGCGCGAGACGACGTTCGTCAGGCCGTTGGACCCGCCGTCGTTCCACCGGTCCTGCTGAGCCGAGCCGACGAGGTGCCGCGGGTTCCGCGGGTTGGCGGCGACGTACGGCTCGACCTCCGACGCCGGGTAGTTGACACTGCCCTGCGCTTCCTGCTGGGCCACCAGCGCGGCGCAGTTAGCGCCCAGCGGGTGGTCGGGCACGAGGACCGGCGGCCCGGCGGCGAAGGTGGTGGCCATCGCGATCCCGGTCCCGGCCAGGACGGCGAAGAGCGCGGCTCCGGGCGGGAGCGCCCGGCGGGCCATGCGATGGGTGATCGAGGGCTTCATTGGCGACCTCATTTCCGGACGCGCGCAAGCCGCGAAAAGCCCGCGGCTCTTTTCGGCGCGGTGGTAGGTCGCGGCAGCCGTCCGGGTTGTTACAGCGGTTGTAGAAGAATCTCCGGACGCGGGTTTTCCTTGTGTGCCATGCACTTTCGCGAGACGGACGGGACTGGCCAAAAGGGACGTTGCGGGCATGCGCGTTACCGCAAGTACGGCACACGATCCTTTTCGGACCCGAGCAAGACCTGTCTCACTCCGCCACGAGCACCCAGTCGACGACCAGAACAGCCGAGTAGACCGCCAGCCCGGTGGCCAGGCCCAGCCAACGCAGCTGGGAACGTCGACCGAGGCGCGCGGCGATCGCCCACGCGAGAAGAACCGACACGGCCCAGCCCGCGAGCGGCAGCCACCACGCGGCGCTACATTCTACTTCCAGTAGTCACGCTGTCACCCACGACAGCGATCAACGCCAGGCCTTCCCGAGACGCTGTTGGTGCTAGGCCGCTTGCTTCTTCCGGGCCAGCTCCAACCCCGGCCCCTTCAACTGCTCATAAGCCGCCGGGCGATTCGTCAGCAGGAGCAAGAACGCCGATGCCGGGCCGCTGATCTCCGGGCCCTCTCCCACCGCCCAGTCCGCGTCCTCCGCCACCATGCGGACGCCCGCCAGTTGCTTGCGCGGGTTGAACGGGAACCTCAGCTTCCACAGGCTCCCCAACCCCGCCACCGCGTCCTCCGGGGGGATCTCCGCCTTGTGCCCGAAGACCAGCGCGATGTCCTGCGTGTGCGTCAGGACGTCCATGATCGTCGAGTCCGGGCCCGCTCCCGGGGCCGGGGGCACCTGGCGGGATGCCGCGTGCTCGCGCAGGCTCGCCACGATCTCCGCCGGCGGCTCGGCTCCCAGGCGCTTGCCCGACTCCAGGACCATGCGGTTGAAGTTTCCCCTGGCCCGCACGGCCTCGCGCAGCCAGTCCTTCACCCCGAACCGGGCGTTGCCCGCCAGGTGCGCCGCCACGTCGCGGACTCGCCACCCCTCGCACAGGGACTCGCGCTCCCAGTCCTCCGGCCGCAAGCCGTCCAGGAAGTCCGCCAGTCTCAGGCGGCCCTGCTCCACTCCGGACCACATCCGTGCCTTGTCCATGCGGGGTCCTTGCCTCGGAGGGAACGGCCGCGTTCGAGGATACGAGCGACGCTCACCTCGCGGTTGTTGCGGATTGCTCGCTCTGCAGCCACGCCCTCAGCGACTCGGCGATCAGGTGCGGCTGGTCCTCCGGGGTGTGGTGGCCCGCCGTCACCGGGTGGTGCGCCACCTTCAACGCCGCGAAGTTCGCCGCGCACCAGTCCACCATCGCTGGGGTCAGCATCGTGTCCGCCCCCGGGTCGAACGTGATCAGGAGCTTCGGAATCTCCGGTGTCGACGCCAGCCACGCGTCGAACGCCTCGATCCGCGACACCACCGCGGCCGGTTCGCCGCCCAACGGCATCGAACGCGCCCACCGCAGCAACGGCTTGCGCGACTCCTCAGTCGGATACATACCCTCGTATTCTGGCGGGACGAAACCGCCGATCATCGACTCGCCCACTCCCGGCGTCTTGATCGCGCGGAACACCTTCGCGCCCTCGGGCGGGAACTCCTCCCACGTCATCGGCTTCAGCACCGCCTCCGTGAACGCCAAGCCCCGCACTCGCGACGGGTGCCGTGACGCCCAGTCCGCCGCCAGTGCTCCTCCCCAGTCGTGGCCGATCAGCGTCACGTCGTCCAGCGCCAGCGCGTCGAACCACGCGTCCAGGTAGCGCACGTGGTCCTCGAACGAGTACTCGATGTCCGGCTTGCCGGACGCGCCCATGCCGATCAGGTCCGGCGCCAGCCTGCGACCCGGCATAGACGGCACTACGTTGCGCCACAAGTGGGACGACGTCGGGTTGCCGTGCAGGAACACCAGCGGGCGGCCCTCGCCCTCGTCCACATAGGACATCGTCGAATCCAGGACCTTCACTTGAACACCACCGCGTTGCGCTCCGCCCACTCCGCGAACCGGCGCGGCGGACGGCCCAGCACCCGCTCGACGTCCGGGCTCACCCTCCGCTCCTCCGCCGTCGGCGCGCCCAGGATGTCCAATGTCGACTCGGCGATTTCCGGCGGCATGAACCCCGTGAGCACCGCGCGTGCTTCCTCACGCGTCTGCTCGACGAACCGCACCGGCTCCCCCAGCGCCTCGCCGATCGCCGCCGCCTGTTCGCGGGGGCCGATCGGGGCCGGGCCCGTCAGGACGTACGTCTGCCCCACGTGCGCCGCGTCGACCAAGGCCCTGGCCGCCACCGCCGCGATGTCCGCCGGGTCGATCACCGGCAACGCCACCTCCGCGAACGGCGCCGCGATCGTCCGGCCGGTGCGGACGCTTTCCGCCCACTGGAACGCGTTCGACGCGAATCCGCCCGGGCGCAGGACCGTCCACTGCAGACCCGAGCCGCGCACCGCCCGCTCGTGACCGTCCGGATGACGGCCCGTGCCGACACCCTGCGACGACAGCAGCACGACCCGCTCGACACCCGCGTCGCGCGCTCGCTCCAGCACCGGTTCCAGCGCGCCGCGGAAGTCCGGCGGCACCATCAGGAACAGCGCCGTGACCCCGTCGAACGCCAAGTCGGCCAGATCTCCTTGCCGCGCCTGGACTCCCGGCGGCGCCTCCGCGATCCGGCGGGACACCGCCGTCACCTTCTCCCCGGCCGCCGCCAAGATCTGCACCAGCGGCGCTCCGACGTTTCCTGTCGCTCCCACAACCATGATCATGGGAAGGACGCTACCTTCCTGGGTATAGTAGGTACCTAGAGGAAAGTAATGGCTGGAGGCGCCGAAAGTGACCAGGACCACACCCGCACCCGAGCTGGCCTGCCCGATCGCCCCGGTGGTCGACATCGTCTTCAGCCGCTGGACGACGCCGATCCTGTGGACGCTCAACGAATACGGGCGGCAGCGGTTCGTCGAACTGGAACGCCGCATCACGACGATCACGCCGAAGGTGCTCACCCAGCGGCTGCGGCAGCTGGAGCGCGACGGTCTCGTCACCCGGACCTACCACGCCGAAGTGCCGCCGCGCGTCGAGTACGAGATCAGCGAGCTCGGCCGCAGCCTGGGTCCGCTGTTCGCCAGCCTCGCCGAGTGGTCACCCAACCTCGCGCAGGTCGAAGCCGCGCGAGCGGCTTACGACGCCCGCGGCTCCGCCAAGTAGTCCTCCGCGACGCCGTCAGGGCGAAACGTCCAGGTAGTCCAGGTTCGCCGGGCCGTCGGCGGTCGTCGCCGTCAGGCGGACCGTGTGCGGCCCCGCGGTCAAGCTCAGTGGCTTGGGCACCGTGCTCCACGCCGTCCACGCACCCGTCGGCGGGAACGCCACGCCGGTGGCGACCACCGCGCCGTCGATCGCGACGTCCACCGGGCGCGCCGCCGACGTGCCGTTCGCGTAGCCGAACGTGAGCGCCGACGCCGGTCCCGTCACCTGCCACTCGACGTAGCTGCCGACCGCGTTGGCGCCGTTCGCGAAGCCCGTCCCCGAGAAGCCCGCGTGGTTCGAGTCCACCGTGCCGCCCGCCGACAGCGAAGCCGACTCGGCCTCGTAGCGCACTCCGCCGGAGGACACGCGGTAAAGCACCGTCGCGTGCTCCGGCACCGACGCGCTGATCGTGCCCGACGTCGTCCGGATCGCCTTGCTCCACAAGTCTTTCAGCGTGTACGACGGCGCCGCGCCGATCCCGGTCGCCGCCGCGGTGGTGGTGATCGTCGCCGTCGTCGTGGTTTCGTTGGACAGCGCCACCGCGCGGTCGCCGTTCGCCAGCACCTTGCTGTAGACGACCAGCCCGCCTTCCGCGCGCAGCACGGTCGCCTGCTTGCCCAGCGGGTCCTGGTCGAGCGCGATCACATCGGTGTTCTTCAGGATCGCGAAGCTGTCGTCGGACGCCTTCCGCAGGTCACTGCCGATCAGCAGCGGCGCCGCCATCATCGCCCACAGGCTGAAGTGCGTGCGGTACTCCGTCGCCGTCATGCCGCCGTTGCCGACCTCCAGCATGTCCGGGTCGTTCCAGTGCCCCGGACCCGCGTACTTCGCGAGCCCGCGGTTGGCCTGTGCCTTGCCGATCATGCTCGACCACTTGTCGGAGATGTCACCGGTGGTGCGCCACAGGTTCCCGACCGGCGCCGCCCACGTCCACGGCTGGTTCTGGCCCCATTCGCAGATCGAGTACGCGATCGGGCGGCCCGACTTCGCGAGCGCGTCCCGCATCGCCTTGTACCGCTGCTGCGCGTCGACGCCCTGGTTGTTGCAGTTGTCGTACTTCAGGTAGTCGACGCCCCAGGACGCGAACCGGTTCGCGTCCTGCTGCTCGTGGCCCAGTGCGCCGGGGAAACCCGCTTTGTTGCAGGTCTTGGTGCCCGCGCTGGTGTAGATCCCGAACTTCAGGCCCTTCGAGTGCACGTAATCGGCGAGAGCCTTGATGCCGTGGGGAAAGCGCGCCGGATCCGGGACCAGGTCGCCCGCCGAGTCTCGGCTCGGCAGCGCCCAGCAGTCGTCGATGTTGACGTAGGTGTAGCCCGCCTCCTTCAGGCCCTTGCTCACGAAGATGTCGGCGATGCCCTTGATCATCGCCTCGTCGAACTCGGCGCGGCAGTGCGTCGAGTTCCAGTTGTTGAAGCCCATCGGCGGTGTGCGCAGCAGCCCGTTCTCGAGGGCCTGCGCTTCGGGCTGGGACAGAACGAGGCCACTGGCCGCCAAGACGATCACGGCCAGCGCACCCTTGGTCCGGCGCAAGACAGACATGCGTACTCCCGGTGGAGACGTCGGAGGTCTACACCGGTTAGTAAAGAGTCCTGCCTAACCTGCGGTCAAGGGATCGTGTATCAGATATGAAATTCGGTTTCCGCTGGCCGGGACGCTACTCGGTCACCTGCCGAGCCGTCGCCATCGCGCGTTCGGTCTCCCAGAACGCCCGCATCGAGCGGATCAGCCCGTCCTCGCCGACGCGGTAGACGAACACGCCGTCGGTGTCGACGCGGTAGCCGCCCGGCAGGTACGTCGTGATCGTGCCGACGTTGGCGCATTCGTCGCCCGCCGCGTGCGAATCGCGGATCGTGAACTCGAAGCGCTCGACGTTGGCGATCGTCTTGTCCCAGAACGCGCTGATCCCCTCGGGGCCGTGGTGCCCCTTGCCCTCCTCGTCGAAGAACGACGGCCCGACCGGGTCTTCCACGACAGCATCACTGGCGAACAGCGCCAGCCAGGCCTGTTTGTCCCCGCCGTCACGGCGGTCATCGAAGCCAGCGCCGCGCGCCGCGCCGGCGGCTGCTCCTTTTCGGTGTCCCAGCTGACCTGCACGCCCATGCCCGTCACTCCTCGAACTTCGCGATGATCTCGGCCCCGAACTTGCGGATCGCTTCGAGCTTCGGCTCGACCGGCGCGTCGAACCCGACGCCGTCGAACACCCACGGCATCGTGATGATGTCGGTGACGCCCACCTCGGCCTGCTCGCGGTAGCCGTCGAGGCCGAACCGGTCGATGCAGACCGCCTGGTACTCGAACGGGTCGTCGGCGCGGCCGCGCTCGGCCAGCAGCTCCTTGAGCCGGGCGATCGTGTCGCGCAGCTCCTCGAGCTTCATCATCGCCGAGGACCAGCCGTCGGCGACGCGGGCCGCGCGCTTCAGCGCCACCTCGGTGTGACCGCCGATGTAGAACGGCACCCGCGACGGCGGCGCCGGGCTCATCTGGATCTTGTCGAAGTCGTAGAACTCGCCGTGGTACTCGACCATGCCGCCGTCGAGGATCAACCGGAGCACGTCGATGGCCTCGTCGACGCGCTTGCCGCGCCGCTCGAACGGCACGCCGCAGTACTCGAACTCCTGCGGCAGCCAGCCAACGCCGAGCCCGAGGCCGAACCGGCCGCCGGTGAGCACGCTCGCCGAGCCGACCTGGCGCGCCAGCAGCACCGGGTTGCGCGAGCCGAGCTTCAGCACCGACGTGTAGAAGTGGATCCGGCTGGTGACCGCCCCCATCGACGCGGTCGCGACGAGCGGGTCCACCCACGGGGTGTCCGCGGTCCAGAACCGGCTGCCGTCGGGGGTGTACGGGTAGTCCGTGTCCACCGTTTCGGCGTAGAAGAGCGAGTCCGGCAGGGCGATGGAGGCGAAGCCGGCCTCTTCGGCGGCCCGGGCGAGCTCGCCCAGCTGATCGAGGGGGTTCATCGCGATCGACAGGGTGAACTTCATGCGTCGAACTATAACGTGTTCTAGTTTCTTCGGCCAGGTCTGACGGTGTGCCGGATCACCTGCCGGGAACCCACCGCGTAGCGTCCGCGTTGTCCGAATCAGAAGGTGACTTCCGGTCACCCGGCCCCGAACTTCTGGGAGTGGTCCATGGGCACCGCGATCTTCCTGATCGTGCTCGTCGTCGTGATCGTCGGTGGCGGCCTGTATTTCTCGCGGCAGCGCGCCGCGGCCCGGCAGCGGGAGCTGGACGACGCCAAGGCCGACGCCCGGCGCCTCGTCGAGCGGCTCGGCGGTCAGGTGCTGAACCTGAACGGCAACGACACCGCGTCGATGCAGGCGATGGCCGACGCGAGCGAGCGCTACAACGCGGCGGGCTCCCAGCTGGAGCAGGCCCGCACCATCGAGCAGGCCCGGCTGGTCAAGGAGACCGCCGTCGAGGGCCTCTACTACGTCCGCGCCGCGCGCGTGGCGATGGGCATGGACCCCGGCCCGCAGCTGCCGGAGGAGGCCGAGCGCGAGCGGGCGGGCAAGGTCACCGAGCGCCGCGACGTCGACGTCGAGGGCCAGCACTACTCCGCGTCGCCCGAGCCGGGCCAGGACACGCCGTACTACTACCCCGGCGGCCGCGTCGCCGGGCGTCCGGTGCCGCAGGGCTGGTACAGCGAGCCGTGGTGGAAGCCCGCGCTCGTCGCCGGTGCCTGGGGTCTCGGGTCGATGTTCCTGTTCAGTGCGATGTTCTCCGGCATGAGCGGCATCGCGAGCGCCTCGGCCTGGGAGTCGGGCTACGACGCGGGCCAGCAGGACGCGCTGGAGTCGGGCGACATGGGCGGCGACGGCGGCGGTGACGCCGGAGGCGACTTCGGTGGCGACGGCGGCGACATGGGCGGCGGCGACTGGGGCGGCGGCGACTGGGGCGGCGGCGGATTCGACGGCGGAGGTTTCGACGGCGGCGGCTTCGACTTCTGACCGCCCAGCTTCAAGCGCCCCAAGGCGGCCTTGGTTGCGTCTCACGCACCGAAGGCCGCCTTGGTTGCGTCTGACGCACCGAAGGCCACATTGGGGCGCTTGGGGTCAGGCGGGCTGGCAGGTGGGGCACCAGTAGAGCTTGCGGCCCACCAGCTCCGCCGTCGCCACCGGCGTTCCGCACACCAGGCACGGCTCTCCCGCCCGGCGGTAGACGTACACCTCGCCGCCGTGGCGGTCGACGCGGGCCGCGCGGCCCATCGCTTCCGGCAGGTGCTCCGGCCGGACCGTGTCGATCCGGCCCACGCGGACCCCGGCGCGCATCAACGTCACCAGGTCCGCCCACATGGCGTCCCACAGCTCCCGGTCCAGCGCCCGCCCCGGCGTGCGGGGTGCGACGCCGTGGCGGAACAGCACTTCGGCCCGGTACACGTTGCCGACCCCGGCCAGCACCGCCTGGTCCATCAGCAACGCCGCGATCGACGTCTTCGAGCGCGAGATGCGGTCCCACGCCCGCTCGGGTTTCGCGTCGCGGCGCAACGGGTCCGGCCCGAGACGCGCCTTGATCGCGTCGACCTGGGACACGTCCAGCAGCTCGCACTTCGTCGGCCCGCGCAGGTCCGTCCAGTGCGTCCGGCCCGCCAGCCGCAGCCGGACCTGGCCCACCGGCTCCGGCGCGGGCAGCGGCGACTCGCCGAAGATCCCGTACAGCCCGAGGTGGATGTGGACGATCCCGTGTGGACCGTAGTCGTGGAAGAGGTGCTTCCCGTACGCCTCCGCGCCGACGAACACGCGGCCGTCCAAACGGGACGCTTCGGCGGCGAAGCGGCCCTGCGGGCTGCTCACCTCGACCGGGGCGCCGGCGAACCGGCGCTTGTGCAGCCGCGCGAGCCGGTGGAGCGTGTGCCCCTCGGGCATCAGGCCTCCGGCAACGCCGGCGGGGTCCCGGTGCGCTCGTAGTCGAGCAGCTGCTGCACGCGACGCGCGTGGCGCTCCTCCGGCGAAACCTCCGTCGCGAGGAAGGCCTCGACGATCTCGGTCGCTTCCTCGGCGGTGTGCATCCGGGCGCCGACGCCGATCAGCTGGGCGTGGTTGTGCTCGCGGCACAGCTTGGCGGTCTCGACGCTCCAGGCCAGGCCCGCCCGCGCGCCCGGCACCTTGTTCGCGGCGATCTGCTCGCCGTTGCCGGAGCCGCCGACGACGATGCCGCGGCTGCCTTCGTCGGCCACCACGCGCAGCGCCGTCTCGACGCAGAACGCCGGGTAGTCGTCGGCCGCGTCGTAGACGTGCGGACCGATGTCGGTGACCTCGTGGCCCTGCTTCTCCAGGTGAGCCACCAGGTGGTTCTTCAGCTCGAAACCGGCATGGTCGGATCCCAAGTAGACACGCACGGCTGGGAGTCTGCCACCACGGCCGGTTTCGGGCATGCTCCGGGGGTGGGCATCTGGGAGCAATCGGGGCACGACGTGCGGCTCGACTGGGGCGGCGAAGGCGTCGCCGCGCTCGGCCGCGAATGCGCCGTGCTGGTCGTCGTCGACGTGCTTTCCTTCAGCACCACCACGGATCTCGTGGTCGGGCGCGGCGGGCGCGTGCTGCCGGTGCGGTGGCGCGACGAACGCGGGATCGCCCTCGCACGGGCGGCGGGCGCGACCATCGCGGGCGAGGGCGCGTTCACCCTCAGGCCGTCTTCTGTGACGGAAATCCCTCCGGCGACGCTGCTCGCGCTCCCCTCGCCCAACGGCGCCACCCTCTGCGACGCCGCCGCGGCCACCGGCGCCCACGTGCTCGCGGGCTGCCTGCGCAACGCCTCCGCCGTCGCCGCGAAAGCGCACGGGTTCGGCGGGCCCGTCGGCCTGGTCGCGGCCGGGGAACGCTGGGGCGTGAACATCTTCGGCGACGGCGAGACGTTCGGGCCGCTGCGCCCGTGCGTCGAGGACCAGGTGGGCGCGGGCGCGATCGCCGCCGCGCTGGCCCGGCTGGGCCGGTCGCTTTCGCCGGAAGCCGCGCTCGCCGCGCGGTCCGTCGACGTCACGGCGCTGGCGGAGTGCGTGTCCGGGCGCGAACTGACCGAATCGGGCCACGGCCGCGACGTCGCCCTGGCCGCGCGGCTCGACGTGAGCGACGCTGTTCCCGTCCTGAACGAAGGAGTACTGGCATGACCGGCCGCTGGATCGACGTCGCCGAAGGCGTGCACGCACGCCGCTACGAGGAGCTGGACCTGACCGTCGGGCTGGTCGTCGGGGCCGAGCGCTGCCTGGTCGTCGACACCCGCGGCGACCTGGAGCAGGGCGCCGAACTGGCGGCGGCGATCCGCGAGAAGACGCCGCTGCCGTGGACCGTCGTCTACACGCACGCCCACTTCGACCACGCCTGGGGCACCGAGGCGTTCCTGCCGTGCGAGGTCTGGGCGCACGAACGCTGCGCCGCCGAGCTGGCCGAGCACGCCGAGGCCGACCGCGCCAAGTGGGTCGCCCACTACCGCGGCGAGGGCAAGCCCGAGATCGCCGAGGCCATCGCGCGCACCACCGTCGCCGCGCCGGACCACACGTTCACCGGGCGCGTCGAGGTCGACCTCGGCGGCCGCGCCGCGGTGCTGCTGCACCCCGGCCCGGCGCACACCGGCCACGACGTCGTCGTGCACGTCCCCGACGCGGGCGTCGTGTTCGCCGGTGACGTCGTCGAGCACGCCGAAGCCGGGTTCAGCGCGTTCTCGTTCAGCGACGAGACCGACCTGACCGCCTGGCCGGACGCGCTCGACGCGATCCTCGCTCTCGACCCACGCGTCGTCGTCCCCGGCCACGGCGACCCGGTCGACGCGGCCTTCGTCCGTTACCACCGCGACGGCCTGCACGAGCTGATCTCGCTCAAGGCGGGCCTCGGCCGCGGCGAAACGACCGAAGTCGCCGCCGTGGCCGCGTCCCGCTACCCCAGTGACGTCACCCTGGCCGCCCTGGCGACGCCTTAGTCGAAGTTCAGCTCGCCCGTCCGGGTGCGCTTCAGCTCGAAGAAGTCCGGGTAGCTCGCCAGCGCGACCGCGCCGTCGAACACCTTGAGCGCGTCCTCGCCGCGCGGGATGGAGCTCAGCACCGGGCCGAAGAACGCCACGCCGTCGATGTGGATCGTCGGCGTGCCCACGTCCTGGCCGACCGGGTCCATGCCCTCGTGGTGGCTCTTCTTCAGCGCCTCGTCGTACTCGGTCGAGTTCGCCGCGTCGTAGAGCTCCGGCGGCGCGCCGATCGCCTCGAGGGCCTGCTTGATGACCTCGTCGCGGTCCTTGTTGCCCTGGTTGTGGTAGCGGGTGCCGAACTCGGTGTAGTAGTCCCGCAGCATCTCTTCGCCCTTGAGCTGCGACAGCGCGACGGCCACGCGCACCGGGCCCCAGCCCTTCGACAGCAGCTCCTTGTACTGCTCCGGCAGCTCGTCGCGGCCCTCGTTCAGCACCGACAGGCTCATGATCCGGAAGCGCAGGTCCAGGTTGCGGTGCTTCTCCACCTCGAGGATCCAGCGCGAGGTGATCCACGCGAACGGGCAGATCGGGTCGAAGTAGAAGTCGACCTTCGTGGGCTGCTCGGCAGCGGTCATCAGGGCACTCCTGTGCGAAGTCGGGTCACGTCGTGCGGGGGATTCCCCCACACAGCGGCCAACACCGCCGGACGCGGGCTTGTTCCCTTATCGCCCGCCACCCCGTCCCCATGATTGGATGCGGGGAGTTGAAAACCGATACCAACGACCAGAGGTGCCTGTGCCCGCCCCCAACCTGACCCGCGACCAAGCCAAGCTGCGCGCGGACCTGCTCGACGTCACCGGCTACGACATCGAGCTCGACCTGACCGACGGCCACGGCGGTCCCGGGGAGAAGACCTTCGCGTCGACGACGACCGTCCGCTTCTCCAGCGCCAAGGCCGGCGAGCGGACGTGGGTCGACATCGTCGCCGACCGCGTGCACTCGGCCACCCTGAACGGCGAAGACGTCGACGTCAGCGCGTACGTCGAGGACAAGGGCATCACGCTGGACGGCCTCGCCGAGACCGACGAGGCTCACGGTGACCGCCGACTGCCGCTACATGAACACCGGCGAGGGCCTGCACCGGTTCGTCGACCCGGTCGACGACGGCGTCTACCTGTACACCCAGTTCGAGACGGCGGACGCCAAGCGCATGTTCGCCTGCTTCGACCAGCCGGACCTGAAGTCGGTCTACCGGCTCTCGGTGGTCGCGCCGAAGGACTGGAAAGTCGTCTCGAACACGATGGTGGAATCCACCGAGGAGACGCCGGAAGGCGCCGTCCGGACGGTGTTCAAGGAGTCCGAGCGGCTCTCGACGTACCTGGTCGCGCTGATCGCGGGCCCGTACGCCGAATGGCGCGACGAGTACGCCGACGAGCACAAGACCATCCCGCTCGGCGTCTACTGCCGCGCGTCGCTGGCCGAGCACATGGACGCCGAGCGCCTGTTCACCGAGACCAAGCAGGGCTTCGGCTTCTACCACGAGAAGTTCGGCACGCCCTACCCGTTCTCCAAGTACGACCAGCTGTTCGTGCCGGAGTTCAACGCGGGCGCGATGGAGAACGCCGGCGCGGTGACGTTCCTGGAGGACTACGTCTTCCGCAGCCGCGTCACCCGCTACGCCTACGAGCGGCGCGCCGAGACGCTGCTGCACGAGATGGCGCACATGTGGTTCGGCGACCTGGTGACCATGCGCTGGTGGGACGACCTGTGGCTGAACGAGTCGTTCGCGACCTTCGCCAGCGTCCTGGCCCAGGCCGAGGCCACCGAGTACAAGAACGCGTGGACCAGCTTCGCGAACATCGAGAAGTCGTGGGCCTACCGCCAGGACCAGCTGCCCTCGACGCACCCGATCGCCGCGGACATCGTCGACCTGCACGCGGTCGAGGTGAACTTCGACGGCATCACTTACGCCAAGGGCGCGAGCGTGCTCAAGCAGCTCGTCGCCTACGTCGGGCTGAACCACTTCCTCGACGGGCTGAAGGTCTACTTCGGCAAGCACGCCTGGGGCAACGCGACGCTGGCCGACCTGCTGGGCGCGCTGGAGGAGGCGTCCGGGCGCGACCTGTCATGGTGGAGCGCGCAGTGGCTGGAGACGACCGGGCTGAACTCGCTCAGCCCGCGTTACGAGGTCGGCTCCGACGGCAAGTTCACGTCGTTCGCGGTCGTGCAGTCCGGCGCGAAGCCGGGTGCCGGCGAGCTGCGCACGCACCGCGTCGCCGTGGGCGTGTACGACGAGGACGCGTCCGGGAAGATCGTCCGGAAGCACCGGGTCGAGCTGGACGTCGACGGCGAGCGCACCGAGGTCCCCGCCCTGGTCGGGCAGCCCGCCGGGAAGCTCGTGCTGGTCAACGACGACGACCTGACGTACTGCACGATGCGGCTCGACCCGGCGTCGCTGACGACGCTGATCGACCGCATCGCGGACATCACCGAGCCGCTGCCCCGGACGCTCTGCTGGTCGGCGGCGTGGGAGATGACGCGCGAGGCCGAGCTGAAGGCCCGCGACTTCGTCACGCTGGTGCAGCGCGGCATCCACACGGAGAGCGAGGTCGGCGTCGTCCAGCGGCTGCTGCTGCAGGCGCAGACGGCGCTGAACTCGTACGCGGAGCAGGAATGGGCGGCCTCGACCGGCTGGCCGGCATTCACGGCGCGGCTGCTGGAGCTGGTCCGCGGCGCCGAGCCGGGCTCGGACCACCAGCTGGCGTTCGTCAACTCGCTCGCGGGCTCGGTGCTGGACGCGTCGACGTTGTCCGTGCTGTCCGGCTGGCTGGACGGGTCCGCGCCCCTCGAGGGCCTGACAGTGGACACGGACCTGCGCTGGCGCCTGCTGCACGCGCTGGTGGCGCACGGCAAGGCGGACACGGCGGAGATCGACGCGGAGCTGGCCCGCGACAACACGGCGACGGGCCGCCGCCAGGCCGAGCGCGCGCGGGCGTTGCGCCCGACGGCGGAGGCCAAGGCGGACGCGTGGCAGCGCGCGGTGTTCGACGACGAGCTGCCGAACGCGGTCAGCGACTCGTTGATCTCGGGCTTCTCCCACCCGGGCCAGAAGGCGCTGCTGGGCTCGTACGTGGCGAAGTACTTCGAGGTGATCGACGACGTCTGGCAGCGGCGGTCGAGCGAGCGGGCGCAGCCGATCGCGATCGGGCTGTACCCGTCGTGGGCCGTGGCCCCGGAGACGGTGACGGCGTCGGACGAGTGGCTGGCGGGCGACCATTCCCAGGCCCTGCGGCGGCTGGTTTCCGAGGGACGGGCGGGGATCGTCCGCGCGCTGGCGGCCCGCGACTTCGACGCCCAGTCCTGACCCGGTCGTGAGTGTTCAGGGCGGTTAGAACCGCCCTAAACACTCACGAGGGCCGCGGTGGACATGCGAAAAGGCCCCGCACCGAGCTGGTGCGGGGCCCTTCGTCAATACCGGTCAGCGGGGCGCGGGGCCCGCCTGGTCGGACAGCATGCGCAGCGCGTTCACCAGGCCGTTGACCAGTCCGCGGACCAGGTCACCCTCCTTGAACGACGCCACCATGCTCGCGACGGCCAGCTTGGCGCCGCGGTCGGGCAGGCGGACGTGCGCCGTCTTGCCCGTGACGATCTCGATCTTGCGCTCGCCGGGGGACACCGCGATCAGGACCGAGTTGGCCGGGTCCGTCGTCGACGAGTGCAGCTTCTCCGCCGACGAACGGCTGTCTTCGCCGAGCTCGCCGAGGTACAGGCTGAAGTCCAGGCCCGTCTCGCGGCTGGCGAAGGTCAGCGCCTCGTCCAGGCGCGCCAGCTGGCGCGTGGTGAACGGCCCCGCCGGCGCCGCCGGCTCGTACATCTTCGCGGCCGACACGCGGCCGCTGGCCATGAGCGCCTCGCCGTAGCCCAGCTCGGACTCGTCGACGCGCTTCGTCAGCTCACCAGTTGCCACGAGCGCCTCCAGCCGCGGTCTGAGCGCCCTGGGGCGCGCTGTTCTCGGCGCCGGCGTGCCGGTGCCCCGCGCCGACCCCTTCGGGGTTGGCGCTCCACCACATGGCCGGGTACTCCCAGGCCTGGCCGGACCGGTGCCGCGGGGCGGCGCCCGACCTGCGCCGGAGCGTCAGCAGCCCGGCGAGACCGTAGATGGCCAGCGGGATCACGGCGAAGACCACGATCGTCTCGACAACGTTCACGGCGCTGAGCGTATCGGATGCCCTCCGCGCCCACCGCGCGCGGCGCACTCGACCGTTCGTCGTAAGCCGAGTGCCGTCCGCCGCTTGGCTCGCGGCCACTGGAACGTTGGGGCGAAGACCGTCGGGCCGAAAGGTTGCAACTCAACGTACAGGCGGCCGCACCCGCCGCTGTCGTCTTGTCGCAGCCTTGAAATCCTCGTAGCTTTTTCACCTGTACGGGCCTTGCGCCCCGCTCCCCAGCCCCAGCAGGTAACGCACCGGTCCCAGGAGGCCTTGCCATGAACAGCGTCCAGACCCCCGCACAGGCGATCACCGAGACCTTCTCGTCACCGAGCGACATCGAATTCGTCCCCGGAACGCGTGTGACGGCGGGCACAAGGGTTACCCGCGGTACACGCGTCACTCGGGGTACACGTGTGACGTCGGGCACGCGCGTCACGATGGGCACCCGGGTGACGGCGGGCACCCGCGTCACCCGCGGTACGCGAGTCACTCGCGACACCCGCGTCACGATGGGCACGCGAGTGACGGCGGGCACGCGCGTCACCTGCGGCACCCGCGTCACGCGAGGCACCCGCGTCACCCGTGGCACGCGCGTCACCATGGGCACCCGCGTCACCTGCCAGAGCGACTACGCGCTGGCCGCCTGACCCCGCACTCCAGGGCCGCACGCACTACCTGAGCACCACGCGCAAGCACCCGGCTCGCCCCGGCCGCCATTCGGCGCCGGGGCGCCGGCTTGTCCGGGGTCGGGTGATCGGAGCCGAAGGCCGCTCAGCCGGGCTGGCGCCGCGCCAAAACCCGCGCCGACCGACGTCAGAAGGCTCCGGCCGACCACACCTCGGGAGACAAGGCCGTTCTGCCGCGCAGAACCTCCCCGTTCGGCCAAGGCCGTCTGAGCCCACGCCGAAGTCACGGCCGCCCGAAAGGCGCCGCACGCCGCTCAACCACCCCAGGCTCCGCCGCCCGGAACCGAACGCTCTAAGCCGCGGAGCCGAGATACGGCCGCCAGAGCGGATCGGCCTCCTTGGAGTGCGCCAGCAGCCGCCAATGCGGTCCGTGCGGTGCACGCGGGACCACCCGGAGCTTCCAGCCGATCTCCGAGAGCATCCGGTCCGCCTTGCGGTGGTTGCACTTGGCGCAGCAGGCGACGCAGTTCGTCCAGCTGTGGGGTCCGCCCCGGCTGCGCGGGACGACGTGGTCGATCGTCTCGGCCCGCCCTCCGCAGTACGCGCAGCGATACCGGTCGCGGTGCATCAGCCCGGCTCGGGTGAGCGGCACCTGCGCCCGGTACGGCACCCGCACGTACGTGCTGAGCCGGATCACCGAAGGCACGGGCAGCGACACCTTCGCCGAATGCAGCTCGATGCCGCCCGGGTCGCCGTGCACCACTTCGGCCTTGCCGCACATCACCAGCACGACCGCGCGCCGCAGCGGCAACGCCGTCAGCGGCTCGAAAGTGGCGTTGAGCAGGAGCACCCGGCGCCGACCCCAGGCCGGGGCTGCCGGATCCCGGCCTCTACTACGCTGTCCGGGCGGGCGGGTCACTCCCCCTGGGCGGTTCCCCGGCCCGGCCGGGACGGCTCCGCCGGATGCGGAACCCCCCGGATAGGCGCGCAGAACCACCTCTGGCGTCTCGTCGGCCATGGCTTGGCCGGAGACGCCGCGGGGGCTGGGTTGTCGGTCTGGCACTCGACCACCTCCAGAGGCGTAGGCATAGTCGACCACAGAACAGGCCCCCAGCGCACGTGTGTTACAAGACGTGTCACATCCGCGCGACCCGACATCCACCTGGAGTTGGGCTCACCGACGTGATCGGAAGGATGATCGAACTCCGTGTTCCCCTTGCTCCCCACCGAACCTCCGGCGTGCGTGAAGGAAGCCGGCACCTTCTGCTACGAGGTGTACCGGGTCACGAACAACGAGTGGCTGGCAGGCTCGGCGAACTGGCTGCTGACCAAGCCGCTGAAGATCCTGATGATCGTGGTCATCGCGTTCGTCGTGCGGCTGCTGGTGCGGCGGCTGATCAACCGGATCACGACGTTCCCGCGCTCGGGCGGCAAGCTGCCCGCCCTGTTGAGACCGCTGCGTGAGCGCGCCCCCGAGGTGCTCGGCTCCGCCGTGCTCGAACGGCGCCGCCAGCGCGCGCAGACCATCGGCTCAGTGCTCAAGTCGATGGCGACGTTCCTGATCTACGGCCTCGCGTTCATCCTCGTGCTGGGCGAGCTCGGGCTGAACCTCGGCCCGATCATCGCGTCCGCCGGCATCATCGGCGTCGCCATCGGGTTCGGCGCGCAGAACCTGGTCAAGGACTTCCTGTCCGGGATCTTCATGATGGTCGAGGACCAGTACGGCGTCGGCGACGTCGTCGACATCGGCGAAGCGACCGGCACCGTCGAGGCCGTCGGCCTGCGGATCACCACGCTGCGCGACCTCAAGGGCACGGTCTGGTACGTCCGCAACGGCGAGGTGCTGCGCGTCGGCAACTCGAGCCAGGGCTTCGCGGTCGCGGTCGTCGACGTCCCGCTCAGCTACACCGCCGACGTCGAGCGCGCGACGACGGTGCTCGGCAAGGCCGCTTCGGCCGCCACCGAGAGCGACGCGCTCAAGGACAACGTCCTCGAGCCGCCGGAGATGCTGGGTGTGGAAAGCGTCACACCGGAAGGCCTCCAGCTGCGGCTGACCGTGAAGGTCCGGCCCGGCAAGCAGTGGGCGGTCCAGCGGGCCCTGCGGGCCCAGCTGCTCGCGGCGCTGGAAGAAGCCGGGTTCGAACCGCCCCTCGGCCGGTTGTTCCCCAACTCCGCCCCGGCCATCGAAAAGTAGCCGCGGTTACGCTGGGAACCGGGTTCGCGACCTTCCGGAAGGAGCGGGACCGGGCGTCGGGAACCCGCACCGGAAGGGCAAAATGGAAGGCGTGTCAGCAGTGAGCGAACCGGCCAACCTCTACGAAGCGGTCGGCGGCGAACCGACGTTCCGCCGGATCGTCGGACGGTTCTACGAGGAGGTCGCGCGCGACGAGATCCTCCGCCCGCTCTACCCGGAGGAGGACCTCGGCCCGGCCGAGGAGCGCTTCCGCCTGTTCCTCATGCAGTACTGGGGCGGCCCGCACACGTACTCCGACCAGCGCGGGCACCCCCGGCTGCGGATGCGGCACGCGCCGTTCAAGATCGGCCCGATCGAGCGCGACGCCTGGCTGCGCTGCATCCGGATCGCCGTCGACGAAGAGAACCTCGAAGAGCCGTACCGGCAGCAGCTGTGGGCGTACCTGGAGATGGCCGCGCACAGCATGATGAACAGCTTCGTATGAGACGGGAAGCCTGGTGGCAGGACGCCGTCTTCTACCAGGTCTACGTACGTTCGTTCGCCGACTCGGACGGTGACGGCGTCGGAGACCTGGAGGGCATCCACTCCCGGCTCGGTTACTTGGAGCTGCTGGGCGTCGACGCGCTGTGGCTGACGCCGTTCTACCGCTCCCCGATGGCCGACCACGGCTACGACATCGCCGACCCGCGCGACGTCGACCCGATGTTCGGCACCCTCGGCGACTTCGACGTCCTGCTGACCGAGGCGCACAAGCGCGGCATCAAGGTCACCGTGGACGTGGTGCCGAACCACACCAGCAACCAGCACGCCTGGTTCAAGTCCGCGATGGCGGCCAAGCCCGGCAGCCCGGAGCGCGACCGCTACATCTTCCGCGACGGCGTCGGCCCGACGGGCGAGGACCCGCCGAACAACTGGGTCAGCGCGTTCGGCGGCCCGGCGTGGACGCGCGTGCCGGACGGCCAGTGGTACCTGCACCTGTTCGCGCCGCAGCAACCGGACCTGAACTGGGCCAACCCGGAGGTCGCCGCGGACCTGGAGCGGACGCTGCGGTTCTGGCTCGAGCGCGGCGTCGACGGCTTCCGCATCGACGTCGCGCACGGCATGGCCAAGCCGCCCGGCTTGCCGGACATGGACCCGCGCGCGGACCCGCTGGGCCCGAGCCACTACTACGACCCGCGCTGGGACCACGACGGCGTCCACGAGATCCACCAGATGATCCGCAAGGTGCTCGACGAGTTCCCGGACGCGATGGCGGTCGGCGAGATCTGGGTGACCGACGAGGAGCGCCTGTCACGCTACCTGCGGCCCGACGAGCTGCACCTGGCGTTCAACTTCCGCCTGGTGCTGACCCACTTCGACGCGGACGCGATGCGCACGGCCATCGAGCGGTCCCTGACGGTCCCGGCGCGCACGGGCGCCCCGGCGACGTGGACCCTGAGCAACCACGACGTGTGGCGCCAGGTCAGCCGCTACGGCGGCGGCGCGGTGGGCGTCCGGCGCGCGCGGGCGATGGCGCTGGTCGAGCTGGCGCTGCCGGGCGCGGTGTACCTGTACAACGGCGAAGAGCTGGGCCTGGCCAACGTGGACCTGCCGCTCGCGGACATGGCCGACCCGCGCGCGAAGACGAGCGGCGCCGAGTACGGGCGGGACGTGGCGCGGGTACCGCTGCCGTGGGAGGGCGACCTGCCGCCGTTCGGGTTTTCGCGAAACCCGCGGACGTGGCTGCCGATGCCCGCGGACTGGGCCGGGCTGACGGTGGAGAAGCAGATCGAGGACGCGGACTCGACGCTTTCGCTGTACCGGGCCGCGATCGAGCTGCGGAAGACGCATCCGGCGTTTTCCGGGGACGAGCTGGAGTGGTACGGGGCCCCGGCGGGCTGTTTCGCCTTCCGGCGCAAGGGGGGTGGGCTGGTGTGCGCGCTCAACACCTCCGCCAGCCCGATCGCCTTGCCGCCCGGTGAGGTGCTGTTGTCGAGCAGTCCGCTGGTCGAGGGGAAGCTTCCGGCGGATTCGGCCGCCTGGCTGGTCTAGGCGTCCCCCGAGCCCGAGCCGTCGTCGAAGGCGCCGCTCGCCAGCCATGCCACCAACGCCGCGGCCTGGAGGTAGGGCGCCGCTTGGGCGGCCGCCCGGCCCGCCGCTCGCGTGCGGCCCCACCTCTCAGGTCTTTCGGCGCGCTCCGGCGCCCGCTCTCCCGCCGGACGGTCCCGACGCCACGGCGTCTCGGCCGCCCGGACCGAATCCAGGAAGTCCGCCGTCGGGTCGTCGTCCGGGGTCATGCCTCCAGCCTGCCACCGCTCGGCCGGACCGGGCGCCGCCGTAAGGGTTTCGTCAGAACAGCAGCGGCAGCAGCGCGTGGCGCCGCCGGACGATCGCCCCGTAACGCGCGTCCAGGCGCATCCACGAGTCCGTCGCCGTCACGCGGACGACGTCGCCCTCCACCGCCGAGTCCACGAAACCCATGCCCGACAACGCGAACAGGCAGCGCATCTGGACCTTGACCTCGACCGAGCCGCCCGTCACCGTCAGCACCGCCTGGTCCATCAGCGACGCCGGCGGCGTGCCGTGCGGGCCCACGTTGTCCCTGGCCAGGGTCACGCCGCGGTCCGCCAGCTCCGACACCACCTGCGCCGGGAAGCTCGTCGACCAGCTGCCAGCGGCCGGGCGGCGGCAACTCGCCGTGCCACAGCAGGTCGCGGGCCGGGCCCGGGTCCATCTTCGGCCCGCCCGCCACCGTCAGCGCCGCCAGCAGCTCGTTGCCGGACACCGTGACGTCGCCGGGCGTGACGTCGCCGGCCACGGCACGCGTGGCCAGGCACTCGAACGGCGTCGCCGTCCACGCCTCGACCACGCCGTCACCGCGCTGGCGCAGCCGGACCGCCGTCTGGCCGTCCAGCCGGACCGCGCGGGCGACGAACGCGCCGAGGGTCTCCCGGTCGGCCGCGTCCGGCACGAACAACTCAGGCATCCGCGAACCCCTGCTTCAGAAACTCCGACTCGGCCGGACTGAGCCTACGCGGCCGCAACGCGACCGTGTCGTACGGCGCCAGCACCGTCTCCGCCGTCACCGCCACCGGGTCCGCCTCGCCCGGGCCGCCGTGCACGCGGTACGCCAGCGTGAACGTCGACGCCTTCAGCTCGGTCAGGTCGATCGCGACGCGCAGCTCCTGCCCGGACACCACGATCGGCAGCTTGTACGCCACCTCCAGCCGGACGACGACGATGCCCTTCGGCAGCTGCTCCAGCCCGGCCTCGACGGCCTTGTCGAACAGCAGCGGGATCCGCGCCTCTTCGAGCAGCGTCACCATCTTCGCGTGGTTGATGTGGCCGTAGACGTCCATGTCCGTCCAGCGCGGACGGACGCGCGATACGTAGGTCACCGCACCGTGCTCCGGATCTGGCGCGCCGCCACCGACAGCGTCGCCAGGTCGAGCCGCCCGGACTTGGTGATCTCGTCCAGCGCGACGCGCGCCCGCTGCAGCCGGGACGCGTTCGTCTTCTCCCACTGGGCGATCTTCGCGTCCGCGGACGACCCGGGATCGCTGTGCCGCAACGCGTCCAGCGTGATCGCGCGCAGCGAGCCGTAGACGTCGTCGCGCAGCGAAAGCCGGGCGAGCGCGTGCCAGCGGTTGCCGCGTTCGAGCTTGCTGATCTCGGTGAGCATCTGGTCGATGTCCAGGTGCGCGGACAGCGCGTAGTACAGATCCGCGGTCTCCGCCGGGCTGTGCGTGGCGTCGATGCCGACCTGCTGCTCGGCGAGCTCGGCGACCTCGGTGACGTCCAGCAGCCCGAACGTGTGCAGCAGCAGCGAGACGCGGCGGGCCAGCTCCGCGGGCACGTTCGCCGCCATCAGCTCGTCGATGTGCTTCTGGACCGACTCCGCCTCGCGGCCGCGCAGCAGGTCGCCGATCTTCGGGACGAGCTCGCCGAGCACTCGGCCGAAGCGGTTGATCTCCGCCAGCGGGGCCAGCGGCTGCGGCCGGTTGGTGAGGAACCAGCGCGCGGCCCGGTCGAGCAGGCGCCGCGTCTCCAGGACCATCGCGTCGGCGACGTCGGTGTGCACGACGTTGTCGAGCGCGTCGATCTCGCGCCACAGCGCCGGCAGGTCGAACACGCGCGTCACCACCGCGTACGCGCGCACCGCGTCGGTCGCGGTCGCGTTCATCTCCTCCATCAGGCGGTAGACGAACGAGATGCCGCCGCCGTCGACCACCTCGTTGGCGATCATCGTGGTGATGATCTGGCGGCGCAGCGGGTGCTCGCCGATCGCGGGGGCGAACCGCTCGCGCAGCGGCTTCGGGAAGTACTCCGACAGCCGGCCGGCGAACACCTGCGAGTCGGGCAGGTCGCTGGCGAGCAGCTCGTCCTTGAGCTCCAGCTTCACGTGCGCCAGCAACGTCGCCAGCTCCGGCGAGGTGAGCCCCTTGCCCGCCTTCTCCAGCTCGCGGAACTCCGAGTTGCTCGGCAGCGCCTCGAGCTTGCGGTCGAAGGCACCCGCGGACACGAGCGCCTGGACCTGCCGCGCGTGCACCGAAACCATCGGCGCGGCGTGCGCCCGGCTGACGCCGAGCACGGCGTTCTGCCGGTAGTTGTCGGCCAGCACCAGCGCGCCGACCTCGTCGGTCATCTCCGCGAGCAGCTCGTTGCGCTGGGCCTCCTCGAGCTTCCCGGTCTGCACCAGGTGGTCGAGCAGGATCTTGATGTTGACCTCGTGGTCGGAGCAGTCGACGCCGGCCGAGTTGTCGAGCGCGTCGGTGTTGATCTTGCCGCCGTTGCGGGCGAACTCGATGCGGCCGAGCTGGGTCAGGCCGAGGTTGCCGCCCTCGCCGAACACCTTGACGCGCAGCTGGTTGCCGTCGACGCGGATGGCGTCGTTGGCCTTGTCGCCCGCCGCGGCGTGCGACTCGGTCTCGGCCTTGACGTACGTGCCGATGCCGCCGTTCCACAGCAGCTCGACCGGCGCCAGCAGGATCGCCTGGATCAGGTCCATCGGCGCCAGCGCGGTGACGCTCTCCTCGAGGCCGAGGGCTTCGCGGACCTGCGGGCTGATCGGGATCGACTTCGCCGTGCGCGGGTAGATCCCGCCGCCCTCGCTGATCAGCGAGCGGTCGTAGTCGTCCCACGAGCTGCGCGGCAGGTCGAAGAGGCGGCGGCGCTCGGCGTACGACGTCGCCGCGTCCGGGTTGGGGTCCAGGAACACGTGCATGTGGTTGAACGCGGCGACCAGCCGGATGTGCTCGGACAGCAGCATGCCGTTGCCGAAGACGTCGCCCATCATGTCGCCGATGCCGACGACGGTGAAGTCCTCGGTCTGGGTGTCCTTGCCCAGCTCGCGGAAGTGCCGCTTGACGCTCTCCCAGGCACCCTTCGCGGTGATGCCCATGGCCTTGTGGTCGTAGCCGACCGAGCCACCGGAGGCGAAGGCGTCACCGAGCCAGAAGCCGTACTGCGCCGAGACCTCGTTCGCGATGTCGGAGAACTTCGCGGTGCCCTTGTCGGCCGCGACGACCAGGTAGGAGTCGTCGGCGTCGTGGCGGACGACGTTCGGCGCCGGCTCGGTCTTGCCCTCGACGCGGTTGTCGGTCAGGTCGAGCAGGCCGGAGATGAACATGCGGTAGCAGGCGATGCCCTCGTTGAGCTGGGCGTCGCGGTCGATGCTGGCGTCGCCGCTCGGGGCAGGCGGGCGCTTCACCACGAAGCCGCCCTTCGCGCCGACCGGCACGATCACCGCGTTCTTCACCGCCTGCGCCTTGACCAGGCCGAGGATCTCGGTGCGGAAGTCCTCGCGCCGGTCCGACCAGCGCAGGCCACCGCGCGCGACCTCGCCGAAGCGCAGGTGCACGCCCTCGACGCGCGGCGAGTACACGAAGATCTCGAACCGCGGGCGCGGCTCGGGCAGGTCGGGCACGCCGCTCGGGTCGAGCTTGATCGCCAGGTACGGCCGCGGGGTGCCGTCTTCGGCGCGGACGTGGTAGTTCGTCCGCAGGGTGGCCCGGATGACGGCCATCAGCCGGCGCAGGATGCGGTCCTCGTCGAGGCTGGTGACCTCGTCGATCATCGCGCTGAGCTCGGCCGCCAGCGCCTCCGTCGCGTGCTCGCGCTCCGCGTCCGGCAGCTTCGGGTCGAAGCGGGCCTCGAACAGCCGCAGCAGCTTCGTGGCGACCTGGGTGTGGTTCAGCAGCGTGTTCTGGATGTAGTCCTGCGAAAACGCGCTGCCGGCCTGGCGCAGGTATCGCGAGTACGCGCGCAGCACGGCGACCTGGCGCCAGGTGAGCCCAGCGCGCAGCACGAGGCCGTTGAGCCCATCCACCTCGGCGTCGCCCCGCCAGGCGGCC
Source organism: Amycolatopsis nalaikhensis (assembly GCF_030264295.1). GTDB lineage: Bacteria > Actinomycetota > Actinomycetes > Mycobacteriales > Pseudonocardiaceae > Amycolatopsis > Amycolatopsis nalaikhensis. The sequence goes on along the minus strand of NZ_CP127173.1, from coordinate 5,713,157 downwards.
TCGAAGGCGTCCTGGAACCGGTCGCGCAGCTCGCCGACGGCGTCCTCGTCCGACTCGTCGAGCATCTTCTGGTCGACGCGGAGGCCGAAGTCGTAGATCCAGCAGGCGCCGCCGTCCTCGCGGTGCAGCTCGTACGGGCGCTCGTCGACCACCTCGACGCCCATCGCCTGCAGCACCGGCAGCACCTTCGACAGCGTCACGCCTTCGCCGCGCAGGTAGAGCTTGAAGCGCCGCTCCCCCGCCCCGGCCTCGGCGGGCCGGTAGAACGACAGCGCGAGGTCGCCTTCGTCGGTGAGCGAGTCGAGCGCGCGCAGGTCCGCCAGCGCCTCTTCGGCGGAGAAGTCCTCCTTGTAGCCCTCCGGGAACACCATCGCGAAGCGCTGGCCCTGCTCGGTGGCCGACTCCTCGCCGATGATGCCGACCGCGACCCCGCCGTCGGCGCGCTCACGGCGTTCGTCGAGGACCGCCTCGACCATCCGGTCGTCCCACGTGCGGACGGCGTCGTTCAGCCGGTCCTGGATCTTCAGCGTGTCCGGCTCGAGGCGGCGCGCCGGGTCGGTGTGCACGACGAAGTGCACCTGCGCCAGCACGGTTTCGCCGATCCGCGCGCTGTACTCGAGCTGGGTGCCTTCGAGCTCTTCCAGCAGCACTTCCTGCATCGCCAGCCGCGACCGCGTCGTGTAGCGGTCACGCGGGAGGTAGACGAGGCAGGAGTAGAAGCGGCCGTACGGGTCGCGGCGCAGGAACAGCCGCAGCCGGCGGCGGTCCGACAGCGTGATCGCGCCGGTCGTCGTCGAGTACAGCGAGTCGGTGTCGGCGGAGAACAGGTCGGCGCGCGGCCAGTTCTGCAGCACCTCGAGCATCCGCTGGCCGGAGAAGGACTCCATCGGGAAGCCGGCGCGGTGGATGACCTCGCGGACCCGCTTGCACACCACCGGGATGTCGAGCACGTTCTCGTGCAGCGCGGTGGTGGTGAACATGCCGAGGAAGCGGTGTTCGCCGGTGACCTTGCCCTCGGCGTCGAACGTCTTCACGCCGACGTAGTACGGGTAGACCGGCCGGTGCACGGTCGAGGGCGCGCTCGCCTGGGTCAGCACCAGCAGCGTCGGCGCGAGCGCGGTCGCGGCGGTGTCCGGGCCGGCGGTGAGGCCGCGGGCGGCGAGGCTGTCCTGGCGCAGCACGCCGAGGCCGGAGGCCAGGACCGCGCGCAACGCCGGGTCGTCGGCGTCCGGGTGCGGGTTGTCGATCAGCTCGTAGCGGCGGTAGCCGAGGAAGGTGAAGTGGCCGTCGGCCAGCCAGCGCAGCAGCCGGGCGCCCTCGGCCACCTCCGCCTGCGGCAGCTTCGGCGGGTCCGTCTCCAGCTCTTCGGCGAGCTGGCGGGCGGTCTGGGCCATCTTGTCGGCGTCCTCGACGACCTCGCGGACGTCGCCCAGCACGCTGGAGAGCCGGTTGTCGAGCTCGCGGGCGCGGTTCGGGTCGGTGACGAAGTCGATCTCGATGTACATCCACGACTCGGCGGCCGAGTTCGCCGGCGGCTCGGCCGGGTCCGCCTCGGGGTGCACCTCGAGCAGCTCGCCGGTGAGGTCGCGGCTGACCACGACGATCGGGTGGACGATCCGCTGCACCTGCACGCCGTCGCGGGCGAACTCGGCGGCGATCGAGTCGACGAGGTAGGGCATGTCGTCGGTGACGACCTGCACGACGGTGGCCTCGCGGGCCCAGCCGTCTTCGGCGACGGTCGGGTTCAGCAGCCGCACGGCGGGGCGGCCGGGCATCCGGTGCTTGGCCAGCCGCAGGTGCGAGCGGACGGCACCGACCAGGTTGACGGGCTCGTCGCCGACGATCTCCTCGGCCGGGATGTGCCGGTAGTAGAGCCGGATGAGCTCACCGATCTCCGGCGCGAGCCCGGCGGCCGCGTCGATCAGGTCGTCCCTGATCTGCTCCGGGCTGGCGGTGGAGCGCGGGCCACCGAACTCGGGTTCGGTGGCGGCTCCGGTTCCGGACAGGGACGAGACTCCGGTCGAGCTCATTCGAGGCAACTCTCCAGTTTGCGTGAGGTGGCACCGCGCCGGTTCGGCTCTGAACCGGACCACCCCACACTAATGCGCGGCGGTCGGGGTTCACATGAAGACCCGGAGGTTCGCCGGGGCGCGGAAACCCTTTCCGGACAGCGGATTCCCGTGATCGGTAAAGCTACTCACGGGTTGCGTTCCGGACCTCTCCGCGGCGCTGACCAGCCGCGCTCGGCGGGCGGACCGCGGCGCGGGGCCAACGTGATCGGTTCAGCTCACGGGGTCGGCCACCGCTCGGCGAAGGTTGTCGGCCGGTCGGCGACCGATGCCGGTTCGGCGACGCCGCGCCGGGTCAGTCGCCCGAGCCGTGCCGCCGGGAGTCCGAGACCTCGGCGCCGTGCCCGTTGCGGCCGTGGCCGTTGCGGCGGCCCGAGTCCTGCGACCCGAGCTGCTTGACCAACGCGGCCGCGCTCGCGGTCCCGGCCTGGTGCTCGGCGAGGGCCCGGGCGAGCAGGTCGGCGAGCCCGGCGTCCGGCGGCGGCTCGTCTTCGGCGATGGCGCGCGCGTAGCTCTCCGGGAAGGGCGCGGTCGCCGGCGTCCAGTGGCCGAAGTCCTCCATCGGCTCCAGTGACGGCGGCATCCGCAGCCGCGGCAGCCACGGCTCGGCCTCGTCGCGGTAGTCCGGCGCCGACGGCGGTTCGTCCTCCGGTCGCGGCGGCGGGGCGAGCTGTTCCTCGGCGCGCGGGCTTTCGGCGTCTTCCGCCCGGCGGCGGCCCCCGCCCGAGCCGCCCGACGAGGAGATCCCCAGGCGGTCCAGCACCGACCGCGCGGCCACCGAACCGTGCTCGGCGTCGTGCCGGGTGGACGGCTGCGGCCGTTCGTCCCAGGGTTCCCGCTCGGCGGCGGGCTCGGGGGCGAGCGGCAGCGAGGGGGCGACGCGCTTGGGCGCCGACTCGCGTTCGGCGGCGGTCTCCTTCAGCCGCTCTTCGGCGAGCGCGGCCCAGGAGAACTTGGTCTTCCCGCTGTCGCCGGGCACGGGGGCGCTGGCCACGGGCGTTTCCGCATCCGTATCCGGGAAGGAGGTGGATTCCGACCGCACTTCGATCGGCTCGCCCCGGCGCTCCACGGGCGCGGACCGGACTTCGATCGGCTCCGGCCGGTACTCCGGCTCGGCGCGCACCTCGATCGGCTCAGGCCGCGACTCACGCTCGGCACGTCGCTCAGACGACCGGACCTCAACCGGCGCCGACCGAGACTCACGCTCGGCCCGCCGTCCGGTCGACCGGGTCTCGATCGGCTCGGGCCGGGACTCGCGCTCGGCCGACCGAACCTCGCGGGACTTCGGCTCCGAGGAGCGCACCTCGATGGGCGGCTCAGCACGCCGTCGCGAGGGCCGCCCCTCAACCGGCTCCGGCTCCGCGCGCCGCTCCACCACGACCGGTTCCCGGCGCACCCGCGGCTCGGGCCGCTTGGCCGGAGGCGGGGCGGGCTCGTCGCGCACCACCGGCATCACGGCGGTCTCGGCGATATCGGCGGTCACCCGCGGCCGCTCGAACGACCACGCGGGCGCGGACGGCTCCGGCTTCGCCTCCTCCCGGCCGAACGACCAAGCCGGAGTCGGCGACGAAGGCGCAGGCTGGGGTGCCACCGGGGCCACCGGCGCGACCGGCTCGGCCGCGACGACCGGCACCGGCCGCGAAGGCACCGCCTTCAGCACCTCGTCCAAGTCGATCGAAGCCGGTTCACCCGTGCCGAACTCCCCGGCGAGCACGCTGCACGCCTGCCGCCGGGCCCGCGCGTGGAGCTGCTCGGCCGCCCGCGACCGGTACAGGCACGCGATGGCTTCCTCGGCCTGCCCGAACCGCTCCTGCAGCTGGGCCAGTTCGAGCCACAGCCTGGCCGTCACCGCGGACAGCCCGTGCCGGTCCGTGCTCGCGACGGCTTCGCGCACCAGCTCGATCGCCGCCTCGCCCGCGCCGGACGGCAGGTGGATCCGCGTCGCGACGGCCAGCCGCAGCCAGCCCATCGGCGCGACGCCCGCCGCGCGCACCGGCTCGGCCAGCACCGGCTCGGCGATCTCGTACGCCATCTCCGTGTCGCCGCGGTCGAGCAGCGTGCTGACCAGCAGCAGCACCAGCCGGATCCGGACGAGGCCGCCGTCGTCGGCCGGGTTGTCGAGCTTCTCCAGAAAGCCGAGACCCGTGCGGGCCGCGTCGGCCGCCGCCGTCAGGTCTCCGTGGCGGCGCCGGTGCGCGGCCGTGCCGACGCGCAGCAGCGCGCGGACCAGCAGCTGGGTGTCGGCACTCAGCGACTCGTCGCCGAGGACGAGCTTGTCCGCCTCGACGAGCACGCGGTCCAGCTCCGCCTTGCGCCCGATCTGGCCGAGGCAGCCGACCAGGTGGCAGAGCGCGGCGGCGCGGTGCACCGGCGAGACGACGGGATCGGTGAGCACCGGCCGCAGCGCGGCGAGCCCGGTCAGCGGCACGCCCAGGCTGCGGGCGCACACGGCGAGGTCGACGCGCAGCGACGCGGCGATGTCGCCGTACCCGGCGTGCTCGGCCGCGCGCAGGGCCGCGACCGCCCGGCCGACCGTGCCCGGCCGTTCGCCGAGCCGGACGCGCGCGGACACGACCAGGCTTTCCGCCCGGATCCACTGCTCGTCGGCGCCCGCCGCCTCCGCCAGCGCGGCCGCGCGCTCGCCGAGGACCAGTGCGAGCTCGGGCGCCCGCAGGTGCAGGGCGTCCGCTCGCTCGATGAGCCGCCCGACGGCGGAGAGGGTTCCCCCGGCATTGACGGAGCGCCCGCCCTCCGATCGGGAGGACGGGCCGGTCCGGTGCTGCTTGCTGGCTTCCACGGGGAAACCCGCCCCCTCAGTCGCGGGTCAGCTTGCGATGGGTGACACGGTGCGGCCGGGCCGCCTCGGCGCCGAGGCGCTCGACCTTGTTCTTCTCGTACCCTTCGAAGTTGCCCTCGAACCAGAACCACTGCGCCGGGTTCTCGTCGGTGCCCTCCCAGGCCAGGATGTGCGTCGCGACCCGGTCGAGGAACCACCGGTCGTGCGAAATGACCACGGCGCAGCCGGGGAACTGCTCCAGCGCGTTCTCCAGCGAGCCCAGTGTCTCGACGTCCAGGTCGTTCGTCGGCTCGTCGAGCAGGATCAGGTTCCCGCCCTGCTTGAGCGTCAGCGCCAGGTTGAGCCGGTTGCGCTCACCACCGGAGAGCACACCCGCCGGCTTCTGCTGGTCCGGGCCCTTGAAGCCGAACGCGCTGACGTACGCGCGCGACGGCATTTCGGTCTGCCCGACGTGGATGTAGTCGAGCTCGTCGGAAACGACCTGCCAGACGGTCTTCTGGGGGTCGATGCCACCGCGGTTCTGGTCCACATAGGACAGCTTGACCGTCTCGCCGATCTTGACGTCGCCGCCGTCCGGCTCCTCGAGCCCGACGATGGTCTTGAACAGCGTGGTCTTGCCGACGCCGTTCGGGCCGATCACGCCGACGATGCCGTTGCGCGGCAGGTTGAACGACAGGCCGTCGATGAGGACGCGGTCGTCGAAGCCCTTGCGCAGCTTCTCGACCTCGACCACGACGTTGCCCAGCCGCGGACCCGGCGGGATCTGGATCTCCTCGAAGTCGAGTTTGCGGTGCTTGTCCGCCTCCGCCGCCATCTCCTCGTAGCGGTCGAGACGCGAACGCGACTTCGTCTGACGCGCCTTGGCGTTGGACCGCACCCACTCGAGCTCGGACTTCAGCCGCTTGGCGAGCTTCGCGTCCTTCTTGCCCTGGACCTCGAGGCGCTCGCGCTTCTTCTCCAGGTACGTCGAGTAGTTGCCCTCGTAGCCGACGACGCGGCCGCGGTCCAGCTCCATGATCCACTGGGCCACGTTGTCGAGGAAGTACCGGTCGTGGGTGACGGCCAGGACGGCACCGGCGTACCGGGCCAGGAACTGCTCCAGCCACAGCACGCTTTCGGCGTCCAGGTGGTTGGTGGGCTCGTCGAGCAGCAGCAGGTCGGGCGCGGAGAGCAGCAGCTTGCACAACGCGACGCGGCGGCGCTCACCACCGGAGAGGTGGGAGACGCCTTCGTCCGGCGGCGGGCAGCGCAGCGCGTCCATGGCCTGCTCGACGGTCGAGTCGAGCTCCCAGGCGTCGGCGTGGTCCAGGTCCTCCTGGAGCTTGCCCATCTCTTCCATGAGCTCGTCGCTGTAGTCGGTCGCCATCAGCTCGGCGATCTCGTTGTAGCGGTCGAGCTTGGTCTTGATGTCGCCGAGGCCCTCCTCGACGTTCTGCCGGACCGTCTTCTCCTCGTTGAGCTCCGGCTCCTGCATGAGGATGCCCACGGAAGCACCGGGCTGGAGGAACGCCTCGCCGTTGCTGGCCTGCTCGATCCCCGCCATGATCTTGAGAACGGTGGACTTACCGGCACCGTTCGGCCCGACCACGCCGATCTTGGCGCCGGGGTAGAACGCGGTGCTGACGTCGTCGAGGATGACCTTGTCCCCGACGGTCTTGCGCACCTTCTTCATGGTGTAGATGAACTCGGCCATACCCACGATCGTAGAGCGCGCTTGATCGCGCCTCGACGCCGGTCACCGTCGGACTACCGAAAGTCAGCCCGAGATCACCGCGGGAGCACCGAAACCGCGGTTTTCCGCGCGTTCGGACGCGGCCTCAACCTCAACTGGAACCCGAGGGTCGCTTGCCCTCGGCGAGGTTCTTGAGCATAGCGTTGTAGGCGTTCAGCTCCTCGTCCCCGGTCGCCGCTTCGCGCCGGTCACGCCGCTTCGCCTCGCGCTCGTCCTGGCGCGCCCACTGCACCAGCAGCGCGATCAGGACCAGCAGCACCGGCACCTCGCCGGAGGCCCAGGCGATGCCGCCGCCGAGCCGCTGGTCGGTGAGCAGGTCGGTCACCCACGGCAGGTGCAGCTGGCTGTAGAACGCCTGCCCGATGACCGTCTGCTTGCTCATCAGGATGACGCCGAAGAACGCGTGGAACGGCATCGCGGCGAACATCATGCCGAGCCGCCCGAGGTACGGGATCCGCCGCGGCGACGGGTCGACGCCGATCACCGGCCAGTAGAAGACGTACCCGGAGAGCAGGAAGTGCGCGTTCATCGCCAGGTGCGCCCAGTGGTAGTTGAGCGCGTTGTCGAACAGCCCGGAGAAGTACAGCGCGTAGAACGAGCCGACGAACAGCAGCAGCGCGACCACCGGGTGGGTGAGGAACCGCGACACCGGGGAGTGCACGAAGGCGACGAGCCACTCGCGCGGCCCCGGCGCGGCGTCCTTGCCGGCGGTGGGCAGGGCGCGCAACGCGAGCGTCACCGGGCCCCCGAGCACGAACAGCACCGGCGCCACCATCGACAGCAGCATGTGGTTGCCCATGTGCACGCTGAACATCGCGGGCGCGTAGCGGCCGATGCCCGACGACGTCGCGATGAGCAGCGCGACGCAGCCGGCGATCCACGCGACCGTGCGGCCGACCGGCCAGGTGTCGCCGCGGCGCAGCAGCCGCCGGACCCCGGCGAGGTACAGGCCGCCGAGCACGAGCGCGAGCGTGCCGTAGACGAGGTCGAAGCGGGTGTCGAAGAGCAGCCGCCACACCGTCGGCGGGCCGTCGAGGTTGTAGCCGATCAGCAGCTCGGTGGTGGACGGCTGGGTGATCGCGTCCGCCGGCGGTGGCGTCCTGGCCAGCCCGGAGGCGATCCCGATGGTGACGAACATGATCAGGATCTCGACCGAGGCCAGGCGCAGCAGCTGCCCGCCGCCCTTCCCGTCGACGAGGTCCGCCACGCCCTTCTGCCGCTGCTGGTGGCCGAAGACCCCGAGCAGCAGCAGCGCGACCGTCTTGGCGACGACCAGCAGGCCGTAGTCGGTGGTGAAGAGGTCGTTCAGGCCGATCCGGACCAGCGCGTTGACCACGCCGGAGATCGCCATCACGATCCAGCAGACCAGCGCCAGTTTCGAGAACCGCCGCGCGGCCAGGCTCAGGTGGTTCCCGCGGCGGTAGCCGAGCGCGAGCAACGCGACCAGCCCGCCGACCCACAGCGCCGCGGCGACCAGGTGGAACAGCAGGCTGTTGGTGGCGACGTCGTGGGAGCCGCCGCTGGCCGAGTGCCCGGTGACCGCGACCGGCACCAGCCCGCCGACGGCCAGGAAGAACAGCACCGCCGTCCAGCCCCAGGACAGCGCGAGCCGGCAGCCGAGCGCGACGAGGATCGCGATCAGCGCGGTCCACAGCCAGGCCTTCGGCTGTTCGATGGCGCCGACGAGGTCGAGCAGCGTCTGCGGGTCCAGGACGTCGCCGAACGGCTTCCCGGCGGTGTCGGCGGCGGTGAAGGCGACCGAGAGCAGGGCCGCGGCGAACCACACCCACGCGGCGATCCCGGCCGCGCGGAGGGCGCCGTAGCCTTCCGGGCCGAGCGTGCCGGACTTCTGCGGCGGCACCAGGAACGCCGCCAGCAGCAGCGACCCGACGCAGATCACCGACGCGGCTTCGGACAGGACGCGCATGACCGTGATGCCGTACTTGGTGACCAGGCCGGGATCGGGCAGGCCGGCGATGGCGTAGCCCGCGCCCCCGGTGAGCGCGATCAGCCCGATCGCGACGACCGCGGCCAGCAGGACGCCGACCGCGAGCAGGGGCAGCACACTCGCCCGGCGCCGCTGCGTCGGAACGTCGGATTTCGTCGCGGACACGCCACTGAGGGTATGCCCAGCCCCGGTCGGGCCCGTGTGACGGGCAGGATGGGAGCGTGAAGATGATCCTGCTGCGGCACGCCGAGGCGCTCGGCAACGTCGACGAGCTCGCCTACACGCGGATCCCGGACCACGCGCTCCCGCTGACCGAAAAGGGCAGGCGCGAGGCACTCGCGGTGGCGCCGGAGATCCGCCGGCTGCTGGGCGGCGCGCGCCCCGCCGTCTACGTCAGCCCGTACCTGCGCACCCGGGAAACGTTGCGGCTGCTGGACATCGAGGCTTCCTGCGAGCGGCTGGTGCAGGAGCCGCGGCTGCGCGAGCAGGACTGGGGCAACCTGCAGGACCCGGCCGACCAGGAGATCCAGAAAGCGCGCCGCAACGAGTTCGGGCACTTCTTCTACCGGCTGCCGTTCGGCGAGTCGGGCGCCGACGTCGACGACCGCGTCGCGGCGTTCCTGTCGGACCTGAAGCGGCGCGACGAAAATCACCCCGAGACGGTCCTCCTCGTCTCGCACGGCCTCACGCTGCGGCTGCTGTGCCGACGGCTCTTCGGCTGGAGCATCGAGCTGTTCGAGTCGCTGTCCAACCCGGCGACCTGCGAACACCGCGTCCTCGAAGAGCAGGACGGCAAGTGGACGCTGGACCGCCCGTTCGCCCAGTGGCGGGACTCACCCGACGGGGAAACCCAGCTCTAGCGGCGAGGTCAGCACCACGCGGGTGCCCTGGCCCGGCGCCGAGTCGATGCGGGCGGTGCCGCCGATCTCGGCCAGCCGCCCCTGGATCGAGTGCTCGATGCCGAACCCGGTGTGGTGCGCGCCGACGTCGAAACCCGTTCCGTGGTCGCGCACGGAGACCGTGACGACGCCTTCGCGTTCTTCGAGGCACATCACCGCTCTCGCCGTTTTCGCGTGCTTCAGGGTGTTTCGCAACGCTTCGCGTGCTGCGTCGTGAAGGGCGTTGACGACGCTTTCGGGAACGTCGACCGCTTTCGCGAGCACGACGAGGTCGACGCGCAGGCCCTCGGCCGTCATCTCGACCGCCAGCGCGCCGAGGCGGTGTTCGAGGCCGCCCGGTTCGGCGGGCGCGTCGCCGTCGAGGCTCAGCCGCAGGCGCAGGGCGTGCGCGCGGGCGATGCGGCGAACCTGGTCGAGGCTGCCGACCGGGTCGAGCGCGTCGCGGGGCGCGGGCAGCGCGAGGGATTCCATCACCTGCAGGACGGTGTCGTGGACGTCCCGGCGGTGCCGCTCGCGTTCGGCGGCGCGGCCGCGTTGCTCGCCCAGCCGGTGCGCGAACCGCATCGCGCCGGCGACCAGCAGCACGATCGCCAACGCCGTCGCGGCCGCCGCGACCAGGGCGAGCACGATCCACGTCGCGGGCGCCGTCGTGCCCGAGACGGCGGCCATGGCGTAGCGCAGGAGCACCGCGCCGACGACCGCCACGGCCCCGGCGGGCGCGCCGCGCAGCAGCGTCCAGACCATGACCGTGCCCATGATGGTGGGCCAGGTCAGGGTGAGCAGTTCCGGCGACCGCACGGCGAAGACCGCGACGGCGAAGCTCGTGACGAGCGTGTACGCGGTGTCGGCGGCCAGCACGGTCCGGATGCCGGCGGGCCGCTGGAAGACCCAGGCCACCTCGAGCAGGTTCGGCAGCAGGTAGAAGAGGACAGCGAGCCAGAGCACCGGCGCGCCCAGCGGCCCGCCGGCCCAGACCACCTGCAGGAACAGCGCGAGCCGGAACACGACCGGCACCAGCACCAGCCGCGGCACGGCGGCCTGCACCAGCGAAAACCCCGGCGTGCCGGCGAGCGCCCCCGCGCCGCCGAGCAGCACAACCCTCACGACGTCCTCCCCGGACCAAGGCCCCTACCTTGATCAGCCGATCTGAAATAGAAGCGTCAGCGCATTCATTTCAGTTTACGACGCGATCAGCTTGCCCCGCCCGGATCCGCACTGTCAACGGGTGCGGCCGAGCTCCCCGGTTCGCTCTTCGACGCGGCGCGACCGCCGGGCGGCGACCGCGGCCGGGAGGATCAACGCGGCGACGACGGCGACGAACACGAACGCGACGCTGTAGTCCGTCACCTGCGCGATGCCGCCGATGATCGGCGGGCCGCCGAGGAAGCCGGTGTAGGCGATGGCCGTGACGAAGCCGATTTCGCGCTCGCCACCGGTGCCGTCACCGCGTTTGCCCGCGTCCCCGGCGAGGCTGAGGGCGAGCGGGAAGGACGCGGCCAGCCCCGCACCGGCGAGGGCGAACCCGGCGAACCCGACGGCGGCGACCGGAACCGCGGCCGCGGCGAGCAGCCCGGCCGCGGCCAGCGCCGACCCGGCGGCCAGGCAGCGGGTGGGGCCGAACCGGCGTTGCGCCCACGAGCCAGCGAGCCGGGCCAGCGCCATGACCAGCTGGAACCCGGCGAACGCCAAGGCCGCGGCACCCTGGCCGACGCCGCGTTCAGCCGTCATCAGCAGCGCGGACCAGTCCGACGACGCGCCTTCCGCGATGGCCGAGCACAATGCGACGGCGGCGAGCAGCCAGAGCACGGGACGCCGGATCGGCGCGCGGCTGGGCGCGAGGACGGGTGTTTCGGCGTGTTCGGGGTGGATGCCGGGGACCGCGCGGACCACGAGCAGCAGCACAGCGACGGCGACGACCGCGGCCACGGAGAGGTGGCGCGCGGGCGACCAGCCGTGCCCGGCGGCCAGGCCCGCGGCGAGCGAACCGGCGAGCGCGCCGAAGCTGAAACCGGCGTGGAAGACGGCCATGATCGGCTTGCGCGCCCGGCGTTCGACGGCCACCGCGGCGACGTTCATCGCGACGTCGAGCATGCCGACGCTCGCGCCGATCACCAGCAGCGCCCCGGCCAGCAGCGGCACGTTCGGCGCGAGCCCGATCAGCACGAGGGAAACGGCGGCGAGCGCGGTGCTCCCGGCGACGACGGCGCGGGCCCCGGCCCGTTCGATGAGCCGCCCGGAAACCGAAGCGGCGGCGAGCATCCCGACGCTGGCGCCGAGCAGGGCGAGCCCGAAAACGCCTGGTGAGGCGTGCACCTGAGCGGCCAGCGCCGGAGTGCGTGAGGCCCACGAGCCCAGCGCGAGCCCGTTGAGCGCGAACACGGTGAACACCGCCGTCCGGTCCCGCATCCCGTCCCCCTTCCGTTGCCCCAGCTTGACTTAAGCGCTTCAGAAAGTCCACGGGATTACGGCTAGACTGCGCGGATGACCCGGCGCCGCCGTCCCACGCTCGACGATGTCGCCGAAGCCGTCGGCGTCTCGCGGGCGACGGTGTCGAACGCGTACAACCGGCCCGACCAACTGTCCGGCGAGCTGCGGGAACGCGTGCTGCGTGCAGCTACGGAACTGGGTTACCCGGGCCCGGACCCGACCGCGCGGAGCCTCGCGACGAGCCGGACCGGGGCGATCGCGGTGCTGCTGGACACGTCGCTGTCGGCGGCGTTCTCCGACCCGGCGCTGTCGGTCACGCTGGACGCGTTGACGCGGGTGGTGGACCCGCACGGGCACGCGTTGCTGCTGTTGCCGGGCGGCTCGGAGGGCGGTCCACCGGCGTCGCGCGTGCTGACGGCACAGGCGGACGTCGCGGTCGCGTATTCCCTGGCCGATGAGGCACCGGCGCTGGAGGCGGTGCGCGCGCGGGGGTGGCCGCTGGTAGTGGTCGACCAGCCGCTCCTCCCGGACGCGGCGCGCGTCGGCTGCCAGGACCGCGCGGGGGCGGCGCTGGCCGCACGGCACCTGCTGGAGCTGGGACACCGGCGGTTCGGGATCTTCGCGGCGTGCAGCCGGATCACGCCTGGCGGGGGCGCGTTGACTGTCGCGTCGGCCGCGCGAGCCGCGTTCCACGACACGCGGGAGCGGCTCGCCGGGTACCTGGCCGCGCTGGGTTCGGCGCCGGTGGTGGTCGAGGAGGCGGCCGGGCTGAGCGCGGAGAGCGCGATGGCGGGGGCGTCCGCGCTGCTCGCGCGGACCCCGCGGCCGACGGCGGTGCTGTGCATGTCCGACCAGCTCGCGCTGGCGGTGCTCGCGGTGGCGGCGCAGCTCGGGATCGGCGTGCCGGAGGAGCTTTCAGTGGTCGGCTTCGACGACAGCCCGCCCGCGGGGTGGTCGTCACCGCCGCTGACGACCGTCCGCCAGGACCTCGCGGCGAAGGGCCGGATCGCGGGCGAGCTGGTGCTGGAACTGCTGGCGGGCGGGCAAGTCCCGCCGCCGTCCGAGGTGCCGGTCTCGCTGGTGGTGCGGGGCAGCACAGGCCCCGTCTAACACCATTCCTCCCCACCCGCAAGGCCCATTCCCGCAGTTGTGGACAACCATTCCCGCCGCGCCAACCTGTCCACAGATTCGAAACAGCGGGCTGACAAATCCCCCACCGCCCGCCAATCTGGAATCACCAGTTCACCGCGGCCCTCCGAGAGCCGCGACTTCCAGAGGGGAAATCCACCATGTCCGAACGCCGTCTCCGCGCCCGCCTGCCGCACCTGCTAGTCCTGGCGGTGATCGGGCTCCTGACCAGCGCCGGAGCGGCCCAGGCGGCCCCGGTTCAGGCGGATCCGCCGTGCCAGAAGGGTGAATTCTGCCTGTGGCCATCGGACGAGTACGGCGGCGAGGCCCAGCGGTTCGACTTGCGGACGGCGAATCCGGGGGAATGCATTCCCCTGCCCGAGGGATTCGACGGGTCCTCGTTCGTGAACCGCATGACGCGCGATGTGACGGTTTATCAGAGTGAGGAATGCTCGACCGAGGGAGATTTCGTCACCTATCCGGGTGGCGGCACGTACGTACCGGACGCTCCGTTCCTGGTTCGCGGGATCCAGATCTGGGAGTGAGGGAAGAGCCGGGCCAGGTCAGCCGCCAGCTCCCATGGGGAAGAGCCGGCTCGCGGCGGCGGCCGGGCCCAGAGGGGCCGCTACCCCGAAAGCGGCCCCACCCGTGGGCGCGCCTCAGCGGCGGGGCGCGCCCACGGGCCACCACCGGGCACCGGACCGCAGGTCTGGGCCTGGGGCCCAGGCGCCTGGTGGTCTCCGGGCCAGTCGAGCGCCGGGCTCTGGGGGCCACCCTGCCCTCGAGAGCGCCGGCGGGACGCCAGCCCCTGAGGCCGGCCCCTAGTCTCCGGCTCTGGGATGCCACGCCACCCATCCGACTCTGGGGCCACCACGCCGCAGGCCGGGGCTCCAAGGCTCCGGGCCTCGGGTTCGGCGCAGCCGAGCCCGAGGCCGGGCGCCGCGGGCCAGCCCGGCCAGGCGGCACCGGTTCTCACCAGACGCCGAGCGTCCGACGCCTAGCCCCCAGCACCAGGAGCCCTGGGGGTCGCCGGGCCAGGCGAGCGCCGTGCCCCTGTGAGCACCTGCCTCGAAAACGCCGGTGGGGCGCCAGTCCCGGAGGACGGTCCTTGGTCTCCGGGCCAGGCGAGGGCCGGGCTCCGGTAAGGCGCCGCGCCCTCAGGGGCACGGGTGGAGCGTCAGCGCCAACCCCGTCCGTCCCTGGGCCACCGCACCTCACACCGGGCTCCAAGGCTCCGGGCCTCGGGTTCGGCGCAGCCGACTCCGAGGCCGGGCGGGTTCGGCGCGGCCGAGCCCGAGGCCGGGCGTCGCGGGCCGGTCCGGCCGGGTCTCTCGAGGGGCGAGTCCCGGCCGGGCACCCGGTTCTCGCGGTCCGAGCCACGGCCGAGGCTTCCGTGGGCCAGGTCTGGAGCTAGAGCCTCCTAGTCTCTAGGTCGCAGGTCCGAGTCCCCGGCGCTGGGTCCCGACTCGCCAACCCACCGCGGCCGCCCGTGAGCGGGTTCGCGACGGTTCCTACCCCGTCGATCCGCTGCTGCGCAGGTCCAAACCCTGCCCAGCGGGCGGCCAGGCCACTCCCGGGCCGCCTCATCGGTAAGCGCACTCCGCGGCGAGGCATCCCCAACGACGACCTCGTCCGTCCACCGCGGAGCCATCGGGCCAAGCGAGATCAGGCCCGCGATCACCTCCAGGTGGACAGCGGAAGAGGTCCACACCACCCTCCCCCGCCGGGGTTACCGGTGCCGGGCGATGCGGCCCGTCACCGGTCCGGGCGTCGGCAGCACCTCGTCGTCGAATTCCGTCTAACGAGACCTGAAACGATTCGCCGGTGTCGAACGATCGAGAGGTTGGCGACGACTAAGCTGCCCGTGCCGGGCGACCGGCACGACCGGCAGCAGGCCGTCGGCGCGGGCCCTCGTAGCTCAGCTGGATAGAGCAAGAGCCTTCTAATCTCTAGGTCGCAGGTTCGAGTCCTGCCGGGGGCGCCACCAGGGAAGACGCCGTGCGCAGCTGCGCACGGCTCACCCTGGCCACGTGACGGGCCCCACATCCGACGCCCTCCCGCCAAGCCGCCGTGCCCCCAAAGTGGACGGTGCCATCGCGCGACTCCCCTGCGTCACCGGAGTCCGGAAGTCGCACCGCGCAAGCGGCCGAGTGGCGCAACCGGTCCTCGCCGAACCCTTCTTGAGACAACCTTGTTACCTGGACGGCCAAATCCGTCGATTGTGCTCCCCCGCAACCGAGCCGTCACACCCAGCAATGATCCCGTCAACCCGACACGCCGACCCGCTCGGCGTACCCCGTGGAGGACCGCACCGTGCCGGAGCCCGAACCCGCATCCCGACACCGCCGTCGGCGCACGAACAACGCCGCCCGCGCGATCTTCGCCGAAGCCCGCCGAGCCGGGCTCGTCCAGCGGCACCTCAGGAAGCTCCGCCACCTGGCAACCCACGCCCGCCCCGGTCCGCCCGCACCCGACCCGGCGCCGTCCGGCTGCCCACCGTCCACATCGGAGTCAACGCCACCCTCGGCAGGAACGCCGGACGGCGGTTCGCGACCGTCCACACCGGAGGCCGCCTGATCCCAGGAATCCTCTTTGGATGGTGCACGCGTCTTACCTCACTCGTCGCGCGTGCGCATCTCCCATCTTGCTGTCTTCCAGCAGGCGGTCTGGCTTATACCTCACGTGCAACGAACGCGCTTCTTCCATCTTGCTGTCTTCGGCCGCCGGGGCCGGAAACCCTGCTCGGACCACCCCAAGGTGGTATTCCCCGGCCGGAAACAGCATCATGGAAGAACAGGGCCCGCCCGGGCCGGACCAAGCGGAGGGCTTCCGGTGTCAGATTCGATGGGGAGAAAGCTGCTGAACGCCGTCGAGCGGACGGCGGGCTACAGCCACAGCGGCTACCTGCTGAACGGCCTCACGGGACCCGGCCCGTTCGCGGCGCCGCAGTTCCTCGCGCCGGTCTGGCACCCCGACCTCCGGCTTTCCCCGCCGCTCAGCCGCGCCGAGCGTGAGGCCTTCGACCGCATCGCCGCCTGGCTGCGCTGACCTGCGCCTCAGCAACTGAGTCGCGCCGCCCAGCGGCTTCTTCGCGCGGCTTCGGGCTCCAGGATGGCGCTTCTACGCTTCCGAGCACGCCTCCTGGACCCGCTGGACGCCGCCTCCGCTGCTCCGGGGGTGCCTCGGCGGGCCCGTCACGCCGCCACCGCAGCACTCTGATGTCACCCTCGCGGCTCTCGTGGGCCTCTCGCAACGCTCGCGACCCGCAGACAGCCTCCGCGGCGCCCGCACTCCTGCCGCACCCCGCAGGCCGCTCAGGTCACCTAACCGGCCCTCGCGCACAGGCGCCGGGCCACCACCTCGGTGGACCATCCCGCCCCGCCGCGGCCATCCATACCACCTCGGCGGGCCCTCGCACGCCGCCGCAGGCCACCCACGCCACTCGGCGAGCCCTCGTGCGCCGCGGGCGACCCATGCCACCTTGGCGGCCCCTCGCGCCGCGCGACCCGCAGCAACCGGCCCCACGCGCCTCCGCGACCCTCACGCCGCCTCGGCGGCGCCCTCCGCCGCCAACTCGGCCAGCCCCTCCGCCACCTCAGCGGGGGTCGGCTGGGCCGACAGCTCGGCCGCCAAAACCTCCGCCGCCCGGCGGTACCCCGGCCGGCCCAAGATCTCCGCGCACTGCCGCGCGATCGCCGCCGGGGCGATCTCGTCCGGCAACATCCGGACCCCCGCTCCCGCTCGAGCCACCGACTCGCCGTTGTCGAACTGGTCGTCGAACACCGGGAGCACCAGCTGCGGCAACGCCGCCTCGATCGCCGTCAGTGCCGTTCCCTGCCCGCCGTGGTGGATCACCGCGTCGCACGTTGCGAACACCGGGGACAGCGGCATCCGCCCCACGTGGCGGACCGATTCCGGCAGTCGCGGCCAGCCAGCCGCGATGCGGTCGTCCACCGCCACCACCAGCTCCACGTCCAGCTCCGCCAGCGCTCCGACGATGTCCGCCACGCTCTCCGCCACCTGGCTGCGGCCCGTTCGCGGCACCACCGTCCCCAACGTCAGGCACACCCGGGGCCTACGCCGCTGGCGCAGCACCCAGTCCGGCACCCTCGCCTCGCCGTTGTACGCCAGCGGCCGGATGCCCGTGTGGCCCGCCGCGTGCGGGAGCCGCAACGATGGGGGCCACGGGTTCAGCACCGCCGACGGGCGTGGGAGGATCTCCAGGCCGCGGGCCGCCAGCTGGACCGACAACTCCGTTGCCGCTCCCCAGCGGTACTCCGGGAGCGCCGCCACCCCCCAGTGCAGCTCCACCTGCGGGATTCCGAGCCCCCACGCCGCTATCGGGCCCGCGAACTCCGCTCGCTCGCTGACCACCACGTCCGGGCGCCACGCGCGCATCGCCACCGATGTCCCCGGCAACGCCCGGGCCGCCATGCGGCCGAACACCCGGCCGTGGGCCGTGCGCTGCTCCGCCAAGCCCTCACTCGGGCGGTCGTCGGCCACCAGGTCGGCGAACTTCTCCGCCGGGCCCGATGACGTTCCCGGCAACCCAGACCCCAGCACCGTCGGGACGAAGTGCTCGGCGCTCAGCACCAGCACCTCGTGCCCCGCCGCCCGGCAGGCCCACGCCAGCGGGACCAGCGGGAAGAAGTGGCCCGGCAGGGCCACCGTCGTGAACAAGATCCGCACAACAGCCCCCGGGCGCGGTTCAGTACGTGACGACGGCGCGGAACCGCACCTCGCCCTTGCCGACCTTCCGGACCGCCTCCGCGACGTCCTCCGCCGCGAACGTCTCCACCAGCGGCTTCACCTTGCCCGCCGCCACCAGGTCCAGCGCCTCGCGCAGGTACTCCGTGCCGTTGTGGGTCGCGCCGAGGATCCGCTGGCCCAGCCCGAAGAACGGCAGCATCGGCGGCAGCGTGAACGGCTCCGTGACGTCGATGCCGGCCAGCACCAGACGGCCGTTGACGTTCAACCCCGTCATCGCGTCCGCCGCCGCGCGGTACGACGTGCCCGTCACGAGCACCACGTCCGCGCCGCCCGCTGCGCGCAGCTCTTCGCCGTTCGAGACCACCGTGCTCGCGCCCAGCTCGCGCGCCAAGTCGTGCTTCTCCGGCGAGCTCGTCACCGCGATCGTGTCGAAGCCGCACGCGCGGGCGTACTGCACCGCGAGGTGCCCCAGGCCGCCGATGCCGACCACCGCGACGCGCTCTCCCGGCTTCGGGTCCGCCGTCCGCAGCGCGCTCCAGCTCGTGTACCCCGCGCACAGCACCGGGACCGCCAGCTCCGGGGCCAGGTGGTCGGGGATCAGCACCGTCTGGTCGGCCGCGACCACGATGTACTCCGCCTGTCCACCTTGGACAGTGAATCCCGTGGAAACCGGGGCCGCGCAAGCGAACGTCGCACGGGCCGACAGCGGGAGGCCGAGTCGGCAGTAGTCGCAGCTGCCGCAGGTACCGCGGATCCACGTCGTGCCCACCACGTCGCCGACCTGGCGGCTGGTGACCGCGTCGCCGACCGCCACGACCTCGCCGACCGGCTCGTGCCCGGGGATCGCCGGGTCGAACGCCGGGAACGGCAGCATCCCCTTCGTCACCAGGACGTCGTTCGAGCAGATGCCGGACGCGCGGACCCGGATCAGCACGTCGGCCGGGCCGGGCTCGGGGGTCGGCACCTCCCGCAGTTCCCACTCCTGGTTGACCCCGGGGATCACCGCAGCCTTCATGACCATCATCCTCACTCCGACGCCGGGACGCTTACCGACAACGGTGCCAGAGCGGCGCCGCGGCGCCGTCTTCCCGGCTGCGGGGTTTCAGGCCGCGCGCGCGACGCGGATGCGACGTCCCGTGCACTCGCGCACGGCCGAGATCACGCGGTCGACGTCCGAATCGGACAGCGACTGGTGCATCGGCAGCAGCAACGTCTTGGCCGCGGCCGCCTCCGCGTTCGGGAGCACCGCGGACGAGCCGTACGCCGGAACCTGGTGCAGCAGCGGGTACCGGAAAGTCGTGTAGACACCCAGCTCGTACAGGTCGCGCGCGACCTGGTCGCGGATGCCGCCTTCGAACTGGAGCCAGTACATGTAGTACGACGACGTGTGGCCCGCCGGGAGGGGCGGGGGCACGCGCAGGCCGGCGACGTCCGACAAGCCCGCGTCGTAGGCCTCCGCGACTTCGCGGCGGCGGGCGATGAAGTCGCCGAGGCGGCTCAGCTGGACGTTGCCGATCGCGGCGAGCACGTCGTTCGTCGTGGAGCGGCGGGAAAACGACGTCACGTCGAAGTCCCACCAGCGGGTCTGGGCGCGCATCGCCTGGTCGTACCCGCTGCGCTGCTCCATGCCGAGGTAGGCGATCTTGGGGGCGCGAGCGGCCAGTTCCGGGTCGCGCACGCACAGCATGCCGCCGTCCACCGTGACCACGATCTTGCCGTGGTCGAAGCTCCACACGCCGATGTCGCCGAAGGTGCCGCAGCTCTGTCCGTCCACAGTGGAGGCGATAGCGACGGCGGCGTCCTCGATCAGGTGGATGCCGCGGTCCCGGCACAGCTGCGCGATCTGCTTCACCTCACCGGGATACCCGCCGTAGTGCAGGATCAGCACGGCCTTTGTGCGCTCGGTCAGCACCGCCTCGATGTCCGACACGCGGGGGTTCAGCGTCGCCTCGTCGACGTCGCAGAACACCGGGACGGCGCCGCGGGACGCGATCGCGTTGCCCGCGCCCACGAAGCTCGGCGTCGGCAGCACGACCTCGTCCCCCGGGCCGATCTCGAGGAGCTCCATCGCGATGAACGTCGCCTCGGTGCACGAGTTCGTCGTCGTCACGTGGTCGGCGTCGACGCCGATGTGCCGCGCGAAAGCCGACTCGAACTGCTGCGTGCGGGCGCCGCGGCCGATCCAGTTGCTCTCGAACACCTCCCGGACCGCCGCGAGCTCTTGCTCGCCCAGCGCCGGCTGCATGACGTTGATCATCGGCTCCATCGGGACTCCTCCGCATGGCTGGTTCACGGGACGGTCCGGCCGGACCGCTCGCGCGATCCGGCCGGACCAAGGGTTTTCCAGACCGTCAGGCCTGGGCCGCCTCCGCGGAGGTCTCCCCTTCCGGGGCACCTTCCGGCGCGGCCTCCGGCGGCGGGCCCGTGGGCGGCGCCGGCGGGACCGGGATGTGCCGGAGGGTGGCGAAGGCCAGCGCGGCCAGCGCCACGAACACGACCGCGCAGATGCCGGCGGTGGTGTTCAGGGCGCTGGTGAACGCGTTGCCCGCCGCGGAAAGCAGGTCCTGCGCGACGTTCGGCGGCTGGGAACCCGCCGCCTGGACCGCGCTGGTGATGCTCTCGCGGGTGGCGTCCGCGGCCGGGCCGGTGACGCTGGCGGGCACGGTCAGGTGGCTGTGGTAGGCCGCCGTCGCGATGCTGCCCAGCGCGGCGATGCCGAGCGCGACGCCCAGCTCACCACCGGTCGACTGCAGCGAAGCCGCCGACCCCATCTTCTCCGGCGGGGCCGAGCCCATGACGACCTTGTTGACCAGGACGCCGATCGGGCTGCCGCCGAGGAAGATGATGCTCGAGCCGACGATCAGCACGGCCACGCCCGAAGTCGTGTCGTACAGGCTCAGCACCAGCATGCCGACCGCGGCGATGAGCATGCCGACGATCAGGATGACGCCGGGCTTGACCTTCAGCGACAGCGGGTTGGTGGCCTGGATGCCGACCACCATGATCACGGCCGGGATCAGCAGCAGGAGCGCGGACTTCAGGGCCGAGAAGCCCTCCACCTCCTGCAGGTGCTGGGTCACCAGCAGGCCCGTGCCGCCCTGGATCGCGGCGAACAGCAGACCGAGGATCAGACCGCCGGAGACGGCCTTGATCGCGAACAGGCGGACGTCGAGCAGCGGGTTCGCCAGCTTGCGCTGCCGGACCACGAACACCACGCCGAAGATGATGCCCGCGACGGCCACCAGGACCGGGGCGACCGCCCAGCCGGAGCGGACGACCTCCTTGAGGCCCCAGATGAACGGCAGGATCGCCAGCAGCGACAGTGCCACGCTCACCAGGTCGAGCTTGCCCGCCTGCGGGTTCTTGAACTCGGGCAGCAGGATCGGCCCGAACACCAGCACCAGCACCATGATCGGCACCGCGAGCAGGAACACCGAGCCCCACCAGAACGAGGCCAGCAGCAGGCCGCCGACCACCGGGCCGAGGGCGATACCGGCCATCATCGAGGTGGCCCAGACACCGATCGCGGCACCCATCTGCTTCGGGTGCTGGAACATGCCCATGATCAACGCGAGCGTGGACGGCATGATCGTCGCACCCGCGATACCGAGCAGGGCCCGGATCACGATCAGCATCTCGGGGTTGGTCGAGAAGGCCGCGACCGCGGAAAGGATGCCGAAGGCCGTGGCGCCGGTCACCAGGACCTTCCGCCTGCCGATCCGGTCACCGAGCGTACCCATGGTCACCAGGAACCCGGCGATCAGGAAGCCGTAGATGTCGGTGATCCACAGCTGCTCGGTGCTGCTCGCGCCCAGGTCAGCGCTCAGGTGCGGGAGCGCGAGGAACAGGACGTTGATGTCCATCATCGTCAACATCGTGGGGAGGGCGAGCACCGCCAGCCCCCACCACTCCCGCCGCCCGGCCAAGGGCGGCGCGCCGTTACCGGTCACTTTTCATCATCCTCTCTCCATCAAAGCCGCCGGCCAACCGAGGGATCACAAAGGCCAGACGCACAGGGCGTTGTGACTTCGAGGTCGGTTCGTACGGTGAGTAACTGTCCCAGAGGCCGCTCGTCACGAGCATCTTCCGGAATGCGGTGCGAACCCCGCCGGGAACCGGTGGCCGGGACCGTGCGTTCTCACTGTTTTTCCCCGGGCGTTCCACGCCCTGACCTGCGACAGCGAATTCCTGCGGCAGGCCGGGACGGGACGGCGAAATCGTCGGCTCAGATGTATGCGGTGTCCGGTTCCAAACCGCACAGAATACGACCGTACAATTCCGCGGCCGTCGTCGGGTTGATCAGCGCGTGCAGGCTCGCGGCCTGCAGGTCGTGCAGGATGCCCTGGATCGGCACGTGCTGGTAGATCGACGCGCCGCCCGCGCCGGCGGCGAGGATGTCGACGGCTTCCTTGGCCAGCTTGCAGACCTCACCGACGTCGGCGCGGTTGCGGGCGCGCTCCTCGAGCGTCCACGGGACACCCTCGATCGCCTTGGTGTCCACAGTGGACGTGATCCGGCGGGCGTGGAACTCGGCCTGGTCGATCTTCTGCGCCGCCTCCGCGACCTGCAGGTGGGTGACCGCCGCGTCCGACTGCTTCGTGTACGCGGTGTAGGCGATGCGACGCCCGGGCAGCCACTCGAGGAAGTTCTCCATCGCCGCGCGCGCCAGGCCCAGCAGGGTGCCGACGCTGCTCGCGCCGGCCACCGGCACCAGCGGCGCGCGGTAGATCGGGATCCGCGAGTTGCGCTCGGACACGGTGTTGCCCTGCACGACCGTCGGCATCGGCAGCGCCCGCTCGGCCGGGACGAACACGTCCTGCGCGATGGTGGTGAGGCTGCCGGAGCCCTTGAGGCCGACGGCGTACCAGTCGTCGACGACCTGCAGGTCCGACATCGGGACCAGCGCCATCAGCGGGTACGGCTCGCTGCCGTCGCCCGGGTCGAGGATGGCGATGATCTCCTGCCAGTGGGCGTGCGGCGCGCCGCTGATGAAGCTCCACTTGCCGTTGACGATGAAGCCGCCGGAGACGGTCTTGGCGAACGCGGTGGGGCTGAGCGTCCCGCACACCCGGACGTCCGGGGTCGAGAACACCTCCTCCTGCACCTGCTCGGGGAACATGCAGACCATCCAGCCCGGGATGGAGTAGACCGAGGCGACCCACGACGCGGAGCCGTCGCCGCGGCCGAGCTGGGTCGCGACCTCCATCAGGGTGGTCGTGTCCGCCTCGTAGCCGCCGAAGCGGGCGGGGACGCGGAGCTTGAAGACGCCGGCGTCGGCGAGCGCGTCGATCGTCTCCTCGGTGAGCCGGCGGTCCTGCGCCGCCTTGCCCGCGTTGGCGCGCAGCATCGGGACGAGCCCGGCGGCGCGCTCGACGAGCTGGGCCCGGGTCGGAAGTGGGGTGCTCGGCACCTGGACCTCCACGGTGTGACGGGACTACGGAGGCCCGGCGGGGCGGCTCCGGGCGCAACAGGACGCCGCGCGCGCTCCCGACGGTGGCACCCGCCCGCGGCGGTGCGCACCTCGCGGAATGCGCGTGGCCGCGGCCGCGCAATCCGGAAGAGCCGCCGGACGCCAAGCGGAGAGACGCGCGGGCGGCCGCGCCCGGCCGACACTGGCGGCAAACCGTCCGTGACCGGAGGATGCGCATGCGAGTCACCATCGACCGGCTGGCCGTGCCCGGCGCGAGCCTGTACTACGAGGTCCGCGGGGCCGGGCCGGCGCTGCTGATCATCCCCAGCGGCAACGGCGACGCCGCCCCGTTCGTGCCGCTCGCCGAGACGCTGGCCGACGAGTACACGGTGATCACCTACGACCGTCGCGGGTTCTCGCGCAGCCCGCTCGACGGCCCGGTCGGCGACGACCGGCTGACCGACGACGCCCACGACATCGGCGCCCTGCTCCGGCACCTCGCCCCGGGGCCCGCGGCGGTGTTCGGGTCGAAGCTCGGGCGCGATCGTCGCGCTCGCCACTCTCGAACGGCACCCGGACCTGGTGCACACGGTCGTCGCGCACGAGCCGCCGCTGGCGTCGGTGCTGCCGGACGCCGAACACTGGCTCGGGTTCTACTCCGAGCTGTACGAGGTCTACCAGCGCGAGGGCGTCGACGCGGCGCGCAAGGCGTTCCGCTCCGGGATGGGCATGGAGACCACGACCAAGCCGCCGCGGCGCACCGAGCTGCCGCCGGACGAGCTGGCCGAGATGCTCGGGCGCATCCGGCGCAACCATGTGTTCTGGTTCGAGCACGAGCTTAAGCCGTACCCGGCGTACCGCCCGAACCTGCGGCTGCTGAAGTCCTTTTCGGACAAACTGGTCCTGGCGGGCGGCGACGCGCGTGACACCTTCCCGTACCGGCCCAACACGGTCCTGGCCGAGCACACGGGGAACGCGATCGTGCACCTGCCGGGCGGGCACGTCGGGTACGTGACCCACCCCGAGGAGTTCGCCGCGGCCCTGCGAGAGATCGTCCGGCCGTAGCCGAGTTCCGGAGGTCGCGAATGACTCATTCGGGACACCAGAGGTCCCCAATGCCCCATTCGCGACACCCGAGCGGGCGGGCGGGGAGCCGTGGCGGGCGTGTCTTGAATGAGTCATTCAGGACCTCGGAGGTCCTGAATGACTCATTCAAGACACCGCGTACCACCGCCCTCCTCCTCGTGCAGGCGCAGGAGCATGTACGCGGACACCGTCGTGTTGTCGCGGATTCCGCCGCTGCGGATCAACGCCTCGAACTCCGCGCGCGAGCACCAGCGGTGGCGCATGTCCTGCTCTTCGTGCTCGCGCTCCGGCTCGCCCTGCACCAGGTCCGTCGCCAGGAACACCGTGCACATCTGGCCGCTCGCGCCGTGCCACGCCGCCAGCCGTCCGAGCGGGACCATCGAGCCCGCGCGCAGCCCGGTCTCCTCCGCCAGCTCGCGGTGGGCCAGCTCGAGCGCGTCGCCGTCGCGGCGGCCCGGGAAGCACCCCTGCGGGAACTCCCAGTACCGGCCCAACAGCGGGTAGCGGTACTGGTCCACGAGGTGGAAGCCGCCGCGCTCGGCCGCGATCACCACCGCGAAGTCGGGGCGGTCGATCACCCCGTAGATCCCGTGGGAACCGTCGGGGCGCTCGATGCCGTCTTCGCGCACGCTCAGCCACGCGTTCTCGTACACCAGCCGGGAGGAGATCTGCCGGATCACCGGGAGATCGGCGGCTTCAGCCATGCCCACCACGATAAGCGCGCCCACCGGCCGAGGCTTCTCTGGCGGTGCGGCGCAAGCAACAGAGGAGACGCGACCGGCCGCGGACCGCGCGGACCATGGTCGGCGGGGAGCTCCGCGGTCGGCGCGCGTGCGCCCCCGACGAGTTCGTGCAGGACCCGGCCCGCGTGCCGGTCCCGGAGGCAGTATCACCCGATTGGAGACGCGGATGCGTTTTCTGCCCGACCAAGACCGGTTCCGAGTGGCGGTGATCGGTTTCGGCTACGTCGGCTCGTGCATCGCCGCGACGCTGGCCGACCGCGGGTTCGACGTCGTCGGCGTCGACACCGACCCACGCCTGGTCGACGAGCTGGCGCGCGGCCACTGCCGGTTCGCCGAAGAAGGGCTCGCCGAGCTGATCTTCCAAGGTCTCGCCGCCGGGAACCTGCGCGTCACCACGGACATCGCCGAGGCGGGCGAAGCCGACGTCATCCTGATCGCCGTCGGCACCCCGGTGCGCGAGGACGGTTCCCTCGCCGAAGAGCAGCTGCGCGGCGCCTGCCGGGCCCTCGGTGAGCACCTGCGCCCCGGCCAGCTCGTCGTGCTCAAGAGCACCGTGCCGCCGGGCACCACGCGCGGCATCGTGCTGTCGCTGCTGGAGGAGGAGAGCGGCCTGCTCGGCGGCGTCGACTTCGGCCTGGCCTTCACCCCGGAGCGGCTCGCCGAGGGCACCGCCCTGCGCGAGCTGCGGACCTTCCCGATCGTGGCCGGCGGCCTCGGCGACGAGAGCGAGGCCGCGGCGGAAGCCTTCTGGCGACGCGCCCTCGGCGTCGAGGTGATCCCCCGCGACTCGCTGGAGGCGGCCGAGATCGTCAAGCTGGCCAGCAACTGGTGGATCGACCTGAACATCGCGCTGGCCAACGAGCTCGCGATGTTCTGCGCGCTCTACGGCGTCGACGTGCTCGACGTGATCACCGCGGCGAACACCATCCCCAAGGGCGCGGGCAACGTCAACATCCTGCTGCCCAGCGTCGGCGTCGGCGGCTCGTGCCTGACCAAGGACCCGTGGATGGTGTGGCGCTCGGCCGAGCGCCACGGCCTGCCGATCCGGACCGCGCCCGCCGGCCGCGAGGTCAACGCCGGGATGCCGGAGTACACCGCGCAGCTGGCGATCGACGAGCTGGTGCGCCAGGGCAAGAACCCTACCGGCAGCAAGGTGGCCGTGCTCGGGCTGGCGTTCAAGAACGACACCGGCGACCTGCGGGCCACCCCGACCGTCGGCGCGGTGAAGACGCTCGCCAAGGCGGGCCTCACCGTCGCCGTCTACGACCCGCTGGTCGACCCGGACGCCGCCGAGGAGCTGTTCGGCATCCGGCCCGCCGCGAGCCTCGAAGAGGCCGTGCGCGACGCGGACTGCCTCGCGATCCTGGCGCTGCACCGCGACTTCCACGACATCGACTTCGCCGCGCTGCCCGTCGCCCAGGACTGCCTGGTCCTCGACGGCCGCGCGTACTACCCGAAGGAAAAGATCGCGCAGCTGCGCGCCGCCGGCTACGTCTACCGCGGCATCGGCCGTGGCGACGCCATCCCCGGCACGCCGACCGAGACGGAGACCGGCCGATGAGCACTCCCCAGCACGCCGTCGTCACCGGTGGGTCCGGCTTCGTCGGGTCGCACCTGGTCGAGCGCCTCGTCGACCGCGGTGACCAGGTGACCGTCCTGGACGTCGCGCCGCCGCGCTTTCCGGTCGAGGGCGTCCGGTACGTCACCGGCGACCTGCGCGACACCGCGAAGCTCGCCGAGGCGATCCGGCCCGGTGTCGACGTCGTCTACCATCTGGCCGCGGTCGTCGGCGTCGACCAGTACCTGGCGCGCCCGCTCGACGTCATCGACATCAACTACGCCGCGACGCGGTCCGTGCTCGACCTCGCGCTCGAGGCCGGCGCGAAGGTCGTGCTGGCCAGCACCAGCGAGGTGTTCGGCAAGAACCCGGCGGTGCCGTGGGACGAGGACGGCGACCGCGTGCTCGGCGGCACGTCGCACGACCGCTGGTCCTACTCCTCCAGCAAGGCGCTGGCCGAGCATCTGACGTTCGCCTTCGCCCGCCAGCACGGGCTCGACGCGACCATCGTGCGCTACTTCAACGTCTACGGCCCGCGGCAGCGGCCCGCCTACATCGTCAGCCGCTCGATCCACCGCGCGCTGAACCGCCGCTCGCTGGTCGTCTACGACAAGGGCACCATGACCCGCTGCTTCACCTTCGTCGACGACGCCATCGAGGGCACGCTGCGCGCCGCGGACCACCCGGGCGCGGTCGGGCAGGCGTTCAACATCGGCAGCATGGTCGAGACCACCGTCGGCGAGGTCGTCCGGCTGGTCGGCGAGCTCACCGGCGCGACCGACGTCGTCGACGTCGACACCGGCGAGAAGCTCGGCGCGTCCTATGAGGACCTTCCGCGGCGCGTGCCGAACAACGCCAAGGCGGCCGAGATCCTCGGCTGGCGCCCGGAAACCTCGCTGCGCGACGGGCTGATCAAGACCGTCGAGTGGGCGCGGGGCGCGGACTGGTGGCTGGCGCAGGACGACAAGGGCGCGGAGTGAGGATTCGATGACCACCAACAGTGAGGGCCAGTCCATGGGTACGAAGTGTCGGGTGTGCGGCGGCCGCGTCGCCGAGTTCGTCGACCTCGGCGACCAGCCGACGGCGAACGGCTTCCTGCTCCCCCACGAGGTCGAGGGCGAGTTCCGCTTCCGGCTCGCGGTGGGGGCGTGCGAGGACTGCACGATGGTGCAGCTGATGGAGGAGGTGCCGCAGGAGCTGCGCTACCACGCGGGCTACCGGTACCAGGCCTCCGGCTCGGCCGGGCACCGCAAGCACTTCCGGACCGACGCCGAGTGGTTCCTGGCGAACGAGCTGACCGGGCCGGACCCGTTCATCGTCGAGATCGGCTGCAACGACGGCGTCATGCTGTCGACGATCGCCGAGGCCGGTGTCCGCCACCTCGGTGTCGAGCCGTCGGGCAACGTCGCGGACCTGGCGCGTGCCAAGGGGGTCCAGGTGCTCTCGGCGTTCTTCGACGCCGACACCGCGGCCGCCGTCCGCGGCGCGCACGGCGCCGCCGACGTCATCTTCGGCGCCAACACGATCTGCCACATCGCGCACGTCGAGTCGCTGTTCCGCGGCATCGACGCGCTGCTGTCGGACAACGGCATCTTCGTGTTCGAGGAGCCGTACCTCGCCACGATCATCGAGGGCATGGCCTTCGACCAGATCTACGACGAGCACGTGTTCTACTTCAGCGCCGGTTCGGTGCGCGCGATGGCCGAGCGCTTCGGCTTCGAGCTGGTGCACGCCGAGCACATCGCCATGCACGGCGGCGAGGTCCGGTACACGATCGCCCGCCCGGGCGCGCGCACGCCGTCGGCCTCGCTCGACGCGCTGCTCGCCGAGGAGGAGGCGGGCAAGCTCTCGGAGCCGCTGACGTTCGCGCGGTTCGGCCGCAACGTCGAGCGGATCCGCGACGACCTCGTCGGGCTGCTGACGCACCTGCGCGAGCAGGGCAAGACCGTCGTCGGCTACGGCGCGCCGGGCAAGAGCTCGACGGTGACGACGTACTGCGGCATCACGACGGACCTCATCCCGTTCGTCGTGGACTCGACGCCGGGCAAGCAGGGCCACCTGCTGCCGGGCTCGCACCTGCCGGTGAAGCCGCCGTCGGCGTTCTCGGACGCCTACCCGGACTACGCCGTGCTGTTCGCGTGGAACCACGCCGAGGAGATCATGGCCAAGGAACAGGCGTTCCGCGCCGCGGGCGGCAAGTGGATCCGGTTCGTCCCCGAGGTCGAAGTGCTCTGAGTCCTCTTCGGACCGAAGGCCCCGCCGAGTTCGCTCGGCGGGGCCTTTCGACGCGGGCTGAAGGGGACGTTGCTGGCGTCTGGTGAGCTGAAGGGGACTTTCCTCGCATCACATGCACTGAAAGTCCCCTTCAGCCCGCCCGGCCGGACACACGAAAAACCGCCGCCCCGCGGAGTGCGGGACGGCGGCTTCGAGGGGAGGCTCAGCGACGGCGGTGCTGGACGACCAGCTTCTCCAGGTCCGGGATGATGTCGCTCGGGCTCGGCATCGCCAGCCAGTCGTCGTGCAGGGACTGGGCGGCGTGGTGGTAGCGCTGGTCCGTGGCCACCGCCCAGACCAGGTCGCGGATCTCCTCGACCGTGCTGGCGCGGTGGTCGAGGCGGACACCCGCGCCGGTCGAGATGACGAAGTCGGAGACCACAGTGGACTCGACCTTCTTCGCCGGCAGCTCCCAGTGCGACGTCGCCGCGTCGGGCTCGCCCTCTTCGCGCTCGTCGAACTCCCAGCCGAGGCGGTAGGTGCCCGTCTTGTTGATGTCGCCGCCGTCCTCGACCAGGCGCATCAGCAGCGAGATGCCCTCGACGTCGCAGACCAGCTGCGGGACCTTGTTCGCCACCGCCGAGGAGTAGGTGCCGATGCCGCCGTGGTGGATCAGCGCCGAGCAGGTCGGCAGCAGGTGCGGCAGGTTGACCCAGTCGATCACCTTGACGTTCGGCGGGATCTCCTCGACGTCGGCCAGCTGCGCCTTGTCGAGCGTCGCCACGATCTCGAGGTCGTCGAGCTGGCCGAGGGCCTTGAGGATCTTCGGCGCGCGGTCCCAGTCGCCCTTGATGAACCGGCGGGTGGACTCGCCCAGCGACAGCGCGACGCGGCGGCGGTTCTTGCGGCCACAGCACTCACAGCGGGTCAGCTCGGGACGCTGGTACAGCCACTTCGGCAGGACGTCGGGGTCGACGTAGGGCACGTGCCGCATCGGCAGCTTCTTCGTGCTCGTGGGCAGGCGCAGGCCCTCCAGCATGGTCTCGATGCTGAAGTTGCCGACCAGCAGCTCGTCGTCGACCTCGTAGCCGTACTTCTGCGCCAGCGGGCGGATCAGCGTGGCGAGCGGGTTCGGGTCGAGGCCGGCCGCCACGAGGGCGTCCTTGTTCTCCGCCAGCCGGTCCAGCGACCAGCCGAACATGTCGTGCCCGATCAGCAGCCGCGTGTGCGCCGCACCGCAGACCTTCGCCGCGACGGCGCCGGCCGGGATGGTGGCGTCCCACGAGATCAGGTCCGGCTGCCACACCTTGGCGAAGTCGATCAGGTCCTCGGCCTCGCGGCGGTCCAGGCGCACGTAGTCCGAGGTCGGCTGCATCAGCCACTGGTAGAACACGATCCAGTGCTCGCGGCCCTCCGGCGACAGGCCCATCACGTCGGCGTAGCGGTTCACGATGTCCTGGTGGTGCGGCGGGGCGCAGTCGTCGGTGAGGCGCACCGGCGGCTGGTCGGGGTCACCGAGCTGGACCGGCGTGAGGCCCGTCTTGATGATCATCTCCGCGGCGCTGTGGTGCGCGGCCACGCGGACCTCGTGCCCCGCGCTCTGCAGCGCCCACGCCAGCGGCACCACCGGATAGAGGTGCGCCAGTGAGTTCGGGTAGACGGTGAACAGGACTCGCATCGAATCTCCTCGACTCCGGAGGTGGTGTCGTCGTCGGCAAAGGCCAGAATCGTCGCTGGCGCCGAACCGGCGCATCTCCCGCAGTGCTGAAGGGCTCTGTGCAGTGCAAACGAGGAGACGCAAGGCTTTCGCGGCGCTGGCGATACTGGCCTTTGCCCACCGGACCCCGGCCGGATCGCGCGCCGTCGTGGAGGACGCATGAGTACGTTCAGTTTCCTGGACGAGAAGACGATCGCCTACGTGGTCAGTTCGTGCACGCCACCCGACGCGGTGGTGAGCAGCCTGATCGAGGACACCGCGAAGGTCGGCGAACTCGCCGAGATGCTGACGCCGATCGAGCAGGCGGGTTTCCTGCACCTGATCGCGAAGCTCGTCGCGCCGAAGACGGTGATCGACGTCGGGACGTTCACCGGACTGTCCTCTTTGGCCTTCGCGCGCGGTCTCGCGCCCGGCGGCCGGGTGATCACCTGTGACGTCACCGAGGACTGGGTCGGCATCGCCCGCAAGCACTGGGAGCTGGCCGGTGTCGCCGACAAGATCGAGTTCAAGCTCGGTCCCGGCCGCAAGACGCTGCCCGGTCTCGTCGGCGAAGGCGAGGCGGACCTGGTGTTCATCGACGCCGACAAGACGTCCTACCCGTACTACATCGACGCCGTGACGCCGATGCTGCGCTCGGGCGGCCTGCTGATCCTCGACAACGTGCTGCTGCACGGCACCGTCGCGGCCCCCGAGGACGTGGAAGAGGACCTCCCCCGCTACGCCGCCGAAGTCGTCGCCGGCGTCAACGCGAAGCTCGCCGTCGACGAGCGCTTCGAGACCGTGATGCTGCCGATCGCGGACGGCGTCACGCTCGCCCGCAAGAAGTGAACGGACAAGGGGAGGTGGCCATGAGCGAGAGCCGTCCGGCCCGGCCGCTGACCGGCGCCGAGTACATCGAAAGCCTGCGCGACGACCGCGAGGTCTACATCAACGGCGAGCGCGTCAAGGACGTCACCGAGCACTCGGCGTTCCGCAACCCGATCCGGATGACCGCGCGGCTGTACGACGCCCTGCACGACCCGAAGTACAAGGACGTGCTCACCGCGCCCACCGACACCGGCAGCGGCGGCTACACGCACCGGTTCTTCCGCACGCCGCACAGCGTCGAGGACATGGTCGCCGACCAGCAGGCGATCGCCACCTGGGCGCGGATGAGCTACGGCTGGATGGGCCGCAGCCCCGACTACAAGGCGTCGTTCCTCGGCACGCTCGGCGCGAACTCCGAGTTCTACGCGCCGTTCGAGGAGAACGCCAAGCGCTGGTACCGGGAGTCGCAGGAGAAGGTGCTCTACTGGAACCACGCGCTGGTCCACCCGCCGGTCGACCGCAAGCGGCCGCCGGACGAGGTCCGCGACGTGTTCGTCCACGTGGAGAAGGAGACCGACGCGGGCCTGGTGGTCAGCGGCGCGAAGGTCGTCGCGACCGGCTCCGCGCTGACGCACTACAACTTCATCGCGCACTACGGGCTGCCGATCAAGAAGCGCGAGTTCGCGCTCGTGGCGACCATCCCCATGGACGCCAAGGGGATGAAGCTGATCTGCCGTCCGTCGTACACGTCGATGGCCAACGCGGTCGGTTCGCCGTTCGACTACCCCCTCTCCTCGCGGCTGGACGAGAACGACACGATCCTGGTGCTGGACAAGGTCCTGATCCCCTGGGAGAACGTCTTCATCTACGGCGACCTCGGCAAGGTCCAGACGTTCACCGGGCAGTCCGGCTTCATCGAGCGCTCGACGTTCCAGGGCTGCACGCGGCTGGCGGTGAAGCTGGAGTTCATCGCGGGCCTGATCGCGAAGGCGCTGGAGATCACCGGCACCGAGGACTTCCGCGGCGTGCAGACCCGCCTCGGCGAGGTCCTGGCGTGGCGCAACCTGTTCTGGGGGCTCTCGGACGCCGCGGCGCGCAACCCGGTGCCGTGGCGCGACGGCGCGCTGCTGCCGAACCCGGCCTACGGCCAGGCCTACCGCTGGTTCACGCAGGTCGGCTACGCCCGCATCCGCGAGATCGTGCTGCAGGACGTCGCGAGCGCGTTGATCTACATCAACTCCAGCGCCGAGGACTTCAAGAACCCGGAGATCCGGTCCTACCTGGACACCTACGTCCGCGGTTCGAACGGCATCGACGCCGAGACGCGCGTCAAGGTGATGAAGCTGCTCTGGGACGCCGTGGGCACCGAGTTCGGCGGGCGGCACGAGCTGTATGAGCGCAACTACGCCGGCAGCCACGAGAACACCCGCATCGAGCTGCTCTTCGGGCAGGTCGCTTCGGGTGACGTCGACGACTACAAGCGGTTCGTCGACACGTGCCTCAACGAGTACGACCTCGACGGCTGGACCGTGCCCGACATGACCCGGTGAAGGATTTTCGCCGCGGCACTGGGCAAGACGCGAGGTGAGCGCGGCCGGGGCCGCGGCGAAGATGAACCCGGGGAACGAGCAACGGCGACCGCGGCCGTCCTGGGGTGCCGCGGGGTTCGGCCGAAGACCTTTGAGGAGTGACTGATGTCCGCAGAAGACGCCCCGCGCGTGCCGCTCGAGGCCACGGAGCTGACCAACCCGCCGCAGCTGCTGGCCAAGCTCGGCACCGACAGCCCGATCCACAAGGTGTCGATGCCCGACGGCATGCCCGCCTGGCTGGTCACGGGCTACCGCGAGGCGCGCCGCGCGCTGTCCGACCCGCGCCTGGCCCGCAGCGACAAGGTCGCCGACCCGACCCTGAAGCCGTACCTGGCGCTCTACAACGACGACTTCTTCCGCCACTCCATGGTGTTCAACGACCGGCCGGACCACACCCGGATGAAGAAGCTCGTCTCGCAGGCGTTCACCCCGCGCTACATGGAGAACCTGCGCCCGCGGGTGCAGGAGATCACCGACCGGCTGCTGGCCGCGGTGGCCGCCACCGGCACCGCGGAGGTCGTCGAGGACCTCGCCATCCCGCTGCCCAACGAGGTCATCTGCGAGTGGTTCGGCGTCCCGATGTCCGACCGCGCGGAGTTCCGCGAGTACTGCGGGATCGTCACCGGCCTCGGCGAGGTGACCGACCAGAACGACATCTTCCAGGCCGGCCGCTGGTTCGACGACTACCTGACGAAGCTGATCGCGCAGCGCAAGGAGACCTCGGGCGAGGACATGATCTCCGCGATCCTGTCCGGCCAGGAGGGCAACTCGACGCTGTCGGACATCGAGCTGCGGTCCAACATCTTCCTGATGCTGATCGGCTCGGTCGAGACGGCGGTCAACATGATCGCCAACGGCATCCTCGCGCTGCTGCGCAACCCGGAGCAGCTCGCGAAGCTGCGCGCGAACCCGGACCTGGTGCCCAAGGCGATCGAGGAGATCCTGCGCGTCGACCCGCCGGTGGTCACGGTGACCTACCACTTCGCCAAGGCGGAGGTCACGATCGGCGACGTCACGGTCCAGCCGGGCGAGCACGTGGCGATCTCCCTGACCGCGACGAACTACGACGCCCGCGACTTCCCGGAGCCGGGCAAGTTCGACCTCGAGCGCCAGACCCCGCACCTGGCCTTCAGCCACGGCATCCACTTCTGCCTGGGCGCCCCGCTGGCCCGGCTCGAGGGCGAGATCTTCTTCAAGAGCCTGCTGGCGAAGTTCTCCGACATCCAGCTGGCGATCCCGGAGGCCGACCTGGGCTGGAAGCCGAGCTACTTCGTGCACCGGCTGAACGAGCTGCCCATCCGCCTGACGGAGTCGTCGGCCGCCGCGGCTGCTTGAGTTCAGTCCACTGTGGAGCCCCGGACTTCGGTCCGGGGCTCCGTTGTTTCGCCGGGTGCCGCTCCCGTACCTGCCGGTCGTGAGTGTTTAGGGCGGTTCTAACCGCCCTAAACACTCACGACCACCTACGCGGTTACGTCAGGCGGTACACGGAGACGTGCGTCGTCGACTCCGCGGTGAACTCCGCTCCGGCCCAGTCCGCGTGCCTGCTCTCCAGCTCGAACCCCGCCAGCTGCGCCATCAGGTCCAACTCGGCGGGCCACACGTACCGGAACCGGCCACGCCCGAGCCGCGTCCGGTTCTCACCGTCGAACGTGAAGTGGTGCGACACCAGGTGCTGGTTCAGCACGTCGTACACGTCGACACCCAGGTACCCGGGCTCGTTCGCGAACACCAGCGCGTCCTGCCCCGGCGGCAGCAGCCGCAGCCCGGGCACCCCCAGCTCGATCACGAACCGCCCGCCGGGCACCAGGTGGCGAGCGGCGTTGCGGAAGCACTCGACCTGCTCGGCCTGCGTCTGCAGGTTCGAGATCGTGTTGTAGACCAGGTAGACGAGCGAGAACGACCCCGGCGCGCGGGCGTTCGCCATGTCCCCGAGGACGACCGGAAGCAGCTGCTCGTCAGCCTTCGAACGAAGCTGCGAGAGCATCGCCGGGGACAGCTCGATGCCCGTCACCGGCACGCCGCGGCCGGCGAGCGGGATCGCGGCCCGGCCCGTCCCCACCGCGAACTCGAGCGCGGCCCCGCCGCCCGCGAGCGCCGCCAGCCGGTCGACCGCCGGGTCCAGCACCTCCGGTGCGAACATCCCCGTGCCGGGCGTGTCGTAACGCCGGGCCGTGTCGGCGCTCCAGACCTCGCTCATGCCTCCACGATCACGAGCCGCCCGCGAATTGTCCACCGGTTTTCCCGGCAACGGGAAAAGCCGCCTCGCACCCGTCGGTGCGAGGCGGCTCGTGATGCCCCCAGGTCAGGCCGCGGCGCGGCGTTCCCGCTCGGTGACCGCCTCGTAGTAGCGGGCGATCGCCTTGTACGACTCCTTCGGCTCGATCCGGTAGGTCGAGAAGTGGTCGAAGTAGTCGTCGCGGATCGTCTTCGTGATCGTCATGCTCGCGGTGTCGAGGTCCCACTGCGGGTCCTCGGAGTGCGGGTGCGTCGGGTGGACGAACTCCGTCACCGCGACGCTGTAGATCCCGAACTCGTCGTACAGGCGCAGCCGGTCGAGGTGGAAGTCGGCCTGGGCCTGCTCGTCGCGGACGAAGCCGTCGAACACCCGCGGCGGCTCGACCGTGCGGTCCACGATGTCGAAGCCCAGCAGACCCTTCTCCGACGCGCCCGCGTAGGTGAACGTGCCGTACTCGGCGATCATGATCGGCTTGCCCCACTTGCGGTACGAGTCCAGCTCGGCGATGTACGCCTCGCGGCTCGGCTTCGCGTGGAAGTAGTCCGTGATGCCGATGTAGTCGAACGGCGTCCAGTCGACCCGCTCGAACGAGCCCGCCGAGTAGGTGATGCCGCCGCTGAAGTTCGCCCGCGCGACCTTGACCGCCTGGCCCAGGAACGCGTTGAGCTTCACCTCGACGTCGTCGTGGTCGATCGGGCCGACCGGGCGCAGGAAGTGGTGGTCGGAGTCCGGGAACGCGTTGCCCATCCGGTTGTGGTAGAACTCGCCCGGCATGATCCCCATGGTCTGGATCGCGTGCGTGCACCCGACGCTGACGTGGATGTCCGCGCCCTGCTTGCGGAACTTCTCCCCCAGCCGCGCGGTCTCGGCGATGTGCTCCAGCACGTCCGGCTGCTCGCCGTCCATCAGCCGCGGCTGCAGCCACACGTGCAGGCCGCGCTCGACCGCGTGCGCCGTCGTGGCTTCGAGGCGGTCGAACAGGGTGCCGTAGATCGTCACCGAGTTCGCCTTGAGGCCGTCGGCGATCGAGTCGATCTCCGTGCGCATGATGTCGTCGCTCCACACCATGCGGGAGTTGTGGCCCTGGCCGGTCTCGTGGTTGGACCCGCAGTCGTAGGCGACCCCGCGGTAGGTGAGACCTCTCCCCTGCGGCGCGAGGATCTCGTGTTCGCTCATGTCGTGCTCTCCTAAAAGACGCTAGGCCGCGCGCCGGCGCTGCTGGAAGATGTCGTTGATCCCGGTCAGGCCCGAGAGCATGGTCGCGAAGTCCATCTCGCGCGGCCGCAGCTTGTTCGGGTCGATCTGCTCCTGGGCCTTGTCCCAGTAGTCCTCCTTGTTCTTCGTGCGGTCGTAGAAGAACCGCACGAAGTCCAGCACGGAGTCGAGGAAGGTCCGGTAGCTCTCCTCGTACAGGCCGAGCAGCTCGTCCTCGGCCGACGGGTCCTGCAGCACGCCGTCGATCGCGTCGGCCAGCGCCCGCGCCCCGCGCAGCGCCAGCGTGACGCCGGTGGACAGCAGCGGGTCGACGAACGCGGCGGCGTCGCCGACCAGCGCCCAGCCCGGGCCGTGGAAGCGCTCGGCGGTGTAGGACCAGTCCTTGATGTTGCGGAACCCGCTCGCCCGCGTCGCGCCCTTGACCAGGGTGCTGACCTCTTCGGTCTTGGCGAGCTCCTCGAAGTACAGCTCCTCCAGCGACTTGCCGGACTTCTGGTACTCCTCCAGCGGCGTCACGTACCCGACGCTGACCGTGCCGTCGTGCAGCGGGATGAACCAGAACCAGCCGGCGGGGCGGTTCTCCGAGATGATGTCGCCCGCCTTGGTGCCGCTGTAGCGGTTGCAGCCCTGCCAGTACGTCCAGGTCGCGATGTTGCGCAGGTCGTCGTGCCAGACGACCGAGTCGAAGTGCTTGGCCAGCATGTGGGTCTGGCCCGAGGCGTCGATGACGAACGTCGCGTGCGCTTCCTTCGTCTCCTTGCTGCCCTTCTCCGCGTAGGTGACGCCGACCATGCGCTCGCCGTCGAAGATCGGCTCGCGGACGGTCACCTCTTCGAGCACCTTCGCGCCCAGCTCGCGGGCCCGGCCCAGCACCAGCGCGTCGAAGTCGGCGCGGCGCACCTGGTAGGCGTAGTCGTAGAGCGCCGACTCGGTGAACCGGAAGCCCCAGGTGCCCTGGTTCTTGCCCCACAGCAGGGTGCCGCCGTACTTCTTGGTGAAGCCCATGGCGTCCAGGCGCTTGATCAGGCCCAGGTCGTCCAGAGTGGGCAGGGCGCCGGTGATCAGGGACTCGCCGATGTGGTAGCGCGGGAACTTCTCGCGTTCGAGCACGAGCACCTTGTGGCCCATGCCGGCCAGCAGCCCGGCCGTCGCCGCGCCACCGGGTCCCCCGCCGATGACCACGACGTCGTAACTCTCCTCGCTTGCGCTCATGTGCGCCTTCCTCCTCGATCGCCGCTGCTGCTGGTGGTCAGAGTGCCCACAGTGGACGGTTGGGGTCGGCCAGGCCGGAGGCCAGGATCCCCCGGTAGTCCTCGACCATCCGGACCATCGTCTCCCGGTCGAACTGCTCGGTGTTGTAGCGCGCGGTGCCGGCGATCTCGCCGTCACCGAGGATGTCCAGTGCCCACAGCACGCCGTTCGGGATGTCCGAGGTGTCCTGGCACGACTGGGTGCGCTTGCGGACCTCGGCGTACTCGACGTCGCCGACGGTTTCGGCCTCGGTCATGCCGGGGAACTGCAGCACCTGGATGGCGCAGACGGCGTTGTCGTCCCGCTCGTAGGTCTTGTTGATCTCCGGCGCCTGCGCGACGACCTCGCTGAAGGGCAGCTCGTGCGCGTAGGCCTCCAGGCAGGTGGCCCGGATCCGCAGCACCAGCTCGGAGAAGGTGCGGCAGCCGTCGATGTCGGTGCGCAGCGGGACCAGGTTGAAGAACGGGCCGATGGTCTCGTAGTGCGACTGGTCGGCGCGGCCGGAGGTGATGATCGGCACCACCAGGTCGGTGGCGCCCGACATCCGCGCCAGCAGCGCGTTGTAGGCGGCCAGCAGCACCATGAACGGCGAGCAGTGCATCACCCGCGCGAGCTCGGTCGTGCCGCGGGTGAGCTCGGCGTCGAGCAGGAACCGCTCCACCGCGTAGACGGCGGGGGTGTCCGGGGCGAGCGTGCGGTCGGCCTTGATGTCGAGCATTCGCCCGCCGCGCAGCTTGCCGCCCCAGTACTCCCGCGACGCCTGCGACTGGTCGCTGGCCAGGTCGCCGATCTGCCAGACGGAGAACTCGCCGTACTGGCGCGGTTCCGGCAGCGCGGGCACGTCGAGCCCGCGGCGCCGCGCGTAGCTGACGGCCAGCTCGTGGATCAGCACGTGCAGCGACCAGCCGTCGCCGGCGGTGTGGTGCACGATGAGCACCAGCACGCCGTCGCGGTCGTCGAAGCGGCCCAGTTCGGCGCGCAGGTGCGGCAGCTCGTCGGCGCCGAGGCGGCCCGCCTCGACGGAGTTGACGAACTCGTCGACCTGCAGGTCGCGCGGGCGGCCGTCGTCGGTCAGGTCGTGCAGGACGAGCTCCGGCGAGCACGGCGGGTGCACGAGCTGGTACTGCTCGCCGCCTTCGCGGACGATCTCCGTGCGGAGGATCTCGTGCCGCTCGACGACGTCGTCCAGCGCGCCGCGCAGCGCGTCCAGGTCCAGCTCGCCGCGCACCCGCCAGCCGTGGATCACCAGGTGCCGGGGCCCGAACGCGCCGTCCGTCTCGCCCTTGTCGAAGATGCACAGCAGACCGAGGTTGGCCGACAGCGGGTAGCGGCTCATCGGGGTTCCCTTTCCCTGCACGGCTTTCAATTCAGTGGTGGTCGCGCTGGCGCTCGGCGGCCTGGTACAGCGCGGTGATGTTGCCGCTGCCGAAGCCCCGCGCCCCGAGCCGTTCGATCAGCTCCAGGAAGATCGTGTTCCGCGGGTGCACCGAGCGGGCGAAGATCTGGTACAGCTGGCCGTCGTGGTCCTCGTCGACCAGCACCTGCTGCTCGCGCAGGTTCACCACCGAGTACTGCTCCGGCACCACGCGCTGCAGCAGGTCCGCGTAGTAGGAGGCGGGGGTGCCCATGAACTCGACGCCCCGGTCGCGCAGCACGTCGACCGCCTCGATGATCCCGTTGGTGGTGAAGGCGATGTGCTGCACGCCCGCGCCGCCGTGGTCCTTGAGGAAGTCGTCGATGTGGCCCGGCTCCTTCGAGGTGTCCGGCTCGATCAGCGTGAAGGTGACGCTGCCGGACTTGCTCTGCACGACCTTCGTGGTCATCGCCTGCGCGCCGACCGCGATCGTCTCGGCGAAGATCAGCTCGAAGCCCAGCACGTCCCGGTAGAAGTCGACCGTGGCGTCGAGGTGGCCGTGCTCCACGCACACCGCGAAGTGGTCGATCTCCAGCAGCGCACCGGGTTCCTCGGCGTTGACCGCGATCGGCGCGGGCACGCCGCCGGGGTACTCGACGAAGGTGTGCAGCGTGTCGCCGAAGCCCATGATGCTGGCCGTGACGACGTTGCCGGCGCGGGACGGCCCGGCGACCGGGCGCGCCCCGCGGGCGACGGCCGCCTCGAACGCCGCCTTCGCGTCGCTGACGCGCAGGGCGATGTCCGAGACGCCGTCACCGTGGTGGTCGACGTAGGCGGTGCCGGGGTGGTCCTCGACGAGCGGCTCGCTGAAGATGAACCGGACGTCGTTGGCCCCGATCTCGATCGAGCGCACCGTGGCCCAGTCCGGGCCGGAGTCACCCAGCGGCCGCTCGCCGAGGCCGTACCCGCGCACCAGCCAGTCCCGTGCCGTGTCGAGGCTGCCGACGTAGAAACGGACGTAGTCCAGCTCGAGACCGTCGAGGGCCGACGGGTTCGGGGTGGCCATGGGAAACCTTCTTTCCTCTGTTCCGGGATGAGCGCGGTGGGCGGGCGTCCGGGAGTCAGGCGGCGCGGCGGGCGGCCGGGTTCGGCCGCAGGTCGCGCCAGTTCTCGGCGATGTGGTCCAGGCACGCCTGGCGACCGCGCGGGCCGTAGGAGACCTCCCAGCCGGCGGGCACCGGGATACCGGACACCCACAGGGAGTGCTCGCCCGCGGCGTTCACCAGGACGGTGTAGTTCTTGTCCGGGTCGTCGAAGGGGTTCGTCATCTCGGGTCTCCCTCAGAGCACCTGGGCCAGGCCGGCCACGGTCGGAGTGTCGAAGAGCGTGTTGATCTTCAGTTCCACGCCCAGCTCGGCGCGGATCCGGTTGAGCAGGCGCATCGCCAGCAGCGAGTGGCCGCCCAGGTCGAAGAAGCTGTCGTCGACGCCGACCTCTTCGATGCCGAGCACCTCGGAGAACGCGCGGCAGAGCGCCTCCTCCTTCGGGCCGCTCGGCGCGCGGGAGGCACCCGCGGTCTCGAACTCCGGCTGCGGCAGCGCGGCCCGGTCGAGCTTGCCGTTCGCGGTCAGCGGCAGCCGCTCGACCACGACGAACGCGGCGGGCAGCATGTACTCCGGCAGCCGGGAGCGGACGCGCTCGCGGATGGCGCCGGTGTCCGGCTCGCCGGACTCGGCGACCAGGTACGCGACCAGGCGGACGTCACCGGCCTTGACCTCGCGGGCGACGACGGCGACGTCGGCGAGGCCGGGGTGCCCGGCGATGGCGGCCTCGATCTCGGCGAGCTCGACGCGGAAGCCGAGGATCTTCACCTGGTCGGTGGCGCGGCCGACGAACTCGATCTCGCCGGCCGGGGTGCGGCGCACGAGGTCGCCGGTGCGGTACATCCGGGAACCCGGCTCGCCGAAGGGGTTGGCGACGAAGCGCTCGCCGGTCAGGTCCGGTCGGCCGGCGTAGCCGAGGGCCACGCCGACGCCGCCGAAGTACAGCTCGCCGACGGTGCCGTCGGGCACCGGGTCCAGCCGCTCGTCCAGGACGTGCAGCTCGACGCCGTCCATCGCGCGCCCGACCGGGACCACCGGGCCCGGGGTGTAGGGCGCGCGGATCGCGGAGTTGGTGCTGAAGACCGTGCCCTCGGTCGCGCCGTACATCGCGCGGACGGTCAGGTTCGGGTTGACCTCGAGCACGCGGGCGACCGCGTTCGGCGCGATCACGTCGCCGCCGGTGAGGACCTCGCGGACCCCGGCCAGGCTCTCCGGCGCCTCCTCGGCGACGACGCGGAACAGGCCCGCGGTCAGGTGCACGCCGGTGATCTCGTTCTCGGCCAGCAGCGAGCCGAGGGTCGGGATGTCGAGCTTGCCCTCGGGCGCGACGACCACGGTGCCGCCGTGCAGCAGCGGAA
Source organism: Amycolatopsis nalaikhensis (assembly GCF_030264295.1). Lineage (GTDB taxonomy): Bacteria > Actinomycetota > Actinomycetes > Mycobacteriales > Pseudonocardiaceae > Amycolatopsis > Amycolatopsis nalaikhensis. The sequence goes on along the minus strand of NZ_CP127173.1, from coordinate 5,671,806 downwards.
CCCAGATCTCGTAGGTGGAGACGTTGAAGGCGTGCGGCGCGATGAGCAGGACCCGCTCGTGGTTGCCGGTGTCCCAAGTGGAGTCCAGGGCCAGCGCGAGGGCGTCGGTGTGGCGCACGGCCACGCCCTTCGGCTCGCCCGTGGAACCCGAGGTGTACATGACGTACGCCGGGGAGTTCTCGTCCAGCGTGACCGCGGGCGCCGTCACCGGCTGGTCGGAGAGGTCTTCGGACGCCAGCACGACGTCGGCGACCGACGGGATGCCCAGGCCCTTCGAGGCCTCGTCGGTGACCAGGATGGTCGCCTTCGAGTGGTCGACGATCCACTGCCGCCGGTCGGCCGGGTAGGCCGAGTGGATCGGCTGGTAGAAGGAGCCCGCCTTGAGCGCGGCCAGGAACGTGACGACGACGTCGGTGCTGCGCTCCAGCAGCACGGCGACCGGGACGTCCGGGCCCGCGCCCAGCCCGGTGAGCCGGTGGGCGAGCCGGTTGGCGCGCTCGTCGAGCTTCCCGGTACGTCAGCGTCCGGTCCGTGCCGGAGACCGCCACCGCGTCGGGGGTTCGGGCGGCCTGCGCGGAGAACGCCTCATGAACGGACCGGGACATGATCACACTCCAATTCCTCGAATCCTGCAGCGCCGGTTCCGACGCTAACCACGGGCGCGGGTGACCCACGTCTCCGCGTTTGCGGGGTTGTTCTGCTTGCCGGGCCAGGAGAATCAGGCGGCTTGACCGTCCGCGCCTTCGGCGGGCTGGTGCGAAAGGACGCGCTGGACGAGCGTCTCGTCCATCAGCGCGGTCGGCGGGTCGATGAGCCCGGCCACGCGCATGAACGCCTTGACGATCTCCTGGTCCTTCGACGCGGCGTACTGCAGCATGCCCATGAAGGCGTTGCCCTGCTCGATTTCCGGGGTGCGCTCGCCCTCGACGCCGGGGAAGGCGAGGTCGCCACTGGCGGAAACGGCCCACGGCGCGTCGACGACCTGGCCGATGTCGCGGAAGTAGGCGTACTGGTCGACTTCGCCGTTGCGCAGGTGCTCGCGGAGGGTGAAGGCCTCCCAGGCGGCGACGCTCATGCCCTGGCCGTAGACGGGGTTGAAGCTGCAGATGGCGTCACCGAGCACGAGCAGGCCGGCCGGGAAGCGGTCGAGGTGCTCGTAGCGGCGGCGGACACTGGCCGGGAAGCCGAAGGAGGTCGGGTCGTCGAGCGGCTCGGCGTCCTTGATGCCGTCGTAGACGTCCGGCACCGGCAGCGACTTCGCGAACTCGACGAAGCCCTCGGGGTCGGTCGGCGGGTGGTCGCCGAGGATCCCGGTCAGGGAGACGATGCAAGTGTCCTCATCGGACAGTCCGAAGAAGGCCCCGCGCGGGTGGGCGGGCGAGGCGACCGGGTTGATCGACCAGGTGTCGGTGAACGAGCCGGCCGGGCGGCGGTAGAACCGGGTGGTGTAGGCCAGCCCGATCTTGACGCGGTCCTCGGTGGGCCGCGCGTAGCCGAGCTGCTCCAGCCAGGCGGGCGTCCGCGAGCCACGGCCGGTGGCGTCGAGCACGAGGTCGGCGCTGAGCACCTTCTCGACCCCGGCGTCGTCGCGGACGCGGACGCCGATGACGCGCTGGTTGTCCGAAGTGGACACCAGGCCCAGGATGTCGTGCTGCTCCAGGTAAGTGACGTTCGGCAGCGCGTTGACGCGCGTGCGGACGTGGTTCTCCAGCACCGGGCGCGTGGGCGTCACGGAGACGAGGCCCGTGTGGGTGTAGGGCAGGCGCAGGCCGTTGAAGTACCAGCGCATCTCGCCGAGGTCACCGACGGGGGCACCGGCGGCGCGCAGGTCGTCGGTGAAGCCGGGGAAGAAGTCTTCGAGGATCCGCTGGCCCCGGGCGTGCAGCCCGTGCGCGTGGCGGGTGTGCGGCGTGCCCTTGCGCGGCTTCGTCACCCCGAGGACGGTGTCGCGGTCGAGGACCAGGACGTTCTCGTAGGACTCGGACAGCACCCGGGCCGCCAGGCTACCGGCCATGCTGCCACCGAGGACGACGGCGACGCTTCCGACCTGTCCGGCCATGTGCCGGCCTCCTTGGCGTGAGAGGTTCAGGGAGGGCCGTCACGTGCTCCGGTGCGGCCTGCTGCCAGCCTCACACCCGGGTCGGGCGGTGGACGTCTCATGGTTTGCCCCGCGGGGGCGTGGAGGAACGTTGGAAGAAATCCGCCGGGGCACGGCCGTGCTGAAGGGGACTTTCCTGGCGTCTGGTGTGCTGAAGGGGACTTTCCTGGCATGTGATGAGAGGAAGGGGCCCTTCAGCCGGCTCGGGCCGGGGAGGATCGGCGGGCTCGGCGGCACCCGGCGCTTGGTCACGCTCGGCGCATGCCGCCACCCGGCGAACGCCCGGCCGCGCCGGGCAATCGCTCGCCCGGAGCCAGCGCTTGGCCGCCACCGGCACGCTCGGCGCCCCGGTCGCCGTGCACTCGGCCCCGCCCCCGGGCGGGCCCGGCCGCCACCCGGCGAGTGCTCGGCCGCGCCCAGCGCGGGACCGCCCCGGGCGCGGTCGGCCGCGCCCAGGCCGCTCGGTCGCCATCCGCCCCCCGGCCCGCACCCGGCCACGCCCGGCGGGCTCGGCCACGCCCGGCCCGCCCGCCCCAGCGCGCTCGTCCGCCCCGGCGCTTGGCCGCCCCGCGCTCGCCACCACCCGACCCGCGCGTCGGCTCGCGGCGTCTTGAATGACTCATTCAAGTCCCCGGAAGTCCTGAACGACTCATTCAAGACACCCGAATACGCCGAAGGGGACCCCCGCGCCCGCGAGGGTCCCCTTCCGCCCGAAGCCCGGACTCAGCTCGGGAACGTGCCGCTCGTGACGTTCACGAACGTGCCCGTGATCGCGCCCGCCCGGTCCGATGCCAGGAACGCCGCCGTCGCCGCCACCTGGGCCAGCGTCGGGGACTTCTTCGTCATGCGCATCCCGTCCAGGTGCTGCAGCAGACCCTGGAACGCCGCGTCGTCCATCGGGGGCGCGCCGCTGAACGCCGCCAGCTTCTCCGGCGACAGCGTCTCCGGCAGGCCCGCCGTCCAGATGCCCAGCACGCGCACGCCCGCCGGGCCGATCTCGTTCGCCAGGTTGCGGAACAGCGTGTCCAGCGCCGCGTCGGCCGGGCCCGTGCCGCCCATCATCGGGCTGCCGTTGGCCGACCCGCTGTTCAGGCCGAGGATCACCCCCGACCCCTGCTCCACCATGTGCCGCGCGGCCGCCCGCGCCGTCAGGAAGTTCGTGGTCAGCCCGGTGAGCACCGGCCCGGTCACGTCGTCGGCGATCATGTCCACCAGCGGCGTGCCCTGCACGTCGCCGCGGGTGATCAGGTTGATCGAGATGTCCAGGCTTCCGCTCTCGGCCACCACCGCCTTGGCGTGCCGCTCCACCGCGGCCTCGTTCAGGGCGTTCACCACGTTGGCCTTCGCCCAGCCGCCGGCGTTCGTGATCTCCTTGACCACCGGCGTGAGGTTCTTGCGGGTCCGCCCCGCGCAGTAGACGCGAGCCCCCGCCGCGGCGAACGCCTTGGCCACTTCGCGGCCGATGGAACCACCGGCCCCGTAGACGATGGCGTTCTTGTTCTCCAGGGACATCAGCTTTCCTTTCCTCTTTCGACGTGTGCCCGGTGCACACCGACGTGGCCTGGCCCCCCAGCCATCGCATCGACCCGGCCGCCGCCGAACGGCGGAACGGGACGAGGAATCCGAGCACATCGTTGTGCCTTCGCGCGGCGGGCCGCATCTTCCGAATTGCGCTCACCGACTGCGTTCGGCCGTACCGGGGTTCCCCCACAAGCGGGAATCAGGAGGGCCGAAAAGGCGCAATCAGCTGGGGAAGATGCCGCTGGTGACGTTCACGAAGGTGCCCGTGATGGCACCGGCCTCGGGGGAGGCGAGGAACGCCGCGGTCTGCGCCACCTGGGCGAGCGTGGGCGACTTCTTGGTCATGCGCATGCCGTCCAGGTGCTGCAGCAGACCCTGGAACGCGGCGTCGTCCATCTTCGGCGCGCCGCTGAACGCCGCCAGCTTCTCCGGCGACAGCGTCTCCGGCAGGCCCGCGGTCCAGATGCCGGCGACGCGCACGCCCGCCGGGCCGATCTCGGCCGCCAGGTTGCGGACGAGGGTGTCGATCGCGCCGTCGGCGGAACCGGTCCCGCCCATCATCGGGCTGCCGTGCGCGGACCCGCTGTCGAGCGCGAGGATGACGCCGGAACCCTGCTCCACCATGTGCCGGGCGGCGGCGCGCATGGTGATGAAGTTCGTGGTGACGCCGGTGATGATCGGGCTGGTGAAGTCCGCCGTCTTCATGTCGACCAGCGGGATGCCCTGCACGTCGCCGCGGGTGATCAGGTTGATCGAGACGTCCAGGCTGCCGCCCTCGACCACCACGGTCTTGGCGTGCTCCTCGACGGCCGACTCGTCGAGCGCGTCGAGGACGTCCACCGAAGCCGAACCGCCGGCGGCCTCGATCTCGTCGGCCACGGCCTGCAGGGACTCGAGGGTGCGGCCCACGAGGAACACGTGCGCGCCGTCGGCGGCGAACGCCTTGGCCACCGCCGCGCCGATCGAGCCGCCGGCACCGTAGACGATCGCGTTCTTCTTCTCGAGCGACATCGCTCTCTCCTTCGCGTCTCTTCGCGTGCTGTGTTGCCCGCGTTGTCGGACATTGAGACGCACGCCCGCCGGAAAACTCATCGCCCGATCGGGGCTAAAGCGTGAGCGGCAGGCCGAAGGCCGGGAAGAGGTGCGGTTCGAAGGAGGTGATCTCGACGATCCGGCCGCCTTCGATGCGCAGGACGTCGAGCACCTGCGCCCGGTAGACGGTGGTGCCCGGCCGCCGCAGGTAGCCGGCCGCGGCGGGCATGCGGTTCGCGAAGGTCGGCAGGTGCTTCCAGGTGCCCTGGAAGTGCGGCGACGCCGGGTCGATCGAGGGCTTGATGAACGCCATCATCGCGTCGCGGCCGACGAACCAGAACGGGTTCGGCGGCATGGTCAGCACGACGTCCTCGCTGAGCAGCTCGGCGACGACGGCGGCGTCGGCCTGGTCGGCGGCGTCCATGTAGCGCTGCAGGATCTCGCGCTCTTCGCTGGTCGGGCGGGCCGGCATGGTCCAGTCGCCGCGCCGTTCGGGCAGGTGGCGGCGCAGCGCGGGCCGGGCCCGCTGCAGGGCGCTGTTGACCGAGGCGACGGTCATGTCCAGCTGCTCGGCGGTGTCGGCGGCGGGCCAGCCGAGCACGTCACGCAGGATCAGCACGGCCCGCTGCCGCGGCGGCAGGTGCTGGATCGCGGCCAGGAAGACCAGCTCCATGGTCTCCCGGGACACCGCGGCGCGCTCCGGCTCGACGTCCGTCGAGGCGACGTCCTCGAGCAGCGCGTCCGGGTAGGGCTGCAGCCACGTCACCCGTGCGGGTGGTTCCGCGGTGCCGCTGTCCATGCCGGGCACCGGCTCGTACCGCTGCGGACGGCGCTGGTTGCGGCGCAGGAAGTCCAGGCAGGAGTTGGTCGCGATGCGGTACAGCCAGGCCCGGAAGGTCGACCGGCCCTCGAAGGCGTCACGGCGGTTCCAGGCGCGGAGGAAGGTCTCCTGGACCATGTCCTCGGCGTCGTCGTAGGAGCCGACCATCCGGTAGCAGTGCACCTGCAGCTCGTGCCGGAACGGCTCGACGAGCCCGGCGAAGTCCCATTCGTCACCGGCCCGCACGGCGGCGGTGACCTCGTCGTTCTCGCCCTCGCGGGTTTCCGTCACGGCGTCGTCCGTGACGTTTTCTTCCGTCACGGCGGCAGGCGTGACGTTTTCCGGGTGGTCTTCCGTCACGCGGGCGGGCGTGACGCTTTCCGGCCGCTTGTTCGTCACGCGGGCGAGCGTGACGTTTTCGGTGACGGCGGCGTCGCGGGCGAGCTGGGCGATGCGCCGGAGCTTGCCGACGGTCGAGGCCAGGTCGGTGACGTCGGTGTAGAAGGCCTCGGGCAGCTGCGGCGCCAGCCGGCGGACGCGCTGCTCGATGTCGGCGATGAGGTCGGGCACGGCGGCACCGGCGGCGGGCTGCTGCCGCTCGCGGTAGGCCTTCTGACGGCAGGCGGGCGAGCAGTACTTGGACACGCGCCCGCGGCCACCCGCCCGCGCGGGGAGGGTCTTGCCGCAGCTGGGGCACCGGCCGTCCGTCACGCCCCGAATCTACGCAGAGTGAGCCCCGCCCGCCACGGCACCCTCGGCCCGGTCCCCCGGCGCGCCCCGGAGGTCGCGAATGACTCATTCGGGACCTCCAGCGTCCCGAATGAGTCATTCGCGACACCGGGCACCGCGCGCCAGACCCGAGCGCCCCAAGGCGGCCTTGGTTGCGTCTCACGCACCGAAGGCCGCCTTGGGTGCGTCAGACGCACCGAAGGCCACATTGGGGCGCTTGGGGCGGCCGCTCCGCGTCTCCCGTCGTGCGCTTCCGGCGGCCGACCGCAGGCGAGCGAGCCCGCACCGCAGAAATGGAGGCGCCGCCGGGTTTTCGCCCCGATCATCCTCGTATGCGGGCGAGCCGGGCGGCCGACCCATCCCTTGCGAAGGAGCACAAGCCATGGCGACGAGCGTCCCGATCTCGGATGCGGACTACCTCCGGATCCTCATCCACGGCCACACCGCGTTCGAACTGCTGCGCACGGGTCTCGAGTTCGACCTGTTCCAGAAGCTCGAGGACAGCGGCGGCCTGGACGTCACCGAGACGGCGGCGGCGCTCGGCGTCGAGGAGTACCCCGCGCGCGTCCTGCTGCTCGGCCTGGCGTCCCTGCTGCTCATCGAGAAGAAGGACGGCAAGTTCGTCAACGCCCCGATCGTGCGCCGGAAGCTGCTCAAGGACGGCGAGCGGTTCCTCGGCCCGCTGATCGACATCCAGGACAAGATCATCAACAAGACCCTGGTCGACTTCGCCGAGTCGATGCGGCAGAGCACCAACGTCGGCCTGCGCCACCTCGAGGGGCCCGGCGACACGCTCTACTCGAAGCTCACCGCCACCCCGGACCTGCAGAAGGTCTTCTACGACAACATGGGTGACGCCTCGAACCGCGCGTTCGAGCAGTTCCTGGAGTACTACGACTTCAGCGGCATCAAGCACGCGATCGACATCGGCGGCGGCGACGGCACCAACTCGGTCAAGCTGGCCGAGCGCTACCCCGAGCTCGAGATGACCGTGTTCGACCAGGAGAGCGTCACGCGCCTGGCCGCCGACAAGATCGAGGACCCGTCGGTCCGCAAGCGCGTCCACTTCCACCCGGGCGACATGCTCACCGACCGGCTGCCCGAGGGCGCGGACGCGATCCTCTACTTCCACATCTACGAGATCTGGTCGCTGGAGCGGAACACCGAGATGCTCCGCAAGTGCTACGACGCGCTCCCCGAGGGCGGCACGGTGCTGGTCTACAACTTCGTCTCCAACGACGAGGGCACCGGTTCGCTGTCCGGCGGGCTCGTGTCGCCGTACTTCCTGGCGCTCGCGTCCGGCGAGGGCATGACCTGGTCGGCCGCGGACATGGAGAAGTCCGTGCGCGACGCCGGTTTCTCGCGGGTCGAGCGGTTCGCCGACCTCGGCTTCAGCCACGCCCTGGTGGTGGGCCACAAGTAGCCCGGAGCCCGATCCGGGCGGGCCGGAACCGGCTCGCCCGGATCTTCGGTGTCCTTGCCCGGCGCCCGCCGCTCGCGGGACGAACGAAAGAAGGCCGATGAACTTCCCCGAACCCGTCGCCATCATCGGGATGGCTTGCCGTTTCGCCGCGGGAATCGAGTCACCGGAGGCGTTCTGGGCCCTCCTGCGCGACGGTGGCGACACCGTCGGCGAGCTGCCAGCGGACCGCTGGGAGTGGCACGCGGGCCAGAGCCGCGAGCACGCCGCGGTGGTGCGGGACGTGACCAAGCGCGGTGCGTTCCTCGACAACGTCAAGGAGTTCGACGCCGACTTCTTCGACGTCACCCCGCGCGAAGCGGCGCTGATGGACCCGCAGCAGCGGATCACGCTGGAGCTGGCGTGGGAGGCGCTGGAGCACGCCGGCATCCCGCCGCGCTCGCTCGGCGGCACGGACGCCGGGGTGTTCATGGGCGTCGGCGCCGACGACTACGGCCGCCGCCTGCTGGAGGACCTGCCGCGGATCGAGGCGTGGACCGGGATCGGCAGCTCGTTCTGCGCCGTCGCGAACCGGGTGTCCTACGCGCTGGACCTGCGCGGGCCGAGCATGGTGGTCGACACCGCGTGCTCGTCTTCGCTGGTCTCGATCCACCTGGCGGCCCAAGCGCTGCGCTCGGGCGAGTGCCCGGTCGCGCTCGCCGGCGGCATCCTGGTGATGGCCGGTCCGGGTCTGTCGGTCGTGCTCGACGCCGCCGGCGCCACTTCGCGCGACGGGCGCAGCAAGTCCTTCGACGCCTCGGCCGACGGTTACGGCCGCGGCGAGGGCGGCGGCATCGTCGTGCTCAAGCTGCTCAAGGACGCCCGTCGCGACGGCGACCGCGTGCTCGCCGTGATCCGCGGCAGCGCCGTGCAGCAGGACGGCAAGACCAACGGCATCATGGCGCCCAACGGCGAAGCGCAGGCCCACCTGATGCGCCGCGCCTACCAGGCGTCCGGCATCGACCCGGCGACCGTCGGCTACGTCGAGGCGCACGGCACCGGCACCAGCGTCGGCGACCCGCTCGAGGCGGGCGCGATGACGGCGGTGTTCGGGGCCGGACGTCCCGCCGACGCTCCGTGCCTGATCGGCTCGGTGAAGCCGAACGTCGGGCACCTCGAGGCGGGCGCCGGGGTCGCCGGGGTGATCAAGACCGTGCTGGCGCTGCAGCACGGCGAGATCCCGGCCAGCCTGAACTTCACCACGCCGAACCCCAAGATCCCGTGGGCCACTTCGGGTTTGCGCGTGGTCACCGAGAACACGCCGTGGCCGCAGAGCAGCGCGCCGCGTCGCGCCGGGGTCTCCGGTTACGGCTACGGCGGCACCATCGCGCACGTCATCCTCGAAGCCGCGCCCGAAGCCGACTCCGCGACGGCCAAGGCGAACGGCGCCAGGCAGAACGTCCTGCCGCTGTCCGGCGCGACCGAGGCGGCCGTGTCGAAGTACGCCGGGCGGCTGGCGAACTGGCTGGCGCGCCACCCCGACACCGAGCTTCGCCGACATCGGCCACACGCTCGCGCGGCGTCGCCAGCACCTGCCGCACCGGGCCGCGGTGACCGCCGACAGCACCGAAACGCTGCGCGCGAAGCTGGCCGAGTTCGCCGCTTCGGGCACCGGCGGTGTCACGGGGCGCGCGCTGCCGGAGACCTCGCGCCAGGACCTCGTCTGGGTCTTCTCCGGGCACGGCTCGCAGTGGACCGGCATGGCCCGCGAGCTGCTGGCCACCGAACCCGCCTTCGAGGCCGTGATCGACGCGATCGAGCCGGTCTTCCAGGCGGAGCTGGGGATCTCCCCGCGCGCGACGATCGGCTCGGACGAGCCGCAGCCCGTCGACGTCATCCAGCCGATGATCTTCGCCGTCCAGGTGGCACTCGCGGCGCTGTGGCGCGACCGCGGGGTGCACCCCGACGCCGTCATCGGGCACTCGGTCGGCGAGATCGCCGCCGCCGTCACGTCCGGGATGCTCACCCTGGAGCAGGGCGCGCGGCTGGTCTGCCGCCGGTCCGTGCTGCTGCGGCAGGTGGCGGGCCAGGGCGCGATGGCCATGGTCAACCTGCCGCCGGAGGAGGCGCGGCGACGGCTCGCCGGCCGCACGGACATCGCCGTCGCGGTCGCCGCCGCCACCGGCTCGACCGTGTTCTCCGGCGACATCGACGCCGTGCGGGAGACGAGTGAGGAGTTCGCCGCCGAAGGACTCGCGGTGCGCCGCGTCGACTCCGACGTCGCCTTCCACAGCCCGCACATGGACCCGCTGCTGGAGTCGCTGGCCGCGGCCGCCGCGGACCTGCCGCCCGCCCCGGCCGACATCCCGGTGTACAGCACCGCGCTGGCCGACCCGCGCTCGGAAGCCCCGCGCGACGGCGCCTACTGGGCCACGAACCTGCGTGGCACCGTGCGGTTCGCCGAGGCCGTCGCGGCCGCGGCGGCCGACGGCTACCGCCTGTTCGTCGAGGTCTCGCCGCACCCCGTGGTCGAGCACTCGATCAACGAGACCCTCGACGAGCTGGGCATCACCGACGCCGTCGTCACGCACTCGCTGCGGCGCAACCGGCCCGAGCGCGAGACGCTGCTGGCGAACCTCGGCGTGCTGTACTGCGGCGGCGCCGACGTCGACTGGGCCGCGCACTGGCCGGAGGGTTCGCTGGCGGACCTGCCGACCACGGCGTGGCAGCGCAAGGAGCACTGGGTCGACGACTCGGTCGGCCGCTCGTTCCTCACCGAGCAGCACGACCTCGACAGCCACACGCTGCTCGGCGGCCGGATCAACGTGCACGGCGCGAACCCGGCCCAGGCCTGGCTGACCTACCTGGACCGCGACTCGCGGCCATACCCCGGCGACCACCCGGTGCGGAAGGTCGAGATCATCCCGGCCGCGGTGCTGCTCAACAGCTTCCTCACCGCCGCGGCCTCGGCGAAGGGTGCCTGGCACGAGCTCTCCGACGTCGCGCTGCGCGTCCCGGTGAGCGTCACGCGGCCGCGGCACCTCCAGATCGTGTTGCAGGACGGCGCTTTCCGGCTGTCCTCGCGGATCATCGAGGACGTCAACGCCGGCGACCCCGACGACAAGGGCTGGGTCACCCACACCACGGCGGCGGTCACCGCGTTCGGCGGCACGATCCGCGGCCAGCGTTCGGAAGCGCGGACCACCGAGGACCTGCCGACCGGGTACGTCATCGACCGGCTCGCCACGCTCGGCGTCGCCGCGATGGGCTTCCCGTGGGCGGTCGAGGAGATCCGGCGCGGCGAGGGCACCCTCGTCGTCACGGTCACCACCGACCCCGGCTCGGACGAGCTGCCCGCCACCTGGGCGCCGCTGCTCGACGGCGCGCTGTCGGCGGCGTCGGTCGCCTTCGGCGGGCCGCCGATCCTGCGGATGCCGGCGCACATCCACCGCGTCACGCTCGCCGAGCAGTCGCCGTCGCGGGCCAAGGTGACCGTGCGCGTGGTCGCCGACGACACCGTCGACGTCGAGATCGCCGACCTCGACGGCACCGTCGTCGGCCGGCTGACCCGGCTCAAGTACGGCGTGCTGGACAGCGAAGCCGGCGCGGTGACGAGCCCGCGGCAGGTCGTGCACCAGCTGGCCTGGCGCCCCGCCGAGGGCGTCGCGGGCGGACCGGCCGGGAACCTCGTGCTGGTCGGACCGGACTCGCCGGTGCTGCGGCGGGTCACGACCGGGCTCGACGCGCTGAGCGTCGCGCACCTGGTCGCCGCCACGCCGGAGGGCCTGCCCGAAGGGGTGCTCGGCGCGGACCACACGCTGCTCGTGGTGCCCGCCGCCGGCGCGACCGGCGACGCCGCCGCGGAAGCCTCGTGGCTGCTCGCCCGCACGGCGCAGCGCGTCGCCGCGACCGGGCAGGCCAAGACCGCCAAGGTCTGGTGCCTCACCGAAGGCGTCCGCGAAAGCGCCGAAGCCGACGCGCTCGGCCACGGCCCGCTCTGGGGTGTCGGCCGCGTGATCGGTGGCGAGCACCCGGACCTGTGGGGCGGCACCGTCGACATCGGACAGTCCGAAACGGACATCGCGGGCCTGGTCGAGGTGCTGCGGACGATCCGCGGCGAAGACGTCGTCGTCGTCCGCGACGGCGAGGCCTCGGTCGGGCGCCTGCACCGCCTCGAGGGCGACCCGACACAGCCTCGCCTGGCCGCCCGGCCGCACGCGACGTACCTGGTCACCGGCGGCCTCGGTGTGCTGGGGCTGGAGGTCGCGCACTGGCTGGCCGACCGCGGGGCCCGGCGGATCGTGCTCGCCGGCCGCCGCGGGCTGCCGCCGCGCGCCGAGTGGGGCGAGCTGACGGACGAAGCCCAGATCGACGCCGTCGAGTCGGTCGTCGCGCTGGAACGCCTCGGTGTCACGGTGTTCCCGGTCGCGGTGGACGTCGCGGATCCCGAGGACGTCGCGGCCAAGCTGTCGCCGGACGCCCTCGGGCTGCCGCCGTTCCGCGGCGTCGTGCACGCCGCCGGTGTGCTCGACGACCGCACGCTCGGCAAGCTCGACGAAGCCTCGCTGCGCCGCGTCATGCGGCCGAAGGTCGAGGGCGCGCTGAACCTGCACCACCTGTTCCCGCCGGGCTCGCTGGACTTCTTCGTGCTGTTCTCCTCGTGCGGGCAGCTGCTCGGGCTGCCCGGGCAGACCAGCTACGCGGCGGGCAACGCGTTCCTCGACGCACTGGCCGCCCACCGGCGTGCGGCGGGCGACCCCGGTGCCGCCAGCTACGCGTGGACGTCGTGGCGCGGGCTGGGCATGTCGACCTCCACCGCCGTGATCGACGCCGAGCTCGCCGCTCGCGGTACGGCCGACATCAGCGTCACGGAGGCCTTCGGAGCTTGGGATCTCGCCGCCCGGCACGATCTCGGGTACGCCGTGATGCTGCGGACGCTGCCCGCCGAGCCCGGCGTGCGGAAGCTGGCCCTGCTCTCGGAACTGCCCGAGGAGGCCGCCGCCGGTGCCACCGCCGCGGACCTGGTCGACGTTCCGTGGGCCGGGCTCACCGGGGCCGAGCTGTCGGCCGCGGTGATCGAGGAGATCCGCAAGCACGTCGCCGCCGAGACCGGGCTCGCCGCGTCCGAAGTGGACTCCCGGCGGCCGTTGATCGAGATGGGCCTGGACTCCGTGATGACCGTGCGGATCCGGCGTGGGCTCGAGCGGCGGTTCCGGTTCCCATTGCCCGCCACGTTGTTCTGGGACCGGCCGACCATCGAGGCCGTCGCCGCGCTGCTCACCGAGCGGATGGCCGAGGAGACGGGGGAGCCTGAATGAGTTTCGAAGGTTTCGTGCCCTGGCCCGCGGATCTGGCCCACGCCTACCGCGCGGCCGGGGTCTGGCCGGGGCGGACCATGGGTTCGTACCTGTGGGAGTGGGCCGAGGCTCGCGGGGACCGGGTCGCCGTTGTCGACGGTGTTGTTCGGCTGTCTTACCGCGACCTCGCCGTTCGGGCGGATGCGCTGGCTGCTCGGCTGAGTGAGCGCGGTCTGTCGCGGGGCGACACCGTGCTGGTTCAGCTTCCCAACACCTGGGAGTTCGTGGTCGTCACCACCGCCTTGCTGCGGCTCGGTGTCGTTCCGACCATGATGCTGCCTCCCCATCGGGATCACGAGCTGACCGCCATCGGTGCTCACGTGCGGGCTCGGGGTCTTGTCGTTCCGGATACCTGGCGGGGCTTCGATCATCAGGAGCTTGCTTTCCGAGTTGCCGGGGCTCTTCCTTCTTCGGCTTCCGTGCTGGTTGTTGGGGACTCCGTTGCTCCTGGGGCCGTCGATGTTCGTGCGTTGATGGATCCTTCCGGGGATGTTGCCGGGCGACAGGCTTGGCTTGACGCTCATTCCCCTGCGCCGTCGGACATCGCCGTGTTTCTGCTTTCCGGTGGGACCACTGGGGTGCCCAAGGTCATCAGCCGGACCCATGATGACTACCTCTTCAACATCACCCACTCCGCTCGGGCCTGTGCCTTCGACTCCGAGACCGTTTATCTCGCTGTTCTTCCCGCTGGGCACAACTTTCCCTTGGCCAGTCCGGGGATCTTCGGTGCCTTGCATGCCGGGGGGCGGGTTGTTTTCTCCTCGTCTCCGCGGCCTGAGCCTGTCTTTGCGGCCATTGAGGCTGAGCGGGTTACTGCTACGTCGGCTGTTCCCGCCGTTGTGCTCAAGTGGGTTGATGCCGCTGCTTCCCTGAAGCCGGATCTCTCCAGCCTGCGTTATGTGCACGTTGGTGGGTCCATGCTCGCTCCCGATATCGCCGAGCGGATGGCTCGGGCTCTCGGGTGCCGTCTGCAGCAGGTCTACGGCATGGCTGAAGGGCTCATCTGCTACACGCCGCCTGATGCTCCTGATTCGCTGGCTTTCGGTACTCAGGGGCCTCCTGTGAGTCCCTTCGATGAGCTGCTGATCGTCGATGAGGATGGGTTGCCCGTTCCTCCTGGTGGTGAGGGTGAGCTGCTTACCCGTGGCCCTGGGACTCCTCGTGGGTACTACGGGGTTCCTGAGCAGAACAAGCTCTCTTTCACTCCTGACGGGTGGTTCCGGACTGGTGATCTTGTTCGGCTTACCCCTGAGGGTTATGCCGTTGTCTGCGGGCGCGTCAAGGATCTCATCAACCGGGGTGGGGAGAAGATCTCCGCTGGTGAGGTTGAGACTCTCATCCAGGAGCTTCCTGAAGTTGCCGAGGTTGCTGCTGTTCCCTCTCCTGATCCTGTCTATGGTGAGCGGGTTTGTGTCTTCGTTCGGTTCCACGGTGGGTGCTCGTTGTCCTTGGCCGAGATCTCTCGGTTCCTGACCGAGCGGGGGTTGGCCGCCTTCAAGATTCCTGAACGACTTGAGGTGCTGGATGCCTTTCCTCATACCGCTGTCGGTAAGGCTGACAAGAAGGCTTTGAAGGTTCTTTTGGCTGAGATTGATTCTCAGCCTCGGGCTGCTTGAGTTCGCATCCCGACGCCTGATTGTGACTACGGCCGGCGGCGTCTTGTCAAGACGGAAAAGCGTGTCTTGACAAGAGGCCGTCGGCCGTGTTTTGGCTTCGTATCGGGATGCTGGGTGGGGGCTGGATGTCCTCACTTCGGTCAGCTCGGTGCGCGTTCTCCTCGGGCGGCGGCGCTGTGGGCTGAAGGGGACTTTGCTGGCATCTGATGCGACGAACGTCCCCTTCAGCTCACCACATGCGACCAACGTCCCCTTCAGCCCATCCCGACCCAGCGCGCCCGCGCGGCCGACTGGCCTCCCCACGCACAAAAGCGAAGGCCGCCGCCTCGCCCGCCCCCGAGCGGCCTCGCCCTCGGTGCGCCACCGCGTCTCCCGCCCCCGGCCCGCCTCGCCCTCGGTGCGCCGGCGTCGTGAGCTGAAGGGGACTTTGCTGGCATCTGATGCGATGAACGTCCCCTTCAGCTCACCACATGCGATGAACGTCCCCTTCAGCCCATCCCTCCGCACGCAAAAAAGCGAAGGCCGCCGCCGGGTGCAGGGGGACCCGGACGGCGGCCTTCGCGGATATGACCGTCCCTATCGGACAGTCAGGCTGCGCGGCCCTCTTCTCGGCGCGCGGACTCGGCTCCTTGGGCGGCCACTATCGCCGCGCCGAAGTTCGGCTCCTGGCCTACCTCCGGTACGTACTCCGCGTGGACCACCGTTCCCGTTTCGTCCACCACGAACACCGCTCGGGACAGCAGGCGGAACTCCTTGATCACCACTCCGTACGCCAGCCCGAACGACAGGTCCCGGTGGTCCGACAGCGTCCGGACGCCCGAAACGCCCGCCGCTCCGCACCAGCGGGCCTGGGCGAACGGGAGGTCCACCGATACCGTCAGCACCGATGCCTCGCCCAGCTGCGTCACGCTCTCGTTGAAACGGCGCGTCTGCAGGTCGCACACCGGCGTCTCCAGCGACGGGACCACCGAGATCACCCTCGTCCCGCCCAGCTCCGAAAAGCGGACCGGGGACATGTCGTTGGCCAGCGCCGTGAAGTCCGGGGCCTGGTCGCCGACCGCTACCTCCGGGCCCAGCAACGTCACCGGGTTCCCGCGGAACGTCACCACGCCCGTTCGCTCCGTCATCCCGGCCCCCTCAGCCCTTGACCGGGCTCGTCTGCTGGGACACCAGGCGCCACTCGCCGTCGAGCTGGGCGACCACCCACGTGCCGCGGACCGTGCGCTCGGCCGGGACCGTCGTCTCCCCTTCGTACAGCACGCCGCCGTCGGTGATCACCACCGCCACCCCCGGCTCGAGGACCTTCACCTCGATCGGCTCGGTCACCAGCTTGGTGCCCGACAGCCTTGCCCCGAACGCGTCAGCGAACCACGTCCGGATCGCGTCGCGGCCGTTGATCTGCTCGTCGTCGACGAGGATGCTGCCGTTCTCGGCGAACGACTCCGCGAACGCGCCGGCGTCGTTCGCGTCCCACGCCGCGCGGGCGCGCAGCTGCGCCGTCACCGCGGCGCTCTCCTCGCCCTGGGTGAACTTCCCGTAGTAGGTGGCCCACTGTTTGGCCCCCGCGACGAGGGACGAAGCCTTCTCGGACATCCGGCTCTCCTTGGCTGACGGTTGTGGCTCGAATCTCCGTGGCCAGGATTCCGGGAACCGGGGCACTTCGGCATCTCCTCCACTGCGGGAAAGACCGGCAACTCAGGAGAGGTTTCCGCGCCGGGAGCCGTGTGACCATGAACCCCGTATGGGCCGATCGTAACCCCGCCGTTGGTTGGCCGACCGATCGAAGGAGAAGCAACAGTGTCCGCACCCACTTCTGACGAGCAGGCCAGGCTGGACGACTACTACGGGCCCTTCACCTCCGAAAAGGAAAAGGAAGCCCTCGACGTCCCGCTGCGCCTGATCGCCGCCTGGAGCAAGAACGACGGCTACGGTGTCGCCAAGGCCTTCACCGAGGACGGCATCCTCATCCTCCCCGGTGACGTGCTGAAGAAGGGCCGCGACGAGATCGGCGCCTTCATGGCCGCCGCCTACGCCGGTCCGTTCAAGGGTACCGGCGTCACGGGCAAGCCGGTCAACCTCCGGTTCGTTTCGGACACCGTCGCGCTGATCCGCACCCACGGCGGCATCCTCGCCCCGGGCGAGACCGAAATCGACGAAGAGCTCGCCGTCCGGTCGACCTGGGTCGTCGTCAAGCGCGACAACGAATGGCAGCTGGCCGTCTACCAGAACAGCCCGCGCGGCGCCGGCGCCACGCTCCGCTGGTAACCGAAACCACCCAGGAGATCATTGTGCCGACCAATTCGTGGGGCGACGCCACCGCGATCCTCGCCGCGCACGGCGTCGAGGAGGACACCTCTTTCTACCGCGAGTTCACCAGCGCGGACGAAAAGGCCGTCCTCACCGTGCCGCAGCGCATCCAGGACGCCTGGCAGCTGAACGACCCCGACAAGTTCGCGGACGTCTTCACCGCCAACGGCAGCCTGCTGCTGCAGGACAACCAGCTCACCAGCCAGGACGAGATCCGCGACTACATGCGCGCCGGGTTCTCCGGTCCCCTGAAGGGCGCGCACGTGTCCGGCTGGCCGCTGGAGGTCAAGTTCCTCGAGCCGGACATCGCGATCGCCATCACCGAAGGCGGCATCATCCGCCCCGGTGAGTCCGAGATCGCGCCGGAGAACCAGATCCGGGCCGTCTGGGTCGTCGTCCGCAACGGCGAAGGCGACCTGAGCCTGTTCTCGCACCAGAGCAGCCCCGTCAAGGGCTGAGCGACGGGTTCGAGTTCGTGAAGGCCACCTTGGGGACCAAGGTGGCCTTCACGGCATTTTGGGAGATGGCGACGGGCGGTCGCGGGACTAGCGTCCCCGGTGGGGCCGTCCGGCCCGTCCGTCGGCCGAGGAGCGAGGGATCCCGATGACCACGGCACTTCCCCCCGGCGCCGGGGACCCCGTCGACCCGGCGAAGGCGAAGCCGTTCCCGTCCGCCGCGCGTTACGAGAAGGCGCTCGCCGAGATCCGCGCCGCCGCGACCGCGTACTACGCCGGCTCGGACGTCCTGATGGACGACGACACCTACGACGCCCTGCTGGCCCGCGCGCTCGCGACCGAGGCCGCGCACCCGGCGTGGAAGCCCGCCGACACCCCGACCGAAGCCGTCGGCGCGGGCGTCGCGCCGGGCACCGAGATCCCGCACAGCACGCCGATGCTGGGCCTGGACAACGTCTTCGACACCGAGTCACTGCACAAGTGGGCCGCGCGCCTCGAGCGCGTCCTCGACCACCCGGTCGCGGCCTACACCGTCGAGCCCAAGCTGGACGGCCTCGCGGTCGCCGCCCGCTACTCCCGTGGGCGCCTCACCCTCGTCCTCACGCGTGGCACCGGCACGATGGGCGAGGACGTCACGACTCGCGCGATCCTCGCCAAAGGCTTGCCCGCCAAGCTTTCCTCGCCCCGGACGATCGAGGTCCGCGGCGAGGTCTTCATGACCGACGAGGACTTCCGCACCGCCAACGAGCTCCGCACCGGGCACGGCGAGCCCGCGTTCGCGCACCCGCGCAGCGCGGCGGCCGGGACGCTGCGCGCGGTCGACCGCGCCTACTCCGCGCCGCTGTCGTTCGTCGCCTACGCCGTGCAGGGCCTCGCCGACGACGGCACGCACTCGGAAGCCATGGCCCAGCTGGAAAAGCTCGGCGTCGCGACGACGTCGGGCTGCAAGCCAGCGCTGAAGGTCTGCCACAGCGCCGAAGAGATCGAAGCCGCGGTCGCCGAGATCCGGGACCTGCGCGGTTCCCTCGGCTTCGGCGTGGACGGCGCGGTCATCAAGGCCGACCGGCCCGAGGACCGCGCCGCCGCCGGCGCGTCGACCAAGGCGCCGCGCTGGGGCGTGGCCGTGAAGTTCCCCGCCGACACGCGCAGCACCAAGCTGCTGGCCATCGACGTCCAGGTCGGCCGGACCGGCGTGATCACCCCGGTCGCCACGCTCGAACCCGTCTTCATCGACGGCGTGAAGGTCGTTTCCGCCACCCTGCACAACTTCGACGACCTCGAGCGGCGCAACGTCCGCGTCGGCGACACGGTGTTCGTCCGCCGCGCGGGTGACGTCATCCCCGAGATCACCGGCGCGAAGCTCGACGAGCGGCCGAAGAACGCCAAGCCGTTCACGCCACCCGAGGTCTGCCCGGACTGCGGTTCCGAGATCGACCGCTCGCAGACGCGCTGGCGCTGCACCGGCGGCCGGGCCTGCGGCGCGCGGAAGATCCTGGCCCACTACGCCACGCGCGAGGCGATGGACATCGAGGGCCTCGGCGGCAAGATCATCGACCTGCTGGTCGCCGAGGGGCTCGTCGCCGACCCGGCCGACCTGTACGACCTCGACGTGCCGCGGCTCGCGGCGCTCGACGGCCTCGGCGAGATCTCCGGCGGCAAGCTCGTCGCGGCGATCGCGTTGACGAAGAAGCGCCCGTTGTCGAGCCTGCTCACCGGGCTCGGCATCCGGATGGCCGGGCGCGCGGTGTCGCGACGGCTGGCCCGGCACTTCGGCTCGATGGACGCGCTGCTCGCGGCCACGCCCGAGCAGCTGCAGGAGGTCGAAGGCGTCGGCCTGGAACGCGCCGAGACCATCGCGGCCGAGCTCGCCGAGCTGGCCGGGGTCATCGCGAAGCTGGCGGCCCGCGGGCTCACCATGACCGAGCCGGACGCCGCCCCGGCCCCGGCCGCGGCCACCGTGCTCCCGCTGCGCAAGCCCGACGGCTCGCCGATGCGGGTCGTGGTCACCGGTGCTGTCCCCGGGCTGAAGAACCGCGACGAAGGCAACCAGGCCGTCGAACGCCTCGGCGGGACGGCGTCCGGGTCGGTGTCGGCGAAGACGGACCTGGTCGTCGTCGGCGACGGTTCCGGCAGCAAGGCGGACAAGGCGGCCGAGCTGGGCGTCCGGATCCTGCCCGCGGAGAGGTTCGCCGACCTGCTGGCCGCCCACGACGGCGGCGACGACAGCCGCGCGGCGGAGATCCTCGCCTCCTGACCCCCGCGCCCACCCGCCCGTCGTGAGTGGAAAACAGTGTTCTAACACTGTTTTCCACTCACGAGCCGGGGTCAGCGGAAATGGATGTCGACGCGGTCGAGCGCCGTCACGGAAACGTCGTAGACCCCGAGCGTGCATTGCACGGCGGCGCAGTCGACCGTCACGTCGACGCCGTCGCCGATATTGCCGACGTACACTTTCTGCGCCACGATCGTGGTGAACGCGGTGCCCTTGGCGTCGCTGTGGATTTCCACGACGGTCGCCGGGTTGCCGGCGCA
This sequence comes from Amycolatopsis nalaikhensis, assembly GCF_030264295.1. Taxonomy (GTDB): domain Bacteria; phylum Actinomycetota; class Actinomycetes; order Mycobacteriales; family Pseudonocardiaceae; genus Amycolatopsis; species Amycolatopsis nalaikhensis. The sequence goes on along the minus strand of NZ_CP127173.1, from coordinate 5,651,940 downwards.
GCCGGTCGGCACCCAGCCGCATTCGCCGACCCAGAACGTGCCGTTCGCGGGCAGGCCGGTGACGACGGCCGCGACGGTGGCGTTGGCGGACAAGGCGAACGTCGGCGCCGCGAACAGGCGGACCGGCGCCGCGGCGGAAGCCGACGGCGCGACCGCGGCGACCAGTCCGGCGGCCGCCGCCACCACGGTCGCGAGTCTGCGGGTTTTCGTACCCATGGAGAAACTCCCCTCATTCCGGTGCGTTTCGGGAAAAGGCGGACCCCTGCCCGGATCCTACGGCGAGGCCGCCACCGAACGGAGAATCCGGCGAACTGCAGCGGGAATTCGTGAGATCCGCATGGATCGAGACGCCGGCACCGCCGGCCTGCCGGAAGAATTCGACCGACGAGTACTCGTGGAGGTCGACCATGCACCTTGCCGCTCCCGTGGCGCCGATCGCGCCGCACCCGTTGTTGTTGTTCCTGCTGGGCATGCTGGTCCTGCTGACCACGGCCAAGCTGCTGGGCAGGCTCGGCGAGCGCTTCGGGCTGCCGTCCGTGGTCGGCGAGCTCGTCACCGGCATGCTGCTCGGCCCGTCGCTGCTCGGGCACCTCGCGCCCGCCGTCTCGAACTGGCTGCTGCCCACGCAGCCCGCCGAGCAGATCCACCTGCTCGACGCCGTCGGCCAGCTCGCCGTGCTGCTGCTCGTCGGCGTCACCGGCACGCACCTCGACACGCGCATCCTGCGCCGCCAGGGCCGGACCGCGGCCACCGTCAGCCTCTTCGGGCTGCTGCTGCCGCTGGGCCTGGGCATCGCGCTCGGGTTCGTGCTGCCCGGTTCCCTGCTCGGCAGCGGCAACTCGAGCCGCTGGGTGTTCGCGTTGTTCATCGGCGTCGCGATGTGCGTCACCGCGATCCCGGTGATCGCCAAGACGCTCACCGACATGCGCCTGCTGCACCGCAACATCGGCCAGCTGACCCTGGCGGCCGGCATGGTCGACGACGCCGTCGGCTGGCTGCTGCTCTCGGTCGTCTCCGCGGCCGCGACGGTCGGCGTCACCGCCGGGATCGTCTCGCTGTCGGTCGGCTACCTGATCGGCTTCGTGGCGCTGGCCGGCACCGTGGGCCGCGTGGCCGTGCGGAAGCTGATGGACCTCGCCGCGCGCCGGCCGGAGCCCGGTCCGGCGGTCGGCATGGCCGTCATCATCCTGCTGGCCTTCGGCGCCGCGACGCAGAGCCTCGGCATGGAGCCGGTGTTCGGCGCGTTCGTCGGCGGCATCCTGATCGCCCAGTCCCGGAGCGCGCAGCCCAAGCTCGCGCCACTGCGGACGGTCGTGCTTTCCGTGCTGGCGCCGCTGTTCCTGGCCACGGCCGGGCTGCGGATGGACCTCACCGCGCTGTGGCACCCGACCACGGCGTGGGCCGCGCTCGCCCTGCTGGCGCTGGCCATCGTCGGCAAGTTCGTCGGCGCGTACACCGGCGCACGGGTCAGCAAACTCAGCCGCTGGGAAGGGCTCGCGCTCGGCGCGGGGATGAACTCCCGCGGCGTGATCGAGGTGATCGTGGCCTTGACCGGCCTGCGGCTCGGCGTGCTCAACACGGCCACGTACACGATGGTGGTCCTGGTCGCGATCGTGACGTCGGTGATGGCACCGCCGTTGCTGCGGCTGTCGATGCGGCGGGTGGCGCGCACCGAGGACGAACGGCTGCGGCTGCTCGACCATGAGGACTGGCTGGGCCACCGACTGTCCACAGAGGACACCCCACGGTCCACTCCGGACATCGTCCGGCGCGAAGCGGCCTGAGCGCGCGAAAAGGCCGTCACCACCGCGGTGGTGACGGCCTTTTCGTCAACCGGCCAGCAGTCCGGCCAGCCCGGCGTAGCCGCCTTCGGCCAGCCGCTCCCCGGACGTCGCCGTGTACGCCGCGTCGGCCTCGATGCCGAGGCCCTCGACCATCCGGTTCATGAAGTTGAACAACGCGCAGACGAGCACGGCGTCGTGCAGCGCCCGCTCGTCCCAGCCCGCCGCGAACACGGCGTCGGCGTCGGCCTGCGACATCCGCGACGGCGTGCGCGTCAGCTTGCCGACGTAGGCGAGCACGGGCTTCAGCTTGTCGTCCACCGGCGCCGTTTCCAGGTCCGCCACCGCCGCCGCCAGCACGCCTTCCGGCACGCCGAACGCCTCGGCCGTCACGGTGTGGATGCCGTGGCAGTAGCCGCAGCTGTTCACGCCCGAAACGTAGGCCGCGATCATTTCCCGCTCCCCCGGGGTGAACGGCGATTCGCCGCGCAACAGCGTTTCGTGGAACGCGAGCAGGTGGCGCGCCGGTTCGGGGTAGGCCTGGAACACCTGGAGCAGCGTCGTTTCAGCCGGGAGCGACTTCAGGTAGGACATCGGGTTCCTTTCGGTCGGCGAGCCGGTCGATTTCGTCCCGGCGGATCCAGCAGGCCGTCAGGTACGCCAGCGCGGCGGGCCCGACGCCCGGCACCGCGACCGCGACCAGGTCGGCCGAGTTCGCCCACTCCTGCCGCAGCGCGCCCGCGGCCGGGCGTCCCGGCACGGCGGCGAGCAGCGGCCGCAGCGTCCGCCACCGGGCCAGGCCCGCCTCGGCCAGCCCGGCCTGGCCCGCGGCGAAGACGCCGTGCCGCGCCTGGTCGACCGCCTGGGTGACCAGGGCCGGGTCGTCCGCGAGCGAGGCGAACCCGAGGCCGGCGACCAGCCGGTCGGGCTCGAGGCCCAGCAGGATCACCCCGACCTCGGTCTCCGGCCACGCGTCGACGTCGGGGAGGGTGAAGCGCGAGTCGTACGGTTCCCGTTCAGACACCGGCACCCACCTCGGCCCGCACCGGCGACGCGGCCGGCGCCCCGCCGCGCACGCTCCGCGCGATCGCGTCGGCCGCGCGGGCCGTGGCGACGCGGTGGCCGTCGATGTTGCGGGCCGCCGGGCCGAGCACCATGCCCGCGGCCGCGCCGACCGCCGACACCCGCGGCGCGTACGTGTAGGCCAGCGTCCGCTCGTCGAGCGCGGGCCAGCCGTCGCGTTCGCCGACGACCTCCTCGGGCAGCAGCCCGCGGCCGGTCTCCGGCGTCGTGCCCAGCGCGAGCACCACGCAGTCGCCGCCCACCCGCTGCCCGCCGGCCAGGCGCACCAGCGCCGTGCCGCCGGTCGCGGCCGCCACCCCGGTGACCGCCTCGCCGCGGTGCACCACCAGGCGTCCCTCGGCTTCGGCCCGCTCCAGCAGCGGACGGAACTCGAACATGATCGACGCCCGCCGGAACTGCGCCAGCAGCCCCAGCCGGTCGTCCCAGCCGACGTTGCCGATCCGGGCGCGGCCCTCGGGCCGGAAGAACTTCGAGTTGACGTCCGCGCACTGGTAGCGCTCGCCCGGCTCCCGGATCACCCAGTGCACCTCGCGGCCGGCCGCCAGCGCGTTCGAGATCAGGTGCGCCGAGGTCAGCCCGGCACCCACGACCACCTGGCGCTCCCCCGCCGACGGCAGCCGCTCGTCCCAGTAGGCCACCCCGGGCGGGGCGGCGCCGCCACCCCACCACTCGTGCGGCGCCTCGCGGCGCTCCTCGCCGGGGCAGAGGACGACGTGCTGGGCGGTGACGGTGCCCCGGTCGGTCCGCACGGTGACGTCGGACCGGCCCGGCAGGACCTCGCGGACGGTGGCCCGCCACGTCCGTGCACCGACGTCGTGGGTGGCGGTGACGTGGTCGCAGTAGGCCTCGAAGACGTCCACCGGCACCACCGAGCGGTGCCCGGCCTGCGCCATCCGGACCTCCCGGCGCTCGACCGGCGTCAGCCGCGCCCAGTGCAGCCGCGCGAAGTCCAGCAGCTCGCAGTCGCGGTAGCCCTCCACCCCGGGGTGGTGCTCGTACGGCGAGCGCAGCACGCGCTGGCCGAGCAGGTCGATCCGGTCGAAGAACCGGCGGCACGGCCGGCCGCCGCGGTCGAGCACGACGACGTCGCGCACGCCGTGGTGCCACAGCGCCGACACCATGGCCAGCCCGGCCGGACCCGCCCCCACGACGACGACGTCGGCCCGCGACGGCGGCACCGGTTCGCGCGCGGGCGCGGGGGCGGCGGGCAGCCGCGGCCAGTCCCGGCCCCGGGGCGACTCCAGCAGGTGCGGCCCGGGGATGAACGTGCTCACCGGGTCCCCCGGCGTCCGATCGGCACCGGGTCAGCCGATCACGGTGACCGGGACGATGAGCTCGACCATCGGCCGCCGCGCCATCCCGTTCTGGACGAGCTCCTCCAGCGTCTGCTGGGACTGCTCCATGCTGTCGGTCGCGATCGGGCTGTACCGCGAGTAGGAGTACGCCGGCTTGCGCGCGCTCGTCTCCATCTCGTACACCTTGAGCACGGCCTCGCCCGGCCGGACCTCGCCGCCGTAGAAGGTCAGCCGCCGCTGGTCGGGCGTCATGAACGACTTCGAGAACTGCCGGGACATGACGAGCGTCTCCGGGTCGTTGACAAAGGTCGACTCGTCGTCCATCACGACCTGCATCGCGACCCACGTCTGGTCGGTCAGGTTCGTCTCGGACTTGATGATCTGCCAGCGCCCCGGCTCCGGCAGGTTGACCGTGACCGAGACGTCGTGGTCGGACGTGTCGATCGCACCCGAGATCATCAGCACCCGGCGGCGGACGTCGGCGACGCCGGCCATCTGGATGTCCCGTGCCCGCACCCGACCGGAAACGTCCAATCCCGCGAATTCCGGTGAAGACATTGCGCAGCCTCCTTATTTGCCCCCGAGAGCCCCCATGAACTGCGAACACGCCCGAGAATTCCACACGGCCGGAGAGACTGTCAAGGTGACGAATGCACGTCTTGGAGGGCCGAACGTAGATGCGGGAACGGCCGCTCGCGCGTGGCGAACGCGGCCGTTCGGGGCAAGGAGGACTGCGCGAAGTGGCGGAGTCAGACGTCTTCGACGTCGGCTTCGACCACGGCATCGGCGGCGAGTTCGGCCGCTATCTCGGCGGCGTTGGCCGTCGCGTCGTCGTCGAGGGTGCCGACGTAGAGGACGTCGAACGACGATTCGGCGCGCTGGACGTTGATCTTCACCATCAAATCCGCTTTGACCATCACGATGAAATTGGAAATGTCATCGGGGTCGCCGAAAACGTCGTAAATGAGAAATACGGAACCGTCGCCGATGGCGAACAAGGCTTCGTAGAGAACGTTCCGCTCGGCTTGGGTAGCGGATTCCGCCCATTCGTCGAGCAGCTCGACACCCGCCGTGAGCCGGAGGTGCATAGCCATCCGCTGGCCTCCCTACCGAGCGCGACGAACAAGCGAAACAGCTTCCAGTGTGGCCGTTCCCGCCCGTCGGTGGCATCTCGGATCTTGCGGCCTCGCAGCCGGAATCAGTTGTAGCCCAGGACGATCGTGTCGGTGAGGTACTCGCGCTGAGCCGGCGGTTCCGGCGGCGCGGGCACGACCTCGGGGGCGGTGCGCGGCGCGGGGACGACGCCCAGCGCCTCTTCGATCAGCTCGCGGTCATTCCGGGTGGTGGGAACGGTCATCGCGCTACCTCCGTCTCGCTCCTGCCCGGTGTCCATGGTGCGCCATCCGGGTCGAGGTCTCGTCGCGCCGGACTCGAAGGACGGGTCCGCAGCGGGCGAGACGCACGCGAGCGACCCACCGCGGTGCACTGGACGGGCCGGGAGCCCGCCACGACCACCGAGGTGCACGATGACCGAGCGTCCTCAGGAGATCTTCACCGAAGCCACCGCCGGATTCGACGGCCGGGAGCCGATCCGGACCGATCGGGTGAGCGAGGGGACCCGTCCGGTGGACGGCTTGCGTCGGCTGCGTCGGCTGCCGGTCTGGGACAGCGATGAGTTCGACGCGTACGACGCGTTCGAGCTGGACGAGGCGGCCTGAGCGGGCTCGTGCGGCTCGCCGGACGGTCGCGAATGACTCATTGGGGACGTCTGGGGTCCCGAATGAGTCATTCGCGACGCTTTACCTGGCCACGCTGGGGTTCGTCGGCGCGGCAGTGACTTGCGCGGGCCCGCGGTGCCCAGCGGCACGCGACGGCGGCGCAAGCCCTGGCCACGGCCCGCCGCCGCGGGCCGCAGCGGCGGCGCGGCGCACGCCCAGCGCACGGCCTGCAGCGGCGCAAGCCCAACCCCTGCCCACCTCCGCAGGCCGCAGCAGCGGCCCGGCGCACGCCAGCACGCAGCCCGCGGTGACAGCCCGCTGCCCGCCTCCCTGCTCCACGCCCGCCTGCCGCGCGAGCAGGCACGCCCCGCCGGTCCCGAGCGTCGCGAATGACTCATTCGGGACCTCTGGTGTCCCGAATGAGTCATTCGCGGCAGAGCCTCAGAGCGGCAGGCCCGACAGCCGCCAGGCGTCCGGGCCCGCCGTCCGGGGTGCGTCCCTGCGGGCCGCCGGGGCGGCCCATGCCGACCGCGTCGGCTCCGCCTGACTCGGCGGTGCCGACGCGACCAGCAACGCCGCGATCACCGCCGCCAGCTCGGCGTCGTCCGGCAGGCCTCGGACCACCGTCAGCTGCGGGCGGGCGGGTTCGGGTGCGGCCATCGGATTCCTCGAAAACTCAGACGGGGTGGTTGCCGTGCTTGCGCTGGGGTCCTGGCTTGCGCTTGTCCTGCAGCATCGCCAGGCCCCTGGCGATCGCCGCGCGGGTGTCGGCCGGGTCGATCACGTCGTCGACCAGGCCGCGCTCCGCCGCGTACTGCGGGTTCAGGTACTCCGCCACGTACTCCGCGACCAGCCGGGCGCGCAACGCCGCCGGGTCGGGGGCCGCCGCCAGCTCGCGGCGGAACAGCACGTTCACCGCCCCCTCGGCGCCCATCACCGCGATCTGGTTCGTCGGCCACGCCAGCGACAGGTCGCAGCCGATCGACCGGGAGTCCATCACGATGTACGCGCCGCCGTAGGCCTTGCGCAGGATCACCTGGATCCGCGGCACCGTCGCTTCGCAGTACGCGTGCAGCAGCTGCGCGCCCTGGCGGATGATGCCGCTGCGCTCCTCGTCCACGCCGGGCAGGAACCCGGGCACGTCGACGAGCGTCACCAGCGGGATGCCGAACGCGTCGCAGAACCGGACGAACCGGGCCGCCTTCTGGGACGCCGGCCCGTCCAGCACGCCGGCCAGCACGCACGGCTGGTTGCCGACCAGCCCGACGACCCGGCCGTCGATGCGGGCCAGCGCGCAGAGCACGTTCGGCGCCCAAGCCTCGTGCAGCGCGAAGAACTCGCCGTCGTCGGCGATCTCCGTGAACACGTCGCGCATGTCGTACGGCCGGTTCGGCTCCGCCGGGACGAGCTCGGCCAGCCGGGGCCGCCAGTCCGCCGTCGCGCCCGTCTCGCGCGTGGCCGGTGGCTGCTCGAGGTAGTTGCGCGGCAGCAGCGACACCAGGTAGCGGACGTCGGCGAGGCAGCTCTCCTCGTCGTCGTGCACCACCGTCGCGACGCCGGAGTGGCGGCCGTGGGTGTCCGCGCCGCCGAGCTCGTCGTGGCTGACGCGCCGCCCGGTCACCGCCTCGACGACGTCCGGGCCGGTCAGGAACATCCAGCCGGTGTCGCGCACCATGAACGTGAAGTCGGCCAGCGCCGGCGAATACGCCGCACCGCCCGCGCACGGGCCGAGGATGACGCTGATCTGCGGGATCACCCCGGACGCCTCGACCTGGCGGCGGAAGATGCCGCCGTAGCCGTTGAGCGCCATCACGCCTTCCTGGATGCGCGCGCCGCCGCTGTCGTTGAGCGCGATCACCGGGGAGCCGGTGGCCACGGCCAGGTCCAGCACCTTGTGGATCTTCGCCGCGTGCGCCTCGCCCAGCGACCCGCCGAACACGGTGAAGTCCTGGGCGTAGACGAACACGCGGCGCCCGTCGATCGTGCCGGAGCCCGCCACGACGCCGTCGGTGTACGGGCGGTTGTCCTCGAGCCCGAGCCCGCGGGCCTGGTGGCGCCGGTAGGGCTCGATCTCGGTGAAGGAGTCGTCGTCGAGCAGCAGGGCGAGCCGCTCGCGCGCGGTGAACTTGCCGAGTGAGTGCTGGCGGCGCACGGCGTCCATCCGGCCCTCGGCGACGTGCGCGGCCAGCTCGTCGCGCCGCTTGCGCAGCAACGGCATCCCCGGCTCCGGCTCGGTGGCCGGGTGCAGGGAGATGACCTGGGCGTCACCGGTGGGGACGGAGCGGCGGTGGTGCCCCGTCCCGCGGCGTTCGCCGTCGGTCAGGGGCACCACGTCGGCGTCGTCGAGCGGCTGGGCACTGGCGTCGGACGGACCGCTCACGCGGCGTCCCTCAGCCGGCCGAGACGCTCCAGGTTCTCCTGCTCGATCTCGGCGACGATGGTGCTCCACACGATGCCCCGGCCCAGCCGCGGCATCGGCCGGGTGATGGCGGGCACCTCGGCGACCACGGGCTCGGCGATCGGGTCCGGGACGGCCCGGACCGGGCGCGTGGTGTCGTCGGTCTCCTCGTGCGCGGTCATGGCAGTGCCTTTCCGGTCGCGCCGGACCCGGCGGGCCCGGCTGGTGGAGCTGAAGCGAGAGCTGTCTGGTGGTCGGCGGGCAACCCGGCTCGCCGCGCGGTCAGGGCGCCGGTCTCGACGAGCCAGCGCACGGTGTCCGTCAAGGTCTCCGCCAGCGGCCGCGCGGTCACCCCGGCAGCCGGAGCCCCCGCCTCGACCGGCACCGCGACCGCGCACACGTGAATGGCGCCGTACTGCACCGGGATCCGCCCCGGCCAGCACCGCTGCAACGCGTCAGCGGCGCGCCCGGCGAAAGTCAACGCACCCGCCGGGAAGAACGCCGCCGGAAGCCGACGGCCGGTGGCCGCGCGCACCGCCGCCAGGTACTCGCGCGTCGAAACGAACGTCCCGGGACCGAAGAACTCGGCACCGGACACCCCGTCGAACAACCGCGCGTGCAGTTCGGCGTTGTCGCGAACATCGCCGAGCGGCAGGCCACCGGTGGGCCACAACGGCATCAGCCCGCGCAGCAGGTCCCGCAGCCGGGCGTTCTGATCACCCAGGTGCGGGTCGTGCGGCCCGAGCAGGGCCGGGGGCCGGGTGACGACCGCGCCGTACCGGCGGGCGATCCGCTCGGCCGCCGTCTTCGAAGCCAGGTAAGGCTCGCGCGACGCGCCGAGCGGCGAACCCGGCCCGATCGCCGGTGCCGCAGTGGGGTACAACGTCCCCACCGTCGACACGTGCACGATCCGGTCGACGCCCTCGGCGCGGGCCGCCGCCAGCACGACCTCCGTGCCGGATTCGTTCACCCGCCACAACTCGGCGCGGCGGCGGGGGTCGAACGTGTACACACCCGCCGCGTGCAGTAGACCGTCCACACCGGACACCAGCCGGGCGGCCGCCGCCCGGTCGGTGACGTCGCCCGCGACGACGTCGACGTCCGCCGGGGCCACCCCGAGCGGGCCCAGCGCGGCCGCCACCCGGTCCGGCCGCCTCGCGAGCAGCCGGACCCGGTGACCGTGCCGCAGCAACGCCTGCACGGTGTGCGCACCGAGGAACCCGGTGCCCCCCGTCACCGCGACGAACATCGCACTCCCCTTGCTCAGGCCGCGCGGGCGCGGCCGTCGACCTCGTGGTACCCGCCGCCGTAGAACACGAGCGAGTTGTCCCCCGTACCGCGGCTGGAGGTGACCACGCGGCCGAGGAAGATCGAGTGGTCACCGCCTTCGTACGCCTCCGCGAGCTCGCACTCGAGCCACGCCAGCGCGCCCGTCAGCAACGGCGCCCCCGTCTTCGCCCCCGGCGTCCAGCCCACCGAGTCGAACTGGGCCATCCCCGCGGGACGGCGCCAGTCGGCGAAGTACTTGGACAGGTCCTGCTGGTCGGCCGCGAGGATGTTCACGGCGTACGAACCGGCTTCGGTGATCGCCGCGTGCATCCGGGCGGCCCGGGACACGCAGCACAGCACCATCGGCGGCTCCAGCGAGACCGACGAGAACGCGTTGGCCGTCATGCCGTGGCCCGCCTCGCCGCCCGCGGTGAGGACCGTGACCCCGGTCGCGAACTGGGCCATCACCTCGCGCAGCCCGGTCTGGGCGGACAGGTGCCGTCGCCCCGGCGGGGTGGGCAGCCGCTTCAGGACCGCCCGTTCGATGGTTTCCCCGGCGTCGGCCACGTCACGCTCCCCTGCCGTTCACCGCGGAGGTGGCGTACGGCGCCAGCGCCTCGCGCAGCTGCTCGGGCACCCGCGACGGCACGGTGGCCGTGTTCGGGCCGCGCATGCAGGCGATCCGCTGCCGGCCGCGGGCGACCAGCCGCTCGCCGTCCGGGTGCAGGTGCACGTAGTCGAAGGCGAACTGGACCTGGGTCGAGGTCAGCTCCTCCAGCCGCAGCCGGATGGACAGCTCGTCGAACGCGGTGATCTCGGCGAAGAACTCGCACTCCACCTTGAGGGTGAAGAGCTTGAGGTCGTCGCGGACCTCCTCGAGCACCGCCGGGGCCTTCTCCTTCAGGAACATCTCGCGGCACCGGCCCTGCCAGCGCACGTAGTTCACGTAGTAGACGTTGCCCACCAGGTTCGTCTCTTCGAAGCCGACCGTGTGGCGGATCTCGTAGTAGTCGGACATGCTCAGTTCTCCTCTGCCTGCAGCACCGCGAAGACCACCGGCTCGGTCCGGTCGTTGACGGTCGTGGCCCAGGTCGCGATCCGCGCCGGCCCGCAGGCCAGCAGGGCCCAGCCGTCGGCTTCCACGCGGCGCACGGTCAGGGACTCGGTCATCGCGCCCGTCTTGCGGACGCATTCCAGGGCGCTCCACACCCGGGTGTTCGCCACGGCGACCGGCTCGCCCGCGTCGGCGGCCAGCAGCCTGCCGACCGAGAGCAGCTCTTCGCCGAGCAGCCCGGCCCAGTCCTCCTCGGTCCGCTCCAGCACCGTCTCGACGTCGCAGGTCACCTGTCCGGTGCCGGCCACGACGAGGGTCAGCCGGGAGCTGTGCGACGCGGTGATCGCGCCGCCGTCGACCTCCGGCTTGCCGTCCGGCCGGTAGCGGATCTCGACCGGCCGGTCGAACGCGCGGCTCGCGGCCAGCGCGGTCTGGGCGCGGCGTTCGGCGATGCCGCCCACCTCGACGCCCGCGGGGTCGGGCTCCAGGACCACCGACCGGGTGCCGCCGAGCATCCGCTCGCACGCCCGCTCCAGGTAGGAGCTGAGCATCGAGGGCACCCACGGCCCGGCCCCGTCGGTCTTGCGGACCGCCCGCAGCATCAGGCCTTCCCAGCGTTCCACCAGCTCGCCGTCCGGGTTGCGGACGTCGAGGTCGTAGACGTAGCTGTCGCCGTCCTGCAGCCGTTCCTTCGCGTCCAGCAGCACGTACTCCGGGTGCTGGGCGCCGGGCTGGGCCAGGTGCAGCTTCTCGATGCCCTGCGGCAGCAGCGTCGCGTCGGGGACGCAGCACTGGATCGCGTGCATCATCGCGTCCCGCGTGCCCGGGTCGGCCAGCAGCCGCTGCTGGGGCAGGAACGGCGCGAACCAGTCGTGGTCGGCCGTGGTCGCGATCTCGGCGACCGCGTGCCGGGCGCTCGCCCGCCGGTAGCCGACGACCCGCTGGAACCGCTTGCCCTGGAACAGAACCGTGCCGTAGAGCTCCGACAGCGGTTCCACCGGCACCGACGGGACGTCGGTGTCGCGGGCCTGCTTCGGCCCGATCTCCGCGGGCCGCGCGAAGTTCAGCGTGGCCTTGAAGTGGTCGGCGCTGAACCCGGTCTCGTCGCTGCGCAGGACGACGTCGACGGTGTCGGCGTCGCGGGCGACAGCGGCCAGCCGGATCGTGGTGGACCCGCCCGGCGAGACGATGATCGGGCGCAGGAACTCCACATCGGACAGCACCGGCGCGCCGGTCCGGTCGAGGGTGGCGGCGGCGACCTGGGTCATCGCCTCCATCCCGAGCACCGCCGGGAACAGCAGCTGCCCGTCGAGCAGGTGGTCGGCCAGGTACGGGTCCGAGCCGGCGGACAGGTCCGCCTCGGTGATCAGCTCGACGCCCGGGTAGTGCACGACCGCGCGGTCGACGAACCGGGTCAGCGGCAGCTCCTTGCGCTGGATCGGCAACGTCGCCAGCCCGCCGGTGCGCCCGCAGACGACCAGCACCGGCGGCACCGCCGGGTCGGCCAGCGCCTGCTTGAGGATGGCGATGCCGTCCTCGGTCGGGATCGGCGTGATGCCGTCGCGCTTGAGGGCGCTGACCACGCCGAGCTTCTCGCCCATGCCGGTGCCGGACCAGACCGACCACTCCAGCGCGACCGCCCGCGCCTGCGGGTATTCGCGGCCGAAGCGCAGGGTCAGCTCGGTCATCCAGTCGTTGGCCGTGGCGTAGTGCGCCTCGCCGCGCAGGCCGGCCCGGCCGATGATGCTGCCGAAGGTGACCAGCAGCTTGATCTTGCTCTTGTCGACCGCGTCGAGGACCGCGTTGAGGCCGCCGATCTTCGGGGCGAGCGTCTTGCGGAAGGTGTCCTCGGTGAGGCTGAACAACGCGGCGGGCTCGTTGCGCCCGGCGCCGTGCAGCACCGCGGTGACCGGGCCGAGCTCGGCCTGCATCCGGGCGATCGCGTCGGCCACCTGCGTGCTCGAGGTGACGTCGGCGCGCTCGTAGCGGTAGTCGATGCCCGCGGCCTTCATCCGGCCCAGGTTCTCGGCCAGCTCGCTGTCGTCGGCCGGGTCGCTGCGGCCGAGCAGCGCGAGCTTCGCACCGGAGTCCTTGGCCAGCGCCAGCGCGCTTTCCGCGGTGATGCCCTTGCCGCCACCGGTGACGAGCAGGACGTCGCCCGCCTCCAGCGACTCGGGGATCGGGCCGGTGGGCGCCGGGGCGATCGCGGCCAGGCGCGGCACCGTCCGGCCGCCGTCGGCGCCGTAGCGGACCTCGGCGAAGTCCGTGGTCGCGGCGACCTCGGCGACGACGACCTTGACCGCGTCGGCGATCGCGGCCGGGTCGGCCGGGGCCGGGTCGGCCAGGTCGACGATCGTGGTGCGGGCCGACGGGTCCTCGAGCCGCAGGGTCTTCGCGAGCCCGGAGGCGCCCAGCCCGTGCTGGACGACGACGAAGCGCGTGCCGTTGGGCGCGGCCATGACGGCGCGGCCGGCGTCGAGGAACAACCCGGCGTGGCTCGCGTCGCAGTCGGCGGGCAGGCAGAGCAGCACGCCGTCGCCGGCACCCGCGCGGGCCAGTGCCGCGCGCAGCGGCTCGGCCAGCGGGTGACCCGGGGTCGAGAAGACCTCCCAGCGCGCCTGGCCGAGGCCCGGCGTCAGGTCGGCCACCGGCCGCGGCGCGGGGACGTACTCGACCGCGAACGGCCGGACCCACGGCCGGCGCCGGGACCTCGCCGCCACCGGCGTCGGCCGGCTTCGCGGTCTGCGCCAGCTCGTCGATCATCTCGGCGAGCTCGCCGAGGCAGACCGTCGCGAAGTTCGGCATGCCCTCCAGCGCGGGCCGGCCCAGCGCCCGGGTGACGTCGTTGACCAGCTGGCCGACCGTGATGGACGACAGGTGCAGGTCGTCGAGCGGGTGGGTGTCCGCGGTGACGGTCTCCAGCGGCAGCTCGACGCGCTCGGCGGCGAGCTTGCGCAGCAGGTCGAGCGTCGCGTTGGCGCCGCCGCCGACCTCGACCGCGGCTTCGGAAGCGGCCTGCTCCTTCTCGGCCGCCAGTTCCGCGGCCAGCTCGCTGTCGATCTCGGGCGCGGCTTCGCAGGGGCTGGCGAGGAAGTTGAACACGCCGTCCTCGGGCAGCGAGCGGACCGCCCGGCCCTCGAACAGCGGGTCGGTCGTCAGCTGGGCCCCGGCCGCGAACGCGGCACCGGCCACCCGCAGCACCGCGCTCAGCGTGGTGCTGTCGGTGTCGACGGCCAGCACCGGCGTGCCCGGCGCGATCTCCTCGAACAGGCCCGAGAGCACGCGGCCCGGCCCGACCTCGATCACCAGGTCGCTGCGCTCGGCCACCTTGGCGGCGGCCTCGCGGAAGCGGACCGGGAGCACGATCTGGTCGCGCAGCAGCTCGGGCAGGTTCTCCGCCGCGTGCAGGACGTCACCGGTGACGGTGGAGACGACGGCGTGCTCGAGGCGGTTGAACGGGATCTCCGCCAGCGGCGCGGTCATCGCCGTCGCGGCCGGCTCGACCAGCGGCGAGTGGAACGCGTGCGACACCTTGAGCCGGGTCGCGGTGACGCCTTCGGCGTGGGCGCGGGCGATCACCCGGTCGACGGCCGCGGCCGGGCCGGAGATCACCGTCTGCTCGGGGGCGTTGTAGCCCGCGATGACGACGTCGGAGCCCAGGCCGAGCTCCTCCGCGCGGCTCGGCGACGCGCCGATGCCCGCCATCGCACCCTCGGCGGCGGTGGTCTCGGCCATCACCTTGCCGCGGATCTTGGCCAGCTGCAGCACCGCGCGCTCGTCCAGCGCACCGCCCCAGTGCAGGGCGGTCAGCTCGCCGAGGCTGTGCCCGGCGGCCGTCTGCGCCTCGATGCCGAGCGAACGCAGCACCCGCAGCGCGGCCAGCGAACCGGCGACGATCTTCGGCTGGGCGACCTCGGTGGCGACGTGGTCGGCGCCGGTGGGCAGGCCCGCGGCGCGGAAGACGTCGTCGGCGACGGTGAACCGGCGGCGCAGCACGCCGTCGGCGGCCCGCCCGGAACCCTGGCCGGGGAACAGGAACCCGATCCGCGGCTCGGTGACGCGGTGCCCGGCGAAGATGCCGTCGGTGGCCGCGAACACGGATCCGTCGGTGCCCAGCAGCTCGAGCAGGCGGGTCAGCTTGCGCTCGGCCTCCTCCGGGCCGGTCGCGACGACCGCGGCGCGGGCGGGCCGGTTGGCGAGCTCGCCCGCCAGCTGCCCGGCGAGGTCGGTGAGCTCGGCCATCGACAGCTTCGGCACGATCTCCAGCAGGGAGCTGACGCAGGCCCGCAGCGCCTCGACGTCGTCGGCGTCGAGCAGCAGCAGCTCGGCGTCCTGACGGCCGGAGACCAGCGCCTTGGTGCGCTCGTCCAGCTCGGTCTTGCGGGCCGCGCCCGGCGCCTCGGTGACCGTGACGTGCGAGTTGATCCCGCCGAAGCCCATCGCCGAGACACCGGCGCGGACCGGGGCGTCGGCCGGCCACAGCTGCGCTTCGCGCGGCACGTACATCCGGGCGGAGTCGCCGGTGAGCTTCTCGTGCGGGTCGAAGTGGCCGGTCGCGGGCGGGATCACCTGGTGGTACACGGCGAGCGTCGCCTTGATCAGCCCGGCGACGCCCGCCGCGGCCTTGGTGTGCCCGATGTTGCCCTTGATGGTCGACAGCGCGGCCGGGGCGGCCAGCGGGTCGGCGTCGTGGCGGGCGGTGGACAGCGCCTCGATCTCGGTGGCGTCGCCGAGCGCGGTGCCGGTGCCGTGGCCCTCGAAGTAGGACACGGTCTCGACGCCGTAGCCGGCGCGGTCGTAGGCGCGCTTGAGGGCCAGCCGGTGCCCGGCCGCCTCGGGCCGGGTGATGCCGCCCTTGCCGTCGGAGGACACGCCCCAGCCGCCGATCGAGGCGTAGATGCGCTTGCCCTGCTCGATCGCGTCGCTTTCGCGCATCAGGACGAGCATGCCGGAGCCTTCGCCCGGCCAGAAGCCGTTCGAGTCGGCGTCGTAGACCTTCATCTCGCGCTTGGCGAGCGCGCCGGTCTTGGCGAAGCCGATCACCTCGAACGGGTCGATCGAGAGGTCGACGCCGCCGGCGATGGCTACGTCGAGGTCGCCCTGCGCCAGCGAGTTCGCCGCGCTCACCACGGAAAGCAGCGAGGACGAGCACGCGCCGTCGACGGTGTAGCCGCCGCCGGCGAAGTCGAAGTAGTTGCAGACGCGGCCGGCAATGGTGTTCGCCAGCCCGCCGGCCAGGGTGTCCTCGTTGATCTCCGGGAACGGCTCCTTGTACTGGACCTCGAGCTTCCCGCAGGAACGACGCCGTCTCGTCGTCGCCCCAGCCGCGCTCGGACAGCGCCGCGGCGACGGTCCGGCGCACGTACGGCCAGCGCAGCCGCATGATGTTCGCCCGCGAGAACTCGCCGGTCAGGCTGTTGCCGATGACGACACCGGTCGCCTCGCGCGGCACGCCGTCGCCCTCGGGGAACCCGGCGTCGGCCAGCGCCTGCGCGGCGACGTCGAGCGCCAGCCAGTGCGTGGTGTCCGTGGCCCGGAAAGTGCTGCCGGCGACCTTGTACGCGACCCGGTCGAACTCGAAGTCGCGGAGCACCGCGGCCTTCTGCGCGTAGAACCGGT
Organism: Amycolatopsis nalaikhensis; assembly: GCF_030264295.1. Lineage (GTDB taxonomy): Bacteria > Actinomycetota > Actinomycetes > Mycobacteriales > Pseudonocardiaceae > Amycolatopsis > Amycolatopsis nalaikhensis. Next base: position 5,635,723 of record NZ_CP127173.1, on the reverse strand, counting down.
CCGGTGCCGCCGGGTCCGGGGAGTAGTAGTCCGCCCGGTTCATCCGTTCGTCGGGCAGCCGTCGGAACGCGCGGCGGCCAGCCAGCACGTTCTCCCAGAGCTCGTCCAGCGAACGGGCGTCCGGATACCGCAGTCCGATCCCGACGATCGCTATCCGCTCACCGCTCATGCCACCGCACTCCCAAATAGCTCTCGAGCCCGTCCGTCGCGAGGGCGACGGCTCCCGGTTCTGTCCGGCGCACGGGTCCGCACCCGCCGCCGAGGTCGTTCGTCGTGTACCGCCGGGGTCTGCCCCGCGGTGCCCCAGCCCGCTTCAGCATGGGCTCCCGCACGCCCGGCTTCTTCTTTCTCCCTGCCCCGGCCGCGGGAAGCGCAACGGCGAACAAATCCGCCGCGCTCCCCTCGACCGTCCACACCGGACTGATCAGGCGGGGAACTGCCCGGGACGGCGGCCGTCGCCCGCCGGGCCCCGGTAGGCCTGGGCCAGTTCCAGCCACTGCCGGGCCAGCCCGCCTTCGGCGCGCACGTCGAGGTCGTCGGGGTGGCGACGGCGGGTGACCAGCAGGCAGAAGTCCTCGGCGCCGCCCGTGACGCGCTCCGGCGAGTCCTCCGGCCCGAAGGTCAGCAGGCGCCCGGACGGCGTGGTGATCTCGAAGCGGAACTCTTCTTCCGGCGGGGTCAGCCCGCGCGCCTGGTACCCGAAGTCGCGCACGCGCACGGCGAACCCGACGAGGTGGGCCAGGCGGTCGGTGCGCACCGGGCGGACGCCGAGCGCGTCGGCGATGTCCTGGCCGTGTGCGAAGACCTCCATCATGCCCGCGCAGGCGAGCACGTACGGCGGCAGCGGGTTGACCAGCCACGGCACCAGGTCCGTGCCGGGGACCGCGGCGAGCGCCTTGATGCCCTGGTCGCGCTCGGCGCGCCAGCGGTTCAGCAGGACCTCCGCCGGCCCGCCGAGGTACTCCTGGAGCGCGCCGTTGACGGCGGCGTCGAGGTCGCCGCCGATCGACTTCGTCATCGCGACGAAGGCGTCCGGCTGCGCCGCGGCGAGGCCCGCGATGCGGAAGATGAAGGCGAGGTGCCCGACCTGGTGGCGCACGGTCCAGCCGGGCGCCGGGGTCGGGGTGTCCCACTCGGTTTCGGAAAGGCCGGCGACGAGCGCGTCCACGCCCTCGGCCTCGGTCGTCAGGTCGGCGATCACGGCCGTCGTGTCAGTCACCGGCTGTCCTCTCGCTACTCGGTCCTCGTGGGCGGTCAGGGGACGTGGTCCGGCGGCCGCCGGGCTCGTGGCGGGGGTGAGCGGGCCACGGTGCGGCGGCCGCCGGGGAGAGATCGAGGGGATCCGGCCTGGCCTGCCGCGGAGTCCCCGGGCGCGGGTCGGCTGTGTCCCGGTGCTGCGCTCGGCCGGCCGGTCGATCTGCTCCTTTTCGAATCATCACCCGCGCTCGCGGGATGCGTCTTCTCCTCGTGGGCGCAGGGAAAGGCGGCTGCCGAGCTCCTCGGCGGCGGCGTGAGCGGCCCACGAGACGAGTTCGATCAGTCCCCGGTCGTCGGCGCGGTCGCGGCGGACGGCGACGACGAGGTCGTCGTCGACCTGGTAGGCGGCCTTCGCCACCAGGAGGGCCAGGCGCGCGGCCGGGCGTTCCGCGGGCGGCAGCTCGGCCACCGGCCCGTCGGTCCAGGACCGGCCCAGGCCCGGCGGGAGCCCGTCCCACGCCTTCAGCTCGCGCCGGACGAGGTCGCGCACCCGCGGCGGCAGCACCCGCTCTCCGGCGGCTTCGACGGCCACGCGCGCCCGGGCGAAGGCGTCGGCCAGCGTGCTACCCGGCACGGCCCAGTCCGGGCCATCGACGCTCGTGGCGGGTAGCAGCTCGAGTGCCTGCCCGGCCGGTGGCGCCTGGCCGGGCCGGAGGAAGTGGCCGAGCACCGCCTTCGCCGTCCCGCGCGCGGACGCGGGCACCTGGTCGGGCAGCGGCGAATCGCCGAGGAAGACGGCGACCATCCGGTTGAGGTAGTGGAAGGTCGTGGCCACCGCCGTGAACTCCGCCGCGGCCTCGGCCGGGACGCCCGGCGGGAGCGGGCCCGCGCCCCGCGCCCACTCGGCGAGTTCGCGGGCGTCGGGGTCGGCGATCTCGCCCGGCGTACCCGCCTCCAGCGCGGCCGCGGTGGCGGGGTCCCCCAGCGCGCCGACGGCCATCGCGTGCACCTCGACGCAGTAGGGGCAAGCGTTGGCGGCCGACACGGCGGCCGCGACGACTTCCCGGTCCGCGCGGCTCGACACCCCCGCCGCGACCAGCGATTCGCGCAGCACGAGCCACGCGGCCGCCAGCACCGGCGGCGACGGCGAGTGCAGCGCGATCGGCGGGGCCAGCATCCCGAAGTCCCGTTCGAGCTGCCGGTACACCTCCCGCACCAGGCCGCTCGCCCGCCGCGGCCGGACGGCCTCGACGTGCTTGACGTCCTTCACAGTCCGCCGCAACGCGAACCGCACCAGTCCCGCCGCCATCGTTCCTCCTCGAGAACCGGCGAACTCGCGCTCCCAGGTGCCCAGGAGCGCGAGTTCGAAGTGGCCGTGCATCAGTTCCCGGCGACCAGGTCCAGTTTGGACACCGCGCGGCGGCCGGTGATCGAGCCGTCGGGGGCCGGGGCGCCGTACTTGACGTCGACCCCGCGCGCCTGCGCGGCCCGCACGATGCTCGGCACCGACCGCTCGGCGAGCGCGGCGATGGTCATCGCCGGGTTCACCGTGAGCGCCCCCGGCACCGACGCGCTGTCGGTGACGAAGATGCCGGGGTGGTTGCGCAGCTCGTGGTTCGGGTGCAGCGCGGACGTCGCCGGGTCGTCCCCGATCCGGCACGACGCCAGCGGGTGCACCGTGTAGGCCCCGACGACGTCGTTGGTCCACGGCGCGACCTTGCCGATGCCGTCCTTCTCGATGATCTCCTTGCAGTCGGCGTCCGCGAGCGCCCACCCGCGCCGGGTGTTCGGCGTCGGGTCGTAGCGCAGCGGCCCGCGGCCGAGCATCTGCTGGGAGATCCGGTAGGCGTTGCCGGTGGGCGGCGGGGTGCCGAAGACGCCTTCGTTGTCGTCCTCGGTCATCAGGAAGATCGTGAGCCAGTTGGCCCACTGCTTGAGGATCTCCTTCTTCTCCGCCCCGAACCAGCGCGGCTCCTGGCCGCCGGGCACCTGGGCGAGGATGGTGCCCAGGCCTGGCGGGAAGTACAGCTGCTCCAGGGAGTACCGCTCGTACTCCGGCAGCGACCCGTCGAGCTTGTCCCAGTTCGCGACGGTCGGGCCCTTGCCGATGTGGTTCGCGGAGTACACCGGACCGTCCTCACGGGACAGCCCGAGCACCTCGCGGACGCGGTCCTCGTCGATGATCGCGGTGTTGAGCCGCTCGCCGTTGCCGGAGAAGTAGCGGCCGACGCCGTGCGGCATGGTGCCGAGCGCGGCCTCCGAGCGCTGCAGGATCACCGGGGTCGCGCCCGCGCCGGCGGCGATGATGACGATCTTCGCCTCGATCACGCCGCTGCCGGTGTGGATCCGGTAGTCCTCTTCGTCGATCAGGTCGAAGTGGACGCGGTAGCCGCCGTCCTCGGTGCGTTCCAGGCGCTGGACCTCGTGCAGCGGGCGGATCTCCGCACCGTGCGAAAGGGCCGCGGGCAGGTAGTTCGTCAGCATCGAGCGCTTGGCGTCGAACTTGCAGCCCGCCATCATGAAGTTGCAGTTGACGCAGGTGTCGTTGTCGACCGCGACCGGCGCCGGGTTGGCCGTGCGGCCCGAGTGGTTGCAGGCCGCCGCCCAGAGCCCACCGGCGTAGGAGACGTCGCTCCAGTCCTGTTTGGACACCGGGATCGACTCGTCGACGCGGTCATACCACGGCTCGAGCGAGTCGCGCGTGATGACGGAGGGCCACATCCGCCGCCCGATGCTGCCGTGGCGTTCGAAGACGAACTTCGGCGCCCGCGGCATCGCGGCGAAGTACACGACGCTGCCGCCGCCGACGCAGTTGCCGCCGAGCACGCTCATCCCGTCGCCGACGACGAAGTCGAACGCGCGGGTGTAGGACGAGCCGAGCAGGTAGTCGTGCTCGAAGTCGGCCGCGGCCAGCCACGGGCCGCGCTCCAGCACGGTGACCTTGGCCCCGCCGGCGGCGAGGTGGTAGGCCGGGATGGACCCGCCGAAACCGCTGCCGACGATGACGACGTCGGTCTTGTCGATCGCGTTCATGCGGGGCTCCCGGAAGGCGTGGTGTCGGGGTGGAGTTCGGCCAGCTTGCGGCCGTAGCCGTACTTCGGGAACCGCCAGAACCCGTCGGCGTCCGGGGCTTTGTACCCGAGCGCCAGCAGGCCGGGGTGCCCTTCGCGGATGGCGTCGGCGGTGTGCTTGTGCGCGGCGCTGTCGAAGGCCATGTTGCAGAACAGCGCCAGGCTGACCCAGCCGTCCTTCTCCGGGTGGCCGGGCGCGGTCAGCCGCCGCACCAGTTCGCGGCGGTGCTCGTACGGCAGCGCGACGAACGGCGGGACGTCGTGGTCGAAGCTCCAGCTCCACCTCGCCCGCGTAGGTCTTCGCGTGGTCGTTGAGCGACTGCGCGAGGTAGGGCAGGCCGACGGTGACGCCGGTCGCGTCGAAGTGCAGCAGCTCGAGCGCGCCCGCCGCCACCGAGCCCGGCCCGGGCGCGGCCCCGGCGATCGCGCGGTCGTCCTCGTGCCGCTTCTCCCCCGGCACGATCGTGTCCGCGTAGGCCTCGAGGGTCATGTTCTTGACGCGTTCTTCTTCGGTGGCCTCGGGTTGCACCGGCCTACCTCCTCGTCGATTGTCCACAGTAGACGTCAGGCGGCTTCGGCCCGCCGCGTCCGTTCCCGGCGGTGCACGGTCATCGGCAGCCCGCCGCGCACCCGCAGCGAGAGCATCGCTTCGGGGTCGACGACCTTGCCGGGCACCTTCCGCAGCTCCAGGTCCCGCGCGGCCATGGCCAGCACGAACACGGCCTCCATCACGCCGAGGCTGTTGCCGATGCAGAACCTCGGCCCGGCGCCGAACGGGATGTAGGCGTACCGCGGCGGCCGCCCGGCCGGGTTCTCCGGGTCGAACCGGCCCGGGTCGAAGCGCTCCGGGTCGGTCCAGAACTCCGGGTGCCGGTGCAGCGTGTAGGGCACCACGACGACGTCGGAGCCGGCCGGCACGTGGTACCCGCCGATCTCGTCGTCGGCCTGGGCGATCCGCGGCAGCAGCCACACCGGCGGGTACAGCCGCATGACCTCTTCGACGACGGCCACCGTGTAGGTGAGCCGCCGCAGGTCCTCGTGCTCGGGCAGCCGGTCGCCGAGCACGTCGACGGCTTCGGCGTGCAGGCGCTCGCCGACCTCGGGGTGCTCGTCGATCAGGTGGAACGCCCAGCCGAGCGTACTCGCCGTCGTCTCGTGCCCGGCCAGCAGCAGGGTGATCAGCTCGTCGCGCATGCGCTCGCGCGACGCGCCGTCCTCGGACCCCGACGCGATCAGCCGGGACAGCACGTCCTCGCCGTTCTCCACCGGGTTCGCCAGCCGCTGCTCGACGAGCTCGTCGGCGATCCGGCGCAGGTCGTCGCGCGCGGTCCGGAACTCCAGCTGCTTCTTCAGCGGCACCCACTGCGGGACCATGCTCAGCGTGACCGCCTCGAACATGGCCTGGTCCTGCACGGCCTCGAACGAGTGGCCCAGCGTCTCGTAGCCGCCGAGCTCGGCGTCCAGCAGCGTCTTGCCGAGCACGCCGAGGGTCAGCCCGGTCATCTCGTGCAGGATCTCGACCGGCCCGTCGTGCGCGGCCAGCCGCTGGATCAGCGCGTCCACTTCGGCCGCCACGACCGCGGCCTGCCGCGAGATCCGCTTGGGCTGGAACACCGGCTGGATGGTCCGGCGCTGCTTCTTCCAGGTCTCGCCGTCGCTGGTGAGCAGGCCGTCGCCGAGGGCCCGCCGGGCCTCCTGCAGGCCGATGCCCTTGTGGTAGTTCGCCGCGTTGTCCGCGAGGACGTGCTTGGCCAGGTCCGGGTGGTTCACCAGGTACATCGCCTTCGGCCCGATGGCGATGCGGACGACGTCGCCGTAGGCCTCGGCGTTGTCGCCCATGAGCGCGAGCCGGTCGGTGAAGAGCTGCTTCAGCAACCGGAGGGTCGCCCGGCGCGGCGGCCCGGGCGGCGCGGTGCGCGCCGCCCGGGCTTCCTGCTGCGAGCCGGTCATGCCGCGACGGCTCCCGGCTTCTCGCCTTCCACCTCGGATGCCGCCTCGGGGGCGGGCGCGAGCTCGAGCTTCGCCTTCTGCGCGGCCTGGTCGGCCTCGAACTTGATCCGCGCCTTGTTCGAGAAGTGCAAGCCCCACAGGAACAACCCGCGGATCAGGCAGATCGTCGCGGTGGCCAGGAACAGGCCGTAGGCCACGTGCACGGCGGTGAAGAAGCCGTACGCGAGCGCCACCCCGGAGCCGAAGAGGAACTGCGAGGCCGGCTTCGACGGCGACGTCCCCGGGTCGGTCACCATGTAGTTGGTGTAGAGCACGAACGCGACGCCGGTGCCCATCGCCAGCGCACCGGGGATCGACGTGCCGAAGATCCAGCCGCGGACGAAGGCCTGGATGACGAAGAAGCTCAGCCAGCCCGCGATCAGCCACATCCGGTTGGTCAGCTTCGCGTTGAGCAGCGTGCCCGACGCGAGGATGATGCCGACGATCAGCCAGCCGACCCACGTGTCGACCTGCTCGGTGAAGTGGTACGGCGGGGCGATGCTCGCCCACGGGAACACCAGCAGGATGATCGTGATGCCGAAGTTCGACGGGTTCATGTAGTGCCGCATCCGGCCGTGGACCGGGGCCTGCAGCACCCACTTCGCGCCGACCGCGACGACGACGCCGAAGATCATCACGAAGATCTGGTCGTTGACGTAGGTCAGCATGTTCAGGGCCAGACCGGTGATGTGCGCCGGCAGCAGGAACTCCGCGAGCCCCTTGAACCCGGCGCCCTTGAACCGCACCTCGCGCTTGGTCACCCGCGCGTTGATGATCTCGAGCACGATTTCCGTGGTGTACGCGGTCGCCAGCGCGATGAACGGGTACAGCCACGGCTGCTCGAAGCCGAGCACGGTGTAGCCGAGGATGTTGAAGATCGTGATCGAGATCGCGAACCGGCGCAGGGCGGTGATGACCTTGTTGGTCCGCTTCGGTGGCGCTGTGTCCACTTTGGTCAGAGTCGGGGTGGCCATGCCGTCACATCTCTTCCTTCGCCGTGGAGCCGAGCTGGTACATGTGGCAACCGGGTTCGAGCTTCAGGTCCTGCGTCCGCAGCTGCCCGGTCCGGTCCCGCCACTGCAGGTGCACGGCGAGCGGGCCCTGTACGTCGTGCCCGAGGCCGATCTGGACGTCGAAACTGCGCCGGCCCGCCTCACCGCTGCTGCCGTCGACCCGGCCGAGGTACTTCTTGCCGTCCGCGGTCGTCACGGTGACCTGGGCGCCGATCGCGGGCGATCCGGCCGCGGGCAGCGGCCCGGCCGCCACCGGGGCGTCCGTGGTCAGCTTCAGCTGCAGGTACTTGCCGGGGTTCGGGCTGTCGTTGTGGTAGAAGATCGGCGCTTCCCACTGCCGCGCCACCGCGAACTCGGGCAGGCCGTCGCCGTCGGTGTCGCCGACGCCGATGCCGCGGGTGGGCACCGGGACCGCCAGGCCCAGCTGCGGCGCGAGGTCGGTGTACCGGCCGTCGGCGCTCTTCACGAAGAAGTGCAGCGTCTGGTCGCCACCGATGTCGTCACCGGCCTTGGCGTTCGGCCACCAGTAGGGGTTGGACAGCAGGCCGTCGTGGGCCGTGGCGATCTCCTGCAGGTTCGGCCACCGGTTGACCTGGCCCTTGACGAACCCGGTCGCCTGGGCGATCTGGTTCTCGCCGCTGTTGTTGAAGTCCTGGATCTTGACGTCCCAGCCCCAGCCGGACCACGCCGTGCCGTGCTCGGCGCTGTCGTCGTGGAACGGCGCGACCCCGTTCTTGAGCTGCTTGGTGAGGTCCGCGTTGTCCTTGGCCTCGTTCATGAACTGGAAGTTCGACTCTTCGATGCCCCACGACGTGGTGATGTTGCTGACGAACAGGTCGTAGAGGCCGTCGTGGTTCAGGTCGCCGAAGTCGACGCCCATGCCCTTGAAGGAGTCGTGGCCGAGCACCTTCGACTTCGGGTCGTCGATCCCGCGGACCCCGGTGACCTCGGCCAGCTCGATCTTGCCCGGCTTGGACTTGTTGTACAGCAGGTGGTCGTGGCCGAAGTCGTTGGCGATGTAGAGCTCCGGCAGGTTGTCGCCGTCGATGTCGGTGGCGCTGGAGGCCAGCGTCCAGCCGAGGCGGGCGCTCTCCGGGATGCCCTGGGAAGCGTCGACGTAGTGCGCGGCCGGGTTCGCCCCGGCGGTCGCGCCGGTCCAGCGGTAGATGTACTTCTCGCCGGAGTTCACCGCGTGCGACATCGACTGGTTCAGGGTGATCCCGCCGTCGGCGTTCGGGTCGAGGACCCGGCTGTCCGGGAAGTAGTTCCCGACGAAGATGTCGACGTGCCCGTCGCCGTCGAAGTCACCGATGGTCACCGAGTCGGTGTTCCACAGCGGGCCGTTGTACTTGCCGTCCGCGCCGCGGTGGTCGCCCGGCACCAGCTCGACCGGCTGGAACGCCGAGGCGTCGAACTTGGTCGCGGTGGCCTTCTGCAGGAACAGCACCGGCGTGCGGCCCCAGTAGTAGGCCAGGATGTCGGTGCGGCCGTCCTCGTTGTAGTCACCGGGGACGCAGCCCATCGGCGCCATGTAGTCCCACGTCGGCAGGGTCGGGGCAGGGTCGAGCACGAACGGCGCGTACCGCGGGCCCGAGTCCGGCGTCGGCGTGATCACGACCTGGTCGCTGCGCGGGTCGACCAGACAGATGTCGTTGGCTTTGCCGCTGCCGCTGATGTCGTTGATCGCGATCGCGGCGCCGACCGAGGAGATCCAGGCCGCGATCTTCTCGTACTCCTTGTTCACCGTCCGGATCGACTGCGACTTCGTCGCCGCGGGCAGCGCGATCGTCATCGGGGTGAAGTGGAACTGGTCCGCCATCGTGTCCTTTTCGGCGGCCGAGACGCTGGGCAGCCGCGCGACCAGGAACAGGCCGAGGATCAGCGCCAGCGCCACGATGCCCGCCAGCTGCTTGCGCAGCCAGCCCAAGGTCGCGGTCATTTGTTCTTCCCTCCGTGGGTCAGCACTTCTTCGGCGATCCGCTGCCGCCAGGTTTCGAAGGCCGGGACGTCGTCACCGTCGACGACGACGGCCGGGCGCACCTCCTGGGTGATGGCCGCCGCGCGTTCGGCGGACATCCCGCAGATCGCGCGGGCCGCCATCTGGGTCTCCGGGATCATCAGGCCCGAGCGCACCCGGCACTCGGCGGCGAAGGCGCTCCCCTGCGCCAGCGGCCCGTGGTGGATCCCGGCCCGGTCGACCAGTTCCGCCAGCTCGTCGGCGGTGACGCCGCACGCGTAGGTCGAGGCGAGGCCGATCCCCGCGTACAGGTCACCGTGCCGGGACTCGGGGAACTCCTCGATCGTCTTGGCCACCAGCTCGACGTCGGTGCCGCAGATGAACCACAGCGCCCGGCCGATGCCCTGGTCGATGGCCCGCAGCGCGTAGCCGTCGTAGCGCTTGTCCGGCCAGGAGAACCCCCGCTCCTGGTACTGGTTCCGGATGTACTTGTCGGTCTTGAAGTACGCCTGGTGGAAGCCGTAGCCGTCGAGCACGAGCCAGCGCAGCAGCGGGTCGAACGCCGAAGCCTTCGGCCACGCGAACCGCGGGAGCCGGCACATCGCCCAGCCGACCCCGACGTAGATGATGTAGTCGTGCTTCTCGCCGGGGCCGGCCAGGAACTCGGCGATGTTCGAGCTCTTGCCGAACGGCAGCCCGTCGAGCACGCCGTACCCCATTCCGGCGCCCTCGTAGGCGAAGCCGCGGAACTGCGTGGGGATTTCCTCGAGCCATTCCTCGGCCTGCTCGACCGAGCGCGCCTCGACCGCGTGCGCGTACCCGAGGAGGAACTTCTCGCCGATCGTCTCGAGCCGTTCTTGAGCGGCCGGGCTCTTCCGGTGGAAGCCCCGCTTCTCCAGCGAAGTCTCCGAAACATCGGGTGTCAGGATTCGACGCCTGAGCGTGCGCCAACCATTGCCCAACGCACTCTCCCCCTTACGGGTAAGTCGGAATGTGGTAAAGCTCGTTCCGTTCCACGGTCACAGATTCGCTGGTCAGCGGTCTACTCCACGGTTGCCCGCGAGATCCGCGCGTCAGGCCGCGCGTTCTTGCGAACCCGCGCGGAACTCCGCCCGGATGCGCTCCCGCCACAGCTCGTACGGCGGCTCCGGGCCCTCGTCCACGAAGGGCACTTCGGTGCGGTCGGCGATCTCTTCGGCGGCCTCGACCGTGAGGTCCGCGAGCACCTGCGCGGCGAGCGCGCTGTGCTCCGGCACGTACGTCGAGTACGTGCGCGCCTTGATCGCGAACACCACGCCCAGCGCCAGTTCCGCGTGGTGCGGGCCGGCCAGGCGGCGGAGGATCTCCAGCCCGGTCCGGTCCGCGCCACCGGCGAACGTGGCCGCCAGCCCGACCCCGCTCCAGAGGTCGGGGCGGCGCTGCTCGGCGAAGGCGTTCACCGCGGCGGCGACCGCCTCGGGCACGCCGCCGTGGATGAACCACAGGGCCCGGCCGACACCCTGGTCGAAAGCACGGGAGAAGTAGTCCGGGCGCCCCGCCCACGGGTACGGTGCCGGCTCGGCCTGTTCGTCGACCCACCGGCGGGTGTCGAAGTAAGCCCGGTCGAAGCCGTAGCCGTCCACCGCCAGCCAGCTCATGATCGGGTGGTGGTGCACCCCGTCGAGCTCCGGCAGGATGTTCTTCCACAGTGGACGCGGCAGCCGGGCCATCGCGAACCCGATCCCGATGTAGGTGAGGAAGATGTGCGGCTCCCCCGGCCCTTCGAGCAGTGCTTTCGTGCGGTCGCGGCCGCCGCCGGGCATCGCGTCGAGGATCGTGCACCCCATCGTCGCGCCCTCGTACGCGAAGCCGCGCTGCTCCGGTTCGACGAGCGCGAGCCGCCGTTCCAGCTCCCACAGCGAAGCGCCCTCGATCGCCCACTCGAACCCGCACACCACGGCCTGCGGCACCGCCTCCAGCCGGGCCGTCGCCGCGGTGGGCGTGACCGGGAAGCCGCGCTCCTCGAACCCCACCGATGCCAGGGAAGGCGCCAGCGCGCGCTTGCGCAGGACACCGAAGAATGTCGCCATCACTCGTTCCTTTTCGTCCGGAGCCGGCTCAGGCCACCGCGCGCAGGTGCGAGCGCGTCGCGGCGAGCATCTGCTGGCTGCCCGGCGTCTGCCGCGACGCCAGGGTGATCGCGATCGGCGGGTCGGTCAGGGCGGGCGGCCGCAACCGGATCGCCACCTCCGACGGCTCGAACGGGGTGACCGTCGCCGTCGCCGTGCCGATGGTGAACGCCGGTCCGCCCGCGGGCTGCCGTCCCGCGCCGTGGTCGGCGACCGCGATCACCGTCCAGGTGCCCTCGGGCACCCCGTGGATCGTCAGGTCGCCCGCCTCGGAGTCGGCCAGCCCGCCGAAGGCCACCGGGCCGCTTTGCGGCACCGAGTCGGCGAACACCCCGACGAGCACGGTGGCCGGCGCCGCCCCGGCCGGGAAGCGCAGCCGCACCGCCAGCCGCTCGTTGCCGCCCTGCAGCGACGCGCAGGTGCTGCCCGCCTCCCGCAGCGACCGCAGCGCGGGCAGCCGCTGGAAGTACGCCGAGTGCGCGACGAGCAGCTCGCCCACCTCCGGCTCGCGGTACTCGGTCGGCGTCATCCCGACCGCGCGGGCGAACCGGCTGGTGAACGTGCCGACGCTGCTGTACCCGACGCTGCAGACGATGTCCGACACCGTCAGCGAAGTGGTCAGCAGCAGCCGCTTCGCCTCGAACAGCCGCACCGCGGTGAGGAAGCGGCCCGGCGTCACCCCGGTCGCCTTGGCGAAGATGCGTGAGAAGTGGAACGGGCTCACGAACACCTCGGACGCCAGCGCCGACAACGTGATCGGCTCGAAGTACCGCTCCAGGATCATTTCGATCGCGCGCAGAACGGCGGGCTGGACGGCCTGTTCCGGCGCTTGGACTTGCCTGTACCGCTCCGCACCCGCCGACGGGTCTTCGCCGTCGGCGCCCCCGGACGCCACCGATCGCAAGATCATCTGTCCAACCTCGAATTCCTTACCGACGTCAAGTTCCCTCTTCGCCAGGTAAGACGCCGCCCCTCGCGGGCCGGTGGACCCCCGATCGAAGGCCGGGCGAGCTCGGCGCAGCATCGGAGCGACGAGCGTGCGCGCGGCACGGTTCCGTTGTGACGAACGCACATCCGCGACGTGCGCGGCGCACCGGGCCCGGCTGGCAGAACCGCCGGTCCGAGGAGTACCGGCGGGCGCGTTTCCCCATTTCCCGCCCCGCCACGCCCACCGGTACCTGCGGTTTGCCCGCCGCGCACCGCTCGCCGCGGGTGGGCGGCGCCCGCGTCAGACGTGCGGAACACCCGGGCCCGCCGGGGAAAACACATCTTGACTCTGGTGGACCGCTCACTGGCTGGGGTGGCCCGGCTCTGTCACATTCGACGATGGACAGCCCGCGGTCGGTTATGCCCGGCTTGGCGCGGCGTTACTGGGGAGCTAGAGACATCGCGGCAGAACACTGGAGGCGCGCGACATGTACTCCGAGAAGAGGCTATCGGACGGGCTGGTCGACGTGTCCCAACGGCCCGCCCAACCACCCGAAAGTGTCGTCCAGTTCACGGTTCTCGGCACGCTCGGTGTGCTGCGCGACGGCGTCGACTACACCCCGACCGCTCCGAAGCTCCTGCAACTGCTCGCCCTGCTCGTGATGCGCCCCGGCAAGATGGTGCACGTCGACTCGATCACGCAGGAGCTGTGGCCGAGCGGTCCACCCCGGACGGTGCGGACCACGCTGCACACCTACGTCTACCACCTGCGCCGGTGCTTCGAGCAGCACAGCCTCGGCGTCGGCGCCGACGAAATGCTCGTCACCAAGGCGCCCGGCTACGTCTTCCGGATCGACCCGAGCCAGGTCGACGTCCACCGGTTCGGGCAGCTGCAGCAGGAGGCGCAGGACCTGCTGCGCCAGGACCAGCACGCGGCCGCGGCCGTGCGGTTCCGCGCCGCGCTCGACCTGTGGTCCGGCCCGCCGCTGGCCAACGTCCACTGTGGACCGATTCTGCTCCCGTACACGATGGAGCTGCTCGAACAGCGGCGCAACGCGCTGCACATGCTCATCGAGGCCGAGATCACCAGCGGCAACCACCGCGAGCTGATCGGGGAGCTGCGCTCGCTGACCGCGGGCAACCCGCTCGACGAGGCGCTGCACGGGCAGCTGATGCGGGCGCTGGGCCGCAGCGGCCGCCGGTCGGACGCGATGGCCGTCTACCGCAACCTGCGCAAGCGGCTCAGCGAAGAGCTCGGCGTCGAGCCGTGCGACGAGCTGCAGCTGCTGCACCACGACCTGATCTCGGAGGGCGACCACTTCTGACCCACCGCTCCACCGACCCACCCCGCACGAACGAAGTGAGGATCGATGACCGCACGCACCCGCACCTACGGACAGTACTGCGGACTGGCCCGCGCCATGGAACTCGTCGGTGAACGCTGGGCCCTGCTCATCGTGCGCGACCTGGTGCTCGGCCCGAAGCGCTACAACGAGCTCCGGACCGGTCTGCCCAAGATTCCGCCGAGCATCCTTTCGGCGCGCCTCAACGAGATGGAGGAGTCCGGCGTGATCCGCCGCCGGGTCCGCCCCGACCTCGACGCCGGCCTGGTCTACGAGCTCACCCAGTACGGCAGCGAGCTGGACCAGATCCTGCTGGACCTCGGCCTGTGGGGCGCGCGGTCGCTGAGCCACCCCGGCCCGGACGACATCTTCACCCTGGACGCGGCGATCCTGTCGCTGTTCACGACGTTCCAGGCCGAGGCGGCGGCGGGCGTCCAGATCACGTTCGAGATCCAGTACCACAACACGATGATCCTGCACGCGATGATCGACGACGGCGACCTGAAGGTGTCGGAGGGCCGCTACCCGGACGCGGACCTGATCATCCGCTCGAGCCAGGGCTCGGCGCTGCTGGACGTGATCGGCGGTCACCTGACCCCGGCGCAGGCACTGGCGGACGGCTCGGTCTCCATCGAGGGCGACGTCCGCGACCTGGAGCTCTTCACGCGGCTGTTCCGCTTGACCTCGGCCCCGGAGCCGAAGAGTGGCGTGTCCCTCCACTGAGGACGGTCACCTCGCGCGGGCTGAAGGGCCCTTTCCTCCCATCAGATCGGAGGAAAGGGCCCTTCACCGCGTCAGATGAGACCAACGTCCCCTTCAGCCCACCCGGCCCCGCTCGTGCCGAGGTCGCCGGGCTCGTGAGTGTTTAGGGCGGTTCTAATACTCCAGCTGTAGTTCGTGATCTTGCTGGAGGGGGCCGGTGAGATGGGTGCGGCCACCACGTGATCATGGTGTTTGTGAAGACAACTCAAGATCATGTGGTGGCCGCGGCTGCCAGCGTAGACCCTGCGGGGTGGCAGTCGCTGCTGGGTGAGATGTTCGTGCGGGTGGGGCACCGGTTCGCGCGGGTGGAGTCGCGTCGCCGCGCGGGGCGGTTCGTGCAGGGGCTGCTGGCCGGGCTGGTTCGGGTGAACTGCTGGACCATCGCCGAGGCTGTCGGGGACACGACCCCGCATGGGATGCAGAACCTGCTCTCGCGCGCGAGCTGGGACGTGGACGGGGTTCGTGACGACCTGCGCGAGGTCGTGGTCGAGCAGCTGGGTGATCAGGATGCGATGCTGGTCATCGACGAGACCGGCGACCTGAAGAAGGGCACCGAGTCGGTCGGAGTCCAGCGGCAGTACACGGGCACGGCGGGCCGGATCGAGAACTCGCAGATGTCGGTGTTCCTGACGTATTCCACCCCGGCCGGGCATACGTTCATCGACCGTGAGCTCTACCTGCCTGAAAGCTGGGCCGAGGACCCCCGGCGCCGGGACCGGGCCGGAGTGCCCGCCGGGACCCGGTTCACCACGAAATCCCGGCTCGCGTTGGCCATGATCACCCGGGCGCTGGACGCGGGCGTGCGGGTGGGGTGGGTGACCGGGGACGAGGCTTACGGCAAAGACGCTGCCGGCCTGCGTGATCCGCTCGAACAACGCGGACAGGCCTATGTGCTGGCCGTGGCCTGCGACCATCGCATTCCCGGGCCCGGCAGGCAGAGCGTGCGAGCTGATGAGCGGGCGGCCGCGCTGCCGAAACGGGCCTGGCAGAAGCTCTCCGCCGGAGCGGGCGCGAAAGGCCGGCGCTACTACCTGTGGGCCCGCATCCGGCTGCACCCCGCGGGCACCACCGGTTATCACTGGATCCTGATGCGCCGCAACCGGCGCACCGGGGAGACTGCGTTCTACCGCTGTTACAGCCCCCGCCGCGTCTCGCTGGCCAAGCTCGCCCGCGTTGCCGGGCGTCGCTGGACGATCGAGGAAACCTTCCAGACCGGCAAAGAACTCACCGGCCTGGACGAGCACCAGGTCCGCACCTGGACCTCCTGGTATCGCTGGACCACGCTGGTCATGCTGGCCCACGCCTTCCTCGCCATCGCCGCCGCCCATGCCCGCCACACAAAACCGCATGAGGGCCTGATCCCGTTGACACGCAACGAGATCAGGCACCTCTACGCCCAGCTCATCCTCAAGCCAGCCCGCCGCGTCGCCGACATCCTGGCCTGGTCCACCTGGCGCCGACGACACCAACATCACGCCCGGCAAAGCCACTACCAGCGACGACACGAAAACCCAGCACCCGATCACGAACTACAGCTGGAGTACTAACCGCCCTAAACACTCACGACTACCTGCGCCCGCGCGGTCAGGTCAGGCGGTCGGCCTGCTCCTCCAGGTACCGCCTCTCCGGCTCGCTCTCCGTCCGCAGGGCCGCGCGGCGGTAGTGCTCCCGCGCGCCCTCGAGATCTCCCGCGCGCTCCAGCAGGTGCGCGCGCACCGCGTCAAGCCGATGGCTCTGCTTCATCCGGCTGTCCTCCGCGATGGTGTCCAGCAGCTCGAGCCCGCGGGCCGGGCCGTCGACCATCGCCACCGCGATCGCCCGGTTGAGCGTCACCACCGGGCTCGGGGCCAGCTCCGCCAGCACCTCGTACAGCTGCGCGATCTGCACCCAGTCCGTGGTCTCCGCGCTGGGCGCCTCGTCGTGCAGGACCGCGATCGCCGCCTGGACCTGGTACGCCCCGATCGGGCCGCGGCCCAGCACCGCGCTCACCAGTGCCCGGCCCTCCGCGATCATCGCGCGGTCCCAGCGGTCGCGGTCCTGCTCGGCCAACGGCACCAGCGCCCCGTCCTCGCCGGTGCGTGCCGGGCGGCGGGCGTCCGTCAGCAGCATCAACGCCAGCAGCCCCGCGACCTCACCGTCGTCCGGCCGCAGCGCGCGCACCGCTCGGGTCAGCCGGATCGCCTCCCGCGCCAGCTCCGGCACGTGCAGGTCCGTCCCCGACGTCGCCGTGTAGCCCTCGTTGAAGATCAGGTACAGCACCTGGAGCACCACGCTCAGCTGCCCGGGCTCGCCGAACGCCGAGCCAGCCGCCGCGATGCTCTCCTTGGCGCGGGTGATGCGGCGGGTCATCGTCGCTTCCGGGACCAGGAACGCCTTCGCGATCTGCGCCGTCGTCAGCCCGCCCACCGCGCGCAGCGTCAGCGCCACCTGCGACGGCGGGGACACCGCCGGGTGGCAGCACAGGAACAGCAGCTTCAGCGTGTCGTCCTCGTCCGGCACGGCGACCGGCTCGGCCGGCTCCCGCGCCGCGACGGACTCCTCCCGGCGACGGCGCGCGCTCTCGCTGCGCCAGTGGTCGGTGAGCCGCCGGGTGGCCACCGTGACCAGCCAGTTCAGCGGCTGGTCCGGCACGCCCTGGACGGGCCACTGCTCCGACGCGGCGAGCAGCGCCTCCTGCACGGCGTCCTCGCACGCGTCGAACTGCCCGTACCGGCGCACGAGCGCGCCCAGCACCCGCGGCACCAGCGGGCGGAGCAGCTCGCCGACGTCCGCGGTCACCCGCCGGTGTACTCGGATTCGGCCGTCGCGTCGGCGAAGAACACCACCGGGCGGACCTCGATGCCGAGCCCCTCGATCTTCGCGTCCGGGATCATCGCCGCGATCTCGTACGCGCGCTCCTGGCTCTCGCACTCGATGAGGTAGAAGCCCGCCAGGAACTCCTTCGACTCCACGAACGGCCCGTCGGTGACCGCCGGCATGCCGTCCTTGACCCGCACCACCGCGCTCTTCGCGGGCGCGTCGAGGGCCTGCGTGCTCACCATCTCGCCGGACTCCCGGATCCGGCGGATGAACTCGCCGTGGCCGGTCATCACCTCGTCCTTGGCCGCCTCGGACAGCCCGTCCCAGACGTCCGGGTTCATGTGCATCGCCAGCAGGTACTTCATCGCGCCTCCCCGCGTTGGGTCCCCGCGAAACATAGCCGATCCGGCTCCGCAACCTGTGAGTGGTCGCCGACGTCGCCGCAGGAGCAGCATCGAACCCTTCACCACTTCACCACCCGAAGGAAAACCCCATGCAAGACGTGCACGCCGACCTCGCCGCCGACGCGGAGACCCTCGCGGCCCTGATCCGCGACCACGAGGGCTCGGTGATGCTGCCCGCCGGCCGCGCGATCACCGGGTACCTGGCCGAACTGACGGTCGTCGCCCGCCGGGTCGTGCTGGGCGTCGAAGGCGAAGAAAGCGCTTCCGCCCCGCGGATCACGAACTCCGGGATGCTCGGCGACGCCGTGCTCGCGTGGCTTTCGGAGCACCGCAAGGCCACCGAGCTGCTGGCCACCGCGGAGGCGGACGTCCCGTGGCCGGGCGGCGCGATGCGCCCGTCGGCGGTCGCGGCCGCCGTGCTGACCGCCCTGTTCGCCCGCGGCCAGGACATCGCCGACGTGCTCGGGGTCCGCCTGCCCCGCACCGACAGCGTCGGGCACGTGGCCTACTACGGCGTCCGCACCCGCGACGAGGTCTACGCCGGCCACGGCGAACCGCCCGCCGCCCGGTTCCGGTACGAGCTCGTCGCGCCGTCGGGCGAGCGGTGGGAGTTCGGCCCGGCCGACGCGCCGGACCGGATCAGCGGCCCCGCCGTGGACTTCTGCCTGTTGTTCACCGGCCGCCGCGCGGCGGCCGACCTGGCCGTCACAGCCGCCGGGGACGAGGCCGTCCGCTGGGTTGAGCTGGTGCCGTCGCGGCGCAACCCGCTGTGGACGTCCGAAGTGGACTGACGGCTACTCGAACCGCTCCGGGTCCCCGGCGCCGCGGCGGACCACCTCTGCCTCGCCCGAGGAGAAGTCGACGACCGTGGTCGGCTCGACGCCGCATTCGCCGGAGTCGACGACCGCGTCGAGAACGTGGTCGAAGCTCTTCCTTGATCTCCCAGCCTTGGGTGAGCGGCTCGGCCACGTCCGGCAGCAGCAGCGTGCTCGACACCAGCGGCTCGCCCAGCTCCGCCACCAGGGCCTGGGTGACGACGTGGTCGGGGATGCGCACGCCGACGGTCTTCTTTTTCTCGTGCATCAGCCGCCGCGGCACCTCCTTGGTGGCGGGCAGGATGAACGTGTAGCTGCCCGGCGTGGCGGCCTTGATCGCGCGGAACACGGCGTTGTCCACGTGCACGAACTGGCCGAGCTGGGCGAAGTCCTGGCAGACCAGGGTGAAGTGGTGGCGCCGGTCGAGGCGCCGGATCGAGCGGATCCGGTCGAGCCCGTCGGGGTTGTCCAGCCGGCACCCGAGCGCGTAGCACGAGTCCGTCGGGTAGGCGATCAGGCCGTCCTGCCGCACGAGGTCGGCGATCTGGCCGATGGCCCGCCGCTGGGGGTTGTCCGGGTGGACGTCGAAGTACCTCGCCATGGCGCGAGCCTAGGCCCCGGGCGGGCGGCGCGCCCGGTGGCGTCTCCTACCTTGCCGTGATCGCGGTGCAACCGGTGACCGCGCACCCTCGCCTGGCGGAGAATCCGCCAGTACGACAGGCGCTGTCACCCAGGAGGCGATCATGACCCGGCTGGTGCTGCCCGACCCCATCCTCACCGGACCGAAGCCACCCCGGCCCCGAGCCGTGCCCGCTTCGGCGTACGAGTTCGTCGGCCCGGCCGGCCGCGTCACGCTGGCCGGGTTGTTCGGCGGCCACCGGCGGCTGGCCGTGCACCACCGGATGCCGGACCTGAGCCGGCCCGGCGCCGCCGCGCCCGCCGAGGAGATCGCCGCCTTCTTGCACGCCGCGGACACCCGGCTCGTGGTCGTTTCTCACACACCGTACGCGAAATTCGCGCAGTACGGCCGTCACTTCGGCCGCGACCTGCCGGGGTACTCCGCCGTGGACAACGGGTTCGGCGCCGACTTCCCGGCCACCCGCTACCTGGAGGGCACCGCCCGCGGCGACGCCGACACCCCCGGCCTGAGCTTTTTCCGCCTGGACGGGCGGTTCGTGCGTCACCTGGGGTCGATCGCCGTGCCGTACCTGGATTTCTTCGACCTCGTCGGCGTCCACGGTGCCCGGCACCTGGACTGAACCAGTATTGGACCAGTAGGCCGCGCGGGGGCGGAAACCCCGCGTCACGGCCAGCTTTCGCCGTAACGACGGGGGGCCGTCTTGAGATAGGATCCAGCGGAGCATGCAGACAGAGTTCCGCCCGGACCAAGCCGCAGGCTCCGGGCACCGCCGACCCGCCGGAGGACCGCAGCCGATGTCTCCGGGAGCCGTGCCGAGCCGATCAGGCGCCTTGAACCCCGTCACCGAACCCCGCGGCACGAGCGTCATCGACCGGCGCCCGAAACTGGCGGCGTACCTGGCGGCGGCGATGATCACCGTGGTCGTCGCGAGCTTCGGTTTCACCTTGCTCGCGAACCTCCTGCCACGGCCGATCAGCCCCCTGGAAGCCGCCTACGCGGTCGCCGCGGTCGCGGTGCTGCTGGGCATCCAGCTCCTCCACTACAGCAGGCCATCGGTCCGGCTCGACTCCACGACGAGCCGGCTGCTGCTGGTCGTCCTGGTCGTCCTCGGTTACGTGCCCGTCCTGACGTTCGAGGCCACGTGGGCCGCGATGCCGGTGTTCTTCGGCGGCGCCGTGCTGCTCGTGCTGCCGCCCCGGTTCGCCTGGCCGCTGTTCGTGCTCAACATCGGCGGGCTGCTCTGGATCGAACTGCTCTACGACCCGCCACTCGTCGCGGTCTACACGGTCGGTGGCGCGATCTTCTACAGCCTGGCGTTCGCCCTGCTCACCCAGCTCGCCCGGATGATCCGCGAACTGCACCAGGCCCGGACCGTGCTGGCTCAGCGCGCGGTCGCCGAGCAGCGGCTGGCGTTCGCCAGGGACCTGCACGACCTGCTCGGCATCAGCCTGTCCGCCATCGCCCTCAAGGGTGAGCTGGTGCACCGCCTGCTGCGGAAGTCGAGCGAGCAGGCGAAAGCCGAGCTCGCCGAGATGACCGCCATCGCGCAGCGCACGCTGGCCGACGTCCGCGCGGTGTCCCACGGCTACCGCGAGCTGTCCCTGGAGAAGGAGTTCCGCACCGCCCAGTCCCTGCTCACGGCGTCCGACATCGCCGTGCGCGTGCACCTCGACCAGGCCGAGCTGCCGGTCCAGGCCCGCACCCTGCTGGCGAAGGTGCTCCGGGAGGGCGTCACCAACGTCCTGCGGTACAGCGACGTCGAGCACTGCGAGATCGAGGTCCGCCAGGACCGCGGCCGGGTCAGCATGGCCATCGTCAACGACGGCGTCGACCCCGAAGGCCTGCCCGACGGGTCCGACCTGCTCGCCCGGCTGCCCGCCGAGGTGGCCGCGCTGGGCGGCGAGGTGACCACCGGGCTCGGGGACGACGGCCGGTTCCGCCTCTCGGTCGAGCTTCCCGCTGCCGGACCAGGCCGAGCCGGTGGCGGTCGCCGACGACGGAGACCTGAAGGCCCGCGCCGAGTCGCGGCGGATCCGGGTGCTCCTGCCGGTCGCCTTCGGGCTGCTCGGCTTGGCCGCGGTGCTGCACGAGCTGCTGCTGACGACGAACCCGTGGCACATCGCGCTCGTCGCCGGGTCCGCCGTGGCGCTGCTGACGCTGCAGTTCGCCTACTTCAACCGGCCCACCACGCGGCTGCGCTCGGGGCAGAGCATCGCGATGCTGTTCGTGCAGGCCTGCCTGATCTACCTCCCGCTGCTGCCCCTGCAGCACGACTGGGTGAGCATGCCGTCCCTGCTCATGGGCTGCTGCCTGCTGGTCCTGCCGCCGGCCGCCGGCTGGCTGCTGTTCGCCGCGAACACCGGCGTCTACCTGTGGCTGCAGTACATCGCCGGGCAGGCGGGGCAGGGCACGCTCTACGCGATCAAGTTCTCCACCGGCACGGTCGTGATCGGGCTGATCGTGTTCGGCATGCTGTGGCTGGTCCGGTTGGCCGCCGAACTGGACCACAGCAGGCGGCGGCTCGCCGAAATGGCCGTCGCGGAGGAACGCCTGCGGTTCGCCAGGGACCTGCACGACCTGCTCGGGATGAGCCTGTCCGCCATCGCCTTGAAGAGCGAGCTGACCTCCCGGGTGCTGCCGCTGGACCGCGACCGGGCCACCGAAGAGCTGATCGAGATCCTGGGCCTGACCAGGCAGGCGCTGACCGACGTCCGCTCGGTGGCCAGCGGGTACCGCGAGCTGTCGCTGGACAGCGAGTCCCGCTCGGCCCGCTCGGTGCTGGCCGCGGCCGACGTGCGGGTCCGGATGGAGATGCTGCAGGACGAGCTGCCCGCTCCGGTGCGCACGGTGCTGGCCGTGGTCCTGCGCGAGGGGGTCACGAACGTGCTCCGGCACAGCGCGGTCGAGACCTGCGAGATCGCGGTGCGCCGCACCGAGGACGGCGTGACGCTCGAGATCCTCAACGACGGCGTCGACAAGGCGGCCCGACCCGCCGCGAAACCCTCCGACAACGGCAACGGGTCCTGCCCGCCGGGCGGGGGCAACTCCGGCAGCGGGATCGGCAACCTCGCGCACCGGGTGTCGGACCTGGGCGGCGAGCTGACGGCGGAGGTCGTGGACGACGGCCGGTTCCGGCTCCGCGCGGTGGTCCCGGTCTGAGCACCCGCCTGCCCGGCTGGTGGTCCCGGCGCGCTGAAGGGGACGTCCGTCTCGTCTGCCGCGGTGAAGGGCCCTTTCCCGCGATGTGGTGCGAGGAAAAGGGCCCTTCAGCCCACCACGGCCGGGCGGGGCACGAGCCCGGCCGTCACAGCCAGCCGGACTCCTTGGCGATCCGGATCGCGTCCACCCGGTTGCGGGCGCTCAGCTTGGCCACCACCGTCGTGAGGTAGTTCCGCACCGTGCCCGCGGACAGGAACAGCCGGGCGGCCACCTCGACCGTCCCGTACCCGTGCGAGGTCATCCTCAGCACGTCGAGCTCGCGGACCGTCAGCGGGCAGTCCACGCTGTCCCACGCCGCCAGCGCGAGGTCGCCGTCGACCATCCGGCGGCCGGCCACCACACCGCGGACCGCGTTCGCGAGCTTGTCCGGCGGCGCGTCCTTCAGCAGGAACCCGCTCACCTTGGCGTCCAGCGCCCGCCTGAGCGTCCCCGGACGGCCCAGGCTGGTCAGGATGAGGGTGCGGCACCCCGGCAGCTGCTCGTGCAGCTCACCGGCCGCGGTGAGGCCGTCCTTGCCCGGCAGGTCGATGTCGATGATCGCGACCTCGGCGGCCGCGGACCGGGCCGCGGGGAGGATCTCCGGCCCGGACGCGACCTCGGCGACCACCTCGATGTCGGGTTCCAGCCGCAGGAGCGCCACCAGCGCCCCGCGGACGATGTGCATGTCCTCGGCAACGAGCACTCTGATCACGAGGCGCCTCCGCCTTTACGAACTCCCCAGTTCTCCCCAGACGCACAGTTAAACATTTCCACAGAGGTCCCGGTTGGGCCATTCGGGGCTTACCGAGAAACCGGCTCACGCAAACAACGGCAGGTGAACACAGAACAACGCCATACGCGTCCGGACGACTACCGCACGTAAGGCAAAGCGGTGTTTGCAATCCCGGTGGGAAAATTTCGGATCAGTGTCTCCAGTGGACCGCGGGACACGCGAAAGCCGGCCACCACGGTGCGGAGCGCACCTTGATGACCGGCTCGCGAGGGCCGGACCAGCGAGAATACTGGTCCATACCAGTCAGGCCGCCAGTTCGACCTCGAGCGGCACGTCCATGCGGGTCCAGACGATCGAGTCGCGGACGGCGGCGGATCCGCCGTGCCGGTCGAACCTGTCGATCACGAGCTCGGACTTGACCGAACCGACCTTTTCGACATCGACACCCAGGTCGGCGAAAAGGACGCGGACATCGGCAGAGAACTGTGCAGACATTTGATGCTCCCCAGTGGTGAAGATTGGTGACTCACGTGCCATAAATAGTCCGCCGACGGCCAGTCGGGAGCCAGTGCCCGCATCATCGAGGCACCGTGCTTTATGACTGCTCCGAGTAGTCTCACCCGGGGCGCCGGACGGAGCATCAAGGCCCGGATACTCCACCGATCAGGTGCACATTCGTCACGGTACGAGGTCACACCGGTGCGGTGAGCGATAGGATCTTCACGGGTTCACACCGATGCATGCCCGCTCCCGGCCCGCTTCACACGCCTTCCGGGCCGGCCTGCGAAACACCCGTGACCGCATATGCAAAACGCATGTCCGGGCCCGGTGAAATCCATTCGGAACGGTGCACAGAGCACTTAAGAAGTAGACGGGTTCCGACCTACAGTTCTGCCATACCAATTTTCCGGCACCGAACGCGTCCGCAGGGGGACGCGGATCGGTGGGTACCGGCGACGGGAGGGACGGCCACCATGGACGAAATCGTGCGGCAGGCCGTGGCACGCGCCATCATGACCATGCGGGACAACCTGGGTGAGCGCCTCACCATCGACGACCTGGCCCAGGCCGCCATGTTCAGCAAGTTCCACTTCACCCGGGTCTTCCTCCGGGCGACCGGGCTGTCCCCCGGACGGTTCCTGTCGGCCCTGCGGCTGGCCGAGGCGAAGCGGCTGCTCGCGACGACCACGATCTCGGTGGCCGACATCAGCCACCAGGTCGGCTACAACAGCGTCGGCACGTTCAGCGCGCGCTTCAGCGGCAGTGTCGGTTTCTCGCCCACCGGGTACCGGCAGCTGCGCGGCACCACGCCGCCGATCGCCGAACGCACCGGTCAGCCGGGCTCCGAGGCGGCCGTGCGCGGGCACGTCTGGCGGCCGCCGGGCGCGGAGACCGGCCCGGTGTTCGTCGGGCTGTTCCCGGCGAAGATCGCCGAGGGCGCGCCCGCGCGCCACGTGATCCTGCCGGGCGCCGGCCCGTACACGCTGACCGACGTGCCGCTGGGGTCGTGGTACGTCATCACGCACGCGTTCGGCGTCTGCCCGAACGACGACCGCGGGCTGCGGCCGATGACCGGGCTGTCCGGCCCGGTGACCGTGCACCGGGGGGTGGCCGCCAGCCTGGCCGACGTCCGGCTGCGGCCGCGGCACGGCTTCGACCCGCCGGTCCTGCTGGCGCTGCCCGACCTGCGCCACGCCGCCCCCGCGCGGCACCCGGTCGCGGTCTGACCGTCCCCGCGCGGGCCGGGGAATGGGGATTCCCCGGCCCGCGCGGGTTGGTCGCGGTGGCACCGCGACCCGGCAATTCGGCTGCCGATTCACGCCGCCGGCCGCGAGGGAGCGACCGGCGAATCCTCCGGCGGGATCGCCCAATGGCGTACAATTCCGCACGGGGAATGACTGGGGGAAGCGAGGAACGACGTGATCAAGGTTCTGCTTGCCGAAGACATGGACATGGTCCGCGGTGCCCTCGTCGCTCTGCTGAGCCTCGAATCCGACATCGAGGTCGTCGCCGAAGTGGACTCCGGCGACGAGATCCTGCCCGCCGCCAAATCCACCCGGCCCGACGTCGCCGTCATCGACATCGACCTGCCGGGCAAGGACGGGCTGACCGCGGCCACCGAGATCCACGAGCACCTGCCCGAATGCCACACGCTGATCCTGACCAGCCTCGGCCGGCCGGGCACGGTCCGCCGCGCGCTGGACGCCAAGGTCAACGGCTTCCTGCTCAAGGACGCGCCGTCGGACAAGCTGGCCAACGCGGTGCGCTCGGTCGCGATCGGACGGCGCGTGATCGACAGCGAGCTCGCGCTGTCCGCGTGGGAGGCCGACGACTGCCCGCTCACGCCGCGGGAGCTGGAGATCCTCGCCCTCGCCGCGCGCGGGCGCAACGTCGCCGACATCGCCGCGGACCTCTTCCTGTCCCCCGGCACGGTCCGCAACTACCTCGCCGCGTCGGTCACCAAGCTCAACGCCCGCAACCGGGTGCACGCCATCAGGATCGCCACCGACGCCGAATGGCTCTGAGCGGACCGAATCCGCTCCGCACACCGGCGCCGAACGGCTCGAGCGGGACGCTCGCGCGCAGCAGGTGCGTCCCGCCGGGCCGGACCCCGGCGGTGAGCTCCCCGCCGAGCAGGCTGACGCGGTGCGCGAGGTTCCGCAGCCCCCAGCCGTGCTCCTCGTCGCTGTCTTCGGACGCGTCCGGCAGGACACCGTCGTTCGCCACCCGCAGCCACGCTTCGCCGCAGCCGGTACCCACGGCGAACTCGCACCACGACGCCTTGCTGTGCCGCACCACGTTGGTGACGCTCTCCCGCAGCACGGTGGCGAACGTCGTGGCCACCGCCGCGGGCAGCTGATCGGGCAGCACCGGGTCGAACCGCACGGTCACCCCGGCCGAGGCGAGCACGGCGGCCGCCGCCGCGCACTCGTCCGCCAAGGACAGTTCCCGCTGCCCGGCCGCCACCGAGCGCACGTCCGCGAGTGCCTTGCGGGACATGGTCACCAGCTCGGTGAGCTCCTGCTGCGCCTGCGCCGGCTGGGTGTCGACCAGCCGCCGGATCAGCTCGACCTTGAGGGTGATCGCCGAGAGGCTCAGCCCGAGCAGGTCGTGGGTGTCGCGGCAGAACCGCATCCGCTCCTCGGCGACCACCCGAGCGGTCAGCTCGCGCCTGCCGTCCTCGCGTTCGGCGGCCAGCCGGACGAACCAGGCCAGCCCGAACACGGCCACCGCGGCGACGGCGGTGAGCGCCGCGCCGTGCAGACCGTCCGCAATGGACGTCCCGGGCGCGGCCACCTCGGCCGACAGCACCCCGACGCCGCTCGAGACGAACACGAGCACCGGGAGCGACACCAGCGGCTTGGCCACCAGCAGCACACTGCCGACGAAGAAACTGCTGAGCACGCTCCAGGCGACGCCCAGCTGCAGCACCGGCACCAGGCCCAGCACGGCCTGCAGCACCAGCGCGGGCCCGCGGAACCGGATGCGCCCGTAGCCGAACCCGACCAGGTGCACGGCGATGAGGACCACCGCGTAGCCGGCCGCGGCGAGCGAAACGGGCCAGGACCGGACGTCCCGCAACGGTCCCAGCAGACCGAGCACGCCGATGCCGAAGCAGACCCCGGCGTGGACGGTGTAGACGAGCCGGGCCGGAAAGGCCTTTCCCGGCAGCCGGTCCGCGGCGTCCGAACGCGACCTCGGCCGCGTTGCTCCTTTTGCCCACCGCGAATACGTCGTTCGGACTCTTGTGTCAGGCATTCTCGCAGTAGCTACCACCGCGGCGCCTCCCCAGAAACGCAGCTATTTCCCCAGGACTGCAATCTAACAGCCGTTCCCGAGGATCCGGGCTCGCCACCACGGGGGATTTTCACGCGGTTCGCGTTGCGGCGGCCGGGTGCCGCCGGTTACTCCGGAAAGTCCAGCACGCACTCGCCGACGCTCACCTCGGCCGGCCACTCCAGCTTGAGCGCCCGGTCGACGCGGTCGCCGGAGTCGACCGGCACCGCGTGCGCCGCCAGCCCCATCGCCCGCGCCGCCAGCGAAAACACCTGCTGCAACGCACCGAGGTGCAGCAACGTCGTGGCGTACGCCGCACCGCCGAGCACCCACGCGATGCGGGCCATCCGCGCCGTCATGGTCAGCAGCGCCGAGGGGCGGCGGTGGCTGCCCGCCGCGATCATCGCCATGTCCAGCAGGCTGTCCAGCACCGCCGCGTCGTCGTTGATCAGCGTCAGCGTGTGCCACAGCGGGTCGTAGTGGTAGATCCCGCGCGCGAGGTCCGTGCAGCGGTTGATGCCGACGTAGATCTCCAGCTCGTACAGGCAGGCCACGCTGAAGTACGGCCGCTGGGACGCCTCGTGCGACGGCCCGCCGGGCAGGTGGGCCGGGCCGACCGACCGGACCCGCGCGGCGCGGAACAGGAACTCGCCGATCTGGCGCGCCGACAACGGCCGTTCGCTGAACTCCGGGCAGGAGTGGTCGGTCTCCAGCAACGCCGCCAGCGACACGTCACCGGCCGGCACCGGCCGTTCCGGGCGGGGCAACGGGAACGTCGGCCCGGCGGTGACCTGCTTGACCACCGGCGGCTCGGCACCGGCCCGGCCGGCGTCGGGATCCGGCGGCGAGCCCTTCTGCCAGGTCCGGCTGCGCGCGTGGAACATCAGGTCGTCGTGCGACCAGATCGCCGTGTCGGGGTCGCCGTGCTCGCTGAACCGGCCCTCCGCGTCGCCCAGCAGCACGACCCCGGCGGCGACGAGGAACTCGACGACGTCGGCGACGACCGCCGGCGCCACGCCGGTGTTCTCGGCCAGCTGCTCGACCGTCGCCGGGGTGGCCAGCGCGGAGGCGATCACCACCGCGGGCGGCCGGAACAGCGCGACTTTGTACCGCGCGCCCGGCGATTCGGCCAGCAGCGCGCCGTCGTCGGCCCGCAGCGCGGTGAACCGGGACAGCCGGACCTGCCGCCCGGCGGGCAGCGGCCCGTCGGGGAAGACCGGGAACTGCGTCACCGGGATCGCCGAGAGCACCGGCCCGCGGCCGTCGTTGAGCGCGAGGGAGCGCACCACCGAACCCGACAGCCGGGTGAGGATCTTGCGCAGGGAAAGCCGCCAGTCGTCGCCGGCGGCCTGGCCGGAAACCGCGAGGTTCGCCATCGACACCGGCCCGAGCGCGAGCCTGCCGAGCGATTCGCGGACGCTGTCCGCGGTGCCGGGGAAGTCGTACTCGCCCCACCAGGTGATCGCGACGAGCGACCCGTCGTCACCCGCTTCGATCAGCGTGTCTTCGGTCAACGACCACAGCCGGACCGTTTCGGCGTGCCCTTCCGGGCTCTCGGCAGTCAACGCAAACTCCTATACCCACGACGAAAACGCCGTTCGATGCACGC
Organism: Amycolatopsis nalaikhensis; assembly: GCF_030264295.1. Taxonomy (GTDB): domain Bacteria; phylum Actinomycetota; class Actinomycetes; order Mycobacteriales; family Pseudonocardiaceae; genus Amycolatopsis; species Amycolatopsis nalaikhensis. The sequence goes on along the minus strand of NZ_CP127173.1, from coordinate 5,607,381 downwards.
AGTGTGCTACAGGAACATGGGGAACGGATTGAGCCGCTCGTAGGGCGTCGGCTCGGCGAGCCTGCCCAGGCGCACCGGGACGTCGAACAACCGGCCGGGAGCGTACCGGGCCCAGAACGGCCGGAGCCCGGGAGCCAGCACCTTGACCACCGGCAGGCCGACGTCGGGCCGGGTCTGGTCGAGCACGAGCAGCTCGCTGCCCGCGGCCGCCAGCGTCCTGGCCAGCGCCTCGACGTCGTCGCGCACGTCCGGGCGGTGCACGAAGCCGAAGTCGGCCATCGTCCGCGTCGGCTCGCCCGCGGCGGGCCGCAGGTAGGGCTGGTTGGCGACGGTCGCGTACTCCAGCCAGCGCGCCGCGTCCGGGTCGTCCACGTCGTGTCCCCGCTCGAGCAGCTCCGGCATCATCTGGTTGAGCTCGGTCACCGCGCGCCGCAGGGCGATCCGCGGGTCGAGGTGGGCGCCGAAGCCGAACATGATGTGCTCGTGCGGGCCGTCCGTGCGCCGCGACACCGCGACGAACACCGGGACGCCGAGGTCGGACGTCACGTCGAGGGCCCACAGCTCCCGGCCGAGGCCGGCGTAGTTGCCGACCATCTCGTCGAGCCAGCCGTCGCCGAAGGAGCCGAGGTCGACCCCGGGGACCGGCGTGCGGTTGTACCACCAGAGGGCGACGGCGTCCCGCTCGACGAGTTCCAGGGTGCCCTGGAGGACGGCGTCCTCGAGGCTGCTCCCGGCCGCCGTGCCGTTGGAGTCCGCGTGCAGCCCGCGGACGCCGCATTCGGCGGGCACCCCGTAGTACAGGTACGCCGTCGGCAGCAGCCGCCGCCGTCCGGACAGTGACCAGACGGGGGTCCAGTCGATCGGGGTCGTGGTGTCGAACCGCGGGCCGACGTGCTGGAAGAGGCCGTGCGAGGCGTTCCACTCGGCCCGCTCGCGGTACTGCCGCTCGGCGAAGAGCATGCAGTCGTTGGGGTGCACGGCCTCCGCGCCGAGCTCTTCGAACGACGCCCGGATGCGCAGCTCGTCGCCCTGGTAGTTGCCGGAGAAGCGTTCCACGGCCTCGCAGAGCGCGCCGACCTCGGCGTCGATCGGGCTGACGCCCTTGCCGCCGTTCTCGCTGCGCAGCCCGGCCTGCATCCCGGCCACCCCGGTCATCCCGCGGGCCACGTTGAACCCGGACCGGTAGGCGTTGACGAACGCCGGCGCGCCCGGGTCGGGCCGGACGTCCCGGATGATCCCGGTGACCGGGCTGACCAGGTGCCGGTAGCGCTCGAGCGTCTGCGCCGGGGTCGCGGTGCGGTGCCCGCCGCCGGTCGAGGTGGTCTTGCGGGCGGCCTCGAGCCGGATCGGCCGCGCGGCCCGCGCGGCCACCAGCGTGGCGTCCCCGCACTCGGGGCACTGCGGACGGCGGCGCAGCTCGTGCAGCTTGCCCTGCAGGTCCAGCGTGTCGAGCACCCAGACGCTCTCCTGGCCGCCGTGCCGGTAGCCGGCCAGCCACTTGCTGGCCTCGAGCGCGATCAGGTGCGCCGCGGCGGCGGTCAGCGAGGGCAGCGCGGCGGCGGGGCGGTGCGCGGGGCCTTCGTGGCCGAGCAGCTCCTGGGCGCAGGCCTCCGCGTGCCGGTGCCCCCAGAGCCGGTTGGTCAGGCAGTGCCAGCACGCCGACTCGCCCGGCCGCAGGACCGGCCCGATCCACACCTGCGCGGCGAACGGGCGGGCCAGCAGCCACGGCCGGCCGGTCCGCCGGTGCTCGGCGTCGAGCTCGCCGAGGCGCGGGTCGAGGTAGTCGGTGCACAGCACGATGCTCAGGTCCGCGTCGTCGGCCGCCGAGCCGGACGGCGCGACCGCGAGGCCGGCGTCGGCCAGCGCGCGCTCGACCGGCCGGGTGTCGACGTCGCCGCCGACGGCCCGCAGCCGGACCGCGCGGCGGCTGTCCCGCGACGCGGCCGAGGGCGCGTCGACCCCGCACGCGTCCCAGTAGGCGAGCTCCCGCTCGTCGGCGGCGGGGCCGGGGGCCGGGCGCACCGAGACCAAGCCCGCGTCGACCAGCTGGGCGACGATCGCGGCGACCTCCTCGGGGGTCATCCCGTCCGGCCGGGCCCGCAGCACCTCGCCGAGCTCGCGGGTGCCGTCCAGCAGCGGCGCGAGCGACTCGATGTGCGCCCCGCGCATCGCGATGACCCCTTGTTCGGAGAAGAGGTAGGCGCCCTTGCCCGCCCGGACTTCGGCACGCAGGTGCCGCTTGAACGCGAGCACGGGGGTGCCGGCGGGCGGCGGCGGGGCGGAGCGCGTCCGGTGGGGGGCGGGTTGCACGGCCGATCCGCTCATCTGGCACTCCTCATCCCGTGCGCGCGATCCGAGAACCCGAATTCTTCTCCGGCGCGCCGACCTGCGACCAGTGCGCCGCGCACCGAACCGGACGTGCAAAACGCATGTCGATTCGCGCGTAACGCACGGGCGAGGGGTGCACGGCGCACTGGTCGGCGCCGCCCGTGGGGCGTCAACCTGGATCGCGAGCCACGGCCCCCGGCCGTCCGACCGAGACCACGAGCACTGAGACCACAAGTGAGGACCGAGTATGACGACCACTCGCACCTATGGACAGTTCTGCGGCCTCGCACGTGCTCTCGAGATCGTCGGGGAGCGCTGGTCCATGCTGGTCATCCGCGACCTCGTGCTCGGCCCGAAGCGGTTCACCGAGCTGCAGCTGGGCCTGCCGCGGATCCCCGCCAGCATCCTCTCCGCCCGGCTCAACGAGCTGGAGCAGGCCGGGGTGATCCGCCGCCGCGTGCTGCCGCAGCTGGACGCGAGCCTGGTCTACGAGCTCACCGAGTACGGCAGCGAGCTCGACCACATCCTGCTCGACCTCGGGCTCTGGGGCGCGCGGTCGCTCGGGCACCCGAAGGACGACGACGTGTTCACCAACGACGCCGCCATCCTCTCGCTCTACACGACGTTCCAGCAGGAGGCCGCGGCCGGCGTGCACGTCACCTACGTGCTGCGCCACCACGACTCGCTGATCATCCACGCGATGATCGACGACGGCACCCTGAAGGTCGGCTCCGGCGAGCACCCGGCCGCCGACCTGGTCATCGAGCCCCAGGGCCCGGAGCTGATCGACCTGGTCAACGGCCAGCTCACCGCGTCCGAAGCGCTGGCTTCGGGCCGGGTGCGGATCGAGGGCGACTTCGCCCACCTCGAGCTGTTCACCAAGCTGTTCCGCATCCCGCCGAAGCCGGAGCTGCCGGAAGGCATCGCCTTCCACTGACGGTCACGGCGACGAGGCCGGCCGGGCGCGCAGGGGGCGCACCGGCCGGCCTTCGTCGTCCGGTCGCCCGAAGATGGGCAATCCGGAGTAACGGAAACCGCCGATCCGGACCTTAAGGTCTTCTGCAGCCGATCTTTCGGCCTTGTCGAGAAGGGGCAGCACATGTCGACCTCCGAGTTCGTTCGGCCGGCCGGCTTCCTGGGGACGTTGAACGGGAAGTACCACAACCGGGCCCTCGCCGCGTTCATGGTCATCGTGGTGGCGCACTGGGCCGAGCACATCGTGCAGGCGGTGCAGATCTACGGCTTCGGCTGGCCGACGTCCCGCGCGCGCGGCGTGCTCGGGATGCCGTTCCCGTGGCTGATCAGCCAGGAATGGCTCCACTACGGCTACGCGCTCGTGATGCTGGTGTTCCTGTGGGTCCTGCGGCACGGCTTCGCGGGCCGGTCGCGGCAGTGGTGGAACCTCGCGCTGGGCATCCAGTTCTGGCACCACATCGAGCACCTGCTGCTGTTCATCCAGGCGCAGAGCGGGTGGCGGCTGGCCGGGGCGAAGGTGCCCACCAGCATCATCCAGCTGCTCGTGCCGCGGGTGGAGCTGCACCTGTTCTACAACACGATCGTCACCATCCCGATGATCGTCGCGGTCGTCCTGCACCGGCGCGCCTCCGCCGCCGAACGCGAGCTGACCGGCTGCTCCTGCGGCGCGCCGAAGCAGCCCGCGCTCGCCGCGTGAAGCGCGCGCTGGCCCTGCTGGCCTTCCTCCTCGGCTGGCTGGTGCTCGGCGCCACCCCGGCTTCGGCGCACGTCGAGGTCCTCTCGTCGACCCCCGGGGACGGCGCCCGCCTGAGCGCGGCGCCGTCCCTGGTGTCGGTCACGCTGTCGGAGAACATCGGCATCCAGCCGGGCTCGATCAAGGTCGTCGACCTCGAAGGCCACCAGGTGGACTCCGGGCCGGTGTTCCAGCCCGGCGATGTCGCCGAGCAGGTCGGAGTCCGGCTGAAGCCGGGTCTCCCGGACGGCAGCTACCTGGTCGAATACGCCTTCGTCTCGGCGGACTCGCACCCGGTGCGCGGCACGTTCGCGTTCGTGGTCGGCACCGGCCCGCTGGTGACGTCGGCGGGCGCGGTGTCGGCGGCGACCGGCACGGACGCGGCCGTCGACGCGGTGTCGACGGCGGTGCGCTGGCTGGCCTACGTCGGCGTGGTGCTGCTCGGCGGGCTGGCGTTCCTGGTGCTGTGCCGTCCGGCGGGCCGGACGGACCGCCGCGCCCGCCGCCTGCTGCGCTGGGGCGCGGGCCTGGTCGCGGCGACGACGGTCGCGACGTTCGTGCTGCAGGGCCCGTACGCGGCCGGGCGGAACCTCGAAGCGGTGTTCGACACGGGCCTGCTGGCCGACACGCTGCGCGTCGCGTACGGGAAGTTGCTGCTGCTCAGGCTGGCCGCGGTCGCCGCGTTCGCGCTGCTGTTGCCGCGGCTCTTGCGGAGGGACCTGCCGGACCGGCTGCGGTCCCGCTACGAGAACCTCGCCATGGTGACGGGCTTCCTCGTGCTGCTGACGTTCTCGGCCACGGGTCACCCGGTCACGGACCCGATCATGTTCGTCTCGGTGACGGCGGACCTGGTGCACTTCGGCGCGATCGCGGTCTGGACGGGTGGGCTGGCCCAGCTGGCCCTGTGCCTGCACCGCCCGGCCGACGGCGAGGACCTGCCCGCGGTGGCGACCCGGTTTTCCCGCCTCGCGGCCGGCTGCGTGACGGCGATCGCGCTCAGCGGCGCGGTACTGGCGTTGCGCATCATGCCGTCCCTGGAGACGCTCTGGACCACGAAGTTCGGCCCGCTGGTGCTGCTGAAGATCGCCGGGCTGGCGGTGCTGCTGGCGGTGGCGAGCCGGTCGCGCCGCGCGGTGCGCCGAGGTCTCGCCGGGTCGTCGTCCGCTTCGGGGGACACGGCGGTGGTGACGGCCGACGTCCGCAAGCTGCGGCTCGCGGTCGGGGCGGAGGTGCTGCTCAGTGCGGTGGTGCTGGCGCTGGCGGCGCTGCTGACGGTCACCCCGCCCGGCGGCTGAGCACGTCTTGAATGACTCATTCAGGTCCTCGGAGGTCCTGAATGAGTCATTTCAGACGCCCGGGTGCGGCGGCGGGCTGAACGGCCCCCAGCTGAACGCGGGCAGCCAGGGCTCCGGCGCCGCGCTCCAGTCCAAGGCCGTGAGCTGGGCGAGCGAGCGCCGCCCGGCCAGTGCGCGGTAGAGGTCGTGCGCCGGAGCCGTCACGGTCGCGACCGGGTCGCCGTCGCCCGCCACCCACTCCTCGCCGTCCGTCGTGCGCAGCCGCAGCGCCGGGAGCCCGCGGCGGCCGATCGACCCGGACAGGCCGCGGACCAGCACGTCGAAGCTCGCCGCCAGGGCCGCGTGCTCGGCCGGCGGCGGCACGCCGAGCGCCGCGCACAGGTCCAGCTCGTGCGTGTAGGCGTCCATCACCATGATCTCGCCGCTGCGCCCGCCCGCGCCGGCGAGCAGCGGGTCGAGCAGCTCGCCGACGGCGTCCCAGCGGTCGAGCAGGTCGGCGGCGGGCGCGGGCGGGGTGCCGCCGTGGCGGACGAGCACGCGCTCGGCGATCTCGACCAGGTGACCGAGCAGGTCGGCGACCGTCCACTCCGGACACGCCGGGACCGGCCGCGCGTGCGCGCCGGGGCGCGGGGCCAGCACCGCGCGAATGCCGCGCCGCACCGCGGGGTAGCCCACGAAGTCCGGCGCCGGGACCGTCCGGCTCGTTGTCACGGGTCCCCCCTCACCTGGCACCATCGGGTGGTCCGGCCCAGTATGCCCAGGTGGCGGCCACCGCGGTTCTCCCCGCGTGCCGTCACGGAGAGGAGGTCTCGGCCTTGCCAACGCTCTGGTCGACGTCGGCGCAGTGGGACTTGCTGCCGCCGGTGCTGCTCGCGCTCGTGCTGAGCGTCGCCATCGGTCTCGAACGGGAAGCCGGCATGAAGGCCGCCGGGCTGCGCACGCACAGCCTGGTCGGCGTCGGGGCGGCGGTGTTCATGCTGGTGTCGAAGTACGGCTTCGCGGACCTGCTGAGCACCGACCACATCGCGCTGGACCCGTCGCGGATCGCCGCGCAGATCGTGTCCGGCATCGGCTTCATCGGCGGCGGCCTGATCTTCGTCCGCCGCGACGCGGTGCGCGGCCTGACGACGGCGGCGACGATCTGGCTCACCGCCGCGGTCGGCACCGCGTGCGGCGCGGGACTGCCAGTGCTCGCGGCCGGCACGACGGTGGGGCACTTCGTGGTGACGCGCGGCTTCCCGCCGTTGCAGCGGTTCGTCGCGCGGCACCGCCGCGAGCCACCGGTGGTGCGGCTGAGCTACGTCGACGGCCACGGCGTGCTGCGCGCGGCCCTGGCGGCGTGCACCGGACGCGGCTGGGCGGTGCACCACTTCGACGTCGACCACGAGTCCGTTTCCGAGGAAGGGCAACGGATCGCGGTCGTGACGCTGCGCCTCGACGGCCGCGGCGATCTTTACGAATTCGCCGCCGAGCTCGCCGAACTGCCGGGCGTCCGGAGCACGTCCACCGGCCCGGGGGAACCGCTCGACGAATGATCGCCCGCCCGGGCAGCGCGCGGGGGCGGGTTTGCGGCACACTGGAGCGGGCACGGAAATTCCCGGTACCGCAAGGAAAACGTGCGGCCGAGGAGAAACCATCCAATTCGGAGGTGAGGCATGGCCCCCGGCGGTGGCGAAGACGTGGTGCGCACGCAGCCCGGATTCGACCTGGCGTGGCGCGGTTTCCACCGCGCGCAGGTGACCGAGTACGTCGCTTGGGCCGAAGCCGAAATCCGCAGACTCACCGCCGAACGCGACGCGGCGCGCCACCGCGTGGCGTCGTTCGCCGAGGACAACCGCGAGCTCCGGGCGAAGATCGACCGGATCAGCCGCACGCCGATCGCGCCCGACGCGCTGCAGGAGCGTTCGCGCCGGATGATCGAGCTGACCCGCGAGGAAGCGGCCGAAATCACCGCGCGGGCAACGGAAGCGGCCGAGCGCACCCGCCGCGAGGCGGAGGCGGAGGCGGTGCGGCTCACGGAGAAGGAAAGGGCGCTGGTCGCCGAGGCGGAGGCCGAGCGGGAGCGGCAGCGGGCCGAGCACGAGCAGTTCGTGCGCGCGGCCGAGCAGCGCCGCCGCGAGCTCGACGAAGAGGCGGCGCACCGCCGAGCCCAGCTGGAGGAGGACCACACGCGCGCGATGACGGTGCGGCGCAAGGAAGCGATGCGCGAGCTGGCCGAGCAGGAGGTGGCGGCGAGGGCGAAGGCGGACCAGCTGGTGGCCGACGGCGAACGCAAGCTCGCGGCCGCCGAAGCCGAGGCCCAAGCGCTGGTGGCTGACGCGAAACGGCGCCGCGAAGACCTGGTCGCCACCGGCGAACGCAAGCTCGCGGCCGCCGAAGCCAAGGCCCAAGCGCTGGTGGCTGACGCGAAACGGCGCGAGGAAGAGCTGGTCACGGCGGCCGAAGTCAAGGCCGAGCAAGTCGTCGCCGACGCCACCCGGCACGGGGAATCGCTGGTCAGCGCCGCCGAGCGCGAAGTCGCCGCCCTCACCGAGGTCCGCGACAATCTGCACGCGAGCCTGACCGGCTGCCGCACCCTGCTGGCCCAAGCCGCGGGCGCCCTCGACGACCGGCCCGCGCCCTTCGATCCCGAAGCCACGCTGCCGATGTCGAAACGCGTGCCCGTCCAGCGGCGGTCACCGGCGGACAAGCTGCCGGACGCCGTCGGCTGACCCTTGTCCCCCGGCCGGGGACCCACCATGATCAGCAGATCGCCCGGCCGAGGTGAGGGGGTCACCCATGCGAACGTCGATCGCGCTGGTCACAGCCTTGGCCGCGAGCGCGCTCACCGCCTGCGGCGGAAGCTCCGGCGTGACGATCAACCTGTACGTCTCGCCGGAGAACAACCTCCAGCACGTCGTCGACACCTGCACGGCGGCCGCGAACGGCCGCTACCGGATCGTCTACCACAAGCTGCCGCGCGCCGCGGACGGCCAGCGCGAGCAGATGGTCCGGCGGCTGGCCGCGGAAGACCCGTCGCTGGACGTCCTCGGCCTCGACGTCACCTGGGTGCCGGAGTTCGCCGAAGCGGGCTGGGTGGTGCCGTGGACCGGCGCCGCCGAGGCCGAGGCGACGCGGGACGTGCTGCCCGGCCCGCTGTCGACCGCGCGCTGGAACGGGAAGCTGTACGCGGCGACGAAGCACACGAACGTCCAGCTGCTCTGGTACGACGACCGGCTCACGCCGTCGCCGCCCAAGACGTTCGACGACATGATCGCCCAGGCCAAGGCCCTCAAGGCGGCGGGCAAGCCGGGGAACGTCCTGTTCACCGGCGCCCAGTACGAGGGCCTGGTGGTCTTCTACAACACGCTGGTCGCGTCGGCGGGTGGGCATATCCTGTCGGACGACGGCAAGTCCGTGCTGATGGACGAGGGCGCGGTCCGCGCGCTGGAGCTGCTGAAGACGCTCACGACGGCCGGGGTCACGGACCCGTCGCTGGGCAACGCGAAGGAGGACGAGGTCCGGCAGGCGTTCCAGCGCGGGCAGGGCGCGCTGGAGCTGAACTGGCCGTACGTCTACGCCTCGTACGCGAAGGAGAAGCCGCAGGACCTGGCGCACGTGCATTGGGCGCGGTACCCGTCGGTGGTGCCCGGACGGCCGAGCCGCGTCACGATCGGCGGCTTCAACCTGGCGGTGAGCACGTACTCGCCGCACAAGGCGGAGGCGTTCGAGGCGGCGTTGTGCCTGCGCGACCCGGCGAGCCAGAAGTACCAGGCGATCGAGGACGGCCTGGCCCCGACGACCCGCGCGGTCTACGACGACCCGGCGCCGCTCGACCCGGCCGACCCCGGCTCGACGATGGCGGCGAAGTTCCCGATGAAGCCGGACATCCTCGCCGCGCTGACCGACGCGGCGATCCGCCCGCTGACCCCGGCGTACCAGAACCTGTCGACGGTGATCTCGAAGGTGCTGTCCCCACCGTCGGCGATCGACCCGGAGGCCACGGCGGCGGAGCTGCGCGAGCGGTTGACCGACGCGCTGAACTCACGGGACATCATCCCGTGAGCTGGTCGGCCCGCCGGGTGTCCGCGCTGGTCGCGGCGGTCGTCACGCTGGCGGCGTCGACGACGCTGGCCAACCGCGTGCTGCCGGGGTGGGCGTACCCGGTGTGCGGCGTGGTGGCGGCGCTGGTGCTGGTGGCGTTGGGCCGGGTGGCGGGGTGCTCGTGGGCTGACCTGGGGTTGAGCTCGGTGCGGCGCCCGGCGCTCGTCGGCCTGGCCGGTGCGGCGCTGGTGGCGGTGGTGTTCGGGATCGCGCTGGCGGTGCCGGGCCTGCGCACGGTGTACCAGGACGGCCGCGTCGGCGACCCGGACTTCGCGCAGCTGCTGTGGCTGACGTGCGGCCGGATCCTGTTCGGGACGGTGCTGATCGAGGAGATCGCGTTCCGCGGCGTGCTGCCGGGGCTGCTCGGCGCGACGGACGAGCGCTGGAGCTGGCCGCCGATCCTGTGGTCGGCGGCGTTGTTCGGGCTGTGGCACGCGCTGCCGGCACTGGCGATCGGCCGCAACGCGGCGGTGCACGCGGTGTTCGGCGCGACACCGGTGGTGGTGCTGCAGGTGCTGGCGATGGCCGCGGCGGGGGTCGCCGGGATCTTCCTGCACTGGTGGAGACACCTCGGCCGCGGCGTGCTGGCATCGGTGCTGGTGCACTTCACGACCAACGCGGGTGGCTTGACCCTGGCGGTGGCCATGCGGTGAACGACGCGCGCTGCCGGTGCCGGCCGCACGTGGCCCGGAACTACGAGCGCACCAGCCGCGCGATCGCGTCCGAGGCCTCGCGCACCTTCAAGTCAGCTTCCTCGCCACCCGCCGCCGCGGCTTGGACCACGCACGTTGCCAGGTGCTCGTCGAGCAGCTCCAGCGAGAACGACTGCAGCGCCTTCGTCGCCGCCGAGACCTGGGTCAGGATGTCGATGCAGTACTTGTCCTGCTCGACCATCCGCTGCAGCCCGCGGATCTGTCCCTCGATCCGGCGCAGGCGCTTGAGGTACGCCTCCCGCTCGCTGCCGTAACCCGTCATGGCCCCACCCGTCCCGTCGTCGGCTTCCCTTCCGCCAACTATACCCTCCGGGGGTTCACGGGAAGCGGCGCAGCCGGAGGCTGCTGGTCACCACGAACGCCGACGAGCACGCCATCGCCGCCCCCGCGATCATCGGGTCGAGCAGGCTCAGCGCCGCGACGTTGTACGCGAACGCCCAGAACAGGTTCCCCTTGATCGTGGCGAGCGTGCGCCGCGCCAGGCGGATCGCGTCGGGCGCCGCCCGGAGGTCGCCGCGGACCAGCCGCGACCGCCGCCGTGAACGCCCGGTCGACGGGGCCGCCCGTGGCGAGCCAGACGACCAGCGTCGCCAATGCCGGGCTCAGGGAGCCGAGAGCCGGCTCGGGTAGGTGACCTGCACCTTTTCGGTCGCGTAGTTGACCGTCGCGGTGCGCGGTGGTCATGCCTACGCGACCAGGCGGTATCCGGCTTCGGTGACGGCCGCGGCGACGGCGTCGGTGGTCAGCGGCGTGTCGCTGGTCACGGTGACGCGCCCGCTCTCGACGTCGACGTCCACCTGCCGGACGCCGTCGAGCTCGGACACCTCCTCGCGGACCGACGTCGCGCAGTGTCCGCAGGTCATGCCCTCGACGGTGTAGGTCGCTTCGGTCATTTCCCCGTCCTTTCGTCCTCCATCCTTTATACCCATCGGGGGTAGGGGTTCCGAGACGGGGCCCGTCAGACTCGCGGGATGCGCAAGCTCTACGCGATCGGGATCGGTGCCGGCGACCCGGAGCACCTGACGGTGCAGGCGATCGACCGCCTCAACCGCGTCGACGTCTTCTTCGTGCTCGACAAGGGCGAGGAGAAGGCCGACCTGGTCCGGCTGCGCCAGGAGATCCTCGACCGGTTCGTGACCCGAGCCGGGTACCGGGTGGTGCTGGCGCAGGACCCGCCGCGCGACCGCACGCCGGCGGACTACCGGGCGGCGGTCGCCGACTGGCACGCCGCGCGGGCCGCGGTGTACGAGGAGCTGATCCGCACGGAGCTGGGGCCGTCGGACACCGGGGCGTTCCTGGTGTGGGGTGACCCCTCGCTCTACGACAGCACGATCGCGCTGATCGAGGCGGTGCTCGCCCGCGGGAACGTCGAGTTCGACTACGAGGTGATCCCCGGCATCAGCAGCATCTCGGCGCTGGTGGCCCGCCACCGGACGACGATGAACCAGATCGGCCGGGCGGTCCAGCTGACGACCGGCCGCCGCCTGGCCGAAGGCTGGCCCGAGGGGGCCGACGACGTGTTCGTGCTGCTCGACGCGCACACGACGTTCGCCAAGTACGCCGACGAGGGCCTGACGATCTATTGGGGCGCGTATGTCGGCACGCCGGACGAGGTGCTGGTGTCTGGCCCGCTGACCTCGGCGCTCGCCGACCGGATCCGCGCGACGCGGGCGGAGGCTCGGGAGCGGCACGGCTGGATCATGGACACGTACCTGCTGCGGCGCCCGGCGGGCTGACCCGTTTTCCGGGCATGAAGAAAGGCCCCGGGAGAACCATTTCTGGTCCTCAACCGGGGCCTTCCCCAAGGTAAGTTCGGCGGTGTCCTACTCTCCCACAACCCTTCGGTTGCAGTACCATCGGCGCTGTCAGGCTTAGCTTCCGGGTTCGGAATGGGACCGGGCGTTTCCCTGACGCTATAACCACCGAAACACTACGAAACAACACACCCCGGCGTGGTGTTTCAGAGCTGTAGAGTGGATGCGTAACATCTTCGTGGGCAAGTCCTCGGCCTATTAGTACCAGTCAACTCGACAACACATTACTGTGCTTCCATTTCTGGCCTATCAACCCAATGGTCTGTTGGGGGCCTTAACCCACATGGGGTGGGATACCTCATCTTGGAACAGGCTTCCCGCTTAGATGCCTTCAGCGGTTATCCCTTCCGAACGTGGCCAACCAGCCATGCTCCTGGCGGAACAACTGGCACACCAGAGGTTCGTCCGTCCCGGTCCTCTCGTACTAGGGACAGCCTTCCTCAAGTATCCTACGCGCGCGGCGGATAGGGACCGAACTGTCTCACGACGTTCTAAACCCAGCTCGCGTGCCGCTTTAATGGGCGAACAGCCCAACCCTTGGGACCTACTCCGGCCCCAGGATGCGACGAGCCGACATCGAGGTGCCAAACCATGCCGTCGATATGGACTCTTGGGCAAGATCAGCCTGTTATCCCCGGGGTACCTTTTATCCGTTGAGCGACACCCCTTCCACCAGGAGGTGCCGGATCACTAGTCCCGACTTTCGTCCCTGCTCGACATGTCTGTCTCACAGTCAAGCTCCCTTGTGCACTTGCACTCAACACCTGATTGCCAACCAGGCTGAGGGAACCTTTGGGCGCCTCCGTTACTCTTTAGGAGGCAACCGCCCCAGTTAAACTACCCATCAGGCACTGTCCCTGAACCAGATCATGGCCCGAGGTTCAGATTCCCAATTCGACCAGAGTGGTATTTCAACAACGACTCCACCACAACTAGCGTTGCAGCTTCACAGTCTCCCACCTATCCTACACAAGCCGAACCGAAAACCAATACCAAACTATAGTAAAGGTCCCGGGGTCTTTCCGTCCTGCCGCGCGTAACGAGCATCTTTACTCGTAGTGCAATTTCGCCGGGCCTGTGGTTGAGACAGCCGGAAAGTCGTTACGCCATTCGTGCAGGTCGGAACTTACCCGACAAGGAATTTCGCTACCTTAGGATGGTTATAGTTACCACCGCCGTTTACTGGCGCTTAAATTCTCAGCTTCGCCCCGAAAGGCTAACCGGTCCTCTTAACGTTCCAGCACCGGGCAGGCGTCAGTCCATATACATCGTCTTGCGACTTCGCATGGACCTGTGTTTTTAGTAAACAGTCGCTTTCCGCTGGTCTCTGCGGCCACCCACCCCTAGCCTGCAAGAAGCTTCAGGATGTTTGGCCCCCCTTCTCCCGAAGTTACGGGGGCATTTTGCCGAGTTCCTTAACCACAGTTCACCCGATCGCCTTGGTATTCTCTACCTGACCACCTGTGTTGGTTTGGGGTACGGGCCGTGCATGCACTCACTAGAGGCTTTTCTCGGCAGCATAGGATCACTCTACTTCGCCTCAAACGGCTACGCATCACGTCTCAGCCTATTGCCATGCGGATTTGCCTACATGACGGCCTACACGCTTACACCAGGACAACCATCGCCTGGCGGAGCTACCTTCCTGCGTCACCCCATCGCTTGACTACTACGAAATCAGGTCCCACGCTCCACACACCATCCTCCGTCCGAAGACATTGGACGATGGCTTTGGGTGGTTAGTATCAAACGCCTCGTCATGGGCGCACATGCTCGGGTACGGGAATATCAACCCGTTGTCCATCGACTACGCCTGTCGGCCTCGCCTTAGGTCCCGACTTACCCTGGGCGGATTAGCCTGGCCCAGGAACCCTTGGTCATCCGGCGGCAGAGTTTCTCACTCTGCATTCGCTACTCATGCCTGCATTCTCACTCCCACACCCTCCACGACTCGGTTACCCGGCCGCTTCCCTGGATGCAGGACGCTCCCCTACCCATCCGTACCACTAGACAAGGACTTCAAGAGTCCAAGCCGATGTATTGCACGAATGACACAGCTTCGGCGGTGTGCTTAAGCCCCGCTACATTGTCGGCGCAGGACCACTTGACCAGTGAGCTATTACGCACTCTTTCAAGGGTGGCTGCTTCTAAGCCAACCTCCTGGTTGTCTGGGCAATCCCACATCCTTTCCCACTGAGCACACACTTAGGGGCCTTAGCTGGTGTTCTGGGCTGTTTCCCTCTCGACGACGAAGCTTATCCCCCGCCGTCTCACTGCCACGCTCTCACACTACGGTATTCGGAGTTTGGTTGATTTCGGTAACCCGGTAAGGCCCCTAGACCATCCAGTAGCTCTACCCCCGCAGAGAAACACGTGACGCTGCACCTAAATGCATTTCGGGGAGAACCAGCTATCACGGAGTTTGATTGGCCTTTCACCCCTACCCACAGCTCATCCCCTCAGTTTTCAACCTAAGTGGGTTCGGGCCTCCACGACGTCTTACCGTCGCTTCACCCTGGCCATGGGTAGATCACTCCGCTTCGGGTCTAGACCACGCGACTATAGTTCGCCCTATTCAGACTCGCTTTCGCTACGGCTACCCCACACGGGTTAACCTCGCCACGCAGCACTAACTCGCAGGCTCATTCTTCAAAAGGCACGCCATCACCGGTAAAGGCTCTGACGGCTTGTAGGCACACGGTTTCAGGTACTCTTTCACTCCCCTCCCGGGGTACTTTTCATCTTTCCCTCACGGTACTCGTCCGCTATCGGTCTTCAGGAAGTATTTAGGCTTACCGGGTGGTCCCGGCAGATTCACAGCAAATTCCACGAGCTCGCTGCTACTCGGGAACACCAAACAAACAATCAACAATGTGTTTTCGCGTACGGGGCTCTCACCCACTCCGGCCGCCCATCCCAAGGCGTTCCACTAACACACGCGATCGTTCCGAGGACTGTCAGATCCTCGACGCTGGGTCCCACAACACCGCCTGCACAACGCCTGACAGCTTGACATGCAAACGGTTTAGCCTCTTCCGCTTTCGCTCGCCACTACTCACGGAATCACGGTTGTTTTCTCTTCCTACGGGTACTGAGATGTTTCACTTCCCCGCGTTCCCTCCACACACCCTATATATTCAGGTGCGGGTAACACCACATCACTGGTGCTGGGTTTCCCCATTCGGAAATCCTCGGATCACAGCTCGGTTGACAGCTCCCCGAGGCTTATCGCAGCCTCCTACGTCCTTCATCGGCTCCTGAAGCCAAGACATCCACCATGTGCCCTTAACAACTTGACCACAAAGATGCTCGCATCCACTCTACAGTTCTCAAACACCACACCAGAAACAAACGTCCCTCGGGGGTTTAGCCCCAGGCGTGTTGCCTCAGGACCCAACAGTGTGCTGAGTGAACATGCCCGCGCCCGACTCGGCAGGCCAACTTTCCACGATCGCAAGCGATCAGTACTAGCCGGCGACCTCGTCACCACACAAACACCTAGACCAGTAGTTCCACAATTCCTTGAGCAACCATCACAGCGATACATTCGATCACTGAGCGATGGCCACTCCAGTGAGCTGGGCTCACTGGATGTGTTGTGCTCCTTAGAAAGGAGGTGATCCAGCCGCACCTTCCGGTACGGCTACCTTGTTACGACTTCGTCCCAATCGCCAGTCCCACCTTCGACCACTCCCTCCCTTACGGGTTGGGCCATGGGCTTCGGGTGTTACCGACTTTCATGACGTGACGGGCGGTGTGTACAAGGCCCGGGAACGTATTCACCGCAGCGTTGCTGATCTGCGATTACTAGCGACTCCGACTTCACGCAGTCGAGTTGCAGACTGCGATCCGAACTGAGACCGGCTTTAAGGGATTCGCTCCACCTCGCGGTATCGCAGCCCTCTGTACCAGCCATTGTAGCATGTGTGAAGCCCTGGACATAAGGGGCATGATGACTTGACGTCATCCCCACCTTCCTCCGAGTTGACCCCGGCAGTCTCCCACGAGTCCCCGCCATAACGCGCTGGCAACGTAGGATAAGGGTTGCGCTCGTTGCGGGACTTAACCCAACATCTCACGACACGAGCTGACGACAGCCATGCACCACCTGTACACCAACCACAAGGGAAGCCCCATCTCTGGGGATGTCTGGCGCATGTCAAGCCCAGGTAAGGTTCTTCGCGTTGCATCGAATTAATCCACATGCTCCGCCGCTTGTGCGGGCCCCCGTCAATTCCTTTGAGTTTTAGCCTTGCGGCCGTACTCCCCAGGCGGGGCGCTTAATGCGTTAGCTACGGCACGGACAACGTGGATGTCGCCCACACCTAGCGCCCAACGTTTACAGCGTGGACTACCAGGGTATCTAATCCTGTTCGCTCCCCACGCTTTCGCTCCTCAGCGTCAGTATCGGCCCAGAGACCCGCCTTCGCCACCGGTGTTCCTCCTGATATCTGCGCATTTCACCGCTACACCAGGAATTCCAGTCTCCCCTACCGAACTCAAGTCTGCCCGTATCGACCGCACGCTCCACGTTAAGCGTGGAGATTTCACGGCCGACGCGACAAACCGCCTACGGCTCTTTACGCCCAATAAATCCGGACAACGCTCGCACCCTACGTATTACCGCGGCTGCTGGCACGTAGTTAGCCGGTGCTTCTTATCCAGGTACCGTCACTTGCGCTTCGTCCCTGGCGAAAGAGGTTTACAACCCGAAGGCCGTCATCCCTCACGCGGCGTCGCTGCATCAGGCTTTCGCCCATTGTGCAATATTCCCCACTGCTGCCTCCCGTAGGAGTCTGGGCCGTGTCTCAGTCCCAGTGTGGCCGGTCACCCTCTCAGGCCGGCTACCCGTCGTCGCCTTGGTAGGCCACTACCCCACCAACAAGCTGATAGGCCGCGGGTTCATCCTGCACCGCCAGAACTTTCAACCCCTCTAGATGCCTAGAAAGGTGATATCCGGTATTAGACCTCGTTTCCAAGGCTTATCCCAGAGTGCAGGGCAGATTACCCACGTGTTACTCACCCGTTCGCCACTCATCCACACCCGAAGGTGCTTCAGCGTTCGACTTGCATGTGTTAAGCACGCCGCCAGCGTTCGTCCTGAGCCAGGATCAAACTCTCCAACAATGAACAGTTCAATCGAGGCAATTTCTTGCTTCTCAAAGGAAACCCCGACGAGGGGGTTTCAAATATAAGCTCTACTGGCTTAGTTCACTAGCACACTGTTGAGTTCTCAAGCAACACACCACGAACCAACCGCAACTCAAGCGGCCCGCTCGAAGCGAGTCATTCCTAGCAGTTTTTGGTGGGACACCCACTCAATCGCGATCCGCGAGAGCTTGGTTCGTGTCCCGGCGGCCGCCCGGTCTCCCTGGCGACGAAGAGAAGATTACACGCTCGGAAACACCCCGAAACAGGGGGGTCCCTTAACAAGATCAGCGCAGGTCAGACCCCGTGACGAAGCCCGTCCGCGGCCCAGTCTGCCCCGAACCGCCCGCGAGCGCCAGAGCAAGAACATTGCTCCGAGTACATTGCACCGTATTGCTCCGCGCCAAAGCTCCGCTTAGCGTCGGGAGCATGAACCTCGCCTACGACGACCTCGGCCCGCGCGGCGGCAGCGCCGTCCTCCTCGTGCACGGCCACCCCTTCGACCGCTCGATGTGGCGGCCCCAGGCCGAGCGCCTGGCCGCGGACGGCTTCCGCGTCGTCACGCCCGATCTGCGCGGCTACGGCGAGTCGAAGAGCGAAGACACGAAGACCGGCCTCGACGTCTTCGCGAACGACCTCATACAGCTGGCCGACCACCTGGAGCTGGCGAGCTTCGTGCTCGGCGGCCTCTCCATGGGCGGCCAGATCGTCATGCAGCTCGCGAAGGACCACCTGAAAAGGGTGAAAGCCCTCCTCCTGGCCGACACCTTCCCCGGCCTCGACACCCCGGCGGCCAAACAGGCACGCATCGACACGGCCGCGAGGATCACCGAGGAAGGCATGGCGCGCTACGCCGACGAGCTGCTCCCCAAGATGATCTCGAAGCGGACCCGCGCCACCAGACCCGACGTCGAGGCCCACGTCCGGCGCATGATGCGCGACGCGCCGGAAGAAGGAGCCGCGGCCGCGCTGCGGGGACGGGCCGAGCGCCCCGACTACACGCCGACCCTCAAGCACATCGACGTCCCCACCCTGGTGGTCGTCGGCAGTGAGGACGAGTTCACGCCGGTCGCCGACGCGCAGCTCATCCACCGGGAGGTGGCGGGTTCGACCCTGGTGGTGATCGAGGGCGCGGGCCACCTGCCTAACCTGGAGTGCGAGACCGAGTTCGACGAGGCACTCAGCACCTTCCTGAAGAACAGCGGAGCTACCCCATGACC
Source organism: Amycolatopsis nalaikhensis (assembly GCF_030264295.1). GTDB lineage: Bacteria > Actinomycetota > Actinomycetes > Mycobacteriales > Pseudonocardiaceae > Amycolatopsis > Amycolatopsis nalaikhensis. Next base: position 5,589,072 of record NZ_CP127173.1, on the reverse strand, counting down.
CAGCAGACCGTGTTCGTGACCGGCGCCAGCGCCGGCTTCGGCGACGCCATCGCGCGCCGGTTCGTCGCCGAGGGCGCCCGCGTGATCGCCGTCGCCCGCAGCGAGGACAAGCTCGAGAAGCTGGCCGGTGAGCTGGGCGAGGCCGTCCTGCCGATCAAGCTCGACGTCAGCGACCCCGAAGCCGTCAAGCAGGCCGTGAACGACCTCCCGGACGGCTGGAAAAGCGTCGACGTCCTGGTCAACAACGCCGGCCTGGCCAAGGGCCTCGAGCCCGCGCACAAGGCCGAGCTCGACGACTGGGACCAGATGATCGCGACCAACGTCCGCGGCCTCGCGCACGTCACGCGCGCGCTGCTGCCCGGCATGGTCGAGCGCGGCCGCGGCCACGTCATCAACATCGGCTCGATCGCCGGCACCTATCCCTACCCCGGCGGCAACGTCTACGGCGCGACCAAGGCGTTCGTCCACCAGTTCAGCCTCAACCTGCGCAGCGACCTGCACGGCACCGGCGTCCGGGTGACGAACGTCGAGCCCGGCATGGTCGGCGGCACGGACTTCTCGAAGGTCCGCTTCGACGGCGACCAGGACAAGGCCGACAAGGTCTACCAGGGCACGACCCCGCTGACCGCGGACGACGTCGCCGAGTCCGTGTACTGGGCGGCGAGCCAGCCGAAGCACGTGAACATCAACGTCATCGAGCTGATGCCGGTGGTGCAGAGCTTCTCGGCGCTGCAGATCTACCGGGAGAGCTGAAAGAGGTCGGCCAGCGCCTGCTGCTCCGGGTCCAGCTCGGTCAGCAGGCGCTTCGCCCGCGGCCGCCCGCCCGTGGACGGGTACCGCAGCACCAGCTCGCCGATGCCCGCGAGCCGGTCGAGCAGCTCCCGCACGGACAGGTTCATCCCGGCCCGGTCGGCGTCGCGGCGCATCAGGTGGGTCACCGTCGCCGCCAGCACCGAGACCAGGCCGTGCGCGGCGATCCGCCGCCGCGTCCACTCCCAGCGCGGGGTCGGCCCGGTGACGGCGGGCCCGGTGAGCCAGCGGAACGTCGATTCGAGGTGGGTGCGCGCCCGGTAGGCGGTGACGACGTCGCCGACCGGCCAGTCCCGGTCGGTGACCAGCACCTGCTTGCCGAAGAACTCCTCGTCCAGCCGGGCCAAGGCGGCGGAGTCGATCCGCCGTTCCAGCCGGATTTCGCCGGGCCGGTTCCCGCTCAACACAGCTGTGAGCACGCGCTCGATGCGCCGCCCCCGGGTGACGCGGCCGATCTCGGCGTGCACCTGGGCACGGTCACCGCGGTGCGTGCCCGCGGCCAGCGCCCCGGCCAGGCCGTCCAGTTCCCGCGTGGCGGTGGCCAGCTCGTCGGCGAACGCGCGGGACTGCGCCGCGTGCAGCGTCGCCGAGTGGGTCAGGATCACCCGGCGCCGGACGCCGTCGACCACCGCGTGCGTGTCCAGGGCCGTGAGGCCGGCGAACCGCTCGGGGTCGACGCGCTTGCGCGCGGACGCGGGCTGGGTCAGCAGCTCCGGGTGGTCGGTCAGCGGCAGCGAGCCGACGAACCCGCTGCGGGAGCCCAGGTCCAGCTGGGCGGCCTGGCCGGCGTGGAAGACGAGCGTCGCCGCGCCCAGCTCCGCGGTCACCGCGGCGAACGTCGGGGCGGTGCCGTCGTCGCGGCGGTACAGCCGCGAGGCCAGCGGGATCGCGCCGTCCCGCGTCACGCGCAGGCCGACGCCGGCGAGCACGCCCTGGCAGGCCGACGGGAGCGTGCAGTCCGCGGGCGCGAACGCGGCGAACTGCGGGACGTCGACGGCGAGCGCCGCGTGGTCGTCGAGCACGTCGAGGACCGCGGCGGCGACGGACTCTTCGATGCGCGTGATGCGGTCCGGGGTCAGCCGTTCCAGGGCCCGCCACAGGCCGTCCACAGTGGACAAGCGGGGCCGCACCAGGTCGGCGGCCGCACTCGCGGCCCACCACTCGCCGATCGGCGTCTCCGGCGCGGTCGCCCGGTGCAGCACCGCGACCGCGAGGGTCAGCCCCAGCGACGGCTTCGACCGCACGACGTCGTCGACGCGCCCGACGAAGCCGAGCCGCGAGAGCGTCGCCCACACCGCGGCGACGTCGCCGTAGGAGCGGTACGAAGCCGACGCGGGCTCGCCGCCCGGGACGGCGCGGGCGATCTCGTCGGCGGTGCCGAGATAACGCTGGGTCACCACCCGCGGCTTGCCGTCGACCCGGGCGGATTCCGCCAGGTAGTAGTACGTCCGTCCGCCGATCTTCTTGCCGACCACCGATGCCACCCTTTAGGTAATACACGCCGGACAGCTGATCGACAACCACGGCACCGCGGTGACCTGCGACGACGATCACGTCCGGGTAGAACCGCAGCCGGGTGCGCAACACACACTGGCTGGTCGCGCGAGGACAGTCCTAGCGTGGGCGGAATGGGACCCGAACCCGACGCCACCGCCCCGACCGCCTCCGCGATGCGCCGCGCGCTCGCCCGGGCGCGTGACGGGAAGACACTGGACGTCACCGAAGCGGCCGTCCTGCTGCACGCCCGCGGCGACGACCTCACCACGCTCTCCGAGTACGCCTCGCGCATCCGCGACGCGGGCCTGGCCGAGGCCGGGCGCGCCGGGATCATCACCTACAGCCGCAAGGTGTTCATCCCCTTGACCCGGCTGTGCCGCGACCGCTGCGGCTACTGCACCTTCGTCACCGTGCCGGGACGGCTCGACTCGCCGTTCCTCTCCCCGGACGAGGTCCTCGACATCGCCCGCAAGGGCGCCGAGATGGGCTGCAAGGAAGCCCTCTTCACGCTCGGCGACCGGCCCGAAGACCGCTGGAAGGCGGCCCGCGAGTGGCTGGACGCGCACGGCTACGACGACACGCTCTCCTACGTCCGCGCGATGGCGATCCGCGTGCTCGAGGAGACCGGCCTGCTGCCGCACCTCAACCCGGGCGTGCTGACCTGGCAGGACTTCCAGCGGCTCAAGCCGGTCGCGCCGTCGATGGGCATGATGCTGGAGACCACCGCGACCCGGCTGTGGAGCGAGAAGGGCGGCCCGCACTACGGCTCGCCGGACAAAGATCCCGCGGTAAGGCTCCGGGTCCTCGAAGACGCCGGGCGCAGCAGCGTCCCGTTCACCACCGGTGTCCTGATCGGCATCGGCGAGACGCACGAGGAGCGCGCGGACGCGTTGTTCGAGATCCGCAAGGTCGCCAAGACCTACGGCGGCATCCAGGAAGTCATCGTGCAGAACTTCCGGGCCAAGCCGGACACGAAGATGCGCGCGACGCCGGACGCCGACCTCGAAGAGCTGGCCGCGAACATCGCCGTCGCGCGGCTGGTACTCGGCCCGAAGATGCGCATCCAGGCGCCGCCGAACCTGATCGGCAACCAGTACGACCTGATGATCCGCGCCGGCATCGACGACTGGGGCGGCGTCTCGCCGCTGACCCCGGACCACGTCAACCCCGAACGCGCGTGGCCGCAGATCGACGAGCTCGCCCGCCGCACCGAGAAGGCCGGGTTCGAGCTGAAGGAACGGCTCACCATCTACCCGGAGTACGTCAAGGCGGGTGAGCCGTGGCTGGACCCGCGGATCACCCGGCACGTCGCCGCGCTCGTCGACGCCAAGACCGGGATGGCCCGCGAAGGCGCGATGCCGGTCGGGATCCCGTGGCAGGAGCCGGACGGCGGCTGGCAGGAGTCCGGCCGCACCGACCTGCACACCGAGATCGACACGAGCGGCCGCACCGAAGACCGCCGCAGCGACTTCGACTCCGTGTACGGGGACTGGAAGGAGATCGGCGACCGGATCAAGACCGGGCCGCAGAAGTTCGACACGGACATCCTGGAAGCGTTGCGCAGCGCGGAAAAGGACCCGGCCGGGCTCTCCGACGACGCCGCGCTCGCGCTGCTGCACGCCGACGGCAAGGAGCTGGACGCGTTCACGCGGCTCGCCGATGATTTGCGTCGCGAGACGGTCGGGGACGACATCACGTTCGTCGTCACGCGGAACATCAACTTCACCAACGTCTGCTACACGGGTTGCCGCTTCTGTGCCTTCGCCCAGCGTCGCACCGACGCCGACGCGTACACGCTCTCGCTGGAGCAGGTCGGCGACCGCGTCGACGAGGCATGGGCCGCGGGCGCGACCGAGATCTGCATGCAGGGCGGCATCCACCCGGACCTGCCGGGCACCGCGTACTTCGACCTCGCGGCCGAGGTCAAGCGCCGCCAGCCGGAGATCCACCTGCACTCCTACAGCCCGATGGAGGTCGTGAACGGCGCTTCGCGGACCAACCTCTCACTGAAGGATTGGCTGATCAAGGCGAAGGAAGCCGGGGTGGACTCGCTGCCGGGCACGGCTGCGGAAATCCTCGACGACGACGTCCGCTGGGTGCTGACCAAGGGCAAGCTGCCGACGTCGGAGTGGATCAAGGTCGTCACTACGGCGCACGAGGTCGGGCTGCCGACGACGTCCACGATGATGTACGGCCACGTCGACACGCCCGCGCACTGGGTCGCGCACCTGAAGCTCCTCGCGCGGCTGCAGCGCGAAGGCCTCGAGAAGCACGGGCGACGCGGGTTCACCGAGTTCGTGCTCCTGCCGTTCATCCACCAGAGCGCGCCGATCTACTTGGCCGGGCTCGCCCGGCCGGGCACGACGCTGCGCGAGAACCGCGCGGTGCACGCGCTGGCCCGGCTCCTGCTGCACGGCATGATCGACAACATCCAGAGCTCCTGGGTGAAGCTCGGTGAAGAGGGCAGCCGCGCGGTGCTGCAGGGCGGCGTCAACGACATCGGCGGCACGCTGATGGAGGAGACGATCAGCCGGATGGCGGGCGCGTCCAACGGCTCGTACAAGACGATCAGCGACATGCGCGCGATGGTCGAGCCGCTCGGGCGTCCGCTGGTGCAGCGGACGACTGGCTACGGCAGGCCGACCGCCGAGCGGATCGCCGCCGCGGAGGCTTCGGACGGCGTCGCGACGCAGGTGCGCAAGCCGTTGCTGCCGCTGCTGACTCCGTGAGGTCGTAGCGGGCGCCTTCCCGGGCGCCCGCTACCCTTCCGCCGCATGGGGGTTTCTCGCTTCACACCACTTCTTTTCGTCGCGCTTCTCGCGGGTTGCGGCCCCAAGCCGCCGCTACCGCCTGCGCCGACGCCGACCACCACGCCGAGCCCGACGTACGGACCACCGCCGCCGACCGGGCTGTCCCTTTCGGTCGGCCAGGTCGAGGCCGGGCTCGGCCACCGCGCGAGCGTGCTGACCCTGACCAACCGGGACAGCGCGCCACGGAAAGTCACGGGCTACCCCGACCTGAAGATCCTCGCGGGCGACGGCTCTCCGCTCGACGTCCGCGTCGAGCACGGCACGTCGTACTTCGCGCGGGACCTCGGCCCGCAGGACCTGACCGTCCGGCCGGGCGACAAGGTCGTGGCCGTGCTCGCCTGGTCCGCCACTGTCACGAGCGGCGACACGCGCACCGGCGCGGCAATCTCGGTAGTGCCCGTTCCGGGCGAACCTGCGCAAAAGCAGCCCCTCGACACCGATCTGGGCACCACCGACTCCGTCACGGTCAGCTCGTGGGCCACGGAGATCGGAAATTGACAACCCTGTGTCACCGCTCACAAACCGCCGGTTGACCCGCCGCGACCTGTGCTACCTCTGGTCCCCCACCCGCCGGAAGGGACCTCGATGAGCACCTCCGTAGCGCCACTGGAAATGGTCGACACCGACCGCTATCCGCTCACCGAGCCGGACAGCGCCGCGTGGCGGGAGACCGTCGGCCGGACGCGCGCGGAGCTCGCCGACGTCGGCTGCAGCGTGCTCGCCGACTTCATCCGGCCCGAGCTGCACGACGTCCTCCGCGCGGAATGCGCCGCGCTCGAGCCGCAGGCCTACACGAAGATCGAGAAGGTCAACGCCTACAACACGGCGATCGACGCGCCGCTGCCCGACGACCACCCGGGCCGGACGATCATGGAACGCGGCAACGCCTTCGTCGCCCGCGATCGCATCCCGGCGTCGTCGATCATCAGCCGCCTCTACACCAGCCCGCTGTTCCAGCGGTTCGTCGCCGACTGCTTCGGCCTGCCGGAGCTGCACGAGCTCGCCGACCCGCTGTCCGGGCTGACGCTCAACGTCATCGCGCCCGGCCGGGCGCACCCGTGGCACTTCGACACGAACTCCTACACCGTCAGCATGCTGACGCAGGCCGCCGAAAAGGGCGGCACCTTCGAATACTGCCCGGGCATCCGGTCCGCCGCGGACGAGAACTTCCCGGCCGTCCGCGCGGTGCTCGCCGAGGACGGCACCCATCCGGTGCAGCGGCTCAGCCTCCGTCCGGGGGATCTTCAGCTCTTTCAAGGACGCTTCGCCTTGCACCGGGTCAGTACGGTGGAGGGCGCGATCGCGCGGCACTCCGCGATCTTCGCCTACAGCGAGCGCCCGGGGGTCATCGGCAGCGCGGAGCGGACCAGGCAGCTCTTCGGCCGGGTCCTGCCTGCCCACCTGGCCGGACGTACCGACCGAGGCGACGAGTTGCTCGACTAGTCCATCCATGCCCCCGCCACCGCCCTCAACGGACAGCGGAGCTGCGATTAGATTGGGAGCCTGGCCAGTGCCTTTCGACTCGACCGGCAAGATCTCGTTCGACCACATCTACACCGCACCCGACCCGCGCCCGTTCTTCGGCACGCTTCGGCGCGTGGACTACCACATCCCCCAGCTGGCGAAGCCGTACTTCGCGAAGCTGATCGCCGAGCACCCCGCCGAGCGCCCGACCGTGCTCGACGTCGGCTGCTCGTACGGCGTCAACGCCGCGCTCCGCCGCTGCGACGCGACGATGGACGACCTCTACGCCCACTACACGGACCCGGGCGTCCAAGCGCTGAACCACGCGCAGCTCGTCGAAGCCGATCGGACCCGCGTCGTCGACGTCGGCGGTGCGCGGTTCTTCGGCCTCGACAGCTCGGCGCCCGCGCTCGAGTACGCGCTTTCCGCCGGCTTCCTCGACGAGGCGATCCACGCCGACCTCGAGCGCGACGACCCGGACAGCACCCAGCGGAAGCTCCTCGACGACGTCGACCTCGTGATCTCCACCGGCTGCGTCGGGTACGTCACCGAGAAGACGCTGACCCGGGTCGCGCGCGGTGCGCGGCCGTGGATGCTGCACTTCGTGCTGCGGATGTTCTCCTACGAACCGGTCGCCGACAGCCTGGCCGAGCTGGGGTACGACACCGCGCCCGTCGAGGGCGTCTTCCGGCAGCGGCGGTTCGCCTCCGAAGCGGAACAGACGCAGATCCTCGACACCCTCGACGCCGTCGGGGTCGACCCCACCGGCCTCGAGGCCGACGGCTGGCTCTACGCGCAGCTGTATGTTTCCCGTCCTGAAGGCGCGGCCGAACTCGCGGCCGCGCTGGCCACTTCCGAGCAAGAAGGATGACCGTGAGCAGTCCGGACTGGTCCACCCGCACCTTCGGCAACGAGGACCGGCTCCCCCGGGTCCCCGTCCCCACGCTGGCGGACAGCGGCCGTCGCTTCCTCGAGTGGTGCGCCCCGCTGCTGACGCCGGACGAGCTGGCCGAGACCGAAGCCGCGCTCGCGGAGTTCCTGGCCGGTCCCGGACCGGAACTGCAGGCCGCGCTCGAGGAGTACGACCGCTCGCCGGGCGTGCGCAGCTGGCTCGACACGTTCTGGCCGTACCGCTACCTCGGCCGCCGCGACCGGATCGCGCTCAACGCCAACTTCTTCTTCCTGTTCCGCGAGTCGGAGCTGGGCCAGGTGGAGCGGGCGGCCGAGCTGACCGCGTCCGCCGTGGACTACAAGCTGAAGCTCGACGCCGAGCTGGTGCCGCCGGTGCTGCTGCGCGGCGCGCCGCAGTCGATGGTGCAGCACAAGTTCCTGTTCTCGGCCACGCGGATCCCGGGCGAGCTGCTCGACACCGCGCGCACGTCGTTCCCTTCGCCGGAGCGGCACATCGTCGTGTTCCGGCGGGGCACGCCGTTCCGGATGGACGTCCTCGCCGAAGACGGCCGCCCGTACTCGCCGGAGCAGCTCGCCGACGGGCTGCGCGCGATCCTCAAGGACGACCACGACACCGACGTCCCGGCCGGGCACCTCACGACGAAGGCGCGGGCGGAGTGGGCGGCTTCGCGGGCGGCGTTGCTCGAGGCGGGCAACGCCGCCGCGTTGGAGACCATCGAGACCGCGTTGTTCTGCCTGTGCCTGGACGACTTCAGCCCGTCGAACGCGCTGGAAGCGGGTGATCAGCTGCTGTACGGCGACAACCGCTGGTACGACAAGGCCGTCTCGCTGATCGTGTTCGAGGACGGCACCGCGGGCATCAACGTCGAGCACTGCGAGCTCGACGGCACGACGATCCTCGGCTTCACCGACGCGCTGCTGAGCGGTACGCGCGAGCCGCGTGAAGCGGCTTCGGGCGTGCCCGGCTACGAAGTCGTCGAGTTCACGCTGACCGACGCGCTCCGCGAAGACGCGCGCGCCGCCGGAGAAGCCTTCAAGGCCTACGCGGACGCGACGGCGACGCAGACCGTGTCGTTCGACTTCGGCGCCAACCGCGCGAAGGAGCTGAAGATGTCTCCGGACGCCTTCGCGCAGATGGCGTACCAGCTCGCGCACCGCCGTGCGAAGGGCCTCACCGGCGCGACGTACGAGTCGATCGCGACGCGGCAGTTCCAGAACGGCCGCACCGAGGCGATGCGCGTCGTCACGCCGGAGGTCGTGCGCTTCGCCGACGTGATGACGTCCTCGAGCGCTTCGGTGGAGGAGAAGCGCGAAGCGTTCCGCACGGCCGCCGCGAAGCACGTCGCCCGGGCCAAGGAGTGCCAGGCCGGGGACGCGCCCGAGCAGCACCTGTGGGAGCTGCAGCTGATCGGGAAACGCCGTGGCGACACCGAAACCCCGGCGCTGTACTCCTCGCCGGGCTGGCTGAAGATGCGCGACGACTACCTGAGCACCAGCTCGGCGCCGTCGGTCAACATCCAGTACTTCGGCTTCGGCTCGACGAGCCCGCAGTGCATCGGCATCGCGTACGTGCTGCTGCCGGACCGCTGGAACATCTACCTCAGCACGCCGAAGCACGTCGCGGCCGAGATGTACCGCTTCGCCGACGAACTGGCGAAGGCGGTCACCGAGCTGCAGGAGCTACTGGGCTGAAGGGGACGTTCATCTCATGTGACGCGCTGAAGGGGACTTTCCTCGCATCAGATGCCAGGAAAGTCCCCTTCAGCCCACCTGGCCGAGTAGGCGGCGCAACCAGGTCAGCCGGGCGGCCCGCGCCGCCCGGCTGATCGCCGCTTCCGGCGCCAGCGAGTCGAAGCCGTGGAACCCGCCCGGCCACACGTGCAGTTCGGCGTCACCACCCGCCTGCCAGATGCGGCTCGCGTAGGCGACGACCTCGTCGCGGAACGTCTCCGCCGTGCCGACGTCCAGGAACGCGGGCGGCAGCCCGCACAGGTCCTCGGCGCGCGCCGGAGCCGCGTACGGCGGGACTTCGTCGAGGTCGCCGAGGTAGGCCGTCCAGCCGACGTGGTTGGCCGTGCGGTCCCACAGGCCGCGGCCGTCGAGGTCGATCGCCGACGGCGTGTCGTTGCGGTCGTCCAGCATCGGGCAGACGAGCAGCTGGCCCGCCAGCGACGGCCCGCCGCGGTCGCGCGCCAGCAGCGTCGTCGCCGCGGCCAGGCCGCCGCCCGCGCTGACCCCGCCGGCCACCAGCGGCCCGGCGAACCGCTCGGCCGTCCACAGCAGACCGGTGTAGCAGTCCTCGACCGGCACCGGGTACGGGTGCTCGGGCGCGAGGCGGTAGCCGGGCGAGACGATCGTCAGGTTCAGCTCGCCCGCCCAGGCCAGCAGGTTCGGCACGTCGGAGCCGAGGTGGCTGCCGACGATCGTGCCGCCGCCGTGCACGTAGTAGAGGACGCCCGCGCTCTCGGCCGGGGTCATGACCAGCAGCGGGACCTCGCCCGCGTACTCCTCGGCGACCTTGTACGCCGGGAACCCGTCGGCCAGCTCCTCGACGGTCCGGTGCTCGGCGGCGTTCAGCTCCCGGCGGCCCGGGATGTCGGCGAGCGACGCCAGCGGCGGGCGCAGGGCACGGAGGGTTTCGACGACCGGCGCGAGCTCGGGGTCGAACGGCGGCGGCGTCACGACGTCGGGTCCGAGACGACGAGGACCAGCGAGCCTTCGAACGTCGGCTGCTCGCGGAGCTTGCCGTACCGGCGGTCCCACGTGCCGTCGTCGAGGTCGTGCTGCAGCTCGGCGGCGAAGCGGTGGTGCACGCGGTCGTCGACGAAGCTCCACGCCGAGCACGACAGCCGCGCGCCCGGGTCGAGCAGGCGTTCCGGGCGCGCGTAGTAGGCCTCGTTGAAGCCGTCCGTGCAGTCGGCCGGGATGGGCACGCCGATCACCTCCGTGTGGCCGCCGAGCCCGTCGGCGATGTCGTCGACCGAGGGGTAGCGCCGGGCTTCGGTCTCGATCACCTCGGGCGCGTAGTCCAGCAGCCAGAACCGCCGCAGCAGCGCGGGGTCGCAGGTCAGGATGGCGATCGGGCCGCGGGTGACCCGGCGCATCTCCTTGAGCCCGGCCCACAGGTCGTTCCACTGGTGGACGCTGAACGTGCTCATCGCGCCCTCGAACGCGCGGTCCGGGAACGGCAGCTTCTCGGCGACGGCGTCGACCGCGGGCGGCAGGCCGGCGGGCCGCTGCGCGCGCATCGACGCGGACGGCTCCACCGCGGTCACCTCGCGGTCGGCGGGCTCGTAGGCGCCGGCGCCCGCGCCGACGTTGAGCACGGTCCGCGCGTCACCCAGGGCGTCGAGGATGTACTGGCCGATGCGCGGGTCCGGCTTGCGGTAGTCGGTGTACACCCCGCCGATCGCGCCGTAGTCCGCGTCCCCGGCGCTCCCGTCCGCACGTCGCTGGCTCATGCCCAGAAAACTAGCAGCGCGCCGGGACTCCGCGGGTGTTGCTCCGGCCGTCGGAAGGCGACGTCGGGCATCCGGCCCAGTCGTCAAGATCTGTCGCAAATTTGCGTAAGTTGGTTCATCTATTGCGGATTCTTGTTCACTATTCGTATGATCCCGGTCACGTCGACGCCCTGCTTCCTCCCGATCCCCGCGAGAAAGGTGACGACGATGTCCCCCTCCCCCCGGCGCCGCGCGGCTTTGCTGGCCGCGGCGCTCGCCGCGTCCGGACTGACGGTCCTGGCCACCGGCTCGGCGACCCCGGCCGCGGCCGCGACCTGCCCGACGACGGCGTCCGGCGGCGCGACCGTGCCGTTCCGGACGGTCGAAGCCGAGTGCTCGGCGACGAACGGCTCGGCCGTGGGCCCCGACTACACGCAGGCCAGCATCGCTTCGGAAGCCTCCGGGCGGCAGGCCGTGCGGATCACGACGGGCCAGTACGTCGAGTTCACCCTGCCCGCGGCGGCCAACTCGATCAACGTCCACTACAACCTGCCGGACGGCTCGTCCGGGCGGCTTTCGGTGTACGTCAACGGGACCAAGCTCGGCAGCGGGCTCTCGGTGACGTCGCGTTATTCCTATGTGGACACCGGGTGGATCCCCGGCGCGAAGACGCACCACTTCTTCGACGACGCCCGCCTGCTGTTCGGGCAGAACGCGGCGGCCGGGGCGAAGGTCCGGGTGGCCGCCGACAGCGGCGACGTCGGCCAGGCGACCATCGACCTCGCCGACTTCGAGCAGGTCGGCGGCGCGGGTACCCAGCCGGCCGGCTCCCTTTCGGTGACCGACTACGGCGCCACCGCGAACGACTCCTCGGACGACTCGCAGGCGTTCCGGAACGCGCTGTCGGCCGCGCGCTCGCAGGGCCGCGAGGTCTGGGTGCCGTCCGGGCGGTTCGAAATCGGGTCGGCGCTGCAAATCGACCAGACGACCGTGCGCGGCGCGGGCCAGTGGTACACCGTGCTGCACGGCAACAACATCTTCAACAACGGCAGCGCGTCCGGGAACATCAAGCTCTACGACTTCGCCGTGTTCGGCGACGTGACCGAGCGGAACGACGGCAGCCCCGACAACGCGTTCCACGGCGTGCTCGGCACCGGCTCGGTCGTGTCCGGTCTCTGGATCCAGGACACGAAGTGCGGGCTGTGGCTGATGAACGGCGCGTCGTCGAACGTCACCATCGAGAACAACCGCATCCTCGACACCCAGGCCGACGGCGTGAACTTCGACGGCGCGGTGACGAACTCGACGTTGCGCAACAATTACCTGCGCAACAACGGCGACGACGGACTCGCGCTGTGGTCCAACGGCCAGGCCGACTCGGGCAACTCGCTCGTCAACAACACGATCGTGCAGCCGAACCTGGCCAACGGCATCGCGCTGTACGGCGGCTCGAACAACACGGTGAGCGGCAACCTCGTCCAGGACACCAACGCCCTCGGCGGCGGTTACCTGGTGGCGAACCGGTTCAACTCGGTGCCGCTTTCGGGCACGGTGACGCTGTCGAACAACACGGCGTTGCGGGCCGGGGCGCTCGACCCGAACTGGCAGTTCGGCGTCGGCGCCCTGTGGTTCGACGCGCGTGACCAGGCGATCACCGGCGTGACCATCCGGGTCACCGGGTTCACCGCCATCCAGAGCCCGTACGAGGCGATCCAGTTCATCGACGGCAACGGCGCGGGCAAGCAGATCCAGGGCATCACGATCGACGGCGTCTCGGTGCAGGGCGTCGGCACGTTCGTGGCGCAGTCGCAGACGCAGGGGTCGGTGTCGATCAGCAACCTGACGGCGTCCGGCGTCGGCGTGACCGGGACGTACAACTGCCCGTACCCGACGTCGATCCCGAAGATGACGTTCAGCGGGTCGGGGAACAGCGGCTGGACCGGGACCTGGAGCGACTGCTCGACGTGGCCCGCGCCGAACTCGGGACCGCCACAGCCGCCGCAGTCGGGCACGAACCTCGCGCGCGGCAAGGCGATCACGGCGTCGGCGTCCGTCGGTGGGTTCCCGCCGTCGAACGCGGTGGACGGGGACGCGAACACGTACTGGGAGAGCGCGAACAACGCGTTCCCGCAGACGTTGACGGTGGACCTCGGCGCGGCGGCGTCGATCAACAAGGTGACGCTCCGCCTGCCGCCGTCGTCGGCGTGGGGCGCGCGCACCCAGACGGTGACGATCTCCGGCAGCACGGACGGCGGTTCGTACGCGACGCTGGTCGGTTCGCGCGGGTACGCGTTCGACCCGGCTTCCGGCAACACGGCGTCGGCTTCTTTCACGGCGACGTCGCAGCGCTTCGTGCGGCTGACGTTCACCGGCAACACCGGCTGGCCCGCCGGGCAGGTGTCCGAGCTCGAAGTGGCGGCTTCGTAGCATCGGATGTCGCAAGCCCGTACCGGTCGAGACACCGGTACGGGCTTGTCTTACTTTTGCGCCCGGTTGCTGTAAAGTTTCACCCATGACGCGTCGTCTTGCCGAAGTCGCCCGCCAGGTCGGGGTCAGTGAAGCCACGGTCAGCCGGGTGCTCAACGGCCGGTCCGGGGTGTCCGCGAGCACCCGCGCCGCCGTGCTCACCGCGCTGGACGTGATGGGGTACGAGCGGCCGACCCAGCTGCGCGGCGAGCGGGCCCGGCTGGTCGGGCTGGTGCTGCCCGAGCTGCAGAACCCGATCTTCCCGGCGCTGGCCGAGATCATGGGCAACGCGCTCGCGCAGCAGGGGTTCACGCCGGTGCTCTGCACGCGGACCGCGGGCGGGGTGTCGGAGGCGGAGTACGTCGAGCTGCTGCTGCAGCAGCAGGTGTCGGGGGTGGTGTTCGCGGGCGGGCTGTACGCGCAGGCGGACGCGGTCCACTCGCACTACCACCACCTCGTCGAGCGGCGGCTGCCGACGGTGCTGATCAACGCGGCGGTCGACCACCTCGGCCTGCCGCAGGTCTCGTGCGACGACGCGGTGGCGGTCGAGCAGGTCGTCGGGCACCTGAGCTCGCTCGGGCACGAGAAGATCGGGCTGGTGCTCGGGCCGGCGGACCACATCCCGTCCCGCCGGAAGCTCGAGGCGTTCCAGGCGTACGCGGCGAAGCTGGGGCTGCCGGTCCTGGACGAGCTGGTCGAGCACGGGATGTTCTCGATCGAGGGAGGCCACGCGGCGGCGGCGCGGTTGTACCCCCGAGGAGCGACGGCGGTGCTGTGCGCGAGTGACTTGCTGGCGTTGGGAGCGGTGCGTGCGGCCCGCCGGCAGGGGTTGTCGGTGCCGGAGGACGTTTCGGTGGTCGGGTACGACGATTCGGCGTTGATGAACTGCACGGACCCGCCGCTGACGACGACCCGCCAGCCGATCGAGGCGATGGGCCGGGCGGTGGTGGAGCTGCTGGTGAAGCGCATCAACGGCGGCGAGGTGGCGGCGGAGGAACTGCTGTTCGCCCCGGAGCTGGTGGTCCGCGGCTCAACAGCCCGCCACACGGCCTGACCAAAGCGCCCCAAGCTGAGCGGCGGGTTTCGAACCCGTCGCTCACTTCCGCGCGCCCGGACTCAAGCGCCCCAAGGCGGCCTTGGTTGCGTCCAACGCACCGAAGGCCGCCTTGGTTGCGTCTCACGCACCGAAGGCCACATTGGGGCGCTCGGGCCACGCCCTCGAGCCGAGGCAAGCACTCCAACCCGCGAACTCGCCCGAGTTGCCACCGCGCCCGTTGTCCCGCTCCGCGGCATACCCATGCCCCCTGCTTGCGCCGCACTTTGCCCTCCCGACCACCAGCCGAACGCAGCCTGTTCGTAACTTGCAGATTCTCGTCGGGTTATTGCGTCGATCTGGTCTCACACTTTAAGGTGACCGCAATCACGTGACAGCCGTCGCGACCCCGAGAAGAGGCTTGAGATGAGCAGTCCCCGGTCCCGAACCTTGCCCCGCCGAGCGTTGTGCCTGCTGGCCGCGGGTGGGCTCGCCCTCACCCTCGCCGCCTGCGGTGACGGCGACACCGCCGCCCAGACCGGCGGCAAGGTGAAGATCACGGTCACCGGCCAGCCGCCGACCAGCCAGCCGTTCGAGCGCAGCGTCTTCGACGCCGACGTCAAGGAGTTCGAGGCTTCGCACCCGAACATCGACATCGATCCGCACGAAGGCTTCATGGACCCGAAGACCTTCTCCGCGAAGCTCGCCGGCGGGCAACTGGAGGACGTCTACTACGTCTACTTCACCGATCCCGCGCAGATCATCGCGCGGCACCAGGCCGCGGACATCACGGAAGCCGCGAAGAGCGTTCCGCACATCAACGACATCAAGCCGGAACTGCTCGACAACTTCCGCGACGCCAACGGCAAGCTCTACGGCCTGCCCACCATGAACTACACGATGGGCCTGCTCTACAGCCGCCCGCTGTTCCAGAAGGCCGGGCTCGACCCCGACAAGCCGCCGCAGACCTGGGATGAGGTGCGCGAAGCCGCGAAGAAGATTTCCGCGCTGGGCAACGGGATCGTCGGGTACGCCGACTACAGCAAGAACAACCAGGGCGGCTGGCACATGACGGGCTGGCTGTACTCGATGGGCGGCGACATCGCCCGCAAGGACGGCGACAAGTGGGTCGCCGACTTCAACAACGACAAGGGCAAGAAGGCCCTCCAGTACCTGCACGACATGCGCTGGACCGACAACTCCATGGGCGCCAAGCAGCTCCTCGAAGCCCAGGACGTCCAGCGGATGATGGGCGCGGGCCAGCTCGGCATGTACATGGCCGCCCCGGACAACGTTCCCGTGCTGGTCAAGCAGTTCAACGGCAAGTACGAGGACTACGGCATCGCCGGCATGCCCGGCGGCCAGGGCACGCTGCTCGGCGGCGAGGGCTACATGATCAACCCGAAGGCGTCGCCGGAAAAGGTCAAGGCCGGTCTCGAGTGGATCCAGTGGAAGTACCTCAACCCGGACCGCTTCGAGAAGCACATCCAGCAGTACGTCGACGGCAAGCAGCCGGTCGGCCTGCCCGCCGAGCCCACCCCCGACGTCTGGACCGGCGGTGTCCGTGAGCAGCAGCTCGCGCTGAAGGCCAAGTACGCCAACGTCCCCGCGCAGAACTTCCAGTCCTACGTGGACACCACGAGCAAGATCAAGGGCAGCATCGAGCCGCCGAACGCGCAGCAGATCTACGCCGCGCTCGACAGCGTCATGCAGGCCGTCCTCACCGACCAGAACGCCAACATCGACCAGCAGCTCTCGTCGGCCGAGTCGAAGGTCAACAGTGTCCTCGCCCAGGTCAAGTAGCCTCCTCGCCTGGCCCGCGACATCGCCGTCGCGGGCCAGGCGCCCGGCTGCGACACCCGAAGAACGCCGTCGCACCAGGCTCAAGCGCGCGATCAGGGAGAACCTCACCGCGTACGGCCTGCTCTGCGCCGCGCTCGTGGTGTTCGCCCTGTTCTCCTGGTACCCGATCGTGCGCGGCGTGCTGCTGAGCTTCCAGCAGGTCGACTTCGTCAACGCGCCGACCTGGGTCGGGTTCGACAACTTCGCGAAGCTGTTCGACGATCCGCTGTTCGGCGTCGCCTGGCGCAACACGCTGCTGTTCACCGGGCTCGCGCTGGTCTTCGGCTTCGCCGTCCCGTTCCTCACCGCGGTGCTGCTGAACGAGCTGCGCCACGCGAAGGCGTTCTTCCGGCTCGCCGTCTACCTGCCGGTGATGCTGCCGCCGGTGGTGACGGCGCTGATGTGGAAGTGGTTCTACGACCCGGGTCCCGGCCTGTTCAACTCCGCGCTCGGCGCGGTCGGCCTGCCCGGCGGCCAGTGGCTCGACTCGTCCGGCACGGCGATGCTGTCGCTCGTCTTCGTTTCGACGTGGGCCAACATGGGCAGCACGACGCTGATCTACCTGGCCGCGCTCGGCACGATCCCGGGCGAGCTGTACGAAGCCGCCGAACTCGACGGCGCCGGGCTGTGGAAGCGCTTGCGGCACGTGACGTTCCCGCAGACGCGGTTCGTCCTGCTGGTGCTCCTGCTGCTGCAGATCGTCGCGACGATGCAGGTGTTCACCGAGCCGTACGTGATGACCGGCGGCGGGCCGGACGACTCGACGGTCACCGTGCTCCTGCTGCTCTACCGCTACGCCTTCGTCTACAACGACTTCGGCGCGGCGAGCGCGATGAGCCTGCTGCTGTTCGTGGCGCTGGGCGTGTTCTCGGCGTGGTACGTCCGGCTGACGCGGAAGGCGGACCAGTCATGAGGACCCTCGTCTCCCCGAGCGCGTTGCGCAGCCCGCGCGGCAAGGCCGTCTACGGCGTCGTCTTCGCCTGCACGCTCGTCGTCTTCGTCCTCGCGTTCATGTTCCCGCTCTACTGGGCGGTGACCGGTGCGATGAAGTCGCCGCAGGAACTGGCCGCGACGCCGGCGACGCTCGTCCCGCACGAGTGGCACCCGGAAACCTTCGCCGACGCGTGGAGCCAGCTGAGCCTGGGCAAGTACTTCCTCAACACGCTCGTCGTCGCGGGCGGTGCGTGGCTGGCGCAGCTGGCCATCGACGTCCCGGCCGCGTTCGCGTTGTCGAAGCTGCGGCCGAAGTTCGGCAACGTCGTGCTGGGCCTGATGCTGGCGACGCTGATGCTGCCCGCGACGGCCCTGCTGGTCCCGACGTACGTGACGGTGACGGACCTGCCGCTGCTGCACCTCAACCTGATCAACTCGCCGACCGCGGTCTGGCTGCCCGCGGCGGCGAACGCGTTCAACATCTACCTGCTGAAGCGGTTCTTCGACCAGATCCCGGACGAGCTGATCGAAGCCGCGCGCATCGACGGCGCCGGGCCGGTGCGCACGCTCTGGCGGATCATCCTGCCGATCTCGCGGCCGATCCTGGCCGTGGTGTCGATCCTCGCGGTGGTCACCGCGTGGAAGGACTTCATCTGGCCGCTGCTGGTGTTCCCGGACACCGAAAAGCAGACGCTCTCGGTGATGCTGCAGCGGGTGGCGATCGACATGCCGCTCAACGTGCTCGTCGCCGGGATGGTGCTGGCCAGCCTGCCGATGGTGGCACTGTTCCTGGCGTTCCAGCGCCAGATCCTCGCCGGGCTGACCGCCGGCAGCATCAAGGGCTGACCTTTCCACAACAAACAGGAGGGGCACTTTCGTGACCGACAAGACCGGCTGGTGGCGGAGCGCGGCGATCTACCAGGTGTACATCCGCAGCTTCGCGGACGGCAACGGCGACGGCATCGGCGACCTCGCCGGCGTGCGCGCCCGGCTGGACCACCTGGCCGACCTGGGGATCGACGCGATCTGGTTCACCCCGTGGTATCCGTCCCCGATGGACGACGGCGGCTACGACGTCGCCGACTTCCGCGACATCGAGCCGCTGTTCGGCACGCTCGCCGAGGCGGAGGAGCTCATCGCCGAGGCGCACGCCCGGAACATCCGCGTGATCATCGACATCGTGCCCAACCACTGCTCCGACGAGCACCGGTGGTTCCAGGCCGCCCTTGCCGCGGGGCCGGGATCGCCGGAGCGGCAACGGTTCTGGTTCCGCCCGGGCCGGGGGCCGGACGGCGCCGAGCCACCCAACAACTGGAAGTCCCGCTTCGGCGGCTCCGCGTGGACGCGCGTCCCCGACGGCGAGTGGTACCTGCACCTCTACAGCTCGCGCCAGCCCGACTTCAACTGGGACAACCCGGAGATCCGCTCGGAGTTCGAGGACGTGCTGCGGTTCTGGTTCGACCGCGGCGTCGACGGGTTCCGCATCGACGTCGCCGACGGGCTGGTCAAGGACCCGCGGCTGCCCGACGTCGACGACGGCGACGAGACGCCGTTCTCCGACCAGGAGGGCCTGCACGAGATCTACCGGTCGTGGCGCAAGATCGCGGACAGTTACGCGGGCGAGCGGGTGCTGGTCGGCGAGATGTGGCTGCCGGACATGTCGCGGGCGGCGCGGTACCTGCGCCGCGACGAGCTGCACTCGGCGTTCAACTTCGACTTCCTGGTCTGCCCGTGGGACAGCAAGCGCTTCCGCGACGTCATCACGCGCACCCTGCGCGCCCACGACGACGTCGGCGCGCCGGCGGCGTGGGTGCTGTCGAACCACGACGTCACGCGGCACGTCACCCGCTACGGGCGCCAGGGCGACACGGGCTTCAGCTTCGCGAACCGGCTGCACGAGCTGCCGGTCGACCGCGAGCTGGGCACCCGCCGGGCCCGCGCGGCGGCGCTGCTGACGCTGGCCCTGCCCGGCGGCCTGTACGTCTACCAGGGCGAAGAGCTGGGGCTGTGGGAGGTCCTGGACATCCCCGACGAGCTGCGGCAGGACCCGGTCTTCGCGCGGACCGGCGGCGCCGACCCGGGCCGCGACGGCTGCCGCGTCCCGATCCCGTGGTCGGGCACCGAGCCGCCGTTCGGGTTCGGCTCCGGTGGGACGTGGCTGCCGCAGCCCGCGGAGTGGAAGGACTACACGGCGGAGGCCGAGGCGGAGGACCCGTCGTCGATGCTCTCGCTGTACCGCGCGGGCCTGCGGCTGCGCCGGAACCTCACGTCGGCCGAATTCGACTGGCTCGACCTGGGCGAGGGCGTGCTGGCGTTCCGCCGCGGGTTCACGTTCGCGCTGAACTTCTCGGATTCGCCGGTGCCCCTGCCGGACGGCGAGGTCCTGCTGGCCAGCGGGCCGGTCGGCAGCGGAGAGCTGCCGACCGACACCGCTGTCTGGCTGAAGTCCTAGGCGGTCAGCTGCAGGATGTCTACGCCGCGGGCGTTGTCCGCGACGTAGACATACTTGCCGTGCCAGTACGGCGCCCACGCGCTCGCGTCGCCCGGGCGGTAGTAGGCGATCTGGCGCGGGTTCGTCGGGTCGCTGACGTCGAGGAACCGCGTGCCCTGCGCGTAGAACGACTGCACGAGGACCTTGCCGCGGACGTCGAAGTAGTGCGCGGAGCAGTCGTCGGAGGCCGGGTCGCTGCCCTCCTGGCCGTTGACGCTCCAGGTGCCGACGCTCTGCAGGCGGAACGGCTGTTCGGGCGTCGAACGCCAGCCTTCGCCGTGGTACGAACCCGCCAGCGACGAGATCGTCAGGACGCCGTCGCCCGCGCAGCCGTCGACGAAGTTCTCCTCCGTCGCGTAGATCAGGTCCTGACCGCGCCAGGCGCCGTCGCCGACGCGGTGGCCCGCCGGGTGGAAGCTGTTGTGCATGAAGCGCGACGGCGCGGCCGTCTCGGCGATGCCGCCGCCGGCGTACGGGATCGGGTCGTGCGCGGTCGCGCGGCGGACCTTGTTCGTCAGCGGGTCGCGGTGCACGCCGTTGGTCCAGTAGCCGCGCACGCCGCCGCGGCCGGACACCCAGGCCACGCCGTTGTCGTCGACCTGGACGTCGTGCACGTAGTCGGTCTTGCCGTCGTTTCGGGCCAGCTCGATCGGCTCCGGGTTCACCTTCGGGTGCTTCGGGTCGCGGATGTCGGTGACCCAGATCGGCCGCCCGCCCCAGTCGGCGGGCTGGTCGTCGGCCTTCGCCGGGCCGCCCGTCCACAGGTAGCGGCAGCCGTCGACGCAGCTGGTCGTGTGGCCGGCGGGCACCTTGACGTAGCTGAGGATCGCCGGGGCCTCGGGCTTCGAGACGTCGACGACGTAGATGCCCGACTCGCCGGTGTGCGTGTTGCCCGAGAACGCGCGCGGGTCGCGGGACAGGAAGACCAGCTTGCGGTCCTGGTCGACCTCGGTGTCCTCGGTCTCCCACAGGCCCGGCATGCTGACCTGGCCGACCAGCTTGGGCGCGGCCGGGTCCTTCGTCAGGTCGTAGACCTTCAGGCCGAACTCGCCGGACACGACCATGACGTCGCGGCGGCCGTAGTCGAGGAAGTTGATCGAGATGGCGCCGGCGGCGTCGGGCACGTTGCCGACCGACCGGACGTTCTTGACCGCGCCCGGGTCGCCCAGGGTGCGGGCGGCCGGGGCCGCGGGTTTGTCGTCTTCGCCGCAGGCGGCGGCCGGGAGCCCGGTCGCGACCAGCGTGGCGCTGACGGTGACGGCGGCGAAGCACGACCGCAACCAGGTGCGCACGCGAAACCTCCCAGAACGCTTCGAGCGTGACCCACGAACGGTACGTCGGAGATCAACCGGGCACAACCGTCTTTGGTTGCCATCCGACTGGTAGGACTGGTCCATGCGCCTGCTCGCCCTCTTCGCCGTCCTCGCCCTGGCCGTCACGGGCTGTACCTCCGCTGACCCGGCCCGCCCCGGCGTCCTCACCGTCGGTGTCCGGGAGCCCGCGACGCTGCTGCCCGCCGACGTCGCCGACCAGGCGGGCCGCCTGGTGACCGGCGCGCTCTGGACGCCGCTCGCCGACTACGACGCGGCGTCCGGCAAGCTCACCCCGCGCGCGGCCGAGTCGATCGAGAGCACCGACCGGGTGCACTGGACGGTCAAGCTGCGGCCGGGCACGTTCCACGACGGCACCCCGGTGACCGCTCAGTCCTACGTGGACACGTGGAAGGCGGTCGCGGAGTCGACGTGGTTCTCCGCGCCGGTGTTCACGAAGTTGTTGCGGGCGAAGGAAATCACGGCCGCCGACGCGAACACGATCACGCTGACCCTGGACCGGCCGTCGGGCCAGGTGCCCGCGCTGCTCTCGGCGCCGGGGCTGGTGCCGCTGCCCGCGTCGGTGCTCGCGTCCCGCGACTGGGCCGGGTTCGCGAAGGCCCCGGTCGGCAACGGCCCGTACCGGCTGGACGGCGGCTGGCACCCGGGTTCGGGCGGCACGCTCAAGCGCGTCGGCTCCGGTGCGACCGCGGAGGTCGAACTGCGCGTCGGCGACCCGGCGGCCCAGTACGACGCGGTGAAGGCGGGCACGCTCGACCTCGCGACCGAGGTGCCCGGCGAGAAGCACGAAGCCATGCACGGCGACTTCGGCGACCACCACGCGACCTGGGACCTGCCGCGGGCGGGCTACCTGGCGTTCCCGGTGACGAACCCCCGGTTCGCCGACGCGACGGTCCGCCACGGCTTCGCGCTCGGCGTCGACCGGGCGGCACTCGAAGCGGGACCGCTGGCGCACCAGGTGGATCCGGCGAAGTCCCTGCTGCCGCCGTCGGACACCCCGGGCGAGCGATCGGGAACGTGCCGCCCGTGCAGCTTCGACGCGGCGGCGGGCAAGGCTTTGCTCAAGCAGGCGGCGTTCCCCGGCGGCGCGACCGTCTACTTCGGACCGTCCGAAGAGGCCTGGACCCGGACGCTGGTGGTCGGGTTGCACAAGGCACTGGACATCTCGGTGACGGCACAGGCGGCGACCGGACAGCCGGACGGACCCTCTGCTTTGGACGTCAAACTGGCCACGGCGAGCCCGTACGAGCTGCTGTCGGAGCTGGCCGCGAAGTCGGGCTACGCGGACGAAACCTTCCGCCAGAACCTGGCATTGGCCGACGCGGCGGCGACCCCGCAGGAGGCGGGCGAGCTGTACCGGCTGGCGGAGAACCAGCTGCTGCGCGACCTGCCGGTGGCACCGCTGTGGTCCGGCCACGGTCACGCGGTGTGGGCGTCGCGCGTCCGTGACGTCGTGACGACGCCGTTCACCGGCCCGGTGCTCGCCCGGATCGGGGTTTCGTGAGCCGGGACCGCCGCTAGACGGTCGCGTGCGCCACGAGCGTCTCGATGAACGCCGAGGTCAGCGGGTCCGGGTCCGCGCGCGTGTACGCGACGAGCGTCCGCCGCACCGGCACGCTCGGCCGCAAAACCCGTCCCTCGAACCGGGCCGGGAGGACGTTCGCCGGGACCAGCGCCGGGCCGAGGCCCGCCGCTGCGAGGATCGGGGCCGCCGCCGTCTGCTCGGTCCGGACCGCCGGGCGCGGGCGGAACCCCGCCGCCGCGCACGCCGCGTCGACCAGCTCGGCGAGGCCGTTGCCCGGGGCGTAGTGGACCCACGCGCAATCCGCGAGCGTCGCCAGGTCGACCTCGCCGGTCGCGTCGTCCTCGGTCGCGCCGTCCGCCGGGAGCACCACGACGAACTCCTCGACGCCCAGCGGCCGCACCGGGCCCGGCCAGCCGTCGGGCCGCGGGCCGAGCGCGACGTCGGCCTCCCCCGCGGCCATCGCGTCCCGCAGCTCGTCGGCGTGCCGGAACTCGACGAGCCGGACGTCGACCCCGGGCCGGTCGCGCCGCCACACGCGCAACGCGGGCGGCAGCACCCCGAGGCTCACCGAGTAGACCGTCGCGACCTGCAGCTCGCCCGCCGTCGTGCCGGACGCGAGGCGGGCGGCGCACCGGGCGCGTTCGGCGTCGGCGAGCGCGGCCCGCGCGTGCGGCAGCATCGCCCGGCCCATCGGGGTGAGCCGCACCGCGCGCGGCAGCCGTTCGAGTAGCGGCCCGCCGACGCTCTGCTCCAAGGCCCGCATCTGGTGTGACAACGCGGGCTGCGTGACGTGCAGCTGCTCCGCCGCGCGCGTGAACGAGCCGGTGTCCACCACCGTGACCAGGTATTCGAGCTGCCGCAGACTTGCCATGACTTCAGCTTATCGCCGAGGTGAGGACTAAGCCTTGGACTTATCCGGCGGCCGCGACGAGCATCGGTGGCATGAGCACGAACAAAGCCTTGGTGGCCGGGGCGAACGGGATCATCGGCCGCACCCTGGTCGAGCACCTGCGGACGACCGGCTGGGACGTGGTCGGGCTGTCCCGCCGCGGCGACCTCGCCGTCGACCTCCTCGACCCGGCCGACACGCGCGCGAAGATCGGCGGGCTGACCGGCGTCACACACCTCTTCTACGCGGCGTACCAGGACCGGCCGACGTGGGCCGAGCTGGTCGCGCCGAACGTGGCGATGCTGACGAACCTGGTCGAGGCCCTCGAACCCGCGGCACCGGAGCTGCGGCACATCAGCCTGATGCAGGGCTACAAGGTCTACGGCGCGCACCTCGGGCCATTCAAGACCCCGGCGCGCGAGACCGACGCCGGGCACATGCCGCCGGAGTTCAACGTGGACCAGCAACGGTTCCTCGAGCAGCGCCGGGGGTCGTGGACGTGGTCGGCGATCCGACCGTCGGTGGTCGGCGGCACGGCGCTGGGCAATCCGATGAACCTGGCGCTGGTGATCGCGGTGTACGCGTCGATCTCGAAGGAACTGGGACTGCCGCTGCGGTTCCCGGGCAAGCCGGGGGCCTACGACAGCCTGCTGGAGATGACGGACGCGAGCCTGCTGGCCGAGGCGACGGTCTGGGCGACAGGTCAGCAAGGCGCCTTCAACATCGCGAACGGCGACCTGTTCCGCTGGCGCGAGCTGTGGCCGAAGCTGGCGGCGTACTTCGACCTCGACGTCGCCCCGCCCCTGCGGATGTCACTGGCCGACGTCATGGCGGACAAGGGTCCCCTGTGGACGTCCATGGTGGACCGGTACGGGCTTTCAGCTTCCTACGAAGAGGTTTCTTCCTCGTGGGCGTTCGGCGACTTCGTGTTCGGCTGGGACTACGACATGTTCGCGGACACGTCGAAGTCGCGGCGGGCCGGGTTCCACACGTACGTCGAGACGGAGCAGATGTTCTACCGGCTCTTCGACGAGTTCCGGAAGGCGCGGGTGATCCCCTAGCCGCGGCCGATGAAGGGCATGGTCGTCGCGGTGATGGTGAGGAACTGGACGTTCGCGTCGAGCGGCAGGCCCGCCATGTAGAGCACCGCGTCGGCCACGTGCCGCACGTCGAACGTCGGCTCGGCGAGGATCCGCCCGTCGGCCTGGGGGATCCCGGCCGCCATCCGCTCGGTCATCTCGGTGGCGGCGTTGCCGATGTCGATCTGGCCGCACGCGACGTTCCAGGCGCGGCCGTCGAGGGAAATCGAGCGGGTCAGCCCGGTGACGGCGTGCTTGGTCGCGGTGTAGGCGACGCTCGCCGGCCGCGGCGCGTGGGCGGAGATCGAGCCGTTGTTCACGATCCGGCCCCCGCGCGGTTCCTGGTCCCGCATCAGCCGGACGGCTTCGCGCGCGCAGAGGAACATCCCCGTGAGGTTGACGTCGACGGTCCGCTTCCAGTCCTCGACGGAGAGGTCGGCGACCGTGCCACCGGCCGAGATGCCCGCGTTGTTGACCAGGAGGTCGAGCCGTCCCCACCGCTCGCGGACGGTGCCGAAGAGCGCCGCGACGGAGTCCTCGTCGGACACATCGGTGGGGCCGACGAGGGCGTCCGGGGAGCCGTCGGCCGTTTCCTCGAGCGCGTCGGCGCGGCGTCCGGCGAGCGCGACCCGGTAGCCGTCGCGGAGGAGGGCTTGAGCGACCGCGCGCCCGATCCCCGACCCGGCCCCGGTGACCACCGCCGTTTTCGCCATCGTGCCTCCTAGACTGTGCGCATGGGACTTCGCGACCGCTTCCAGGCCGGGCTCGCCCGGCAACTCGGCCACCCTAGCGGCCTGCGGGGCCGGGTCGTCGGCACGATGCTCAACCGCGGCAACCGCCGTCCGGTCACCGCGGCGGTCGCGGCGCTCGGCCTGACGGGCGGGGAAACGGCCCTCGACATCGGGTTCGGTGGCGGCGTTGGACTCGCGCTGCTGGTGCGGGACGCGGGCACGGTGCACGGCGTCGAAATCTCGACGACGATGCTCGCGCGTGCCCGTCGCACGTTCCGCCGCGAGATCGCCGCGAACCGGATCCGGCTGCACGAAGGGTCGATCACGGCGTTGCCGCTCGAAGACGGCTCGATCGACGCGGCGATGACCACGAACACCGTGTACTTCGTGGACGATCTCGACGGCGCGTTCGCCGAGGTGGCGCGGGTCCTGAAGCCGGGCGGCACGTTCGTGCTCGGTATCGGCGACCCGGAGACGATGAACCGCTCACCGTTGTTCACCGAGCACGGCTTCCGCATCCGGCCGGTCGCCGACGTCGAGGCCGCGCTCGGGCGGGCCGGGCTGGAACTGCGGCGCCACGAAAAGCTCGGCGCGGGCCAGATCGGCTTCCACCTCCTGGTCACCGCGAAATGAAAACGGGGGTCCGGCGCGCGCCGGACCCCCGTTTCGCTCGGAACTACTTCGGCTGCACACCCAGCGCGGCGAGCGCCGGGCCCGCCATGATCACGCCGTTGCCGGTCACCGTGTCGAACCCGGCCGCGCCGAGGTCGATCGCCGACGACACGAGCGCCGTGCGGATCTGGGCCGGGGTCGCCGTCGGCTTGCCCGACAGCAGCAGCGCCGCGATCGCCGCCGCGTGCGGGGCCGCCGCCGACGTCCCGAAGAACGGCTGGAAGCCCGCCACCGACGTCGCCACGCCGTCGGCCGCCGTGATGTCCGGCTTGTTGCGGGTCGCGCCGCCCGTCGAGGACACGTTGCCCGGCGTGATCGCCGTGCCGTCCGCGTTGTAGAACAGGTGCCGCTTGCCGTCGGAGGAGAACCGCTCCCACTTGCTCGACGCCGTGAACAGGCCCGGGTACGGACCCGCCGGGTTGGCCGGGTCACCGGCCTCCAGCGGGCGGCCGAACGCGGCCGCCGCCGGGGCCGCCGCCACGCTGAACGCGTTCGCCGCCGCCGAGTGGCCGTTCGTGACGCCGTTGGTGCTGAACGCCTTCAGCGAACCCGAAGCGACAAACCGGCCGCGGATCACGTTGAGCGCGATGAACCGGTCGGCGCCGCTGTACTTGACGACCGCGACCTTGTAGCCGGAGCCGCTGCTCGGCACCTGCGCGATCTCGTACGGGTTCTGCGAGCCGGACTGGCCGTTCTCGCTGGAGGCCACGACGCTGCCGGAGGAGTTCAGGATGAACAGGTCGTAGTCGTTGGCCGACTTGCCCCACGGGTCCGACCAGAACAACGTCACCGGGCGGCCGAGCGAGCCCGCCGAAAGCGCGTCGAAGTTCTGCGTCGTGCTGGTCGGGTCGAAGTCGTGCGGGGTGCCGGTGACGCCGCTGATCTTCGTCGAAGAAGCGCGGAAGTCGCCCTCGTAGTAGCCGCTCGTGCCGTCGGTCGCGTTGCCCGAGTTGCCCGCCGAGGAGAAGTACAGCGCGCCGGCCGCGGTGACGTCGTTGACCGCCTGCGCGACCTGCGTGTCCTGGAACGGCGACTCGTCGAAGTAGGAGACGTCGTCGACGATGATCTGGCACTTGCCGGTGGTGCGCAGCGCGCGGATGTTCGCGGCGAAGCTGGCTTCGCTGGTGAACGCGGTGGCGAAACCGAGGGTGGCGTTCGGGGCGAGGTCGTGGATGATCTCCAGCATCGCGGTGCCCTCGTCGCCGCTGCCCTTCTGGCCGGCCAGGACGTCCACCGCGGGCAGCTCGCCGGCGCTCTGCGACTTCGCGAGCGAGTCGACGCCGTCGGAGAGCACGCAGACCTTGATGCCGGAACCGCTGACCCCGTAGGTCGTGCGCGCGGTGTCGGCGCCGTGTGCCTTGTCGCCTTCGGACACCTGGGTCGCGGCGACGGCCTTCACAGCCGTGGCGACGCGGGCGTCGCGGTTGCCGGGCTCGTTCCAGGTCATGGCCTGCGCGGCAGGCTTGACCTCGGCGACGTCGGCGCGGCCGGCGATCGCGTCCACGGCGGACAGCGGCAGGTCGGCGCGCAGGGCACCGTCCGGCGCGGCGTAGCGGACGGTGCCGCCCGCGGCCTTGACGGCGTTCGCGACGGCCTTGCCGTGCGCGGCGATGTCGACCGCGACGGTGCCGGCGTCGCTCACGCCGACGCCCGAGCGGTAGTCGGGCAGCTTCGCGGCCAGTGAGCGGTCGGCGCGCAACCGCTTCTCGACGACCAGCTGGCTCGATTGCTCTGCGCTCCGCGGGGGTCAGGCTCTTCTTGATGCTCTGCAGTGCGCTGATGCCCGCCTCGGTGCGCGCGGTCGCGGCGTCCACCATGGACGGCTGTGCCACCGAAACACCGGTCGTCAGCAGCAGCGCGCCGACCGTCAGCGGAACCGCTTGCGCGGCGACCCGGCTGAATCTCACCATCGATTTCTCCCTGTGGTACTCGGCCGCTCGACCGAATGACACCCAACTGGGTGTAATGGGGAGAATCTAAGTAGTGACCGAGCGGTGGTCCACCGACCAAAGTCGGGAACGTCCGCACGTCCACATGCTGGAACGATCAGGGGAATGTGAGAACGATTTTTCCGCGGCCGTGCCCGGTCTCGATCTCCCGGTGCGCGGCCACGGCCTCGGTGTACGGATAGGCGCGGCGCACGTGGAAGCGGAGGTCACCCTTGGCGTAGAGCGCGGCCAATTCGGCGAGCCGAGCGGCGGAGCGTCCGGACTTCGAGACGAGCACGCCGAGTTCCGCGGCCCGCCCGTGGTCGACGAGCGTGAGGATCCGTTTCCGGTCCTTCACCAGTTCGAGTGAGAGGTCGAGGGCGGCGCCACCGGCCCCGTCGAGCACGACGTCGATCCCCCGGGGTGCGGCGGCCTCGACGCGGGCCTTCAGTCCCTCGCCGTAGACGACGGGAGTGGCGCCCAGCTCGCGCACGTAGTCCTGGTTGGCCTCGCTCGCGGTGCCGACCACGGTGGCACCCTCGAGTTTCGCGAGCTGCACGGCGGCGGTGCCGACCGAACCGGCGGCGGCGTGGACGAGCAGCGTCTCCCCTTCCCGCAGCTCCAGCACTTCGAGCGCGATCGACGCGGTCTGCGCACCGGCGGTGAACCCACCGGCGACTTCCCACGGCATTTCCGGCGGTTTCGGCGTGACGTTCTCGACGGGAACGACGACGTATTCGGCGGCGGCCTGCACGGCGGTGAAGCCGAGGACTTCGGTACCGGGCGCGAGATCGCCTTCGTCGACCACCCCGGCGAATTCGTTCCCGGGCACGCGCGGCCAGGTGAGCGAGAGCCCGGGCGGCTCCCACCCGGCCCGAACGGCGGCATCGTACGGCTGCACCCCGGCGGCCTTGACCCGCACGCGGACTTGCCCCGGCCCGGCGTGCGGCTCCGGCAGGTCGAGGACGCGGAGCACTTCGGGCCCGCCGAACTCGGTGAACGCTACGGCTTTCACGGCTTCCCTCCAGTTTGTCGGAGTTCAGCATGAAACTTCGAGTTACCTTGAAGTCAAGACCGTCAGCTCCGGCCACCGGCGCCGCCAGCGGGCCGCTTTCCGTTCGTAGACCTCGCGCGGGGCGAGCACCGGGTTGGGCCGCACGACCAGGGCGAAGAGGTCGTCGAGGCCGCGTGGTGCGTAGAAGTGCCACGTTCCGTCGCGTTCGAGCCGGACGCCGACGCACGAGCAGACGGCGGGGAACGCGTCGATCGCGGCCTCGGTGCTCGCGAAGGGCGGGCACGGGGTGCCGAATTTGGCTTCGTACCAGAGGTGCACGCGGGCCTCGTTGCGCACTTCGACCTCGACCGGAAGGTCTTCGCAGGCGCGGGCGACGGCCTGGATGACCCGGTCTTCCGCGGCCCAGCTCAGGTCCGCCGGGTCGTGGTAGAAGAGGTCGTAGTCCTCGATGCCGGCCGCGGCGGGGCGGCCGGTGAGGGTGTTCCAGACGGTCTGCACGACGCACCCGGCGGTCAGGTACCAGCCCGGCGGCCCGACCTCGCGGGCCCGGTGCAGCACCTCGACGAGCATTTCGTTGCGCACCAGCGCATTCCGGAGCCGCTCGAAGTCCGCCATGCCGCCATCGTAGGCTGCACCCATGGTCGAGATCCGCCGCGCGACGCCTGCCCACGCCGAATCCCTGACGACGTTGATGCACGCGTCTTCGGCGTACCAAGGCGAGTACGCGTCCATTCTGGACGGCTACGCGGTCACGCCGGAATACGTCGAGGCGAACCCGACCTTCATCGCCACGACCGGCGACGAAATCCTGGGCTTCTACGCGCTCCTGGAAGCGGAACTCGACCTGCTCTTCGTGGCCGACGCCGCCCAGGGCCTGGGTCTCGGCGCCCGCCTCGTCACGCACATGCTCGGCGAGGCTCGCGAACGCGGCTGGCGAACCGTCCGCGTCGTCGCGCACCCGCCCGCGCTGGCCTTCTATCTCCGCGTGGGTGCGCGGCGCACCGGCACGATCCCGGCGAACCCGCCGAAGGTCCGCTGGGAACGGCCGGAGCTCCGCTTCGACGTCCCTACATGTTGATCATGTGACCCGCGAGGCCGTGGATCGCCTCCTTGACCGCCTCGCCCAGCGTCGGGTGCGCGTGGACGTTGCGCGCCACCTCGTGCACCGTCAGGTCCCACTGCTGGGCCAGCGTCAGCTCCGGCAGCAGCTCCGTCACGTCCGGGCCGATCAGGTGCCCGCCGATCAGCTCGCCGTGCTCGGCGTCGCTGATCAGCTTGACGAAACCGCCCGCGTCGCCGAGACCCTGCGCCTTTCCGTTGGCCGTGAACGGGAACTTCGCCACCTTGACGTCGAAGCCCTTCTCGCGGGCCTGCTCCTCCGTCCAGCCGAAGCTCGCGATCTGCGGCTGGCAGTACGTCGCGCGCGGGATCATCGGGAAGTCGAGCTCCATCGTCTCCGCGCCCGCGATCGTCTCCGCCGCCACCACGCCCATCGACTCCGACGCGTGCGCCAGCATCAGCTTCGCCGTCACGTCGCCGATCGCGAAGATGTGGTCCACGTTCGTGCGGCCCCGGCCGTCGATCGCGATCGCGCCGCGGTCGGTCAGCCGCACGCCCGTCTTGTCCAGGCCGTAGCCCTCGACGCGCGGCTGGAAGCCGATCGCCTGCAGGACCTTGTCCGCTTCGAGGACCTGCTGCCCGTTCTTCTCCGAGGACACCGTCACCCGCACCGAGGAGCCCGAGTCGTCGATCGACTCGACGCGGGTCGACGTCAGCACTTTGATGCCGAGCTTGCGGTAGCGGCGCGCCAGCTCCGCCGACACCTCGGCGTCCTCCAGCGGCACCATCCGGTCCAGGAACTCGACGATCGTCACGTCGACGCCGTAGTTGTGCAGCACGTAGGCGAACTCGACGCCGATCGCGCCCGCGCCCGCGATCACGATGCTCGACGGCAGCTCGCTCGACAGGATCTGCTCTTCGTACGTCACCACGCGCTCACTGCGCGAGGTCCCCGGCAGCAGCCGGGTCGTCGCGCCCGTGGCGATGATGCAGTGACCGAAGGTGATCTGCTCGCCGTTGACCTCGAGGGTGTGGTCGTCGAGGAACGTGCCGTGCCCGTCGAACTCGGTGATCTTGTTCTTCTTCATGAGGAAGTGCACGCCCTTGACGCGCCCGTCGGCGACCTTCCGGCTCCGCTCGTAGGCGGCCGTGTAGTCGACCTTGATCGGGCTGTCCGACGAGATGCCGAACGCCTTCGCCTCCTGCGTCACCACGTGCGCCAGCTCGGCGTTGCGCAGCAGCGCCTTCGACGGGATGCACCCGACGTTCAGGCAGACACCGCCCCAGTACTTCTCCTCGACCACCGCGGCGCTCAGCCCCAGCTGGGACGCGCGGATCGCCGCGACGTAGCCGCCCACCCCGGCCCCCAGCACGACGACATCAAAGTGTTGTGCACTCATGACCCGAAACTACCCTTTCCGGGACCGCGCGGCGGCGTGACGGCGAACTCAGCTCGCGAGCAGCTCGCGCAGCGCCGTGACCACCTCCTCCGGCCGCTCTTCGGGCAGGAAATGACCGCAGTCCAGCACGTGCGTCCGCAGGTCGGGCGCCCACGCACCCCACACCGCCGCGGGGTCGAACGGCAGCTCGCCGACCGGCCGCTGCCACAGCGCGGCGACGGGCATCGCCAGCCGCCTGCCCGCGGCACGGTCCGCCTCGTCGTGCTCGACGTCGACCGTCGCCGACGCGCGGTAGTCCGCGCACACCGCGGCGATAGCCTCCGGCTTCGAGGCCGCCGCGAGGTACTCCGCCCGGACCGGCGGCGGGATCGCGTCCGCCACCCGGACCCAGGCGTCCAGGAAGTGCCCGAAGAACTCGGCGGGTGCCGCGCCGAGCAGCCGCTCCGGCAGCGGGGGCGGGTGGGCGAGCAGGAAGAGGTGGAAGGCGAACACCCCGGCCGTGCCGGTGAGCGACGCCCAGAGGTCGACGGCCGGGACGACGTCGAGCACCGCCAGGTGGCTGACGGCCTCCGGGTGGTCCAGCGCCGCGCGGAACGCCACCAGCGCCCCGCGGTCGTGGCCCGCGAGCGCGAACCGATCGTGGCCCAGCGCGCGCAGCACCGCGACGACGTCCGCCGCCAGCCGCCGCTTCGAGTAGTCACCCGGCGGTTTGTCGCTGCCGCCGTAGCCGCGCAGGTCCGGGCAGATCACCCGGTGGTCGCGGGCGAGCGCGGTCGCCACGTGCCGCCACGCGAGGTGCGTCTGCGGGAACCCGTGCAGCAGCACCACGGGCGGCCCGGCGCCGCCCAGCGCGACGCCGAGGCGCACGTCCCCGGCGGAAATCCGCTGGTGGTCGAACCCGGGAATGGTCATGCGGTGAGCGTCTCACCCACCACCGACAGTTTCAGGCGGCCACCGACGGCGTCTCGCCGCGGATCTCCGCCAGCAGCTCGGTGATCGCGGCCATGATCCGGGCCGTGGCCTCGTCCAGCACCGGGCGGGTCAGCTCGCGGCCGACGAGGTCCGACAGGTCGACCGGCGGCCCCGCGACCAGCTCGACGGTCTTGCGCGGCACCGCGCGCGGCCACCACGCCGTCGACGGCAGCAGGTGGTGGGTTCCCCAGTTGGCCACCGGGATCACCGGGGCGCCGGTCTCCAGCGCCGCCCGCACCACGCCGGACTTGCCGCGCATCGGCCAGCCGTCCGGGTCGTTCGAGAACGTGCCTTCCGGGAAGACCGCGACGCACTCGCCCGCGCGCACGGAGGCGACCAGGTCGCGGTAGGCCTCCGCCGCCGTCGCCGCCCCGCGGTAGACCGGGATGTGGCGGCCCGAGCGCATCACCGCGCCGACCACCGGCAGCTTCCACAGCGACGCCTTCGCCAGGTAGCGCGGCACGCGGCCGGCGGCGAGGCAGAACGCGGTGAGCGTCGTCGGGTCGGCGAACGACAGGTGGTTGGACGCCACCAGCACGCCGCCGGTCTTCGGGATGTGGTGCGAGCCGCGCACCCGGAACCGGGTCGACTGGACGAGGAACTGCCAGACGACCTCGATGGCGAAGCTGTACCAGGCGCCCCGGCCGGCGCGGGCGAAGCGCCGGCCGTAGGCGATCATCTGGCGTCGGGTGAGCAGCTCACCTTCGGTGTCCAGGGCGGTCCAGCGGTCGGTCATGACTCTCATTCGTAGCCCACGACCGGCCGGATCGGCCCCGGCGCGCGCCGAACGCGGCGCAGATCACAGCGGAAATCTTCAGACGCGCTCGAGCACCACGACCGGGATCTCGCGGTCGGTCTTCTTGGCGTACTCGTTGTAGTCCGGCCAGACGGCGGCGAGCTTCTCCCACAGCTTCGCGCGCTCCTCGCCCGACGTCGTGCGCGCGCGTGCCTTGAACTTGTCCGCCTTGACCTGCACGCCGACCTCGGGGTGCTCGACGAGGTTGAAGTACCAGCCGGGGTGGTTCGGCGCGCCGCCCTTGGACGCCACGATCACCGGGTTGCCGTCGACCTCCTGGTAGATGAGGGCGAACTTGCGCTCCTGGCCGGTCTTGCGGCCCTTCGTGGTCAGCACCAGCGTCGGGACGCCTTCCTTCCACTCGTGGCCGACCTCGCCGTCGGTCTCCTCGTAGCGGCGGACGTGCTCGTCACCGAACAGCATGCGGGTTCCTTTCGCGATCTTCGGGGGTGGCGGGCTCACCACCCACGGGTTTCCCCGGAAAAGAACGCACGCACCACGCAAGATCTTCCCCGGGCGCATTTCACTCGTTCGGGGTAGGTCCCCCGGCCAGCGGCTTCTCCCCGACCACCCTCCTGCCAGTAGATTGCACCGACCGAGCACGCGGAGACACTCGAGACCGACCTTGGAGGAGCCAGCCATGA
Source organism: Amycolatopsis nalaikhensis (assembly GCF_030264295.1). Classification (GTDB taxonomy): domain Bacteria; phylum Actinomycetota; class Actinomycetes; order Mycobacteriales; family Pseudonocardiaceae; genus Amycolatopsis; species Amycolatopsis nalaikhensis. The sequence continues at coordinate 5,555,333 of NZ_CP127173.1, read as the reverse complement.
AGGCCCGGCCGCACGTGACACTGGAAGACGTGGCACGCAGCGCGAACGTCTCGCTCGCGACGGCGTCGCGGGTGCTCAACGGCACCGCGTCCGTCCGCGCCGACCTGCGGGAGCGGGTCTCCGCCGCCGCGGCCGAGCTGGCCTACGCCCCCAACGCGCACGCGCAGGCCTTGGCCGGCGGCACCCACCGGACGGTCGGGGTGATCTGCCACGACGTCAGCGACCCGTACTTCGCCGCCATCGCCGGCGGGGTGATGCGGGTGGCGACCGACAACGGGCTGCTCGTGATGCTGGCCGGCACGTTCCGCGACCCGGACCGCGAAGTCGCCTACGTCTCGACGCTGCGCGCGCAGCGGGCCGCGGCCATCCTGCTGATCGGTTCGGCGTTCGAAGACCGGGCGTGGGAACGCGCGATGGCCGCCGAGCTGGAGCCCTACCGCCGCGGCGGCGGGCAGGTCGCGGCGGTCAGCCGCCACCGCGGGCTCAAGATCGACACCGTGCAGCCGGACAACAAGGGCGGCGCCGCGGCGCTGGCGAAGGCGCTGGTCGGGCTCGGACACAAGCGGTTCGCCGTGCTCGCCGGGCCGCGGAAGCTCAGCACGGTGATCGACCGGCTGGCCGGGTTCACCGACGCGCTCGCCGAGCACGGCATCACCTTGCGCGAGGACGACGTCATCGAGGGCGCCTTCACCCGCGACGGCGGCTACGAGGCGACGAAGCGGCTGCTCGCCGGCCGCAAGCGCAAGCTGCCGACCTGCGTCTTCGCCGTCACCGACGTGATGGCGATCGGCGCGATGACGGCGTTGCGCGAGGAGGGCCTGTCCGTGCCCGGCGACGTCTCGGTGGCCGGGTTCGACGACATCCCGGTGGTCCGCGACCTCGCCCCCGCGCTGACCACGGTCCGGCTGCCGCTCGAAGAGCTCGGCGAGCGGGCGATGGACCTGGCGATCAAGGGCGCCGCGGGCACCCGGCCGCGGACGGTCCGCCTGTCGGGCGAAGTCGTGCTGCGGGACAGCACCGCGCGCCCCAAGCGCTGACCCGGGCGGGCCTTGTCGCGCTCCCGCGCAGGCCCTACCGTGGGTCGAGAAAGCGCTTTCCGACGTCGCGGAGGTCCCCGATGCTCGTGCTCCCCGTTCCCGGCGGCGGGCTCACGAACTGGTCACCGTCCGGACCGCCGCTCCCCGCCCCGCCGAAGACCCCGCCGACGGCGCGGATCGCCTACGCCGCCGCGCACGTGGTGGCGGACGCGCTGGCCGACGAGCCCGGCGCCGTCGACTGGGACACGACGCTGGCCTTCCGCGAGCACCTCTGGACGTGCGGGCTCGGCGTCGCGGAGGCGATGGACACGGCGCAACGCGGCATGGGCCTCGACTGGGCGACCACGAAGGAGCTCGTGTCCCGCACCGGCGCGGTCGCGGCCGGGCGCCGCTGGTGCGCCGGGGTCGGCACCGACCAGCTGCCACCGGGCCCGGCGACCGTAGCGTCCATTGTGGACGCGTGGCGCGAGCAGCTGGACCTGGTGGGCGGCGCGGGCGCGGTCCCGGTGGTGATGGCGAGCCGGGCACTGGCCGCGGCGGCGGACGGTCCGGCCGACTACCACTCGGCGTACGGGAAACTGCTGTCCGAGGCGGGCGGGCCGGTGCTGCTGCACTGGCTGGGCGAGCAGTTCGACCCGGCACTGGCCGGGTACTGGGGCCACGACGACGTCCGCGCGGCGGCCCGCGAGCTGGCCGCGCTCTGCGCCGAGCACGCCGGGACGGTCGCCGGGGTGAAGGTGTCGGTGCTGGACGAGGCGGTCGAGACGGAGTTCCGGCGCGCGCTCCCCGACGGCGTCGCGTGCTACACGGGCGACGACTTCCACTACCCGGAGCTGATCGCGGGCGACGAGCGGGGGCACAGTGAGGCGTTGCTGGGCATCTTCGACCCGATCGCCCCGGTAGCGGCGGCGGCACTGGCCCGGCTCGGCGAGGGTGACCGGGCGGGGTACGACGCGCTGCTCGGGCCCACGGTGCCACTGGCCCGGGAGGTTTTCCGGGCGCCTACGCGGCATTACAAGACGGGCGTGGTGTTTCTCGCGTACCTCAACGGGCATCAGGGACATTTCCGGATGCTCGCCGGGAGCGAGTCGGCGCGGACGATCACGCAGTTGGCCACGTTGTTGCGGCTCGCCGACGAGGCGGGGGTGCTCGCGGACCCGGAACTCGCCGTCGCCCGGATGCGGCCGTTGCTGCTCGCCGCGGGAGTGGCGTGATGGAAGGGTTCATCGCTACGCAGGCCAGGCCGCTGCCGAGGTCGATCGCCGGGCGCGGCGGAACGCGCGCCGCCGCAGCCGCACCGGCCTGGCCGCTGCCACCGCGACCCACCGCCGGGGTGGCGTGATGGACGATCGGTTCAGCCTCAACCAGATCACCACCAAGTCCTGGTCCCTCCCCGAAGCCGTCGCCGGGTGCGCCGCCGCCGGGGTCGGGTGGATCGGGCTCTGGCGGGACAAGGTCGCCGAGACCGGGGTCGACGAAGCCGCGCGGTTGCTCAAAGAACACGGCGTGCGGGTTTCGTCGTTGTGCCGCGGCGGGTTCTTCACCGGGGTCACGCCCGAAGGGTCCCCTGTGGACGGTGTGGCCCAGACCCGCGAAGCCGTCGACGAAGCCGCCGCGCTCGGTGCCGATGTCCTCGTGCTGGTCGTCGGCGGGGTCGCGGGCCGGGACCTCGCCGCGTCCCGGCAGCGGGTCGCCGACGCCGTGGGCGAGCTCGCGCCCTACGCCGGGGAGCGCGGGGTGCGGCTCGGACTCGAACCCCTGCACCCGATGCAGTGCGCGGACCGGTCCGTTCTGTCCACTGTGGACCAAGCGCTGGCGATCGCCGGGGAGCACCCCGCCGAGCAGGTCGGGGTGATCGTCGACGAGTTCCACGTCTGGTGGGACCCGCGGATCGAGGAGTCGATCGCCGCGGCCGCCGGGCGGATCGCCGGGTTCCACGTGTGCGACGTCCTGGTGCCGCTGCCCGACCCGCTGCTCGGCCGCGCCCTGCCCGGCGACGGCCCGATCGACCACCGCCACCTGCGCGCCTGCGTGGAAGCCACGGGCTACCGCGGGCCGATCGAGGTCGAGGTGTTCAACGCGGGACTGTGGGCGCGACCCGGCGCGGAGGTGCTCGCCGAGACGATCGCGGCCTTCGAGCGACACGTGGCGTAACTCCGCGCGGCCCAACGTCTTGAATGACTCATTCAGGTCTTCGGAGGTCCTGAATGACTCATTCAAGACGCGCGCCCGCTGCGGCATTCGAGCGAAAGGCAGCCCACCTCGGTCCACCTGCCGGTATTCTGGGTCCACCAGGCGGACGGGAGGCTGCCGTGAAGGACGAACCCAGCGAGGACGGAGCGGTCCGAAGCGTGCTGCGCGCCTTCGACCTGCTCGCCCTCTTCACCGAACACCGCCGGACGTGGGCGGTCAAGGACCTCACCGCCGCCAGTGGCCTGGCCAAGACCACCGTCTTGCGGCTCGTCGCCACCTGTGAGCAACGGGGCCTGCTCTGGACCCGGCCCGACGGGCGGATCACCGTCGGGCCCGGGATGCTGCGCTGGGCCCAGCTGGCGAACACGGCCTGGCAGCTGCCCGAGCCCGTGCGCCAGGTGCTGCGCGAACTGACCCGCGAATGCCGGGAGACCGTCAACCTCTACGTCCGCAGCACCTCCGTCGTGGTCTGCGTGGCCCAGGAGGAGGGCCCGCTCGCCATCCGGCACGTCGGGCGCGTCGGTGACGAACTGCCGCTCGGGTTCGGGGCCGCCGGGAACGTTCTCGACGGCGCCGAGGGAGCCGCGGTCAGCCACGGCGAGCCGGAAGCCGGTGCGTCCAGCGTCGCCGCGCCCGTGCACGACGGGGACGGGCGGGTGCTCGCCGCCCTCGCGGTGACCGGTCCCACCAGCCGGTTCAGCCCTCCGGAGGTGGCTGCGGTTACCGAAGCCGTCGTGGGTGCGTCGGTGCGGATATCGCAAATCGGCCTCGGGACCCGGACGGAATAGGCCACAGTCGTCCGGGATCCGGCGCATCGTTGGTTAGGCTGCCCGGCATGCCGAACCTGCTGGTGGTGGAAGACGACGCGGCGATCGGCAGCGTGCTCGAATCGACCCTGCGACTGCACGGTTACCAGGTGTGCTGGCGGCGCGACGGCCGCGGTGCGCTGCAGGCCGCCGAGGCGGGCGACTTCGACCTCGTGCTGCTCGACCTCGGCCTGCCCGACCTCGACGGCGTCGAGGTCTGCCGCCGCCTGCGGTCCGCGCTGCCGGGTGCCGTGCTCGTCATCCTCACCGCCCGCCAAGAGGAGATGGACGTCGTCGTCGGCCTCGACGCCGGCGCCGACGACTACCTCACCAAGCCGATCCGGCTGGGCGAGCTGCTGGCCAGGGTGCGGGCGCACCTGCGCCGCGGCGCGCCGTCCGGGGCCCGGCCGCCGGTGACCGTCGGCGGGCTGACCGTCGACATCGCCGGGCGCCGCGCGACGCTGGGCGGGCGCGAAGTCGTCCTGCGCGCGAAGGAGTTCGACCTGCTGGCCCGGCTCGCCGAGCAGCCGGGGGTCGCGGTCAGCCGCGAGACGCTGATGTCCGAGGTCTGGGACGCGCACTGGTACGGCTCGACGAAGACCCTCGACGTGCACATCGCGGCCGTGCGCCGGAAGCTGGCGTCGGCCGCCGGGCCCGGCGACGAGGTCCCCCGGATCGCCACCCTGCGCGGGCACGGCTACCGGCTGGAGGACCCCACCCGGACCGTCGCCGAAGGCTGACCGTGCGCCGCCGGATCACCTCGCTGACGGTGCTGGCCGCACTCGTCGCCACCGTGCTCTTCGCGCTGCCGCTGGGCATCGCGGTGTGGCAGTACTACCACGACGACACGAAGGGCGACCTGGAGCGGGCCGCCGACGCCACCGCGCTCACCGTGGCACCGGACCTGAACTCCGGCCGGACGCCGACCGTGCCCGCGCTCGACGAGGAGGACGACGAAGCCGGGGGCGAGGTCGGCGTCTACGCCCCGGACGGGCGGCTGCTCGCCGGGCGCGGGCCCGCCGTCGCCGGCCCGGTCGAGCGGCGGGCCGCGGCGGCCACGACGGACGTCGTCATCGACCGCGAAGGCGACGAAATCGCGCTGGCGGTGCCGGTGGTCAGCGGCTCTCGGGTGACCGGCGTGGTCCGCGCCGCGATGCCGCTGTCCCAGCTGCGGCTGCGGATCGTGCTGACCTGGGTCGGCATGGCCGGGCTCGCGGTCGCGACGACCGGGGTGAGCTGGCTGATGGCCCGGCGCTCCACCCGGCGGCTGGTCCGCCCGATGGAGGAGCTCGCCGCCGCGGCCGAGCGGCTCGGCGACGGCGACTTCACCGCCCGGTCGCCGCGCGCGGGCATCGCCGAGATCGACCAGGTCGGCGTGGCGCTGGACACCACGGCCGCCCGGATCGGCGAGACGCTGGAGCGCGAGCGCGCGTTCTCCGCGGAGGCGTCGCACCAGCTGCGGACGCCGCTGACCGGGTTGCGCCTGCAGCTCGAAGCCGCGTTGCAGACGCCGGGCGCCGACCCGTACGAGGCGATCCGCGCCGGGATCGCGTCGGCCGACCGGCTGGAACGCACCATCGAGGACCTCCTGGCCCTCGGCCGGGAACGCCGGGCGCCGCGGGCGGAGCTGGATCTCGACGCCCTCCTCGACGAGCTCCGGCAGTCCGGCGAAGCCCTGCTGGAGCCACGCGGGCGGGCGCTGCGGATCGTCCGGCAGGATCCGCCGACGGCGCGGGTGGCGGCCGCGGCGGTCCGGCAGGTGCTCGGCGTGCTGCTGGACAACGCCGTGACGCACGGGCGGGGCACGGTCACCGTGACCGCCCGCGACGCCGGTGACACGCTCGCCATCGACGTCGCCGACGAAGGCCCCGACCTCGGCGAGGCCGACCCGTTCGCGGCCGCGGCCGGCGGGCACGGGATCGGCCTGCGGCTCGCGCGCAGCCTCGCCGAAGCCGAGGGTGGGCGGCTGCGGCTGAGCAAGCCGGACCCGCCGACGTTCACGGTGCTGCTGCCCGCCACCGACTGATCTCCCGCCGGAACGATTCGCCACGATTCGCGGGTCTTGTGCAATGAATCACCTGTGATTCATCTGTACGCGCAACGTTGCCCTGTTTTGTGTGCCGAACACGGCCGATACCGTCGTCGGCATGAACCTGCGAGCCGCGACGGTGCGGCGGAAACCGGTCGCCGACCTGGTCGCCGAAAGTGATCATGGCACGTTGAAGCGCTCGCTCGGCCTCGGGCAGCTGACCATGCTCAGCATCGGAGCGACGCTGGGCAGCGGGATCTTCGTCGTGCTCGGCGAAGCGGTCCCGGTGGCGGGCCCGGCCGTCGTGCTGTCGTTCGTGCTCGCCGGGATCACGGCGTTGTTCTCGGCACTGTCCTACGCCGAGCTGGCCGGGATGATCCCGCTGTCCGGCTCGTCCTACTCCTACGCGTACGCCACGCTCGGCGAGCTCGTCGCCTGGGTCTGCGGCTGGTGCCTGGTGCTCGAATACGGCGTCTCGGTGGCGTCGGTGGCCGTCGGCTGGGGCCAGTACCTCAACGAACTGCTGCGGCTGGCTTTCGGCTTCGCCATCCCGGACGCGCTGAGCCAGCCGCCGGGTTCGGGCGGGATCGTCAACGTGCCCGCCATCGTCGTCGTGCTCCTCGCGATGCTCCTGCTGCTGTCCGGCGCGAAGGAGAGCGCGCGGGCCAACGCGGTCATGGTCGTGGTCAAGATCGGCACGCTGGTGCTGTTCTGCGCGATCGCGTTCACCGCGGTGCGGGCGCGGAACTTCTCGCCGTTCCTGCCGCTCGGGCTGGCCGGGCTCAGCGCCGGTGGCGCGAAGTTGTTCTTCTCCTACATCGGGTTCGACGCGGCCTCGACCGCGGGCGAGGAGGCGAAGAACCCGCAGCGCGACCTGCCGCGCGCGATCCTGCTCTCGCTCGGCATCGTCACGGTGCTGTACTGCCTCGTCGCGGTGGCCGCGGTCGGTGCCCTGCCGTGGCAGCAGTTCGACGGCCAGGAAGCCGCGCTCTCGCACGTGCTCACCGTCGTGTCCGGCAACCCGTTCTGGGCCGGGCTGCTCGCCGTCGGCGCGATCGTGGCGATCTCCAGCGTCGTGCTGACCGTCCTCTACGGACAGACGCGCATCCTGTTCGCGATGTCCCGCGACGGACTGGTCCCCAGCGTCCTGTCCAAAGTGGATGCCCGGTCGGGTTCGCCGCGGGTCAACACGCTCGTGGTGTCCGGCTTCGTCGCCGTCCTGGCCGCGTTCATCCCGCTCGGGAAACTGGCCGACGCCACCAGCATCGGGACGCTGTTCGCGTTCGGGCTGGTCAACGTCGCGGTCCTGCTGCTGCGGCGGCGCCAGCCCGAGCGGCCGCGCTCGTTCCGCGTGCCGTTCTCGCCGGTGACGCCGATCCTGGGCGTGCTGTGCTGCGCGTACATGATGCTCAGCCTCGACGGCGCCACCTGGGTCGTGTTCGGCGGCTGGATGGCACTGGGCCTGCTGATCTACTTCGGGTACGGCATCCGGCGGTCGAGGCTGGCATGAAGGTCGCGATCCACCAGGGCCCGTTCGCCGAGCTGCCCGCCGCGGTCGCCGCGTCCGGCGCGGACCTCGTCGTCACGGCGGAGATGATCACCACCGGCTACCACATCGGCGCGCGCACGCACGAGCTCGCCGAACCGGCCGACGGCCCCACCGCGGCCCGGATGGCCGCGCTGGCCCGGGAAACCGGCGTCGCGCTGGCCTACGGCTACCCTGAAACCGACGGCGAGCACGTCTACAACAGCGTCCAGCTCGTCGACGCCGCCGGGCGCCGCCTGGCCAACTACCGCAAGACGCACCTGTTCGGCGACCTCGACCAGGCGTGGTTCACCCCCGGCGACGAGGCGGTCGTGCAGGCGGACCTCGACGGCGTCCGGGTCGGGCTGCTGATCTGCTACGACGTCGAGTTCCCGGAAATGGTGCGGGCGCACGCGTTGTCCGGCACCGAACTGCTCGTCGTGCCGACCGCGTTGATGCGCCCGTACGAGCTGGTCGCCGACACGCTCGTGCCCGCGCGGGCCTACGAAAGCCAGCTGTTCGTCGCCTACGCGAACCGCTGCGACACCGAACGCGAACTGACCTACTGCGGGCGCTCGTGCGTGGTCGCGCCGACCGGCGAAGTCCTGGCCCGCGCCGGGTCCGGGCCCGGACTGGTCCACGCCGACGTCACCCGCGACGCGCTCGTCGCGTCCCGCCTGGAGAACACCCACCTGGCCGACCGACGGCCCGATCTGTACCGAGGAACCCCCGCATGACCTCCGCCGTCCCCACCGCGATCCACCACGAGGAGCCCGCGGGCCGCCCGATCACGATGTTCGGGCCGGACTTCCCGTTCGCCTACGACGACTACCTCGCCCACCCCGCCGGGCTGGGTTCGGTGCCCGCCGCGTGGTACGGCACCGAGGTCGCCGTGATCGGCGGTGGCCTTTCCGGCATCGTCACCGCGTACGAGCTGATGAAGCTGGGCCTGCGGCCGGTGGTGTACGAGATCGCCGAGATCGGCGGACGGCTGCGCAGCGTGCGGTTCCCCGGCTGCCCCGACGACGTCGTCGCCGAGATGGGCGCGATGCGCTTCCCGCCCGCGTCGACCGCGCTGTACCACTACATCGACAAGGTCGGCCTCGAGACGACGCCGTTCCCGAACCCGCTGGCGCCCGAGACGCCGAGCACCGTCGTGGACCTGAAAGGAGAGAGCCACTACGCGCGGACGCCGGAGGACCTGCCCGCGGTCTTCCGCGACGTCGCCGCGGCCTGGGACCGGACCCTGGCCGAGCACGCGTCCTTCGCCGAGATGCAGACGGCGATCCGGGACCGCGACGCGAAGACGATCAAGCGACTGTGGAACGAGCTCGTCCCGCGGCTGGACAACCAGACGTTCTACGGCTTCCTCTGCGACTCCCCCGCGTTCGCCTCCTTCCGCCACCGCGAGATCTTCGGCCAGGTCGGCTTCGGCACGGGCGGCTGGGACACCGACTTCCCCAACTCCATCCTGGAAATCCTGCGCGTGGTCTACACGGGAGCCGACGACGAGCACCGCAGCATCGTCGGCGGCAGCGGGCAGCTCCCGCTGCGGCTGTGGGAACTGGCCCCGGAAGACATCGCCTTCTGGCCCGCGGGCACGAGCCTGTCCACTCTGCACGGCGGGCGGCCGCGGCCCGGCGTCGCGCGGCTGCACCGCACCGCGCCGAACAACATCACGGTCACCGACACCGAGGGCCACATCAAGACGTTCCCCGCGGCCGTGTTCACCGCGCAGAGCTGGATGCTGCTGTCCAAGATCGAATGCGACGCCGAGCTGTTCCCGATCGACCACTGGACGGCGATCGAGCGCACGCACTACATGGCGTCGTCGAAGGTGTTCGTGCCGGTCGACCGGCCGTTCTGGCTCGACCGCGATCCGGCGACCGGCCGCGACACGATGAGCATGACGCTCACCGACCGGATGCCGCGCGGCACCTACCTGCTCGGCAGCGACCCGGACCGGCCCGCGGTGATCTGCCTGTCCTACACGTGGGCCGACGACTCCCTGAAGTGGCTGCCGCTTTCCGTCGGCGAGCGCGTCGAGGTGATGCTGCAGTCGCTGCGGGAGATCTACCCCGGCGTCGACGTCCGGCGGCACATCATCGGCGACCCGGTGACCGTGTCGTGGGAGGACGAGCCGCACTTCATGGGCGCGTTCAAGGCGAACCTGCCCGGGCACTACCGCTACCAGCACCGGCTCTTCACGCACTTCGTGCAGGACGCGCTGCCGCCGAAGTACCGCGGGTTGTTCCTGGCGGGCGACGACGTCTCGTGGACGGCCGGCTGGGCGGAGGGCGCGGTGCAGACGGCGCTGAACGCGGTCTGGGGCGTGCTGCACCACTTCGGCGGGGCAACCGATCCGGTGAACCCGGGCCCCGGCGACCTCTTCGACGACCTCGCTCCGATCACGCTCCCGGACTGAGCGTGCCCCGATCGTGGCAGCGCTTCCGACACCGTGCTCACTGAACTGCCCGGCGCGACGGGGCATGCGACGATGGGCCCATGAACACCGAGCCGGCGCCGAGATGGCGGAGATTGGAACCGGACGAACGGAAGGAACAGATCTACGCTTGCGCGGCGCGGCTGTTCGGTGAACGTCCCTACTCCGAAGTGTCCACTTCGGACATCGCGGCGGCGGCGGGCGTCGCGCGCGGGTTGATCAACCACTACTTCGGCACGAAACGCGAGCTGTACCTGGAAATCATCCGGCGCGCGCTGACCGTGCCGCGGCTGGCCGTCGAGATCCTGCCCGACGGCCCGCTCGAGCTGCGGGCCGACGTCGCCATCGAGTGGTTCCTCGACATGGTCACCAGCCAGGAACGCATGTGGCTGGCCGCGATCGCGCCCGAGGGCATCGGCCGCGACCTCGAGGTCGAGCGCATCCTCGAGGAAGCCGACCGCGAGTCCGCCGACCGCGTGCTCGAAGCCGTCGGGCTGTCCAGCGCGAGCGAACACGGGCCGGAGCTCAACGCGCTCGTGCGCGCGTTCGGCGGGATGGTGAAGTCGGCCGGGCGGGAGTGGCTCGTGCGCGGCTCGCTGACCCGCGCGCAGGTGCACCTGCTGCTCGCCAAGTCGCTCGTCACGCTGGTCGGCGAAATCTTCCCGGCCATCCAGGCGGAACCGCCGCGGGGCGGGCCGCCGTCGCCGCGGCAGAGCGGCCCGGAATAGCAGACCGGAGCCCCCGGCGCCACGAGGGGGAGGAGGGCGCCGGGGGCTCCGGGCCGGTGGGCGGACCACCGACGCACGCCCACGGTACGCCGGAGCACTGTCAAGTCGCTGTCAACCCCGGTTCGTCCGGTTCGCGAAGTTCGCCCAGGCGGTGGGCGAGGCCGTCGAGGCACCGCCGGACGGCGTAGTCGTAGAGCTGCGCGTAGTAGCCAGCCGCGAGGTCGGGGTCGCCCATCAGGTCGTGCATCGCCGCGCCCAGCTCCGCCATGCCCGGCAGGTCGCCGCGAGCCCGGTACGTCGCGTACTCCTCGGTGTTGTCGATCCGCAGGGCGAGCGCGCCGTCGCGGTCGTCCTCCATCGCGACGAACTGGCAGGCGGTCATCAGCAGCAGGTTGTAGGCCAGCACGCTCTCGCGGCCGAACCCGGCGGCCAGCAGCACCCCGATCCCGGCGTCGATGCTGCGCGAGGCGGCTTTCACCGACGGGCCGAACAACGCGAGCCGCCGCGCGCAACCCGGGTAGGTGCGCAAGAGCGCGCGCAGCCCCGCCAGCAGCTCGGTGAACCACTCCTGCCACGGGAGCCGCTCCTCCGGCAGCTCCAGGAACCCGACGACGCGGTCGACGACGGCGTTGACCACCGCGTCCCGGTCGCCGACGTGGTGGTAGATCACCGCGGGGTAGGCCTCGACCGCGCGGGCGAGCTCGCGCAACGTCCAGTTGTCGAGGCCGCGTTCGGCGGTCAGCTTCGTCGCCGCGCTGACGATCCGGTCGGCCGTGAGCGCCGGCAGTCCCGCCGCGGCCCGCGACCGGGGACGCTGTCCGGTGCCCGAAGAGGAAGTCGGCATGGGGCGTAACGGTAACCGCACGGACGGTGCCGGTGCCAGCCTCGCGCGCGTGCGGCAGGATCGGGGGCATGGCACGCGCACAGGCCAACGGTCTCGAAGCTCGAGTACGACACCTTCGGCGACCCGGCGGACCCGCCCCTGGTCCTGGTGATGGGCCTCGGCGCCCAGATGATCACCTGGGAGGACGATTTCTGCGAGCTGCTCGCCGGCCGCGGGTTCTTCGTGGTGCGCTACGACAACCGGGACGTCGGGCTGTCGACGTGGCTCGACCACCTGCCCGCCCCGGACCTGGCGGCGCTGGCGGCCGGCGACCTGACGACGGCGCCGTACACGCTTTCGGACATGGCCGACGACGCCGTCGGGCTGTTCGACGCGCTCGGCATCGACCGGGCGCACGTGGTGGGGGCGTCGATGGGCGGGATGATCGTCCAGCAGCTGGCGATCGACCACCCGGACCGGCTGCTGAGCGTCACGTCGATCATGTCGACGACGGGCGACCCGGCGGTCGGGCAGGCGGAGCCGTGGGCGCTGGCGTTGCTGACGCGCCCGCCGGCGTCGACCCGCGAGCAGGCGCTGGCCGACAGCGTCGAGGGCTACCGGCGGCTGGGCTCCCCGGGTTACCCGGACGACGAGGCGTTCCTCCTGGCCAAGGCGACGGTGCACTACGACCGGGCCCGCCACCCGATCGGAACGCTCCGCCACGCGGCGGCGGTGGTGGCCTCGGGCGACCGCACGGCCGGGCTGCGTTCGGTGCGTCTCCCGGCCCTGGTGATCCACGGCGACGCGGACCCGCTGATCAACGTGAGTGGTGGCAAGGCGACGGCGGAGGCGATCCCGGGCGCGGAGCTGCTGGTGGTGCCAGGCATGGGCCACAACCTGCCGCGCGCGGTGTGGCCGGAGATCGCGGCGGCGGTGGCGCGCGTGGCGAGTGTGGCGGGTCAATGAATCGTCAAGATCCGGCGGTCCCGGCGTAGGGAATGTGTCCTGGGTCATGGCCGCCGGTGGCGCCGGGCGGTGCGGTGGGGGCATGACTGGTTTCGGGTTCCCGTTCGGCTGCGTGGCCGCGGTGGCCGCGGTCATGCTCGCGGTCTTCGCCGGGGCGACGCGGTATCCGTGGTACGCGCTGGTCACGCTGGGGGCGGTGGTGCTGGTGGTGGCGGTCCGGACGTCGTTCACGGAGGCGGCCGGGGTGGCGGTGGTGGCCTGGGCGCTGCACGACGGGTTCGTGCTGGGCCGGGCGGGCGAGTTGCGGTTCGACTGGCCCTCGGCGGTGGCTGCCGGGGTGCTCGGGCTGGTGCTCGTCGCCGGAGCGGGTGCCGCGGTGCTCGGGCGGGCTCCGCTCGCGGTGCGAGTTCCGGCCCCGCGGCGCCCGGCGAAGCTCCCGTCCCGCAGCCCCGCCCACACGGCAACCTGATCGGGCGCTCGCCGCGCGCGAGCCGCGCGCGGGGCGGCTGTGCGCGGCGAGATCGGGAGGCCTGCCGCGCCACCTCAGCCGCCGCCCGGTCGAGGTGGGCTGAAGGGCCCTTTCCTCCCACCACATGCGAGGAAAGCGCCCTTCAGCTCATCAGATGCCATGAACGTCCCCTTCAGCCCAGCCGGGGGCCGGGTCAGCCGCGGGCGGCCAGCGATGCCCGGCGCGCCGCCACCGCCGCGATGATCCGCGGCAGGCCCGCCGGGTGGATCGGGTCTATGCCCGTCAAGTCCCGCACCCGCCGCAGCCGGTAATCCACCGTGTTCGGGTGGATGTGCAGGCGGGCCGCCGTGCGGCGGCGGTTCGTCTCCAGCTCCAAGTACGTCTCCAGCGTCTCCACCAGCTCCGCGTGCTCCTCCACCGGGGCCAGCGCCGCCGCCAGTCGGTCCCGCGCCGCGCCCGGGCGGGTCAGCTGGTACTCCACCAGCACGTCGTCCAGCCGGTACAACCCCGGCCCGCGGCCGAACCAGCGCAGCACCTCCAGCACCTCGCCCGTCCGGCCCGTCACCTCGCGGACCTCGCCCGGCGCCGCCGTCTCGGCCGCCGCCAGCACCTCGACCCCCGCCTCGCGCCCCGCCCCTTCGAGCAACGCTTGCCACGATGCGACCGAAGCCAGGCGCTCCGCCAGCGGGACCAGCACCAGCCCGCCCGCGCCGTCCAGCGATGCCAGGACGCCGTCGCCGCAACAGCGTTCGAACGTCGCCAGGAACCGGCGGAGCTTGCGCCGGACCGCGATTTCGGCGTCCACCCCCGGCGATGCCTCGTCCGCGTGCGGCCCCAGCTCGACGCTCAGCACCAAGTACCGCGACGGCAACGTGATCCCGGCACTGCGCGCGACGACGTCGACCGGACCGCCGTCGACCAGCGCCGACAACAGCGTGCGACGCGCCGTGTGCTCCTGCCCGACCTTCGTCCGCAGCTCCTCCAGGTACCCGCGCGTGACCGCGCGCGTCACCGTGCCGACGAACGCCAGCACCCGGTCCGCGACGTCGACGAGGTCGGCCGTGTCGGCGCCGCCCGCTTCGGCCGTGCCGACGGCGAGGATCTCGCGCGCGCCGACGTGGTACGCCGTCAGCACCGCTTCGAGCGGGAATCCCTCTTCCGCCCGGCGCACCGCCGACGCGCCGATCCGGTCGAGCTCGGCCGCGTTGAGCTCGCGGTCTTCGCGCAGGCTCCGGGCGAACGCGCGCACCGCCTGCCGGGTGATTTCCGCGATGTCGCCCGTCAGCTCCTCGGCCGGCAGCCGCCGGTAGTCGGCGACCTCGGCCTGGATGCGGGCCAGTACCCTGGCGATCAGGTCGGGCTCCTCGCGGGTGAGCCGCTCGTGCACGCGCTGCCCGCCGAGGGACAGGGCACCGCCGGGCTTGTGCGCCGTCACAACCGATCCCCTCGTTCTCTGCCCGGATTCCCAGTCAGCCCGGGCGCGGCCGGTGCCGATGGTGTCACGGAAACCAACCATCGGCACCACGTCAAGGAGGACCGCGTGCGACTGAGGAAGACGGCGTTCATCGCGATCACGGTCGCCGCGCTGGGGAGCGCGACGGCGGGCCCGGCGACGGCGGCCACCACCGGGGAGTACGTGGCGCTCGGCGACTCGGCGGCGGCCGGGCCGCTGATCCCGCCGCCGGACCTCTCCTCCCCCGGCTGCCTCCGGTCGCTGCTCGACTACCCGCACATCGTCGCGAAACGGCTCGGCCTGCCGCTCAAGGACGTCACGTGCTCCGGCGCGACGACCGCGGACATGACGTCGCCGCAGCAGACGTCGTCGGGTCCGGTGCCGCCGCAGCTGGACGCGCTCAGCGCGCGGACGCGCACGGTGACCGTGACGATCGGCGGCAACGACGTCGGCCTCGTCGGCGCCGCGACCAGCTGCATCACCCTCCTGCCGGGCCTCACCCCGGACTGCGTCGACCGCTACACGGCGGGCGGCCACGACCAGCTCGCCGAGCGGATCGCCGCGTTCGAGCCGACGTGGGGCGCGCTGTTCGACGCGATCCACGCGCACGCCCCGAACGCCGACGTCTACGTCGCCGGGTACGGGACGTACTTGCCGCGCAACGGGTGCTGGCCGATCGCGCCGCTGACACCGCGCGACGCGAACTACATCCAGGGCAGCATCGACAAGACGAACGCCGCGCTCGCCCGGCAGGCGGCCGCGCACAACGCGCACTACGTCGACGTCCGGACGGCCTCGATCGGGCACGACGTCTGCAAGCTGCCCGGCGTCAAGTGGTTCGAAAGCCTGGTCCCGACGTCGGTCGCGGCCCCGCTGCACCCCCACGCCGACGGGATGGTCGGCATCGGGGCGACAGTGGCGGCGGCCATCACCGGCTGAAGTCCCAGCGGGTGGCGCCGTGGGGCTCGGCGGTGGCGACGCCGATGGCCCGGTCCAGCACGAGCCGGTAGAGGGACCACGGCGGCGCCCCGGCGCTCGGCGCGCTGTACGGGGCGGTGAGGGAGTCGCCGTCGACCGTGGCGGGCCAGCCGCCTTCGCGGTAGACGGCGGCCACCCGCTCCAGGGTCGCGGAGTCGGTGACGCGCTGGGCTTCGCCCTCGAGGGTGAGGTCGAGGCCGTTCAAGCGCACGGAAACGACGCACGCCGGGTTCGCCGCGAGGTTGCGGGCCCGGCGGGTGCCGGGTCCGCTCTTGAAGTAGAGGGCACCGTCCACCCAGATGGCGCCGACGGGCGCGGAGTGCGGCCGCCCGTCGGGGCGGACGGTGCCCACGAAGAAGCTCAGGTTTTCCTTGGGGGTCTGGGTGGCGAGGAGGTCGCGCGCCCTGCTCCACGGCAGTGCCGCGAAGCCGTAGCGGTCGTCGAGGTTCTTGGTCTTGGTGGGTTCAGTCATGCCAACGCGTCGAACGGGCCGGGCGCGGATCGACACGCTCCGGCGAAATGACGCTCGGCCTGCGGATCGACACGGTCAGACCGCGGCCTCACGCCAGCTCCGCCGCCCGATCGTCATCGCTGGCCGCGGAGACGATCGCCACCTCAGCGACCCTCAGGCCAGCTCCGCCGCCACCGCCGCGAGCGTCTTCGCGCCACCCGGATCCTCATCGCTGGTCGCGGGCACGATCGCCAGCTCGTCGACCCCGGCCTCGGCGTACTCCCTTGCCTTCGCCGCGATCTCCGACGGCGCGCCCAGCAATCCCACCGCGGCGATCGCCTCCACCGGCACCGCCGCCAGCAGCTCACGCGGGTGCGGCCGCGTCCGTGCGAAGTCCACCAGCTCGCCGAACCCCTCCGCGTGGAACATGTCCGCGTAGCCCGGCGCCGCCAGGTAACCGACCACCCCGCGGCGGAGCTGCTCCAGCTCGGCCTGGCCCGGATCCGCGGCGCCGACCACCCACGCGGCCACCGGCGGCGGCGTGGTCCCGGCCCGTGCGGCCGCGGCACGCAGGCCTCGCACCAGCGAGGCGGCGGCCGCCGGGCTGACGAGGTTCACCACCATCCGGTCGGCGTACCGCGCGGCGACCTCCAACGCCCGCGGCCCGAACGCCGCGATCGTCAGCGGCGAATTCGGCGCGGCCAAGCGCAGCCGGTACCCCTGCGAACCGACCACCGAGCCGTCCACAGTGGACTTCGAACCGGAAACCAGCTGCCGGACGGCGATCGCGGACTCCGCCAACGCCGTCGCCGCGCGGGACCGGGACCGGCCGTGCCAGCCGCGGACCACCACGTCGCTGGACGTGCCCAGCGCCACCCCCGTCGCCCGGCCCGTCAGCGCCGCCACCGATGCCACGCCCATCGCGATCGTCGCCGGGTCCCGCACCGTCACCGCCAGCGGCCCGAACGTCAACGCGATCCGCGAAGTCGCCGCGCCGATCGCCGTTCCCAGCGCGAACGCGTCCCACGTCGCCATCTCGCCGATCCACAGCTCCGGGTAACCCGCGGCCTCCGCGGCCCGCGCCGTTTCCAGCGCCTCCTCCGGCGGCCGGTCCTGCCAGAGCCCCAGCGACACCGAAAGCTTCATGCCGAAGCCCGCACGATCATGGTCACCACCGTAGTGAACGACCCGCCGACGTTCAGCGTCAACGCCGTCCGCGCGCCCTCGACCTGCGTCTCCCCGGCCGTCCCCGTCACCTGCCGCGCCGCGTCGCGCAACATGCGGACGCCCGTCGCGCCGACCGGGTGGCCGAGGCCGATGAGGCCGCCGCCCGGGTTGATCCCCGCCGCGTCGAGCCCGCCGTCGGCGATGAACCGGCCGCCGCCGCCCGGTGGGGCGACGCCGAGGTGCTCGCACGCCACCAGCCCGGTGATCGTGAAGCAGTCGTGCACCTCGATGACGTCCAGCGCGTCCGGCCCGGCCACGCCCGCGCGCTCGTAGGCGTCGACGACCGCGCCGCGCAGGTGCGGGAACAGGTACTCGCCGTCGGCGGCCAGCTTCTCCGCGAGGCCGAGGTGCGCCGTGCGGTGCCCGTACCCCGCGATCCGCGGGAACCCGCCGCCGAGCCGCTCGGCGAACGCGGGTGAGGCCAGCAGGACCGCCGCGGCGCCGTCGGTGATCCGGCCGCAGTCCTGCTTGCGCAGGCAGCCCTCGATGACCGGGTTCAGCGTGTCGTCGGGCCCGAACGCGCCGTCCGGGAAGCGCCAGTCGCGGGCCTGGGCCAGCGGGTTCAGCCTCGCCCGGGCGAAGGCGTGTTCGGCGAACACGCCGAGGTGCGCCGAGTCCAAGCCGTACCGCTCGTCGTACGCCGAGGCGACGTCCGCGAACAACGCGGGCCACGGGAACTTCGCGGACACGGCTTCGTGCCCGGCCCACGCGGCGGATCCGAGGTGCTCGGCGGCGCGCTGCCCGTCGACGTTCCGCATCAGCTCGACGCCGACCACCAGCGCCAGGTCGTACCGGCCCGCTTCGAGATCGGCGCACGCGGCGAGCACCGCGGTGCTGCCGGACGCGCACGCGGCCTCGTGCCGGGTCGACGGCACCCCGTCCAGCTCCGGGACGGCGGCCACCAGCAGCCCGCCGAGCTGCGCCTGGCCGGTGAACAGCTCCGCCGCGAGGTTTCCGACGTGGGCGACCTCGACGTCTTCGGCCGCGACACCGGCGTCGGCCAAGGCGGCGGGCACGACCTCGGCGAACAGCTCGAGGATCCCGTGCCCCTCTTTGGTGACGTTGCGCGCGAAGTCCGTCTGCGCCCCGCCCAGCACGAACACGGTCATGGCCTCACCCCAGACTTTCCCGCAACCGCCGCTTGAGGATCTTCCCGACCGCGTTGCGCGGCAAGGACTCCGCGTACTCGAGCCGTTCCGGCAGCTTGAACGCGGCCACCTTCTTCTCGCGCAGGTAAGCGACCAGCTCGTCGAGCGACGGCTTCCGCGCGCCCGGCACGACGACCGCGCAGACCCGCTCGCCCATGACGTCGTCGGGCACGCCGACGACGCCGATGTCGGCGACGTCCGGGTGCCCGGCCAGCAGGCCCTCGACCTCGGCGGGCGAGATGTTCATCCCGCCGCGGATGACCAGGTCCTTCATCCGGTCCACGTACTTCAGGAACTCCCCGCGGTCCCCGGCGACCTCGAAGACGTCGCCGGTGCGGAAGTGCCCGTCTTCGTCGAAGGACGACGTGTCGAGCGGTTCCCCCAGCGACGTCAGGTACCCGGCGAACACTGTCGGCCCGGCGATGCGCAGTTCGCCGGGCCGCCCGGGCTCGGTCACGTGCTCGCCGGTGACCGGGTCGTGCAGCCGCACCGACGTCCAGTCCGCGACCGGCGTCGACCACGTCACGCCGGAGGCGTAGTTCGGAAAGTAGCTCGCGCGCTGGTCCGGGTCCGGGATGTCCACCGGGCCGGACAGCAGCGCGGTGCCCTCGTTGGAGCCGAAGAAGTTGATGATGTCGATGCCGTGACGTTCCGCCCAGGTGCGCACCAGCCACGGCGAGAGCGGCGCCGAGCCGGACCCGATCTTCCGCAGCGCCGAGATGTCCACTTCGGACAAGATCTTTTCGTTGTGCAGCAGCATGGTCAGCAACGCCGGGGGCGCGAGCGTGTACGTCACGCGCTCGGCCGCGAGCTGGCCGAGGAACACCGGCAGGTCGAACGGGTGGTGCGGGACGAACACCGCGCCGGTCAGCAGCCACGGCAGGAACATCCCGCCGATGCCCGCCATGTTCGTCATGGGGAACGGCGAAAGCAGGACGTCTTCACGGGTGAGACCGGCGGCTTGGACGCAGCCCGCCGCCGTCGCCAGCCAGTCGCCGTGGCAGCGCGGGACCGCTTTCGGCTCGGCTTCGGTGCCGGACGTCCAGCAGATCGTCACGCAGTCGTTGACGTCGGTGTCGAGCGCGGCGAGGTAGCTGTCCAAAGTGGATCGCTCCGCTTCGGACAGTGGATCTTCCGGCCAGGCCAGGGCGCCGGCCGGTTCGTCGTCCCCCCGGGCGACGACGAACCGGACCGACGGCGCCGAAGCGCCGGTTAGCCCAAGGGCCGCCCCGGCGAGCGGGTGCTCGCCGCATCTGGATGCCGTCACCACTCCCACGGCCCCGGTGCGCCGGCACATCGGGCCCAGCTCGTGCTCCCGGTAGGACACCGGGAACGGGGTGACGACCGCGCCGATCCGCACGACCGCGAGGAACGCCTGCACCAGGGCCGAGCAGTTCGGCAGCTGCACGGCCACGACGTCACCTGCTCGCACCCCTCTGGCGAGCAGCGACGCGGCCAGGACGTCGACGCGTTCGTCGAGCCGGCTCCAGGTCCACCGCACCGGGTCGCGTCCGACCAGTGCGGTGGTGTTCGGTGGATCGACCAGCGCGAGACCCTCCGGGTCGGCACCTACCCGCTCCTTCACGAGCCGGTCGATCGTCTCCGCACTCCACCATCCCCGCGCCCGGAAGTCCCGGGCGCGACCCTCTCGATGGCATCTCATGCGCGGAGTGGTTCCAGCTGGTCCGCCCGGACCCAGGTCGCGTGAAAACCGAGCGGGACACGCTGGGGAAGCAGGACCCTGGCCACGGGTCCGGCAGCGAGATCGGCGGCGTCGAAGATATCCAGTTCCGAGCGTCCCTCACGCTCGTCCTGCACGAACGTCACCAGATGACCGTCCGCCGAATCGGCGGCCGCTCCTTCGCGGGGTGCGAACGGAGCCTCACTGCCCCACCGGCCGGGACCGAACCGGTATTCGGTCTTGGCGCCGGCAAGATTGTCGTAGCGCACCAGCCCGTCGAACTTCAGCGTCGACTCGGGCGAGATGTGCACCGCGTAGGAGTACCGGTTCCGCCGTCCGACGCCGCGGGCGTCGACAGTCGGGAACTCGGTGTTGTCGTCGTCGAGCGGGGCCTCGCGGCACACGCCGGTCCGCAGGTTGAAGCGGTAGCGGTGCAGCTGGGCGTCGAGCCGCAGGTAGGAGAGCATCTTTGCGAGCGGCGTGCGCGCGTCGGGCCGGGGCGCGGGCTTGCGCACGCGGCAGACGTCGAGGACGACCTCTTCGCCCTGCTCCCAGGCGTTGACGACGTGGTAGATGTAGCACGGGCTGGCCTCGAACCACCGGATCTGGCTACCGTCTCCGTAGCGTGGCAGGACGCCGAACCGGCTCGGCATCGAGCGGTCGAAGTGCAGCTTGTGCCGCCCCAGCTTCGCCGCCTCCAGGTCCTGGACCAGCGGCAGGTCCATCAGCACCGCGAAGTGCTCGGTGACGGCCATGTCGTGCGGCAGGCGCGGGCCCGGCAGCTCGATCTCGGTCGTGTTCACGACCTCGCCGTCCGCGCTGATCACGCCGTAGCGCAGGTACGGCGGGCGGGGGCCGTAGTCGAACCAGAACAGCTCGCCGGTGGCCTCGTCGACCTTGGGGTGGGCCATCATGTCGCCGACCAGCGTGCCGAGGAAGTCCTCCGCGCCCAGCGTCTCCAGCGAGAGCGGGTCGACCGCGTACGGCGAGCCGCACAGGTACCAGGTCGCGAGGATCCGGCCGCGGTGGAAGATCACGTCGGTGTTGGCGTTGTCCTTGAGCCCCAGGCCGTGCGCGTTGCCGAACGGGTTGCCCGCCGGGTTCTCCATCACGCCGGTCCAGAGCGCCTTGCCCGCCTCGGACTCGGCTTCGAAGGCCTTCGTGCGGACCCAGCGGTTGCGGTAGCGCGCCTTGCCGTTCTCCAGGTGGACGGCGTGGATCATGCCGTCGCCGTCGAACCAGTGGTAGCGGCCTTCCGGGGCGAACCGCGGGTTCGGGCCGTTGCGCAGGTAGACGCCGTTGAGGTCCTTCGGGATCTCGCCGATGACCTGCAGGTCTTCCGCGTCGATCTCGGTGCCGACCGGGGCGTAGACGCCGAGGAGGTAGGGGTTGGCCTCGCCGGTGTCCGCCGTCCGGGCCACCATCAGCGGCTGTTCGGAGGTGCTGGTCATCGGGCTGCTCCCTGACTCTCGGGCTCACCGCGCTGGCTGATGGGGATGAGACTATGATTTGTGTACCCAGGTGTCAATAGGCTTCTTTTGGTGTAGTCAGGTGTACGCTGAGGCCGCTATGCAACGAGGGGGAACGACGGTGACCGAAGCGACCGCACACCGCATCCGGCCGGCGGGGGACCCGCTCCGCCGGGCGCTGGAGCTGGTCGGCGACCAGTGGACGCTGCTCATCCTGCAGAGCCTGTTCCTGCGGTTCCGCCGCTACGAAGAGCTGCGGCTGCGGCTGGGCATCTCGCCGACGGCGTTGTCCGGGCGCCTGCGGGACATGGTGGACGCGGGGATGCTCACGCGCGTGCCGTACCGCGACGCGCGCCGCACGCGGCACGAGTACCGGCTCACCGAGCGCGGCCTCGAGCTGTGGCCGCTGCTGATCTCGATCTGGGCGTGGGAGCGCGAGTGGGTCGAAGGCCGTCGCGAAGTGCTGCCGACGTTGATCCACCTCGACTGTGAGCTGGCTACATCAGCGCCCCTCGGCTGCGCGGCCTGCGGGCGCCGGGTCGACGCGCGCGACGTCCGCGCCGAGCGTCTCGACAGCACCGGCGTCGCCGCCGCGACCGCGTCCAAGCGCTTCCGCCGCAAGGACGCCGAATCGCTGGCCGGCGACCCGCTGATGTTCTTCCCCGACACGATGGAACTGCTCGGCGACCGCTGGTCGACCGGGCTCTTGGTGTCGGCACTGCTCGGCTGCCGCCACTTCTCGGAGTTCGAGCGCGAGCTGGGCATCGGGCCGAGCGTGCTGTCGGGACGGCTGAGCAAGCTCGTCGAAGTCGGTGTGCTGCGCACCGGCACGGCCAAGACCCGCACGGACGCGCGCGACTACCGCCTCACCGCCAAGGGGCTGGCGTTCTTCCCCGCGCTGGCGTTCATCGCGGAGTGGTCGCGCGGGTTCGAGGTGGCGGGCCAGGAGCCGGACATCACGCTGAACCACGTCGAATGCGGCAACCGGCTGCGGCCGATGCTGCTGTGCGACCACTGCGGCCGCCCGTTGACGCGCACGTCGGTGCAGTTCGGCGGCGTGCCGTCCCCGAAACGCTGAAATGAACTCGCCAACCGGGTGCGCGACTGCCAGGCTGGAGTGGTCACACGTCGTCACGTCCGGAGGTCAGCATGAGTGAACCGAATCCGTCGCCGAGCGGCGAGGAGGACGACGTCAAGCGCAAGTTCCGCGAGGCACTGGAGCGCAAGCAGGCCCACGCCCGTGCGGGCGCGTCGCACGAGAGCGGGGGCGGCAAGAACCAGCACGCCCACGGCCCGGCCGCGAACAAGCGCACCTTCCGCCGCAAGAGCGGCTGAGACCGCCAAGCCCCTGAAGGCCACCATCAGAGCCTTGATGGTGGCCTTCGGAGCGTTCACGGGACGAACGTGCCCAGGTGGTCCAGGACGACGAACTCGCTCGCCGGGCTCGCCGCCGTCACCGCCTCGCGCAAGGTGTCGAGGCCGCCGTTGGGGTCGTGGGCCTGGCCGAGCGGGAGGTCGAAGTCGTCCCAGTGCGTGGCCGCCACGTACCGCGGGTTGCCCAGCGTCCGCAGGAGCCGCGGCACGTACTGCGTCACCTTCGCGCCGCCCACCGGCAGGCACACGACGTCCGGGCGCACGCCCGCCAGCTCGGACTCGATGTAGTTCGAGCCGCCGAAGTTCAGCACGCTCGCGCCGCCGCCGGTGACCTGGTAGGCCAGCGTGCCGCCCTCGACGAGGTCTTCGATGACGCGCGGCCGGTCGCGGCGGGACAGCGGCCGCGAGCCGGGGAACGGGACGCGGGCCCGGGGGCCGGTCGCCGAGTGCAGGGACCGGAAGATCCGGATCGAGTAGCCGTCGAAGGTGAGGTCCTCGCCGCCGCTCGCGACCGCCAGCTGGTCTTCCGGGGCGCCGAGCGCGGCCATGAGACTCAAATGGGTTTCGGTGCCGAAGACCGTCGCGCCGGTGCGTTTCGCCAGGTAGGGGACGTCGCTGAGGTGGTCGTAGTGGCCGTGGGTGACGAGGATGTGGTCGGCGCGCAGCTCGCCGCGGTCGAGGTAGCCGTCGATCAGCTCGCGGTTCACCGATAGCGGGGTCTGGGGGTCGGCGCCGGCCGGGGTGTACGTCCCGGTCTTGAAGCGGGTCAGCCACGGGTCGATGAGGATCGTCTTGTCCTCGACGCGGACCTCCCAGCCGTTGTTCCCCCACCACCGCAAGGTCATCCGTGAGGTGCCGGGGCTCGCGGCGGCCGGGCCCGCGCCCACCAGGATGGCCGCCGCCGCGGCCCCCGCGCCGAACAGCCCGCGTCTGCTGAGTCCTGTGTCCATACCGGGCACCAGACCACGGACCGGGCGCGGCTGTCCAAGATCGGGACGTCGGCATGTCGATATGCGGTCGGCTATCGTCGCAGCGTGGACCACCTCCGTTCGCTGCGGTACTTCCTCGTGGTCGCCGAAGAACTCCACTTCGGCCGCGCCGCGGACCGGCTCGGCATCGCGCAGCCGCCGTTGAGCCAGCGCATCAAACGGCTCGAAGCCGAGCTGGGCGCGAAGCTGTTCGAACGCGGCCGCCGCGTCACGCTCACCGAAGCGGGCGAAGTGCTCCGCGCGGAGGCACGCGACCTGCTGTCCCGCTGGGAGCGGATGACGGCGCTCGTCGCGAAGGCCTCGCGTGGCGAGACGGACGCCCTGCGCGCTGGGGTGCCACCCGAACTGCCTGGGCGGGTGCTGGCCGCGATCCTGACGGCGTTCGCTTCGCAGCACCCGATGGTCCGGCTCGACCTGCAGGAGCTGACGACGGCCGAGCAGGCGCGGCTGCTCGCGGACCGGTCGCTGGACGCGGGGTTGCTGCAGCTGCCGGTGGACGTCGTCGGGCTGGAACTGGGTCCCGCGGTCGACACGCCGCTGGGCGTGGTGCTCCCCCGCGACTCGCCGTTGGCGCGGCGGTCGTCGCTGGCGCTCGCCGACCTGGCGGGCGAAGGGCTGGTGCACGCCCCGCGCGCGGCGGCACCGGGGAGTTACGACGCGCTGCTGCGGACGTGCTGGGACCACGGCTTCCGCCCGGCGTCGATCCGCCACGCGCGCAACCCGGAGTTCGTGCTGGGACTGGTGCTGGCCGGGCACGGGGTGGCGTTCGAGCCGCGGGCGCGCAAGGAACCGCGCGTGGTGTGGCGGCCGTTGACGGGCGAGGTGCTGCGGTCCCGGACGGCGTTCGCGTGGCCGTCGTCGAGCCCGCACCCGCAGGCGGCGAAGCTGGCGGAGATCGCGGCGGAGGTCCTCCGCGACGACGGAGTCTCCCGGCTGGTGCCCGCCGACCCCGGAGCAGCCCGCCCCTGGGACGTCTTCTACGACCGCGCCTGAAAGCGTCGTGAGTGTTTAGGGCGGTTCTAACCGCCCTAAACACTCACGACCGCAGGGCCTCCACCGCCGTACGGGCCGCGTCGCCGATCGCTCGGTCGATGTCCGGGCGCCGCAACGTCTCCGCCTCGGCCACCGTGAACACCGCCACCGCGTACGCGGCGCCGTCCGGGTAGGTCACCACCCCGATCTCGTTGCGGATGCCCGGCAACGTGCCCGTCTTGGCCGCCACCGCCACCTCCGGCGGGAACCCGGCCGCGAGCCGGTGCCAGCTGACCTGCGCCGTCATCCACCCGAGGACCCGCGCGCCCGGCCCCGGGTCCGCCCAGAGCGCCGCCAGCAGGCTGGTCATCTCCCGTGGTGTGCTCGCCGACGTCCGCAGCGGATCCAGCGCCCGCAACGGCCGCCGGGCCGCTTGGTCCTCGAGGATCGTCGCCAGCAAGTCCCGCGGCGCGCCGATGACGGACGTCCGGGACAGGCCCAGCTCCGCCAGCAACGACCGGACGTTCGCCACGCCGACCCGGTCGAACAGCAGGTCCGCGGCCGTGTTGTCCGAGATCGACAACGCCAGCAGCGCCGCGTCGCGCAGGCTGTAGGAGACGTCGTCGGCGAACCCCGCCGAACCCGTGCCGCCCAGGCGGTCCGCCGCCGTCGCGTGCACGCGGTCCGTCGGGTCCAGCTGGCCCGCCGCCACCTGGCGGGCGAACTCGTACGCCAGCGCCACCTTGACCACCGAGGCCAGCACGACCGGCGCGTCGGCGTCGACGCCGACCTCGCCGGGGGAACCGAGACGGCGGGCGTGCAGGAACCCCCGCACGCCCGCCGTTTCGAAGATCGCCGAAAGACTCACCCGGTCATGATGGACCGCAGCCGCCCGACCTCCGCCATCCGCCGCTCCGCCAGCCGGTCGGCCGCCGTCGCCGGGGGCACCCCCTCGGTGTCCGCCAGCGCGAACACCGCCTTCGTCGTGTCGTAGATGGCCGTCGTCTTGCGCTTGGCGCGCTCGAAGTCGAAGCCGTGGCGCTCGTCGTCGACCTGGATCACGCCGCCGGCGTTGACCAGGTAGTCCGGCGCGTACAGCACGCCGCGGTCGGCGAGCTGCTTGTCCACGCCCGCGTGCGCGAGCTGGTTGTTGGCCGCGCCGCAGACGATCTTGGCGCCGAGCACCGGCACCGTCTCGTCGTTCAGCACGCCGCCCAGCGCGCACGGCGCGAAGACGTCCAGCTCGGTGCGCAGCAGGGTGTCCACATCGGACACGACCTGTACGTCCGGGTACACCGACCGGGTCCGCTCGATCGCCGGCGCGTAGACGTCGGTGATCGTCACCTGCGCGCCCGCCTCGACGAGGTGCCCGACGAGGATGTGCCCGACCTTGCCGACGCCGGCCACGCCGACGCGCTTGCCCGCCAGGTCCGGGCTGCCGAAGACGTGCTCGGCCGAGGCCCGCATGCCCTGGAAGACACCGAACGCGGTGAGCACGGACGAGTCGCCCGCGCCGCCGTCCTCGGGCGAGCGGCCGGTGACGAACCGGGACTCCCGCGCCACGATGTCCATGTCGTGCACGTAGGTGCCCACGTCGCACGCCGTGATGTAGCGGCCGCCCAGGGACTGCACGAAGCGCCCGTACGCGCGCAGCAGCGCTTCGGACTTGAGCGTCTTCGGGTCGCCGATGATGACGGCCTTGCCGCCGCCGAGGTCGAGCCCGGCCAGCGCGTTCTTGTACGCCATGCCCTTCGACAGCGCGAGCACGTCGTCGAGCGCCTCGGACTCGGTGGCGTAGGGGTGGAAGCGCGTCCCGCCCAAGGCGGGCCCGAGCGCGGTGGAGTAGATGCCGATGATGGCCTTCAGGCCACTGGCCTGGTCGTGGCAGTACACGACCTGTTCGTGCCCGGTGCCCCGGGCGAACACTCCTTCGGTCACGGTGGTGACTCCTTTGTCTCCCGCGCCCGGTTCGTGGCCGGGACGCGCTTCACAGGGTTGACGGGGACCCGGCGCGCGGAGGTCGTCCGCCCGGTGGGTACCCGGGATCAACCTAGATCCCCGGTGATCGCCAGACCAGTGGAGGTCCCGCGATACGGACCGGTAATCAGCCGGTGATCACCTTGCCGAGGGTGCGCATCGCCGTTTCGAGCTGCGTGTCGGAGAGGTAGGGGGCGGGGCCGAACCGCAGGTACGAGCCCCGGCTGTCGGTGCGGACGCCCTGCGCGGCCAGCGCCGCCTGCAGCCCCGCCGCGTCGGCGCAGCGGAGCGAGAGGAACCCGCCGAGCCGGTCCAGCGGCGTCTCGCGGTCGCGGGTGACGACGTCTTCGGGCAGCCCGAGCGAGTCGAACACCGACGCGAGCAGGCCGACCTGGTGCTGCGAGACCTGCCGCAGGAACTCCGGCGTCAGCCCCTGCTCGGCGAAGAACCGCTGGACGCGCACGCCGCGGTAGTGGCTGGCCGGGTCGTACGTCGCCCCGGCGAACCGGTCACCGCCGGTGGCGTAGGCGACCTTGCCCGGGTGCCGCTCGTCGGCGAGCGCGCCGAACTCGGCGTACCAGCCGGTGATCACCGGCCGCAGCTCCTGGGCGTGCGCGGGCAGCCGCAGGAAGCAGTTGCCCTCGCCGAGCTGCAGGTACTTGTAGCCGCCGCCGAGCACCCAGGCGTTGGTCAGCCCGAGGTCGTGCAGCGCGAACGGCACGACGCCGAGCGCGTGGTAGGCGTCGACGACGAGCTCGATCGACCGGCCGCGGCAGACGTCGGCGAGGTGCGCGAGCCCCGGCACCAGCCGCGACGTCTCGAACAGCACCGCCGAGACGAGCACGGCGGCGGTGTCGCCGTCCACCTCGGCCGCGACGCGCTCGGCGAGCGTCGGCACCGGGTCGAGCGGCACCCGCACCACCTCGACGCCCTCCTCTTCGAGGCGGGCGAGCTGGCGGCGCAGGGTGTGGAACTCGCCGTCGGTGGTGACCAGGCGCGGTCTTCGCGGCAGCTCCATCGCCGAGAGGAACCGCAGCACGAGGTCGTGCGTGCTCGCGCCGAGCGCGTACTCGCCGTGCGGGTCGCCGAGCAGCACGCGGAAGCCCGCGCGCAGTTCGTCGGCCTTCGCGAAGGCGCGCTCCCACTTCGCGTCGACGTCGCGAGCCGCGTCCGCGAAGGACTCCAGCAACCCCTCCTCCGCGACGTCGGGCCACGCCTGGTGCGAATGCCCGGACAGCAGCAGCCGGTCGGCCACCGCGAACCGGGAGTAGTGCGGCGCCAGTGCGTTGTCGTCCGCGCGCAGTTCGTCCAAGGTGGTCAAAGTCGGCTCCGTACGGCCCAGAGGTCCGGGAACATCGGCTGGAAAAGCGTGGTACGCAGGTAAGTCGCGCCGGATGATCCTCCCGTCCCGGTCTTGTCGCCGATGGTGCGTTCGACCATCTTCACGTGCCGGTAGCGCCACTCCTGCATCCCTTCGTCGAGATCGACCAGACATTCCGCGACGACCGACGGACCGCCGTCGTCGCTGTACACGTCCAGCAATATCGCCTGCAGGGCCGGGGACGGCTCCACCGGTCGAGTGACGTCTCGATCACACTCGACGGAATAGCCAGAAGCCTTGAGATACGCCAGAAAAGAGTCGAACAACGACGGCCGCGCCATCGCTTCGGCAATGCGTTTCCGCTGCTCGCCGCCTTCGGGGTAGTGCGCGAAAACGCGCTCGTCGCGTCGCCCGAGCACCGCTTCGAGCTCGCGGAACTGGGCCGACTGGAAGCCGCTCGAAGCGTCCAAACGGGCGCGGAAACTCGTGAACTGGCTGGGCGTCATGGTTTCCAGCACGTCGATCTGCGCGACGGCCACCTTGAGGATGGTCAGGATCCGCCTCAGGATCCGGATCGAATGCGCGGTGTTGCCTTCCTCGAGGTTGCGCTGGAGGAATTCCGCTTCGTGCAGGATCTGCTTGAACCACAGTTCGTACACCTGGTGGATCACGATGAACAGCAGCTCGTCGTGTTCGTCCGAACGCGGGCGCTGGGCGTTGAGCACTTCGTCCAGCGCGAGGTACGAGGTGTAGCTCAAGGCTTCCTTGGTCGCTTGGCTGGGTTCGGTCATCCTCGGGTCACCTCGTCGAAATGGCGCTGCGCGGGTTTCGCGAGCGCGGTGTACAAATCGTGGAACAGCTCGACCGCCGCCGCCCGGCGATCCGGGGCCGGCACCAGGTCGGCGGGCAGTTCCGGGTCGAGCGACGGGAACATCCGGAACGTGTGCACCAGCCGCGTCCGCACCTCGAACGCCTCGGCGTCCGGCAGCTCCCGGTCGCGGTGGCCGCCGAACTGCGCGACGAACCCGGCGTAGCGCGCGGCCAGGTCGTCGAGGTCCCAGGCCCGGCCCGCGAACCGGCGGACGTCGAGCCCGGCCGACGGGCGGCCGAGCAGCAGCCCGGCGTGCTCGGTGACGTCCAGCTCGCCGAGCAGCGCGAGGACCTCGGCCTCGCGGTCGTGCGGGGCGATCCAGGTGCCGTCCTGGTAGGGCCCGAACCCGAGGAACCGCAGCCGCCGCACCAGCCGTTCCCGTGCTTGCCGGCGGCTCTCCGGGATGCTCTGCCACAGCACGGTCCACTCGCCCGCGGCGCGCTCTCGGCGGCCGAGGGAGAAGATCCGGTGGTCGCCGTCGACGAGCAGGGCGATGGTGCGGCGGGTCAGGGAGTAGTGCACCGTGCGGCCCTCGCGGTGGCGCTGGAGCAAGCCGCGGCGCACCAGGCGGGTCAGCGCGATCCGGGCCGCGCCGTCGGAGAAGCCCAGCTCGGCGAGCACCGCGACCAGGCCGCCCGACCACACCCGGCGGGTCTCGCGCGGGTGCACGTAGCTGCCCAGCAACGTCACGACCAGCTCCTGGGGGCTGGCTTCGAACGCGTCGGCGGGCATGCGCCCAACTCTATACACCTCAGGCCGCTGCGGTGTAGCTTGATTTGCGTGACGTACTTCGCGGACCTCACCTCTCGCCAGGTCGCCGAGCTGGCTGCGGGTGACCGTGTCCCGGTGCTGCTGCTCCCGCTGGGCGCGGTCGAGCCGCACGGTCCGCACGCGCCACTGGGCACGGACCCGCTGATCTCGCGCGGGATGTGCGAGCGCGCGGCCGACCGGCTGGCCGCCGACGCGGGCGTGCACGTCCTGGTCCTGCCGGAAGTCCCCTACGGCGTGACGCGGTTCGCGGCCGGGTTCGCCGGCGGCATCCACATCGGCGAAGAGACGCTGCACTCGCTGCTCGTCGACATCGGCGCGGCCCTGATCGGCCAGCGGCTCCCGCGGATCCTGCTGGTCAACAACCACTTCGAGCCCGCGCACCTGGTCACGCTGCGGCGCGCGGTGGAGACGTTGAACTTCGCCTACGACGGCCGCGTCGCGCTGCTCGACCTGGTCCGGCGGCGGCACGCGCAGCGGCTGACCGAGGAGTTCCGCTCGGGCGAGTGCCACGCCGGGCGGTACGAGACGTCGCTGGTGCTCGCCGACCGGCCCGAGCTGGTCGACCAGCCGCTGATGCGGACGTTGCCGCACGTGCCGGTGAGCCTGGCCGCGGCTCCCGAAGACGGCGGCTTCCTCGCCATGGGCATGACCGAGGCCTACTGCGGCTCCCCCGCCGAGGCGACCGCCGACGAGGGCACCGAGACCTTCTCGACGTTGACCGACCTGCTGGTGGAAGCGATCCGGGAGCTGGCCCGTGCCTGAGCCGTTCAACCTCGCCACGCACTTCCTCGACCGGCACGTTCTTTCCGGACGGGGTGGCCGGACCGCCCTGCTCGTCGGCGACCGTTCGGTCACCTACGCCGATCTCGCGAAGCTGGCCAACCGCGTGGGGAACGTGCTCCTCGACGCCGGTGTCCGAAAAGGACAGCGGGTGTTGCTGGCGCTGAGCGACGGCGACGAGTTCGTCGCGGCCTGGTACGGCGCGCAGAAGATCGGCGCGGTCACCGCCGAGGTGTACCCGTTCCTCCAGCCCAAGGACTACGCGTATTACCTCGGCTACACCGAGGCCGTCGTGGTGCTCGCCGACGCCGTCACGCTCCCCGCGTTGCGCGAAGCCGGGGCGGCGAACCTGCTCGTCACGGGTGTCCCCGAGAGCGAGCTGCGACCGGGCGAGCGGCCGTTCCGCGCGCTGGTGGACGCCGCGCCGGACACCCTCGAAGCCGCACCGACCACTGTGGACGACGTCGGGATCTGGAAGTTCACCACCGGCAGCACGGGCGCGCCCAAGGCGTGCGTGCATCCCTTGCGCAGCCCGCTCGAGAGCTTCGAACGGTACGCCGTCCAGGTGCTCGGGCTGAGGGAAGACGACCGGGTGCTCGCCGTGCCCAAGCTGTTCTTCGGCTACGCCCGCGACCTGGTGGCGTTGTTCCCCTTCGGCGTCGGCGCGGCCGGGATCGCGTTCCCCGAGCGCAGCACGGCGGACCTGATCTTCGAGCTGATCGCGAAGTACCGGCCGACGGTGCTGGTCAACGTGCCGACGATGATGAGCGCGATGGTCGCCCACCCGGCGGCGGCCGAGCAGGACCTGAGCTGCCTGCGGATGACGACGTCGGCCGGCGAGGCGCTGCCCTCGGAGCTGCACCGGAGGTGGGACGCGGCCTTCGGCGTGCCGGTGGTCGACGGGATCGGCTCGTCCGAGGCGTACCACATCTACCTGTCGAACCGGCCGGGCGCGGCGCGGATCGGCACGCTCGGCACACCTGTTCCCGGGTACACCGCCGAGGTCGTCGACGAGCTCGGGAACCCGTTGCCCGACGGGGAAATCGGGCCGCTGCGGGTGACCGGGCCGACGATCGCGCTGGAGTACTTCGGCGACCCCGAAAAGTCCGCGCGGACGTTCGACGGCGACACGCTCACCTCCGGCGACCTGTTCAGCCGCGACGCCGACGGCTGCTTCCGCCACCACGGGCGGGCCGACGCGCTGCTGAAGGTCGGCGGCGTGTTCGTCGCGCCCGGTGAGATCGAGGACTGCTTGCTCGGCCATCCGTCCGTGGTGGACTGCGCGGTGGTCGGGCACGAGGTCGACGGGCTCGTCGTGCCGCGCGCGTACGTCGTCGTGCGGTCCCCGGTGACCGCGGACGAGCTGAAGGACCACGCGAAAGCCCACCTGGCCAAGCACAAGTACCCCCGCGAAGTGGTGTTCATGACGGAACTTCCCCGGACCGCCAACGGAAAGCTCGACCGGCGCGCGCTGGCGGCCCGCCCGTGAGCCGCGTGGTGGTCGTCACCGGCGGCACGCGGGGTATCGGCGCGGCGATCGCCGACCGGTTCCGCGCCGCCGGTGACCGGGTACTCGCGCCCGGCCGCGCCGAATGCGACGTCACCGACGAGGAAGCCGTCGCCGCGTACTTCGCGTCGGCGGGGCCGGTGGACGTGCTCGTCAACAACGCCGGGATCTCGTCGAGCGCGCCGACCACCCGGACCACTGTGGACGATTGGCGGAGCCAGTTCGAGGTCAACGCGACCGGGGCGTTCCTGTGCACCCGGGCGGTGCTGCCGGGGATGCGCGAACGCGACCGCGGCCGGATCGTCACGGTGGCCTCGACGGCGTCGCACGTCGGTTACCGCTACACCGCGGGGTATACGGCGTCGAAGCACGCGGCGGTCGGCCTGATGCGGGCGGTCGCGGCGGAGCTGGCGGGCACCGGCGTCACGGCGAACGCGGTGTGCCCGGCGTTCGTCCGCACCGACATGACGGCGACGTCGGTGGCCCGCATCCAGGAGCGCACCGGCCGGTCCCTCGACGACGCCGAGTCGGCACTGGCGGCGGCGTCCCCGCTCGGCCGGCTGCTGGAACCTTCGGAGGTGGCGTTCGCCGTCTCCTTCCTGGCGGCCCCGGAGGCCGCCGCGATCAACGGCCAGACCCTCGTACTCGACGGCGGAGGAATCCAGTCATGAGCCCGTTCCGCGCGACCGCACCGCTGACGAAGGAGTGGGAGCACTTCGAGTTCACCGTGGACGACGGCGTCGCCACGGTGACGTTCACCCGCCCGGAGAAGCTGAACGCGCTGACGTTCGACGTCTACGCCGACCTGCGGGACCTGGTCACCGAGCTGCCGCAGCACGAGGACGTGCGCGTGCTGGTGATCACCGGGCGGGGCCGCGGGTTCTGCTCCGGCGGCGACGTCGAGGAGATCATCGGCGAGCTGCAGAAGTTCGAGACCGCGGAGCTGCTGGAGTTCACGCGCATGACGGGCGCGGTGGTGAAGGCGCTGCGCGAGTGCCCGCTGCCGGTGATCGCGGCGGTCAACGGCGTCGCCGCGGGCGCGGGTTCGGTGATCGCACTGGCCAGCGACTTCCGGTTGCTGGCGGAGTCGGCGAAGTTCGCGTTCCTGTTCACGAAGGTGGGCTTGGCGGGCGCGGACATGGGCTCGGCCTATCTGTTGCCGCGTCTGGTAGGGCTGGGCCGGGCGACGGAACTGCTGATCCTGGGCGACAAGATCACGGCAGCGCGCGCTTCCGAAATCGGCCTGGCTTCCCAGGTGGTGCCGGACGACTCGCTGGCATCGACGGCCGCGGCGCTGGCTCGGCGTCTCGCGGACGGCCCGGCACTGGCGTACGCGACGACGAAGGTGCTGCTGACCCGCGAGCTGGACATGGACCTCGGCAGCGCGATCGAGCTGGAGGCGATGACCCAGGCCCTGCTGATGACGGCGAAGGACCACAAGGAGTTCTACGCGGCCTGGACCGCGGGCCGCGACCCGCGCTGGACCGGCCGCTAGAGCCTGTATCGAAATCGGTCGGAGCCGTTCGGCGATCGCGGCCGCGGCTCCCGGGTCCAGGGCTGTCATGAGCGTGAACCAGCGTTCTGGCGGCCGACCTACGCCTCGCCCTCCACGCTGCCACCGGTGACCCGCTCATCAAAGGTCTTGAATGAGTCATTCAGGTCTTCGGAGGTCCTGAATGACTCATTCAAGACCTCGGCGGAAGCCGCGGCTGTCCATGCCGGACACCGGCGCCGACTTCGAGACAGGCCCTAGCCAGAGGGCGGCCGCCTGCCCACCACGACGTCTTGAATGACTCATTCAGGTCACCGGTGGCCCTGAATGACTCATTCAAGACGCCAGCCCCGCCAAGCGACGGTGGAGATCACGCGCGGGGAGGCGCGCTTTGAACCGCAGGTTGGTCAGACGGCGGTGACCGCGATCGCGTTTTCCTCCAGCGAGCCGAAGTACAGCTTTCCCTGCCACTCGCGGACCCCCACGAGCATGTGGAAGCCGTCGATCTCGCCCCGGAGTTCCTTCACCACCGTGCCGTCGGCCGCGACGCCCAGCACCCCGACCTCGCGGCCCGGGCTCGGCTGCAACGACGTCGGCAACCGCCGGATGCCCGCGCGCAACGGCGCGGGCAGCTTGCGGACCACGTCCAGTGCCGCGACCTTCGGCGACGCCTGCGTCACCCAGATCAGGCCGTCCGAGCCGGTCGCGATGTTGTCCGGGAAGCCCCACAGGCCATCGAGGAAGACGTCGGACCGGCCGTCGGCCAGCCGGACTCGCGACACCCGGCACGCGCCCGTCTCCGCCACCGCCACGAACGACTCGTCCGGGGCCAGCGCGACGCCGTTCGCGAACTGGAGGCCGTCCAGCAGCAGGTCGATCGAGCCGTCCGGGGACCGGCGGAGCAGGCGGCCGCCCGCCGTCTGCTCGATCAGGTCGTCGCGCCAGTTGTCGATGCCGAAGCGGCGCGAGGAATCCGTGAAGTAGACCGTCCCGTCCGAAGCCACCGCCGCGTTGTTGCAGAACACGAAGTCCAGCCCCAGCGCCGAAGTCGCGAGCACCGACGGCGTCCCGCCCGCCAGCGGCACCACCAGCAGCCCGGCCCGCGCGTCGCAGATCAGCAGCTCGTCCTCGCCGTACAGCTCCAGCCCGAGCGGACGGCCACCGGTGTCGGCGATGACGTCGATGCGCCTTCCGTCGGGGGAAAGCCGCAGGATCCGGCCGTCGTCGACGCCGGTGTAGATCCGGCCTTCGCCGTCGACCACGACGTCTTCCGGGCCGTGGCCGTTGACCGGGTGGAGCGTGACCTCGCCGAACCGCATCGAACGCCTCCTACCGGTAGGTGAGCAGCCCCGCCGCGTCCGCCTCGAAGTGCGGGTGCTCGTTGAACGACAACATCGTGACCCCGCCGCGCCCGGACACCAGCTTCGTGATGCCGCCGTTGACCGTGACGCGGTTGAGCTTGAGCAGCCCGGCTTCGGGCGTGCCCAGCAGCAGGCCGCAGATCGTGGCGATCACCCCGCCGGAGGTGAACACCACCGCGTGCTCGCCCTTGCCCAGCGATGCCACCAGGTCTTCCAGCGCGCCGCGGCAGCGCGCGAGGAACGCGGGCCACGTCTCGGCGCACGGCCCGTCGGCACCGGCCGACGTCCACGCGGTCAGCGCCGCGTCCAACACCCCTTGGTACGCGCGGGAATCCTCCTGCGGCGCGCCTCCGGCGTGGTGCAGCGCGATGTCGACGTGGTCGTACTCGTTCCAGCGCGCGTCCTCGACCACGGGGACGTCGGTGCCGAGCACCTTCAACGCCGTGGCCGCGGTATCGCGCTGCCGTGCCAGCGTCCCGGACCGGACCTGGCTGAAGGCCACCTCGCGGCGCACCAGCTCCGCACCGACCACAGTGGACTGTTCGAAGCCGCGCGGGGACAGCGCGTCGTAGTCCGCCGCGCCGAACGACGCCTGCCCGTGCCGGATCAGGTAGATCGCGCCCACTACACGCTTCCCTTCGCGATGATTTCGCGGCAGCGCCAGTCCAGGTAGCCGACGAACTGCCAGAAGTCCTTGAACGCCGGGTTGCGCGTCGCGCCGTCGTGGTAGCGGCGGTACAGCTGCTGCAGCACGGCGGCGAGCCGGAACAAGCCGTAGACCTCGTAGAACCGCCAGTCCCCCACCGCGAGCCCGGTCTTCTCGGCGTACCGCGCGACGAACTCCTCGCGGGTGAACATGCCCGGCAGGTGCGTCGGCTGGCGGCGGCTGGCGTGCATGACGTCGTCGTCGCCGGCCTGCACCCAGTAGGCGAGCATGCTGCCGAGCTCCATCAGCGGGTCGCCGAGGGTGGCCATCTCCCAGTCGAGCACGCCGGTGATGTTCAGCGTCCCCGGGCCGTCGAGGACCAGGTTGTCGAGCCGGTAGTCGTTGTGGATGAGGCAGATCTTCACCTCCGCGGGCTGGTTTTCCGCCAGCCACGCTCGGACTTCGGCGAAGTCGCCGACGTTGTCCGTCCGCGCCGCCACGTACCGCTGCGACCAGCCGCGGATCTGCCGCTCGACGTACCCGGCGCCTTTGCCGAGGTCGGCGAGCCCGGCCTTTTCGACGTCGACCGCGTGCAGGTCGACCAGCCGGTCGACGACCTTGCCGGACAGCTCGCGCGCCTGCTCCGGCGTCAGGGTCATGCCTTCGGGCAGGTCGCCGCGCAGGATCAGGCCGTCGAGCTTCTCCATGACGTAGAAGTCGCCGCCGAGCACCGCCGGGTCGTCGCCGAAGGCCAGCATCCGCGGCACGTACGGGAACACCGGCTTCAGCGCGTGCTGCACGCGGTACTCGCGCCGCATGTCGTGCGCCGACGCGGCCTTGTGCCCGGCGGGCGGGCGCCGCAGGATCAGCTCGCGGTCCGGATAGCTCAGCAGGTACGTCAGGTTCGACGCGCCGCCGGGGAACTGCCGGACGGCGGGCGGTTCGGCCCCGAGGCCCTCGATCTTCGCGCGCAGCCACTCGTGCACCGCGACGGTGTCGAAGGCGTCCTCCGCGCGGACCTCGACGGGGGCGTTCACGCGAACTTCCGCAGCACCGACGCCGGGACCACGCGCATCGCGACGCTCAGCGGCACCCACGGCCACGCCGGCACGTAGGCCCGCGCCGGTTCGGCCTCGATCGCCTTGGCCAGCGCCCGCGCGCCGCTGTCGGCCTTGGCCAGCAACGGGTTGCGGCCGAGCCGGTCGTTCATCTCCGACTCGATGTAGCCCGGCCGGACGTCGGTGACGGCGATGCCTTTGCGCTTCAGCTCGTGCCGGGTGCCGTCGACGAACGCGGAGATGCCCGCCTTCGAAGCGGCGTACGCGGTGAGGTTGCCCGGCAGGCCACGGATCGCGCTGAACGACGAGATGACCGCCAGGTGCCCGGCCCCCTGCTCGCGGAAGATCCCGGCGGCGGCCTCGATCTGGGCGGCGGCCGCGACGAAGTTGACCTCGAGGGTCTGGCGGTTGGCGTCGAACCGGCCCTTGCCGACCGGCTGGCCCTTCCCGAGCCCGGCGTTCACAATCACCCGGTCGAGGGACCCGAGCTCGGCGCGGAACTCCTCGAAGACGGCGAACACGCGGTCGTGGTCGGTGACGTCGAGGGTGCGCGTGACGACCTTGATCCCGGGGTGCGCGGCTTCGAGCTCCTTGGCGAGGTTTTCGAGCCGTTCGGTGCGCCGGGCGCACAGCGCGAGGTTGCGCCCCTTCGCGGCGAACTGGCGGGCCATGCCTTCGCCCAGTCCGCTGCTGGCACCGGTGATCAGGATGTTCTTCCGGAGCGTCATGTCCGGGATGCTACCCGGTGGTAACAAGACCGGTGGCCCGGCGCTGGGGGCGTCGCCGGGCCACCGGTCATCGCGCGGCCACCCCGGCCGGTCGCACAACGCGGCCGGGTGAGCCGGAGCCGTTCTTCACGGCTTTTCGTCCGGCGTCCCGGTGGGCCGTGAGGGGGAGGCGGGGCCACCGGCGCGGACAAGTCATACAAGCGCGTCCGCCCAGGCCGGGGCAACGGTTCACAGTTGCCAGTACTAGCCCGTTCGCCCGAGCGGCCGCGCGTCCCCGGCCACCGGCACCCCCGGCGAAGAGGGCCGCGGGCGGTCCGGTGGATCCTGCTAACGTGCACCGTGTCGGGATCGTCGGGGGACGGCACGGGGTGGGTCGGATCGGCAATGGCGGGCAACGGCGAAGAGGGTGAGCGCACCGCGTTCGCGGCCCAGCTGCGCGCGGCCATCGCCACCAGCGGGCTGTCGCTCGACCGGATCCAGGCGCGGCTGCGCTCCCGCGGCGTCGTCGTGAGCGTCACCGCCCTCAGCTATTGGCAGTCCGGCAAGCGCCAGCCGGAGCGGCAGAGCTCGCTCTCGGCGGTGCGCACGCTCGAAGAGATCCTCGACGTCCCGGCGGGGTCCCTGCTCGGCCTGCTGCCCCCGCCCCGGCCGCGAGGCGGCGCCGGACGGCGGCAGGCGGGCGAGCCGATGTCGTTCCCGCGCGAGGTGCTGCAGCCGCTGCTGGACAAGGTGGGGGCGCCGAACGCGCTCGAGCGCCAGCACCCGCTGAAGCTGGTCGGGCTGCACGACCTGTGCGAGATCGCCGCGGACGGCGGCCAGCGCGCGGTGACGGCACGGGCGGTCTTCCAGGCGGCCGCGGACGGCCAGGACCGCTGGCTGCTGGTCTACACGCAGGACGACCCGGCGGCGGGCCTGCCGCAGTTGCACGCGGTCCGCAACTGCCGGGTGGGCCGCGCCGAGGTCGACGAGGCCCACGGCCTGCTCGTCGCCGAGCTGCTGTTCGACCAGCCGATCGACCGGGGTGAGACGCACCTGATCGAGTACACGCTGACCAACAGCGGACCGCCGTACCCGGAGTGCCGCAACACCCACTACCGCGAGTTCCGCCGCCCGGTGCGCGAGTACCTGCTGGAGGTCCGCTTCGCGCACGGGACGACGCCGGACAGGTGTTGGCAGTACTCGCGCAACGGCACGACGGGCACGCTGTCCCGCCGCCAGCTGAAACTGGACGGCGCGGACGGCGTGCACGCGGTGGCGCTGGACTTCGGCCCGGGCGTCTTCGGCATCGACTGGGACTGACGCCCGCGGCTCAGGAGAGCTTGTTGCGCAACACCTTCCCGGTCGCGTTGCGGGGCAGCTCGTCCAGGAACTCGACGTCGCGCGGGACCTTGTACCGCGCCAGGTTCGCCTTGACGTAGTCGCGCACGCCCTCGACGTCGAGCTTCGAATCCTCGGTCCGCACGATGAACGCCTTGAGCCGCTGGCCGAACTCCGGGTCCTCGACGCCGATCACCGCCGCCTCGAGCACGTCCTCGCGCTCGACCAGGAGGTTCTCCACCTCGATCGGGAACACGTTCTCGCCGCCCGACACGATCATCTCGTCGTCGCGGCCGTCGATGAACAGCAGGCCGTCCTCGTCGAAGTGGCCGACGTCGCCGCTGGAGAGCAGGCCGTCGATGATCTCCTTGTGGCGGCCGTCGGTGTAGCCGCCGAAGCTGAGGCCGCTGCCCACGAACACGCGGCCGGTCACGTTCGGCTCGGTGATCTTGTTGCCCTTTTCGTCGTACAGCGCCACCTTGCAGCCGACCGGCGCGCGGCCGACCGTGCCCGGGGCCTTCGCCCAGTCCTCCGGCGTCGCGACCGTCGCCACCGCGACCTCGGTCGAGCCGTAGAGGTTGTGCACGACCGGGCCGAACGCCTCGTTCGCGCGGTTGCCGAGGTCCGGCGACAGCGCCGAACCGGCGACGAAGATGATCCGCAGCGACGACGTGTCGTACTTCTCCCGGATTTCCTTCGGCAGGTCGACGATGCGCTGCAGCATCGTCGGCACCAGCACGAGCGCGGTGCACTTGTGCTCGGCGACGCCGCGCAGCGCCTCCTCCGGATTGAACTTGCGGCGCATCACGACCGTCGAGCCGAGCGCGAAGGACAGGATGAACTGCGACAGCCCGGTGCCGTGGAACAGCGGCGCGCCCATGTACGTCGCCTCGTTCGAGCGCAGCGGGATCCGGTCCAGGAACTGCGCCGACGCCAGCGCCGACGTGTGCGGCCGCGGCGCGCCCTTCGGCGTGCCGGTGGTGCCGCTGGTCAGCAGCACGAACCCGCCCGGCTTGGCCGGCGCCGGCCACGGCCGGTCGTCGGTGCTGGCGATGAGCTCGGACAGCACCGGGGTGTCCCGGTCGGTCAGGTCGGTGCCCGGGTCGACCCACGCGAGGTAGCGCTCGACGCCGTCCGGGATGGCGTCGAGCAGGCCGGTGAACTCCTGGTCGTACACGAGCGCGGTGACGCCCTCGCGCTTGGCGACGTCCGCCAGCTGCGGCTTCGCGAAGCCGGTGTTCATCAGCAGGAGGCGCACTCCGAGCTTGCCCGACGCGGCCATCGTGAGCACCAGGCCGCGGTGGTCGCGGCACAGCGCGGCGACGACCTGGCCGGGCTGGATGCCGCGCTCGGACCACGCCCTGGCCAGCGCGTTGGACTGGTCGTCCAGCTGCTTGTAGGTGAGCGGGCCGAGTCGTCGACGATGCCGACGGCGGTCGGGTCGCGGCGCGCGGAGATGTGGTTCGCGCCGGCGAACGGGCCGAACTTCCGCAGCGCGACCAGTGAGCGGACGCCTTCGTCGAGCCGGGGGAAGGGGACGAGACCCGCTCGCCGCATGACGTCGACGCTGCGCGCCGTCTCGGCCACCTTGTCCGCCACCTGCGTTGCCAGCGCGACCAGGCTCATCCGGGCACCTCCGTTGCTGCGGGAAGAGAACCCACGCCGACGGCGGGCGTACCGGCGGTATGGGGGCTACTGGAGAGTAAACCAAGCCCGCCGCGCGCGCACCAGCCGTGCGCTCGGCGCTTTTTGTCGGTGGTGGTCGGCACAATGTCTTCGTGCAGGTGATCGCCGGGCGGGAGGAGGACGGGAGCTTCACCGTGCGCACGCCGTCCTCGACGGTGAACGGCCTGGACGAGGCGGGTTTCGCGGCGCTGGCGCGCGAGCTGGAGGCGTCGCTGCGGCCGCGCTGGGTGTTCCCGTCGGTGGAGGGGACGTACCCGGTGCTGGTGGCCGCCGGCGTGCGGGTGCGGCGGTGCTACGACCCGGCGCTGGCGGAGGGGCTGCTGCTGGCGTACGAGGGTCAGGAGGGCCAGTCGCGGAGCCTGCGCGCGGCCTGGGCCAGGGCGAACGGCGAAGAACCGCCCGCCGACTCGGCGGCCGTCGAGCTCGCGCAGCCGACGCTGTTCGAGACGCGTGCGCCGACGCTGCCGGACGGCGTGACGGTCGTCACGGCGCTCCAACGGGTGCTCGCCGAGCAGGAACGGCGAGTGGCGGCGACCGAGCACCCGGACCGGTTCCGGCTGCTGCTGGCCGCGGAGTCGGCGAGCGCGCTGGCCGCGGCGGAGATGTCGGCCGACGGCCTGCCCTGGCGCGCCGACGTGCACGAGGCGCTGCTGGTTTCGCGGCTCGGTCCGCGGGTGCCCGCCGGGCAGCGGCCGAAGGCGCTGGTGGAGCTGGCGGCGAAGATCACGGAGGCGTTCGGCGGGCGGCCGGTGAACCCGGATTCGCCGCCGAGCGTGGTCCGGGCGCTGGCCCGCGAGGGCATCGAGGTGCCCGCGGCGCGCAAGTACCTGCTGCGCGGGATCGACCACCCGGCGGTCGGGCCGTTGCTG
Source organism: Amycolatopsis nalaikhensis (assembly GCF_030264295.1). Taxonomy (GTDB): domain Bacteria; phylum Actinomycetota; class Actinomycetes; order Mycobacteriales; family Pseudonocardiaceae; genus Amycolatopsis; species Amycolatopsis nalaikhensis. The sequence continues at coordinate 5,514,188 of NZ_CP127173.1, read as the reverse complement.
GAGTACAAGGAACTGTCCCGGCTGTTCGCGGCGAACGGCTGGGCGTGGCTCGACGAGTGGGTGCACGAGGGCCGGTTCCGCCCGCACTACGTGGTCGGCGGAGTGGTGTCGGGGCGCTGGGCCAGCCGCGGCGGCGGGGCGTTGCAGATCCCGAAGGTGCTGCGGACGTGCGTCCGGGCGGACCCGGGCTGGCGGCTGGTGGTGGCGGACGCGGCGCAGCTGGAGCCCCGGGTGCTGACGGCGTTGTCGGGCGACCGGCGCTTGGCCGACGTCGCGGCGGCGACGGACTTGTACGCACGCTTGGCCGAGGCGTTGTTTTCGGGGACGCGCTGGGTCCCGGCAGCGAACGACGACCGAGACGACCGGGCCCGGGCGAAGATCGCGATGCTGTCGGCGATGTACGGCGGCACGTCCGGCGAGGCGGGGCCGCTGCTGGGGTTGCTGCGCCAGCGGTTCCCGGACGCGGTGTCCTATGTGGAGCAGGCGGCCCAGGCCGGTGAGCGCGGCGAGCGGGTCAGGTCGCGGTTGGGCCGGACGTCCCCGGCGCCGTCGGCGGCGTGGCGGGCGTTGACGGGCGGCTTGGCGGCGGACGACGCGGCGGAGTTGAAGGCCCGCAGGGCATCCCGAGGCTGGGGCCGGTTCACGCGCAACTTCGTGGTCCAGGCAACGGCGGCCGACATGACGGCGGTGATGCTGGCGACGCTGCGAGGACGCCTCCCGGCCCCGGCCCACCTGGTGTTCTTCCAGCACGACGAGGTGATCGTCCACACCCCGGCGGAGCTGGCGGAGGAGGTCTCGACGGCGATCACGGACAGCGTGGCTGAGGCGGCCCGCATGCTGTTCGGCCCGGCGTGCCCGGTGCGGTTTCCGATGCACATCGCCCCGGTGGACAACTACGCCGACGCGAAGTGAGGCCGCGTCGGCTCTCCAGTCACACGTGAAGCTCCACCGATCACGAACCACATGGAGGACATCCGTTCGGCGCAACGGAGATCGCAGCCGGTGAAAGGCGTACCCCCATGAGGTGCTCGGCCGTTCGTCGGCCAGCCTTGGGCTACCTGCGCTTGGCCGCGGTGATCTGGTTGTGGTTATTGCCGTCCATCGACCCGGACGTAAACGCGTACGACATGCTGCTCGGCTGCCATTTCCGGCAGCGCAAGTGGCGAAGCTGAAGAGGGCCCGTCCTCTGCCTTCGCCGGGATACTCTCCGCGTGCGTGCCCAGCGTGGCACTTATCGCCAAGTAGCGACGATCGGCGCGGAAGCCACGTTCGGACGCCGAGCGGTGCGCCGCGTCGGCCGCTCCCCACGGGAACAGCCGACGCGGCACCTCACATCACGGGAACATCGGCAACGTCCGCGTCCCGACATCCTGGTTCGGCAGCGTCCGTCCCGGGTTGCCGCGGAAGTCGGTCCAGCACGGGTGCAGGCGGAAGTCCGCGCCGATCGCCGCGGCCGTGTAGTCGCCGATGAACACCCCCTGCAGCTCCTTTCCCGTCACCGCTCCCGTCGACACGAACTGGACCTGGGGGTTCGCCGTCTGCGTTGTGATCCGGCGGATCGGGGCCGATGCCACGCCGCTGCCCCAGCCCGTCGCGTACGCGTAGTCGAGGCCGATCCCGCCCGCGTCGTACGCGCGCGTGTAGAACGTGACCGCCACCCGGCCCGCCAGTGCCGCGACCGCCGGGAACACCTCGTCGGCGCCCGTGCCGATCTTCGCCGGACGAGACCAGCTCCGGCCGTCGAAGCCGCTCAGGAACGCGTCGCCGTTCGTCTTCACCGACTCGCCGTCGCGGTACGTTCCGTTGCGGTCGTCCGCCCACGTCACCCACAGCTTGTCCGTCACGCGGTCGTACGCGAGCTGCGGGAAGCTGTTGACCCGGAAGTTCTCGCCGGTCAGCGCGTTGTTCGCGACGTCTTCGTCCACCGGGAAGTCGAAGTCGAGCGCGACCTCCGTGTGCCGGAACGTCCGGCCGCCGTCTCGCGACGTCGCCACGACCACCGCGTCGTGGTCCGACGGCCGGTCGCACGCCGCCGTCGCGCACACCGACGTCTCGTACGCCACCTGGAGCGTCCCGTCGCGGGTCACCACCGGGTTCGAACCACTGCCGTACGGCGTGATCCCGCCGTGGAAACCGGTCAGCGACGGCGAAATCCGGCGCATCCGCGACCACGTCCGGCCGAAGTCGCCGGACTTCGACAGCACGATCGGCGACTCGAGGAACTCGCCCTCGGCGTTGTACGTGAACTGCGTCCACGTCACGTAGACGTCGCCGGACACCGGGTCGGCGGCGATCCACTCCTTGTCGTTGAAGATGTACGCCGGGGCCGGCGTGCCCGCCGGGGTCACGCCGTCGAGGTGCAGCACCGCCGGGTCGCCGAAGGTGCGCCCGCCGTCGTGGGACACCGACACCGCGATCCCGCTCGCCAGCTGCTGCCCATCCGGCACCTCCGCGCGGCTGAACACCAGCGTCGCGTAGTAGACCGTGTTGTGCGGGCCGAACGCGATGGCCGGGTCGCCCGCGGCGTCCATGTAGGACAGTGGAGCCGCCGCGCCCGCCGGGTAGTCGAGGTGCGGCAGCTGGACGTTCGCCCAGGTGCGGCCGCCGTCGAACGACGTGTAGGCGAACCCGCCGGAGTCGTTGCGCGCCTCGCGGGTGTTGTAGAGCCGGTAGTCGTTCGCCCCGGCGACGATGTTGTTCGGATTCTCCGGATTGACGGCGATGGTCGTTTCGTTCTGGGCCGTGCTGCAGCCGGCCTGGCTGCCGGTGGGCACGATCGTGTCGCCGTCGATGACGTCGGTGTCCGGCGCGAGCGGCCGGTACGGGTTCGGCCGGCCGAGGTAGCTCTGGCAGAGCGCGGACAGCGCGGGGTCGTCGCCGTCCTCCTCTTCCTCCTCGGCGAACCGCTCCTTGAGCAGCGGGTTCGGCACGTCGTGCCGCGGCTCTTCGGCGGCCGCGGCGATCTTGTGCTTGCCGGGCCGGGGATCCGCCGGCAGCGGCGAGCCACCGGTGGCGGCCTGCGCCGCGGGCGCCAGGACGATGGAGAGGGGCAGGAGGAGCGCGGTGAAGGTGATGGCGATTCTTCGCTTAGCGGAGGAAACACCCAAGGACATCGGAAGGTCCTTTCCCGGAGGGGTCTTCAACCGCCCCAGGCTTGACGCCCGTACGCCTGCGGTCAACCGCCGGAAGTTCCGAGCCGGACATACCCGGCGGACCTCACGCCAGTGCGTCGTCGATGGCCTTCGTGATCCGTTTCAGCGACACGGGATGGGCCGTTCCCAGCGTCTGCGCGAAGAACGACACCCGCAGCTCTTCGATCATCCACCGCACCTCGTTCAACGCCGGTGACGAAGTCCCCGGCGGGAGCGAAGCCAGCGCCTCCCGGTACTCCCCGGTGATCCAGGCGATGTCCGCCGTCCGCTGGAGATCCCGCGTCGGCTCCGAAGGCAGCTTCTCCAACCGGCGCGAAATCCCCTGCAGGTAGCGCACCACGTGCCGCAACCGCAAAGCACCCGTCGCCGTCACGAAACCCGCGTACACCAAGCCGGAAAGCTGCGCGCGAATGTCCGAAAGGGACTCCGCGGGCCCCCGCGCGCTCGACAGCGCGACCTCCACGTCGTTCGCCGCGCGGAGGATCTTCTCCACCTGCGTCAGGACTTCCAGCACCTCCGGGTGCAGGCCGGCCCGGACCTTCTCCAGCAGCGCCGCGAAGCCCGCCTCGTCCCAGGCCGGACCGCCCGCCGCCGTCATCAGGGCGTCCACCGCGCAGTCGACGCAGTCCTCGAGCAGCGCCGCCACGCTGCCGTGCGGGTTGCGGTTGAGCACCAGCTTCGACGAGTTCGACAGCGACCGCGTGATGAACTTCATCGGCGAGTTCAGGTTGAGCCGCAGCATCCGCCGCGTGCCCGCCCACATCGCGTGCTCCTGCTGCCCCGGCGTGTCCAGCATCCGCACCGCGACCGACGCGCCTTCGTCGACCAGCGCCGGGTACGCCTTGACGTCGTGCCCGCGCTGCGTCGACTCGAACACCTTCGGCAGCGAACCGAACGACGGCTTGGTCAGCCCGGCCTTCTCGAGCGTGTTGGCCGCCTTGGAGATCGTCGCGCGGACCTTCGGGGCCAGGCGCCGCTGCAGCCCCTCGACGTCCTTGCCCTCGGCCACCTTCTTGCCGCGCTCGTCGACCACGCGGAACGTCATCTTCAGGTGCTCCGGCACCGAAGCGAGGTCCCAGTCCGCGTACGGCACCGTGACCCCGCGCAGGGCACGCAGCTCGCGGCCGAGCACCTCGAGCAGCGGACCGTCCGAAGGGGACACTCGCGAAAGGACGTACTTCGCGGTGTCCGGAGCCGGGACGAAGTTGCGCCGCAACGCCTTCGGCAGCGACTTGATCAGCTGCGTCACCAGCTCCTCGCGCAGGCCCGGCACCTGCCAGTCGAAGCCGTCCGGCGTCACCTGGTTCAGCACCGGCAGCGGGACGTGCACGGTGACGCCGTCGGCGTCCGCGCCCGGCTCGAACTGGTAGGTCAGCTTGAAGACCTGGGTGCCCTGCGTCCACGAGTCCGGGTAGTCGGACTCCCGCACGCCGCCCGCGTTCTCGTTGATGAGCATGGACTTCTCGAACGAGAGCAGGTCCGGGTCGGTGTGCCGAGCCTTCTTCCACCAGCTGTCGAAGTGGCGCACCGAAACGACGTCCGCGGGCACCCGCGCGTCGTAGAACTCGTACAGCGTCTGGTCGTCGACCAGGATGTCGCGCCGCCGCGCCCGGTTCTCGAGGTCCTCGACCTCCTCCAGCAGCGCCCGGTTCTCCGCGAAGAAGTGGTGGCGCGTCTGCCAGTCGCCCTCGACGAGCGCGTGCCGGATGAACATCGCCCGCGACAGCTCCGGGTCGATCCGGCCGTAGTTGACGCGGCGGTCGGCGACCAGCGGGACGCCGTAGAGCGTCACCCGCTCGGTCGCGATCACCGCGCCCTGCTTGCGTTCCCAGTGCGGCTCGGAGTAGTTCCGCTTGACGACGTGCTGCGCGAGCGGCTCGACCCACTCCGGCTCGATCCGGGCGTTCACCCGCGCCCACAGCCGCGACGTCTCGACCAGCTCGGCCGACATCACGAACCGCGGCTGCTTCTTGAACAGCGCCGACCCGGGGAACACGCCGAAGCGGGCCCCGCGCGCGCCCAGGTAGTCGCCCTTCGCCGGGTCCTTGAGCCCGATGTGCGAGAGCAGCCCGGCGATCAGGGAGGTGTGCACGCGCTGCGGGTCGGCCGGGGTCGTGTTCAGCGCGATGCCGAGCGGCTTGGCCAGCTGGCGCAGCTGGCTGAAGATGTCCTGCCACTCGCGCAGGCGCAGGTAGTTCAGGTACTCGGTGCGGCACATGCGGCGGAACTGGTTGCCCGACAACGCTTTCTGCTGCTCCGAGACGTACTCCCAGAGGTTCAGGTAGGCCAGGAAGTCCGACGTCGGGTCGGCGAACCGCGCGTGCTGGGCGTCGGCCGCCTGCTGCTTCTCCGCCGGGCGCTCGCGCGGGTCCTGAATGGACAGTGCGGCCGCGATGATCATGACCTCGCGGACGCAGCCGTTCTTCGCGGCCTCCAGCACCATCCGGCCCATCCGCGGGTCGACCGGCAGCTGCGCGAGCTTGCGGCCGATGTCGGTCAGCTCGCGGTCGGCGTTCGAGCTGGCGAACGCGCCCAGCTCCTGCAGCAGCCCGATGCCGTCGGCGACCTGGCGGCGGTCCGGCGGCTCGACGAACGGGAACGCCGCGATGTCGCCGAGGCCCAGCGACGTCATCTGCAGGATGACCGACGCGAGGTTGGTCCGCAGGATCTCCGGGTCGGTGAACTCGGGCCGGCTCTCGAAGTCCTCTTCGGAATAGAGCCGGACGCAGATGCCGTCGGACGTGCGGCCGCAGCGGCCCTTGCGCTGGTTCGCCGAGGCCTGCGACACCGGCTCGATCGGCAGCCGCTGCACCTTCGTGCGGTGGCTGTAGCGCGAGATCCGCGCGGTGCCCGGGTCGACGACGTACTTGATGCCCGGCACGGTCAGCGACGTCTCGGCGACGTTGGTCGCGAGCACGACCCGGCGCCCGGTGTGCGACTGGAACACCCGGTGCTGGTCGGCCGCCGACAGCCGCGCGTACAGCGGCAGGACTTCGGTGTTGCGCAGGTTCGCGCGGTTGAGCGCGTCCGCGGTGTCGCGGATCTCGCGCTCGCCGGAGAGGAACACCAGGATGTCGCCCGGGCCCTCGGCGCACAGCTCCTCGACGGCGTCGAGGATGCCCTGCGTCTGGTCCCGCTCGTCTTCTTCGGGCGCGTCGGGGTCGACGAGCGGCCGGTAGCGGACCTCGACCGGGTACGTCCGGCCGGAGACCTCGACGATCGGCGCGTCGTCGAAGTGCTTCGAGAAGCGCTCCGGGTCGATGGTCGCCGAGGTGATGATGACCTTGAGGTCCGGGCGGCGCGGCAGCAGCTGCTTGAGGTAGCCGAGGATGAAGTCGATGTTGAGGCTGCGCTCGTGGGCCTCGTCGATGATGAGCGTGTCGTACTGGCGCAGCGACCGGTCGGTCTGGATCTCGGCCAGCAGGATGCCGTCGGTCATCAGCTTGACCAGCGTGTCCTGCCCGGACTGGTCGGTGAACCGCACCTTGTAGCCGACGGTCTCGCCGAGCTCGGTCTTGAGCTCGCTGGCGATCCGGTCGGCGACGGTACGGGCGGCCAGCCGCCGCGGCTGCGTGTGCCCGATCTGGCCGAGGACGCCGCGGCCCAGCTCGAGGCAGATCTTCGGCAGCTGGGTGGTCTTGCCGGAGCCGGTCTCCCCCGCGACGATGACGACCTGGTGCTTCTCGATGGCCGCGGCGATCTCGTCCTTGAGCTTGCTGACCGGCAGCTCTTCGGGATATTCGATCTTGGGCACGCTCTCGCGCCGCGACTGGACACGCAGCTCGGCGGCGTCGACGTCGGCGGCGATCTGCTGCAGGACGGCGTCGCGGTTGCGGGCCTTGCGGGCACCTTCGAGCCGCCGGCGCAGCCGCTGCCGGTCGCGCGGCATCAGCTCGGGCAGGCGCGCACGCAGCGCTTCGAGGGGGGATGGCGTGGACATACTCGGACCAAGGATAGCCGTGCGTGACGACCCGGGCTTCCGAATATCCCCGCCGCGTGACCGGCCCCACCCGGACCGGCCCCGAGCGCCCCAATGTGGCCTTGGTTGCGTCTCACGCACCGAAGGCGGCCTTGGTTGCGTCTGACGCACCGAAGGCCGCCTTGGGGCGCTCGGGCCGGGATCAGCGTTGGGGCGCTACCGGGTCAGCCCTGGGGCTGGTTCGGGTACTGCTGCTGCGGCGCGGGCGGCTGCTGGGCGACCTGCGGCTGCGGCGCCGGCTTCGCGCGGTTCATCGCCGCCGCGCCGCCGACCAGCGCGAGGCCGACGACGCCGAGGATGATGCCGAAGAACGGCTGCATGTCGCTCGCCCAGGCGATCAGCCGGAACTCGTAGTCGAACTGCTCGAGGATGAGCGAGCCGAAGCCGAGGACGGCGAAGAGGATGCCGATCCGCGTCATGATCGAAGACATGGGAAACCCCCAACGGGAAAGAGAATGAGGAGCAGGCCGCCCCCGACGGCCCGCGATGGGACTCGTACAGTAGCGGGCGGCTCCCGGGCTGTCCCGGGATTTCCCGATTCGTTACCTCACGTCCGCTGGAGCGAGTCCGGACCCAGGTCGGCGAGCGTGCGGTGCCCGGACAACCCCATCGTCAGGTCGAAGTCAGCCAGCAGGCTCCGCAGCACGTGGCGGACGCCGTCCTCGCCCGCGTGCGCCAGGCCGTACACCCACGGGCGTCCCACCAGGACCGCCCGCGCGCCCAGCGCGACCGCCTTGAGCACGTCCGCGCCGGTCCGGATGCCGGAGTCGAACAGCACCTCCACGCGGTCGCCGACCGCCGAGACGATGCCGGGCAGGGCCTCCAGCGCGCCGATCGCGCCGTCGACCTGGCGGCCGCCGTGGTTCGACACGATGATGCCGTCCATGCCCGCCTCGGCCGCGCGGCGCGCGTCCGCCACGTGCTGGATGCCCTTGAGCACGATCGGGCCGTCCCAGTGCTCGCGCAGGAACGGCAGCTGGTCCCACGTCCGGTCGGTGCCGGTGATCATCCCGATCCAGGTCAGGATGGCCGTCCCGCGGTCCTCCTCCGGCGTCTTCTGCAGCTGGGCGCGGAACACCGGGTCGGTGAACGGCACCGCGAGCCCTTCGCCGTTGAGGAACGGCAGGTACGCCTGGTCGAGATCGGACGGTCGCCAGGCCAGCGTCCACGTGTCCAGCGTGACGACCAGCGCCGTGTAGCCCGCGTTCTTCGCCCGCGCCAGCAGGCTCGCGCAGACGTCCGCGTCGCCGGGCCAGTACAGCTGGAACCAGCGCGGGCCGTCGCCGTTGGCCGCGGCGACGTCCTCGATGCCGGTCGACGACGCCGTGGACAGGATGAACGGCAGGCCGACCGAAGCCGCGGCCCGTGCGGTCGCGGACTCCGCGTCCGGGTGCACGATCGACTGGACGCCGACGGGCGCTACGGCCACCGGCGCGGGCAGGCGGGTGCCGAGCACCGTCGTCGAAAGGTCGCGGTCGGTCGCGCCGGTGAGCATCCGCGGCACGACGCGCCAGCGGTCGAACGCCTCGCGGTTGGCGCGGGCGGTCGCGCCGGAGCCCGCCGCGCCCGCGACGTAGGAGAACGGGCCGGGCGCCATGACCTCGCGGGCCGACGCCTCGAGCTTCGTCGCGTCGGTCGAGCACGGCGGCAGCTGACCACCGAGTCCTTGCAGGTAGAGCTCGTTCTGGTAGCTGCCGAAGCGTTCGGTCACGGCTTCCTCCTCGCCTTCGAGGGGGCACTGTACTCGTCGGTAACGGGACGCCGCATCGGCCGCATCGGCGGCCCGCCCGGCGGCGCGAACGCGGGCCCGTGGTCGCCGAACCCGAGCCGCCGGTAGAGCCGGACGCTGTCCGGCGAGCTGGCCTCCAGGTAGGTGGGCACGCCCTCGCCGTCGGCCCGCGCGAGGCCGTGCCGCAGCAGCCGCGCGCCGACGCCCCGGCGCTGCCGCGCGGGGAGGACCCCGATGAACTGCGCGTGCCACAGCGGCCCGGGCGGCTCGCGCTCGGCCATCATGCCGAGCAGGGTGGCCAGCCTGCCGTGCTCGCCCGCGTCCAGCCCGGCGATCGGGGCGTCGTCGCCATCGTCGCCGCCGGGCAGCCACAGGATCGCCGCCGAGTGGTCGGTGGTCACGTCGACGAACCCGGCCGCGAACGCCGCTTCGGCGATGGCGCGGAAGAACGCCGGGTGGGCGGTGGCGCGGCGGCGCTCGTCGTCCGGGAACACCCAGCGGCTCACCGGGTCGTCCTGGAACGCGGCGACGAGGACACCCACCACGGTGTCCAGTTCGGACGGTGCGGCGGCGCGGACGTCGCTCACCGAGGGTCCAGGACCGGCTCGTCGTCCTCGCGCAGCGGCCCGCCGATGCCCGCGTAGACGTCCGGCTGGCGGGTGCGCAACGCCTCGCCGCGGAAGAAGCCCACGAGACCGGCCAGCAGAAGGAGCCCCGGCAGGCCCCAGCGCAACGCCGGGATCGCGCCGGCCGGGCCGAGCAGGACGTCGAAGTTGACGATGATCAGCACCAGGACCGCGGTCAGCGTCACCGCCGCGAGCGCGGGTGCGCCGCGCCGCCGCCACCACGTCTCCCGGCCGGGCCGGCGGGCGAAGAACCCGAGCACCGACAGCGAAACGGCGACCATGATGATCGTGACGCCGGTCGAGGCGGTGACCCCGGTCCAGGTGAACAGGTCGGTGAACGGGTCGCGGCCGACCAGCGCGAACACCGCGACGACGACGAACGCGATCGTGGTCTGGACCAGCGACCCGCCGATCGGGGCACCGGTGCGCTTGCTCGTGCGGCTGAACCCCTCCGGCAGCAGCCCTTCCCGGCCGAGCGCGAAGAAGTACCGCGCGACGGCGTTGTGGAAGCTCAGCAGCGCGGCGCACTGGCTGGTCAGGAAGAGCACGTACGCCGTGTCCGCGAACGCCGTGCCGACGTACTGCCCGCCGAGGCCGAACAGCAGCCCGGGTCCCTCGGCGGCGGCGCGCTCGACGACGTGGTCCGGACCGGTCGCGACCGCCATCCCGAGCGACGAGGCGATGTACAGCACCGCCGTCAGGCCGATCGCGATGTAGGTCGCGCGGCCGACCGTCCGGCGCGGGTCGCGGCACTCCTCGCCGTAGGTCGCCGCGCCCTCGAACCCGGTGAAAACCGCGATGGAGAAAGCGAAAACGGCGCCGACACCCGCGGTGAAGAGGCTCGACGGCGAGAGCGGGACCAGGGAAACGCTTCCCCCGTCCGGGTGGCTGAACATCGCGACGTCCACGACCACGAGCACCGCGACCTCGAGCCCCAGCGCGACCCCGAGCACCTTCGCGTTGAGGTCGATCCGCAGCACCCCGCCCGCCCCGACGACGAGCACCATCAGCAGCGCGGCGAGCCACCACGGCACGCTCAGCCCGAACACCGCGTCCAGCCACGTCGAGAGGGACAGCCCGAACAGGCCGTAGACGCCGACCTGGATGGAGCTGTAGGCGAGCACGGTCACGTAAGCGACGCCGGCCCCGGCCGACCGCCCGATCCCGTGCGCCACATAGGGGTAGAACGCGCCCGCGTTGGTGACGTGCCGGCTCATCGCGGCGTAGCCGACGGCGAACAACGCGAGCACGGGAGCCAGCAGCACGAACGACAACGGCACGCCGATGCTGCCCGTCACCGCGTACGTCGCCGAAACCCCGCCCGCGATCGCGTACAGCGGACCTGCCGCCGCCACGACGAAAAAGACGATCTGCGCGGCACCGAGCCGCCTGCTGCCGAGGCCGCGACGCCCCGGCGTGTGGGTTCCCATGGACCTTCCCCCGCGCCGTTGGTGATCTTGGCGGCGGTGCCCCAGCGTAGGGGCAGGGCGCCCGGCGGCGGTACGTCCGTTCGGGGTAAAACGGGACGGCACCGAAAGCCGCACGAGGCCGGACCGCTATCTTCGATTCCCGCACCGCGACCGCCCAGGGGGCCGTTTTCCGTCATGCGCCGGCTCACCTTGGTCGATTCCTTCTTCTTCCTGGGGCACGACGAGTTCTCCGGCCGCCCGGTGCTCAGCCGGACGTCGCTGGGCATCGGCCTGGCCGGAGCGGTGCTGTGCGATCTGCTGTTCACCGACCGGATCACCGTCGAAGACCGGAAGATCCGCACGATCGCGACACGACCGCCGGGCATTCCGACGATCGACCACGTCTTTTCCGAAATTGTTTCGGAAAAGCGGGCGCACCCCGTACGCGACTGGATCGGGCACCTCCGCGAAGAACTGCCGTCGCTCGTCGCGGAAAACCTCGTCGCGCTCGGCCTCGTCCGGCGGACCCCCGATCGGGTGCTCCTGCGCCGGCGACACCGCTACCCGCCCGCCGACCTGCTCGTCTCGACGGCGGCGCGCAGCAAGGCGCGGTCCGCGGTGTTCGGCGTCGAGCGGCCCGACCCGCATTCGGCGTGCCTCGCGCTGCTGGCGTGGACCGCCGGCGTCGACGACCTGTGCGAACCGGAGCTCGGCCGGGCGCAGGTGCGGGCGTGGATGGCCGACACGCACGAGGCGATGCCGCGGCGGATCAGCGACGTCATCAGCGGGGTCGCGGCCGCGGCGGCCGCCGCCGTCTACACGGGCGACCGGAAGTGACCGGCGGGTAACCTGGGCGCTGTTGCCGTCCCCTGGAGGAGACATGCGCGCGCACGACGTGGTCCTGTTCGGCGCCACCGGGTTCACCGGCGGCCTGACCGCCGAGTACCTGGCGCGCCACGCGCCCGCGGAGCTGCGCTGGGCGCTGGCCGGGCGCAGCCGCGAAAAGCTCGAAGCCGTGCGGACGAAGCTCACCGCGATCGACGACCGGTTCGCCTCGCTCGACCTGCTCGTCGCCGACTCCGGTGACCCGGCGTCGCTGCGCGCGGTCGCCGAAGCGGCGAAGGTGGTGATCACGACCGTCGGCCCGTACCTGGAGCGGGGCGAGCCGCTGGTCGCGGCGTGCGCCGAGGCAGGCACCGACTACGTCGACCTGACCGGCGAACCCGAGTTCGTCGACCGGATGTACCTGGCGCACGACCGGCGCGCCCGCGAGACGGGGGCACGGCTGGTGCACGCGTGCGGGTTCGACTCGATCCCGCACGACCTGGGCGCGTGGTTCACCGTGCGGCAGCTGCCGGAAGGCGTGCCGCTGCGCGTCGACGGGTACGTGCGCGCGAGCGGGATGCCGTCCGGCGGCACGTTCCTCAGCGCCTTGACGGTGATGTCGCGGCTGCAGGCCGGCGCCCGGGTGGCGCGCGAGCGCGCGGCGGCCGAGCCGCGCCCGGCGGGACGGTTCACGCGGGCCCCGCTGGGGCGCCCGCACCGGGTGGCGGACGCGGGCTGGTGGGCGGTCCCGCTGCCGACGATCGACCCCGCGATCGTCCGGCGCTCGGCGGCCGCGTCCGAACGGTACGGGCCGGACTTCACGTACCGGCACTTCGCGGCGGTCCGGCACCTGCCGGTGCTCGCGGGCGGCGCGCTCGGGGTGGGCGCGTTGTTCGCCGCGGCGCAGGTCCCACCGGCGCGGCGCGGGCTTTCGCGGCTGCTGGCCCCGGGCGACGGGCCGAGCCCCGAGCGGCGCGCGCGGTCGTGGTTCTCGGTGCGGTTCATCGGCGAGGGCGGCGGGTCCCGGGTGGTGACGGAGGTGTCGGGCGGCGACCCGGGCTACGACGAGACGGCGAAGATGCTGGCGGAGTCGGCGATGTGCCTGGCGCTGGACGACCTGCCGGAGACGGCGGGCCAGGTGACCACGGCGACGGCGATGGGCGACGCCCTGGTGGACCGGCTGACGAAGGCGGGCATCAGGTTCGCAACCCTCTGACGATCCGCGGGGCTCACCTGGTGGTCGTGAGTGGGGATTCGGGTTAGAACCCTAATTGCCACTCACGACCACCAGGCGACCTCACCGCAGCTGGGCGGAAATCCGGCGGACGTAGGCCGCGCGGGCCGCGGGGTCCAGTTGCGTCAGCGCCCGGTCGTCGCCGATCCAGGCGCGGGCCAGTGACATCACGCGTTCCGGGGTCAGGGCCGCCAGGAGGTCCCACGTACCGAGCCACCTCGGCACCGCCGTCTCCGCCCGGCGCGTCCGCAGCGTTCCCGCGATCGCGCGGGCCACCACCTCCGGGTCCACTGTGGGCAGTGCCCCGCCCAGCCGCACCCCGGCCGCCAGCTCCGTGCGGACCGCGCTCGGCAGCACCGCGCTCACGCTCACCCCCGTCGCCGCGTATTCGCGCCGCACCGCCGCCGTCAGGCCGACGGCCGCGAACTTGCTCGCGTTGTACACCGCCATGCCCGGCAGCGGGATCTTGCCCGCCATCGACGCCACGTTCACGACGTGCCCGCGCCCCCGCGCGATCATCCCCGGCAGCACCGACCGCAAGCCGTGGACCAGGCCGTGGACGTTGACGTCCACTGTGGTCCGGCCGACCTCGTCGGGCTCTTCGAGGAAGTCGCCGAGCGGCATCACGCCCGCGTTGTTCACCAGCACGTCGATCCGGCCGAACCGCTCGGTCACCGCCGCGGCGAACGCGTCGAACGACGCGCGGACCGTCACGTCCAGCGGGAACCCGTGCGCGTCCGGCACCCGCGACGCCAGCGCCGTGTCCAGGTCACCGACGCAGACCGTCGCGCCGCGGGCGGCGAACTCCGCCGCCGTCGCGCGGCCGATCCCGCGTGCCCCGCCGGTGATCACGACCACCGCGCCGCGCGGATCGATCGCCGGGTACCGCTCACCGAACCGCATGGATCCTCCCGATTTCGTAGTCCGCTTCGTCGAACGCCCCGACCTGCGACCGGAGCCGTCCCGTCGAGAACGGCCAGCTGAAACTGTTGCGCCCGTTGACATCCGTGTAGTAGCTGGAGCAGCCGCCCGACTGGTACACGGTGCCCGGCAGCGCCGCCTGCACCTGCGCGTTGAACGCCGCCTGGGCCTCCGGGCGCACCGAGAGCGACGTCCAGCCCGAACGCAGCGTGCGCGTCACCGCCGCGACCGTGTGGCGCAGCTGCGCCTCGAGGATCATGAACGCCGACGAGTGCCCGGTGCCCAGGCTCGGCCCGAGCAGCAGGTACAGGTTGGGGAACCCGGCGACCGTCGTGCCCGCGTACGCCTGCGGGCTGCCCCGCCAGTGGTCGTCGAGGCTGCGGCCGTCCGCGTCGAACACGCGCGCCGACACCGGCATGTCGAGGATGTGGAAGCCGGTGCCGAAGATGATCGCGTCCACCTCGGCCGACGAGCCGTCCGCGCCGCGCACCCGGTTCCCCTCGACCGCCCGCACCGCCGTCGGATGGACGTCCACAGTGGACGACGTGAGCGATCGGTAATACGTATTCGACATCAGCAAACGTTTGCAGCCGAGCGTGTAGTCCGGGGTCAACGCCGCCCGCAGCGCCGGATCTCGTACCGCCAGCCGCAGGTGCGCGAGGCCGATCTTCTGCACCTGCCGCAGCAGCCACGGGTGGCGGAACCCGAAGCCGAGCGTCTCCATCGCGCCGTACTCGGCACTGCGCAACGCGCGCTGCAGGGCTGGAAACCGCCGCAGAAGGAACCGTTCGACGCCCGGGACGTGGTGGTCCGGCTTCGGCAGCACCCACTGCGCCGTGCGCTGGAACAGGTGCAGCCTGCCTACGCGGGGCACGATCTCCGGCACGAACTGCACCGCGGACGCGCCCGTCCCGACCACCGCGACGCGCTTGCCGGTCAGGTCGTAGCCGTGGTTCCACCGCGAGGAGTGGAAGACCTCGCCGGGGAAGCCGTCGAGGCCGGGCAGGCCGGGGATCTTCGGCTCGTGCCACGGCCCGGTGCCCGCGACCAGGATCCGCGCCGAGTACGGCCCTTGCGACGTCTCCAGCTCCCACCGCGCGTCGACGGCGTTCCACCGCGCCCGCGTGACCTCGACGCCGTAGCGGATCTTGCCGGTGACGCCGAAGCGCTCGGCCGTGTCGCGCAGGTAGGCCCGGATCTCGGCCTGCCCGGCGAACGCGCGCGTCCACCCGGGGTTCGGCGCGAAGGAGTACGAGTACAGCGCGGACGGGACGTCGCACGCGCAGCCGGGGTAGGTGTTGTCGCGCCAGGTTCCGCCCAGGTCGGCGGCCTTTTCGAGGACGGCGAGGTCGTCGACCCCGGCCTGGCCGAGCCGGATGGCGGCCCCGAGCCCGGAGGCCCCGGCACCGATGACGAGAACGTCGAAGTCGCGCATTTTCGGAGACTATCAGTATCTCAATACCATCGGTACCCCGATTCCGAGGCTCGCTAGAGTGGCACCCATGGCCCGACTCACCCGCGCGGAAAGCCAGGCGCGCACCCGCGAGCAGCTGATCGAGACCGCCAAGCTGCTCTTCCTGCGCGACGGCTATTCGGTGACGTCGCTGGAGAAGGTCGCCGACGAGGCCGGGTACTCGAAGGGCGCGGTGTACTCGAACTTCCGCAACAAGGACGAGCTGTGCCTGGCCGTGCTCGACCGGATCCACGACGAGCAGGTCACGCTGGTCGCGGAGGCGCTGGTCGGCGCGGAAGGGGTAGACGGGCTGCTGGCGGCGTTCCAGACGTGGGCCGAGCGCAGCATCGGCGACGAGGCGTGGACGGCGCTCGAGGTCGAGTTCGCCACGAACGCCCGCCGCAACCCGCACGTGCGCGCCGAGCTGGCCGCGCGCGACAAGGCGATCCGCGACACGATCGCGGGGTTGCTGAGCGGGTACGCCGAGCGGTTCGGGATCACGCTCCCGATGTCGGCCGACGACGCCGCGACGGCGTTGCTGAGCTTGGGCATCGGCCTCGGCGTGCAGCGGGCGATCGACCCGACGATCCCGGTGAACGTGCTGCCGGACGTCATCCGCCTCTTCGCCGGGGCTCGCTGACCGCACGCCTTCGCGGAAGGGTCGCGCCGCGGCAGCGTCTTGAATGAGTCATTCAAGTCTTCGGAGGTCCTGAATGACTCATTCAAGACGCGCCACCCGCGGCGGCCGGACGTCCGTCCTTTGAGGACCTCCTCCGATGGTCTGGACCGTTCACGAACATGAACGAATTCCGCCTCTTGTGGACCCGCTGACCCTCCGCTACCGTGTCGCTACGCCGCAGCTCCACCCGCACCACCCGAAACCGCCGTGATCCCCCACGGCGCACCCTCGGAAAGGGACTCCTCCCATGAGCAAGAAGTTGCGGCCGGTCCTCGTCGGCGCGCTCGGCGCGGCCTCCGTCGCGGCCCTGGTGGTCACCACCCCCGCGTTCTCCTCCGCGGCCCCCGCTCCCCTGGCGGCCGGCGCGTCCGTCCGCGCCGTCGGGGACCTTTCGGCCCCCGCCAAGAAGGAAATCGCGATGAAGCTGGTCTCCAGCGCGGAAAACTCGTCGCTGGACTGGAAAGCGCAGTACAAGTACATCGAGGACATCGGCGACGGCCGCGGCTACACCGCGGGCATCATCGGCTTCTGCTCGGGCACCGGTGACATGCTGGAACTCGTCGAGGCCTACACCAACGCCGTGCCGAACAACCCCCTCGCCAAGTTCCTGCCTGCGCTGCGGAAGGTGAACGGAACGGACTCGCACGCAGGCCTCGGATCCGCCTTCGAGAGCGCGTGGAAGCAGGCCGCCGCCACCAGCGCGTTCCAGACCGCGCAGAACAACGAGCGCGACCGCGTCTACTTCAACCCCGCGGTGAACCAAGGCAAGTCCGACGGCCTCAGCACCCTCGGCCAGTTCATCTACTACGACGCCATCGTCATGCACGGCCCCGGCACCAGCTCGGACAGCTTCGGCGGCATCCGCCGGACGGCCATGCAGAAGGCGAAGACGCCGGCCCAGGGCGGCAACGAAACCACCTACCTCAAGGCGTTCCTCGACGCCCGCAAGGTGATCATGAAGCAGGAGGAGGCCCACGCCGACACCTCCCGCGTCGACACCGAGCAGCTGGTCTTCCTCAACGCGGGCAACTTCGACCTGAAGACCCCGCTCAAGTGGAAGGTCTACGGGGACTCCTACACCATCAACTGATGACCCGTCAGGTGATCACCGTCGTCGCCGGTCCGGCGGCGGCGGTGCTCACCGCGTGGGACCACGACGCCGGACGCGTGCACGGCCCGATTCCCGCGCACATCGGGAAAGACGGCGTCGGGCGGGCGAGCGAATCGACGTCGCACACGCCCGCCGGGGTGTGGCCGCTGACCGAGGCGTTCGGGACTTCCCCGGCCGAGACCCGGCTGCCCTACCGCGTGGTCACGACGTCGGACTGGTGGGTCTCCGACGTCGATTCCCCTTACTACAACACGCATTTCTCCGGCGCGCCCGGCACCTGCCCGTTCGACGAGGCCGCCGGGGAGAACCTCGGCGCTGCGGGCGCGGTGTACGCCCGCGCCGTCGTCATCGACTACAACCGCGACCCCGTGGTGCCCGGAGCCGGGTCGGCGTTCTTCCTGCACGTCACCGACGGCAGGCCGACCGCGGGCTGCGTCGCGATCGAACTAGCCGACCTCGAAGTCCTCCTGCGCTGGCTCGACCCGGCGAAGCACCCCGTCCTCGAGATCAGCGGCTGAGCAGTTCGTCCGCCGTGCGCGTGTTGATGATCCGCTCCGGCCCGATGCCCGCCTTGACCGCGCGCTCGCAGCCGTAGGGCTGCCAGTCGAGCTGGCCCGGCGCGTGCGCGTCGCTGTCGATGGCGAACTCGCAGCCGATCTCGGCGGCCAGGCGCAGCAGCTTCATCGGCGGGTCGAGCCGCTCCGGGCGGGAGTTGATCTCCACCGCGACACCGTTCTCGCGGCACGCGGTGAACACCGCTTCGGCGTCGAACTCCGACTCCGGACGGCCGCGGCCGACGACCAGGCGTCCCGTGCAGTGCCCCAGCACCCGCACGTGCGGGTTGCGGACCGCGGCGAGCATCCGGCGCGTCATGTCCCGAGCCGGCATCCGCAGCTTCGAGTGCACGCTCGCGACGACGAAGTCCAGCTGCCCCAGCAGCTCCTCTTCCTGGTCGAGCGAGCCGTCGTCGAGGATGTCGACCTCGATGCCGTGCAGCAGCCGGAACGGCGCCATCAGCTCGTTGGCCTTGGCGACGATCTGCATCTGCGTCCGCAGCCGGTCCGGCGAGAGCCCGTTCGCGACGGTCAGCCGCGGCGAGTGGTCGGTCAGCACCATCCACTCGTGCCCGATGTCGCGGCCCGCGACGGCCATCTCGCCGATCGAGCTGCCGCCGTCCGACCAGTCGGAGTGGGTGTGGCAGTCGCCGCGCAACGCCGACCGCAGCGGCTCGCCGTCCGGCAGCTTCTTCTCGACGATCTTCGACCGGTACTCCGGGTCACGGCCGGCGAGCGCGTCCTCGATGACGCCGGCGGTGGCCTTGCCGATCCCCGGCAACGACGTGAGCGTGCCGTTCTCCGCCATCTTGGCCAGCTGCTCGGCGCCGGTCTTGTCCACGGTCGCGGCCGCGTTCCGGAACGCGCGGACGCGGTAGGTCGGCTCCCCCGCGCGCTCGAGCTGGAACGCGATCTCCCGCAACGCCCATGCCGGATCCATGGGACCTGTCTACCCCCTCCGGGGCAGTTCGTGCAGCTCGACGCCGGTCAGCTCGCCGTTCTCGACGCGCGCGGTCTGGTAGGTGCAGAACGGCTGGCGCCGCCGGTCGGTCGGCGAACCCGGGTTGAGCAGCCGCATCCCGGCGGGCGTCGTCGTGTCCCAGGGGATGTGGCTGTGCCCGAAGACCAGCACGTCGGTGTCCGGGAAGAGCGCGTCGCACCGCTGTTCACGGCCCTGCTTCGCGCCGGTCTCGTGGATCACGGCCAGCCGGACGCCGTCGAGGTCCGCCCGAGCGATCTCCGGCAGCCGCGCGCGCAACGCCGGGCCGTCGTTGTTGCCGTAGACGCCGATCAGCCGCTTGCTGCGCACCTCCAGCTCGTCGAGCAGGGCGACCTCGACCCAGTCGCCCGCGTGCACGACGACGTCCGCGGCGTCGACCTCGGCCCACACCTGCTCCGGCAGCGCGCGGGCGCGGGCGGGCAGGTGGGTGTCCGAGATCAGCAGCAGCCTCATCCGATGGCCTTGAGCACCCGGTCCAGGAACCCGCCGATGTGGTCGCGCAGCAGGGTCGCGGCGCCCTCGGCGTCCCCCTTCTTCGCCGCCGCCAGCACCGCCTTGTGCTCGGTCCACTCCTTCTTCCAGCTGGGGTTGGCCTCCCAGCCGACGACGCTGATCAGGGCCGCGCGGTCCTTGAGGTCGTCGAGGATGGTGACCATGAGCGGGTTGCCGCAGCCGCGGTAGAGGGCGCGGTGGAAGCGGCGGTTGAGCAAGCTCAGCGCGGCCTGGTCCTTGTCCGCGATCGCCGTCGACGCCTCCTTGAGCGCCTCCGCCGCGTCTTCGAGCAGGGCCGGGTCGCGCTGCTCGACCGTCCGGCGGACGGCTTCCGGTTCCAGGACCATCCGCACGTCGTAGACGGACTTCGCGAGTTCGGCGTCGACTGTGACCACCGAAGCGCCCTTGTACGGGCTGAACGTCACCAGGCCGGAGTTGGAGAGCACCTTGAGCGCTTCGCGGACCGGCGTCTTCGACACGCCGAGCCGCGCGGCCAGCTCCGCCTCGACCAGCGGCTGGCCGGGCACCAGCTCCCGGGTCAGGATGCCGCGGCGGATCTCCTCCAGGACCACCTCGGTCCGGGAGGCGGGCAGGCTGAACGTCCCGGTCATGGCGCGCTCCCTCGTCGTGTCGGAGCCCATTCAACCAGGACCGCGAGATCATATATCAGATGCCATACTGGATCGCATGAGGAACCCAGAGGAGCTCCGCAGCCACCGGTGGTTCGGCGGCGACGATCTGCGCGATTTCAGCCACCGCGCCCGGAGCCGTCAGCTCGGCTACAACCCGGAGGAGCACCTCGGCAAACCCGTCATCGGCATCCTCAACACGTGGTCGGACATCAACCCGTGCCACATGCACCTGCGCGAACGCGCCGAGCAGGTCAAACGCGGGGTCTGGCAGGCGGGCGGCTTCCCGCTCGAGTTCCCGGTGGCGACGCTGTCGGAGACCTACCAGAAGCCGACGCCGATGCTCTACCGCAACCTCCTGGCCATGGAGACCGAGGAGATCCTGCGGTCCTACCCGATCGACGGCGCCGTCCTGATGGGCGGCTGCGACAAGACGACCCCGGCGTTGCTGATGGGCGCGGCGAGCGCGGGGCTGCCCGCGATCTTCGTCCCGGCCGGGCCGATGCTGCGCGGGCACTGGCGCGACGAAGTCCTCGGCAGCGGCACCGACATGTGGAAGTACTGGGACGACAAGCGCGCCGGGCTGATCGGCGACGCCGAACTGTCCGAACTGGAACGCGGCCTCGCCCGCTCGCCGGGCCACTGCATGACCATGGGGACGGCGTCGACCATGACGTCGGCCGCGGAGGTGCTCGGCATGACGCTGCCGGGCGCGGCGTCGATCCCGGCCGTCGACTCGGCGCACCACCGGATGGCGGCGGCGAGCGGCGCGCGGATCGTCGGCATGGTCTGGGAGGACCTGACGATCACGCGGGTCCTGGACAAGCGCGCGTACGCCGACGCGATCACGACGGTGCTGGCGCTGGGCGGGTCGACCAACGCCGTGATCCACCTGATCGCGATGGCCGGGCGCAGCGGGATCCCGGTGTCACTGGCCGATTTCGACGTGCTCGCCCGGCGCGTGCCGGTGCTGGCGAACATCCGCCCCGGCGGCGACTGGCTGATGGAGGACTTCTACTACGCGGGCGGGCTGCCGGGGCTGCTGTCGCGGCTGACCGACCTGCTGCACCCCGAGCGCCTCACGGTCACCGGGCGCACCCTCGGCGAGAACCTCGCTTCGGCGCGCGTGCACAACGACGACGTCATCCGGCCGCGGGCGAACCCGGTGGCGGCCGAGGGCGGGGTCGCCGTGCTGCACGGCAACCTGGCGCCGTCGGGCGCGGTGATCAAGCACATCGCGGCCGAGCCGCACCTGCTGGCGCACACCGGCCCGGCGGTCGTGTTCGAGAACTACGCGGACCTCAAGAAGCGGATCGACGACCCGACGATCACGGCGGATTCGGTGCTGGTGCTGCGCGGTTCCGGCCCGCTGGGTGGGCCGGGGATGCCCGAGTACGGGATGCTGCCGATCCCCGCGCACCTGCTCGCCACCGGGGTGCGCGACATGGTCCGCATCTCCGACGCGCGGATGAGCGGCACGAGCTACGGCGCGTGCGTGCTGCACGTGGCCCCGGAGTCGCACGTGGGCGGTCCCCTGGCCCTGGTCCGCGACGGCGACCTGATCACCCTGGACGTGCCTGCGCGGGTGCTGCGGCTCGAGGTGTCCGATGAGGAGCTGGCGCGGCGGCGTGAGTCTTGGGTGGCACCCGCGCCGCGGTTCGAGCGGGGGTACGGCGCGCTCTACAGCGAACACATCACGCAAGCGGACGAAGGCTGCGACTTCGACTTCCTGGCCCGCGCGGGCCACAACCCGGAACCCGACGCCCGCTGAGGCCGGTCCCGAGCGCCCCAATGTGGCCTTGGGTGCGTCTGACGCACCCAAGGCGGCCTTCGGTGCGTCTGACGCAACCAAGGCCGCCTTGGGGCGCTTGAAGCCGGAGCCCGACGCCCGCTGAGGTTGCTTCGGTTAACCGTTCCGTGACCGGTTCATCCCCCGATAGGGCGAGTCGTACGGCATGTCCGGGTGCCCCGTACCCTGATCCCGTCACCGGCGGGATCCGGTGCCGCGTTGAAGGGGTGGAGAGTTGCCGTACGAACCGCGTTGGCCCGAGTCACACGGTGAGCAGACGGACGTCCTGCCGGTCGTCCGGCCCGAACCGGACCCGGAACCCCCGAAGAAGCGCTCCTTCCGCAAGGCCGGCTGGATCGCGGGCGGGGTCTTCGGCCTGCTCGTCGTGATCTACGGGGTCGACCTGCTGGTCAGCCAGGGCAGCGTCCCGCGCGGCGTGACCGTCGCGGGCGTCGACGTCGGCGGCATGGACCGCGACGCCGCCGAGCAGGAGCTGCGCGGCAAGATCGAGCCGCGCCTCACGCGTCCGCTCGCCGTCACCGCAGGCGACGTCCAAGGCACCCTGTCGCCGACCCTCGCCGGGCTGCACCTCGACTGGCCGCAGACCCTCGACCAGGCCGGCGAGCAGCCGCTGAACCCGTTCACGCGGCTCGCGTCGCTGTTCTCCAGCCGCGAGGTCGGCGTCGTCAGCCACGCCGAGGACGCGAAGCTCGCCGGCGCGCTGGAGACCCTGCGCGGCCAGGTCGACCGCGACCCCGTCGAAGGCACCGTGAAGTTCGAGGGCACCACCCCGGTCGCCGTCCCGCCGAAGCCCGGGCAGAAGCTCGACGTCCCGGCCGCGTCCGCCGCCGTCGTCGAGAAGTGGGCGCGCGGGGAGACACTGGCGCTGCCGGTCACGAGCACGCCCGTGCGCACCACCCCCGAAGGCGTCCAGGCCGCGCTCGACCTGATCGCGCGCCCCGCCGTCGCCGGCCCGCTGGTCGTCAAGGGCGAGGGCAAGAACGCGACGGTCAAGCCGGAGGCGATCGCCGCCGCGCTGAGCTTCGAGCCCGCCGACGGCGGCGGCCTCACCCCGAAGATCGACAACGCCAAGATCGTCGAAGCCGCCGGGCCGCAGCTGAAGTCCACCGAGAAGGAGGGCAAGGAGGCGACCATCGTCTTCGAAGGCGGCAAGCCCACGGTCGACCCCTCGACCGACGGCCGGACCATCGACTGGGACCCGAGCCTCAAGCCGCTGCCCGAGGTGCTGAAGAAGACCGACGGCCGCGAGGTGGCCGCCGTTTACAAGGACGCCCCGGCGAAGGTGACCACCGAGCAGGCGAACCAGCTGGGCGTCAAGGAGGTCGTCGGCGAGTTCACCACCGGCGGCTTCGCGCCCGACTCCGGCACCAACATCCGCGTCGTCGCGCAGAAGGTGAACGGCGCCATCGTCAAGCCGGGGGAAACCTTCAGCCTCAACGGGTTCACCGGCCCGCGCGGCAAGGCGCAGGGCTACGTCGAGGCGGGCGTGATCAAGGACGGCGCCCCGGGCCGCGAGGTCGGCGGCGGCATCTCGCAGTTCGCGACCACGCTGTACAACGCGTCGTACTTCGCGGGCATGAAGGACGCCGGCCACAAGGAGCACAGCTACTACATCAGCCGCTACCCGGCCGCCCGCGAGGCGACGGTGTTCCAGAACCCGAACGGGTCGAGCGTGATCGACCTCAAGTTCACCAACGACTCGCCGAACGGCATCGCGATCCAGGCGATCTGGACGCCGTCGTCGATCACGGTGAAGCTGTGGGGCACCAAGCGCTACACGGTCGAGTCGATCCCCGGCGGCCGCTCCAACCCGAGCGACCCGCAGGCCAAGCCGGGCCCGGCGGAGAACTGCCACGCCTCCAACGGCGCGCCCGGCTTCACGACGACGGACACGCGCGTGCTGAAGGACGCCGCCACCGGCCGCGAGGTCAGCCGCTCGACCCGGACGGTCCACTACAACCCGCAGCCGAAAATCACCTGCGGACCCTCCTAACGGCTGTTCACGCTGGGCGCTCGCGGACGTACCGTGAGTGTTCATGACGACGCGCGCGGCCGGGTTCCGGGACGTCCTCGGCGTGACCGAGTTCCGCGCGCTGTTCTCGGCCCAGCTCGTCTCGGTCACCGGTGACCAGCTGGCCAGGGTCGCGTTGTCGATCCTGGTGTACGACCGCACGAACTCGCCGGGCTGGGCGGCGCTGGCGTACGCGCTGACGTTCCTGCCGGACCTGGTCGGCGGGCCGCTGCTGGCCGGGCTGGCCGACCGCCACCCACCGCGGACGGTGATGGTCGTGGCGGACGCCGGACGCGCGCTCGCGGTGGCGGTGATGGCGTTGCCGGGGCTGCCGTTGACGGCGGTGGCGTGCCTGCTCGTGGGGGTCCAGCTGGTCAACCCGGTGTGGAGCTCGGCGCGGGCGGCGTTGCTGCCGCAGGTGCTGCCGGGCGACACGTTCGTGCCGGGGATGGGCTTGCTGATGATGCTGGTCCAGGCGGGCCAGGTGGCGGGGTTCGCGCTCGGCGGGCTGCTGGTGGCGTCGATCGGCACCGGCGGGGCGTTGCTGGCGGACGCGCTGAGTTTCGCGGTGTCGGCGGTGTTCCTGATGACCGGGGTGCGGTCCCGGCCGCCGCGCGAGTCTTCCGGCGTCCGGTGGTGGCGGCACGTCCGAGCGGGCTGGACGGTGGTGGTCGGCGACCGCCGTCGGCTCGCTCTCGTGGCTCTTGGGTGTATTTCGGGGATTTACATCGCTGGTGAGGCGATTGCCGCGCCGTACGCCGCGGAGCTCGGCGGGGGTGCCGTGGTGGTCGGGTTGCTGCTCGGGGCTTACGCGCTGGGGAACGTGCTCGGGATGGCGGCTTTGTCGCGGATCCCGCCTGCGCGACGGGGGCGGTTGCTGGGGCCGCTCGCGGTGCTCGCTTGCGCCGCGCTGGTCGGGTGCGCGCTGCGGCCGGATCTCGAGGGGACGCTGGCGTTGCTGACGTTGTCCGGGGTGGCCAGTTCGTACAACTTGATCGCCAACACGACCTTTGTGCAGTTCACGCCGGAGGCTCAGCGGGCTCAGGCGTTCGGGTTCGCGTTGACGGCGTTGCGGGTGTCGCAGGGGGTCGGAGTCGTGCTGGCGGGGGTCGCGGCCGAGCGGGTGGCGCCGCACGGGGTGGTCGCGGCGGCCGGGGTGATCGGCGTGGTGGCGGCCCTGGGCGCGGCGGCCCTGTGGCGGCGGGCGCAGGCGGAGTGATCCGGCTTGCGGTGGAGGGCGCGCGGCGGCGCCCACAGCCGAACCGCGGCCGCCGCGGGCAGCCGACCGCGACCGGGATTCCCGGTGACCGGCCCCACCCTCGAGGCCGGTCACCGGGGGCTGGTCAGGACCGCGTCCAGTCCGTCGGGATGCGGCGCGGGGTCCAGTCCGTCGGGCACTCGGGCAGCGGTGCCGCGCCGGGGCGGGCCCAGTCGGTCGGCGTGCGGCGGACCGTCCAGTCCGTCGGCAGCTCGCGGGCGGTCCAGTCCGTCGGCAGCTGCCGCGTGGTCCAGTCCGTCGGGATCGCGCGGGTCCAGTCCGTCGGGAGCTGGCGGGTCCAGTCGGTCGGCCGCTGCGCGCGGCGGCGGGACGGGACGATGTTCGCGTTGGGCAGGAAGTGCGTCATGACTTCTCCTGTTCGTGAGGGATCTTGCACGGTGGGTAACCGAACGGTAGCCTGACCGGCCTAGTGACACACCGCGTTCATTCGATTACAGTGACGATTTCCGCGAAGAGTTCCGTCCTGAGAAGAGGGGCGTTTCGTGGGATTGTCCGGGTCCCAAGGGCGAAAGCCCAGCTCAGAACGTCCACGATCAGGTCTCCGTACGTGGGCGATGTGGAAGCTGGCCACTCCGGTGCTCGGCTACGTCCTCGTCGTCGACGCGCTGGCCCTGGTCGCGGTCGTCGCCACGGCCGCGCTGGTGCCCGTCACCACGCAGTCGGTGCTCTGGTGTGGACTGATCCTCGCGGGCGAGGTCGTGCACCTCGAAGCGGCGCAACGCATCGAGCGCATCCGCGAGCTCGCCGCGGACGGCCGTCCGCACATGCACCTGCAGTCGATCTGGATCTTCGCCGGGCTGCTCCTGCTCCCGCCGCCGCTGGCCACCCTCGTCATCGTCGTCAGCTACGCCCATTCGTGGGTGCGCGTCTACAAGCGACGCGGGGTCATTCACCGGAAGGTGTTCTCCGGCGCCACCGTCATCCTCGCCTGCTTCGCCGCGGGCGCGGTGCTGACGGCGGGCACCGGCCACCTCGCGCCGTACGTGCCCTACCTGGACGGCTTCGGCGGGATGACCGCGCTGCTGCTGTCCGGCATCGTCTACTTCGGACTCAACTACGTGCTCGTGATCGTCGCGATCCTGATGAGCAACCCCGGAAAGCCGCCGCGGCAGGCGTTCGGCAACCCGTCGGACGTGCTGATCGTGCTGGCCGCCGTCGGGGTCGGCTGCGGGATCGCACTGGTGATGACCGTCCGGCCGTGGCTGCTGCCGGTGCTCATGGTGACGCCGGTGGCGCTGCACATCGGCCTGCTGCTGCCGCAGTTCCAGGCCGCCGCGCGGACGGACTCGAAGACCGCGCTGCTCGCCCCGGAGTTCTGGGTACAGCTGGCCCGCAACGAGCTGGCGCGCGCCGCCGAACTGTCCTCGACGGCGGGCGTCCTGATGATCGACATCGACCACTTCAAGGCCATCGACGACGGCAACGGCCACCTGGCCGGCGACGAGGTCCTGCGCGCGATCGCGGCGGCGATCCAGCACTCGGTCCGCGGCGGCGACTACGTGGGCCGCTTCGGCGGCGACGAGTTCGTGGTGCTGCTCCCGGGCGCGACGAGCACGGAGATCGCGGCCATCGCCGACCGCATCCGCGCGGCGATCGCCCGGATCGAGGTGCCGGTGCCGGTGGTCCGCCCGGGCAAGCCCGAGGTGATCAGCGGGCTGACGGCCTCGATCGGCGCGGCGGTCTACCCGGAGACGGCCACGGAGTACACGATCCTCCTGCAGGCCGCGGACGACGCGGTGTTCGCGGCGAAGGCGGCGGGCCGCGACCGCGTGGTCCTCGCGACCGCCCGCGCCGAGCTGACCCGCCCCGAAATCCCCGACGTGCTCTGACCCCGCCCCGAACGCCCCAATGTGGCCTTGGGTGCGTCTGACGCACCCAAGGCCGCCTTGGTTGCGTCTCACGCACCGAAGGCCACATTGGGGCGCTTGGTGCTACGGCAGGCCGGCGAGCGAGGCCTCGAGCGTGGCCGCGGACAGCTCGTTGTCCACCATGTCGCCTGCCAGGTACGCGCCGTAGGCGGGCAGGTCCAGGTGCGCGTGGCCGCACAGGGCCGTGAGGATCACCTTCTCCTCGCCGGTTTCCTTGCAGCGCAACGCTTCCTGGATGCACGCCGCCAGCGCGTGGGTCGGCTCCGGCGCCGGGATGATCCCCTCCGAGCGCGCGAACCGCACGCCCGCCGCGAAGCACTCCTGCTGCCCGATCGCGATCGCCTCGATCAGGCCGAGCTCGTAGATGTGCGAGATCAGCGGCGACATCCCGTGGTAGCGCAGGCCGCCGGCGTGGATCGGGTCCGGGATGAACTCGTGGCCGAGCGTGTGCATCTTGAGCAACGGCGTGAGCCCGGCCGTGTCGCCGAAGTCGTAGGCGTACTTGCCGCGCGTCAGCGACGGGCACGCCGCCGGCTCGACCGCGCGGATCACCGGGTCCATCCGGCCCGCCAGCTTCTCGCGCAGGAACGGGAACGCGAGCCCGCCGAAGTTCGAGCCGCCGCCCGTGCAGCCGACCAGCACGTCCGGGGTGTCGCCGGCCAGCTCGAACTGCTTGAGCGCTTCCTCGCCGATGATCGTCTGGTGCAGCAGCACATGGTTGAGCACGCTGCCCAGCGCGTACCGCGCGTTCGGGTCCTGGGCGGCCTGCTCGACCGCCTCGCTGATCGCGATGCCGAGGCTGCCCGTCGAATCCGGGTGCTCGGCGAGGATCGCCTTGCCGGACTCGGTCAGCTCGGACGGGCTCGGGTGCACCGTCGCGCCGAACGTCTCCATCATCAGCTTGCGGTAGGGCTTCTGGTCGTAGGACGCCCGCACCTGCCAGACCTCGCACTCCAGCCCGAACTGGGCGCAGGCGAACGCGAGCGCGCTCCCCCACTGGCCGGCGCCGGTCTCGGTGGTCAGCCGGGTGACGCCCTCGGCCGCGTTGTAGAACGCCTGCGGCACCGCGGTGTTCGGCTTGTGCGAGCCGACCGGGCTGACGCCCTCGTACTTGTAGTAGATCCGCGCCGGGGTGCCCAGCGCCTTCTCCAGCCGCCGCGCGCGGAACAGCGGCGACGGGCGCCAGAGCCGGTAGACCTCCCGGACCTCCTCCGGGATGTCGACATAGCGCTCCGCCGTCACCTCCTGCTCGATCAGCGCCTGCGGGAACAGCGGCGCCAGGTCGGCCGGGCCGACCGGCTCGCGGGTCCCGGGGTGCAACGGCGGTGGCGGCGGCTCCGGCAGGTCGGGGATGACGTTGTACCACTGGGTCGGCAGCTCGTCTTCGTCCAGGATGTACTTGGTCTTCTCAGCCATCGAGCCTCCTTGGTCGGCACCTCAACTTAGGACGCCACCGGCCGCGGAGCCAGTACGGTGATCGGGTGGTGAAGCCCGTCCTGATCGACGCACCGTCCAACCTGGGCCTGCGCCCGCCCGCCGAGGGCGCGGTGCCCGGCTGCTACAAGACGCCCGGCGTGCTGCGCGACCTCGGCATCCTCCGGCGGCTCGGCGCGGCCGACGGCGGGGTCGTGACGCCCGGGCGCTACGTCGGCACGTGGCGACCGGGTGACGGCGTCCGCAACTCGGCCGCCATCGCGGCCTACACGCGCGCGCTCGCCGAACGGGTGACGTCGGTCCGCGCGTCGGGCGGCTTCCCGGTGGTGCTCGGCGGCGACTGCTCGATCTCGCTGGGCGCGATGCTGGCGCTGCGCCGCTCCGGCCGGTACGGGATCGCCTACCTCGACGGCCACGACGACTTCCGCCACCTGGGCGTCGCCGAGCACGTCGGCGCGGCCGCGGGCGAGGACCTGGCGATCATGACCGGCCGCGGCGCGGACGAGCTGGCCGACATCGACGGCCTGCGCCCGTACGTCCGCGACGAAGACGTCGTCGTGCTGGGCGTCCGCGAGGCGGAGACAGCGCGGCTGCGCGCGGCGGGGATCTCGTTCGTCCCGTCGGAGCGGATGGTCGTCGCCGACGCCGTGGCCGCCGCGTCGAGCGCGTTCGCGGGCCTGGACGGGTTCTGGGTGCACGTGGACATCGACGTCCTCGACCCGGCCTACGTGTCCGCAGTGGACAGTCCGGATCCCGGTGGCCTCGACCCGGACACCCTGGTTTCCTTGCTGCGCGGGCTCTTCGCGCTCCCCGGCGCGGCGGGCTTCGAGCTGACCGTGTTCGACCCGGACCTCGACCCGGACGGCCACCAGGCCGCCTCGGTCGCCGACATCGTGGAAAGGGCGTTGCGATGAACCGCCTCGTGCTCGACGACGGAACGGTCGACCTGCCCGTGTGGCGGCCGCCGTCCGGCCGCGGTCCCGGCCTGGTGCTGATCCAGGAGATCTTCGGCCTGGACGACTACCTGCGATCGGTCGCGGCGGACCTGGCCGCCGCGGGGTACGTGGTGGCCGTCCCGGAACTGTTCTGGCGCACGGCTCCCGGCTGGTCGTCGACGCACGACGAAGCGGGGGTCGCGGCCTCGATGGAGGTGGCGGCCACGTTCCACCCGGGACTGGGGCTGTCGGACGTGCTGGCGACGGTCGCGCACCTGCGCGAGTCGCCCGAGGTGCGCGGCGGCGTGGGCGTGCTCGGCTTCTGCCTGGGCGGCTCGCTGGCGTTCTCGGCGGCGGCCGCGGGCGACCCCGACGTCGCGGTGTCGTTCTACGGCTCGACGGTGGCGGCGCAGATCGCGGAGCTGGCCAAGGTGACGTGCCCGATCCAGTTCCACTTCGGCGGGCAGGACCCGTTCATCCCGCGCTCGGACGTCCGCGTCGTCGAGGAGGCCGTGGCCGCGCACCCGGGCGCGGAGATCCACGTGCAGGAGGACGCCGGGCACGCGTTCCACAACAACGTGGCGCCGATGTTCCACCACCCCGAGGCGGCGGCGCGGGCGTGGGCGCTGACGACGGAGTTCCTGCGGCGCACGATGCCCGCCTGAGCCGCGGGCCGGGGCCGCCACCCGGTGTGCACCGGGCGGCGGCCTCGCGCACTAGGTGCGGTACCGGAACAGGATCCGGCCGCGGTCGAGGTCGTACGGGCTCAGCTCCACCAGTACCCGGTCGTACGGCAGGATCTTGATGTAGTTCCGCCGGATCTTCCCGCTGATGTGCGCCAGCACCTTGTGCCCGTTTTCGAGCTCGACCCGGAACGTGGCGTCGCGCAGGCACTCGACGACGGTGCCTTCCACCTCGATCCCGCCTGAGGACTTGGCCATCAGCGCACCACCAGCTCGAGGGCGCTGCCCGCGCGCCGGGCCCCGATGCCGTCGAACAGCGCGAGCGCGGCCTCGTTGGATTCCTTCACCTCGGCCGACGCCGTCGGGATGCCCCGGTCGTGGAAGCCGCCCAGCACATGGGCGAGCAGGGCACGGCCGATGCCCCGACGACGACGCCCGGCGCGGACCGCGACCAGGCCGAGCCGCGGCCGCCGCAGCGGCGCCACCCGGACCAGCCCGACGGCCCGGCCGGACTCCGCCGCGACGGTGAACCTCGGCAGGTCCGCCGCGGTCGGCCCGTCGGGGCGGGCCACCACCTCGGCGGGCATATCGGGCCAGTCGACCTCGGCGCGGAGCGCGTCGTCCAGTTCGCGCAGCGGCCCGAGGACGGCCGGGCCGACCGTCACGCCCGGCGGCGGGACGACGTCCCCCAGCCCGGTGACGGCCGGGTCGGTGGGCACGAGGTACTCCCACTCGCGGCGGCGGACGGTGAGCCCGGCGCGCAGCCACTGGGCCGTGAGTTCAGCGTCGGCCTCGTCGACCACTGTGTACAACGGCTTCGGCAGGCCGGGAAGCATCGCCTGGGCTAGCCGGTCGAAGACTTCGCCGTGCCAGGAGTCGATGCTGAGGAAGAGCCGCCCGTCGGGCCGGGGCGACGCTTCGCCGCGGCCGACCACGCGGTCGTCGTCCAGTGCGTGCCATTGCCGCTCGGAAACCCGCGTGATCACCACCGCGGGTCGTGCTTTCGAAGAGTTCATGGGATCGCCTTTCGGAGAGTGCCTTGTCCAGCGGCGCTCCCGGCAACCCCTACGTCAGTCGCCCGACCGTGACGACGAGGGGAGCACCCACATCGAAACAGCGTTCATGGGGC
This sequence comes from Amycolatopsis nalaikhensis, assembly GCF_030264295.1. Classification (GTDB taxonomy): domain Bacteria; phylum Actinomycetota; class Actinomycetes; order Mycobacteriales; family Pseudonocardiaceae; genus Amycolatopsis; species Amycolatopsis nalaikhensis. The sequence goes on along the minus strand of NZ_CP127173.1, from coordinate 5,483,246 downwards.
TCACCTCCTCGGGTGGAGTCACGGTCGGCGGGACGCTATCCCCGCCGGCTCCCGGCCGTCCACCGAATTAGCGCGGCAGACCGATCAGGAATCGAGAAGCGCTGGTCACCGGCCCGCGCCTAGCGTTACCGGCATGACATCGATCGACACCATCACCCTCGAGGTGGCCGACCCCGCCGCCGCCGAACGCTTCTACACCACCGCCTTCGGGCTCGGCTCGCAGCTGCGGTTCCGCGCCTCGGACGCCCCCAGCACCGGCTTCCGCGGGTTCACGCTGTCCCTGACCGTCGCCCAGCCCGCCGACGTCGATTCGCTGATCGGCACGGCGCTCGAAGCGGGCGCGACGACGCTCAAGGCGCCCGCGAAGTCCATGTGGGGCTACGGCGGCGTCGTGCAGGCGCCGGACGGGGCCATCTGGAAGGTCGCGACCTCGGCGAAGAAGAACACCGGACCGGCTACCCGCGAGTTCGACGCCGTCGTGCTCCTGCTGGGCGTCGCGGACGTGGCCGCGAGCAAGAAGTTCTACGCGAGCCACGGCTTCACCGTCGGCAAGAGCTTCGGCCGCGTGTACGTCGAGTTCGAGGCCGGGTCGAGCCCGGTCAAGCTGGCGCTGTACCGGCGCAAGGCACTCGCGAAGGACGCCGGCGTCGCGCCCGAAGGCACGGGCTCGCACCGGATCGCGGTCGCCGGCGCGGCCGAGGCGTTCACCGACCCGGACGGGTTCGCGTGGGAGACGACCACGGCGGCCGCCCGCTCCTGACCCGGCTTTCCCGGGACGGGCTCGGTCGCGGGCCTGCCCGGCTAACGGCAGACTGGCCGAGTGCCGGAACTGCCCGAAGTGGAGCTCGCCCGCCAGGTCCTCGCCGGCGCGCTCGGTCGTGAGATCCGCGACGTCGACGACCACGACGACTGGGTCTGCCGCCCGCACGCGCCCGGCGACATCGCCGCGGCGCTGCGAGGCGGACGGCTCACCGAGGCGCACCGCCGCGGCAAGACTCTCTGGTGCGAAACCGAAGGCGCCGACGGAGAACCCGGCCCGCACCTCGGCCTCCATCTGGGCATGGCCGGCCAGCTCCGGTTCGGTGGCGTGAAAGGGCCACCGGGCCGGTCGTACGACCGCGTCGAGAAGCCGGAGTGGTTCCGGTTCGGCATCACGTTCGCCGACGGCGAAGAGCTGCGGCTGTTCGACACCCGCCGCCTCAGCCGGGTCCGGCTCGACCCCGACCTCGACGCCCTGGGCCCGGATGCCGGGGAGGTGTCGCGCCGGGAGTTCGCCGAGCGCGTGGGGCGCGGCCGGGCGCCGGTGAAGGCGCGGCTGCTGGACCAGTCCGTGGTGGCCGGGATCGGGAACCTGCTCGCCGACGAAATCCTGTGGCAGGCCGGGGTGAACCCGGGCCGGCCGGTGCACGAGCTGACCGACGAGGAGCTGGCCGGGCTGCACAAGGCCCTGCGGAAGGCGTTGCGGGCCGCGATCCGGCGCGGCGGGGTACACACGGGCGAGATCATCGGGCACCGGCGGGCCGGTGAGCACTGCCCGCGGTGCGGAGCGGAGATGGTGCACGGGACGGTCGGCGGGCGGTCAACGTGGTGGTGTTCGAAGGAGCAGGCGGGGTGACCAACCCAACAAAGGAGCGGGGTGGTCATCCCGTCGCCTGAGGCCGTCAAAATCACTTTGAGCCAGGCCCGCAACTAACTACGCAGCGCGAGTGAGCTACGGAGGCTTGCGGGCCTGGCTCAAAGTGATAGGCCTCAATCAGGCGACGGGATGACCACACAGCGGCCCACCTCGAGAACGCGAGAGGACTACGAGGCCCCGGCCATCCCGGAGCCTGCCCGTCCGGCGAGGACATTCTTTTGATCTTTGAACCTGCGCCATCGAAAAAATGGCGGGCCCGACATCCCCCACCCCTCCTCGCGGAGTGTTCAGTCGACGGTTGAGCTTGTCAAGGCGGGAAAGCGTGCCTTGACAAGCTCAACCGTCGACTGAAGAGCGGCGAGGACGAGGGGCGGGGGAGGTCTGGTGATCTCGTGCCTGGCTTGCGTTGCCGGCCGCCGGTTCGCGACGAAGACGAGGGGGTGGCTTCGCGTTGCCGGCTGCCCGTTTGCCTCCCCCGTCGCGGCCACCGATCCGCTGCCCGAGGGTGCTCCATCGGCAGGTGCGCACCTTCGCGGGCGGTTTTTGTCGGTCCCTCCCGGTAACGTCGCGGACATGGCAACACTGGTCACCTTCCACGCCCACCCGGACGACGAGTGCCTCCGCACCGCGGGCGTCATGCGCAAAGCCGTCGAAGACGGGCACCGGGTCGTGCTCGTCGTCGCCACCAAGGGCGAGGTCGGCGAGGTGCCCGAGGGCTTTCTCGCCGAGGGCGAACAACTCTGGGAGCGGCGCGTCAAGGAATCGCACGCCGCCGCCGAAATCCTGGGGGTCGAACGCGTCGAGTTCCTCGGCTACCGGGACTCCGGGATGATGGGCGAGCCGACGAACGACGACCCCGAGTGCTTCTGGCGCGCCGACGTCGAGAAGGCCGCCGAGCAGCTCGCCGCGATCCTGCGCGAGGAATCGGCCGACGTCCTCACTGTCTACGACGACAACGGCGACTACGGGCACCCCGACCACATCCAGGTCCACCGCGTCGGCATGCGCGCCGCCGAGCTGGCCGGCACCGGGCGCGTCTTCCAGGCCACCTTCAACCGCGAGTTCATGCAACGCGGCTTCGAAGCGGCCGTCGAGCAGGGCCTCATGCCGGCCGAGGCCGCCCCGAAACCGCCGGAAAACGTCGAGTTCGGCAAGCCCGAAGCCGAGATCACCGCGGCCGTCGACGTCGCGAAGTACGCGCCCGTCAAGCGCGCGGCCATGCGGGCGCACCCGAGCCAGATCAGCGAGGACATGTTCATGCTCGCCATGCCGGACGACGCCTTCGCGTTCGCCTTCGGCACCGAGTGGTTCATCCGCGCGGGCCAGGGGCCGGGGATCACGGAGACGGACCTGATGGCCGGGCTCTGATCAGGCGAGCGCGGCGGTCACGTCCAGCTCGACCAGCTGGCCCGGGTACCCCAGCCGGGCCACGCCCAGCAGCGTGCTCGCCGACGTGAACGCCGCGCCGATCCCGGACGCCGTCAGCCGGTCCCACACGGCCGAAAGCGTCTCGCGGTCGTCGGTGGCCACGTAGATCACCGTGCGGACCACGTCGGCGGGCCCCGCGCCGGCGAAGGCGAGCGCGGCCGCCGTGTTGGCGACGACCTGGTCGGTCTGGGCGAGCACGTCGCCTTCGACGACCGTGCCGTCCGCGGTGAGCGGGCACTGGCCGGCCAGGTACACCGTGCGGCGTGCCTCGACCGACGTCACGTGGTGGTAGCCGGGTGGCGTGTGCAGGCCGGGCGGGTTCTGCCGTTCAATGGTCACAGCGGCATCATCGCCGGGCGGGCAACCGGATTTCGGGGAGGGCACGTGCGCAGGACCATCGACTGGGCGGACGGCGCGATCGTCATCATCGACCAGACGGCGCTGCCCGCCGAGTTCCGGCTGCTGGAGCTGCGGACCGTCGGCGAGCTGGTCGACGCCATCAAGCGGCTCGCCGTCCGCGGCGCCCCGGCGCTCGGGGCCGCGGGCGCGCTGGGGGTCGCGCTGGCCGCCCGCCTGGGCGGGGACGTCCGGGCCGACGCCGAGCTGATCGCCCATGCCCGGCCGACCGCGGTGAACCTCGCCTGGGGTGTCGGGCGCGCGCTGGCGAAGCTGGATGAGGGCGAAGACGCGGTCTTGGCCGAAGCGCTGGCCGTGCTCGACGAAGACGAACGGCTCAACAAGACGGCGTCCGCGCACGCCGCCGAGGTGGTGCTGGCCGAGTGTCCGCGCCGTCCGCTGCGGCTGCTCAGCCACTGCAACGCCGGGCGCTTGGCGACCGTCGGCTGGGGCAGCGCCCTCGGCGTCGTCTGGCACCTGCACGAACGCGGGCTGGTCGAAGAGGTCCTGGTCGACGAGACGCGACCGCTGCTGCAAGGCGCCCGGCTCACGGCGTGGGAGCTGGCCCAGGCCGGCGTCCCGTACCGCGTCCAGCCGGACGGCGCGGCGGCTGCCGCGATGGCGCGCGGGCTGGTCGACTGCGTGCTGGTCGGCGCCGACCGGATCGCCGCGAATGGCGACGTCGCCAACAAGATCGGCACGTACGGCCTGGCCATCGCGGCCCGCCACCACGGCGTGCCGTTCGTCGTCGTGGCACCATCGTCCACTGTGGACGGGAAGCTCGCGGACGGCGCGGAGATCGTCATCGAGGAACGCGACGCCCGCGAGCTCACCGAATACGCCGGAGTGCCGGTCACACCGCCGGACGCGCGGGTCTTCAACCCGGCGTTCGACGTCACGCCGCACTCCCTGGTCACGGCCGTGGTCACCGAGCACGGCCGCCTGACTCCCTAGGAGCGGGCTGAAGGGGACGTTCAGTGCATGTGACGCGAGGAAAGTCCCCTTCAGCTCATCTGATGCCAGCAAAGTCCCCTTCAGCGCGCCTTCGACCGGGTCACCAACCTAGGGGCGCGGGCCGATCTCGCGGCCGCCGTCGGTGACCGTGATCGCCATCGCCGGGCACGAGTCCGCCGCGTCCAGGACCGTTTCGTCCGCCTCCACCTCGGGCGTCGCCGGGTGCGCTACCGCGCCGTCCAGGATGAACACCTCCGGCATCAGCGCCGCGCACATGCCCGACCCGATGCAGGTGTCCTTGTCGACTTCCACTTGCCAGCTCATCGTCACCATCCGATCGGCATCGACCGCGGGCCGCGGACGAGCATCTGCGTCTTCCACACGATATCGCCGGCCAGGTGCAGGCCCGGCATCTCGGTGACCAACGCGCGCAACGCCTCCTGCAGCTCCAGGCGGGCCAGCGGCGCGCCGAGGCAGTGGTGGACGCCGTGGCCGAAGCCGAGGTGGTGGTTGTCCTCGCGGTCGAAGCGCAGCTCGTCCGCGTCGGCGAAGCGCAGCCGGTCGCGGTTGGCCGCGCCGACCGCCACCAGCACCGGCTCGCCCGCGCGTACCAGCACCCCGCCGACCTCGACGTCTTCCGTGGCGTAGCGGGCGAAACCGGCGCCCGCGCCCAGCGGCACGAACCGCAGCAGTTCCTCCACCGCCGCCGGGATCAGGTCCGGGTCGGCGACCAGCCGGTCCCAGTGCTCGTGCTGGTCCTGCAACGCGTAGACGAAGTTCGGGATCTGGCTGGCGGTCGTCTCGTGCCCGGCGACCAGAATGCCGACGCACAGGTCGACCAGCTCCAGCTCGGTCAGCCGGTCGCGGGTGTCGCGGGCCTCGATCAACGCCGTCATCAGGTCGTCCTGCGGCTGCGCGCGGTGTTCGGCGATCAGGCCGCGCATGTAGTCGCGCAGCTCTTCGCGGTTGCGCTCGAATTCCTCGGGCGTCAGGCCGCTGGTGGACAGCGCCGCGTCGCTCCAGACGCGGAACTTCGGCCGGTCGGCGACCGGGACGCCGAGCAGCTCGCAGATCACCGCGACCGGGATCGGCAGGGCATACCGATCGACGAGGTCGGCGGGCGGGCCGGCCGCCTTCATGTCCGCGATCAGCTCCGCGGCCAGCGAAGCGACGCGCGGCCGGAGCTGCTCGACGCGGCGCATGGTGAACGCCTTCGCGACGAGCGTCCGCAGCCGCGTGTGGTCGGGCGGGTCCATCTGCAGGATGCCGCCGTCCCGCTGGACCGGCGAGCGGCGCGGCGCGTCCTTCTCCTTCTCCATCGCCCGCGAGAACCGGCGGTCGCCGAGCACCAGCCGGGCGTCGGCGTACCGGGTGGCCAGCCACGCCGGCTCGCCGTAGGTCATCTTGACCCGGACCAAGCCCTCGGCCTCCCGGGCGGCGGCGTACGCCTCGTTGAGGTCGAGCCCCGCCTCCTCGTTGAACGGGTAGGCGAGCGGTTCGGTGTGGGTGACGGTCATGCGGAACCCCCGTGTCCGATGTGTTAAGCAATCCGCTTACCAACGCTAGCCTTCTCCGTGCCTCACGTCGAGCAGCAGCGCGATCACTGAACGTCACCGTCGTAACGGAAAGTTTCCGTCCGGATATCACCGTGCGCCATTGCCGGGTCACGAAGACCTAGGTTACGGTGACCTAGGTGTGGATCGAGATCCTCTTGCTGGCGAAGCTGGCCCGCGAACCGATGCACGGCTATGAGCTGCGCAAAGAGGTGGAGGCCTCGACCGGCCACACCTTGTCCAACAACTCGCTGTACCCGACGCTGCGGCGCTTCGTCGACGCGGGCGCGGTGAGCCGCAGCGCGGAGGAGCAGGAGGCCAAACCGCCGCGGCACGTCTACACGATCACCGACGTCGGGCGGGAGCTGCTGCACGACCTGCTCGCGGACTTCCCGGCCGAGCTGGCGCTCAACGAACCGGAGTTCCTGGCCAGGGTGGGGAACTTCGGCTGGCTGAGACCGGACGAACGGGCCCGGGTGCTCGACGTGCGGAAGCAGGCGCTGGTCGGCGAACACGCCCGGCTGACGGAGCTCGCGGCCGGGCAGGCCGACCCGTGGAGCCGCGCCGCGCTGCACCACGTGCTCGGCAAGTTCGACGCCGAGCTTCGCTGGCTTTCCGATCTGCAAACCGATCCGAGGAGAGACGCATGACCACCACCGAAGCGACGCCGCGCCTCCCCTTCGGCCGCGCGAACGCGCTCGAAATCGCCCCGGACTACGCGGCCCTCCGTCGCCAGGCGCCGGTGAGCCGGGTGCTGACGCCGGCGGGCGACCCGGCGTGGCTGGTGACGGCCTACGAAGAGGCCAAGGAAGTCTTCCGCGACAAGCGCTTCGGCCGGTCGCACCCGGCGCCCGAACAGGCGTCGCGGATCTCCTACGCCGCCGTCCAGGACGGGCCGAGCGGCGACTTCGAAAACGAAGAGCGCGAGCACAAGCGGCTGCGCCGGATGCTGGCACCCGCCTTCTCCGCGCCGCGCATGCGCGCCCTCGGCGACCGGATCGCCGAGCTGACCGACCGCTGCCTCGACGACCTGGCGGCCGCGCGGGCGGCGAACCCGGACGAGCCGGTCGACCTGACCGACTTCCTCGCCTTTCCCTTGCCGGTGCTGGTGATCTGCGAGCTGCTCGGCGTGCCGTACGCCGACCGCGAGCACTTCCGCGGCCTGTCCGAGCGGATCGCGATGATGGACGGCGGCGAAGACGCGCAGGCGGCGATGACCGAGTTCAAGGCCTACATGACGAAGCTGGCCGACGCCAAGCGCGCGAACCCGCAGCCGGACGTCATCTCCGACATGGTCGCGGTCCAGGCCGAGGACCCGACGTTCACCGACGACGACCTCGCCCGGATGGGCGCCGGCCTGCTGTTCGCCGGCCACGAGACGACGTCGACGCGGATCGCGATGGGCACCCTGTTCCTGCTCAGCGACACCGCCCGCCGCGACCGCTTCGCCGCCGACCCCGACGGCGAGGTCAACCAGACCGTCGAGGAGATCCTGCGGCTGACCGCCACCAGCGGCACCGGCCTGCTGCGGTACGCGCACGAGGACGTCGAGATCGGCGGGGTCCGGATCGCGCGCGGCGACGCGGTGCTCATCTCCAGCGACGCGGCCAACCGCGACGCGTCGGTGTTCGCCGACCCGGACGAGTTCGACCCCGGCCGCACGCCGAACGTCCACCTCGCCTTCGGCACCGGCGCGCACGTCTGCATCGGCGCCAACCTGGCCCGCACCGAGCTGCGGACGGTGTTCCCGAAGCTGTTCCGCCGCTTCCCCGGCCTGCGGCTGGCGGTGGGCATCGAGGAGATCCCCGTGCGCACCAACCGCGTCGCCGGTGGCGTCGACCGCGTCCCGGTGGAGTGGTGAGCCGTGAAGATCAGCGTCGACACCGAAAGCTGCGTCTCGTCCGGCCAGTGCGTGCTGCTCGCGCCGGAGACCTTCGACCAGAACGAGGAGGACGGCAAGGTCGTGGTCCTCGCGCCCGAGCCACCGGAGGGTGAGCGGGAGGCGGTCCGCCAGGCCGAGCTGACCTGCCCGGCCGCCGCGATCCGGCTGACCTAGGGAAAACCGCTGGACGGCGGGCCTAGCGTGGTGATCATGGCGACCTTCCCGGCCGCGTTCGACGCGCTCACCCGCGAAGCCCTGCTGCCCGCGGTCACCGCCTTGCTCGGCCGCACGGACGTCGTGCCGTTCACGGAGGGTTCGCTGCCGGTCTACGCCGTCGGCGACGAATCGGTCCTCAAGCTGTACCCACCGGTGTACCTCGACGAACTGCACACCGAGCGCACCGTGCTCGAGGTGCTGCACGGCACCCTGCCGACGCCGAAGGTGGCGGACTCCGGCGAGCGCGACGGCTGGGGCTGGCTGCTGATGGAACGTCTTCCCGGCCGGACGCTCAAGGAGCTGTGGCCGTCGATGTCCACAGAGGACAAGCGACGGCTGATGCCGGAGCTCGGCGAGCTGCTGGCCACGCTCCACGCGGTCGACGACCCGCGGCTGGCCGTCCTCGCGCCCGCCGACCGGACGGAGTTCGTCGCCGCCCAGCGCGACAAGGTCGTCGAACACCACCGGCGGAAGAAGTTGCCCGAGGCGTGGGTGGCGCGGATCCCGGCTTTCCTCGAAAGCGTCGATCTCGGCGCGCCGCCGGTGGTCCCGCTGCACACGGAGTTCATGCGCGACCACGTGATGATCGACGACGGCCGCATCACCGGGTTGTTCGACTTCGAGCCCGCGATGCGCGGCGCGGCGGAGTACGACTTCGTGGCGGTCGGCCTCTTCATCACCAGCGGCGACGGCGACCTGATGCGCCGCTTCCTCGACGGGTACGGGCAGCCGGTCGACCCGCGCCGCTGCCTGGCGTACGCGTTGCTGCACGTCTACAGCAACTTCTCCTGGTACTTCGAGGAACTCCCCGCGCCGCCCGAGCCGACGCTCGACGCCCTGGCTGAGTCGTGGTGGGGAACGGGCTCGTGAGTGAATAACAGTGTTCTAACACTGCTATTCACTCACGACCGGGGTAGGGCGCGGCGCAGGAGTTCCGCCAGGTGCACCGGCTTGCGGCCCGACTCCTGCTCGATCTGGGTCCGGCAGCTGAAACCGTCGGTGACCACGACCGTCTCCGGGGCGGCCGCGCGGATCGCCGGGAGCATCCGGTCCTCCGCCACCGCCTTCGAGACGTCGTAGTGGCCGCGCTCGAAGCCGAAGTTACCTGCCAGGCCGCAGCAGCCCGAGTCCAGCGTCGTGTTGCGGACGCCCGCCGCGGCGAGGGCCGACTCGTCCGCGTCGAAGCCGAGTACCGCGTGCTGGTGGCAGTGCACCTGCGTGATCGCGTCGACGTCGAGGGCCGCGAACGGGATCGGGGCCCGCGCCAGGAGTTCCGCGAACGTGAACGTCCGCGAAGCCAGCAGCGCGGCACGCGCGTCGCCCGGCATGAGCGCGGGGAGGTCGCCGCGGAACAGGGCCGTGCAGCTCGGCTCCAGCCCGGCCACCTCGTAGCCGTCTTCCAGGTACGGCGCCAGAACGGAAAGCGTCCGGTCCAGCACGCGGCGCGCGACGCCGAGCTGACCCGTCGACACCCACGTCAGTCCACAACAGACTCCGCGGTCCGGGAGCACGACGTCGTAGCCCGCCGCGGTGAGGACTTCGTACGCGGCGTCCAGCACGCCGGGCGTCAGGTAGTTGTTGAACGAGTCCGGCCACAACACCACGCGACGCTCCCCTGAGGCCTTCCGCCGCAGGTCCGCTCGCGACGACGTGAACGGCGAAGGCGCGAAGGACGGCAACGCGCGTTCCGGTGCGATCCCGCCCAGCCGCTTCACCAGCCGGGCCAACGAAGACTGGCCGACGGCGTTGGCCAGCCGTGGCATCCGGGAGCTGAGCCGCAGCCACATCGGCAGCCAGCCCATCGAGTAGTGCGACGCCGGACGCAGCCGCCGCCGGTAGTGCTGGTGCAGGAACTCGGCCTTGTACGTCGCCATGTCGACGTCGACCGGGCAGTCGGACAGGCATCCCTTGCACGACAGGCACAAGTCCAGCGCGTCCCGCACTTCCGTGGACCGCCAGCCGTCAGTGACGACCTCGCCGTTCAGCATCTCCGCGAGCAGGTGCGCCCGCCCGCGCGTCGAATGCTGTTCCTCGCGGGTGGCCCGGTAGCTCGGGCACATCACGCCGCCACCGCTGGTGTTGCGGCACTTGCCGACACCGACGCAGCGCCGCATCGCCTGGCCGAAACTGCCGCGGTCCTCCGGGTAGCCGAGGAACACACTGTCCTCAAAGGACGGCGAAGTGGCCCGGACGCGCAGGTCCGCGTCGACCTTCCGCGGCGCCACCAGGATGCCGGGGTTCATCCGCCCGGCCGGGTCGAAGATCGCCTTGAACCGCGCGAAGACGTCCAGCATTTCGGGGCTGTACATCCGGGACAGCAGCTCCGAACGCGCTTGACCGTCACCGTGTTCGCCGGACAGGGACCCGCCGTGCGCGGCGACGAGGTCCGCGGCCTCCTCCAGGAACCGCCGGAACCCCGCGACCCCGGACGCCGACAGCAGGTCGAAGTCCAGCCGCAGGTGCAGGCAGCCTTCACCGTAGTGGCCGTAGACGACGCTGCGCCGCCCGTGCGCGCGCATCAGCTCCTTGAACTCGCGCAGGTACGCACCGAGCCGCTCCGGCGGGACGGCGGCGTCCTCCCAGCCGGGCCACGCCTCCGAACCGTCGGCGAGCCGCGTCGCCAGCCCCGCGCCTTCCTCGCGGATGCGCCACAACCGGCGTTGCGCGGCCGGGTCGTCGAGGATGGTGAACCCGGTGAGGTCCAGGGATGCCGCCAGCTCCCGGGCCCGCGCGGCCGGGTCGTCCCCGGCCAGCTCGACGAACAGCCACGCGCCGCCCGGTGGCAGGTCACCGGCCCGGCCGGGCAGCATCGCGACCAGCTCGGCGTCCACGCCTTCGACCGTCAGCGGCGACCACGGCAGGATCGACGGCACCGCGTCCGCGGCGGCGATGTCCGAGGGGAACCCCAGCACCGCCAGCACCCGCCGCTCGGGCAGCCGGGCCAGCTCGACCGTCGCTTCGAGCACGGTCACGCAGGTGCCTTCGGAGCCGACGAGCGCCTTGGCGACGTCGAAGCCGTTCTCCGGCAACAGGTGCTCCAGCCCGTAGCCGGAGACGCGCCGCGGCCACGTCGAAAGTTCCTTGCGCAGCAACGCCAGGTTGTCGCGCACCAGCGCGCGCAGCTCGTCGAAGATCCGGCCTTCGGTCGGAACGTCCCGCCCGACGCGCAGCCGCGTCCCGTCGTAGAGCAGCACGTCCAGCTCGCGCACGACGTCGACCGTGCGCCCCCAGGCCACCGAATGCGACCCGCACGCGTTGTTGCCGATCATCCCGCCGAGCGTGCAGCGGCTGTGCGTCGACGGGTCCGGCCCGAACCGCAGCCCGTGCGGCGCCGCGACCGCCTGCAGGTCGTCCAGCACCGTCCCGGGCAGCACGCGGGCCAGGCGCGTCTCCGGGTCCAGCGACAGCACGCCGCCGACGTGGCGTGAAGTGTCGATCACCAGGCCCGGCCCGCACGCGTTCCCGGCGACGCTCGTGCCGCCGCCGCGCGCGATCACCGGCAGGTCACGATCGCGGGCGGCCGCGACCGCGGCGACGACGTCGTCGACCGTCCTCGGCAGCACGACCCCGCGGGGCACGTGGCGGTAGTTGGAGGCGTCGGTGGTGTACAGCGCGAGCGTGGCGGCGTCGGTGAGGATCTCCACGCCCCCATTCAAGTCGACGGGACGCCCGCGTACCTCTCCAGCCGGGTATGTCCGAAACCACACTCCGTGTGCGATCGTGGGCTCGTGACGGCAAAGGAGCACGTCGCCGAGTACAGCGCGGTGCTGGGCGAGCTGCTGCGCGAGCGCGAAAAGCTGCTCGGCACGCTCGACCGCGTCGCCGCCCTGCACGGGACCGCGCGCCTGATCCGCGAGACGGTCGGCGCGAAGGCCGGGTTCGTCGCCGAGCTCGACCGGCCCGAGCTGGCCGTGATCCGCTGGATGTCCGGCACCCGGACCGACGCGCTGCAGGACCTCGAAGTGCCCGTCGGCCAGGGCATCGGCGGGCGGGTCCTGGCGCTGGGCCAGCCGGTGCGGGTCGCCGACTACGTCAGCTCGCCCGCCATCACCCACCAGTTCGACGCGCAGGTGCGCGGTGAGGGCCTGGCCGCGATGCTCGCCGTGCCGATCGTCGCGCGCGGCGAGACCGTGGCCATCGCCTACGCGGCCATGCGCGAACCCGCCGACTTCGGCGACGACGCCGTGCTGCGGATGGTGGAGGTCGCGCGCGAGGCCGGGACGGCGTTGCACCTGGCGAAGGTCGCCGAGACCGACCGCACGGCCGCGGTCGCGGGCGAGCGGCTGCGGATGCAGAGCGCCCTGCACGACTCCGTCGGCGCGCTGCTGTTCTCCATCGGCGTCCAGGTGCGGGACCTGCACGCCGACCTGCACGAGATGCCCGGCCTGGAAGCGCGGCTGCGCCGGCTGGAGGGCGACGTCTCGGCGGCGGCCGGCGCGCTGCGGGAGTCGCTGCTCGCGCTCTCGGAGTCCAGCCCGGAGCGGGCGCTGCCGGTCGAGCTGGCCGAGCACTGCCGCTCGTTCCAGGCGCGCTGCGGCGTCCCGGCGCGGTTCGTGCAGCTCGCGGCCGTCCCGCCGCTCGACGCCGAACGCACCGCCCTGCTGGTGGCCGCGGTCCGGGAGGGACTGCTCAACGTCGAGAAGCACGCGCGGGCGTCCTCGGTGATCGTCAGCCTGCTGCCCAGCGACGACGGCGTCCAGGTGGTCGTCGCCGACGACGGCACCGGCGCCGAAGCCGTCCCCGGCAGCGGCATGGGCCTGCGGACGCTGGCCGAACGCGCCGCGCGGCTCGGCGGCCGGGTCAGCCTGGTCCGCGACGAGGACGACGGCTCCACGCTGCGCGCGTGGGTCCCGCTGGTGCGGCCGTGACCGCCGCGACCGTGTTCGTCGTCGACGACCACCCGGTGGTCCGCGACGGCGTGAGCCTGCTGCTGCGCTCGGACCCGTGCCTGAGCGTGGTCGGCTCGGCGGAGTCGGGACGGCTGGCCATCGAGCGGGTGGCGTCGCTGGCGCCGGACCTGATCCTGCTCGACCTGCGGCTGCCGGACATGCTCGCGCCGGAGGTCGTCACGGAGCTGCGGCGGGTGCACCCCGACGGCAAGATCGTCGTGTTCACCGCCCACGGCGACCACCAGGGCGTGCTGGCCGCGCTCGAGTCGGGCGCGCACGGCTGCCTGCTCAAGGACGCCGCGGGCGCGCAGCTGGTGACCGAGCTGCGCCGCGTGCTGCGCGGCGAGCGCGTGGTCGACCCCCGGATCCTGCCCGACGAAGGGCAGCGCTCGGACGCGCTCGCCCGCAGTGGCCTGACCCGCCGGGAGTACGAGGTGCTGCGGCTGGCCGCGCAGGGCCAGACGAACCCGGAGATCGCCGAATCGACGGGCTTGGCGCGCAACACGGTCAAGACGTACCTGCAGTCGGCCCTGCACAAGCTGGGCGCGCGCAACCGGGTGGAGGCGATCGGCAAGGCCAGCGAGGCCGGGCTGCTGTGAGATCCTCCGCCGGGTGACGATCGACCTGCACACGCACAGCACGGCCTCCGACGGGACGACACCGCCCGCCCTGCTGCCGCGGCTGGCCGCCGAAGCCGGGCTGACGGTGTTCGCCCTCACCGACCACGACACCTTTGCGGGCCTGGCGGAGGCGTCGGCCGCCCCTTCCGACATCGAGCTGATCCCCGGGGTCGAGATCTCCTGCCGCCTCGACGACGCCGAAGTGCACCTGCTCGGCTACTTCGTCGATCCCGGGCACGCGCCGCTGGCCGCCGAGCTGGAGCTGATCCGGTCCGACCGCGAGCGCCGCGCGGTGCGGATGGTCGAACGCTGCCGTGAGCTGGGTGCGCCGATCACGCTGGCGCAGGTGCGGACGATCGCGGGCGGCGCGCCGCTCGGGCGGCCGCACGTCGCCGCCGCGCTGGTGGCGTCCGGGGTCACGGCCGACGCGTTCACCCTCGACTGGATCGCCGACGGCGGCCGCGCCGACGTGCCGAAGCACGTGCTGTCCACGGTGGACGCGATCGGCCTGGTCCGCGCCGCCGGGGGCGCGGCCGTGCTGGCGCACCCGCGGTCAGTCAAACGCCGCGCTTCCGTTTCCGACGCGCAACTGGCGGCCCTGGCCGAAGCCGGGCTGGCCGGGATCGAGACGGACCACCCGGAGCAACCGCCGGAGGTGCGGGACCGGCTACGCACGGTGGCCGCGGACCTGAACCTGCTCACGACGGGATCGAGCGACTTCCACGGCGACCGCAAGCCGGTCCGCCTCGGCGAGTGCACGACGTCACCGGAAGTGTTGGCCGCACTACGCTCCCGCCGGTCGTGAGTGTTTAGGGCGGTTCTAACCGCCCTGAACACTCACGAGGGGCCGCGCCGTGTCCGTTTTGTGTCCGTCGGGGTCTCCAGGTGGGGGTGTCCGAGAGCCGCGCCTGATCGCAGGATGACCGCCACCGACCGTGACTCAGGTCACACGAGTGGAGGAGGCGTTTTGCGGCCTGGAGTGAGTTCGTGCTGACCGTCCGTGGTCTGCGGGTGCGGTACGGCCGGTCGACGGCCGCCCTGCACGGCATCGACCTCGACGTCCCCGCCGACGGCGTGCTGGCCGTGCTCGGCAGCAACGGCGCCGGGAAGTCCACTTTGCTCAGAGCCGTCTCGGGTACGCTCCGCATGCACCGCGGCGCGATCTCCGGTGGGGAGATCCACTATGACGGCCACGCGCTCGGCAAGCTCGACCCCGCCCGGATCGTCCGGCTCGGCGTCGTCGGCGTGCCCGAAGGACGGCAGGTCTTCGCCCGGATGACCGTCGAGGAGAACCTGCGTGCCGGCGGCATCGGCGCGCGGACCGCGGCCGACCGCACGGCCGCGCGCAAGCGGGTCGACGAGCTGTTCCCCGTGCTCGCCGAACGCGCCAAGCAGCGCGCCGGGCTGCTGTCCGGCGGCGAGCAGCAGATGCTCGCGATCGGCCGGGCCCTGATGTCCGCGCCGAAGCTGCTGCTGCTCGACGAACCGTCGCTGGGGCTGGCGCCGAAGATCGTCGAACAGATCGGCCGGACCATCCGGGAGATCCACGACCAGGGCACCGCGGTGGTGCTGGTCGAGCAGAACGCCGTGATGGCCCTCGACGTCGCCGACCACGCCGTCGTGCTGGAGGTCGGCCGGGTCGCGCTGGCCGGGACCGCCGCCGAGCTCGCCGCCAGCCAGGACGTCCAGCGGCTGTACCTGGGCGGGCACGCCGAGTCGGAGGAGACCGCGATGGCCGAAGCCGAAACCGCGCGCGAACGCCTCGCGGGCCGGACCCTGTCGAGGTGGGCCGGATGACGCCGCCCGAGTCGCCGACGTCGACCGAGGCTTCGGCCGGAGGCTTCGCCACCCGGACCCCCCAAGAGCTGCGCGTCGAGAACGTCGCCCTGCGGTTCGGCGGGATCCGGGCCCTCGACGACGTGAGCTTCACCGTCGCGTCCGGTTCGCTGCACGCGCTGATCGGGCCGAACGGCGCCGGGAAGTCCAGCTGCTTCAACGTGATCAGCGGGCTCTACCGGGCCAACGCCGGCCGCGTCCTGCTCGGCGGGACCGACCTCACCGGGCTCGCGCCGCACAAGCTCGCCGGGCTCGGCGTCGGGCGGTCGTTCCAGAACGCCGCCCTCTCCCCCGGCTCGACCGTGCTGGACAACGTCATGCTGGGCAGGCACGCGCTGACCCGCGGCGGGTTCCTCGAAGTCGGGCTGCGGCTGCCGTGGACGGTCCGCGCCGAACGGCGGCATTCGGCCAGGGCCAGGGAGATCTGCGACTTCCTCGGGCTCGGCCCGGTCGCCGACGTACCCGTGGGCGCGTTGCCCTACGGCGCCGTCAAGCGCGTCGACCTGGCCCGCGCGCTCGCCGTCGAACCCGTGCTGCTGCTGCTCGACGAGCCCGCGGCCGGGATGAACGCGTCGGAGACCGCGGAGCTGGCCGGCACCATCAGCGGGATCCGCGCCGAGCTCGGCATCTCGATCCTGCTCGTCGAGCACGACATGGGACTGGTGATGGGCATCGCCGACCGGGTCACCGTGCTCGACTTCGGCCGCCGCATCGCCGACGGCACCCCCGCGGAAGTCCAGTCCGACCCGGACGTCATCAAGGCCTACCTGGGCACGGAGGCGGCGTGAACACATTCCTGCAGCTCGTGGTGAACGGCCTCGGCAAGGGCGCGGTGTTCGCGTTGCTGGCGCTGGGGTTCGTGATCATCTTCAAGGCCACCGAGGTGGTCAACTTCGCGCACGGCTCGCTCGTGCTCTTCGGCGGCTACCTCGTCGTGGTGACGCGGGACGCGCTCGGCTGGGTCGGCGCGTCGCTGGTCGGCATCGTCTCCGCCGGGCTGCTCGGCCTGCTCGTGGAACGGCTGCTGCTGTCGCGGTCCCGGCACGCCGACGCGAACAGCCTGGCCCTGCTGACGATCGGCGTCGACGTCATCGTCACCGAGGAGATCGTGCGCCGCCTCGGCGTCACGCTGCCCTTCCTCGGCGGCGCCTGGGACGCGAAGCCGTTCCAGATCGGCGGGATCACGCTGTTCCGCACGCACCTGGTCGCCCTCGGCGTGGCCGCGCTGCTGATCACGGCGTTCTGGCTGGCCTTCAAGTACTCGAACTGGGGCGTGGCCATGCGGGCCCAAGCGGAGAACCGCGAAGCCGCCGCGCTGATGGGCATCCGCAGCTCCCGGGTCACCGCGACCGCGTGGCTGGTCGCCGGGCTGCTGGCCGGGGTGGCGGTGCTGTTCATCGCCACGCAGGACTTCTCCGGCGCCGGGCTGTCCCGCGGGACGCACTCGATCGCGCTGGCCGCGTTCCCCGCGGCGATCCTCGGCGGGCTCGACTCGACGGCGGGCGCGGTGGTCGGCGGGCTCGTCGTCGGCATCGTCGAGGCCCTGTCCGCGCAGTACGTCTCGTTCGACTTTTCCAAGAGCGCGGTCTTCCTGGTGATGCTGGTGGTCCTGGTGGTGCGGCCGTCCGGGCTCTTCGGGACGAGGGAGCGCACCCGTGTCTGAGAGTGCTGTGTCCGAAGTGGACAGCCCACCCGCGGTCGGCGCACCGGCCCCGCGGCCGCACCGCGACCCGGCGAAGCTGGTGCGCACCGCGGGCTGGCTCGTGCTCCTGGTCGTCCTGCTGGCCCTGCCGCTCTACCTCGACTCGGCCTGGCTGAAAGCCGGGCAGTACATGATGATCGGCGCGGTCGGCGCGATCGGGCTGACCCTGGTCGTCGGGCAGGCCGGGCAGCTTTCCCTGGCCCACGCGTTCTTCCTGCTCGCGGGCGGCACCGCCTACACCGTCCTGTCCGGACCGACCGGCGACGAGCGCGTGGTCGGCTTCGGCCTCGACCCCGGCCTGTCGCTGGTCGGCGCGGTGGTCGTCACCGCCCTGCTCGGGCTGGCCTTCGCCCCGGTCGCCGGCCGGCTGCGCGGCATCTACCTCGGCGTCGCCTCGCTCGCCCTGGTGTTCCTCGGGCTCTACTTCGGACAGTCGGCCGAAGAGCTCACCGGCGGCACGTCCACCGGGCGCACCCCGGCGTCGTTCTCGCTGTTCGGCTTCCCGTTCACCAACGACGGCCCCGAAATCACCCTGCTCGGCGTGCCGATCCAGCAGGCCGAACGGATGTGGTACCTGTTCCTGCTGCTCACCGTGCTCGCGTTCGTGATCGCGCGCGGCGCGGTCCGCGGCCGGGTCGGGCGGTCGTGGCGGGCCGTGCGCGACCACGAGGCCGCGGCCGCGGTGATGGGCGTCAGCGTGCTGCGCGCCAAGGCGGGCGCGTTCGCCGTTTCGTCGGCCTACGGCGGTCTCGCCGGCGCGATGACCGTGCTGTGGTTCGACATCCTCAAGCCCGACGAAAGCGAGTTCGGCACCTACGGCATCAACGTGTCCATCGCCTACCTCGCGATGGTCATCATCGGCGGGCTCGGCTCGGTGCCCGGCGCGCTGGTCGGCGCGCTGATCGTCAACGGGCTGCCGCAGGTGCTCGCCCTCTACTCGGCCGACCTCGGCTGGTTCACCGGCACCGGCGACGGCGCGCTGACCCCCATCCTCGTCAGCTCGTTCGTCTACGGTGCCGCGATCATCCTCGTCGTGCTGTTCGAGCCGGGCGGGCTCGCCGCGATCGGCCGCCGGATCACCCAGAGACGTCATCGCCGTCAACCCCCGGAGGAATCATGAAACGCACACACGCGGCGGCGGCGCTGGCGGCCGTCCTCGTCCTGTCCGCCTGCAGCACCAAAGCCGGTGACTCGGGCTCGTCGGGCTCGGACAGCTCCGGCGTCAAGACCGGCAAGGGGGTGACGGCCACCGAGGTCACGCTCGGCGTGATGACCGACAAGTCCGGCGTGTTCAAGAACCTCGGCCTCGGCATCACCCAGGGCAACGAGCTGTGGGCCAAGGACTTCAACGCGGCCGGCGGCGTCTGCGGGCGGCAGGTGAAGCTCGAGCAGGTCGACCACGGCTACAAGGCCGACACGGCGAAGACGCTGTACCCGCAGGTCGAGCCGAAGGTGCTCGGGTTCGTGCAGCTGCTCGGCTCGCCCGTGGTGGCCGCGCTGAAGCAGAACCTGGCCACCGACAAGACCGTCGCCGCGCCCGCGTCGTGGTCGTCGGAGCTGCTCGACAACCCGTACGTGATGATCGTCGGCACCACCTACGACCTGGAGATCATCGACGGCCTGTCGTACCTGCAGGAGCAGGGGCTGATCAAGGATGGCGACACGATCGGGCACGTCTACATCGACGGCGAGTACGGCAAGAACGGCCTGCGCGGGTCGCAGTTCTACGCGAAGAAGCACAACCTGACGGTCAAGGAAGTGAAGATCACCTCGACCGACAGCGACCTGACCAACGTCGTCACCGGGCTGAAGGGCGCGGGCGTCAAGGCGATCGTGCTGACCACCACGCCGACGCAGACCGGCTCGACGGTCGGGGCGAACAAGGCGCTCGGCCTGAACGTGCCGGTGCTGGGCAACAACCCGACGTTCGACCCGGCGCTGCTGAAGAGCCCCGCCGCCGGGGCGCTGGACAAGCTGACCATCGTCGCCAGCAGCGTACCGTTCTCGGCCGACCTGCCGAAGGCCAAGGACGTCGCGGCCAAGTACAAGGCGGCCTACAAGGAGACGCCGAACGGCGGGGTTCCCTACGGCTACGCGGTCGGCGAGGTGTGGGGCGCGGTGCTGAAGAAGGCCTGCGAGAACAAGGACCTCACCCGCGACGGCATCGCCGCGGCGCTCAAGCAGACGACGTCGGCGAGCACGGACGACCTGGTCGCGGCGCTCGACTTCTCCAAGCCGGGGACGCCGGCGACGCGCCAGGTCTACGCGGCCACCCCGGACGCCTCCGCCGAGGGCGGCGTCAAGTACGTCAAGCCGCTGTTCGAAGCGCCCGAGGCTAAGGAGTACGTGGCCCCGCACCAGAAGTGAGCCGGCGCCGGGCCAGCGCGGCCGCCTCGTGCAGCGGGGTGGTCGCGTTGGCCTTCGCGGCGTCCAGGAGGTCCGTGACGGTCTGTCCGATCGTCTCGACGCGGGCGAGCGCGGCCTCGTGGTCCAGCCCTTCGGCCTCCCGCGAAAGCGTGTACAGGATCCCGCCCGCGCTGGCGACGTAGTCCGGGATCCACAAGACACCGCGCGCGGCGAGGAGGTCGGCGACACCGTCGTCGGTCAGCTGGTTGTTGGCCGGGCCGACGACGAGCGGCGTGTCGAGCCGCGCCACCGTCTCGGGGCTCAGCACCCCGCCGACCGCCGCCGGGACGACGACGTCGGCGGTCAGGGTGAGCGCCTTCTCCGGCTCGACCCAGGTCAGGCCCTGGTGCACGGCGTCGGCGCGCTTGGCCGGGTCGAGATCGGAGACGACGACGTCGGCCCCGGCCGCCTGCAGGCTCGCCGCGAGGTGGGCGCCCACCGAGCCGTAGCCGCTGATCACCACCCGGCGGCCCGCCAGGTCCGCCGAACCGACCGCCGCCCGCAGCGCGGCGAGCACGCCGACGGCCGTCGGGCCGCTGGAGGACCCGGTGCCGCCCGCCGACTCCGGCGTGCAGTACGCGTACGGCGAGGCCTCGCGCAGGACGAGCATGTCGGCCGGGCCGGTGCCGACGTCCGGGCCCGCCCGGTAGGCGCCGCCGAACTCGGCGACCAGGTCGGCGTGGTCGAGCAGGACGGCCCGGCGCTCCTCGGGCGAGAGCACCCGCCCGGGCTCGGGCGCGATGACGCTCTTGCCGCCCCCGAACGCGAGCCCGGCGACGGCGCACTTGGCCGTCATGGCCGCCGACAGGCGGAGGACGTCGCCGATGGCTTCTTCGAGCGTGGCGTACGGCTTGAAGCGGCAGCCGCCGACGGCGGGGCCGAGCGCGGTCGAGTGGATCGCGACCATGGTGGGAATGCCGGATCGACGGCCGTTCCGGACTACGAGCTGCTCATGTGCGGTCATACCGTCAGAAGTTAGAGTGATCATCGGCCTTGTCGACTTGTCGCCGAACTAAATTCGGTGACGCGGAGGTGATCACGGTGCTCGACGAACTTGATTCGGCGATCGTGCGGCACTTGCAGGAAGACGCCCGGCAGACGAACCGCGACATCGCCCGCAAGGTCGGCATCGCGCCCTCGACGTGCCTCGAGCGGATCCGGCTGCTGCGCGAACGCGGCGTGATCCGCGGCTACCACGCCGACGTCGACCTGGCGAGCCTCAACCGCGGCGTCCGGGCGCTCGTCACGGCGCAGGTGCGGCCGTTGAGCCGGGCGGTCATCGACTCCTTCCAGCGGTCGATCGCCGAGCTGCCGGAGGTGCTGTCGGTGTACGTGACCGCGGGCAGCGACGATTTCCTGATCGAAGTGACCACCCCGGACATCGACGCGCTGCACGCATTCCTCACCGACCGGCTGGCGTTGCGCCGGGAGATCGTCGGGTTCCGGACGTCGATCGTTTTCCGCCACCTGCGCAAGACGACGCTTGAACCCCTTCCCTAGGGGTATCCGGGGATCACCCGGAAAGCCGCGACACGCCACCCCTACGTGCACCCCTGAAATACCCGGATTCGCACGCTGGGAGGCGGAAACTGTCGGTGGTGGGGCGTCTAATGAGCACGACGGGAAGGAGGCGCCGCCATGATCACCGAACTGAACCACCGTGAGCGGGCCACGTTGAGAGCCGTGGCCGGGGGCCACGCCGAGATCAGCTGCAGCTGCGAGCCCGACCTGTTCATCGACGGCCTGAGCTGCTGCGACCAGACCACCGTGCACCGGCTCGCGCGGCTCGGCCTGATCGCGCCGGCCCACCCCGGCAAGTGCGGCGAGCGCGTGCCCGCGCTGCTCACCGAGGCCGGTTCGCTGGCGCTGGGCGAGGTCCTCGCCACCGCCGCGTAATAGCGTTGCCACGCACCGGGGGCGCTGCCAGCATCACCCGATGCACGTATTCCTCGAAACCGAGCGGTTGATCCTCCGCCGGTTCACCGAGAACGACGCCGACGCGTTGTTCGAGCTGTACGACGACCCGGCCGTGATGAAGTAC
Source organism: Amycolatopsis nalaikhensis (assembly GCF_030264295.1). Taxonomy (GTDB): domain Bacteria; phylum Actinomycetota; class Actinomycetes; order Mycobacteriales; family Pseudonocardiaceae; genus Amycolatopsis; species Amycolatopsis nalaikhensis. Next base: position 5,461,687 of record NZ_CP127173.1, on the reverse strand, counting down.
CTCAATGGGGGCGCACCGGCCAACCGGACGGAGATCGTCACCCTCGACCTCCCCGCGTTCCTCGGTTACTACGAGCGTTTCCCCGGTTACGGGTTCTGGGCGGCGATCGAGAAGAGCACCGGCGATTTCCTGGGGTGGTTCCATTTCCGCCCGCGGCCGCAAGACCCGGTGGACGAGCCGGAGCTGGGGTACCGGCTGCACCAGAAGGCGTGGGGCAAGGGCTACGGGACCGAAGGCTCGGCGGCGCTGCTCGCCAAGGGTTTCACCGAACTGGGGGTCAAGCGCGTCACGGCGTTCACCATGACGGTGAACCAGCGCTCCCGGCGCGTGATGGAAAAGCTGGGGATGCGGTTCGTCCGCACGTACTTCGAGGAGTTCCCCGAGCACGAGCGAGCCCCGGGCAGCGAACACGGCGAAGTCGAGTACGCCATCACCCGCGACGAATGGGCCGCCGCCCGCCGCTCGTGAGTGTTTAGGGCGGTTCTAATACTCCAGCTGTAGTTCGTGATCGGGTGCTGGGTTTTCGTGTCGTCGCTGGTAGTGGCTTTGCCGGGCGTGATGTTGGTGTCGTCGGCGCCAGGTGGACCAGGCCAGGATGTCGGCGACGCGGCGGGCTGGCTTGAGGATGAGCTGGGCGTAGAGGTGCCTGATCTCGTTGCGTGTCAACGGGATCAGGCCCTCATGCGGTTTTGTGTGGCGGGCATGGGCGGCGGCGATGGCGAGGAAGGCGTGGGCCAGCATGACCAGCGTGGTCCAGCGATACCAGGAGGTCCAGGTGCGGACCTGGTGCTCGTCCAGGCCGGTGAGTTCTTTGCCGGTCTGGAAGGTTTCCTCGATCGTCCAGCGACGCCCGGCAACGCGGGCGAGCTTGGCCAGCGAGACGCGGCGGGGGCTGTAACAGCGGTAGAACGCAGTCTCCCCGGTGCGCCGGTTGCGGCGCATCAGGATCCAGTGATAACCGGTGGTGCCCGCGGGGTGCAGCCGGATGCGGGCCCACAGGTAGTAGCGCCGGCCTTTCGCGCCCGCTCCGGCGGAGAGCTTCTGCCAGGCCCGTTTCGGCAGCGCGGCCGCCCGCTCATCAGCTCGCACGCTCTGCCTGCCGGGCCCGGGAATGCGATGGTCGCAGGCCACGGCCAGCACATAGGCCTGTCCGCGTTGTTCGAGCGGATCACGCAGGCCGGCAGCGTCTTTGCCGTAAGCCTCGTCCCCGGTCACCCACCCCACCCGCACGCCCGCGTCCAGCGCCCGGGTGATCATGGCCAACGCGAGCCGGGATTTCGTGGTGAACCGGGTCCCGGCGGGCACTCCGGCCCGGTCCCGGCGCCGGGGGTCCTCGGCCCAGCTTTCAGGCAGGTAGAGCTCACGGTCGATGAACGTATGCCCGGCCGGGGTGGAATACGTCAGGAACACCGACATCTGCGAGTTCTCGATCCGGCCCGCCGTGCCCGTGTACTGCCGCTGGACTCCGACCGACTCGGTGCCCTTCTTCAGGTCGCCGGTCTCGTCGATGACCAGCATCGCATCCTGATCACCCAGCTGCTCGACCACGACCTCGCGCAGGTCGTCACGAACCCCGTCCACGTCCCAGCTCGCGCGCGAGAGCAGGTTCTGCATCCCATGCGGGGTCGTGTCCCCGACAGCCTCGGCGATGGTCCAGCAGTTCACCCGAACCAGCCCGGCCAGCAGCCCCTGCACGAACCGCCCCGCGCGGCGACGCGACTCCACCCGCGCGAACCGGTGCCCCACCCGCACGAACATCTCACCCAGCAGCGACTGCCACCCCGCAGGGTCTACGCTGGCAGCCGCGGCCACCACATGATCTTGAGTTGTCTTCACAAACACCATGATCACGTGGTGGCCGCACCCATCTCACCGGCCCCCTCCAGCAAGATCACGAACTACAGCTGGAGTACTAACCGCCCTAAACACTCACGACGGGGTCAGCGGTAGACCTCGAACTCGTAGATGCGGGCCGCGCCGTTGCCGTCGTTGGCCGGGGTGGTGAGGTTCAGCTTCACGTACCGGGCCGACCGCGTCGTGATCGGGTGGTACGTGCGGCTGGCCCGCGACCCGGTCACCGACGCGACCGTCGTCCACGTGCTGCCGTCGGCCGAGGTCTGGATCGTGAACGCGCCGGTGTTCCAGCCCGTGGTCTCGCCGCCGAGCCCGGCGTGCTTGACCACGAACGCCGACACGTTCTGCGCGGACCCGAGGTCGACCTGCAGGAACTTCGTCGCGGCGAGCGTGCAGAACTTGCTGTTGTTCGCCAGGCTGCCGTCGAAGGCGTTGCCCGCGCCTTCGGCCGAGTTGCACGGCGTCGAGCCGGTGGCGGCCTTGCCCTGCGCCAGGTTCGTGCCGAGGTTCGGCGCGGCGGGCGGGGGCGTGAACCCGTCGTTGTACGACGGCGGGACGTCCGAGGCGTTCGTGCCCCACGCGCTCGGCGACGAGCCCATCGAGTAGTTCAGCGTCGACGCGCCCGCGATGTCGCCGTAGCGGATCCACGACTTGGTCGTCGCGGTCCCGTTGACGCTCAAGCTCTGCACGTACTGCGCGCCCTGACCCGCGCTGGTGCCGGTGATCTGGATCGTCCCGCTCGGGCGGATGATCGAGGCCGACGGGAACAGCGGGCCGTGCAGGGCCAGGACGTCCGCACCCGGTGTCGCCGGGTACATGCCCAGCGCGGCGAAGACGTACCACGCCGACGTCGCGCCGAGGTCGTCGTTGCCGGGCAGGCCGCCCGGGCCGGTGGTGAACGACTCGGTCATCACACGCCGCACCGCCGAACTCGTGCCCTGCGGGTAAGCCGCGTAGTTGTACGCCCACGGCACGCCGTGCTCGGGCTCGTTGCCGATGTAGAAGTACGGCTGGGTCAGGCCGCCGTTGAGCTGGGTGAAGTGGTGGTCGAGCCGCTGGACCGCCGTCTTCGGGCCGCCCATCAGGTTGATCAGGCCCTGGTAGTTGTAGGGCACCATCCACGTGTACTGCGAGGGGTTGCCCTCGGTGTACCCGCTGTTGCTCGACGGCACGACCGGCCACGCCCACGTGCCCGTGCTGCCGCGCGGCTGGATGTAGCCCGAGTCGGTGCCGAAGACGTTCTGCCACCACTGGGCGCGCTGCATGTAGGTGTTGTACTTCGTGGTGTCACCCACCGACTTCGCGAACTGCGCGATCGCGAAGTCCGACGCCGAGTACTCGAGCGAGTCCGACGGGTCTTCGTAGATGTAGTGGCGGCTGAGGTAGCCGCTTTCCCGGCCGCGGATCGACTGCCCCTGCGTCGTGCCGCCGTTGGAACTCTTGTCCATCAAGGTCAACGCGGCCGCCGTGTCGAAGCCGCGGACGCCGAACGCGTACATGCTGCCGACCACGATCGGGCCGGGGTCACCGGTCATCACGAAGTGCTCGTTGCTGTTGTGCGACCACTTGGGCAGCAGCCCGCCCTGCTGGCCGTCCAGCACCATCGACTTCGCGATGTCGCTCGCCTCGTTCGGGGCCACGAGCCCGATCAACGCGGCCCACGAGCGGTAGATGTCCCAGCCGGAGTAGTTCTGGTAGACCGGGTGCGACGCCGTGTGCACCGCCTGGTCGAACCCGCGGTACTGGCCGTTGGTGTCGCTGGCGATGTTCGGGTTCTGGAACACGTGGTAGAGCGCCGTGTAGAACTTCTGCAGGTCCGCGGCCGCGCCGCCGGTCACCTGCACGCGGTTGAGCACGCTGTTCCAGCTCGTGTCGGCCGCGCTTCTGATCCCGGCGAAGTCGAAGCCGGGGTTCTCGGCGGCGAGGTTCGCCTGCGCGTTGGCCAGGCTGACGAAGGAGATGCCGACCTTCGCCTGCACGGTGGTGTTGCTCGAGGTGTCGAAAGTGACGTAGCCGCCGGAGTTCGTGCCGCTGGTGCTCGCCGACCCGGCGCTCACGGTGCCGCCGAGCCAGGTGCCGAACCCGCTGGGCGCGCGGTCGAACTGGATGACGTAGAAGATCTGGTACGTCTTCGAGGAACCGCAGAAGCCGCCGCCGGTCACCGAGCCGGTGACCTGGCTGCCGCTGATGCTGATCGACCCGCTGCGGCTGCCCGTGGCGCTGCGGCTGGTGTTGACCAAGAGCCGCGCGGACGTCGTGTTCGGGTAGGTCAGCTTCATGAAGCCGGACCGCTTCGTGGCCGACAGCTCGACGGTGGTGTTGTAGGTGTCGAGCTTGTTCTTGTAGTAGCCGGGCGCGGCCGACTCGTTCGCCTTCGTGTAGCGGCCCGCGTAGCCGGTCCAGCCGGTGCCGGGCGACGTCCCGATCGCGCCGGTGATCGGCAGCAGGCCGAGGTCCTCGTTGTTGGGGCAGCCCGCGCCGTTGAAGTGGGTGAGGCTGAACTCTTCGACGCTGGTGTCGCTGTAGCGGTAGCCCGACGGCGAGGCGGTCGGGGTGTCCGGGCTGAACTGCACCATCCCGAACGGCACGGCCGCACCCGGGTAGGTGCTGCCGCCGGCACCGCCGGGCACCGGGTTCGGCGAGTTGCTGTTGTCGGTGCCGATGAAGGGGTTCACGTACTGCGTGAGGGCGAGCGTCGCGGCTTCGGCGGTCGCCGTGGTCGCGGCGAGCCCCGCGCCCACGACGGCGGCCGCGAGCACGGCGGCGCGCAGCCGTCTGGCGAGTGGTCCGGACATGGAACCTGTCCTCTCCTTGTCGCCCGACAACGTTGTCGGACACGGTGACAACGTTGTCAGCGCGCATGATGCGCCGACAACGTCCAGGGATCGAAGTGGTACCGGAACTCGGTGGCAGGACATGGTGCCACGAAAGGACCCTGACGCGGAAGCACCGAAAGTCCGTTGCGCGCCAAGCGGTTCCGGACCGGACCAGTCAGCCCCGGTGGACCACCCGCCCGCGCGGGCTGAAGGGGACGTTGCTGGCATCTGATGCGAGGAAAGTCCCCTTCAGCTCATCAGATGCGATGAACGTCCCCTTCAGCCCGTCACCCAGTGCTCGCCGAGTTCGGTCGTCGACGCCTCGCCGTTCGTCAAGTCCGCCAGCCAACTCGCGAACGTCTCCGCCTCGCCCGGCGCCAGCCCGATCTCGAACCGCGCCCGCTCGTCGAACCGCGTCGCGTGCACCAAGTACGGCGACGCGCGCAAGTCGTTCTCGAGACGGCCCGCGCGGTCGTAGCTCACCGAGACTTCCACCAGACTGAGACGCCGGTGTTCTAGTACACCAACAACTTCCACGGCGTCCGAAACGGACTGTCCGTACGCGCGGATGAGTCCGCCCGCACCCAGCAGCACCCCGCCGAAGTAGCGCGTCACCACCGCGACGGTGTCCGTGAGCTCCCGGCGGCGCAACACCTCCAGCATCGGCGTCCCCGCGGTCCCGGCGGGCTCACCGTCGTCACTGGACCGTTGCGTCCGCCCGTCCGGCCCCAGCACGAAGGCGTGGCAGTGGTGCCGCGCACCCGGATCGGCCCGGCGGCGGGCCGCGATGAACTCCCGCGCGGCCTCCTCCGACGTCACCGGAGCGAGCGCGCAGAGGAACCGGGAGCGCTTGATCTCGAGCTCGTGCACCCCGGAACGAGCCACGGAGAGATAACGATCAGTCATCGGACAAGTCCGCCATGCACTCAGCTTCTCACCCCGGAACCGGGCCGCGACACGTGCCCCAGGCCACTTGAGACAGACGTTTTCGCAGGTCAACGAGCATAAGGCCCGACCTTCGGGAGCCCCAGTCCGACATATGGGACTACCCTCGGGGACGTCAACGCAACCGTGGCATTTCCCACGCGGGGGCAACGACGTATGTCGATAACAGCGAATTCACACTATCGTCATAAGACCCGGCGAACCCGGGAGTAACACCGCGCGCTCACGTCGGCCCCCACCACAGTGGCCGGTTCGAGCGCGTGCGCAGGACCCGACATGTTCGGCTGCCCAGCGTTGTGCGGCCTCCCAGATGACCCGCGTCCGGTTTCCGAGCATCGACGCTCGGCCGGCGCAGCGCGGGCATCTTGCACTGCGACACACCAACGCCGACAACAGCAACTGTTCTCGACTGACCATCGCGGTACCGGACCACTTCGTTAACCGGTTCAGCTCGAACCACTCGATGGAGTGAGTACCGGTCGCGCCAACGCCTTGGGAGGCGGCCAGCCGTGACCCACCGTGCCAGTTCCCTGCCCCCGTCCCGGGAGCAGCTCAGCAACGCCGAGGCCGAGGGCCTCTACCGGAGCGACTACGAACACGACGCCTGCGGTGTCGCCTTCGTCGCCGACCTGACCGGACGTCGGGACCATTCGATCGTCGCCAAGGCCTTGGTCGCGTTGCGCAACCTGGAACACCGCGGGGCGCGGGGCGCCGAACCCGACACCGGTGACGGTGCCGGCCTGCTGATCCAGATCCCGCACGAGTTCTACCGCGACGTCGTCGACTTCGACCTGCCCGAACCGGGCATGTACGCCGTCGGCACCGCGTTCCTGCCGCAGGACGAAAAGCGCCGCGGCCGGGCCATGACGACCATCGAGCGCATCGCCGCCGAAGAGGACATGCGCGTCCTCGGCTGGCGCGAGCTGCCCGTGCACACCGAGCACTGCGGGCCGACCGCGGCCGAGACGATGCCGCACTTCACGCAGCTGTTCCTCGCCGCGCGCCGCCCGAAGCCGGAGCACGCGGACCCGCTCGCCATCGAGCGCAGCGCCTTCTGCGTCCGCAAGCGCGCCGAGCACGAGCTCGTCGAGGACGACGTGTACTTCCCGTCACTGTCCTCGCGCACGATCGTCTACAAAGGAATGCTCACCGAGCCGCAGGTCGAGCGCTTCTTCGCCGACCTGACCGACGAGCGCGTCACCAGCGCCATCGGCCTGGTGCACTCCCGCTTCTCCACCAACACGTTCCCGTCGTGGCCGCTGGCGCACCCGTACCGGTACGTCGCGCACAACGGGGAGATCAACACCCTGCGCGGCAACCGCAACTGGATGGACGCCCGCGAGGCACTGCTGGAGACCGACCTGATCCCGGGCGACCTCAAGCGGATCTACCCGGTCATCACCCGCGGCGCCAGCGACTCGGCGTCCTTCGACGAGGTGCTGGAGCTGCTCCACCTCGGCGGCCGCTCGCTGCCGCACGCCGTCCTGATGATGATCCCGGAGGCCTGGGAGAACCACCAGGAGATGGACCCCGCGCGGCGCGCGTTCTACGAGTTCCACTCGACGCTGATGGAGCCGTGGGACGGCCCGGCCCTCGTCGCCTTCACCGACGGCGCCCAGATCGGTGCCGTGCTCGACCGCAACGGCCTGCGCCCCGGCCGATACTGGGTGACCGACGACGGCCTCGTCGTGCTCGCCTCCGAGGTCGGCGTGCTCGACATCGACCCGGCGACGATCGTCCGCAAGGGCCGCCTCGAGCCCGGCCGGATGTTCCTGGTCGACACCGCGGCGGGCAAGATCGTCGAGGACGAGGAGATCAAGGGCGAGCTGGCCACCGCGCACCCGTACGACGAGTGGGTCGAGGCCGGTCTCCTGCACCTGGAGGACCTGCCCGAACGCGACCGCGAGATCCCGCTGCACGCCGCGCTCGTCCGCCGTCAGCAGGCGTTCGGCTACACCGAGGAGGAGCTCGAGGCCATCCTCGAGCCGATGGCCCGCACCGGCGCGGAGCCGATCGGCTCGATGGGCAACGACTCGCCGATCGCGACGCTGTCCAGCCGGCCGCGGCTGCTGTTCGACTACTTCATCCAGCTGTTCGCCCAGGTGACGAACCCGCCGCTGGACGCCATCCGCGAGGAGCTCGTCACCGCGCTCGGCACGCAGATCGGCGCCGAGCCGAACCTCCTCGAGGGCGACGCGTCGTCGTGCCGCCGGATCGTGCTGCCCTTCCCGGTGCTCGACAACGACCAGCTCGCCAAGCTGGTGCACGTCAACGACGACGGCGACCTGCCGGAGTTCCAGGCGGTCACCGTGCTCGGCCGGTACAACGTCCACGGCGGCGGCGAGGCGCTGGTCCAGCGGCTCGACGAGATCCGCGCCGAGGTTTCGGAGGCGATCGAGGACGGCGCGCGGCTGATCGTGCTGTCCGACCGCGGGGTCGACGAGAACCACGCGCCGATCCCCTCGCTGCTGCTGACCGGCGCGGTGCACCACCACCTCGTCCGCGAGAAGACGCGCACGCAGGTCGGCCTCATCGTCGAGGCGGGCGACGCGCGCGAGGTGCACCACATCGCGCTGCTGATCGGCTACGGCGTCGCCGCGGTGAACCCGTACCTGGCGATGGCGACCGTCGAGGAGATGGCCCACCAGGGCCTGATCCCGGGCGTGACGCCGAAGCAGGCGACGCAGAACCTGATCAAGGCGCTCGGCAAGGGCGTCCGCAAGACGATGTCCAAGATGGGCGTTTCGACCGTCGCGTCCTACACCGGCGCGCAGATCTTCGAAGCGATCGGGCTCGGCGAAGAGGTCATCGACACCTGCTTCGCCGGCACGACGTCCCGCCTCGGCGGCGTCGGCTTCGAGACCCTCGCCGACGAGGTCGCGAAGCGGCACAAGTACGCGTTCCCGGCCGACGGCGTCCGGGCGTCGCACCGCGAGCTCGAGACCGGCGCGGACTACCAGTGGCGCCGCGAGGGCGAGCCGCACCTGTTCAACCCGCAGACGGTGTTCAAGCTCCAGCACTCCACGCGCTCCGGGAAGTACGAGATCTTCAAGGAGTACACGAAGGCCGTCGACGACCAGGCCGAGAAGCTGCTGACGCTGCGCGGGCTGTTCGACTTCAAGTACGGCAAGCGCGCGCCGGTGCCGATCGAAGAGGTCGAGCCGGTCTCCGAGATCGTCAAGCGGTTCGCCACCGGCGCCATCTCCTACGGCTCGATCTCGATGGAGATGCACCAGACGCTGGCCATCGCGATGAACCGCCTCGGTGGCAAGTCGAACACCGGTGAGGGCGGCGAGGACGCGGAGCGCCTGTACGACCCTGAGCGTCGCTCCGCGGTCAAGCAGGTCGCTTCGGGCCGCTTCGGCGTCACGAGCGAGTACCTCGTCAACGCCGACGACATCCAGATCAAGATGGCGCAGGGCGCGAAGCCCGGCGAGGGCGGGCAGCTGCCCGGCGCGAAGGTGTACCCGTGGATCGCGAAGACGCGGTTCTCGACGCCGGGCGTCGGCCTCATCTCGCCGCCGCCGCACCACGACATCTACTCGATCGAGGACCTGGCCCAGCTGATCCACGACCTGAAGAACGCCAACCCGAACGCGCGCATCCACGTGAAGCTCGTGTCCGAGGTCGGCGTCGGCACGGTCGCCGCGGGTGTGTCCAAGGCGCACGCGGACGTCGTGCTCATCTCGGGTCACGACGGCGGGACGGGCGCGTCGCCGCTGTCGTCGATCAAGCACGCGGGTGGCCCGTGGGAGCTGGGCCTGGCCGAGACGCAGCAGACGCTGCTGGCCAACCGGCTGCGCGACCGCATCGTCGTGCAGACCGACGGCCAGCTCAAGACCGGTCGCGACGTCGTCGTCGCCGCGCTGCTCGGCGCCGAGGAGTTCGGCTTCGCGACCGCGCCGCTGGTGGTGTCGGGCTGCATCATGATGCGCGTCTGCCACCTCGACACGTGTCCGGTCGGTGTCGCGACGCAGAACCCCAAGCTGCGCGAGAAGTTCAGCGGCAAGGCCGAGTACGTCGTCAACTTCTTCGAGTTCATCGCCCAGGAAGTGCGCGAGTACCTGGCGGAGCTGGGCTTCCGGTCGATCGCCGAGGCGGTCGGGCACGCCGAGTTCCTCGACAAGCGCAAGGCGATCGAGCACTGGAAGGCTTCGGGGCTGGACCTGTCGCCGATCTTCCACGTGCCCGACATGGCCCCGGCCGGCCTGCGCCTGCAGCAGACCAAGCAGGACCACGGCCTGGAGAAGGCGCTCGACAACACGCTGATCCAGCTGGCCGAGGGCGCGCTGAACTCCGGTGACAAGGTGCGGCTGGAACTGCCGGTGCGCAACGTGAACCGGACCGTCGGCACCATGCTCGGCTCCGAGCTGACCAAGCGGTGGGGCGGCGAAGGCCTGCCCGACGACACCATCGACGTCACCTTCACCGGGACCGCGGGCCAGTCGTTCGGCGCGTTCGTGCCGAAGGGCATCACGCTGCGGCTGTTCGGCGACGGCAACGACTACGTCGGCAAGGGTCTCTCCGGCGGACGGCTGATCGTGCGGCCGCCGAAGGAAGCGCGGATCGCCGCCGAGGACCACATCATCGCCGGCAACGTCATCGCCTACGGCGCCACGAGCGGTGAGATCTTCATCCGCGGCAAGGTCGGCGAGCGGTTCTGCGTGCGCAACTCGGGCGCGCTGGCCGTCGTCGAGGGCGTCGGCGACCACGGCGGCGAGTACATGACCGGCGGCCGCATGGTCGTGCTCGGCCCGATCGGGCGCAACTTCGCGGCCGGCATGTCCGGCGGCGTCGCGTACGTGCTGGACCTGCCCGCGCACCGCGTCAACCCGGAGATGGTCGACCTCGACCCGCTCGACTCCGAGGACGCGGACTTCCTCCGCGAGACGCTGGAAAAGCACTACAACGAAACGGAATCCGCGGTCGCGCGGGAGCTGCTGGCCGACTGGGACGCGGGAGTCGACCGCTTCGGGAAGGTCATGCCGAAGGACTACAAGCGCGTGCTCGCCGCCCAGGCGCGGGCCGAGCGCGACGGGCGCGACGTGAACGAGGCGATCATGGAGGCCGCACATGGCTGACCCCAAGGGCTTTCTGACCACCACCCGCGAAGAGCCGAAGCGCCGCCCGGTCGACCTGCGGCTGATGGACTGGCGAGAGGTCTACGAAGACTTCGCCACGACGAAGCTGCAGAAGCAGGCGGGCCGCTGCATGGACTGCGGCATCCCGTTCTGCCACCAGGGCTGCCCGCTCGGGAACCTCATCCCGGAGTGGAACACGCTGACCTGGCGGGAAGACTGGCGGCAGGCGATCGACCGGCTGCACGCGACGAACAACTTCCCGGAGTTCACCGGCACGCTGTGCCCGGCGCCGTGCGAAACCGCGTGCGTGCTCGGCATCAACGACGACCCGGTGACGATCAAGCGGGTCGAGATCTCGATCATCGACCGCGCCTTCGACGAGGGCTGGGTGACGCCCGAGATCCCGGCGGTGCGCACGGGCAAGAAGGTCGCGGTCGTCGGGTCCGGCCCGTCGGGACTCGCCGCGGCGCAGCAGCTCACGCGCGCGGGCCACAGCGTCGTGGTCCTCGAGCGGGCCGACAAGATCGGCGGGCTGCTGCGCTACGGCATCCCCGAGTTCAAGATGGAGAAGCGCCGCCTGGACCGCCGTCTCGCGCAGATGGAGGCGGAGGGCACCGAGTTCCGGACGTCGGTGAACGTCGGCGTGGACATGCCGGTTTCGGAGCTGCTGGCCCACGACGCCGTGGTCCTGGCCGGTGGCGCGACCGACTGGCGCGACCTGCCGATCCCGGGCCGCGAGCTGGACGGCATCCACCAGGCGATGGAGATCCTGCCGCCGGCCAACCGGGTCGCGTCCGGGGACCTGGAGTCGTCGCCGTTCGACGCATCGGGGCTGGACGTGGTCGTGATCGGCGGCGGCGACACGGGCGCCGACTGCGTCGGAACGTCGCACCGCCAGGGCGCGCGGTCGGTGACGCAGCTGGAGATCATGCCCCGGCCACCGCAGTCCCGTTCGGACGCGCACCCGTGGCCGACGTACCCGATGATCTACCGGGTGTCCTCGGCGCACGAAGAGGGCGGCGAGCGGCTGTACTCGGTGAACACGCAGGAGTTCCTGGGCGACGACAACGGCCGGGTGCGGGCGCTGAAGCTGGTCGAGGTCCGCAACGAGGGCGGCAAGTTCGTGCCGGTGCCCGGCACGGAACGCGAGCTGCCCGCGCAGCTCGTACTGCTGGCGATGGGCTTCCTCGGGCCGCAGAAGAAGGGGCTGATCGAGGAGCTCGGCGTCGAGCTGGACGCGCGCGGCAACGTGGCCCGCGACAAGGCGTTCAAGACGAGCTTGGACAACGTGTTCGTGGCCGGCGACATGGGCCGGGGCCAATCGCTGATCGTGTGGGCGATCGCGGAGGGCCGCAGCGCGGCGGCGGGCGTGGACGCGTACCTGACCGGCCGGGACATCCTCCCGGCCCCGATCGCGCCGACGGACCGGCCGATCGCGTAAAGCCCGGCGTCGGCGGAGGTGTCAAAGTCGCCACCTCCGTCGGCGCTGTCCCACCTTTTCCTCGCCGAGCGACCTTCGCCCTTCTCCGCCGCGTCAGAACCGCGGCGGCTTGCGATGCAGCCGCCGGCGCCCGGTCGCCTCCGCGGCGAGGTCGATCGTCCGCTGGTGCCGGACCTTGTCGCGGGCTCGATCGAGGCATGAGCGCACCGTGCTCTCACTGATGCCGAGGCGGGCCGTGATGGCGTAGTGCGAGTGCCCCGCGGCCACCAGCCGCAACACCTCCACTTCCGACGACGAGAGTTCGTCGTCGCGGTGCCGTCCCGGGTGCCGGACGGCGTCGTAGTCGATCATCACCTCGGCAGCGGATGCCGAGAGGTACGTTTCACCCGCGGACACCGTCTTGATGGCGCCCAGCACGTCGGCCCGGGACGGGAGTTCAGCGAGGACACCCTTGGCTCCGGCGGCGATCGCGTCCAGTACCTGCGTCGGCGTGGCGGCGGTCGTCAACGCCAGCGCCACCGGGCGGTGGCCGAGCTCCGCGACTTCCCGGATCGTGGCCGAGCGCTCGATGTCCAGCAGGACGACGACGCGATCGGGCCAGCCACCGCCCTTCAGCCTGTCGGCGTACTTGACCAGCCCGGCGACGTCGCGGGAAACCTGGCTGTCGACCTCGATGCCGTGGCCGGCGTTCGAGCGCAGCCAGTGGTGCAGGGAACTCTCCGGCTTCCACCGGGGATCCTCGATCACCACCACCCGGATCGTTTCCCACGAGTACGCGGGAATCACCGGTGGCTTGGCCGCCGATCCGCCTTTGCCGAGCAGCTCGTCGGTCCGGGCGAGGATGTCGGCGACGACGTGCGGAGAGGGAGATTGGCGAATCCGCTGCGAGGCCGGGGTGCCGAGTGAGGACCGCTCGAGCAGCCGGAGGAATTCGGCGATGTCGGCGAGCTCGTCCGAACCCGCTCGCGCCGCGCCGGTGTCGGCGAGGCGCGCGCGCAGCTGCCGCAACGCATCGAGACCGGGCAACTCGTCGCGCCGGAAGCGGCCGCTTTCCGCCAGCCGTTCCAGCACCTTGGCGAGGCGCGCCGCCGTCGCCTGCAGCTGGAGCCGGTCCTCGATCTCGTCGCGCCGCTTGTCCATGTCGTTCATGCCTCACCTCGCCCCCGGTCACGGCGTCGCGCTTCTTTGCGATGCCGGTAGACGTGCCCTTCCGCCGCCCGCTCGGAAATCCCCAGTGCTTCGGCGGCTTCTTTCCGCGTTTCGGCGAGCAACGCGATTCTCGCGGCGATGCCCCGGGTCGTCGGCGTCATGCCGTCCAGGTAGTCCTACACCCGCAGCAGGTTCACGACCTCGTCCGCGGGATCGTCGTCCGCACGGAGTTCGGACTGGTACGCCGAAGGGAACCGCAGGGCGCGGGCGTCCGGGTCGTAATCGGCGGCCCAGCCTTTGAACGCGGTCGGGAACGAGCGCACGCAGGCGCCGATGAAGTAGGTCTTCAGCGACGCTCCACCTTCGGGTGACCAGCCGCCGCCGTGAAGGGCGTAGCGCTCGAACAACCGCAGGCCGTGGGCGATGGTCTCGCAGGCCAGCTCGAGCTGGTCATCGACGTGGCGGGTCAGGTACTCCCGGACCCGGCCCGAGGCGGCCACCGGCCGACCCGCACGCGCGCACATCGTGTAGATCATCTTGCGCCGGATGAAGGACTGGATGACCGGCACGGCGTAGGCGGCCAGTTCGGAGCGGAACACCTCGTACTCGACGCCGGCGAAGCCGCGCTCGGCCAGGAGCCGGTAGAGGTCGGCGTCAGCGCCGAGACGAGCCAGCCGGGTTCGGGCACGATCGGCCTCTTCCTTCTCTTCGGCGATCGTCTCGCCGCCGGTGTCGATCTGCTCCAGCAGGCCTTCCACGAAGCTGAACAGCTCGGCCGTGCCCGTCTCGGGTTGCAGGCGCCGCGGCGGCTGACCGCCGGCCGACCCCCCAGCCTTCGGCACCCCCGCCTCCCTCCTCCGCCGGATCCTGTGCGGCACGGACATGAACCTTCTAAGTCCCCGCGCGGCCGGCACCCCACGACTTTCCGCCGAACGAATTCTCGTGGGCTGACCAGCGGTTTCACCCCTACACCCAGATCATGGACAACCCTCAGTCTCCCACGCCGGGCCCGGCGGCACCCGACACCGTTCGGGGGTTGTCACGGTCCGACGCCGACTCGCCGACGCTGTGGAGCGGCGTCGTCGACGGCTGGGTCCGCGATCGCACGATCCGCCGGGACGCCCTGATCGCGTTGACGCTGGTGCTGATCGCGACCGTCGTGATCGCCTGCGCGCTCACGGGCGCGCTCGCCCCGCTGGTCAAGCAAGCGGTGCACGACACCGTCGTCCGCGTCGTGGCGGGCAGCCTGCTCACCGGGGCAACGCTCGGCTACGGCGCTCTTCGGCTGCGTCGCCGCCGGGGACGCGGCGACGAGCCGGGGGCCGGCGCCGGAACGGACAACCGAAATTGAGTGTCGGTGGCCAGGACGGGTGCCGTTCTGCGGATTCCGTTGACGATTCCACGTTCAACTTAATCTTTCGTGTGAATCCCGGAAACCGGTGGCACGGCGGCCACGCGACGCGGCACTCTGGATCCAGGGGGCACGGCCGGCGAAGGGGGCTTCGGCCGGCCGTGCACCGCCTTCGAGGCGGTTTACACGGAAGGGGACCCGAAATGAGTGTCGATCTGTCCACCACGCTGTCCTGGACCACGGCCACCGGCGATGCCGCGACCATGCTCGGCGAACTGCAGCCGAACATCCTCAAGGCCCACGTCCGCGACCACCTTTCCGCGTTGTTCCTCGCGTTCGGGGACGCCGCGGAGGCGCGGACTTTCCTGGTTTCGCTCACCGGGAAGATGAAGTCCGCCAAGGCGCACCTCGACGAGGTCGGTGCGTTCAAGGCCGAAGGCGCCGCGGGCACGCCGTACGTCGGCGCGGGGCTCACCGCCGCCGGTTACCGCGTTCTCGGGGTCGAGAACTTCCCGCAGGACGAGGCCTTCCTGCGGGGGATGGCCGCGGCCGAGACGCGGCGGAAGCTGAACGACCCGCCGCACTCGACGTTCGATCCCGGTTATCGCGGGGAAATCCACGCCGTCGTGCTGGTCGGGGACGCCACCGACAAGGCGATGACCGCGCGGCGCAACGAAATCCTCGGCCTGCTGCCGGATTCGGTCACCGTGCTGGCCGAAGAAACCGGGCTCGGCCGGGTCAACGCGCGCGGCGAGGGCATCGAGCACTTCGGGTACGTCGACGGCCGGAGCCAGCCGCTTTTCCTCACCGAGGACGTCGACGCCGAAAAGAACAACACCGACGGCATCAACGTGTGGAACCCGGCCGCCCCGCTTTCTCAGGTGCTGGTGCCGGACACGGCCGCGCCGGATCCCGGGGTGCACTTCGGCAGCTACTTCGTTTTCCGCAAGCTCGAACAGAACGTGCGGCGGTTCAAGCAGGCCGAGGCGGACCTGGCCGACACGCTCGGGCTGACCGGCGACGACCGCGAGCGCGCCGGGGCGATGCTCATCGGCCGGTTCGAGGACGGCACCCCGCTCACGACCCAGCGCGAGGACGGCGCGGAAAGCCCGGTGTCGAACAACTTCACCTACGACAGCGACCGCGCGGCGCTCAAGTGCCCGTTCCAGGCGCACATCCGGAAGACGAACCCGCGCGGCTCCGGCGGCGCGGAGGAACCCGCCGACGAGCGGCTGCACTTGATGGCCCGCCGCGGCGTCACCTACGGCGAGCGGCCGGACGACCCGAACGCCGACGTCCCACCGGCGGCGCGCCCGAGCGGCGGGGTCGGGCTGCTGTTCATGGCTTTCAATTCGGTGCTGGGCAACCAGTTCGAGTTCACGCAGGCGATCTGGGCGGACAACCCGGGCTTCCCGATCGTCGAGGGCGTGACACCGGGCCTGGACCCGGTGATCGGACAGGGCACGCGCGGCCCATCGGACTACACGGTGGACTGGGGCGGGTCGGCACAGCGCACGGCCGACCCGGTCCCGCAATCGGTGACCCTCCGGGGCGGCGACTACTTCTTCATGCCATCGCTGGCGTTCCTCCGCTCGCTCTGACTACCTTGGATCGTCCGGGAAAAGGGCGGCGAAGGGGGCGGGGTTGGACCGGCACGAACGGCTCAGCGCACTGCTGGACATGGTGGGGCAGCGGGAAAAGATCGACGTCGAGGAATCGGCGGAGGAGCTCGACGTCTCCCCGGCGACGATCCGCCGCGACCTGGACCACCTGGCGGGCCGCCAGCTGCTGACCCGCACCCGCGGAGGGGCGGTAGCCGGCAACGTGGCGTACGACCTCCCGTTGCGCCACAAGGCAGCACGCAAGGCACCGGAGAAGCAGCGCATCAGCGCAGCGGCGGCCGGCCTGGTCGAGCGCGGCATGGTGATCGGGCTCAACGGCGGCACAACGAGCACGGAGGTGGCGCGCGCGCTGGCGTTGAGCCCGGAGCTGGCGGGCAGCACGCAGGCGTTGACGGTGGTGACGAACGCGCTGAACATCGCCCACGAGCTGGCGGTGAGGCCGAACATCAAGATCGTGGTGACGGGAGGCGTGGCCCGCCAGCACTCGTTCGAGCTGACCGGGCCACTGGCCAGCCTGTTCCTCGACCAGATAACGCTGGACCTGACGTTCTTGGGAGTGGACGCATTCGACGCGGAGCGAGGGGCGTACGCACACCACGAGGGAGAGGCAAGCATCAACAGGTTGCTGGCGAGCCAGGCACGCCACGTGGCGGTGATAGCGGACGGAGGCAAACTGGGCGGCCACGCATTCGCCCGCATCTGCGACACGGCGATGGTCGATCAGCTGATCACGGATGCGGGCGCGGATCCGGAGCAGGTGGCGGCTTTCGAGGCGGCGGGGGTCGAGGTGCTGCTGGCCTGACCGGGCCCGGCTTCGTCGCGAACCGGCGGCCGGCAAAGCAAGTCAGGCACCAGATCACCGGCCCCGTCTTCGTCGCCAACCGCAGGCCGGCAACGTAACCAGGCACGAGATCACCGGCCCCGTCTTTGGCGTGAACCGGCGGCCGGCAACGCAAGCCAGGCACGAGATCACCAGGCCTCCCCCGCCCCTCGCCAACCGGCGGCCGGCAACGCAAGCCAGGCACGAGATCACCAGACCTCCCCCGCCCCTCGTCCTCGCCGCACTTCAGTCGACGGTTGAGCTTGTCAAGGCACGCTTTCCCGCCTTGACAAGCTCAACCGGCGGCTGAACACTCCGCGAAGAGGGGCGGGGGATGTCGGGCCCGTTCTCCCTCTTCGGGACGTTCAAAGACAAAGAATGTCCTCGCCGGACGGGCAGGCTCTGGGATGGCCGGGGCCTCGTAGTTCTCTCGCGTTCTCGTGGGGGCCGCTGTGTGGTCATCCCGTCGCCTGATTGAGGCCTATCACTTTGAGCCAGGCCCGCAAGCCTCCGTACTTCGGCTGCAGTAGACGAGGTAGTTGCGGGCCTGGCTCAAAGTGATTTTGACGGCCTCAGGCGACGGGATGACCACCCAGCTCCTTTGTCAGGGTTGGCTCATCGCCGCTGCGCGGCTCATAACTCCGCCAACCTGTCCATTGCCAGCAAGCCCGCCCCCAGCCTCCCCGCCTCGTCCCCCAGCTTCGCGATCCTCAGCTCCGGCATCTTCTGGAACGTCAGGTGCGCGGCCAGCCACTCCCGGACCGGCTCCAGCACGTAGTCCGCCGCCGTGAACAGCCCGCCGCCCAGCACGATCACCTCTGGACCCAGCAGCGTCAGCAACGTGCGGATTCCGTGGCCCAGCCCGTCCAATGCGTCCTGGACCACCGCCACCGCTACCTCGTCGCCTCGCCTTGCCTGCTCCACCACCTCGCGGGCTCCGTCCGCCGGGCGGCCCGTGCGCTCCGTGTAGCGCCTTGCTATCGCCGCCGCCGATGAGATTGCCTCCAAGCAGCCCACCGCTCCGCAGCCGCACTTCAGCGCGTGTCCCACGTCTATGTGCCCCACCTCGCCCGCCTGGCCGTGCGCTCGGTGGATGCGGCCGTCGAGCAGCAACGCCGCCGCGATTCCCGTGCCCACCGGGATGAACGCCGCGTTCGTCGCCCCCTGGCCCGCTCCCACCCGGAACTCGGCTATCCCGCCCGCCGTCACGTCGTGGCCGAACGCCACCGGGAGCCCCAGCTTGTCCTCCAGCAGCTCGCCGAAGTGGACCTCTCGCCAGTCCAGGTTGGCCGAGAAGTGGCAGATGCGGGTCTGCTCGTCGACGATCCCCGGCACCACCACGCCGACCGCCGCCGGCAGCTCCGTGCCCGCCTGCTCCGCCAGCGACGCCACGATCTCCGCCACCTGCGCGGCCAGCGCCGTCCCGTCCGCGCTGCGGGCCGTTTCCGCCCGCAATGCCGCCTTGGCCTGCAGCTGCTCGTCCAGCAACGCCGCCTTGACCGTCGTCCCGCCCACATCGAGGGCCGCCACCATTCGAGTCACCGCGGCATTGTCACATTGACGAGCCCGGAACGGCGGACCTACGCTCAACCGGCCAGACGAGGAGATTCCGGAACGCGGTGCAAGTCCGCGCGGTCGCGCCACTGTGACCCCCGCCAGGGGGAAGCCAGACCCGGACCCTCGTGACCGACCCCGATGAGGCCGCGAAAGCCCGAGGAGGCCACGCCCATGTCCCACACGGCAGCTCCCGCCGTCCCGCTCCCGATCCGCATCCCGATCCGTGAGATCGTGCCGTGGGCGGTGTTCGTGGTGCTCCTCGCCCTGATCGCCCTCTACTTCGTGAGCGCCGAACAGGGCGCCACCGCGGTCTTCGCGAACACCTACGTCCACGAGTTCGTGCACGACGGCCGGCACCTGCTGGCCTTCCCCTGCCACTGATCGGCGGGCACGCGCTCCCATGATGAAGACCCTGCTGGTCCGCGGCATGCTCGCGGGCCTGATCGCCGGCGTGCTCGCGTTCGGGTTCGCCTACGCCTTCGGCGAGCCGTCGGTGAACACCGCCATCGGGCTCGAGGAGTCCGGCGGCCACTCCCATTCGCACGACGCCGGCGCCGCGCCCGCCGAAGCGCACGACCACGAAGAGGAGCTCGTCCCCCGGGACGTCCAGAGCACCGTCGGGCTGCTCACCGGCGTGCTCGTCTACGGCGTCGCGATCGGCGGCCTGCTCTCGCTCGCCTTCGCGTTCGCCCAAGGACGGCTCGGCAACCTCCGCCCGCGCGTGACCGCGGTGCTGCTCACCGCGGGCGCGTTCGCCGTGGTGTTCCTCGTGCCGTTCCTCAAGTACCCGGCCAACCCGCCCGCCGTGGGCCAGCCGGGCACGATCGGCTCCCGCACCGAGCTGTACTTCGGGTTCGTCGCGGTGTCACTGTTGGCGGGCATCCTCGCGACGGTGTTCGGCCGCAAGCTCGCGGACCGCTTCGGGGCGTGGAACGGCTTCCTGCTGGCCGCGGCGGGCTACCTCGTCGTGATCGGCGTGGTCGCCTGGCTGATGCCGGCGGTCGACGAGGTCCCGGCCGAGTTCCCGGCGTCGACGCTGTGGAGCTTCCGGACGGCGTCCGTCGGCACGCAGGTGACGCTGTGGCTGGCGCTGGGCCTGACGTTCGGCGCCTTCGCGGAAAAGGCACTGACGAACAAGGCGGCCGTCGCCGCGTGAGCGAGCCGCCGGTCAAGCGGGACAGCCTGGCGCTGCCGTCGCTGATCACCGGCGTGCTGGGCTTCTTCGGCGTCACCGCGGTGCTCGGGGTGGTCTTCGGCGTCGTGACGCTGGTCCGCACGCGGCGGACCGGCGAACGCGGCCGGGGCCTGGCCATCGGCGGGATCGTCGCGAGCGTCGCCTGGATGGTCGCGATCCCGGTGGCGTCGATCCTGCTGCTGAGCGTCGCGCTGAAGGCGTCGAACACGCCGATCCTCTCGATGCGGCCCGACGACTGCTACAACGCGGCGCGCCCGGGCATCGACGCGGTGAAGGTGCCCTGCGCCGCCGAACACGACGGCGTCGTGCTCGACTCCTTCACCATGGCCGGGCCGCAGGTGCCCTACCCCGGCGACCGGAAGGTCCACGACACCGCGCTCAGCGTGTGCACGGACCGGCTGAAGAGCGCGCTCGGCGAGTCGGGCGTGTCCCCGGCCGAGCCGGTGATCGTCGGGTACGGCCCGGACGAAACGGCCTGGGCGGCGGGGATACGCGTCGCCGTGTGCGGGTTCGAGTCGCGCCAGGGGCCCTGGCGCGGCTGAGTCAGGGCGCGCCGGGCGGGACGAACGGGAGTCCCGCGGGTGCGCCCTGCTCCAGCACCCTCAGCAGCGTCGCCGTGTCGAGGTGGTCGTCGACGGCGTCGGCCAGCTTGTCCAGCATCTCTTCGCGCAGGTCGGCGAAGCCGGGGGCGCCGTGCGAAGGTGCCCAGGAGACACCGGCCTGGGCGGCGGCTTCGGTGAGCCAGGCGCGGCGGAAGGCGTCGTTTTCGAAGGCGCCGTGCCACATCGTGCCCCAGACGGCACCGTCGCGCATGCCGTCCAAAAAGGACTCACTCGGGGTCGTGGCGGTCGTCGTGCCGTGGTGGATCTCGTAGGCCTCGACCCGGGCGCCGCGCCACTCGCCGACCGGGCGGGCCAGGACCTTCTCGGCGGCGAACGACACCCGGGCGGGCAGCAAGCCGAGGCCTTCGACCTCGCCCGCGCCGGACTCGACATCGTCCACAATGGACTCGGCGAGCATCTGGTAGCCGCCGCAGATGCCGAGCACCGGGCGTCCGGCGGCGGCCCGGGCCGCGACGGCGGTGTCGAGACCCCGCTCGCGCAGCCAGCCGAGATCGCCGACGGTGGCCCGCGACCCGGGCAGCACGACGACGTCCGCCGCGGCGACCGTGTCGGGGTCGGCGGTCAGGGTCACGGTGACGCCGGGTTCGGCGGCGAGGGCGTCGACGTCGGTGGCGTTGGACGCGCGCGGGAACCGGACGACCGCCACGTGCAGGCCGCCGCCCTGGGCCTCGCGCCGCCAACCCGCCGCGGCGAGGGCGTCTTCCGAGTCGATCCAGACGCGGTCCAGCCACGGCAGCACCCCGAGCACCGGGCGGCCGGTCACCTTCTCGAGGCTGTCCAGGCCGGGGCGCAGCAGGCCGACGTCGCCGCGGAACTTGTTGACGACCCAGCCCGCGACGAGCGCCTGGTCTTCGGCCGACAGCAGGGCGAGGGTGCCGAACATGGCGGCCAGGACACCGCCGCGGTCGATGTCGCCGACGACGAGCACGGGCAGCCCGAAGCGCCGCGCGAGGCCCATGTTGACGTAGTCGCCGTCGCGGAGGTTGATCTCCGCGGGGCTGCCCGCGCCCTCGCAGACGACGACGTCGTAGCGGGCGCTGAGGTCTTCGAAGGCCCCGAAGGCGATTTGGGCGAGCCCGGCGCGGCCGGTGGCGTACTCCCCGGCTTCGAGGGTGCCGAAGGGCTTCCCGAGCGCGACGACGTGGCTGCGCCGGTCGCTGCCGGGCTTGAGCAGCACCGGGTTCATCGCGGCTTCGGGTTCGACGCGGGCGGCGCGGGCCTGCAGCCACTGGGCGCGGCCGATCTCGGCGCCGTCGGCGCAGACCATGGAGTTGTTGGACATGTTCTGGGCCTTGAAGGGCGCGACGCGCACCCCGCGGCGCGCGAGCCACCGGCAGAGCCCGGCGGTGACGAGGCTCTTCCCGGCATCGGACGTCGTCCCGGCGACGAGCAGGCCGCTCATCGGGCCACCCCCGCCGCCACCGCGGCCGCGGCCGCCCCGACCAGCCGCGACAGGCGCACGGCCCGCCGCAGGTCGGCCGGCTTTGGATCGCGTCCTTCGCCGAGGCGTGCCCGGCTCTCGACTTCGCCGCCGTAGCTGTTGGTCCCGCCGAGGCGGATGTCCAGCGCTCCCGCGAACGCCGCCTCGACCTGGCCCGCGTTCGGGCTCGGGTGCGCTTCGCCGTCGCGGCGCCAGACCCGCCACGCGTCCCGCGCCCGGCCGCCGGAGCACAGCACCGTGAGCACCGCGCCGAGGCGCGACGGCACCAGGTTCACCACGTCGTCGGCGCGGGCCGCGGCCCAGCCGAACCGGCGGTAGCGCGGCGACTTGTACCCGACCATCGCGTCGAGCGTATTCAGCGCGCGGTAGCCGAGCAGGCCGGGGATCCCCGCCACCGCGCCCCAGAACAGTGGCGCGACGACGGCGTCGGAGGTGTTCTCCGCGATCGACTCGGTGGCCGCGCGGGTCAGCTCGGCGGAGTCGAGCGTCGTCGCGTCGCGCGCACAGAGGTGCGAAAGCCGCTGACGCGCTTCGGGTACTTCGCCCGCTTCGAGCAGCCTGGCCATTTCGGTCCCTTCGGCGGCGAGGCCGCATCCGCCGAGGACAACCCACGTAGACGCAGCTATGAGTGCGAAGCGCGCGAAGGGGCTTCGCCGCGTCGCGGCTTGAAGCGCCACGCCCAGGCCTACGGCACTGAAGGTGCACAACCCCGCGTACACGGCTCCGCGCGGCTTTGAATCCGCCCAAATCCGGCGTTCGAGGTGAGCCGCGGCCGTCCCGAACAGGGCGACCGGATGCCCCCGACGAGGGTCGCCGAAGAGGGTGTCAGCGACGTATCCGGTAACGAGTCCGGCCGCGGTTGTCCCTAGACGGAGTGGCACGTGGCGCACGGTAGCGCGTGCACCACAATGCCGGGTATGACTGTGCCGAACGCCTCCGCGGGGAAGAAAACGTCGGCGGGCCTGACCTACCGGCTCGCCGGGTACCTCGAGACCCTGGCGCGCGCACTGCGCCGGTACGGCCGCGACGAAGGCAAGGTGCTGGTCCTCGGCGGCGTCCGCTCGGGGAAGTCGCGGCACGCCGAACGGCTCGTCGCCCACCACCCGCACCTCGTCTACGTCGCGCCCGGCCTGCCCGCGAGCGACGACGACCCCGAGTGGGCCGCGCGCGTCGCCGCCCACCAGGCGCGGCGGCCGGCGCACTGGAAGACCGTCGAGACCACCGACCTCGCCGGCGCCCTCCGGAAGGCGACCGAGCCGCTGCTCATCGACTGCCTCGGCACCTGGCTGTCGCGCGTGCTGGACGACGTCGGCGCGTGGAAGCAGAAGCCCGGGTGGGAGCACCGGCTGGACGACCGGCTCGAGGACTTCCTGGCCGCGTGGGCCGCGGCGCGGGTGCCGGTGGTCGCGGTCAGCAACGAGGTCGGCAGCGGTGTGGTGCCCGCAACGTCGTCCGGACGGCTGTTCCGTGATGTGCTGGGCGCACTCAACAACCGGGTGTCCGCCGACGCCGACCGGGTCGTGCTGGTCGTCGCGGGCCGGGCGCTCGACCTGTAGCCAGGAGGCGCCCGTGTTCGACGTACCCGTGCCCGACCCCGCCGCCCGCGCCGCCGCGCTGGAGCGGCTCGACGGCCTGGTCAAGCCGCTCGGCGCGCTCGGCAGGCTCGAGGAGATCGCCGCCTGGCTGGCCGCGGCGCACGGGAGCGTGCCGCCGCGGCCGCTGGACGACGTCCGCGTGGTCGTGTTCGCGGGCGACCACGGCGTATCGGCGCTCTCGGCGTATCCGCGCGAGGTCACCGCGGCGATGGTGCGGGTGTTCCTTGCGGGCAAGAGCGGCGTGAACGTGCTGGCCGCGCAGGTCGGGGCGAAGGTGCGGGTGGCCGACCTCGGCGTCGACTGGGACGGCGCGGACGTCCCGCCCGAAGTGACGGCCCACAAGATCCGCCGCGGCTCGGGCTCGATCGACGTCGAGGACGCCCTGGCGCCGGGCGAGGCGCGGGCGGCGTTCGACGCGGGCCGCGCGATCGCACGCGAGGAAGCCGGCGCGGACGTGCTGATCCCGGGCGACATGGGGATCGGCAACACGGCGATGTGCGCGGCGCTGGTGGCGGCCTCGCTGGGCCTGCCCGCGGCCGAGGTCGTCGGCACGGGCACGGGCGTGGACGCGGCGGGCCTGGAGCGCAAGACGGCGGCGGTCTCGGCGGCACTGACCAGGGCGGCGGGCCGCACGGAGGACCCGTTCGAGCGCCTGACGGCGTTGGGCAGCGCGTGCGTCGCGGCGACGGCGGGCTTCCTGGTCGAGGCGGCGGTCAGCAGGACACCGGTGCTGCTCGACGGCGTGTTCTCAGGCGCGGCGGCCCTGGTGGCGCGGGACATCGCACCGGGGGCCGAGCAGTGGTGGCTGGCCGGGCACCGCTCGACGGAGCCGTCGCAGGCGTTCGCGTTGAAGGCGCTGGGGCTGGAGCCGATCCTGGACTTCGGGCTCAGGCTGGGCGAGGGAAGCGGAGCGGTCCAGGCGGTGCCGACGCTGAGGGCGGCCCGCGCGATCCTGGCCGACATGGGCCTGCTGGCCGACTTGACGTGAGCCGCTGGGGTGACGCCGCACGGATGGCCGTCGGCACCCTGACGACCGTGCCCGTCCCGGCGCCGAAGGTCATCGACCCGGTGGTGGCGGGGCGGGCGATGGTGCTCGCGCCCCTCGCCGCAGTGCCGCTCGCCGCGCTCGCCGGGCTGGTCGTCTTCGCCGGGCAGGCGGTGCACCTCCCCGCGCTGGCCGTTGCGGCGCTGGCGCTCGGCGCGGTGGCGCTCGGCAGCCGCGGCCTGCACCTCGACGGGCTCGCCGACACCGCCGACGGCTTGGGTGCTTCGTACGACCGCGCCAAGGCCCTCGAGGTCATGCGCCGCGGCGACTCCGGGCCGACGGGGGTCGCGACGCTCGTGTTCGTGCTGCTTGTGCAGGTCGGTGCGCTGAGTGTCGTCGGCCCGGTGTCCGCGGCGGCGGGAGTGCTGGTCGGCCGGTGCACGCTCTCGATGGCCTGTGCGCGCGGGGTGCCGTCGGCCCGGCCCGAGGGGCTCGGGGCGACGGTCGCGAGGTCGGTCCCGCGTGCCGCCGCGATCGCCGTTGGCGTCGTCGCGGGCGGACTTGCCGTGTTGCTGCCCGGGCTGGCTTGGTGGCGCGGGCCGCTGGCTGTCTTGCTGGGCTACGCCGTGGCGGCCGCGCTGCTGGTCCGCTGCACGCGGCGGCTCGGCGGGGTTACGGGGGACGTCCTCGGCGGCTGCGTCGAAGTCGCCGTGGCCGCTGCGCTGCTCGCTCTCGTCTGAACATCTAAAGCCTCCGCAGAGGAACGAAATCCGTCGTTTCAACCTCCATCAAACGTGGAGATCGCACCCTCGAAACATCCACGGACACGAATCAGCATTCGAGCCGTCATACCCGAACAAACGAACCACCCTCCCTCACACGCGATATCGCGGGAGAATATTATTCGCTCATGAGTTCCGCTATCACAGAAGAAGATGATGTAGCTGAACTGAGCCTGAAGCTCGCCACACTGCAAGCACTTCTTCGACGTCATCGCAGTCGCCGCCAACGGGGCATCTTGGGGATCGTCCTGGGACTGACTTTCTTTGCTGGAGCATACACAATATGGCAACTGCTTCCCCCAGGCGACAGGTTAACACTGACGCTGACCTGCCTAGCAGGCGGCACAGCGTTGATTGCATATGGAATCTACGTCAAACGTTACCCAGATCTACAAATCAGCGACCGAGAATCTTTATTCTTAGATTTAAATAAGCATTGCTCGCAAGCCGACCTCGAACTCCAGTTTCAAAAAATCCGAAATCAGCGCCGTCGGACGTGGATCGCAACACCCGCAGACCATCAAAGCAGCTACGAGGACGACCTCGAATTCTACGTCGCAGAGCTACGCCGCAATAGTATCAGAAGCAGGCGCGCGAATCACGTCACGCAGATGACAACAATCATCGGGTCACTCGCCGCCACAGGGATATCCAGCCTCTCACTGTCAGTGACGGCACTACAATGGATATCGCCGATTATTACGTTCATCGTCGGGGCCGCGTCTGGTATTGCTGCATACTTCAAGTTCCGTGACCGCGGCTTCTACTCTCAACAGACTGCCAATGCGATCGATCAAGAAGTTGCCGCCTATCGATTGAAGATAAGGCGATACAAGGAAATTGACGATACGGAACGCGCACGCGAGATGTTCCTTGAAGAGGTACACCGATTGCGGGTCGAGCAAGAGAACCGCGAGCAAGATCTCGATCAACCCGTCAAAGTGAAGGGAGACGGCGAGTGAGGCTCCTAAAATGTGTCCCCATGACCTGCATTCTTACACTCGCCGGCTTAATTGCGTCGGGATGCGCAGCTGACTACGATGAACGCATTGAATACCTCCACAAAGTGGCCCTCAGGGGCGTCGAGGTGCATATTCTTCTGCAGAATCAGGGCGACAAAGTCAACGAAGACAACTGCAAGACAGCAAACAAGGCGCTGAACGATGACGCACCAGATACTACCGGTGGTCCGGACCCGAAAGTGTCGGAGGAATGGAAGCAGTTGGTCGAGCAGACGTTTCTGACTGCCTGCGTTTCCGGCAAGTACTGATGCTGATGTGCACGGCGATCAGTCGAGGCTCCGTCTGGCGCTAGTCCGTCGTCACTCGGTCGAGGGTCGCCAGGATGTTGGTCACCATACCTTTGGAGGTTTCCTGCAAAGGTGGCGACATCCCACAGCCTGGCTGCCCGAACCGCGCCTCGCTCCGCTAGCTGATACATCGGTTTCGCCCCAGTTCCACTGGCTCTCATCGGTAGCGGCTGCCACCCTTCCGGCGTTTACGAAACCCGGCGTAACGCGGCCAGGAAAGCGTCGGTGACCGCGCGGTCCCGGACGGCCAGGCGCAGGTGGTCCGGACCGAGCCCGGGAAACGTGTCACCGCGGCGGACGGCGTAACCCGCGTCGCGCAGCCGCGAGCGGAGTTCGGCGCCGCCGGGAACCCGGACGAGCACGAACGGGCCCCGCGGGTCGCCCAGGACGTCGACGCCTGCCGCCGTCAGGCCGGACACCAGGTACTCGCGGTCCGCTTCCGCCGCCACCGCAAGCTTTTCCGCTTCCTCCAAAGCGGACGGACGGCAGCACGCCACCGTTGCGACTCCGGCCAATGTGGACACCGACCACGGCACCTGGACCGCCCGCAGCCACGCGATGACGTCCGGCTCGGCCAGCACGTACCCCGCGCGCAACCCGGCCAGACCCCAGGTTTTCGTCAGGCTGCGCAGCACGACGACGCCGGGCGCGCCGGAAGCCAGGCTCTCCACCTCGCCCGGCACCGCGTCGAGGAACGCCTCGTCGACCACGAGCACCCGCCCGGGGCGGGCCAGGGAAAGCAACGAAGCCGCCGGGTGCAGTACCGACGTCGGGTTCGTCGGGTTGCCGACGAACACCAGGTCCGCGTCGTCCGGCACCAGCGCCGGGTCGAGCACGAAACCGTCCGCTTCGGACAGGACGACGCGCGAGACGGCGTGCCCGGCGGCCCGCAGCGCGGCCTCCGGCTCGGTGAACTGCGGGTGCACCACGACCGCCCGGCGCGGCCGCAACGCCGAAGCCAGCAACGTGAACGCCTCCGCGGCGCCCGCCGTGACCAGCACCTCCGACACCGGCCGCCCGTGCCGCTCGGCGACGGCCGCCTCGGCGTCCACAGGGGACGGATAAGCCGCCAGGGAGTCCAAAGCGGACGCCAGTTCCCGCCGCAGCCACGCGGGCGGGCGCGGCAGGCGGACGTTCACCGCGAGATCGATCAGCCCCGGCCCGACCTCGCGGTCGCCGTGGTGGTGCAGGTCGTAGTCAGCCATGTGCGAAGTCCCGGACCCGCGCCGCGAACCGCCGGGCCAGCTCCGGATACCCGGCCCAGTGGACGTGCAGGTAGGACGCGTGCAGGGTGGGCGTCGCGAAGCCGTCCAGCTGCCGGTCCCAGCCCCAGGCCGCCGAGGCGCCGTGCGACGGCGTCACCTCGGTGCGGTGGAACTCGTGCCCGGTGACGCGCTGCCCGGCCGTGGCCAGGAGGTTGTCCTCGACGGCGACCGCGCGCCGGTAGCCGAGCTTGCCGCGGGCGGTCATCTTCGCGTCGGCGGGCACCGCGCCGACCATCGGCACGCCGTCCAGGGACTGGCACAGGTACAGCAGGCCCGCGCATTCGGCGCTCACCGGCATCCCGCGTTCGATCGCGGAAGCCACTTCGCCGCGCAACGCCGTGTTCGCCGACAGCTCGGCCGCGTGCACCTCCGGGAACCCGCCACCGAAGTACAGTCCGGCGCACCCGGGCGGCAAAACACGGTCCCGCAAGGGATCGACGTCCACGACGTCGACCCCGCAGGCGGCGAGCAGCTCGACGTTCTCGGTGTAGCGGAAGGTGAACGCCGGGCCGCCCGCGGCCGCTACCGTCACGCGTGGACCGTCCACTCCGGACGGTTCCCACGCCGGTGCCGACAGCGGCGGGGCACCCGAGGCGATCCGGACGATCGCCTCCAGGTCGACGCCGTCCCGCACCCAGGCGGCCAGCGACGGCAGCACGCGCTCCGCCTCCGCGGCCCGCTCGGCCGCCGGGACGAGCCCGAGGTGGCGGCTCGGCGCGTGGATCTCTTCGTTGCGGTACAACGCACCCAGCAGCGGGACGCCGGTGGCCTCCAGCGCGGACGCGATCTCGTCGAGGTGCCGCTGCGAGCCCAGCTTGTTCAGGATGACCCCGGCGAGCCGCACGCGGTTGTCGTAGTGGGCGAACCCGAGCACGGTCGCGGCGACGCTGCGCGAGGCCGCCGACGCGTCCACCACCAGCACCACCGGCGCGTCGAGCAGCCGGGCGACGTGCGCGGTCGAGGCGTAGCCCTCGGTGCCCAGCGCGCCGTCGAACAACCCCATCACGCCCTCGATGACGGCGATGTCCGCGCCGCGGGAACCGTGGCGCAGCAAGGGAACCAGCCGGTCCTCGCCCTGGAGGAACGGGTCCAGGTTGCGCGCGGGCCGCCCGGTGGCGAGGGCGTGGTAGCTCGGGTCGATGAAGTCGGGCCCGACCTTGTGCCCGGACACGCGGTGCCCGGCCGCGCGCAGCGCCGCCATCAGCCCGGCGGCGATCGTCGTCTTGCCGTGCCCGGAACCGGGCGCGGCGACGACCACCCGCGCTACCACTCGATCCCCCGCTGGCCCTTCTGGCCGGCGTCCATCGGGTGCTTGACCTTCGTCATCTCGGCGACCAGGTCGGCGGCCTCGACCAGCTCCGGCGGCGCGTACCGGCCGGTGATGACGACGTGCTGGTGCCCCGGCCGCGAGACCAAAGTGGACACGACGTCGTCGATCTCCAGCCAGCCCCACTTGAGCAGGTAGGAAAACTCGTCGAGGACGTAGAAGTCGTGCGTCTCGGCGGCGAGGCGGCGCTTGATCTCCGCCCAGCCCTCGCGCGCGTTCGCCGCGTGGTCCTCTTCGGTGCCGGACTTGCGGGACCAGCTCCAGCCCTCGCCCATCTTGTGCCATTCGACCGGCCCGCCCTGGCCGGTGTCGTCGTGCAGCTTGCCGAGCGCCTTGAACGCGGCTTCCTCGCCGACACGCCACTTCGCCGACTTGACGAACTGGAACACGCCGATCGACCAGCCCTGGTTCCAGGCCCGCAGCGCCATCCCGAACGCGGCCGTCGACTTGCCCTTCATCTCGCCGGTGTGCACGGCGAGCAGCGGCCGGTTGCGGCGCTGGCGCGTGGTCAGGCCGTCTTCCGGCACCACGGACGGTTTTCCCTGCGGCATCAGGCGGCCTTCCCGGTCCGGGCGCGGACGGCGTTCGCGAGTGATTCGGCGGCGACGTCGGACAGCGGCACGTGCTCCGCGCCGAGGTGGGCGGCGAGATCGGCGGCGAGCCCGAGCCGCATCTTGCCGCTCTCGCAGTCCATGACGACGGTGGTGACACCGGCGAGCAGCCCGGCCGCGGCCTGGGCGCGCGCGACGGCGTTCTCGCCGCTGGTGGCGCGGCCGTCGGTGACGACGACGAGCAGCGGGCGGCGCCGCGGGTCGCGGATTTCCTCGACGCGCAGCACCCGCGCCGCTTCCAGCAGCCCTTCGGCCAGCGGGGTCCGGCCGCCGGTGGGCAGGCTTTCGAGCCGGGACGCGGCGGCGTCGACGCTGATCGTGGGCGGCAGCGCGAGTTCGGCCGCGGTGCCGCGGAAGGTGACCAGGCCGACCTTGTCGCGGCGCTGGTAGGCGTCGAGCAGCAACGAGAGGACCGCGGACTTGACCTCGCGCATCCGCGCCTTCGCACCCATCGAGCCGGACGCGTCCACGCAGAACAGCACGAGGTTGCCCTCGCGGCCTTCGCGCAGCGCGTACCGCAGGTCCTCCGGGCGCAGCTTCAGGCCCGCGCCGTCGCGGCCGCGGGACTTCTGGTGCGGTGCCGCGGCTTTGACGGTCGCGACCAGGTGCGGCCGCCCGTCGCGGACGGACGGCGGCTGGACGCCGATGGTCCGGCCGCTGTCGGTGATCGCGCGCGACCGGCGGCCGCGCTCGCCCTCACCCATGCCCTGGACGCGGAACACGCGCGCCTTGAACGTCTCCCCGGCGCCGACGGTCTTCTGCTGCCCGCCGCCGTTCTGCGGCTGCGGCTGCGGCTGCGGTTGCGGTTCGCTGCCCTGGGGAACGTCTTGCGGGGCTTCCTCCGGTGTCGAACCCGAGCCGGGGCCGTCGTCCTCGGGGCCGGGCTCCGGCGGCTGGGCGTCCTGGAGGGCCTGCTCCAGCTGCTCTTCGGAGATGCCCGGGGCGTCGAAGGGGTTGCGACGGCGCCGGTGCGGCAACGCGAGCCGCGCGGCGACGCGGACGTCGTCGGTGGTCACCTCGTCGCGCCCGGCCCAGGCCGCGTGCGCGACCGCGGTGCGCGCGGTGACGATGTCCGCGCGCATGCCGTCGACCTCGAAGGAGGCGCAGACCTCGGCGATCTGGCGCAGGGCGTCGTCGGGCAGCTTGACGGCGGGCAGAAGCCGTTGCGCCGCTTCGATGTCCGCGGCCAGCTTCGCGTCTTCGTCGGCGTACTGCGCGGCGAAGGCCTCGGGATCCGCTTCGTAGGCGAGACGACGCCGGACGACCTCGACGCGCTGCTCCGGGTCGCGGCTGGACGCGACCTCGACGGTCAGCCCGAACCGGTCCAGCAGCTGCGGCCGCAGCTCGCCTTCCTCGGGGTTCATGGTGCCGATCAGCACGAATCGGGCCGCGTGCGACACCGAGACACCCTCGCGTTCGACGGTCGCGCGGCCCATCGCGGCGGCGTCGAGCAGGGTGTCGACGAGGTGGTCGTGCAGCAGGTTGACCTCGTCGACGTAGAGGAGCCCGCGGTGCGCGGCGGCCAGCAGGCCGGGCTGGAAGTCCGTGACACCCTCGGCGAGCGCGCGTTCGAGGTGCAGCGAGCCGATGACGCGGTCTTCGGCCGCGCCGACGGGGAGTTCGACGAGCTTCGCCGGGCGCCGATGGCTGCTCGCGGCGTCGTGCGGGCCGTCGGGGCAGAGCGGGTCCGGGGCCGCGGGATCGCAGGAGAAGCGGCAGCCGTCGACGACGTCGACGCCGGGCAGGAGATCCGCCAGCGCGCGGACCATGGTCGACTTCGCGGTGCCCTTTTCGCCGCGCACCAGCACCCCGCCGACGGCGGGCGAGATCGAGGAGAGGACGAGCGCGAGGCGCAGGTCCGGCAGCCCGACGACGGCGGTGAACGGGTACGGCTTCAACAGCACTCCTGAGGTCGGCGACCGGCCGATCATCGCACAGCGCGCGCCTCGCTTAGGGTGGGAAATCGTGCGCGAAAAATCACGGTTGACGGTGGTCGGGATCGGGGCCGACGGGTGGCCCGGATTGTCCGAGACCGCCCAGGCCCTGGTGCTCGGCGCCGACGTCGTCATCGGGGCGCCGCGGCAGCTGGCGTACCTGCCGCCGGAGGTCACCGCGGTGGAGTGGCCGTCGCCGTTGCTGCCCGGGCTCGACGCGCTGCTCGCCGAGTACGAAGGCCAGCGCGTCTGCGTCCTGGCCAGCGGCGACCCGTTCCTGTCGGGGGTCGGCACTACCCTCGTGGCGCACGGGTACGAGGTCGACGCGCTTCCCGCGCTCTCGTCGGTGACGCTGGCCAGGGCCCGGCTGGGCTGGTCCGCCGAGGAGACCGAGGTGGTGACGATCGTCGGCCGTTCGTCGGCGCGCGTCGCTCGCGTGCTGGCTCCGCGGCGCCGGGTGCTCGTGCTGGGTGCCGACGCGACCGCGTTGCGTTCGCTGCTGACCGTGCGCGGGTACGGCGAGAGCGAGCTGACCGCGCTGGAGAACCTGGGCGGGCCCGACGAGCGCGTCTCCGACGGCTGGACGGCCGAACCCGGCCCGCTGACAGTGTTCGCGCTGGAGTGTGTGGGCCCGGCGTTGCCGCTGATCGGCATCCCGGACGACGTCTACGCCCACGACGGCCAGCTGACCAAGCGCGACCTGCGAGTATCGGCGCTGGCGAGGCTCGCGCCGAGCCCCGGCGAGCTGCTGTGGGACGTCGGCGCGGGCGCGGGCAGCGTCGGCATCGAGTGGTCGCGGCTGCACGGGCTGAACCGGGCGATCGCGGTCGAGCGCGATCCTGAGCGCGCGGAGCGGATCGGCCGGAACGCGGTTGACCTGGGGGTCCCGGAGCTGGAGGTGGTGACGGGCGAGGCACCGGAGGCGTTGAGCGCGCTGCCGGCGCCGGACGCGGTGTTCATCGGCGGCGGTGTGACGGTGCCGGGAGTGCTGGAGGCTTGCGTGGCGACGGGCGCGCGAGTGGTGGCGCACGGGGTGACGCTGGAGGCGGAGCAGGTTTTGGCGCGGGCGTACGAGCAGCACGGCGGGGAGCTGGTGCGGATCGGTGTCGAACGCGCGGCGCCGTTGGGTGGGTTCACGGGCTGGACCCCGGCTCGGACCGTGACGCAGTGGAGCAGCCGATGACCGGCGGGCTGAAGGGGACTTTGCTCGCATCTCATGCGATGAAGGCGCCCTTCAGCTCATCTGATGCGATGAACGTCCCCTTCAGCCCGACCTCCTGGAGCAGCCGATGACCGTCCACTTCATCGGGGCCGGGCCAGGTGCCGCCGACCTCATCACCGTGCGGGGCCGCGATCTGCTCGCCCGCTGCACCGTCTGCCTCTACCCCGGCAGCATGACCCCCACCGACCTGCTCGCGTACTGCCCGCCCGAAGCCACCCGGATCGACACCGCCGACCTGAGCCTCGAGCAGATCGTCGCGAAACTGGTCGAAGCTCACCAAGCCGGGCACGAAGTGGCGAGGCTCACGTCCGGCGACCCGTCGCTCTACAGCGCCGTCGCCGAGCAGATGCGGCGGCTCGACGCGGCCGGTGTCCCCTACGACGTCGTCCCCGGCGTGCCCGCCTTCGCCGCTTCGGCCGCCGTCTTGAACCGAGAACTCACCGTGCCCGAAGTCGGGCAGAGCCTCGTGATCACCCGCGTTCAGGCGCGGTCCACGAAGATGCCGCCCACGGAAACCCTCGCCGCCTTCGCCGCCACCCGGGCGACGCTCGCCCTGCACCTCGCCATCAACCACGTCGAGCGCGTGACCGGCGAACTCACCCCGCACTACGGCGACGACTGCCCCGTCGCCGTCGTCGCGCTCGCTTCGCAGCCCGGCGAGACCGTTGTGCGCGGGGTGCTCGGGGAACTCCCCGAACTCGTCCGGCGAGCCGGGATGACCCGCGCCGCCACCATCTTCGTCGGGCGGGTGCTCGGCGCCACGAACTTCCCCGACAGCTTCCTCTACTCGAGCGCCCGCGACCGGGCCGACCAACCGGAGTCGTTGTGACCGACCTTCGCTGGGGCCTGCTGGCCGCCGGGACCATCGCCGCCCACTTCGCCGAGGGCGTCGAGGAAAGCAAGCACGGCACGCTCGCCGCCGTCGGCGCCCGCGACGCCGGCCGCGCGCGGGACTTCGCCGCCCGCTTCGACATCCCGAAGGCCTACGGCAGCTACGAAGATCTCCTCGCCGACCCGGACGTCGACGCCGTCTACGTCTCGACGCCGCACGCGATGCACAAGGACTGGGCCATCGCCGCGGCCGAAGCGGGCAAACACGTCCTCTGCGAGAAACCGCTGACGATCACGGCCGCCGACGCCGAAGAGGTCATCGCCGCCGCGCGCGAGAACGACGTCTTCCTGATGGAAGGCTTCATGTACCGGCTGCACCCGCAGACGCGGCGGCTGGTGGAGCTGATCGCGAGCGGCGCGATCGGCGAGGTGCGCGCCGTCGACACGGCGTTCTCCTTCGACAGCAACCCCGAAGAGACCGCGCGCCTGGCCGACCCGGCGCTCGGCGGCGGCGGGATCCTCGACGTCGGCTGCTACTGCACGTCGCTCGCCCGGCTCGTCGCCCAAGCCGCCACCGGCGAAGCAGTCGTCGAGCCGACCGAGGTCAGCGGCATGGCGAGGCTCTCCGCGACCGGCGTCGACGAGTACGCGACCGGCCTGCTGCGCCTGCCCGGCGACATCCTCGCGACGATCTCCTGCGGCATCCGCCTGACCAGGGAAGACGGCATCCGCGTCTACGGCTCCCGCGGCCACCTCCACATCCCGCGCCCCGCGTGGATCCACCCGCTGCGGACGCCGGGCACGTCGCAGATCATCCTGACGCCCGCCGACGGCGAGCCGGAGGTCATCGAGGTCGAAGCGACGCAGGGTGTCTTCGCGCGCGAAGCGGACCACGTCGCCGCGCACGTCGGCGACCGGCAGGCCCCCGAGCTGAGCTGGGCGGAGACGCTGGCCAACCTGCGCACCCTCGACCGGTGGCGCGAGGCCGTCGGCTACGGGCGTCCTTCGTGATCCTCATCCTCGGCGGGACCGGCGAAGCGCGGCAACTCGCCGAAGCGCTCGTCGCGCGCGAAGTGCGCGTTGTCTCTTCGCTCGCGGGACGCGTCGCACGGCCCAGGCTCCCGGTCGGCGAAGTGCGCGTAGGCGGCTTCGGCGGTGTCGACGGCCTCGCCGCGTGGCTGCGCGAGAACGACGTACAGGCTGTCGTGGACGCCACGCACCCCTTCGCCGAGCGCATCGGCGCGAACGCGGCGAAGGCGGCCGAGATGACGGGCGTCCCGCTGCTGCGGCTCGCCCGGCCGGGCTGGCAGCCGGAGCCGGGCGACGTCTGGCACTGGGCCGACGACCTCGAAGACGCCGCGAAAAAGCTCCCCGAGCTGGGAAAACGCGTCTTCCTCACCACCGGCCGCCAAGGCCTTCCCGCTTTCGCGCACCTCGACGACCTGTGGTTCCTCATCCGCTGCGTCGACCCGCCCGAACCGCCGCTGCCGCGGCACCACGAACTGCTCCTCGACCGCGGGCCGTACGAAAAAGCCGCCGAACTCGAGCTGCTCCGGCGGGTCGACGTCCTGGTCACCAAGGACTCCGGTGGCACGCTGACCAGCGCGAAGCTGACGGCGGCCCGGGAACTGGGCAAGCCCGTCCTCGTCGTCCGGCGCCCGCCGCGGCCCGCCACCGAGACCGCCGAGACCGTGCCCGAAGCCGTCGAATGGGTCCTGCACCGATGATCGAAGAGTTCTACGAAGTCCTGCGCAAGCGCCGCGACGTCCGTGGCGAGTTCACCGGCGAGCCGATCCCCGAGGACACGCTGACCCGGATCCTCGAGGCCGCGCACGCCGCGCCGAGCGTCGGGCTCACCCAGCCCTGGGACTTCATCCTCGTCGACGACCACGCAACCCGCGAGAAGTTCGCGAAGCACGTCCACGACGAGCGCGAGATCTTCGCGAACCAGCTCGCCGAAGACCGCGCGAGCACCTTCGCGAACATCAAGATCGAAGGCATCCTCGAGTCGAGCCTCGGCATCGTCGTCACCTACGACCCCGCGCGCGGCGCGCCCGACGTGCTCGGGCGGCACGCCATCGCCGACGCCGGGCTGTACTCCGTGTGCCTGGCGATCCAGAACCTGTGGCTCGCCGCCACCGCGGAAGGCCTCGGCGTCGGCTGGGTCAGCTTCTACCGCGAGCCGTTCCTGAGCGAGCTGCTCGGCGTCCCCGACGGCGTCCGGCCGGTCGCGTGGCTGTGCGCCGGCCCGGTCAGCGGGCTCGAGACCGTGCCCGACCTGGAGCGCCACGGGTGGCGCAGCCGCCGTCCCCTGACCGAGGCGATACACCACGGACGGTTCACCCCGCGTGACCCGGGGGCTGCGTCAGCCGCCGACCTCTGACCCGTTAGCGTTGCGCCGATGCGTCTGATTGCCGTAGCGCTGGGGTTGCTCTCGGCCTTGTGCGCGCTGGCTTTCCCCTTCCTGCCGGTGGTGCAGGACACGGCGGAGGTCGTCTGGCCGACCGGCAGCGACACCCGCTCCGTCAACGCGCCCTTGACCGGGTACTGGGCGCAGGACCTGCGCGCCGAACTGCCGTGCGCGGCCATCCGCTCGGTCGACGCCCGCACCAACGGCCCGGGCCTGCTCTTCGCCACCGTGCCGGACGGGCGCACCGACCCGAAGGCGGGCAACGGCGTCGGCATGCAGCTGCGCGTCGACAACGGCGTGCTGCTCGCCTCCAGCCAGGGCCAGCAGATCGCGCAGCAGCCGCTGCCCGCCGAGAAGTGCGACGTCGAACTCGACGTCGACGCGACGCAGATGACCCTCGCCGTGGCCGGGACGCCGATCTTCCACGCCAACGGCGACGTCCGGCCCCGCGTGGTCGGCATCTACTCCTCGATCAACTCGAGCAAGGACCCGATCGCCGGCCTGCACGTCTCGGTCGTGCCGGACACGCGCTACCAGACGTCGCCGACCGCGCTGAAGATCGGCGTCGGCGTGCTCGCGGTGCTGTCGCTGATCGGCTGCCTGATCGCCACCTGGCGCCGCGACTCCGGCTTCGCCAGACGCGCGCCGCGCTGGGCGCCGGTCGGCTGGTGGCGGCTGACGCTGCGGGACACCACGGTGATCGTCGCGCTCGGCGCGTGGGTCTTCATCGGGCCGGTGACCTCGGACGACGGCTACATCCTCACGATGGCCCGCGTCACCGAGCAGACCGGGTTCCTGACGAACTACCACCGCTGGTTCGGTGTCGCCGAGGCGCCGTTCGGCTGGTTCTACCACGTGTACGAGCTGATGACGCACGTCAGCACGGTGCCGCCGTGGATCCGGCTGCCGTCGTTCCTGCTCGGCGTGCTCAGCTGGCTGCTGATCAGCCGCGAGGTGATGCCGCGGCTGGGCACCCAGATCCGCACCAGCCGCCCGGCCAGCTGGGCCGCCGCGACGGTGTTCCTGATCTGGTGGATGCCCTACAACAACGGCGTCCGCCCGGAACCGGTCGCCGCGCTCGGCTCGCTGCTGGCGATCTGCGCGGTCGAGCGCACGCTCGTGACGCGGCGGCTGCTGCCGCTGTGCCTCGGCCTGACCGCGGCCGGGTTCACCCTGGCCGCGACGCCGACCGGGCTGATCGCGGTGGCGCCGTTCCTGGTCGCCGCGCGGCCGCTGTTCAAGCTGATCCGCCAGCGCGCGAGCGAAAGCGGCTGGCTGCCGGTGCTGGCGCCGGTCGCCGCGGCCGGGCTGCTGGTGCTGGTCGTGGTGTT
Organism: Amycolatopsis nalaikhensis; assembly: GCF_030264295.1. Lineage (GTDB taxonomy): Bacteria > Actinomycetota > Actinomycetes > Mycobacteriales > Pseudonocardiaceae > Amycolatopsis > Amycolatopsis nalaikhensis. The sequence continues at coordinate 5,424,190 of NZ_CP127173.1, read as the reverse complement.
CGCCGACCAGACGTTCGCGACCGTGCAGGAAGCCACCCGGATCCGCACCCAAGTGGGCCCGAACCTGTCGTGGTTCCAGGAGCTCGCGCGCTACCAGCTGTTGTTCGAGAGCCTGCCGGACGGCTCGGCGCCACGCCGGTTCCCGGTGCTGCTGGTCGGGCTCTGCACCGCGACCTGCCTGGTGATGCTGCTGCGGCGCGGGCGCATCCCCGGCGCGTCGCTCGGCCCGGCGCGCCGCCTGATCGGCACGACGGCGTTGTTCTTCCTGCTGCTGGCCCTGACGCCGACGAAGTGGACGCACCACTTCGGCGCGTTCGCCGCGGTGGGCGCGTCGATGGCGGCGCTGACCGCGCTCGCGACGAGCTCGACAGTGCTGCGGTCCAAACGCAACCGCGCGGCGTTCCTCGCCGGGCTGCTGGTCGTCGCCGCGCTGGCCGCGACCGGCCCGAACACGTACTGGTTCGTCTCCCGCCTCGGCGTGCAGTGGACGAACGTGGCGCCGTCGATCGGCGGGATCCCGCTGTCGACGATCCTGCTGGTCGCGGCGGCGATCGCCGGGGTGTACGCGTTCGTCGAGAACGTCCGCGCGCACCGGCCGGGCGCGCCCGCACCGGTGCAGGAGGGCCGGCTGCGCGCGCTGCGGCTCGGGTCATTGTCGCTGGTGGTGGTGTGCGGCCTGGTGGCGGCGGGCGAGTTCGTCACGATGGCGTGGGCGATCCACAACCAGGCGGGCAGCTACAGCCTGGGCGCGGCGAACATCGGGCACCTGTTCGGCAAGAGCTGCAACCTGTCCGACCACGTGATGGTCGAGCGCGACGCGGCGACGAGCATCCTGCACCCGCAGTCCGAGCAGCGGACGGTGGCGGAGAAGGAGCAGCAGCCGGAGAACTCGCCGTTGCCGAACCCCGAGCAGGACAACGGCCGCGTCCAGACGGGCTTCCACACCCGCCCGGTCGACGACAAGGACCCGCTGGCCGAGCCCCCGCACGGGTTCACGCCGGAGACGGTGCCGATGTGGTCGAGCTTCCTCGACCCGGAGACGCGCGCGGGACGCCTGCGCAGTGACTGGTACGCGCTGACGGAGAAGCCCGCGGACGGCCAGATCGTGGTGGCGACAGCGGGCGCGGCCAGGCGCCCGACGTCGGTCAGCCTCGACTACGGCGTCAACACGCCCGACGGCGTGAAGATCGTCCGCAGCCAGTTCATGCTCCCGCCGGGAGCGGGCACGGGCGGCTGGAACGACACCCGCATCAACCTGCGCGACCTCCCGCCGGAGACGAACGCGGTCCGCGTCAACATCGTGGACAACGACCTGACGGAGGACGGCTGGATCGCGGCTTCGGCCCCGCGCGTCCCGACGTTCACGACGCTGACGGACCGGATCGGGTCCAAGCCGGTGTACGTGGACTGGCCTGCTTCTTTTGTGTACCCGTGTGTTCAGCCGGTGACGTCCCACGACGGGATTTCGCAGGTGCCGGAGTACCGGATCACCGCCGGTGGGCTCGCCGATGAGGCTCAGTGGGCCTCGTCGACGAACGGTGGGCCGATCGGGTGGCTGGAGGAGCTGGCCGAGGAGCCCGAGGTGCCGAGCTATCTGATCGGGCAGCCGAGCCAGTCCTGGGGACAGCTGCTGCAGATCGAGCCGTTCACCGAGGGGATCGCGCCGACGGTGGTGCACGGGGAGAAGACCGTGCCGGGTTGGTGGTCGCCGGGTCCGGGGCCGCGGCAGCCGAACGGCAAGGACCCGACGCGCTGAGTCAGGGCTTGCGCCAGGCCTGACGGCGGTGGAGGCGGAACCCGGCCCGCGCCAAATTGGCCGCACTAGGCGAGTCGGGGCGGGCCGTGGCCACCGCCAACGTGCAGCCCTCCGCGGCCGCCACCGCCAGCCGGCGGTGCAGCAGCTTCACCTGCGCGCCGTGGCCCCGGTGCGCCCGCAGGGTCGTTGCCGCTCCCAGTACGGCGACCTCCTCGTGGATCGTCATGCCCGCCGCCGCGATCGGTTTTTCCCCCTCCACCAGGAGGAACCGCCGGACCGCCGGGAGCCGGTGCTCCGCCGCCATGAACCGGGCCACCACTCCGCGCGTTTCAAAGCCTTCCAGCAGGACACCCACGAAGACCTCGGCGTCGACCACTTCCGAAGGCACCGCCCGACGCCGACGCAGCCGTCGAGTGGCCAAGAGGCGGTCGTCCGCCCGGACGTACCCCGGTATCGGGAGCCCGTCGGTCACCACCGTCGGCTCGACGCCGTTCCACACCGGATCGTCAGCCAGCTCGGCCGCCGCCTTCACCGTCGACGGCGTCACGCCCGACACCGTCGACAGGTAGCCCAGTGCCGGGTCGCTCGCCAGCACCGCGAACAAGCCCGCCCGCTCCCACACCCGGAACCGCCCCGGCACTCCCGCGGCCGGTGCCGCTTCGCAGGCCAACGCCATCCTGCGGTGCAACGCCCGCTCCGCCCGGCTCACGTCGGACGGCACCGCTACCCGCACGGCGGGTCGTACGGCAGGCCCGGGAAGTACGTCCCCCACTCCGCCGGGGTGATCTTCGGCTCCGCCAGGCCGCAGATCTGCCGGGCCACGCGCTCGGGATCCAGTTCCAGCAGCCGGATCGTGCCCGCTCCGACCGCGACCCGCTGCCCGTCGGGCGTCAACGCGACCGAGTACGCCGACTCGCCGAACGCGCTGGTGCCCGCCGTCTCGACCGGGTGGGCCGGGTCCGACACGTCCCACAGCCGCATCGAGCGGTCGTAGCTCGCGGTCGCGACCTGGGTTCCCGACGGGCCGATCGACACGGCCGCGACCGTGTCGGTGTGCCCGCGCAGCGGCGCCAGCAGGCGGGGCTCCCCCGAGATGTCCCACAGGTACGCGTTGGCGTCCGTGCTCCCGCCGGCGAGCAGCCGCCCGTCGCGGCTCATCGCCAGGGACAGGAACGCCCCGGTTCCCGCGGTCAGCGTCGCGGTCAGGCGCGGGTGCCGCCGGTCCGCGACCGCCCACCGGGTCACCGCCGGGGTGGCGCCGCCGCGGGCCGCGTACAGCGTCGAGCCGTCCGGGGTGAACTTCACCGACCACACCGTGCCGTCCGGGCTCGGCAGCGTCACCGGGTCGGCGATGCGGGCCGGGTCGGCGACGTCCCACAGCTCGATCGGCCCGTCGTCGTACCCCGCGGCCAGCGTCCGGTTGTCCGGGCTGAACGCCAGCGAGTACGTCGGTTTCGTCGCCGCCTGCGCCACCAGCTTCGGCTGCTCGGGCCGCGTGACGTCCCAGCGTTGCAGTACCCCGCTCGAGCCGGTCAGGGCCGCGAGCGCGAGGCTGCGGCCGTCGCCGCTCGGGACGATCGCCGTGACCTCTCCCGGGACGCCCGGCAGGCGGGCGGCGAACCGGGGCGGCCGATCGGGCTCGACCGTCCACAGCTGCGCGCCCTTGCCGGTGGTGACCAGCAGCCGTCCGCTGTCGTCGAACCGGACGCAGCAGCCGCCCCGGGCGGCGAGGTCCACCAGCGCCAGGTCCTGCAGCCGCAGCGTGCGGTCGGCGGACGCGGTGAGCAGCATCCCGCCGGTGAAACCCAGCCAGGTCACGGAGTTCGTGTGCCCGCCGAGCGTGATCAACGGGACCGGCGCGCCGGGGTCGGTGACGTCGAACAACCGCGCCGAGGGGTCGCCCGCGGCCGCCAGCGTGCGGCCATCGGGGCTGAACGCGACCACCCAGACGATCCCGGTGCCGGGCACCGTCGACCGCAGCCGCGGCGCGCTCGGCGTGGAGACGTCCCACAGCCGCACGGTCGTGTCCCAGCTCGTCGTCGCGAGCAGCCGCCCGTCCGGGCTGAACGCCGAAGTGTTGACCAGGCCGGTGTGGCCGGTCAGGTCGGCGAGCCGCCGCGGCCGGGCCGGGTCGGCGACGTCCCACAGCACCTCGACGCGGCCCGCGGTGCTCGTGGCGAGCACGCGGCCGTCACCCCGGAACGTCGCCCGCTGCAGGTTCGGCCCGAGCGTCGAGACGGTCTTCGGCCGCGCCGGATCGGTGACGTCGGTGAGCCGGACGGTCCCGTCGTCCGCGCCGGTCGCCAGCAACCGCCCGTCGGGGCCGAACTCCGCGCTGAGCTGCCGGCCCCGCTGGGGCTCGGTCGAGCCCCGTGCCACCGGCGCGCGCGGGTCGCTCAGGTCCCACAGCCGGAACACGGGGTCCGCGGTGCCGGTGACGAGCGTCCGGCCGTCGCGGCTGAGCGCGACCGGGTTGCGGGCCGGCAGGTTCGCGAGCAGGACGGGCTGACGCGTCCCGCGCAACGACCACACCCGCACCTTCCCCAGGTCCGACGCGGTGACGAGCAGGCGCCCGTCGCCGCTGACCGCGACGCCCTGGTCGAAGCCGACGCCTTCCGGCGCCAGGCTCAGCCGGCCGGCGAACGGCGTGCTCATCATGCCGAGCAGGCCGTCGCGCGTCTCCGGCAACGACGCCAGCCGGTAGGCCGCGAGGCTCAGCTGGACCGACAGGGCGGGGTTGGTCTGCCGCAGGTTCGCCGCGTCGCCGACGGCTTTGCGCGCCAGTGCGACGTTCCGCTGGTCGGTCGCCGTCCCCGTGGCGTGGACGGCGAAGCCGGTCGCGACGGCGGCGAGGACCAGCAGCACGCCCAGCAGCGCCGCGAGCTGGCGCAGGCGCCGGGTGCGACGGCGGACCGCCGCGGCCTCGGCCGTCTCCTGGGCCCGCGCGGCGTCGAGGAACGCCTGCTCCCGGGCGGTGAGCGCGCCCGGCGATCGGGCCGCCCACTCGGTCGCGAGGCCGAGCCGGGTGCCGCGGTAGAGGCTGCCCGCGTCGCGGTCCAGTGACTCCCACAGGTCGGTCGCCTCGGCGAGCTGGCGGTGCAGGCGACGGCCTTCGCGGTCCTCGGCCAGCCAGTCCTGCAGCCGCGGCCAGCTGCGGATCAACGCCTCGTGCGCGATCTCGACGCCGTCGCGGTCCAGGGCGAGCAGCCGGGCCGCGGCGAGCCGCTCGAGGACTTCGGCCGTCGCGGGGTCGTCGTCGAGCTCGCGCCGGGGCAGCCGCCGCTTCGTGTCCTCCGTGCCGTCGCCCGGCGCGGTGAGCCGGAGGAAGATCTGCCGGGCCTTGGCCTGGCGGTCCGCGTCGAACTCGCCGTAGACCGCCTCGGCGGTGTGGGCGATCGCGTCGCGGATGCCCCCGGCGGCTTCGTACGCGGCGAGGGTGAGCGTGATGCCCTGACGCCGCCGCCAGGTCTCCAGCAACGCGTGCGACACGAGCGGCAGCGCCGCCGGACGGCCCGCCGCGTCCGCCACCAGCGTCGTGACCAGCGCGGACTCCACCTGGCAGCCCTGCCGGACCGCCGGTTCGACGATCGCGGTCCGCAGCTCGTCCGCGGTCATCGGCCCGACCAGCACCTGCGCGTCCCGCAGCGCGTCGACGAGGCCGGCGTGCCGCCCGCAGTGCCCGTAGAAGTCGGCGCGGACGCCGATGACGACCCGGCTGCCGTGCTCGTCGGCGGCCCTGGCCAGCAGCGCGTCGACGAACCCGGCGCGCTCGGCGTCGTCGCGGCAGAGGGTGAACAGCTCCTCGAACTGGTCGACGACCAGCAGCCCGCCGGTCTCGGCGACGGCCTTCGCGCACCGGGTCATCGGGTGCTCGCCCGGGGTGCAGACGACCGCCGGGCCGTCCCCGGCCAGTCCGGCCCGCAGCAGCGACGACTTCCCGGACCCCGACGCGCCGAACACGCCGACGAACCGGCGTTCGCGCAGTTTCGCGGTCAGCTCGGCGATCAGTTTTTCCCGCCCGAAGAACCGGCTCGCGTCCGTGCGCTGGAAAGCGGTCAGCCCGAGGTACGGCGTTTCGGTCTCCGGTCCGGGCGGCCGGGCGGCGGCGACGTCCGCGGCGACCGCCCGCCAGCGCGTCTCCCATTCCTCGACGTCCCCGCCGCACGCGGAGACGTAGGCCGTGGTGAGCGCGAGCCCCGGCAGCTTGCGCCCGCCCGCGGCCTCGGACAGCGCCGCCGCCGAATAGCCGGCGCGCGTGGCCAGCGTCCGGTAGGTCGGCCCGCCCGCCTCCGCCCGCAGCCGCCGCAGCCCGGCGGCGAACTCGACGACGGCGTCGTCACCCGGCCCGAGCGGCCGTTCGCGTCCCGCCACCCCTGCCCCCCGTTCTGTCTTGGTCATTGTTCACCGGAAGCGGCCCGACACTGGACAAGATTTCCGCGCTAGAACCGTCCGTGTGATGACGCGCAGCCTGGGGAAACTGCTCACAGTCGTCGCCGCCGGCGTGCCGGTGGTGCCCGTGCCGGGCGACGGTATCGAGGTGGTCGGGCCGGTGTCGCCGGACCCGGGCGCGGTCCTTCGCGCCCTTTCGGCCGCCCGTCCGGACGTCCTGCTGCTGCGGCCGGCCGATCGGGCCGGGCTCGCCGTGGTCCGCCACGCGCGGCCGACGCCGGTGCTCGTGCTGACCGCGCCGGACGCGGGCGAGCTGGTGGTCGCGGCGATGCGGGCCGGCGCCCGCGGGCTGCTGCACGAGGACGCGGGCCCGGCCGACCTGGCCCGGGCGATCCGGGTCGTCGCGGGCGGCGCCGCGGTGTTCGGGGAGGACGCCGCCGCCCGGCTGTACGCGCGGCTCACCGGTCCCCCGCCGTCCCTGCCGGACCTGACCGCCCGCGAGCGCGAGGTGCTCGGCCTGCTCGCCGACGACCTCGGGAACCTCGCGATCGCCGCGCGGCTGAACCTCGCGCCCAAGACCGTCCGCAACGTCGTCTGCGGCATCCTGGCGAAGTTCGGTACCGCCGACCGGGCGATCGTCGGCGCCCGTGCGCGCGAAGCCGGGCTACCCTGAGTGGCGGTATCCGCGCGGCAACAATTCTTTTCCGGTTAACGGATTTTATTCGCCAAGAATGTTCCGCCCGAAATATCCGTTACCCGCATCGACTCGATCACGAACCTTTTCAGGTCCCATTCACGGAACTAGTTTTCTCCTCGCCCTTCCACCGTCGCAGGGGCACCTTTTCGCGAGGAGGACCAGCGATGCGCACACCCGCGTCCCGGTTGGCCGCACTGGCCGTCACGGCCGTGACGACCGCCGGGCTCCTGATCGGAGCCGCCGCGGCCTCGGCGAGCGACCGGACCACTCTGCCGGGCAGTGTCCCGGCCTGGGCCACGTCGTCCGCCCGTGCCGGAGCCGCCGATACGGCGGACAACGTCGCGTTCCGCGTCTACCTCGGCTGGGCCGGTGACGCCGCCGCGTTGGCGAGCCGCGTTTCGACGCCGGGTTCGGCCGACTACGGCCGGTTCCTGACCGCCGCGCAGTTCCGGCAGCGGTTCGCGCCGTCGCAGAACGACGTGAGCGCGGTGCAGCAGTGGCTGCGCAAGGCCGGGTTCAACGTCGGCTACACGCCGGGCAACCACCGGTACGTGCAGGCCGAAGGCACGGTCGCGCAGGCCGCGGCGGCGTTCGGCACCACCTTCGGCGAGTTCAAGGTCGCGGGCAAGACGCTGCGCGCGCCGGAGAAGGAACTGTCGCTGCCCGCCGGGCTGCCCGCGGGCATCACCGCGGTGGTCGGGCTCGACGAGTCGTCCGCGCTGATCCAGCCGTCGGCCGGACCGGCCGCGACGCCGTCGCCCGCCTTCGTCAACGCCCCGCCGTGCTCGGTCTACTACGGCGAGAAGACGACCGCGACCACGCTGACCCCCGACGGCATCAAGGTGCCGGACGCCTACGGCCACCCGAACCCGTGGGCGCCGTGCGGGTACACGCCTTCGCAGCTGCAGAGCGCGTACGGCGTCCAGCAGGCCATCGCCGCCGGGAACAACGGCGCGGGCCAGACCGTCGCGATCATCGACGCCTACGCGTCCCCGACGATCCTCTCCGACGTCAACACCTACTCGCGCCTGCACGGGCTGCCGCAGCTGTCGGGCAACCAGTTCACCCAGGTGGCGCCGCCCGGCGTGTACAAGCGGCCGCAGAACCCGGCGCAGGACCCGCAGGGCTGGTACGGCGAGGAGACCCTGGACGTCGAGGCGGTGCACAGCATCGCGCCGGGCGCGAACATCGTGTACGTCGGTTCGCCGAACAACTACCAGGACCTCGACGCGGCGATGAACCACGTCGTCGACCAGCACCTGGCCTCGATCGTGACGAACTCCTACGGGTTCTCGACCGAGCTGCTGCCGCCGGGGTACGTCAAGCCGTTCAACGACACGCTCATCGAGGCGGCGGCGACCGGCATCGGCGTCTACTTCTCCAGCGGGGACAACGCCGACGAGACCGATGGCATCGCCGCGAACTTCCCGAACGCGACGCCGGACTGGCCCGCGGTGAGCCCGTGGGTGACCGCGGTCGGCGGGACGTCGCTGGGTGTCGGCGCGGGCGGCGAGTACCTGTTCGAGACCGGCTGGGAGACCGGGCGCTCGACGCTGACCAACGGCACCTGGGTGCCGACCCCGCCGGGTGAGTTCTTCGGCGGCGCCGGCGGCGGCACGAGCCGGCTGTTCACCCAGCCCGCGTACCAGGCCGGGGTGGTGCCGAACAGCATCGCGACGGCGAACGGCGCGCGGCCGCGGCCGATGCGCGCGGTGCCGGACGTGGCCGCGCTGGCCGACCCGAACACCGGTTTCCTCATCGGGCAGACGCAGGCGTTCCCGGACGGCTCGGTGAAGTACAGCGAGTACCGCATCGGCGGCACGAGCCTCGCCTCACCGCTGTTCGCCGCCTTCGTCGCGCTCGCGCAGCAGCAGGCGGGCCGCACGTTCGGCTTCGCCAACCCGCTGCTGTACGCGAAGGCGGGCACGTCCGCGTTCCACGACGTGCGGCAGCCGCCCGCGCCGATGGCGGTCGCCCGGGTCAACTACAACAACTCGGTGGACGCCTCGGCCGGGTACTCGGCGGCGAGCCTGCGCTCGCTCGACGCCGACGCCGTGCTGACCATCCACGTCCGCGACGGCTACGACGACGTCACCGGCGTCGGCACCCCGAACGGAGCCGCGTTCCTGACCGGCCTCGGCTAGCGGGCTGAAGGGGACGTTCGTCTCATCTGATGAGCTGAAGGGGACTTTCCTCGCATCTGATGCCAGGAAAGTCCCCTTCAGCCCGTCCTAGTAGCTGCGTGGGGTCCAGACGACGCCGCCGTCCACGCGGGTGCGGCTGGACCCCACGATCAGCAGGCAGCGCATGTCCACTGTGGACGGGTCGAGGTCGCCCAGCGTGGTGGTCCGGATGTCCTCTTCCGGCCCGCCGACGTCCCGCGCCACCACCACCGGCGTCTCCGGCGCCCGGTGGCGGAGCAGCACGGCGCGGGCGTCGGCGAGCTGGGTCGTCCGGGACCGCGACGCCGGGTTGTACAGCGCCAGCACCAGGTCCGCCGCGCCCGCCGCGTCGAGCCGCTTCTCGATGATCTCCCACGGCTTGAGCCGGTCGGAGAGGGAAAGCACGCAGTAGTCGTGCCCGAGCGGCGCGCCGACGCGGGACGCGGCCGCCTGCGCCGCCGTCACGCCCGGCACGATCCGGACCCGGACGCCCGCGCCGTGCCCGGCGGCGACCTGCTCCAGCACCGCCGACGCCATGGCGAACACCCCGGGGTCGCCGGAGGAGACCACCGCGACCCGCGCGCCGGAAGCCGCCAGGTTCAAGGCTTCGACCGCCCGGTCCGCTTCGACGCGGTTGCCGGACGCGTGCCGCTGCTGCCCGGCCTTCTGCGGGACCCGGGCGACGTACGGGCCGTACCCGACGACGTGCTCGGCCGCGGCCAGCTCCGCCGACGCTTCCGGCGTCAGCCATTCCGGTCCCGCCGGGCCGAGGCCGACGACGACCACTTCGCCGCCTTCTCCGTTTTCGTGAGCCGGAGCCGGAGCCGCCGGAGGAGCCTGCCGCGACGCGTACGCCGGGCTCGGCAGCAACGCGAGCGAGAAGTACGGGACGGTCGACGGGTCGACGTCGCCGAACGGCTCGATCCGCTGCTGACCCCAGGTCGCGCGTTCGACGTAGACGGCGTCGTCGAGCTTTCCGGCCTCCGCCAAGGCTTCCCGAACCGCGCCGAAGGTGCGGCCCAGCTTCAGCACGGCCGCCGCGTCGGTGTCCGCGAGGCGTCGCGCCAGCTCGGGCGCGGGGAGCGTGCCGGGGAGCACGGTCAGCACTTCGTCGCGCTGGACCAGCGGGCGGCCGAGCATCGACGACGCCGCGCTCACCGACGTCACACCGGGCACGACGATCGCCTCGAACCGCCCGGCGAGCCGTTCGTGCATGTACATGTAGGAGCCGTAGAAGAAGGGGTCGCCTTCGCAGAGCAGGACGACGTCGCGGCCCGCGTCGAGGTGCTCGGCGAGCCGTTTCGCGCTCAGCTCGTAGAAGTCGGCGATCGCGCCTTCGTAGCCGCCGGGGTGGTCGGTCGTCTCCGTGGTCACCGGGTAGACGAGCTTCTCCTCGATCTGCCCCTCGCGCAGGTACGGTTCGGCGACCGAGCGCGCGATGCTGCGGCCGTGCCGCGCGCAGTGGTAGGCGATCACCTGCGCCTCGGAGATCAGCCGGGCCGCCTTGACCGTCATCAGTTCCGGGTCGCCGGGGCCGAGCCCGACGCCGTACAGCTTGCCCAGGCTCATTCTTCGGCGCTCGCGAGGGCATTGATCGCCGCGACGGCCATCGCGCTGCCGCCGCGCCGCCCGTGCACCACCAGGTACGGCGCGGGCGCGCGCTTGGCCAGCTCCACTTTGGACTCCACCGCGCCGACGAACCCGACCGGGACGCCGATGATCGCCGCGGGCACGCCGACACCTTCGTCGAGGATCTCCAGCAGGCGGAACAGCGCGGTCGGCGCGTTGCCGATCGCCACGACCGAGCCGGGCAGCTTGTCGCGCCACAGTTCCAGCGCCGCGGCCGACCGCGTGGTGCCCATCCGCTCGGCGAGCCCGGGCACGCTCGGGTCCGACAGCGTGCACAGCACTTCGTTGCCCGCGGGCAGGCGGCGCCGGGTGACGCCGCTGGCGATCATCTGCGCGTCACACAGGATCGGCGCCCCGGCTTCGAGCGCGGCCCGGCCGGACTCGACGACGTCGAGCGTGTAGCGCAGGTCGTCGACCAGATCGACCATGCCGCAGGCGTGGATCATCCGGACCGCCAGGCCCGCCACGTCGTCGGGCAGGATCGCCAGGTCCGCCTCTTCGCGGATCGTGGCGAACGAGTGCCGGTAGATCTCGGCACCGTCCCGCAGGTAGTCGATCACAGCTTCCCTTCCATCTCGTCGAGCGGCACCCAGCGGCCGTCGATGCGGTAGCCCCCCGCTTCGGCGACAACGTCCACATGGGACTGCGACGGCTTCCCGCACCGCCGTTCGCAACCCGAGAAGTGCGCGCGCAGGCCCGGCCGGAACACCGCGTCGGCCCGGACGTCGGCGCGCGACTTCGCGCAGCCCGGCCGTCCGATGCAGGCGGTGGTGCCGAGCGGCTCGCCGCCGAAGCCCAGCCGGTCGAAGACGTCGGCGGGCACGTCCGGCAGGACCAGCGACTTCCACGGCGTCACGAGCGCCGGGCCGAAGTCCGCCAACGCGCGAGTTTGCGACGCGCTCAGCTGACCGAACCGCGGCACGACACCGGCCGCGAGACCGCCGTCGCGCTCGATCAGGCCGACCGGCACTTCTCCGGGCACCCGCGGCACCGGCGTGCCGCGCCAGGCCGGGTCGTCGAGTTCGGCTACGCGCCAGGCGGAGCCGCGGACCCGGCCGAACTCCAGCGCGATCTCGACGAGCGTCGCCACGGCGTCGGCGCGCGCCACCCGACGTCCGGTGTCGCCGCCCGCGAGCAGCACGGTTCCTGCCGCGGGTCCGGTCGCCCGCCAGCAGACGTCGGCGCCTTCCCCGGCCACGTCCCCGCGGCCGTCGTCGAAGGCGAAGAGGAAGCGGCCGGGCAGTTCGGCCAGCTCCGGGGTCGCGCAGAGCACGGCGTCGAGCGCGGCGGCCAAGCCCCGGACGTCGGCGAGACCGCCACGGATCCCGCTCAACGGCGACGCGAGGACGTTGCGGACCCGCTCGTGCGACGGCGACGGCAGCAGGCCCGCGTCGGTCAGCCGGGCGGCGAGGCCGGGCCGGGTGACCGCGCGCAGCTGGATGTTGCCGCGGGAGGTGAGGTGGAGGTCGCCGTCGCCGCACGCTTCGGCGGCGTCGGCGAGCGCGTGCAACTGCGCTGCGGAAACCGCGCCGCCGGGCAGCCGCACCCGCGCCAACGGCCCGTCGGCGGCGTCGTGGGGTGCGAAAACACCAGGGCACGCGTCGGCTCGCACGCGTGCTGGGGTCGGCATGGGGTCACTGTAGCTGGCGGTTTTCCGGCTCCGGCGGGTCCGCGCGGGGCCGGATCCGGGCGATCCCGGCCTCGATGTCCACGTCACGCAGGGGTGGCGCGCCCTCGGCGTCCTGCTCGACGAGCATCGACATGGTTTCCCGGTGTTCCAGCTCACGCCGTTTGGTGCCGTAGAGGAACGCCGTCGTCTCTTCGAGGTAGGTCGCGGACAGCCGTGCCTTGAAGCGCGAGCCGTTCTTGCGCGGCCGCAGCTCGATCGCGGCCAGGACCAGCAGGATCACGACGCCGCCCGGAAGGGCCAGGCCCAGCCAAGTTCCCATGCCCGGCGAACCGGGTGACCACCGGTCAAGTTCCCGGGAGAGCAGAAGTCCGATCGGATGTAGTAGGTGTGCTACATTCGATCGCACCAGTCAGATGGGGGTGACTCGTGATGAGAGATGCGGCGGATCCCGTCGTCCGCGTGCGCGGGCTGCGGATGCGCTACGGCGCGAACGACGTGCTCCACGGCGTCGAGTTCGAGGCCTGCCGGGGTGAGGTCGTCTGCCTGCTCGGCCCGAACGGCGCGGGCAAGACGACCACGATCGAGATCCTCGAAGGCTTCCGGATGCGGTCGGCGGGCGAGGTGAGCGTGCTGGGCACGGACCCGGCGCGCGGCGGCGAAGACTGGCGGGCGCGGCTGGGGGTCGTGCTCCAGTCGTGGCGCGACCACGGGAAGTGGCGCGTCCGCGAGCTGCTCGCGCACCTCGGCCGGTACTACGCGCCGTACTCGACGGCGGCGCACCCGCGGCCGTGGGACGCCGACGAGCTCATCGCGGCGGTCGGGCTGACCGAGCACGCGCACAAGAAGCTCAAGCAGCTCTCCGGCGGCCAGCGGCGGCGGCTCGACGTCGCGATCGGCATCGTCGGCCGTCCCGAGCTGCTGTTCCTCGACGAGCCGACCGCGGGCTTCGACCCGGAGGCGCGGCGCGAGTTCCACGACCTGGTGCACCGGCTGTCCGACGAGCTGGACACCACGATCCTGCTGACCACGCACGACCTCGACGAGGCCGAGAAGCTGGCCGACCGGATCCTCATCCTCAACGGCGGCCGCATCATCGCCGACGGCTCGGCCGATGCGCTGTCGCGGCAGATCTCGGGAGAGGCCGAGGTCCGCTGGACGGTCGACGGCCAGCGGTTCGTGCACCTGACGACCGAAGCGACGAAGTACGTGTACGACTTGTTCAAGCAGCACGGCGAGGCGGTCGCGGACCTCGAGGTCCGGCGGGCGTCGCTCGAAGACACCTACATGACGCTGGTCCGCCGCGCCGAGACCGGCGGCGAGACGGAGCTCGGCCTCCAGGAAGCGGGTGCGCGGTGAACGCGAAGACGGCGGCCCTGCGGTCCGGGCTCCTGCGCGGCTGGATCGAGTTCAAGCAGACCTGGACGAACTCCGAGGACCTGATCGGCCAGGTCGTGTTCACGCTGCTCCTGCTGGGCACGGTGTTCTTCATGCGGAACGCGACCCTGCCGGGCACGACGTTCTCCCTCGGCGCGGCGACGGTACCGGGCCTGCTCGGCGCGGGCATCGTGTTCAACGGCCTGACCGGCGCGGCGGGCTACCTGGCGATGGACCGCGAAGACGGCACGCTGCTGCGGGCGAAGGCGACCCCGAACGGCATGCTCGGCTACCTGACCGGCAAGACGGTGGCCGTGTCGCTCGGCCAGTTCAGCGGTGTGCTGGTGACGCTCATCCCGTGCGTGATCCTGTACCGCTCGACGCTCGCGCCCGACGGCGTCTGGTCGTACCTGCACCTGCTGGGCATCCTGGTGATCGGGCTGGTGGCGACGATGCCGATCGGGGCGGCACTGGGATCACTGACGACGAGCGCCCGCTCGACGGGGCTGATCGTGCTGCCGGTGCTGGGGCTGGGCGCGATCTCGGGGATCTTCTACCCGATCACGGCGTTGCCGGAGTGGGTCCAGGGCATCGCGCAGGCGTTCCCGATGTACTGGCTGGGCCTGGGGATGCGCTCGGCCCTGCTGCCGGACGGCGCGGTCGTCGCCGAGATAGCCCAGTCGTGGCGGCCGCTGCCGACCCTCGCCGTGCTGCTGGCGTGGTCCGTGATCGGATTGGCCCTGGCCCCGGTCCTGCTGCGCCGCATGGCACGGCGCGAGGCGGGTTCGTCGGTGGCACAGCGACGGGAGAAGGCCATGCAGCGTGTGGGGTAGTGATGAGTGAGGTCGTCTACAACCGGATCGCGATGCTGCGCGCGGAGCGGTCGATTTCGAGACGCCAGCTGGCGGAGGCGCTCGGGGTGCACTACCAGACGATCGGCTACCTCGAGCGCGGCGAGTACAGCCCGAGCTTGTACCTGGCGCTGCGGATCGCGGAGTTCTTCGAGGTCTCGGTGGAGGTCCTGTTCTCGACGAAGCCGTTCCCCCGCTTGGGAGAGCGCTCCGCTTGAGACGCGAACGTCGCGAATGACTCATTCGGGACGCTGGTGGTCCCGAATGAGTCATTGGCGACACCCGGCCGCGGCGCACCAGCGTTGCCCGGCCGCGGCAGCCCACTCCGGCCGCCCGGCGCACGCCACCCCGGCGGGGCCGCAGGCCGCCAACCACCCCGGCCGCGCCAACCCACCCCGACCGCCCGGCGCACACCACCCCCCGCAAGGCCACAGGCCGCCAACCACCCCGGCCGCGCCAACCCACCCCGACCGCGTCTTGAATGAGTCATTCAGGGCGCCGGAGGTCCTGAATGACTCATTCAAGACCCCCGGCCGCGGGGCGCCTACCACCCGGGCCGCGCCAGGCCCCCACCCCGGCAACGTCGCCAATGACTCATTCGCGACGCCAGCGGTCCCCAATGAGTCTCGCCGACCATGCTCAGCGAGCACGGCGTCCGCGTCACGCGCTCGGCCGACACGCTGCGCCGCAGCCTCGCCGAGGGCCTCACCGACCTGCAGTCCGTCGCCCGGCTCGGCAAGGGCAAGGAGCCCGACCAGCTGCGCGGCATGCTCGACCGCCTGGCCGGCACGGAGAGCCGGTTCCGCAGCGTCTACGTCGCCGACGCCGACGGCGCGGTGCGGCTGCTGGCGGGCCGCGAGTCGCTGCGCGACCCCGGCAAGCTGCCGGAAGGCGAAGGCCTCCGCCAGCACAACACGAGCGGCCGCGTCCCGGTCGTCTACGCCTTCACGCCGCTGCCGGACTCGAAGAACGTCCTGGTCGGCGAGTTCGACGTGCCGCGGATGGCCGAGCTGCTCGGGTCGGCGGGCGGCCGCGTCCGCGTCGTCGACGAGGGCAAGCGCACGATCGCCGACACCGAGGGCTACCTGGCCTTCTCGGCGCTCACGGACCCGGTGCTGATCAAGAACGTCGACGCCGCGCAGTCCGGCAAGGACGCCCGGGAGACGACCCCGGCGTCGCTCGTCGCGGCTCAGCGGCTGGCCGACAAGGGCAACGCCGCCGCGCTGAAGTGGGTCGTCGTCGCCGAGCAGCCGATCGGCTCGCTGGGGGTCGCGGACAACACCGTCCGCTCGGGGGCGCGGGTGGCCGCACTGCTCACCGCGGTCGTCGCGCTGATGCTGTTCGCCTGGCACTTCCTGGTGGTCATCCGGCCGCTGCGGCGGGTCGGCGAGGAGGCACGGCGGATCGCGGGCGGCGACACCGGCGCCGTCGTCTACCCGCAGCGCCAGGACGAGATCGGCACCATCGCCTCCTGCGTCGAGATCTGCCGCCAGGCGCTGACCGAGGGCCGCGACCGGCTCGGCGAGGCCCGCCGCCCGGCCGGCGCGGCGACCGACGAAACCGAGCTGCTCCAGAAGATCGTCGACGAGCCGGCGCCCCGGCGCCGGCGTGAGCCCGAAGCCCCGCGCCGCCGCGTCGCCGAGCCGGAGGCACCCCCGCGTCGCCCGGCCGAGCAGCGGAAACCGGCGGGACGGCCCCGGCCGCAGACGCCGCCGCGGATCCCCGCCCGCACGCCCGAGGAGAAGGCCAAGAGCGACTACCTCAGCTGGCTGGACGGAGCCGGGGTCTGACGTGACGTTCCTCTACGTCGTGCTGGTCCTGGCCTCGGCGACGATGCTGGCCGCCGGGATCGCCGAGCAGCGCCAGCACTACAAGCACCTGCACAGCATCCCGACCCGCGTGCTGGTCAACGGTATCCGCGGCAAGTCGTCGATCACCCGGCTGTGCGCGGGTGCCCTGCGCGGCGGCGGGCTGGTCACCACGGCGAAGACCACCGGCACCGCGGCCCGGTTCATCCACCCTGACGGCAGCGAGGAGCCGGTCTACCGCAAGTTCGGCATCGCCAACGTCGTCGAGCAGATCGGCATCGTCCGCCGCGCCGCCGCCTACCGGCCGGACGCGCTGGTCATCGAGTGCATGGCCGTGATGCCGGACCTGCAGGAGATCAACCAGAGCAAGCTGATCCGCTCGACGATCGGCGTGCTGTGCAACGTCCGCGAGGACCACCTCGCCGAGATGGGCCCGACCCTCGACGACGTCGCGCGCTCGCTGTCCCGCTCGATGCCGGTCGGCGGGA
The DNA here is from genome assembly GCF_030264295.1 of Amycolatopsis nalaikhensis. GTDB lineage: Bacteria > Actinomycetota > Actinomycetes > Mycobacteriales > Pseudonocardiaceae > Amycolatopsis > Amycolatopsis nalaikhensis. Next base: position 5,407,406 of record NZ_CP127173.1, on the reverse strand, counting down.
TCTGCCTGACCGCTGAGAAGGACCGGCTGCACATCCTCCAGGAGGAGGCGGCCAAGCGGAACTGCGAGCTCATCGCCGTCGACCCCGAGTCCGTCACCGACGCGGAGATGCGCGGCTTCAGCTGGATCACGTTCAAGGAGAACGTCGCGATCGCGCTGGCCGTCGCGGACCTGCTCAACGTCAACCGGCAGCTGGCGCTGGAAGGCATGTGGGCCGCGCCGCCGGACCCGGGCGTGCTGCAGGTCCACCGCTACCGCGCCGGGCGCCGTCACCTGCGTTTCGCCAACGTCTTCGCGGCGAACGACCCCGAATCGACGTTGCTGAACATCGACCAGCTCCGCCGCCAGGGCGCGATCACCGACCCGGTGCACGTGATCATCAACTGCCGCCCCGACCGCGTCGAGCGCAACGGCCAGATGGGCGCGCTCATCCCGAAGATCGCGCCGGAGCGCGTGGTGCTGATCGGCGAGCCGACGCGCAGCGCCCGCGCCACCATCCCGAGCGAGTGGCACGACCGCGTCGTCGACCTCGGCGGCTCGCGCTCCCCGCGGGAGCTGCTGCGCGGGATCATCGGCGGCGTCGGGCGCCAGGCGTCGCTGATCGCCATCGGCAACATCCACGGCCAGGGGGAACTGCTCATCGAGGAACTCGCCAAACTGGAACCGGTCGCCTGATGCTCACCACGTCCCTCGCCCCCGAGGTCGCCACCGTCGGGCTCGCCATCGGCCTGCTGCTGTCGCTGGTCTGCTACCTGACGACGAACCTCTCCCCCGGCGGCATGATCACGCCCGGCTGGATCGCGCTGACCATGGTCGAGGACTACCGGCGCGCGGCGATCATCGTGCTGATGACGGCGCTGACCTTCGGCGGCACGAAGCTGCTGCAGCGCATGGTGATCCTCTACGGCAAGCGGCTCTTCGCCGCGGTCGTGCTGCTCGGCGTCGTGCTGCAGACGACGTTGCTGCTGTTCCTCCAGGCCGACTTCCCGCTCCTGTTCGTGCACCAGACGCTCGGGTTCGTGGTGCCCGGCCTGGTCGCCTACCAGCTGGTGCGGCAGAAGCCGGTGGCCACCATGCTCGCCACCGGCGGAGTGAGCCTGGCCAGTTACGCGGTCCTGATCAGCGGCGTGCTGGTCGGGCTGGTCCCGACGGTGTGAGGTGACGATGCGCAAGGCGGTCAAGGTCGGCGTCCTGGTCGCGGTCATCGGCGTGTCCGGCACGGCCGCCGTGTACGCCGCCACGCAGGACCGGCAGGAGATCACGGCCATCTCGGCGTCGGCCGCCCCGACCGGCGCGGCGGTGACCGGCGCTTACACGTACGAGCGGCTGGAGAACCCGGCCCGGACGGTGGTCCGCGACGCCGCCGGCGCCCAGCTCGCGTCCTTCACCGACGGCTCCCGCACGGTGATGCTGACGGGCAAGTCGCGGACCTTCACCGAGCCGCGGTTCACCAAGGTCAGCATCACGTCGAACGCCTGGATCCGGCTCGCCCCGCAGGCCTGGCAGCCGGGCGCGGAGAAGGAGAAGTGGTTCACCGACTGGCTGCCGAAGGCCATCGGCGACACCGACCCCGACGTCCTGGCGATCGCCCTGCAGTACACCGACGGCGCGGCCGACCAGATCTCGAAGAAGCTGCGCGTCGGCGGCGACGCCAACTTCGGCCCGGACAGCGCCGAAGGCCGCCTCGAGAAGTCCGACTTCTACGACTACCTGGGCATCGGCTGGGACTTCCCGGGCGGCGTCCACGAGGCGGCCGAGCCGGCGCGGGCGCGGTCGCTGGACTGCTCGGGCTTCGTCCGGATGGTCTACGGCTACCGGTCCGGGTTCCCGCTGCTCGGGACCAACACGAAGGGCCCCGGCCTGCCACGGCGGGCGTGGGCGCTCTCGGAGCTGGGCCCCGGCACCGAGGTCATCCACGACGAGAAGAAGCAGGCGACGGACTTCAGCGCCCTCCAGCCGGGTGACGTGCTGTTCTTCAACCTCGAGCCGCAGCTCGGCCCGCAGGTCTCCCACACCGGCATCTACCTGGGCATCGACAGCGACGGGCACCACCGCGTGCTGTCCAGCCGCAAGGTCGCCAACGGGCCGACCTTCGGTGACGCGGGCGGCGTCTCGCTGATCGACGGGTCCGGGACCTACGCGAAGGCGTTCCGCGCGGCCAAGCGGCTCTGAGCGGCGCCGCGCACGTCACCTTGACGCCGTCGCGCCCGCACCGGAGAGTGAGGGCGATACCCACGCGTCGGCAGGTGGAGGAACCCGGTGGAAGTCCGGGGCGGTCCCGCCACTGTCACCGGAGCTCGCTCCGGGAGCCAGGAACTCCGGCCGGCGCGCCCGTCTACCCGGGGCGCGGACCCCGAGGAGGAACCTCGTGATCCTGCTTCTGTCCACTTCGGACACCGACCTGCTCAGCGCGCGTGCGGCCGAGGCCGAGTACCGGCTCGGCAACCCAGCCCGGCTCGACGTCGCCGAGCTGCCGGAGCTGCTGGACGGCGTGAAGATCGTCGTCGCGCGGATCCTCGGCACCCCGCGGACCTGGCAGGAAGGTCTCGACACGCTGCGGGCGTCCGGCGCGCACGTCGTCGTCCTGGGCGGGGAGCAGACGCCGGACGCCGAGCTGATGAAGCTCTCGACCGTCCCGGCGGGCATCGCCGCCGAGGCCCACGCGTACCTCGCGCAGGGCGGCCCGGCGAACCTCACGCAGTTGCACCGGTTCCTCTCCGACACGCTGCTGCTCACCGGCGACGGCTTCGAGCCGCCCGCGGAACAACCCGCGTGGGGGATCCTCGACCGGCCTTCGCGGGCTGAGGGCCCGGTCATCGGCATCCTGTACTACCGCGCGCACCACCTGTCCGGGAACACCGCGTTCGTGCACGCCCTCGCCGACGAGATCGAGGCCGCGGGCGGGCGCGCGCTGCCGATCTACTGCGCGTCGCTGCGCACGCGCGAGCCGGAGATGATGGCCGAGCTGGCGTCCGTGGACGCGCTGCTGGTCACCGTCCTCGCGGCGGGCGGCACGCGGCCGTCGGAGGTGGGCGCCGGTGGCGACGACGAGGCGTGGGACGTCGCCGAGATGGCCGCGCTCGACGTCCCGATCCTGCAGGCGTTGTGCTTGACCAGCGACCGCGAGACGTGGGCGGCCAACGACGACGGCCTCTCGCCGCTGGACGCGGGCAACCAGATGGCCGTGCCCGAGTTCGACGGGCGGCTGATCACGGTGCCGTTCTCGTTCAAGGAGCTGGACGCCGACGGCCTCCCCCGCTACGTCCCGGACGCCGAGCGCGCGTCCCGCGTCGCCCGCATCGCGCTGGCGCACGCGCGGCTGCGCCACACGCCTCCTTCAGAACGTCGCATCGCGCTGATGCTGTCCGCATACCCGACGAAGCACTCTCGCGTGGGCAACGCGGTCGGGCTGGACACGCCCGCGTCCGCGATCGAACTGCTGCGGCGGATGCGCGACCTGGGCTACGACCTCGGTCCGGACGCGTTCCCGGGTGTCGTGCCGACCGGCACCGACCAGCCCGACGGCGACGCGCTCATCCACGCGCTCATCGCCGCGGGCGGGCAGGACCCGGAGTGGCTGACCGAGGAGCAGCTGGCCGGGAACCCGATCCGCGTCCCGGCCGCGCGCTACCGGACCTGGTTCGAGGCGCTGCCCGCCGAGCTGCGTGAAGCCATGGAGGAGCACTGGGGTCCGGCGCCAGGCGAGCTGTACGTCGACAACGGCGATATCGTGCTCGCGTCGCTGCGGAGCGGCAACGTGATCATCATGATCCAGCCGCCGCGCGGGTTCGGCGAGAACCCCGTCGCGATCTACCACAACCCCGACCTGCCGCCGAGCCACCACTACCTGGCCGCCTACCGCTGGCTGGAGGAGGAGTTCGGCGCGCACGCCGTCGTCCACCTGGGCAAGCACGGGTCGCTGGAGTGGCTGCCGGGCAAGACGGCGGGGCTTTCGGCGTCGTGCGCGCCGGACGCCGTGCTCGGGAACCTGCCGTTGGTGTACCCGTTCCTGATCAACGACCCCGGCGAAGGCGCGCAGGCGAAACGGCGGGCGCACGCGACGATCGTCGACCACCTGATCCCGCCGATGGCGCGCGCGGAGTCCTACGGCGACCTGGCGCGGCTGGAGCAGCTGCTCGACGAGCACGCGAACATCGCGGCGATGGACCCGGCGAAGCTGCCCGCGATCCGCGCCCAGATCTGGACGCTCATCCAGGCGGCCAAGCTGGATCACGACCTCGGCATCGAGGAACGCCCGCACGACGCGGAGTTCGACGACTTCCTGCTGCACATCGACGGCTGGCTGTGCGAGGTCAAGGACGCCCAGATCCGCGACGGGCTGCACGTTCTCGGCGCCGCCCCGACCGGCGAAGCGCGCGTCAACCTGGTGCTGGCGATGCTGCGCGCGTCGCAGATGTGGGGCGGCAAGCAAGGTGCGGTCCCGGGCCTGCGCTCGGCGCTGGGCCTCAAGGAAGACGCGCCGATGTCCGAAGTGGACGCCGTCGAGAAGACCGCGCGGCAACTCGTGCAGACGATGGAGATGCGCGGCTGGGACGCGACCGCCGTCGCGTCGGTCGCGCCCGACGAGGATGTCGCCCGGGTGCTTTCGTTCGCGGCGGAGGAGATCGTGCCGCGCCTGGCGGGCACGACGGGCGAGCTGGACGCGGTGCTGCACGCCCTCGACGGCGGTTACATCCCGGCCGGGCCGAGCGGGTCGCCGTTGCGCGGGCTCGTGAACGTGCTGCCGACGGGCCGGAACTTCTACACGGTGGACCCGAAGGCGATCCCGAGCCGCCTCGCGTGGGAGACCGGGCAGGCGCTGGCGGATTCGCTGCTGCGCCGCTACCGGGAGGACACCGGCGACTGGCCGCGTTCGGTCGGGCTGTCGGTGTGGGGGACGTCGGCGATGCGGACGTCCGGCGACGACGCCGCGGAAGTCCTGTCGCTGCTGGGGGTCCAGCCGGTGTGGGACGAGGCGTCGCGGCGCGTGACGGGGATCGAGGCGATCCCGCTGGCCGAGCTGGGCCGTCCCCGCATCGACGTCACCGTCCGGATCAGCGGCTTCTTCCGCGACGCGTTCCCGCACGTGATCGCGCTGATGGACGACGCGGTCCGCTTGGTGGCCTCATTGGACGAACCGCTCGACAAGAACTTCGTCCGCGCGCACGTTTCCGCGGATCTGGCCGAACACGGCGACGCCCGCCGGGCGACGACGCGGATCTTCGGCTCGAAGCCGGGCGCGTACGGCGCGGGCCTGCTGCCGTTGATGGACAGCGGGAACTGGCGTGACGACAAGGACTTGGCGGAGGTGTACGCGGTGTGGGGCGGCTTCGCGTACGGCCGCGACCTGGACGGCCGCCCGGCGCGCGAAGACATGGAAAGCTCGTACAAGCGCATCGTGGTGGCGGCGAAGAACACGGACACGCGCGAGCACGACATCGCGGACTCGGACGACTACTTCCAGTACCACGGCGGGATGATCGCGACGGTCCGCGCGCTGACGGGCACGGCCCCGGCGTCCTATGTGGGCGACAGCACGTCGCCGGACACGGTCCGCACGCGGACGTTGTCCGAAGAGACGGCCCGCGTGTTCCGCGCCCGCGTGGTGAACCCGCGTTGGCTGGCGGCGATGCGGCGGCACGGCTACAAGGGCGCGTTCGAGCTGGCGGCCACAGTGGACTACCTGTTCGGCTTCGACGCGACGGCCGGCGTGGTCGGCGACTGGATGTACGAGAAGCTGACCGAGTCGTACGTGCTGGACGAGGTGAACCAGGAGTTCCTGCGCCAGGCGAACCCGTGGGCGTTGCGCGGGATCGTCGAGCGGCTGAACGAGGCGGCGGACCGCGGGCTGTGGGAGGAGCCGGACCCCTCGCTGCTGGAAAAGATGCGCGAGGTCTACCTGTCCCTGGAGGGCGACCTCGAGGCGGAGTAGGCCGGAAACGCCCGGGAAACGCGGTTCCCGGTTGGGTGGCGGTCATGATCACCGCCGCACCTGCGAGAACCCGTTCCTGGGCGCTGCCGCTCGTCTGCCTCGGCGCCGCCGTGCTCTACGGCTGGCAGATCGGCCACGGGCAGCTCGGCAACACCTACTACTCAGCGGCCGTCAAGTCGATGACGGGCGGCTTCACGAACTTCCTGTTCGGCTCGTTCGACCCGTACGGCGTCGTGACGGTCGACAAACCACCGATGGCGCTGTGGCCGCAGGCGCTTTCGGTGCTGGTCTTCGGTTTCCACGGTTGGGCGTTGCTGCTGCCCCAGGTCGTCGAAGGCGTCGCGGCGGTGTTCCTGCTGCACCGGACGGTCCGGCGGTGGGCCGGGGAGAACGTCGCGCTGCTGGCTGCGGCGATCCTCGCGCTGACGCCGGTGACAGTGATCATCAACCGTGACAACAACCCCGACACGCTCCTGGTGCTGTTCCTGGTCGCGGCCGCGTACGCGCTGACGCGGTCGTTCGAGGACGGCCGGAAGTGGTTGTGGTGGTGCGCGTTCTTCGTCGGCTGCGGGTTCCTCACCAAGATGCTGCAGGCGTGGATCATCGTGCCGGCGCTGGCGGTGGCGTATTTGGCCGGAGCCGCGGTGCCGTGGCGACGGCGGCTGCTGGACGTGCTCGGCGCGGGGGTGGTGCTGGTGGCGTCGTCGTTCTGGTGGATCGCGCTGTACGACTGGTGGCCGGGGGCAAAGCCGTACATGGGCGGCAGCGCGGACGGATCGGCATGGGACCTGGTGTTCGGCTACAACGGTTTCGGCCGCCTGTCGGGCAACGGCGAGGGCGGCGGCATGATGATCATGCGCGGCGGCGAGCAGACGGTCTCGTCCTTCGGCGGCGACCCGGGAGTCGGCCGGATGTTCAACGACCTGGTCGGCGGGCAGATTTCGTGGCTGCTGCCGTTGTCGTTGCTGGTGCTGGCGGTGGTGGTGGTCTTCCGGCCTTCGGACCGGCGGGAACGCGCGGGCTGGCTCCTGTGGGGAGGCTGGCTCCTGGTGACAACGGTGGTGTTCAGCTTCGCGGGCGGAATCTGGCACCCGTATTACACGACGGCATTGGCACCCGCGGAGGCGGCGGTCTCGGCGGCGGGTCTGGCGCTGTTGTGGCGACGGTCCCGCCGAGTGGGTCTGCCGGTGGCGATCGGACTGAGTGCGGCATGGGCGTTCGCGTTGACGTCCCGGGACACGACGTTCTACGGCTGGACACGCTGGGTGGTACTGGGGACGGCGGCGGTCGCGGTGGTGTGGCTGGCGGTGGCGCCGAGCCGTCGCGCGGTGGTGGCGGGGCTGGTGCCGGTGCTGCTGACGCCCGCGGTGTGGTCCTACGCCGCGGCGCAGAGCACTACCGCTGGGACGTTGCCCGCTGCCGGACCGGCCGCGCCTGGCACGCCGGGTGGGCCGGTCGGGCCTGGCATGGTCGGTGGGCCCGGCGGACCTGGGGCTTCCGGCGGTACCCCCAACGGCCCAGGCTTCCCCGGCGGCCAGCCTCGAATCATGGTCGGCGGCGGCAGCGACGGCACCACCACCCTGTCCGCCGAGCAGCGCCGGATCCTCGACTACACCCTCGCGCACGGCACGGAAATCACCCTCGCCATCAACGCCGAAGCCACCTCGGTCGCGCCGTGGATCATCGATTCCGATGCCACCGTCGTCGGCATGGGCGGCTTCGGCGGCCGCGATGATGCGCCGTCCGTCGAGCAGCTCGGGCGGTGGCTCGCCGAAGGGAAGCTGCGGTTCGTGCTGAGTGGTGCCGCCAGTCCCGTCGGGCCCGCGCGGAGCCCCGCCCAGGATGCCCGCCGTCGCTGGATCGAGCAGCACTGCGCGGTCGTCGACCCCGCGGCCTACGGCGGCCGGTCCGCTCCCGCGCCGGACGGCGGACCCGTGCGGATCGGCGGCGCGGACACCCTCTACCGGTGCCGCTAACGGCGAGGAAACACCGCCGCGGCGATCATGGCCGCATGCGGGTGCTGGTGGTGGAAGACGAGCCGATGCTCGCGGACGCGATCGCGGAGTGGCTGCGCGACGAGTCCCACGCCGTCGACATCGCCCACGACGGTGGCGCGGCGCTCGACCGGATCGCCGTCCACGACTACGACGTCGTCGTGCTCGACCGGGACCTGCCGGTCGTGCACGGCGACGACGTCTGCCGCCGGGTCGTGGCCTCCGGGGCGGCCACGCGGGTGCTGATGCTCACCGCGGCCGCCGAGGTCACCGACCGCGTCGACGGGCTCTCCCTCGGCGCCGACGACTACCTCACCAAGCCGTTCGCCTTCCCGGAGCTCGCCGCCCGGATCCACTCGCTGGGGCGGCGGTGCCGTCCGGCCGCGCCGCCGGTGCTGCGCCGCTCCGGCGTCACCCTCGACCCGGCGCGGCACGAGGTGTTCCGCGACGGGCGCTACCTGCCACTGTCCAAAAAGGAATTCGCGGTGCTCGCCGAGCTGCTGCGGGCCGACGGCGCGACCGTCTCCGCCGAACACCTGCTGGAGAAGGCGTGGGACGAGCACGCGGACCCGTTCACCGGCGCGGTCCGGCTCACCATCCTCAAGCTGCGCCGCAAGCTCGGTGACCCACCACTGGTGGAGACGGTCACCGGCGTCGGCTACCGGCTCCGGTGAGCCTCCGGCTGCGGCTGACCGTCCTCTACGGCGGCCTGTTCCTGCTGGCGGGCGGCGTGCTGCTGGGCGTGACGTACCTGCTGTTCACCCAGCAGGTCGGGCGGCGGGTCACGTTCATCATGGGCACGGCTCCGCCCGGACTGCCTCCAATGCCGTCCCCGGAGTCCCTCGACGAGCAGGCCCGGCTGGTGCGCGAAGCGGCGGCGACGTCGTTGCTGACGCAGGGCGCGATCGCCCTCGGCGCGGTGGCGGTGCTGGCCGCCGGGATGGGCTGGCTGGTGGCGGGGCGCGCGCTGGCGCCGTTGCGGCAGGTGACGGACACCGCGCGCCGCATCGCCGCGGCGGCCGACCCGGGCGGGCACGATCGCATCGCGTTGCGCGGCCCGGACGACGAGGTGAAGAGCCTCGCCGACGCGTTCGACGTGATGGTCGAGCGCCTCGACCGCTCCTTCGACGCGCAACGCCGGTTCGTCGCGAACGCGTCCCACGAGCTGCGCACCCCGCTGACGCTGAACCGGTCGTTGGTCGAGGTGGCGATGCACCGGAAGACGGCGTCCGACGACGTCCGCCAGCTCGGCACCAAGCTCCTGCGGATCAACTCGCGGCACGAAAAGCTGATCACCGGGCTGCTGCTGTTGGCCCGGTCCGAGAGCGCGCTGACCGAGCGGCGCCCGGTGGACCTGGCCGCGGTGGTCGCGCACGTGGTCCCGCCGGGGGTCGAGGAGGACTTGGGCGAGGCGGTGGCGTTGGGTGACGCGCTGATGCTGGAGCGGCTGGCTCACAACCTGGTGGAGAACGCACTGCGCCACAACGTCGAGGACGGCTGGGTCCGCGTGACCACCCGCACGCGCCCGGACCGGGTCGAGCTCGAGGTGGCCAACACCGGCCCGGTGATCCCGCCGTCGGAGGTCCCGGCGTTGTTCGACCCGTTCCACCGGAGGGCGCGGGTGGCCGACGACGGCGGCGCGGGACTGGGGCTGTCGATCGTGCGCTCGGTGGCGCACGCGCACGGCGGCGAGGTCGTGGCGACAGCCCGGCCCGAGGGCGGCTTGGTGGTGCTCGTGTCCCTTCCGGCGGGGTGAAATGGCGGACGCATTTCGGATATTCCGGCGCGTTTCGCCCTCGGTCGGAAAATGTCCGGCGTTCGTACCTTGACTTCGTCAATGGTCTAGTCCAATGATCTGTCCACTCGATCCCCACCGGGAGGACAGCTCATGCGCAGGAGCAGACTGGCCGCCATCGGGCTCGCCGCCGCCACTTTCGCCGCCACCGCCGTGAGCCTCGTGCTCGGCGCGCCCTCGGCGACCGCGGCGTTGAGCAACAACTGGTACGCCGCGGCGCCGTACCTGATGCCCCAGAGCAACAACCCGCCCGACCCGATCACCGTGATGAACGCGACCGGGCTCAAGGCGTTCCAGCTCGCGTTCATCCTGGCGCCCAACGGCGGCGGCTGCAGCCCGACCTGGGACGGCACCTCGGCCGTTTCGTCCGACACCGCCGTCGCGAACGTGATCTCGCGGATCCGCGGCGCGGGCGGCGACGTCTCGGTGTCCGTCGGCGGCTACGGCGGCACGAAGCTCGGCCAGACCTGCGGCACGGTCGCCGCGACGGCCGCCGCCTACCAGCAGGTCATCACGAAGTACTCGCTCAAGGCGATCGACTTCGACCTCGAAGAACCCGAGTACGAGAACTCCGCGGCCATCGCGAACGAGCTCGGCGCGGCGAAGACGTTGCAGGCCAACAACCCCGGCCTCTTCGTATCGGTCACCATGCCGGGCACCGCCGCCGGCACCGGCTGGTTCGGCACCCAGCTGATCGACCAGGCGAAGGCGATCGGCTTCACGCCCAACAACTTCTCGATCATGCCGTTCGACGGCGGCTTCAACGGCGGCTCGTCACAGGTGTCGGCCCTGGAAGCGCTGCACGGCCTGCTGATGTCACACCTCGGCTGGGACAGCGCGACGGCGTACTCGCACGAAGGCTTCTCCGGCATGAACGGCAAGTCGGACGCGGCCGAGATGTTCTACCAGGCCGACTTCCAGACCGTGTACGACTACGCGACCAGCCACGGCCTCGGCCGGTTCACGTTCTGGTCGGTCAACCGCGACCGCGCCTGCGTCGGCACGACCGACAACGGCGTCTGCAGCAACGTCCCGCAGAACGACTGGGACTTCACGAAGTTCAGCGTCCGCTTCGCGGGGGCGACCCCGCCGCAGACGACGCCGACGGTGACCACGACCCCGACCACCCCCGGCGGCGGCTCCTGCACGGCGGCCGAATGGGACCGGACGAAGGTCTACGTCAAGGACGACGCCGTTTCCCACAACGGCCACAAGTGGACGGCCAAGTGGTGGACGCAGGGCGAAGAGCCCGGCACCACCGGCGAATGGGGTGTCTGGGCGGACAACGGCGCCTGCTGAGGCCTTGTTCAGAACTCGAGGTGGGTGTTCTCGCGCTGGACCTCCGGGGTCAGCGCGGGAACCTCGACCACGTGCCGCCCGGCTTCCCGCAGCAGCTCGGTGCCCCGGGCGTCGACGAAGACGGGCGGCTCCCGCCAGGCGAAGACGACGCGCGGGATCCCGGCGTCGAGGATCAATTGCGTGCAGCTGAGCGGGTGGGAACTGCGGTGGCTGCACGGTTCCAGTGAGCTGTACATCGTCGCCCCGGCCAGCCGCGGGTCGCCGGCGCATTTGGCGAGGGCGGCCTCCTCGGCGTGGTTCAAGGGGTCGCCCTCACCGGAGTGCCCAGTGGCGATGACCTCGTCGTCGGCGTCGGTGATCACGGCCCCGACCCGGAACGTGTGGCTCGGCGGGCACTCGGCGGCGAGCGCGATGGCCTCCCGCAGCCGCCGGACGTCCCGGCCCGTCGGCTCATCGGCGGCCCGGTACTCGAGGATGGCCATCCCCTGCAGCTCGCGGACGCCGGTGAGGACGAGCGGCCGCGGGTAGAGGCCGGGTCCGACGAACCGCGGCGCACCCGCCTGCCCGACGAAGAACGGCGCGATCGCCAGCCGCAGCTCGTCGGCGAGCCCCTCGGTGAGGAACCGCGTGTGGATCCCGCCGCCGCCCTCCACCAGCAGGTGCCGGATGCCGCGGTTCCCCAGGTCGTCGAGGACGTGCCCGAAGTCCGGCGGGTTCCCGGCGTCGACGACGGTCGCGACGTCCTTGAGCGCGTCCGCGGCTCCCGGCGGCGCGTAGACGATCTTTTCGGTGTCCCCCACGGTGAAGAACTGCGCCGCCGGGTCGAGCCCGCGCGTGGTCACGGTGACCTTGACGGGCTGCTCGGGTTTCCCCTGGTCCAGCCGCCACTTCCGCAGCTCCGGCGACCGGACGAGCAGCCGCGGGTTGTCGGCCCGCACGGTTCCGGCCCCGACGAAGATCGCGTCGGCCTCGGCCCGCAGCCGGTCGACGACGGCGAAGTCGTCCTCTGTGGACAGGACGAGCCGGTCGGGCGAGGTGTCGTCGAGGTAGCCGTCGAGCGACTGCGCGGCGGAGAGCAGGACGTGCGGCCGGGAGATCACCCGGCGAATTATGCCGTAACGCCTTCGGCGATCCGGGCGTCCTACGACGTATCCCCGTCGATCCCCACCCCTGGAGCTGCCGGACATGACCACGCGAGGCTGGTACGAGGAGCGGACGCTCACCACGGTCGACACCGTCGGCCGGGAGGTGTCGGTGACGACCGGTCTCACCCGCGACCCGGAAGGCCGCCTCGTCGCGGCGATCGCCATCAGCGACAGCCCGAGCGCGATCTTCCGCTACGCGAGCGACACCGGCGACCGGACCGAGCTGCTCACCAACGCGACGTCCACGGTCGAGGAACTCCGGCGGCGCGCGAACACCCCGCCCAGGTAGGCCTCAGGCGGGCAGGACCGCGTACTGGCGGACGTAGAGGTCCGTGTAGGTCACCGGGCCGCGCGGCCCGGGGACCTTGTCGAGGTTGATGCCGGTTTCCGGGACCGCGAGCAGCTTGAAGCCGTCGAGGAGCCGGGTCGGGGCGTTCCAGAAGACGCCCGTGCCGGTGTAGCCGTCGAAGAAGGCGTCGGCGGCCGACTCGTCCTCGGTGGCAATGCCCGCCGCCAGGCCCGACGTCCGCTCGTTCGCGATCTCGACGGCGTCGGCGAGCGCCCCGACCTTGGCGACCGTGACGGTCGCCTCCCGCTCCGAGTCCAGCGCCCACTCGTAGCCGATCGCGTGCTCGTGCGGCGCGAGCGAGGGCGTGACCCCGCGCTCGGCCAGCGCGTCGGAGATCGCGGGCCAGGCCTCGTCGTGGATGTCCTCGTGGATGAGCAGCAGGTTCAGCCGGTTGCAGACCCCCAGCCGATCGAGGCTGGCGTGGACCAGGTCGCGCGCCTTGGTGACGTCCGCCCCGCGGTCGACGTACAGGACGCCGCCGCCGTCGGCGTGGGCCAGCGTACGCACGCCGTGGACGGCCGCCTCGGTGGCCAGCGCCCGGGTGCTGGCCCCGCTGCCGCGCAAGATCACCAGCGGCACCAGGTTCGGCAGCCGCACCAGCGCGGACGCGGCTTCGCGTTCGACCCGCGGCACGAGCTGGACGCAGTCGGCGTCGATCCCGGCGTCGGCGAGGGCGGGCGCGATGACGACCTCCCGCAGCCGCTGGGCCGAGCCGAGCGCGGCCGAGCCCGTGCGCAGCACACCGGCGTTGCGCGACTTGACCAGCTGCGACGCCACGTCGACGGTCACGTTCGGGCGAGCCTCGTAGTTCGCGCCGATGACGCCGACCGGCCGCCGCCGTTCGACCAGCCGCAGCCCGCCGTCCAGGGTGGACACCTCGACGGTGCGCTCCTGGTGCGGGGCGCCGGCGAGCAGCCGCAGCTGCTCGGCCATGCCGGTGAGCCGCTCCGGGGTGATGGTGAGCCGGTCGAGCAGGCCGGCGCTCATCCCCTCGGCCTTCGCGCGCTCGACGTCGGCCTGGTTCGCCTCCAGGACCTCGTCGCGGTGCGCGAGCAGCCGCTCCGCCATCCCGGTCAGGGCGGCGTCGACGGCCTCGGCGGACGCGGCGGCGAGCGACGGCGCGGCCAGCTTCGCCGCCCGTGCGCACTCCTCGACGGCCTTGGCGACCTCGTCCATCGTTCGTCTCCCTCCGGGCGGACCAGCGAGAGTCCAGTTTGCCGCATGGGCCCGGCCGGGTGACCAGGGGCTCCACCGCGGCGCCGCCCTAGGTGGCGACGGGCTCCAGCAGCCACAGGCCCCCGGCGAACAGGCAGCTGACGGTCGCCACGGCGAACACCAGCACCCACAGCACCGGCGGCACCGCGGTGAGCCGGCCCAGCTGGTCGGCGTCGGAGTCGCGAGCCTGCCCGCGTCGCCGCTTGACCTGCAGCTCCGCCACCGGCCGCACCCCGCCGAACAGCAGGAACCACGTCACGAGGTAGCTGAAGGGCGCCTGCACCTCGACCGGCGCGACGAAGGCGACCAGCGCGAGCACGACGGCACTGGCGACGACCGTGAACACGCCGTAGGCGTTGCGCACCATCACCAGCACGCCGAGCAGCAGCAGGGCGATCAGGACGAGCACCGTGCCGACCAGGTCGGCACCCAGCAGGCTGGCGAACAGCAGCCCCAGCACTGAAGGCGCGAGGTACCCGGCCATCGCGGTGAACGCCATGCCCGGCCCCTCGGGCTTCCCCCGCGAGACGGTGACGCCCGAGGTGTCCGAGTGCAGCTTGATGCCCTGCAGGCGCCGCCCGACGAGCACGGCGGCCAGGGCGTGCCCGGCCTCGTGCACGATGGTGACGACGTTGCGAGCCAGCCGCCACGGCCGCCCGCCGGCCAGCACGACCAGCAGCGCCACCCCACCGGCGACCAGGGTGATCACCGCGGGAGTCTGGGCCTGTTCGAGCAGCGAACCGGCCGGAGAGGTGTCGGTGGCGGCCGCGCGGAGGGCTGACAGGGCGTCACCGGCGGGACCGCCGAGCGCGAGAGGAACGGGCGAACTCACCCGGACACCTCACCACAGGCGACATCTGGCTACGGTGAGTCCCCACCCTTCGCCGTTTCCCGGCTTCCGGTATCGGCTCGTGGTGATTCTCCTCTCCTGTGTCGGGAGTTCGGACGCGTTCGGTGGCACCTCGACCGGTGAGCGATGACCGCGATACGTACCGCTGGCCAGAGCCGCGGGCCCGCCGGGCACATTCGGAGGCACCCTGCCGTGGGCGAGCGGGCGGCGCGGACCTGAGCCAGCCGGGCGCGGGCCGCCCCTCGATGCGGGGCGAACCAAGCACGGTCGACGGTCTGCAGCACGTCGACCGCGGCCCAGGCACACCCGCCCCCGGCGTCAGGTCATCGCGACTCCCGCATCCGGGCCTCACCTTCCACGCGGAACAGGAACGACACCCAGCTCCGGAACGGCGCCCACGCCTCCGCGATCTCCGCCAGCTCCGGCACGTCCGCGTCCGGCAGGTGGTACGCGTCGCGCATGATCTCGTGCAGGCGGCTCTCCCCTCGGGGGAACACGTCCGGATGGCCCGCGCCGCGGATCAGGATCAGCTCCGCGCTGAACCGGCCGATGCCCGGCAGCAACTGCAGCTGCTTCAGCGCCTCCTCCGGCGACATCGCCCGCAACGCCGCCGCGTCCAGCATTCCGGCGGCCGCCGCCTCGGCGATCGCGCGCAGGCGCCGCATCTTCGGGCCCGACAGCCCCGGCAGGTACTCCAGCTTCGCCAGTGCCGCGGGCTCCGGGAACGATCTCAGCGTATGCCCGCCGACGTCGACCTCGCTGCCGTGGCGCTCGGTCAAGCCACGGCGCAGCCGCACCGCCTGCGTCATCCAGATCCGGTGGCTCAGCACCGCCCAGCACGCCGCCTCGTACGGCGACGCGAACAGCACCGGCCGCAACCCGGGGTGCAGGCCCTGCAGCAGGGAAGCCACCGGGTCGCGGTCGGCGACGGCCGGGAAACCCGTGGCGTCGATGTCCAGCGAGCACATCCGCCGCACCTGCTCGACCACCGCCTCGGCGTGCTCCGGCGGGCCGTGGACCTCGACCGCCACCTCGCCCGGCGATCTCTGGCGCAAGACCGCTCCCACCGGTGTCCACGCGCCCTCGAGCGCGAAGGCCACCCGGAGCACGCCCGGTTCGGCTTCCGGCTGCCCGGCGGGGCCGAAACCGGTCAGGAACCGGGCCGCCGCGGCCAGGTCGAACCCGCCGCGCACCTCGATCTCGCCGCACGGCACGGAAATCTCCGCTGTCGTCATCTCTCCTCCTCGGATCGGGAACCTCGGCTGCGACGTTAGGAACGGGCACCGACAATTCCGGGCCTCGAACGTCTGATCCCGGCTTTCTTCACTCGAACGAGTGAGCATGCCGATCCGGCACAGATTTGGCATACTGCCGGTATCCGAACCCCGGGAGCGCCGATGGCGACCAGCCGCACCGCCCTTGACCAGCTCGAAAAGCTGCTCGACCGACCAGCTGGGCACGGCCCCGGCTTCCTCGACCTGCTCGGTGCCGAGCCCCAGGCCGGCCCGCCGACCGGGCTCACGCAACGCCTGATGCGCACCACCCTGCTGCCGCGCGTCTACGAGCGGTACTGGCGCCCTGCCCTCGGCCGCGCACTCAAGGGCCCGTTCGGGCCGAGCATGGCGGGCGAAGTCCGGCTCGCCACCGAACTGCTCGCTCTGCGGCCCGGGCACACCGCGCTCGACGTCGCCTGCGGTACCGGCCGGTTCACGCGCGCGTTCGGCGCTGCCGTCGGCCCCGACGGGCTCGCAGTCGGGCTGGACGGCGCGCGCACGATGCTCACCAAAGCCGTCGCGGAAGACAATCCGGACACGGTCGCGTACCTGCGCGCGGACGCCGTGCGCCTGCCGCTCCGCGAGTCCACTGTGGACGGCGTCTGCTGCTTCGCCGCGCTCCACATGTTCGCCGAGCCGGAGATCGCGTTGGGCTCCTTCGCGCGCGTCCTGAAGCCGGGCGGCCGGATCGTGCTGCTCACCAGCGCGCGCCGCGGCTGGCAACCCGCGCGACTGCTCGACTCGGCGGGCGGGATCGTCAGCGGCCAGCGGATGTTCGACCGCGGCGAGATCGCGGCGAGCCTGCGCGCCCGCGGCTTCACCGGAATCACCGAGCGATACGCCGGTGTCACGCAGATCGTGGCGGGCCGGCTGGGCTGAGCACCGCGGATTGTCGGACCCTGCGGTTAGCATCGCCCCATGACCCACCACGAACCCGTCCCGCCCGACGACAGCTACCTGCGTTCCCTGGTCGAGGCCACCGCCCACGCCGTCGCGGCCGCCGAACCACTGTCCTCCCCGCACATCGGCGCGGACGAGGCGACCCGGGCCGAAGTGACCGCGGCGGTCGAGCGCTGTTCACCCGATCTGGTGGCGTTGAGCCAAGATCTCCACGCGCACCCGGAGGAGGGGTTCGCCGAGCACCGCTCGGTCCGCGCCCTCGCGGACCTGCTTCGCCGCCACGGTCACGAGGCCACCGTCGGCGTCGGCGGGCTCGACACCGCGTTGCGCGTCGGCACCAAGGAGCAAGATGGCCCGCACATCGCCGTCCTCGCCGAGTACGACGCGCTGCCCGGCCTCGGCCACGCGTGCGGCCACAACATCATCTGCACCACCGCCGCGGGCGGCTTCCTCGGCGCCGCCACCGTCGCCGAGCGGCTGGGCGGCCGGGTCAGCCTGATCGGCACACCCGCCGAAGAAGGCGGTGGGGGCAAGGAGATCCTCGCCCGCGCCGGCGTGTTCGACGACGTCGACGCGGTGATCATGCTGCACCCGTTCAGCCACGACGTCGCACTGCACCCGTTCCTCGGCCGCCGCCAGCTGGAGATGGTCTTCCACGGCGTCGGCGCGCACGCGTCGGCCCAGCCGTTCATGGGCCGCAACGCCCTGGACGCCGCGGTCGCCGCCTACCAAGGCGTCTCGGCCCTGCGCCAGCAGCTCCCGCAGAGCGACCGCGTCCACGGCGTCTTCACCGACGGCGGCGCCCGGCCGAACGTCATCCCGGCCCGCGCCGCGCTGCTGTTCTACCTCCGCTCCCAGAACCCGGAGACGCTGCGCGACCTCGCCGCGCGCATGACGTCGATCGCGGAGGGCGCGGCGGCGATGACCGGTTGCGGCGTCGAGCTGATCTGGGACGCCCAGGCCGCGTACCTGCCGATCCGGTTCAACACCGCGCTCGCCGGACGCTGGTCGGCCAACCAGGTGATCACCGGGCGCAAGCCGTTGCCGCCGGGCATCGTGCCGGAGTCGCTCACCGGGTCGACGGACCTGGGCAACCTGTCGTACCGGATGCCCGCGCTGCACCCGATGCTGGCCGTCTCGGGTCCGACGGTCGCGTTGCACACCAAGGAGTTCGCGGCCGCGGCCGGATCGTCCACGGGGGACACCGCGGTCCACGACGGCGCGCTGGGCCTGGCCCTGACGGCGGCGGACTACCTCGGCGACGCCGAGCTGCGCAAGGCCGTGCACGACGAGTTCGAGGCGGCGGGAGGTGCCCTGGACGTCCCTTCCTTCTTCGGCTGACACTGAGGAACGGCTGAGTTTTCTCAGCTGATTCTTCTCAGCAAAGGCTGAGGTGTTTCCACAGGCTGCTCACAAGCACGGGCGCGAATCTGGTCCCATGACCGAGAACGAGAGTCGGCCCGGCCCCGCCTCACCCGGTGGGCACCAGCCGCACCAGACCACTCCGCAGTACGGGCCGTACCCCCAGTACGGCTACCAGCAGCAGGCCGCGCCGAACCCGCTCTTCACCCCGCAGGCGCAGGCGACCTTGCCCAAGCCGCGCAAGGGAAACCGCGTCGCGCTGCTCGTCAGCGCGACCGCGCTCGGCGCGGCGTTGGTCGGCGGCGTCGGCGGCGCCGCGATCGTCGGGCTCACCACGAGTTCCGCGAGCGGCACGACGACGTCGGTGAGCACGCCGGCGGCCACGGGGCAGACGGTCTCGAACTCGACCGCCACCGGTGACGTCAGCGCCGTCGCGGCGAAGGTGACGCCGAGCGTGGTCCAGATCAACGTGACCACGGCACAGGGCGAGGCCATCGGCTCCGGCGTCATCCTGACCTCCGACGGCCGGATCCTGACCAACGCGCACGTCGTCGACGGCGCCCAGAACGTCGTCATCACCACGTCCGACGGCAAGAAGTACCAGGCCAGCGTGGTCGGCGCGGACACGAAGGCCGACATCGCGGTGGTCCAGGCGCAGAACGCCAGCGGCCTGACGGCGGCGACCCTGGGCGACTCGAGCAAGCTCGTCGTCGGCCAGGAAGTGGTCGCCATCGGCTCGCCGGGCGGGCTGCAGAACACCGTGACCACCGGCATCGTCAGCGCGCTGAACCGCAACCTGTCCGACATCGGCCAGGGCCAGGAACAGCAGCAGTCGCCGTTCAACCGGACGTCGAACCGGACCGAGGACTCGCCCAGCTACACCGCGATCCAGACGGACGCCTCGATCAACCAGGGCAACTCCGGCGGCGCGCTCGTGGACGCCCAGGGCAACGTGATCGGCATCAACTCGGCGCTCTACAGCCCCACGGCGTCGGCGAACGGCGCGGCGGGCAGCGTCGGGATCGGCTTCGCCATCCCGATCAACGACGCCAAGAAGATCGTCGACCAGATCGTGAACAGCTAGCCGCGGACGGGCCGTGGCCGGGGCGGCCCGTCCACCCGCTTCGGGGAGCGGGGAACACACGAAGGCCGTTTCGAGAGTCAATCGGGGGCTCTCGAAACGGCCTTCGTGCTCGTCAGAAACTGTAGGTCAGGGTCAAGCGGTGGTCCTCGCCGTCGATCTCGATGTCCGCCTTCCCGGTGATGCCGGTCAGCTCGCCCGTCCCGGATCCGGGGAGGATCGTCACCGTCATGCCGGACTCCTCGTCGGCTGTGTGGTGCAGGACGAAGCTGCCCTTGCGGCCGTCGATCGAGACTTCGAGCCGTTCGAAGCCGACGTACGCGCGCGAAGTCGCGTTGTTCGCCGTCAGGAGTTCGACCGTGCTGGCGCCTTCGACCGCCCCGGTGAACGTCTTGGCGATCGCCACCCGGCCGAATTCGGTGCCCGCGAACTCGTCGGTCGCCTGCGGCTCCCACTGATCGACGGTGAACGACGCGGTGGCGGTGCTGGTCATGGTGTTCCCTTCCTCGGTGTGGGCACCAGCATCGCAGCGATACCTGACAGGCCGCGTCAGGTATTCCTCACCGCCGCCGGTTGCCGAACAGCCCGCGCGTGATCTCGCGGCCGAGCGCGCTCGCCGCGGACCGCATGAACGACTTCACCGCCGGGTTCTTCATCGCCGACTCGATGAAGCCGGGCTCGTCTTTCTGCTGCTCAGGGGCGGGAGCGGGCGCCTCGTCGGGGACGGGCGGCGGAGCGGCGGCGACCTTCGCGGCCAGCTTCTCGTACGCCGACTCCCGGTCGATCGTCTCGGCGTACTTCGCGTGCAGGTCCGACGAAGACACCGCGGCGGCGACGGCGTCCGCACCGATCGAGCCCATCCTCGACCGCGGCGCCCGCAGCCGCGTCCAGGCCACCGGCGTCGGCGCGCCCCGCTCCGACAGCACCGTGACGATCGCCTCGCCGATGCCCAGCGACGTCAACGCCGTGTCGAGCTCGTAGTGCTTCGTCTTCGGGTAGGTCTTGACGGTCTTGGCCAGCGCCGCCTGGTCGTCCGGCGTGAACGCGCGCAGCGCGTGCTGGATGCGGGCGCCGAGCTGCGAAAGCACGGCGTTCGGGATGTCCGTCGGCAGCTGCGTGCAGAAGAACACGCCCACGCCCTTCGACCGGATCAGCTTGACGGTCTGCTCGATGCGCTCGAGGAACGCCTTCGACGCGTCGTTGAACAGCAGGTGGGCCTCGTCGAAGAAGAAGACGAGCTTCGGCTTGTCGAGGTCGCCCTCCTCCGGCAGCTCCTCGAACAGCTCGGCCAGCAGCCACATCAGGAACGTCGAGAACAACGCCGGCTTCGACTGGAGGTTGTCCAGCTCCAGCAGGGTGACGACGCCCTTGCCGTCGGTCTGGCGCATCAGGTCGTGGACGTCCAGCTCGGGCTCGCCGAAGAAGTCCTCCCCGCCCTGCGCCTCCAGGTTCGACAAGGCGCGCAGGATCACCCCGGCCGTCGCCGCCGAGACCCCGCCGATGCCCTTGAGGTCCTCCTTGCCCTCGTCGCTGGTCAGGTGCGTGATCACCGACCGCAGGTCCTTCGTGTCCAGCAGCGCCAGACCCCGCTGGTCCGCCCAGTGGAAGATCAGCCCGAGCGTCGACTCCTGCGTCTCGTTCAGCCCGAGCACCTTCGACAGCAGAATCGGCCCGAAGCTGGTGATCGTCGCCCGGATCGGCGACCCCTTCCCGCCGGTCCCCAACGACAGGAACTGCACCGGGAACGCGGTGCCCGCCCAGTCGTCGCCGAGCTCCTCGGACCGCTTCGCGACCTTGTCGTTCGCCTCCCCGGCCGCGGCGAGCCCGGACAAATCACCCTTCACGTCCGCCAGCACCACCGGCACCCCCGCCGCCGACAACTGCTCGGCGACCAGCTGCAACGTCTTCGTCTTCCCGGTACCGGTCGCCCCGGCGACCAGACCGTGCCGGTTCAGCGTCGCCAAGGGCAAGCGCACCGCGGCGGCCGCGTCCACCCGCCCGTCCAGCACCACCGCCCCCAGCTCCAGAGCGGCACCCTCACTCGCATAACCAGCGGCGATCTCGCTCGCCGGCGACTCCTGCACGGTCACTGTCCCGATCCCCGATCTGTGTCCGACACCACATTCCCATTCCGGCTCCGCGAGCGTAACGCGCCGTACGCGCAGGTAACGCCCCTCGCATCCCCGTGTCGGGTTAGGGTCACCAGGTGACCGACCGCCTAGTCTGGATCGACTGCGAGATGACGGGGCTCGACCTCGGCAAGGAAGCGTTGATCGAAATCGCCGCCCTCGTCACCGACGCGGAGCTGAACGTGCTCGGCGAAGGAGTCGACATCGTCATCCACGCCGACGAGGAAAAGCTCGCCGGGATGCCCGAAGTCGTCCGCGAGATGCACGCCCACTCCGGCCTCACCGAAGAAGTCCGCGCCTCCACCGTCACCCTCGAAGAGGCCGAACGCCGCGTCCTCGAGTACATACGCGAGCACGTCCCCGAATCCGGCACCGCACCGCTGGCGGGCAACTCCATCGCCACCGACCGCGGCTTCATCGCCCGCGACATGCCCGAGCTCGACGCCTACCTGCACTACCGCATGGTCGACGTCTCCTCCGTCAAAGAGCTCGTCCGCCGCTGGTACCCCCGCATCTACTACGCCAAGCCGGAAAAAGGCCTCGCCCACCGAGCCCTCGCCGACATCAAGGAATCCATCGGCGAACTCGACTACTACCGGCGCGTCGCCTTCGTCCCCCAGCCCGGCCCCACCAGCGAAGAAGCCAAGGCAGCCGCCGCTGAAGTGCAGGAACGCCACCAGAGGTAACCCCCTGCGAACCCCGCGAGGGCACCCGCTACGATTACAGCCAACGAAGTGATCGCACGCGGTCCCCTCGTAGATGGTGGGCGTAGCTCAGCTGGTAGAGCACCTGGTTGTGGTCCAGGAGGTCGCGGGTTCGAAACCCGTCGCTCACCCCATCACCCCAGTATGGTCGGTCCCTTGCGGGACCTCCCCCATGCTGGGGTTTCGCCTTTTTGTGGGGGTCGAACCCCCACACCCCCGCCGGGGGCTTGCCCCCGGACCCCCGTCCCGCCTGGTTGCGTTGGGATGGTGGGGGTCGGGGGCGAGGGCGGGGGTGGTTAGTTGGCTGCTGTTCGCCACTCTTCCCATGTCAGCTGCCATACGCTCCAGCCGTCCGTTGGCTCCAGCTTGGGGCCTCCGCTGTTCTGGACCGTTACTATGTCGCCCTTTTTTGATGTGTCCATCAGCCACTTCGTGTTCTCGGTCGAGAGGTTCAGGCAGCCGTGGCTCACGTTGCTGCGGCCCTGCTGGCGGACCGACCACGGTGCCGAGTGGTAGAAGATTCCGCTGTAGGACAGGCGGACCGCGTACTGGACGAACGTGCGGTAGCCGCCGGGCGCGTCCTCGGGGACGCCGTAGGTGCCCGAGTCCATCGTGTAGCCCGTGTGCTCGCTCATGACCGTGTACGTGCCCTGCGGCGTGTTGTGGCCGGGCTTGCCCATGGAGGTCGGCATGGTCTTGACCTCCTTGTCGTTGATCGTGACCGTCATCTGGTGGGTGCCGCCGTCGGCGACCGCGACCAGCTTGTCGCCCACCGTGCCGGTGATCGTCTTGTCCTCGCGGCCGTAGCTGCCCTTGCCGAGGTGCTTGCCGTAGACGGCCGCCTCGACCTTGATCTTCGTGCCGCTCTTCCAGTAGTCCTTCGGCCGCCAGGTGACCTGCTTGTCACCGGACCAGCGGAAAGCGCCTTCGGTGGCCGGCTCGGCGGTGACCTTCAACGCCTTCTCGGCGGCGGCCTTGTCGGCGACGCTCCCGGTGAAGGTGAAGATCAGCGGCAACCCGACGCCGACGGTCTCGCCTTCGACGAGGTTCACCGAGACTCCCAGCTGCCGCGCGGGCTTCACGGTGGTGAACGACGACTCCGAGGTGACGGGCTTGCCATCGGTGCCGGTCGCGGTCGCGGTGAGCCGGTAGGCCTTGCCGTACCCGAGCGGCTCGGCGGAGTCCCACCCCGAGCCGTCAGCGCGAGCCTTCCCGGCGACGACCTTGCCATCGGCCCCGGTCAGCTTCACGTCGCCGACTTTCCCGTCGGCAACGGTGACGGAGACGGGCTCCCCGGGAGCGACGTCCTTGGCATCCTTCGCCGGGGTGAGCGTGAGCACGGCTGGCTTCGGCGCGGGCTGCTCCTTCGCCGCCGACGACGGCGTCGAGGGCGCCGGGTCACCCGAAGGACTACTGCTGCAGCCTGCCACCGTGAGGCCGATCACCGCCGCGGCCACGAGCAGCCGCACCCCCATACCGGTCGAACCCCGCATGCCCACCCGCCTGTTTCGCCGTCGATGTCCGACTACAGTGTGCCCGACCAGCCCCGACACCGGGGCGGCAATGCCGGAACCCGGTTAAGGGACCCCCCTGAAACGGCCCCGGAGACGGGTGCTAATCTTTTCCACGTCGCCGAGGGAAACCCCGGCAGACACCGGCGCCATTAGCTCAATTGGCAGAGCAGCTGGCTCTTAACCAGCGGGTTCGGGGTTCGAGTCCCTGATGGCGCACCCCCACTCCCCAGGTTGAAGATCTCTTCAACCTGGGGATTTGTGGTATCTGGAACCATTTCGTCCACTTCCTCTCTGTCCTTTGTGGTCTCCTGCGAGCCCGAGGGGAGCCCGAGAGCGCACTCCGGGTGCAGCACCTTCCGCGGGATCGCCCTGGCCACCTTCCTGGCCGCGTCGGCAGCTACCTCTTCGGCGACGTTGGTGTAGAGATCCATCGTTACCTTGATCGACGAGTGCCGAAGCATGTGCTGGATCACCTTCATGTCCACTCCGGCGCTCAACGCCAGGGTCGCCGCACCGTGGCGGAGACCATGCAGAGTGATCGGCGGCAGGCCCGCCAGCCTGATCAGCCGAGCGAACTCGTCCGCGACATCAGCCGGGTGCAGCGGACTGCCATCGGGCTCGGTGAACATCAGGTCCGACTCGACCCAATCGGCACCAAGCCGCGCCTTCGCTTCATCCTGGCGAGCCAGGTGGGTGGGGTTGCCCCGTTTTGACGGACAGGGTCGTTGAGCTGTGGTCAGGCTACGTGACGTGTGGTCGTTTCGTAGCTGGCGGGGCTGAGGTAGCCGAGGCTGGAGTGCAGGCGGCGGGTGTTGTACCAGCCTTCGATGTACTCGAAGATCGCCTTGTGCGCGGCGGTGCGGGTGGGCCAGGCCTGCCGGTGATGGCGCTCTCCGAGATGGGCCAGCCATGCTCTCCGAAATGGGCCAGCTGAGGAGTGCAGCGTAACCGGTGTCAGCGGCGGAGCGGGATCACTCCGTCGGGTGCCGCGACGGGCATCTGCGGCCGGGCCGCTTCGGGCGTGGTGAGCAGCGCGACGATGGTGACCGGGCCGCCGCAGTGCGGGCAGTCCCGCTGGGCCGCAATGTGCGGCAGCGGCGCCGCAGGTGCCGGCGGGGTCGCCGCCGGAGGCGGTGTCCCGAAGGGCCTGGCGGTGCTGGAGGCAGGAGTGGTGCGCTCGACCTCCCGGCGGGCGGCCGCGGTGCGTTTGCACTGGCGCGAGCAGTAGAGCCGGGTCTTGGCTTGTCGGCCGGTCGCGACGAACGCTTCCCAGCAGATCGGGCAGGTCTTGCGGGTCGCGTTGTAGTCCGGGTCGTGCGGGTCAGGAGACATGTGCGTTCACCGCCTTGCGCAGCTTGTCCGATGTGGACTGATGCGAGCGGAGCCGATAGGACGGGCCGTCGATGCCGACCACGGTCGCGCGGTGCAGCAACCGGTCCAGCATCGCCGCCGCGACGGTCGCGTCCCCGAAAGCCGTTGCCCAGTCAGCAATCCCGACGTTCGTCGTCAAAATCGTGGACGACTTCAGGTAACGCTGGTTGATCACCTGAAACAACGCCGAGGCCCCGTCGCCGGGCAACGGGAGATAGCCGAGCTCGTCGATCACGAGCAGCTTCGGGCCGGCGAAGAACCGCATGCAGGTCTGCCAGCGCCCTTCGACCGCGGCCTTGTGGCAGCGGGCGGCGAGGTCGGCCGCGGTGGTGAAGTAGACCCGGTTCCCGGCCTCGGCCGTCCCGCGGGCGAGCGCGGTGGCCAGCATCGTCTTGCCGACCCCGGGCGGCCCGACGAACAACACGTTGGACGCGTCGTCGAGGAACCGCAACGTCGCCAGGTCGCGGATCAGCTTCTCGTCGACCCCAGGCTGGGCGGCGAAGTCGAAGTCCGCCAGGGTCCAGGGATCCGGGAGGCAGGCGAACCGCAACCGGCCGGCCAGGCGGCGTTCTTCGGTGGCGTTGACCTCGATCTCCAGCAGCCGCTCCAGCGCCGCGGTCATCGACAGGTTCTCCGCGCGAGCTTGGTCGAGGATTCGGGGCAGGGCTTCGGCGGCGTTGTCCAGCTTCAGGTAGGAGAAGTGTGAACGGAGTTGCTGATAGCGGCGGGCCTCGCTCATCTGTGGCCCTGAACGGTTTCCGGACAAGTGATCAGTCCTCCTCGGACTCATAGGTCTCATGGGTGGGTGCGCTGGCCAGCTTCGCCGCGGTGGCGGCGTAGGTGGCCAGGTCGATCACGACGTGGGCCGCGGGCCCCGTCGCGGGCAGACCGCGCAGCTTCGCTGCCTCGGCCAACGCCGCCGCCGACGGCGGCCGGCGCGTCTTGTGGGTGCAGGGCCGGTCGGTGCTGAACGCGCCCATCGCGGCGTGTTCGAGCGCGATCACGTGCCCGTCGTCGCGGACGACCCGCCCGGCCCCGTCCGAGGCCCGGTGGTGAACCGCGACGGTCGCGCCGCGGTCGGTGACGATCCGCAGCACGTCCGCGCCGAGCCGGTGGCGGACCTGAACCTGCGCGCCGCCCAGCCCGGGTGGGACGGAGTAGGAGTTGCCGCGGAAGGACACCAGCGCCTGCGGCGTGACGATCCGGGGCAGGTCGAACTCGGCCGGGAACGCGACCAGCGGCGGCGCGTGCAGCCGCTCGGCCGCGGCCAGACCAGCGACAGTGGTGCGCTCGCCATCGAGGACCCGGCGACGGCTGTCAAGCTTGGCCGCGAGCCGGTCCAGCCCGGCCTGGGCCTCGGCGATCGTGACGTCGTCGCCAAGGGTGCGCCACCAGCGTTGCGCGGCCGAGTGGTTGGCCTTCTCGACCACGCCCTTGCGGTTCCCGCGCCGCGGCGGACACGTCACCGACCGGACCCCATAATGCTTCGCGACCTGCGCGAACGCCGGGGTGATCCGGCCGGAGGCGGGGTAGCAGACCGTGGCCATCCGGTCGAAGCGCCAGACCTGGGTCACCCCGCCGAGCCGGCGGACCACCGCGTCGAGGGCCTCGACCAGGTGTGGGAAGTCCCTCGGCATCGGCCAGGATGCCGCGCCACTTGCTCGAGTGCGCCAGCGCCCCGACCAGCAGATGTGCCTGCTTCCCGGCGCCCCAGCTCGCCGGTGGGTCCGGCAGCTCGAGCCAGTCCCACTGGGTTTCCTCGCCCGACGGGTGGGTGATGATCGCGACGTCTCGGCCGCGGGAAACCTGACACGGCTCGCAGTGCGGGCGCAGCTGATAGCGGCGCAGCGCCCTGGTGAACGTCGAGTAGCCGCCCTCGTAGCCGAGCTCGGTGACCTCGTCCAGCAGCGTCGCCGCCCACAGATGCGGGTCGTCGGCCAGTCGGGCGCGGCAGTAGCCGACGAACGGTTCGAACGGGTCAGCCACAGCCGACCGGCGCTTGCCCGGCACCACCTCGCCGGCCAGGTAGCGGCGGATGGTCTTGCGGTCACGCCCGAGATGTCGCGCGATCGCCGAGACCGACCAGCCTTGAGCACGCAGCGCCTGCGCCTCCACGTCTTCCTCCAGAGTGAGCATCCACGCCTCCGGCCACGGTCACGGTGATCAACACCGAAACCGTCACCCGGAGGCCGCTGACCAGCGCAAACGACGCGCCGACAGGACACCCCAACTGGGGAATTTCAGAGAGCAGGACTGGCCCTATTCAGAGAGCACCATCACCGGTCGAGTAATTCGGCCTTAATGGTCGCGAAGAACGACTCGGCGACCGCGTTGTCCCAGCATTGTCCCTTACGTCCCACCGATAACCGCACGCCTTGCTCGTCAGCGAGCGCGTTGAACTGGGCGGAGGTGTACTGGCAGCCGCGGTCGGAGTGGAAGATTACTCCGGGCTCGGGGCGGCGCCGAGCGACAGCGTTGCGTAGGGCGTCGGCGACCAGATCGGTGCGCAGGTGATCCGCGGTGGCCCAGCCGACGACGCGGCGGGAGTCCAGGTCGATGACGGTGGCCAGATACAGCCAGCCTTCCCAGGTGTGGATGTAGGTGATATCCCCGCACCAGCGGGTGTTGATGTTCGTTGCGGTGCAGGAGAAATCCCGCTTGAGCAGGTCGGTGGGCATGGTCGCTGCCGGGTCGGGAGTGGTTGTGGTCCGCCACCGTTTCGGGGTCCGTCCGGCCAGGCCCGCGGTGTGCAGGAGCCGGGCGATCCGCTTGCGGGAATGCCGCCGGCCGCGGGCGCGGAGTTCGGCGTGGACCCGGGGTGTTCCGTAGGTGCCGTTCGACTCGTTGTGGATCGCGACGATCTCGGCTGTCAGCTCCGCGTCGTCGCGTTCGTGTTGGGAGGGGGTGGCGGCGCGGTGGGTGTAGTAGGCGGCTCGGGAGACCTTGAGCAGTTCGCAGGCACGTTTGACGTTGCCGCTACCGCTGGCGTTCTCCGCCTCGATGAACGGGTACACGTTCACCGGGTCTCCTTCGCGAAGAAAGCCGTCGCTCGTTTGAGGATCTCCACGTCCTCGGACAGGCGGCGGTTCTCCCGCCGCAGCCGGGCCAGCTCTTCCCGCTCGTCGCTGGTCAACCCGCCGTCGGTGCGGGTCCCGGCGTCGCGTTCGGCCTGCTTGACCCACTCGCGCACGCCGGTCTCGGTCAAGTCGAAGTCCTTCGCGACCTGACCGATCGAGCGGTCGCCCCGCTGGCACAGCTCGACGATCTCGGCCTTGAACTCAGGCGTGAACGAACGACGAGGCCGAGGCTTCTTCCTGCCCATGGTCTCCATGATGGAACATCCTTCCCGAGGGCGTCAGCCCTGATCGTGGATGTCCGTCAAAACGGGTCAGGCCCAGGACCCAGCTGGTGTCCGAACCGCCGCAGTCAACGGAACACGCGCATCGCATGATTCGTTCAGCTCAACCAACCGAGCGCTTCGTAGCACACAGGTTCGAGAACCTGACTCACCTGATCGCCGCAGTAGAGGGTGCCCTCGTCGGCGACGATCCCGCGCTCGATTCGGCCGCGGAGGCCGTCGCGTCCGCGCGCCTGGAGGCAACCATGCTTGAGCTGGTAGCCGACTGTTCGGACGTGCCGTCGGCTCAGGCCACCAGCCTATGCGCCACCGGCCTGGTCCACCTCGCGCAGATAAGAGTGGACGAAGCCGCAGGAGACAGCGCCACAACCCACGAGGTCTCGGCAGCGCGCGACGCGTTCACGTCCTGCATGGCAGATCAGGCGGCAACCCCGAGCATTCGATGCACCGCAGCGGCCAACCTCGCATGGCTGGCGGCCAGGGACGATCCATCGAAGGTCGACACCTACTTCGACATGGCCGAGCAGATTCTCACTGATTCACGAAAGAACACGTTCGACAACCTCACGCGTATTCGGCGGGAACGTGCGAAATGGGCCAGCGACAGATCCGATCCCGTCACCGCTCTCGACTGCTACGAGCGCAACATCGCCGAGTTGGAGCGTCAACTTGCCAGTACGGTGTCGATCAACCGCGCCGCCCGCCTCGTTCGCGACTTCCAGACCGACTACGGAGAGGCAGTCTTCCTCGCCTTGTCACTGGGAAGACCTGAGCGGGCATTAGAACTCGCTGAAGCAGCGAAGGCGCGAGCGTTCGTCCATGGACTGCAACTCCACGGCGATGGGGAGGTGAACTCGGACTGGCTGCGCGCCCGGCGCGATCGGATCGAAGAGCAACTGCATGCGGTGGGTGCGCGTGCGCGAGACCTGCCCGAGGTGGAACGGAAGGCAGCCGAGCACCGGGTCGAGGTCCTTATCCTGCAGCTCGCGGAGACTGAAGAGCGGCTTCTTGCCGAACGTCAGAAAGTCAGCTCGACCAGCCGAGGCATGTGCACGGCCGCCGACATCGCGGCGTTGGCACCACCCGACGGCGTTATCGTCTCCTACTTTTGGACACCGGGTCGGCTCGCGATCTTCGTCGTCGACCGGTCCGGTCTGGTCGGTACACCCGTCGTCACGGACGTCCCCCTTGACGAAGGCCCTGACGACAGCCACTTCCCCGATGTGCTCGTGCGGCTGGTCTTCAACGTCCGGATGACTCTCGGTCTTCGCGGGGACTTCCGCGCGCTGGACCAACTACAGCGGTCCCTGGACCTGCACATGGACATCTTCTGGCCCGACGGGTTCCTGCGGGGTCTCCACGATCTCCTGATCGCGCCGGTCAAAGAGTTCCTGGCCGGCCACGACACGGTCGTCGTGCTGCCGCACGCGTACCTTCGAGGTCTGCCGTTCCACGCCCTGATCGACGACGCCGGTGGGGCCCTTGTGGACCAGCACGCATTGTCGTACTCCCCCAGCGCGGCCGTCCTCGCGATGTGCCGCGCCCGCCCTCGCACCGATCTGACCGCCGTGTTCGCCGCTGGCACGCGAGAATTCTTCGACGGCCCGGCCACGGCAGCCCAAGAAGCCGAGATCGTCGCAGCCACGTTCGGCCAGGCCTCCGCCTCCGCCACCCTCACCGACTTCCAGCGCAATGCCACCAAAGCCTCGATCGTCCATCTCGCTTGCCACCACGACTACACCAACCTGATCACCGCGCACCAGGGACTGGCGCTCGAGGACGGGACCCTCAGTCCTCGGCAGATTGTCACGACCTCGCTGAATGCGAACCTGGTGACGTTGTCGGCGTGCGCCACCGCCATGGCGGACATGAACCCGTTCAACGCATCCGAGATGGCCGGCTTGCTCGCGGCGTTCATGAAAGCCGGCGTTCCACTGGTCGCTGCCACGCTGTGGCCGCTGTCCGATCGAGTGGCGACGCTCATGATGAAGACGTTCTACGAGCGGATTCGGGCAGGTGCCACACCGGCGAATGCGGTCCAGGCCGCACAGCGCGCGATCAAGGAAGTACCGCGTTTCGCGCACCCATACTTCTGGGCGCCGCTCACGCTATGGGGCGACGCCACCCGATGACGAAAGGATAAGCGTGTCGTACCAGGGAATTCCCGAAGAGGATCTGATCGAGGATGAGCGCAGCATGTTGCCGGCCGGACGGACGGTAGCAGCGACGGACGCCTTGCTCGCAAAACTTCCTGATGTGGCGATTTACGGATTCCTTCTGTGCGCGGACCCGCAACACCCACTCAACACGGTGGTCAGCGAACGGTGGTCGGAACTCGACCACCGCAGCGGTGAACGTGTCGCGATCGTCGCGTTCGAACCCCCGAAGGAATGGGCAGAAGGTATCGTCGAACGATGGCGCCTCACCTTCGGCGACAAATTCGACGAGACCTGGGCGGACTGGGAGCGCGGCCGAGGGCTGGAACCGGGAGCGGCGTTCGACTACCTGGGATCGTTCAAGACCGACCCTCCGCTGCGCCCGGCCGACCTGCCCTGCCTCGTCCTGTTCAGTGACCTGAACGACCGCCGCGCCGTGGTGCGCCCCCTTCCCGCATGGCCACCTCAAGACCTTTTCGCGCTCCTGAACGGGCTCATCGACCAGATCACGGAATGCGCGCAACTGCCCGCACCCGATCGACTCGAGGCGTTGGCGACGGCCCTCACCACACCGAGCGCGAAGATGAAGACCTCGTTCGGGCGCTTGGCCAGCCGCAGTGTGGACTACCTACGCAGCCACCCGGCGACGGTCGTCATCACCGCGATCAGCGTGGTGCTAGCCCTCGGCAGCGCGAGCGTGCTCCCCCTCTCGATCGGCATGATCGCCGCGCTGAAGGAGGTCCGCGACATCTTTCGTCGCAGCTGATAACTGGCACACGGCCAACGAAGGTGCCGCGGCTCGCTGAGCGCCGCCGGTGATCAGCCGCCGCACTCTCTCCATGCACGGACGGGCTCCTGTCGTGCGGCTGCATGCGGTCATCGACGAAGCTTCCCCGCCGCCCCGTTTGTACTCACCCGCTGAACTCCGCGCACCCGGCGTGGATACACCGCGGGCCCGCTCGGCGCATGGCGATCCGAGCGCGGAACGACTGCGCCACCGGGCCGTCCGGCAGCGGAGCCGTCCACCGGAAAGACGGCGCCCGGGCAACCGCGGCCGCTACGAGCGTGCGACCGAACCCGAGGCGGCGGTACTCGGCCGTGACGTGCACGTAGTCGAGGGTAGCCGCTCGGCAGCCGACGCACAGGCTGGCGGTCACGGCACCGACCTCGACGCCGTCGAGACGGAGTTCGATCCGACCGGCCAGCGACCCGGCGGCCGGCGGATGGGCCACGAGGACGAGCCCTTCGGCCGGCCCCGTGGCCGGGGTGCGCTGGACCTCGACGTCCAGGTGTGCCCATTCGGCGAGACGCCGAGTTGCCGGATCGTAGCGTTCCTGCACTCGGCAGACCTCGCAGAGCGTGCCCTGCAACCGGTAGCGGTGACTGTAAGGCTTCAGCTTGCCGTACAGGTCGAGGTGATGGCCACGCAAGCAGGTGACGAGTGTGCCGGTCTGCGGCCGGACCGGAACGAGCGCACCGAACTCGCCGCGCGCACCAGACCGGACGGCATCGCCGAGCTGGCCGGTCATCGAGCACCTCGCCACGGTCGCCGCCGTTCCGGAAGCCAGTGCCACGGCGTGCCGTTCATCCGGCGACCTCGCTCAGCCCGCGACAGACGGACGCCTCGACAGCGGAGATGCCACCGCTACGGCCCGGCAGCCGCAGCGCGACGGTGCGCCGACGAGCCGCGGCTCCGCGACCGCAGCCGGTCGCGACGACGTCGCGGAACTCCAGGCGGCCGAAGCCGTCGTCGGTGAGACCGCGCCACCGGGGATTCGCCACGCGCAGTTCGAGGTCGGCGCCGGGCCACGGGCCCGTGGCGAGCACGACCGCGCCGCGGTTACGGACGCGTCCGGCCAATCGCCGGGCCAGCTGAGGCTGGATATCGCGGATAACAGCCGAGCCGAGCACGACCAGGTCGAACCCGTCGATCAGGGCCGACAGGACCGCAGTGACCTCGACCCCGGGTTCGGGAACGAGAGCGACCCGGTCGAGATCGACACCCAGCTCGGCGGCTGCCACCACGCCGACGTCCGGCATCCCGGCGATCGCCGCCCACGACCCTTCCCGCGTCGCCTCGGCGAGCAACGCCAGGACCAAGGCGGTCGAGCCCGCGACCGACATCGTGCTGCCGCGCCGCAGACCGCCCGGCACCAGCCCGGCCAGCGCCGGGGCTACGGGCAGGGAGCATGCGGACGGCGCAGTGTCCGGGCTTGGCTGGCCGAGCTGAGCCGCCATGCGGACACCGGGGATCGCGGCGAGCCCGGCCACCGCTTGAGGCACCGCCACCGCGCACCTCCAGCACCACGAACACGCACCGGAGACACCCGCGCGAGGAAGCCACGAGCGAACCCGACCACTCATAGAACACTTGTTCGAATACTGCGAGATGGAAGCAGCTTCTGTCAAGCCGACTCTGGGCAGCAGACTGCCCAGCTGAGCTGGACAACTTCAAAATCCACGACAACCAGCCAACGCGGTGGCTGCCCCGACACGCCTCGCACCGTGGAGCCTTCAGACCCACTGCAGGCACTCCTCGACGACCGCTTCCCACTCGCTCCCCAGCACTCACCGCGTGAGGTGGACCGCGCCGGCTGGCTCCAGTTCGTGCGGAGCACTCGCGATCACTTCGTCCTGGCCGCCCGGCTCGTCCTCGCCTACCTGGTGCGTCGCCTGCCGACCAGCACCAAGGTCGGGCTGTATAAGTGGGCAGGGCCTGAAGCGGCGATCGGGGTGATCTGGCTGCTGGTTCTGGTCGCGCGGGCACGCCGGGAGAGGCGGGGCACGCCACCGGCACGGCCTACCTCGTGGCGACTCCCGGCGTCCGGCTCCTCCGCTCTGACCCGCCTGTTGGCCCCCGGTAGCCGGGCTCGGTACCGGGCCGGGTGGTTTGGCCGGTACCCCTCGGGGAAACCGGCGGCTGCCGACGAACGAGGTGAAACCACATGAACGCGCCACGCCAGGTGGCCGTCGGAGTGCTGGCCGACGAAGGACTGCCGGAACAGGTGATCACGACGATCGCCGACGATCTGCCCGGAATCTTCGCCGCCCGGGTGAGCGGGCAGACTCGGTGGCGGGTGGAGCACGAGGTCGATCAGCTGCCGCTGGACGAAGACGGGGACATCCCGATGCGCACGCTGGCGCAGCGGCACCGGCGGGACCGGGGCTGGGACCTGCTGGTCCTGGTCACCGATCTGCCCCGACGCGCGGGGACGAAGCCCGTCGTCGCGGGGGTCGATGTCGAACACGGGGTCGCGATGATCTCGCTGCCCGCCCTCGGTGCCGTCCTGGTGCGGCACCGGGCACGGGCGTTGCTGGTCCGCGTGGTGCGGCAGCTGGTGTCCCGGCGGCTCGGAATCGACGGAGACCATCGTGACCGAGGACCGATGGCACGGTTGCGTGAGGCGCTGGCCCCGACCCAGCGCATGTCCGCCGGACGCCAGTCGGCCGCGACTCACCTCGCTCTGGTAGGGCTGCGTGGCCGGCTGCGGCTGCTGGCCGGAATGGTCCGGGACAACCGTCCGTGGGGGCTCGTCCCGCACCTCGCGGGCGCCACCGCGGCCGCGGCGGGGACTGCCGCCTACGGCATCATCACCAGTTCGTTCTGGAAGCTCGCGGACGCGCTGTCGCCGCTGCGGCTGGCGGGGATCACGGTGGTCACCGTCCTGGTCATGACGGTGTGGCTGACGGTGTACAACCACCTGTGGGACCGACCTTCCGAGACCGCCGAGCGACGCAAGGCCCTGCTGTACAACGTTTCCACCGCGACCACGCTGGCGATCGGGGTGGCGTGCATGTACGCGATCCTGTTCGTGCTCGCGCTGCTCGCGGCGGCCGTCCTGATCGACAGCGGCTATTTCGCGCAGGCGCTGGGGCACCCGGTCGGGGTGGGTTCGTACCTGAACCTGGTGTGGTTGTGCAGCTCGGTCGGGATCGTCGCCGGTGCACTCGGCTCCAGCCTCGAGGACGAAGAAACCGTCCGCAACGCGACCTACAGCCGCCGCGAGCGGGAACGCCAAGAACGCAACCGGCGCCGACGGGAAGCCCGGACGTCCCCGGCCCGGGAACACTAGATCACCCCCGGCGGGCGGCCGCGAGGTCGAGAGCGACGTCGGTGATCATGTCCTCCTGGCCGCCGACCATGCCGCGGCGGCCGACCTCCACGAGGATCGCCCGCGTGTCGAGGCCGTACCGCGTCGCGGCGGCCTCCGCATGGCGCAGGAAACTCGAGTAGACACCGGCGTAGCCGAGGCTGAGGGTTTCCCGGTCCACGCGGACCTCACGGTCCTGTAAGGGGCGCACGAGGTCGTCGGCCGCGTCCATCAGCGGAAACAGGTCGCAGCCGTGCTCGTGGCCCAGCAGATCGGCGACCGCGATGAAGGCTTCCAGGGGGCAGTTCCCGGCGCCCGCGCCCTGCCCGGCCAGGGACGCGTCCACCCGGGTCGCGCCGTTCTCCACCGCGACCACGCTGTTCGCGACGCCCAGAGCAAGATTGTGGTGGGCGTGGATCCCCAGTTCCGTGGAGGAGTCCAGGACGTCGCGGTAGGCGCGGAAGCGGTCGCGCACGCCGTCCATGGTCAGCCGCCCGCCGGAATCGGTGACGTACACACAATGCGCGCCGTAGGACTCCATCAGTTTCGCCTGGCGGGCCAGCTCGGCGGGTTCGGCCATGTGGGACATCATCAGGAAGCCCGCGACGTCCATGCCCAATTCGCGGGCGGCGCCGATGTGCTGGGCGGAGATGTCGGCTTCGGTGCAGTGGGTGGCGATCCGCACCGATCGGATGCCCAGCGCGTGGGCCTGCCGCAGGTCGTGCAGCGTGCCGATGCCGGGCAGCAGCAACGTGGTCGGTACGGCCCGGTGCGCGACGTCGCACACGGCCTCGATCCACTCCCAGTCGGTGTGGGCGCCCACGCCGTAGTTGATGCTCGAGCCGGACAGCCCGTCGCCGTGCGCGATCTCGATCGCGGCGACGCCCGCGGTGTCCAATGCGGACGCGATCGCCCTGGCCTGCTCGACGGTGTAGCGGTGCCGGACGGCATGCATGCCGTCCCGCAGGGTCACGTCCTGGACGTACAGCCGGGTCATCGGGCCCTCCCCTCGCCCGCGCGGCGGGCGGCGATGCGTTCGGCGGTGCCCAGCGCCGCCGAGGTCATGATGTCGAGGTTCCCGGCGTAGGCAGGGAGGTAATGGGCGGCGCCTTCGACCTCGAGGAAGACCGACACCTTCACCGGCGCAGCCCCGGGCGGGACCAGCGCGCGCAGCGGGTCGTCCGCCGCGACCGCGTCGAACTGCACCTTCTGCTTGAGGCGGTAGCCGGGAACGTAAGCCTGCACCCGGCCCACCATCCTCTCGACCGACGCCGTGATCGCCTCGGTGTCGGACTCCGAAACCAGACAGTAGACCGTGTCGCGCATGATCAGTGGTGGCTCGGCGGGATTCAGCACGATGATCGCCTTTCCACGCGCCGCTCCGCCCACCTGCTCGATCGCCGCGGCCGTGGTCTCGGTGAATTCATCGATGTTGGCACGGGTACCGGGCCCGGCGGACCGCGACGAGATCGAGGCGACGATCTCGCCGTAGTGCACCGGAGTGACCTCCGCGACCGCCGCCACGATGGGGATCGTGGCCTGGCCGCCACAGGTCACCATGTTGACGTTCGGTGCGTCGAGGTGGACGTCCAGGTTCACCGGCGGGACCACGTAGGGGCCCACGGCGGCCGGAGTGAGGTCGATGACGGTCCGGCCGAGCTCGCGCAGCACCTTGTCGTGGTAGCGGTGCGCGCCGGCGGAGGTCGCGTCGAAGACGTACCGGACATCGGTGAACTCGTCCAGCCGCACGAGCCCGTCGACGCCTTCGTGGGTCGTCGCGACCTTCAACCGGCGGGCCCGGGCGAGGCCGTCGGAGTCCGGGTCGATCCCGGCCATCGCGGCGATTTCGAGGGTTTCGGACAGTCGCAGCACCTTGATCATCAGATCGGTACCGATGTTGCCCGACCCGATGACGGCGACTTTCGCTTTGCTCACCGCGATTCTCCTTCTGTCGCGAAGCCGACCCGCACCGAACCGAGGCCGGAGATTTCGCCGAGGAAGACGTCTCCCGGCGCGACGGGGACCATCGGTCCGAGTGCGCCGGTCAGCACGACATCCCCCGCCCGCAGAGGATCGCCCCGGCGAGCCAATGTGGACGCCAGCCACCGCGCGGCGGCGAGCGGACTGCCGAGGCAGTCCGCACCGCTGCCCTTCGAAACCACCGAACCGTTGCGGGACAACGTCATCTGTACGGTTCTCAGGTCCACGCGGTCGAGCGGCACCCGGGTGCTGCCGAGCACGAACAGGCCCGACGACGCATTGTCCGCGACCGTGTCCACAATGGAAATGTCCCAGTCGGTGATCCGGCTGTCCACGATCTCCAAGGCGGGCACCGCGAAACCGGTGGCGAGCACCACGTCCGCCGCGGTGCAGTCCGGATCCGGCAGGTCGTCGGCCAGCACGAGCGCGACCTCGGCCTCGACCTTGGGCTGCAGCAGCCGGCGGGCGGGCACGGTGCCGCCGTCGGCCACGGTCATGTCGGCGAAGAGCGCACCGAAATCGGGCTGAGCTACACCCAGCTGGCGCTGGACCGCGGGGCGAGGTCAGGCCGATCTTGCGGCCGGCCAGCCGCCGTCCCGCGGCCAGCGCGCGCTCGGTGCTCAGCCGTTGCACCGCGTAGGCCGCCTCGATGTCGCCGAAGGTGAACAGATCGCGGATCGGCGGGCACGGTTTGCCGGCGTCGGCGGCGTTCCGCAGCAGCTCCGCGGCTTCGCGGACGGCAGTGTTCACGGCAGCCACCGGATGGGGCGTGCAGGCATGGGTTACCTCCGAATTCAGGCGCCGGAAGAGGGACCGAACGGATCCAGGCAGAAGCCGGACCAGGCGTCGGAGTACTCCGAGTCCGCCGCGGGACTGAGCAGGTGGCGATACCGGCCGGCGTGGAACACCAGCGGCTCGCCCGGGGCGTCGGCGAGGTAGCGCACCTCACCGACGAACAGCGTGTGGTCACCGGCGGGGTGGGCCTCGACGATCTCCGCGGCCACCTGCGCC
This sequence comes from Amycolatopsis nalaikhensis, assembly GCF_030264295.1. Taxonomy (GTDB): domain Bacteria; phylum Actinomycetota; class Actinomycetes; order Mycobacteriales; family Pseudonocardiaceae; genus Amycolatopsis; species Amycolatopsis nalaikhensis. Next base: position 5,369,897 of record NZ_CP127173.1, on the reverse strand, counting down.
AGCGCCCCGGCCACGAGGGGAACCCCGCTGTGGTCGTCGATCCGCGGGCGCAGATCCGGGTCCGGACGGCCGCTGAAGTGCTTGCTGACGGGTTCCTGGTCCGCAGCGAGGACGCTGACGCCGTAGACGCCGCTGGCCAGGAGGAAGTCGTGCATCTTGGCGCGGTGCGCGATGGACACCACGACGAGGGCGGGCTCGAGGGACACCGACATGAAGCCGTTCGCGGTCATGTGGTGCGGTCCCGCCGGGGTCGGTGTGCTGATGATCGTGATGCCGGTGGCGAACCGGCCCATGGCGTCGCGAAACCGCCGAGGGTCGACGCTCGCCGCCGGCGCGGCGGTACTCATGGGTCCTCCTTGGGATTCCGGTGCTCAGCTTGCGACCGCACCCGCCGTCGCGAGCAGCAGGTCCAAGAGGACCCCCTCGACGTTCGCGGTGACGACGGTGTCGACAAGACCGGTGAAGGCGTCGAGCCAGGCGCCCGGGTCGACGACGACGATCCGGCCGGCGGCCTTGACCGCCTGGAGCGTGCCGAGGTCGTGCCGCCCGAACCCGAGGTAGACCGCGGGCGCGATGCTGCGGCTCAGTGGCCCGATCTCGAGCTGCGGGGGCGCCTCCCCCGCGGCGACCGCGGCCGACGTCGCGACGAGCGCGATGCCCGGTGTCTCGGCGACGCGTTCGGCGACGCGGCGGGCCCCGGTGCCCAGGCCCGGCCCGAGCCCGATGACCAGCCGGGCCGCGGCGAGCCGCGGACCGTCCGGACGTTCGATCCGGCGCTCGACCGCAGTGCACGAAGCGTCACCGCCCGCGGTGCCACCGGCGAACTCGACGTCCGGCTCCCGCTGGTCGCGAACCGCTCGCGCGGTGAAGGAACCGGGCCGCAACGTGCCCATCGACGGCGTGGAGTGCGCGATCACCGGCGCGACCACGTCCGCCGACAGTGCTGGCTTGAGCCAGAGCAGGTCGGGCTCGTCGGTGTCCGCGTCACGGACTTCCAGGGCGGTGAAGTCCCCGGTCAGACCGAGCCCGAGCCGAGCCGCGACGCGCGGGGCGTAGTCGCGGCCACGGGCGCTGAAGGGCGCGATCACAGCGAACGGCGTATGCGCGGCGATCGCCGTGCTCAGTGCATGGGTGAACAGATCCGTGCGGTAGTCCGCCGGCTCGGTGCCCCGCAGTACCAGCACCCGGTCGGCCCCGTGCGCGTAGAGCACGCGCGGGAGGTCGTGCGGCTGGTCACACGGCAGCACCGCCACGATCGTGGCCTGCAGCTCGCCTGCGACCGAGCGGGCGCAGGCGAGCGCCTCGAGACTCGTCGGGTGGAGACCACCGCCGGGCAGCGGCTCGGCGACCGTCCAGATCTCGCGCGACGGGGCGGGCACGACCACCTCGGCCTCGGACTCGAGCGGCGCGAAGGCCGCCTCCAGCAGCTCCGCGGTGTCGAACCCGGCCCCGACGTATTCGGCCCGGCGTTCGCGGACGTCGTGCCGGATCTCGGCCACGAAGGTCGGTGAACCACGGGTGCCGAAGTCCCGCGGTCCGCCCCCGAGGTCCTCGGCGGTGATCGTTTCGACGGCCGAGGGGTTGGCCTCGGTCACCCACGGTGGTTCGGTACCCCGCCCGACGGCGACCACCGCGGGCAACGCGACCGTCCAGGCTTCGCGGCCGACGTCGGTCTCGACGTCCGCGGCGAGCACACCGTCGCCGATCCGCAGGTTCGTGGCCTGCGTCAGTTGCCGGAGCCCGGCCAGTTCCGCGAGCTGGGGGCCGACCTGGGCGGTGCCGCCATCGAGCGTCCACCGGCCGGTGAGGACCAGGTCCGGACGCTCCCGTTCGACGAGCCGGGCGAGCGTGCGGGCCGTCGCCAGCGTGTCGGCGCCGGCGAAGCGGCGGTCGACCAGGTGCACGGCCCGGTCGGCGCCCCGGCTGAGCGCGTCGAGCAGGGTCGACGCGGCGGCCGGCGGCCCCATCGTCACGGCCACCACCTCCCAGCCGGTCGCCGCCCGCAGGGCCAGCGCCTGCTCCAGCGCGTGCAGGTCCGGCGGGTTGGTGACGACCTGGTCGTCGTCCCGGCGGATCCGTTTCGTGCGTTCGTCGAAGACGCCCCGCCCCGGCACCGGGACCTGCTTGAGGCAGACGAGGACGCGGCCCGGCGTGTTCACCCCTGCGCTCCCGCGTAAGCGTCGTCCTCGACGTCGTACTCGTCGCCCGGCGCGAGCATCCGGAACTCCTTCTTGCGCGCCCCGCACACCGGGCAGACCCAGTCGTCCGGAATGTCGGCGAACGGCGTGCCGGGCTCGATCCCGCCTTCCGGGTCGCCGAGGCGGGGGTCGTACACGTCCTGGCAGACATCACAGATCCAGAGCGCGGTGGCCGGATCGGCCTGCGTTTCTTCGGTAGCCACCAGCGTCTTCATCGACGCCTCCTTTCGAGGGTGGAAAGGAGACGACCCCGGAGCTCGGGGTTTCCGAGGCCGTCTCCCCGCTTGGTGCGGCGGCGGATCAGGGCTCGAGCCCTGCCATGCGCGTCAGCCCGCGCACGCCCAGTCCGCCGTCGCTGTGGATGATCGTGCCGGTCACCGCGGGCACGCGTTCCTTCGCGGCGAGGAACGCGTACGCCCAGGAGTGGTCCTCCGGCTGGGCGACGACTCCCAGGGGGTTGATCCCCTTGATCAGCCCTTCGATGTCCGGGACTTCCTTGAGGGACTGAGCTTCGTTGGCCAGTGCGGGAATCCCCCGCAAGTCCGTGATCGTGCCGCCGGGAGCCACGCCGTTGACTCGCACGTGCGGTGAAAGTTCGTACGCCAGCTCGGTCACCAGACCGCGGACGGCGAACTTCGACGACACGTAGAGCGGACCGCCGCCACCGGGGTAGAACCCGGCGTTGGAAATGGTGAGGATGATCTGCCCGCGGTTCTCGATCAGCTGATCCAGCGCCGCCTTCACGGTGAGCAGATTGCTCTTCACGTTGACAGCGAAGAGCTGGTCGAACGCCTCGCCGATCTTGTCCTTCGGCAGCTGCGGGATCTCGGTGAAGTAGTCGAACACCCCGACCGCGCAGACCACGGTGGTCAGCGAGCCGAACGCTTCCGTCACATCCGCGACGGCACGTTCGTTGTCCCACATGGAAGTCGCGTCGCCCTGCGTCACGACCACAGCGTCCGCGGGCAATTTCTCCTGCAGGTCCCGCGCCTTCTCCGGCGAGATCTCGAGGATGCCGACCTTCGCCCCCTCTTGCACGTAGAGGTCGACCACGGCGCGGCCGATGCCCGATCCCCCACCAGTGACCAGTGCGACCTTCCCGTCCAGGAAACCCATGGGAATCAGTCCTTTCCGAACAGAGCCGACAGGGGGCGCGCGTTGAGCTCGTCCCGGGGCCGTACGGGGTGTCGAGCAGCTTCGAGAACATTTCGGGTGGCTGCCAGGTGAGGCTTTCCAGCTGCAGCGGGTCGAGCAGGGTCTGGAACCCGAGCCGGGGGGAGTTGATGAGGAGGCGTTCACGCTGGCCGGTGCTGGTGTAGCTGACCTGGATCACCGTGAACTCGTTCGCGATCTGGATGATCGGGTCCCGGCCCTCGTTGTGGATGATGGTCACCGAACTGCCTCCGTCACATGATCAGGGCGAGGTTGTGCGTCATGACGGTGGTCTGGTCGAGCACCACCACCCGCTTGGCGAGCCGGTAGCCACCGGCCACCCGGCGGAGCACGTCGTGGCGCTCGCCGGAGAGGATGTCGAACGTCGCGACGTCACCGCGGGTGCGGTACAGCAGCAGGTTCGACTTGACGGCCACCTCGTCCGCCGTCTCGCCGGCGGCGACCCGGACGTTGGTCACGAAGTGCCGTGACCGCGACGGCGGGTCCTCCGCCCACGCGTACTCGGTTTCCAGGCGCAGGACACGCATTTCCATCGAGTCCCAGTCGTCGTCCATCAGGGTCATCCCCTCGACGATGTCCGTGTCGGCCTCACGCTCGCGCGTGACCCGCAACGGCACGACGTACGACAGGTCCTCGGCCACCAGGTCGAGCCACTCGCGATACTTGCCCGCGTCGAGCAGTTCGGCTTCGGTGAAGAGCCACTCGGTGACTTCACGCACCGTGGCGTCGGTGATCTCCATTGCTGTGGTCATCGGTCCTAGGCCTCCGCCCGCGCGAGCGCCTCGGTCGCGGCCTCGTCGGAGACCTTGCCGTTCCCGGTGTGCGACGCCGGGTCGGTGACCATCAGCTGCATCCAGTACTCCATGAAGTTGCGCTGGTTGGCTTCGGCGTAGTCCATCGGGAACGCCTTGCCGGGACCGGGCCAGTCGGGGTCGGGCTCGTAGACGCCGCGGCCCATCTGGTAGTTGAGCTCCATCTTCTTGGCGTACTGGGCACCCAGCACCCGGGTGATGCTGCGCCAGTTCTCGGCGTCGTCCTGCTCGAAGGCCCCGGAAATCCCGAACGTGCGCACGTAGGCCTGATAGCTCTCTTCCTTGTACCAGTCCGGCGCTTCCTTCTCGACGAGGAAGAAGGACATGATCTCCATCTTGTCCGGGCCGAGCGGGTGCCACAGCCGGAGCGTGAGGAACGACGTCGGCGGCGAGACGTGGTCCTTCGACATCAGGAAGTTGCCGATCGACAGGTTCGGGAACACGGTGCCGTGGATGAACGCGACCGGCCGGAACACCTCGACCTGCTCCGGCGAAAGCCGGCGCTGCAACTGCTCGACGATGTTCTCCGGCATACCCAGGAACTCGGGCAGCGGGATGCCCGGCGGCGGGCCGATGATGCCGAGGCCGTGGCCGTGCTCGGTGTGCACGTGCTCGCCGTAGAGCGCGAACTTCGGGTCCGGCGGGGCCAGCCCGAGTTCCACCATGGACCGGTGGGTCATCATCGTGTGGTAGGCGTCGCCGATGAAGTTGTCGGCGCCGAGCTTCCAGTTCGCGTCGACGACCCACCGCTGAGGAGCGCCGACGACCTCCAGGCCGGCGTCACTGCGGTCCAGCACGATGTCGAGGTAGAACTTCATGTCCCCGAGGTAGTCGTCGAGGGACTGGGCGTCCGGGTCGAGGCAGCCGAAGATCAATCCCTTGTAGGTGTCCAGTTTCGGGATCGGCTTGAGCTGCCACAGGGACTTGTCCAGTTTGTTGCCGTACGCCTCGCGCCCGGCCGGCACGCCGACGAGGCTGCCTTTGTTGTTGTAGGTCCAGCCGTGGTAGGGGCAGCGGAAGTGGGACGCGTTCCCCATTTCCGCGCGGCACACCTGCATGCCGCGGTGGCGGCAGCTGTTCAGGTGTCCGCGGACCTGACCGTCTTCGTCCCGGCAGACGATGAACTGGTCCTCCGAGATGTACCGGACGACGTAGTCGCCGGGCTCCGGGATTTCGCTTTCGTGGGCGAGGAAAACCCAAGAGCGGCCGAAGACGCGCTCACGCTCGGCGTCGTGCATCTCGGGGTCGTTGATGATCGCGGCCGGAACGGTCCAGTCGGCCTCTACGTCGTGTAAACCCTGCTCGAGGATCTGCCGGAGTTCGTTCCTCAACATGTGACCGCCTTGGTATCAGACATCTTTGTCTCCTCCGAAGAATCGCGGTCCCAATGAGTCAGGGCCGCGACGACAGCTTGACTGGCTTTCTAAGATACTAGTATCTTCAGCTTCGTTGTCAAACCCCAGTTGTCCGCCGCGGAGGCGAACCGAAGGAGAGCGCACCATGGGTACACCCGTCCTGTCGCCGGAGTGGATGAAGGCCTACGCCGAGCTTCTGGAACACCACGGACGCAACACGCGAGGGCCTCAAGAAGCTGAGCATGGTCGTCGAATACCGGCTCGCGGAGAACGAGAGCCGCGCAGGCCAGATCGAGGTGAAGTCCGGCGAGGTCGTGCGCGCCGGCGCGCCGGCCGAAGGCGTGAAGCCGGACTTCGTACTGACGGCCAAGGTGGAGACCTGGCAGCGCCTCGGCGAAGGCGAACTGCCCGCCGCCAAAGCGATGGTCACCCGGAAGGTCAAGTTCCGCGGCTCCATGTCGGTGGCCCTCGCCAACCTGCCCGGCCTCGAAGCCGCCATGAAGATGTTCGGCCAGATCGACGACACCGACTGGTCGGTGAACTGACCGGGATCGCCAGCGGCGGCCTCGGCCTGCCGGGAGCCGGAGCGGGAGCCCGCTCCGGCTCCCGGCACTGCCATCGGACGGCGCGAACCCCTGCTCCACCCGGCCCAATGAGCCGGCCTCCACACCACGGCTTTCGCTTCGGCGCACCCCCACTCGTCATTGACACGCTAGAATCTCGGTGTGATCGACAGTTCTCCAGCGCCGACCTTCCCGCACCGAAGGGCCGGATAGTCCCATGCCCATGACCGCGTCAGTCACCAAGACGGACCAGATCTACCAGGCACTCCTCGCCCAGCTGCTCGAAGGACGCCACCAGTTCGGCGAGATCCTCAGCACCTACGACCTCGCCACCGAGTTCGGCGTGAGCCGCAGGCCGGTGATGGACGCGGTGATGCGGCTGGCCGCGGCCGGATTCATCTCGGTCATTCCGCAGGTCGGGTGCCAGGTGGCGGTGCCGGACGAACGCAAGGTGCGCGACCACTTCGCCGTGGCGGGCATCCTCGAGGGAGCGGGCGCCCGGCTCGCGGCGCTCAGCGCCACCGACGCCCAGCTGGCCGAGATCGACGACATGCTGGTGCGCGGCACGGGCCCGGCCAAGCGGAACGACGCACTCGCCTTCGCCGGGGCCAACCGTGACTTCCACTCGGCCGTACTGGCCGCCTCCGGCAACCGACGGCTGGCCGAACTGGCCATGGACACCTGGGACCTCAACGACTTCTACCTCCAGAAGAACCGATTGAGCACGGATCTGGCGCAAGCACAGCGCGAGCACACCGAGATCGCGGAAGCGATCGAGCGCCGGGACGCGGACCGAGCCGGCAAGCTGATGGAGGAACACGTATCGCGGTTCTGGAAGTTCGTGGAAGTGTAACCACCTTCACCTGAACGGGTGTCATGCCGGCGGCATGACACCCGTTTCCTTTCTCCGCCGGACTCCTTCCCCATACTGGGGTTGTTTCATCCTGGTTGTGGCTGGTCGGGGCGCTGGGTGGTGGGTGGTTGTCTGTGGTGGCAAGGGAGTGGGGTCGGGACCCGGCGTGGCGGCCCTGGAGACGGGTGAAGCCCTCGGCAAGATCGAGATGTGAGTCAACAACCCGCCGAGGGCTTCGAGCCCATTTCCTACCAGGTTGTCCTTCCGCTCTCGCAGTCGACCCTGCAGATGCTGGCCGGGCTGATCCGCACCCATCGGCGTCGGCTGCGTTCGCGCTGGCGCAAAGCCGGTCCCGCCGACCAGGCACTCGTGGTGCTCGCCGTGCTGCGTGACGACCAGCGCTTGGCTCACCTCGGCGGCGGTATGGGCGTATCGGCGTCCACGGTGCGGCGATGGGTGCTGGAAGCGATCACCCTGCTCGCCGCCCGCGCCACCCGCCTGAACCGGGTCTTGCGTCGCCAGGCCGCCCGGGGTGCGGAGGTGGTGCTGGTGGACGGCACCCTGATCCGGACCCGCCGCCGCACCGGAAAAGCGAACCGGGCCAACTACAACGGCAAACACAAACACCACGGGCTGGTCGTGCTCGCCTTGACCGACGAAAACGGCCGGTTGCTGTGGGTGTCGGCGGCGTTGCCGGGCAAGACCGCCGACATCACCGCCGCTCGCCGGTTACGGATCCGGGAACGCCTGCACACCTATGGCTTGTCCCCGGCCGGGGACAAGGGCTTCCACGGCTGGCACAAAGACGTCCGCGACAGCTCAGCCTGCGACACCTGCGGCGGAGCATGTGAACACGTCGTGCTCACTCCCTACAAGGCCGAGACCCGGCGGCCGTTGAGCAAGGCCCAGAAGCAGGCGAACGCCGTGTTCGCGGCGATGCGGTGCGCGGTGGAGGGCGGCTTCGCCGCCCTCAAGGCCTGGCGGATCCTGGGCAAGCTCCGCCTCGACACCCGCCACGCCACCACATTGCTGCGGGCTCTGCTCGTGCTGACCCAGCACGAGCAGAGCATCCGCGACGCCGCCCGGCCAGACCCGGCCTGAGCATTACCACACACCACCAACCCGACCTGACCAGCACAAACCACGATGAAACAACCCCACTGAAGCCGCCTTGCGTCTGAGATTCTAGTATGCCAACATGGGAAGGCGACGCGGGAGGAAAGGATTGCGGTGGAACAGCACATAAGCATCTGGGGCGATTTGGCGGGCGTCGACCTGCGCCAGCGGACTGTCGACGCGGCCGGCGTCGCCACCCGGGTGGTGGAAGCGGGCACCGGTCCGGCACTGGTCATGGTGCACGGCACGGGCGGGCACCTCGAGGCCTATTCCCGAAACATCCGCGACCTGGCGAAAGAATTCCGGATCGTCGTCTACGACATGGCGGGTCACGGACATTCGGCCAAGCCCGACCGGCCTTATACGATCGATTACCTCAGCGACCACCTGATCGCGGTCCTGGACGCGCTGGACATCGAAAAAGCCCACCTCTCCGGCGAGTCGCTCGGTGGCTGGGTGGCGGCGTGGACCGCGGCGCACCACCCCGGCCGGGTCGACCGGCTGGTGCTCAACACCCCCGGCAACATCACGAACAAGCCGGAGGTGATGGCCGGGCTGAAGGAATCGAGCATGAAGGCGGTTCGCGAGGCGAACCGGCAGAGCGTGCGCACCAGGGTCGAGTGGCTCTTCCACGACAAGAGCCTCGTCACCGACGAACTCGTCGACCTGCGGCTGCGGATCTACACCCAGCCGGGGTTCGAAAACGCGATGCGCAACATCCTCGCGGTGCAGGACTGGGAACACCGGCGGCCGTACGTCTGGTCGTCGCAGTGGTGCAGCCGCATCGTCTCGCCGACCCTGCTGCTGTGGACCGACCACGACCCGACGGCTTCGGTCGAAGAAGCCGCGCTGCTGGAGGAGCTGATCCCCGGGAGCCGCCTCGAGGTCATCGAGGGCGCGGGCCACTGGCCGCAGTGGGAGAAGCCGGACCAGTTCAACGAGACCCACATCAGGTTCTTGAAAGGAAAGTGATGACCGCACGAAACGGCGCCGCGTACCTCGACCGGCTGCGCACCCACAGCCCTGAGCTGTGGGTCGGGGCCGAGAAGATCACCGACGTGGCCGGGCACAAGGCGACGTCCGGCGCCGCGGCCGAAATCGCCCGCCTCTACGACCTGCAGTCCGAGAACGACAGCATGCTCTTCTCGCCCGGAGACGGTGGCGGCAAGGCGGGAGTGCAGTTCCTGATGCCACGCACGATCGAAGACCTCGAGCTCCGCCGCGTCATGCACAAGCAGTGGGCGGACTCCAGCCTCGGCATGATGGGGCGCAGCACCGACTTCGTCAGCGCGATGCTGGTGGCGTGGAACGCCAACGCCGAGTTCTTCGGTGAAGGCGCCGACCGGGTGCGCGCGTACTACAAGTACGTGCGGGACAACGACCTCTTCCTGTCCCACGCCTTGGCGGACCCGCCCGTCGACCGTTCGAAGCCGCCGTCGCAACAGCCCGACCCGTACACCTACCTCGGCGTGAAGCGCGAGACCCCGGACGGCATCATCGTGAGCGGTGCGAAGATGCTGGCCACGGCCGCGCCCTACTCCGACGAGATCCTCGTCTGGCCCTTCTCGCTCCGCAAGTACGCGGCCGAGGAGAAGCCCTACGCCATCGCGTTCGCCATCCCGGCCGACGCCCCGGGTGTCCGGCTGATCTGCCGCGAACCGTTCGGCGGCGGGAACGGCTTCGACCACCCGCTCTCCAGCCGGTTCGACGAGATGGACGCCGTGGTCGTGTTCGACGACGTGCTCGTCCCCTGGGACCGGGTCTTCATCAACCAGGACTTCGAGCGGGTCAACAACATCTGGGCGATCAACTCCAACGCCTTCACCGGCGTCCAGACCTCGGTCCGGCTGCTGGCGAAGCTCCAGTTCGTCGCGGGCATCGCCAAGCGGGCGACCGAGATCGTCAAGACCGACCAGTTCCCCCAGGTCCGCGACGCGCTCGGCGAGATCACCACCTACATCGAGCTGACCCGGGCCGCCGTGCTCGCCGCCGAAGCCGGCGCGCAGCGCAACGACGACGGCATCCTGTTCCCCGACGTCCGGCCGCTGTACGCGGTCCGCAACTCCGCGAACCGGTGGTACCCGCGCGTCCGCGAGATCCTGCAGCAGATCCTCGCCGGCGGCCTGCTCTACCAGCCGGCCGACGTGAGCGCGTTCGACTCGCCGATCGCGGCGGACATCGCCCGGTTCTACCGCGGGCCCGACACGAACAGCCTGGACCGCGTCGCGATCTACAAGGTCGCCGCCGATCTCGCGGTCTCCGCCTTCGGTGGCCGCCACGAGCTCTACGAGCGGTTCTACGCGGGCGATCCGCTGTTCCTCCGCATCAACACCCAGTTCAACCAGTACGACTGGACCGAGCCGCTGGGCCTGATCGACGGGCTGCTGGCCACCTCGATCAAGGAATCCGGGCTCCTGCCCGGCAGTACCGGGGAGGGTGCGGCGGCATGACGGTGCACGGCCGCCGGGCCCTGGTGACCGCCGGGTCGAGCGGGCTCGGCACGGCGATCGCGAAGTCGCTGCGAGCGGACGGGGCCGAGGTGTTCATCACGGGAACCGGACCGCACACCGGTGAGGTCGCCCGGAAGATCGGCGCGGCGGGCTGGGCGGTCGCGGACTTCACCCAGCCCGGCGCCGCGGCCGCGGCGGCCGACGCCGCGCGCGAAACCCTCGGCGACATCGACATCCTCGTGTCCAACACGGGTGGCACCCGCGCGGCGAAGGCCGCCGAACTCTCGGCGGACGATTGGCAATCGGCCTACCGGCTCCTGCTCGACAGCGCGATCTCGCTGACGAACGCGGTGTTGCCGGGGATGTCCGCGGCCGGGTGGGGACGGCTGATCTACGTCACCTCGGTCGGCGTCGTCAAACCGTTGCCCCTGCTGCACCTGTCCAACGTGATGCGGGCGGGGGTGGCCGCGCTCGCCCGCTCCCTGGCCGCCGAAGTGGCGCCACACGGCGTCACCACGCACGTCATCGCCCCCGCGCACATCGACACGCCACGGCGGCGTTCGCTCGCCGCGGCGCGCGCGGCCGCCGCGGGCGTCCCGGTCGAAGAGCTGGAACAGCGGCAGCTCGCGACCGAGCTCCCCGTCGGCCGGTGGGGACGGCCTGAGGAAATCGCCGACCTGGTCTGCCACCTCTGCTCGGACTTCGCCGGCTTCCAGACCGGGCAGACCCACGTCGTCGACGGCGGGATGACCTCGACCTGACGGGAAGGACCATGACGAATTTCGACCAGTGGATGCACAAGCTCCACGAGATGAAGGACTACGACCCGGAGCGGTCGATGCCGGAGCACCTCGTCACCCGCTCGGCGAGTGCCCGGTGGCTCGAGGAGGACGTGACCGGCAACCCCAGCCGGGTCGGCGTCCTCGCGGACGTCCCGGCGAAGTCGATGGAGTTCTACCTGCAGGAGATCCCCGCCGGTACGGCGACGGACCTCCAGCGCCACGTGCACGAGTCCGTGCACTGCGTCGTCGAGGGCAGCGGCTACTCCGAAATCGGGCCGCGGACGCTGCGGTGGTCGGCCGGGGACTTCGTCTACACCCCGCCGTGGGTCTGGCACCGGCACTACAACGACGGCACCGGCCCCGTCCGCATGATCCTCGTCGAAAACTCGCGACAGCTCGACGCCCTCGGCATCAACCGGCGGGAAAGCGCCGGGAACATCCCTTACGACAAGATGGACAGGAGCTGATCCACCGATGGGTATTTCACAGGTGGCCCACGCCGAACTCGCCGTCGTCGACCTCGACGCGGCCGTCGGCTTCCACACCGACGTGCTGGGCATGCGGGAGATCGGCCGCGCAGATGGCGCGGTGCGGTTCTCCGTCGGCATCGACGGCGGCTGCGACCTCGTGCTGACCGCCGGCGGGACCGGGGTCCGGAGGTTCGCCCTGCGCGTCGACGACGTCGCGGATCTCGACCGCTACGCGAAGCGGCTCGCCGAAGCCGGCGTCGCCACCGAGACCCGCACCGACGAACACCCCGGTGTGGTCCAGGCGCTGCGGTTCCAGGCGCCGTCGGGACACGCGATGGAACTCGCGGTGCTCTCGACCGGGCCGCAGTACGTCCACCCGGCCAAGGCCCCGTACCGCGACGGGATCCGCGCGCTGGACTTCGACCACATCACCGTGCAGGCGCAGGATCCCAAGCCGCTGGTCGACTTCCTGGTCGAGCTGCTGGACTTCCAGGTGTCCGACATCTTCGCCCCGGCACCCGGGGTGATCGGCGCGGCGTGGTGCCGGGCCAGCACGCTGCACCACGACATCGCGATCATCTCCACCCCGGAGGCCGGGAAGTCGCTGCACCACTACGCGCTCGGGATGGAGTCGTTCGACCACCTCAAGCTGGCCGCCGACGAGCTGCGGTCGGCACGGCGTGCCGATCGAGGTCGGACCGGGCCGGCACGGCGTGGGCGGCAACGTCTACACCTACTTCTGGGCCGCGGGCAACCGCTACGAACTGTCGGCTGAGATGCCGCGGGTGCGCCGCAACGACCCGGTCGTGTGGGACGACTTCCCGAAGGCGTTCAGCCCGTGGGGCCTGCAGCCGCCCGAATCGTTCGGCCACGCTTCCTGAATTCCCCCGAAACCCGGTCCGCCCGGCAGGCAAGGCAGCCCCCCACTCGACCTGCCGGGCGGACCGCCCATTTCTCGACAACGCGAGGAGACCGTGGTGCAGAAGTTCGGTGTGGACGACCTGCGCGGCGTCATCGCCGTCACGCCCACCCCGGCACTGCCCGGCGCGGCCGCGCTCACCGCACGGGACACCGTGGACCTCGACGAATCCGATCGGATGATCCGCGCCCTGGTCGCCGACGGCGTCGACGGGATCATCACCAACGGGACCCTCGGCGAGATGGCAACTCTGACGCCGGCCGAGTGGCGGGCCTTCGCGGCGTGCGTCGCCGACGCGGTTTCGGACACCGCGCCGGATCTCCCGTTGTTCGTCGGCGCGACCGCCCCCAACACGCGGGACACGGTCGACCGGATCCGCTTCTTGCGGGACCTCGGCGTGCGCGGCGTCATCCTCGGCCGTCCGATGTGGAGCGAACTCGGCGCCGACACGCTGCTCGCGTTCTACCGCGACGTCGCCGGCCTTTTCCCGGACATGGCGATCGTCCTCTACGACAACCCCGAGGCGTTCAAGGGCCCGATCCCGTCGGCCGCCTACGCCGAGCTGTCGCAGGTGCCCCAGATCATCGGTGCGAAGTACATCGCGATCACGCCGAAGTTCGGCGCGGACATGGCGGCGGTCGGCGACCGGCTCCGGTTGCTCCCCCTGGAGAGCGACTGGCTCGCGGCGCACACGCTGTACCCGGAAACGGCGCTCGGCTGCTGGAGCAGCAGCGCCCTGTGCGGCCCGGAGCCCGTGCTCGCGCTGCGTGACGCGATCCGGGCCGGAGATGTCGGTGCGGCGCGGCATCTCACCCGGCGCATCGAGTGGACGTACGAGCCGTTCCTCGCCAGGACGAACTTCCGCGAGTTCTCCAAGTACAACATCACCCTCGAGAAGATCCGCTTCGACGAGGCCGGCTACGTCACCGCCGGGCCCGCCCGGCCGCCCTACCACGTCGTTCCCGGCGCCTACGCCGACGGCGCGCGCGAAAACGGGCGGCGTTGGCGCACGCTCGTCGGCGAAGTCCGTGGCCGGAACTCCTGAGGCCCGCCCGGCACCGTGCTTGTGTGTGGCACGTCCGGGCCCGCGGGAAACTGATGGCGCCGCCCCAGCCAGCCGGGGCGGCGCCATCAGTCAGTCGTCACCGGGTTCAGTGCGTGCCGAGCGGGCCGAGCAGCCCACCCACCACCTGCCCCGCGGTCGTGACGACGCCGTCCAGCGGTGCGGGCACGCTGATCGGCACCCCGGCGATCGGCTCCGGCGCAGGTGCGGGCGCAGGCGCCGGTCGTGTCGGCGGATCGGCCGGCGCGGGGGCCGGCTTGGCCGGCGCGGGCGCGGCCGGCACGGCACCCGTGGCCGGCGGGCGCGGCGCCACCGGCGGGGCCGGAACGGACGCCACGCTGTCGTCGTAGGTCGGCTCTTCTCCGGGGCTCCCGGGTTCGTCCGGCACGGCGAACGAACCCGCGGAATAGGTTCGCATCCACGCCATGACCTTGTTCAGGTAATCTTCGGAATTGTTGTAACTGAGAATGGCACTCCGCAGTCCGGCGCCGGTGTTCAGATCGCGATCGGCGGCACAGAGATACCGGCCGGCGGACTCGGCGGAATCGTAGACGTTCTGCACGTCCGCCTGGCCGTCACCGGATCCGTCCACACCCCATTTCTGCCAGGTCGCGGGGATGAACTGCATCGGGCCGGCGGCACGCGCCCATTGCCCGCTCCTCGCGTCGACCATCCTGGCGAAGCCGGGCGAACCGTCCAAGGCGGGACCGTAGACCGGCCGGACCATCGTTCCCCGCGCGTCCACGTCGCCGTGACGGGCGTGGTTCGACTCGATCTTGCCGATCCCCGCGAGCAACGCCCAGGTCAGGTGACACCCAGGGTTGGCGCGACCGAGCGAGCCCTCGGCGCGGCGGTAGGCGTCGAGCACCGTCGCCGGAATGCCCGTGCTCGCACCGGATCCGGCGGCGGCACCGAGCGGGTAGCCGGCCGGGACCGCGAGCGGCGGCAGCACCGGCACGCTGGGCAGTGCCGCGGGAAGCTCCACCCGCGGCACTGCCGGCGAGACCGGTTTCCCTTGCGCCGGCGACCTGGTCGCGGCGGTCGCGGGAAAGGGCCGCCCGTCGGCCACGGGTTCGACCAGCAGCACCCCACCACCGACCACGAGCGCACTCGTGATAGCGACCGCGGTACGGGCCCGGTGACGTTTCCCCATCCTCCTTCGCGCTGCGCGATGACTGCCTTCCCTGCGATTGCCGATCGGCACTGTCATGCCAGGTCCCTTTCCGTTGCGTCATCGAAACCGAGGACTGGTATGCTAAGATTCTAGCATGTTTCTTACCGGAAGAACGACCGCAAAGAAAGGGTGGTGGGTCGATGCCCGTTGCCGTGTGCGCCCTGTCCCATTCGCCACTGATCGGGTTCAACCAACCGGCGAAAGCCGTTGAGGAGCGGGTCGAGAAGGCTTTCGACCACGCGCGGCGCTTCATCGCCGGATTCGAGCCCGACCTCGTGGTGCTCTTCGCGCCCGACCACTACAACGGTTTCTTCTACGACATGATGCCGCCGTTCTGCATCGGGACACGGGCCACCGCGCTCGGGGACTACGACACCCCGGCCGGCGAGCTCTCGGTCGCCGGTTCCGCGCGGACGCTGGCCAAGGACGTCCTGGCGGCCGGGATCGACGTCGCGCTGTCCGAACGGATGTACGTCGACCACGGGTTCTCCCAGCCGCTGCAGCTCCTGTTCGGCGGGCTCGACCGCGTTCCCGTCGTCCCCGTCTTCATCAACTCGGTCGCCGCGCCGCTCTGTCCCGTCGGCCGCGTCCGGCAGCTCGGCACGGCGATCGGCCACGCGAGCGCCCACCTCGACGAGCAGCGCGTGCTGTTCCTCGGTTCCGGCGGGCTCTCGCACGACCCGCCGGTGCCCCAGCTGGAAAACGCGACCGAGGAGGTCGCCGCGCGGCTGATCGACGGTCGCAACCCGACGCCCGAAGAGCGCGCCCGGCGACAGGCCCGCGTGATCGCCTCGGGCCTCGACCTGGCCGCGGGCACGTCGTCGATGCAGCCGATCAACCCGGAGTGGGACCAGCAGTTCCTCGATGTGGTTTCGGCGGGCGAACTCCGGCTCGTCGACGGCTGGAGCACCGAGTGGTTCGCCGAGCAGGCCGGGCACTCCTCCCACGAGGTGCGGACCTGGGTAGCCGCGTACGCGGCGATGGCGGCACGCGGGAAGTACGTGATGAACTACCGGTTCTACGAGCCGGTGCCCGAGTGGGTGGCGGGGTTCGCCGTCACCACCGCCGTTTCCGCCGACGCCTGATCCTCCGGGTGCAGCGCCGGACCCTCCGACGAGCGGGTCCGGCGCCCCGCGTTCCCGCCCGGCTTGAGAGGAAACCATGAAGTCAACGTTGACTCCGCCCCGGAACGGCCGCGGGCACCCTGTTCCCCATGCCGTCCTGCGCGAGGTCCGCGCCGTCACCGCCCGGGCCCGGTCCGCGCTCGGCGACGACCCCGGCCCGGACGTGCCCGACGACTTCCCAGCCGCGGAAGGGGCGCTGGCCGAACTCGCCGAGCGGATCGGTGAACTCGCCGCCGCCGGCCGCGGCGGCGCCGTCCTCGGTCTGTTCATCGAGGTTTCCGACGTCCGCGAACGGCTGCGCCAGGCGCGGCTCGACCTCCGGGTGCGGGTTCACGCGCAGGTCCAGGAGGCGTTGACCCGGCTGCAGGACGCGCGCTCGGTGGTCCGGCTCGCCGAGTGCGTGCCGGAGGCGGTGTGCCGGCTCGGGTTCGACCGCGCGCTGTACTCGGAGATCCGGGAGTCGGTGTGGGTTCCCCAGTCGTGCACCGTGCTGGGCGATCCCGCCTGGGCGGCGGAGATCCTGCGGATCGGCCGCGCGGAGTCACCGGTCCTGGACCGCACCGTCGTCGAGACCGAGGCTGTCCGCAGGCGGCGAGCGCTGCTCGTCACGGACGCGCAGCGTGAAGCGCGTGGGCTCGCCTGCCTGGTCGAGGCGGCCCGTCTGGAGTCCTATGTGGTCGCTCCCGTGGTCGGCGACGACGGCGTGCTCGGCCTGGTGCACGCGGACCGGTACGTCCAGGGGCGGCAAGTCGACGAGTTCGACCGCGAGGTGTTCGGCGCCTTCGCCCAGGGGCTGGGCATCGCGTTCCGGCGGACCCTGCTGGTCGAACGCCTGCAGTCGCTGCGTACCGAAGTCGGCCGGTTCACGATGAACATCGCCGACGCCATGGACCGGATCCTGGACAGCGACCACCCGGCGGCCCCGGTCATCGGCGATCCGGTGGTCCCGCCGCCCGGGCCGGTGCCGGCCCGGTCCTTCGTGGAGTCGGCACTGACCCCGCGGCAGCTGGAGGTGCTCCGGCTCATGGGCGAGGGCCGGACCAACGCCGCGATCGCCACCCGGCTGACGATTTCGGAGGACACGGCCAAGTCGCACGTCAAGCAGATCCTGCGCAAGCTCGGCGCCGCGAACCGCGCGGAAGCGGTCTCGCTGTTCCTGCGGACCCAGCAGGGCCGGGCCGCCCCCGAGCCCGCCTGACTCCTCACCAGAGGCTCCACACCGCAGCCAGCGCGAACACGACGCCCACGACCTGGAGCGCGTGTCCGCTCCCCCGCAGCTTCCCGATGCGGCGCAGACGCTCGGGTTCCGGCAGGGCCGGGCTGACCCGCCCGGCCGCCGCGCGGCAGCCCCACCGTCCGATCGCGACCAGCGCGGCGCCCGCCACTGCGAGCGCCGCGAAGTCCGCGATCACCGCGACGGCCGGGGCTGCCCGGGCACCTGGCCCGGCGCCGGGGACCACCCCGGCGCCTCCTGCGGCGGTGCGGCCGGGTCGGCCGGCCGGTAGCTGTCGACGTACCGCACGTTCGCGTTCGCCAGCTGCGCCCCGAGCCACCCGCGCCACGTCGCGAGCGCCTTCTCCAGGGTCAGCTGCTGCTTGAGCTGGTCCTTGACCTGGTCGAACACGGCCGGTTGCGGGGGCAGGACCTGGCGGACCCGGCCGACGTTCCAACCGTGCGCGGTCTGCACGGGCCCGAACAGCCCGCCCACGGGTGCCGCGAAGGCCGCCTTGGCGTAGCCGTCCTCGAGCTGGGCCGCGGTCACCTGGCCGAGGTCGCCGCCCTTGTCCCGCGTCGCGCCGTCCAGGCTCCGCTGGGCCACCACGGTTTCGAACGGCGTCCCGGCCTTGAGGTCAGTGAGCGCCTGGTCGGCCTCCTCCTTCGTCTTGACCACGATGTTGCCGAGTTGCCGTCGTTCCGGTGTGTCCAGCTGGGCCTTCCGCTTCGCGAACGCGTCCGTGACCTCGCCGTCGCCGACCGAGCTGCCCCGGGTGACCGAGTCGAACAGCTGCGAGACCGCGAGCTGGCGCTTGATCTCCTCCAGCACCGCGTCCTCGGACGTACCCGTGGTGCCGAGCGCCTGGACGAACTTGCTCCGGGCCTCCGGCCCTTCCCCGATCTGCTGGGAAATGAACCGGGTCAGCACATCACGCGCCGCCTTGTCGGCAATGACGATCCCGCGGTCGTGAGCCGCCTGGTCGAGCACCATCCCGACGGCGACGGCCTTCGCGGTGTCCCGGCGGAACGCGTCGGACTTGGCCGTGTCCTGCGCATCCGGTGGCTGCACGCCGTAGAGTGCCTTCAGGGTCTGGATCCGCTCCTGCAGCTGGGCCACGGTCTCGATTCGGCCGCCGTAGGCGAAAACCGCGTCGTCGGGCAGGTCGTCGGCACGCGCCGACCACCAGGCGAGGCCGGTTCCGCCGAGCAGGACAACCAGGACGAGCACGGTGAGGATCCGGCCACGGCGGCCGCGGGGCAGCCGGACCTTGCCGGGCAGGGCGGTGATCTTCATGAGGAGACTCCCACGAGGGTGTCGGATGCCGGGCTGGTTTCCGGAGCGGTGCTGGGCCGGCCCGGCACGAGCCAGACGACGAACCGGGCGGCGGCCATCGAGAGCACGACCGCCGCGGCGAGCAGCAGGCCGAACTGCCGGATGGCGTCGAGCCGCGAAAGTGCCAGTGCGAGGTAGCCGACGGTGGAAACCGCACCGACCAGCAGGACGGATCTGCGCAACGCGTGATCGCGGCCGCGGCCGGCTTCCGCCAGAAGTACCGCGAACTCGCAGCCGACGGCCGCGATGAGGGATCCGAGCGCCATGGTGATCGGCGTCAGCGAGATTCCGGTCAGCCGGATGGCGAGCAGGCCGGTCCCGGTGGCGATCACGGCGGTGGCGACCGCGCGGAGCGCGTCCCTGCGCCGGGCGAGCACGACGGCGAGCACGAGCCCGGCCACGGCGATGCCGAGCCCGTTGGTCCAGAACCGGTTACCGGAGACGAGTTCGTACCCGCGTGCCGCAACGATCGGCAGCCCGGTCAGCTCGGCGTGGTACCCCGGCGGTGCCGGGGGCAGCTGGTTCAGCAGGTCGTCGCGCAGGCCGACCAGGCTCTCGACGTCGTCCAGCCGCACGCCGAACGAGAGCACGGACTCCTGCCCGTCGGCGCGCAGAACAGAACCGGTCAGGTAGGGCGGCAACAGGCGCACCGCCGCGGCGATCTCGTCCTTCGTGGGCGCGGAGCCGAGGAAGTTCAGCAGCGTCGGGAGCGACACGACCGGACGGAGACGATCGCCGTGCCGGGAGATGGTGACGTCCTGGGCTTGCCGCGACCACGCCAGCGCCTGGGGAGAAGTGACATCCGGGCCGCGCAGGACGACGTCGACCTCGCCGGAGGAGCCGATGACCTGCTCGACGTGCTTCGCGTCGTCGAACGCGGGCAGTCCGTGCGCGAAGCTCTCGACGTCACTCTGCAGCGGAAGCCCGGGCAGCGCCGCCCAGCCGCCGGCCGCCAGCGCCGCCACGGCCAGTCCCACTCCGAGCCGCACCGGCAGGCTCGCCGTGTGTCCACTGTAGGCCTTCACGGGGGCGGGCTCCGCCACGGCCGGCCGGAACAGCAGGCCGACGGCGAAGGCGACCAGCACCCCGATCCCGAGCGCGATCCCGAGGTCCCGCACGAACGGCAACGGCGCGAAGGCCAGCGCGCCGAACGCGGCCGCGGTGGCGGCGGCGACCGCGAACACGACCCGCCGGTCCGCCCGGCGCGCCAGGTAGGTCGGGAAGTCACTGCCGACGCCGAGCAGCACCGGCAGGAAGGCCACCACCCCCAGCGACAGCGGGCGGCCCAGCCAGCCGAACAGGGCGACCGTCACCGCCGTGGCCACGAGCGAGCCCGCTAGCGGCAGCAGCCGGTGCCGGCGGCGGTGCCACGGCACCAGCAGGAAACAGAGGGCCACCGCGGCCAACGCGGCGCCGCCGAGCAGGGGAAGTTCCGCGCGGACCTCGTCGGCGAGGGCACCCGCGATCGCGGGGACGCCGGACACGGTCACCTTCGCCCCGTCGACGGCGGCCGCGTCGACCGCACCCCGCACGTCCCGGACGAGCCGCTCGGTGGCGGCCTGGTCGAGGTTCTGCCTCGGGCGGACCAGGATCGCGACCGCGTTCGCCGACGGCACGACGAAGTGCCACTGCGGCCGGGGAGCTCCGTCCGCACCGAAGACGACCGCGTTGACGAACGCCTGGTTCTTCAGCGTCGGCAGACCCGCCGGCAGGGCCTGCACGAGCAGCTTGCCGTACCGCTGGTCGAACGCGGCCACTGCGGAGTCGGCGGCCTGGCCGGCCGCCCGGTCGGACGCGCCACGCTGCTTGGCCTCGGCCTGGGCCTGCGCGCGCAGGCGGTCGCGGCGGCCGGACAGCTCAGCCATCAGGTCCTGTGCCCGGCCGGCGGCCTGATTCAACACGGTGCCCGGCCCGTACACGGCGGCGACATCAGGCAGCTTCGCGAACTCGCCCTCCAGCTTGACCAGCGACGGCAGGTGGGGCTGGTCGAGTAGCAGCCCGGGTTTCGCCGATTCGAGCAGCACGACGACGGGGTCACCGCCGAACGACCGGCTCAGCTCGTCGAAGCGCGCCACCGCGGGATCATCGCCCGGCAGGAACGAGCCGACGCCGGTCTCGATGCGGGTCTTCACGATGCCGGTCCCGACGAACCCGGCCAGCACGACGACGACGGCCGTCATTCCCAGCGTCCGGCGGGACAGCCGCCACAGCTTCAAGCGCCTCATTTCGGCGGGTCCTGTTCGACCCGCGGGTAGGACCCGGTGAACGCTCCCGGGTTCGCGGACTGCCCGGGCGCCGGATAGGGGTTGTTCTTCTTCAGCGGACCGACGTCGATGTTGGCCGGCAGGCCCTTCACGCTCTGCTCGTTGAAGACCATGAACAACCGGATCGCGTTGCCGTTGGCGTCACCCCGCGCCGTCACCTGCCCGATGTTGGTGAAGAAGGCGGCGACGTCACGGCCGTAGGGCACCAGGTAGGACAGCATGGGGTTCACGTCGCCCAGCGCCACGTTCAGCGTCGGCAGGAACTTCGACGCGTCCGCGGCCACTGCCGGCACCCGCTGCAGCGTGCCGGGTGCCGCGTCGAGCACGCCGTTCAACGACGGCAGCAGGCCACGCAGATCGGCCGAGGTGGCCGGCAGTTCCCGCAGGGCCGCGTCGAGGTCGGGCGCGGCCGCGTTCAGGCCGCCGGCGACCGGTCCCAGCGCGGGCGAAAGCCGGCTCAGCCCGCCGCTGGCGTTCTTGGCGGTGTCCATCAGGCCGGGCAGCCGCCGCAGGACCTCCCGGAGTTCGGTGTCGCTGCCCGCGGTCGCCTGGGTGAGCTTGTCGGCGTCGGTCACCAGGTCGGCGATCTGCCCCTGCCGGGTGTCGAGCGCCGCGAGCAGCTTCGCCGTGTTGCCGGTCAGCTGCTGCAGGTCCCCGGACTGGGCCGAGAGGGCCGCCAGCGCGCCGTGCCCCTCCCGGCCTAGGTCACCGAGTCCTTGCAGGGCCTGCGAAACTCCCTGTTTGGTGTCCTTGGTCCCGGCGCCGAGCGAGCGGACGAGCGTGCCCAGCGACTCCTTCGTCGGCTTGTCGAGGCTCGTGAGCACGTCGTCGAGCTCGACGGCCTCCTTGCCCGCCGACGGCGGCAGCACGGTGCCGCTGGGCAGCGCCGGGCCGTGGCCGTCGGTGATTTCGAGGTAGGTCTCTTCGATCAGGGTCTTGTTCCGGACCTGGACGGTCGCTCCCTCGTGCAGCAGCGCGTTCTCGTCGAGGCGCATCGTGACGTGCGCGAGGTCGCCTTCCGTGCGCAGCGCCTGGACCTTGCCGACCTTGACCCCGGCGATGGTGATGTCCGAGTCGTAGACCAGGTTCGACGCGGTGCGGAACTGCACTTCGGCGGTGTAGCCCGCCTGGGAGATACCAGGCAGCCGGCCGCCGGAGTTCAGCCACAGGTACCCGAACAGGCCGGCGCAGGCGGCGATGAACACGGCCAGCACCAAGGTCCGGATGTGCGGGACGAGCCCACTGGGAATCCTCATTGGACACTCCCTCTATCGCGCGGCGGCGGCTTGCAGGGCGGGCAGCAGCGGCAGCAGGCCCGTGACGCTTTCCGGCGAGAGCTGGGCGATGGCGCGGTACGCCCCACCGGTTCCGTCGCGCAGGCTCGTGATCGACCGCGAGTTCGTGACGAACGCGGCCAGGTCGTTCAGGTACGGCAGCACCGCGGTGGTGATCGGGCCCAGCCGTCCGGTCACGTCGTGCAGGTCGCCGAGGGAGGCGTTGAGATCGCCGACGAACGGACGCAGGTCGTGCACCACGGGGACGGCCTTGCCCACCACCGGCCGGGCGGTGTCGACGGTCTCCCCGAGCTTGTCGACCGTGCCGGTGAACTTCTCCAGCGAGCCGGGCAGGGTCCCGCTCGCCTCGCGCAGCTTGTCCAGGACCGGGTCCAGCTGGGCGCTCAGCGCGCCGATGCTGCCGGTGGCCTGCTCGAGCTGGTGGGTGAAGTCCGGCAGCTGCGCGAGCGCGGCGTCGAAGTCGCCGTTGCGCTGCCCCACTGTCTCCAGGGTCTTCTGCAGGGAGCCTGCAAGCTCGCTGAGCCGCCGGTCGTCGTCGCCGGTCGCCGAGGCGATCTGCCCCAGCGCGGTGACGAGCTTCTGCAGCGTTTCCTTGCGGGTCTGCAGAGCCGTCGCGACGGGGCGGAGATCCCGCACGACCTGGTCGGTCGCCTCGAGTCCCTTGGGTAGGTTCCCTGGCGCTCCGGCCAGCGCGACGTCCGATTCGGACAGCAGTGTGGTCAGCGCGGCCCGGGTGTTGGTGTC
This sequence comes from Amycolatopsis nalaikhensis, assembly GCF_030264295.1. Lineage (GTDB taxonomy): Bacteria > Actinomycetota > Actinomycetes > Mycobacteriales > Pseudonocardiaceae > Amycolatopsis > Amycolatopsis nalaikhensis. The sequence continues at coordinate 5,346,994 of NZ_CP127173.1, read as the reverse complement.
CAGGTGCCCGAGTGCTTCGTCGACCTGCACCGGCCGCACCGAGTTGGCGACCGGCAGGACGCCGTCCTCGGGCAGCGGCTTTCCGGGCGGGCCGCCGGGGTTCAGCTCGACGTACATCTCGTTCAGCGGGCTCTTGGGGCGCAGCAGGACACGGGCGTTGTCGTAGACCTGGTGTCCTTTGTCGATCGCCAGCTCGAGCCGCGCGTGCCCGCGGTCGTCGACGCTCGCCGCGCGGATGTCGCCGACCGCCACGCCCGCGATCCGCACTTCCTGCCTGCTCGACGGGTTGATCGCGGGCGCGGACTCGAAGGTGACGGAGAAGTGGGTCTTGCCGTCCCAAGGCACGCGGACCTGCTGCATCGTCAGGATGTAGCCACCGGCCACCAGTCCCGCGGTCACCAGCGCGGCCACGGCGAGGACGTTGCGCTTGAGCCGCGGTTCGCTGGAGATCCGCTGCCAGGCCCGCCGGACCCGGCCCGGGTGCGCGTTCATCGGCCGCTCCTGTTCTCCGGGGTGGCGCCCTGCAGGTGGGCGAGGGTGTTCATCAGCTGCTCGAAGTTGATCGGGGTGCCGGCGATGCTGCCGCCGCCGAAGCCCGGCTGGAGACCCACGGCCACGCCGTTCGCGTCGGTGAGCGAGGACGCGCGGTCCATGGTCGCGAACATGTAGCCGACCTCTTTGTAGAACGGCTGGTCCGAGCCACCGCCGGCGTAGATGCCGGTGCCCTTGAAGGGCGACAGCACCATGTTCATGATCGGGCCGTTGACGCGGTCCAGCACCGGCCCGCGGACGTCGTCGAAGACCTTCGTGGTGCCCTGCGCGGCCGGGACGAGCTGCTCGACCAGCGGCTGCGCGTCGGTGAGCAGGCCGCGCACGTCGGTCAGCAGCGGCCGGGTCCTGGCCAGCACCGGTTCGGCGTGCGCCAGGAACGCGTCCAGCTCGCGCGCGACCGGCCTCGCGGGGTCCGCGGTGTCCCGCAGCTTGCCGAGCGTGACACCGAGGTGGGTCAGTCCGTCGTCCGCGTTGTCCAGGGTCCGGGGCAGGCCGGCGATCGCGGTGGCGACGTCGGCTCGCCGGTGGTCGAGCGTCGAGGTGACTCGCTGCAGGTTCTGCACGATCGAATCGAGCTGCCCCGGCTGCTCGGTCAGCACGCGCGCGGTCGACTCGAACCCGTGCACGAGGTTCGGCAGGTCGGTGCGCGGGTCCTCCCCCTGCAGGCCCTGCAGGACCGGGGTCGTCGCGTCGAGGGTGTCCGGCGCGTCGGCGAGCAGATCCTCGATCGCGGACTTGCCACCGGCGCGGAGGGTGTCGTCGAGGTTCCGCGTCGCGGAACGGATGCCTTGCACCGCGTCGGGCTGCAGGGCGTCCGCGAGCTGCTGCAATTCCACCGGGGTCTTGGTCCGCTCGACCGGGATGGTGCCGGCGAAGGTGGTCCGGCCGCCGCCCGGGACGAGCTCCACGTAGTACTTGCCGCCGAGGATCGTGGTCGGGCGCAGGGCGGCGCTCGGGGCGGCACCGAGCTTGTCCGTGACGCCGTCGTCCACCTTCAGCTCGACCAGTGCCGAGCCGTCATCGGACCGGTCGACCGAGGAAACCACGCCCACCGGGACCCCGGCGATCTTGACCTGGGAGACGAACGGCTGCAGGTGGTAGTCCTGGGCGAGCTGGACGCGGACGAGGTCACCGGGCCGCAGGGCCGTCGCGACCCGGTCCTTCTCCAGCAGCGCGTAGCCGGCGAGCAACGTCACCACCAACACGACGACGCCGAGCTTGAACGCGGACACCGGCCGCCGGTGCCCGGAGCGGGGTCGAAGCGCCTTCACCGGTTGCCTCCTGGGATCTTCCGGGCGTCCGTTGCCGCCTCACCCGGTGCGGGATAGGGGTTCCTGGCGACCAGCGGATCCCGCAGGCCGCCCTGCCCGAGCACGGACTCCTCACTGAACAGCAGGTAGAGCCGCAGGAAGTGGCCGTTGGCGTCACCGTGGGAGAGCGCGGCGGCCCAGTTCGTGAACCACCCGCTGACTTCCGGGGCGTACGGCGCCAGCACCCGTAGGAACTGGTCGGCACTGGCGAACGTCTGCGTCAACCGCGGCGCCAGCGGCCGGGCGTCGTCGACGGTCTTGGTCAGGTCCGTCAGCGCGGGCTCGGCCTGTTTGCCGACACCGGGCACCTTTCCCAGTGGCGGTACCGCTTCCCGTAGCACGCCGCGGAGGTCCGGGGTCGCCTGGCCGAGCGCACGCGCGCCGGGCCCGAGCTGAGCCATGCCGGCGTGCAGGTCCTTGAGCGGCGCCTGCAGCGACTGCAGGCCGGCACGCGCGGCCTGCAGCGTGCCGGGCGCGCGCTGGACGACGTCGTCGAGCGGTTTTCCGTCGTCCACCGCGACGGCTCGCATCGTCGTGTCCAGCCGGCCGAGCAGTTCCGACAGCTGTTCCTGGCGCCCGGTGAACCGGGCCGAGAGCCGGTCGGCCGTGGTCAGCAGTGCGGTAAGGTCGGCTCCGTCGTTCGCCGACAGGGCGTTCGAGACGGTCGCGAGGTCGGGCAGCATCCGCGGCGCGGCCTTGAGGGCGTCCTGCAGGTCCTGCGCGTGCCCGCCGGCCCCGCCGCCCACTTCCCGGACGGTCGAGCCGAGCGCCTTCCGCGTCGGCGCGTCGAGCACGTCCAGCAGGTCGCTCAGCTCCTGCGAGCCCGCGGTCCGCTTCTGCCGGACCACCTCCGCCGGGCCGAGCTTCCCCGCCCCGGGCGTGCCCGGGGTCAGCGCGATGTACTTCTGCCCCAGCGCGGACCGGGACGCCACCGTGACGGTCTTGGCCTCCGCGGCCGCGTCCCGGTAGATCTCCCGGGTGCCGTCGAGCTGGAGCGTCACCCGCGGGCTCCCGCCGACCAGCCGGATGTCCTTGACGCGGCCGACCCGGACGCTGGCGACCCGGACGTCGTCTCCGGGGCGGAGCGCACCGACGTCCGAGACGTCGGCGTCGACGAGGGTGTAGGTCGCCCCGGGCAACCCCTTGTCCGCGGTGAGCGCGAGCTGCAGCGCGAGCGCGAACACCACCAGCACCACCGCGCCCGTGGACACCGAGCGGAACTTGCGCGACCGGCGCTTGGCCATCAGGAACCTCCGAGCAGGAACTGGAGAACGCCGCTTTCCTGGCGCTCGTTGAGCCCGGTCACGCCGCCGTCCGGCGCGGCGAGCGAGTTCGTGTCGAGCAGGCCCGACGAGCCGAGCGCGCCGGGGAGCCCGGGGATCGGCGAACGAGGGGATTGCTTGTCGCCGCCCGGAATCGTCGGCGGGGGCGGCGTCCCGGTCAGGGACGGCAGCAGCCCGGTGATCTCCTCGGGGTGGATGATCGCCTGGCCGCGGAAGTAGTGCGAAAGCCCGTCCCAGCCGTTGGTCGACATCGCCCAGAACCGGAAGAAGTTCAGGACGTTTTCGATGTTGCCGGTCAGCTGCGCGGTGAGCGGGTTCGCTCCGGCGGCGGTGCCACGCAGGCCGGGGCCTGCCTTCCGGAGCTCCTCGACGACCGGGCGCGCCGCGTCCATCAGCTTCTCGGCGCGTTCGAGGACGGGTTTCGCGCTCGTCAGCGCCGGGTCCGCCGACTCGCTGAACTTGCGCAGTTCGTCGCTGACGGCGGAGAGGTTGTCGGTCGTCGGCCGCATCCCCTCGAGCACGGGCGTGGTGGCCTTGGCCGTTCCGGTGAGCTCGGCGAGGGTGTCCCGCGCGGCGGAGAGGGTTCCCGGCAGTTCGGCGAGCGAGGCGGCGAGGCCCTCCTGGTTCTTGGCCGTGACGCCGAGCACCTGCCGGGTGGAATCCACGAGGTCGCCCAAGGTCTTTCCGTTGTCGGCGGCCAGTGCGCTCGCGACCGGCTGGACGTGGTCGACGAGATCGGTGAGCACCTGGTTCTGCTGGCCGAGCAGCTTCACCAGCCCGTCGGTGTCCTGCATGGACGACGCGAGCGCCTTGATCGAGGCCTGCGCGTTGGCGCCGTTGCCCTGCATGCCCTGGCCCAGCATCGTGACCAGCGCGGCGAGCGACTGACCGGTCGGGTCGTCGATCGTGTTGAGCACCTGGTCGAGGTCGGTCGCCTGGCCGGTCTGCTTGATGGGCAGCACGTCACCGTCGTTCAGCAGCGGCGCGGAGGCGGTGCCGCGATCGAGGTCGACAAAACGCTCGCCCAGCAGGCTGACCGGCTTCACGGTCGCCCTGGCGTCCTTGTGCAGTGGCAGCGCCGACCCGTCGAGCTTGAGGGTGACGATCGCCTTGGCGTCGCGCACGCTCATGCCGGCCACCTCGCCGACGGTGACGCCCTTGACCTTCACGTCGTTGCCGACGACCAGCGGGCTCGCGTCGGCGAACTCCGCGGCGATGGTCAGCTTGTCCGGCTGCGCGCCGGAGTCGGTGTTCGTGACCGCGGCACCCGCCACGGCCGCCGTCACGGCGGCCGTGGCCAGCACGGCCTGGATCTTCCTCTGTGGCCTCATCGGACTCCGCTCCCGAAGGCGTCGGTCCACGGCTGCCCGGCGATCGCGCCGGGCGCCGGGAAGGGATCACTGGCCATCCCGGGTGGCATGACGCCAGGGTTGTTGTCGAAGCTGGAGATGCCGGCCGGGATGTTGACCCGCATGTAGTGGCCGTTGCTGTCGTAGTTGGCGGCCGAGGAGCCCCAGTTCGACAACCACCCGACTACTTCGGGGGTGTAGGGCCGCAAGAAGCTCAGCGCGGGCTTCAGCGACATCACCGCCGAGTCCGTGCCCGGAAGCGCACCGTGGGCACTGTCGAGCAGGCCCGGTGTGAACTGCAGCAGCGTGCCGAGCGACCCCAGGGTGGGCCGCAGCTGCGCCACGGTCGGGCGGAGGTCCGCGAGCACCGGGCGCAGGGTCCGGGCCACGGCGGGCAGGCGGTCGGTCGCCGGGCGGAGGTCGTTCAGCAGTGGCACCGCTTTGTCGACCGTGCCGGGCACGTCGGCCAGCGTCCGGTCCGCGGTCCCGAGGGTGCCGGGCAGTTTCCGCAGCGCCGCGCGGAGCTGTTCGCGCTGCTGCGCGGCCGCCGCGGTCGCGCCGGACAGCCCGGAAACGATGGCGCGCACCTGCTGATCCCGGTTCACCAGCGTGGTGACCATGCCGTTCAGCTGCCCGGCGAGTTCCTTGATCGCGGGCCCGTCCGAGCCGACCGCGCGCAGTACCCCACCGAGCGCTTCCACCGTCGGGCCCGCCTTCTGAAGGGTCTTCCGCAGATCGGTTTCGTTGCCCCCGACGGTGCGGTCCAGTCCCTGGACCAGCGAACTGAGGTGGCCGCGGGTAGCAGGGTCGAGCGCGGCCAGCACCTTGTCCATCTCCACCGGATCGGACACCTTGCCGTCCAGCATGCCGCCCGGTGGGATGACCGGGTTCGTCTTCGGACCGTCCCGGACGTCGAGCTGCCGCTCACCGAGCACGGCCTTCCACACGATGCCCGCCGACGCACCGGAGTGCAGCGGCGCGAAGTCCTTGGTCAACCGCACGGTGACCTGCGCCCGTCCGTCCTTGATGGACACGTCGTCGACTTCCCCCGCGTCGAAACCATCCACGAGGACCTTGCTGCCGGCGATCAGGCCGGTCGCCGACGGCAGCACGACGTTCGCCGGGTACTCCTCGTCGCCCGGGGCGATCAGCAGCGCGGCGGCGGCCACCGCGGCCACCCCCAGCACGAACAGCGGAATTCTGCGCATCGTTTCAGTCCATTCCCAGCGGTCCGGCGGAGTCGCCGGAGAGGAACTGGCGGACGAACGGATCCGGGGAGTTGAAGGCCTCCTCGGTGGGTCCGTAGTGGACGACCTGGCCCTTCCAGATGACCCCGACGTAGTCGCTGACCTTGCGCGCGGTGCGGATGTCGTGGGTTACCAGAAGGTAGGTCCCGCGGTACTCCTGGTGCATGTCGAGGATCAGGTCGTTGAGCAGGCTGGTACGGACCGGGTCGAGGCCCGAGTCGGGCTCGTCGAACAGGACGATATCGGGGTTCATCACCAGCGCCCGCGCGAAGCCGGCCCGTTTGCGCATGCCGCCGGAGACCTCGTTGGGGTACTTGTAGGACGACCGCTCCAGGCCGACCTCCTTGAGCCGCTGGTTGACGATCGCCTCGATCTCGTCCTCACCCATGTCGGTGTGCTTGCGCAGCGGGAACGCGGTGTTGTCGAAGATGTTCATCGACCCGAACAGCGCGCCGTCCTGGAACAGAACGCCGAACCGCTTGCGCAGTTCGTAGCGCTCCCGTTCGCCGATCTTCCAGATGTCGCGCCCGAAGATCATCACCTCGCCCTGGTCCGGCTCGAGCAGGCCGACGAGGTGCTTGATGAGCACGCTCTTCCCGGTGCCGGACGGGCCGAGAATGGTGGTGATCGCATTGTCGGCGAATTCCAGGTTGAGCCCCTTCAGCACGTCGAAGCTGCCGAAGGACTTGTGGACGTTCCGCACCTCCATCGTGTGCACCCGCTCCGGTGAGCCGATCGCGGCGGCCGTCCCGTTCATCCCGGTGACCATGAGTTCTCCTTGTTCAGTTGCCGATCGGCATGTTCGGGTAGGAGCCCCAGAAGAACCACGTGCCGAGCAACCCGACGACGTGGATGAGCACCATGTTGAGCATCATCGATTTCGCCGTGTTTCTCCCGACCCCGACCGGACCGCCGGAGGCGTTGTACCCGTAGTAACAGCCGACGAAGATGATGATCGTGCCCATCGCGATCATCTTCGAGATGGCGGCCATCAGGTCGTAGGGGTTCTGGAACAGCCAGAAGACGAACGAATATCCGCCACTCGAAACAGTGCCCAGCTGGTAGACCGTGACCAGGCGCATCGAGATGAACATCAGGCCCAGCCCGACGATATACAGGAAAGGCATGCAGAGCCAGGCGGCGGCGATCCGGGTGCCGACGAGGTAGCTGCGCGATTTGATGCCCAGGACTTCCAGCGCGTCGATCTCCTCGGCGATGCGCATCGATCCGATTTCCGCGACCAGCCCGCACCCCACCTTCGCCGCGAAGATGTAGGCCCACATGTAGACCGACATTTCGCGGAGGCCGCACACGTCGTTGAACACCGCGGAATAGATCGGGGCACCGACCTGCTTGAGGGTGTAGCTGGCCTCGGTCGCGCACATCGTGCCGACCACGAACTGCATCAGCCAGACGATGATTCCGCTCGACAGGATCAGGATTCCCGCCTGGGCGAACACCTCTGTGACGTGGTGGCGCAGATCCGGCAGGCTGCGCACCGTTCGGCCGGCGAACTTCATGATGTCACCGCCGACCGCGACGGCGTCGCGCAGCTTCCCCGCCATCCCGCCGAACGTGATGACGACGTCAGGTGTCTTGGTACGGCCCGTCGGTGTGGTCATTCCGCATCCCTCACTTGAAGACCTGCATGTCGGGGTTCAGTCCGAGGAGCGCGGACGTGTAGACGTAGTTGAAGATCCAGATCGAGGCGAACGAGATGACCACCGCCTGGTTGACGGCACGGCCGACTCCGATCGGGCCGCCTTGGGCGTTCAGCCCCTTGTAGCAGCAGACGACCGACAGGATCAGCCCGAAGGCGAGGGTCTTCACGATGCTGCCCCACATGTCCGTGGTCGTCGCGTTGGACCAGAAGTTGCCGATGAAGGCCGCACCGGTGGCACCGAAGATCGGCACCGCCGCGATGTAGCCACCGATCACCCCGCACACCAGCGCGAACACCTCGAGCAGGCCGGTCATCAGGGTGACCGCGACGATCCGCGGCAACACGAGGGTCCGGACGGGATCGACGCCGAGGACCTCCATGGCGTCGATCTCCTCGCGGATCCGCCGCGCGCCGAGGTCGGCGGCGATGGCCGTGCCCATCACCCCGGCGACGATCATCGCGTCGATCCACGGCGCGAACTCGCGAACGCTGGCCATCAACAGGAAGGAGCCGAGCCGGTCGGGAATACCGAGCACGCTGTAAAGGCTGCCACCCTGCATGCCGGGGCCGGCGAAGCCGAGCGCGGTCGTGGAAATGATGACCGGGAGCCAGCACCGTCGCAGCGTCTCGAACATCAGGTCGCGGACTTCGCCCCAGTACCCGAACGGGTGGCGGATCGCGAGCCAGAGCACCCGGCCGAGCAGGTGGACGATTTCGCCGGCTTCGACCAGCGGCCGCTGCACCCCGGCGATCCACCGGCGCGCGGGGACGGGTTTCGTTGCGGTCACGCCTGTTCGCCTCGCTTCCGGCGAGAGCGGATGACGTCACCGGCCAAACCGGCCAGCCCACCGACGGTGACGGCGACGGCCGCGGTGGCCAGCACCTGCCGCGGCTCGACCGCCCCCGAGGCGAGGAAAGTCAGTGGCAGCACGAAAACATAGCTGCCGATCGCGGTCACGGCTCCCTGGACGATCGGCCGGTCTGTCTCACCCGTGCGAAAACCGGCGAAGGTGAACGCGATGACGGCGGTGATCAGCAGGAAACTCGCCCCGACCGCCGGCGCGACAGCCGCGGCGATCGGCTGGAGCAGGGCGCCGATCACCAAAACCACGAAACCACGCCAGATGCCACGGCCGCACGCCTTGGTGTCGATGCCCCGGGACATCGTCACCCGCGTGCCGGACCGCGCGACCGGCCCGACTCGTGATCGGCTCACCATTCCACCCAACTCCTTCTCCGGGCACGACCGTGCATCCGGTCAAGCCGCGTCGCGGGACTGCGATGGTCGGTAATGATGCGGCGCGCGGAACCGCGCGCGCATCACCACCCGGCGGCAAAAGGATGACTCGTTGGGGTAGCTACGCCCCGTCGTCCACAACGGTCTGTCAACGTTGTCGGCGTGGCGGCGCGCCGTCCAAGCCAGACTATCTACTGTGGACGGTCCGCGGGGTCGTGGTCGAGCAGACCGTAGGCACCGGCCAACCCGGCGGCTTCGACCCGGTTGGCGGCGCCGATCCGGTTCAGCAACGACGCGACCATGCGCTTGGCCGTGCGCTCGGAGACGAGCATCCGGTTCGCGATGTCCTGGGTCTCCAGGCCGCGGGCGAGCAGCGCCCACAGCCGCAAGTCCTGGGAGTCGAGTGTGTCCAGCAGCGTTTCCGGCGGCTTGCGGGTCGTAGTCAGCAGCACGTCGAGCAGCTCGCCTTCGAGGACCCGAAACCCGGCGGCCACGGTCAGCAACGGCGCGACGAGGACCTCCGGGTCCGCCGACTTGGTGAGGTAGCCGTCCGCGCCGGCGCGCAGGGCTTGCTCGGCGAGTTCCAGATCGTCCGATCCGGACAGTGCGAGCACGCGGGTGGCCGGCCGGCGCCGCTTGATCTGGCGGATCGCGGCCGCCCCGCCCAGCGGCGGCATGGCCAGATCGACGAGCGCGAGATCGGCGCCGCAGGACTCGACCAGCGCGGGCGCCTCCTCGACGTGCGTGGTGGTGCCGCCCACCTCGAAGCGGTCACCGGCGTTGGTCGTCAGCAGCAGCGCCAGCCCTCGGGCGAACAGCTCGTGATCGTCCACGACCACGACCACCAGGCGCCGATCATTCACGGGCCTAGTATGGCAGGTACGTTCCGCCACCAAATCGGCCGCGGCGATCACAGTGAGTCACAAGGAGGGCTGACGTGCCAACCGTGCCGGGTGCGCTGTCGGTCGCCCGAGTGATGGTCACCGTGCGGCTCGCGGTCGCCCTGTCGATGGTGCTGCTGCTGGTCACCGGCGGCGACGACGTCCGGCGGCACCTGCCGTGGGTCGTCGTGACCCTTTCCGTCGCGTCCGGCTACGCCGCCGTCGTCGCGGTGAACCCGCGCTGGGAGCTGTACACCCGGCCGGCCGCCTGGCTGCTCACCGTCCTCGACGCGACTTTCACCCTGCTCACCATCGCCATGACCGGCGCGGCGACCAGCCCGGCGGTCGCGATCCTCGTGCTCGTCATCACCGCCGCGGCCATCCGCCTGCCCCTCGGCCCGACCATGGCCCTCGCCCTAGGACTCGGCGTCGCCTACCTGGCCGTGGTGCTCTTCGTCGACCCGGAGTTCACGTCGTGGCGGGAACGCTGGTTCCAAGGCCTCTGGTGGACGGGCTACCTGCTGCTCACCGGCCTGCTCGGCGCGAGCCTGTCCCGGCTGGTCGACCGCGAGCGGGAGGCCGGGATCGCCGCCCGGGTCGAGGCGATGGCCGAGCACGCCGCGGCCGAGGAGGAACGCGACCTGCGGCGGCGACTCCTCGAGTCCTACCAGTCCCAGCAGGGCGGCCTCGCTGTCGTACTGCACGAGTTCCGCACCCCGGTGATCTCGCTCCGCGCGCTGGCCCGGGGGCTCGCCGAGGACGGCGCGCTCACCCCGGCCGACCGCGAAACGGGCAACCGGCTGATCGCCGAGCACGCGAACCACCTCTCCGACATGCTCGACGCCCTGGGCGACGTCGCGGCGAGCCGCCGCCCGGCGTTCGGCACCGGCCGGCCCCGGCCGGTGGAGCTGCGGGCCCTGGTACTGGCCTCCGCCGACGCGGCCGGACTCCAGCCACCCCGGCTGCGGTTGTCCTTCGACGACGCTCTGACCGTCAAAACCGACCCCCAGCGGTTCCGGCGCGTGCTCACGAACCTGCTCGAGAACGCGGCCCGCCACGGCGAAGGCAAGCCCGTCGACGTCGAGGCCGAAGTCACCGGCGGCCTGCTGCGGCTGCGGGTGCTCGACCGCGGCTCCGGGGTGGACGCCGGCAACCTCGCGAAGCTGACCGGCAAGTTCACCGCGGCCG